>JALHOP010000001.1 GCA_022842935.1 Myxococcota bacterium
GCGGCGGTGGTGGCGGCTACGGCGGCGGTGGCGGTGGCTACGGCGGCGGTGGCGGCGGCTACGGCGGCGGTGGTGGCGGCGGCGGCTACGGTGGTGGCGGTGGTGGCGGCGGTGGCCGTGGTGGTCGTGGCGGTCGCGGAGGCCGTGGTGATCGCGGCGGTGGCGGCTACGGCGGCGACGACGGTGGCGGCGGCGATCGCTGGTAGTTCGCGCTTGATCGTGTTCGCTGCGTGTATGCGTTAGCGGACACCGCGAAACGAAGAAGCCCATGTCTCACGGCCAGTCGCCGTGAGCACATGGGCTTTGTCGCTTTGGGGGGCTCGGTTGCGGTCTAGCGGCTGCGAATAATGTCGCCAATGCCGCGGAAGATGCCGCCAAAGATGTTGCCGACAGTGCCGACGCCGCGGCTCACCGGATCGGCATGTCCCTGAAACACAGCCTCGATGCCCCGCATCGCTTCGGCGCGGTTACGGGCGTAGTGAAGCTGGGTCTGTAGACCATCGCGGCGAGCGACGGCGGCGGCATGCCCAGCCGTACCGCGTGTGGCGGTGACGCGACCCTCGGCGCGGTCGAGTTGGAAGTTGAGGTCGCCGACTTCACGGAGGGCGGACTCGAGGGCGTTCTTGGCGATGACGAGCTCCGAGGGATCGATGGTGCCGTCGTTCAGGGCCTCGGAGACGATCGAACGGCGCTCGGAGACGTCGAGAACGCCGTCGTTGGCCATTGCTTCATCGACACGAGCTTCAAGTGTTACGCGGTTCATTGCGAATACGTTCCCCTTCGCGGGCTGGTCGGCCCGCGACAAATGAGTTGGGTTGGGTGGGATTCGCATTTCTCGGCAGGGGAGGGTGAGGGTTGCGGGAAATCAGGGAGAAGGGGCGGCACTCGGGGCTCGGTTTTCGGTTTTCGGTTTTCGGTTTTCGGTGGTCGGTGGTCGGTGGTCGGTAGTCGGTAGTCGGTAGTCGGCAATCGGCGTTCGGCTGTCGGCTGTCGGCTGTCGGGCTCGGCCTTCGGCCCTCGCTCGTTTGGGGACAATCGGCTCTTGGGCTTTTCGGGCTCGGCCTTCGGCCCTCGCTCATTTGGGGGCAATCGGCTCTCGGGCTTCTCGGGCCCTCGGGACTTCGCCTTGCCGGTCCGCTATCGCAGTCTCCTGCTGTGCGGCTGGGGTCTCCTCCGTTCCGTCCTCGCCATGAGGCCCATTCGCCTTCGGCCACCGGGGGTGTGGGCCTCATGGCGAGGCCGGAACGGAGGAGGAAAGCTCATGCGGGTTGTGGAGACTGCTATTTATCGGAGGGCGCTCGAGTTGGTCGAAGTGGGGCATTCCGTCGTTGGGCAGCTGCCCACGGGGTGCGGCTTTCTCGCTGACCAGCTTCGAAGGGCGACGGCATCGGTCGTCCTGAACTTCGCCGAGGGCTACGCCAAACCTTCGGTGGCCGAACAACGGCGCTTCTTTGGCATCGCACTCGGCTCAGCCCAAGAGTGCCTCGCAATCTTCGATGTCGCCCGCGCCCTCGGCGCCATCGCACCCTGTGCACACGCGCGCGGCACCGATATCGCCGACCATCTCTGCCGGATGCTCTGGAAGTTCCGCCGCGCGCGATGACCCCCCGCGGTCTTTCACCCGGCGCCGCCCTCGATGGCGACGCCGGGTGAGAGAGCATCGCTTTAGCGAAACCGGCCGAGCATCGCGCAGATGTGATCGCACTGGTCGCGTAGCGCTGCCGCTTCGGCGGCGACGACGAGCTCGAGAGTGACGGCGACATCCGCGATTGCGGTGACCTCGTAGGCCGAGCCGCGCGCGGTCGTAAAGAAGCGCTGCCGGTCACGCGCTCCTCGTTTCCCGCAGCCCTCGGCGAAATTGAGCACGATACTCGCCGCCGCCCGCCGGAGCTGCTCGGCAAGATACGCGGGCAAGGCCCCCGCGAGTTGATTGCTGCCGCGCGCCACCTCGAGCGCCACCGCATAAATACGTGTGTCCAAGAACCTCATACTTCGCCTACCTCCGTCGCGGCCTCGTCGTGAGGCCCACACCTCCGGTGGCCGAAGGCGAATGGGCCTCACGGCGAGGTCGCGGCGGAGGTCGCCGCGAAGGGTCCCCAAGACCGCCTCAGCGGTCCGCCGCGAAGCGGCAGTCGGTCATCGGCTCTCGGTCCTCGGCTCTCGGTCCTCGGCCCTCGGTCATCGGCTCTCGGTCATCGGCTCTCGGTCATCGGCTCTCGGTCCTCGGCTCTCGGTCATCGGCTCTCGGTCCTCGGCTCTCGGTCCTCGGCTCTCGGTCATCGGCTCTCGGTCCTCGGCTCTCGGTCATCGGCTCTCGGTCCTCGGCTCTCGGTCCTCGGCTCTCGGTCCTCGGCTCTCGGTCCTCGGCTCTCGGTCCTCGGCTCTCGGTCCTCGGCTCTCGGTCATCGGCTCTCGGTCATCGGCTCTCGGCTCTCGGTCATCGGCAGTCGCTCATCGGCCTTCACGCTCCCCCCTCCGTCCCCCCAAACGCCAAATAAACCTGTTCGAGCTCCTTGATCCGATCCCGCAGCTGCGCCGCCCTCTCAAACTCCAGCGCGTCCGAAGCCTTGTGCATATCCGCCTTGAGCTTCTTCAGGAGGTCCGGAATCTCCTCCGCCTTCATGTCCCGTCGCGATGACGCGTCATCGACAAGCAGATTGTCCGTCTGCACAGGCGCCATTTCGCGAATGGCTTTGCGAATCGTCTGCGGCGTGATCCCGTTTGCCTGATTGAACGCGACCTGCTTCTCGCGACGACGGTTCGTTTCGTCGATGGCGGCGCGCATCGACGCTGTCATCGTGTCGCCGTAGAGCACGACCCGACCTTCGATGTTGCGGGCCGCGCGGCCAATGGTTTGGATGAGCGACGTGCTGGAGCGCAGGAAGCCCTCCTTGTCCGCGTCGAGCACGGCAACCAACGCCACCTCCGGCAAATCCAGTCCCTCGCGAAGCAGGTTGATGCCCACCAGCACGTCATAGGTACCAAGACGGAGCTCGCGCAGGATCTCGATGCGCTCGAGCGTGTTGATGTCCGAGTGCAGGTAGCGAACACGTACGCCTGCTTCGGAGAGGAACTCGGTCAGGTCTTCGGCCATTCGCTTGGTCAGCGTCGTGACCAGCACGCGCTGCTTCTTTTCGATGGTCTTGCGGATCTCTTCGAGCAGATCGTCGACCTGCGTACTTGCCTTGCGCACCTCGACCTGCGGATCGACGAGTCCGGTTGGGCGGATGATCTGCTCGACGAGGACGCCTTGTGACTGCTCGAGCTCGTAGTCCGAAGGAGTCGCGGAGACGAACATCGCGCGATCGACCAAGGCTTCGAACTCGTCGAAGCGGAGTGGACGGTTGTCGAGCGCGCTTGGCAGGCGGAACCCGAAGTTTACCAGCGTCTCTTTGCGTGCGCGGTCGCCACGGTACATGGCGCCAATCTGCGGCACGGTCTGATGCGATTCGTCGATGACCAACAGAAAATCGTCGGGGAAGTAGTCGATGAGAGTTGGTGGGGGCTCGCCTGGCTTACGCCCCGTGAGGTGGCGCGAGTAGTTCTCAATCCCGTTGCAGTAGCCGAGCTGCTCGATCATCTCGAGGTCGAAGATGGTGCGTTGCTCGAGTCGCTGGGCTTCCAAAAGCTTACCGGCGCTGCGTAGAACGTCGAGTCGCTCACGTAGCTCGTTTCGAATCGTGTCCATCGCTCGGTGCCGCGTCTGGGACGTCGTCACGTAGTGAGTCGACGGATAGATTGCGATCTTCTCGACATCCGCGATCTTCCGGCCGCGAAGAGGATCGATAATCGCGATCTGGTCGATTTCGTCGCCGAACCACTCGATGCGGATGGCTCGCTCCTCTTCGTGAGCCGGAAACACCTCGAGGACATCGCCACGGACGCGGAAGGTGCCGCGGTGGAAGTCGATCTGGTTTCGCTCGTACTGAATCTCGGCAAGCTTGCGCAGGACCGCGTCGCGGTCGACGGACTCGCCTTTCTGCACGAACACCAATTGGTCGTAGTACGCCTCCGCCGACCCGAGACCGTAAATGCAGGACACGCTCGAGACGATGATGACGTCGTTGCGCTCGAGCAGAGCCCGCGTTGCCGAGTGGCGCATCCGATCGATGGCTTCGTTGATGCTCGAATCTTTGGCGATGTACGTGTCGGACGACGGTACGTACGCCTCGGGCTGGTAGTAGTCGTAGTACGACACGAAGTACTCGACCGCATTGTCGGGGAAGAGCTCCTTGAATTCGCCATAGAGCTGCGCTGCCAGGGTCTTGTTGTGCGCGATGACGAGAGTCGGCAGTCCAAGGCGCGCGGCGACGTTCGCCATCGTGAACGTCTTGCCTGATCCAGTGACACCGAGAAGTGTCTGACGTTTCTCACCGCGCGCGAAACCGGCGACCAATTCTTCGATAGCGCGGGGCTGATCGCCGCTCGGCGCGAGCTCCGTGCGCAAAACGAAGCGATTTTGTGCTCTCCGCATGTTTTTTTTTCCTAGCGCGTACGCGCCGCGATCGTCGCGAATCTGACCCGAAAACGGGGTGTCGCTATAGCGGTCAATTATTCATCTGGAGGCTTATTCATGCGGCTTAGAGCTGTCCGCGTTCGCGGAGATGTCGACTTTTTGGGGTCGCTCGAGCTCTCGGTTTGCTCGCGAAACTGCTGCCACCACCGCGTAAATACGCAAGTAAATCGTTGACACCAAATGTACGCGCGCTACACTTGACATTGTTTCCCTAACCACCTTCACGGAGGTTGGCAATGGCTACTGCGAAGAAGAAGAAGGCGACGAAGAAGGCGAGCAAGAAGAAGGCGAAGAAGGCTTCGCGCAAGAAGGCCAAGCGTAAGTAGTTTACGCGTGGCTGCTCGTTTCTGAGTAGCGAAAGGGCAGCCGGTTGGCTGCCCTTTTTCTTTTGTGCCTCACGTAGGCCAGCGCGTGTCGTCGCTTGCGCTCTGCTTGGCACCGGGCATCTGCTAACGTGAGGCCATGCGCGTTTTCGTCACAGGCGGGACGGGGTACATCGGCGCCGCGGTTGCCCGTGCCCTCAAGAGTCGGGGTCATCACGTCACCATCCTCGCGCGTCGCGACGAAGCCGAGATCGCCGCGCGTGCCGCTGGCTACGACGTCGTCCGAGGTGGTCTCGAGGATGCGTCCGTGCTCGCCAAAGCCGCGCTCGAGGCCGACGCGACCGTGCATACCGCAAGCACCGGCGATGATCGGCGAGCCGCGGCAGATCTCGCTGGTGTTCGCGCGGTTTTGGGAGCCATGCGCGGTACCGGCAAACGCTTCGTTTACACCGGAGGTTGCTGGAGCTACGGCAACACAGGCAGCAAACCGGCGGATGAGCTCGCATCGACCGCCGGTGCGACACCACTGTCGGCCTGGCGCAACGCCGTCGAGGGAGAAGTCGCCGCCGCCGCGGCCCACAACCTGCGTGTCGTCATCATGCGGCCGGCGGTCGTCTACGGCGAGATGGGTGGACTGGTCGGCATGATGGCGCGCGACGCGAAGAAGCAAGGTGCCCTGCGCTACGTCGGCACTCCCACGACACGGTGGACGTTCGTACACCTGGCTGACCTCGCGGGTCTCTATGCGCATGTCGTCGAGAGGACCCCTGACGGAGCGACGATCCTCAACGCAGCGAGCGACCAAGTCGTAACTCTCGGCGAGGTCGCGTCGGCGCTTGCCCGAGCGTTGCGCGTCGAACGCGTCGAGCCTTGGAGCGTTGATGACGCACGCCAAACGCTCGGCGCATTCGCTGATGCGTTGGCTCTCGATCAGAGCGTCAGTGGCAAGAAGGCACGCCAGATGTTCAAGTGGTCGCCGACACACCCAGGTGTCATCGCCGACTGCGCTAGCTTCGCGCGACTCTGAGTGAAGCGCTTTTCCTCCACGGTGCTCGTTTTCGCTGCGGTGTGCGCCTGCAGCTCCGCTGTGCGCGGTCCCAACTTGGGCGATGAGCTTTGTGAAGACTGCGCGCTACCGGATGACGAAGCGCCGAGCCAGGGCGATGGCGGCGGAGCAGGTGAAGCCGACGCCGGTGGCGATAGCGCCGATTGTCCAGATGACGGCTGGCCCGCCGTGGTGGGGGTCGCACCCAATCAGCCAACCATCTCCGAGCCGATGGCGGTACCGCCGTACCTGGTTGAAACCCCAGACCCGCGCTGGCCCCAGTCCCACCTCGTCCGTATCAGCGAACAGCCCGTGTTCGTCCCGCCGTCGAGTGGAGCTGGATGGAACGTTTTCGGCCCCATCTACTCGGCGCGTCAGCATTGGAATGCCGACAACTCCCTGATGATCGTCACCGCGGTGGCCGTCGATAGCGCTGGCAACTACCTACCTCACTTCCTCAACACCCAGAATCACCTGCTCGATGGCCGCACGGGGGCTTATTTGCGAGCTTGTCGCACCGACGCGAGCTGGGGCTTGCCGGCGCAATGGCGCTGGTCGGTGACCGATGCAGATGCCGTGCTCTACCCCGAGGGTGCGACCATCAGGCGATGGCGCCCAAGCGATGACACTCTCGACGTCTACAAGTCGTTTGCGCCCGCATACGACCAGGTGAGCCCCACCTGGGGCGGCGGCGTGAACGATCCCAGCGTCGATGGTCGCTACTGGGCGCTGCCGCTTCGCACGGTTTCGGGCGCCTGGGTCGTCGCCTGCTGGGATGCGTTCGACGACGTCATCACGGGTGAGATCCCCGTGCCGAGCGAACCGGGGAGCTCGCCGGTCGTCGCTGTCGATATGGCGCGCTCTGGCGCGAGCATCGTCATCTTCTCCACCGCTGACTGGACGTCCGGGTCGACGCAGGTGAGTCACGGGGTCTCGGTCTGGTCGCGCGACGGGCTTTTGCAGCGCGTGATCGACATCGACGCGCCGCCACCCGACGGCGCGGTCGTCGGCGTTACCGCGCACAATTCTCTCGCGCTCGATACGGATGGCGACGATCGACTCGTTTCATTCTTCACCGAAGACGGAATCGAGCGCTGGCTCGTCTCCTACAAGCTCGCCGACGGGTCACGGCGCGACGAAAGCCCGCGCGGCCTCATGCTCGGGGCTTACTATTTCACCGCTTACGCTTGGAATGATCCGAGCCTGGTCGTCGTCAGCGACCATCCGGTGAACGAAGCGAATACCGCCTTCAACGGTTTTCCGCTGCGCGGCCACGTCTGGGCTCTCAGGCTCGACGGAGGCAAGGCGGTGCGTCCACTCTGCGAAGCCCGCTACAGCCTCGCCGATTTCAGCGCAGCGGATTGGTACCCCTGGACGCCGTGGGCGACGCCAAACCGTGATGGTTCGCAGATCCTGCTACGCTCCGCGATGGACACCGACTGGTCGGTCGCGGGCGGTGGCAACCCGAGCATGGTGCACGCGTATCTGGTTCGCAGTGCGACCGCCTGCCTACCGTGACGTCCTAGCCGCGAGGCGATGCGGGCGAGCTAGAAGCGGGTACCAGTCGGGTAGCCGGTTTGGTGGTTCATCGGCGCTCGTAGCTTCTCGCGCCCGTCCGTCGACGTCATCACCAGGTGATTGCGATAGAGGTCGAGATCATCGGTACCGGAGCCGACACGTATCGCCGTGGCACACGCCAGCTTGAAGGCGCCTTCGAGGTCGCGGACATCGATCTCCTCACACGCGACCTTGGTTGCACCCTGGTTGTGGTAGTTGGCGAGAGGCACTGCGATCCCCGCCGCAGCATAGCCAAACGTCAGGAATGGCGTTGCTTCGCACGTGCCGCCGGACATCATGCCGACCTGATAGTCGAACTTCTTCTCGGCGAGTTGTTTCGCAGCCCCCAAGACGGTCGCCGCTGCACGCGGATCGAAAGGACCGTGGCGGTCACCCAGCCGGACGACGGGGCCTTGACCGAGCTCGATGTCACCGAGCGCAGCGCTGCATTCGACCGACACCACGAAGGTGTCGCGTGGCAGGCGGTAGTCGATGGCGAGCGCGAGCGAACCCATGAATCCAACTTCCTCTGCGCGCGTGAACACGCCTGTCACGTCGACGGGGGCTTGGCCTTTGGCGAGCGCCGATAGGGCTGCGACGACCGCGACGCAACCCGCCAAGTCATCACAGACGCGTGCCTTGATGCGGTTGTTTACCTTGGCGAACGCGGGCAGATCGAGGATCGCGTAGTCGCCAGGCTCGGGCTTGGCGCTCTTGGCCGCGAGCTTCACCACAGCGTTGGCGAGCGTCAGGCGGCCGTCTTCCTCGCGGGTCTTGACGGTCGTGACGATGCCGCTCGCGGCTCCTGCCTTACAGCGCGGGAACACGACCTTTGCGCCTTTGAGGCTCCTCAGGGGCTGTCCGCCTTCGCCGACACAAACGACGCCGCTGGCACCGACGCTTTCGACGCGCAGACCAGGGTGATCGAGGTGCGCGATGAGCGCGACGGGCCTGCGTGGCATTCCGCGCCGCACGCGTACCAGCGTATTGCCGTAGGAATCGACCTCGAACGCGAGTTTGAGCTCTTCGAGCCAGCGGTGTAGCGCGTCGCGCGTTGGGATCTCTTCGAACGGGGCGGTCGCGTGGTCACCGAGACGACGGACACCTTGTGCGAGCTCGTTAAGTTTCATTGCCTACCTTGGGGACTGTAGGGGGGCTCGCCGCCCCCAACTTGGCGTCCGCGTGCTCGCGCCGGCGACGCTTGAAGAACACGACTTCTTCGAGAAGCCCATAGGCCACGTAGCCCGAGACGAACGCAAGCAGCGCAAATGTTGGGTGCAGGGCCCAAGCGATCACGGCGAAAGCTGTGAGGAGCGCAACGAACGCACCCGCTGATATCGGAGAGAGCTTTATGTCCTTGAAGGTGCGATAGCGGACGTTCGAGATCATGAGGTAGGCGACGAGGAACGTCATCGCCATGACCATCGTGGGCGGCAGTACGAAGAGCGGTTCGGGGCGTTGGTGCACCATGCACAGTGACATCATGACGCCTGCCGCGAGGGGAATCGGCAAGCCAACGAAGAACTTCATGGAACCAGAGCCGCGCGCCGCGAGCACGTTGAAGCGAGCCAGCCGCAACGCGCCACATGAGGCGTACACGAAGCCGGTGAAGATACCCAAGAGACCCAAGTCGGCGAGGGTCCACTTGTAGAGCACGACCCCTGGCGCGGCGCCGAATACGATGACGTCGGCCAGCGAGTCGAGCTGAACGCCGAAAGCACTCTGGGTGCGCGTCATGCGTGCGACGCGTCCGTCCGCCATATCGAAGAACAAGCCAAAGAAAATGGCGAGCGCGCTCTCGTGCAAACGCCGCGGCGTGACGTCGGAAGAGAGTGAGACGATCGCGTAGAAGCCGCAGAAGATGCTCGAGACCGTGAACAGGTTCGGCAACACGAACATCGCCTTGCGCAAGTTCAGGGTGAGCCGGGGGCCGCGTGGCCGTCTCCGCCTGCGTCTCCCGGGCTTCTGCTGACCGGCCTCGGCGAGCCCTTCGGTGTCCGCTGTGCTCACTGGTTCGCGAGGCCGCAGGCGGCGAGATCGCCTTGCCCGAGCTTGTCGCAGGTGCACGCGTCGAGCAATCGCTCGCACTCGGCCTTCTGCGCATCGGTGGGAGTGCCGACCGACGTGTCGTTGTTGATGCGCTGGATGCAGGCGTCTTGCTCGTTCTGCGTGCGTCCGCAGCGGCAGATTTCTTTAGCGAGCGCTTCGCAGGCGTCTCCACAGGCACTGATCCACGCGCTCCCGAAGATGACCGCTATCGTCATCGTCAGGCGCCTCAGGTGGACGCGCGCTCTCTCCCCGTGTAGCTTCGCCATGAGCCAGGGCCGAAATAGCAGCAACCGGAGCGGCCGCGCAACGCCATGAGTGAGCTCACCGAAGCCTACTGCATCGGCCTTTTGGGCGACGTCGAAGCCCAATTGCCGGTCTTGGTGCGCGAAATGGAGCAGGCACGGCGCCGAGCGGATGCAGTCGACGCCGAGCTATCGAGCCTCGTTCGGCGGCTCGATGATGCGCGAATCGCACAGGAAGAGGCCCAGTCGAGGGCAGGGAAGGCCGCCCAGATCGTCTCCGACGGCAACGCCAAGATCGCCTCGCTTCACCAGGAGACCGCCAGCCTCAAGCGACGCGCCGAAGACATCAAGATCGAAATGGACCGCGTCGGCCCCGGCGCGATCCACCAGCGCTTGCGTCGTGAACGCGCCCGCTTCCTGGTGCAGATCGAGGACCGCGAGAAGATCATCGCGTCGCAGCGCGAGACCATCGAGAAAGCGCGCGTCGAGCTCACCCAGGCCGAGACTGCTGGCGAGGCAGAGCGGGAACGCTCGCGAGCGATCGTCAAGTCACTCGACGCCTTGCAGAGCCAGCTCCCGCGGCCGCGCTTGTTCGCCGACTTGTTCTCGGCCCGCGCCGGACTCGCCCACTGCAAGCTCTTCCTGGGCGAGGGTGTCCAGGTGTGGCAGGGCGACATTCGGGTGGCCATCGGCGAGATGAAGCGCCTCCACAGCGAGTTGCGCGCCGGCAAGTACAGACTCGACAAGAATAGCGACCTGGTCGGCGGTCGCGCGACCGAGAGTGCCGACGCGGTCTACGCCGCGGTGGCCATCGGCGATGGCAATCTTGCGCGCGAGCTTTTCGAGCTGATTACGGACCCGACGCTCTATTTCCACAACATCTTCAATGTCTATCGCCTGTGGGCCCTCGGCCTCTATCTGCAGGAGCGCTGGCCCGAGCTGGGTGCGCTATTGCGGAATCATCAATACGAAGGCGCCCTTGGCGGCGCCTATGCGCTTGCGTTCCGCGCCATCCTCGAACGCGACCGCGCCGCTCTGGCTCGGGCTCTTACCGCCATCGCTCAGAAAGAGTGGGGCCAGTGGCAGAATCCCCGCCTCGTCCGCGCTGCCGGGGTGGTTAGCTTCGGGGCCGTTGCGCTCGCGCGCCTCGCGCGTCGTGCTGGTCTCGAGCTCAACCCCCCACATCCGACCGTACCCGAGCGACTCTACGGCGAAGTTTCGAAGGTCCAGCGGCCCGCATTGAGTCGGTAGGGGGGTGAAAGACACCGATCCTTGCCGGATGCGGCCGCGACCGCTACGATCTAGAACCTATGGCTCCGCCGCCCAAACCACTCGCCGACGAAGACTCGCGTGTCGAAGCTCTGCCGAGGGCCGCTGGCGCCAAGGCAAAGCGAGCGCTCGGCAAGATGGATGACGAAGCCTCGGTCAGCCTCAGCCAGCCGTCCCCGTTGAAGAAAGGGACCCGTAACGTACCGCGGGGGACGGTTGGGTTCCGAGCCGCTTCGCAGCGCGAAGCCCCTCCCGAGAAGGTCATCGCGGCGCGTGGTGACGCCGAAGCCCGTGTCAACGCCAAGAAAGACGAGCGGCGGCAAAAGGTTTGGGACAAGCTCGACGCCGCCCGCAAGGCCGCTGACGAGCGTCTCCCGCGGTACACCTCGTTTCAGCCCAAACGGGAAAAATGAGCGCCAAGCCGGCCGAGCGCAGGGCTAACCTGCGCATCACGCGGCGATTCTCCGCCGCCGGAGTCGACCCATTTTCGACGGTGGAATGGGAGTGGCGGACCGCGCTGATCTCCGACGTTCATGGCGGGGTAGTTTTCGAGCAGCATGACGTCGAGGCGCCTAAGAACTGGTCGCAGCTCGCCACCAATGTCGTCGCCTCCAAATACTTTCACGGCCGCATCGGCACGCCCGAGCGCGAGAATAGTGTCAGGCAGCTCATCGGTCGCGTCGTCGCGACGTTGCGCGGCTGGGCTGCTGACGCTCGTTTGTTCGCCACGACCGATGACCTGTCCGCCTTCGCGGATGAGCTGACGTACGCGCTCTTGCACCAGATGGTCGCGTTCAACAGTCCCGTGTGGTTCAACGTTGGTATCCACGACAAGCCGCAGGCCTCGGCGTGTTTCATCAACTCTGTCGAGGACTCGCTGCAGTCCATTCTCGAGCTCGCCAAGACCGAAGCGCTGCTCTTCAAGTACGGCAGCGGGACCGGAACCAATCTTTCGCCCCTGCGCGGCAGCAACGAGCCTCTCTCGGGTGGCGGCACGGCGAGTGGCCCGGTCTCTTTCATGCGTGGCTTCGACGCTTTCGCGGGTGTGGTCAAGAGCGGGGGCAAGACCCGGCGAGCCGCCAAGATGGTGCTCCTCGATGTCGACCACCCCGACATTTTGCCCTTCATCCGCTGCAAGGCTGAGGAAGAGAAGAAGGCCTGGGCGCTCATCGATGCCGGGTACGACGGCTCTATCGACGGTGAGGCCTACGGCTCGGTGTTCTTCCAGAACTCGAACAACTCGGTGCGGGTCACCGACGCATTCATGCGAGCCGTCGAGCAAGGCAAGACCTGGACGACGCACAGGCGTACGGATGGCGCTGTCGCGGGCACGCACGACGCCCGGGATTTGCTCTTTGCAATGGCGTCGGCGGCACATCTCTGCGGCGATCCCGGGGTGCAGTTCGATACGACCATCAACACCTGGCACACGTGCAAGTCCACTGGCCGTATCAACGCATCGAACCCTTGCAGCGAGTTCATCTTTCTCGACGACACGGCCTGCAACCTTGCCTCGCTCAACTTGATGCGCTTTCGCGGCCACGACGGCGGCATCGACACCGACTCCATACGGCACGTCGTCGATTTGACCATCACGGCGCAGGAGCTCATCGTCGACAACGCTGGCTATCCCACCCCGGCCATCGGGGCGCGCTCCCGCGACTTTCGTCCACTCGGTCTCGGCTACGCCAATCTCGGTGCGCTGCTCATGGCCAATGGCTTGGCCTACGACAGTCCCCAAGGACGCGGCTTGGCGGCTGCCGTGACCGCATTGATATGCGGCGAAGCATACGCGCAGAGCGCGCGGCTCGCAGAGCAACGCGGGCCGTTCGCCGGGTTCGCCGTGAATGCAACGGCGATGCGCGAGGTCGTCGGGATGCACCGCCGCGCAGTAGACGCGATCACCGATGCCCCCGAGTCACTTGTCACCGCCGCTCGTAGTGCCTGGATCGATGCCGTACGGCTCGGCAATCTGCACGGCTACCGTAACGCCCAGGCCACGGTCATCGCGCCCACGGGCACGATCGGCTTCATGATGGATTGCGACACCACTGGGGTCGAGCCAGACATCGCGCTCGTGAAGTACAAGAAGCTCGTCGGCGGGGGAGTCGCCAAGCTCGTCAACGGTACGGTGCCACTCGCTCTTGCCTCGCTCGGGTATGGTGCACTCGCAATCGGTCGCATCGTCGCGCACATCGACGCTTGCGCTACCATCGAGGGAGCCGCAGATCTCGCGCACGAGCATCTGCCTGTCTTCGACTGCGCCTTCAAACCCGAACACGGCACGCGCAGCATTAAGCCCGCCGGCCATCTACGCATGATGGCCGCAGTGCAGCCGTTCGTTTCCGGCGCCATCTCGAAGACCGTAAACTTGCCGGCCGATGCCACCGTCGACGACGTCGTCGATGCGTACATGACCGCGTGGAAGCTCGGGTTGAAGGCCATCGCGATTTACCGCGACGGGGCCAAGCGTGTGCAGCCGCTGGCCACGCGAGCCGAGAAGCCAAGCGCTGTCGCAACGTTCGAAACGGACGTACCGCCCTGCAACGAGTGTGGCACCGCGATGGTTCGTAGCGGCAGCTGTTTTCGCTGCTTGAACTGCGGCACCGTGAACGGCTGCAGTTAGTCGACGCCTTGCCGCCTCGTCCACTGCTGGGCGGCAGTTTCAACGAGCGGACAACCGCGATGATATCCGAACCGATGGTCTCGTGGTTATGTTCGGTCTAGCCCCTCCGTCGGTACTTGAGTGGGCGAGAAGGCGGCACGGGTGGCAAACCTAGCTCGACTTCGCGTAGCGAGTGAACACGGACAGACATCGTTCAAAGCCGACGAACCGCACATGACCATCGCTACCCGACCCAGCGCCCACGCGAGCCAAGCAGCGATTCCGGTGCGTTTCGAGCAAATCGCGGACAAGGGAGGGGTGCGACCCGCGCTCGACGGCGTCGACGCGTCGCCCGTGCGACCGGTCATCGACCCGAGCCCCGCGGTTCTTGCTCCAGCGGCGCCGAATCCTCGCGAGGTCGAGTATCAGCGCGCCCTTGGCGCTTACAACGCCGCCTACAACGCTTGGCAGGAACAGCATGCGAAGCCCTACTGGAGCCGGGTGACAGAGGCGCGCACCCAGCGCCGCGACCGCCCCTGGACCGAGCAGCATCTCGGGCCGTTCGTTGACACCCATCCGCCCGTCTACGCCGGTCCGCCAAAGCCGAAGCGAGCGGACTTCGGCCTCGACCCCGAGCCGTCGCGACCAACGCGTCGGCTCGCTGATTTCGTGAGCGCGGCGGGCGAGCAGGGCTATGGGTTCACCCTGACTCCGGAGAGCGCAACGCCCGCGCAGGCTGCCGCGTTCGAAACCCAGTTCCGTCGGCGGTACGTCCAGGCAGCTCTGGCCGCCGGCTTCAATCGTGACCAAACGGTTGGTGTTTACGTGTTCGAGACCGGTGGTGATGGTCGGCACAGTGAGCTTCATCCGGGCTCCGCCGCCATCGGCTACGCGCAGCTGCTCATCGCAAACTCGATCACCACAACGGTCGAACAAGGTCGTGCCATCGCCGACCGCCTGCGTGCGCAGGGTCTTCCCGCTAAAGCAGACCTAGTGCTACGCATGCGCGACGACATCCTCCGCGAGAACGGCGGGCGGCCGCCCACGTGGGAGCAGGCGATGAGCGTATTGTCTGGCACGCGGGTCGGTCGAGCGGTGCACGCCGCGAACCTCGATCTCGATATTGGTCCGCAGCTTCAGATCACGAAGTTGATGACAACCGCGCAGAGCTATCGCGACTACTCGCGCCGAAGCGGAACACAGCGTGAGCTCACTGCCGAGATTCTCGAGGCGATGAACTTGGCCGGCCCGGTGAATGGGTTCTGGCTGGGGCATCCGCGTACCGCCGACCGCCTGACCGTGAACTTCTTCCAGCGCAATGGCTATGAGGGTAACCCGGTCCTGTCCGAGCTTGTCGACGGCGAACGACGCGCTCGCACGGCCGGTGCGCTCATGACCCGCATGAGCGGCATCATGCATGGGGAGCGCCGCAATGGAGCCGGAAGTCAGGAAATATCGCGTATTTTCGACGAGTTGACGCCAGACGCTGGTCGTGTACCCTGAACTTTTGCTGCAGAAATCGCTCAATTTTTCGTTGTGGTTGTGACGTAGCCCGGCCGTGAGCCTGCGATCCAAAAAACGCCTCAGAGCGCACCGTGACCGACCCTCGGCAGACCGCCGCGGTGGTGTGCTCGTCGTCAGTGACGACGTCGCCGAGCGCGCCGGCATCCTCGACGCTCTTGCGCCACTGCAGACGCAAACACTCGAAGTGGCCGGTAGCGCGGCCGCGCTCGAGCTGCTTGCCGACGAGCCTACCGTCGACGTTTTGATCGTGACGCACGAACAAGTTGGGATGTCGGGCGGCGCGCTTTGCCAATACGCTCGCGGTCACGCCCGCCTTGCCAACATATCGACCGTGCTCATCGCCGAGGCGCACGACATCAACTCTCTGCGGCTGACGGCGCGGGCCGCCGACGACTTCCTCGCCCGACCCGTCGACGCGGACGCCTTGCGGCAAGTCGTACGCAACGCTTTGCGAGCCCAAGCCCGCCGCCGTCTCATCGCGCGTCAGGAGAGACGCCGAGCCATTGACTGGCTTGCCATGGTTCTTGCGCATGAGATCAACAATCCGCTCGCGGCGGCGATGGCCAATCTTGCCTTGGTGCGCGAGCACGCCCACGACGAGGAGCTCTCGCAGCTGCTCGAGGAGTCGCATGCGATGCTCGAGCGCATTCGCGAGCGTACACACGCGATTCGTCTTCAGACGAAGGCTCTTCACCATCAGCCGTCGGAGGTCTCGGGAAAGGAGCTCATCGACAGCTTACGCAAACGCTTAGGCCGCCATGGAAGGGCTGTCTCTGTCGACTCGGAGCTCGCGAGTCGCGTCGGGGGCGAGGCGCCTTGGCGTCTACTCGTGGACGCCGCTGATGCGGTGGTCGAGAACAGTCTGGCGTACTGCGCGGGAGAGGTGTCGGCGCGGGTTCACCTCGAAGAGTCTCGGCTCGCCGTGGTGGTGCGCATCGACCGCGCGACCGACGACGACCCAGAGATCATTCTCGAGCCCCGTCTCTTGTCGCGGGACGGTGAGACGCCGCGCTTCTACCCTGGCTTGTCCATGCTCGAGCAGGCATTCGCCGAAGCCGGCGGCCAGCTATTCGCCCGGCCTGTTGGCGATGCCTGGCGTTTCGGTCTCACCATCCCGGTCGACCCGATCGGCGGCAAGGCGGCTGGAGAACCTTGAGCTTGCTTAGGTCTTGTCGTTCGCCATAACGCTCGTCGTCATGATGAACGGCCTTTGGGTCGGCATGGTGCTCATCGCCTTGTTGACCGGTGCAGCCACCGGCACGCTCGATGCTGTCGCTAAAGCGGTCACCGACAGCGCCGGTGCCGCCGTGACGCTGTCGTTAGGCTTGGTGGGAACGATGGCGTTGTGGCTAGGGCTCATGCGGGTCTTGCAGCAGGCGGGTCTGCTCAAGGTGTTCGCCCGTGTCATGCGACCAGTCTTGCGCCGCTTGTTCCCCGAGCTGCCGGATGGCCACCCCGCGCTGAGCATGATGGTCCTCAATATCGCGAGCAATACGCTCGGGCTCGGCAACGCCGCGACGCCTTTCGGGCTCAAGGCGATGACCGAGCTCGACACGCTGAACCCACACAAGGGTACCGCCACCAACTCGATGGTTCTGTTCCTAGCGATCAACACCGCTGGCTTTTCGCTCATCCCGACGAACGTCATTGCCATCCGTGCGGCCATGGGCTCGACCCAGCCCGGCTCCATCTTCCTTACCACCTTGATCGCGACGGCCTGCTCGACCATGTCCGCTATTGTGGCGTGCAAAATCGCGGAGCCCTTCTTTCGAAAGTCCTCTCTCTCTCTTTCTTCGGCGGCTTCGCCCGCGCCGCTAGGACCGGACGTTAGCGAAGCACAAGCGCTCATCGAGGGCGCGCCACTTGCGCCGAGCGTCACTCGCCGCCTCGTCGCCGGGGCGGTCGCCCTTGCGCTCGTCGCGGCCATGGTTCTCGCGTTAGCTCGGCGGGCGACCGGTGATGACGGCGTTGGTTGGTCGCTCGCGATCCGTGATGCCATGTCGCAATGGCCTCTCGCGGTCATCCTCGGAGCCATCGTCATTTACGGGCTCGCACGCGGCGTGAAAGTCTACGATTGCGTCGTCGAGGGCGGCAAAGAAGGCTTTGCGGTTGCCTTGCGCATCATTCCCTTCTTGGTTGCGATGCTCGTTGCCATCGGCATGCTGCGAGCTTCGGGCGCGCTGGGCGCTCTCGTCGCAATGTTGTCCCCCATCACCGAGCTCGTCGGGATGCCGGCGGACACGCTACCCATGGCGCTCCTGCGACCGCTTTCAGGCTCGGGCGCGTTGTCGCTCATGACCGAGACGATGAAGACGCACGGCCCGGATTCGCTCATCGGCCAGATGGTGTCCACCATGTACGGCGGTACCGAGACGACGTTTTACGTCCTCGCCGTCTATTTCGGCGCGGTCGCCGTCCGCAATACCAGACACACGCTGATCCCGTGCATCACGGCCGACGTCGTGGGGGCTCTAACCGCCGTGTGGGCAACACGATGGTTACTTGGCTGACCTCGCCAGTTCAGCGCGACGGCAAAAGCGGCCGCATTTTGCGTTGCTGTTGCGGCTTCAAGCTATCGGCCCTGACGTACGCAGCATGGGCTTTGTTGGCGTTACCCGTTCTCTCGTAGAACTTCGCGAGACGATACTGGTGATAGGCGACGTTCGGTTGCAGCCGAGTGATCGTTTGGATCGCCATTTCCGCGTCTTCGAGTCGCTGGGTGCTTTCGTAGACCTCCGCGAGGGCGGAGAGCGCGCCGATGTGTGTCGGCTCGTTGCGCAAGAGTGCTTCGAAGGCGCCAATGGCGCCCGCTAGATCGCCGCTCATGCGCAGCGCGCTCGCGAGCTGAAACTGCGCGTCATACATGTTTGGACGTCGCTCGATAGCGATCGCGTATTGCTTGGCCGCGTCGGAGAACCGACCCTTTCGGTCATAGGCAAGTCCAAGGTGATAGCGGGCCTTGGGGTTCTCGGGCTCGAGGCGCACGGCGGTTTCGAGCGCCTGGAGCGCCCGATCGCTTTCGGGATCCACGGTCTGCTCGGCGATGCCAAATGAAAGGTGCGCGAGTCCCCATTCGGGAGCAGCGGTCATGGCTTTGGCGAAAGCGTCGCGCGCTTCCAGGGTTTGGCCAGCGTCCATGGCGCTCGAACCCAGTGCAAAAGCATGGCGAGCGAGGGCGCCGTCGTTTTGGGAGGCGTAGGCCGAGCTCGCCACCGACAGGCCGGCGAGCGCTAAGGCAAAACGGGTGAACATGCCCTTGGGGTGATAAGCGACGGATCGCGCCCCGGCAAGAAATGTATTAGAGCGCATTTTGCTTGAACCGGTGTGCTGGAGATACGGCCATGCTTCTCGCCATCGACGTAGGCAATACCAATATCGTCGTCGGTGTGTACGACGGCGACCAATTGCGCCATCACGTGCGCATGTCGACCGACCGCAGCCGAACCGACGATGAATACGGCATGTTGCTCGGTAATCTCCTGACCGAACAAGGACTTGGCTGGGACCAGATGGACGCGGCGGCGCTCGCCAGCGTCGTGCCGCCGCTGACCGAGGTGTGGCGTCGCGTGTGTGCGCGGAGGATGAAGGGGGCGGCACCCTTGGTTGTGGGACCAGGGGTCAAGACGGGCATGCCAGTCCTTTACGAGAACCCGCGCGAGGTTGGGGCTGACCGCGTCGTCAATGGCGTTGCTGGTTATGAGCGTTTTCGCCGCGACCCCGGCGGGCCGTCCGGCGTCATCATTGTCGATTTCGGGACCGCGACCACCTTCGATGTCGTCTCTCCGAAGGGTGAATATATGGGTGGGGCCATCGCGCCCGGCATCGTCATCTCGACGGAAGCCCTCTTCATGCGCGCCTCGAAGCTACCGCGGGTCGATCTCGAGATGCCGGCGAGCTCGATCGGCCGCACCACCGTGACCAGCATGCAGGCGGGTATTCTGTATGGGTACGTTGGTCTGGTGGACGGCCTGGTGAATCGTATGCGTGGGGAGCTCGACTTCAAGCCCCGCGTTCTCGCAACCGGTGGTCTCGCGGCAGTCATCGCGAAACATGCCACCACCATCGAGGCCGTCGACGACAACCTCACGCTTGAAGGTTTGCGTATCATTCACGGCCGCAATCGGAGCACCGCATGACCCAGGCCGACATCGCTGCCGAGCTCAGTCCAGCACACCGTAAGGCGCTGGACCCCGCCTCGCCGATGCCAGCGCGCATGATGGCGGCGCGAGGCATGGCGCCCTTACCTCCGCGCGAGATGGTGATGGTCCTAGCGGGTCTTGCGCTCGACGTGGATGCCGCTTTGGCGGACGCCGCGAGGGCGTCGCTCGCCAAGCTCCCTGACAAGATCTACGACACCGCTCTTGCTGCCGTGGTCCCGGCGGTCGCTCTGCCGCCGGTCGCGGCTGCGCTCGCCGGCCGTGATGGTCCGCTCGAGAAGCTCGTACTCGCGCGTGGGACGCCCGACTCGGTGGTCGTCCTGGTCGCCGCGGGCGCTTCTGAGAAGATCGCCGAGATCATCGCCAACGACCAGGAGCGCCTTTTGCGCTCCCACGATCTGGTTGGAGCACTGCGGAGCAATCCAGCCCTACTGCGTTCCAGCTTGGACCGCGTGTTCGACTTCTTGGTGCGGGCCGGGGTCATCTACGACGACTTTCCCGAATCGAGCGACGCGCTGGCTCGCCTCTCATCGACCGACTTCGAGCAGGCCGCGGCGAAGATCGATCTGCCTCCCGAGGTGCAGCAGCTGCTCGAGCCTGAGACCGTCACGTCGACACCTCCGGCCGAGTCGGTATCCGGGACGGACGACACCGCAGAAGCCACGCCAGCGGGCGAGGTCGAAGAGGTCCTCGAAGCCAACATCCCACAGGAGGAGAAAGAGAAGCGCATACCGACCCTCAAGCTCGTCGGTCAGCTCAATATCGCGCAGAAAGTCGCTCTCGCGATGCGCGGCAACAAGGAGGCGCGTTCGCTTCTCGTGCGCGACTCGAACCGCTTGGTTGCGGTCGCGGCGATTCGCAGCCCGCGCATCACCGAGGGTGAGGTGAAGATGGTGGCGGCGAGTCGTACCGTGCATGACGACGTCATTCGCATCATCGGCAACTCCCGCGAGCTTTCGCGTAGCTACGGGGTCAAGGTCGCGCTCGCAGGTAACCCCAAGACACCCTTGCCCATCGCCATGAAGCTACTGCCCCTACTCCGGGAGGCGGAAATCAAGATCATGGCCAAGTCGAAGAACGTCTCTGCCGCGGTCGCGACGCAGGCACGCCGCATGCTCCAGACGCGCGGCCAGAAATAGGCCACCTGTTCAGCGCAGCTTGATTGGCACGCCGAGCACGTTGAGGGGGTCGACGTGACTGCCATAGCGCATCACTTCGAAGTGAAGGTGCGGCCCCGTCGTGCGTCCGCTGGTTCCGACGAGGCCGAGGGCCTCACCGGCCTCGACGATCTGGCCCTCGTACACCAAGGTCTGGGCGAGGTGGGAGTAACCGGTCTGAAAAGCGCCGGCATGGGTGATGGTGATCTGGCGGCCATGCCCGTGATTCCAGCCGACCGTCGCAACCCGGCCAGCGGCGGCAGCGCGCACGACCTGGCCGTATTGAGCTTCGAGATCGATGCCATAGTGGAAGCGCGCATCGCCCTCTAGGGGATCGGCCCGCTCGCCGAAGGCGCTGGTGACCCCCGTCGCTGGGAGCGGCCACTGTAGCATCATGACGCGTGGTGCTTCGGGGATGGTTAGCCACAACTCGGGTGCGTTACCCAAGACCGGCTGGTCGCTCTCGTCGATCGGCCCACCCATCGCGCCCTGGCCATCCGCGATAGCGACGTCGGTCGAAGCGGTTTCGATGGTTACGACGCTCTCGTCGGCGAGTGATACCGCCTCGATACCCTTGACCGGAGTAGCTTTCAGCCGGCTGGTCGGGCCCGACTCGAACGTCCACGCCATCTTCCCCTCCGCAGCGCACGCGGTGCCGGCGAGGGTAACGAGCAGTGCCCAAGAACGCGTCATCGGCAGAGATGATAGCCGGCTGGCACCAGCGCGACCAATTTGCTGTATGAAGCTGCTCGATGGACGACAGGTGGATGGATGAAGCTCTTGCCGAGGCCCGCTTGGCGCTCGACGCTGGCGAGGTGCCTGTCGGTGCCGTGGTGGTGCACGACGGCGCCATCATCGGCCGCGGCCACAATCGACGCGAAACCGCCAACGACCCCCTGGGCCACGCTGAGCTAATCGCCATCGCTGCGGCCGCGAGGCACCTCGGCCGCTGGCGTCTATTCGGCTGCTCGTTGTTCGTGACACTCGAGCCGTGCCCGATGTGCGCCGGGGCGGTCGTGAACTCCCGTCTCGATCGTGTCGTCTACGGGGCCGCCGACCCCCGCGCGGGCGCCGCCGGCTCGATCATGGATATCGTCCGCGATGGTCGGCTCAACCATCGAGCCGAGGTGGTGAGCGGCGTTCGCGCGCCCGAGGCGGCCGAGCTATTGCGCGGCTTCTTCGCGGCGCGGCGCAAGTCGAAAGATTGACTGCCCGAAAGATTTTTTTGGAACCGCGCCGCACGCGCGCTCGTGGCCCGCGTGTGGGGGACATGAGCGTGGTAGGGAGTGCCGATGAACGACGCGGCTTTCGTGGTTTTCGGAGCGACTGGGGCGATTGGGAGTGCGACGGCGCGCGGGCTCGTCGCGGCGGGTGCGCGGGTTGGCTTGGTTGGCAAGCGCGAGGATGCAACGCGGGCGCTGGCTGAAGAGATGGCGATGCCTTTTGCTGTCGCCGATGTGACGGTCTCGGCGCAGGTCGACGCTGCCCTCGCCACGATGAAGGAGCGGCTCGGGGAGATCGATGGAGTGACGAGCTGCGTCGGTTCGGTGCTGCTCAAACCAGCGCACCTCACGAAAGACGAGGAGCTCGCCGCGACCCTCGCCGTCAACCTATCGAGTAGCTTCTACGTTTTGCGCGCGTCAGTGAAGGCGATGGGCGACCGAGGCGGGAGTATCGTCTTTTGCTCGACCGCAGCTGCGCGAGCTGGCCTCGCCAATCACGAAGCGATCGCCGCCGCGAAGTCGGGAGTTGAAGGCATGGCGATCGCGGCCGCTGCCACCTACGCGCCACGCAACATCCGCATCAATTGTGTCGCACCAGGGCTCGTCCCGAGCGGCATTACCGCACGCATCGTTGGCCAGCCTGCAGCCCTCGCCGCTTCGGTTGCCATGCATGCGCTCGGTCGCATCGGCACCCCCGACGAGGTTGCACGTGCCATCATCTGGCTGCTCGACCCCGCGAGCTCGTGGGTGACCGCGCAGGTCCTGGCTGTCGACGGCGGCCTCGGCAGCGTGCGCCCCAGCGTTCGGGCGCCCAAGTAACCCGCGCCCGTGAGCGCCCCGAAGACGCCGCGGCTCGCCCACCATTGACGGGCTGCGGCGTGTCGGGCGCTCAGTGCGACTTGTCGTATTCGATGCCGCTCTTGACCTGTTCGATTGCCTGCTCGACGAGCTTAATTGCGGCGACGCGATGCCCACCCTTGCCGCCACCAGCGTCGTCGAGCGCCCGCTTGGCGGTGCGCAGGGCTTCGAGTGCTTCGCGCATGTCCGGCTGTTTCTGTGCTTGAGCAGTCCCGAGCGTCGCGCCCGCGATGCTCGTTGCGATGAGGATGCCTCCAAAGAGGCTCAAGACCATGCGGCGCTTCATGAATAAGACTCCGATGCGTTGTCCGCTGCTGCGGATGAGTAACCCGTCTCATGCTGAGCAAGTTCGATACCATCGGCGGAGGGCCCTACGGGCGCCAGGCGCGCGTCCCGGTGTGACCTCGAATGCACACGGCTAACGGACGTGTGAGCTCGACTTCACAAGTGAGCGTATCGTCGCGATCACCATCAGGTGCGCCCTGCCTTTGAGGGGGCGCGTCTGCTCTATGGGGCGAAGCTACGCGGGCGCGGGTCGCGATCGACGTTGGGCACAGAGAGATGGCGGAGCGGAAGGGATTCGAACCCCCGGTAGCTGTTTAGGCTACACACGATTTCCAATCGTGCACCTTCGACCACTCGGTCACCGCTCCAGCGCCGCGCACCCTAATCAGACCCCGGGCAATGTCGCAAGTCGCGAAGTGTACCTTTACCGCGTTGTTGCCGCGCCAGCGACCGCCGCGCCAGCGGCCGCCGCGCCAGCGGCGCCCAGCAAGCGGAGAGCCGGGCCTCTGCAATCGCGTACGCAAAGCCTGGCATCGTCCCACCGCGGCCCGCCCTCGCAAGGCGCCTATCGACCCCCGGCTGGAGCCGCCCCGTAGCCCCACCGCCGCTCCGATCGAAGCGCCAGCGCCGCTGGCGTCGGGTTCGCCGTCTGCGTCAGCAGCGGCGATCTCGACAGCCCCGCGGCCCCGCAGGGGCCGAACAAGGGGCAAAATAAGGTGATAGCCCGGCGACCCGACACCCTCGTACGACCGCTACCGTTGCTTCCTTCCGGACCTGGCGGATTCACGGGCACGAGTCATCGGCGCCGGACTATCACAAGCGGAGCGAGAGGGATTCGAACCCCCGATGCCTTGCGGCATACCTGATTTCGAGTCAGGCGCCTTCGACCACTCGGCCATCGCTCCAAAACGCGAGGGGCGCTGTCTAGACGAATGGGCTTGCGATCGCAAGGACTGATAGGCGCCGAGCAAGAAGAGTCTAGTTGGCTGTCGGCTTGCCTGTCTCGGCGAACATCTTGAGGCGCGCGACCTGTTCGCCCAACGTCTTGTCAACCGGCGCAGCCATGGTCGCGAGACCGCCCTGAAGATAGCCACCGACATTGTAGGTCATGGTCAGCTTGGTCGTCTTGGGGTCTATGGGCTCGAGCGCCCACGTCATGGCGCCGGTCACGCCCGCGCCCGCGAGTGGTCCGAGACCACCCACCATGATCAGCAAACTGCCGGGCTCGACGCGCGTAACCGTCGAGTGGATGGCGCCGCCGCCGTTGGCGAGCTTTTCGCAGAAGCATCCGCCCGGACGCGCGGTCAAAGACAGGTTCGCGGCTTGTTTCGAATACGTATGATCCGGGCTCCACCAGCGGCCGACCTTGAGCAGCGAGGCATAGACCTTGCTGGCTGGAGCTGCCACGGTAACGACATGCTTGACCCCGAGACCCGAGGGGAGAGAATCGGAGATCTCGGCGTTCGCTATCGCGGGCACTGCGAGGGTCGTAAGCAGCGCCGCGGTGAGAATTTTATTCATTTGTCCTCCGTTTATCTCTCTGACTGGTCATCAGGCGCGCTTCGCTAACCGACCTGCTGGTCATGTGCTAGGGTCCAAACATGCTTTCGATCGCATTTATTTTGCTTGCCGCAGCAGGTCCCGAAATCGTCGATGTCGAAGGTCATCGCGCGCAGTTGCAGCTATGGACAGACGGACGCGGCCACTACATCGCGGCCGAGTCGAACCTCGCGCATGTCTACTACGGGGACGGAAAGGTGCTCTACGAGACAAACCCGTTCGCGACCTCTAGCGACGGCAAGGTTGCCGCCGCAACGCTCCGTGACCAGCGCTACGACAGTCAGTCGCAGACCGAGCTGACGCGCGACAAGGAGGGCAACCTCACCGTCGCGTGCGGAAAGCGGACCACCAAGATGACGCCGGTCGCCGCCGACAAGGCGACGCCCATGCTCTCCAGCGCGTCCTTCAATCGTGGCCCCCACATCTACAAGCCGTATGCGCTCGCCCGGGACAACAAGGGTATCTACTACTTCGTCGACCACGGTCGCTACCCGGACAACGAGCGCAACTTCCGCGTCTTCGTGGGTCAGCGCGGCAACATGAAGGAACAGAAGCTCAGCAACATCGTCCACGACAGCGCTGGCGATATCTTCGCGACCCCCACGGGCGATTTGCGTCTCATCGTTGGCAACCCGACGGTCAGCGAGTGGGTGCGCGGCGACACGCACACGAAGCTTCTCGACGTTCCGATCGAAGACAACGTGCCCATGATCTACAACGACCTCGGCGTGTACAAGAAGCTGCGCTTGGGAACGCCCTGCGACGATCTGTAGCTCGGAGGTGCGCTCTGGCTTGGGGCTACTCGAGGTCGATTCCGCGGGCTTTGCAAGCGCGCTGAACGCGGGGCTTGTCTTCGGGGCGGACGGCGAACAAGGCTGCGCGCGCGTCACCCAAGCTCGACAGACCACAGTACGATAGCGCGACGATGAGGTCTCCGCGCGGTGCGTCCCCGAGCCCGAGGGCCTGGCGAGCGCGCTGGATCGCCTCATCGAACTCGCCGGCGTCGTAGAGCTTCTGTGCCTGGTCGAGGAGTGTCTTTATCTTTGCCGACTCGCGTGGCGCGGTTGTCTTGGCCACCTCGGGACGATGCTCGGGCTGCTTGGTCTGCGGTGGTCGTTCCGGCGCTCGCACGGGCGGCGGTATCGTCGGAGTCGGTGTCGGTTGGGTCGGCGACGCGTCTTCTGGAGCGGACGGTGGTGCCGGCGCCTGAGCGCCGTCGTCGTGCGGAGCCCAGCGCCAGACGGCTACCGCAAGGGCGATCGCTACGAGCGCAAGGCCGGTGATGAGGCGTGGCTCGAGACGGCTGGTCTTGGCGAGCTCGCCCGCAAGCGCTTGTGTTTGCCCAGCGGGTTTCAGCGCTATGGCGGGTGTCGTTTTGAGCTCTTCGCGATGGGGAGCATCTGCGGGCACCACGCCACGCAGCGCTTCCACGAGTTGCGCGACATCCTGGAAACGGTCGCCAGGCTTCTTTGCCATGGCGCGCTCCACCGTCGCGATGACGTGGGGTGGCAGATGGGGTGAAAGGGTCGCTAGCGGTGTCGGCTGCTCGTGGACGACGCGATAGAGAACCGTAGTCAGTGATTCGCCGTCGAACGCAAAGTTGCCGGAGAGCATCTCGTAGATGACGGCTCCGAGCGCAAACTGATCGACACGCGCGTCGATGTTGGGGTCACCGCGTGCTTGCTCGGGCGCCATGTAACGAGGGGATCCGAGTACTTTTGGCGACGTGGTCGAGAGCGTCGTCTCCCAGGCTACCTTCGAGACGCCGAAATCGAGCAGCTTCACATGGGGCCGGTTGGCGCCGACGTCGCACAAGAAGATGTTGCTGGGCTTGAGATCGCGATGAACGACCCCGTGCGCGTGCGCCGCAGCGAGTCCCGCCGCGATGTCGGTGATGATCGGCAGCGCTTCGTCGAAGGTCATGGCGCCGCGCGACAGGCGAAAGCCCAAGTCCTCGCCTTCGAGGAACTCCATGACCATGTAGGGCATGCCGTGCGTGACGTTCCAATCGAGTACCGCGATGATGTTCGGGTGCGATAGCTTGGCGCAGATTTCGGCTTCGCGTCGAAAGCGGGGCAAGAATTCACCGCTCTTCTTCGGGTCGACCGATAGGATCTTGAGTGCGACGTGTCGGTCGAGTCGTAGCTGCTCGGCTTCGTACACGAAGCCCATGCCGCCCTGGGCGATGAGCCGCACGATGCGGTAGGCGCCATCGAGGATGTCGCCGCGCTCGAGCTCCTTATGGAAAGGAGTGTCTCCCACGCGCGCGAATACACCTGGTCCGACGGAGGCTTTCAAGATCCCCGTCGTCACATTGCCACCATTAGACCCAATGGATATATCGCCGCCACCATGACCGAGACCGTCAAAGCGATGTTTGAGCAGGGCGGGAGCACCTTCGTCATCCTCCTCTTGATGTCCGTGGTTGCGCTCACCGTGGGTATCGAGCGTTGGGCTGCGATATTCGTGGCGCGGCGCCGCATGGTCGAGAGCACCGAGCGCATCATCGGGCACCTGCGTGAGCGCAACCGCACGATGGCGCTCGCGGTGAACTCCACCGTGGCCCACCACCCCGGCGCGAAGCTTTTCGAGCTCTTGTTGTCCGAGCAGGCGGTCAGCGCCGGCGAAATCCGCCGCATGCAGGCGCGCATTATCCGCGGCACGAAAACACGTCTCTGGGTGGTAGGCAGCGTCGGCGCTACAGCGCCCTTCGTGGGCCTCTTTGGCACCGTCGTTGGCATCATGCGGTCGTTTCGCGACATCTCCTCGAGCGGGGCGGGCGGTTTCTCCGTCGTCTCCGGAGGCATTAGCGAGGCGCTCATCACCACGGCAGCCGGTATCGCGGTGGGTGTGCTCGCGATGATCCTCTTCAACTATCTGGGCGTCCAGGCCAGCGCCTTTTCGGCCGAGCTGAAGGAGAGCGCTGAAGAGATCGCCGAGAAGTCGATGGCGCTGCCCACCCAGAGCCTTCCGGCGGCGGGCTAGACGGCGTCATGGCGACCAACATGCCACAGCCCGCCGATGACGCGGACGACGAGTCGCCGATCTTTGCCGAGGTCACCATCACGCCGCTGACTGACGTGATTCTGGTGCTCCTCATCATCGTGATGGTCTCGGCCAACCAAATGGTCGATGCAGCCCGCGAGGGGCGCCTCGAGGTCGACCTGCCGACCGCCGGCGCAGGTTCGTCCGACACGACGCCTGGCGAAGCGATGGTCATCGGCATCATGAAGGACGGCCGTATCGCCGTGGGGGGCGAGACCATCGACGAGGAGTCGCTGCAGACGATGCTGAAGGACCGGATGCTCAAGAATCGCGAGACCCCCATCGTCATCGACGCGGACGGCGATCTGGCTCACAAATCGGTGGTGCGGGTCCTCGACATTGCGCGCCAAGCCGGGGTCACCAACATCGGTATCGGCGTCACTCCTGGAGAACAATAAGTGGACCTCTTGCGCAGTCTCATCGAGCTCATCCGCAACCCGGGCGCGCTCATCGTCTGGGGCGGATATCCCGCGCTCGCAGCCATCATTTTCCTGGAGACCGGCGCCCTCGTCTTTTTCCTCCCCGGCGACTCACTCTTGGTCATGGCTGGGCTCTACGCCGCGCAGGGCTCACTCAACATCCTTTGGCTGAACGTGCTGCTCATTCCGCTCGCCATTCTTGGCGACGCGCTTTCGTATTTCATCGGCCTGCGCGCGGGCCACGCTCTGTTCGAACGGCCCCGCTCGCGCTTGTTCCGGCCGGATCTTGTCCAGAAGGCCCACGCCTTCTACGAGAAGCACGGCGGTAAGGCCATCATCCTCGCGCGCTTCGTTCCGATATTGCGGACCTTCGTTCCGGTCGTCGCTGGTGTCGGCCAGATGGGCTACAAGAAGTTCGCCACCTACAATATCGTCGGGGGCGCCGCGTGGATCGCCTCGATGACCCTGGTCGGGTACGTGCTCGGGTCGCGCTTCCCCGTGCTCGTTCAGCACATCGAGAAGGTCATCATCGTGGTGGTCTTCTTATCGATCTTGCCGCCGGTCATCGAGTACTTGCGGGCTCGCTCGAAGGCTGGACGCGAAGCCTCGGCGGCCCCCACGCGTTGAGCCGAGCGCGGTCACGAAACGCTTTAGCGGACGACCTTGACCTGCGACGCGTGCTGGCGCGACTCTGATCCCCGCATTTTCCTCCGGTTAGTGGTTTTCTCAACAAACCAAAGGGGTACGTGTAGCTTTATGCGTTTTCATACACAAAAACTGTGCATCCCTCTGTTTTCCCTAGCGCTGTTTGCAGCTGGCTGCTCCGGCTCGGATGGAGCAAACGGTGCCGACGGTTCCAATGGCTCCAATGGCTCGAATGGAGCTGATGGTACGAGCGGCAATAACGGCGCGGTGTCGCTCATTCGACTCACGGGGTTGCCCCCGGGCGACGCCAACTGCGGGGCTGGTGGCACACAGGTCGACAGCGGCCTCGACAACGGCGACGGCGGCGGTACCGCCAACGACGGCGTGCTCCAGTCGGGCGAGGTCGATGCGACCGAGCGGCTTTGCAACAATACGCGGATCAGCCGCGTTGGTAGCTTTACCGCCCCGGCGGGTGCGCCGGGAACGTTCTCCATGCTCACGCGCGGCGGCGACGCGACCGCCACAGGGGGCACCGGAGGTAGCGGCGGGTACGTGCAAGTTGAATTCGACTTCGGCAGCAACGGCGGGCACTTGAAGCTCTTCAGGACCGGCCAGGTCGACGCTAGCTTCGCGCTCCCCACGCTTCCCGCGACTAGCAATTTCGGCCCGACGCCGCTCACGGTGAGCAGTACGACCCGCGTCCGGCGCGTCTTGAACTTGACCGATACCAACGACATTGACGGCGCCGCCCTCGTCGCGGGCGATATCGTTCAACCCTACAACTTTGGTTGCGTGACCTATCCGTTGTCGCGGTGGAATAGCGCTGCGAGCAGCGAGGAGATTACTGGCGTTCGTGTGCTCCAGGGCGCCACGCTGAGCTTCGATTCGACGATCGGCGGTTGCACCCTGCACTCCGTTACGGTCGACTACGCCGTACGTAACGAAGGCACGATCACGGCGGGCCGTGAGGCAACGACTGGAACGAGTGACTCGGTCTCTCTCAATGTTGGCAGCTACATCGGCGCTGCCGGCTCGGCCGTCACCTTGACCGGAGCAAACCAGGCGACCGGAACCGGAGGCGGAGGCGGCGCGTTCCGAGTTGAAGCCAACAGGCAAGGCGGTGAAGTCGGAAGCGTTTGGAACTTCGGGACCATTGATACGTCAGGCGGTAATGGCGAGAGCGGTGGCAACTCCGGTTCCGTCTACGTGTTCGGGAGCAGCCAAGTCGTCAACACCGGCGCCGTCACGGCGCGCGGCGGTGACGCAACGCTTGCGGCTGGTACTGGCGGCAGCAGCAGTGGTGTTCAGCTCGACGCCGGCTACGGCCATAACCACAACTCCGGCACCATCGACACGCGCGGTGGTAACGGCGGCACGAACGCGGGCTCCGGCGGCTACGTGTACCTCTACGTCAACGAATACGGCGATCTGCGCAACAGCGGCACCATCCGCACGACCGGTGGTACGCCGGCGGCCGGTTGTGCCGCCGCTTGCAGAGGCGGGACCGGCGGCGAGGTCTATATCCAGGCCTCGGGTGACGTCATCAGCTCGGCCAGCATCACCACCGCGGGTGGCGACGGCTTGACGGGGAACGGTGGTAACGGTGGCTACATTTACTTCTATACCGACACGAGTAATTCGACACTCGTCGCCGGCGACACCAACGCCATGAACGGCTCTATCGCGGTCTCGGGGAACCTCGACAGCCATGGTGGTAACGGCGCCCTCGCCGGGGGCAGCGGTGGCTACATCTACGCCGAGGCTTACCTCGACAATGCTCCGTTCGGCCAAGAGGTCGCCTTTTACGGATACGGTGGTGGCATTACCACCCGTGGCGGTAACGGCGATGTGAGCGGCGGCAGCGGCGGCTATGTTTATCTGCAACAGGCACGCGGCGATGACAACGACAGCAACGACACGCCGGGTGGCAGCGTCTTGAACGATCTTGACATCAATACCCGCGGCGGTGATGCGGCGAATGGAAGTGGTGGCTCCGGCGGCTATTTCTGGGCGGTCACGGAGGAGGAGCGCCAAGGCTCGTTCGGCTTCGAGCGGGTTATCAACCGTGGCAACATCGTGACCAGCGGCGGGGACGGCACGACGCAGGGTGGCTCGAGCGGTTATGCGTTTCTGTTGGCGCTCGACAAGCTCGAGAACTTCGGCAGTATCGTCGCGAATTCTGGTCGGGCAACGGCCGCTGCCGGCAACGGCGGAAACTGCGACACGTATCAGTACAGCAACGAGGGTCCACGCGGCATCACCCTGGCGTCCGAAGGCGCGGAGGCCATCAACACCGGGGCACTGAGCAACCTGGGCGGTCAGTCGACCGGCGCTGGCGGCAATGGTGGCTCTTCCGGCGGCATTCTGGTGGTGGGCTACTTCGGCACCATCAACTCGGGAGCGCTCGCCTCTGACGGTGGCGACGCCGACACTGCGACGGGAGCTGGTGGCGACGGCGGGAATGTCACCATCCGCTCGATCAGCGGTTACTCGGCAAACAGCGGAGCGCTATCGGCAACCGGTGGTACGGGGCCGGCCGCGGCCACCGGGAGCGCCGGTGTGATCTCCATCGACGGCCAGATTCAGTAGTGACCTGAGCGACCTTGCTGCCCCGGAGTCGAGCCCCTCTGGCTCGACTCCGGGGCACGCGAGCCCGAGTACGAGCCGTAGACGCGCCGCCTTCGATCGCATAGGAACGCCCCGTGTCCTATCTCGTTCTCGCGCGCAAATACCGCCCGGCGACCTTCGCCGACGTCATTGGCCAAGAGCATGTCGTTCGCACTCTGCAGAACGCCATCACCATGGGCCGTGTGCATCACGCGTTCGTGTTCACCGGCGCCCGTGGTGTCGGCAAGACGACCTGTGCGCGCGTCCTCGCCAAGGCTTTGAACTGCGACACCGGCATGCGCCCCGACCCCTGCGGCGTGTGTGCCTCGTGCAAAGATGTCGCGGCGGGGTCCCATCCAGACGTACTCGAGATCGACGGTGCGTCGAATACCGGCGTCGACAACGTACGCGAGCTTCGCGAGACCGTTCGCTATCTGCCGTCGCGCTCGAAGTTCAAGCTCTACATCATCGATGAAGTTCACATGCTCTCGACCGCGGCCTTCAACGCGCTCTTGAAGACACTCGAAGAGCCGCCGGCCCACGTGAAGTTCGTATTCGCGACCACCGAGCCGCAGAAGATCCCCATCACCATCCTGTCCCGGTGCCAGCGCTTCGATTTTCGCCGCGTGTCGAACCAGACCCTGGCCGAGCACGTCCGCCATGTCTTGAAGGGCGAAAATGTCGAAATTGGCGCCTCGGCGCTGTCCGCGGTCGTGCGTGAGGCACAGGGTTCGGTACGCGATGCCCTGTCGTTGCTCGATCAGGTCCTCTCATACGCCGGCAATGCACCGAGCGACGAGGCCGTCGTCGCGGCCCTGGGGCTTGTCGACCGTGGCGCCATATTCGCCCTGTTCGATGCGGTTCTCGACCGTGACGCCGATAAACTCTTGTCCATGATTGCGGACATCGACGTCAAAGGCCACGAACTTGGCGATGTCGCCTCCTTGTTCGTCGACCACCTGCGTGACGTGATGGTCGCCAAGAGCGTCAAGGACCCGACAGAAGCGCAGCTCGACCGATCTCCCGGCGAGGTCGAGCAGCTGCGGGCGCAGGCCAAGAAACTTTCAGCGCCAGATCTCCATCGGATGTTCGCTCTCGCGGTCGAGGTTGCAGACGACGTCAGTCGGTCGGCGTTCGCGCGTGTCAGCTTCGAGATGGGACTCTTGCGGCTGCTCGAGGTCGAGCCCACGGAACGACTCGATGAGCTCTTGGCGCGCCTCGACGGGGTAGCGACCGTGAGTGCGAAGGCGCCGCTCAAGGCGGACAACCGAGCAGGGACAGCCGATGGTGCGACTGCCGCTCGCCGGGTAACCGCGGCTGCCGACCACCGATCTGCGACGTCCGACGGCCGATTGCCGACGTCCGATGGCCGACCCGCGACGTCCGACGGCCGGTCGCCGACAGCCGACAGCCGACCCGTGCTCGCCGAGAAGGCAGAGGCCACGTGGTCTGCTTTCGTCGCCACGATTCGCGCGACCAAGCCCGGTTTGTCAGCGGTCCTCGAACATGGTCGCCCGCTCAAGTTTGGTCCCGACGGCGTCGAGCTCGGTTACACGCCAAAGACCTTCTATTGGGAGAAGGCGCACGACCCCGAGTGCAAATCAGCCATCGAGGCGAGCTTGACTGCCATCTTCGGTAAACCGGTTCCGCTCAAGCTGACGGCCGTTGCGCCGATCGAGCAGGCGCCGGCGGAGGAGTCGCTCGCCGAAGCTGCCGATCGCAAGCGCAAGAACCGTCACGACGAGATCGTTACCGGCGCACGCGAGCATCCTGCGGTGCGAGGTGCTATTCAGATCTTGGGTGGCGAAATCAAAGAAGTCATCGTCCGAGAGTCGGACGCGGAGGGGTGAGCCATGGACTTGGATATGAACAAGATCATGGAGATGGCCAACCAGATGAAAGCTCATCTGGAGAAGACGCAGGCCGAGACCATGAACATGCAGGTCCGCGGCGAGGCTGGTGGTGGCATGGTGGCGGTCACCATGAATGGGCGCCATGAGGTCATCGCGGTGAAGATCGAACCGGCCGCCATGACGGACGTGAAGCTCCTCGAAGACCTGATCCGCGCCGCTTGCAATCAGGCTGTGGCGAACGTTCAGGCCGAGGCAAAGAACAAGATGGGCCTGCTCGCACAGAGCATGGGCGTAGGACCCTTGGGCAACTTCTGACGTGTCGCAGGACCCTATTACGCGATTGGCGCTCGAGCTCGGGCGGCTACCCGGTATCGGGGAACGCAGCGCGCAGCGCCTTGCCTATTACGTCATCAAGGCGTCGCATGGCACTGGGCGGAAGTCGCTCGCGCACGATCTTGCCACCGCGCTCGTCGAGTGCGTCGAACAGGCCCGCTTCTGCGGCACTTGCCAGAACCTCACGACCAGCGCGCTGTGCGGGGTCTGCAGTGATTCACGGCGCGACAAGACTGTCATTTGTGTGATCGAGGGCGTCGCGGATTTGCGGGCGATCGAGGCTTCTGGGGGCTATCGCGGCGTCTATCACGTGTTGCATGGGTCCCTGTCCCCGCTCGAGGGAGTGGGGCCGGATGACCTGCGCTTGCGCGAGCTCGTCGCCCGCCTGGGTGATGAGGTCAAGGAGATCATCCTAGCGACCAACGCAGATGTCGAAGGTGACGCCACCGCGCTGTATGTCGCGAGGCTCGTTAGACCTTACGGCCTCAAGGTGACCCGCCTCGCCTCGGGTATCCCCATGGGTGGAGAGCTCGAATACGTCGACCAGGCCACTCTGGGCCGGGCGCTTGAGAACCGCCGCGATTTCTGAGGCTCCCAGCGACGGGGCCCGGCGGCGCCCACCAAACGTAAAAGTTGAAGCCATGTCGGGGTGTCTGTTAACAACAGACCACCATGGCCGACCAACAGATGGTGATGTACGAGGAGGAGTTTCGACAGATCGCTGCGATCTGCGAACGTCTGACTCGTGAAGCCAACGCCAAGGCCGTTCTCCTCGTCGACAAGAACGGTCAGTACATCACCAGCAACGGCGAAACCAACGACCTCGACACCACCTCGCTTGCCTCGCTCGCGGCGGGTACGAACGCTGCCACGAACGGTCTCGCCAAGCTCATCGGCGAGAAGGATTTCCCAAACAACTTCCTCGAAGGGGAGAAGTACAACCTCCACTTCTCCATCGTCGCCCAGCGCGCGATCCTGGTCGTCATGTTCGACCAGCGCTCCTCGCTAGGCCTCGTGCGCTTGCGCGTGAAGCGCGCTAGCGAAGAGCTCGCCAATATCTTCGGCGCCATGCTGCAGAAGGCGCAGAGTCAGGCGCAGGGTGCGCCGTTCGGCGAGATCACCGACGACGATATCGACAATCTGTTCTCTGAGTAAGGCGGCCGAGCCATGTCCTTCATCAACTACAGCTCGCGCGAGATTAACTGTAAGATCGTCTACTACGGGCCGGGTCTGTGCGGCAAAACGACGAATCTCCAGTACATCTACAACAAGACCAATCCCGAGGCGAAAGGGAAGATGATCTCCCTCGCCACCGAGACCGAGCGCACACTGTTCTTCGACTTCCTGCCGCTCTCACTCGGTGAGATTCGTGGCTTCAAGACGCGTTTCCACCTGTATACGGTTCCCGGTCAGGTCTTCTACGACGCGTCCCGCAAGCTCATCTTGAAGGGTGTCGACGGCGTCGTATTCGTCGCCGACTCGCAAATCGAGCGCATGGAAGCGAACCTCGAGTCGATGGAGAACCTGCGGACGAACCTCGCCGAGCAGGGATACGACCTCGACAAGATCCCCTTCGTGATCCAGTACAACAAGCGCGACTTGCCGAACGCCGCGGGTGTCGACGAGCTCAAACGCTTGTTGAACCCTCGCAGCGTGCCCGACTTCGAAGCCTCGGCGACGGTCGGCAACGGCGTGTTCGATACCCTCAAGGCCATCGCCAAACTCGTGCTAACCGAGCTCAAGAAGGGCGGCTAAGGCTCTCCGCGAGCCCGCGCAATAGCGCGAGCTCAGTCCGACAACGGGCCAGCAACGGCTCGAAAAGCATGTGGCGCCGTCCGCTCACCCCTCGGGTCAACTCCGCACGTCGTAGGTCCTCGGGCAGCATGCGCATGAGCTGCCTGAGCGGCTGCACGCGCTCGAGCTGATAGGCACCAATGTTCGTGAGCACACAGGCGATCGTGTCGTCGCTCGTGATCGTCCGGAGCCTGCCGAGCTCCGTCTCGAGGTCACGGTCGAGCTTGAGGCGCTGCTCGAGGTCCGCGACCAAGAGCTCACAATCGCGGATGGCTCGCTTGGCGATTCGTTTGGGGTCGAGCACGTTGCTTAGGCGCCGGCGGGTCACTGGGGGGAGGTTCTCACCGGACGCAAGGACGCGCGCGCGAAGGATGTCGCGGTAGCTCGCGGCGAAGTGCAGCACGAAGAGTGTCTCGTGGAAGCTTGGGACACATTCTTCGACCAATTTGTCGGCCAAGAGCAACAACCCCGAACCGCGTAGTCGTACCCGTTGTTCTCGATAGCGGACGCTCCGCTTCGTCGTTCGAGTCAGGTGCTTGTCTTCCTCGAGGTTACGCAACACTCGCCCAATCTGGACGAGTTGGATGTCTTGGCTGGGGTGCAGGACGTCGATCTCGAGCCAGTTGCCGAAGAGACGGAAAAAGAAGCGAACGTCGCTCGCGCGAAAGCCAGTGGCGGTGCTGACCGCATGCGCGGCGATGATGGAGGCGCGCAGTAGAGTCGAGTGGAGATCGACCTGTCCGAAACGTCTGACGAGCGATGATTGGCGCATACGTAAAGTCCAGTCGTGCGAGATTACATTGTAATCTCAGGGAGGCTAGTCGGCACGCAGGTGATGCCACATCCTCGCGTCATGCTTTACCTCCTCATCGCCGTCGCAGCCCTCTGTTTCGTGGTCGAACGCGTATGGACCGGTTGGACCTTGCCGAAGGTTCGTACTTGGCCGCTGCGCGTCATCGCGGTCAATGCCGTGCAAATTGGTGTGGTGCTACTCGCGGGTGTGACCTGGGAGCGCTACGCGAGCATGGTTTCGCTATTTCACCTGTCCCGTTACGTCGGCGGCATCACCGGTGGGATCATCGCGTACGTGATTTCGACGTTCGTGTTCTACTGGTGGCACCGTTTTCGCCACACCTCTGATTTTCTCTGGCGCGGTTTTCATCAGATTCACCACAGTCCGCAGCGACTCGAGGTGATCACGAGCTTCTACAAGCACCCGCTCGAGATGATCGTGAACTCGATCCTCGGCAGTCTCATTGTGTACACGCTGCTTGGCCTGAGCCCAGCGGCTGGCGCCGTCTACACAGCGTGCTGCGCCCTCGGCGAATTCTTCTATCACACGAACATCCGAACCCCGCGCTGGATTGGCTACGTGTTCCAGCGCCCCGAGATGCACCGCATCCACCACGAGGAAGGCAAGCACCGGAACAACTACGGCGACATCGTCTGGTGGGACATGCTCTTCGGCACCTACGACAACCCTCCGACCTGGGATGCAAGCTGTGGTTTTGGCGGCGAGCGTGAGGAGATGCTCGGGGCGATGCTCGTCTTCCGCGATGTGCATGCCGAGCCGACGAAACCCCGGTAGCACAACGCATGCGTCGCAATCGACGATGCGCGCAATTGGCGCTAGGATCGGCGCATGGAAGCCACTGACAAGCTCGCGCCGTTGCGCGCCGACGTTCGTCGCCTAGGCGACCTGCTCGGCGCGGAGATCAAGCGCAACGCCGGGCAGCAAGCCTTCGACCACGTGGAGACGCTCCGTCGCCTCGCCATCAGCTACCGACGGGGTCTCGCCTTCACAACCGAGGAGGAGACCACCCAAGCCCAAAACGGACTCGACGAGGCGATGGCTCTCATTCAATCGGCCACCACCGAAGACCTCGCGACCCTTACGAAAGCTTTCGCGGTCCTGTTCGACCTCGTGAATGCCGCCGAGGCGCGCCAGCGCGAGCGCCGACTATCTCTCGACGCCGGTCGTCGTAAGAAGGGGGCGGCCTATGGTGCGTTCGCCGGGATGCGGGCGCGCGGTTTGTCTTTCGAAGACGTGATGCAGCGACTGTCGCAGCTCGACTTGCGACCGGTCTTCACCGCGCATCCAACCGAGGCCTCGCCGATCGCGACTCTGCACGCCAAACAACGCATCACCGAGCATCTCGAGGCGTTCGACGAGGCCCAGGACAACGATACCAAGACCATCATCGAGTCTGCTCTGGCGGACGACATCAGCGCCCTGTGGCGCGGCAGCGGTGTGCGCATGCAAAGGCCGAGCGTAAGCGACGAGATCGCTAGCGCGCTGGCCTTCTACGACCCTGCGATTTTCGAGGCGGTGCCAGCCCTCTACCGCGAGCTCGCCGGCGCCATCGCCGAGGCGTACGAAACCGACGTCGAGGCTCACGAGCTACCGACCATCGTTCGCTTCGGCTCGTGGATTGGTGGCGACGGCGACGGAAATCCGAACGTCACTGCCGAGACGTTGCGCGAAGCGGTCGAGCGCGCGCGCACGGTGGTGACGCGCCATTACGTTGGTCGACTGCAAGGGATGGCGGCGAGCGCCGGTTATCGCACGCGGGCCCGCATCCGACGTTTGGTGGACGCTCTCGTCACGCGCGACATCAGCGTCGCCGACCTACGCACCGAGCTCGCCGTCTTGCGAAGTCTGAACGTCTCGCTCCGCGGCATCGTGGACCTGTCGCGTTTGGTCGATACGTTCGGCCTGCACTTGCACACCGTGGATATTCGCCAGCATGCCCGTGTCCACACCCAGGCCATGAAAGAGCTCGACGCCCCGTCACCGGCCACCGAGCGTGCGCTCGGCGTCTTGCGCGCCGCGGCGGCCATCAAGAAGACGTCGCCCAACGCCATCGCGAGCTACGTCATCAGCGGCGCCACGAGCGTTACCGATGTTTGGAACGTGCTTGCGCTAGCGCGCCACTGCGACGTCTCGCCGGCGGGAAGCGCCAGCGACCCGGGTCTGATGCCGGTGCCGCTGTTCGAATCGATCGCCGATCTTCGGGCGGCCCCCGAGATCTGCCGCGCCCTGTGGACACATCCCGAGTACCGGGTGCTGCTCGCGTCTTGGGGTAACTTGCAAGAGGTGATGCTGGGGTATTCGGACTCCAGCAAGGACGGCGGTATGCTCACCAGCACCGCCGAGATCGATCGCGCGCACGCCGAGCTCCATGATGTCGCCGCGCGTTGTGGCGTCCGCTTGCGCCTCTTCCACGGCCGCGGCGGTACGGTGGGCCGTGGTGGCGGACCGACCCACCGCGCGATCGTGGTGCAGCCTCGCTTCAGTGGCGCGCTCAAGCTCACGGAGCAAGGAGAGGTCATCCACTGGAAATACGCCGACTCCACCATCGCTGGCCGTAGCCTCGAGCTCATGGTCACAGCGGCCTGCTCGGTGGTTAACGATAGCGAGCGACAGGCCGCCAAGCGGGAGTGGCGCGAAGCCATGGACGCGTTGTCACGTCTCGCTTTTGACTGCTATCGCGAACATGTCTACGGCTCCGCCGAAATGCTCGCGTACTTTGAACAGACGACTCCAGCTCCGTTCATCGACCGCGCCAAGATGGGGTCGCGTCCCGCGAAACGTGGCTCCGCGAGCGGGCTCGAAGACATTCGCGCTATCCCTTGGGTGTTCGGCTGGATGCAGTCACGTAGTTGTTTGCCTGCGTGGTTCGGTGTGGGAACCGCGCTCGAGACCTTCGTTGCCGGCGACGAGACGAGGCTCACCTTGCTGCAGACGATGGCGAAAGACTGGGGCATGTTTCGTGAGCTGCTCCGCAATGTGCGCCTCGGTATGGCCAAGGCCGACAAGCTCATCGCTGACCGCTACAGTGCACTGGCGCGGGACCCGGCCGTGGGTCGACGCATCGCCGCGCAGCTCGGCGATGAGCTCAAGCGCACAAAGCGTATGGTGTTAGCGGTCTGTGATATGCCGCGCTTGCTCGCCGATGACCCTGTGCTCGAGCAGTCCATCGCTCTGCGCAACCCTTACGTTGACCCAATGAGCCTTGCCCAGATCGCTTTGTTGGCGCGCGCCCGCGCGTTACCTGCATCCGAAGAGCTCGAGGGGGCGCTCGCGGGCACAATCGCCGGTATCGCTGCGGGTCTGCGCAACACGGGCTGAACCCCAAGGGCGCGGGGCTAGAAGCGAAACCCCATGCTGCCCGACACACCACCGCGACCGTCGGGCAACAGCGACCATCGCAGATCGTCATCAGGCTTCGCGGACGCCACCGCGTGGTCGTCGATGAACAGGTCCCAAACGACAAGCGCGGCGCCGATGACCAGGAGCGGAGTACCGACGAAGACGGCGATTTGAGAACGGTCGTAGGCGCTCTGCGCGTCGTCGTCGATGGTGGCTGCCTCGCGCTGGGTGAGATTGGGGTCGTTGTTGGCGTCGTTCACCAGGTTCTTGTGACGCGCGTACTGGAGCATTCCGTAGGTCGCCGCGGCGGCGCCGATGACCGCGGCAGGCGCGCCCACATAGGTTTTCCAGGTGACCATGGGCTCACCGCGGCGAGCCACGATGCTGTCGTCGAGGGGGGGCGCTTCGGGCCCAGCTGGCTCGCTGATGACGAGTGCCGGGGCTGGGGCGGCAGGTTGACTAGGCGTCAAGACCAGCTCGGGTTTGCTCGCGGGTTTTGTGTCGATCGCGGGCTCGAGTGGCGGTGTCTCGAGCGGCTCGAGCGGAAGGGCGGCTAGGCTATCGATGCTCTGCGACGCCGCCGGGCCGTCGTCGAACAGAGCAGCCGCATTGGCGGCGATACTGGCGTTCAAGTCGGCTGAGGTTACGAAGACGAAGTCCACTTTGCGCGGGTCGGCGGCGGCAACGGTGATGGTCAAGCTCGTGCCGCTGCTCTCCGCCTTGGCAACTGGCACCAGCAAGTTGTCTACCCGCAAGGTCTTGGCGAGTCGTGACAAGCACGCACTGTCGCGTTTGCACTGGCGTACCGCCCCAGCAAAGTCCGGCTTTACTCGTTTGTCGAGCACCTTGGTGCCCACCACCTCGCCACTGGCTCCAGCGTGACTTGCGAGCGCCCGGTCGATGCCCTCGAGGGCGCTCTTCGAGAGGGTCCCGTCCGCTTGAGCGGGCGCAAGCGCTAGGGTCTGCTTGGCAACACGGCCTTTCCCTGGCGCCGCGTAGGCCTGGGTGCCCGTGACGAGCAATGCCGTCAACGCGGCTACTGGGAACCGTCCCATCCGGTGACGAGTGTAGCCGGGCCGTGTTGACCACCGCAATGCACGGGGCTACCATTTGCGAGATCTTACGGCAGTTTGGACACCTTTAGGTGAGTCGCGCTCGAAAACGAGCAGTGACCCCGAGGACACGCTTTCATGTTTCTCCGGTGTCTTGCTTCCGTTCTTACGTTCCTGCTCGTCGCAGCCTCTGCTGGCGCGCAGTCGCCCGCGCCCGCGAACACGCCCGCAGCTCCCGCCGCGCCGCAGTCGACTGTCGACGAGCCGTCGTACAACCTGCGGCTGCGCAACATCGAAGAGAGGGTGAACGACCTCAAGGAAAAGGTCTTCCAATCGAAGGCCCGGCTCATCCAGCTTCAAGAGGTCGTGCTTCACGGCGCCATCTCGGGGGCCAAGGCGGTCATCGTCCACAAGAACGAGATGGGTGGGACGTTCCGCATGTCGCGCTTGCAGTACGCGCTCGATGGCGCCCCCATCTACAACCGTGTGGCTACGGGTGAAGAGCTCGAGGCCGCCGAAGAGATCGAGGTCTTCAACGGCAGTATCGCCCCCGGAAATCACCAGCTCTCGTTGTACATCGAGTACACGGGCAGCGGTTACGGCGTCTTTAGCTACCTGAAGGGCTACACCTTCAAGGTGAAGTCGAGTCAGATGATCGCCGCAGAGGAGGGCAAGCTCACCTTTGTCCGGGTCGTCGCTTTCGAGAAGGGCAACATCACCACGGAGCTCAAGGACCGCCCCGCCGTGCGCTACGAGATCGACACTGGGAAGTCGATTGGCGATGAACGCAAGACCTCCGAGCCGCGCAAAGAAGAACGCCCCAGCCCGAAGCCACCCATTCCGACACCGCTACCAAGCACGGGTGGCAGGAACCCTTGAACCACGGCGTAGCGCTCACGGCTGCGATAGCGGTCTTTAGCCTCGCCTTCCCAGTGGCGGCGCAGGATCGGGCTTTGTCGGCGGTGCGCAGCGAGCTCGACTCCATCGAGACGACACTCACGTCCCTTTCCAAGGACGTCGCCACACCCGAGCTCTACGACAAGCCCGGGCGCTTCGCGAGGCGTCTCAACGATGCACAGGTCCTCGTCCTCTTGAACGATCCGACGCGTGCGTCGCTCATCCTCTACGATGCCGTGGAAGACCCGGAAGCCAAGAGCTATCCCAACTACGACGACGCGGTCTTCTACCTCGCCGAGTCATTGTTCATGATGCGTCATGACGCCGCCGCGCGTTTGCGCTTTCTCGAGCTGCAGCGCCGCGACAATCCGGCGTACACTGGTATCGCCGTGCAGCGGCTGATTCAGATTGCGGACCGAAACAGTCGCTATGACGGACTGGACGCTCTCGTCGCGTCCATGCGCGCCAAAGGCCCGTTGTCGTCAGAGGTCGCGTACATCTGGACCAAAAGCCAAGTCCTGCGGGGCAACGCCGAGTTGGCCAAGCGCGAGGCCGCCGACGTGCCTCGCGAAAGTCGTTTGTGGGCCAAGGCGCGCTACATGGCCGCTGTTGCCGAGGTTCAGCTCGGTCGCTACGCCGAAGCGCGAGCCATCTTCGAAGAGCTCGCGACCATCGCCGACAACTACGAAGAGGCCGCCACGATCCGCGACCTCGCCGCCATGGACCGGGCTCGCATCTTCCTCGACCAAGGCGACCTACCGGCTTCGGTCGACGCCTACCAGCAGATCGACCGTCAGAGTCCCTACTTCGAACAGTCACTCTATGAAGCAAGTTGGAGCTACGTCCGAGCCGCCGACCTCGCTGCCGACGACGCGGCGAAGGTGGCCGAATACAAGAAAGCGCAGCGCACCCTCGAGATCCTTATGCTCTCCGAGAGCGAAAGCGAGCTGATGTGCGAGGCCCGCCTTCTCTACGGCAACATTCTCATACGCGTCGCCGCGTTCGACGAGGCGAGCGTCGCGTTCGACGACCTGGCACGACGCTACAAGTCGGCGCGCGGCGAGCTGGCCGGACTTCTTTCGTCCAAGCGCGAACCGCACGACTACTACGATGAGGTGGTCGTGCGACCGAAGATGGGTGACTCGAAGCTGTCGCCGCTCGCGATGAGCTGGACGCGCGAAGACAAGGGTTTGCAGAGCGCCTTGCGGGTGTCGAGCGATCTCGACCAGAGCGATGGGTGGTTGCGCGAGTCGCTCCAGATCGTGAGCGATTTGCTAGCCGTCCTCGATTCCAGTCGGCGCTCGAGCTTCTTTCCGCAGATCCGCGACAAGCAGGCCCGCGCATTCGAGCTCGAGGACCAGCTCATCGGCGTCAACACGCGTCTATTGGGCGTCCAGCGTGAGATCACGGAGCGTGCTCTCGACGCAGAGAGCAAGCGCGAGCTCGACGGTATTTTGGCCGAGCTGGCTCGGCTGGACCCCGAATATCGTGAGCTTCCCAAGCGACGTGACGAGATCGATTCACGCATCGAAAGCCGCAAGCGCGCAATGGATGACAAGGGTCGCGAGGTCTTTCGTATCGGCTTCGACCTCGACGGCATGCGCGCCACTGTGCGCGGCATGAATCAGTGGTTCGCCGCCAACGCGAAAACCCTGCAACGTGAAGAACGCGATAGCGTACGAGCGCGCATCGACAAGCAGACGAGCGAGCTCGACGCACTCGAGAAGACGCAAAAAGAGCTGGTGCGTGAGATCACGGCGCAGCGCCAACTCGTAGCGTTGTCGGCGCGCGAGGCGCGTGAGTTGCAGGTACGTGAGCGCTACGAACAGCTACTGGGGCGCCAGCGCGACCTGCTCGACCGCGCGGCGCCGCGGCTCGACGCAGACGGTCGGGCGTTGAACGAACAAGCGATGTTCCAGCGCGAGCGTATGTCGCGGTTCGTTGCCGAGCTTCAGAACGCCATGGCAAAGATCGACGAAGAGATGGGCGAACGCGCCGAAGACCTCCGGTCGCTTGTGCTCCGCGAAAAGGCCGTACTGACGGAGCTCGCCGAAAACAGCCGTTTGACGCGTCTGGAAGCAGAGGAGACTGTTGGAGAGGTTGCGCTCGCGGCGGTGCGCGGAGCATCGAGCAAGTTTCACGATATCGTCTTGCGCGCGGATGTCGGCGGCATCGACGTCGCGTGGCAACTCAAGGAGCAGCAGACCGCCGCAATCAATCGTCGTGTCACCGAGCAACGGCGCGAGCTCGAGGTCCTGGACGCCGAGTTCCGAGAGGTCTTGGCCGAGTGATGCGCACGCTGCTTTCATATCTCTTGCTTGCTTTGGCGTTCACGCGGACGGCGCTAGCCGAACCGCAGGTGAATCCTCTCTCTGGACAGGGCGTTGCGCGCGGCGCGAGCTACACCGCCGAGGAGCTCAGAGAGCTCGACGAGCTCGAGCAACGCGTCCATGAATTCGAGAGCAAGGCTGCCGAATACCGCGAGCTCACCCGGCACCTCATCGAACAGAAGTATAACGCGCACCGCCAGGCTCTCTTCCAGTCCTATGAGGAGCTCATCGTCCAGCTCGAGAAGGACCAGCGAGCCAAGCGCGACGAGGCCGTCGCGCGCTTCGAGGCGTTCATCAAGGAGTATCCGAGCGAGCCGCGCTACACCCCGGACGCCATGTTTCGGCTCGCCGAGCTGTACTTCGAACAATCATACGACGGCTACTTCCGACAGCGACAAGCTTACGATCGCGCGCTCGAAGCCTGGGCTAGTGGGGGCGGCAGGAGTGAGCCGGTTGAGCCTGAGCTCCACTATGAGCCCACCATCGCCATGATGCAGCGACTGCTCACGCAGTTCCCCAACTATCGTCTCGTGGACGGCGCCTACTATCTGCTTGGCTACTGCCTGACGGAGCAGGGCGAAGAGGACCGGGCCACCGTGGTTTATGAAGAGCTGACCTCGCGCTTTCCCAAGAGCAAGTTCGCGCCAGAAGTGTGGACGCGCATCGGCGAGTACTACTTCAACTCGAACGAGCTCGAACGCGCCCTACGCGCCTACAGCAGCGTGCTCGGCGAGGTCGAGAGTCCTTACTACGACAAGGCCCTCTACAAGCTCGCTTGGACGCACTACCGCCTAGCTGACCCGGATCGGACGCCACAAGAGTACCAAGCAGCGGTCGACACCTTCGTACGTCTGGTCGACTTCAACGAGTCAACGAGGCGCGAGGGCAACGAGCGCGGCGGTGACCTGCGGAACGAGTCTATTCAGTATATCGCGATCAGCTACGCGGACGAGCAGTGGGGCGGTCTCGAGAAAGCGGTGCTCTACTTTCAGGGCATTGGCGGTCGGGTGTACGAGCGGCACGTCTACCGCGCCCTTGGCGACGTGTACTTCGACCAGACACGTTTCGCCGAGGCGATCCGTGCTTACGACCTCGTTCTCCAACGCTTTCCCAACGACCCCACGGCGCCCGATGTGCAGGACAAGATCATCGCGGCCTACGAGCGCGATCGTAACTTCGATGGAGCAGCGGCGGCGCGGGAGCGCCTGACGGCTCTATTCGGCGAGAGCGGGGCGTGGCACGCCGCGAATCGCAACGATGCCGAGGCGCTCAAGAACGCCAAGCGCCTCACCGAGTCGTCTCTCTACACCGCAGCGCTCTTTCATCATCGCCAGGCTCAGGTCGCCCGTGAGGCCAGCAAGATCGACATGGCGACCGCCGCTTACAGACGTGCGGCCGCCGCCTACGGCGAATATCTGCGCCGCTTCCCGAACGACAAAGAAGCCTACGAGCTCACCTTCTACCACGCCGAGACGCTCTACTACGCGCAGCAGTTTGCTTTAGCGGCCGAGCAGTACGAGAAGGTACGCGACTCGAACCTCGACAACCGGTTTCTCGAGCTCGCGGCCTACAATGCCATCCTCGCTTACGAACGCGACGTTCAAGTTGCCGAGCAAAAGGGGGCCGGCAAGGTGAAAGTGCAGAAGAGCACCGATCGCGATGCCGCGATGGCGATCGCGCCGCGACCGATCCCGTCGGCCAAGCTCAAGGTCATCACGGCCTCGGACCGCTTCGCCAGCGCGGTGCCGAACAGCCCCGAGGTACCGAAGGTTCTCTACAAGGCGGGGGAGATCTACTACACCTACGATCACTTCGACGAGGCACGGCGTCGCTTTGGGTCGCTGCTCGATGCCTACCCCCAACACCAGGTCGCTGAATACGCGGCGAACCTCATCATCGAGTCGTATCTCACCGAGAAGAACTATGCGGCCGTCGAGGAGTTCAGTCGTGGCCTCTTGGCCCGCGCCGCGACGCCTGGGGTAGGTCGCGGCTTCAAGGGTGACCTCGTGAAGTACAAGGCAGGCGCGATGTTCAAGATCGCGGAAGACCTGCAGGCTTCGGGGCAACCCGAACGCGCGGCTGCGGAGTACCTGCGTATTCTCGGCGAACATCCGGACAATCAGTTCGCGGACTCCGCCTTGAACAATGCAGCGGTCGCCTATGAGCAGGCGCGCCGCTACGAGTCGGCGTCCAAGCTTTACGAGCGCTTGGTGCGGGAGTACCCCAAGTCTGCCTTGGCGGACGCCGCGCTGTTTCGCGTCGGGCTGAACGCCGAGCGCTTCTTCGATTTCGACAAAGCGACGCAGTCGTATCTCAAGCTCGTTGATGAGTATCCCAAGAGCGAGAAACGCGCCGACGCCATCTACAATGCCGCGCTATCTCTCGAGAACACACAGAACTACGAGGCGGCCGCTCGTCAGTATCAGCGTTACTGCGAGCTGTTTCCCACGCGCGATGACGCCCCCGCAGTTTGCTTCCGCGCTGGGAGCGTCTACGAAAAGATGGGGGAGCCACAGAAAGTCATCACGACCTATTCGGTCTTCGGAAAGCGCTACAAGGGCTCCGTCAAGGACGCGGACCGCGTCGCCGAGGCCGATCTCAAGATCGCGAAAGCTTACGAGCGGCTCAAGAAGCCCCGCGACGCCGAAAAGTACTACGAAGCGACCGTCGCCGATTTTCGCAAGAACCCAAACGACAAGTCCGCACCCTACGCGGCCGAGGCACAGTTTCAGCTCGTCGAGCGGGAGTTCGAGCAGTTCCGGTCCATCGCGGTCATGGGGAACACGGCTCAGCAAAAATCGGCCATCGTTCGCAAGGCGAGTACGCTCAAGCAGGTCGAAGCTCATTACAAGCAGGTGCTCGGTTTCAAGCAGGTCGACTGGACGATGGCGTCGCTCTTCCGCATCGGTCAGCTCTATCAGTCGTTCGCCGAGGCCATCATCAAGGCTCCCTGTCCAGTCGAGGTCAAGCGCAGCGCCAAGAAGGTGGGCGCTACGGAGGAAGAGGTCTGCGAGGAGTATCGCGTGCTCCTCGAGGAGCAGGCTGGGACCGTCGAGGATAAAGCGGTGGCGGCCTACGAGACCGCCATCACCAAGGCGCGCGAGCTCCAGGTCGCAAACAACTGGACCAAGCAAACGCTCGTGGCGTTGAACAAGTTGCGTCGCGCCCAATGGCCGCTGCAGAAGGACGCAAAATCCTTCGTCGATGAGCGCCTGCTCTCGGCGCCACCCGTCGCACTGGCTGACGGACGCACCGCGCGCCCGTCGGATGCGGAGGCGACGCAATGAGCCGCTTGATCTGCATCTTTATGGTCGTAGCCGTGGCTTGCGGTGGGGGTACCAAGTCGTCCGAAGACGTACGCGCTGCCGAGCCGGTCCCACAGCCAGCCGAGCCGGCTGTGTCGCCCGTCAACGGGATGGGGGGCGAAGACGCCTTCGCGCGCGGCCTCGCCCGCATGGCGACCGATCGCCGAGCTGCCCTCGAGAGCTTTCGTGCTGCGGCGCGCCAGAATCCCCGGCTTGCCGCCGCGCACTACAACGTGGCGGTCCTGCTGGGTGCCGAGGGCGATCGCGAAGGCGCCAAGCGCGCGTACCAGGCGGCCCTCGATGCCGATGCTGCCTACGGGCCGGCGGTCGCAGGCCTTGCGAGTCTACGCGATCTCGAGGGCGACACGAGCGGCGCCATCCAGCTCTTGAGGAACCACGTTGCCGACCATCCCGAGTCCGCTATCGCACGGGCGCAGCTCGCTCAACTCCTCGCCCGCAACAACGAGCTCGACGCCGCACGCGACAACGCTATTGCCGCGTTGCGCATCGACGAACGCAGCGCCGAAGCCATGTTGGCCCTCGGGATGGCGTTTCGTCGCCAGCACAAGAGCGAGCTAGCGCAGCTCGCGCTGGAGCAGGCACTAGCGGTCGACGCACGACTCGGCGAGGCCTACAACGAGCTCGGGCTCTTGCACGCAGCAGAAGGAGACAAGGCCAAAGCCGTCGCTGCATTCGAGAAGGCGGCCGCGGCGTCGCCTCGGGTCGCGGCCGTCCACAACAACCTCGCGGCTCTGCGCAACGAGGTCGGAGCTTTCGACGGCGCCGTCGATGCGGTCAACAAGGCCATCTCTCTCGACCCCAAACAGGCACGTTATCAGCTCAACCTCGGCAACGCGCTCCGGGGTCAGCAGAAGTACGCTGAAGCGGAGGTCGCGTACCGCAAGTCACTCGAGCTCGGCGACTCGCCAGAGGCGCTCTACAACTTGGGTGTCCTGTACCTCGACAACGAGATCGCTGGAAAAGACGCCGTCACGCGCTATCGTGAGTCCATCGCGTTCCTCGAAGACTATCTCAAGAGGACCAAGCCCTCCGCCGAAGAGAGCCGCGAAGTTGCCGAATATGTGTTGACCGCCAACAAAGCCATCGAGGCAGAACAGAGGCGCCTCGAGCGCGAAAAGAAGCGCGAACAGAAAGCTCAGGAGGCCAAATGATGCGAAAGCTCCTAATCATTCTTATGTTGACCGGAACGCCGGTGGCAGCTGCGGCGCAAGATGTCACGCAGCGCAAGGTCATCCGGCTCGAGGCCATCAAGGTCGAGGGGCGCATCCAGAAGCCACAGGCGTTTTATATCCTGCAGCGCAGTAACTTGAATTTCGAGGGCCTCGAGCTCAAACAGAGCTTCGTCCCGAAGATTCTGGAATCGGTCAAAAAGGCTCCGTTTTGAGCAGGCAAACACCTCTTGCCTGGCAGTCGTCGACGCGCGAGCGTACGACCAGAATGACTTGAGAGGGGCAACTTCATGCTCGAGCAGCTCATCATCGCGACTTCCGTTCTTGGACAGACAGCCGCCGCACCTGTTGAGCAGCACCAAAGCGCGTTGGGTTGGATGGCGCAGTTCTACAAGGACGGCGGCGTCTGGATGCATCCCATCACGCTGGTTGCGATCATCTCACTTGCGATCACCATCGAGCGCATTGTGCAGATCTTCTTTCGCTACAACGTCAACGCCTCGGCATTCATGGGGCAGATCCACAAGCTGGTGATGGCAAATAACATCGACCGAGCCATCAAGCTTTGCAACTCGGCGCCCTCCGCTCTCCTCCCGCGGGTCATCAAGGCTGGGCTCACACGCGCCAACAAGGGTGAGGTCGAGATTTCGAACGCTATCGAGGAGGCAACGCTCGACGCGCTACCGGAGCTCAACAAGAGAACGCCGATGTTGCCGAACCTCGCCAACCTCGCGACGCTCTGCGGTCTGCTCGGCACGATCATCGGGCTCATCGAGGCGTTCGCCGCCGTCGCGAGCGCACCGCCCGATATGAAGAGCCAGCTGCTCACCAAGGCACTCGCGATCGGGTTGAACGCCACAGCCTACGGCCTGCTCGTCGCCATTCCCTCCCTCGCGGGCTTTCTCTTCTTGAACGCCGCCACACGGCGCATCATCGAAGAGGTCGACTTGCACTCCTTCAAGCTGCAGAACATGTTGACGGCGCGCGGCCGCGGCACGTTGGGGCAGCCTCAGGGCACTCCGGCGCAGACGGCGTGAGGCAGGCGCATTGAGTCTCCCCGATCCAAAGCGCAAGGCGTCACAGCGCCATCGTCACTCGATCGACGAGCCGACGCTCAACCTCAACCCGATGATGGACATGTTCGCCGTCCTCATCCCCGCCTTGCTCATGCTCTCGGCGGTCCTCGAGATCTCCGTGCTCAACGTGGCGGCCCCGAAGATCGCGACACCAGGCGAGCTCGAGCAACAGCAGCCACCGCCCGACGAGAAGCCGCCTCTGAATCTCACCCTCAAGATCACGGGCCGGGGCTATGAGCTCGTCACGGCGGTTGGGTTCGTTGCTGGCGGCGACAGCAAACAAGGCGGCGAGGCTTCCATACCACTCGTCCAAAAGCGCACGGCCTGCTCACGCTATCGCAACTATTGGCCACCCCCGCGTATCCGCAATCGCGAGCTGTCGCGATGCAGCTCCGAAGCCATGGAGCACAAAGCGTTTTGGGTCTACGACAACGACACGTTGGTGCAGCGCCTGCGCGAGATCAAAGTGGTTTTTCCCGAGGAGCGTCGCATCATCATCACGGCCGAACCGAGCGTCGAATACGAGGTGGTGACTGACGTGATGGATGCGACCCGAGGCGTGCGCGACGCCGCAGGCAAGCTGCAACCGCTCTTCGACGAGGTCGTCGTGAGCCCAGGTCTGGTCGAGTGAGGAGCTGACGATGACGATACTGGGCGGCTCATCAACGTCGGGGAAGGCGCAGGGCGTCGACGCGCCGGGCAATGACGAGGCGAGGAGCGAGCTGGTCGGGGACGGTCTACCTGACCCCCGTCTTTTTTCGGGCCATGTTCCGCCATCGCGAAAGAAGCGGCACGTTCACCCGGCCGAAGTGAAGACCGACGTCAACATCAACTCGTTACTCGACATCCTAGCCGTTTTGCTCGTGTTTTTGCTCAAGAGCTTCGCCTCGAGCACCGTCCAGGTAAAGCCGTCGCCCGAGCTCCAGATTCCCTTTTCGGGGGCAGTCGCGCCGGTCGAGGAGTCCGTCGCCGTCACGGTCACACTCAGTTCGCTCTTGGTCAACGACAAGCCGGTCTTGCGATTCGACGCAGGCGAAGTTCCCAAAGAGATGCTGAGCAACGGCTATCTCATCAAGCCCCTGGCGACCAGCCTCGAACAAGAGGTCAAGCGTCAGGAAACGGTCGCGCAATACAACAAGGCTGCGGAGTTCAAGGGTCTCGTGACCATCATCGCGGACAGGAACGTCCCGTTCAGGTTGTTGACCCAGGTCATGTACACGATCGGACAGGCGAGCTTCAGTAAGTACAAGTTTGCCACCATCAAGGCGGCGGGCTAGGCCGGTGGCTTCTTCGATGAAAGTGTTACGTGCCTGCGTCGTTGAGCAGGGGAGGATCCTCGAGGAGCGCCGCCTGGCCGCCTTCGAGTCCCTGACCATCGGCAGCGGCTCGAAGAATACTTTCGTGCTGACTGAGCCGCTCGGTGCCGATGACGCCGAAACCAAGAGCTACACGCTCATCGCCCAGCGCAATGGCGCCTACGAGCTGGTGCTCGAAGGTAAGATGACGGCCAAGCTCTTGGTAGACGGTCGGGAGCTCGATCTCGAAGGTTTGCGAGCCGCAGGCCTCTTGCGGGGTGACGGCGCGGGTCAGCGCGTCCGATTGAGTGAAGAGAGTCGCGGCAAGATTCACGTTGGCCCCTACACGGTGATCTTCCAGTTCGCCCTCCCTGTGGCAGCCGCGACCGTCGAGCCCTTGCCCGCCGATCTTCGCGCGAACTACCTCAAGAACCTCGACCGGTTTTTCGCTGCTACCCTCGCCGCTACGACCGTTATCGCGGTCATGCTCGTGCTGTGGTTCTATCGTCAGCCGCAGCAAGCAGAGGTCACCTTCGAGACGATGGATGACCGCTGGGCGAAGCTCATTGTGCCTGACTACGTTCCCGAGAAGCCCAGACCCGATGAGAAACCCAAGGGCGACCAGCCCCCGCCCAAGAAAGAAGAGCCCAAGGAACGTGTCGCCAAAGCGGACGATGCGGACGATGCGCCGCAAAGCAAAGCTGCGCGCAGCGAAAAGATCCGAAAGAGTATCGAGGGGCGAGGCGTCCTCGCAATTTTGGGAACGCGCGGCACGGGGGCTTCGGGGGCCGTTGCCGATGTTTTCGGCGAAAGCAACATCAACAGCGATCTCGACAGCGCCTTCGAGGGTATCTCGGGCGTCAACGTCGCGAGCGGGTCGACGCGCACCTCACGCGGGGCGGGCAATGGCGGTGCCGGCAACGCCGCGAGCATTGGCGGTATCGCTACGTCGGGCGGCGGCCAGGTCGGCCTCGGTGGGAAGAAAGAGGCGCGTGTCGCCGCCGTCAAAGCCGAGGCGCCGGAGGTCGATGGCTCACTCGACGGGGATGCCATCGCCAAGGTCGTACGAGCGCGCTTGCGTAGCATCCAGGATTGCTACGAGAAGGAGCTCAAGCGCGACGCCTCCTTGCAGGGAAAGATCGAGATCGAGTTTACCATCGGCTCGGGCGGCGAGGTCGAAGACGCGCGCGTTTCGTCGAACAAGATGGGCTCGACTGCGGTCGGAGATTGCATCGTGTCGCGCGTACGTCGCTGGCGCTTCCCGGAGCCCGACGGCGGGCGGGTCACGGTGAACTATCCCTTCATCTTCACGCCGTCGAGTTGAACGCTGTGCCGGGGGTCGATTCCAGCATCCTGGCCAAGTCGCCTCTCCTCGAGAGCTTGCTGCCGGTCGAGCTCGAAAGCTTGACCTTGCTCTTCACGGCGGTCGATGTCGCCGCTGCTGAGGTCGTTCTGCGCGAGGGGGAGGTCGGCGACTCGTTGTTCATCGTCGCTTCTGGCGTTCTCGATGTGCTCGTCCATACGGAGGGGGGCGACGTGGTCGTCGGGGCGGTTGGAGTCGGCGAGTCATTCGGCGAGATCTCCCTCATCGACAAGTCACCCCGCAGCGCCACGGTTCGGGCCCGCGCACCCGCGACGCTCTACGTGCTCACGCATGACGCTCTGCACGGCTTCGCCAAGTCTCATCGCAATGGCTTTACTTGGCTGATGGTCAACGTGGCTCGGGGGCTTGCGCACAAGTTGCGCGAGGCGAATCGCAAGCTGGCGGAACGGCGCTAACGCGGTAACCTCGTCTGGTCCCATGCAGCGACGCGTTCTTGTCCTGGCTCTCGCTTGGCTCCTGTGGCCAGCGCCCTCTATGGCTCGCCCCGACGGCATCCTCGCTGCCGACTGCAATGGATGTCACCGCGGTGGGGTGACTCCCGAGGTCGATGTGACCTTCGCGCCCGGAAACCCGCAGCTCGGCCAGACCGTGACCGTCACCATCACTATCGAGGCAGTCAACGGGGCCACGGGCGGCATCTCGGTGCAGAGCACGCGCGGCACGTTCGTCATCACGGACAGTGCCACCAAGCTCGTGCGCCCCGACGCGTTCGTTCACAAGAATCCCAAGACGGCGAGCGATGGGCGCGTGACGTTTCAGGCGCAGTGGGTCGCCCCGGCCGACATGCCTGGTGGGGTCGAGTTCGACATCGCGACGCTGTCTGCGAATGACAACGACGACGCTAGCGGTGACAGCGGTCTATCGCTGCGTCGCAGTTTCGCCTTCGGCTGCGCCGGTACCACCTTCTATCGCGACTTCGACGGCGATGGCGTCGGTGCGACGAGCAGCGGTACCACGATTGCGTGTGTCGTCCCGGAGGGTTTCTCCGAGCGCGGCGATGATTGTGACGACAACGACGAGCGACGCAAACCGGGCGCCCAAGAGTTGTGCAATGGCATCGATGACGATTGCAACGACGCGGAGGACGATGGTCTCGACGATGTCGAAGTCTATCCCGACGCCGATGCAGACGGCTATGGCGGACGGGGCGGAGTGCCGATGGTTGGCTGCGCTGGAAGCGGCTTCGGCGTTGGTGACGACGACTGTGATGACGACGACGCGACCGTTTACCCGGGTGCCAAGGAGATCTGCGACCGGAAAGACAACGACTGTGATGGCGACGATGACGAGCGGGTCAAGCCGCAATGCGGTGTGGGGCGATGCACGCGTCAGTCGTTCGGATGTGACGCCGCGATGTGTATCCCGGGCGAGCCGCTCGATGAGACCTGCAACCTGCTCGATGACGACTGCAACGGCATCGTGGATGATGAAGCGTCTTGCGTGAGTGGCCTGACTTGCGTGAGCGGTCAGTGCGTCGCTGAAGCGGGGAAAGCGCCATCGAGCGGTGACAATGATGGCTGCGCGGGTGCAGGCGATAGCGTCTCGGCAATGGCGTTCGCGATCGTCATGCTGGCAGTCCGAAGAGGCGGCGGGCGTTGGCGGTAGTCAGCTGATTGAGCTCGGCGACGTCTTTGCCACGCGCGGCAGCCATCGCGGCAATGATCGCGCCGAGGTAAGACGGTTCACTGCGTCCCGGGCGGTGGGGCTCGGGTGTTTGGTCGGGCGCATCCGTTTCGGCGAGCAGACGATCCTCGGCGACCGCGAGGAGGCTGGTTCGGACCTTACGCGCGTTGGGGTATGTCGCTGGTCCGGCGAAGCCAAAATAAAGCCGATGCTCGCTGAACCGCTTCAGTAGGTCGATGCCACCTCCATACGAGTGCAGGACCGCTGATGCGGGCGGTAGCGCGCAGGTGTCGAGGAACTCCACCAAGCGGGCGTAGGCGCCACGCCCGCGTGCGTGCAAGATCAGAGGTAGGCCGTGGCGCGCGGCGATAGCGAACTGGCCGCGCAAGAGCGCCTCCTGCCGAGGGTAGGGCGCGCGCGCCATATCGATGGTGTCATCCAGGCCGCATTCACCGATCGCCACGATGCCGCCGCGCGTGGCCCTGGCCTCGAGCCGAGCGAGGACCTTCTCATCGTCCGAGGGGTCGAGATCGGGGACCACCAGCGGGTGTATGCCTGCCGTCGCATGGACGCGCGGCGTCCGAGTCGCCGTTGCAAGCTCAGCGATGACATCCCACGAAGCTTCGTCGACCGCCGGAACAACGATATCGAGCACGCCCGCTTTGGCCGCGCGCGCGATGACCGCGTGGCGGTCGCCGTCGAAGCGATCGACGTCGAGATGGCAGTGCGTGTCGATCATTGCCCTTGGGGTCTTACTCCGCGCCGGCTGCGATGCTCAACCACACTCGCTCGGCATCTCGTAGCGAGGGTCCGCCATGAATGGCTTTGCGGTCTCTTCGGCTTGGTCGAGGAGCCTCTCGCACGTTTCCGGTTTGTCGACGGGAGTCGTTACTTTGAAGCTCGCGGAGCAGTCCTCGGTGGACTTCAGACAAAGGTCACGCGCCAATGCGTTGTAGCACGACACGACTTGCTTGCACCTGGGATGAATCTCCAGCGGCTCGTCGGATCTCTCCGGGTCGGTACGGCTGATCTCGGTGCCGCCCGTCGAGGTGATACTCGCCTGCGATGGTCCGGTTGCTTGTTTGTGGCTCGCGCAAGCGGCAAGCACCGCCACGCAGAACGTCGCGAAGTATTTCATTGTGATGTCCCCCAACGCGTCCATACCGCGGGCTTGCCGCCCACGGCCACGGCGACCGTACCCGCCTCAACGTGCGGCGACGATCATCGCTCCATCGCACGGTCCACGCGCGTGCATGTCGGAAATTAGCGTGCTCGCCGACGCGAATACGGCGAGCGCCGCGGCGACGTAACCGAGTGCGTGATGACGTCGGCGGGGAGCTGTTTGGTGCTGCGTTGCGAGGCGGCGCACTGCTCTAGCAAGAGGGGCGCGGCTCACGCTTTCCAGGCTCGTAAGGCGCCCGAGCACGCAGCTCATCGCCGCGGGACGCTCGTCCGGTGATCGCGCAAGACAGGCCATGACCAGAGCTTCGAGCTCGGGGGGCACCGCTTCGCGAAGCATCGGGGCTGGGCCACTAACACGTGTACGCGCCGCGCGCAGTCGCTCGAGCAGACTGATGCGCAGCGGAGTCGGCTCTTGTGTGGAGCGCTCTTCACGGAGCTCGACGAACCTGCGCGCCTTGAAAGGCAATTTGCCAGCAAGCATCTCGTAGAGCAGCAAGCCGAACGCGTACACGTCGGTCGCGCTGGTCGTTGGTTGGCCCCACATCTGCTCGGGGGCCATGTAGATGGGTGTCCCCATGATGCTCTCGCCTACGACGCTGGGCTGATGAAGATCTTTGGCCGCCCCGAAGTCGATGAGCTTGACGGTGAGCTTGCCACCTCGCTCGTCGACCATGACGTTTTCCGGCTTGATGTCGCGGTGCACGATGCCCGCCGCGTGTGTGGCCGCCAAAGCGGACGCAAGCTGCCGCCCGATTGCCACCACGCGGGCCACGCTCATGGCAGGCACCGCATCCATCAGTTCGCGCAGCGAGATACCCGATACGCGCTCCATGACGTGGTACTTCTGTCCCTCGTGGTCGCGGGTGTCCAACACCGCCACGACGTTTGGGTGACCGATACGTTGCGAGGCCACAGCTTCGAGCGCAAAGCTACGCGCCGCAGTGGCACTCCATGATCGCTCGTTGCCGAGGATCTTCAGAGCGACCTCGTGTCCGGCGGACAGGTGTTCGGCAGCGAACACCTTGGCCATGCCGCCCTCGCCGAGTAGCGCGGTGAGCCGGTAGTCACCGACACAATCGCCGACACGCGGCCCGTTGGGCAGCTGAGTCGTCGTTTCGTTTTGCAGCATCGTCCGCACGGAAAGACAGTCAGCATGCGGCGTGCCAACCAGCTCGCTGCTGCCCCAAAAACGTCTCAACTGGGGCGACGCAAACAGAATCAACGATCTAGACCACGGCGGTGTGTGGTCTTACCGAGGTTTATGTCCTCGCGTGCGGTCGCCTATCTGGGTGCTGTCCTGCGTGGGTGGCAAAGTGCCGCTGGTCTGTTTGACCTGGGGCTGTTTTGCCCACCGGTCGCGGCGCGCGGCAACGTCGCGCACACACACTGCTCTCAGCGTGGCAGGGCAGCCAAGGCCTTATCGAGGGCGGTCGCGGTCGCCTCCACATGACGCTGCTCGTGCGCCGCTGACACGAATCCGGCCTCGAACGCCGATGGAGCGAGCGCGACTCCTTGGTCCAAGAGATGGCGGTAGAGCGTGCCGAAGTGGCGCGTTTCGGCCTTCTTGACCTCGTCGTAGTCCCGGGGCGCGCGTGTGGCCCCCGGTAAGAAGTAGAGCCCGAACATCGAGCCAATGTGGTCGAAACGTGCTGGGTTGCCGTGTTTGTCGAGGACTGCGGTGACGGCCTTGCCGAGCTCGGCGGTCCGCGCGTTCAGGGCGGCGAAGAAGCCAGGCGCGGCGATGGCGTCGAGGGTCGCGATGCCTGCGGCCATGGCCAGCGGATTCCCGGAGAGTGTGCCGGCCTGGTAGACAGGGCCGGCGGGAGCGACTTGCTGCATGAGGTCGCGCCGTCCACCATACGCGCCGACAGGCAGTCCGCCACCGATCACCTTTCCAAACGTGGTGAGATCGGCCCGGACCCCGTAGAGCCCCTGCGCTCCGGCAAGCCCGAGACGAAACCCCGTCATGACCTCGTCGAAGATCAAGAGAGCGCCATGTTGGTCGCAGACATCGCGCAGTCCCTGCAGAAAGCCGTCGACCGGCGGGACCAGGCCCATGTTGCCGACGACGGGCTCGATGATGACTGCGGCGATAGTGGTGCCCATCGCGTCGAACGTTGCGCGAACGCTCTCGATGTCGTTGTAGCGTAGAGTGATGGTGTCCTGTGCCGCTCCCTTGGGCACACCGGCGGTGCCGGGGATGCCGAGGGTAGCGACGCCGGAGCCCGTCGACTCCGACAAGAAGACGTCGGCATGTCCGTGATAGCAGCCGGCGAACTTGATGACACGATCGCGCTTCGTGGCGGCGCGCGCGACGCGTAGCGCGCTCATGGTTGCTTCCGTACCCGAATTGACGAAGCGCACCATGTCCACGGACGGGACGTGCTGGACGACGCGCTCGGCGAGCTCCATTTCGCGACCCGTGGCCCAGCCGAAGCTGGTTCCGTCGCGTGCAGTCTGGGTCACTGCCTCGATCACGGCGGGATGCGCGTGCCCCAAGATGAGCGGGCCCCACGAGCAAACGTAGTCGATGTAACGGTTGCCATCGGCGTCGAAGATGTAAGGGCCCTCGCCCCGAGTTACGAAGATCGGGTCGCCCCCTACCGCTTTGAAGGCGCGAACCGGGGAATTGACGCCGCCAGGGATGAGGGTGGTTGCCTTGTCGTAGAGCTTCTTCGAGCGCTCGTGCCGCATGGCGGTCACAGGTAACGGAGTGCGCCCTGGGTGACAAGCATCGCGTGAGCCTCCTCGACTGTCTTGGTTTCGTCCCCGATGGTGTGAGCTCCCAGCCGGTCCGATCCGTCAGGAGACGTTACCGTTGCGATCAGCTCGACGGTATTGGCGTCAACCGCGCGGCAGGACACGCCGAGCGGTAGGTGGCAACCTCCGCCGAAGCGGGCAAGTAAGGAGCGTTCGACGGCCACGGCGCGGCGGACCGCGCTGTCGTTCATGAGCGCGACGCCGGCGCGGGCTTCGTCATCGTTCGCGCGGATCTGGATCGCGAGCGCCCCCTGGGCAGCGGCCGGCGTCATCACCTCGAGAGGGAGACGCTTGACCATCAGCCCCTTCGCGGGTGCGGCATCGATGATCCCCAGGCGCTCGAGCCCGGCTTCTGCAAGAACGACCGCATCGAGCTCGCCGTCCTCCACCTTACGCACCCGCGTCGGTACGTTGCCCCTGAGATCGACCGTCTCGAGAGCGTCGATGGTCGCGGCGAGCTGGGCCTTGCGGCGGAGGGAGCTGGTGCCGACGCGGGCATGGCGGGCGAGGCCTGTCGTCGTTGCATGGCTGAGTGCGTCCACCTTGGCGACGATGACGTCGTGCACAGGCGCGCGCTCGGGGACCGCGGCGATGGCGAGACCAGGGGTCTCGTCGGTGGGCAAGTCCTTGTAGCTGTGGACGGCGATATCGACCTCGTTCGCGAGCAAAGCCGCTTCGATCTCCTTGGTGAAGAACCCTTTGCCTTCGACCTTGTCGAGCGAGAGATGCTGAATGGCGTCCCCGCGCGTCTTGATGACGATGATCTCAGCGCCGCCAGGGACGCGCTCGGCGACGTAACGCGCCTGCCACAGGGCAAGGTCGGACCCGCGTGAGCCGATGCGCAGCTTGCGCCTCAACGCAGGGCCTCCGCGTTGCCGTGGGTGGCGATGACCGTCGTGGTGATCCCCCCGCGTACGAGAAACGCGCCTTCGACGCGGACTGCGCGAGGGTTCGTTGCCTTCACGATGTCATCGAGGATCTTGTTGGTCACGGCCTCGTGGAACGCACCCGCGTCACGGTACGACCACAGGTAGAGCTTGAGGCTCTTGAGCTCGACGCAAAGCGCGTCTGGCACGTAGCGGATACGTATCGTCGCGAAGTCCGGCTGGCCGGTGATCGGACAGATGCAGGTGAACTCCGGACAGTCGAAAGCGATGACGTAGTCTCGCTTGCTGGCCGGATTTGGGAAGGTCTGAAGCTCTGTGCTCGGTGTGCTCGGCATGACGGTTCGCGGTATATGCCGCGCGTGCTGCTTCTGACAACGCGGGACACCTGGTGGACGACTCAGGCCGAGGCCCTTCTCGAGGCCGCGGGTATCGAGGGCACGTGGGTGGTGGTCCAGGGCGCGGCAGAGCTATCGGTCGCGGACACCGACGCCGATCGGGTCGCCGAGCTCCTCGGCGAGCAGCTTGGTGAGGAGCTGCGTCGTCGCGAGGCCACGCGGCGCGACCCGACCCCGCGACCTCCGTTACTCCTGCAACCGGCGTTCGCCGCCGCTGTCTGCTCCGCTGTCATCTTGCTCATCGTGCATGCCACCGTGAACAAGAGCGATGCCTGGTTCAAGCTTGGCGTCATGGTTCCGGATGCCGTCCGTCACGGCGAGTGGTGGCGACTCATCACGGCCGCGACCCTGCACGCTGATGCCAATCACGTCCTTCACAACGCGGCGTTCCTGGTGTTGCTTGGCTGGGCGGCAGCCGAGCGCATCGGCGTTGGCGGCGCCCTCGCGGCGTGGATGACGACCGCTATCGCGGGCTTTCTCGTTTCGATGGTCTACGACCCCAGCGCGACCTCGGTAGGCGCGTCAGGGGGGCTCTTTGGCTTGCTCGGGGCCGCGGCGGGTCACGCCCTGCGTACGGGCGCGGGTCGCGACTTGTGGCTGCGGCATCGCATGCGGGTCGTCGGCGCGCTTGCCTCGGTTCTAGCGCTCACTGCCTTTGGCGAACACTCGAACATCGCTGCGCACCTAGGTGGTGCGGGGTGGGGTGTTGCGGTCGGACTCGCCCTTCCAGCGCGTCCCTTGCCTTGGGCTGGCCAGGCCGTAGTCGCGGGGCTTACCTGCGTTCTCGTGGCGGTGGCCTGGAAACTCGCCCTCGCGTCGGGGGTGTAGGGTGAGCTGGCACCAAACTTGGAAACTCCGCGAGATTCGCATTACGATGGACATGCGTGATCTTCGCATGCCCTTCGTGCTCCGCTTCGCACTTCAAGCCCGACGCTGAAGCCAAGGCGGGGGTGAACGTCTCTTGCCGACGGTGCAAGGTGCGTTTTCGTGTCACGGCTGCGGGCGTCGAGCCGCTGCCGCCCGAAGAAGTCGCTCCTGCCCCCACCTCGAGCACTGACGTGGTGGCTCAGGCAATCGCCGCGGAGACGACCGAATCGAAGACGGAAGTCGCCGTGTTCGAGAGCGGCAGTACGGACGTCATGAAGGTACCGCAGGGCATCGCCTCCGCGTCCGCTGGTGGTCTTGCGGACGCGCTCGAGCCCGAGACCGCCGACGCGGACATGATCCAGTCGATCGACGAGGTCGTCTCAGCCGACGTCGTGGCGCCGACGCCTGCGGCGATGAGCACCGAACACAGCACGACTGCTGGCGCCGGCAGCTTACAAGACGAGCCGACAGCTGGGACCGGTCCCTCCCTTGCGGACCTGGGGGCCGCAAGCGAAGCGCTTGCGTACGATGGCGGGCCGACCATGCAGGCGCAGCCGCACGCGCTGGCCGTGTTGCCCGAGATGAAGACCGTCGTCGAGCCGCTGGTCGATGCCATCGCGCCGCCGCCGGAGGACGCTGCACCGGCACCCGCACCGGCGCCGCGCTCCGAGGTCGGGGCGGGCACCTTCGCGCCAGCGATCGTGCCGGATGCGCCGCGCAAGCCGAAGCCACGACGACCCTCGGTCATGAGCGGCTACGCTCGTGACCTGATGCGCTCGTTTTCCAATGCGACACCCGCTCGTAAAGCGGCCATGCTCGGGCTGCCCATCGGTTTGCTGGTGCTCGCGATCATCGTGGTGGCACTCTCCGGTGGGCCGCCGCCGTTGCACAAGCAGTGGGTGACCTCGCCTGCCTCGATGTGGAGCGGTCCCGCGGCGCAGCGAGGCTACGCGCAAATCGACACCCTTGTGCGCGGCGAAGAGGTCGTCTTCTTGCGTGAGGTCTTCGGGGAGTATCGTCTGGTACGCGACGTCTGGGGTCGTGTCGGCTACGTCAACAGCGAGAGCTTGAGTGACGAGCGGCCCCCAGTAACACCCGAGTCGCAGTTTCCAAGCTGTCGCCAAGCGCCCATCGAGTCCGACAAGGAGCCGTGTGAGATGCGCGCGCGCTCTTTGCACGATGCCTGTGGCGGGACCTGCGCCGCAGATGGGCGCTGCCTCGAGCGCTGCCAAGATCGCTTTACCGAATGCATCGATGGCTGCAAGACGCGTCTCACGGTCGCCCCGGCGGTCGCGGCAGCGCCGGACGTCGCGGAGCCGGTCGAGGAGACGCCACCCGAAGAGGGGACGGAAACCGCGATCGACAAGGTGGCGGCGGAGAAGCCAATCAAGGCGACCAAAAGCACGAAGACGACCCGCACCACCAAGAAGACCACCAAGAAGACCGACACCAAGAAACGTAAGTAGGCGTTGGTCCCAATTGCCGTCGCGAAGCGTCGCTTACCTACGTAGCGCGGCGATCTGCGCCTGGATGCCTTGGATGTAGGAGCTCGTCGCGGGCTCGATGCATCGCGCAGCGATCTCTTTGAGTCGTTCGTCGAGGAGAATGGTCAGTGGCATACGCCCCTGCATGAGGAGGGCCGAGATCTGACCCATCGCCTCGCGCACTACTTTCTCGGAAGGGTGCTGCATCACCTTGGTGAGCACGTCGGGATCGTCGGGGAGCTGGTGGTGCGCGAGGAACGCGTCCGTTGCGTCGCGTAGCTCTTCGACGTCGCGCGCGATGCGCAGGCGCTCGAGACGCATTCGGTATTCGGAGGGGGACCGTCCGCCCGAGCGGCGTGGGCTCGAGAAGACGCGCTCGTCGCGGGCCGGACGACCCAAGCGTGCACCGTCGCTGGGCGCGGAGCGCGCCTGTACATCACCGCCGAGGTCCGGTTTGGCGCCGCCCGAGAACATCGCCTCGAGCTTGCGTCGGTGCTCTGCGCTCGCTTCGTCCGCGTCCTTACTCATGGGCTAGCCAGCTAAATGCTAACAGCCACGAAACCGATACGCCATCCGATGAATCGGCTCCCCGCGACCGCTATGGCGGGCCTCGCGCTCCGTCATGATGCCGGTGGTGGAGGGGCCGGTTGAAGTGAGAGGTACGACGACATCCCACCCGGCCGCCACGCTCATCACCTTGTTCATCTGGCGCGCGATTGGCTCGTAGTCACTCATGGCGTGGAGCTCGGCGCCTGGCAGCAACTTCTTTTCGAGGATGGCGAGCCAGGGGCCGTTCAAAACGCGCCGCTTGATGTGCCGCCTCTTGAACCATGGGTCGGGGAAGTTGATAGCGACGAAGCCAACGCTCTTGTCGGGCACGACGGTGTCTAAGTGGGTGCTCGCGTTGGCTTGGACCGCATGAAGATTCGTGATCTCGCGTGCGCGGGCGCCGTCGTTGAGCCAGCGGACGTAGTGCTCGCGGATCTCGAAGCCAAGCACGTTCCACTCGGGATGCCGACGTGCCAGCTCGATTGCGAAGATGCCCTCGCCGAAACCAATATCGAGCGCGAGCGGCTGCGTTCGGCCGTAAACACCCAGATCGACGGGCGCGACCTCGAAGCGCATTGCGAACGGATTGGCGTGACGGCGGTGACGCTCGCGCGGGGTCACCCGCGTACGCTCGAGCTTCTCTGTCATGCTTGGCTCCAAGGGACCGCGGCGACAGCGTCGATATGGTCGGCGCCCATCATCAACATGAGCAAGCGATCAACCCCCAGCGCGATGCCGGCCGAGTCCGGGAGCCTGCCCAAGGCATCAAAGAATTTCTCGTCGATGGGATAGGGTTGCAGCTGCGCTTCACGTCGAGCTTCCGCGTCCCCCGCAAAGCGCGCACGCGTGGCGTCGGGATTGACGAGCTCGCCGTAGCCGTTAGCGAGCTCCATGTCGCCAACGTAGAGCTCGAACCGCTCGCTCATCCTCGGGTCTTCGGGGGATAGCCGCGAGTACATTTGCAGCGGTGCCGGATACCCGTGAAGAAAAAAGGGCTGCGCGAGACGCGCGAGCTTGGGTTCGACGAGGGTCAGGAAGGCGCGGTGGAAGAGGTCGTTCCAGCTATCGCTGTGCGCGAAATGAACCCTCCGCTCGCGCAGACGTGTCACCAGGGCCTGGCGCTCCAGGGAATCGAGAATCGAGAAGCCCGCGTGCTCAAGGAAGGCGTGCTCCATGCTAATCCGCAAAAACGGTCGGCTGACGTCAATGCGCGTGCTACCACCAGCGGCCGCGGCGCAGGCCCGTAGCAAGCCTTCGCAGTCGTCGAGAAGCTGGAGCCAGGACGAGCCACGTCGGTACCACTCGAGCAAGCGGAACTCCGGTGTGTGCCGGGGACTCAAGTCGCCTTGACGAAAAACAGGAGCGATCTGGTAGATGCGTGGCGCGTTCGGCATCACCCGCTTCATCTGCATCTCGGGCGATGGTTGCAGGTAACGTGTCGACGTGCCGTTCGGGATCTGCAAGACGACGCGCGCCGTTTCGATGTGCGGCTCGGGCGCAGGGGCGCTGATGGCAACCCACGTGTCGACCTCGATGAAGTCCTGGTCGTCGAAGAATGTTCGCAGGGCGCGTATGATGCGCGCGCGTTGGCGTAGGCGTTCTTCGGGGGTCATCGCGGGGGGCCTCGTGACACATTCCTGCGCCCCCGCGCAATGCAGCGAGCCGCCGGCCTTGCCCTACGGCTTGGGTGGGGGCCGGTAGAAAGCCTCCATGCGGCGATCAACCAACGAAAGTCCCGTCAGGACGCGCGTCGGCGCTTCTGTTTGCTCCAACACCGTCAGCGAATCTACGGACGTCGAAGGGCAGCACCGACACCGGGAGGATCGACGGCACGCGGGGCTTGGGGGGCAGCCCCGCGCTGAACGCCGTCGCCAGAGCGCTCGAGCACACCCAGGCGCGCGACGGCTGCATCGCGGATGGCTTGGGTGAAATTTTGGAGAATGTTCAGCTGAGGCGTTGTCTGGGCGAAGTTCTCTGGGTTCATGCGGTGCCGTTCCACGTCATTCGACATACGTGCGGCGGTGTCCCGAATGCGCTCGAGGGTCGCGCGGTCGCTCGTTCGATTGATGCGATCGACGATCGGGGCCGCGACGCGGGCGGCAGGCGTGGTGCCTACTCCTGCGTAGGCATCCCAGTTGCGCGTGAGGCTTGCTAGCATGGCAGAGTGAAGCTTTGGGTCGAGGCCCGCCGCACGCAAGGACTCCGCGACTGCCGTCGACGCGATGTCGCCAGCTTCGCCGACGCTGATCGCCTCACCGCGGTTGACGCGCGAGTCGTCCGTTACGCGGGTAGCGTGGCGCAGCATCCCATCCCAGTTCGGCATGTCGACCATTTCGGTAGCCTCCAACAACCCCCATTATACCGACTCCGGAGGGCCAGTGGTTGATTCCGCTTCCCTTGCGGGCGCTGACGACGGGTCATGCCGGGGAGGGTCTCCCGATTTGGCGGCGTGGTGCCTTGGCAAACAGCGCCCACACAGCGTAGCAAAGCCGCTTATCCGCCCTTGGGCGGTTTGGGCTCATGAGTAGGAAGCTGTGTGACGTAACCCACAGCCCGTTTCCGGAGCTTTCTAATGGACGCAAGCGTCAGTTTCCCTGGCCGCATCCTCTTTCTGACCGAGGACGCTCGCGTCATCGCGCGCCAGTTGCAGGGCGAAGACCTACAGTCCGTCCCCGAGGGCTTGGTCGACAACATCTCGACGGATGAGATCACCCCAGGGTGGGTTTGCTTCTGGTACGACGCGACCTTGGGGCTTTATTCGCTCGTCGGACTGCGTAACCAGGCCATCGGCCGTGGCGCCATCAAGGATGGCGGTTTCTCGGTGTTGGTCTCGGGCCGTTCGAAGGGCTGCGGCTCGAGCCGTGAGACCGCGCCGTACTCCGAAAAAGCGGCTGGGGTGCGCCTCGTCATCGCCAAGTCGATCGAGAAAATCTATGGCCAGAACTGCCAGAACATCGGACTTTTGACCTCCACTGATTTTGGCCTCCTCGAACGCATCAAGAACGGCGAGGCCATTCCGATCTCCGAGTTCACGCGGGGGCTCGACCCCATCAGCAGTGCGATCGTCGAGCACGGCGGCTTGTTCGCCTATAACGCCGCGCGTCTAGCCGGTTCCGTGCGTCCGCCATTGCCGACCACCCCCGAGCGGCCCATGACCGCGGTCGAGAAAATCATCGCGAGCCACGCCATCGCCGACGCCGCCAAGGGCGCAACCGGGATCGCCGCGGTGAAGCCTGGCGACGCCGTCTTTTGCCGCACCGACGTGCGCTTCACGCATGACTACGTCACGCCGATGGCCGCGGCGCAGTTCATGGAGGGCTTCGGTAAGGACGCGGCGGTCGCCGACGTCGCGAGCGTCTATGCATTTCGTGACCACCTGACATTTCTGAAGGACGTGATGCCGGAGCCCCAGCGCAAGCAAGGTCTTCTGCAGCTCGCCGACGACCTCGCGGTGACCCAGGAGGCGTTCTGCCGGCGCCAAGGTATTCGGCTCTACGGCGAAGTCGCGCCCGAGCGAGGAGGGGGGAGCGAGGCAATCTGTCACAATGCCGTGCTCGAAGACATCGCCGGTCCCGGTGAGTTGGTGATTGGCACCGATTCACATACCTGTACCGCTGGCGCACTTGGCTGCTTCGCCTTCGGCGTCGGCTCGACCGACATGGCGAACGCTTGGCTTACACGGGATGTTCGGGTCACCGTGCCCGAGACCGTACGTATTCAGATCGACGGGAAACTCTCTGCCTCTGTGTCCGCTAAAGACGTCATGTTGTTCGTCATGGCGGATCGATACTTCAAGGACGGCAAAGCCATAGGACAGGTTCTCGAGTTTTGCGGGAGCGCGGTGGAGAGCATGTCTATCGAGGAGCGCGCGACGCTCACCAACATGGCGGTTGAAGCTGGCGCCACTACGGGCTTCATCGCCGCCGATGACGTGACGCTCGAGTATATGGCCAAACACCGAGGCATCGACGTCGGGCCACTGCGTCAGCAGATCGTGCGCTCCGACGACGGGGCTTCGTTCGTGCACAGCATGCACATCGACGTTTCCGCGCTCCCGCCCATGGTGGCGACGCCAGGCGATCCGCGTAACGGCGTTCCCGTGACCGCCCTCGACGGCCCGGTGCACATCGATATTGCCTACGGCGGATCGTGTACCGGCGGCAAGAGCAGCGACATGGAGATGTACGCGCGGGTCCTCGAGCAGGCGGTGGCGCGCGGGATGCGCGTCAAAGAGGGTGTGCGCTTCTACATCCAGTTCGGTTCTCAGGCGATCCGCGCTCGCGCCGAGCAGGCGGGTTGGGTCGACCTCTTCACGCGCGCGGGTGCCGAGCTCGTCAACCCATCGTGTGGTGCTTGTATCAACGCGGGGCCGGGCGTCTCCCGCAACGAGGGCCAGGTGACGGTGTCGGCGATCAACCGTAACTTTCCGAGGCGCTCTGGGCCAGGCAAGGTTTACCTCGCGTCACCCCTGGTCGTCGCGGCTAGCGCGCTCGCTGGCTACATCACGACACCCGACGCGCTATTCGCCGCAAAGCGCTGACACAGAAATGTTGCGAAACCGATGACGCGCGGAGCCGATAAGCCGCGCGTCCAATTTCGAAACGAAGGTTTCTCATGCACGCGCAACCATTCTCTCTGCGCAGCAAGCTGCTGCCTGGCATCATCTCGCGTTCCGAACTCGAGCGGGTCAGCAAGCCCGCCGTCAAGCAGGCGATCATGGGCGAGTTCCTCGGCCACTTCGCGTCGGTGAACCCCAAGGTGCGCCTCGAGGCCGCTCAGCTCACGGCCGAAAACGTGGGGACCTATGGCGCTGCGTCGGGGGCGCTCTGGGCGCAGATGCCGCTGATTCTGTTCGCCAGCTGGCAGCCGCTGCCAGTCGTGCTGGCACGCCTTCCGTATGTTGCGCGCGCCATGACCCTCGACAACAGCGCGACAAATTATCTTGCGATGGAAGCCTTCAACGCAGGCGTTCGCGCCGCCATCGCGAACGGTCCTAGCGGAGAGTTCTGAGCGCTCGAGCGATCTTTTTCATGGTCGCCGTTTCGGGCGTCGACTCGCGCTTGACGATGTACACGTCGCGGTTTACCGCCGGCATGCCAGCGGGACGAGGCAGCTCGCGTAAGCGGTAGGTCGCGTCGACCGTCGTGTTGTGTAGACGCGCGACGAACTCCGGCATGAAGACCGCGCACAGGCCTTGGCGTACGAGCGTCAAGCCGGTCGTCAGGACGTCGACGCGGTAAACGTCGCGGCGAGGGAAGCGCTCCCCCGGCCATGCGTCGCTACCGCGGACGCCACTCGTCGTCCCGTCGATCGGCTGCACAGGGACGACGAATGGAATGTCGCCGAACGGGGTGTCCGTGAAAGCGTCCTGGCGTACGAAAGTGCCCATGCGGACGCTTGCGACCTTGGTGTAGTCGACTCCCGCGCGCGGCAATGGTTCATACGTGATGCCGATGTCGATGCGGGAGCCGAGCAGCGCCTCTTCGAGCCGGCCGGGAACGAGCTCATGGACCTCTACCTCGGCACCGGCGAAGTGCTCGCGCACCAGGTCGCCGATGAAGAACGAAGTAAACACTTCGAAGGTCCCGAGGCGCACTTTGAGCACCGGCCGCGAAGCGTTGGCGCCGCTCAATGCCTCGACCGCCCGTAAGACTTCTGCGGATCGCGCGTAAACGCGGCGACCATCATCGGTCACCACGAGCCCGCGCCCGGACGGCATGACCAACGTGAGGCCCAGCTCTGCCTCCAGGGCCTTCAAGGATTTGGACAGGCCACTATGGGAGATGCGAAGTAACTCCGCGGCACGACGCAGGTTTTGGGTCTCCACGACCATGCGGAAGTGGCGCAGCCGAGTGGTCTCCATTTGGAACCAATCGTGGATAATTATTCACTTCAAGTCAACGCGATGCGAGACGATAACCCGCAGGTCATGGAAGCCTTCGTCCGCATGGTGCGTGAGTTGCCGTTTTACGGGATGTCTCCCGAGACGCTCATCGCCGCGTTCGCGGACGACCCTGATGCGGCGTTCATCCGTCTTGCAAGCCACGATGAGACCTCGGCGCCGATGCTCGATGTCCTCGGGGTGATGGCCTACGAGCGCTGCCGCCTAAGCGGCGGCGAAAACCCTTTCAGCGCTGTACGTGACCGCCTGGTGAAGCGCGCAACGACGCTCACACCTGGTCTGCCGGTCTTCCAGGGCGGGGCCATGGGCACCTTTGCCTACGAGAGCGTGCGCCATGTCGAGCCCTCGCTCGCCCATGTCGGCACCATGGCCCATGCGGGCGTCGACGCTGACGTCACGTTTCATCGTGCCTACGTCATCATTGACCATCGGGCCCAGCGCGGCTTTGTCATCGCCGGCTACTTCCCGCACGAAGAGTCGCAAGAGAGCGGTGAGCGTATCGCCAAGGCGGCGCTCGACGCTGTCTTTGCCAAGGTGTTGTCCGCCCAAGCACGGCCGGCTCGTACCGCGGCCGAAGTCACGCCTATCCCCCTCGATGCGTTCCATGCAGACTTGGGCCTCGAGCGCTTCGTCGCTCGCGTGAAGACCTTGAAGGAGCACATTCGCGCGGGCGACATCTTCCAGGCCGTGCTCGCCGACCGGTTCACGTTGGCGCTCGACTGCGACCCACTCGCGTTCTTCGGTACCCTCATCGCGGGGAGCGCCTCGCCGTACCAGTTTTGTCTGCCAACAGCCGAAGGCATGCTCGTCGGCTCGAGCCCCGAGATGCTCGTGCGTGCCCAAGACGGTGAGCTCGAGACCCACCCCATCGCTGGAACGCGTCCGCGTAGCGCCGACCTCGAAGATGCAAAGCGCATGAAGCGTCAGCTATCGCGGAGCGCCAAAGAGAACGCCGAGCACGTCATGTTGGTCGACCTCGCGCGCAATGACCTGGGACGCGTGAGTCTTCCTGGCAGTGTCACGGTGAAGGACTTTCGCGACCTCAAAGTCTACCCCGAGCTCTTTCACTTGGTGTCCGTCGTGGTGAGCGAGCTCGACCCGTCACGCCATGCTCTCGACGCGCTCGCCGCCTGTTTCCCGGCGGGGACGCTGAGTGGTGCGCCTAAGGTGCGCGCCATGAAGCTCCTCGCCGATCTCGAGCAGACGCGCCGGGGTGTTTACGGCGGCGTCGTCGCCATGGCGGGCTACCACGGCGATCTCGAGTCGTGCATCGCTATTCGCTGCGCTCGCGTCGCAACCGGCGAGGTGGTGTTGCAAGCGGGAGCCGGCATTGTCGCCGACTCGAACCCCGAAAAGGAGTACCGCGAGGTCGAGCACAAGACCCGCGCACTTCGTCGTGCCCTGGCGCGGCTCGCGTCGCGTCCCCAATCACCTGTTTCAGCCAGCCGAGGTGTCTGATGATCCTGCTCGTCGATAACTATGACTCGTTCACGTACAACGTCTATCAGCTCATCGAGACGCTGGGGTTCGACTGCAAAGTGGTACGCAACGACGCCATCACCGTGGACGACGTCGTCGCCATGAAGCCCGAAGTCATCGTCATCTCGCCAGGGCCAGGCAATCCTGACGAAGCCGGTGTTTCGCTCGAGCTCATCGCCAGGTTTTCGGCGACGACTCCGATCCTCGGTGTATGCCTTGGCCATCAGGCGATCGGACAGGTGTTCGGCGGTGAGGTCGTGCGTGCAAAGGCGCAGCGACACGGCAAGACTTCGAAGGTCAGCCACTGCGCGAACGGCATCTACGCTGACCTGCCCCAGCCGTTCGTCGCGGCGCGCTACCACTCGCTGGTCATTCGGCGGGAGAGCTTGCCCGATTGTCTCGAGGTGACCGCAGAAACGGACGACGGAGTCATCATGGGAGTGCGCCACAAGACACTGCGTGTCGAAGGCGTGCAGTTTCATCCGGAGTCGGTAGCGACTCCCGAGGGTCGCAAGCTCATCGAGAACTTCTTGAACAAGCACGCGACGAAAAGCACGGTGGTACGCCGCCTCCCTAAGCGGGCAAGGGGCATGGCTGCGTGATGCTGCAGGCGCTAGAGACAGTTCTCGCTGGCCGCGTGCTGACGCGCGATGAGGCCCGAGGCGTCATGCACGCGATGCTCGAGCCGGGGCTGCCCACCGAGCGCATCGGAGCGTTTCTCGCGGCTCTTCGCGTGCGCGGCGAGGCGGTTGATGAGGTCGTTGGCTTCGTCGAGGCGCTGCGCGAGCACGCGGTTGCTAGCGCTCGACCCAGGCCCGAGTGCATCGACGTCTGCGGCACGGGTGGTGACGGCCTCGGCACATTCAACGTCTCCACGACGGTGGCGTTCGTCGTCGCCGCGGCTGGGCAACCGATCGCGAAACACGGCAATCGCGCGGTTTCCAGCAAGTGTGGGAGCTTCGACGTCCTCGACGCGCTGGGTGTCGCTTATGCTTCGGATCCGCAAGCCGTAGACGACCAGATTGACCGATTCGGACTTGGCTTCATGTTCGCTCCAGCGTTTCATCCAGCGCTGAAGGCTCTCGGGCAGGTGCGACGCAACCTCGGCTTCTATACGGTCTTCAACATGTTAGGGCCTCTCTTGAACCCAGTCGGCGCCAGACGTCAGCTGATCGGCGTCTTCCGCGACAGCGCGCTGATGCTCGTGGCCGAAGCACTCGTCGAGCTAGGTACCGACAACGCCTGGGTGGTGCGTGGCGATGACGGCCTCGACGAAATGTCGGTGACGGGCGCGACCACCGTCGTGCGCGCCTCGAAGAGCGGAGTCGAGCGTCGTAGCGTCGTGCCCGAGGACGCGGGCCTTAGCCGTTCGACGATCGATAGTTTGCGCGGCGGTGACGCCAAGGAGAACGCCGCCGTTCTGGCGCGGGTACTCGCGGGCGACGCGGGCGGTCCGCGGGACGTGGTGCTGCTCAACGCCGGTGCGGCGTTACAGGTCGCGGGGAAGGCAGCGGATACGACGACAGGTGTTGCCATGGCCCGCGAAGCGATCGACTCTGGGAAAGCGCGTGAGCTCTTGAAGCGGATGCAGGCTGCCCGATGACCGCGGTTCTCTCGACTATCCTCGCCGATGTACGCCAGCGCCTGGCGGAGCGGCGGCGGGCCTTGCCCCTCACGCGACTGCGCGAGCACGCGCTCGTGGCGCGTCGCCCCATCGACTTCATGGCTGCTCTAGAAAAGAGCAAGCCTTCGGTCATCGCCGAGGTCAAACGCAAGAGTCCATCGATGGGTGAGATTGCCGCGAAAGCGGACCCCGTCAAGGTGGCGCGACAATACATTTCCGCGGGCGCTACGGCCTTGTCGGTGCTCACCGAGAGTGACCACTTCGGCGGCGCGCCAGAGGTGCTCACGGCGATACGTGAGCGGCTTCCGAATGCGGCCTTGCTCATGAAGGACTTCGTCGTCGACGTTTCTCAGCTCCTCGAAGCGCGCGTCTGGGGGGCCGACTGCGTGTTGCTCATGGTGTCTGTGCTCGGCCAAGACATCGCTGAGTATTTGGCGCTCGCCACGGGCCTCGGCCTCACGTCGCTCGTCGAAGTGCACGACGCTGACGAAATGCAGATCGCCGTTCGCGCCGGCGCGCCTCTCATTGGCATCAACAACCGCAATCTGAAGACGATGGAGGTCAAGCTCGAGACCGGTATCGCGCTCGCCGCAGAGGCGCCCAAGGGTGCGTTTCTTGTTGCCGAGAGCGGCATCGCGACGGGCGCCGACGTGAAGCGACTCGCAAAGGCCGGCTTTCGTGCCTTTCTCGTGGGCACCTCCCTCATGCGGCACGGCGAGCCAGGTGAAGCTCTCGAGAAGCTACGGCGCGAGGCCGCGACGTGAAAGTGAAGATCTGCGGCATCACCCGTGAAAAGGACGCCCATGCTGCGGTCGTCTGCGGCGCCGCGTACGTCGGCTTCGTCTTCCATCGTGCGAGCCCTCGCTACGTAACGCCGGAGCGGGCGCGCCAGATCGTCAAGACGCTGCCCAGCAACGTCGAGCCGGTGGGTGTCTTCGTGAACAGCGAGCCTGAAGATGTGCGTCGCATCGTCGATGCCGTTGGACTCTCTGTCGCGCAGCTCCACGGCGACGAGACCCCGCAACGCTGCCACGCCTCGAACAGCCGCGTCTGGAAGGCTCTCCGCGTGAGTCACGCAAGCGCGAGTGAGCGAGCCGCATGGCTCGCGGCGAGCGCCGCTTATGTTGATTGCGAGGCCATGCTGCTCGACGCCAAGGCCGAGACAGCCCATGGGGGGACGGGTAAAGTCAGTGACTGGCACCTCGCCGCGTCACTCGCGCGGACGCGCCCGGTCGTGCTTGCCGGCGGGCTCACTGCAGAGAATGTCGTCGATGCGGTCACCGCCGTGAGGCCGTGGGCTCTCGACGTGTCGAGCGGCGTCGAGGACGCGCCTGGCGAGAAGAGCGAAGAAAAGCTGCGGACCTTCTTCAGCGCCTTGCGGAGCATGCGATGACCACACCCGACGCGCGCGGCTGGTTTGGCGAATTTGGCGGGCGCTTGGTGCCCGAAACGCTGGTCGCGCCATTGCAGGAGCTCGAGCAGGCCTATTTCGCCGCACGCGACGACGCGTCGTTTCAGTCTGAGCTCGCAAGCCTTCTTCATACCTACGTTGGTCGTCCAACGCCGCTGACCGAGGTGCCGCGCCTCACGGCAAAGCTCGGTGGCGCGCGCCTTTTCCTGAAGCGCGAGGACCTCACGCACACGGGCGCGCACAAGATCAACAATGCCATGGGGCAAATGCTACTTGCGCGCCGTATGGGCAAGAAGCGCATCATCGCCGAGACCGGTGCTGGTCAGCACGGCGTCGCAACCGCGGCGGCGGCGGCCCGGTTTGGCTTTGCGTGCACGGTCTACATGGGGCGTGTCGACATGGAGCGGCAAGCTCTGAACGTCGAGCGCATGCGCCTCATGGGCGCCACGGTGGTGCCGGTCGACGCGGGCGGCAAGACGCTCAAAGACGCGGTCAGCGAAGCGATGCGCGACTGGGTTGCCCGTGTACGCGATAGCTACTACGTGCTCGGGTCGGCTCTTGGACCCCATCCCTATCCGCTGATGGTGCGCGACTTCCAAACCGTGATCGGCCGCGAGGCGCGCGCGCAGATCATCGCCGCATGTGGTCGGCTGCCCGACGAGATTGTCGCTTGCGTCGGTGGCGGGAGCAACGCCATCGGCTTGTTCCATCCATTTCTGCAAGACAGCCAGGTAGCTCTCACCGGCGTCGAAGCTGGTGGCAAGGGCAGGTCGCTCGGCGAACACGCGGCGCGCTTCGCCGACAAGAACATCGGCATCCTCCAGGGCGTGAAGACCTATGTGCTGCAGAACGAGGTTGGTCAGATCGCCGAGACCCACAGCATCTCCGCAGGGCTCGACTACGCCGGCGTCGGTCCCGAACACGCGCACCTCGAGGCCTTGGGACGCGCTCGTTACACGTCAGTTAGCGACACCGAGGCGCTCGCTGCCTTCAAGGAGCTTGCCGAGACCGAAGGCATTTTGCCCGCGCTCGAGAGCTCGCACGCTATAGCGTACGCGATTCGAATCGCTCCCGAGAGACGTAAAGACGAGGTTGTTCTTATCGGTCTTTCGGGGCGTGGCGACAAAGACCTTGCCACCGTCATGGGGGCCCGTCATGGGCATTGAGCTGGGTGGGAGTCGCTTCTTCGTTCCGTTCATCATGGCGGGAGACCCGACTGTCGAGGCGACGCTCGCGACCGTCGATGTCCTCGCGCAGGAAGGAGCTGACGTCATCGAGCTTGGAGTGCCCTTCACCGATCCGCTCGCCGATGGCCCGGTCATCCAGGCCGCAGCGGAACGCGGCATCAAGAGCTGTCCGTCATTACAGTCGGCTCTCGAGGTCTTACGTAGAGTGCGCGAACGTCATCCGCGTTTGCCAGTGGTCGTCTTTACCTATGCGAACCCGCTCTTTCGCATGGGTTTCGTGAAGGCGGCCCAAGCCATGCGCGTCGCCGGCGCATCGGCGGTCCTCGTCGTCGACTTGCCTCCCGAAGAGGCGGGCGACCACATCGCAGCCATGCGTTCGCAAGACATCGACACGATCTTTCTTGCATCGCCAACCACGACCCCAGAGCGCTTGAAGCTCGTGGGCGAAGCGTCCCGCGGCTTTGTCTACTACGTTTCGCGGCTCGGTGTGACGGGGGCCCAACGCGAGCTGTCGAGCTCGCTGGCCGAAGAGGTTGCTCGTGTGCGCGCCGCCACCAAGATCCCCGTCGCCGTCGGTTTCGGCGTTTCGAACGGCGAGCAAGCGCGCACGGTTGCGAGGTTCGCTGATGGCGTCATCGTCGGCAGCGCCATCGTCGATCGCATGGCGAAGGCGTCGAGCGATGCCGAGCGACTCGCGTCGGTGCGGAGCCTTACGCGGGAGCTCATCGCGGGAGTCCGTGGATGACGCGCTGGAGCCCGAGCAGCTGGCGAACCAAGCCCGCACGGCAGATGCCACGCTACCCGGACGAGGGAGCCTTGGCCAAGGTGTTAGGGCAGCTTGCGAGTTACCCGCCGCTCATCTTCTCTGGAGAGGCGCGCGCGCTCAAAGCCAAGCTCGCTAACGTCGCGCGTGGGAAGGCCTTCCTGCTACAGGGCGGAGACTGCGCCGAGAGCTTCGACCAGTTTGGTACCGCGACAATCCGCGATAACCTACGCGTGTTGTTGCAGATGGCAGTCGTCCTGACGTTCGGCGGTCGGCTCCCCGTGGTCAAGGTGGGCCGCGTTGCTGGTCAGTTCGCCAAGCCACGCAGCGACGAGGTCGAAACACGCGACGGTGTGACGCTGCCAGCCTACCGCGGCGACATCATCAATGGAGTCGATTTCGAGGTGATGGCGCGATTGCCCGACCCGCAACGGATGTTGCGCGCCTACCTGCAATCGGCGTCGACGCTCAACATGCTGCGGGCGCTCTCGTCGGGTGGTTTCGCCGACCTTCGACAGGTCCACTCGTGGAACGTAGACTTCGTCGGCAAGAGCGGGTCGCGTTACGACGCCATCGCGAGCCGCATCGACGAGTCCTTGGCCTTCATGCAGGCGATGGGGATCGCAGGTCACCACGAGACCAAACACGTCGAGCTCTACACGTCACACGAGGCGCTCCTCTTGCCCTACGAAGAGGCTCTAACGCACGCCGAAGAGATGTCCGACGAGCACTATTGTTGTTCGGCGCATATGCTCTGGCTCGGTGACCGCACGCGCCAGCTCGATGGCGCCCACGTCGAATTCCTGCGTGGCATCGCCAACCCGATTGGCGTCAAGTGTGGACCATCGATCGGGGAAGACGACCTCCTGCGATTGCTCGACGTGCTCGACCCGAAAAACGAACCGGGTCGCGTAACCCTGATTGGGCGAATGGGTGTCGACAAGGCAGAGACACACCTCAGACGTCTTGTGGGTTCTACCGCTAAAGCGGGCAGAGTGGCGATCTGGTCGTGCGATCCGATGCACGGCAACACGCGTAAGACGGCGTCTGGTTTCAAGACGCGGCACTTCGAGGACGTGGTGCGCGAGGTCGAGATCTTCCTCGGCGTCTGTGCCGAGCAGGGCATATCGCCTGGCGGAGTCCACCTCGAGCTCACGGGGGAGCACGTCGTCGAGTGCATTGGTGGGCACGCGGACATCACCGAGGAGCAACTCGCGAGCGGTGGCTACGAGACGCTCTGCGACCCACGCTTGAATGTCGACCAGGCGCTCGAGCTCGCGTTCCGTCTGGCGCAGGCCCTAGAGCGGTTGACCGAGCCGACCACCTGACCCCAAATGTCCGTGGCCGCGAGTAACTGGCGCTAGAGCCTCTCGACCCGACCACGCAGCTCGATGTCATCACCTCTGCGCCCAACCCAGTCCACGAAGCGCACCGCCCAGCGCGCGCGTTCGGCTTCCTGCGTGAAGAACAAGCGCAAGATGTCGAGCGTGAAGAACGCGTTCACCATCTCCATGCGGTGCTTCTCGGGCAGCGCGAAGACCTCTTCGGCGCTAGGGTAGCGCTCCGCGCCTTCGTAAGGCGGCGAGAACGTGCCGCCAGCATCGAGCGCCGCGCGCAGTTCGGCGAACGTGTCATCGTAGATTTTTCGGAAGCGATTCGAGAACCAGTCGAAGGACGAGGTCAGCACGAACGGCGCCGGGGGCTCGACCGAGGTCCCGAAATAGCGATGATTGAAGGTCACGTCGTCGGTTGAGACGCCCGTGCCGGCGATGCGCAGCTTGGTCATGAAATTACGACGCAGTGTACCGGCCCATGGGACACGGGGGATAGTCTCAGTGCTGGATTGCCCATGCGAGCCATTCAGTGAAACTAGCAAAGCGCTCGGTGATGCTACTATCGCCCTCGATGTAACCAAAGACACGCGATGCATCGCCGTCGCCAGCCAAGATCCAAGTCATGTCATAACCCTGATGCGCGGCGATGACGATGGCATCGGCTGGCAACTCGAGATGATTTTCGGCGAGCAGGGCGCGCGCCGCCTCCGTGCGAGCGGCCAGCACACCGGCATTGCAGTCGGTTCCCTGGAGAAATCGTGGCGCGCCGCCAGTCAATGCCAGGTAGCGGGCGAACGAGGGCGGCAGTTTGACACCGAGCGCACGGGCCAGCCCCGCTGCGGCTGGGTTCTCTTCTTCGGTAGTGAGCGCGGAATTGCCCTCCGCGAGCAATTGCTCCATGAGCGCGATACCGGAGGCCGTCATCCGGGCGCGGGCCCGGTTGCAACCGTGAGCTGCAGGTTGGGGAACATGCGTTGGAAACGCGCGATGACCAGCTGACACGAGGGGCAGCATGGCCTTTCGGAGAACAGGCTCACCACGCCGCGGGCGTTGCGCGGGATGCGCCGCGCGAGATTCTCTAGCAACGTCCACTCAGTGTCGTGGAGCCGAGGGTTGTTGTGCGCCGCAGGCCCGAGGGTCGGCTGCTCGACTTGCGCAACCAGCGGCACAGTCGATCCGCGGGACGTGTAGTTGCGTGGCCGTCCACTCACAGCCTCGAGCTCACCCCGGATGGGCGCAACATTATCGCCCGCGTCGATGTCATAACGCACGAGCCCGATGTTCCTTTCGGTTCCAACGCCGCGCAAACGCCGTATGTTGTTGACGCGCGATAGGCCCTCCGCCACGGTGGCGGCAGAATCATCCATGCGAATAGGCACGACCGCGTCGTCCAGCAGTGCTGGTACGACGCGCGGCCATTCGGCCGTGTCGTGGAAGTTGATCATCCGCAGCAATACTTGCTCGAAGCGCACTTGTAGCGCCGGCGGCGCGACGCCTGACCCTTCGCCGTAACTCGCGACAAGCTGTGACGCGATCTGGTTGAAGCGCACGCGCTGGTTTGGAGCGTCCACGAACGCGCGGCCGACGCCCGTTATGACAGACGTGAAGTCGGTGCCAGCGCTCCGGTGCATGGCGAGAACGGCATCGAAGAGCGGTCCCCCACGACGGGCCGCATCTGCGAATACTGCCCCATCCGGTGCAAGCTGTCGCTGCAGCGCTGGGTCGAGACTGGACAGACGGATAGCGGCCGCACCGACCGTGTCACCCCGAGTCAGTAGGGCGAGCACATCGATGGTACTGGTTGGGGATGATCCGCCATCGCGGTCGGTGCGTCGGCGACTGTCGGAAGCTGGCCCCGTCATCTGCGAACGCTCGAAGGCGGCGACCGCGGTGCTCAAATTCTGGATGCGCAAACCAACGTCGACGAACCGCGCCATCAATGCCTGTTGTTCGCGAAGATTGGCCACGCGCTCCGGGTCAGTTGCGACTAGGCCGCGCGCTTGCAGCGCAGCGCCGGCAGCGCGCGTTTGCTCGAGAGTCGTCAAAAGTGACGCGGCTTCGTCGGCGTGCGCCCTAGCGCGCGCCGTGAGCGCTCGGTGCTCGCTCACGACGATTGCATTCGGCGACAGGCTAGGCATAGCGCGAACGAGTGTCAGGTTGACTACGTGGAGCAGCGTGCCAGTGAGGAGCGCGTCTCCGAACTGACGGCTCACCGCGTCGAAGCTCGGTACCTGCCCAGTGTCTGCAACTTCACGGGCAGCCGCGATAGCGGTTCCAGTTGCTGCGCCCACCGGGATCATGATCCCGGCGGCCGCGACATTCGCCACCGCGCGCGCCGCACTCGACTCGGCGCCAACGGTTGCGGCAATGCCTCGCGCGGTCATTGCGATCCGCGATAGCGCCCCGAAGGTCGCGAGATCGATAGGGTACTGCCAAGCGTCGTACTGACCGGTGATGGTTTGGTGCGCTGATGTAAAGGTCAGGCTTTGCCCGAGCACACCAGCGAGCCTGGCGCGGGAAATGCTTGCTCCGAAGCCGCGGGTGGTTGCAGCGATCACCGAGCCCGCCCCTAGTGTGCCCGCCGCGAGCAGCGCCATGAGCGCAAGACTTCCGCGCTGAGTGCGTGTCTTGGCATCAGTCCCCTGAGCGGCGAGTCGCGAAGCGAGACGCGCGCCCGGGTTGTCGACCGGGCCAACGATCTCGCGCAAACGCGACTGTGTCATCGGGTCCAGATGATCGAGCTGGCCGCGCTGCAGCCTCCCCATGATCTCTCGCGCGAGCTCGGTTGGGTCGCGGAACGGCAGGAGCGCATGCAGTGTTGGTGCGCCATGACCATCGTCTCGTGCCGCGATGCCTACAATCTCTTGCCGCTCGACGCGTTGCCTGAGCTCATCGGGGGTTACGTCGGCGCGCAATGGCTCGCTCCGAAAGTAGATGCCCGTGGCACGCGCCAGCGCTTCGACTGTCATTGCGTCATTTTCGGGGAGCGGTCGCTGCGCAGCTCGACCTGGGCGGCCCGCGGATCCCCTCGAGAGGACCGTAGCGGTCTCGATGAGTCCCGCGGCGCGTGCGGCTGGTCGCTGGTCGCTTGGCGCGGTTGCGACCCGGATCGCTGCGGCCCGCATCGCTTGGCCGGCCGCCATACGTTCGAGAATCTGGGCGGCGCCGCTTGGCGAAATCAACGAGTCGAATGACCTCCCCCAAGCGCCGATCTGGTCGGGGCTTAGCGCGATGGTGCCGCGTTGCGGGTGGTTCACCGTCAGCGCCGGCAGGCTCGCGTCGGCGAGCATTGCGGTGGTCGCAGCCGACCAGTCTTGATTGTCGGTTCGCAAGCGTTCGATGCTCAAGGCGTAAACGTCGCCAGGGGTAACCGCCCCCCAATCGGAACGCGAAAAAGCACGCGGCTCGAGTCGTCCTTCACGGATGTCGCGTAGAGTGCTCCAAAGCGCGACATTCAGCCGCAACGTCGCGTGCATTGCATCGTCTTGCAGGACGCGTCCGGCGCCCATCTCGAAGATGTTGAAGTCAGCGACCGGCTGCGCGAGTAAAGCTCCGAGAACCACCGAGGACTGCTCACGAAAGGCTTCGACCAGCGTGCCAGCGCGGATGCTTGTTTCGAGCCGCAGAGCCTCAGGGGTGGCTGGGACGCTGGCTGATGCGGCCGCGATGGCGGGTAAGACTGGGGCTCTAGACCCTTGGACCGGGGGACCGCGAGGAGTGGGTTCGCGGAGGTCTCGGGAGTCCCCTCGGGCGGGAAGCGGTACAAGGCCCGGGGTTAGTGGTGGGCCCAAATCGCGGTCACGTTCGACCACCGGAACGGGCGTCTGGGCGAATCGTTGGCCGCTGGGTACTTCCGCCATCGCACAACCAAAAAAACATGGGCCGACGCGCCACAAGCGGAGCACGAGCCACCAAGAAGAATAGCCAGGCGCACCGAAAATTACCAGCGATTGGCCCTGTCTACCTGGCACCTCCAGGGAGACTCCTTCGCGAACCACTCGACGCCTCGTAATGCCATCTTCGACTGATTGCGGCACCCACCTAGCCACGTTACTCTCGGTCCATGCCAGCCTTACCCGCCCACCTCGAGGCCATGCGCGCCAAGATCGAGCGCCACGCCATCGATTTTGGTCTCGACTTCTTCGATACGGTCTTCGAGGTCGTTTCGTACGACGAGCTCAACATGATCGCGGCGTACGGGGGCTTTCCGACGCGCTATCCGCATTGGAAGTTCGGCATGGAGTACGAGCGGCTGGCCAAGAGCTACTCGTACGGCCTCTCCAAAATCTACGAGCTCGTGATCAACAACGACCCTTCGTACGCCTACCTGATGGCGTCGAACATGGACGTCGACCAGAAGCTCGTCATGTCGCACGTCTACGGGCACGTCGACTTCTTCAAGAACAACTTCGCGTTCTCGCACACCAACCGCAAGATGATGGACACCATGGCGAATCACGGGACGAAGATTCGCCGCTTCATCGACCGCTACGGCCTCGAGAAGGTCGAGGCCTTCGTCGACCGCTGCTTGTCGATCGACAATCTCATCGACCGCCAATCGCCTTACATCAAGCGCCGCGCCGACAAGCGCAACGATGAGCTCGAGCGTGACGACCGGTCTCCCGATGTTCCGCGCCTCAAGGTCGAGCGCTCGTACATGAATCAGTACATCAACCCGCGCGAGTTCATCGAGGAGCAAAAAAAGCGCCTCGATGAAGAGCGTGCGCAATCGCGGAAGTTCCCCGAACGTCCCGAGCGCGACGTCTTGCAGTTCGTCATGGAGCACGGCCCCCTCGAGAATTGGGAACAAGACGTCCTCGCCATGATCCGCGAAGAGGCCTACTACTTTGCGCCGCAGGGCCAGACGAAAGTGATGAACGAAGGCTGGGCCAGCTACTGGCACACCACCATCATGACCCAGAAAGCCCTCGAGGACTCCGAGGTCATCGACTACGCGGACCGCCACAGCGGAACGATGGGTGTGCAGCCGGGCTCGATGAATCCATATAAGCTCGGACTCGAGCTCTTCCGCGACATCGAAGACCGCTGGAACAGAGGACGGTTCGGCAAAGAATGGGACGAGTGCGACGACCTGCGTGCACGTCGTGAATGGGACACCAACGCGGGCCTCGGCCGTCAGAAAATCTTCGAGGTGCGCAGGCACTACAACGACGTCACCTTCATCGATGAGTTCCTGACGCGGGACTTCGCCAATCAACAGAAGATGTTCACCTACGGCTACAACAAGAAGAGCGGCAATTGGGAGATCACTGACCGCGAGTTCAAGGCGATCAAGGAGAAGCTCCTCTTCCAGCTCACGAACTTCGGCCAGCCGTTCATCAGTGTCATCGACGCGAACTTCGAGAACCGCGGCGAGTTGCTCCTCAAGCACCAGCACGAGGGCATCGACTTGCGCACCGACTACATGCGCGACACGCTGACCAACCTGCACGCCATGTGGACACGCCCGGTCGGCATCGTCACGCGCATCGAAGACCGCATGGTCGTCGTGAAGTTCGACGGCCAGGACTTTCATGAGTCCGAGATCGAGAGCGAGCCTTGACTCAGCGCGCCCTTGTCGACCACCACGCGCTTCGTGTCCCGCTGACCGCTCGAGCGAGCTCTCTCAGCCCATGCTTCGGGCGAGATCGCGGATGGTTCCCCATAAACCCAGGGGTTTGGGTGGCGTCATCGCCGCTTGCGGCGCGGCTGGTCTAGCGACCACGGCGACCTGCTTCACGTAGCGCGCGACTTGCTTCGGGTCGAGCTCGCCGTTACCGACCGCGTGCTCACGGCAAAAAGCGAAGAACCGGCGCTCGAGCTCTCGGTTGGCTGGCCTCGTTCGGTAGTATGCATGCACGGCGCGCGCAAAGACGTCCGACGTCGGCACCCGCGGCAGTCTGAGGTTTGCGAGAAAGTCCGCCATGATGGGCTTGAGTGACGGAAACGCCTTGAGGTTTACGTGTGTGCAAAGCACAGCCATGGGGAGGAAGTGACGAATCTCCGCGTTGGTGAACAGCCTCCGGCCATCATGGCCGCGCTGCAGGAAGACGGCCTGCAGCTCGAGCGACTGGCTTTGGGCGTCAGCCACGGGCGTTCCCCCCGTTGCCGCTGACGGTTGCCGCCAGGACGTGCGCGAGCGCAGGACCCGCGACCGCCGCTAAAGAGCCGAACGTTGGTGCGAACGCGTTCATGCTCTGCGCGCAACAGTCGATAATCTTCGAAGGATCGCCGGTCTTGGGCGATGAAGACACCGCTCCCGGACCAGCTGCTTGAATCTGATGGGTCATGGTGGAACCCCTCGGATGTGTGCAGTCAACACACCTACTCGGCCAGCAGCCGCGATGGCTGGTTTAGCAGTGCCAAAAAAGGGCTCACGTCACTGACGACGTCACCAAGCCTAGCCCCGCGTTGCCGGTCGCAAGCTCCGCGATGACAAACACGAGGCGCGCGGGCTCGACTGGCTTCGACATGTGGCGATGGAAGCCGGCTGCAAGTGCAGCTTGACGGTCCTCCTCGCGTGCGTAAGCCGTGAGCGCGATGGCCGGCACATTGCCGCCTTGTTGAGTTGTGCGCGCGCGCAGGCGCTTGACGAAGGAAAGACCGTCGTAGCCCGGCATCGCGATGTCGCTCACGATGACCATCGGGACGCGGCAATCGATCGCGATGAACGCTTCGGGGACCGAGCCGCACGCCGTGACGCTCGCGCCAGCTCTCTCGACGACCGCGGTGATGAGCTCGCGGCTGTCGACCTCGTCCTCGAGCACGAGTACATGGATGCCCTGGAGTGTCTGCCGTTCGACGGCGCCGTCATGGACGGCTCTGCGCGCCTCACGCTCGGAGCGCCCCCCGACCTCGAGGATCGGCAAGGTGAGAATGAACGTCGAGCCAAGCCCCTCGCCCGCGCTCTCGGCGGATACCTGCCCGCCGTGCAGCTCGAGGATATGTCGGACAATGGTTAGGCCGAGGCCGAGGCCACCATGTGCGCGGGTGCTCGAGCTATCCGCTTGGCTAAAGCGGTCGAAGACCTGCGGCAAGAACGAGCGAGCGATGCCGGTACCAGTGTCGGTCACGGTCAGCTGCACTGCGGCTCCTACACGTCGGACGCCGACCATGATGTGTCCCCCAGTCGGCGTGAATTTCATGGCGTTCGACAAGAGGTTGCCTACGGCTTGCTGCAAGCGATCGGCATCCGCGTAGACCGACAGACTCTCGCTTTCGATGGCGAGGCTCAACTTCTGCGAGCGCGACGCGGCACTTGGCTGTGCCGCATCGACGGCGCTTCGAACGAGGTCGGGGAGCTGGAGTGCCTCCCGCTGCATGGTCAGCTTGCCGGTGCGCATGCGTGACACATCGAGCAGGTCGTCGATCAGCTTGGTTTGGGCACGCGTGTTGCGATCGATGACATCGAGACCGTGCTCGAGCTTCTGAGCGACCACCTGCGGCTCCCGCAGGAGCTGCGTCCACCCCATGATGGCGGTGAGTGGTGTGCGAAGCTCGTGCGACAGCGTCGCGAGGAACTCGTCTTTGATGCGATTGACCTCGGACTCGCGCGCTAGCAGTGAGTTCTCGATGGAGATCGACGCAAACTGCGCGAGCTGAACGAGCAACGCTTCGTCGTCGTCGACGAGGGGACCTTCATGTTTGTCCGCAACGTGCAGCACGCCGATGTTTCGACCGTCACGACTGGTGAGCGGCGCCGCTAGCCAGCCGCCCGGCACTAGACCCACCGCTGTCCGAGCGTCGTTGTTGAAGTGTGCTTGGACCTCGTCCGACGCCATGCGGCGCGGCTTATTGAGCTCGCGTACGCTCCGGGACAGATTGGCGAAGGCGACGCTCCACCTCTCGGCGTCGACATGGCCGCCATCCTCTGCAAGCGAAACGACCTCGTTGACGGACTCGAGCTTGAGGTCGGCGGACACTTGCGCGACTGCGATCTTGGCGCCAACGATGTCACGCGCCGCGTCCGCCACGACGGTCAGTGTTTGCTCCATGGTGAGGGCACGGTTGATGGCGAGCGAAGCAGCGGCCAGCTTGTGGAGTTGGGCGGCGCGTTTCTCAAGGGACTCGGCCTGCCCGTCACCGCGCCCGCGCTCGCGAACGCCGTTTTCACGCGGTTGGCTGTTGCCTGGATGCGTCTTGCTTTTCCGCCGAGCGGTCCCGCGACGCGCGTATTTGGCATCGCCGGTCTTGCCTTCGCAGGTGCGTTTGTGGCGCGGCGCTCGCGAACCGTCCATGGGGTTGCTGGTCATGGGGGGCCTCTTGGAAACATCTAGAGCAAGAATTGGGCCCAACAATCCGCGCTAAGTTACCCAATCAATTCGGTTATGAGCCGTCATGTAAGGTCGGCGCACACACTTGTGCAGTGGGTTCGGAAAGGGGCATGGCGGAAAAACGCCCCACGTCGTCCTGACCCGCCCTTAGCTCGCGACGCGTTGCGCGGGCTCGTCGGACACCGGCGGAACGACCTCGGCCGCTCGCGCGGGGGCGGGCAACGCGCGCACCGGCTGCTCTTTCGCGCGACCGAGCGTCATCACGCGCTGCCATAGAGAGGGTGTCCGCGAAAGCGTTGGGTCGGTAAGCACCGCACGCAGCGGCTCTCCGGAATCGGCTCGGTGATAGGAGATGCAGGCGAGCGGTAGACCCTCGACCGCACTCAGCCGCGCGGCGATGGCGGCGCGCACGTAGCTGCGAAACTTGTCGTCCTCCACCGCTTGATGCGTCGCAGTGTCGACCAGCGAGCGCAGTCGCCAGGTTATGTCGCGGTCCCTGACGAGCGCGATGACCACCGGACGATCCACATACCCGGTTCTCTTGAAGCCGCTACGGCGGACGAATGCCTCGTTACAATAGAGAATTTCGCCGGTGAGTCGAGCCGGCTCGCGATTGAATGGTGACAGCTGCGCGCTGCGGCTCGCCGCGATGTGGTCGGCCACCTTGGCTACCGACTCCTCGACGATCGCCAACGCGGCGTTGCGGACCGCCGTAAGTGCTTCGCTGGACGTCGTCTTGCTGCAGCCCAACGCCTCCCGCGAGAGTGAGGTCGCGCTCTCATTCGCGCTCGCTGCGAGAAGTGAGCCGAGCTCAGCCAATGCAGGTGGTTTGGGCTCACGTGCCGTTGCTTCTCGGGCGTAGTCGGGGTCGCGAAGGACGATGCGCGCCGGCGAGCCATCATCGTGCTTGTCGATGGCAACGACCTCGTAGTGCGCCGCTTCCGCGAGCTTGGTCAGCTCGCGCTTGATCTTGGCACCGAGCACGTCGTTTTTGGGACGGTTGCGCGTGGCGCGCTCCTCCTCGCTCGAGAAAGCTTGGTCGATGCGGTGGGTGAGCTCGTTCGCGTCGAACAGGCGTACCTCCATCGCGTATTTGATCTCCGCCCCGCCTACCGCCACGGTTGGTTTATACGGGTTCTGGTCGAGCTCGCGATGGGCGGTGATGAGCGCGTTGATCTCCGTTTCAGCGTCGCTCACCATTGCCGCGACCAAGTCGCGCGCCTTCGCGAGATCGCCAAGCGTGCCGACCTCGAAGCCGTACTCTGCGAGCTTCTGGGTGTGGTCAAAGGCCTGGACGGCGCCAAGCTGGCGGACTTCGTCGCGTGCAATCAGCATCTTTAGGCCTCCGACGGCAGCTTTACCGGGCCAATAGCCTCCGGCTCAGGGGCGGGGGGGGCAAGCTGGTGTGCGGCCGCGGGGCTCGGCAGAGCTGTCTGGCGGCCTCGTGCCCAAACCTCGGGAGCGACCAGCACTACCAAGGTCTGTGTGGAATAGTCGCCTCTTTGGGTCGCGACTGCGGCCAAGGGAAGGTTTGGCAACGCGCGTAGTCTGGCCACCAGCTCACGACGGACGTGCTCGGCGAACGTGTACTCATTGACGAACTGGCCGTGGTTGGTCACGCGGTCCTGAAGGGCCTGACGAATCGAGGCGTGGCTAAACACTTCGATGATCGCGGGCTTCTTGATGGAGCGACCAAAGCCCCAGCTCACTAGCCTTTTGTCGAGGAAATCGATCGTCTTGCCGGAGAACCGGAAGGGCTGGTCGCTGAAGGGAGAGACACCATTTTCGCTCAGTGCTTGCAGGCGCACGCCGATCGCGCGAACCGCGTCGTCGACGACATCTTTCGCGGCCGCCCGCAAGCCCTGGAGCTGCTCCGTGCTGACTGCGCCGTGGATCCCCATCGCCTCCGCTGAGTAGTCGAGCTTCTTGATGTGCTGCTCGCCGAGTAGGTGCGTGACATCGGAGATCACTGGCCCTTTGGCTCCGACATGCCGCTGCGCGGCCTCGGCCGCGTATGTGGGGTCGCGCAACACGACGCGCTGTGGTGACCCGTCGCCGTGCAGGTCAACAGCGCACACGTCGTACCCCGCCTCGCGTGCGAGGGCCGCGATGCCTTCTTTGACTTTGGCGGCGATGACACCGCCGTCAGGGCGAGGGCGACCCTTGCGCTCAGCGGTATCTGCGAATGACTTCTCGACCCGGGAGCTCAGCTCGCCTGACGCGAAGAGCGGGATCTCCATGGCGAACTCGACCTCACCGCCATTCACCTGGACCCTACGCTTGTACGGGTTCTGGCCCAGCTCCTCGCAATCTTTCAGCTGTCGCGTCATTTCGAGGTCGGCATCGCTGACCATGGCCGCGATCAGGCCCCGGGCCGACTCAATCTCAGCCTTCGTGCCGGTCTGAAACCCATATTCTTTAAGAATTTCGCGAAAGTCGAAGGTTTGTACGGCGGGCTGAGCGCGCACCACATCCGTTTTGAGCATGCTGGTATATCGGTTGGCGGTGACGCGAGTTGTGGGCGCGAAAACGCCGCAAATGTGCCGGCTTGGCAGGTGTCTGCTACCCTTTGGTTCGCAATGGAACACCTCGCCGGGCGTTACCGGTGGAACCCCCAGACCTCGTGCCGGACTCTCGACGGGACGGCCTTCGTGTTGCTTGGCAACCGGATGGTCACCCTCAACGAAGTCGGCACCTTCATTTGGGAGCGGCTGGCGCACGGCGCCGCGCTTTCCGAGTTGGTGAGCCAAGTCGTCGAGGTCTTCGCTATCGATGAGCGCGCCGCAGCCGACGACACGACCAGCTTTGTGGAGCGCTTGCTAGACGAGCGCATGGTGGTGCCCTGCCCATGAAGAGCACCCAGCTCATCGGGCGCGCAGCCTTGTCGACCTTGATGATCGCGTCTGTCTGGGCCTGCGGCTCCGGAGAAGTCTCAGTCGAAGACGACGTTGCCTTGAGCATCGCGGCTCCGCTCGACGGCGCCGTCGTTCGGCGACCGGACGACGTCGATCCCTTGGCCGCTGGTATCCAGGTCGACGTCGTGGTCCGCGTCGACGGTGCCCTCGATGGCACGGTGGTCCTGCTCGGGACAACACTCGACCCGGTCGATGCTGAACAGGCCTTGGTCGCTGACGGGGAAGCGGTGTTTACCGGGTTCACATTGTCGCGCGGTGTCATCACTCTCTATGCCGCGACGCAGACCTGCAACGCCGCAACCTGCGTCGCAACCATCGAGCTCAGTGTCGTAGAGAGCGACACCCAAGTCGCGATTGCGCGCCCCACAGAGGGCGAAGTCGTCGGAGTTGGTGATGTCCCGTTCACCATCGTCCGCGTTAGCGGCGCGGCGCCCCAGAGCTGTCGCGTGTACGTCGACGGAATGCCGGTGGGCAACTTCGTATGGGAGAATCAAGCGCAGCCACTCGTGGTCGCGTCCACCCTGGCGGCGGGCGAACACACGGCGCGGGCCGCGTGCCTGGAGTGGCTCGACACGATCTCTACGCAAGAGGTTACTTTCGTCGTCGATGGTACGGCGCCTGGAGCGCCCTCGTTGCGCAGCGAGCCAGTAGCGCCCGGTCACCTCGACTTCGACAACGCTGGCGCCTACATCAACCTCGATACCACTGATGTGTCTGCCGAAGCGGGCTTGCAGCATGACGTTACGGTAACGGTCGACGGTCATGGCGAGTCCACGCGTGACTGGATCGTGCGTCTCTTCGTGACGCCGCCCGCAGCACCCGAGACCACCTACGAGCAGGTGCTCGTCGACAGCAGCGAGCCCATCGACGTGAGATTCGATGCGGTCCATTTCGGGGACACCGACGGTGACATCGCGTTCCGTGTGGTGGTTCTCGATTCGGTGGGCCGCAGCTCACCCGAAGACACCGCCTCGCTCATCATCGACCGTACACCGCCCCTGCTCGAGCTTGCGGCACCCGACCCCTTACAGCGCATCTTGTCGCGTGCTCACGACCTCGAGCCCGCGACGTTCGATAGCGTAGAGGTCGACTTCACGGTGACGCCGACCGACGCCGTCGGCGAGGTCCTGTTCCAGCTCGACGCCCACTCCCCAGTCGCGCAGGCAGTCGCCTCGCCAGTGGTCTTCCCGCGCCTGTCACTACTGGCCGGAGACTACGTCGTGACCTTTTCGGTGGTCGATGTCGCGGGGAACCGCGCGACGCTGTCGCACCCCTTCAGCGTCGCGACGTTCGTCAACAGCGTGACCATCGTGGCTCCGGTTGGCGACGTCTTCAATGCGGCCGCCGATGAGGACAACGGCGCGGCCCTGCTGCAGGCCCAGTTCACCGTGACCGCAACGGGGTTCGAAGATGGGTCGACGGTCGTCCTGTGCTCGACGATCGACAATGGGGACGGCATTGCGTGTGACGGCGGGGGCTTCGTCGTCGGCAGCGGGTTTCTGACAGGGGACCTCGCGGCGAGCAGCGCGGCGTTCACGGCGACCTTCGCCGACGGCGCTCAGACGGTGCGTGCCGAGGCGTTCGAGCTCGATGACTCGCCCCGTGAGAGCTCGGCAACGCGGGACATCCTCGTTGACACGTTGCCACCGAGCTTCGTGAACGTCGACTTTCCTCTCAATGATGCTGGTAACGACGCAGCGAGCATCGTGCGTCTCGGCACCGTCGAGCTCGATGGTGGCGGTAACGTCGTTGTCGTCGTGGGCGTCGCAGGACTCGAGCCGATCCTGCCGGTTTCCGTGTTTGTCGATGGCGTGGCGACGGCGGCCAGCACAGGCCCCTATGGTTTCGCGCTCGCGCTGCCGGACGGTGTATCGACACTCGCGTTTGCGATGGCGGACGCTGCGGGGAACCCCGCCGTATCTTCGGACATCCTCGTGGAGGTCGATCGGACGGCCGGTGCCGTGGTTGTCGACCCACCCTTCGAGTCCCCGTACACGTCGAGCAGCGCGGACATCGGTGTCGTCGTGACCGATGCATCGGGCGGCGGTTCCCTCGTGCTCGAGCGTTACACGAGCCCATTGGGTGGCGTGGCCGTTTCTCAGGCAAACGCAACCCTTGCCGCAGGTGAGACCCGTTTCGACTTCGTGGGCTTCCCGCTTGGCCAAGGCCTGAGCTACCTGCAAGCGACCTACACCGACGCCTTCGGCAATAGCGTCGTGAGCGACCGTGTTCTCTATGCGGCCGACTTCATCGGCCCGACCTTGACCCTCGGCGTGCGTACGGCGGCGGGCGCCTCGCAGAGCTGCGATACGCTGGGCGCGAGCTGCCTCGCCGACACGCGTGACCTCGCTGGTGGCACGATTGGCCTCGATCGCAGCGCGAGCGACCCTGTGTGCGGCTTCGGGCCCTGCAGCACCCTCGGCACTGACCTGTTCTTCAGTCTCGCGCAGTGCGTGAATAGCGATGCGTCGCTCGAGAGCTGTCCGCTCACCGTGCGACTCCAATCGCGTCTGCCGGGAGACCCCGATTTCGTCGACGTGCTTGGCGGCTCCTTTTCGACGGGCGAGGTCGCAGCCGCCTCGGTCGCATCTGACCCACGGCTCGAGCCGGGCACGGTACGTGAGCTGCGGTTGGTCACAGCCGACAGCAACGGCAACGCGAGCGTCTCGAACACCGTCTTCATCACCATCAACTTCAGCGGCACTGTCTTCGCGGTCGAGCGCCTCGACGGAGGCTTGAACACCACGGGAGATATGGTCGCGGACGACCGCTATTTCGGAATTGCCGAAAATGTCCTCGACTCCGCCAGCGGTCGCTTCCAGGCCAACTTCCGCGCGTATCTTACCGCTTACGGGGTAACACCCACGACAGTGCGCCTCACCGTCGACAACAGCGGCGGTACGACGAGCTACGAGGTGCCGGTGCTGGGCGGTGGCGGGCTCGCGGACTTTGCGGGCGTCGAGCTCTTGGTGGCCACAGACCCGGCAAGCCCGGCGACCAACGCGATGACAGTGCAAGCGATGTGTGGCCCCGACCCGTGCGGAGCGAAGAGCTACTCCGGTGTCGTTGCCGACGTGGTGGCGCCCACCTACGAGTTCGATCGCTGTGCGTTGTGCGCGAACGGGGTGCCCATGGTGAGTATCGCTTGCCCCGCCGCGTGCGGTGACGCGACCGCCGCGTCCAACATCGCGGGTCCGGGCAACCCGGCTATCTGGAACCTCGCCCTCGACGCTGACCACGACGGTGCCAACGGCTTCGACGCGCAGCCGGTCGTCTTGAATCTCTCCGGCATCGAAGACGGGCGGACGCTTCGCCTCGAGACCGACCTTGGGACGCTCGGCGGCAACGTCCTGGCGTCGGACGGCTGCGCTGGCGCTTTCGCCTGCAGCAAGTCTTTCCCCCTCACCGCGTCACATCTGGCTGGCACGGCGGTTCGTCGCATCAGCGTCGCCTTCAGTGACCGTGCAGGAAACCTCGCAGTTCCGCGCGCTGTCCGCATCGACTCCGCGCACGAAAGCATCTATGCGCGCACGGACGTCATCGCGCCGTCGGGTGTCGCGGCGAGTCCATGTATCGGCGAGTCAACGCCGCCTGTGAGCGGCTTCGACGTAGCGACCCTCGAAGCGCCCGCTTGCGCCGCGGCTTGCGCCGCAACCGGCACTTGCAGCCGCACTGGGGCTTCCGCAGCTCTCACCTGGCTCGCACCCGGCGACGACGCCGGGAACGGTAACGTCGTGGCCTACGTCATTGGGGTCGCCGCGCTGGGCATTCCCTACGGTGCTACCACGTATGCGAGCTGCACAGACCTAACGCCGAGCGGACCGTTCGAGACCACGGCGACGTTGCCGGGCGCGGCGCAGCCTGGCGGGGCAATCGAGACTGTCGCGGTGCCCGATCTCTATCCGCATCGCGACTATTGTTTCCTCGTGGTTGCGACCGACGACGTCGGAAACAGCAGTCCAGCAGGCAGCTTCGTGAGTCGCCGCAAGATCCCCCTGGTGACTGCTCCTAACATCCAGTCCTTCGACGGTCTCATCCGTAATGACGCACAGGCGGCAGGCGCTTTTCGCAGCGAGCCGGCCTCGCCGCCCGACTTTGGCGCCTTCGCGACGAGCCTCCCAGACCTCGACGGAGACGGCCGCGACGACTTCGCGGTCACTCAGTTTACTTCGGGGAGTGTGCAGGTCTACCTGTCCGGGACGGCGGGTTTCGACCCAGCCATCACGATCAATGCGCCCGCTATAGCGTATAGCGGTTCATTCGGCGCGGCGGTTGCGGGCGGTGACTTCGACGGCGATGGCCTCAACGATCTTGCGATCTGTGACCCGACGTTGCTCACGGTGGGCTTCCCCGAAGCTGGCCCGGCTGGCGGTGCTCTCTTCCTCTACTATGGAGTCTTGGGTAGCGGCATCGCTCGCAACGTCAATACCACCACACCGCAAGTACCCTCGCTCCATCCGGACGTCAGCTTGCTGGGCGCATCCGGCCGCAAGCTCTGCGCCAATATCGTCTTCGGCAACGTCATCGGCGACGCGAATCTCGACGTTGTCGCGACGACGAGCGCCGCGCATGCCGACCCACGCGCCTTCATCATCGCTGGTGGTGACCGCGGTCGCTTAGCCCCTGGCGCCTCATTCTTCGACCTCACCGCCGACGTTGTCATCGCGCCGGAGCCGTTCGCAGTGGGTTGGCCGCGTCGCCTCGCTGTGGGCGACTACGACGGGGACGGTGTCGACGAGCTCGCTATCTCGGACGACGACGAGGTACTCACCTACGACGCGGGCCTCTTCACGACTGCCGTGACCTTCGAACCCTCTGCGACCGGCTTTGGCGAGCAGCTCGTGACGGTGCGATCGCCGCGCGTTACCCCGGGCGACTGGCTCCTCGTGGGCACGACCGACGACCGAGTCGTCGTCCTCGCCAGTGGATTCATGGCGTCGTCGTATCCACTTGCGTCGTACGTGACGCTCGACGCGACGACGTGGGATGGGGCGCCGGCGTCGCGTTTTGGCAGATCGCTCGCGAGCATCGGTGACTTCGATGGGCGAGGGGGCGTCGACATCGTGGTGGGGCCAGGAACTGTCAGTAGCGGTGGACCGTACGACACCTTCTTGTATTCCTTCGACCCTAGTGTGGACGGATTCGAGAAGCGCGCCATCTTGCGTGGCCCGGCTGGTTTCTCGAGCACCCTCGTTGGCGTACGCGCTTACACCTCGGACGCGGCGCTCCAGCGCAGCCAGCTCCTGGTGATTCAACGGATCGCGGCGCGCCTTTTCATGTTCCGCTAAACCGACCCCCCTCAGGGGGCTTTCCTGCCATCTATGCTTCGCCCGGGGGCCAATCGCTGCGTCCTCGAAATCCTGCGGCAACGCTATGGCGGATCACACTCGTCCGAGTGCTGCGAGAAATCGACGAACTGGTAGCCGACGATGACCGATGCCTGAAAATTGCCGATTGCCGATTGCCGATTGCCGATTGCCGATTGCCGATTGCCAATTGCCAATTGCCAATTGCCAATTGCCGATGACCGATGACCGATGACCGATGACCGATGACCGATGACCGATGCCGTGAGGGGACACGCGACCGGCGTCGCCCAAGCAACCGACGGTCGTGTCTATCTGAGCGGCTCCAGTCAAACAGCGGGCGACGATTGTCTTGATGTGATCTAGTCCTCGTCGCGAAGCTTTTCGAGCGCCGCGAAGTCTTCGAGCGTCGTCGTATCGCCCTTGATCTCCCCGCTCGACGCAAGCTCACGTAGGAGTCTGCGCATGATCTTGCCGCTACGGGTTTTCGGAAGCGCGTCGGTGAAGCGAACGTCATCGGGCCGCGCGATGGCGCCGATCTCTTTGGTGACGTGCTTCTTCAGATCGTCCTTTAGCGTGTCGCTAACGTCAGCGCCTTTCTTCAAACTGACGAACGCGACGATGCCTGTCCCCTTGAGCTCGTCGGGCCGGCCGACCACCGCGGCCTCCGCGACAGACGGGTGCGAGACCAGCGCGCTCTCGATCTCCATGGTCCCCAAGCGGTGTCCCGCAACGTTTAGCACGTCGTCGACACGGCCCATCACCCAGAAGTAGCCGTCGGCATCGCGACGTGCGCCGTCGCCGGTGAAGTACACGTCGCCCGGGATGTCGCTGAAGTAGGTCTGCTTCATACGCTCGTGGTCGCCCCAGATGGTGCGCAGCATCGAGGGCCACGGTCGCCGAACGATGAGGAGTCCACCCTTGCCGAACGGGACCGGGTGGCCATGTTTGTCGACGACCTCGAGCGCGACGCCAGGCAGCGGCAGTGTACACGAACCAGGCTTCGTCGTCGTGGCGCCGGGAAGAGGCGCGCACATGATGCCGCCGGTTTCGGTCTGCCACCACGTGTCGACGATGGGGCATCGCTCGCCGCCGATGACGCGGTGGTACCACATCCACGCTTCGGGGTTGATGGGCTCGCCGACGGTGCCGAGAAGCCGCAGCGACGAGAGGTCGTGTTTCTGAGGCCACTGATCGCCCCACTTCACGAAGGCGCGGATGGCCGTAGGCGCCGTGTAAAAGATGCTGACGCGATAGCGGGCAATGATCTCCCAGAAGCGATCCGGTTCGGGGTGATTGGGTGCGCCTTCGTACATGACGACGGTCGCCCCAAGCGCCAGCGGCCCATAGACGACGTAGCTGTGGCCCGTGACCCAACCGACATCAGCGGTGCACCAGTAGACGTCGCTCTCCTTCATGTCGAAGACGAGCTTGGTCGTCAGCACGCAGTTCAAGAGGTAGCCGGCGGTGCTGTGGACGATGCCTTTGGGCTTTCCTGTCGTGCCCGAGGTGTAAAGGATGAATAGCGGGTGCTCCGACTCGATGCTGGGCGCTTTGTGGGTGCCCGAAGCGGAAGCCATGACGTCGTGGTACCAGTGGTCGCGGCCGCTCTGCATTGCAACGTTGTGTCCGGTACGACGGACAACCAGCACGTTTTCGATGCTAGGGGTTTGGGCGACGGCCGCGTCGACGTTCGCCTTCAGGGGGACGATGGTGCCGCGACGATAGCCACCGTCGGCCGTGACGACGAGCTTCGCGCCGGCGTCGTTGATGCGGTCGCGGAGCGCGTCCGCAGAGAAGCCACCGAAGACCACCGAGTGCGTCGCGCCGATGCGCGCGCAGGCGAGCATGGCCACTGCCGCTTCTGGGATCATCGGCATGTAGATGGCGACGCGATCTCCCTTGGCCACGCCCAAGGTCGCGAGCACATTCGCGAGCTTGCATACCTCCGCATGGAGCTCGGCATAGGTGAGTGAACGACGATCGCCCGGCTCACCCTCGAAGAGAATGGCGGTCTTGTCACGCCGCACGCTCTCGAGGTGGCGGTCGAGGCAATTGACGCTGACGTTCAGCTCACCGCCGACGAACCACTTGGCGGACGGCGGTTGCCAGTCGAGGACCTGCTTCCACGGCCGCGACCACTGCAAGAGATTGCGAGCGTGCTCGGACCAATAGTCTTCGGGATCGCGCTCTGCGCGCGCGACCATGGCCTTGTAGTCGGCCATACTCTTGATGTGCGCCTTCGCGGAGAACGCTGGATTCGGCGCGAAGGTGCGCTGCTCGTCGAGAGCGGACTCGAGGTGTTGATGGTTGGCGTCGGTCATGGGCGGACACTATGGCAGTGCTTCGGCCGTGCTCGCTAGAGCGTGTTTTCGGAGTTTGTGGGCGCTCGGGCTGGCTCACCCGAGTCGTGCCCGAAACCATCGCCGCATCAGTGCCTTGGGCCAAGCAAACCCGTAACGCCGCCAAAGGACGTCGACAGCGTGCTCGATGGTCATGCGTCGCGCGCGGATATCCTCGAGGTATGCCGAGCGCTCGATGAACCAACGGCCAGAGAAAAGGAGAGGCAGCGGCAAAACCCCCGCAAGCAAGATGATGACGAGTGGCGCACCGAAGCGCGCAAATTGCCGCACGTGAATCATCTCGTGCGCGACGACTCCGATGTGCTGTTGCGGATGCTCGACACTGGGCGGATAGGTGATGGTGACGTACCGCTGAAACGGCAAGCGATAGGTCGTCCAGAAATCAGTGATGAACGAATCGCCCAAAAGCAGCGCGACGACCTGCATCACCCGGTCGCGATCTTTGCGGACGAATCGAACGCGCGGTATCGGCGGTGGCGGCGACATCTGCAGGTTTCTACTGAGGTTAACCCCACTGCTAGGTTGTGTCGATGCGACGCAAAGAGCGGCGACGAACAACACCGCACGAGCACCGTTCTCTTACGGGTGTGGCAAGTGTTCCCGTACCACCGCGAGCCAGTAGTCTATCCCTTTGAAGCTGGTCATCCGGCCAATGACTTCGCCATCGCGGATCAGCACGAAGGTCGGAACTCCGTAGATGGCAAAACGCGTCGCGAGCTCGTCGAGGACATAGGCGTTCACCTTGACGTAGCGCATGGGAGTGCCGTCGAGCTCACGCAGGAGAGTTGCCTCGTGTTGCTCGTAGAGCTCACAGTTCGGGCAGTTGTGACCCCAGAACTCCACCACGATGAGGAGGCCGCGCGGGTCCATCGCGATGCTCTCGAAGGCATCGGCGGACGCGCAGTGCACGATAGAGATCGCCATGGGCTCCTGAAATGAGGCGCGAGCGGCCTGACAGCCGGCCGGTTTACGACCCCGGTCATGCAGGCTAATCTCACCGAACATGACGATTCGCACCCGGGTGGACAAGTCGCGGCTCGATACGGCGTCGGCACCGGCACGACCCGAGACCGCCGCACGGCCCGTCGCGCCCGCCCAGCCCATCGAGGTCGACCCAGCGGCGATTCGTTTGGCTGCCGCGAGCAGCACCCCGAACCAGGCGCCGCGCTCGCGGGGTCACGTCAACCCGCTCCTGGCTGCGCAGTGGCAACCAGGTCATCTGCACCAGAAGGCGCGCTTCGAACGACCACCCATCTACCCGCCCCGGCTTGCGGTCCCCGACGACAAGACGGCTTGGGCGACCTCGTATCCCGGCTACGCGCCGGTGTACTTCGATGCCCCCGTCGTGCTCGCCAACGACCGCAGCAAAAAAGAAGGAGGCTGGGCAGACCCACCGAGGCCCGACACGGTCGTGGGCGAGAAGAACCCGGCGGGTCGCACGGGCGTCGCGGGTCGTGGTCTTTGGGGGAAATACGGCGCCAATCGCACCTCTGACATCGTGCTCGTTCGTACCAATCCCAAGACCGGTGTCGACGAGGTCCTGGTGGGACAACGCGGCGACAACAAAAAGTGGGCAATCCCAGGAGGTCTCGTCGACGATGGCGAGGAGGCAACGCAAGCCGCGACGCGCGAGCTCTTCGAAGAGACGCGCGGTCAAGTTGGTTTTAGCGGATCGGACATCGTCGAGCGTGATGGCTATGTCGATGACTCCCGCAACACCGATGACGCGTGGGCGACGCATACCTTGTTCGTGAAGCGGCTCGATTACGCGACCTCCGAGCGCCTCGCCTTTCAGTCCACCGAAGAGCTGGAAAACGTCGCCTTCCGACCCGTGAGCGAGCTCGTCGGTCTCGATTTTCACGCCGACCACGCACGCTTCATCGACATGGCGCTCGGGACTGCTGGCCGCGTCGTCGCCAAGGCCCTCGACCGCGGTAGCGCGGAAGACTATGCGGACTATTTTCGTGGCATGGATACGACCGCGCGACAGAAGGTCGCGTACACCACGTATCTGCCCACGACCGGCGTCGTTGCGGACCTCGGGGCCGGCTCCGGTCGCAGCACCTACGATCTCGCGCGCCTCTACAGCGAGCTGTCACTCGTTGGCATCGACCTCAATCCGAAGACCATCGCCGCAGCCGCTAAAGCGTACCAGGCCGCGAATCTCCGGTTTCGTGAGGGGGACGCCACGGCGCGCTTGTTTCCTAGCGAGAGCCTCGACGGGCTCATGTGTATCTCGACCGTCCACGAGCTCGTGAGCTTCACCGGTTACGATCTCTCCACCTACTATCGATCGCTCGACTACCAGGTCGACGCCCTCAAAACGAAACGAGGTGACGGCGTCGACGGTGGCGTGCTCGTCATGCGTGACTTCGTGGTTCCCCAGGGCCCCGAGCGGGTGGTCCTCGAGCTCCCGACGACCGATGGCAAAGCGACGGGAAGCGTGCCGGAGCTCTCGTCGAGCGCCATGTTCGAGCGCTTCGCTCATGATTTTCGCTCGAGCCAGAACCGTGACGGGCCGGTGCCCTACAAGAAACTCCCGCCCGCCGCCGACGGATGGGCACGCTATGAGCTTACCTTGCGCGCGGCGACCGAATTCATGCTGCGCAAGGACTATCGGGATAGCTACGCGAAGGAGCTCGACGAAGAGTATCTGCACCTCACTCAGAAAGAGTTCGAGCGGTCCCACGAAGAGCGCGGGATGCGCATCATCGCGTCGCAAGAAATCCACAATCCGTGGATCATCGAGAATCGCTTCGAGGGAAAAGCTCGCCTCACGACCATTGGTGGCGAGCGCCTGCCGTTTCCGCCGACCAACTTCGTCATCGCCAGCGAGCGCGTCCGCGAAAGCGGTGGCGTCGCACTACGCGAGAGCGGCTTCGTAGTCACGGAGCCGAGCTACGTGCAGCTCAATGCCTACGCCCACGTTGCGACTGGCAAGGTGTACGAGCTCGTCGAACGTCCTCACCCGACCCTCGACGTCTTGCCGTGGTTCGAGCGCGATGGTCAGGTGTTCGTCGCGGCCAAGCAGAGCTTTCCGCGTCCCATCGTCAACGCCGCCTCCGACTCGCCAAACATCGAGCGTGTGCATTTGGCGGGCTACATGACCGAGCCCATCGCGGCCACCACCGGCGGCGACGCGAATACCGACGTCGCCGTGCGCCGTTTGCTGAGCGAGCGCGCCGGCATCGACGCCGCCTCGCTGAAAGCCATCGGTCCTGTGCGCCGCTATTTTCCGTCACCGGGAGGGCTCGATGAGCTAGTGTCCGCGCGAGCGGTCGAGATTACCCCAGCGAAAGCGACCTCTTGGCCAGTCGGCAATTACTCCGCGTTCTCGACGTCTGGTCGCATCCAGTACCTCGACGCGACGCAAGTGCTGCGTGCCTACCAGGTCGGCGGCATGTTCGAGTCGCGCCTCGAGGTGGGTATCTACGACCTTTTGCTCGATCGGGGCACGGCCTTAGGGCCTTGGATTGGTACCGAGATCAAGCTCGACGAGCAGAGCGCCACTATCGTGCCCGCCCTCGTCGGCGAGGTGCTGTCGCCGCCGGCGCGATCGGTTTTCGAGCCCACGCCGTTCAGCAACAGCCAAGGTTTTCTCGAGGTCCGCAGCGGGACGTTCGTCGAGACGGATGCCAGCGGCAAGACAATGAACGAAACGCGGCTCGAATACGTGGTGCCCAAGAAGGCAAGCGCCAACACGGTCTCGGTGATGCCCGTATTCCGCTCGAACGGACGCGTCTTCGTTGGTCTCGAGCAGCGGGACCTGCCTGCCGCCCAGCGTTTTTCGGGGAGCTCCTGCTTGACCACCAACCCGGCGTGGCGCCTTCCCAAGACCGTCGAGCATGGAGACGACGTCGCAGCTTTCTTGCGCGAGCACCTCGCCACCGACTGCGGCCTCGATGCACGCAAGATCATGAAACTCGGTGGGCGTTACTTCCCGAGCCCGGGCGTAACCCCCGAGATGGTCTACCCGTATGCCGTCGAGATCGATGCCGCCAGCATCGCGACGTCGGAGCTCAGCTGGGTCGCCCTCGACGAGCTGCTGGCAGCGCGCAAAGGCGTCACCGATGGGCATTTGCTTGTTGGTTTGTACCGACTCGCTCATGCGCTGGGCGTCGAACCTTCGGCAAACTGAGCGCGTGCTATAGCGCGACGCGATTGCAGTGCTTCCGATCGATCGAACCGTCACCAGCCGCGCGTCATTGCCGATGCCTCGGCGCCATTCATCTTGCTTCAGCCCAACTGTGCCGCGAGAACCGTGTAGCGACCGACCACCGCCAAGCTGCGCTCAAACGCGCTCCACGGTCGGCACGCCGAGTGAAGCATGAACAAGCGCGTCGGGTTGGCCTGTCCTGAGTTCGCCACCTCATTGCCGCTGCGCGGCAGAAGTCACACCGCCTCAGACCCGCTTGTTCCAGGCATCTAGCACTTCCGCCTCGCGCTTGGGTGTGATGCCCGCGTGCAACGGTTCGTCGCGTCGCGGCAGGCTATTCCACCAGGCCAGGGTGTCGCGCACAGTCGTTTCCAAGGGTCGAAAGGTTAGCCCCTGCTTTCGCGCACGCGCATTGGAGATCAAGCCGACCTCGCTGCGGGGCCCCCACACGGGCATGTCACTCCAGGGAGAAACGCCTTGTTGCTGCAGGAACTCGTAGCTGACCCACGACAGCTGCGCCTTGCTACCGGTCACGGTGCTGATCGTCGCGAGCATTTGGTCGAAGGTCACGTCGTCCTTGTAGCCCACTGCGTTGTACACGCCGACCCTACGGGCCTCGACGCTCCGCACGGTCCACTCCGCGAGGTCGCGCACGTCGATGACCTGGGCGTGGTCCTTGCCATCGCCAGGCGCGAGCACAGCACCGCCCCGTTGCAGGCGCACCGGCCAATACGTGAAGCGGTCAGTGGGATCGTTGGGGCCGACGATGAAGCCCGGCCGAATTTTCAGGACGCGCCCGGGCATGACGCGCTCCGCGGCGCGCTCGCAAGCGGCTTTGAGAGCGCCGTAGTCGTTCTTCACATCTTCGCTCTTGGGGTCTGTGAGCGGCGTGACGACGGTCGTCTCGTCAGCGCCTTTCGAGAGGTCGTCGTAGACCGAGATGCTCGACACGAAGACATACTGCTCGACGCTGGCTGCGAGGAGCTTCGCTGCGTCCTCGACCAGACGCGGCACGTATCCCGAGTTGTCGATGACTGCGTCCCAGCTGCGGCCCGCCAGCGCCTCCAGATGACCGTCGCGGTCACCGTGCAGCTGCTCGACATCCTTGAAGCGACCGGGGTTGGTCTTGCCGCGGTTGAAGAGGGTCACCTCATGCCCGCGCTCGCGCGCGTAGTCGACCATGTACGGCCCGATGAAATTGGTGCCACCTAGGATGAGCAGCCGCTGCGGCCGGGGCGAGCCATCGTGCGCGTAGCGTGTATGCGAGCAGGCGGTCATAGCCGCGCCCGCCAAAGCGGTCTTCAACAAGTCGCGTCGCGTTAGCTTCATCCGAGGACTCTCTCCCGTTTTCCGTGTTGGCGAGCCAGCCCGACAGCCAGGCCGCCCCAGAAGACACTCAACGTTGCAGCAATCAACGAAATGCCGACCACGCTTGCGCCAGCACCTCGCAAAGCTTCGCGCAGCCAGCCGCTCAGCGCGTCGCCCGAACGAAAGACTACGGTGTCGATGAAGTTCTTGGCGGTGTAGCGCTGTTCGCGCCGCACCACGGTGTAGAGCACCTCGCGTCCCGGCCGCTCGATTGCGTACTGCGCCGCGCGCCGCGCCGCTTGAAACACCGCCAAGGCTGCAAGGCCCGGCGCGATGACGAGCGTGAGGAACCCCGCCGCAGTGATCAAGGGGACGGCGAGCAGGCCCACAGTGAGTCCGAAGCGCGCGAGCAGCTGGCCGGTGACCAGGAGCTGCGCCAGCAGCGTCGCGACGTTGACGACCAGGTCGATTCGCGCAAACAGGGCAGTGCGGGTTGCAGCGTCGCTGCTTGCCGCAGCGACCATGGCAGCTTGCTGCAGGTACAGAAACGTCTGTCCGACTGTGAGGAGCAGCACGTAGAGGGCAAGACCTGCAAAGTAGCGTGAGCGAAACAGCGGCATGATGCTCGCACCGACACCGTGACCCACCGCGGTCTCGACCAGGGGCGCCTCATCACGTGGATGCGCCGTGCTCCAGGCGAGCGTACGCATCAGTCCCACCAGCGAGAGCTCGACCAGCGCGGCCGAGATGAGCAGCAGGGTGTTCACCGACAGGCGCTCGGCGAGGGTTGCTGTGACCAGAGGGCCTACCAACGCGCCTAGGCTACCGCCTGCGGCGACACAGCCGAACAGGCGCTTCGCGTCACGGGAGCTCAATGCATCGGTCATGACGCTCCAGAACACCGAGACGATGAACACGTTGTAAACGCTTACCCAGACGAAGAAGGCGTGGGCAGTCGCCCGCTCGAAGGCGCGCGTCGAAAGCAGCGCGAAGAACGCGAGGATACTGCCCGCAACCACGTGATGGACGAGACTCACCAGGCCGCGACGGGCGAGACGTCGGGCGGCCAGGGCGTACGCCGGGGAGGCGATCAGCATGGCGACCAGGGTGGCCGTGAATAGCCAGGGGAGTTGGCTTTCACCCCCGGCAACCAGGCCCATGGTGTCACGGATGGGCCGCAGCACATAGTAGCCGCAAAGCAGGCAAAAAAAGCTCGAGGCCGCGCTGACGACCAGGTTGACCTCGTGTCGACGGATATCGAGGACCCAGCGGCGCATGGCTTACCGCTTTGCACGCTGATGTGGGCCGAACAGTTCCATCCAAGAGGAGGAAAAACTTTGGGGCCGGCATTGCGGTCGAAAAATAGGACCACGCAGTCACCCGGCGGCATGTCACCAGCCAGCGCACGTGCGAGGTCCTGCAACAACGCCCACGCGATGACAGCGCGGTCACCAGCAATGGCGTGCAAGTCTAGCCGCCGCGACCTTCCGCGGCGGAATCATGGTCGCGGTCTCAGTCCAAACAGAAAGCGCCCGAATAGACTGGCGTCGATCCGCTATAGAAGTTGATCGGCGTACACGCGGTGCCCGACCAGCAGTCATCGCTCGTACCGCACGGCGTCGTGCACATGCCGTCGATGCACCACTCGCTGTCGCAGTCGGCGTCGCTATAGCAGCCGCTGCCAAGGCCCGCGTACCCGCCGTAGATGCGGCCCGAGCACACCGGGGTCCAGCCCTGGTAGGAGCCCGTGAGATACATCGGCCAGAAGTTGCACGCCGAGTCGCCAGCGCAGTCATTCACGGTGCGGCAGTGATCGACGCAAGCTCCATAGCAGCCGTAGCCGTCGGTACAGTCGTAGTCGGAGCCGCACGGGTTGCCGTCGTAGCACTGTCCCAAGCACACGCCGCTATCGCATTGTGAGTTGTCGCTGCACGCCTCGCCGGCCGTGAGGTAGGTCTCGGTGTCGCTAGGCCAGCACTGGTGCACGTAGCCGACGGTTTGGTCTGGATAAGCGTAGCAGACCTCACCGGAGCCGCAGTCGCCGTTGCTGTTGCACATGCTCGCGCAGTCGTTGAAGGCCGTGCAGACGCTGGTTTGGCAGCTGTTCTGGTACGGGGTGTTGCCGTTGCACGCGCCGCCCGGCGGGGTCGTGTACGGGTAGCCCATCATCGACGCGCCGATCTGATCCTTATGGTAGCAAATTTTCAGCCCGTCGAGCACGGTGTCGTCCCAGTCGACGCAAGCGTAGCTGCTGGGGCAATCATCGAGGCCGCCCTGACCCGAACCGATGCAGGGGCGGGTGCAGATTGAGGCGCCGGCTGTGAAGCCCGCGCACGTGAGCCCGAAGGCGCATTGCGAGTTGTTGGAGCAGCTGCTGCCGAACTGTCCGCTGCCGCCACCGCCACCCGTCGTTGTGCAGTAGCCTGCGATGCAGCTCTGGCCCCAAGGACACTGGGTGTTGGTCGTGCAGGTCGTGGTGGGCGTGCAACTACCGGCCGTGTTCGTGATGCAGCGGTTGTTCCAGGCGCACACTTCGCAAGAGTCGCACTCGCTGTCGGCGAGGCAGGTCGAACACTGTCCTTGATAGCAGACAAGGTCGGCTGCGCACTGCGCGTTCGAGGTGCAACTGCCGCCACCGCCCGGGTTGTTCTGGCACCAGCCAGTCGTGTCCGGAGGCGTGATCACGCAGTACTGGCCGCTACGGCACTCGTTGTCGGCGATGCAGGGTCCGCAGCGTCCGGGCGTGTAGCACGCTTCGCCGGCGTCGCACTGATCGGCGGTGGTGCACTCGACAGGGCCGCACTTACCGGTACTCGCGTCGCAAAGCCCCTTGTTCGAGCCGTTGACGCAGTCGTTGTCGTTGTCGCAGTTTTCGCACTTGCCGCCGACGCAGGCGATGCCGCCGCAGTCAGAGGGCTTCGTGCAGGTCGGGTTGGTGCCGCTGCACTGACCGTTGTTGCAGGTCTTGCCCGAGCCGCACTCGGTGTTCGTGGTGCACGATTGGCATGTCTTCGGCGAGCCCTTGCAAACGCCGCTGCCGCAGTCGGCGTTGGTCGAGCAGTTCGGGCTGGTACATGTGTTGTTGCGGCAAACCTTCGCGGCGTTCGAGCGCGTGCGACGGCCCGCGCAGTCCGCATCGACTTCACACTGGACGCACTTGTTTTGGGCCTCGAGGCACTTGGCGCCTGGGCAGTCCGCGTCAGCTTCGCAGCTTGGGTTTCCGCACACCTGACCGGGCCCGCAGATCTTGCCGCCGGTGCAGTCGGCGTTGGTCACACATCCGACGCATTCACCGTTGTCGTTGCACTTCTTACCGCCGGTGCAGTCTGCGTTGGTCGCGCAGTCTTCAGGATCGCCGCCGCCGCCGTCGACACACTTGCCGGCCTGGCAATATTCGTCTTCGGGGCAGTCCATCGCTGTCGTGCAGCTGCCACCGCTGTTTTCGATGCAGTCGCCGCTGTCGCAGTGCTCACCCGTCTCGCAATCGCTCGACGTGACGCAGCTACCGCTCGGTACGGAGGGCTGGGTCTGACAGGTGCCCGTGATACACACCTTGCCACCGGTGCACTGCGCATCGCTCTGGCAAGTCTGCGGTTTCGTACGCGTTTCACCGCCGCAAGCGGTTACGACGAGAGCGAACAGCGCGCAAAAAACCAGGCGCGAAAGGCATGCCGTCTTGTTCACGCAGAACCCCCGGACGCGATTCCTCAAGGGAAACACCGGCGAGTTATCGGCGCGAAAATGGCCTTGGACACTAGATCGACGCGTGAACTGCTGGCTCTTTCCGAGCCCGCGCCTGCATTTACGCCTGGCGCGCCACCGCTACACGGCCCGGAACGTCGCGTGAGGACGCGAGGACCGAGACTTCGCTGATCGTGTAGTGGCCAGCGCGCCACCGACCGGTGCTGTCGCGCGTGAACGTGAGATCGCGACCGCCGATCGAGTCGACGCCGTGGAGCCGCTGACCGTCAGCGGAGACGCTGTGCACGTTGATGAAGTGATCTGTGCCGTTCGCGTTCTGCTGGCCTGCCTTGTAGTCGACGCCGACGATGAGCTGGGAGGGCGGCCGGCGATTTTGCATGCGGGCGATAGCTTCATCCATGGCGGGGCTGTGCGCATCGACACGGCGGCGCGAGATGACCGTTGTGTCCATCGCGTTTGCTGCGGCACCGAAGTTCATGTCCGAGCCGCTAAAGGCCCCTGCGTTGCGCACCATGACGTTCGCCTGGGGGAGGGTGGTCGTGGTGCCGTTCAGGCGGTTCGAGGCCATGGCGGTCGCCGAGAGCAGGCAGCCAGCGCCCGAGAGGGTGCTGCCGCCGTTACCGAGCTGTTGGCCGCGGTAGGCGAGTTGGTTGATGCGCGTGGGGTCGCGCGTCTCTTCGGTGCTTGCGGGTGGCAGTGGCTCGTTCTCACGGATGTTGTTCGAGCGACGGTAGGTGGATTCCCCGTCGGTGAAGCGACCGGCGCGCATCACCTCGTTGATGTTGAGCTCCATGCTCTGCTGATACTGCGCGAGGCTGATGCGCCCACTGAGCAGGTCGCCAACCAGGCGGCCATTTCTGTCTTGTACGGAACGCAGGGCCGCAGGCGAAATACGCGCCGCGACTTGATCGGTCTGGTCCAAACTGATCGGATCGATACGGGTCATACACGTCGCCCCTTGTCTCTTCGCAATATCGGCAACTTGCCGCGAATGTTGCGTTTCCGTGGCGCGAGCCGTTACATGCCCGCATGCACGTCGTCCCCGGAAGCAACGAGCCGCTTGCGGCCGCTACAGACCTGTTAGTTATCGCTGTTTTCTCCGATGACCCCGCCAAGGGGTCCCTCATGAAGGCGCTCGATCGCGCCCTCGGGGGTGCCGTGGCGTCAGCCATGGAGGACGAGGAGTTCAAAGGGAAAGCCGAGCAGCGCCTGCAACTCGTCACGCTTGGCAAGCTGCGCGCCAAGCGGGTCGCGCTGCTTGGCCTAGGCGCGAAGAAGAGCCTCGGCCCCTCGGGCCTCATGACCCTCGGTGGCCAGACGACCCGCCTCGGCAACGCCGTCAGCGCCAAACACGTGACCCTGGTGCTCCCAAAGGAGCTGCCGACCGGCATCGACGCCCACGGCTTGATCGCCCGCGGTGCGGCGCTCGGCGCCTACCGCTTCACGCGCTATCTCTCCGACAAGGGCCGCAAGCAGACGGTGCAGACCATCGCCATCAGCTCCGCAGATAGCAAACACGGGGTCGACAAACGCGCCGTCGCCCGGGGGCTCGTCGTGAGCGAGGCCGTCGCGCTGGCGCGCGACCTCGTCAATGAGCCGCCACAAGAGCTCTATCCGGCGACCTTCGCAAAGCTCGCGGCAGCCGAAGCAAAGAAGTACGGCATCGAGGCCAAGATCTACGACGAGAACCAGCTCGCCAAAATGGACATGAATCTTCTGCTCGCGGTCGGCAACGGCAGCGAGAAGAAGCCGCGTCTCGTGCACCTTTCCTATACGCCCAAGAAGGCCAAGAAGGGCCCCACGGTACTGGTCGGGAAGGGCATCACCTTCGATTCGGGCGGGTTGTGCATCAAGCCGCCGAGCTCGATGGACGAGATGAAAGACGACATGGGTGGCGCTGCCACGGTGCTGGCGACGATGATCGCCGCTGCGGCACTCGAGCTACCCATCGAGCTGCACGGCGTGCTGGCGATGGCCGAGAACATGCCGAGCGGCACTGCCTTCCGCAACGGCGACGTCATCAAATCGGCCATGGGACGTACCGTCGAGATCAACAACACCGACGCGGAAGGACGACTCGTTTTAGCGGACGCCATTCATTATGCCAAGGGTTTGAAGCCCAAGCGCATCATCGACTTGGCGACGCTCACTGGGGCTTGTGTGGTCGCGCTTGGGCCTTACACCACCGGCGTGTTTTCGAATGACGACGACATGGCGGAACGGTTGCTGGAGGCTTCACGCCGAGCTGGCGAGGACGCCTGGCGCATGCCGCTCAACCCCCTCCTCAAGGATCAGCTCAAGAGTGACATCGCCGACACCAAGAATACCGGCGACCGCTTTGGCGGAGCTATCACCGCCGCGCTCTTTCTCTCGGAGTTCGTCGGTGATGTGCCATGGTGCCACCTCGATATCGCGGGCCCCATCTGGAGCAAGAAGGACAGCGGTGCCATGAGCAAGGGAGGGACCGGTGTCATGGTCGCAACCTTGATCGAAATGTTGAGCTAGGTCCTTTTCAGACGTGGCTGATTCGCGAAGGCGACGGCACGGCTGGTCACCCGCTAGCCTTTCGGATCTCAATCAACACGGGTAGTGAGGTTTGCTGTGAGCTGGGAAGACCTGCTGGACGAGGCCGAAGGAGCTTGGCACGAGGGGCGTCACCACGATGCCCTGCAGGCCTGCGACCGTGCCGCCATGCAGGGAGAAGACGCGCGCTACTTCGCGGCGATGATGCGCGGCGATATCCTTCTCGAGCTCGGTGACGCGGCGGGCGCTCTTTCGAGCTTCGAGTCGGTGGCCGATCCCGACGTCGCGGACCCCGACGTCGATCTGTCGCGCGGCGTCGCCATGTTCGAGCTCGGCCGGCTCGCGGAAGCCGAGAATGCTCTGCGGAGCGCCCTGCGCGGGGACACGAATCTCGCGGAAGCGCACTATACCTTGGGCCTCATTGCCGAGCTGCAGGGGAGCGGGGCGGAGGCCGAACACTTCCGACAAGCGCGTCGCCTCGACGCCGAGCTCTATACGCCGCGGCCGCAGCTCGCTCGCGAGGCCTTCGAATCCATCGTCGAGGAGGCGCTCGGTGGCCTACCGGCGAGCGTCGCCGACGCGGTACGTAACATCCCCGTGCTGGTCGCGGAGCTGCCGCATCCAGAAGACCTTCGGCTCTCCGATCCGCCGCTGTCACCGCGCGCCTTGGGCTTGTTCGTCGGAACTCCGCCCGGCAAGGCTGGCGCGTTCGATGCTCCGCCCGTGGAGCAAGCCACCATCTTGCTGTTCAAGCGCAATCTCGAGCGCGCCTGTCAGGACAAAGACGAGCTCGTGCGCGAGGTGACGCTGACCGTGATTCACGAGGTCGGGCACGCCCTTGGGCTCTCCGAGGCCGAGCTCGAGGAGCGCGGCTTGCAGTGAGAGGGCCGCGTCTGCTCGTGCTCGTGTTCGCTGCCGCGTGCAGCGATACCGAGCCAGCAAACTACGACGTTCTACCCCGACCGCCGCCGGAGGGTTGGGCCCAGCTCCGCCTTCTGCATGTCATGGCGGACGCGCTCCCGCTCGACGTCTACCTTCGCGACACCACGGAGCCGGTGCTCTCGAGCTTGGCGTATGGCTTCGCGCAGGGTTTCGTCGAGATCGCGGCCCGCTCGTACACCGTCGACCTGCGTCTGGCCGCGGCGTCACCCAACGCGGAGGTTCTGAGCTCGTTCGAGCTCTCATTGTCGAGTCGTGAGCGCGTCACCGTCGTACTTGCTGGCAGCGCTGAGAGCCTCGCGGTGGTGCGATTTACCGACGATCTCGCGCGTGTCGCACTTGGCGCCATGCGACTCGTAAACGCCACGACCACGGGACCGGTGTCCTTCGATCTCGAGGCCGATGGCACCGAAGAGCTCGCGGACCTTCCGGTCGGCAGTGTCGGCCGCGCGACCAGCGCGAGTCTCGAGCCCATTCAGATGTCCGTTATAGGGGATGGCGGCATGCAGGTCTACGCGCTCCCGGCACGACCTGCGGAGGGCGATGTCGTCATCGTCGCAGCCGATGCTACGACCCTGATGCTGACCTATTCGTTCAGCGTAACCGAGCTCGGCCCACCGTGATCGAGAAGTTCGTCACCACCGACGATGGGACGCGGCTCTACGCTTCCGAGATGGGGCGCAGCAAGGCGCAGGCGGTGGTTCTCTGCGATGGCCTGGCCTGTGACGGGTTCATCTGGCGCTATCTCGCCCCGCGGCTTGCCGAGCACTACCGCGTCATTCACTGGCACTATCGCGGACATGGCAACAGTCTCGTGAAGGGCGATCACGCCAACATCGGCGTGAAGATCTTCGCGCGTGACCTCATGCGCGTCTTCGACGCCTTCGAGCTCGGCGAGGCTCACCTTTTCGGCCACTCGATGGGCGTCCAAGTCGCTCTCGAGATGGCGCTCGCAGCACCGCAGCGGCTGCTCTCTCTCGTGCCGGTATGTGGCAGCTACGGTCGGCCCCTCGACAACCTGCACGGCAACGACCTCGCCAACCGTGCGTTCCCTTATCTCATGGGCGTCGTGCGGCGTTTTCCTGCGGCTGCTCAGCGCTTCTGGAGTCGCGCGGCGGCGATGGAGCTCGTCTACGCCTATGCCGCGTCCCGCGAGGTCGCGAGTCACTTGATACGTCGCGAGGACTTCCAGCCGTATTTCGACCACGTTGCCAAGATGGACATCCGAATTTTCATGCGCCTCTTGGACGACGCGCGCGAGCACACCATCGAGGCGCGCCTCCCCGAAATTCACACGCCTACGCTCGTCATCGCTGGCGAGCGCGATACGGTAACGCCGGTGCATCTCTCCGAGCGCATGGCGCACCTGCTCCCCGACGGCGAGCTCTTCGTGGTGCCGGAGGGGAGCCACGTTGCTCCCATCGAGCAACGTAGCCTCATCGAGCAGCGGGTGCTGCGGTTCCTCAAGGCGCGGTAGCGGCTCGAGGGGCCGCTGGTTTTCAACGGGGCTTACCCGACCAAGGGCTTTCGAGCTCCCTAGCTCGATAACCAGTTGCGGCGCGGGCGCGTCCGTATTACCCGCACCGTATGCGTTTCATTGCACTCAGCCTTCTGGTTCTTGCCTCGTGTTCTACCCTCAAAGATCTGGCGAAAGGCGCCGGCATCAAGTCGCCGGAGGTGTCGTTCGACAAGGTCACCTATCGCGCAGCCGACTTCGATGCGTTGCACTGCGACATCGCGTTCAACGTGAAGAATCCGAATCGTGTTGGCGGGCGGCTCGAGGGCTACGCGATGAAGCTCGTCGTCGGCAACCTGACCGTCGCGGATGGTGACGTTGCGCAGGCGCTCGACCTGGGGCCTGGGCAAACCGCGACGCTGGTTATCCCGGCCGTGGTCAAGTGGGCCGAAGTCGCGCAGCTCATCAGCTCGACTCCGACAATCCCTGACGCTCTTCCTTGGGTCGCTTCAGGACAAGCGAAGGTCAAGATCGCCGACCAGATCGTCGGGTTGCCTTTCAACGTGGATGGCAACCTGCCGGTCATCCGGCCGCCAAGCATCATGCCTACCGGTCTTCGCGTTACGAGCACCTCGTTCACCAAGATTGGCGTCGCCGTTGACCTCGCCATGAAGAGCACGGGTGGCCACCCCATCGCGATTGGCGAGCTCACGCACCAAGTGGCTCTCGCTGGAACGCCCATCGCGAACGGGATGCTCGCCCCAGCGGGTCAGGTCGACGCGAGCACCACCCGCACGCTTTCGGCTGAGCTATCGCCGCTCAGCGTGGGTGCCGCGCTCGTCGCCTCGCTGACGGGAAACAAACCGGTCGAGGTGCGACTCCAAGGCACGACCTCGGTCGACACCGGGTTCGGTGTCATCCCGTTCGCGTTCGACCGAACGGAAAAGCTCGCCGCGTCGAAGTAGCGCACGCGAGCTGGGTCAGCTGTTCGCCCTCGGCAAAACCACGTTCGGGATCCACACGTGGAAGCGTGCGCCGCCGAGTGGCCCGCTCGCCTGCGCGTGGACCTCGCCGCCGTGGGCGCGGACGATATTGCGTACGGTTGCTAGCCCCAAGCCGGTGCCGGCATTGGTGCCGTGGGCAGCGAAGGCTCCGAACAAGCCCGGCAGCTGCTCCGGGGCGATGCCCTCGCCGCTGTCGTCGACCACGACGTGGAGCTCGTCGGGCGCGACCTGCACGTTGACGGCGACCTTTGCAGGCCTTCGCGTGCTCGAAACGCTTGCGGCTCGCGCGTTGAGCAAAAGGTTCTCGAGGGCGCGATGCAGGCGGTCGGCGTCGCAGTTGACCGCGATGGACGTCTCCCCCTCGAGGTTGACCGCCAGCTCGACTGACCCGTGCGCGAACGTGCTCGCCAACTCGTCTTGCAAACGTTGGAAGAAGTCGGCGACGCTCACCGGACGGCGTTTCAAGACCACATCGTCGCCACGGGCAAAATCGAGAATGTCCTGCAAATTGCGGTTGAGACGGACCGCCAAGCCTTCGATGATGGTGAGGTCCTTTTCGACCGCTGCCGTGCCTCGCTTCGTGCGGGCAAAGTCGGCGCGGGCAAGCAGCGCAGTGAGGCCATTACGCACGTCATGAACCACCGAGCTCGCCAAGGTGCCGATGGCGGCGAGTCGGGTCTCGCGCTCGACGAGCGATCGCTCCATGCGCCGCGCGCGTACTTGTGCGTCGATGCGCGCGATCAGCTCGCGCATCTCGAAAGGTTTGGCGATGCAGTCGTCCGCGCCGAACTCGAGCGCTGCAACCACGGCGTCGGTGCCCGTGCGTCCGCTCATGATGATGATCGACGTCGTACGAAACGCGGGCTCGGCGCGCAACGTGCGACAAAGCGCGTGACCGTCGACGTTTGGCATCATCACGTCGCTCACCACGACGTCGGGAGGCGCGTGACGCGCCTTGGCGAGAGCTTGTTCACCGTCGGCGGCGGTCGTCACGCCGTAGCGCTTGCCCAGCTCGCTTGCGAGAGCTTGCAACAGACGCTGGTCGTCGTCGACGACGAGGACGGAGAGCTCGGGCACGAAGCCAAGCATCGCAGGCTTCGGGGCGGGCGTCGATAAAAATGAGCCGCCGTTCATTGCACGCCTGGATGTTCCCGGTCCTGGTCGCACTGGCGTGGCTTACCCCGTTGTCCGCCGGCGCGTACGACCCGGCGCTCGAGTGGCACACCGTCGTCAGCCCGAATTTCCGACTTCACTATTCACGCGGCCTGTACGTCCAAGCGCTCGAGGCGGCTCGTCGCGCGGAGACGGCGTTCGCCCTGATGACAGCGCGGCTCGAGTGGCGCCCCAAAACACCCATCGACATCGTCCTCGACGACGAAGGCGATTCGGCGAACGGCTTCTCGCGGGCTTACCCCTACAACCTAATTGGATTGAACGCGGTCGCTCCCGACGACACCTCGGTGCTTTCCGACTTCGACGACTGGCTCAACCTCTTGGTGACCCACGAGATCGTCCACAACGTCCACATCGACCAGATCCATGGCCTCCCGTGGCTCGTGAACGCGGTCTTTGGGCGTATCTTGGTACCGAACTCGGCGCAGCCGAGCTGGTATACCGAAGGTCTCGCGACGTACTTCGAGACCGACCTCACCTCGCGCGGCCGCTTGCGCAGCAGCTACTTCGACATGCTCTTGCGCATGCAGGTCTTGCGGGGGCGTGAGCTCACGCTCGACGAGATCACCGGCTCACCGCTGCGTTGGCCTCAAGGCACCGCGGCCTATTTGTACGGCGCTCATTTCCTCGACTGGATCCGCCTGCACTACGACGAGAGCGCCCTGCGTGATATCGGACATCAGTACGGCAGCCAGCTCATTCCGTACGGCTTGAACTACACGGCCAAGGACAACACCGGCCGTGAGTATGGCGAGCTGTACAGCGAGTTCATGAACGACACTCGCAGCCGCTATCGCGCACAGGAGGCTGCCATCCGCGCGGCGGGAAACGTCGAAGGTGAGCGGCTCACCTTCCGCGGTCAGGACATCGGCGGCGCGCGTGTGATGAACGACGGCAGCATCGTCTTCTTCGAGTCACCGATTGGCGACCAAACACGCTTGCGGGTTCGTGACCCAGCTGGGCGTGAGCGCGTGATCTGCCGCTTGAACGGCACGGCTGACATGGCCGTACTCCCGGATCAACGCCATGTCCTCGTCGTGCAGAACGAGATCAGCGACGTGTTCTATGTCTTCGGTGACCTGTTCCGCGTTGACCTCGAGACCGGGGACCAGGAGCGCCTCACCGAGAGCGCCCGCGCCTTCGGACTCGACGTCGACAATGACGCGACCCACGCGGTCTTTGGCAGCAACGATGGCGGTCACAGCGTCCTGAAGCGCATCGATCTCGCCGACCCTTCACGTATCGAGGTGATCGCCGACCTCGGCGAAGCGACTAACGTCTACAATCCGCACTTTTCACCGGACGGCGGTACCGTAGTGTTCAGCGCGTTCGCTGGCGGCCAGCGCGATCTCTACACCGTCGAGCTCGCGTCGCGCGCCGTGCGGCGACTCACCCACGACCGTGCCATCGACAGCGCCGCCATCTTTTCGCCAGACGGTCGATACATCTATTTTCATTCGGACCGCAGCGGCGTCTTCGACCTCTACGCCATGTCGGTCGCGGGTGGTGACGTGTGGCGCGTGACCCGCGTTCTTGGCGGCGCGTTCGATCCGCAGCCGTCGCCCGATGGTACCTTTCTCGTCTATCGGACCTACGACTCCGAAGGCTTTGACCTTGCCCGCCTACCCGTGAACCCCGACACCTGGGAGGTCGCTGAAGCGGACAGTGTGGCGCGCCCCGACCCGGTGCCGCGTGCCCGCCTCGAGACGTACCCGTCACAACCCTACGACCCGACCGCGAGTGTTTACCCGCGTGCCTGGTTGCCCATTTTGGGGCAGGACCCGCGCGGTGACACCATCGGCTTCGAGGTCACTGGACAGGACGCGCTCGGTCGGCACGCGTTCGACTTGCAGTATACCTGGGGTACGGACTCGCATTTCAACAGCTTCGTTGCGGTCTACCGTAATCAGACGTTTCGCTACGGGTTCACGTTGTCGTTGCAGCGGTCACTCGGCTTCGCCGCCGTGCCGGTGCGAACCGCGAGCGGCATCACCCAAGCCGTCGAGGAGGAGCAATATTTCGCTTCGGTCGCGACGAGCATTCCCATCTATCGCCGCTTCTTCAACGCGCTCTCCCTAGGGTTGTCCTACAATGTCCGCTATCGCGACCCGTTCGAGGCTCCCGACGACGCTACTCCAGTGTCGCCACCCGAATACGGCTTCTTCAACGCGTTCGCGGCCACCCTCACGTACTCGAACACGCGCTCGTACCTCGGCTCGATAAGTCCACAAGACGGCGTTGTCATCTCGCTGGGCGGACGCATCGAGGAGCCGTGGCTCGGCTCCGAATACAGCTCGCGCTTGGGCTCGATCGACTTCAGCGGCTACCTGACGAACCCCTGGTTCAAGCGTCAGGTCCTCTACGTAAACCTCTACGGTGCATACGGTGTCTCGTCGTACGAGCGCCGACGGCTCTTCAGCATCGCCGGGCTACCGTCGCGCAATCTCATCCTCGATGCGCTCTCTGGCCGCCTCACTGCGTCGCAAGCATTGCGCGGCTTCCCCCTCACGCCGTTTTCGGGAAACTGTCTCGTCGAAGGGCATCTCGAGTACCGGCTGCCGATCTTCGACGTCTATCGCGGCATCGACACCTTGCCGCTCTTCTTTCGTACCTTTCACGTCGCCCCATTCCTCGACGCGGCCGCCATCGCCGACACCCCCGCTGGTCTCGTTGACGGCCAGCACTACAGCGTTGGCGCCGAAGCCCGCCTCGGGCTCACCATTGCCTACAGCATCTTCGCGACCCTGCGTTTCGGCTATGGTCATGGTCTCGGCGCCGATTCGGCCATCAACGGCTTCTTCGTGCTGCTGTCCAGCAACTACTGATGACCAAGGCCATCGCCATCGATCGCTATCGCATCGACCGCTTGTTGGGGCAGGGGGCGATGGGCCGCGTCTATCTCGCGCATGACCCGAAGCTGAATCGCGAAGTCGCCGTGAAAGTGCTTACCGCGAGGGTCGACGAACGCACACGCGAGCGGTTCGAGCTCGAGGCGCGAGCCATCGCGGTGCTCAAACACCCGAATATCGTCGAGCTCTACGACTACAGCGGTCGCGCTGGGACAGACCTCTACTTGGTGCTCGAATATGTGCCGGGCAAAGACCTCTATGCCACCTTGCTCGAGCGCGGACCGATGCGCGAACGCACCGCCTTGTGTGTTGCTCATGAGCTTTCGCTCGCGCTGCAGCACGCGTACCGCTTCAAGGTCGTGCACCGCGACATCAAGCCCGAGAACGTCATGTTGCACCGCGGCCGCATCGTTCTTGCGGACTTCGGCGTCATCAAGGTGCTGGAGGCTAGCGCCTTGTTGGGCGTCGACGAAATCGCCTCGCATACCCAGGCCATCGGTACGCCCGGCTTCATGGCGCCAGAACAGCTCGAGGGGCACAACCTCGATCATCGCTGCGACATCTTCGCTGTCGGAGCCGTGCTCTACAACCTCACCACCGGCCACCTGCCCTACGAGAGCGCTGTCTCGGAGGACGGGCGCTTTGGCCGAGGCGATTTCGTCGACCCGCGAACCTACGCGCCAGAGCTGACCGATGCATTCGTCGAGCTGGTGAAGCGGTGCGTTGCCATCAAGCCCAGGGAGCGTTTCAACGACCCTGATGAGCTGCGCGATGCCGTCTTGAAGGGGCTTGCGCAGCACCGGGTCATCGAGGTGCGGCAACTGCTCGAAGACTACGAGGTCGCCGTGGACACGGCCGAGGCATCCGAGTCGCTCCCCACGCCCGTCTCCAAAGGCAAAGCGAGGAGCGGCAGCGGCGTCGTGATCGCCCTCGTTGCCTTCGTTTTCGGAATGGCCGCAGGGAGCGCGGCCTTCTTCTGGCTCGCGCGTTACGTTTTGGGGCTCTTGGCGCCGCTTTAGCCCGAGCTCTGCCCCTTAGACCCTTTCACCCCGCCCCATCTGCTCCGGCGCTGCGCTCCTCGTCACCCTCCGAACCGCGCAACCCTGCGGCGGGACCTGCCGATTCAATGGGTCAATCCCATGTCAGCTCTGTCTACACTGCACGCGGTCGACCGCGTGACGGCACACCTCCGCGCGGAGCTGCGCTCGCGCGCCACCACACACACCCGCCTGGGCAAGCTCGTCCTCCTAAAGGATGTGCCGGTCCAGTACCGCGCGGCGCTCGCGCGACAAGGCGTCCGCGACATCATTGCCGTGGGCAAGGAGCCGGCGTTGCGGCTCGAGCAGGTCGAAGCATGGCTGCAGCAGGTGCAGCGGACCTTCCACAGCTCCGATGCGGTCGAGAAGCTCGCCGGTGTGACCTGGCTGCGACGCTTTGCGTTCGCGGGCATCCACGACGGTAAGCTCAGCAAGCGCGAAGTGAAGTTTGCCCAAGAGCAGGCCGAGACCCACGGGGTCGGCCCCATGATGACGCTCATCGCTCAGCAGCTTGGCTTGCCGCTCGAGCCCCGCCGTGACGGGATCGTCCATCTGCCCCCACCTGCCGCGAAGGTGCTGCCGTCGGCGCTCATCGACAAGCTTCTGGCTGACCAGCGAATCGATACGCACGAAGTCTGGCAGCTCGCGCACCGTGCGCGTCTCGAGGATCCGGCAAGCCACGGGCGCGCCGCCCTTCAGTCGTTTCGTCGCCAGCACGCCGCGTCGTTCAGCAGCGACGCGCGCGCAGCGCTCGACGAATATCTGGCTCTGGGGCCCGTGAACGGCTCCGTCGCGACAACGAATCCTGGGCTCATCTCGCTCTGGCAGCAGACGCGCGCCGAATGGAAGACCGAGGCTTTGCAGGCGCCGCCGCCGGGACCGTCGACGCCGAGCTCGGGATACACCTTCACGAAGGAAGAGGGCGTCCGCGTCGCGCACCAGATGCGCGACTTCTTCAAGCGCTACCCCTCGACCGGGGGGCGGCAGCTTTCAGCCTTCTGTTCGGGTTGGGCCATCAACGAGACGTTCCACATCTTGCCGATCATTGGCTACGACTACGCGTCGGCGAACCCAGCAGACGCCGATGGCAATCCCCGTGGTCCGCTTTGGCGAGCGTATGTCGCGGCCGTGCGCAGCGCCGCGCCGCGCGAGGTGATCGAAGAGGCCTTCTTCAGGGCGCATATCGCGGACTTCAAGCGCGCGGTCGCAAGCCCACTATTCGCCAAGCTCTACGCAGAGACGCCCGTCAAGCACCGCCGCATCGTGGATGCCTATGTCCACACGCTCAAGAGCGTCGAGGCTGACCTCGACCAAGGCGTCAAAGCGACGAGTGTCGCTCGGTTTTACCCCTTGTCGGTGACGCGCGAGCTCGTCCGCCGCGGCACCATCGGGATGATCTGGAACCGCGCCAGCTTCGACAACGGCGGAAACCCCTGGAACCCCCTTACGCGTGAGTGGTGGTTCGGCTTCTGGGGCATGCTTGGGACGTTCATCACGGGCCGACATCCCAAGGCTGCCAAAGCAGACGCGATAGCCGTCGACGTCTCCGCCGCAGAGCGACTCGAGCTGCGCCACGCGCTCGATCTCGACCTACCCGTTGGTGTCGGTACCATCGACAAAGATCGCTTGGCGAGCGCGACCTTCGCCGAGCCGCCGCGTGGCGACGTCGCAGGGCTTGCCTTGCCGCGCTACCGACTCGATTTCTCCGACTTCGATCGTGTCGACCCCATTCACGCGCCCGTCAGGGTCTCCGGCACGGATGGCGTCTTTCAGGCCAAAGAGCTCTTGGGCGTCGTGCGCCAGGCGCAAGCGCGCGTTCGTAGCAACCTCATTCACGATTTTCAGCGCAAATACCCAACCCCCATGAATGGCCTGCTCGAGTACAGCGCCAACATGCTCGCCCTTACCGGCGCCTATCATCAGCACACGGCTTACGGCATGGTTCCGAACTTCATCATGCCAGTCGACAACTTCGGCCGTCCGAAGACCGCCAAGTGGCAGGCCTATGTCGACGCCCATGTGAGTGCCCGTCGCGGCGAGGGGCCGTCGAAGGAAACCATCGAGCGCCTCTGGTTCGAAGCGCATATGGAAGACTTTGCGCAGCTCGACTCTCCGGAGTTTCGCAAGCAAGCGCAGCTCTTCTGGCGCGACGCGATTCGCGATCCCGCGCTTGCGCCGCTCGCCACGTATTTCATCGCCATGGTTCACGGCCGTGATGTCTATGACCAAGCCGTCGCCGACAAGCTTCCCTACGAAGAAGCTCTCGTGCGCTCGTTCGACCACTTTCGCGAGACGCTGCTCGCTTCGGGCACGATTCCGTTCTTGGGCGAGGAGCTACGCGCGGTCGCCAAGTTGTTCACCGATACGCTCGTTGGCTCGCAGCCAGACTTCGACGCACGTGGCCTTCCCACCGACCGCATGCTGACGAAGCGGATGCTTCAGGGCCTCGTCACTACGACGGGCATCACCCGTACGTTGTTACGCGGTGGCGTGCTGAACGCGCGCGACCCCGATGGCAAGCATGTGACGGTGCATACCGTTGCCGACAAGCTGTTGGATCTCGAAACTGTGCTCGAACCGCACGAGCTTGCCCAGGTGGATCCGAGCGTCGTCGCCTACTACGCGAATCCTGACCGCTATCGCGGCATGTCCCAGATCGAGGTCGTGGCAGGTCGGAAGGCTCCAGCCAACCTTTTCGACTTCATGGCACAGACCATGAACCTCGCCGCGACCAGCGTTAGCGCGCATGTCGGCGGCGCCGTACTCGGGACCCAGATCGCAAGCTCGGGCGAGTTTCCCGTCGAGACCGAGCTCTTGCGTGACCGCCAAGGCGTCACCCACTGGAACCGATATGCGGTCGGCGACGACGGTCGTCGCAAAGCGCTATTCATGGCGAGCTTCGTCCCCGAGAAGGGCAAAATCAAGGAAACCTTCACCAGCGCGGCCGGGCTACGCATACCTCTCTATTTCGACGCCGAACCCTTCGAAGGCGGCGTGCGGCTTAGCCTCGATACCAAGTTGTCATCGAAGCTCGTGACCGCCTTCGCGGACGTGAAGTTCTTCGTCTTGCCGGCGGGGGACGGCGCCGTGAAGATCCGTGGCGAGCTCAAACACCACCATCTGGTGCGCTCGACGAGCGCCTACACCGCGGTCATGGTGCCAAAAGACAAGGCCGCCGACTCGGCGCGAGCCGTCGACCTGCCGCGCGCGCTGCCGCCGCCATGGCATAGAGCTGCTGGGGCGGCCTGAGCACCGGGGCCCCCCATCGATGTGCCAGCGTGGCCGGGTGACATTCGTGGAACAGAGGGGAGCTTCCTCTCGATAACCTACTTCAATGCGAGTCGTTCCTACCCGTGCGCGCCCCTTTGCTGCTCCGCGCGCAGCCACGGCGGCCGCTGCGTCTCCGCATCGTTGTATGCAACGTGGCGGTTTCGACCGCATAGCCACCGATCGGCGGCCTCGCGAAGCGCCGCGCGTGCCCGCTGCGACATGGGTTGAAGTCTGCCGGTTCCAGACGGCTACGCAGTACCAAACGCTCGACCTGGTGCTGCACGCCGTCGAGCGCGCCATGGAACGCTACCGCCATCGCGGCGCTGACACATCCATCAAACGCCCGGTGGTGGTTTTCGATCTCGATGACACGCTGTTCAAGAGCAATCAGGTGCGCACCTGGCGCATCATGCGCGAGTGGCTCGAGGACCGCCCCAAGCTCCACTGGGAAGTCCGACGCAATCTCGAGACCCTCCGCCCCGAGGCACTCGCGTATCACCTCAAAGACACCTTCAGCGACGTCGCTGGCCTCGACCTCGCGGCTCCGTACGTGCGTGAGGCACTCGCCGACCTCGAGAGCTACTGGAACCCGCGTTTCTTCTCCAACGCGTACTGTCAGCGCGACCCGCTACAACACTGCAGCGTCGAGTTCGCCAAGAAGGTCCACGACCTCGGCGCGAGCATCGCGTATCTGACAGGCCGCGACGAAGAGCGCATGGGGAAGGGCACGCGTCGTGCGATCAATACGAGCGGCCTGCCGCGCCTGTCGTCGCGTGTGAAGGTATTCTTGAAGCCGCACAAGGACGACGACGACGCTATGTTCAAGAAGAGCGTTCGCGACACGCTCACGGCGTGGGGTCCCGTCGTCGCCACCTTCGACAACGCGCCCGCCAATTGCGTGGTGCTAAAGGACGCGTTTCCGAAGGCGATCAGTGTTTTCGTGGACACCGTGTATGATCCGGGCCTTGTCGAGATCCGCCATGGTCTCTACAAGATCTTCGACTTCAGCCGCCGGCGCCGATCGACATAGAGCTCGCTCCGCGTCAAAGTGGGGCGCATGCCGGCGGTAATCCTCTATGATGGTGTCTGTGGCCTCTGCGACCGCCTAGTGCGCTTCGTCGTACACAGAGACCGCCGCCGGGCCTTTCGCTTCGCACCGCTACAAAGTGCAACCGCCCGTCGCATCCTGAACACGTACGGGCGTGACCCGGAGCGCCTCGATACTTTCTATCTCGTCGTCGGTTATGGGACCCCAGACGAGCGTCTCGAAGCCAAAAGTCGTGCGGCGCTCAGCGTCCTAGCTCGGCTCGGCAAGGCCTGGCCTCTCATCCTCGCGCTGCGCGTGATCCCGTCCACTATCGCGGACGTGGTGTACGACATCGTTGCCCGTTTCCGCTATCGCGTTTGGGGCAAATACGCAACCTGTCCCTTGCCCCCACCCGAGGAGCGCGCGCGTTTTCTCGACGTTGCCCTCGACCATGCCGGCACCTGCCCGACCGACGGTTCAGAGAAGACGCGTCAGGGAGCGAGCTGAGCCCGCTCGTTACTCTGCAAGAGCTTTCCGATACGGCGCTCGAGCTCGTCATAGAGGACAGCACCAACCGTGACCTCGCCGTTCAACACGAACGCAGGCGTGCCCTCGATGCCGAGTTTCTCGCCCGCCGCGATGTCGGCGGCGATGATCTGCCGCACGTCTGGGCGTTCGGAGCAGGCCATGGCGGCGCGTGCATCGACACCGGCGTCGTCCGCGATCTCGGCCAAGCTTTCGAGCGAAAGCTGGTCCTGTTTTTCGAAGACGAGGTCATGGAAACCCCAGAACTTGCCTTGCTGCTCGGCGCAGACGCCGAGGCGCGCTGCCAGCTCGGCGTTCCTGTGCATCGGCAGCGGGTAATTGCGGTACTCGATGCGCAACGCGTCGCCGTAGTTGCGGTGCAAGCGGCGCAAGGTCGCGGCGAAACGTGCGCAATGCGGACATTCGAAGTCCGAAAACACGGTCAGCACGATGGCCGCGGACGCGGGACCCATGGATGGAGCGTAGGCCGCGTGTGCTATGGCGGTCACCTGAGTCGCCGCGAGAGCCGGTGTCTTGGCTGGCGGCGCGGTCGCCGCGATCGGGTCGGGAACGGGAAGCCATCGGTGGGCCCACGCGGTTGCCCCCGCCGTGACGCCCACGAGGATGAGCACGAAAGCCGCGAAGGGCGTCGCGGCGTCGCTGATGCGCCGCTCTAGCGTGCGCATGTTTTCCCCGAGCTTCGGTGTCGCCCAGAAGATCGTCCCCACGAACGTTGCGAGATTGACGACGTAGGTCAGACAGCAAGCCGGGCAGAGCGCCGAGAGCCGCGTGAGTGAAACGATTAGCAGGAACACCGAATACGAGGTCGCGAGGCCAGCGAGCACTACGAGCAGAGGCACGATGGCCGGCCGGCGCGCTTGTGACCGCATGGCCATGCCAACCAGGATGCCAAAGCCGATGTAGTAGGCGAGGCCCAAACCCGCGATCGGGACCCCGTAAACCTCGGCGTAGCTCGACAACGCGGCGGCCGCACAGTTAATGCGGTCGTTGACGTCGCAGGCGCCAGAGCCACTGCCGGTGCCACGTACCTGCACGTGCTCGAGCAAGAGGTACACCGTGACGGCGCAACCCAGGGTCACAAGGGCGAGAAGCGCGCCTGCCGCGCGTCGGTGCCTCGGCGTCATGGTGCCGCTTGTAGCACGAGTGAGGCGGCCAGCCATGCCATGCCAACGGGAACCCGTCGCCTGAGCCAGCTATTTCCGCAGCCTGTCAGCCTGTGGTCAGGCAGGCCGGGGGGCGGTGCGCTGGCCGGGCGTGAAAAGAGCGCCGGTGTGCATGGTATTGATGACGACGCGGGCTGGCCGAATCGTAATCGTGCGCGTTTCGCGGTGAACGGGCCGCTCGGGCGAAAGTAACTGGCGGCTTGTCCGCGGTGCCAGGAGCTGCCGCGCCTCCGCAAGCGAGCCGAGACTGACCGAGAGGGCGGCACAGTGACGGTGGGCCTTCGAGGTACCCGTCGAAGGGAGCCGCTCGGCGACCAGATCCACGTTCACCACCTCGTCGTCCGAGTTGATGAGCTTGCAACAAAGCTCGCACATGCCGCTCTCGCTCGCCGTGTAACGCATTTGCCCGAAGCCCCATCCCAGCCCCTTCAACTGCTCGAAAAGACGCAGCTCGGGCTGATGGCCGATACGACCGTGCTCCCATCATCGGCAGGTCGCTGGACCAGTTGTGTGATCCCGTCGTGCGACCGTGCGCAGGCGGTTCACCAACAATGACGAATTGGCAGGGTCGTGTAATCACCGGTCGGGCGGGGATGTGGATACGTACAAGATGGCAGTCGACATTCGTGACCGGGGTGTCCGGAACACCTCCCTGGACCCACAGCCTGCAGCGCAGCGGGCCCGCGGTCTCGATGCTGGCGCTGCCGACCCGGCTTTGAACAGCGGCACCCCCGTGCGCGTGGGAACCGGCAGCGCGGTCGGCGGCGGCACCGCTGCAGGCGTCCCTGCCGGCACGCGCCCTGTCGGCACCGTCGATGCTACCGAGCGCGTCAGCTCCCGGGCCGATGACGCCGAGCTTCGCGCCATCTTCGACAATGCTCCGCCGCTGCCCTCCTCGGGTGCGCATACCCTTGGCCGCGCCGAGCGAGCTGCACTCGGCGATTTCCTCGAGCGCACGCACGACGGTGACGCGGCGTTGATGTGGGAAGCCTTGACCGAGATGGCCCGGTCCTCGCGAACCGACATGGATCTCGCGCAGCGCCTCCGCAACGCTCAGCAAACAGGCAAGCTCGAATCCAAGCGCACGGCGATTGGCACCCAGGAAGACCAAAACCGTGCCGATCGCAGCTCGGCTGGCTTCAACTTGACGATCAGCATCGCGGCTGCCGCCGCTTCTTACGGAGCCTACGAATACGGGTCCGCAGTTGGCGGCCAGAACACCGGGTCCGCCTTTAGCCAGGCCGCCAACTCGCTCATCAGCGCGAGCGGTCAGTTCATCAACAAGACCGCAGGTCCGCAGCGCGAAGCTGACCGCCTCAAGGTCAAGGCGATGCGCAACGAGATGATGCAGGCGGTCTTCGAGCAAGGCATCGAGAATGCGAAGCAAAACTACGACGAAGCCAAGGAGGGCATGAAGCTCGCCCTGAAGATCTTGAACGAGCACGCCGAGCGGCAGACCCAGATCACGACCACCATCACCCGGATCTGATCGCCGCTTCCGTGCCGGTTGTGCTAGCGTCGTTTCACAACCATGACGATTTCGAACGACAAAGAGCTCGAAGCGCTGCGGCGCATTGGCAGCGTCGTTGCCCGATGCCGCGACGCCATGGTCAAGCACGCGCAGGTCGGCATGAGCACGCGCGAGCTCGACGCATTCGGTGAGGCTTTTCTTGCGCGCGAGGGCGCGCGTTCGGCCCCGCGGGTGGTTTACGACTTTCCTGGAGCGACCTGCATCAGCATCAACGAAGAGATCGCCCACGGCATCCCTGGTGACCGCCTCATCGAGGCCGGCGACGTGGTGAATATCGACGTCTCCGCCGAGATGGATGGCTACTTCTCCGACACCGGTGCCACCCTGCAAATGCCCCCACACGACCCCAAGATCACCAAGCTCTGCGATTCGACGCGAACGGCTCTCGAACGTGCGCTCGAGGCCGTGCGCGCGGATCGTCGCTTCAACGAGGTCGGCCGCATCTTGCAGGCGCAGGCCGACCGTGGCGGCTTCGGTGTCATCAAGAACCTCGGTGGGCACGGGATCGGTCGTGGTTTGCACGAACAGCCTGAGTTCATCGCTGGCTATAACGACCCCAATGACCACCGCCGCTTCGAGCTTGGGCAGGTCATCACAATTGAGCCGTTCTTCAGTACCGGTCCGTCGACCTGGGCTCGCGAGGCCGACGACGGATGGACGCTCCTCAATAAGCCCGGCCGTCGTTCGGCGCAGTTCGAGCACACCATGGTGGTGACCGACGGCGCCCCGATTATCCTGACCCACGGGTAGGCTAGCCGAGCTCCCACGCCGACCTGTACGCGCCGCTCGCCTGTGTGTGCTCGATGAAAGCGGCGTAGAATGGGTGGCCGGCGATGGTGCCGCTATCGCCGACGACGACGAGCTGGCGTCGGGCGCGTGTCATCGCGACGTTCATACGATTGATGTCCGCGAGGAACCCGATGACGCCTTCGGCATTTCCTCGGGTCAATGAGACGACGACGAGATCGTTCTCGCGCCCCTGAAACGCGTCGACGGTGTCGATGGCGACGTTGTCGATACGCGCCTTGAGCGCCGCGACCTGCGCCGAGTACGGCGCGATGATGGACACGGCGTCTCGCGGCAGTCCGCGATCGAGGACGTCCCTGACATAAGTGGCTACGAGGTCGGCCTCGCCTGGGTTTGCGAGACTCTCGCTGCCCTCCGGCCGCTCCTCGTCGAAGCCCTTGCCAGCGGTGTCGATGAAGATGAGCGGTGTGTCATCGAAGCCCTCCGCGTTCGTCAGCAATTCGGCGAGCCGTCGCTGCGCGACGCTCGGGTGGGCGCGCAGCTCGCCGCCGTACATGGCCGCCGATGGATAAGCCATGATCGCTTCGTGCATACGGTATTGCTCCCGGAGCATCACCTTCACGGCGTCCCCGTGCAGCTCGAGCAGGCGCACGAATAGGCTGGTCGCGAGGCCGTCGCGCGCCGCGCTCTGCGAGAGCACGGTCGGCCCAAGCTGTCGGTGGTCCCCCGCCAGTACGATGCGGTCGGCTTTCAGGAACGCAAGGAGCGACAGCGGCTCGATGGCCTGGGTTGCCTCGTCGAGCAGCGCGAGATCGAAACGTTGGTCTGCGAGCTCCGAGCCACCAAGGGCAGTGAGAGTCGCGCAAATGACGTCGGCGCCATCGAGAAGAGCCTTAGCGGCGCGCTGCTCGAGGAGCCTTGCGTCCCTAAACAGCCCCGCGGCCTCGGCGTTGGCCTCGCGCGCGTTGGCGAAGCGCTCGCGGCTACGGCCGCGCTGGCGTTGCCGGCGCGCGTAGCCTTTCGCGGCCAGGGCTTGCTCGAAGAGGTCGCGTGCTACGACGACGTCTGGGTGCTCCGCGAGGCGCACATCGAGGACGTGCGGATGCAAGCTCTCGGCAACCCGTGCCGGGTGACCGATGCGCACGACCTCGAGACCGGCGGCCGCGCAGATGGACACGAGATGGTCCACCGCGGAGTTACTGGCCGCGGTGGCGAGTACGCGCTGGCCGCGGCGTACCGCTTGAACCGCGACCTCGGCGAGCACCGTGCTCTTGCCGGTACCTGGCGGGCCATGGACCAAGAAGATGTCATCCGCAGCGATGCATCCCATGACAGCGCGAGCCTGCTCCACATTCAATGGCCGCTGAAGCGGACGTTCGTCCGGATTGGTGGTGCGCGGCTCCACCTCTCCGAGAAGGACGTCGCGGCGGCGACGTGCGGTGCCCCTCTCCATGGCGCGTGCTTCGGCCAGCGCGGCACGTGCCCGACGATACGTGACGTCGTTCGGAAGAATGGTGAGAGTGAGTCGTCCGTTCCAAATCTCTTCGCTCGGCGGGTCGTCGAAGGCGAGCGCGATGCTGCCCACGCGCCGGCGGGCGACGATAGCCTTCCAAGAGAGCGCAGTTTCGCTGCGCTTGGGTTTGACCTCGACGACCGCGCCAGGGTCGAAGCCGTCGCCTATGTCTGCGTTGCCGGCGCGCTGCAGTGTTATGATGACCCGACCGCCAAAGCCGACAGATTCTTCGTGGGCCTCGAGCTCGGTGAGCCTTAGCCCCATGCGGACGAGCTCGGCGTCAGGCGATCCGTCGACAAGAGCGCGATGACGGCTCTCTTCTTCGGCTCTCTCGCGCTCGAGGAGTCGCCCCAAATGGTCGAAATGCGTGACGTCGTACGGCACGCGCGTTATGTAGCGCGTCGGCCATGACTACTGCATCACCTGTCGGCGTCGTTCTTATGAACGTCGGTACTCCCGACGCCCCTCAGACGCGCGAGGTTCGCCGCTATCTTGGCGAGTTCCTCATGGACCCAAAGGTCATCGACATCCCCACGTGGCAGCGGTGGCTCTTGGTCCACGGCATTATTCTCCGGACCCGCCCCAAAAAGAGCGCCGAGGCTTACGCCAAGGTCTGGACCCCGGAGGGTTCCCCCCTGATGGTTTATAGCCAGCGCGCGGCGGCGGGCGTCCAGGCGCTCCTTGGGCCCGACTTTCTCGTGCGGGTGGGCATGCGCTACGGCAATCCCTCGATCGAGAGCGCGGTCCGCGAGCTTCGCGACCGCGGGGTCAAGCGGATCGTCGGTGTCCCGCTTTATCCCCAGTACGCCGAGGCTGCGACCGGAACCTCGATGATTCGGCTGTCGGAGATGGCGCGGCGCGCTGGCGTCGACGACCTGCGCATGACCGCGCCGTTCTTTGACGACCCGGAGTTCATCGCCGCGTTCGCAGAGGTCGCAAAGCCCGTGCTCGACGGCTTCAAGCCCGACATGGTGTTGTTTAGCTATCACGGCCTGCCGGAACGGCAGGTGCGGGCGAGTGACCCCACACGGAAACACTGTTTCGCCTCGCCCGACTGCTGTGCCCAGCGCGTCGCGGCGAACGTGAAGTGCTATCGGTCGCATTGCCACCACACCACGGTCGCCTTGTCCAAGGCCCTGGGGCTTGCGCCTGAACACGCCATGATGTCCTTTCAGTCGCGCCTGGGACGCGATCCCTGGGTCAAGCCCTACACTGACGTGGTACTCCCCGAGCTTGCGGCGCGGGGCGTCAAACGCCTTGCGGTCATGTGTCCCGCCTTCGTCGCAGACTGCCTCGAGACGCTCGAAGAAGTGGGCATGCGTGGGCGCGAACAGTGGTTGGAGGTAGGGGGCGAGGACTTGGTGCTCGTGCCGTCCTTGAACGACCACCCGCGTTGGCTCAAGGCCCTCGAAGCAATGGTCCGAAGCCTCGCCGTGGGGTAAAACAATCGCTCCGATGGCCGACGACTCAGGTAGCCCGCCCGTTGACGTACGCCTCGAGGCCCTGATGGGCGCGGTCGAGGACGTGCGTGAGCAGATGCAAGAGAGCTTGGCCGAGGTGCGTCAGCTCGTCGAGCAGAGCCGCGAGGCGGTCTTTCGCATGGAGAACCTCCTCGCCACGAGCGACCCGAACGCTTCACTGCGTGTCGCCGAGCGCGTCGACGGCGTTCACGCCATCGCGGAACGTACCCGTAAGCGCCAAGGCCTGCTCATGGGTGTGGTCGTTGCGCAGGCGCTGATGCTCGCAGTCGCCATCGTCGTCGTATTGCTGATGCGCGCCGACGTTCGCGAGGTTACCGCCGGGCAGCCCAGCGTCGCCGAAGCCGAGCGCACGCTCACCAGTGCGGTCGACCCCCAGCTTCAGGGCGAAAACGAAAGCCCCGCTAATGACAGTAGTAAACGTCGTCGTCTGAGCCGCCGCCACCGCTGAGCGGCACGGGCCGCGGCGCGCCGAAGCGGGCGCGCGCCAAGCTCAACGCCGCCACCAGTGTGCGATCTTACCCGCGTATTTGTTCAAGACGTGGTCGCGCGGCAAGCTCGTGAAGACGGGTGGTTTGCGCATCCCCAGCTTCTTGAGCTCGGCGAGCAAGGGCGCGTCTGTTGGATGGTGACTGAGCCCCAACTTGAGCGCCTCGACGGCTCCCGCCTTGTCGCGGCAGGCAAGCAGGACCTTCGCGACGTTGAGATGGCTTGCGGGCAGCTCCGGGGCTCTTCGCGCCGCATCGCGGGCGAGCTCCAGGCCCTCGCGCGTGCGACCGCGCTCGAGCGCATGCATGAGTGCGTAGTACGACTGATATTCGGCGTTGCTCGGTTCGGCGCGGTGCGCGGTCTCGAAGGCGGCGAGCGCCTCGAGGAGCTTGTTGTCCGCCATGGCGCGCTTGCCGCGGGCGAAGTTTTCCGCGCCGACGCTCATTCTGAGGATTTTAGGCGCTCGAGCCTCGCTTTACAAAAATCGAGTCAGGCGCGGGTCGGGCAGGCTATCCTCGCCAGATGCGTCGTCTGCTGCAGGTTCTCGTGGGCCTCATCGTAGGCCTCGTGGTTGCTGAAGCAGTATTTTGGTTTCGCGATGACGGGGCCTTCCCGCATTTGAATCTCTATCGCGAAGACTCCGAGCTTGGGGTTCGCCTGCGGCCGGGCGCCACCCAGCGTGTGCGCTTCGGCGGCAATCCGACCACCAGCGTACGCATCAATGCGCAAGGCTATCGCGGCGCGGACTGGCCGGCGGACACCTCGAACGCCATCGCGGTCGTGGGTGACTCGCAAGTGTTCGGGCTCGGCGTCGAAGAAGACCAGAGCTTCGTCGCCCGGCTCGGAATCCTCACGAAGAGACCGGTCCTCAATGCTGGAGTGCCAACGCTAGGGCCCCCGGAGCTGATGGCCATCGCCCGTGAGGTCCTAGAGAAGCAGAAACCCAAGACGCTCATCTTCACCATCAACATGGTCAACGACTTGTTCGAGATCGCCCGCCCGAACCGCGAGAGGCACCGCGTCTGGGACGGCTGGGCGGTGCGCATCGAGACCGCTCCGGCGGAGGTCACCCAGTTCCCCTTGCGTGATCTCGTCATGGGTAAGTCGCATCTCGTTTACGCGGTTCGCCGCTTTACCCACGAGGCCACCGCGCCCACGATCGGTAGTCTTCCGTCCGAAGGGTCGTGGAAGGAGCTCGCCGCCCTTACCAAGGTAGGCGCAACCGCGCCGTCCGCCACCAAGCCCGACCTCGTGCTCTATCAGGAGGGTTTGGCCGCCGCGGACGACGCCGCGCGGCGCTTGGATCTCGCCTTGGTGTTCTGGAGCGCCAACAAGGAGGACGCCGATCCCGAGGAGGTCGAGAAGAAGCTCATCGCGGCGCGTGGCAATCCTGGTGACATCGTCGCGCCTGCATTCGTCAGCGAGTCAGCGCGTCGCGGTGATTACACCTTCTATCAGCTCGTGCGGGCCGGTCAGGCGACGCGACGCGCTCAAGAGGACGACAGCAAAGTAACGCCGGACTTGGTCCGCAATAGCGTCGAGTACCGCGAAGCCCTGCAGCGGCGCAGTGGCAACGCCGACATCGCCGAGCTCCAAGAAGCAAAGGCGCATTACGCCGAGATGCTCAAGAAGCTTGGTGCGCTGCGTCGCGAGCCTATCGACATGAAGCGTGTAGCCTCACCGCTCGACGCGCAGCTCGACGAACTGGCTCACCTGTGCCGACGACCAGCGTGTGACCCCATGCTCCTCGTCTTGCCCATCGATCTGCAGGTCGACCCGGCCGAATGGGCCAAATACGGACTCGAGCAGCAAGACGTGGGCGAGCTGTCGGTACTCAGCGAACAGCTCATCGCCGCCGCGGCGCAACGTGGTATTCGGGCCGTCGATGCACTGGAGGCGCTCAAGGCCGCTGAGCCCGGCGCATTCTTGGACCGCGATATCCACATGACACCAAAGGGTCACACCGCAGTCGCGGACGCTATCGCGGAGTCTCTCGCGAAACCTGCGCCTTTCGCGCCGAGCTCGGGCGCTCTTCCCGTTGGGCGCTCTCGTGTCCCAAGCGCCGAAGAGTTTCGCCGCACACCCGAAATCGTCGTCCGCGGTAGCGGCAAAGCAGGCTGCGAGACAGTGCAGGTCGACGAGTGGCTGCGGGTCCAGTGCCGTAAGGGTCCGGGCAACACGCCTCGCTTCGCAAGAGTCGTTGAAGGCCCTGGAGATACCTTCGTGAACGCCAACGGCGAGGTCATGAGTGTCGTTGCCCCTGTGCTCGAGGGCAGAAAGCTCGTCGTCGATTTGGTCTGGGCCGACCGCACGCAGCGCTTGGAGGCGACCCGTAAGGCAGATGGCTCAATCGATGGCACGCTGGGCGCGGCGAGCGGGGGCGCTAACGCGGCGGCGCCAATCAGCCGGGAAGAACTAGTTCTGTGCCAGTGTCATCGCGCCTTCACCGGCTCGGCGGACTGTCTCGACGTCTATGGCTCGACGCGGCCCGAGTGCTTTAGCACGTATCCCGTCGAGCGCCTCGATCGCGCCGCGTGCGGAAAGCTGCTCGAGTGCGCCCAGGGCTTCCCGGGCAGTCGACCAACGTGTCCCGAGGGGACGACCCTCGCGGGTGGAACGTCGCAGTGTTTCCCGCACTGCAGTGACGAGGTTGCCTGCGGTTCGGGACGCTGCGGCGAGTGGCCGGAAACGCGTGTCTGCCTGGGCGGAACATGAGCCTGCGCGGCGCCGTCGCGCGGTTGACGAGCCTCTTCGTGTGGCGCTCACTCGGGCACACGGCAGCCAAGCTGCACGGCTTCGCGCTCGCGGAGCAGGGAAGCGCCATCGACTTGTCGATGGCCGCACAGCTCGCGGGCGACCCCGAGCGCGCGGCGATGTACCTACAGCACGCCATGGACGAGTCACGCCACGCGGTAATGTTTGCCCGCCGAGCGGCCGAGTTGCAGAGCAAGCGCGGGATGCCCTCGTACGGTGCGCCGCGAGCGGATGTCGACCACTTGTATGGCATGCTCGGCGAGATAGCGTTTCTTGCCTTCGTGCATCGTGGCGAACGCCGCGCCCGGACGCAGTTCGAGGTCTACCAGCGCTACTTCGAGGCGCATGGGGACGCGAAGACAGCATCGATCTTTGCCCGCGTCCTCGACGACGAACGTCAACACGAACGCTATACCCATGCGCTCCTCGTCCGCTTGAGTGGCGGCGAGGCCGAGGCGGCGCGGGCGCTGCGTGCCTCGGTACGCTGGGAGTTGAAGCGTACCTGGCTGCGACACGGAAGGGCGCTGTCGAACCACGCATTTACTCTGTCGATGTGGCTCTTGTATCTGGTCATCGCCCCCTTCGCGCTACTCATGCGCGCGCGGACGCCGCGAACCAGTGGCTGGCGATGACGGCGGTCCTTGGCGTCTCCGCGCACTACCACGATGCCGCCGCGGCGCTGGTCATGGGCGGCCGCATCGTCGCTGCTCAGCACGAAGAGCGGCTCTCGCGCATCAAGAATGACGCGTCCCTGCCAAGGCGCGCCATCGACGCCGTCCTCGCGCTCGGCGGCATCGCTGCCCGCGACCTCGACGCGGTGGTCTTCTACGAGAACCCGTACGCCAAGCTCGAGCGCGTCTTACTCGGAACACTACGTGCGTTTCCTCGGTCGCTCGCTCAGTTTCCGAGGGCCCTTGGCTCGCAGCTCGGTGGAAAGATCTGGGTTGTGGACGCTTTGGCGGACGCATTGCGCATCCCCCGCGTTCGCATCGAGCTGGTGCGCCACCACCAAGCTCACGCGGCAAGCGCCTTCTATTGTAGTTCTTTCGAACGCGCGGCCGTCATGGTGGTGGACGCGGTCGGTGAAGCCGCCTGTACGAGCTTGTGGGACGCAGGGCCCGAGGGTCTGCGTGAGCTTACCCATATCGACTATCCGCACTCGCTCGGGCTCTTCTACGCGGCGATCACGGCCTATCTGGGTTTCGAGGTGAACGATGGCGAATACAAAGTCATGGGTCTCTCCGCGTATGGGCGACCGACGCGGCGCGAGGAGATGGCGCGCCTGCTGCGGGTTGGCTCCGATGGCAGCTACGAGCTCGGGCTCGACTACTTCGACCGTTTCACTCGCACCGAGCTCGGCTACGGCAAGAAGCTCGTCGAGCTTTTGGGCCCCGCGCGTTCGCCGCATGAACGTTGGGACCTGACGACCCATCGCGATCAGGCTTACGCAGACATCGCTCGCAGTGCTCAGGAGGCGCTCGAAGAAGCGCTCGTCGCCATCGCGCGTGAGAGTAAGCGGCGCACGGGCGCGGACGCGCTATGCCTCGCCGGCGGCGTCGCGCTCAACGCTGTTGCGAACCGGCGCATCGCCCGCGAGGCAGGGTTTGCACAGGTCTTCGTGCAGCCCGCTGCCGGTGACGCAGGTGGCGCGCTCGGGGCCGCCATTCTCGGCGCGCTCGCGCGTGGGTCGCCGCGGCCGCAGCCGCTTCTTGGAGCCGACCTCGGCGTATCGGTTACGGGGGCGCCCGTCGCGACACACGCCCGAGCGCTCGGGCTCATCGCGCTCCCCCTGACTGACGTTCCTGCCGCTATCGCCGACGCACTTGCTGCGCGTGAGTTGGTGGCCTGGGTCCACGGGCGTTGCGAGTGGGGCCCTCGCGCGTTGGGCTTCCGTTCGATCCTCGCGCGCGCGGACGACGCTTCCATGCGCGAGCGTTTGAATCGTGCCGTCAAGAAGCGCGAACCCTTCAGACCCTTTGCCCCTGCGGTGCTCGAGGCTGACGCCACGCGCTGGTTTGCCGGAGGTGCGAACGCGATGACGCCCTTCATGACCACGGTCGCCGACGTGTTGCGACCCGAGGCGCTCCCCGCAGTTACTCATGTCGACGGTACGGCCCGCGTCCAAACCGTCCCCGCGACGACGGCCTTGGGCGCCTTGCTCACCACGCTCAAGCATCGCGGCGACCTTCCCGTCGTCCTGAACACCTCGTTAAATGGTCCCGGTGAGCCGATGGTGGCGACAGCGACAGATGCTCTGTCTTTCTTCGTGCGCCACGGCGTCGATCGCATGATCATCGATGATGTGATGTTGACGAGGCCCGAGTGAGCACCCTCCGCAGGCTAGGCAATCGGATGCAGACCATCCGCGAGGTGGTGGGACACTTCGCGCGCTCACAGAGCTTCGTGCTCATTCCGCTCGTCCTGGTGCTGCTCGCTGCGGGGCTACTCCTGGTGCTGACCGGTGGCCTCGCTTACGTAGCGCCGTTCGTTTACGCGCTCTTCTGAGGAAAAGAAGAGAAGCCGACTAGGTTGTTGTCAGGGTCGCGCACGTAGAAGGTGTATGCGGTCTCGCGCACCGTCGGGTGACCCGCGGCGTGGAGCTTCTCGGCGAGCGGTCTGCGCTGGTCGGGCGTGATGCTTAGCGCTAGACAGTGCCAGCCGACGGTCTTGTCCGCTTTGGCAGGCATGTTGTCGCTCGCCTTCTCGACCGCCAGAAAAGCGCCTTGCGCAAGCTCGCACCAGAACGAACGCGGCGCCCCGGCATCGTCTTGCCAACGCTGCTTGATAGGCAGGCCCAACAAGCTCACGTAGAAGCGCTCGGCGCGGGGCAAGTCACGAACGACGACTGCCAGATGATGGACCGCGAAAGTCATGAGGCCACCTTGAGCTGTGCGAGCGCCTGATCGATGTCCGAGCGCAAAGCCTCGTCAGCGCCCTCACGCGCAGCCTTTAGGGCTGCAGCCGCGGCTGGGTCCCCAAGGGTGCCCAAGGCACGGGCTGCGACGTCGCGCATCGCATCGCGGGCATCGTCGATGATGGGCGTGAGCAACGCGCGGGCGCGCGGATGGCGGGACTCGGCGATGAAGTGAATCGCAGCGGCTCGCTCTGCCTTGCGTCGACTCCCGAGCTTCTTCGCTAGATAGTCGGCGCCTCGCACATCTCCTAGCGCGCACAACGCCGCGGCGGCTTGGAGTCGGTCGGCCCATGGCATGAGGAGCTTGTCCATCATGGAGGCGAGTGTCGGCGCTGCGCGCTTATCGCCCATCGTGCCGAGAGCGCGTACGGCGTCGAGGCGAAAGTGACGGTGCGCCGTCGCGCCGACGAGGAGGTCGGTCCCCCTCTCATCGTGCGCCTCGGCCAGGGTCATCGCGGCTTCGAAGCGGACGATGGGGACTGGATCGTTCAGCATGGCGACGACGAGCTCGTGGAGCTCTTGGGGCATGCTGTCGAGCTCGCGGGTTCGCAGGCGATCGCCGATGGCTGTCGCCGCATCGGCGCGTGCCTGGGCGTGTTCGCTACGCATCAAGTCAGCGAGCTCGGGGAGGGACGCCCCGTCGAAGTCGATGGTCAGCGGCTCGGTCATGGCGCGCTAGCGGACACCGCTACCAGGCTTCAGGTCGCGGTCGATGCGTAGCACCGACAGCGACTCGCCCTCGCCACCCGCGAGGACCATGCCCTGGCTCTCGATGCCCATGAGCTTTGCGGGCGCGAGATTCGCGACGACGATGACGCGTGTGTCGACGAGCATCTCTGGCTCGTAGACGGCGCCCAAGCCGGCCACGATCTGCCGCGGCTTCTCTTCGCCGAGATCGACCATCAGCTTGAGCAGCTTCTTGCTCTTCGGCACCCGCTCCGCCGCCGTGACGAGGCCAACGCGCAGGTCGAGTTTCTCGAAGTCCGTGTAGGCGACGGTCTCCTTCAATGGCGCGACGGTGATGGGCGCGGCGCTGACCGGCGGGAGACCTTTGGCCCCCTGGGCAGCGGCTGGCTTCGCAGTCGACGTCGTCTTGTCGGTGGACGCGACCGCCATTGTCTGCTTCGAGGCCTCGACGACCTTGTCGACCTGCGCCCGGTCGATGCGCTCGAACAAACGCTGCTGCGGACCGATGGGGCGTTTGCGTTCGGCGAAGAGCAATTCGCTGCTCATGCGATCGATCGTGGAGCCGAGCAACGCGGCACCGGCTTCCGAGAAGCGCGGGACGACTGGCCACAGGTACATGGCGAGGGCGTGGCAGACGTTGGCGGCGAAGGTGCAAGTCTCTCGCGCCTTCTCGGGGTCCGTCTTCAGCTGGTCCCAGGGCTTTGCCGACTGCATGTATTCGTTGCCGATGTCCGCGATGGCAGACAGCTCACGCATTGCCTGGCCGAGCTCGCGGTTGGCGAAGAATTGCTCCGCCTTGCGCGCGCTTTGCACCACGCGGCGCGCTTGGTCGAGTAGGGAGCCGTCGCCCGAAGGCTCTCCCTGCGCTTCCTTGGCGCCGAACGGCAAATCACCGAGCTTGCCGTCGAGCTTCTGGGTGAGGAACTGCGTGCAACGACTGAAAAGATTGGCGTGCTTGTTCACCAGCTCGCCGTTCACGCGCAGCACGAAGTCGTCGAACGACAGATCGAGGTCGTCGCTCGCAGCGCCGTATTTGCACGCGTAGTAGTAGCGTAGCGCCTGCGGATCGACATGATCGGCGAAGGTCGCCGCGTTGATGAAGGTGCCCCGGCTCTTCGACATCTTCTCGCCGTCGATGGTGAGCATGCCGTGGACGTGAACCTTCGAGGGCAACGTCAGCTCCGCAGCGTGCAACACTGCGGGCCAGAACAGCGTATGGAAGTAGACGATGTCCTTGCCGATGAGGTGCTCGACGCGCGTGCTACTCGATCGCCACAACGTATTGAACGCGTCGTCGAACGACATACCCTGACGCTGACCCCATTCGATCGAAGAGGCGATGTAGCCAATTGGGGCATCGAGCCAGACATAGAAGAATTTGCCCGGCTTGTTCGGCACGCCGAAGCCGAAGTACGGGCCGTCGCGCGTAATGCACCAATCCTTGAGTCCTCCCTCGATCCAGTTGCGGACGTAGTTGGCCACATCCTGCTGGAGCGACCCCGAGTCGATCCACTTGCGCAGAAAGCCCACCATGTCGTCGCGGCTGATCTTGAAGAAGACGTGTGTCGTCTTCTTGACGACCGGCGTCGTGCCGCACAGCGCGCAGCGCGGCGCCTTGAGCTCTTGCGGCGTATAGGTCGAGCCGCAGACCTCACAGACGTCGCCGTACTGGTCCGCCGAAGCACACACGGGGCAGGTACCACGGATGAAGCGGTCGGGGAGGAAGCGCTTGTCGACCTCACACCAAATGCCGTCCATCTCGCGGTCTTCGAGAAGGCCCTTCTTGCCAAGCTCGGCGTAGATGCGTTCGACCACGGCGCGGTTGATGTCGCTGTGCGTGAGACCGAAGTTGTCGAACGCAACGTCGAAGCGGGCGAAGTCGCGCTTGTGCTCGTCGTGGTAGCGCGACACAAGGGCGAGCGGCTCGATCCCTTGACGCTGTGCGTTGAGCTCGATGGGTGTGCCGTGCGTGTCGTCTGCGCAGATATAGAGCGCGTCGCGGCCCATGCGCTTCAATGCGCGGACGTACATGTCGGCCTGGCAATATTCGACGAGGTGGCCCAGGTGCAGGCTGCCGTTGGCATAGGGCAGGGCGGCGGTCAGGAGGGTGCGGGAGCTCATGTCGGCATGCCTTCTAGTTCCCCGGAGGCCCGTTCGGCAACCGGCGCGGCGCCGCCCGGCTTCTAGCGCCAACGCCCAGTCGCCAAAACGCGGCATGGGTGTGCGCGAACGGCCAAAATTTAGTGAAATCAGGCAACTTCAGCGCGAGTCACCCGATGCTGATCCTGATGAGCGATACACGTCGGATTTTGTCGTTGAGCGGGCGCGGGAAGTCGCTGCCCGGTGCGACGCACACGTCCGCCGTTGTTCGCCAAAGCGTGAGCCCCGGCGCATCAGTCGCGAGCTCCACCAACGCCGTCGGTCAGGCGCGCACGTCTCCGCGGATGAACTCGGCGGGCAGCGTCCAGGTGCGAGCCACTCCGCGTTACAGCATCAGTGAGGGCGCCGCGCGCCAATTCGGGGTAAGCAGCGCTAGCTTTGCCGCCGTCCCTCTACGCGACTTCCACGCCGCGATGGCGGACGCGAGCTTTCCTGCCCTGAACCCGCGCATCGGCATGCCCGCACCCGCCGCGCTCGTCGACCTGCTCTCTCACGGCAAGCGCATTCTCCTCGTTGGCCACGTCTTCCCCGATCACGACACGGTCGGCGCAACCCTCACGCTGGCTCGCGCCTTGAAACTTCTCGGCAAACACGTCGACGTCTGCATCGATGATGAGCTCAGCCACACGCACCAGCGCCTCGCGTTACCCAACGAGATCAGACGAGCAAGCGACCTCAAGGGCAACACGTGGGACGTCGCGGTCGTCGTCGACGTCGCCAGCAGTGGTCGCATCGGCGACGCCCGTGACCTGCTCAAACGTGCAAAGCAGGTCTCCGTTATCGATCACCACGAAGAAGGCGACCGCGATGACCTCGTCAGCCGCTACCGGGCACAAGCGACCTGGCACGACGGGTTCTTCGACGCTGCTTCGCTCCAGGTGTGCGCAATCACGGAGCAGTTGCTTGCTGGGATGACCTTGAAGCCCGGCACGTTGAAGGCGCTCTATATGCCAGCTCTCGCAGGGATCTGGACGGACACGGCGGGCGGCACCCGCGACACGATGGACCCGTCGACGTCGCAGTACTTCAAATACATCGCCTTGAAGTCGGGTGTGCTCGTCGAGGACATCACCGCGCGGGTGAAATTCGTTGTCCCGAACAGCCTGCGCGCCGCCATCGCCCAAAAACAGGGCCTGATGACCCGTCAGGTGCTCGGCGACTCACGACGCATGACAGTGCTCGGTGTGAATCGAAGCGGCTGGAACAAGCTGCTCGCCACAGCGCGCTCCGAGGTTCCCGCTTTCGCTGAATCCGACCTGATGCAAGTGCTCAAGGGTGAGCTTCCGGCCTGCCAACGCGCTTTTGGATGCGCCGCCCTCGTGGTGCAGCAACAGAGCTCGGCGGTCGTATCGGCCCGCTCCAACGACGGCCGCGCGCGCGAGCTATGCGCCGAGTTCCGCGGTAACGGACATCGCGACGCAGCGTCCGCAACTCTGTACGGTTTCGAGAGCTTCGACGCAGTGCTCGGCGAGCTCGAGCGTCGCGCCCGTCAGCGCCGATTGATAGGCTGAGTTACCGGCCCCAAACGACGAGGCGCTATGGACCCACGCGGGTCGCCATGCGAGCGCTCGAACAAAATTTGCTCGCCACCCCGCTGGACGTTTGCGAGAGTTCCCAGGTGTCGTGGCGTCCACACTTGATCGTCATCGGTCGAGCCGAAATCGAGAGCACGGCCCTAGGGGTTGCGCTGTACGAGCACGATGAGGCGGTGCTGGCCAAGGTGTTCGCCGAGGGCATCGACTGGGCGTTAGAAGGCGTTCATCCTCTTCACGGGGCGCTCTACGCAGGCAGGGGTGAGGTCGTGCGCCGGCTCATCGCCATGGGTTCGCCTATCGACGACTCCGCTTATGCCATCGCGCAGCATCACCACGCCGGCTTGCTCGCTGTGTTGCCGCCAAGGCCCGAGCTGGTCGCGAGCATCCGCGCAAAGAGCGACCCGTACGCGCTCGCGTGGGCAATCGTGGAGCGCGACGTCGACACCGTCCGTCGCCTGCTGAACAGCGGCACATCACCAAACGAGCCGACGCTCATTTCGCATGGCATGGGCGAGCGCAGGCCTCTGCACTATGCCGCCCGCCGCGCGGATATCGGCATGATGACCATCTTGCTCGACGCTGGCGCAGACCCAAACGGTCTGACACCCGAGGGGCGCTCGACACTGCGGCTCATCGCCGAGAACGAGATCATCGACGACGTCCTGCGACGTAGCGCGGAGAAGCTGCTCGAGAGCCGAGGCGCTGCGATGGTGCCGCCACTGCAAGGTTTGTGTGAGCGTTGGACCTATCGACTGGGATGGAAGCTCGGCAGCGTGAGCCCGTAGGCGGGGCCCCAAGCTCTACGTGACGAGGGCAGTCCTAGCTGTTGGACCCTTCGTTCGGTTTTTTCTTCTTGCGACGCTTGCGCTTGGGCGGCACGCCACCCGACGCGATGATGGCGGCGCGCTCCGCTTCGGCCTTCTGCGACATCGCCATCTGCTCGAGCACATCCGTGGGCCGTGTGATCGCTTCAGGTGTTACCTCGACGTAGCTGCCGTTCTCGAGCTGTACACGCACGAGGCGCTTGAGCACGTTGACGTCTTTGACTCGGCCTTCGCCCTGGGGCGTCAACACACGTTTGCCGAGCTTAGGGAGCTCCTGCCTTTGCGACTCGTAGGCGCTCTGCTCGTATTGAAGACAGCAGCGCAAGCGGCCGCAGAGGCCGGACAGCTTGTCTTGGTTGACGGAGAGGTTCTGGTCCTTTGCCATCTTCACAGAGATCGGTTGGAACTCGGGCAGCCATGTCGAGCAGCAGAGCTCGCGCCCGCAGGCGCCGATACCACCCGTGTGCCGCGCGGCGTCCCGGACGCCGATCTGACGCATCTCGATGCGCGTCTGAAAACGCTGCGCGAGGTCCTTGACGAGGCCCCGAAAGTCGACGCGGTCGTCGCTCGAGAAGTAAAAGATGGCACGCGTCCCGGCGTGCGTGACCTCGACCGAAACCAGCTTCATGGCGAGGCCGTGCTGCTTGATGGCTTGCGCGCAGAAGGTGAACGCCTCGCGTTCCCGAATGATGTTGGTGCGGGCCTGACGCTCGTCGTCGTCGGTCATGAGGCGGGTTACGGGCCGGACGGTCGCGTCACCGACGGGCCGCTCTGAGAGCACGGTGCCGACGGAAAGCCCGCGGTCGGTCTCTGCGATCACTCGGTCGCCGCGACGCAACACGTGCTCGCCAGAACGATAAACGGCGCCGTCCCCAGGGACGCGAAAGCGGACGAAAACGCGCTGCTCGCTCACGAAGCCTTGCCGCCGACGTCGCCCCGCAGCGCCAAAAGAACGCTTTCGAGAGCAAGGGTGCGATTGACGTAAAGGTTCTGCATGCCGCGTAGCTCAGTGAGCACGGCCGCCGCCTTCGCGAGGCGTCGCGAGGGCACCGCGGGCGGTTCACCCAACATGTGAGTGTCACCCGCGCCGTGGGCTTTGGCGAGCCCATCGCGCACGGCGATTTCAATGAGCGCGAGCGCCAAATCGGCCTTCTCACGCTCGGAGCCAAGGTCGGCGGCGGCGGCGAGCGCGCCCCGCATGGAGCCGTCATGGGTCGCCTCGCTCAAGCGTTGGTCGAGCTCGGAGAGGCCGTTGTCGAGGGTCGTTCGCGCGGCCTCGGTGTCCCCTGAGGCAAGCGCAGCGGCAATACGCGCGAGCCTCTGGTCGAGATCCGGTAGGGCAGCGCGAAGCTCGCTGACTGCCGTCGACTCGGCGCGGGTCGCAAGGCGAACCCGTTGGCAGCGGGAGCGGATGGTGATCGCGAGCGCCTTCACTCGGGAGGTTGCGATGAGAAAACAGGTGGGGCCTGCGGGCTCCTCGAGGGTCTTCAAGAGGGCGTTTTGGGCGGCTTCGTTCATGCGTTCGGCACGCTCGACGATCACCACCTTTGTGGGCGCCTCGGACGCTTTCAAGCCGAGTCGCGCCGTCACCTCACGCACTGCATCAATCGGTATCATCCCCTTTTCGTTGGGAACGAGCTTGGCGACATCGGGGTGGTTCCCCTCCGCAAGCTTACGACAGGCCACACACGTACCACAGGCGTCGACATCTCGGCGCTCAACGCACACGAGGCTCGCCGCGAACGACTGCATCACGTTTCGTGCGGAACCCAGGTCTCTCGAGGTAAATAGATAGGCGTGGTGGAGACGCTGGCCGCGAAGTGCGGCGGCCAAGACGGGGACGGCGTGGGGTTGGTGAGACTGGAGCTCCGTCAGCGCGTGCATGGACTAGGCTATGACACGACCCGAGTGCGGGCGTCACGTGGCTGCAGGTGTCGACCACGAGGTCGATGAGGTTCGCAAAGATCGTATGCACAGAGCTCTCGGCCCGTGTTCCCGGTCGGCATTCACACTCTCCCTCTTGTCGCTTTTGTCACTGACTGCCTGCGGCGGTGAGCTCTATCTCAATGCAGACGACGTGCGCGGCGAGTTCGACGCGTTCGACCGCGACCCCACCGATGACGATTCCGGTGACGGTGGCGATGGCGCGGGCGACGGTAGCGACGACGGCGGTGGCGATGTCGACGGCGATAGTATTCTAGGCGACGGCTTCGGTGACTTCGACGGTGATGGCGGTAGCGGTGGTTGCGGCTTCAATCCCGAGCCATGCCCCAGCGGTCAGGAGTGCGTCGAGGGCGCGTGTGTCACCATCTGTCCTGTTCCACGGTGCGAGGTATCCCGCGCCTGCTGCGACGCCGGTGAGACCTGCGTCAACGACCGCTTCTGCCTCCCAGCGTGTCCAAACCCAACCGATGTCCGCTGCGGTAGCACAGCCGAGCTCTGCTGCAACTTCCCGACCCAGATCTGTGGCGAGTCGCTCACCTGCGTGCAGAACTGCGGCCCCGACGACGGGCCGTTGTGCGGTACGGGGACGCCAAGCTCCTTCGGCAGCGTGTGCTGCGATGGCAGAAATCCGGGCACCGACGAAGACGACGATGTGTGCGTGTTCAACCGCTGTGTCGCACGCGGTGGCGAATGCGAGTCGTTCCTCGACTGCGAGGCTGGCGAATACTGCGAGCTGACGCTCCATGAGGAGACGAGCAGCGGTGAGCCCGACACGGGCTACTGCTTGCCCAACGACTTCCCGCCCGACGCGCCAATCTGCCAGGATGCGCCGAGCGACCTCTTCGAGCCGACGACTGAGTGGTCGTGGGTCGGCATCCAGCTCGTCGGCGCCGACGCCGCCGACACCGATTTCACCGACAACTTCACCGACGGTCAGATCATTCCACAATGCGTCACTGCTGCGTCCACGAACTGTTACCGCGAACCATGTACCGAGATGCCGAGCTCGGCGAGTCCGGCGCAGACCGCTAACTTCCAAGCCCAGTGCTTCCGTAATGTCGCGATTGTACCGGTCACGGCGGACCTCGACGGCGTGGACCTCGATCCAGCACCCGCGGTCGAGAAGCTCGTGCCCGAGGTCGTCTTCAAAGCATACTCCAACAACGCGGGTTTCGACCTTCGCAACGTGCTCGTTATCGCGGATGGCCGCAGCGACGAAGAGCTGCCCGCGAGCGGCGCTCCATCGAAGCAGCAACGCAGCAAGCTGGTGATTTGGGGCGCCACCCGCGGCCACTCTGCGATCGGCAACCTCGATGGTGACCCGCAGCTCGAGATCGCGACCGGCAACATGAACGGTGTCTGCGTCTACGACCCGTACGTCGATCAGGGAGCTGCGCCACCCACCATCGCGGCCAACGCCAAACGCTGGTGTTTGTCGAGCGGCGCGTTGAATGTCCGCCACGACGGCTCGGCGCCACACTTCGCCGACTTCGACGCCGACGGCACGCCCGAGATCGTCATTGGTGGCACGGTCGTTCGCGATGACGGCGCTTCGGGGACGATCCTCGTCGACGTTGGGTTCACCGGCGACAGCGTTGCCTTCGCGACCGCTGGTGCTCGCTGCGACAGCGACTCCGAGTGCTTCGCGCTAACCACCGTTGCGGACGTCAATGGCGATGGCTTGCCCGACCTCTTGGCTGGCGACAAAGCGTGGACGATCCGTCGCAACCCGCTGAACGTCATCGGTGTCGAGCGCATCACGGGCACCGATGGCTGGGTTGCGGATCGTATCTGGTCTGCCTCGTACGCTGGCGGCAGTACCCCGCAGCCTTGGACCATTGGCATTGGTCGCGGCTATCCGGGCGTTGCGAACTTCGTCGACAATCGCTTGCCGCCCTTCAATCGGCCAACGGATACACCAGAGGTCGCTTACGTGTACGACGGTGGCGTCTACATCGTGAGTGGCGAGACGGGCGAGGTGCTTCAGTCACCGGTCGCTGGCGTCACGCGCAACCTCGCCTTCAAGTACCTGAACGCGCGCGGCGGCCCGCCGAACATCGCCGACTTCGACGGTGACGGCCGCCCTGAGGTGAGCTTTGCGGGTACCGGCTGCATGGTTGTCGTTGACCCTGACTGTTTCGCGGCCGACGCCGCTGGGCGAGTGGCACTTGCAAGCACGCCAAACTCGGGTTGCAACGTGGCGGTCCCGGGGGCGTCCCCACCGCAGCGCACGTGTACCATCGATGTCCAAGCCGACATCGGCCAACACATCGGAGTTTTGTGGCAATACCAGACGCAGGACCAGTCGTCCGCTGTGACGGGCACCTCGGTGTTCGACTTCCAAGGCGACGGCAAAGCCGAAGTGCTCTACAACGATGAGTGCTTCTTCCGCGTCTTCGAAGGCGCAACCGCCAACATTCTCTACGAGCGCCCAAGCTCGAACCGCACCATCACTGAGTATCCGATCGTCGTTGACGTCGATGGGGACTCGAACTCCGAGATCGTCATCACCTCGAACGGCGATCAATCGTCGTTTTATACTTCACGACGTGACCGCTGCGGCGGACCAGCGCTTGGCTCGGCCGACGGCACGCCGAACTGTGCGGCGCTCAACAACACCAACTGCGTGAACACCGGTGGTTGCGGCTGGAACGGCACTGCTTGCGTGACTTGCGCCGCACTTACGACCAACGTGCTCTGCGACCCCTTGCAGTTCGGTACCATCGCCACGCCCTGTACGTCGCGCACCCAGACCACCTGCTTCGATGCGGGTGGCGGCTGCGGTCTCAACGCAAGTAATGCTTGCGTGGCGTGCTCGGCACTGACGTCGAGCACCCTTTGTACCGCGGGTAGCGGTTGCAGCTGGAACGGCTCGAGCTGCGCGGCAACCAACAACTGCACGAATATTCGCGACGGCAGTGACTCGGGGACGACGCTCGTCACCGAGTGCAACGCCACGAATGGCTGCGTCTCGACGAGCAACACGGGTTGCTTCCCGCGCGTCAACGGATGCGGATGGGACGCGGCTTCGAGCAGCTGTCGTCAAGACTGCGCGCGCGTTATCGACGGCACGGACGCCAACACCGACTTCAACGCCGAGTGCAACAACTCACTCGGTTGTCGTCAATTGCTCAGTAGCTGCAAGCCCTACGCTTACCAGCGCAACGAGTTCCAGCTCTACAACCCCTCGTCGTGTACCTGCGCCGACCATACCGCCCAGGCTGATTGCGACGCGGCACGTGGTTGCCGCTGGAATGGGGCAAGCTGCGTCGTCGTGACCAACGCCAATACGGCCGGCAACTGCGGCGCCTACCCCGACCGCGACACCTGTCAGCAGCACATGGACGATTGCATCTGGGACCCATTCCAGGGTGGCACAGGGGCATGTGAAGAGAACCCGCGCGGGCAGGCGTTCATCTGTCTCGAGGGCACTTGGGGTGTCACGACGTACGGTGACACCTCCGACCTTTGGGTGAAGACGCTTCCCTACTGGTACGAGCACCCGTTCCACATCACCAACCAGGACCGCTTCGGCACCGTCGTCCCCGATTGGAACGTTTGCTATACCGGGTCTCAGTGCGCCGCCGAAACCGATCCGGTGCAGTGTGAAGAGACCTTTGTGTCTGGCGCTTCGGGGCCACTCTGCGAGTACGGCGACCCGAACCCCGAGTTCTACAACAACTTCCGTCAGAACGTGCCGGGCTTCGTGCCGCTCAATGCGCCCGACCTGCAGATCGAGTCGGTGGTCGCAGACCTTCTCACCTGCCCGCCTCAGATCACGGTCATCGCGCGGGTGGTCAACAAGGGTCGCGCCGGTATTCGCGCCCAAGACGCCGACGTCACGTTCTATCGGCTCCTCAACCCAGCTCAGACCGCCCTGCAGACGGCCCAGACGGTGACGCCGTTCGCGAGGCGGGATCTCCCGCAGGACCTCTTGCCCGGTGGCGCGGCCATCGTCAGCGCGATTTACACCGTGCCGGCGGCGGAGGCCCCGATTGGCCTCGACTTCCGGGTCATCGCCAACCCCGAGTTCCTGACTGCTCCCAACGAGGATAACTTCGAGTGCAACAACGCAAATAACTCACGCGACTTACTCGATCTCGATTGCACGGATATTGGAGGTTGATGGAGCGCTAACACCTACAGACGGGACCGACAGGTTTCGTGCGGACTCCTCGGCTCTCGGGGTAACATAGAGGGCCTTGGTCGAGTCTCCGAAGGATCGTATGCGCATTTCGTCAGGCCGCTACCGTTGGTCGTTGCTCGTTGCGTCGCTGTTGCCCTTGGCGGGCTGCGGAGGCGAGCTCTATCTCAACGCAGACGATGCGATCACCGAGTTCGACCCCTTCGACCGCGACCCGAGCGGCGATGACGACGCCGACGGCGGTGATGGCACCGACGATGGCAGCGGCGACGACGGTGACTTCGACGGTGACAGCATCCTCGGCGACGGCTTTGGCGACTTCGATGGCGACGGTGGCGGTGGGGGCTGCGGCTTCAATCCCGACCCTTGCCCCGGCGGTCAGGAGTGCGTCGAAGGCGCGTGCGTGACCGTCTGCCCGGTGCCGCGTTGCGAAGTTTCGCGGGCCTGCTGCGGCGCCGGCACCGAGTGCGTCTTCGACCGCTTCTGCTTGCCCGCGTGTCCGAACGCCGCTGACGAGCGCTGCGGTGGCGATGGCAGCGTGTGTTGCAACTCGACAGCCAATCAAATCTGCGGCCCCTCCTTAACCTGTGTGCAAGACTGCACGGGGCAAGGCCCACTGTGTGGCACTGGGACTGCCCCATCGTTCGGCAGTGTCTGCTGCGATGCGAACAACCTCGCAACCAGCGAAGACGACGATGTTTGCGTGTTCAACCGCTGCGTTGCCCGCGGCGGCGAGTGCGAATCCTTCCTCGACTGCGAGGCGGGTGAGTATTGCGAGCTCACGCTGCATCAGGAGACGGGCGGCGAGCCCGACACGGGCTATTGTTTGCCCAACGATTTCCCCCCCGACGCGCCGATATGTCAGGCGGCCCCAAGTGATCTGTTCTCACCGACCACGGAGTGGTCGTGGGTCGGTGTTCAGCTCGTAGGCGCTGACCTCGCCGACACCGACTTCAGCGACAACTTTGTCGACGGCCAGGTCATCCCGCCGTGCGCCAATGCCGCTTCCACCAATTGCTACCGCGAGCCGTGCACCGATAACCCAACCACTGCGGCGCCCGCCCAAACGGGCAACTTCCGATCGCAATGTTTCCGCAGTGTCGAGACCATCCCAACCACTGCCGACGTTGACCAGGTCGACCTCGATCCTGCCCCGGCCTCGGAGCGTTTTGTGCCAGAGGTCGTCTTCAAGGCTTACGCAGACAACACTTTTGGTGGCGTGAATCTGTTGGTGATCGCCGACGGCCGCGCGGATGAGGACCTGCCGGCTTCTGGCAGTCCGCCCACCAAACAACAGCGTAGTAAAGTTGTCATCTACGGCGAGACGCGCGGGCATGTCGCCATCGGCAATCTCGACGGCGATCGGCAGCTCGAGTTGGTCGCCGCGCACCGAAACGGCATTTGCGCCTACGACCCGTTCGATGGCACCGGCGCGCCGGTGGCGAACGCGCTCAAGTGGTGCGACGCGACGGGCAGTTTGAACACCAGCTACAGTGGCGGCGCACCGCACCTTGCCGATCTCAATGCCGATGGGGTCGTCGAGATCGTCATCGCGGGTGTCATCCTACGCGATGACGGAGCGTCTGCGACCGTCCTCGTTGACCTCGGTGCCGCGAACCAAGCGGCGGAGAGCAACACTGGCAACCGTTGTAGCGATACCGGTGAGTGCTTCGCGGTCTCGGCCGTTGCTGACGTGAATCTCGATGGGTTCCCCGAGTTGCTTGCTGGCGACAGGGCGTGGACGATCCGTCGCAATCCGTCGGGCGCTATTGGTGTGGAGCGAATCACCGGCACCGACGGCTGGGTCGCAGATCGCATCTGGTCTGCGAGCTATCGCGGAGGGAGCGCTCCGCAACCGCTTACGATCGGTGAGGGCCGAGGCTTCCCAGGCGTTGCTGACTTCGTCGACAACACGCAGCCACCCTACAACCGGCCAACGAATACTCCCGAGGTCGCGATCGTTTACGCTGGTGCGGCCTACATCCTCAGCGGCGAGACCGGCGAGGTGCTGCAATCGCCAGTGAGTGGCAGCACGACCAACCTCGCGTTCCAGCTTTTGAACAACCGAGGCGGTCCCCCGAACATCGCCGATTTCGATGGTGACGGCCGACCCGAGGTGAGCTTTGCGGGCACGGGCTGCATGGTGGTTGTCGACCCAGATTGTGCGGCAGCAGATGCGGCTGGCCGCGTGGCGCTGGTGTCGACGCCAGGCTCGGGATGTAACGTCGCGGTCCCCACGGTATCGGGACCCCAGATCTGCAACGTCGAGGTCAACGCTGGCCTGGCTCAGGAACTGGGTGTCTTGTGGCAGTACCAGACCCAAGACCAGTCGTCTGCCGTGACGGGCACCAGCGTCTTTGACTTCCAAGGCGATGGCCGAGCCGAGGTGCTCTACAACGACGAGTGCTTCTTCCGCGTCTTCGAGGGGGCGACGAGCAACATTCTCTACGAACGGCCCAACTCGCATCGCACCGCGACGGAGTATCCCATCGTAGTCGATGTGGACGGCGACTCGAACTCGGAGATCGTCGTGGTGTCCACGGGTGACCAGTCATCGTCAGAGTCGAGCCCGCGCGACCGCTGTGGCGGTCCACCACCTGCTACGCCCACCACATGCAACGGCCTTGCCTCCGGCGCCTGCAACGGCACACCTGGTTGCCGATTCCTTTTGGGCGCGTGTGCGCCATACGCCTACCGCCGGGGCGGTTGGGAAATCTATCAAGCGAGCGCGTGCGACTGCAGCGACCATGACGCCGATGGCGCAGCGGCATGCAACGCCGCCAGAGGTTGTGCGTGGGATGGCGACTCGTGTGAGGTCGTCACGCAGGCGACCTGCAACGGCTTCGATGTCGGCGCGACCACCGACGAGCGTCGTGCCGCCTGTCAGGTCCACGTGGACGATTGTCTCTGGGATCCGTTCCAGGGCGCGAGCGGGGAATGCGAAGAGAATCCCCGCGGCCAAGCGTACGTTTGTCAGCAGTCGACGTGGGGCGTCACCGTCTTTGGCGACACCTCCGACCTATGGGTGAAGACCCTGCCATACTGGTATGAACATCCGTACCACATCACCAACCAAGATCGCTCCGGCACCGTCGTCCCAGACTGGTCTGTCTGTTATAGCGGGTCACAGTGTGCTGCACAGACAGATCCCGTGCAATGCGAAGAGACGTTCGTGAGTGGCTCGTCAGGCGCGCTCTGTGAGTTCGGCGATCCGAACCCAGACTTCTACAACAACTTCCGCCAAAACGTACCCGGCTTCGTGCCGCTCAACGCCCCCGATCTCCAGATCGAGACGGCCATCGGTGGTCTCGCCGCGTGCCCGCCACAAGTCACCATCATCGCCCGCGTCGTCAACAAGGGCCGCGCTGGCATCCTGGCGGGGACCCCCATCGGGTTCTACCGCTTGCTCAACGAGGCGCAGACCGTGCAAGCCACCGCTGCGACGACCGCGTTTGCGACCGTGGCTCTGCCGGTCGACCTGCTGCCAGGTGGGGGCGTCGAGGTCAGCGCCATCTACACGGTCCCTGCGGCCGAGGCCCCCATCAACCTCGACTTCCGCGTCATCGCGAACCCGCCGTTCATCTTGTCGCAGCCGTCGGCGGAGTTCGAATGCAACGCGAACAACAACTTCCGTGACGTCCTCGATCTGGACTGCACAGACGTGGGTGGCTAGGCGGACGGCTCCGGCCCGCGCGTCAGGCCACCTGACCGTCGCGGGCGTGTTGCGTCGCATCACTTGGTCGTGCGCCCCCTGACACGCGGGCAGACAACGACGCGCAGCCACTGGCGAAAATATCCTTCGACCGAGCGATGGGACGTCGTTCAGGCCAACGAGAGGCCCTCAGGTATGATGTTGCAAAAGCTGAAGGCAGGCGCAGACGTCGATCTGGTTGCCGCAGCGCTCAAGAACGACGTCCAGCTCGGCCGCACGAACTTCGCCATTCTGCGAAAGGCCGGCACCAACGAGCACTATATGCTGCGTGGTCCCAGCGACGCGCGGCTGGGTGCGCCGGGCGAGTCGATAGAGCTCCAAACCAACTGCGCGCCGTTCGCGGTCAGAGGCAACGACGCGGGTCTACCCAAGTTCACCGCTGAGGTCCTTCACGCTGGCCGGTCCCGGTCCCATTTGGCGGTCGCGGGCCCAGCCATCGCTTCGATGTTGTGCGGAGTCACTGCGGCTATCGCGGGCGCGGATATGATGTTCGGCGTTAGCGGGATGGCGCGCGATCTTTGGGTCGGAGCCTCGGTGCTGCTCGCAGGGGTGTTCTCCGCGGCCAACTATGTGCGCGAGGTCGCGCCTTGGCGACGCGACTTCGGTGCCGCCTATGTGCAGACAGTCGCGGAAGCCGGGCTGTACGCCACACGCGCGGACTTTGGTGCTGCTGCGTCCCAACCGCGGGTCGAGGAGCCGGTGGCGCTCCCCGCGCCGGTTGAGATCCCTGCCTTGTCGGACGCCATACTCCAACGATTCTCCAGGTCGGAAACCCTGTCGACACCGGTGCGTTAGGCCGCTGCTCAACCGCGATCCCGGTTGCGGCCGCGCAGGGTACAACGCGGTCGTAAGTACCTGTCGGCCGCGCCCGCGGCGTGTCCGCTCCAGCGAGCGATTCCTTTGCTGGACGTCTGCGGCTGACAGAGTAGGTTTAGTCTGTTATGGCGCGTGACCCTGATGGCCGTTCGTCCCGCATATTTTCGCGATGTTAGCGACTCCCAGTGGAATGACTGGAAGTGGCAACAAGCGAATCGCATTCGTCACCTCGACGTACTCGAGCGGGTCTTGGTGTTGACCGAAGACGAGCGTCAAGCCGTGGTTCAGGCTAGCGCGAAGTTCGCGATGGCGATCACGCCCTATTACGCCTCGTTGATGGACGCAGAGGATCCCACGTGTCCGGTACGGCGCCAGGCCGTGCCTGTCATGGCAGAGCTCGAGGTCGCCGCGAGCGAGCTCGAAGACCCGCTCGCCGAAGACAGCCACATGCCGGTGCCGAACCTCACGCACCGTTATCCCGACCGCGCGTTGCTCTACGCTACGCACAACTGCCCGGTGTACTGCCGCCACTGCAATCGCAAGCGCAAAGTCGGGGATCCGACGAGCGCGCCGAAGCGCGATGAGCTGACCGAAGCCATCGACTACGTGCGCAGGACACCCGCGATCCGTGACGTGCTGGTGTCGGGTGGCGATCCGTTGACCATGGCCGACCAACGATTGGTCGCCGTGCTCTCCGATCTTCGCTCCATTCCGCACCTCGAGATCATCCGCATCGCGACCCGTAACCCCGTGACGCTGCCGATGCGCATCACACCCGAGCTGACCGCCCAGCTGCAGAAGTTTCATCCCCTCTTCGTCAACACGCACTTCAACCACGAGAAGGAGTGCACCGAAGAAGCGGGCAGGGCGCTGACCACGTTAGCGGACGCAGGCTGCGTGGTGGGGAACCAGATGGTGTTGCTCAAGGGTGTCAATGACGACCCGCACATGGTTCGTCGCATGAACCAGTGGCTCCTCAAGCACCGCTGCCGCCCGTATTACATCTTTCAGTGCGACAGCGTCGAAGGCGCCTCACATTTCCGTACTCCGGTCGAGAGCGGCGTCAACATCATCAAGGCGCTACGCGGCTGGACGAGCGGGCTTGCGGTCCCGCATTACGTGGTCGACCTACCGAACGGCGGCGGCAAGGTGCCGGTGCAGCCCATGTACCTGACGAGCCACGATGGCACGCAGATGAAGTTCGTGAACTACGCCGGCGAGGCGTACACCTACGAAGAGGGTGCTGCCTCGCCGGCGGAGTCGTAGAAGCGGTTAGAAACGGAAGACGCCGAAGAATACCGCCCCGAGCTTGTCGTTGGCCTCGGGCGCGAAGGCGACGAGGGTCCCCGGCTGCGCGCCGCGGATCTCGGCGAAGTAGTGATCGGTGTCACCTTTCTGCAAGGCGCCCATCGTCATGAGCTGCGCCTGGCCGCCCTTGGGCGCCGCGTCGAACATCGCGCGAACGATCTGCTCGCCTTCGGGGAGCGAGGCCACCTCGGAGTGGAAGACCGCCTTGAACGCGGCGAAGTCACGCGTGGTGAGGGCGAGCTTCAGGGCTGCGAAAGCCTGTTTGGCCGCGTCGGCGTATTTCGATGGATCGGCGACCTGGCTGGCCTGGATGGCCTGTACGGCCCCAGAGCTTCCGGTTGGCTTGATCTGACTCATGACGATTCTCCTGTGCGACCGTGTGCGCGCTGTATCGGGTGACAGCGTGTCACGGTTGTTCAAGAATCGTCGCGAACGCTCGGTTGCTTAGCGGGCTAGTTGCGCAGCGCGAAATGCTTCCCGCACGTCGAACGCGCCACCTAGCCCCTCGAGGGTTGCGTAGAGCGTCGCGAGGTACAGACCAAGGGGCAGAAAGTTTGGGTGCAGGGCAATGCCGCGCGCTTTGCATCGCACGAAGATCGCGTGAAACGACTCGACGAAGGCCGTGACCGCGAACGTCACGGCGCGCTGATCGCCAGCCCCGAAATGCGCGATGAAGAGGTCTGTGGTCTCGGCGAGGCCTAAAGGCTCGAGAGCTGCGCGGAGATCCTTCTCGCCGCCGCCACCATAATACGCAGTGTAGATGTTTGCTATGGCGGAGTGAAAGGTCGGCTCCCAACGAACGTGCCCGGGGCCCGGAAGCCACAGCAGGCGACCGTCACTGACGAAGAAGCGGCGCGGTGCTAGGTCGATAAGCGTCGGACCCGCGCCGAGCAGCTGATGAAAATAGAGCGTGAGAACGTTTCCCCCGTGTTTTGCAACCTCCGCGCTCGCGGCAGTCAGCGGACTCCCCGCGACGTCGCTCGTGAGCGTCACCGCGACGCCAGCCGCGGCGAGGGCGCGCCCCCGCTCGAGCTGTGCCTCACGAAAGCCATTCTGGTCGCGATACGCCCCGGCGAGCTCGCGCCCCTGCGCCATCAGCTTGCGCAGTGGCATGACCTTGAAGAAGGCTGGTGAAGCAAAGTCCGCGAACTGGGCGAAGCTTGTCCCCGAGACGAGCGAGCTCAACATGGACATGGATATCCTCGTTACGAGCGCTCGCCCATGGCGAGGCGGCTCAAGTGGCGGCCGAAGGCCTTCATCACAACGAGATGGGCGATGGCCTGCGTGACGCTGTAGACGTACCACGGCAAGCTGGGCTGGAAGTCGTGGATTGCCGCCATCACCTCTTTGCCACCTGGCACGACGCGGAACTCGAGGCGACCTCGCAGACGTGTCACCTCGCCTTGGTGAGCGAGTAGGCCGCCGGTGATGTAGTAGAGCGCGCGGTCGGGGCTGCTCAGCTCGTCGTTGTAGTCGAGCACCAAGAGGGGCGTGCGTAGCCCGAAACCATGAATGTAGAGCGTCGCGTCGTCGCCGCGCAGCACGCGCAAGAACGGCCGCAAGAAACGCGGTAGCCACGCCCGGTATTGATCGGCGACCCAGGTGGCGTTTCGGCCCGGTGGTAGGGTGAGACGCTGCACCGAACGCACGCTGCTGCGCGCCTTGGCGGCCTGGCTTGGGCGCGTCGCGGGCACGGTCGACGCGAGCGCTGTCGTCGCCGGCACCGTCGTTGTGGGCGAGCTCGTCGCGACGGCATCCCGAAGGGCCTCGACGAAGGGGGTCGGAGGTCGCCTTGCGAGGCACAGACGTTTCGCAGGGTCGACGACCATCGCATGCACCAGGCTCTCCACGAGCGGACCCACGAGCGCTGCTGGCGCACCGGTCACCATGGTGACCCACGCCTTCGACAGGCGCGGACTCAGGAGTGGAACACCGAGCATGCGCCGCGAGAGGCCGAGCTCGCGCGCCGCGGTGCGCATCATCTCGAGGTGAGTAAGTACCTCGTCGCCGCCGACGTCGAAGTATTGGCCGTAGGTCGTTCGATCACCTAGCACCTGCTCGATCAACTCGACGACATCGGTGAGAGCAATGGGCTGGGTGGGCGTGCGCGTCCAACGCGGCGTCAGCATCACCGGTAGTCGCTGCACGAGCGTCGTAAGGATCGGGAGCGAGGAGGCGTTTGGTCCCACCACGAGACCCGCGCGCAGCGTCGTGACCGGCACTCCATGAGCGCCGAGTACCGACTCCACTTCGAGGCGACTCCGCAGATGACGCGACAACGTCTTCGTCTTCGGGATGATTCCGCCGAGATAGACGATTTGCTCCGCTTTAGCGGCAGAGGCGGCGCGGGCGAAGTTGTCCGCGAGCAACACGTCGAGATCTTCGAAGCTTGCCTGTGTGAGTCGCGCGGAAGGCAACATGCTGTGGACGAGGTAGACGGCAAAGCGGGCCCCCTCGAGGGCGCGCTTGGTCTCGACGAGCGAGAACAGGTCAGCGGTTCGCCACGTCATCGCCACGCCATCGCTCTGCTTCGACGAACGCGTGATGCCGACCACGTCGTAACGCGTCGACAGCTGCTGCGCGAGCGCGCGGCCGACGTAGCCGGTCGCTCCGCCAATGATGACGCGGTCCTTCATGACGTCGACGGACCCTATAGTACCGACGCGACCGCGCCGCCATGGGCCACGGCACCATGGCACACACATCGCCCCACCGATGGAACGGAATCTGCCTCGCTGACAGTGACTCGCGCCCGTGATCCGAGTGAAGCTCGCGACCTCAAAACACCCGTCGTGGTTCTGGCGGCACCTCACTGGAGAGATGGATGAGCACCTTCAAGTGGAATGGCGACACCCTCCCCCTGCCCAAGAAGTTTTCCCTCAACTCGGCTGACGAGTGGTTCTTGCAGATGGCGGAGCTCCAAGACCGTATGCGCTTCATCGACAAAGAGAACCTCGAGCCGATGACGGACGAAGACGGCAACGACCTCGACATGGAAGAGGTACTCCTCATCAGCGAGTACGGCTTCAAGAACGGCGGCCACTACGAAGCCTACCGGGGCTGGGGCATGAGCTACTGGGCCGAGCAGACCGGTGAAGACTTGAACGACCTCATGTTCCGCGCTTCGACGTTGGCGCAGGAGCGTCTCACCCAGAAGCGCATGCAGTCGATGTCCGGCGCGGGTGGCGCGCTTTCACCGGTCGACGGTGTGAGCTTGCAGCAATGGGCCGGCGTGCAGGCGGGTCTTGCGGGCGGCAAAGACCTCGGCGCCATGCTCAAGGGCATCGGCTGCGACCAGGCCAAGTGGGACAAGGTCAGCGCCGAATGGATGACGCGCATGTCCACGGACACCACCGGCGCCATCGCCACCGCCTACGCGCAGGCCTTCGCTGGCGGCAGCACGAGCCAATATGCGGGCGCGGCTCAGGCGACTTCGGCACAACATGGCAAGAGCTTCGACACTGGCGCTGAACCGATGTCGCTCGAGCGGTATGTCGAGATTCAAGAGGCCATGTCGGCTGCGTCGAATCGCGGTGAAGACGTCAACGCGCTCCTCGGGAAGTTCGGTCTGAACGCCGCCGACTGGGGAATGGTCGGTATGTACTGGAGCAAGAAGATCTACTCTGAGGCCACCAAGTATCACGCACTCTTCACGCAGTACTCCGACAAGTATCGCGCGAAGTACGCTGGTTGATTCAGGCGGGCGCGCTCCTACACCACGGGGGCGCGCCCCAAAGCCTCGAGGTCAGTCATGAGCCTTACGACCATCATCGCCGACTGGGAACGTTTCATCCGCGACATCCAAGCCGCTTTCGCGGAGGTGTTGCGGGGCATCGACGCAAAGAGCCGTGCTGTCGCTGTCAGAAACCCTGATGATCTGCAGGTCGTGTCGCGCTTGTGGTCTGTCGCCAAAGCGGAGCAGCATCGGCACCGCGAGCGTATCGACAATCGCTGGAACGAGGTGGTGGACCTCCTGGCCGACCAAGCACCCGGCGAAGAGGTTACGTACCGCGAAGGCAAGAAGCGCGACCTCGGCGGACTCGAGCTTGAGATTGCTTGCGAGCGGTCGACGCGTGCGGCCATGGCACATGCTGCCGAGACCTTGCTCGGCGTGAGCCAAGACCCGGCTAACGCTGCCGCGGCGGCGCACCTCATCGCGGACGCCGCCTCGTTTGCTCCGTGGGAGGAGATGACGCGCGCAGCACAGGCCATGAACGGCTACAAGAACCGCAAAGACGTTCCTCTGACCACGCTCGAGCAGTTCGTTGACGCGGGTCGTCGCTACCACACGCTGCGTTTCTCGACGGAGGCACGCTACCAGCCGTTGCTCGCCCCCCACGTGGACGCCAAGATCGCTGGCCAGATGGAGTCGGTGATGCGCCAGGTGAAGATGTACTGGCAGTGGCGGGCCGCGCATCCATAGAGCCCGGACGTGCTGCGCTCGGCGTTCATCGCTGGCGACGAGCCCTGTAGCGACGTCTGATGGTCACGCGCCACCGAGTTGCAAGAAGGCATCTCGTTTTCGCCAGGCTCGCTTCTGCGCGATGGTCCGCATGTCCCAGCGGACTTCGTCGAGCACGTCGCGCGGCACTGCGATGGCGGCGAATAGACGTCCCGTCGGCTCTGTGCGCAGCGCCCCAATCCGCTCGGCATCCGGAAGCTTCACATGCGTCTTGGCCGCCCAAGCTGCCGCCTCGTCGGTGTCCCGCGCAAGCGCCGCCAATACGGAAGGTGGCGTCGCGTGATACCGCCCTGCAAGACGGCGCAACTCGGGGGTCTTGGCGGTGCCCAAACGCGCAAACCACTCCGCGTCGTCGCGAACGTTCAGTGCAGCGAGCTCTTCGAGCAACGCTTTGTCATGCGCATGGAAGCTCGCAATCGCCCGCGCAGCCTGGGAGCGGGTGGCATGGCGATGCAGCATGGTTGCAAGAGCCGCGTCGCCCTCGCGGTCGAGTGCACGGACGAGCGCGAACGCGTCGGGCGGCAGGTCGTCGTCGCGCGTGAGCGTCGATTGGAAGTCCAGCTTGGCGGCGCCCCCGCGTTGTTGCCAGATGTCGACGATGGCTCGCCGCACCGTGTCGGTGATCGCCTGGCTGCGTAGTAGTGCGGTCAGCGCCTTGTCGGCCGCGCCGCGCTCCTGGCCGTTTTCCAACGCGCGTTTCGCGAGTGCGACGAGCCGCAATTGCAATGGCTCAGCGAGGCGCGGATTCTCGGCGAGATCGCTCATCGGGGCCTTGCGGGAGCTTTCACACGCGTCGAGTAGCGCTGACATGACTGCAGGCGACAGCGTGAAGCGCGCGACGACCTGTCCGGCTAGACGATCGCCAGCGCGTAGCTTGCGGTACCAGACGTCTTGCTGCTCGGCCAACGGCAAGGCCACCAGGGCCGACGCAGCCCTCGGCCAGCTTGCATCGGTCAATACCCGCTCGGCGAGATCGACGAGGTCATCAGGCAGGCTCGTCATGCGCAGGCGCTCGCCATCATGCACGATGTTGCGCAGAGCATCCGCAAAGGTCGCGCGCGCTGAGTCGTCCCAATGTTTGCTGCACGCGTCGACCTCTTCGGGCGTGAGTCCGATACACGCAAGCGCTCTCGCGGTGGCTGGGTCGTCGCGGTCAACGAGCCGCGCGATCGTTTCGTCGGGCAAGTCGGAACGATAGCGGTCGATGACTTCACAGCGGGATTCGATGTCATCGGTCAAGGCCAGCGCGTTGACGATGTCGTCCGCCAAAGCAGGACGATCGAAGCTCCGCCAAATCAGTGCACGTCGCACGTGTCGATCTGGGTGTCGTGCGATGACCAGCAATGTCTCGTCTGGCGTGTTGACACCCTCGACGAGGTTAAGAGCAAGCGACTCGTACATCGCCACGTCAGGTCGCTTGCGGATCGCAGAAGGGTGCGTTCGGGCGACATGTGCGTCGACGGTGTCGTCTTGAAGGCCCACGAGAGCATCAACGAGACTCTTTGACAGGTCCGGGCGCGTCGCGACGAGCTGCGCGAGCAGTGGATCCAACGTGACAAGGTTGCGTAAGCGCTCATCGGACGTGCTGCTGCTCACGCTCTCACGAACCAACGCCGCGAGGCCCGCTGGTCCTGCCGAGACGCGAAACGGTGATTGTCCTTTTGCCACCAAGCCACGGATGTATTCATGGTCGGGAAGGACGCCAGAGCTCGGGAGCCCCTCGTCTGGCCCGTTTCCGCAAAACGGCGCACGCGGGTTGGTGTAGCACTCGGGTACGAGCGTTCGGAACATCGTGTCGATGTCGTCGACGTTCTCCTCGTAGTCAGTGAAAAAGAAGCCGACCTCCCCACGCGGTGCGACGCAGCTCTTGTCGTCGACGATGACGCCACGCGCGTGGACGCGGCCTCCGACTCGGGTCACGAAGTCATTGTAGATGGCAAGAAGCACTCCGCGAACGCGGACGTCGCCGGTAACGATGAGATCGCCCCAGTTGTAAACATCATGGGCCGCGAAATCACCGATGACGATGAGGCTGCCGATACCCGGCAGCGGATAGTCATCGTAGTGACCGCTCACGGTCGCCGATCCGAACACGGCAACCGTTTCGTCGTTGCGCCAATCCCCGTCGATTCTGAGATCGCCGTCGTGAACCTTGAACCGTCGCTCCGCGAGGATCGCTCGGCCGATGGCCAACTCGCCCGTGAGTGCTCGCGCGATGAGCTCGCGGTCCGCGTCCGTCGCGTCACGAAGTGTCACGCCCATGCTTTCGCGGTACTTCACTTCTCTCGGCCCCTTCAAGGCTCGCCTCGTTCTTTTCGCCTCTGACGCGGCGTCGCTGGCTCAAGTTTCCTCGGTTTGCGTCGATGTACCGGCTGATGCACCGCCCGTGGCTACCGCTTCTGCTTGTCGTACCGGTCGCGACCGCCGGCTGCGGTACTTTCACCACCTTGCTTGGCCCCGAAGCGGCCGTGCCGACGCGACCGATGCAGCGGGTCTTGCCTGTGCCGCGGCTGGTGGCGCCCGCCGAAGCTGTCGGCTCGTGTGTGCGTTACGCCCCCGATGGATCCTTCGTGCTCGAGGCTTGTCCGGCGGCGCTGACCGGAGTCGCGACCAACGCCACCGACTACAAAGTGCAGCGTGGCGAGCACGTCTCCGAGATGTTCATCGTCGATCCGAAACGACCGCCCCCGGGCTTTTCCGGTGCGGGTGGTCACTGGCACGTCCACGAGGCGCACATCACGCGCGTCATCACCTCACCGCTCGGCAGCGGTAAGCTCGGTGCCTTGAACCTCGATCGGCTCGACGCGCTTTGCCGCGACGTCGGCCGGGGTGGCGATCGGGTCATCGTCGACCGTGCCTACGCGGGCTGTGCTGCCGTCGCCGACGGCAACTCGGGAGCGCCCGAGACCCCCGGCGACGCGTTCGAGCAGCTCGTGTTGCAGAAGCGTCGCCTGGGCGGACCCGCGAGCTTCGTCGTCGACGAGAAGCCAGTCAGCGAAGCAAGCTGCGAAGGTGAGGAGACCACCATCTTGGTGGGTGTCGTCACGCTCTCGGCGGTTTGCAACGATGTCGTTCGCGACATGGTCCTCGCGCGACTCAGCAAAGAAGCGGCAGCGACCGCTGCGGAGGTCGGCAAGGTTGAACATGAGCTCGCCGCCAAAGAGCTCGCGCTCGCGTCGATTGACACCCACGACAAGCTCGCGCGCGAAAAGGCTGCTCCCATTCTCGCGGCTTTGCCGACTCTCGAAAGCCAGCTGCGCGCCCTGCGCGAGGTCCAACGTGACACGTGGAAACGGGTCGAGCTGTACCGGGGCGATGTCTATGGACTCGACCCCCGCCGCGCCGCGGAGAACGATCTCATCGTTGGCGCGATGGTAAGCCACTGAGGTTGGACCGGCGAGCTTGTCGGGTTACTTCGCAATCGAAAGCCGGACAGTGCGCACGCGGTTGTCGCCGTCGCTTGCGCCAGCCGTGACTTCCATGCGGCGCGTCGCGGTGTACATGCCGGTCCACAGTGTGATGGCGTCGTAGGGATAACCGCCCGGCACCTTCACTTCGAAGGTGTCACGCACGACCTCGCCAGCTTGCCACTCGTTGGTTGGATGCAAGCCGCCGAGGGGATAGTGGTCGAGTCCGATACGGTGCGAGTTCCCGCGCGTGCCGTCGGCGTGGACGAAGACCTGCCAGTCATCGTCGATGAGCTGTAGCGCTTGGTAGTAGTACTCGACGGTCACCGTCTCGCCGCGCTTCGGGGTCGTCGTCGAAGCTTTGAAGCCGAGCAAGCGAACCTTGCCGTCGAAATCCGCACCCACCTTGGTGATGTCGTCTGGAGCGGTCGCCATGATCGCGGTCTTGAGCTGCGCGACGTCTTCTTCGTTGGGGACGTTCGACACCAAGAGGCCGTACGGGTGGTCCTTGTTGACGATGTAGAGCTTCTCGCCCAGTTTGGCCGCGACGCGGCGCAGAGCAGCGAGCTTGTTGTTGTCCACCAGCACGAACTTGCGGCCAGGGGCTTTGAGGAACGTCTCGGCCTTCTTGTCGGTCGACAGGTGCTGACAGCGGTTCTGAAACAAGAAGATCACCGAGCGCTCGGGCTGCTGCCAGTCGTTGTACTGGCCAATGGACTCGTCGGGTTTGGCCAGTTGCATCGCTGCGGTGTAGAGCGGCTTGTATGTGTACGTGTCCTTCATCGCGGGCATCATGACCCACGCGTAGTAAGAGGCGAGGCCAACTGCCAAGCAGCCAAACACAGCGACGTGCGCGCGTGTCACCCAGCGCGACAACAAGAGCACTCCGATGGTGATGCCGAGCGGGAAGGTAAAAAACTGAAGGTGGATGTACGGCTGGTATTCGGACGGCGTCGCGCGATTCCAATAGTAGATGAAGAGGCGCAGCACGTAGCGGAAGTCGGACACGAGGTCGTACGAGAAGACGCCGAAGCAAACCAACGTCACCATGACGATGACGATGAGGTCGCCGCGGGCGCCGTCGCGCTCCCACCAAGGACCTTCCGGGAACGAGCTCGGCACTTTGGGGCCGAGGCGTGGTCCACTCTCCCCGAGGACGACCGTATCGTCCCGCTCCTTGCCGAGCCAGGTGATACCGACGGCGAGCACGGCGCCGAGGACTGGTACGACTGGAAAGATGTAGTGCGCGAACTTCGTGCCCGACAGCCCAAAGAACAGGAAGGGCAAGGCGATGGCGATGAGCATGAAGAAGTTGCGCCGCTCGGCGACACTACGGAACGGGCTCGCACGCGTCACGAGCTGCCACAGCGCGGGCAACGCAAAAGCGGACCATGGGAAAAGGGCGTACGCGAGCTGGCGCACGAAGTAGTCGAAGGTGTTGCCGGGCTTGTCGATGGTGCCCGCAGCGCGACCCAAGTGGTGATAGAAGATGAATTCGTTCCAGTAGGGCCAGCCATGCTTGAACGTCATGTAGACGTACCAAGGCGCCCCGATCGCGAGGAACAGCGGCAACCCCCAGCTCGCTCGCACACGTTCGAGGAGATTCAACAGGTGCCGCGAAAACGGAAACTCGCGAAACACCGCAAGTACGGTGACAAGTACGGCTGGGCCAAGCAACAGCGCCTGGTAGAGGTGGCGTTGATCGCGCTGCAAGCTCTTCGGCAGCACCACACAGGCGACGACAGCGGCAGCCAGAACGACTAGAGCGAGTCCGCCGCGCACCAGGAGATACCGCTTCCACGCGCCCGCTCGCGTGACGCTCGCCCACTCGGCGTCATCGGCGTAGTCGCTCCAGCGGAACGTCGCGATGGCGTAGCCGCCAAGGACGATGACCACCAGCGTCTGTGCAACGAAGCCCTTGGCGAGCAGCGCGACGGCCTCGAGCGCCCAGAAGGCCACGAAGGGCCACTCACGTCTGAGCCACGCGCGTGCCCGCACACCCGGAGTAGCGTCCGGTGCGGCGAGCTCGGGGCGGGGCGTGAACAGACCTACCGCCAGATAGCCGAGCGAGGCGGCGTAGGTGATGACGAAGGTCACGTCGATCATCACCTGGCGTCCAATCACGACGTATTGCGGCGCCGTAACCAGGACGAGCCCCGCGATGACACCTGCGGTGCGGCCGTACAAGCGACGCACCCAATCGAACTGCAGGACCCCGCCGCCGATGGCGATCAACGCGAAGGGCAGACGCGCGGCGAGCTCATGGTCAGGGAAATGCGCGAGAGGCTCCCAGAGCGCCGCGATGCCGGCCCGGATGAGCCAGAGGAGCAGGATGGGCTTCGACCACCAGTTGTCCTCGCCACGGTACCAGGGGTTTAGCCACGTGCCCCGGTCCTGCATCTCCCAGGCAACCTGCAGATAGTGGGGCTCCCAGGGGTCCCAGAGGGGGTAGGAGCCCAGGCGCGGCAGGAAGATCAGGGCGCCGACCGCGACGAGCACCAGCGACCAGAAAGCGTTACCACGGCGCGCAAGCCATGCCAGGAGTGTGTTCATGGGCGCCCCTAGCTACCGAATCCAGGCGCCGGGGTCCATTGAGGTTTTTGCTGTCTTCACTGGCTTGGGCTACGCTCGAGAGGTGACTGAGATCGCGGACAAGCCTCACACGAAAGGACGCCTCGCGTCCGATATCGCAGCCATGGCGTTCATCCAGTCGTCGTTGCTCTGCCGCGACCTGCCAGGACCGTTGTGCGACGAGCTGATCGCCGGGGCCGAAGTGCTGAGCTATGACGCGGCGCAGGCCGTGCTGGTCGAAGGCGACAGCGACAACGCGCTCTACATCATCCTCGAAGGGAGCGTCGCGATCTGCAAACGTAGCGGCCGCGAGATCGTCGAGCTTGCAACTCTCGAGCGCCCCGCCGTGTTCGGTGAGACGGCCGTGCTCACGCAGCGCCCGCGCAGCGCCACGGTGATTAGCCAAACAGATGTCCGCTTGGTGCGCATCCCGGGCGACCTCGTCCGTAGCCTCGCCGAGCGCGACGTCAAGCTCGGTCGCATGCTCGCGACCCTCATGGCAGCGCGCATGAAAGACACCGAGAAGAAGCTCGCGACGTAGAGGCCCCGTGGCTTGCCGCAGCAGCCGACTCGAATCGGGCCGCGCCGAACGGGCGCGCTACGGCTTGCCTCCCCGCCCAGGGCGGCCACGGTCGAACTGCAGCACGAGGTTCGGATCGGCGACGACCGGAACGATACCTGACGTGACCGCGTCCAGACCGCTACCGTTGGGCAACGACCGGGAGTAGAGCCCGTGGAGCACCACCTGGCCATTGGCATCGAGACCCAGAAGCGCACCACCACTCGAGCCATGGCCCTGCGGCGGGTTCTGGCTCGAGCTATTCAGTGTCGCAATCAGATTGTTGCCGCCTAAATTCTCACCCTCGAAGGTGTGGCCGGCTTCGACGGTAAGAGAGCTACCGACGAGGAGCCGAGCGTCGACGGTGCTGGTTTTGTCTCCATGGTAGGGGTTTGTGAACCCCGGGTAGCCAAAGGCATAGGCGACGTCTCCGGTCACGGGGCTGCTGGTCGCTAGCGCCGGCAACTTCGACACATCGGCGGCGCTGAGGAGCTTCTCGACGGTGCTCTGGGGCAGGACAACCGCGACGCCATCGCCCCAAATCGCGTTGTCTCCGCTATAGCCGATGCTGATGCCGCCGCCATCGCTCACCGTCATGTTCGACATCACGTGGCCAAGCGGGATGTCGACCATCGACCCGTCGCGCGCCCGTGCCAAGAGGCCGGTGCCACCCTCGCCCAAGATGTTCGCCTGCGCATCGTCGAGCCAGACGTGATTGACGCTCAACAGCACGACCACGGGCTCGCCGTTGTACACGGCGCGCGCGAGCACTCCCGAACCTGCTGCTGTGTAACGCCCATCCGCCGTCGTGCTGATGGGTACGACCGCAAGCTCGCCTACAGCGGCGACGGTGTCCGGCACGGCGCTACCGATGAGCGGGGCGCGCGCTGCGGCCCTGTCTGCCCAGAACGCGTAGGTCTCTTCGGAGATGTCCAGATCCGTACCGTACGGCGAGAAGCCGCTGTAAGGCTTACCGTTGGGGTCGAGCAACGGTATGCCGTTGTCGTCGAACATCACCGGCGACCGAGGGTCTGCCGCCGCGCCCGTATACGCGTCCGCCCAAGCGACGGCTCTACCGTCTTTGTCATACGTCGTGACGACGACCGCGCCGTCCTGACGCTTCTCGAGTACGGTCGTGCTGCCGTCTGGACCGAAGCTGACCATGCCCGCATCGGTCTCGACGAAGACGTAGGTGCCGTCGTTGCCGTCGACGGTGCTCACCTGGTCTGCCCGGCCCGCGGCGAACGCGCTGGCGAAGTCGCTGGCGGAGAGCTTACCGTTGGCCATCATGGCGGCGCCGAGACGCCCCATGATGTCACCCGCCCGACCGGTTCCGAACTGGGCATCGAGCGCTTTCCCAAAGTCCGAGCCGTCGACGAAGTTTGTGATGAAGCTACCGAAGCCTCCTGCCGCAGCCGCGAGCAACAGGCCTTTACCGTCCAGCCCGCCGCCAGACACGAGTTGGCTGATCGCCGTGCTTCCCAGATTCCGAGCGCCAGCTGCGACGACTTCGGCGATTGCCGGACTGATGCTCTCACCGAACGCACGCGCGACGTAGTTGCCGAACGATGCGCTGTACTGCTGGGTGAAGTAGCTGATAGCGGCCCCAGTCAGGACGTCGCCGAACGAGGCACCATCAGAGAGCTGGAAGCCCGCGTTCACCATCATCGAGACGTACGGTCCCGCGCCGGGGATGAAGCTCGCGGCAACCGTCAGGAGCGTGCGACCAAGCGAGCCTTCGAAGAATCCCTGACGGCGCGCGTTGTTCTTGTCGACCGCGGCTTCGATGAACTCGCGGTTGCCGAGCACGCCGAAGCGCTCGTCGTACTTGAAGAGAAGGTTGCGAATCGCCTCTTGCTGCTCGGGTGCCGTCGCGTTGTAGCGCGCGTAGATCTCGCCGAGCATCTGGCTGACGTCGTCGTTGATCGGACCAATGTCGCCGATCTGCACGTAGTCGGCGGCAAGTCTGTCGTCCACGATAGCGACGTAGGCTCTCTCGGGCGCTCCCGAGACTGACGGGTTCGATTGCGCGTGCGATGTGTCGAGCCAGGCATCACCGCCACCAGACCACGAGCCGTTGAAGGCGATCTGCAAGTCCATCGGTACCGAGGGGCCGAGACCAATGGCGCTTAGGTACGCATCGCGGGTGCCGTAGACGGCGGGCACATCGCCGCTGCCCTCGCCCCCCGTTGGGTACGCTGGCTGCACCAGAAAGCTCTCGTGCTCGGCAAGGTAAGCCGCGATTGCGCTATCGTCGTTGCCGCGATTGCGGAGCTCTGCAATTGCTTCGTCACGTGACAGCATGCGCGTCTGCGTCTGGGCGGTGACGTTCCACTTCTCCCCGACCGTGATCTCGAAGGGGACTGGGTACACTGCGGCGTCTGCGACGTGCTCGCCAACGCTCGTGACCTGGTCGCTCGCCGCGAGCAGGTAGGCCCCATGGTCGCTCGCCGCGGCGCGCGTCGCGACCACCTCAGGCAGCCACTGATAGACGCCACCCTCCTGACCGGTGCGCCCAGGATCACCGATGCCCGAGAACCAGCCGCCTGGCGGTGGCGTATCGAAGCTGCCCGTGAAGTAGTCGTTTGGTGCTGCCAGGTCCGATGGGTCGAGGGGCGACGCTGGCGCCTCGACCGGCGGGGCGACCACTGGATCAGGCGCCTCGAGCGTCACGTGCACCACTTGCATCGTCTCGAGCGCGACCTGCGCTGGCTCGGGCGCCACTTGCATCGTCTCGAGCGCGACCTGCGCTGGCTCGGGCGCCACTTGCACCGTCTCGAGCGCCACCCGTGCTGGCTCGGGCGCGGGTTGGGCCGCAGCAAGTGCCGCGAGGATCGGCGCGCTCGCCTCTTGAATCGCTGCGAGCATGGCTGTGGCTTGTTCCGAGTAGCCCTGCGCCATGAGCGCATCCGCTTCAGCGGTCATTCTTCGTAAGTTGTCAACCGCCATTCGAAGGTCTTCGGGGACCGCAAGACCAGCTAGCTGGGCTTCGAGCTGCTGCGCGTAAGGGCCAGGCTCGGTTTGCGCATCTGTCGTCTCCGAGACCACAGCCTCGCCAAGTCCCTCATCGCCGGTGGGGAGGAGCACCTGGGGCGCGGTTGTTGCCTCGGCCTCAGCGGCCGCTGCAAGGGCTGCTGCGAATTGGGCGGCAGCCGCTCTTTCGGCTTCAGCGATGGCCTGTGCTTCAGCAGCCGCCCTGGCTTGCGCTTCGGCGTCCGCGCGTCGCTGGGCTTCCATCGCGTGCTCGGCATTGCGCCGAGCGGCGACCTCCCACTTCTCGAGCTGGCCCTGTGAGGTTTCGATGGGTGATTCCGAATAGTTTTCGGCATCGATTCGCATGGTGGGTGGTCACTCCGCACCAGAACGATACCCCCGCCGGCGCGCGCGGGCTGCGTACCCAACTGACGCGTTGGCCGCCGTGACACGCCGACATGACGCGGGTGGCCAGCTGCTATTCGGTCAGCTCGGTGACGCGGACGATCGCCGTGCCATAGGCAGGCAGCGTCACCGCGATGCCCTTCGCGAGCAACTCCGACCCGCGCATTCTGGTTGTGAGCGCGCCGTTGAGCTCCTCGCGGACCTCGTAGTCGCGATCTGGATCGACGCCCAAGGTAAGCGGGTCGTGCAGCGTGAGCGTGCTTTTGACCTCTCCCCGGTTGTCGTTGGCACAAAACAAATAGAGCGCTTCATCGCTGCGGCGGGCCCATACAATCTCACGGACTTTTCCGCTCGAGACGATCGGCTTCTCGCCACCGAGAGCAACGAGCGACCGTGCGAGTGTCGCTGCATCCTCGAAAACGGACGGCCGACGATAGTAGTACTCGAGATAGTTGAAGCCCGCATAGACGTTGGTGCCAATGAGGACACGCCGCTTGTCCCCATCTTCGTCGATCCAGCCCAGCGCGCGCTCGTCGTTCGGGCGCTTACCGCTCCACAAGAACGGAGTGGCCTGTGACCCCTTTGCTGGCGCGTAGAAGTCGGCTCGGTAGTGAGCGCGCACCTGGCCTTGTTTACCTTCGAGGTCGAAGGTCGCTTTCCCGTCCAGATACGGGATCCAGTAGCGCTTGCCGCCATTGCGGACGACGCCGTAGTCGCTCGCGAGGTCCGTGGCGACGCCGCCGCGCATTTCCTGGCCAGGGCCGAGCAGGCTAACCACGGTTCCTGGGTGGCCGCGCAGCAGTGTCGCCACATGGTCGTCCGGCACATCGGGATTTTGAGCGAAGACGACACGGTAACGGTTCAGCTCGACCGCGGTCGCGGTGGTGGCCTCGACCAGCACCGGGTTGAAGCCGGCGTTTACCAGCCAACCAAAGAGCGCGGCGCTGTCACGCGTGTGGAGCGTCTGTAGATTATCGCGGACTCCGGCTTGCGGTGCCGCGTGGCGCTCGTTCACCACGATGGCGACGCTGTTAGTGAGCTCGCGCGAGCGCTGCAGGTCCGGACCCAGGCGCGCGAGCAGCGCACCCCAGCGTTTGGCGACCTCGTAGCGTGGTGTCGGTTTGCCGGCGCGGTCGAGCGGTCCGCCGAAGTCATAGGTCGAGCCGTCGGCATTGAGCCCGTCACGCATCACATAGAGGGACGAGCCTTTGACGCCACGACCGACGGCGCGCAGCAAGAGCTGGTCGGTCGCGTAAGGGGGGACGCGGAGTGGGAAGGGGCCAGCCTTGAGCGGCGTTCCCGCCTGCAGCTCCGCGCCGAACAGCCAAGCGCCTTCGCGATCGCCGATGTCCGACTGGGCGCTGAAGCGTCGTGCGAAGTAATCGGCTTGCCAAGGGGCTTCGGCGGGAAATCCTCCAGGGACCCACTTGGGGTAGAGATCGAGACCGAGCCGGCCCACCTTTCGCTTGCTTCCATCGGGGAGACGAACGTTCCGAATGTGGAAGCGGTCGGCGCTCAGCGTGAACGGGGAGTCGTTTACGAAGAACAAGACATCGGGCTCGCGAACCCCCGACGTCTCGAGCATGCTGCGGAGCTTGCCCAGGTAAGTGACGATGTAGCGTTGACCCGCGTCGTACCAGTCGCGGAGCCAGGGGTTTTGACTGGCGTCGTCGGTTCGCTTGGGGTCACGGACCGGCGGCGTCACGTCATCGAAGCTTGCGTATTGCGTGCCGTAGGAGGCGTTGAGGCGTGCGATGGTGCTGTAGGTTCCGCGTAAGTGTTCACGCCAATACGCGATAGCGACAGGCGAGTAGCCTGGGCCGCCAAAGGGGCTCGACCAATAGTGGTTGGTCTCGTTGTCGAGCTGGACCGCGATGACGGTGTTGCCGAGGTACGGTCGCACCGCGTCCGCGAAGCGCTGGTAGAACTCCCCGACCGACGCAAGAAACGTTGGATGCAGGAGCGCCGGTTGCCCTTGATCGGTCTGGCGCCAGTTGCCGAAGTTGAAGAGCTTGCCGTCAGGCGTCTTCTCGAGCGCGTCGGGGTTGGCTGCCTTCCACCAGGCGGGAACCGCGCCGAACGTGCCAAACCCCCGCGGCCACTCCGCCGTGATCAGCGGACCGGGCTTGAGCATGACACGCAGTCCGCGTTGCTTCGCCATCTCGAGTAGCCGAGGTAGATCGCGGGTACCCTCGAAGTCCCAGCTGCCCGGCCCACGCGCGTGGTAGTCCCACGGCACGTAGGTCGTCACCACGTTCATCTTGGCGGCCACCATGGCGTCGAGGGTCTCCGCCCACATCGCGTGGGTCTTGGCGACGTCGCCGCCGGCATCCCGAATACGGAAGTACTGGAGCTCGCCGCCATAGAGGTAGGTCGACACGCCGTCGAGCAGCAGCTCGCCACGCACGATCTGGGCTGCAGGGCGCTTGACTGCCGCAGTGGCAGGCCCGCCTGGGAGGGGGGTCGGTGTGCGGAGAACGGAGCCAATCATGGGGCCCGCCGGTATCGGCGCGACCTGTCCAGGAGTTTCCGCCTTCGCGGCGCCAACCTGTCGGCTTGGTGCCCTACATGCTTCGCAACCAGCCGACGACGTGCGTGCGCCAGCCGGCCTGGGTCAGGGACACCACGCGGTGCGGGGGCATTTTGTAGCCGTAGCGCGCTGGATCGGTACTGACGAAAACGGCGCAGGTCGGCGCCCCGAGCGCCACCGCGACGTGCATGGGGCCGGTGTCGCAGGTGACGACACAACGGGCGCTCTTCAAGATGGCGGCCAGGTCGGCGAGGCTCGTGGGCGGCGCCATGCGAGCGCCCTGGGCGGCGCTTGCGACTGCTTTCGCGAGCTCGAGCTCCTGGGGGCCCCAGGTGAGCACGCACTTCATGCCGCCGTCCGCCATGGCGTTGGCGAGCAGCACGTAGTCCTCCTGTGGTAGCCACTTCTCGCGGATGCGCGCGCCGAGGTTCAGGACGGCGTAGCTTCCCACCTCACTGATGAAGCGGCGTACCTCGTCCGATGGCGGGCCGAGGTCGATGCCGGTGACGCGCACCAACCCGTCTCCCGGAATCGGGCCCAGGAGCTGAAGACGCAGGTCAATCTCGTGCGTCTTGCCGTCGTCGACTATGGTTGCTGGCGCACTGTAGAGACGGGCGAAGTCGCCGAAGGCCGAGCCGATCGTGTGCTCGGCCCCCGAAAATCGGGTCACGAGCGCCTGCGTGAATGAGGGATCGGTGGGGTTCGCAGCGTCGATGGCGAGGTCGTAGCGGCGGCGGCGCAGGAACGCGAAGATACGGAGCGGACCGCGCTCACTTGTCAGCGCGCGCTTGTCGAAGGCCAAGATCTCGTTGATCGCGGGGTGACGTTCGAGGAGGACGCGCGTCTTGGCGTAGCCGAGCACGTCGATGACCGCCTTCGGAAAGCGCGCCCGGAGCGTCGCCAAGAGGGGCGTCAGGAGCACGAGATTGCCGACCCGTTCATCGAGTCGCACCACGAGGATACGTGCTGCTGCACGCACACTTACTTCGCGCCGCCGGGCTCCCAGCAAGCGGGCAAGACAGGCTACCAAGAGCCGCCTGCCAAAGCGCTCGAGACGCTTCAGCGGACTCACGTCGCGGGCTTCGCCTTCAACGCGGTCGCGAACCCCTTGATGTAACCGAGCCCCGACAGTACCGAAGCCGCCACCGACACATAGGTCACCCACAGGCCCACGACGTGGAAGTTAATCTGCACGGCCGCGAAGCCGAACTGAATCACGAACGGATAGTGGGCGAGCAATAGCGTCATGCCGATCGTGGCGAAGGTTGTCTTCATCTTGCCGCCCTCGCCGGCGGCGATCACGATACCCTCCGTAACCGCGATAGCACGCAGTCCAGTGATTGATAGCTCGCGCACCAACACGATCATGACGATCCACAAGGGGATGCGCGGACCGGGCAGCTGCAGCAATGCCAGCATGGTGACCAGATAGAAGAGCTTGTCGGACAGCGGGTCGAGAAACTTCCCGATCACCGTGACCTGGCCGAGTCGGCGCGCCAGCATACCGTCGAGCAGATCGGTGACGCCGGCGATGGCGTAGATAATGCCGGCCCAGACGCAAGTCGTGCGGCTTTCTATCCCCGGCCAGACCAGCGCCAAAATGAGCGGCAAGCAAGCCAGGCGCGCCAACGTTAGGACATTCGGAAGGGTCCACATGCGTTACTGCGCCGCCGAGCCGGTAAGGTAGTAGTGATAAAAGGCCATGACGCGTTTCACGTAGGTGCGCGTTTCCTCGATGTTCGGCACGTCGGCCCGACGGCCGACGACCTCCGGCCCCGCGTTGTAGGCGGCGACGGACAAGCGCACGTCTCCTTTGAACAGGTTGACGAGGTAACGCAAGTAGCGAGCTCCCCCGAAGATGTTGTCGCGCGGGTCGAAGGGGTCGGCGACCGACATCTCTTTGGCGGTCGCAGGCATGAGCTGCATCAAGCCCTGGGCCCCGACATGCGATACGGCGCCCGGCTCGAAGGCTGACTCCGCCGCGACGACGGCCTTCACGAGCTCGAAGGGCAGCGAGTAGTAGGCGGCGGCTTCGCGGATATGCGTATCGAACTTGGAGATATCGACGCGGTGCATGACAACCGGTTTTTCCGGGTTGGCGAACGTGTTTTGCGTGCCCGGCACGAGCTTGTAGCGTGGGTCGTTCGGCACATTGGTGAAATGAACGACGCCGTTCTCGTCGGTGAAGGTATAGAGATCGGCCCTGGCCGGTCGCGCAATCAGAAACACGACGACCGCCAAAACGTACTTCAAGCGCTCACCACCGTGTCGCGGCACCACTCCTCACGCGTCTCGGGCACGTCGATATTGAAATGTAGACCCCGGCTTTCGCGTCTCGCACGGGCGCAGCGCACGATGAGATTCGCGACGGTTGCCAGGTTTCGCAGCTCGATGAGGTCGTGGAAGACCTTCACGTTCCAATAGTATTCCCGGATCTCGAGCTCCAATGCCTGGAGGCGTGTGTGCGCGCGCTCGAGGCGCTTGTCGCTTCGCACGATGCCGACGTAGCTCCACATCGCGCGGCGGACCTCATCCCAGTTGTGCGCCACGACGATGCGCTCGTCGGGGTCGACCGACGAGCCAGCGTCCCACTCGGGGAGCTCCACCGGCGTGCCACTTTCGCGGGCGTACCCAACCATGTCACGCGCGGCGCGTTCACTGACGACGGCTGCTTCGAGCAACGAGTTCGAGGCCAGGCGGTTGGCACCGTGCAAGCCGGTACAGCCGACTTCGCCTGCCGCCCACAATCCGCGGATACTGGTTGCGCCACGCACGTCGGTTTGCACTCCGCCGCACATGTAGTGGGCCGCAGGGACCACTGGAATCGGTGTCTTGGTGATGTCGATACCCAGCGCAAGGCATGTCGCATGGATATTCGGAAAGTGCTGCACGGTGAACGCGGGGTCGAGCCTGGTCATGTCGAGTACGACGTAGTCGTCGCCGGTGCGCTTGAGCTCGTGGTCGATGGCGCGTGCGACGATGTCACGCGGTGCGAGGTCGCCCGCAGGGTGAACGTCCTTCATGAACGCCGTGCCGTCTCGGCGGCGAAGGACGCCGCCCTCTCCACGCAGCGCTTCGCTGATCAAGAAGGTACGCGCCTGGGGATGGTAGAGGCAGGTTGGATGGAACTGGAAGAATTCCATGTTCGCTACACGAGCGCCTGCTCTGTAGGCCATTGCGACGCCATCGCCGGTCGCGACGTCGGGGTTCGATGTGTAGAGGTAGACCTTGCCGGCGCCGCCGCTCGCCAAGAGAGTGGCCTTGGCCCGCACGGTGTGGACCTCGCCCCGCGTAGAATCGAGAACGTAAGCGCCTAGGCATCGCTGGTCACCGAGGCCGAGTTTCTTGGTGGTGATGAGGTCGACTGCGATGTGGTCCCGGAGGACGGTGATCCCGGTCGTCGCCAGCGCGGCGGTCTCGAGGGCGCGGGCGATCTCCCGACCGGTCATGTCCGCGGTGTGTAGGACGCGACGTCGGCTATGCCCGCCCTCGCGCGTCAGGTCGAATCCCGCTTCGTTGCGGTCGAAGGCGACGCCCAAGGCGACGAGACGCTCGATCGCCTGAGGACCATCGCCGACGATCGAGCGCACGGCAGCCTCGTTGCAAAGACCAGCACCGGCGGCGAGTGTGTCGGCAAGGTGGGTCTCGATGCTGTCGTCGCTGCCGATGACCGTCGCGATCCCGCCCTGCGCCCAAGATGTGTTGCTGTCACCGAGGTTGCGTTTGGTGACGACCGCGACGCGCCCGTGCTCGGCGAGGCGTAGAGCGGCATTCAAGCCCGCAAGGCCGCTGCCGATCACCAAAAAGTCGACGTCGATCGCCATGACAGCCTACCTCATCGCAGGCCGCCTCCGGCCTTACGCCAAGGCTATAACAGGGTGCGTCGGGTGCGATAGGCTGGGAGCAGCCTCGGGTTACCAAGCTTGCCAAGCGAGATGGCGCCGAGGGGGACAGCACAGCTCTTGACCCGCTGGCGCTGCGCGCTATGTCACGACGGGTCAACGAGGTGCGCGACAAGCGATGCTCCCGATCGAGGCGCTCAAGAACGACATCGTGCGCGTCATGGCCGCTGATGGTCGTCTCGTTCTCGAAGCGCCGCCTGGCGCGGGCAAGACCACACAGGTGCCTCGCTATCTTCTCGACGCGGGCATGGGAGACCGCGGCGAAATCATCGTGGTGCAGCCACGTAGGCTCGCGGCTCGCATGGCTGCTCGCTTCGTTGCAAAGCAGCTGGGCGAAAAGGTCGGGGAGCGCGTCGGCTACCAGGTTCGTTTCGAAGAGGCCGTCTCCGCGAAGACGCAGGTGCGCTTCGTGACCGAAGGGCTTCTGGTTCGCGAGCTCATCCGACGACCGACGCTGGACGGCGTCGCCTGCGTGGTCTTCGACGAGTTTCACGAGCGCCACCTCGACGCAGAGCTGGCGCTCACCTTGGTCACCGAGCTCAAAGACGACGCGCGGTCCGACCTCGGCGTCATCGTCATGTCGGCGACCCTGGACGCCGAGCCCATCGCCAACTGGCTCCATGCCGAACGCCTGCGCTCCGAGGGTCGGCGCTTCCCCGTAACCATCGAGCACGTCGGTAGCCCCGGCGCTCGTCCGCTCGAGCAGTCAGTTGCCTTTCAGGTGAAGCGCGCTCTCAATACGCATTCGGGTGACGTTCTCGTGTTCTTGCCGGGAGTCGGCGAGATCATGCGCTGCATGAGCGTGCTGGGTGGCCTCGAGGCGCTCGTATTGCCCCTGCACGGCGAGCTGTCCCCCGAGGAGCAAGACCGCGCTGTCGATCCAGGCGAGCGGCGCAAGGTGGTGCTAGCCACGAACGTCGCCGAGACGTCGGTGACCATCGAGGGGATTGGCGTGGTCATCGACACGGGCCTTGCGCGCGTCGCAAGTCATGACCCGTGGAGCGGCATGCCGCTGCTCAAGATGCAGCGCATCAGCCGCGCGAGCGCCGACCAGCGAGCTGGCCGCGCCGGCCGGACGCGCGCCGGCCACTGTGTGCGTATGTTCGCGGAAGCAGAGCTCACCGCCGACTACGAGACGCCAGAGATACGCCGGCTCGATCTCGCCGATGCGGTGCTCACCATCCGCGCGGCGGGCCATGACCCGATGACCTTGCCGTGGCTCGAGCCACCGAAGCCGCATGCGCTGGGCGCAGCCTCCGAGCTCCTCACCCTCTTGGGCGCGCTCGACGCGAAAGGCGCGGTGACGTCAATCGGCCGCGACATGCTCCGTTACCCCACGCATCCACGCCTCGCCCGCGTCATGGTCGAGGCGCGTAAGCGAGGAGTACCCGGTGACGCCGCTCTGGTCGTTGCTCTGCTCGCGGAGCGCGACGTGACGACCAGTCGCCGCGCCGTGACCAGCGCTTCAGCGGACGTCATCGCGATCGCCGATGCGGTGCTCGACCTCGAGCGCGCGCGGTTCGACCACAGCGCAGCCGAGCGCTTGGGCCTGCGCGCAGGTCCAGTGCGCCAGGTGATACGCGCCCGCGACCAGCTACGGCGCATCGCCGGCAACGAGCGTCGTGACGATGACGTGCCGCTTCGCATGGCGCTGCTTGCTGGCTTTCCCGACCGTGTCGCCAAGGTGTTGTCCCGTCCGCGCGACGCCGACGCTCCGCTCGCGACGTGTGCCTCGGGCTCTGCGTCGCTGTCCCGCAATAGCGTTGTCGATGCGACTTGGCTCATCGCTCTCGACGCCGAGCAACGTCAGCGCGAGCCGTTGGTTCGCGGCGCTTGTGCCATCGCGAGCGACTGGCTCATCGAGCTCTTCGCTGACCGCATCGTCGAGAGCGACGAGCTGGTTTGGAACCCCGACCGTGAGCGTGTCGACCGCGTGACCCGTATGGCCTACGGGGCGCTCGCCATCGACGAGGACAGGAGACCGGCCGAGGCGTCCGCCGAAGCGGCGGCAGTGCTCATGGAGCAGCTCAAGCGTCGCGGACTCGCGAGTGTTCTCGACGTCGAGACGCTCGAACATCTGCGTGGCCGCGTCGAGCTCGCGCGTGGTAACGGCCTCGACCTGCCGAGCGTCGACGAGCTGCTTACCAAGGCTCTCGAGGACGCGGCGGCGACGTCGTTCGCACAAGTACGTGATGCCTCCTTGCTCGCGCAGGTCCAGGCGCAGCTCGCCTCCACGTCTCTCGACGCGAAGGTTCCACCGTCGTGGCGACTCGCAAACGGCAAGTCGCTCCCCATTCACTACGAGCCCGGTAAGCCACCCTGGGTCGAGTCGTATCTCCAGGACTTCTTTGGCACCGAGCGCGGCCCGCGCATTCTCGATGGCCGCGTCGCGCTCACCATGCATCTTCTTGGACCCAACAAACGACCGCTGCAGGTGACGAGTGATCTCGCGAGCTTCTGGGATACACACTATCCCGAGCTCAAGCCGCAGCTCTCGCGGCGCTACCCAAAGCACCACTGGCCCGACAACCCGCGCACGGCGGAAGCGCAAGCGTTCAAGTCGCGTCTCAAGTCGTCATGAATCGCTGGCCCCGCGTCATCCTTCACGCCGATATGGATGCGTTCTACGCGGCCATCGAACAACGCGACCGACCCGAGCTGCGCGGCAAGCCCATCTTGGTGGGTGGCGCCACGGGGCGCAGCGTGGTCACCACCGCCAGTTATGAGGCGCGGCCGTTTGGAGTCGGTAGCGCCATGCCCATGGCCACCGCGCGCCGCCTCTGTCCGCAGGCCGTCATCGTCGAGCCGCGCCATGCGCACTACGCGGCGGTGTCCGAAGAGATCATGGCCGTCTTCGCGGACTTCTCGCCCACCGTCGAGGCCCTGAGCCTCGATGAGGCCTTCATCGACATGACTGGCGCTGAACGGCTTTTTGGTCCGCCTGAGCGGATGGCGCGCGCGCTGAAAGAAAAGGTCTATGCAAAGACGCGGCTACGCGTGTCGGTTGGGGCCGCGCCGAGCAAATACGTCGCCAAGGTCGCAAGCGACGTGGGCAAACCCGATGGTCTCGTCGTGGTGCCTCCGGACGAGGTGTTGCGTTTTCTTCATCCCTTGCCCGTGAAGCGTCTCTGGGGCGTCGGGCCCAAAGCGGCCGAGGAACTGCGAGCGCGTGGACTTGCGACCATTGGCGACGTCGCGCGCACCGATCGCGAGGTGCTGACGCGCGCTTTTGGTGCCCTGGGCGACCACATCGCCGAGCTCGCGGCTGGCTACGACCCGCGCGATGTCATCCCCGACCGTGACAACAAGAGCGTCGGTGCCGAGCAGACGCTCGAACGCGATGTTGCTGGCGCAAAGGACATCACGCCGTATCTTCTGCACTCGGCGGATCGCATTGCTCACCGTCTCCGCGCGACCGGAATCAAGGCCCGCGGCGTCCGCGTGAAGCTGAAGACCTTCGATTTCCAGATCAATACGCGTCAGGCGCGGCTCGAACGGCCGACCGACTCGGCTGACGCGCTCTTCGCCGCGGCAAAAAAGCTCCTCCCTGCCTTCGACCTCGAGGTCCCGGTTCGTCTCGTGGGGCTTGCCACCTATGACTTCGTCGATGGCACGGCGCCCGAGCAGGGCGAGCTCTTCGGTGGCGCCGAGCGCCAGAAGCGAGGCAACCTCGACAAGACGCTCGACGCGGTCTGGGAGAAGTTCGGCCGCGCTGCGCTAAAGCGCGCAAGCGACGTCGACGAGTAAATCAACTGCTCGCGACGTATGCGCGCCTGAAAGGGGGACCTCGAAGACCACCCGCGTGACCGTGATGTCCCCGAGGAACGGGTCGCCCGGTGCGGTTGAGGGCGCGCGTTTGGCCTGACATGTTGACAGATGCCGGCCCGCATTCCTCCGAGCGGCGCCCTGTCCTCGCTACGCGCCTTAGTGCGCTAGGGCGGCACGCGCGCGCAAGACAACTTCACGGGCGCCGCGCCGATACACACGCACGCCAAAACGGCAGGGGTCTATCGCGATGACTGAAGGTGTTGCTCCGAAAGCGTCCATCTATGCCTTGAGTCCCGACACCGTTTCGCCGGTTCGCGAGGATAGCAACCTCCCGGCGCTCGCCACCTCCCGGGCGCTAGCGACGACGAATTCGCCCCTCGCAGTCTATCAACGCGCCGTCGTCGAGTTTGGCCGCGCCTCGGCCAACGTCGGTGAGAGCGGCGGCGCGCCCATCAAGGTGCCCACTGGCTGGGGCTACTTCTTCCGCATGTTCAGCGCGGTGACCGGCGGGGGCACGGCCACCACGTTGGCTGGTACGGCCGCGGTCGCGGCGCTCACGGCCGTGGAATTCACGTTCGCCCCCGCGATGATCGTCGCCGGGGTGACCGCCTTAGGGAGCGTCATCGTCGGCGGTATCATGGCGGACGAAGGCAAGTTTCGCCGCTGGGGGCAGGAGCGCAAGGAGCGCCTCAGCGCGGCTCGCGGCAAGAACCCACTCGAGGCGAGCCGCGTCACTTTTTTGGTACGGCAGTTCGAGAAAGCGCAGCCGCTCGAGCGCGCCCTCCTGGGTGACCTCGCGGCCCGTTGGCTGCGCGAGCTCGACGAGCGCAGGGTTATCGGAAAAGAGTCGCGTGACATGTTGCGCGGCATCGTCAACGAGGCGGGCGCGCTCCCTCCCGAGCTCAAGGCCGTGAGCCAGCGCATTGCCGCGGTTGCCGGCACCATCTTCGACGCGCGTGGAGCAACGATGAGCGATTTGGATGATCACTACGCCAGAAGGGTGCTCGCCGCCTGCGACGCGCTCACGGATGAAGAGCGCGCTGCTCTCGTGCCCGCTGTTCGCGACATTCTCTTTCAGGGCGAGAAGCCACGCGTCGCGATGTCCTTCGAAGCGTGCCAGGCTCTCCTCGAGGGCTTGGTACCGCGCAAGAGCGCGAACGCGAGCTCAGGCTAGAGCGCTCCTTTGGCCTCGAGCTTCGCGACGAGCTCTGCGTAGACTTCGACGAACACTTTGACGGGGCTCGGCCCGCCAAGAGACTGGGCGGCTGGGCACCCTGTGGTTCGCGACGGCAGAGCGTCGAAGCGCGCTCCATGCTCCCGCGCGACGCGAGCGACAAGCTCAGGCGTCAGCTCGAGACGCCCATCAACCAAACGGAAGTGTTCGGGTGACCAGCGACCGGCGACGGGCGCACCATCTTCGAGGGCGCCGAGGAACAGGTAGAGCACTTTCTGGTGCGTCGCGGCCATCTTCGCCACCAGAGGGAGCGAGGCGCGCAAGACGGCCGAGCTGTCGAGCCCGTGGCCCCGGGCGAAGGTGTGCGCGACCTCCGCCATCCGGCTGACGACCTCGATGGCTGTCCAGAGCCCTTGGTCGAGTAAACGCGTGGGGCTGTCGCTCGGTACTGCACCGGGCAGGTGTCGCTGCGTGAATGTGTGGACGGCGCCGAGCCGTGCCCAGGCCCGTCCCAGCGGACCCTCCTCGCGGAGGAGGTCACGGACGAATCGATTCGTCGTATGGGTCGATAGCGTCAGCAAGCTCTGCTCGAGCGCAACGAGCGGCTGGCTGGATTCCGCGACCTCATCCGAGATGCCCTGGGTTCGCGCCGCGCCAGCGAATAGCTCGGTAAGGGGACGCGCGAGCGCCATGACGATGGCGTTTTGCTCGGCCTTGATGTCTGCTTTGGCGGACGAACTCAGTTCGGTGCAGTCAAGAGCGTGCATCGGCTGCGCGCTGCCCTCGACAATGGCTTGTGCGTGCGTGCGGATCTCGAGACGGCGCGCGACCAAACGCGGCGTCGTTCCAATCTGGAGAGGCAGAGCCACCGCGGTCATGAGACTGTCGCCTGGTGCGAGTACGATAACCGGCGCGGGGCTGCGGCTGCTCGGGACATGAACCCAAAAGTCGTCACCAGGACATGCCAGCCGGTGCGCCGCGTCGACGTCGAACCTGCCAAGGGTGATCGACTGATCGGCGAATGCCTTGATCTCGGCCGCCACGATCTCGATGCGTCCATCACTTCGCGCGATGCGTAGGAAAGCCTGTCCACCGACGAGGCTCGCAACGACCTCCGAGCTCACCCTGTCTGCCCCGATGCCGCCGCTCGTCGGTCCGGTAAAGCGTACACAAGGGCGCTTCGGGACGTCCTTGGTGCACTCGGCTGCAAGAGCTGCCGTCGGCGCGGCGCTCGGGTCCGTCGACGGCGTCCGCAAATGGGCTGCTTCGATGACGCCGCGGACGATCACGTCGTGCGCGTGAGAAGGCCAGAAAAGGTGTTCGCTATTCCGCGCAGCGTCGTAATCATCCAGTCCTGCTCGCCAATCTGATCGGAGAGCGCGTTACGCAGGGCCAACGCGGTGGCATATTTCCCGCGCGCTTCGGCGTGCACCGCCTGTCGATCGAGCAGCATCACCTGTTCGCCGCTGCGGCCGAAGTAGCGGCGGGTCACCACGTAGACTTTTTCTCCGTCGACCTGCACCGCCAGGCGCTCAGGACCGTGGTTACCGACGCTACCCCGCGCCAAAATGACATGTGCTGCTGGTCGAGCCGGCTCCGTCATGCCAATGAGCGTCTTGAGGTCGCGTATCGTCGCGTCGACGCGCTTGAGCTCCCGCCGCGACAGCTCCTCGTGCCGTAGCGGCCGGGTCTCGATCTCGCTGATAATCCGTTGTTTGTACGCGCGATCGATGAGTCTTTGCGAAATGGACACGCGACACCCCGCATGATCGTGATGAGAGTATCGGCAACGGGACGCGAAAGTTGCGGCAAACCCTTTTCCTGCGCGCGCGGGGGGCGGCTGGGCTTTTCTTCAGAGCTCGCAGAGGGAGGTTTCGCGCGAGCGCCACAAACGGACGAGACATTCGATGTCCGAACTCAGTCCGCCTGTGTAACCAGCGAATACCCATCATCACCCGTCCCATGCTTCAAGCGACGAACGCCGAGCAGATACCTTGTGGCCGCATACTCTCCAGAACAGTTGACCGCACCCGAGATGTCCAAACCCGAGGCTTCGATATCGGCTGCCGAGACTGCGTCACCACGCGTAACGTAACGGAATCCATATTCTGAGTCCGGGGCGGTAAATACGAGCAGCTCGTAGTCCGCATCGTTGGTCCAGCTCAGGAACACCAGCAGCGACTTGCGCGCCAGAGCGGAGGTGACGTCGAGCGAGAACCAGTTTTCGACGCCGACCGCTTGCGCGGGGATGCCCGTGCCAGCTGCCGTCGCGTCGCCTGCGTTGCCCTCGGGCAGGACAACGACTTGAACGGAGAGCTCCGAGTTGAGCTGCAGCGGCAGTGCGTCCGCGATAGCATTGGTGCCGACATGATTCTGGACGCCGGGTTCCGCATTGCCCCCGAAGTAGTAAACCTCGATGCGCTTCTCGCGATTGCGTAGGTCGCCGCCGCCGTAGAACGCACTGTCTTGATAGACTACGGGGCCCATCTCATCGCTCCAATACTCCACTGTAGCGGTGCTGAAGGTGGTGCCTGCGTCGCCTTCGGTGCAGATGGTTTGGCCGACCTCGTGGTAAAACTTGCAGCCACCTTCGGACCCCGGCGTCGACACGTTGGTGGCAACGCCGACGGCGATGAAAGGCGGCTTCAAGTACGTCGATGGCTCCATGATGACGCTCGGGAGCGTCTTGCTGACGCGCTGGCTTTTCGACCGCGCGACCGGACCCCAGAAGCCGTTGCCTGTCCACGTCTGCACGTCGGCATCGTAGATGGAGATGATGTCCTTGCCGCGGAACCCGACGATGTCGCCGCAGGCATTGGCGCCGATCGCTTGGTAACGCGGGGCCACATCTTCGGAGTCGCCGGAGATCTGGAGCGGGTAGAGCGTGTAGCTACCAGAGGTGTAGCTCTTGCCGAGCCTCATTTCGTAGGTGCCGGTATCTGCCCGGTTTCCTGAACGTGCGACGTCGGACCACGCGACGCGCCAGAAGTTGTCCTCGTGCAGCCAACGGACTTCGCGTCGGGTGCAGTTCTTCGATGTCGAGGCTGAGTCGTCGAGGCCTTCGTCGTCAGCAGAACCGCAGGCTGTGAGGAGAGCAATCGCGAGGAGGAGCGGTGAGGTTTTCATGGGCCTGCTCGTTTGCAGGCGCGGTACCAGTCTCTAAGTGTTCGGAAATATTGCGATTGTGGGCTTCGGGCCTTCCGGTCGCGCGATGCAAGGTGCGACGCGTGTCGTACGTTGAGACGCGGAGCCGGCCCCATTTGCAGCATGCCTATCCGCCAACGCGGCTTGTAGCAGGCCTAAGGCGGTTTGCGGGACTGCCGTGGGCCGAAGCGGACGAGGCGAGTTGAAACAGGTCTAGCTAGTTTCCTGGTGGATCGGTCTCGTTCGCCACGAACCGCTGCAGCTGGCTCTTGGGCGTCGCAAGGTCCAGCGCCTTTTCCACGGCCTGGATGCGAATGCTGGTCTTGCCGCTCGCCTTGAGGGCGATGTGGTAAGCCTTCGTCAAGCGCTGAAAGCCGTCCGCGAAGGCGTAGACACGCCTGGGGTCGCCCGGAGCATCGAGTAGCGCCAGCAGCCGAGAAAGTTCCTGGTGCACTCCGGACCACGCGTCGTTGCTCATTCTTCGATCCCCAGTGTCGCTCGCATTTTCGCGAAGAATTCGTCCGCCTTGGCGTCCGCCTCGTCTTCGGTGGGCGGAGACTCGCGGTCGCGGCGCTCGATGACCGGCGGCTCGGGCAACTCGTCGAGGAAGCGCGATGGTGTGCGCGGCTCGAGTCGCCCGTAGCGCATACGCGTCTTTGCGTAGCTCATCCACAAGCGTTTACGCGCGCGTGTCATGCCGACATAGCAGAGACGCCGCTCCTCGCCGAAGTCGAGGCCCATCTCGATCGTGCGTTTGTGGGGCAAGAGCTCTTCCTCGACGCCGACGAGGAACACATAGGGAAACTCGAGACCCTTGGCGCTGTGCAAGGTCATGAGGGTGACCTTGCCCTTCTTCTCGTCCTCGTCTTCGGGCTCACTGTCGCCACGGGTAAGGGCGCTGACGCGGAGAAACTCGGTGAGTAGGGGACCGCTGGCTTCGGTGTAGCCCTCGAAGCGCTCGAGCGCGCGCGTGACGTGCTCGAGGTTCTCGATGCGCTTGGCCGTGACGTTCGGTGACTCGTCCGCGTCGATGATCGATTGCCTTAGACCCAGGGCGTCGAAGAGCTTGTGCGCCGTGACGCCGAGCGAGCCGCGCGTCGCCTGCTTGAGCTCGCGAGCGATGGGACCAAAGGTGTCGACGAAGCTCTGCAAGCCGGCGCGTGCAGCGGGTGGCAAATCGATGTCCGCGCCAGCGTTGTTCATGGCGTGCCAGAGGCCTTTGCCGGTCCGTTCGCCGTACTGCACCAAACGTTCGACCGATGTCGCGCCGATGCCGCGGTGCGGAACGTTGATGATGCGCCGAAGAGCCACCTCGTCGTAGGGGTTCTGCGCGACCTGCAAGAAGGCGACGGCGTCGCGGACCTCTTTGCGGTCGAAGAACGACTGGCCACCGACGACGCGGAACGGGATATGCTGGAGCGCTAGGGTCTCTTCGAAGATCTGTGACTGCACGTTGGCGCGATAGAGGATGGCGATATCGTCGTGCTTGGCGCCGTCGTAGACGAGCTTCCCGATGGTCTCGATGACCATTTCGGCCTCGTCTTCCGCAGTGCCGCAAGCGACGATCTGGACGGGCTCCCCTTCGCCCAGGGCCGACCACAAGACTTTCTCCTTACGCGCGGCGTTGTTCTTGATGACCGCATTAGCGGAGGCAAGGATGTTGCTCGTCGAACGGTAATTCTGGTCGAGGATGATCTCGCGAGTGCCCGGGAAGTTGCTGGCGAACGACAAGATATTGTCGACGGCGGCGCCGCGCCAAGCGTAGATGGCTTGGTCGTCGTCACCAACGACGCATACATTCCCGTGACGAGCCGCGAGGACTTGAAGCAGCTCGAGCTGGTCGGGGCTCGTGTCTTGGTACTCGTCGACCAGCAAAAAGTCGTACCGCTGCGACCAACGTGCGCGCACGCCTTGGTTTTCGAGAGCGGTCATCGCGCGGAGCAAGAGGTCGTCGAAGTCGACCGCGTTGTAAGCGCGCATCTGCTCGACGTACCGCGGGTAGAGGTCGTAAGCGGCCAGCTCGTAGTCGTCACCGGTGTCGAACTCGACCTCGGCTAAACGCTTGCGTTTGGCCGCCAAGATGCATTCGAGGATCTTGTAAGCGTCGAGCCTGCGGTCAGCGACGCGGGTTTGGCGGAGCAGCTCCCGCACCAGGCCCATCTGGTCGCCGGTGTCGTAGATGGAGAACCCAGCCGACAGACCAGCGGCTTCGTACTCTTCGCGTAGGATCGACAGCCCGAGGGCATGGAACGTCGAAAGGTGGACGCTGTGCGCGGTGCGGCCCACCAGGCCCTTCAAGCGCTCGCGCATCTCGTTGGCGGCTTTGTTGGTGAAGGTCACCCCGAGAATTCGCTCCGGCCGGACTCCTCGCTCGATGAGGCGCGCAACGCGATGGATGATGACGCGTGTTTTGCCGCTGCCTGCGCCAGCGAGGACGAGGAGGGGCCCTTCCTCGTGCAGGACTGCTTCACGCTGGGGTGGGTTGAGCCTGGAGAGGTCGAGCACGGCGGCGATGGGTCTTACTTAGGTCCACCGGGGCCGACAAGACTTGACTTGCCGACCGCGAGCAAACCGCTCTCGGAGAGGTCTGCCATGGCTTTGGCGGCGGCATTCTGGAAAGCCCCCGTATCGAAGTAAGCCTTCAGGCGCGGGCTTGTGGGCAGGATCTGGTCGGCTGGCTCCCAGGGCACGACGTTTCCGTCGTTGTCGCGAAGGCCACCCGCTTCGACGAGTGCGGTTGCTTCCGGAATGCTCAGATGCGCGAGGGCCCGGCGCATGGCGCGGAAACGCCCTTCGACGCGCGGATCGAGGAATTGGTACTGCGGACCGGCGAGAGCCGCGTTGTGGTAGTGAGAAGGCCGCGATAGCAGACCCTCGAGTCGCAAGCGAGCCGTGACGCGAATGAGAAGCTCTTGCATGAGGCCGGCAAGGCCTAAGCCCGGATGATTTTGGCCCGGCAAGCACGGCCGACCAGGGGCAAAGGTGCGCGTTGGGTTCTGGAGGAGCAGCCACTCGATCATCAGGGCGTCGATGGTCGGCGATCCTTCGAGTCCGGGCGGGGCCTCGATAGTTTTCCTGCGCACGATGAGCTCCATGAGTAGAAGCTCTTGGGGATTGCCTGCGGCTCGTCCATAGATGCGAAGCGGTGAGCTATCGCTGTCGGGGCCGCTGATGCGCAGCTCGCTAAAGCCTCGTTTGCGGAGCTCTCCGAGAAGACCGAAGCGCTCGAAAGCGAACTCGATGCCTTGCCGCGTGTAGTAGCCAAGCACGAGATGCGGTCGTAGCGTGCGACTCAGGCCGGTATGGAAATCGTCGTCGGTGAAAGTCAGTTCGCCATCGTCGACGCGCTGCAACTCGGCGACGCCGATGTCGCGAGAGATCTGCCGGAAGCGTCGTCGCAATGGCAGCTCGGGGTGGCGGGTGGCGCGTTGGTCATCCGTGAGCAGCCAGCGAACGAAGTTGGCTGTCGCTTGCCAGGCGCCGCCGCTGTAGCCTCCGCCCATGGTAACGACGAGCCCGGCGCCGAGCTTTCGCGTCATCGTGGTCACGGCGATGTCGCGGTCCAAGATGCCTCGCGGCGTCAGCAAGAAGTCGCCCAGCGTGTCGCCAGCGAGGACGTCGGTGCCGGCGATGTAGAAGACGAGCCCGGGTGCGTGTGCGTCGAGCGCTGGTGCTAGCGTTGTGCGCATCGCGGCAAGGTAGGCCTCGTCGCCGGTGCGTGGCGGCAGCTGCACATCGATATTGGCCACCGCGTCGCGCTCTCTCCAGGCGGCGCCGTGAAGCGAATAGGTCAACACCGAGGCATCATCGGCGAAGGTGTCGAGATTGCCGTCTCCTTGGTGAAAGTCGAGATCGATGATGGCGATGGGTGCGCTGTATCCGCTTTTGCGGATACGTGCGATGGCGACCGCGATGTCGTTGTAGACGCAAAAGCCCGCCCCGCGGTTGGGCTGGGCATGGTGCAGGCCTCCCCCAAGGTTCACCCCGACACGCAGCTCGCGGCCGGCGACCGCTACCGCCGCGGCTACGGTGCCCCCAACGACACGTCGCTGTGCTTGCACGAGCACATCCACGTCCACTGCATCAGGGGGTATTCCGAAGATGTGGGCTAGCGTCTCCGGGGTGACACTGGCCTCGAGATAGTCACGGGTGTGGACCCACGCCAGCTCCTCGATTGAGGCGAGCGGCGGTATGCGTACGTCGGACATGCGCACGAAGCCGCGTTCGCTCAGACGGTCGAGGACACGCTCGCTGCGATCGAGCTGCACATTGGGGATGAGCTGCGCGTCGCCGAGCTCGTGAGCAGAATAGTCGGGGTGAAACCAGATCCCGAGCTCGCGTCCGAGGCGAGTGTGGGCTTTGTAACGATCGCGCCAAATCCACATACGTTCGTTGCCTTGGGGTGACGAAGCCACCTAGAGTCTAACTTGCCTATGGCACGACCTTCCGGCTCGCAGCGAAGCAAAAGACATCCGAAGCGCCGACGTGGCGAGCCCGACAAGCCGGCGCTCAAGCGCGTTCGGGGCGTCGTACGCATGAACGGTGACGGCAGCGCGAAGCTCCTCGCGGAGGCTCGCGGCACGCCCAGCGTCTATTTGCCTCCGGAAGAGATTGTCGGTGTCCGCGATGGCGACGTCGTCACCGTCGAGCTTGGTGTTGGTCGTAAGGGGAGGGTGCGCGGCCGGATCGTCGAGCGCGGGCCATCCCGCAGCGGCACCGTCGTTGGGGTCCTCCGTCGCCAAGCCCGCTTCACCTATCTCTTGCCCGACGACGGCTCGAGCGCCTTGGTGGTGCCCGCCGACGAAATGGGTGAAGCCAAAGATGGCGACGCGGTCGAAGCACGCATCCTCCGTGAGGGCGAAGCCGAGGGCGCTTCGGTCGCGCGCGTCGAAGAGGTTCTGGGCGACCCGGTCGATCCGAAGGTGCAGGTCGAGATGGCTGTACGAGCCACCAAATGGCCACGCACCTTCGACGAGGCCGTCGACGCCGAGGTCGCGAAGTTTCCGCCCGTGGACCCGGCCCGCGTGCTCGTGGACGGACGGGTCGATTTGCGTGGCGTGCCACACGTCACAATCGATGGTGAAGACGCACGCGACTTCGATGACGCCGTGTCGGCGCGCCTCGAAGGTGACCGCTATCGCGTATGGGTCTCGATTGCCGACGTCTCCCACTACGTACGCGAGGGAACCGCGCTCGACGACGCAGCGCGCGCCCGCGCCACCAGCGTCTATTTCCCCGACCGCGTGTTGCCGATGCTCCCCGAGCGGCTGTCCAACGATCTTTGTTCGCTGCGGCCGAACCTGCCTCGTCTGACCATGACGGCCGAGTTCGTGGTGGACGCGGGTGGCATCATGCACGATGTGCAGGTGTATCCGTCGCTCATCGATAGCGCGGCCCGCCTTACGTACAACATCGTGCAGGAGGTTCTCGACGCGAAAGACGTCGGCATCAGCGGACCAAAACACCCGCAGAACGACCTCATTCAGAAGCTCGTCATTCCAGCGCGGTGGTTGCGCGCCCAGCGAGCTCGCCGTGGCGCCATCGACTTCGAGATCCCCGAGTCGCGCATCCAAATGGGACCCGACGGAGCGGCTGCCGACATCGTGCAGCGCCCGCGCCTCGAAGCACACCGCCTCATCGAAGACCTGATGGTCGCCGCCAACGAAGCCGTCGCCGAGTACCTCATTGGCAGGGAGTGGCCGGCGCTGTATCGGGTCCACGACTCGCCCGACCCCATGAAGCTCGAGCTCCTGGTGCGCTGGGCGGCCAAACTCGGCATCGACTTCGATCCCGACGCGGCCCGCGAGCCGAAGGTATTGCAGAAGTTCATTCTGCGCATGCGCAATCACCCTGCCGCGAGCGTCGTTCAGTCGCTGGTGCTGCGCATGATGCAGCAGGCGCGCTACGGCCCGGACAACCTCGGCCACTACGGACTCGCCTCGAAGGCATACGCGCATTTCACCTCGCCTATCCGTCGCTACCCCGATCTCGTGGTGCACCGGGCCCTCAAGGCGTTGTGGTCGAACCAGGGCAAGCTTCAGAACCTCGACGCTCTCGGGACACATTGCTCGCAGCAAGAGCGCAAGGCCATGGAGGCCGAACGTGGGGTCACTCAGCTCATGGCGTGCCAGATCGCGCTGAAGCATGTGGGCGAAGACATGACTGCTCAGGTCATGGGTGTCCACCCAGCTGGCGCGTTCGTCCGACCCATCGAATTGTTCGTCGACGGACTCATTCCGATGGAGGCGCTGTCGCACCACTATCGCGGATATTTCGAGTATATCGAAGACGATCAGATGTTGTTTGCGCGGCGCACGAAGACGCGCATCGGGCTCGGCGACCGGCTCGAGGTCACGCTCATGGGCGTCAACATGAAGCGCCGCCAGATCGATTTTGCGCTTGCTCAGGAAGGCAAGGAGCGCTTCCGTGCGAAGAAGCAGATGGGCTGGCGCCGCGACCGTGAAGAAGAGCGCGAGGTGAAAGCGAAGCTTAGGCAACCGCCGCCGGAGAAGCCCGCAGATCCAAGGCGTCGCAGACCCGAGGCTCTCCATGAAAAGGGGCAAGAGCGCCACTCGGACTCGCTGCGGCGCGTGCGCGAAGAGACGCGCCCAGGGTTTCAGCGGGGCGAGGGACGGGCGCCGAGCCCCGAACGTCGTGAGTCAGTCGCTGGCCACCGGGCGCCGCCGTCCGAACGTCACGCGCCCGGCCCCGACAGTCGACCACCGGGTGGCGAACCACCCCGCCGGCCGCGGTCTTGGGAAGAGCAGTTCCTGTCGGCGCCCTCGGAGCCTGTGCGGCCCAAGCGCTGGGAAGAGATGCGCGAGCGCGTCGGTCCACGAGCAAGCGAGCGTGAGCGTCCGCGCGCGGGCCGCTACGGTATGACCGACACGAGCAGCGATCCCTACGCGAGCCGACCGCGTGGAAAGGGTGCGGCGGGCAACAAGGCCGCGAGCGGCGCAAGCGACGGGCGTCCCCCGCGGCGCAACAAGCGCGCAAGCAGCAGCCGTCCCAGCGGCCGCCCCGGTGGCCGTGGACCGCGTAGTCGCCGCTGAGAACCCGGTTAAATGGCCGTATTTGCTTGGTTTTCCAGGGCTTTACTTTTGCACACGAAGCATTAAGCTACGACTACCGCGCCTGAGGCGCGCGGCCCCCCGGGGAGTGTCCACACGTGATGGATCCGCGCACATATCAACGTTTCTCCGACCTGGTGAAAGCCATTCGGCGCAAGCACCGACTCAGTCAGCGCGCCATGGCCAAGGCGCTGCACGTCTCGCCCGGCTACATCGGCCAGTGGGAGCTGCGGCTGTCGCAGCCGTCCGCCGAAGTCGCTGCTAAGCTCTGTCAGATCTTCGCAATCGCAGACATCGAATACGTCCAGCGCTTGGCCTATGCGCAACGTGCGCCTGAATGGCTGCGCGAGTCGATTATCAGCTATCACCGTAACGAGGCCGGCGAGGTCGAGACCTCCGAATACGAAGCGTACACGACCCGTCTTTCCGGCGCCGAGCACCGCATCATCAACGCGCTTCGCCGGCTCTCCGACGAGCAACTCGAGCGTCTCAGCCAGCGCATCGAAGGTTGGGTCGAAGCGATGGCCGAAGACGAACCACTCGACCGGTAGCTCAGTCGAGCGTCGACAGGTAGCGTACGAAGACGTCGGTCGTCAGGATCGCGTGCAGGTCACGTCGCTTGACCTCGTCCGCGATGGCGGCCGGTAGCTGAACTTCCTCGCTGAGGAGCCGCACGTGCTCGCGGCCGACGAAAGGGAAGTAGCCGCGACCCGCGTGCTCGATGGCACGCGCGCCCAGGTATCGCGGATCGCGCTTACCCAGGAAGAGCACGACACGTGCTCCTGCCTGCACGGCGTTGCTTACGTCGCATCGCCAGGTCGACTCGGCGATGACCCGCACGGTGGGCTCCACTTCGCCTTTGAGGACCTGCTCGACCTGAATGTCTGCGTAACGGTGGCCGTTGACGATGACGACGCCAGCGACCTCGCCGATGACGACGGCCTCCGCATGTTTGTAGAGCTCGTCAAGCGTGACGCTGACGCTCTTGGCTGACGTAAGGCCAGGAACGAGCACGATGAGACCAACCGACGACCCGGTGGTGCGTTGCATGGCGCCTCCTCTGTGAACGCTCCGTTAGTCGCGACACGCTGACAGAGTGGGAAACGTGACCTGGGTCACATTTCTTCCCATCACCCAGGTGCGATGAACTCGGCCTTCATGACGCGCCGAAGCCTCTCCGCCACCGTCTTGGTCTCCTTGTTGGGGTGCGCGCGTGGCGATGCCGAGGACGCAATCGAGTCGCCGACGGTAAGGTTCGTCGCCGCCATGGAGGCGGCTCGCGCGGGGGGACCCGGCGCGCAGAGTGCTTTCATCAACGAGGTCGTGAAGTCCCGCGAGAAAGACGCTCTTCTCAATGCCACGCGCCGCATGACGGCGGCCGATAGCTGGCTGATGCCGTTGTTGATGGCCGCGATCGACGGCCGCATGGGAGAGTTCGACGGCAAGCTCGCGGCCCGCGTTCTTTGGGAGCACTTTCCGGTCGACGCCCAAGCCGTCACCGAGGCGAAGCTTGCTCGGGTTTCCGATCGTACGGCGTTTGCTTTAGCGGAGCAGCAGGCCCACGCTGGTAAACTTACCCCCGCAGGCAAACGGGTCCTCGACAAGCACATGTGCGCGAAGCTCGAGGCCGGGCGCTGGGGCGTCCTGCTTACCAAAATGAAGCCGGAGTACGAGCACGACCCCGTCGACGCCGAGCTCAACGATGTTAGCTATGCGTGTGAGGGGAGCCCGGCGGCCCGCGGGCTCGAGCCGGGCGATACCATTCTGCTGATCGATGGTGAGCGTGTCCGGGGCGATCTCGTGTTGGCCCGTTTTCGCGAGAAGAACCGCGCAACGGTCCGGCTTCGTCGTGGTGGTGTGGAGCACGACGTGTTGATCGAGAGATAGCGCTCCGGCCTCAATCGAGAGTCGCCAGATACCTCGCGAAGACCTCGGTGGTGAGCACCGCTTGCAGGTCGTGTCGCTGCACGTCTTCGGCGATGGAGGCCGGCAGCTTTGGTGAGCCGCTCAAGACGCGCACGTTCTCTCGACCCGCAAACGGCACGTAGCCGCGGCCGGTTGGAAGCGCCCGCGCCGGATCCGTTTCGCGCCTGCCCAGAAAAAACACGATGCGCGAGCCAGGCTCGAGTCCAGAGCCCGCGTCGAGACGCCATGCCGATTCGGCGATGACCCGAATCACTGGGTCGACGTCTCCTTTGAGGACCTCGTGGACCTGGATGTCGGCGAACCGACGACCTTCGCTCATGACGACGCCCTGAACCTCGCCAATCACCGCTGCTTCGGCGTGACGATAAAGCTCATCGAGCGTGAAGCGCACGGTGCGCGCGGAGGCGACCTCTGGAACCAACAGGATGAGGCCAACGGACGCACCGGCGTGAGTTGCGTTCTCCACGATGAGACCTCTTTGGTTGTGGAACTCACCATCGGACACAACCGGGGGGCTCGTAAGTGATGGTCATCACATGGAGTCAGCGCCAAAAAAAACGGGCCCGGTGAAACGGGCCCGCTTTGCGTTTCCTAAAGAAGCGGAATGGGCCTTACGAGCCCTGAACCTGCTTCTGCACTTCCGCGGCGAAGTCTTCGGACTTCTTCTCGATTCCTTCGCCTAGCTGGAACCGCACGAAGCGGCGAACAACGATCTTCTCACCGATCTTTGCGACGAGCTCGGTCAACATTTGGTCGACGCTCTTGTCGGGGTCTTTCACGAACGGCTGCTCCATCAAGCAGATGTCCTTGAAGAACTTGTCGATCTTGCCGGTGACGATCTTGTCGACCATGTTCGCTGGCTTGCCGGACTCGAGCACCTGCGCGCTCAAGATGCTCTTCTCCTTCTCGACGACGTTTGCCGGCACTTCCTCGCGGCGCACGTACTGCGGCGACGCTGCGGCGATGTGCATCGCGACGTCCTTCACGAAGGACTGGAACTCGGGGTTGCGAGCAACGAAGTCGGTCTCGCTGTTCACTTCCACCAGCACGCCGATCTTGCCGCCGGCGTGGATGTAGCTCTGCACCAAGCCTTCGGCAGCGATACGGTCTGCTTTCTTTGCCGCGGCGGACAGGCCCTTCTTGCGTAGCCACTCGACGGCTTTCTCGAAGTCGCCAGCGCTCTCGGCTAGTGCCTTCTTGCAGTCCATGATGCCGGCGCTGGTCTTAGCGCGCAGCTCGGAAACCATCTTCGCATTCACTTCCATACGCTGAGTCTCCACAAACTTCTCCAGGTCACCGCGACGCGTGGCCGCGGTGACATCAGATTGGCGTTCTAATCGGGGAAAGAGACAACTCCGTTATTGCGGAGCCATGGCCTCTTCTTTGGTCGGGGCGCGGACGACTTCGACCTGCGGACCACCCTCGGGGCGCTCGCGCTGCTCGCCGCCACGGTCACGACCGCCGCCGCCGGAGCTTGCATCACGGCCACCGCTCTGGGCTCGACGCGCGGCCTCTTCGGCCTTCTGGGTCGCGAGCACCTTCTGGTACGCCGAGTTGCCGTCGGCGCACGCGTCAGCGGCGCGGGTCACGAAGATGCGGATGGCGCGAATGGCGTCATCGTTACCTGGAATGATGTAGTCGACTTCGTCTGGATCGCAGTTCGTGTCGACGACCGCCACCACCGGGATACCGAGCTTGCGAGCCTCGGCGACGGCGATGTGCTCCTTCTTGGTGTCGATGACGAACACCGCGCCTGGGAGCTTGGTCATGTCCTTGATACCGCCGAGGTTCTTCTCGAGCTTCTGGCGCTCGCGCGTCAGGCGGAGGACTTCCTTCTTGGTGAGCTTGTCGAAGGTGCCGTCTTGCTCCATCTTTTCGATGGCGCGCAGGCGGTCGATCGACGCCTTCACGGTGCGGTAGTTGGTGAGGGTGCCGCCCAGCCAGCGGTTGTTGACGAAGAATTGCTCGCCACGTGCCGCCTCTTGCTGGATGACTTCCTGCGCCTGCTTTTTGGTGCCGACGAAGAGCACCTTCTCGCCGCGCGACGTGATGTCGACGAGGAAGCGATAAGCCTTCGAGAAGAGGGGAACCGTCTTCTGCAGGTCGACGATGTAAATGCCGTTACGGGCACCGAAGATGTAAGGCTTCATCTTCGGGTTCCAACGGTTGGTTTGGTGCCCGAAGTGTACGCCTGCTTCGAGCATCTCACGCATAGTGAGCTCGGCCATCTTGACTTCTCCGCGGTTCTTTCGCTCGCCGGAACTTAGGGATGTCGACCGTTCAACCCGTGGGATTCCCACGAGCACCGCACAGTCGAGCCGTTACGGCGTGGTTGTTATTGTTGAATCCGAGACCAAAAGGACCGCTGCTCACGGCAACCTTCGAGGACCAGATTTTGCCATGGACGAACACCGCGTGCCCGCCGAGTTATCGGCGTGATCGCAAAGTCCGCCCGAAGGCGGCGACGGCCTACCAAATCGAGACCACGATCGCAACCAGATCCAGCCGCGCGTCCCTTCTCGGTCGGTCTTTACTTGGTGCCACACGGGCTCCAGGGCTAGAATTTGTGCACTCTGAGCCCACTTCGTCTACGCATTGCGTTATTTGCGGCGGTTTCCTTCGTTTGCGCCACCGTGCATGCCCAGGCGCCGCAAGCGCGTGCAGGTCTGCCGACCATCGTCGTCATTCCGACCCGTACGCCTGGCGGGCCCGACCTGTCGAAGGACATGGGCAGCTTATTTGAGACACCGCTCGCCAAGAACACCACCGTGTTGCCGTTCGAGAGCTACCGACGCGCCGTGCTCGCGAATGGGTACCTCGCGCGCGACGCCGCAGACCTCGCCGTCATCAAGGCGGTCGGCCCCCTGGTGGGTGCCTCACACGTCGTGGTGGTGAAGGGCGCGTCGGTGACCGAGAGCGACCGCGGCCGTGCGGTGCAGGTGAATGTCGCCGACGTCGCGCTGATCAGCACAGCCGGCGAAACGCTCTATACGACGCGACGGCCACTCGTCGGCACGCGCCTCACGCGGAGCGCCGCGCTGCCCGTGGTCGCTGCCATCTCGGGGAAACTCGCGACCCTCCCCTCGGCTCCCAGCGCGGCAACGACGGTACCCGACGCGGTTGCTTCCGTGCCTGTGCCGCCGTCCGTCCCGGAAACTCTGCCCGTCGAGGCAGTGCCTCCACCTCCCGTCAGCGTCAAAGAGCCTGACCCACCGGTCGTTCTCGCGCATGAGCCAACGTTTGCCGACGATCACCGCCTTGCTGCGCCAATCGCCGTCGACCAGGCGCCAACGCGACGCGACGTCGTTGATGTCGAGCCCACATTCGAGGGGCGTCTCGGCGTGCTCACACTGCAGCGCGACGGTCGTGTCCGCTCTAGCGGAGGACGCGCGTCGTATGACGGTCCGCTGCTCGCGACCAGCATGTCGTTCGCGTATTTCCCTTGGGCCGAGCAATCGCGGGAGCGAGCGTCGCGCGGCGTCGGCTTCTACGGGGAGGGCTACCTCACGCGCGCCTCGACCGACTTCCGTGCCGGCGACACCTCGAGCGACAGCACGGTCGCGGGCGGCGAGGTTGGGGCGGCTTACCGATTCGCTCTCGGAGAGACGACGCGCGCTCCGGCCATCGCGCTGCAAGCCGGTTACGCCTACGCGACCTTTCCCATGAGCGGCCTGCCGTTCCCGTCGACGCGCTATTCCTCCGCGGCGGTCGGCTTCATGCTCGACATCCCGCTCGCCAAGCACTTCGCGGCGTTCGCAGGTGGGCGCTTTTACCCATGGATGGCAACGAGCAACGACGCCCTGGGCGAAAAGGAATCGCTTTTCGCCATGCGAGCCGAGCTTGGTTTGCGCGCGGTCATCAAGCGCGTCGAGTTGGTCGTCGCCGGACGCCTCCAGCAATACAACGGACGATTCAGTGGCGTGACCAACTTGGTGCTCGCGAGCCAGCTCGAGGATGCGAGGCTCCTCGACCGGTACTATGGTGGAATCTTCAGCCTCGGGTATGTGTTTTGACCCACAGGCGGCGATCGCATTGTCAATCGCGCACGCGGAGCGTAACTTAGCCGCTCTGGAGGCTCGTACCCGTCATGGCTCAGGTAGAAGGTCTTTCCCCCGCTCCCACCCCATTTCACATCGATTTGCCGGCGACTCCAAGCCCGGTGAAGCTCACCGAGAAGGCTGCGGATATGGTCAAGCGCGCCATGGCGGACGAGAAGATGATCGACCATGGCCTGCGCGTTGGCGTCATCGGTGGCGGCTGCTCGGGTCTCCAGTATCTGCTCGACTTTACGCCGAAAGCGACGGGCGAGGACTTCGTCGATGAGCAGTTCGGGATCCCGATCTTCGTCGACCAGTACAGCGCTGGCCATCTGATGGGGACAACCATCGACTACGTTGACGGCCTGGCTGGCTCGGGCTTCAAGTTCGAGAACCCGAACATCCAGCGCGCGTGTGGCTGTGGCAGTAGCTTCAGCACCTGACCCTCGGCTGACGGCGCACGAGGCTGTTTGAAACGTAGCGCTCGGCGCCAGTTTGCGGCAGTCTGCCTGCCCACCCATGACCGTCGAGCTATCGCAACGCGAGGCCGCGGCGCTCGATGCCTGCGCCCGGCTCATCCACGCCCGTCGGCTGACGACGCCGGCGCTGCTGCTGCTTGGCGCCATGCGCCCGGTCCAACGCCTCACCGACGCCTCCATGCGGATGGCTTTGCCCTACATCGAAGCCGTCGCCCCAACGGACATGGTGCAAGCAATAAGGGCGTTGTTGAACAGGCCGAACGGCGGGCGACTGCTTTGTGACCTCTTGTCCCAGCGCTTGGACGTATTGGACCGCGCATGAGTCGAGTCATCGCGGTCGCTATTGTTCTCTTTCCCTTTACTCTCGACGCGCAGACGCCCGCGGTCGAAGCCGTCGCCGAGCGCACACAGGTCGGAAGTCTCGCCCGCACGGCCGCAGCGTTGCACAACACGCTCGACGTGTATCGCCTGGCGCTTTCAGAGCTCGTGCCCGCGACACACGTCGTGCGCGAAGCGGGGGAGACCGAGGGCGCATCTCCCGAGACGCCGATCCCGCCGGCCGCAACTGAAGTCTTCGCGCGGCTCGCGCGCGTGGTGCCACTGCGCGCCGCCGCAGAGGCTTTGCCGGCCATCAGTCGCGGCTACCATGCCGAGGCCCTCGACGCGCTCGAGGCACTCGCGGCCGCGCGTACGTTGGGAGAGACCGGCGCGCCGCTCAGCGCCCTCTCTCGTGCTCTCGAGCGACTCGAGCGCGGCGCCGCCGACATCGTCGACTTGTTTTCGCGCCAGCGACCGATGCAGGTCCGTATCGTCGACCCGGAGACGGCCCTCGACGATGTAAACGAAGCCCTCGACGAAGTCGCTGCAGCAGAACAGCGCATCGGCGATCTGCGCGCGTCACGGGGAACACCAGCCGACCAGCTGCGCGCCTTCATGCGTCTCGAGGTCGCGCTTGGTCACGCGCTCGACCTCATCGCCGCCGCCGAGGAGTCGGGTGTGCGCATCGGCTTCGACATGCAGAAGCCGACGGCCACGTTCGCACATGTGGCGGGTGAGATGGTGAGTCTTCGCCAAGCCTTGTCGAGTGCCGTGGCGGACCTGACCGTCGCGCCAACGCTTGCTCTCGCGTCGGTCCATGCGCACGAGACCACAGCGCTCTCCGAAGACGGCAACCAACGCTATCGCAATCTGAGCGTTTCTTTCAGCGGGGCGCGCGCCGCGAACGTCGCGGCGGTACGCGTTGAACGTCTCGCCAATGCCGACGACGTGACTCTAGCCTTGTTGCAGCAGACCTTGTGTCTCGGCGCCGACTTCGCGCAGGCGCAGGCGCGTACGCGCGAGGCCACCGTGGAGCCGTCGCGGGGGCGTCTCACCGATCTGACCCTCACCGAAGGGCGGTATCGCGCGAGCTTCGTCGAGCCGCCTGGGGAATCGGCCGTGCGTTCGGAGATCGTGCTCACGCCGGTAAGCGCTTTCGGCGTCACGGGAGAATCCACCCGCGTCCCGGTCGCGCATCTCGCGCGAGACGTCGGCGAACCGCGCGCCCTGCGGGCTTCACTCGAGCGGGTCGACCCGCGTGAGCCGCGCTTCTATCGCGACTTCGACGCCGTGCGCGTCGCGTGGGCGCGGTCCATCAGTGACGTTGCACCGGATGACCGTCTGGCGAGCACGGCCCGCTCGAACCGCGCGAGTGTCGTGACCGCTTATCGCGTTGCCCGTATCTCCGGTCAGAAGGCCATCGTCGTCGGTAAGACCGCCGCGGGTGTCACCGAGCTCGTCGACCGCCCGAGTGTCGCTGAGCTCGCTGCGGGAGTGCGCTATCGCGTAACTGCTCTTGCAGGCAACGGGGTCGAGGTCGTCAGCAACGAGGCATGCGCTCCGCAGGTGCAAGTCGATCTTCGCGATGACGTGCAGCTGGCGCGTCTGGGAGCCGGGAGCTTGTCACGTCCCGCGAGCTTCGAGCGCATCGTCGAACACGAGCTCGAGAGTGACGTCACCCTCGCGAAAGCACGAGCCGCGTTCGAGATGCGCGGCGCGGCCCAGCAGGAAGCGCTGCTCGCGCGTTGGTGGCGGGGCGTTCCTATGCGTGAGCGGACGGCGTGGCTTGCGCGCTGGCCTTTGCTCATGAGCCAAACCGAACGCGAGGCTTGGCTCTCGAAGGCCCACGAAGGCATGCGCCCGGAGGACTTCGAAGCATGGGCGCTCCCCGAGCTGTACCTCGCCGACCAACCAGAAGAGGTGCGCAACGAGGTCGACCGCTGGTGGTCTCTCATCGGCGTCAAGGCGCGCACCGCGAGCTACAACCGCTGGATCGCGAGCCTCTCGTCGAGCCACCGCGTCTACGTCGAGCGCAATGCCCGGGCTGCCGGCCAAGAAGGCCTGGATGCGACACGCCCACTGCAAGTCATGGTCTGGTGGGCCTCGCGTGGAGAGACCGAACACCAGCGGGCCCGCGCCTGGTGGGAACGCCTCGACACCGACGCGCAGCGTTTGCGTATGCAAGCCTGGATGACGCGTCTCGATCCGGTGGTGCAAGTCGCCGCCCGCTGGCCCGATCTCGAAGTGCGTGCTGTGAGCGAGCGCGACGCGCTCTTCGCTACCGCCTATCGCGACCTGCCTGACGCTCTCTGGCGGCGCGCGCTCGCGTGGATGGCCTGGGAAAACATGGACAGCGCTGCCCGCGCCGGCATCGTGCGCAGCGAGGTCCCCGCGCTCGCACGACTTGCTGCCCAGATTGCCTACGCAGTGCGACCACTCGACGCCGGGCTTGGCTTCAATCTTCGCATGTTGCTCGCGTTTTCGGTCTTCTCGACGATATTCGCCGCGGCGGTCCGTCGCGTCGTCCGCTCGCGCGGAGCCCTGAAGCTGCGTCGCCCCCCGGCGTTCGACGCCTTCGACCGCATGGCCGCTGCGGCACACGCCACTGCCGGGCCGGTTGTTGCGGTACCCGGCGTCAACTCCGTAAACGATGCGCAGACGCTCGCAGGTCTGTACCTCATCGATCGAGCGGCCGACGTCACGGCGACACACGAGACGACCCTGGTCGTCGCCGACCGCGAGCCCTTTGTCCGTCATAGCGGTTCCGAAGAAGGCGTGTCGGGGGCCGGCTATGCGCTCGATGAGCACCGCGCCATCGCCGCGAACGCCATTCCGTTCTTGCCAAGCGGTCGCGAGGTCATCACGCAGACTCCCGGAACCGCCGCCCTGTTCGTCGGCCGCCTGCCGCCCGAGACCTTGCTGGTCACGAGCGCGCTGCGTCCAGATGCCGTCTCGCTCACCGCCACTGACGAGCACGCGTCTCTCGCGGTCGCGGCTGCGAGCCAAGGCGAGGTTCTCGTGGGCGACGCCGTGTATGCGGCGGCGGCCGACAGCTCACGCGCGCCTGCGCTGCTTGCTACTGTGCTCGCGGGCGACCGCATGAAGATCCTCCTCATCGCGGTTCTCGGGGTGTTGGTGATCTTGGCGAGCAGTGGAGCGTTCGGGTGACCAAGGCAGGAGCCCCCATCGTTTGTGCCATGGTCGCGGCTACCTATTGGGCGCTCGAGCCAGTCATCGACGTCGCGCGCGATGGGTGGCTCAAGACGTTTGCCGCCGACCTCGTTGTCGCAATCATCGCTGTCGTGACACTCGTCGCTATCGCCGGCGTCGTCGCGCGCGAGGGAGGTAAGGTTCTACGGCGCGAAAGCGGACATTTGAGCTCGGCCATCGTGCTCGTTGCCTTCGCCGTGACGTTCGCCATTGGTGTCGCTCAGGGCCCCGCTGGCGATTGGTTCGTGTGGATCTTCGACTACGTTTACGCGCCGCTCGAGAGCAGCCTGCTTGCACTTGTGGCGTTCGCGCTCGTCGACACGGCGCTGCGTCGCATGCGCGCTCGCTCTGGCGAGACCGCCCTGATCATCGCCACCGCTGCCATCGTCATGTTGGGTCGGGCGCCGGCGACCAGCGCGGCCGCAACGCTGCTGACTCCGGTTGCTGACTGGCTCACGCGCGTTCCGAACGTCGCGGGGCAACGCGTGCTGCTCATCGGCGCCGCTATTGCTGCCTGCTCGACGTTGTTGCGCCTCTTGCTTGGTGTCGAACGCGACTACCTCGGGGAGCGCCGCTCGTGACGCGCTGGCTCGCCATCGCTGCTCTCGTCGTCGCCGTGGCTGTCGGTCTCTGCTCGACGCGTCCCGCGCCCCGCGCGGGCATCGCTCCACAGGTGACTCAAGCGCATGCCGCGATCGCGGAGCTGACGACCGGCGATCTGCTCGTGCTTGCGGTCGACTTCGACCCCGCCAGCGTTCCCGAGCTTGGCCCCTTCGTGCGCCTTACGCTCGACATCGCTCTCATGCGCGGTGCGCGTGTGATTACCGTGAGCCTGACGCCACACGGGGCCATGCTCGCTGAGCGTTTCTTACGTGAGGCTCTCGCCAGTCGCAAAGCGACCTACGGTCGCGATGCCATCAACCTGGGGTTCCTCGAAGGGCGGAGCGCCGCTGTCCACCTCACCGGAATCCCACTCCAGCGTATGGCCAGCCGTGATCACGCTGGCAATGCCCTCGGTGATTTACCGCTCGCTGCCGAGGTCTCTCGCCTCGCGGACGCCGCGTCGTTCGTGGTGGCCGCGAGCGGCGCCCCGGGCGCGTTCGAGTGGTTGCTGCAGGGGCAGGGGCGATTCGCGCGTAAGTTGGTCATCGCGACGACGAGCATCGATGGGCCGCAGCTAGCGGCGTTTCACGCCAGCGGACAAATCTCTGGGCTCGTTGCCGGTGCTCGCGACGTGGCCGCTTTCGCGGACATCGCCGCGAATGACCCCCGATTACGAGGCGATAGCGATGCCGTTGGCCATTTGCGCGAGCTCGCAGCGCAAATGCGGGCGCAGCGCTGGGCGCATCTCGCGCTCGTTCTCTGCTTGGTCGCGGGTCAGGGCCTCACTCTCTGGCGGGGCCGCAAGAAGGGGGCTACGTGATCGGGCCGCTCATCGCTTTGCTGCTGACCTTCGCGGTGCTTTCCTTCGTGTGGCGCGACAATCCGCTATATCGGGTGGCGGAGGGACTGTTCCTGGGGGTCGCCCTCGGCCTCTTCGCGGCCTTCGAGGTACGTCAGGTGCTTCTGCCGCGCATCTGGGACCGTCTTGCCGCAGGTCCCGCGACGGGCCCCGCCTGGGTGACCACTCTGCTCGTCGTCCTCGGGTTAGCGCTGATGCTCGCCCGGCGAGTGCCACCGCTCGCCTGGCTGGGTCGGCTACCCGTCGCGGTCGCGGTCGGGTCGCTCGCCGGGATGGCCGCCGCCGGGTTTGCGCGTACGGTGCTCGTTCCGCAGGTCGGGGCATCGGCGGCGTCTCTCGTCATCACCGACAGCCTGTCACACGAACGGAGCGTCTGCTTGCTCGAGTCACAGCCGGCCAACGCGCTCACCAATATCGTCTGTAGCTTTGGTCCCTATCTCAACCAGCTGCTGATCCTTTTCGCCGTCGTCGCCGGACTCGTGTATTTCGTTTTTTCTCGCCGTGAGAACAAAGGCTTACGGGCAGTGAGTCGATTTGGCGGCTGGATCGTCATGATGACCTTGGGAGTGACCCTCGGCAGCATGGCGATGGCACATTTTGCCGTCACCATCGGCCGGGCCCAGACGATGATGGAGACGCCAGGACTTGCCGTTTTGGCCCTGGCAATCGTGGTTTTGACACTATTGTATCTGCGGCGTGACCCGCCCCGGGCCGTCTGACGTTGACAGTTCGAAAGGATTCCTGGCAACTGCCGGGGCCAAACGCGATGCAACACCCCCACGCAGTAAGTAAGCAGGCCTTCGCGAGCCCATTGCTCGAGCGTCTGAGCCGCTGTCATCCGGTGGTGCCGGCACTCATGTGGGTGCCCGTCTCGGCATATCTATCTTATCTTGGCGTAAGCCAGGGGCTTTCGCTTCTGACATCGGCCGGTCTTTGGGGCGGCGGCTTTTTCTTGTGGACCTTCTGCGAGTACCTGCTTCATCGCTGGGTCTTCCACTTCGAATTCAAGAACCCGGCCCTTCAGAAGATCTGGTACCCCGTGCACCGTTTGCACCACGACGTGCAGGAGTGGGATCGCTTGGTCGCGCCGCCGCTCATGTCGGTGCCTCTGTTCTTCGTCTTCCTTGGTCTGTTTTACGCCTGGCCCGGCGCGCCGTTGATGATGCCGCTCTTCTCGGGCTTCATTGTCGGCTATTTGGGCTACGACTACGTCCACTATTACACACACTTCGCCCGCCCGACCTCGTCGATTGGCAAGGGCCTGCGCAAGCGCCACTTGCAGCATCATTTCGCGTTCAAAGATCGATGGTATGGGGTTAGCTCGCCATTGTGGGACTACGTCTTCGGGACGTACGTCAAAGATGGCGAGCGTTCGCGCCGCCGTGAGGCTTCGGAGTCAGTCGCGTAGCGACCAGGCAGGGATGTAACGATGGATATCTTCGATAAGTGCTACGCGTATAACGACCCGCCGCTCGCGCGCTCGCACAACATCTACCCGTATTTTTCGGTCATCGACGAGACCTTCGGCACCGAGGTCATGATCGACGGTAAGCGCGTCATCATGGCGGGCTCGAACAACTACATGGGTTTGTCGAGCGACCCACGCGTGAAGGAAGCCGCTATCGCGGCCATCAAGAAATTCGGCTCGACCTGCTCCGGGTCGCGCTTGCTGAACGGCACGCTATCGCTGCACGCCGAGCTCGAAGAGAAGTTCGCCGCCTTTTTGAAGCGTGATGCGGCTGCGGTCTTCTCGACCGGCTACACCGCGAACCTGGGCTCGTTGAGCTCGCTTCTCGGCAAGGGCGACATCGTCTACATGGACAAGGGCGATCACGGCTCGATCGTCGACGGCGTGCGCTTGGGCGCGGCCGACATGAAGCGCTTCCGTCACAACACGCCCGAGCATCTCGAGCTCTTGTTGCGTGAGGCAGCCCCGGACGCCGCCAAGATGGTGGTCGTCGACGGTGTCTTCAGTATGGAGGGCGACGTCGCCCCGCTCGACCAGTATGCGGCTCTGCGCAAGCAGTACAATTTCCGCCTCATGGTCGACGAGGCGCACAGCATGGGTGTCTTCGGCAAACACGGCCGCGGTACCGCTGAGCACTTCGGTGTCGAAGACGACGTCGACCTCGTCATGGGGACGTTCAGCAAGGCCTTCGCATCGCTCGGCGGCGTGATCGCTGGCCCCGCGAAGGTCATCGAGTTCATCAAGCACAAGGCGCGCTCGATGATTTTCCAGGCGAGCATGACACCTGGAGCCTGTGGCGCTTGCTTGAAGTCGCTCGAAATCGTCCAGGCCGAGCCGGAACGCCGCGAGCGCTTGTTCGCTAACGCGGACCATGTCCGCAAGGGCTTCAAGGCACTCGGGTTCAACACGCTGCACAGCAACACGCCCGTCGTTCCGGTCGTCATTGGGGATGACCTCAAGACCTTCTCGTTCTGGCGCGCGTTGCTCGACGCCGGCGTGTTCACGAACCCGGTCATCAGCCCGGCGGTGGCACCTGGACAGCAACTCATCCGCACCTCGTTCATGGCGACGCACACGACCGAGCAGCTCGACCGCGTGCTCGAGACCTTCGACGTGATCGGCCGCAAGTTCGGCATCATCGGCGAGAGCAAGGGGCAGCAGACGAGCTTCGTCATCCAGGGTCGTCTCGCCGGCTAGAGCTCACGTAAGGTTTCGCGAGCCAACGCGTCGTCGTGACCTGCCGTCACGGCTGAGGCGCGGACCTCTTGCGAGTCGCCTGCCGATAAGGCGCGCATGTCAGTCCGTACGCCTGCGATTGCCGAGTTGTCGTCTCGACCGGTGACATTGACTCAGCTGGTTCCGCAGGAGCTCTTGCCCGTACCGGTCGCGGCGCGCGAACCGTCGACGAGCGCCAAGAAGCTCTTCATCCTCGCCGACCGGCTCGTCAGCGACACGCATGAAGCGGCGCTCGGCAAGGGGAGCTACTTCGGCGAATCAACGCCCCAGTGGCTTCTCAGGACCATGCCGGTTTGGGGTACGGCGCTCGTGGTGGGCGCGGGTGTCGCGCTCGGAACCACCTTGGGTTGGGACGAGCCGACTCCGTTTTTCGCGGGCTTGGTCGGTGGCTGCCTATCTTTGGCCGCCATCGGCTTGGGCCTCGAGCGGTGGCAGGGACCCGCGCGCGCGAAGCCCATCCCGGTCACCGAAGCGCGCCCGTACCTTGACGCGTTCAAGGCCGGCGAGGCGCAGACCCAGGCCCTGGTGACGCGCCTCGCGACGAGCGCTTCGAGCCTGGTCGCGGCGAAGGGGGTGGCTGGGCAGGAGTTTCGCCGCCAACTCGACGAGCTCGCTGCCGTGAATGTCCAGCTCGACAGCGCTGCCACGAACCGCATCGACGCGCTCTGCGAGCTCGCGAACAGCATGCCCCGCAAACATCGGCTCGAGGCAACGTCCACACGTCTCATCCTCGCGGCGTTCGAAAGGCTCGACGTTGCTGACCGTGCGGAGCTGGCGCCGCTCTTGCTCGCGCACCTGTTCAAAGGCGAACGTTTGCGCTGGGCTTTCCGCGACACAACGAGCAGCGCGCAGCTCTACAACGCTCTCATCGCCATGCACCCGAGCGGCGTGACCTCGCGCGAGGAGCTGCAGAAGCTCGTCGCTCCCGTGCCTTCGCAGACGCGCCCGCACGACTGAGCACTGATCGGTCAATTCCGCAGCGCTGCGGGCGAGCTTGGCGTTCCACATGCCTGACCCTTCGTCAGAGCGCTGGCGAGCATCCGCCCGCCGCTCGCGCCGATATGGTCAGCATGATGACGACCGAAACGCCCGCGGCTATTGCGCCAGTGTCGCGCCTCGCCAGTGGTAGCGTAGGCCTCTTTGCCGCTGACCTCGGTCGCGGCGCCGTCGTGCCCGTGATGGGCGCGGCATCGAGCCCCGTCGCACGCGGCTTCGCGCTCGATGATGCCATGTGCCGAGCGACGTCACCCCTTGGCGCTAGCGGCCGGCGGGGCGTGATTGCATTCCTTTCGGCGGGAACGGATGCTAGCGAAACACTGGCGGCTGTCGGCGCTGTTGCCTCGCTTGTCGGTTGTGGCGGCTTGGGACATGCGGTGTTGGGCGGAGGCGGCGGAGTCCTGCTTGGCCTTCTCGCCGGAGTCTGCCTCATCGGCGCATCCATTGCGCTCGTGCTACGAACCGATCAGCGCGCTGCCGAGGCCCCTCTCGATGCCCGTCACGTGCAGCCATTCGTCGAAGCGTTTCGGGAAGGCGATGCGCCAACGCGCGTTCTCGTCGCGACGATGGCCAAGCGTTGGGAAGGTGTGGTGCGGGCGCGCGGAATCGTCGGCCAGCACGCGCGCGCGCAACTCGCCGAGCTCGCCGCGGCAACTCCGCAGCTCGACGACGCTCGGGCCAAGTCGATCGATGCAGTCGCCGGTGTGCTCGCGGAGCTCCGGGACGAGAACGGCAGGCACGTGACGGAGCTCGGCAAGGGTTCGTGCGAGAGGCTCATGAGCCTCGTGGCGCAGCTCGTGCCCGAAGACCGTGTGCACGTGAGCGCGTTCTTGCGTGAGCGCTTGTTCGATGGCGAGCGGCCGCGTCTTAAGGCCGAGGATCAGCCGAGCTATCTGAGGCTCTACGAGGTCGTTAGCGACAAGGCGATGTTCCCGCTCGTGACCGCCGCACAGCTCCAGGGCCGCGACGCAGCCTAAAAAGAGACACGCCGTTAGGCCCTTACGGACCTGGTTTGGTTCGCTTGGCTCGTTCATCCAAGCTCGAACGCGTAAGCCCAGCCCCTTGCTTTTCGCTCGCCAGTGCGTTCAATCCGGCCGCAGGAGCGACAGCGATGGTTGAGATCACGACGGTCACTGGTAAGGGCGACCGCGACGCCTTCATCAAGTTTCCCTGGTCCATCTACGCGGGCGATACGCGTTGGGCACCGCCGCTCCTCATCGAGCGCAAAGAGTTTCTCGACACCAAGAAGAACCCCTTCTTCGAATACGCCGAGGTCGCGCACTTTCTCGCTAAGCGCTCTGGTAAGGTCGTCGGCCGTATCAGCGCCGTTCACGACAAGAAGTACAACGACTTTCACGGCGTCCAACACGTTGGCTTCGGCATGTTCGAGGCCGTGAACGACGTCGAGGTGTCACGGGCTTTGTTTGCCGCTGTCGAGAAATGGGGCAGGGAGCGCGGGCTCGCGGCAGTCTGGGGACCCGTGAGCTTCTCGACGAACCACGAGTGCGGGCTTCTGGTCGACGGCTACGACGACATGCCGGCCATCATGATGACGTACAACCCCACCTACTACGAAAGGCTCGTCGAGGACGCTGGCTACGCGAAGTCGCGCGACTTGTGGGCCTGGGAGCTGTCCGCGCACGCATCGGTCCCCGAGAAGATTGGCCGTATCGCCGAGAAGATCCGCGAGCGCGAAGGCATCGTGGTGCGCGGCGCCAACATGAAGAAGTGGGACGAAGAGGTCGACCTCGCTTTCCAGATCTACAATGAGGCCTGGGAGAAGAACTGGGGCTTCGTGCCCATGTCGCGCGCCGAATTCGATAAGCTCGCCAAGGAAATGAAGCAGATCGTCAAGCCCGAGCTCGTCCTCATCGCCGAGGTTAAGGGCGAGGTCGCCGGTTTCTCGTTCACCATTCCCGACGTTAACCCAGCCATCGCCAAGGCCAACGGGCGTCTTTTGCCGTTTGGGCTGCCGAAGATGCTCATGCACTTGAAGAAGTGCGACCGCGCGCGCCTGGTGCTCCTCGGCATGCGGCCGAAGTTCCGCAAGCGCGGTATCGACGCGATCCTCTACAAGGACACGCTCGAGAAAGCTGGCAAGCTCGGTTTCCGTCGCGGCGAGATTGGCTGGACGCTCGACAACAACGACCTCGTCAATCGAGCCATCGAGAGCATGGGCGGCAAGAAGTCGAAGACGTACCGCATGTACGAGAAGTCGCTCTCGTGAAGGCGCTCGTGACCGGCGCTAACGGCTTCGTTGGCACGCATCTCGTCGAGGCGCTGATTGAGCGTGGGCACGACGTGCGGGCACTGGTGCGAAAGACGAGCGACCTTACGCATCTGCCGAGAGAACGCGTCGAGCTTGCCTACGGCGATGTTACCGATGCAGCAAGCCTGCCGTCCGCGATGGCGGGCATAGACGTCGTCTATCATGTCGCGGGTATTACGAAGGCTCGTTCGCTCGCCGAGTTCGTGCGCGTGAACCGCGACGGGACCACCAATGTCATGTCCGCTGCGGCGGATATGGAGAGGCCCCCGAAGGTCGTCTTCGTCTCGTCTATCGCCGCTGCTGGCCCGTGTGGCACTGACCGACCACTCGAGGAAGGTGACGCCTGCAAGCCCGTGAGCCGCTACGGCACTAGTAAGGCGCTGGCCGAAGAGAAGGTGCGCGAGTACGCCGCGAGAGTTCCAGTCACGATCGTTCGGCCGCCCATTGTCTATGGGCCGCGCGACCGCGACGTGTTCGAGCTGTTCAAAATGGCTGCGGGTGGGCTCGTCGTGCAAGCGGGATTCGCGGCGCGACGCTTTTCCGTCGTGCACGTCCACGATCTCGCGGTCGGCCTTGCCCTTGTGGGCGAGCGCGGGGCCACCTTGAGCGAGGAAGACGCTGGACGCGGGATCTACTACATCGCCGACGACGGCCCCTTCTTGTGGCGCGAGCTCGGCGAGGCGGCAGCTGCGGGCTTCGGTCGGCGCGCGCGCACCATCCGGGTGCCAGACGTCATCACCTTTATCGCCGCGTACATCGGCGAGCTCATCGGCATGATCCGCAAGAAGCCGTTCGTTGTGAACCTCGACAAGGCGCGCGAGGGGACGGCTGGCCACTGGGTGTGCAGCTCGGCGCGTGCGCGCGAGCTTGGCTTTGCTGTAGCGAAGCCACTTGGCGAGCGCTTCCGCGAGACAGCCGTTTGGTATCGCGACAACGGCTGGATCTGACGCGGTGACAGGGGTGGCTGCGAAGTCGACCCCAAGCGTGCGCCGATACTCCGGGCCATGTCGGCGCCAATCGATCCGAAGCTCTTCTCCGGTACCCACGGCATCAAGGTCGACCATGATGGCGGTGTCGTGGGTGTCCTCGAGCCGACGGATGTGGTTTCCACGATCGGTGGCGACAAGCTCGACTGGGACCATCCCGACTACGTCGCCGCACGCGATGCCTTCAGACGCACGGAGTCGGTCTTGCGCTCGGCGTCGAGCTCGCTCGACGGGCTCGTATGCGGCCTCGAACCTCCGCGTACCGATGTTCGCAAGCGTCGCTGCGCTGCTGTCCAGGCCGGCCGCGTGAGCCCCCAGACGGTGACCGAGGCACAGACAACCGCCCGCGCCGCCTTGGAGGCGCCTACCTCACCCGCTCTGCGCTGCTCTGCGCACAGGCTACTTGCTTGGGGCGAAGCCATCACTCTTCAGCACTACATCGTGCTGCCGTGGAATCGACTCGAACCCGGACGCAAAGCGCTCGCCCACTTGCAGGCTGCGATGCGAGAGAATCCAAACGACGCGGCCGCCGCCTCCACGTACACCATGGCGCTTCTCGGTATTCGGGCGAGCGCGTTCCGGAGCACGGCCGAGAAGAACCTTCCCATTCAGACGACACCAGAGCTCGAGCGCGTGGCGCGTCGGCTCGCCCGCTTCAACGATGATCTCAAGGCTCAGACCCTCTTGGGAATGGCCCTCGATGACCTGCGTCGCGAAGATGCATTGTCGGCCGAGCTCGCAAATCTCGGTGGGGGCCTGCGCGAGCGAGTCGAACGCCTGCGTGCCCGGAGCGTCGCGGTGACAGAAGAAGTCGACGATGCGCTTCTCGAGATGCGCGACCGCGTCGCCGCCCACCGTCAGTAGCGACTCGCCCGGCAGTCCGAGCGATGCCATGATGAGACTCTGAGAATTCTGGACGTCGGCATCATCGGCGCCGGCACCGCCGGCAACGCGGCTGCGATCATTCTGGCGCGCGACGGTCATCGTGTGACCCTGTACGAGAGAGCACCCACGCCGGGTCCTGTTGGCGCGGGCTTACTCATGCAGCCGAGTGGGCTCGCGGTGCTCGCGCGGCTGGGACTCGATAAACCCATCCGTGAAAGCGGAGCGCGCATCGACCGCCTGCGTTGTGTGACGACGACCGGCGGCTCGGTGTTCACGCTCGACTATCGCGACCTCGCAGTGGGTCTGCACGGCGTTGGTCTGCATCGCGGCGTTCTCTTTTCGACCCTCTTCGACGCGGCGCGTGCTAGCGGCATGACGCTCGTGACGGGGGTGACGATCGCGAGCCTCGTCAATCATGGCCGCGGCAAGGTGCTCGTCGGCGACGACGGCAAACGCTACGGGCCGCACGATCTCGTCATCATGGCCGCAGGGTCGCGCAACGCTGTCGCGGACGACGAGGCTCCAGTGCGTCGGCCCATCCCCTACCCGTGGGGAGCGCTGTGGTTCGTCGCCAAGACCGCACGGGTCGAGCCCGAGCTATTTCAGGTCCTGCGCGGAACGCGGCGTATGTTTGGTCTCTTGCCGGTCGCGAGTGACCTCGTGACCGTTTTCTGGAGTGTACCGGTTGCGACCCACGAGCAGGCCCGCGCGACGATGCGCGCCGATATCGCGAACCACTACCCAGCAGCCGCGAGCCTCATGTCGTCGGACACGCCGGTGCTCTTCGCGACGTACACCGACGTGCGCATGCCACGTTGGGACGTCGGATGTGTGCTGTACCTTGGCGATTGCGGACACGGCATGAGCCCGCAGCTCGGTCAGGGAGCAAACCTCGCGCTCATCGATGCCTATACTCTCGGCGAGGTACTGCGGACGCAGCCAGACCTACCGAGTGCGCTCGCTGCCTACTCGCGCAGGCGCCGCTTGGCGCTGCACTACTACCAGCTCGTCACGCGCTGGCTGACGCCGTTCTTCCAGAGCGACGCTACTTTCCTCGGACCGCTCCGCGATGCCATGATGGGGCCGCTCACCCGCATCCCACCGCTGCGGTGGCTGATGCTCCAAAGCATGGCAGGGTTCCATGGGCGCGAAGCTCGAAGCCGTCTTGGGTAACATCGTCGATCAGAAAGTCGACATCCTCGTCACTGCCGCCAACGCTGAGCTCACGGGTGGAGGTGGCGTCGACGCCATCATTCACGAAGGCGCGGGGCCCGAGTTGCAGCATCGCTTTCCCCTTGTTGTCCGCCGGAGCGTACGGATATCCACTGCGCGAGGCTGCGGCCATCGCCGTCGCCTACGACGAGAAGGCGCTCGAGGGGTTGCGCGTGGTGCGATGAATCCGTTGCAAGCGACGGCGGATGCGCGCCGATTCAAGAGAGTCATCCACGTTGTGACGTTCGCGCTGTCGATTGTCTGCTCTTCGCGCGGTCGCAGGGAGGGTCGGGACTGAATGGTCATCACATCGCTGGTCTTGTCGATTGCACTGGTGGCCGACGCAAAGACGGGTCCGGCCCCGCTCGATGTCTTGGTCCTCGATTTGGTTGCCCGCGATGTCTCGCCAGAGGTTGCCGATGAGGTCACCGACCTCGTGGCCCTCGAGCTGACGAAGCTCGAGAACGTGGCGGTCGTTACGCGCCGCGACCTCAAGGCCAACATCGAGCACGCGGTCATCGAGCAGCTCCTCGGGTGCGAGACGGAAGGGGACTGCAGTTTCGACGTCACCAAGCTCGATGCGGGTACTCGGACGCACATCGTCTACGGTTCTGTAGCCCAGGTTGGTAGCGAGACGACGCTCACGCTCTCTATCCTCGACGCCAATGAGGGGGTCGTCGCGGGGCGCAGTACGCAGCTCTTCGGTGGCGATGCCTCACGGATCCTCGGCGCTGTCCAGGCTGCGGTCTTCAACCTGGTGACAGCCGTGCGTGGCGGCGGCGAGCGCGCCGTGTCGCTCGCGACCATCGAGGCGATCCGCGTCGCGCAGACCCCCAAGCGCTGGGATGTTCACGGGAGCCTCGGCACGTCGCTCTATATCGACACGCAGAGCAGTGGTCTCGTGAACACGCCCGGTTTGTCAGCGAGGCTCGGTGCCGACTACAGCCTCGACGACAACTGGATGGTTGGGGGTGCCTTCGCCCTCGAGTCTGTCGAGTCGACGCGGCGCCGACCCGCAACCGTGATCTCGCTCGCCACGGGTGACCAGGCCTCCGAGAGCACCATCTTGCAGAATCAAGAACGTAGCGAAGCCCAGGTGCGTGTCTTCGGCCTGCTTGGCCGCCTCACCTACAGACGCGCCTACGGTTTGGTTCTCCCGTTCGTCGGCGTTGGCGCTGGGGTGGCCTACAACGACGTCAAGCTGGGGCGCGAGATCTTGGAGCCCATCAATCCCGACGAGCAACTCCCCACCCAACCCGGCGTGTTCGATGTCGAGCGCAGCGACCCTCGAGGTTGGTCGCCAATGTTCGAGGCGGGCGGTGGCGTTCAGCTCATGGTGACGCGCACTTGGGCTTTACTCGTCGACGCGCGTTTCTGGACCAGTCTTCACAACCTCGAGACGACGCGAACCTTCGTCACCGTTGGTGAGTCATCGCGGGAGGACCTGCCTTCGTTCTACGGCATGGCGCTACGGGTGGGAGTGCTATTCCAGCAATGACGCGGAAAAGGAACATCGTCTTGGGCGCGGTTGCTGCCGCCCTCTGCGGCTGCGGCTTGGTCGGCGCGGTCGATGAAGGCTTGCCGCCAGTCCAGCCCTACGTGGAGGTCGTCATGGCGAGCGGCGAGCACTTCGAGGTGCCGCAGGTCGGTGTGTGGGCTTACCATGATGTGCCACCCAAGCGCTGGGGACGGCACACCGACCTGACGCTCAACCTGAGCCTGGTTGGTGACCTGCGCACCTTCGCCATGCTGGTCAGTGTTCCTCCTGGGACCCCCGCTAGCAGTTCGTTGACGTCGCGATGGTCAATCTTGCCAACCAGCGCTTACGCCTGGCTGCGGCTCAATGACCGCGATGGGCAGAACGTCTTGCTCGCCGAGTCCGGCCAGTTCGACGTGCAACGCAGTGTCGAAGATGACGGCGCCGAATACGTTCAAGTCGCGGGTGCGGATCTGGTTTTCAGCGACGCATGCGGTGCGTCCCTCACCATGAGCAGCTTTCGCGGAGCTTTCCGCGTCGGTGAAGATGACCTGCTCAACAAGTTCACACCCGAGCTGCTCGAGGACATCGCCACCATCGACGAGGGAGCGGGCGACGGCAGTACCATCCAAGTCGATGGAATGAAGCAGCACGAGGGGAGTATCGGCATCTACCGGGAGGGTGGTGGACAGGGCGTTCTGAGCTACGTGGCGTCGTTTCCCGATGTTTGTGGCACACAGCTCAGCGGAGTGTTCGCGACGTTCCCCTTCGACCCATCGCTGCAAGTCGTGCGCACCGCGTCGAGCGTCGTGTTGACCTACGACGACCCGAGCGCGCCGGATGGGTTCGACTTCTGGGTGAGCGATGTGCGTGTCGCATACACCATCGAACATTGGCCATCGGCGCCCGGCGACTACGCGACATTCGACCTGGTCGGGCCCATCACGGTTTACCGGGCGCGCATCGTAGATGACGCGCTTGAGCTCGACTTCACCCGCAGTCGCTTGCTCGAAACACTTCGTATCACTGCCGATCTCGACGCGGACTGCAGACCTGGGTCGTGTGACTAACGATCGCTTCACCCGCGCCGCGCGAGCACTGGGGTTAGTAACCCTCGTGGCGCGTTCCGTAGAGCTTCCAGGCGTTGTCCGGATTGCCGTAGCGGTCCTTGATGTAGGCGAGCATGCCGGCTGCCTCTTGGAGAGGGACGCCAATGCCCTCGCGGCCGTTTGGGTAGTAAACGTCGACGTTGCGCAAGAGAAGCTGGCCGAGCCCGGTCGCCGAGGACTTGGCGCGGATGATCCCCTTGCGCAGGTCCGCGTGAATGTCCCTCCACACGTCGAGTGGCAGCTGGGTTCCGTAGGTGTAGTTGGGGATGCCGACCACTCCCCCGCGTGACTCCTTTTGTAGGATCTCGTGGAGGCCGACCGAGCGCGCCCAAGTTTTCGGTACACCCGCGAGCACCGCGGCCCGTTCGAACAAGTCGATGCAGGCGTCCGTCCTTGGCGCATACACGCTACCCGGCGCGTACAGTGCGAGACCTTCTGGGGTCGTCGCTGGCCCCGAAAGCTGCGGCAGCGCGCCGCGCATGGGACTGCTCGGGCCGGCCGAACCTCGACTTGACGGGCGCACCGCACTCGCGGCCCCGTCAGGAACGCGAGCGCCGCGCTCCGGCTTCAGGGGCTCGTCGTCTGGTTTCGGCTTGCCCCTGCTCTCGAGCCAGCCGATCGCTCGCTGGGGAAGCTCGAGCACAGCGGTCCCGAGCTGCTCGTGTGCGGTGCGGTTCAAGCGCGCATCGCGTACCTCTGCGGCCACGAGCGTGTTGAGCACCGTTAGCCGGACCGGCGAACCAGCGCGCTCGAGCAAGTACAGCGTTCGCGCCAGCGCTTCGGTGTGGCCGACCACGCGGCGCAGCTCGCCGTGGACGCGCGCCAGCGCTACGATGCCGGGGTCCGTGGGGGCCCAGCGGGAAAGAACGGACATGGCGTGGAGCGCCGCAGCTGTCGTGTTGTGCTCGGCGGCGAGGACATGTTGGTACGCGGACGCGAGTGCTTCGGGGTCACGGCGCAGGTGCGGCGGGGCGCTCTTCATCACGGCGAGGACCGCGATGTTGTCGTCGTCTCGACCCTCCACCGACTGCACTGCGGCGTAGGCGCGCATCCAGGCGGTGATGTTCGGCTCACTGCCGTCGGGAGCGATGCCGTCGAGCTTCTCCATCGCTGCCTCCGCGCGGGGCACGCTGCGATGGGCGGCGACCAAGCCAATCCAGGCCTTGGTGAGCTCTGCTTCGGGCACCGATGGGTAGGTACGCGCCAAGCTACCAAAGACGCGTTGCACAGCGGCCTCGGCGTCATCGGCGTCTCCGTACGCGATGACGGATGCATAGACTTGTGCCGCGAGACGGACGTCGCGATCGCGCACCACCGCGACCTCATGCGCGACGCGTAGACCCTCGAGGGCTCGGCTCGCGGCTCCGTCTTTTAGCAAGCGCGTTGTAGCAACCCAGGCGCGTGTCACCCTGTCGCCGCCCGTCGGTTCAGTGGGGGTCGCAGCAAGGACGGTCACGTACGCATCGACGGCCGCATCGAGCGAAACCTGGGGATAACGTTCGACGAACGCGATGACGTTGCGATACGCGGCGTCGACACCCCGGGCTCCGACGCTCGGGTGAGCAGCGAGCGCCTCACGCAGGCGTACGCGTGCTGCGACAGACGCCTCGACGTGACGGCGGAAGGCGTCGAGAGTCGGTGGCGGTTTCTTGCCGCGCTCGAGCCAGGCGAGCGCGGCGCGACTCTCTGGCGCGCTGGCGCGCTCGTCGTCGTCCCGCAACCTGCCGATGAGGGGAGTAACCTGTTCGATCGTGGCGCGCAGGCCTTCGGCCATGTTGCGCAGGTCATCGCGGGGCGCGGCTTCGGCCCCGTTGACGAAGTCGGCCAAGCGCTGGGCTGCTCGTTGCCCGAGGCCTTGCACGTTGGGGGAGCCGCCGTCGCCCACGATGGACCGCCAGGGTTACCGCAGGTTGAGCGTGGGGCGCTTCGCCGCTGCGGCTTGACCGCCCCCGAAACCGCCGCCGAGGAGGTACGACATCGCCGTGCAGGCTCCGGTGTAGGCCGCTGCGATGCTGTTCTCGATGGCACCAATGGTCAGCGTGATGTTCGGGTCGACGAAGTGCAGAAGACTTGGGCCGCTATAGCTGACAGCACCAAACGTGGCGGCACTGACGAGGATGGTCGTGACGCCACAGGTAATTGCTTTCGCCTTGGAAGAGGCGTTCGCCGGCGTCACCGCCTTGGCGAACCAGCCGGCCATGCCCACTCCAGCGCCAGCCAGGCCGACCGTCGTACTCAACATACTTCGAACGTTGTCAGTCAATCGCATGAATGCAATCCCACGTGTTCGGCATCGCCGTTGTGTGGGGGGGTATCGGGCACGAGGGCGCTTGGGTTGCCGCAGTGGAACCCGACAGCCTGTCAGGACGCTGCGATGTCAGGAGGGAACCCCAGCAGAGGAATCGAACCAGGCGGGGCCGTCGCGAAGGTTAGGCGAGCACTTCGTTACGCAGGCCCAGCTCTTCACGCGCGGTGCTACGCAAGACGTCGAGGTCGCCGGACAAGCCCAGCTCGACTGCCTTGGCGACGCTTTCGCCGGCTAAAACCGATGGTTGGATCACGAAATCGGCGCCCACGTCGTAGAGCTCGCGCGCGTGGGTGGTGCGCTCCGCGGTGACCAGGACCTTGGCGTGCGGACACAACTTGCGCACGAGGTCGACGAGCTTCTTGTTGTTGGTGCCCTTCAGGAAGGCGTCCGGGATGGTGCACAACACGAGCTGCGCGTGGTGGATGTTTGCGTGGTGCAACGTGTCGGCGTTGCTCACGTCGCCGTAGACGCACGCGACGCCCATGCTGGTGAGCTTCTCGCGGACCTCGGGGTTGAAGTCGACGACCTTGATCGACTCCTTGAGGTGCGGATGTTTGCGCAGAACCTCGTCGAGGAATGCGCTCGCGATGCGGAAGAACCCGAGCATGACGATGGGATGACTGTTGTCGCCGCCGCTCTCCTCCTTGACGCTCGCAAGGTCGCGGATGCCAACGGCATTCAGGGCGACACTCATGCCGCGCTGCAATGGATGGCTGTAGGTGATCCCGTAGGTCGAAGCCACGGCGAGCAGCGCGAATACCCAGGTGATGGTCGTCAGCGTGTCGCTCTCGATGTGTCCGAGAGAGACGCCGAGCGTCAGGATGACCAGCGCGAACTCGCTGATCTGCGCGAGGTTGATGGTGGCAAGGAGCGACGCGCGGTGGCCGCTATTCAAGCTGTAGAGCACGCCGAAGATGCCGAAGAAGCGCACCGCGATAGCGATGAACGCGACCAGCGACGCGATGACCAGGACGTTGCCTTGCGGCAAGGGGATCGTCATGCCGAGCGCCACGAAGAACAGGGTGATGAAGAAATCGCGAATCGAGACGACCTTGGCAATGACGTCGACGTTGTATGGGAACGTTGCGAGCGAGACGCCGGCGATGAGCGCGCCCATCTCCATCGACAGGCCAACCTGTGGCAGCGCCGCAACCAGCGCGACGAGGAAGCACCAGCCCAGCGAGATGACCAGCAAGAGCTCGGGGACGCGGGCGACGGTTCGGTACACGATCGGTAGTACGTAGCGCGAGGCGAGCAGCGCCGCGCCGACGAGCAGCGCGCCGCGCAGGAAGGTAAGGGCGATCTGACCGACCTGTGGATCGGCGAAGTTCGGCTGCACAGCGAGCACCATGATCGCCCAGATGTCCTGGAAGACGAGGATGCCGATGGTGATGCGGCCGGGCAGAGTGTCGAGCTCGAACTTGTCGAAGAGCAGCTTCACGACGATCATCGTGCTGCTCATACTGATCGCGATGGCGCAGTAGAGCTCCGCGTAAACGGAGTCACCCACCGACAACCCCATGGCTTTCATGCCGTGGAAGGCCAGGTAGCCCGCGCCGAGACAAAGTGGGAACTGAAGCACGCCTGGAACGATGACCTTGGCGCCTGCCGACAGCATCTTCTTCAAGTCGATCTCGAGACCGATCATGAAGAGCAACAAGATGAGCCCGATTTCTGCGATGGTCGCGATGTCTGAGTTGTCGGTGATGAGGCGAAGCCCAATGGGGCCGATCACGACGCCCGCTAAAACGTACCCCAAGATGAGCGGTTGTTTCGTGAGCTTCATGACGAAGCCCAGAACGCTGGCCGCGACAACGCACAACGCGATGTTGCCGATGACCGCGTGGCCATCGTCACCGGACGTTACGAGCAAGTTCGAAAGAGCTACAGCGAGGGAACCCATGAGCGCGGGCGCAACTTAGCAGCTCTTGCGAGTTCTCCCAACCCCGACGTCGCGGGGCTGGGCGGCCGAATCTGCGCCAAACGACAACGATAAGGCGGGCGGCGCGCTTCAGCTCGCCAAGGAGTCGACCTCAGCGCGGGCGTCGGCGATCTGTGCCTCGAAGTGGCCGGCCACCGCGTCGTAGGCCTCGCCCATGTCACGAGCGACGTTTTCGGCCAGGCGTTCGAGCTCGCGCAGGCGGGCCGAGGCCAGCTTGAAGCTGGCGGAGGTTCGCGGAGCCGCAAGGCCTGCGGTGTTGCTGGCCAGGGTCGGGATGAGCTGTGACTGGCGGGGCGGCAGAGCTGCCTGGGCAAGCACGGGCCGCGCGGTGCTCGGGGCGGCGCGCTCCGTACTTGGGGACTCCGCTCGGGGCTGGGGGCTGACAACGGCATCGACGCGCGGAAAGGTCACCGAGAGCTCCTGGACCCAAGGCGCGCAAGCTGAGGCGCGCAATGAACCACCAACAGTATCGATGCGCGCATGCGGATGGTTGCGCGTCAACCCGGCACGGTTCCGCGGCGGGTCTGTGGCGCGACGCGTCGTTGAGAGCAGACCCGGATGGAGAATTCGTCCCCCCCGGGGTGGCATCGCCACTGGGCTGACCTAGCTTAAGAGTCCATGGGGAAGGGCGGGCCATGAGCCATTCGGACGACGCCGACCGCGTCTTGGTGTACGAAAACGACCCGATCACGGGTGCACGGGTGACCGCGATGTTCGCCATGGGCACTTTCGTCTTCTCGCTGCTCTTAGGCGGCTACGTGTTCACGCGCATGACCTGGGGTGGGCAGCTCGCGCCGCTCGGGTCGCGGTTGGGTTGGTCAGGGGTGCTCGTTGGCGGCGGTGTCGCGTTTCTTGCGTGGGCTTGGCTCCACAACCGCAAGGTCACCGAGCGTATTTTCTACAAGGCGCGCGGCGAGCTTCTCGAGCTCGAGCATCCGTCCCTCTTCGGAAGCGCGACACGCAACGTCCCGTTCGCCTCTCTCGAAAACGCAGATTTTCACTCGGGCGACCCGCGCGGCGAGAAGCGTGTGAACGTTCCGTGGATACGCATCGGAGTGCACCATGGCCGCTCGTTCATCGTGAATCTGCCGGGCCAAGTCCACCGCTATGACGTCTTCGTTCGTATGCTCGAGCGCGCGGGCTTCGACGCGCAAGAAGCGTTAGCGAAACAAGATGTCGTTGAGCAGCGCGGCTAGACGCCTGATTCGTCGCTTTTGCCTCTACGCCCGCGTCCCGTCGCGAGCAGCTTGCGCGCGAAGCCACACCCGTGGTCTGAACCGCGAGCAATGGACGTGCTGCAGAGCCGTATTCGTACCGGCGACCCGGCCTTTCGTGACAACCGCAGGCATCACGAAGCCCTGGTCAAACAGCTACGCGAGCGCCTCGCCTTGGTGCGCGCCGGTGGCAGCGCCGACGCCAAGAAGGTGCAAGAGGGTCGCGGCAAGCTCATGCCCCGCGCTCGTATCGAGCGCCTTCTCGACCCCGATACGCCTTTCCTCGAGCTGTCTGCTTTGGCGGCCTTCGGACGGCATGACGGCCAGGTCCCCTCGGCTGGGATCATCACCGGTATCGGCGTGATTCACGGTCGCGAGTGCATGATCGTCGCCAACGACTCGACCGTGAAGGGCGGCTCGTACTACCCCGAGACCGTCAAGAAGCACGTTCGCGCCCAAGAGATTGCCGCTGAGAATCGCTTGCCCTGTGTGTACCTCGTCGACTCGGGTGGTGCCTTCTTGCCGCTCCAGTCCGAGGTGTTCCCGGACAAGGAGCACTTTGGCCGCATCTTTTACAACCAAGCCACGATGAGCGCCCGCGGTATCCCCCAGGTCGCGGTCGTGCTGGGCATGTCGACCGCAGGTGGGGCGTATGTTCCCGCGATGGCGGACGAGAACATCATCGTCAAGAACCAGGGAACCATCTACTTGGCAGGGCCCCCGCTGGTTAAGGCGGCGACCGGCGAAGAGGTGAGCGCCGAAGATCTGGGTGGCGGCGAGATGCATTCGAAGATGTCCGGGGTCACCGACCATCTTGCCGCCGACGAGCCCGAGGCGCTGCGTATCTGTCGCAACATCGTCGAGAGCTTGAACACCGTGAAGCGCGTCAGCATCGACATTGCCGAGCCAGAAGAACCGCTTTACCCAGCCGATGAGCTCTACGGGATCCTGCCGGTCGACAATCGTCACCCCTACGACGTGCGCGAGGTCATCGCCCGGCTCGTCGACGGTTCGCGCTTTCACGAGTTCAAGGCCAACTACGGTGCGACCCTGGTCTGCGGCTTCGCACGCTGGCTGGGCTACCCGGTTGGTATCGTCGCCAACAACGGCGTGTTGTTTAGTGAAAGCGCGTTGAAGGGTGCGCACTTCATCAACATGTGCGACCAGCGCGGTGTTCCGATTTTGTTCTTGCAGAACATCACGGGCTTCATGGTCGGGAAGCGCTACGAGCAAGGTGGTATTGCCAAAGATGGCGCCAAGATGGTGCAGGCCGTGGCCACGGCGACCGTCCCGCGTCTAACCCTGCTCATCGGTGGCTCGCACGGTGCCGGCAACTACGCCATGAGCGGACGCGGCTACTTGCCTCGCTTCCTGTTCACCTGGCCGAACTCGCGTGTCTCGGTCATGGGCGCCGAGCAGGCGGCACGGGTGCTTGCGCAGGTTCGTCGGGAGAAGCTCGCGCGAGACGGGCAACAGATGTCCGCTGAAGAAGAGCAGGTCATCATGAAGCCGGTCATCGAGAAATACGAGCGCGAAGGCGACCCGTATTACGGCACGAGCCTTCTTTGGGACGACGGCATCATCGAGCCCGCGCAGACCCGCCAGGTGGTGGGACTAGCACTGTCGGCGGCCTTGAACGCGGAGCCCCGCGAGCGGCGCGCTCCGGTCTTCAGGATGTGAAGAGCATGGAATCAACGTCCGCGGCTGATTCGGGCCGCACCATTCGCGTCGAGCGCGACGCCGGAATCGTCACCGTCAATCTGGCGCGCCCGGACGTGCGTAACGCCTTCAACACGGCGCTCATTCATGAGCTCATCCAGACGTTCGCCGACATCGATGACAGTGCGCGTGTCGTCATCTTGCAGGGCGACGGCGCGGTGTTCTGTGCGGGCGCCGATCTCGCGATGATGCGAGAGAGTACGGGGCATTCGTTCGAGCAGAACGTCAGCGATGCGAGGACCATGGCCAAGGTCTTCGAGGTCGTCGACCGCTGTCCCGTCCCAGTGATCGGCCGCATCCACGGCGCCGCCATGGGCGGAGGTCTCGGTCTCGTCGCTTGCTGTGACATCGCAATCGCGGACGATCAATCGAAGTTTGCGCTCACAGAGGTGAAGCTGGGTCTCGTGCCTGCGGTCATCGCGCCCTACGTCATCGCGAAGATTGGCGTGGGTGCCGCGCGACGCTATTTCACGACCGGCGAGGTCTTTGATGCCCGTACCGCCAAGGACATTGGCCTCATCCACGAGGCCGTTGACGGTGAATCGCTCGACGACCAGGTCATGCTCTGCGTCGACGCCATCCGCGCCAACGGCCCGAAAGCAGTGCGCGCCGCGAAGAAGCTCGTTCACGACGTCGCCGGGCGCCCCGATTTGACGGCCATGACGACGCAGCTCATCGCAGACCTGCGCGTCTCGGCCGAAGGGCAAGAGGGTCTTACAGCCTTCCTCGCCAAAAGAAAGCCGAGCTGGTCGTGAGGATCCTGGTCGCCAATCGCGGCGAAATCGCGTGTCGCCTGATCGCCGGTATTCGCGAGCTGGGACACGAGGCCGTGGCGGTGTTCACCGACGTCGATTCCGACGCGCCGCACGTCAAGCTCGCCGACCACGCCATCGGGCTAGGTGAGCCGCGCGCCTACCTCGACATCGCGAAGCTCATCGCCGCGATGAAGGCTAGCGGTGCCAAGGCGGTCCACCCGGGCTATGGCTTCGTGTCGCAGAGCGCCGAGTTCGTAGAAGCGTGCGACAGGGCCGGCGTGATCTTCATCGGCCCGTCCGCCAAAGCGATGCGCGCGCTCGGCGACAAGCGTGGGTCGCGTCAGCTCGCCGAGGGCGCGCAGGTGCCGGTGGTACCTGGCGACAAGAGCATCGAAGACCCGGCGGCGGCCGAGCTCATCGCCGCCCGCATCGGTTACCCGGTGTTGCTCAAGGCGTCTGGTGGTGGCGGGGGCAAGGGCATGCGCCGCGTCGATGACGCCAAGCAAGTCGCGGAGGCCTTCGCCGCCGCCCAGCGCGAGGCAAAAGCAGCCTTTGGCGACGATCGTATGCAGATCGAGAAGTATGTTCACCCCGCGCGCCACGTCGAGGTCCAGATACTCGGTGACGGCAAGCGCGCCATCGCGCTCGGTGATCGCGAGTGCTCGCTCCAGCGACGCTATCAGAAGATTATCGAAGAAGGTCCCTCGGCCGCCATCAGCGACGAAACGCGTAAGGCGTTGCACGCAGCGGCGGTTCGCCTCGCGGAGGCTGCCGGGTACGCTTCAGCGGGCACAGTCGAGTTCATCGTGGGTCCGGATGGTGGGTTCTATTTTCTCGAGGTGAATACGCGCCTACAGGTAGAGCACCCGGTCACCGAGCTCATCACCGGCTTCGACATCGTCCGCGCGCAGATCGAGCTCGCGCTTGGGGGCTCCCTTCCCGCGGGCCCGCCACCGTCGCGCGGACACGCGATCGAAGCGCGCTTGAACGCTGAAGACCCTTACCATGGCTTCTTGCCTCAGACGGGCAAGCTTCTCGTGGTCGAGTGGCCGCGTTTGCCGGGTGTGCGCGTCGACGCGGGCGTGGCGACCGGCTCCGAGGTGACGCCGGCCTACGACTCGCTTTTGGCCAAGATCATCGCACACGGTTCGACGCGGGAAGAAGCGCGTGGTCGCCTGCTAGCCGCTCTGCGCGCGACCACCGTCCTCGGGGTCGTAACCAACCAAGTCTTTCTCGCTCAGTTGCTCGAGAGTGAAGCGTTCGTAACCGCGCAGACCTTCACGACGACTGTCGAGAACGCGACGTGGGCCGAGCCGCCCGTGCCAGTCTACGTCGAGGAGCTAGCCAACGCCGCTGCGGTCACCGTACGCAAAAGCGTCGCAACCGGCGCTGACGTTTACTCGCCATGGCAGCGCCTCGGCGCTTTTCGAATGAGCACAGGCACATGAGCTTCCGCATCATCGAACACGAAGGCCGTCGCATCCGCGTCGCGGTGGTGCGCACCCCCAAGGGGGCATGGGTAGGCTATCCGGGGGGCGCGAAGTTCTTCGCCGATGCGTCCGCTACAGCGGGTGGCACGGTGGCGAGTGCCGATGCCGTCGTCGCACCCATGACCGCCAAGGTCGTACAGGTGCGCACCCGCCCCGGCGCCAAGGTCGCCGAGGGTGATCTCTTGCTGGTGCTCGAGGCCATGAAGATGGAGTACCGGCTCACCGCTCCACGCGACGGTGTCGTCGCCGAGGTTGCCTGCGGTGAAGGCGAGCTCGTCGATCTCGGCTCGACGCTGGTGCGACTCGAGACCCTGTAGCCCCAGTTGCATCACCCGCGTCCGCGGCGCTCACCACGAGCTCACTCGCCCTTCGGTCCACCGAAGGGGCGCAGGTGGTAGCAGGGCGGCCGATTGCCACCGATGCCAAGCAGTGACGGGTGGAAAGGTGGTGGCCAGCAAGGATCCAGGCGAGGCCGGCGGGGTTCACGCGTATCCCGGTCCGGGGGTGGCGGCGTGAGTGGGGATGGCGCCGGAGAGGACGGAGGCGTCGCTGGCGCCGGCACGGCGCGAGCGGGGAAAACGCCTTTCTTCTGGTCGACGGATTCGACTGCCATGAGGCACATCCTGGTGGTTGTGTGCCGCATTTTCGGCGCGCCGCTGGTGTTGGCCTCCCGCCGGTCCCGACAGGTTGTCAGAGGGCGCGGCATCCGGTGTGACCGGTCCGGTTCCCGCCTTCGTGGCGCCGCGCTATTGGCTGCGATGCGTTTGCGGGGCGCAAGCCCTCAGCGCCCGAGCCCGAGGCGTTTGAGAAGGTTCTCGAGTCCCGTGAGGTCGTGGATGGCTTGGCGCGGGCCTTCTTTGCGGCTCGGCAAGAGGGAGCCAAGCTGAGAGGCCCAGGTGCTGGGCCCTCCGAGCGCGACTTGGACGCCGTGCCAGGCGAGATGCGCGAGAACGTCGCGCGCGGGTACGGACGTGCCGGTCGGGGTGTAAAATCGCGTGCCCATCTTCGTGGCGCGTTCCAGGCGCTCGCTATAGCGGTTGCGTTCGTCCTGTGAGAGGGCGGTGATGACAGCGACCCGCGACTCTTGGGCGCGAGCCGCCTCGGTGGCTTCCGCCTTGCGCTGCTCGTCGAGGGCTCGCAGCTCCGTGAGTTGGTCTTCGAGCGATGGCTGCATCGCGTCGCGGCGCGCGACGAGGCTCGTAAGCCCAGCACGAAGCACTTCGAGCTTGTCGTGCTCGGCGCCGAGGGCGTTCGCAGCCCCGGTGAGGAGTGTTTGCAGCTCGACGTTTTGTCCGTCGAATGTGGCGAAGAGCGCCGATACGCCGCTCTCGGCGCGCTGACGCAAGTGAGCGGGCTGTGCACGCAGGGCATCGAGCTTGTCGAGCTCACGGCGCAGGACCTCGAGTCGGCTGCGCGCCGCGTCGGCGAGCTTCGCTCCAGGAGAACGTTGCTCGAGCTTCTCGGCCGCGATGCGAATGTTCTTGCGTACAGCGTCGACTGCCTTCGGCTTGATGCCGCCGGTGGCATCGCTCGCGAGCGACGCTACGAGGTTTCGGACCGACAGCTCGCCGTTCTTGGCGAGCCCCAGCACGAGGCTTGCGAGGCGCTGGTCGCTGGGCACGGTCACCAGACCAGCATCGATGACGATGTGGTCATAGCGGCCGTCGAGACCGGGCTCCGGGCGGCCAAAAAGGCTCCAGGTCATGCGCTGCCATGCACTCGGCGGGCGCGGCGGGGTCCACACGGCCAACGACGTATTGGTGGAGGGGGCTTTCGGGGGTGGCGGAGCCGACGTTTCACTCTCGAGTGGGTTTTCCGTGGGCGCGACGGTGACGAGGCCGCGCGCTAATCCCGACACTGGTGGTGAGGCCGACATAGGGTCAGTTTTTCGGAGCGATAGCGTGAGGGTTGCGGATCGGTGAGCGCCAGCCGGTCAGCGGCTCGGCACGGGCCCGCCTGTTTCGGGTTCGCCGGGCCTTGGACCGGGCTTTCGGGGGGGCGTCAGGCCTGTCTGCGGGCGAAACGCGCTTTGTGAAGTGATTCGCGCGACTTTCCGTTCACCCACTCGGCGTCGATGCCGGCGCGATCGATGGAGATGAACGCGGTGCCCATGCGCTGGCTGAAAAACTCGGTCTTCGGCGTGCGCCAGCTCACCCGCTCTTCGCCAGCGGAGCCACTCACCATCAGGGGGAGACCCCTCTGTGTGCGCAGCAGCTGGAGGTTGTGGTCGTGGCCGCACACGTACATGTCGGCTTTGCCCTCGAGCAGGGGCATCAGAAGCTTCTCCATGTGGGGCAAGACCCCGTGCAACCCGGCGGAATAGATGGGGTGATGCCCGAACACGAGGGTGTAGTCGGCGCCTTTTTCGACCTCGCGCTTGATCCAGGCGAGCTGTAGCGGGTCGACGGCGATGGTCGACGTGTCCAAGAAAAGAGCCCGTATGGTCATCCCGTCGACGATGAAACGGCGGCTGTAGTAGCGCTGCGGAATGCGTGCATCGCCTGCTTGGCCCGTGCGAGCCGCCTCGAGCCAAGCCTCGGGGACGCCAGCCCCTCGACTGTCCCCGTATTCGTGGTTGCCGTACATCAGGTGGACTTCGCGGAGCGCGCCGTAGGGCTTGAGGTAGAGCGCCTCGAGCTTGGGGTCGCTGGCCGAGGTCAGGCCGCGCGGATAGATGATGTCGCCGACCAGCATGTTGGCGTGGATGCCACGCTCCTTGGCCATCGCGACGATATTCTCCGCCACTTCGAACTGTGCGGCGGTGCCCTTACCGGTGTCCCCGAAGACTTGAAAACGCGCTTGCGACCCTTCGATGTAGAGAGGCGGCAGCTCCTCGCCACCGGGAGCGAGAAGGTCGGGAATGGCGATTTCGCCCCAGCGTTCGATCTGGACCTCGCGCCCATCGGGGCGCCGGTGAGTCTTGAACACGAAGCCGGACAGATCGATGAGCGGCTCCGGCTTGGTGCTCTCCGACAGCGCGCGGCGCCCCAGAGCGTTCACCCAGGCGGGGGGTGGCAGGGGCGGCGTGGGGAAGTCGGCCGCTTGGCGCGAGGGCGCACGCGTTGTCTTGGGATGCTGCGGGGCGGCCGTCTCAGGATGAGAGAGCGATGTCCGGGTGGTACGCACGGCCGGGAGATGTTCGGCACCCGCATGTGCCATGTTGTGTGGGATCGTGTCCCGACCGCATGACGCTTGTACCCCTGGCGATGCGGATGCATTTTGGACGCATGGCGGTCGTCATCGAAGTAGGCCCCCGCGACGGCCTGCAAAACGAAGCGCGAACGATACCCACCGACGTCAAGGTGGCTTACGTCGACGCGCTCACGGCCGCTGGTCTGCTCGAGATCGAGGTCAGCGCTTTCGTATCGCATCCCCGTATCCCGCAGCTCGCCGATGCGGAGCTGGTCTTCCAGCGTATCGTCCGCCGGCCCGGCATGATGGCGATTGCGTTGGTGCCGAACGTGCAGGGCTTAGAACGCGCGCTCGCCAGCCGCGTGGACGCTATCGCGGTCTTCACCGCGGCGAGCGAGACCTTCAATCAGAAGAACATCAACACCAGTATCGACGGCAGCTTCGAGCGCTTCGTGCCCGTCATGACCCGCGCCCGCGCCGAGCGCCTGCGTACCCGCGGCTACGTATCGACCGCCTTCTGGTGTCCCTATGAAGGAAAGATTGAGCCGGCCAAGGTCGCCCTCGTGGCCAAACGTTTGGCCGATCTGGGCTGCGACGAGATCTCCATTGGCGACACTATCGGCAAAGCGAGCCCCGACGAAGTGCGTGCGCTGCTCGACGTGCTCTTGCCCGTCGTCCCAGCCGCGCGGCTTGCCTTGCACTTCCACGACACCTTCGGGAATGCGCGCGCCAACGTCCTTGCGGGCTTGCCCTATGGGGTCGTGCGGTACGACGCGAGCGCCGGTGGCATCGGCGGTTGCCCCTATGCGCCGGGCGCGCGTGGCAACATCGCTACCGAGGTCTTGATCCGTACCCTTCGCGGGGCTGGCGCTGCCGTCCCTTATGACCTCGCGGCTATCGACAAAGCTCGGGCAATCATTGCGCCTTACGTTGGACACCCCTTGAACGCCGCCTGAGGCTACGCGATTGAGCGGCATGGCCTATTGGTTGTTCAAGTCCGAACCGGACGTCTTCTCCTTCGATGACCTCATGAAGGCGAAGAACAGAACCACCTTCTGGGAAGGTGTCCGCAACTACCAGGCGCGCAACTTCCTGCGTGACCAAATCAAGAAGAGCGACGGCGTACTCTACTATCACTCGAACGCCGAGCCCAAGGCCATCATCGGTACGGCCAAGGTCGTGCGTGAGGGCTACCCGGATCCCACGCAGTTCGATCCGAAATCCGACTACTACGACGAGGACGCCAAGCGCGACGAGCCGCGCTGGTACGGCGTCGACATCCAGGCCGATCGCGCGTTCAAGCAGGTGGTGACCTTGGAAGAGATCAAACAGACCGGAGCGCTCGCCGGCATGATGCTGGTAAAGAAGGGCGCGCGTCTTTCGGTTCAACCGGTGACGCCCGAGCAGTGGCGCCACATTTTGTCGATGGGAGGTCTGAAGTGAGCTTTTCCTCGGTCATCTTCGATGTCGATGGGACCTTGGTCGACTCGGTCGACCTTCACGCTCGGGCTTGGCAGGAAGCGTTCGATCACTTCGGCAAGCAGGTGGCCTTCGACGCACTACGCGCCCAGATCGGCAAGGGCGGCGACCAGCTCATTCCTCACTTCTTGAGCCCGCGTGAGGTGTCCGCGATCGGCGACAAGCTCGACAAGTTCCGTGGCGAGATCTTCAAGCGCAACTATCTCCCTCAGGTCCGCGCGTTTCCGCGGGTCCGGGAGCTTTGCGAGCGTCTCGCTGGCGACGGCGTGAAGCTGGCACTTGCCTCATCGGCGAAGCCACACGAGCTCAAGCACTATGTCGAAGTGGCGCGCGTCGGTGATCTCATCGACGCGAAGACGGCTGCGGGGGATGTCGAGAACACAAAGCCCGATCCCGAGGTTGTCCGGGTGGCTATCGAGCGGCTCGGCAAACCTGCGCCGGCCAAGGTGCGCATGGTTGGTGACAGCCCATGGGACGTTCAGGCTGCGCACGCCGCCGGGGTCGCCTGCGTCGGGGTCCTTTGCGGCGGGTTTCCCGAGACGGACCTCAAGCGCGCGGGCAGCAACGGCATCTTCGCGGGGCCCGCGGATCTCATCGAGAGCTATCAGCGCTTCCGCGCGACGCCACCACTCGAGGCCTGACCGCGCGCGCTGCGCGACGCACTACTTGAAGACGTTCGCGAGCCCCGTGATGAACAGGGCGTTCGTGAAGTCGATGAGAAAACAGCCGACGATGGGCACGACGATGAAAGCTCGGGGGGCTGGTCCGTACTTCTTCACCAGCACGTCCATACAGGCCATCGCATTGGCGGTGGTGCCGAGCATGAATCCCGTGAAGCCACCCGCCATGACGGCCGCTTCGTAGTCGCGGCCCATCACGGTGAAGACGAGTCCGAGAACCATGACCACCACGAGGATGATCTGGCAAACCAGCATGACGAGGAAGGGGCCGGCCAGGTCGACGAGCTTCCACAGCTGCAAGGTCATGAGCGCCATGACGATGAAGATCTGCAGCGCGACGTTGCCGACGGCGTCCATGCGGTGCTGCTGGATTTTTAGCCAACCGAGCTTCTCGTCGAGGTTGCGGATGACAGCCGCGACGATCATGGCGCCGATGTACATGGGTACCGTCACCCCCGCATGCGCAATAGCCTTGCTTGCGAGTGTGCCCAGGCCCATCGCGAGACCGACGGCGATCACCGTGCGCAGCAGCGCATTCTCCTCACCTTCGCTCTCGTCGTGCATCGGCACAGGGGCCTCGATGCTGGCGGGTTCACCCTGGTAGGCGACCGCCTCCGCTTCAGCGGTCACTGGCGTCGGCGATGTGCCCTTGCCGCGCTCGAGCTTTTTGCCCTCGATGAGCCTGCCGCCGAGAAAGCCGCCCAGCAAGCCACCCGCCGAGATGCCAAACATCGCCGCCGCGACACCGATGGCGCTAGCGCCCGCGACACCCATGTCCTCGAAGGTCTTGCCGAAGGCGAGCGCCGTCGCTGGGCCACCGGTGAGAGCTACGGAGCCCGCGACGATGCCCAAGAGCGGTGATACCCCGAGGACCTTCGCGAGCCCGATGCCGAGCAGGTTCTGTAGCAATGCGCCTGCGGAAGCGATGGCGAAGAAGACTGCGACCTGAACGCCACCCCGCTTGAGCAGCGAGAGGCTCGCGCCCATGCCGACGGTGGTGAAGAAGGCCACCATCAAGATGTCCTGCAGCGCGTTGTCGAGCTTCACATTGAGGACGCGGTCGCGCATCAATAGGATGCTCACAGCGAAGATGAGGCCGCCTACGATCGGCGCCGGGATGTTCAACCGGTCGAAGATCGGCGCGCGGTGCTTGATGAACGTTCCCAACAGGACGCCGAAGCACGCGAGCGCGAGCACCTGAACGGCAGACAGCTCGATGAGCGGGGTTTCCATGTGGTGCCCGACCTATAGATCGGCACCGTTGGGCACCAAAGAGCTTTTTCGTAGCGGGTGAGTTGCGCGGACATCCCCGTGCCTGGCTCGGCACTCTGGAAAGCGCTCACCCGGCGCCGGTGTCGTTCGGAGGGCGAGTCAAGGCGTCAGGGGCGGACGCGGCGTGAGCCCGAGCTTCGACAAGAAGCTCTCCTTGCCTGCTCCGTTGAGCTCCCAATAAGCGAGACGCTCCGTCTTTAATAGCTCGGCGACTTCGCCGTTGGTTCGCTGCCACTTTACGATGCGTCGCGCGGGCGCCGTCTCGACATAAAACGTTGTGGTGTCGCCGCCTTCGATCTCGGCGGTGAGTACCTCGACCTCGTAGGGCGTGCCGCGCACCTCGATGGTTGCCTTGTCGGGCAAGCGGACGAGGGTTGCCTTTTCCCAGACGAGGGGTTGATGGCGCAGTCGTACGGTCTCGAGGCCGCGCAGCAGGCGGACCTGGCGTGACTCACCTGGCGCGAGCATGGGTGCCGCAAAGCCACGTGCCCATGCGTAGAGCGATTCACTTGCGATGCCAGATTCGGGGTAGGCGAGTGTCTCGTCCCTGTCCGCTTCACCGTCGAAATAGCTGTGTGCGCTCGAGCGGACAGACTGCCCGTCGAAGGCAACCTGATGATAGGTCATGCCGCACCACTCTTGAGCCGAGAAGGCAACCTTCGTGGCGAAGCCAGCCGGTCGTTCGTGCATTGGCGCCAGCGCGATGAAGGCGCTCGTCATGAGGTTGTAGTCGTAAATGCCGGTAGGGAAGTCCTTCATCAGGTTGAGCTTGAGCACCGGGAAGACTTGATGGTCGGGGTGTTTACCCGGATCGGCCTTCACGCGAGGACCGTCGGCAAAGTCCTCGGTAACGAAGATGGTGACCGCTACGCCATGGCGGAGCTCGTCGTAGCGGGGCGTCACGAGGTCGTAGCCAGAAAGCTCGGCGCGCCCGTCGTGCCAGACCTCCCAGAAGGCGTCGTCGTAGACGGGAGCTGCGAGGGACGCGACCGCGGTCGGCGGCTCACGGGCAACACAAGCTGCGGTCGCCGCCAGTAGAAACGCGCCGCCTCTCACAGCCGTCCCTGCGGGCCGTGGATCTCGAGCGACTGGTTGACCTGTTCGTCCAGACGGTCGACGAACGCTTCGAAGCGCGTCTTGGCATGCGGGTTTGGAAATGCGAATCGCACGGCAATACCTCCTCGCGCTTTGCTGTTCCAGACGACCTCACCGTAGAAGCGCAGCGCGAAGAGCTCGCCTTCCGGTTTGAGCTTGATGTCGATCTCTGTACCAGGTGCAAGCATCTTGTCGCTCGACAGGAAAGCGCCGCTCTTGCTGAGGTCTTCAGTGACCTCGTTGGCGACGAGCTCGCCCGTCGCGAAGGATACGGCGTGCATGACGGGCAGGCGTCGATCGCGACGGTCCTTCAAGTCGACGTTTCTGCCGCGTACGTAGGTAAGGATGAGGTCACGCGTTGGCTCATCGTGCTGGGCCAGCTCGACGGCGAGGCCCGCGGGCAACGCGTGGCCTTGGCTGTCGCGCTTCCAACGGACTGTACCGCGCGTCGAGAAGCTGCGCGGCCCGTCGACGAAGAGGACGCCGAGGTCGACACGCATGCCCGGCGCGAGATTCGTCGTACCCGGCAGGAAGATGCTGGTCACGCCGTCTCGGTCGATGAGCGAGCGCGTGAAGTCGCGACGCTCAGGAAGCTTGAGGATGACGGTCGGTCGTAGACGGAGGGTCATTGGCGCATCACCAGGGGGACGACCAAGGGCTTCTTGCCGAGCTCGCGTCGGAAGAATCGCCGCACCGCGACGCGCATCGCTTCCGCGATCACCTCGTCGTCATTTTCTGACACGTCTTGCAGGGCCTGGCGTGCCTCGTCTTTCACCGCAGCGAGCAAATCGACGCTCTCATCGACGTGAACCACGCCGCGCGTCGCGATCTCGGGGCCCGAGACCAGGTCACCTCGTTCATTGAGCACGGCGACACACACCACGATGCCGGTTTCCGCCAGAATCCGCCGGTCGCGCAAGACCACTTCGCCGACTTCTCTGTAGCCCTCGCCTTCGAGGAAGACGAAGCCGTGTGGCACCGGTTCTTCCCGGGACACTCTGATGCGGGAGCCGTCGCCGCGAAGGAGCAGAGGCTGCCCGTCCGCGATCATGTGAATGTTTTCCCGGGCTACGCCTTGGCCTTCGGCGATCTTCGCGTGAGCCACCATGTGACGGTGCTCGCCGTGGACCGGGACGAAGTGCATCGGCCGGACCCACCGTATCATGTCGGCCAGCTCGTCCGCGAAAGCGTGTCCCGTGGTGTGGATACGATCGATGCGTTCGTCGATGAGCTCGATACCGGCGCGCAGAAGATTGTTGGTCACCGCGGCGATGGCGATCTCGTTGCCGGGAATCTGACGGGAGGACCAGAGCACGCGGTCACCTGCGTCGAGACGCACGTAACCATGTGTACCCGCGGCGATGCGCGTCATCGAGCTCTGCGGCTCTCCCTGTGAGCCGCTCGCGATGACCGTTACGTGCGAGCGCGGCATGTCCTCGAAGTAGGTTGGGTCGGCGAGCGCACCATGCTCGGCTTTCAAGTAGCCCCGCTCGAGCGACATCTGAACGTTCTGTGCCACGCTGCGGCCGACGGGGATAACCGTACGCCCAGCTGCGTACGAGGCGTCCAGGACCGCCTGGATGCGGTGGATGTGACTCGAGAAGGTCGTGAGGCAGACGCGATTCGGCGCATTCGCGATGAGTCTGTGGATAGTTTTCGAGACGATGCTCTCGCTCAAGCTCCGTCCAGGGCGCTCGGCATTCGTCGAGTCAGAGAGTAATGCCACGACACCTTGGTCGCCGAGCTCCTTGAAGCGTTTGGCATTCGTCAGTCGGCCATCGAGTGGTGTTTCGTCGAGCCTGAAGTCACCTGTCATGACCACGACGCCCACGGGGGTCGTGATGGCTAGCGCGACGGGGTCGGGGATCGAGTGTGTCACCGCGATGGGCTCGATGACGAAGTCACCGATACGGACTGGCTCGTTATCGCGGAGACGCCGCAGCTCGGGGTCGACCGCGCCAGGGCGGTCTCCAAACTTCATGCTGATGAGGGCGAGGGTGAAGCCCGTGGCGTAGATTGGCGCGGGCATCTTCGTGACGACGTGGGTCAACGCCCCGATGTGGTCCTCGTGGCCATGGGTTACGACGTAGGCTCGGAGCTTGTGGCGGCGCTGAGCGAGATACGTCGTGTCTGGGACGAGGTAATCCACGCCCGGGTGCTCGATGCCCGGGAACAACATACCGCAGTCGACCACCACCAGATCGGTGGGGGTCTCGAAAATCATCAGGTTCCCCCCGATTCGACCCAAACCGCCCAACGGGGTGATGCGTAGCTCCGTCATGGGTTGTCGCGTCTCTCTCGAATTCGAATTTCATGACGACAGGCAGGGTTTTGGCTACCCTGGTTTGTCTGGACCCGGGAGGCGCAAACCGGGTCAAGGCGCATCACCACGCCAGCCACAGCCAGGTAAGCGTTCTGTCTCACGCAGGCGCGGCGCGGCGCTTGCAGATGTGCGACCTCGAGCATTGTTCCCTACGGGTGGAGTCCGCGTGACCATCGCACGAGCGGTGGCGGCGGAGCGAGAGCGAATGAGCAGCGTGATCGACACCGATCTGCCAATCCTGTTCGTCGATGACGAGGCGTCGATCCTGCGCGCGCTCGAACGGACCGCCCAGGCAGCTGGGTGGGTTGCCGAAGCCGTCGAAGCGCCCCAACAGGCGCTCGAGCGTCTGCAAACACGTGAATACGCCGTCGTCGTGAGCGACTTCCGGATGCCGAGCATGGATGGTGTCGAATTCCTCTCGCAGGTGCGCGAGCGCTGGCCCGAGACCGAGCGAATCCTCCTGACCGCTTACGCGGACGAAGAGGCGCTCGAACGCGGCATCAACGACGCAGGTATCAGCCGCTTCTTACGCAAGCCCTGGAAGCGCGAGATGCTGGTCGCCATTCTCGGCCAAGCCGTCCAGCAGTCGCGTCTGCGCCGCGAGAACGCAGTTCTGGTTTCACGTCTGTCGAACCGCAACTCCGAGCTCAGCTACCTCAACGAGCTGTTGCAGACACGAGTCCAGGAGAGCGACGCGACCTTGATGGGCTTTCGTCGGCGCTGGGACGTGGCTCTCAACGCCATCTCGGATCCCATCGTCATGGTCGACCAGGACCTGCGTATCGAAGGTTGCAACACGGCTGCGGCGCGGCTCGCGGGCGCCGAAGGGGCCTCACTCGAGGGTCGCAAGTGTCACGAGTCGTTGTTCAAGCGCAGTACGCCGTGCGCCAACTGCCCGATCGGGGCGCGCGAGGGCTCGACCTCGCGGGTGTCACGAGACGTCGACGGCGAGCAAGCGCTGTTCGAAGTACACGCGTACCGCCTCCCAGCCGAGCATCCAACCCACTTGTGTAGCTACCGCGACGTCACACGCCACCTGCAGGTCGAGCGCGAGATGGCCAACGTCGACAAGATGGCGGCAATCGGACGCCTAGCTGGCGGGGTTGCTCACGAGATCAACAACCCACTTCACGGCATCCTGAGCTTCGTCCAGCTGGCGCAGAAGCCAGACGTGACGGGCGAAAAACTTGTCCGCTATCACGAGGTCATCAAAGAGTGTGCGCTGCGCTGCCGCGACATCGTTCAGTCGTTGCGCGACTTCTCGCGCCAAGCCAAGAGCACCGACCGCGCGAACATCGAGCTCAATCAAGTTTGCGAGAAAGCCATGGTCCTGTTCGAGAACGCTATCGACCGACGCTTCGAGCACGTGCGCTTCCCATCGGAAGCAGTGGCCTTCGCCAATAGCAACCAACTGCAACAGGTGCTGGTGAACCTCATCCAGAACGCCTCTGACGCCTCGCCCCAGGGCGGGCTCATCCGGGTCGCGGTCGAGAGCGACGACAATGAGTGGGTCCTCTCGGTCGAGGACCAGGGTGCCGGCATTCCCGAGCTCGAGCGTCGCAAGATCTTCGAGCCGTTCTACACCACCAAGCCACAAGGGCAGGGCACCGGCCTCGGTCTGTCCATCTCGCACAACATCATGCGGGAGCATGGCGGCTCGCTCCGCGTCGGGACCGCGAGCATCGGTGGTGCGCGTTTCGAAGCCAGGCTGCCACGAGGCAGCGCCTAGAACCGGTTAGGAGAACTCGAACATGAGCCCGAAGGTCAGCATCAAAGCGCGCATCGCCATCGTTGACGACGAACGCGTCATTCTCGAATCATGGAAAGAAGTGCTCGGCGACACTTACGAGGTTCATTTGTTCGCCGACCCGATCGCTGCTCAACGCTTCTTCGACGCCGAAGACGTTGATGTCGCCATCCTCGACGTACGAATGCCGGGCATGGATGGCATGCAACTCCTCGAGCATCTCCAGCGCGCTCAGCCCCGCGCGGAGGCGATCATGGTCACCGGGCACGGTACCATTCAAACCGCCGTCCAGGCGATTCGCCAGGGCGCCTACGACTTCATGTGCAAGCCAATCGACGATCTCGATGCTGCGGTGCGCCGCATCGACAGCGCGCTCGAGCGCAAGAAGTTGCGTCAGGTGAACGCGAACCTCCGCGAGCAGCTTGATGCATTCACGCCCGATACCAACCTCATCGGCCAGAGCCGCGGCATCTCGCAAGTCCGCTCGCTCATCGATCAGATCGCCGACTCGACGGCGCCAGTGCTCATCTGTGGCGAGAGCGGTACGGGCAAGGAGCTCGTCGCCCGCGCTCTCCATATGCGCAGCAACCGCCGTGACAAGCCCTTCTTGGCCATCAACTGCGCGGCAATGAGTGAGCAGCTCATCGACAGCGAGCTGTTTGGTCACGAGCGCGGCGCCTTCACCGGTGCGGTAGCGTCGCACAAGGGTCTCTTCGAAGCAGCCGACGGCGGAGTATTGTTCCTCGACGAGATCGGCGATGTCCCACTCCAGACGCAAGTACGTCTGCTGCGTGCCCTTCAGGAGGGCGAAGTCCGCCCGGTTGGCGCGACGCGCTCTCGGATCGTCGACGTGCGCGTCTTGTGCGCCACGAACGTCGACCTCGAGCGCGCCATGCGTGAAGGGAAGTTCCGCGAAGATCTCTACTACCGCGTCAGCACCTTCCGCGTGTCGTTACCGCCGCTGCGCGACCGGCGCGACGACGTGCCGCTCATCGCGCAATACCTTCTCGACAAGACGCAACGGCGCAGCGGTCGGCAGGTGCGCCGCTTCGGCGACGAGGCGCTGGGCGCGATGGTGGCCTACGACTGGCCCGGCAACGTGCGCGAGCTCAACAACGCCGTCGAGCACGCGGCGACCCTCTGCGTGGGCGAAGCCATCGAAGTCGAGCACCTGCCGTCTTTCGTGACCTCGGGCGCCGCGGCGCGGGGGCAGCGTCGAGCTCAAGCTGCTGCGAGCGGCGGCGGCGCTGTCGTGGTGGGGTCGGTTTCGAGTACGACGTACAGCGAAGCCCGTACCCAGCTCATCGACGACTTCGAGCGGCGCTATCTCGAAGACTTGCTGGTCGCGTGCGAGGGAAATCTGTCCGAAGCATCTCGCCGCAGCGGCATCGATCGCAGTAATCTCCGACGCATGTTGCGCCGCCATAGCATCAAGGCAGCAGGGTTCCGCGCGGAAGAGGACGTGGCCTGAAAAATCAAGAATCTCTTTAGGGGAAAGACGGCGCTACCCAGCGCATCTTTACGTCGTCGTCAGCCGTTCACTGCGACCAGCCCCACTTTAGGTGCGCAACGATATTGCAAAGCTGCGGGCCGTGACGCAATGAACGCCCCGTGACCACTCTCTTGTTGCTTGCGGTGCTGGCCGCCGAGTCCCCGAACTATGAGACCGTGGTACGTGCAACCGGCGCGCAGTTGTCGGCCGACGCCTTGCCCTTTGCGACGACAGTGGTCGAGCCCGATCGCATACGGGACGGCCGCCAAGAAGCGACGCTCGCGGAGGCATTGATCTCGGTGCCAGGCGTGTCCGCGGTGAACCGGGATGACTTCGCGCAAGACCTCCGCCTCTCCATCCGCGGCTTCGGGGCGCGCTCGAGCTTTGGGGTGCGGGGCGTCACCATCATCGTCGACGGGATTCCGCAGTCGCTCGCCGACGGTCAGGCGCAGCTCGACGCCATTGACCCGTCCGTGCTCGGCCGCCTCGAGCTCCTGCGTGGGCCGGCCGGCGCGCTCTATGGCAACGCGGCGGGGGGCGTGCTGCTCATCGAGAGCAGCATGGACGATACGGGTGTGTCCGCCAACGCGCACGGTACTGTCGGCGCCTACGGGGGACGCAAGGTGGTTGGTCTCTTTCAGGGCACCATCGACGACACCGGTATGCATGCGAGCGTCGCGCATTACGCAACCAGCGGCTACCGCGACCATGCGGGTGCCGCGACCACCAACGCGCGCCTCAAGCTCAAGCAGCGCCTGTGGACCGCGACGGACGTGAGCGTCACGGTCGCTTACAGTAATGCCCCCAAGGCCGATGACCCAGGCGGGCTCACCGGCACAGAACGCCACTTCACGCCGCGGCTCGCTTCTCCCGCTGCGCTAACGTTCGACACCGGTGAGGCGCTGGAAGAGGCGCAGGCGGGGGCGGTCCTGACGACCGCGTTGACGGACACGCAACATCTGCGCGTCTCGGGGTTCTTCTTGCGCCGCGACTTCTCGAGTCGGGTGCCGACGCGTACCATCGACTTCGACCGAAATTTCTTCGGCGGTGGAGCCCACTATGTTTGGAACCCCGAGGTCGCTGGGCGCACGCACACGCTAGGCGTTGGCCTCGACGTGCGCCAGCAAGCGGACGATCGCATCAACGACACCAACGCGGGCGGCAACGCAGTCGAGCCTCGCTTGATCGACCAGCGTGAGACAGTACGATCCCTAGGCGCTTACGTTCACGGCCTCGCGCGCTTGAGTGAAGCTCTGGCGTTGCTCGCGAGCGCTCGGCACGACAATGTTCGCTTCAGCGTCGACGACAACTTGGGCGCTGGCTCTGGCGCCCGCACCTTGCAGGCGACGACCTTCCTTGGCGGTGCGAGCTATGCGTTTGCCGCGTCGCACAACGTCTACGCGAATGTCTCCCAGGCTTTCCAGACACCGACCACTGTCGAGCTCGCTCTGCCTGGCGGAGGCCTGAATCGCGACCTGCAGGCCGAGCGCGCGCTGAGCAGTGAGATCGGAGCGCGCGGCAAGGTCTTCGGACTCCGCTATGACGTCGCGGCGTATTACATCCGGCTGACGGACGAGCTCATCCCGTTTCAGGACGCCGACCAGCGGACGTTTTATCGCAACGCGGGCAAGTCGAGGCGTTGGGGCGCCGAAGCGTCCATCGGAGCCAAACCGGTACGCGGCCTCTCCGTGAACGTCGCGGCGACGGTCCTCGATGCACGCTTCGTCGCGTATGAAAGCAACGGCGTCGACCGTAGCGGCAACCGCGTTCCAGGCATCGAGCCGCTCCGCTTGGGCGGAACCATCGCGTATGTCGCGCCCTGGGGGACCTTCGCCGGAACCGACATGGCCTATGTGGGTCACAGCTTCGCCGACGACGGCAACACCGTAACCAATCGGTCGGCAACCATCGTCGATGTTCGCCTCGGTCAGCGCAACACGTTCGGTTCGTTCTCCGCCGAGCTCTTCGTGGGGCTGCGCAACCTTCTCCTCGACCGCTATGACGACAACGTTCGCATCAACGCAGCGGGCGGCCGGTTCTTCGAGCCGGCCGCGCCGCGTACCGCATACGCGGGCGGCGGCGTGACCTGGGCGTTCTGAATCGAGCGATCAGGGGGCTCGGTGCTTGTGAGGCTCCACGTGTTGGCGCTGGGAGCTTGGCCCGGGGGTTGGAGCCGGGTTGTTGTCCGGGCGACGGGTTGTCAGTCGAGCGCTTACGAAGTTGGACAACTCGCTTCCGTCGCCGTCGATAAACCGGAAGCTACCCAAGTGCGCTCTTGCCACCCGAGCGCCTCGCGTAGCCCATAATCCATGTCCATTTTCCCGGTAGCCACGGTCCCCCCCAGCGACGGCGCGCTCCAGGCGCACTCAGCGGGCTTGCCCGCGACCATCGCGGACGACGCGTCGCTGATGAGGTTCTCCGACGTCGCCAAGAAGGACAGGGCGCTCGCCGAGCGACTTCAAGCAGTCGCGCAGTCCCTCGTACGGTCGGGCTCGACCACGTCGCTCGATGCCATCGAGCACGTCACGCGCCGTACACTCGCTGCGGCGTCTCCTGCAGATGCGACGCGCTTCTTTTCGGTGCTCGATAGCTTCGAGACGTCGAAGTCGCGAGCGCTCGTGCTGCACCAGCAGGCTGCCTCGATCAAGGATACCGCCAAAGCAGTCGGCACAACCTTGCTCGACGCCACCCTGTTTCCGTTCATTTCACCCGCGCTCACCGGGGCCGCCGTCATCGCTTTCAGCTCAACGCCGTTCGGTTGGCCGCTTGTCATCGGTGCTGGAGCCGCGACTCTCGTTCACGGTGTCGCTTCGTTCACTTATTACCACCGGGTGAAGCGCTGGTTCCATTAGGCACGTCGCGACGTACGGGCCTCGGTCTTCCGTTTCGGATGAGAATCGGGCCATTGGGTTCGGCCATCCGCATTAGCGCGAGTCGCACCCTCCTGGGTCACACGCGATACGTTGTCCCCGCATGCCCTTCGGACTAAGTACGGGCTTGCATGTCGAACTCCCTGGTCATCAACAGCTCCCCCTCCGAAGTTCGCGTCGCGCTCCTCGAGAACGACGTGCCTTGCGAGGTCTACATCGAGCGTCAGGGAGACCGTGGGGTGGTCGGCAACGTCTACCGCGGAAAGGTCGTACGGGTGCTGCCTGGGATGCAGGCAGCTTTCGTCGAGATTGGCCTCGAGCGCACGGGCTTTCTCTACGTAAACGACGCGCTGCCCATGGCGCTGACCGCCGAAACGGACCACGAGGACGAGCCTGAAGAGCGCCGCGACGGCGATGACGAAGACCCCGAGGTCGAGTCCCCCCGCGAGCGTCGCCCGAGTCGCACCCAGCCAGCCGCCAACATCGCCGACGTCCTCAAACAGGGTCAGGAGATCTTGGTCCAGGTGCAGAAGGAGCCGCTCGGCACCAAGGGCGCGCGCCTCACCCGGCACGTCAGTATTCCCGGCCGCCACCTCGTCTACATGCCATTTTCGCAGCACATCGGCGTCTCGCGGCGCATCACCGATCCCATGGAGCGCGAGCGGCTCAAGCAGGCCGTCACCAAACACCGCGATGGCGCCGGCGGTTTCATCGTGCGCACGGCGACCGAGGGCATCGAAGACGCCGAGATCGAGCGCGAGGCGCGCATGTTGCGTCAGCTCTGGCGTGACATCGAAAAGCGCGGCGCGAGCGGGCCTACGCCTCGGGTTGTCTACGAAGACCTCGACCTCGTGCTGCGCGCGACGCGCGACCTCTTCATCGAGAGCATCGACAGGGTCATGGTCGACCGTGAAGAGGACTTCGAACGGGTCAAATCGTTCGTCGCGGGTTTCGCCCCGGAGCGCGAGAGCAAGATCGAGCTTTACCGCGCCATGGAGCCGATCTTCGACCACTACGGCATCGAGGTCGAGATCGAGCGCGCGCTCGAGCGTCGTGTTTGGCTCAAATCGGGGGGCTACATCGTTATTGACCAGGCCGAGGCGCTCACGGTGGTCGACGTCAATTCGGGGCGCTTCGTCGGTAAGTCCTCGCTCGAGGAGACCATTACCCAAATCAACCTCGAGGCCGTCAAAGAGGTGGTCTTCCAGATCCGCCTGCGCAACATCGGCGGCATCATCATCATCGACTTCATCGACATGGCGCGGGCCGAAAACCGCGAGAAGGTGCTCGCCGCCCTCCAGGAAGCGCTTAAGCGCGATAAGGCCAAAACCACCATCGTGCGCATGAGCGAAATCGGCCTGGTCGAGATGACCCGAAAGCGGGTCCGCGAGAGCCTGGGCCATCTACTCACCGAGACTTGCTCGTATTGTAAGGGTCGCGGCGCGGTGAAGAGCGAGCGGACGGTCGCCAACGAGATCTTGCGGGCGATAGCGCGTCACCTCGCCCGAGAGCCCGCCGGCACCGTGTTAGTGAACATGCAGCCCGCGATTGCCGATTATCTCTACGCTACAGAAAACGTGCAGATTGAAGAGCTGGAAAAGCGCTATCAAGCTCGCATCGTTCCCGTGGCGCGCGAAGGGTATCACCGGGAGAACTGGGAGCTGGTGACGACGCCGAAGCGCACTCCTTGAGCGGCTGAGGGTTTCCCAATGAAAGCACTGCAATGCCTGCGGTTTTTGGCCTTGGCGTGCGCCATTGCTGCCCCCTTGTCGCTGTCGGCAGGCGACCTCTCCTGGCGGGACAAGGCCGAGCGTGATCTCGCGGCCTTGAAGGTCGCCATCGAAGATAGCCACCCGGGCTCTATCGACGCCGAGAATCCCGGTTTTCGGGTCTGGCTCAACGAGGGCTACATCAAGGCCCGGCAGAAGCTGCCGCAAATCCAGGACGGCCCGGGGTATGCCGCCGTGCTGCGCTACTACGTCAACGGCTTCAAAGACGTGCATTTGCAGGTGAAGCTCAGCGGCGTCGGCAAGTTCCGCACCCCCGGTTTCATGGTGAAGCTCGACAAGGGCGAATACGTCGTCGCTAACCGCATGAACCTCGAGTCCAAGGTTCCACCCATCGGCAGCAAGCTCCTGTCGTGTGACGGCAAGTCCGCGATGATGCTCGCGAGCGAAAACCTCGACCCGTATTTCACGGTGACGCAGCTCAACGCCCACCGCTGGATGGCGGCGCCGTACCTGCTCGTCGACGACGGTAATCCCTTCGTGAAGCAGCCCGAGAGCTGTACCTTCCAGACGCCGAGGCAGGGCGAGCAGCAATACGTGTTGCAGTGGAGCGACGTGTCGGGTGTCGCCGTCGACAACGCGGTGAGCGGTATCCTCGACTGGAACCCGAACCTCGGCGTGCGCAAGCTCGGCAATCGCGGCTACTGGATCACCGTGCCGACCTTGCTTGCCTCGTCGGACAACCCCTTGTTTCACGACCTCATCGCCGACATCGAAAAGAACGTGAAGGCGATTCGCGCGGGCGACGTCTTGGTGATCGATGTTCGCTCGAACGCTGGTGGCTACCACCCCTGGGGCGCCGCTATCGCGTACGCCATCTGGGGCGAGAGCTACGTGAAGCGACGCGCGCCAGACGCGGTCTTGGATGCCCGGGTCTCGGCGGCGAACGTGTCGTTCCTAGGCACGCCGGAGGCCAAGAAGGAGAGCGCCGCCTTCGCGAAGCTCGAGAGTTCGAACCGCATCCTTGGCGAAGAGCTCCGCGCCGCCTACGACGCCAAGCGCCCGTGGGTGAGCTTCCCCATCTACCCGACTGCAAAGCCGAAGGCGCGCCTGTCGGAGAGCCCCGTGAAGGGGAAGGTCGTCTTGCTGACCGACAGCTGGTGTACGAGCGCTTGCCTCATGTTCGCGGACCTCGTCTTCGAGCTCGGCGACGTGCTGCACGTTGGCCAGCCGACGAACGCCGACACGCTCTACACAGGCGTGCGCAAGCAGAAGCTCGAGTCGAAACACGCCTCGCTCATGTTGCCCACCGAGGTCTTCCGCCGCCGCAAGCGTGGGTCCAACCAAACCTACGTGCCGAAACACGTCTTCCGCGGCGAGATGAGCGACACCTACGAGCTTGAGCGCTGGATCTTGGCGCTCACCGCGCCCGAGCCGCGCGCAAAGCTCGCGACGAGCCGCGAGACCGCGAGTCGTGCCGCGCCTGTCTCGCGGCGGCCGATTTCGTCGCGCTAGAAGCGGCCGTCATTTCGCATCGAGGCTGGAATGCATCGGTGCGGCGTAGCCGAGGCCCTCAAGCCTCAGACGAGTCAGTCGGTCGGGGTGCCGGCAAAGCGCGAAGCGCATCCGTCACGTTGTCGAAGCGTTTCTGGCCCTCTTCGGCATAGGAGCTCGCGGGAATGGACGCGAAAGCCGCCGCGCATCCCGTACAGAACACCGCGCCGACCGCGACCAACCAGGCTGGGGCCGAAGCTAAAACGCCAACACCAGCGCTGACCCCGAGAGCGACACCGACGGTCCACCGCATAATCTGGCTCGCTGTCGACCGGTGGTCCTCACGCTCCCGCACACCTTTGTGAATGAGATCGAATCGCTCGAGCTCCCGCGCATCGAGTACGGCGTAAGCATCACGGGCCGAAACACGCGAACCACCATCGGCAACCTCGGTGAAGTCGAGACGCGCGCGCAGGGCGTTGGCCACGTCGCGGTCGTGATGAGCGATGTCGGCAAGCTCAATTAGCGCTCGTCCCTGAGCGGCGGAGACCCGAGGTTTCGCTTGATGCAGTGCAACCTCGTGCGAGGCGACGGGCGGCACGACGGCGACGCTTGCGGCGAAGGCGCTAGGACTTTTGACGGCAGAACTCATGAGCGCAACCTCGTTGTGCGGACGGTTATCGGTCCACCCGAGTGCACGATGCCCGGCCGCGTGCTGACTGGGCGTCAGCGCCGCACTCGAGCAAGGCCACCACCCGAACCTTGCTTGGCCAACACGAGCCACGGAACGACGTCGGGAGTTGGCTCCGACCTGGTGTTTGACGGACTTGCTCGAAAGAGTCACGCGACTGCTGTACGGCATGACCTGGAATCGCGTTAGTTGATCGTCCACGTATCGTCCCAGAGGCGTTGCAGAAAGACGTCCCAGGGGAGAAAGATGACCCCGCCAGCGCGTCGCTCGATGCGGTCATGCGAGACCACGATCGCTTGTTCGACCAAACGTTCCTCCTGAAAGGCGCGCAGGTGCCGAGCGTCTCGATCGGTGGCGTTTGTCGTCGCCTTCACTTCGATCGCAAGCGTTCGGCCGACGACGAAGTCGACCTCTTGTTGGTGGGTCGAGCGCCAGTAGCGTAACGCAGCATCGCTGCGGCGGTAGCTCAAATAGGCTCGGAGCTCGATGGCGATGAACTGCTCGAATGCGGCACCATAAAGGTTCGAATTGCGATCGATGGCGCGGGTCTGTGCGAGCGCGTGCGTGACGCCTGTGTCGAAAAAATAGAGCTTCGCCGTGCTGATGGCTTTGCGCTGTGTCGTCTCGGTGAACGGCTCGAGTTGAAACGCCACGAGCGTGTCTTCGAGAACGGACACATACTGGCGAATCGTGCTCGGGGAGACCTGCGCATCACTTCCGAGCGCGGTGTAGTTGATGAGCTGTCCGTTCGCGAGCGCTGCCGTCTTCAAGAAGCGGGCGAACGGAGGCAGCTTTCGAATGATACCCTCCGCGATAACCTCCTCGCGCACGTACGTGTCGACGTACGCCGTAAGGTCTTCGTGAGGCTCGTCACTGAGCGCCACCAGCGGCAGGCCACCCCAGCGCAAGTGATGGTCGAGCGCGAACTTGCCGGCGTTCGCTAGCTCATGGAAGGTCAGCGGAAATAAGTTGGCGGTTCGCGCGCGGCCCGCGAGGAGATTGGCGCCGCCATGCTTGAGCTTGCGAGCGCTGCTTCCCGTCAGGAGAAAGCGCCAATGCCGCTGTTCGATGAGGCGATGCACTTCGTCGAGAAGCGCTGGAACCTTTTGCACCTCGTCGATGACGACGACTTGTTGACCTGAAGCGGCATCAAGCATCCCTTCGAGCTCGGACGGATTCGCGGACAGGCGCAGGAATACGTCGCCGCGGAGCAAGTCGATGACCGGCACGCTGGGGTCGAGCTGGCTCCGGATGAGCGAGCTCTTGCCTGTCGCCCGCGCCCCGAAAAGGAAGTGCGAGCGCTTCTCTAGGAGAGCGCGAAGATCGAGCGTTCGCGGGAGCGGTCTCGACATACGGCACTACTGATGTCACAAAAACGAATAATCAGCAATAGTGTTGCTGGTTAAACGCGTGGCGCTGCCACTTTCGTGGTCGGCGGCCCGCCATGTCAGACCTAAGGTGGCAGTGCTTCCGCGATGCGGGTCAACTCCAGAAGCGACAGAGTCTCGGCCCTGCGTTGAGGCTCGATGCCTGCTCTCGTTAGGATGGCATCCGCTTCAGCGGACGACGTGCCGAGTCCGCCCGCAAGGGAGTTCTTTAGAGTCTTGCGCCGAGCGCTGAAACCAGCCCGCGCGACCGCGACGAGCTTGGCGTCGAGCTCGGCGGGCAGGCGATCATGTTTGAGCGCGAGAGTGACAACCGCAGAGTGGACCTTGGGCGGTGGGTGGAAGGCGCCGGGCGGCACTTCGAAGACGATGCTCGCGTCGAAGGCGCGTTGCACGAGTACCGAGAGCAAACCGTACGTGCGACTGCCGGCGGGGGCGACCAGGCGTTCGGCGACCTCGCGCTGCACCATGAGAACGGCGCGTGCCACATGCGGCTGCGCGTCCGCGAGAGAGACAATGATGCGGCTCGAGATTTGGTAGGGGAGGTTTCCGGCGACCGTTAGTGGGCCTCCGCTTTGGCGGGCAAGTTCCGCGTAGTCGAGCTCGGCGGCGTTCGCTTCGAGGATGGTGAGGTCACCCACACCCGCGAGGTTCTCGCGCAGGAGCGGCACCATCTCGCGGTCGCGCTCGACCGCCACGACCTTGGCGCCACGCGTGAGCAGGTGATGGGTGAGGGCGCCCATACCAGCCCCGAGCTCGAGGATGGGCTCCCCGGGCCCGACCTTGGTGGCGGCGGCGATACGGGTGAGGACACTCTCGTCCTTCAGAAAGTTCTGACCCCAGCTCTTCTTGGCTTTGAGGCCCGCGCGTGACAGCAGCGCCTTGGCGTCGGTGGGTGAGCTCATCGGACGGCCTCGGGCTTGGTCTTGCGGTTCTTGATGCGGACCCGGGTGTCGAGCGCGTTGCCTAGCGGCCAGCGCGAGGTCACCGAGGTCGCGAAGTCGTCGTGTTCGCCGCGTGACAGACGCATCCACCCGGCAGCCGCGATCATGGCGGCGTTGTCGGTGCACAGCACCTTCGGCGGCACGAAACACCAAAGGCCAGCTCCGGCGCAGCGTTCCTCGAGGAGGGTACGGAGGCGACCGTTCGCGGCGACTCCGCCGGCGACCGCGACCCCGCCGGCGCCGATGCGCTTGGCCGCACGCACCGCTTTGGCGGATAACACGTCGACGATGGCTTCTTGTACTGAGGCGCACAGGTCGGCGAGCTCGCGGCCCTCGAGCTGCGGGCGCTCGCGCAAGTAGCTCGCGACCGAGGTCTTCAAGCCCGAAAACGAAAATTCGAGGGACGCGCGCTGTCGCAGCGCCCGGGGGAAGTCGATGGCGGCGGGGTTACCGCCGATGGCCGCACGCTCGAGGAGCGCTCCGCCCGGGTACCCAAGCCCGAGGAGCTTTGCGACCTTGTCGAACGCCTCGCCAGCCGCGTCGTCGCGCGTACCGCCGAGTAGCGCGTAGTCACCGAAGTTGCGTACGGCGTAGAGATGCGTGTGGCCCCCGCTGACAACCAGCGCCACGTGCGGATACGTCGGAGGTCGGTCGGCGAGCAGTGCGGCAGCGACGTGACCCTCGAGGTGATTGACGCCGAGCCATGGGATGCCGCGAGCAAGCGCAATTCCCTTGGCCATCTGCACACCGACGAGCAAGGCCCCGACGAGCCCGGGGCCGCGCGTGACCGCCACCGCGTCGATGGTCTGGATGCCGCCGACGGGCGCCACGGCTTGCTCGATGATGTCGACGAGCCGGGCCACGTGTTCGCGTGAAGCAACCTCGGGGACGACTCCGCCAAAGCGGGCATGCGCCGAGTTCTGCGAGTGGATGACGTTGGTGACGAGCTTGGGCCCGTCGTCGACTACGGCGGCCGCCGTTTCGTCGCAGCTCGTCTCGATGCCGAGGACACGCATTAGTCGCAGGTCTCCGGCGCTTCGCAGTCGCCGTCGCAGGACTCGAGCGTCACCTCGACGCTCCGTTCGCGCGAGAAGCCCATGGGACGCACCACCTTGCGGTAGCCCTCTTTGCTGACGCGGACGGCGTAGGGTGCCTGGTCGCAGTCGAAGGCACCAAACTCGCATTCGTTCCAGACGATCTCGGCGACGCCGTCATCGAGCGACAGCTGGCAGAGCTCGTCGTCGTCGAATTCGTCCATGTCGAGGACAACGACCGCTTCGGCAACGGGGACGCGCACCGCGTCGCGCACGCGAACCGTAAACGAGGTCTCGGCCCCGTCGAGGGTACAGGCTGTGACCAACATGGTGCAGGGGAGGAGCCAGCGCATGGGAGCCGCTCCTTACCCGAGTAGCCACAAACTTGTAAGTTCCGCGGGCATATCGCACACCAACAGGGTGCGCTTCCTCTTGCCCCTCTTGCTCGTTGTGGGTTTCGTCCATCCGGCATGGGCGAGCGACCCCTACGTTTGGGCTCCTGACCAGCGGACCATCGCCGACGACTGGTTGCGCGCCGTCGGGAAGCGTAAGCCCAATGAGTCCTTGGGTGAGCTTGCGGTTCGCGCGGGTAAGCTGCGCCTCGGAACGCCCTATCTCGATCCCGCGCAGCTCGACGTTCCCGAAGAGCTCCACATCGAGCTGGCGACGCTCCAGTGCCAATCGTTCGTCGAAAGCAGCCTCGCGATCGCGCGCTGCGTTTGGAACGAGACGCCAACCGCCGACTGCATGGCGTCCGAGGTTCGTGACCTCCGCTATCGCGACGGCGTCGTCGCTGGTTTCGCCTCGCGTCTGCACTACTTCAACGACTGGCTGACGGACAACGCGCGGCGCGGGAGCCTCGTGCTGCTCGGCGACAAGGTGGCCACCAAGGCCTGGACGCAACGCTTCGACTACATGTCGAAGCACCACAAGCGTTACCCGCAGCTCGCCCACGCCGATATCCTGGAGGCGATTAGCGCCGCTGAGAGTCGGCTCACGTCCACCGAGTATCGCATCGTGCCCAAGGAGCAGATCGCCGCCGCCGAGAAAGAGCTGCAGACCGGCGATGTCATCGCCTTCATCACCAGTCAAAAGCCGGGTCTCATGATCTCGCACACCGGCTTCGTCGTGCGGGGAGCCTCGGGTGCTCTGCACGTCATGCACGCCTCGAGCTACCATCAAAAAGTCATCATCACCCGCACCGACCTTGCCGGCTACCTGAACGCGCGCGACGACCGTCAGGGCATTATGGTTGCGCGACCGCAGCCGCCGCTCGCACCGCAGCGGGCAGCGGCGGAGCCAGTGTCGACCCCGACCGCCAACGCAAAACGCTGAACGACGAACCTTCGGTTCCGCGCGCCGGATCATTGCCAGACCGCAATTCGTCCCACACAATCGACGGTCTCGATGACGCGTGGCCGTGATCCCGACCATTTCAGCCGTAGAGCCCAGAAAGAAGGCCACGCCGCCCGTTCGATTTACAAGCTCGAGGAGATCGACCAGCGCTGGAAACTTCTGAAGAAGGGCCAACGCGTGCTCGACCTCGGGTGCTCGCCTGGGTCGTGGATGCAATACGCGGTGGCCAAGGTGGGGCCCACCGGCAAGGTGCTGGGAATCGATCTCAAGCCAGTGACCGCGACGTTTCCGCCCCACGCCGAGGCGCGTGTCGCGGACATTTACAAGCTCGACCAAGCGACCATTGGCGACGCCTACGACGTCGTGCTCTCCGATATGGCGCCGTCGACGATGGGCGACCACAAAACAGATGCGCTGCGCTCAGCGGCGCTCGCCGAACAAGCCATCACTGTTGCAGACGCCTTTCTGAAGCCTGGCGGCGCTATGGTGGTCAAAGTGCTCGAGGGTGGCGAGATTCAGAACCTGGTGGCGCTCATGCGCCGCATCTTCGACAAGGTCGAGCGCTTACGGCCGCAGGCGACGCGGCAACGTTCGACCGAGATTTTTCTCGTGGGCTTGACTCGCAAGCCGAAAGCTTAAGGACGACGATATCGTGACGGTTACACGCACCCGCTTCGACAACGGCCTGACACTGCTCACCCAAGAGCAACACGCAGCCCCAGTCGTCGCCATCCAAGTTTGGGTCAACGTCGGTTCTGCCGACGAGACCGACGAAATCGCCGGCATCGCCCATGTTCACGAGCACATGTTGTTCAAGGGCACCGAGCGCCGTGGCCTGGGTGAGATCGCCCGCGCGGTCGAAGGCGCTGGCGGCGAGATCAACGCTTGGACCTCGTACGACCAGACCGTCTACCACGTGGTGCTCGCAGCCGATGAAGCCGCGACCGGTCTCGACATCCTTAGCGACGCCATCCGCCATAGCGCCTTCGATGCCGAAGAGCTCAAGCGCGAGATCGAGGTCATCATCGAAGAGATTCGCCGCGCCGAGGACGCGCCTTCACGCCGTATCGCGAAAGCCCTGTTTGCCTTGGCGTACCAGCAGCACCCCTACCATCGACCCGTCATTGGTAGCGAAGCGACGGTCCGCGCACTCACGCGCGAGCGCATCCTGCAGTTCTTCCGCGACCACTACCGTCCAGACAATGTCACCGTCGTGGTGACCGGCGCCTTCGAGACCGAGCAGATGGTCCAGCTCGTGCGCCGCTACTTTGGCGACTGGCGGGCGAGCGGTACGCGGCGTCTGCCGCCTCGCGCAGGCGAAAGCGAACAGGCCGATCTGCGACTGCGCGTCATGAGCGAGCAGGTGAAGGAGTCGCGCGTCTCGGTTGCGTGGCACATTCCGGGTCTCGTTCACAAAGACATCGCGGCCATCGATGTGTTGTCGGTCATCCTCGGCCATGGCGATAGCTCTCGGCTCTACGTGAAGACACGGCGTGCCGAAGAGCTCGTGAATGATGTCTACGCTTATGCGTACACACCGCGCGACCCCGGCGTGTTCATCGTTGGCGCGGGCCTGAAGGCCGCGACCATGGAGCCCGCGCTCGAGTCCGTACTGTCGACGGTCTACGATCTAAGGCATCGCTTGGTTGGGGCCGATGAGCTCGAGAAAGCGAAAGTGATCGTTCTTTCCGAGTCGGCCTATCAGCGCGAGACCGTCCAGGGCGAAGCGCGCAAGCTCGGCTTCTTCGAGACCGTGGCCGGCGACTTCCAGTTCGAGAAGTCCTACGACGCCGCGCTTCGCAAGCTGACTCCTGAAGACGTTCGCGAGGCTGCGCGTGCCTACCTCACACGCGCGCCCAGCATCGTCATGCAGCAGCCTCCCGAGGCGGCGGTACCGGGCCTCGAGCAGGTTCAACGTTTGGTCGAGCGCGCCTGGAGTAAGGCGGGCGAGCGTTTGCATCGCGGCACGCGCGGCGAGCTCGATGTGACGCGCGTGACGCTAGCGAACGGATGCACACTCCTCGTACGCGAAGAAGACACCCCTGTGGTTGCGGCCCGCGCCGTCGCTCTGGGTGGTGTGCTTTGGGAGAGCGCCCAAAACAGCGGCATCGGTAACCTCCTTGCTTCCGTGTGGGGCGCTGCGACCACACGCTACGGTGCTGAAGAGCTGTCCGCTAAAGTCGCTCGAATGGGCGGGACCCTGGCCGCCTTCAGCGGTCGCAACAGCATTGGTCTGCGCACCGATGTCATCCGCGAGAACGCCGTCGAGGGTCTTACGCTGTTTTGCGATGCGCTGCTCACTCCCGAGCTGACCCGCGACGATATCGAGCGCGAACGCCAGGTGATTATCGAGCGCATCAAGAACCGCGAAGACAATCCAGCGGGTTACGCCTTCGACATGTTCTCGTCGACTCTCTTTCCTGGCCATCCCTACGGCTTTCGCATGACCGGGACCGAAGAGAGCATCGCGAGCATCGATCAGGCCGCGTTGATGCGTCACCTGTCGCTGCTTTGTACGCCGGACAAGCTGGTGATTTGCGTTACCGGCGGTATCGAGGTCGACCGCGTGCTCGATGCCCTCGCCACGAGACTCGAAGCGATACCGCGAGGTGAATCGTTGCCTCCAGCACCGACCATGGCCGCCATGGCGGATGGGCCCCGAGAGAAGAAAGCAACTCTCGACAAGAAGCAGTCGCACGTCCTCATCGGCGGCCGCGGCACTACGGTCGACGACCCCGATCGGTTCGCGCTCGAGGTTCTTACGACCGTCCTGTCGGGCCAGAGCGGTCGCCTCTTCATGGACCTACGCGACCGTCAGAGTCTCGCGTACTCGGTGAGCAGCACTGCCGTCGAGGGGCTGCAGCCGGGTCACCTGCTCGTGCACATGGGGACGAGCCCGGAGAAGGTCGAGCTTGCGGTCAAGGGACTCTTCGAGCACCTGTCACGCATCGTCACCGACCCGGTGAGTGACATCGAGCTCATGCGCTCGAAGCGTTATCTCATTGGGACGCACGCCATCGAGCTGCAGCGTACGGGTTCTCGCGCGACGAGCATGGCGCTCTCCGAGCGCTTCGGTCTCGGTTACGCCGCTCAGGCCAAGTACGCCGATGCGATTCGTGCTGTAACGGCGTCACGGGTTCTCGAAGTCGCGCGACGTTATCTCGACCCTGCCAAGCTCATTCAGGTCGTGGTTGGTCCGCGGGGCGCATGAAGCGCTTTACGCTGCTCGCACTACTCGTCGCCTCCGCGTGTGGTGATAGCGATGAGGGCTCGGGACTGGCCGCGGAGCTCGCAGTCGTGCCGGGGTTGGATGTCCTGGCCGCCGACACGTGGAGCGACGGCCGTACGCGGGTCATTGCCGACTTCGAACAACCAGTCGATCACGATGATCCGAGCAGTCCGACGTTTCGCCAGCGCCTCATCATCTTTCATCATGACGCAGCCGCGCCGACCGTGATGTCGACTCAGGGCTACGACATCGGACTAGGTCTTGGCACTACCGAGCCGACGGCTATTCTGGTCGCCAACGAGGTGCAGGTCGAGCACCGTTTTTTCGGGAGCTCGGTCCCTGAGCCCGCCGACTGGAGCAAGGTGACCATCTCCCAGGCGGCGGGGGATCATCACGCCGTGGTGGCGGCGCTGTCTGTCTACTATAGTGGACCATGGGTGTCGACGGGAGCCAGTAAAGGTGGCGTCGCGGCGCTCGCGCACCGCCGCTTTTATCCCGACGACGTCGCGGGGACGGTGGCCTACGTGGCGCCGTTCTCCGTGGGACTCGCGGACCCTCGCTACAGCAGCTACGTCCAAGATCTGGGCGCGAGCAGCTGCGGCGCTGCACTGCGCGACTTTCAAGAAGACGTGCTCACCGAGCCGCGACGCGGGGAGCTTGTGGCAAGTCTCGATGAGACCATGAACCAGCGCGGCTTCGGGACGAGCACGCTCGGGGCTGACCGGATCCTCGAGCTGACCACCGTCGAGACGGCCTTTACCTTCTGGCAGTATGGAGGCGTCGACGACTGCCGGCTCATCCCCGATGTCGCAGACGACAGCGACAACGAAGTCCTCGCGTTCATCGATGCCACCAACCGATTCGCATTATGGAGCGATGAGGGTATCGAGGCAGACCAAGGCTATTGGCTCGCGGTCGTCGGTGAGCAGGGCTATCCGGCCGTCCCCAAGGGCCACCTCGGCGGACTGCTCCGTCATGACGACCAACCGACACCGCTTCAGATGATCACTGCTACGAGCTCCCCGCCTGCTTACGACCCCGCACCCATGCAAGACGTCGCCGACTGGGTCGCAACGCAGGCTAGCAACGTCGTTCTCGTCTACGGGGCTCGCGATCCGTGGACGGCCGGGGCGTTCACTGTGTCTGGCATCAACGACACCAGCAGCCACCTCGTCGCTGGGGGCAATCACCTCGCGCGCTTGCAAAGCCTTCCGCAGAGCGAGCGGGATGCCGTCATCGACAGGTTGCGGGCGTGGGTCGCTCGGTAGCCGTCTGCGAGCTTTCGGAGCCCCATGCGCGCTAGCTTACTCGGCCACGCCTGCCTCATTGTCGAAGCTGGGCCGACCCGAGTCCTCACAGATCCGCTCTTCTTTGCGCCTGGCGAGCGGACGCTCGACCCTTGCCCGAAACGTATCGTGCACCTCGAGGCGCTCGGCCGTTTCGACGCCATCGTCATCTCCCACCGTCATCTCGACCACTTCGACGGCGAGTCCTTGGACCGCCTCGACCGCCGTCTACCGGTCTACACGCCGTGCGACCCAGAGCTTACTACGATGGTGCGCGCCAGGGGGTTTAGCGATGTGACTCAGCTTGACCCCTGGGAGGAGGCCACCCTCGGTGCTCTCACGCTGGTCGCGACCCCATCGCACAGGGGTGACGTCGCCGAGATGGGCATGTTGTTCATTGCTCCCGAAGCGAACCTCTGGAACCAAGTCGATACGGTTGTCGACCAGGCGACGTGCCTGCGTGTGCTGAAGCGGACTGACGGAACGCTCGATGTCGTGTTTTGCGCCTACAATCCACTCCTCGAACACGCAACCATGTGGTACGCTGAAACGGATTTCCCGCAGGCGCGCTATGAACGCCTTCTCGAGATGGCGTCGTGTAGCGAAGGGCGTCTGGTCGTGCCAGGGTCGTTCGGTCTTCGCATGGTAGGAAAGCACGCGCACTTCAACCAACGCTGCTATCCAGTCAGTCGAGAGCGCTTCGTCGCCGACTTCAAGAGGCTCGTCCCCGAGCGCGAAGCGTGGGTCTTGAACCCTGGCGAGGGCGTTGCGGCGGAGCGCGGTAAGGCGCCTAGCAAGTTCACGACGCCTTACGCGAGCACCGTCGATGACGACACTCACCTCACGCGCTTCGCGCCCGACACCCCCATGCCCGAGGTCGTCGACGACAACCCGACGCGTTTTCCCGAGCGCGAGCTCACGCGTGGCCTCGAGCACATCATCGTGCGGGTGTGGCCTCAGCGCGCTACCGAGCTGCTTGCCCAGGGCGTCGGTGGACCACTACGCACGTTGCAAGCCCGGCGCGCCGTCCTCGACATCGAAGTGGTCTTCCCGAGTGCTCATCGTCGCTATCGCCTCACCAGCTGGGCGCCGCGTCTCGAGGTGCAGGAGGTGGTGGCCGACGACGAGGGGGCGGACTACGTCTTCACCTATATCGCCTCGCAGGTGTACGCGGTCGCGGTGGGTCGGCCCTACCAGGCGCCCGAGATTCTGGCGCGCCGGTCGCGCGCGGCCCGGGCTGGTGGTCTCTTGCCCATCGACCCAGCGCGGCTCGCTGGCGTCGACGCCTATTCTACGACGGACGAGAACTTCGGTTGGTCGCCACTCGATGTCCTCGAAGGGATGCGTTTGTGAGCGCGACTATTCTCGACATCATCAAGTCACGCTGCGACACCGTCGAGTCGTCGTCGTCGGTCTTCTATGCCCACGACGGCAGCGCCTCACGCGTCCGCGCTGGGCAGGTTTTGTTCCACGCCGATGACCCCAGCGACAGCGTCTACTTCCTGGTCGACGGCGACGCGAAAGGATGTCTCGGGGAAGGTGACGTGCTCGTCACAACGTCGCTCTTGCGAGCGCCTGCGGTGTTCGGCGACCGCGACGTGCTGGCGGGTTGTCCCGCGCGCGAGACGGTGCAGTTCGTCACCTCGGGTCGCGTCGTCTGTGGGAGCGGCAGCGCTTCCTCGATGCGTGGCGACATGACGCTGAGCTACGCGAGCTGCTTGCGGTCGACCTCGCGCGCCGTCATGTCGCAAGCCTCCAGCTCGAAGCGCTGCGACGCCTTCCGAGCGAAGCGCGTGTCGCGCACCTCTTTCACACGTTTCAGCGTAGCTCGGCGACGGCCGACAAGGACGAGATCATGGGTGCAAGTGGCCTATCGAGGCGCGCGTTCGCGCGGTGCTTGACGGCTCTGCGGCGCGCAAAAATCCTCTCAGGCAAGGGGAGCGACTTGCGTGTCGATCTCACGTCGCTCGCGACCAGCGACATGGTGTTCGAAGCAATCTTCCACTCGCTGCGCCTTACGTGAATGCCAGGTTCGCGGCAAGGTGCCGAAAACATTGGCAAAACGCCGCTTCCATGCGCTCTTCTTTGGGTTGACCCGAAGACGGCACCCGGTGATGGTCGTGCTTCTCGATAGCCCGCAGATTCGCGGTCGGATCAGCCAAACTAGCTTGACAACCAGGGTGGCGTTCTTTAGAACCGCGCGCTCTTTGAGGGGTTTCTCCATGAAGACTGTCAGCGCCAAGAAAGAAGCAGTGGCGCGCAAATGGTACATCGTCGACGCCAAGGGGCTGGTCCTGGGGCGTATGGCGACGCGTATCGCCACCGTCCTCCGTGGCAAGCACAAGACGACCTACACGCCGCATGTCGACACCGGCGACTTCGTCATCGTCATCAACGCCGACAAGGTCAAGCTGACGGGTAACAAAGAAGAAGACAAGATGTACTACGACCACACCGGCTGGGCTGGTGGCATCGTCGAGCGCAACGCGGCCAAGCTGCGCGAGCGCGAGCCGACCGCGATGGTGGAGCGTGCCGTTGCCGGCATGATCCCACGCGGCAACCTCGGTAACGCCGTCATCTCGAAGCTTCGCGTCTACGCCGCCGGCGAGCATCCGCACGCTGCGCAGAAACCCGAACCGCTTCCGCTCTGAATTTGCATCGCCCGCCACTCGAAGCGGGACGAAACAGGTTGAAATCTAAATGGCTCAGGCACAACGCTTTTACGGTACCGGTCGTCGCAAAGAGTCGACAGCGCGCGTTTGGTTGAAGAACGGCGAAGGCACCATCACCATCAACAAGCGCTCCATGGACGACTACTTCGGCCGCGAGACGCTGAAGATGATCCTCCAGCAGCCGCTCGACATCACTGAGCAGCGTGGCAAGCTCGACATCACTGTCAACGTGAAGGGCGGCGGCCTTTCTGGCCAGGCTGGCGCCATCCGCCACGGCATCACCCGCGCGTTGATGGAGATGAACCCGGAGCTGCGTACGACCTTGAAGAAGGCCGGCTTCGTGACCCGCGACCCGCGCGCCGTCGAGCGCAAGAAGTACGGTCGGCCGGGCGCCCGCAAGCGCTTCCAGTTCAGCAAGCGCTAAGCAAAGAACATCGCCCTACGGGGCCAGACGAAGCGAGAGCCCTCGTGCTTGCATTGGCGGCACGAGGGCTTTCGTGTTTTTTGCGCGAGAGCGTAACGCTGACGTCGACAGGCTAGGACTTGCGGAAGCGGAAGACGTGCGTGTGGCCGTCGGTGTTGCTCGTGATCTTGTTGATCGTCTCGCCCGCTTGGATCTGCTGAACCTCGCTCTGGGTCAGCGCCACTTGGTGCACGTGACCGTCGTCCAAGGTCGTCGCGCCACTCAGACCCGCCGACGGCGGCGAGACCAGTTGCTGCGCTGTGATCTGAAAGGAGTGGACGTGGTCGTCGGCGCACGCAGACGTCACCGTGAGCTCGGTGCCAGTGAGCACGACGCCGTTCTCGTCGTCACACTGCGCGCCGTTCTCTTCGCCGCCGCCGCAACCCGTCTGGAGCAGCACCCAACCGGCTGGCACCGCGATCATCACGCGTCCGGCGTTGCCAAGGAACTCACGTCTCGAAGTCGACATCGTAAACCTTCCACTTTTGCGAAGACCTCGAGGGTACGCTACGACATGAAGCATGACCGACGATACCCAGAGACCTTCCGAAGGACAGCAGGGTGAAAGCTTTGGCTTCCAGGCGCAAGGAAAGAACGAGAAGTACAACACCGAATTCTTGGTCAACAACCTCGAGAAAGACCGGCAACGTACGAAGTTGATCGTTCTCGGCGTGTTCGTCGCCGTCATTGGTCTTTGCGGATTGCTCTTCGCGCTGTCGGGTGGCGAGAACGAAGCGTTGAAGCCCAAGACCCCAGAACAGGCTCGCGCTGAAGCCGCTGCTAGACAAGAGGCCGCCAAACCCGCCGAGGCTCCCAAGCCAGCTGATACGGCGAAGCCCGCAGAAGCGCACTAACCCCGCCACTCGCTTGTGTCGAGCCGACCCAGTGGCGTGCTCAACACCGGCGAGTAGTGAGGTTCGGGATCGCGGACGACGTCACACTGCGGTTGCGGTGCGGTTGAGCCGGTCGATACCGAGCCGTCCGGCGAGGAACGTCGCCATGTCGGCGAGCTCCGCGCGTGCGGCGTGTCCGCCTTGGTGCTGCTTCATGAAGATCGGCGCCTGCTCTCCGAACTTGCGCAGGAGCGCGTCTGTCGCAACGTACGACTGCTGGGGGCCGACGCGCGTGTCGTGGCTGGCCGTGAAGATGAATACCGGCTTGATCACTTTGGCCCGTGCCAAGAGGCGCATCGGATTCCAGCTGCGCAGCTTGAAGAGCGCGCGGAAATCACGCCGCCGGAGCATTCCCTTCGCGTCCCGCGGGAACGCGAAATCGTCTGCGGCCCACCAACCCGATTGGCGCTGCAGGAAAACCTCGGGGTCGGTCACGGGGACGACTGGCACGAAGATGTCGGCAACCTCAGGATCCGCGAAGAGGCGGTTCAGGGTGTGCATGCCGCCAAAGGAACGCCCCGATAGCACTTGAACGTCCCCTGGCCAGCGAGCGCGGGCCCAATGACCGACGGCGCTGATGTCGTCGAGGGTGAGCTGCTTGTTGAACGTGCCGGCATCCATGAAAGCGTTGCCTGCCTCACCGCCGCCACGTGCGTGGACAAGCACGACGCGGAAGCCCATCTCGAGCATAAGCTGGTGGATGCGATTCCACTGCGAGCTGTTGCTGATGCCGATGGCGCCGTATTGGAAGACGAAGGTCGCCTTCGTGGGGACGTCGTTGCGCTCGTAGACTTCGGCGGCGATTAAGGTGCCGTCCTTACTGCGTACGTGATGGACGCTGTCGCGGATCTTGGAACCGTTGAAAGGTATCGCCGCGCGTGGTCGCTTGCTCAGCTTCAAGGTTGAAAGGTCGAGCGTGAAGGTCTCCGGCGGACAGGTGACTGACTGGTAAGTGAACTCCGTCGTCATCGACCTCTGGTCGCCGCTGAACAGCGATAGGCTGCCGCGCCCGGGCATTCCGAGTTCGTCCATCGTGATCTCGCGCAGAACCTTGCCATCGCGATCTGCGATGCGAACGACGTTGGTCAGGTCGCGACGCATGTATTGCAGAAGCAGCTTGTCGCCGATCATTTGCGCGTGCAGCAACGTTGCGTGCGGGTCGGGGGGGATGATGGTGCGCTGCGCGCGTGTTGTCGCGTCGACGGTGATGACGCCGAAGTTGTCACCGACCCCCGAGGTGCGGAACCACAGAGCGTCCGCCGTAGCGTGCACGAAGCGTCCCCGGTCCTTTCCTGGCGCGATCATGTCGAGCATGTGCGTTCCGAAGACGTCGCCGCGCCGTTCGATCTTGCGTGTTTGGTGAGGGATCTCCGCGACCCCCTGGTTGCGGACCACGTAGATCGCGTCCGGTCCAGCGGACCGCACCACGTAGCGGCTTGCTGCGGGGCTATCCGGATCGTCGAACACCACCTTGTCGTTCGCCTGATTGGTGCCGAGCTTGTGATAGCGGACGATGCCTAGTGGCCGAGCACGCTCGTCGTCGGCGCGTGGTGCGGTCGGATTGTAGAAGACGCCGCTCGAGTCGTGGTCCCAGGTAAGCTGGTTGTTCTTCATCGCAAACGGGCCGGCGAGCTGAGCCTTCGATTGCAGGTCGAGGACGAACCAGTCCGTGAAGTCGTCACCAAAAGGTGCGACGCCGTAGGCCACCTTGGTTCCGTCGGGGCTCACCGCGAATTCGGTCACCGCCGCGCCGACGCCGAGCTTGGTCGCGTCGACGAGTACCTCTTTGGCGCCCGCCGTCGTCGTCCGCGTAAGCGAACCTCGCTCCAATGCGAACGAAGCTCCGCCGCTCTCGTAGCGAAGTGGCGGGTTGGTGGGTGCGAGCTCCTTGACGCGCTGAACAATGTCGGCGCGCAGCGCGACTTGGCTGAGCACGCCCTCGGCGCGTGCATCCTGTGCCGCGACCCACGCAACGGTACGCGGGTCGGAGGGGTCCTCGAGCACTCTGCGCGGGACATCGGGCAGCAAGCGGGGCGCGTAGGCTGCGGGGCGAAGTACGAGCTGCGCCTGGGTCTGTCGGGGGACCGGCTGCGCCTCGGCGGGGGGCGTCACTGTCGCCAAGGGCTTGGTGCCACGAATCTTGGGCATTTCCATGCGCCGAGTATCGCGTGCACGGTCGTGAGGTTGCCCGTGCCTCCCGCGTCCCCCCGTCACGCACGCGCTGGTTACTGAGGCTCGCTCGCCATGGATGGTTCGGATGGCATAAGGCGAATGCTTTCCCCGACCCTCGCCCTCGTCGGTTTTGCCTGAAATCGCGTCAGACCGGGATGCGGGAACCGAAGGGCGCATCGGCCGATAAACTCCGAGACAGCCAATGGACGTGTGTGGCCAAAAGGCCAGCGCGGTCCTCCAGGCAATGGGCGGCCAAGGATCATCATGGACTTGCGAGATCTCCTGCTTCGCGCCGCGCGGTCACTCGATCGGCTTGCTACCGAGATCGAGAACGGCGGCCCTAGCCCAGTGACGGCGCCACGTCCCAGCGGCTCCGGCGCGACAGCCTCGGGGCGGCTCGCACAAACCGCAAGCACTGCCGCCCAGGGAGCTGGACTTCGTTCAGCTGAGGCGATGGCCGCGTTCCGCGCCAACTTCTCGACGAACTGTCTGATGCGTTGGGACGCTGCGTGTGCTGCTGAGGGCCTCGAGCGCAAGCACACCTGGTTTGGCTTCATGGACGATTGGGCAGATCAAGGTCGCCCCGCTCTAGGGCCCCTTGAAAACAGCGCCCCTGGTCGCGAGGTCTATCGCCTTGCCGGTCGTAGCAGCTCCGAAACGATCACGTTTCTCCGCGAGCCAGGGAAAGGATGGGTCATCGACGAGGTGAACACAGCTGGTTCGTTCGCCGCCACCATCGAGCGTATGCGTCGCCGCTGAAGGTCGTGCTTGGTCGGCTACTCGAGGCTGATGCGCGCGATCGGCTGGATGTTCATGTCCGGCGATAGCTCCTGGTAGGAGAGCACCGCCAAGTGCGGAAACTCGAGCTCGACGAGCTTGCGGAAGTAGCGCCGGATTTCCATGGTCGTGAGGATGACCGGGTTCTGCGCGGTCGGCGGCAAGTTGCCGACCTCGTTGCGCACCGCGGTCAGGATCTCTTGGGTAATCTCGGGCTCGAGCGCGAGGTACGAGCCTGACTGCGTATGCTGGATCGAGCTGCGCACGGTCTCTTCGATTTGCGGATCGAGTAGGTAGACGACGAGCGTGTTACCGCCGCGCGTGTACTTGTGCGAGATGTACCGCTTTAGCGCATTGCGGACGTATTCCGTCAGCATGACCGTGTCGTTCTCGACCTGGCCCCACTCGGCGAGCGCTTGCAGAATCGAGCGCAAGTCGCGGATCGAGATTTCTTCTTCAACCAAGCGACGCAAGATGTCGGTGAGTTGGAAAGGCGATACCGCCTTGGGTACGACCTCTTTGACGAGCGCTGGGAAGGCCTGCTCGAGCTGCTCGAGCATGTTCTGCACTTCTTGGATGCCGACGAACTCCGCTGCGTTTTTGCGGAGCACGCTCGATAGGTGGAGAACCATGTAGCCGGCGGCGTCCCAGGTGGTCAGACCCGCTTGCTCGGCGATGCTCGCGTACTGCTCGGGGATCCAGGCGCACTCCGAACCGTTCGCCGGGTTCACCGCTTCTTCGCCCTTGATGTTGAGCAGGGTGAGGCGGTCGACCGTGTCGTTGACGAGCACCTTGTCGAGCGAGACGTTGCCCGAGACGAGCGGGATCTCGTTGATCATGATGATGTACGTGCCGTCCGGCAGGTCGGTTTCGTTGCCGCGGACGCGGATGCCGGGGAACTTCACACCGAGCTCGTAGAAGAGACCGTCGCGCATCATCGGCACCATCTCGCCGAGGAACTTGTTGCCGCCTGTCGAGTCTTCGACGAGAGGGATCAGGTTGGCCGCGACTTCGAGCGCGATGGGCGTGACCACCGGGAGCATCTGCTGCGCCTGGCCTTCCTGCTTCTTCGCGGCTTCGATCTGTTTCTGGCGTGTCTCCTCACCGAGCGCCTGGACCTGATTGGCCGGCCCTTCTTCGCCGATGGCGCCACCCAGCTTGGTGCGCATGAGGCCGTAGGCGAGACCGCCGGTCGCCGCCGCCATGATGGCGAACGGTGCGAATGGCAGACCCGGCACGAGCGCAATGCCAACGAGCATGCCTGCCGCGACGGCGAACGCTTTGGGCTGCGCCAAGACCTGGGTCGAGATGTCTTTACCGAGGTGGGCCTCGTCGTCTTCCGAGGAGACGCGGGTCACGATGAGACCGGCCGTCATCGACGAGAGGAGCGCGGGTATCTGCGACACCAGACCGTCGCCGATGGTGAGGATGCCGTAGCGCTGGATCGCTTCGCCGGCGCTCATGTCCATCATGGTGATGCCGATGATGATGCCCGCGATGATGTTGATTGCCGTGATGATGAGGCCCGCGATGGCGTCGCCTTTGACGAACTTCATGGCGCCGTCCATCGAGCCGAAGAGCTGCGACTCGCGGTTCAGCTCGGCTCTGCGGCGGCGGGCCTCGTCGAGATCGAAGGCGCCCGCACGCAAGTCCGCGTCGATGGACATCTGCTTGCCCGGCATGGCGTCGAGAGTGAAGCGCGCCGCGACTTCGGCGACACGTTCGGAGCCTTTGGCGACGACCAAGAACTGAATGATCGTAAGGATGAGGAAGATGACCGCGCCGACGACGAAGTTGCCGCGGACAACGAACTTACCGAAGGCTTCGATGACCTCGCCCGCATCGGCTTGCAAGAGGACGAGACGCGTCGACGAGACGTTGAGCGCCAAGCGAAACAACGTCGTGATGAGGATGATGGTTGGATAAGCCGAGAGCTTGAGTGCGTGCGTGATGTAGATGGAGATCATCAGCATCGCGACCGAGATGGTGATGTTCAAGCACAGCAAGATGTCGAGAACGTGGGTCGGCAGCGGAATGATCATCATGCCGACGACCGCGACCACGAGGCCGGCGAGCAAGATGTCGGAGTACCGCGACGAGATGGTGGCGAAGTCGCCGCGCGTCAGGAACTTGAGGAGCTTGTCCATCGTCGGCCGAGTGTACCCACACCTGGTTCCGAATGCGAAGCCAGTGCACGCGCTAATTTCTGAAGCAGGCTGCCGCTCTTACGACTTGATGCCTGCCGCGTCGACGCCGGCTGTCAGCACGCTGGCATCTGCCTTGGCGATCTTGCCGTGGTACACCTCGACCGCGCGACGGACGCCGCTGAAGTCGGGAGCCATGGCTTCGGGGGGCGTTCCACTGGCGCTGCACATCGACGTCGCGGGTGTCGTGCGGCCGACGCTGGCCCCGGGGCTACGAAAAGCCCTCTCCAATGCTTCCAATTTCGCCGGAGCAGAAACCGTCATTGGACACCTCGCATTGACGAGTTGCATTCAAGACGCAACTCACCCAGTAACAAGAAGTATCGTCAGAAGTGGCGCGATGGTTTCGCCCAATCGTCCAGAGGCTCGTTATCTCGTTGATTTTGCAGGTGGAACGCTGCTCCACATTCTGGTCCCGGGCCTGCGGTCTCCTCGGCCGCGTGGCTCCCGCCCCTGGAAGAGCCCTCTGGATCGTCCCCTGCCGCCAGGTGCATACCTGCGGAATGACCTACGCCATCGATGTGGTCGCCCTCGATAGAATGGGCGCGGTGCTCGACGTACGCACCTTGATGCCGTGGCGAATTGGTCCGTGGATCTGGCGTGCGCATAGCACTCTCGAGCTCGCCGGTGGCGAGGCCAGACAGTTGGGGATCGCGGTCGGCATGCAGCCCACGCTGCAAGAAATCGCGTCTGTGGAGGTTTCGCGTTGATGGTCGCGTACCCGTGCCGACGCAGCGTTCTTGAACCGACCAGGGTCGCGTGCTACCAACGGGCGGTTGTGACGAGTGATACGGCATGAAGATCCGCTACGCCGGCAGCACCCACGTCGGTATGAAGCGGTCGCACAACGAGGACAACTTCTTCCTCTTGGCCGAGGAGAATTTGTACATCGTGGCCGACGGTATGGGCGGTCACGCGTCCGGTGAAGTCGCCTCGCAGATCGCGGTCGAGACACTCGCGAACTTCTTCATCGACACATCGCGCGACCGCGAGATCACTTGGCCGTACAAAGAAGACCGTGGGGTCAGCTACGACGAAAATCGTCTGATCACCGGCGTGAAGCTCGCCAACCGTCGTGTTTACGAAACAGCGCAGAGCGATGCCCGTTATCGTGGAATGGGCACGACGATCGTTAGCCTCGTCTGTGGTTCGAGCGGCGCCTTCCTGGGACACGTTGGCGATTCGCGGGGATATGTTATTCGCGAGGGTCGCATTCAGCAGGTCACGGAAGACCACTCGCTCCTAAACGACTACCTGAAGGTGCACAAGCTTACGGCTGAAGAGATCGAGCACTTCCCCCACAAGAACGTCATCGTCCGCGCCTTGGGCATGAAGGAGACCGTGGCCGTCGACGTCCATCGTGTCGACCCCAAGCCAGGCGAAATCTATCTGCTCTGCTCCGACGGGCTGTCGGGCATGGTGACGGACGAGCAGATCCTCGAGGCGGTCCAAGAGGGCGGGTCGGATCTCGAGAAGACCTGCCAGTCGCTCATCGCAAGGGCAAACGCTGCGGGTGGCGTCGACAACGTCACGTGTGTTTTGGTCGAGTTCTCCGACTAGTCTCTGCGGGGGGGCCCACCCGTGGGCCATTGGCGGTGAGCACCTCTGCGCTGCGGTCACTGGTGCTGGACTGCGCCACTGCCGAGAACTGCCCCATGGGCGGAGGTAGGTGAGCCGAAGGCGGTGGCGCGCAGCTAGCACTAGCGCGATCGGGGTCCCGCCGCACAAAACCTCGTTGCTTCGGGGCACGAAGAGGGAAAGCCGCCCCCAAAGCGCTGTGCCACACACGGCCCAAAAAGGGGCCATCAACCGCTTAAGCCAGCGATTTGCTGTACGAACTTCCAGGCGCTTAGGCACGCTCTCGGTCCGGCACACCGATTGCATACTCTCTGGCGTGCGCACCTGTCGCCTTGCCGACGTCTAAGGTGAGTCGCCAGGAACGGAGCGCAATGGAATGAAGCAGGATCCGTTGGGGTTTTAGAGTCTGACTTCAAAAAAATACAGTCTGTCCCGCACGAAATGCACGACACGGGCTGTAGGGTTTGGACGAATTGGCCGTCTTAGTGATGTGCGGTTTTCGAATCGAACTTCGCTGAGCGGCATCTAAGCCAATAGCAACCCGTTCGTCTTGGGTCGTTTTGGACGATTTTTGGGCTTGGGTTGACAAAGCGAAAGGTCGGCCCAGTGTTTGCAATAATTGAGGCTGGACTCAGAAAGGGGCATCACCGTGGCACGAGTAACGACAGCATCTCTTCCGTCCACTCAGACGATCGACCGCTATGTGTCGGAGATCAACCGCTATAAGCTGCTGACCCGCGAGCAAGAGATGGAGCTGGCGGTGCGCTATCGCGACGCTAGCGACCTGCAGGCCGCGCACAAGCTGGTCGTCTCGAACCTCCGCTTCGTCGTGAAAATCGCGCACGAATATCGTGGCTACGGCTTCAAGCTCCTGGACCTTATCCAGGAGGGCAACATCGGCTTGATGATGGCGGTCAAGAAGTTCGACCCGGCAAAGGGTTACCGTCTCATCTCGTACGCGGTGTGGTGGATCCGCGCCTATATCCAGAACTTCATCATCCGGTCGTGGTCACTGGTAAAGCTCGGGACCACGCAGGCGCAGCGCAAGCTGTTCTTCAAGCTTCGCAGTGAGCGGGAGCGTGCCGACCGCGCCGCAGGCCCCGGCTCGACGGCGAGCACCACAGACCTGGCTCAGCGCCTCGACGTTGGTGAGACCGACGTGGTCGATATGGAAATGCGTCTGTCCGCACGCGACTTCTCACTGGACGTCGAGCTCGACGAAGGCGCGCGTCAAACGCACCTCGATCTGCTGAAGTCCGACGGCGAGAATCAGGAAACCGAGCTTGCCGACCTCGAAGAGAAGGCCCTGGTGCGCGGGAAAGTTTCGCAGGCCATGCGAAACCTCAACGAGAAAGAGCGCTACATCGTCGAGAATCGCCTGATGACCGACGAGCCCAAGACGCTGCACGAGATCGGCGAGCACTTTCACATCTCGCGCGAGCGGGCCCGTCAAATCGAGGGCAACGTTCTGCGCAAGATTCGTACGGCGCTTGTTGGCTCGGGTCTCGAGCCCATGGCGGCCTAGCCTCTCCGTGCTCGACGCACCCGAGCGGCGTGGTTGACCAACCGACTGAGTCTGCCTGAAGCGGCAGAGCCATGGGGCCGGACACTTTGTCGCGAGCGGACAAGCGCTCGGACGGGTGTCCGGCTTCTTGGCATGGTGATGGATGTGGGTGTTGTGGGCGGTAGGGGAGTGCCTGTCAGCTTTGCCTATTTGGCGGAAGCTGCGGCGTTGATGTCGTCGACGACGTTCTGCACGAGAGATGGTACCTTCTCGGCCAAGGCGTCTTCGGTCTTGTCCACCAGCAGGCTCGCACGGGCCGCCACCGTCGCATCGGCGGTTCGCACGGCGCTCACGTTGACGTTGTATTTGGAGCCGAGCACCCCGAGCTCGCCGTACATCACGAGGTCGACTCCAAGCGCGCCACCCATCTCGGCCATACACGAGACGTCGTTGCAGCCGAGCGCCTGCTTTTGCTTGTCGGCGGCCAGGACCGCGTCCATGTCCGATGCGCCGACAGTGCGCAGCTTCTTCACACCTTGGAGCTGTGAGAGCATGTAGTTCGAGAGAAGCTGGCAGGTCGCCTTGTCGACACCACGCACCGGCTTGAGCGGTATGACGAGGATCGACGTTGGGTTGTCGAGAGCCAACGCCATGGTCTCAACCGTTGTCTGCTGGTTGCTCGTCAGGCTCGCGCCTGCGACGACGGTCGGCGCTTGCGTCGGCGCGATCGCGACGACGCGGCCCTTCAACGCGTCGGCGACGCGTTTGGACTTACTTGCCTCGGCCACTAACGCGCTCACGACGGAGTCTTCGCTGTCGAAACCGATCTTGCGGCTCAGCTCTTCGATGAGTACGCCATCACGGACAACTTCGAGGGTGAGCTCTCCGTCGATCTCGTTGTTGCGTTTGCAGTCATGCATCACGCCGCGTAGCCGCATCTCGAGATCGAACCCGTCGCTGCGTCGATCGGTCACCCTGTAGCCGTTCGCCTCGACGGCGTCTCGCAAGGGGTCGGCAAACGAGACCCCGCTTGCCATGCGAAAATTCCGCAGCCGGCAGACAGCGTTTTCGGATCGCATACGGGCGCGTCCGTCTTCGAAGAGAATGGTCACCCCGCTATCGGGCCCCCGCCGCGTCTCTTTGGCGGCGGCGCGGGCCTCCTTTCGGGCGGCCTTGTCGCCTTTGGCGGGCTCTTCGGTTCGGAAGGTGTTCGTCCGATCACGCAGGTGGAGGGTGCCGCAGGCGAGGGCGAGCGGAAGACTTAAGACAGCGAGCACAGCGCGGCATTGACGCACTCGGGTCATTTAGCGAAGCTTCGGCGTGGCGTCTAGGTCCGCGCCACTGGGCGGTTCACGTGACTGCAATCCAGCGTAACAACGCCCTCCTGCCGAACACGCGCGAGGTCTCTCTGCGCGGGGGCGGTTCGGGTCGCGGCGCGGGCGTGGCCCGTCGCGAGCCGGTTGGCCGCCGCTTGCGGTTTCCGGCTGATCCCGCCGCGGAGCTCATGCCCAGCGCCGAGTTTCTCGGCACCGAGCCCGACTTTCAGGCGATCCTCGAGGATTTTCGTGATGGACCTTTGGATCCGTCGCGTCGCCGCGTGCTCGGCCGGCTCATGGGCATGTTCGCCATGGACTACCAGGGGGCGCGCGCGGAGGAGCGTCGCTTCCTCCGGCGGCTCCTCATGGGGCGTAACGCGCGGGAGGGCTACGCCGCGAACCGCGCGCTGCACCTTTGCCAGATCCCCCACGTCATCCGTCGCACCTTGTCGCTCGGGGTCGCCGAGTCGCGCTTTGCCACTGGGCCCCTCAGTGGCTTCATCGGGGCGGTGCAAGCGCGCAATGCCGCCATCACCTTCATGCTGCTCGGTCCTTCCGCTCGCGAGCGCGTGTGGAACGCGCTCACCCGCGCTGGCGCCCACGACACCATCGGGCCGTTGAAAAACGCCGATCGGTTGGTCGAGCGCGTGCTGATCTTGAAGGCGCTGGCGGCGCGCCGTCACCTGCTCGGCCCGTGGAGCATCGTTGGCCCAACCGCCCTCGACGAGGTGATCGCATTCGCAGATGAGATCCGCTGCAACGCGCGCGCACACCTGGCCCTCACGACGACGCTCGAGCGCCCCAAAGACGGCGTGACGTTGCCGCTCCCAGCGAAGGTGCCGGCCGACCCCATTGGCCGCGCGAGCGTGATGGCGCGCGCCACGGTCGATCCGGTCTATGCATGGCGCTTGCACGGAGGCGTGCAGAAAGTGGTCGGCGACGAGCCCTGGAGCGCAACCGGCTCCGACGACGCGCTTCCCGATCTCGACCGCAGCCCGCTGCTCGACCGCACGCGGCTCCACCAGGCGCTTGCTGAGGCGAGGCAACTCGGTGACGAGCTTCTCCCCCAGACGGCGAGCGATGCGCTTGCGGCGCATCTTGGGGGCAAGGACCTAAAAGGCGCCGAGGCCGCAGCCAAAGACGACGCCTTGGCGGTCCTGAAGAACCGCGGGTTCGATGTCGTACGCTTGGAAGCAATCGACGCTATTCGGGACGATGCGAAGGGCATCTACCGATACGACGCGGCGCGCGCCTTCAGCATGCTGGTGTCGCGCTTCACGGGCGCGACCTACGTGCGTCGTGTTTTCAGCGACCAGCTTACCGCTGGCGCCGACCCGCTCCAGCAGATCGATCGCGCGCTCGAGCAAGGGTTCGTGGTGCCAACGGTGCTGGCGGAACTGCGCAAGACGAGCGTACGCGCGCTCCTCATCGTCGGCGCGCGCGGCGATCGGGCAGGTAAGCCTGAGCTCGTCGTGCAGCCGATCAGCGGCGAGCTCATCGTGTTGCCCGCGCGCAGTATCCTCGAGCCGGTGTTGCCCGAGCAGCTCGGGTCGCGCGTGCGCGCCGACGCCTACCTTGCGCCGGCGGCTCTCGACCTGCTCGCGCCTCCCTTCGGCATCGTCTTCTCCGAGATCGGCATCGAGGACCGCCTATGAGCGAGCTTGCCAAAGGCCTTCTCGACGCGAAGGGCGCCCCTCGCGATCTCGTTGCCGCCGCCCGCGCTGCAGCCTCGGCCATGGTCGCCGCCGGCATCGACCCCGCGAGCGTCGACATCGTCGCTGAGCACATCGCGCGACTGGCGGAGCTTCTGGAGGACGAAACCCTCACGTACCAGCAGTGCGTCGACGCCGTCGCTCATACGGCTCCGCCTGATCAGCTCCTCGCAATCATCGAGCCCGCCTTTTCGCGTCCGCTCGCCAAGGCATCCCTCGCCGCGCTTGCTCTTCACCTTGTCGACATTGGCGAGATCATGGCATTCGCGGTCTACGCCCCCGAGCTACCGAACATATCCGCAAAAGCGGATCGAAGCGGCGGCGCCGCGCGCAGCGCCGGCGTGGCGAAGCGCCTGCGGGGGTAGGGCGAGCATCGGTGCGGCTCAGCTCGGGTATTGGACCTCGAGTAGGGTGAGCCCCCACGGCGGCGCTGTGATGCCGGCGCGTGTTCGGTCCCTCGCCTCGAGGATCGTTCGCACGTCGTCGGGCGTGTAACGCTTACGGCCCACCTCGGTGAGCGTCCCCGCGAGGATGCGGCACATGTGCCGGCAGAAGGCGTTGGCGTGGAAGGTGATGTCCACGTAGCGACCCACGGGCGGCCTTGGTGTTGCTTCGATGGTGATGGCGAACATTGCGCGGCGGGCGTGCTCAGCGTCGCACTGGGCGCTGCGAAACGACTCGAAGTCGAGCTCACCGACGAGGTGCGTGGCGGCGGTGCGCATCGCCTCGAGATCGAGCGGCTGACGCACGTGCCAAGCCCGCAGCGCCTCGAGGCCAGCCGGCTGACGCGCATTGTAGATGCGATAGCGGTAGCGCTTGCCCGTCGAGTCGTGGCGGGCGCTGAATGCGAGAGGAACCTCTTCCGAGCCGTGGACCGTGATGTCCTCAGGGAGGTGAGCGTTGAGCGCTGGCGCAAAGCGTTCGGCGGGGATGAGGCTATCGACCTTGAAGCAGACGACCTGGGCTATCGCGTGGACCCCCGCATCGGTTCGCCCAGCTGCCTCGACGTGCGGTCGCTCGCCGGTAATGGCGAAAAGCGCGTCAGCGAGGGCGGTCTGGATGCTCGGACCATCTGCTTGCGCTTGCCAACCAAGATAGCGGCTGCCGTCGTATTCGACGACGACGCGGATGTTCCGCTTGCTCACAGAAGGTCGATGGCGAGGCCGACGAGCGCGTAGTTCTCGCTCATCTCGAGTCCGCTCGAGCGGAAGCCACTGTAGGCCATGCTGTACTCGATGAACACATACGTGTCGGCGATGCCGGCGCCCGACCTGCCGTTCATCGCCGCCGAAGGCTCGACCCAATCGAGGTTGAGAGCCAAGCCCACCGAACCGTTGATGCCAGGGGTGCCGCCGCGGCCCTTCGAGCCATCGGCCGCGACGGAGGTCTTGCCGGCGGCGCTGTTGAACCAAAGGAAGTAGTCGAAGCCCGCTTTGGCGTACGGCACGAGTGGAATCGAGAAGCGCTCCTTCAAGAGGTCGAACTTGTAGACCACCCCAAGCGTGAGGGGCAGGACGGTGAGCGAGGTCTTCTCGTTGCCTTCGACGGAGCCTTCGAGACTACCTTCGCCGCAGCCGGTCTCGCCGCAGTCGCGCGTGGTGCCCGACGCCCGCCAGTGCCCTACACGGAGGAACACGCCGCCGACACCGTGACGCGACCAAGGGTACCAGCTCACCTCGAGCTGTTTCATCAAGGGCCGGTTCTTGAAGAGCGAATCGTCGTCGCCGTAGACCGTGTTGTAAGCAGCGCTCTCGGCGTCATTGCCGATCGCTGGCCGAAAGGGACCGAAGCGCAGCTCGAAGCCGAACTCTGGACGCTTTTCGACGTAGCCCGCCTCGTCCGATGCGCGCAGGATGAAGGGATCGTCGCTGTCGGGGTCGGTGTCCTGGGCGAGGGCCTGGCTGGGAGTGAGAAGCGCGAAGGCGAGAAGCGCGAGGCTAGCTGGGGCCGATCGCCGCCCGCCGAACATCGACAGCCGAAGACCGATGGCCGATAGCCGAGCACCGAGCTCCGACAGCCGCTTGCCGAGATCCGACCTTCGCCGGCCGAAGACCGAACGGCCGATGAGCCCGAGGCCAAGCCAGAGCGCCGTCATCGAGCCCGGAACCTGTCCGCAATAACCCGTCGGCGGCTCCCCCGGATAACACTCGATGAAGTCGCACTCGTTGCGCGTCGTGACGAGCTCGGCGGTCGAGAAGGCGCCAAGGTTCCCAGCGATGTCGCGGGCCGCCGCGCATACCTCGAAGGTCTTGCCGTTTTCGACACCTTCGATGACGAAATCGGTCGCGTCGCTCGTCGAGCCCTGGCGCACCGACTCGGACTCACGAAAGTCCGCCCACGTCGCACAGTCTTCGCCTGACGCGGTCTCCGTCCCCTCGGGAGTTTCGCGATAGCGGACGATGTATTTCGCGACCTCGTCGTTGTTGGCGAGGCCAACGCGCAGCCGGAAGCGTCCGTCTCCACCTGTCACGCTGAACTCGGTGGGCGCATCGGGTGTCACGGTGTCGACCAAGAAGGTCATGTAGACGATGGGGTCGCTGCTCTCGAGCGCCGAGTCGGCGACACCACCGTTCGCCGGGCTGATTCCAATGCAGAGGCGGAAGCGTTGATTCTGCACTTCCGTGCCTTCGTCACAAGCGCCGATGGCGGTCGCGAGCGAGGCGACGCTCGCGTAAGTCGTGCTCGCGAAGTCCTCGGGGAAGTCGAAGGCCTGCCCATTCACCAGGGGCGTGTTGGAGAGCAGGTCTTTACTGTCGAGTGGCGCGTCCGACGGCACGATGTTCTCCGCGAACGTGCAGTCGCTCTTGGTCGCGAAGGCGTACATGCGGCTGTTGGCGCCGACCGGAGTTCCCGTGGATAGCACGAAGCGAATTAGGCGCTGGTCGCTGCCGTCGCAGGCGCTGCGATTGATGGGCTGACAACGACCGCCGTCGTACAACGTGCAGAAGACGCGCCCGTCGGGTCCGAAGTTCCCGTTATTTTCGTTCGGATCGTCGATGCGGATGGTCATGCCTCCGCTCGCGACGAACTGATTTTGTGTCGAGGCGTCGGTGGGGATGGCCAAAGCAACAGCCGGCCCACCCACCACCGCCAATGCGGTCATGATGAAACGTTTGATTCTCACGCAGTGCAAATTGACTCAGTTCACGGCGCGCGCCGCAAGATAGTCGCGCACCAAGATCTCGGCGATCTGGACGGCGTTCGACGCCGCGCCCTTGCGGAGGTTGTCTGCGACGCACCAGAGCGCCAGGGAATTCTCGCGCGAAGCGTCTTTGCGGATGCGGCCAACGAAGGTCGCGTCCGTGCCATCGGCTTCCATCTGCGTCGGGTAGACGCCGTTTGCCGGGTCGTCCATGAGCATGACGCCTTTCGCCTCACGGAGCAGATCGCGCGCCTGGTCGGGCGTGAGCTCCTTTTCGAACTCGACGTTCATCGACACCGCGTGCCCGTTGAACACCGGAACCCGCACGCATGTTGCACAGACGCCAACGTTTGGGGCGTGCATGATCTTCCGCGTTTCGTTGCGCATCTTCAGCTCTTCTTTGGTGAAGGCGTCGTCCGCGAAGTCGTCGATGTGCGGCAGACAGTTGAAGGCGATGCGTTTGGGGAAGACCTTGTTTTCGGTCTCGCCGCCCGACAGCAGCGTCGAAACCTGCGTCGACAGCTCTTCCATCGCCGCTTTGCCCTTGCCGGAGACCGCTTGGTAGGTCGAGCACACGATGCGCTTCATGGGCACGTGGCGATGCAAAGGCGCCAAAGCGACGACCATCTGGATGGTCGAACAATTCGGATTTGCGATGATGCGGCGCTGCTTGAAGAGCGCGATATCCTCGGGGTTCACCTCCGGAACGACGAGTGGGATCTCGGGGTCCATGCGCCACGCCGAGCTGTTGTCGATGACGATGGCGCCCGCTTCCGCGGCTGCGGGGGCGAGGGTCTTCGAGGGTCCGCCACCAGCGGACATGAGAACGACGTCGATGCCCTTGAAGGCGTCGGGGGTCGCGACGCGGACGGGGATCTCGCGGCCCTGGAACTCGACGGCCTCGCCAAGGCTACGCGGAGAGGCCAAAGGCACGAGCTCGCTCAACGGGAAGCCGCGCTCTTCGAGAATGCTGATCATCTCCCGACCGACCAAACCGGTCGCCCCAACCACTGCTACGCGAACGTTCTTCGACATGGGGGCGTCACATGCGGGCGAGGGAGGCCGGACGTCAAGTGGGGTTGGGGGGGGGAAGGGGCGACGGCCGACGGCCGACGGCCGACAGCCGAGCGCCGAGCGCCGAGCGCCGAGCGCCGAGCGCCGAGCGCCGAGCGCCGAGCGCCGAACGCCGAACGCCGAACGCCGAACGCCGACGACCGAACGCCGACGACCGAAATCCGATGACCGAAATCCGATGACCGAGAACCGATGACCGAGAACCGACGTCTGCACCCGAAAACGACAAGGCCCCCCGAAAGCCAACGCTCGCGGGGGGCCCTGCATTGCGAAATAGCGCCGCCGACTACTGAATCACGAAGACCACTTCGACGCGGTTGTTCTTGGCGCGCCCGTCGGCCTTGGAGTTGTCCGCGATCGGGTTCTCAGCGCCATGGCCGGCCGACTTGATGCGGGTAAACTCGAGCTTCTCGGTATCGACCAGAAACTGGGCGACCGATTGGGCGCGCGCCGCCGATAGAGTGAGGTTTGCCGCCTCGTTGCCGCGCGAGTCGGTGTAGCCGTCGACGGTGATCGGGAAGTTCGGGTACTTGCGCGCAAGCTCCGCGACCGCCTTCAAGGTGCCTTGGCGCTCCGGCAAAACCTGCGTCTTCTTGGCTTTGAACAGATCAGAAAGCGCGATGACGATGCCGCGGCTGTCCTGCCGAGCCGTGGCGAGCGGGATCGCGGACGCGTCGTCGAGGAGAGCCTTCTGCTCGGCGAGCGGCGTGAGCTGTGCGGTCGCGGCTTTCTGCTTGGCGAGCTCGGACGCGAGCTGCGCCCGGTCCGCCGCCGAGAGCTGCTGTTGTTGCTGCAGCTGCGCGATACGCTCCATACGGGCGACGCGACCCGAAAGGTCGGTGAGGCGCGCATCCTGCTCGCTCTTGGCGGCGGCGGCAGAGCTTACGCGTCCCTTCGAGGCCTCGACGGCCGCGTCCGCGTCGGCGATGCGAACGTGCTCGTCGGCGGTCGCCATCGTCACCGTCGCGAGGTCGGTGTAAAACTCGATGGCCTTGGTATCGCCATCGTCGTAGGCCTGGTTTGCTTTGGCGTAGTAGCTCTGCGCCTCGTTGTAGAGCTCAGGCGAGGCGGCCTGCACGCGCGCGACGTGAGCTGGGTCTTTCATCGATCCGTCGAGCGCAACGAGCGCGGCTGGACGGGGAGCGGAGCCGCACGCGGCCGCAGCCACGCCAGCCAGAATCACGATACGAGAAGCACGAATCATTTTTTCAATCCTATGGCGTATGAAGTAGGGGCTTAGAAGCCGCGGGCTTCGAGATCTTTGGCCTTGGTTTGCATGGCGTCAGCCTGCGCTTTCACTTCGGCGACGGCCTTTTCGGCTGTGGCGGCGCTGGCGGTCGCGTCCGCCGCACGGGCCTCGGCTCCAACCCGCTCGACCTTGGCGCGGGCGAAACGCGCGAGGACCTGGGCGCGTTGCAGAATCTGCGCTGCCTCTTCCAGCTTCTCGCTGGCAACGAAAGCCTGGCCCTGGCCGACCAGCGTCCGCACGCGCTCGACGTCTGTCGCCGCAACGTTGGTCGTGTCGGCCGTCTGGGTTTCCGCGAGGCTCGTACCCAGCTTCTCGAACGCACTGGTGTAAAAAGCGGCGTCACGCTCGTCATCGGCGTGAGCGAAGGCGCTGACGGCGCTAACCGCGAAAAAGGCTGCCGTCACGGCGAGCTTGCGAGACAACATCGAGAACTCCCTGGTTAATCGGGCATTAAGGCGTTGTGGTGTTTTGCTTGCCAGGGCGCAAAGTGATCGGTCTCCGCCCAGTATGCAAGCCCTATTGCCCAGCGTGCCGATCGTTGCCCGATCGATTTTTGACGTGTTTAGTCAGCGTGCTAGACTCGCGCTGTGACGCGGGACATGAAAAATCCACGTCGCGACACACGCGCTTCGCGCCTGTCGCTGCGACACTTTTTCGCGACTTCGCCGCGCGATGGCCGTGTGCGTCGCGGCCAAACCCACCGCACCAGCAAGACGAAAGTTGGCTTCGGCATGCTGCTGCTACTTGGGGCAGTCAACGTCGGGGTCTTTCTCTACCACGGTGACCCGCGCGAACGGGCCAAGTCGATGGTGCAGCAGCCAGCGTCGGTTACATCGCCAAGGCGCGAGCGGGCGACGCAGCGACGCGCCGAGGTCAAAGATCAACGGCTTCCCGCCGTGGTCTGGTCAGATGCGGCCGCTTTCGCGGACTTCTACCGAACGCCGGTATTGCTCGACTCCGAGACCGACGTCGAGCCGTGGGCAAGCTCGGGACTCGACCCATTGCTGGGTCTACGCACACCGGGTCCGGAACAACGCGTCGAAGTCGTCCAACTGCGGTCTGGCCAAACCGTGGCGTCGGCGCTCGCTGGCGTTGGCGCATCTCCGCAAGATCTCGCGACGGCCATCACTGCGCTGCAAGCGCTGGTCGACTTCCGCCGCCTGCGGGCCGGTCAGACCTTGAAGGCCCGTCTCGATGACGGCGGGCACTTGCTCGCGCTCAGCATTCATCAAAGCATCGCTGAGAGCGTCGAGGCCACTCGAAGCGGCGACCTCTTCACGGCACGAAAAATCGATGTGCCGATCGAGACCGTCGTCGCGAACGTCTCGGGTACGGTTCAGTCCACCTTGTGGGAAGCCATCGCGGGTCGCGGCGAAGAGCCAGCCCTCATCGCGGACTTCGCCGACGTGTTTGCCTGGGAGATCGACTTTTTCCGCGACGTTCGTGTGGGCGATAGCTTCCGGATGCTCGTCGAGAAGCGCTACGCGCGTGGCAGGCTCGTAAGCTACGGCCGGGTCCTTGCCGCCGAATACGTCAACGACGGCACCTCCCATCGTGTCTTTTATCACGCGAGCGCGGCCGGTCCCGGTGGCTACTACGGCCCGACCGGAGAGAGCGCCAAGAAGCTGCTGTTGAAGATGCCGCTTCAGTATGGCCGCATGACTAGCGGCTTCGGCTCGCGCCACCATCCAGTGCTGGGCTACACGCGCGCCCACAACGGTGTCGACTATGGCGTACCGGTAGGCACGCCGGTTTGGTCGGTCGGGGATGGCCGTGTGGTCAAGGCGGGCTGGGGTAATGGCTTCGGCAACCTCGTGGAGATCGCCCACTCGAATGGGTGGATCTCTCAATACGCGCACCTGTCTTCGATTGCTGTGCGCGTCGGCCAGCACGTGACGCAGAAGATGACCATCGCGCGCAGCGGCAACACCGGATTGTCGAGCGGCCCGCACCTGCACTACGGACTCAAGCAACATAACCACTACGTCAATCCCGCATCTCAGAAGTTCGAGCGCGCGGAGCCCTTGAAGGGTGCCGAGCTGCAAGCATTCCAACTCGAGATCGAGCGCCTTTCGGCGGAGCTCGATCGCATCACCGTAGCGTCTTTGTAGACGCGAAGGCTCCGCGTGCGTTTGGTCGCTGCCATTGCTTCTTTTCTGGTCGCGACACCCGCGTTCGCCATCGACTTGCCTCGTCCTGGTGAGCCCGTCGACGTCGAGCGCATTATCAAGTCGATGTCGGTCGAAGAGAAGGTTGGCCAACTCCTCTTCGTCGGCTTCGGCGGCACCGAGGTCAACCCACACATCGAGTTCTGGGTGAAACAGCGGCACGTCGGCGGCGTCGCCCTGTTCTCGCGCAACATCGTCGACCTCAAACAGACCGCTTCGTTCACGCGGGGCATCCACGCGCTTACCGATGGCCGAGTGCCGCTCTTCGTCGCGCTCGATCAGGAAGGCGGCAACGTGGTGCGGGTCAAAGACGGCGCCATGACCTTGCCCGGCAACATGGCGCTCGGCGCGACCCGCTCGACGACGCTCGCGTACATCGCTGGCCAGGGGCTCGCTGTCGACTTGAAGCTTCTAGGCTTCAACATGAACCTCGCGCCCGTGCTCGACGTCAACTCGAACCCCAAAAACCCCGTCATCGGTGTGCGCTCTTACGGAGAGAAGCCAGAGCTCGTCGCCGACCTCGGCGCCTGGTACGTGCGCGGTCAGCAAGAGATGGGCGTTGTCGCCGTGGCCAAACACTTCCCGGGACACGGCGATACACACACCGACTCTCATTTCGACATGCCCGCCATTTCCGCCGATCTCAAGCGGCTCAACGAGCTCGAGCTTGCCCCCTTCAAGCGCGCGATGGATGTCGGTCTCGACGCGGTGATGACCGCGCACATTGCGTTACCGCGTGTCGCCGAAGAGGCAAACCTCCCGGCAACGCTATCGCGGAACATCCTCACCAAGGTTTTGCGCGAGCAGATGGGCTTCGACGGCATCGTCATCACCGACGGTCTCGAGATGGACGGTATCGTCGAGCGCTACGGAAGTGGCCGAGCCGCCGTCATCGCCGTGAATGCCGGAGCGGACATGCCGCTGGTGCTCTGGCAGATGAAGAAGAAAGACGAGGTCTATGACACGCTCATCGCGGCGGTGAGGAGCGGCGAGATAAGCCAGGCTCGTCTCGATCAGTCAGTCCGTCGCATTCTAACGGTAAAGGCGCGCCGCGGCATGTTCGACCGGCAGCTCGAGCCGATCGAGCGGGCGCTGCGTCGCGACGACCGTCTTGCGACGCACCAGCAGGTGAGCCAGCAGATCGCTCGTGAAGCCGTGACGCTCGTGCGCAATCACGCAAACACGTTGCCGATTCGGGCTGTTCGCTATCGTAAGGTCGTGGTGCTGGCGCCCCCGGGACCTTTCGCCAACCGAATCGGCAAAGAGAAGTATGTCGAGGTCGTCAACACGGCCTATATTCCGTCTCGTGAGCAGCGAAACAACGACGTCGAACGCATGATCGCGGCGTCTCGCGGCGCCGACCTCATCATTTTCGCGACCATCAATCGCTACCACCTCGAGATGGCGAAACGCGTGATGCGGGCTTTGCCTGCAACCTCGGCGGCGATGGTGAGCTTCGCTTCGCCGTATTACCTCGAGAGTGTTCCCGACATCGATGCCTACGTTTGTACGTACAGCTACCTCGACGATGCGCAGCGCGCTGCGGCGGACGCTCTCGTGGGTGGCCAGGCCATGACCGGCCGCCTGCCGGTCACCATCCCTGGGTTTTACAATTTCGGGCATCGCGTCGAAGACCGCATGGCCGAGGCGCCTAGCGATACGGCCATCCAGTAGGATAGCTACTGTTCAGGGACGCTCTTGACCACCCTCGACCGCTACGTGCTGCGTGAGATCGGGGTCCCCATTGTCGTGGGGCTCGGTCTCTTCTTCGTCGTCGTGACCTTCGTTCAGCTCTTTACGATCTCGGACGCGACGACGGGTCTCGGCATCACGGGCGCGGATATGGCGCAAGCGCTGCTCTACTCGCTGCCCCCGCTGACCGGCCTTCTCCTGCCGGCGAGTGCCCTGTTCGCCACCTTGCTCGCCATCGGCCGCATGTCATCGGATCGCGAAGTCATGGGCCTTACGGCGATGGGGGTGAGTCCCTATCGCTTGCTCCGCGTGCCGGCCGCTCTCGGGGTCATCATGGGCGCGGTCTCGTGTTACGCCCTGGTGGTCGGTGAGCCCTGGGGCGTGCGTGGGCTACGCGATCTCATGGCGCGCGGCGCCCAACGGGCCCTCGCGGGTGGTGTACGGGCCGACGAGTTCCAGGAATGGATCCCCGGCGTTACGTTTCTCGCGCGTGAGCGCGTCGGGCGTGACCTTCGTGGCGTCATGCTCGCCGACAGGCGTGATCCGGATCGTGCCATCGTCATCACCGCGGAGAGCGGACAGGTCGCGAGCGGTGCCGCGAGCCGTGACATCGTCTTCGCGCTACGTGAGGGAAGCATCGTCGTGCATGACGCGGATGCCGACTCGGCCCGTGTCATCCGCTTCGAGACCAGTGACTACCGCATCGACGTGCAGAGCATCGTCGGTCGCAAGGCGAAGACGCTGCCGGCTGTCCAGGCAAAGGACGTCTGGACGCTATGGGATGACTTGCACGACGTCACGTTCACCGGTGACCGCGCGCTCGAGACCGTGGTGTTGAATAGAAAGCTCGCGCTTCCCGTCGCCACGGTCGTGTTCGCCCTCCTCGCCGTGCCGCTTGCATGTTCGCGTTCGCCCGCGGCTCGTGCCCGAGGCTTTCTCTACAGCTCGGCGCTCGTCGCTAGCTACTACTACATCGGTCGCTGGGCCGAGCTCGCCGCCCGCAGCGGCAACTTGAATGCCGTCTTCGCCGCTTGGCTCCCCAACCTCCTTGGTGTGATTGGCATGAGTCTCCTGCTCGTCCGTTTTCGCGGTAAGGCAGCATGAGGCTCGTCCGCTACATCGCCTTGATCTACGCGGGGGCAACTTGCCTCACCATCATTGGGCTCGTCGTCATCGTCGTCGGGGCCTCGCTCGTCGAGGGGAGCGGTACGATGATGCGCGCGAACGCGGGGGCGGGCACTGTCCTCGAGCTCGCTGGCTATCGCGCCGCCGGCTTTGCCTATCAGATCATGCCGGCTGCGGTTCTTCTTGGCGCCATGATCGCGGGCACGACTCTCGCGCGGCGCGGCGAGCTGCTCGGTGCCCAGGCCTCGGGGATTGGTCCCTCACGCATCTGGGTCGCTTTCGTTGGCGGTGCCCTCGTCTTTACCGTGTTGACCGCTCTGGCGGGCGAGTATCTCGTGCCATGGTCTGTGGTCCGTCTCGAGCGCGAGCAGATCGCCGCTCTCGGCCGAAGCGATACGCAGAGTAACTTCTACAACCGGCCGGTCCAGTGGTTCCGCAAGGGCGACCTCATTCTCTATCTGCCCGAGGTCGATCTGAAGAATCAGCGCTTCAACCGGCCCGTGATTTACCGGATCGCCGACGCCCAGCTCCGTGAGGTGATCGAGGCGGAAGCGTTGGTCTACGAAACGGGTGGGTTCCGTCTCCTGGAAGCAAGGGTACTAGACGTCGGCACCTCGACCTTCACGCATACTCCGGACTTGCCGCTGGCGCTCGATACGACACCGACTGCTTTGGCGGACGTGACCGGTGACCCTCGGCAGATGCGCATTCTTCAGGTGGCCGCTCTTGCCCGCCGCCGCGCCGATGCTGGGTTCGACGCGACGCCCCACGCGGTCGAGCTTCACGGCCGACTGTCACATCCATTGAACGCTATTTGGCTCGCGCTGGTGTGTGCCCCCTGGGCCCTTCATGTCGACCGCCGCCGCTCACTCGCCGTGAACCTCGGAATCGGCGTCATCGCCATCGCCGTGCTGCTGACCCTCATGTACACGTTCCGCATGTTAGCCCTCGGCCATCAGATCGCGGCGCCCCTTGGGGCGTGGGGGTTGTCGTTGGCCATTCTTGCCGCGATGCCAGTCAGCTTCTGGTCCTATCGAAAGCTGCGCGCCGCATGATGAGCGTGTTCTTAACCGAGGTCCGCGGTATTTGCGTTGACGCCTTCGTGAACCTTCGCGCCTGGCGTTGGCGCCTGCTCTGGGGGCTCGTCGGCTTCCTGGCCGCAGCGACCCTTACGGTGCCCCGCGACGCCGCATGGGTCGACGCGGTGCGCTCGGCGAACGCGCCGTTCTGGGTCGAGCTCGCCGACGTGTGCAGCGTCTGGGGCGACTACCCGCGGGGTCCGCTCATCGTCGTCGCCGTTCTCTTCGTGCTCGGGGTCATTCTGAGGCGCCCGCATCTACGTCGCAGCGCCATCGCCTGTTTCCTCGCCGCGTCCATCGCGGGCACCTGCGCGGTGAGCCTGCGCTCGCTGGTTGGGCGTCCGCGGCCGAGGTCATCACTACCCGATGGACTCTACGGTCCGTCGCTCGACCATACCTTGCACAGCTTTCCGAGTGGTCACTCAGCAAGCGCCTTCGGTACCGCTTGTGCGCTATTGCCAACAGTCCCTTTGCTTGGCGTCCCGGCGCTACTCTTTGCCGGGGGCGTCGCCTGGTCGCGTATGCATCGCAACTATCACCATTTGACCGATGTCGCAGGAGGAGCGGGGCTCGGCGTCGTCTTTGGCCTCGCGTTCGGTGTGGCGGTTCGGCGCCGGGGCAAAATGCCGCTTGCCAGCGATTGAGACGCGCCGCAGCGTAGAGCTCCAGAAAAGGGGGGATCACCATGGGTGAGCTCATCGACAAGGCCAAGGGCAAGCTGAAAGAGAAGATCGGTCGCGCCACGGGCGACAAGAGCCTCGAAAACGAGGGCAAGGTCGACACTTTGAAGGGCAACGTGAAAGGCGCCGTCGACACTGCCAAGCAACGCGTCAAAGATGCGGTGGACGACGTCAAGCGCGAGCGCGAGTCGACCACGAATCCGCCCCGCTAAGGTGGCGCGGCGGTGAAGCAGACCCCGCGGGTTCGTCTGCAACGGCGGACGCTACCCTCGGGGTCTTGCTCTTTGCCTTTCGCGAGCGATATTGCGGGCGCAAAACCACCTCTCAAGGGCGCAACATGGCACTTCGCATCGCTATCAATGGCTTCGGTCGCATCGGTCGTTTGGTTTACCGCATGGCCTCCGAGCATCCCGAAATCGAAGTCGTCGCGGTCAACGATCTGGTCCCCGCGGACAACCTCGCCTACCTGCTCAAGTACGACACCATGCACCGCCGTTTCATGTTGGGCGGTAAGCCGGCGGAGGTGAGCGCGACCGAAAGCTCGTTTACGGTCAACGGCAAGACCACCAAGACCATGGCGGAGCGCGATCCGGCGAAGCTCCCTTGGAAGGACATGGGGGTGCACTACGTCCTCGAGTCGACCGGCCTCTTCACCGAGGGTGAAAAGGCGGCGCTGCACGTCCAAGCGGGCGCCAAACGCGTGGTCATCTCGGCGCCGACGAAAAGCGACGCCAGCGTGGTTCCGACCATGTGTTTCAAGGTCAATCACGAGTCTTACGACCCGGCGAAGCACACCATCATCTCGAACGCTTCCTGCACGACCAACTGCCTTGCGCCGATCGCAAAGGTCATCAACGACGTGTTCGGGCTCGAGGAAGGCTTGATGACGACCGTCCACGCCGCGACGGCCACGCAACCGACCCAAGACGGCCCGTCCAAGAAAGATTGGCGAGGCGGTCGCAACGCCTACCAGAACATCATTCCCGCCTCGACCGGCGCCGCTAAAGCGGTCACCCTGTGTATCCCTGGGCTCAAGGGCAAGCTGACGGGCATGTCGTTCCGTGTACCGACAGCGGATGTGTCTTGCGTCGACCTCACGTTCCGCACCGCGAAAGAGACCTCGCTCAAGGACATCAACGCCGCCATGAAGAAGGCGAGCGAGGGCGCGATGTCTGGTGTGCTCGGCTACACCGAAGAAGAAGTCGTCTCGAGTGACTTCATCGGCGACCGACGCAGCTCGATCTACGACGCCGGCGCGGGCATCGAGCTCAATAGCCGATTCTTCAAGGTCGTTAGCTGGTACGACAACGAAGCGGGCTACGCGGCGCGCTGCGTGGACATGCTTCGCATGATGGCCGAAAAAGACGGTATCCGCTGAGCGCGTAGCGAAACGCGGGTCGCTCTGCAACCGCCCTCATGCGGCGGTCAGCATTCGCGACCCGCGCTCGTTGGTTCTTACGGGACCTTGGTTGCGAAACCGACCTTCTCGGTCGACATTTGCACGCCGCCGTCCGCGCGTGACAGGCCCACGAGCGTCGTCCGCGAAGGAGAGAACGGCTCCGCGCCGTCGTTTGTGACTACGGCGGTGATCTGAAGCTGGTAGCCCGTAGACGGAGGCAAGCCCGCCGACAACCGACGGAGCCGACCGACCGCGAAAGCAGGCGAGGCGCTCGTCACGAACGTGACGGGCCTCTCTCCATCGTCGTCGTAGATACCGAAGAGGTAGGTTGCTCCCGGAACGATTTCTGTAGCGAGCTCGGTGGTATCGACGACGCCGTTCTGGGCGGCGCCAACGGGCGAGAGCAGCGCCGGACCAGTTGGTGCGGTGATATCGATCGCCGTGGTCGTCGGTGTCACGCGCTCGTACATCTCGAGGAGATCGCCGCGACGCAGACGCAACATCACTGGCACTTCGTCGTCGATGGGCACGACGATGGGGTTCTCGGCGGCCGTGAGATCTTCGATGTGGTTGATCTCGACGGTCGAGTGCTCACCTGCGAGCCACAACACGGCGATGTCGTCCACGAGCTCACCATCGCCCGCGCGCCCCTGAACATTGATGGTGCGGTTCGCGAGGGTCGTGTCGACGTCCACCTGGATATGGTTGCCGCCGCCGCCGGCGAGAGTGACGGCCTGTTCGCCGAACTTCTTGTATGCGCTGACTACGCTGCCCAGTCGCGCCGTGGTAATCGCGCGGAACATGCCAGCGACCTGCGTGCCGCCAGGGGCCGGTAGACTGGTCGCGAAGTTGTAGACCTCGGAGTGGACCGTTCCGCGCCGCGCGTCCTGTCCGCTTGCGCAGTCAACCACCGCGTCGACATGGTCGGTGTCGTCACCGCCGGTGACCTGGCCGGTGAGTGTCATCGAGCTGGGCTGGGACGCTTCGCTCACGCGCAACATGCCAAGGTAGGGGGTCGCGCTCAGCAGGTCGAGGTAGACGTTGTTCACATAGGCCGTCGCGCCCGCTGGCTGGAATACCACGTTGACATCGTACGGTGGGGTGATGTCGCTGACGGTGAATGCACCCGTGGTGTCGGTGATCGCATCCACCGAGGTCGTCGCGCGGTAGCCCGACACGTGGACGATGGCATCGACCGCTGGTGTGCCGTTCGCGAGGCGCACGACACCCTGAACGGTGATGGGCGGCGGCAAGACCAGCATGAGGCTCGCGCTCGCCGACGCTGCGCGAAGGGCCTGGTCGGCAGGCGTTCCCACGACGCTGATGTTTGCGCTGCCGTCACTCGCCGTAGCGGTCGCCGTAATCGTCAACGTCGCAGCATCATCGACCACCGTCGCGCGATCGAACGACGCGGTCACGCCGGCGGGGAGTCCTGCAACGCTCAAGTTCACGGGGCCAGACCCGAGGCGCGCGGGCCTTCGCAGGACCACGCCGACGCTCGTTGATTGTCCGATCACCAGATCGATATCGGCGGTGGCGAGCGTTACCCCCAGCTGATTCGACGGATCGTTCTCCCCGTCTTTGCAGGCGACGGCCGAAACGATGAGGAGCGCACAGGCGATTCTTCCGGCGGCGAGACGTAACATGAGGCCGCGCATCTAACTTCAGCGCGGCGAACTTTCCAAAAACCTGGCGCGCTTTCTTTCCTCGCGACTACCGGACTTGCCGCCGGATAGCAGCAGTTCGAGCGCTCGGGTCAGGGCTCCCGGATCATCTTCTCCGGCCGGACCACTTCATCGAACTTCGCGGCGTCGAGCAGGCCCAGCTCGAGGACCGACTCACGCAGCGTGATGCCTTTCTTGTGAGCGTTCTTGGCTGCCTTCGCGGCGTTGTCGTAGCCGATGACCGGATTCAACGCGGTCACGAGCATCAAGCTCTTTCCGACGAGCTCGGCAATGCGGGCCTCGGCGGGTTCGATGCCCACGGCGCAATGCTCATCAAACGATGCGCAGGCGTCCGCCAAGAGTCGGATGGACCAGAGGACATTGTGAACGATCACCGGCTTGAAGACGTTGAGCTCGAAATTACCCTGCGACGCCGCGAAGCCCACGGCAGCGTCGTTACCCATGACCTGCGCACAGACCATGGTGAGCGCTTCCGACTGGGTCGGATTCACCTTGCCGGGCATGATTGAGCTGCCGGGCTCGTTCTCGGGGATGGTGATCTCGCCAATGCCGCAGCGCGGGCCACTCGCGAGCCAGCGGACGTCGTTGGCCACCTTCATGAGCGCGGTCGCCAAGGTCTTAAGGGCCCCGTGCATGAACACGAGCGGCTCATGGCCGGCGAGGGCGGCAAACTTGTTCGGGGCGGTAACGAACGGCTTGCCACTGATCTTGGCGATGTTCTTGGCGACACGCGGGGCCCACTCCTTGTGCGCGTTCAACCCGGTGCCGACCGCAGTGCCGCCGAGAGCAAGCTCGTAGACGCCGGGGAGGGCGAGCTCAACGGCCTTCACTGCGATGTCCAGCTGCGCGACATAGCCCGAGAACTCCTGGCCGAGGGTGAGCGGCGTCGCGTCTTGCAGATGGGTTCGCCCAATCTTCACGAACTTGTCGAACTGGACCGCCTTGGACGAAAGGGTGCTGCGCAGCTGCGCGATCATCGGGAGCAAGTGGCCCACGACCTGTTCCGCGACGGCGACGTGCATCACTGTGGGGAACACGTCGTTCGACGACTGCGACATGTTGACGTGGTCGTTCGGATGGACTGGCTTCTTCGAGCCCATCTCGCCGCCGAGCATCTCGATGGCGCGGTTCGAGATGACTTCGTTGGCATTCATGTTGGTCTGCGTGCCGCTACCCGTCTGCCAGACGACGAGGGGAAAGTGGTCGTCGAGCTTGCCATCGATGACCTCGTCCGCCGCCTTGCAGATGGTCTCGGCGAGCTTCTTGTCGAGCTTGCCGAGCTCCGCATTGGTCTCCGCGGAGGCCTTCTTGACGATTCCGAGAGCGCGGATCAGCGGGCGAGTGAACCGGTCGCCGCCGATCTTGAAGTTCTGTGTCGAGCGCTGCGTCTGCGCCCCCCAGTAGCGGTCCGCCGGGACCTCGATGTCACCCATGGTGTCGCGTTCGAGACGGTTTTTCATGCGCCCCAAATAGACGGGGAGCGGGCATCTTGCAACGCTACTTGAGGGTCTTTGCCGGCGGGGCGTGTTTGTCGGGGAGCGGTCCGGGATAGCGGGCACGAAGGGCGGTCATTAGGGCATCCCGGTCGACCGCTTCGAGCATGCGCCGGTCGCTCGGAGCGACCTTGGCTAGGGCCGGGCCGATGCCGTCGCCGCCCAGGGCCATGAAGTCACTGGTCGCGACCTCGTAAACACCCTCGGGAAGTGGACGGCCGTTCCGCGTCAGGACCACCGTGTCGCCACGCGGCTTGATCTCGAACCCGTAGGTCACTGGCGGGTCTTTGCGGGTCACGGTGAGGATGCGCATTGCTTCGCTGAGCTCTCCCTTCTTGAGCTTCAAGACCGTGACGCGGTTGCCAAACGGGCAAACGTCGTAGATGGCTCCGAAGTCGAGGTCGCCCGGGGGCAGATCGTTACGGATGCTACCCGCGTTCGAGAACGCGAGCTTCGTGCCCGCCAGCTCGGCGAAGCCCTTCACGACATACTGGCCGACCGTCTCCATCTTCGCTGGCTGCGGCACCAGTCTGCGCCTCTTCTTGACTGGAGGTTGCGGCATTGGCGAGGGCGTCCGCCGCAGCGGAGCTGGCAATCGAATGCCCACCGTGCTCGCCTTGAGATTGCGGACCTCTGCGAAGTAAGGCGTCAGCACGTGTTCGACGCGTTCGTCCGGTTTGATCGTGACACCTTCATACGTCGCCGGCTGGACTTTGGCGTCAGGGCCTGGTGGATCGCCGCAGGTGCCGTCGCCCCACGTGGTAAGGCAAAGCGCCACAGGCTTGCGAATCGTCGTGTTGGCGGCGTCGACCCCGCCGTGTGGCCCGATGCACACGTCGATGCGGCCCAGCTTGCGCGCGTAGGAGCTACTTTCGATCACCGGGACCCCATCGATCCAGGTGGCGACGTCCTTGTGTGTATGGCCGGCGACGGCGATGTCCACCGTACCTTTCGGGAGGGCAGCGAGCAGTTGCTGCAACTCGCTCGTCTTGTCGCAGCTCGAGGCATCGCGAGGATCGTCGATCGACGCGCATTCCGTACCCACGTGACCGACGAGCACGACGAGCTTTGCGCCCTTGGTGCGCAAGATAGCGGACTCGGCTTGCACGAGCGTCCCCTGGTCCAAGAAGTCGAGGGGCTCGACGTTGCGCGCGAACGTCGTGCTCGGCGTGCTCACGGTGGACATGCCGATGATGCCAACGTCGATGTCCCCCACGCGCTTCAGGATGCTTCCTTTGACGTTCGGCCAGTCGATACGGCGGTTCTGCTCTCGGTCGAACACGTTGACGGCCAGGATTGGGAACATCGCCTCGCTCGTGCGCTGCTTGACCACCGCGAGGACGTCACGCGCTCCACTTTTGCCTGCGCCGAAGTCGAACTCGTGATTGCCGAGGACGCCCGCGTCGTACTGGATGGCATTCATGGCATCGACGGTAGGCTTGCCTTCGAAGTGGTCGGAGGCGAACGTACCCCGGTACATGTCGCCTGCGTCGACCAAGAGCACGCCGTGTTTCGTGGTTGCGCGTACCGCGTTGACGTAGGCAGCCAAGACCGGTAGTCCGCCCTCGCGGACTGGGTTGGCGTCGGGGCCGTGGCTACGCGGCTCGAGCGTACCATGCAGATCGTTGGTCGCGAGCAGGGTGATGCAGGGGTCGCTGGGCGGTGTTGGCTTCGGGCGCTCGGGCTTGGGCTCGTCAGAGGTGAGCGTCCGCGTGACCGCAGTGAGGTCGTCGCATGCGCCGAGCCCTAGTGACACGAACGCCACGAGAAAGAGAAATCGTGCGTGCATGATGGGAGCTCGGATGAGCCGGCGCGACGCTCCACGCCGGCTCTTCGGGAAGGCTAGCTTCGCTGATGCTTCGCTAGTGCCTGTGGCTTACTTGTCGCGCCGTTCCGCTACTGCGCTACGCGACGGTTGTCGCTCGGGCGCAAGAAGCGCAGCGCGTTGTCGAGGGAGTTCTCCATCGACTCGGCGATGAACTGACGGAAGTCGCGTTCCGGTCCTCGCAGTGCTTCGTAGTAGCGCTGGCGATCCGACGCGTGGATGATCACGGGCAGATAGCCTTCGCGGATGAGCACGAAGTTGCAGAGCAAGCGCCCGATCATGCCGCTGTACTCCGAGAACGGGAAGACGTGCATGAAGCGGTGATGCATGTTCGCCGCGAATTCGATCGTGTGCAGATCGTCGCCCTGGCGTGCCTTCAAATAGTCGAGGCACTTCGTGAGCGCGACCTGGATCTTCGCGGGCTGCGCGATCTCATGAAAGTAGGTGCGATGGATGGGGATGTCCTTGCGGTAAACCCCGGCCATTTCCGGATCGCCGACGAGAAGACCGTGCAGGCTCTTGAGAAATTCGATGGTGACCACGAAGCGCTTGGTGTTCGCCTTCTCGCGCATCTGGTCGATGCAGGACTTCTGGTTCTTGATGTCCTGGTAGGTCGGCAGGAGGCTGACGTCGCTAATGATCTTGTTGTCGACGGCGCTCTTGATCTCCGGATACGTGAGAACCACGCCCTCGAGGCCGTTTTCATGGTAAATCCATGAAATATCGTACAATTCTTGAAACTGATCCCAGCTGAGGCCGGTGCGCTCAACTGACTCTTTGACGTCCTCGATGCGCTCGTCGATCTCACTGTAACGCTGCCGCATCGCCCCTTCGGGGTCGAACAACGCCCAATCAACCATCGCTCGTGCCTCGCTGCGCTTTGTTGAGTCTCAAAAAGTACTTAAAAAACAGCCACTTAGATTGTACGTAGGCGAAAGTAACTTGTCAAAGCGTTGTTTCGGGGCGAGCGATCGAACGTGTCACCGAGCGATGGTGTGGCACGGATTGGCAAGCAAAGTCGGGCTTCTAGCGCCGGGCCTCGGAAGATGAAAAACCGGCGGAAGGTGGCGTTTTTCGCCGTTTCGGGCGCACGCGCCAAGTTGCAGGCAACCGTTCCAGGGGGCTCCGGATCGGCGGTTTGGCGTGCCCATTGTTGATCCTTAAGCAGAGCTGGTCGTGTGTGTGGTGGAAGGTCTGTGCAGGGAAAGCGGGGCGCAAGGCGCACCAGGAACCTTCTTGGATGGCACTGCGGACGCCGCACGCGGCGCGGTGCATTGCCGATAAGAAGGCGTTAAGTTATCACGTGCGCCCAAATTAAAGGGTTCAAGCGGTGACCACGTTACCCTTCGATATCGATCCCGAGAGCCGCTGGTTGGTGCCGGCCTCCCTGCCCGACGTCGGCGCTCGCCTCTACGAGCCCGCTGGCGACGACGGAGTCTCCCGCGTCTTCGCGGAGGTCTACGCGCGCGCTTTCCTCCCTACGCAGCATGGCGAGTTTGCCATTCTGGTGTTTCGCAACAACCAGGACGAGCAGGAGCACGTCGCGCTGGTCAGGGGAGAAGTGCGGGGACATGAGCGCGTCCCGATGCGTGTCCACTCCGAGTGCTTGACCGGAGATGTGTTGGGCTCGTTGCGTTGCGACTGCCGCGCGCAGCTAGATCTCGCGCTCGAGACTCTTGGGCAAAGCGAGCGCGGCATCCTGCTCTACATGCGTCAGGAGGGCCGTGGCATTGGCCTCGGTAACAAGATCCGCGCCTATGCCTTGCAAGAACAGGGTTACGACACCGTCGATGCCAATAGGCATCTCGGATTCGATGACGACTTGCGCGACTACACCGTCGCGGGTCTGATGGTGCGCGCCCTGGGCCCAACCTCGGTCGAGATGTTCACCAACAACCCGCGCAAGATCTTTGGTCTCAAGCGCTTGGGCGTCGCGGTCGAGGCGCGTTTGCCTCTCGTGACGCCGCCGACGCCCGAGAACGAGCGTTATCTGCTCACCAAGGCACGCCGCTCGGGGCACATCATCCCGTTGCCGTGACCGACGCGGCAGACGTCAGAGCACGAGGAGCCGAGCGTCTACGCGAGCGGGCGCGCTCGCATCTTCTGCTCGACGCGAACGCGGATGCTCCCGTGCGACGCGAGGCCCTCGATGCGTACCTCGAGGCCGCGCAGCTCGTTGTCTTTCCGCGCGACGCTGCGGCCAGGGTCGCCAAGGATCGCGCTACGATTGCCGATGTCTTGGGCTGCACGCCTGGGGAGCTCGTCTTCACGAGCGGAGGCACGGAGGCCGATGCGGTCGCACTCCACATCTTGCTTGCTGGAGGCACACGACCCCTCGCCGTGAGCGCCATCGAGCACGCTGCCGTCATCAAGACCGCTTCGAGCTGGACTACGGGTGCGGGCCTTTCCCTTCTGCGCTTGCCGGTCGAGCGAACGGGCATCGTCGACCGCGCGGCGCTTGCAACTCTGCCAGCCGGGGTCGGTTTGTCGGTCGTGGCGGCGAGCAACGAGACGGGCGTCGTCCAGCCATTGTCCGAAATAGCGGATGAAGTACATGGCCGAGAAGGCCTCGTCCACACGGACGCAGCTCAGCTTCCTGGGCGCGCGGAGTTTGACGTCGGCAAACTCGGAGCCGACGTTGTGACGTTTTCGTCGCACAAAGTAGGTGCTCCCGGAGGACTTGGAGTTGCGGTTGTCCGCAACGGCCTGCCTGTGACGCGCCCTTCATTCACTAGCTCCGAGCACGTCGCGAGTATTGCGGCCTTCGCCGTGGCGCTCGTCGCACTGCCGAGCGCAAATGAGCGCGCTGCTACCGCCTCTGGCCGTGATGCGATCGAGCAGCGCTTGCGCGCGCGGCTGCCCGACGTCTGGGTCGTGGGTGGTGATGCTCCTCGCCTCTCCAATACGAGCTGTCTCGGCTTCACTGGATGCGAGGGTGACGCGGTGATGATGGCGCTCGACGTACGCGGCATCGCGGTGAGCACCGGCAGCGCGTGTAGCTCGGGCTCGATCGAGCCGTCGCCAGCCCTACTCGGGATGGGGCTTTCGCCCCGTGAAGCCAAGAGCACCATTCGTATCTCGCTGCCGTGCGCTCTCGACGCCTCCACGATCGAACATGTCGTCGAAACGATCGCGCACGTGGTGACCGCCGCGCGTTCGATGTCGGCCTGATGGAGCGTTACTTGGGGATTGCTTTCAGGACAGCCTTGCCGTCCTTGATGGCAACCTTGAATTCGACGCGCTCGCAGCCGAGCTGAGCCTTTACGGCGGCGCTTTGTTTCCGGATGGTTTCGGCCAGCGCTTCGACCGAGACTGGTTTGCTTTCCCCCGTCTGAGCACGCGCCGCTGTGAACGCGGCGTGCAGCTGGTGGATCGGGTCGGCGGGGGCTGGCTTCGTGGTCGGGGCGGCCGCTTTGGGCGTCACGGAGGGTGCGCCACGGTCGGCGATCGGGGGGCGACTGGCGGCAGCCGGAGCCTGGCCCGGGGAGGGCTGGGGGCGACTTGCGCCCGTCGGTGTTTGGCTCTGAGGTGCCGCAGGTCGGCTCACAGGCGTGGGGGCGCTCTTCAGCAAGCCCTTCTCCAGCAGGTCTCGCAACGCGTCGCCATCGTCAGGCTCGAGGCGCCTCGCCGCTTCGTTGGCCTCGCGATCGGTGAGCTCTCTGCTCAGGTCGCCAATCGGCTCCGCTTCGTCCTCGATGAGCTCGACCTCGTCGGTCACGTCTTTCATCGCTTGCAGGTGCTTTTGCGCCTTGAGCCTATCGCGCTTGAAGGTGCCTTCTTCGATCTGCCGGACGATACGGTCCCAGTGATTTTCGTAGGTGACGAATGTCGCTTGGGTCGACTGGAGCTTGAACTTGTAGGCGGTGTTGTTGCTGCGAACGTTCATTAGGCGTCGCAGCTCCTTCTTGAGCCTGTCACGCTCTTTGAGCGGCTCGTGACGCTCGACGCCAGCGAAGTACTGCTCATAAGCGATACGAAGCTTCTGTACGGCGTCAGAAAGCGCTTGCGCGTCGTCGAACTCTGTCAACGCTGGCCCTCGCGTGAGCGCGCCACTTCGTCTGGCGACACCGCGCTTACCGGAAGAGATGGCTGCGGCACGGGCTCATCGAAGCTCGTCTGCGAGAACAGAATCGCGAGCTTGTCTTGCACTGACCAGATCTCGTCGATCGATGCCTTGAAGTCGTTGACGAGGATCGAGAACGCAACGGTGTCGCCACTTTTCGTCGTGACGTAGGCCGATAAAGCGGACGCGTTCGAAAGTGTTCCGGTCTTTCCTCGCACCAGGTACTGCGCATCCGTCTGTCGCATGCGCGAGGTAAGCGTGCCCGCGGCGCCCGCTATGGCGAATGACGCCATGTACTCGGGGCGAATCTTCCGCTGATTGAACATGTAGGCGTACACCTGGACGAGCTCGCGTGGCGTGAAGCGGTTCACATCGTGGAGACCGCTCGCGTTTCGAATGTCGAAGCTGCCACGTGCAAGCCCGACGTCGTTGACCAAGAACTCGGTGATGGCTTTTTGCGCTTTGTCCCAGTTACCGGGCGCGCCATACAGCTCGGCACCAAGGCCGAGCGCAATCATCTCGGCCATGAAGTTGTTCGAGTTCTTGTTCACCTTGTCGATGATCTCAGCTAGCCGCGGCGACGGGAGTGACACGAACGGGGTTTGCTCTGCTGGGGCGAGCCCCGACTTGACCGAACCGCGAACGCGGACACCTAGCTGCCCGAGCATCGTCTTGAGCACTTCACCAGTGAAGATGGGTGGATTGTCGATCTTGCGCCAGTAACCGCGTCCGCTGTCCTTCTTGGCAATGCGGCCACTCACCGTGACACTGCTCTTGTTCTTCTCTGGCTTCACGTCGACATCGATGTCGGTGCGGCCCTTCTCGATGGTTTCGACCTTGGCATCGAGGGTCGCGTACTCCGACATGGGGTCGATCCACACGCGTGCCGGCTGACCGGGCGCCGAGCCGGGCAGCACGTGGACAAGCAAGGCGTTGAAGCCGAGCGAGACGGCGCCGGTTGGGGCCATGTACGCAAACGACGACCGATCTTGCTCCCAGCCGTTTGCCATACGGGGGCCTTCGAAGTAGCTGTCATCGACGACGATGCCACCTCGGATCTCGCGTACGCCCGAGTAGTAGATGCGTGTCGCCAGGTACCAGAGCCGCTCCGGGATGAGATACGGGTCGCCGTACCCCTTCAGCACGAGATCACCAGCGACGCTGCCCTGGTCATCCACCTGCAAAAAGACATCGGTCTTGAAGCGATAGTCGGGCATCAGGTGGCGCAACGCAGCCGCAGTCGTCACCAGCTTTACGTTCGATGCGGGAATCAGTTTCACGTCGGCATCGCGATTGAACAACGGCACGCGATCGTCGAGACGCTCGGCGTAGACGGCGACCTTCGCGTTCGCAAGCTTTGGCTCCGCGAGGATCTCGGTGATTTGCACCTCGAGCTGCTTGCGCACCTCGGCGTCACGCGGGCGAGCTGGCGCTGGCGCCGCGATCGCGTCACCACTCGTCGCGACCGCAACTAGCGCGAACAAAATCTTCAACGCGCAGCGAGTCATACGCTTGCAGCTACCCCCGTCGTCGAAGCCTCAGAGTAGCGAGGACCCGAAGAGCCGTCCACAGGTTTACGCCGCCGATGTACGTCGGGCGCGGCCGCCGGCGGCGCAAAGCAAGCGAAGGGGCTTGGCCTCTGGCGCCGCTTCAAAGACGCCAAGCAAGTCGCAGGGCGAAAAAAGGCTCGGTCTCCGGCAGCGCAAGTTGGGGGGGGAGGGATAACCAACCAACGCAACCGAAGACCGAGCCAACCTAATAAGCGGCTATCCGTGGATCTACACTAAGGCGATTGTGGCAGCAAGCAACAATCGGGGTCGTGAAAACCCACATAGCCTTAATTCTCGCGGCTTTGCGCGACTTTGCGAGACTACCAGCGTCCTCGGAATGACGAACGATCCATGCGGGCTCCGCCCGGGGCCTGAGCGTACTGCACCGGCGGACGCTCGAGGTGAAATTGGTACCACTGCTCTTTGTAACCCTTCATCTTGATCTTCTTGCCGTTCTGCATGGCGAGCAGCGACTCGGCGACTTTGGCGTCGCCTTTCGTCTCTTTCACGCCTTGAGCGAGCACCGCCTGAGCGCGCTCGTTTTCGCCGATCTGCGACAAGAGATACGCATACAGATTCCAGACCAAGCCCTGCTTCTTCGCCTTCCGCGTCACGAGGTCGAAGGTCTGCTTCATCTGCTCGTGGTTCTTCTTCTTGTAGTAGAGGACGCCCAGCATCGCGCCGCCGAGCCAGTGTCCGAATTTGAGCGACTTCTCGAGGTAGGGCAGAGCTTTGTTGAACTCTTGCTGCAAGTAATACATCACCCCGATCTGGGTATCGATTTGGCTGCGCACGCCGAATTGGTAGGGCGCAAACGCGTACGCCTGCTGCATGGTCGCAATCGCCGCGTCGATGCGAGGCGGCATGGTTTGCAGATGGTTCGACGCATCGGCAAACACGCTCTCGACGCGCTTGAAGGTGCGACGCGCGAGCACGAAGTACGCGATAGCGGCCACGATGACGCCGGGTACAACCGCCTCGCCCAAGGCCAGCAGCTTGGTTGCGAAGAGGATGCCGAAGACCGCCGCGCCGGCGACGATTGCGAAGAGTAGATTGCGCATGGACTGCTCCGGAAACCCCCGTTTGCCCGAGGCAAACAAACTCGCCGCACGCGGTATGAAGCGGTCGCAGAACGACCGAGGGCCGCCCGCTGCGACTCCCAGAGTCGAGACGGCTCTTGGGTGGCGCGCTCTAGCAATGTAGTCACGGGTTGTAAAGGAAGCGTGGATGCGGCCAATCGCCGAGCTGCCAGAAGACGTAAGTCGTGGGATTCGCTTGGTGTTTTGCGACATAGACGACACCCTTACGAACCGCGGGAAGCTCGGCGCCGAGGCCTACGATGCGCTTTGGGCATTGCGTCGCGCGGGGCTCGCGGTGATTCCCGTCACCGGGCGGCCTGCCGGCTGGTGCGACGCTATCGTGCGTCAGTGGCCGGTGGACGCCGTCATCGGTGAAAACGGTGCCTTCGTCTTCAACGAAGAACGTGGTGTCTTGAAGGCCCGCTTCCATCCGGCCGCTGTTGGCGCGGCGCCTGTCGATGCCTTCCCCTCGTCGGAGCTTGTCGCAGCGATTCGCGGTCGCTTGTATTCGGTCCGCGATAGCATCCTCGAGGTGGTGCCGGGAAGCCGTGTGGCCAAAGACCAACCCTATCGCATCTTCGACCTGGCTATCGACTTCTGCGAGGAGGAGCCGGACCTCGGGCTCGAGGCCGCTGAGCGCATTCGCGCGGAGGCGGTTCGCCTCGGCTGTGTCGCGAAGGTGAGCTCAATTCATGTCAATTGCTGGTTTGGCGACTACGACAAGGTCGCCATGGCGCTGCAGGCCGCGCGCGACCTGTTCGGCATGGACGCCGCGACGAGTCGTCAACAGGCTCTCTTCGTCGGAGACTCGCCCAACGATGCGCCGATGTTCGCCGCGTTTCCGGTGAGCGCGGGCGTCGCCAACATCGAGCGCTTCGCCTCGCGCATGGAGCACCTGCCGGCGTATGTGGCGTCGCAACCCGGGGGGATGGGCTTCGCCGAGATCGCCCGTGTGTTGCTCGGTGCGAGAGGCGTATGCTAGGCGCCCTGCATGTCCGGACACAGTAAGTGGTCGACGATCAAGCGCAAGAAGGGCGCGATCGACGCAGTCAAAGGCAGGATCTTCACCAAACTCGTCCGTGAGCTCACGACCGCAGCTCGCATGGGCGGCGGGGATCCCAATGGCAATCCGCGATTACGGGCAGCCATCACCGCCGCTAAAGCGGAGAGTATGCCGGGCGATAACATCACGCGCGCCATCAAACGCGGCACTGGCGAAATCGAAGGTCCACCCGTCGAAGAGCAATCCTACGAGGGGTACGGGCCTGGCGGCGTGGCTTTCATCGTCGAGGCTCAGACCGACAACAAGAACCGGACAGTGAGCGAAGTGCGCGCTGCCTTCACCAAGGGTCAAGGCAATATGGGCGCCGCGGGGAGCGTCGCCTGGATGTTCAACAAACGCGGCCAGTTCGTTTTCGACGGCAAGAAATACGGCGAAGATCAGCTCACCGAAGCGGCACTCGAGGCCGGCGCCGAAGACGTCAAGGTCGAGGGAGACAACATCGTCATCTATTGCGATCCGAAGGACTTCGCGACCGTGATGACGGGTCTCGAGAAGCAAACACTGGAGTTCAAGGAGGCCTCGCTGACCATGGTCCCCGGCAACACCGTGAAGGTGACCGGCGAAGCCGCCGCCGCCTGCATGAAGCTCATCGAGCGCCTCGAAGAGCTCGACGATGTTCAGAAGGTCTACGCCAACTTCGACATCGACGACGCCGAGCTCGAGCGCATCGCCGCTGCGGGATGATCGTCCTCGGCATCGACCCGGGTTCGCACCGCACAGGTTGGGGCGTGGTGCAGGTCAACGGCAACCGCTTGCTACACGTCGCATCCGGGGTGGTCTACGGCGATAGCGAGCACTTGCCGACGCGCCTCGCAAACCTCGCCGACGGGCTCGACGCGATGCTGGGCAAACATCGACCCGACGTCCTGTCCATCGAGAGCATCTTCCACGCAAAGAATAGCCAGAGCGCCCTTCAGCTAGGTCATGCTCGTGGTATCGCGGTGCTCTGCGCGGTGCGCGCCGGCCTCTCCGTTTTCGAGTACACGGCTGGCCAGATCAAACAAGCGACGACCGGGCGTGGGCGCGCCGAGAAAGAGCAGGTTCAGGCGATGGTTCGGATGATCTTGGGGCTAGGAGCGAGCGTCGAGCTCGTCCTCGACCAAAGCGACGCTCTGGCAGCCGCAATCTGCCACGCGCAGATTCACGGTTCGACCACGGGCGGCAAATGGCAGGCCGCTATCGCGGAAGCCAAGCGAGCGGCGAAATGATCGCGAGCCTTCGCGGTAAGCTCGTTTCGAAGAGCGCTGAGCTAGCCGTCATCGAATGCGGCGGTGTCGGCTATGGCGTCTTCATGGCGGTTGGGGCGCTCGCGAAGCTCGGCCAGCTTGGCAGCGAGGTCCATGTTTTGGTGCACACGCACCTCACCCAGGACGCACTCCGCTTGTTTGCATTCTCCGACGAGAGCGAGAAGCACGTCTTCGAGATTCTCATCTCGACGAGCGGTGTCGGACCAAAGCTTGCGTTGGCGGTCTTGTCCATCCTCTCGCCCGACGAGCTTGCTGGGGCTGTCGCCACGGCGGACAAGTCGATCCTCACGCGGGTGCCGGGTGTCGGCGCCAAGAAAGCGGAGCGTTTGTTGGTCGACCTCAAGGGCCGGCTCGACGACGTCGCGATTGGCCCCATGCGGCCGAAGCAGGCGCCAAAAGCCAGCCTCTTGGATGATCTCATCAGTGCTTTGGTCAACCTCGGGTTCCAGCCGAAAGACGCCGACCGCGCCGGAAAGGCAGTCGTGCAAGCAAACCCAGAGGAGCGAGACCTCGCGATCTTGGTGCGTGAGGCACTACGCTCGAGCGCACGTTCTTGAAGGTGTGCTGCGGCTTGGTGGTCATCGCTGCTTTGAGCGTTGGCTCCAACGCGCTAGCCTGCGCACTCGCTGCGACGCACATCGTCCAGCCGATAGGCGTGGACGAGAACGGGGCAGTCTGGGTCGTACACGCCCACGTCGAGCGATCCATGCGGGGCTGCGTACATCACCAGGTCTTGCTCGAGGAACGGCGTGGCGAGGTGTCTACTTGGCACGACATCGCGCCAGGCATGCTGGTGCAGAGTAACAGCGCTCCCGTTCCCAAGGCCGACGATGCCCGTTGCAGACCCGGCCCTTGGGTGCCTCACCACATGTGGCGAGCCAGGGCTGAGAAGTGGCTCGCGCGCAATCTGAGGCCGCTCGCGTCCAAGGAGCCGGCGGGAGCATCGATGACGCGTAGGCACGCCTTCGTTGATGTCGCTTTTGCGGACGGCTCGACGCGCACGGTGGCGACTCCCGATCTCGCCCGTGACGACGGGGACGCTGATTGGGTCGTAGCGCGCCCATTCGTCCTCTGGGAGTCGGGCACGGCAGCTTGGGTCGTGCGCGAAGCTGTGGGCGCGAGTGCCATGCATCCCTTGTCGTCCGTTGTCGCGACCCGCATCGATGCCAAGAGTAAGTGTCCAGCAGCTGGCTGCACCGCGAGCCTTTGTACGCGTGCCTGCGCCGAGCCAGTGAAGGCGCCGGCTTACGTGCAGGTGATGAACGTTACGGACGACGATCGTCTGAACCTACGTGTCGAGCCTAGCGCTTCGAGCGCGGTTGTCGCGGCGCTCCCGGCGAGCGCTCGGTGCCTTCGCTACGAAGGCGAGCGAGTGCGCAACGGCGATACGGTTTGGTTGCGCATCACATACGGCGCGGAGACGGGTTGGGTGAGCGCGGGCTTCGTCGAGGCCCATCCCGTCGGGACTTGTCGGGGCTCCGAGGTAGGGTCGACACGATGATGTCGGAATCAGGGCCTGAGGTTTCGCCGGCGCGCGTGGTGAGCGCGCAGTCACTTGCTGGCGAAGCCAACCAAGAGCTGTCGCTGCGGCCCAAGCTCTTCGATGAGCTCATCGGCCAACACGAGCTTGTCGCAAACCTCAAGGTCTTCGTCCGGGCCGCCAAGGACCGCAAAGAGTCGCTCGATCATCTCTTGCTCTGCGGGCCGCCAGGTCTCGGCAAGACGACGCTCGCACACCTCATCACCCGCGAGCTCGGAGTCGAACTGCATGTGACGAGCGGTCCCGCCATCGAGCGTAAAGACCTCGCGGGCATTCTCTCGCACCTCAACGAAGGCGACGTCCTCTTCATCGACGAAATCCATCGTCTGTCGCCCGTGGTCGAAGAGATCCTCTATCCCGCCATGGAGGACTTCAAGTTCGACCTCGTGCTCGGTGGCGGCCCGCATGCCCGTACCCTCGAGATGAAGCTTCCTCGCTTTACCCTCATCGGAGCGACGACGCGGACCGGCCTGATGACGGGTCCCATGCGTGACCGCTTTGGCTTCATCGGCCGCCTCCAGTTCTACAGCGACGCCGATCTCGAGCTCGTGGTTACGCGCTCGGCCGGTATTCTCGGCATCAAGTGTACCGCCGAGGGCGCCAAAGAAGTCGCTTGCCGATCCCGCGGCACCCCCCGCATCGCGAACCGCCTTTTGCGGCGTGTCCGCGACTTCGCCGAGGTCGAAGGGCAGGGTGTCATCGACCTCGCAATCGCCAAGCACGCCCTGACCCGTCTTGGTATCGATGCCAACGGCTTCGACGAGATGGACCGGCGCTTTCTGTCGACCCTCGTCGAAAAGTTCAACGGAGGCCCCGTTGGGGTCGAGACCATCGGGGCGGCCATGTCTGAAGAGGCCGATACCCTCGAGCAAGTCTACGAGCCCTACCTCATTCAGGAGGGCTTTCTCGCCCGTACGCCCCGTGGTCGCGTGGCCACCTTGCGCGCTTACGAGCTTCTGGGCATCACGCCGCCGCCCCAAGGCAGTAGCGGGCAGGGGGCCTTGTTCTGACTCGGCGGCCCGTCAAGGGCACCGCCACGCGCCGGCTGAGGCGCGCCTTAAGTCAACGCGACCACACCCACTATGACAACCGTGTCAGATCCGCCTGGCTACCCCGCTTTGCGCGCCCCCGCCGCCCATCAACTTTCCGCAACCTGAGCCGTTAGATGACGAGGATCCGCATGGCCCGGGGGGCGGGTGGAACTTTCTTGAGTGCTCGGTTCGCGGTGTGTTACTCGCCTGGCGCCATCACAGCTTTGTCTGGATGCGTTAAGCGACTCCTGATGCACGACGGCCCTGTCACGATTTCCCCATGACACTGACCCTTCGCAAGCACGCCCAGAGCTCACAGCGCATGCCCAAGACGCTGAAATCGCTCAAGTTTGCGCAGGGGCTCGCCATCTTGGCACGCGGCGTGAACTCGTCGGCGTCTGGCTCTCGAGGATAGAGGACATCCCCAGCGATGATGTTACGCCAGCGCACCCTCCGCGAAAAAGTCAGCGTCTCCGGCATCGGCGTGCATACCGGTAACCTCATTACCATCGAGGTTCTTCCGGCTGCCGAAGACAGCGGCATCACCTTCATTCGGACCGACGTCCCCAAGGGGCCAGAGCTCCGCGCGCACGTCGACAATGTCGTCGATACGACCCTCGCGACCACCCTTGCGACCGGCGTCAACGGTTCGCGCGTCAGCGTTAGCACCGTTGAGCACTTACTGGCCGCGTTCGCCGGTCTCGGCATCGACAACGCCCGCGTCTACATCAACGGGCCCGAGGTTCCGATCCTCGATGGTAGCTCCGCTCCGTTCGTCGCCATCTTCAACGCCGCCGGCGTCGAGTCGCAGCGTAAGCCGAAGCGCTTCGTCGCCATCAAGAAAGAGGTTCGCATCTCCGAGGGCGGCAAAGAGGCGCGCATCACGCCTGCGAACCGCTTCAAGATCACGTGCAGCGTCGACTACGACCATCCGCTGATCCCGCCGATGCCTTTCACGTTCGAGCTCAGCGAGCGCGCCTTCGAGCGCGACATTTCACGGGCGCGCACGTTTGGCTTCTTGAAGGATGTAGAAGCGCTCCGCTCCCGCGGACTCGCGCGCGGCGGCTCGCTCGAGAACGCGGTCGTCATCGACGAATACCGCGTCATGAACCCTGAAGGCTTGCGTTATCCTGACGAGTTCGTGCGCCATAAGATCCTCGACTGCATCGGGGACTTGTCGCTCTTCGGCATGCCGGTCCTTGGCCGTGTTCACACGAAATGCCCTGGGCACGCGCTGAACACGCAGCTCGTGCGTAAGGTGCTGTCCGACCCGAAGGCCTATGAGATCGTCGAGCCCTCGAGCGTCACCCAGCTCGACGTCGCTCGTGTCGCCGAGGCCAACCACTTCGAGCTCGAGCCTATCGAGACAACCGCCTAGGCCGCTCGCGTGGCTGGGTTGCGCGCGTGACCGCCTCGACGGATGACCTGCCGTTTCCGACGAGTCTCTGCCACCGTTGCAGCGCACCTCGCTATGTTCACGCGGCGCGCTCGACGTTCATCCTCTGCCCGCGCCTTCCGAACCGCTACCCTCCCCAGCCGGTCCGGGAATGCGGCCTTTTCACTCAAAAAGAACCTACAATCGACCACAAAAATCCGACGAAATAGCCCGAAGCTCCCCGTCGTCCGAATGTTCACGCGGGGTCTGTCGTGGCCCCATGACCGAGCCGCCGCTCGCCGACAAATCAGGCCATGTGCCTGCGCCTTGTTCGCCGGACCCGGTGCGGTTATTCCGTTGCAACACTTCCTTTTTTGCTTACGGGGTTGTCCGCATGCGTTTCGGTTATTGGTCCGCTGTAGCGTTGGTGGCATTGAGCGTCGCATGCGGTGGCGGCGACGATGGCGGTGGCGACGGCAGCGTTTGCGACGCAGGTCAAGTGGTCGACTGCGGCGCGGTGCCGACCGGAGACGTCAATGGGGATGACTTCGTCGATGGGCTCGCGAATGCCACATGCGCTTCGGATGGCAGGTCGTGGGATACAACGCAGTGTACCCCCACGGGGAGCCCCGAGTTCACGTCCTGCGATGCAACTTCGGACTGTCGGCGAGGCCTTGCCTGCGTCGAGACCGGAACATTTCAGAGCTACTGCCTGACGACGTGCAGCGGAGGTGGTGCTTGCAGCACAGACACAGCGTGCGTCGATTGGAACCCGAGCCAGCCGGAGACCGAGCTGTACTGCCTTCCTGTTGCTTCGACGGGCAACGAGTGCTTCTCGGATAACACCTGCGCCAGTTCTAGCGATAGTTGCATTCCGACAGCTCTCGACGAGGGGGACTATCTTTACGGGGCCTGCACCCGTTCTTGCGCTAGCACTCAGGTTGGCAGTCAAGGCTCGTGCGCCGCAGGCGAGACGTGCGTTGGCAACAACATCGACGTCGAGTGTCAGGGTGACCCAGCGTGCGGTGCGGCTGCCGTGAACTGCGACATTGCTGCCGCCAACTCGTGCAACGCCGGACAGGGGTACCGCTGCTTGCGACTCGGGAGTAACTCCAAGTGCGCTCGCGAACCGGGCGTTTGCGTGGGGACGGTGTTGCCGATGTGGGCGACCAACAGCCAGATCGCGGCCAATCTCGATGAGGAGGACCTCTGCTCGCTGCCCGCCGAGCCGGATGGCGAATCGAACATCCACCTGGGCGAGATCTTCTTTGGGAACACCGCCTGCGGCCTAACGGGTGTCGCGGGCAACTTTGCGGCGGAGGTCGAGTGCATTCGTCTCGGACCGCAGGTTGGCTTCTGCGTCGGCTTCTGCGGCGAAGAGAACGGCAGCGAGTTGCAGTGCGGCACTGGTTACACATGCGCTCGCCCGGCTTTCGCGGAGGCACTTTTCGTCGACTTCCTTACGGTTGATGGGGCTCGGACCCAGTGCACGGGGACCGCGGACACGACAACTTGCCCCGCGGGCTACACTTGCGACGAGAACAACAGGGCGCCGCCGGAGCCGGCTTTCGTGTGCCAGATTGGCAGCAAGGTCTGTACCCCCAACTAGGCTTTCTCCTGGAGGGGACCCGCTTGGTGCGTCGAGGCTTGCGGCGCGCCAAGCAGGGAAGTTCTCGAGGCGTCATTGGCACGCGCCGGCGATCGGCCCGAAGACGCAGACGTTGGACGCGCATTGAGAAGAGGCGTGGCAGCGGGTTCCAGAGGGAAGGAGGCATCGACCGTCTGGACTACACGAGCCCGCCTCGAAGTCGTCGCCCGGCCCGCACGTCGGCCAGCGTTGGCATACGTGCTCAGAGCATGCCGTTCCTGAGGCAAGGGGCTGACATACACCAGGACTTGCCCCGCTGCTTGGGCACACGACACAGCTGCCTGAGCAGTCACTGGTGCAGCAAATGCCAGAACTGAACGAGCAGTGTTCGCTGGCGCACTCGAAATGATAGTCACAGCTTTGACCCAGCGGTTTCGAGAAACACTGCGATGTGCCCGTGCAGACCGTGACTCCGGGGCATTCAGCATCTGGATCGAGTCCCAATGGAATTGGGCTGCAAATACCAGTGGTACCACCACTCTTCGAAGCCACGCACGCCTGGCACGGACCGCTACACAGCGTGTCGCAACAAACGCCGTCGACACATGCCTGTCCGTTCGAACAATTGACCGCAGATGTGCAGGAAACACCGCCCCCGGACTTACAGTCACCGAGTCCGTCACAGATACACGGCGGTGTCACACAGTCGCCCGCGGTATGGATGTCGTCGCAGCGGCCGGCGTCCTCAGTGTTGAGGACAGCCGCGCAAGTTCCGTCTTCGTTGCAGCGCTCGCACGCGCTGTTGCAGAAGCCGTCGCAGCACACTCCATCGGCGCAACTTCCAGACGAACACTCGAAGTCCGCGGTGCATGGGGCACCAAGCGCCTTGTAGGCGCACGCGCCCGCGCCATCACAGGCGACATCGGCCGAGCATTCTTCCTCAGGATCGAATCCAGGCGGAACGAACGCGCATAGACCATCCGCGACAGCGTTGATGGCGAGGCGGCACGATTCACAAACGCCGTCGCAAGCAAGATCGCAGCACACTCCATCGCTGCAGTTTCCGCTGATGCATTCCACGTCGCGCGCGCAGATGCTCGGCGCAGGCACCCTCTTTGCGCATCGGTCGACGGCGCAAAAGTAGTCAGGGCGGCAGTCCGAATCATCGCGACCGCAAGCCGCAATATATGTTGTGCACCTGCCGTTGTCACAGGCGAAGTCGGCTTCGCAGTCGAGCGAAGCTACGCACTCCTGACGTGTGTCCGGCGGCACAGTGCGACATATGCCGTCGGTCGTGCACGTTAGTCCGGTGTCACAAAGGATTTTGCCCCGAGGCCAGCACGGCTCTCCAGCCCCACCATACGGTGGCCCATTCAAATCGAAACATGCGCAGAGCCAGCAAAACACCATCAGGGTGACAAACCGAAGCATGCGCCCCCTTCTGCCAGGGCGCGCCAAAATCCGCCAGCGCGATGTGCGCTATCGCGGGTTGGGGAAACGAGCCGGGCTCCTGGAAGGTCACGGCGCGTCGCGTCGACCTTCAGGAGCCCAACCCGGTCCTACGAAATGTCAGCTGCTCAGCACTCCGTGAGATGATTCGCCGGGGCTTGTGTCGTGACCGTCGGCGTCGTCAGCACCGGCGTGTTTTGCGTCGCCGGGGCGAGTGCGCGGCTGGCAGACATGGTGCCGATGAGGCCAATCGCGAAGGCGACCGCCAGCAACAGGACGTATGCAAACCAACGCATGTTGAGCATGACGAGGACATACTTGAGCAACCTCGATGCCAACTGGGGTGGGAGAAAACACCAATGATTGCGCCATTCTGAGGCGGCGGCTTGGGGTGACGGTCATCACGGGGACGACACGGACGTCATGCCTTATGGGGGGCGGGGGGCACGGCCTGGCCTTCAGCCGCTCCACACCGCTATGGAATGACGTTTTCTGAGGGTTGTGCATTCACGCACGACAACGACAAGGACACCCCGGCCCGCAGGGGTGGGTGCGGGTCAGCTGGCGAACTGCGGGCTTTAGGGTTCCGCAGCCCGCAGGAAGCGAAGGGGCCACATGGGGAGTGGTAAGCGAACGGTGTCGGATGTGGGTGAGGCGGGCCTCATCGCGCGCATCCAACGTCATGTGAGGCCGCGTGGTGCCGGCGTTGTCGTTGGCATTGGCGATGATGCGGCCATGGTGCGGGCTGTTGCGCCTGCAGCAGTCTTGACGACCGACATGCTCGTTGAGGACGTCGATTTTCGTTTGGCCTGGGCATCGTGGTCGGATGTCGGACACAAGGCTGCAGCGGTCAACCTGTCGGATCTCGCGGCCATGGGGGCAACGCCCAGGGGGCTCCTCCTCTCGCTTGCTCTGCGCCCTGACACGCATGTCGACGACGTCATGGCTCTCGTCCGTTCTCTGGCGCGGGTCGGAGAGCGTTACGGCGCGCCCTTGGTGGGGGGGGACCTCTCGAAGATCGACGGACCCCTGGTTGCGTCGGTGACTGCCATCGGTGAAGTCGATCCCAAGCGGGCATTGCGACGTCATGCGGGGCGTGTGGGGGACCTCGTTCTCGTGAGTGGTGCATTGGGCGGTGCGGCTGCAGGGCTCGCGGCGCTGCAGGCGGGACTCGCGACGCCACTGCATAGGCGCCAGCTCAGGCCGACGCCGAAGGTTGCGCTCGGTGTTGCCCTCGCGCGGACTGGTTTGGTGCGTAGCGCTGCCGATATCTCGGACGGGCTCGCCCGTGACGCGATGCACGTCGCACCCCGGGGCGCCGGGGTTGTTATCGATACCGTGGCTTTGCCAGTCGATCGAGGCGTCGCCGAGGTAGCGCGGCGTCTCCAAAAAGACGCGCTTCGTTTTGCGGCCGCTGGGGGGGAGGACTTCGAGCTCGTCCTCGCGGTGGCGCCCAAAGACGTCGCGCGCCTTCAGACGCTTGCGCGTCGCCATGGGGAGCGCCTTACCGTGGTCGGCACGATCGTGAAACAGCCTGGCGTCTCTCTCGGCCGCGATACGGACCTCGAGGCGTTCGACCACTTCCGAACCTAGGTTCGCCCCGGGGCTCGTCGCATCGAGGGACGCGACGCTCCTCGCGGGCACGGCGGTTTCTTTGACGTTCTCGGGGGCGTGCCGGACAATTCGCCCGTGCGCAGCATCCTGAGACTCAAGCTCGCGCTCGCGTTCTTCGCCGTGTCGTTCGCGAGCGCTTTGGTGCCGCTCTTTGCCCAAGAGCTCGTCGCGGAGCGCGCCGTCGTCTGGAGCCTCACGGTCATTTGCGTGCTCGCCATCGCGCCGATCGGTAGCGCTGTGCTCGCTGGTGCGCTCGCCCGCAACATCCGCTCGCTGTCCACGTTCGCGGGCCGCGTCTCGCGTGGCGACCTTTCGCAATACGCGCGCTTTCAGAACCCTAGCGTGATGCCAGATGAGGTCGACGCGCTGGCGAGCTCCATCAACTATATGCTCGAGAATCTGCGCGAGCTGGTCTCTCACATCCAACGGACCGCGCGGGCGGTCGCCGAAAGTGCCAACGACCTTTCGGATACTGCAGGCGGCGTCAACGCATCGACCGAAGAAGTCACCAAGTCCATCCAGCAGATCGCCAAAGGCGCGGGTCTACAGACCGAGCTGGTGCAACGGGCCAGCACCATCATTCAGAACATCGCGAGCGGTATCGAACGCACCACACGCTCGGCCGAAGACGCCGCGGTTGCTTCCAACGTCACTGCAAGTGTCGCCCGCTCCGGCAGCCAGGTCGGGACTCTCGCTGTCGACAAGCTACGCAAGGTCTTCGAGAAGATCGAAGACAGCGGCCTGCGCGTCGAGCGCTTCGGCGAGAAGTCCAAACAAATTGGCAGCATCATTGAGGTCATCACCAAGCTCGCGCAACAAACCAACCTCCTCGCCCTGAACGCTGCGATCGAAGCAGCGCGTGCGGGTGACTACGGGAGAGGTTTTGCGGTCGTTGCCGACGAAATTCGCAAGCTCGCCGAGAACAGCTCTCAGTCCGCCGACCAGATTGCGACGCTCATTCACGAGAGCCTTGCCGAGTCTCAGTCCGCCGTAGCAGCCATGCAGGAATCGACGCGCGAGCTGGCCGAAGGCCGAGAGGACATGAACTCCATCATCCGCTCGCTCGAGAACATCACAGTGTCCGCGAAGAAGGGCGTCGAGGTCGTCGAGCAGATCACCACCATCGCTCATGAGCAACTCGAAGGCGCCAAGGCGATGCTCGCTGCGATTGACGACATCCGCACGGTCGCGGATGGCAACGCCGCGAATACGGTGCAGGTGTCGGGCGTCATTACCAAGCAGTCGCAGTCGACCCAGGCGATGACTTCGAGCGCCGTGGAGCTCACCAATCTGTCGCATGAGCTCGAAGCAGTCGTGACCCGTTTTCAGCTTGGCGGCGATGACCGGCTACCGCGAGGCCTCCCATGAGCGGCTCCATGTTGGTTTTCGAGGTCCCGGGATCCGAGAAGGCCTACGCTATCGACGTCGAGCGGGTGCTCAACGTCATCGAGCCCACCGTGATGACCCCGGTGCCTCTGATGCCTGGGCTGGTACGCGGAATCGTCAGCCACCGCGGCAGCATCGTGACGGTCGTGAACGCGGGTGTGTTGCTGAAGGCAGGCGCGCGAGTCGGAAACGATGTACAGCTATCTCCAAATGGATTGCAGGTGCTGGTATTGCGTGATGGTTCGCGCGACACCGGCAACGTCGGTCTCGAGGTCGGTAGAATCCGCACCATCGAGTCGGCAGAGTCGTTGGGGGAGGGTGTGGTGGTGGTGGACTCAGAAGCGATGCGTGCGGAGCTCGAGCTGCGTGTAGTGGATGCGATAGCGAGTCAAGGAGTGCTCCGATGACCAAGACGCGGGTGCTGATCGTCGATGACGCGATCTTCATGCGCAACATGTTGAAGGACATCTTCGACGGCGACACCTTCGAGATCGTCGGAGAGGCCGCCAACGGTGTTGAAGCGGTCGAGAAGTACAAGGAGCTGCGGCCGGACCTCACGACGATGGACATCGTCATGCCGTTCAAGAGCGGCATCGAGGCCACCAAGGAAATTTTGGCCGTCCAAAGCGACGCCGTGGTCATCATGTGCAGCGCTCTCGGCCAGGAGTCGCTCGTCATGGAGGCTATAGAGGCCGGCGCCGCCGACTTCGTGGTGAAGCCCTTCAAGCCAGAGGACGTGCAGAGGGTCGTCGGCAAGGTGCTGGGTTCCGCCAAGGCTTGAAGTCTGTCGGAGGAACGCGAACGAGCAGCACGAAATCACCAGGCCCCGCAGGTCTAAAGAGCGCGTCTCGCAACCCGCAAGACGGTTCGGTCCATGACAGAGCGGGTTAGGAGACGCGCTCTTGAGCCCGCTGGACATGAGCAAGTATCGCGCGCTCTTCATCGAGCAGAGCCGCGAGCACCTCGAGGCGTTGTCGCGCGCTCTCGCAGCGGAGAGTCCCGGCAGCGGGGCGGTCGACGAGATCTTTCGGCATGTCCACTCGATCAAGGGTATGGCCGCGTCGATGGGCTACGACCCCATCGCGAGGCTCGCCCACCGCTTCGAGGACGTCGTCGGTGACCGGAGAGCTCGCGGTGCCGCCCTCGATAGCCGACTGATCGACGCCTTGCTCGAGGCCGTCGATGTGCTGGTGACGCAGGTTGCGGCCGTTGCGGCGGACAAGGAGCCCAGCCTGCCTGTTGGCCTCCTCGACCGCCTGCTCGCCACGACCCACCCAGAAGAGGTCGCGCCGGCGCCGAAAGCCGCGGCGGCGTCGGTGGAAAAGGAGGCTGCGGCAAGGGGTGAGCATGTGCCGACGGTCCGCGTGCGCACCGACGTGCTCGACAACCTCATCGATGCGGTTGGCGAGCTCATCATCAAGCGCGCCCAGCTGCGTACGGCGCTGAAGAAGGTGATGACGCCAGACGTTCGCGCGGCTCTCGACGAGCTCGACGGACGCGTGCGCGACGTGCAGGCCCGCGCACTCGCGGTTCGTATGACACCATTACGGACGCTCACCGACCGCTATCCCCGCGTCGTGCGTGACACTGCCCGTTCTCTCGGCAAAGACGTGCGGTTCGTCGTCGAAGGCGAGGGACTCGAGATGGATCGCGCCATCTTGGAGAACCTCGACACGCCGTTCGTTCACACCATTCGAAACGCCATCGACCATGGCATCGAGTCGGCCGAAGAGCGGGTCAAGGCTGGCAAGCCAGCGCAAGGCACCGTCACCGTTACGGCCCTGCGCGAGCATGACATCGCCGTGATCACCATCGCCGACGATGGTCGTGGGCTCGACGCCGATCTCCTCGTCCAGACGGCCTTGAAGAAGGGCTTGCTCAGCGAGGCGCAGGCATCACTCGTCTCCAAGAAGGAGGCTTTTCAGCTGGTCTGCTTGCCGCGCTTTTCCACGAAGGATGAAGTCACCGACATCTCAGGTCGCGGTGTTGGGATGGATGCGGTGCGCGCGCACGTCGACGCACTCGGCGGCGTGCTCGACATCGACAGCGAGCTCGGGGTGGGAACGCGCCTGACGATGCGGTTGCCGCTGACTCTCTCCATCATCGACGTACTGCGTATCGATGTCGCAGGTCGACGTTTCGCCGTGCCACTCGCCCGTGTGGCGGCTGTTCGCGACACGGACACCGATGTCATCAACGGCGCTGGGGGCCAGCGCTTCCTGTCCGTCCGCCAGGCGCTTGCGCCCCTGCATGAGCTCTCGAGTCTGCTCGGCCTCGTCACCAAAGCTCCGGGCCGCGAGGCCGTCGTGGTCGAGGACGGCCGAAACCTTGTGGCGCTCGCGGTGGACAAGACGGTGGCCACCCATGAGGTCGTGGTCAAACCAGTCGGCTGGCCTCTCGAGAAGCTCGGTTGGATCTCGGGGGCAACAGTCCTTTCGGACGGTCACCCTATCCTCATCATCGACCTTGCCAAGCTGGTTCAAGCCCGAATCGTCAGCCAAGGTGGAGTCTAGGACAGCCGATACGTTGCCCGACCGAGGGGGCGCGGTTTACAACTGCCTGTATGTTCTCGCGCCTTCACATCGAGCCAGTTGGCGGCGTCGCTGGTGACATGTTGCTCGCGGCGCTCATCGACCTGGGCGCCGACGTCGATGTCGTGCGCTCCGCTTTGGCGGGCTTCAATGAGCCGGGCTTGAGCCTTACGGTCGATGAGGTCAGCGTCGCTGGTGAGCGCGCTCTCTATGTCCGCTCGCTCGTGGGGACGCCCCAGACGCGTTTTCACCAGGCTCAGAAGACACCCCTCGTTGGGGGCTCGGCGCTGCACGCCCATCACTTGTTGGGCGATGTCTTGGGGCGCGTACGGCGAGTCGGTCTCGACTCGGCGGTCACTGAGCGTGTGACCCACATTTTCAGCCTCTTGGCCGAGGCTGAGGCGGTGGTGCACGGCGGCGATGCGGCAACGGTCGGCCTGCACGAGGTTGGTGAGCTCGACTCGATCATGGACGTCGTCGGGATCTCGGTCGCGTTTGCAACCCTCGGGGTCCGCGAGGTCACCTGCGCGCCCCTGCCAAGCGGGCACGGTACGGTCATGACCAGCCATGGTGAGCTGACTTGTCCAACACCCGCCGTGAAAGTCATCTGTGACCGCTATGGTGTTCCCCTTGAACCCGTCGACGTCGCTGGTGAGACGGTGACGCCGACCGGAGCAGCAGTGGTCGCCGCCCTCTGCGATACATTCACGCGTGAGCCGAAAGGTCTGGGCAGCGCGGCGCGTATCGGTGCCGGAGCCGGCACCAAGCGTTTTCCGGGCCGTGCCAACGTGGTGCGAATCCACGGCTGGCGATGAGCGACTCGGGATTTCAGGAGGCGCTGCTCGGCGTGGTCACGGAGCTCGCCGCCAAGCCCGACCTCGGCGACGTTCTCTATTCCGCAGCTCAGCTGATGGAGAAGAGCTTCCCAGCGTTCCGCGTCTCTATCGTGTTGCTCGATACGGACCTTGGTGTTGGGTACGTCGCTTTGCACGAGCGGCCGATTGACAGCTTGGCGGTGCAGCTTGCCGACTATCCGGAGCTACGCCACGTCATCCAGACCCGCGAGCCACTGGTCATTCCCGACGTGTTCGGCGACGAGCTTATGCGCGGCGTGCGCGATAAGCTCGCGCAGGCCGAGAACCCGCATCGCTCGTCTGTGCTCTTTCCGCTGGTTCGCAAAGACGAGGTCGTCGGCGCTCTTTTTTTGCGCAGCCGCGAGATACGCCCGACTCTCGACCCACATCTCCTGAACAGCGGTCGACTCATCGCATCCATCGCGGCGCTCGCACTCGGCAACGCTATTGCGCACGACGTCTTGCAACGCGAGCAAGAGCGCAGCGATCGTGAGATCGAAGGGCTGAAGCAGTTCTCCGAGCTCTTCGAACAGTCCTACGACGGGATCGTCATCACCGACGTGAGCGGGGTCATTCGCTACGTCAACGACGCAGCCGCGCGAGTCGTGCAGCGCCGCAAGCAGGATCTCACGGGCACACGATTCGTCTCTCTCTTGAGCGCCCGGTCCGTGACCCTCGCGGAGAGGGCGTTGCGCGGGGACGCCGTGGGTGACGTTCGCGGCTACGTCGACCTTTTGGTCACGCGTCAAGAGATGACCGAAGCGGTGATCTCCGCGGCGATCCGCACGGTCACGAGGCCCGACGGTGTGCTCATCACGTTCCGTGACGTCACAGAGCTTCGCGAGATCGAAAGCGAGCTACGCCAAACGAAGGACTTTCTCGAGAACCTCATTCAAAGCTCTGTCGACGCCATCATCGCCGCCGACATCGATGGGCGCGTCATCCTCTTCAATCGAGCGGCCGAGCAGCTGCTTGGCTACACCGCCCGCGAGGCGGTCGGGCGCATGAACGTGCGCGACATTTACCCGGAAGGCGAGGCGACCGACGTCATGCGTCGGTTGCGTTCCGAAGGTTACGGGGGACGCGGTCGGCTCGAGCTCATGCGCAAAGAGCTCGTCGAGAAGAGCGGCGAGCTCGTTCCCGTGAACCTTACGGCCGCCATCATCTACGAGGACGAGCGCGAAATCGCGACGGTAGGGATCTTTACGGACCTGCGCGAGCGCGTGCGGATGGAAGAGAAGCTCAGCCAGGTGCAGAAGAAGCTCCAGATGACCGAGCGCCAGTCGGTCGCTATCGAGCTAGCGGGAGCCGCGGCGCACGAGCTCAATCAGCCGCTGACGTCCATCATGGGCTATGCGGAGATGCTCAAGGCGCGGGTGCCGGTCGCCGACAAGAATCGTAAGGCTGTCGAAGTGATAAGTCGCGAGACCGAACGCATGGCAGGTATTGTCCGCAAAATCGGACAGATCACCTCCTACAAGACCCAGAGCTACGTTGGCGCGTCGCAGATCATGGATTTCGAGGAGACGGCTGGAAGAGCGCGCCGCGCCACCGGGCAACAGGCCCTTGTTCAAGTGACCGAGCCAACGCCCAGCGACGACGAGTGAGCCCAGCGACGCGAAGTCCGCTGCTTGCGGCGCGCAGGCCCATGCCGCGCCGCTAGCCGAATGGCAACCAACCCACGAACTCGGGCGGGGTGCGAGGCTTCCACTGCGCGGCGTATGTAGCTTGCGCCTCCGGCGACAGGCGTGACCACCAGCGATGCCACATCATGCTGTACCACTCGCCGTCGCCCATACGCCAAGCGATGGAGCGGCGCGGGATAGCAGGGTACTTCGCCCAGGGTGGCATGAGTGTTTGGTTCTGTGCACTGAGCTCGCGAGCGATGTCGTCGTCGAGCCGGGACTCCGTTGCTCTATTGTCAGCAAGCTGGATGCTCAGAAGATGGGGTGCGCCGCCTGCAAGGGCTTCGCGGACGATGGTCGGCGCCTGCTGGACGGCGCTGAAGCCGCAGCCAGGGAGGTATGCAGACTCCTCCGCGATAGCGAACACGGTGTGAGTCGCTTGGACGCGAGCCAGTGCGACGCGGTCGGCAATCAACATGGAAGCTACCGCCGCATCGGCATCGCCGTCGTGCTCGATACGCAAGAGCGAGAAGCCACCAATCTCTTCTAGAGTCGCGCGACCGACGACATGACCCGCGCGACGGGCAACGACCGTGAACGGCAGGTCTTCAGGGCCGATGGCGACGTCCTCGGCAACCCGAGGGCGTCCTCGAGCATGCCCAATCGCGCCTCGGCGTGAAGCCTGACTGCGCGTTTGGCATGTCGGGCCGCATCGAAGGGACCATACGAACCGCCAGTCTCCGGCTCGTCGATATCCCACCGCAAGAGTGGGCACGGCGCCGTCAAAAGGGGTGCGTCCATGCCGAGCACGACGACGAGGTCCGCCTCGGGAAGCCTCTGCGCCGCGTCGACTTGTCGCACGTCGACGATGAAGGCACCGAGAGCGCTCTCACGAACGAGGTCCGCCGCGATCTGTGCTCGGACCGAAGTCTGAGCGGAGACGAACAACAATCGTTTGGTCATCATGCGGCCAAGGCAACACGTGTTTGCCTCGTGTCGCTCAAGCGTGCGCCTGAAAACGACTGAAGGCACCCGAGCGGCGGAAATATCCACCCCCGGCTCAGTCAGCCCCCGAGGGGGGCCGGAACCGGAGGGGTGTCAGCACGGACGAACCGTAGCCCTAGCGCGACTGCTTGATCTTCTCGATCAGCTGCGGGACTTCGACCGTGATGTCTCCAACGAGGCCATAGTCAGCGACGGTGAAGATCGGCGCTTCTGGATCCTTGTTGATGGCCACGATGGTCTTCGAGCTCTTCATACCCGCGAGGTGCTGGATGGCACCGCTGATACCGAGCGCGATGTAGAGATTCGGGGCGACGATCTTTCCGGTCTGACCGATCTGCAGATCGTTCGGCACCCAACCGGCGTCGCAAATCGCGCGGCTCGCACCAATGCCTGCGCCCAAGGAGTCCGCCAGCTGCTCGACGATCTTGAAGCCCTCCGCGCTCTTCACGCCGCGGCCGCCGGAGACGACGATGTCCGCGGTGGTGGCGTCTGGACGGGTGCTCTTGACCTCTTTGCGGCCTACGAACTTTGCCTTCATGGCGCCGGCATCGACGGCGATGTCGAGCTTTTCGGTGGCCGTGGTTGCACCGCCCTTTGCCGGGGCGTCGAACTCCGCGACACGCACGCTGCACACCTTGATGTTGCTGGTGAGCTCGACGGTTGCGGTAACGTTTCCTGCCCACATCGGGCGCTTGAAGGTCTTCGCGTCGACGACAGCCGTGACGTCGCTCGCCATCGCGGCGTCGAGGCGAGCCGCGACGCGTGGCAAGAGATCTTTGGTGGTCGATGTCGCAGCACCCGCGACGATGGACGCGTTGCACGCCTTGGCTGCGGTCACGACCGCTGGCGTGCAGGCTTCGACCAGGTAGTTCTCGAAGGCGGCGCCCTCGACGACGTAGGTCTTGGCCGCGCCGTAGCCCGCTACTTCGCTCGCAGCGGCGGAGGCGCCGGGGCCGATGATCAAGAAATGAACCTGGCCGCCGCTCTTCTGAGCGACCTGCTGACCGAAGGTGATGCCGGCGAGAGTCGCCTTCTTGGGCTTACCGCCAGCTTGCTCGACGATGATGAGAACGTTCGACATGATCAGATCACCTTCGCTTCGTTGTGGAGCTTGTCGAAGAGAGTCGCGACGTCCGGTACCTTGATGCCGGCTTTGCGTTCCTTCGGAGGCTCGAGCTTGACGACTTTCACGCGCGCCTCTGCGCCCGGGACGAGCTCAGCGAGCTTCATCTCCTGCAGCGGCTTCTTTTTGGCCTTCATGATGCCGGGCAGCGACGCATAGCGCGGCAGGTTCAAGCGTAACTCGGTCGTGACGATGCACGGCATGGCGAGGGAGAGGGTTTCGAGACCACCATCGACCTCGCGCACGACCTCGCAACGTCCGTTTGCGATTTTCAGGGCCGGCTGCTTGCTCTTCTCGGCGTCGGACTCGAGGCTGTCTTCCTTCGAGGCGAAGGTACCCTGACCCCAGCCAAGCAGCTCGGCGAGCATCGCGCCGACCTGACCCTGGTCGTCGTCGATGGCTTGTTTGCCGAGGATGACAAGATCGGGCTTCTCGGCCTCGATCACCTTCTTGAACGCCTTGGCGGCCATCATCGGATCGACGTTGCCGTCAGCAAGGACATGGACGCCGCGGTCGGCCCCCATGGCGAGGGCGGTGCGTAGCTGCTGTTGGGCGTCGGCGACGCCGATCGTCGTGACAACCACCTCTCCGCTGCCGGCCGCATCGCGCACGCGGAGCGCCTCTTCGACGGCAATTTCGTCGAATGGGTTCACCACGTACTTCATCTGGTCAGTGACGATCCCCGACCCGTCAGGCTTGACCTTGATTTTGACTTCGTAATCTTCGACGCGCTTGACGGTGACTAGAATCTTCACGGTGACTTACCTTCCGCGATAGCAGACGTGCCGAACCGCGAACCAGCGGGGCGGCTCGCGGAAACTATGAAGGACAATGCAGTGTGTCAAGCGGGGGGAGCCGCCTATCGTTCGGGCGTCACGATCGGCGTCCCTGTCGAATTCGTAGGGCGGTCGACGAACGCGTGGGTGCGCTTAGCCCAAGGGCTTGGCGGGGCTTGCGCTGCCAAGTCACGGTGTTCTAACGAAGCCAGGACATGCCGCGTTCGCGCGCGTGTGACGAAGGGGGGGCGACGATGCGTTTGCGACTGTTGGCCGGGGCGGTCGTGGTCTGCGCAGGCATGGGTTTGGCCGCAGCGTCGTGCGGTGACGACGACGAAGGTGGCTGTGAGGGCGAAATCTTGGGATCCTGCAGCGATTGCGAGTGTCCCTCCGGGCAACAGACCCGGTGCACCGCTTATCCTGAGGGTGACCAGAGCTCGCGCGAGCGCTGTTGCGTTTGCGAGTGACGGGGCGAGGGTGGGTGCTCCTCGTAGCACTCTCGACGCTCCGATGCGGCGGGCCGAGCAGCGCTGACGTGACGGCTGACTGCCAGGCCGGATGTGCGACGCGTGCGTCTTGCGGACGCGGCGGGACCGGCTGCGACGAGCGATGTGTGGACGCCGTATTCGCCGCTTTCGAGGTCGGGTGCCAAGACACCGCTGCCGATTATTTCGCCTGCGTGGCTCGCGACACCGAATGCGGGTCGGGCGCGTGTGATGGTTTCGAGCGCGCCTACGCGGACTGCTACTGTGCGGGACGCCCGTGTGACGCGTAGCTTACGGACTTCGCGCCCCGACGAAGTCGAGTCGATACAGCGCGTCCTGTGCGACCGTCGACCCTGAGTCGTGCTCGAGGGCGGTCGAATAGGCGTAGTCCGCGTCGTCGAGATCACCTTCGTCCTCGAGCAGCTTCCCGAAGGCGACCCACGCGTCGGCCGACGTCGCGTTCTTCTGCAACGTGGCCCACGCCCGGTGAAGCTCCCCGGTCGTAGGGACCGGCTCGCTGAAGAGAAACAACGGGCAGGAGAGCGGCAGGTCGGTGGTCACCGTCTTGCTATACACGCCACGGACCGATGCCTTGAGCTGCTTGAGCAGATGGGTGTGATGCTTGAGCGCGATGTTCATGCCGACGCCATTCGATTTGATGGGCGCGCGGTCCGCCGAGGAGCACAGACCCAGAACGACGATGTGGAGCCCGGGGTTCAGGCCCTTCATGGACTCGGACGGCAGTACGCGGGGATATCCGGGGGCGAGGCGCACGCTGCTCGCGAGCTTGAGTTGGGTGAGCTTCTGCTCGGCCTCCGTCTTCGTCTTGGCGCCGTCGGCGATGACGACGCGCGCATCCGCGCCGTAGCCAATCGAGCAGGACAGCATGCAAGCAACGAGAATTGGTGTGCGCATCTAGGCGAGTTGCCTCGGCGATGCGACCGCGGTCGCATCGGCACCATCGGCGGCCTTGCGCATGGCGCCGATCACCGCCGCATAGTCGTGTCCAAAGATGGCCGAGCCTGCCACGAAAGCGCTTGCCCCGACCGCGGCGACGCGAGCCGCGTTCTTCGCGTCGATACCGCCGTCGACCGCGATGCGCAGCTTCAAGCCGCGCGCGTCAACCAGATCGCGGAGCGCCTCGATCTTCGGCAACATCTCCGCGATGAAGGACTGGCCGCCAAAGCCGGGGTTTACCGTCATCACCAGGACCTGGTCGACCATGTGCAAGACATGAATGATGCTCGACAGGGTGCTCGACGGATTCAGCACCACACCGGGTGAGCAGCCGAGCTCACGGATGCGCGTCAGCGTGCGGTGCAAGTGAACGCTCGCTTCGGGATGCACGAGCAAGTGGTTGGCGCCGGCCTCAGCGTATTGAGCAATCGACTCTTCAGGCTTTTCGACCATCAAATGGACGTCGAACGGTAGCTTCGTCGCCTTGCGCAACGCCTTGATGACCGGCGGGCCAAAGGTGAGGTTCGGCACGAAATGTCCGTCCATCACGTCGAGGTGGATCCAATCGGCGCCGGCTTTCTCGACCGCTGCGATCTCTTCGCCCAGGCGGGTGAAGTCGGCGGATAGGACGGACGGAGCAATGATTGCTTTGGGGCGCATGCGCACTCGTCTTGCGCGGCGTTTCGCATCGTCGCGGCTCGCTGGCCGCGACTGGCACCGGCTCAGTGACTACAGCACGATGAGGTCGTCGGCGTCGAGCACCTCGTGCTCGTCGTGTGCGGCCTGCGTCGCTTTCAATCGATCCGCCGAGAGTCCCTGCAGATACTGATGGACGTCTGGGTGCTTCTTGAGCACATCTTGAAAGTCCGCGCGTGGCAAGAAGAGCGCGCCGACAAGCGAGTGCGCGACAACTGTCGCGTTAGCCGGCTGACTGTGCAGCAGGCTGATCTCGCCGACGACCTGACCAGGCCCGAGGTTTGCCACGGTGACCATCGCGCCGCCATCCTTCTGCACGTTCACCTGGACGTCGCCGGTTGCGATGACGAAAAGCCCCTGACCCTCCTGACCTTGGGTGATGAGCTTTGCCCCCGGTTGGTAGCCGACGCGCTTGAAGCGGTCGATGAGCGAGTACCGAGCTTCGTCGTCGAACTTGGCGAACAGCGGTGAGGTGCGAAGGAGATTGCCGATAATGCGCTTGCGACAATATTCGACGAGCTCTTCCGCGACGCGCGGCTTGGCTTTGGCGAGCTGCTCGACGTCGCTTCGTGCCAGCTCGAAGATCTCGACCTCTTCATCCGCGATGACGGTCGCCGAGCGAGGCGCGCCGGTCAGCAATGCCATCTCGCCGATCACCATGCCCGGGCCTAACTTGGCGAGCTGATGGCCGCCTTTTTCTACACGCACGTGTCCGCTCGCGACGACGAGCAGAGTGTTACCCTTCTCGCCCTCGACCAAGAGCTTTGAGCCCTTGGCGACACGCTTGTAGTGCAGACGCTTGACAGTCTCGACGAAAGCCTCCTCGTCGAGCTCGGAAAAGAGTGGCATGGGCAGCGGGATAGCTGCCTCGCCAGCGGGCGAAAACGTGAGGCCAACCTGGACGATCTTCTCGAAGCGCTGAGCGGGCTCCAGCTTGAGCAAGTCATCGGCCCGAAGGGTGTTCGCGTCACGGGTTTTCGACTTGAGCGCCGGCGGTGTCGATAAATTGCCCGCCTTGGCGCGCACGCCGCGGACATGGATGCGCCCCAGAGTCGCGAGGAGGCTCGCGTCGCTTGGTGCACGCTCGATGCCCTGGCGAATCACCACCATGGCTGGGAGCAGATAGCCATCATGTGCGAGGCGATCGGCGAGAGCGCGCATGATTTTCAACGCAGCTGCCGCCTGACCCGCATCGCCCAGCGTAATGGCGAGCGCGAGGCGTGTGTTGCGGTCGTCCGGAGAGGCGGCGACCAGCTCCGCAAGGTAAGCCGCGGCGTCGGCCGGTTTTCCCGCGCGCAGGGCTTCGTCGACGCGCGAACGCGTTGCACCCGTCGTGTCGTTGCTCATGAAACGAAGCTTCCAAGGTTGTGGGCGCAACTTCAAGTTTATGGACGGATACACGCCGACCGATTGCCATTGCCCGGCTGTTATCAAAGTGATATCACTTTGATAACAAAATGGAGGTTGGCGCCATGAGCTCCAGCACAGGGGTCCCGGCCGAGAAGCGCAGAAACGCATTGCCTGGTTTACCGATGGTCGTGCTTGGCATCGTCATTGGCCTGGTCGGCGGGCTGATCATCGTGAGTCGCGGTTTCGAGCCCGATGAAGTACCGGTCGTCATCGGCGCCCTCGTCATCATCGAGGTCTTCATCGTGCGCGGCATTTTCGTGCTCGCTCCCAACGAGGCGCGCATCTTGCTGCTATTTGGCACCTACAAGGGCACCGTGGCAGGGCAGGGAATGCACTGGGTGAATCCCTTCATGACCCGTATGGCGACGAACCTCCGCGCCAATAGTTTCGAGAGCAACAAGCTCAAGGTGAACGACTTCGATGGTAACCCCATCGAGATCGCCGCGATCATCGTCTACCGGATCGTTGACACCGCTAAAGCGGCCTTCGCTGTCGACGATAGCCGCCACTACATGCAGGTGCAGAGCGAGTCAGGGCTACGCAGCCTCGCGAGCCACTACCCGTATGACAGCGAAGACCACGACAAACCGTCGCTCCGCGGTAGCATCGACATCGTCGCCGAGAAGCTCAAGCACGAGCTGCAGCAGCGGGTCGCCATGGCTGGCCTGCAGATCGTCGAGGCACGCATCAGCTTTCTCGCCTACGCGCCCGAAATCGCGCACGCGATGCTGCAACGCCAGCAGGCTTCGGCAATCATCGCAGCGCGTCAAAAAATCGTCGAAGGCGCCGTGGGCATGGTCGAAAGCGCCCTCGACCTGCTCGCCAAGAAGCATGTCGTGCACCTCGACGAGGAGCGCAAGGCGCAGATGGTGTCGAATCTGCTCGTTGTGTTGTGCGGCGAGCGCGGCACCCAGGCGGTCGTCAATACCGGCACGCTCTACGGTTGATACTGGCGAGACCCTTATGGCGTAGCTACGAAACCCGGGGCGGGACTTAGCGAAGCGAAGTGACCATGGCAGAGCGAAAGGCTTTCTTGCTGCGCATCGATCCACAGGTCCTTGCCGCCTTGCAGCGCTGGGCCGACGACGAGCTTCGTAGCTTGAATGGCCAGATCGAGTTCGTTCTGCGCCAAGCGATCGTCGACGCTGGGCGCCTGCCAAAAAAGAATACCAAGCCGTGACCGGGCGTTAGCGTGTTGCGAGGCGCTCACTGCCTCTCGCGCCGTCGCCAGTTGCCAGCTCGGCGATCGCCGTGTTACCGCCCGCCGAATGAGCGCCGCCCGGACTGAGCGTCTGTTGAACCTGCTGACGTTGTTGCTCAACGCCCGCCGGCCGGTTTCTCTGCGTGAAATCCGGGAGCTCGAAGAGTTCGAGGCCTACAAGACAAGTGATCCGAAGAGCGGCGAGCGAGCCTTCGAGCGTGACAAGTCGGCCTTACTCGAGCTGGGCGTCCCGTTGCGCTGGGTCGCGCCCGAGCGTGAGGACGAAGAGGACGGTACGGGTGGTTACCTGGTCGACCGCGACAAGTACTACCTGCCGGACCTTGCCCTTCAACCCACCGAGCTTGCGCTCCTGTCCATCGCCGGTGCTGCGGCCGCTAGCGTCGCCGGATTTCCCGGACGCGCCGCCGTCATCCGCGCGCTCGCCAAGCTCGGGTTCGATGTCGATGAAGCCCGCATGCCGGCGACGATGGCGCACACCCCGGTCCAGGAAGGCGTCGATGCCGAGCGCGTTGGCGGTCATCTCGCCAAGCTCCACGAAGCAGTCGCGGTGCAGCGGCGCATCCGTGTGGTGTACGACGGCGGCCGTGGTGCGGCGCCGACGACACGCGAGGTCAATCCGTACGGCCTCTACTACAAGCAAGGGGCCTGGTATCTCGTCGGACACTGCCACCTGCGCAATGCCGAACGAACCTTCCACCTCGCCCGTATCCGCGAGCTCGCCGACGTCCGCGCGGGCGGCCAGCACGAGTTTTCGGTGCCGAAGGACTTCGATCTCGCCAAACACGCGCGTCGCCGTCCTTGGGAATTTCCCCAGGAGAAGGCTTACGCGGTCTCCGTGAAGCTCGCGGAGCGCCTGTTGCCGGCCATGCATGAGATCTTCGGGCCGAACGTCACCAGCGAGCCTGCGCCGGACGGTGGTGCCGTCGTACGGCTACAGGCGACGCACACCAATGCGCTGGTCAACACGCTCTTGCCCTACGGCGCGGCGGCCGAGGTCTTGGAGCCGCGGTTCCTGCGCGACATCATGCGCGGTACCTACGAGCGACTCGCGGCGGCATACGCATGAGTGTCACCGATCGTCTCGGCCGACTGCTGTTCATCGTGCCCTATGTGGCGCACCGCGATGGGGTGACGCTTCAAGAGCTCGCCGAGAAGCTCGGCGTTTCGACCTCGCAGATCGAGTCGGATCTCGAGCTGCTTGCCATGGTCGGTCAGCCGCCGCTCACACCCGATCACCTCATCGACTTGTATGTCGAGGACGACGTCGTCTACGTCGATCTCGACCAATCGCTCTCGCGTCCGCTTCAGCTGACACACGAAGAAGCAAGCGCGCTGGTACTCTCCGCCAAGCTGGTCGGCGATCTGGGAGGGCTTGGTACCGAGCTCGAAGCGGTCCTCGCCAAAATTGCCGAACACTTGAACCCGGCCGAGAAAGAGATGGTCGCCGTCCTCGCGGAGCGCGTCGGTATCTCGCGGGAGCTGCCCGAAGGTGCCGTCTCGGCTAGCTTGCGCAAGGCCTGCGAAGCGAGTCGTGAGGTGGCGCTCGAGTACTACTCGGCGTCGAGCGACCGTCATAAGCGCTACAGGGTGAAGCCTCTGGGACTCGTTTCGCACAGCGGCATGGAGTACGTTGTCGCGCTCGATATCGACGAAGACGACCACGAGAAGCTCTTTCGCATCGACCGTATCGGCAGCGTGCAGGTGACGGAACGTGGCTTCGAGAAGCCGCGTGACTTCGACCTCGCTCGTTTTCGCACCCAGCGACTCTACTTCGGTGAGCGCGCCTTCACGGCGGAGGTGTGGTTCTCCAAAGCGGTAGCCCGCGAGGTCTCCGAGCGCTTCTCCGAGACCGATGTGACGCGCGAGGCCGACGGCAGCCTCAAGGTTCGCGTCTCGACCTCGAGTCCTGCGTGGCTCGCGCGCTGGGTGTTGCCCTTCGGCGAAGATGCTCGCGTCTTGAGCCCCGAGCAGCCACGCCAGTACATTGCCGAGCTCATGGCCTCCGCAGTCGCTGCGTATCGTCGTTAAGGAACTCAAGGAGAGAAACGGGATATGGCGAAGCGTCCATCGATTCACGAGATGATCACTTCGCGCAAAGCGCCGAAGCCAGTGGGACCTTACTCGCAGGCGGTGCGCACGAAGGCGCCCGGAGAGATTCTCTACGTATCCGGACAGATCCCCATCGAGGTTCCGAGCGGCAACGTCTTTCGTGGCGAGATCAAGAAGCAAGCGGAGATTGCGCTCACCCACGTTCGCAATATCGTGCAGGACGCCGGCTTCACGATGGATGACGTGGTCAAAGTCACCATCTTCCTCACCGACATGAAGCAGTTCGACGCGGTCAATGAGGTGTACACCAAGTTCTTCGTTGGTCAGATGTTGCCCGCGCGCGCGGTCGTTGGCGTCGCTGCTCTTCCCAAAGAAGTGAACGTCGAGGTCGAAGCGGTGGCCGTCAAGAAGGGCATGTCGGCGATGGACGAGCTCTTCGGCGAGGAGCCGGCGCCGAAGCGCTGATATGTTCGACGTGGTGTTTCTCGGAACGGCGGCGAGCACGCCGTCCATCGATCGCGGGTTGTCGTCGCTCCTCGTGCGCGCTGGGCGCGAGCGTTTTCTCATCGACTGCGGCGAGGGCACGCAGCGTCAGCTCCTCAAATCCGGCATCGGCTTCCGGAAGCTCTCTGGCATTCTGCTGACGCATGCACACCTCGACCACATTCTTGGTCTACCTGGCTTGTTGTCGACGTTGGCGCTGCTCGAGGCTGGCGGAGAAGAACCAATGACCCTCGGCGCCGCGCCCGGAACGCTCAGGCTCGCGCAACAGCTCCTGCGCGGCGTTTGGTCGAGCGGACGCACGCCGTTACCGGTCATCTTCAAAGAGCTGGCGCCCGGCGTTGTTCACAAAACCGACGATCTCGAAGTCCGCTGTTTTGGCGTGCGGCACGGCGAGACGGATAGCCTAGGCTACGTGTTCGAGTCCCCGACGCGTCGCCACTTGATCCCCGAGCGTCTGGCGGCTGTTGGTGTTCCCAACGGCCCCGAGCGCGCGAGGCTTGCCCGTGGCGAGTCGATCACTCTCGCAGATGGCAAGGTCGTCTCACCTGACGAGGTTACGAGCCCGCCAACGCCGGGTACCAAGCTGGTGGTTGTCGGTGATGTCGAAGAGACCACGGCGATCTTGCCGCATGCGCGCGGTGCTCACGCCATCGTCATCGAAGCAACGTTCCTGGGGCCTGACGCAGCCCTCGCGAAAGAGCGTGCTCACCTCACGGCTCGCGGTGCCGCTGAGCTCGCGCGCGACGCTGGAGCGAAGGCCCTTTACCTCACGCACATCTCTGGGCGCTATGGCGCGGACGCCGTCCTTGCTGATGCCCAGTCTGTTTTTGCGGACACGCGCATCGCTCACGATTTCTTGACGTTTAGTGTCTAGCCTCACCCGTTGCGCGGAGCTGACGGACGACAAGTACCGCTAGATTTCTGAGACTCGGTCGCCTTGCCGATTCGTCGGCGTCACGAGGGTCTTGGTGTCGAGAGGCGTGGGTGTCGCGGGTTGGTGCGAATACGTCGCGCTGTGCCACAAGCTCTCGAATAGCTCCATCGCCGTCTGGTTGCGCGACCGTGCGGTGACGATGATCGCGGTCGCGATGAGCGCGATCAGGGCGATGACGACCACAGTCGGCCAGCGCGCGGGAGGGAGCGGCTCGATCACCGTCCTTTCGACGGGGATGGGGATCGGGATGGTGTCGGGCGTCAGCCGGCGCCGCGGGCCACCCTCGTGTTTCGGGCCACCCTCGTAGAGCGTGGTCTTCGCCTCGCGGTGAAGCTCGTTGAAGGCCGCCGAAATGAGCTCGGCCGCGACGAGCACCTGGGTGCGCGGGAAGTCCAACAGTGCGTTCGCGTTGATGCAGTCCGCGCCGGTAACCTTGGCATAGTGGCGCTGGCGCTCTTGCATGCTCGAGACGTCGCCGGGAAACAGCTGGAGCATGAGATCGCGTGCTTCGCGCCGCCCCACGATTCCTTGGCTGACGATGCGGAAAGGCCCCAATGCGTCGGCGAGCTGCGCCGCCGTCTCGAAGCGCTCCGCGGGGTTCTTCGCGAGGCATCGCGATACAACCGCCTCGAGAGCATCGGGGACATCGGCGACATCGGAGAGGCGCGGCGGCTGATGGTTCGCCACCTTGTCGAAGATCGAAAAGGCGCTGCTTCCGTCGAAGGCGCGCTCACCAGAGAGCAACTCGTACAACAAGATACCGAGGGCGAAGATGTCAGCGCGGCGATCGATGGTGCCGCCTGCGGCCTGCTCGGGTGCCATGTACGCGAACTTGCCCTTGATGACGCCGGCCGCCGTCTTGTTGCTGCGGCTGTCCGCTTTCGCGATGCCGAAGTCGATGAGTTTAACTTCCCCTTCGTAGTCCACCATGACGTTGTGGGGACTGACGTCGCGATGGACGAGTCGCATGGGGCGACCGTCTGGACCCAAGGCGTTGTGCGCGTAGTCGAGCGCTTCCGCTGCTTTGCTGACGATGTAGCAGGTGAGGGCGTGCGGTAGTTGGACGCGCATCGACCTGCACGATTTGATGATGGCGTTGAGGTCGCGCCCCCAGACCAGCTCCATTGCGATGTAGAGCGACTGCTCGATGCGACCAAGCTCGAGCGTCTGGGCGATGTTCGGATGCATGAGGCGCGAAGCGACCTTGGCTTCGTCGACGAACATCGGAACCATGGCCGGATCGTTGGCCGCGGCGTTTGACATCCGCTTGATGGCCACCAATCTGGAAATTCCGTCAGCTGCTTCCTTGGCGCGATAAACCTCGGCCATTCCTCCTGCGCTTACTCGATCGAGGATGATGTATTTACCGAAGCGATACGGGAACCTGTTGAACGACATCGGAAACCTCGCGCCACCAACGCCCACATTGGTGACACTTCGCCCCATTCATCGTCAGAAAACCGTGACGCGTCGCACACCTTGCCCTGCCATTGTGTCACTCGGGCGGGTGCGGCGCTAACTTAGCGTGTTTTCCAGGAGCTCCCAGCGCGTTCGGTCACCTCGTCGACCGCCGCCAAGGCCGCGACATATTCGCCCTCCAAGCCCAGTCCTGGGATCACGTCCCGGCCACAACGCACCAGGTTCTTGAAGTAGCCCTTCTCGCGCTTGATGGCGATGCCGAGCACGGGCCGCTCGGCCGGCTCGTAGATGGGGTGCAGTGCCCACGGATCGATGGTCCGGGTCATGTCGGTGTCGGCGTCCCAGCCAGCGGTATCCGAGGCCATCGATTGGTCGACGATGAAGTCGTTCAAGAAGGGCACCAGTCGTGCGACCCGGCTCGCCATCTGCGCGCGCAGGGCCTGGAAGCGGGCGGGTGAACGAGCGACCTCGCTAGTGCGTACGGGACACGCGACGCTGAAGACGACATGGGCATCGTCGTCGACGCGGCGGTTGAGCTGCGAGTCGACCCGTTGCGCTGGATAGCGACGCAGGAAGAGTGGGGGATCGGCGGGCTCTGCCCCGCGTTGACGCTGGCGACCGTTCAAGAGGAACACGCTTTCGGCCATGCCATTGGGGACCACCTCGCGCTTGGCGAGGATGTTGAGCACCATCAGGCTGCCGACCGGTCGCAACACCGAGCGCTCGGCGGCGAGCTTTGCCTGACTCTTGCCCTGGGGGAGCAGCTCTTCGAATGGGCTCGTCGCGTTGTCGATGAAGAAGTCGGCCGTGTAGCTGTGGCGACCATCGGCAAGCTCGATCTCGTGCAGCTTCGCGCCGTTGGTGTTGATGAGCTTCACGAGTGCGCCGCGGCGAACATTGACCCCCGCCTCGTCGGCAGCCTTTACGAAAATGTCCGCCATATCGAACAAGCGATCCGTGAAGCTGACCGTGCCGCGATAGTACCGCGCGATGAGCCGGATGGCGTGGAACGCGGATGGCGATTGCGCCGAGAGATTGCCGAAGAACGAAAGCGGTCCGAGCAACAGGTCACGAATCGGGTGGTCCGTCGGGATGCTCTGGAAGATCGGGTGCTCCTCGAACGGGACGTCGAGATGCTCCATCTCGGAGAGCTCGCGCCGCACCTTGAAGCCCTCGAAGAAGCCGGTCGACAGCAGCTTGGGTTGCCGTGCCAGAAACGCGTTGATCTCACCGTCGATCTCGACCAATCGCGTGAAGAACTCCCGGACCTGGTCGACGAGATCAGGAAACTCGAGCTTGAGCTCGCCAAGCCATGCCTCTGGTGTTGCGCGCACATCGATACGGTGGCCCGGCATGACCGCCTGGAAAGAGGTTGCGGGTGTCTCGAGCTTGGCGCGTAAGTGCGGCCCCAAAGCGAGCTCTTGATGCACGAGCTTTGCTGGCGGCGAATCGTCGAGGTTCGGGACGAGTGTCGGGACGAGCGGCAAGCGAAACCCGTTGCGTCGGTAGGCGTTGGTCTGCTCACCGTGGTCGACCAGCAGGACGCGACGGCCGCGCTTGGCGAGCAACGCCGCCGCGATGATGCCGGAGAGCTGGGTGCCGACTACCGCGACGTCGAAGTGCTGCGACATGAGGTCCCATGTCGTAGCCGCATGGAACGAGGCGCGCAACCAGGTTAAAGGAAACGCATGTTCCGCGTGCTCCTCGTCTTCTTGGTCGCCACCGTGGCGTGCAGCAAGCCGACCCCGCCAGTGACGACCATTCCCTACACGCAGGCCTTCGATGGCCCCGAGCTCGGTCCTGAGTGGCATAGCCCCAGTGGCGGTTGGTCGATCGTTGACGGTCGGCTCTACAACGCGGGGGCGCACAACGTGCCGCTGTGGTTGTCGGCTGCGTTACCCAGGGACGTTCGTGTGAGCTTCGACGTCGAATCGAGGAGCGACGAGGTCGACTTCAAGTTCGAGATCTACGGCGACGGCGAACACCACGAGTCCGGCTATAGCGTCATCATGGGCGGCTGGAAGAACACCACGACACTCATTGCCCGCCGCGGTGAACATGCACCCCGACGCATCGATTCGGACGACGCGTCTCTCAGAGCTCAGGTGGCGCAAGACAAGGTGCGGGCGGCCACCATCAACAAAGACCGCAGAGACGCGGTCGCCAAGCTCGAGAAGCTGGAACCCAACCGCGTCTATCACGTGGTATTCGAGAAGCGCGGCAACGATCTCCGGCTCGATATCGATGGCCAAGCTCACCTGACCTATTTCGACCCTTCGCCTCTCCATGGGCCGTCCGCGGACCGCTTCGCTTTCGCGAACTGGGCATCGCGTCTCTACTTCGACAACCTCGCGATTACGCCGCTCTGAGTCGCTTTGTTCAGTACGACGCCAATGATCGCTGGCCTCAGCGCAACACGAACGACGTTTCCAACGCTGCTGCGGAGTCGTTTCCGATGAAGAGCTTGTAGAGGCCGCTTGGCTTCATGAGGTTGCCTTCATTATCGTGGACCGCACGGTCCGCGGCCGCGATGGCGATGCGTACGACTTTACTCTCGCCCGGCTCGAGCTCGACCTGAGCGAAGCCCTGCAGCTTGCGTAGCGGCTGGGTGAGATTCGAGTCGTCCCAACGGCTGTAGACCTGTACGGTCTCCTTGCCCCTGGCCGATCCCGTGTTTTTCACGGGGACGTCGACGAACAGCACGTCGTTCGCGGACAGCTCGCGGGCCGATAGCCGCGGCTGACCCATGGTGAAGGTCGTGTAGGACAAGCCAAAGCCGAAGCGGAACTTCGGTGCGTTGGGGCCGTCGAGGTAGGCAGAGCTGAAGCGGTTCTGCAGCTTGCCGCTTGGGTCGAAGGAGGCTGGACGGCCGGTGTTGACCATCTGATGGTGGACCGGGATCTGACCGGTCGCAGCGGGGAAGCTCACGGGGAGCTTGCCGCTCGGGTTGCGGTCACCAAACAGGACATTGGCGACCGCGGTGCCGTGCTCGGTGCCCAGCTGCCAGGTCTCGAGAATCGCTGGAAGGGTGTCTGCCTCCAGCGGCAGCACCATCGGACGGCCATTCATGAGCAGCGCGACGATGGGCTTGCCGGTAGCCTGCAGCGCTCTGATGAGCTCACGTTGGTTGCCCGGGAGCTCGATGGACTGGACGCTCGATGCCTCGCCACTGCGATCGGCGTTTTCACCGATGGTGATGACGACGATGTCGCTATCGTTGGCTGCGGCGACGGCGGCCGCGATGTCCGCTTCCGTGGACACGCCGTCGCGGTTGTTACCGGCGACGAAGCGCAACTCGGCGCCCGCCTTGGCGGCGCGTTCCGCGAGGCCCTGCCTTACCGTGACCGTTTCGTCGTCTTTGCCCAGGGCCTCCCACGCGCCTCGATGATCGTGGGGGACCTCGGCGAGCTTTCCGATCAGAGTGATGCGCTTTACTGCCGCCTTGAACGGCAGAAGGTCGCCTTCATTGCGCAGCAGGACGATGGAATCCTCGGCGATTTCGCGCGCTGCCGTCCGCTCAAGCGGAGACTTCGGTCCGGTCGCGCCGTAGGGGTCGTCGAAGAGCCCCATCTCGGCCTTCAAGCGCAGGACACGCCGGCAGGCCTCGTCGACCGTCGATTCGGCGACGCTATGGTCGAGCACCGCGCGGACCAGCTCGTCGGCGAAGAGCCCGCTTACCATTTCCATGTCGAGACCAGCGTTGGCGGAGGCAATAGCGGCGTCGCGGCGCGTGCGCGAGGTGCCGTGGTTTAGCTGCTCGTAAGCCGAGGACCAATCGCTAACCACCATGGCATTCGAGCCGAAGCGCTTTCGCAAGACCTCACGTAGCAGATACGGATTTTGGGTCGAGGGCACCCCATTGAGATCGTTGAACGACGTCATGAACGTGTCGACGCCCGCTTTGGCCGCCGCGAGGAAGGGGGGCAGATAGACGTCGTGCAGGCGCCGTAGCGACATGTCCGTGGTGTTGTAGTCGCGACCACCCTCTGCGGCGCCGTACGCGGCGAAGTGCTTGGCACAGCTCAGCACGTACTGGTTGAACCCCTTCACTTGCGCTTCGGCCATGCGGGCCCCGAGGAACTGATCTTCACCCGCGCCCTCGGCAATGCGGCCCCAGCGAGGGTCACGCGCAATGTCGACCATCGGCGCGAACGTCCAGTGCTGTCCGGCTTCGGCGGCTTCACGGCCGGCGATCTCCGCGCCGCGTTGGGCGGCCGCCGGATTCCAGCTCGCCGCGGTCGCAAGCGGAATCGGAAAGATGGTTCGCATGCCGTGGATCACGTCCCACGCGAACAGTAGGGGGATGCCAAGGGGCGACTCCTCGATGGCGATCTGCTGATAGCGGCGCGCCTCCTTGGGATCGCCGGCATAGAGAAATGAGCTGACCTGGCCTTCGCGGATGCGCTGCTCGAAGGCCTTCGTCTTTTCGCCCCGCTCGGGGCCCGTGAACGCTTCGTAGGCGTACTGGATCATCTGGCCGACCTTCGCGCGAACGCGCTCGGTCTGTGGCAAGGCGTCGATCCGCTTCATGACCTTGTCGACGCACGCTTGAACGGCCGCGTCGCGCTCCTTGCTCGGTTGCGCGCGACGCAGGCCGTCGCGTGGCGCGACCCGTCCGTAGGGTGGCGCGTAGGTCGGTGCGGCGCTTGCGGTGTCTTTGACGAAGCTGTCGGTACCCGCGCCCGGAAGTAGCGGAAGGGAGCTGTGGCTCCGCGCCCGCGCGCGTTCGGCGAGCTCACTGCGGTTCGCAGCAGGCCCACCGGAAGAAGCGCCCCACTCGCGCGTGGGACGACGGCTTGCCTTGCTCAACGAATTCATCGGGTTTGGCCCTGGCCCTGCCGCAGCGTGCAGCGAAAAGTCGGCTACGTATCGGCAGACACGGTGTCAGGTTGCCTGGAGCGCGAGTGCCGCTCAGCGCAAGCCGGAAAGGATGATGCGGACGTCGGCTGCGAATTTCCCGTTTGGCTCCACCGTGAGGTAGCGCTCGTAAGCGTCTTTGGCTCTTGTGGTGTTGCCCATCGCCTGGTGCACGTTGCCAAGCGCGACGAGCGTCTGGCCGCTGCGCGGAGCGAGCTCGAGAGCGCGTTGGAGGTGTTTGAGCGCGAGGTTGTTCTGCTCGGTATCGAAGTACGTGGTGCCAATGCCCAAATGCGCTCGCTCGTTGGTCTCGTCGAGCTCGATCGCCTCTTTGAAGGCGGCGATGGCGCCTTTCAGGTTGCCGCGCTTGTAGAGGGCGTTACCCTTGGCGACAAGACGTGTGGCGGCGACGTCGGGCGGCTCGGGCGGAGGAGTTTCCTCGGGCTTTTGGGGGCTCGGCGGCGTTTGCGTCGGACCCGGCTGGGCGCTCGCCACGATCGGCTGGGGCTGGGTGACGATGGCCTGGGTCGGTTGCCCGGTGGGTGCGGGAAACGCGGGCGCGGGTGGAGTTGCCGGAACAGTCTCGGCGACCGTCGGTGGTGCCTCTGGGGGCGCTGGCTGCTGGGGCGGAGAAGGCTTGGGCGGCTCGGGCACGGTGGTCACGAGCGGGGTCTTGCTGTCCGCTTTTGCGTTCGGCTTCCCGCCCGAGTGGACCATGAAGATGCCAACGACGATGGCAGCTGCCATTGCGGCGATCACGAAGGGTGCTTTGCGGCGTGGCACCTTTTCGTCGACGACTTTCTCGTCGAGGTAGTCCTGATTGAGCGCAACGACAGGGCGTTCGCCGAACGCTTCTTCGGGGGTGCGCGGAACGCTTTCTTCGCCAAAGGCGCCGCGAACGGGGCGCCCGACGTTCGATGCGTCGTCGGGCTTCGTGAAATGCGCCTCCCCGATGAAGGGGGCGCGTACGATCACCGTGCCGCTGGGCGGCTCCGGTGCCGCGTGTGTGCCGGCAATGAAGACACCGTTTGCCGGTCTTGTGGCCGAGCTACCCTGGTGGGGTGGGGCGCCAGGTGTCACGCCGGGGATTTCGACGGTGTCGGTGTCTTCGTCGACGTCGTCGTTGGGTGCGAAGGTCTTGGCGACGATGGGCAACTCGGAGATGTCGCCGCTCGTCATGTTGCCCAAGGTGATTGCGGCGCGCACTTCGTCCGCTATGGCGGATGAAGGCGCTGGCGGTGCAGGAGCCGGAACGGCGATGGGCGTCGAGACGCTGGGCGTGGGGGCCGGGGGCGGCGGGGCGCTGAAGCTGATTGGCGGAGCAGGCGGGGGAACGCTCTCGGCGACACTGACCGGTGCAGGGACTGGGAGGGGCAGGGGCGCGACCGACTCGGTCGCTGGGGGCGGCTCCGGGGCGACGTTCGCGGAGGCGATGGCTGCCGCGACACCACCGCCGTTGCCTGCGAGGAACCCCTGGTACGCGTAAGGCCACGGCGGCGCGGCGTCGCCGCCAAAGGTCGCGCTTCGCCGCTCGTCAGAGGCCGGCGGCTCGAACGAGCTCGCGGGCGGAACCGGCCCAGGGGCCAAAGGCTCCGGGTCATACGCCTCGGGCAAAATCATCCCCGCCTTACCCTCGAAGGTGAGCTCCGGCATTCCCTCACTGCTCGGAGGACCTCCGGCGTGGTGTTCGCCGGTGCCGTGTTCTTCACCCGCCATGGCGGACTCGTGCGGGTCGTGGTCGTCGCTACCCGCCTCGTGTTCGGGAGGCGCTTCGCTCGGGCGCGACGAAACATCGAAGATGAGGCCCTCGAAGTAGAGCTTCGAAACCACGTTCATGGCTTCGAGATCGCCGAAGCTCGAGTCTTCTACGACTTGCAATAGGGTGCGACGGCCGTCAAAGAGGCGCAAAATGCCGTTCACCTCGTCCGGGATCTCCGCCAGACGCTCGACCAGCTCGTGATGGTCGACGGCGAAGCGCGTATCGAGAGGCGGCAACTGCTCGAGGAGCCTGCCCCATTCGTCGAGGCGGCGCATGCCTTCCATGAGCAGGCCCTGGCTCGACAGCTCGATGATGTCGTTGCGGTCACCACGCTCGGCGCCAAACTCGATGTCGAAGGTGCCTTCGTTCCAGACCATCAAGCGGTAGACCGCGTGCTCGCCGCGGAGCTTGCCAAGCTCGGCGTCGATCACTTTGCCGTTCTTGAAGTAGAGATCGGCGCCCTTGCCGTCTGCGCGGCGCACCTTGATGCGGCCAGTCTTGCGACCGATCTCAATGGTCTGGATGAGGTCGACGATACCCATGTCGGACAGATCGCCAGCGAACTTCGAGCGCGGGTCGCGCCGCTCGAGCAGCTCCTTGTCCCGTTTCTCGAGGAGGATCTTGATACGGGTGACGATCTCTTTGATGTAGATGGGCTTGGTCAGATAGTCGTCGACACCAAGCTCGAGCCCCTTGACCTTGTGATCGACCGACTTCTCAGCGGTCAAGAAGATGAACGGGATCGCCGCCGTCTTCGGCTCTTGTTTGAGCTGTCGGCAGAACTCGAAGCCATCAAGCTCCGGCATCTTGGTGTCAGAGAGGATGAGCTCGGGTGGGGAGATGCGCACCTTCTCGAGCCCATCGACACCATTTACTGCGGTCGTGACGGAGAAGCCCGCTTTGCGCAGGGACACCTCCATGACACGCAGGCTCTTCGCGTCGTTATCGACCAGAAGGAGGTTTTTCTTGGCCATTGCGCGAACGGTTCGGTGCGAAGTCGAGTGTTCCCGACACCCCATGGGGTGTCAAGGAAGGGTTCGAAACCACACGCGAAAGCAGTGAGCCTTTAGGACTTCCGCTTGCCCTTTGAGGCCTTCTCTTTGTCGAGACGCTTCTGCGCTTCCGACATTTTGGCCTGGGCGTTCGGCACCAGCGGCGACTTCTTGTAGCTCTTGACGACCTCACCGAAGAACGTGACCGCATCTTCGAGGTTGCCGAGCTCCATCGAGACAAGTCCGATCTTGTAGTACGCGTCGTCGGCGTATTCGCCCTTGGAGAATTTCTCGACGACTTTGATGTACTCGGGCAGTGCGTCACGGAACCGCTTCTCATCGAAGAAGGTATCGCCGATCTTCATGCGGGCTTGGTCGCCGACGCCCGCCTCGTTACCCCACTGCTTGACGACCTCGCGATACACCCCACGGGCTTCGGAGTACTGCTTTTGGGAGTAAAGATTCTGGGCGTACTGCAGCATGCCCTTCTTGTCTTTCGGGGCGGTTGCCGGCGGCTTCACGGCGTCTTCGGGCTGCGCTGGAGTTGCGACTGGAGTCGCACCGACCGCGGGAGCTGTCTGAAGTTGCGCCTGCATCTGGCCGACGCGGTAATCAGTGAGCTCGATCTGCCCGCGGATCTCCTGAAGCTCGGCGCGTAGCTGGTCGAGCTGCACACCAAAATCCGCGTCGGTGTTGCGCGCGGCACGATTCAGGTCCGCCAGGGTCTCTGACAATTCTTTGACTTGCGTCGAAGCCTTTTGCAGCTGCTCGGCAAGCTGCGCGCCCTGTTGGTCGATGCCGGCGCGCGCTTCCTGCATCTGGGCCTGCAGATTAGCAATGTCTTGCTTCATCTGCTTGCCCTCTGTCGAGGTCACACACCCGGCAACGCACGGCGCCGCGAGCACCAAGGCTCGCAGCACCGATGACGTGCCGAACCGCATTACATCTGTCCGCGCTGCTGGACGAAGTTAACGCGGCGGTTGCGCGCGTAGCACTCTTCGCTCGAGTCGCTGCAGAGGGGCTGGTTCTCGCCCATCGACCGCGTCTTCATGCGGTTCTGGTCGATGCCCAGGTTACGCATATAGCTGCGAACCGCAGTCGCGCGGCGCTCGCCCAGGGCGAGGTTGTACTCTTGCGTGCCGCGCTCGTCGCCGTGGCCTTCGAGGACCAAGGTGATCTTGCCGCCGGCCTGCTTCAAGCACTCAGCCGCCTGCCCCAACGAGGTGCGCGCGTCTGGCGTCAGGCTGAACTCGTTGAAGTCGAAGAACACCGTCGGCATCGCGACGATCTCGCCCGAGCCTGGGTTCACTGGACGGCACGATGCAGAGATATTGGTGCCATCGCCGCTCGAGCAGGCGCCGTTGTTGCAGGTGCGACCCGGGCCACAGTCGATGTCCTGAGCGCACTCAGGCACGCAGCGCTGGGCTTCGCACTTCATGCCGCCTGGGCAATTCTCGTTCGCGGTGCACTCGGGAACGCACTTCTTGCTGCGGCAGACCAAGCCTGCACCAACTTTGGCGCAGTCGCCGTCGGCGCGGCACTCGGGCTTCACTTCGCAGCGACCCTGGGCGCATTCGTGACCGGCGCCGTGTTTGGTTTCGCACGCGGCATCGTCACGGCACTCCTGGCATTGGCCGTTGACGCACACTTCGCCCTTCTCGGCGCAGTGGTCGTCTGATTCGCACTTTGGATACTTCGGCTTGCAACCGGTAGCAGTGAAAAGAACCGCGCAGAGGCCAACGAGCATGATGCTCGGGATGAAATTGCGATGCATGATGGGGCTTCCCCTCTTGCCTAAGTCATTGAAAAGACCAGAGAATTTGGCCTTCTTGCTGGATTGCGGCGGATATTATGAGCGTGACCCCGCAAAGTCAACGCGAGATTTGACGCCCCTAGCGTGCCCTGCGGGCAACGTAGTAACTCCCTGCCCGTGCAAGCCGTTCCCACAGGCACTGGTTGGATCGAGGTCATCGCCGGGCCCATGTTCTCGGGGAAGACCGAGGAGCTCATCCGCAGATTGCGCCGCTCGATGTACGCGAAGCAGCGCGTCGCAATCTTCAAACCGACGATTGACACCCGCTACGACGCCATCGAGATCGTAAGCCACTCGAAGCAGAGCATCCGAGCGACCCCAGTCGACGACGTCCGGGCCATCCTCGATCCCGAGCACAAAGACTGCGAGGTCGTCGGGATCGACGAGGCGCAGTTTTTTTCGCGCGACCTCGTGCAGGTCTGTCAGGAGCTCGCCAACCGCGGCGTGCGCGTCATCGTCGCGGGGCTCGACATGGACTATCGCGGCTTCCCCTTCGAGCCGATGCCGCAGCTCATGGCAGTGGCTGAGTTCGTGACCAAGGCGCTGTCGATCTGCGTGGTCTGTGGCAATCCGGCGGGACGCTCGCAGCGTATCGTTCGTGAATCCGAGCGCGTGATGCTGGGTGCCACCGAGTCATACGAGCCGCGCTGCCGCTTACATCACACTGTCAGTGACGTGGTGCTGCCAGAACAGAGCCGTCTTTTTTAGCGGATAGTCGGTGTGACGCACACGAATCGCTACGTGCGCCCACATGACGGCGTCCACGTGCCCCCACACCTGGAACGAAATCGTGTCGCTGGTCCGCCAAAAAAGAGGAGAGTCGATCGCCCACTGTTACGTTTAACAGTGGATGCGCGCGTCCCCCCACGCCCTCATCGCGGTAGCCATGGTAACTCTGGCGGGAGTGTCGACAGCCCACGCTGCGAGCGAACGACTACGCTCGCCGCGGGCGGCCGGTCGTGCCGATGCAAGCGTTTATCGGTTATTGCGGACACCAAGCCTCGATCCTTCGGGGATCGTCCCGATGTTCGTGCGCGCCCGCAATGACGAGGCCCGTCGTAGTCTCTCCTCGCTTGGCGTGCACGCGGAGCTTGGCCGCTGGACACCAGTGCGCCTCGACCGCGGTGCCATCGCCGCGGCCCTTGTTAGCAGGGGTGACCTCGACCTCGCCTTGCAGCCGGCTCACAGACCGTACCTCGAGCTGTCGGCGCGTGAGATCGGAGTGACCGACGTCCAGGCGGGCGTCGGCGTGCGCTCGGCCCGTACCGGACGGGGCGTGCTGATTGGCATCGTCGATACTGGCGTCGACCTTCGCCACGAAGCCTTCATGGACGATGACGGTCGCTCACGCGTCATCGCGGTCTGGGATCAAGATGCCAAAGGCACCCGGCCCGACGGTTTCGAATATGGTCACGAATGTCGAGAGTCCGCGATAGCGAGCGGAACGTGTACAATCGATGACGGCAACGGCCATGGTACACATGTCGCGGGTATCGCTGCTGGCAACGGTCAGCTCGGCGGCATGGCGCCTCACGCGAAAATCGCGGTGGTTCGCTCGAACAGCTTCACCCGGCTCGCGGACGCGGTGGAGTATCTCACCAACCTCGCCCGCGACCGCGACATGCCCTTGGTCATCAACCTGAGCGTCGGTGGCCAATACGGCGCGCACGACGGCGCGACGCCACTCGAGGAGTGGCTCGACAACCATCTGGGCGAAGGTCGAATTCTCGTCGCCGCCGCGGGCAACGAAGGTGGTGGTCGTCTGCACGCGGCAGCGGAGCTTCGCGCGAGCGACAAATACCTCGCCGTTGAGCGCCTGCCCTTAGGCAGGCAAGTCACCACGAACGTCGACATGTGGACCCCGGGGAACGCCACCGTGAACCTTGCGGTGGAGTTATGGGTGGACGGGGCGCCAGTGTCGCGTTTGCCGCTCGTCGCGCGTGAGGACGACGTGCTCGAGGACTCAGTGAGCGCACCCGGCGAGTACCGGGTCGAGTTCACGTTCACCTCAGAGCGGCGCAACGGCCGTCAGCATCGGCTCTTGGTGATCGACGGAGCATCCGCGCGGGATCTCTCGGGGCGCGCCCAGGTGGTCCTGGTGATGTCGGGCAGCGGTGTTATTGATGCGTGGGTGTCCCAAAGTGACGGCGGTAGCAACGCTCGTTTCGGCAGCGGCGATGGCCAATCATGGATCGCAGGTGATGGCCGCGAGTCGATCGCCGTCCCCGCGACTGCAAGGAGCGTCATCGCGGTCGGGGCTTACGCGACCCGCAACACCTGGATCTCGCAGATCGACGGCTCGCAGCAGATCGAAGATCTGGGTATCGGTCGCCTCGCCCCTTATTCGAGCGTTGGCCCGACGGCGGCCCCCGAACGTACCGGCGTAAAGCCAGACATCACGGCGCCAGGCTCGGTCATCATCTCCGCGCGCGCGAGGAGCATCCCCGACGGTCCGGACGTGGTCGACGCCAATCGGGTGATCATGCAGGGGACCAGCATGGCCGCGCCGCATGTCGCTGGTGCCATTGCCCTCATGCTCGAAGCCGCACCCAAGCTCGCGCCGAGCGACATTCGTCGGATCTTCACGCAGACCGCTCGAGCGGACATCGCAACCGGTTCGACTCCCAACGAGGCCTACGGGCTGGGCAAACTCGACGCGAAGGCCGCCGTGGCGTTGGCCGAAGACGAGCCAGAGGGCTGCGCGGCCAGCGGAGGCGACCCGTGGACCGTCTTCATTTTGGCCGCGCTCGCGATCGTCTACCAAAGGTCGCGTCGTTAGGTGCTCTCCAGTGTGACGCTCGCGAGAGCGTGGTCTTTGCTCAACACAAGCGCGGTCTCGAGCCGTTCCACCTGCGCCTCGAGGTCGGCCAAGTATGCGTTTCCATTGAGTCGTGGGCCTGGCACTTCTCTTGCTGGCCAGAGGTCTCGAATGTCCTTCGTACGCAGTCGCCGCGAGTTCGTGCTGAGCGCTGGCGCGACACTCGTCGCGGCGCCATTCCTGCAAGTCCTGAACGCAAAGTCCGCTAAAGCGGCGCCGACAGGGCCGTCCCGCGTCGTCATCATGTTCTCACCGAACGGGACCATTCACCGCCATTGGCGCCCCACAGGCAACACCGGCACTGATTTCGGTTTTACGCCAGAAGGCATCTTGTGGCCGCTCGCTGATCGCAGGGACCAGGTCGTGATCTGCGACGGCCTGAGTTTTCTGAACGCCACCAATCACGAAGCCGGCATGCACTGCATGCTGACCGGGCTCGGGCAGCAGAGCCATCCGAGCGCTGGCATGTCTGTCGACCAGTTTCTCGCGAGTCGGCTAGGCGACGGCGTGCGTTTTCCGTCGCTCGAGCTTGGCGTGCAAACGAGTGCCTGGGGGTCCGGCACGCAGACCCGCATGTCGTATCGTACGGTCAGCGAGCGCACGGAGCCCGACGACGATCCAAAGAGTGTCTACCAGCGCGTATGGGGCGGGCTGGTTGGGAACGCCGCGGAAGTCGAGGCGCTCATCGCGCGCCGCACCAGCATGCTCGACCGCATTCGCGGTGACCTAGCGCGCCTCGAAGCGTGGGTCGGCAGCGAAGAGAAGCCGAAGCTTCAGGCGCACCTCGAGTCGCTTCGCCGCGTCGAACGGGGTCTGCAAGCGCCTGCCGATTGCGAGCACGCGACCCCGGTTGGCCTCATCAACCCTCAGGACAACGATCAATTCCCAACGATTGGGACGGCTCAGACCGACCTCCTGGTGGCGGCGCTTGCCTGCGGCGTGACCCGTGTCGCGACCCTGCAGTGGTCACACACCGTCGGCCCGCCCGTTTTCAGCTGGCTTGGCATTGGCGACGGCCACCACTCCCTCTCGCATAGTGACGACGGCAACACCGCTGGCGTGCAGGACTTCGTCGACGCCGAGCGCTGGTTCACCCAGCAGTTCGTCTACCTGCTCGACCGTTTGGCCGAGCTGCCAAACCCGGACGGGGACGGGTCGCTGCTCAGCACGACCTTGGTGGTCTGGGCCAAGGAAATGGGCGATAGCCGGTTGCACGACTGTAACGCGGTACCCTTCGTGCTTGCGGGCGGAGGGGGCGCCTTTGGCCTAGGCCGCTACCTCAACTTCGGCGGTGCGTCGCACCAGAAGCTCCTCGTGTCGATCTGCCACGCCATGGGGCTCACCGATGTCACGAGCTTTGGGGACCCCAACGTGTCCACGGGACCACTGGCTGGTCTGACGTGAAGCGCCTCGGTTTCGTCATCATCGCGTTGGTCGCCGGCTGTACCGGTTCGATCGGCGACCCAACGTGCGAGGGTGGCGAGTGCGCCACCGTCGTCGTCAACGACGAGGGACCCCGGGACTGCAGCAAGAACGCGCTTGGTCCGCGTCAGCTGCGGCGCCTCACGAACGAAGAATACGACGCTTCGGTCTTCGCGCTCACCGGCGTGCAGTCCACCTACGGGCGCTCGTTCGTCGCAGACCCCGTCATCCACAATTTCGACAATAACGCCCGCGCGCTCAAGATGAGCCCGCTCTTGGCGGAGCAGCTCCGCGAAGCCGCCGAGGCGGTTGCTGCGAGCATGACAATCCCTCCCTGCTCGAGCGCGCCTCGCGCCTGCGCGCGCGAGCTCCTGGTTAGGCTCGGACGCCGTGCCTTTCACCGGCCACTCGACGAATCCGAGATCTCGGACTACCTCGGTGTCTTCGACAGCGGTGCGGGCGTCGACTATCGCACGGGCGCCGCGCTCATGGTCGCGACCATGCTACAGTCACCGTTCTTCTTGTATCGCACGGAACTAGGCGTCCGTGACGATAGCGGCGTGTACGTCCTCACCCAGCACGAGCTCGCAACCCAGCTCGCGTACACCTTCTCAGGAACGCTTCCCGATGAGGCGTTGCTTGCCAAAGCGGACGCTGCAGAGCTCGATTCGCCGGAGGCCCTAGAAGAAGAGGCGAGGCGCCTGCTGCAGACAGCGTCCGGTAGGGCGACCATGGTGCGTTTCGTTCAACAGTGGCTCGGTCTCGAGCGCTTGGCCTCGGTGCCGAAGGACGGCGTGACGTATCCCGAGCTCACCCCCGAGCTGCGCCAAAGCATGCTCGATGAGTCACGCCGGTTCATCGAGCATGTGTTGTTCACGACCAGCGGGACCTTCGCCGATCTCCTTACCTCGACCACCACGTTCCTCGACGAACGCCTAGCGACGCTGCATGGCGCCGCCGCCGGGCAGGTGACTCTTTCGTCGCGTCGCGGTGGCGTCCTCATGCTGACGGGAACGCTCGCTACACACGCGTTGGCGAACGGCTCTTCGCCCATTCACCGGGGTATTCTCGTGCGCACGCATCTGCTGTGCACTGAGCTGCCGCCGCCCCCACCTGGCGTCAACGCCAATCCGCCCACCGTGACCCCCGGTGTAAGCACGCGTGAACGCTATGCGCAGCACTCCGCGGACAGTGCATGCCGAGCCTGCCATGCGCTCATCGACCCGATAGGGTTTGCCTTCGAGGGGTTCGACGGCATTGGTCGATCGCGCTCCACCGACAATGGAGCCCCTATCGATACGGCCGCGGAGATCAGCGCCTTCGACGGCACGACCGTCGCCGTAGCCGACGCCATGGATGTCGCTCAGGCCTTGGCGGGGAGCGCACAGGCGCAAGCGTGTTTTGCTTCACAGTGGTCGATCTACGCCTCGGGCGTCGAGCGCGGGGCCTCGGAGTGCGTGGCTGCCGATCTCGCTCCGAATGTTGCGACGCTGTCGGTCCAAGATCTCATGGCGAGCACGGTGCGTTCGTCGTCATTCGTCCGCCGTAGCGGAAACGGTGGTAGCGCTCCTGGGCCCGCGGCTCCGACGGAAGAGGCCCCACAGCCCACTGAGCCAGAGCAGCCTCCACCCACGCCCACTGGTGGCGTCATCGCTACGGTAAGCACCAACTCGCAGTGGGCGACTGGTGGCTGCCACGACGTGCTCGTGGCCAATCAGGGCGCCGCGGCATCGACTTGGATGGTCATGCTTGCCGTTCCCGGCACCATCACGAACGCTTGGAACAGCAGCCGCGACCGCGATAGCGGCACCGTGACCTTCACAGGTGCGGCATGGAATGCTTCACTCGCGCCCGGTGCTACGGCGAGCTTCGGCTACTGCTTCGAGCTTTGAGACCCGTTGCTCAGCCTGGGGCTCTTCTCCAAGCGTACGCTACGATGTGACGTTGTCGTTCGAGATTGAGGGGCTGCGACCGCAAAAGCGCGCGCTTTGGCTCCTAGCTCGCGCATGTTGGCAAAAGACGACCATGCCTCGGTCGCGTAGCGCGCCTGACAATAGGCGCGCAGCGGCTGCCCTGTAGTCTCCAAATGCGTCTGCCATTCGCTCTTGGTGACCAGCGCTGTGACGTCGATCTCCGATGAAGGTTCGAAGTTTGCGCAGGAGGGTTCATCCGCGATCGCGGTCGCGAGGCCCTCGTTGAACCAGACTGGCAACGCATCGTAGGACGCCCATGTCTTCATTCGCGCGTGAACGAGCTCATGGGTCAGAACACGCGCGGTCGATGCATTTGGCCCCGTTACGACGACCGCGCGGTCTCGCGTCTCGTCGGCGAGGGCAACTGCCGCAAACCCCAGGTCGGAGGCAGGGGCTGCTTGCGGAGTCGCGCCGAAAGCAACCTTGCAGCGCGCTGTGCGGCAGACGAAGACGATCGGTTGAAAGGACGGGTCCGGGCTGAAGGCGCGATGCAACCCCACGTAGGCGGCCTGCACGTCTTTCAGCGTCGCGTCTACGTCCTCGGAGGTCGCGGGAGACTCGATATAGACGCTCTTGCCGATAGGGAACATCGCGATGCCGTTGAAGTCCGCGGAACTTGGTGTCACGGCGAAGAGTAGCGGTGCGAGGATGACCATGCGACCGGACGAACCGCGACGGCACCGCCGCCATTCCGTCACCGCGGGGGCGAGAGCCCGCCGCCCTCGAACTGTCGGCGTTCAGCCGTTCGCGCTTCGTGCCCGACCGGCGCCCCAGCTGGCCGCAACGTCTGGGTTGCGCCTTGCGATGATGTGACCGAAGCTCTGCAGTAGTTTCTTTCGCCGGAGATCGACACCCATGACCGACGCCATCCATCGACCGAACGGGTCGACCCCGACCGTAGTAGATGTGGGCACGACCGCCGCGACGTCGTCCGCAGCCAGCCCTCCGCTGCCGTCGACCAAGACTGACGGCTTTGCGCGCGCTCAGAGCTCGAGCCACACGCCCCCAACCATAGCCGAGATGCCAACCGCAGAGTCTCTGGGCGCGACTGCCAAGATTGGCGCTGCCTTGCAAGCCACCGCCGCCCTGGCTGCGAGCGTGCCCCCGATCCTCTCGGACTGGACGGGCCCCTACGGCGGCGTTCCGCCCTTCGACAAGATCAAGCTCGAGGAGTTCGAGCCCGCCTTCGCGACGGCGATGAGCGAGGCCCGCCGCGAGATCGACGCCATCGCCAAAAACCCAGAGGCACCGACCTTCGAGAACACCATGGTGGCTCTCGAGCGCAGCGGCCGCATGCTTGGCCGCGTCAGCGCCATCTTCGACGTGTGGAGCGCGAACCTCAGCTCGCAGGCGTTCGAGCAGATCGAGCAGCGCATCGCGCCGATGCGCGCTGCCTTCGATGACGAGGTCGTCCAGAACGAAGGACTCTGGAAGCGGATTGCCGCCCTGAACAGCGACGCGTCGTCGTCGTCGCTCACTCCTGAGCAGAAGCGCCTGGTCGACGTCTACTACCGCCGCTTCGCAAAGAACGGAGCCATGCTCGACCCGCAGACCAAGGCGCGCGTCTCACAGCTTACCCAACGTCTGGCCACGTCATCGACGACCTTCAGCCAGCACCAGCTCGCCGACGAACGGAAGGGTCTTACCATCACCCGCATCGAAGACCTCGCAGGACTGCCCCCTGAGCTCGTGCAAAGCGCCGCAGAAGAGGCTGAGCGCCGCGGACAGAAGGGTCAATGGGTCATCGCCAACAAACGCTCGGCGATGGAGCCGTTTCTTGCGAGCGCCACGAATCGCGCGCTCCGCGAGAGCGCTTTCCGCATGTGGACGCTTCGAGGCGACAACGGCGATGTGAACGACAACAACGCACTGGCTTCCGAGATCCTCACCTTGCGTGCCGAGCGTGCCAAGCTGTTCGGCTATCCCACACACGCTCATTGGCGGCTCTCGGATACCATGGCCAAGGAGCCGGCGAAGACGCTCGAGCTGATGATGCAGCTGTGGAAGCCGGCCGTGGATCGCGTGAAGACCGAGGTTGCCGAGATGCAAGCCATCGTCGACGCCGAGGGCGGCGGTTTTGCAATCCAGCCGTGGGACTACCGCTACTACGCTGAAAAGGTACGCAAGGCGAAGTACGACATCGACCTCAACGAGGTGAAGTCGTACCTCCAGGTCGACAACCTCGTGAAAGCCATGTTCGCTTCAGCGAACAAGCTTTACGGCCTAACCTTTCACGCCGTGACGGACGTGCCCGTCTTCCACCCAGAGGTCACCGTCTACGAGGTGCGCGACCGGGGCGGCAAGCGCGTTGGCTTGTGGTACTTCGACCCGTTTGCTCGCGAGGGCAAGAACTCCGGCGCCTGGATGACTGCGTACCGCGAGCAGCATCGCGTCGATGGCGACTTCACGACCATCGTCTCGAACAACTCGAACTTCATCAAGGGCAAGCCCGGCGAGCCGGTGACCGTGTCATGGGACGACGCCAACACAATGTTTCACGAGTTCGGCCACGCGCTGCACGGGCTGCTGTCGAACGTTACCTATCCCTCGCTGTCGGGTACCAACACGGCGCGCGACTTCGTCGAGTTCCCCTCGCAGTTCAACGAGCACTATTTGACGACGGCCGAGGTCATGCGCTTTCTCGTCGACAAAGACGGTCGACAGATGCCGAGCGCGCTCATTGAGAAGCTCGAGCGTGCGAGGTTCTTCAACAAGGGTTTCGAGACGGTAGAGCTCTTGGCGTCCGCGATCGTGGACATGAAGCTCCACCTAGCTGGCGACGCCAAGATCGACACGAAGGTCTTCGAGAAGGCGACGCTCGACGAGCTCGGTATGCCACCGCAGATCGTCATGCGTCACCGCATACCCCACTTCGGCCATATCTTCGCGAGCGACGGCTACTCCGCTGGGTACTACAGCTACGTCTGGTCGGACGCTCTCAACCACGATGCGTACGAGGCGTTCACCGAAGCGGGTGACCCGTATCACCCGGCGATCGCAAAGCGCATGGTCGACACCGTTCTCTCCGTCGGTAACACCGTCGACCCGTCGCAAGCGTTTCGCAACTTCCGCGGCCGCGATGTGACCATCGACGCGCTCTTGCGGGCGCGCGGCTTCCCGGTTGCCAGACCTTGAGCTACCTGGTTTCGGAGCGCGCGGCTTGGCTCAGCGGGCGCGCTTCGAAGCCGCGGGTTTGGCTGCCTTCGCTTTGCCGTCGGCTTTTGGTGTCGCCGGCTTGGCGTCGGGCTTCGTCTTCGTTTGCTTTGCTGGAGCGGCGTCACCGAGCTGAGCAGGCCAATGCTGTGCGAGGAGCTCTTCGGCTTGGCCGCCGGTGACGAGCTTGTAGCTGCTCTCGACGATCTTGTCGTTGAGGCGGTGCTCTTTGCCCTCGGTATCCACGACGCGGCGCTTGTTCTCGCCAGCGAGCCACTCCATGTAGAGCACTAGACGCGGGAGGTCGCCGCCTTGGGTCGAAGTGGTGCGCTTGAGGACGGTGCGACCGGCGCGGGCTTTTGCGAGAATGTCTGCCATGCGTCGCTAACTACTCGGTGAACCGGCGCTCGCGCAACCTCAAGGAGTCGGCGCGAGCAGACTTTCAGCCAGCGGCACCCGCGCTGCGCTCGGCGCATAGCTTGGCAGCGATGTCATTGGCGGTGCTCATGCCGTAGCCTCGCGTGACCAGACGGTCGACCACCACCTCAGCGGCGAGCGCGACATCGCTCGCGATATCGAGCTGGCGTTTGACGACACTGGCAAGGCCCGCTCCAAGGCTCTTCTTGCGGCTGTCGATCCAGCCTTTGCCGATCCAGCCCTGAATGTCCGGCAAGTCTTCGGCGATCACGTAGTTTCGTTTCGTACGCGCCCACAGCACGGTGAGGGCCCCGCGGGCATCGCCGCGTGGGACACCGAACGCCGTCAGGAATCGCAACAATTCGTCGTGCGTCATGCGATTCTTGTGACTCGCTTGCAGCTGGCTCGTCACCGCGCGCTCGATGTTCGGAGGTACCACGGAGCTCCCGTCGAACATCGATGCGTTACGCCGCTCGGCCACCCTGCGCGCCTCGCTCGGCCGCAACTCGATGACTTCAGCCTCGGGGGCTGCTTCGGGAGCTGTTTCGGGCGGCACGTCTGGGGCGGGCGGGGCGGCGTCGTGCGCGGGGAAGCGCTTGAACACCTCGGCCTCCGACATACCGGCGAGACGTGCGAGCCGCCGCCGCGCCGCTACGACCGCGCGTCGATACAGTGCGACAGCCCACCGACGTCCGTCCAAAGTCGCGGCGTCGAAGACGGCCACCAACGCGGCCACGAGATTCCGAAACGCCGCTTGGAGGTTTTCGCCCATGATACGCGGACCTACCGTGGCGGCGTGTTTTTGGGCTTCCGTCGGCAGCTTACTGGGGACTGCCATTATGTCAGTCGTCCAGGACCTACGCCCCGCGCGAGCAACCGCGTGACCCAGGTGGCCTCGAAACCTCGGCCCGGTTCGCCATCGCGGATGATGAGATCTCACCACAACCACGATAGCCGCTCCTTCTGTAGATCCTGCCCAATCAAGTTTCATCGAGCTCAAGGTGGTCTTCGTCATGGCCGTCGATCGTGCCTCTGGATATCGTCCTTCACTGATTACGCCCGAAGAGCTCACGGCGCTTCAGCCGCGCAGCTCGACGATTCGCGGCGTGCCGGTGCGCGACGACATCGAAAGCGGTCGCGGTGCTCCCGTCGACGCCGACGACCTGCGCCAAGACATCCTCCCGGTTGGAGACGACGGCGCGCAAGGCGGAAGCTCGCAACAACAAGAGCCCGCCGAGATCTATCTGGAGTGGTTGAACCGTTTGGCGATGCTTGCGCGAGCACCGAACCCGAGTGTGCGGGCCATGCTGAGCGCGGCGGACGAGCTGTATGTCCCGCGTCACACGGCCCTGCAGGACATATTCGACATCCTTGGCATCACCAGCGCCGCGGATTCCGATGCGCGGCTGCGTGAGTGGATGAGCATGCTGCTCCGCAACGGCGGCGACCTCGTTCTCGACGCCTTGGCGAACGTCCTCGAGATGTTGCGTACCGCGGTCGACCCCCTGCGTAATCCAGTGAACCAGCCCGCCGGGTTCGACGACCATGTGCTCGCCCGAATCCAGACGCTCACCGACAAGCTGGGTGAGGCTTTGAATGGACTCGACCGTCTGCAAGAGCGGACAACTGCGGCCCTGGCGAGCGCCCAGAACGACATCAGCGCATGCGCTCTAGAGACGGTGGCCTGGCAGCGCTACCGCGACGGCTTGCAAGGGCTCTCGCGTGGTGTCCAGGCTGCACTTGCGAGCGACGGCTTCGATACGTCGGACCTCGACGAGATCCTCGTTGCCATGGCGGAGCTGCGCGCACCCGGCGAAGCCCCCTCAACCGTTTCCCGAGCCGAGTGGCTCGCGGTGAGCGTGGGCATCGGCAACACGCCTGGTCTCCCTCTGGCGGTACGCTCCATCGCCGCCGGCCAACTCGCCAGAGGTGTCCTGATACGCGAGGCCCGCGGTGAGCTCACGATCGACCCACAGACGCGCGAGGACGTCGTCGCGGCCCGACAGGCAGGCGAAGCGGCGACCGCGACAGCGGACGGAACCCCCAAAACGCCGATCAGGTGACCCACGTCGCGACGATGAGCGGCGACCGCCGGAGTACAAAACGCCCCCGTCACGTCCGCGGGCGCTGGCACTCACGTGCTTCGAGTGCCAATGAAATCAGCGGCTTCCATTGAACGACTGCTAAAAAAAAGAAAAAACCCCCGCAAATTCAATGCTATTTGCGTGACACGAAGTTGCTGGATGGCTCTTGACACCGCTTACGAAATCGCTACATTCGCCATCGATTTTAGCAACGGCCGGTCCCACGAGACCCGCCGTCCCACAACTGGAGACCAGCAATGGCGAAGAAGTTCCGTCCCCTGCAGGACCGCATCTTGGTGAAGCGCGTGAAGAACGAAGAGCGCACCTCGGGCGGCATCATCATCCCCGATACCGCCAAAGAGAAGCCCCAAGAGGGCGAAGTCGTTGCCGTTGGCAACGGCAAGAAGACCGAAGACGGCAAAGTCGTCGCGGTGGACCTCAAGAAGGGCGACCGCATCCTCTTCGGCAAGTACTCGGGCACCGAGATCAAGGTCGACGGTGAAGAGCACCTCATCCTCCGCGAAGAAGAGGTTCTTGGCGTCATCGACGCTTAGTCCTCTTTAGCGAACCGACCGAAGTCCCGCCGCGAGCGGTGGGCGAGTGTTAGCACGTAAGAACGATCAACGGAGATTCAGTCCAATGGCAGCCAAAGAAATTATTTTCAATCAGCGCGCTCGCGAGGAAATTCTCGCAGGCATCAACATCTTGGCCGACGCGGTCAAGGTTACTCTCGGTCCGAAGGGCCGTAACGTCATCATCGAGAAGAGCTTCGGCTCGCCGAACGTGACCAAGGACGGCGTCACGGTCGCGAAGGAAATCGAAGTCGAGAACCGCTTCCAGAACATGGGTGCGCAGATGGTGAAGGAAGTCGCCTCGAAGACGAGCGACGTTGCCGGCGACGGCACCACCACCGCCACCGTGCTCGCTCAGGCGATCTACCGCGAGGGCATCAAGCTCCTCGCCGCCGGCGCGAACCCGATGGACTTGAAGCGCGGCATCGACAAGGCCGTTCTTGCGGTCACCGAGTCGCTCAAGAAGCTCTCGAAGTCGACCAAGGACCCGAAGGAGATCGCACAGGTTGGCACCATCAGCGCCAACGGTGACGACACCATCGGCAACATCCTCAGCGAGGCCATGGCCAAGGTTGGCAAAGAGGGCGTCATCACCGTCGAAGAAGCCAAGTCGATGGAGACCGAGCTCGAAGTGGTCGAGGGTATGCAATTCGACCGCGGCTACCTGTCGCCGTACTTCGTCACGGACCCAGAGCGCATGGAAGCCGTGCTCGACGATCCGTACATCCTCATCTACGAGAAGAAGGTCAGCAGCATGAAGGACCTTCTCCCGCTGCTCGAGCAGATCGTGAACACCAAGCGTCCTCTCCTCATCATCGCTGAGGACGTGGAAGGCGAGGCGCTCGCGACGCTGGTCGTGAACAAGCTGCGTGGCGCTCTCCACGTCTGCGCCGTCAAGGCGCCGGGCTTCGGCGACCGCCGCAAGGCCATGCTCCAGGACATCGCCATCCTCACCGGTGGCCAGTTGATCAGCGAGGACCTCGGCATCAAGCTCGAGTCCATCACTGTGAAGGACCTGGGCCAGGCCAAGCGCATCGTTGTCGACAAGGACAACTGCACCGTGGTCGACGGCAACGGCAAGAAGAAGGAAATCGAAGGCCGCGTCGCTCAGATCCGCGCTCAGGTCGAAGAGACCTCGAGCGACTACGATCGTGAGAAGCTCCAGGAGCGTCTTGCCAAGCTCGTCGGCGGCGTTGCCGTCGTGCGCGTTGGCGCCGCGACCGAGGCCGAGATGAAGGAGAAGAAGGCTCGCGTCGAGGACGCTCTCCACGCGACCCGCGCTGCGATCGAGGAAGGCATCGTCCCCGGTGGCGGTGTGGCCCTCATCCGTAGCATCGCCGCTCTCGAGAACCTCAAGGTCGACGAAGAGCAGCAGTTTGGTGTCAACATCATCCGCCGCGCGATCGAAGAGCCGCTGCGTATGATCACCACCAACGCCGGCCTCGACGCCGCTATCGTCGTCGACAAGGTGAAGAACGGTAAGGGTGCCTTCGGCTTCAATGCGCAGACCGAAGAGTACGGCGACATGATCGCGATGGGCGTCATCGACCCCACGAAGGTCGTTCGTACAGCGCTGACCAACGCGGCATCGGTTGCGAGCCTCATGCTCACCACCGACTGCATGGTCGCCGAGCGTCCGAAGAAGGAAGCTCCGCAGGCTCCGGCCGGCGGTGGCGGCATGGGCGGCATGGGCGGCATGGACTACTAAGTCCTCTGTCGCTCTAGCGGCTTAGCCAGCTAGACAGATCGAAAGGGCCTCCTCGTGGGGCCCTTTCTTTTTTGGGGATTGGCTCATGAAGCAGCGCGGCATGACCGATATCCCTTGCGCGTACGCGGGCTTGAGACGGAATACCTCGCCGGTCCGTCCGCTGTAGGCGACGGCCCACACAAACGTAGGACAGTCACCCCACGCGGAACGCACCGCGGTTTGGTACTCTCGAAAGAGAATGCCGGGCCGCCACCTCGAGCTTGCCGTATTGGGCGCCTTTGTCGTCAGCGCGCTGCCCGCATGCAACCTCGGGACGCTGTTCGATTCTTCGGGGGCGTCGTGTTTAACGGACGTCAACTGTCCCGATGGTCAGGTCTGCTGTGACGGACGGTGTTCCTCCGACTGCAACCGGGTTGGCGCTAATGTCGTGTCCGCGAGTCTCGCGACTGACTTCGTCCCCGGGTACGAGTTCGACGAGATCGCGATCGAGCTTGGGGCGGCCTCGCGAACCGTCGATGTGAACGCGGTCACCGAGCTCGTGAACCCTCGGCCCATCGCTCAGTTCCAAGAGGTCGCGAAAGGAAACCACCGCGTCGTCATCAAGCTCCTGCGCTTCGGCAGCGTCGTTGCTCAGCGCGCGGTGGCCTTCGCGCTAAGCGACGACATGACTGTGCCGGTCATCCTGACTCGCGACTGTGAAGGCGTGACTTGTGGTGCAAGTGACGCCGACCAGTGTTTGAACGGCCTGTGTGTCGCTAGCGCCTGCTCCGAGCTCAACCCCGACGCTTGTCCGGTCGCCATGTGCGCCGAAGATGACGATTGCACGGCCACCGTGAGTTGCACCCACGCTGTCTGCGTTGGCGGACGCTGTCTCGAACGCCGTGAAGACGGTCTTTGCGAAGACGACGAGCGCTGCATTCCGGGCATCGGTTGCGTCGTTGCGAGCCACGAGTGCGACTACGAGATGCAATGCGACGATCTGACCACCTGTACGCAGGAGCGTTGCCGCGAGGGTCGATGCACATCACAGCGTGACGATACGCGTTGTGACCTCACCATCTGCGACCCGACGGCCAAAACGGCTAACCCCGCGAGCGGCTGCACGCCCGCACCGTGCAGCGTGGAAAACTGCTTGCCGGCACCGTGCGAAACCGCGACCTGCGTCAAGGGTTCGTGTGTGCACACGCCGGTCTGCGAGAGCGGTCAGTCATGTTGCGACGGTGTTTGCGCCGCCAACTGTAACGACCCGCGAGCCTGTGCCGGTAGGCCTCAAGGGTACGTCTGCCGCGTATCGGTCGGCGCGTGCGACGTCGCCGAGACGTGTGATGGCCAAAGCGACACGTGCCCGCCCGATGCGGTTCAGCCTGGGGGTACCGTGTGTCGCGCGGTCGCTGGAGCCTGTGACGTCACCGAGGTCTGTGATGGCGAGAGCCCCCTTTGTCCCGCGAATGTGGTCGCGCAAAGTGGCAGCGTTTGCCGGGCCAAGAGCGGCGCCTGCGACGTCGACGAGGTTTGCAATGGGCTATCGAGCGCTTGCCCTGTCGACGTCTTCGCGCCCGATACCTTCGCGTGCCGAGGCTCCGCAGGTGACTGCGACCCTGCCGAGATGTGCACAGGCACCGGACCGGCCTGCCCGGATGATAGCTACTACTCCAGCACGGTCGCGTGTCGTCCCGCGGCCGGCGACTGCGATATCCCCGAGACCTGCTCGGGCAGCTCGCCGACCTGTCCGGGCAACGAGCTTCGTACTCCAAGCCACGTGTGTCGCGCATCCCAGGGTGTGTGCGACCGCGCCGAGACCTGCACGGGCGCGAGCGCCGTCTGTCCGGGGGATAACAAGCAGGCGGGCGGGACGGTCTGTCGTCCCGCCGCCGCTGGCTGCGATGTCGCCGAGACCTGCGATGGCTCTTCCAACTCCTGCCCTGGTGACGTGTTCGTCGGTGCCGGTACGTTGTGTCGGAGCTCGGCTGGGCCATGTGACCCTGCCGAATACTGTCCCGGGAGCGGGCCGGCTTGCCCAGGTGATTCGTACGCTCCAGCGGGCGCGCTATGCCGGGGCGCCTCAGGGGACCCGTGCGACGTCAGCGACTACTGCAGCGGCGCTAGCGCGGCTTGCCCCGACAACGCGCAGCCCGCCGGAACACTTTGCCAGGGCGCTCCGAACTCCTGTTATCAAAATCGCGTTTGCAACGGCTCGCCCGTTTGCCCTGGCTGGACACCGTCGCCCTACGGCACCTACTACGCCGAGATCGATACCTGCCGTTACTACATCTGCGATGGGGCTTTCGGCGCGGTCGTCGCTCCTCGAAACAACGGTGCCTACTGTGCCGACGGCGGAATCTGTCTCTACTACACGTGCAATAACGGCGCGTGTAATGCGGGCAACGCACGCAATGACGGGGCCGCGTGTGACGCGGGTAGCTGTGCGTTTTGCTCGGGTGGCTCGTGTGCCTACCCGAACTGCGAACACTACGGCGGCTGCTACTACTGCGGGTACCCGAGTGCTGGCGCAGCCTATTGCTACGACGGGTGCGGCGGTGGCGGCGGCGACTGACCCGCCGCCCTCGTCGCGTCAGCGCTCCGGCGGAACTTACTTTTTGAGAGCCGTGGCGATACCGTTCGCCATCGTGTCGAGAGCTCCCGTCGCGCGATGAATCGCCGTCGGCTTCTCGGCCACGATGTAGCCCGCCTCCGAGCCTCGCTTACGTGACTGCGCCCACTGGGCAATGTCGAGACCCATGGCTGCGGCCGACACCAGCGCACGCGGACCCCAGAGAGCGCCAGCGCTCTTGAAGTCGACGAGGCCGTTCACGATGCCCCAGCCGGTGTGCTTGATGCCCGTGCGCATGAGGTTCAAGTGATGCTCGTGTTTGCCCAGGCCGAAGAGCTTGGCGCCCATGGTGGCCACGAAGCCGGTGATCGCCGTCGCGGCGCCGAGTGCGGCCTGCACGCCAGGCCCGATCCCGGGGATGAGCGAGACGCCATGGAGAGCCGCCGACCAGAGGTTGGTGAACGAAGGTTTCGGCGCGAAGCTGACGACGACCGGTGGCATCTTGCCGCCGACGTCGATGGTGATGATGCGCTCGCGGATCTCCGCGTCGCGCAGCATGAACTTCTCTTTGCCGCGGGCGAAGACGCGCTCGTCGTTGGTGGGCGCGCGCAGCGAGCGGAAGAGCACCGAGCCCGGAATTTTCAGGTCCTTGGCGATAGCGAACAGCTCGTCCCAGTCCTTGCGATCGAGCGTGACGCGGCCGATCTTGTGGCCATCTTCGCCGAAACCCTGCGGGGCCTGCGCCTGAGCACCACCCCGGGAATCGACCTTGCGGACGCGGGGAGCGTCTTCGGCTGATTGCGGGGCGCGATCGAAGCCCATCGGCGGCTCGCGGCGATCGTACGTTGGGTGGCCGCCACGTGGCATGGGCCCCCGTTCTTCGGCGTGACGGGTGCGCGGCGCGTCCATCGGCTCCTCGCGCAGGCGTGGCATCGGCTCGGCATCGTAACCGCCGTGGTCGACTTCGTGGCCTTCCCCGGGCTCGACTTCGCGGATGTAGACGCGCGGCTGGCGCGGCTCGAGGTCGACCATGACGTCTTCGTCGTGGCTGTGTTGACCGCTATGGCGCGCGTAGCGTTGTTCTTCGACTTCCACGTGATGGGAGCCGCCGGCTTCGCCTGGGTGATCGAGGTCGATGACGACTTGGTTGATCCCGTCGTCGAGGGTGAGCAACGTGTGGCCCCAGATCTCCGGATGCCGATCCATCGCATTGCCGATTTCGGTCGGCCGCGGGAAACGGATGGGCGAGGCGTCGTCGTTGAGATCGATCTGGCCAGCGCGCAAGGCGGCGAACGCCTGCTCGAGGCTCATGCGACCACGCATGGTCGGCCCGAAGTTGAGGCCGTGAAGCTCCGCCTTGCCTTCCATCTCGCGGATCTGCGAGCTGCGGATATCGATGACGCGCCGTTCCGATTGAACAGCAGACGCACGCGCACCTGTGACGCCAGACAGCATTAGCCCGTCTCCTGGAAAGCCCGTCCCGTAAAATGAAGCCAACTCCCAAGGAGCTACCTCGGGACATCGCTGTTATCGGTGCGGCTCGGAGCGGGTTGCTTGATCGGGGACTGCCAACGCCACTTCAGGGCTTGTCTGCGAGCTGCGCCAAGAAGAAAGCGTATTCGCGCGCGCGGTCGCGTTTGGCCTCGAAACGGCCTGACTTGCCCCCATGGCCGGCCGCCATGTCGATGCTGAAAACCAGGGGATTGCTATCGGTCTTGAGCTCGCGGAGCTTCGCGACCCACTTGGCGGGCTCGTAGTATTGGACCTGAGAGTCCCAGAGCCCCGTGACCACCAGCATCGCCGGGTACCCCTGGGCGCGGACGTTGTCGTAAGGCGAATACGACAGCATGTAGTCGTAGTACTCTTTGGTCGCGGGGTTTCCCCACTCGTCCATCTCGTTGGTGGTGAGCGGAATGGAGGTGTCGAGCATCGTGGTGACCACGTCGACGAAGGGCACCTCGGCGCAGATGCCGCGGTAGTTACTGGGTGCCATGTTGGCAATCGCGCCCATGATGATGCCGCCGGCGCTGCGTCCTTCGGCGAAGACCTTCCCGCGCGCGGCAAAGCCGTGCTCGACCAGCACGTGCGTTACGTCGATGAAGTCGGTGATCCCGTTCTTCTTGTTCAGAAGCTTGCCGTCTTCGTACCAGGCCCGACCGAGCTCCTGACCTCCACGGATGTGCGCGATAGCGACCACGAAACCGCGATCCATGAGGCTTACCCAGTCGCGATCGAACTCGGGGTCAATTGAAGCTCCGTAGGCTCCGTAACCGTACTGCAAGAGCGGCGCGCTGCCGTCGCGCGGCGTATCCTTGCGATAGGCGACCGAGACCGGAACAGCCGCGCCGTCGCGTGCGTTGGCCCGCAGATACTCCGTCGCGTACTGTGTCGGGTCGTAGCCCGGCACCTGTTCGCGCTTGAGCTCTTCTTTGGTGCCGGTCTTCACGTCGACGTCGAAGGTCGTCGGTGGCGTGGTTAGCGACTGATAGACGTAGCGGAACTTGCCGCGCTCGAGCTCCGGGGTCGGCACCAAAAACATGGTGTACGAGGGCTCATCGGCGCTGATGGTCACCGGCTTGCCTTTCGGCGTGAGCGGCGTAATCGCGACCTTGAGCAAGCCGTCCTCGCGGTAGTTGACCGCGACCGCGTTGGTGAGCACGTCGAAGTCCTCGACGAATCTGCCAGTTTGCGTCGGGATCAGGTCTTTCCAGGCGGAGAGCTTGCTGCTTTCGCCAATCGGGACACGGGCGATGCGGAAGTTCTTGGCCCCCTTGGAGTTCGTGCGAATGATGAAGTCACGGCCCACGTGCTCGACCTGATACTCGTGGTCGGCGGAGCGCGGTAGCACCGGTTTGAAGCGAAGCGCAGGGTCCGACACATCGGCGTAAAGCGTCTCGCTCATGGTGGTCGCTTGTAGCTCGATGAAAATGTAAGCGCCCGATTTGCTCTTCGAGACATTGACGTAGAAGCTCTTGTCCTTCTCTTCGTAGACAACGCTGTCTTGTGTTTCGCCGAGGACGTGCTTCATGACGCGATAGCCGAGCAGGGTCGTCGGGTCGCGCTCGACGTAGAGCAAGGTCCGATCGTCGTTCGCCCAGACGATATCGCTGTCGAGGTTCGTGGCGGTGTCCTGCAGCACGCTACCAGTCGCGGTATCCTTGACGTGCAACACGTACTGACGACGCCCTACGGTGTCGTCGCTCCAGGCGAAGAGGCGTCCGCTATTGCTGACGGCGCGCGCGGCGACCGAATAGAACGCGTGACCGCGGGAATTGTCGTTGGCGTCTAGCAGGACCTCTTCGACGGCCTGAAGGTCGCCCTTCTTGCGACAGTAGATGGGGTGCTCTTTCCCCTCCTCGAGGCGTCGATAGTACCAGTACCCGCGCTCGAGGTACGGGACACTGGTGTCGTTTGGCGTGAGCCGGCCGATGAGCTCGGCGAAGAGCGCTTCCTCTACTGCCTGCTGTGGCGCCATGACCTTGTCGCGCCAAGCGTTTTCCTCAGCGAGATAGCCCAGCACCTCAGGGTCTTTCCGCTCGTCGTCACGCAACCAGTAGTAGGGGTCTTCGCGTTCGCCGTTGGGAGAGGATACTTTGTGGGGCTTCTTCGCCGCGTGCGGCGGTTCGCCATTCTGTGGCGCGGTCATGCCAGGCAGGGTGGCTCGCGATGGAGCCTCGCCGCGTTTGGCGCAGGCCAGCAGGACGAGCAGCGCAAGCGCGAAGGATAGGCGCGGGTTCATGGCGCACCGCTATTAGCATTCGATTGCCTGACCTGCGAGCGCTTGCTATAGCGCCCGCCCTCATGGCGCGCTTCGACCATATCGTCTTCGTGTGCACGAAAGAGCGCGACCGCGATGATTCGAAGGGCTCGTGTCACCACCGTGGGGCGCCAGAGCTACTCGACCGGATGAAAGAGCTGACCCAGAAGCACAAGCTCAAGGGCCGTGTGCGCGTCACCGCGTCGGGCTGTCTCGACTACTGCGCCAAGGGGTGCACCGTCGCGGTCTTCTCTGCGGGCAAGCCGGCACCCGAAACCTGGTACACGCACCTGTCACCCAACGACGCCGAACGCCTCTTCGAGACGCATGTGCTCGAGGGCAAAAGGCTCGACGCGCATGTCGAGCGTAGCGGCGACGATCGTAGTTTAGGAGAGAGAAATGGCTAACTCGAAGAGCAAGCAGAAGCGGGTTCGGATGCAGCGCAAGATCAAGGCGAAAGCGCGCAACAAGCGCAAGAAGGCCGAGATTGCCAAGAAGAAGAAGAAGACCAGCCGCTAGAGCCTTGGCGGTTTTCTCTTTCCCGCGCGCGACGGAGGTCGCACCTTCACAGGTGTGAGTGTCGCGACCGACAAAGCGCGTGTTGCCATGGTCGAAGCCATCGCCAGGCGCGGTGGCGTGCGCAGTTGCGTCCTCGAGGCGATGCGCAAAGTTCCGCGTCATGAGCTCGTTCCTGAGTGGAACAGGCATCTCGCCTACGCCGACCGCGCTATCTCCATCGGAGGGGGCGCGACCATGTCGCAGCCGTACATCGTCGCTTTCATGACCGATGCGGCTGATGTTGGCCCTGGCGCCCGAGTGCTCGAGATTGGCACGGGCAGCGGCTATCAGGCGGCGGTGCTCGCGGCGTTGGGCTGCGAAGTCTACAGCGTCGAGGTCGTGCCTGAGCTCGCGAACCGCGCCGCCGCCGATCTTGCTCGCTTGGGGGTCGACAACGTCAAAGTGCGGCTCGGTGATGGCCATGCCGGTTGGGCCGAGGCAGCTCCCTTCGACGCGGTCATCGTAACCGCTGCACCGCCCGAGTTACCGCAGGCGCTCGCCGAGCAGGCGAGGCCAGGCGGGCGTCTCGTGATCCCCATGGGAGGCCAGGACGAGCCGCAGACCTTGCGGGTCTTCGAGAGGGTTGGCGGCGATCTTCGGGTCTGCAAAACCCTGCCAGTACGCTTCGTTCCGCTCACCCGGGGGTGAGGCCACCTTTGCGGGTCGTCGTTTCCGTTGGCTTTGTGGCGTTGCCGTGCTAGCTAGCTCCGCGTTTTTCGAAAGAAAGCACGCCGGAGGAGAGCACCGTGGCTGAGAACAACGCAGTAGAGGCGCGCGTCAAAGCGATCATCGTCCGCCAGCTGGGCGTCAAAGAAGATGAAGTCGCCGCCGACAAGTCGTTCGTCGATGATTTGGGCGCTGACTCGCTCGATATCGTCGAGCTCGTCATGGCGATGGAAGACGAGTTCGGCTTCGAGATCCCCGACGAAGAAGCCGAAAACATTCGCACCGTAGGCGACGCTGTTTCTTACATCAACGCGCACCAGGGCTAACGGCCCATGAGCTCCGACGTTCAAGGTTTGGCGGCGCTGAAGGCAGCGGACCCCGAGATCTACGCGGCGGTCCTCGCCGAGACCCGTCGTCAAGAGGAGGGTCTGGAGCTTATTGCGAGCGAGAATTTCGTGAGCCGCGCGGTCCTCGCCGCAGTTGGCACCACCCTGACCAATAAGTACGCAGAGGGATTCCCCGGTCGCCGATACTACGGTGGCTGCGAGGTGGTCGACGTCGTCGAGAACCTCGCGATCGAGCGTGCGAAGAAGCTGTTTGGTTCGGAGTATGCGAACGTCCAGCCACACTCGGGCTCGCAGGCCAACATGGCCGTCTATATGAGCATGCTCGAGCCAGGCGACACGATCGTCGCCATGGACCTCGACGCTGGCGGCCACCTGACGCACGGCTCGCCCGTGAACTTCTCGGGCAAGCTCTACAAGGTCGTGCCGTACGGGGTGCGCCGCGAGGACGAGCGTATCGACTACGAGCAGGTCGAGAAGCTGGTTCAGCAGAACAAGCCCAAGCTCGTGATCGCCGGTGCCTCGGCTTACGCGCGCACCATCGACTTCGAGCGCTTCGCGAAGATCGCGCATGGCAACGGAGCGCGTCTCCTCGTTGACATGGCGCACATTGCGGGCCTGGTCGCCGCTGGCGAACACCCGTCGCCGGTGCCGCACGCCGAATACGTGACCACGACGACGCACAAGACGTTGCGTGGGCCGCGCTCGGGCCTGGTGCTCGCCAAGGCTGAGTTTGGCAAGGGGCTCGATTCGGCGACTTTCCCGCGTATCCAGGGCGGGCCGCTGATGCATGTCATTGCCGGCAAGGCGGTGGCATTTCACGAGGCGCTGCAGCCTTCGTTCAAGGGCTACCAGCAGCAAATTCGCAAGAACGCAACCGCGCTAGCGTCCGCAATGGCGGATCGCGGCTATCGCTTGGTGTCCGGCGGCACCGACAACCACATCGTGTTGGTCGATCTGCGTCCCAAGAAGCTCACCGGTAAGGTGGCCGAGCTCGCGCTCGACAAGGCTGGGATCACGGTCAACAAGAACAAGATCCCGTTCGACCCCGAAAAACCCATGGTGACCAGTGGCATCCGCTTGGGCACACCGGCGGTCACGACACGCGGCATGAAAGAGGCCGAGATGGTGAAGGTCGCCGATCTCATCAACCGCGCGCTCGAGAAGCCGGAAGATGACGCGCACCTCGCCGCCGTCAAGAAGGACGTGCGCAAGCTGGCCGAGGCCTTCCCGATGTACGCCGATCTTCTGCCGAGGTAGCCGCGCCGCTACATCATGGCATCGCGTTTGCGCTGCTCGCCTTCTCGGTTCGCGGCATCGACGTCGTTCCGGGAAAACAAGCCGCGCTCGATACCGCGACGAATCGCCGCATGATCCGTCGGCTCGCTGCCGGCTTCGATGCGACCGTTGCCGCGCCGCAAGCTCTCGAGAGTCTGGAACGACTCGCGATCTTCGGTGGCCCGCTTCATTTGCTCAGACGTGATGTCGCCGCGCTCGAGCCCTTTGTCGATGAAACGCTGACCGTCCTCACCGACCTCGCCTCCACGGCCGAACTGGTCCAAGAACTTGCGCGCCAGTGCTCCTTCACCCTCGCGGATGGCGCTGTCGAGCTGGTCTTGGGTGATGGCGCCGTTGCGGAGTCCTTCAGTGATGGAGCGCGTGGTCCGCCAGCGGTCGGGGTCGTGCTGGCCTCTGCGAATTGCTTCGAGATATCGGCGCGACTCCTCTGGGGTCACTTCGCGCGGGCCTGGCGGCGGGTGAATCGGAGTCGGTACCGTGCCGCGAGGCGCGGGTTTGCCACCTAGGGAGTATGTGTCGTTCTGGGTTGTCTGTGGTGCCCGTGGGAGCGGCACCTGCAGGCCCTCGAGTGCCGAGGGCCTTCGCTCGATTGCAACGCCACCGTTCGGGTCCACGACCCGCGGTGCTCCGATGATGGTTTCGCCCATCGTCGTAGTGTACGGGATCGGGACCACTTTTGACTACTTCTAGCGACTCGCCGTGTGCGGCACGCACAACTTCGAGCCCTGGCGTGTCGATATTTCCTCAAACTGCGTCTTCAGCGCGCCCGCTGCGGTCACCCCGATGTGACCGCGTGGATGTCGCGCTGGACGCCACGTTCAAGGACGGCAAGATGGCCAGCTCGGTTGCCACGCTGCGACCCAACTATGCGCGCGTGCATGACGAAACGGGAACGCAGGGAGCGAAAGAATACCTTCCGGTCGATGCCCAGCACGAACGTGCGATCGCCGAGGGACGGGCCAGCGCCGAGCAGGGCGTCGCCGTCGAGAGTTTCCTGGGCTTACGCCAGCGCCGCCGCGTTCGCTTCAACTGCAGCTACGACGTGATGGATGCAAACGGTCAGGTCACCGTGCGCAGGGCCGGGCACGAGCGGGTCTTCGACCCGAAGAAAGAGGGGATGGGGGACCGCGCTTGCGAAGGGATCCGTTGGCGTCCCCCGAGCTTCGAAGAGGAGGCTCTGGCGATGGGGCCGAGCGGCGGCAGGGCTTACCCTCGCTTTCTCGGGTGGAGCGCCTTTCCCGCGAATCGGCTCCAGCCTGAGCTTCCGAGGACCTTTGGGGTCCGCGTCCCGGGCGGACGCTAGCTCGCGCTCTCTGGTCCGTTCGTCGCTATCGCAGCGTTTTCGTAGCGGCGTTTGCTCTCTGCCTGCAGAAGCTTCGCCTCGGTGTAGCGCTTGCGAGCAGCTGCATTCGGCGACGGCACGAACACCGACAGCTTTTCCAGGAGCCCTGCGCGGTCCGTGGGGTCCCGTCGCGGCGCCTCTCCAAGCCGCTGCTCGCCAAGCATCGACTCCGGGTCGCGCACGAAGGCCTCCTGAAGCGCGCTGTAGGCCCGCACCACATCGCTGGGCCACATGAGGCCGTCGTGGAGCATGCCCTCGACCGCGACGTAGGCGCCGTGTTCGGCTGACCGCGCGGCGAGCTTCATGAATGCGGGGTCCGCGATGATGTCGTGGCTCGGGATGATGTGGAACTCGGGCGCGAAGGTGCGGCGCCACGGCAGGTGCAGCCCTAGAGCGGCGAGCATTGCCTGACTCGCCCAGCGGATGGTGGGCTCCTCGGTGCGGCGGCGATAGTCACCCGCTTCCACCGCGAACGCTTCGGCCGTGTGTTCGGCGGCGGCCGTTTGCGCCCACGGCTTGCCAGCGCGGACTTCGAAACGGCGCTCCGGGTCGCGTGCCGGGTGATCGAAGCCGCGAACGAACCCGTCGAACGCGTTGATTGCGAGCGCCGCGCCGGTCCAGAGCTGACGATCTTCGCCCAGCACCCGTCGCACGACTTCGGGGCGCACCTCGACGCGCGCCATGAGCGCGCTGGTCTGCACCGTCGCGACCTTGTCGCGATAGCGTTCGATTTGGTTGTACCGCTTGACCGTCCAGGCGCCGAGAGAGTGGCCGAATACGTGGGGCTTGCTGCGCTCGGGAGGCACGCCAAGCGCGCGCAAGCGGGTCGTGACCTCATTGACGACGTTGTCGAGATGCTGGGGGTAATCTCCGAAGCTCTCGATGTCACCAAAGCGAAGCTGGTCGCTGGGAGAGCGGCGTTGAGGCGATGACAGGCCCTGGTAAGGCTGGTCGTAGACGAAGATATTGTAGCGGTGCTTGTTTTCGCGGACCCAAAGCTCCGCATACGTTGCCGATTGGCCACGCCCCATCACGACGATGAAGGTCTCTTTTCGTGGATCGAGGTCGCCGTACCGGTAGACCTGCAGCTGGTGTGTGGTGGTCCGCTTGGGCGAGACAGGCAGATCGAGAAAGCTCTGCTGCGTCTGAACCGACGACGTAAGGCTGAACGACTCGGTCGGCTTTACACCAAAGGCCATTAGGCGCGCTCCAGCTGCATGGAGGTGGGCTTATCGCGCCCTCGTTGAGTGTCGTTGCGTCACCGCCGGTTCGCGCGACCGCAGCCGAGACGTCGCCGATTCGCAGAAATGGCGATAGAGAGCAGCCGCACAGCGGTTCGTTACGGAAGCCGAGCACGCATCACGGCGCTGTGCCGACGCGTCACCGACGTGACCGCGGGGAACCGCGACGGTGTGGTCGGCAACGAGTGCTTGCCCGCGAACCACGTCATGCAGCGAGGTAAGCTTGCGACGGTGCTCGATCGGCTGACGCCGTTGTTCGAAGGGCGCGCGCGCTTCGAAAGGTTGGAAGCGAGTCTCGATGGCTTCGTAGCCGGCGTCGAACAACGCTGGCAACGGCCCGTCACGAACCTCGTGCGACCCGAACATGTGAGCCCTGCCGACTGGGCGACGTTCCGCGTAAACAAGGCGGTCACCCTCGAGCGCTTTGGACTCGAGCCGTCGGACATCAGCGAGCATCTGGTCGTTGCGCGCGGCGGCATGGACGGAGTCAGCATCACGCCACGTGTTCTCTTCGCCCAGCGGTTTCGCCCGCTCGCCCCGTGGAACGGCGTCGTCGTCGTCATCGCGCCCGGGTACGGACAGACGACGCGCAACTTCGTCGAGCAAGCTCTCCTCGCCGCGCGAGCGGGCTACGAGGTCGTGGCATTCGACCAGCAGTGGCTCGGCTTGTCGCAAGGACAGATTGGCGCCGTCGATCGCGGCTTCGGGGTCGCTCGGGACATCGCGGCTGTTGCCGCTGAGGCGAGTGCGCGGCGCCCTGGTGCGCTGACCATCGTCGCTGGTACGAGCATGGGCGCCTTGGGAGCGCTCATCGCGCTGCGCATGCAGGAGCTCGGTCGTCTCGCACTCGAAAACGCTCCGCCGATGCCGAGCCGACTCGGAGCCGTCCTGCAGTCGACTTTCCTGGGCTTGTCTCCGCGGCTCGCGTGCATCACGCGCGTAGCTGACCGCTTGCCTTTCGTTCCGCGGATTGCTGTTCCGCGCTTGCGCGTCGGCGGCGTCACCGATGACCCCGTCGCTGGCAACAAGCTGCTCGCAACCGCTGCCATCGAAGGGGCGATGAGCCGCGGCCAGGCGTTTCATGCCGCGGATGACGACCGCGAACGTCTCGCTCTTCTCGACGCGACCGAACCGTCCGCGGCCGACGCGAGCCCCATTCATATGATCCACTCCGCTCGCGACGCGCTCGCTGACCATGCGGCGACCGCGCAATGGTGTCGCGCACTGGGCCCTCGCGCACGTCTCGTGACGCTCGACTCGGGAAACCACTTCCTCGCCGAGAGCCCCAGCGAACAGCGCCCGTTCATCGCCGAGCTCGATGCCGCGGTCGCGCGCATGCGCGGGCAAACGGTTCGCTAGCCCGCTTACCGGCAGGCTTACCAGCCGCGCGCACGGCTTCGCTTGCCGGACGCGACCGCTGTGGGAGGCACGCGGCCGTTGCGACCCGTGAGCTTCGGGGGCGCGTGCGCTCGGGTGCCTCGCCGGGGCTCGTGAGTGCGAGTGCCCGTGACCTTGCCAGGCCGGGTCGCGGGTGGCGGAGTCAATGCCGAAGCTGCCACGGGCGGTTGCGGAGCTGGCGCGACATCTCGTACGACGGCAACGAGCGCGCGGTCGGTCGCTTTAGCGGACATCGACGCGTCTTCGGGCGATCCCCCGAGCCCGATGGGGAGCACGATGAGGGCGCTGAGAGTGAGGCCCGCCATGAGGCCTGCCGCGCGTGGATTTGCGCGCGCTTCACGGCGCAGAAGTCGAAGCAGGACACCCATCCCCAGGCGCAGCTTCTCCGCGCCTGCTTCGAGGAGCACAGCTGTTGCGACGGCGTGTGGTCCGACGAACGCGATCACTCTGTCGGTGTAGGGCTTGGCTAACGCGACGACGTTGTCGGTGTGGGGTTTGACGCGCGCGATGACTTTTTCGGTGTACGGTCTAACTCGTGCGGCCACTTCGTGGGCCAACGGCTTGACCACGGCCGCCGCTTTAGCGTTGCGTCGAACGCACGCCACCACTCTGCGCGCGTGCTTGCTGATGAATGCCGCGACGCGATCGAACTCTGTTCTCTCGTCGAAGGCGGCCAGCTCGAGGCGCGTGCTCTCGGAGAGGTCGACGCGGGCGCTCTCGGCTGCGGCTATCCCCTCAACACGAGCGTTCTCGGCGACGATCAGCGCCTCGAGGCACGGGAAATTCAGGATCGTCATCGTCCTGGTGCGCGTCCTGGCGGACTTCTTGATGGGTTTCCTCGCGGGTACGGTCACCACCTCCACGCGTCGCGTGGCTGGAGGGTCGTGCTCGATGAGGGCACCAGGCCAAGGGTTCGAGGCAAAGACGCTGTTCTCCGCTAGCCCCATTGCCTCAGCGACGATGCTGTCGACGTAGGCACGCAACTCGTCGCGCTCTTCGCCCCGGAGCAGCGCAGAAGGTCTGGGACGCGTCGCGACCAACGGGCCTACGATGTAAGGCTCTGCGTCGATCACGGTGGCCTCGAACCATGCCAGCCCGGTGTCCAGGTCGTCGACGCGCAGCGCGGCGTCGACCGTGGTGCGCTCTACGAACCTTTGCCCCGCTGTATCTCCTCGGGATCGCGACATTGCCCTGGCGAGAGCAAGACTCGAACCAACCTTGGCAACACCCAAGAGACGGGCACTTAACGCGAAGGAGCCTCGTGAGATGTGGGCTGCTGGCACCGATCGTCGGGGGGCGAAGACTACGTGCAGCGTCGCCGGGAAAGGGGGGCGACGCGCCGCCGCCGCCGGAGACGCCAAGAAGTCCCAGGCCGAACCGACCGCTAGACTAGGCCACTCGGGAGCCGGCGGTCCATCTCTCCCATGCCAGCTCCTCGCGTCGTTCGCGCGCTAGCGACGCGCTACCCTGACTGACGAACCGATCACCCGTGAGCTGCATGTAGAGCTCCATGCCAGTCGCGGCCGTTCCGCAAAACGACGGGTAGCCCGCGGTCGCATTACACCAGAAGAGCTTCCCAATGGGTGTTTCATACCCGAGCCGCTTGTTGACGTTCTCTGGTGTCAAGCTCGAGCCATAGGCGTTGCCCGCGGGAGCGGACACGAAATCCTCGTTGGTCGTCGGCGTACCGATCAAACGCAGGTCGATGTGTTTGCGTAGGTCCGGCAGGTGGTGCTCCTCCACGAGATCGATCAGCTGCTCGGCGATGGCGCGCTTGCGCTTCTTGTAGGCTGCTGGGTCGCGCTGCTTGAGCTCGCGCATCACGCGATAGGGCACCAATGTGCCGAGCTCCATGATGTGGGCTCCGGGCGGCGCATGCGTCCCGTCGTCGGTGAACATCGTTGGCGTCGAGATGAACAACCATGGATGCGCGTGGTTATCGGCGTTTTGCTCGCGCCAGGTCTGGTTCATGTCCCACTGCGTGACGCGCCAGGTGTTGTGGCGACCGAAGCCGTGGGCTGCGAGGTCGACACCCGACACCCCAAGATAGACCATGAGCGCCGAGTCGGAATACTCGTAGCTAAGTTGCTCGCGATAGCTCGTCGGGAAGTGCTGCATCCCGATGCGCTGCGCGGCTGCCTGCGGGTCGACGTTGCAGACGAAAGCGCGGTCGGCGCGGAACACTTTACCGTCGGCGGTGACGACCTCGCGGAGCGCGCCACCTTCGACCACGAAGTCGACGACGCGGTTCTCATAGTAGATGTCGCAGCCCGGCGCATCCGTGACACACCGCGCGAGGCTCATGATGTGATGCTCGTAGTGCCGGGTTGGGTAATACGCACCGGTGCCGTAACCGCCCATGAGCGCGGCGTACATGAGCACCGACAAACGCTCGGGCGGTAGCATGAAGTCACCCGCGTTGGCGCAAAGGACGGCGCGACTCTCGCGGGAGAGGCCGCATTCGTCGAAGAGTTGCTGCAGCGTCTTGTTCCGGTACTTGATGAGCGCGCCAAGCTTGAAGGGCGCCGTGACGAAGTCGTGCCAGCGAAACGACGGCGGCAAGAGCGCCATCTGGTCGTAGAGCTTACCGACGATCGCGAAGAAGTCGTTCAGCGCCTTGCGATCGTGGGGGTAGCTCTTTGCGACGCTATCGGCGGCATTCGCTAAGCCGTAGGGGATCTTGGTGATCTTCCCATCCGGGGTCGCCATGTGGTCGTAGCCGTCTGCCGCGTAGGGCTCGTACGTCACTTCGCTCGCGAGGTCGAGCTTGTCGAGCAACTGGTGGATGGACCCCCCGGGCCCGCATCCCCAAACGTAGTGAACCTGGGCGCAAAATGCGTAGCCGCCATAGCGGAAGGTTTGGGCGTAGCCGCCGGGGACGTCGTGTGCTTCGAGCATACAGACACGGTGGCCAGCCCGGGCGAGCAAGGCCGCGCAAGACAGGGCCGCGTTGCCGGTGCCGATGAAGACGTAGTCATAGCCGCGCTGTTCGCGATAGCGCGCATTTTGAGCGGCGTGTTGCGCTTCGCTGAGCGCGCCAGTGCTGTGGGGAGGTTTCACCGGAGCCATTGTCGGGCTCGGCGCTCGCGTGATGCGATTGTCGGGCGCGCACGCCCCTGACGGGGCGGCAGGGTTTGCCGCACAACCCCGCGCGTTGCTCTCCGAGAAGCTCACCTCACCACTACGATCAGGGAAATCATGAAAGCCATCGGCTCTCAGGCGGATGTGTTGGCTCGTTCCATCGCACGGCACTTGGCGGGCGCAAGCTTGTCGGAGGGCGCGAAGCAGGAGGTCCTAGCCTGGGCGCAGAAGCATCACGCGGATAAAGGGGCAAGCATCACTCCGCTCGAGCAGGTGATGGTGACACGGGCGCTCAAGACTCACGAGGCCGCCTTTTCGCCTGACGAGCGTCTCGTTCTCAGGGACGTCTATGAGAAGGGGTACCAGCAGCTGGTTGGCGTGGCTCCGGCCAAGGACACGCTCGAGCCTCTTCCAACCTGGAGTCGAGCAGCCTCCGACCCGCGCGTACGCATTCTGCAAAACGCCGTGTTCGAGCGCCAGGGTCTCTTTGCTGGCTATCGCCCAACTCTCTCTGACGCAGCCGTGGTATCCGCGATGACGGCCATGGCGGTCGCAGCCCCAAGCATGACCGCGGCTGCACTGCTGGGTGGCGCTGCGGCGAGCACCGTCGAGCACCAGGTCCACACCCATGTCATGCACGCGCGTCCCGAAGTCGTCCGCGCGATGAACGCGAACGCCGAGAGCGCCTTCGTCAAACCCCTGCGCCAGTTCTTCCTTATCCACAAAGGCGCGCATCACGGCCGGACATTTCTCGACAACGAAGTCACCAAGTGGCGCCCGGGCGCGAAGGAGCGTTTCTACGCGTCGATCGACAACCCCGAGTTCCAGAAGTTTGCGATGGCGACCGAAGAAGGGGTTCGTCTCACTCCGCCGGGTATGGCCGCCTACGCGGTTGGCGGCGTCGTAGCCGCGAGCTCTCTCGCTCTGCTGGGAGGGCTAGCGCTCGGCATGTCGGTCGCAGTGGCCGCACCCGTGGCGCTCGCCTTCGGCCTGCCGATGGCGTTGATGCCGATGTTCCCCCACTACCTGCATCGCTTCTCACACATGAGCCGCTCCGAGGCCGCCAAGCACTTGGATGACCAGCGAAAGACGGGGCTCTTCGGTCAGGTGAAGAGCGCGGTCATGGAACGCATCATCGAGACGCGCGCCTTCCAAGGGCTGGCACGTTTCCACAATCAACATCACGCCGACGACAAGCATGGCGTCAAATCCAACATGAGCATGTTGGCTTCGGCGGACGCGCTCTTGGGAACGGGCAAACGCGCATCGTTCGAGCTGCTGGTCTCGTTGTGGGAGCTCGACGCCGTTGGCTTCCCGGCCGCCCCTGGCCGCGACTCCGGAGCGCTCGCCGAAAGCTCCTGACCGCGAGGGGTTGGGCGATTGAGTTGCGGCGACAAAGCTCGTGTTCGCGGGGAGATCGCCGCGGACACCGCTCGCGGACGCCCCTGTCAGGGTGGCGGGTCGTCGCGCGTCCCGTACGCGGTGACGCTCTGCTAAACTCGTGGACGGTTTAACGAACAGGGGGCCTGCATGGCGGGTGAAGTGACGGTCAATGCGGTGTGCTGGGCGCCGAAGGTCGCGCTTGGTGAAGCCTCGTCGACTCCAGCCGTGGCTCCGCCTGGCACGCCTCAGGCGGACCTCGCGCAGTGGTCGGTAACCGTGCACCGCGACTTCATCGAGGGAACAACTGGCACCCCGGGGGCGGCAACCGGCGGCACGATGAGCGCCCGTTTCGACCGGCGCACGCGCGAGACAACCACCACTGCTGACCTGCGCGTGTTCGGCCTCGGACGAGGTCCCCAAAAAGGGCCTGGTGGCCTTGCCCAACTGCGACGCGCGGTCGAGGCGTGTGCGGCACGCGAGACCGACCCCGCTAGGGCTAAGGTGCTCGGCGAAGCGCTTCAGGAGCTTGGGGCACGCGAGGTAAAGTAGCCTCTTCGGCTTCGGTTTCTGTTTCGCAGCGTAGCGTCGCATGGCGCCACGACCATCGTTTGCCTTGTGTCGTCGCGACGCCGCTATGGCGGAGGTTTGCGCGCGGCGCTTGCGGGCCTCGACGCCAACCGGCAGAGAAGGGCAAGGTCGCACCCAGGGGGCTCGCATGAGCATGGCGGGGTCTTGAACATTCGCAAAGCGGAAGCCTCCGATGCGGCGGCCATCGCCGCCATCGTCCTACCGACCATCCGCGACGGTGCGACGTACGCCCTCGACCCGAACATGACGGAGGCGGACGCGCTCGCCTACTGGATGGCGACCGACAAGGAGACGTTCGTCGCTGAGGACGGCGGCGTCATCGTCGGGACATACTACCTCCGCGCCAACCAAGCGGGAGGTGGTCAGCATGTCTGCAATTGCGGATACATGACCAACGTCGTCGCCACCGGCAGGGGAGTCGCTCGACGCATGTGCTTGCACTCGATGGACCATGCGCGCTCGCTGGGTTTCCGTGCGATGCAGTTCAACTTCGTGGTGAGCAGCAACGAACGCGCCGTGCGGCTATGGCAGTCGCTGGGGTTCGCGATCGTCGGTCGGTTGCCGCTCGCCTTTCGCCACCCGACTGCCGGGTTCGTCGACGCCTTCGTCATGTATCGCCACCTCTGACAGCCTGTCGGGAAACAGGCGGCTCCGCGCTCCGATAAGGCTGAAGCGTGAAGGTCTGCGCCGACCGATGGAGAGCCTGAAATGACGCGTGTCTACGAGGGGCCAACCGTTCTCGAGGTGCTCGCGCCTTTCGCCACCGCCCAGGCGATAGCGGCGGTTGATGCGGCCGAAAAAGCTGAAAAGACGGCGCGCGACCGTTTCGCCAACCTCTCGACCCGGCTCGATCAGCGCATTGGCGTCATCAAGAGCTACCATTCTGACTCGAGTGACGAGGGCCGAGTCCTCGAGTTGGTCGGCGGCTTGCTGAAGGAGCTTGAACCGGCGGATCTCGAGCAGCTCCCCAAGATGGAAGGGGCGCTGCGTGAGCTTCGCGGCTTCGTCGAGCAAAGGTCCAAGTCCGCCTTTCATGCGAGTTCCCTCGGTAGGCTGCTCGCGGCCGCAAAGTCTGGCGATGCGTCGCGGTTGGCAACGCCAGTCCAGGACCTCCTGGCAGGGCTGACCTTCGCGATTACTTCAGGGAAGAACCCAGCTATCGCGGCCCTCGGGCTCGAGGCGCCGCTCAAGCAGTGCGCCGCCTTCGTTTGCGAGGGGTTTGCCAGCGACCCGTTCACCTTCGAATCGTCGTTCAATCCCGTCGCTTCGATTGTTCATCAGCTCGCCGAAGTTCTGAAGCTCGCAGCGCTGGTTCCACCCGAAGGGCGCGTCGCTGCCATCGCGACCTCCGTGCTGATGGCCTTGGACGAGCGCAAAAGTATCGCTTCTCTCAAGAACCACTCCCAGGCGGACACGGTGATTCCGATCGCTCTCGACGCAGCCAAGTTGTGCACGGACGCCGCGCTGCGCGAGCGGGTTGAGCGCGCTCTAGCTGGCTGACAGCTATTTGGTGGTGGCTTTCCTTTCGAGTGTCTCTCGAAAGGCACGGCACGAGCTCGCGAGTTCGCGATAGTTGCCTTCGTCCGCCAAAGCGACCGCGACATCGTTCGCCGCGAGGGCGTCGTCATAGCGGCCAAGAGCCGCTGTCGCCTGGGCCCACAGCACCACGACGACAACATCACGCTGCCCGAGAGCAGCCAGGAGCTCGATGACCTCGAGCGCACCAGGCGCATCCCCCGCCGCGAGCAATGCATGAGCGTTGCGCATGAGCTCGAGCCTTGCTTCGGCATCGATACCAACAGTGGCGGCGAGGTCGCTCTCTCCGGCGAGGAACGCGTCGAGCTTTGCCCGCGTTGGGAGCGCGGCGCGCTTCTTGAGCAGGTGTGCGAGCTTCAAGCGCGGGTCCATGCGGTCTGAGCGTAGCGCGTGTGCCAGCCGCTAACAAATCCACATCGACCGATGTGTTACCTCGGCTACCGGGTTGTGTCGCATCGATGTCGGCCAGCCAGCCGCGTGAGCCGTCCGCTCAGTCGAAGGCAGGCTGCCCCCGCAGGACGGGCGCGATGTCGCCTGGAAGCTGCTCCCACACGGCATCGAAATCCCAGCCAATAAACGAAGGGGGTTGCGCAAGTTGCGCTGGAGTCAGCGCCGTCGCGGCCATGGTGCCCACGCCAGCGGGCGAGGCCACGCCGGTTCCGATTGGGTCCCAGAACAGCCCGCTGAAGGTCACCGCTGTCGTCGGGACCCTACCAGCCAGTCCGCCGCAGGGAGCCGTCGAGGTGACCGCTCCCGTGGCGTAAGCGAAGCTGGTGGGAGCGTCGCCTCGGTAGAAGCCGATGATACCGCCGCAGTCGCCAAGCTCGGCGTCGACGGTTGCGCGTGAATAGACGTTCGCGATGGTCGTGCCCGTGCCGACGTCAGCGACGACCCCCCCGGCGGCTGCGCCGGCCGCCGTAACAGCGCCACGCGCGGCGACTCGTCTGATGGTTGCTGTCCACGTTGCACCCGCGATGCCGCCTGCCGAGCCCTGGGTCGCACTTACGCTTCCTTCAAAGGTGCAGTCCTCGACCAGACCGTCCCAGGCCGAACCAAAGATACCGCCGACCTGGCTCGTGCCGACGATCTCGGCTCCGCGAAGGTGGAGCCGCCGCACACTGCCCGGCGCCCGCAGGAAGCCGATGAACCCCACATCGATGCTCAGGTCGGTCCGGTTGATGAGCATGTTACGGATGACATGCCCGCCGCCATCGAGATTCGCCTGAAACGATTGGGAGAAGGTACCCATGACGACGCCCGACCTCGCCATATCGATATCGTCGATCACCAGGTAGTTTTTGCCCGCGACCCAATTGTCTGCACTCGATGCCAGCTCGAGGATATGACCGCTATTGCAGAGAAGGTACGGGGACACGTCCGTTCCCGCCCCTCCCGCGAATCCGGTCAACGCGTCGTGAGGGCAACCCATGGAGATCACCACGGAGGCGCTCGACTCTTGCCAGCTCGCCGTGATGTTCGCCGAAGCGCCAGCGAGGTAAGCAGTGACACTCACCGTACCTCTTTCGTTCGCGACGTTGGACACTGGGAAGAGCGTAAGGTCTGACGAAGACCAGGTCGCGGTCTCGGTGACGTCCGCAGCGCTCCCGTCGCTGAAGGTCGCAAGCGCGCGAAGGCGGGTCGATTGACCAACGTCGAGGCGCCTCGTCGGGGCCTGCAAGTCGATGCGTTCGAGCGTGGCTCGAATCACAGTAATCGGCAGGATTTGCGACTGACCGTCAAAGCTCACGGTGATTTGTGCGGAGCCGACGGCGATAGCTTGCAGGCGATTGGTCGGCCCTGTCATGAAGCTCGCGATGAGTGGGGCATCAGTCGCGAACGTCGCTTGGCTCGTGACGTCGACCGCCATTCCATCGGAGTAGTCCGCTGTAACGGTGAACTCCGTCGACAGACCGACGGGCAGCGTCGCTTGAGCCGGCGTCACACGCATGCCAACGAGCTGCGCGTTCGTGACGTCGACAGCGACCGACGTCGTCAGGCCGGTCTCGACATCTTCGGCGGTGATGGTTGCGCTGCCGGTTGCGACTGCGTGGACGCGGCCTTCTTCGCCGAAGCCGCTGGAAACCTCGACCACCCCGACGTCCGACGATGTCCAGAGCAAACGGGCCGTCACGTTCTCGCGCGTGCCGTCCGCGTACTCACCGCTGACCAGGATCTGCGCCTCAGCGCCGATTGGCAAGGTGAGCAGGGCGGCGCTGGGGGTGAGGGACCTCAAGCGATTTCCCTGACGCGGGGGCTCATCGGCGCAGCCGGAGACGAACAGGAGGAGGACTCCCAGGACGCGAGCCACGAAGTCCCACCTGAAGCCCATCATTGCGCCGTCAACGCATGGCGATGCTCGACCATGAGACACCGGTCCTGGACGACCTTGATACCCGCGCGCGCCAACTTCTCGGCGGCCGCGTCGTTGCGGATACCGAGCTGGAACCAGACGACCTTGGGTGTGGCGGCGATCATCGCGTCGACGTGCTGGTCGATATCTGCGGGACGGCGGAACACGTTGATCATGTCGGGCGGCGGAGCGATGTCGCGGAGGTCGCGGACGACCTGGCGGCCCAAGATCTCCCTTGCCTCGGGATAATAGACCGGGACCGGTACGATGTCGTAGCCGGCGTCCGCCATGTATTCGGCCACGTAGAAGGCTGGTTGGTCGCGTTGCGCCTCGGTCTTCACGCCGAGCACGGCAATGCGTTTGCAGGCTACGACCGCGGCAGCGATGCCTTGCCGGTCGTTGATGATGTTGTTGCGCCAGTCGTCCATGGGGTGATGGTAGTCCCACCTGCCGCCATAAGTCAGGTCATTCGCGATGTCTGACCGCGGAAGTCGGCTCCAAGGGGGCGCCGAGCGAGGCGCCGCGACCGGCGATGCGATGCAACCGGGGGCCAGCGATGATAAAGAATCGACATGCGAATTTTGTCGTCTTCGTTCTTCGCGTTACTGATGTCGGCAGCGGCTTGTGGCAACGTCACGACTGGCGGCCCTACGACGTGCGACGCTGTTGTCTGTCAAAACGGAGGCACCTGCACCGTCGACCGCGGCGCGCCGACCTGCGTGTGTGTCGGTGGCTTCACTGGTCCTCGGTGCGACACGGTATCGGTGTGCGCGAACGATCCGTGCGAAAATGGAGGGACCTGTTACGACGCTGGCGGTGTGGCAGCGTGCCACTGTCCGTTGTCGTTCACGGGTGCCTTCTGCGAGGCTGCGGCGGTCGCGGGTCTCTCCAGCCGCCCGGCGAATCAGAGCTGCGTCGCGTTCGCTCAGCCGACTTCGAGCGGGACACTCCGATGGGTCTCCCGCGGCGGGGGACGTAGCGGCCTCAATCTCATGATGATGAGGCAGAGCAGCTCCGGCTTTTGGTTCGAAGCATATCGCGAAGGCGAGGTTTACGTCGTCGACCCGGCCGGTGTTCGCAGCAGCGCGCCCATCGTGACCGTCGACGTCGATGACAACGGCGAGATGGGCTTGCTCGGGATGGCGCTGCACCCCAACTTCGAAGCAACGCCGTACCTCTATCTGTACTCCACGCGTTTTGTCGCTGGCGGCGATGTCGAGGTCTACATCGATCGCTTTTTTGTCGACCAGGCGACCACGAGCCCGTCGATCAATCCAGCTTCACGCATGAACGTCTTCACGTTCAATCGTGACTCGAGCGCTACGAATCACATTGGTGGCACTATCGAGTTCGACCCTCTCGCAGCGGGAGCGGCGCTCTATCTCGCGATCGGCGATGGTGGTGGCGGTCACTCCACCTGCAACGCGCCATCGCCAGCGGGCTCCGAGAACGGCAACTGCAAGGCGCAGTATATGGCGAGCTACCACGGTAAACTCTTGCGCTTCGACGTGACCGACACCAACGCTGCGAGCTACCCGCCTGTAGTTGTCGGTCTTGGTTTGCGCAATCCCTTCCGCTGGTCTTTCGACTCGCAGACCGGGGACCTGTGGCTTGGCGACGTCGGTGAAGGCGAGTTCGAAGAAGTCAACCGCGTCCCGCGCGCGATGCTTGCGAACACCGCTGCGCCCATCAACTTCGGTTGGCCGTGTCACGAGGGATTCTCGGAATACGCGTCAGGCAATCTGTGCCCGCTTGCGAACGAGTTGCTCCCTGTTCACGCGTACGACCATTCGGTTGGGGTGTCCGTCATCGGAGGACGCGTTTATCGCGGCAGCACCGTCACCAACGCCGTGGGGGAGTATTTCTTCAACGACATCTTCCCGGGAGGCATCGGCGCCCCGTGGCGCCTCGCAGTGAACCCCGACGAGGAGCCGAGCAACGCAGAAGACGACTACGAACGTGTGGACATCGGAGACAACACGACTCCGCGCGGCTTTGTCGCTTATACGGAAGACGTCGATGGCGAATTGTGGGCGATGACCACCTGGGGCGGAGTCTATCGACTCGAAGCAGCGAGCGTCGGTTCACCACCTGTGGCGTTGCCCGCGACGCTGTCTGCGACCGGCTGCTTCGACGCCGGAGGAAATCCTCGCGAAGGCCTCATCCCTTACGACGTTCGCTCGCCGTTGTGGTCTGACGGGGCAGTCAAGCGTCGCTGGCTTGCGATCCCAGATGGGACATCGATCACGTTCGACGCCGAGGGCGATTTTCAGTTCCCCAACGGCACGGTCCTGGTCAAGGAGTTCACGCAGGGCGGCGTGCGTGTCGAAACTCGACTCTTCGTGAAACACGACAGCGGCGATTGGGCTGGTTACACCTACGCGTGGATGAACGCCGCAGGTGTCGCTATCGCGGATGCCGAGCTCGTCGGCAGCGCCTCGTCGACGCGCGACATTCCAGGCACTGCCCTCGACTGGCAATTCCCTTCGCGCGGACAATGTATGGCATGCCACACCGAGCAAGCGGGTCGCTCACTGGGTCTCGAGGTCGCGCAGCTCAACGGCAGCATGGCGTACCCGAGCGGCGTGAGCGCGAACCAGATCTTCACCCTGCGCGCCATCGGGGTTCTGTCGAGCGACATCACCTCGCTTGGCTCGAATGACGCGATCCCCAGATACGACGACGTGACCGCGAGCGCGGATGCGCGGGCGCACTCGTACCTGCACAGCAATTGCTCGTCGTGCCATCGGCCGCAGGCGTCGGGTTTCGGTGGGCGCTCGAATATGCCTGACGTGCGGTATCGGCTCGCGGGGGGCAACAACCTGGCAGCGCTCTTGTGTGGGCGCGCGGCGACGGCTGAGCAGCTGGGACTTGGGGCAGGCGCTCTTCTCGTCCAGCCGGGCACACCCGGGTCATGGAGCGATCTCGGGGCCGGTGGGTCGGTGATGTATCTGCGCATGGCTGCCCGAGACGGGGTCGCCGGCGCGTCGGGAGCCATGCCGCCGATCGGTTCCCGCCTGGCGGATGACACCGACGGCCTCCCGATCGTCGGCGGATGGATTGAGACTCTGGTTTGCCCCTAACCCCGCGGCTCACCGCCGCTCGGTTGCCCCGAGATGTCCCGGTAGCGATGGTAATCCCGCGCGCGGTTATGAGATAGGGTACTTCGCGTGGTTACACGTACGCTCGGACGTCTAAGGCAAATCACCGCGGTCGTGGCGCGGCATGGCCTCGCCCAATATTCCGAACAGCGCCGTGGCGGCCGCAAGGCCCGCGCCGACAAGCCGCTCGACGGAGACGCAAGCTTTACCGCAACCGCGCGAAGGTTTCGCTCCATGCTCGAGGAGCTCGGACCGACCTTCATCAAGTTCGGGCAGATCCTCTCGACTCGCGGCGATCTTCTGCCTCCCGGCTTTGCCAAAGAGCTCGCCGATTTGCAGGATCACGTGTTGCCGATGCCAGCCGCCGAAGCCAAGAAGACGGTGGAAGATGCGCTCGGCGCCTCGGTCGACAAGCTCTTCTCTCGCTTCGACGAACAGCCACTGGCGAGCGCCTCCATTGCGCAGGTCCACCGCGCTGTAACCCTCGAGGGCGACGAAGTCGCGGTGAAGGTGCAGCGCCCGAATATCCGAGCCAAGATGCTCGGCGACCTCGATATCTTGCGGTATTTGGCGCAGCTCGCCGAGGCCATCATCGAAGAGAGTGGCCTTGTCACACCACGCGGCATCGTCGAGGAGTTCGAAAGCGCGCTGCTCGCCGAGCTCGACTTCGAACGTGAAGCCGAGAATATGCGCCGCTTCGCAGAGAAGCTCGAGCGCAGTCCGACGCCGCGTAGTTATGTCGTGCCACGTGTCTACGACGCCCTGTCCGCCGAAACGGTCTTGACGATGGAGTTCGTGCGTGGTCGGCGATTTGCCGAGCTGACGAACCCCGCCGAGCGCCGCGCTGTCGCCGCGAACATCGCGCGGGCCTCGTTCGAGCAACTCTTCCAGGACGGTCTCTTCCACGCCGATCCCCACCCCGGTAACGCCTTCATCTTGCCGGATGCGCGCATTGCCCTCATCGACTTCGGCTCCGTCGGCGAGATTTCGTACGCCATGCGCGAGGCCCTGGTGGTCCTCGTCGTTGCCGTTGGCTTGCGCGACGCCGACTCGGCCGCGCGTTTCCTCTACAGAGTCGGCGTGCCCGATGCGCAGGTCTCACTGCATCGCCTCCGTGACGCTTGCGCTTCATTGTTCGATAAGTACCTCGGCGACCGCGCTGTCATTGCCAACGTCGAGGCAGCGCAGCTGCTCCGTGAGCTATTCGATCTCGCGGCTCGTTATCGTATCCGCATCCCGAGCGAATACGCGCTGGTTGCCCGAGCCTCGATCACCGTCGAAGGTATCATCCGTCAGCTCGACCCGGAGCTCGACGTGCTCGACGTCGTAAAACCCTACGTGAAGAAACTGGTCGACGAGCAGCTTGCCCTGTCGGAGCTCGGGGACGCCGCGATGCGTAATCTCGTGCGCGCTCGCTCGCTCTTGCGCGATCTGCCGCTCGCGGCTTCACAGGTGCTCATGGATCTCGAGGCCGGTAAGCTTCGCATCCAGGTCGACAATCCCAAGCTCGACACCATCGCCAAGAACATCGACGCGCTCGGCGTCATCGTCTTCATGGGTCTCGTGGCCTGCGGCCTCATCGTCGGGTCGCTCGTCTATCTGTCGCGCTACGAGTACAGCATGTTTGGCGTCCCGGTGTTGCCGAGCGTTGGTCTTTACCTCGCCAGCATGCTCTTTGGTTCAGCGCTCGGCCGCTATCTTTTGACTCCGCGTTTGCGGAAGATATCCGTCGGTCGGTGGCTGGCCCGCCGGCGTCGCCGGGCGCCGTGAGCTTCAGAATCGGTGTCGTGTCGTTGCTCGTCAGCGCCTGCGGGCTCACGAGCCAGACGCAAAAGGGTCGGGAAGTCGACCTGCACGCTGAGAACCACGAGCGCGAAGCCAGCGAGCGTCGCCGCCAGCTTGCCGGCCCTAGCGACATAGAGCCGTTTCTCGTGGCGTACGCTGGGACGGACGCGGCGCGTCGGGAGCTCATCGCGCGCGAAGTGGATCTCTTGGAGTCCGACGGTTGTCCTGCCGCACTGGCGCTTCTTGCGAGGATGCAGACGCAAATCGTCGGCGACCGAGGACGACCCCTGCGCGTCGAGGCGGCTGTGAGGCGTACCGAGCTCTTGGTGAGTGATTGCCGCGACGACCAAGCCGCAGTCGAAGCCGGTCGCGTCGCGGTTCGCGAATCGGAGAGCAGCCAATGGATGGATGACGCGCACTGGGTTCTGGGGCGGGCCTGCGAACAGGCAGGACGCCTCGACGAAGCGCTTGCCAGCTACGAATGGATCGTGAAGACGCGCTCTGATGCCTTCCCGTTCGGCTCGAACGACAGTCGCTTCCTCGATGACGCCTGGCTCGCGAAAGGGCTTCTGCTCGAGAAGTTGGGGCGCTATGGCGAGGCAAAACGCGCCCTCGAAGATCTCCTCGATGCGCGCGACACGCACCTCGCCCAAAAGGCCGAGCAGGCGCTCGCGCGGATGCGTGACCAGTGATCGCGCTCGAAAACGCGAGCGTGGTCCTCGGCGGGCGCACCTGCCTCGACGACGTGAGTTTCACGCTCGAAGCGGGCGAGATGCTGCTGGTGATCGGTCCGCCTGAAGGTGGCAAGACCATCCTCGTCAGGGCCCTCGCCGGTCTGGTTCCCATGACCCGCGGGCGGCTCACCTTTGATGGCAAGACCATCGAGTTGGAGGACCCAGAAGCGCTTGCTGTTTGGCAACGGCGCGTTGGCGTCGCCTTCCAGAATGACGCGCTCTTCGATGCCTCGACCACATTCGAGAACGTGGCTTTTCCGCTCACGCAGCGCGGCATGACCGGGGACGAGCAGAGCAAGAAGGTTCGACGGCGCCTCGAAGAGGTGGGCCTGTGGGCGGCCCGCGACAAGCTCCCCGCGGAGCTCTCGGGAGGGATGCGCAAGCGCTGTGGTATCGCCCGGGCGGTGGTCATCGAGCCGGACGTCGGGCTCTTCGACGACCCCACCGCGGGTCTCGACCCGCTGTCGTCGGCGCGTGTTCTCGACTTGCTGGTCGAGCTTCGACGTGACCTCGCCCTTCACACGGTCGTGGTCTCGAACGAGTTACAGGTCGCGCTGCCCATCGCCACCAAAGTCCTGATGCTGCACAAGGGGAGAGCGCTGTTTGCCGGTTCACCCGCCGAGCTCGATGCCTGCCTGGAACCGCATGTCCACCAGTTCGTCCGGGGTGACAGCGACGGGCCTCTTTAGTACGTATCCGGGGCGATGGACTTCAGCCTGACCGATGACCAGCGCCTGCTCCAAGAGAGCGTACGGCGCTTCGTGAACGACCGCGTGGTTCCCAACGCCCGTGCCTGGGACCGTGAGCACCGTTTCCCCATGGAGCTCATGGCCGAGCTCGGTGAGCTCGGACTCATGGGCATCACCGTCGACCCTGCCTACGGCGGCGCCGGCCTTACCTCCGAAGAGGTGGCCATTGTCGTCGAGGAGATTGCGGCTGGCGACGGCTCGCTCGCCCTCACTGTGGCGAGCCACAACGGCCTCTGCGGTGGACATATCAATCTGTTCGGCTCCCCAGACCAGAAGGCGAAGTATCTCACGCCCCTGGCTAAAGCCGAGAAGCTGGGTGCGTGGGGACTGTCGGAGCCGGGCAGCGGCTCGGACGCCGCGGGGATGTTGACCAGCGCGGTCCGCCAAGGCGAGCACTGGGTGCTCAACGGCTCGAAGATCTTCATTACCCAGGGTACCGTCGGCGAGACGTTCGTGATCATGGCAGTCACCGACCGAGCCAAGGGCGCGCGCGGGATTACCGCCTTCATCGTCGAGAAAGGCTGGGCTGGCTTCGAGCAAAAGCCGCTCAAGGAAAAGCTCGGCATGCGTTCGTCCGACACTGCGATCCTGACCTTCGACAACGTCAAGGTGCCGGACACGAATCGCATCGGCGCCGAGGGCGAGGGCTTCATGCAGACGCTGCAAATCCTCGATCGCGGACGCATCACCATCGGGGCGCTATCGGTCGGACTCGGTCGCGGCGCGCTCGAGGCCTCGCGGCGCTACGCGACGGAGCGCAAACAGTTCGGTAAGCCCATCGCCGACTTCCAGGCGATTCAATGGAAGCTCGCCGACATGGCGACGGAGCTCGACGCGGCGCGCCTCTTGGTGCAGCGCGCGGCGTATTTGTCAGCCCGGGGCCAGCCGTTCGGCCGTGAGGCGTCGATGTGCAAGCTCTTCGCTTCGGAAGCGGCGATGCGCGCCACCGATCAAGCTATCCAGATCCATGGCGGCTACGGCTACACCTCTGAGTTCCCCGTCGAGCGTCACTACCGCGATGCCAAGCTGTGCACCATTGGCGAGGGGACGAGTGAGATTCAACGCTTGGTCATCGCGCGCTCCATCCTGAAGGAAGCGTGATGCTCGGGCTCGTGCTCATCGTTCTCGCGGCCAAGGTGGTGCCGCCGCCGCCGGCGCATTGCGAGGAAGGTAAGCTCGTTTTGCAGGCTACCTACGGCGACATCGTCGTGACGAGCGACGACGTGACGCTGCGTGACCCGCGGCCGCTCACGAAGCCCAAGACGTCTGAGCCCACCCGCGAGAAGGCCTTCGTGATGACGGGTGAGAGCTCGAGCCTCACCGTGAAGCCCGAGGGTTGGGCGCTCACCAAGGGTGAGGCGACGATGGCAGTCGAGATGCCCAAGGGCGCCAAGAGCGGCGAGACCAGGCCCATCGGTGTCATTGGCCAAGCAGCGTGGCTCATCGGTCAGTACTGGATCGCCCGCGTCGACATGGTCACCGGCGATGTTCGCGCCGGCAAGCTCGCGCGCGACGGGAAGAACGCGATGATTCTCGACACCAGCGACGGTGTCTTGATGGCTAACGGTGATCGCTTCTACCGCTGTGGTCAGGACGCCGTGTGCGCCGAGGTCGCGAAGCTCCCGTTCAGCGCCGCGCGCGTCTCCATCGGTAAGACGGGCTTCTTGCTAGCCAGTGATGGCACCACCGACAAGGTGGCGCGTGTCGCGCGCGACAAGCTCGGCGCGTCGGTCGCGATCGAGACGGGCAACGGCGCCACCTTCTGTCCACTCGGCAACGGCGAAGGTGCGACCTACATCCCGAGCGCCGCGTGGTTCGTGAGCCGGGTCTCGAGCGAGAACAGCGAGGTCAGCAGCATGACGCGCGATCGGCTGCTGGGGCGCGCGTTGTCGCGCTCGCCGGCGCTCGGGGCGACATCTGCGCTCTTCGATACGGCGCTCCGCGAGAAGTGGTCGGAGCTCGAAGCGCTTGGTCTGGTGGCAACGCGGGATGCGCGGCCCGAGATTCGGGCGACTGTAGCGTCCGCTTTCGCGACCGTGCCCTCGACACGCGGCTACGCAACCTTGTGGCTATTGGGGCGCGACTCCGACGCGGCGGTACGCGCAGCCGCTCTCGACGCTACGGCCCGATGGTGTAGCAAGCAGCGCGTCGTACCCTGCACGAGCGCCTTGAAGCAGTATCTCGCCGACCCAGCGAGCGACGTCTCGTGGCTCGCGCGTGATCTCTTGCTGCTCTACGATCCGATGGCGGCGCTGCGCGACGCACCCACTGACTACCGCCGAGACGCCGTCAGTCATCTCGCCGCACTCCTGCTCACCAGCTCGAATCCCGGACTACTTTTGGCATTGCAGAGCTTGACCATCGACGCCGACGCGAACGTCCGCGCTGCGGCGCTCCAGACTATCGCGAGTATGGGCCTCTGACCACTTTGGCGGACTCTTCATGAAGCGCGTCGCGACGATTTCCCTGATTGCCGCCGCCCTCGTGGCCGGGGTCGCCTTGTACACGACACAGCCGATGCTCGCGTCCCGGTCTACGCGCGGCAGCACGGTCTCGACCGAGCGTCTGGAGGCGCATGTTCGCTTCATCACCGCGAAGCCTCACGACACCACCCAACGCGAGACGCTCGACGCCATCGCGGCCTACATCACGCAGCAGTTCCGCGATGCCGGTGTCGCCGATGTGCGCGAGCAGGCCTACGATCAGGGCAACTATCGTAACGTCATCGCCACCATCGGGCAGGGCGGTGGTGATCGCATCGTCGTAGGGGCGCACTATGATGCTTGTGGCCCGATGCCGGGCGCCGACGACAACGCGAGCGGTACCGCGGGCCTCATCGAACTGGCCCGCCTGCTGGTCCTCGATCCGCCCCAGCGAACAGTCGAGCTCGTCGCGTACACGCTCGAGGAGCCACCTCACTTCGATACGCCGATGCAGGGCAGCGTCGTTCACGCGACGTCTCTCGCCGAGGGCAACGCATCGGTGCGCGCCATGATCGCGCTGGAGATGATTGGCACGTTCTCCGAGGTCGCCGACTCGCAAACCTATCCCATCCCCGGGCTGTCCTTGCTTTACCCGACGCGTGGAAACTTCATCGCCGTGATTGGCGACCTCGGTGTCCCCGGCCTCACGCGCACGGTGAAGCGAGCGATGCAGGAGGCGACACGCATCGACGTGCGCTCCATGAATGGACCCGCGCTGGTCGAGGGCATCGACTGGTCGGACCACAAGAGCTACCGCGCTCAGGGATATCCCGCTGTCATGGTCACCGACACCGCGTTCTTCCGGAACCCGCGCTACCACACCGCCGACGACAAAGCCGACATGCTCGACTACGCGGGTATGGCCGAGGTGGTTTCGGGCGTCGCTGCGGCCGTGCGAGAGCTCGCGCGATAGTCCTGGGTGATGGTCCGCTAAAGCGACTCTACGTGTCTTCGCCAATGCTGCCGAGGTCGTCGACTTGGTAGACCTCGATGTGGCCGCATTTCTCGCAGACGAACTTGCGCAGCTCCACGCCGCCGAATGCGCGGTGATAGGTCTCGTCCTTCCAGTTGTGACGGGCGCGCGTCTCGATAGGAGACTGCGGCTGCATGTAGGCCGCGCACTTGGGGCAGACCTGCAAGTGCTTCTGCGGCTTCTTCATGGCGCTCACGACGGTGGGACGAAGCCTTCCGGGGGACGCACACCGCCGCCAAAGAAGAACTTCTCCATCTGCTCGCGCAGCACTTGCTGACCCTGCACCTCGGATGGGTTCAAGCGCATCTCGTTGATGACCATGGTCGAGTGCTTGAGCCATTGTTTCCAGGCTTCGGCCGAGATGGTTTCGTAGATGCGTTTGCCGAGCTCGCCCTTGACCGGGGCGTATTCGAGCCCCGGCAGGTCTTTTCCGAGCTTTGCGCAATGAACCGTGCGCCCCATGAAGGCCTCCAGAGGCGCGGAACTAACACACGGCGCGCACAAGCGGAAGCCATCCGCCCTTGCGAACCGCGAGGCTGACTGGTAGCTCCCGGCGCAATGTCGAGTGTTGCCAAGCGCCCCCCAAAAAAGGCGGACGGCCCCAAGGTTCTCGAGCCTACCCTCGTCGCGCCGCGCCGCGCAGCTGCCTTCTATGACCTCGAAGGCACTTTGTGCTCGACCAACATCGTCCACACCTACGGCTACTTCGCGCGTAACCAGCCGACCTTCCTGAAGAGCTTCGTAAAGACAGCGTCGACGCTGGCCCAGGTTCCGTTCTTTGCGATCGCCGATAGCTACTCGCGCAAGCTCTTCAACGAGCTGTTCTACCGACGCTACAAGGGCGAGAGCGAAGATCGCTTGAAGCTCATGGCCGAAGAGATGTTCGAGACCGTTGTGAAGCCCGGCATCTACGAGCAGTCCTACGCCATGGTCCGTCAGTCACGCGCAGCTGGCTACGTGCAGGTGCTCGTAACAGGCGCCCTCGACCTTTTGGCTGAGCCGGTAGCACGCCATCTCGGTATGGACGTGTTCGTCGCCAACGAGCTCGAGTACGTCGACGGGTACTGCACGGGAAAGATCAAGCAGCCGCTCCTGGCCGGCGCGACCAAGGCGACCTGGATGCGCCAATACGCGGCGGAGAACGGCTTCGATCTCGAGCAGTGCCTCGCGTTCTCCGACTCGATGAGCGACCTTCCGATGCTCACGGTGGTCGGCAAGCCCTCTGTCATCAATCCCGACTTTCGCCTGAAGCAGCTGGCGCGCCAGTTCGATTGGCCGGTCCTGTCCTTCGCTTAGCGTACATCGCTTGTGAAGAGCGCCGTCGCTTGGGGTCTCATGAACGATGGGCGCTGGGACCGGTTTCACGACGGAGGCACAAGCGGCGGGGGCCGCATCGGTAGCTCGTCGACCCCGGAGAACTTCGCTGGGAACGCGACGCTCGGCACCGGTGTGCCGTCGCGGTCCAGGGTGCGAACCAGCCCGCGCGCCACGACCTGCGGGTCCGCAAAAGCAGCCGCGAGGTCGTTGATGGGGCCAGCCGGTACGCCGCGTTGCTCGAGCGCCGCCAAGACCTCTACCGTGTCCCATGTGGCGAAGGCTTGGCTCAATGACGCCTCGAGAGTGGCCCGATGTTCTACGCGCGAGCGGTTGTTTCCGTACCGTGGGTCACGCGCGAGCTCAGGGGTCGCGACCACGTCGCACAACGCGGCGAACTGTCCGTCGTTACCGACCGCGAGCATAATCCGCCCGTCACGGGTCGCGAAGTCCCGGTAGGGCACGATGTTGGGGTGCGCGTTCCCCGTGCGTGTCGGCACATTGCCGCTGACCAGGTAGTTCATGCCTTGGTTTGCGAGCACCGCCATCTGGCTGTCCAAGAGGGCGAGGTCGATATGCTGGCCATGACCGGTAAGATCTCGCTGTCGCAGTGCCGCAAGAATCGACACCACGGCATACATGCCAGTGAACAGGTCGGAGACAGCTACCCCGACCTTCATGGGCTCTCGGTCACCAGTGATGCTCATGAGACCGCTCATCGCCTGGATGAGCAGATCATAGCCCGCGCGGCGCGCGTAGGGGCCGGTCTGGCCGAATCCCGTGATCGAACAGTAGACGAGCCTTGGATTCAGCGCGCGCAGGCTCGGATAGTCCAGGCCGTGCCTCGCGAGCGTGCCGACCTTGAAGTTTTCGACGAAGACATCGGAGCCAGCGGCGAGGTCGCGGAGCGCCTGGGCTCCTTCTGGCTTGGTAAAGTCAGCCGCCATTGCGGACTTGTTGCGGTTCGCACAAAGAAAGTAGGCCGCGTCTCCCGAGCCATCGTTGACGAACGGTGGGCCCCAAGAGCGCGTCTCGTCGGGGCGACCCGGCTGTTCCACCTTGATGACCTCGGCGCCCAGGTCGCCCAGCATCTGTGTCGCCCAGGGGCCGGCGAGCACCCGAGAGAGGTCCAAGACACGTATGCCAGAAAGTGGGCTCATGGGGTCCCTCGAAGTCAGCTAGTAGGCGTAGACGAGCCGTGTCGACAAGCCGACACGCGTGTAGACGTTCGACGTGCGCGTCAGGTCGGCCTCGCTTTCCCACGTGAGCTTGGGCAAGATCTCATAGGAGTAGTGGATGCCGCCGCCGCCGCCGAAGCGGACACCTCCCGGCGTTGTCCCTGCCTTCTGGTATTGCAGTGCCGGGCCGGCGAACAGTCGCAGCTCATGAGCGGCGGTACGGACGCTCAAGCTCGCAGTGAGCGCGTTTGACCAGAAGAGATCGGGGCTGAAGTATCCATCGCCGAGTGGGCCGTCGAACGCCCCGTGATCGGTGCCGTAGTGGGTGAGGTAGGTCGTGGCGCCCAGGCCGAAGCGCGTCGTGCTGTCGGCGACGGCGAACCACTGGGCGCCGCCTTCGGCTCCCAGCTGGAGATTCGAGCTGTCGCTGTTGGCGGTGATGAAGCCAAGGTGCGGAGCCACCCACGCGTGGAGGCGATCGTGTTCGATCCGCGCTTCCACGCGGGCGAGATGGGAGCGCGCTGCGCCACGACCTTCAGCACCGACGAGCGCAAGGTAGGAGTCGAAACGCAGGGTGCGCTCGACACTGGGGCGCAAGAGTAGGTCACCAGCGCGGTGGTCGAAGGACGCGGCGACTTCAAGGCCAGCGTCGGCCAGCGTGTGAAGGTCAATACGAGCGCTCGCGAGATCGGCCTCGCCGACCAGTACCTCGGCAAAGGCACCGACGACGGCGCCGCTCGCGCGCTCGACCCCGCTCCAGTATGTTTCGCCGCCCGCGCGCAGGCCGGCGACCACCGTGCCCGCTACCTCGAGTGAGCCGCTCGCGGTCGCGCCGAAGCCATACAGCTCGTAGACCCCCGCCGGTTGGATGAGCGCGGTAACCTTGCCCGTGACGGCCGGACCATCGCGGCCTTCGAGCTCGTAGTTGAGGCGCGCCACCGTGGCGTCGTTGGGAGCGAGCTTGCGTGCGAGACGAGCTTGCTCGAGCGCTCGCTGTCGGTCGCCCTGCGCGGCGTAGGCGCGCGCGAGACCGACGCGCGGCCTGACGTCTCGTCCATCCGCTTTGGCGGCTTGATGGTAGAGCTCCAGCGCTTGGGGCAGGGTGTCTTCGTCACTGGCAAGGAGGCCCGCGTACGCAATGCGGGACTCTCGGTCGCCTGCCTTCGTTAGCCTCTCGTATTCGTCGAGCGCTTGCTTGCGGGTGCCGGCGCGGCGGGCCAATAGACCTGCATAGGCGCGTCTCGTCTTCGCATCTTCGGGCCGCATCCGGACTAGCTCAGAGTACGTCGCGATCGCCTTGTCGTGATACTTGCCGTCCCGCGCGTAGAGCTCGGCGAGCGTGCGGCCGGTTTCGTAGTCGTGCCGCTCCTTCCACGTCTTCTCGTATTCGGGGATAGCGCGCGTCCCTTGGGCTTCGTCCCACAACAAGAGCTTCTGGTAGTCGCGGCGCAGCGTCGCGTCATTCGGTGTCGCGTCGAGCAGTCGTTCGTATTCGTCGAGCGCAGCCCGGACGTCTTTTTTGTCCTGGGCGAGGAGCTTCGCGAGCTCGAGACGCATCGCTGGGTCGTCCTTCTTCGCGAGTCCCTGGCGGTAATAGCGGATGGCGTCTTTTCGTCGGTAGCCGTAGCGCGACCACTTGAGGCGTTGCGCTTGCGCGAAGTTTACATCGGTGTCGTCGGGAAAACGTGCCAGGTACTTGTCGTATTGCTCGACCGCTTTGTCGTACAGCCCCTGCTGCTCGTAAGCAGTGCCGAGGCTGCGCATGGCGTCCGCGTTGTCGGGGTTGAGCTCGACCGCCTTCTCGTAGGCCTCGATCGCTGCCTTGAAATTGCCGATCTCCATGTTGGAGCGACCACGCATCATGTACCAGGACTCACGGATGCCCTCGGCATGTGCGCTCGAGCAGACACCCATGACTAGCAGCGCGGGGAGCAGAGCGCGCGCGATGCCGCGGGTGAGGTGCCAGAACATCGCAAGGTTGCTCCGGGGTTCGTTCGCGTGCGCCCTCTCCCACGATTTTGGGTGGGCGTAGAGCGCGAGCAGTAGTGCGCGCCGCTCGGCTGCGCCTAGCACGAAGCGAAACCCGAGACGCAAACGTCCTCCCCCGAGCGGCTGCTCATAGACCCGCTTCGCCGGCAAGATGAGCGGCCCGTCGTACATGTCGAGCGTTAGGTCGGCCTCTGACGCCATCGCTAGGACCGCCGCGGAGCGTGTCACTTCGAGGGCGCATCCCGAGAGGCTGACGTCGCGTGTCGCGCCCATCTCGATACCGTCGACGCGCACCTTGAACGTGCGCCGCAAGCGCTCCTCGACGCGTCGTTGGGGCCGCTCCCAAGCGACCAACAACGCCACTGCGAGGCCCAACAGGTTCACCGTAGCCCACACGATGTTGAGCACGTAAGCGTCGCGCTCGATACCGAACGCTGTCATCTCGACGTAACCCTTGACGATGCCAGCGAGTGTCAGCAGCGCGGCAATGATGGTGAGTAACGAAGAGCTCGCATCGAAGCTCCGCTTCGTCGACACGATTCCCTTTGGAGTCACCTTGAAGCCGAGCGACTTCGGCAAGAAGAGGTCGAACATGGCGCGAAAAAGTGGGAACGAGACGACGAGCTCGTAGACGACGCCCCAACCAAAGCGCGGCCACCCGGGCAAGAGGGCGGACGAAACCATGGGCAAAAAGATGATGGCCGGCATGAGATATGCGAGCAACTCGGGGAGGTCGGCGAAGAGAGGGTGAAGGTGGAAGAAGAGAAAGTAGAGGGGTGTGAGCCAGTAGATGACCCGAAAGAGGGGATGCAGAAAGTAGTAGAGCGAGGCGAAGTAGCCTAGGCGCAAGCGAAGCGGCAGTCCGCGATGAAGGATTGGGTTGTCTTTGAAGAAGATCTGTAAGCAACCAAGCATCCATCGACGCCGCTGAACCAGGTAGCTCGAGAGATTTTCGGCGGTGAGACCGACCGCGAGGTCTTTGTCGACGAAACGTGTGCGCCAGCCCCGGGCGTGCAGGTGCTGGCTGGTATGGATGTCCTCGGTGATCGATAGCAGATTGAACCCGCCGTTCTCGTCGAGTGCCTTCCGGCGAAAGAGCGCGCCGCTGCCGACGAAGAAGGCGCCACCCCAGCCGTCGCGCCCATTCTGGATGGCGTGGTTGAAGAGATCTTGTTCGTTCGCCACCGTGCCCTCTAGACGAAACGCGCGCTGAAAAATGTCGTCATTGTAGAAGTGATGTGGCGTTTGTACGACCGCGAGCTTGTCGTCGACGAACCACGACACTGTCTCTTCGAGGAAGCTCGTGACCGGGATGTGGTCGGTGTCGAACACCAAGACCAGCTCGCCCGAGGTCACCGTCATGGCGTTGTTCAGGTTACCTGCCTTGGCGTGCTTCTTGGGACCCTTGATGTAGCCGGCCCCGTGCGACGCCGCGAGGGTTCGCACCTCGTCGCGGTGGCTGTCATCGCAGACCCAGATCTTCTTGTTCGCGTAGCGCATGGCGACGGCCGCGATGAGGGTCTTGTCGAGTATGTCTGTCGACTCGGAGTAGATTGGGATGAGGACATCGACCGATGGCGTGAACGAGGGGACGTCCGGCCGTGCAGGCTTCTCGCGTGGCCACAGGCCGACTTGCAGCACGAGGAGCACGACGGTGGTGAAACTGTACGCTTCAGCACACCACAACGCGATGCTGATGATCGGCCCGAAAGTCTCGACGAAGTTGAGGCTGGTCGTGAGTCGCCACACGAGGTAGCGCGCACATAGTGCGAGCCCCGAGACCACGAAAGCGACGCGCGCCGCGCGGAACCGCTTTCCAAGAAAGAACGACACGAAGGTCGCTAGCACCCAGGCTAGCGGCAAGTGAACGAGAAAGCCCTCCATGTCGAATGGCCGGAGAAAAGCGAAGAGCTCGTTACCCTGGACGACGCGGTCGAGCGCGAAGGCTCGATCGAACCACAACCAGTTGTGCAGGTAGTAAGGCGTTTCCTTGTTTTGCAACGCCTTGCCAAAAAGCTGGGCGAGCTTCTCGCGCTCGAGGCGCTCGGCGAAGTCGCGGTCCTCGACCAATGCGAGCGCATGCACCGACGCGTAGTGGGGGAGCCCTTCGAGCTGCGATAGCGGATGACCGTTCGTGTCGTACCGCTCCACGAGCCTTCCGCTCGTCGCGTAGATTTCCTCGACGTTGTCGAGTAGCACGCGAGCACTGCGCTCGGCGCGGCCGTGCCACGCCGCGTCGACGGCAAGGCGAAAGAAGAGGGGCACGACGTCATAGCCGAACGTCGCGATTTTGCCGCCCGGCTTGCTTAGCAGCAGGGTGTTCTTGTTCTTGTCGAGGTAGACGATCTCGGGAGGAAGCTTGGTCCGTTCCTGCAGCCAGTCTAGGAGGGCGTAGCTCGAGGCCGCGAGCCCCCGCCAGTCGTGCTTCGCGTCGACCTCGGCGAACACTGTGTACGACGCCGGGGCGAGATAGCCGACGTGAATGGTGACGTAGCGCTCGCGGGATGCCCAGTTCCCCGCCGAGAGATAGGGAACTCCGTTCGCGACGACGACCTCCTGCTTCCAGATGTCGTCGATGAGCGCGAGCGCTTCGCTGCGATACGTCTTCACCTCGAAGAGCCGTGAAGCGACGATCAGGGCGAGAGCGATGTCGACGTCGGCGTCGCTCGCGGTGTTGTGGTCGACGACTCCGCGACCATCGTGTTTCCAGGCGAATAACAGGTCGCGACGGGTCCTTAGGTTTTCCTTCGTCCATCGCCAGATCGACGCGAAGGCCTCTTTGTCGCGCTGCCAGACCGCGCGGAGCATGCCGTAGCTCTGCGCCTCGCTGGTCGTAATGCCCCGCTCGTCGAGCTCCACGACGCGTCCATCTTTGACGTAGTCGAACTCGTAGCGGCTCCAAAGCGCTGAAAGCTCGTCGAGCTGACGCAGATAGCGGTCGCTCGTACGCTCGTCGGCCGGAGCGGCCGCGAGAATCAAGGAAAGCCAGAGGGTCACGCTGCCCGGCTTTCAGCACGCCCGCGCAGGGAAGACAACCCGGACCCGGGCTTGTCTAACCCCGTGTTGACTCTGCGCTATGTGGCGGATAGTCCACCGCCGTGCCACTTCACGACCTCGAACAGCTCGTCACTTACGTCGACAAAGACTCGGCCCCCCGCATCATCCACTTCGGCGAGGACTTCCTGCTCGAAGACTTGCCGGTCGGGACACGTGTCATCTATCCCCCGCCGCCTCTTGCCGGTCTCGCCAACGTCGACGCCGCGATTCGCCACGCCGTGACGCACCCACTCGGTATGGAGCCCCTCCACGCGTTGCTTACGCCGGGTATGAAGGTCACCATCGCGGTCGACGATATCTCGTTGCCGTTGCCGCCCATGAAGACGCCGGAGGTGCGTGAGCGCATCCTGAACGTCGTCCTTCAGATGCTCTCTGACTACGGGGTCGATGACGTCCACATCATCATCGCCACGGGTGTCCACCGCCGCATGACCGAGGGCGAGGTCAAGCGGATGGTCGGCGCGACGATCTTCAAGGCGTACTGGCCGGACCGGCTCTACAACCACGACGCCGAAGATCCGAATGGCATCACGTCGCTCGGCGAGACCGACGCGGGCGAGAAGGTTGAGCTCAACAAGCGCGCCTGCGAGAGCGATCTCATCATCTACGTCAACATCAACCTTGTGCCCATGAATGGGGGCAACAAGTCGGTCGGCGTAGGTTTGTGCAACTACCGGACGTTGCTCTCGCACCACAACCCGAAGGTGCTCCGCGCGACCGAGACGTACATGACGCCCGAGCGTTCGCACATGCACGGCATCTACAATCGCATCGGGCGCTTCATCAACTCGAAGCTCAAGGTCTTCCACATCGAGACCGTGCTCAACAACCGCATGTATGACGCGCAGCTCGACTTCCTTGGGCGTAACGAAGACCACTTCACCGACCTCGACTGGCTCAAGTTCGATGCCATGCGCTTCTCTCTCAAGCACCTGCCGCGCGGCGCCAAGAACAAGATGATGATGAAGGTGCCAGCGGCCTATGAGGTCGTGCAGGTCACGGCTGGCGCAACCGAGCCCGTTCACGAGAAGACGCTCGAGAAGTCCTTCCAGCAGTACACGGTGCCCGTAAAGGGCCAGTGCGACATCCTCATCATGGGTGTGCCGTACATCTCGCCGTACAACGTGAACTCGATCTTGAACCCGTTGCTCGTGCAGGTGCAGGCGCTCGGCTACCTCCACAATATGCACAAGGGTACTCCGCTGTGCCGTCAGGGGGGCACACTCATCGTCTGCCACCCGTGCTTCGATGGCTTCGATCCGGAGCATCACCCGAGCTACATCGAGTTCTTCAACAGGCTCCTGCCAGAAACCCGCGACGCCATGACGTTGCACAAGAAGTACGAGCGCGAGTTCGCGCAGAACCCGTCGTACATCGATCGGTTCCGGTTCGGGCACGCCTACCATGGGTCACACCCGTTTTTCATGTGGTACTGGGGCGAACGCGGGCGCCAACACTACGGGCGCGTTATTGCCGCTGGTGCGGACAACTCGCGCGTGCCGGAGCTGCTCGGTTGGGAGCGCGCCGACTCGTTGCAAGAGGCCATCGCCATGGCGCGCGCGACGGCGCCGTCCTCTCCCGAGATCACTCACATGCACTACGCGCCCATCTTCATCTGTGACGTGCAGGCGTGAAGATGACGAGCAACAAGCGTAGTCACATTCGTATCCTGGTGGCCTTGAAGGTCACGGCCGAGACGGCCACGGGGCGCGTCAAGGCCCTCACCAAGAACCTGAGCGTAGGCGGTGTGTATCTTTTGACGGACGCCAAGTGGGCTGCCGGCACGCGGGTCGACCTCAACCTCGCGCACAAGGGCGTCGAGGTGCAGATGCGCGCCGAGGTTACCCACCGCCGCGAAGACGGTATCGGCATGCGTTTCGTCGACCCAGCGCCGGTCGCCGTCACCGAGCTCATTGGCGTCATCGACGACATCTGCAGCAGCGGTGTGGATCTCGATGGTGACATGCTGAACGTCGACGAACGCTTGGTATTGTTTCGCCGTGGGATGCTCGAATACGTCGGTCGCGTCGAGCGGGCCGGGGAAGGTGTCATCGCCATCGAGACGGCGGAGAAGCTACGCCAAGGTGAGCCTCTCCTCGTGTTGCTGCCAGCGCGCAGCGACGGGGCTCACGTGCGTGAGATCGTTGGTTCGTTCGCCGAGGTCATGCAACCCGTCGATAGTGGCTTCACCGCGCGCTTCATCGATGCAAGCGACGAGTTCCTTACCGCCCTGAAGCGGGTCAACCAGTGATAGACGCCTCGCGGTTGACCGTCCTCGTGACTGGCGCGACCTCGGGGTACGGCAAAGCCACGGCGGAGCGCTTCCACGCCGCAGGTGCGCGGGTGGTCGTTACGGGCCGGCGCAAAGACCGACTCGACGCGATGCGGGCGCAGCTCGGTGGGCGCGTTTTGCCACTTTGCTTCGACGTCGCCGATCGTGGCGCTGTCGCCGCCGCACTTACGGCGCTGCCAACGGACTTCGCGGCCATCGATGTGCTGGTCAACAACGCCGGTGGCGCACTCGGGCTCGAGCCCGCGCATCAGGCGAATCTCGATGACTGGGACGCCATGGTCGACGTCAACATCAAGGGCCTTACCTATGTGACGCGCGCGGTTCTCCCAGGCATGGTCGAACGCAATCGCGGCCACATCGTGAACCTCGGAAGTGTCGCTGGCTCCTATCCATATCCTGGGGGCAATGTTTACGGGGCCACCAAGGCGTTCGTCGCTCAGTTCTCGCTGAACTTGCGCGCCGATCTCCATGGCACGGCAGTGCGCGTCACCAGCATCGAACCCGGTTTTTCGGAGACCGAGTTTTCGATCGTCCGTTTCAAGGGCGATGTCGAGCGAGCGAAGAATCTTTACGCCGGAACGGAGCCATTGCGCCCGGCCGACATCGCCGAGAGTATTTTTTGGTGTGCGACCTTACCTGCGCACGTAAACATCAATCGCCTCGAGGTCATGCCGACCGTGCAAGCGTTCGCACCGTTTCCGATCAAGCGGGGATAGACCGGGCGAGGCGAGGGTTGGCCCAAAGAGCGATGTTGGTTCGTCCAATGCGTAGCGAGATGAAGGCAGCGCTCGCCAAGTCCGCTCGCCTACTTGCGCTCTGTCTGAAAGATCGCCTCGAGGGTCTTGTCGCGCTCGGCGCCGGCCTTCGGCAGGCTCTCGAGAATTCGCTTTGCCTCCGCTGGCGTCGGCACATGCTTCAAGTCCGACCCGCTCGGAATGATGTTCGTCACCGAGCTTGGGAGGTGACTCTTCAGGTTCTTGGTTAGGAAGCCCGCTCCAACGCCCCCCGCCGCGACCGTCGCTGCCAGCCCGACGAACGCCATCTTGCCAATGGCGATGATGCGCATGACGAGGAAGACTGCCGCCGCGATCCCGAGGCCCCAGCCGAACGAGGGCCAGTGCATGTGCTCGACGGCATCACCCGCGATGCCCTCGGCGACGCCAATCGCTTTGCTGGTGCTCGTGTTGTCCTTGATGGTGAGCTTCTCGAGGGTGCCCTTGAGCTCTCGCGGCACGTCGCTCACCGCGTCGACGAAGTGGGCATCGCCGTTCGCGTCGATGTAACGATAGAAGGTCTTGTCAGCCATGGCCGGGCTTCATTGAACCACAGCCGTAGCCTTCGCGCATGCTTGTTCATTGGCTTGCAGACTGCTACCGGGCCAGGCCATGTGGAAGGCGTTTCCGTTCTTCGCGGTTCTTCTCGGGCTTGGCTGCGTTCGCGGCAGCAAGGTGCCCGCGAAGGGCATGACCGAACCTCTCGAGCGACTCGACCTCGAGGCGGACGAAGGGCTGCCGCTGGGGAAGCTGCCGCAGAGCGCGACACCTACCGGGTATGCGCTCAACCTCACCATCGATCCTGCGGCGGAGGACTTCAGCGGCGACGTCGCAATCAAGGTCCTGCTGCACAAACCGCACGAGGCCATCTGGATGCATGGCCGTGGTTTGCGCGTGAAGAGCGCCCAAGTGACCTTGTTTGACGGCAAGGTCATCCCTGCCACCTGGCAGCAGATGACGCCGGACGGCCTTTCACGCCTGTCGTTCGGTCAGAACCTGCCGCCGCAAGAGCTCACCGTCGTCATCGGCTACGACGCGAGCTTTAGCCACCGGGTCGAAGGTCTTTATAAGGTCGTCTCCGATGGCAAGCCGTACGTCTTCGCGCAGCTCGAGGCCATCTCGGCCCGGCTTGTCTTTCCCGGCTTCGACGAGCCGCGCTTCAAGACTCCCTTCGACATCACCATCACTTCACCCAAGACGGTGACAGCGGTCAGTACGACGCACGTCGTCAACGAGGAGCTCGAGGGTCGCGGCAGGCGCGTCCGTTTCGCTCGTACAGAACGCTTGCCGACCTACTTGATCACGTTCGCAGTTGGCGACTTCGACGTCGTCGACGGCGGCATGATTCCCGCGAACGCCGTCCGTCAGCAGCCATTGCCGCTCCGGGGGATCGCGGTGAAAGGGCAGGGCTCAAAGCTCGCTTATGCCCTGGCGACCACGGGCGAGCTTCTCGCCATCCTCGAGGACTATTTCGGAACGCCCTATCCATTCGACAAGCTCGACATGATCGCGGCACCAGACTTTGCTGAGGGCGCGATGGAAAACGTTGGCGCCATCGTGTTCCTCGACAAGTTGCTTTTCGTCGATCCCAAACAGTCGACGCTCGAGGAGAGGCGCGCCCACGTCGAGACCATGGCGCACGAGCTCGCGCATATGTGGTTCGGCAACACGGTCACCATGCGTTGGTGGGATGATACGTGGCTCAACGAAGCCTTCGCCAACTGGATGGGCTATCGCGTCGCCGAGGTCTTCGACCCCAAGCTCGACGCGGCCCTCTCAGGTCTCGAGGCGACGCTTGCTAGCATGCATACGGACAGCCTGGTCGCTGCGCGGCAGGTCCATCAACCGGTCGAAAGCAATCACGATATTGCCAACGCCTTCGATTCGATCACCTACGACAAGGGCATGGGCGTACTCGGCATGTTCGAGTCGTACATGGGGCGCGAGGTCTTCAGGACGGCGGTGCGCAACTACCTCGACAAGTACCGCTTTGGTAACGCCACCGCCGCGGAGTTCTTCGCGACACTCGGCGAGTCGAGCGGCGCTGACGTGAGCCACGCTCTGCAGAGTTTCGTCGAGCAACCCGGCGTGCCCCTCATCGGCGCGCAGACCGTGTGTACGCCACAGGGAGCGGCGCAGCTTACCCTCGACCAGTCGCGCTATCTGCCTCTCGGTTCGGAAGGCGACCCTGAGCGCCAGTGGAAGGTTCCCGTGTGTGTCCGCTATAGCATGCAGGGTAAAGCGCACAAACAGTGCTGGCTTCTCACCTCGCCGTCGGCTCAAGTAACCCTCGACAAGCCGGGCTGTCCCGACTGGCTAATGCCCAACGCCGATGCCGCTGGCTACTACCGCTTCGCGATTCCAGCGGACGAAACTACGAAGCTGCAGGCGGCCCTTGCGCGTAAGGACTTGAGCCGCGGAGAGGCGCTTGCCTTCGCGGACAGCTTGCGTGCTTCCGTCGCCGCGGGCCGCGCCTCTCCCGTGGATGTCTATGAGGCGCTACCTGTCCTCGTCGCACAACGTGACACGCGTATCGATGCGCAGGCGATGGCTGCCATCGCTGTCACGCGCGACCGCTACGTCGACGCTTCGGCGCGCGCTGCCGTCGAGGCCTTTGCACGCGACCTTTTCAAGGGGCGCGTCACGACCGCCGACTTCGACCGCCGCGCAGGTGAAACCGAAGAGGCTCGCACAGCGCGCTCTAGCTTGGTGACGTTCCTCACGGAAATCGGCGCCGACCCAGCGTTCCGCAAGGAGGCGCAACGCCGCGGAATGGCACTCCTCGCCGCGCGCGAAGCGGGGAAGACCGGCGACGATGTCGTTGATTCGGCCCTCGCGGGCACCGTCATCGCGGTCGCCGCCGTGGAGGGTGGCCGTTCGGTGCAAGAGCGAGTCATCGCATTGCTTGGCAAGCAGGAAGATCCGCGATTACGGTCGCCGCTCATCACCGCTTTAGGTAGCGCCCGCGAGCCCGAGCTCGTACGGCAAGCGCTGGATCGCGCCTTGACGGATACCGTCCGCGCCGCCGAGTTCTGGGGTGTCGCCCACCCGCTGGGCACTCGGCGTGAGAGCATGGCTACCGCGTGGGACTGGTTGCAGACCAACTTCGACGCCGTGCGCGCCAAGGTTCCAGAGGAGCAGCACGCGTACATTCCCTACCTGGCGCTCGACTTCTGCACCGCCGAGCGCGCCGCCGAGGTCGAGACCTTCCTGCGCCCGCGTATCGAAAACCTGACCGGCGGACCTCGCGCGCTCGCCGCAGTCCACGAGGCCATTGGACTCTGCGCCGCCCGCTATGCGGCGCACCATACTCTTATCCAGAGCTATTTCCTCGAACGCGAAAAGGCCAAACCGAAGAGCGCTGTACGGGGGAAAGACGCGGCGCCGGCGGGCGTGTTAGGGAGTGGACGGTGAGTGACGAGCCTATCGATACCAAGACCCGTACCGACCAAGAGCGCATCGTCGACGCCCGCATGCGCCTGCGGGAGCGCTTCTTCGCGCGGATGGCGAGCACGCCGTCGATGGCCGACGACAAGCCTCTTGGCGAAGGGGCGCCCAATCGGCACGGCATGCCGCGCCTACCGCAGGGCCAATACGAGACCAAGAAGTGGCCGGTGCTCGACCTCGGGCGTCAGCCGCACGTGCCGCTCGAGACGTGGACGCTCGAGCTCAAAGGTGCGTGCAAGCGTCCGCAGACGCTCAAGTGGGCGGACTTCATGGCGCTCGAACAGGTCAGTGACACGAGCGACTTTCACTGCGTGACCACCTGGTCGAAGTTCGACATGGCTTGGCAGGGTGTGCGCTTCTCCGAGCTCGCCGCGTTAGCGGACGTCGACGAAAGGGTGACGCACGTCATGACCTACGGCTACGACGGCTACACGACGAACTTGCCGCTAGTCGAAGCGCTCAAGCCCGACGTGTTGCTCGTGCACACCGCGAACGGCGCCCCGCTGTCCGTCGAGCATGGCGGCCCACTGCGTATGATCACGCCGCAGCTCTACGCCTGGAAGGGCGCGAAGTGGATCAAGGCCATCGAGTTTCTGCTCGTGGATCGCAAAGGGTTCTGGGAAGAACGGGGCTACTCGAACACCGCATACCCTTGGCGTGAAGACCGCTACGGCTAACGCGGTCTCCGCGTGACCGGCGCTGTCAGCGCAGGGCGGGGTTGCCCTGCGGACCGCCCGGGGTTGTCGAGCCACCTTTCTTGTCGGCCGGCGGCGGCGCGCGCACCTCGACGCTGCGTGACATGTCGGACTGTCCGAGAGCCTCGAGCTGCGCCTTGAGCTGGCTTTCATCACCGACGACGACAATCTCGAGCTTGTCGTCGTCGATGTGCTCTTTGACGGCTCTGGCGATGTGCTCGAGCGTGACCTCGTTGAGCTTGGCGCCGATGGTGCCGTAGTAGTCGAGCGGCAGGTCGTACATGTAGATGGTGCTCATCATGCGCGCGAGGGAGCGCACCGTGTCGAACTCTCCGGGGAGCGACTCAATGTAGTTGCTCTTCGCGCTTTCTAGTTCCGCGGCGGTGATGCCGCTTTGGCGGATCTTGCGGATCTCGAGAAGGATCTCGTGAATTGCGGGGGCGGCCACCTCGGGACGCGTGCTCGTCGCGACGAAAAATGCGCCGGGGCCGCGACCGTAGTTGAAGGCCGACGAGGCTCCGTAGGTGAAACCCTTCTGCTCGCGCAGGTTCATGTTGATTCGGCTGTTGAACTGGCCGCCAAGCACGAGGTTCGTGAGGACCAGCGCGTAAAAGTCAGGATGCGAGCGCGGGACGCCAACGTGCCCAGCCAAGATCTGCGCCTGCGCCGCGCCCGCTTTGGGCACGAGGATGATGCCAGGCTTACGTGGGGCCACCGGGCCGATGGCGGGCGGCGTATCGGTCCCTTTCCAGCCGCCGAAGCGACTCTCGGCGAGCTTGACGGCTTCGGCGCTCGTGATGTCACCGACGACGATGACTGCTGCGTTGCCTGGTCGGAAGCGTTTGGCGTGGAATGCTTTGAGGTCGTCGCGTTTCACCTTGGAGAGACCATCTGGGGTGACGGCGGCGCTACGGCCATAAGGATGATCGCCGTAGATTGTTTGCAATAGCGTACGCGAGGCCAGGCGTGGAGGGCTGTCGCGTTCCTGTAGCAGATTCGTGGTCATCTGCGCGCGCACGCGCTCGAGCTCGTCGCTCGGGAAGCTGGGGTTTTGGACGACGTCGGCGAGGACGTCGAAGGCCTGCGGCAGGTTGTCGCGAAGCACCTGCACGAAGGCGGCGCTACCATCGAGATCGGTGGAGCTCGTGATCTGCGTGCCCAGCGTCTCGATAGCCTCGTCGATATCGGACGCTTTGCGCGTCGCCGTGCCCGACTGCAGCATGTTCGCGACCATCTGAGCGATGCCTTCGTGGCCCTTGGTGTCGGCGGAGGTCCCGCTACGCACCACGAGTTGCACCGCTACTAGCGGCAATTCGTGCTTCTCGATGACGAGCACCGTGAGGCCATTCGCCAGCACCGTTCGTGACGGTATCGGCCCAACGAAGTCCTTGGGCTTGCCGGGTTTTGGCTGCTCGCTTCGGAATGCATGGGTGGCGTCACCGGGGCCATTGGCGCCAGGGGTCACCGGTTTGTCGCCTCCACGGGTGCAGGCGAATGCCAAAACGGACATGAACGAGACGAGTGTGCGACGCATTAGTTCTGCCCCACGTGTGGCAACGGGACTGTTGTAAGGATGACGCGATGGTCTTTGACGAGCAGCTCTTTGGCGACGCGCTGCACGTCGGCGCTGGTGATCGTCTGATAGGTGCCGATCCACTCGCGTACGTAGCCGGGGTCGCCAGTGTAATGCGTGAAGAAAGCTAGCGTGTCCGCTCGTGCCCCGACTGTCTGAAGCTCTGCCATGTGGTCGGTGATGATGCTGTTCTTGGCGGCGGTCAGTTCTCTCGACGTTGGTGGGGCTTCGCCGACTAGCTCATCCAAGACCTTTTGCATCTCGTTTTCGAGCTTCGCGGCTGAGACGCCGGGGCGCGCTGTCGCCATGATGGTGAATACCGAGCCCAAGCTATGTGATGACTGGTCCGCTGTAACGGATTGAGCGATTTGTAAATCGTGGACCAAGCGCTTGTGCAGACGCGACTGGCGCCCGTCACCCAGAACCGCCGCAAGGATGTCGCATACGTAATCGTCGCGCGAGAACGGTTTGGGAGACACCCACGCCATGTGCACGCGCGGGAGCTGCACGTTCTCCGTAACGTCGACCCTCTTCTCGTTCTGGAGCTTCGGCTCGGGGACGACGCGCGAGTTGCCAACCGCGCGGTCGGGCAGCGTCGCGAAGTACTTGTCGACGAGTGCCTTGGTCGGCTCGATGGCGATGTCGCCAGCGATGACGAGAATCGCGTTTCGCGGCGCATAGTAGCGGTCGTAGAAGCCTTGCACGTCCTCGAGGGTCGCGGCGTTCAGGTCCTTCATGGAGCCGATCACCATGCCGTAATACGGATGGCTCGGTGGGTAGATCGACTGAATGAGCTGTTCGCTCGAGGCTCCGTAGGGCCGGCTCTCGATTTGCTGACGGCGTTCCTCCTGGACGACGGCGCGCTGGTTGTCGAGCTTCTCCTGCGAGATAGTCAGCCAGCCCATGCGGTCGCTCTCCAGCCACAGCGCAAGCTCGAGCTGATGCGCCGGCACGACCTCGTAGTAGTTGGTTCGATCGTAGTTGGTGCTGCCGTTCAAGTCGGATGCGCCGGCAGCCTCGAGCAGGGCAAAATGTCGGTCGTCTCCGACGTGCGCCGACCCCTGAAACATCATGTGCTCGAAGAGGTGCGCGAAACCCGAGCGGCCCGGTTCTTCCTGTGCTGCGCCGACCTTGTACCAAACTTCGACCGCCACCGTCGGCACGGTGTGGCTTGGGCTCAAGATGACTGTGAGTCCGTTCGGCAGGGTGTAGCGCGTGAACGGTAGCTCGAGCGCTTTGAGAGCGTCACCGGGCTCGGAGGCGAGCAGCGTGGTTGCGACGATGAGAGATGCCAGCATGGGGCTGGCAAATAGCCCCAGGTCGCCTTTCAAGCAACCTGGGAGCTATTCGTCATGCCCGAAAAAGGACTCGAACCTTCACGGAGTTGCCCCCACCAGGACCTGAACCTGGCGCGTCTACCAATTCCGCCATCCGGGCTTGCAGCGGCGGGTCATAAACAAACGCCAGAATTCCGTCAACTACGCTCTCGCGGGAACCTTCCACCACAAGCGCTGCGTCCCGACAGCCACCAGGACGGCGATGACGTCGAGCGCCGCAGCAACGACGAACATGCGTTCGCCGCCGTAGTGATCGAGGACCCAGCCGAAACACGATGTGCCGACGGCGCCGCCGACACCCAGGACGGCAGCGCTGTACAGACCCTGCATGGCGGCGCGCCGACCTGGGGGGGCGTTCAGGCGAAAGACCTCGAGCTGAGCCACCCACCATAACGCGAACGAAAAAGCGTGGCCCCCTTGGACCACGATGAGCAACGTGGGGTTCGTGGCGAATGCAGTCCCGAGCCAGCGCAACACGCTCAAGGACAGACTCACGAGGATCCAGGTCGCCGCTGGTGCGCGCTTCAAGAACCGACCAAAGAAAAAGAGAGTAGCGGTCTCGCAGGCGATTGCGGCCGCGACCCCGAGCCCCGGCACGTTCGGTGGAAATCCGCGCCAGCGGACATGCGACGAGAAGAAAACGTTGTAGGCCTCGACGGATGCCCAGTGCACGGCTCCGACCGCCATGAGCGCGAACACGCCGGCGGGAATACGCACGCGAGGCGCGACGGCTGCATGCGGATGTTCCATGCGCAAGCCAGGCGGCAACCAGAACATCGCGACCACCATCATGGTGTTGGCGGCGAGGTATGCGGGCAGCGCGGTTGCACCGGCTTGGTCGTAGGCCATGCTGCCGACCACCGAGGCGAGGCCGAGCGCGGCGAGGCCATAGCCGATGCTCCCCCACAAACGGATGCGCCCGTAATTCTCCGAGCCGCGCTCGTGGAGAGTCGTCGCGTCAAGAATCGGGATGGCGACGCTGCGAAAGGCCGCCTGTGTCCACATGAAGAGGGCCGCGCTCGCAAGCCCTTGCGCGAAGTACAGGCCCGTGGCGGCGATGAAGCCGGCCACCATCGCCAGCTTGAGCACGAGGTAGGGTTTGCCGGTGCGGTCGGCGATACGCGTGGTCAGGGGCTGAAAAACGATCGACGTCGCGATGCGACCCGCGTAAAGAACGCCCACATCCCCGGGTGATAGCCCGATGTGGGTGAAGAAGAACGGCATGTAGACGTATTCGAGCCCGATCGTCGCGTAGTAGGTAAAATAGGCGGTCGAAAGGCGTCTAGCGACGGTGGCCGCATCGGGCATGCCTGCAATGCCCTACATGGGCTGCGCCATTCTGAAAAGATCTAGGTCGGTAAATCGATGAAACGTGTCGTTGAATCACGGAGAGGCTCCGCGCCTCGGCGAGGGGATCCGCCAATGAAGGTGTTGATTGCCGATGACGAACCGATGTCACTGCGCATCTTGCAAGCGCAGCTGATTCGGGCCGGCTTCGAGGTGGCGACTGCCTCCGACGGCGTTGCCGCAATCAGCGTCCTCGCCCAGCCCGACGCACCCCAGCTCGTGGTCCTCGACTGGAATATGCCGCGCGCCTCGGGCCCCGAAGTCTGTCGTTGGATTCGCGCACAGAAGAGCCGCTACACCTACGTTTGCCTGGTGACGGCGCGTGACACGCAAGCCGATCTGCTCGAAGCGCTCGATTGCGGCTGCGATGACTACGTAAAGAAGCCGTACGACCCCACCGAGCTGCGCGCCCGCTTGCGCGTTGGTGAGCGCATCGTCAACCTCGAGGCGAAGCTTACCGCAAAGGTCGCCGAGCTCGAGGAGGCGGCAGCGCACATCAAGCAGCTTCAGGGTCTCATTCCGATCTGCATGCATTGCAAACGTATCCGCGATGACGGAGCGTCGTGGCAGAAGATGGAGTCGTATATCGAGCAGCGTTCGAACGCCGTCTTCAGTCACGGCCTTTGCGATAGCTGCCTGGAACAACACTATCCGGTCGAGAACGAGGCCGCGCCGTAGCTCACGGTACGGGCGCCGAGGGCGGCGACGAGCTCGCTGTCGTGCGTGATCACGAGGAAGCCGGTGCCCGCCGCCGCGCTCTCGCGGAAGAGCTCGACGACTGCTCGACGTGATTGCTCGTCGAGCGCCGAGGTGGGTTCGTCGGCGATGACGAGCTCGGGCCTCACCATGAGAGCCATCGCAATCAAGGCGCGCTGCAACATGCCACCGGACCAGCGGTGCGGGTGCTCTTGCATACGCGTGCCAGCGTCCTCGATACGCAGACGCGCAAGAAGTGCCTCTGCCCGCGCGGTCGCCACCTTGCTCGAAGCCCCCTCATGAACCTCGGCGACTTCGGCGATCTGGCGGGCGACGGTGTGGAAGGGACTCATCGATGCGGCGACGTCCTGGGGGACCCAGGCGATGCGCTTACCGCGCACGCCGCGCAGAGCAGGCTCGGACAGATCGGTGAGTATTAGCTCGCGGAACGCGATACGCCCGCTGCGCTCGGTGCCTTCCGGAAGCAGTCCGAGGATCGCAAGACCGAGAGTCGATTTACCGCACCCCGAGGGTCCTCGGAGGGCGACGATCTCGCCGGCGGCGACGGTGACCTCGGGACAGGTGAACACCGACCGACCCGGGTCTGGGAAACGCACGCGCACGTTGCTGACGCTCAGCATATTGGCTATGACTCACAACCATGTTCGTCGAAGGCGAAGTCGAGATCAAAATCAAAGACAAGAGCGCGCTCGCGCTCGACGACCACAACTTGAAGCTCTGGGTGCAGCGCAGCTTCAAGGACATGTGCTGCTATCGTATCTCCAACTTCAAGCGTGACGACGAAACCAAGAGTCTGCGCGCGGTTGTGGCCTTGAAGCTCGACGTCTTGCCGGAGACCGAGAAGAAGCTCATCGAGGCGCGGCCAAACGACATTGGCATGCTGCGTTCGTTCATCGAGAAGATGTTCGACGGCAAGGGCGCCGTGCGAGCTATCGGCGATCCGAAGCTACGCCCGAATTGATAGGCGTCCGGCAACGGGGGGGTTGACCGGGGATGTCGCTGGTCAAAGTTGCACGCATGCTCGAGCGGCGGCCACCCGATAGCCGCTTTCGCGAACAACTCTTCTGGCTGGTCGACTTGGTGTACGCTTGCAAGTCGAGCGGGGATGCCGAGCTCATGAAACACGCGCGTTTCGTCGAAGGGGCGCTCGGCAACCTCGGTGAATTCATGCAAACGGGCGACTCCGAGCTGCTTACGCAAGCGAGCGCCCGCGTCGAGGATTTCGCCCGCGTCGTCAAGGCAGCAGTCGACGCCCTACCCAAGGAATAGCTCATGGCCGGCACAGCGCAGCAGACCTTCAATCAAGCCGAAGACGCGCTCCGCGGCGGTAGGTACGCCGAAGCGTTGACCGGCTACATGCAGGCAATTGCCGCCGTCCCAACTTTCTGGCGCGCGCGTTTCCGTGTCGGCGATGCGCTTTTGTCGTCGAAGGCCAAGGCTCGTGCCCTCGAGGTTTACAAGGACTGTGCTTGGTACGCGATGAAGGCGGGTATGCCACTCGAGTCATTGCTCGCCATCAAGATGGCGTCGTTCATCGACCCAGCCTTTCATGACGGCATCGAGATCCTCGCCGATTTGTATTCAGCTGAGTCCGAACGTGTCGCCGAAGGCGCCGAACCCAAGGCCCCGAAGCTCGACACGCAGGTCGGTCCGCCTGAGCGGATGAGCGGCGAGGCGCTGCTCGAACACGCTGAGAAGGTCGCAACCGACTTCAGCATGTTTGGCGACGGCGCCGACAAAGTGCCGCCGATCCCCCTGTTCTCCTTTCTCGACGAAGAGTCGTTCGCGGTCGTGCTTGCGAGCCTTCAGCTCCGGCGCTTCGTGAAGGGGCAGGTCGTCATCCAAGAGGGGAGGCCGGGTGACTCTTTCTTCATCATCGTTTCGGGCACCGTTGGCGTGACACGCCAGCTACCCAACGCGCAGGGCGCGCCTCGCGCGGTTCAGCTCGCGCGCTTGCACCCGGGGGCTGTGTTCGGCGAGATGGCTCTGATCTCGAACGCGCCGCGAACGGCCACAGTGACCGCTGAAGAAGACTGCGACGTGCTCGAGCTAAAGCGCGCGGCGCTGCAAGAGCACGCGCATCGACTCAACAGCGTGACGCGTGCGTTGCATGCTTTCACCAACGAGCGCTTGCTCACGAACCTTCTCGCGACGAGCCCAATCTTCAAGCCGTTCCCGAAGTCGGTGCGCGGTGAGATTATCAAGAAGTTCAAAGACTTCCCCGTCGACGCAGGCGACGAGCTCATCGAAGAAGGCGAACAGGGACAGGGGCTCTTCATGGTCATGAAGGGTGAGGTCGAGGTTTCGAAGAAAGACGCCGACGGGCACCACGTGCGGCTCGCGATGTTGAAGGAGGGCGACGTCTTCGGCGAGATCGCCCTCCTTCAAGACACGCCCACCACCGCGACCTGCAAGGCGGCAACCGCCGGTCAGCTCCTGTTGCTTCCGAAGGGCGACTTCAAAGCGACCATCACGCGGCACCCCGAGCTCAAGGAGGGCCTCTCGAAGCTCACCGCCGAGCGGCTCCAGAAGACGAAGTCCATGATGAACCCCGACGAGCTGATGGTCGTCGAGGACGATGACCTCGTGCTCTTGTGACTCGGACGCCACACGCCTGAATTCACGTCATGGGCGGTCGCGGTGAATCCTGCTCCGCTCGTGCGGGTTGGTGGTGTATTGCCCGGCCCAACCAAGGCATGCTCTGGTTCTACGACACGCTCGAGGATGCGACCGTCGTCATTGACGCGGCCATTCTCGCGCCGAGCTCGTCCGATGACGACATGCCGCAGGGCCGGCGAGCTAGCCTCAACAGCCAGTTCCGGCCGACCGCCGGCGGGCTCCAAGCGCTCGAGTGGGATTGGAACGTGTCGGACAATGAGTCGACCATCGTCCGGCGTGACACCATGAAGGACACCACCATTGCGACGTGGTTCGTCGAAGGCCGTGTCGCGGATGTCCGTCCGGCTACTTGAACTGGATGCCTGACGGCAGCCTCCTGCGGCTCGACGCGAGTGGCGAAACCTTCGTCGAATCGGTCGACGGCCGACGGGTGGTAGCGGCCACCACGGTGGCGCTTCCACCGGGACTGGTCCCGAGTTACTTCGAACCGAGTCATGACGGACGCCAGCTTGCCGTCGTGTTGGTCGACGCGGCCTCCGTAACGGCGGAGCGCGACGTGTGGCTGGCCGACGCTGCGACCGGCGTCCTTGAACGCTACACCAAGACGAAGATCTCGAGCTTGGTGATCTGGTCGCCAGACGACGCCTACATCGCCTTCGACACGGACACTGGATTTCTCTGCAACGGCTTTGGTTGCCTGGGCGAGTGCGCAATTTTGTATGCGCCACGCTTGGGTCGCAACATCACGGCGCTGGGTGGCAGTGACGACTCTGCGTCCCTTTGGTTGGTACCGTGGTCCAAGTCGGGGCGAGAGACTCGTCAAGTGCTCGCTGGTGGGCTGGACCGCCTTACGCGACTGAGTCCCGCACCGCAGCAATGATCGCTTTGACGTTTTCCACCGGCGTCTCGGGCAGCACGCCATGGCCGAGGTTGAACACGAAGCCGTTGCGACCTCGCATCTCGGCGATGATCGACTGCACTCGCGAGCGGACCACTTCTGGTGTGGTGAACAGCGTCGTCGGATCGAGGTTGCCCATCAGTGCCGTGACCTTTGGCAGTCGCCGGCGCGCTTCCGTCATGCTGATGGTCCAGTCGATACCGACGACATCAGCGCCGAGCGTTGCGACCTCCTCGAGGTGCGCTCCGACATCGCGGGCGAAGTAGATCACGGGGGCGCCTGTCTCTTTCAGTGCCGCGATGACCCGCCTTGCGTACGCGAAAGCGAAGGTGGACAGCTCCGGCGCGGCGAGCACGCCAGCGCTGGTGTCGAAGAGCTGCACCGTGTCGCAGCCCGCGGCGAGCTGCGCCTTGCAGTGGGCGAGCACGACGTCGCTAACACGCTCTAGCAAGGCATGCATGGTCTTGGGGTCCCCGTAGGCGAGGCGCTTGGCCTCGCGCCACGTCTTCGATGGGTCGCCTTCAATCATATAGGCCGCCAGCGTGAATGGCGCGCCGACGAAGCCGATCAACGCAACCGCTGGATCGAGCTGGGCGCGGGTGAGCCGGATGGCCTCGAGGACATAGCCTAGGTCACGCTCTGGTGACACGTCACGGAGCCGCGCGACGTCGGCGGCGGTGCGCACCGGGCTTTTGAACTTCGGGCCCGGGTCGAAGGTTAGTGGGAGTCCCATCGCCTCGCCCGGTAGGGTGATGTCACTGAAGATGATCGCGGCGTCGGTCCCGAGGATGCGCGCAGCGTCGAGCGTTGCCTGCGCTGCGTATTCGGGCTTCACGCAGAGCTCGTAGAAGCCTCCCGCCTTGGCGCGCAACGCCTGGTACTCCGGCATGTAACGACCGGCTTGTCGCATCAACCAAACCGGTGGGCGATCGAGCGCTTCCCCCCGGCAAGCTTGCAGAAAACGTGTAGAGTGGCCGGCCATGCGCAGTCATATGCAGTCGCTCGTGACCGAAGTTCAAGCGTCGTTGACCGCGAGCCTCGAGGCCGTCGACGGAAGTGGCCGTTTTCGGCGGGACGGTTGGTCGCGCGATGGGGGTGGCGGCGGTACCAGCTGCATCCTCCAGGATGGGGCAGTCTTCGAGAAGGCCGGCGTCAACGTGAGCAGTGTTCACGGTACCCTGACCCCAGAGGCCGCGCGAAGTATGGGGGGAGGAAAACATCTGGGAGACGAGGCACTCGAGTTCTTCGCCTGTGGCGTTTCGGTCGTCATCCATCCCCACAATCCGATGGCCCCCACCGCTCACTTCAACTACCGCTATCTCGAGCGCGGGCCGGCAGAGTCGCCTGCTGCCTGGTGGTTTGGTGGGGGCGCTGACCTAACGCCGAGCTATCTCTTCGAGGACGACGCGCGGCACTTTCACCGCGTCCACAAAGAGGTCTGCGACAAGCACGACCCCGCCTTCTATCCGCGTTTCAAGAAATGGTGCGACGACTACTTTCTCATCACGCACCGAGGTGAGCGTCGCGGTGTCGGCGGCATCTTCTTCGATGACCTACGCGACCGTCCGCAAGAGCAGCTCTTCGCGTTCGTCCGCGATTGCGCGCAAGGGTTCGAGCGCTCGTACGTCCCGCTAGTCTCCTTGCGTAAGGACATGGCGTACAGTGAAGCGCACAAGCGTTGGCAGCAACTGCGACGTGGTCGCTACGCCGAGTTCAATCTCGTTTACGACCGAGGAACCCTCTTCGGTTTGCGCACCGCTGGCCGTATCGAGAGCATCCTCATGTCGCTGCCGCTGACGGCGCGCTGGGAATACGACGTGCAACTCGCGCCCGGCTCGCCAGAAGAGCTGCTCACCCGTGCGTTGCGCGAGCCGCGTGATTGGCTCTGACCTCGGCGCTTGCCGGTGGTGGCAGATAACGGAGCTTCGGCTCGCCTGCGCCGGTTGCGTTGCGGTGACATACGCACGTCATCCACGGAGGCAGCAGAACGAACCTGCGTTTGTGCGAAAAAAGCTAACCATGAGATCGAAAAACCATAGGTTGTTAGAAGAGTTTTGCCGGCTCGTTCTCCGCGGTTAACACTTGCGTCATGCGCCTCACTGCAACCCGCGTCGCCTCCCTCATTGCGCTGCTCGCAAGCTGCACCGGGTCAGTCTCGAAGGATCCGTCTGCTCCATTTCGTCTCATCGTCGTCACCGGCGACGCGCAATCAGCAGTGCGATCTACCGCCGTGCCCGTCGCTCCCCGCGTGCGTGTGCTGAACGCCGCGGGGGAGAGCATCGCGGGTGTGGACGTGCGCTTCGTGGTGATCGACGGAGGAGGCAGCGCGCTCCCTGAGGCGCGCGCAACAGACGTTCATGGCGAAGCCCATGTCGATGACTGGCTGCTGGGCCCGCAAGCTGGCAACAATCAACTCCGAGCCGAGGTCGACGGAGTTGCCCCGGTCGTCTTCTCGGCGACGGCCATCGTCAACCCCAGCGAAATTGGGAGCCCGACGACCACTGGCCTCGTGGAGGGCGACGGACAAAGTGCCCTGGTCGGCACGCCCGTCGCCATCGCTCCACGTATTCTTGTCACCGACGGCAGCGACAATCCGATTGCAGGCGTTGAGGTGCTGTTCACCGTGATCGAGGGTGCCGGTATCGTCTCGCCTGCATCGCGCGTTACGGGACCCGATGGAACGGCGGCGCCCGATCAGTGGCTCATGGGCCTTGCCGTTGGCGTGAATCGCCTGCGCGCCGAGGTTCCGGGGCTCGCTCCGATCTTCTTTCGAGCCAACGCAACACCTGACGCAGCAGGCGCTTTCGTCATTGTCAGCGGCAACAACCAGAACGGGAGCGTTGGCCAAGCGCTCGGCGAGATGCTGCGCGTGCGCCTCACGACACAGGCGGGCGCCCCGCGCGCCAATCAGTCTGTGACCTTCAGCACGACCAACGGAACGGTCGCGCCACTGACCGTCCAGACCAACAGCGCGGGCGAGGCCGCTGCGAGCTGGACACTCGGCGCGACGCAAGGTACGCAGTCCGCGCAGGCGCGCGTGGATGATCTGCCGGCGCTCACGTTCACGGCCTACGCATTCGGCACGGGCACACCCAACATCAACACGGTGCAAACTGTTGCGACGCTTGGCGGGCGGCCGTGGGGAATCGGATTCCTGCCGGATGGAACGATGCTGATCACCCTACGTGGTGGCAGCATCGTAGCGTTGCGACGCGATGCCGCGGTCGCCACTGGCTACGACCCACAGCCTGTCCAGGTCGCGGCAGCACCGCCTGGCTTCAATGCGCAAACCCAAAGTGGTCATCTCGGCCTCGCCGTCGATCCGAGCTTCGACGTCAACGGCTATGTGTTCACCTACGCGTCCATCCAGGGCGCCGGTTCGTCTCAACCCGACAACCGAGTGCTGCGGTGGCGTCGCGTGAGCGCAAGCAACGCGGTCGGCTTCACCTTACAGCTCGACGCGACGATCTTGAGTGGGATCTCGTGGGGAGACAACGGAGGTCACTCCGGTGGTCGCATCAAGATGGGCACTGACGGCATCATCTGGGTTTCGACGGGTGATGTCCGCAATGGCAGTGTGCCGCAGAACGTGGGTGTGCTCGGCGGCAAGGTCTTGCGGATCACGCGCACTGGCGACCCCGCTCCGGGGAATCCCGACCTGGGGCCTGGCTCGCGCCCGGAGATCTACTTTTACGGAATTCGTAACCCCAATGGCCTGACTCTCTCCGCTGACGGGTCGACCGGGTATTTGTGCGAGCACGGTCCGTCGGCACCGCAGGCAGATGAGGTCACCAAGCTATCGGCCGGTGGCAACGGTGGTTGGGATCCCTCCTTCATTCCGTGCACGACGCCCAGCACGCCCTACTGCGGCACGGGACCACAATGCCCGTGCGAGCAGCCGAGTTGCTACTGCGGCTATAACGGACGACCGACGACGATGCAGGTCAACGGCGACGTCGTTGAACCACTTTGGGGCCCGACGGCCGCTGGCATGAGTGGTTGCGACTTCTTGCGTGGAGCACGGTGGCAAGGCTGGGAGGGCATGCTGATGGTGGGATTCCTGGCTGGCGAGCGCCTCGCGGCGATTCGCATCAACGGGACGGAGACTGGCACGAGCCAGGTCGTCGACCCGGCGCGGAATGTCGGGCTTCGTGTTCGCGAAGTCATCAGCGGGCCCGACGAGGCCGTCTACTTGGCCGAAGACGAGTCGAATGGTCGCATCTTGCGCATTCAGCCGCAGTGAAGGCCCACGGACCGTGACCGTAAGGTCGCGCGGCTTGAGATCGAATGAATCCTTTCTTCTTCGGCACACGTGAAAAACAGCTCTACGGAGTGCATCACGCGCCACGCGCGATGACGCGTGATGTGGCGGTGTTGCTGTGCAACGCTGGTCCTCAAGAGTACATGGCTACCCACTGGGCCATGCGCCGGCTGGCCAACCTGCTTACGCAGCGCGGCCATCACGTGCTGCGTTTCGACTACCTCGGCACCGGCGACTCGGCCGGAAATCAGAACGGGCTCACGCTCGACACCTGGCGTGAGAACATCGTGCTTTCCTCGCGCGAGCTGCGCGACTTGTCAGGGGCGAGCAGAGTGCACGTGGTCGGACTACGACTTGGCGCCGCTCTCGCGGCACAGGCAACCACGTGCGGACTCGATGTCGAAGATCTTGTCCTGTGGGAGCCGGTCGTCCGAGGTCCAGACTACGTCAACGAGCTTCGGGTTCTGGCGCTGCGCAAGTTTGCCCGCTTACTCTACTATGACGGCGCGCGCGACGACGAGCTTGCAGGCGAGCCGTTTCCACCCGCGATGGCGGAAGAGACCGCGATGCTTGATCTGTTTGGCGGCGTCCCTCGCGCTAGGCGCGTGCTCGTTTTTTCTTCACGAGAAAAGCCACTTCATCGCGAGCTCGTCTCGCACATCAACGCGCGTGGGGGCCGGGCGGAGCACGCGACGCTCGCAGAAACGGGAGACAACGACGCCCGAGTAGATGGCGCAATGCTCTCGTCCTCCGTCGTCCACGCCATTGCAGAAAGTCTCGCGCGTCCATGAATACGCAACATCTCCCGGTAGTCAGCAGCGATTCGGTAGCATCGGGAACCATCTATATCGAACGTGCTGTGCGCTTCGGCGCACACGGCGGACTCGTCGGCGTGCTGACTGAACCCGAGCGTCTCGTCGATAATGCGCCCGTCGTTCTAGTCGCGAACGTTGGACTCAATCACCATGTGGGTCCGCACCGGCTGTGGGTCGACCTCGCGCGCAACTTGGCGGAACGTGGTTTTGCCACACTGCGCTTCGACTCAGCGGGCCTCGGCGACAGCGAACCACGTCGCGAGACAGTTCCAGACATCGAGCGCGCCTGTCTGGACTTGCAAGATGCGATGGACCTCGGGCGTAAACAGCTCGCTGCGACGCGTTTCGTGCTCATCGCGCTTTGCTCGGGTGTCGACAGCGCTCACCGTGTCGCCCTCCGCGCCTCCCAAGTGGTCGGTGCGGCGTTCATCGACGGCTACTCGCACCGAACGCCGGGGTTCTACTTTAGGCACTACATGCTGCGTCCGCTCCAGTGGACGCGTTGGCGACGCTTCGTCCGACGTCGATGGGTGCAGCGCACCACCGGGACAGTCTCGCGGGGTGCCGAGGAAGGTGAAGCGATTTTCGAACGTCATTATCCAAGCGTAGAGCAGTTACGTAGCGATTTTGATGTCATGCTCGCGCGCAATAAGCGGCTGTTCTTCGCCTACACAGGCGAGCTCGACGTCAGCTTCAACGCGCGCCGTCAGTTCTACGAAATGTTTCCGCGCCTCGCGGGGCAGGCGGGGTGCGAGATCGAGTACTACGCCAAAGCAGATCATGTCTTTTCTTTTGCGAACGACCGCCAAACGCTGGTCGCGCGCCTTTGTTGCTGGATGGAGAGCGGCTTTGGAGAGTCGCCACCACTGAACCAACTCCGTTAGCGCCCCGTACCAAGGGCTGGGAGGCGATCATTCGCGTCGAGGAAGTTGATTTCGATCCGTTCGCCGATGGCGAAATCTCCGTCACGGGTCAGTGTACTGCTGCGCAGCGCGAGATCTTCGCGGCGGCGGCCCTTGGCGACGGAGCATCGTGCGCCTTCAATGAGTCGGTTCGTTTGCGTCTCGATGGGGCGTTGGACGTCGCCGTCTTGACGAACGCCTTGCGTGACCTCGTCGCACGACATGAGTCACTGCGCATGACGTTCTCGAACGACGGGCGTACCTTTGTCGTCGCCCGCTCTATTGCGGTGAAATGCCCGGTCGTTTCGCTCGCGAGCGTTGAGGATCTCGAGGCCATCGTGACGGACGAGGTCAGCACACCGTTCGACCTCGTCAGTGGACCGCTGGTGCGTTTCGTTCTGGCGCGCCTCGATACAAGTTCGCACGTCCTGGTGATCACTGCGCACCACATCGTCTGCGACGGATGGTCGTTTGGAGTTCTCGTTCGCGACCTCGCGTGCCTCTACAAAGCCCATGTCTCCGGTCAGAGCCATGAAGCACCGGCTGCGCGCTTCAGCGACTTCGCGCAGGCTGAGGAGATCTACGCGTCGACGCCGGAGTACGCTGAGGATGAACGTTATTGGGTTGCGAAGTTCTCGCAGCTGCCCGAGGCGCTCGAATTGCCGCTCGACAGACCTCGCCCCAACGAGCGCACATATGCATCAGCTCGACTCGACTACGCGCTGCCCAGCGACGCCGTCGATGCCGCGCGCAAGCTAGGCGCGGCCGAACACGCCTCCCTATTCACCACAATGCTTGCCGCCTTCTCGGCGCTCGTCCATCGACTCAGCGGCAACGAGGACGTCGTCGTACTCATCCCGAGCGCTGGACAGGCAACGAGCGGCTTTTCGGAGCTCGTTGGTCATTGCGTTAGTGCCCTGCCTATTCGGCTCGCCGTACGCAGCGCCGACGCCATGAGCGATCTCTTGAAGCGGACGCGAAGCGCCATGCTCGACGCAATCGAGCATCGTCACCTTACCTACGGCGCTCTAGTGCAGAAGCTCGGAGGACAGCGCGAACCGAGTCGGAAGCCTTTGGTCTCCGTGGTCTTCAACCTCGAACAGACGGTGGAGAGTGAGCGCATCGGCATGGGGCCGGTGCGAACGACGTTCTCGAGCAACGCGCGTCGATTCGAGAGTTTCGACCTCTTCGTCAATGCGAGCGAACTGCGCGGCGCAGTTACTCTTGAAGTGCAATACGCGACCGAGATGCTTGACGCCCCGACCGTGCGCACGTGGTTGGACGCGTACGTCGAGCTGCTCCGTTGCTGGGCTGGTGATCATCATCGAGCGGTTGGACGTGTGGCGCTTGGCGCGGTGCACCGCAACGTCCACAGCGTGCGTCAGCGCCCACGCGTCACAGCCCACTCCCTCGTCTTCGAGCAAGCACGTCGTACGCCAGACGCGGTTGCGATTGAACAGGGGACAGAGCGCGTGACGTACATGCAGCTCGCAAGGCAAGCGCGGGCCGTCGCGGAGGCGCTTGCGCGCGTTGGAGTGACGCCCGGTGCAGCAGTGGCAGTGCATCTCGAGCGAACCCCACGGCTCCCGATCGCACTTCTGGCGGTGCTCGAGGCTGGCGGCTGTTACGTCGCGCTGGACGCAACTGTGCCACCCGAGCGGCTCCGCTTCATGATCGATGACGTCGGCGCGCGTGTCGTGGTCACCGAAACATCACTCGCGGGCACATTCGGCGATTCGTCCCTCGTCTCGATCGCAATCGACAAGATACTCGCCGCTCTGCCTGCCACGGCGGACGAGGTGACATCGATGTCGCTCGGAGACCCCGAGTCAGTGGCCTTCGTTGTGTATACGAGCGGCTCTACGGGCAAGCCGAAAGGCGTGAGCCTTACCCACCAAGGTCTCGTCAACTGCTTGCTCGGCATGCGCGAGACCCTGGATGTTTCCGAGAGCGATACAGTCCTCGGCACGGCAACGCTCGCTTTCGACATGGGTACCGCCGATGTATTCCTGCCGCTCATCGTTGGCGCGCGTCTGGTGATTGCCACCGATGAGCAGGGCTCCGACGGCCAAGCGCTAGCGGAGCTCATCGAGGCTCACGACGTCTCGTTCATGCAAGCTACGCCGTCACGTTGGCGGCTCGTCGTGGGGTCGCGCTGGCGCGGAAGCGGCAAGCTGAAAGCGGTGGCAGGCGGCGAGGTCCTCACCGCCGAGCTCGCCGAGGCCATCAACGCCAAGAGCTGCGCGCTTTGGAACGGCTATGGTCCCACCGAGACATCAATATACGCTACATTCTCCCGCGTGCCGCGCGGCGAGACGCGCATCGGCCTCGGCGAACCCATCCCCAATACATCGCTATTCGTCGTCGACCGCTATGACGAACCTGTCTTACCGGGCGTGATTGGCGAACTCTGCATCGGCGGTCTAGGGGTTGCACGCGGCTACATCAATCGACCCGAGCGCAACGCCGCGCGCTTTGGCATGCTCGGTGGCGAACGCATTTATCGATCGGGTGACCTGGTGCGGTGGCATGCCAACGGCTTCCTTGAGTTCGTCGGGCGCGCCGATACGCAGGTTAAGCTGCGCGGCTTCCGCGTCGAGCTGGCGGAGATTGAGACCGCGTTGCGAACACATGTCGCTATAGCGGATGTTGCTGTGTCGACCTATGCGCGAGCGGAGCACGACACGCAGCTTGTCGCATACGTCGTTGGGCGGCCTGACGTGTCGTGGAGCGAGAGCGAGCTGCGTAAACATGTTCGCGCGATACTCCCGAGCTACATGGTGCCGCACGCGTTCAAGCGCTTGGATGCGTTGCCATTCACAACGTCCGGCAAAGTGGATCGCAAGCTATTGCCGGTTCCCGAGCCCGATACCGCTGTCTCCGGTCACGTTGCCGAGGTGGCGCAAACACCAACAGAAAAAGCGGTCGCATCTGCCTATAGCGAAGCATTGGGCGGCCTACCCGTCGGCCTGCACGATAACTTCTTCGACCTCGGTGGCCATTCGCTCGCCTGTGTGAAGGTCGTCGCAACCATAGAGAAAGCGACGGGTAAGCGCCTGAGTGCTCGGCTCGTGCTTCGCGACTCGGTGCAGCAGGTGGCAGCCTACCTCGATGCATCACCATCACCGGTCGACGAGAGTCCGCGGCCGTCGCTAAGCGAGCGCATCTATTCGCGGTTGTTCAAGCGCTGATCCAAGCGCGCAGTAAGCGATCGAGAACCAAGATCGACCAAAACCAAAACCAAGATCGACCAGAAACCAAGATCGACCAGGAACCTACCTCGAGACCAAGATCGACCAGGAACCTACCTCGAGACGTTGATCCGAGACGTTGGTCGACCAGAGGCGGTGATCTACCTCGTACCTCGCCTGCGTAGCTCGAGCGTCATTCTCGCGTCGCGAATTGGCGCATCCACCCTGACTGGATAGCGCAAGACGCCTCCGCCCGCCCATCGGCGCCCACCGCTGCGGCACGGTCGGTGCATTCCCCCGTGGTGCATGAGTTCACCGCTGCAGGATGTTGAGTTAGGTCGCGAAGCCGGTCTGCTCGCGGGCTACCACCACGCGCGCTACATCGATGCCAACACTCCCGTGCATGTGATCACGCGTGTCTTTCAAGGCAGGCATCTGCTGCGGCCTTGCCCTGAGCTCAACGCGATCGTTGTAGGCGTTGTGGGACGCGCACTGGAGCGCTTCGCTGATGTTCGGCTCTACGCTGCCGCTTTCCTCTCGAACCATCTCCATCTCATGCTTCAAGGTCCGCCAACACAGGTCCCAGCGTTCATCGGTTTCATCAAACGCGAGATCTCCCGCCGTTGGGGCCACCGCCCGGATGTGGGCTGGCACGGCACGATGTGGCACGAGTACCTCGCGACAGCGTTGCCTACGCCAGACAGTGAAGTGCATTGCCTGAAGTATGTCCTGAGTCAGGGCGTCAAGGAGGGTCTGGTCGCCCGTCCCGAAGACTGGCCCGGCGTTCATTGTGCACGCTCGCTGGCGACGGGCGCACCACTGACGGGAGCATGGCTCAATGCCACAGACTATGGACGCGCGGTCGATCGTGAGGCTCGGAAGGTCCGCCCAAAACCAATTGCAAAGGAAGACTTTCTCACCGCGTACGATGTGAATTTCGCACCCATCCCGTGCTGGGCTCACCTCGACGAGCTAGCGCGGCAAGGCGAGGTTAAGCGCCTCATAGAAGAGATCGTCGCTGAAGGAGAGGCCTCGCGTGCCGGCGCTCCGCCACTAGGTGAGCGCCGGATCCGTGGTGTATCCCTCGAGCACCGCACAAGCGTCCCTCCGCCGCCATGGTGGACACGACGGCGACGCATGCTCTGCTGGGCTTTGCCGAGCGCCGCAGCAACCCGGTGCTTTCTTCGGGCGTACTGGACCTTTCAAGCCCGCTTTCGCGAAGCCGCGATAGAAGACGCGCGACAGCGAGGTGCTGTCTATCCAGAGGGCGCGTTCATCCCGGGAAGGTGGAAAACAAGTACACCCGCACCAACTGCCCAATCGGCTTGAGGCCGATCACAGAGGGCGCAAATCGCCACCTAAACACGTCTGACACTGCACGCACCACGCAACCTCTCGAGCCCGGAGGAGGGGTTCGCCGATTGGTATACGCGGCGCTGGTCTACCATCGCCGCAAGTTCCCCCGCACCCATTCATCCACCGCCCGACCGCCACTTCGCCCGGTGCGGTGTGGAACTGCACGTGAATGAAGGTGGCGCGCAGATGGACGGCCCCAGAATCTGGTCGCTCATCGGTCGCTCGCGGAGAAAGTTCCTGGTCGATCTGGTCTTTGGTCTTTGGTCGATCTGGTCTCGGGGAAAGTTCCTGGTCGATCTGGTCTTCGCGGGGAAAGTTCCTGGTCGATCTGGTCTTTGGTCGATCTGGTCTTGGTCTTCTGGTCGATCTGGTCTTTTCGGTGCGCGGCCCATCAGACGCTCCCGGGAACTGGTTTGCCAAGCGCCTGATGACGTAGATGAATCGTATGAACCACCGAAGTGTGTTTCTCATCCTCCTCACGTGTGCCCTGGCTTGTGACAAGCGTACCGCTGAAGAAAAGGGCCGCGACCTTGCCAGCAACAAGCTCGATATGGCGCAGGGCGCGGCGAGCGCCCTCGAAGAGCGAGCCCAGAAGCTCGGCACCTCGGTGGGGCATGGCGTTGGCGATCTCGTACGGGGGGTCGGCGGCGGTGTCGACGACGTCTTGCATCCTACCGTGGCGGTCGAGCTCGACGCGTCCGCGCGAGCGGCCGGTGTCGATGTGACCCGCGCCAGTCGCGGAGACGATGTCGCTGGTCGTGGTGTCATCGTCGCCCACCTCACGTTCGCTTCGGCTTTCGCGGGGCGTCTCGAGTTGCGCGCTTTCGGCGCGGATGGCACCGAGCTTGGCCGCGGACGCATGGATGAGACTGTTGACATTGAGGCCAGCGCGGCGACCGACGCACGTTTCGGCTTCGACGCCGCTGTGAGACTCGGCACCGTCAAGTCCTACCGTCTGCTCACGTTGCCCGCGTTGCGCCTAGCGACCCATCAGAGCCTCGAGGGCGTAACCGCGTCGCAACTCCGACTGAAGGGTAACGTCGTCTCCGTGTACCTCGTCTTCGAACGCCCCTTCCAAGGCACGATCGAGGCGCGAGCGCTCGCCGATGACGCGAGCGAGCTTGGTCGGGCGGCGCTTGGCGCTCCGCTAAAGCAGGCGGTAGGATCCGCGACGCGCATCGAGCTCGTCTTCGACGACGGGACCGCGATGGGCCGGGTTGCTGGCATCGAGCTGAAAAAGAAGTGAGCGCTCGCCTCAGCGTCCTGCTGTCGCGATCATCCCCGTGATGGTGCGGTTCACCGCCTCCTTCATGTCGGCGCCATCCTCACGCAGATCGCGGAAGGTTGGCGAATACGTGACCTCGGGCTTCACACCGCGTCCCTCGATAGGGTTCTCCACCCGCGATGGGTCTTCGTCGCCCAAGTCGGCGACACTACCGGTGATGGTCACGAAGTCGATGCCGACCTTGTTGAGCCACTTTTCGCGAATGACATAGCCACCGGCGCCCGCCGTGGTCTCGCCCATGATCAGCGCGCGTTTGTTTTGTTGCAGAGCCGACGGGAAGAAATCGCCGCATGAGTAGCAGGTCGCGTTGACGAGGCAGAGAATCGGTTTGCTATAGGTCGCGCGCGTCGAGGGATTCACGACGCCGATACCAGTCAGTGGGAAAGCGTCGGTGAAGTCTTTGCCGGCGTCGAATTCAGCCTTGATGTGCCGCGCATGGCCTCGCATCTTCTCGGCGAGGTCGAGCGTCACGGGGTAGCCAGCGATGGTCTTCCCCAACACCTTGCGGGCCTGCGCGTCCGTTTTGACGGCCTTGAGCTCTTCGAGCAACTCGTCGGCATCGAACGCCTCTTGGGGTGTGATCTTCTCCTGTTGCTTGGGCATCTTCAGCGGCTCGGTCGAGAGCATCGAGAGCAGCGCCATCATGTAGTGGAAGTACCCGCCGGGGTTGTTCTGCTGATCGATGACCAGGGCGTCGGTCGTCGCCTCGAACTTTTCGATGAGCTCCGCGAACGCCTCCACGGCCGCGTCGGGGTCGTCGACATCAAACGAGCTGATGCGGATGACTCCGACGTTTTTTCCCTCGGGCGTTCGATAGACGTACGCGTCGAAGGGATTCTTTGAATCGGTGCGGAAGATGATGGGGCCGAGGTCCGGCAGCAGCGTCTTGCGCCCACCCATGAGGAAAGGGTCGGCTGCTCCGCTCTTTGGTGATTTCGCCGCCTGGATCGCTTCCTGATCGACGAAGCGATGTGCCGTCATGTCGAGGGTGCGTGTGCGGGGCGCTTCGGCGCCTCGGATATTGAGGATGCCACTACCGACCGGCTTGGGGTTGATGCGCTCGGACGTCACGTTCCAAGCGAGATCATGCGTCAGCACCTTTCCGTCGGCGCGCTTGAATTTGATGGTGCGCGTTTGCTCGCTTGGCAGCGGCTCGGCGACTCGGCCGCGAAGCACCGTGAGCATGGTCGCGGCGGCGGCATCATCCGCTTTGGCGTTGCTACGCGGAAGATACGCGAGATTACGCGTCACGGCCTCGGTGATTGGCTTGCCGTCGATCTCGAGCACTTCGTCGCCCTCTTGGAAGGGGAAGTCGCTCTCTGGCAGTTTCTCGCGGTCGACCGAGCTGACGGCGTAGCGCCCTTCGATTGGCCGGATACGGAAGGGAAGGCGCGCCTCGCTGGTGCGCAGCAGGGCCATATTCACGTGATAGTCGTTCATTGCATTGATGAACTTATGCGCGAGCAACTGGAAGTCGGCGACCATGGCATCTTGGCTGCGCGTCGGGTCGATGATCGCCGCGATCGCTGCGCGCGTTTCGGCCTCGGCCTTGTCGACGTCCCAACCGTGGTCCTGCTTCTTGACCACGGCGGCCCCGTAGCGGGCCCGGTAGCGGTCCGCGAGTGTCCGCAGTTCATTCTCGAAGAGCTGTTTGAGTGCCGCAGCTCCCTTTCTTCCGATGCCGGCCGTTGGCGCAGCGCTTGCTCCCTGGAGCTTGGGCGGGCTCGCGGTCGACACGACGTCGGCCGTCGGATTGGCGGTGGGGGAAGTCGACGCGACGGCGCCAAGGGCCACTGGGGGCAAAAGGCTCGCGCCGATCACGCGCTTGGAAGGCGTAACCCGAGTATCCGACATCGCTGACCTCCGGGGATTTCCGAAGTATCGACCGAGTCATGGGACGCGTTGCTGGGGTTTGAGGTAGAGTACCGGTCCCATGTCCAAGCCCACCTTCGATGCGCCGCCCCCTCCGGCCGACCTCGACGGCCTCAGGCGCGAGAATCAGGCTCTCCGCAAGGAAGTCGAGCGCTTCAGACAAAGCGAAGCCAAGGCGGCCGAGCGCAAGAAGCGCATCGCCAAGGCGGCTGGGTCGATGCTCCTGCCCGTCTTCGATCGCCAGCGCGTGGTGCGAAGCTTCATGGCGCTCATCGAGACCGTGGCAGGCTTCGCTGGGCCGCGCGAGGCCTGGCCCACACGTGACGATGTCATCAACGACGGCAAGCTGTTCGCGGTCGCGTTCATGCGCTTCGTGGTCAAGCGACGCGTGTTCATGTTCGTGTTTTCGTTGCTCGCCTTCAGCGTGCCTGGCCTGCAGCTTTACGTCGCGCTCAAGCAGAACGAGATCATCGAGAACCAGAACAAATACTTCGATATCCAGGTCTATGACACGGTGACGCGCGCGATCACGAGCGGTGACACGACGGCCAAGCAGATCACCACCGCGCTACTTGCCCGCGAGGACTTCGATCTCCTGAACGGCATCATTGCACAGGTTTTCACGACTGAGGCGAGTGGTGCCTTCAGCTCGCAAGACGTCGGCCGCTCGCAGGGCTTGTTCCTACGCGAGAGCGCGGCGCGTGGCCATCTCGTCGCGGCGCTCACCCAGGCCATCGAACGTCGCGGCGAGCACGTCGGCGCGAACAAGACCTGGGCCGAGCTCGAGCCGACCTTGCGCGCGGTGATGGTCGACGCAAGCTACCGTGTGCCGCAGCTCCTGCGTGCGAGCGGAGGGGTCGACGACCCGTCCATCAATCACGAAGCGCTGCGATATGTTTTCAACCTTGGCCTGCTGGTTCGTAAGTCGTGGGCGTGCGCCGTGTCCGCTTCAGAAGACAAGCGTTTCTTCGCGGCGGTCGCCGGCTACTTCAACGGTGCTGCGCAAGCGCGCACGAGCAGCGACACCCAGTTCCACACCGTCTTCGTATCGGGCACGCAAGAGGTGCTACTCGACCTCGCAGAACGGCCTGGCCTCGGGGAAGCTCCCAAGAAGACCCCCGACGACAAGGTGCCGCAACTGCTCGCCAAGGGTTTCCAGACGCTGCGCCAGGGCGTCGCGCCGAAAAACGCCGCGGCGTGGGATAACTTCAAGAGGACGCTGGAGGTCCCATGAAACGCTTGGCTCTCGCCTTCGTCGTATTTACTGCCTGCGGTTCGGAGCCCAAGGGGCAAGGTCCAGTGGTCGCCGTCAATGACGCGGCCGCCTGGCGCAAAGGCATCATGCCTCCCGAGCTTGCGAGCTTCGTGGTCGCGGTTGGAGAGGGTTCGAACGAAGACGCGGCACGCGCGGCCGCTATGCAGACGCTCGAGCGTTCCATCTGGGGCGAAGTACCGGTGCCACAGAGCCCGACCGTACCGCGCTCCGACCTGCTCGAGAAGACCGATGCTGGGGACACGCACGCCGTGCTCGTCGCGGTCGACAAGGCCGTGCTCTCTCGCGTGATGCAGGCGCGTATCGCGACCATCGGTTACGCGGCCGACGACCCGAGTGCACCCTACGGCACGCGGCTCGCCATAGCGATCGCAAACATGGCCAAGGGCCGTGAGAAGCAGCAAGCGTGCGTCTGGGTGAACACGTGCTCGACTGACGAAGGCGCAGCCATGCGCGAGGCGTTGCTTGCCCGCTTGAACGAGCTCGAGCTGGTGGCGAGCGCGGGAGGTGTACCTTTTCGCCGCGGTGTCGGTCCGCTAAAGCAAGCGACCGTGGTCGCTCGCTTGCGCGACCGTCCGACCGCGCCAGCCTACGGCATCACGTTGCGCGCGCTCGACGGAAATCAGCCCCTGGGCGGCCCCGTGAGCACTGCGAGCGACGGCTCCGCCCGCTTCGACCTCGCTGGGTGCGGGAGCATGCAAGCACGCGTCGTCCTCGATGCCCCGCAGCTCACCGACATTACGCTCCCCGAGGTCGCGGTCACGCTACGAGAGATCACCTCGAACAACGCGCACGTCGCGGTCCACCTCGACGTTACCGCCGACGACAACCGTGTGGCCGCAGACGGCGCCGAGAAGGCATTCATCGACGCCTTGGCGAGCGTCGGCATGGCGAAGCCCGATGCCCTGTCGCCCCGTCTTGCAGCAGTGCTCGCATCGCCACGTCAGACCGACCTTGCGCTGCGCGACATGGCCGAGCTCGCCGACGGAGCGATCGACGTCGTCGTGGCCGGCACGGTGCAGACCGCCTTTGCGAACCGGATGGGCGCACGCTCGGTTTGGCACGAGGCCAAAGCGAAGATCTCCGTCTACGATATCTGGACGGGTGCCCTGATCGCCGAGCACAGCCGCGAAGCCCAGGCCGTCGGCTTGGGCGACGGCGCCGCGCAGGCCAAGGCGATCGCCGAGGTCGCAAAGCTCCTCGCGGCCGACATCAAGAATGATGTCGTTGGGTTATCCTCTGGGGGTTCGGTGGCGCGGTCGCGCTAGAGACTGTCCCTTCGCTGCCGCCTGAGCTCGCAACACAGCTCAGTTCTGACTGGCAATGAGCTCGTCGTGCGCAGCCTGCATGTCGTCGCGGCCCATGGTGTAAACGGTCCCGCAGAAGTCGCAGGTGACCTCGACTGGGTCGCCCTTGGCGATCATGTCGGAGAGGTCGTGGGCGGTGAGCATCCGGAGGGCTCCGCGCACGCGGTCGACGGAGCAGCGGCACTTCCAGGCGATCGCGCGTGGCTCTTCGACCGGCTCGGCGCCGGGAGCCACGTCGCGTAGCACAGCGAGAACGTCGCCCCCTTTGGCGAGCAAGCGCTTCGCGAGCTCACCGTCGCGCAGCTTCGCTGCGATGGTTTCGAGTGAGGCGACGTCGCCGTGTGGCAAGGGCTGCAAGATGACGCCTGCCGCGTGACGGACCGCGAGCTTGTCATCGAGGAGGACCTCGCAGGTTAGGCTCGTGACGATTTGATCGGACACGCGCACCGCCGACTCGACGTCGTGATCGACCTCGCCGCTCACGAGGTCGCTCGTGCTCTGCACGAAGTCGGCGCGCCCAGGCTCGCGAATCATCGAGCAGCTGCCAGGGGCGATGGCGTGGCCGACGCGGATACGCAGCGTGGGGTCCTCGCCGGGCACCAACGGAAAGCCGATATGGGGGTTTCTCACGTAGCCGCGCAAATAACCGTCGTCCGTCATGTCGGCGAAGACCTGGCGCAGCTGGCCGCGACCGACGATTTGCAAGCTGAGCAGGCCCCGGCGTTTCTGGACCGCCGAGACCAACGCCGTGGCGGTGAGCAACCGGCCCAGCGCAATGGAGGCCGTCGAGCCGAGATCATGCAGACGCTGAGCTTCTTGGCAGGTCGCTGTGGTGTCGGCGGCGGCGATGACGACGCCATGTGAGCGCACCAGCCAGCTGTGGACGGCATCGCGTGACATATCCATCGGTCTATCATAAGAGCGCGCCAAGGCGATGCAGGCGAACCGCATTCGTGATGAGCTCCGCGAGCTCTTGAGCCTGATGTTGCCGCTTGCCCTGGTTCAGGTCGGCTACACGGCGCTGGGCTTCGTCGACACCGCGATTGCGGGGCTCGACCGCGGCGTCACCATTGCGTCTGTCGGGCTTGGTGGTGGGCTGTTCTATTCGGTGGCGGTGCTCGGTACCGGAACAGCGCTCGTCGTCGATCCGTTGGTGTCACAAGCGCTCGGCGCCGGCGACCGGGTCCACGCGCGGCGGGTGTTGTGGAACGGCATCTATCTCGCCGCGTTGATCACCGTGCCCCTGACCATGATCATGCTCGTGACGGCGCTGTCCCTCACGAGCTTCGGGGTCGAAGCCGAGGTCGCCGAGGGGACTTTTGCGTACCTGCTGGGCCGCGCGCTGTCGCTCTTTCCGCTCATCTGTGCGGTCACGATGCGCGGCTATCTCCAGGCCGCCGGGCACCCGCGCGTCATTCTCTGGGCGGTCTTGGTCGCAAATCTCTTGAATGGACCGCTCAGCTACCTGTTCCTGCCTCGCTACGGCGCTCTCGGCATCGGCGTCGCGGCGGCGCTCGGGACCCTGGGCCAACTCGCCATTCTCGCGTGGGTGGTGTCACGGGTGCCAGTCCCCGAGGGCACCGAAGAGCGCTACCGCCATTTTGACCGCGTGGTCTTCGCCCAGCAGGTGCGCGTGGGCGTGCCGATTGGCCTTCAGATGTTCGCCGAGGTCGGTGCCTTCGTGCTGGTCGGCGTGCTTATGGCGCGTGTCTCGGCGGTCGCCATCGCGAGCCACCAGGTGGCCCTCATGTTCGCGAGTATTACCTTTTCGGTCTGTGTCGGCATGGGGTCGGCCACCTCGGTGCAGGTCGGTCGCGCGATCGGCGCGGGAGATACGGCGAAGACGCGGCGGGTCGGTTTGCTCGGGCTCGTGCTCGGCGGGGTCATCATGCTGATCCCGTCGGTGGTCATGACCGTTATACCGGACATTGTCGTTCAGGTCATGACGCGTGACCCCGCGATCGTGCACCAGGCCGCAGTCTTCCTGCGCATCGCGGCGGTCTTTCAGATCGTCGATGGGGTGCAAGCGGTGGGCGCAGGCGCGCTTCGTGGCGCAGGCATGACCCGCGTCTCTTTCATCGCGAATCTCGTTGGCCACTGGCTCATTGGCATCCCGCTGGCTCTGCTTTTGACCTTTGGCTTCGACTTTGGGCCTTCTGGCTTGTGGTGGGGACTCACGGTGGGGCTCGCGGTCGTGGCGGCCTGGCTAGCCATCACGTTCTGGCATGCAAGCAAGAAGCCCATCGTTGCCTTGCGTCGCGATACCGCCCATGGCTGAGTGGCGCATGTGAGCATGCCGCAATTTCGTTTCGAGCAGGCTTTGGGCGTCGAGAGATTGAAGTCGCGCGCGCTCGCGGACGTGACCGGCGTCATCGTCCACCGCATCGAAGTTTCGCAAGAAGACCCGTCGTACGGAGACACTCCAAGCGAGGTCGCTCGCTTTTTTCGTGAACACCCGGTCGGGCTTAAGGCGACCGGGGGCGACATGCCATACCCGCTCCTCGTCGAACGCGACGGCCAGGTAACGCAAACAGTGCCGCTGAGGTTCGTCACCCCACACGCTAAAGCGCACAACGTGAGAAGCGTCGGCGTCGGGGTCATCGGCGATTTCCGCAATGCGCTACCGTTGCCGCGTCAACGTGCCGCCGCCATCGCCGTATGCGCGGCCTTGCTTACGCGCTTCAATCTGGCGGTCGAAGCCATCAGTGGTCATGACGAGCTTCAGGGCGGCTCGAACGATCCCGACAAAATCTGCCCCGGGTCGGGGCTTGCGCCCGCCGATGTGCGTGACGAGGTTCGCGCCTTGCTCGCGACCGGTGCCGTAGAGCTGCCATTCGTATGGTGAAAAAGCGCGTCTTCTTGCTCGCGGTGATCGTCGCGGTCGGCGCGCTGCTCTACGTCGCTAGGTCCTCGCAGACGCCAGCGGCGGGACTCGGCGCGCAAGGCGTGCAGCTGGTCGCGATACCGTCACTGGGGGCGGAGGTCTTTTACCTCGATGCTGGTAGCATCGTGAAGCGCGGGCCTCCTCGTATGCTCGTTGTCCGCTTTGCCGGACCGGTCGAGCTCGTTCCTCATCACTTCGCGCGGGATGGCATGCCGCGCGCCGCGCCCATCGAGGAGTGGTCGGAGCGCTTGCATGCGCCGATCGTCTTCAACGCGGGACAGTTCGACGAGAAGCTCAATCACCTGGGCTGGCTCAAGGCCGAAGGCGGATGGATCTTCGCCGACCGCAAAGCGCAGTGGAAGGGCTTGCTCGTCAGCGGTCCGACCGAGGGCGGCGCCTTCAGCGGCATTGTCGACCTCGAGCACGCAAGCCCCGACATTACCGACGCCTACCGCCATGTCGTCCAATCGATGATGCTCATCGACGAGGAATCGCAAGTGCGGGTGCGCGACACGGAGCGCACGGCGTGCCGCACCGTCGTCGCGCAGGACGACAAGGGGCGCGTCCTGATTCTGGTCTCCGAAGGCGCCATTACGCTAGGCGACCTGGCTCGCTGGCTGGGTGAGAGCAGCCTCGGCATCGCACGCGCCATGAACCTCGACGGTGGGATCGAAGCGCAGATCGCGATCAGCACCCCCGAGCTCAAGCTCGCCCTTTACGGGCAATACGGCACCGGCAGCAACGTCTTCGAGAACGTCGGCCCCGTGCGCTTCCCGCTGCCTGCGGTCATCGCGGTCCGAGCAGCGACACAGGTTGCGGGAAGTCCTCCCTGACCCGGGCAGGGGGTGACACGGTGTCACTTTTTCGCACACCGTGACGCCGACGACGCCGATACAGCCTGCCAGCACCGGGGCATTGCACCGGGCAACCTACCGATTTCGCTGGAAAAGAGCATCGATATGGCAAACCTTACAGACCGTGCGCCGGGCATTGCCGTGACGCCGTTACCCTCCGTCCAAACGCCCGAAGTGAGGGCCGCGCGTGAGCGAGTCAACGAGGCCATGCGCGCCGCTCACTGGAACGACAATCGCATCACCCCCAGCGAGATTGGGAGCATCGTCGATGCGGTTGCGAGCGACGGCATCAGCATCGAAGAGCTTACCGCAGTACGTTCTTTGCTTGAGGAGGCCCGCCGTGTCTTGCCGAGGCTCATCAGCGAGCACGACGCCGCGAAGGCAGCCTCCGACGGCATCAGCGCACGGGTCGCGCGCGGCGAGGTGCTCACCAAAGACGAGTTCATCGCCATCGAGACCCGGTACCTCGAGGCCGTGGACGCCTTGCGCGAGGGCCAGAACCAGATCCCTGCCTACGACGACCTCATGCAGCGTCTCATGCAGATCTACGCTCGCACCGCGCCGCGTATGTAGCCCCTCGGGGGGCTCCCGGCGTCCGAAAGAGGGGACCTCGCCCCTGAAGGTCGATCGCCTACACTTTTGAGGAAACCTCCGCCCGTCTTGCGCACCGTCTCTTTCGTGGATGGTCGCCGCAGCCAGGCAGGAGGTTCGCTCATGAGTAGCCGAGGGTGTTGTCGCGCTGGGCTCCTCATCGCGGCTTACGTGCAGCTCCTTGGGTGCGTTGGGATGATCGGCGACACCGAGGCCGGCGCTACGCTCGAGGGCGAAGGCATCACGTCGGCGGATACCGCGGCATTCTGCGACAACGTGGAGCCGGTCTTTGGCAAAACCGCCCTGCGGCGCATGAATACCCGCGAGGTGACCAACGCTCTGCGCGACCTGCTGGGCGACGCCACCCTCGAGGTACGCGGCTACCCCACGGACTACTTCAGCGCGATGGGCTTCGACACCGACGATGTCTCGACGCGCACCCCGCCGCTCGACACTGAGAAGATCCTCGAGGTCTTCGACGACGTCATCGCACAGCGCTTGTCGCGTCCTCAAGCGCCGCTCGTCGCCTGCGAGAGCGCGGGCGACCGACGCGCTTGCTTGACGGCGGCTCTGCCAGCGCTACTACGGCGCGCCTTTCGCGCGCCGCCCACCGCCGCCGAGGTGAACGCGCTCGCAGACCTGGCTCTCAGTGCGGCTGACGCGCGCGAGGGCACGACTCTCGCGCTTACTGCCGTAATCGCGTCGCCACGCTTCCTGTTTCACGTGGTCGACTACGCGAGCGGTCGCGATGGGGCGCTGCACGCGCTCTCGCCTTATGAGCTCGCGCAGCGCCTGTCATTCTTCTTGTGGTCGTCCATTCCGGACGTCGAGCTCCTCGACGCGGCACGCGACGGCGAGCTCGACGACGACGCGGGCATCGTTGCGCAGGCGCGACGCATGCTTGCGGACGAGCGCGCGGCTGCTTTCCTCGCGAGCTTCCCGTCGCAGTGGTTGGGCTACCGCAAGCTCGCAACGCTTCAGCGCTCGCCGACGAGCTTCCCAGAGTTCGACGCCGAGCTACGTGCGGCGATGCGCGAGGAGGCGAACCTACTTTTTCGGCACGTGGTCACCGAGTCGCTGCCCATCGACACGTTGGTGACCGCGGACTTCAGCTTCGCGAACGCTCGACTCGCGGAGCACTATGGAATGCGCGAGCCCGTGGGGGCGGGGTTCGTGCGGGTGCCTCTCGATGGTGTCCGCCGTCGCGGCATCCTCACGCAGGCCGCGGTGATGACGGCGACGTCGCAAACCAACGAGCCGAGCCCGATCCACCGCGGTCTCGCGGTGCTCGAGCACGTGCTCTGCACGCCCGTGCCGGCTCCCCCAGATGGCGTCGCGACGCTCGAACGTATCGACCCCGCGCTGCCGATGCGGGACCGCTTAGCGCAGCATCGGAGCGACCCCAGCTGCGCCGCTTGCCACAATACGATCGATCCGGTTGGGCTTGCCTTCGGCAACTTCGACGCGGTCGGAAAGTGGCGCGACCTCGACCAAGGTAAGCCGATCGACGCGACGGGCACGACCGACGACGGGACAGCGTTCTCGATGCCGGGTGAGCTCGCCACATGGATCGGCAAAGGCGACAAGCTCGAGCAATGCGTCGCGGAGCACCTCGCGGCCTACGCGGTCGGGCGTGTGATTCGGGGGCGTGAGCGCTGCCAGATGAGCACCTGGCTTAAAAACCTCGCGGCGGGCGAGCAGCTCACGTTGACCGAGTTGGTCGAGCGCATGGTCGTGAGCCCATGGTTTCGCACGAGCACCGTGCAGGACTGACGGAGGAGAGTCGTGATGAAGCGTTCTTGGGAAATCGAGCGGCGCACGTTCCTGCGAGGGCTGGGGGTCTGCGTGGGCCTTCCGTTGCTCGACCTCATGCAGCCGGCGATCGCGCGCGCCCAAACCGCAGCGACCCGGCGCTTGGTGTGGATCTACACCCCGAACGGCATCATGCCGGACGGACCGAGCGACCGGCCGCCCAGCTATCTAGAGAACACCCTCACCGATGTGCAGGCCGATGTCAGCACAGTGCTCGGTTTGACGAACCAGTACCAAAACGTGTCGGGCAGTCACTTCGCGTATTGGGCGCCGTTCTTGAGTGGGCAACCCACCAATCAGCCAAGCGCAGCCGCCAAGACCTTCGACCAATACATCGCGCCCCTGCAGCGCGGTGCGACGCTCGAGACCACGAGCATCAACGCCTATCCTGATCCGAGCCCGTATCTCTACAACGCCATCCAGGCCAACAACCCGTCCTGGCGTGGCGCCGACCAGTACGTTCCAGCGTACACGAATCCGGCCGACCTCTATACCAAGCTCTTCGGCAACGGCGTGCCCGTCGAGGTGGACACTCGCCTAGCCGATCAGCTCGCGCGTCGGCGTGGCGTCCTGCACTACGTCATGGACGACGTGCGTAAGGTACGCGCCATGGCCGGCGCCGACGACCGCGTACGCATCGACGAATATCTCGAGGGCGTCAACGAGATGGACGGAAGGCTGCGCGCGCAAATCGAGGGGACGCCAACGCAGACGAACTGCGCGGCGCCTGACCCCGTCGTCGCCTCGCAAAACTATCCGCAGCGCCTGCAGTCGTTTTACGACATGGTCTACTATGCGCTGCGCTGCGACCTCACTCGCGTCGTCACGTTCTTGCATGCGAGCGAAAACACCTCGCTCTATCACCGCTCGTTCGTGCCGGGACTCGTGACCAACACCACGTGGCACGTGAACTCGCATTACATGTCGCCGGGCTATACCGACGACCCGAGCTTACCCAGCAACTCGACCGACGAATCGACGAACCGCGCCGACTATGCGCGCATCCTCGCATGGCACAACACGCGTATCGTGGACTTCGTCAAACGCCTGAAGGCCACGGCGCTGCCCGGTGGCGGTACGCTCCTCGACGAGTGTTGCGTTGCCTGGGGCACGTGCCTTGGCGAATCGACGGGTCACGACCGTACCGGCTTGTTCTGGACACTCGCTGGGACCGCGAACGGAGCTTTGCGCAAAGGCGCGCGTATCCGCGCGACGTCGCCGGCTCAAATCAGCAATTTGTGGCTAACGATCATGCGCGCCTTCGGGACCCCAGCGACCAGCTTGGGAGACGCAAGCAGTGTCATCTCGGGGCTGCTTGCCTGAGCGGCGCGCGCGCCGCCGTGTCAGCCTGTCTCGTTGTCGTCGCGTCACGGCTTTCTCCGCATCATCTCCCATGCGACTCACGGCGCGTGCCACCAACGACTGGTGGCGAACGTGAGGTTCTATGTTCATGCGACGTGTGTTGAGTGTTCTTGCGGTAGTAGTGGTGTTCGTTGGCTGCAGCGGTGCGAAGAACGCAGAGAGTTACCACAACGAGCTCATGTCGGTGCTCAACGGCAACGAAGGCTCGATGAGCGAGATGAACACGGCCATGGGCAGCCGTGACTGGGCTGCCGCCGAGAACGTGCGCAAGAAGTGGCTCGGGGCTGTCGAGCAGCAGGTCGCGAGCGTCGAGAAGATGGGTGCCTTTGACGGTGACGCCGCGTTTCAGAAGACAGTGCTCGACGCGCTGGGTGGGCTCAAGAAAGTACTCGTCGAGGCGTATCCCAAGCTGATTGAAATCCGCTCGAAGGGTCTCGACGACCAGGCCTCGGAGTCCAAGGCTTTGGGGGACATCAACAACGCCCTCGAGGGGCTTGCGACCAAGGTCAATCAAGCCTCGGCGACGTTCGCGGCCAAGCACTCCAAGTAAAGGCTCGCGCGATAGCGATAGCCTCTTTGGCTACTCTCAGCGGCTGACTTGCGATAGCGCAAGCAGCCGCTTGGTGAGGACCGGCATGATCTCGGCTGCCCTTCCCACCAGCTGTGCGTCGAAGGTGCTGGTGGTCGGCTCCAGATTGACCTCAATGGTGAAAGCACCACGCGCTTGCGCCGCAGCTACAAACCCAGCGGCGGGGTAAACGACGCCGCTCGTGCCGATGCTCATGAACACCTCGCACGCGAGCGCCTCGGCGATCACGTCCTCCATGAAGAACGGCACCTCGCCAAACCACACGATGTGTGGTCGCATGGGTCTGCTACAGCGGTCACACGTGTCGGTGATGGCGAGGGCGGTCCGCCATGTGATCACGGCGTGACAGCCAGTGCAGCGAATCTTCGTGAGCTCGCCGTGCATGTGCCACGCACGCGTCGAGCCTGCCCGCTCGTGTAGGTCGTCGACGTTCTGCGTGATCAATGTGAAACGCTCACCGAAGGCGACCTCGAGCTCGGCAAGCGCGCGGTGCGCGGCGTTCGGATGAACAGAGGGGAGCTTCTCGCGGCGCTCGTTGTAGAACGCATGGACGAGCTCGGGGTCTCTTGCGAAGGCTTCCGGCGTCGCCACCTGCATGATGTCGAAGGTGCGCCATAGACCGCCCATGTCGCGGAAGGTCGGGATACCGCTTTCGGCGGACACACCTGCCCCTGTCAGCACCGTAAGCCTGCCCGCGTCGGCAAGGCGAGCAGCGACGCGTTTGGCGACGTCATCGATGTCGTTCATGGCTTCGGCAAGCGCTCGCTCTCGACGATGCTGGACTCCCACGCGAGGTACAACGCGTGACCATCGCCGCGTGGCGTGAACGTCGCGCCTGCAACCGCAGCGAAACCATGCCCACCTAGCCGCTGCAGGGTCATGCGAAGTTGCTCGCGATGGTCCACCAGCCAAAACGACGGCGTCGTGAGCTTGCCATCATGCGTGGCGAACGCAGGGCCCACGAAGGCCGTGTCCCGCGCGACATAGCTGAGTCCATGATCGCTTACGCCCGGCGTCGCAATCGCCTCGATGCCAATGCCGTCAACGACCATGCGCGCGCCGGGCAGGAGTGGCTGCAGCAAGTTTCCGCGCTTCCCGTGGGTGTGCATACGGCCCCACAACCGAGCGACCGGGGCACGTACCGACCGGCTGCCCCGTACCAGGTCCTCGTCCCCGGCTCCCAGGAAGACGGGGGCATCGCGAAGGGCGTCTAGACCGGCCACGGTGAAGGGATGTGGACTGGTGATGAAGATAGCGCGGATGTCGGCGACGCTTCGTCTCTCGCGAGCGAGCTCGGCGAGGATGCCGGCCGCCGAGCTGTCGCTACCGGCGTCGATGAGCACGACACCTGTGTCGCCGCGCAGCAAGTACGCGTAGCTCTTGCCCGTTGCGACGGCCACGACGCCAGGAGCAACCTCGACGCGAGCGGGTCCGTCGACGTCGCGAAGTTGCGTCGCCATGACGCCCAAGCCGGCGACGATGAGTGCCGTCAGCGTGGCCAATGCAAACACTCCCCAGCGCATGTGGCCTCAAGCTGTAGCCCGCCTTCAGACTCGGCGCAAAGCCGTGCCGAAGACGGTGACCTCGTTCTTGTTGGCAGCGAGCTGCCGAACCCAGCCGCGCGCGCGGTGCTTCATGAGGAGAGCGCGAGTGTCGCGCACGGCGGCAAACGGGTCATCACCCTTGAGCTTCAAGGTGACACAGAACACTCTACAGAGCCGCGCGCCCAGCCATGTGTCGAGCATCGCGAGTGAGCGTTCCGGCACAGCCGCGACGTCGCAGAGCAGCCAATCCACCGGCCGTTCGGGCACGAAGCGAAACGCATCGCCTCGTTCGAAGACGACGCGTGGGTGCTCCATGAGGTCGTCGCGAAGCGGACTGCGATCGACGCTAACGACGTGAGCACCGCGGTCCGCGGCGATAAACGTCCAGCCGCCCGGAGACCCACCGAGGTCGACACAACGGTCCGCCGCGCCGATGCGCTCGCCGAGATGGAGCTCGGCTTCGAGCAGCTTTCTGTAGGCTCGCGATGGTGGGCGCATATCGTCATGAACAGGAGCAATGCCGGCGGGAAACCGGCTGACGACGTCGCCCACGACCTGGGCGTCGGAGGGTAGAGTGACCGACCAGTACGCCGCGTCGGGTGCAAGCGCCAGGACCTGAAACAAGGCTTCTTCGGCCGTGGCGGGCGAGCTGTCCTTGACGCGTGTCCGCTCTAGACGACGCTGCTTCTTGTGCAAGAGCTCTTCTATAGCGTTCTCGACCAGGACGCAGCGACGGGGCGATACCGGTGGGGTGTCGTCTGGATGCGTAAACACGTGCAGGCGCCACGAACCCTCGTGATGCTTCAGGGTGTCGAGCAGAGCGTCGAACGACTGACGCGCGAGCTGACTCACAGAGGCCGCGGTCAAGAGAGTCGGTCGCACCAAACACTGGCTTGCAAAAGCAAGGTTGGCTGGCAGGGCCGCCTCGTTCGCATCGAGGTCAGACGCGAATACCCCAGGCGACAAGGTCCGATGTGAGCTTGCTGGATACGCGTCCACGAGCTCGCGCGCCAAGAGCTCGTCACGTCCAGCGAAGGCGAGATGCAGGCGAGGGACCGTGGGCTTAACCTCGCCGCTCGGTTGTAATGTGGCCAATACGCGTAGGCACTGTGGTTAGCCGGCAAGGTGGCGCATGAGAGCCTGCAGGGCCTTGGCGCGGTGACTGACGGCGTTTTTCTCCGCCGGACTGTATTCGGCGAAGGTGCGCGTCGACCCTGTCGGCACGAACATCGGGTCGTAGCCGAAGCCAAAGGTGCCACGCTCGCTGGCGGTGATCGTTCCCTCGACTTCGCCGCGAAAGAAGAGTGGCTTTTTGTTTTTCTCGACGTACGCCAAGACGCATATGAAGCGTGCCTTCGGCTTCTCGTGGCCCGCGAGAGCCGCATGCAGTTTCACGCGGTTGGCCGCATCCTGTTCGCCGCGCTTGAGGCCTGCCCCCGCGTAGCGCGCCGAGTGGATCCCTGGAGCGCCACCCAATAGGTCGACCGCTAGACCGGAATCGTCCGCCAAAGCGGCGTCATCCGTCCAACGGTGAATGGCCCGCGCCTTCTTCTCGGCGTTTGCCTCGAAGCTGTCGCCGTCCTCGACCACCTCGAACGCGGGCAGGTCGTCGAGTCCAAGCACTTCGATACCGGCGGCACCCAAGATGGCGCCGATTTCACGGACCTTGTACGCATTGTGCGTCACGAATCGCAGTCTTCGGTTCACTTGGCCTCGATGGTTGTCCCAGAGGCTCCTAGTTTTACCTCCACCGCGCGCCGTTGCACGTCCGTGATGATCGGCAGCGACTGGAGGGCATATTCGAGCATGGTGTCGAGCTGCGTCTTGGAGAAGGGGTTACCTTCGGCGGTCCCTTGCACCTCCACGAGATGACCCGCGCCGGTCATGACGACATTCATGTCGACGTCCGCTCGAGCGTCCATTGTGTAGTCCAGATCGAGCTGCGGCGTGCCGTCGATGACCCCGACCGAGATCGCGCACACCGTGTCGCGCAAAGGATTCTGCTTGAGCTTGCCTTCCTCTTGAAGCCAGCGCACCGCCAGCGCCAGGGCAACGTAGCCACCGGTGAGTGACGCGGTCCGCGTGCCGCCGTCGGCCTGGATGACGTCGCAGTCGATGGATACGGTGCGTTCGCCGAGCTCGCGCATATCGACCACCGCGCGCAGGCCGCGTCCGATGAGGCGACTGATCTCCTGGGTGCGACCGTTGATCTGGCCCTTGTGCGAGTCGCGCTGGCGCCGCGTGTTGGTCGCGCGCGGGAGCATGTCGTATTCGGCGGTCACCCAACCTTGGCCTTTGTTCATCAGCCACGGCGGCACCTTCTCATCGATGGACGCCGTACAAATGACCTTGGTCGAGCCGAGCTCGATGAGGACCGAGCCTTCGGGGTGCTCGAGGTAGTGGGGGGTGATGCGGAGAGAACGGAGCTGGGTGGCAGTGCGACGTGGCATGGGGGCGGGTTGTGCCGAAGATTCGCGTGCCAGGCAACGCGACAGCTATGCTCGGGCGGCAATGCAGCTCATTCTCGCGCTTGTTCTCACCGCCTCGCCGTTGCCGCTGATTGTCGTCGATGCCGGCCACGGAGGCGCTCAGGACGGGGCCGTCGGGATCTGCGGCGCCAAGGAGAAAGATGTCACGCTCGGCATTGCGACCGAGCTGGCTCGTATCCTCGTCGCGAGCGGCAAGACGCGGGTCCTTTTGACGCGTGCTGACGATGCGACGATCGACTTGAAGGAGAGAGCGCGTTTCGCCAATGACTCCGGCGCCGATCTGTTCGTTTCGGTGCATGCGAACTCGGGCTCACACGAGCGCTCACACGGGATCGAGACCTACTTCTTGTCACGGACCATGAGCGACCGCCGGATCGCGAAGCTGGTCGCCCGCGAGAACGAAACGTCGAAGGTCGAGGTCGCCAAGGACGAGACCACGCGTGTGCTCGACAATCTCTCGCTCTCCGCTTCGCATGGTGAGAGCGCGCGCTTCGCTGAGCGTCTGCATACCATGCTCACGCGTGAGCTCGGCCTGCCCGGCCGTCGCGGCGTGCTGCAGGCGCCGTTCTTCGTGTTGCTCGCGGCTCGCATGCCTGCGGTGCTCGTCGAGACCGGGTTTCTCACCAACAACGACGAGTGCAAGAGGCTCGCGAGCCTCGAGCATCAGGAGAGCCTCGCTAAGGTCATCGCCGGCGCAATCTTGTTGCATGTCGCCCGTGAAGAGCTGGCTGTCGCCAAGCCCGCCGGGCGCTAGCGGCCCTCGGACCCACCGCTTTATGAATCCGGCTGGCCCTGAACGAAGTCACGACCCGGCGGATCTTCGGCCGTGTAGACGGTCACGATCAAGCGCCGCGACGCTTCGAAGATTGCCGCCCTGTACCCAAGGCTTTCGAAGTGCGCGGCGACCCGTTCGGCGAGCTCCGGCTGTTCCGAGGGGATGAGATTGGTGCGAGCGCGGGGGTGCGCAGTGCTGTCGCGCTCGCCGGCGAGCCCGCCCGCAAGAATCGCGACACAACGCTCAAAGGTCACAGGGGTGGCGGCCGCAGCAGGCACGAGCGCCGTCGTTGCCGGTGCATCCGCCTCCGAACCCGTCTCGGTGGCGTAAGGTTTGGGCGAGCCTTCGACCGTTTCGAGTAGCCTGCGCAAGCGCCAGCGGTTGCCATCGCCACGATCGACAGCGACCTGCAGCGCGCCACGCGTGAGCTCGGCGAGCAATCCGCGGGCATCCGCATCGAGCCCTTCGACCCGCCGCATCACCACTTCAGTGCTCGACATCGCATAGACGCTGATCTCACCGTTTGGCGTGATGGTGTCATCGAGGAGCTCTGCAAGCGCTTGGGCCCGCGCGAGGTCATCAGGCGCCATCGCATCGGCGTGTCGCACCATCGGCCCTAACGCCTCGCTGAACTTCGGGCTGACGGCACCGCGCTCGCCCAGGTCACGCAACAGGCCGCGTGCCCTTAGCGCCATGAGGTCACGGCCAAGGCCAGACAGCTTGCCGAACGCGCCCTCGAGCTCAGCGACGCTCCGCGCGCTCGAGGTTGCTTTATCGGTGAGCTTCGAGGTGTGGCGCCTCTTGGCAAGCACATACGTTCCGCCTGACGCGGCAGCCACCCCAAGGCCCAGGGCGCCCATCGCGAGTCCGGTGATGTCGCGGCTGGGATCGATGGCAGCGACCATGCCACCAAGGAGGGTAAAGTAACTGCCAAACGCGGCTGCCAGCCAACCGTTCACGCTGTGTCGTACCGCCGCGTTGCTCGCGCGGTACTCAGAGCCCGCTGGCAGGAGCTCGTGGCGTAAACCTTGAATCCGCGCGTTGAGTTGTGCGGTACGCAGCGCCTGCGTTTCGTACGGCACGAGCGTGCCTGCGCTTGCCGGCGGCTCGGCTACGACGAACGATAGGGGCAACGGGCGCGTCATTACGACAGTCGAAGACATGGAGACCCCCCGTTCGATTTCCGGCGGGTTATCGGTCGCCATCCATGCGCGTTGCCCGTTCTGCTGTGTCCGGGCGTCAGCCTGCTCGCGGTCGAGCGCGACAAGGGCCGTTGCGGGCGCGAAGTCGCCCGGGTGCTTTCAGGAGATGGGCTCGCAGCTCAATGGACGCTCGATCTCTGGGGCGGGCGAACGCGCCATACGCGCGGCGAACTGGTCGTAGCTTTGGCCCGCCTTGAGCGCCTCAATCACCACAGCGTAGCTACCGTCACGGTCGCTCAGCCATGCAGGAAGAGCCTGATCGAACACCGCGCGGTCAGCGGCACTCAGATTGGCCACGCTACTCTGCAGCCCCGCGAATTCGGCTTCGGAGATCCCGCGATAGCATCCGCCGTCATACGCCTCTTGGGTGCCGCTCTTGAGGATGGAATCGACAGCGGCGTTGCCCGTGATTGCATAGATGCCCATCGACGTTCTCCGGTCCTACAAGGTCGAATAAGGATACCCCATCATTCCAGCTCTTCACGGGGGATTCGCGGTGCTGGGCTGGCACCATGGCGGGTGCGGAACGCGAGCACGCGGCGCAACTCGCGCCTCCAGCCAGCCGATAAAGGGCGGACGAGAGCTGTGATTCGGCGACGTGTATGGCCGCCATCCGTGCGAGGCGCGATGTTGGCCCTCAGCGTCACGGCGCGCGCCGCGATCGCGAGATCGTAGAAGCACGCTACGGAGTTTGTCTTGAAGGTAGCGCTCCAGAGACCCCACGTAGCCCAGCCGCAGAGATCCAGCGTTCTAGCCTACGTCCGTGAGCGTGAGCCCATCCCGAAGCCGTCGGCTTTGGAGCGCGTGCGCGGGGCGGGCTATGGCGCCGTAGCGCCCCTTCGGCACCTCATCGAAATCGTGGCCGTCGGGGCCGTCACGGCGGTCGTTGGCGCGCCCGAGCCCGTTGTCCTGCTCGCCACCGGCTGCGCCGCTGCAGGCTGCTCCCTCGTCGGTATGCTGAGCGAGGCCTTTCGCCCGACACGAGCCGCCCAACAACCCGTTGACGTCGTCGTCCCCACAGTGGCCGCAACGCGCGAGGCCTTCGTCGCACCGGTGGCCGACGTGACGCCGCCCGGCCGCATTGACCCCATCACATGGCTGCGGCAGTCGGAGCTCGCCCGCGCGACGTGTTTTACTGGGGTGGGAAGTGCACTGACCGCTGGCGCGTTGACCGCGCTCGGCCTCCCGTTGGCTTGGCAACTCGTGCTGGTTGGTGGTCTCGGCCTCGCTGCGGTTGGCCTCGTCGCCACCCGAAACCTAACGCCCGAGGCACCCTGAGGAATCGCCTCTAGGCCGACAGAGGTCTTTGCGCAGCCCAGGTCTCGGCGCCCGACCAGGTTGCGAGAGCGGCGTTGATGGCGACGCCGGCCGGACCCGGCAACAGCGCGCACGAAAGCCCACCGACCATCAGGGCGGCGCCAGCTGTCGCGAGGCGACGCGGACCCACTCGGTCGGTACTGCAGTAGGCCAGGCCTCCGCGTATACCGGCCACCAAGATCTGTCCAAAACCCCAGACCGCTGTTGCAGCCCCCACGAGGGGCGCAGCCGGCGTCAAAGCGGCTGCGGCGTTCGCTCCGAAAATGGTGGTGTCGGCCATGCTCCAACGGACGAGATTACGTTGCTCCTCCGGCGTCTTGGGCGGATTGACCGAGCCGTTGTTGCGGGAATTGACCACGAACCAATGGCTGATACGGTCGGCGGCGTTGGTGATACTCATAAAAACATCCCTTTGCGTCTCGGCGGTTGTCTCTTCGAGTCTCGGCACCCAGGGCCTTCGGGTTGCTTCACCATGACCCTGCCACGCCTTCAGGGTGACCCTGGCCCGCAACGTGGCCAGGCAACCCCCCTCTCAAACCCCGCGATAAAACGGCCTCGCCATGGCCCATCGTGTTCAACCCGCCTACGAAACCTGGCGCCTGGGTAACCCCCGGGACGTCGCGACGCCGACGGACGGCGGCGTACTCCTCGAGGGCGGCGGTGGCGTCGATGACTCGTACCGGTGGCTCGTGCGTCGCGCCAGGGGCGGCGATTTTCTGACCCTGCGAACGAGCGGGGCGGACGGCTACAACCCCCACATCGCGGGCCTCGCCAAGCCGAGCTCGGTCGAAACCATCCTCTTCCGCTCACGGCGCGCGGCCTACGACAGGCGGCTCGTCGCCAAGGTTCGCAAGGCCGAAGCGATCTTCATCGCGGGCGGCGACCAGGCAAGGCACCGCGAGCTCTGGCGGGACACGCCAGTCATGCGCGCGGTCAACGAAGCCGCGGCCCGCGGCGTTCCCGTGGGAGGCAACAGCGCGGGGCTCGCAGTCATGGGCAGCCACATGTTTCATTCCGTCGGACCCCAGATGGTCAGGTCCGCCGAAGCGCTCGCTGACCCGACCTCGCCGCGCATCCGGCTCGACCGGGGCCTGCTGGACTTGCCCGACTTGCAGGGCGTCATTACCGACACGCATTTCACACAACGGGATCGACTCGGCAGGCTGGTCGCGTTCCTCGCGCGGCTCGCAGCCGAAGGTCACGCGCTGCCGGTGCGCGGCATCGGCGTCGATGAAGATACGTCGGTCGCTATCGACGAGCACGGCATCGGCACAGTGCTCGGGAAGCACCATGTGACCATCGTCGAGGTGGCGGCGGCGCCTACGGTCTACGCGAGCGGACGTCCGCTCGGAATCGACGGGGTGCACGTGCGACGACTCGCGCCCGGGGACCATTTCGACTTTCGCGCCTGGACGACGCGTGACGGCACGCGCCACCAAGCGCAGGTCAGAGACGGCGTGTTGAGCATCCGCGACCTCGCGCACGAATGACCTGCCAGTGCCGTCTTGGCAACACGGCCGCCAAGCTGCACGATGCGTAGCGACGAAGTGAGCGAGCTCCAATGCGTGTCGTCCGCGGCAACATCCTTACTATCGGCCCCGCGGGGGCCTCCCAGCGCGAGGCTATCTTCACTGCCTTGCGGCGCGCGGACATACACCCGAGCCTGGGGCTGAAGGCGCCCCCGCTGCGAGCGCAGTTCGACACCGACGTGCTCGAGCTCCATCGCGGCGAAGAGATGCGCCGCGAGCCTGTCCGCTATCACGCATTGTCACGCAATGACGATGGCCGCTTCGTTGGCTTCTTCCTCGACTTTGGCTGGGACCATCCCAACGACAGCATCCGTGAGCTCGATTTGGTGTTTCCCGACGAGGCTGATCGCAACGTGGGGGCTTATTTCGACGCCACCATCATCGTTAGCCAATACTTGTTCGAGAACGCTCTCGCGAAGCGCGTACGCTGGAGGGTGCGCGCCCACGGCGAGCGCGTTCCGCAGCGCCACCAGCGCCACGGGGCCCGGCTCGTCGCGAAACAGGTCGAGCGCCACCCCGTCACCGGCGAGTGGATGAATACCTATATCTTCGAATTCGCCATCGCCGACTACCAGCGTTTGCTGCAGCGGATAGGGGAGGACGGCTCGACGGACGACTATGCCAAATCACGGAGCGGCATCTGGGATGTGCTGCGAAGTCGTGGCAACTGACGTATAGTGAGAAGCGATGTCACGGCGTATCGAAGGCGGCCTCTCCAGTCAGCTCAATCCCTTCGGGCCACAGTGGCCGACCAGTAAAGATCCGGGGCAAATCCCGAGTGTCGGCGAGCAGGTCCAGCGCGCCCTGTTCAGCCGGCCGCTGCCGCTGGTGCTCGACCCCGCCAAGTTTCCCATGCTGGCCGAGCAGATGCGGCTCCTGAATCGTTACAAGAAGAAGCTCGCAGCGCTCGCCGGCGACGAAGACGACGACTACACCCTGAACCTCGCCGACGGCCCGATCGCGCAAATTGACGAGCAGGGCAACATTTACATGGGCGCCCAGTTCTTGTTCGCCGCGCGCGACAATCCGGAGCTTATGGTTGGCGTCTTGGCGCACGAAATCGGTCATCGTCCCCGCCGCTGGGCCGACTACAAGGTTCGCAAAGACCTCACCAAAGAAGACCTCGAAGCTCTCTGCCGCCACGAAGAGACCCGCGCCGACCTGTTCTCGGGACGTGCGCTCGCCGAGCTCGAGATGTCCGCCGAGCCACTCGTGCAGTTCCTGTTGAATCAGACGCAGCTCGCGACCCCGCACCCCGAATATTTCCCACCCGAGGTGCGCGCTCAGGTCATCCGCGATGCGCACATGAGCCGTGGTTACGCGCTCGAGAGCCGCAAGAAGCTCTTCCCCGACTATGAGCGCCTGCATTCGCCGAAGGGGCACCTCGGCGAGTTCTAAAGTAGCCGCCGTGTGACCACACCGGTGGCGGGCGGCTTGGCGAGCTTGCCGCAAAGGCGTAAAAATTTGGCGATGGGTTTTACCGCTAGCATCCGCGCCGACGTGAACGCCGAGCTTGCAGCCGCCTCGGAAGCCGAAGCAAAGGGCGACCCCGCCGCAGGCTTCCGTTACTTGGAGCGCGCGCACGTACTGGGGCAGGCTTCCACGCTGCATCATGTCCGTGTGCACGTCCGAATGCTTCTCTGGGGGCTCCGGCGTCGCTCACTTCGCGAGGTGCTTGGGCAGCTTGGTCGGCTCGTCGGGGCCGCTACCAAAACCATCGTCTGGGTGCCGGTAGGCAACACAGGTGGAGCGGGCGTGAGCCCTTTTCGGGCCATGCCAATCCCCGCCGATCTGCAGCGCCGTATTGATGCGGCGCGGCGTCGCCAAAAAAGAAACGGGGCCCCCTGAGGACCCCGCTCGACTACGCTTAAGCGTACCGCGTCTTAGTAGCGGTACTGATCAGTCTTGAACGGCCCCTCGAGCGGCACGCCGATGTAGTCGGCCTGCGTCTTCGAGAGCGTCGTGAGCTTCGCACCGAACTTGTCGAGGTGCAGCCGCGCGACCTTCTCGTCGAGGTGCTTGGGCAGCGTGATCACCTTCTTGCCAATCTTCTCGGCGTTCTGGTGCAACTCGATTTGCGCCATCGTCTGGTTGGTGAACGACGCGCTCATCACGAAGCTCGGGTGACCGGTCGCGACACCAAGGTTCACGAGTCGGCCTTCGGCGAGCACGATGATGCTCTTGCCGGTGTCCTTGAACTTCCACTCGTGGACCTGCGGTTTGATTTCGATCTTCGAAACCTTACCGGCTGCGGCCAACTTCTCGAGGCCGGCCATGTCGATCTCGTTGTCGAAGTGTCCGATATTGCAGACGATGGCGTTGTGCTTCATCTTCCGCATGTGCTCGACGGTGATGATGTTCATGTTGCCCGTCGCGGTCACGAAGATGTCCATGTCGCCGACCACGTCGTCGATGGTCACCACGTCGAGACCCTGCATGCAGGCCTGCAAGGCGCAGATCGGATCGATCTCGGTGATCGAGACGCGCGCGTCTTGACCCTTGAGTGACTGCACCGAGCCCTTGCCGACGTCGCCGAAGCCGCACACGAGAGCGCGCTTACCCGCCAGCATCACGTCGGTGCCGCGCATGAGCGCGTCGACCAGCGAGTGACGGCAACCATACAGGTTGTCGAACTTCGACTTGGTGACCGAGTCGTTGACGTTGATGGCCGGGAAGAGCAACGTGCCCGCTTTCATCATCTCGTAGAGACGGTGAACGCCCGTCGTCGTCTCCTCGGAGACGCCGCGGATGCTCTTGGCGTAGGGCTCCCAGAACTTGCCGTCGACCGCCTGCACGTCGGTGAGGAGCTGCAGGATGATCTGCATCTCCTGGACATCGGACGATTTCGGAGCTGGGACCTTACCGGCCTTGTTGAACTCGTAGCCTTTGTGAACGAGGAGGGTCGCGTCGCCACCGTCGTCGAGGATCATCGTCGGGTACTTGCCACCCGGGAAACGCAGCGCTTGCAGCGTGCACCACCAGTACTCCTCGAGCGACTCACCCTTCCAGGCGAAGACCGGTGTGCCGGCTGGCTTCTCGATGCTGCCTTGCGGGCCGACAACGACGGCCGCGGCGGCGTGATCTTGCGTCGAGAAGATGTTGCACGAGCACCAGCGAACGTCGGCACCCAGATCGACCAGGGTCTCGATCAACACCGCGGTCTGAATCGTCATGTGCAGCGAGCCCATGATGCGTGCGCCCGCGAGGGGCTTCTTGCCCTTGTATTCGGCGCGCAAAGCCATGAGGCCCGGCATCTCGTGTTCGGCGAGCTCGATCTCTTTGCGACCATAGCGGACCGTGTCCGGCGACATGTCACGGACCTTGTACTCACGGCCTGAAAACAGAGCCTCACCCGTTCCCAACCAGCTGGTATCTTCGTGTCGCACGGCTACGCTCATGGAACCCCTCGGACGTTGAATTGCGCGGCTCTATAGCCCTTCGCATGGTGATTTCCAAGGGGCGCAGGGAAGGGGCTTCGCAGGACCTGCCAGGACGTCAGGCGCACGTCGTACGCACCCGCGCATCGAACGCTGCCTGGGCTCGATGTTATCGAAAGTGGCGCCCACAATCGCACCAGCGCGGAGCTTGCACTTGTCTTGGGCGGACCGCCCCGAGGCGACGACGGTGCGGATCGCGCCTGCCTGCGAGCGTCGTGTCACCAACCTTGCGAGTCAGCAAGCGGCGTCAGCCCTCATCGCTTCCCCGCTGAGCCAACCACTCGCACTCCGTGCACCCGACGCTGGCGAAGCGGCTGGGTTTGCTCGCGCGGTCCGTGTCATCGAGGCGGGTATCGCTGCCCGCGCTTCGGAGGTGAGCCACCCGCGTCACCTGCCGCGGCTCCTCCATCACGGCCGGCGAACCGACATCGTGGTCGTCCAGGTGCACGGACTCTACGAGTCGCCGCAATACGGAGCGGGTCTTGCGCGCGTCATGCATGCCGAGGGCGCGAACGTGTTGTCGGTCTTGCTCCCCGGCCATTGGTCGAAGCATCCCGAAGATCTCGACAACGCGAGCCATGAGGCCTGGGTCGCGGAAGTGCGGGGCGCGATCGATCGCGCGGCGGCGCTCGGTAAGCGTGTCGTGCTCGCAGGCTTCTCGACGGGCGGACTTCTTTCCGTAGACGCCGCGCTCGAAGATCCACGCGTCAGCGCCCTCATGTTGTGGTCACCAGCGCTGTACGTGAGTCAGGGCTCCTACTGGGGCGCGGTCTTGGGGAAGCCGTTGGGGCTGACACTTCACCACCTGCGCCCGGCGGAGGTCCCCGCTCCCGACGGCTTCGACCGCGGCTACTATTCGGCTAGCGCGGGGGTCGAGGTCGTCGATCTCATTGCTTCGCTTCTCGGCCGGCATGGAGGGCACGGTCGCACCGACGCTGAGCGACGGCGCGCCATCGCTCAGCGCCTCGAGCTACCCACGCTCATGGTTGTCACCGACGAAGACACGACCGTGCCGGTCGGTCCCTCCCTCGATTTCTTCGATGGGTTACGCGGTCCGAAGCGGCTCGTGCGCTACGAGCGCGGCATGGGCATCAAACACGGCACCATCGCCAAGAGCTCGTCCGACGTGTTCGCCGGCTGGGAGCAGCATTACAATCACCAGTTCGACGCGATGGCGCGCGAGGTCGGATCTTTCATGCGTGCGTTGGCGAAGCCCGCGCTGCCCGGTCACGCGTCGTCGCGACCCTGAGCGCGTCGCAACGTTTAGACCAGGCGGCCGCCCATGGAACGGCGCGGGGTGAGCTCGCCCTCGACCTTGCGAATGTCGCGTCGCAGCTCTCGCTTCGACTGCTCGAACGAGCCGTCCGTATAGGCCGCTTCCTTGAGCTTGGTGAGGCCGTCGCGCGCGTCGCCGTTCGCGCCGAAGATGCGGTCGCCGGCGAACTTCAGCAGGGCAAAAGCCTCGCTCGGTGTGATTTTCGTGTGCTCGATGCCGCGCAGGGCGAGGCCGATGTGGTGCAAGGCGTCGCTCATCGGTTCTCGCGCCACGCGCTGGCCCTCGCGATCGCGGTAACCCCAGCGGTCGGCGCGATAGATCACCTCGTCCAACGAGCGCTGGCCGGTGCCGGAAGTCTGTATGCGATCGCGGAGGAACGCGTGCATCGTGAGCAGGGCAGCAGCCACGTTCGCGGCGCCGGGGCCGTGCACGGCCTCGCCATGACGCTCGACCAGACCAAGCGCCTGCTCAATCTCGCGAAGCGACACCTGTTCCTGCCCAGGCACGAAGTTGTGCATCAAACACTGCACGGTCTGGCCGACCGAGTCCTCGGTTGCATCCACCGATGACTGGTACGCGCTGGGCACGCTCTCGCCCAGCACCATCGCGGTGAGAATTCCTCGGATTCGCGAGGCAGGCCCCGTGAACAACGGCTGCGCTCTCTGGAACGCCCGGACATCGCTTACGTCCAAAGCCCCACGCCTCGCGAGCTGGACGTTTGAGTGGCGAAGGTCGTTGCAACGAGTTTTATCGCTTGCCGCCGGAGGGTCGATGCTGCGCCGGGGGCTGACCGTACTGCATGACCATATGACAGCGGTTTTCGCGCGTTACCCGAGCAAGCGACGCCCCCCGCGACACGTTAGTGCGTAAACGTTTACGCAACGTCTTGCCCGACGCCGCCTCAGCGACTATTCATCGTGACGCGCTGCCCCAATGCGCCTCGCAACAGCTCGAAGAAGTGAGAAGAAACGATGACGGATAAAGCGACCCTCACCCTCCGCGGCAAGACCTATGAGCTCCCGATCCAAGTCGGCACCGAAAACGAGGTCGCGATCGACGTCCAGCAGCTCCGCGCGCAGTCTGGTGCCATCACCTTTGACCCGAGCTATGGCAACACCGGCGCTTGCGAGAGCAAGATCACCTTCATCGACGGCGAGAAGGGCATCCTGCAGTACCGGGGCTATCCCATCGAGCAACTCGCCGAGAAGTCGTCGTTCCTTGAGGTTGCGTATCTGCTCATCAACGGTGAGCTACCGAGCGCAGAGAAGCTCACGGCCTTCAGCGATCGTCTGACCCGTCACTCGCTGATTCACGAAGACATGCGCCGCATGTTCGAGGCCTTCCCGAAAGACGCGCACCCGATGGCGATTCTTTCGTCGGTCGTCTGCGGTCTTTCGACGTATTATCAGGACACGCGCGTTTGGCAGGACGAGGCCGCTCTCGACCTCACCATTCACCGCCTCATCGCCAAGCTCCCCACCATCGCGGCGTTCTCGTACCGCAAGTCACACGGCTTGCCGCTCATGTATCCGGACAACGCGATGAGCTACGTCGAGAACTTCATGCGCATGATGTTCGGTTTCCCGACGGAGCCGTACAAGGTGTCGCCCGAGCTCGTCAAAGCGCTCGACGTCCTCCTCATCTTGCACGCGGATCACGAGCAGAACTGCTCGACCTCGACGGTCCGCATGGTTGGAAGCTCGCAGGCGAACCTCTTCGCGTCCATCGCGGCGGGTATTTGCGCGCTCTGGGGTCCGCGTCACGGCGGCGCCAACCAAGAGGTCCTCGAGATGCTCGAGGAGATCAAGCAAGACGGTGGCGACGTTGCCAAACACATCGCCAAGGTGAAGGACAAGAAGGCTGGCGTGAAGCTCATGGGCTTCGGTCACCGCGTCTACAAGAACTTCGATCCGCGCGCGACCATCATCAAGAAGCAGACCGACAAGGTCCTGCAAATCATGAAGAAGAACGACCCGCTTCTCGACATCGCCAAGCAACTCGAAGAGGCTGCCCTGCGCGACAGCTTCTTCGTCGAGAAGAAGCTTTATCCGAACGTCGATTTCTACTCGGGCATCATCTACCGCGCTCTCGGCATCCCGACGAACATGTTCACGGTGCTTTTTGCGATGGGTCGCCTGCCCGGCTGGATCGCCCAGTGGAAAGAGATGAAGGACCAAGACTCGCGCATCTCGCGCCCGCGTCAGGTGTACACAGGCGCGACCAAGCGCGATTACGTCGCGCTCGACAAGCGCGCGAAGTAAGTCATGGGCGTCAAGCTCCTCACCATGCGTTGCCGCGACGGCGCTCCGGCGCTCGACGAGGGCACGCGCAAGCTGCTCGAGGTCGAGGTGCCTTCATGGCGGGTGGTCAACGACCACCACCTCGAGAAGCAATACGCGTTCAAGGACTTCGCGCAGGCGCTTGCGTTCGTGAACAAGATTGGGGCTCTTGCAGAGCAGGAGAACCACCATCCCGACATCAGCCTCGGCTGGGGTAAGGTGGGGATCATCACCTGGACGCATAGCGCCGGTGGGCTCTCCGAGAACGACTTCGTGCTGGCTGCGAAGATCGACGCGCTGAAGTGAGGTAGCCGCGCTGGCGTCGCAGCGTGCGTCCCTCGGGCGGCGACTACGACGTCGTGTCAGTGTGACCGCATGACCCAGATCACTTGGGCTAGGGTACGCCCTCGTATTCCCGGCGATTTTGTCGGAAGGCGAGGACGCATGCGGCTATGGGCGCGGCATGTTCTGGGACCGATTTGTGCGGTCGCGTGTACCGCCTGTAGCGGCCTCATCGGCGATACAGAGCCCGGGCCGCTCGAGCCTCTGGCGTTGCCGCCGCCAATCATGGTGAAGAGCAGCGCGCCGCGAACGCTCTCGAACACCGAGTACCGAAAGGCCCTCTCGTCGCTGCTTGGCTATCCGGTGCCTGCGAGCCTGTTCGCGGGCTGGACGGAGACGCTCACCTACTCGGGGTTCGACGGCGTGCTCTGGTCGGGCTTGAGCGGCAAGGCAACGCAAGACCGCATCACCACCGTAGATGCGCTGCTCGACGGCGTCGTGGCTTCGCCGCGTGTCATGCTCTGCGAGCCCGACGACGTGAGCGGCGAAGCGTGCGCGGGCCGCATCCTGCAGAGGTTTGCCTCGCGCGCCTTTCGGCGACCACTGGGCGAGACCGAGCTCGCCGAGCTGGCTGCGTTGTATCGCGAGGGCTTCAGTCTCGCGCAGGGTCGCGTACCCTCCGCACGCGACCAGTTCCACGAGGGTCTGCGTGTCGCCATCGCAGCCATCTTGCTCTCTCCGCAGCTTATGGTGAGGGTCGAGCCGCCACCGGCCGAGGGCGAGCGTGACCTCGGCGCATTCGAGCTGGCTACGCGGCTCGCCTTTTTCATGACCGGGACGCTGCCTGACGACGAGCTGTGGCTTGCGGCCGAGAGCGGCGCGCTCGTCGAGGTCGAGGTGCTGCGCGCGCATGCCATGCGTCTCTTGTTCACGCGCACGGCCGACTTCGTCGACACCTTCGCGGGACAACTCTTCGATTTTCGTCAACTCGCGACCGCCGGAGCAGGCACGCTCGCCCATGAGTTTTATCGCGAGAGCGCGGCCGTCATGAGCGAGATCGTGACCCGTGAACTGCCGGCGAGTAGCCTCGTCGCCCCAGGCTTTACGTATTTGAGTGGCACGCTCGCCGCGCACTACGGCATCGGACCGCCATCCTACGCGTTCATGAATGACGACATGCTGCGCTTCGAGACCAGCGAGCGCGGCGGCATTCTGCAACAGGGGAGCGTCCTGTCACTCACCTCGACGACGACCAAGACGTCGCCGACGCGCCGGGGGCGTTGGGTGCAAGGGCGCTTGTTGTGCAAGACCATTCCTCCTCCTGGCCCCGAGCTGCTCGAGCAGATCACCAGCGTGAGCGCGAACATCCCAGCCGACGCAACGGTGAAGCAGCGCGTCGATGCACATCGCAAGGCTGGTCCCGCGTGCGCGGGCTGCCATCAGTACATGGACCCCATTGGTCTTGGGCTCGAGGCCTTCGACATGCTTGGCAAGACGCGGGCCTTCTACGACCAAGCGGCGACGCTCCCCGTGGAGACCGACTCCGAGCTCTTGGGCCAGCCGTTCACGACCTTTCAGGAGCTCAACGGGCTCCTCGCCAAGATGCCCGACGTCAACACCTGTCTCGCCGAGAAGCTCGTCATCCACGGACTGGGCCAGATGCCGGTTGAAGGCGACGAGGGGCTCATTGCGGCGCTGTCCGCTCCCGTGGACGGGCACGACCCCAGTTTCGCCGACCTCGTCGAGCGACTCGTGACCAGCACTCCGTTTCGCCGCATCGCCAGCACCCCAGGAGCACAGCCATGAGTAGGCCGAACCGCCGTGACGTTCTGCGTTGGGGAGGTGTCGCGCTCTCATTGCCCCTTTTGCCGTCGCTCGCGCCGCGCGTTGGGTCCGCCGCTCGTCCGCCATCAAAGACGCGCTTCATCGGCTGCTTCTTCCCGAGTGGTGCAGCGATGCCCGATGGTGCACACGGTGACTGGACGCTCAACGGTGCGTTGGCGCCCATCGTCGACAGGGGTCTCGCCGAAAACGTTGCGGTCTTACGCGGCTTCCGGGCGGTGGAGGACGTCGATGTCCACTGGAGTGGAACGGCGGCCTTCATGTCGTGCAACCGGGTCGGGCGCTACCAAGGCAGTAGTCTCGTCGGCGAGCGGTGCGGTAAGACCTTCGACCAATACATCGCGGACCTGCAGCCAACGAAGCTGCGTAGCCTTAATGTCGGATGGGGACATCTGTCGGGCTGGGACGAAGGTCACGACTCGATCGTCTCCATCCAATACGTCAACAGCATCGCCTGGCGCGACGAGCGCAATCCCATCGCCAACACCCGTGACCCGCAGGCGCTCTTCACCCGTGTCTTTGGGGACGGCTCGACCATCGCTGACCCGCACATCGCCTATTTGCTCGATCGTAAGCAGAGCATCCTCGACGGCGTCCTCGACCAGCTCGGTCGCTTTCGCGCGAGTCTCCCGGCCGACGAGGTGGCCAAGATGGATGCCTATGAGTCCGGCATTCGCGATGTCGAGCGCGAGCTCGTCGCCCGACGAGAGGCCAACGTATGTTCCGGCGACGCGACGATCGATGACGATGTCGAGGTCTACATCGCGACGCTGAAGACAATGCAGAACATCATCGTTCGCGCGTTCGAATGCGACGCGGCTCGGTCGGCTACCGTCATGTACCACGAGGGTATCGGCGACACGACACTCGGCACCGCGACGGTCGGCAAGCAGCACGACTGCGCGCACAACGATTGGGAGCAGCTCCGCCGCATCAACCGCATTCAAGTGACCTTGTGGGCCGACTTCATTGCGCAGCTCAAGGCCAGCAGTCTGCTCGAGCAGACAGTCGTGGTGCTTGGTAGCAACATGTCCGATGGGCGTTCCCATCGTAGCGCCAACATACCGATGCTCGTCGCGAGCGCCGGCAACGAGCTGCGCCTCGGCGAAGAGGTTGTCGCGACGACGGCGTTCGACAACCCTGCGATGAACCGCAACCTCGCCGACGTCTACGTCGACCTCTTCAAGCTCTACGGCGTCGACCGACCGGTCTTCGGGGAAGGTCAATGGCAGAGCACGGGCGTGCCGTCGGGCGTGCTGGCCCCCACTTGACCCGAGAGGCTTTAGCGGCGCAACCGCGAGCGATGCAGTAAGAACTAGGGTGGGGCGCCTGCTACTCGTCGCGGTGCTTTGGCTCGCTGCCTGCGGGCGCAGCGGCTATGAGTTTGGTGCGCCCGTTGAGCCTGCATCGGGCGATGGTCGTGGCCGCGACGGCGATGTCGACCCGTTGCCAGAGCTTGTCGTCGAGCCGCTCGTGCCGGGTGCTCCCACTGCTTGGAATAGCTACATGCGCACGCCCACGGCTGCGAGCCTCGATTTCGTCGTCGAAGACTGCGCGGCGCCGGGGCGTTACCGCGATTGCCTGCACGCTGGGGAACTGCGCCGCGTGGCCGTGCCAGCGGCGAGTTCGTGCGCTGGACTTGCGATCACCGCCACGCCGGCCTTCTTCACATGGCAGTGCGTCGAGACCACCAATGGACCGGTCTTCGTGACGACGTGGTTGGCCCCCGGCGTCGGCCTGCGTGACCTCATCGACTTCGAGACGCTCTCGTTTCGACCGGTCACGGTCACTGTCACCGAGCCGGGCCGAGGGCCGCGCGTGTCCGCTGAGACGGTCTGGTGGAACAACCCCGTGAGGGTCGTGCCAGCAGCCGGCGCCGCTGGCCGCGTCATCATCGACGACCCAGAGGTTGTCTACCTCGTGCCAGCGACGCTCGCGCTCCACGGTATCGACGTGCGGGCTGATGGAGTCGCGCTGGTCGGTGCACCAGGCGCTCGGCTGACGGCGGCGCCCGGCACACCCCCCGAGACCTGCGAGAGCTTGTCGTTCGGCACCCACGTCCCGTCGGCGAGCTCCTGCGCGCTTCACGCCCAGGACGTGGAGCGCGTCTGGATCGAGCTCGACACCGGTGGCCCGGCCGGATTTCCCGGCATGACCTTGTCGCTCGACAACACGCGACTCGCGCGCGTCCATCGCTCGCGCTTCTCACCGTCCACGGGTCTCGGAATGCAGCTTCGCGGTGCACTCGCTAGTCGCATGACCGACGTCACCATCGAGCGCGGCGCCGGCAACATCGTCTTTGCTTCTGACGGGAACCTCTTCACCAATCTGCGCTTGGCAGGCACCGACCTTTACATCTACGGGTCCGACGCGAATGTGTTCGAGGGGCTTACGACCTTCGGCGGCTTCGCTGGCATCAACATCAACGGAAGCTCGAGCGGCAACGCGTTCGTGCGCAGCCTCTCATTTTCGCACTCCGGCCACGGTCTTCAGATCGTTGGTAGTGGCAACGTCGCGAACGTTTTCGTGGGCACCACCTTCGCCGCGTCTACCCTCGCCGGCGCTGGTCTTTGGGCGGGCGACCGCACAACACTCCACCTGTCGGCCATCGTCAATTCAGGCAAACACGGCATCGACTTCACCAGCAGCGCCGTTACCGTCTCGCACCTCGCGACCGCCGCCAACAACTTCGCGGGCGTCGAGATTCAGAACCAGGCGCAGTGGTTACGTTTTGCAGGGATCCTCTGCTCGGTGGCGAACGGCGCCCAAGCCTGCGAAGTCGGCGCCTTGGCTGTTGGACCCGCGCTCACCGCGCCCGCGTGTGACCCGGCCAACCTTTCGGACGACGTCCTTCGCGTTCGGCTCGTAAGCGCTGACATTGGCTCGGCATTCGTCGGCTACGTGGGGGACGACCCAGTGAACGTGAGCGATGGCTCGGGCGCGACGGAAGTACCCGCCCCCGGTGCGCCTTTCGACTATGGTGGCGCATCGAGTCGCTATCGCGGATGGATGGCAGGTGGAACAAGCCCGCTGCTCGGTCCAGGTAACCGCGACTGTCCAGGCAACGGCACCGGCGGATGCTGGAACTCGACCGGCGCGCCGATGCGCATCGTTGATTGGTCGCTGCGCGCGCTCGACAGCGATTTGTTCAATAGGACGATTGCCGAGCCCAACGCACCGTTCGTGTCGGGCGAGCCGTGCCCGGTTGGCTTGGGCGGGGCCGACTTCATCATGGACCTCCTCGACGGTGAACTGCTGGGCGACGGCGTGGGCGACGAAGACGGTGTCTGCGAGGCCGCCGAGAGGTGCTCTGGCAACACGTATGTCGGCGCGGCCATCGAAGTCATCGATGACTACGATGGCGACGACGATGGTCTGTGCGAGACGGACGAGCAGTGCATCTACGCACCCAACTTTGGCGCTTATCAGGGGCACGGCGACTATCGACTCTCGCGGTGCGTCTTTGCGGACGGCACGGTGACGAACGTCACGATGTTCGCCTACCCAGAGAACGGCTATCCAGCGGGGCCATGACCCAAGCCCTTTCGTTCCGCGGTCGTTCGCGAGCACCGCGTTCGGTGGGCGTGACCGTGATCCGGTCGGTTTGATTGCCAGTTGCTTGCGTCGCGATCCGATCTCGCGGCAAATCTGCCCTTCTTCAACGGAGCAGGCCCCGCACGATGTGCGACTGAGGAGCTCATGACCACGGCGAAGCTACCCGAATGGCAGGCGCTGGTTCAGCACGCGAATGCGACTCGCGACATCCACATGCGCGAGCTGTTCCTGCGCGATGGCGGTCGCGCCGAGCGTTACTCACTTCGCGCAGCCGACGTGTTTCTCGACTACTCGAAGCATCGCATCACCGACGAGACGCTTGGCAAGCTTTTCGCCTTGGCGCGCAAGCGTGGCGTCGAGCAGTTGCGGGACGCCATGTTTCGCGGCGAGAAGATCAACGTCACGGAGAACCGCGCTGTCTTGCACGTGGCGTTACGCAATCGCTCGAGCTCGCCCGTGCTGGTCGACGGCAAAGACGTGATGCCCGATATCCTCGCCGTACTCGCGCGCATGCGGATGTTTACCGACAAAGTGCGTAGCGGGGCCTGGACGGGACATACGGGCAAGCGCATCACCGACATCGTCAACATCGGCATTGGCGGCTCCGACCTGGGGCCCGTGATGGTGTGCGAGGCGCTCAAGCCGTATTGGCAGCGTTCGATTACTCCCCATTTCGTTTCGAACATCGACGGCACGCATATGGCCGAGACCCTGCGCGCCGTGCACCCAGAGACGACTCTCTTCATCGTCGCGTCGAAGACCTTCACGACCCAGGAGACCATCACCAACGCCAAGAGCGCGCGCAGTTGGCTCGTGAAGGCGCTGGGTGACGAGAAGGCGGTGGCCAAACACTTCGTGGCCGTCAGCACTGCGGCCCAAGAGGTTGCGAAGTTCGGTATCGACACCGAGAACATGTTCGGTTTCTGGGACTGGGTTGGAGGTCGCTACTCGTTGTGGTCGGCGATCGGGCTCCCCATCGCTTGCATGATTGGCATGGATGCGTTCGAGGAACTTCTGGCTGGCGCCCACGCGATGGACCAGCATTTCAAGAGCGCTCCGCTAGAGCGGAATATGCCAGTGATCTTGGGCATGCTCGGCGTCTGGTACACCAATTTCCATGGCGCCGAGACGCACGCCGTTTTGCCCTATGACCAATACCTGCATCGCTTCGCGGCGTACTTCCAGCAGGGCGATATGGAGTCGAACGGCAAAGGAGTCGACCGCGACAACGCCCGCATCGACGACTACGGCACGGGCCCTGTGATCTGGGGCGAGCCGGGCACCAATGGCCAGCACGCGTTTTACCAGCTCATCCACCAAGGGACGCGCCTCATTCCCTGCGACTTCATCGTCCCCCTCGAGACGCAGAACCCCCTTGGCAATCACCACGATATCCTCGTGGCGAACTGCTTCGCCCAGACCGAGGCCCTCATGCGCGGCAAGAATCGCGAAGAGGTCGAAGCGGAGCTGCTCAAAGCAGGATTGCCGGCGGAGAAGGTCGTTAGGCTTGCGCCGCACAAGGTCTTCTCCGGCAATCGGCCGACCAGTACCCTGTTGGTCCAGAAGCTCACGCCCAAAGCGCTGGGCGCACTCATCGCGCTTTATGAGCACAAGATCTTCGTGCAGGGCGCCGTGTGGAACGTAAACAGCTACGATCAGTGGGGCGTCGAGCTGGGTAAGCAGCTGGCGAGCGCCATCCTGCCTGAGCTCACGAACGCGACCCCGCTGGGGCACCACGACAGCTCGACGCAGCGCTTGATCACGTTTTATCGCGAGCGCCGCCTACCTACTGCCTCGTAGGGTCGCGCGGCCGACTTCGCCAGCTGACGTACGCTGGCAGCGTTTTTTCGCGGCTTGGCACGCACCTTCCGTTTCGCCCAGCCGATACACACGGCAGACGACATTGGGGCCCGTTTTTCGCTTACTGCCATGCCAACGCCACTGACAGACGCCACCCAAACGCAGACTCTGGCGGGCATTCCGCGACGGCACGCTGTCCCCGAGATGCCGCCCCCGCCACCGCCCGAGGCTATTCTCGAGTCACGGATCGCCGCCGTCGCTCATATGCGCCGTCCCGCCGCCCAGCAGCGTGACGCCTTCAGCAGCACGTTTGCCCCCTGGGCGAAGGGCTCCCAGCCGCAGCCCACACGAGCCGCCGAGGCCAAGCCCAAGGCGCTTACGGTGGAGACCCCCGAACCGCCGGTCTTCACCGTCCCGGTCGACGAGGCGAAGCTCGAGGCCCTCAAGACCGCCCTCGGGATCCTGGCGGGCCGCATCAAGGCAACGACCAAAGACAACCCCATCGCTGCGTTGTTCGGCGCCGCGCTGATCGGCGACGACCCGTTCTTGCGCGCCATTCGGGTGCGCCGCACCACCGGCTCGGCGCTGAGCTTTGGCCAGCGCGCCACCCAGGCCGCCAGCAAGACCCGCGAGGGCGGCGCTTATTTGGTTCTCCAGATCGAGGCAGTCGACGCCGAGCGCATCATCGAGGTCCGCATCGCCGTCCAACGTCTGCATCCTCACAGCGGCCGCACGGGCTCGTTCCTCGAAGTCATCGGCTCGGCGCCTGTCACCCACGCGTCGGACATCAAGCTCGTCGACAACCTACGCCAGCGGCTCATCGCCGTCTGGGGACGCGATAGCAGGCGCTGCTGACTCGGGCGAAGTTGAACCGGCCTACTCAGGCGAGCTTCACGACCTTCTGACCGAACAGCTTGTCGACGCGGATGAGCAGTTCTTCCGTGGGATTCACCTTCATGGTCTCAGGCAGAACGATGACCGTCTCGAAGAGATTCGGCTGCGAGATGGTGAGCCTTGCCTGAACGTCACCACGGTTTTGCACGAGCAGCTCACGCAGGCGCACGAGCTTGTCATCCGTCATCGCGTACACCGGGATGGCGAGCTCGAGCCGTTTCGTTTTCTTAGCCCGAGCTTCGCTCAAGAGCTCGACTTGCTGAGCTCGCAGCTTCACGGCCCCGCCGGCTTCGCTGTCATCACCGTCTTTGCCGCCATGGTCGACCATGACCGCGCCGGTGACGAGTACGGGGTCGTCGCCCTTCAAGAGTTGCTCGTACTCCGCATACACCTTGCTGAAGACCAGTACCTCGCACGATCCGGTGAGGTCTTCGATGGTGACAAATGCCATGCGACCGTCGCCGCTTTTCAGTGGACGCTCGCGGAACTGCGTAATGATACCGGCGATGCTGATACCCTTACCGCCGAAGCGGACATCGCGGGACTCGGCGAGGGCTGGGAGAGCGCTCGTCGTCGTGGTGGCGATACGCGGCAGGTCGTCGGCGTAGCTGTCGAGAGGGTGGCTGGTGACGAAGAAGCCGAGGGCTTCCTTTTCAGCGGCGAGCTTTTGCTTTTCGGTCCATTCGGGAACCGAAGGGTAGGTCTCACTCGTGGTCATCTTGACGGTCGGACTCGCAGTCATGGCGAACGCCGCGAAGAGGTTCGTTTGTCCGCTTTCGCGATCTTTTTGCACCGACTGGCCGAGCTCGATGGCCTTGTCGAGGGCACCAAGCAAGACCTCGCGCGGCTTGCCGAACTGATCGAACGAGCCGCTCTTGACCAAAGCTTCGAGCACCTTGCGGTTGATTTTCCGCGTGCTGACGCGCTCGCAGACGTCGAAGAGGGACGTGTACTGCTTGCCGCCAGCGCGACCCTCGATGATCGCTTCGATCGCGGTATCTCCGATGCCCTTCACGGCCCCGAGACCGAACAGAATGCGGTTGCCAGTGGGCTCGCGCACGACGGTGAAGTCGCGCTCCGACGCGTTCACGTCGGGCGGCATGACCTTGATGCCGCGCTGTTTCGCGCTCGAGATGTAGCGGACGACGTTGTCTTGGACGCCCATTTCGGTCGACAGGAGCGCGGCGGTGAACTCGACCGGGTAGTACGTTTTCAGGTACGCCGTTTGGTAGGTCACCACGGCGTAGGCAGCGCTGTGTGACTTGTTGAAGGCATAGCCCGCGAACTTTTCGATTTGAGTGAAAAGCTCATCTGCAGCCGTGCGGTCCATGCCACTGGTCTCGACGGCGCCGTTGACGAACTTCGCGCGCATCTCGGCCATGACGTCGGCCTTCTTCTTGCCCATCGCCTTACGGAGCGTGTCCGATTGGCCCATCGTGAACCCCGATAGGGCTACCGCGATGCGCATGACCTGCTCTTGGTAGACGATGACGCCATACGTTGGCTTGAGGATCTCTTCGCACGTCGGGTGCGGATACTCGACCTTCTTCTTGCCGTGCTTGCGGGCGATGTAGTCTTCGACCATGCCAGCGTCGAGCGGGCCCGGACGATACAACGCGACTGCGGCCACGATGTCTTCGAAGCGGTCGGGCTTGAGGCGCTTCAAGAGCTCCTTGAAGCCGCTGGATTCGAGCTGAAACACGCCGTCGGTGTCGGCCGCGGCGATGAGCTGGTACACCTTCGGGTCGTCGAGCGGAAGGTTCGCGGCGTCGAAGTCGGGCCGCACCTGGCGCACGTGCTTGACCGCGTTGGCGATGACGGTAAGGGTTTTGAGGCCGAGGAAGTCGAACTTGATGAGGCCTGCCTGCTCGACTTCGTCCTTGGCGAACTGGGTGATGATCTCACCCTCTTTGCCCCGCAACACCGGCACGTAGTCCCAAAGGGGCTTGTCACCAATCACGACGCCCGCAGCGTGCATGCCGGTCTGGCGGTTGAGCCCTTCGAGGGCGCGCGCGACGTTGATGATCTCTTTGTAGACCGGCTTTTCGTCCTGGATTTGCTTGAGCTTGGGTTCGAGCTCCAAGGCTTGGTCGATAGTGACCTTCTTGCCGTTCACGAGACCAGGAATGAGCTTGGTGAGCTCGTTCACTTCCTGGAACGGAACCTCCATGACGCGCGCGACGTCTTTGATGACGCCCTTTGCGGAGAGCTGCGCGTAGGTGACGATCTGGCCGACGTTGTTCTCGCCATACTTGTGCGTGACGTAGTCGATGACCTCGCCGCGGCGGTCCTGACAGAAGTCGATGTCGAAGTCGGGCATCGAGACGCGCTCGGGATTCAAGAAGCGCTCGAAGAGGAGGTCGTTCGGGATGGGATCGAGATCGGTAATGCGCAGGGAGAAGGCGACGAGCGAGCCAGCACCCGAGCCGCGGCCAGGCCCGACCGGAATGGTCTGCTCCTTGGCGTAGCGGATGAAGTCCCACACCACCAAGAAGTAACCCGCAAAGCCCATCTTGATGATGACGCCGAGCTCGTAGTCGAGGCGCGCCTTGTACGCCGCGCGGTCGATAGGGTAGCGCGCTTCGGCGATACGCTGGTCGAGCCCGGCGAGCGCCGTGTGCTCGAGGTAGGTGTCGAGCGTGAAGCCCTCAGGCACCGGAAAGCGCGGCATGTAGACGCTCGACAAGTCGAGCTCGACGTTGCAGTTGCGCGCGATCATCGCTGCATTCTCGACCGCTTGCGGACAGATCTTCGAGAACGCCTGGTACATCTCGTCGGGGCTCTTCACGTAGAGCTCGTCGGAGTGTTTGAACTTCGACCGGAACTCACCGAGCGACTTGTTCTCCTTGATGCACATCAAGATCTCGTGGGCTGCCGAGTCTTTTGGCGTCAAGTAGTGCGCGTCCGCTGTAGCGACCAACGGGATGTCGTAGAGCTCGGCGACGTTCATCAAGAACGTGTTTGCCTTCACTTGCTGCTCGTAGCCGTTGTTCTGCAGCTCGAGAAAGAAGTGGCCGGGCTCGAAGACGTCTTTGAGCTCTTTGGCGTAGGCCGCAGCGGCGGACTCGCCGTCACGCCACAACGTCTTGTTGATGACGCCACCCAAGCACGCACTGGTCGCGTAGAGGCCCTTGCTGTGCTTTTTGAGTAGCTCGAGATCGATGCGCGGGTGGTAGTAGAAGCCCTCCATGAAGCCCATGGAGATGAGGTACGAGAGGTTCTTGTAGCCCTCGTTGTCCTTGGCCAAAAGGACCATGTGCGCGGCAGAGCGATCGGTTCGGTCGTGCCGCCCCTTGGAGCCGGCGACGTAGGCCTCGCAGCCCATGATTGGCTTAATGCCGTGCTTTTTCGCGGTCTTGTAGAAGTCGATGGCGCCGAACATGTTCCCGTGATCGGTCACTGCGACCGAGGTCATGCCCTTCTCTTTGACCGTGGGGACGAGGTCGGCGAGCCGGATGGCGCCGTCGAGCAGCGAATACTGCGAGTGCAGATGGAGGTGGGTGAAACCGCTGGAATCCTGCGCCGACATCGACCGCACCATGCCACGTCGCACCGACAGATCGCATCGGCAAACAGGGGGGCATGGCGGAATGCAGAGGCGCCTAAATTTTTCGTTTCTCGCGGGCGAAACCGAGGGTATCCTCCCGACTAATGCTCCACGTCCTGGTTGCCGTTTCCCTCCTCGCTGATCCGGGCGCTGTCGAAGTTGTTGGATCCGCATCGCCCCTCAAGTGGACCCCGAAACTAAGCGGCTACGAAGTGCCGAAGGGTGGCGTTACCTACAAGGTGACTGGACCGGCCGCGGTACTTCTCGAGCTGCGCGGTAAGGCGTCCGAGCGCGGGAAGCCCGTCACCGTCGAGCTCATCCGTGACGACGAATCGATCTCGCGCAACCAGGTGGCCTTGAAGTCGAAGCCAGCCGGCGGTCCGAAGACCCACCCGCTCTATGGCAAGCTCTCCTGGAAGGTCCCCGAGGGGACGCACACCTACCGCGTTACCGCCGGTGGCGGCGCCATCTCGGCCGCGCTCAAGGCCGTCGACAAGGTTGCTGGCGATGCCGTCGCAGCAGTCGAGCAACCTTACATTTCGACGGATAGCACCGTCGTTGCCGACAGCACGCCAGCGCCGGCCAGCACGCCGCCCCCGACCACGCCTGCGAAGGCCATTGATCTTGGTGCGTCGGCGACCTCGGCTGCCGCCATCGTCGCCGATCAGCTTGGCGGTGGCAGCGGCGCCGGCGGCATGGCGAAAGCAACGCGTATCGCGGTGTATGACTTCGAGCTCGCCGGCGTCGAGCCCAACGTCGGTGCTGTCGTGACCGATTCGGTGCTTGCCGAGATGCGTAAGCTCCAGCGCGTCTCCGCCATCGGCATGGACGAGATCCGCGACATGCTCTCCCACGAGGCCAACAAGCAGTTCATGGGCTGTGAAGAGAACGAGGCCTGCCTTGCCGAGATCGCAGGCGCGCTTGGTGTCGACGAGCTCGTCTCTGGCTCCCTCGCGAAGGTCGAAGGCTCGCACGTCATGGTCATTCGCCGTATCGACCAGAACCGCGCGAAAGTCGTGGGCACGGTCGACAAACGCCTGAAGGCCGAGTCCGGTCAGGAGTTCTTGGCAGCGGTCGGTCCCGCCGTCGAGGAGCTCTTCCCCGAGTACCCGGTGCGCGAGGGCGTGAGCCGTGGCGTTCCGCGCGACGTCGCATTGCGTCTCGATCCGCCGCCGCTGCCCAAGTGGGTCTTCTGGGGCACGGCCGGCGCCGCCGCCGCGACCGCGGTGGCTGGCGGTCTGTTCGCTTATCTCGCGCAGGACAGCGAGAACCAGTGGAACGACACCGTGAACGCCAACACCCCCGGTGGTGTGCCCGGCGACACACTCGTCGACATCGGCAACACGGCGAGGTCGCGCGCCAAGACCGCTAACATCTTCTTCGTCAGCTCGGGCGTGCTCGCGGTCAGCGCTGGTGTCATCGCGCTGTTCACCGACTGGCATGGCTACCGTGATGCACCCAACGCCCAGACGGCGGCGGCGCGCTAGGCCCGTTTGCTCTTGCCGTAGGTCGTTGGTGTTCGCGAGTTGCTGACCTCGGACCTCACTCTGGGCGGGCCGTCGCGCTCGGCCGCGCCCAGATGCCGATGCTGAGGACGTAGAGCAGCGGAAGATAGAGCAGCGACAGACCGGCGCGCAGACCGAAGGCGTCGCCCAGTCTGCCGACAGCGAGCGGCACGAGGGCGCCGCCAACGATACCTGTGCACAAGATGCCAGCGAAGGTGCCGTGATGCTCGCGGACGGAGTTGAGGGCCAACGCGAAGATGACCGACCACATGATCGAGAGGGCAAAGCCGCAGAGCGGAAATGCAAAGACTGCCATAGCGGTCGACCCAAAGAGAGCCGTGGTCAACGTGACGAAGGCGGCCACGCCGAATCCGACGAGGATCGCGCGGCTATCCGCGAGCTTGAGCAACACGAGTCCAAGCAGACAGCCGGTGGTCATCGCCCCCCAGAAGCCAGCGACCGCGTGAGCTCCGACGGTGCGTGCATCGAGCCCGTGCGCCGATGCGAGATATTGCGACATCCAGTTGGCGAGACTTTGCTCGAGGCCGACGTAACAGAAGATGCCGATGAAGTAGAGCCACACCCGAGGGCTGCGAAGCAGCGCGACATGCGCAGAAGTCGCGCCGACCATTTCGCCATCATGACGCGCGATACGTGGAAAGCGCACGAGGCTGAACAGCCCAACCATGGCCACTGCGATCCCAGCGAAGAGCCAGTAGATCGACACCCAGGGCAGTGCGAACCGACCCACCATGTGACTGTAAACGAGAGGAGAGGCGAAGCTCGCTGAGCCAAAGACGATTTGCCCGAGCACCGAGTTGAACGCGAAGTTCTCCTCTCCACCTGCAGCCCGTAGCAGCGGGCTGAGTGTTACCTGCAGGCCTGCTATGCCTACCCCAGTGAGAAACACCGCCACGATGGCTGTAGGGTAGAGCGGCAACGAAGAGACCAGTAACGAGCCCGCGAGCACGACCAAACATGCCCCGACCAAGACGGGCGTCTCACCGCGCAACTCGACGAGGAGTCCAGCGGGGATCGAGGTGACGGCGTACGCCGCGAAAAACGCAAACGGCAACAAGGCGGCCGTCGTCAAACTCAAGTCGAACGCCCGAATGAGGTCGGGGATGAGCGGCCCGGTGATGTTGGTAACGAGCGAAACGAAGAAAAACGCCACCAGGATGATGGCGGTTTGCACGCGACCGTGCCGCACTGTGGCTATTGCGGACGCACGAACGGATACGGCGGATCGAAGCCGATGCCGCGCACACGCAACGCGTCGAGGATGAACTGATACGCCGAGTGGTCGGTTGCGAGCTTCTCCGGTGGCACGACTCCCGCAAACTGCATCTTCCCGCCCGCGACCCAGCGCGCGAAGGCAGCGCAAGTAATTGCTGTCGTGTGTGCCATCGCGGACACACCATCGCGTGAGCGGTCGACCATGGTGACGACGTCGCCGTCGCACTGGACGCGCAACACCACGATGTCACTACCTTCGGCGCATTTTTCGGTGAGCTCCTTGACGAGCGTGCCGCTGGCGATGAGCGGCTTGACTGCCTCGACGTGACCGGGCCAGCGCACCGTCTTTTCGGTCATGTTCTTGATGCGCGGAACGCCCACGTGGGGGTTTGCCTCCGACAGCAACGTGCGCAGGCCATCCGTGAAGAACGCCTCGACCTCGCCGACGCCCGGGATCTTGATGGTCTCGAGCCCCGATAGGGCTGGCACCTCGGCCACCTTGCCGTCGCGGATGATGCGCGCTGGTCGCAGGTACTCTTCGAGCAGGTCGTCGGGCGCCCAAGTAATGACGTAACCATAAGGCGCCTTCGGGTCGGCTGCGAAGCCACCCACCTGGATGTTGATCTCCTTGGGCTTGCGGGTGGCTAGAGCGCGGCCGGCGATGAGGTTCGACAAGCCAGGCGCGACGCCGCAGTCTGGCATGATAGCGACGCCAGCGGCCTGGGCAGCTTCATGAAGCTGGGTCGCATCTTCGATGTAACGGGAAACGTCGACGTAGTGGCGCTTTGCCTTCACCGCAGCTTGGGCCGCCGCAAAGCCAAGACGCGCCGGAAGAGCGCCGACGATCACGTCATAGGCCTGCATCGTTCCGATGAGCTCCTGCGGCCGGGAGAGATCCCGCTGCAGAATGCGTACACCTGGAAGGTTTGCAGTATTGAGGTCAGCGACCGTGACGTCGTGTTCACCCACGAGGTCATTGGCTATGATGCGCCCCTGGCGACCGCCACCGAGTACGAGGATTCGTGCCATGTGCGAGTGTACTGGCACAGTCGGGGCGCCCCGCCAACCCTCCAGTCAGCCAACGCTTACCGTGGTCGCGTGCTCTGCTTCGTCGAAAGTCACTTCCGTCTCGAGGAAGCGTCGAAGGACGAGGGCGTTGGTGCGCGTATGGAGCGTGAGCCCGACGGCACGAAAGACCCCACCACCCGCGATAGCGAATGGCAAGAGGAGCTGGTCGGCTAGGTGAACGCCAACTGGCGCATCGGACGCGAGGTAGGCTCGCGTCTCATCGACGAGCTCGGCCACCACTTCCTCGGCGCTCGTCTTGTCGTCGCCGAAGGCCGATACCACCTCGCAAACTGCTTCGCTTTCGATCTCTGCCTGCAGGACGTTACCCGGCCCTGCGCTCTCGACCTCCTCTACCGAGAAGACGTTGGCAGGCCAACCGAGCATGGACGCGGCAAGACGCGTCTGACGGTCCGCGATGGACCTGGGGAGGTTCGAGAGCAGCACACGGCCGCGCTTGGCGACGAGCGCGCCACGTTCGAGAACGTCGATACGAGCGAGCTTGGCGACGGGTTCGACGCGAACCACCATGCGCCCGCCCCCTGCTGGGTAGAAACCCGGGCGCTCGAGAGTAAGCGCCACCCGCGCGCCCATGCGTTCGAGGATGGGGAGAAAGGTTCGCGTCAGAAATTCGAAGGGCGGCGACAACCCGTTGTGTGTTCCGCCTTCGAGAATCACCGTCGACGCTGTATCCGCGAAAACGAGCGGAAGGAGGATGGTTTGCAGGACGAGGTTTGCGCTCCCCGCCGTGCCAATGGCGAAGCGGTAGTCCCCGCCTCGTACTTTGTCCGGCGTGAACGTCACACGCGTCGAGCCGAGCTCCGCGCCAACAACCTCACCGTCGCAAATCGCGCACGCGGCTTCGACTGCCACGCGATGTTGCCGCATCAAGCCAGGCCTCGCGCGACCAGCACGAATGCGCTCGATCTCGAGCCGGCTACCGGTGAGGATGGCGAGAGTCAACGACGAACGGAGCACTTGCCCTCCGCCTTCGCCCTGCGCGCCGTCGATGCGAACGGTCTTCATTTCAGCTCACTCATCGGCACCTAAGGATAGTAGCGGGCGACCTCTTCGTCGACCCTCTGCGTCGCAGCCGCGTCGCGCGTACGCAAAGTCGCAAGCCTGTGCTCGAGGCTAGCTCGGACCGGAACGAGCGATGGAGGCAAAGACCCGTCGTCTTCCAAAGCGGACAGTGCGGCGCGGAGGGCGCTCTGCCCGAGCAGGCTGTCGCGATGCCTGTCGAGCAGCGGCGCAGTGATGGCAAGCTCTCGACTCGTCTTGACCCCCATGGTGTCTTCGGCCTGCGAACGAAACCCGCTCTGGCGGATACCAAGCAGCGCGAAAGTGTATGCAACCGCGGCGTCTTCGTTGTTCGGGTCGAGCGCAATCGCCTTTTGAAGATAGGCGAGGACGCGTCGTCCCGGCTCGGCCTTGTTCCAGAACAGCGTCGTGAAGTGCTCGATGAGGAGCCCTTCGCCTTTGGCGGCCAGCACATAGGCCTCTGCGCGCTCGTCGTTCGCTCGGGAGTCGTCGGCCCCCAAGGTCTCGAGCTCCGCGACCTGGAGCATCACCCACTCTGGCGTGACGCTGGTTGGATCGGAGCTGGCCCGGGTCAACGCGTCGCGTGACGCCGATATCGACGTCGGCGCGGCGCTCGGCGGCGGCGGCGGAGCGGTAGCTCCGTGACAGCCGAGTAGCCCAAGCAAGGGCCATGCGAATCGATTTGCGCGTCCCATCACCTTGGTACGATAGAGTCGAGCCAAGGGTCATTTCCATCCTGAAGCGTTTACTCATCGCCGTTGCGGTTTGCGGTGTCCTGGTCGGCGCAGCGGCTGGCTACATCGCCAGCGTTCCCGCTTTCGGTAAACATGCGGCTGGCAACCGGCAACGCCGAATCGAGGGGTCGCCGCAGTGGAAAGACGGGAAGTTCCGGACCGAGGAGCCGATGTGGTCGAATCTCTGGGCCTCGCTTCGTCGAGGCCTTGCGCCGTCGCCCACGAGCGCGCCGTCAGGCGAGGTGGATAGACTCGCGAGTCATGGCGATCAGTTCGATACGCCTCCATCGAGCGGCCTGCGCATCACCTGGTTCGGTCATTCGTCGACGCTGGTCGAGATCGACGGGGCGCGGGTGCTGACCGACCCCATCTGGAGCGAGCGCGCTTCACCCGTCCACTGGGCGGGGCCGAAACGCTGGTACGAGCCCGTCCTACCCATCGACGCGCTGCCGCCGCTCGACGCGGTCCTGGTGTCGCACGACCACTACGACCACCTCGACATGGGGAGTGTGTCCGCTTTGGCGGCGAGAGGAGCGCGCTTCATCGTGCCTCTCGGGATCGGCGCGCATCTGGCCTATTGGGGTGTCCCAGAGGCGCAAATCTCGGAGCTCGACTGGCTGCAGACGGAGAGCGCGGGTCCTGTCGAGGTCACCGCGACACCTGCGCGGCACGCCTCGGGTCGCATCAATCCCCAGGCCAATCAGACGCTCTTTGCGAGCTATGCCATCATAGGCCGTAACCACCGCGTCTACTTTTCGGGGGACACCGGCTACTTCGCCGCCCTCGCGTCAATCGGTCACGCGTACGGTCCATTCGACGTCACGCTGATCGAGTCGGGGCAATACAATGACACCTGGCCCGACTGGCACATGGGTCCAGAGCAGGCGGTCGAGGCGCATCGCCAACTGCGCGGCAAGGTACTCATTCCCATTCACTGGGGCTTGTTCACTCTTGCGCCGCATGGGTGGACTGAGCCGGTCGAGCGCGTGCTAGCAGCTGCGCGGTGCCAAGCAGTCCGAGTGATGACACCACGCCCAGGCGAGAGCGTGGAGCCAGAGAAGCAGAGCGTGACCGCGCGTTGGTGGCCGGATTTGGCCTGGGAATCTGCCGCGCAGTCGCCCGTCCTATCGACGCGCGACGGTACGACCGAAAATCGTTTCGTTCTCCCGCCTTGCTCCTCGGGAGACTGAGACGCACTGTTCGCCGCATGGAATTCGCGCACCGGGTGAAGAGCGTCGCTAGGTCGACCTCATGCTCGACGGTCTGAGCTTTAGTGCGCCGCGGCCTGGTTGAAGCCTTCGTCACCACGGACCATCGTGGTCGGCGTTTCGTCTTCGCGGAGGAACGCCGATACGAGCGTGACCAGCGCCTCGGCCTGGACCGTGTCGTGGACGTTGAAGTGCGTCACGTCGAACGTCATGACCGGGATGCCGTGTTTGGTCTTCAGGACCTGGGGCAGAGCCGCGTAGTAGCCGTTCAAGCCTTGAAGAAATTCGGCCTGCATGGCGCGCTCTTCCCGGCGGCCCCGCGTTTGAATGCGGCGCATGAGCACGTCGAGGTCGTGGCATTGCAAGTAGATGACCTTGCTGGGCTGCTGGATGTGGCGGTTCAGGCGTTCGAAGTACTCGAGGTAGAGCTGTAGCTCGCTGTCGGTCATGTGCCCGAGCCCGTGCAGGTACTTGGCAAAAATCTCGGGATCTTCGAGCAGAGTGCGGTCCTGGATGCAGCTCTTGGGGAGGCGCTCGATGATCTCGTGGTGGGCCACCCGCTTGATGAGAAACTCGAGCTGCAGCGTGAACGACCAGCGCCGCATATCGCCGTAGTAGGGGGCGAGAAAGCGATTATCGATGACCGGCTCGTCGAACAGCTCGAACCCTAGGCGCTGGCTTAGGAGCTTCGCGACGGTGGTCTTGCCCGAACCGATGTTTCCAGCCAGTGCGACGAAGGTGCGGTCGTTCATGGGGCCACCCTAACGGGAGGGGCTGACGATTTCGTTAGACGGTGGCATACGAGCGCCCAATGCGTGTGAACGGGCTATCGGACGCCGCGAAACGGCTTACCATCGCGGACAAACGCTTGAAGGTGCTGGGCGCGGCTCCCGAGGGGACCCTGGTGGTCCACGAGATCTACGCGAGTGTCCAAGGCGAATCGACCTACGCGGGGCTGCCTTGCACGTTCGTGCGCACGAGCGCCTGCAATCTGCGCTGCCGCTACTGCGACACCCCCCACGCTTTCGTTGAAGGCGGGGCGATGACGCTCGATGCAGTGCTCGACCGCGTCGACGCCCTCGGCATCAAGCTCGTCGAGCTCACCGGCGGCGAGCCCCTGCTGCAGCAGGCGAGCTTTACGCTGATGACCCGGCTCTGCGACGCCGGCTATACGGTGCTCCTCGAGACCAGCGGCTCGGTCGATATCCGCGATGTCGACCCACGCGTGCGTCGCATCGTCGATTTCAAGTCACCGTACAGTGGCGAGGAAGAGCACAATCTCTACGATCTCGTCGCCGCCTTGCGGCCCCATGACGAGGTGAAGCTGGTGCTCGCGGACCGTGCCGACTACGAGTGGGCGAGGGCGCTCGTTCGTGAGCGCTCCATCGACCGCATGTGCGCCGTGCTGATGGGCTGCGTTTTCGGTAAGCTCGACCCCAGGGACCTGGTTGCCTGGATCCTCGAGGACAAGCTCCCCGTGCGCATGCAGATTCAGATGCACAAAGTGATCTGGGATCCAGCTAAACGCGGCGTCTGAGCGCTCCGCGGGAGTGTGGCACCGCGCCTTCTGTGATGCCCCCACCCGGCTCGAGCGTTCTCAATGGCTGCTTCACGTAAACCGTATGTTAGGGACTGCGTCGTGAATCTTTCGACCCTTGCAGCCGACCCGAGCTCAGATCCCCTCTATTGGACGACGCAGCTCGCTCGCGCGTCCGGCTCGTCAGCCGTTTTGATCGCTGCCCGAGCGGTTGGGCACGGAGCGACGAAGGCCTTGCTCGACCGGGCACTCGAGGGCGCAACGCGAGTCGAGCCGGCCGAAGCCCAGGAGCGCGTTGTGCGGGTCGCGTCGAAGCCTTGGTTGCGCGGTGCCGTGCCCGCGGACCAAGGCCAGAGTATCGCGGTACCAGCCCCGGTCGTCGGCAGCGATGGCGAGGGCAGCGCGCACAAATGACTCGGCCGCAACCACAAGCCCTTCTGTGTCGAGCGCGCGCGCGGCCGCACGAAACAAATAGGAGGGCTCTGCGCCCTGCCAGATCGCCTCCGCCACACGCAGGTCTTGGTCGCCGCCGACAAGCTCGACGAAGAGGCCATGGCGCTGAAATGGGGCGGTGTGGCCATGTCGGCGCTAGCGCCGCATCTTGCCGGCTATTGGTTGGAAGAGGTCGGTGCGTTCTTGGCAGTCGTCCGCTGGGCCCTGGGCACCAACGTCACCGCCTTCGAGGATCCCTAGAGCATAACCCCGGTCCTCTCCCGTGTTGACCCGCGCCACCAGGTCCAGCGACTCCCATTCTCAGTCGATGCGTCCGCGGCGTCCCACCGCGTCCCGCCACGCTTGTGCGCTTCAAATTGGCTTGGTATTTGGCAACTTAAATGACCCTCCCGGCCGCGTCAGTTCACGAAACCTTGGGTAAATGGCTTCTCGCCGACGGCATGTCCGTCGTTTTCGACGGCGAAAAAAGTCGTGGCCAATATTTGCACGACGCCAAGACTGGCAAGGACTACCTCGATTTCTTCGGCTTTTTCGCGGCGCGCGCTCTCGCCTACAATCATCCCAAGCTCAAAGAGCCCGACTTCGTCGAGCGCATGGCGATCGCGGCGACGCACAAGCAATCCAACTGCGACCTCTACTCGACCAACTACGCGAGCTTCGTCGACAGCTTCGCCACGAAGGCTCTTGGCGGCCACTTCAAGCACGCTTTCTTCATCGAGGGAGGATCTCCCGCGAATGAAAACGCCCTGAAGACAGCCTTCGACTGGAAGGTGCGAAAGAACTTGGCCGCGGGGCGCGGTGAGAAGGGCAAGCAGATCTTGCACTTCCGCCAAGCCTTCCACGGACGCACCGGCTACGCGCTGTCGATCACCGACTCGTACGATCCGCGCAAGACCATGTACTTCCCCCTCTGGCCGTGGCCGCGTGTCACCAATCCCAAGATGCGCTTCCCGTTCGATAAGGCCGCTGAAGCGGACACCCTCGCGGCCGAGAAGCAGTCCTTGAAGGAGATCGACGAGGCCTTCGACAAAAACCCCCATGACATCGCCGCCATCATCATCGAGCCCATCCAGAGCGAGGGCGGCGACAACTACTTTCGCTCCGAGTTCCTGCGCGCCTTGCGCAAGGTGTGCGACGAGCGCGAGTGCTTGCTCATCTTCGATGAGGTGCAGACCGGTATGGGCATCACCGGCTCGTGGTGGGACTGGCAAAACCATGATGTGAAGCCCGACCTGTTGACCTGGGGCAAGAAAGCGCAAGTGTGTGGCTTTGCCGCGACCGAGCGCATCGACGAGGTCGACTCGGTCTTCAAGGTGGCCTCGCGTATCTCGAGTACCTTCGAGGGCAACATCGTCGACATGGTTCGTTGCCAACGCATCATCGAGGTGATCGAGAGCGACGGCCTGCTCGACAACGCTCGGAGCATGGGCAAGTACCAGCAGAAGCTGCTCACCGAGCTGGCTGCGAGCTTCCCAGAGATCAGCAACGTCCGCGGTCGCGGACTGCTCGCCGCGTTCGACCTGCCGTCCACCCAGGAGCGCGACAAGGTCGTGCGTAGCGCCTTCGAGGAGATGCTCCTCATCCTGCCGTGTGGCACCAAGTCCATTCGTATGCGGCCAGCGCTCGACGTTGGAGCCGATGCCATCGCTCGTTGTATTGCCCAGCTCGAAGCCGGCTTCCGGCGTGCCTATGGGCGCGAAGGCTAATACGCTGACTGTTTCGGAACGTGCCAAGGTCGTGGTCGTCGGCGCTGCCGGACGGATGGGGCGGCGCGTCGTGTCACTGCTCGCAGACCATGCGACGCTGACGCTCGGGCGCGCCTTCGATCGCGATGACGACCCGGAAGCGGCTATCGCTGGCAGCCATGTCGTGATCGACTTCGCAGCGCCAGCGGTGAGTGCCCGCATCGCACCCATCTGCGCCCGCCAGGGCACCGCCTACCTCGTTGCCTCGACGGCGCTCACGCGGGACGACGAAACTGCGCTCGACCTAGCTTCGCAGAGCGTGCCAGTGCTGCAAGCTGCGAACCTGAGCATCGGGGTCAACGTGCTCGCCGAGCTCGTCTCGGATGCAGCCGCACGCCTCGCCGGCTTCGACGTCGAGATCGCCGAGATTCACCACCGGCACAAGCGCGACGCGCCGAGCGGCACCGCACTAGCACTTGGCGCCGCAGCTCGGCGTGGACGCCCGACGCTCAAGGACGCGCTCGCGCGCCAGGGCAACGCGGTGCGGGCGGACGACGAGATGGCGTATGCCGCGATGCGCGGGGGCGACGTCGCTGGCGAGCACACCGTGTATTTCTTTGGCGAGGGCGAGCGGGTGGAGCTTACGCATCGCGCGACGACCCCGGACATCTTCGCGCGGGGCGCGCTGATCGCGGCGGCATGGCTCATCAAAAAGCCAGCCGGTCGTTACACCATGCGCGACGTCCTCGGGTTCACGGCTCGCTGAGCGGTCGGTCCCCTGTGTGAATTCGTACCTGCGGGCGTCAGTCTTGCGCAGGTTTAGCTAAAAACTATTTCGTTTTGTTACGACCGCCCCCCAAGGCTCTCCCGACGCCATACATTACGTTCTGCAGTCTGGGCCTTGCCCCGGGCTGTTCCTTACATGCGGAGGAGCTTGGGGTTACGCGTCGGCTTGTGGGCACCTCTAGAATTAGCTGGGGGTTAGTCGAACGTGACGATCAAGCTCCTCCGCTTGTAAGGCTCTGGGTCTATCGCGCCCATCGCGCGATCGCAGGCGATCGTTTTTCCTCGAGAATTGGGCGCGCCGTTCGATCGTAAAGGATCGCGATCGCAGATCTGTCGGACCCTCGATCAAGACTCTCTCCACGCTGAATTCAGCCCGCCGTGATGGCGAGCCGTGTTCGAAGCGAATGGAGGTCTGCGATCATGTCGAAGAAAGTTGTCCACCTGTCTGACGATGCGCACGAGCTCGCCAAGATGTACTGCAAAGACTCGGGCATGAAGATGAGCGACTGGGTGGCGATGCTGATCAAGCGCGCCGTCGAGCCGCAGCCGCAGGTGACCGTGCCAGCCGCTCCGCCGGCCGCGAGTCATCAGGCCATGCGCGAGTCGTCGCCGGTGCGTCTGAGCGAGCAGCGTCCGACCAGCATGAGCTCGTCGGCGGTCGGGGCGTCCCCCATGAATGGGTCGTCGATGACCTCGTCCATGGGCCAGTCGGCGCATAACCCGTCGCTCCCCAAGAAGAAGCCGCTCCGCGAAATGTCATCCGAGAACGAAGACGCGGTGCCCGTGTATGCTCAGCCGCCGTTCTGGGCGCGCAAGAGCTCCTGAGTCCGCGCGTCGCCGGCTGTGGCGGCCGTGCACTTCAGCTGCTAGACCTCCGCTTCGCTCCCGTCCGGGCTCGACCCGGCGGGAGCGGCGCGCTCGCCGCGGTGGCGGAATCGGTAGACGCTAAGGACTTAAAATCCTTTATCCGCAAGGGTGTCCGGGTTCGAGTCCCGGCCGCGGCACTTCACAAGCATTGGGTAACTCCCGCTGTCGTCGGCTCACAGCGAACCGGAACGTGCGGTGTGCTGCGAAGCGGCGCCGCAGCTGCCGCAGTGGACGCTGACACGCGTCATCGGCGCGGCCTCACTTCCTTGTCGGCTCTACGCTTCACAGCTGCCGGCGCCCGCGGCGCTTTCTTTTCCATCAGAAGCGCTCCTCCCCTCAGTTTCTTGATGACCCTGCTGGCAGAGAACTTTCCCGACGCGGTATCGAGCAGGAGCACCTCGGCGGGAACGCCAAGATCGAAATGTGCGCGTCGCATCATCGCTGGACTCAGGCCGCGGATGCCGTTCATGAACTCAGACATGCGGCTCTTGCTGCCGAAAATCTTCACGCGATCCGACGGACCCCAGCCGCGTTGCTCGAACGCGAATTCGAGCGCCTCGCGAACAGTTGGCGCCTCGATCGGAAAGTGCTCTTCCTCGTAAGCCTCGACAAGAATCGCCCAGACCTCGAGCTCCTCCATCGCCGCACTGTCGTCGTCGTCCTTGTCCATGAGCGCGTCGATGAGAGCGACCGCCTTCTCGTACTCGGCCTTGGTGTGGATGGCTTTGAACTTCATGGCTACCTGCCTCCTTAGACTTTAGTCACATCGATCTTGTCGTACTCCGCGTGGGTGCCGAACCAGCGCACGAAAAGCAGCTTAACGGGGTACTTCACGCGCACAACAAGGCGAAAGTTATTGCCACCGATGTTGAATACGAGGCGGTCACCAATCTCATCGACCGAGTTGAACGTTCCGCGAGCATCAACCAGGTGCTTCCAGCTGGCCTTTTTCGCCTCAGCATACCACGCGCGCAAGCTGGACTTTGCACGTGGGTGCTTCGTCCAAAACTCCGTCAAGCGGCTGCGTTTGATGATCCGCATGAACAAAACGTAGCTGTTCCCGTTTCGGTAATCAATGGGGAAGTTACCAGTACGGGAACTGTTCTCAGGATGACGCAGTCAGCTCTTCTTCGCGCATGGCCGGGCCGATCAAGCACCAGTCCGAGCGAGAGCCCAGATCGGGCTGGTTCCAGGCATGACCGCGACCCGATCCCGAACCGAGCCGCCCCCATGGTGCAGTGGGTAAGTCCCGCGTCATCGGACGTCACCGAACGCAAAACCGAAACAGCCTCGTCGGAGTAACGACGCTCTTTGTTCGTCCGCTATAAGATACAAGTGAGCGTGCTTGTCTGGATCCGGACTCGAGTCCCGGCCGCGGCATGCGCGCATGGTCGACGCTCGATGGGGGGCCGAGGGTCACAACGTCGTATCGATATACGCCTGCATATGCCCCAAGCGGTCGGTGAGTACGCGAACGACGCCAGCTAAGGTGTCGATCTCGAAGCGACTGCCTGCCTGCGTGCCCGTGTCCAAGCCGTCAGGGTCGAAGTCGATCTCGAACCATGTCGTTCGCTCGACGATGACATCGCGAAACCCGGAAGCCTGTGGCATCCGTGGGAGGAAGCTCGCGGCATCGGTTGCGCTACTCAATGGGTCGAGAGCGAATTCGGAAGCGCGCAGCCAATCTGGCGCGCCGACGAAAACACGGACCCGCGAACCGTCACCGGCGGCACCAGCGCGCCCGCTAAGCATCGGTAGCTCGACGATGACACCTCTGGGGGGCGTCGCGTTCAGATCGAGACCGAGTCTGCGCTGGCCCGCCGCATCAGTCGCATCTAAGGGACCAAGGCGTGGGACGGGGCGCAGCCGTGGGCCGGTGTTGTCGCCGAGGCCAACGGCCGCGGGCTCGAGCCGTTGCAGCTCGATGTCACCGACGACGAGCTCAGCCGCAGTGAGCGGCTGCAAGAAGCGTCTCTCGAATCCCGCGGGCATGAGGTTTTTCACTCCGCCATCGCGGACCATGTGGGTTGGCTCGATGGTGCGACCAAGCCTTGCCGGGTTCGACTTTGACCAGCGTGTCGACTGGGGCGCGACGTCGCCGACGGCGACCAGAGTGGTCCCGGGGCGTGCGGCCCGTTTGGCGTCGCGTGCCCAATTCACTTGCATCTGATGCGTCGTCGCGATGCTGGTGACGACGTCAGAGGCGCCATCCGCGTTCAGGTCGACGACGGCGAGCGCGCCCGGCAGGCCCGTGCCCGCGGCTGTGGTGGCCGCGAGCGAGCCAGTGCCGAGCACCGCGCCTCGCTGGGTCTCGTAGACCGTTCGGTTCACGCCAGCCGCCGTGCCACTCATGAAGTCCGGGACGCCGTCGTTGTTGTAGTCGCCGACCGCGATAAACTGCTGACTGGCCGGCCCCACGACTCCGGCTGACACGAAGGTGCCGTTGCCTTGCGAGATGAGAAGCGTCGCTGCAGAGACGCCGACAAGGACGATGTCATCGCGACCGTCATCGTTGACGTCTGCGCTCGCAAGCCCCAGCCAATTGCCCGTGATAGCGGTGGATACCGTCGCGCCGAACCCCCCGCTGCCATTGCCGAGACGGACAGCGACCGCGTTGCTCGCGCAGCCTGCAAAGTCCTGATCGGTGTCACCGTCGAAGTCGCCGACCACGACATCGTTCGGGTTGAGTCCGAGCGCGTAGGTGGTGACGGAGCCTGTCCAGGCCCCTGCCTGGACCGTTCCCAAGTAGACCTGCGCGTTGCCGGCGGAGGTGTTTGCGGCGACTAAGTCGGGCACGTCGTCTTCGTTGAAGTCGGCAAGTGCTAGCTCATCAGCGTTGAGCGCAAGCGCGGCCGTGAAACCAGGCGCGAAGGTCGTGTCGCCCCGATTTTCGTAGGTGACCAAGGTGAACACGTTGAGCGGCGTGTTCTGGATGGTCGCAAGGTCGGCAAGCCCGTCACCGTCGAGATCGACGACGACGACATCGGCGACCTCGGAAGTCACCTCGATGACCCCGACCGGGTCGAGCACGCCGGCGGCGACACCGCTAAGACCGCGACCGCGCAGGAACGCGAGGCGACCGGATGGACTGTCGAACTGCGGTTCGCTTGCAGCGACGACATCGAGGATGCCGTCGATGTTCAGGTCGGCGACTGCGAAGGCGCCGGGCTCGACCACTGTGCTCGCCAGGGAGCTCACAAAACCCCCATTGCCGATGTAAGGGCTCGAGGCGGCAACACTGACCACCGCGAGCTGGAGCTCGTCTGGGTCCTCTGTTGCCACGATGATCTCACGTTGGCCGTTCCCGTCGAGATCGACCACTTCGACGCCAGACGGGAAGATGCTCACCTCTACGACCAACGGAGAGATGAAGGTCCCGTTGATCCTCTCGCTGTCGGTGATGAAGAGGTTGTCAGTGCCGAGCGTGAAGAGCTCGTCGACACCGTCGGTGTTGAGATCCGCGGTTGTCATCGCCGCGAGCGAGTCGGCGAGCTCTGGGAGCAGCATCGTCTGCAAGACCTCGAAGCTTCGCGCGCCTGTGTTGGCGTAAGCCACAACGATGCCGCTTGGCAGGAAACCCACGGCAAGGTCGCGAGCGCCGTCACCGTTGAGCTCGCCGATGGCGACCTGCTGTGCGCCGGTTGGCCCAGTGTCTAGACGCACGGCGGTTGCGAACGGGGCCGCGCTCCCGTCCCCATAGAAGATCTCGAGATCGTCTCCACTCGCGACGGCGAGGTCGGCGCTCCCGTCTCCGTCGAGATCGCCCGTCGCGATACCGCGCGGCGGCGCCGCGGTTGTGAGGGAAAGCATCGGTGAGAAGGCGCCGGTGGTCGAGCCGGCGAGCACGCGGACCTGGTTGCTCCCGGTGCAGGTCACGGCAAGGTCGAGTGAGCCGTCGCCATTGAAGCGGCCGGTGACGACCGCTGCAGGCTGCGGGCCGACCCCGTAGAGGACGGGTGTGAACGGCCCGGTCCCCGAAAGGAAGACGCGAATCTGGGCGCTGTTCTCATCCGTCGCGACGATGTCGTCGAAGGCGTCAGCGTCGAACCGCCCGACCGCGAGCGTGCGTGGGAACGCACCAGCTGCGCGCGTCAGCGTGGGTGCGACCGAAAATGTCCCACTCCCCAACCCTGTGTGGATGTAGAGGGAGCCGAACGAGAGATACGCAAGATCGAGGGTGGCGTCGCCTGTGAAGTTTCCGATGACCAGGTCTTGCGTTGGGTTTTGCAGATCGCGCTCTGCGGTCGAGAAGCCATAGGGTGCGCCGAGCTCTCCCACGGCGATCTCGGCCACCGCCTCGAGAGGGGCGTCGGGAGGGAAACCGTCGGTCGCGATGAGCCGCACGCGTCGCGGCAGCGAATCGACGCCGACACCGGCAGGGTCGAGCATGAGGACATGCCTCACGCCGCCACTGCCATCGCTCTCATCGGGCGCGGCGGCGAGGTCAAACATGCCTTCGCTGATTGGAGCAGGATACTCGTTGATCGCCGACCAAGTGATGCCGTCGACAGAGACCTCGGCGCGAAGATCGACGCGGTCATTCTCTTCGTCCATCAGTACATACGTGAGCGCAAAGCGCCCCGTGCCTGTGGCGCCGAGCACGCGTTGAACCTCCAGCGCGTCGATTTGCGGCGGCGTTTGGTTGCGCACCGCGCCCACGGCTCGGGCCTCGGACCACGGGCCGGGATAGGCGAGCGTGCCTTCCGGATGATCGACAGCGCGCGCGCGTAGCTCAACCCCATTCGCCCAGATGCGGCCCACGCCTTGTGGCGCCTCGGGGTCGTCGTTGAGCGGCGTGTCGGTGCGCCAGGCGACGAGGTAGAGGTTACCGTCGGGCGTCGAGGGCACATCGGTCACCAGGTCGAAGGCGATGTCGCAGCGACGCCAGGTGGGATCGTCGCGGTATCGGAAGTCCACCTCGATGTCGACGTCGTCGGCGGCCACATCGACCAGGTTCATCTGAACCGCGAGCAGGCCTGCGTAGCTCTCCCGTTCAAAGGGACGTAGGTCGGCCACCGCGAGAGTATTGCCAATAGCGAACACCTCGCTGACCGCGAAGGAGCTCGTGAGCCCCGTTGCATCGGTGGCACGCGCGCGGAGTCTGATTTGTGGCGCGTAGGCGACGAAGCCTGCTTCAGCTACGCCTAAACCGCCGACCGAAGCAGCTGCGTCCGCTAAAGCGTTCCAGCGATAGACGCCTTGTAGGTTGCGCTCGTCGATGCCGGTCAGCGGGCCGTCCGCGGGTGTCGCCGGGAACCAGGTCTCGCTCGTCGCGCCGACTGAAAACTCGAACGCCAGCGTCACACGATCGCCGCCGGGGATGTTGCGGTCGTCGGCCGTGAACGGCACGTCGATGACGTCGACGAAGCGGGGACCGGCCGCCGGGCGGATCGACCCGAGGGCGAGGGTGGGTTGCACGGGGCGGTCGGTTGCGCCCTCGACGCAGCGATTGATGTCGACGTCACAGCTAAAGCCGCTTGGACACTCACCCTTGGGTCCGCAGGTGATGATGGCGTCGCCGGCGCTCAGGTCGAGAGAGCACGCTGACAACGCCATCAGCGCGGGGAGGAAAAAGTAGCGGTACGCCATAGGTCTGAGCCTACCATGCCGACCCAGGCGGACGCCGCGTGCGTGCGCTTACATCGTAACGAATTCGCCGCTCTGGCGGCGATCGACCCGTCTTCGAGTGTGCGAAAGCCAGGACACGTGCTCGGCGCCCGCGGCGCTCGAGGGGGGGGCGATCGGCCAAGCCGGGTCGGTCTGCGAAACCTGACGCGCTTCCATGGTCGCGCGCGGGCCCCGACCATTGCGCCACCGCCCCAAGCCGCATATTGGCCACAGCTCCGATGCAAACCGAGACCTCAACCGACATCTTGCGGTTGACCTTCCGCAAGCCCGCTTTCTGGTCGGGGACGCTGCTCTTCACCATGGTGGTCTGCGCCGTCGCCTCACTCAGCCTCGTCCGCGCCGATGGACAGGTAAACCTCTTGTGGACCGGGAGCCTTGCGCTCGTGTGTCTCGGGGTGATCGTGGCGAGGGCAGTGCGCTTGCCGCGCTTCGTGCCACCCATCGAGCTTGGCGCCAACCGATTCGCCATGCCCACCTCGGCGGACTCGAAGAGGGCTGTGGAGCTCGAGTACAGCGACCTGCGCGCGCTCAGCCTGCGCCAGCGCGGCTCCCAGCAGATCCTGGTCGTCGAGACGACGCGGGGCCTGTTCATGTTTCCCGCGGCTGCCTTCACCGATCCGAACGCCATCGAGCGTTTCTTCGTGGGCCTACGCGAGCGCCTGCAGACGCTTCCGAACGGTAGCGATGTCCTCGATGTGATGGCGCGTCGGGAGGAGTTGATTCGGCGCGTGCTCGGTCAGCGGCCGACCGTCACGTACGTGATTCTCGGTACACTCCTCGTGGGTCTCGCGGCGCAAGTGTTCATGGGTGCGCTCACCGACGACGGTGACATCATCAAGATCAGCAGCCTGGGCGCTAACGTTCCCGAGCTGGTGCGCGCTGGCGAATGGTGGCGGCTCGTGACCGCGAGCTTCCTGCACGGCAGCTTTCTGCACATTTTCGTCAATGGCTTGTCCCTCATCGTCGTGGGCCAGATCGTCGAGCGCATCATTGGTCCGTGGCGGCTCGCCATCGTCTATGTGGTCGCGTGCGCGGGCGGGGCGCTGGCGTCGGCGGTACTCGGGGTCGGTAGCGTGTCGGTGGGCGCCTCCACCGGCATCTTCGGCATCTTCGGGGCGCTTGCGGTTTGTAACTGGCACTACCGCAGGGAGCTCGCTCTGGGGTTCAAGCAGCCGCTCGAGCTCTGGGCCTTCAACATCTTGCTCAACCTGCTCTTGCCTTTCCTGTTCCCGTTCATCGACCTTTGGGGCCATATCGGTGGCCTCGTCGCTGGCGCACTCATGACCTACATCCTGGTCGCGCCGCACGCGCAGCTCGTCTACAACCGCCCGGCTGGTGGGCTCGTGAAGGTTGCCGGCGCGCTCACTGTCACGGCCGTCGTCATCTGCGTTGGCTTCGCCGTTCGCAGCTCCGTGACGTTGAACGACGCTCGCATCCTCGCCCTCGCCGAGAACAGTACGGACTCGGGATGGATGAACGCGGTCGCTTGGGAGGTGGCGCGGCGCCCTGATGCCGCCCCGGAGAGCATCGCTGGGGCGACGCGTGTCGCCAAGCGCGCCCTCGAGCATAGCAAGGGCATCGGCGAGGTAGGGCAGGTGCGCGACACCTATGCGACGTTGCTCTACAGGGGCGGCGCCTACGACGACGCGCTCGATAGCGAAGACAAAGCGCTCCGCGAAGCATCCGCTTTCGCGGAGGAAATTCAGCAGCCTATCGATATCGTCCTCGGCGCGCAGCTTGGACGCTTCCTCGATGCACGCTACAAGAAGCTGGGAGTGCGGGCGGCTGGCTTCGACCCGTCGCAGCTCCACGTCGCCATCGTTGGCCAGGGGCTGCGTATCCAGCTCGATCGGCCAGCGCCCAAAGGGCTGGTCGCGTACGGACTGCTCAAGCGGGGTAGCGCCCGCGAAGGTATCGTCCGCGTGACTCTTGGACCCGATCGGGCTGCCGAGCGCGAGCATACGATTCCGTTCGGCGCTGCCGTCGTGCGTGGGGTCGATCTGATGCGCAACCCGCAGGGACTCGAGGTGGTCATCGCCTGGGTGGACGCGAACGATTGTCGCTGCGATGCTTCGTCGTACGAGGTGCGGTTTTGGCCGCACGACACGAGCATCGATGGATACCCCTAGCTCCACGCGGGAAAATGCCGTGACGCTGCCGCTTCGCCGTTCGCGCGTCGGCACGTCGTTTTTTGGTTTCGCTGGAGACAAGGCGCCCGCGCATCAGGTCGAGCTTCACCCCGATCACCTCATCGTGCCGGCGGGCCACCTCAGTACCCGGCGCGTCGAGATACCGCTCGACCAGGTTACCGGTCTGCGTATCGTGCCCGAGTTGGCGCGTTCGCTCCTCACCATCGAGGCCGGCGCGCGTGTCTTCAATCTCGGCTTCGGGGGAAGAGCCGCGCTTCAGGCGGCGCGCAGCTTCGTCACGGCGACGCGCGACCGCATAGGGAGCCAGCCGCACGGTGATCTCACCCTCCAGCGTATCGCGGCACGCGAGGCGGAGGTCGAGGCGCTTGTCGCGCACCGCGCACGCTTCGCTTGGCTCGTCGTGCCACTGCTGTTCGCTGCGTACTTCGCGCGGCTTGGTCTCGCTGAAGCGGTCTTCGACTTGGACTACTTCGGCGCCAGCGCTCGCGCATGGCTTGCGGCGGGCGAGCTCTATCGCCTCGTGACTGCCGCCTGGCTGCACGCGAATCTCTGGCACATCGGTGGCAACCTCGTCGCCATCGTATGGTTGGGCTACGCCGTCGAGCGAGCGCTCGGTGTGTCGCGTCTCATCCTCATCATGACCGCAGCGACCCTCGGCAGCGCGCTCGGCTCGACCTGGCTCACCTTCGGGCACACGATCGGCGCTTCGGGGGTCGGCATGGGGCTTGCGGCCGGCTTCGCCGTTGTCGCCATCATGTATCGGCGCGAGCTACCGCGGCCGATCGCACGCCCCGCGTGGTGGTGGATGGTCTTCGTTTTGTTGCTGGCGCCATCGCCCGACGGTCCCGGCCCGTCCGCCATCGACCACGCCGCACACGCAGGCGGTGCTTTCGGTGGTGCGCTCGCGGCTTACGTCTTGTGCGCGCGACGTCCGTTGTCACGGCTGCGGCGACCCGATCTACGTTGGCTTGCTGGTCTTGCGGTGCTCCTGCACGTCGCTGCCCTGGGCATGATGAGCTACCGCGTCGTCGTGACATCGCCGCTGGGAGAGCTCCAGCGCCTCACCGCACTCGTGCGCGAGAAGCGGCTTTCAGCGCACGAGGCAAACGCGATCGCGTGGGGCTTCGCCATCAAAAAGAACGTCGAGCCAAACCTTCTCCAAGCCGCCTTGCAGCTCGCGGACGCAGCGCTCCAAGTCGCCCCGCGCGACATCGGCCTCGCCGACACTGTCGCGACGTTGCATCATCGCACCGGCAGTGACCGCCGGGCCGCCGAGCTCGAAGCGCGCACCCTGGACGATGTCGCCGAGGCCTTCGACGCTACCGGCTTTGCGACACAGCTCGCACGTTTCCTCGCGGCCGCGCCGCCTGTCCAGTCCGGCATCACCATTGAGGCGAGCGATCGTCAGGTAAGGGTGGCGTTCGCCGACAGCGCGCTCGGACTTGCCGAGTCCGGCGTGACCATCTACGCAGTGGCTCTGCGTCACGGTCGCATCGAAGGCCTCATCCGCTTGCGTCTCGGAGCTGGTCAACGCGAGCGCTACGTGAAGGTGCCAGCGCCGACCGACAGCATCTGGAATGCCATGAGCACGCCAATCGCCCCGGATGCCGACTACGGCATCATGCTGGTGCGCAGCGGCTGCGGCTGCAAAGACGGCTCCTCCATGCTTAATGTCTGGGCGGTCAATCCCGAGGTTCTCGGCTGGCCATGAGCACCCCCCATGCCCGAGCTTCCTGAAGTCGAAACCGTCCGGCGCACCCTGTTGCCGCGGGTCTTGGCCTTGCGAATCGATAGCGTGCAGGTGCGAGACGGACGCTTGCGGTCCGCGGTGAACGCGAGGCGCCTCGCGCAGCTTACCGAAGGCCGCGGAATCGTCGACGTGCGACGTCGCGCAAAGTACCTGCTCTTCGACCTCGAAGGTGACGCTGTGCTGCTCGTGCATCTTGGGATGACCGGGCGCCTACGCTTCGTGAAAGCCAAAGACACGTTCGCCAAGCACGACCATGTGGTCTTCGCGCTCTCGAACGGTCTCGAGCTGCGGTTCAACGATGCGCGTCGATTCGGGATGGTTGAAGCGTTTCTCAAAGCCGAGGAAACCTCACACAAGAGCTTGCGGCACCTAGGTATCGAGCCTCTCTCCGACGCGCTCACGCCAAAGCGTTTCGCGGAGCTTGCTCGCGGTTCGAAGCAGCCCATCAAGAGCTTCCTCATGGATGCAACCAAGGTCGTCGGCGTCGGCAACATCTACGCCTGCGAAGCGCTACACCTTGCGCGCATTCACCCGCTCAAAGCCGCGGGCAAGCTCGACAGCGCCAAGTGGCAGCGGCTCACGCGCGAGGTGCGCGGCACCCTCGAGCGCGCCATCGTCGATGGCGGTACGACGCTGCGTGACTTCGTCGACGCCGAAGGCGTAACGGGCAGTTATGCGACGCGGCTCGCGTGTTACGGGCGCGAGGGCGAAACATGTCGCTGCGGCCGGGGACGCATCCGACGGGTCGTCACCGCGGGTCGCAGCACCTTTTTCTGCGCTGCTTGTCAGCGCTGAGTGGAGGGTGAGTCACCCGCGAGGGGCCCTTCAACGGCGCAGGATGACGCCGCAACTGATCCGTGCCCCGGCGTTACCTGCGGGTTGGCTGGCTAGATCGTCCGCTTTGGCATGCACAATGACGGCCCGGCCTACGATGTTGCCGCGCGCATGCTCGACTTGACCGATCGCGCCAATCGAGCCCCCGACGATAAAAGCGCTAACCGAGGCCAGGCCATCGGCGTCGCTTACGATGTTGCCCATGTCGCCGACGTGGCTCGCGGGACCCGGTGCGCCATGTTGCGCTTGCGTGGGGTTATAGTGATCACCAGCGGATGACCCATCTGGGGCGGTGCAATCTCCCCTGTCATGGATGTGGAAGCCGTGGGTGCGGTTGGGTGTGAGACCCTTCACGTAGCCCTCGACGCGAACGCCCCCATCGGTGGGGAAGAAGGCCAGCTCACCACTGACTCCGCTCTGCGCGAGAGGTGAGAGTGTGACCGAAGCTGCCGGATCGACGCGGCCTGCTTTGTCCGCCATTGTGGTGCCCTGCTCGGCAGCCCGGGGATGCTGGTTGTCGACCTTGGAGCAAGCAAGACCCACGGTCGCAACCGCCGCGATGACGAGACAACGCATGACATTCCCCTTGAGTGCGTGAGCCGTGGCAAATAAGCGTACGAGCTGTAGTCGCAGCAAGACGCAAAAGGGGGCTCGACATGATGCGCGCGGTGACCTGGTTTACGATGCTTGGTGCTCTCTTGGGCGCTGCCGTCGGTTCGATCTTCGGCTATCGCCTCGCGCTCTTCTGGTTCGATCCAGGCAACAACACCCACGTCCAAGCCGCATTGTGCCCGTGTCTTGCGAACGCGCAGGACGCGATTCACATGTTTTTCCGCTCACAGGCCATTGGTTGCATCGTCGGCGTTGTTCTCTTCAACCTCATCGGATTGCTGTTCCGACGGAGGCTGCAGCAGCGCGCCGCCGCGCGCGGTGCCAAACCCACCGCGTCGACTTAACGGGTCAAGGTGAGGCTTGCTGCCACCTTGGCGGCGTAAGCCCCCGAAACTACATGCAACTTCGTGGCCGAGGTCACGATAACAGGCGGCGTGAAGTCGTCGCATGCGCGTCGGGTTTCTTCGTCTCCCGAGCCAACCGAGGTCCGCCTCGGTCAATCACCTCTGCCCGGGCGCCCGGCGAGCGATCTCGAGCGGTTGCGGCTGGGAGCTGCAGACGAGGCTCTGTCACGCGGCGCGAGGCTCAGCGCCGGTGTCTCTGCGATCGCGGACGGGACGTTTCGGGTCGGTCCCAAGCACACCTGGCATGCCATCAAGGCGAAGCCGTTGCGCTACGCCATGCTCCTCGGTGGCTTGGGCGCGGCGGGAGCGGGCCTCATGGCGGCTGGTGTCAATCCGGCGCCCTATACGATCGGCTTAAGTCTCTTGGTGTGCGGTTGGGCGACCTACTGTGCTCTGCCCGAGATGCGTAGTTGTCAGGGGCCCGATCGTCTGCGCAGCATTGGCGCCAACGCGTTGTGGCCGGCGGCGCTCTGCGTGGGAACCGCCGTGGGCGGACATCCATTGGGCATTGATGCGCCTTTGACCAGCGCGGGGCCTACCGATCTTCTGAAAGCGGGGGCCCAGACCGTCGTCATCGGCGCGGATATGCCAACCATCGTACAGACTGTCCTCGATGTTCCCGAAGGTGCGCGAGCTCAGCGCAAGTTCCGCAGATGGTTGTTCGGCCGCGGACCTGCGAAGGCACCCGATAGCGCCGGTGAGTCGTAGCGACAAACTAGCGCTGCGCACGGTGTCAAAGACCGCGAGGTCGAGCGCCAGAGCGGCACCGCCTCCCGCCCTGCGCTGACGCACCGGGCACCAGACGTTCGCCGATACGCGTCGAGAGAGGCGATCGTGTTCCTCGGTAGCGTCATCCACCCGAATTCCTTCAATGCAACCGAGTCTGTTGCCGCCCAAGATGCCTTTGCCCAGATGCGTCGCGCCGCCGCGTTAAGCGGCTCGCGCTTCGTGAAAACGGACGAGCCCGATGCGGCGGCCCGCAGCGGGCTCGACACCTGGGCGGCGCGTCTCGCGCAGGCGCCAAGCCTCTCGGTGCTCGAGTACACCGGTCTGCTTTATGCCGCCCGCAACGGCACGCTCGCGGACGAGAAGAGCGCGCTCGAGACGCTCCGGCGGGCCTGGACGCAGCTCACTTGCCTTCCCGCTCCGACGAACATCCTCGCGCGCCGCTTGCCGATGTACGTGCTCGCTGCGGCGTCTCGCGATGAGCGGTTGTTTCATGTGGCGGTGTTTCGCGGCGACAACGAAGCGCCAAGCAGCGTGCGTGGGTTGCGGGACATGGTCCCGAGCTATCGGCAACTCGCAATGGCCGCTGGGGTGGCTGGTGCCTGCGTGATGTCTCCCTTCGTCGGCGCGGCGTTAGCAGGTGTCGCCACGACGGTGCTCGTTTCGGCGGTGGCCGAAGCGGTCATGCACGACCACGTCGGCCATGCGTCGCCCGAAACCATGAAGAAGCTCGAGCGCTTCCCGCGCGTCCACGCCTATGTAGAGGGGGCGCGCTATGCCCATGCGGTCGTGCACCACGGCATGACCTTCAAGGACTACGTGACGCAGTTTCGCGATGAGGACCATCGAGCGCAGGTCGATGGCATCATCAAAAAGCAACGCGGTGAGAAGCACTGGGCCTATATCAAGAAGAACGGCTACGGGACCTCAATGGGCCTGCGGGCGGCCCTTCAGTACGTCGCGCCGTTGTCACCGTTCCTCGTTGGAGCCGCCGCTCTGACGGGCTTCAACCCAGCTTTTGTTCTGGGGATGCTTCCCGCGTTAGTCGCGTACCCTATGTACTCCGCGGCTGTGCATGACTTCTTGCACAAGCAAATGGAGAAGGTGGAGATCACTGCGGGTCCGCTTATGCGGACATATCTGTCGACCGCGGTCGCGCGTCTCACCTCTCGTCAGCATTGGGACCACCACCGCGGCAGCCACCGCAACATGAATCTCAGTCCCGGTGCGATCGGCGACCTCGTGGTCGGCTCGTTCGTGCCCCTTAGTGTTCCCAAGCTCCTCGAGGTGCGTAGGCTGGAGATCGTGCGATGATGCCGCCTCGCATCGTACGAAGCGCGACCGCGCCTCGCACCTTGCCCATGGTGACCGCGAGCTCCAACACGCGGTGCATGTTGCCGCAAGCAAGCGCTGCACCGGCTGCGCAGTGGGTGACACAGTACAGCGAGCATCTGCGCGCGGCGGTTGGGATCTCGCCTGCGATGGCCACGGGGGCGTTGCAGGCGCTTGCCGACGAGCAAGCCTTAGCGGTGCTGCGCGGCGTCGTTCTCGCGAAGGGGAAGCTCGACGGTATGAAGCCCGAAGTCATCGGCTGGGCACACGCGCTGGCTGGCAAAACCAGTCTGACCGTGATCGAGCACACGGCAGCAGCCTACATTGCGCGCTCCGGGATGTTCGCTGACGAGCCGGCGATCGGTGCGATTCTCGATGGCACGGTTCGCAGGAGCTGGTGCCGCCTTACCGGAAGTGACGCGGGCGATGCCTTTGGCCGCTTACCGAGACCCGTACTGCGCCGCGCGAGCCGCAAAGCACGTGTTTACCATGCGGCATCGTTTCAGCCGGCTTGTGGCCTGCGTCACCCGGAGGATCTGCGGGCCCGCAGGGAGGCCTCGAGTCTCCTGCGTAGCTACGTGCCTGAGAATAGCGACATTGCGGTTGCCACGGCTGCCATGCTCGCCATGGCGTTCACGCATACCGGCGCGCCGCTCATCGCTTCCGGTCTCCTGACCTTCGGCGTCTTCGCGCTAAGCGAAGCCATTTTGCATCGCTTCGCGGGCCACCAGCACCCGGATGGGTTCGCGCACTGGATCAAAAATCCTATCCCCTCGGAAACCCCGTGGCTCAAGCGCAAGTTGCACGCCGCGCTTCATAAGGTACTCGCCCAGCCGCTCGAGCGGACACGTGTCTCACATGGAGTCGTCCACCACCACCTCACCTTCAAGTCGTTCACGCGCATGTTCGACAGCGCAGAGCACAAAACACGGGTCGATGCCTTCATCGCCAAGCTTCCGCCGAATATCGCGAGAGGCATTACCGAGGAGCGTTACGGATCGACTCTGTCGCTTCTCGGATGTGTCCGTGTGTTGCGCTCGGTTGCCCCCCAGACCGCAGCGCTGGTTCTCGCCGGCGTAGCCTTTGGCGCGCCACCTATCAGTGCGCTGCCGGTCGCGCTCATCGCCCTTTGCTTCCCGCTATCGATGGCGCGGGTTCATCCGCAGCAGCATGTCGACAGAGACAAGGCCCAAGCAGAGTCGGGGCCGGCGGTACGACGCATTCTAGCGACGCGCTGGGCCGCCTGGTCGACTCGCAGCCACGAGCTGCATCACGAGGGCCCCTGCAACTACAACCTCGCCTTCCCTGGGGCTGACTCCCTGCTGGGTACCTACGTGGAGCCTAACCTCGAAGACCTCTTCCGCATGGACGACGCGCGGGCGCACTACTACTGAAAGGCAAGTGTGTCCGCTCGCGAGGACGTCATGCAATGAAGATGCGCCTAACTGATCTTTCGTCGCTCGCACATGCGGCGCCTCGCGGCCTCAAGTGGCCGCGGGGGAAGAGGTCATGCAAATGAAGATGCGCCTAACTGATCTTTCGTCGCTCGCACATGCGGCGCCTCGCGGCCTCAAGTGGCCGCGGGGGAAGAGGTCATGCAATGAAGATGCGCCTAACTGATCTTTCGTCGCTCGCACATGCGGCGCATCTTCATTAGGCCCTGCGCCTGAATCTGCCGCACACGCTCGCGCGAAAGATTGTAGATCTTCCCGATCTCATCGAGGGTCTGGTCGGTGTCATCGCCTAGCCCGAAGCGGCGGCGGATGATGTCCTTCTCGATGGGATTCAAGAGATGTAGCAGCTCACGGACGCGCTCGTGCGTGTTTTCGCGGATGAGCGCCTCGTCAAGACCCGGCGCGCTATCGTCCCGCACAAGGTCGAGGAACTTGCGGGGATCATCACCTCCCACGCTCTCGTCGAGTGAGACGGGGTCCTGCTGAACGCCGCCCAAGATCTGCTCGACCTTGGTCTTGGGCATCTTGACGGTCTTCGAGATCTCCGCAGGCGTTGGAGCGCGGCCTAGGCGCTGCGTGAGCTTCGCCGTCGCGCGGCCAATTTGGCGGCGCGAGTCGATGACGTGGACGGGCAGGCGTACCTGCGAGCCCTTGTTGATAATGGCGCGCTCGATCGACTGACGGATCCACCAGTGGGCGTACGTCGAAAAGCGAAAGCCGCGACGATGATCGAAGCGGTGGACCGCCTTCATGAGCCCGACGTTGCCTTCTTGGATGAGGTCGATGAACGGGATGCGATAGTGGTGGAAGTTGCGCGCGACGCTCACGACGAGGCGCAGATTCGCGCGTACGAAGTTGTTGCGGCAGCGCAGCGCGAGCCCTCGAGCTTTCTCGATCTCGGTGAGGTCCGCGTGCGTGATGCGAAAGGCCGGCGATGAGTCGAGTACACGGCGCCCCCACACCTCGCGCCGCAAGCGCTGCATGGTCTGATCGAGCACTTCCTTGTCGTAGTCACCTAGCCGTAGGCCCTTGGCAACCTTCTCGATGACCTTGGCGCGCGCCGGATGCGGTGGGATCTTGCGCTTGCGGGTACGCGACGCCGCGCGGCGGTAGCTCTGCAGCAGCGTTTCGATCTCGTTCTTGAGAGGCGCTTCGAGCTCCGTCGATTCGGTCCAAAGGTGCTCAACGGCGCGCGGCGAGCTCAGAATGAGGGTCCAGGTCGCGAGATCGAGAGTCTCGAGCGTGCGGGCGTTCTCGAGCTCTTGGTCGGGCGTGAACAGGGGGATACGCGAGAGCTGGTCCATGTAGCTCGCGAGCAAGTCTTTGCCAGGCGCCGGCGTGTTCTTGGTCTTCTTCTTGAGCTCTTTCTCTTCGGCGACGATCAGGCTTTCTTCCGACGCCATCTCTTCGAGGGTCGGTTCGACGTCTTTTCCTTTACCCTTCGCGTCGGGCTTGGCCTTCGAGCTTTTCTTGCCGCGCTTGAGCGCGCCGTCGGCGGCCTCGTCGTCGCCTGAGGCGAGCGCGAGCAGGTCGATATCTTGAGCCTCCTCGTCCCGACGTTCGGCTTTCTTGCCCGCTTTAGCGTTGACGGCGGGGGTCTTCTTCTTGGCGGCTGCCTTGCCGGTGGCCGCTGGTCCGCTTGCGCGGGCAGTCATTGCACGTCCGCCGCGGGCGGCGCTGACTTTACGTTTGGAATTCGGTTTCACGGTCGTGCGTTGACCTGGGCGCTCGTGCACCGGACGTCCTTGCGTGGGGGTTCTGTTTCGCTTGCTACCGGTGGTGTCCATGGGCGCTCGATTCTGGTGCGTCATGCGTCACAAGCGTCTACGTCGATCAAACGGCGGAGGCGCGAAAAGTCAATACCGTCAGGCGAGTCGAGGCCACGCGGTTGCGCGACGCCCGAGCGATTCTGACGACCCACGGCGCACTTTCATGCAGCGTGAACGCCGTGAATCGCCCCAACGCGGGGAGGTTCATTCCATTCGATTGTCCGATGCAAGTTACCGAAATGAAAAATTTTTGCCGGCGGTAGAGCGCGCAGGACCACGCGGGAGGGATTGCTGAACTGCCAGGCACCCTGCGCAAGCGCGTAACGCCGCATGTCCCCCACAATGCGGGGGCGTCGAATAAAGATCAACAGGCTTACCCGCCTCTTGGATGATTTCGCGAGGTGGGTTGCTGTGGGGCCTAACGGGGGACGAGAGGTGATCAGCCGCTGGCGGCTTCGCGCGCGTGCACCAGCGTCTTCGGGCCCGACTCGAACAGGACCTCGATCTTGCCGTCGGAGAGAAGGCGCGTGACGACTCCGAAACGAAAGCTCGGATGGTCGATGACGTCGCCAGCGGCGAAAGTCGTTGCCGGCTTGTAACGGTGCGCGCGGGACAGGTCTTTCCCCTGCATGGCGCGGTCGAAATCGCTGGCCTTTGGGGTACCGCTCTTGCCCGCGGCACCACTCATGCGCTTGGGCGCGGCCTTGCTGCGTCCGTCCACGGACTGTTTGCCTCGATAGGCGTGCGGAGACTTACAGGTCTTGCACTGGACGCGAACGACGCGGTCCCCAATCATGGCGATGATCACGTGCGCGAGGTCGAGATCACACTTAGAGCAATAGGCGTCGATATCGGAGCCGGCTTTGGCCCGGGTCCTGGGTACGGTTGTCATGCGGCGCGCAAAGTAGCCCAACTGCCGCCCCCATGGCCACGCCTCTACTCCTGGCCATGTTCGATTCATCGGGTAAGCTTGAAAGAATTATGAAGTTCGCTCCCCCCCAGCTCAACGACCGCGCCCTGCGCCACCACCTGCGTGCGTTTCGCATCGGGGACCTGGTTGCGTCCCGCGGCGTGTCAGGCGGCATCCTCGGGATGTTGTACGAGCTCAACACCACTCGCGGGCGCTATGTGATGCGGCTGCTCGCCGATCGCCAGCCCGCCGACGCGCGCTTCGAGGAGGCGCTACTCAAGCACCTCGAAGAGCGCTCGTTCCCGGTCGCTCCGGTCCTCAAGGCGCGTCACGAGAGCAGCTCCGTGCCAGTGGCGCGGCACGCCGAGCTTTCACTTTTCCATCCCGTGCCTGGGCGATCGCTTGCCGCCTTCGAGGTGAGCGCGGAACACGCGCGTCAGGTCGGTGCCTTTCTCGGGTCCATGCACCTCGCGCTCAAGAGCTTCCGCCGCGTTCGTCGCAGTCGCTCGACGCCAGCCATGGTGGCTCGACAGCTCGAACGGCTGCTAAAGCGGACAATGCCGGATGACGTAGGCCGCGATGCGCGCGCACTCGGCCTCGAGCTCGTTCGCCACCTCACGCAGCGACGCATGCCCCGTGGCGTCGTCCACGGCGACCTCACGATCGACCATGCGCGCTATGCACACGGCGAGCTTCGCGCCGTGCTTGGCTTTGGCAACGCGGCGGTCGGCCCCCTCGCTTGGGACATCGCGGTGGCATTGTGCGATTGGGGTTTCTCCCACGATCGCCTCGTCCCCGATCGCGCCGCCGCGCTCGTGGCCGGCTACGAGAGCGTGCGACCGCTCGAGCCTTCCGAGCGAGGCGGGCTGTTCGACCTGACGCGCTACGCCGCGACGCGCAGCGCCATTATGCACCTCGTTGCCTTCGAGGTGCCGCCGCGTCAGTCAGTGCTGCGTTACCGCGACTATCGCCACTCCATGCGGCGTTTGGACGCATTGCGCGCCTTCGGGGCACAACAGTTTCGCGACAAGATTCTTGGCCGCGGCGCGCGTGAGCGCTAGAGCCTTGTGACGTGGGGCTCGCAACGACCGCTGGCACGAAGCTGCTGCTCGTCTCCTTGTTGGCCGCGCCGTCAGCAAAGGACAAGGAGCCGGCGTTGCTCGCCGCGCCGCCCGCCGGCGTCCCGATCATCAAGGAAGGTCCGCCCCTCACGCCGCCGGCCGGTGCGAGCACGATGGAGTCGCCCCTCGTCAACAGCGCGGATCCAGCCCAGGGGCCGGAGAACGATGCGTTCGGCGCACCATCTGGCCTGCCGGCAGTGGATCCCAACGCCGAGGTCGTCTGGAGTCTCCAAACCGAAGGCACCATCTCGCTCATCCGGCCGCAGACGGTCGTCGACGGGCAGCTGATGGTGGCGCAAGTCGAGGGTTCGCCAAAGTGCGAACGGGTTCGCGTCACCTGGATGGGGCACCGCCACGACGCCTTCGCCGTCGACGGTGTCCACCAAGTGTTGTTGCCGGTGCGTCTCGCGCTCAACGCGGGCGATCAGACGCTGAAAGTCCGCTGTGGCGGACGTGAGGCCAAGTTCGTCGTGCAGGTCTCAGAGGGCACGTTTCCGGAGTCCAAGCTTTCGGTGGATCCCAAGTTCGACAAGGCCCCGCCTCCGCGCGTCGTCCTCGAGAGTGCGGCAATCAAACACGCCTGGACCCTCGGCGAAAGTCGGCGACAGTGGAGCAAGACCTTCACGCGCCCGGCCAAGGGTATCGACACCAGCCCGTTCGGCGTTCGTCGCACGTTCAACGGCAAGATCGAGGGCCGACACCGCGGGCTCGACATCGATGGAAAAAGTGGCGACCCGATCTTCGCCACGAACGACGGCAAGGTCGTGCTCGTGGCCGACGATTTTTACTACATCGGGAACGCGGTCTTCATCGATCACGGGGCTGGGTTGTTCACCATCTACTTCCACATGACCACGTCGGCGGTAAAAGAAGGCGAGCGTGTGAAGCGAGGCCAGCGCATCGGCACGATTGGCAAGACGGGGCGCGTCACTGGCCCGCATCTGCACTTTGGCGTGAAGCTCGCGGACACCTACGTGAATCCAATTGATCTGCTTCGGTACAGCGGTGAGCGTATCCACGTGACGCGTACGGACGTGACGACTATGCGCGACGCCGCGACCAGCGTGAGCGGTGCGGCGTCCGGCGCGACACGCTGACGACTCCGATTGGCTTTCGGCCCGGCAGCGACGACCTTGTGTACGAGCTCGATCGAAGGTTCAGAGCCCGCTGACGATCATCCACTTGTCGTTTTCGCGGACGAGCTCGATACGGTTGAACTCGCGATGGGTATCCCAGGTTCCACCGGAAGGTAGCTCGATGCGTGCTCGTGAGGCATAGCGGACGTCGGCCCATGCCTTGTCGTCCTGGACGGTGATGGCGTGCACGTCGAGGATGACGTGCATCTCCTTGGTGGCGCCGAAGCTCTCGCTTACCAGCGACTTGAGCTGCTCGTAGCCGTAGTCGTCGTTCGGTTCAGTCGTGCCCATGTCTTCGAAATATTGGGGCGACACATGCGCGAGGACGCGCTCACCGTTGCGCTCTTCCATACCGGCTCGAACATCTTCGATGACATCGAAGACAGCGTGATTCTCACGGGTGTCCTCGACGCGGGTGCCCTTGATGTAGCGGTGGCCGCAGGCGGTCAAAGTGATGAGTAGCAAGGGGAGTGTGAGCTTCGTCATTGCGATTTCCATCATAAGGCGCTGCGCACGAACATCGAAATAGCGGGCCAATGTCAACCTGTGGGACCCCGCGCGGCATTCCGTTTGAACGATGGGCGACGAGCTGTTACCCGTTTAGACATGACGAAACTCTTGCGTTCGGTCGCGTTGGTCGGTCTCGTGGGGTGTGCAAGCAGCGGCGGCAGCAGCCCAGACGGCAAGCCGGCGCCGGTCGCGGCTGACGCCTCGAGCTTTTCGTCGCACGGCATGACCATCGATCGGCCGTCGCAATGGCATTTCGTGCAACCCGATAGCAGTGTCGCGGCGGACACGCAGGTCATCTTGCACGGACCGATCGGCAACGCCACCCTTGCGCCGACCGTCGAGGTTTCGCGCCGGCCCCTGACCGCCGCTGACCGCCGCCGCGCTCCTGCCCAGATCCTGACCGCACTGGTCAACGAGATCGCCCAGACCTTCGATGGCTTCGAAGCACAGGGCTCTCCAGCAGATGTCGAGGTGGGCGGTCGCAAAGCTGCACGCATGGACGTTAATCTCACCGAGTCCCTGGCCGACGGCACCGAGGAGCGGCGGGCGGCGCAATTGTACGCTATCGTGGATGGCGAGCAGCTCTGGGTGGTGCGCGGTTTCGGACCTGGCGATGGTAGTGCCAACAGTCAGATCAGCGAGGTGGTCAAGGGGATCCACTTCTAGCCCTGCCTTGCTGAACACTCGCGAGCACGGACGTTACAGATCGAGCTTCTGCGTCTCCGCGGGTGCGAGCTTCAGGTCTTCGCGAAGCTGGTGATTGTAGTCGGCGATGATTTCGTCGGTCTCGCTGGCAGTGAGCTTATTTCCGTTTCCGATGGTCGGGGTCAGGGCGGCCATGATGGCGCTCGCGACCCCCACGCCGAGCAGCGAAAAACCGATCGCGCGCGTGTCGTTCGTGTACTTGTCGTCATAGAGCAAGACGCCGCCCGTGATGCCGGCAATGGCGCCGAGGCCGAACCCCACGCCCCACCAGACCTTCGGCTTGAAGCGTGCTTCGCGGATGCGTTCCTCGAGCGCTCGGTTGCCGATGAGGCGCGCTAGCTCGATCTCGTCGATGATGTCGGCGGGGCCGCGTACCACGACCCAGTCACCGGCCTTCTGCCCAGGGATCGGTGTACCGCCCATCATTCCGTTTCCCCAGCCCCACGACGGGTCCGCAAACCCTGGCGCTGCCTGGTAGCCGCCGTAGTAGATGGTCGACGGCCCGACCGGCGCCTGCATGATGGGTCGTAGGGCGAGACGCTCGCGCGCATAGCGGCGCAGGCGTGCGAACCGCTCCTCGTCGTCGAGACGGGCTCTCTCCCCGCTCGGTCTCGGCCAGGTGATCGCTTTGACCCAGACGCGCTCGCCAGCCCGCGCCGTGAGCGTGGCAAGAACCTCGTTGGGGGACAGCCGCCGCAGCTGCAGGGTCGCCTGTGCGGCGTCGATGCCGACGACCACGAACAAACCGGTCTTCTCGAGTGCTTTGCGTGTCGCTGCTAGCTCGTGACTCTCGATGGTGTCGTCCGCTGCGAGGGCGAGCTCGCGGAGCGTGCTGCCTTGGGCCTCGGCGAGGTCGATGGTCAGTTGAGTTGCGGGGTCGGGCACGTAGGCGCGAATGGCGTCGGGCGGCGCGGGCTCCGGCTTTTCTTTTTCGACGTCCGCGGGCAGGGTGCCAATGACTTTGCGCTGCGGCTCATCGGGCTTGGCCGGCGCGGCCGGGACCTGGGCCTGGGCCTGGGCGACGAGCAGCATGATGGCGGAGAGCTTCATGCACTGAAGGTGCGTTGACACCAGCCCCGAGCGCAACCCAATAACGGGGTCCATGGCGCGAATCGCGGTGATTGCTGGGGATGGAATTGGTGTCGAGGTTACGGCCGCGGCGCTCGAGGTGCTTCGTGCGACGGGCGTAAAGCACGGGGTCCCGCTCGACATCGAAGAGCTCGACTATGGCGCCGAGCGCTATTTGCGCGATGGCACAACCATGCCCGCCGGCGAGATCGATCGCTTTCGCCGCGAGATCGACGCGATCTTCCTTGGTGCCGTCGGCGACCCGCGTATCCCGGACATGCGACACGCGCGCGATATCCTCCTCGCCACGCGCTTCGAGCTCGACCTCTACGTGAACTTCCGCCCGGTCCGGTGCTTGTCGGATGCGCTGTGTCCGCTCAAGCGAAAAACGGCTGCTGATATCGACTTTGTCGTCTTTCGCGAGAACACTGAAGGGGCGTATGTCGGCATGGGCGGCAACTTCAAGAAGGGCACACCCGACGAGGTGGCGACGAACGAAGACGTGAACACCCGAAAGGGTGTCGAGCGCATCGTCCGAGCCGCCTTCGCTTACGCCGTCGAGCATGGCAGGCGACGCGTCTGCATGGCTGACAAGTCGAACGCGCTACGTTTTGCGCACGACCTGTGGCAGCGCGTCTTCACGGAGGTGAAGAAAGACTATCCGCAAATCGAAACACGCCACCTGTTCATCGACGCGCTGGCCATGGAGCTCATCCGCGGGCCCGAGGCGTTCGATGTCATCGTCACCAACAACATGTTCGGTGACATCATCACGGACCTCGGTGCCGCCTTGCAGGGCGGCATGGGGCTCGCGGCGAGTGCCAACATCAATCCGAGCGAGGCACTGCGAAGGCCCTCAAGACCCAATGGCATTGGCTTATTCGAGCCAGTCCATGGTTCGGCGCCCGACATCGCGGGGAAGGGAGTTGCAAATCCCCTAGCGGCCATTCAGACCGTGGCGCTGATGCTCGAGAACCTTGGTTATGAGGGGGCCGCGAAAGACATCGCCCGTGCCGTGCAGACCGTTGTCAATGCGGGGGTTTTTACTCCGGACTTGGGTGGGAGCGCGACCACGGCCAAGACCCGCGACCGTGTCCTCGCTGCGCTTGGCTAGGTTGTCAGGGTCAAGGTGACGAAACCCGAGGCGTTTCGCCGCGATAAGCTTGCCCATGCGCGTTCCCACCAACCGCGCTGTGACCCGACATCCCCGGTCACAGACGGACACCTTTGCCCAGATTCCGCCCGCCACTACTCTACAGCGGGCGAAGCCCCAGGAACTGTCGCGCGCACTTGATGCGCTCGAACGGCGGCCGAAGTCGGTGCCTGGGACCAGGCCCCAACCGCTTTGCGACATCTCGGACTACAAGTTCGTCACGCATACGCGCCCTGACGGACAGCCAGTGCGCATCGAGGTGCACGGCAGCCTGGTTATCCCGCACCTGCTCCCGCCGGGTGGCGCCGAGCTGCCGCCGCTCATTCTTCCGGGCAAGACACTCAACTTCCTGGCCATCGGCGATGGCGGTCACGGCAGCGACTCCCAGCGTGAGACCGCTGCGGCGCTCACCAAGATGGCAGGCGAGCGTGGCGTCAACTTTGGGGTCTACACCGGCGATATCATCTACCCGCACGGAGTCTCTGGTCCCGACGATCCACAGCTCAAGGCGAAGTTCGTCGATATGTATCGGGGCCTTCCGGAGATGCACGCGGTTCCCGGCAATCACGACTACGGTAACGTCTCTGGTGCAGGCATCCCCGAGGCACTGGTCGAAGCGGCCAATCGCAACACAGACGGCATGTTCCGCATGCCAACACGCTACTACTCGCGTTTGGTGAAAGTGGATGGGCTCACCATTCGGACCCTGTTCCTGGATACCGCCACCTTGCCAGTCGACCCCGTGCAGCTCACCTGGCTGCACGAGCAACTCGCAAAAGACGCGGACTACACGCTCGTGTTCGGACACCACCCGATCGCGAACGTTGGCTGGCATGGCGCGTCGAAGTGCATGAAGACCCTCTTACTGCCGATGCTCGAGGCGCGCGCCGACCTCTACGTGTGCGGCCACGAGCACAATCAGCAACAGCTCCGCACCAAAGGTGGTCTTCCCACTGTGGTCAGTGGTGCGGCCTCGGAGTCGCGTCCAACTCTGCGGATCGGCAGAAGCGAGTTCGCTTCCGTCCGCCGGGGCGGAGCATTCTTCACGGTGGGACGCGAGGGCATCCAATACGAGGCGTTGTCGTCGTCGAAGGAAAAGGTGCTCTTCACGAACACCTTCCAAAAGCGCGAGCGCAGGCCCCTGCCACCACTCGAGCTGCCGACCGGCTCAGGCCTTGAAAACGATAAATCGGCTTAGGTCGATACCAAACTTCTTCTGCGCCTGGTCGAGGTAGTCGTTGTGCTCCTCGATGCGCTTGTTCAAGAACTCTTGGAAAATATCGACGAATGCGCAGGCGGCCCGATGCGCGGTCGTTTCGGTCTGCTCGAGCGCTTGATTGAACTTGCGGATGGCGTCGTCGCCCTGCAGGTCGGCATATTCCTCGGCCAGCAGGCGGCGGATGACCTGGGGGAAGAGCAAGATGGCGGAGAGCACATCGCTGATCTTGAACTTCTTCGCCGCATGCACGCGCGACATGTAGCGGAACACCTTCTCCAGCGCGTCGGTTTGACCCGTCACCAAGAGGTCGACGTAGCCGTCGAGTAGGTGCTCGAGCATTTGCTTGAGCTCGGTGCGAGGCATCTTGCTGTAGGCGGCGACGGACCTCGGGATCTTGGTCAACAGGAGGTTGACGATCTGGGAGTTGTAGTCCTCGAGAAAGTTGAACAGCTGAATGTTCACTGCGAACCGCCTTGTCTCCATCCATAGCAAAGGAACGCCTTGGATTGCACGTTGGCGGCCAAACGTGCGATTTCAGCGCGCCATGCAGCCAGTTCGAGACATCATGGTCCAGAAGTTCGGCGGCAGCTCCGTCGGCACGGTAGAACGCATCAAACACGTGGCCGAGCTGGTCGCCAAAGCCAAGGTCCAGCATCCACACCTCGTCGTCGTGGTGTCGGCGATGCGCGGCGAGACGGACCGGCTCTTGGGCCTTGCCGGGCAAATGGCGCCACGCCCCGATCCACGCGAGACCGACGCGCTGGTCGCTACCGGCGAACAGGTTTCGGCGGCGATGCTTGCGATTGCCCTCCGCGATCGCGGTGTCCCGGCCGTGTCGATGAGTGGTCCGCAGATGCTCGTGCGCACTGATGGCATGTTCTCGCGTGCGCGCATCAAGAGCATCGATCGCAGCGCCATCGACCGGGCCTTGATGCGCGGTCAGGTCGTGGTTGCGACCGGTTTTCAGGGCATGGACGACGAAGGAAACCTAACAACCCTCGGTCGCGGCGGCTCCGACACCAGCGCGGTGGCACTCGCGGCGGCTCTTCACGCCGCCCGCTGTGACATCTACACCGACGTGCTCGGTGTCTACACCGCCGATCCCAACCTATGCCCCGACGCGAAGAAGCTCGACGTCATCGCCTTCGAGGAGATGATGGAGATGGCATCGGCCGGTTCGAAAGTCTTGCAGATCAGATCCGTGGAGCTTGCGATGAATCACAACATGCCAGTGCGCGTACGTTCGACCTTCAGCGATGATCCCGGCACCCTGGTCACGGCCGATGACGAGCACATCGAGCGTCTGGTGGTGCGCGGCGTCTCGCACGACAACGGTGACATCAAGGTCACGGTACGCCGCATCCCCGATCGCCCAGGTGTCGCCGCAACGCTGTTTCGCGGGCTCTCGAAGGCCGGGATCAACATCGACGTCATCGTTCAGAACGCGTCCGAAGACGGCAAGACCGATGTCTCGTTCACCGTGGCGAAGGCCGATGCGGCACAGACCGAAGAGCTCGTGCGCGAGGCCGCGCGCGAGCTGCAGGGTGGCAACGTCGAGGTCGACCATTCGATCTCGAAGGTGTCGATCGTGGGCGTTGGCATGCGCGCGCACGCGGGCGTCGCGGCCGAGATGTTCCAGGCTCTGCACGAGGCCGGGGTCAATATCGCGATGATCACGACCAGCGAGATCAAGGTAACTTGCGTGATTGCCCGCGCGCAGGTGGAGAAAGCGGTGAAAGCCCTGCATGCGCGCTTCGAGCTGCACGCTGGGGGCAAGAAGGCCACGTCAACGACTCCCGCCGCGAAGAAGGTCTCGAAACCGAAACCAAAGACCAAAGCGAAGGTCGCCGCGCGCCGCGGCAAGAAACGCTAGAGCGGACTGACCGTGTCTCGACGCGAAGGACCGAGCACGGCACTGGGTCTCGCCGCCATCGTAGCGGTTGTGGCGCTGTGTATCGCTGCGCGTGTCTTGTGGAGACAGTGGTCGGCGCAACATGTCCCGAACGAGGCGATCGAAGACGTCTCGCCGCCGGGGCTTGGCGATGAGCGCCCGAAGTGAGATATGCCCCGCCGATGCGGCCAGACACCATGACGAGACCTGACAACGACGATACGCCGACGCCGGTCCCGACGCGGAGTAATCCGTTGCAAAGTGGGCTCGTTGTCGACCTCACGCGGCGCCTACCGCAGGCCGTCATTTCGCGCGCGTGGGGCTGGCTCGCTCGCCGCAAGCACCCGAAGGTGGGCGTCGCTCTCCTAAAGCGGACCTTCGTCAAGGCCACAGGCATCGACATGTCCGAGGCCCGTGAACCCATCGGCGACTATTCGACCCTCGAAGACCTCTTTGTGCGTCACCTGAAGGTCGGTGCTCGTCGCGTCGAGCCGCAACCAGACGCGGTCGTGAGCCCGGTTGACGGCACTGTCGGCGAAGTTGGCGTCATCGAAGACGGCACCCTCATGCAGGTCAAGGGACGTCGCTACAGCCTCGCGCGGCTTCTCGATGACGACGTCGAAGCAAAGCGCTTCGAGGGTGGCGCTTACGCAACGTTGTACCTCGCGCCCAACGACTATCACCGCATCCACGCTCCCGTGGCTGGGAGTGTCTCTGAAGGGACGCTGATACCTGGCGCGCTCTTCCCGGTGTTCCGCGAAGCTCTCGAGCGGATCGACGAGCTCTTCGCCCGCAACGAGCGAATCGTCACCTATATCGACAACAAGGCGTGTGGTCGCGTCGCGGTCGTCAAGGTGGGAGCTACCTTGGTTGGGCGCATCTCGCTTGCCTACGACGATAGTGTGCACAGTAACGTCAAAGGGCAGGCGCGCGCGGCACTCCGCTACGATCCACCCCATGCCATGCAGAAGGGCGCCGAGCTCGGTGCTTTCGAGCTCGGCTCGACCGTCATCCTGGTCTGTGAAGAGGGGCGTGTTTCTCTCGAGGGGCTCAGACCAGGTCGCAAGGTGAGGATGGGGCAGCGCATCGGCACCCTCGAGGATAGGCCCCGCACCAAGCGGTCGCGTTCACGCAAGTCGGAGGCATAGTGACTGTCGCGATGCTGACATCGCAGGTCCTCTCGGGCGTTCCCGGGATTGTGCACGGTTTCACAACCCGCGATGGCGGAGTGAGCCAGGGCCCATTCGCGAGCTTGAACCTGGGTGGGGCGCAAGACGAACGCTCGACCATCGAAACGAATCGCGCGCTCGTCTTGGACACCTTGGGGCGCAAGGACGCGAGCTTCGTCGCCCTGCGCCAGGTCCATGGCAACGATGTCGTCCAGGTCACTCGCCTCGCGGGCCGTAGCATCGAGGCCGACGGGTTGTGGACGCGTGATCGCGGCGCGGTCTTGGCGGTGCTCGTCGCGGACTGCGTGCCGATCCTTTTCGCCGACCATCGGGGCAGGGCGGTGGGGGCGGTCCACGCTGGTTGGCGCGGGACAGCCTCGCGCATCGCCGCCGAAATGGTGAAGCGCCTCAAGGACGCGGACATTCCTCCTCACGATTTGCGTATCGCGATTGGGCCGGCGATCGGCCCGTCGGACTTCGAAATCGGGCCGGACGTCGTATTGGCTCTGGAGACGGCTTTCCCTTCACCTGGTGCGGCTATCCGACCAGGTCACGACGACCGCTCGTACGCAGATCTGTGGGCCCTCAACAAGCGCTGCCTGCTCGAGGCGGGGGTCCCCGAGACCTGTATCGATGTGGTCGCCTACTCGACGCTCGCCGACGGACGATTCTTCTCGCACCGACGGGACAAAGGCGTCACTGGTCGTCAGGCTGGGGTCATCGGTCTCGCTTAACAGCCCGCCGTTTTTTTGACCCGGCGCTCGGGACGCCCGACACTCGCTCCGTGCGACTGCTCTTCGTCTCACCTCTCATCGTCCTGTCCGCTTGCGCGCACTCTTCCGCGGGCGACATCGACAACGCGCAGCTCGCGCGGAGCCTTGACGCACTGCGGGCTCAGGTGGCCGCCCAGGCGCAACAAATCGAGACGCTGCAAGGCCGAATCGACGTGATGACCGCCGCCAACGTGGCTCAAACGGCAGGGACGTCGCGAAACATGCGCGACCTCGAGGTCGTCAAGCTCACGCCCGCGCCCGTCCGCGCCGAGGCCGAAGAAGAACCGGTCATGCTCGAGATCACGGGTGAGGGTGACCGTCTCCAAGTCGTCAAAATGCCTCCTGCGCCACGGGCGCGCGCCGCTACGAAAGTCGCGGCAAGCCCGACCAACGCCGCACCCGTCAAAGCGGACCCGCTAGACGGTCCCTTCGCGGACGCGCTCGACGCGTATCGGAACGGGCGCACCGAGGAAGCATTCGAGCGCTTCTCGAACCTCATGAAGAAGAGCCCCAAGGCTGAAAAAGCTTCGGCCGCGCTCTACTGGATGGGCGAGTCACGCTTCGACGACCAGCGCTACGATGAAGCCGTCGTGCAATACAAACGCCTGGTCGACGCCTATCCCTCGAGCAGTAAGGCCCCGGAGGCTCTCCTCAAGATGGGCATCAGCTTCGAGAAGCTAAAAGACTCGGCGCGGGCGCGCGATGCGTTCCAGCGTCTCGTCGACGAACACCCTGACAGCGCTGTCGCGGAGCTCGCGCGCGCGCGTCCTGGCATCCGTGGAGGACGCTCGAAATGATGTGGCAACGCCGGCCCGTGCGCATGACTGCGTACCATGCGGTCTTCGCCCTCCTGGTCGCCTCGGTGGTGGGATGGGTGCTCGTTGGCAGCTCGGCTACCCACGCCCAGACGCCGAGGAAGCGGCAGACGATCAACCCAGACGCCATTCCCTTCAGGCCGAACCTCGACACCTACATCGTCCAGCAGGGCGATAACCTCTGGAACATCACCCGCAAAGTCACGGGCTCGCCGTGGCTGTGGCCGCGCGTCTGGTCTTACAACCCAGAGATCACGAATCCGAACTGGATCTACCCGGGCGACCAGATCCGCTTCTTCCCGAGCGACGTCGAGCTGCCGAGTCTCTATGACTTGGCGTCCGCACAGCGCGAGATTCCGGCAGACCAGCCAGCGAAGATCGTCGATGACGAGGCGCCCCGCCAGCGACCAGGCGGGGTCGACCCAGCGCGTTTCGTTGGCCTATTCGTGACCCCAAAGGAGCTGTCGGAGGCGGGGACGCTTCGCAACTCTGCGGACGAGCACATCCTCCTGTCGCGTAACGACCGCGTATTTCTTTCGTTCCCGCGCGAGAGTCAGCCGCGCAGCGGCGAGCGCTATTTCGTCTATCGCACGGTTGGCAAGGTGACCCACCCGGTCACCAAGAAGAACTTCGGATATATGACCGAGGTCACGGGCTTTGCCTCAATCGAAGAAGTCTACGAGAAGGTGAGCAAGGCCCGCATCGACGCCACCCGACTCGAGGTCGAGCGTGGACAGTTCGTGACCAAGCTCGAAGAGGACATCAAGGAGCGTGTCACTCCGACCAGCGCAAGCGCGCCGCTCGAAGGATACGTTTTGGCGGTCAACTACGACACCGGGGTGGTCGCCGGACAACACAACGTCGTCTTCATCGACAAGGGTAAGAACGACGGTGTGCAACGCGGCAACCAGTTTACTGTCTCGAGGACGGACGACCCCATTCTCGGCGACCCCAAAGACCTACCGCCAAAGACGATCGCTACCCTGATGGTGGTGGACACCCGGGACAACGCGTCGACGTGCCTGGTGGTTGCCGCCAAGCAAGAAGTGGAACCGGGTTTGAAGGTCAAGGCGATTACGCGATAGGGTTTGAGGCATGCCCCGATCAGCGTTGGCTGCCTGCGTCCTCTTGTGCGTCGCGAAAGTCACGTCTGCTGCCGAGCCCGCGACGGTTCGTCTCCCGCTCGACCAGTGGCAACAAGCCGTCGACGGGGTCCGCGAGCTCGAAAAGCCCCCGGCGCCGCAACATCCTTACGCGGTCGTCCGGCGTAACGTCGACGTCGCATTCGCTCGCGGTGTCCTCACCGGCAGCATGGACGCCGAGATCGACGTCGATACGCTCGACCGCACGGTGACAGTGCCGTTGCTCGACGACGAGGCCTCGCTTTCGTCCATCACCGTCGACGGTGCCGCCGCAGTCGCTACACGAGCGGACGGCATGAATGCGGTGCTCATTGCCACGCGCGGTCGCCATCGCGTGCATCTAACGTTTGCCAAGGGTCAGGACGAAGACCGCTTCACGCGCGGCTTCTCGCTCATGCTGCCGCCTGGGCCTGTGACCCGTGTCGTTGCTCTCTTGCCCGAGGCCGATGTCGAAGCCGAGCTCGACGGCGGCGTCATCCTCTCGCAGAGCCGCGGTGGGAGCGGGACACGTATCGACGCGGCGATGGGCGCCTCGGGTGAGCTGTCGTTGCATTGGCGGCGTCGCGCCGCAGATGCGAGCAGCGCCAAGCGCGAGCTCGAAGCCCGCATGTTCGTGCTGGCGAGCGTCCACGAGCAGACCGTACGAACGCGCACGACCATCGCGTATCGCGTACTTGCTGGCGAAGCATCGCGCTTCGAGCTCGCGATCCCGGAGGGTGTGGAGGTTACGTCCGTTACCGGCGACGCCGTGCTCCAATGGACGGCCGAACGCCGCGGCAGCGAGCGCGTCGTCACGACCCTGCTCAAATATCTGGTCGACGACGCGACGAGCATCGAGGTGGCCACTCAGCACCCGCGCGGCTCTGGAGGTAGCGCCGATTTGAAGCTCGTCCGCGCTAGCGATGCGACGTTGCGCGAGGGCTTCATCGCGCTCGAGGGCCGAGCCGGTTTCGAGCTTGCCGTGACCCGGAGCGAAGACGCGGCGGCGATGCCGACGGCCGATCTCCCCACCGAGCTGCTTTCGGCTACCGACAAGCCACTCCTCGCCGCGTTTCGTTTCGAGAAGGAGCCCAAGGTCGCCGTCACTGTCACGCGCAACGAGCAAGTGGAGCTCACCCAGGCAGTCATCGACGACCTCGAGGCCGTGACTATCGTTGGCGAGGACGGCGTTGAAGTCGTGAAGCTCAAGCTCTTCGTCCGCAACAACACACGCCAGTATCTCGGTGTGACCTTGCCGGCGGACAGCCACGTCACCCACGCTCTCATCGACGGTGCGCCGATCCAGCCCGCCGTGACGACCAGCGAGGCGGCGGAGGTCTTGCTTGTACCGTTACGCCAGTCGCAGAAGATCGGTTCGCGCGGCCGCCGTGTCCACTACGTCCAAGCGGGCGATACGCTTGGCGGTATTGCATTGCGTTATTACAACCGCGCTGACCGCGCCCGCGAGATCGCGGTGGCCAATGGAAACGTCCGCGCTGACCAGCTGCAGGTGGGTCAGGCGTTGGTGGTGCCAAGCGGAGGCGGCTCGGTGCAGGAGAGCAGCTTCGTCGTCGAGCTCGCCTACGAGACCCGGCGCGCAGCACTTGGGACTTTCGGTCGCCGCGTGCTGACCTTGCCGTCGCTCGACATCGCGGTCATGACCGTCCACTGGAATGCCTACTTGCCGAACGCCTACGAGCCGCTGCGTTTTGCGACCGACCTGCGCCAGCTCGACGGACTCCGCTACGACCCACTGACACGCCTGCGCTATTACATCCAAACCGCGCTAGCGACCCGGGACGCTTGGGCGGGTGGCAGCGGCGAATACGAGAACATCCTCCGCTCGCGGAAGATGATCTACGACAAAGAGCAGAAGAAGCAGGCGAAGGTCGTGCTCACCTCATTCCCGCTCGTGGGTGAGCGGTATCGCTTCAGTCGCGTACTTCTCGGCAAAGAGCGCGCCATGCTGGACGTCAGCTATGTGCGCCGAAGCGTACAGCCTTGGCTGCGCGGCGTGGTTTTCGTTTGTGTCGCCCTGGCGCTGTGGGTCTGGCTCACGCGCAGCCGCGAGCACGGCCGGCTTGCCTGGCGCGACCGCGATTTCGCCGTGCTCGTGTTGATGCTCGTCCTCGCGAGCGTTCTTGGACACTATGTGCTCGGCATTCACCGGAGCGTCTTGCTCGCGCTCGACGTGAGCCTGTTGTTGTTCTTGATTCATGACATCTGGCGCACGTGGAGGCCAACGTTACGGACATCGCATCAAACGATGGTTTTGAAGCGTGGCTTTCGGGGGCGTTGGCTCTTGCAATTCGTTGGGCTTGTCGTTGCGGCATACGTCTTGGTGATGTTCCCGATGTTCTGGAGCCTCATCGCATTGGTCGTGCTCGCGGGGCTCGTGGCTCGCCGCGTGGAGGTGCGCCGTGGTTAGTCGCTGGACTTTCTTGGCGGTGCTCATCGCGGCGGTCTCAGCGCACGCCCAAGAGGTCACCATGCCGCTCTCGGAGTGGCAGGGCCTGCGCGAGCGTGAACGCGCGCTGCGCGAACGCGCTGAGCTTTCGGGCGACGCCGAGGTTGTCGTTGGCGTCACGCGCTATCGTGGGCGCATCGACGCCGCCGGCCTGCATCTCACCATGGTGATGCGGGTCGAGCTCGGCGCGAACGACCGCTACAAGGACGTGGCCGTGATCGGCAACCGCGTCGTGGTGATCGCGGCGCGCGTGGCTGCGGGGCCGATCGCGCTCATTGACGATGGCCAGTATTGGACCTGGGTTACGAAGCAGCGTGGGGTCGCGGAGCTCACGGTCGAGTTGGTCGTGCCAGCGAGCGGCCCGCGTGGTTCGGCCGAATATCTCTTCGAAGTCGTCGAGAGCCCGGTCACCGATCTGACCTGCGCCTTCGCCGACCGTGACCTGTCTCCGCGCGTCGATGGCGCTGTGAGCAATGTCGTTCGCCAGACGCCCACCGGTGGAGAGCTTACGGCCATCATCGGTCCCACCCAGAGCATCCATCTCGTCGGCTTTCGCGAGCTCGCACAGGCCCCGACGGCGGCGGCCAAGCTCTACGCGGATACGCAGAGCCTGATGTCCCTCGCTGACGAAAGTGTCGAGCTGTTCACGGTTGTGAACCTCACGATCTTGTACGCTCCGCAGAAGCGCTTCCGTATCGCGCTCCCTGCCGGCTACGAGTTGGTCAGCGCGGACGGCGAGGGGGCTTTCCAATACACAGTCGACAGTGTCGACGGGACGCGGGTCATCACGGGCGAGACCAGCTACGGTATCCGCCAGAGCTACGAAATTTCGCTACGCCTCAAAAGGCCTCTCGCGGCTGGCGAGACGTCGGTGCCGCTCGCCATCCCACGGATGCTCGACGTCGAACGCGATAGCGGCTTCGTCGCCATCGAGGTGCCAGGCAAGATTGCCATTACCGCCGTTACGCCAGAAGGCGCGGCTCGCTTCACGCCCCTCGACGTGCGCGAGTTGCCGGCGACTCTCATCGACAGCAGCGTGACGCCTATCGTTCGTGCGTTTCAATACAGCGATGCCGCGAGTCGTGGGGCCATTGGCATTGCTCGCTATCCGACCAAGCCTGTTGAGGGCGACAGTATCGACGCGCTGGTCGTGCATACGGTCGCGACGGAGGACGGCTCGCGCCTTACGGAGCTGTCGGTGAAGTTGCGGAATGCGCATCGGCAATATCTCACTGTTCAAGTCCCGAGCGCCGCCACGATTCGTAGCGCGACGGTCGAGGGCGAGCCCGTGAAGCCAAGCCGCGACGCGCAAGGCAAGCTCCTCCTGCCTCTCGTGCGCTCGCGCCAGGACGATGACGGGTTACGGCCCATCAACGTGCAGCTGGTCTATCAGGAGCAGGGTGGCGTCTTCTCGATCGTCGGGCGCGCGCACTTCGGTCTTCCCGCAATCGAGCTGCCCATCGCCTCGTTGCAGTGGACCGTCGACGTGCCGCAGCGCTACGCCGTCTCACGCCTGCGCGGCCCGGTCGCCCAGCAAAGTTACGCAGGGACGGCGCAGTGGCAGAGGCCGCGCGCGGCTGACGCGTTCCGCGATGACGACGGGGGTTATGACCAGCTCGACAACGCCCTCGAAGAGGGCACGCGGGCGCAAGGCGCGCGCCAGGGTCACGCGTTCGGTGGCATCCGCCGTTCGGCGCCGCTCCCCATCCAGGCTCAAGTGCCTGGCAATGTCGGTGACGGAAATAGCGGTGGGGTGGCGGTCCGCGTTCAGGTTCCGCATGCAGGGCGCGAGATGGCGTATCGCCGCTATTGGATCGACGCTCAGGATCCCGTTTGGGTCGAGCTCACCTACCTGCGTCGCGCGTGGCTACGCGGGCTCGAGATGCTGCTCGCTTTGTCGTTAGCGGCTGGGGCTATCTTCATGGTGTGGCGCGCGGATAAGCGCCGCCGTGCCGTCGTGACGTGGCTGCGCGACCTCGCCAAGACGCAGTGGCTGCGCATGGCGGAGGGCGCGCGCTTTTGGAGCGGAGCCTTTGCCGACCGTTTTGCCGCACGCCGAAAAGCCAGCCCGACGTGGGCGTTCATCGCCGCGGGGATCGAGCTCGGGGTTGTCTCTGGGATCGCGGTCGCGATCACGCTTCTCACCATCGCCTTGATGGTGGCTGTCACACGTTTGTTGTGGCTCGCGGGCCATCCGCTTTAGCGAGCCGCTACGTTGCGTAGGTCTTGCCCTTGTACATTGACGCAATCACCCAGAAGATGAGGGCTGCTCCAGCGCCCAATCCCGCGAACGCCCAGAAGAAGACCGAAAATTGCAACTTCAAGAGCGGCGCCATGAAGATGACGAACACGTTGCCTAGCGTGATGGTCAAGTAGAACAGGCCGAGGATCGTCGACTTCATGGATGCCGGCGCTTGCGAATAGGCGAACTCCAGCCCTGTCGTCGAGACGAGTACCTCGCCCGAGGTCAACAGCAGATACGGCAGCGCCTGCCATGCAACGTGCAACGAGCCGTCTCCGTTGCGCTCGAGATAGACTTGGATGAGTGCGATGGCGACGAAAGAGATGGAGGTTAGAAACATACCGATGACCATGCGGGTCAACAGGCCGAGCGGCCGTCCGCGCCGCTGGAGCGGACGGTAGATGAAGACGTTGAAAAGCGGAATCGTAATGAGAATGAAGAACGGATTGAGCGAGCTGCTTTGTGCGGCGTCCAACTGCAGGACCTGCCAGTCGCCGCTCGTGGCTTGCGCGACGATGGCGCCAATGCACCAGACGACGAGCGCACCCGCAAAGCCAACGTTGAGGGCGCGTGGCAAAGGGCGATTGGACACGTAGCGCATCAGCCATACGGCGGAGTAGAGCACCGCCGCGACAACGGCCGGCAGGAAGAATACTTCCCAGAAAATCTTCGGCACGGTGACCGCGAGGTTCATGTGGCGCGCCTGCTCGACCCAGGTGGAGGCGTGCTGATCGTACAGCGCCCAGAACATCGTGATCATGACGAAGACGAGCGCGATGCGCAGCACGGCAGGTGCTCCATCTGCGGCTTCGCCGAAGTGTTGACGGGCTGGCGCGAAGAAACCGTCGCCGTCACCCTTGCCTCGATGTTTCACCGAGTATGCGATGACGGACAGCACGCTTGCGTGCGGCTCCATGCGATAGCGGATGCGGGCAAGCGTTGCTCCAAGCGAGAGCCCGGCGACCGTGATGCCGATGTTCCAGAGGGGATCCCAGCCGTGATTGACCCCCCAGAGAAGGACGAAGATCGGCGTAAACAACGCAAGCGTCGCGAATGTGTCGAGCAGACCGAGTATCGGTGTCGCGGCGGGCGGGCGGCGGACGAAGCGGTGGCGTCCCGCCCAGAACACGGCAGTCGCGATAAACATGAGGACGCCTGGAACACCGAACGCCACCTCGGGTCCGAACTTCCGATAGAGGTATGGCGTCAGCATGGTGCTCAGGAATGAGCCGAAGTTGATGATGTAGTAGAAGATTTGGAAGACGACGTCGAGCAGGGGCTTGTTCTCGCCCTCGAACTGGTCGCCGAGATTCGCTGCGATGCATGGCTTGATGCCGCCGGCGGCGAACGCGATGAGTCCGAGCCCGACGTACATCAAATTCTCGGCGCCCGCGTAGTCACCCATGACCGACAGACGACCGGCGACCGCGAGTACGGCGTGGCCGACACAGTAAATGAGCGAGACCCAGAAGATGGTGCGGTACTTGCCGAGCAGTCGGTCGGCGACGGTCGCCCCCAGCAGGGTGAACATATAGGCCGCGCCGAAAAAGGTGTGCGTTACCTGTGTGGCGTGGATTTTGGCGTCGCTGACCGCTTCAGCGGGCAGGGTATTCTCCGACACGAAGCGGAGAAAGAGACCGACGAGGTAAATGTAGAGGATCTGGCGCATGCCGTAGTAGCTGAAGCGCTCGGCACCCTCGTTGGCGACGATGTACGGGATGCCGCCGGGGAACCTTGGTCGTGGCGCCTGCTCGGAAGACGGCGCCAGCCCTTCTGCCTGATTGGCCATGCGAAAAACCTCGCTTGGCCGAATGGGCTATCGCCTTTGGCCGCGAATGATCAAGCGCCAAGCGCTTTGGCGACCGCGTCGACCTTGTCTTTGGCAAGGCCCCGGTCTGCCGCGACCGCGAGCGCTTTGAGCGATGCCGCGCGATAAAGTGCAAGGTCCTGAGGATTCGCCAGCGCGCCCAGGTGCCTCTCGATGGTCGCGACGTCGCCGCGCAAGACGGGACCAGTAAGCGCGTCCGTCGGTCCGCTCTTTGCGACGTTGTCGAGCGCGGACCGGGCGAGACCCATGAGTCCGTCTGCGAGGTCGCGACTGACCAGATCGGTCGCGCTCGCCATGCTGGCGACCACGAAGTTCGACGCAAACACCGCCGCGGCGTGGTAACGCGACTTGTCCTCCGCGCGGAGCGGCACAGGCCGTCCGCCAAGTCGACGCACGAAGAGGCTCGCGCACTCGCTCGGCGCGGCTCTTCCCTCGATGGTGATGATCGCCCCCGTCAGTGCGTCCGAGCCAGCTGTGGGGCTGGCAATGGAGAGCATTGGATGGACGGCCGCAGCGTCGTGTCGGCCGAGCACGCTCGCGGGCAATGCCCCGGAGAGATGCACGAGCGTCCCTTTGCGGTGGACGACGCGTTTTGCAACGTCGGCAATAGCGTCGTCCGCCACCGCGATCATGGTGATGTCAGCGTCGCTCGCGATCGGTTCGTCCAGTGAGAAAACGCGCGCTCCTGGCAACAGCGCTGCGGCGCGTTGGCGACCCACGGCTCCACGATTCCAGATACCACGCACGACGATGCCGCGTCGCCGCGCTGCCAAAGCGAAGGCGAGGCCGGCGTTGCTGGCTCCGATGAGCGTGAGGCTGTCGATGGCCATGAAGTGCGCAGCTTCGCAGCGACCCGCTGTGTCGGGCAAGCGCTGAGCTAAAGCGCTCATCGCTTGGGAACGGCGCCAGACACCAAACGGTTCAAGGCGAGTGAAGAGCGCCAGAGGCGTTGCCAACGGCCGCGGACGCAGCACTTGTGCGACTCAGCGGGCGCTCCTGTTTGCGGGCCGGCGCAACGAAGTCGACGACGCGACGAACGGTGCTGGCGTCAGAGAGGATGCGCAGGTGGCCGAGCCCTCGCGTCAAGACGAGCTCAGCTCTCGGCCAAGCGAGCGCTAAGGCCTTGCCTTCTCCGACGTCGATCTCGCGGTCGGCGGCATCGTGCACGATGAGGAGCGGCTCGTGCCGCTTTGGCGCGATGGTCTCGGGATGCAGATCGGCAAAGCTGACCCCAAGCTCATGCTCGGCGCGCCGAACCAAGCGCTGGAATACGACAGGCGAGACACCGACGCCGTCGCGGAACCGGGACCAGAAGGTTCGGTACGTCGCCGGTGGCGCGATGAACGCCGCACGCGCTACCGGAAGTCCTCGCGCCATAGCTACCGTGGCCGCCGCAGCACCGAACGAGTGGGCGATGACCGCCTGCGGGGCGCCAAACTGCTCGGTCATAGCGTCCATCGTGTCAGCGAAGTGAATGAGCGACGAAAGGCGCCCGCTCGACTCGCCGTGCGCGGGCATGTCCGCAACGAGTACGCGAAGGCCCGCCCCGACAAGGGGCTCAATGAACGAACCCATGTGCCCGGCATGGCCTCCCCAGCCGTGAATCAAGAAGACCGGTGCGCCGTCACCGAAACTCAGTCCCCGTACATCGCCATGACGGACACGCATACGAAACGTTGCGCCCTGGGCCAGCGACGCGGCTTCCGTCGGCTTCAAGGGTGCCCGGAGCGGGTGAAAGAAGAGTTGCCGCGCCACGCTTGCGGCGAGCCCAGGCGCGACGGCGCCAAGCGCGCGCATGCTTTGCTTGAGCAGCCAGGGGGCGGGGACGGGCTTTGGGGTAAATGCAGGGGTAGCGACCAGTAGCGATGAGATTTTCGACCGACCGATCGTGCTTTTTTGTGGCTGAGAGGGACTGGGGTCTTGGACGCTGTGCATATGGGACTCCTTGGTTTTGGCGAATGCGCCTTTAAGAGCGGGAGGCGCGGCTTCGTTCGACGAGCGCCGCGAACGCCGCGGTCGCGCGTTGCTCGGCGCGGGGGTCTTCGAAGAATCGGGCGGCGTGCTGATAGAACGTGAAGATGCCGAGGAGCTCGTAGGCGAACTGCTCGGGGTCGAGCGTTGCCTTGAAATGCTTTTCCTGAATGGCGATGGCGCACGCCTTGGTGAGCGTCTCGAACCACGAACGCTCCGCGACGACGAGCTTGTCTTTCACGCGGCCGCGTTGGTTTTGAAACTCGTATTGAAGCTGGGTTAGCAGACATCCGCGGCCACCGCTGGCGTGGTTTCCGACCCAGGCGAGATAGCGCTCGAAGAGGGCACGCAGTCGTGGTTCACCGCGCGCCTTGGCGAACGCGGGCAGGATGATGCTGGCGATGAAGCGGTCGGCGAGCTCCTGAATCACCTCGAGCTGGAGGTCTTCCTTGGATTCGAAATGAGCGAATAGCCCGCTCTTCGAGACATCCAAGGCCGAGGCAAGCTCGCCGAAGGTCAATCCCTCGAGACCAACCGTTTGGGCCATGCGCAGGGCCTGGTCGATGATCTGCGCGCGCGTTTCTTCGCCCTTGGTCGCGGCTGCCATGAGCACAAAATAGCACGACCGGTCGTTTTTGCAAGGGCGTCGAGGCCCTGACCAGGCGGTCAAGATCACCGGCGACGCGACACCCTGCGACTCCCGTCGCGAACCGTTTCCGTCGGCATCCGCTTAACTCGCCAACCAGAAACCGGCGAGCGCTAGCCTTTCGCCTTCTTCTTGGGCGAGGCGGCCTTCTTGCCGGCCTTCTTGGCTGGCTTGCGATCCTCAGCCGCCGGGACGGACGACCCCTTCTTCTCGAGGGACGCGCGCAACGCGGCCATCAGGTCGACCACCTTGGCGCGGGGCGCTTCCTCCTCCTGCACGGTGATGTCTTCCCCTTGGACCTTCTTCTCCACGAGAGCTTGCAGGCGCTCTTTGACTTCGTCGCGGTAGTTCTCGGGGTGAAATGCTTCGGACGTGCTTTGTTCGATGAGCTTGAGAGCGAGGCCCATCTCCGTGTCATCGACATTGCCGGTTTGACGCGGGATTTCGGCGAAGTCCTTCACCTCGTCGGCGAAGTGGAGCTGCTGCAGAAGAAGACCGTCGTCTTTCGGCATCACCGCGACCAGGTACATCTTACCGCGCGCCGCATATTTGGCGATGGCGACCCGCTTGGTCTTGCGCAGCGCCGCTGACAGTAGGCGATAGGCGCGGTCGCCACCTTTGTCCGGGCCCACGTAATAGCTCTTGTCGTAGTAGATCGTGTCGATCTCTTCGAGGGGAAGGAACTCCGTAATCTCGATGGTCTGGGTCGACTGTGCCTCGATGGCGTCGAGCTCCTCGGAGGTGAACGTGACGTATTTGCTCTTGGCGAACTCGTAGCCGCGCACCAGGTCGTCGTAGGAGACGACCTCCTCGTCGGTCGGGCAATAGTACTGCTGCTTGATGCGCGTACCGCACTTGGCGTGGATGAGGTTGAAGTGCACGCCAGCGCTGCTCGAGGCGGTCGAGAAGAGCTTGACCGGAATCGACACGAGGCCGAACGAAATGGTGGCCGTGGCCATGGAACGTGGAGCCATACGCCCAAGTGTGTGGTCTCCCGTGGAAACGCGCAAAAAAGCGGTTGTCACACGTCGCGTTCCACTCACCCAGCAGCATTCGCCACGGGCGGTACGACGGAGCGCCCCTAACTCGCGGCGCGTGTCGATTTGGAGCGACTGCGCTTCTTGGTGACCGCGACGGCCCCATCGCGCAAGGTGACGTTGGCGAGGTCGCCGGCTTGTAGGTCGGTCGAGAGCACGCGCTCGGCAATGGGGGCTTCGACGTAACGCTGGATGGTGTGGCGCATGCCGCGGGCGCCGGTCTCCGGGGCGTAACCTCCGTGGTCCAACAGGAAATCGAGCACCGCGTCGTCCCACTGCAGCGTGATGGCGCGTTCGGAGAACAACGCCGCAGCGGACTCGGATAGCTGCAGTTTGGCAACCTCGCGGACCTGCGCACGCGATAGCGGATCGAAGACCATACGCTCGTCCAAGCGGCCCCATAGCTCAGGGGCCATCTCATGGCGCGCGGCTTCGAGGACAGCCTCGCGATTGGTCCCAACGGCATCGCCGTCGCTCGCGGTGAAGCCGATACTCTTGCCCGAGCGGCCAATGACGCCGGCACCGAGGTTCGAGGTGAGCACCACGAGGGTGTTCACGAACGAAACACGGCGACCCCGCGAATCGGTGAGGTGACCTTCGTCGAGGATCTGCAACAGAACGTTCAAGACGTCGCGGTGCGCCTTTTCGATCTCGTCGAACAACACGATCTGGAACGGGCGACGGCGCAGCTTCTCGGTGAGCCAGCCGCCATCTTCATAGCCGACGTAGCCGGGCTGCGCGCCAATGAGACGCGCCACCGAGTGTTGCTCGGAGAACTCGCTCATGTCGACGCGCACGATGGCGTCTCGGCGCCCGAAGAGGAACTCCGCGAGGATCTTCACGAGCTCGGTCTTGCCGACGCCCGTTGGGCCCAGGAACAAGAAGCTCGATATCGGCCGCTTACCGTTGAACCCCGCAAAGCCGCGCCGGATGGCGCGCGCGACGGTCTCGACCACATGCGGGTGACCGATGAGCTTCTGACCCATTAGCTCTTCGGCTCGCGCAAAACGATCCGCGTCAGCGTCCGCCAGGCGCTCGAGCGGCACCCCGGACCATTCGTGGACGACGCGCGCGATATCGATCCGTTCGACGCGTCGCGCACCGCGCCGACGGCAACGTGAGCCCGCGAGGTCGACGACAGCGAACGCTTTGTCTGGGAGGTGGCGCTCGTTGATGAAGCGATGGGAGAGCTGCACCGCCGCGTGTACAGCGTCGATACTGTAGGCCACCTGATGGTGGTCGGCATAAGCGGCGATGGCACCTTCGCAGATCAAGATCGCTTCGTCGGGCGTTGGCTCGGCCACCGTGATGGGCGTAAAGCGACGCTCGAGCGCCGCGTCCTTCTCGACGTACTTCTTGAACTCGTCGTGCGTCGTGGCGCCGATGCACGGGAACTCACCGCGCGCGAGCGCCGCTTTGAGCTCGTTGGCGGCGTCTTGCGCGCCTTCGCCAGACGAGCCAGCGCCAATCAAGGTGTGCAGCTCGTCGATGAACACGACGATCCGTTGGCTCGCGCGAGCGACTTCGTCCTTGATGGCGCCAAGACGCTCGCTGAAGGCACCCCGTAATGAGGTACCCGCAACCATGGCGCCCGTGTCGAGCGAAACGACGTACCGATCGCGGAAGTGCGCGACGTCGTCGTCGCCGCGAGCGATCTTCACCGCCAAACCTTCGACGATGGCCGTCTTACCGACGCCGGGTGGGCCCACGAGGATGGGATTGTTGGCACGGCGTTTTCCGAGAATATCGATCAGCGCTTCAAGCTCGCGCTCGCGGCCGATGGCGATGTCGAGGCGGCCGCTCTTGGCTTGTTCGGTGAGGTCGATACCGCAAGCCGCGAGCGTTGGCGCCAGCTCCTCGAGCTTTGGCCTCGGTGCCGCTTGCTTTTCCGGCTCGACCGCCGTTGTCACCGTGGTCGTCGCCGGCTTTGCCCCGGGAACGGTCGACACATGTCTGCCATAGCGGGTCGGTGGTGGCGGTGGTAGCGGTGGCGGCGGTTTTCTGAGTACCGCCGGTTTGGCAGGCTCGGGCTGGGCTTCGAGGTGCTGTAAATCGCGGTCGTCGTCTTCCGCTGGCTCGCGATCGAGCACCTGCGACGGCGCGACCCGTGTGCGACGAGGCTGGACGTAGGTCGTTTCTGTGGGCGGCGGGATGGTGCGAAAGCGACGCGGCAGAGACCCGGTGACGTAGCTGACCGCGACGTTGCGCAGCGCGGTGAGCGAGCTACCGCACTTGTCGAGTAGGGTGTACGCAAACGCGTCGCGCAGCCGCGTGATGGCAATCAAGATATGCAGGCAATCGACGTCTTCGGCGCCGACGCTCTTGGCGATGTCGCGCGCGCGGTCCCGTAGGCGCTGGACGGTGCGTTTCGGCTCGTCCTCGAGCATGCGGATCTGCGCGATGATGCGTTCTTCGTCGACGCCCCGCTCGGCGAGCAGGGTCTGCGCACGGTTCGGGAAGCAGAAGAACGCCAACAAAAGATGCGCTGACGAGAGCGGTTGCCCGGCCTTATCGGCGATGTCCTCAGCCTCGAGGAACGCGCGAACAGCCTCTGGGTTCTCGGGCAAGAGCGGCACGAGAGCTTTTATGCACGGGGTCGATCGTCGAGCGCAACGCTACAGTACCGAATTCCGCGCGACGCCGCGTACGCGCTACCAGCCACCCGGCGAAGCACCCGTGTGGGACGCGTGCGGTACGGAACTGCTTGACGGCGAACCTCGGCCTACGGCGGCAGGGCTCTGCCGGGCGTTGCCATCTGGTTCTCGGCATCTTTGCGCTCGGCCGCGACATCGGTTCGCCTCGGTCCGTGGACATGAACGAGGTAGACACCCCCACGCGGCCACGCGACCTGGCCCCACGGTCTCGAGGGCGGTTGCTTCGCGATTTTTGGCGCCGAGCTCCCACCTGCCCATGGCAGACGGTCCAACCAGGAGAAAAGTGACCAGGAGTTGCAGCGCCAGCCGCTTTAGCGGTCTCTTCGGCGCGTGCGATCACGTGCGATGTCTTCGATGCAGCGCGCTACCAGAGCGGTCCAACCCGTCTGGTGGGAGGCGCCGAGCCCGCGCCCGTCGTCGCCATGGAAGTATTCGTAGAAGAGGACGAGGTCCTTGAAGTTCGGGTCGTCGGTGTACAAGCGCGAGTCGCCGTGACAGGGTCTGCGGCCATCGGGGCCAGTCAAGAAAATACTGGCGAGCCTCCGCTCGAGCGCGCGCGCCACGTCGCGCAAGGTCATCATCACGCCCGAGCCGTAGGGCATCTCGACCTTGAGGCTTTCGCCGTAGAAGCGATGATATCGTTCGAGAGACTCGATGAGGAGAAAGTTGAGCGGGAACCAGATGGGACCCCGCCAGTTCGAATTGCCGCCGAAGACCCAGCTCTGCGAGTCGCCGGGCTCGTAGCCCAACCGATAGCTCTGACCGCCCGCCTCGAACGTGAACGGTGTCTTCCCGTGCGCTTTCGAGAGCGCGCGCACGCCATGCGGCGCGAGCATTTCCTCTTCGTCGAGCACATAGCGCAGCACGCGCACGAGCCTCTCGCGTGACGGGATAGCGAGAAGCCGTAAGCCCTTTCCGTCGCCGTCGCTGTCGTGAAAGGCAATTTGACCGGCCAAGTCCTGGCGGTTCTCGAGGAACCAACGCATACGCTTGCGAAAGCCGGGAAAGCGCTCGAGCTGGACGTCGTCGAGGATGCGCGCCGCGAACAGCGGAATGACACCGACCATCGAACGGACGCGTAGGGGCACGCGTTTTCCTGCCGCGTCGAGCACCGAATAGTAGAAGCCGTCTTCTTCGTCCCATAAGCCCGATCCGCCGAAGCGGTTGATGGCGTCGACGATCGCGATGAAGTGCTCGAACAGCTTCGACGCGATGTCTTCATAGGCTGGGTCGGTGACCGCGAGCTCCAGCGCGATGCCCACCATGACCGCGCAGAAGAAAGCCATCCAAGCGGTGCCGTCGGCCTGCTCCAGGTAGACTCCGGAGGGCAGCGGCTGTGAACGATCGAAGATGCCGATGTTGTCGAGCCCCAAGAAGCCGCCATCGAAGAGGTGGCGACCGTTGGCGTCCTTGCGGTTCACCCACCAGGTGAAGTTCACCAGCAGCTTGTTGAAGACACGCGACAAAAACAGGTGATCGCGGCGCCCGGACAACTTGTAGACCTGCCAGCAGGCCCAGGCGTGGACCGGGGGGTTGACGTCCGCGAAACCGTACTCGTACGCAGGGATCTGGCCGTTCGGGTGCATGTACCACTCGCGCAAGAGCAGCACGAGCTGGTCCTTGGCGAACTGCGGGTCAATCCGCACGAATGGAATCATGTGGAAAGCGAGGTCCCATGCGGCAAACCAAGGGTATTCCCAGGTGTCCGGCATCGAGAGCACATCCCGCATGAAGACGTGTTGCCAGTCGCGGTTACGGCCGTAGAGGTGACCCGCTGGCGGCGGTGGCGCGATGGGGTCGCCCTCGAGCCAGTCCTTCACCACGTAGGTATAGAACTGCTTCGACCAGATGAGCCCCGCGTACGCCTGGCGGTGCACACGCTTCTCGTCTTCGCTCATGCCGTGGATCACCCGCTCGGCGTAGAACGCGTCGGCCTCGGCACGGCGCGCCTCCACAACGCCGTCAAAGCCGGTGAAGCTACTCGTCTTGCGCGCAAGCCGCAGCCGCAGCACGCGCCGCTCACCCGGCGCTAAGCGGTCGCTCCATAGCCAAGCGCCTTTGGTGCCCTGGCCGGTGGCGCGGACGGCCGCGTGCTCGCCGTTCACGACGTAGCGATGGAAAGCGTCTTTCACGTGCGGGGACGCGTTTTTGGTACCGAAGAGCCGCTCGTTGTTGGTCTCGTTGTCGGTGAAGAGGTGCCGCTCGATGCCCGCTGCGTCATCGATGGACAAGACATACGTACCGAGCTCGCTGTGCGTGGCCGTCATGTGCAGCGGGTCGGTCGCCTCGATGATTGGCCTTGGCGGATAGCCTTCGCCGCTCCGTCCCCAGCTCCACGTGTTGCGGAACCACACTGTGGGGAGCACCCACAATGGCGCCACCTTTTCCGATTGATTGACGATGGCGATGCGGATGAGGATATCGTCTGGGTCCGCTTTGGCGTACTCTACTTGGACGTCGAAGTAGCCGCGCTGGAAGATGCCGGTATCGACGAGCTCCGCCTCGGGGAGCGTCAGGTCGCGCTTGCGCGCCTCGGCTTCACGCAACAGCCACTCGTAAGGGAACCTCTCATGCGGGTACTTGTAGAGCGCCTTGAGGTACGAGGCGGTGGGCGTGGCATCGAGGTAGTAGTAGAGTTCTTTGACGTCTTCTCCGTGGTTGCCCTCGGGGCCAGTCAGACCAAAGAGGCGCTCCTTGAGGATCGGGTCGTTGCCGTTCCAGAGGGCTACTGCAAAGCAGAGCCGCGCTTGCCTATCGCAGAAGCCGAGGAGGCCGTCTTCGCCCCAGCGGTAGGCACGGCTACGGGCCTGGTCGTGGGTCACGTACGCCCAGGCATTCTGGTCGTTCGAGTAATCCTCGCGCACTGTTCCCCACTGGCGCTCGGCGAGGTAGGGACCAAAGCGCTTCCAGTAGCGATCGCGTAGCGCGTCTTCGGCGAGGCGTTCGTCTTCGACAGTCGACATGAGGGACCAGCCAACTATGGCCGACAACTTGACCCCGATCGAGCATGTCTCCGACACGGCCCTGTGGGTAGCAACCTTTCGGGCCCGTGAGGGTCGCCGTAAGAAGCCTCTGTTTCGCGACCCGTATGCCGGTATCCTCGCGGGCGAGCGCGGCGAGTGGATCGCGCGAACCATGGAACGGAGCCGCTATATCGCCTGGACGGTGGTTATTCGCACCGTAATCATCGACGCCTACATCGCGATGTTGATCGCGGAGGGTGCCGACGCCGTGCTGAATCTCGGTGCCGGTCTCGATACCCGCCCGTATCGGCTCGACCTCCCCAGCGACTTCCAGTGGTTCGAGGTCGACTACGAGCCGATCCTGGCGCTCAAGAACGAGAAGCTCAGAGGTACGCCCGCCCGCTGCGCGCTCGAGCGTTGGGCGGTGGACTTGAATGACGCGAAGGCCCGCGAGGCTCTACTCGCGCAAGTCAGCGAGCGCGCCCGCAACGTCATCGTCCTCACCGAAGGTGTCGTTCCGTATCTCGCTCCCGAGCAGGTTGCCGACCTCGCCAAGGCCCTCCGACGCTTTCCCTCCATGAAGCACTGGATCGCGGACTACATGACGTCGGTCGTGAAGCCGTGGCTCACCGGCAGACATGCCCGGCAGATGCGCAACGCGCCGTTCCAATTTTTCGTCGACGATTGGCACGGCTTCCATGCCGGCAACGGCTGGAAAGCCCGCGAGGTTCGCTACTACGGAGACGAGTCTTCCCGACTCGGCCGCCAGTTCCCGATGCCTCTGTGGGCGATGCCTTTCATGCTCTTGGCTTCGAAGAACCGCCGTCGCGCGATTGGTCGTCTGGCCGGCTACGCCCTGCTCGAGCCGAAAAATTGACCGTTCCAGCGGGCGACCTTACCGTCGCACACGATGCGCCGACTTACGTTCATATTCGTCCTTGGATTGACCGCGTGTGGTCACACAGCCTCCGAGCAAGACCAGGCTCAGGCGCGGCTGCAGTACGACATGGGCGTAACGTCGCTAAAGCGTGGTGATACGCGCGCTGCGCTGCGCGACCTGATGACTGCCGCCGAGAAAGATCCGGAGCTACCGCAGGTTCACAACGCTCTCGGCCTCGTTCTGCACTCCTTGGGTCGCGCCGACGACGCTCTCGCACACTACGAGCGCGCTATTGCACTCAAGCCGGACTTTTCTGAGGCGCAGAACAACATGGGCACCCTGCTGACAGACATGGGTCGCTACGACGAGGCTGTCGCCGCGCATCAGAAAGCGATGGGCGATATTCTCTACGGCACCCCATGGCTCGCCGAGGGCAACATGGCGTGGGCCCTTTACAAGCGTGGCGATGTGGCTGGCGCCCGCAAGCACCTTCGCAACGCCTTGGCGACCAATCCCAAGTTCTGCCGTGGCTACGAGTGGCTCGCGCACATCGACCTCGAGCAGGGGGCGGCCGATGACACCGTTCAGAGCTGTATGCGCTTCGAGCGCTACTGCGCGGCCGATCCTGAGATCGCCGACCAGATCCAACCCGAGCTCCTCCGCGAGATGCGGTACTACCTCGCCATGGGGCACCTCAAGCGCGGTGACCACGACGCGGCGCGTGACGCCTTCACGCAGTGCGCTGACGAGACGGATGGGTACGGCGCGCGTTGCCGTACCTCGCTTGCGACCTTGAACTGAAACCCGCTAGCGCCGTTCTAAGACGCGGTCGACCAGACGGTCGGCGCACGTGACGCGCGGCGGAAGTAGTCGCGCGCCTTGTGTCGCCGGGACGGCCACCGGGTCCAGGTCAACCGCTGCGGCGGTAGTCGTAAAGAACCACCTTCGTTGCGCGGAAAAACAACCGACTTACCTGGCCCATTGCGTGCGGCGGTGACCCGGGGGTAGCGGAAGGTCATGGAGTTGCGCGGCGTGGTGGTTCACACCACGAGCTTCGACGAGTCGAGCCGGGTAGTCGAGCTACTCACGGCCGAGGAGGGCCGTCTCGCGTGTGTGGCTCGCGGGGCGCGCGCTTCGAAACGGCGCTTTGCGGGGGGCCTCGACCTCTTCGCCACCTTGGCCGTCGAGGTGTCCCCGGGAGGCAACCTCTGGCGCCTCGAACGTGCGGGCGTGGTCGACCCGCGTGTCGGCATTCGTAGCAGCCTTGAGGCCTTCGAGCGGGCGGGGCGCATCACCGAATGCGCGCGCGCGCTCACCAATGCGCACCAGCGCTCGACCGAGCAGTTGAGCGCGCTCGAAGCGGGCCTCGACGCGTGCGCACGGGGCGACCTCGAGTCCGCGATCACTGCGTATCCGCGTTTGCTGACGGCTGCCGGCATCATGCCCGACGAGGAGGGCCTGACGTGTGCTCCGGAGGTTCTCGCGGCGTTGCTGTCGGGAGATGCGCCGACCCCTGGGATCGCCGACTCGGTCGAGGTTCTCGCGATGAAGTGGATCGAGCATCACGTTGGCCATCCGCTCAAGACGCGCGTGACACCGGTCGCAGGCAGCGATAAGCGACATCGGCAATGAATCACATCTTGATGGTCGTAGCGTTAGTTGGTGCCGGCAGCGCCGACATGACCCCCGGCGGTGTTTCGAACGTGCGTGGCTTTGCCCGTGGCGTCGACGCGCTCACATTCGACCCGGCGGGCACTGCGTTCGTCGACGGGCTCGAGCTGCAGTATGAGCAGTTCTCCATCAAGAACGAGCACAGCCTCTTCGGAGCCTACGGCATCGTGCCGATGGGACCCCTGCGCGTGCAGGCAGGCTACGAGTGGGTGCCGCTCACCAATCGCTCGTTCGAGCGCGGCAGTATCGGCCTCTCGGCGAAGCTGTCCGAGACCCTTGCCGTCGGATTCACTTATCGTGGCTACCGTTCCTATCAGCGCGAATTTCGCGAAGGCGGTACGTGGGATATTGGCCTCTTCGCGACGCCGTTCCAGTGGCTGTCGATTTCGCTCGGCATCGACAATGTCGGCAGTCCCTACCTGTTGGATGCGCGGCAGAACTTCCGCTATAGCGGAGGTGTCGCCATTCGCCCGGTTCTCGCTGCTCCCTGGCTGACCGTGGGCGCACAGAGCCAGCTCGACGGCCGGACGCACGACTTCGCCCAAACTCGCGCCATCGTCGATGTTGGCGCGCGAGGCGTACATGTCTATGGCGCCTACGATTTTCAGAACGAGTTCGTCGCGGTCGGTCTGCAGCTGGGCTTTGGTCCGCTCGAGCTCCGTCAGGCGTTCGATATGCAAGCGGGTGACGAGGCGCGCTCCGGCACGGGCCGCGAGGAGCTCGCCTCCGCCACCGTCGTAACGTTTCGCTCGAACCCCGCGGAGAGCCTCGGTGAGTGGCAGAGTGGTCGTACCGTTGAGCTCGCGCTCTCGGGTGAGCTGACGCGTAAGGGTGACGGCTTGTTTGGGACGCGCGAGATGACGCCCACCATCGGCTGGCGGCTGCGTCGTCTTGCCCGCGAGCCCACAGTCGGCACCGTCGTGCTGAAGGTCGGCCAGCTCTCGGTCGGCATGGGCTTCGTCGACGAGCTACGCGCCGAGATCATGAACCTGCGCGCCGCTGGCAAGCGTGTCATCGCCGAGATCGGGTACGCCGATGACAAGACCTACCTCGTGGCAGCGGCAGCGGACGTCGTGCGCCTCGACAAGTCGGCCATCATCGGCGTCGATGGTTTCGCCTTGTTGGCCTACTACTTTGGCGCTGCGCTCGAGCACATCGGCATCCGTTTCGACGTTGTCGCCATTGGACGTTACAAGTCGGCACCAGACGCATTGACCAGCGACAGGCCGCGTCCCGAGGACGACGAGGTACGTAGTGAGCTCCTCGCACAGGCCCAGGCGACCCTCGAAACGGCTCTCAGGGAGCGTGGCCTCGACGACGAGCGTGTCGCAACCGTGTTGCGGCGCGGAGGGGTGCGGGCGGACGAAGCTCGTGGCTTTGGCCTCGTCGACGAAGTCGTCGAGCTCGACATCGCGCGGCCAGACAAGGAGCGCGCTCACACCGCGGATGACCTGCTCGACCGGCCGGCCGCAACGTGGGGTCAAGCGCCGATCATCGCGGTGGTTCCAGTGGTCGGTACAATCGTGCGCGATGATGACGACAACCCCCTGCCGGGCGAGTCCGCTTCGGCGAAACGTATCGTCAAGCAGCTCACCGACGCGGCGAACGATCCGCAGGTCGCGGCAGTCGTCGTCCGGGTCGACAGTGGCGGCGGTGAGATCTTCGCGTCCGAGCTCATCTACCGCGCCGTCCTCGAAGTGCAGCGCAAAAAGCCCATCGTGGCATCGATGGCGGACACGGCGGCGTCGGGGGGGTACTACGTCATTGCGGGTGCCGACACGATTCTTGCGGAGCCCAATACGCTGACGGGCTCGATCGGTATCTTCCAGCTGAAGATGGACTTATCGGGCCTCTACAAGCTCACCGACATCAAGCCATACACCTACCGCACGGGGCCACTCGCCGACTGGCGCTACACGACGCATGGCTTCAATGACGACGAGCGGGCGCGGCTTACGCAGATCCTGGGCGAAGAGTACGAGGAGTTTCTCGGAAAGGTCGCTGCCGGTCGCAAGCTTCCTAAGGAACGCGTGCGCGAGCTCGCCGAGGGCCGCGTCTACAGTGGACTGAAAGCGCTGCAGGTCGGCTTGGTCGATCGTCTCGGTGGGCTTGCCGACGCAATCGACGAAGCTCGTCGCCGCGCCCGGGTCAACGACGAGGTCGAGGTAAGGATGCCGAGCGCCGAGTTCTCTCTCGGCAGCGCTGTCAGCAAGGCGGCGAGCGTGACGGTGTCGCCACTCGAGCACATCGAAGCCCTGCACCGACGCTTGTCGCGCTGGGAGCACGAGCCGTTGGCACTCATGCCCGAGACGATCGAGGTGGTGCCCTGACGACGCAACTGTCGCCATCGCGCCTCGGCGCGCAAGACCTGGCCGGCTTCGCCCGGCAGAAGAAGAGCGGCCGCGTCTCCTGGACGGTTCAAGGCAAGGTCTACGCGCTCGAGCTCGTGAACGGACGCCCGGTGCGAGCCATCGGCGCGTCGGGACAGGCCAACGACGACCGCGCCGCGGTGGTGAGGACCTTGCGCGCATTCGCTTTGGCGGACAGTGGCACCTTCGACTTCAGCGAAGGTTTCGTCAGCGGCGATTCTTCGGTCGATACGCTCGGAGAAATCTTGCTCGAGCTTGGCCGTGGGCTTACGCCGCAACATGTTTCCGCCATCGCGGCTGCGCACCGCGACGTCGCGCCGTCGGCCGAATACGAACGTCTTCGCGATGCGGTTGCGCGTGTTTGCGGGACGCCGCCTAGCACGACGATGGCTGCAGATCGTGCGACGGTCATCGTGTTCGTGTTGGGGGGGCTCGTGGCGAAGCCTCCGGCCGTACTCCAGGAGATCGCCGCAGCGCACGCCGAGATGGCGACGCAGGACCACTACGCGTTCCTGGGTGTCGGGCGCAACGCCAAAGCCGACGACATTCGTAAGGCCTACTTCGACCACGCCAAGCGGTGGCACTCGGACCGCTTCGCTGGCGTCGACCTCGGCGACTACCGCGAGAAGGCGGACGCCTTGTTTCGCCGCGCAGACGAGGCGCAGAAGGTCTTGAGCGATCCGCAGCAGCGAGCAGACTACGACGACTTGCTCGACCGCGCGAAGCAGGGCCTACCCACGGACGTCAACGTCGTGCTGGAGGCCGAAGGGTTGTTTCGCAAAGCTCAAATCTTCGTGCGCCGTGGCCAGGCCGATGCCGCCGAGCCCGTTCTTGCTCAGGCCATCGCGCTGAACAAAGGCGAAGCGGAGTTTTACGCCTATCATGGCTATGCCCTGTTCGCCGCTAAGGGCGCGTCTGCCGCGGCGGAGGCCATCGCGGAGATTAACAAGGCGCTCGCGATGAACCCCAAACTCGACAGCGCCTACGAATTTCTCGGCAAGATCACCCGCGTGGAGGGCAAGCTCGACCTCGCCGTGAAGCACCTCAAGAAAGCGCTCGAGCTCAACCCAAAGAATCGTGAGGCTGAGCGCGAGCTACGCTTCGTCCAGGGTCAGCTCGCCAAGGCTCCCCAGGGTGGGGGACTCCTCAACAAGCTGCTGAAGCGATAGTCGTCTCGAGCCTGGCTAAAACGAGGGCACGAGGTCGCCGAGCTCGCCTCGCGAGAACGCGCGCTGCGCAGCGTTGAGCCGATCGCGGCTGGGTGACCACTGGGATGTTCTCGCTTGCCGCGTGAAACGCCCGCGGCGCGAGCAACTCCGGCGCCATGTAGGTTACCGCCGAGAAGCCAGCGTGAGGATGCGGCCGAAAGGTTGGCTCGTCAGAAAGAACTGACGATCGGTAGACGATACGGTGTGACCATGAAGTCAACGTCCGGCAAACGACCTGCAGCGCTTCGTGGCGGCGCACAGACGAGGCCTACCTCGAGCTTCCTCGGCCACGTGCTCGTGGGCGTCGCGAGTCGGATGCGCGATGCCACAGCCAGCGCCCTCGCGAGCCTCGACCTGTCGCCCCGCGAGTTTGGCCTTCTCAACCAAGCCGTCCACGAGCCACAGCGGACCCAGTCACAGCTCGGCGAAGCCTTGCGTATCGCTTGCAAACGCGGACGCGGCGACCGGCTGAGACGCGATGTGGATCTTGACTTCATCACGAGGGCGCGAACGCGTGGTCTGATCCCAGCTTCGTGAGGGCAGTGGAGGCGACCGGGCGAGACAAGCTCGTCATGTGCGGGTTGTGGATGGAGGTCCGCCTGGCTCAGACCGTGACGTCCGCCGCGGGTTAGTCACCCTTTTGTGGGCGCTATCGCGGTCAAAGGATCTGCCAGCTTCTTCCAGCTCGCCCGACAACAGGAACGGCGAGACCGCGCGCGGCGATCGCCTCCTTCATACGTGCGAGCGTCCCAGAGTCCACCGGCGCGAGCAGCTGGATAGCCACGAGTGCGGTGTTCGGGAAGGCTACCGCATACGTCCAGTGGTTGTTGTAGTCGGTCCCTCGGGCCTCGCGCAGACGTGACGGGTCGAGGCGCGCTGGGTCATAGAGTAGCGCGACCTCGCCAAACCCCGGGTTTGCGAGCGCATCGACCTCGCGGGTCGTAAGCAGTGGACCTTTAGCGAGAATGCGGGTGCAGTCGGCACGCCCCAGGGTTGGCGTATCGCGTGGGTTCGTGAGATCGAAGATGCCGTCATAGTTGGCCGTGCGAAGGATCTCCGGAACGACTTGGGCGCGCGTGCCATGCGCAAGCAAGATGCTCGTGCCATAGCGTTTGGTACGCCCGAGCTCCGCAGTGAGCCGATGGTTGGCGGCGGCGGCGGCCGCGAGCTGCTTCACGGACGGATTCTCGAGCGCCCTGAGCTCCTCGGCTGCTGCCCGGTCGGTTTGGGCGAAGAAGCGTTCGAGGTCGGGTGGCAGGTCGAAGGTTACGCCCCAGGCTGCCCGGTCCTTCTTGACCTCGCCGAGCACCCAGCGCGCGTTTGCCACGCGGGCCGTGTGATCACGACTACCCGAGGCGCTTGTCGTCGTCCTTGGGACTGTCGCCGAAGCTCGCATGTCGAGGCTATCGGCAGGACCGAACCGAGGGTTGCTTGTCGCGCCGCCGCGAAAGCCACCGACTCGGGCCAAGCGCATAGGATACCGCATTGCGTACAAGCGTCTCGCGCAGTCTGCGCCACCAAGTCGCGGTCGGGATGGCATCTTGAGCGCGCCCGCGGTTTCGTCGATGGTCTTCACCTGCACGCGCCTCGAACCGCCAAGCTAAGGTTAAAAGACATTGCCTCGCTACCTTGCTGTTGCCTTCGGCGTCCTGGTGGCCTTAACGGCAGACGCCGCGCTGGCGCGCAGCATCGGCACCTACAGCGGCTGTAAGCCGCTCGGGAAATACAAGCAGGCGTGTCTCGACTGCGTTGGCGGCGGGAACTTCTGGCAGTCGGGTCAAAACGTCTGTGGCCTGCCTGGTGCGTCCAAGCCGAAGTCGGCCGCTGCCGACACCGATGCGTCGGAGGATGAGGATGCCGAGTCCTCTGAATCGAGCGGCGGTGGTGGGGGGGGCATGGGGATCCTCTCGGGACTCTGGCTACTTCTCCTCGGGATCCTGGGTGCCGCCAGCCTGATCGTGGCCTGGCAACCCAACGCCAAGCAGCTCATGGCCAAGGTGGCGCCTTACCAAGGGTGGATCGGCGCGGTATCCGCACTGTGGGGACTCTGGAGCGTCATCTCCGCGATCTTGAACCTGGGCTGGTTGTCCGCCGCCCCGCTCTTCTGGCTTTTGTTCGCGGCGAGCGCACTGTTGCAGCTAACCCTCGGCATCGTGCTCGGCGTCGGCGTCATCAAGACGTTCCTCAAGTATGAAAAAGCGAGCGCCACCATCGATAACACCGTGCTCAGGCTCGTCCCCTACCAATCGAAGCTTGGTCTTGCAGCCATCGCGGTCGGCGTGTTGCTGATCGTCGTCGCGATACTCTGAGCTTCGATTGTGTTTCGATGCTTGAATCACCACCCATGGAGTTTGGACTGATGCGTTCTTTCGTGCTCGTTGCAGCCTTGTTTCTGTCCGCTATCGCGTCTACGGCGCGGGCTGGAAGTGTCGGCACCTACAGTGGCTGTAAGTCTCTGCGGGGTGAGCGCGCCGCGTGCGAGAAGTGCGTGGGAGGTGGCAACTTTTACCAACCCGGCCAAGGCTGCGGCATGGTCGAAGGCATGCGCAAGTCGAAGCCAATGCCCGCGGTCAAGCCGCCGCCGCGCCCCACGGCGATGCCAAAGACCGGCGACGACTACGTGACGATCAAGCCGCAACCATTCGCGATCGGTGCGCGCAACCTCGACACGGACAAGGATGACTCGAAGGAGGTCTTCGGTACAACCGTGACCCTCACGCATCCCTTCAAGATGAAAGCCACGGAGGTCACCTATGGCGAGTGGTACTTCGTGACCGGACAGCTCCCGTATCCGTACGACAAGGAGTGCGGCATGAACTGCCCAGTCGGCGGAGTGACCTGGCGCCAGACGCTCGACTATCTGAACTTGCTCTCGAAGCGAGAGAAGCTCGAGCCTTGTTACACGTTCAAAGACGGCCTGGCGCAGTGGCCAAAGGGCTTCGAGTGCAGCGGCTACCGCCTCCCCACCGATGCAGAGTGGGAGTACGCGGCCCGTGGTGGTCTCGAAGAGCCCCGCTATGGCGAGCTGGACGAAATCGCTTGGCACTACGACAACAGCAACGGCAAACCCCACCCGGTCGGCAAGAAGAAGAAGAACGCCTACGGGCTCTTCGACATGCTCGGCAACGCTTGGGAATGGGTGTGGGACGCTGAGGACTTCAAGCCGTATCCAGAAGACGTCACCGATCCCATCGTTGGTGGCCTCACCCTCGAGTCGGACGGCCAAAATCGCGTCATGCGCGGCGCGAGCTACAAGGACGGCATCATCTACCAGCGGGCGACGCATCGCTTTCAGTACCTCGCCAATAGCGGCAGCGAGAACCACGGCCTCAGGCCGGTGCGCACTGTGAAATAGCGCATAAATCCGGGCCAAGTGCCTGGCGCGTGCGGGTTCGCGGTCACAGCCTCGCGAGGAATTCTTCGGCCAGCTCCCAGTCGCCGAATCGTGGACAGGCTGGGAGGCTGCGCAAGAAGACGCGGCCGTAACTTTTCTGCGTGATGCGGCGGTCGAGGATCGTCACCATGCCGCGGTCGTCGCCGCGGCGGATGAGGCGTCCGAAACCCTGGCGGAGGAGGAGCGCCGCTTGCGGCAGCTGGTAGCCTCGAAACGCGTCTTCACCCCGGCTCTTCATGTGCGCGACACGGGCTGCGACCAGCGGGTCGGAAGGCGAGGCGAACGGGAGCTTGTCGATAATCACTGAGCGAAGCGCACGTCCGGCGACGTCGACGCCGCTCCAAAAGGTCATGGTGCCCAGGAGCACCGCGTTGCCATCGCTACGGAAGCGCTCGATGAGCTCCGCCTTCGGCGCGTCCCCTTGCACGAGCACCTGGTGGTGACTCGCGAGGCGCGAGCGGACGATCTGCAGCATGCGGTGCGACGTGCAAAGTACGAAGGTGCCGCCGCCTGCGGCGTTTACCAACTCGGTGATACGAGCGGTGGCGCGCTCTACGAAGTCAGGTGCGTCGGGCTCGGGGAGATCGTTGGGAATATAGAGGGCAGCGTTATTCCCGTAGTCGAAGGGAGAACCGACCGCGAACTCGGCGGCATCGGTGAGGCCGAGGCGCTCCTTGTAGTGGTCGAAGCTATCGCCTACGCGCAAAGTCGCCGATACGAAGATGGCAGTCGGCGCTTTGAGGTGCGACGCGAACAGATCGGCGACGTCGATGGGCCGCGCGACCAACGCGCGCGTCCGTCCGTTCATTTCGGTATAGCGGACGAATGGTGTGGTATCGGAGGGCGCGTCGTCGTTCTCAGCGACCAACGAAGCACGCGCCACATCACCAACGCAGAACGCCAGCTCGCCGGCGATTGTCATGGCGCGTCGAGCAAGGGGACCGCGATCGTCGAGCGCGCTGGCGATCAGCTCGTTCTCCAGCGCCGCAAGCAGAGTGTCGAGCCGCTCTCGGCGCTCCATGACCTCCGCTCCATAGCCGCGCGCGAGCCGCCCGCGGCCGTCTTCGTAAGGCAGCGCGTCGAAGAGCTCCCGACTCCGCAGCTCGATCTCTGCGGCGATGCGCGAGAAGCGCGCCACGATCCCTGGTTCGCCCCGGACTGCTCGGCCGACGTCGAGCAGCAACTCGTGAACCCGGCGCTCGGAAACGTGGACCCCGAAGTGTTGGGCCGCGACATCGTCGAGCTCGTGCGCTTCGTCGAAGACGACGACGTCATGCTCGGGCAGTAGCGTCAATTGCGCATCGGGCATCCGCGCACGGAGCGTGAGGTCGGCGAAGTACAGATGGTGGTTGACGATGACGAGCTCGGCGGCCTGGGCGCGCCTGCGCATCTGCGTGACGTGGCAGCGCTCGTAGTGGGCACAGGTTCGGCCCCGACACTGGTCAGAGGTCGAGCTTACGAGTGGCCACTCCGCAGCGTCGTCGGCAAGACCCGAGAGCGTTACGCGATCACCGTCCGTGGTGGCCGCTGCCCACGACTGCAAACGTTCGAAAACCATCCGCTGCGGCGTACCGGGCAAGGGTGGAGTGCGCATGTACTCTTCGGCACGTAGCATGCAGAGATAGTTGCTGCGCCCCTTCATGACCTGAAAGTCGATGGGACGTCCCAACGCCTTGGCTAGAAGCGGCAGGTCCTTGTCGGCGAGCTGGTCCTGCAGCGCCTTGGTCCCCGTCGAGATGACTGCCTTCTTCCCCGCAGCGAGTAGCGGCCCGAGATACGCGAGAGTCTTGCCCGTGCCAGTGCCTGCCTCTACGACCAAGTGACCGCACCCGCGCAGGTGTTCAGCGATCCGGGCCGCGACCGCGGACTGCTCGCTGCGGCTCTCGAAGCCGGCGAGGGTGCGGGCCAGGGGACCCTCGGCGGTGAACAGCTCGGCAACCTGAGTCACGGCATCACGATGAAGAAGGGAACGGGGATGAACGTCAAGGCAAATGCCACCAATGCACCGACCCCACGTACGCGTTGTGCCCGCGATAGCGGCAGCTCGCGATCGACGACCTCGGCGTGTCTGGTGTTGAAAAGCACCAACAGTATCGCCCAGCTCACCCACAAACCGCCCGTGAGACGGGCCGGCGCCAGGGTATCGATGCCGAGCATGAGCGCGCCGGCGACGAGCAAGGCTACCGACGCGCCCAGCGAGAGCGCGGCATGGGCTCGCCCGAACAGTGCATAAGCGACGTGTCCGCCGTCGAGCTGCGCCGCCGGGATGAGATTCAGCGACGTAATGAACAAGCCGTACCAACCGGCTTCGGCCATTGGGTGTAGCTCCAAAAAGCGCGCGTCGGGCACGAGCAACGCACGCAACGCCCCGAAGAGCAGCGAGTCACCGAGGACGATGTCCGACGGCGGCTGCGCAGCGGCGACCGAATGCGCGAGCCCCCACGCCACGGCCGGGACGGCGAGTAGCAGACCGGCGTAGGGTCCCATCACCGCGATGTCGAGCAACGCTCCGCGATTGGGCGGCTTCGACCTGAGGAATAGAAGGGCCCCCATGGTCCCCAGGCGTGTGGGCGCCGGGATGAAGTAAGGCAGTGTTTGACGTACGCCGTTCTTTCTCGCCGTCAGGTAGTGTCCCATCTCGTGCGCTAGGAGAATGCTCATCAAGGTCGCCGCGAACGGTACGCCCGCGAGCAAGAGCCGTGGCTCGCGGACGAGCTCGTCGACTCGCGTCACCGGCAAGTGCATCGACGCCACGGTCAAGCACGTCGCGACGAAGAGGAGGACGTTGACCCAAGGCCTGCTCCGCCCCGTCAAGCATCAACCCTGCGGCTTCGTGGGACGCCACACCTGGATGGTTTGCTCGTCGATCGTGAGCACGAAGGGGTCGCGAACTGTCTCGCCCTGTGTGTCGAACTTGAGCGTTCCAGTCACGCCTGGGTAGCCGGGGAAGGCCTCGAGCGCTCGGCGTAAACCCTCGCGGTCGGTGATCGAGCCGCTGCTCATCACCTGTGCGAGCACGCCGCCGGCATCGTAGGCCTGCGCGTCGGAGAGCATGGCCTCCGAGCCGGTCTTCTCGCGAAACGCCGATACGAAATCACGGACACGTGCATCGGTGCTCGCCGCGTAGAAGCCATCCACGAAGATCGCCTGGTCGCAATAGCGCTCACACTTCTCGACCATCTGCTGGGTGTTCCAGGTGCTTCCGCCCATGAGCGTGATGGGCTTGAGGTTACGATCGCCAGTCGCCTTGCGCATGCGCTCGAGGCGTCGCGGATCGTGTTCCATGACGATGTCCTCGTAAGCCAGTGCCGGAGCGATGAGACCCAAGTTGGTGGCGCCGTCCGGAATCACGATGGCGTCGAAGTCGACCACTGGCTTTAGGCTCTTTTCGGCCTTCTCGATCGCCGACTGCAGACGCGGACCGGTCAGACCCTGGTCACGCAGCTCTTGAATAGCCTGGTAATAGTCGTGGCGCGCGCCACGGTAGTAGCGGCCGACCAGCTTGCTTGCTGGCTCGCTGAAGGTCGTCTGGTCGTTGTCGTAGGCCTGGGCCCCACGAATTTCGCCTCCCTTGGCCTCGACCTCGCGCCAGAAGGCAGTGGTGAAGGCGACGCCGTAAGGCGTGCGCGGGTAGAGGAGGGCGAAGCGCTGCATGCCCATCTGCTCCATCGCGACCTTCACGAGGCCCTTCGCCTGCGCTTCGACCGTGAGAGCCGCACGGAATGTGTAGCTACCGACCTCGGGGATGCCTTCGGCGTACGAGAGGCTCAAGATAGGTACGCCGAGCTCTTCGGCCTTTTGGGCAGCTGCGAGCGCGGGCGCCGAGAACATGTCGCCAATGATGGCGATGGCGTTGTTCTTGAACACCAGCTCCTCGACAGCCTTGCCCGCGAGCAGCGGGTCACCTTTGCTATCCTTCACCACGACCTCGAAGCCGGCGCGCGAGAGCGCCATGTCGAGGGCTTTGGCGGCGCGCTCACCGTACTGCTGGAACTTTCCGGAAAGAGGCAAGACGGCGCCGATGACCTTCGGGTTGACGCGGCTGCGCGCTTTCAAACCGTCGATGAGCGTCTGCGCCTGGGCGGCATATGGGCTCGAGGCGAAGCGGCTCGTAACCAGCTGAGCCATCTCGTTCGCTTGTTCGTAATCGCGGACGTGCAAGTACATCTTGGCGAGCTTGAAAGCCATCGCCGCGTGCAGAGACTCATACGCGGGATCGTTCTGGTGATCTTTCCACAAGCTCTCCGAGTCTTTGACCGACAGGCCGCTCGCGACCGTATCCAATGCTGCCTGCTGATTCTTGATGTCGACGTAGAGCTCGACCGCGCGCGCGCCTTGCCCCGACCCGCGCAGCGCCTCGGCGAGCATGCCCGCGAGGCGCGCCTGATCTGAGGAGGCTCCGTTTTTGTACATCGGCTGCAAGACGGTTGCGGCGTCGGCGTTTCTGCCGGCTTGGATGAGGAGCTTCGCATATGGCTCGCGGATACCGTCGACCCCTGGATGCGTCGGTCGGTAGTAGAGAAGCTTCTCGTAGTTGCCGATGGCCTCTTCGGTCTTACCGGCCGTCTCGGCCGCTCGGCCGCGCGCAAGGTAGATGTCGGCTGCCGCGCTCGTGCCGGGATACTTCTGGACGACCTCGTCTGCTTTGCCCTGCGCCGAGAGGGATTGCGCTTGCGTCTCTTCATCGGCGGAAGGGGGCTTGGGGCGCTCGGGGCCTGCCCCGTCGGGCGGCGGCACCTTCACTGGCTGCGTCGAACGCGTACAGCTGGCGACGCTACCGAGAACGAGGACGGATAGACCTAAGCTACGGAGCTTCATGGAATTAACTCGCTACATTGATGGAAGGCCGAGCGTTGAGCCGGGCCACCGCCAGCATGGCTGCCTCGCGGCATATGGGGTCGGGGCTCTCGCGCGCCGCTTCGACGTCGCCCACGAGCGACTGAATGCTCATATCCGCTGCCGCGATCGCGGCGCAGGTCACGAGCCAGGCGTCGCCGCTCATGAGCAGAGCCTTGACCCGCGCGTCGCGTGACAGCCTGGGGAGCTTGAAGGCGCCAGAGGCGAACTCGAGCTTTTGCTCGACGGTGGTGTCGTCGACCACGGGGATCACCAGTTGCTTGTCGTCCTTCTCGAGCAGGTTGTCGAGGACCTCGATCGCGTTGCCGCGTACCGCTGCTTTGGCACTCGCGAGATTGCGAATAGCTGCATCGACCGACGCATCGCGACCTAGCAGCGCCACGAGCCCGAGAATGCGCTCGCGAGCGGTGCGCAGTCGATGCTTCAAGGCGTCGGCGAGCAACGGTGATGCGGAGCCGACATCGCGCTCGGCGGCGAGTAGCTCGAAATAGCGTCGTGCTTCATCGCGCAACGTCTTGCGGACCGCCTTGACGTTCATCACCAGCCGAACGTCGGTGGCTTCGAGGCGCAGCAACGCTTTGACGACTGCGCTACGGATGCGTGGGTCGGCGGAATCGAGCTCACTCGTGAGCGCCGTGACGCTCGCGTCATCGGCAAACCGCGCGAGGACGCGCGTCGCTTGCAAGCGTCCCTCGCGGTCCGCGCTCTCGTCTGCCAGCAGCTTGATGGCCGCCTCTCCGCCGCGAGCGCCGACCCGCACCAAGGCGTTCACCGCGGCTCCGGCAAGACGAGGCGCCGAGAGGGCCAAAACCAAAGCATCGATGAGCTGGGGACTCGCTAGCTTGCCCGCCGCATCGATGGCGGCGCGGCGCACGCGCACGTCAGTGTCTTTGAGGAGCGGTACCAGCGGCTGATAGAACGTCGCCACACCAACTTCGCCCAAAATCCACGCGGCGCGCTCGCGTGCCCGGAAATCCGCGCTGGTGGTCATGGCCTTGAGCTCACCCGCGCTGCGAACCACCCCGTCTAGTCCGCCATGGCGGATGAGGCCGGCCACGGTGGCGGCGCGCACGCCGACGTCGGGGTCGGTAAGCAAAGGCGAGACGAGCTCCGACGCGCTCTCTCGCTGAATCGCGGTGAGAGCCTGCACCGCCGCAGCTCGCACCATGGGCTCGGCGTCATCGAGCCGCCGTGCGATGACCTCGACGTTGTCCGGCTTGTCGGGTGTCGAGGCGAGGAGGCGCAGAGCCGCAACACGGACATCTGCGCTCGCGTGAGAGAGGAGGCTGCTGACGTCCGTGTCCAGCGCTTCGCGTGCCCGCGCCGGTACGCTCGCGAGCAGCTCGATCGCGTGCAAGACGTCGCCGACGCGCGAGCCCTTCAGCGCCGCTGCGAGGGTTCGGAGGGTCGATTCGTCCTTGACCTCGAAGCTCGCGTTCGCAAAGTCGAGTCGGCGTTGCTCGAGGGTCTGCACCAAGCTCTGAACATAAACGCGGCGCAGGCGTACGAGCAGGGTGAGCCATCCTGCGAGGAGCAAAGCGACGCCCCAAGCAAGCGTGCTGGCGCTGACCCGCGGCAGCCCCTTCAGTGCGGGGACGAACGCGCCGAGCGAGCCAACCGCCGCGGCGAGCAACAGGCCTGCGGCCCCGACCGAGATCGGCTTGAGCACCCCGTCGATGAAGGTCTTGGCGCGGCTGCGCATTGCCTGCGGCAGCGGGAGATAGAGGAGTTGCACTGTGCTGTCGTTCACGGTGTAGCGTAGGGAGTTCTCCGCGCCTTTGGTGAACACCACCATTGCGAGGGCCGGCACGAGTGGTACGAGCCCAAGACCAACGGAGCCCGCGAGCAGGGTTGCTGGAAGGATAGCAAGCGCAACCAACAATCCGCCGCGCTCGAGGATTCGCGACACGAAGAAGAGTTGCACGACACCCGCGAAGACACCCGTCCAAGCGTAAAAGCCGCCGAGATAGGCGCTACGAGCGTCTTTGGATGTGATGCTGTCGCCGACGATCGCTTGGAACTGGTAGTCCACGATCGTGGACACGAGGTACGTGACAACGACCACCATGGCGAGCAGGCGCACATGTTGCGACGACATCAGGCGCTGCTTGAGCGCGGGGGTGTTGCTCTTCTTGCGCCCGCGCGCTGCCTCGAGCTCACGCGACGCCTCGCGACCGAGCATGGTCACCATCATCAGCGCCAAGAGGAAACACCCGCAGATCAAGAAGAGTAGGTTCTCGGTGCCGAGATGCTGCACCGCCCAGTTCACAGCGAGTCCGATAACGACGTTGGCCATGACGCCGCCCGCGCCGATGACCGCGAACAAACGCTTGGCTTCGCGCGCGTGGAAAAGCTCACCGGCCAGCTGCCAGAACTGGATAACCGCGAAGGTACCGTAGATCTCCACCCAGAAATAAAACGCCCAAGCCGCTACCGAGTGGTTTACGGAAAGCGCGAAGCGGAAGCCGAGGGTGACCAGTGTGAGCAGCGCGAGTGTTACTGCGTTGGTGCGATCGCGACGGAGAATGCGTTCGACGCGCTGGTAGATGGTCACTGCGAGCGAGACGGTGACCGCCGTGCCAATGTACGCGAGCGGCAGGAGCTGCTTGAACTCGGGGATCTCGAGAAAAAAGACAGTACGCGCGACACGGCCGACGATGAAGGCGCCGATGGCCGCGAAGAGGTAGACGAAGGCTAGACCCGTCCGCCGTGCCTCGTTCGGCCTTATCTTGAAGATGTCGAGGATTAGGGCTGCCACCTGGGCGCGCATCGTGCCACCTCACTATCAGGTCGCGCCGCCGACGGCGAGCGCCGCACATTGGCCACTCCCGAGCGGCCCACGGGCGGAGCGTTGCCAGAAGGGCAAGCGAAACGCTATGCCGCTCCCGATGTTCATCGACTCGCACTGCCATCTCGAGCGTCACACCTTCGCCGACGAGCTCGATGGGGTGATCGAGCGCGCCTTCGCCGCCGAGCTCTCCCACATGGTTGCCGTCGGTGCTTCCCGTGTCGCCGAGGGCGCCACCGAGGCCATCGCATTGGCTGAGCGTGTAGCTAACATCTACGCGACCGCCGGTATTCACCCGCACGATGCGGGTAAAGCAACCGATGCCGACCTGTCCGCCATTGCGGTCGCGGCCCGCGGCGCGAAGGTCGTGAGCGTCGGCGAGATCGGGCTCGACTACCACTACGACTTCGCGCCCAAAGACGTGCAGCGGAACGTCTTCGTCCGCCAGATTGCCATTGCCCATGACGTCGACAAGCCGATCATGCTGCACGTGCGCGAAGCCCACGAAGACGCCTGGCAGGTCCTCGACGATGCCGGCATGCCGAGGGCTGGTGGCATCGTGCATTGCTTCACCGCTGGGCCTCGGGAGGCTGAGGAGTATCTCAAGCGCGGCATGCACCTGTCGATTCCAGGGGTCGTCACTTTTCCGAAGAGCGTCGAGCTGCAGGAGGCGGTGAAGATGATTCCGCTGGAGCGGATGCTCATCGAGACGGATACTCCGTATCTTGCGCCAGTCCCGTTTCGCGGCAAGCGCAACGAGCCTGCTTACGTCGTGCATACCGCCGCCAAGATCGCCGAGCTTCGTGGTAGCACGCAGGCGGCCATCGGCGAGGCAACACGCCGGAATGCACTCGCGATTTTCCGCATCGGAGCGTAGTCGCAGGGCCACGCATCCGAGACCTGCGTGTGGACCTGGCTCCCCAATGTCGTCGTCCGCGCTGAAGCAAATTCAGGGGGTTAGCCGCGCCGGGGCGTGTGGGTAATACGGCACGATGTGTGCTTGCGTCCAGGCAACCATGCGTTACGCACTTTTGTGGCTCGTTGGCCTCACAGTCGCCTGCGACGGCGCCATCGGTGACGCGCCGGATGCCCCGCTCGATGCGGAGGCCGAGCGCGATCCGTCCCTCGACCTCAACGTGCCGGCCTTTGCTCAGCCGGCCGTACAGGTGCGCTTGTTGCCGTTCAGCGTGCGCTTGGCGAAGGTCTCGGCGGTGGTTGGCAAGCCGAGCACCGACCCCATGTTCAGCGAGCTCCTGCGCAGACGGTATCAGCTCGGCGACTACGACTTCGCGAACGGCATCGTCGCTGACAACCAATGGTCGGCGTCTCGCATGACCAACTGGGTCGACGCGCTCAAACCGGTGTGCGCTTCGGCAGATATGGTGACACGCTTCCCGGACCTTGCGGGGCGCGACCTGGACGCCTTTCACAAGTCAGCCACGGGGAGGACGCTCACCCAAGACGAGCTCGTGGTATTCGGAGAGGCGCTTCTGGGGCTGACCGGTGCCGAGCGTGACACGACCACCTGCCTTGCGGTCTTGTCGTCGTTGGAGTTTGTCGCCCAATGAAGCGCCTCGTCTTTGGCATAGCGATACTCACCGCGTGCCAGGAGATGGAGAAGCTCCCACCGATGGAGCAGCCCACTCAAGCCCAGAGGCCGGCAGAGGTTTTCGTGCTGACGGCGCCGCAAGCGACGACCTATCTCGCGCGCCTGGCGCCGATGCTCGCCGGCCGGGTCCTCAACGACGAGGAGCTTGGGCGCATCGCACAAGATCCCACCGCAGCCGTTCGGACCATCGTTGGTGCGTGGACGCGGGCGCCATATTTCAAGCACGCGGCGCGCGACTTGATCGCACAGAAGCTCTTGGTGAGCGGCGAGAGCGGCGGCATCGACTTCGACCTACCCGGTAACCTCGCCGAATACATCGTCGCCAACGACTTGCCCTACGCGACCATCCTCACGGCCGACTACTGCGTCGACGGCTCCGGCAGCAAGCGGGCCTGCGATACCGGCGCGCCGTTCGCTGCAGGAGTCCTCGGCACTCGAGCATATCTCGCGAGCCGCGCAGGGCGCTTCAACCTGACGCGCAGCAGCACCATGATGCTCGCTTTCGCCTGCAGCCGCTATCCCATGGACACCGCGATGCAACCGCGCGTCGAGCGCACGCAGCTCATCAGCATGTTTCAAGCCGAAACCCTCGATGACCAGGCCGACGACCGCGCACGCTCGGGTTTCGGCAATGGGGAGCAGTGTTACACCTGTCACGGGCAGTTCGCCGCGCACGCCCAAGTGTTCGTGCGCTTCGACGAGACCGGACTATGGCAGGCGAACGCAACCGGCCAGCAGGACACTGGACCCGAGGCGGAGCTCGGCCGCGCCGCGGACGGGTTGTACACTTCGCACTTCGTCGATCCGACGCGTGCGGCGAGTGAGCAATCCCAGATGATGGGCGTCGAGGTGTCGAACCTCGCTGCCGCAGCGAAGGTTCTGGCCTCTAGCCCGCAGTTCGTGTCTTGCGGGGCGCGCAACCTGGTCGAGTACGTTTTAGCGGTCGATGGCAACACCAGGGTAGACGAAGACGCACTGCATGCGATCACGGAAGCGGCGCGGGCGGTCGCAACGGATCCGACGCTCGCCACGATCGCTGTCGAGACCTTCAGTAACTCGCGCATCGTCCGGTCCGTCGTTCCCAAGGAGTCCGCCCCATGAAGATTCACGAGCTCCGTGGCATGTCCGTCATCGACCGTCGTCGACTACTGAAGATCCTCGGTGCGACCGCTGCGCTGCCGGTTGCGACGCGGCTCGCCGCGACCGACGTGTTGATGGGGAACGCGCACGCTCAAGCGGCGCAGGAGCCCATGTACTTCATCGAGATCAATCTGCGCGACCAGTGGGACCATGGCCACGTCTTCGTGGCGCCGTCGCTCGCGCGCAACGTCAACCTCCGCCGCGGCGCGACAGGTCGCCTCGCTGCCATCTACGCGCCAGCCTCGGAGATCAAGCAGGTCCCCGGCACCGATATCTTTCTTACCAACGACTCGTTGCCTCTCGAGCCCCACGTCGACACCATTGCCATGATCGACTGCTGCGAGCTTTCTGCGGGCGACATCCACGGCCACGAGGCGGCGAACCCTTTGCGCTCGCCCGGTCGCACCAAGCAATCGAACAAGCCCGGCTATTTGCCGATGTTCAACAACGAGCGTGGGTCGAACCATCCTCAAGGCTGCGAGGCCTATTACTCCGCGACCCCTACAGTCGCCGCGCTCCACAGCCATTACGCCAAGGTGGTCGACCGGAACACAAAGGTCGGAATCGCATTCAAGGGTGTCGGACGCACGCTCCACACCGTCTATCATTACGGAGCAGGCCTCCCGAACGGAGAGCTCGATCGCCTGCGCAGTCGCAACGAGCTCTTCGAACACTTCCCCGACACGGTTGAAGACTTGAACGTGCTCGCCAAACCCGAGGATGCGCGTGCGCTCACCAACATCTTGCGGCGGATCGACCCGGCCTTTCTTGCCAAGCGGAAGGTCGCCGATAGCGGTGGCGTTCAGCACGGCGCAAACCTCGACGAAGCACAGCGCCTACTCTACGTGGGAGAGCCTCGCGTGGTCAGCTTGCCGCTGACACAGGAAGAGACCGCTTACTGGAGTGCGGGCGTGCCGGCTCAGGTCTCCGAGTCGCCTCGCGCGCAGATCTGGGAGCAGGTCGCATGGGCCTTCAAGCTGGTGTCGAACGATCTCTGCCGAACGGTCGCCATCGAATTCGACTACGTCGACGTCCACGATCAGCGGCAAGAGTCGCAGGTGCGCGTGCAAGCCAAACAGATCGCGTTGCCGCTCGCGCGACTGATCAGCAAGCTCAAAGAGGCAGGGATCTACGATCGGACCGTTATCGCGGTCTACACGGCGGACGGTAGCCGCGCTCCGGCCGCCAACTCCAGCGGCGACGAAGGAAAGAACACCATCATCCTCGCGGGCGGCATGGTGCGCGGCGGCTATTACGGCGACATCTCGGTGGCCGGTAACGACGGTGACGGGCACGTCTATGCGTATCACATGCCGGATCTTGCGAGCGGTGTCCGACTGTCGACTGGCTCGACGAACAACTCTGGGCGGGTTCCGGGCAGCGCCGTCTGGCGAACGGTGACGCGCGCGCTGAAGATTCCAGACAGCTACTTGCAGTTTCCTGACGTCGTGAACGCGCAACCCTTGCCGTTCATGCTGCGCGCCTGAAGAGGGCTCTCGCGGCGCTACAACAAGATGCCGGCGATAGCGGCTGAGATGAAGTTAGCGAGCGTTCCCGCGAGCATGGCGCGAAATCCGAGCTTTGCGAGGTCCGCACGGCGCTCTGGCACAAGCGCGCCGATGCCACCGATCTGGATACCCACCGACGAGATGTTGGCGAATCCGGCTAGCGCGAACGACGCGATGGTGAACGAGCGGGGGTCGAGTGTCTCTTTGAGCGGACCCAGCTGAGCATACGCGAAGAACTCGTTGAGGACCGCACGCGTCCCCAAGAGACCGCCGATGACGCCGCTATCCTTCCACGAGACCCCGAGCAGCCAAGCCACTGGACGCAAGACCCAGCCCAGCACGGTCTGCATGTTCTCGGGGAACCACGGCAGAAATCCGTGGATGCCCTTCATCATCCCGTTGAACAGAGCGACCAGCGCGACGAACGACACCAGCATCGCGATGACGTTGAGCATCAAATGCAAGCCTTCGCCCGTGCCGCGGGTCGCTGCTGCGACCACGTTGACGTCTTGCTTTGGCATGTCGAGCTTCACGTTGCCGAAGGTCTCGGGTGTTCCCGTTTCAGGCTCGAGCAACTTCGCCATCATGATGGTCCCGGGAGCCGTCATGATGACCGCGGTAAGCAAGTGGCGCGCTTCGACGCCAAACGCGATGTATGCGGCCATCAGAGAGCCCGAGATGTGCGCCATGCCAGCGGTCATGACGGTCATGAGCTCCGAGCGCGTCATGCGCGGCAGAAATGGACGAATGGTCAGCGGCGCCTCGGTCTGTCCCATGAAGATGCTGGCCGCAACGTCGAGGCTCTCCGCGCCGCTTGCATGCATCAGCTTCGCCATCACCATGGCGAGACCCCGCACGACGAGTTGCATGACGCCGACGTGGTAGAGAATCGCGAACAGTGCGGAAACGAAAATGATGGCAGGCAAGATCTGAAACGCGAAGATGACGCCGAGCGACGAGTTGGGTGCGCCGATCTCGCCGAACACGAACTTCGAGCCCTCGTAGCTGTAGTGCAGGATGGCTGCGACGCCTTCACCCAGCGCGCGGAAGAGCTGCTGCCCAAAGGGTACACGCAGGACGAAGACCGCGAAGAGAACCTGCAGCCCGAGGCCCCAGGCGACGATCGACCAGCGAATCGCGCGTCGATCGCTCGATAGAAGCACGCCCACGCCAACGATCGCTGCGATACCGAGCAAACCAGAGAAACGGGCGATATCCATCGAGTCCTCGAACGTAGCAAACGCCCGAGTCATAGGGCGTTGGGGGGCTACGTCGGGGCGGAGTAATGCACGAGCCTGCTTTTCGCGTCCATCGCGAATACACGCCCCAAAACGGCGCTCCGTTGACAAATCGCAAGCCGGATTGCTAGGAGGCGCGTGACGTTTGGTTGCTGTCCCTAGGCTTAACGGCCGGGCAGCTAGGCTGGATGGGCTCTCGACGAGCCCTTTTTTGTTTCTAGTTTCGCCGCTTTTTCGAAGGGCGGCCGGGTGCCTTTATGAGCGAAAGTCTCGTGCAAGCCATCGAACGGGCGATTCTGCCCGTCCTTGCGCGCGACGGCTACGAGCTCGTCCTTACCGAGTACGTCGCGCGAGCGAAGGTCTTGCGGCTGTACATCGATAAAGAGGTGGGCGCGGAGGTCAACGCCGATGGCTCGAGCGGTATCTCGCTCGAGGACTGTCAGCGGGTGTCGCGACTCGTCAGTGACGTCATGGACGCCGAAGGGCTGTCAGACGGTATCGACGGACGCTTCACGCTCGAGGTCTCGTCACCGGGGCTCGATCGCCCGCTGGTGAAGCCACGCGATTTCCAGCGCTTCGTTGGTCGCAAAGTTCAGCTTTCGACCCGCGAGATGCTAGAGGGGCGTCGCAAGTTTTCTGGCGCGCTCACCGCGGCCGACGAAGGCGCCATCAAGGTCGATGTCGACGGCAAGCCGTGGACCATTGCTTACGACGTCATCGAGCGAGCGCGGCTCGTCCCAGAGTTCTGAAAAAAGAAAGCGTCCGCATCGGATCCAAGTGGTCCCGCCCTGAGGCGGAACAAGCGGTACGCAGCAAAACAAAAGGAAAGAAGTGTCATGGATGCCAATCTCAACCTAGTTCTCGATCAGGTCAGCAAAGACAAAGGCATTGATCGGAGCATCCTCTTGAAGGCACTCGAGGAGTCAATCCTCGTGGCGGCCAAGCGCGCCTTCGGCGCCGAGCGCAACCTCACGGTCGCCTACAATGAAGAAAAGGGCGCGGTCGACCTCAACCAGGCCATCAAGGTCGTCGAAAAAGTCGAAGACAGCTTCAACGAGATCTCGGTCGAGGAAGCCAAGGAGCGCGGTATCGAGGTCGACGCTGGCGACGAGATGGTCTTCCCCATTTATTATCTCGATCAGGACGCCCAGGCCGCACGCGAGCAGGACGAGCAATACGGCGATATCCTGCGCCTGAAGACCTATCGTCGCGGCTTCGGTCGTATCGCTGCGCAGACCGCCAAGCAGGTCATCATTCAGCGCATCCGCGACGCCGAGCGAAACATCGTCTACGACGAGTACAAGGATCGTCGCGGCGAGCTCGTGACGGGCATCGTCCGCCGTTTCGAGCGCGGCAACATCATCGTCGATCTCGGCCGCGCCGAGGCGATCTTGCCGCTGCGCGAGCAGTGCCCGCGCGAATCGTATCGCGCCGGTGACCGCGTTCAGGCCTTCGTGATCGAGGTCCAGGAACACTCGCGCGGACCGCAGATCGTGCTATCGCGGACCACCCCCGAGCTCCTCGTCAAACTATTCGAGCTCGAAGTGCCGGAGATCTACGAAGGCATCGTGCGTATCGAGAGCGCCGCCCGTGAGCCCGGTGCACGTGCGAAGATCGCGGTGAGCTCGTCCGACCGCGACGTCGATCCCGTCGGCGCTTGCGTTGGCATGAAGGGCTCGCGTGTTCAGGCAGTCGTGCAGGAGCTGCGCGGCGAGAAGATCGACATCGTTCCGTTCAGCGAAGATCCCGCGACCTTCGTGTGCAACGCTCTGCAGCCCGCCGAGGTTTCGCGCGTGCTCATCGACGAGTCGAATCACAAGATGGAGATCATCGTTCCCGACGATCAGCTGTCGCTCGCGATTGGCCGCAAGGGCCAGAACGTGCGCCTCGCGTCGCAGCTCACTGGCTGGCGTCTAGACATCCACAGCGAGTCGCGTATTGGCGAGATCCGCGATCGCGCTTGGAAGTCGTTGACGAAGATCGACGGGATCAACGAGTTCCTCATCCAGACGCTCTACAACCACGGCATTCGTAGCGCGCAAGACTTCATGGAGAGCGATCGCAGCTTCCTCGAGCAGTTCCCGGGGATGACTGAGGAAGTTCTGCAGAAGTTGCTCGCGTCGGCGGCTCAGGTCGCCGAGAGCGAGAAGAAAGAAGAGGAACAGAGCAAGCTCAATCAGCAGCGCGCAACGCAGGCCGCTGACTGGGCGCGCAAGCTCCAAGAGCTCATGAAGCTCGACGACATGGGGCGGCTACGCCTGGTGCGCGGTATCGGCGAGGCCTCGCTCGATTCCTTGGTGAAGGCAGGCTACAGCACCGTTGAGAGCATCGCTGAAGCGGAGCTCGCCGACCTCGCAGCCAAGGCGGCCATCAACGAGAAGAAGGCCAAGCAGCTCAAGTACTCGGCGAACCAGCGGCTGAAGGCAGAGCGTGAGATCCGCGACGAGGCGAAAGCCTCCGGGGTCACTGTGAACGGCGGCGTCGTGCGCTTGCCGGGAGACAGCGTCGATGCTCATGTCGCCAGCGAAGCGGGCCAAAAAGCCGCGTCGAGCCGTGCCGAGGCGTAGCTCAAACGTTGGATGTTTGCCGTGCGGGCCCAACCATCAGCGGGCCCGCTCGGCGCGTCCTATGCGAATCGATGAAGAAGAACGACAGATCCCATGGCCGCCGCGATGAGCGCGCGGGCGGCAAAGACGGCGGACGCCCTCCCCGTCAGGGCGGCTTCGCGCATCGCGGGCAGCGCCAGGATCCGCTAGAGGCGCGCCGCGCGCAGCAAAAGGCGGCGATCGAGCACGAGCCGCAGCGCACCTGCATCATCACGAAGAAACAGCTTCCGCCGGCCGAGTTATTGCGCCTCGCCTGGGCTGAAGGGCAAGTCATTCCCGGCCCCAAAGGCGGCGGTCGGGGCGCCTACATCAAGATCGCCCGTGACGTCTTCGATCAGCTCGATGCCAAGGTTCTGAGTCGGGCGTTCCGTGATCAGGTACGGGACTTCGATCGCGACCAATTCCTCAACGATCTTCATGCTATGGCGGAGCGCCGCGTGCTCGAGTCGGTGGGGCTCGCGCGCCGCATCGGTATCTTGGTGACGGGCACTGACAACGTCCCTGGCAGTGCCCATGATGGCGTGCTGCTGATTGCGGACGATCTGGCGTCGCGGTCCCGCGCCAAGCTCGGTGTGACCCCTTTCATCAGTGGGGCTGCGCTCGGACAGGCGGCTGGAATGGGCTACGTCGGCGCGGCTTTCATTCCAGGGAAAACGCATCACATCACGAACGAGGCTGCCTATTGGCTCGCGGTGTGGTACGAGTCCGACCCCCGAGGGCCGGCCCGTTCGCGCGAACAGACAGGTAACGAGGGGCAGAACGAGGCATCGCATGAGTAAGAAGCGGGTTCACGATTTGGCAAACGAAGATGGCGGTTTGGCCCCCGCGCATGCCGAGGTGTCTCAATGAGTAAGAAGCGCGTTCACGAGCTCGCGAAAGAGTTTGGTTTGGAAAACCGGGAAGCTGTCCTTTTGCTGCAGCAGGGTGGGGTCGACGTAAAAACCCACTCGAGCTCGGTCTACGAAGACGAAGCACGCGCCGTATTGATGAAAGCCAAAGGCAAACCGGCTCCAGCCGCGCCCGCTCCGGCGCCCGGCGCCGTAGCTCCGGCGGCAGCGCCAGCCTCGGCGAACGCGCCCAAGCGCGTCGGCATGATGATCGTCAAGAAGAAGTCATCCGACGAGGTCGGCGGCTCGACCGAAGCGCCAGCCAGCACGCCAGCCTCCGCGGAAGCTGACGAGCCGCGCGTCCAGCAAGCGGCACCCGTCGAGGAACGTCCTGTCGAGCACGAGCCTCCACCACAGGTCGAAGCGCGCGAAGAAGAAGAAATCGAAGCCCCCGACGAGCGACAGACCCGCGCGCCCGACCCGCGCCCAGCACCACCCCCAGTGGCTACCCAGCCGCGCGAAGCCGCTCCACGTTCGCCCTACGGCGGTCAGCCATCGCGGACCGGCGGCAGCCGCCCCGCGGCCTACCATCGCGATCCTACGCAAGACCGGCAGCGTCCGGGCGAACAGCAAGAAGCCACCGAGCCTACCGAGGCGCTGCAAGGCGAGGCTGCAGCCGCACCCGCAGGTCCGGGTGAAGCTGCTCCACCCGCGGCGCAGCAGCGCCCGGGTGCCGCACAAGTCGTTCGCATGATTGATCGCGACAAGCTCCTCGAGCGTATCCCGTCGCGTCGTCTCGGCGGCGGCCAGGGTGGCCCGCGCCCAGGTGGCTATGGTCCGCGACCCGGCGGCCCCGGTGGCCCGGGCGGTCAGCGTCCCGGCGGTCCCGGCGGTCCTGGTGGTCCCGGTGGGCAACGCTTTGGCGGAGTTACCGAGCTGCGTGTCGTCACCGATCCGTTCGGTCGTGGTCGCGAAATGGTCGACGTCAATCGCCGTCCCCCGATGGGTGGTGGCGGTGGTGCGCCGGGCGCGCGTCCCGGTGGCTTCGGTCCGCCACGCGGTCCCGCTGGTAGCGGTCCCGGTCAGAACAAGGGCCGCCCCCCGAGCAAGCGCCAAATGGTCGAGATGCGCGAGCGCGCCATGCACCCGGCGCGTCTCAAGAAGAAGAAGACCACCAGCCGCACCGGCAAGCAGACCGTGGTCACCCAGCCGAGCGCCGCAAAGCGCGTCGTCAAGATGGGCAAGACCATCACCGTTGCCGAGCTTGCCTCTGAATTGAGCGTGAAGGCCACGGAGCTCATCAAGAAGCTGATGGGTCTCGGCATGATGATTACGCAGAATCAGCCGGTCGATTTCGACACCGCGACATTGCTCGCGGCGGATTACGAGTACACGGTCACGTCCGAGGCATTCGACGAGACCAAGATGCTCGACGCCGGCAAGCCCGAAGAGGCCGAGGAGACCGAGAACCTAAAGGCCCGTCCGCCGGTCGTGACCGTCATGGGCCACGTCGACCACGGCAAGACGTCGTTGCTCGACGCGATCCGCAAGGCGAAGGTCGCTGCGGGCGAAGCGGGTGGTATCACCCAGCACATCGGCGCCTATCAGGTGCCGGTGCCGGGCAAGGGCTTGGTCACCTTTCTCGACACGCCGGGCCACGCCGCCTTCACCCAGATGCGCGCGCGCGGTGCTCAGATCACCGACATCGTCGTTTTGGTCGTCGCGGCGGACGACGGCGTGATGCCGCAGACCGAAGAGGCCATCAAGCACGCGCAGGCGGCGGAAGTGCCGATCATCGTGGCGGTCAACAAGATCGACAAGCCCGAGGCACAGCCCGACCGCGTCATGCAGGAGCTCTCGAAGTTCAGCCTGCTCTCGGAAGCCTGGGGTGGTGACACGATGTTTGTGAACACCTCGGCGACCAAGGGCACGGGTATCCCGGAGCTGCTCGAGGCCATCCTGTTGCAGGCCGAAGTGCTCGAGCTCAAAGCGAACCCAGACCGTCCGGCGATTGGCTCGGTGGTCGAGGCTCAGCTCGACAAGGGCCGCGGCGCCGTCTGCACCCTCCTCGTCGAGACCGGTACGCTCCGCCAAGGCGACGCTATCGTCGTCGGCGAGTACTCGGGTCGCGTTCGCGCCATGGTCAACGACGAAGGCAAGTCCATCAAGGAAGCTGGACCCTCGACGCCAGTCGAGGTCATTGGTCTTGACGGTGTGCCGGACGCCGGCGACCAGCTCAACGTGGTCGAGGACGCCGACGCCGCTCGTGAGATCGCCGAGAACCGCAAGGCGACGCGCAAGGCCGACGAGCAGGTTGTCGAGCGCAAGATGTCGCTCGACGACATCATGAAGCGCATGGCTGGCCAGGAGTCACTCGAGCTCAAAATCGTGCTCAAGGCCGACGTCCAGGGCTCCGCTGAAGCGGTCAAGGAAGCTTTGAACAAGCTCACGACCGCCGAGGTGAAGGTCAACGTGATCTACTCGGGCGTTGGCGGTATCTCGGAGTCGGACATCACGCTCGCGGCCGCCTCGACGGGCATCGTCGTGGGCTTCGGCGTGCGTCCCGATGCCAAGGCGCGCACCATTGCGGAGCGGGAAGGTGTCGAAATTCGCACCTACGCCATCATCTACGAGATGCTCGACGACGTGCGGAAGGCCATGGAAGGCCTCTTGCAGCCGGAGTCGCGCGAGAAGATCATCGGGCGCTGCGAAGTGCGCGAGATCTTCCGAGTCTCGAAGATCGGCACCATCGCTGGTTGCCGCGTCGTGGACGGCAAGGCGCAACGTTCGGCCCGCATCCGTGTGCTTCGCGACAACGTCCAGGTGTTCGATGGCAAGGTCGCCTCGCTGCGTAGCTTCAAGAACGATGTTCGCGAAGTGGACGCCGGAGCGGAGTGCGGCGTGAGCCTCGAGGGCTACCAGGACGTCAAGCCTGGTGACGTGCTCGAGTTCTATCAGGTCGAAGAGGTGGCTCGCCGCCTCGATACCTCGCCGGCCGGCGGCGCACGTCGTGGGCCAGCGGCTAGCGAAAATCGCCCGCAAGCGTAGTCAGCGCTAGAACACCTCTCATGGCCTCGCGCTACCTCAGCGCGGGTTGTGAGAGATGCACTAGCTAGGTGAGGCCAGCTTTGGCGTCGAGCTCGGCGCGCTTCTGGCCCGCGCTCGCTTGGGCGCGCTCGATAGCCTCGTCGAAGAGCTCCTCGCTGTTCGCGAGTTTCCTTCGGCGCCGTACGTCCGGGTATTCGAACGCGTGGAAGGCCTCCGCGTACTCTCCGAGGCGACGCGTCGTGCTCGGCTGGAGGTTCGCGACGACGCAGTTCCCAACGGCCTGCGTGAGGTACGGCTCTTCGAACTTTCGCGGATCGTCCAGCGACTCGGGGCCCAGCTCTGCGATGACGCCGGCCACCCAGCGATTGAGCGCCTCATAGATGGCTTCGACGCTGCCAGCGTCCTTCGAACGCTGTGCCATCACATCGATGATCAGATTTTTCAGTAGGTCGCGCATCTCTGGCGTCGCGAGCACCGCGTCGCGAATGGGATAGACCTTTGAGCCCTTTTGCGTGTGCGTGCCGTTGAAGTATCCCGCATTGTCGAACCGCAGCAGGTAATTCTTTTCGCCATCGACGAAGCAGGGCTCGAGCTCCATGTACATGGCATGCGCGAACGTGTTGACCGGGATGAGCTGAACCGTGAGCTCGCCGTTACCGGCTGCGAGCGCCGAATCGATTTTGCGCAGAATGGCCTCGGCCTCGTTCGCCAAGGCGGCGCGCATGAGCCTAGCGTCGGCTTTCTGCGTGATGACGTACACACGGCGCTCGATGTGCAGTGCTTCCGTCGTGACCGCGATCTCCCGCGTTAAAGCCTTGCGCAAGCCCCGGTCGTTCGCGCCGCTCTGGGCGACCATGCCGACGAGAGAACGAATACGCATCTCTAAGGCCGATTCGGGGTTCCAGCCCTCTGCCTTGAGGATCCCCGGCACGTCAGCTGCGTCCTTGAGGTGAGCGCAATAGAGCGAAAGCTGGTCCGCCTTATTCAGAATGCGTTCGCTGCCACCGCTGATCGACAGCGCGACGCGATCGAGATCGGCATCGCTTGCTTCGGCGGGAATCGCGGCCAGCTTCTCGGACACCCAGGCAAGGCTCACGCGGTTGGGATCGATGAGGGCTTCGCGCAGCTTAGGCGTCTCGAGGAAGCTGCGGGCGGTCTCTTGCTGCCCGGCATTGAGCGCGATGTGAACCGCCTGTAACCCAGCCAGCGTCTGAACATTCAAGGCCGCGCCGAGACCAGCATAAACGGCAGCGAGCTGGGGCAGACCCCGCCGAGCCGCGTCAAGCACCGGTACGAGACCAGGAGTCCCCATCGGATAGGCGAAAACGCGGCCGCGCTCGCTCTCGCTCATCGGAGTCAAGGCTTTGCGAACTTCGATGACGTCGAGACCCGAGAGGGCGACGGGGATTGCCGGCGCGTCGGCGGCTGGCGTCTGCGAGCTGGCCGTATCGACCGGCGATCCGAAGGCACGTTGAACGCTCTGGCTCTCGCGTACATGCGTCATGCGATAGAACCCACGGTTGTCAGGATCTCGCTCCATTATCGGCGGTCATATTCCCGAGTTGCGACGGGCAGATCTGCCACAGCGTCCAAAAAGCGACTGCCAGCGAGCACCAGCTGGGGTCGTGCCGCCGATACTCAACAGTGACCACGACGATGGTCTTTGTGTGGCCGTCAAGAGGAGGCAGCGATGGTGAACGGCATAGCTCGCCCAGGTCTACGCTTTGCGCCGGCCGAGCATCTTCGCCCAGCCGAGGCGCCCGTACAGCAGCGCCTTCAAGCAGCGCAGGCCGTCGCAGCCTTGAATCACGACGTCTCGGTGCGGGCCGCGGACCACTCGACCAAGGTCGCACAGTGGGCGTCGCGCAATGGACGTGGCGCCGTGGCGCCGCGATCGACGCTTGCGGCTCTGACTTTACCGTCAACCTACGTCTAGCGCTCTTGCCTCCAGCTCCTGCCGCCGCTAGCTCTGGTGGCGATGGTCGTCGGAGTCATGGAGTTGTCGCTCGCGCTTTACGACAACGAGTCGCTGAAAGACAAACGCTCGGTCGTTAAGCGCGTCATCAACCGCGTGCGGCAGACCTTCAATGTTTCCGCCGCCGAGGTCGACGACCTCGACTTTTCCGATCGCGCGACCATCGGCATCGTCGCGGTTGGTAACGACCGGCGCTACATCATGGGCATGCTCGACAAGATCGAGGGCTTCGTCGACCGGATGGCGATCGCCGACATCCTCGACGCCGCAAAGACCCTCGAGAATTACTGACGTGGCGAGTCGTGCTCGGCTGATCACCGACGGCGTCTTAGGGCTCCTGGGCGCGACGTTGACGGTATCGCTGCTCGTGGCATCGGAGCGCGTCTTCGCGCTTCAAACGAGCGATTCGGACCTCGTCGGTGCGCTCTTGCTGCTCGCCGCCGCCGGCCAGGCCGCGCCCACTCTTGGCCTCGTGCTCATGGTGCACCGTCTACTTTTGCGGACGACGAAAGCGCACGGGCCAAGCGTCGCCAAGCAGCGAACGCCTTATGACGCGCCGCCCACGTCGCAGAACCTGCTCCTCGTCGCTCTCGTGGCCTTCGGTGTCGCGTTCTTGGGGGTCTTTGCGCTCTTCTATTCGACCATCTTCGTGCCGGTCGTCGCGTTGGGCATTGTCGGTTGGCACCTTTACGTTCCTCTTGCGCGCGACCTGCCGCGTACCCGCGCAGTCTGGCGGGTTTTGTCGGCTTCTGCGGTCGTGTTCGGCCTGATCGCCGTAGGGCTCGTGAGTTTGGCCCGCCTCTGATAGAGCGCTCCCCGCCATGGCGAAGTCGAAAGCCAACGTCGAAGCCCAGGTGCAGACCCTGCGGCGTGACCTCGAAGAGCACAGCTACCGCTACCACGTGCTCGACCAGCCCATCATCTCCGACGCGCAATATGACAAGCTCATGCGCGAGCTCGAGGCCATCGAGGCGGTTCACCCGGAGCTCGTTAGGCCCGACTCGCCCACTCAGCGCGTAGGCGCCGCGCCATCGGCTTCGTTTGCTCAGGTCCGCCATCGCGTGCCCATGCTGTCGCTCGGCAACGTCTTCGACGAGGCGGGGTTCACCGACTTCGACGCCAAGGTGAAGCGCCACCTCGGCATGCCTGCGGAGGCCATCGTGACCTACGCCGTCGAGCCGAAGATCGATGGACTGTCGATTGAGCTGGTGTATCACGACGGGCAGCTCGTCCAGGCAAGTACCCGGGGGGACGGCACGACCGGCGAAGACGTGACCCTGAACGCCCGCACCATCAAGGCGATCCCGCTGCGGTTGCGTGAGGCCTACGCGGGCGAGCTCGAGGTACGCGGCGAGGTCTACTATCCCAAGGCGCGCTTCGCCGAGCTCAACCGCGAACGCGAGGAGGCTGGTGAGCCTACCTTCGCTAACCCGCGGAACGCCGCAGCCGGAGCGTTGCGGCAGATCGACGCCAACGTCACCGCCAAGCGCCCGTTGTCAGCGCTCTTCTACGCAGTCGCCGAGCCGTCGCGCATGAAGCCCAAGACGCACGTCGAGCTCACCGCATGGCTCGCTGGCCTGGGGCTACCCATCCCCAAGCCGACGCTATGCGAGGGCACCGAAGCCGTGCTTGCGGTTTACCGCGACACCATCGTGAAGCGAGAGGGTTTCCCATACGAAATCGATGGCCTCGTCGTGAAGGTGAACGACCACGGCTTGCAGACCGACCTGGGGTTCGTGTCGCGGGCGCCGCGTTGGGCCATCGCCTTCAAGCTACCGGCGCGCGAGGAAGTGACCACCGTCGAATCGATCCGCGTTCAGGTGGGTCGCACCGGCGCGCTCACGCCGGTCGCGAACCTCGCGCCCGTGCAGGTGGGTGGGGTCACGGTTACCAGCGCGACACTCCACAACGCCGAAGAGATCGCCCGCAAAGACGTGCGCGCGGGCGATAGCGTCCTTGTTCGCCGCGCTGGCGATGTCATCCCCGAGGTCGTGCAAGTCATCCTCGAAAAGCGACCAAGCCACGCCGTCGCGTTCGACTTCCCGACCAGCTGCCCGTCATGCGGAACGACCGTGGTTCGTGATGAGGGCGAGGTCGTGTGGCGTTGTCCAAACGTGGTGAGCTGTCCCGCCCAAGTGCGCGAACGCATCCGTCACTGGGCCGGCCGCCGCGCGATGGACATCGAGGGTCTAGGCGACAAGATCGTCAACGCGCTGGTCGACAAGAAACTTGTCCTCGACGTTGCCGACCTTTATCGGCTCACGCTTGAACAGCTCACGACGTTGGAGCGCTTCGGCGACAAGTCGGCGAGCAATCTCTTGTCGGCTATCGCGGCCTCGCGCGAACAACCACTTGCGCGCTTCATCTTCGCGCTCGGCGTCCGCCACATCGGCGAGACCGTCGCGACACGCCTCGCCGAGCACTTCAGGAGCGTCGACGCGATGCTTGCCGCCACCGAGGAGAGTCTCGACGGCGTCCACGGCATTGGTCCGGAGCTGGCAAGCGCATGGGTGGGGCACTTCGCAATGACCGAGAACCGCGCGCTCGTCGAGAAGCTACGTAGCGTAGGAGTCAACCCCAAACCCCCAGTGAGCACGGTCGTTTCGGCGCAGCTCGCCGGTAAAGCAATCGTCGTGACAGGAACGCTGTCGACCATGAGCCGCGATGAGGCGCATGCTCGCATCGTGGCGCACGGGGGCCGCGTAGCGAGCAGTGTTTCCAAGAAGACTGACTACCTCGTGGCGGGTGAAGCCGCGGGGTCGAAGCTCGCCAAGGCACAGGAGCTTGGGGTCAAGGTGATCACCGAAGATGATCTGCTCGCGATGACCCGGGAGGGGTAGGAGTCATCCCGGCCAGCGCCAATCCCGGATCGCGTCGCGGTCGACGCCCTCCGCGTGAGCGTACGCGAGGCTATCGATGATGCGCTCTTTCAGCCTCTCTTTAAGGTGAGCCGCTCGGGTCGCAAGGCCTGGGACGCGGTTGATGACGTCGATGCAGAGGTTGTAGCGGTCGACCTGGTTGATGATGGCGAGCTCGAAGGGCGTGTTGATGTTGCCCTTCTCCTTGTAGCCGCGGACGTGAAAGTTCCCGTGGTTTGCGCGACGGTACGCCAGCTTGTGAATCAGCGCCGCGTAGCCGTGGAAGCAGAAGATCACGGGCTTGTTGGTCGTAAAGAGCGAGTCGAAGTCGCCGTCTGATAGGCCGTGCGGGTGTTCCGAGCTCGGCATGAGCCTGAACAGGTCGACGACGTTCACGACGCGGACCTTCAGCTCTGGTAGTTTCTCACGCAGCAATGCCGCCGCTGCCAGTGTCTCCATCGTGGCGATGTCGCCAGCGCAGGCAAGAACAACGTCCGGCTCGCTTCCCTCGTCATTGCTCGCCCAGTCCCAGATGCCGATGCCCTTGGTGCAATGGTGTACTGCGGCGTCCATCTCGAGGAAGGTGAGGTGGGGCTGCTTATCAGCGACGATGACGTTCACATAGTCGCGTGAGCGCAAGCAGTGGTCGGCGACCGACAACAAGCAGTTGGCGTCTGGTGGCAGATAGATGCGAACCACATCTGGGCTCTTGTTGGTGACCAGGTCGAGGAACCCGGGATCCTGGTGCGTGAAACCGTTGTGGTCCTGGCGCCAGACCAGCGAGGTGATCAGCATGTTCACGGACGCGATCGGCGCGCGCCACTCGGAGCACTGCTTGGCTTTGTCCAGCCACTTGGCGTGCTGATTGAACATCGAGTCGATGACATGGACGAAGGCCTCGTACGTAGAGAAGAGACCGTGCCGCCCGGTCAGGACGTAGCCCTCGAGCCACCCTTCGAGTGTGTGCTCAGAGAGCATCTCCATGACGCGGCCGTCCGGAGCGAGCTCACCGCCATCCTTGTCTTCCGGCAGATATTCGCCCAGCCAGGTCTTCTTCGATGCAGCGTAGACGCCATCGAGCTTGTTCGAGGCTGTCTCGTCGGGCCCAAATAGCCTGAACGTCGTCATGTTGCGCTTCATGACTTCGCGCAGATAGCCCGCGAGGACCTGCGTTGGCGATTGCAACTCACGGCCGGGCTTCTTGACCGCGACAGCGAACGAGCGAAAATCCGGCAGGTCAAGTGCCCGCCTTAGCACACCGCCGTTTGCGTGTGGATTGGCGCTCATACGACGCCGGCCCTTCGGCGCGAGCTCGCGCAGCTCGGGCACGAGCTTTCCCTCGGCGTCGAAGAGCTCCTCGGGCCGGTAGCTCTTGAGCCACTTCTCCACCGCAGCGAGACCCGCTGGATTCGTCGCTGCGTCGGCGATCGGCACCTGGTGTGAACGCCAGTAGCCTTCGACCCGGTGCCCCGAGACCTCTTTGGGGCCAGTCCAGCCTTTGGGAGAGCGGAGCACGATCATGGGCCAGCGAGGACGCGTGAGGTCGCCCGAGTCGCGGGCGTGTCGCTGAATGGCGCGAATTTCCGCGAGACACTTGTCGAGCGTGCTGGCCATGAGCTGGTGCATCACGGCTGGCTCGTCACCCTCGACGAAGTGGGGAGTGTACCCGTAGCCTCGGAAGAGCTGGGCCAGCTCCTCGTGCGGGATGCGCGCGAGGATCGTGGGATTGGCGATCTTGTAGCCGTTCAGGTGCAGAATCGGTAGCACGGCGCCATCGCGGACAGGGTTCAAGAACTTGTTGGAGTGCCAAGAGGTCGCGAGCGGGCCCGTTTCTGCCTCGCCATCGCCGACCATCGTCGCGACGATGAGCTGCGGATTGTCGAAGGCCGCGCCGAAGGCATGCGAGAGGCTGTAGCCGAGCTCGCCACCCTCGTGAATCGAGCCAGGTGTCTCGGGGGTGCAGTGGCTCCCGACGCCGCCAGGAAATGAGAACTGCTTGAAGAACTTGGTGAGGCCACGTTCATCTTCGCTGCAATCGGGGTAGATCTCCGAGTAGGTGCCCTCGAGGTAGGCGTTCGCGAGGGTTGCTGGCGCGCCATGTCCGGGGCCCGAGATGAAGATCATGTCGAGGTCGTGACGCTTGATGAGGCGATTGAGATGCACCCAAGCGAAGGATTGGCCGGGATCAGACCCCCAGTGACCGAGCAGACGGCGCTTGATGTGCTCGGGGCTCAGAGTCATTCGCAATAGCGGATTGTCGCGCAGATAGATCATGCCCGCTGATAGATAGTTGCAGGCTCGCCAGTAGGCATCGAGCTTGCGCAGCTCGTCGGGGGACAACGTCGTGTCTTGCATGGTCAGGTCTCCTTGTCGTCGAGCACGAGGCAGGCAGCCTCATATGCGAGCTGTAGATCTTCGCGCGCGGGGATCACCCATGCGTGCAAGCGTGAGTCGTCGGAGGTGATGCGGCCGTCGCGGTCGATGGTCGCCACATTGCGAGCCGTGTCGATTGAGAGACCACACCAGGTGAAGTGCCGACAGACGCGCTCGCGCACCCATGGTGTGTTCTCGTTGATCACACCGCCCAAGAGCAGTGCATCAGCGCCCCCGAGCACCGCAAGGTAGGCGCCTACGTACTTGACGATGCGGTGACAGAACACCTCGAGAGCGAGGCGCGCGCGAGCGTCTGTCGGAGACGCCTTCACGAGAAGGCGCGTGTCCTCCGTCGTCTCCGAGAGCGCGCGCAGGCCAGACTGCCGGTTGAGGACATCGATGACCTCGCGCGTCGAGAGATTCTCTCGCTGGGCCAGGAGCTCGATGACGCCAGGGTCGATATCACCAGCGCGTGTGCCCATGACCAGCCCTTCGAGGGGCGTCATCCCCATGGACGTTTCGACGCTGCGGCCGCCCGCGACCGCGGCGGCCGAGCACCCCCCTCCCAGGTGGACGGCGACGAGCTTCGTCTTCTCGAGCGGTATTCCCAGGCTTCGCGCGTAGCGGCCGACCATGTAGCGATAGGCGGTGCCGTGAAATCCGTAGCGACGAATGCCGTGCTTCTTCGCCAGGGCAGGGGCGATGGCGTAGGTCGCTGCGACTTCCGGAAGCGAGGCATGGAATGCCGTGTCGAAAACGGCCACATGGGGAATCTTCCGCAGTCGTTCACGCAGGGTCTCGATCGTCCGGCGAGCCACCGTGTTGTGGAGAGGCGCGAGCTGGTCGAGAGTCTCCATCGTTCGCAACATCGCGTCGTCGATGCGTGTTGGCGCGCTATACGCGGAGCCACCGTGCACGACACGATGCGCGACGAGGTCGATGGACGCTAGCGCGTCGCCCGCCGCGGTAAGTAGCTCGAGAGCACCGTCGGCGTGGCTGTTCGAGGTCGCCGGACGCTTGTCGCCGTTGAGGACGAGCTTCGGGGTGCCTTTCAGGTCTTCGATCTTCGCCGAGAAGCGGGCCTCGCAGTCGTCGGGGCTGGCTGGCCGGGTCGATGCCACCACCAATTGCAACTGCACCGACGAGCTGCCTGTGTTCACGACGAGGATACGCATGGCGGTTTTCGCATCGCATGATGCTCACGGTCACGCCAGAGGGCCACCCCTGGCCGTCCCCCCTTGCGAGGGCTTACAATCAGAAGACGCCATGACCGAAAACCTCGCACGCGTCACGCTGTGGATCACCGGCCGGGTCCAAGGCGTCTTTTATCGTGCCTCGGCTCTCGAGAAGGCCCAAAGCTTGAGCCTCTCGGGCTTCGTGAAGAATCTCTCCGACGGCAGCGTCGAGATCGTCGCCGAGGGTCCGCGTTATGCTCTCGAGCAGTTCGTCGACTGGGCGAAGCTCGGTCCGCCTGCGGCCGAGGTCGAGAACGTGAGTGCCCGCTGGGGCACCTACCTCGAGGAGTTTCGCACGTTCATGATCGTCCGCTAGAGCCGACCTTCTCCAGCGGTGCCGAATCTGCACCTGGGCTCGGTTCATCGGCGGCGTTCAGGCCGGTCGCTAGCACTGGCACCGCCAGGTGTCGTGTTGCGGCAAGGCGTTTCGGCGCCTCGTCGCCCGCCTGGTCCGCGTCGATATCCGCGGACATCATCCTACCGACGTGCGGGTCCGAGGTGGACTGCTCCGCCAAGGCCACTTCGTGCAGCTCTCGTTTCGCGCGTGAAATCTTCCCTCTGATCTCGCCGACTCGCTCGTCGTAAGCTTGCTGAGCCGAGGTATTGACCTTGCCGTCGGGGCCAGGTCGGGGCGGCTGCGTCGCTTCCAGCTCGGCAATCAATGCCGCGAGGGCCGCTGCTACATCGTGTTTCACCCGATTGATGGCATTCGCGAGGCCGAACGGCGTCTCAGAGCCCAGACTCGTCGCTGTGCCGCTCGTTGTGTGGGTGTCGTAGATGCGAATCATGTTGGTGCCCGCGCCGCGAACGGTGTGATGTTGAACGTACGACGTTGGTTGCAGCACTGGTTTGCGGCAGGAGATGACGCCCAGGCATGTCTAAATGTAGGTAAATCCCCTCAGGCCTCGACACGCCCGAAATCAGGTGTGGGAGTCCAACGTGCGCCCTGTTGCGAGACCGCAATTCCGCGCAAGACAAGCTCGGTAGTTTCGCGCATGACCCGGTTGAGCTGTTCGACCGTACGGTCAGGATTCATGACCCAGGCCATGCAGGCGTAGTCGAGCGCACCGAAAACAAGGTGTTTGACGATGCCCGCGTCGATGTCAGAGCGGAAGTGGCCCTGGCGTTGACCCATCTCGATGGTCTCACCCCAGGTGTCGAGGTAGGTACGCACTGCTTTCTGGGCGTGAGTTTTCACGAACGCGCTACCACGGCGCAGCTCAACTGTGAGGAAGCGGGTTAGCGCTGGGTTTTCATAGGCCAGGCGTACGTGGAACCGAACCATGTGATGCACGCGATCTCGACCATCCGCGATGTCGGATACGCTCTTGTTCATGAGATCGTTGATGAAAGCGACCTTTGCCTCGAGCAGCGAGACGACCAGGTCGTCCTTGTTCTTGAAGTAGAGGTAGATGGTGCCGTCCGCGACGCCGGCCACGCGCGCGATTTCGGTCACCTTGGCTTCATGGAAGCCTTTGTCGGCGAACACCTCGAGCGCAGCATCGAGAATCCGGTGGTACTTCTCTTCTTGCTGCTTACGACCCTGCGCTGTATCGGAGTATTTCAGTCGCGCCATCGATGTCACCCACGCCGACGTCCAAGACTGCGAAGTGCTCAACGCCCGTCCGCCTGGGCGGACCACCACGAGCCGTGATTACGCGCTAGAAGTCGACCCGAGTCAACTACGAGATACGACGCAACTCGCGGTTTAGATCTTCTGGCGCCACGTTTTGGCGGACACTACAGTCGCGGTGCGCGTGTGCCGAAACGGTACACGATCAGGTGACAGCCCACATGACCGACAACATCACGACCCATACGACGTCGAGAAAGTGCCAGTACTGCGCGCAGTAGCGAACTCCTCGATAGCTCAAGCTCGAGTAGGTGCCCCGATACGCGTTGCGCACACACATCCCAAGAGGCACGAATCCGCCCACGACGTGTAACGCGTGCACACCCGTAAGCATGTAAAAGGTGAAGACGTAGAGACTCTTGGAATTCGGCGGCAGGTCATGACGCGCCATTCCGAGCCAGTTAATGGTCTGGCCGACCATAAAGCCAACCGCCAATACGAAGGTCGCGACGAGCCAGCGTCGCAGCCCATCGATGTCGTTCTTTCGGATGCTGCTGAGAGCGCGCTGGAGCGTGACACTCGCTCCGAGGATGACCACGGTGCTCGCGAGCAGTCCCAGAGGCAAGCCGGGCTGGTCCGCGGTGCGCCATGTCGTGTTGTTGAAGCGGACGATGAGATACGCCGCCATCGTGCCGGCGAAGAGCACGCCGAGCGAGACGAGGAAGATGATCATGCCGAGCTGGCCGGTAGAGACCTGCGGAAGGTCCCCAGAGCCGGTCTTGCCGGTGCCTCCATCGACGACCTGGAAGCGGCCGCGGCCAGTGCCAGCCATGTGTAAATCCTCGTGAAAGCGTTTACTGAGCTTGGGCTTCCACGCGGCTCTGAATGGCTGGTTGATACTGGGCGGTGTCCATCATCGAGAAGCTCACGAACAGCAACACGAAGAGCAGCGAGCCCATGAAGATGAGCAGGTTGAACTTGCGGTCGTAGAGCAAGTGCATGAAGAACAAACAGACCAGCGAGGCCTTCACCGTCGCGATCACCATGGCGATGACCAGGTTCGCGTACGCGCCGAAGTTGAACATCGGCTGCGTCGCCGTGATGACCGTTACAACCGTCAGGACGATGAGTGCGCCCCAGACGCCGAGCAGCATCTTCGCGGACATCACGTGCGAGAGGCCGTGATCCTGTGCGTGACCGTGTGTCGTCGTGCTCATCGGAAGAGACCTCGTTAGCGAATCAGGTAGAGGAGCGGGAAAAGGTAGATCCAGACCAAGTCGACCAGGTGCCAATACAGGGCAGCGAAGTCGATCGCGGCATACTGTTTGGGACCAAACTCGCCCTTGAGTGCCCGCCATAGCAGCCACACGTAGACGATGATGCCGGCGATCACGTGCAAGCCGTGCAAGCCGGTCATGGCGAAGTAGATGGAGAAGAAGATCGACGTGTTACGCGGCGTCGTGACCTTCGCTTCGCCGGCGGCTTCCTGCGTGATCGTGGCGCCCGGCGCCGTGGCGTGCTGACCCGAGTGACCTTCGGCGTCGGCAGTCGGGCTGTGTCCCGCCTCCTCGCCATGGCCGCCGGGAGCATACTTGGGGTTGAACTTCTCGCCCCACAAGAGACCGTCATGAAACTTGTGCGCGTACTCGACGTATTTGATTCCCAAGAAGCCGAAGGCGCACGCGATCGTCACCACGATGCACCCGATCATCAGCTTGCGCTGGCCGAGCTGGGCGGCACGTACCGACCAAGCAGCGGTTAGCGACGAGCAAATGAGCACGGCGGTGTTGACGGCGCCCAGCGTGACATCGAGGTAGCGGTGAGCAAACTCGAAAATCTCTGGGTGGTTCGCGCGGTACACCGCATAAGCGCAGAAGAGTCCGCTGAAGAAGAGGACTTCCTGGATGAGAAACAGCCAGATGCCGAGCTTGCCGGAATCGAACTGCTGCTGAGGCGAATCGAAGTGATGTGCCAGGTGCGGGTCGTGCCCGTGGCCTTCCTCGCCGTGGTGGTTGTGGGCGGCTGCTGTCGACATTGTGTTCGTTAGCTCCTACGCGCGACGTAGCCGTCGGTCTTCTCGTCGTACGAGAGGTGCGCGAAGTCGTAAGGGTCGTGCGCGGTCGGGGTGACCGCGAAGTTGTCGTGCGGGGGCGGCGAGCTGCATTCCCACTCGAGCGTCGCGCCACCCCACGGGTTGGCTGACGCCTTGCGACCGCGGAACGCGCCGATCGCGAGGTTCGCGAACGCCAGAACGATGCCGAAGCCTAGGAGGTAGGCACCCAGCGTCGACGCGATGTGGAACGCCTGGAACTCTGGGAGGTACGTGAAGTAACGGCGCGGCATGCCACGCGTCCCCATCACGAACTGCGGGAAGAAGGTGACGTTGAAGCCGATGGTGACGAGCACGGCGCCGACCTTGCCCCACATTTCGTTGTACATGCGGCCGAACATCTTGGGCCACCAGTGGTAGAGCCCGCCGAACAGGGCGAGCAACGTGCCACCGACCATGACGTAGTGGAAGTGCGCGACGACGAAGTAGGTGTCGTGCAGGTGGATGTCGACCGCCATAGCCGCCAAGAACAAGCCGGTGAGACCGCCGATGACGAAGAGAACGATGAAGCCGAAGGCATACCACATCGGCGTCGTCAGCTGCAGTGAGCTCTTGTACATGGTGGCGAGCCAGTTGAAGATCTTGATGGCTGACGGGATCGCGATGGTGAAGGTGATCGCGGAGAAGATGACCGAGGCGAGTGCCGACTGGCCGCTGGTGAAGAGGTGGTGACCCCACACCAAGAAGCCGAGCAGCGCAATCGCGAGCGAGCTGAACGCGATGAAGCGGTAGCCGAAGACGTGCTTACGACTATGGACGCCGACAATCTCCGAGATGATGCCGAAGCCGGGCAAAATCATGATGTAGACGGCGGGGTGTGAGTAAAACCAGAAAAAGTGCTGGAAGAGCACGGGGTCGCCGCCGAGCGACGGGTCGAAGATGCCGACGTGCAGAGTGCGCTCGACGGTCAATAGCAACACGGTGATGGCGAGCACTGGCGTCGCGAGCACCTGGATGACCGAGGTCGAGTAAATCGCCCAGAGGAAAAGAGGCATGCGAAACCAGGTCATGCCCTCTGCGCGCAGCTTGTGAATGGTGACGATGAAGTTCAAGCCCGTAAAGATCGAGCTGAAGCCAAGGATGAACACACCCATCGTCGCCCAGATGACACCGTTCGCCGGAGTGGTGACGCTGTAGGGAGTGTAAAACGTCCAGCCCGTATCGATGCTACCGGCCACCATGGCGGTGACGAAGAACACAGCACCGAAGACCCAGAGGTAGTAGCTCGCGAGATTGAGCTTGGGAAACGCGACGTCTTTGGCGCCCAGCATGATGGGCAGTACGAAGTTACCCAGCGCTCCTGGGATCGCGGGGATGATGAACAAGAACACCATGATCGCGCCGTGGAGCGTGAACATGCGGTTGTAGGTGTCGTGCGACATGTCCAGGATACCTGGACCGGGCGTGAGCAACTTCGTTCGCAATAGCAGAGCGAAGACGCCGCCGAGCATCAGAGCGCCCACGGTCGAGCAAAGATACATGACTCCGATGCGCTTGTGGTCGAGCGTGAGGAGCCACGATTTTATGCCGTGTGCATGCGTGAGGTAGTTGTCCTCGGCGTGGGAGGGGGCGCTGTGGCCCATGGTGGTGTCGAGACTGCTCATGGAACGAACCTCACTTCAGCGTCTTGAAATATTCGATGATGGCGGTGATGTCGCGATCCTTTAGCTTGCCCTGGAAGGTGGGCATCACCGGGCCGTAGCCAGCGACGACCTGCGCCTGGGGCTGCAAGATCGAGGTACGGACGTAATTCTCATCGACCGTCAGCGACGAACCGTCTGCGAGCTTCTCGTTGCGGCCCCAGATGCCCTTCCACGTCGGACCAGTGGCCGGGCTACCGTCGAGCGAGTGGCACTGCAAACAGCCGCGCTGCTTGACGAGGAGCTCGCCTGCCTCGACCGGGCTCATGCGTTCGTGGATGTTGCCCGCTTGCGCCAGCCACTTGGTGAAGTCGCCTTCGGCGTGAACGACGACCTTCGAGAGCATCTCGCTGTGTTTCGTGCCGCAGTATTCCGTGCAGAAGATGTCGAACTCGCCGACTTGATTGGCCTCGAACCACTCTTCAGTATAGCGACCTGGCACGACGTCTTGCTTGGTGCGGAAGGCCGGGATGAAGAGCGAGTGAATCACGTCTTCGCTGCTCATCACCAAGCGCACGGGCCGGTTGACGGGCACATGCAGCGTGTCGCTCACGGTGCCGTCGGGGTAGGTGAACGACCACGCCCATTTCACGCCAGTCACGTTGACGACGTAGCTGTCGGCGGGCGGCGTATGCGTATCCATGTACCCGGTCAGGCCGAAGTAGAAGATGAACACGCAGAGGATCGCCGGGACGACGGTCCAGGTGACTTCGAGCGCGGTGTTGTGTCCCGCGGCGGCTGGCGGAGCGTTTTTCTTCGAGCGGAACTTGATCATGAACCAGAGGCCGGCCGCGATGATCAGAACCGTGAAGAAAACACTGATCCAGTAGATGAAGTAGTAGATCCAGTCGATGTCGGCCGCGGTCGTCGACGCTTGCGGCGGAAACCAATAGGTCGCTTCGCTCCCCGCGGTGACTGCCTGAGTGAGCAAGCTAAACGCCAACGTATTCATTGCCTGACCTCGTGCGGGACCTTGAGCCCTAAGGCTGCGTCGGCCGCGCCCCTCTTAGCCCTTCTGCGGCGTTCCCTCAACCACAGGACACCCAGGAACGCACCAAAGAGCAGGACGAAAACTCCGCCGCCAATGCGCATGACGTTGGTGGCGATCATCACATAGCTTCCCGCCGTGGCATCGTAATGGAAGCAGTAGAGGATGACTTTGTCTAGCGGGGACCCACTCTTCCCTTCGGTCGCTTCGACGAGCGACAAGCGCAGTGTCTCTGGACTGTGCTGCAAGCCGTACATGTAGCGCGAGACGACGCCCTTGGGTGAGAGCAGCATCATCGCCGCGACGTGAAGGTATTCCTTGCGCGTCTCGCTGTAGGCGTAGCCGAAGCCGACGCTGTTCGCTAAGGCGTGAACGTTGTCGTCGCTGCCGACGAGGAAGTGCCAGCCCATCGTGGCGGAAGCTTCGCGTTCACGGTCGACGGTGTCGGGAGTAACCTCACCGATGGCAACGCCCTGACCTGCCTTGTCACCAGCGCGTGCGTAGTCCTTCACGTAGCGCGCCTTGGTGGCCGCAGCGCGCGCGGGGGTCTCCTTGGGGTCGAGGCTGACCGTAAGGATCTCGAACTCGTTGCCGACCATCCAACGCATGTCGCGCAACGACTTCACGAACTGATTGAGCTGCAGACTGCAGAGCATCGGGCAGTCGGAGTAGTTCATGGTGAGGATAACGGGCTTACCGCTCTTGAAGTAGTCGCCGATCGTCACGGCCTTACCCTCGGAATCCATGAACGCAAGGCCGGTCAGAACGTTGGCACCGAGCTTCTCGGTGATCGCGACGCCCTCGAGCTCCTTCGGCAGTGGCTCGGCACGGCCTGGACGCTCGTCCGCCTGCTCGGTCGCGCCGAGTACGGCAAACAGCACCGTAGCGGCGACTGAGATCATGGGCGTGGAATGGCTCGCGCCTTGGCCTTCTTGGGGGCCTCGGCAGGAGTTGGGTTTGGCGCAGCCGGAAGATTGCCCGAGGTCGTCTCGGACGGCTCATCGAGGCTGCTATCGCGAACGCTGTCGAGCTTGTGCGAGCTGGCGAGCTCCTTGGTGACTTTCGCCATGGCAATCTCGATGGGCAGGTGCACCGTGCGCGCTTTCTCGTCGCTCCAACGGTAACCACCTCCCAGCTTTTGACGCTGCTCTTCCTGATACATCGTCAGACTGCGAGGCTTATTCTCGATCACCTTGATGCGCTCTTGCTCTTCCGAGAGCTGCATGAAGGCAACGCGAGTCAAGGTGATGAACACGTAAACGCCGATGACCGAGCACACACCGATGACGGTGATTCTCGCGACGTCGACATCATCATGCATTGCAGCCATGGGGCGTGCTCCGTCGCGCCACGTGGCGCGCAAGCGAAGATTAGATGTTTTCGAATTGCAGCGCTTCCGTGACGCGCGGATCTTTGAGCGGCACGAGCGAACGGCGACTCCCGAGGAAGCCGACCACGGCGAGGAAGACGCCGATCATGCCGACCCAACAGAGGACTTCCATCGGGCCGAACGGAATGCCGTGTGCGTCGTGGCCGCCCACCGTTGGCAACACGTACCAGGCAATGTCGACGTAGTGCATAACGAGCAACCAAACCGCGAAGAAAGCGAGCGCCTTGCGGTTACGCTTCACATGTCGCGATAGCAGACCTGCCATCGGGAACGCCCAGTGGCCGAGCAAGAGGAACCACGAGAAGGCGAGCCAAGGCCCCTGGAAGCGATGGAGGTAAAACTCGGTCTCCTCCGGAATGTTCGCGTACCAGATGAGCATGAACTGCGAGAAGCAGACGTAGCTCCAGAAAAAGGTAAAGCCGAAAAGGAGCTTGCCTAGGTCGTGATAGTGCTCGGTGTTGAGGACGTTGACCATGCGCCCACTCTTTTGCAACGCCATGGCGAACAGGATGAGGAAGGACAGCGACGAGGTCGCGGCGCCGGCGAAGAAGTAGACGCCGATCATCGTCGAGAACCACGTCGGCGCGAGCGACATGATGAGATCGATGCTCGCGAACGTCAGCGTGAGCGCGAAGAGGATAGTGGCGGGGCCGGAGACGATCTCCATGCTGCGCGTGAGCTTGGGGTCGCCAGAGGCATCTTGTTTGGTCGAACGCGACAGGAAGAACCAAGACAGCAACGCCCAGATACCGAAGTATGCAACGCAGCGGACGAGGAAGAAGTTCAGGTTGAGGTACGGAGCCTTGTGCTCGAGCAGATGGCTCTGCTTGACGACCTCGTGGTCCGTCCACGTGTACAGCGTATGGTTGCCCATGGCTGTCGCCACGATGATCGGAAGCGCCAAGATGGCCAGAGCCGGCAAGGTGCCTGCGCCTAGCTCGGCGAGCCGCCGGACCGTGACGCTCCAGCCCGCGCGGAACAGGTACTGGATGCCGACGAAGAAGAGGCAGCCCAAGGCGACTGTGAGGACGTAATAAAACGCCAAGAGGTACGCGTGCAGAAAGCGGCCCAGGTGGTCGTCCGCCGCAGCGCCCATGGCTGCAGCGCCACTGAGGGCGAGTACACCGACCACAGCGCCGATCGTGGTGAGGCGTTTGCCGGCCGCACCGAAGCTGTAGTTGTCCTTGGGGAGCTCGACGAGAGTTGGGCCGTTCATTGCATTACCTCAAGGCGCCGCGTTGGTCGGCGGGGACGTCGTCGACACTGCCGGCCTGAGACCGTTGCAGCGCGCGCAGGTAGAGGACGATCAACCAACGATCTTCCTCGGTCACTTGTGAGGCGTAACCGGGCATGTTCCGCACACCGTTGGAGATGACGTTGTAGAAATAGCCCAGCGGTTCGTTCGCGAGACGCGGCTCGTGCAGCGAAGTCGGCGCGACCCACGTGCCCTCCGCGAGCTCTTCGGCGCGACGCGCGACCATGCCATCGCCGTAGCCCGCCAAGCCGTGGCACGGGGCGCAGTAGATTTCGAAGCGCTCGCGACCGCGCTGCATGGCGCCAGCGTTCACCGAGAATTGCGGCGGGAAGTCGCTGATGAACTTATCGTTCGTGCCTGGCTCGACGCCGCGCGAGTACCGATCGTCGAGGGCCAGGGTGTCTTGCGCCACGGTGCCCGGGATGGGCGGACGCATCGTGCGCTTGTCCGCGAAAAACGATGTACCGCGCTGGCTCTTGTACTTCTCCTGATAGTCCATGTTGGACACCAGGTTGAACCGCGGGTCGGTCGTCTTGGTGTAGCGAGCCTGCGCGATGCGAGCCATGGGGACGAACGACAGGAACGTCGCGATCAGCAGTCCGTACACAATCGGTCGGGGCAATGCCGAGTTGACCTTGCGGTCGTCCTCGACCGTCTCGAGCGCTGTTGGATGCGTGCGCTCTAGCAGGCTCTTGGTCTTCTGCTCGTCGAAGAGTTTGTCATCGGACTCGATCGAGATGAAGAACTTGTCGTCAGTCGCTTTGGCGAAGCGCTTCTTCTTGAAGAGCGGGTGATAGAGATCAGGCAGGTTGTTCAGCACGAGACAGCCGCCGAACGTGGTGAGCGCCGACAGCAAGATGGTTGTCTCGAAGGCGACTGGCACGAAGGCCGGAACCGACCAGAGCGGCTTGCCGGAGATGATCCAGGGGTAGTCGAAGGCGTTCAGGCCGATCTGCATGACGAGACCGAGCAACATGCCGGTGAGGCCGGCACCGAGAACGATCCACGGCAGGATGGTCGGGCGAATGCCCATCGCCGGGTCGATGCCATGGACGGGGAACGGTGAATACGCGTCCCACTTTTTGTATCCGGCATCGCGGACAGCTTTGCATGCCTCGATGAGCGCCTGCGGCGTCGGGTACTCCGCGAGATAGCTGTACACCTTGGTGTCGCCGCTCGTTCGTTCCGGAACCTTGCTGTGTGCCATGACTTAGTGGGCCCCCGCGGTGTGCGCATGCTTCGTGGCCGGACCGTGGTGGTCGCCGTGCGCGTGCGCCTGAGGCATGACGGTCTTCATCTCCGCCATTGCGATGATGGGCAGATACTTCAAGAACAAGAAAAACAACGTGAAGAACAGACCGAAGCTGCCGACCAACATCATGATGTCGATGTGCGTCGGCTGATAATACGCCCACGACGACGGCAGCGAGTCGCGGTGGAGCGAAGTCACGGTGATGACGAAACGCTCGAACCACATGCCGATGTTCACGAAGATGCACAGAACGAACATCACGGGGATGCTCGTGCGCAGCTTTTTGAACCAGAAGAACTGGGGCGAGATGACGTTGCAGCTCACCATGGTCCAGTAGGCCCACCAATAGGGACCAAACGCGCGATTCTTGAACGCGAATACTTCCTGCGGGTTGCCGCTATACCAGGCGGTGAAGAACTCCATCCCGTACGCGTAGCCAACCATCATGCCGGTCGCGAGGATGACCTTGTTCATGTTCTCGAGGTGCCGCATCGTGATGAGGTGCTCGAGCTTGAAAATGGCGCGCGCCGGAATCGCGAGATTCATGACCATCGCAAAGCCAGAGAAGATGGCGCCGGCGACGAAGTAGGGCGGGAAGATCGTCGTGTGCCAACCAGGTAACTGGGAGACGGCGAAGTCGAACGAAACGACTGAGTGCACGGAGAGGACCAGCGGAGTCGCAAGACCCGCGAGCAACAGATACGCGCGCTCGTAGCGGTGCCAGTGCCTGGCGCTACCCGTCCATCCCAGAGAGAAGATGCCGTAGCCGATCTTCGCGATGGTCGACTTGGCGCGGTCGCGCAAGGTTGCCAAGTCCGGGATCATGCCGAAGTACCAGAAGAGAATGGACGTGGTGGCGTAGGTGCCGACCGCGAAAACGTCCCAGAGCAGCGGTGAGCGGAACTGGGGCCACATCTGCATCTGATTGGGGATGGGGAAGAGCCAATACGCGAGCCAGGCGCGACCAACATGGACGCCCGGAAAGATGGCGGCGCAGATGACCGCGAAGATGGTCATCGCTTCCGCGAACCGGTTGATCGACATGCGCCACTTCTGACGCATCAAGAAGAGCACCGCAGAGATGAGCGTGCCGGCGTGACCGATGCCGACCCAGAAGACGAAGTTCGTGATGTCCCAGGCCCATGCGACGGGGGTCATGTTCCCCCAGACGCCAACGCCCATCCACACGAGCCAGCCGATGCAAGACACCAGCATGACCGCGCCAACGGACGCGACACCAAAACAAATGAGCCAGCCGATGGGTGGCTTGGCCTCGGCGACGCCAGCGACCGCTTGGGTCACATCTCCGAAGCTCGAGTCGTTGGTGACCAACGGTGCCCGTTGGGTCGGGTCATCGATGGTGTTGTCGCGCATCAGCTCGGCGTGGGAGACGGCGCTCATGATACGAGACCTCCGTTCGGGTTAACGATCTTCGCGAGGTAGCTCGTGCGCGGCTTCACGTTGAGCTCTGCGAGCACGTCGTAGTTGCGGGGCAAGGCTTTGAGCTTGGTCACCCGCGCGTTCGGATCCGACAAGTCGCCGAAGACGATGGCATCGGTCGGGCATGCCTGAGCGCAGGCCGGCGTGATTTCACCGTCCTTGATGGCGCGCTTGTCGTTCTTGGCGGCGATCTTCGTGTTTTGGATGCGTTGCACGCAGTAGGTGCATTTCTCCATCACACCGCGGAAGCGGACAGTGACCTCGGGGTTGTTCATCATCTTCTTCACTTCGTTGCGACCGTCTTTCAGGTCCTCGTGGAAGTTGAAGTAGTTGAACCGGCGCACCTTGTACGGGCAGTTGTTCGAGCAGTAGCGCGTGCCGATGCAGCGGTTGTAGACCATGTCATTCAGCCCTTCCTGGCTGTGAATGGTGGCGCCTACCGGGCAGACCTGCTCGCAAGGAGCATTTTCGCACTGCTGACACAGCATGGGTTGAGCGCCCAGCGTGGGGTTCTCTGGATCGCCGCGGAAATAGCGGTCGATGCGAATCCAGTGCATTTCGCGATTGCGGAGCACCTGCTCCTTGCCGACGACCGGGACGTTGTTTTCGGCAGTGCAGGCAACGACGCAGGCGCTGCAGCCCGTGCAGCTCGTCAGGTCGATGGCCATGCCCCAGCGACGCTGCTTGTACTCCCACTCCGAAAAGAGCGACTCGAGCGGCGGGTGATGGACGACGTGTTTGGCGAAGTCCGGCTCGTGTTTGTACTCGTCGATCGTGCCCACGCGGATGATCTCGCCCGCGCGGCGCTCGCGCTCGGTCATACCGGCGGCGTCGATCAAGAAGTGGTCGACGGTCGTCGCCAGCTTGAAGCGCTCGCCAGTCGGCGCGACCTTGACGCCAGCCACGAAGCTCACCGTCTCGGTGCCGCGAAGCACGTTGGCATCGAAGCCAGCGATCGTGTGGTCGAGCTCGCGCTCCATCCAGCCGCCAACGCGGCCCGCAGCGGTGCGTCCGTAGCCCATCGCGAGCGCCATGCTACCCAGCGCTTGGCCGGGCTGCACCAACACGGGGACCGTAAGCTCGCGTCCATTGACGGAGAGCTTCACCATGCCTTCGTCCTCGAGGCCGAGCGCCTTGGCGGTGGCGGGGCCGACGAGCAGGGCATTGTCCCAGGTCAGCTTGGTCATGAAGTCCGGCGTCTCTTGCAGCCAAGCGTTGTTGGCGTGGCGACCGTCACCCATGCGGCTGTCGACGTAGAAGGTAAGCTCGAGCTCACCGTTCTTGGCATCGGTGCGCGAGGCCGGCGCCTCTGCCGCGCTGACGGTGAACGGCTGCAGGGTCGGCGTGACCTTCGCGAAGCTCGTGTTGTTGATGACGCCGTCAAACAGACTCTGGCGCCACGCACGCTCGAACCCGTTGAAGAGCACCGGGAGCTTGGCCTCCGTCGCGGCGGACGCGCCCTCGGGGACGGGACCTTGAGAGTCATAGTCCGGCGAGACGACCGCGGTGATGGCCTTGGCGTCGGCTTCGACTCCAGACAGCTTGGCGAAGGTGCGGCGCACCAGCTCGTAGCCAGTCTCCGCGACGCCGTTCTCTTGGGTCGCGGCCAGGAGCATGCTCATGACCTCGATAGCGGACTTGCCATCGTAGAGCGGCTTGATCATGGGCTGCTGCACGGTGACGGTGCCGTCGTAAGAGCGGCTGTCACCCCAGCTCTCGAGCCAATGAGCGGCGTTCAAGTGCCAGGTGGCGGTGCGCGAGGTCTCGTCCAGGTAGTCGGATAGGTGAACCCGGTTCTTCACCTTGGCATAGGCGTCCGAGAAGCCGAGTGCACCTGGTACCGAGTACACCGGGTTGCTACCCAGGATGACGAGAGTTTCGAGCTGCCCTTTGCTCATCGTGTCGATGAGTCGGGCCATGTTCATCGTCTGGTTACCGTCTTGCGCGCCCAGCGCGTGGTCGAGATACGTGACGGTCTTGCCGGCATTGCCGAGCGCCACGTTCAAGCGGTGCGCGATCGCGTGCACTTCAGCCGACTGACCTGCGCCCACCGTGACGACACACGCCCCCTGGTGGCTCGCCAAATCCTTCGCAACCGTCTGAGCAAAGCGCGTGACCTCGGCGTCGAGGCCGACAGGGGCCGGGCTCTGACCATCGATGCTGACGCCGCTCTGACGAAGTGCCTGCTCCACCGCCAAGGCGAACGCCTTCACGTCGCGCGATCGGACAGGCAAACGGTGGTCGGCACACCCACCGGTATTCGAGAGTCGGCTCTCGACCACGTACATACGACTCATGGTCTCGCCCTGCTCGGGTCGTCGCGCTGTCGCCCAGTCTCGCGCGTACTTGACGTGAGCAGGGTGTGCTCCCAAGAAGTCGTCGTCCAGGGACAAAATGACGCGGGCGCGAGCCAGCTCGAGCATCGTGCGGACGGGCTTGCCGAACGCAGTCATGGCGCCTTGGCGGAGGTTGTCACGCGAGATGCCGTCGAAGGTCACCCATGTGGCCTGCGGAAGCTTGGCCTTGAGCTCCGCTACGAGACCCATGAGGGTCGGCGACGAGGTCGTGCTGGTCAAGAAAGCAACGCGGCTGCCGTCGCCCTTGAGCGCGTCTTTGGCGAACTTCTTGAACGCATCCCACGACGACTTCTTGCCGTCGGCGAGCACCGTCTTGCTACGGTCCGGATCGTAGAGCTCGAGCACCGAGCCCTGCGTCGTTATGTCGGAGCCGCCGTGGCTCATTGGGTGCTTTGGGTTCCCGTCCACTTTGATGGGGCGGTAGTCGTAGCTGGTGACCATGACCGGCTGGGCAATCCCGTCGGTCTCGTATGCGCTCGCGAAGTACTTGGGCTTGCCAAGGACATGCGACTGCGGCGAGCGGGTGAACGAGTGGATGTTGTCTTTCTCCCAGCGACACCCGGAGGCGCCGGCGAGGGCGAGCGAAGCACCCATGACCTGGACGAAGCGCCGACGTGAAACGCCACTCTCGGCATCGCCAACGTCGGTACCGAATTCGCGGGCCAAGGCGGCATCGAACTCTGCCGTGCCTTCGAGCTCGCTAAGGGAGCGCCAGAACTCGGTAACGCGCGTGTCGCTCGCCGCGACTGGGCTCGCCTCATGGGGCGATGCGTTTTCTTCGGGGGCTTTGGCGACGATGGTGACGGTTTTCATCGATGCTACCTGTGACACGTCGAGCAGTCGGTTGGCGGATTGATGTTGTTCTTTTGGCGAATCTCGGCGCCCAGCTCGAGCTGGGGCCGCTCGGGGGTGTAGTCCATCACCGTGATGAGGTCCTGCGGTCGCAGGTGAGCCTCCGGGTTACGATGACAATCAAGGCACCAGCCCATGCTCAGGGTGTGTTCCTGGGCGACGACTTCCATCTTGTCGATGCGGCCATGGCAGGAGACGCAGCCAACGCCACGTTTGATGTGCGCCGAGTGGTTGAAATACACGTAGTCGGGGAGGTCGTGGACCTTCACCCAATCCACGGGCTCATCTTTCGCCCAGCTTTCCCGAAGCGGCGCGAGCTTGGCGCTCTTCGTCTTCACCATGCCGTGACAGTTCATGCATGTCTCGGTCGTCGGCACGCTGGCGTGGGCGCCACTGCCGGCGACGTGGCAATACCGGCAGTCGATTGCGAGTTTCCCGGCATGGAGAGCGTGGCTGTACGGAATGGGTTGTTCGGGTTGGTAGCCAACGTCCGTGGTCTTGGGCGAGAAGCCCCAGGTCACGAGGCACGTCACGTAGACGAGCCCACCGGCGCCCAGCACGCCGACGAGGGGTCTGATCTTGTTGGTCCAAGGAGGGAAATTGAAAGACGTCACCGGCCACCCCGATGGAGTGCTGCAGTTCACGCGCTGATTCGCGGACGCCGCGCGAGGTGCGACTACACGAAAACGAATCGGCAGCGCAAGCCAGGATAACGCCTCTCAGATCGCGGTGTTTTGTCGCAGCTCCGGGTCATTGCGAACGCTTCTTAGTCGCAGGGTATCCGGCCTCGTGGTGCCCATGCGCTGCCCCACCTCGGACACTACGTTATAGCGAGCAGACCGCTCACTCGAGCCGGATGCTGGTACACTTGGCCTTCTTCATCCAAGCGGCAATAAAGTCGATTTCGGCATCACTCGCCACCGCGATGCAGCCGAGCGTCCAGTCGGTGGCGACGTTCACCTCGCCAAGAAGCTCGGTACCCCGCGCTGGACCATGCACCCCGACATCGCTGCCGGTCATGCCTTTGGCGCGCTGCTCCTTGGTCGGGTAGCCCAGCAAAATAAAGGTGTGAAAGCTCGCCGAGTAACGTCCGGGTGTGAGCGGATAAACGCCGAGCGGCGTCTTGGCGTCGCCCTGGCGCTCCTTACCGATACCGCCCGAGCCGAGGGCCACCTTGTACTCAGCTTTCGGTTTGCCCTTCTCGCACAGCACCATCTGGTGGGCCCCGGTGTCGACGACGATCTCAGTCGCGTTTCCTTGGCAGCCAGCGGTGGCGATGAACAACGCAAGCGGAAGGATGGGCACGACCAGATTTTACCCCGGCACGCGCCTACGCGCCGGCTTGCTCGACGATCGCCATCGCGGCATCCATGGCTCCCCGTTCCGAGCGCACGCGACGACCCATGGCTGCGGCGTGCTCCTGAAAACCCGCGCTGGTGCGGGCTAGTGCGATGGCCGCGGCGAGCCGACGCGCCGTTAGCTTCCGGCGTGGGATCGGGGCTGGCCCGAGACCAAGTTGGTGAACGCGGCGCGCCCAGAAGGGCTGGTCGCCATGAAACGGCACCACCACCGCAGGGATCCCCGCGCGTAGCGCCGCCGCAGTCGTGCCGGCGCCACCGTGATGCACGACGGCGCTGCAGCGCGGGTAGAGCCAGTCGTGCGCCATGGCACCGAGCGTCATCACGCCGCTCGTGACCATCTCGGTGCCCAAGCCGGCCCAGCCCGACAAGAGGACGAGGCGGACACCGGCGGTCCTGGCCGCTTCGATCGCCATCGCGCCGAGCTCTGTTGGCCTCTCCGTGCTCATGCTGCCAAAGCCGATGCAAACCGGCGGCGGGCCAGCGTCGAGGAATCTCTGGAGCTCGAGGGGTGGGGAGAAGCCACTCGGTTCCGCGGCGAACCAAAAACCCGTGACGCGAACATCTGCTGGCCAATCGTTAGGCCTCGGCAGGAATGCCTCACTGAAACCGTAGAGAACCGGCCCCGGCAGTAGGCCGGGGTGCCCGCCGGGCAGAACCGAGGTGCGTGGTGCGCCCAAGACCTCGGCGCGCGCCTCGGTCGCGGCTGACCGCGCCGTCGACCACAACACCGCGCGGGTTAGCCGATGCCCGAGCCGACGCGACGCCGGTCCGAAGTCGAGCCATGGGCAAAGTGCCCCCGGGAACGACCCAGTCGTCGTGATGGGGACGTTGTAGGCCTGCACGACCGGCACCCCGAGCTTCTTTGCCACGCCGTCCGCCGCGAGAGCGGCGGCGAAGCCGGTGACGATGACGTCGCTCCCCCGGCACGTGCTCAAGGCGAGCTCCGCGAGCGCATACGCAGAACGCCTTGCGATACCACTCAGCTCACGAAAGGAAGACCAGAGTCCGCCTCCCTCGATGGCGCGTGTCGTCCGCACCCGCTGCAGCTCGGCGGCGACGTTCATGGGGATGGTTGCGACGTCGAGACCGTGGCTAGTGACCAGCGCCGCGTGGTCGAGAGTCGTGAGCACGTTGCACTGGTGGCCAAGGGCCCTGAGCGCCTGCCCGAGAGCGATGTACGGCTGGACATCGCCGCGGCTGCCCGGGGCCAAGATGGTAACACGCAAGCGATGACTCCGTATTGCAACTTGAAGTTGCAATATGCGACGACCCCAGCGCTAGCGCAACTAGAAGTTGCTTTGACCTGCGGTTGCGACAGAAGTTGCGGCCGTGCGTAGACGGCCACAGAAGGCGCGCGGCTCCACTGTCGTAAGGCGAGTGCTCGAGGTCACCCTCGAGGAGCTCGCTCGCGTTGGTGTCGCGCGCCTAAGCCTGCCGCGGGTCGCGGAGCTGGCCGCCATCAACAAGACCAGCCTCTACCGGCGCTGGCCGACGAAAGAAGCCCTTGTCGCAGCAGCGCTCGGACTCGCGGTGCCGGTCGAGAGCGAGCTGCCGGACCACGGCGATGTGGAGAGTGACCTCGCGGACCTCGCTTGCCGTTTAGCGTCCTTCATCGCGTCTCCCCCTGGGATGGGTGTCGTTCGGACCGTTTTCGCGGATGGCGATACGCCTCTTGCTCGTCAGCTAGGCGCGGCGATGCGCTCCGGACCGCCTCAGCGGACGCCTCGATTGGTGTTGGAACGGTCGATCGCGAGAGGTGAGCTTCGCGAAGACACTGACCTCGACCTACTACTCCACACCATCGCGGGTGCCGTGTTGCACCGGATCTTCGTGGAGCGACGCGCGGCGGACCGCCCCTGGGCGCGTCGCTTGGTCGCGCTACTCATCGCAGGCTCGAGGAAGCGACGCTCGCGTGGTTGAGGCAGCCGCGCCCGTCGTCTCAAGCCGCATGGCTCGGGCCGTAGCTCTTTGCGACGACCCAGCTCCATAGCCGGGCGCGCTCCTCGGGGGTGTCCGAGCGTCGTGTCGAAGCCATCCGGTGCAAGGTTCGCGGCCGGCGGTCGTGCCAGAATCGACCACTCTCACCTAACGCGCCGTCATCTGTCGTCGCGAGCCACACCAACGTGTCGGCGCCGTCCGCCGGTGTACGCAACAACGGACCCATGATGCGCTTGAAGACGGGAAGTGAGCGCGTGACGCCAGGCGTGTCGGCCCACCCTGGGTGCATCGCGTGCACCGCGATACGGAGAGGGGCCAGCTTTTCGGCCCACAGCGCGGCGAGCGTCACCTGGGCGCGTTTGGCACGCGCGTAAGCTGTGACGCCGTTGTACGAGGCCGCGGGCATCTCGAGGTGCTCGACTGAAAGCGGCTCGCTGTACATTCCGCCCGAAGCGACCCAAAGCACGCGCGAGGGGGCCCCTGCCGTAAGGGCGGGCACGAGCAACGTCGTGAGCAAGGAGGGACCGATGACCTGGCTCGCGACGGTCTGCTCGATGCCTTGTGGGCTGGTTGCGTGCGTCGCATCGAGCGCGCCAGCGTTGTGAATGAGGACGTGAATCGCAGGATGGCGATGCGTGAGCACCGCAGCAGCTTGGCGGATGCCCACGAGATCGCCCGTGTCGGCCACGACGAAGTCGACCCTCGCGTTATCCGTGTCACGTCTTAGCCGGGCGCAGGTCGTCTCTGCCTTTGCACGGTCGCGCGCAACGATTGCGAGAGTCGCACCGGCGGCCGCAAACGACTGCGCCGCAGCAAGACCGAGGCCCGATGTTCCGCCGGTCATGACGATGACCCGACCGTCGAGGCGACGCTGGGCGAGGGTCTCCCATTGGTCGAGTCGTCGGCGTAGCGCCGAGCCCACGCGCGTGAAGCTCCCGACGATACTCTGCTCGAGCAGACTGTCCACGGCATCGGCGGCGAAGCTCATAGAGCCTCTTCGCATGCGCGCACGCCTTCATGGAAGGCTTGCGCGTGTGCCGATGCCGGGTTGCCCGACCGGCTCGACTACTACGTGCTGACGCGTGTGCGTCGCACTGCGGCTTCAGGAAGCATATAACACCTCCGAAGCGTTGTGTCTTACCCGGGTGAGACGCGGCACGATCCCGGCGACGCACCCGAGGCAGAACGCGCACAGACCAAGAAGCGCCGGCGAAAGCGCGGCAGCGAGGTGTCGTTCTGTGGCCGGCGCAAGCGTCGGGGCTTGTGACCACGGAACGTCGTGAGCCTGCGTTCCCGATGTGATGCTCGGCAACATCCAATCCGCGAAGGCGGTTCGTAGCGCCTCCGTGCGGTCGCTGAACTCGAGAAATCGCCCGGTGTCTGTGCCCGCCAACACGTCGAGCGCTTCCCGTACGATCGTGCTCGGAGAAGCGAAGCGCAACAGCCCTGCAACCTCGTAGCGGACGCGGCGTCTCCTAGCGTGTTCTGCCTCGATCGGCGCCGTACGGCGCATCGTCTCGCGCTGCACGAGCGTGAAGCGCTCCGCGAAAGAGGTCTTGCTCTCATGGGAGCGAATGAGGTCCGGGTGGTCGCCGTAGTACTTGGCGAGCAGGCGTTCGCCGTCGATGTTGCGGACGTCGTCGCCACGGAGCGCATCGAGGAGATCGAAGCGCGACGGTAGGGGAGCCAAGCGCGTCACCGCGACGCTTGCGATACTCGGGACCAACACCGTGCATGCGACCCACGCGAAGATGAGCGTCGTCGCTGTGGTAGCACCCGAATGAACCCATACGTTGACGAGCGCGGCGAGCAGGCACCAGAAGGTGACCGTAGCGCCAACGAGGATCGTGTACGCGAGAAGGTGAGGGATGCCTGGGTAGACCGCTTCGATCTCCATGGTCACGAGCGGAACGATGACCGTCACGGCGGCAACCGCGACGCCTCGTGTCGTCAGCTTGGCGGCGAGCACGCCAGCCAGGGACACAGGGTGCGCGAGGAGCATCGCGAGCGTACCGGCATCGCGCTCCTCGCCAAGGAGGTCGCTGGTAAGCGCGATCACGAAGAGCGGCAACACGAAGACGATGACGAAGGCGAGGTCGAAGCGGCCGCTCGCTAGAGCAAGCGGGCTTTCGAGCTCGTAACGGTCGGACCTCTGGCGTGCCTTCGTGAGGATGCTGACTGTGTCTGTCGAAGGATAGATATCCGATTGGCCAATCGAGAAGCTCGCCGATGCGAGCAGTGGGAGGGTGACCAGCGCGCCAGCCCGACCCCTCTCGTAGGTGGATTTCGCCTGGGCCGTCGCTCGCTCGTTTTCAGCTTTAGCGGTCGCGATCGTCGAGGCACGGACGCGTGTCCAGGCGACCCCACTCGAGGTTCCATAGGCCAAGAATACGGCGAGCACGGCGATCAGCGCCCAAAAGTAGGGCGAGCGAGCAAGCCTTCGTGTCTCATGCGCAAAGATCGTCATAGTGGACTCACGCGGCGCACGGCCAGCACAGCGAACGCAGAAGCGGCGGCGAGCCAGGCTGCGAGACCCAGGACGAGCGGCACTGCGGTTTCGATCGTGTCCGACAACGGGACAACGCCCGGCTGGAAGCGGGCGAGCGACCGCCATAGCTCGGAGCCCGCGCGCACGCCCGATTGTCCGGGCGTCGATCTCTGCGTGAGGTAGCCGTTCAGGAGTCGTTGTGTCTGGCGGCGATATTCTTCGGCCGAAAGTACGAAGGCGCGGTGCTGCGCGATGTCAGTGCCCGCGAGTGCCATGGAGATGGCGCGAACGCCCATGATCGGTGCAGCGATCATGGAGAGGCGAAGCCACCGCGACTGCGCATCATAGGTGTCGAAGAGGGCGCCGTAGTGAGCGTCGAACACCTCGTTGGCGTGCTCCTCACCGTCTTGAAGCGCGATGCCGTCGAAGTTCACGGGAAGATCGTCGAGGCGGCGAACGTCGTACTGAGCGAGTACCTTCTGTTCCAGAGCCTTGGTGCGGGTACTGTTACCGTGGGCGTCCCCCAGCTCGGCGTCGACACTGGCCCAGAAGCTTGCAGCGCTTGGCGGTGGGTGCAGACGGTCGGCGAGGTCAGCGGCGACCTTGGGGACGAGGAACGTCGTGGTCACCCAGATCGCCAGACCTCCGACGAGCGCGCTACGGGTGTTACGAGAGACGGCGGACACCGCGAGGGTCACCGCCAAGACGGTCCCGTAGTAGAGGGTGTAGGTGACCGCGAGGACGCCTAGTCGCGCTCCCGTGTCGGCCCGGTCGGTGCTACCAAGTAGGATCGCGACGGCCGCGATAGCAGCCAGCGGCGCGAGTACCATGCACGAGCATCCCGCGATACCGAGGGCTTTTCCCAGCAGCAGAACGCGACGCGGCAGGTTGGCCGCGAGCAGCGACCGCAGGGTGCCTCGGTCCCGCTCCGAGGCGAAAGCCGTATAGCCAAGCAAAATAAGGAAGAGCGGAACCACTTGCTGGAGCACGAGCGTTAGGCTGAGCTCGCCGAAGCGGGCGAGGGATGGAGCGTCCTCGATGGGCCGATACTTCATTGGGTTCTGACTGTGCGCTTCGAGCCACACCGAGCGACCCAGGTAGGGGATGAGGCCAGGGTCGACGAACGCGAGGATGTCGTAGGCTGCGTTCACGTAGAGTCCGAAGTGCGCCGCCGTGTGCGGGTTGCGTTCGCCTTGCGACTCCCATTGAAGGCGACTGCGTTCCTCCGCTTCGCGCAACTCGCGCGCGAAGGCCGCTTGCTTGTCGACGCCGATGATGAGCGCCGCCACGGCCAGCACGACGACGGCTCCGCCGATGACCCGCACTCTCCCATCGCGCATGAGCTCGCGAGCTTCCTTCCAGGCGACAGCCGCGATCATGCTGCTGCCCCCATGGTCGTCAGGTAAATGCGGTCTAGGTCCTGATGCTCGATGTCTTGCGTCGCGAGCTCACGCACGAGCTTTCCCTCACGCATGATCCCAACGCGGTGGCCGGTCTCCTTGGCGCGGAAGATGTCGTGGGTCGCCATGAGCACAGCCATGCCGCTCTCGCCGAGCTCACGAATGAGTCGTGACAGCTCATTGGCGGCCAGCGGGTCGAGCCCGGACAGGGGCTCATCGAGGATCAGGACCCTGGCCTTGCGCGCGAGGGCGACCGCGACGCCCACCTTCTGACGCATGCCCTTCGAGTAGCTGCTCGCGCGCTGATCGGCCGCAGCCGCAGACAGGCCGACCCGCTTGAGGGAAGCCGCGAGGCTTCGTCGGTCGGTCGCTCCAGTGCGGGAGAGCTTCGCGAAGAACTCGAGATTTTCGAGGCCCGACAGATGCCGGTAGAGCATCACCGTCTCGGGCACGTAAGCGATATGTCGGCGAGCCTCGGCCGGAGCATGCGTTACGTCGACGCCACAAACGCGGGCAGTCCCCGAGGTTGGCGCGGAGAAGCCGAGCAGGAGATTGATGGTTGTCGTCTTACCCGCGCCGTTCGCCCCGAGCAGACAGAAGATCTCTCCTGCGTCGATCTTGAGCGTCAGCGCGTCGAGGGCGCGACGCTCTCCGTACGACTTCGTAAGTCCCAACGCTTCGATCACAGACAACCCTCCTTGGGAGGTGCCTATAGATCTTAATGCATCAGTGATGCAATAGCGGTTTGACCCTCAGGCGCGCGCGGCGCTAAGCCGACGGGCGCGCCGTAGACGCACTTGTTCGAGTAGCGCCGAAGCGAAGATCAGTCCGACGCCTGTCCACTCGGCGGCGTGCAGATCGCCAGAGAGATGAGCAAGAGCGACGAGGGCGGCGCCCGAAAGCGTGAGCGCGAGAGGCAGAGTGCGTTTGGTCTGCCGGGCTCGCCAAAGCGCTGTTGCGACCGAGCCCACGACCGCGACCGCGAGGAGTAGGTCGTGTCCCTCGGAGCCGAGCACGACCCCGAAGCCAAGCAGAGAAAGAATCTTGGCGTACGTGGACAAGCAAAGAGGGCAAAGCGCGCAAGCGAGCATAGGCACGACACCAGCGACGATGCCGCTCCTGTCTATCTTGGTTGCTGGGCGCACTGTACTTTGTGCATCGCAGTTGCAATTGCCTGCGTGATGACGATGAATCAGCATTGCGACGGTCCTAGAATAAGGTCGTCGGTATTGCAATGTTTTAGGGTGGCTCGGCCGCCGCGGGTGGGGAGGGCTAGGCAGCGGCGGTCTGTTGGCGTAGTAGGAAGGCCAATGGGTCGTCCAGCCAATCAAGATGCCCTGCGCACGCGCATCCGCGAGAATGGCCTACGTGTCACTGGCCCTCGGGTGGCGGTCTTGGGGAAGCTTGCGGCCGCGCAAGAGCCCATCACCCACGGCGACCTCGCCGACGACCTCGCGCGGGCGGGCCTAGATCGCGCAACGGTGTTCAGGAACCTTCGTGACCTTAGCGAAGCCGGACTCGTCGACCGGGTTGATCTGGGGGACCGGGTCTGGCGCTATCAGCTCCGCGACCTCGCCCGCGCCTCCCACGTCCATCCCCACTTCGTGTGTACGGACTGTGGTACGATCGAGTGCCTCGAGGGCGTGGATATCAAGGTTCAGAAGCGGCAGCGGGTACCGAGGGCCGTTCGCGACGACCATGTCACGATTCACGTGAAGGGGCGCTGCGACGACTGCGCGGGCTAGCGCCAGCGGAACAGGGCACTAGCCGAGCGCGGGCGCGGAGAGCTCCTCCCGCGCGCCGATCTGGTCCCAACGCAACTAGCGCTTTGGCTTGGTTTTGACCTTGGCGGGCGTCGGCGCCGGTGTTGGCTCGGGAGCCGGCACAGGGGCTGAATGTGCGGCGAGCATCTCTTCGTGCTGCGTCTTCATGCGCTGATGTTCTTCCATCATCTTGTCGTGCTCGGACTTCATCGCCGCGTGCTCCGATTCGATCGTCGCATGCTCGGCGCGCACCTGCTCAGTGGACTTGTTCTTGTGAGCGGTCTCGAGCTCCGCGTGTTTGGCGGCGAGATCGCCGTGCTTGGCGACCAGCTCGGTGTGCCGCTTCATGAGCTCTGCGTGCTCCGCCTCGAGGGCGTCGTGTGCGGCGTCCGGTGCTTCGCCTTTGGCGGCATCGTGCTCCGCCTGCCACTTCGCGTGCTCGGCTTCGAGCATTGCGTGCGCTTTCTCCATCTCGGCGTGCGTGCTTTCGAGCTCACTGTGGGAGCTCGCGAGCTGCTGCTCGACAACCGGGTCGACCGTATTTTTGCAAGCAACGAGACCAAGGAGGGCCAAGAGGTAAATTCGCATGCCGAGGGCGTGCCACGGGTCGCGGTGTCTGTGCAAGCAAATGGGCTGGAAACGGATTCCAGGGACCGCAGCGATCGTCTTGGGTTGCTGCTGTCTTAATCTAAAAATGTTGCGTATGAACTATTGATGGTTGTGTATCAGTGATGCATAAAGCTCCGTCATGGAGAGCCAGCAAATGGTGGCCAACCTCGCGCTGACACCTCGCCAGAGCTTTGCCGTCGTCGACGAGCTGACGGACCTCACGACGATTTACGGTGACGATATCAACGTAGCGGTCTTTACGCGTGGGGCGACGGAGCTCGCGCGCTTGATGCCTGCCGTCGAGGTTGATGCCATCGATGTGCGGGTCAGGACGCGCGACGTTGCCGGCGCGGTCGCGGCGGCGATGACCTCAGGGGCCCTACAAAGCGGGGGCGATGCGCTCATCGCGGATATCGCGCTTCTCGCGGAGATATATCGCGATCTAACGGGTTACGAAGAGCTGGGAGTCCGCCTGACGACGAGCGAGCGCCCGATGTGCCCGCGCTTTCATGTCGACAACGTGACCCTGCGCCTTCTCTGCACGTACCTCGGCCCGGGGACCGAGTGGCTCGACGACGCTGACGTCGACCGACGCAAGCTCGGGCCCGGGGCCATGGGCCTTCCCGACTGCACCTCGGGCGTGATGCGCCCGGGTTCTGTGGTTCGGCGCATGAACGCGTTGGACATCGGCCTCTTCAAGGGCAAGGCCTGGGAGGGGTTCGAGGAGCGTGGCGCGGTGCATCGCTCACCCGATGGCACCGGCAAGAGGCTCGTTCTTTCGATCGACGGCGTCGACTAGCCATTCACAGGAGCAAGAAACATATGTCCAGCGGCGATACACGCTTACCAGTCACCGTTCTCTCCGGCTTCCTCGGTGCCGGAAAGACCACCCTGCTCAATCATGTGTTGAATAACCGCGAGGGACTCAAGGTCGCGGTCATCGTCAACGACATGAGTGAAGTGAACATCGACGCCCGCGTCGTCGAGACGGGCGCGGCGCTCAGCCGAGTCGACGAGAAGCTCGTCGAGATGCAGAACGGCTGCATCTGCTGCACGCTGCGCGAAGACCTGTTGCTGGAGGTGGGGCGTCTCGCTCGCTCGAAGCGCTTCGACTATCTGCTCATCGAGTCGACCGGCATCTCCGAGCCCATGCCCGTGGCAGAAACCTTCACGTTCGCCGACGCCTCGGGGGAGAGCCTCGGTGACATCGCGCGTCTCGATACGATGGTGACGGTGGTCGACGCCTTGAACTTCATGCGCGATTGGAAGGCTGGGGACATGCTCCGCGATCGCGGAGCGGCGCTCGGCGACGATGACGAGCGAGGCGTCGTCGATCTGCTCGTCGAGCAAGTGGAGTTCGCTGACGTCATTGTCGTGAACAAAGCAGACATGGTTTCGGCTAGTGACCTTGCGTGTTTGCGCGCCATCCTCGCGAACTTGAACCCCGAGGCCCATATCATCACGAGTACGCGCGGTGCGGTTGCGACCAGCGAAATTATTGGGACGGGGCGCTTCGATATGAGGGACGCCGAGCGCGCGCCCGGCTGGCTTGCCGAGGGGCGCGAAGGGGGCGCTTCGGAGTCTGCGACCTACGGCATTAGCAACTTCACCTATTCCGCGTGGCGGCCGTTTCATCCCAAACGCTTCTGGAATCTCATCTCTCGGGAGTGGCCGGGTGTCGTTCGCTCCAAGGGCTTCTTCTGGCTCGCAACGCGTATGGAGCATTCGGGCCTGTGGTCGCAGGCTGGGGCGATGGCGACCCAGCAGGCGGCTGGACCCTGGTGGGCTTCGGTGCCGCGTGATGAGTGGCCGGAGGAGGCACGCGCGTATGTCGAGGCGCGTTGGCGGGAGCCCTTCGGAGACCGACGTCAAGAGATCGTGATCATCGGTCAGAAGATGAACGAGGCAAAGCTCCGCGCCTCGCTCGATGCTTGTTTGCTCACCGACGCCGAGATGGCGCTCGGGCCAGCTGGGTGGGCCACCCTCGAAGATCCGTTCGACACATGGGTGGTCGAGGAGGCCGCTTAGTGGGCGACCTCCAGACCAGGCGCCCAGGAGCCCGATCGTGAACGGACTTGATGTCCTGATCGTCGGTCTGGGTCTTGGGGCCCGGCACGCGATGGACGCGGACCATGTCGTAGTGGTCTCGACCTTGCTCTCGCATGAAGCTACGCCCTGGCGCGCCGCGCGGCTCGCCGTGCTCTGGGGAGCGGGTCACACGTTTGCGTTTCTAGGCCTCGGCATCCTCGTAGTCGTTACGGGTCTGCAGGTCCCCCAGCCGTTCGAGCGGTTCGCCTCGGTCGCGGTGGCCTGCGCGCTGATCGGTGTTGGCGCCTGGCACATCGCCCGCACCTTCGGACAACGCGTCGTCGATACCGTCGCGCGCCCTGTGGTGTTCCTGCGGCCGCTCGCCATGGGCGTTGTCCATGGGCTCGCCGGCTCTGCTGGCGTCGCGCTCGTGGCTGCCACGACCATGTCGTCACGTACCGCTGCCGCCAGCTACTTGGGTCTGGTCGCGCTCGGCACCGTGCTCGGCATGGTGGCGCTGACGCTGGTGATGGCGCGGCCGCTTGCGTGGACGATGCAGCGCGAGGGTGCCTTGAAGAAATGTATCGCTCTCTCGGCTGGCGGCATCGGTGTCTGTCTGGGTGTGTGGATTCTATACGGAGCGATTTCGCCCAGCCCCGCGTAGCAAGGTAGTCGTCGCCGCACTCAAGACGGAACCGCTACGACCACAACGGAGGCGTTGTGCCAGCCGTCGAAGTTGCCGCTATAGCGGGCGATCTCGCCGTACGTCACGAACCCCGCAACGGGCAAGCCAGGGAAGACTTGCTGGATAGCCGAAAGCTCGCGAGGGAAAGCGTCTCCGAGGATACTGCCTCGGCAGACGCAGTCGAACACGAAGACACCGGCGGCTGCGCGTCCCTTCAGTCGCGACTTGGCTTCCAGCGCCGCGTTCTTTGCGGCGGTCAGGAGGCCTTGCTCGTCGGACTTCAGAATCGCCACCGTCGATCCTTCGGGGATAGGGGCGGCGCATGCGAAGCTTCCGTCGGTGTTGACTGCGAGTGGCGCGCGTGCCCGCCGGAATTCGTCGAACACGTAGATTCCCAGCTCGTTGTTGATGAGAAACGAAGCTGCGGTGCGGTTGTCCCACGTCTGCCCCTGCTGGCGCGCGAACGCCTTGTAGACGTCCAGGACGGGCTGGCCATCGAGCTCGCGAATGATGGTGCCCTTGGCTCTCGTCACGCGCATCATCTTGGTCGCGGCGGAGAAGCCGTGGTCGACTCCCACCGCCCACGGGTGCTGGCTATGGACATGCATCGTTACCACAGCGTCGCTCGCCACCTTGCTCGCCGTGCCGACCTGAGCTCGTACGAGCTTGCCGTCGTCGCCAGCCGCGCCACCGACGATCTGATGTCCGACGCCGAGATGGGATCGCAGCTCGTCGACCACGGCTTCCCCAGCGCCCGTCAAGGCATCAATGAGGGTCATCGACAGCGTCGGCCGCTTCTTTGGGTTCGTATCCATACCGGCGATGAGAGTTTCGGCTGCTCTCTCGGCGCCCATGCTGATGCGGTCAGCGAAGGTACAGGTGACATCCATACCGCTGTCCGCGATTGCGACCGCTGCGACGCTGCCTTTGGTGATACCGGCTTCGGTGATCTCGCCGGCCGTCGTGCAGCCCATGACTTGGGTCGAGCCAGGCAGAGCGTCGCCGGCTGCGCTCAGCACCCGGCCCAGCGGATAGCGGGATGACGCGAACAGGATGACGCACGTTGGCGTAACGCCCCCGAGGCCTGTGACCGCGCTCCGCACCGCGTCGCGGGCAGCAGCCGACGCGTCGGCATTGGTCGAACGACCAGTACGAAATAGGGCACCCATTACGGAACAATGCGGCACAAAGTCGCGAAGAGGTTAACGAGGAGCAGCATCGATGCCAGGTGTCGCGAGGTGGTCAAGCGTGGGCGCGCACATCTATTCAAGACCGGCACCGACGCGAAGAAGCTCCCAAGCGGCATCGGTTTTGAAACTATCGCAGTGAATGCCGGACGTTTGCACCGTCCATGACTTTTCGCCAGCTAGCGCGCTGTAAATTGCCGCCTCACTAGCGACGACGTTCAGCGCGTCGTCGGCACCAATGGCCCCGAGGTTCGTCATGAAGTCGATACGATGCTCGTTCAGCGAGTCAGACGTGTGCAGCGGCGAGTCGAAGTCGCTTGCGTCGAAGGCTGGCTGAGGCGTCCCGTCGTCGCAGTCGCTCGAGCCACCCGTCGCGTTGGCGTGGAGATGATCGATGGTGCCCCGCACCGCCTCCATGATCAGGTTGGGATCCTTCCATTCGTAGGGCGAGCAGGTGCCGCCGTCTGGACCACACTCCGGTCCGCTCGTGCAGACGGTCGTTGGGTCGATGGTACAGCGACCCAACCCGACGTCCGTGCTGCCGCACGCGGCTTGGATCTTTGCCATTACCGGGCCGCCGGACACGAGCTGATAGCGCAAGATGACATCCAGACCGTGCCAGTGACGCGGGTAGTATGTTGCAATGCTTCCTCCGCTACAGCCGACCGTCGAAAGCTTGTCTGTCGCAAGGTTCAGGTACAGCCACTTCATGACCGCGGCTGGTCGCAGAGTGACGCCGTAGAGATTCTTCTCGAGCCTGGACTCGGCGAATGGGCGCGAAAACCAGCCGACGGCGGTATCGACTTCAGCGACCCACTTGGGCTCGACGTAGGTGCCTCCCGCGCTCTCGACCCGCTCCGGCAAATCGTCCTCGACGTATTCGGTGCCAGCCCCACCCTTGTGGAAGAGCACCACGCGGTCGCGCGCGCCATCTCTGGTGAAACGCAACGTGCCGCCGAAGCCCCTGCCCTGACCATCCTCGTCCACAACGAAAGCGAGCTCGAGCTGGGCGCGCCCGCGCGCCACCGTCTCCGTGGTGCATGCCCTCCAGTCGCTGCAAACGGCCGCGCACGACTGATAGCGCGTCGTTGTGGGCGACATCTCCATGAAATGGTTCCACGGGTCGACGGCTGGCGCGCAGATCACGAGGTCTAGATTCCGCATCAGAACGGCGGCGATGGGGTCGACGACGGGGTCGGCGGGCGGCGGATCTGTGTCCTGGTCCTCGCTGACATCCCCATCAGCGTCGTCCACATCACTGCCATCGCTCGTCCCCAGGGCTTCGTCTCCTCCGTCATCTCCCGGTGGGGCGCTCGTCGCGGCGCACCCAAGTCCGAGCACGAAAAGCAATGAGAGCGCGCATCTAACTCGACGACATTGCATCGCTACTCTAACCCCGCGAGCTCGATGACCAGTGGTTCGATCGACACGTAGAAGTCGTAGCCGCCATCGCGGAAAGATCCCAACGGCCCTTGCTGCGATACGATACCGTAAATGCCCTGACCGAAGTCGAGAAATGGGTAGGCACCGTAAGCTCCGGGGCTCGAGTAGCGCTGACGGCTCGCGCAACTTGCTAGCCAGTTAGGGCTTCGGCACTCGATCCAGTTGCCGAGCGCGTAGTGCCAACCCTCTCCGATGCCCTGCACTGGCGACGCCACGATCTCGACGCCTGCCGCGGTCCGGTCAGCAAACAGTTCCGCGCGTAGCGCGGGTGTGAGTAGCGAGCCCTGGAACAGACTTCGTAGGAACTCCATGTAGTCGTTGCCCGTCCAGTGCATGCCACCGGCAAGCCGCGGATTGGTGATGCTGGGCAGATCGTAGTCACGCCCCGGAAACAATCCGGTGAGCGCCTTCCACTCATCGAACACTTCGCTCCATGAAGTCACGCCCCGCGCCTCGTGTGCCATCAGACCAGCCACCTGCATGTGACTGCTGCTGTAGTAGAACTCACTACCCGGAACGATGGTGGGCGGACCGAGCTCGTAGATGCTCTCAACACATTCGGCGAAGTTTGAGAACGGCAAGTTCACGCAGAACGGCTCCTCGTGGAGCCCCGACGTGAAGGAGAGCAACTGGCGGAGAGTGACCTGACTGCGGCCGTCCGCAGGATCTGCGGTCCAGAAAGCGATGAAGTCTTGCGGGTGACTGTCCAGGGTCAAGTAGCCGCGTTCCACCAGGCTCAGGATGACGACGCTGGTGACCAGCTTCGATGTCGACGCCGACTCATACTCTGTGGCCGAGGTCGAGCTTCCTCGGCCGTGCTCGAAGAACGTCCCACTCGGACGGCCGACGATCAGAGTAAAATCGACCTGAGAAGCATACCCGTCGATACGAGCGGCAAGCTCTGACGTCAGCTCCGCGACGCGCGTTGCTGGGCCCGCGTCTGCGCCGTCGTCACCGTCCGCGGGGCTGTCATCGGAATCGCCGTTTCGGCTCTCGCCGCTGTCATCGGCATCTTCGAGCGACGGTGGTGAGTCTGTAGACTGTGCACAGCCAGCGCTGAAAAGCAGAGCGGCGAGCGCGAGGGGACGGGTGGGTCGCATGGAGCATATTAACCGGCATGCGTGTTAGAAGTTGCGGCGTTCGAACACCCGCGCGACGGTTTTTTCCTGCATGCGCCCAAGACCGGGTTCCCGCGCCGCAAGGTGACTGGCCCGTACAGCCGAAGTCGGCCCCCCGTGCGGTCACTTACGTGAGCTAGCGCAGCGGCCCGTCCGTTCGGGCTCCGCCGAGATCGCCCGCGAAGCTATCGATGGGTAAACCCAGCGCCTGTCCAATACTCACCCAGAGAATCGCGACCTTACTTCACAACGAGCGGTGCCCGGTTGAGCACGACCCGCCCCTTGGGCGCTTCCATCACGTAGCGGATCTCGTAGACTCCAGCTTGCTGCGGCGCGGTGAGCGAGCCTGTGGCCCCTTGCGATGTGTAGAAATACGACAACTCGCCGGAGGTCGGCTCGTGTCCCTTGGGGACGAGATCGACATAGTCGCCCACGCGCTGCGGACCCGCCCACGTGACCTCGAAGGTCGCCCCCTTACTCGTCGCCACGGGCGTCTTCAGCGTCGCGACAGGCATCGACACCTTGAGCGCGGCTGTCGCGAGCACCTTGCGTCCCGTCGGACCCTCGAGCACGTAGCGAATCGCGTAGTCGCCCGCGCCCCCTGGGGCAGTAAGCTTCGCAGGGGTTCCCGCGCTCGTATACGCGTAGCTGATCTCGCCGCTGGTTGCCGCAGCGCCAGCCGGCACGATGTCGATGTAGTCGCCTTCCCCTTGCGGACCGGTCCATTCGACCGCAAGCGCCTCCGCGGCGCCGGCCTCCGCAGGAGCCTTGACCGTCGCGGCGGCGGCCGTCACCTGGAGGGGAGCGGTCGCCTTCACCAGGCGGGTCGACCCCATGTCGAGCACGTAGCGGACGTCGTAGTCGCCAGGTGTCGTGGGCACGCGCAGCTCAGCCCGCCCGAGCCCGTCGCGCACGTACTGATAGGTGATTTCGCCGCTGGTGCCGGTGAACTGCCGCGGCACGAGGTCGATATAGTCCGAGGTGTTGGCTGGACCGTTCCAAACGATCGCGACCTTAGAACCCGCTATCGCGGATGGCGGGACGGTCATGGTGACGGGGCCATCGACGGGAGGACCCGCGTTGAGCTTCACCGTCGCGGATGCCGTCGGCTGTGTCGTTGGGGCCGTGTCATCGGTAGGGCGCGTCGACTTGGAGCCACATCCGACGAGCAACGCTGTGCACATCGCGACCGACCCTATTGATTGTAACGTTTTCATGTTTCGCTCCTGCGTTCGTCGCGGTTCGCTGGCGGTGTTATACCTTTTTCCCGCTCGCGAAAAGGCGTCGCCGCCGGTCGCTGGAAGGTGTCGGCGTTGCTCAAGCGACGCACGTAAGCTCAAGTTGGCTCACGCTTGGCCGTCGGCGAGCCAAGCTGCTCGAGGGGCACCGGCCACTGCACTTCGATCGTCAGGTGCGTGAGCTCGAAGCGCGCCAGTGCCTCGCGATAGCGACTTGCATCACAGGGTGCATCCGTAGCGATGGTTGCGACACAACTCCTGGCCGCCCCGCCGAGCGACCAGACGCGTAGGTCGCGGACCTTGGCGTGGCTCACGCTCTCGAGCTCACGCCGTATGTCCTCTTCGAATGAAGTACCGGCGCTGGCATCGACCAGCTCGAGGACCGTCGAACGCAGAAGGCCCACCCCCCAGGCAGCAATCACGAGACCTCCGAGAATGCCCGATATCGCGTCGAGCCACGCCCACCCGAGGTAGCGACCGGCGAGGAGTGCCCCGATCGCCAAGGCGCTGGTGAAGGTATCGGCGACGACGTGGAGAAATGCTGCGCGGTGGTTGTGGTCGTGGTGTGCGTCATGATCATCGTCGTCATGGGCATGGAGCACCAAGACGCTTACGACATTGACGACGAGTCCAAGGACCGCCACCGGTAACGACTTCACGAAATCGATAGACGGCTGAGCGATGAGTCGGGCGCCGGACTCGACGACCATTGCGAGTGCAACGAAGCTCAGCGCGATGGCGCTCGTATACGCGGACAGAGCCTGGACCTTGCCTGTACCGAACACGAACGCGCGGTGCCCCGCGAATCGACGTGTGACCCAATAAGCCGCGCTCGCGAGGCCAAGTGCGCCGACGTGGGTCGCCATGTGCCAACCATCGGCCAGGAGGGCCATCGAGCCGGTGAGGTAGCCAACGGCGATCTCCGCCACCATCGTTACTGCGGTGATGGCGACCACGAGCTGAACGCCACGCTCTCGGCGCTTGGGCGTCGAAATCTCAACGTGTGCGCGCATGGCCATTATCCCACGAACTGCCGGATGACGCGTACCAGCTCGTTTGCGGCGGCGGACCGTTCGCGGCCGCTGATACCGGGTGCGGCCAGGTGGTGTTCGAGATGGTCGCACAAGACCTCGGCCGCGAGCGCGTTGATGGCACCACGCGCCGCCGCGATGGTCCGCACGACCTCCTCACACCCGTGTTCGGCGATGAGGGCACGCTCGACGGCCTCGATCTGGCCTTTTACGCGCCTCACGCGCGCGACGAGCTTCTTCTTGTGATGAACCGTGTGCATGGCCGAGACATACCCCAGGGGGTATGTTGGGTTCCAATATTGCAACAATGATGCATGTGTTGTACTAGCGCATCAATCGAGGACTGCATGAAGAAGATCCCTGTTACTGTGCTCACTGGATTTCTCGGCTCGGGGAAAACGACGCTGCTGAACCGAATCCTCACCGAGAACCACGGTCAACGCATCGCGGTCATCGAGAACGAGTTTGGCGAGATCGGCATCGATCAGGCGCTCGTTATCAACGCTGACGAGGAGGTCTTCGAGATGAACAATGGGTGCATCTGCTGCACCGTGCGCGGCGACCTCATCCGAATCCTTGGCAACCTGATGAAGCGCCGTGACAAGTTCGACCGTATCCTCGTCGAGACGACAGGACTCGCCGACCCAGGTCCTGTGGCGCAGACCTTCTTCGTCGATGATGACCTCAAAGAGCTGTTCACGCTCGATGGCATCGTCACCCTCGTCGACGCCAAACACGTGCACTTGCACATCGACCAGTCGAGTGAGTGCAAGGAGCAGATCGCCTTCGCCGATGTGCTCATTCTCAACAAGACCGACCTCGTGAGCCCGGCGGAGCTCGACGCGCTCGAGCGGCGGGTGACCGGGATGAACGCGATGGCCAAGGTGTTGCGCGCGGAGAACGCAGATGTACCCCTCGCGCAGGTCCTCGATGTTGGCGGTTTCGATCTCGAGCGCGCGGTATCCATGAAGCCCACATTCCTGGAGCCCGAGTATCCGTTCGAGTGGGCAGGCACGTTCGAGCTCGGTGAAGGGCGCTACGAGCTCGTGCTCGACGAGGGACCAGATCCCAGCATGGACCTCGCCATCACTTTGCTGGACCAAGTCGAGCGAGCCGAATCACCTGCTGCGTGCGAGCGCGCCGTGCGGGTCTGGTCCAAAGAAGCGCCGGTCGTAGCACCCGGCGGTAGCATCGATGCGGGAGCGATCGCGCATCTGCGTTTGGCTCTCGACGCGGCGGGCGTGAAGCGTTTTGCGGTGCGCGTACCGCGCTCTGGGCGCGTCGGTATTTACACGCAGCACCTGCCCGCCGAATTTCAGATGCGCCTGCTCGAGCGCGGCGAGGTGCGCTCGCCCGTGAGCGAGCGTGAGGTCACGCCTGGTCACACGCACGATGACGAAGTGACATCTGTCGGGCTCCATCTCGACGGAGCGCTCGACGGCAAGAAGCTCAACGAATGGGTGTCGCGGCTGCTGAGCGAGAAGGGCACCGACATCTTTCGCATGAAGGGCATCCTCAACATCGAAGGGGCAAGCAGTCGCTTCGTTGTGCAGGGCGTTCACATGCTCGTGACGGGGCGCGAAGACCGACCTTGGGACGCGCAGCCACGTGCAAGTGATCTCGTGTTCATCGGACGCCATCTCGATCGCCAAGCACTCGAGCGCGGCTTCGAGCGGTGTTTGGCGTGACGTCGACCACGAAGCAGGGGCCTTCCGAGCTCGCGGTGTTATGGCAGAGCGAGGTCGGCGACTATGTGGCCGCAGCGGCCATCGTCGTTGACGGTGAGCTTGCAGTGCTTGGGCTCGGTGACGGCGCGATCGTGGGTATCGACCTTGGCACGGGACGCGAACGCTTCCGACGCCAGGCGCATTTTGGCGGTGTTCTGTGCGTGAGCCCGTCGCCAACGGGTGGCCAGTTTGCCACCTGCGGGAGTGATCCAGCTGCCAAGGTCTGGACGTCCGACGGCGAGCTGGTTCGGGGGCTACCCGGCAGCGGCACTGCATGGGTCGAGCACGTCGCGTGGTCGCCGACCGGACGACATCTCGCCACGGCTGCGGGTCGCTCGGTTCGCGTCTGGGATGCGGAGGGAAGAATCGTTGCCGAGCCCGAAGCCGTCGAGAGCACGGTCACGGCCCTCGCGTGGCGTCCGGACGGTACCGCGATCGCGGCGACGTGTTATGGCGGAGTGCGGTTCTGGTCGGTTGAAGCCAGCGCGGTGCCGCTTCATCTCGCGTGGAAGGGCTCGCTGCTTTCGGTCGCCTGGAGTCCCGATGCGAAGATCATCGCGTGTGCGAGCCAAGATCGGTCGGTGCACTTCTGGCGCCTGGACGCGCAAGCAGATTCAGAGATGAGCGGCTATCCGCTGAAGCCCAAGGCGCTCGCATGGGACAGCGAGTCGAGGCTCCTCGCGACGTCCGGGGATATCGCGGCTACTCTTTGGGATTTCCGCGGCAAAGGTCCCGAGGGCTCGACGCCCATCCAGCTGCACGCTCATACGGGCGCCATCACGTGCCTCGCTTTCAGCCCCCGCAAGGGGTTCCTCGCGAGCGGAGCGAAGGACGCCGCCGTCGTACTCTGGGAGCCCCGCCGACAACCGCGACCGATCCGCCATGCGAAGCTCCGCGGGGAAATCACGACGCTGTCGTGGCATCCGCGAAAGCGAGGCCTTCTCGCGACCGATGATCGCGGGACGACCTGCTTTCTCGAGACGCTCTGAACCGACGGCCGAGCTAAGTGCGTCGGCGAAGGCTCGTCGGCGGCGCGGGAGCTGGTTCCGAGGCCGGCGGAGTTGGAGTTGGAGCTGGAGCTGGAGTTGGAGTTGGAGTTGGAGTTGGAGCCGGCGGTGGTGGCGGCGCTGGCGGAGGCGGGGCCTCGACACCGACCGCGGACCAGGCGCGCGCGACCAGCTGGGCTTCAGCGGAGTCTGGCCCGTGCAGGTCGTTGGCGGCGCGGATCGTCGCCTCACGCGCCTGCGCGAAGTTGGTGAACGGGGTAAAGTAGGTGGTGTGGGCTCGGTAGAAGATATGTAGAGCCTTCTCCATGCCGAGACCTTGCTCGATCGTCTGGCGCGAGGTCGGGTTCGTACCGCCGTTGGCGAGCAGGTAGAACCAGTTGTTCGCGATGCCTGAATTGAGGTGGACGCCGCCGTTGTCCGCCCATCCGCGATAGCGGGTGCTATAGTGGTCGCGCGAGTAGAACTCGCTCGTGCCCTGTCGGTCGCGCGTCGGATCGTTCATGTAGCGGAGCGCGTCGCCTGCAACCCCGGGCGTCCAGGTGTCCTCACCGATCAGGTAGTCGGATGGAATCCCTTGGTCGCGCTGTTCCGGCGGACGATTGGCGTTGCGAAGGAACCAGCTAAAGCCGGCGCTGCCGATGATGTCGGACGCACCCTCGTTGAGCGCACCAGACTCGCCGCGGTAGATCAAGCCACTGGTATGTGAGGTGAGGCCGTGCGTGGGTTCGTGGCCGGCCACGTCTTTGTCGACGAGTGGGCCGGCGGTGCGGCCATCGCCGTTCCCGAACCACATGACGCCGTTGTAGTAGAACGCGTTGACCATGCGGTTGCCGACGTGGACGACCGACCGGCCGGGCATGCCGCTACCGTCGATCCCGGAGCGCTGGAAGAACTCGCGCAGGAAGTCGTCATAGCGAGCCGCAGCAAAGTGCGCGTCGACGGCGGGCCGCGCGCGCGGATCGTCGCCTGGGGTCGCCCATGCGTTGTCCGAATCGGTTAGCGGAACCGCTCCCGCGGGGAAGCCTTCCGCGTCGAACTGACCCGTATTCGTGCGGCCGCGGGCGTCGCGGGTTTCCGTGTCCCGACGTGTCGGATCGCGAAGCACATAAAGGCCATCCGCTGTACGCCGTGCTGTCGCGAGGGGCACATTGCCGGAGAAGATCGAGGTCCCCAGGCCGTGCGCAGGGGTAAACGCTGGGGGCGGAGGGGGTGCGGGTTCTGTTGGAGTTGGTGCTGGCTCGGTTGCTGGGACCGGAGTGGGTGCTGGCGTCGGCCCGGTTGGCGGGGTTTCTGCGGCCTGGCGCTCGAGCACTAGCGACAGACGCCCGCTCATGCATGGACAGTTCGCTCCGTGCTGGTGGCCAGGCACGAAACCATGGATCTCGTTGAAGTCGAACAACGTGCGGTTCGTTTGCGCGTCGACGAAATAGTGCATGTGACGCGGCCAATCGCCACTTAGGCCTGTGAGCTTGACGTGCCACGCGAGGCGAAACTCTCCGTCGTCGTTGCGCACGACGACGAGCTCGGGCTGACCGACGCGCTCGGGCTCGGTCTGGCCAAACGAAGCGCGCGCGGTGACGAGCGCTTGCTCGGCCGTCACGGTCGGAGTGATGTCCAGGTTGAGGCCAGCGATCGGCTGCGCGTTCGTCAGATCGCGCATGTTGCCGTCGCGCCCCATGTGCGTGACGACCTGCTCTCCGAACACCGGGATGCCTTGGTAGAACCTCTGCATCCGGACGTGGGTCTCACCGAGCTGGTCACGGAAAACCAGCGCGGGCTGAAAGCTATGGGGAGAGCGACCAAAGCCGACACCGGTCAGCTGGCGCAGCACGCGTTGCGATTCGGCAACGGCCCTCTCCGCGTCGGCGACCGAAATATTGTTGGTACGATAGGCAGCGGCTTGATCGGGCGGGGTGGCCGCGTCGCTTTGCGGGGTGCGCACGGTTCGTCGCGGAGTCGCGCTTGGTGGGGGTAGGGGCCCAGGGGAGGTCGGCGCCTGAGTGACGGTAGGACGCGAGGCCTCCGGCAGCTCGGCAAGGACGATTGGGGCGGGGAGCTGCGGCGAGGGCTCTACTCCGCTCAGGATCTGAGGCGGAAGGGACAGCGGCGCTGTCAGGCCTACGGGGTCAGCCATGGGATCGTCCTAGTTTCTTAGTGGGGAGCGACGCAGCGCCGAGTCGGCACGCATCGGGGAGTCGGAATTATCGTTGGCGCCGTCGGGATGTTTCGACCAACTGACATTGCGGCGCGCCACGCCGGCACCTGGCGCGCCGTCGACCCCGCTGGCGCGCTGATTTCTTGCCCCCACGTCCAAGGGCTCCGGGCATGGTATGGCTCTTCCTTGGAGGCTCGCCCCATGGCTTCGTATCCTCGCGCGTTTTCGTGCTGGTCACTTGTGGTGTCTGTTTTGGCCGTCGCCGGTTGCGCCGACGATGGTACCGACGGAAAGAACGGCACTGATGGTCGCGATGGCTCGAGCTGGCTTACCGCTGCGGTACCCGCAGATCCCGTTGATTGTCCGAGCGGTGGGACGTCGCTGCAGGTCGGTCCCGATACGGATGCAGATGGTCTACTCGACGCAAGCGAGGTCAGCTCGACGGCGGTCGTTTGCAACGGGGATGATGGCGACGCTACAGCCGTCTGGCTGACTGCTGCGGAAGATGCCGATCCGGCGACCTGCCCCTGGGGTGGCACGGTGCTGCACTTCGGCAAAGATCGCGACGGGAGCGAAGTCCTCGAGCCAGGCGAATACTTGAGCTCGCGCTCGGTATGCGGCACCCCCATCGCGCCGAGCACGGTGGCCACGAACTGGACCGGTCTGGGGGACGACGCGCTTTGGTCGAACGGCGCCAATTGGGACCGGGGTACGCCACCTTCTCCGGGCGAGAGCGTGGTCTTTAGCACCACCGCAGCGCGTCTCCAGAGCTTCAACGACCTGCCGCGTTTGTTCGCGGTGAACGACCTGTTCGTCGGTGGCGGGCACACGATTTCGGGGAATCAGCTCACGGTGCTCGGCTCCGTGGCGAGCGGAGGCGTAGGAGGCACAGTGACAGTCGGGCTTCCCCTCTTCATGCGTGGCGACGGTATTTCTGCCTTCGACGTCCCGGGCGTCGACGTTGATCTGGTGATTTCTGGTTCGATCGACGGGCCGCCGCCTTACCAATTGAACAAAGAAGGCTCTGGTACGGTCGCGTTGTCGGGCCGCAACATCTACACCGGCTCCACCGTGGTGGTGGAGGGTCGGCTCATCGCACAAGGCGGTGACGCGCTCCCCGATGGCCAAGGGCTTGCGTGCTTGAGCGGTGTCATCGAAATCTCAGCCGCGGGGGAAACCATCGCTAACCTCAACATGAGTTGTACGCTTCGCCTCGTTGGCGACTTCGTCCATGTACAGACGGGCTTCCTCGCCGAGCTTTCCGGCCCGATGGAGGGAAGCGGCACATACATCAAGCGCGGTCCAGGGGACTTCCGTCTAACGGGGACGGGCGCGACCTACACTGGAACCTTGCGCGTTGAGGAAGGCGCGTTGTTGGTCGATGGCGACTACGGGGGAGTTCCGGTCGTTGTCGAGCCAGGAGCAAGGCTCGGCGGCCAGGGGACGGTGGGCGCGGCCGAGCTGCGCGCCGGCGCGACTCTCAGTCCGGGGGCAAGCCTCCCCGCGATCCTCACCGCGTCCGCGGATGTCACGTTGACGCCAGGCGCGACTTTCAGGGCTCTCCTGATCGGCACGACCGCAGGCAGCGGCTACCCAAGGCTCGCGTCGCTCGGCGTCGTCGACCTCGCGGACGCAACGCTGGACCTCGAGGTGGATTTCACTCCAGCTGCGGGTGACACGTTCACGATCGTTCAGGCCTCGGGCGGACTCACCGGGACCTTCGCCGGACTTGCCGACGGGGCAATCTTGAGCAGCGACGGTTTCAGCTTCACTGTCGATTACACGCCGAGCTCGGTGGTTCTCACCAGGCTGCCCTAGCAACCCCGCGCGACTCGCTCGAACGGTAGGCGAGCCCGTGTCGCTAGGGCTTCCGCGAGCCCGTGCGTGACCGACATTGCGCACGGCGCGCCGAGCTCAACGCTACGCGCGCTCGATGCGATCCGCTGCCATGACGAGGCCGGCGAGACCGGGCGTCGAGCTGGCCAGAGGCGCAAGCTCTCTCCTCACGTTCTCTTGGAGCCGCGTCGCCATCTCACCGCCCAGCCCTCCGTTCTGCATCACGGTGGCGGCCATCTGTGCCCAGTGCTTGCGCAGGCGGTCGCGCAGCGCGAAGTGTGCCGGCGAGTCGACCTCTTCGGCTTGGCCTGCGACCTGGGCTTGTTGCTTGGACAAGCCTGCGAGGCCAGTGGCCGACCCCAGCGTGAAATACGTCCTGGCCACGTCACCGAGCGGCTGCTCACCGCGGCTCGCGAGGTGCGCGATCCAAGCGATGTCCATGGCGGACTCGACGAATGCGAGACTAGCGATGTTCGCCGCCAGTTCATCGCCAGCGCCTGCGTTCGTGTAGTCCGCTTTCGCGGCGCTTGCGGACGCCATGTCTTCCGCCGGAACGACCTCGGCTGCGCGGGTAAGGAGGGCTTGGATCGAGGGCCCGAGTGGCTCGGCGAGAGCCAGGTCACGACGCAACAGCCAGCTCGCGACCTTCTCGATGGCGTCCTCGATTGCAAGGCGCATGCGGTATTCTACTTCGGTCGACACCTTGGTCTCGACGCTCGCGATCTGACGCTTCAGAGTGTTCGCGTTGAGGAGCTTCGATGCGCGAGCGTATGCGACGAGGATATCCGAGGCGGTCCGCCCGGTACGCAGCGTGGTCTCCGCTAGCCAACTCGCGCCCGCGTCACCAGCCACCCCATTCACGAGAATAGTGCGGGCGATGTTGATGCCCAGGGGGTGCTCGCGAACCGCCGCGGCCAGCTTCTCCACGATCACCGGCGGGAAATACGCGGCGAGCTCACCCGACAGCTGGTCGAGCAGGAGACGACTCTCCTTGGCGAGCTCGTTTCGCATGTCTTGTTTGGCGAGCTGCAACATGACCGACAGCTCGGGGCGGGTCATCCCCTCGTTGCGCTGCAGGCGCTGCGCGAAGATGCGCTCGCCCGGGAGGTGCATGTCACGGCGCTTGAACGGGATGCGGTCCGACAGGAACGCGACCGCGCGCTGGAAACGATTGATGTTCTGCTTGCTGCGGATCTCATCGAGCGAGATGCCGCGGCTCTGGATCCAGTTGTTGTGTAGCACCGCGAGGTCGACCTCGACGCGCACTCGCTCCATGAGCTCGTCGCGCGCTTCGCGGGTCATGCCGCCCGCGGCGATCATGCGCTCGAAGAGGATCTTGAGGTTGACCTCGTGGTCCGAGAGGTCCACGCCAGCCGAGTTATCGATGGCGTCCGTATTCAGGCGCACGCCGCGACTCGCGAGCTCGATGCGACCCTCCTGCGTGATACCCAGGTTGCCACCCTCGGAGACGACGCGCGCTCGGATCTCGGTTGCGTCGACGCGCACGACGTCGTTCGTGGCGTCGCCGACATCGATGTGCGTTTCGTGGCTCGCCTTGATGTAGTTGCCGATGCCTCCGTTCCACCAGAGGTCGACAGGCGCGCGCAGGATGGCCTGCACGACTTCGTTGCCAGACAACGCTTCAGCGGTTACTCCGAGCGCGGTTCGGACTTCGGGCGACAGCGCGATGGACTTGGCGCGACGTGGATGGACGCCACCGCCCGCGCTAATCATGTTCGCCGGGTAGTCTTCCCAGCTCGAGCCTGGCGTCTCAAAGAGCTTCTTGCGAACGCCGAACGAGGCTTCGGGATCGGGGTTCGGGTCAAGGAAGATGTTGCGATGATCGAACGCCGCGATGAGCTGCATTTTGCGCGATAGCAACATGCCGTTGCCGAAAACGTCGCCGCTCATGTCGCCGATGCCGACCACGCGGATGCGGTCAGCCTCGGGGTTGATGTTCATCTCTTTGAAGTGCCGCTTGACGCACTCCCAGGCGCCGCGCGCGGTGATGCCTTCCTTTTTGTGGTCGTAACCCTTCGAGCCACCCGAGGCGAAAGCGTCACCGAGCCAAAAGCCACGCTCGAGAGCGATGGAGTTCGCCGTATCGGAGAGGTGGGCCGTGCCTTTGTCCGCTGCGACGACCAAATAGTGGTCCTTGTCCTCGTAGCAGAGCACGCGGGGAGGAGTGACCTTGTCGTTGCCAACCAAGTTGTCGGTGACGTCGAGGAGTCCGCCAATGAAGATCTTGTAAAGCTCGTCGGCCGCCTTACGCCGCTCAGCTGCGCCCTGCGGCGGTTCCTTGAGAATGAACGCTCCTTTTGCGCCCCTTGGCACGATGAGCACGTTCTTCAGATTCTGCGTGGCCATGAGGCCGAGCACTTCGGTTCGATAGTCGTTGCGGCGATCGCTCCAGCGGATACCGCCGCGTGCGACCGGTCCCATGCGCAGATGAAGTCCCGCGACGAGGGGATGATGCACGAGGATCTCCCGGTAGGGACGCGGATCCGGCATGCGCGTGACCTTCTCGGGAATGAACTTGAGGACGATGTGATGCTCTCGCGCCTCGTCGCGACGGTAGAAGTTGGTGCGCACGGTGGCGTCGATGAGATTGGCGAAGGTACGCAGGACTTGGTCGCTCGTAAGGTCACTGACGCCCTCGAGCAAGATGTCGATGCTTCGTCGCGCACGCGCCAGAACCTCCATGCGCTTATCATCGACGACGGTCGGCGAGAGGCCCTCGAAGTCTGGGTCGAACTTGGCGCGGAATAGTTCCGACAGCGCCTTCACCACTTCTGGGTGGCGCAACAAGATGTCGCGAATCGCGGTCTCGCCGTGCGCGAGACCAATCTGCTTGGCGTAGTGTGAATACGCGCGGATCAACGCTGTCGTGCTGTAGGTGATATCTGCACGCAATAGAAGACGATTGAGCTGATCGTTGTCCATGGCGCCTGTGACCACGGCCTTGATCGCGGAGCGCAGGCGATTGCGGCGCTGCACGAGGTCGTTCTCGGCGCCCGTTCCTTGACCCGTCGGTTGCGGCGCATCGGCCCAGCGGATGCGGAACGTCGAGACGATACGCTCCTTCTTGCCAGGAGCGCGCACCGTCGTTGGGAACTGGTCGATGACGATCAACCCGAAGTTGTCGAGGATCGGCATGATGTTCGACAGGAACAAGGTCTGCGACTCGTAGAGGCGCAGGCGTGTGATGCTCGCTTGCTCGTCGACCTTCTCGCGATAGATGTCGCAGTCGAAGGGGTTCTGGTCGGACAGCGCTTCGAGGAGCTCGATGTCGCTAACGGCGCGGGAGATACTCGTCTCCTCTTGATACCGTGGCGAGAAGGCGTTGGCGTAGAGCTCGTGCAGGCGGCGCGCGTCGGACACACCGTGGCGCTTACGCAGCTCGTCGTACAGACGCTCTGCCCAGGGGCTCGCCATCTGCTCGATCTCGTTGCGCAACGCCGTCTCTTCGGCCTCGGAGAGCGTCTGCACGCCGGAGAGGTAGAAGTGAAAGCTGACTGCTTCTCCGTCACCGGCATAGACGCCGTCGTCGACTGCCGAAGCCTTGAAGCGCTCTTTGAGTAGCTGCTTGATGTGCGCGCGCAACTCGTCGTCGTAGTGCGTGCGTGGCAGCGCGACAAACGCGAACATCGTGCTCTGTACGGCGTCGGCGGTGAAGTGGACCGAGATGCGACGTTCGTTCTCGGCGCTCATGATGCGATCGACGAGGGCGCGGATGTCGTCGATCGACAAGCCGAAGATGTACTCGAGGGGCAGCGCGTTGAAGGCGTTACGCGCGCTACGGTAGAGGTGCGAGCCGCGCTGAGCGCCCAGCAGGGTGTAGAGCTCCGTTACCTTGCGGTCGAGGCGCGGAATGTCGGTGCGCGCGACGGCGAGTCCCTGGAAGCTGAACATACCCTCTACGACGATGATGCCTGTTGCATGATGACGCTCGTCGAACGCCTGCAACACGACGTGGTTGAGTCGTCCCGCGCGGTAGACCCACGACTCGGATCCGCTTTTGCGGAGGTTTAAGTATGGGGTGTCGCCACCAAGCGCGCGCTTGTCTCCGTCTTCGAGCTTGAGGCCGCGCCAATCGTCGAAACGACCGCTGCCGTAGGCCTGCTGCTTCGGCTCCGCACCGTTCTGGGCCGCACCAGCCGGGACCATGCGCGTACCGACGATGACGAAGTGTTCGTCGAGCATCCAGCGCAGCATGCGCGCGTCTTCTTCGAGCTTCGCGCGCATCTCGCTCTTGTCGCGTGCAAGGGCTTCGAAGCGTTCGGCCGTGGTCTCGAGGACGCCACGCATCGCCTGGAAGTCGCTGATGCAAACCTGGAGAGCAGATAGGCGGCCATTGACGTAGTTCTCGATCTCGTCGCGACGCTTCAATAGGTCGTCGGCCTCGATCTCGACCCAGATGACCGATTCGACTGGTGAGCCCGCGATGCCGACGCCGTTCACCGCGCCTTGGTCGTCGCGACGGATAGGGACCACGGTGTTGATGGTGCGGTAGGTCCGCAAACCCAGATGGTCGATGGCGAGGCGGGTCGTGCTGTACGTGAACTGCATGTCCGGCATGCAGACGATGAGGACGCCACGGCGCTGGCTCGATTGATCTGGCTGTGTGACGCGCACGCGGATCTCGTCGCGTTTGCGTTGGCTGATGCCGTGGAACAGGTGCTCGAGGTCCGGTAGCAGCTCGGCTGGCGGATGGCGCTCGAGGTAGCGAGCGTCGATCGAGCGCGAGACGAAGCGGGCGAAGACGCGGAACAAGTCCTCGTGACGACCGATGAGGTGCGGCTCGTAGATGTCGATGGCCGAGATCAGCGTCTCGACGCGATCGGCGGAGCGAGGTTTAGCAGGGTTGGTGGTGGTCGTGGTGGTCGAGCTCATAGGGCGCCGTTCCTTCTGAAAACGTGCGCGCGGTCTACCACGACAGGTGCCGGGCCGTAAGAGCGGTCAGGTGGGCGTTTGCAGGTGTGTTCGGCGCACCGCGTCACGCGTGTTGCGGCGCGCAACTGACGTTATTCGGCACATCGCGCCGCCTCGAGACATGTGGGTCTGTGCCGATCCGAGCCGCGCGACGGGATATTGGCACGCGCGAGCCACGGCACGCCACTTGTAACTGTCGACTTCGCCCTCGCGTGAGGTGTGTGAAAGCGGAGTCGTAGGCATGGCCCCCAATGTAGTTGCGAGACTGACAGTGGTAGCGGTGATGACGCTCGCGGCCCCGCGTGTTGCGGGCGCGCAGGTGAGTGTCGTTGATGTGGAAACGCGCCTCGCTGGCGGTGTACCGGCTTTCGGACGAGGCTTCTGCGGGCAGTTTACCAAGGGCAACGGCAATCACGCGGTCGACTCGCTCGACGACGCGGTGAACCTTCTCGACGACTTGTCGGGTGCGCCGCATCGAACCAATCCTGATCGCACCTTCTTCGACATCGTACCCATCGCCGACTTGCACGACGGTCAAGACGCGAGCACCGGGCGGCAGAGTGGCTTCAACGGCTTTTTTCCGTGGAGCGACCCAAGCGATCACTGGACTTCAGCAACCTGCCAGAGCCACGGCGGCGGCAGTGTCGGCGCCAACCGTTTCGCGATGCGACTGCGTGGTGACCTGCTCGTGCCGTCCGCTGGAACGTACACGTTTGCTCTGCGCACCGATGATGGCTACAGCCTGCGTATCGGTGGCGCTACCATCGTCGAGACGACGGCCATCCGTGCAACCGCGATCGACACCCATCGTGTGAGCTTCCCCGAGGCAGGTCGCTACCCGATCGAGTTGCTCTACTTCGAAAACGACGTGCATGCGGTCTTCGAGGTCTACGTCGCCGCCTCGGAGGTTTCGTTCGTGAGCAACAGCGACAACGCCGCGGTAGCCGCGAGCGGCGGTGTCGACCTCGTGGGCCGCACCTACGCCACGTTACCCGCCGCGTTCGCGGTGTTGTCGAGCGCGCACGTCGACCTGCCCACCTGGGTCGCCGAGTCCGACGACGACTGTCGTGACTATGTCGATCAGCCGAGCACCATCTGCACCATGCCGGCTAGCGCCGCGGCCGTAAGCTGCGGCAACGGTCGTATCGACGCCTATAGTGATGCTGGCTCGGAAGCTTGTGACGATGGCAACAAGGTCGATGGCGACGGCTGCTCTGCCGTCTGTTTGCTCGAAGCGGGCTACCTCTGCACGCGTCTGCCAAGCGTGTGCAGCACCGACATCGATGGAGATGGAGTCAGCAACGACGACGAGAGCAACCTCGGCTCGGATCCTTACGCGAACGATACCGACGGGGACGGAGTGGACGACGCCGATGAGATCGGCAGCGACCCCGGCAATCCGCTGGACAGCGATGGTGACGGCACCCCCGACGTGACCGACGACGACAGCGACAACGACGGTGTTCCCGACGTCACCGATACGGACGACACCGACGGCCCGACGGGGGACCTGGACGGTGATGGGATCACCAACGACGCCGATGCAGACGACACCGACGGCCCAACGGGGGACCTGGACGGTGATGGGATCACCAACGACGCCGACGCGGACGACACGGATGGCCCGACAGGCGACGTCGACGGCGACGGCGACCCCAACGGCACGGACCTCGACAACAGCGACGGTCCGAGCGGTGACCGCGATGGCGACGGCGTGCCGAACGACGTCGACTCGGACAACAACGACGGCCCGACCGGCGACCTCGATGGCGATGGGGTTCCCAACGGTGCCGATGTCACGCCCGCTGGCGAAGGTGGTAGCGGTTCGGGCGGCGGCGCGAACGTCGACGGTGGTGGCGATGCCGCGGGCGCTGGAGGCAAGCCCGCCAGCGTTCAAGACACGGCCAGCGACGACCTCGCGGGGGAAGAGCTTGGTCTTGGCCTGAGCGGCGCCGGCGGCTGCGCGGCGACCTCGCCATCGGGGCTCACGCCTTTCGCCATGCTCGCTATGGGCCTGGTCTTGGTGCGTCGCCAGCGCTCGCTTCGCTAGGCGCGTGCGCTTAGCCGAGGCGAACCCAGGCGCTGGGCTCGAGCCTCTCGAGCTCACCGCCGAGGAGGCTCTGGACGCGGGAGGTGAGCGCGGGCCACACGGCTTCGTCGCTCGCCCACAATACCGTGCTCGCGGCGTCGTCGATCGTGTCGACAGCAACCGCGATGCGGGCTGCGATCGGAAAGAGGGCACGGTCGAGAGCTGCGGTGTCCATCGTCACGGAAGCGCCCGCGATATTGACCTCGAGCTCGGAGTCCTCGGCGTTACGCGCGAGCTCGACCTGCTTGGCAAGAGCCTGGCGCAGCGACGGATCATCATCGACATCGATGCCGTGCTCCTTGAGCAACGCTTTGGCGGTCGCAACTTGGACCGCCGCGTCGGCGTCCCATATTCCGCAGTCGCCCGCTGCGACGTGGGTCTCGCGTCTTCCATCGCGGACGAGACCTATACGCGTCTCCACGGCGCTCACGCCGATGACGACTGCGTTGTCCTGGCTTACCCGCGACGCTAACGCCACGACGTCGTCGACGAGCTGCAGGCTGTCGTAGCGAGCGAAGGTCGCACGGAGCTCGGCGTCAATAGCGGCCGAGCGACTTACCGGTAGGATGACCCGGAAGCTGGGCGCTCTGCCGGCGTGGTCAGCGTAGGCTTGTAGGGTGTGGCGCGCCGCCGCCGCCGCGATCTCGGTGAGGGCGACTGGCGTCCCATGGACGGCGAGCGCAGGACGGCCTTGTTCGTCAGCGACGAGGCTAAGGCCAAGCTTACTGGCGAAAAGCTGGACGCGCGCGCTACGACGCGTGTCCGCCCAGGCGAACAACCCTGGGACGGCAAGGCCCTCGCTTCCGATCGCTAGGGTGCCACTCGTCATCCCGAGCGTCAGCGCCAACTTGCGCTCGTCGAAACGGTCGGTCGGTTTGCCGTCGTTTGGCATCGAAAGAGCAGCAAGGATGCTGGGACCTGCGAGATCGAAAATGACGTCCGCCGCGCCGCGTTCGGTTGTCGCATGCGGCGCGACCGAGGATGCGGCGCCCTGTTGCGACTCGGGAGCCAATGCGCCGCTCACCTCGCTCGCACGCTGCTCCGCAACGAACACGTCTTCGCTGTGCTCGGAGAGACCCGCAAGGAGACTCTCTTCTTCGTCGGCGCCGAGCTCGGCGAGGACGGTCTTACCCGCTCGCGTGGCGGGTGCCTTCGGCTTCGTGGTCGCCGCCACCACTTTGCGGGGGGCGCGATCACCTTCGCCGCGTGTCTTGACGATATGGGTGACGAGATCTTCGGACAGCGGGTCGAGGTCGACGAACTCGATGCCCATCCCGGGAGGCTCGTCTGGTTCCTTGGCCTCCGCTACGCCGCGAGCCCAGCGTACGACGCCAGTGCCGCGGAAGATGCGGCTCTCGTCCTTCAGCCGGTACTCGAAGCGGACGCGACTACCCACCGGCGCTGGGTCACGGGCGCGGATGAACAAGCCCGTGCGCGAAACGTTGATCGAGAAGCGCTCGACGAACGTATCGCGGTCTGGGTACTGGAGCTGCACCTTCAGCGTCACATCGACGCGTTGGTTCCCCCGTTTTTGCGCGGAGTCGGTCACGAGCGTCTAGATTGTCAGTCGACGAGCTTGTAGTCGAGCTGAACTTCCTTCTTCTTGCGTAGAACCTTCACCTTGGCCTGGCCGTCGCGCGCCGCGTGAAGCGCGCTCGACACGTCCGCCGCTGACGCCACGGGGTGCTCGTCGATGGCGACGATCACGTCCGCATTCTGCAGCCCCAGCTGCGCAGCCAGGGACTTCGGCTTGATGAGCCGAATCACGACGCCGCCTGGCGCCGGCGCGAGCTTCGGTGCCCGCCCTGGAATCTGGAGCGCCGACAGCTCGCGCGCGAGCCAAGCTCGACGGACCACATAACTGTCGCCGTTCACGCTGACGCCGCCTGGGTCGACGCCGAGCGTCGCGTCCACGGCGTACCAAGCGATGGTGTCGACGTCCCTGCCGCCCGCTGCCGGTCGGGGGACGGCCGCGGCTGTCGTTGGGGCTGGGGCTGGGGGCGGGTCGGCGGCGCGACTTGCCTGGCTATTGGCGAGCTCGCGTTGAAGCACCGACAACTGATCTTCGATGCCCTTCAGACGGTCGCCGTCTGCCGAGCTCGTTTCTCCGCCGCCGCGCGACAGCTGCGCGACGCGTGCTTCGAGGTTCGCGATGCGTGCATCAGACGCACCACTGCAAGAGGCGCCGCACGCCGCCATGGAGACCACTACGAGGGCTCTTCGCATGGCGGAATCGTACGTGGGCACGCCGGGTCGATGCAAAAACGCGGCGCGTCGCCGCGCTGCTAGCCGCCCTGGACCAACTGCGCAAGCCGCTCGTAGACCGCGCTTAGCTTGCTGGGATCGGTCCCGCCCGCTTGGGCGAGCTCTGGCTTACCCCCACCGCGGCCGCCGACCAACGGCGCCAGCTCGGCAACGAGCTTACCGGCCTGGAAGCGGCTCGTCAGGTCCTTGGTGACCGCGATGAGCAGCGCTGCCTTGCCGTCCGCCTCGGCGCCGAGGCAAACGATGCCGCTCGGCACCTTGCTGCGCAGGTCATCTGCCAGATCGCGCAACCCCTTGGCGTCGACGTTTCCAACACTGGTCGCGAGTACGCGGACCCCGCCGATGTCGCGAGCGAGCGCGAGTAGGTCACCACTCTGTGACTTGAGCTGCGTTCGCTTGAGCTCGGCAAGGCGCTTGTCGTTTTCGCGGCCCGCCTGCGACACGTCGCTGAAGGCACGTGCGATGCCGCCCTTGTCGACGGCCGCGACGTTCTTGAGTACCGCGTCTGTGTCGTTGTTGCGCGCGTTCGCGAGCTGTACGAGCGCTCGCCACAGGTCGCGCAGACCGCGTGCTTCCTCGAGGCCGTATCCCTTGGGAAGGGTAGGGGCGCGAACCGCGATGGTGTCGACGCGCACCGGGGTGCCTCCGGCCTGCTCGACCTCTCGCGCTAGCTCGGCTGCAGTGCGAACCGCCTTGGCGATGGCGAGCAGAATCGGCTCGTCGTCGTCTGCTTTGGCGGGCACTCGTCCCGCCAGCAAATCGGCGGCGGCCGCGAGACGGCGGTAGGTTTTCGCGGTTGTCTCGAGAGCGGTCGTGCCACTGACGGCTTCGATACGGCGCACACCGCTAGCTACTGCTTCTTCTCCGGTGACCAGGACCATGCCGAGCTCGCCAGTGCGCGAAGCGTGCGTACCGCCGCAGAACTCGACCGACTTGCCCATGGTGACAACGCGCACCACGTCACCGTATTTCTCACCGAAGAGCATCATCGCCCCGCGCGTCGCCGCCTCTTCGAACGGGAGGACCTCGGTGACTACGGAGTAGTCAGCTTTGACGCGGGCGTTTGCATCGTCTTCTACGGTGCGTAGCTGGGCGGCCGTCGGCGCTTCGAAGTGCGAGTAGTCGAAGCGCAAGTGCGTGTCGTCGACCAACGAACCGGCCTGCTTGACGTGGTCGCCCAAAACGTCGCGGAGGGCGCCGTGCAGCAAGTGCGTCGCCGAGTGATGGACCCGGATCTCCTTACGTCGACCGCCATCGTAGCCGGCGTAGACGGTATCTCCGACCGACAGCTTGCCGCCTTGCATACGCGCACGCGATACGTGCAGACCATCGGCCGGCTTCTGTGTGTCGTGCACCTCGGCGCGCGCACCCCCGGCGCCCTCGATGCGTCCGCTATCACCGACCTGACCACCAGACTCACCGTAAAATGGCGTCGGGGAGATGACGATCTCGAACTCGCCCTCGGAGACGCTCTCGACCGAGACGCCGTTCTGAACGAGTGCCTTCACGACCGTCTGCGTCCGCGGATTCTCTTCGACGACGTAGCCGACGAACTCCGACGGGCCGAGCTTCTGGCGCAGATCCTTGTAGATACCGGCGACACCGGCAACGCCGAGATCGCCCGCGCGTGAACGCTCTTGCTGGGCACTCATCGCCTGCTCGAAGCCGGCGACGTCGACGCTCATGCCACGCTCGGCGGCGATTACTTCGGTGAGGTCACGCGGAAAGCCATACGTGTCGTAGAGCTTGAAGACCGCGTCGCCGGGCAAAACCTTCTTGCCGCCAGCCCGCGTCGTTTCCATCGCATCCTCGAGCAGCTTCAAGCCCGTATCGAGCGTGCGACGGAAGCTACGCTCCTCGAGGTCAGCGACCTTGCCGATCAATGTGCGTGCGCTGATGAGCTCGGGGTAGGCCTCGCCCATCACCTCGACGACCTTGTCGCAAGCCTTCTCGAAGAAAACGTCGGCGAAGCCGAGGCGCTTACCGTGACGGATGGCGCGCCGCATGATGCGCCGCATGACGTAGCCGCGGCCCTCGTTCGAGGGCTGCACACCGTCGGCAACCAAGAAGGCGGTGGCACGCGCGTGGTCCGCGATGACGCGCATCGACACGTCGTCCTCGGAGTCGCTCTTGGTGTAAGCCTTGCCGACGCCCTGCGAGACGTTCTCGAGAATCGGCATGAACAGGTCGGTGTGGTAGTTCGAATCCACGCCTTGGAGCAGACGACAGAGACGCTCGAGTCCCATGCCGGTGTCGACCGAGGGCTTGGGTAACGGCGTCAGTACTCCGTTTTGGCGGTCGAACTGCATGAATACGTTGTTCCAGAACTCGATGATGCGACCGTTGTCGAAGTCTTCGGGCTTGACTGGACCCGAACCGGTGTCGAAATAGATCTCGGTACACGGTCCGCATGGTCCGCTATCGCCCATCGCCCAGAAGTTGTCTTCGCCCATCGCCACGATGCGCTCGTCGGGCAGGCCGGAGATCTTCTTCCATAGGCTGCGGGCCTCGTCGTCGGCGGGAACCCCCGGCGCGCCCTTGTAGATGGTCACCCAGATGCGCGAGCGGTCGAGCCCGAGCTCCTTGACCGACAGGTTCCACGCAAGCTCGATAGCTTGCTCCTTGAAATAGTCGCCGAAGGAGAAGTTACCGAGCATCTCGAAGAAGGTGTGGTGGCGCGTGGTGCGACCGACCGCCTCGAGATCGTTGTGTTTGCCCGAGACGCGCATGCACTTCTGGGCGGTGGCGGCGCGCGTGTATGGACGCTTGTCCTGGCCGGTAAACACGTCCTTGAACTGGACCATGCCAGCGTTGGTGAACATGAGCGTGGCGTCGCCTTGGGGGACGAGCGGCGACGACTTCACGACCTGGTGGCCGTGCTTGGCAAAATAGTCGAGGAAGCCGCGGCGCACCGCGGCGGCTTGTGACGAGGTAGGCATCACTTGTCGATCTTGTCCTTGGGGACGTTGTAGTAGTGCCCGTCTGCAGCGCGAACCAGGATGCTGTTCGCCCACTCCTGGATGACCTTCACCTCGTCGCCCGGCTTGAACGTGGTCGTTTCGATATCAGCGTCCGTGGTGGTCTGAAACTTGAGGGTTAGGGCCTCTTTGATCTTCGCCATGGGGTTGGCTACATGCCACGGCGTGTGGCCGACTCGCAACGCAGCAGGTCGCACGGTAGACTTCAACCGCATGCGGCCCAAGCACCTGCTCCTCGTCGCCTACGTCTTGGCATTGAGCCGCCCGGCGCAGGCCACCGTGCTCTGGGATTTGTCGCTTGAGGAGCGTATCGCCCGCGCTGACGCGGTGTTCGCGGGGACCGTCAAGGAGGTCAAGGCTGTCGAAGCACCGGATGGCATGATCTTCACTGAAGCCACTCTCGACGTCCAGCGCACGATCTATGGCCCGCCCCAGTCGACGGTCACCGTCACACAGTTCGGCGGCACCATCGGCGAGCGCTCGGTGATTGTCGCCGGTACCGTTCCGATGGCCGTCGGTGAGTCGCTCATCGTCATTGTTCGTCGTGACCGGCTTGGGCGGCTGCAACTCGTGAGCATGGGGCTCGGTGCGTTCCGTGTAAGCGGTCGCGAGGCACGCCAGCACATCGACGTGCCGTTGATGCGTCGAGACGGGCGTATGGTCGAGTCGCCCGTCGAGGCGCGTCTCGACATCGATCGTATCGAGGCGGTGGCCCGCGACGTTAGCCGGACGCTCGAGCGAGTCCCGCGGTGAGCGGCGCCTGGCTTTTTCTCGCGCCCCTCTTGTGCGGCTTCACCGTCGACCGCAAACCTGGGTCGTCGCCGCCAGCGCCGATCGTGTGGCCCACCACCAACTTGAGCTTTCGGATCGACCGCGGCGGGGTCAGCACAGTGACCGACGACTCCGATCTCGCGGCGGTCTACCAGGCCTTCGCGGCATGGAACGCGGTCAGCTGCTCTCCGTTCACCTTCAGCGATGCCGGCGCGACCAACGGCCCGCCGGGCTTCGACGATATCAACAGCATCAACTTCATAGGCGACGAAGGCCAATGGAACTGGCCGGATGGCGCTTTAGGTTACGCCGCCCGCGAGCAAGTCGGCGGCGTATGGACTGAGGTCGATGTTCTCATCGATGATTTTACCTACGCGTGGTCAACAACCGGGGCGTTGCGGTCGCCGGATCTGCAGGGTGTCCTCACGCACGAGCTGGGGCACGCGCTCGGTCTTTATCACAGCGCGATACCAGCGGCGACGATGTACTATGTCGTGTCGCGCGGCCGCACCAACAACCGCACCCTGAGCGCCGATGATATTGCCGGTCTCTGTTACCTCTATCCGGCTGCTTCGGTTCCTTGCGAGACCAACGCTGACTGCCCTGCCTTCAGCCCGTTTTATGGAGCGAACGCCACCACTGTCTGTTCCGGCGGATCGTGCGTGGTTGGCCAGCGGCCCTACGGCGAAGACTGCTACGCTGATGCCCAGTGCCTTGGGGGGATGTGCCGACGCTTCAAGGGCGCGCCCTCGTACGACCCTGGTGTCTGCACGCAGGCGTGCCCCTGCCCGGGCGGCGATGTCTGCGCGAGCGGGATCTGTGCGCCGCGTTTCGCGGATTGCGCGGATAGCTGCGGCAGCACCGCACCGCCAGCGAATGACACGTGCGGTACCGACGTCGACGGCAACCACGTATGCCTCCAGGCGTGTGTTCAGCCTTCGAACTGCCAGCCCGACGAGATCTGTTTCGAGCCGGTGAGCGCTGACGACGCTGGCCTTTGCAGGCGCCCTGGTCCCGGCGCTATCGGGACGCCCTGCGCAAATCCAAGCGACTGTGTGACCCTGCTTTGCGGTGTGGACCTCGACGGCGTCGCGCGCTGCGCGGACCCCGGTGACCCGCCGGAGCCACCCCCGGACACGGGCGGCCAACCCGATGGCGGGGCGCCAGATGGCGGTGCCGCCGATGGCGGTGATGCGGCCGGCGCTGATGGTGGCGACTCGTTCGGTGCTGACCCAGCCACGGATGACGAATCTAGGGGCCCAATGGGGACGGTCGATGGCGGCTGCGCCGCGTCGACACCGAGCTTTGCCCTAGTGATGGGGGCGATTGTGGTCGCACTTTTCGTTGTCCGAAGAGCCCCAGTGGCCCGTAAGATCTGCTAGAGGCCGACCGAGTCGTCGCAATGACCAAATCGAAGGGACCATCGTTCGTCGAGCGCGTCCGCGAGGACGCGAGTCGCTACCTGCAAGAGCTCCTCGTCGAGAACGAGCGGCTACGTGCCGACTTCGTCACGGTTCAAGAGGAGATCAGCGGTCTCGCGAATCTCTTCGTCGCCGTCTCGAGCATCACCGGTACGCGGGACCGCGCGAAGATCCTGTCTGCCATTGAAGAGGTCGTGGTCAACATCGTCGGCTCCGAGGAGGTCGCCATTTTCGCTCGCGAGGGGGGCGGCCTGCGTCTCATTTCGTCGGTCGGTGTTGCCACCGACGCGCTTGAGCGCCTCGACCTCGGTGGGGTGCTTGGACGCGTTGCCCAGTCGGGTGAGGCCTATATCCCTCTCGCGGATGGCACGCCCCGCGAGACCTGCGCCGGTCATCCCGTCAATGCTTGCGTGCCGCTGACGGTCGACGGCGATGTGATTGGTGTCATCGCCGTCTTCCGGTTGCTGCAGCAGAAGCCCAGGCTCACGGAGAGCGACGTCGAGCTCCTGCGGTTGCTTGGCACGCACGGTGGCAATTCGCTCGCCTGCGCAAAGCCATAACGTGCGATCGCGATCGCCTAGGACGTCTTCTCGGCCTTGCGCTTCTTGTGCTCGATCTGGTCGAGGCGCTTGGCGATCGTTTTGAGCTTGGCGTCGAGCTCCGCCACGTCTCGCGTGGTGACGATTTGCAGAGAAGCCAGGATCCGGCCAACGACGTCTTCGACGCGGCGCTCGACCTCGTCACGCTTTTCGTGAATGAAGCTCGCCGCCGTCCGCACCAAGCTGGCTTCGGTGTCGAGTAACGCCTTCGCCTGCTTCTGGACCTGCTGCAACCACTCTTCGGCACGCTCGCGCGCCACATTCGCTGTCAGAGCCATCGGATAGCCTCCACGTTCTTCGGTCGAGAGTTTCATCTAACGAACACCAATCTAACGCGCTGCGTTAAAAAAAGGAAGAGGGGAGGTTGCATGTTTTGAAGAGCGTGATGACTATTCGAACCGACGGGGTGACTGAGTGGGTAAGTAGGTGCGTGTGGGTGTGGCTTTGCGCTTCCCACCGGTAGGTGGGGCGTATATGGAGGCGCCCGGTCGTGGCGAAGCAACTTTGGTCCTGGCGCTGCCGAGAACAAAGTCGTCACGGATACTGGGTGGGGTTTCGCCCATCCGGAGAAGAGCAGGCTGCCCAATAGCGTCCAACGCTAATGCCTGCGGGAAACGGTGCTCAAGAGAAGGTCCCAATGAGCTCCGTACGGCGCAACCGCTCCAGGCTGCGCAACGTAACCAAGGCTGTTCGATGTGATGCGCCCTCCTAGGTGTGTGCATAGGCGTAGCACTCGAATCGTCCATAGGTGGTAGAATGAAGAATGAAGTCACACATGCACCTGCATCGAAGAAGCGCTCGGCCAAGGCCGATCGCTCCGACGTTGCACGGAGCCTGCGCCGTCAAGGGCGTGATCTTCATTCGAATCCCTACGCCTCCTCTGCTTGGGGCAATAATGCAGCGCTGCGCGACACTGTCGTAGAAGCGCGTAATCTCACGCACGACACCCTTCTCGACGTGCAACCCCTCATGCCGATGGCTGCCGAGGACGACGTCACGGCCCTCGACATACCCGCCGTCGCTCGCCCAGCCGCGCGGCCCTCCAAAGACAAAAAACGCATGTCGGCAAAGAAGTTACGGCCGGCTCCGGCGCTTGACCACACGCCCCGCCGCATCAAGGCGCACACGGTCGCGAACCCAGCCGTCACCGGGGTTGCCCGTGCCCGCTTCGCCAAAGCGCAGACAGTCACTGCGATGGCGAACACGCCCGCAGGGTCGCTCACGCAGCGCATGATGTCGCCTCGGGCCCTTCGGCGGGTGGCGATGGCTGCGATCGCGATCGTCGCCGTGCTCCACCCGACGACGCGCGCCGTCGCCGAAAACGTCGTCAACGGCCTCAGCGAGGCCACCCCGGGGGTTGCCCTCAGCGATCCGCGTGATCCGAAGGAGTTCGTTTCGGACCTCGCGATCGTCATGCCGCGGCCCACGATCGTTTTGACGCGCCAGGACGCGGTGGCTCAGGAGCTCCTAAAGTTCTCGCGTACCATGTCCACCCAAGACGTGCTCCGCACAGCTCAAGCGATTAGCGAAGAGGCCGAGCGCCTGGGTTACGACCCGTTGTTGCTCCTCGCTCTCATCCACATCGAGTCGTTCTACGATCATCTTGCGCTTTCGCCCGTCGGCGCTGAAGGGCTCATGCAGCTGATGCCACCAACCGCCGAGTGGATGGCTGGCCGCCTTCAGCTTCGCTGGGATGAAGGCCACACCTTCGACCCGGTGCTAAACGTGCGTCTCGGCAGCCAGTATCTGGCGTATCTGCACCGCGAGTTCGGTCGTATGGACTATGCGCTTACCGCCTACAATCGGGGCCCACACGCCACCCGGTATCTGGTGGACCGTTTCGGTCGCCTACCGCCCCCCATCTACGACTTCTATGCCGCCAAGGTGCTCGGCCACTACGAGAAGCTGAAGGCGATGTACGGCAAGTTGCCGATGGGATGATATCCTTCGCTTTGTGAAGGCCTTCGCGAGCTTCCGAGAGCGCGCCCTCCACGAGAGCCTGCGCTACGGCGATGACCCTTACGTGTTTTTGCGCGAGCTCGTGCAAAACGCGCGGGACGCTGGCGCACGCATCGTGCGAGTCGACGTGGCTGTTGAGTCAGGTCGCGCACGGGTCAGCTTCGAGGATGACGGCAGCGGGATGACCTTCAAGCACGCGAAGGGCTATCTCTTCCGCCTTTACGCGAGCAGCAAAGAGAATGAGACCGACGCGGCTGGACACTTCGGTGTTGGCTTCTGGTCAGTGCTGCGGTGGTCGCCAGAGAGCCTACGCATCGAGTCGCGTACAGGCCTCGCCGAAAGCGCGACCGAGTCCTGGGGCGTCGAGCTGGACGCGACCCTATCGAAGGTCACCGACGTCCGGTGCTCCTTGGCGTCTTGTGGGACGCGCATCGTCATGGAGCGTGTCATCCACGACGACGAACTCACGACACTCGCACAAACGGTGCGCGAGCGCCTTGCCTACTATTGTCGGTACGTGCGGGTGCGCGGCGGCAAGGAGCGCCTCCAGCTCGTCTGCAATGGCGAACGTGTCGACCGCGAGCTCGACGTTGCCTCCGTCATGGAAGGCAGCGGCAGTCAGGCCACGCTGGCCATGAGCTTCTCGAGCGCCGGGGCATCCGGAATCGTCGCGCTGGCCGCATCGCCAAAGGTGCAGCTTTACGCCCGTGGCTTACTCGTGAGCGAAGCGACCGTCCTCGATGAGCTCGACGGCGCGACCAGCGGGCGTCGTGACGGCTACGGTACAAGTGGACTCGCGCCGGTGGTCGTACTCAACTCCGATCGGCTCGACGTCGTCTTGTCGCGTCGTAAGGCGCGCGACGGTCGTGAGCTCCGCCGCCTCATGCGACTGGCGCGGGCGCGGCTCGATCGCCTCGTCAGCCACGCGGTCGACGGCGTGGTCGAGCGGAGCTTCCTCGACAAGACCAGCGATGCAATGGCGAGCGGTGTGCGCGCGCTGGGGGGAGGGCTTGCGGTCGCGGTACTGGCGGTTTGGCTACTCGTCATCGCGGCTGGCGCGTTGGCCGCGCTGCTGTTGTGGCGCGGACCGCGAGAAGCGGCGGGCGAGCGGACCGTTATCACGGTTGTCCGCGGGTCGACCGTAGCAACGACCGAGAGCTACCGCGACGAGCCCCCACCTGTGGTTGGGTCTGGCGATGTCGCGGCGCTTACGGGCGGGGCGCGTCCAATCGGCAACATCGTCGGCTATGGCGGAGCGATCGTCGATGTGCCCGACAGCTACGGGCCGACATGGAGCTTTGGCTACCGCGGCCCGTCGCGTGTGTTCTTCAAGGCCCTTACGCTCGACCGCTATGAAGCAACGCACGGATTCGTGCGGCGCGAGCTACCCGTCACCGGAGACTATCGCGGTGTCGCTTGCGGTCGCGGCGTCCGCGCCTGTGTCGACGTTGTCACTCAAGTCGTCGCGAACGACACCCCCTTCGTGCTACCGGTGCCGACCGGCTATGCGGTCGTGGACCAGAGCGTCACTGTCGACGGTACGCCCCAAGAGCTTGCTACGAACGCGGTCGGCGAAGCTCTGTTGCTACTCGAGTCCGGACGTCGCGGCACGTTGCGTTACCAGGTTGCGCCTGCGACCGCTCCCGCGGAAACCCCACCCCTCCCAGCGCCTCTGTCCTTTGGGGAGCCTTGGGATGGAATGCTCGCGCGTGCCGTTAGGCTCCCACTACAGCGACGTGTCGAGATGGTCACGAGCTTCGTTCGTGACACCGTCCGCTATGACGTCACCCCGGTGACCGCGTCGATGTTCGCACATGCGCATGGTGACTGGCACAGCCGCGTGATCGCCGTGGGCGCCGGAGACTGTGACGTCAAGAACGGCTTGAATGCCCTCCTCCTACGTCAGCTCGGCGTCGACGCGCGTCTGGCAATAGGCATTGCTGGCGAAGATGGCGCGGCGCGGCCAAGTCTGCACGCGTGGACCGAATACTTCGCTGGCGGCCGCTGGCACGTCATCGATGCTACGGGGCAGCCCGCTGCCTTCGACCCGGTCGCGGAGCGAGCCAAGGAGCTCGAGATGCGCCGAGCGACGGGCGACCCCGCCGTGCTCGCGGTTGGTGTGCCCAGCGCCGCCGAAGCGCCTGCGCGACGTCGCTCCGATGCTCGGCGCGAGCGCCGAACGGTCGCTACGCCCGACCCGTCGACCCGTGCCGAGCCGCCGCAGACGATGCCGGTCGCCGAGACCATCCGCGCGCCGCAGCCGAGCCTCGGCATGCCGTCGACCCCCTCCGTCACACCGGCCCCTGGAGTCGTACCGCACGCAGCTGCCTTTGCGCCGCGCCATCGGTGGCTCGTGCGCCTCGACGCCGTTGTCGACCGCGTCTATGCATGGTCGCGGATGGTGCCTCCGCGCGTCTATTGGTTGGCCGTCGCTGGGTTGGCGCTTGCCGCGAGTGTCGTGCTCGTCGCGCGCCGGCGCGTGCGCGAGCGCCTGGTCAACGATGGGCCGCAAGACGCCCGCCGCGAAGCGCTCGCCAAGATGGTCCACGATATGTTGACTCAGCCTCACGCCTGGCGCGGCGTGGGAAGGGCTTGGCACCAGCGCTTGCTGCCAGTCCTTTCTGGGCGACCCATGAGTCTCGAGGAAGCGTTGCGACGTGCCCGCGATAACGTCTTGTTCGTATCGCGTTCGCGTTCCCGGTTGGCCAATGCCGCTGCGCGTTGCGGGACACCGGTGCTCGACGCGGCGGATCCGTTTTTCGGTAGGGTCGTTGTTCCTCTATTACGGACAGTAGACCTCGATAGCATCGAGCCGTTGCTCGATACCCGCGACACGCCGACGTCGTCGCTCCGCGGTTTGAGCCGCGCCAATGCGGTGCTCGCCGATGCCCAGGCCGACGTCTGCTTCGTGCTGGCGGAGGCGCTCCAAGACACCCCGCTGCGTGACGTCGACCTGACCCGCGCGCGTCTCCCCAAGAGTGTGCGGGCGCCACGTCGCTTCATCGCTGTGTCGCCTAGCCACCGCGAGGTGCGGGCACGCCTCGAGAAGCTCGAGCGCGACCCTGAGCGTGGTGTATTCATCTGGCTCGACTGGTCGGTCGAGCGGAGCGAGCTCCTCGCGGATCACACGGCCCGCGTGCGTGAATGCGCCGCCATGTATGCAGTCGATGTGCTGGGTTCGGGTGAGCGATGACGACGCGCGATGCTCGCGAGCTCCTTTCGATCGATGTCACCGCCGAGGTCAGGAAGCTCGGCACGCAGCAGCTCGCCACCCCCGTCGACATCGTCGCTGCGGCGGCTCGCATGACCATCGAGTGTGGCGCGCACGCCGTTGACGTCATGACGATGCGCTCCGGCACCAAGATCACGGCGCGAGGCGCCCGCATGCCGGTCGACGTCCAGGCTCAGCTTGCTTGCATCCTTGACGTCGAGCGCAGCAGCGACGTTCGCCATGCCGCTCTCGTTGCTTGGGAGAATGACCACCGCCTCGAGTGGCTCGCCGTGGTGTGTGCTGGCGACGTGGAGCTACGCGCGCAATCCGAGGAGGGCACCGACGTGATCGACGTGCGCGACGCAGCCGGCCGTCATCGACGTACCAACGACACCGGCGAGCCGCACATGACCGTCTTTCTGCGCCGCGTTCGTACTGGGGGCGAACTCGAGCAGCTCACTCGTGTGTTCGCCTTCGCGAGGTTGCCGGTGACGGTCGACGGTCATCGTGTGAGCTTCGGTCTCGAGCTGCCGGAGGCTCTCATCGCGGTGCCGATCGCCGGTGCCAACTTCAACGGCGCCGTCGGCCTACCGCGGGAGCCGAGCGTCGCGCGAACGACTCTCGTACGTTCCGAGGTGGTCGACCGCGACGTGGTCACGAGCGCCGCGCGCGGCCGCGTGCACGTCGCCGTCGTGAGCGCGCGCGCGCGATTGCCGGATACGAGTGTGATCGAGCGTACCGTCATCGCGGCACGCGACCAGCTCTACGACGAGCTCAAGGCGCGCTACGCAAAGCTCACCGGTGATGAGCGCGCTGCCGCGGCGGAGCTGCTCTTTCGCAGCTGCGAAGAGCGCGGCGATACGAGCTTTCTCGACGATGCACGCATCATCGCGACGACGCGCGGCGACTTCGTGACACTGGCGACGTTGCGCGGCATGGCACGCGACGGAGTCTTGCTGGCCGCGGAGCCCGACCAGGTTGTCGACGCCGACCTACGAGACATTAGCTTACCCATCTTGAGCGCTCGCGAGCGTGCCTTCATCACGCGTTTCGTGGGCCTGCGCTGTGTGACGCCCACGTACCGTAGCGCCGATGCGCCCTGGCGCCGCTTACGTCGCTGGCTGCGCGAAAGGCTGTACTCCGCGGGCAAGAACTTCGCGCGGCGCGGGCTAGGCTTGGGCGAGGGAACGATGCTCGATGACGAGGAGCTTCAAGCCGACGAGCGTGTTTTCATGAGGGCGCTCGCCGAGCTCGTCGGCGGTGGTCGTTTCCGCGTGCCGGGCACCTCACTCGGCGAGCGTGTACAAATCGTGCCGACGTCCCGTGGTCGTCTGCCTGTCGCCCTGCGTCGTCGTCGTGACCACTGCTTCGTCGCGGTGCCTCTCCGCAGTCAGCGTGGTGCGCGCCTCGTCCGCATGGTGGCTCGGGACCCCACCACCTTGATCATCGCCACCACCCTGGTGTTCGGCGGTCAGGATGGCTATGGCCGCGAGCGCGGCAGAGCACGGGCGGCCCTCGTCAAGAACACACCGTGAGCTCATGGGGACGTGGCTGGCCAGGTCTCGTCACGAGCCGGTTTTCGCTCGCAGCGCCGCCGCAGCATAGCCACTGCGGGAAGCGTTCTTTTCCACTTGGTCGAGTACCTCGCGCTCGCGCAAGTAGACGTATCCGGTACAAACTTGGCTGTCGTGTTCCCACACCCCTCCTTTGTCGAACTGTGCTTCGAGGGTTCGTACGACGGCTATCTCGTAGTCCGCGATAGAGAACACCCAGCGCTCACGCATCGCGACACCCATGCTCTCATCCGCGCGGGTCACCGCTTCGATGCGCCCGTTCTCTCGGGCAACGATGGTCCAACCTTCGTGGCGGAGGAGCTGTTCGACCGCGGCCGTGAGCTCCGTCTGGACCTGGGGCAGGGTGAGTGTCGGGGAGACATATCGCTTGGCGCCGTCGTACTCACCGGTCGTTGCGCAAGCGGCCGAGCCCACGATGATGATGCTGGCGAGAAGAGAGCGCATGGGTCGAACCTCGAGCAAGCGCACGAGCAGCGTCGCGGCGTGGCGAGACCCACGTAGTTCAATCGCCGTGCCGCGCCGGCGCCCGTTCGAGCTGGCGATCCGAGGCTGATTAGCGCGGGCGTCCCGCGGGTGCTTTTGACCCAGAGGCGCAGAGCAGCAGAAGCGCTCCGTTATTGCACACCGAAAAATTGTTACTTCAGTTTTCGCCGAGCCCGTCGATGACGATTCGGGGGATATTCGACGGACGGCGCGCGAGCGTGCTCAGGCACGCGGCGTTTCGAATTCGTGCTGGCGTTAGTCTTTGCCGAACTTGTCGAAAGCCTCTTCGAAGCCCGGGTTGAGCTCGTCAAACTTCCTCTCGCCGATCGCTTCGCTCGCCGCGGTCATGTTGAAACTGCCGATGGTGGTCGTGCCGATCGGATCGCCGGGCATCGCGAACACCCGCACCACGTCGGTCTTCTTTTCGCTGAAGCCGGCAGTGCTCGTGTAGCGGGCGATGACAGCGACGTGCATTCCCGTCAGCGAGTGAAAAGCTTCGACCTCGGCGGTAATGGTGCGCCCGGGAGTCGCACCGACACGCATGGCGCCCAGCCAAACATTGCGCTGGTCGTAGAGGCGCACGACTGGGGTCATGCCCAAGGCGCCTCCCGCCTCGCCGCGAATGAGGATGCGCATCTTGTTGGATTCGGCCCGCACCTTATCGCCCGGATCGATGGCCATACGGATGCTGCTCTTCTCCATGTTGAGACGATGGCTGCGGAGCTCGGAGCGGGTTGCAACGGCCGCCCATGCTTCGGCGGGGCGTGCCGCCTGCCATTCTGGAGCGGAAGAGGGGGGCCCCTGGCGGAAGGTCTCGGCCACCCTGTCGGTTGCAGTATCCAGCAGGCGGATGACCTCGTAGCTCGTGGTGCGACCAGCCCGTGACTCGCGCACCGTCACTGCGATCGCGGCGAAAGCTTCGTTGCGGGAGAAGCCAAGGAGCTTCGCGGACTCTTCGCGGTACACCGGCCCTTCGCTTGGCGTATCGGCAGGGTCGTCCGGGTGCTCGGCTTTGGGGCTTGCGAAGCGGGCTTTCTGACGGTTGGAAGCAGGTTTGGCTGCGACGGGTTTGGCTTTGCCGACATGCTCCACCCACAGACCGGATGTGGGTTTTGCACCCACCAGGGCAGGGGTCGCGATGATGATAAGAGCTAGGAGGCGTGCGTCGGCGCACATAGATTACCCCATGATCGACTTATGGATATTGTCGGTCGTGGGGAGGCGATGGTTGCGTCCGTCGCGCAGGTTTCGCTCAGGCGAGCTTTGGGTTCGGGTGACGGTTAGGTCGTGAATGCCGTGACCACCATGGAGAGGCTCCGGGGCCTGGCCAGGAAGGCGGCCGAGGGTGCGGCCATGCCGCGCGCAGGCTTTGTGTTGCTCGGCGTTATCGCAGTCGCCGGGTGGCTTGCCGTCATCGGGTTCTCGCTAGACCCGTACCCCTGGTTTCGGCCCTGGACGATGACCTGGGAGCTGGGCGCATGTTTTGCGCTCGGGGCGCTCGCTCGGACACTCGCTTTTCGCGTCTTTCGCGCCGTTCGCATCGCGCTCGACTCAGCCTTCTACGTCGCTGTCACGTTCATCTGGGGCGCCGTTCCAGCGGCTTGGCTCATCGTGTTGATCATCACGGCAGATGCTGCTTTTCGCGTCTTGCGGGGCACGACCGGCGCCACCAGCGGCAAGCGTCGTCTCTGGTTGTCGCTCCTCGAGCTCACACAGACGGGCTCGCTGCCAGCGCTCGTCTTGTTGCTGCTGTCGGCGGCGTTCGGCATCGATGAAGCCCAGCCCTACACCGACCGCGAGCTGATCGTATGGGTACCGATCTTCTCGCTCGCGTTTCTGGTGGTTCACTACTTCCTCGCTGGCGGCGCGCACTGGTTTCAAGGCGCCCGCTCGGCTCGGCTCTTTCGGGGGTTCTTCTTTCGCGTCGTCGTCGCCGAGCTGACGCTCGTGCCGCTGTCGCTCGCCATGGTGCTCGACTACCTGCACCACGGAATGTTTTTCTTCCTCCTGCTCGGCTGTACCGCGCTGCTCTTCAACTGGATCTTCCGGCGCGCGGTGATCACGAGCGAGAAGCTCGACGAACGCGCCTCCGAGCTCGCAACCATCAACAACGTGGGCCGCATCCTTTCGTCGAGTCTCGAGCGGCGTACGCTGATCATGAATATCGCGAGCGAGACGGTGCGCCTCGTCGGTAGCGCGTCGCGCTTCGTGTTGGGCGTCTACGACGCACGCCACGAGAACATCGTGGTCGACGTCTTCCTGCGGGGCGAAGCGCTCGCTGTCGAACGGCGCGCGCAGGGCGGCCGGGCACGCGTGGAGCCCGTGCAGCGGGGCATCGTTCCCCGTGGTCACGGGCTCACCGGCTGGGTGATGCAGAATCGCCGGCCGCTTCTTCTGTCGAACGTCCCCGAGGTTGGTGCGAGCTACGTCACCGACCCGGCCGAGCTGCCACCCTGCGCCTCATGGCTAGGAGTTCCTCTCATCATCTACGACGAGGTCTTCGGGGTCATGGCGGTCGAGAGCGATGCCGCTTACGCGTACACGGCCGACCACCTTCGCACTCTGATGATCATTGCGGACCATGCGGCGGTCGCCCTCGAGAACGCGCGTCTTTACGAGCTCGCCACCGTCGACGGCCTGACCGGCTTGTATGTGCGCCGCTATTTCGACCAGCGCTTGAACGAGGAGTGGCGACGGGTCACGCGTTACGGCCAGGAATTCGCGATTGGCATCCTCGACCTCGACCACTTCAAGAAGCTCAATGACACCTACGGACACCAGGCGGGCGACCAGGTGTTGCGGGGGGCCGCCACCGTCCTCCGCGACAATATGCGTGGCGCCGATATTGCCGGCCGCTATGGCGGAGAAGAGTTCGCGTTCATCTTGCCTCGCACCACGATCGCCGAGGCGAAGCACATGGCCGAGCGAATCCGCGGTGACATCGAAGCGATGCGCGTGGTTGTGAACGGCGAGCGCTTGCATGTCACATGCTCGATCGGCGTTGCGGGCTATCCAGAGTGCGGTGCCGCCGACGGCGTTGCGTTGCTCGCTTTCGCGGACCAGGCGCTGTATGACGCCAAGTCACAAGGTCGCAATCGTGTCGTCGCCGCTCCTCACACCGAGCTCGTCCCTCCCCGCGGCGTGAGCACCGAAGAGCGCCTACGTGCCGAGGCGGTCACGCAGGAGATCGTCAAGCCGGCGCATAGAGCGCGTTAAGCGGGTCCGCGGCCGAGCGTCTTCGCCGCCCTCGCTGGTCCTTAACATCGCGGCCTGCACCGTGTATTGCGCGGTTGGCGCCGCTGCTCCACATTGCCGGATCTTCGATGAACGATAGCAAGAAAGACACCCCCAAAGAGCCCGAAGTCAGCGCCAAGCCGACGTCGATGGTTCGCCTCTCTGACCAGCCGCCGCCTGTGCTCCCTGCCATCGTGCTCGATGACCTCGTGCCCTTTCCTGGTCCCGTCGTCCCGGTCGTGCTCGATGACCCGATGCGCCGTGACGCGGTGCTGCACGCCAAGTCGAACGCGGGCTTCTTTTTCTTGGTGAACCGCCACCGCATTGGCGAGAGCGCCCGCCAGACCGTACCCCAGGTGGTGCTCTCCGATACCCGCATGGCGAGCGACGGACGTCCCGAGCTCACGACCGCGGACACGCAAGAAATGCTCGACGCCGCAGACGCGCTCGACGAAGACGTGACGCCCGAGGTCGAAGAGGCGTCCCTTCCCAAGCGCGAGCCAGAGATCGCGCGCAAGCTGCGCGTCGGCGACCTTGCGCCCGTTGGGATTGTCGCCCGGGTGTTGCGTGTCTTCAAGCTACCCGACGACCGCACCTCGGCCCTCGTGCACTTGATGAAACGCGCGCAGCCCGAGAGCATCCTGCGCACCGAGCCGTTTCCCATCGTGCGCGTGACCTATCCAATCGAGATCGTCGTCGCAGACGAGCAGTTTCAGGCTCTGTCGCGGCAACTGAAGATCCAGCTTCAGGCGTTCTTCGAGGCTCACACGCAGGCCTCCGACGAGCTCAAGCAGGCGGTATTGTCGATCGACGACGCAAGCTCGCTCACCGATTTCGTTGCCCAGCACCTCGCGCGCGACATCGTCGAGCGCTTGCAGTTCTTGACCGAGCTCGATCTCACCAAGCGACTGCACAAGGCGCTCGAAGTCACTGTGCGCGAGCTCGACTTGCTCAACGTAGGCAACCGTATCTCGCAGGAGATCCGTGAGAAGGTCGAGAAGACGCAGCGAGAGTTTTTGCTTCGCGAGCAGCTCAAGGCCATCCGAACGGAGCTCGGCGAAGAAAAAGACGTCGGTGTCGCCACCATCGACGAGCTCAAGAAGAAGCTCGACGCTGCTGGCTTGTCCGCTGAAGCGAAGGCCCGCGCCGATGACGAGATGAAGAGGCTCGCGAGCATTCCCACGGAGTCGCCCGAGCACAACGTCATCCGCTCGTATCTCGACACCATTGCCGCTTTGCCTTGGTCGAAGACCAGCACCGACTCGCGTGATATCAAACGGGCGCGCGAGATCCTCGACGAAGACCATTACGGCCTGCAAGAGGTGAAAGACCGCATCATCGAGTTCCTCGCGGTTCGCCAGCTCAAACCAGACTCGCGTGGAACGATGCTTTGTTTCGCGGGGCCGCCAGGCGTCGGCAAGACGTCCCTCGGTCAGAGCATTGCGCGCTCGCTTGGTCGCCAGTTTTTCCGCTTCAGCGTTGGTGGCATGCGCGATGAGGCCGAGATCAAGGGTCACCGCCGCACGTATATCGGCGCCATGCCCGGCCGCATCTTGCAGGGCTTGAAGCAGGTCGCCACCAAGAACCCGGTCTTCATGCTCGATGAAATCGACAAGATGGGTCACGACTGGCGTGGCGATCCGTCGAGCGCCATGCTCGAAGTGCTGGATCCGGCACAGAACGCCGCCTTTCTCGATCACTATCTCGATTTGCCGTTCGACCTCTCGAGCGTCATGTTCATCGCCACGGCCAACGTGAAGAGTGAGATCCCAGGGCCGTTGCTCGACCGCATGGAGGTCATCGACCTGCCCGGCTACATCCCGAGCGAAAAGCTCGAGATCGGCATGCGTTACCTGGTACCGCGTCAACGCAAAGAACACGGGATTCCGGCCGCGCAGCTGCGAATTGGCAAGACAGCCGTTCAGCGCATCATCGCCGAGTACACCTACGAGGCCGGTGTTCGCGAGCTCGAGCGCCAGATCGGAAAGATCTGTCGCAAACGAGCGACGCAGATCGTACAGAAGAAGAACAGTACTGGTGTGTCCGTTTCAGCGGAGGACGTGCCCGGGTGGCTCGGACCACCCAAGCTGCACGACGAGCGCCTTACCAAAGGCCCGGTGCCCGGTGTCGTGCTGGGTCTTGCGTGGACGCAGACCGGCGGTGACGTGCTGTTCATCGAAGCGGCGATGATGGAAGGCAAGGGCACGGTCAGTGTTACGGGGCAACTTGGCGAGGTCATGAACGAGTCTGCGCGTCTTGCGGTCTCATATGTGCGCAGCCACGCAAAAGAGCTCGGCATCGACATCGAGGTCTTCAAGAAGCGCGACATCCACATTCACTTCCCGGCGGGTGCTGTGAAGAAGGACGGCCCGTCCGCCGGCATCACCGTAACGACCGCGGTTGTCTCGCTGCTGACCGGCAGGACGATCCGCCCGCGGCTTGCGATGACCGGGGAGATGACCCTTCGCGGCGAAGTGCTCCCGGTGGGTGGCATCCGCGAGAAGGTCGTGGCGGCGAGGCGCTTCGGAGTTCGCACCGTTGTGCTGCCCGAACGCAACAAGGCGGACGTCGAGGAGATCCCCATCGAGGTTCGTGAGAAGGTCGAGTTCATTTTTGCGTCGCGCTACGAGCAGGTGCTCGAGGCCGCGTTCGCGAAGTCTCTCGGCATGGTCAAGAAGAGCCGTCGGCCCGAAAGCGTTGCGACGCTGAAGCGGACGAGCACGCGGGCGCGCGCCCGTCGCGGAAGGTGACATGAGCGAGATCCTCCACGCCGTCAAAGGCATGAACGACGTGCTTCCCGAGACGGCCGAGGCGTTTCTCTCGACTGCCGTCTGGGACAAGGTCATCGATACCGCCCGCCGCGTCATCGAGGGCTATGGTTACCGACAGGTCCTCATCCCTATCGTCGAAGAGACCGCGCTGTTCGCTCGTGGGATCGGTGAGGGCACCGACATCGTATCGAAGGAGATGTATACGTTCAGCGATCGCGGCGAGCGCTCGCTGACCTTGCGCCCAGAGGGCACCGCAGGCTGCGTGCGGGCCTTCATCGAGCACGGCTTCGCCAAGACCGACCCGGTGCAGAAGTGGTGGTACATCGGCCCGATGTTCCGGGCCGAACGGCCGCAGAAAGGCCGCTATCGGCAGTTCTACCAGATCGGCGCCGAGCTCTATGGCGCCTCCGATCCTGCCGCCGACGCCGAAGTCATCGTCATGATGTGGCGCATTTGCCAGGCGCTCGGCCTCAAGGACGTCACGCCTCGTGTGAACACGCTCGGCGACAAGGAGAGCCGCGACCGCTATCGCGACGTGTTGCGTGGATACATGCGCGCAAACGTCGACACGCTCTGCGATGCTTGCAAAGCGCGCATCGAGACGAACCCACTGCGCTTCCTCGATTGCAAGAACCCTGCATGCAAAGAGGTCGCGCGCAAAGCCCCCGACATCATGGAGTCGCTCTCGGCGCAGTCGCGCGCACACTTCGACAAGGTGACCACCTATCTTCGTGATTGCGGGCTCGCGTACGTGCGTGACGCGGCGTTGGTGCGTGGCCTCGACTACTACAGTGAGACCACCTTCGAGCTCACCACCAGCGCACTGGGCGCCCAGGACGCTGTGGGTGGAGGTGGGCGCTACGACGGTCTCATCGAGGAGCTCGGAGGCACACCCACACCCGCGATCGGCTTCGCCATGGGTGTCGAGCGCCTCGCTCTGCTGGTCGCGGCAACTCAGCAGGTAGCCTCCGGCCCGCACCTGTTCATCGCGCCAATGGCTGGAGCCGAGTCATTCGCCCTGCAACTCGCCGACGCCGTGCGTACTGGTGGCCCCTATCGGGTGGAGGTCGACGTCACTGGCCGTAAGCTCAAGGGACAGATGCGCCGCGCCGATAAGGTAGGCGCCCGCTTTGCCTTGGTCCTGGGTGAAGACGAGATCGCGCGCCGCCATGGGAATCTGAAGGACCTCAGGGTATCCTCCACCAGTGATGTTGCGTTGACCGGTGACGCAATTTGCGCTGCATTGGCAAAGCTCATCGCTTGATCCCGTAAAAGGTGCCCATGATCTCCCCCTCCCGTCTCTTGGTTCTCGCGTGTGCTCTCTGCATGGCGCCGGCGTCAGCCGACGCCGCCCCCAAGAAGGCCAAGGCGCCCGCCAAGGCATCGCCCGCTAAAACGGACGAAGGCAAAGACGCCGAAAAGGCACCCGAGGCACCACCTCCGGCGCCAGCCGCCGAGCAGCCAGTGCTGTCGACCGCCGGTTCCCGCGAGAAGTTCGACGTCGGCGAGGCCGCGCCGACCTTCGCTTTGCGCGCGGTCAACCCAGAGGTCATCGGAGAGAATCTGGTCGCGGTCGACCGCTACTTCGGTGCCGACGCAAAACAGCCCAAGAAGGCCGTGTTGATCTCGTTTTTCGCCACGTGGTGTGAGCCCTGCAAGAAGGAGATGCCGTTCCTCGCCGCGCTGTACGACACCTACAAGGACAAGGGCCTCATGGTTCTCTCCGTGTCGATCGATCGCGAGGCCGACCAGATCGATGTCATCAAGACGCTCGCGACCAACGCGAATACGAAATATCCGGTCCTCTCCGACCGGTTCAACATCGTAGCCAAGCGCTACATGGTCGCGAAGCTTCCGCTCGTCTACGTGATGAGCCCCGACGGCAAGGTCGCGTTCTCGCGGGTGGGCTTCACCGAAGACACGCCTCGTGCGCTCGCCGACGAAGTCCGTAAGCTCATTGGCGAGTCGGCGGCGCCGATGCCCGACACGCTCACCCGATTTTTGGGTGGTGTGCCGGCGGTAGCAGACGCTGGCAAGACGGACCCCACCGTGGCGACCGCAACCGTGAACAAGACGACGACCGTGTCGGGCTCGAGCACGACGGCGACTGAACCAGTGAAGACCGATGGCAGCGATGCAGCAACCACCAAAGGCAAGAAGGCAAAACCCAAGAAGGGGAAGCGTAAGTAACTTCCTCCGCGCGGCTCGCGCGACTCCGGCGTTGCGGGTGTCTTCGACGCGCTCGTTCGCGGCGTCGCGGCTCGGTGCCATGTGCGCTGCGTCGTTGATCGTCTTGGCGTTCACGCGTGTTGCCCACGCGGCGGACGCCGGTGTGCCTATCGCCGAACGCATCGCGGCGTTGCTTGGCGACCTGCTCTCAGGAGAGCGTAGTAGTCTTGCGATCGCGGTCGCCTGGGTGGGCGGCGTCCTCACCGCGTTTACGCCGTGCGTTTATCCGCTCTACCCGATCACCGTGCGCTACTTCGCCGGTGGCAAGCCCGAACAGAGCGCCACCGGCAAGGTCGTGAGCTACGCGGCGGTCTACGTGCTAGGCATGACGGTGCTCTACGCCGCGCTCGGTACGTCCTTCGCGGCTTTGGGCGTCGTCTTTGGGCGCGCGCTTGGCTCGCCCTGGGTGACCGGGACCATGGCGCTCGTCTCGTTCGCGATGGCGATCTCGTTGCTGGGCGCCTTCAACATCCAGCTGCCTTCGTCGGTCTCGAGCAGGCTCGGCCACCTGGGTAGCCGCACCTATCGGGGTGCGCTCGCTATGGGACTCGTGTCCGGACTCATCGCGGCTCCCTGCACGGGCCCGGTGCTCGCGGTCATTCTCACGCTCATCGCCAAGAACGGCGCGATTGGCTTCGGCTTCGCGCTGATGGTGGCGTTCGGCTTCGGGGTTGGTACCCCTCTGCTCGTCATCGCCGCGTCCGCGCATCATTTGTCGCGTTTGCCAAAGAGCGGCCCCTGGATGACGGCGATCAAGGCCGCGCTGGCCAGCGCCATGGTCCTCGTGGCGGCTTATTTTGCCGCTCTCGCCTCGAAGCAGGTGGGGGCCGCGCTCGCCATGGTGCCGGCGTGGGTCGGCCAGGTGGCTGGGGTTGCGGGCCTCGTGCTCTTCGTCCTGCTCGTCATGCGCAAAATCCCAGAGTCGGTAGGGCAGCTGGGGGCGGTCGCCGGGCTATCGGTCGGCTTGATTGCCGCCGCCCTGGGCGGTGCGCATGCGGCGACGACGATCGCGTGGACCAACTCGCACGCGGACGCAATCACGCGAGCGCGCGCCGATGGCAAAGCCGTGATGATCGATTTCACTGCCGAGTGGTGTACCGGCTGCAAGGAGCTCGACGCCCACACGTTCCCGGACCCGCGGGTCGCCGCGGAAGCCGAACGTTTCGTTGCCGCAAAGCTCGACGCCACCGAGCCGGACGCAGCCATGAACGACCTGTTTGCCCGCTACGGCGTCATGGGCCTGCCAACCGTGATCTTCATCGACTCGAACGGCAAAGTGCTCGAAACGCCTCGTGTGACCGGCTTTACGCCTCCGGAGAGGTTTCTCGCGCTCATGCGGCAGGTTCCCTGACGCAATGCGCTAGGCAAGCGCTGTCTCGGCTGCACCCCTAACGCCCCGTATTGTCGAGCAACTCGGCCTCTTGCGTGCCGACAAGATCGAACCGGCACACGCATGACCTTTCGATCCACGCCAGCCGTCCAGCTGCGGACGGAGAGGCCTACCCTCATTTCTGGGTTTGGCCAGGGGTCCGCCCCGCGGACGCACGTGCTGCAGGCAGGGGAGACCTTGCGCCAAGTCGCACAGCTTTATGGCGTGACGGGCGAGGCACTTCTGGCCGCAAACCCGCACCTCGATTTTCAGAACGGTATCTACGCTGGCCTCGTCATCAACATCCCTGCGGCACCGGCCGCTGCGAGCCGGGTCACGCCGCGCTCCTTCGACGTCCCCGACGCTGCCTACGCACCGCGGCCCGGAGTGCCGGCCGCGCCGGGGTTGGCCGCTCCGACAGCTCCCGGTGTGCAGCTGGGGCGGGCACCCGCGCGCACCTTCTTCAGCGACCCCAACACGCAGGCGCTGCCGCCGCAGCCCATGACCTGGCCACACCCCGAGCGCCCGCTCAAGCTCGGCGCCCGCAACCCCGAGGTCGAAATCATTCAGCGCGCGTTGTGCCGCATCGGCTACGTGCTGCGCGTCGACGGAGAGCTCGGTGGTGCGACAGACGCCGCTATTCGCCACTTCCAGCAGCTCGTTGGGCTTGCACCCGATGGGACGATGACCCCACAGACATGGTCGCGCCTGCGTAGCGCCATGGAAGCGATTCGCCAGCCACAGCAGGTCCTGGTCAGCGCGAACCGCGCGCTATTCACCACGAGCGACGAGCGCAACGCCTACGACATCCTGCTCGCGCTCGCTTACGACGAGCCCGGTAGCGCCGCGTCCTCGGACATGGGCCTGCGTGAGCTCTTGCGCGTCATGCGCCTGCAGGTGAGCACACCGGTCAACATCACGCCCGAGCTGGTGACGGCGTTTGCCCGGCGAGCCATCGAGGTCGGCTTACCGCTCTCGGCCGAGTCGCTCGCACCGCTCGACCCGATGCGCCTGGACACCTCCAGCGATCGACTCAACTACAACCAAGCGCGCGCCGTGAGTGAGCTGTTCATCCGCATGTTGCGCGGCTCGCGCATCAACGACACGACCTACGATCGGCTCATCGTCCGATACGCGAGGCAATACAACCTCGAGCCCGAGCTCGTTAAGGCTATCATGGCCATCGAGTCGGACTTCAGTCCCAACCTGAGCTCGAGCGCCGGCGCGCGCGGCCTCATGCAGGTCATGCCCGACACCGCGGCATTCGTGGGCATGACGAGCACGACCGACCCCGAGCAGAATATCCATGCAGGCGTGCGCTACCTCGCGTATCTCGCGCAGCGCTTTCAGGGTGACCTCGTGTATATGGCGGCGGGCTACAACTCGGGTCCGAATCGCGTCGCTCGCAACGGTGGCGTGCCGCCCATCCAGGAGACCTACGACTACGTGCGACGATTCTTGGCGCACTTCTCCTACTATCGGCAGCGCCGCGTTCAATAGGCTTGTGCCGGGTTTTTGACTGACCGACCGCTTTTTGCTCTCGGTCCGTTTTCGCGGTCAAAGCGAGCAGAAAAATTGTGCAGTCGCGGACCTTGCTGTTGAATAGGCCCACACAGCACCACAGCGAGGGAGTCGAATGGCCAAGTCGTCGAGCTTCACCACGTATCAGCAGTTCCACAACGAGATGCTCCGCACCAAGGCGGGTCCGTTGGTCTCGGCCGTCGAAGACATGGCCGACGAAATGTTCCAGCTCGATTTCGAAGCCGAGTTCGAGAGCATGTGGGATAGCGCTGACGGCGACGACGATTGATCGAGCTGCCGGTCGACCATGAAACTCCGCCTTGCGCGAGGTTTCAACCGGTGTTCGACCTTGTGCTATACACAGAGCACCCATGACAGACATCTGGAGCGGCGTCAGCGTCAACTTGAGCTCGACGTCCAGCGGCGGCGAGTGGCTCTACCGGGTCGGCCAAGAGGTTCGCGGCCCGGTTGCTTTCGAATCGGTCGTGAGCAAGCTGCTGGCTGGCGAGCTGACTCCCAAGACCCAGGTGGCGCGCGAGGGTGGTGATTGGCACCCCATCGCTCAGGTCGCGGCTTTCGAGCCGCACGTCCTCATTTACCAGAAGCAAGCGAGCAAGAAAGCCCGCAAGGTCGCCCGCACCATCGCCCTCATCCTGGGCGTCATCGTGCTCATCGCCGCGGGTATCGCCGGCTACTGGCTCTGGCTCGAAAACGAGCACAAGAAAGTGCTCGCCGAGGTCGCCCGCGTGCGCTCGGAGACCGACCTCGAGCGCCAGCGTCGCATTCTCGAGTCGGGCTCGAAGATGGGCCTCGTCGCCCTCGTGTCGCTAGGCACCGAGTCGGATGTCAAAATCAAGGGCACGCGCAAGCCCGGCACCACGAGCACCAAGCACAAAGGTGGCTCGACCACCGGCACCACGGGAAGCTCGCCAGGGCCCACCGAAGAAGAGATGGTGCTCTCGTGTAAGCTGTCGCAGAACGACATCTTCGGGACGCTCAAGAAACATCTCGCGAAGATCAACGTCTGTGTCGAAGACGAGAAGGGGCGCGACGCCGCGAACCTGCCGTCACAGCTCGAGCTCGAGTTCGTGGTGAAGCCCACTGGCAAGGTCGTCGACTTCCACATCAACGATCGTCACTACCGCACCGGGCCCATGAACAACTGCATGATCAAGGCGTTCAATACGATCAGCTTCCCCGAGACCGACGGCACCAACTGTCCGGTCACCATCCCCATCAAGATCGGCGGTTAGCCGGTTGAGCACTTTCCGGTTGCTCGAGCCGCTAGCCAGCGCGAATGCGCGCGAGCTCTAGCTCGGCGGCTGCCTTGAGTGTCGATTCGGCGGTGGAGAGCGCGCGCTCGAGCGCTTGGGTGGCCTGCCTGGGCCGCTGCAAGCGATGCAGCGCGACGCCGGTGGCGTAGAGACGAACGGGATCGTCTTCGTCCCGCAAGCGCCGTGTCCCCATCGGTCGCGTCGAGCGCAGGGTTTGCAGCGCAAGTCTGGGATCCGCGTGAGCCAACACGCGTAGTAGAGCCGGCGGCACATAGTGCGCGTCGCGATGGTCGCGCGCGATCACCGACGCGATGTGAGTCGCAAAAGGGCGAGCGGCGACCTCTTCCCGCGCTTGCAGCAGCAAGTGCGACAGGTAGACGATGGTGACGCGGGAAAGGTCGAGGTGGGCGATATGCGGCACGAGGGCGGCGGCTATGGCAGGGCGCTTTTTGACCTCGGCGAGCTCGAAGATCGGCGAGAGCACGATGTCGGTGAGCGGCATCGCGGTGGCGATGAGGTGGGCTGCCTCGGCGGGCGGTTTATGCGCGAGAGCTTGGCGTAGCACCGACCCATCGGCGAGCGCTGGGTGGCGCTCCGCGATGTCGACCGCGCCGTCGTCATACCACTCGGGAGCCACGAGCTTACTGACGTGACCGCCGCTTGCGACGGGCGCTCCTATCTTGCCCGCCAGGGCATGGATGAACACGCGCATCGCGTCGGTAACGCCCGCCGTATGGTCGTGTGCGTAGAAGTGGAAGGCGATGAGCGCGCCCTCATCTGTCAGAGCGATCAGCACGCGACCCAGGACACTCCCTGACGCGTCGCGCGCGAAGACGACGCGCTTGTTGATGTCGCAAGCGTTGGCGACGACCGAGAAGAAGTTCACGTCGCCAGGCGACAGGCATGTGCCGAAGTGCGCACCCATGCGGAAAATCTCGAGTGGGTCGGTCGCGATACCAACGAGCATCGGACGATTCTTTGTCCCCATCATGTGCTCGGGAGGGTCAGGATCGATCCAGGGAGACACGTTGAGGCCCCGAGCGACCATTCTCTCGAGAAAGCGCTCGTTGCGAGGTGCCGTGCGCATGTCCCAGGGGCGCGGGTCGAGGCGTCTGCGCAGCAACTGCGCCGCGAGCGCGCGTATCGGCTGCTTGAGCTTGGCGAGCTCGATGAGGGTCTGGCCGATGTCACGGTCCGTGAGCCACTCTGGAGGTGGCGCCGCTCCAATGAGCCTCTCGAGCGCCTTCGCCATCGCGGAGTCCACCTGCGCGGACAGGTAAGTCAGGAACCGCCGCATCCCCGCTTCGCGCAGTTTGCGCGAGAGACGATCGATGGTGGCGCGCGAGAGAGGACGTGGCCTCCACGCCTCGAGCTTTGCCCGGCGAGCGGCTTGCGCGGGGGTTGGTTGGGCGATGGCGCGCAGGCCTGCGAGCTCTCGGGCGAGTTTGTTCTTGCCGAGAATCCGCTCCGCCGTCTGTTCCGCGTCGCTGTCGATATCGGCGATGTAGGTCAGGGCGGGCTGCAGCTCTTCGGGGTGCTCGAGTAACCAGTCGCGTGCGCGGCAGCCAGCTGGTGCCTCACTGACGCGCAGTCCCAACGCCCGGACGAGTGCGAGACGTTCCGCGATGGCGATGAGCGCGTCGTAGTGACCGGCGGCCAGCAAGTCGAGGAGCATCGCCTTGCCGATGAGCGGCGTAAGGTCGCTCGTCAGGAGCTTCACCCGCTGGTGATCGTCGGCCTGGAGAGTGCGCAAGACCTGCGTGAAGCGCTCGGGTGCCGCGTCCGTCAAAGCGGCCGCGACTGTCATGCCGTTGAAGGAGATGTGCTCATCCCACATGGGTGACGCGCGCAGCGCTTCGAGCGCCGAACCCACGCGCGCAGCGGGCAGTGTGAGCACGAGGTTCATCAAGTGCTCGGCGGCTTCCTGGTCGAAAGGCTCGGACTGGGCTTCGAGCACCGTGAAGAACGTGTCGATGTTCGATCGGGCCGTCTTGGGCGCCAAGAGGTCGAAATCGAAAGCGGCGGGGCGCTCGAGCGGCGCGTCCGAGCGCAAGATCGGCAGCCATGGCGTGTACGCGTGTGCGCCGCGCTTGCGAACGAGAAGGCCGAACCTGCGGATCACCTGTCGCAGCGCCGCGCGCATACGCGGCAGGTTGGTATCGATGTTCGCCCAGTAGGCAGCGGCAGCAAAGCGCAGGTCGCCATCGGTCGGAGACTCGGGCCAGTCACGCATGGCCGCGTGGATGGTCTCGAACAGCTCGCCATTCTCCGCGGCCGCGAGCCGCATGACCAAATTCTTGAGGGTAACGCCGCGAACGGGGCGGGGCATCGTCTTGGTGAGGGTGTCGAGGCGTTTGCGCGCACGACCAATGTCGACACCGGGGTCCTGTACCTTGTCGAGGACGGTCACGCGTTCTTTGGCCCGCTCGTAGCGCGGATACCACGACTCCCAGCGTGAAAGGTGTGACGACGCGGCGACGAGATTGAAGGCGTCGAAGATACGCCGCCGCATGGGTTGGTCGACGCGAGCGATGGCCTCGACGAGCTCCTCCAACTCGGCGACCAAGGCGGGCGCGGTGTCCTTTGTGGCCTTGGTCCGCGGCCGTTCGAGGCCCTGTCCATAGACCTGGCGATGGGTGAGCCATGCAAGAAGGTTCGCGGTCCGACCGTCGCGCTCCTCGAACGCGGCGTGCGTGAACCGGACCACGAGTGGCAAGGTGGCCCCAAGCTGGCGCCACCGCAGCAGTGGGGCACGGTGCGCTTCGAGCCAGCGAAGGAGTCGTGTGAGCGTCCGAGGTTCGACCCATTGGCTCCAAGCCAACGCCGCTGCGATGTCCCCGAGGTCGCTCTCGAGCAGGGTTCGAATGTGAGTCGCCAAAGCGGACGGCCAGCGCCCGGAGACAAGCAGCGGCTTGCGCGTCAGGTCCAGTCCCTCGGTGAGTAGGGGTTTGACCGCGTCGATGAGCGCCAGCTGCCTTTCCGCCCAAGCCCCTTCGTCACCGACGACCTTTCGCAATGCTGCGTGGTGTTCGGCCAGCAGACGCCGGACACACAATGTCGCACGGTGGAGGTCGCGACCGTCCACTGAGCGCGCCGCCGCTGGGGCGCCAAGGCCCACGACATGCCAAGCACCTTGCATGGGAAAACCCGCCGTCCAGCCGAGGTCACGTCGGATGCGCATGCGCACCTGACCAACGGCTTCACGATTCTTCGCGCGTTGGGTTTGCACTGGGCGGCGCTAGCGCTTGCCGGTATCGACCTCGAGAACGAGGTCGCCGTCGCGGACATAGCCGAGCTCGCCGCGAATGACGCGCTCTTGCACCTCAGGTCGGCTGCGCACGGCGGCAACCTCGGCGCGGAGCTGCTGCACGCGTTGTTCGCGCGCGTCGTTGGTCTCGGTGAGCTGAACGAGATCGGCCCGAACCCGCGTACGCTTACGCCAACCATCCGATGACAGCAGCGTGTGCGCCATGAGAACGAACGCAAAGAGCAGGAGCCCCGCAGCGAGCAGCAAGCGACGAGCGGTCATTGGCGCGAAGTTACCGATTGCCGCGTGAGCCGGCAAGGAAAGGACGATCTTTGCCGCCAAGTTGAACCAGGTCGCCCGTAGGCCGCGTTGGTCCGCAGGCGCCACAGGCTTTGGTGCACGCTTCGCCGCGCCGATAAATGGACCTCGCTAGCGCCGCCGCGAGGGTGACAGCGATACTCACGATGGCGATGTCGAGCCAGGCCGGCATCATCAGAACCCCAACGCACGTCCGCCTTGATAGACGAGGAGGCTTGCCAAGTAGGCGAGCGTGTTCATGTAGATTAGCTGCGCGATAGGCCAACGCCAGCTGTTCGTCTCGCGCTTCACGGTCGCCACGGTGGAGAGACACTGCATGGCGAGCACGAAGAACACCATGAGGCTCACACCAACCAGCGGGGTGAACCTGGGTTTACCCGTCGCTGGGTCCCTATCGGCGAGCAGCGCATCGCGCAGAGCGGGTGAGTCGGGCTCGACGTCGGCGTCGAGCGCATAGACCTGTCCCAGCGTGCTCACCAGCACTTCACGCGCGGCGAACGACGCCACGAGGCCAATGCCGATACGCCAATCGAAGCCCAAGGGGGCGATGACTGGCTCGATGACGTGTCCCAGCGTACCACCGAAGGAACGTTCCAGGCGCTCAGCGTCCGTCGCCGCGTCGTGTGCGGGGAAGGTGAGCAGCGCCCAGAGAATGACACTCAGAGCCACGATCACTACGCCGGTTTGCGTGACGAATACCCTGCAGCGCTCGATGACCAACCGAGCGACCGCTTTGGCGGACGGCATCTTGTATGTGGGCAGCTCCATGATGAACGGTGGCGGCGGTGCCTTCAGCGCGGTGCGCTTGAGGACGAACGCCGTGGCCAGACCAGCGAGGAATCCCACGAGATACATCGCGGCCATCACGAGGCCGCCAACCGAGACGACGCCCCCGAGCTTGGGCGAGGAGGAGAAGACAGCGGCGATGACGAGCACGTAGATGGGCAAGCGGGCCGAACAGCTCATGAACGGCGTGACCATGATGGTCACCAGGCGGTCGCGTCGTGATTCGATGGTCCGTGCGGCCATGATCGCAGGAACGGCGCAGGCAAAGCCGCTCATCAGGGGCACGAACGCTTTGCCGTGGAGGCCCACGCGACGCATGACACGATCGAGGAGAAAAGCGGCGCGCGCAAGGTAGCCGCTCTCCTCGAGCAAAGTCAGCAACAGGAACAGGAAGGCGATCTGCGGCACGAAGACCAAGACGCTACCGACACCGGCGAGCAGGCCGTTGATGAGTAGAGAGCGCGTGAGGCTCTCGGGAATGAGCGCGTTCAGTTGGTCCGCTAAAGCGCCGATCAGCCACTCGACGCCGTCCATGAAGGGTTGGGCCCAAAAGAAGATGGTTTGAAACACGACCATCATGGTGAGCATGAAAACGACGAAGCCCCAGATGGGGTGCAGGAGGACCTTGTCGACACGCGTGGTGAGACTGTCCTCGGTCACCAGGCGCGCGTCGAGGACACCATCGATGAGTCTGTCGATGATGGTGTAGCGCGCCTCGATAACGCGGCGCGAAAAGGATCCCGGGGTATTCGCATCGAGACTCTGACGCGCTGCCGCGACACGCTTCTCCAAATCGTCGTTCTCGGCGAAATGAAGGTCGCGGAGATTCGAGGTGAGGAGCCAGGTCACGTCGCCGGCCGTGCGCTTGAGGTCCCCCGTTAGCGCCGCGATGGTGATCCCGTCCGCTTCGGTGAGGCCGAGTGGGAAGCGCTGTGGCTTGCTGGGTGCGACGAGAGCGTCGTCGATGGTTCGCAATAACGTCTCAAGGCCTTGGCCGTAGCGTGCCGAGAGGGGCACCACCGGCACGCCGAGCCGCCGCGAGAGCTCGACGTGGTCGATCTTGAGCCGACGTTTCTCGGCAACGTCGATCATGTTGAGCGCGACGACCAGCGGGACTTCGAGCTCGATGAGCTGGAGGACGAGATAGAGCGCCCGCGCAAGGTTGGTGGCGTCGGCGACGCAGACCACGAGCTTTGGACGCTCGCCTGTGAGCCTGCCGGTCAACACATGGTGGGCGATCTCTTCTTCCGCGGACCGCGCCACCAGGCTGTAGCAGCCAGGGAGATCGATGAGCTGCGCCGTCTGCCCCGAGGGTAACGCTACGGGCGCGATTTTTCGTTCGACGGTGACGCCGGGATAGTTGCCGACCTTGGCGCGCGCGCCGGTGACTGCGTTGAACAGCGTGCTCTTTCCCGCGTTGGGATTGCCGGCGATCGCGATCTGCATCAGGCTGTAACGCGAATGAGCCGCGCCTGCGCTTTGCGCAGCGTCAACATGTAGCCGCGCAGGTTCACTTGCAGAGGGTCGCCCAGGAAGCCGCGTCGCACCAACGTGACGCGTGTACCCCGCGTCATCCCCATCTCCATGAGACGTTCGCCGACCTCTCCGGGAACATCGACCGCGATGACGGTCGCAGTCGTGCCTGGCGTGAGGGCTGAAAGCGTCGATTGCGCAGCGTCGGACGACGCCGCGAGTGGGAGGGAGGTCATCTAAGAGTGATAATCAGTCGCAACAACGAATGTCAATTTGCGGCGGAGTCACCCCCCGCCGTTCGTTCAATCGAGCGCGACCTCTTCAACCGTGCCGGTGAACTCGCCATAGAGCGTACGGCCGTTTACGAAGCCAACGTTGAACGAGCCACTGACGTTACCGGCAGCCTCGAACTCGAAGTCCCCAAATTCCAGCTCGCCGCTCTGCACCTCGGGAAAATCACCCCCGCTCGGCGCTTCGCGTTGAACGACCACCCGGTCCTTGAAGAGCTGACCATCGATCTTGCTGTCCTTGCCGAGCCCACGCAGGTTCTCGGTGTCGAGCACCATCTTGGCGACCTTGGTGATGGTCGGGCCGCTCTGCTTGACGTATTCGACGATGAGACTCACGTCTTGCTTGCGGACGTTCACCGTATCGAACTCGAGCGAGAACGACGAGCTGATCGACCCCTCGAGCCGATTCTCGAACGAACCACACCCGACAAGGACTGCTACCGCTAGAACAGACAACAACCGGCCCATACGCATCAGAAGTTTCCGTAGGCGACCATGGCGGCGCCGCGTGTGAGGTCTTGGAAGGCGATGATGGGTTCGTCAGTCGTGGGGTCCAACACCAGCGACGTGTAGAAGCCCGAGCGGTTGTTGGCGATGTTCGCGATGTTGTACTTCCACCACTTGCCGGTGTTGTCGCGCCACGCAACGCGCAGACCATCGTTGGGGCAACCGTTGCTGCCACAGTAGTAGTAGCTCATGACCGGGCGGCTCTGGCTGTCGTAGGCGAGAGAAGGGTTTGCGCCCGCGATGAGCGTCGCTGTTTCGGGCCGCGAACAGGTTGGGAAGCTCACCCCACCGTCCGTGCTCTCGCAGAGATAGAGATCGTCGATGGTGCGGTCCGAGTTGTCCTTCAGAGCGTAGTAGGCGAGGCCAATGGTTCCGTTCGGAGCGATCTCGAGCGCCACCCGCTCGCCGACGGTGGCCCCGAACGATTGGTCTTCGCCCGTCCAGCTTCCGTCAACCTGCTGCTTGAGGACGTAGGCGCCAGCTCCGGTCGGGTTCTTCGAAAACGCTGTGATCAGTGCACCCTGATACTCGCGGAGCACGGCCCATCGGCCGAAACCGGACCACGGACGAATGCCGCTGACGCCGCCAACCGACTGCCAGAGCTCGTAGTCGGTGGACTTCTGACCGTCTTCGTCGGTGACGAAGTGGCTGTCGCTATAGCTGACTGCCAAGGCGCCGCTTTCGCGTCGCACCACTGCAGACCAGCCGCCGACGTCGAAGCCAGAGCGGCAGGCGCCTTGGCTCGCGTTGGGGCCGCACAGCTCTAGGCTGATGGGCGGAGTGGTGTCGTCGCTGCAGCAAGCGTCGCTACTGGTGACGGGAACGCCGAAACTGTAAGCGCCCGCGCCCGTTCGCGTGGCGACGACCAGATCCGAAGAGGCGCAAGTGAATTGACCAGGCCCACCTGCGGCCATGGTCACCACGAGTCGACCGTTCGTATCGAACGTCGCGTCGAGTCCGAGGGGATTGGAGACGAAGGACTGGTTCCTATCGGCAGGGACCGAAGCTAGAGGCACCTGCTCAATCGCGAAGCTCGAAGCGCCCGCTGTCTTTACTGCGACGATGACATCCATCGCGACACTCGGCGCGCGCTCGCCGCCGAAGATTGCGATGTCGCAGGCAGCGACGGTCGGGCCAGCGCGAAAGTACGTGTAGTAAAGCGTACCCGCCGCGTCGCGCACGAGCTTGCCACCGCGGCCCGCTGGCTGCGACGGGCTCTTCACCTCGACATCTTGCACCGTGAAGCTGACGTTGGACCAAGGCGCAGGCGCCGTCAGACCACCGTTCGGATCCACAACTTCATCGTCGTCATCGCCTTCGATGACATTGTTGTTACCGCCGCCGCCACCACACGCGGCCAGCGCGATGAGGCCCGACAGGCCCAAACCACGGAGGCTTAGCTTCATGTCACAAGTCCTGAGAGTGTTACGTTCAGGCTAGCCGAACGGCGCCCGAATACCAACTGACGACAGCAGGGCAATAAAACTTCGATTCGTGCGACGACATTGTGGGCGCGTGTCAGCGCGTCGCGCACCGAAGCGGGTTCCTGTTGTAGGAGCCTGGCGAAACGTCGGTGCCGGAGCCGTTGTCAGGACCCACCCACGCGATACCGTTCCAACGCCGAACCACCGCTTGCGAGGGTGCCGATCTCAAGACACTGAAGATCGATCCTCGCGTAGCCGCCGTCGCAAACACAGGAGGGCAGTCGTTCAGCGAGTGTGCATCGCCCATGCCCGCTACAACGGACACCCTCACACGGATCCACGCAGTAGTACGAAGCATCACAAACGAGCCCCGGATCGCACCCCGCTCCAACCAGCCCCTTCTCTCCGAACGGCGTCGCGGTGAAGTCGAAGCACCCGACGAGCGTCAGAACAGATCCAAGAAGAAGGGGGCGCCTCAGCATGGGGGCTCCAGACATCGAGGAATCGAGGGTAATCCGCGATCGGTCTGACGCGCTAGCGGTGACGTGAGATTCGAATCCCGCCCGAGTTTGCGCTACAAGGGCGTTCGGCAATAGGTATTTGCTACGTGGAGACGAGAAGCATGAAGACATGGACGCAGCTTGGAGTGGCGGTTTGTTGTGTGGTGATGGGGGTTGCGTGTGGGGACGAGGAGGTCAGTACGGCGGAGGACCTGCCGGATGGGCCGCAGCTGGTCAACCCTGGCTTCCTCGCGTTTGGTCTGACGGCGCCGAATGCGCAGCGCGTTTCCCAGATCCCCATCGTCAACCTCGGCCGCGACCCCCTTACGATCGCGAGCGTGAACATCGCCGGACAAGACGCTGCGCGCTTTACGCTTGGCCAGCCCATCGAGAGCACCATCAATCCGCGCAGGGCCACTTCGATCCCCATTACATTTCGGCCGAACGCGGTGGGCGCTTACGTCGCGAACGTGACCATCAACAGCAACGCCGAGAACTTCCCCGAGTTCATCGTCGACGTCGTCGCGCCGTCGGGCAACGACGACGAGCCGAACCTCCAGGTTGCCGACAAGACCATTTCTATTACCGTCCCCGCCGGCGAGCCCGAGGGCCGCGGGGTGCTGCGCTACTACAACGTTGGTCGTGAGTCGCTCGTCATCACCGGCTATGCCTTCACCGGCGCGGGTGCGGCGAGCTTCAGCCTCGCGAATGGAACGCCACAGCCCGGCAACGCCTGCAAGCTCAACGACGTCGATGACTGCGCGCTGGGCCTGTTCTGCAAGCTCGAAGCACCCGATTCCGAGGATGGGATCTGCGCGCTGAGTGTTCCGGTGGCCGACCCGGTCGTGCTCGACATCTACTACGCCGGCACTGGTAGCCAGACCGCGACCTTCCGCATTACGCCGGACGGCGGCAGTCCGGCCCAGGTGACCCTCAACGGTCAGCGCTAGGCCGACAAGCGTAGCAACCTGAACGGTCTGCCCTCGGGACCACCGAGGCTACCTCCGCGACGTGCCTCTTTGACACGCGTCTGCGGTCGTGTGCGACGAACGCATGGTCGGCCCCAACCGATAATGCGTTCGACCGTCGTGAGGAGCTGCCAGATGACGAGCCGTGCCTGCGGTTGCACACCGAGCCCCGCCTATAATGCCTACACGTCCCAGTGGGAGATGGAGTGTCCCGGCGCGCAGCCCACCTACAATCCGTATTCGGGCAAGTTCGAGCTCGCGCAGCCGGGCGCCGTGCCGATCCACAATCCGCACACTGGTCAATGGGAGATGGCGAGCCCCGGCTCTGTGCCGCGGTTCAACCCCCATACGGGCGGGTACGAAGTCGCGCAGGCGTGCGCGACTCCCGTTTACAACCCGTTCACGAGCAAATTCGAGCTCGCCCCCAAGTAAAGCGGTATGCACACCGTCCCGCGCGCCCCTGTCACCCGGACGCTCGAAGGCGGCCCCACCTGAAGACCGCTGCTAAAACAGATTCTCGACGGAAAGGTAGCGCTCGCCCGTGTCGTAGCAAAAGGTCAAGACGCGTGACCCGTTCGGGATGTCGGCGAGCTTTTGATTGACCCCCGCGAGGGATGCGCCCGAGGAGACGCCGAGGAAGATCGCTTCTTCACGGGCTGCTCGTTTGGCGAAGGCGAATGCGTCTTCGTCAGCGACCTGGATCGTCCCGTCGAGGATCGCTCGATTCAGGTTATTGGGGATGAAATTGGCGCCGATGCCCTGAATGGTGTGCGGTGCTGGCTGTCCGCCGCTGATGAGCGGTGACTTCGCCGGTTCGACCGCGAAGACCTTCAGCTTTGGCCACTTCGTTTTGAGCACCTCGCCGCAGGCGCTTATATGTCCGCCCGTGCCGACGCCCGTGATCAAGAAGTCGAGGCCCTCGGGAAAGTCCTCGACGATCTCGGCTGCGGTCGTGCGTCGATGGATCTCGACGTTCGACGGGTTGTCGAATTGCTGTGGCATCCACGCGCCAGGGGTCTCTCGGACCAGCTCCTGAGCACGCGCCACGGCGCCCTTCATACCTACCGCCCGCGGCGTTAGATCGAACTCCGCTCCATAGGCAGCCATTAAGCGACGACGCTCGACGCTCATCGATTCTGGCATGACCAGGATGAGGCGATAGCCCTTCACGGCCGCCACCATGGCAAGGCCGATGCCCGTGTTGCCGGAGGTTGGCTCGATGATGACGCTGCCTTTCTTCAAGACGCCGCGCTTCTCCGCGTCTTCGATCATCGACACCGCGATGCGATCTTTGATGCTGCCACCTGGATTTGCGCGCTCGAGCTTGCACCACACCTCGACGTCCGGGCGGTGCGCGAAGAGACGGTTGATGCGCACATGAGGGGTCTTTCCGATGGTCGCGAGGATGTCATTGGCTTTCACAGGCTCTCCTTGAGTTAGATGCTGAAGTCGACGATGAGGTCACCGGTGTCGGTGCGCGGACGCGCGTCACTGCGTCGATCGACGAGAGAAAACGCAGGTACGCTCTTCGTCACGAAGGCGTTTCCAGAGACCACGCTGTCATGACCGATGACGGTCTCGCCGCCGAGAATGGTTGCGTTGGCATACACAACGACCCGGTCTTCGAGTGTTGGGTGGCGCTTGCTACCAGCCTTGCGCTTCTCCACGGTCAAAGCGCCGATGGTGACGCCCTGATAGAGCATCACGCCGTTGCCAATCACCGCAGTCTCGCCAATGACGACGCCGCAGCCGTGGTCGATCATGAAGCGTCGCCCGATCGACGCACCTGGGTGGATGTCGACACCGGTGCGTTCGCGCGCGAGCTCGGCGATGAGTCGGGGCAGCACCGGGACCGCGGCTGCGTGCAGGACGTGGGCAACGCGATGGCAGACCGTCGCATAGAAGCCCGGGTAGGCCAGGATGACTTCGTCGATGGAACCGGCTGCTGGGTCTCCATGAAACAACGCCTCAGCGTCCTCGCGGGAGGCCTGCCAGACCGTGGGAAGAGCGGCACCAAAGGCCGCCACGGCGGAGGCCTCGCCACCAACGGCTTCGAGCAAGTCCTCTAAAGCGGATGTCGTCTCGTCGAGATCCCTAGCGACGGTCTCTGGTGTGCAGTCGCGTCCTTCCGCGAAGTGGGGAAACAAGAGCGCAAGAGTGCGTTGCAAAAACGCCTGCGTACGTGGGCGCAGATCGGTGGGAGACAAATGCGCTCGGCGTGCTGCCGTGAGCCGCGTCAAGAACTCCAATCGATCGGACATTCACCTATGATAGCGAGAATGACGCGCCGCGCCAGGGGGCGACGTTCACCGCGAAAATCCCTAGTTATTTCGGGCTGAAACGCACTGGGAGACCGTCGACGGGCTCAGCCGGTATTTTGGTGTTGTCATAACGCGGACGACCCGCGACGAGCTCGAACGCGTAACCTCGCACGAGCTCGATCGTGAAGACGCGCAGCATCAGGCTCGCGAGCTCGTGGCCCGCACACTTGTGGCCTGTGTTCACGTCGCCGCCGCCATTCGGTACGTAAGCGTGGTGGTGACGCTTTTCTTCGCGGCGTGGCTCTTCAAAGCGCGCTGGGTCGAAGCGCTCGGGGGCGTCAAACACGGGCGAGCTGTTCGAGGCGCTGGGACTCCACAACACCATCCATCCCGCCGGCACGCGATAGCCGCCCAACATGAAGTCGCGATGCGCGACACCGAAGCTTACGGGCACGACAGGGCTGACCCGGCGTATCTCCATGCTCACGCTCCGCAAGAGCGGCAGCGCGTCGACCGCGTCGATATCGTAGTCGGCCGTTAGGCGCGTAACCTCGTCAGTGAGTCGCCCGCGGAGCCCGTCGTCTGCAGCCAGCTCGATCACTGCGGTGCAGAACCAGCCCCAAACGATGTAACCCGCGATGACGATGTGATGCAGCTCGCGTTGCAACGCGAGCTTGTCGAGGTGTTTCCCTTCGATGGTCTGCGCGAGGATGCGCGCCAAGCCGTCTTTGCGTGCGTCCCCTTGCTCGTGCTCGCGAATCGCCTTGGCATAAACGCCAAGGATACGCTCAACGGCACGCTTGCCCCGCGCGAAGTTGCTCCACGGCAAGGGTACCGGCAGTGAGGCGACCGCGCGTACGACGCGGTCATAGTCCTCCCGCACGCGGTCAAGCTCGGGACCGGGCGCAAGTCCGATCACCATCTCGCAAATCGACTCGATGGCGAGACGTTGGAACAGAGGCAGGCACGCGACGCTTGGCTTTCCCCTCGTGTCCGCGAGAGCGGCGCGCACGGTGCGCTGCAAAACCGGCACATAGCCAGCGAGTGCTTCGCGGGTGAAAGCGGCCATGACGAACGACTTGCGTTCACGGTGCTCGGCGCCATCGAGTACCGGGAGCGACTCACCGCCGAACAGCGTCTGAATGTTGGGTGGCATAGCGCGAGCCCTGTGCACGCGCTCGGGATCGACGAAAGCGTCAGTCGCTTCGGGACCGGACAGCACGGCCGTGCGCCGACCCAGGATACGCGAGCGGAACACCGGGCCGTGCCGCCGTGCGCCATCTTCGACGAAGCCGAAGATGTCTCCGAGAAAACGTAGGGTCTCGCCGATGACGGGCAATCCGTCTCGACCGGGTGGAAGCGGGGGAGGATTTTCGTTCAAGGTGGGCCTCGTGTCGTAATACGTCACAACCTCTTCGACGGATCCCGACCGCCAGTGCCATGCTGGCCTTAGCGGCGCTGCAGCAGCAACACCGCGCCCGAGCACGCATCAGCGACATAAATCTCACCATCTTCCCCGCTGAACGCGGCGGTGAGGCAACGGATGACGTCTCGTTGATTGGCGACAGCCCGGGCGTCGTAGAGCGTGCCGGCTAATGACGTGCCGCTCGGCTCACCGTTTTCATCGGCATAGACCACGCGCAGAACTGGTCCCGCGCTCACGAGCAGATTGCCGTATTGATCGAAGGCCAACGACGTCGGCGAGTCGACCGGGAGTGTTCGCGCCGGGCCGTCACTTCCCTCGGAGCTTGCGATGCCGGTTCCAAGAACTGTGTCGATAATCCCGCGGGTGTCGATCTTGCGAACACGATGGTTGCCCTGGTCCGCGATATAGAGAGCACCGCTCGCGGCCACCGCGAGTCCGCTTGGGGTGTCGAGCAACGCAGAGCTCGCGAGACCGCCATCCCCCGCAAAGCCGACGAAGGGAGGAGTGCCTGCGAGCGCTTCAGCGGACAGGGTGATTGGGTTCAAAACGTAGATCCCATGCTTCTGATCGTCGCTCACGTAAAGCCGTGCCGAGACCGGGTCGTACGCGAGAGCCGCCGCGCCGAGAATGCCGGCGGGTCCGTCGCGAAGACGGCCACGATACAAGGCGGTCCAGGTCGTGGCCTGCTCGAAGTTCGGTGCATCGATGGTCGCGAACTGCCCCTCTGCGGACGCGGCGAGATAGATCGTATGCGAGGCCGGGTCGACCGCGATCGCATCAGCCGCGAAGTTTAGCGGGGTCGCAAAGCGCGCGGGGACTGGCGTCACGCTCGACAGATCGCGGCCGAAGCGGCCAAAGATGCTGGGCTCGACCGCCCGTCGCGCGGTATCGACACGTCGCACGAGGCCGGTGCCGCCGTCCGTTACGAGCACAGAGGTCGCGTCGAGCCGCGCCGCGCTTCGGGGGCTGAAGAGCTCCGCGACGGCGAAGGCACCCGTGATCGAGCCGTCGATATCACCAATCACGATACGAAGGGTTCCGTCGCCTGCGAGCCTACGAATGATGCTGCGCTCGGCAAGCCGCGCACCGATGAGCAAGGGACTCCCGACGCGTCCAGCCAACCGCACGCCCGCAAGCGGCACATCGATCGCTGGGTCACCCTCGGCGAGCTCGAAGGGGACTTCCACCGGCAGCCTTCCCGCGATCCGCGTCAATGACCCGCTGGTGATCCTGCTCACGGTGCTCGTGCCGCCGACGACGATGCCCGTCGCATCTTCGACGATCGCTAGAGGCGTGAGCGCGGGGCCTTCATCCCATCGGCCGCAGTCTGTCGTCGTGTCGAGGGTCGCTGGGCTGACACACGCGCCACTGCTCGCCACCTCGGTGATGGTCCCAGCGCGGACGACGCGGACGACGCAGCTGTCGGGATCGGTGATGTAGACACCACCGTCGTTCGAGGCGAGCACACCAAGTGGGCAGCGGAAGGTCGCGTTGAGCGCCGGACCACCGTCGCCGCTCGACCCTGCGACGCCCGTTCCCGCGATGCGCGCTGCGCCGCCACCAACCGTCACGTCCCAGACCACGTGACTCTTCGGATCGGAGACGTAAAGATGTCCGGCATCATAGCTGATTCCGCCAATACTCTTGACCTGTGCGTTGCGCGCATCGGCAACATCGCCGCACACGGCGAAACTGCAAAGCTGCGCAGCTCCGAAGACGTGCTGTACCGTTCCGTCGCTGACCGCGAACACCTGAGCGCGGCCGATGTCCGCGACATAGAGGGCGCCATCTCCGGCATCCATGTCGCCGATCAGAGAGAACGAGAAGGAGGTCGCTGGACCGCTCGTGGTTTGGCAAGTCGCCGATCCGACATCACATCGGTCCGCTCCCGCGATCAGCTCGACGTAGTTGGTCGTCGGATCCACGGCGAAGACGTGAGCAGCTGTCGCAAAGAACAAATCGCCACCGTCGCTCCACACCGGAACCGCGCCGTCGTGACTCGTCGGAAAGGTGCGTGTCAGCGGGGGCTCGGGGCCGACGCGACCGGCAAGCGGCCCAACCGAATTCGTACCGACATCGATGACCCGGACGCGCGTCGGGGGGTTCTCGGCGGGGAGATTGAGCTTACTGTCGACATCCGTGATTGCGATGCGACCGTCGACGAGCACGGTGATGCCGTCGATGAATGAGCTCGCCGCCGCTGTCGCCGGCCCGCCATCGCCACAGCCACGCCCGTCACAGGGCGAACCGGTGCCAAAGATGATGTCGGTTCCCTGCTGTCCGAGCCGCGCGCGCCGCACCACCGACCCAGAGTTCGCGAGCACGCCGCCGCGATCGTCGACGATGTAGAGCTCATTGCCGTTCAGGGCGAGTCCCGAGGGCGCGTTGAGCTTTCGTCCGCTGTCACAGGCTGGCCAGTCCGTGCAGGCGGTGCCGTCCCCATAGACCGTCGTGATGCGCTCGTCTGGCTCGACGCGTCGCACGCGGTGATCGCCGAAATCCGCGACGTAGAGATTGTCGTCGGCGTCGACCGCGATGGCGAGTGGCCCAATGAAGCGCGCGGCAGCGGCGAAGCCGCCGTCCCCGCAGCCTGTGGTCGCACAGGGCTCACTCGAGACACCGGTTCGCTGCTGAATGGTGCCATCCGCGTCGATGTAACGGACGCTTGGACCGTCGACGATGTGGAGACGACCGCGCCGGTCGAACGCAAGGCCATTCAGATCACTGAACGTGGCGTCCCGCGCGCGACCTAGGCCACCGCACGAGCGCGTATCGGGCGTGGTAAGGCAGCGCTGCTCGTCGCCGGCCACGATTGTGAGCGTCCCATCGAGGTCGAGCCGCAGGACGTACGCGCCAAAGGTGAGGAACGTCCCCGCCGTCTGGCTCGAGTAGTTGACCATGGTCAACAGCAGGTTCCCGCGTGCGTCGGTGGTGAGGCCCGTCACCTGGCCGAGCTGGAGGCCGCGCGCCAAGCCTTGCTCCGGAACGGGCTCACCCTGTGTGCCACCGTCCCGACGCGTCGCTGGCAAGACGACGTTCGCTGCGGCGGACATAAGGTAAACTCCGCCAATGGTGTAGTTCGTCTCGATGATCCCTGGGCCGCTGGTGATTCGCGACCACCCCGCGTACAGCAGGCCACTACGCGTGGCCGCCAGGGGACCCAGGCTCGTGAGTGAGGCGCTCGCGGGTGCGCCACCATCCCTCCCAAGCCCAAACGCGAGGGTGGGACGCCAAAGGTTCAAGGCGCAGAGCGAGCAGCCGTCGTTTTCGTTGCCGTTCTGGTCGTCACATTCCTCGACGGCGGCGTCGACGAACCCGTCACCACAGACGTTCCGCGCGCAGGTCGTCAGGCACGCGTCTTCCTCCGTGGTATTGCCGTCATCGCACTCCTCGACGCCCACTTGCACGAAGCCATCGCCGCAACGCGCCTCGAGGCAGTTGATGGGGCAGGCGTCGTCGCTGTCGAGGTTGCCATCATCGCAGGTTTCGCCTTCCTCGATGACGCCATCACCGCAGCGAATACACGCGCCTCCACGGCAGACACCGGCTGCGCCTCCGCGGGCGCAGACATTGCCGTCAGCTGCGGGGAAGAATCCGCCGTCGCGTTGATCGACGCAGCTCGTGCCGGGCTCGACACAAGCGTTGACTCCCTGCACGCACACGAGCTCCCCGGGACAAGTACCCCCCGCGGCACAGCTGATCGTGACTCCGGGCGGCGCGTCGAGGGAGACCTGGCAAGCCCCCGCGACGAGCAGCAGTCCGACGAGACCACTAAAGCGGACGAACACAGGGCCTACTGGCAAGCCGCTGCAGGGCAGACGCCAGGACAGCCTTCGAAGTATTCGACGCGAACCGTGTACGGTTGCACTTCGTCCCAGTCGTTCGCGTTGACGTCGTTTACCCAGATGCGAATGGGCTCGGCGCCGCTAGCACCCGTGTAGACGCACTCGGGCGATGTGGAGGTGGGTCCGGCCGAGTCGTTGAACGCCGCGTGACGACATGTCTGTCGTAGCGTATTGCAACTGCCGCCGCCCCCGCAGCCCTCCTCGCAGACGTCGTTCTGGTTGCCGACACCTGCTCCACCACCGCCTCGCGTTGCCTGCGCGCGGATGTCGACCTCGCTCGCAGGGAAGTCAACGAAGATGCTGATGCCGCCAGCGCCCAAACCAGGCGGGTTCGGGGGGCGCACTTCGAAGAAGTCCTGGTCTCCGTCGTACGAGATGTAGCCCTGGATGCTGTACGGAGGCGTGGCGCCGCCTGAGCTCACCGCTTCGCCAGGGGTGTAGACGACCCACTGGAAGATGCCAGTGTTGGCGCCCCAATCGGCGGTCAGGGTCTGGGGGTTCCCGGGCGTTGGGAAGTTGACTCGGACGTCGAATGTCTGACCGCCGGCGGGAATGATCACGTAGCAGCTGCCTGCTCCGGCGGTCGGTTTGCAGTAGCTGGGCCCGTTATCGTTCGGGCACGTCGGGTTCGTGCCGGCCGCGACACACGTGATTTGACCTCCACCGCTTGCGACCAGATCGATCTGCGTCGCGGCGGTCGCGGCTGCGGGTAGGCGAATGCGCACCGGGGCGGAGCCGCTACCGGCAGGGGCGCCGCGTTGTGCGGCCATACCCTGTTGCGACTGGAAGTTCGTGGCGCTGCTGGTCGGAAGGAACGAATTCACCGCGCCGCTGATGTCCGTGGTGAGGGTGACCGGACCGCCGTCGGTATTGACGACGCCGATCGTCGCTGTCGCTGTGGTCGTATCGACCGATGTGATTGCGGCACCACCGCAGCTTGCAACGAAGGTCGCGTCGGCGCTGCTCAAGTTGATGGTGCGCAAGGAGTTATTGGCCTGACCGAGACCCGTGTAGACGTCGAGGGTGACAGGTGTGCAAGAGCCGGCGGTGTTGTTGACCGTCGATGCGGCGCGGGCGACCGCCATTGGACTACCGGGGGTCGACGGCGTCACGATGACGTCACCGCCCGTGACGTTCCGCCATTGCGGATTGAAGTCGCCGGCGTCGGCATCGAAAGGCCGGGACAAGAAGCGATTGTCGGGAGGGTTTGCGGCATCGCCCGGATCGGGCTCGGAGATGTGCTCCATGGTGATGCGGTAGGGGCTTGCTTTGGTGAAGTCGTAGCCGGGCACGTCGAGCAAGGTCGCAGCATTGTTCACGATGCGCACATAGACGACGTCGGCGAGCATCGGCAGCTGCGTTTCGATGTAGTTGGGCGACAAGCCACCGAGCTGAGGATCGCCTGGCCCGTCGGGCGCGGGACGTTGGGCCATAAGGTCCAGGCACACTCCCTCTTGTGAGCACGGTCGACCTTGCGAGCACTGGTTGATGGCGCTGCACGCGGTAGTGGTCGGCCGATACAGCTGGAAGACAAGCGAGTAGGGAGCGCTGGCCGAGGCCGAGTTGATGAAGTGGAGGAGGGTGTTGTCGTCGATCGAGGCGTTGCGAGCGAGGCGGTACCAGTCCGTATCGTTCAGCGCGACGAGCGTGCGATCGCTCTCGTTGTAGAAGGTGTTGGCGCCCGGCGGGGCCGTCGCGGCGCCAGCGGGCAGCGGCGTCGCGTTGGCGATGTCATCGTTGCGGACGGCGCCTTCTTGCGGGTCGTCGGTGAGCTCGACGAGCAGCGTGTAGCGATCGGTGGTGTTGGTTGCGTTGGCGGCGTTCTGGACGCGGATGAACACAGGGTCGGCGGTGGGCGTGACGATGCCGGCGCTCTGGCGGCGTAGCGCGGAGGCGCCCGAGTTCTCAGTGACCGCATCCGGGCCAACGTACTGGAAGCCGCCCTGAATGACGGTCCAGTTGGGCGCGATGGCGGACGTGCCGGGGTACGTGAGGTTGATGCGGACCACTGCTGGGGTCGAGAACGTCGGCGTGATGACGTACCAATCCACGTCGTCGACGTACGACATCGCGCCCTCGACGCCGGTCCCCGAGACCAGAGGTGTGGCGAGATTGCTCAAGTCGTTCGGTTCATTGGTGTCGGGATCGGTCTGCGTCGTCACCGTTAGCTGATACCTGGTGGTCGGCTCTTCCTCGCGCTCGGCGTGATCGTAGACGATGATGGTGTAGTCGCCCTGGGCGAAAGCCGCGTAGTTGGCGGTGAGGCGGTGCTGCAAAACCGAGCTCGGCGGGATACGAACTTGTGCGATCTGCTCGATGGCGGTTTGTGCGCCATAGCAGCTCTCGCCGGCCGTACAGTCGGTGTTCGCGAAACAGACTGGCGAGTTGGCCGCGCGACACCCGCCACGCGCGGTGTCGCAGAAGTCGAAGGCGGGTGCGCACGACTCGTTGGTGGTGCAGGCCGTCAGGGCGTTAGGCATGCAGCGGCCACGCGGACCCCAAACGTCCGCTTGGAGCTCGACGGCCGAGAGCTTTTCGTAGATGAGGTCGACGGAGATGAGCTGCTTGTCGCCACCGACGCCCGTGAGCTTCCAGTAGTCCCGATCGGCCCGTGGGCAGATGGTGTCCTGGGAGACGATGCCGAGGGTCGCAGGGCGCGTCTCGTCGAGGCTGTTGAAATCGTCCGGGTCACACTCGATCGGACGGATGTCGAGGTCGCTTTCGACATCCGGAATGCCGATTTTATTGTCGCAAGCGCCGATGAACAGCGTCGCCGCGGCGACTAGCGCCCACGAATACAGTCCACCTCGGGCCTGAAGTCCGTCGGGAAGACGAACGTTGCCTGGTCGCAGTAGCCGAACACCGCGCCGCTGTCTTTCACACAGTTGCCGAAGGGACACTCGTCGTCTTGCCTGCATTGGAATCTCTCTTCTGATGGCAAACACCAGCCGATGTCGGCGTTGCAGCTGCCGTCAACTTGCCCGTCTGCGTCGATGTCTTGGGTACATGGCTCCGACGTGTCGCATTGTTCCGTGATGAACGAACGCCGCAAGCAGAAGCCGCGCGCGAGCGAGCAAAGCTCTCCATCCCGACAGTCCTTGTCGCTGTCGCACGCGAAGTATGGGTCGACCGAGCACACGCCGATGTCAGTCTCGCAGATGCCCGCGCTACAGTCGCCATCTCCAGCGCATTCGGTGGGCGTGAAGCCGTCGGTCAGACACCAGCCGATCGAGCCGTCGCACAAGCCGTCGCGTGCGCCTGGGGCCGTGTCGCAGTCGGAGTCTTGTAAGCAAGGTGAGCAGATGCCGCCGACACACGGGCCGGTCCCCAAGCACTGGGAGCCGTTCGACGCGACGCACGGAGCCCCACGGCAGTCCGCGCGTGAGGTGCAGTTGGTGACTGGGCCGACGCCGTTGACGGCGGTCGGCACACACTGATTGTTGACGCAAGGGGCGTAGCCAATCGCCGCGGTGCCGCAATCGAGATTGCTGCTACACGCCTGCGGATCCGGAACTTGACCCGCGCGTGGTTTGCAAAAGCCCGCGCCGATGTCGCACTGACCGGGCTGCGCATCGGTGAAGCGTTCGCAGAAGAAACAGGTCTGTGGGCCATCTTCGTCCGGGTCGTCGCGGCTGCCGCAACCGGGGTCGGCCGGGAAGTCGCTGAGACCATCGCCGTCGTTGTCTTCACCGTCGTCGCAAGCAGGCGGACCCAGGGAGCCGTCGGAGCTGCCTTCGTCGTCGTCGTACGCCGAGTCACAGTCGGGGTCGGCGGGATAGTTGGGGGCGCCGTCACCGTCGTCGTCCACCGGCCGCGTCTGTCCGCCGATCACACCAAAGTTCGAGCACGCGCGCGGGGTGGGGCCGTCTGCTTCGTCGGTATCGTAGCCCGAGGAGCAACCCGGCTCGTTCGGCCAGTCCACGAAGCCATCGCCGTCGTTGTCGAGCCCGTCGCTGCAGGCCACACCACTTGCTTCATCGCCGTCCACCGAGTCGAAGCAGTCGGGGTCGTAGGGGAAGTCGGTGCGCCCATCGCCATCGTTGTCGCGACCGTCGGAGCACGCTGGGCAGGGACCACAGTTGGTGCCGTCGTTGGGGTCGGTGCTGTCTTCGCGCGCCTGACAGCACGTGCAGTCACCGGTGATCTCGAAGCGACACCACAGGGTGCCGAGACCGCAGTCTTGATTGACCGAGGCCTGGCAAATGTCGTTGTTCGGACGCAGCACGCCCGACGATTCGTAGGTGTCCGATGGGCGTCGCTCAGGCAAACGGAAGCGGCCACTCGCGGGCATCTTGAGGTCGCGCTCCTGCACGTAGCGACCCTCGACGCAGGCGAGGCGGTAGAGGGGATCGCCTTCGGGCTCGTTGTAGGGCGTCTGTGCGAAGTAGAGCATGATGCGATTCACGCCTGCCGGCTCCGCGCGCGCGCTGGCGCCGCCCGCCGGGAGTGGTTGCGTCGACGCCATGCGCACGTTCTTCACGTCGAATTCGTAGCAGGCAGAACCCGCAGTGAGCGGCAGCTGACGCTGGTCGTATTGATAGGCGAACTTCGCGCGATAGGCGACATCGTTGACCTTCGGGTCGGTGTGCCAGCGCAGCTCGTCGGCGTTTCCACCGCCGTCGGCGTCATCGTCGGCGTAGCGATCTTGGGTGCTGTTTGCCGAGCGTGGATTGCCCTCGAACGAGATCTCGATGAAGTCGGGGCTCGAGTCGTTGTCGGAGTCGAACGTCTTACGTTGCGTGCCGAGGAAGATCTCTTCGCAGTCGAGGAGCCCGTCGACATCGGAGTCGACCTGGGTGAGTGGGGTGCAGGCCGCGTCGGTCGGATCCATCGGATCGAATCCGCTCAAGCGGAAACGCCACTCGACCATGTCGTTGAAGCCGTCGCTGTCGCTGTCGGTGCGGACTTGCGAAGAGCCGATGTTGAACTCTTCCTGGTCGGTGAGCCCATCGCGGTCGCTATCGGCCATCAAGGTGTCTTCGACCGGACGCGCGGAGAGGTTCGAGGCCATGAAGTTCGACAGTGCGTAGATGCGGCGTGATTCGGCGAACTCGAAGTCGGCGAAGGTGATGGAGTCGCCGTTCAAGAATTGACGGAAGGTACCGTCACCGATCCCCGCCATGTCTTGCATGAGCGCGCGCGTGGTCTCGCCGATGGTGGCGAAGTTGTCGACGTACGGATCGTTCTCTGTACAGCCGCTGTTGTTGATCGCGCCGGGCGCGAACATGTCGGGCGTCGCGGCGAACACAGTCGAGAGCCGCACGTCGATACCGTAAAGGGTACCGAGGGAGACGACGCGGTCGACGGCGCGCACGGCGTTTGACGCCGAGTTGGGCTCGCCCCGGCAGTTGTTGGGGAAAGGCTGACCGTCGGAAAGGAAGATGATCTCGTAACGGGTGCGCTCACGCGCGACCTCGTCGAGCTGCGCCATGTCGCGGTCGAGGAGCGTGAAGGCGCGACTAAGGGCGGCCTGATAGTTCGTGTTGGAGCCAGGACGCGCGAGTTGCGGCAACGCGAAGATCGCTTGACGACCGTCGCCGGTGAATCCGGGGAGGCCCCGCTCGTCACGGGTCAGCACATCGACATCGCCGAAGAAACCGATGATCGCGAACTCGATACCGGCGCGTAGCTCGAGGGTGGTCTCGTTCGCGAGGTAGTTCTGCAGGAGCTCGGTCGCGGCCGCGATGCGCCTGTTGTTCGGATCGCTCACGCTCATCGAGTTGGAGCGGTCCATGATGATGACGATCTTCAAGAAGGAGCGAAGGTCGTCGGCGCTCTCGGCGCAGAAGCTGCCGGTCAACTCGACGCGATTGTCGAGGACGATATCGGTCGACCCCGGCGGGACGAACAGCTCGTCCTTCGTGCATGCCGCAGCCGCGAGCAGCGCAAGCGCCGCGAGGCCATGGAAGCGGTACCTGGACGGGAGAGGTCCAGGGTGGGGGACGCCGCGCACCATGTGTTTCATTGCAGCACCTGACAGTCGACCGCTGGGTTGAAGTAGTCGACGTCCTGCAGGTCGTTGGCGATCGGGTCCTGCGTCGCGAGATAGCGGAAGAAGCGTTGCTCGCGTTGGCGCTGCGCCGCGTCTGTCGGATTGCCGTCGCGATCCACGAGATCTCCGTTGAGACCATTGACGTCGCCCGTCGCCGGGACCTTCAAGGTCGGCGGCACGTAACGGGGGCGCAGGCAGGCGACGCGCACGAGAGGCACGCCCGAGAGATTATCCGACATGTTCTCGAGAATATAGAGCCGGATCTCGTTCATGCCCGTGGTTGGCGGCGCGAGGTCTTCGCTCATGCCGGTCGCCGCGAGGTGAATGCGACGCACATCGAAGGAATAGCAGGTGCGGGTGTCGAGGGTCTTGCCAATTTCGTTGCGCACATAGCGGTAGTGCTCGCGGCTCTCGACGTCGCTCTGGAAGACGAGCGGGTTCAAGTGCCATTCGACCTCGCGGCCGTTGGGGATACCGTCTTGGTCGAGGTCGCGATCGTAGTCCCACTCGATGGGCGACAGACCAGCGTGTGTGTCGACGGTATCGATGAGGCCGTCAGCGTCCGTGTCCGGGATGCGCGGATCGGTTCCCACGGCCCGCTCTTCGCAGTTCTTCAGGCCGTCGAAGTCGTCGTCGAAGTAGTTGGCGCCAACCCCGAATCCCTCGTGATCGCAGTTGACCCAGGTGCGCGGGTCATCTTCGGTGCAGAGGGTGGCGTCACCGCCGCGTGACATGTCCACGATCGCGGGCAAGCAGGGGTCGTTGGGGTCGAAGCCGAAGCCACGTTTGCTGTGCTCGATGAAGTCCCCGTAACCGTCGCCGTCGCTGTCGGCGCGCAGTGGGTTCGTACCGGCATCGTATTCGTCTTCGTCGACCATGCCGTCGAAGTCGGTATCGGCGAGGTCGCCGCCCTCGGTGAGGCGATTCGAGACTGCCTGCACGAAGAAGCCACGCACGACGCGCGTCTGCTTGAGCGAGTCGAAGTTGAGCGAGCCGAAGTCGATGCTGTCGCCGCCGTAGAACTCGAGGTAGTCGCCATCGCCGACTTCGGCGATCTGCTCCATGAGCGGGATGGCTTGTGTCGTGTCACCGAAGATCGCGATGATCGCCGGGTCGGCCAGCGGGTCGAGGACGAGCGCGGAGTTGAAGCGCATCTCGCCAACTTGGTAGCGATCCTCGAGGTCCATGATGTCCTGCACGAGCTTCAAGATCTGATAAGGCTGGTTGTAGTCGTTGCCGGCGAGGAGCGTGATGTTGCCGAGGCCACCGAACAACGTGCTCGAGTCTTCAGGGGCGAAGCAGGCGGTGTTGCCATCCGCTGAAACGCACACGTAGGCGCCGCCGTTGCCCGGATCGGGGCCGCAGGTTGGTAGGCCGGAGCAGCCGCCGCCAGTGACGCAATCAGCGTCTGTGCGGCAGAGCGTACCATCGGTGCAAGACCCGGCCTGCATGATGCATGCGATGTAGTCGGGGTCTTCGCAGAGCCGGTTCACGCCATCGGGGAAGTTCGGATCGAAGTCATTGCCGAGGCCCACCTTGCATTGGGGATCTGGAAAGCCGTCGGACATGAAGACCATCACGTATTTCGTGCGCCCGAGCTCGGCGAAGCCACGCAGTGGGTCGTTGCGCACGCCCTCCATGTCGCGGACGAGCTCGCTATACGCAACAGAAAGAGCGCCCTGGTAGTCGGTAACGGTGTCCGCCTGAGCGACGTTATCGAGACCGGGAGCGATGCGCGCGAGATCATTGGTGAAGACTGGCTCGTCATCGGCGATGGGCGGCGTCGGCGTGACCGACGCGTTGAACACGATGATCTTGAAGAAGGTAGAGCCCGAGCCAATGAGCGACTGGATGGTCTCGGTGACGGCGACAACACGCTGCCGATTCTGATCGGAGAACTGCTGCGAGCCGGACCCGTCGACGATGAACATGATCTTGACGGGATAGACGACATTTGCGGACGGGGAGGTACAGAACTCACCCTGCAGGCGGAGGCTGTCGTCGACGCCAACCAGCTCTTGCTCACGCTCGGGGAACTCGAGGCGCACCTTGGAGCAAGTCGTCTGCAATAGCAGAGCGGCCAAGAACAGCGCGGGACGACAGCGCCACAGTGAGCTCATTCCATTCCTCCGTATACCAAAAGGTTTTACCAGAGACTCGAAGGCCCCTCCTCTCCGATTTGCACGGAGCAGGAGGGGCCTCGAGATGTCTCACCTGATCACACGGGTTCCTAACAGAACTCCTACGCTTTGAAGCTGTTAGGCCCGGCGTCGGCGCAACACGGCGGCAATCGACAGCCCGATTGCCAGAGCCGCAAGGCTTCCTTCCGCCTGAGTCGACGAGCAGCCGCCCGACGAATCCCCAGATCCCTCACCAACCTCAGCCTTGATCTCCTGGGTGGACGAGCTCAGCGGCAGACCAAGGGGGTCGCCGTTGACGAGCTCGGTCGTAACTTTGATGCTAAACGCGCCAGCCTTGTCCGCCTTGAAGCGGATGGTGCTGAAGCGCGGGTCGGTGCCGACCTGGAACGTGCCAGGATAGGTCGCCGCGCTGCCGATCGCGTTGTCCAAGGTGCTGTTCGAGCCACCAGGCTGCTGGCTGAACGTCGCCGTCCAGTTGTGGACCTCATTGAGGCGGTTCGAGAACAAACGAACCTCGATGATGTCACCAACCTGCAGACGGGTCAGATCATTGCTACCGGCAAGCGCAAGGCGGGTCGTGAAGCCCTGGGTCGGGTCCAAGCACGACGACGACTTCTCACTGTCCGACAGGCTAGCATAGGCAGCGCGGTCGACAACGAAGCACTCCTTGTTGTCGCACGACTCGAACTGACCGTTCGTGTTGAAGTTACCGGCGTCACCAACACCGTCGTTGTCGGCGTCCACCTGGCCCGGGTTCGCAACGAACACGCAGTTGTCGCGGAAGTTCTCGCGGCCGTCGCCGTCAGCGTCCTGGTCGCAAGCGTCGCCAACACCGTCGGCGTCCATGTCGCGCGCGGTCGCGTCAGCGGCGTCCGGGCAGTTGTCGGCGTTGTTCACCAAGCCGTCACCGTCTGGGTCGTCGTCGCACGCACCGCTGGTCGCCGTACCGGCGATCAGGCGGCAGGGATCCTGGGTGTCCAAGATGCCGTCGTTGTCGTCGTCGTTGTCGCAGATGTCGCCTTCGGTGTCGCCGTCGTTGTTAGCCTGCGACGGGTTCGGCACCAGGGCGCAGTTATCGGGCGTGGCACCAAGCGTGGGGATGCCGTCACCGTCAGCGTCGGCGTCGCAAGCGTCACCGATACCGTTGAGGTTCACGTCACCCTGGAGCTGGTTCGCGGCCGCGGCGCAGTTGTCGCACGAGTCGCCAACCTGGTCGCCGTCCGCGTCGCTCTGGTCGTAGTTCGAGATGAAAGCGCAGTTGTCGAAGTCGTCTTCGACACCGTCGCCGTCTTGATCGTCGGCGAACTGATAGGTGTCGCCGCGGTCCGTCATGGCAACGAGAATGCTGCAACCGCAACCGCAACCGCAGCCACCACCCGACTGGGTCGGTGTACCGCAGTTACCGGACGTGCACTCACCCGCCGCCGCCTGGCTCGGAACGAAGGCCGTAAGGGCCATCGCCAAGCTACAAAGTCCGATAAGTCCTAGTGCTCTCATCTGTGAATCTCCTTCTACAGGTTCGACATCAATTGCTGCCTGCTTGCGCAGCGCGTGAACCTTCATTGCTAGTGTTGTGCCAAGGCCTCTGTGGGCAGCTGGTCGTTTGCAAATACGCGGAGTTACGAGCTGTGTGGCACTCCGAGAAGGTTCCTGGTCGTTATGTCGTGGGGTTTCGACACCTCACGCCTCCGTACGGTGATGTGGGTGCAACCGCTGCCATGATCCACCACAAGCGCGCTGCAAGTTGTTGAAAAACATAGTGTTTTGCCGGCACACAGCGATGGGGAGCTTGCGGGGACAACGCCCCACGGTTCCGAAATAACCATATATTCCGAATGGTTGCTGGCCTGCAAGCGAAAGTGTGGTGCGGCGACAACAATCTCGCAGAGGGCGTCACAGGTCAATAAAAACAGCCATCTAGAGACACGATGTAGACAAGTGTCTACACTTTGGCTTGTGGGGACAATACCACGCAGTTTGGGGTGGTGACTCTAGCCCTCGCCGAGAATAAGGGCATTGATGAAGGCTAGATGGGCCTCCGAAGTGCTGTTGGCGCGCGCGGTCGCGATTAACGTCACACGTTCGTCACCATCTTCCAGGGCGGCGAGCCGCGCCCAGACGTCTGCGTAGGTGGGTGTCGCTTCTGACGCCCGTCGAAGTTGCACCCAGGCGCCGTCACGGTCCCCGCGATGTAGGCGTAGGTGGGCACTCACCTCGAGGGCGAGGGTGGAGGTCTGTTCGATGGCCAGGGCAGCGGTGGCGGCCTCCAGTGCTGCGGCATGATCGCCGGCGCGTAGCTCGAGTCGACCGCGTTCCGCATATAAGAGGTGTCCAGCCGGGTCGAGCTCGACCGCGCGCGTCAATTCCGCGCGGGCCTCGTCAATGTCGGCGGCGGTCGCCTGAATCTGCAGCGCGAGCGCCATGGCGAGATGGGCCTCTGGGAGCTTCGGGTTTGCGAGCTGCGCCGCCTTAGCGCTGCTTAGCGCAACGACGCGGTTGCGCTCGGCTGGGTCGGCGAACATCAGCGCCCGCTGAGCTTGGGCACAGGCAAGCCCAGCGAAGGCCTGGCCGCGAACCTCGGTCGAAACGGTCGAGGTGATCTGCTGGTAGAGGTCGGCCGCCAGCTCGTTGCTGGCTGCCTCGAAACGCAGATAAGCGGTGCGCGCTTCGGCAAGAGCCTCGTCTTCGCTGTCGCGGTGTTTGCCGGCCTTCATGCCGCCGGCTGCCCGCGTGCGCTTCTGCTCGATGTCGAGCGCCAGCCACATATTCATGCCCCCGCGCTTGCCGGAGGGGGACGACATGGCGTCGGTGAGCTCGGCCTTCGCGCGCTTGCTGCGCAAGAATCCGTCCGGCACCTCGAGTCGCTGCTCGACCGCCGCCGGCGCATCGACGTCTTTGACGTGCGTGTGCTTCTGCAGCTCTTCGACGGCGACGCCAAGCCGTTCAGCGACTGCGCGTAACGATTGCCCCTTTGGAAGCACCAGGAACATTCTTGGATGTCATGGCACGTCGGGCGGCGTTGGCCAACGGCTCTCGCAGTCGCTTGGCGCCTGGTGAGCTGCGACAACCGCCTTGGCCCCGCGCGGCGCTCCTTGGGCTTTGCGGCGCGACACTCGAGACCTGCGGTGCCCGCTCCAAGCTGGGGTTAGAGCGTCAGGAGATACGCCAACAGATCGTTCACCTCGCCGGGCGTCAAGCTCTTCGCGTTGCCGTGTGGCGGGCTCGCATAGCGCTCGACGACCGCTCGCAAGGCGAAACGATCGTGCACCTCGAGGACCCCTCGCTCCGCCACGACGTCGAAGCCGCCAAGGCCCGTGTTGAGCATCGGCCAAACGTCCCAGGCGCCGATCAAGGCAGGGATCGAAAAGCCCGTGAAGTATTCGCTCTGCATCTCCTCGCGTAGAGGCATGCGGTGGGGAGTGCCCACTTCGATGAAGCGATTGCGGGTCGCGGCCACCTGGTCCGTCGTGAAGTACGGCGCGGGATGGCAGGACGCGCAATCGGCCTTGCCCTCGAACAGCTTCATGCCCGCGCGCGGCGCGCCCTTCGCGCCGTCCGGCAGGGTCAGCTCGGCCGGTGGAGCACCGTCTGGGCCTACGAACGGATTGGGAAGGGTGGCAAGCTCACTTGCGAAGATGGTGAGCCACGTGACCTCGTCATTGGTCTGAACGGGGTTCTGGAAGCGATTGCGGTCGCCGACTTTGCGGTTGGTCTCGGCGATGCTGAAGGTGCTCGCGGGTACGAAGTAGGGCGGCGTCTCCGCGGTCCCCCGCACGGTGGGGACGCGGTAGATGCGTAGCGGCGTCGTCTTCTCGAACAGGACGCTGTCGCCGTGACCGTCGAGGTGGCAGGCGTCGCACGACATGCCGGTGCGGCCAAGGTCTGTGTAGTACAGAATTTGGCCCAGCCGCTTCTCGCGCTGGCCGAGCGTGTTGACCAGCGCAACCTGCTTGGTGGTGAGAGTTTGTGGGGCTTGTTCGACGTCAATGATCGCAAGGGTTCCGCTAAACCGGTTCAGGACGTAGAGTGTCTTGCGATCTGGCGACAGCGCGAGGGCTTGCGGACCCGAGTGCAGCTCGACACCTGAGCGCTGATTGACGCTGAAGTCCGACGGCACGCGCGTCAGAGGGAAGTCTTTGCGAGGAGGGATGGGGAGCGACGTCACCGCGGCCTTGTCGCCGGTGATGAGCTTGGCAAGCTCGACGACGCGCACGAGGCCGGTTGCGACATCGGCCACGTAGACACGCCCGCCTTCTTCATCGGCGACCAGCGCTTGTGGCACACCAAAGCCGAAACCCAGGTGGGACGTGACTCGATTGGCGGCGAGATCGACGACACTGATGCCGCCGTTCATGCTCACTTCCATCTTGTCCGGGTTAGGGCCGATGTTTGGACCGATGTTCGCAGAGAGCACCTTGTCCGCTTTGGCGAGCCATACGAGATCGCGTTGTGCTTTGCCTCCCATGATGTAGCGACTGTACGGCTCTGTGTGACCACCGATGATGCGTGTCTCGGGGTCGGGGGTGATGGCCGCGATTTGTTTGCCGCTGTCGCGTTCGAGGCGCTCGATGCGACCAGTGAGCACGCTGCCCACGGCGATCGAGGTCGACGTCAGAGTGAGGCTCTTTGGGTTGGGATCGACCGTCGTCGACCACTTCAAGGCGCCGTCGGCGAGTGCGATCTTACGGACAGTGTCGAGCGCTTGTTCGGCGATGATCAGGGCGTCCCCGTCGACCACGAGCGCGCTCGCGTACGCGGGAGCTGCGAGCTCGCGCAACTTCTTCCCGGTGGCCGCGTCGCATATCCACACGGTAGGCTCGAACTGGTGCGCAATCAGCAGGCGCTTCGCCCCGTCGCTCTCCGCATAAACCGCGAGCGCGCTCGGTCCATCCCCGGCAGGCAACACCTCGACCGTCCCTTGGGCGACATCGTAGCGATAGATGGAGTCGGTCGTTCCCGAAGCCGCGAAGACACTGCCTTCGCCGACCGTAAGCGTCGTCAGATCTGGGAAAGCCGCGTCGTTGACAACGCGCAACCGCACCGGCTGCGTCGAGGCCTTAGCGCCAACCAAATTGACGGTGACCGCTTGCGCATCGCTACTCGCGCCGATCGCGAGATCTGCTGGCAACCGGACATATGCGTGTGTTGCATCCACCGACGTGACCGGGAGTGCCCGCGAAAATGGGGGGCCAAGCTCGAGCTGCATCCCGTCTTTGAAGTTTTTCCCAACGAGCGCGAGCGGTTGACTGGTTTGGTTGCTTACCAAGCGGGGGCCGATGTCGGTCAGCTCTGGGGGCTTCGAGCAGGCGAGAACGAACAGGAACAACAAAGGTGCAATGCGGGGGGCCATGGGCAAAACCTAGGCGAGTCCACGCGCGCCTCGCAAATGAAACGTTTGCGCCCGTCACCTTGCCCTAGGGTGGCGTTCGTGCCGGCCTTGACCTTGCGAAGACGCGGTTGCACTGTCCGCGCTCCGGTGCTCGTACCGGCCTTCGAGGATTGAAAACATGCGCGACATCTTGAACGAGCTCGGCTTGGGTTCCGACAGCTTCGGCGCCTCGGCGGGTGCCCCTATCGAAACGCATGGCGACTGGCTCGACAGCTTCGCACCCGGAGACGGTTCCAAGATCGGTCGCGTGAAGATGGCGACGCTCGACGATTACGAGGTCGTCATGAAAAAGACCCTGGGGGTCTTCGAGAAGTGGCGCGCCCTCCCGGCGCCGCAACGCGGCGAGATCGTGCGCGAGATGGGCAACGCGCTGCGCGCCAAGAAGAAAGCGCTGGGCGCCTTGGTCGCGCTCGAGATGGGGAAGATCCGCGCTGAAGGCGAGGGCGAGGTCCAAGAGATGATCGATATCGCTGACTTCGCGGTCGGTCTGTCGCGGCAGATCTACGGCCAGGTCATCGCGAGCGAGCGGCCTCTGCACCGCCTGACGGAGCAGTGGCACCCGCTTGGCTGTGTCGGCATCATCAGCGCGTTCAATTTCCCCGTCGCGGTCTGGTCGTGGAACGCTTTCATTGCAGCGGTTTGCGGGGACGTCATGGTGTGGAAGCCGTCCTTCAAGACGCCGCTGTGCGCGATCGCGGTGCAGAAGATTGTCGACGAGGTTCTCGCCAAGCACAACATGCTCGGTGTGATGTCGCTGGTTATCGGTCCCAACGAGACGATCGGCGAGCGTCTCATCCACGACGAGCGCGTGCCTCTCATCTCGGCGACCGGCTCGACCCGTATGGGGCAACACGTTGGCCAAGTGGTTGCCAAGCGCTTTGGCAGGTCGTTGCTCGAGCTCGGCGGCAACAACGCGTTGGTCGTTATGGACGACGCAAACCAGGACCTCGCCCTGCGCGCGGTGCTCTTCGGCGCCGTCGGCACAGCCGGCCAGCGCTGCACATCGACCCGACGTCTTTTGGTACACAAGACCATCGCGAGCGGCTTCGTCGACAAGCTCGTGAAGGCTTACGACCAGGTAAAGATCGGCAATCCGCTCGCCGAAGGCACGCTGATGGGACCCTTGATCGATACCGACGCGGTGGCGAGCTTCACCCGCGCGCTCGAACAGGTGAAGGCGCAAGGCGGCGAGATCCTCCGCGGCGGCAAGCGGCTCACAGGCGACAATTACCCCGGTGGCTGTTACGTCGAGCCTGCGATCGTCCGCGCCAAGGCCGACATGCAGATCGTTCGCGAGGAGACCTTCGCGCCCATCCTCTACATCATCACAGTCGACTCGCTGGAGGAGGCGATCCGCATCAACAACGACGTGCCGCAGGGTCTTTCGAGCTCCATCTTCACGGAGTCGATGCGCAACGCCGAGCGTTGGGTCTCGGCGATGGGCAGCGACTGTGGCATCGCCAACGTCAATGTTGGCACCAGCGGCGCGGAGATCGGCGGCGCCTTCGGCGGTGAGAAGCACACAGGCGGCGGTCGCGAAGCCGGCTCTGACTCATGGAAGGCGTACATGCGCCGTCAAACGCAAACCGTGAACTGGTCGACGGCGCTGCCGCTCGCCCAAGGAATTCAGTTCCTATGAAAACACTACCGTCCCTGCGCGACATGCAGCTCGAAGGTCGCCCAGTCTTCATGCGCGTCGACTTCAATGTCCCCGTCGAAGACGGGAAGATCACGAGCGATGCGCGTATTCGCGCGGCCCTACCGTCCATCAAGCACGCGCTCGGCGCCGGAGCGAGGCTCGCTCTCGCGTCGCACTTCGGCCGCCCGAAGGGCAAGCGTAACAAGGAGTTCTCGCTCGAGGCGGTGGGTAACCGGCTGAGCGAGCTTCTCGGCAAAGACGTCGTCTTCGCGGAGGACTGCGTGGGCGATGGCGTCACCGGTCTCGTCCGCGACGCCCGCCCGGGCAGCGTCATGCTCCTCGAGAACCTGCGCTTTCACGCCCAAGAGGAAGACAACGACGCCGAGTTCTCGAAGAAGCTCGCGGCGCCGTTCGAGGTGTACGTCAATGACGCGTTCGGCGCATCCCACCGGGCCCACGCGTCGATCGTCGGCATGACGCACTTCATGAAGCAAAAATGTGCGGGCTTCCTGCTCGAGGCCGAAGTGAAGGCGCTCGGGAAGATGCTCGAAGGCGCCGAGAAGCCGTTCGTCGCGGTAGTTGGCGGCGCAAAGGTGGCCGACAAGCTGGGCGTCTTGAAGGCCCTCATCCAGCGCGTCGATGTGCTCTGCATCGGTGGCGCCATGGCCTACACGTTTCTCAAGGCGCGCGGGGTCGAAGTCGGGTCGTCGAAGTGGGAGGGCGACAAGCTGCGCGACGCGACCGAGGTGATGAAGCGCGCCAAGGACCGCGACGTGCGGGTCTTGCTACCCGTCGACCACGTGGTCGCGGAAGTCTTCGACGAAAACGCCAAGGCGACCGTGGTCGCCGACGAGGACATTCCGGAAGGGAGCATGGGGCTCGACATCGGGCCCGAGACGCGCAAGCTGTACGCGGACGTCATCGACGACGCCAAGACGGTCTTCTGGAACGGGCCGATGGGCGTCTTCGAGTGGGACAAATTTGCGAAAGGCACGAACGCTATCGCGGAAGCGGTTGCTGCCTCGGATGCCTACACTGTCGTTGGTGGCGGCGATTCGGTTGCAGCCATCGAGAAGGCGGGCGTCGAGTCGCGCATCAAGCACATCTCGACCGGTGGCGGCGCTTCGCTCGAGCTGCTCGAGCTCGGGACCCTGCCCGGGATCGACGCTCTTCTAGGAAAGGGCTAACGCCATGGCACGCCGACCGATGGTCGCTGGCAACTGGAAGCTCAACAAGACGATTCCAGAGGCCTTGGCGCTGGTCACCGAGCTCAAGAACGCACTGGCATCGGTGCGCGACGTCGACATCGTCGTCGCGCCGCCGTTCACCGCGTTGTGGGCCGTGCATGAGCGGCTCGTCGGCACCAACATCGGCTTGTCGGCGCAGGAGATCTTCTTCGAAGACGCGGGCGCCTTTACCGGCAAGGTCTCGGGACCGATGGTGAAAGACGCTGGCTGTGCCTACGCCATCGTCGGCCATAGTGAGCGGCGCCAGCATTTCCACGAGACCATCGAGACCTCGAACAAGCGCGTGCGCGCCGCTCTCAAGGCGGGGCTCATGCCGATCTTGTGTGTTGGCGAGACGCTCGATGACCGTCAGAAGAACAATACGACCAAAGTCGTCGCCGAGCAGCTCGATGGTGGTATCGCAGGGCTCTCGCTCGATGATCTCAAGCGCACCATCATCGCGTACGAGCCGGTCTGGGCCATCGGCACTGGTCACGTGGCGACACCCAAGCAGGCCCAAGAAGTCCATGGCATGATCCGCGATCGACTGCGCAGCCGAGACACCGCTATGGCGGACGCGATGCGTATTCTCTACGGCGGTAGCGTCAAACCCGACAACGCGCATGACCTCAACGAGGAACCGGATATCGACGGCTCGTTGGTTGGCGGTGCCTCGCTGAAAGCCGCCGACTTCATTGCCATCGTGCGAGCGACGCGCGGCACGCACTGACGGCCCCTTCGGCGGCTGCTTCGCAGATCCTCGGACGCCGCGGACGGACGAAGCTCCATCGTCGGTGCTTGCTGATTTGGCGTCAGCATGGCCCCGAGCGCCCCTGACAAAGCGACAGGGTTCGCCGCACGCCTGAACCCTCGGCGCTGTCGATAACGCGACGCTCGAGTACAGGAGTGTCACCCATGATGAATGGCATCTCGCAGGTCGGCGCGACCTCGCCGTCTGACCGAACCCCACTGGCACGAGATGCCGTGCCCCAGGTCGCGCCCCACGTGGCGACACCTGCCGTAACGCTTGCTCCTGCGCCCTTCGAGCTCATCCGAGGACGGACGACGCCCATCTTGGCGCTCGAGCCGCCGACGAGCGCGGGCGCTATCGCACGCCCAGCCGCCGTGCAGCCCCGCTACCCGTTCGTGGCGCTCGAGCCCGCTGATTCGCAGAGACTCTATCGAAGTGTCTACGCCGAGTGCACCCGTGGGACCGAAGACGCCGAAGGCCGCTTGTTCAGCCCTGAAGAGATCCGCGAGCTTGGCCGCGCTTTGTTCGATGTGGCCCCGTTTCTGCGCTGTCCCAATCACCCGGCACGCTACGTCGCCCGCGTCGACAACCTGCTCGTCGAGACGATGGTGGTCCTCGACAGCGACGACTGGCCTTGCGGCGTGTCTGGGAACGCTGGCGAGAGCCCGCGCAACCGCAGCTTCATTGCGCTCGGCGACCGCGCAGCGACACCCGGGTTTCACAAGACGACCGTGCATGAGGTCATCCACGCGGCCCTGCAGTCGCACGACCCCCGGACTTGCGGCAACTACCCAGACCATCAGAGCCCGTTGTTGCTCGAGTGGGCGAAGAAGATGGGGTGGAATGACAAGCTCGATGCCATCGAGCGTCCCTTGCCCGGAGAAACACCCGCGAGTGACTACGGGCACCGCAACGCGTTCGAAGACATGGCGGAGGCCTTCGAGATGTACTTCACCGACCCCGTGGGCCTGATGGCAAAGTCACCGACGCGCTTTCGGTTCTGTCACGAGCTGGTTCTCGAGTTGAAGCGGCTGGGCGAGGTGCTGGTCGAGTAGGGCACGCGCGACCTCGATCGCTTCTTCGATTGTGGCTGCAGCGACGACCAGCAGCCACCGACCAACTCCCTGACGTCCTGGACACGTCTCCGCGCTTTTCTCAACCGAGCGCTCATGAGCACGCGTGAAACGTGCCCACGCCGCACTCGCTACTCAGTCGCGCGCTGCCCGGAAACTCCCGATGAGCAGACCCGCGCCGCCGCCAACGCCCGCTGAGACGACCGCCCCCCCCGCGAGCGCTGCGCCGCGCCACGGCATGTCGGGGGTCGTCAGCGCCGCTGCTGCGCCCCCGATCACGGCCGCGACCAAGGCGAGGCCGACGCCCCACTTCAAGGCGTTACCCAGCACGTGGCCGGCGCGCTGCGGAAATGGGCTCGGCCCGGCAGCGACGACCGCCCCGAGAGTGTCACGGGCCGCACGGCTCGAGGTGAGGTAGCCGGCGTCAACGCGCTCCTTGAACGCGACGAGCAGGGCATGCTCCTCCGGGGAGACATGGCCGCCGAGAACGTCGCGCGAGCAAAGGATCTCCGCATCGGCCACGTGCAAGTGGCCGTAGGCTTCCAAAGACGCGATTTCGCGACGAACGGCAGCGACGCTCATGGGGCACCTCGAATTTGATTGGAGACGAGCGGACGAAAGAGGAGGGAACGCAGTTATCGGCGCAGCGAGTCGACACGTTGTGTTGCCGCCCACGCGCAGCTGGCCACTCCAAGGCTGGCGGGTGCGCACGAGGGCAGCGTCTGGGGCGCGTATGGCCCATGACCTCAAGCGTAACGAGCGCCGAACCAACCAACGCCATCGAATCTAGCGCCGAGGTTGCCGCCAGCGACGGTCAAGTAGGTCTCCGCTCCGCTGACGCGGTAGACCGCGATGTTGTCCTTGACCGGCATGAGACGTGTTCCGGAAAGCTCCATGAGCCCGTCTTTGCCCGCGGCGATCACGATACGGTTACACCAGCACGCGATCGTGAAGAACGAACGCCCCGGATAGGGGTGTTGATGCCAATGGTCCGCGCTGCCGCGGAAGAGCGTCCCGTCCTGCGCGCAGACGAGAACATCGTTCGGTGCGAGACAGAGGACTCCAGAGAGGATCGCGCGCGTGGGTAGGGCGATTCGTCGCCAGGCTCGTCCGTCGTAGTGCGCGAGCAGCGCATCTTCGCCACACACGTACAGGTCGTTTGGCGACGGACCCGCGATACTCAGAATCTTGGCGCCGAGGCTAGCGCCGAGGGGCTGCCAAGCCGACGCGCCGCGGGCATAGATCGAGCCGTCATCACCTCCGGCATAGATCTGCCCAGATGGTAATTGCCTGACTGTGTTCAGTGGTGAAGGCGATACCGGCTCTGCGTGCCAGACCTCGCCAGAGCCAACATGGACGCGGCCGTCGCTGTCGCTGACGAAGAGCGTGCCGTCGACTGACCTCCAGATGTCGGTGAAAGCTACGGGTTGCTCGTAGAGAGCGTCTCTTACGTTTTCTCCCGTTGCTCCCGAGACGTCTGACTCCCGAAACACGTACGAGTTGAAGCTCTCGCCATCGTAATACGCAGGGATCGTGTAGAGCCGTCCGTCGCCGTCCGACGCACACCCGTTACAGGTTACAGTGTAGTCCGCCATCGCGTTGTTCTCCAGCCGTATCGGTCGTCAGCGCAGGTGCTGACCGAAAAAGCGGATGCTGTTACCAACCATCGAGACGCGATTGCCCCGCTTCGAGGCGCCATGGCCTTCGTCTGCGTAAATCATGAGCTCGGCGGGAAGCTTCTTCAGCTGCATCGCGTTGTACATGCTAACCGCCTCGCCGACCGGGACGCGCGGGTCGTTGGCGCCCTGGAGGATGAGCAAGGGCGCCCTGATGCGGTCGATGTAAGTCGACGGTGAGAGCTTGGCGAGCGCCTCGTGATCCTTCTCAGGGTCGCCATACTCGGAGATGCGCAGCACACGACGGTAAGGGGCAGTGTTGTTCAGGAAAGTGACCAGGTTCGAGATGCCGACGACCGACACGCCAGCATCGTAGGCGCCCGAGAACATCGTCATGCCGACAAGCGCGGAGTAGCCACCGTAGCTACCGCCGTAGATGCCAATCTTCGGCTCGACGCCACCGACGGCGAACGTCTTCTTCGCCCAGAGCGCGGCGTCTTCGATGTCCGTGATGATGTTGAGGCGCTTCGCGCCGTCGTCGGCCGCAAGATAGGTCTTGCCGTATCCATCACTGCCGCGCACGTTCGGCGCCACGTGCACGAAGCCCGCGTCGACGAAGAGCTGCGCGGTACCATTGAAGCCGCCCATGTATTGGCCTTCCGGGCCCCCGTGGAACTCGATGATCACGGGGCAAAGGGAGCTTACGCATTGCTTCGGTCGGCGCACGAAGGCGGGGACCGCCGCGCCGTCACGCGCGGGGAAGCTCTCGAGCTTCGATGCGACGAAGCTTGCGGTGTCGATCTCTGGAATGCTCTGCTCGTGCCACGTCTCGGTCTTGCGCGCCGAGAAGTCGATCACCAGCGTCGCGGGTGGGCGGTCGCCCAGGTCGACGGTGGCGGTCCCATAGCGCCCGCCGCGCGTCAGCGAAACGACTTCGACGTGGTCGGCCTTGGGGAGAAAGGTCGTCGGCTCGGCTTGCCACGTCTTTCCACGCGCAACCATGACGAAGGGGCGAGTGAAGCCACCTTCGTTCACGTGATAAACCAAACGCTTCTTGTCTTCGTCGACAATGAACCCGGCGACGTCGTGGGACGTTTCAGCGGACAGCGGTGTCAGGGTCCCGTCCTTCCAAAGGTAGAGACGTCGGAACTCCCCGACTTTGGGCGTCTGCACGAGGATCTCACCGGGTCGACCGTAGACCGCCTCGTACTCCACGTTTTCGCCTTGTCCGAATAGATGTTTGGGCTCAGTGGCGCCGGGTGGTAGCTCCCAATACTCCGACGGCAACGAGCCAACGGCCTTGCGCAAGAGCAGCGTGCCGTCATCGCGGACGTCGCTCACCGACCAGAGGCCGGGTCCGCTATAGAGTGCTTCGCGAGCGCCAGTGGCAAGCACGTAACGATAAACCACATAGCTGTCCTTGGCGGCGTCGTTGCTGGTGAAGTAAAGCGACGCCCCATCGCGGCTCAACGTGTGGTAACGGGTTTGCACTCCCTTCACGTGTTGCACTGCCTTCAATGCGCCGCCGCTGACCGGCATGAGGTAAATGCCCGGGTTCTCCTCGCCGTTCACGTCGCGGCTCACGACGAGCGTCTTGCCGTCGGCGGTGATCGCTTCGACGAAGGTGCGATCGTCGCCGCTCGTCAACTGCACGGGAAAGTGTTTGGCGCCGTCGATACGCCAGACCTGCTGTTGTCCGCTCACGCGCCAGGTGAACACCAAACGTTTGGCATCCGGCGTCAATAGCCCCGCCCCGGGACCGTAGAGCTCGACCATCTGCTGGACGTGTTTGGCAATGTCGGGAGGCGGCGTCTTCGGGGCGAACTTCTCGAGGATCTCTGGCGGGACGCTCTCGAGGCCGTGTCCGCTGTACGCTTGTCCTTGCTCAACCACTGCCGGCGCGGGTTGCGCGGCCGGCGCGCCAGGGACAGGCACCTCAGCGGTTTTGGGCGACGCACAGGCTACGGCCAACAACGACACGACGGATGCGATTCGCAGCATAGCGCGGTCAAGCCACACCGCGATCGAACGATCAAGCCCGCGTCAGTGCCTCGATGATCGCGCGCGGTCGTCCAGGGAAGATCGGGTGGGGCTCTCGGGCCAGCTCGTCGGCGAGCGCGACCGCGGCTTCGCCCTCGGAGATGCCGTCGCGCTCGGCGCGCATGAGCACTTCCCGGGTAATGACCGGAATTGCGTACCGGAACTCGGTGCCGAAGTGACGCTCGATGGCCGGGTCGGGAGTCACATAGCCGTACTGCTCGTTAGCGCAGTTGACGATGCCCATGCGGTTGGTGAGGAAGTCGGGAACATAGGTGATGCCGCGCTCGCGCAGAGCGCGACCATCGCGGTCGGGGTCGTCAAGCTGATTGTTGGCGGCGCCACAGATGATCTTTGTCTGCAGGAGCGGAATGGTCGTCGCGTCAATGACGGCGCCGAGCGCGCAGGGCGCCAGGATGTCGCAGGGGGTGCTCAAGACCGACTGATCGCCGCGGGCGAGCAAACGTAGCTCGAGCGGCTTGCCTGCGAGCTCGTGGCGCCGCTTTTCGACCAGCGCGTCCGAAACGTCGCTCGCGATGACCTTGGCGACGCCGTGCTCGAAGAGCAGTGACAACAGCGGGCCACCGACGTTACCGACGCCCTGCACGACGACCGTCTTGCCGGCGAGCGTCCCCATTTTGCGATAGGCGAGAGCTGCCTGCATGCCGGCGATGACGCCACGCGCGGTGTGCGGCGATGGGTCACCACTTCCACCCATCTCAGGAGGGATGCAGGTGACGAATCGCGATCGCGCGTAGATGGCCGCGATGTCGCGCGTGAACACTCCGACGTCTTCGGCTGTGACGTAACACCCGCGCAGCGCCGTCATCAGGTCACCGTAGGCGTTGAACGCCGAGTCGCGCTTGGCACGATCGTCGAGCTTGCCGCCCGGCCCCATGCCAATGACGCCTTTGCCGCCACCCCAGAAGAGTCCGGCGAGGGCATTCTTGCGGGTCATGCCCTGCGATAGGCGAAGACCGTCGCGCAAGTAGCCGCGCAGGTCATCATAGCCCCATAGACGGGTCCCACCCGCGCCGGCGCCACGCGTGGTGTCGTGCACGAAAGCGCCGAGTAGCAAATCGAGCTCCGCATGCGGTCGCAAAAAAACCGCCTCGTGGCCGGAGAAGCCGGACCGTGGATCCGCGAAGAACCCGATCAAGGGGGCGAGGACCTCATGAGAAACGCGAACGTGACCACCTTCGCGAACCGCCCAGGCGAGATTGATGCGCTTCTCGCGCAACATCGCCGCGACGCGGTCGGGGGCGAGACTCAGAACGTCGGTCATCGCTACAACGTCCGATCAGCGAGGTGCGTCGGGATTGGAGGGCGGTGCAGTCGGACCTTTGCCAGCTTCGGTGTCCGTCTTGCTATCGGTCGTCGGAGTGGCCGCACCCGTGGCGCTCGTGGGCTCGACCTTCGGTGTCTCGCCGCCGTTGGCCTTCACCGCGTCGTCTTTGCCCGCGTCACTCGTCGGCTTGTCGTCGCTCGTCGTGTCGGTGGCCGCTGGCTTGTTGCTCTCGAGAGCGCGCTCGACCGCGGAACGCTGACGCGAGCTGATGGTCGCGAGCGTAAACGAGGTGACGAAAAAGACCATTGCGGCGCCCGAGGTGACCCGGGTCATGAAGTCGCCGGCGCCGCGGCCGCCGAAGATTTGAGCGCTCGCACCGCCGAAAGTCGAGCTCAAGCCCCCGCCCTTACCCGACTGCAACAGAACCACCAGAATGAGGAGCACGCAGGTGACGACGTGAATGATGGTGATGAGGGTGTTCATCGGAGGCCTTCAGTTTCCCGCCTCGGAGGCGGGCAAAAACAAAAAACGTCGAATGCGGTAGGAGAGACTCGAACTCACACGGTATTTCTACCGCCAGCCCCTCAAGCTGGTGCGTCTACCAATTCCGCCACTACCGCTTGGTGACGCGCGCAAATAGCAAGTGACTTCTGGCCTGTCAATCAAAGCCGGATCGAGCTAAGGCAGGCCCAGGTTTTTTTATGGGTCTGCGGGCAAAACTGGCGTTCGCCGTCCTCTCTGTCGTGGTGCTCGCGGTGACCGCCTATGGCTTCACCACCATTCGCCACGAAGAGCGGGTGCTCCAGCGTGAGACCGAGGGGCGGGCCGTTGCGCTTCTCCGCGCCTTCGCGATCCCCTGCGGGGTCGCCATGGCGAATAACGATACGCCGACGCTCGACAACTACGTCGTGAAGCTCTCCGAAGCCGCGACCAGCCTCGACCTGCGCTACATGGCTGTGCTCGACTTCCAGGGGCGTGTGGTCTCGCATACGCGTCAGGGCGAATTCGGAAAGGTCTACGACGATCCGTTTACGCGGACCGCTCTCGCGGCTGAGTCCCCGCAGACGCGCACCCTCGTCGAGGGCAGCGAGCCGGTGCTCGAAGCTGCGGTGCCCGTGGTGAGCGGTCTGCGCTGGGGCACCATCCGCGCCTCCTTCAGCCTCTCGAACGTCGAGGAGGCGATCGCGGCACGCCGTACGCGGGTGTTCGTCTTTGCGCTCGTGATGATGTCGATCCCGGGCCTCATTGCGTTTCTGACGCTCCACCGGCTCGTCGTGCGTCCCATCGAAAAGATGCAGGGAATGGCCGAGAGAGTCAGTCGTGGCGAGCTGGCGGCGCGCGTCGCCATCCGCAGTGGCGACGAGGTTGGCCAACTTGCCGAGCAGCTCAACGCCATGGCCCAGCGCATCGAGGACTACACTGCCTCGCTCGAGAAACGCGTCGAAGAGCGCACCCACGAGCTCGCCGCCGCGAATTCGCAGCTCGTCGAGGCCAATCAGCAGCTCGAGCGTCTCGCTAAAACGGACCCGCTCACGGGCTTGTACAATCGCCGGCAGTTCATGGAACAGCTCGACTTCGAGATCCGGCGTGGCGCTCGCAATCCCCACCAGTTCGCGCTCATCCTGCTCGATGTCGACCATTTCAAGAGCTACAACGACACCCACGGCCACAGCGCGGGCGACGAGCTCTTGCAGCGCATGGCCGCCCTCTTGTCCCTGAACCTGCGTGGCACGGACGTGATCGCCCGCTACGGGGGAGAGGAGTTTGTCGTCCTCCTCCTCGACACTGGGGCGGACGAGGGCTACGCGACGGCGAACAAGCTCCAGCAAGTGGTCGAGGCGCAGCCCTTCCCCCGCGAAGAAACCCAACCGGGGGGCAAGCTCACCATCAGCGTTGGCGTCTCGTTTTATCCCCACGACTCGCGCGACGGCCGTAAGCTCATCGATTACGCCGACAGGGCGCTCTACAAATCGAAAGAGCGTGGCCGAAACACCGTGACGCGCTGGGCCGACGTACGAGAGAGCTGAAACGGAGACCTTGCGCCACGTTGACACGCCCAAAAGCCTTCTGTAGTTGCCTGCGGCATGGCGACGATGATCACCGAAGAGTGCATTAGCTGTGGGGCCTGCGAGCCCGAGTGCCCGAACGAGGCGATCAGCGAAGGTCCGGATATTTACGTCATCGACCCGATGCGCTGCACCGAGTGCGTCGGCCACTTCGATGAAGAGCAATGCGCCGCTGTTTGCCCTGTCGACTGCTGCGTGACCGATCCGAACAACAACGAGGGCGAAGAGACACTGATCGCCCGCGCCAAGACCTTGCACCCCGACAAGTCGTTCAACGATCAGTTTCCATCGCGCTTCAAGTAAGCGTCGTCGTCGAGCGACACCTGCTCGTAGTCTTCGGGCAATGACTCCCCTGGATGGTCGGGGGTGGGGTGATGAACCGCGACGCTCGGATTGACGATGTTGAGCCCGGGACGCGTCTTCATCGCCGCTACAGACCGGGCGGCGACGCGGTAGCTGCAGTCCGGGAGCAAACTCGGCGCTCCGCGCGACGGCACTACGGGGTACGTCCTGCAGACTAACGGCCTGCGCCAATAGATGCCGCACGTATTGTCCGCTTGCAGATGTCCGCACCGAAACAGCACCTCGCCATTCGGGCCGCGTGCGTAAGCTTCGAATCTGTGGGTCGCGCGGTGGTAGGCGATGAAGCCGCGCAGAAGCAAAGCCGAGCGCTTGACGAGGCCGGGAGGGTCACCGACGAGGCTTCGACAGCACGCCCCGCACCGATGACAGCTGCCGAGAAGCACATGGCTTGGCGGCGCGAGCCACCGCACGAGCGCTTGCGCGGCGAGGTCGAGCTTGATGAGACCAACGCCCACGAGCGCAACAACGCGCCTCGTGACGAAGCCGCGTGACGATAGCTCCGCGATAGCGGCTGCGAGCAGCAGCCAGGGTACGAGCACGCTGATCATGGGCCAGCGTACGGGCGGGCGCCCAAGCGACGTAGCAAAACGTAGAATGCGCCAGGGCCGCCATCGACCGAGCGCGCCGTGCAGTAGGCGAGGACGTGCGAGCGAAGAGGGAATCGCCCAAGCCAGCGGGGTAGGGCCTCGCGCAGCACCGAGATCCCGCCGGGTGAGCTCTTGCCTCGTCCGGTGATCACCAACACGCAGCGTTCGCCGTCCCGACGGGCCGCGGCGATGAAGTCCGTCAATGCGACCTTGGCGTCGTCACGCGTGTATCCATGCAGGTCGACGTGTCGGCGAAAGGGGAAGGTACCCTCCCGTAGACTCTCGACTAACGCGTGGCTGACGCCGGGTGCGGAGCCCGAGTAGAACTCCTCCGACTCGACGACGTGAAACGGTGTATCGCCCTCGACCAGCGCTTGCAGCTCGGCGAGGGCGAGCGTGTCGTCATCGGGGAGAGCCGACTCGAGGCGCTTCTCGGGCTCGACGCGCTTGGTGTTCTTCGCGGGGATGGGAGCGATGCCGCCGACAGCCCGTAGGAACTCGTCGGACTCGGAGGCGCTGACCCCAGTGTCGGCCGATGCGGGCGAGTTTCGGCTATCAGCCATTTGTGCTCGGCTATCGGTCTTCGGCGGTCGGCCGTCCGCATTCGGTGAGCGGCCACTGGCTTTGGCCGATCGGCTTTCCGCCTTCGGCGCTCCAGCGCCCAGCGTCTTCAGCTTCGCGAACGGCGAATTGAACCCTGCCTTGTCCTTCTTCGCCATGACGCTCGTTCCGCTCGTTTCATCGCACGTGTTTCGTGGCCTCGCCGCTCGTTCGGCCGCCTCCGACGCGGCGCTACGACAATCGCTGCGTGAGGAGCTGCACGAGCTGGGCATCGCTGAACGTCTGCCCGTATTTGGTGCGGTACACGACCAGCTCGTCCATCAGCTCGCGCGCGGTCGGGAAGCGCTTGCGCTCTTTTTTGTGCAGCGCCTTCTCGAGGATCTTTGCAAGCGGCTTGGGGACCTCGGGATTGAGCTTGCGCAGGTTTGGCACCTTCGCTGCCTTGATGCGCAACATGACCTCGAGCTCGTTCTCACCGACGAAGGCGCGTTCACCCGCCAGCATTTCGAACAAGACAATCGACGCGCTCCATAGATCGATGGCTTGTGTCGGTGATTCGCCAGCGATTTGCTCGGGCGACAAGTAACCGAGCTTGCCCTTGAGCGACCCCGCCATGGTCCACCCTTCGACGCCGACGAGCTTGGCGACTCCGAAGTCGCCGAGCTTCACCTGGCCGGTCACCGAGATGTAAATGTTCGACGGCGTGACGTCGCGATGCACGATGCCAAGCGCGCGGCCCGATACCGTCTTTGCTTGATGGACGTAGTCGAGTCCCTTGAGCATCTCGATGGCGATGTGCACCGCGATATCGATGTCGAAGCGGCGGCCGAGCTGCACCAGGCGATCAGTGATCTGACCCAGATCTTTGCCGTGCACGTACTCCATCGCCATGTAGTAGCGACCGTTGGCTTCGCCCGAATCGTGAACGCGGATGACGTTCGGATGCTCGAGGAGCAAGGTCACGTCGGCTTCGGTCAAGAAGAGGTCGACGGCGTCCCGATTGCTCTCGAGCTCCTGGTGAAGGCGCTTGACGACCACCGGCGGCGTGTTTGGCTGTTGACCGTCTCTATACGCGAGAAAGACCTCGGCCATGCCACCCTGTCCGATTTTGCGGACAAGAGTATATGGACCGAAGCGCTCACGGAGCTCGGCAGGAGCCTCGGCTGTCGTCACGGCGCACCCATGGGAGTATGGTTCTCAGAACGGGCGGCGTGCGGCAAGAGCACCTCGACCGTGGTTCCTTCGCCCGGCGCGCTTTTTATGGCGATCGAGCCGGAATGGTCATCCACGAAGCGCTTGACGATCGTGAGACCGAGGCCCGTGCCGCCCGCCTTGTCGCTGAAGAAGGGCTCGAAAATACGGGCACGTGTGGCCTCGTTCATGCCCGGCCCCTGATCGCGAACGCTGAGCCTCAAACCTTCGTCGGAGGTGGACATGGCGATGAACAGACCGTCGCCGCGGCGCATGGCGTCGATCGCGTTCTTGGCGAGGTTATGGAGAATGCGCTTTACGCGTCCCTGGTCGACGACGGCGAAGCCCGGCACGCGCTCGATCGTCAGCTTGATTCCGCGCGGCTCGCTGGTGTGGCGCAGGGTCTCGTGCAGGTCGGCCGCGAGGTTCTCGAGGTTCACCTCAGCGGCGCGCAGGCGGGTGTCCCCCCTGGCGAAGGCGAGGAGGTCGCCGATCATCGCCATCATCGCGTCGATTTGCGTAAGGATGCGACTGCAGCGGTACGACCTCTGGGCCGGGTCGTCGTCGTCCTCCGCCATCAACTGGGCGTAGCCGGATACCGCCGTCATTGGAGTTCGCAGGTCGTGCGCGACGCTCGCAAGCATCTGCCCGACGGCCGCCAAGCGTTCGTTGGTGCTGCGGAGCAGACGTTCGTCGGCGTTGGTGATCACGCGGGATAGCTGAGCCGCGACCACGGTCATCGTCTTGATGTCGTCGTCCTTGAAGCCGGCTCGGACGTCCCCGCGCGGCTCGGGCTGCGAAACCTCGAAAGCACCAATGATGCGGCGGTCCCAAACCAGCGGCACGCGAAGGATGCTGTGCTCCGGCATCGAAGCGCCGTAGTCGGCGACCAGTGCCAGCGGCTCGTTGGCAGTGACTGCCTCGACGCTCAGTCGATCGTGGCCCGCGAACCGGTAGATGACCGGTGTTCCTTGACCCGGACGCAGCAGTACCGCGGCAGCGCGCGCGTGAAGCTGGGCGCAGACCAACGTAAGCGCAGAGGTGAGGAGCCCGCGGACCTCGCTCGCTGCCGAGGCCTCTTGCTCGAGCGCGTAGAGCAGATCGAGCTCGCGATTGCGTTTGAGGAGCTCCTCGGAGAGCCGTGCGTTTTCGAGCACGAAGGAGATCTGGGCCGCGATTGCGGTCAACAGACCCATGTCCTGCTCGGTGAAGGGGCCACCTCGCCGATTGAGGACTTGGACCACGCCTAGGAGCTCGCCCTCGGGGTCGAGCAAGGGCGCTGCGGCGACCGACCGCGTTCGAAAACCCGTTGTCTTGTCGACCGCAGGGTTGAAGCGATCGTCTGCGTAGGCATCCACGACGATCGCCGGCTCACGGTGCTCGGCGACCCAGCCGGCGATGCCGAGGCCCACGCGGAGGCGAATCTCGCGAACCTCCATGCCCTCGGCAATCTTGCTCCAGATCTCGTTCGCGTCCGCGTCGTAGAGAAAAAGGGTCGTGCGGGCAGCGCGCATCAGTCGCGTGACTTGAACCACGACCTGGGCAAGCAGCTGGTCGACACCAACCGTGTGAGCCAGGGATTCACCAATGGCTCGCACTGCGGCGAGCTGCTCGGCCAGGCTTTCGCGCGAGCTAAGTCGCGGTTTTCCTGCCTGTTTCCGTGTCTGTTTCCGTGTCACACCTGATTTCTTGGTCTTAGGCGACATCAGTCTCCGTGCGCCGATAATGCCGACGGGGTCACCACGGTTAAACGCCCGACGTGTCCCGGGAATTGTTTAACACACCAAGCCGACCGACGGGTCGACTGGGAGACCGGATGAGTCAGCGGGCCGTGACTGCGGCAACGCCTCCGACGTTAGGCAGTACCGGACAAGGGGACTGGGACGCCGTTCCTTTGGCCAGTGGCAGCTCGGTCATCGAGGCGCTGCGCGCTCGCGGTGTGCCCGTCACCCGTGACGTTTTGGCGGCCATCGCCCAAGTAAATGGCATCCGTGACTTTCGCCGTATCGCGGCCGGAACGTCGTTGTGGTTGCCAAGGCGCGAGTCGATTTCTGGCGATCGCGCGCAGGTGTGGCGCGAAGCCTACCGGGGGCTCACCCCCGACAGTTTCGCCACCGTCGACAGCGATCGCGCGCGTGGCTCGGTTCGGGGACGAGCCGCCGACGGTCCCCGCCTCGCCGCGCCAAGCCCGGCCCGCGGCCCGCGGCCGCAGTCGGTACCTACCCAAGACCTCACGGTCGACCCCCTCGACGTCCCCGCAGCCGAGAGGCCTCCGGCCCCCATCATTCCTAGCGCGCCCGTGCTCGATCCCAACGCGCCGGTCCTCGACCCGGCTCCCGTGGTCGCAGCGCCCCCAGGGGTCCTTGCCGACGCGAGCGCCGTGCCTGCCCCGACGGTCCCTGACGCGAGAGCCGCGCTTCCCGATCCAAGTGCAATCGCCGCCAACCCCGACGCGGTTGCGGCGGACCCCCTGGCCGTCCCTGCTGGCCCCGCCGCCGCAGTGCCCGATCCCTCCGCTGCAGCGGTCGCGGCTCCTGCTCCGGCGAGCCAGCTTCAGCAGCTCACCGTGGGTCTTGCCACAGAGTTGCGCGCGGGTAACCGCGACAACGTTCTGCGCATCGTCTACGCGTTGATGGCGAGCCCTGATTGGACGAACCAGGACGCCCGCCGCGCCTATGCTGCCGCTGTTGGTTCGCAGAACGAATGGCAGCTCATCGCGGATCTACGCGCATCGGGCATGTCGAGCCGCGACATTTTGCGCGCCAGTGAATACGTCTGGAACGACGAGTCGACGCCCTTCGATGGCCAGGTGAGCCCGCCGATCCGCGCCGTTCTCGCCGCCATCGGCTACCGCGAGCGCGGCTTCATGCAGCTCGACGCCGCCGTCGGTACCGCTGACGCGAGCTTCGAAGATGCGTTGTGGGAGATCGTCGAAAGCATCGGCGTCGATGCCGCCAACGCCGTCATCGCAAGCCGGGCGGGCGCGAACCCTGCGGGCACTGTCTCGAACGCGCGCTTTACCCACGACCCGGCAAACCCCGGCATCATCGGCCGCCTTGCCGACATGGTGTACCCGCATCGGCGGCCGGCTCCGCTCGACGGCGCTATTCAGGCGGCGCCAGCCGGGAGCAACCCGTTGGCCGACATGGTCAACAGCGAGTACGCGCGCTGGAAGAACGTGGCAGGGGGCTTTAGTGGCGCGCGACGCGACCGCATGCTCGCGATCTTGCGTATGCCTCCGGGCACCGACCGGCGCTCATTCGAAATCGCTTCGCAAGCGACGGCCGCCACCGGCGAAGACTTTCTCAAGCTCTTCGAAGGCCGTACCCGCGAACAGATGACCGCCATCACGGCGGCTTTCAACGCTGGGTTTGGTAGCGAACACGGGGGCAGCCTCGACTCCCGCGCGCTCTCAATGCTCGACGGTGACCAGATGCTGCGCTACCAGGCTCTGCTCCTGGGCACCCGGAGCGATCCGACCGCGGCCGCGCGCTATATCGCTTTGACAGTTCGCGCGCGCGCCCGCGACAGCGATGGCCTTCGCGCCGCTCTACGCCTCGTTGGCAGCACGGAGGCCGGTACTCCGACCTGGCAACAGGTGCAGGATGCCGACGCCAGACTCGACCCGACCCGCGCGAACGCAACGCCACTTGATGGCATTCTGCAGCGCTTGGGTAACGACCCCATGGTCCACGTCGTGCGCCGCGACAACGCAAGCCCCGACGAACCGGCGGGTATCGCCCGACGAATCCTCGGCAGTCGTGACCCGCGCGAAATCGAGCGTCTTCTAAAGCGGACAGACGGCGATCTCTTCAATGATCAAGAGCTCGCGATCATGAATCAGACGGCGGCGCAGCTCACGGGCGGCGACCCTGCGGCGAATCCCAGCAATCTCTATCGCCACATCGCCGAGCTCTGCGGCCCGAATAGCGAAGCTGCCCTCATCGTGCAGCGCGTAGGTGGACCGCGCGTCGATGCGCCGCTCCACGACGAGCATGGTCGGCTCTCCCCGGCGGCACAGCTCTTTTTCGCCCTTCAGCGGGGCGATGCGACGGCGGTTAGCACGCTGCTCTCGCGGACGCCGTTCGTTGCCCTGAGCGGCGTCGAGCGCGCCTACGAGCAGGTCGTGGCTCACATGAGTCAGGCCGGCGTCGCGCCGCCCGGCTCCACCGCGGATATTCGCGCTGCGGTTCGCGGTGTCTTGCGCGGCGAAGAGCGTCAGCGCGCCTTGCAGTTCTTGACCGGTTTCGACGCCACACGCGCCGATGCCGCGAACCAAACCGGAGCCCAGCTCGCCGCCGCGGTAAGCGCCGATCTGCGATCGCGCTGTGCTTGGCTCCTGCGTCAGTTCGACCACGAGCGCGAGCCTCTCGAAGAGCGACTCATGCAGTTCGAGGTGACGCTCGCGCAGGTGCTCACCGCGGTGCAGCAGCGACGGCAAGCCTCGGGACAAGCGACCGAGCTCACCGACGAAGAGCAGGTTCGCCTCGGCGAGGCGGTTCGCCGCCTGGTTGGCCAGCGTCGCAACTTCGAGGTGGAACGGGATGCGCTGGCGCGGACCATCCAGGACACGACCATCCTGGTGTCGACCACCGTGGCATCGATCGCGGTCAGCGTTGGCACCTTCGGCGTTGGTGCGGCGCCCAGCGCCGCGCTGTGGACCACGGTTGCGACGCGCATCGCCGCAGTCGCTACGGTTGGCACTGCTGCGGGGCTTGTGACCGCGCCGTTGCAGGGGGGCGACAACCGGTACTTGACGAGCGGCGCGCGTGGTTTCGCCTACGGCGCGTTCTCCGGGTTGGGCGCCGCGTCGCCGCAGGCGAACGCCATCCTGGCCCGCGTCATTCCTGGTGCCGGCATCGTCGCGGGCACTGCCCGCAACGGCATCGTCATGGCGACGGTGATGGGTGGCCTGTCGGCGTCGAGCAACATTGGTGTCGAGTTCGAGAGCACGCAGGAGGCGCTGCGCAAGGTCTCGGGCGATGCCCTCCGCGGCGCGCTTTTCGGCTTGGGCTTCGCTGGCGTCATGGGCTTTGCGCAGTGGCTCATCCGCGCCGGTGGCGGCGTTCCCAGTGTGCCTGCGGGTCACTGGGAACAACTCAACGAGAACCTACGCGGTTATATCGGCGCGCGCGATCTGCGCGGCATGGAGCGCGCGTTCGCGAACCTCTCGGGCGGACAGCTGCCTCCTCCGGGCGTCGTCATCGAGCTTACCGACGAGGCTCGCGCATTGCTGTCGCAAGGTATCAATCGACACCTAGCGACGTTGGCACAGGCACCTGCGTCGTCTGTAGCCGCGATGACAGAGCAGGCGCGCTGGCTCACCACCCTCACGCTCTACGCCAACGCCAGCGGCATCCAGCTCCAGGGTGAGGCGCTACAGCATGCCGTGGCGCTCATGCAACGCATGGGTGTCGCAGAGGCAAGCGCGCGGTTGACTGAAGCGCAGGCTCGTAGTCTGCTGCAGCAGACCGCCGAGCGTCTCCGCGCTGGCGAGCAGATCCTCCGAGGGCCGCCGCCGCCAGTGCCGACGCCCGGCTCGGTTCCGGTCAGCGGGGGCCCAGCGGCGCAGCGTGGTGTGCGCTTGCTGCATGCCTCGAGCCGAGCGCCGGTGGAGCTGCGTAGCTGGGCGCAGGTCAACGTCCACGCCCGGAACGCAGGTACGCGCGCCATGCCGCTCGAGGCCGCTTTGCACACGCGCCAGGAGCTCATCACCGTACGCAACATGCTCGAGACTCAGCAGGGGCGGGCGTCTCTCGCCGCCATGCAGCGGGAGCTGGGACCGATCGCCGCGCGTGATCTCGACGCCCTTCGCCGGGGTTACCTGAGCGCCATCGGTCGTGTCGATCAGCAGATTGCGCAGACGTTGCGCAGTGAGGCCGCGCAGCTCGCGCGCGCGAGCATCCCAGCGGGCGACATCGGTCCGTACTACACGCGCCTTGCCCGCTTGCACGAGATGCAGGTGTCGCTTGGCGCCATGCGTTCGCAGGGCATGACCCGCGAGGTGTTCGAAGCGGCCTCGCATGGCGTTGCCGAGTCACGTCGTGCTCTCGACACGGCCCTGGCGGCGCGGGTCCGCGAGACCTTCGCGAACCCCGGCGCCGATCCCCGCGGTATGCTCGGTACGGTCGTGCAGTTCCGCGACACCATGCGCGCGCAAGGCTTCGTCGAAGCTGCTCCCGAGACGATGCGCGCCTTCAACGAAGCGATTCAGCGCTTCCAGCGCGCCGCGGCCCCACGCGTGGCATGAACGCATACCGGTGCTCGAGTCGTTCGCGTCGCGGGTCGTCTGTCGCAACGCCGAGCCCCAGCGCCAAAAACGGTGGGCTAAGCCTCGGGCCTGGCGCCGCGTTCCTGTAGCGTCCAGCGCCGCGTTCGCGATCAATCGGTGCGACTTCGTAGCCCTCGAAGGGCGCCGTTCTCCGTGTCGAGCGGTCTCGCCGCAACCCGAACCGACGCGGTGACAGGGTCGTGCCCTTGGCTCTCGCGCATCAGCGCTCGCGACCGGGCCGATACATCGAGCAATCGAAAACCAGATTGTGCGAGGTGTTTGTGGATTCGCTCGACCCCCTTAGCAAACGCAGCGCTCCCGTCGTGCCGCCCGCGGCGGCCGGGGCCTCTTCTCCATCCGTTACAGCGACGGGCCCATCCGTAGCGCGACTACAGAAGCCAGCTCCGCATTTCGCCGAAAGCGCTGCCGCTGACGTTGGAGTCACGCGCCCCGAGAACGCTGCGGCTGCGACCGAGATGGTTGCGCGCCCCCCGAGTCAGCTCACGACCTTCGTCAGCCCCACGCCGCGGCCGGCGCTCATTCGCGCCCTAGGCGCCGTGAACCGCGTACTCTGTTTGGGCGGAATCCCTGGGTTGCGCCGTGTACCGCTGTTGAACCTCATCCCTGGCGTGCAGGGCCTGGCGAAGATCGAGAAGATCGACTTTCCGTCAAGCGATGAGGCGCGCTTGGCTCGCACGGTGAATCCGAAGACAGCCGCCTTCATGACCCCAAACCACCCCGAGTTCTTCACGGATTGGATGATCGACAAGGAGATCTCCACCCGTGTCGCGCCGCTCATGGCGAGCTGGGCGACCCACACCGTCGTCAACGGCATGGGACGGGCGATGCAGTCGTTTTGGCTGGCCAACAACCTCGTCGCGCAGATCCCTGGCGCAGGTGGTGCGCAAGGCAAGGCGTATTCGGTGCAGTGGGCGCTCGCGGGCCATGGCGTGCTCTTGCACTCCGAAGGCACGGTCGGATGGCATGGCGACCATGTCGCGACCCTCTTCGATGGCGCGCTCGACATGGCGATCGAGGCGTCGCGTCAGGCAGCCGAAACGGGTGATGCGCGGCCGGTCTTCGTCGCGCCTCTCGTCTGGAAGCTCTCGTTTCTCGGCGACGTCACGCAGGGCTTGAGCAAAGAGCTCGACTTCATCGAGCGTCGTCTTCGTCTTCCAAAGCGGACAGGTGAAGACCTTGGCGCGCGTGTGCACGCGGTCTATGCCGAGCTGCTCTCGCGAGACGCCACGAAGCTTGGCGCAACCATCGATGCAAGCGCGAGCTACTTCGACAATCAAGCGAGCATCGCTCGTGCCATCACCGCGCGACTCGACCATGTGCGGGGTGCTCGCAGCGCTGAGCCGCAAGACAGCGCACTCGACGCGCTGCATGAATCCCTCCGCGCGGCATCACGTTGGTTGCGCGCCACCAACGATGCTGATGTCGCCGACAAGAAAGCTGTTCAGTCGCTCGTGCGCATGGGCCAGCGTCTCTTGCGCTTGCGACCCGAAATGTATCGCGCGGAGCGTCTCACCCAGGAGCAGATTGCCGAGAACTGCAAACGCATCCGCAGCGACTACTGCACGGGAACCCTTCGCGATGCTTTGGCCAAGTTCATTCCACGCCCGGTCGGACCGCGCGTTGCCCACATCCGCGTGCCGGAGGCGCTCGAGATCAGCAGGGAGTGGCGCGAGCTCGCCACGGACGAAGAGCGACACGCGGCGACCGTGAGCATGATTCGCCGGCGTATGCAGGATGCCCTCGACGCCGTTAATCGTGAATTTCCTTCGGTCGGTCCCACGGTCGCCAATCCGTTCTTGCGATCACACGGGGACTAGATACCGGCATTCGTCGAGCGTTTTTTTGGCAACACCTGAGGTCTGGCGTCGATACTGGAGATAGACGAGCCGACCATGGGGTGGTCTAGCTCGTCGGAGCTCGCGCGATGACCAACGAACCGATTACTGGGTTTTTCTCGCGTCATGACAGCTTCGACCTCGACGGCGATGGAGCAACCAGCAACGATGAAAGGGCCGTGTTTGCGACCCTGAACGTCGACGGTGACCAGTTCTTGACGTTTCACGATGCGGACATCGTGCAGAGGAACTTCACCACCGGCCGCCAACAAGCCGTCGAGCGCCTGCTGGCATCGAGTGCGTCGTACAATCAGCGGTACTCCGAGGGGCTCGAAAAGAGGCCATTCCGCGGTTTCTTGACCAACGCCCACAACCGGACCCTGGCCGAGTCGACAGCGCGCCTCGCCCACGCCTTCGCGCCCCCGGGTAGCGCTCAGCAGCAACGCGCGGGAGCAGCGTTGCTCGGCCTGAGGGCGGCGCCGGCGAAACCGATTCTACGTTGAGCGACCGTTCAGTGCGCGGCCGCCCAGTTTGGGCCGATGCCGACATCGACATCGAGAGGGACACGTAGCTTCACGACGTTTTGCATTTCGTGCTTCACGAGTGCCGTGACCTGCGCGACCTCATGCGCAGGCGCTTCGAGCACGAGCTCGTCGTGGACTTGAAGGAGCAAGCGGCCGGCGAGCTTCTCTTCCCGAAGTCGCTTGTGGATGCGCAGCATCGCCACCTTGATGATGTCTGCGGCGCTGCCCTGCATTGGCGTGTTCATGGCGATGCGCTCGGCGCCCTGTTTCACTGTTCGATTCTTGCTGACGAGATCTGGCAGGAAACGCCGGCGACCGAAGATGGTGCTCACATAGCCCCGTTCACGGGCCTCGTTGATCGTCGCATCGAGGAAATGACGAATACGCGGGTAGCGCGCGAAATACGCACGAATGTAGGCGCCAGCTTCGGTCCGGGGGATCGAAAGGTTTCGCGAGAGCCCGAAGTCGGAGATGCCGTAAAGGATACCGAAGTTGATCGCCTTGGCTCTTCGGCGCGCCTCGCGCTCGTCGAAGCCTTTCAAGATCTCGCGGGCCGTGCGCGCATGAATGTCCTCGCCGCGCGCGAAGGCGTCGATGAAGTCGGCATCCTCGGACAGGTGCGCCATGATGCGCAGCTCGATCTGCGAATAGTCCGCTGAGATCATCGTCCAGCCTGGCTCAGGCACGAACGCCGCGCGGATACGGCGACCATCCTCCGTGCGGATGGGAATGTTCTGCAGGTTCGGGTCGGTGCTCGACAGCCGGCCCGTTGCGGCTCCGGTCTGATTGAAGGTCGTATGCACGCGCCCAGTGTCGGGATTGACGATCCGCGGGAGGGCGTCGACGTAGGTGGACTTCAGCTTGGTGACGAGTCGGTGCTCGAGCACGATTCGCGGCAGCTCGTAGTCCTTGGCGAGCACCTCGAGCACCTCGGAGTCCGTCGAGAATCCGGTGCGCGTCTTCTTCACCGCTGGATACCCGAGCTTCACGAAGAACAGCTCGGCGAGTTGCTTGGGCGACCCGAGATTCACCGGCTCGCCGATGCTCGCGTGCGCGCGTATCTCGATGGCGCGGATGCGCTCGCCGAGCTCGTTGCCAAGCGCTGCTAGCACCTCGTGGTCGATTCGGATGCCCGTTCGTTCCATGTCCGCCAAAACGTACGTCAGCGGCATTTCGATTTCGTCGTAGAGGGCGTTCTGGCCGGTAAGGTCGAGCCGCGGCAAGAGCGTTGTGGCCAGCCTCTGGGTAACGTCCGCGTCTTCGGCTGCGTATTCGGTGGCGCGGTCGATCGCGACCTCTTCGAAGTTGATGCGCGACTTGCCCGTGCCCGTCACGTCGTCATAGCGGATGGTGTCGTGGCCCAAAACCTCGCGAGCCAGAGTGTCCATCGAATACGACAGGCGTGAAGGGTCGAGCACGTAAGCCGCGATCATGGTGTCGTCGACTGCACCGTGGACGTCGACGCCGTGACGGGCCAGCACGATGATGTCGTATTTGGCGTTGTGTCCCACTTTGCGTATCGACGGGTCGGCGAGCATGGGCCGTAGACGATTGAGGACATCGACTGTCGGCAGCTGCGGGGGTGCTCCGAGATAGCGATGGCTCACCGGTACGTAGACAGCGGGAGCGCCCGCCGTACAGAGCGCGAACCCAACCAAGACCGCGCGCATGGGATCAGGCGACGTGGTCTCCGTGTCGACGGTGATCTGTCCGTTGTTGCGGGCAAGCGCGAGCAGCGTGTCGAGAGCGTCTAGTGTCGTCAGGGTCTGATAGGCGGAGCGGTCGATGATCGGCGGCTCGTCCACCATGCGCAGCGGTGAGGTGACCGCGCGCGCCTCCCGAACTTCAGCCTCCGTCGGCGTACCGAATGGATCTTCTACGCTCCCCTCAACGGTCTCGGGGGGCGCATCTGGGTCCTCCGGTTCGATGGCTGTCGCCGTCGCTTCCGCCGGCACCTCGCTGAGGCCTAGCTCGCGCAGCAGCTGAAGCGCGTCGATCTTCCGCAGAAACGGAGCCATCAGCTCGGCTCTCGGCTTGTTATAGCGGAGCTTGTCGACATCAAGCGTGAAGGGCGCGTCTTTGGCGAGCACTGTCAGTTGCTTCGACAGACGCGCGAGGTGAGCGTTCTCCACGACCGAGAGCTCCACCGCCTTCAACTTCTGCTGCGCTTCGAGCCCGGCTATGACCTTCTCGACGTCGCCGAACGTATCGACGAGCTTCGCCGCGCTCTTCATGCCCACCTTTGGCACGCCGGGCACGTTGTCCGAGGTGTCGCCGGCGAGCGCGAGTACGTCCGCGACGAGCTCGGGGGGCACGCCGAACTTCTCGATGACACCAGCGCGATCGTAGGTGACGTCTTTCATGGGGTCGTACATGCGGACGTGATCACCGACGAGCTGCATTAGATCTTTGTCGGCGCTGACGACGACGACCTCGTAGCCGCGTGCGACGCCCTGATGCGCGAGCGTCGCGATGATGTCGTCGGCCTCGTAGCGTGTGTGCGCGAGGAGCGGGATCTCCATCGCCTCGACGAGCTCGTGGATCAGCGGAAACTGCGGCGCGAGGTCCTCCGGCTTCTCGTCGCGCGTGGCCTTGTAGTCGCTGTAGATCGCATGGCGGAAGTTCTCGGTGTCGGTGTCGAAGGCGATGCCGAGTAGGTGCGGCTTCTTCTCGCGCAGCAGCTTGATGAGCATACGAGCGAAGCCGAATACCGCGTTGGTCGGAACGCCCTGCCGGTTGGAGAGCGAGCGGATGGCGTAGAAGGCACGGTAAATGTAGCCGCTGCCGTCGACCAGATAGAGCGTTTCGCTAGCCATGAGCCGTGCTCGCTACCAGCTTGAGGCCCGGCATTGAAGTCGCACCGCGCGATCATCATTGTCTTCGACGCAGCGTGACAAACTGCGTCATTGGTTGGTACTTTGCCGCCGCGAAAGCACCAGGAACGTTCTTGGGCCGTCGGGAGGATTGAACAAGGTCATGGGCGAGCTCGAAGTACTTGGCCGTCTCACTCCAGCGTATCGCGACATTTTAACGGCCGAGGCGCTCGATTTCGTTGAGGATCTGGCGCTTGCCTTCACCCCACGTGTGGATGAGCTCTTGAGCCGGCGTGCAGCGTTCACGGCCCGGATCGACGCGGGTGCGTTTCCGGACTTTCTCCCCGACACCAAGGGGGTCCGTGAGGGCAACTGGACCGGGCCATCCATTCCCAAAGATCTCGAAGACCGCCGGGTCGAGATCACCGGACCGGTCGACCGCAAGATGATCATCAACGCGCTGAACTCCGGAGCGCATGTCTTCATGGCGGACTTCGAGGACTCGAATACGCCACTTTGGGACAACCAGATCGACGGCCAGTTAAACCTCCGTGACGCCATCCGTGGGACGATCGCCCACGAGGACAGCAAGAGCGGCAAGAGCTACAAGCTGGGCGCCAAGCTCGCGACGCTCATGGTGCGGCCGCGCGGATGGCATCTCTGGGAAAAGCACGTACGTTTGCGCGGACGACCGGTTCCAGGTGGCCTCTTCGACTTCGGCCTTTTCTTCTTTCACAACGCAAAGCCCCTCCTGGCGAAGGGGTCGGGCCCTTACTTCTACCTGCCGAAGTTACAGAGCCATCTCGAGGCGCGCCTTTGGAACGACGTCTTCGTGCGCGCGCAGCAAAAGCTTGGCGTCCCGAACGGCTCGATCCGTGCCACCGTTCTCATCGAGACGCTGCCGGCCGCGTTCGAAATGGACGAGATTCTTTACGAGCTGCGTGACCACTCGGCAGGCCTCAACTGCGGCCGCTGGGACTACATGTTCAGCTTCATCAAGACGTTCCGCTCGCGGCCCGAATACGTCATGCCAGACCGCGCGCTGGTCACCATGGAGCAGCCCTTCATGCGTGCTTACACGGAGCTGTTGGTGAAGACCTGCCACCGTCGCAACGTTCACGCGATGGGCGGCATGGCGGCGCAGATCCCCATCAAGAGCGACGAGAAGGCCAACGAAGCGGCGCTCGCGAAAGTGCGGGCCGACAAGCTCCGCGAAGTGAAGGCTGGCCACGACGGCACCTGGGTTGCGCATCCAGGCCTCGTGCCCGTAGCGCTCGAGATCTTCGACACGCACATGAAGACTCCCAACCAGATCGCCAACAAGCGCGAAGACGTAAGGGTCGGACCGGCCGACCTCATCAAAGTGCCGGCCGGCGCGCGCACTGAGAAAGGCTTGCGTCAAAACATCGATGTCGGGGTGCGCTACCTCGAGGCGTGGATGCGCGGCATCGGTTGTGTGCCGCTCTACAATCTCATGGAAGATGCTGCCACCGCCGAAATCTCACGCACGCAGGTGTGGCAGTGGGTCCACTATGGCGCACAGCTCGACGACGGTCGTACCGTCACGCGTGAGCTGTTCGAGCAGGTGCTCGAAGAAGAAATGGCCAAGATCAAGGTCGAGCTCGGTGACGGCTACGGCGCCTCCAAGTTCGAGGCAGCCAAGGAGCTGTTCGCACGGCTCTCTTTGGGGGCCCGGCTCGAGGATTTTCTGACGTTGCCGGCCTACGACCGGCTCGTCGAGGTTTCAAGTCACGCTTGAGTTTTTTGTCACGCCAAACTGGCAGCCCTCCATGGCTGCTACGGAGAAGAAGTCCATATGTCGAAGTCTGCTGACGCCATTGCCGCCAAACGCTGGGAAGGTATCAACCGTCCGTACTCGAAAGCGGACGTCGACAAGCTGCGCGGCTCGGTCAAGGTCGAGTACACGCTGGCGGACATGGGTGCGCGTCGCCTGTGGGAGCTGATGCACACCGACGAGTTCGTGCCAGCCCTCGGAGCCCTCACCGGCAATCAAGCCGTGCAGCAGGTGAAGGCTGGCTTGAAGGCAATCTACCTCTCCGGGTGGCAAGTGGCGGCCGACGCGAACCTCGCGGGTCACATGTACCCCGACCAGTCGCTTTACCCCGCCAACAGCGTGCCGATGGTGGTGAAGCGCATCAACCAAGCTCTTCAGCGCGCCGACCAAATCGAGCACGCCGAAGGCAAGGTGACGCGTAACTGGTTCGCGCCGATCATGGCGGACGCCGAGGCCGGGTTTGGCGGACCGCTCAACGCATTCGAGCTGATGAAGGCGATGATCGAGGCCGGCGCCGCCGGTGTCCACTTCGAAGACCAGCTCGCCAGCGAGAAGAAGTGCGGACACATGGGCGGCAAAGTGCTGGTGCCGACGAGCCAGCACATCCGGACCCTGGTGGCGGCGCGGCTCGCGGCCGATGTCATGGGTGTCTCGACTATCCTCGTCGCGCGTACCGACGCCAACGGTGCAAACCTGCTCACCAGTGACGTGGACGAACGCGACAAGCCGTTCTGCACCGGCGAGCGCACGAGCGAGGGCTTCTATCGCGTTCGCGAGGGTATCGATGCGGCGATCGCACGCGGACTTGCCTACGCGCCCTACGCTGACCTCATCTGGTGCGAAACCTCGACGCCCGACGTTGGAGAAGCCAAGAAGTTCGCCGAGGGCGTGCACGCCAAGTTTCCAGGCAAGCTCTTGGCCTACAACTGCTCGCCGTCATTCAACTGGAAGAAGAAGATGGACGAGGCGGCCATGGCGAAGTTCCAGAAGGAGCTCGGCGCCATGGGCTACAAGTTCCAGTTCGTCACTCTCGCCGGCTTCCATGCGCTCAACCACTCGATGTTCGAGCTCGCAGACGCGTATCGTCAGAACGGCATGGCGGCGTATTCGGTGCTCCAGCAGGCCGAATTCGCCAGCGAGAAGAAGGGCTACACCGCGACGCGCCACCAGCGCGAGGTGGGGACCGGCTATTTCGACGAAGTCATGCAGGTGATCACCGGCGGTAGCTCGTCGACCCTCGCGCTCAAGGACTCGACCGAGGCGCATCAGTTCTAACCTCGGGGGCCTATGGCGCTCTTCACTTGCCTTCATCCGTTCGGCCCATCCTCGACCCGACCGTCGGCTCTTGGTGAGGGCCGACGATAGGCCTCCAGATGGGATTCGAGTCGTGTTGCGTCGCACGACCGACGCTATCGCGGGCGCTGCGGACAGCGATGTTCGCGGCGCTCTTCTTGTTTTCTCGCGATGCTAAAGCGGAGTGGGAACCGCCACCGACGCGCGGCCACGGCTGGATCGTGCGGGGCATGACTGGGGTTCGCGCGGGCGTCGTCTTGCCGGTGTGGAAGGACCTCGCTGTCGTCCCCTCGGGCTATTTGCTGGCGGAGCTCACCATCGAGGATGGCTGGTGGGAGGTCTGCGGCGGGGTCGGCGCCATGGTGGGCCTCGAGCAGAGTGACCGCGCCATGCAGGGGGCGATCGTCGAGGTCGGGGCGCGACGCTACCTTGCGAACCTGAGCCTCGCTCCGTTCGTCGGAGCTGGCTTATCTCCTCGCCTTCTGTTCTTCGACCGCGCCAAGGTCGCGGTTACGGCCCACGCTGCATTGGGCGGACTCGTTTCTGTCGGGCAGCAAGCACTCTCCGTTGAGATGCGACTGGCCCAACACATCGTGCCATTGCGTTGGAGTGGTGGGAGTGACCTCGTCGATCACTACTGGCCAACCGAGCTTGGTGCCTTTGTGGGCTACTGGTGGTGAGCCGTCTGGCTCGAGCTTGCCGCGACGACGTCAACCTCCCATGACATCAACGAGCAAGCGGTCGAGCGTGACGCCATGCGCGAGTCGAGACGACTTCAGCTTTACGTCTGTGCGTTGCACAGCGAGTAGGGCTTCGCGAAGCTCGTGTTTGCTATAGCGGCGCGCTTGCGCCTTCAGGGCGTCGACGAGAAAGGGCCTGATTCCGAGCTCGCTTGCGAGGTCGCTGTTGCGTGCGCCCTCGTCGAGCATCTCTTTCATGCCGATGAGCTGGCGGAACTGGCGCGCGATCATGCCGAGTACCATCAGCGCGTTCTCGCCGCCGTCGAGAGCGTTGCGTAACAGGCCAGACGCCTTTGCCGCGTCACGTGCGCCGATCGCGTCGGTGAGCTCGAAGATACTATGAACGCGCGTCGGCGCGACGAGTTGCTCGACGTGCTCGGCGGTGATTGGCGTGTCGGCGCCAGCGTAAAGAGCGAGCTTGCCAAGCGCCATGTCGAGCGAGCCAAGCTCGATGCCGACCAAGTCGGCCAAGAGTTGCGCGGCGTCCGGCTCGATCGTCGCCGCATGCCGGGACGCGCGCTGTCCCACCCACTGCGCAAGCTCGTTCTGTCGTGGTGGCTCGAAGGCGAAAAGACGACCGTCTTTTGCGAGGCGTGAGCCAACCTTCGTGCGTTGATCGATCTTCTCTCCCGACAAGCAGAGCACCGTCGTCGGGGAGGGCGCATCGAGGTAGGCGAGCACGGCAGCTTGAGCATCCGCCTTGAGCTTCTCGATCGCTGCTAGGTGAACCCACCGCTTTTCCGCCATCATGGGCAGCGTGCGCGCGGCATCGAGAACACGCTCGATCGGGGTGTCTCCAGCGCGCAGCTCGTCTCGGTTGAAGTCCGCGGCGCGCGTGAGTGTCTTCGCTCGCAAGGCTTCGATTGCGTCTCGCAAGAGGAGCGTGTCGGTTCCCACGAGCGCGACCACCGGCTCGGTCGGGTTCTTGATGTAGCGTTCGAAGTCGGTACGCGCCGGCATCAGGGTGTCTCCGTCGTTTCGCCGGGCTCTGGGACTCGCGTGGCGGGGGTGTTGGTCGGCGACTGTGGCGGTGCGTACGTACCACCCTGGGGAGCCGTCTGCGTCGTTCCAGAGGGCGCCACCTGCGGTTGTCGCGACATGTCCTGTGTGGCGGACTGCGGACCCAGAACCGGTGCCCCCGAGGCGCTGAGTGGCGGGAGCGGGGCCCAGGGCGACATGCGTGGCACGTTTTTGCCCGGCTGAAGAGACACGGCGCGTACGCCCATGGCGCTCGACATCGCGATGCGTTCGTAGATCTCCTTCGCTGCGCGCTGCGCCACCCGGTCAAGGGCGCGGCGGCGAGAGGCCTCTGTGCCCAAGGCGAGCTGCGCCGGGTTGCCAGCCCCAGGTAGGAAGTCTTCGCTGAAGCTCATGGTCGATGCCCAAACCACCGTGCCTGCCTTGTCGACCACCTGCGCATCGATATCGACGACGATCTGATAGCCCGCGATCGCAGCCTGCGGATCGACGACAGGCAGCGCAGCGGTGCGCCCCTGACGAACGACACCCTTGATGATGGCGTCCGCGTTGGCGGAGTCAAAGACGACCTCGGCTCCTTCATGGCCGGCCATCTCGGCAAGGTAGCGCGCGATATCCGGCGCGATTCCAAGCGACTCGTATTCCGCGAACGTGAGCACCGCGACCCGCGTACCGCCGAAGGGTGCGCCTCCTTCGCTGAAGCCATATCCGCACGCGGTGAGCAGCAATACGCCGACCGCGAAAAAAGATCGCCGGCGCCGCCAGTCCTTTCGAACCGGCAGTTGAGCAGGGCGGTGCGAGGACGAACGCCGTTTCACCGGGCGCGACTATCAAGCCGCGTGTGGCGGCCGCAAGGCGGTTCGGCCGCGGATTTTCTGACATTTATGTCGTGTCGAGAGGCTATTCGGGGCATTGCGCACCAGGTTGATCATGTGGGCCGATGTAAGGCATGACCCACAGCGATTCGGGTCTCGAGCTTCAATATGGTTCGGGAATCGTTATGGAATTGTGGCTTCTGGTAAGCGCTGTGATACCTTGAAGGGCGTATGTGGGAGAGCGGATGATCTTCGACTGGGTTTCCGGAATTTTCTCGAATGACCTGGCCATCGACCTCGGCACGTCGAACACGCTCATCTATGTCAAAGGTAAAGGCATCGTTTGCAACGAGCCGTCCGTTGTAGCGGTCCAGTCCGACGCGCGCGGCGCGCGTAAAATCGTAGCCGTCGGGCGCGAAGCCAAAGACATGATCGGGCGTACGCCAGGTGCGGTCACCGCCATCCGTCCAATCAAGGACGGCGTCATCGCCGACTTCGACGTGACCGAAGCCATGCTTCGCTACTTCATCACCAAGGCGCACAACCGCCGCACCATGGTGAAGCCGCGCATCGTCATTTGCGTTCCGAACGCCATCACCGAGGTTGAGAAACGTGCTGTCCGCGAAAGCGCAGAGAGTGCTGGCGCTCGCGAGGTCTACCTCATCGAGGAGCCCATGGCGGCCGCGATCGGCGCCGATCTTCCGGTCGCTGACCCGTCGGGCAACATGATCGTCGACATTGGCGGCGGTACCACCGAGGTCGCGGTCATATCGCTCGCCGGTATCGTTTACTCGCGCAGCATTCGGGTCGGCGGGGACAAGATGGATGAGGCGCTCGTCCAGCACATCAAGCGTCGGTACAACCTGCTCATCGGTGAGCGCACGGCCGAACAAATCAAGATGGAGATCGGCAACGCCTATCCGTTCGACGAGCCGCGCTCCATGCAAATCAAGGGACGCGACATGATCGCCGGCGTTCCGCGCACCGTCGAGATCACGAGCGACGAGGTACGTGAAGCCCTCTCAGAGCCCGTCTCTGCGATCATCGAGGCGGTTCGCGTTGCCCTCGAGCGCACGCCTCCCGAGCTTGCCGCCGACATCGTCGACAAGGGCATCGTGCTCGCTGGCGGGGGGGCGTTGCTGCACAACCTCGACGTCATTCTGCGCGAAGAGACCCGTTTGCCGGTGATGATCGCAGAAGACCCGCTCTCCTGCGTCGTGCTCGGTACAGGGCGGGTACTCGACCAGCTCGAGCTACTCAAGATGGTGGCCATCCACTAGCGAAGCGTGTGGTCCTCGCCGCCGACACGGGCGAATGACGTACGCGGACCGACGTTCGCTCGTGTAAAGCGCTGTGATTCGGGTTGACGCGACAGCGGCGCCGGGCGATTTCATTTCGTGAGCGCCTATGGCTTCGTCGGAATTCCTACGTCGGTACCGCGACCCGCTGGTCGTTCTCACGCTCCTCGCGCTGCCGTTCGTGTTCTATGTCTCGAACGCGAAGGAAGTCCGCGACCACAACATCTTCGACAAGGTTGTGGTTACTGTCTCGGCACCCATCCAGTGGGTCGTTCGCGGCGCGGTCGAAGGCGTGATCAACGTATGGAGTCGCTACGTTTATCTCATCGACACCGCCGAGCAGAACCTGACCATGGCCGAGGAGCTTGGCCGCTTACGCGGACAACTCGCCCGTGACGAAGAGATGCGCCTGGAAAACGAGCGGTTGAAGTCGCTCCTATCGGTCCGTCATCGAGCGAGCGGCGTGCCCATGGTGCATGCGCAGATCATCGCCATGGCCCCGACCCCTCTCTTCCGCTCCGTCCGGGTCGATCGAGGTAGCAACGACGGCGTGAGCGTAGGGTCCGCTGTCGTCAATGCAGATGGTGTCGTCGGCCGTGTGGCTGCGGTCACCATGCAATGGTCGGATGTCATGTTGCTGGTCGACGCCAACAGCTCGACGGATGTCCTCGTGCAACGCACCCGTGCCCGCGCTCGCGTGCGGGGCTTCGGTGGCGACCGGGCGCTTGGTATCCAGGTCGAATACCTGTCACGCACAGCGGATGTGCAGCCCGGCGACGTCTTGGTCACGAGTGGGATCGGCGAGGTCTTCCCGAAGGGTCTGCGCGTTGGCAAGGTCATGGCGACCGAGACGCGCGCCTTTGGTCTGTACCAGAACGCGACCATCGAGCCCGCCGTGGACGTCGCCAAGCTCGAGGACGTGCTTGTCGTCATTGGCCGCTGGGCGCCAGGGACGACCTTCGAGACGCCTGAAGCCGACGTCGGCCCTATCGCGCCTGATGTCTTGCTCCGCGGCGAGGGCCTCTTCCCCCCCAACGCGGTCGAGCTGAGCGAGCCGGTCCGCGAGGGGACGCCTTGAGCTCGCTCGTTTGGATCGCGGTCGCTTGGGTCGGGATGTGTCTCGTCACCGCCTTGGAGGCGCATGGCGGCTTCGGTTACGTGATGCCCGATGTCGTCATCATCGTGATCGTCTATTTGGCGCTGCGGCGCGAAGCGTTGCAGGTGGTCCTCATTGCCCTCGCTCTTGGATATCTCGTCGGCCGCCAGGACCTTGGCCCACCCGGCTTGCACCCACTCGCTCTCGGAGTCGTTGCTCTCGGCACGCAGCTCTTGGCTGGGTCGATCGCGGCCAGCGGGCCGGTATTCGCCGCGCTGGTCACGGCGGCGGCGACCGCTGCCTACCATGCGCTGCTCTTCGCGCTCCTCTACGGGCTCCGTGGGAGTGTTGGCTTTGCGAGCTTCGCGACCGCGATTCTGGTACCAGCGGCGCTCTTGACCGCGTTTGCTGGCATCTTGGTCAGTCCACTCCTCGGGGCCATTGAACGGCGCATGCAGCCCGATACGCGGGCCTCACTCTCTTGGCGATAGGCGGCGACTCGCGCATGTTAAGGGTCCATGGCGCTCACTGCTGAATCCACCGGTCGCAATCCGGTCCGCGCCTTTGGGGCGCGCTTGGGCCTCGCCATGGCCATCGTCATCGTCACCTTTCTCGCGATGCTGCTGCGCCTCTACACTCTGCAGATCGTGCGCGGCGACGAGCTTTCGTCACAGGGTCAGCGAAACTTCGTTCAGCACATCCGCATTCCCCACGATCGGGGAATCATCTTCGACCGCCACGGCCGCATCCTCGTCGATAATCGACCATCACTCGACCTGCAGATTACCCCCGCGTTTTTGGGTCGCGGCCCCAATGCGAAGTCGACGTTGGGACGTCTGCAAGAGATCTGCGGGTTGACTCAGGACGACATCGACAAGATTGCCGCGCAGGTGCTCCGCAAGAGCGGACTCAACAAGTTCCAGCCGGTGCTGGTCAAGCGTGACCTTAGCCCAAGCGAGATCGAAGCGATTGAGGCCGACCGCGCCGTGTTTCTGCTCGACGGTGTCGACATCGTCGAGGGTCGGCGTCGCGCCTATCGTTACGGCGCTTTGGCCGCTCACATGCTCGGCTACGTCAACGAAATCGATCCGGTCTCGTTGGAAGCCGAGCGCGCCAAGAACAATCCCATGGGGTACGAGCTTGGTGACCTCGTCGGGCGCGAAGGTATCGAGCGCGCCTTCGAAGAGGATCTACGCGGAGCGGATGGCTACGAACAGGTGGTGGTCGACGCGAAGGGCCGGCGCCAACATGACGCGTTCGTCACCTCACTCCTCGGGCAGCAGCGCCGCTTCGAGCCGAAACCTGGCAAAAACGTCTATCTTTCGGTCGACCTCGATCTCCAGCTGGCCGCCGAGGCCGCCTTCAAGAAGCAAGGCGTCGCCGGGAGCGTCGTCGCCATCGATCCGAATACCGGCAGCGTCCTCACCATGGTCTCCGCTCCCGAGTTCGATCCCAACGCCGCGAGCGGCGCCCTCGGCGCCAACGAGAAGGCCGCGCTCGACAAAGACCCGCTGCGACCATGGCTGAATCGTCCAATCCAAGGACAGTTCGTTCCGGGGTCGACGTTCAAGGTCGCGACGGCACTCGCGGCGCTGATGACCAACACCGCCACCCCCAGCGAGCACGTTCACTGTCCGGGTCAATACCGCATGGGGCACTACACCTGGCGTTGCCACGGTACGCACGGCTCCGTTGATTTGAAGAGGGCGCTACAGGTGTCATGCGATACCTACTTCTACACGATGGCCGGGCGCATGGGACTCGAGCCCATCGCGAAGGCTTCGCGTATGCTCGGGCTCGGAAGCGTCAGCGGCATCGCGTTGCGAGGAGAGCGATCCGGGCTCATCCCCGACGAGGCGTATCACAACCGCGCTGACAAGGCCTCTGGTGGCTACCAGAAGGGCATGGCCATCAACGCAGCCATCGGCCAGGGGTCGGTCCTCGTGACACCGCTCCAACTGGCTTACGCTTACGCCACGATTGCGAACGACGGTACGGTCTACGCGCCACGCATGGTCGAGCGCATCGAGTCCGCCGACCTGCGGGTGAAGCGTCGCACCCTTCAAGCCTACGGCGCGATCCGCGAAGACGTACAAGGCGACGCCCCAGCGCTCATGCGCGAGCTCACGAGTGTCGTTCGCTCGAAGATGGAGCTTCCGAAAGACTACCTGTCGCCTATTCGTGAGGGCCTCATTGCCGTGGCGGAGCCCGGAGGCACGGGCTACCGGAACCGCTCGCAGAAAGTGAGCATGGCCGGCAAGAGTGGCACTGCACAGGTCGTGCGCATCGGCGCGGTTCGCTTGAAGATGGAGCAGATGGACTACTTTCATCGCGACCACGGTTGGTTTGTCGGCTGGGCTCCCGCCGAGAAGCCTGAGGTCGTTGTGGCCGTCCTCAACGAACACTCGGGCCACGGTGGTGTGACAGCCGAACCAGTGGTCACCGAGGTCATCGACACGTTCTTCCGACTCGCCGAGAAGCGGGCGTTGCGCGACATCAGCCTCACCTCGGGGAGTCCGCTCCCGTGGACGGCGCCTCCTCCTCCTAAGAAGACGACCACGGAGGTGCGCGAGTGAGCCCGAGCGTTCGCCGTGGCGGGTTGTCGTTCGCGGCCTTCAATTGGCCGCTCGCAGCAGCCGTTATCCTCGTGTCGCTCCTTGGCGTGTACAACCTGCATTCTGCAGCAGCCGCGGAGTCGCCTGGGCTCTATCTGCAACAACTCAAGTTCATGGGCGTTGGCATCGCTTTCGCCGCGTTGTTGCTCATACCCGACTACCGCGTGAGTGAGAGTGTCGCTTACGCGGTCTATGCCGTCTTCTGTTTGCTCCTGGTTGGCGTCATCATGCATGGCCACCACGCCAAGGGAGCGCAGCGATGGCTCATGCTCGGGCCGTTCCAATTCCAGCCCAGCGAGTTCGCCAAGCTCGCCATCGTTTTCGGCATGTCGCGCTACTTGAGCACGCGGGTCGTGCCCGACGGCTACACGCTCTTGTCGCTATTGCGTCCTCTCAACCCGTCACGCCCACTCGCAGTGCTCGCTGGCATCGCTGCCTTCTGGAACAAGCCCGTCATGGCGGACCCTATCGGGGAGCTCGCGCGCTTCGTCCATCGTCGTATGGGTACTGCTCGCGTCGAACCAGCCGACCTGATGTGGTTTCGCGTCGTGCTGGCCTTAGGGATCGTCGTCGTCGCCGCGGCCGCGGTGGCGTTCGTCTTTCGCATCGAACGTAGTCAAGCTCTCTTGAATCCTTGGCCGCGCACCCGCCGTCGCCGCGTCCTCGTCCTCGTTGGCCTCATGACCGTGTCGCTCGCGACTTGGCTGGGCTTGTCGTGGAACGCGCCGCTCGTGCGCGACCCCATCGCGTTTCTCATCAACGCGCTCAACGAAGCAGGGACCCCCGGTGCTAGCCACGCCGAGCTGGCTGCGAGCTGGTGGTTGCGTATTGGTCTCGTGGCCCTTGGCGCGACGTATCTGATGGGGTCGCTGCTCGCGATCCGCAGGCGCCAGGCTGATTCCCTCACGGACATCTTGGTCGCGCCGATCGACATCATGGCGGTGCCCGCCGCGCTCGTCGCGGCTCAGCCAGACCTCGACAACGCCATCGTTATCTTCTGCACCGGCCTCACGATGGTGCTCGTGGTCGGCGTGCGTTTGCGAACAATGGTGCTGCTCGGGCTCCTCGGCACCGCGGTCGCGGGCGTTAGTTGGTTCGGCGTCCTGAAGGACTACCAGAAGCGACGCATCATGACTTTCATCGACCCTGAGAACGACATCCAGGGTGCCGGCTGGAACGCCGTACAGTCCATGATCGCGGTCGGCTCGGGTCGCTGGGTGGGCAAGGGTCACATGGAGGGCACACAGACACAGCTGTCGTTCCTCCCCGAGCAGCACACCGACTTCGCCTTCAGTGTCTGGGCGGAAGAGCAGGGGTTCGTCGGATGCGCACTGCTCCTCGCGATGTATGCGGCGTTGCTCGTCATCATCTTCAGTGTGGCCGCTGACGCCCGCGAGCCCTACGGCGCCTTGCTTGCGGCCGGCTTGGGCGCCGGCCTCTTCTGGGAGGCCATTGTCAACGTCGGCATGGTCATTGGTGTCTTGCCGGTGGTCGGTCTGACGCTGCCATTCTTTTCTTATGGCGGCTCGAGTCTCATCGCAAAGCTCGCGGCCGTCGGTATCGTCCTAAACGTGCATTTGCGTCGCCGCGTGGGCTGAAGGCCGCCGCGAGATTCGCGCATGCCGCCCGCCACGGCGATTCAGGGCAAGGGAGCGCGAAGGGGCGACAGCGTGCATGGCATGGGTGCCGCGTTGGCCGTTCTACAGAGCGTGTTGCTTGTGGCCCTTCGCCAGTGTTCGCCCGCGTGAATGAGCCCTTCTGGCGTCCTTTTGGCGCGACCGCCTGGCGCGGGCGGCATCCTCTTGCCGAGGCGATCTGTGCCCGGACCGGCATCGCGATCAGGTCGCGATGCCAGTGATACCGAGCCTCGCAAGTCTCAGGCGACGTGCTTGGCCAGGACTTGCTCGAGCTTGGCCTTCGAGACCAGCCCGACGATCTGATCGACGACGTTACCGCCCTTGAAGACGAGAAGGGTGGGAATCGCGCGAACGGCGTAGCGTCCGGGTGCCTCGGGGTGCTCGTCGATGTTCATCTTGGCGACGTCGATCTTGCCGGAAAACTGCTTGGCAACGTCCTCGACGATGGGGGTCAAGGCGCGGCACGGGGCGCACCATTCAGCCCAGAAGTCGACCAGAACGGGGCGCTCGGCCTTGATTACTTTGGACTCGAAGTCGCTATCGGTGAGGGTCAAGATGCCTTCTGCCATGGTTTGTTCTTCCGGCCTGGGTGCCGGCTCGACTGCCGGCGCGGTGTGGGGTGGCGTCAGCCTGAATGCTGGCGCGATCAATGTCGTTCCACTACTATGCGGGCGGATACGAGGGAAAGCAACGTGGCGGGTCCGCTGTTCTTCACGCATGCAATGATCGAACAGTGGATCGATGATGGCGAAGTCCTGTTCGAGGACGACATGCTCACGATCTTCGAGCAAAACACCTCGTACAAGCTGGCACCCGCCGTTCGCGTTACGCAGCTGCTGTCGGGCGACGACCTACATGGCTGGATGGGCTGTGTGCTCTCAGTCGAAGAGGCTCAATCGGCTGGCGCCGAGCATTTCCAGGGGAGCCTCATCATCGGAGACACCGCTTACCAGTGCGAAGAGGGCTTCCTTGGTGCCGCCAAGAGCGTGGTCCCCGCGACCCCAGTCGCCCCGGTATCTCCTCAACCGGCCGCTCCGGCGGACGTCACGAAGACCGGCAGCTCCTTTGGCGAGCCTGAGGACATGCTCGCGGACTTTCTGCTCAAGCACCTCTGACCCAGCCCGTCGCGGCGCGAACGTCGGCCGGATCTCGCGTTGGCCCGAAGCGACTGCGCTACGCCAGGCTTCAAGGCACTTCGTCGTGTCCGATGGAGTAGGGAGTGTCGCGCGCGTCGCCGTAGAAGTCGCTCGCGGTGATGCCGCAGCTGTTGTTCTGACCAATCGGTGCACAGATGTCCGCCGTGTCGGCGAGTCCTCCTTGGCGGATGAACGCGTCCGCGCTGGGCAAGACCGTGTAGTCGTTGTCATCGATGGTGTTCGCATCGTTGTCGTTGCCATCGAGGTCGGTGAAGACGGACGTTGGGTGCGCCGCGAACGGCACCACGGATTGGACGCGCGACAAGTCGGCACACGTGCCGGCGCAGACCTCGCTTTCGATAGGTTGTCCGTTCAACGCGCTGAGCTCGCCGCCTGTCGTTGCAAGGATGGGGTCACCGTCGATCTCGCGTCCCTCAAGGCCATTGCAGTGGACGAGGGCCGTATTGAGCAGCGCGATTGGTGTGGTCCAGCCGCTGAAGCCAGGTCTTCGTCCGATACAGGGAACACTCGGGTCGAATCCCGCGAAGACGCTGTTTGCGACGAGGGGATTGGCTCTGTCGACCGCCAGCGGCGCGGCGCCCGAGCCACGCGCGAGCACGAGACTCGACACGACCTCGAAGTGACCTACGTTGTACCCGAGGACGACGTTGCCCAGACAGCCCGCGAGCGGGCAGGGGGCCCCCTCAAGGACGCTATCACGGACGAAAATTTCTATGCGATTGGTCGGTGCTGTATCGCTGTCGATCACACTGGTGTTGACGCCAGCCGTGGCGAGCCCGGCTGCAAGGTGAGAACGCTCGACGACCACGCTAGCGTATCCCTTCATGTAGATGACGGACCCGCTGCTCGTGATCCCCGTACCTGTGTGCAGGGTCGCGTTGCGAATGACGACGCGGCCGGGGCCCGGCGCCGCGAAGTCGACCGACATGCCATACGAAATGGAGGTGGATGCTGGCGCCAGGAGGTCGAAGCGGTCGAAAACCGCGTCGCCGGGTAACGGTCCGTCGACCTGCATGCCATTGAAGTAGCTGTATGCGTCTGCCGCGACCTCGAACACGCTATCGCGAAAGGTCGGCGCGGCGCTCGCCACCGTGACCATCGTGACGGTGCCCTCTGATGGCAGTGCTCGGAGCTTGCAGCCCTCGAAGAGTGGACCAGGAGCTGGCCCTCCACGCACGGCGACGAGGCCGCCTAACGACCCGGGGCCCTCGATGGCCACGTTGCGCACGGTCAGGCTCGAGCTCGCGGCGTTGACCACGAGCGGCGTCGTCTCGGCGCGCGTCGAGCGCAACGTGAGTCCCTCGACGAGCGCCGACACGGCGAGTGGCAGGTTGATGACGTACATGACCGCCCCGTCACTTTCGAGCACCGTGGCTGCCGCGTCGGTGCTGCGGGTGGTGAACGTCGCGTCGAAGCCGCCGATCAGGCGGACCGATTGCCATTGGACGACGACAGCCCCGGGATAGGGCGCGCCTGCCTCGCGAGCCGCGATCTTGATCGTGGGAGTTTGGACGTCGAGAGATGTCGAGAGCTCGGCGGCGGCCGCCAGCGCGCGCTGCACCGATGCGTAGGGGTGCGTTCGGCTGCCGTTTCGTACGACGGTCTCGTCACACGCGCCGGAGCCCGCGCAGGCGACGTACACGGTGTCGATCACGACGTCGAAGTCGTGCGTAGCCGGTATCTCGTCCTCGGGAGTGAGGTCTGATCGGACGCGCCAGTAGTAGGTGACGTCTGTGAGCCCCTCGAGCTGTAATGTCGTGGCCGGCGCGCTGATCGTGAACGGACTCCCCGCGATGGGGCCGTCGTCGGTCTCGACCTCGATCAGGTATCGCGTTGCTCCTGGCCTTGTCGTCCAGACAAGAGGTTGACGTGCGCCCAAGACGCGGGTGCCGTCGGGCGGCGCCAAGGCGTCGGGCGGCGATGGGTCGGGAGCCTGGCCGAACCCCGCGAAGCTGACGGCGCTCGCGTCTGCGGCGAGCGGGTTACCACCGCTGTCCGTGAGCGCGGTCGCAGTCAGCGTGTAGGTCGTTGTTGGTGTCTGCACTTCGGTGAAGAGGACTGCTCCGGAGGTGAATGCCTTGCTTTCATCGCAGTCCGCCCCAGCGGCCAAGTGGACCGCAAGGGTTGGCTCGATCGCATAGGTCGCGACATTCCCAGCGGCCAGGCACGAAACGGGCTCGCTGAAAACCACCTGCAACTGATCGGGGGCCCGCACGTCGACGCCAAGCAGGCGCGGCGGCTCGGTGTCGAGGCTGCTCACGCACTCGCTGAGGAGAGGGGCGCACACACGTCCGTCTGGGCAGTCCGCATCACGCGTGCACGCGACCTTCACGGCGCTTGGCACATCGAGGTCGAACCCACAGCTGACCAGCCACACCAAGGGCAGAACCCGCTTCATGCCTCAGTCCTTCTCGTAGGCGCCAACGGACACGGGAGGGCTGCGCAATTGGCCGGCAAGATCAGTGGTGACGTTGCCGCAATGGCGAGGCGCTTCGCTCGTGCCGCACGCGGTCGTGGTCGTGTCGACGCCACCCGCTACGAGCGCGGGCTCGACCGTGGCGAGTCGCAGGTCGTTGTCCGCCGTTGCGAGCATGCCATCGACGCCGAACAGCGAGACAAAGGGATCGGCGACCGCGACCGTTGCGTTGCCCGACGCGCGCGTCGTGCCGCAGCCGCCGGCGCAACCGATTGTTTGGCCCGCCAACGTGTCGAGGTCGCTGACGATGCTCGCGTTCTCGTCGAAATAGGCGCCGTCGCAGCCAGACACCACGTTGGCGATGACAGATGACGGATCGCAGGTAACGCACGTCTCGAGCACGCCGTAACGTGTCCCCGCGCCCACCAGGCAAAAGACCAGGTTGTTCGCGATGTCGAGTGGAGAACCCGAGACCACGCCAGCGGCGACCTCGATTCCTGCAGCCGTAACGGCGCCACCCGCGACGACGAGAGTGTTGTTGACGATACGTCTGTCGCCGAGGACCGCTTCGACGCCCGCAGCGACTGGGCTATCGACGATGACGGTGTTGTTCGCCACGAGCGTCGTTTGACCTGCGACACTGATGCCCGCAGCGCGGCTCGTTCCAGTGGCTATGATTTGATTGCCCTCGATCGCGAGCTCGCCATTGGAGAGTTTCAGGCCCGTCGTCTCGTGCCCTTGCACGCTGATGCGGGAGTCACGCACGAAACCGGAGACCCGCACGAGCTCAAGGGCCGCGCTGCGGGCACCCGCGAACGGCGTGCTGCTCGTTGCGTCTAGACGCTCGACTGCCAGCTCGGCGTCACTGCCCTGGAGCGCTGTCGAGAAGCTGTCGAAGGTAGTGGAGTAGCGTCGTCGCGCCACGAGCGTCGCCTGGTCGACGACGAGGCGTGTTTGACTCAATTGGACCGCAGCCGCGCCATGAAACGCTTCTCCGGCGAGGACCCGTGTGCCTCGCCCGAGCACCAGCGCGCCGCCCGCGCTGTTGCGGGCAACGATACCGAACGTGTCGAACGGCAAGGAGTCTTGAGCGCCCGTTGAGCCATCGAGATCAACCGTCTCGACCGCTACGTGGGTGAACACGACATCGGCACCGATGCCGTCGAGGACGACGGTCGAGAGCGGCTGCGTCGGGGCCAAGGGCTCGGGAACGGCGCGCAAGGTAAGACCGTCGAGCTCGAGGCGACCCGTATTCTGGACGACCGTCAGCACCGAGACTTCGTAGTCCACCAAGGTCGGGTCTGTTGTGGGGTCGACAGTGCCGGTAAATTCGGCGTTGTAGCCGCCACGCAAGGTCAGCGCACCACCGGTGACGCCGATCGGCTCGTGGTACCCAGCGCTACCTCCACGCGCCGCGATGGCGATGTTGGGAATATTGCGGTCAGCGGCGAGAGACACAGCGCGGCTTACCGAAGCGAGTGGGTCGTTTTTGCTACCGACGCCGAAACCCGACAGGCAGGTCGCCCGGGAAGAAGGGCACGAAACGTACAGAGTGTCGAAGAGCACCGTAAACGAGCTCACGCCATACTCGCCCTCTCGGGTCGCATCGCTACGAACGCGCCAAAAGTAGGTCGTGCCCTCTGTGACCGCTAGAGCGTAGCTCGACGCGTCGCCGTCTACGGAAAGCCTGGTCTCCACAGAAGCGAAGTTGCCCGTACGCGCGATCTCGATTGTGTACGCGATGGCGCCGGCACGAGGCGTCCAAGATAGCGTCACCTCTGGTGCTTGCCGCTCACTCTCCGGAACTACGATGACGCTCGCGGCGGCAGGTGAAGTAACTTCGGGGGGCTCGGTGTCTGGTGCGGGACCGAACCCGACGAAGGTCGCGACCTCGAGCACAGCTGGGTTTGCCTGAAGGTCGGTCACCAGGGTCGCGACGGTGTAGACCGCTCCGCCGCGCTGCACGCCCGTGCGAAAGCTTGCGCTTTTTCCGTCGGGGAGAAGGGCGACCGCCTCGACGGAGAGCGGCACGCCATCTGCGCGCGTCACGCGATAGCTCGACGGCAAGCTCGCGACCGCCGCGTCGACCGTTTCGTCGAACACCATCACCAGTGTGTCGCGACTGGTCGCCGAAATACTGGTGAGCCGAGGCGGCGTTACGTCGAGGTCGGCGACACAACGGCGAGCAAGCGGAGCGCATGTCAGCTCTAGCGGACAGTCGACGGTCTTCGTACATGTGTAGACGACGTCGTCGCGAAGTGGAAGTTCGACGCCGCAGGCGGTGACGACGGCGACCAGCACCACCGCACCGCGACGCATCAACGAACCGCCGGAGCCATCGGTGGTTCGCCAGTCTTCGGCACGGGTTGCGCGCCGCGCGCCAACTGCCAGGTCAGCTTGGTTTCGCCGAGCCCGCTCGCCAGGCGTATCGTCGCCTCGCGCGTGGCCGCGCCAATGACCTCGCCGACCGGGAAGCGCACGAGGTAGGTCTCGTCGTAGCGCCCGATAAACGGGAAAACCGTGCGCATGTTTTCGTCCTGTCGTATGCGGACGATCGAGCTCGGACTGATCTCGCTCGCACCCGTCAAGGTGACCTTCCATATCGACGTAGGCGTCTGAAGGTCGTTCCACTTACGATCCGCCGTATACATGGTGACGAAGAACACCAGGTCGTTCCCCGGACCAGTGGCGAGCTCGTCGCGTGTGACGGGTCCGCCGTGGCCGACAACGTCCGGGTAAGCCGTCCGCACGGCGGCACGCAGCTCGGTCGTCAAAAAGACGGAGGTCACGAAGACTTTATTCTCGAGCCCGTCGTAGAGGCGATTGTCGCGTGTCCAGCTGGCGAGAACGTGTGGGTAGTCGCCTGCCTGCACGTCCGTTCCGTCGGCGTCGTAGCGGCCCGCGACTGGGGGGGCCGGTTTGGTGCAGGCGAGGGCGAAAACGGTAAGAGCCAGAGCTACGTGACGCAACATCAAGGCTCCGCGAAGAAGTCGCTGCGGGTGAAGATCGAAGTCATGGGAAGCCCGGTGTCCGCTAAAGCGGCGCGCCCGCCTTCTTCGCGATCGACCAAACAAACGAGCGCCATGGGAGCGAGGCCGGAGAAGACCGCTCGCTCGATGGCCTTGCGGGACGAACCGCCCGTGGTGACCACGTCTTCGACGATGAGTACCTTCGAGCCCTCGGGGAGCATTGCGGAGCCTTCCATCCAGGCGCCGGTGCCGTGTCCCTTGGGTTCCTTGCGGATAATGAAGGCCTGCACCGGCTCGCCCGCCGCTTGACTGGTCAGAGCAGTCGCCACCGCGATGGGGTCGGCGCCGAGAGTGAGGCCGCCGACGCCGTCGATGGTGACACCTTTCTTACGCAGTTCGCGAACGTGCTCGAAGACCAGCTTGCCGATGAGGTAAGCACCCTCAGCGGACAAAGCCGTCTGTTTGCAGTCCAGATAGAAGTCGCTCGTTCGCCCGGAGGCGAGCACGACAGGGCCTCGCCTCCAAGAGCGTTCCTTCAAAAGGGTGAGCAGGCGCGTACGCGCCGCTCGCAGGTCGTCCATGTCGACGTTTTAGTGTGTCGGAAACCCGACACACAACAGCCAACCTCAGACTTTCTTTTTGACCACGACCTTCTTCTTGAACTTCTTGCCGGCAAGGACGGGCGCCTGACGAGCCCCAATGGCGCGCGTCTCGTCCTCGGACGATTTGGCACCAATGGGCGCGTCCCGCCGTCCCGCCGCGGGCGTGATCGGGCCCGGAGCGCGAACTGGAGTCGCGGCGCGAACTGGAGCTGGCATCGGCCGGCGAGGCGGCAATGCGCTCTGGGCGCTGGTACGCGTGAGCGAACCGACCTTGCGGGCTGGCAACTCACCAGTGGCGCGCGGTGAATCGAGGTCACCCATGTCCACCGCTCCGCGAAAGCGTGCACCATCGACGATGATGACGCGCGGTGCCTTGATGTCACCCACCATACGGCCTGCGTCGGTGATCTCGACGCTGTCGCTCGCGGTGATGTTGCCAACGACGACACCACTCACCACGGCGTTCCGAACTTGGATGTCCGCTTTGACGATGCCGGATTCCTCGACGTGAAGGGTGCGCGTGAGGCTGATGTTGCCTTCGACGCGACCGAGCACGGTGAGATCCTCGTCACCTTGGAGGTTGCCGTTGATGAGGATCGATGGACCAACGATGGTCGAGGCGTTGTCAGCCATCGTCTAGCTCACACGTCCATGTCGACGTTGCCCTTGAACGAGGCGCCGTCGGCGATGAGGATACGGGGGGCTTTGATGTCGCCGATCATGCGGCACTGGCTCTTGAGCTCGACCTTGTCGGACGCGGTCATGTTGCCGGTGACCTGGCCACTGACTTCGACGTTTTGAGTCTCGATGTCGGCTTCGACGACGCCCGACGACTCGACGTAGAGGCTTTCCTTCAGCTGGATCTTGCCCTTGACGGTGCCCTGGATGACCAGGTCCTCGTCGCCGGTAATCTCGCCGTCGATGACAATCGAGCTGCCGATGATGGTGTTCGCCATGATGACTTTGGAGTCCTTTGAGGGGTTGTGACGCTAACTATGACGCGAATGGTTACTTGAGGAGTCCGGGCGGTAGCGGGACGTCCATTTCGATGTTTCCGCGAAAGCGGGCGCCGTCTTCGATGACGACGCGTGGGGCCCTTACGTCGCCGCGCACGGTCGCGCTGCTGGAAATCGAGACCAGGCCGACGGCCTCGATGTTGCCACTCATCTTGCCGTTGACCGTGAGGTCCTGAGATTCGATGTCCGCCACGACGGTGCCGCTCTCTTCGACCGTGACGTGGTCCTGCAGGGCGATGTGGCCCTCGACCCGACCCTCGATGACGAGGTCGCCCGAGCCCGAGAGATTGCCACGGATCTGAATGCCTTTGCCGATGATGCACGGCGCGTCAGCCATGATGCATGCGCTCCTTGAAGACGTCGGTAACTGTGCGGTTGCGCACGGTACTCGAGGTTTCGAGGGCGAGTCAAAAACAGTTCCGCGCGTCGTGCGGTTCGCTCCGATCGAGGCTCGAGCCGCGCCGCTCGCCAGGGGCGTGGCGCGTGGGCCGGGTCCGGTCGGCCAGGCCTCGACCGGCGTTGAGCGAACGAGCCGGTGGCTCGAGGTGGAGGGTATGTGGGGAAGGGTGGTCGGTGCGAAGCGGCCTACGCACCAAGAGGCGGAAAATCAAGGGGGGTGCGTAGAAGATTTCTCAGTAAGGGGCACTCGCAGCGTCAGCAAGACAGCCGGTGGCTGGTATCCAAGTGACTGATGTCTCTGCGTTTTTTCGATTTCCTGGGATTTCGATGGGTTTCGGCCCGAAGGTTGCTTGTAGGCGGGCGAACTCAAACGAGCGACGTCTGTGCTGCCACAATCGGTTTCCCCCGTGGTCGCAGATGCGAGGACTGTTGAACCGCCATGCAACGTACTCACCTCAAGAATGAAAAAAGCGCCGAGCATACGCCGGCTTTCGTCGTAAACGCCGCCCCGAAAGCCCGCCGCATCACCCTTGAGAAGAGTCCGTGGGCCCGCACCGCCTGGCGCAGCGAGCCCGCTGCGGTCGCCAAGAGCGGCTGGGGAGTGAGCCGGAAGAACTGAGTTTTTGGCCCCTTGCCAAAAACTTTCGTAAGCAGCGGCTGGGACTATTCTGCGCGCCGTTGTCCAGTCCCCTGATGATGGTTGGTCGGCCATCTCTGGTGGTTTGGTGAGCTGTTCGCCCGTAGTGGGCAAATCGAATTGGATTTGTTAGGACGCCGCCGCGCTCGGGTTACTCCGGGGCGGACAGGCAGCTTTCGCAAGGAGAAGGTTACGTGAGCCAAGCGCGCGCCAAGATCGCCATCATCGGCATGGGTGGCATTTTTCCCGACGCGAGCAACGCCAAAACCTTCTGGAAAAATATCGTCGCCGGCCACGTCGCGATTAGTGACGTGCCGAGAGAGCGGTGGGACCCGGAGCTCTTCTGGTCCGCCGATCGCAGCCTACCCGACAAGACCTACAGCCGAATTGGTGGCTGGGTTCGTGACTTCGCCTTCGACGCCAAGCGCTTTCGCATTCCGCCCGCGACGCTGAACGCGATCGATACCATCCAGCGGATCGCCCTCACCGTCGTTGCCGAGGCTCTCGAAGACGCGGGCCTCGAAGCCATTCCAGGCTCTGGACAAGGCCGGCCGTTCGATCGCAGCCGCGTCGCCACGATCATGGGCAACGCCATGGGCGGCGAGCAAGAGGACCGCACCAGCATGCGCTGCTGGTTTCCACTCGCCGCCAAGGCCTTGCTGGGGACGCCAGCGATGCAGAAGCTCGCGAACGATGAGCGCAAGGAGCTCCTGCAGCAGCTCGAGAGCGCCTACAAGGCGACGCTACCCACCGTCACCGAGGACTCGATGGCTGGCGAGCTGTCGAACTGCATCACCGGTCGCATCGCGAACTCCCTGGATCTGAACGGCCCGAACTTCACTACAGACGCTGCCTGCGCTTCATCGATGGCGGCTTTGAAGGCGGCGATCGATCACCTCCGCATGGGTGACGTCGACATGGCCGTGGTCGGCGGCGCCGACCAGATGATGGACCCTCCCGCGTACGTGAAATTCTCGAAGATCGGCGCTCTATCGGCCGAGAAGTCGGCGCCGTTCGATGCTACGGCCAACGGCTTCGTCATGGGCGAGGGCGTCGGCGCGCTCATCCTGAAGCGTCTCGAGGACGCCGAGCGTGACGGTGACAAAATCTACGCCGTGATTTGCGGTGTCGGTGGCTCGAGTGACGGCAAGGGCAAGGGCATCATGGCCCCGAACCCGAAAGGGCAGCGCCTAGCACTCGAGCGCGCTTACGCCGACGCGAGCCTCGATATCCAGTCGGTTGGCTTGTTCGAAGCGCACGGTACCTCGACGGTCGTGGGTGACCAGACCGAGATCGGCGTCATCACTGAGATGCTCCGCAATGGCGGAGAGAAGCGCGGCGTGCCGGTGGGCTCTGTGAAGTCGATGATCGGTCACTTGAAGGCCGCCGCGGGCGTCGCGTCGCTCATCAAGACCGCAAACGCCCTGCACGAAAAGGTGCTGCCTCCGTCAGCTGGTTTCACCCAGGCTCCACCTAGCTCGGCGCTCAACGAGGGCTTCCTCGCGGTGAACACGAAAACGCGGCCGTGGGAATCGAAGGGCGTGCGCCGAGCAGGCGTCAGCTCATTTGGTTTTGGCGGCATCAATTTTCACGCCGTGCTCGAAGAGTACGTCCCGGGCATGAGCTCGCGCGTGAACGATGGTTCGAAGAATACCGCCGCGGCGACGACCGCGTCGGCTGGCTATGCTGCGAAAGCGGACAGTAGGTCGGAGAGTGCTGTGGGTAACGCGACGATGAATGCCGCCGAGCTCCTCGGTGAATTGCAGAAGCTGTTTGCCGAGAAAACGGGCTACGATATCTCCGACCTCGAACCGACGTATCAGCTCGAGGCTGACCTCGGCATCGATACGGTGAAGCAAGCCGAGGTCCTCGGTATCATCCGCGAGCGTTACGGCATCGCGCGGGAAGATAGCTTCAAGCTCAGTGACACGCCGACCTTGCAGAAAGTGGCGGAGTATCTGGCGTCGCGGATGGGTAAGGCGTCGAGGGCCGACGCTGCGAAGACTGAGCAGCCAATGGCCGATAGCCGATTGCCGGTCGCCGAGAGCCGAACGCCCGTGGTCGAGCAACCCAAGGCCGACAAATCGACGTCCGCCAAAGCGGCGCAAATGCCGACGACGGCTTGGACCGTGGTTTTGTTCGGCGGCAACGATGTCGCCGAAGCCGCCGCTTGCGCTCAAGGGGCGCTTGCCGCCGAGAGCACCTGGCCGCCAGCGTGTGTCGCAGAGAGTAAGAAGTACTTGCGCGCCAAGGTTCGTGTCGCCTTCGCCGCAGAGAACCTCGACGACGCTCGCAAGAAGGCCGCCGACATCGGCAAGCGCAAGGCGCGTGTCCTCGCCGCCCAAGGCATCTTCGTCTCCGAGACCCCGCCGATCGCCGAGAAGGGCAAGATGGCCTTCTTGTTCCCGGGGCAGGGGTCGCAGTTCCTCGGGATGTTCAAAGACCTTGCCGAGCTCTATCCGGTCGTCGCCCAGACGTTCATCGAGGCGGACAAGGTGCTCACGCCGCTGCTTGGCAAGGCCCTTACCGACATCTGCTGGGCCAAGGCCGACACCGACGAAGAGGTTGCTGCCGCCGAGCTTGCCCTCCGCCAGACCGAAGTCTGCCAGCCCGCGATGCTCACCGCCGATGTTGCGATGTACCGACTGCTCGCTCAGTACGGTGTGAAGCCGGACGTGGTCGCTGGGCACTCGCTCGGCGAGTACGCTGCATGCGTCGCTGCGGGCGTGCTGTCGTTCCCGGACGCCCTCTACGCGGTGAGCGCGCGCGGGCGTGAGATGGCGCACGTCAAAGTCGACGACAACGGCAAGATGGCTACTGTCGCGGCCGGTGCCCACAAGGTCGAGCCGATCATCAAAGACGTCCCTGGCTACGTGATCGCCGCCAACAAGAACTGCCACGCTCAGACCGTGATCGCCGGCGGGTCGGCGGCGGTGATCGAGGCCATCGCGCGCTTTACCAGCATGGGCATCGAGGCTCGCGAGATTCCCGTCTCACACGCCTTCCACAGCGCCATCGTCGCGCCGGCCGCAAAGCCCCTTCGCAAGGTGCTGGGTGCCCTGAATATCAACGCCCCGCGCATCCCTATCCTTTGCAACGTCGATGCGACCTACTACCCGAACGGCAAAGACGCGATCGTCGACGTGATGGCGAAGCAGCTCGAGTCGCCGGTCGAGTTCATCGGTCAGATCGAGCGCATGTACGCCGATGGTGCTCGCCTCTTCGTCGAGGTTGGGCCGCGCCGCGCCGTGACTGGCTTCGTTCGTAACATCCTCGACGAGAAGGAATACCAGGCCGTCGCCACCAACCATCACAAGAAGGCGGCGGTCGACACCGTTATGGAGGCGCTTGCCGCTCTCATGTGCGAGGGCGTTGCGGTCGGCTTCTCCGGTGAGTCCGCTGTTGCATCGGTCGAGGTTCGCGAAGCGAGCGCCAGTGTCGCCGCCGATATCGACGACAAGAAGACCGCCAAAGCGGGCACTCGCGCGAGCAACGCGCAGCTCGGCACCAGCGCTCATGAGGGCATCGTGGTGAGCGGCTGCTCCATCATCGTCCCCAACGGCGCGCCGCTGTCCGACATCACGGGCGACAATGTCGACCGCATGCTTTCGGGTCAACAGTTCATCACGCCGCTCTCCGACCAGGGACGCCAGGCGATCCTCGACCGCAACGTCGCTCGGCTCGACAAGTCCGGTGGCACCTTCGAGCCATTGCGCCAGCTCTCCGAGGTGGTGCAGCTCGCGGCCCGCGTCGGTGGTGTCGACCTGGTCGCCGAGTACGGACTCGACCCGAACTTCGACGACGCTCTCGACCGCACGAGCCGACTCGCCATCGCGGCTGGTATCGACGCTCTGCGCGACGCGGGTTTGCCTCTGGTCCGACGTTACCGCACCACCTCGACGGGCAAGCAGCTGCCCGACCGCTGGGCCTTGCCACCGGAAATCGCCCGCAGCACGGGCGTGATCTTCTCCTCGGCATTCCCGGGTGTCGACCGACTCATCGACGAGGTGTCGCGCCAGGTCGCCGCCAAGCAGGCCGGCAACAGCGCCAAGTATCTGCGCGACCTCGCCAATGAGCTGGGTGAGAGTAACGCCGCCTCCAAGAAGCTGCTCGAGAAGGCAAGCGCGCTCGACAGCGAGGCAGCGCTCTATCAGTTCAACCGTAAGTTTCTTTTCCGCGTGCTGGCCATGGGCCACGCGCAGCTCGCACAGACCATCCTCGCCCAGGGACCGAATACCCAGGTGAACGCGGCTTGCGCGTCGGGCACCCAGGGCATCGGTATCGCGGCCGATTGGATCGTCAGCGGCCGGTGTGACCGCGTCGTGGTCGTGACCGCCGACGACGTCACGCAAGAGCAAATGTTGCCTTGGTTTGCTGCAGGCTTCCTTGCCGCTGGCGCCGCGACTGTCGAAGCGGACGTCACCAAGGCCGCCGTGCCATTCGGCGCCGGCCGTAACGGCATGATCTTGGGTGCTGGTGCGGCGGCGTTCATCGTCGAGCGTGACTCGACGGTGCTCGAGCGCGGCATGACGCCGTTGTGCGAGCTCATTGCGACGCACATCGGCAACAGCGCCTTCCACGGTACTCGCCTCGATTCGACGTATATCCGCGAAGCGTTCGCGGAGATCATCGATGAGGTCGTGGCGACCGAGAAGATCTCGAAGACCGAGCTGGCCCAGCGCGCGTTCTTCATGTCGCACGAGACATACACGCCGGCGCGTGGTGGTAGCTCGGCGGCCGAGATTGACGCCATCAAGCACGCTTTCGCGGACGATGCGGACAAGGTCCTCATCGCCAACACCAAGGGCTACACCGGCCATCCGATGGGGGCGAGCCTCGAGGACGTGGTCGCCATCAAGGCGCTGCAACGTCGCGATATCCCCGCGATCGCAAACCTCACCGATATCGATCCCGCATTCGCCGGGTTGCGATTCTCACGGGGTGAGAAAGCGAACGTCGACTACGCCATCCACTTCGCCGCTGGATTCGGGTCACAGGTGGCGATGGCGGTTTTCAAGCGCCGCGCCGAGCATGAAGCGCGTCTTGCGGATCCGGCCATCTATGACGCCTGGCTCGCCAAGCACGCCGGCCGCAGTGGCGCCGGGCTCGAGGTCGTATCGCGGACCTTGCGCGTGGCAGAGAAGGGTGGCGTCAAAGCGCAGGAACTCGGTATTCCGTCGCTCGCGCAAGAGCCGAAGCCGATCGTCGTCGCCAAGCCCGTCGCCGTGGTAAGCGCCGTGCCGGCTCGCAAGGTCGATCGCACCGAGGTGCTCGGTGAGTTGCGGCAGCTGTTCGCCGAGAAGACTGGTTACGAAGTCGCCGACCTCGAACCCGCCTATCAGCTCGAGGCCGACCTCGGCATCGACACGGTGAAGCAAGCGGAGATCATGTCGATGATCCGCGAGCGCTACGGTTTCGCCAAAGACGAGACCTTCAAGCTCGCGCAGGTTCAGACCCTCGACGCAGTCGTGGACTATGTCGTGAATCAGCTCGCGTCAGCGGGTGCGGTTGAGCCGGCCCCGGCCGTCGGCGTCGAGACCGCCGCGACTGCGCCAGCGACCCAGGCTACCCCCGCCAAGGCGCTCCCGAGCCGCGAGACCTTGCTCGACGAGATCCAGGCACTGTTCGCTGAGAAGACCGGCTACGAGCGTTCCGATCTCGAGCCTGCCTATCAGCTCGAAGCCGATCTCGGCGTCGACACCGTGAAGCAAGCGGAGATCATGTCGATGATCCGCGAGCGTTATGGCTTCGCCAAGGACGAGACCTTCAAGCTCGCCGACGTCCAGACTCTCAACGCCGTCGTCGATTACGTTTACGGCCGCCTGGCAAGCGAGCGCGACGCCGAACCCGCGCGCGAGCCGGTTCGCGCCGCGTCTCCCACCCAGGCGCAGAACCAAGACCCCGAGCGGGCCGGTCCGGCGTCGACTTCGCAGGTCCCGACTGCGGCAGCCTCCAAAGCGCAGCAGCCGGCGCAAACCAAGTCGCGAGACGAGCTCTTTGCGGAAGTCCTCCAGGTGTTCGTCGACAAGACTGGCTACGAGCCCAGTGACCTCGAGCCGACTTACCAGCTCGAAGCCGACCTTGGCATCGACACGGTCAAGCAGGCCGAGATCATGTCGATGATCCGCGAACGCTACAGCCTCGCGAAAGACGACAGCTTCAAGCTCACGCAGGTGCAGACGCTCGACGCCGTCGTCGACTATGTGCTCGCCGGCTTGAACGCCCCCCAGACGCCGCCGCCGGTGGAGGGCCCCCAAAGCCCAAAATCCCAGGCTGCAGCGCCGAAGGCGAGCGCTGCAGCGCAGACAAAGCCGCAAAGTTCGGTCGCGAAAGTACTCTCGCTCCGTGACACGCTAGCGCAAGCCAAGGGGTTCGCCGCACGTAGCGTCGGCGCCATCCAGCTGCCGCAGGTGGACCCCGCGCGCAGCATTGCCGGCCGCCACGTCGTGCTCGTTGGCTCGGACGCGGTTTTTCGTCAGGCCATGCGCGAGGCGCTGCTTGCGCAGGGCGCGAATGTCCACGTGGTACAGCCCGAGACCCTCTCTGACGCCGAGTTGGAAGCCCGCTTCGCGGATCTCGGTGGCCAGCCCGCCGACGATCTCGTGTTGCTTACTTCTGAACAGAGCACGATCAGTGTCTCAGCGATCGAGGCCGAGGTTGCTCGCGCCATGCGCCTTGCCCGAGCCTTCGCCAAGGCGCGCCAGGCCGGGAAGGGTTTGGGCCTCCTGTTTGCGGGTCGCAGCAACGGCATCTTCGGTATGCACACGACCGACGCCAGCGGGTTGGTCATGGGTGCGCTGTCCGGCATCGCGAAGTCACTCGCCAAGGAGTGGCCAGAGGCCCGATGTCTCGCCATCGACCTCGACCGCACCGAAGGCCTGCCCCTGTCTTGCCGACGCGCTCTCGAATGCTGGATGGCCAACGCGCCGAGCGAAATTGCTGTCTACAAGGGCGAGCTGTGGACGCTTCGTCACGACAAGACTGCAGACGCAAGCGACGCGCCACTCGCGCCTCACGCGGTGGTCGTCGCCACTGGCGGTGCGCGTGGCGTCACCTTCGAGCTCGTTCGCGAGCTCGCGCGCGCGCAGGCGTTACGTATCGTCATCCTCGCGCGCACCGGAGGGGTCGAGGAGAGCGCGAGCCCCATCAAAGGCCTGAACGACAGCGAGCAGAAAGATCGGGCGAAGTCCGCTTTGACGGCCGCCGGCAAGCGCGCGACGCCCGCAGAGGTCAAGCGCTGGATCGAAAACGAGCGCACGCGCCTCGACATCACCAAGAACCTCGAGAGCCTCCGGCAGCTCGGGAGCGAGGTCGAGCTCATCGCGTGCGACGTCGCCGACCTATCGGCGCTTGGCCGCGTCGTCGACGGCATCAAGGCGCGTCACGGAGCTGTCGACCTGCTCGTCCACGGTGCTGGTCGCGAGGAGTCGAAGTTCCTCGCCGACAAGGACGCGGAAGCGTTCGAGCGCGTTTTCGCTCCAAAAGCCCGCGCGGGTCTGTCCCTTTACCTTTCGCTCAAGCCCAAGCGCATGCTCACCATGGGTTCGGTGGCCGGACGTTTTGGCAACGCTGGTCAGGCCGACTACGCGGCCAGCAACGAGCTGCTCGCCGCGCTTTCGCGCGCCGAAGGTCGCGACATCGTCAACGTGGATTGGACCGCGTGGGGCGATGTCGGCATGGCGACCAAAGACGCCGTCAAACATGTTCTCGAGAGCTCCGGCGTCGAGTTCCTGCCGGCTGCCCTCGGCGCGCGCCTCGGCGCTGCGTTGGCGTTGTCGACCTTCAAGGGCGACGTGGTGGTCGCTGGCGAGCTAGGCTTGTTCGCTCCGGCGGACAACAGCACGAAGCCGACCTCGCAAGCTACTCGTTCTCCCGCGACCGCGAAGCACCCGGCCATCTTCGACCGCATGGACGGCAACGTCTACATACGTCGCTTGGACCCTAAGCGCGATATTGGCCTCGATCATCATCGTCTCGATGGTGTGGCATTGCTCCCCGGTGTCCTCGGCCTCGAGCTGATGACCCAGGCGGCCATGCACGCGGCGGGAGGTGACGCCGGCCGCATCGAGAACGTGAAGTTCGCAAGCCCAGTGAAGCTCCACCGTGACGAGCCGCTCGATGCGCGGGTCGAAGTGACATTAAAGGATGGCCACGCCGAGGTACGGCTCTGCACCGAGCTCGTGAGCCCGACGGGCAAGAGCATCCGCCGTGAGCACTTCTCCGCGACAGTGTATTTCGGCCGTCGCGAGACGCTCGCTGGACCCGCCATTCGCCGTCTCGAGATGCCTCGCGATCCGGGCATCGAACGCAGCGCAATCTACAAGCGCTATTTCCATGGCCCCGTGTTCCAGGTCCTCGGACGCATCAGCGTTTTTGGTGAAGACGGCGCCGAAGCGAAGTCGGTGGCGCCGTGGCCGACCTGGATGAACGGGATCGGTCATCAGCAGCTCGAGGCGATGCCTTTCGCGCGCGAAGCTGCCTTCCAAGCCGCGGGCTTGTGGGAGATGGCCGAGCTGGGCCGCATGGCGTTGCCGGCAGGGATCGATCGCGTGGAGCTCGGCGCGCCTCTGCCCGCTGGTACAGAGGTCACCGTCGAAGCGCGGTTGCTCTCATCGAACGCCAACGGGTCGGTGTTCGACGTCTGGACGCGTGACGCCGACGGTCGCATCCACGACATCATGCGCGGATACCGGACAGTGACGCTCAAGCAGCTGGCGCCTGAAGAACGCTTCGAGCCGACCTACCGTCGCGAGCTCACACCGAACTGGTTATCGGTCGAGATCGACGAGATTCACGAGTCGCTCGCCGCTGACGAGCAGGCGACCCTGAAGCGCTACCTCGCCCCGCAGGAGCAGGCGCGCTTCAAGGAGCTCAAGACCGACAAGCGCAAGATTGACTGGCTCGCTGGTCGGATCGTCGCCAAGCGCCTCATTCGTGAGTCGCACTTCGCCCATGACGGCGCGATCGTACCGTATAGCGCCATCAACATCGTGCCCGACGAGCTTGGCGCCCCGCAGGTCAGCATCGCTGGCGAGAAGGCGGGCTCCCAGCGGATCTCGATCTCGCACAGCGCCGGCTGTGCCGCAGCCATGCTCAGCGTCGAGCCCGGCGTGCGTCCAGGCATCGACGTCGAAAGCGTCGAGGCGCGCGACCCGTCCTTCATTCGTGACTACTTCACCGACGCCGAGCGCGCGGCCGCCAAGGGGCGTGATCCGGCACACCTTTTCACTGCTGTGTGGGCTGTGAAAGAAGCGGTGGTTAAAGCTCTCGGCATCGGCGCCCGCGTCGACCTGCGAGAGATCGAAGCGGTACCGCGCATGAGCGCTGGGAGTGAGACATGGCACGTGACATTGAGCGGCGAGGCCCTGCAGCGGGCCGAGCTACTCGGGGCGGGGACGCCTCGCGTCGAGCTCGAAACGATGGCAAGTCGGGTGGTGGCGCGCGTGCTCATGCCGGTCAACGAGCAGCGCGTAACGCCGCGGAGCGGCAAACCGGAGGTCTCGGCGTAATGGAGAGTGGAATGACCCGCGCGAAGGAATCCCCCAAGGCCGCTAAAGCGGATGCAACGTTCGCGGCTCCACCGAAGGTCCAGGTCGCGGCTCCCGATCTTCGCGGCGCAGAGCTCACTGCTCGCGCGCGTCTCGAGCAGCTCTTCGATACCGGCACCTTCACCGAGATCGACGCGGCCGTGCATCACCGCGCCAAGAACTTCGGCATGGCCGACAAGAACATCCCCGGCGACGGTGTGGTCTGCGGCTTCGGCGAAATCGAGGGTCGGACCGTCTACGCGTATTCGCAAGATCGTACCGTCCTTGGCGGTTCGTTGGGCGAGGCGCACGGCGCCAAAATCGCGAAGATTACGGAGCTCGCGGGTAAAGCGGGGTGTCCAGTCGTTGGCATCAACGACTCGGGCGGGGCCCGCATCCAAGAAGGCGTCGAGGCGCTCGCGAGCTATGGCGAGATCTTTCGCCGTAACGTTCGCTTCAGCGGTGTGATCCCGCAGATCTCGTTGCTCATGGGGCCCTGTGCCGGCGGCGCCGTCTATTCGCCCGCGCTGACCGACTTCGTCGTCATGGTCGACAAGAAGTCATACATGTTCGTGACGGGGCCCAAGGTTGTTCGCGCCGTCACTAGCGAAGATGTCGACACCGAGACGCTGGGCGGTGGCCGTGTTCACGCCGAGACCAGCGGGGTCGCGCACTTCCTCGTGAAAAGCGAGGTGGAGGGCCTAGAGCTTGCTCGACAAATCCTCTCGTATTTGCCCCAGAACAACTGCGACACCGCCCCGACCCGCGGCGGCGAAGACCCGGTCACGCGGCGGTGCGAAGAGCTTACGCGCATCGTGCCGGCGCAGTCGAACCGCCCCTACGACGTCGCGGATGTCGTAAAGAGCGTGATGGATCAGGGCTCTTTCCTCGAGGTCCACGCCCGCTGGGCACAAAACGTTCGTGTTGGTCTTGCCCGCTTGGGTGGACACCCCGTGGGCATCATCGCCAACAATCCAGGCATGCTCGCGGGCGTCCTCGATATCGACGCGTCTCGCAAGGCGGCCCGCTTCATTCGCTTCTGCAATGCTTTCGGTTTGCCGATCGTTTCTTTCGTCGACGTTCCCGGCTTCCTCCCGGGCAAAGAACAAGAGCACCACGGCATCATCGACCACGGTGCGAAGCTCGCTTTTGCTTATTGCGAAGCGACGGTTCCGAAGCTCGCCGTGATTTTGCGCAAGTCCTATGGCGGCGCCTACATCGTCATGAGCAGCAAGCACGTTGGCGGCGACTACAACCTCGCTTGGCCCAGCGCCGAGATCGCGGTCATGGGCGCCGCGGGGGCCGTCGAGATCCTCTACGGCAAGGAGCTCAAGGGCGCTTCAGATCCCAAGCAGCGTGGCGCCGAGTTGTCGGCCGAATACAACACGAACTTCGCGAATCCGAGCATCGCTGCAGCGCGTGGCTTCCTCGACGCGGTCGTCGAGCCTGCCGACACCCGAATCATGCTCTATCGCGGGTTGCGTGCTATGATCGGCAAACGCGAAGAGCTGCCCTACAAGAAGAACGGCAACATCCCAACGTAGGCGGGCGCGCCGCGCTCTCGGCGTTCGTTTTTGCGCTCGCTGCGGTCGCCTCGTGCTCGGTCGACCTCGAGGTGCCGCCCGGTCTCGATGTGACCTGCGCCGATCAGGCTCAGTGCCCGTCCGACGCGCGCTGTAACCCGCTCACCGGTCGCTGCGAGTTCAATGTCGGGGTCGCTGCACCCTCGACGGCGTTCGCGCAGGTGGGGCCTGCTGCGGGGCGGGCGGCGACCTTGGTGTCCCTCGCTATTGATGCCCTCGACAGCAACGCACCGCCCGTGGGTGACGAAGTCGTCCGTTTCACGCTTGCCTATTCGCGCGACGGCGCGACGTGGTGCGATGCGACGCTCGCAGAGACCGACCTGCCTGCGGTCGGCGCCGAGGCGACCCGGCTGACCCTGCTCTGGAACGCGCTGGCCGATGCGCAGGGAGCAAACCCCTGCGGTCTTACGACGACCACGGTCCCGAATGGCGCGGCTGACGATGCTAGCTTCGTCACCGTGCTCGGGTTCGCGGATGGGGTGCGTCTGCGTCTGACAGCGGAGGACTCAGGCGTACCCCCGTCCCGAAGCGATATCGTCTCGCCGCCGTTCGCGATCGGTAACGACGCCCCTGTGACGGAGCTCATCGATGACGGCGCGGTCCTCCGGCAGGCATCACCTTTCGAATACACGCTGGCCGATTCATCCCTCGACGAAGCGCGCATCGAGGTGCAGTTTCGTATCGAAGGGCCAACCCCCTCACCCTGGTACGGCGCGCAGATCCGTGGAGCGACGAACGGGGTGCTGGCGGACGCGCTTGATGACGCCAGCGCTCGCCTCCTCGTCTGGAATGCGGATGCTCCGATCCCGTTGGACACGTCGCTTACGGGTGGAATTGGCCGACGCAACGCGTCCGTGACGCTGCGCATCCGCGCGGTCGAAGACGTCCTCGAGGGCGTGACGACCTACGGTGCGTGGGCGACGCGGGCGGCCACCGTCTTCAATCAGACGCAGCCAGTCATCGGCGCCATCGACGTCGCGCCCGTCGAAAAGGGGGACGCGACGTCGGTCGTCATGCTCGGGTACGAGGTCATCGACGGTGAGGCGGATGACGTCGACCTGCGTGTCGACTATCGACTGCCCGGCAGCAGCTTGTGGTCGCGTGCAACGCCGTACCCTGTGCTCCCGCACTCTGGTGAACATGATCTTGCGAGCAGCGCGACCGTGCCGCCCAGGCACGTGTTCATGTGGAACGCCGCTGCGGACGTCCGCAACCGCGTGTCGCAGCTGTTGGTACGGCTGACTGCGGCTGACGAAGGCGGCATCAGTCGTCCAGCCGAGGTCGCCGTCTCGTTTGCCGTCGGAGTGGAGCCGTTGGCCGCCGTGACGCACCCCGTGGCGACGACAGCGAGCTACTTCGCGGCGGACAACAGCCTCAACGGGGCCATCCTGGCCAGCGGTGACTTCGACGGAGACGGTCTGGTCGACATCGCCGTTTGGGCAGGGGACGACGTCGAGACCTTTCGGGGGGTCGCCGGCGGCGGAATCGGCGCGCACGCGGCCACCGGTCCTTCGACTTACCGATCACGCAGCTTCGTTGTCGCCGACTTCAACGGCGATGGGCGTGACGACATCGCGGCGCGCATGGAGCAGGACTTCATCGAGGTCCGCCTGGGCTCGCCCACCGGTGTGACGGCGGCCCCGTCGGCGAGCATCGATCCGGGCACTCCCAACAGCAATATCTTGCTTGCCGCGGGCGACATCGACGGCAACGGTACCGTCGACCTGGTGACCAACGGGTTCATCAACCCCGTTGGCGGGCCGTTCTACACGCTCGATATCTACCGCGGCGATGGTAACGGCGGCTTCGGTGCGGCGGAATCGCTCGTGCTCGCGGCGCGCGAAGCCACGTATGCCTTGGCGGTTGGCGACTTCGATGGCGACGGCCGCGACGATGTGGCGTTTGCGGTGCAGAACGGCGAACCGTTTGGCCAGCAGTTCCAGACGGTGCCTATCGAGCTCCGCGTGCGTCGTGGTGCTTCTTCGGGGAGCCCGCCGCTCACCGCCGATGCGGAGGTCATCGCTCAAGGCACCGCCAACAACGCTGATGGCCCCCTCATCAACGCGGGGCTTGCCGCCGGTAACCTCTTCGATGACGCGCGCGAGGAGCTCGTCTTTCTCGATCTCCAGCAGTCGAATCTCGGGCGACTGCGCGTCTTCGCGCGTGACGCCACTTGGGCGCTGCAAGCGACGACCGCCGATATGCCGCCGATGCGGCGGGTCCACATCGAGATCGGTGCCGAAGACGTCGTGACCGTCGGCAACCATGACCGGGCGCGCGGTTATACGTGGGACGCGGGGCAGCGCCGCCTGTCTCTTGCGACCCCCGATCTCCAAGGCGTCGGCGACGATCTCTTTTTCGCAGATCGTACTGGCGATGGCCGGCGCGACCTCATGGTCGCCACCGCTATGCAGCTGCAGTGGCGACCCGCAATCGACGCCAAGGGCATGGCTACCGGGGCGTTCGACGGCGGTGCCGCTTTCGACCGCCTCGTTCCAGACGGTAACCTACTCCTGCTCGTCGCCGACAACGATGAAGATGGCATTGGTGATTTGCTTGCCATCGACGGACAGGACGAGACCAGCCATGCCGCTAGCGCTTTCCATGGCGAATCCGTGCGTGACGTGCCGACGCACGCCTTGTCCGCTATAGCGCCGCCTGTCCCGATCGTTCCCGGTGGCACGTTCCTCGGGAATCCCACCGACGATGCCCAGGTGGGTGACTTCGACGGTGACGGACGACTCGACGCCTTGATCGCCTCCACGAACACGTCCCACTTCATCGCGCTCGGCGATGGAACGCCGCTCGGCTTTGCTCCTGGACGCGCCTTTTTGACTGGGGGCGGCTCCTATCGGCTCCTGAGCGGCGACTTCGATGGCGATGGGCGTGACGACATCGTCTCCACCGACACGCCGCGCGTCATTCAGTACGCGCGCCTTCCCGCGACGCCGTCCTGGCAGATCGCTGCGCTGGGCTTCGTGGACGGCGACGCCTTTGCCGCCGGCGACGCGGATAACGACGGCATCGATGACCTCGTCGTGGGGACGAGCTTCAGTCCGCTGCAAGTGAGGGTCTACTTTGGGAACTCACCGGCGGGCCTATCTGCGCCAGTGACCATCGCGGTGCCCGGCACGACTGGCGTGAGCGCGCTTGCGGTGGGTGATGTCGATGGCGACGGGCTGAACGAGGTTGTGGCTGCAACCGGCGCCGTCACGCGCGTTTACGACGTCACACGCGCGGGGCTCGCGGCGCTTCCCACGTCGAATGCCGGCATCGCGTTCCGCAGCTTCGAGCTCGTCGATGTGGATACCGACGGCATCCTCGACATCGCTGGGTTTGTGGCTCCTACGCCGCTCGAACGGACGTTCTACGTGCAGCCGGGCCTCGAGGCGGGCGGCCGGCCATCGGGGCGCTTCGGTCCTGTGACGCGCATCCTTGGACCGATCCCGGTGCCCCTGGGTGGTGTCGCGTGGGGTGACGCGAATCGCGATTCGCTGCCCGACCTGTTCGTCGGTGACGCCCAGACGGGTCTCGTGCTCGCCTTCTACAATCGTCGCTACCACCCAACCCGCTCATGGAGCACAACCCTCGACGCCACGAGCCTACTGGGTACGCCGGTCGGTACCGACCGCTTCGGCGACCCCTGGTCGATCACCATCACGGCGCGGCGCACCTCGGACCGTCCCAGTGTTGTCACGACGAGCGGCGAGCGACGTACGGACTTCGCCGGGCGTTTGCGCGCAAGTGGGCTTGGGGTTCCAGCGTCGGCGCGCGCGGCGTCGTTTGCCTGGCAGTTCGCGGGCGATTTCGCGGCCAGCTCGCGCACGACGGCGGGCGCGCGTCGCGGCTACCTGCGCCAAACGCTGGCTGGCCGCGACGCGGTCGTCCGTCTGCCTCTGTACGATGGGGCGACGACCGATCCCACAAAGCTCCTCGTCTACGCTCGTCGGGTGGGTGACTACGAAAACGTCGATGGGGAGCTGCCTGTGACAGCGGACGGTCGAACCGTGTACAGGCCGCTCGAGACGTGGGTCGAAGTACCGCGGGTCGACGATCTTGCGGCCGGGACGGGGCCACGTTTCGTCGTCGACGCCGCCGCTCGCGAGGTGCGCGTCGCGACCGACGCCCTCGGCGTCTTTCGTGTCTACGCTACTCCTTGAGCGGGACGCCCTTGAGCTTGTCGGCAAGAGAGTTCTTGAAAGCGGTCTGCGGTTTCTCTGGTTCCGCGGGCGTCTGGGCCGTGAAAGCGGACAACGAGATACGGCGCGTGGGAGCGTCGATATCGAGGATACGGACCTCGAGTTGCTCTCCGACCTTCACGACCTCGCCAGGACGCTTGCCGCGCTCCTCGGCGAGCTCGGTGATGTGGCAAAGACCTTGGACCTCGGGCGCGAGCTCGACGAAAGCCCCGAAATCGGTGACCGATGTGACCTTTCCGGTGAGCTTGTCGCCGGGCTTGAACGTTCGCGTTGCCGCGACCCACGGGTCTTCGGAGAGCTGTTTGACGCCGAGCGAGATACGCTCATTGTCGACGCTGACGTCGAGTAGTGCGACCTCGATGACGTCCCCGACCTTGTAGCGATCGGCCGGCTTTACGCGCTCGGTCCAGGCCATATCGGAGGCGTGCAGTAGTCCGTCGATACCCACGTCATCCAGGGTGACGAAAGCACCGAACTCGGTGAGGCTGCGGACCGTGCCCTTCACGCGATCGTTCGGGCGATACTTCTCGCGCAGCGTCTTCCATGGGTTCGGGGTCAGCTGCCGTAGCCCCAAGGCCATGCGGCGCTCCGCCGGGTCGACCTCGAGCACCTGCGCCTCGATGGTCTGACCCTTTTGCACGACCTCGCCGGGCTTGCGTACGCTTTTTCCCCAACGCATCTCGGAGACGTGCACGAGTCCTTCGACGTTGGGTTCGACCTCGACGAAGGCACCAAACTCCGTGAGACGCAGGACCTTCGCGTGAACACGTGAGCCGACCGGATACTTCTCGCTGATGCCGGCCCAGGGATCCGCGGAGAGCTGCTTAACGCTCAAGGCAACGCGGCCTTTGGCGCGATCGATCTCGACGACCTTCGCCTTGACCACGGATCCGGCCTCGAATACTTGTGTGCCATGGCGGACATGGCCCCAGCTCATGTCTTCGTTGCGCAAGAGGGCATCGAGTCCGCCGATGTCGACGAAGGCTCCGTAACCCACGAAGCTAGCCACCGTCCCTTCGACGATGTCGCCCACATTCAGCGCCTTGAGCTGGGCATCACGTTGCGCGGCCCGCTCGACCTCCAGCAGAGCCCGTCGCGAGACGACGACAGCGCCGCGGCGGTTGTCGAGCTCCATGACCCGGAGCTTCAGCTTCTGCCCAACCAACGGTGCGAGATCGGCGGTGGGCCGCAAGGCCACCTGGCTCGCTGGCAGAAAAGCCCGCATGCCGACGTCGACCGAGAGACCGCCTTTCACCATGGCAACGACCTCGCCCTCGACCTCGCCACCGTTCGCCGCGGCCTGCGCGATGCGCTCCCAGGTGGCGAGCGCCTCCGCCATGCGCGGCGGCATTGGGTCGGCGTCCTCGGTGGTGGCTGCGGTGCTGGTGTTGTCGTCGGACATCATGGCCTCACTTGAATCGATTGCGAATGCGGTGGCGGATGAGCTCGAGAGCGTCCCGCTCGCGCAACGTGGTGTCTTCGAAGCGAACCACGAAGCCGCGCTCGTCGAGCTCGGCCAGGCGTGTCCGTTCCGGGACTTTGCGGTCGCCCTGATACAACGCCACCTGGCCGCGCGTCACCTCGATCTGATGCCGCTCGAAGGTGTCCTCGAAAAAGCGCTTCTTGAGCTCCCCGACGGTCATCTTCTCAACCTGGACAGGGAGCAGCTGCATGGCTACCGAAAGGTGGGCGAGACTGAACGACCACTCACTCACGAGCTCGTAGTCGAGGTAGGTCGGGTTCAGGACCGCTTGGACGTCTTTCCCCTTGGGCATCCAGTAGCTCGACAGGGTGGAGCCACAGCGCGGACACACCGAGGCGCGCAGGTCGTCCAGGCCGCGCGTCTTATAGAGGGGGACGGCATAGACCTCTCGCTTGCAAGCAGCGCACGCAGTGTAGTCTCCGAGCACCGTGAGGACGTTCGCCATTTCGCGGCGCACCTTGGCACGCTGGAGAGCGACAGCGACGGCGGTACGGCCCTCCGGGTCGACGAAACGTAGGCCGGCGTAGGCGACGCGATCTGTCGCACTCTTGACGCCGAACTGAACGAACGTATCGAGCTCGACCAGTGCCTCTTCGAAGGTACGCGAGGGGGTGTTTTCGGAGGCGACTTCTTCCTCGAGATAAGCGACGCGCTGCGCAATGTGCTCGTAGGAAGCGAGCCCCGCGAGCGGAAAGGGCGATTGATCGGCGGCGTAGGTCATCAGCACGAGACGCAGGAGGGTTGGCTCGACGTCCGCCATTTCCTCGATACGATCGGCTTTTTCGCGAGCGCTCTTCGAGACGCGCGCCGTGGCGAGCTCGTCGAGCCCGAGGCGCACCAGGCTCTTGTCCGCGTACGGATCGAAGAGCCGCGCGATGGCAGCGCCACCCTTGGGTGCGACCTCCTGGCCAGCTCCATCGCGGTTGTAGGACGACACGTAACGCTCCAAGCGCTGGGCGGCATCGCTGATGTCGCCATAGGCGCGCTGAACCCGCGATTCTAGCTCGACACGCAGCTCTTCGACCAGGTCACGTCCAACGGCGGCCGCTTGCTCGACATTACGGAAGAGCTGGCAGGTCACGCTGTTCTCGAGAGCCATACGCTCGTCTTCGAGGTTTGCGAGCACGGTGGTGAACCAGTTGAGACGGTTTTCGAGCAGGGCAATCTGCTGCTCGATAGGCAGGTCGTCATCGTCGAGCTCGCCACCTTTGGTTTGCTCCTCGAGCGCGGCGAGGCGCTCGAGGTCACGCGTGCGGTAGAGGTTGTTAATGCGCGCCATCATGTGACCCGACTGCAGGCGCTCTTCTTCGGTGCGGGCGAGATCGGGATGGAAGCGTCGAGCCAGTCGCCGGTAAATGCCCTTGAGCTCGCTTTCGCGTGACGCCGTCGTGCTCTCGGCGAGCGTGTCCGTGTCGACCAGGACCTCGGCGCGCAATGGCTCTTTCTTTTTCGCGGCCTCAGACTGCTTGACGTCACGCGCGCGCCTCGCATCGACGCGCGCCCCCTCGCGGACGACGTCTTTTCCTGGGCGTCGCGTGAGGAGGTTCGCCCAGCCGTCGAGGACGCGCACGTAGCTCGCGATGCGCTTCATTAATGCGTGCTCGGAAGCGAGCCGATTGCGATAGGCGACCTCGAAGCTGCCCAGCTGCTCGCGTAACGTCTCAATCGCGAGGTCGAGCTCTCCGATGGCATCGCGGCGCTCCTCGAGGCGTCGCACGAGCTCGCGCAGGCGTTCCCGGTCGGGTCCGCCACCTAAGATGAGTGCGCTTCGTTTCACGTGGGCTCATCCACTGACGCGGGGCACGGCGATCGTCAAGGCGACAATGACCAGTGCTGGGAGCGACTCTTCGCTGCCTGTGTCGGCTCGCGTTGTTGCTGGTCGGCGGCGCGCCGTCGTTGCGTCAGAACCAGACACGAACACCAGCGGTTGGGCCAGCGAGCACAGTGTCCCCGATTTGCAGGCGCTCACCGCCGATCGTGATCTCGACCGCGCTCACGACCACGCCGACCGAGCCGCGCAGCTCGGTGACGAAGGCGCTTCCAACCGTGCCCATGCTTGCGCTGCCCGCCAAGATGAACGGCCGGAGCGGGAAAGCTTCGACGCCGTAGCTCAAGTCCCAGCCCATAAAGGCGGCGTCGGGTGTCGTCATCAGCCGCGGACCCACGCCGAGCCGGAACTGGACGGCCTGGCTTTGCGCGAAGCGAATCGCGGCGTGCACGGTGCTTACGGTCATCCAATCGACGTCGCGATCGAGCTCGATGCGGTCGGCCGCTCCCAGCACCTCACGGTAGATCGCGACCTCGGCGTCGAGCTCGAGGCGCGACGGTGTGAACAAGCGAAAACGTGGGCGTAGGCGCAGGGTATCGGCGTCGATGCGGGCCCCGTCGAGCGAGACTTGCGCTGCCCACGATTGACCCCCGCTCGCCCAGTCGTCGATTGGTTGGGACGCTGGTAGTACCGCTTCCTGGACCGCCGGCGCGTCAGTGTCCGGGATAGCGTATTGGTCATCGCCATACGAAGGGTCCGCCAGCTCTTGTTGGTAGACCGCTTCGCCAGGCATCCACGAACGCTCGTCGGGTGGCCCCCGGCTGACATCGTAGGCCTCGGCGTCGATCAGCACGAGGCTCTGCTCTTCAGCGAGCAGCTTGTAGCTGCGCACGATACCCTTGGCGCGGCGCGCATAGGGTTTGGGCTCGTAAACGAAGGGGAGGGCGCCACGTGATTCGAGAAGCAGCTGCGGGACGATGACCGGGAACCGCAACATGTTCCAAACCAGAGCCCCATAGAGGGTGTCTGCGCCGTCGCTTGATGCATGGCTGGTGTCCGGTGGCCGGCCACTGGGGGGAGGGTTCGCGGAGCGATTGTTGTTGCTCTTGCCACCACGCGCTGCATCAGCCGCGTTGCGCAGCTTCCCCGCCCGAGCGGGCGTCGCAAGAACCAACGAAACTGCCAACAGGGTTATCGCAACTGACGCGGCACGAGCAGCCTGACGCACAGCGCCGGCGGCACCCGTGAACGACAGCGAAGCGTGGTGCCAAAAGCGCATTGGGCTTCCGACGTGAGGGCTTCTCGTCGGACGTACCCTTCGCGGCGCCTATTCAAACCTCAGGCTCTAGAGGCCTTCTCGTAGTACTGCTGGCGGTAGTCACCGATCATGCGCGCGGCTGTGAAGTCGGCGCCGGTGACGATGGCTTGCTTCATCACCTGCGCCCATTGCTCGCGGCGCTCATAGTACATCGGGATGATCTTCTCTTCGAGCACGCTGTAGAGCGACTCGGCGTCCGCTGCGTCGTCTGGGTTGTTGGCATCGCCGATGAGCCAGCCGTTTTCGCCATCGCGGGCTGCTTCTGCCCACCATCCGTCCGCGATAGAGGCCGACGGGATCCCGTTGAGCGCCGACTTCATGCCGCTCGTGCCCGATGCTTCGTAAGGCCGCAATGGCGTATTGAGCCAGACGTCGACGCCACTGGTGATGAGGGCTCCGGTCCACATCGTGTAGTTCACGAGATATCCCACGCGCACCTTGCCGCCGAGGTTGTGACCTGCCTGCACGACCGCTTGGATGATGCGGTGGCCGGCTTCGTCGCGCGGATGCGCCTTGCCCGCGAACAAGAACTGCACGCGGCCGCCAGCCAGGCGAGTCAGACGATCGATGTCACGGAACAACAACGTTGCGCGCTTGTATGCGGCAGCGCGGCGGGCAAAACCGATGGTGAGGATCGAATCGGCGAACCCCAGGTTGTTGTGGGAGTTGGCATAGGTGAGGAGCTGTCGCTTGCGCTTCTTGTGCGCGTGCAGAAGCCCTTCGGTGGACAATTCTCCCGCTTGTTTCAGGACGCGCGGATCTCCGCGCCAGCCCGGCAACTCCTTGTCGAAGAGCTCAGCCATGGGCTCGGCGACCCATGTCAGGTGGTGAACGCCATTGGTGACGTGGCCGACCTCGCGGTTCGGGAACATCTCGCGCGTCACTTCGCCATGCAGCTTCGAGACGCCATTGGCCGAGCCGCACATCGCGAGCGCGAGCTCCGACATGCGCAGCGCGTCGTGACCCGCGAAGTCGCGGATGTTCTTCGGCAGCGTATCGCCGAGAACGCGCTCCGCCATCTCGTACATGAAGACGTCATGACCGGCCGGAACCGGGGTGTGCGTCGTGAAGTGGCTGACATGGCGGACATGGTCGAGATTGACCCCGGCCATGTGCATGGCGAGCGGCGCGAAGGCGGTGTGGCCTTCGTTCAAGTGCAGTCGCTCGATTTGCGGATGAACGAGCTTCACTGCCTTGTAGCCGCCGAAGCCGAGCACGGCCTCCTGGAGCAAGCGCAGCTCCTGATCACCACCATAGAGGCGATGCGTGATGCTGCGATCTTCGGGTGCGTTGTCTGGGCAGTCCGTGTCGAGCAGCAGGACCGGCACCTTCTTGCCGGTAAAGCCCGTGATCTCGGTGGTCCAGATGTCGACGTTGACGCGGCGATTGTAGAGGCGAATGTCGACGCGCTGCGGCAGACGTTTCAGGAGCGGCGAGGGCATGAACGCCGGGTAGGACTCGGTTTGCCAGCCGTCGTGGCCCAAGTGCTGCCGAAAGTAGCCTTCGCGATAGAGCAGAGTGACGCCGACCAAGGGCAAACCAGCGTCCGCGGCGGCCTTCAAGTGGTCGCCAGCAAGGACGCCGAGACCGCCGCTGTAGGTTGGGACGTCGGTCGAAAAGCCAATCTCGGCGCTGAAATACGCAGTGGACTGCATGGTGAAGCGATTCCCCCGTTGGTGAGGGCAAGAACACGATAGTCGCCTCGCAAGTCAAGTCCGGCACCTGCTCGACCGAGTCCCCGTTCAGGTTTTGCGCCGGGCCGAATAACGGCTATGGTTTCCGGGCATGTCCATCGAGGTTGAGCTCGGGGCGCCGGCGTTCCTCATCGCCGTCCCCCAACTGGGCGATCCCAATTTCTCCCGTGGGGTCGTCTTCGTCATCGAGCACGGTGACCAGGGCTCGATGGGCCTTGTCATCAACCGCCCGGGAAACCTCGACCTCAAGTCGTTTGCCTCGACCCAGAACATGCAATTTCGTGGCGACGGTAGCTCGCTCGTTCTTCAAGGCGGACCAGTCCAGACGGACCGCGCCTTCATCCTGCACTGCTCTGACCACCGGGGACCCGAGACCGAAGACATCATGGGGCAAACCCGTCTGTCGTATTCGCTCGAGTCTTTGAAGCTCATCGTCGACCAGCCGCCGCCCAAGCTTCGCATCTTCCTGGGCTATGCCGGTTGGGGGCCCGGTCAGCTCGCCAAGGAAATCACGGCGGGGGCCTGGTTGCTTGGACAGGCCACTGAGAACCTGGTCTTCGAAACGCCGCTCGACCGCATCTGGGAGACTGCGCTGCGCCACATGGGAATCGATCCTGCGTTGCTCATGCACAGCGGAGCCGTCCACTAGACTCTTTTGGCGCCCTTCGCTCGCCGTTTGGCCTGTCCTCGGCGCTCGGGATTCGTCCCTTGCTGAGGCCGCCAAGAGGCCTCCCAATGGGATGTGTGGTGCGGGAGCCCTTCCGCTATGGCAGGGGTTTAGTTTGCCGCCCTGTAGTCGCTTGTTTCGCTCTTCACCATTGGGCGTCGCGGGACGACGACCACGAGCTTCTGCTCGCGGCGAGCGATGGTGAGGCGAACCTGGCTACCGGGCTCGCCACGCATGAGCATGACTGCGTTGCCGAGCGATAGGTCTTGGGTCGACCGGTCGTCGATGGCGAGCAGCTTGTCGCCAGGCTCGACACCGACCGATTCGGCGCTGCCACCTGCCAGAGTCCTCACCACGACCGGGAGGCGCTCTTCGATGGTCAGCTCGATGCCCACCCCAACGTATTGCTCGGGGTAGCTTTGAATGACCTCGGTCTTGCCGCAGGCCAAGAGGCCGGCGAGCGCCACCAACATTAGCCCAAGCATAGGGCCATGGCCTCGTCGGCACATTCCCAAAAGCGTAGCCGAGCAGCCGGTTTCGCGCACGCCGCTTAGCGTCGAAAGCGCTCTTTGAGCCCCTTCTCGACGCTCTCGGGCACGAGGCCCGCGAGATTGCCGCCAAACTGAGCGATTTCGCGGATTAGGCTACTCGACACGTAAAAGTGTTCCTCGCCGGTCATCATGTAGACAGTCTCGATCTGTGGGGCGAGACGCCGGTTCATGTGGGCAAGCTGGAACTCGAACTCGAAGTCCGAAAGCGCCCTTAGACCACGCATGACGGCGGTGACCTGGCGCTTCTGGGCGTAGTCGACGAGCAGCCCCTCGAACGTGGTGACTTCGACGCGCGGCTCGTCGCCGATGGCGGCCCGCAGCATCGCCATGCGTTCCTCGGGCGTGAACAGCGGCGTCTTGCGGGCGTTGTGAGCGACCGCGACGATCATGCGCTCGAAGATACTCAGGCCGCGATGGATAAGGTTGATATGACCGTTCGTCACCGGATCGAACGAACCTGGATAAAGCACCGTCTTCATGACGCCTGTCCTTTCGCACGCAGGTAAAAGCTCAGGGCGACTTCACCGTACCGTCGACTGTCTTCCAGAACGAACGTGGGAGGGGCCGTCGGCGGAGCATCCGAGCTTCGATGCTCGCAAACGACGATCGCTCCGACAGCGATGATCGCGCTTTGGTCGAGCAGAGTGAGGGTCGGTCCAAGGAGGCCGTCATCGTAGGGCGGGTCGAGGAAGGCGAGATCGAAGATGTCGCCATGGCGCGTCAGCTCCGCGATCGCGCGAGCGGCTGGCAAAGCCATCACCTTGGCGCGCTCCGCCAACCCGAGCGCTTGTACGTTTTTGCGGACGAGGTTTGCGGTTGCAGTGTCGCGCTCGACGAAGACCGCATGGGCGGCGCCGCGTGACAACGCCTCGATGCCGAGGGCGCCACTTCCCGCGAATAAATCGAGGACCCGGGCGTCGACCGCCCGATCGTAGAGGATCGAAAAGAGCGCTTCGCGGACGCGGTCGGGGGTCGGCCGCGTCAACATCCCTTTCGGGGCCTCGAGCTTACGTCCGCCCGCGGAACCGGCAATCACCCGCATTGGATGAGAATAGTCTATGACGAGGTACGCCTCCGTGCCCACCCCCCCTTGCCTTTGCCGCGGGTTCGTCCGTACAACGCGCGGGCATAAACCCGGCGTGTCGATCGTTCATCTCGGAACGTTGCGACAAGATGCGGCGTTTCAATTCGTTTTCGGAGGATGGTTCGGATGAAGTTTCTAGCCAAGAGCGTAGTTACCGGCCTCGCAGCGCTCGCGCTCACCGCTTGCGTCACCCGCGGTGAAATCGAAGAGCTCAAAAAGAACGACAAAGAGATCCTCGCCAAGCTCGACAAGATCGCGGCGGGTGCCGGTCGTCCCGGACCGCAGCAGCAAGCGCCGCGGGGCCCGGATCCTGAGAAGGTCTACGCCGTTCAGGTCGGCGACTCGGCTGCTCACGGTCCTGCCGACGCGTGGGTCACCATCGTCGAGGTCTCGGACTTCCAATGCCCGTTCTGCGGCAAGGTGGTTCCGACCATCAACGAGCTCCAGAAGAAATATGGCAACGACATTCGCGTCGTCTTCAAGAACAACCCGCTGAGCTTCCACCCGCGCGCCATGCCGGGGGCGATGGCCGCCGAGTGCGCCCGTGAGCAGGGCAAGTTCTGGGACGTCTACGAGCGTCTGTTCACCAACCAGAAGGCGCTCGAAGATGCCGACCTCGAGAAGTACGCGAAGGAGTCGGGCGTCGACATGGGCCGCTGGAAGTCCTGCTACAGCAGCAACAAGTACAAGAGCCGTATCGAGGAAGAGCAGCGCCAGATGGTCACGTTGGGCGCGCGTGGCACGCCTGCGTTCTTCATCAACGGCCGATTCCTGAGCGGCGCTCAGCCGGTGCAGGCCTTCGAGGCCATCATCGACGAGGAGCTCAAGAAGGCCAAGGAGAGCGGCATCTCCAAGAAGGACTACTACACGCAGCAGGTCGAGCAGAAAGGCCTGAAGACCCTGTAGTGCCCCGTGTCGCCGTCGCGGCACGATAGCCACTCAACGAAAGGCCCGAGGTGACTCGGGCCTTTTTTTTGAAGCAGCCTCACGTCGAAGGCGCGGCCTCGTCCTCCCCCTCGAGCGATGCCCGCATGATCACCGTGTGCTTCTCGAAACCCGCTCGCTCGTAGCTCGTGATCGCCGAGGTGTTGGCGACGTAGGCCTCCAGACGAACCTCCGTGATGCCCCGCGCCCGGATCCATCGCTTCAATGCTGACAAAATCTCTGCGCTGTAGCGCTTCCCACGATGCTCGGGCTTCACGTAGATGAAGCCGAGATAAGCGTGGCGCGTGTGCCGCTGGAAGCCCGCTGACGATTCCAGGCGGGCAAATCCGCAGGCGATGACGTCACCGTTCAGCACGCCGACGAGTAGGGTCGCCGTGGGTGCATCGATGAGCGCGGGGATGTCGTAATAACGGACGGGTTCCCTGCGCAGGGTAACGTCGAATGGCCGCTCGGCGGTGATAACCCCCTGCTCGAACTGCTGCAGCACCGGCAAATCTGCGTGGACGGCTGGGCGGACTGTTAGGCTCACCCGCGCGATGGTCTGATCCCAGGTAGCGACCCGTCAACGAAAAATGACGTGGCGCGTTATCCGCGAGGGCGTCGTCGTGGCGCAGCTGCCACGGTAGCGAGTTGCGCCGCGAGCGCGGTAGACTTTCGGCCCTTTGCTGGTTCTTGCCGGGTCTCTCCGACCGTGGGCGACACGCGCGCGACGCTGAGCCCCCCGGGGCCATCGCTCGCCGCTTCACCGGTGACTGGGCGTGTTTGGCGCGGAACCAAGAGCTCGCGCTCGGCGCGGTAGAGCTGGTCTTCGACTTCTTCGATGACGCGCTTCCAGCGAAGCGATGCAACCTTGAACGCCTCGTGCTCGGCAACCCAGCGCTCGAGCATGGCGCGCGGGATATCGAGGGCGCCGTGCGCGTCGCTCGGCTGCCACCCCAACGTGTGCTGGCCTTCGAAGTCGAGACCGAGCTCTACGCGCACCTTCATGGCCACCGATGTAACACGAAGGTCCGACACGCATGCCGCAAGGAATCTTGTGACGAGAACGTTTCGGCGGACACACGATCAAACCCGATCAAAAGCGATCAGTTCCGATCGCGCTGGAACGGATTCCACTGTTCTTCGATGAGACGTCGGCGCCGTCTCTCTTCGGCTTGCGCGGCGGCTCGCTCACGGCGGACGCGATCGGCCTCACCTGTGGACGGGGAGGGCACGCGAGGAACCGTCTCGGTTGTTGCCGGCGAACGCCGCTCAGCCGCGGGCGCCGCCGGTTCGGGCGCTGGCGCTAGTGGTGCGGTCGCGGCTGGTTCCGGTTTGGCGGCGTTCCAACGGCGGCGGATCGCCTCACCCGTGTCGCGGGCGTTGCGCAACGCGTCCTCGGGATTCATCGCGCCATCGAAGGTCAGGGTCCCGTTGGTGAGTACGGCGTGAGCACGGGCGGAGATTTCGGCGGGGGCATCGGTGCTGCGCAGCGTGGCGCTGATGGGTCTGCCATCGCTGCGCATGCTGAAGTCGATCGTGCCGTTGAATTGGCCGGCGCTGCGCACGTAGCTCGCCGGTTGCTCGTCGCCGGGCGGGGGCGGCTCGCGTTCGGGCAAGCGGAAGTTACCCTCGAGCCGGCCAGCCAGACGGGCGTCGACGCGTTGATCGCGGCCTTGCTGTGTGAAGCCCATCGAACCCAAGAAGATCTGCAAGCGCGAGCGCCGGGTCACCGGTCGCCGGGGGTCGGTGCGATCGAGCCAGGTCGGTTCGATGCGAAGGTTCGAGGCCTGCGAGCCGGGAGGACCCGCGACGATCGTACCGGTCACCTCGCCCGAGCTCGCGTCGGTCTCGAGGTACCAATCGTGCATCAGGATTTGCTTACGGTCCGGCCCGATGTGGAGCGACTCGAGCGCGCCGGTCGCCATCGCGTTGCTAACCAGCACGCTCATGCGGGGCGACGGAAAGACGAAGGTGGCGTTTTCGACCTGAACGCCAACCGTCGCCCGTTGCTCACGCGGCATCACCAGACTGATGCCGGTCTCGCGGCTTACCGTGAGCGTTGCCGCCGCGGCGCGAAAGTCGACACGTCGCAAGCGAGCCGAGACTCCCGACGCGCTGGGGTCGCTGGTCTCCGGCGGTATCTCGAAGTTGGTGGCGGTACCGACGACGTCGGTGAGTCGCAGATCGCCGGTGCGTAGGAAGCCATTCTCGAACGCTGGTGACCCGTCGGCGAGGCGCGAGCTCTGCACCCAGAGCTGCGAGCCGTTGTACATCAGGTTACCGCTGAACGTGCCGTGAAGGCCGTCGGTCGTGATTGACCCGTCTTGCGCGATGCTTATCCGCCGCGCTCCGCCATCGCGAATGCTAAACGTTTGTCGGTCGGCCTGCTGGAAGGTCAGGGCTGGCGCCCGCACCTCGGTGAGGGTGAGGTCGGTGGCGGAGGGACTCCGTGGATCGCCCGTCTGCACCAGGCGGATCCGAGCGCTCACGCCCGACAGGCTCATGTTCGCCCCGTCGGCGCTGCGTACCAGCGAATCGCCGAAGGTCACCTGGGCGGTGACCTCAGTGCGGCCGTCGACACGAACGACGCGAACGTCCTCGGCCGCGGCGATAGTCAGGCGATTGGCGCCCATCTGAATGGTCTGGCCTGGATTGATCTGTGCGCGGGCTCGCACCTCGGCACTGACGAGGACGTCGCGGACGAAGCGGCGGTCTTGTTCGGGCACGCGCTCGAGCGCGCGCTCGATGAGGTCGGGGCGCGTGTCGATGCGTACGTCGAGGTGACGGGCCGCTCGCGCCGCGAGCTCCTGAACGGTCGTGGGCAGCTCGCGCGAGCCGGTGGCCATCTCCATGACCTGGCCCGTGAGGTAGCCGTTCAAGGCACTCTCTTGACCGAGCCAGCCACTGGCGACGTGGATACCGTTGTAGATCGCCGCATCACCGAAGGTGGCGCGCGTGACTCGCGGTCGGAACGTGATCTGGTCGGGGTTCGACGCGGACGGCACGATGTCGAGTCCCGCGAACTCCATGTGACTCTCGAAGGGCGTGTTGTACCAGCGACCGTTACTGCTCGGGTTGAAGGTGAGCCGCAATGGCGGATTGAAGCTGATGCCGGAAGGTAGCCCTCCGGTTGGGTTCGGCGTGCCGTCCGGACGGGTCGCGAGCTGGGGCGTGATGCGGCCGCCGTCAGTCTCGAGTACCAAACGCACGGAGCCCTGCTGGAACGTCAGCTCCCTGGCGCCGCTGTCGGCGATGATCCCATCGGTCAAGCGAATGGTATGAGCGCGCGGAATGTTGACCGTCAGATCGAGGTCGGCTTCACGAAGGCCGCGGGTGACCATGGCGGCCACGTCGAGAGTACGCGTGACGCTGTCGAGCGATTCACGGGGGCTCGAGCCTGCACCGCTGACCAGCGCGGGTATCGGCAACATCTCGAGTGACCGACGCAGCGACTCGTGACGCGCCCTTGCGTTGGTGACATCGGTATACATTGGGAGGCCGCTATTGCGGGCACCCTCGGTGTTGTAGAGGGTGTCGATGGCAAGTCGCTCGAAGTTGACACGTCCTTCGGTGACTGCGCCGTCGCGTGTGGAGAAGGCGCCGTCGCGGGTCACAGTGAAAGGGACCGCGATATCGACATCGCCGACGCCTTGCACGTGAATGCCGGCCTCCGCCCGCGCCCCGTCGAAGCCAGGGACGCCGGAAGGCAGAAACGAAAACCCGGCTGGCTGCTCGCCCGACCCCGGTCGTGGGGCGGCGACGCGGAGGTTAACGGTGCCGCGAATTTCTGGAGAGATATCGCCCGCGCGGTATCGGATGCTCGCCTGTCCACGACCGCTGGCATTGGTGAGAGTCGCTTGCTCGGTCGTAGGGAGGCGGACCGTCGCGCGGGCGAGGGTGGCATCGAACTCTGCTCGCATGTCAACGGCCCTGCTCGCCCAGTCGAGGCTGCGCACCTGTGCTCGCAATAGCGAACCGTTGGCGACGTCGGTACGCATGCCGATCTCGCCCAGGCTGCGATTGACGTGCGTGCCAAACAGCCGAACATCGGCGCGCACTCCGTGCTGCGACGCGAGGGTAAAGTTCGTCCCCTCGGGTCCTCCCATCGTGTAGGTGAGCCGGCCGCTGCCGACGAGGGACGTGCCGCTTTGCACACCGAACCCGAAGCCGTCGCCGCTCGCCAAGAGCACGCCGCGTGGCGCGTTCAGCCCAACATTCAGCCCGTTGGTGTCCGCTTCGACGCGCATGCGCTCGACCCTGAGCGGGTGCGCTGCGTCAGTCGTCAGGTCGATACGGGCCGCGACCCGCAGGTTATCCCGCCGGTCGCGGTTACCAAGTGTCAGCTCACCTTGACGGCCTTGCGCGTCGCGAAGGTGCAGGGCGCCATGCACGGCGTCGAGCTGGGTATCGAAACCGACCGTGAGCTTGCCGTTTGCCATCGCGATGATTGGATTTGCCCCATTGCTGAGGCTCACGTTTCCGAGATTGAGCTCGTTGGTGAGCTCTTCGCCCGGGCGCGCACCCGCGACTGGCGTCCGCAAGCGAACGTTTTCGATGACGCCCGTGCCATTTTGGGTCTGCGCATTCGCGACCGTTACGACCCAACGGCTTCGGCCGCTCTCCTGCCGCTCTTGCAGGACGATGCGGAGGCTCGCGCGTCCAATGCGCAGGTTGGGACCGTCTTCGACGCCGAAGCGGGCGCCGCTCAGATTGGCGTCGATCTCGTAGCGGTCGAGGCCGTTCTCGCGAACATACGTAGCGCGCGAGCCGGGGGCGAAAGCCAGCTTTAGCCCCTCACCGAACTGCACCATCTCGCCGTTGCGCGATGGTGTGAGATCGACCGTGGCGCGGACCGGCGAGCGCTGCTCGTCGATAGCCCGACGAAGCTCGGCGAGCTCGCGGTTCGGAGCCCGCTCCTCGCGGCCGGGGCCAATCAGAGGGATCTCGCGACCCAGGCCGAGAGATTGGAAGAACAGGTGCGGGTCGACGGGCACACGGCGCTGTCCCGAGAAGATGGCGCTCGTCTGATCGTTCATGCCGAAGATGCCGGCGAAGAAGCGCGTGAACGCGCTGCGAATGCGCGGCACCACGCGGCGGTCGTTGGTCAGATCGATGCCGCTGATATCGACCGGCCCGTTCAGGTAGCTCGGCCTGCCATGCCTATCGAGCACGTCAACGCGCGCCTGCGTTAGTACGCCATCGCGGATCGACATCGAGACCGGTAGCTGGGTGCCGGGGGCGATGGTCAACGAGCGGACGCGGCCTCCGTCCGTCGACACGAGATTGGCTTCGGCGTCCGCGCTTCGCACGGAGGCGAGGATTGCCCCGGGGTTTGCGCGAACAATGGGGTCACGCGTGAGCGGCGAAAGGTCGACGGTCGGTTCGATGGGCGCGTTGAGTGGGACAGAGGACGGCCGGTCGCGCGGGGCCGGCTCGGGGAGGGGCGGCGCGAAGCGGACACCTCCATCGCGGACGACTTGGGCGGGCGCGGTGCGGACGTTGGGCCGGGATGGCGTCGCTCGTCGGCGGGCGGCACTGGCTTCGCTCGGGGGCTGCGGTACGACCAGGTCGATGTGCACCGGTGGCGGCTCGACGCCTTCGGCTGGCTGCGGCCCTCGCGGGGGGATGCCAGCGCGAGGCTCAGCCTTCGGGGGCGCGTAGAGCCCCCTGAGGATTGGCGGCGCTGTCATGTCATCCGACATTCGCCCTCGGCCGGTCCATCCCCGAAAGAAGAAACACTACGGGATGATTGAAGTATCGGTGACTTTGGCGTTCTGTTGCCCTTTTGGGGAGTCTGCCACGACGACAGGGTGCCGGCCCGGTCGACCCGCGCGACCGGCGAAGTCGGCGCCCGGACGGGTTGCATGGGTCTGCCTGGGTTGGGCGCCTGGTTGACATGCCGCGCTCGGGTTTCCTGCCTGCGAAGGGGGGCGTGAAGCCGCGGCCCGACGGCCGATACCGCGCACTACACTCTCGTACATACCCGCCGCAGGGGGGCATGGCTCCCTTCCAGTCAGCGCACGACGATCTTTAACTGCCCAATATCGTTAGGGGAAACGCCGAGTTGTTCGATCTGGGAGACCAGCTCACCCACGGTCGCTCGCCGCCCGAGACGGAGCTGCTTTCCGGAACCGGTCGTTTGGGGAAGCGGGATCCATCCCGAGCCCAGGACCCGAGCATCGAAGAGGCCGAGATAGCCATCGAGGAATTGCATGTCGACGCCCTGGCAACCGCAGGTCGCGAGCAGGCTGGGGATGGCTCCGCGGGCGGTGCTGAGCGAAACGCCGGCGGCAAACGACTCTGCGGAGGCCCGGTAGCCGGCGTAGCAGGTGCGGCCGAGCTCCTCGCGGAAAATCTGCGGCACGAGGCCGACACGCAGGCTGGGGGTGGCGCCCTCGAGGTCGGCGGCCTCTTCGCGCAGGCGCGGGTGGCTTACCGAGGCAGGCAGCTTGATGGTGCGTGCGCCGACGAGGAGGCGTCCTTCAAGGCGCACTTCGAGCATCTGGGTCATCTCACGTAGGGTCGCTGCGATGTCGAGGAGCGCTCGTGCCTGAACCGACTGATCTGCGTCGATGTAGACCACCACGTTCTCGCTCTGCGGAAGCGCCTGAGCGAGTGCTTGACCCAGCTGGTCCCGGTCGAGCGCGGACCCGCGCGTGCCATGGCTATCGACCACGTATGTGCCCTCGGGGCCGACCACGACCCGCGGTCCACTCTCTTGGCCATATTGGACGAGCTCTCCAGCCACTTGCGGAACGCTGGTATCGGCGGCGCTGAAGAGCGGGGTCATGGTCTGAATGCGATTCGTCAAAGCGGACACATCGTCGCTACAGCCAAACAGTCCTTCACTGCCGACCTGCCCGACGTTGGCTGGTGCGTTGCCGTCGTCGGCCTTGTTCATGAGGACCACCGATTCGCTGCGACGCGACACGAGCGGTTTGGCCTCGGGCGCCGCCGAGCGAGGATCGGCGCTGGCGTCGAGGTATTCGATGATCGATGCCACGCGGGTCTCGCCGACCATCAGGTCGCGCATCGATGCCCGCGCCTTGCCGCTCACGCGGACCTGGGCCTTTACGTTCCGCGTCTCGTCGAGCTTGATATCGGCGCTCTGCTCACCGTTTAGACCGATGATGTTGAATGGGCCTTTGGGAGTGCGCTCTGTGCCTTCGGTTCGAAAGGTCGTGATCACCGGCGTGCCTTCGTTTGTCGCCAGGCTCGCTTGGCGCGGCCGGTCGCTACGAATGCTACGCAGGTCGACGGGGCTCACCGGTCCGGTTGCTTGCATCGCCGCAAGGGTGCGGGTCACGAGGCCGGTCGAGCGCTCATCGAGGCCGTCGACCGCGAACTGTCGTAGGCGGCCGGACGCTTCGAAGCTCGCGGCGACCGACCTGCCAATCAGGGGCTCGACGTTCTGGGTCCCACCCTCGTCGACGACGCGAGCGTCGGTGAAGGTGAGGACCGCATCGAAGCTGCCGTCGGGGCGGACCTCGCGAACCTCGAGATCGAAGACCAGCCGGTCATCGTCGATGCCGCGCGCAGTCTGCGTTGCCGTCGCTGCGGTGCCACGATAGTGGTCGCCCACGGACGGCTTGTGCAGCGTCGGCGCACAGGCCAATGATGCAGCGGCGAACAAGAACGACAGAGCAGCCCGAGAACGCGTGAGCATCTCCTATGACCCTTACGCCTTCCATGGCGAGTTTCGCTAAAGACGGCTTGCCGATCAAACTTTCCCGACGCCTACCCGCTGACATGAGCCTGTCCGAGCTGACGCGAGCGGTCGAAGAGCTCGCGCCTCCATACGATCTCACGGAGACCAATCCAACCCGCGTCGAGCTCGTTTATCCGGAGGGCGCCTTGGCCTGGGCTCTCGGGGGCGCGACGGCGCTTGCCTCCTACGAACCCGACGCCATGGGCATGCGATCCGCGCGCGACTTTCTGAGTGGAGTGGCGGGTGTGCCGGTCGACCACCTGTTGGTGACTGCCAGCACCAGTGAGGCGTACGCGATAGCGATCAAGGCCTTCGTCGAACCTGGCGGGCTCGTGGCGGTGCCGCGACCGAGTTACCCGCTCATCCCCCACCTCGCACAGCTCGAGGGCGCCGACACGGTTTGGTACGACCTCATCCCCGAGGAGCGCTTCCGCCTCGATCTCGCGAGTCTCGAACGGGCTCTGGTCGCGGGCGCCAAGTTGGTGGTGATTGTGAGCCCAAACAATCCCACCGGGTCAGTGGCGAGCGAGGCGGAGATCGCCGAAGCCGCTTTCTTGTGCGCCGAGCGCGGGGCGGTCCTCGTCATCGATCGTGTTTTTGCCGCCTACCCCGTGGAAGGGGTTGTACCCGAGCTTCCAAAGGATCTCCCCGGCGTCGTCATCGCGCTCGATGGCTTGTCGAAGCGCGCCGCCATGCCACAGCTCAAGCTCGCGTGGATGGCGCTCCACGGGACGAGCGCACATAGCGTCGCTGGCGCGCTCGCCTGGGTCAACGACGCATACCTCTCCGCCGCGACACCAGTACAGCTCGCCTTGCCGTCGCTGTGGCCCCACGGGCAGCAGATGGCGGCGCAGATCGGCTCGCGCCTGCGCACGAACCTCGCCACTTTGCGCGCTGGAGCTCTGTCCGTAAAAGCGGTCGGCGTGTTGCCTGTCGCAGCCGGGTGGAGCGTGGTCGTTCGCGTACCGCGCGTTGTGGACGATGACGGCTGGGTCATCGCTTGTGCCCGCGCTGGCGTGAAGGTGGCGCCCGGCTACCACTACGACTTCGATCGACCGGGCTTTATCGTGATGAGTCTATTGCCTAGGCCACAGAGCTTCGCCGCCGGCGTGCGTCGCTTCATCACGGTGGCGCAGGAGCTCGTGTAGGCAAACCATCGCGGGTGTCACGTTTGCGCACCACGTGACGTGATTTGCGTGTGGGTGTGCGCCAAAACTGCCCGCAGTCGCGGTCGGACCCTGGCACGAGCGTTGCTCATCTCTTGGGTGAGGCGCACCGCGCGGAGGGCTCCCAATGGTCACCACGTCGACCCACACTGCCGGAAGTGACGATCGTTCATGTTTGGTTGGCCAGCTCGAAGCTTGGCCGCTCGAAGAGATTCTGTTGTGGCTGTATCAGTCGGAACGTTCGGCGGTCCTCCGCGTTGGCACCGGTCGCGAGCACGCGATGCTCCTCGTGCGTGGTGGTCACCTCTCGCGGGTCGAGTGGGGTACGCGGACCGGCGAAGAGGCCTTGATTGCTCTGTTCGCAACGCCGGCTGGTGCCTTCAACCTCATGCTGCGTGAGCCCCCAGATGCCCGCGCCAACGTTCTCCGCCCGACGCCAGAGCTGCTCCTGCAGTGCGCCTTCGCTTATGAGGAGAGCGAGCGGGGCAACGTGTATCGCGCCTGAACGAGCCCACACACGCTCACCTTGGCGCCAACGCGCGAGTGCCGCCCGACGCGAGGTCGGCGTTGGGGCCTGCCGCCCGTGAGTCAGCTACACTCCGGGGCAGTGAAGAGTCGATGTGTCCTTGCGGTCGCGTTGTGCATGGCTGCCTGTACCAAGCAGGCGGTCGGTCTCGTGGACCGAGCGTGCGATGTCGGCCAATGCGTCGCCGGTTACGCTTGCCTTGATGGTGTTTGCCGACCGTTCGCCGCGAGCGGTGGCGCTGGTGGCCAATGTGACGAGGCGAACGCGGTATCGCCGTGTGTCGCTGGGACGACCGATTGTTCGCAGGGCTGCCGACAGTGCGTGGGCGGTGTCTGGGGCGAATGTCTCTACGATTGCTTACTCAGCGGCCGGGCCTTCATTCGCGACGAGTCGTGCAACGGGCGCGACGACGACTGTGATGGCGCCGTCGACGAAGCCACTGACTCCCCGCAGGGCTGTGTCGATCGCTTCCTCGACATGGATGGCGATGGACGCGGTGCTGGTGAGGCGCGCTGCGCCTGCGACGATGCGGACGACGGCTACAGTGCCGTCACTGGCGATGACTGTGACGACCGCGACGCCAGAGTATTCCCTGGCGCAAGCAACGAGTGTTTCGCGTGTGAGACCTATGTCGCGAAGCGCACGGATGACGATGGCGATGGGGTCGATGAGTGCGGGGGCGACTGCAACGACGCTAGCAGCGCCGCGAGCCCCGCCATCCTCGAAGACGTCGCCGCTGGCAACTGCCGCGACGGGCTCGATAATGATTGCAACACGGGTGTCGATTGTGGCGACAAGAACTGCGTCGTCGAGCCCGCGCTTTTTCGCTATGGCCGCGTCGTCACCGTCACTCCGAATCCAACGCTCGCGGCAGGCTTTGGTATCGCGTTCGCCTTCGACCACCTTGGCCTCTACAACGCTGGTCGCACGACCTCGAATGGCGCCGATGTGCGCGTCTTTGTCCGCGATAGCGGTGGGTTTCGCGAGGTCCCGCGCGAGCTTGACGTAGCGAGCGGGTGGCTGCGCTCCGACACTCGCCTTTGGATTCGCAACGAACATGTTCGTACGGCCGCGGAAACCGACGTGTTGTTGGTCTATGGGGCAGGGCCTAACGTTACGACGAGCGCCTCGACGGCGACGGGCGTTTACGCCTTGCGTGACGACTTCGACGCTCCGGGCTCGGTGCTGGGCTCGCCCTGGACTGTCGCAGGCTCTGCAATTGCCAAGGGCGGTGGGCTCATCACCTTGCCGAGCCCGAATACGAACGCAAACCCGGTGGCAGACCGCTCCTTCCCCAATCTCGAGGGGGGCAGAGTCGAGCTCAAGGTCGGCATCGTCCTCGTCACGCCGTCGAGTGACAGCGACTACGGCGCCTTCATCCATCTGGGGCGGAACCTGCCTGCGATGACGCCCCCGGTGAACGCGGTTGGCGCGGCCGCGGTACTTGGCTGGGGGGCCTTTCCCAACGGGACCGGCCCCAACTTCGGGGCCGAACGATTCGTTGGTATCGGCGGCGGCGACTCCTTCAGCATCGGCAGCGGCACCGGCAGCCGTCGCCTGAGTGCTCTGATCGACCTCGATGCCAAAACTGTGCTCGCCGCGGTGGACGGCTTCGAGACCGCCATCACCTTCGGCGACAACGCTGTTGGCAACGTCAACGTCTTGCGCCTTTCGGGTTGGCAGATCCTCACGGCCAACCTGGTACGGTTCGACTACGTCGGGGTCCGGGCAGCGCCACCCGCGGAGGCCCTAACGACCGTTGGTCCCGAGCTTGCCATCGGCCCCTGTCCTTGACGACCGCCGCACCGAAAGGCCAAACCTTCAGAGGCGCTTTCAAGGCGGATTGACGCCGCGATCGTTGGGTTCGGCAAAAACGATCGGACCCCCCGAGTATTGGGTATGCGCCGACGAGTCCCTAACGCCTCGTCGTCGATTGGCAGGGCCATGCGCATCAAGAGACTCGAGATCCACGGCTTCAAATCGTTCGCCGAGCGCGCCGTGCTCAACTTCGGGGAAGGCATCACCGGCGTCGTTGGCCCCAACGGCTGCGGCAAGTCGAACATCGTGGATGCCTTGCGCTGGTGCATGGGCGAGATGAGCGCCAAGCATTTGCGCGGCCGCGCCATGCAAGACGTCATCTTCGCGGGCTCCGACAGTCGCGGCCCCCTCGGGATGGCCGAAGTCACCATAAGCTTCCATAACGACGGCAACGTCCCTCCGCAGTATGCGAGCTTCAGCGAAATCGCAGTGACGCGCCGTCTGCATCGTGATGGCAGCAGCGAATACCTCGTCAACAAGGTCCCTGCTCGCCTGCGCGACATCACCGACCTCTTCCTGGGCACCGGTGTTGGCACGCGCGCCTACTCGATCATCGAACAGGGCCGCATTGGCTTCATCGTCAGCAGCAAGCCCGAGGACCGTCGCTCTCTCATCGAAGAAGTCGCGGGCATTACGAAATTCAAGGCGCGCAAGAAGGCCGCCGAGCGCCGGATGGAGTCGACGCAGCAGAATCTCGACCGCGTCGGCGATGTCGTGAGCGAGCTCGAGCGCCAGCTGCAGTCGCTGCGCCGTCAGGCGCGCCGCGCAGAGAAGTACAAGGAGCTGCGCGCCGAGCTGCGTGATCTCGAGCTGCACCACGCGTCGCTCGAGATGCTGCGCGTCGCGGCCCTCGAAAAACACGCCCACGGCGAGGCGGATATGCTGGCGCGAGACGCCGAGGATGCCCAGGCCGGTATCGCCGCTCGCGAGAGCAGCATCGAGGCCGATCGACTGCGCCTCCTCGAGGTCGAACGCGAGCTGCAGCGCGAGCAGGCCGCGAGTGCCGAGCTGGACGCCAAGCTGGCAGCGCTGGAGCGCGATCTTTCCCACTGGCAGCGCCAGCGTGAAGAGGCGATCGCACGTGTCCACGCGGCGCGACGGGACGTCGAGGACGCCGAGGCGCGACTCGCGCAAGCGCGCAACGAGCACGACAGCCACGATCAGGCGTTGGGACATCTGTCCGCTTCGGTGGATAGTGACCGCGAGCGCACGTATGCCCTGGAGACCGCAGTCGGCGAGATGCAGGCGCAGATCGCCAGCCTCGACCGCGATGCCGAGGCGCTGCGGCGTTCGGCCGTCGAGCACATCCACGAAGGTGCGCGTCAGCGCACGTTGATCGCTGCCATCGCCAAGCGTGACGTGGAGCTCAAAAACCGGTTGAGTCAGTCGAGCGCCGAGCTCGAAGACGTCGCGCGGCGCAGAGCCCTCGCCGAGTCGAAGGCGCTCGAGCTCACCGAGCGCCGCGACGTTCTGGCCGCTCAAATCAACGCGTGGCGGACGCGTGTCATCGAAAATCGCGCCACCCTCGAAAACGCCGTGCGTCTGGTCAGCGAGAGCGAGACGCGCCTCCGGTCCCTGCGTGACACCCTCGCCGAGCGACGCTCACGACTCGAGTCGTTGCAAGAAATCGCGCGCCGCTTCGAGGGTTACTCAGACGGCGTGCGCTCCCTCATGCAGCCCGACGGTGGAGAACCCGTTGTCTCGGGCATCCGTGCGCTCATTACCGACGTTCTCGACGTCCCGCCCGAGCTCGAGCGTGCTGTAGAAGCCGCGCTCGGTGAGCGCTTACAATACGTCGTTGTCGATGCACAGTCCGTCGGCGTGACCGCTATCGCGCACTTGCAGCAGATTGCGGGCGGTCGTAGCGGTTTCGTTCCGATGACCCCGCGCCCGTCTCGCCTCGCCGCCCACGGCAACGCGCTCGAGCGAGTCAAGGCGCGCCCAGGTTTCGAGAAGGTCGCAGAGTACCTTCTGGCCGACGTCAGCATTGCGGACACGCTCGACGCGGCGCTGGTCGCGTTCAGCGACGATCAGACCCCGCTGCGCTACGTCACCTTGAACGGCGAAGTTCTCGATGCCTTTGGCACGTTGATCGGTGGCTCGGAAGAGGGGAGCGGTTTACTCGCCAAGCGTCGCGAGATCCGCGAGCTCGAGGAGAAGGTCGCCGCGCTCGACGCGGAGCACGAAGAGGCTCGCGCTGTGCACCACGAGCTCGAGACGCAGCGCCTCCAGCTCGAGGTCGATATCCAGCAGCTCGAAAAAGACCTGCACGCAGCCGATCTCGAGCGCATCGAGACCTCGAAAGACCTCGAGGCCGCTATGGCAGATGCGCGGCGCGCTGGCGATCGGGCCGAGATTGTCGAGTTCGAGCGTGCCCAGGCAAGCGACGAGCTGGCCAAGAGCGCGAGCGAAACCAAGACCGCCGAAGAGGTCGCGATCCGCGCCGAAGAGGAGCAGCGCAACATTGAACAACGGGCGCGCGAGCTCAGCGAACGACGTGCGGGGATGGCCGAAGAGCTCGCGGCACGCGCCGACGAGCTTACACGGGCCAAGGTCGAAGGGGCGACGCGCGCCGAGAAGCTCACTGGCACCAAGGCTGCCGCGCAGCGTTTGCAACAGGCCATGACGGAGCTCAACCAGCGCATCGAGCGCGCCCAGTCCGCGATTCGCCATAACGAGAACGCAAGCCACGACCTCACACAGCGCATCGAAGAAGGGCAGCAGCTTGCTCTTAGCACCTCCGCGGATGCGCTGCGCCGACGCGAAGAGCTCGCGGCCGCGCGTGACCGCTACGAAGCCGACCGCCAGAGTGTCGCGGTGGTCGAGCAAGCGCTACGCGAGCAGCGCAAGAGCGGCGACGCCGCTGTCGAGCGGCTCACCTCGGTGCGCATGGAGCTGCAGCGCTTGGAGCTCGAGCGCGTTCGGATCATCGATCACATCCTCGAGCGACACGACGTGCGCATCGAGCTGGTGATGACCGACTATCACCTGCGTCCGATGCCCGGTCCCGAGGCTCGCCAAAAGGCGACCGAGCTCGACCGCGCCATCAAGGCTCTCGGGCCCATCAATCTCACGGCCATCGATGAGTGCGCCGAAATCGAGACGCGCTACGGGTTTCTCGTGACCCAGCGCGATGACCTCGCCAATGCCTTGGAGTCATTGAAGCGAGCCATTCAGCGCATTAACCGCGCTTCGCGTGAGCGCTTCCAAGAGGCATTCGACGCAGTCAACGAGATGTTCCAGCAGGTTTATCCTCGCCTGTTCCGCGGTGGCGTCGCCCGGCTCGAGCTCATCCAAAGCGATGACCTCCTCGAGTCCGGCGTCGAGATCATCGCGCAACCGCCGGGTAAGAAGCTGCAGAACGTCTCTCTGCTCTCGGGTGGTGAGAAGGCGCTGACGGCAACCGCGCTGGTGTTTGCGATCTTCCTCATCAAGCCGTCGCCGTTTTGCGTCCTCGACGAGGTCGACGCGCCGCTCGACGAGGCAAACGTGGGTAGGTTCAACGAGATGCTCCGCGAGATCTCGAAGATCTCGCAGTTCATCGTCATCACCCACAACAAGAACACGATGTCGCAGGCCGACCGCCTCTACGGGGTCACCATGCAGGAGCCGGGCATGAGCACGCTGGTCTCGGTGAACCTCGACGAGAAGGCGGCATCTGCGGCTTGACGACTCGTGCGACGTCGCTAGGCCGTCGGGCGCGCTCGACGTGCTGGGTGGTTGTCGTAATGAGCCTCTGGGCGCTCCGAACCCTTGCCTGTCCGCGATTCTAGGCTGTAAAGAAGCGCATGCTCGAAGCACACCTGCCGCTTTTTCTCATGGTGATTTTGGCGACCGGGCTAGGCGCGGGGCTCCTCACCATCTCGAACTTTCTCGGACCGCGCCGTCCGACAAAGATCAAGCTCGAGGTTTTCGAGTGCGGTAACCCGCCGACCGGTCCTGCCCGCGAGCGCTTCAACGTCAAATTCTACTTGGTCGCGATCCTCTTTCTCGTGTTCGACATCGAAGCGGTCTTCATCTATCCGTGGGCCGTCACCTTTGGAGACGCGGTCCGCGGCAAGAGCTCGATGGCTCCCGCGGCGCTCGCCGGCGCCATGCTGGTGTTTGCCGGTCTGCTTGTCGTGAGCCTCGTCTACGAGTGGCGCAAGGGCGCGCTCGAGTGGGCCGGCCGCGAGTCCGAGGACAACGTTGAAGAGGCCGCTCACGCCACGGTGACCACCGTCCGAGCCGGCGACCACAAATCGACAATCAGCCACCACGCGGCCTGAGGCACACCATGAAAGACGAAGATATCATTCACAACGAGGTGCTGGTCACCCGACGCTCCGACGCGGAGAGTTGGTTGCGCCAGACCATCGAGCGCATGAGCCAGCCCGGCATCAACTGGAGCCGGAAGTTCTCGCTCTTCAACTACCCCTTCGTCACAGCCTGTTGCGGCATGGAATTCATGTCGGTCAACGGGCCGCGTTACGACATGGCGCAGTACGGCGCCGAGTTCCCTCGGTTTTCGCCGCGGCAGGCCGACCTCATCTGGATCGTCGGTACCATCACCCAGAAGCAGGCGCCGATCTTGCGCCGCGTTTGGGAGCAAATGGCCGAGCCCAAGTGGGCCATCGCTTTTGGTGTCTGCGCGTCGACGGGCGGCTTTTACGACAACTACTGCACCGTGCAGGGCGCGGACCGCATCATTCCCATCGACGTTTACATCCCTGGCTGTCCGCCGCGTCCTGAGCAGATCCTCGACGGCTTGCGCCTGCTCATGGACAAGATCCAGACCGAGCACGGCCGCGTGATGGTGTAACGATGTCCGTTTTAGCGTTGGAGAAGCTCAAGCGTCGTTTCGGCGACGACATCCTCGAGAGCCACAGTAAGCTGGGCGATGACACCGTGCTCGTGAAGGCGGAGCGCCTCTACGAGGTCGCGCAGTTCCTCAAGGACGATCCCGAGCTGCAGTTCGACATGCCTATCGACAACACAGCCGTCGACTGGTGGCAGGTGAGCGAGCCGCGCTTCGAGGTGATCTGGCACCTGTATTCGACCGTGAAGCACATGCGCATTCGCGTGAAGGTCCGCGTCGGCGAAGACAATCCGACCTGCGCATCGCTGACCCCGTTGTGGCCGGGTATGAACTGGCACGAGCGCGAGACTTGGGACATGTACGGCGTTCGCTTCAGCGGGCATCCGAATCTCAAGCGCGTCCTCATGTACGAAGAGTTCGTGGGCTATCCGCTGCGCAAAGACTATCCGATCACCAAGCGCCAGCCGCTCATCGAAGAGCGCATCGTGCGCGAGGTGCCGACGCAGCGCAATCCGCCGCCGGACATGCTCAACCAGCCGTAGGGTTCTGCTGCGCGGCGCGAAGCCGTTTACGCCGCAGCAGCGCGCAAGCAAACAGCGTCATCGCCATCGACGCTTCCGATGACGCGCAGCCACCGCCCGCGATGATGGGCAGCGCGCGGGCGACCTCGGTTGTGTCGACCCCGGTCGTGACTGTTACACCGATGGGGTCTTCGTTGCCCATCGCGTCAACCGCGGCGACTTGGACGATGTGGCGACCGCCGCTCAAGCCTTCGATACGAATCGGCCGGCCGAAGTGCAGGCGCCCCTGACGCCGGCCGTCGATCGTTAGGCGATAGCGCATGCGGTTGTCGGGCGTCGTGTCGTCGGTGGCGGACGGGTCGATCTCCGTGGTGCCGTCGTCACCGCTCGGCGGAGCTGGCTGCGTCCCGATCGTCGTGGTGGGTGGCGTCGTGTCGCTCGTGTCCAGCTCTCCGACGTGGACCGTGGCGATGAGCCCACCGTCGATAGTTTGCAGACTCTCGATCGCGATTGGCGTGAGCGACGTCGTGAACAAGCTGCTCACGATCGGTAGCTCGGCGACGCCCGCGGCGATAACGGGGGCCACCTCGTCGCGTACGAAGCGGTCCGCGTCGTCCTGCGTGAATGGGATGTCCTGGCCATCGAGCTGGATGTCGAAAGGGCGGATGTCGACCGAGCGCGGCGCGATGGTGATCTCATTGGTGGCGCGTTTCACGCGGGTATCGGCGCCGATTGTCACACCCCCCAGCACGTACGCCTTGAAGTCCCGCTTGTCGTCTGCGGAGATGGTGACGCGACCAATCAGGTGTCCGATCTCGAGCTGCAAGGCCCCCACGTCGCTCTGCGAAAACGTCACGCGCGGCGGCTGCAGCGTGCCCGCGGTGGCCTTCATCCTGGCGTTCGAGCCGAAGCCCGCGATCATGCTGTCGGCGTCTGCATAGACCTCGGCGAGGTCGAGACAGAGCCAGCCCGCGCGCCAAGCGCTCTCGATGGTGTTCTGCACGAAGCGTTGCGACACGCCGATGCTTGTCCCGACCAGCGTTGGCCAGGTGGGAAGTGGGGGAGCGGGCTCTCGCCGCCAATCGACCCCCTCGAGGCAGTCAGCCAAACCGTAGTGCTCGGAGCCCGCAGCAAAGGTTGCGGTGATGCCGCCGCCGTCGATCGCGATGGACTCCGGCTGGCCCTTGAAAAAGACGCCGTCAACCTCTTCACCGATGCTCACGATGCTCGCGGACAGCGCCTCGACCTGGCTTGCGACCAGCTCAGGGATGTAGTTGCGGACCTCATGCAAGGCATAGGCGACGATATCGGCTTGCAGCCAATCGTAGAGTGCTTCGAGTGCCGAGTCGTAGACGGGGCAGCCCGAAATATCGACTGCCGGTTTGTCGTCGACGCGAACGACGACGTTGGTGATGGCCACCTGCGGCACGCAGTCGTTCACCGACACGAATGCTTGCGCGACGATCGAGGCGCCGCTTGCGACGATGCGTGCGTCACAGCTGGTGTCCGGCAAAGCGCACAGCTCGATATCGAGGTGCGCGTCGATGTCCACATCGCCACGGATGCTCACGAAGAAGCCACCGCGCGTCAGCACGGTCTCGATGTGTGGATTGGCGAGACGAATGTTGCCGCGCTGTACCCGCACGACGTTGTCATCGAACCACCAGCCGCACGCACCGAAGGAGAACGACTGACCGCCGAGTCCAATCTGTTGCGCGACGAGTCCGCCGACGGGGGCCAGCACTCTGTCGAGGTCGGCACGCGTCACACGTGCGACGATCGCCTGTGACACGAGCCCAGGATCGCACGCCCCCGACGCCGCCTTAGGAAAGGCAACGGTTCCAGCCCCGAAAACGGCCGCAAGATACACGCCGGCCCACCATCTCATCGCGGTTGTTATCGCCGAAAAGCCCTGGAACGTTGCGGCAGTGGATGACGCGGCGCGTTGTGCCCGCACCAGCGCACAGGAGCGACTTCGGAGCGGCATCCACCGGGAACCTTCTCGGCTTTCAAGGGGGCGCGTTCTTGGCTCCGGCGATGGCGGTTTGCACGTAGCGGAGCTGGTCCTGGCTGATGCCAGGAATGCGCGCGCATCGCTGGTACTCCGCGATAGCGTCGCTTCGTCGCTTCTTGAAGAGTAACCACCGGCCATGGTCGACGCAGATCGACAAATTGTTCGGATGTGCGGCGAGCAGTCGTTCGAATTCGTTTGCACCAGAAGCCATGTCAGGGTTGAAGCTCAAGACGTCGGAGATCTGCTCGTCGGTGATGGCGTCGAGGCGCGGCTTGTCCATCAGGCGCTGCCTCCGACCTTTTTCGCTGATGCGTCTGTGCGTCGCCTCTTGTGGAGTCTTCGGCGGCTCCTTGGTTTTGGCCATCTCGGTGTCGAAGGCCTCGCGCTCGCTGCGCACCAAGTCGACGTATTCGCGGGCGAACTCCGGCGAGAAGCGCCCGGCAACGACGTCGAGGCGAGGCCACGGCGGCGCGGGGGCGGGTGGGCCAACCTCCTCGACGCCTGATGCACCGCCAGTCGAACGCTCGGGGGGAGTCGCTGTCGGGGTTTGCGGAGACGTGACACGTGGGGGAACAGGGCGCTCTTCGACCTCTTCGCACGCAAGCGCTGCCAGAGCGATCCAGAAAGCTGCCAAACGATAGCCCACGCTAGCTTTTACCCGCATTTGGCCCACCCAAGCGCGTTGACTTGGGAGGCCGAAGCTTCTACACGTTTCCCGCCCTTCCGAGGGCACTTTTCCGCGAAGGCATGGGCATGACCGATACCGCGTTCGACCTTCCGACTCGCAACATGGAAATCGCACTCGGGCCCTCGCACCCCGCGATGCACGGCACGGTGCGCATGATGGTGGAGCTCGACGGCGAGACCATCGTGAAGACCGAAACCGAGGTGGGCTTTTTGCACCGCGGCTTCGAAAAGGAATCCGAGTCGGTGCACTGGGCGCAGGTCATGCCGTACTGCGACCGTCTCAACTACGTCTCGCCGCTGATCAACAATTTCGCCTACGCGATGGCACTCGAGAAGCTGTGTGAGGTCGAGATCCCGGAGCGCGCCAAGTACATCCGCGTCATCGCGGCCGAGATCTCGCGCATCTGCGACCACATGACCTGCAACGGCGCCATGGGCATGGAGGTCGGCGGTTTCACGCCGTTCCTTTACATGGTCGAGGCACGCGAGCTGCTCTACGACATCGTCGAGGAGCTCACCGGCCAGCGCATCACCGTCAACTTCGCGCGCATCGGTGGCGTCGCACACGATTTGCCTCCCGGATTTGCTGGCCGCTGCAAGGAAGCACTCAACAAGGCGTTCAAGCTGTTCGACGATGCGGACGCGCTGCTGACCCGCAACCGCATCTTCATCGACCGCATGAACAAGGTCGGTCGCATCACCAAAGAGCAAGCCATTGCGTACGGCATCACCGGTCCGATGTTGCGCGCGACCGGCGTCGCCTACGATCTGCGCAAGGCCGCGCCCTACGACGTCTACGATCGCATGGAGTTCGACGTCCCCGTCGGTGACAACGGCGACACCTACGACCGCTGGCTCGTGCGCCTCGAGGAGGCTCGCCAGAGCCGCCGCATCGTCGAGCAAGCCCTAGCGCAGATCCCACCTGGCCCCATCTGCATCGAAGATCCGCGCTTCGTACTGCCGCCCAAAGACGAGGTCTACACGTCGATCGAGGGCTTGATGAATCACTTCAAGCTCATCATCGAGGGCGCTCGTGTTCCCGCGGGTGAGGTCTATGGCTACACCGAGGGTGGCAACGGCGAGCTCGGCTTCTATATCGTCAGCGACGGAAGCGGTAAGCCCTACAAGTGCCGCGTGCGCTCTCCGTGCTTCACCGCCATGCAGCTGCTCGATCCGATCTTGCTGCCTGGCAACATGATCTCGGACATCGTTCCCATCTTCGGTTCGGTCAACATGATCGGCGGCGAGTGCGACCGCTAACGCAGACACCTGCGAGGATTTCATGCCGTCTTTGACGCTCGACGGAAAGAAAGTCGACTTCCAACCTGGTGAGACGATCATCCAGGCCGCGACACGCGAGAATGTCGAAATACCGTATTACTGCTGGCACCCCCGACTCTCGGTCGCGGCCAACTGCCGCATGTGTTTGGTCGAGGTGGAGAAGGCGCCGAAGCTGATGCCGGCGTGCCAGACCGCCGCGACCGACGGCATGGTCGTCCATACACAGAACGAAAAGGTGAAAGACGCCCAGCGCGCGGTCCACGAGTTCTTGCTCGTGAATCACCCCATCGACTGCCCAATCTGCGACCAGGCAGGCGAGTGCAAGCTCCAAGACTACTATATGGAGTACCAGCTCGCGCCCTCTCGTGTGGTCGAGCACAAGGTCAACAAGCCGCGCCTCGAAGAGCTAGGCCCTCACGTCGTCTACAATGCCGAGCGCTGCATCGTTTGCACGCGCTGCGTCCGCTTCATGGACGAGGTCGCGCAAAACCCCCAGCTCGGTGTCTTCAACCGTGGCGACCATAGCGAGATTGGCTGCGCGCCTGGTGTCGTGCTCGACGACGCATACTCACTCAACACGGTTGACGTCTGTCCCGTGGGCGCTCTCACGTCCACGATTTTCCGTTTCAAGCAGCGGGCCTGGAACCTCAAGCGCAGCGACAGTGTGTGTGGCGGATGTGCCCGCGGTTGCAACATCCACGTCGATCAGCGCAGCGGTGTCGTGTACCGGTTGCTGCCGCGCGACAACGACGCCGTCAACAAGTCGTGGCTGTGCGACGAAGGTCGCCTCACCTACAATCGCCCGAACGAGGGCAAGATCACAGAAGCTCTGATCCGTGAGGGGCAGGACGCTCCGACGACCACGGACGGCGTTGCTGCCTTGAACAAAGCCGTTGAGTTGCTCAAGCCGCTCGCCAACGCCGGCAAGGGTGTGGCGGCGACGCTGTCGCTGCACGCAACCGTCGAGGAAGCCTACGTATTCGGCCGCTTCGTAAAAGACGTGCTCAAGGCAGACACGATCGGACTCGTTGGTCTGTTGCCGGGTGGCCAAGACGACCTTCTCCGTGTCGCGGACAAGAACCCCAACCGCGCCGGTGTTATGGCCGTTTTCGCGGACATGGGGCTCAAGCCCGTCGACGAGCGCGAGCTCATGCAGCGCATGAAGAGCGGCACTGTGAAGGCTTGGCTCGCGGTCGGCCACGAGACCAGCTTTGGTCCCGAGCTCGCTCTCGCGGCGAAGGGCCTCGAGGTCGTGGTCCATGTTGCTTACGCGCGTGGCCCCATCGCCGAGGTCGCGAGGGTGACGTTGCCGGGTGTGTCATGGGTGCAGACAGACGGTACCTGGGTGAACGTGCAGCAGCGCGCCCAGCGTCTCAAGGCGGGCTTCCTGCCCGAACACGACGCGAAGCCGACTCACGCATGGCTCATGGACATCGCGTCGCGCCTGGGCGTCGCTTACGCTTGGCCGTCGATGACCACCATCCGCGCCGAGATCGAATCGCAGCTCCCCTCGTTTCGCGAGGCGAAGCTCACGCAAGTGCCGCCAACAGGTACGCAGCTTCCTTGGGCCGTGCCCGCCGAAGCTGCCTCCAAGATCTGACCGAGGACGACGATGCTTTTCTTGCTGGTCACGACGCTCCTCAAGTTCGTTTTCTTGGTGCTGCTGTTCATCATGCCCCTGGCGACGCTGCTCACCTGGATGGAGCGCCGTCAGAGCGCGCTGACCCAGGACCGCCTGGGTCCGTGGCGTGCTTCGTTTTTCAGCATCGGCGGTAAGCCCGTACGACTTTTGGGCCTCCTGCATCCGATTGCCGATGCCATCAAGATGCTCTTCAAAGAGCCTTTCACGCCCGCTTCAGCGGACAAGAGGCTCCACGCCATTGCTCCGCTGGTCGGCTACGTCATGGCACTCGTCGTCATGTCCGTCATTCCCTTCGGACCGGACATCCCGACCTCGATATTGCCGTTCGTCTCCGAGGAGACCATCGCCAAATACCCGGTCGTGCCGTTGCAGGTCGTCCGCCTCGACGCGGGCATTCTCTGGATGTTCGCGCTGGCCTCGCTGGGTGTCTACGGCGCCGCTCTTGCTGGTTGGGCCTCAAACAACCGCTTCGCCTTACTCGGAGGCCTTCGCGCGTCGGCACAAGCCATTTCCTATGAAGTGGCGCTGGGACTGACGGTCGTTGGCATTCTCATCGCCTTTGGCGCGACCGAGCCCTCGGCCATCGTCAACGCGCAGAATCAGGCGGGCGGTCTGGGTCTGCCTCTTTGGGGCATCCTCGTGCAGCCGCTTGGCGCGCTGCTCTTCTTCATCGCCTCGGTCGCAGAGACCAAGCGCACCCCATTCGACGTGCCCGAGGGCGAATCGGAGATCATCGGATACTTCGTCGAGTACTCGTCGATGGGCTTCGGCATGTTCATGCTGGGAGAGTTCGTCGAGATCGTGGTGCTCTCGGCGGTGTTCAGCACGCTGTTCCTCGGCGGCTGGGACTTGCCGTGGATCATGGGCAACGACTCGATTTGGCTCGGCTTCACGACCTTGACGCCGGACTCGGTCGGGGTGGGCACGTTCCACCTCGTCCACATGCTTCTCGGCATGGGCATTTGGGGCGCGAAGATCTTCTTCCTCTGCGCTCTGCAGCTGCAGATTCGCTGGACCTTGCCGCGCTTCCGCTACGACCAGGTGATGAACCTCGGCTGGAAGATGCTCTTGCCGCTCGCGCTCGCGAACATATTCGTCAGCGCTGCGGTCATCTGGTGGGACCCGTCGCTGACCGCCATGACGGTGCTCGGCCTCGGCTTCATTGGCCTCGTGATCTTGGTTGCGGTCGCGGGTCCGCGTCGGCGGACGGCTCATGCCGACCATGGCCATGGCTCACATGCATCGCATTCGACCGACTCGCATGGCCACCCGGCCACCAGTCACTAGGAGCATTCCATGGGCGTCGTTAGAGTTCGTGACCGCGTCGAATACTCCCTTTACGAGCGCAGCTTCGTGCCCGAGATCCTGCGTGGGCTCGCCATCACGCTGGGGCACTTTTTTTCCAATGCCTTCGGAAACAAGGAGACGCGCAATCTCCAGACTGTTCGTTACCCCGAAGAGCAGCGCGTTTACCCCGCGCGCTATCGCGGCCAGCACAGGTTGCTGCAGCGCGAAGACGGCTCCTCGCGTTGTGTCGCCTGTTACATGTGTTCGACGGCGTGCCCCGCGTACTGCATCCATATCGTCGCTGCCGAGTCGCCCGACAACCGCATCGAGAAGTATCCTGCCGCTTTCGAAATCGACCTCTTGCGCTGCATCTACTGCGGTCTGTGCGTCGAGGCCTGCCCGGAAGATGCCATCCGCATGGACACGGGCGTCCACACGCCGCCGTTTTTTACCCGCGACGATGCAGTCGTTGGGCGCATCGACCTCCTCTCGTTGATGGGCCGGGCGGGTACCGCACCCGCGTACGGAGCGCAGAACTATCGCGAAGGTAAGCCTCGCGGCGCTTGATTGTCTTGCGGCCAACAGGTCTCGCTCTCGTCTGCGTCTTGATGTGTGCGTCCGCGCGAGCGGATGACACTCACTATCAGGACTACCTCGTCGGAGGCCGATCCATAGCGTTGGGTGGCGCGTTTTGTAGCCTCGCGGACGACTCCTCTGGCGTCTGGTTCAATCCCGCGGGCCTCGCGGACGTGGGATCGTCGAGCCTGCAGTTGTCGACCAGCTTGTATGGCTTCGAGCGCGGCAAGATCGGCTCCTCGGGTCCCATTCCGGTACCGGGCGTACCCAACCTCAACGACGCCTTCACGGACCTCGTCGTCATTCCGGCAAGCGCCGGAGCCGCCATCGCGTTCGGTGAGCGCGACGAGAACGGAAAGGCGCGTCACGGCTTCGGCGCCGCCGTCATCATTCCGTCCTATCGCTCGAGCTCACCCGGGACGAGCGAAGACGAGTCGACGACCTCGTACAAACGTCGCGTCACCGACCGCGAGATTTGGGCCGGGATAGGCTACGGGGCGCGCATCAACGAGAAGCTCCGCCTTGGGGTCTCCGCGTTCTACGTGCTGCGTTCGGTCGCCGACACCGAGCAGCTGGCGTACGCCGCCGACGCCAGCTCGTCGACGGCCCCGTTCGAGACCGTCTTTAGCGACATCACGCTCGCCAACGGCTCGCTGCTCATGAGCGGCGGCGCCAAGTTGCTTCTCGACGAGCACTGGAGCGTTGGTGTGTCCGTGCGCTCGCCCTCGGCGCGCATCCACTCGAGCGGCGCGATCCAGTACACCCGCGCTACCTCGGAGCCCGGTACGAACCTCTCGAGCGTCGAGCGGGTGGTTCTCGACGACCTCGACTCACAAACCAAACAAGCTCCCAGCCTTCGCGCCGGCGTTTCTTATATGCAGGTACGTCACTTCACGCTGGCCGCCGACGTCACCGCGCACGCTCCCGTAAGCTACCGGCTCGTGGACGTGCCAAGGGCCACGCGCGAGCGTCTCCCGTTCACTACAGAGATCGAGCGCCGCGCGGTGGTCAACTTCAACCTCGGGGGCGAATACCTGGTGACCACGTGGCTATCGCTTGCTGGCGGCTTCTTTACCGATTTTTCGAGCGCGCCCCGAATACGCGAGCCTCTGACCGCTGACCAGCCGCCCCGCTTGAACCTCTACGGCACGACCGCGTCGGCGGCCTACATCAGCGAGCACATGATCACGCGCTTCGGCCTGCTTTACAGCTTTGGCACCGGCCTCGATGTGCGACCGGTCAGCGACCTGACGCGGCTGGGGGAGGGTACGAACGCCTTCACCACCCAGGAGTTCACACAGTCGTTCTTCTATCTGTACGTGTCGACCACGTTTCGCTACTGACGCCGGCGGCTTGGACGAGCTCAGCCGCGCTTTTCGGCCGCACGCCAGACGAGCGTGAAGTTGTTTGCGGGCATGGCGATGCGCTCGACAAGTCGGATTCCGTGTTCCGCTGCGGCGGACGCAACCTGGTCGATGTCGCGCACTCCCCACTCGGGATTGCTTGTGCGCAGGGCCTCGTCGAAGGCGGCATTACTGGGCGCAGTGTGCGCGCCGTTCACGGTGTACGGACCGTAGGTCACGAGCGCCGCGCCGCGTGGGAGAATACGAGCAGCCCCGCGCATGAGTCCTACACACGCCATGAAGGGCGCGATGTGAATCATGTTGATGCAGAGAACTGCGTCAGCTGAGTCGATCGGCCAGGTATCGCTCGAGGCATCGAGTACGAGCGGCGGGAGGATGTTCGACGAACCTGCCTCGGCGCGCCATGCCGCGATACTGTCGCGTGCTTCGGGGTCGGGGTCACTTGGCTGCCATGCGAGGTGCGGCAAAGCGTCAGCGAAGTACACGACGTGCTCGCCGCTGCCGCTTGCCACCTCGAGGACGAGACCTGCGTCGGGAAAGACGCGCTCGAGGACGCGAAGAATCGGCTCGCGGTTGCGCGCCGCGGCTGGTGCGACGCGCTTCACGCGAGCCTCCTGGGGCTACCGAATTTAGCCTCTTTTGCCCTTACCGCGCTCGCGGCGATCTTCACGGTTCTCCTTACGGTCCTCGCGATTCTCCTTGCGGTCGCGGGCGACTTCGCGGCGCGCGTCTCCAAGCATCGTGTTCAAGAGCTCGACCCGGCGGTTCACCGAGGCGTCATCGGTCTTGCCCAAGAGCCCTTCGAGCTCTTTGCGCTGCTTGCCTGTGCGGGCGCGCTCGACCGCTTGCTTGCGCTGATCGCGCATGTCGTCGGAGACGTCGCGCAGGGCGTCGTAGTCTTGCTCGGTGAAGACCTCTTTCCAGCTGCCACGCGTCTCGCGACGGCTCTGGCGCGACTCGCGGCGCTCCTCGCGGAGCTCGCCGTTGAACCAGTGTTTGAGCTCGTCGTCGGTCGCGGTCACTTTGGCTGCATCGTGCGCTTGCAGCGCGTCGACATAGTCGTTGCGGATTTCGAGCAAGGCGGCAAGGTCGCGGCCGTCGTCGAACTTACGCCATTGGTTGCCTGCGCCTTCCGCGAAGGCCAGGGTCGACACGAGGGACGACAGCGTCACGATAGTGGCTGAAACGAGGGATTTCATTTCGGGAGTGTCCTTTAGGCTATTTCTGGCTCGCGATCGGCGTACCGCTGTCGCAACACGAGCACAAGGGCGACCGCTGCGAAATACGCCGCGATCCCCATCCAACCCGCGAATCGGGCTACGAACAGACGCGCGTGACCTTGCCAGAATTCATCGTAGTCGCCGATGAAGACGAGACGTCGAGGAAACGCGACCAGCGACCAAAGGACGACTGCCCCGGCGATGCCGAATGGCGTCCAGCGCAGCCACTCCGGACCGCCGCGTACGCTATGACGGATGAGCATGAAGCCCGCAATTGCCGCTGAAGCGTTGGCGATGACGGCGACTGCCGAGAGCGTTCCAGTCCACGTGTCGATCTCGGGGAAGACCTGTGGGTCGAACCAGTAAAACATCGACCACTGGGGGTGAAAGCGAAAGAGCAGGGTGGCGACCGGGGTAGCGACCATGGCTTCGAAGGCGAGAAGCACCAAGAAGGGCCAGCTCAAGGCCTCGTCGCGCAGCGATGGAGAGCGACGCAGCACGAAGGCGAGGCTCGCACCGAACGCCAAGCTGGCTGCGACGTTTACGAGGGCTGGCATCGGCGTGGCGGCGGACTCTGGTGAGCGCTACGATACGCCATAGTGTCCGCCATCAACTTTCATACGAAGGAGATCTCGGTCAAGATCGTGTTCTACGGTCCGGGCCTCTGTGGCAAGACGACTTCGCTCCATACGATCTACGCCTCCTTGCCCGAGCACAAGCGCCCTCAGCTCGTATCGCTTGCCACCGAGGGCGATCGTACCATCTTCTTCGATTTTCTTCCGGTCACTGCGTATCGCATCAAGGACTTCAACGTCCGCCTGCAACTCTACACCGTGCCCGGACAAGTCTTCTACAACGCGACGCGCAAGTTGGTTCTCAACGGCGTCGACGGCATTGTCTTCGTTGCTGACTCGCAACGCTTGATGCGCGACTCGAACACCGAGAGCCTGGCGAACCTGCACGAGAACCTCGCGGAGCTCGGGCTCGAGCTGAGCCAGGTGCCCATGGTCATGCAGTACAACAAGCGTGACCTCCCTGAGATCGACACCGTCGAGGCGATGGAGACTATCTACAACCCGCGCCGCGTACCGGCCTTCCCGACCGTCGCGACGAACGGCACGGGGGTCTTCGAGGCACTGAAGAGCATCAGCCAGCAGGTGGTGAACGACCTGCTACGCAAGGGGCTCGGGCGTCAGATCCTACAAGCGACCGAGCCTCCCGCTGCCAACGAGCCCGACGGCTTCGCGGCGCTGGGCGCGGTGACGCAAACCCCGCCCCATGCGAAAGCGTCGGCAGCGCCAGCTGGCTTGTGGCCGCCAGCCGTTGCCGCCATTGGTCAACGCATCGACGACGCGCGCGGACAAGGTCGCTGGAACGACATGGTGCTGGCCATCGAGGAGCTCGTGACGCGTGAAGCGAGGCGCACACTGACCACTGGCGGTGAGGGTGACGCGAAAGCGGACATGACTCCAATGCTCATCTTGCAGCGCAACATTCCGTACGCGCGGTTTGCGGCTCTGACCCGGGCAGTGCAGGGGGCCAAGCTCGGGCGGCAGGTGACCCAAGGGGAAGCGATGAGCGCCCTTTGCGTCGCACTCGAGTTGTTCTGGTAGGCAGAGCCGCGGGGACGAACCTCGCGCGGACGCGTCGGCCGTCCGGTCGATGAGGCGCTATTCTTTCTGCAAGTCGTCCGCGAGGTACGACAGGATGACCTCATCGAGCGACTTCTCGCTGATGAGGTCCTCGCCGAAGATCGAGTCGACAGCGCTCTCGTTCTTCGATTCGAATGCACGCGCTAGCGTCTCAGCTTCGAGGACTGGCTCTTTCGCCTTTGGCGCGCTGGCGATGGGCGCCGGCGGCGGAACAGGCCGGGTGATCGCCGCGGGTGCGCCCGTTCTCGGGATGCTGGTCGACGACTTCGGTGGCAGACCACCAAACGTCGGCGGTGCCGATGGTGTCTGCGCCACCACGGGGGCGGCGCGCGGCGGCGGTGTGGCCGGCTGCGACGCGGCAGGCGACGCCGTGATGGGGCGTGGGGCGGGTTGCGCGGGCTTGCCTCCCAGGGGGCCTGGTGGCGGGCGAGGAGCCTGTGAGAACGGATTCGGGTCCGACTTCACGGGCGTGCCGGCTGCCGCTGCCCGGGCATAGGCACCGGCGCTTGGAAGGACGGGCTTGGCGGGTGGCGGAGCCGCTGGAGGAGGCGTCGTCACTTGTTTGGAAACAGACGCATCGACTGGCAAACCAAACGAGGTGCGATGCTGTGCGCCCGCGTCGACGTTCAACGGCGCGGGGCCGTTCAAGCTTGCAGCGTTCTTCGATCGCTCGGTGATCTTCTGATCGAGCTTTCCGCCGATGAGATCTTTCAGCATGCCCTTGTGCTGAGCCTGCATGATCTCCACGAGAAGCTCGTCCCGGCGGGGGCTGCTAACGATGTCTGCGTACGAGGTCTTGCGCGACTCGACGATGTTACCGCCCACGAACAGGTGCGTGATCACATGTGGAGTCTGAACGCCCGAGTCTTCGGTCTGAACGTGATAGACGCGGTCTTTGTATTTGACGTTGTGGTTGTAGCCCGGAATCATCGCGTTGCAGCGTGACCTCGACCTCGATGAGGTATCACACACCTCAAACGAGAGCCAACTAACGCCGCAGTCGCCGGCACGAAAGAAAGGGGTGAGCGACGGGGTTTGAACCCGCGACCCGCGGATCCACAATCCGCTGCTCTACCAGCTGAGCTACGCCCACCAGGAACCAGCGCGACCTACCGGAAGTAGGTCGCGCGAGTCAATCGACGAGTGACTAGAGCTGCGCGAGCCCGGCATCAGCGCCGCGGCAACGCGGGCAGATGCGGTTGCCTGGGCCGCTCGAGAGGAACACGCGGTTGCACGAGAGACAATCGCGAGCCGCGAGCGACGACGGGACGCGGCGGGCGCCGGGTCGGTCGCCAGCCAGGTCCGCGGCAACGGTCTGGACGTGACGCAGATAGGCTTCGGAGAGCCCCAGGTCGGCCGCGCGACGCACAACCGCAGCGCCGGTGATGCCCTTCGTGGCGAGCTCGGTGAGGAGTGTGCCGCGATCGGTCAACATACCTTCGATGATGCGGCGATCGAGCTGCGGATCATCCCAGGTGATGGCGTTGACGACGTCGCTCTTGGCTTCGACTGGCATGGCTGGAACTCCTGCCTTCGTCTCGACGACTGGGGCGCTGTTGGCGGCTGGGGGCAGACTCACACGTTTTCGCTCTTCCTTGGCGACAGGTTTTACGACCTTGCTCACGGCTTTCGTGCTCGCCTTGGTGCCATGAGCACCTGCGCGCCGCGCCAGGCTCCGGGTTTGCTTGCTATCCTTCTTGGACTGCTGCGTCTTGATTGCACGCCCCGCACCCATCAATCTGCTCCTCTATCAATTGCCCGGCAGACTACACGGCCAGACCCCAGACAGGGGCGCCGCGTCCAGGCACCTTTTCGGCCCCGGTCGAGGGCGCCATATGTGCCGGAAAAATCTAAAAAGTCAACAACTTACGACACGAAGCGTCGTAGTTGCCCGAGGGTTTCAACAGGCACTCCACAGCCATTTCAACACCGCAGAAGTAGTGCGGAATTCCTGAATCAATGAGCCTTGTGGGTGATTGCTGAATGACCAGTCAGCAAGCAAAAGCGGGTTCATTTTTGGGGCGCGACGCATCGGCGATCGTGGGGTCGTGTAGGGTTCCGCCAGACGCTAATCTGCTCACGATTTTGGCGGCTGCCAGACCCGTGCGGGGGAGGGCTAGCGAAGGTCGCGGTCGTCGTCTTGCGGTGCGTCCCAGCTCGACCGCCCGACGGGCAGGTGCCGGACGTGGCGCTCCGAGCCTTCGGGAAGCAAAGTGACCGGCGCGTGGCGGCCACCCCGGCGCTCTGGCATCGCCCTTACCGGCTTCTTCTTGCTGTTTTCGAGCTCGTCGAACCGCCGCGCGACCCAGATCGCTGCGGCGATGCCACACGCGAACCCCAAGCCGCCCATCCCTGCGCCGCCAGCGACTGCCTCGCCGCCCACTGACGAGTAAATGACGAGACCCGTGGCAACGGCAACAATGCCGCCGAGCGTCACCCACTTGAACCAGGGTGGGAGCTCGATGGGCTTACCGTCATCGTCGAAGTCGATGAGCTCTTCGGCCTTGGCCGCCTCGGCCTGCATCATCAACCAGCGCCCGAGAATGATGCCGCTGACGATCGCGAAGGCCGCTGCACCGAAAAGAGCGCCCGGTCCGAACCATTGCTCGAGCGTTCCGTTGCGCGAGAGCACGACGACGCTCACGGCGCCGCCAGCACCGAGCAAAAATGTGACCCATCGCGTGAGTAGCGATGCGGGGCCGCGTGGCTCTGGAGCGATGTCAACGGGGTCTGCCATAGCGGCGCGCGCAAGCGCGATGGCCCACAGCCAGCGCCCGAGCGTAATACCGACGATGACGGCTGCGAGAGAAAGGACGAACGAAGCAACGCCATTCGACAGGGATATGCGCGAGCCGCTCGCGGCAATGATGACGGCCAAGGCGACCAGCACGAGACCGAAGACCCAGCGCCACGCGGGGTTCGGCGGCCGTTCGATGTCGAGCTCGATGTGCTCGAGGTCGAGCCGCGAGAGATCGAACCCGCGCAAGTCATCGTAATCCTGACCAGCCACGGATCAAGACGTGGCACGCCGCCATGGCGTCCGCAAGACAAATGAGGCGTCGTGACAGCCTGGCTGGGGTCCGTACGGCACCATCGGGGGCGCGAGGTGCGTTAGCGGCCGAGACGCTGCCTGCGCCTTCGCTGTATGGCGAGCTTGGCCGACGGCAGCTCGATGACGGTCGCACCGCCTTCGCTTGCGGGGCCTTGTTCGGCGTCTTGACCGCTTGCTTGTCGCCATTTGATGCGCCCAACACCATCGCGAGACCAAGCCATCACGAGCTCGCGGCCTTCGGTGCCGGGAACGCGCTCGACCACGAAGCCAAAGCGCGCCAGCTGACGTTCGACCACATCGGTTTCGAAAGGCACCCGGCCGCGCGAGCGCAGGCGAAGCTGAACGCGACCTTCGCGGACCTCGGCCTCGAGGTCATCGCGCGTCGGTACATCGCGCAAGCCGTGCGAGCGGCGCGACACGAGCTGCACGAGAACACCCAGCAATTCGAGCCTCGGGTCGCGTGCTAGGACGGCCGACGCCTGGCCGTTGTCCGCCATCAGAGACCACGCGTCGCTCACCTTGATGAGCACCGCCATCACATGAGCCATATCTGACGTTGTTGGCGGCGTCGTGGTCACGTGCATGCCTTCGCGGGCTAGCGCAGCTCCGAGCGCTTTATTTGCTCGATGACTTCGCTGTACGAGGTCGCCTCGACGAGCGTCGAAAGCTGAGCCGTGTACCGCTGAATGGAGTCGGCACGGTTCTCGTTACGCGCGTGTTGCAACGCCCGATAGACGTCGACGAAGGCGCGCTCGCTGTTGATGAAGAACTCGACCGCCTGCAGAACGCACATGATCGATGAAAGGGTGAGTGAAGGCGAGCCGTGCGTGAAGATGAAGTCGCGGCCATCCGAGTTCAACACGCGCAGCGTAACCCCGGCGGCCATGTCGGAGCGCGCCGCATGTCGGCCAGTGTCGACGTTCGCCTTGATCTGGAAATCGGCGAAACGAATCGTCGTTAGCGAGGGGTACTGACTGGAGTACCGGACGATGAGGCCGTTGAAGAAGGCGTCGACGATGCCGACACCCTCACCGCTGATCACCTGGCGCTCGCCGTTCTTATCGTTGCGCACCGTGCAGCTGATTTTGGCGACTCCGAGCTCGAGATTCTCCTCGAGCGTGTACGAATCGACCCGCAACCGCAGCTCAGTGCCGTCCAGGACCTCTGCAACCAGCTTCGCAATGGCGTCTTTGTGGGACATGTCGACTGCCTCCGCCCCTTGAGAGCGCTCTCTGACGTTCAAGGTGTGCCGATCCACATGACCGGTCAACACATTAGACGGGGGGCGCGCGAATTTGCTTCGCCCCTCGCGAATGATTGTGACCCGCTTCGTCTCGGCGCGCGACGAGGACTTCCGCCCAGCGAGGTGAAATACCGACAGGGACGTACATAAATGTACGACGCGAGGAAGCGGCAGAGCTCTGGCTGGCGCTTGCAACGCGAATTCCAGTCTTGTTTTTTTTTCGACGCGCCGCGACCAACGCGAGGCGTCAGCACATCACGGATCACCGGCAAGCAATGGAGAACCTGGGGCGATGTAGGGTTCTGGGTGAATCGTCACCATGCAGTCGGGAAAATCGCCGCGCAGCGTCTCTTCGATCTGGGCGGTGACCAGGTGTGCGTCGGCGAAGCTCATGTGGGCCGGGAGCTCGAGGTGAAACTCGATGACCAGCGTACGACCCGAACGCCGCGTCTTCAGGGCATGGAGGCCGTACACCTGGGGAGCACTCTTCTTCACACTCTCGCGAATCCGCTTTCGCGTATCGTCTTGAAGCTCCCGATCCATCAGCTCGTCCAGCGCGCGCTTGCCGATGCGTGCCGCTTGCAGTGCAAGCACGGTGGCCGCCGCGAACGAAATCACCGGGTCGACCCAGGTCCACGAAAAGAAGCGGTAGCCGAGCAGGGCGATGACAGCTGCGCTATTGGTGATGCCATCTGAGGCATAGTGGGCGGCGTCCGCCTCGAGCGCCATCGAGCCATGCTGTCGCGATGCACGTCGCAAGAACCAGCCGAGGGCAAGGCTTACCAGCATGGACAACGCCATCACGGCGACACCCATGCCGGTATGGGCGATCGGAGCAGGAAGAAGAAGGCGCTCGACGGCCTGCCAGACGACCACTCCAGCGCTACCGCCCAAGAGCAAGGCCTGCCCGAGGCTCGCGAGGCTCTCCGCCTTTCCATGGCCCCAGCGGTGGTCGTGGTCGGGCGGCACCTCCGCGCTACGCAGGGCGACGAAGTTCATCGCGGAGGTCATGCAGTCCATGCTCGAGTCGACGAGGCTGGTGACGACGGCCAGCGAACCGGTGAAGAAGGCGGTTACCGTCTTGAGCACCACCAGGGTGGCGGCGACCCCAACGGCGACGAGTGCGGCGCGCGAGCGTGCGCGCACGTCTTCGGCTTTCGCGTGCGGCGCATCACGCTCCGACGTGGCGATGACCATGTGCGTCTGCATGGGAGCAGAGAGGCTAACAGCTAGCCGCTGCTTGCGAAACCCGATAGCACGCGGACAGGTGGGGTGGAGTCGAGAATTTCGGAGACCGCGCGCAAGAAGAACGCGTCCGGGTTGATGAACATCAGGCCAATGCCGTCGCTTGCGTGACGGGCGATCTTGGCCGCGCACACGAGCGCGTCTTCACCCCAGACGAACCCGATATGGAGGATGCCGCCGATCGCGGGTCTCTCGCCGGTCTCTACGAAGATGCCGGTGACCGAAAGATCGCGTGTCCGCCCGAACGGAACCGGCTCTTCGCCGGAGCTCACGAAGAGGCTGACGCTGTGCCGCTGTGGACGGTCACCTGGGCGCATAGGGCACACGTTAGCATCCACACTTGCCACCTGCTACCCGCGCGGTGCAGAAGCGCGACGTGGACGTGTTACGCCTACCTACACCACCCCAGTGGATCGATGTCGCAATGGCCGATTTTTCGGCAGTCCTCATCGACCATTGCCATTGTGAGCGAAAAGCGGCCGCGAGCGCGATGGCTCTCGTCACGTGGTATCCGTCGCACGAGGTCTTGGTGCGGCGGCTCGCCAAGCTCGCCCAGGAAGAGTTGCGCCATTTCCGGGAGGTCCACCGCTTCATCGTTCAGAGGGGGCTCACCTTGACCCGCGATAGCGGTGACCCCTACGTGCAACAGCTCCTCAAACATGTACGAACACCCGAAGCGCAACGCCGCACTGACCGCTTGCTCGTGAGCTCGCTCATCGAAGCTCGCTCGTCCGAGCGTTTGCAGCTCATCGCCGATGCGTTGGGCGGCGACGAGCTCGGTGCGTTTTACAAGGCCCTCGCTACGGCCGAACGTGGTCACTACACGCTTTTCGTGGAGCTCGCGGCTCTCTACGACGAACAGGCCGTCGTCGACGCGCGTCTTGCCGAGCTCGCTACGGCCGAAGCGGAAATCGTCCAGCGGTTGCCGGTCGAGCCGCGCATCCACTGAGCCTACTGCGTTGTGATGCTCAACTCTTCGCGCGCCAGGCCGCGAGACGTTCGCCGACATCCTTCTCTTCGCCGTTCCCAGATGGTTCGTAGTAGCGACGACCGGCCAGCGCGTCGGGAAGATAGCGCTCGACGACGTAGTTGCCCGCAAACTCGTGCGGGTACTTGTAGTCTTTGCCATAGCCCATGCTCTTCATGAGCCCAGTCGCCGCGCTGCGGAAACGTAGCGGCACCGGGAGCGAGCCGCTTTCGCGGACATCAGCGCGTGCCTTGCCGTAGGCGACGATTACGGCGTTCGACTTGGGAGCGGTTGCGAGATACGTCGCGGCCTGCGTCATGGGCAGAACCCCCTCCGGTAGCCCCACCAGCTCGAAAGCATGCAGGGCGTTTACTGCGACCTCGAGCGCGCGCGGGTCGGCGTTGCCGATGTCCTCGCTTGCGAAAATGACCATGCGACGCAAGATGAAGCGTGGCTGCTCACCCGACTCGAGCATCCGCACCATCCAGTACACCGCGGCGTCGGGGTCCGAGCCACGCATGCTTTTGATGAAGGCGCTGATGACGTTGTAGTGCTCTTCTCCGGCTTTGTCGTAGATGAGCGCCTTGTGTTGTGCGGCCTCTTGCACGTGCTCGACGGTGAGCGTTTTGGTTCCGGCCTGCGCCGCGAGGTCTGTGGCAACCTCGAGTGTCCCAAGGGATCGGCGTGCATCGCCTTGGGCGAGCTCTGCAACAGCCTCGAGCACGGCACGATCGGCCTCGAAGCCCAAAACGCCTAGGCCCCGCTCCACGTCGCGTAGTGCCCGCTCGAGGAGACTGACGAGATCGTCTTTCTCCAGCGATTCCAGGACGAATACGCGCGTCCGCGATAAGAGAGCGGAGTTCACCTCGAAAGATGGGTTTTCGGTGGTAGCGCCAATCAACGTCAGGCGCCCAGATTCGACGTGCGGTAAGAGCGCGTCCTGCTGCGCTTTGTTGAAGCGATGGATCTCGTCGATGAAGAGAATGGTTCGTCGGCGATGGAACTTGAAGCGTTCGTCGGCGCGCCCCACGACCTCGCGCACCTCCTTCACACCGCTCATCGTCGCCGAGAGCACTTCGAGCTCCGCGTCGACGCGGGCGGCGAGGGCACGCGCGAGCGTGGTTTTTCCCGTGCCTGGCGGCCCCCACAGGATCATCGATGGGATTTCCCCGCGTGCCACAAGCCGTTCGAGCGCCCGGCCAGGGCCTAGGATTTTGGTTTGACCAACCATCTCCTCGAGGGAGCGCGGTCGCATGCGTTCGGCGAGAGGGGCTCCGCGCGTGTCCTTGGCCGCCGCTTGGCTGAAGAGATCCATGGTCGCGCTATAGCCTGCACACCAAGAGGTCGGAAGGCTCCCGCCCGCGCGTCGCAACGACAGCGTAGACCCAACCCGGATGTCCCTGCTGCTCGTCCACCATCGACAGACGCGCCTCGCCGTCCGGGTGGCTGTGAAAGACGCCCAGCACGTCGAGCCCTTCAACAGTGGCCTCGCGATGAATCGCGAGCAAAGTTTCTGGGGCGATTCGGTAGTCGCGGCGAGGCTCGGCTGCCAGATTCGCCACCGGCACCACGCGGTAGATGGTCGTATCGCGCCCGACGAGGAAGCCACACGCCTCGTGTGGATATGCGTCGCGGACCGCGCCATGCATCGTGGCGAGCGTTGCCTCTTCCCATCGAAGTGTGATTTCCGCGCCCATCGATGGCACCGCGCTCCTTTCGCTCGATCTCGACGCCGATCATCTGGGCGAGTATCGCGGTCGCGCTCACCATCGCCATGCTGGTCGGCTGGATCATCCTCATGGTCCAGAAGATGTCGGTTACTCAAGAGCTGGTTCAGAACACCTCGCTGCTCATCGCCGGCATCATCTCGTTCACGCTGATCACCGTCGTTCTCATCATGTTCAGCATCTTCCTCACGCGCGAGATCCTCGAGGTGCGTCGGCAGACCAGCTTCGTCGACTCCGTGACCCACGAGCTCAAGAGCCCGCTCGCCTCCCTGCGCTTGTGTCTAGAGACGCTGGCCCGCCCCGAGGTCGTGGACGAGCAGCGCGCGACTCTGCGCCAGATGATGTTCGACGACGTCGAGCGCCTCTCGACCTTCATCGATGATGTGCTTGAAGCGAGCCGACTAGGCCATGGCTTGCGGCCGCACGTGTTGGCCGACATCGACCTCGACGCCATCACGCGCGAGGTCGCTGACACCGTCGCCAAGCGGTACAAGCTGCAGGCAGCCGATATCTCCATCGACATCGCGCCAGGCATCGTCGTACGCACCGACCGCACGGCGCTCGAGACCGTTCTGAAGAATCTCCTCGACAATGCCGTGAAGTATTCCGACCCCCCTGTCCGCGTCAGCGTACGCGCTACCGCGGCTCGAGGCTGGGTCGAGCTCGCTATTGGCGACGCCGGGATCGGTATTTCGCAGGCCGACCTCAAACGCATTTTCGATCGCTTCTATCGCGTGCCCATCGAGGCTGTGCGTGCGCGTCGTGGTACCGGGCTGGGTCTCTTCGTCGTGCAATCTTTGGTGCGCAGCATTGGCGGCCGTTTGAAGGTCGAGAGCGCGGGCGTGGGGCAGGGGACGACGGTGATCGTTACGTTGCCGCTGGATGTTAAAGATGTCTGACTCGAATCAACCCATCCGCTTGCTCGTGGTCGAGGACGAAGAGCACCTGGCGACGGGTTTGCGCCTGAACCTCGAGCTCGAGGGTTACGCCGTCGATCGGGCGGCGACCGCGCGGGAGGCGCGTGAGCTTCTGGTGAACCCGACGGGCTATGGTGCCATCATCCTCGACATCATGTTGCCCGACCTCGACGGCTTCGAGCTTTGCCGGCACCTGCGAAGGGCCGGAAACCTCACTCCGGTCATCATGTTGACCGCGCGTTCGTCGCCCGACGATCGCGTCCGCGGCCTCGACGCCGGGGCGGACGACTATCTGGTGAAGCCGTTCCAGCTCTCCGAGCTCCTGGCGCGGGTGCGTTCGGTGCTTCGGCGCAGCGTCTGGGATCGCGGGCGTGAGCGCACGCAGCTCGGTACCAACGTCCTGACCTTCGGCCAAGCGCGCATCGACTTCGATACGCATGAGGCCACAGTGTGCGGCAAGGCGGTGCAGCTGACCCAGCTCGAGATCGACCTGGTGCGTTATTTCGCCGCCAACGCCGGGCGCGTTCTGTCGCGTGACGAGCTGCTCGAGCACGTCTGGAAGCTGCGCAATTACCCGAACACCCGCACGGTCGACAATTTCATCGTCCGTCTGCGTCGTATCTTCGAGGCGAACCCCGCCGAACCCGTTCACTTTCTGTCTGTGCGCGGGAGTGGGTACCGCTTCGTGACAGAACCTTTACACAGCGTGACCAAAGCGTGACTGCAGGGGGGTGGGGACAAGACTGATGATGCTTGTGGAGCATCATCAAATGACTGCGTATCTCGAATCCTCCACCCCGGTCATCGCGAAAGCAGAGCAGCCCGCCAAGCAGATGCGGGTCGCCCGCGACAGGCCCTACGAGTGGGCATACGTCATTCCCTTCATCGCCTGCCATCTGGCGGTGTTTGGTGCGATCTGGTCGGGCGTGACCTGGCAATCGGTGGTCGTCTGCGCGGTGCTCTACTTTGTGCGCATGTTCGGCGTCACCGCAGGCTATCACCGCTACTTCTCCCACCGCACCTTCAAGACCAGCCGACCCATGCAATTTTTGCTCGCGCTCATCGCCGAGAGCAGCGCCCAAAAGGGTGCCTTGTGGTGGGCCGCGCACCACCGTGACCATCACAAATACTCCGACACCGACAAAGACATTCACTCACCGAGGCAGCGCGGGTTCTGGTACGCGCACTGCGGTTGGCTCTTCGACTACACCGAAGACACCAAGTGGGACCGCATCAAAGACCTCTCGAAGTATCCCGAGCTCGTGTTCTTGAACCGCGTCGAGAAGCTGGTGCCGACCGTGCTTGGGGTCCTCGTGTGGTGGTTCTTCGGTTGGCCCGGCCTGTTCATCGGTTTCTTCTTGAGCACGGTGCTCTTGTGGCACGGCACGTTCGTCATCAACTCTCTTGCGCACGTCCACGGAACGCGCCGGTACGCAACGGACGACGACAGCCGTAACAACCCGTGGCTTGCGCTCGTGACCCTGGGTGAGGGTTGGCACAACAACCACCATCACTATCAGGGCTCGGCGCGACAGGGCTTCTACTGGTGGGAGCTCGACATCACGTACCTCGCTTTGCGGGCCATGGCTGCTTTCGGCCTCGTCTGGGATCTGCGTGAGCCGCCGGCCCGCGTTTACGAAGAGGCGAGTCAACTACCCAGCGCCTCGCGGTAGGCTCGCGTACTCGCGGCGTACGGCTTCGCGTTTTTTTTCGTCCGCTTTTTTGCCCGGCTGGCCGTCGCGGGTTAAACGTCGACTGTCCGCTACGGCGTTTCGCCGTACCGTCTCCAATAGTCGAAAGGTCTGCCGCCATGAAGCATGTGTTTTTTGTTGCCTGTACCGCCATCGCCCTCGCCATCGGTGTTGCCCGCTGCGGTCACGGCGACAGCCTGCGTAACCAAGCGCAAGGCGGAGCTTGCGACGCCTCCTGCAAGGAGGCCGCCGACAAGTGCGCGAGCGAGTGCGCGGGCACGAACCCCGACGGGACGCAGAAGGACAGCGCGGCGTGCAATCTTGCCTGCACCGAAGCCAGGGACAAGTGCAGCAGCGAGTGCAAGTCGCGCTGAAGGTAAGCATCGTCTTTTCCAGGTCGCCAGGGCCCGGGCGTAGAAGTTTTCATCTACGGCCTGGGCCTTGGTGTTTCATAAGGACACGCGTCCAGAACGATTTTTTCGGTTTGGCGGCGCCCGCAATCGTGGGGCATTGTTCAGGGCATGCTGGTCTCGGGGAAGGCTTTCCTCGGATTGATTCGGCACATCCGAGAGACCGAGGGTGACGGGGCGGTGGAACGAGTCGTCGAAGGCGCCGACAACGCCTACGTCCGTACGGTCTTCGCCGAGCAGATTCGCCCTCTGTCCTGGTACCACTACTCGGCGTTCGCAAGCTTCTTGCTGAGCTGCACCGAAGTTCTAGGTAAGGGCAACTTGAGCTATTGCCGCGGGCTGGGTCGCGGTGCTGGCCGACGCGATCTGAATACGGTCTTCAAGCTCATCCTCCGCATGCGCGACCCCGAACGCCTGATCACCTCGTGTTCGCGTGTCTGGGAGAGCTACTACCGCGAGTGCGGCCACATGGACGCCGTGAGCACTGCGCCCGACAACACCGTCGTGCGCATCTACGACTTCAAGAAGATGCACCCCGCGCATTGCCAGCTCATGATTGGCTGGATGGAGCAGGCGATGCTGCTCATCGGATGTCAGGTTTCGGACGATGCGCACGAGTCGAAGTGCCCAACGCACGGCGACGTGTATCACGAGTTCGTCTGCTCATGGACGCGCGTCCAAGGTTAGCGACGGCGTACCGCTCACCCTAACGCTATCGCGGACGAACGTTCACCTGCGCCCGCCTGACGCGACGTCAGGACAATCGAATCCCGCTGCTACCGATAACGGAAGGACTTAAACGGCGCTTTGGGCGCTCTTTTCCCGAGGAATCTGCTCATGTCGAGTGTTGCTGAAGGTCATCGTGCTCTGATTGGTCGCGTCACCGCCTGGCTCCAGCCCATTGCCGCCGAACATCGCGAAGCTATTGGCGCGGTCGCCAAGCGCCTCGAGCCCGCCGCTGCCATGCACCGCCAAGTCATCGGCGCAGTCGCCGACGCAATCGAGCCGGCTGCGGCGGCGCATCGTGGCGCGATCGGCTGTGTGACGAACGCGATCAAGCGCGGCTGATCGGCGAGACTTCTCGCGACGAAACGACGCCGGCGCCTGCAAATGGTCAGCGCCGGCAGTCGTTCGCGTCGCGCGTTTGCCGCCGCGAAGGCGGAGGGCGCTCAACGCGTATGCCCAACCCCGTTCTGACATCAGGTCAGCCCAACGCGGGGCCACTCTCGCAACGCACGCACCACTCCCGCCGAGCATAGCGCTTCAACCTACATCGAGAGGCGAGAGGCGATGGCACAGACGGTCCGGAGCGGGCAAAGACTCGTGTTTGGTCGACAAGAGGCCGCGACGGCGACCAAGCCTTCCGCGGCGACGCGACGCGAAGCGGCAGTCGCAGCGGCACATCCGCATCAGGTCGACGTCGCCACGGCGTCAGCGCGCGGCGCTAGCGCTTCGGCACGCTTCGCGGCTCTCGCGAAGACGCTCCCCGAGCGCGTCGTTGGTCACTACAATGACGGCGAACCGTTCCTCTCGCTCGCCGCTCTTACGCGACGAACCCCGTCGCAAGTGCTGACCGAGCTCCGTAGACAGCTCGTTGACCCAGCGTCCGAGCTTACCGACAAGCACGCAGTCGTCGCCGGCTCGAGCGACGAGGCCCTCGCGAAATTCACGGCGAGAGGCGAAGCGTGGCTGGAATACGTCGCGCCCGAAGCAAAGCCGGACTATGCGAGCGCCATCGCCCAGACGACGCGCTTCTTCTTCGACAAGAAGCTGTTCGCCGAGGTGCGGCTGGTCGAAACCGTGTCGACGGGACCGCAGTTTGGTCGTACCGCCGTAAGCCTTCTCGGACGTGCGCACACCGGGGAATGGTTCTTCGTGTCCCAGCAGCTCGTCGGCTGACGGGCGCCGGCTACGTTGCGCGTACGCCGATCTTCGACGGCGAGCGAGTCGTCTTCACCACCGACCCAAGGTTTCCGCTCTATCGCGTCGTCCCGCTTTGAGACGTTAGCTCGGCCATGGTGCCTCGCGCGCGTGTCTGGCGAGCAGCATAGGCTGAGCTTCGGACACGTCGCGTAAGCGTCGTCCGTGAAGGTTTGTCGCCAGTCGAGTATGGTTTGAGTGGAGCACCCATGCGACGTTGCGCCTCGATCACCGCGTTTACCCTGGTTGTTGGGCTGATTGCTCGGTCCGCCGTTGCCGACACGTGTCCCGTGCCGCCGTCGACCATCGACGGAGCGGCGACCGTTCTCGGGTTGCTCGCTCTCGACCTTGCCCCAGGCGCCTGGGCGGAGGTCATCGCGCCGGGCCTCGACCGCGAGCTTCTCTACATCGACGCCAATGGCCTCGACGGCTCGACCGCCCATACCGACTGGAGTGACGAGCTTCACTGGGATCGCGACAGTCAGACCGTTTATTTCATCGGCGCCGGCCACCTACGCTCTTTCGGTTTCATTCAGTACCAGGGCGCGACGAACAGCTGGTGCCGCCACGACGAAGGGCTCCCGAGCTGCATGTACGAGACTGGCTACTCCGGGTGCTTCACACATTCTTACGATCAGCAGGCCTACGACCCGGTGAGCCGGCGGCTCTACCTTGGGGCGGGCTTGTGGCTTGGCGAGTACGACATTGCGACCCGCGCCTGGTCCGAGCGCAGCTTTCCCAGCGGCACCCCTACTGGCTACGGCGCTATCGTCGAGCACTATCCGCCCACGGGTGAGCTCTTCGTTTACATCGGCGGTACCGGTGTGTTGAACACCGTCGGTGGTGCGAACCGTCCGGTCGTCGCCAACCTGGCGACCGGGCCGTATCACAACGTTGGTGTCTACACCGCTCCAGCGGACCTCATGATCTTCGGGGGCGGCAACGGCTCGAGTTCCCTCGTGGCCCTCAGGGCCGATGGCAGCATCGACGACATTCCCGATGCTCCGGCCGAGGTGCACGTTGCTTATTCGACGCTGACTGTCGACCCCAACACGGGCGAGGTGCTCTTTCTGACGGCGACGGGTGCCTTTCACGCCTATAACCCAACGACACGCGAGTGGAGACGGCTCCCGGATACTCCGTTCGCTTCTTACGCAGCGCACGCGCTCGCGACTCCAATCGCCGATCATGGCGTCGTCTTCTTCATGTTGCCGCAAGACGACTATCGCGCCTTCATCTACCGACACTCACAAACTGCGGAGGCCCCGCCCGATGAAACACCACCAAGCGCACCCACGAATCTCATGGTCCGCTAATGCGTCCCTGACGCCAGCGGCTGTCGTTGCGTTCGCGTTGCTCATCGTCGGATGTGGTGGCGGAAGCGTCCGCGGTGGGGCCGAGACTCCAGCCGACGGCGAGAGCACTTTGGGCGACAGCGACGGCAACACCCCACTGGGTGAGGCGAGCCTCACCTGGGACGCTCCAACGACCAGTAGCGACGGCCGACCGCTCGCCGATCTCGCTGGATATTACGTCTACGTGGGCACGGCCCCCGGGGTTTACGGCCCCGCGATCGACGTTGGCGACACGACATCCTATCGCGCGACGAACCTTACGCCGGGCACCCGGTACTATTTTGCCGTCAGCGCCTACGACAGACAGCGCAACGAAAGTGCGCTTTCGAGCGAGGTCGCCAAAGACGTTCAGTGATTCGCCCCGCGAAGGAAGCGTGGCTCAAGCGAGGCAGCGCTCGATCCGTTCGAGCGCCCAATCGAGCTCGTCGCGCGTGATGACGAGCGGCGGCGCGAGACGAATCGTGGTGCCGTGCGTGTCTTTGCACAAGACGCCTTCGTGCATGAGCTTCTCGCAGAAGGGTCGCGCCCTTTCGTGGAGCTCGATGCCGGCCCAAAGTCCGCGGCCGCGGACCGTCTTGACGCGTGGTGACTTCATCGCGCGCAGGCGACCGAGCATGTAGTCGCCGAGCTTCGCCGAGTTCGCCTGCACCGTGCCGTCGGCGAGGAGGTCGCAGACGGCGATACCGATCGCGCAGGCGAAGGGATTGCCGCCGAAAGTGCTGCCATGATCGCCTGGCTTCAAGACGTCCATGACCGAGCGGTTGGCCGCGATGGCGGACACCGGCATGATGCCGCCGCCAAGCGCCTTCCCTAGAATGTAGATGTCGGGGGTGACGTTTTCGTGGTCGTTCGCGAAGGTCTTCCCGGTGCGGCCGAGGCCCGCCTGGATCTCGTCCCCAAGGTACAGGACGTTGTGTTTGCTGCAGATGTCGCGGACCGCGCGCAGGTAACCTTCGGGGGGCACGATGATGCCGGCTTCGCCCTGGATGGGCTCGACAAGGAAAGCAACCGTGTCGGAGTCGATGGCTTGCTCTAGCGCCGTGGCGTCGCCGTAGGGGATCGAGACGAAACCGGGAGTAAATGGGCCGAAATCGCCGCGCGACTGCGGATCGTCGCTAAAGCTGACGATCGTCGTCGTGCGTCCGTGGAAGTTCCCGGCACAGGTGATGATGCGGGCCTTGTTTTCGGCGACGCCTTTTTTCTTGTAGCCCCACTTGCGTGCGACCTTCACGGCGGTTTCGACGGCCTCGGCGCCGCTGTTCATCGGCAGGACGGACTCTTTGCCGGTGAGCTTGGCGACCGCTGCGCAGAAGGGACCGAGCTGGTCGCTGTAGAAGGCGCGGCTCGTAAGCGTCACTTTCTCGAGCTGTGCCTTGGCGACCGCAGTCAGCCCGGGATGGACGTGACCGAAGTTGACGGCAGAGTAAGCCGACAAGAAGTCCATGAATCGCCGGCCATCGACGTCGGTGATCCAAACGCCTTTGGCGGAGGCCACCACCACGGGCAACGGACTGTAGTTGTGAGCGCTGTACTGGTCGACGAGGGCGACATGACGGTCGCTCTCACGCATCTTGGTCTGTTCCGCGGAGGCCATGCGGCGCACCATGCAAGCGCGCCGGGTCCCTGTAAAGTGGCCGGCATGCCCTTCCGCGTAACCCCCTTCGCTAGGCTGCCGGGCGGATGTCTTCAATCTCCATTTGGACAGTCTCGCGGCCGCGGTATTCGTTGCGGCTCAGGCGAAAGGCGACATCGATGTTAGTTGGCAGGGTGCTCTCGAGTTGACCCAAGCTAAAGCCAATACCGTCGATCACGACTTGCTCGCCCGACGACGCTAGGCCGAGCTTCAGGTGGCCGCCTCCTTCGCCGACGGCGCGCTTGTTACGTACCTCGAGGTTGCGTGCCACAAGCAAGGGCTCGGGGTTGTCCTGCCCAAACGGCGAGAGGCGTTGCAGCTCGTCGACCATGCGCAGCGACAAGTCGCGAGGCTGGACTTCGAAGTCGAGACGCACGGTGGGCACGAAGGGCGGGGCGCCGATCAAGCGTTGCACCGATTCTGCGAGCGCGGCGCGGAATGCCTCGACGCGCTCGCTCTCGATGGTCACACCGGCGGCGGCGTGATGTCCTCCAAAGCGGATGAGGTGCGCCGCGTTTTCGGCGATGGCGTCGTGCAAGTTCAGGCCCTCGACGGAGCGCGCCGAGCCCTTGCCTCCTTCGCCGATGACCACGGCGGGGCGGCGGTACTTTGCCACCAGGCGTGAGGCGACGAGCCCCAGCACGCCGGGATGCCAGGCCGGGTCGTGGACCACGAGGGCCGCATGCTGATGTAGCGCCAGAGCCTCGACCTGTGCGAAGGCCGCGTCGGCGGTGACCCGTTCGACGCTGCGACGCTCGCGATTGGCCACATCGAGCGCCGCGGCGAGCATACGAGCGCGCTGCATGTCCGAGGTCAGCATGAGCTCGACGGCCTCTGCCGCGTGAGCGAGGCGGCCGCGGGCGTTGATGCGCGGCCCGAGACGAAAGCCGATATCCGTGGCTGTCACACGGGCGGGGTTCAACTCTGCGACCTCGAGGAGCGCCTGCAGTCCCGGGCGCGACGTGCTGCTGATACGCTTGAGGCCCGCGGTCACTAGAGTGCGATTCATGCCGCGCAAGGGCACCATGTCGGCGACCGTGGCCAAGGCGACGACGTCGAGCAACTCGCGCACGTCAGGCTCCGGGACCGCCGCGAAGTGACCGCTATCACGGAATGCACGACGCAAGGCGATGACCAGCATGAACGCGACGCCCGCGGCGCACAGGCCCTTGAACGGGAAATTGCAATCGCTGCGCTGCGGGTTGAGCGCCGCGTTGGCGTTGGGCAGGGTGTCGGGGACCTTGTGGTGGTCGACGATGATGACGTCGAGTCCGGCGTCGCGCGCCGCACCGACTTCTTCATGCGCCGTGATGCCGCAGTCGGCGGTGATCAGGAGATCGCTTTCTTTGGCGATCGCGAGCACTGCGGCGCGATTGAGGCCGTAGCCCTCGCTGCGCCGATCGGGGATGTAGTAGCCCACCTTGGCGCCGACCCGTTGCAAGAAGTCGACGAGCACGGTCGTTGCGCACACGCCGTCGACGTCGTAGTCGCCGTACACCGTGATGGTTTCGTTGTTGCGCACGGCGCTGACGATGCGCTCGAGGGCGGGGGCCATATCTGCCATGGTCGCCGGGTCGGCGAGTGTTGCGAGGCTGGGGGACAGGTAGTTGCCGATATCGTCGGGGGCGCAAAGCCCGCGCTGCGTGACGAGATGCAGCATCCATTGAGGGACGCGTGCCGCGGTCGCGGGCGCGCTTACGGGGGACGGCCACTGCCAGCGGCGGCCGGTGAGACTGAGCTCGGCGTCCATGTGGGTGCGAAAGGTACCCTTGGGCTCCGACAGTTTGCGCGCGCCCCCGGGGAGCGGGTACCACCTTCAAGACATGGCGAAGGGGCCGACAAAACAACCGCCACCCCGGGCTGGGGTGAACGACGCGGAGTCGTTCGTGGGCGAGCCCGTGCCGCAGCCTGCAGGCTTGAACCCCTTCGAGGTTCGTGAAGACGATGCCCGCGGAGAGCGCGACGCGGCCCTCGAGCTTCTGCCCAAAATGATGCGCCAAACGAGCTCGCACCCGGTCATTGAGGAACCGCGCTCGTCGCGCGCGTTGATGTTGGTGGCGGTGCTGTTGGGACTCGCGGTGGTCGGGATCGCGGTTTACGTGTGGATGAGGCCGTAGAAATAAGCGGATGTGGCGACCGGCGGAGGCCCGATTGCCGACTGCCGACTGCCGACTGCCGATTACCGATTACCGACTACCGACTACCGAAGACCGAAGACCGAAATCACCGACACAAAATAAGAAAGCGGACCCCCGTGCATCACGTGGGCCCGCTTTCTGGAACTTGCAGGGAACTCGACTAGTTCTTGTTCCGCAGAGCGCCGATGATCTTTCGCTTCGTCGGGTTGCTCCGCGTGCCGACGGCGGCAATCGCGCGCTTCTCGATCGAGGCGAGCATGGCCCGAGTCTCGGGATGGTCGTTGCCGACCTGCTCGAGCTTCATGGTCTCCGGTGCGCGAAAACCATGGCGCATGCGGATCACCTTCTCTTCGGTGGCAGTCAGCGTCGAGGTCTTGGTGTTGGTCTTTGCGACCGTCGCCACCCCTGATTTTGTCTTCCCGTTCATCATCCTCACTCATCCGTAGGCAGCGCCGGGGAACCCAGCGTGATTGAAAGGAGGCCTTAAGCGCCGTTCGCGCAATCGGCATCGAGGCCGGCTCAGCTCGAACGTACGGCCGCCCGCTCAAACCGTCAAATTTTCGCCCCAAGAATCTGATCGTCTTTTCCGGCGTCTAACGTGAATGTGCGATCGCGCCGCGATCGTCAAATCAGAAGAACCCAGAAACCCGCGTATGCACGCGATTTGCCGAGCGTACCCACACCGGCTACCTTTTGTGCTGTGATGACTGAAGCGCACGTCCTGATCCTCAATCGCAACTACCAGCCCGTCAACGTCACGCACTGGCGCCGGGCCATGACGATGCTCTACATCGGCGCCGTCAAGGCCCTGGACCGCGAGTTTCGGCTGTTTGACTTCGACGACTGGCAGGCGCTGTCGGCGGCCTACGGCGACGATGACACGGTTGGTACCATCGACCGCCGCATCGTTATCCCCCGGATTGTCGTGCTTCAGGCTTACGATCGTTTGCCACGAGCTCGGGTGCGTTTCTCGCGGCACAACATCTTCGCCCGCGACGACCACACCTGCCAGTACTGCGCCGGTCGTTTTGCGCGGCTCGACCTCAATCTCGACCACGTCTTGCCGCGCTCGCAGGGCGGTAAGACCAACTGGGAGAACGTCGTCGCGAGTTGCGTTGCCTGCAATTCGCGCAAGGGCGGGCGGACCCCCGAGCAAGCCGGCATGAAGCTCGTGCGCGCCCCGCGCAAGCCAACCTGGGCCGAGATCGTACACCCGCCGCGTTTTCGCGCCCGTTATCGCGAGTGGCTGCCGTTTCTGAACCCGGTCGACGCATCGTATTGGAATACTGAACTCCAATCCGACGACTAGCACACGTGGAGGCCTCGCCCGCGGCGCGTACGCGGGGCCGTTGACTTACGCACCCCGGGGTTGCGAAGACTCGATGCTCCGGAGGCGACGTGCGCGGGCTCGACGTAGCAAAGGACGAAGTGTCGCCAGCGCCGAGCGTGGCCGCGCCCCCTGAAGGTGGTCGTCGGATTATCGCGGTCGGCGGCGGCAAAGGGGGCATCGGCAAGTCGCTGGTCTCAGCGAACCTCGGTGTCCACTTCGCGGCACAAGGAAAACGCGTCGTTCTGCTAGACGCCGATCTCGGTGGTGCAAACCTTCACACCTGCCTCGGGATCAGTGCGCCGGAGCGGACGCTTTCCGATTTCATCAATCGCAAGGTCGAAACACTCGACCAGTTGGTCGCCAAGACGAGCGTGCCTGGCCTCGGGCTCATCAGCGGTGCCCTCGATTTTCTGGGCGCGGCTAACCCAAAATACACACAGAAGCTACGGCTGCTGCGCGAGATCACCCGTCTCGATGTCGATTACACCATCATCGATCTGGGCGGCGGCACCGGCTTCAATATCCTCGATTTCTTTCTCATTGCCCATCACGGCATCTTGACGGTCGTGCCAGAGCCGACCTCCATCGAAAACGCCTACCGCTTCATCAAAGCCGCCTACTACCGCAAGCTCAAGACGGCAGAGCTTGCCTATCGACTCCGCCCGGTCGTCGAGGAGGCCATGGCGGATCGTGGTAGCGCAGGAATGCGCACCCCGGCGGACCTCGTACGCTATGTCGAAGAACGCGAACCTGAGGGCGGGGCCCGCCTGCGCGCCGAGCTCGCCCAGTTTCCCTTGGAGCTCGTCGTCAACCAGTGCCGCACGCGCGAAGAGCACCAGCTGGGACCCGCCGTTAGTGATGCTTGCCGCAAGTACTTCGGGATTCCGATGCGTTTCTTGGGTAGCATCCCTTACGATGATGCGGTGTGGCAGTCGGTTCGTCGGCGCCGGCCGGTGATGATCGACAAGCCTGAAGCGGACGCGAGCCGTTGCATCCGCCGAATCGCCGCTAATCTGCGCTCCGGATCGGAGCTCCTAGAACGGAACGGTGGCTGATGGTCGGGCAACGCTCTCCTTCACTCTACGAGCTGCTCGAAGTGAGCAGCGCGGCGACGTTCGAAGAGATCGAGCAGTCGTATCAGCGCATCGCGTCGTACCTCGGGGCCGAGTCCCTGGCCGTCTATTCCATCCTCGACAGCGACGACGCGCACACCGCTCGTGCTCAGCTCGACGAAGCCTACCGCACCCTAAGCGATCCCGATCGGCGCGCCGCGTACGACCGCGCCCGCAAGGAAGACGCGAGCTATCCGTCGATGATGGTGCCCGCAGCTTCAGGCGGTTCGACCTCGACCTCGACCGCCGACGCCGGCATTGGTCCAACTGACCGCTCTAGCGGACAAGCGGAGCGAGACAAGCGCTTGCCCGTGCCCGGACGGTCGCAACCACGCCAGCCCATCCGTGGCCCGGGGGCTCGAACCGGCCGCGCGCCCCTTTACGGTCGTGACGTCGGTCGTTCGAGCAAGGCTAGCGAGCCCGCGGCGGCCGAGCCCAAGAAGAAGCCGCTCTATGGACGTGCTCAGCCTGGGGGTGCCAGCTTGGCTCCGCCGCCCTCGGTAGAGCCGAAGGGCGGCTATAGCGAGCCCGATCGTGCGCTCTCGCGTTGGAGTAGGCGCGACGATGCCGACGACCAGCGCTACGATGCCCCGTTGCCGCCGGTCAGCCGCCAGCTCGCCCATGAGGAAGGTCAACACGGGGAGGGCGGGGCCGAGCACCTCGAAGAGGCGCAAGCCTACGTGCCGCAGCCGCGCGAGGAACGTCGGAGCGACGTACCGACGCGGCAAGAGCCGCTTCGTGCTGATGCCGCGCTGCGTAACGACCCGGTGCTGCCGCCCGAACGGCCCGAGCTCGTCAAGACCGCCAGCGATATGGTCGAACCCCGCAAACGCCCGACTTTACCGCCACCTGCACAGCTTTCTGCATCCGCCAAGGCCAAACGCCGCATCCTGTCCCCGAGCATGGCCATGGAGCTGACCAGCGATGTGGAATACGGTGGTTCTCTGCTTCGTCGCTTGCGCGAGAGCACAGGAGCGTCGTTGGATGAGGTGGCGGAGATCACCAAGGTGGGTAAGCGCCACCTCATCGCCATCGAGACCAATGATTTCGCAGCGCTGCCTGCCGCAGTGTACACTCGAGGCTTCGTGGCGGAATATGCGCGGGTCCTGGGTTTGGATGTCGCGCGCGTCACCAAGAGTTTCATGGCGTTGTATGCGAAGTACAGGGGAGTGGGGGGCTAGGTTGTCGTGCGCCTGACGTGCCTTCGCTGCGGAAACCAGATGGAGCTGGCGGCTTCGGGGCCACGCGTCGGCACCATCTGCACGTGCGGCACGGAGATCACTTATCCGGAGGTGTACAACACCGGCGTACGCCCAAACGAGCGCGCGGCGGAGCGTCTGCGCTATCGCGCCTTCCGCGCCGCGGGCCTGGTCAAGAACATCGGCGGTTTCGCGCTGGGGCTCGCGCTTCTTGGCATCATCTTCTTCCCGCTCGCGCTCGTCGGAGCTGTCTTCGGGATCTACGTGCTGACGATGGTGCGCGGCCCCCTCGGACGCTATAGCGGACGAGAGCAGGCGGTGATCGCGATCTGTGTGGGAACGTTCGTCTTCGTCGCGGAGGGCTCCGTGTTGTGGTCCTTCATGGCACAGCGTCGCGCCGAAAGGTTGTCGGCCCTGCAGGCATCGGGCGCCGATGACCTGCGAACGCTACTGCGGACGGAAAGACTCTTCCGCGCGGCCCAGGACCGCTACGGCACGCTCAAGGAGAGCCACTTCCAGCCAAGGAGTGGCGCCTACACCATCTACTTGAGCCCAGACGAGTATGTGGCCGCGGTCCGCGATGAGCAGACCATTACGGATCCCCTGCCAGCGGACCTCTGGCCCCGCGTGACCAACGACGCGTTCACGGCGGTTGCGGTCGCGAACCTCGACGGTGACGCCGAGCTCGACGTTTGGACGGTCACCGAGGCGGGTGAGGTAAAGCACATCGCGAACGACGTCCCGTGGCTACCTGAGCCCAAAGAGCTCACGCGAGCGGAGCCGACGATCGACGCCATGCACGGGCCTGAGGGCCCCGCCGTGGTCGTACCCATCATGCCGCCGGTGCCGCCGCCTCAGGATAAAGGCAAGGCAGACAAGGGTGAGAAGGCCAAAGCCGAAAAGGCTGCGGCGGACAAGGCCGCGTCCGACAAGGCTGCGGCGGACAAGGCTGCATCCGATAAGGCTGCATCCGATAAGGCTGCATCCGATAAGGCTGCGTCTGATAAGGCTGCATCCGATAAGGCTGCGTCCGACAAGGCTGCGTCCGACAAGGCCGCCACGGACAAGGCAACGGACTAGGACCCGCTTCCGCGTTCGAGACAACGAACCGCGAAGCGCAGCCGATCATCCTCTTTCCTTCCAGTCCGTCCCGCCCTTTCTCATCAAGCATCATCGAGGTTCGTCATGAGCGTCGCCGCCGTTCGTCGCGAGATTGCGTCTCTTGAAGCTTACGGCCACCTGCATGTGGTCGATGCCCGTATCCTCGTCTCGAGAGACACGGTCGGCACCACCTTGTCTCGGCCCGAGCTAAGCCTCCTCGAGGCCTTCAAGGCGCGCGTCGACGCCGGCGATGTGACGTCCAGTCGTGAGGCTCGTGACGTCTTGAACGCCGCGATCGCGTCGGGACCAACCCCCTTTGCGAAAGTCGCGCTGGGTGTCGCGGGGACGGCTCTCAAGTGGGGCTTTGGCCTCGCCTTGGTGGGAGGGGCGTTGGGGGCCGCGGGAGCCATGCTTGGAAACCACGGTGGCTGGCGCGATCTTGTGATGGTGACCGGAGCCAGTTTGGGCGCTGGTGTAGGCGCTGGGGCCGGTCTTTTGGTCGGAACCTTCCGCGGCAGCAAAGACTGAAACTTGACCCTGTTCCAAGCCCGTTGCTAGCTTCGTCGCATGGCGTTGATTGAAGAACCCGAAAAAGCGATGCGCCTTGCGCGCGCTATCGCATCCGACATCTCGCTCTACAACGAGGAGAAGATTCGGACGGGCATCGAAAACGATACGTTTTTCGACGCCATCGCCGCGGAGCTCGAAGAAGGGCGCGAGCTCTACAAGAGCCGTGTCGCACCGAACCTCTACTTGGCGACCAACTTCTACGACCGCGCCGTGGTGGACATCATCTTCCGCTCCAAGGGCCACATCAAATCCAAGATTTGGTGATGCTCGATGTGAGTCCGCGTGCTCCCGAAGAGGCGCGCGGCATCCGCCTCGACAAGTATCTCGCGGGTAAGGCCGCTGAAGCGGACACGCGCATGGCGGGCTTGACCCGTACGCGGCTGCGGAAGCTGATCGACGACGGCTCCGTCCTGGTCGACGGTAAGGTGGCTCGTGCTTCTATGAAGCTCGTCGGCACCGAGAAGGTAAGTGTCGCGCTGCCAGAGCCGGAGCCGCTCCAGCTAGTCGCCGAGGCCTTGCCGCTCGACATTCTCTACGAAGACGCCGACGTCATCGTCATCGCGAAGTCTTCGGACATGATCGTGCACCCAGGCGCTGGGCGGAAGACCGGGACATTGGTCAACGCGCTGCTCGCACACTGTCGCGACCTATCTGGTATCGGCGGTGTCATGCGGCCCGGGATCGTGCACCGTCTCGACCGCGGCACGAGCGGTTGCCTCGTGGTGGCAAAGAACGACAAGGCGCACGAATCGCTCACGCGGCAGTTCGCGCTGCGCGAGGTCGAGAAGCGCTACACAGCTTTCGTGTTGGGAGCGCCGCAGCCCGCCTCAGGCAGCATCAAGACGTTCTACGCCCGTCACCCCACACAGCGTCTGAAGTTCACCAGCAAGGTGACGCGTGGCAAGACGGCCCTTACGGAATACCGGACGGTCTGCGCCGCAGGCGGGGTCGCCGAGCTCGATGTGCTCCTCGGGACCGGACGCACCCACCAGATCCGCGTCCACTTCAGCGACCGAGGGCACCCGATTTTGGGCGACGCGCTCTACGGTGGCCAGGTGCGGGTGCGGGTGACTAGCGCGCCCCTACGCGACCTTGCCATGGCCCTCACGCATCAGGCCCTGCACGCGCGATTTCTCGCCTTCAAGCAACCGACGAGTGGCAAACGCCTCGAGCTCGAAGCGCCTCTACCCGCCGATCTGAGGGCCCTGGAGGCCACCTTGAGCGCGATCGCTAAAGAAATGACCGCCCAGCGAAAAAAGCGTTGACGGCAGCCGCGAGGCTCTGTAGAAACCGCCCCCTCGCTGACGAAAGTCGACCGCGCAAGCGGCATTTTCGACAGCGGGCGAGGCTCCTTCTGGGGCCGACCGGTCTTTGAAAACTGAAGAGCAAGTACGAGCAAACATGGGCTTCCGGTCCACGGTCTCGGCGACCGCTTCGGCGGTAATCGACACGTCAGTGGGCGTCACGTGAAGCTTTCT
>JALHOP010000002.1 GCA_022842935.1 Myxococcota bacterium
AACTCAGGTCGGCTTCAACTGGGAGGCGAAAAGCGACGTCGATGGATGCGTGTTGTTGTTGACAGCCGAGCCTCTATTGGCTGTGAAAGATGGCCGTCGCCGGCCTGGTGCAGAGTTGTACGCTATGCCGGGGTGGCTCGCTACGCGCTAGAGCTGCGGGAGTGATGCCGGCGACCTCGCGGCGCTTCGACGCGAGGCTATGCGGCCATCTTGGATTGGCCGCACTATTTCGCCGGGTTGTTCTCGACGCGTGTGTGGCGAGCACAATGCGCGAGAAACGCATCCGTATTTTGATGCTTCACAGCAACGGATAGCTGCTTCCGATCGAAGGTGTCGAGAATCCTCGAACCGACGTTCTTGAGTTCCTGGCCACCGAAGAACGGATTAACGACAAGGGTTGAGTAAGAGCTGCCGTCCTTGAGCGGGACAAGATACTGCGTGGCGAGGTGGTCCGCGATGTTTGCACCATGAATCGACGCTTGCTCAGCGGCGGACGGTGCGAACCAAACCATCGCGGCATTCGCAAGCTCCATGCATGCGGCCGCTTCGTCAATCGCGGGTCCGAGTAGAAACCGGTCATCGAGCACGGCTTCGCCAAACGCGATCGCGCCTCGATATGCGAGCGGCACCGTCGCAAGCGATGCCTCTCGCTGTAGCACCGCGACGCGTGAGCAAACATCGACTGCCATTGCTGCAAAGGCGAGGGGATCCTCGGCTTCCGGATGAAGCGCAGCCACGACGACCGAGTCGGAAAGAAACTCGACGCGAACCTCCATCGCGCGAAAGATCTCGCCCGCGTTTGGAATCAGATCGGAAATGCGACGAGTGCGGTCTTCAAGCAGGGCCTTAATTCCCCGCATCGATGAAAGAACATCTTCAGGAGAATGCTTCCTCCAGATGCCTTTGAATCCCAGCGCGTCGAGGAGCGCTACCAAGGCTTTTTTCATCGGACCTCGTGGTGCGGCCAATGTGGACGATGTCCGTCGCCGGCATCGTGCAGATGTTGTGCGCTATGCCGGTGTGTTTGGCAACGCGCAAGAACTGCGGGAGTGAGGCCGGCGACTCGCGGCGCATCGCCGCGAGCCCTGCGGACATCGTGGATTGGCCGTCTTCATCCGAGAGCCTCCGCTTCGAACTCTTCCAAGCTCATGACTGCACCAGGCGTCTCGACATAGCTACGCACCAAACGAGTGAACCATGTGTCGCCGGTGACGAAGCGTCTACACATGAAGACAAAGCCTGCGATGTCCACGTCCGCACCGTCATTCTCCTCGGGAGTCGTTTTCTCCGCAACACGCGTGGCGTAGTACAGCGCCTCGAGCAGCCCCGTGCACCAGCTGGAGTGGATAAGCGACTCCGCGTTGCGTGAATCGGTCAATGCGCTCCGCACCTCGTCGGGCAAGCGGAGATGTTTCGCGGCGCCAGCTACCCAGCGCATGAACGGCTCGCAGGCGGATTCGAATCTGTGAACAGGCTTCGTTCGCCCCTTCTCAAGGGGGGGCCAACCGGCAATCTGGCCCTCCGCTAGACTGGTCCAACCACGTGGCACACCAAACTGTTCCAGCAGCGAACCGTTCGGCTTGAGGTATGTCACCGTCATCGGACGCCCCTGTTGCACAACAACCTGAGAGGGGCTGGTCAGCTGGCGCAGGTAGTCGAGGGTGCGCCGCCGCCTAGCGGGCCGTGTCACATCCGGTGGTGGCGGCGGCCTATTAGCGATCTTGTAGGCATCACGTCGCAGGTACTCGGTGTAGTCGTACAGGACTCGGCGCTGGACGATTACATCGTAGCGTTGCACGCTCTTCTGAATACTCTCCAAGTCGCTCGCAGTGAGCGTCTTGCGCCAAAGATTCGTCCCTGCGACCTCGAGAACTACCCAGGGGTGCCAGCCGCCTCGCAGATGACGACGTTCAACTGCCCGCGCAAGACGACCAAACCGGCTGCGATCCCATGTCGCCAGGGCACGAACCGAGTTCGTGTCAAAGTAGAAGTCACATGAGAAGGCAGTTTGCGGCATCGCAGAGACGGCCAATGTGAAGAATGGCCGTCGCCGGCCCTCAGCAGATTTGTGCGCTATGCCGGTGTGGACCGCAACGGGTTAGAACTTCGGAGTGACGGCCGGCGATTTCGCCGCGGAGTGATGCGCACTTTGGAGCAATGGGAGCGCGGCGAAACCTTGCGGCCATTCTGGATTGGGCGCCGCCGATCGTGGCCGGGCAACGCCGGGGCCTCGGCGTGAGTTGGCGGATCGAACAGCGTTAGCTGATGACCCCGAGCGGCGCGTTGCAGCCGGGCCTTGTGGCAATGCGGTTCGCAGCAAGACGATGGGAGCAAAGCCATCCGGTCTGCAACCACGCTCTTGCCTAGGGGCAACGCGCGCCGACCTCGAAGTGCAGCAGGTGCTTTGAAGGAGTCGAAGCACCGACGCATGTGATTCGCGATGCCGCCCGAAGCAAAGAGCACTGCGACGGGAGGATCATCGACCGACGCGCGGCACCGGCCTTGGAACGCGCAACAAAAAACCAAGAAGAAAGAGGCACGGCCAGGCGACGCCCAATGTGTTTTTGTACGACACCAACCGTCCCACACCCTTTTGCACCGCGCCACACCAGCATTCCCCCACCCCCGAACCACCAAAGAACCGCACGAACCGCATTTTGCAGCCTTTTGTAGAACGCCCCCGCGTAAAACGCTCTGGACCTCCGCCCACAACAGAGTTCACCTTTGGGCGACTCGGCCCCACAGGCATGTGAATCCGGCAAAGCCGCGACGTCCGGGGGAGTGCGCTTGATCGAATCACCCGAAAAATCCCAGCGCCTCGCGAACCTCTCCCCCTCCGATCGCTACCTCTACTTTCTCCGCAAAGTCTCCGACTTCGAGCTCGTCTGGTCCCTCACCGAATCCGGCTGGGCAACCATCGACGCGAACGGCACATCGGGCGTCCCCTTCTGGCCCGAACAACAGCTCGCGCAGCTATGCGCAAGCGGCGTCTGGTCCCGCTACCGGGCGCAATCGATCCCGTTGGCCGACTTCATGACCCGCTGGCTCCCAGGCATGGAGCGCGATGGTCGTGTCGTCTCGGTCTTCCCGGTTTCCGGCGGACAGAGCGCGATTGTCACCGCGTCTCAACTACGCCGCGACCTGGAGCAAGAGCTCCGACAATACGAATAGCCAGCGCAAGCGGTCACGCGCGCGCCACCAAAAGCAGCCGCGCGACTACGCTTTAACGTTCTGAAGAATCCCCTTCAGATTGTCATCGTGGCTCTTCATCCGGTGAGAGTACCTCGGCGCCCCTGGCTGACAACGCCGGTTCCATAAAACTTCAGCGGCTGACACTCGATTGGGGCCTTTGTGCTACCTATGCACTGGTCGAGGGCGAGAAGACCCGCTTCTGGATCCCGGCCAACATGGCCTGCGGCGAAAACGCCGGCGGCGGCCGCCCGAGCGGCATGCTCGTGTTCGACATCGAGCTGCTCAAGATCCTCCAACGCGAGCGCGAGAGAAGCGGGCTTGTTGCTTCAGCGTCCCTGGTAGCTCGTACCCTCGGGACGCAGCCACTTGCTGTCCGGAGGCAGACCGAGCCGCGCGACCATTTCGGGGTTGCGCGTCAGGTGCAAGCGGATGTCCGCCTTGTCTCGGTCTTCCATGGTCGTCGCCGTTTTGCGGATGACCTCGAGCGCCTCGAACACCGCGTCGATCGGAGGAGCGTCCGGGCGCGCGCGACCCTCGCACAGGCGGTTCAGGTCGACGTCTCGACACACACTTGGTGACCAGTCGAAGTGGATACCCGAGGGGCGATGCTCGACCGCAAATCCCATGGCATCGAGCACCGCCGCGATGCACTGCGCCGTGGGTTGGTGCAGACGTTGCGCGTAGAGGCTCATGCCTGGGCCGTTGGGCGACGTGATCGCGTGCGTCGTACTGTCACGGCCGAACTTGACTGCGTTGTCTATCGACATCTGGATGCCGTGGAGGTTGTGCATCAGGGAGATGCGCATCGCGGCCGCGAAGTTGCCTTCAATCTGTTCGGCCGTCGGTCGACTCTTCTCACTCGCTGGCGTAATCATCGTTCCCCTCGTTGACTGGCACGGAATCGCAGCAAGGCGCCGGCCTCTCGCCTTTGGGGGATGCTCACGCGACTGCCCTGGGGGCGCGGTGCTAGGTCCGGCTCCCCCCTGCGACGGCGCGCCTCAATGGTCATGCGACAAAGCTTCTTGGCGTTGAAGATCACGGACATCCCACCATCGTTCTGACAGTTCACTTATCGCGTGCGGCGGGCATGGGGTGCGCTTGAGAGTCCTGTCGCCATGACAGGTCGCCGTTGTCCACCCGCATCACTCGTGATCGGGCTCACCGAGCTTGCGGTAGACGATGCCGATCACTTCGCTCTTTGCCAGCACCACCGATGGTGTTCTCGAGCTCGCGCACGTTTCCCGGCCAAGCGTGTGCATCGAGCGCCTTCATCGCCGCCTAGGAGAAGCCACGAAGCGATGGTGTCGCGAGGCATGTGCGCCTCTCAGAAGTCATGCACGCGCACGACCTCGCAGCCCTGCCCCTCCGCCTCGGTTACGAAGTCAGTCAAGCGCGTCACGGGCACCTTGATGGTCTGGTAGTGACCCGGCGACGCGGGCAGCTGCCAACCCATGATGGAATCCGTGGTCATCGAGAAGCGCAAGGGATTGTCCCGGTCACTCTTGACGAGAACCGAGATGTTCTGGTTCCCCGCGACCTCGACGACCTGCGTGTCGCGGCGGTCCGCGATAGCGCGCACCATATGCGTGAACGGCACATAGCGCTTGGCGGTGAGCAGATAGAGATCACCTCCGAGGCTCTTGGTGCTTTCGATGAGCGACGGCGGCATGCTCTCGACGCTCTTCGCTGAACCGCGCACCACGAGCTGCGTCGTCTGCGCCACGTCTTCGTTCTCGAGGCTCTTGGTGACCATCTTGCCGGCCAGCGCCATGCCTTTGAAGAAGACATCCATGGCGCGATGCAGGCCCTTGTCGAGCTTCTCGTAACCTTCGACGGCCTTCGGGCTGACGCCGCTCGCTACGAGCTGATCGCGAAACGCCGCGTATGCTTCTTCGGCGCGCTTGATGTATTCGGGGAACGGGAACTCGTACCACGGACGCTCGACCATGAAGGCCGCGAAGGTCGTGAAGATCTCCTGGAGGATGATCTCGGGTTTGCTTTTGTAGACGGTCGACGCGTCGTTGCCGGCTTGAGCCTGGAGGATCTGGCTCGGGATGCGGTCGCCCTTGAAGAAATCGGCCGCGAGCTTCATCGTCTTGAACATGACGCGGACGGCCGCTACGAGGCCCTTGTCCATGTCCTCGTACTCACCGAACGCCTTGGTGTCGGCGACGCCTTGCGCGACCGCATAGGCGCGATGTCGCTTGTAGACCTTCGCGACGACGTCGACGTAGTCGTCGAAGGGGAACTCGTACCACGGCTTCGTTTTCTGGAAGTCCGCGAACGACTGGAAGACATCGACCAGCACCCACTCAGGCTGCGTCATGTACGTCTGGTGAACCGGGCGATGGTAGTCCGGCAGCGCCTTGAGGTCGGCGATCGAGCGCATGTCGCCGGCTTCCAGCCGTTCGATGACGCTCGACGGGAGATCAGTCGCGCCCACCGGCTTTTCGAAAACCATGAGCGTGTTGCGCGTGGGGTCGCCGTCCTGGAGCGTGTTGACTCCGCAGTCGGCGAAGCCCGCATCCGCCATCGTCTGTTTCCAGAACGAGAGCGGTCTGAAGTTGCGGATCTCGCCCATGTTGGTCGCGACCGGAATGCCGAGGCCCGCGTTGTACGTGTCGTGGGCTAGATCGATGAGCGGCACCATCTCGGTGGTAGCATCGTGGTCGCGCAGCACCACTTTGCCGCCCGGGCGAAGCATCCGGTAGACGGACGCCACGAACGCCGCCAGCTTCTCGGGCGGCGCGTGATGCAGCCCGATGTAGATACTCGCGAGGTCGACCGAGTTGTTGGGCACCTCGAGCTGGGTGATCATGTCGTAGTTGCTGAACGGTACGAACTTGTCGCGCAGGGCCGAGGGCCGGTAGCTGCGCGGATCCAGAGCGCCGTAACCGCCGGTGCTCTCGACGACTGCCGGGATGGAGAACCCGGGCTTCTCGTCGCTCACCACGTAGGTGCGACCAGTCATCGGCAAGGAGCTCTTGAGATAGTTCACGTAGCGACCGACGGTGCCAATCTCGACGTAACCGTCAATCTTCTGAACACCCAGGCGGCCTAGCGCTTTCGCGGTCTGCTCCGCCATCTCGCGCTGCTGCTTCTTGAGCGACGCGATGGTCTTGAAGGCGCTCTGTGCGGCTCCGGTCGAGACCTTCGGAAGGATGTCCATGAGCTCGAGGTACACGTTGCGATCATTGGGATCGCGACCCTCGCGCTCGAGCTTGGCGATGGCCTCGTCGATCGCGTGGATGAACGCGTCGGGCTCGTAGATGTTGAAGATGTTGGTGAAGAAGGCGGCGAGCTCGGCGCGTTGCGCTTCGGTCGACAGCATCGCCTTGTAGGAGTGGTTCGTGCTCTTCGGCATGTACTGCTCCCATAGGTTGTTGCCGAAGAGTCCGTTGGGGTCGTACTTCTGCTTCGCCGCGAAGAACTCGGCGTGACGCGGATAGGCGCGCTCGAACTGCGCCGGCGTCGCGTAGGTCTGGTAGGGCAAGTAGTAGGAGCCGTCGACGGCGTTGATCGCGTCGATCATCTCCTGGGTCCACTCCTGCGCCTTCTTGAGCTTGCCTTCCTTGCCGATGCCGTAAGGTCCGTACGACTGGGTGTAGTAGACGACGAGGGCGAACATCTCGTCCTTCGCCCAGCTCAAGGTCGACTCGGTGTTCTTCGGCACGTGACGGAACGAGACGTTGGCTACGTTCACGCCGCGCTTCTTGAAAATCTCGCACATCTTCGGCACGAACTCGGCCAGCTTGCTCTTGGGAATGAAGTACTCCTGGAGCAACGACTTGCGGTTCGAGAATGGCAACACCTTGCGGAGTAGCGGCACGGTTTGGTTCGCGCCCTCGAGCTCTTGCGCGTGATAAGACGCCTCCCAGTTGCGGTAGACGACGCGCTCTTGATTGAGCTCACGCGGCTCGAAGACCGACTGACGGTAGCGCTTGACCGGACCCGCGAGCTCCAAGGCGCTCATGCGCAAGGCGGCCGCGATGTTGGGCTTGCAGGGTTCCTGCAGACGGTCGGTCACGGTGACGGCTTTGTCGGTGGCGTAGTAGGTCACGCTCCGCATCAGGTCGTAGGCCGGCGGGTACAAGTCGGCGTTGGTCATCACCGCGTTCGGGTTACCAGCGACGTGCTCATCGAAGTAAGCGACGTAGTCGCGCACGGTCTGCTCGAGACTCGAGGCCTTGATGTCCTGGTAGCGTCGCTCTAGCTTGACGTTGTCGGCAAGGTCGAGGGTCGCTTCGACGATGACGCCTAGTCCGCCATAGCCGCCAATCGCGCCCTCGAAGAGGTCGACGTTTTCGGTGCGACTCGCATTGACGATGGAGCCGTCCGCGAGCAGGACCTTGATCGATTGCACCGTCGAGATGATCGGTCCGTAGCCCACGTAACGACCGTGGACGTTGACGCCGAGCGAGCCGCCCACCGTGAAGTTGTTGTAGGTCTGCATGACCTTCACGGAGAGGCCGTCGGGGTCGATGACCTTCTGGAGATCGCGCCAAGTCATGCCTGCTTGGACCGTGATGGTCTTCTGCGCGGGCTGATAGTCGACGACCTTGTTCAGGTTCTTCATGTCGATGACGAGGCCATTCGCAGCGATGGTCTGTCCGCCCATGCTGAAACCGCCGCCCCTGATCGAGACGGGCAATGTCGTGCCGGCGACGAGGCTCGCAAGCTCCGCCAGGCTGGAGGGCGTTTGCACGCTCTCGACGCGATATCCCTTCGAGCGCGAGAAGTCCGTCACGATCTCGTCGTTGACCGCACCGGGTCGAATGGTGCGCGCGACTACCGCATGCGACATCGCACCGGTGATGGCGCGTTGCTTGAGATCAGCGAGCGAGACGCCCGCGCTGGTCGATAGTGCCGTCGCCACCTGGAGCGCTCGTCGCGTTGCGGGCGATTGTCGCGAGGCCACGGCATTGGGAGCGTTCGGGGCGTTGGAAACGACACGTTCATCGTCTGCTAAAGCGGGCAGGCGCGTGGGTGTGCAGTCGGAGAACATCTGCGCGACCGCGGATTGAATCGGCGAGCGCGCCGCGTCTCTAGGATCGAGCTTCATCGGCCGCTCCTCATCTCGAGCCAGCTTCGTGTCGCCTCAGCCGCGGTCAGGCGCTCGAAGAAGCGCAAGTAGAGGTCGTGATCACCGCGCACGCAGAACGCGGGCTTCGCGGAGGTCGGGTCCAGCAGCATCGCTTCGACCGCCGGGTCGTCGACGTAGACTTCGGCATCGAAGGCCATGACGGTCCCCTCGAGGGCCTGCGTCTTGGGTCCATTCACCAGCAGGTGAAAGCGCGCCTTGGGGTCGTCGGCGAAGAACTGGATCACGCCGTGCAAGTCGTCCGGCAACTTGAGGCGGGCTTCTTCGAGTCGCTGCTGGACGAGGGCCCACCAAACACGGTGTGGGGGTACGTCGCCGAAAGCCGGGGCGGTTTGATGGGATGCGATTTGTGAGGTCATTCGGGCCGCTCCACGACGGTAGGCCCGAATTCAACTGCACGAGCGCCGCCTATTCTCGTCTCTTACGTCCAGGGTATCGGCGCACCTCTATGTGCGTTGCGGTGCTGGACACCGACATCACGTCAGGACAATGGGCGCGGTTGTGCGCACCTTGCCATCGACCACGAGGACGAGATTTTCGCCGACGCCTTCGGCGACATAGCCCTGCGGATCGAGGAGCAGCGCTTCCCAATAGCTGGTCATCGCGCCGACACCCGAGGAGCTTGCAACGCTCGGGGCCTCCACGGTTCAGCTGTCGCTGCCCAGGCGCTCACGTACGCCACCGCCCGGCCAGCTACGGTTTGCATTCGCGCGGGCCGCCTAACGGCTCGATTCGCGCCGCCCATCGCAGATCGACTCCCAACCCGCTGCGATCTCCCCGACGGCGCCGCCCCGGTGTGTGTGCCCAGCCGAGTTTGCTCGAAACGCGTCAGCCGTGCGGGCTTTATCGCCGCGGTGAGAGTACCTCGGCGCCCTGCCTGATAACGCCGGTTCCGTAAACTTCAGCGGCTGACACTCGATAGAGACCTTTGTGCTACCTATGCACCTCTGCACGAATCTGGCAGTTTGCGCGTGAGGGCGCGGTGCATGGGCGTGGCGAGGCTGGCCATCATGTGGGCCGTGATGCTCACAGCCTGCGGGAGCGACGAAAGCGCCAACGTCGAAGCGAGCGGCGTGGCGCACGGCGCCATCGTGGGTGGACAACTAGAGCCTGGGTTTCCGAGCGTCGGTATCGTGCAGAGCAATGGCGGCTGCACAGGCACGCTCATCGGGGCGCGTACGGTGCTGACCGCCGGCCACTGCCTGGGCGGAAGCGGCACATTTACGGTCGGCGGCACGAGCTACACCGCAACGACCGTCATTCCGCATCCGGCCTACTGCGGCGGTAGCTGCAACGACCTTGGTCTCCTCCTTTTGGGCGAAGACGTGCCAGTGAGCCCTTCGCCGTTGCATGTCAGCGCGTTGGTCGTCGGCGAATCGATTACCGCGGTTGGTTTCGGCTACACTGCGGCGGCCGCTGGCGACTTCGGAACCAAACGCTCGGTCGTCAATCTGGTCGACGCCATCAATCCGACCACCTTCGTTTGGGGAGGGACGAGCAGCACGTGCTCCGGTGATTCTGGCGGGCCGACTTTCGCGAGCGTCGGTGGCGAAAAGCGCGTGGCCGGCGTTCACTCGATGGCCAATATCGTCTGCTCTACCGCGTACGACATGCGCATCGATATTTACGTCGATTGGATCAACAGCGCGGCTGGTGGCGACGTTGCCTCGGGAGACCCCTGCGAAGGCGTGACGTGCACGACGCCGCCCGGCCCATGCTATGTGGCGAGCGGCAGCTGCATCGCGGGCACGTGCAGCTACGCACCTCATGCGTTCGGGGTCGCGTGCGACGACGGAGATGCCTGCAGCGGTGGCGATCGGTGCGATGGCGCCGGAGTGTGCATTCCGGGAGCAGACACGTGCGCAGAGCCGCCGACTCCGCCGAGCGAACCGGGTGATAACGAAGACGCCGATCCCGTCCCGCCGGATGGTGAAAGTCTCCAACCGCCCGCGGGGGTCGATCAAGGCTGCCATAACGTCGGCGCCGCTCCGCTGCTACAGCTCATGCTCATGGCTGCCTGGTGGGTCAGGCGTAGCCAAACGCAAGCTCGGACTTGCGAGCCAGCGGCAGGCTGCCAACGGTTGAGCTGGCGCCGTTAGCCTTCGCGATGCGTAAGCGCGACGCTGGGTCTGCCCCGTCTCGATGCGACCCGATGACGGCGTGCATCTTGTCCGCCAAGACGAACAGACCACCGACCCCGCACGTGACTCCATGGCTGTACGCGCCACTGAGGCCGCAGGACGAAACTAGCTGCACCAGTGGCGGTTGGTCGTCGATGAGCTGCCGAGCGCGTGCGTAAGGATGATCGGCGCAGATCGGTGAGAGTACCTCGGCGCCCTGGCTGATAACGCCGGTTCCGTAAACTTCAGCGGCTGACACTCGATAGAGGCCTTTGTGCTACCTACTCTAAGCTACTTTCAGGAGCTCTGCGATGCGATGCGCGTCGGCGGTTTCACTGAACCTGACGCGCGCACGACCGTTCGCGGTGAACAGCCACGGCCAGAATGTGGAGGCAAGGGTGGCCCGCTCTGGCTCGGAGAGGTTTTCGAGACACGTTACGAGCGCACCGCTGTCCTCGGTCTTCACGTAGTCGCTCTCGGCTGCCGCGGCATAGAGCGCACTGGCAGCGCTCACGATCTTGGCCGCGTATGCCGAGACGGCTTCGCCTTGCTCGTCTTGCTCCGCGGACGACTGAGCCAAGCGGGAAAGGAGCTGGCGTGCCTCAACCCCCGTGACGTTGCGGGCGTCGAGTCGCTGCCGCCAGTCGCGTGCAAGCGCCGAAACGATCGCTTTCTCTTGGAGAGAGCCGCTGGAGTGAGCCTGCTCGAGAAACGCCAGGTCGGAAGCACGAAGTGGCCGCAAAGACCCGACGACCGAGACTGCGGCGTGCCCCAAGAGGGAGCCACCGAGCAACCCGATCATGCCGAAGCACCACGCAGTGAACACGGCGCTACTGCTCGTCCCGTGGTTGAGGACAGTCCCCAAAGCGGCGCTTGCGCCACTAAGGCACGCCGTGACTCCTGAAGCGAAAGCGCTCACGCGCGCGGTCGGGGGACCGCGAAGTTTTGTAGCCGCGTGCAGTCGATGCACGAGCTCGGCGGTGAAGCGCGCAGGCTCACGTACGGGTTCGGCGGGACGCAGAAGAACAGGCGTCACGTCGAGGGCGGCCGCGAGCGGAAGCACGACGTCGCCCAATGGCGAGACCTTCGGCCGTTCGATGGGGCCGGCCACTCCCAGCTTGTGAACGCCGATCTCACGCGGTTGCGGAAGCGGAGGACTGGGCGATACGTTCGACATGCAGGAGTGCCTTACGGGCTAGAGCGAAAAAGCTCGCCGGTTACGCCTAGCGTGATGCGATTATCGGAGGTCGACACGCCACGTCTGTGGAAACGGGCTGACGCCGCGGCAGATTGGCCGCGAGGGACCACGGTAGGCCCGCTGACGATAAGCCTCCATCTCGATCACCGTGGCGTCGCGCTGCGTCGTTCGTTTGGCTGGCTGCTGCGTCAGGAGGTCTCCTTGCTCTCGAGCTTAACCCCAACCCCACGCGAGCCCGCTACAGCAACGATCGTGGCCGATGCTTCTGCGCTCTCGAGCTTCCATATCTCCACGCTCGATCTGGTTCCGCCCGCGACGGCACAGAACCAGCTGGCGCTGACCGTGGAACCTGGAATGCACACCGCTGCGGTGAAGCTCGTGCGTCAGCTCCACGCTGACGTTGCAGCCGTTACGTCGCAAAGGGGGCCGCTCGCGCCTCCGTCGACGCTCGATACCCGGCTCCACGGCTCCCGCGCCGTTCAAGATATCGCTGGCCCGTTGGGAAACGCTGTCGGCGTGCTTGCGGGCCTCGGGGCCGCTTTGGGGCTGCTCTTCGACGGGGGTCAGGGTGCCGCCGTCGCCGCCGCGGTTGCGGCGATCGCTGGCGGCTGGGGCGTCTTCGCGACAACCGCGGACATTCGTCTTCGAAAGGCGGCCGAGAAACGCGCCGCCGATCTCTACCGAACCAAAGACGTCGATCAAATGACCCGCGCATTGCGGGCAGCGCCACCCACAGTGCAAGCGCTCGTCCAGGGCGCCCTCCCGACGATCTTCAACGAGGTGAACGGGTCACTGCGTTTACCGGCAACGGTACATCTCGAAGGCATTCGCGCCGCCATCGCGGCCACCCCAGCGGATCCGTCGCACCGACGTGTTGCTCGGCTTGCCGAAAACGTCGCCAAGCTCTTGGAACGTGTACCCGCTGACCGGTGCATCGATGATCTGCGCCTCTTGCTCGCTGAAGCCAACGAGGCGGAGCGGCGTGAGATTGGCGCTGCCCTGCACGAAGCATTGTTCGACAAAGACGAGAACGGTTGTTTCGTTGGTAGCCAGGTCGCGAGTCTCGAGCTCACACGCCTTGTCGCGCGCGCCGCGCGAGGCCTAGCTCCCGAGGTCCCGACCGAGACCTCGCAGCCAGCCCTCGGGTAGCGCAGCGGGCGTACCCGCGATCACGTAACCACCGACCCCGCCATATAGCGCGAGTCGGCGGCTACAGTGACCAGCATACGGGTTTAGAAGGCCATGCCATCAGGAATGCAGACGGGCTCGCAGCCCGGTGCGCGAAGGCACGCACCGCCGTCGGTGGTCTCGAGGCACGGGCACATCGGCAACGCGCAATACTCTTCAGGGGCGCAGTCGGCATCGCTGTGACAGCCGCCCTCGGGGACGCACGCGCCGCAGCAGTACGGGGCCTCGTAGCTCACGACGTAACCAGGGGCGCAGTCCACGATAGCGATCGCCGGACAGGCGAGCGTAGCGTCACATTCACGCGGCTCGCAGAACCAACCGCAGCAGGTGGAGGGGTCTTTCACGAGCACTTGGCCATCCGGGCACTCGGGGATCATCATCGTGCACGCGATGCGCTCACAATCCGGGACCGGCTCGCAGTGCCCGCAGCACTCGCCAGGAGCCGTCACATACGCATAGCCGGGCGCGCACGTGATCGCAGGGCACATCACGCCCGTGCAAATCGGCGGGCAATCCTGCGACACGCGGCGACCGGCCGTATCAACGCAGATGGTGCAGCCAATGGCGGGGTCGATGACCCGACCTTCGGCGTCGGTGGGCGGCGCGGCGGCGAGTGCGCCGCCATCGGCCGGCGTGCCCGCTCCAGCGGAGCCCGAGCTCGATACCGAGCCGTCGCCGTTTGTCGTGTAGCAGATCGGATCGGAAGGCTGGCAGCTCGAGAAGATGACGGTCCCGTTGACGTAGGCGCACACCACGCAGTCAGGGTCGGGAATGGTCACGACGTCGCACGCAACCGCTGGAGTCTCGCAGTTCTCGGGGCCGACCGTGCCGTCGCTCGTGGTGCACACCTGGCAGGTCTTTCCGGTCGCGTTCTCGACCGTCACGGTGAGCTTCGCGCAGCCTGCGGGGTTCGGGAGGCTCGTGCAGTCGCCTTTGGCGTCACAATACCGAAACGATCCATCTTCGGTCGCTCGGAGCTCGAGGGTTGTCACATCACCTGGGGTGCTTTCGTCGTTGCTGCTGCAGGCGACGAAAGCGACGGTACAGATGAGGGGGGTCAGATACATCAAGCGCATGGGCGATAGTCTCCTTCGCGAAACTGCGGTCCCCTCGTCTCAGCACGTTTCGGGCCATACTTTGCAGGAGTAAAATCAACGGGTTGTGCGAGCACGCGTCAACGAACGTTGACATCGGGAAGCAAGCGATGTCGCCGTGCGGGGCGCACGCGTCGCTCCAACAGCCTGCACCCGCAGCGTGCCGGTGCCGCGAGGTAGGATGCCGCCCAACCTGCGAAGCCCGGAAAGCAGCCTACGATCAGCAGCGCGTTTCGTGCGGGCTCCCGTCGTCCGCGGTGCCGATGGCGTCGAAGAGCACTCCCGGCTCGCGCGCTGAGATCTCTCCTTCTTCCGATTTGCGGTGAGGCGGTAGTACGAAGGAGCCCCGGTCGAGCACACGCGGCAGCCCGACGCCGTCTCCCGGTGGCGCCACGACGACGAAGGTGACCTGGCGATCCATTGGATAGAGGTGGGTTTCCATGAACGGCCGGTCCGGCCAGATCCGGCGGGTTGCGTACACGTTTCCGTTGTTCTCAAGCCACGTGTCGACTTTAGCGGATCCACTCGCGTCGGGCGCAACCCACTTGAGCATCGGGATACTCTGGCTCTCGGGGTGGCTCACCCTGTACGACCCCAGCAAGAGGACACGGCTGCCTGGCGGAGCCTTGATCTCCATCCCCACGAGCTCGACCACGCGCCCTCCACGCCCCTCGCCCGTGATTGGATCGCAACTGAACCCGTTCGCCTTGCGCAAAGCGAGTGTCACCGCAACGCCGGTCGCCGGGTTGTCGAACATCATGGCGCTTTGTTTCGCCTCGGGGGAATTGTCGATTCGCCAGCCGAAATACGAACGTTCGAGGCTCTCGCAATGTGCTTTCGTCGCGGGATCGACGAGAGTCTTGGCCTCCTCGATGTCGCGCCAGAAGAGGGTCTCGGGCTCTCGTGCTGCGCCGGCTCTAGAAACCCGTATGGAACGGAAGGCCAGCAACGCGTTCGAAAAACATCGCGGGATCGAAACGCGGATTCGCCATCTTCGCGATGAGGGCGATCTGAGCGTCAGTGGCGCTGTAGAACTCACTGCGCACGCCGTCGGGATAGACGTGCTCGACGGTGAGAAAAATACCGTTCTGCGTGTACTGGTCCGACGGGAAACTGGTGCCGTCATTGAACCCGATTGCGTAGCGGGTTTGCGACGCCGGCGGGGTCACCTTGCCTTCCTCTTTCGAGCCGTAGGGCTTTCCTAGCGCGGAAGATACGTAGGCGAGCGGGCCGGGTTGGCCCGTTTTGAGCTCGGCGATCGGGATCGAATAGTGGTGGGCGGGGCCCCAGGAGAAGATGTTGGCGGCGCGGAGCGCTGCGAGAGAACCCTCGATGCTACTTGCATTCCGCAAGTCGGCGAGCCGTTCGAGCCGGTATGGGTTTAGCCGAAGGACCTCGGCAAGTACGGAAGGCTGTTTGAGCTGCAACGTGGATGTCATCGTCAATTCCTCGGAGACAAAGCGCTCCCAATGGACACATTGGTTGACTCGAGTATCGCGACGCTTGCCCGATGGTTGCAGCTACCGGACCTGACTCGTTGACAGGCAAGCGCGTTCGGGAGCGCGGGTTCGTCGTCGCGCGCCGAGTGAGCTATGCCCGATCAGCAAACTCTTGCGCGGAAAGGCCGGGGCCGCGTGCTTCGAACGCTGCCTATCCGCGCCAGAGCTCGACGCCCGTCGCGACGATGCGGACTTCGCGCGCACTGCCGTCCGCGGTTTTTCCAGCGACGGTGCCGCCCTCGCTCTCCATGTGCGCAATCTCACCAGCGTCGATCGCTTTCACCGAGATGACGCCCTGGACGCGGGCATGCGCGCCTCGCGAGTCGGTGGGCACGAAGAAGCCGTAGTCCTTGAACGTTACGCGCGCCCCCGCCGCGGCGTCGGTGCTCGGAGCCAACTCCATCCAGCATCCTTTAACGGTACACGCTTGGCGGACTTCGCCCGTCAGGGTAACGGTCTTGTCAGCGTACGCTTCGGGACGCGCGAGCACCTGCGCGAGAGTTGCCGTCTCACCGCCATCGCGGATGGGGGCACCGTAGGTGTTGCGTTGCGTGGCGGGTGGCGCTTCGACCTTTTGACAAGCGCCAAGCATCAAGAAGGCTACGACGACGGCAAGCTTCATGCTCACAATCTAATCCGACATCTATCGGACTGTGAAGCCAATCACGGCGTCACGAAACGCGGCAGGTGGCGGCGGAAGGGGACCGCGGCTGGAGACTCCCCAAGCTCGCGCGCGGCGCGATGACCGCTGTAGATGGCGTGAGCGATGAGCCCAGGTGCCTCCGCGTCGCCGATCGCGCGCAGCGAGGCGAGCTTCGTGGCGTGCGTCTGCAGCTCGCCAAGCAATCGGTCGTTGGGTAGCCGCGTCGTCACCATCAACAAGGCATCGGCAGGACGCGCGACACAGACCCCGGTCCACACGTCTTCGCAGAGCACCGCATCACCCTCGAAGGCGCGCACGGCTTGCTGGGTGACGATCTCGACTCCGCTCGAGCGGAGGCGTTTCATGGTGGGTCCGTATTCGAGGTTATGCTTGAGCCACGAACACAAGACGTCGTCGGGCGTGACGATGGTGACGCTGCAGCCGTTCGCAAGCAGCGCTTCGGCCATGACCGGCGTCATGTAGAAACCGTCGTCTTCGAAGATGACGACCCGGCCGCTTGGCACCCGCCCATCCATGATGTCGTCGGGCGTGTAAACCTCGGGTCGTTCGTGGCCCGCGACGAAAGTAAGGCTGCGGCCCATGCCGTCGCGCCGCCACGTCGAGCCTGTCGCAAGCAGTACGTGTGGCGCCTCGAAACCGACGATGTCTTCGACCGTCAAAGCGGACTCGAGGTAGACCTCGATGTTGCCGAGCTTTTTGATTTGGGTAGCACGCCAGTCGAGTACGCGCCGCCATTCGGCAAGGCCAGGCAACGCCGACTCGCGCACGACGCGACCACCGAGCTGGCGCGACGCCTCGGCGAGATGGACTTCGTAGCCACGTTCACCCAAAGCACGCGCGGCCTCGAGACCCGCAGGCCCACCGCCAACGATGAGGACCTTCTCGCGCTTGACCGCTTTGGCGATTCGTTCGGGATGCCAGCCCTTGCGCCATTCTTCACCCATGGTCGGATTCTGCGTGCAGCGAATCGGCGTGATGGTGTTGTCGCCGGTCGTGCAGATGTTGCAACCGATGCACTCGCGGATGTCGTCAATGCGGCCCTCTTCAATCTTCTTGGGCAAAAACGGGTCGGCGATCGAGGGCCGCGCCGCGCCGATGAGGTCGAGGACACCGCGCTTGAGCATGCTCACCATGGTGTCCGGCGAGGTGAAGCGGCCGACGCCAACGACCGGCTTGGTGGTGAGCGACTTCACCCAGCTCGTGAACGATTCTTGCGAACCCTCGCGCGCGAAGCGGCTCGTCGAGGAGTCGCGGCTCCAAGGCGCGATGTTCACGTCCCAGAGGTCAGGCAGCTCGGCGAGCATCGCAACGACGTCTTTGGCCTCCTCGACATTGACTCCGTCGGCGCCCATGCCTTCGTCGACGGCAAAGCGCAGCGCGATACCGCAGCGATCGCCGACGGCGTCTTTGGTGTCTTCGAGCAACTCGCGCAGGAAGCGCACGCGATTCTCAAGCGAGCCGCCGTAGATGTCGCTGCGCTGGTTGCGACGGCGTTGCAGGAAGTGCATGGCCATCGTCAGGTCGTGACCAGCGTAAACGTAAACGATATCGAAGCCCGCGCGCTTGGCGCGCAACGCCGCGTCGCGGTGCCATTTGCGAAACTCGCGAATGTCGGTGAGCGACATGGTACGCGCCTGCTGCGGCGACCTGCTCGCTTGAGCGGACGGCGCGAGGGCAACCTCGCGGCTGTAGAGGTTCGACGCCGTGGCACCGTTATGAACCAACTCGATTGCGGCGAGGCTCCCGTGCGCATGTACTTTGTCGCACATCAGCGCGAGCGCGGGGATGTCGTGGTCATCCCAGAGCCGCGCCTCGACATACGGTGCTAGGTCGCCCGAGGGGTGAATCTCGCACTCTTCGGTCGAGACGATGCCCCAGCCGCCCTCCGCCTTCACCTCGCGCATCGCCGCGTGCGCCTCGGGCATTTGATGGCCCATGCCGTTGCAATGCGGCACCTGGATGAAGCGGTTGGGGGCGGTGACCGGCCCGATTTTCACGGGTGTGAACAAGATGTCGTAGCGGGGGTCGCGCATGGGGTCCCGAGCGTAAAGGGCGAGGCTATGTAGCGTTTCGGCAGCGCCCTGCCTACCGTGCAGAGGTCCCTGGGTGGCGGGCTCCCTGCTTGGGGGGGGGGGCGTGTCCCAAGCCGACCGCGCGTCGCACCGTCTCCTATACGAGCAACTTCGGCGACATGCTGCCGATATCAACGGGAGAGCCGATAAGTCCGGAGATTTTGTCAACATGTTGGGAAATCCGGTCATCTACGCCCAAGCTCCCGCGAGCACCGAACAGAGAGCCGCTGCTATCGAGACGCGCCGTCGCGCCGCGGAGAGCGCCCTCGCCACAGGCGCGGGAGAATTGCCGACGAGCACGGCTGGGTGGATCCAACACGTCGACACCTTCACCGCTGGCTGCAAGGCGAACAACGCCATCGCAGAGGCGAACCGCGCCCGTGTGGGCCCGCTCGAACACGAGCTCGGCGACGACTGGCGCTTCGGCCTCGAGCTCATCCGGGCGGGCGTCGGCGCGGCGATGCAACATCAGCAGGCGCGGGTGCAAGCGAGCAGCGGCGCCCAGGTCGAAGTCGACGCCTACAACCGATTGCTGACGAGCTTCCAGGTCGCCCTCACCACCTTCCACGCGTTTGGTCAACCCGCGCCGCGCGAACAGAGCCGCCACTGATGCGCGCTGGTGCGGTCAGGTGGACATTGCTCCAACGCGGCGTCATCGAGGCCACCAAGGCGTCGCTCGGCGTCGGCAAACCCGATCGCCCTCTCCCGCGGAACATCGAAGGCTTCCTCGAGCGGCTTCAGCAAGCCGCAACCGACCCGACCGCGCGCCGTGACTTCCTGGTTGCTCTTGCGGGGCCGGCCAAAACGGGTGTCGCCTCGACCTCGGGACGGCTCGCGGTCTTCGACGCCGGCATGTTCGCAGCGACCGGACACATGGATCTCGCTATCGCGAACGCGCAGACGCAGGCCCGCCACGATCCCGACTGCTCCGAGCTCGTCGATCATCGCAAAGGCCTGAAGCGGAGCCTCGCCGAGACCGCTAAAGTGGTGCGCGAACAGATCGAGAGAGGCGAATAGCAAAGTTCCCATGGGCGACAGTGAGCGCGTTCAGCGCGCTGACAAACGTCGAGGGCGACCTATTTCTAGCATCCAACACAGCCCATGTTACGCTTGTGCGCATGCTGAAAGCGCTGGCCGCGTCCGCTTTTGCCGTGTTCATGTTTCATGCTGCCCCGGCTCTCGCGCAATGCGCAGGCAGCGCGGTGTGCGAGGACTGCACCGCCGGTGACGAATCCACCTGCACGAACTGCGTCGACGGCTACTTCGCGCCTGGTGGTGGGCCCGCTTCATGTGTCGCCTGCACCGAAATCGACTCCTGCGCCACCCAAGAGACGTGTACCGATGCCAGCGACTCGGTGTGCTTGGCGTGTGTCGACGGATATTACCTGGTGTTGGGTCCCCCCGATGCGTGCGACCTCTGTACGGCAGTCCCCAACTGCGTCGGGACTGTGACCTGTACCGACGCTTTCGACTCCGTATGCGACGACTGCGCGGTGGGCTACTACGTGGATGGGGGGATCTGCTCGGCTTGCCCAGCGATCTCGAACTGCATCGACGCGGTGGTCGCCTGCGACGGCGCGGGAGTATCGACCTGCACGCAATGTGCGGCGGGTTTCTTCCGCGCGCCCGACGGTAGCGCCTGTCTGCCTTGCACCGCCGTCAGCGGATGCACGAGCGCCCTCACCTGCACGGACGCGACGACATCGCAATGCACGAGCTGCGACACAGGCTTTTACCTAAATGATCAACCCGCCACGGCCGCGGACACTTGCGAGGACTGCGTGGATGTCGATCGATGCCTGGTCGACGAGACGTGCGCGACCGCCACGACGTCGCAGTGCACGAGCTGCGAGGCTGGCTTCTACCTCGATGAGTCCGCACCAGCGGACGTATGCGCGATTTGCCCAGACATCTCTGGCTGTGTTGCGGCCGAGACATGCAGCAGCCCCACTGACGTCCAGTGTGCGAGCTGCGTCGCTGGCACCTTCCTCGTAAACGGCACGGCAGACCAATGCGTGACCTGCACCAGCATCGCCAATTGTGAACCGGGCGCTGTGGTTTGCACGACGGCCAGCAACGAGACCTGTAGCAACTGCCAAGATGGGTACTGGGTCGACGGTGGCCAATGCACGGCATGCACCCCAATCGTTGGCTGCGAGGCGATTGCCTGCACCGACGACACCGATCAAACATGCAGCGACTGCGCCGACGGCTACTTCCTCTCTGGCGGCCAATGCACTGCTTGCACACCATGTGCCCTTGGCACGTCGGTCGCGACCGCATGCACACAGACCGAGGACACGACCTGCACCCCCTGCGCTCCGGGGACCTTCGCGAACGTCACGAACTCCCCGAGCTGCTCCCAGTGCACGGCAAACACGTTCGCGGCGAACGAGCGTTCGGCCGCCTGCGCTCCTTGCCCGCCCGGCACCACCTCGCCCGACGGGGCCATCGAATGCTCGGACTGCGACGCGGGTAGCGCGGGGAACGTTGGCACGGGTTGCTCGCCATGCACTGCCGGCACCTACGCGCCCGACGGCTCGGCTTATTGCCTGCAGTGCCCGGCCGGCACCGCGTCGGGTCCAAACGCCGCGACCTGCACCGCATGCCGCGCGGGCACCTTCGCCGACGTGCCTAGCTCGGCGGCCTGCGAAGAATGCCCGGCCGGCTACTTCGCCGACGACGACGGGAGCACCCGGTGTACGCCCTGCCGCGAGGGCACCTTCGCGGCCGCGCCTGGCGCATCGACCTGTACGGTTTGCGATGCGGGCAGCTACTCCCTGTCCGCTGCGACGGAGTGCTCGCCCTGCGGCGACTGCGATGATGGCGACGACTGCACCGACGACACCTGCGAAGTCACGCGTGGCTGCATCCACACGAACACATGCACGCCCGAGCCCAACGAGCCAAGCAACCCGCAGAACCCGGATGACGCCGAGAATCCCGGCGACATCGTCGTCGGGGGCGGCTGCAACGGCAGCGGCGCCAGCGCAATGTCACTGCTCGCGATGGTAGGCGTGCTGGCTCTGCGCCGGAGGCGCACTCAGTCGATCTGCGTGAACCCCTCTGGCACGTCGAAGTAGGAAGCCGTCAGTGTCTCGGTGCGATAAACGAACGTCATGTCGAGCGGCGGGAGATTCGCGCGCGGGATGCGCATCCGTGTCACCAGCTTTCCGGCGCCGATGAGCCCCTTGGCATCGTAGAGCGGCAACTCGACATTCAGTAGCGGCACGCCGTCAAGGCTGAGCGGCTTATGCTTGCGTTGCACGTCGCGGACGCGCCGAGCGACGCGCTGGACCTCGCTCGACACCTGCTTTGGGAATTCTTTCACACAAAGCCGCGCGACCTGTCCGCCGTCCGCCATGGTGTACCAAACACAGTCATCGGTAGCTTCGCCCGGCACCTCCGCGATCTTGACGGCCGCAGCCTGGCGCTGACCTTTCTTGGTCTTGTCGACTAGGTCTTTGCGAACGTCCGCAGGGAGCGCCTTAACCTGGGCTGCGAGCCCGACACGCTTGAACGCTCGCTTGTCCCGCAGCACGAAGATGCTGCTCTCGTCGCTGAAGTCGATGATCCACGACACCTGCGGCTCCCCATCGCCGCGTTTGCGGACATCGATGCGCATCCGATCACCTTCGACGCAACCCGTGTTGGTCATCCCCATTTCCTCGTGGGTCATGTCGATGCAGAGGGCGTGAAGCACGAGTGCGGGCATCAGCGATGCATGGTGCATCGCGCGACCTTCGCGCGCCGCCTCGGGTGATGTCTAGAGCGACCTCCTGTGCCCACTTCGCCGAGCCTTTAATCGCAGAGGCGTGCGCAGCGCGGCGTTGTCGCCGCCGTCGCCGTCCATGGTGTCGCCGCCGCAGGCTGGGGCAAGGACGGCAATCGCAATCGAAACAAGAGCCAGGTAATGATTGGGCACGGGAGCAGTTAAGTCATGAATAGGCTCTTTGCCAGCGCCCCAACGACGATCTTCGAAGAGATGTCGACCCTCGCCCGCGCCCACGACGCAGTAAACCTTGGTCAAGGCTTTCCGGACGGAGACGAACCGCGTTTCATTCTCGAGGCCGCAGCACGCGCGCTGAGCGAGCATCCCAACCAATATCCACCGATGCGCGGTCTACTAGAGTTGCGACGCGCGGTGGCCGACCACGACGAACGCTTTTACGGACTTCACATCGACCCCGAGCACGAGGTTCTCATCACCAGCGGGGCCACCGAAGCGCTAGCAGCGGCTTTTCTGGGGCTCATCGAGGCAGGTGACGAGGTCGTTCTCTTCGACCCGGCTTACGACAGCTACGCGCCCATGATTCGGCGCGCCGGTGGCATTCCACGCGTGGTGGCGATGCGTCCGCCTGAGTGGACGTTCGATAGCGACGCGTTGCGCCGCGCTTTCACCAAGAAGACCAAGCTCGTCGTCGTCAACACACCGATGAACCCCACCGGGCGCGTGCTCACCCACGATGAGCTCACAACCATTGCGAACCTCACCCTAGAGCACGAGGCCTACGTGGTGAGCGACGAAGTTTACGAGCACATCGTCTTTGCGCCGCATCGACACGTCAGCATGATGACACTCCCCGGCATGCGCGAGCGCACCGTCAAGATCGGCTCGGCCGGTAAGACGTTTTCGGTGACTGGCTTCAAGGTTGGCTACATCACGGCGGCGCCCGCGCTCACGCGCGTCATGGCTGCCGCGCATCAGTACCTCACCTTCACGACGCCGCCGAACCTTCAGCGGGCAGTGGCCCTGGGACTTGGGCAGTCGGATGCGGCGTACTCCCAGCTCGCGCGCGAGCTCGAGGCCAAACGTGACCGCTTTGCGCGAGGTCTCGCAGAGCTCGGGTTCATAACGACTCCCTGCGAGGGGACATACTTTCTGCTCGCTAGCGTGGGTGGCGACGATCGCGCCTATTGCGTCGACCTCGCCAAGCGGGCCCGTGTAGCCGCCATCCCAGTCAGCGCGCTTTGCACCGAGCGCAACGTCACGGGCTACATCCGCTTCTGCTTCGCCAAGCGCGACGCGCTCCTCGAGGAGGCACTGCGGAGGCTTGCGAGCGACGCGATGTCACCGCAACCCTCGCCCCCCGTGCACCGATAAGGTGCACGTAACTGGGAGGGGTGCGCGAAATGACGAGCTACCAAGTTCAGCCTGTCGCGGAACGAACGACAGGTCAGGCCGTCTTCGCACAGGCGCCAGCACAGCTCCCTGCCGTCGTTCCCCCGCGCCGGTCGGCCATCGAGGTTGCGACCGGGGCCATTCAATGGGCCCACGACGCTTTCACGGCGACCTCGGGCAGGAGCGAGATCGAGGCCCGGCACCCCGTGGGGCGTTGGACAACCCGGCACCAAACGCTGGTCGACACCATTGGCCTTGGCGGCTTGGGGCTCTGCATTCTCGGCGCCGGGGCCGCCCTGGTTTGCTGGGACGCGAAGTACTTGTTGGCCCTGGTTCCCGGCGCGGTCGCTCTCTTCACAGGGATGGGGCTCGACGTCTCGCGCGTAGACCTCAAGAAAGCCCTGGACTCACGGGTGTTGGATAGCAAGGAGATGGAGCCCGTCGTAACCGCCTTGAAGGAAACCGGCGGCGAAGAGCGCGCGATCATCCGACTCTTCGTCGAGCAGCACACAGCCGAGCTCGAGCGCGCCAGGCGATTGACGCCCGCGGCATCGCTCGCCCTTCGCCAGGCCATCAAGGGCTCCGTCACTAGCCACGACGCGATTGACCGGGTAGCGCGTGTGGCAGAATTCGTGGTCCGGCATAAGACGGCCCCGTTGACCGACGAGAGCATGTACGCGCTCAACAGCGTCCTGCTCGGGGCGACTCCAGAAGAACGCATCGCGGCGGCGCACTACCTTGACGCAAGCCTTTTCCCGAAAGAGCTCCCCCTCAAACACTTCAACGCCGACAAAGCGCGTCAGCTCTACTCCGCGATCGCATACTTCAGAGGCGAAGACGTGCCGTGCCCGCCAACTGCCCCGGCGGCGACAGTTTCGGCCGAGCAAATCGCTCAATAGAGAATCCCGGAACGAAACGTCGGTTTTGGCGGTCGTGTTCCAGAGCTGAACACTCAACGTTCTCGGGCAAGTCGCGTGCGCCTGTTTTTGCGAGGATGCGCACGGCACGAATGATGCTCAACTTAGCGTGGTGCGGGTGAAGCCCAGCCCGCTGAGTGAGTAGTTCATGCTTCTCAAAAATGAAGCGACCCCGCCCCCCAGACGCTCGATCGCGGACGTCAAGGCGCATGTCGTACGCTATAACGATGTCGAGCTGATCCTGTGGATCGACCGCGTCGGTGCCCAAGTGCAGGGGATCTTGGTGACCCAAGATGCCATCGACGAGACCCTGCGCGCACTGACGCGGTGGAGTATGTACACCGAGCCCCAATGGAGGGCGAAGGCTGACTGACATTCTGTTTCGGTGATACCAGCAGGACTCCAATGTCTCGCCGTGTCGCTCTCGCGTTCGTTTGCCTGCTCCTCGCGATTTCCGCGTATGCCCTGGTGGCGTCGTGTTTCGTCAATGTCGACTGCGTCGACCCTTACCTGGCCAGCCTGAGCCCAGAGGGCACCGACTCGCTCGCGGTTTGCCGCAGGCCGACGCTCATCGCCCTGCCAGGTCAGGGAAGTGACGCGTCCGGTTGGATTGTCATGCGCGACGGGCGCGCGTTCATCACCGGGATCGTCGACCTGTCGATGGTGCAAAGCGCATCAGAGCCGGAGTGGACGCCCGGCAGTGTCGACATGAAGCTAACGGCTCACTTCGAACGCAAGCCGCAGACATCGATGTTGCAATCGTGGCTGACGGATCGTTGCTGGCGTATGCGCGCGGTGCTTGGCCTCACGCCGTCCGATGAGGGCTTTCGATGATCGATGCTGGAGAAATTCGCGACATCGCTGCCGTCTTTGCGCAAGTGGGCGCGACGCGCAGCGAAGACGAGCTTGCGGCCTTACAGTCGGAGGCGCGCGACGACACGCGTGCAGGGATGTTCTTCGCGCTCCTCAAGAGGCTCGAGGGAAAAGACGTACCGCGCGAGTGCCGAGATATTGGTTTCTTTCGCTTCTTCCTGGTGAACGGACTCCTGCAAGCACAGCGACTCCGCTTCGACCTGCGCATGTACGCGCTGCGCGCTATTGCCGCGGGCTTGCATGAGTTCGCAGGCTACTTGGCTTGCCTCGAGGGCAACGCAGTAGAACGGCTTGGGAGCGACATTGAGCACGCCGAGAAGCGCTACTTCGCGTTCTGCATCGCCCAGCTCATCGAGCTAGGCTTCGAAATGGATGGGCTCTTGATGACCCTGAAAGGCGACGCCTACGACCACGCCCATGCCCTCGAGTTGAGACGCTTGCGCGAGGACGGCCCAGACGCCTTCGCGGACACGTTCCTCTTCGACGCGAAAGAGAAGCAGCTCTTCGAGGCCGTATTCGACCAGAACGAGGTCGGCGCCGTCGGCACCTTGCAACGTTACTTCGTCGACACGTATCAGGTGCCCTTTCTTCCCGCTCCCGAGGTTGCCGCCGATGCGTAAGTGGTATTGGTTCACAGTTCCTGTCGCCGCCGTCGCCGTGGTCATTGCGTGCAGCGCTATCAGCGAGCCCCGTCCCGTGGGCCAGGCTGGGAAGAACGCCGACGACCTCGCGCATTCGATGCTGCAGCGGGTGAACGCGGACGCCTGGGAGAGCACCAAAGCCGTCACGTGGAACTTCGGAGGCCGCCGTTCCCACCTCTGGGACCGCGAACGCGGGTACGACCTCTATAAAAAGGGCGAGCGCGAGGTTCTACTTCGCATCAGCGACCAGACCGGCATCGCCCGCGAAAACGGACAGGTGTTGACCGGCGAAGAGGCCCAGAAGGCGCTTCGCGACGCGTGGGAAAGTTGGGTCAACGACAGCTTCTGGCTCAACGCGCCAACCAAGTGCTTCGACGAGGGCACCGAGCGTTTCGTCGTTCGTGACGCGGACGGCAACGAACATTTGCTCGTGGCCTACACGAGTGGGGGCGTAACGCCTGGCGACGCCTATCTCTGGTCCATGGGCGACGGCTTGCCTGTGTCATGGAAGATGTGGACGCAGGTCATCCCCATAGGTGGCGTGAGGACCACCTGGGAGGGCTGGCAGCAGCTCTCCACGGGCGCGTGGATCTCGACGAAACACGAGTTCTCGACGCGCACGCTTGAGCTCACCGACGTGCGCGGCGCGATGAGCCTCGCCGAGCTCGTGCAGGGGGCCGACCCATTCGCGGCCCTCGAGACCAACTGAGCTACTTCTCGATGGTCGCGCCCTCTCGCAGGGTCTCCATGAGCCAGGTGTGCCGGTCTGGGTACTTGGCGTCGAAGCGCGCCTTGACGCGAACAATCTCCAGCGCGTCGGGACGAACGTTCAGCTTGGCGGTCTCCCCGACCTTGACGTCAGCGGGCACCCAAGGAAACAAGCTCGCCGCGTAGTTCTCGCTGTCGGCCACGTGCCAGACGTCGCCGCTCAGCTTCAACTCGGTGAAGATGGCGTCGAACGTCTTGGCGGGGTCGGCAGCCGCAGCTTTGCGAAACGCTTCAGCGGACGGCCGAGCCTTTTTCTTGTCGGCCTTCTTGGTGACCTTGTCCAGATAGAGGTAGGCGTGGTCGACCGTGATGTAGGGCTCGTCACCCGGTGGCGGTGGTGGCGCCTTGTCGAAGATCCGCGCCTCGAGCTGCGTGCCTTCGTCCATCAGGCCAGCCGACTCCTCGGGCGGCGTGATGTCGTGTTTCTTGGCATAGTCGCGCAGAAGATAAAGGTCGATGGCCGCATCCAAGGCGTCAGGCGAGTCTGGGGCGACCTGCTTCTCACCGGCGATGGCGACGATGTCGACCTCGGCGACTTCAGTGCCGTTCACCTTGACGGTCGGCTTCGACGCCACCGCAACGACGGGGTTATCGCCACTCGACCCTGGTGGCGGTTGCACCTTGTTCTTGGCGCAAGCGGCGATCAATACGAGGGCTAACGGAGCAAGGCGTTTGTGCATGGGATCATCTTTTCGCACGACCGCTGAAGCGACATCAAATGAGTCGTAGTATCGTCGTCCTGCTCGCGGTCGCCATCGGCGTGCTCGTTGCAAACCTCTATTATGCGCAGCCGCTCGTTGCCATCATTGCTCCGGCGCTGGGTATCGCGCCAGAGGTTGCTGGGCTGGTCGTCACGTTCACCCAGGTCGGCTATGGAGCTGGCCTGCTGCTCGCGGTGCCGCTTTCCGACCGGGTGGAAAACAAGCGCCTCGTCACGTCGATGATCGCGATCGCGGTCACGGGCCTCCTCGGGCTCGCTTTCGTGCAGTCGGCGACGACTTACTTCGTCGCGGCCTTCATGACGGGTTTTGGCGCCTCGACCGTTCAAATCATCGTGCCTTACGCAGCGCACTTCGCCCCCCCGGCCCGACGCGGCCAGGTCGTGGGTCAGCTCATGAGCGGACTCATGCTCGGCATTATGCTGTCGCGTCCCATCGCTGGCTTTTTGACGGACCTGCTCACGTGGCATGCGGTCTTCATCGCATCTGCAGCCGCCCTGGTGGTGCTTGCGGTCTTGCTATCGCTCCTCATGAAGGAGCGCCATCCCACGGCACCAGGCGTAAGCTATGCTGGTCTCTTGCGCTCTATGGTTAGGCTGTTCGTCGCCACGCCAGTGCTACGTGACCGAGCACTCACCCAGGCGCTCATCTTCGGCGCTTTCTGCCTGTTTTGGACGGCCGCACCTCTTCTTCTGGCGAGCCCGACATTCGGCCTTTCGCAAACGGGCATCGCAGTGTTCGCTTTGGTGGGGGTCGCCGGCGCGATCTCGGCGCCGGTCGCCGGCATCGTCGCGGATCGAGGCCGCGCGAATCTCGGCACCACGGCGGCGTTGTCGTGTGGAGCACTTGCGTTCGCAATTGCCTACGTTGCTCCGCAGGCACCGGCGTTCGGCGTTGTCATCTTGGCAGCGGGCGCCATCCTCATCGATGCGGGGGTCTCCGCTAACCTCGTCTTGGGGCAGCGCGCGATCTTCGCGCTCGCACCCGAAGAGCGCGGACGCCTCAACTCGCTCTACATCGCGACCGCTTTCGTCGGAGGCGCGAGTGGGTCGGCGATCGGCGCATGGTCATACGCGCGTGGCGGCTGGCCCCTCACCACTGCCATAGGCTTGGCGATGCCAGCGGTCGCTTTAGTGTTTCACCGGCTCCGCGCCTAACCCCGCCGCTCCCGTCGCTCGGTAACGCGCGCGGATCGACACGACCAGCAAGCGGGGTCTATGGGTGTGTCATGCGCCTATGGCCCATCGTGCAGCGATGTGTCGCTACGTTGCTCGTGGTTGCGGTTTTCGCCTGGGTCGCGATGGCGCTCTCGTATCACCTTCCGGGGGGTGTCCTGGGCAAGGCGTCGGGCATCTTCGGCTGGTGCGCAACAGGCGCCTGCGCGCTCTGGCTTCTCTGGCGGGGACGGCCTGGCGTTGGAGCTGGTGTGGCGGTCGTCGCGGTCGTGCTCTTCTGGACGTGGTGGGTTCGCATCACGCCGTCGGACACACGCGACTGGGCGGACGACGTCGCCAAACACCTGGAGAGTCGAGTCGACGGCGACCTCGTGACACTCAGCAACGTGCGCAACTTCGCTTGGCGTCACAACCACACCTACGAACCGCGCTGGGAGACTCGCCAATACGACCTACGCCTCCTGAGGTCGGTCGACGTCATATGCTCATACTGGATGGGCCCCGCTATCGCGCACACCCTGGCATCGTTTGGATTCGCCGACGGCCAATTCGTCACCTTCTCCATCGAGATTCGCAAAGAGCGCGGTGAAAGCTTCTCGGCCATCGGCGGTTTTTTCAAGATGTTCGAGACGACACTCATCGCCGCAGACGAACGCGACATCTTATGGGTGCGTACCAACGCGCGTGAGGAGCAGGTGTACGTTTACCGCATCGCGAATATCGACGAGCGGCAGATGCGCGCCTTGTTCTTGGGCTACCTCGAGCAGGGACGAGCGCTGCTTGCGGCACCACGCTGGTATCACACGCTCACCGGTAACTGCACCACGATGGTCTACGACATCGCGCGGGTCGTCGTGAAAGGGTTGCCGCTCGACTATCGCCTGATCGTCTCGGGCTATCTTCCCGAATATCTGTATGACGCCGGCGCGTTGACACCCGGCGTCGATCTCGAGACCTTACGCGCCCGAGGCCGTATCAACGAGCGCGCAAGGCTAGCGGACGACGACCCTGCGTTCTCGGCGCGTATCCGCGAAGGCATGCCGGGAGTACCATGATATTTCTTCACTACCCCACCTGCAGCACCTGCAAGAAGGCAAGAGCGTGGCTTCGTGACAACGCCATCGCGGTCACCGAGCGCCACATCGTCGACTCTCCACCCAACAAGGCAGAGCTCGCACGCTGGATCCCAGCGAGCGGCCAGCCGGTTCGCAAGTGGCTCAACACATCCGGCCAGTCGTACCGCGCCTTGGGTAGAGCTAGGGTCGACAAGATGAGTGACGCCGAGCTCATCGATGCGTTGTCTCGCGATGGCAAGCTCGTGAAGCGGCCGGTCCTCGTGGACGGTGGACGGGTCTTCGTCGGGTTCGATGCGGAGAAATACGAGAAGTTGAAGAACTAGCGATTGGGGGTTGCGCCGTTCTCACCCGCGACATTCTTGCGATCTGGGGCCTACGTGTGCGCGGCATCGTCGCCTAAGCAGCAGTGGATAACCTGGACGGTGACGCGTCCCGAGAGCTCAGGCCGCTGGACGCGCCTCGATGTCGCTGAGCTGGACCGTGTCCACTGCGGGAGCGACGGCAACGTCTACGCCATGCGGGGTGCAACACTGCACGTCGGGCGTCATGACGCGATGGCGTACTACTCGCCGTCGGCCCACATCAAGCGGCCTTCTTCGACGGTGCGCGGTGGCGTCGCTTTGTCTGAAGCCTACTGCGACTGCGGTCGGCCAATGATGCGTCGCCGGCCTGGTGCAGAGTTGTGCGCTATGCCGGTGTGGTCTGAGGCGTAACGGCAACAGCTCAGGGCGGGGGCGCCGGCGCGGGCGCCCGGAACAAAGACAGCGCCGACCGCGACTTACCGGTCGGCGCTGTCGCTGAAGACTACTGAACCGAGTAGACCTCGACGCTGTTGTTCATGAAGCGCGGCACCAGGACGCGGTTGCGCTTGCTGTCGAAGCCGATGTCGGCCGAGGCCGCGATCTGCTCGAGCATCGGGGTGAACTCACCACCAGGCATACCCTTCATGACACCACCGAGCTCCCAGCTCGAGACCATGATGCCGCTTGGAGTCGAGACGATGCCGTCAAGGCCGCCCTTGGGCAGCTTCTGAGCATCGGCCTTGGCACCCGGCTTCGTCGAGTCGAGCGAATAGAGCTCACCCGACAACATGGTGACGACCCACAGCTTGTTGTCGACGAGGACGAGGCCGTTCGGGCCGCCGAGCTCGGTCGACTTCGAGAGTGGGATCACCTTCTTTGCTTTATTGATCATGTAAACGGCGTCGGTGCCGGTCGGCGACGCCTTGCCATCCGCGAACGTGATCGCGATATCGGACACGAACACGCGGCCGTCGGCGGCGGTGGTGATGTCGCCGAGGAACGTCGAGCCCTTGATCTTGATCTCACCCTTCGGCGCGCCGTTCTTGCGATTGAACATACGCACGGTGTCGATGTCCGCGACGTAAAGCGTGTCGGCGACGATGCCCATACCCTTCGGCGCATCGAGCTTGGTCTTGCCCTTGCCGCCCTCGATCCACTTGAGGGCGATCACGGCGCCGTCCGGCCCCAGCTTCGAGATAAAGCCGTTGTTGTCTTTAGCGCCCGGCTCACCGTTGATGTTGCTCACCAGGTAGCAGTCGTCCTTGTCGTCGTAGAGGACTGACTCGGGCACCGCCATGTCCTTGTATGCGACCACCGGCTCTGGGGCGACGGGAGCAACGATCGGCGCGGGCTCGACAGCAGCGACGGTCGCGGCACCGGCTTCACCCGCGGCTGCCATGCCACTCTCGGCGGTGGCCTCGGCGGCGGAAGCGGCTGGCGGTTGTGTCTTGCTCTTGGCGCAAGCGGCGAGACCGACGGCGAGGAGCGCGGTGGCTAATATGCGATGCATGGATGGTCCTTTGAAGAGGTTCGGCGCATCCCTTACCGGACCGAGGCGGGTAGGCGCCACCAATACGGCTTGCCGCGCTCGCCCATACACGGGTAAACGGCTCGACCATGGGCTCACTCGCCATCGCGGTCACCCCGTTCTTCTTCTGGGGCTTCGTCGCGGCTTCCAACGGTATCTTCATCCCCTTCTGCAAGAGCCATTTCGATCTTTCGCAGTTCGAATCGCAGCTCGTCGGCTCTGCGTTTTACGGCGCTTATTTCGTGAGCTCGGTGATCCTGTACGCGATAGCGAGTGCAACCGGTCGCGATCTCTTCGGACGCTTCGGCTACAAGCGAATGATTGTCTATGGCTTGTGTATCTCCGCTTTCGGAGCGCTACTCATCGTCGCGGCCGCTAACAGCGCGAGCTTTCCGTTCATCTTGCTCGCATATTTCGTGGTCGCACTCGGCTTCGGAGTCCAACAGACTGGCGCGCAACCATTCATGGTCGGGCTTGGCCCCATCGAGAGCGGTGCTCACCGCTTGAATTTCGCCGGTGGCGTCAACTCGTTCGGCACCGTGGTTGGCCCCATCGTGTTGTCGTTCGTGCTCTTCGGTACACCGAAGGGAGCGCCGGACGTCGCGAGCATTGGCAGCATTCGCATGCTCTACTGCGTGGTCGCCGCTATTTTCTTGGGTGTAGCAGCGTTTCTCTTCTTCTCATCACTGCCCGAACAGAAAGATGACACCCCCATCGCGCGCGGTTGGGGTGCTCTGAAGAAACCGCAGGTCCTGCTCGCGGCCCTCGGCATATTCTTCTACGTCGGCGTCGAAGTGACCGTAGACAACAACCTCGGCGCGCTGCTGCGAACACCTGGCTACCTGACGGCGGAGGGGCTCGCCGAGCACCAGATCTCCAAGTACATCTCTCTGTACTGGGGCAGCCTGATGATCGGGCGTTGGGCGGGGGCTGTCGCGGTCTTCAACCTGACCGGCGCGAAGCGGCTCGCTGCTACCATCGCGGTGCCCTTCCTCGCCTTCGCGCTCGTCCTGGGCGTGAATCGCTTCTACGGAAACGACATCTCCGATCTCTTCGCCTACGGCGGCTGCGTAGCGGTCGCCGTGGCGGCATTCATGTTTGGTCAGGAGCGCCCCATCAAGACCCTGCTGGTGGTGAGCTCGCTCGCCGCTATCGCGGCAACCATCGGCGTCGCGACCACGGGCATCGTGTCGCTCTACGCCATCATGGCGACGGGTCTCTTCTGCTCGGTCATGTGGCCCTGCATCTTCGCGCTAGGAGTTACTGGGGTCGGCTCGCTGAAGGGTCAGGCGTCTTCCGCGATGGTCATGATGATCCTCGGTGGCGCTATCATCCCCCCCATCCAGGGCGCGCTCGGCGATGCGTTAGGCGACATGCGCATGTCGTACATCGTTGCTGTGGCGTGTTTTGCGGTCTTGGTCGGTCTGACCCTGCTCATCCGCCGCTCGCTGAAGACGCAGAATATCGATCTCGATCAAGCGATCGAAGCCCACTGACACAGCCCCGGCAGTTCGAAGGTCTTCGAACCTTCGAACATGCGCACCGTCGCTTTGGCCAATAGTTTTTGGATTTCGGAGACTAGCCGTATGGTGGCCCCATGGCGATCAAGCATCCGACCCAGGCGCAGCTCGAGCTGCCCACCATATTGTCCGCCTTAGGCGACAACACACGGCTCGCGATGATCGGCAAGTTGGCCGACGGTGAAGAGCTGAGCTGTGGTCAGTTCAGCGAGCTGGGGTCGAAGACCGTGCTCAGCTACCACATGGCAAAGCTCCGCGAAGCCGGACTCATCCAGGTCAGGGCGCAGAGCACACGGCGGTTCGTATCGTTACGGCGCGCGGAGCTCGACGCACGATTTCCGGGACTGCTCGCGACCATCGTACCCGCAGCCAAGGCAGTAGAACCGAGACTGCGGCCGAGCGAATCGCCGCGCACGCCAGCGCCACGCGCCGACAACTACGACTGGGTCGTCGACTAACGCACCACGTGTCCGGAGGCGACTTGGGCCTCGCTACAGGAGAACGAGCATGCGCCTAACCATTCTCTTCGCCGTGGCAGTGGTGGGCGCCGTCCGCACGGCGAGCGCTTGCTCGTGCGTCCCACCGCAGCCGGTCAAAGTGGAGCTAAAGCGAGCCGACGCGGTGTTCCAGGGGACGGTAGTGAGCATCGACCCAATCGCCTCTCCCGACGCGAGCACGAGCGGGGACGGCCGCCTCGCCGTCACCTTCGACGTCGCCCGCGTTTGGAAAGGCGACATCAGCAAACGCTTCATCTTGAATAGCGTTTCGCCACACGTCGGCATGTGCGAGCTCGACTTTGCCGTCGGTGACCGCTGGGTGATCTACGCGAACGGCAGAGACGGTCAGATGTACAGCGGCTTGTGTACGCGCAGCCATCGCGTCGACGGCAAGAAGCCGAGCCCCGATCTCCGCGCGCTCGGCGTCGGCAAGAGGGCCAAGCCCGTGGAAACACCATGAGCGCGGCCCTGCTCGTCGCCGTGCTCGTCATCGCGCCGCTGTCCCCCAGCGAAGGTCTTGACGTGCTCGCGCTCGGCGCCGACCAGCCTTCGCTCGCTAAGCTCGACGCAAAGTGCAAGAAGGGGGTCGACCTAATCTTGCGGGCGCCGCTCTCCGAGATCCGAAAAGCGGCGCCAATTTCCGTGAAGTGTGCACAACCGCGTTTCGCCAAGCTGGGCGCACTTCTCGACAGACAGGCCGCTCGCTGCACCAAGAGTGACACTGATTGCGCTGCATGGCTGCTGCACGCGCAGGCCGCGCTGGTGGATGTGCTTTGCCCCAGTTGCGCCCAATCGGACTTCGCCAACGTCCTGACAGTGCTGGCGGCGGTTGGCGTCGGTGAAACCATCGACGAGGCCTCAGCTACGCGAGCAGTCGACGCGGCGAGCCGCGCTTCAGCCGCTGCAGCGGACAATTCGGCCGTCCAACGTATCGCTTTGGCGGCCTGGCTGTTGCTGCCAGCCTCCGCAGGCGTCGGAGTCGATGACTTCGCAAAGCTCATCCCGCGGGTCCTCGCGACCAATGCCGACGATCCGGATGTCTGGGGTGCATTCGTGTACATGGCGCAGCGTACCAACGCTGTCGAAGCCACCAAGCAGTTCCTCGATGCTGTGGCGGAAACAACCACGAACGCACTGCATCGCGGTAAGGCCTACTATCTGCGGGGCTGTCTTGCCATGCAGGAGCATGATGAAGAAGGGGCGCGCACGGCTTTCGCTTTAGCCGCTAAAGCGGACCCATTCGACGCCAGCTACAAAAAGGCCACGGGAGACGTCGCAGCCGGCGTCACGTTTCAATGCAAGGTGGTCATGACACCGTTTGGGCCCGCGCTAAAAGACGTGCTCACCGAAGCGGCTTCGAGCCGCTGAGCCTCGTGCATCCGCTCGCTCAAGAAGCCGCCACAGCGATGTGGCAGCGCCTACGCGCTCGAGGCTGGCCGCTGCAAACGCAACACGATGAACCCGACCACGCCCGACACCAAGGAGCCGACGAGGATGCCGACCTTGGCGAGCGCTAGGTGGTTGGGTGCGCTCACGAAAGCGAGATCTGCAATGAAGAGCGCCACGGTGAAGCCAATGCCCGCGAGGACCGACACGCCGTAGACCCCCCACCAGGTTCCCCCTGTCGGCATGGGAGCGAGCTTGAGCTTCACCGCGACGAAGGTTGCCGAGAAAATTCCAAGCTGCTTTCCGGCAAAAAGGCCGAGGGCGACCCCCAAAGGCACTGCCTCGAGCAAGCTCGCGGGTGAGAGGCCGCGCACATCGACCCCAGCGTTCACGAACGCGAACAACGGCATGATGAAATAAACCTGCAACGGGTGCAGAGCCTCGACGAACCGCTCTAGCGGAGACTGCAGATCTTCGAGTCTATCTTCGATGTGCGCGAGCTCACCGCCGCGGAGCTGGCTGTCCGACTCACACGGAAGCTCGCGCAGATAGTCACGCAGCTCGCGCAGCACGTCGGCCGCACTTCGTCGGGCGTTTGCGGGCACGGCGAGCCCGAGCACGACCCCGGCGAGCGTCGCATGAACGCCGCCATGGTGGAGCGCGACCCAGAGAGCGCCGCCACACACTGCGTACGCAGCCCAGTGGACCACTCGCCAGCGGTTGAGCAGCGCGAGCACGATGACGAGCCCGGCCGCGACCGCGAGGGCGTTGAGATGTAGACCGGTGCCGTAGCGAAGAGCGATGACGAGGATACCGCCGATATCATCGAAGATAGCGAGCGCGACGACGAAAACCGCGAGGCCTTGCGAAACGCGTTTGCCGAGAATCGCGAGGCATCCGATGACGAACGCGATGTCGGTTGCGACAGGAACCCCCCAGCCGACGACCGCGGGACTGCCTGCGTTGAGCAGACCGTAGATTGCCGCGGGAACCAACATGCCGCCGGCCGCGGCGACCGCCGGTAGGAGAGCACGCTGCACCGTTCGGAGCTCGCCCGAAACGAGCTCGCGCTTTACCTCGAGGCCCACGACGAAGAAGAAGATCGTCATCAAGCCATCGTTGACGAAGGTCGCTACCTCGAAGCGCAGTTCTGTCGCACCAAACCCGAGCGCGATCGTCGAGTGCACGAGTCGCTGATACGCATCGCTGAGCTCGCTGTTGGCGGCCACCATCGCGAGCAACGCCGTCATGAAGAGCAAGGCGCCACCGGCCGCCTCGTGCGCGAAAAAACGCTGCAGCGGCGCTACGACACGCCCGAACAGCGGAACTCGCGAGAGATGATCGGGCGTCTTGGTCACGACGAGACGCCTAGCGTCAACCAGAGACCACTGGCAAGGATGCCTCGCATATAGTGCTCGTTCCGTCGACACGCGGTCACCGTGCCGAGCTCGAGGCGCATCCACGATGTCTCTACGCGTTCGCTGGCCCCTTTTTGCGACACCCGTAGTTCGTCGCCGCGAGACTTGCCCAGCTATGCGGCCTCATGTGGTCGTAGTACGGTCCCGGCCATGCCAAGCACGACCCCCGAGGTGCTCGCAGAGCGCGAGAAGACGGACGAGCACCTCGACAGCGAGCGGGCTCAAGCAGATGAGGCGCTCAGTATCCACGCGGTCGTGAGCGAGGCCTCGGCCGACGAAAAGATCGAGAGTGTCCGCGAGCGCGCCGATGCAGTACTTCGTGCGGTACGCGACAAGGTCAACCGGAAGCTCGCGACCGCCGACGAGCGCGTCCTCGATGTCATCGAGGCCGAGCGCTCGTTCGCCGACCGGACCCGAGAAGCCGAGAAGAAAGCCGAAGATGCCGTCCGCGAAGCCGAGCGGCAGGCTACCGCGCACGAGGTCGCCAGGGTCCTCCCGGTCGAGCGGGACAATACGGACGCCGCATTGGCGGAAGAGCGGGTCCGAGCGGACGAGGCAATCGCCGCGCGCGACGACACCCTCGCCATCGTGAGCCATGAGCTTCGCACTCTTTTCGGTGGCATCGTCATGAGCGCCGCGGTCATCGAAGCCTCCGTCGCCGAGGTCGCCAAGGGAGCGACCGTGAAGAACGAGGCGAGGCGCATCCAGACCCACACGTTTCGGATGACGCGGCTGCTCAATGACCTGCTCGACGTCGTCAGCATCGACGCCGGCAGGCTCACCTGTCGTCCTGGCGTGAATGATCCTCGAGCGCTCGTCGAAGAAGCCATCCGAGTCTGCGCTCAAGCCGCTCAGACCAAGTCGATACGACTCGAGCCCCAGCTCGAGAACGCCCCGAATAAGGCTTCGTACGACCACGACCGCATGCTGCAAGTACTCGCCAATCTCATTGGCAACGCCATCAAGTTCACGCCTGCGGGCGGACGCGTCGTGGTCGCGTGCGTCGCTATTGGAGATGCGCTCGAGCTGGCTGTCAGCGACACTGGCCCCGGAATCCCCGAAAACATCCGCCACGCGGTCTTCGAGAAGTTCAAACAAGCCGACGCCGAGGGCCGACCCGGCGTAGGCCTCGGCCTATTCATTGCCCGGTCGATTGTCAGCGCCCACGGTGGACGCATCTGGATCGATAGCCCGCCCGAGGGCGGCGCACGCGCGGTTTGCGTCATTCCCAACGGGCCGCTCGTCCGCACGTAGCGGGAGGCGAGAAAGGAGGATGAGCGCCTGGGCGGTTTTGGAACGCCCGGGCACGCGGGCACCAAAGAAACTTGGCTTGGATCGACTCCCCAGGTAGTTGGTCGGAGGTGCAGCGTTGGTTCTGGCGACTAACTCCCGTTGCGGTTTCGCTGATCGCGTTCCTTTGGCCACTTTGGTATTGGAATCGAACTCCCGGCGGTGACTGGGGCTATTTCGATAGCCTCGCGCTCGTAGTCCGCTCCAGCGTCCACAGCTATGGGCGCTTCCCTATGCATGACCCGTGGGTCATGGGCGGCGCAGACCTTCTGGCAAATCCTCAAACGCGGATGTTTTCACCTTTCGGTCTCCTCGATCAGATCTTCTGGCCCCATGTCGCCAACGTCGTTTCGCTCGCGATTCACGGTATCTTCGGGGCGTGGGGCATGATGAGCGTGCTCACGCGCTTAGGTCACAACCGGCTCGTAGCAGGGCTTGGCGCGATGATGTTCATCGGCGGCTCGTGGTTCATGTTGCACTACTGCGAGGGCCACATCCCGTACGGATCCATGCAGCTCCTGCCTTGGGTCGTGTATTGGTTGATGGAGCTCGACAGGCCATCGGCGTTGCTCAAGCTGGCCGCCCTGCTAGCGCTATTCCTGGTCGACGGCGGCATCTACGCGTTCATCTTCAGCGTCTATGGCGCCCTTGTGCTCATTGCGATTGGTATGGTGCCCATCGGCGGGCTCATCGCCCGCGTGAGGGAGCGCCGCCTGCTGCTGCCTGGTGCTGCGGTCGCTTTCCTCGGCGTCGCCTCGGCCAAACTGGTGCCCGTGATCGAGTCGCTCGGTACGCGCAAGCTCACCATCGAGCGTGCCAACATGAGCATGAAGCTCGCGGCTGCGGCGTTCTACGATACCGATCAATGGTTCTTGAGGTCGGCGCGGCCCCTCGACTGGCGCTTTCACGAGATTGGTTGCTACCTCGGCTTCGCTGCAACGGCGCTCATCGTGATCGCCTTGGTGCGGCCGTCATTCGCGCGCGCGCAATGGCGTTGGCTCGCTTTCGGCCTCGTCTTCCTGTGGATCGGCACCAACGCGCTAGCTCCCGTGAACCCATGGGAGCTCATCTCTCGGACACCGCTATTGCGGAACGCGCATGTCCAGAGTCGCAACTTCATCTGGCTCTATTTCGCCTGGGTGGTGCTGACCTGCGCGGCGATTCGGTCTTTTCGCTGGAAGCCGCAGATCGCTCATGGCTTGTTGCTCGTCGCGGTGCTCGAGATCGTGGTCGTATCGCAACGGCAATGGTACCGCGCCATGCAGAACGATGGTGGCGGGCTGCGCTACGCGTCTACGGCGCGCAATATCACGCAGCGCGCCTGGGCCTACACCGTCATGTGGGCGACCAAACCTGATCACTACTTCGCTGGCGGTTTCGGCGCACTCGACACCTACGAGCCTGCCCAGTTCGAGCGCAATGTCCGCTATCGCGGCGGGCCTGGCTACGCGGGCGAGATCCGCGTGGTTGGCGGCACGGGCAAGGCGGAGCTCGCCGAGGTGTCACCCGGCTTCATCGCCATGCGCTACGACGGCACAACGCCAGCGATGGTGCGTATCAATCAGAACCGCCTCGCGGGCTGGGAAGTGGTCTCAGGTGATGCGGAGTGCGATGACGATGACTATTCGCTCGATGTGAAGATCTCGGCTCCCGGCGAGATCGTGCTGCGCTATCGGCCGTGGTACTGGCCTGACATCGTCATGGCCTACGCGCTGGGTATCCTCGTCTTCGTTGGCATGGCGTTTCGATTGCGGCAGAAAGTAGTGACGTGAGCGAGTTCGACTACAGCGGCATTCCGATCGGCTTCTACGATCAGGTCGCGCGCGGCGACGGCAGCGCTATTCGCAAAGCCTGGCACCTGCAAAAGTTCCAGCGCATCGTCGATTGTCTGCCGCCTGGGCCCGGGCTGTCGATCCTCGATGTTGGCTGCTTCGCGGGCACGTTCCTCTCTCTTCTCGACGAGCAACGCTTCACCCGACAGCTCGGTGTCGACATCCTCCCAGAACAGGTCGCTTACGCGAACGACCACTACGGCGGCGCCCATCGCGAGTTCCGCGCCATTGGCGACGTGAGCGACATTCACAATCTTGGTGAGAGCTTCGACTGCGTGACCTGTATCGAGGTCATCGAGCACCTCACCCCCGAGCTCATCAAGCGCCTAATCGACAACGTCGCGCAGGTCTTACGACCGGGCGGGTCGTTCGTACTGTCGACGCCCAACTACGCGAGCACATGGCCACTGGTTGAGCTGCTACTCAACCGCTTCTCCGACGTATCTTACGAAGAACAGCACATCACCAAGCTCAACGCCTTCAACCTCGAGAAGAAGCTGGCTGGAATCGCGCCGAGCCTCCGCTCCTGCTTCGCTCTCGAGATGAAGACGACCACGCACCTGCTAACGCCCTTCCTCGCGCCGCTCGGCTTCGACGCCATCATGCGTCTGTCGAGCGCCGTGCCACACAAGAGCTGGCGTGTGCCGTTCGGGAACCTCTGCCTGGCCGTGTTCGTCCGCAACAGCGAGCCGAGTCCAACCACCTAGAAGTCAGGGTGCTCCGGCACGAACATTGGTTGGCGCGAAACCCAAGATTCCCAGGCCGATCAAGACCTTACGCTTCTTGGTCACCCCCCTACCCCCATCGATAGCGTAAAGCGCAAGACTTCGCTGGCAACGTCGACCGGCGCGATTTCCGTGATTCTGTTATGGTCTCGGGCCCCATGACTTCGCGCCACGACACCCAACGCCTCACCATTGGCGACCGAACCAAAGCCATGGTCGCCGGTCCCAACATCGTCCCTGCCGCCATCGCCGGTTTTTTGCTGTGCATGCTCATCGGCGGCCTCATCTTGTTCCGCTCCCACCGCATGCGCGCGACGCCAGCAACGACCGAGGAGGTTGAAGCGAGCGTCACGGTAACGCCAGCGACATCAACGGTCTACGCCAACACACGCCGCTATGTCGGACGTCTCGAGCCATGGGCGCACGCGATGGTCGGTCCGAAAACGCTGTCTGCGTACGTCGCCGCGGTCATGGTGCGTCCAGGCGACGATGTGGTGAAGGGTGATGTCTTGGCCACGCTCGACTGCCGCAACGCTTTAGCGGCCAGCCCCCAACATCAAGCTCCCGACGCTGCCCTTTCACGGGCCGCCGGTGACTGCACGTTCCGGGCGCCGTTCGACGGCGAGGTCGCGACTCGCACCGCCGACCCCGGTACGTTCGTCGCGCCCGGTCAGGCGATCCTCACGCTCGTCGACCGCTCGACGGTACGCCTCGTCATCGACGTTCCCGAGGCGGACTTCAACGCAGTGAAGCCGGGAACGGCGGTAACCATTCGTTCGCTCGCGACCGGCGGCACCGTTACCAGTCGCATCTCACGTCGCGCTCCGGCGGCCGACATGAACAGCCACGCCGTCAGCGTCGAGATCGATCTCACCGATGACGAGCAAATGTTGCCGCTTGGAACCACCGCCGAGGTCACGAGCCAGCTGGGCGAGCCCGCTGCTGCGAGCGAGATTCCCGCAACGGCCGCGAAGGTCCGCGGCGACATCGCCACCGTGATGGTGCTGGACGGCGAAACGGTGTCGCGCGTACGCGTCAAGCTGCTCGGCGAGCGTGACGGAAAGGTCTATGTCGAGCCGAGCCTCGCCGCTGGCACCCAAGTCGTCGTCGACAGCAACAGGCAGCTACGCGACGGCGATCACGTCGTCGTTCGCAAAGACGAGCCTTGAGCCCTTCGCTCGGTGGTGTCGATCGTCGCATCAGCTCGGACCGCGCTACGTAAGGCGAGAGCGGAGACGGGACTCTTGGGCGCAGTCCAGGGCACAGAGACACGTGGGCCGACGAAGTCCGACGGTTCTCTGAGCGGCCGGTCGGAGAACGTCTCCCGATATTCTTCGCGCAGGATCTCCTGATACCTGGCGTAGGTGCCGTCCGCCTTCATCCGTTCACGCACTTCGTCGCAGAGGCCTCCCATGAGGCCGAGCCAGTTCAAGAACGAGCCATCGATGGTCTTCATGGGGGAGGACTTGGACCCGTCATTGTTCACGGACTCGCCAGCCCCCATCGCGGTCACCGCGTCGCGGGCGCGCAAACTGTTGAGCAGCCACGCAAGCCCCTCACGGCGCTCGGGTGTGTTGGCCTGCTCGAGCAGCAGCGTGAAGACTCCGTAGACCGCGTAGAACGGATAGTCGGTGGTCGAGGAGAACGCGATGCTCGGAATCCCGTGGTCGCCAGCATAAGGAACACCTGCTCGCTCTTGCGGACCACTATCGGGCGCGTTGATGGATGCGCCGAAGGCGGGCTTGCCCCGCTCGACCGCGTCCTGCGTGCGTAGCTTCTGGCGAATACGGAAGAGCTTGGCCCAGTCTTCTTGATCACGCTTGGGCATGATCACGAACTCCCACTCCTCGTGCGGTGAACCCCAGTAGCCTTGCCAGGTGGTGCCGTGCTTGTGCTCGACGGCTTCCATCTTGGTTTCGCTCCACACGTGCTTTACTTGCTCGGCCGTCAGACCGGGGTTCGCATAAAGCGACATGTAGTGGAGAATCATCGCTCCTTCGTGCACGCCGTGTGGGCCGCGCATGAATGCATCGCCGTCGTGCGAGCCGTACCTGGCGTTCGGATCGCGGATGTCGGAAATCTTGGCCTGCACGCGCACTGCTTGCTTCTCGTCATCCCAGAAGACGCGCTTGACGTTTTTTGCGAGCTTTTCGTTCCAGGCTTTGTATCTGTCCGCCAAAGCGGCTTCACCTTGCTGACGCAGTACGTGCTCTACTGCTAGCAACGTGAACATCCATTCGCCATTGTCGAGCGATGGGACGTTGTTCTCCCAGTGTTTGTCGGCGGGGCCGAGAGAGCCGTCGGCACCGATCTTGATCCACGGCATGAAGCCGCCGTAGCCCGGGTACTCGCGATCGAAGCGCTCGTAGCTATCCATCTTGCGTGCGAGGATCGCGAGCGCTTCCGAACGGACATCGACTCCCTTGCCCATCAGGCGGGCGGCGAGCGGATCACCCGTGAGGATCTTGGCGATCACGGCGACGTCGGTACACTCCTTGGACGTCGCGGTGAGACGGCGGTAGCCAGCGAGCTTACCCGTGCTCGGGTCGATGTCGACACCGTCGAACGCAAGCCCAGTCGTCGCATCTCGCGCCGCGCGAAAAAACGGCGCCTCGTGGTCGAAAAAATCTTCCACGAATTGTCGAGCGGCGTGCGGAGAGCGCAGGACGTCGTCGATGGTGTGATTGAAGGGAAAACGAGGAGCGGCGCTGGCCGCGGCTGCCCGCGCGCGTGCTGTGCTCAGCAGCGCCGCGTTGCTCCACGTGAGATCAGATGCCGAGCGCGGCGCCCCGTCGACCTTGTCGAATTGCTCGGGAAGCGGCAGGACGTAACCACCCTTTCCATCAGGGGTGATCCTGGCATGCCGCGCCACGCGGTTCACGAACGCGTCGCCCTTGGCGAGGATCGCCGCCGCGGTCCGTGAAGCTTCGAGTGAGCCAGGCGCGAAGCTCGCCCCGGGCTGCATGAACTCGGCGTTCGTCAAAGCGGACGCAAGGAAATCGTGGTTTTCAGCATCGACATCCAGACCGTTGGTCGTGATGTGCGCGGCGACCTTGTAGCAAAGCTCGGCGAAAGCGAGCGTGAGCATATAGAAGGGATTGCCGCCGAAATAGACATCACCCTCGTAGCGGCCAATGGCGGTGCCGAGGCGGCGGCTCACGTCGCCGTTCAACGGGAAGAGCTTCTGATCGCGCAGCTCAACGAGACGCGCGGTCGCGAGCACGCGGCTATCGATACGCCCGCTGTGAACGGCTGCAAGGATGACGTTCGCGTCGAGGTCCGTGCTTTTGCCCGTGTGACCATCGCGCGCCTTTACGTCCAGACTCGCCGCCAGATATCTTCCGTTCCAGAATTGGCCGCGCTCAGCGTCGATTTCTTTCGCCGCTTTAGCGTACACGGCAGCGCGCTCGGCGAGCTCGGGCACGGCGGCTGCCGCGTGCAACGCAGCAGCCTGCACCTCGCGTGTATAGTAGTGTTTGGCGGCCAGGGTCTCTTCCCAGATGTCGAACGCGAGCTTGGGCCAAGCCTGCGCCACGTAGTCGAGGTCGACGCGCAAGCAGGCGACGACTTCCGCACGAAGAGCCGGGTCGAGCGGCTCTGCGAGGGTGTCGAGCAGTGTTAGGGCACGCAGCGCGGCGCCGTCCGTTTGCGGGCGCCCCCAATGGAACGGGTCGAAGGCGCCGTTGGGGAGCTCGCGTGGCTCACCCAGCCCGTGGCTTTCGTCTTTGCGCAGCCAGCGCTCGGCCCACTCGAAGCCTGGAGCGACCTTGAGCTTCTTCGGGTCGAACACCTCGGTTGCGACACGCTCCTGACGGGCGCGGCTGAAGGCCACGTAGTCGGCGAGCGCCTCCGGGACGAGACCAACCAGTGGGCGCATGACGAGCGCCGCATCGCGATCCCATACGAAACGGTAGTCTGGATTGTCGCTTGCGGCAGCTATCACCCCGCCTTTCGAGGTCGCGACCCTATTGCCTGTCAGGGGGGACATCTGGCCGGTGGGTCGGCCAATGTTTGCGAGCACTTGGCGAAGGGCGATGGGCATCGCCACGTCGAGATAGACCTCTGCGGCGGCGCGAGAGCTGACGGCGGGCTTTGAGGCTCCGCTCACGCGCCCCACGGTATCGATGGTGTGCAGGGACTGTGTCTGCGACGGGCAGGCGGAGACCGGCGGGAGAGCTGCTTCGACTAGCGGCTTTGAGCCTGGCGTCACGCGCATGGGATGTCCTTCTTGAGGCCCACGTTTTCGGCGGCTTAGCGCCCTTGTTGCCTTGCTTCGACAGTGCCAGCCTCGGTAGACACCGGCTCGCGTAGTCGGGGGGATTGCTTGGCAATGCATTGGCTTCGCACGGTCCTCGCCGCGAGCGTTTTTCTGTGCGCGTCGAGGGGAGCCAAAGGGCAAGAAACGCCCCCCGAACAGGGGCCCGCGCCTGCGGACGCGACTTCCGAGAGCGACACGCGTCCAACCGCTGTGACGACCGAGCCGGCGACGAGCGACCCCACCGGTGTAAAGCCCGGCATCTCGGTCGGCGAGTCGGCGTCACCCCTCGGCCAGACTGACGAGCGCGCCCCCGAAACCGAAACTCACGCCGAGCCGCCGCCGTTTGAGCTCCCCCCGCTCACCTGGAAGCCCGAGTGGGCCCGCGTGGGCACCGCCAACTATGTCTTTGTTGGCGCTGCGGCGGCGGTTTCTGTCGGCGCTTCGATCTTGAGACCGCTCAACAATCACAACCTCGAGCAGCCCATCCTCTTTGATGAGGCCGCGCGCCGCGCCCTGCGCTTCGACTCACTGAATGCCCGCTATGCCGCCCTCGACCTCTCGGACGTCTTCCTGTCGCTCGAGATCACCTGGCCGTTCGCGGTCGACGCCCTGGTCATGGCGGCGGGCGTACGCCGCAGTCCCGACGTCGCCTGGGAGATGGCGGTCATCGATGCCGAGGCCGTGGCGCTCACCACTGCCGTTCACCAGATCACGGCATTGCTGGTCAGCAGGCCACGACCGTACCTCGAAACCTGTGGAGACGAGCTCTCCCCCGACTTGAACCTCTGCGTCCGCAACGGCCGCTATCGCAGCTTCTTTAGCGGCCACGCGGCGATGTCATTCACGGGGGCGAGCCTCATCTGTGCACATCGATTCCGTCACGAGATCTTCGGGACAAAGGCGGACATCGTCACCTGCGCTACCGCCTACGTCGCGGCCGCGGCGACCGCGAGCCTGCGCATCGTCGGTGACGTTCACAACGCGAGCGACGTCATCACTGGGGCCGTCATCGGCACTGCGATTGGGCTGGCTGTCCCGGCGCTCCACTACCGCAGCTGGGACAAGAGAAAGCGCGGCGCGAAGGTCGGCATGGACTACGAAATCTCGGTCTATCCGACCCAAAACGGCATCGGCCTTGCGGTGGTGCACTGATGTGGATCGTCACCGTCGCCACAATCATGACCGCGCAAGCGAACGTGATCGAGACCACGACTGGCGAGCTCGTCCCCGCCGAGGCGAGCGTCAACGTCGAGGAGGTGGTGAAGCCGACCGTCGATCGCTTCGCTTGGAAGAGCGGGAAACGTCGTCTATTCGCGGCGACCACGACCGACATCGGGTTCATCTATCTGAGGCCGCGTGTGTCTTTCGGCTATGGCGCCCCGCACTACCAATGGATGGGCGTCGAGCTCAACCCGATCTTCAGCCGTCAGGGCGTGGGTGCCTGGGGCGGCGTGCGCTTCGCCCTGCCCTACATCGATATCCGCGCGGGCGCGCGCGGGTTCTACGCGTTCGAGCGCTCGTTCTTGCCCGGCGATCAGGACACCTTCGACCGCGCCGCCCTCGAAACATCTGGCGGCGACCACGCGCATTACATCACGCTGGAGACCGAGCTCAACACCGCTATCGCGACCAAGATCGGTGAGATTGCCCTGACGGGTAGCGCCTCGCGCGTCACTGGCCTCGACGACCCCGACGACTATGTCTTCGAGGACACTCTGCGCGTCATCGTCGGCTCGAGCTTGGTGTGGCGTACGCGCGCGGCGTTCTCGTTCTACCCGTTCGCAAACTACCACCAGTTTGCGATCGGCCCCGCGGTCGACGTGCTGGGAGTGCCGACACGCGACGAGATCTTGGTGCGCGCTGGCCTCGTTATCCGCATCGTGTTGAACAAGTCCGTCGAAGTGCGGGGCAGCTTCGTTCCGACAATCATCAGCCGCGATCGATTGGGCCTCATCACCAGTGACTTCACAGAGCTCGGGGTCCGCTGGCGATGGGCGAGCGAGTAGCAGCGAGCGCCGACGCAGTGTCTGGGTGGCTCGCGGCGCCTTGCCGCGCTTTGGCGCGACGCTCTCGGCCTGCTAAGGAGGTCGCACGGAGCCCAATGCGCAACGTCCTCCCCCTTCTTCTGATCGTCCTGGCTGCCTGCGCCGGCCAACCGCTGAAAGTCGGAACCACGGGCGACTATCGCCCGTTTAGCCTCTGGGAGGGCTCGCAGCCCGAAGGGGCCGATATCGTCATGGCGAAGGCCTACGCAAAGGCGCACGGCCGCGAGGTCGTCTTCGTGCGTACCAAATGGACGACTCTGCTCGACGACCTGAAAGCTGGGTGGTTCGACCTCGCGATGTCTGGAATCACCGTCACCGAGCAGCGCCAGCGCGAGGGAGCGTTCAGCCGACCCTATTTTCAGGGACACAAAGTCGCGGTGATGCGATGCGCGGATGTGCCGCGATTCACGACACTTGGCGACATCGATCAGAGGGGGGTGCGCGTCATCTACAACACCGGTGGCACCAACGAGGTATTCGCACGCCAAACCATCAAGGTCGCCTCACTCGAGAGCGAGACCAACAACCTGCGCGTCTTCGAACGGCTGGCCGATGGTGATGCTGACGTGTTCTTCACGGACAACATCGAAGCCACGGTCACGACACGTGACAACTACAACGGCGTGCTCTGCCCTGCGTTGACGGAGGCAAAGCTCGCGCCGTTCGCGATCGCGGTCTTAGCCCCCCGCGGCAGCCGCGAGCTCGAACGCTTCGACGCGTGGCTAGCGCGACCGGGAAATCAGAGCGCGATCGATACTGTCTTGGTGGTCACGAATTCGAGCAGGCCGTAGCGCGACACCTCGCGACCGTAGCCGCTCTCCTTGATACCACTAAACGGCAGACGCGGGTCCGACTTGACGTTGTGATTCACGAAGGCGAGTCCCGCCTCGAGCTCACGCGCAGCGATCGCTTCGCCGCGCGCCAGGTCCTTGGTGAGGACTGCGGCGCCGAGACCGAAACGTGAGTCGTTGGCGATACGAACGGCGTCGTCATCGTCGCACGCGGCGATGATGGCGGCCACCGGGCCGAAGATCTCTTCGTCATAGGCCGGCTGGCCGGGCACGACGTCGGCCAAGACGGTCGCGGGGTACCAGGCGCCACGCTTACTCGGGATCTCACCGCCCAAGAGGAGCTTTGCCCCCCTCTCGATGCTCTCGGTGACCTGCTTGTGCACCCCGTCGCGGGCTCGGATGTTCACCATGGGCCCAAGCTTGGTGTCAGGCTCACTTGGGTCGCCGGCCACCCACTGACTCATCGCTTCGACCATGGCCTTGGTGAAGCGCTCGCGGATGGGTTCACTGACGACGAAACGCTTGCCGGCGATGCAGCTCTGTCCGCCGTTGACCATGCGCGCGGTCGCACAAACCTTCGCGGCGTGAACTGGGTCAGCATCCGCTAAAACGACATACGCGTCGCTCCCACCGAGCTCGAGGACGCACTTCTTCAGCACGGTCGCCGCCGTCGCCGCGACTGCCTTGCCCGCCTTGACGCTGCCAGTCAGCGACACCGCGGCGATGTCAGGGTTGGTGATGAGGGCGGACACCTGCGGAACGTCGACGAGGAGGGTCCGGAAAACATGGTCAGGGAAGCCGGCGTCTTTGAAGATGGACTCGATCGCGAGAGCGCATCCGGGGACGTTGTCTGCGTGTTTCATGACCACACAGTTGCCAGCCATCATCGCCGGCGCGGCGCAGCGAAAGAGCTGCCAGAACGGGAAATTCCAGGGCATGAGCGCGAGGATGACGCCGAGCGGCTGGAAGGTGACGAAGGCGCGGACCTTGGGGTCTCCCAGGTCGACTGGTTCGTCCGCGAGCATCGCCGCCGCATTGTCCGCGAAATAGGAGCAAACGAACGCGCACTTGAGAGCTTCGGCGCGACCGTCGCTGAATGGCTTACCCATCTCGCGCGTCATGAGTCGGGCAAGCTGGTCGGCACGCTCGGTAAGGATCTTGCCAGCGCGGCGCATGAGCTTGGCCCGCCGCGCAAGGTCGGTGCGCCGCCAAGCCGGATACGCGTGGCGAACCTCGGAGACCGCCGCAGCGGCTTCGTCGTCGGTCAGGCCGTCGTATTTGGCAAGCGGTAGGTCTGTCGTCGGGTCGATGACGGTGAAGGCACCGGGTCGGCTCATGGACTGGAAGCCTAACTCAATCGAGCGCGATAGCAACACCCACGCCGAATCGATATTGCCGATAGCCGAAGGGGACCCCGCTAATCTGTGGCAGTGGAATGGCTACGCGAATTGACTCGACGAGCAGGCTCACGCGGTTACTCAAGCGCACCTCGGCACAAAGCGGTGTCACACCAAAGTATGGCCCCACCGAGCCTTGCGGCACACCGTAAAGGTCGAAGAGAAGCCAGGACGCACCGAGATAGCCAATGCTGGTGAGCGAAACCCGGCCGGTCTTGAGCCACCGATAGTCGATGGTCGCGAAGAAGTTGGCGCTACCACTGCGTAGCTTGAGGCGCGTCACCGAACCGTATGGGTTGTGCTCGCCACCGAAACCGACATGCCAGTCCTCGGCGAAACGAAAGCGCATGCCCAGGCCGGTCGCGAAGGCGGCCTTGTCGAAAGAGCCGCCGACCGAGCCGATGATGTCGATGTCCTTGTCTTCCCATTGTGCATGCCCATCGCCCGGCGACACCGCGGCGAGCCCTGCGGCGACGGCGAGCGCCTTTCCGAACCATCCCATGGCATCCCCCGCTACGTGATTGCGCTCCGCTAGGTGGTTTTCCTCCGGCGAAACTTCAGGATTCCGAGCGCCGACAACATTGGCCATAGGTTTGCGCCAGCCGCAGCGCAGGTTGATGACGCGGCGTAACGTCTGTCCGCTGTAGCACACCAATCGTTAGCAAAGGTGCAGCTCGTGTTGGTCAGAGTGGCACGCGAGAACACGGCGCTGGCAATGTCGACGCGGGTGGCGGGGTCACCTGTGAGCATGGCGAGCAGCAAATCGGCAGAGGCGTTGGTCGCGCGTTCGAGCCGGAGCTGCTGGCGCTCATCGATGTTGACGCACGCGTCGAGCTCGGCGCGATGTTCAGGGCCGTCGCGCTCTTCGCTGGCGACCTCTTCGACGTAGTCGACCCAATTGAGGACGGTGGTGATTCGGTCTGCTTCTTCGTCGCGGAAGGTGTGGCTGAAGCCGTCCTGAAGCGTGTGCAGCGCCTGCCCGATGTCGAGAAAGAAGCGAATGAGGTCGAGGTCGACCTTGCCGCGCACGGGCAGGCTCAGCTCCACGGTCGCGAACGCGTCGGGGTTGACCGAGCCGTCATCGAACAATCCAGTTGCGGCGCTCGCGAGCGCGGCACGAGCGCTCGCCTGGCATGAGAGCAACGAGATGACCGAGCCGCCGGGCTCGTCGTCGCCAGGGGCGCGCAAGCAATGGTCGTCCTGGCGATTGGGATCACCATGGATGAGCGCCAGCGAGCTGATATCGACACCGGCGTTGCCGCGCAGGTCGGGGCGCCGGACGCCCAGGAGAATGGCGGCGGACGCGACGTCTTGCAGGTCCCTCGGCAGAGTGAATGGCAGGTCGTCGAGCAGGGCGCGCTCGTTGCCATTGCGTGGCGAGACTGGGGCGGCGAGGCCAAGACTCCGTACGTAACGCAGCGCCTCGGCGGTGATGCGTTCATGGCAGCCGTCGCTCACTGGACTTTCAATGGTGTAGGCGCGGGCAACACCCGAAGACAGCAGCACGAGCCCGACAACCCAAGTCCGCATGCTTGAACAACTTAGGACGCATTCGTGGTCTGTCTACGTTGCACCGAGAAATAGCCGGCAATTGTGTTAAGGTTCCAGCTGGGTGGAGTGGTTCGGGGTCGTCAGTGGCGCATTGGAAAAATTTCGGCCTCTTCTTGGTAGCCTTCAGCGTCGCTTGCGACAGCGGCGTGGTCGGGCCGGGGCTCGATGACACGAGCGACGAGCGAACCGACGAAGACCTCATCGACATCACTGATGAAGACGCGACGAGCGATACGGACAACGTCGGCGGAGACGGATTGTTGCCGGGCGACAGCGATGGTGATGCTGGGGGTGGCGATGGAGCGGGCGGAGACGGCGTGGGCGGGGGTGACGACCAGCCGCCAACCGACGATGACCCACCACCACCGACGCCAGTACCCACGACATTCGAAGCCGTAAGCGTTGTCGGCCAGTCCGCTTTAGCAGGCACTCCTGTTGGTGAGGTTCCAGAGGTCGAGGTCCGTGACCAGTTCGACGCTCCGATGGCTGGCATCGCGGTCCGCTTCGAGGTGCTCGCCGGGGGCGGGACCATCGTGCCCACGACGAACGTGACGACGGATGCGCAGGGACGGGCAAAACTGACCTCGTGGACCCTTGGCAAGAGCGCCGTGCCAAACGCCGTTCGCGCCTCTCTGCCTGACCACGAAGCGCTGGGCCTCGAGCGGTTCGATGCGACGGTCGAGACGAGCTACCAAATCGAGATTGTCTTTCTCGACCCGCCAACCGACGAGCAGCGTGCTGCCTTCGAGTCTGCTGCCGCGCGCTGGATGGCGGTGATCGTCAACGACCTACCGAACGGGGTGTTCACGCGCGACATTCTGCCGGAGAGCTGCGGAGGCATCCCGGGTGACACGACGCCGATCCCGGTCGACGACCTGTTCATCTATGCGCGCGTCGGCGCCATCGACGGCGTCGGCGGAACACTGGCGCAAGCCGGGCCTTGCCTCGGCCGCAGCGCTGGCGCTGGTGCTCCGGCGGTCGGAGTCATGAGCTTCGACTCGGCGGACATCGTGTCGCTCGAGCAAGCCGGATTGTTCGACGAGACCATCTTGCATGAGATGGGACACGTGATCGGCATCGGTACCTATTGGGACACGCTCATCGACAATCCTTCGCTCCCAGCGAGTCCAGGCGCAGACACGGTCTTCACGGGTGCGTTCGCGCAGGACGCCTACGTGTCGATCGACGGCGCCGACGTACCGACTCCGGTACCCGCCGATAACAGCGCGGTTGCGGGCTCTGCGGACGCGCATTGGCGTGAATCTGTCTTCACCAACGAGCTCATGAGTCCAAGCCTCGACTTCGCCGACACGAGCTTGCCGCTGAGCCTCGTCACCGTGGCCTCGCTTTCCGACCTCGGCTTCTACGATGCGAACGCCGCTGCCGCGGACTTCTTCAGCTTGGCACCCACCCTGCGCGCCCCGACCCCCGAGGGTCCTCGCCTCGAGAACTGGTGTGAGGTGGTCCGCCCGACAGGCGTCATCACGACGCCCTGACCTCGGGAGAGGCCGCTAGTCCATGAATGAGTTGAACGAGCTTCTGCACCGCGTCCTTTTTCGCATCTCCGAGACGGACGTCACTCCGATCGCGTTGTTGATCTTCGTGGTGACGCTCGTCATGGCCATCGCCGTCGGCCATATCGGCCGGCGCTCGGTGACTCGCCTTCTCATTCGTTATGGCGGACCGACGCACGAAGGTGTCGCGTACGCACTCGGGCGTATCGCGCAGTACATCATCGTCGGCCTAGGCCTTCTGATGGCGCTCGAGACTGTAGGCTTCTCGATGAAGTCGCTGGCAGCGCTGGGCGCCATACTCGCGGTCGGTATCGGTTTTGGTCTTCAAAACATCGCGCAAAACTTCGCCAGCGGCATCATCTTGCTCATCGAGCGCCCGGTTCAGAAGGGTGACTTCATCGACGTCGGCGGTGTCTCGGGCACCGTCGAAGACATTGCTATGCGCGCGACGCGCATCCTCACGCGCGATGGTATCCAAATCATCGTGCCGAACAGCGAGCTCGTCTCGAGCCGGGTCGTGAACCGTAGCGCGCCAACCCCGCGAGCGCGCGCCCGCATCAAGGTCGGAGTGGCTTACGGCAGCGACACCGAGATGGTCCGCTCTGCGCTACAAGCCGTGGCCGCCGCGGACGCACGCGTGCTCCAGGACCCACCGCCCAAGATCTACTTCCGCGACTTCGGTGACAACGCGCTGATGTTCGAGCTAGCGATCTGGATGGACACACCCGAGCAAGAGTCGACCATCACAAGTGATCTACGCTTCGCAATCGACAAGGCGTTCAGGGGTGCCCACATCGAGGTGGCGTATCCGCAACGCGACTTGCACATCCGCTCAGGCCTCGAGGGCCTGGTGAGCGCCGTGGGGTCGATCAGCCGTCCCTAACCCCAGTGCTCGCCATGGCAGCGCCGACCCTGTATGCGACCCTCACGGGGGGTGGGGCGTGAGTAAAGACAAGAAGTTGCCGTGGCAGCTCGGGCATCTCGTGGTCGCGCTCACGGGACTCGCCGCAGGGGCCGCACTGCACGTTGCTGGCACGACCTTGGACCGCTGGGCATGGGCGGCCACGAACGCCGTCGTCCTCGTGCCGACGGTCGTCTCGGCGGTGCGAGGGCTTCTACGCCGGGAGACCAGTGTCGACCTCATCGCGGTCCTCGCCATGACGGGCGCGCTCGTTCTGGGCGAGTACCTCGCAGGCGCGATCATCGCGGTGATGTTGACGGGCGGCGCCGCCCTCGAACACTTTGCGGTGGCACGCGCCCGCCGCGAGTTGTCCGCGCTCTTGAAGCGAGCACCACGCGTTGCTCATCGTCGGAGCGGAGCCGACTTCGTCGACGTCGCCATCGCCGAAGTCAAGCTCGGTGATATCCTCGTCATCAAGCCGGGCGAGGTCGTTCCCGCCGATGGCATCGTCAGCTCGGGAACCGCGATGCTCGACGAATCAGCGCTCAGTGGCGAGTCGAAGCCCGTGCAGCTGGAGGTCGGCACACCAGTCCGCAGCGGCGGCACCAACGCCGGCGCCCCCTTCGAGCTGCGCGTCAGTGCCCCCGCGGCCGAGAGCACATACGCGGGCATCCTCCGCCTGGTCGAGGCGGCCGAGAAGTCGAAGGCACCCTTCGTGCGGCTCGCCGACCGCTACGCGCTGGGCTTTCTCGGCCTCACGCTCGTCCTCGCCGCGACTGCTTGGGTGGCCGGCGGAAGCGCGGTGCGCGCGCTCGCCGTGCTCGTCGTCGCAACGCCATGTCCGCTCATCTTGGCGGCACCGGCGGCGATCATCGCTGGAGTCTCGCGCGCCGCAAAACACGGGATCATCATCAAGGGCGGCGGTCCGCTTGAGACGCTCGCGCGCATCAAGGTCCTCTTGCTCGACAAGACCGGCACCGTGACCTCGGCGCGACCGCAGGTCGTCGCGGTCGAGACCTTCGGCGATGTCGCGTCCGACGTCTTGGTTCGCCACGCCGCGTCCGTCGAGCAACTCTCGGTACATCCCTTCGCGCCAGCGCTTCTCGCCGAAGCTCGTAGCCGCAACCTCGAGCTGGCCTTCCCGTCAGACGTCCATGAGGAGATGGGGACGGGTATCGCGGGCACTGTCGACGGTCGTCGCGTCGCGGTGGGCCAGCTCGCCTTCGCAGCGCCGAACATGCCGTTGACGCCGGCGCTCCGCTCCATCGCCATGCGTACCGCTGTCGAGGGCTCGTCGAGCGTCTTCGTCTCCCTCGATGGGTCGCTCGCGGGTGCTCTTTTACTTCAAGATCCGATTCGTCCCGAGGCTCCTCGCGCGCTCCGGTCGCTACGGGCCGCGGGAGTTCAGCACATCTACATGGTGACTGGCGACCATCCCGACGTCGCGGAGCTCGTCGGCGATGCCTTGGGCTTCGATCGGGTCTTCGCCGAGCGCGCGCCTGAAGAAAAGGTCGAGGTCATCAAGGTCGTGAGCAAAGAGGGCACGACGGCAATGGTCGGCGACGGTATCAACGACGCTCCGGCGTTGGCGTTAGCGGACGTCGGTATCGCCATGGGAGCACGCGGCGCCACGGCAGCGTCCGAGGCAGCCGACATCGTACTTACGGCGGACCGGCTCGAAGGACTCGTCCTCGCGGTGCGTATTGCGCAGCGCACCCGCCGCATCGCACTGCAGAGTGTGTTCGTTGGGATGGGCTTGTCTGTGGTGGCGATGGTCTTTGCCGCGGCCGGCTACCTCACGCCCGTCGTCGGCGCCGTGCTTCAGGAGGTCATCGATGTGCTCGTGATCGTCAACGCGCTGAGGGCCTTGGGCGGCGGCGGCCTCGTGGCCCCCAACCGCGTGGAGGTAAAAACGATCGCGCAAGGCCTCGCGTCTGCGCATCGGACGCTGGTGCCTCAGGTTGGCGAGCTCGCAGCACTGGCGGCCCGTCTCGACGGGCTCGAGCCCAACGAAGCGCGCAAGCAACTCGAGCGCATGCGCGCCATGCTCGAAAACGAGCTCCTCCCCCACGAGCGGGATGAGCAGAAGGTCGCCTACCCGCTGCTCGGGAAGATGCTTCCCAAAGAAGACCCGACGGGTCCGCTCATACAGACACACCACGAGATCCATCGCCTGACGCGCCTGTTCGGCCGCATGGTCGCGCAACTACCCTCGGCAGGCCCCAACCCAGAGGACCTTCGCGACCTGCGCCGCGTCCTCTACGGTCTGCACGCGATTCTCACGCTGCACTTTGCCCAAGAGGACGAGCTGTACAGCTTGTTTCAGTCATGAGCTGACTGCGAAGCCGCACTTTCTTTCGTCGACCCTCTACAACGTCGCCGAGGCCCTTGATCGCGCTCACGGCTGAAGGCACGGGTCTACTCTTCGAGCAAGGTACGCCCGCTTCCGCTGCAGCGGGCCGACCGTCACTTCGTCAGTAGTCCGGCCCTTCGTTGCGGTTCAGACATTCAACCGAACCCGCATGCGACGTTCTTCTTGTTGAGTTGAAGCAGCTCTTCGTCGCGGGCGAAGCGCGCCTCGCGCTCCATCCAGAGAAACAGCGCATTCGCGATCGGCTTCTGATGACGGCGGTTGAAGAGCTCGGCGGCGTAGTTCGTGATGACTAGCCGAATCGTATCGAAGGCGATGCTCCTACGCGAAGCATCGACTGCGAGGTCGTCGTAGAGCTGCCGAAGCACGGCGATCTCGACCCACTCGTCGATCGGAGTCAACCAGCGCTCGTCCGCGATACGGCGCTGAAAGGCCTCAACCGCGATCTCGAACGACCTCAACACCTCGTCAGCATTGTTCGAGAAGTACGGATGACGACCACGAAGGTCTGGATTCGAGTCCGCTAAGGCGTTTAGATCGTCGAGCACCGTCATCCTGAACGGAGGAGGAACCTCGGCCATTGCGCGGTCCCAGCTCATCGCGAGCTCCAACATGTCCTCCGAGGTCACGTGGCCGCGCAGCGCCGCGGCGTGTCGAGCGAGAAGGTACGACGCGTCGGCGGTCGGCGGACGGGTAGGCGCCGACCAGGCCATTTTCAACAAGGGAACGGTCGCTACGCGCGATGACGTGAGCAACCAGCGCTCGACGAGTGTCGTACGCGCAACCGCCGCTGGACCCTGCTTGATGCGCGTCGCGCATTCCGCCGCGAAGCGGGTAAGCGCCGTGTTCAAGCGTCGCGGCAAGACCTGTAACGCTCCCCATTCACCTCGGCTTGCGGCGTCTGCGATGAGCCAGCGCGCCGCGAAGAACTGAGCAGGGCCGGATCGCAACGGCGCTGCGAAATCGCCGACGCTCTTGAACAAGAGCTGCGCCTGCTCTCGGTCTCCGAGCACCACACAGCAGAACCCGCGCGCCACGACCGTCCCTGGCCGCAAGACCGCGGTGTCCGCGATCCGCTTGTCGACATACGTCAAGGCACCCGCGAGGCCCGGGTGTCTTCGATTGCGAAGCACGAGACAACTGCGCGCAGCAGCGATCGAGCCCAGACCGCGTCGGTCGAGGTGATGCGGTATCGCACCGACCACGGCGAGGGTCGAAGCGACCCGCGGCGAACCGATGGGGGTCGCGACAAACGTCGCGAGAGGACCGCCGAACCACAGGAGACATGCCACCACGAAAACGAGAATGGAGAAGATGCCGCCCTGCAGCGCGAAAACCGATGCGATGAATGTCGTCGGCACGAGGATCAACCAGGAGAGCGCTCGCGTCGCCGTGACGCCTGGACTTGCCTTCTTGACGAGAAGGATGATGACCGCAATCGCGGCATAAAGGAGCACCTTTCCTAGGATCAGCGCCGCACCGCCGCTCATCGGTCAAGCGTCCCCAGCCGCTTGTGAGCATCGGACCACACAGGCAGTCGCGTCTCGTGCACTGGCTCCCAAACCTCAGGACGCGCCCAGAACTCGGCCATGGCGCGAGCTTGCGGCTCACGTAGCGCGGCCATGGCGCGCCGGACGGCGTCTTCATCGCGCTGGCGGGGGCCCAGTGGTGTTCGATAGCTGGCGGCGTCTTTCATGCCGACCTTGAGCATCGCGAGCAACTTCTGGCCGGCGCGCTCGATGTCCATCGCCCCGCAGTCGATGGGGAGATCGAGGACGAAAAAGGGGTTCTCGTCGATGTGCGGGGCATCCATTCTAGCGGACACCAGACTCATAACTCAGGCGCCTCTCCGTAGGATCACTGGGCAACAGGGCCCAGAGGTCTCGGACGACGCGCGAGAGTCGCTCGCGGTGGCCTGCGTCCATGTAGCCGCGGCCTTCTCGAATCAGTGATTCTGCTTTGGCGAGGTCACTCGCCTCGTTGACTCGTGACGCTGCGGCCTCGAACTCCGTCGGCCAGAACTCGGGCCAACGCTGCGACGCGGTAAACGCCAGCGTGCGCAAGAGTCTGAGCTGTCGCTGCAGCTCGACGGACTGGCGGGCCTCTCGTGCACGGCGGGCCGCAGAGACAGTTTCGTCCAACACCTTCTTTTCGTGCTCGTTGCCGAACTCTTGAACCCAGCTCGTCGTATGCACGATGGCATCCGTGAGCTCGGCGTCGAGCTCCGGCCATTGCTGGTCTCGCTCGAACCCATCGAGCTCGGCATCCAACTCGAGGAGAAGGCGGTGAGCGCGCTGAGCGGCGTCAGCGTCTCCCCCGTGAGCGGCTTGAGCTGCAACGCGGGCCTCGTTGAGCCGTTCATCGATGGTCGCCAGCCGGGACACCATCGCGGCGGTGTTGTTGCGAAAGGCGCTACGTCGGTGCTCACCGATTCGCGTTGCGATGGCCTCGATGGTCGCCGTCAGGGACTGTGGTGTCGCGTCTGGACCAAGGAGGTGTGCGACCTCTTCGAAGACCTCGCCGCTCCCGAGCACAAGAGCGCGCGCCGAGAGCTTTCCGCCGCGATCGAGCTCGAGCGTCACCTCGAGCGGACTTCCGGCCGGGAGCGGTCGTTTGACCAGTGAGCTGGGGATCTCGAGCGCTCCAACAAGCCGACACAGATGCGCTCGGTCGAGCTCTCCCTGAACGATTGGGATTTTCAACGCGAACGAGCCGTCGCCGGGGACGACACTCTCGACGGTACGGTGCCTGAATGAACGTCGCGCGGGCAGCGGCGAACCGCGCTCGAAATACACGTGAACCCTGTCATCGGCGAGGGCGACGCCAACAGTTCGCGATAACGGAGGATCGCCGATGGTCATGCCCTGCACGATGGTGATTCGCGATGGCGCGACCTCAACGCGCTTGCCAGCTTCGTCGCTGCCTTCGAGAACGAGCTCATTCGACTGGCGCGGCAACACGTCGACGGCGACGACGAACGCCCCCTCAGCGTCGAGGGCGACCTCGGGACTTTCCCATCCATCGGCGCGGCGTAGCCGAATGCGCGCAAGCTGGCGACGAGGCTCGACGAGCTTACCCACGACGTGAGGCGTGAGGTCGGGAGTCATCGCGGGATAAGAGAGCCAGAGCCGCTCGCCGCCCTCGCGCTGCGTCGGAGCTGGACGCGCGTCGAGCCCCGCGGTCGCGGCATAAAGCGCGGCACCCTGAGCCACGAGCGTCATCGGATCGAGTTGCGGCGCGAAGGGCGCGCCGATGTCGGCGCGAAGTTGCGAGCGCAAGAAGGGCATGACCGTTGGCCCTCCAACCAAGACGATCTGCGAAAGATCGGCGCTCGACCGACCATGGGTCGCGAGCAAGCGACGACAGACCGCGACACTCCGGTCGACGAGATGACGACACACACTTTCCATTGTCAGCCGATCGATGTCGAAGTCGATGGGCAGATCGCTCCCATCGGCACCACGGCAGCCTACCAACGCGACATTGGCGCGCTCGTTGCGCGTAAGCTCGATACGGGCGTCTTCGATGGCGAGCTTGAGCTTCGTCAGTGTAGGCGCCGCGCGAGGGTCCGAGCGCTCGATGAGGACTCCCCGGGTTTTCAGAGTCGCGAGTGCCCAGTCGAGAAGAGCGTTGTCGAAGTCGCGGCCGCCGAGGAAGTTGTCGCCATCGTGACCAACGACGCGAAGCAGTCCATCGCGGGTCTCGAGGAGCGAAACGTCGAAAGTGCCACCACCGAGGTCGTAGACGAGCCAGGCCCCGCGCGTGTCCGAGGTCCACCCCGCGGCAAGCGCCGAGGCCACAGGCTCCTGCAGGAGCTCGACGCGCGAGAACCCAGCGAGTTGCGCGGCACGCGACGTCGCGGCGCTCTGCGGGATCTCGAAGAGCGCGGGCACGGTGACCACGGCGGCGGTCGGCTCGAAACCAAGCTGCTCGCGAACATCGGCACGCAACGAGCGTAGGACATGAGCAGCGAGCTCTTCGGCGAGGAGCTCCTTGCCGGTCGCTGGAATCGCGAAGCGCTTGCCGGTTCCCATCACCCGCTTGAACTCGGAGCGCGTGTTCTCAGGATCGCTGTCGATGGCGCGACGCGCCTTGGCGCCGACGGTGACGTTACCTCGACCGTCGAAGCGCACCACCGATGGGGTCAGCGTCGAACCTTGCGCGTTGCGAATGAGGGTGAGGGCGGCGCCGTCGAAAGTCGCGGCGGTCGAGTTGGTCGTGCCGAGGTCGATCCCAACGTAGAGCGGCCTGGAGTGCATCGTTTCTCGTTTACCGCCGTCGCAAGGGTTCGGCAAACGCCAGCTCCGGCGACCGGCTACTCACGTGCGCAAGCGCCCGGGTCTCGGACCAGCTCGGCCCGAGGGACGCGATCGGGAATGTGTTGTCTAGGGTTACAGCCTTCGTAGGTCTTTAGTTGTGGCCTAATGGGCCGCGATGCCGCTAAATCGAGGCATGAAAAGCCGACGCCGAAGCCTGCGCCGCAGCGAAGCGCGTGAGATCTTCAACCACTACGATCGCAACAAGAACGGCAACATCGACAAGCCGGAGTTCTTCGCGCTTTCGGAGGCCATTGGTCCTGGGATGACCCCCGAAGAGCTCGAGATTGGCTGGGCAGAGATCGACCGCAACGGCAATGGACGTATCAGTTTCGACGAGTTCTTCGCGTGGTGGTCTGAAGAATGACGACTTCGCTTGTACGTCATAGCGGAACACATCTCATGTTCGGAGATGTGTTCTAGAAGCGAAACATGGCCCCGGCGTAGCCGTGGATCTTGTCCACGTCTTGGTCGTCGAAGGAGAGGCGTTTGTACTGAACCATCACGAAGCCCTCCAAATTCGCGACCAGCGCAAAGCCGAAGTAGCCGAGCGCGCCGTAGTGACCGCGGTAGTCGCCAAGTCCGCTGGTGAGTCCGGCAGTGAGTCCGGCGCCCAAGCGGAACGCGGAGAGCGGTACGATGAACTTGAAGTTGAGGTCGACGTCGGTCACCGACCTCGTCTGACCGTCGAGGTCCAGCGTGTAGAGCGCCGTTTGGGGAGTGATGTAGAAGGTCTCGAGCAATGGAATGTCGACGAAGAAGCTCCACGCAAAGGCTGGGCTCCATTCGCTGCGGGCGCCCGCGGACTTCTGGTAGTCCGAGTAGTCGATGCCGGCGGCTACGCCCAAGCCCACCCCGCGTGGGTTCGATGGGTAGCCGAAGGCGTGCGCCGATGGTGCGAACACGACGTTCGCAACGACCACGAGTGACCAGACAACGACGGTGATGACCAAGCTTCGGAGTACGCCAGAGTTGCTCGACATGACGTCTGCTTAGTGCAAGGGCGTGCTGGGCTGCAACATGGCGACCGCGTTGCCAAAGACCTTGGGGGTTTTGGCCTTCGCGAATCACAAGCACGCCCAGCCGGCACAAAGGCCGCCTATTGCAGCCGCTGCTTCAGGAAGGTCCAAGCCAGCGCTCGCATCAACGCCGCCTGTTTGTTGTCCGCGGCGCCACCGTGCCCGCCCTCGATGTTTTCATAGTAGAGCACGTCATGCCCCTGCTCTTGCATGCGCGCCATCATCTTGCGCGCATGACCAGGATGCACGCGGTCGTCCCGCGTCGAGGTCATGAATAGAATCGCGGGGTACGTCGTGTCCGCTTTGACGTTGTGGTAGGGCGAGAAGGTCTCGATGAACTTCCAATCGTCGGTGTCGGGGTCGCCGTATTCGGCCATCCACGAAGCGCCAGCGAGCAGTTTACTATAGCGTTTCATGTCGAGGAGCGGCACCTCGCAGACGACCGCTCCAAACAGCCGCGGGAAGTTGACTGCCATGTTTCCGACAAGCAAACCGCCGTTGCTGCCACCCCAGATGCCAAGATGTTTCGGTGACGTGACTTTGCGAGCGATGAGATCCTCGGCGACCGCTGCGAAGTCTTCGTAGGCGCGGAAACGCTTGTCCTTCAATGCCGCCTGGTGCCAGCGCGGCCCGTATTCACCGCCGCCCCGGATATTGGCGACGACGTAGACCCCGCCTTGTCCAAGCCAAGCGCCGAGGGCGCCACTGTAGCCGGGGGTCAACGGCACCTCGAACCCGCCGTAGCCATAGAGCACAGTCGGGTTCTCACCGTTCAACGCGACGTCCGCTTTGGCGACCATGAAGTATGGCACCCGCGTGCCGTCTTTGGAGGCGACGAAATGTTGCGTGACAGCAAGGCCCTTGGTCTCGAAGAACGCGGGTAACTGCTTGATGGGCGCGAGCTTCTCGCCGACCCTGCCAAACGCCAGGGTCGTTGGCGTGAGGTAATCGGTGACCGTCATGAAGATGTCATCCGATTCTTCGCTGTCGACCGGGTCGACTCCAACGCTCCCCAAAGCCGGCGCGTGCGCCAGGGGCTTCTGTGCCCAGGTACCAGGCGTCAGCACCTCGATGCGATTTTTCACGTCATCGAGCACATTCAGGAGCATGTAGCTCTTGGTCCAGGAGAAGCCGGCAAGCGAGGTGGTCTCCGTCGGCGTGAACAGGGCACGCAGCTCGCGCTTGCCGCTCATGTACGCGTCGAAATCCGCGACCACCAGCGAGCCAGGAGCATAGGTCGTCCCGTTTACGGTCCAGGGCTCACGCGGTGTGACCGTGAGCCACTTCTCGTGAACTCCTTTCTCCGCGGAGTCCGGTACATCGACCTTCACGAGGCTCCCGTCCTTCGTGCGCAGATAGAGCTCGTTTGCATAGAACGCGATCGACCGGGTGACGAAGTCGCGCTCGAAGCCCGGCGTATCGTCATGGCCAGCACCAACCGCGAGGTCGTCGTGTTGACCCTCGTAGACGATCTTCGCCTCGGTCATTGGTTGCGAGCGCCGCCATTCCTTGACGATGCGCGGGTAGCCAGACGAGGTCATGGAATTGGCGCCGAAGTCCGTCGAGACGTACGTGGTGTTCTCGTCAATCCAGGACACGCCGCCCTTGGCTTCTGGCCGAACGAAGCCGTTGGTCACGAAAACCCGCTTGCGCAAGTCGAACTCGCGCGTGACATCGGCGTCAGCGCCGCCGCGTGACAGCGATAGCAGACAATGGACCCACTCGCCTTTGCGTTCCTTGGGCCGCAGGCAGTCGGCGCCATGCCAAACCCAGTTCTCTTTCTCGGCCGTGTTCAGTGCATCGACATCGACGATGACATCCCACTTCGGGTGGTCCTTCTTGTATTCGGCGAAGGTCGTGCGCCGCCAGAGACCGCGCTGGTGCCCGGCGTCCGTCCAGAAGTTGTAGAAGTACTCTCCACGTTTGCGGACGTAGGGGATCTTCGCGTCGCTATCGAAGATGGACAGGAGCTTTGCCCTCAGGGGTTCGAACGCAGGATCACTCGCGAGCTTCGCGAGCGTCGCTTCATTGCGTTCGCGGACCCACGCGAGCTGCTTTTCGCCGCCGACGTCTTCGAGCCAGAGGTGGGGGTCATCCTCGACGGTCTTGGTCACTGGGACTCCTGGGCTAGCCGTTGGCGTCGGCGCGCGACACGCAGCGGAGAGCAGCGTCAGGGCAATGGCACAACGCGGGTGCATGCCCTTCTCGTAGCCGAGACACCCAGGGAAAGCGAGGAGGTCGGTCGCTACTTCGTCTTGGGTCGCACGATGAGCACGGGGCAATCAGCCGAGCGAACCACCTTCTCGGCTATTGAACCGAGCAGGGCGTGCTTGATGCCTGTGCGGCCGTGCGTCCCCATGACGATCAAGTCACACCCTTTCTCGCGGGCGTAACGCACGATCTCCGTCGCGGGGACCCCTTCGACCAAGTCGCCGTCGACATGTGAAGCTCCCGCGCTCTGAGCCGCGCTCTTCTCAGCGGACAACAACTTGTCGAGATCATCGAGGATCTCGCCGAGCTGCGGTGCGCTGTACAACATGTAGCCCTCCGGCAACACGTAGGCGACGGACTGGAACACATGGACGAACGATAACGTCGCCTCGAACCGCTTCGCGAGCTCAATCGCGAGGCGCGCTGCGTCTTTTGCGTAAGCAGAGAAGTCAGTCGGTACCAGGATCTTCTTGAAGGTCGTCATCGCTTCGCTCCCAACTTTAAGGTTCGTACTTTGCCCCGCGCTTTTAGAGGTCGGCTTCGGCGCGCAGCGAAACGACGACCGGGGGCACGACGTCCCGGACCGTACCGTCGACCGAAGCGGCCCGACCGGGCGGCTGTCTACGGCACAAACCATCTGCTTTTGCGGACTGCGTCACGGGCCATCTCCACGCACGGCCAGGAGCAACCCCCGTGCCACCAGCGTCGAGCGCGACTTTCGGCCCTTCGCGTGCGTTTGCGACGCAAGTCCTTCGCGCGGTTCGCCCGCTTGCGCAGGTCTTGCGCGTTTCGTCCCACCAATGCGGCAGAAGCGCCTCGTAGCGATGGAACGGTCCTTGCGACGGACCCTCGCGTCAACGGCGCACGCAGGAGATCCACATGGCACACACCTATGAAATTCCTATCGAGCTGGTTGGCAAACGCCGCATCGACGCCAGAGTCCATGACCATCTCATACGCACCGACCAGCCGGTCGCGCGCGGTGGCGACAACGACGCGCCAACGCCATTCGACCTCTTCTTGGCCAGCATCGGGACGTGTGCCGGAATCGCCGTACAAACGTTCTGTGCGATGCGCGAAATCCCGTACGAAACCATCGGTCTGATCGAACGGGTTGCCTTGGACGACCATGGCGTCATGACAGGTGTAGACCTCGAGATCAGACTGCCAGAGGGGTTTCCGCAGCAATACGTCAACGCGCTGCACAAGGTCGTCTCGGGATGCACCGTCGCCCGCTCGATTCTGGCGCGCCCGTCTTTCACCGTCTTGACGCGCGCGAGCGACGCCCCCGTCGATGGCTCCCAGAGCGTAGCGCATGGCTGACCTGCGCGACGGAGGCTCGTCTCTCGATGCAATCCTGGCACCGCGCTCGGTCGCTGTAGTCGGTGTTTCGCGGGAGCGCGGAAGCATAGGCGCGGAGATCTTTCACAACTTGATCGCGTCGGGCTTTCAAGGTCCCGTCTATCCCGTAAACCCGAACGCCGACTGGGTTCAGTCGGTTAAAGCGTACGCAAGCATAAGCGACGTACCAGGGACCGTCGACCTCGCCGTCATCACGACCCCGGCCGCCACGGTTCGCGACATCGTCGATGCGTGCGCGGCCAAAGGCGTCAAGGGTGTCGTCGTCATCAGCGCCGGCTTCGCCGAGGGTGGCGGCGATGCGCGCGCCCAGCAACATGAGCTTGCCGAGCGCTGCAGGCGCGCGGGCATGCGCATGGTGGGACCCAACTGTCTCGGCGTCTTGAGCACGGCAGCCGACGTCCGCTTGAACGCGACCTTCGGACCCATCAACCCTCCAGCCGGGAGCGTCGCGTTCGCGACACAGTCAGGAGGCCCTGGGCTCGCTGCCTTCGACTACGCAAGTAGCCTTGGTCTTGGCATCAGCGAGTTCGTCAGTATGGGCAACAAGGCGGATGTCTCCGGCAACGACCTGCTCGAGCGGTGGCGCCGGCACTCCGCAACGCGTGTGATCTTGCTGTACCTCGAGAGCTTCGGAAACCCACGACGTTTTCTCGAGCTCGCACGCGAGGTCAGCCACGAAAAGCCCATCATCGCGGTGAAGGCAGGTCGCACTTCGACCGGCGCCCGCGCGGCGAGCTCCCACACGGCGGCGCTCGCGGGCTCGGATAAGGCGGCCGCAGCGCTGTTCGCGCAGACTGGGGTCATTCGCGTGGAGAGCATGCGCGAGCTCCTCGAGACCGCGAGCGTGCTCGCGCTGCAGCCCATTCCTGCAGGCCGTCGTACCGCCATCATCACGAACGCGGGCGGCCTCGGCATCATGGCGGCCGATGCGTGCGAAGCACACAACCTCGCTCTGCCCAAACCGGACGAGCCGACGATGGATGCGCTCCGGAGTTTTCTTCCCACTGCGGCGTCGCTGGGAAACCCCATCGACATGGTCGCGAGCGCGTCCGCCGAAACGTACGAAAAGACGTTGAGTACGGTCCTCGCGAGCGACGCCTTCGACTCGGCGATCGTGCTGCTCGTACCAACCGCGGTGACCGACCCGGTGGCGGTGGCGCAAGCGATTGTACGAGCCGCGACCGGCATGCCTAAACCAGTCGTCTGCGCGGTAGTTGGCGTCCACGGGGCGGCCGAAGGTCGAACCCATCTTTGCGACGCTGGCTTTCCGGCGTTTGCATTTCCGGAAGAGGCCGTAACGGCCCTTGGCCACGCCACCGACTACGGCTCTTGGCGCGCAACACATGCCGAGCGTCAGAGTCCAGCCGCAGCCGTAAACCAGGATCGGGTTCGACGCATCCTCGCGGACGCGACCGCCAGAATTCGCGCGACGCCAGAGGACGCTGGGAACGACTGGCTCACCCCGCAAGAGGCGCACGCTCTTCTCGAAGCGTGCGGCATCGCGACACCTCGGAGCGCGTTCGTCGCGACCGCCGAAGCAGCCGCTACCGCCGCGGACGAGATCGGCTACCCCGTGGTCGCCAAGGTCATCGCGACCGGGCTCATCCACAAGACGGAGGTCGGCGCCGTACGTGTCGGTCTTCGCGATGCGGCGGCCGTGCGGGCCGCGTGCCGGGCCATGGCGGACCGGATGGACGTCAAGGTCGAAGGCTTCCAAGTGCAGGAGATGGTCGAAGGGGGCACCGAGCTGCTCGCTGGCATCTCCCGCGACCCCAGCTTTGGTGCGCTCGTCGGCTTCGGCGCGGGGGGCACCTACACGGAGCTCCTGGCTGATGCCGCGTTTCGCATCGCTCCGCTTACACGTGACGATGCGCGTGACATCGTGAGCGGCATTCGTTCGCAGGCGCTGCTGAACGGTTTTCGCGGTCACCCCGCCGTCGACCGCGACACGGTGATGCGCGTCTTGCTGGCCTTGTCGGCGCTGGCGGACGACAATCAAAACGTTCTGGAGGTCGACCTCAATCCACTGGTGGCCACCGCGCGTAAAGGCATCATCGCCCTCGATGCGCGCGTCCGCCTACGGCGCCCTTGAGGTCCAAGGGTCCCGCGCAAGGATTGCGGCTTTACCCACCTGGGTGCGCACGCGCTTCGCGGTCCTCGCCCCCTTGACCGCACCGCTTGGCGATTCGTCTGCCTGGCACCCGCGCTGCAAGACCGACTCCCCATGAGGGGTCGACGCGAAATCATCCAGCACGGCTTCATCGGCTTCGTGCTGGCGCTTGGCGCGCCTCTCGGATGGCTTCTTTGGCGGACGCATGGTGCCGACGTTGGTCGTGAGCTCGCAGCGAACGGGCCGCTCTACGCCTACCTGCTCGTAGGTACGGCCATCGCGTTCGTCGCCTTCGGTGTCTGGGTAGGTATCCGCATCGGACGCCTGCGCCAGAGCGTTACCAGTCTCAAGTCCGCGATCGTGATCGATCCGCTGACCAAGCTGAAGAACCGCCGGTACTTCACCGAGCGCCTAGAGCAAGAGCTCGCACGGGCGCGCCGCGAGGCAAGCACTGTGTCACTCGTGGTTGGCGACCTCGACCACTTCAAGGCCGTCAACGACGTGCATGGCCACGCGACTGGTGATGTCGTTCTGATGGCGGTCGCCGAGGTCATGAGCGCATGCTGCCGGACCGCTGACAGCGCCTGCCGCATCGGTGGCGAGGAGTTCGCGATCATCCTCCCCAACACGGAAGCGCTCGAAGGGGCGCGGGTGGCCGAGCGTCTACGCAACGCTATCGCGAACTGCCAGATCGAAGGTACGCGGGGCGCCATTCACCCGAAGCTCTCTCTAGGTCTTGCGGTGAGCAGCGACTCGCTCGCTAGTGCCGAGGCTCTTTTCGCCGCGGCAGACCGCGCCTTGTATCGTGCCAAGCAGGCGGGTCGAAACCGCGTCGTCCTGGACGAAGCCATCGAGCCCTCGAGCGTGCTTGGTTCGTGGGGAACGCGGCGCAACGTCGACGCCTAACCGCTCGGGGCTTGCAGAATCTGCGTGTCGGGATAGGCGGGGCGCAGATTTTGCGCAGTCGCGCCACTTGGACGATACAGAGATCGCTCGCGAAGTCGGCACGAGACGTGCTCTTACTCGGGGCAACATCGATCCCGGAGCAAAACGATGGCCATCCTCGCTGCAACAGACTTCAGCCCCGAGGGGAACGAAGCGACACGCGTGGCCGCCGACCTCGCGCGCGCCGTCCACGAGCCTCTCATCGTCATCCACATCCTCGAGCCGCGTATGGCGTTCCCTGCCGATCGCCCACAGCGCGTCGGCGACCTGCCTGTCGTTCGCGAAGCGGCGGCTCACAAGATGCTGAGCGCCGTCAAACAGGAGCTCGAGAGCACGAGCCTGATCGTTACGACCGAGCTGGGGCACGGGGCCGTCGAGGACGCGCTATTCGACGCGGCATCGCGCCATGCTCCCACGGTGGCAGTCGTCGGCGGATTCGGCGACGGGAAAGCCAGCTATAACGGTGTCGCCGACGGGCTCGCCGCTGTGCTCCCCTGCCCCGTGCTCGTGGTGCGGCCATCCAATCAAGGGCTGCGGACGGGCCTTACAAACAAGCGACGGCTGCGCGTGTTCGTGGCTGTCGACCGCAGCCTTGCGAGCGACGCCCCGCTGTCGTTCGTGAAGTGGCTCCGCGGACGCGTTCCGTGCGACGTGGTAGTCGACTATCTCTACTGGCCGCCTGTCGAGCACGAGCGACTGGGCATTCCGAGTGTCGGCGATGACCCTTTCGCTGCGCACCCCGACGTCGTGCGCGCGCTCGAGAACGAGTTGCGCGACCGTGTCGGGATGCTGCCTGGCACCGGCGACCTCAGTGTGCGGGCGCATCCGAACATAGGAGCTGTGGACGTTCTTGCAAAGCGCGCCGCCCTCGCCTTCGACTCGGACTTGATCATCGTTGGGTCGCACCGACGTCGTGGATGGAGTCGCCTCGTTCATGGCTCTGTGTCGCTGAACATCATGCGCAGCAGCCCGGTCCCTGTCTTGGCGGTGGGACACGACGTATTGAAGCAACGCGATACCCACGCGGCCACTCACCGCGTGTTGGTGGCGACAGACCTCAACGAAGTGAGTCGTCGCGTCGTCGCGCACGCCATCGACCTACTCGGCCAACGCCAAGGAAGTCTGCGGCTCGTCTTCGTGGACGATCGCGTGATGGATGGACCCTTGCATCGCCAGCCAGGTGGCGAGCGCCGCTTGAGCGCCATGGAGCTCGGCGAGCTGAACGAGCGCATGCTCGGCTTCTTGCCGGAGGAGCTCGATACCGACCGCATCCAAGTCACCACTAAAGTCCTCGAAGGAGGACCCGTCGCGGATGCGCTCATTCAAGAAGCGGCTCGCTGGAACGCCGATGCGATTTGTCTGAGCTCGCGCGGCGTCGGGCCCGTCGAGCGGGTGCTGACCGGGTCCGTAGCCACAGAAGTCATCCAACGCGCCGATTGCCCCGTGCTGGTCGTGCGCACACGAAGAGAGTGAAAGTCATGCGAGTCACCGAGTTGATGAGCAGTAACGTCGCGACGTGCGCGCCAGCGGACAACCTCGCCGCAGTCGCCGCTCAGATGTGGGATCGAGACGTGGGTGCCATCGTGGTGGTCGACGAAGAGAATCGACCATTGGGGATGGTCACCGATCGCGACCTCTGCATGGCTGCCTACACACGCGGCTGCGCGCTGTCCGCGGCGAACGTCGGCAGCTTGATGGGCCGGCCCGTTATTACATGCAAGCTAGGTGACACGGCGGCGAGCGCCGCCGAGGGCATGGCTCTTCACCAAGTACGGCGACTACCAGTAATCGACGATGACGGACACCTCGCGGGCATCGTAACGTTGGGCGACATCGCGCGCGGCCACCAGTGCACAGAGCTTGCTGGCGCGGCCCTCGCGGTCATCGCCACCCCGCGCCAGCTCGCCGGCCCGGCACAAGCGAGCCCCGGGACGCGGGCTCGCAAGCGTGAGCGTGCGGCATGAAGAGGCTCGCTATCGCACGACTGGTCGCTTTGGGCGTCCTCGCGATGGGGTGTGTACGTCATTCCCCCCAAGCTCCGGCCCCGTTGGTGCTCGAAGCGCCCCCAGCAGCGACTCTCGACCAAACGCGCGCGCTGATGTGGCGGCTCGCGCATCAGGTCCGCCTTCTTGGCCTGGTGACCGACCAACCGGATACCGCTGCGACCGATGCGCGAGCGCAACTCCAAGAGATGGAGGAGATCGCTCTCGCAATCGCCGCGCTGCCGGAACGGCGGGCCCACCCGCTCCTCGATAGCAACATCGGGGGGCTGCTCGCCGACATTCGCCGCGCGCGTGCGGAGGTCGCGGGCGCGAGTCCCGAGTGGGGCACGACACACTCCATCACGACTGCCTGCGTGCGATGCCACGAGCTGCGCACCTGCCCGTTCGACTCGTACCAGCAGTGTGTCGATCTGCCGATTTATTGATGGCGGGTCACCGTGAGGTCGAGGATGACCGCAACGACGGCGGCGACCACCACGCAGACCAGCGCATCAGTCAGTGCGAGCGGTTGCAAGGCGAAGAGCTCGCGCGCTGGGGCGAACGCGTAGAGCGCGCCTTGCCCGAACAATGAGATGACGACGATGCCAACGAGCGGGAGCGCCGAGCGCAAGGGTCTCGTTCCACGGCCGAGTCCAATGCGGGCCAAAGCGCGAAAGAGCTCGCAAGCGACGACGAGCCCGAACGTGAGGCTACGGGCGTCCGCGAGACCACGAGCGTCGAGCGCCCAGTAGAAAAACGCCGCGCTGGCGGCGACCTGCAAGATGGCGCTCGCACCAACGCTCGACCACTGAGCGCGGCCAAGCAGGGGCTCACTCACGGGTCGCGGAGCCTTGGTCATCACGTCGGCGGAGGCGGGCAGCGTGATGAGCCCGAGTGCAGGGAGTCCGTCGGTCACCAAGTTGATCCAAAGGAGTTGCATAGGCACGAGCGGCAGCGGCCAGCCCGCAAGCGACGCGACCAGCATGAAGCCAAGCTCAGCCACGTTGCCAGACAACAGGTACACGAGCGAACGCCGGATTGCGTCGAAGATGTTGCGCCCTTCGCGGACGGCGTGGACGATGCTCGCGAAGTCGTCGTTGACGAGAACGATGTCAGCGGCTTCGCGGGCGACTGCGGTTCCACCCTTGCCCATGGCGATACCAATGTGAGCCTCGCGCAGCGCGGGAGCATCGTTGACGCCATCCCCCGTCATCGCGACGATGGCACCGCTTGCCTTGCGGGCGCGGACGATCTCGAGCTTCTGGCGCGGCGTAATGCGAGCGTGGACCCGTTCCGCCGGCTCGCCATTCGCGTCGACGATGCCGAGCTCGGTTGCTATGGCACGCGCGGTCGCCGCGTGGTCGCCCGTGATCATGACAGTGACTATTCCCGCCTTGTATGCGTCTGCCACAGCGGACATCGCATCGTTTCGAGGAGGGTCGGCGATGCCAATGAGGCCCAAGAACGTAAGGCCGCGTTCGTCGTTTCCCTGTCCGATGGCGACAGCGAGCACGCGCAGACCACGCGCTCCGAGTGTCGCGTTGGCGTCGAGTGCGCCGTCGGTGCCCGTGGCACACAAGGGCAAGACACTCTCGACCGCACCTTTCACGTATAACCTGTCGTCGGCGCGGAGGACGGCCATACGTCGCCGAACGTCGTCGAAGGCATGGGTTTCGACGCGCGGGTTGTCACGCTCGATGTCGGCACGGCGAATCCCGCGCTGAGCCGCTGCGGCAACGATGGCGACTTCCGTAGGATCGCCAAACCCTGTGGCCCCGTCCTCTGAAAGCTCGGCGTCGCAACACGCCGCGGCTGCCGCGATGACGGCGCGGTGGTCGGCCCCCCAAACGTCGCGAAGAGTCATGACGCCGGTGGTGAGCGTGCCGGTCTTGTCGGTGCAAATGACGGTCGTCGAGCCGAGAGTCTCGACGGCGTCGAGCTTGCGCACGAGAACGTCACGCTTGGCCATCCGCCGAACGCCGAGCGCAAGCGCAACGGTCACGACGGCGGGGAGGCCTTCGGGCACCGCGGCCACCGCCAAAGACACGGCGGCCAGGAAGATCTCGGTCGCGGGCACACCGCGTAAGACCGAGACCGTGGCGATGACAGCGACAACGGCGCAGGACACGACGATGAGGGTCCGCGTGAGCTGATTCACGCGACGTCGGAGCGGCGTCTCTTCCTCTTCGGCCTCCGTGACCATGCGGGCTATGCCGCCGAGCTCTGTCTTCATACCCGTTCGGGCCACTTCGACGAGCGCGCTTCCGGTAGAGACGGCGCTACCCATGAACACCATCCGCTCGCGCGCCTCGTCGGCGTCGACACGTTTGGTGACCGGGACACTCTCTCCCGTCAACACGGCCTCGTTGACGCTCAGTCCATGCGACTCGACCACCACGCCATCGGCGGCGATCACGTCACCTGCCTCGACCACGAGCAAATCGCCGTCCACGACGCTCCGCCCGTCGATGGTCATCTGAACTCCGTCGCGGCGCACCCGAGCCTTGGGCGCGGTCATCGCCCGCAGGGCCTCGATGGCGCGCTCGGCGCGGTACTCTTGAACGAAACCGATGACGGCATTCAGGGCGACGATCGCGGCGATAGCCGAGGCGTCGACAAGCTCTCCTACCGCGGCCGACACCGCCGCCGCGGCGACCAAGAACCAAACGACCACCGACCCGAACTGCGACATGAACACGCGCATCGCGGAGACAGGTGGCTTGCCTGCAACCACGTTGGGACCGAGCTCGCGGAGGAGCTGTTCCGCTTGGGCGGACGTAAGGCCAGTCCGTGCTTTATCCGACATTCCACTCCTCTACCGTCAACAGGCGGAAGCCTTGCGCCGTTCAGTCCGAACGCAGCACATCCGCCAAGGCCTTGCTCAAGTCTGTCGACGTGAGAATGCCGATCACCCGTTGGTGCGACGTGACGACCGCCGACCCCAAGTGGTGGTTCGCCATGTGGAGCGCGACATCCGCCAGATACAGAGAGCCGTCCACGGCGTAGACGTCATTGCTCATGACTTGTTCGACGGGAACGGTCGCCTGCTCGCTGTCTGGCACGAGCCGGAGGTCGCGTTCCGAAACCATGCCGACGAGATGTCCGTCATCGAGTACAGGCAGATGGCGCGCCTCGATATCAATCATGAGCTGCCTCGCCTTGGCGACGCTTTGGTCGACGCCGACCGTGTGTGGTGAGGGCGTCATGTAGTCGCAGACCAGAGGCCGCGTACGGGGCTCGACCTTGCTCATGTGCTTTCTCCGATTTCCGTCGATGAACTGCATGCGATGCTCCCTTTTTTTAGAATGCCGTAAGCTTGGGCGTTGGTCGTGGAAGGGTCGCTGGCCACTCGGGCATATTGCGCAGCCAGGCTTGGGCGTCGGTTCCCAGCATGGTCGCAACGGCTTGAACAGCATGCCTCCACGTACAGCCGTTGGCCTCCAACATGCCGTGGGTGTCGAGCGTGCCTCCGCGGTTGCGATAGCCCAGGAACACCGTTCGCGCCGGTCCCAGGTCGATGGCGCGCAGAACGCCGGCGAATGGTTCTGGGTGACCATGAACGAGCACGACACGTGCCGAAGTATCAACCGGAAACAGCGCTTCTCGCTTCTCCGCGACGGTGACGAAAGCCGCTTCGGTCGCATCGCGCGGGATCCGGAAACGACCTGGCTCCATGATATAGGTCACCAAACAAGCGATACCCGCGTGCTCGAGAACGCCAGCCGCACGCCGGGCCTCCTCGAGCTGATATGCGCCGACCGCGACGAGCTGAACGCGTGCGCCGCGCTCACCACTGACGTGCGCCGCCCCGTCGCTCGCGAGCCTGCAGGCCTCTTCTCCATGGAAGACGTGCGGCATCGGTCGCTTGGCGACAACGAGGTTCCAGATCTGGCCACGTTGGCGATACGCATGACGGATCGCTTCGACGGCGGTGTTCCAGTCAGCGGGGAACAACACGCGGGCGCTGTCCGACATCTCCTGCATGAGCGCCTCGCACAACGTGGGGTCCTGGTGCGACTGCTCGTTTTTTCCGTTCTCCCAAAGATGCGACGTCGAGACGACCGGCACGGACAGCCAGCGCGGCCCGCAGCCGGCTTCACGCTGATGACGTGCGAAGATGATCTCTTGCCGAAGGGCGCCGAGCATCTTCACCGCGAACGCCTCATAAGAGACCACCAGATTGATGCCGGCTTTGTTGCCCAGCGCTGCGCACACCACGGCTTCTTCGTTGAGCGCCGTAATCACGGCGCCATCTACCGCTTCGGGTGCGCCCGGCTCGGGCTCACACACGCGATGGCGGAGTCGCACGAGTGTCTTGTGCATGTGATTGCTGTCCATCTCGTCGGGATTTCCGACGCGCGGCCGCAGACCGGGATTGCGCTCGAGGATCTGCGCGAATGTCGCGTCAAGCCCCTCCATCGCGGAGGCAGGAGCGTCGTCGTGACAACACCAAAGTGGGGGCGCCATCACGGCCTCTGCGGGGTCGCGTGAAGCCATCGGGTGCGCGAGCTCGCGCCGGCGATGCTGCTCGGCGTGGTTGCGAAAACTCTCAGTGGCGGCAGTGAGCTCCGCAGGCGATACCCAAAGGGCCCGCGCGCCAGCGTTGAACTCGGCGAGAGCCGCGGGATCATCGTTTGGGTTGCCCTGGAGTGGAAGGTTGTGGGCGCGGTTGGTTCCAGCCCCCGGGAAGCCGTAGCCCTTCTCTGTCTCCGCAATAACGTACGGCAGCGGAACCGGGTAGCTCCCCTTTCCGGCAGCTACCGCATGGCCAGCGGCGGCGAGACGTTCTTCTGCGTCCAGAATGGACCACGCGAATGCCGCTGGGTCGCGCCCGTCGATGACCAGAGGGTCGAAGCCGTTGATGCGGAGATGTTCCATCATCCAGCGCGTCCCACCTTCCTGACTCATGGTCGTGCGCTGGTCGATACGCCGGCCGTTGGCGATCATGATGGGCGTGACTAGGCCCGAGTCTTCGGCACGCCAGTAGCGAGGAGCCCAATCGCTGCCGCGCTGTTCCTCGAACGCTCCATCGCTGAGGAACGCGACGAGGCTCTCGCCGCGCAGCGGCATGTGGACGTAGGTGAGCTCGGCGAAACCCAGATAGCCGCCCTCCATCACACCCCCGGCGGTGTGCGCGTTGACGTGACTCCCGAGAGGCGTGGCCGGAACGCCGCTCGCGTCGAGTTGGTAGCTATAGAAGTCGCTGGCCAACCGTGAGAGCCCAGCGTCGCTCACGTCATACCGCCTGCCGTGTTCGTAGCCGGTATTGCCGACCAGCACGTTCACCGCGTCGATCGCCGCGACGCAGTGTCCCTGGCCCATGATCCAACCGCGGGTGCTTCCCGTGAGGGCATTGGCCAGTAGGTAGCCAACGTACGCAGGCACCATGTTTAGGGCGCCGCCGGTGTGACCCTCGGGCCGGGCTTTCATGTCGGCGTGGGTAAGCGGCGAGCCGTCGAGGCGGACCCGCGTCGCGTAGGTCATGTGCGCGACCATCCACATACCGGCGCTCGCCAAGCGATCGGCGGCACTGAGAAGCGCGAAGATCTTCGCAGGGGGCACTTTGTTACGCGTCGACAACAGGTCGACGAGCTCGTGCATACGGATCTGCGTCGCTTCGCTATGACGGATGATTCCGAAGCCGGCAGCCCACACGGCAAAATCACGCGACGTGCTGCGGTAGAGGGTCGCGTGTTCATGCGTGAGCGCGCGCTCGGTGGTTTCTGCTGAGACCGACATCGGGGCTCCTCGGTGGTGTGCTCGCCGTCGTGCAGGACGCGAGCCAATACCAACCACCTCCCGCACATCGGCGTTCTCGCTAAGGATGCGCGCGACGAAAGCCGACCCAACGCGTGCTTCGCGCAATTCCTGCGCCGTGCGTCAGTTCGGCGCGCAGGTCTTGCGGCGCCGCAAGCTCTGCGCGGCCCTCCAGGCGGCCGCATTGGGCGAATCGACGTTGGCCCGTAGGTTGCTTAACCGCCGATCGCGTTTTTCGTATCGCCCCCGGAGAGTTCATGGAGTCGCGTTTGGATCGTTTCACTTATGATGATGCAATCGTACGCAAGTTCGTAACGGCGACGATTGTTTGGGGCGTCGTCGCGATGCTCGCCGGTCTGCTGCTCGCCACACAGCTCGCCGTGCCGCAGATGAACCTCGGTCTCCCCTTCACGAGCTTCGGGCGCCTCCGGCCGCTGCACACGAACGCCGCGATCTTTGCATTCGCGGGCAACGCGATTTTCTCCGCGGTCTACTACTCGAGCCAACGACTGCTCAAAGCACGCATGTTCAGCGACCGCTTGAGCGCGTTTCACTTCTGGGGCTGGCAAGCCATCATCGTCGCCGCAGCAGTAACGCTTCCGCTCGGATTCACGCAGGCCAAAGAGTACGCGGAGCTCGAGTGGCCAATCGACATCGCCATCGCGGTCGTATGGATCGCCTTCGCGGTGAACTTCTTCGGCACCATCGCCAAGCGCCGCGAACGGCACCTTTACGTCGCGCTCTGGTTCTATATCGCAAGCATCGTCACAGTTGCCGTGCTCCACGTTTTCAACAGCATGGCGCTACCAGCGGGGTGGCTGAAGAGCTACTCGGTGTACGCCGGCGTTCAAGACGCCTTCATGCAGTGGTGGTACGGCCACAACGCCGTCGCGTTCTTCCTGACCACGCCCTTTCTGGGCCTCATGTACTATTTCTTGCCGAAGGCTGCCGAGCGTCCGGTCTACTCCTACAAGCTCTCGATTCTGCACTTCTGGTCGCTGGTCTTCATCTACATCTGGGCGGGTCCTCACCACCTGCACTACACCGCTTTACCGGAGTGGGCCTCCACCCTCGGCATGATCTTCTCGGTCATGCTCTGGATGCCGTCATGGGGCGGCATGATCAATGGCCTCCTCACGCTACGCGGGGCCTGGGGCAAAGTCGCGACCGACCCGGTCCTCAAGTTCTTCGTCGTCGGCATCACCTTTTACGGCATGTCGACCTTCGAAGGTCCGCTATTGTCAATCAAGAGCGTCAACGCTTTAGCGCACTACACTGACTGGATCATCGCCCATGTGCACAGCGGCGCGCTCGGCTGGAACGGTTTCATGACGTTCGGCATGCTGTACTGGCTCACCCCACGCCTCTTCCAGACCAGCAAGCTATGGAGTCAGCGTCTCGCCGCCGCGCACTTCTGGGTCGGCACCGTCGGCATGCTGCTCTACATCGTCGCCATGTACACGAGCGGCGTCACTCAGGGCTTGATGTGGCTCGCCTTCGACAAGACGGGGCGACTGTCGTACCCGGACTTCGTCGAGACCGTCGTGCGCATCATCCCGATGTATTGGGTCCGCGCCGTCGGCGGCGCCCTCTACCTCACGGGCGTGCTCATGGGCTCGTTCAATATCTTCATGACCTGGCGGTCGCGTCCCAAGACGTACGAGGAGATCATCGTCGAGGCGGCACCACTCGGGCCCGACAACTTGCCCAAACGTGCGGAGCCCACGGCGCTCGAAAAGGCGGGCGTCCACGTATTCGGCCGCAAGATCGACTACTTCACCGAGGCCAATTGGCATCGCTTGTGGGAGCGCAAACCCTTCAAGTTCACGGTGTGGGTCACCATCGCCGTACTCGTCGCCTCGGGCTTCGAGGTACTACCCACGTTCCTCATCCGCTCGAACGTACCCTCTATCGCGTCCGTCAAGCCTTACACGCCGCTCGAGTTGATGGGTCGCGACATCTACATCGCCGAGGGCTGTTACAACTGCCACTCGCAGATGGTGCGCCCCCTGCGCGCCGAAACCGAGCGCTACGGCGAGTACAGCAAGGCCGGCGAGTTCGTCTACGACCACCCCTTCCAGTGGGGCTCGCGTCGCATCGGTCCCGACCTCGCGCGTCTTGGCGGCAAGTACCCGCACCTGTGGCACGTGCGCCACATGGAGAACCCCCGCGACATCAACCCGCAATCGATCATGCCGACGTATGCCTGGCTGCTCTCGGACGACATCGACTTCTCCGTGGTGCAGCAACGGGTCGATGCGATGGCAATGCTCGGCGTGCCTTACGGCGACGCGGTCCTCACCGCCGAGAAGACGGCGCGCGAGCAGGCGTCGCTCATTGCACGCGAGATCGAGGAGCAAAGAGGGCCGGCGGGTCTCGGCGGCAAGCAGATCGTAGCGCTCATCGCCTACATGCAGCGCCTTGGCGTCGATATCCGCACGCCAGTGGCTGAGCCATCTTCTCCGACCGCTAACGCAAACAAGCAAGGAGCAAGCAAGTGAAGCTCTCGGACGTCGTCAGTCACGCCGGTTTGGCGTTCTACGCCGAAGTGGCTCTCGTCATCTTCGCGGCCGTCTTTCTGTCGGTCGTGGCGTATCTGTTCATCCGCGGGAGCGACCTGCAGACGCTGGCGGCGCTCCCACTCGCCGACGATGTGGCGGCGAAGGTCGAGGTAAAGCAGTCATGAGCTCGACGAGCCACGGTGATGATCACGTTTACGACGGCATTCGCGAGCTCGACAATCCGATGCCAACTTGGTGGGTGGCGTTGTGGTTCGTCACCATCGCCTTCTCTTACTTCTACGTCGTTCACATGGGCGAAGACGGAAGCGGGGTGCTCGACGCGTATAAGGTCGCAGTAAACGAGCAAGCCGCGCGTGATGCAGCGGCGGCGCTGGCTCTCGGCGATGTAAGCGAGAGCTCGCTCGCCGTGCTCGGCAAGGACCCCGCGACGATGACCCAAGCGCGCGCAAAGTTCGTCAGCACCTGTTCCGTTTGCCACGGCGAACGCGGTGAGGGTGGCATCGGTCCGAACCTCACCGACCGCTACTGGAAGAACTGCGAAGGCGATCTCGTCGGTATTCATCGCACCATCGACCTCGGCGTTCCGACACGTGGTATGCCAGCGTGGGGCAAGCAGCTCGACCCGATCGAAGTGCGCAAGCTAGCGGCTTATGTCGGTACGCTCGCGGGCACCAACGCCGAAGGTGGTAAGGCCCCTGAAGGCCACGAGGTCGCGGTGCGCAAATGAGCACACCGACGAAGGCAACGGATGTGCTCGCGACCCTGGGAGCGGACGGTTCCCGGCGGTGGTTGCGCCCAAAGCTTGCGCGCGGCCGCTTCCTCACCGCGCGTACCATCGTGGGCTACATTCTAATTGCATTCTTCGTAACCATGCCGTTTGTCCGCATCGGCGGACACCCAGGCATGCGTATCGACCTTCCGGGACGTAAACTCTACATCCTGGGCGCCGTCTTTCACGCAACGGATACGTTTGCGCTGATGGCCTTCCTCATCAGTGCTTTCACCACCGTGTTTTTGGCGACCGCGTTGGTCGGGCGCGGCTGGTGCGGGTGGGCGTGCCCACAGACGGTCTATCTCGAGCTCGTCTACCGTCCGCTCCAGCGACTCTTCGAGGGTAAGGGGTACAGCAAAGGTGCGCCGACCGTGGCCGCCCGCGCCATTACCCTCGCGGTCTACGCGGTCATTTCCTTTGGCCTCGGTAACGTGTTCGTCGCTTACTTCATGGGCGGTGAAGGTCTCGCGCTCGCGCTGTTTAGGTCCCCCCGACTCGCGCCCACCGAGTTCACCGCCATGTTGGCGACCAGCGCGTTGGTCTTCGTCGACTTCGCCTGGTTCCGCGAACAGATGTGCCAGGTCGCCTGCCCCTACGCGCGACTCCAGTCGGCCCTCGTCGACAAGGACAGCTTGGTCGTCGCCTATGATGCCGAGCGCGGCGAGCCACGCGGCAAGCCCAAAGAAGGAAACGGTGATTGCATCGACTGCGCTGCGTGCGTCCGCGTATGTCCCGCGGGGATCGACATTCGTAATGGCGCGCAGCTCGAATGCATCCAGTGCGCTCAATGCGCCGACGCTTGCGACGTCGTGATGGTGAAGCTCGGCAAGCCGCGCGGCTTGGTCGGCTACAAGGCGCCGCCCGCGCGGCGAATCCTACGACCGCGCGTCCTTCTTTATGTCGCGGTCATCGGGTCGGCGCTCACGTCTCTCACGGTGTTCGCGAGAAACCGCGCCGCGTTTGATATCACCGTGCTACGCGTGAGCGGCCTGCCCTATCAGATGATGCCCGACGGCACGGTCGCAAACCCGTATCGCCTCAAGATCGAAAATCGCAGCGAGCAGCCGTTGCAGACCCACCTCGAGCTTCAAGACTCAGCGGCGCGGCTCATCGCCGAGCAAATCGACACGACCATCGCGCCAGAAGAGTCGCGGACGCTCAACATCGTGGTCGCGTTGCCCGCAGAGCGGTTCGAACGCGGGAGCGCCGCGGTCACGCTGAAAGTCACGGCGGGCGGTGTCGAACGGGAAGTTCCCGTAAGGCTCCTCGGTCCCAGCCAAGGAGCGACACCATGAAGACGTTCCGACGCGCCGCCGTACCAGCTGTCCTGATTGGTATCGGCATCATGGGGGTCGTCGCGGACAGTTGGCTCGTCCGTGCAGCGACCGGCGGCAACGGGGCATCCAGCGACCCCGACTACTACGATCGCGCGCTTGCCTGGGACGACCACATGGAGGCGACAGCGACCGCTGTACGACTAGGCGTGCGCATCGACGCGGAAATTAGTCCCGCCGGCTCGTCGGACGCGCTTTTATGCGTGACGGTCCGCGACTCTGCGGGCGCGTCGGTCGAAACCCGCTCCGTCACTGCCGCCGCCTCGGCGAATCTTTGCCCACGCGCACGGTTCGTCGGCACGCTCGAGCGCTCGGGTGAACGCTATTGCACTGCGATCCGCGATGCCTGCGCGGGCATCTGGATAGCTGACGTGCGCGCCGAGGTCGCCGACCAGGTCGTCGCCGGCACTGGACGCACCGAGCTACGGGTACCCCAGTGATCGCCCTGCTGGCGACGACAGTGCTGGCGAGCTTCGCCGGCAGTCTGCATTGCGCCGGCATGTGCGGACCATTGCTCGCGCTCGTACAGGGTGGTCGAAGCTCGCGCACCCTCCACGTCGCCTACCAAATTGGACGCCTCTGCGCCTACGGCCTCTTGGGTCTCGCGGCCGGCGCCGTAGGGCACGGCGTCGAGTCGGTGGCTGCGGCAAGGGGACTCGAGCACGCGGCACTGGCGACTGCGGCGCTGGCTCTCTTGATCGCGGCTGTAGCGCCATTGTTGCGAAACAGCCACGAGCGGACCAGCGCAGGTCTTCAGGTCATGCGCTCGGTCTTGCGAACGGCGACACCGCTGACACGCGCCACGTTGTTTGGCGCTGCGACCGGCCTCATGCCTTGCGGCTGGTTGTACGCCTGGCTCGCGGTCGCAGCCACTTCCGGGTCGGCGACCACAGGTTCTGCGGTCATGCTCGGTTTCGGCTTGGGCTCCATACCCGCGCTCGTCGCAACCAATACGTTGTTCGCGAAAGCGAGCGACGTTCTGCGCCGGCGCTCGCGCCGTCTCGCGCCAGTGCTGCTCGCTGTTTCGGCCATCGTCGTCTTCGCTACGCGCGGGGCGGTCAACGAGCGCATTCAGCGTGCACTCGAACGTGGCGGTAGCGAAGGTGCTCCGCTCGTTTGTCACGGCGGCTGATCTCGGAGCGTGTGATGATGTCCTCGCTGGCGGTCTCGACGAAGCTCCAAACGCGGGCCTGCATCTATTGCGGGACGCCGACCAGCAGATCCCCAACAGCGGACGGCTTCGTGTTTTGCTGCGGTGGCTGCAGCACGGCACATCAGCTCATCAGTGAAGCCGGTCTGAAGGAAGGCTTCGCGGCGGCGCTCGGCGACGCGCGTCCACAGCGACCACGCGAAGACGCTCAGAGCTTCCAGGCGTTCGACGATCCGGGTTTTCTCGCAGCGCACGCTAGGGAACACTCTCCCGGCGTCTACGCAATCGACCTGGTGCTCGAGGGCGTTCATTGCGCTGCCTGCCTGTGGGTGCTCGAGAAGCTGCCGCGCCTTTGCGCAGGTGTGTCATCGGCGCGCCTCAACCTTGCTCACGCTCGTCTGACAGTCATCTTTGAACCGCATCGAGCGCCACTCTCGAAAGTCACCGAGACGTTGTCGCGTCTCGGCTATGCGGCACATCCAGCGCGAGACGCTTCTCGGCTCGCGATGCGACGGCAGCAGGATCGCATCATGCTGATGCGCATTGGCGTCGCATTCGCCTCCGCCGCGAACGTGATGCTGATTGCCGTAGCGCTCTATTGCGGCGATCGGTTCGGAATCTCCGCTGAAACGCGACATTTCCTGCGTTGGGCAAGCTTGGTGGTGACGCTGCCATCGCTGCTGTTCTCGGCGTTGCCGTTCTTCCGCGGCGCGATGGCTGCCCTACGCACGCGCACCGCGCACATCGACCTGGCTTTGGCATTGAGCCTCGGCGCCGGCTACCTCCAAGGCATCATCAACACCATCCGCAATAGCGGGGAAATTTATTTCGACTCGGTGACCGCCTTGGTCTTCGCCCTCCTCGCCAGCCGCTACGTACACCAGCGCAAACAACGCCAGGCGGCGGACGCGACCGAGCTACTTGCGGCTCTCGCGCCGAGCATCGCCCACCGTCGCGACGCACAAGGTGGTGTCGTCGACGTGGCGAGCGCGAGCGTCGGCATCGGCGACATCATCGAAGTGAGAGCTGGCGAAGCCTTCCCGGTCGACGGCGAGGTTGTCGAGGGTAGCGGCTGCGTTGACATGGCGCTTCTGAGCGGAGAGTCCGAACCGATCGACGTGGGCCCCGGCGACGCGGTGCATGCGGGCACCATCTGCGCTGGCGCGATGCTGCTGGTACGCGCGACGGCGACAGGCAGCGACACACGCCTCGCGCGTTTGACGCAGACCATGCAGACGGCGGCCAGTGAGCGGGCCGAGATTATCGAGCTCACCGATCGCGTCGGGGCTTACTTCGTGGTCGGCGCGGCTCTGCTTGCCGTGGTGACGGTGATCGCCGCTTGGCCTCTGGGGGCCGAGGTCGCGATCGACCGTGCCATCGCCCTCCTCATCGTCGCGTGCCCGTGCGCGCTCGGGCTCGCCACACCGCTCGCCATGAGTAGCGCCATGGCAGCCGCAGCCCGCTCGCGTATCCTCATCAAAACTTCGGCGGCCCTCGAACGACTTACGCGCGTCAAAAGCGTCATCTTCGACAAGACCGGCACCCTGACCGAGGGACGCCTGACGGTGGCCCATTGGTTCGGCGAGCCGGACGTCCGCAACGCCGTGCGGGCCCTCGAAGGGCATGTCAGTCATCCGGTGGCGCGTGCTCTGCAAGATGGAGGCGAGCGACCGAACCTTACCGTTTCACAGGTCAAGCAGATCACGGGCCTCGGCGTGATGGGAGTCGTTGACGGCTCACACCTGGTTGTCGGCGCGCCACACTGGGTCGCCGCGAAGGCGCCCAACGGAAAACTCTGGGAGGAAATGGCCGGAGACCTCGCGCAACAAGGAATGACTCCAGTGCTCGTCGCCAGAGACCACGAAGTGGTTGGCCTCGCTGGACTCGCCGACCGTGTTCGCGATGACGCGCGCGAAACCGTCGCCGCCCTCCAGGCGCGAGGGCTCGAGCTTCATCTGGTTTCGGGGGACGACCCGCGCGTCGTCGGTCGTGTCGCGCGGCAGCTTGGTATCCAACGTTTCGAGGCTCTCGCGAGTCCCGAGCGTAAGCTTGCGGTCGTCCGCGACCTCGAGCTGCGCTCCTCGGTTGCGATGATCGGCGATGGGGTCAACGACGCTGCCGCGCTAGCAGCCGCGACCGTTGGCATCGCAATCCATGGCGGCGCGGAAGCCAGCATGGCGGCCGCCGACGTCTACATCGATCGACCGGGCCTAACCGCTATTGCGGACACATTCGAGGGGGCACACCGCGCAGGTAAGGTCGTGCGTACCGGGATCGTGTTTGGTCTCATCTACAACGTCATCGGGGTTTGCCTTGCGGTGAGCGGCATCGTGACACCACTCATGGCGGCATTGCTCATGCCGGCCGCGTCCCTGACGGTCGTGACTCTTGCGCATACGATGCGCACGTTCGGAGGTCGTCGATGAGCTTGCTTTACGTGCTCCTGCCCTTGGCTATCTGCGGAGCGGGTGCGTGGACGGTCACGTTTTTGTGGTGCGTGCGGGATGGCCAGATGGACGATTTGGAGGGGGCGTCGTGGAGGATGCTGGGCGACGACGAACGGAGGCCGCAATAATTGCGCGCCAGCTCTCGCCGAGCGCATTCTTTGCACTCCAACTGGTCATAAACCTGTTCAAATAGCTGTTTCTGTTGCACACATAGCCTTGGCGCCGACCTTGCTACACTAGATGTCGACCGCAAGATTTGCGGCACGGGAGAAGCGAATGAGCCGGGGCCGAATTCTCATCGTCGACGACGAAGCCAATGCGCGGACCGCGCTCGCAAACCTGCTCGCCGACGACGGATACAACACAGAGACCGCTGCGGACGGTTTCAAGGCGCTGCCAAAGCTCGACGAGCAAAACCCCGATGTCGTGCTCACTGACCTGCGCATGCCGGGCATGGATGGGCTGGAGCTCATCAAGCGCGCCAAGGAGCGGGATCCCGAAGTCGAGGTCGTCGTGATGACGGCCCATGGCGCTGTCGAGACCGCGGTCGCCGCGATGCAGCTCGGGGCTGCGAGCTACCTCACCAAGCCAATCAACGTTCCTGAGCTCGGCATTGTCATCGAGCGCGCCATGGAACGGCGTCGTTTGCGCCGCGAGACGAGTCAACTTCGCGAGCGCCTCGCCGACCGCGACAGCTTGGACAACATCGTCGGCTCCTCGCCAAGCATGAAAGCCTTGGCGGAGCTTGTCCGCCAGGTCGCGCCCTCACGTGCCTCCGTCCTCATCACCGGCGAGAGTGGCACCGGCAAGGAACTGGTCGCGGCGGCCATCCACCGCCACAGCGGACGCGGCGGCGGCCCGTTCGTGAAGCTCAACTGCGCTGCTCTTGCGGAGAGCGTCCTCGAGAGCGAGCTCTTCGGTCACGAGCGCGGCTCGTTCACCGGAGCCATGGCGCGCCGCGATGGTCGCTTTCAGCAAGCCAACGGCGGGACACTGTTCCTCGACGAGATCGGCGAGATCTCACAAGCGCTTCAGGTGAAGCTCCTGCGCTTCTTGCAAGAGCGCGAGTTCGAACGGGTCGGCGGTAATGAGACCGTGAGCGTCGACGTCCGCGTCATCGCCGCGACCAATCGCAATCTGCAAGAGGCAATCCGTGAGGGCAGGTTCCGCGAAGACCTCTACTATCGTCTCAACGTCGTGACGCTCGAAATGCCGCCATTGCGGACACGTGAGGGAGATATCACCCTGCTCGCGATGCACTTTCTGCGACGCTACGCGGATCTGAACGACAAAACCCTCAAGGGATTCAGTGAAGAGGCGTTGCTGGCACTCAACGAATACAGGTGGCCGGGCAATGTCCGTGAGCTCGAGAACGTAATCGAGCGAGCCGTCGTGTTGGCGCGACGCGACACCATCGAGCTGGGTGACCTACCGGCGAGCGTTCGTACCGAGCGCACGCAGGCCAACGGCATCCGCATTCCTGGCTCGCGACTCGAGGACATCGAGCGCCATGCGATCTTGCGAACGCTCGAGCACACTGGCGGATCCACGTCGAAGGCGGCGGACATCCTGGGTATTTCACCGCGCAAAATTCAGTACAAGCTGCAGGAGTACCAAACCGACGGCAAAGCCTTGGCGACCACTGCGCGCTCACGTACCAACGATTGATCCCGAACGACTTGTCTCGCGGCGCCTTTTTACGAATGAGTGGTGCCCATGATGGAAACGCTGTTCGCTGAGCTCAAACGTTACGTGGGCTTCGGGCCCGACGATGAGCAAGCGCTGCGGCGCCTGCACGGCATCGTCTCGCCTGACTTCGTGCCCATTGCCGAGATTTTCTACGACCGCATCTTGACGCATGCGGGTGCGCGCAAGGCTCTCGAAGGTGGAGAGAGCGTCGTCGGCCGCCTCAAGGTCACTCTCGTCGCTTGGATGGACAAATTGCTCAGTGGCCCGTGGGACGAAGAGTACTTCGACCTGCGCTGTCGCATCGGCCGCATGCACGTGCGCATCAAGCTACCGCAGCACTACATGTTCGGGGCGATGAACGTGTTGAGGCAACAACTCGAGCTGCGCGTGGACGACCACTACGACGCGCACCCCGACGACCTCCGCGCCGCGCGTTTGGCCTTGGGCAAGATCATCGACCTCGAGCTCGCCATCATGTTGCACACGTACCGGGAGGACCTCCTGGCGCAGCAGTCCCGCACCGAGCGCCTGGCCACCTTTGGACAGCTCGTCGGTTCCCTCGGACACGAGCTGCGCAACCCGCTGGGCGTCATCGAGTCGTCGCTCTTCATTTTGAAGGGGCGCATGGGCGCGGACGAGCGCTACGACAAACACGTCACGCGGGTCGGCGAACAGCTCGACATCGCGAACAAGATCATCACTGACTTGCTCGACATGATCCGTGACAAGCAGCTCGTGCGCGAGCGCTTGTCCGTCGCTAAGGTGGTCGAAGCCGCCATCGCGCGTGTCTCCCGGCCCGAGGGCATCGAGCTCGAGGTGCGCGGACTCGAGAATTTCCCCGAGATCCAAGGTGACTCCGGCCAGCTACAGCAGGTCTTCGTCAACCTACTAGAGAACGCGATCCAAGCGACCGCGCCGAAGGGCGTCGTCGCCGCCATTGGCTCTCGCATCGGCACGCTAATCGAAATCGCTATCACGGACACCGGCCATGGCGTCGATGTCGACACCCGCCAGCGCCTGTTCGAGCCTCTCGTGACGACTAAAGCAAAAGGGGTCGGCCTCGGGCTTGCCCTGGTCAAACGCATCGTGGATCGCCATGGTGGACACGTACGATACGAGCCAAATCAACCGAACGGCGCGCGCTTCATCGTGCGCCTAGGAACGGCTGGATAGCGCATGCGCCACTACCTCATCGTCGACGACAACAAAGCCTTCGCCGAGAACATGACGGACATTCTTCTGGATTGTGGCGCCAAGGTCACGATGGTGACGAGCGGCGCCGAGGCACTCGAGGTGGTGTCACGAACACGCTTCGACGCATTGCTGTCGGACATGCGCATGCCGGGCATGGGCGGCGCCGAGCTCGTCCATCGCATCCGCCAGATCGACCCGGGTCTCCCCGCCATCGTGGCTACCGCCTACACAACCGACGTCGACCTCAGCGCGGCCCGGGCAGAAGGTCTGCTCGCGGTGCTTCCGAAACCGCTGCCCATTCAAACATTGCTCGAGCTCCTGGCAACCGCGCGGCGTGACGCGTTAGTCGCCGTCGTCGAGGACGACGCGGCGCTCGCCGACAACATCAGCGAGGCGCTACGCGACGAAGGCTTTTCGACCGTGACGGCGTCTTCCGTGCTCGAGATCGAACAGCTCATGCCCATCAAGCCATTCGCGGCGCTCGTCGATATGCGCGTCCCAGGGGGGCCAGACGGAATAGCCATGCTACGTCTTGCACACCGCTATCCCGGACTACCAATCATCGTAATGACGGCCTATCCGGATGCCCTTCCGCCTCTCGAGCCACGCGCGTCACTGCCAAAACCTTTCAGCATTCCCTTGTTGCTCGAGGCCATCGAGAGGCAATACCGCGCGGCAACGTCATGAAGACGAAGCGTGTCCTCATCGTCGACGACAACCCGAGCCTCGTGGACAATCTCGTGGAGGTTCTCGCGGGTGAGAACTACAACGTGACCGCGATGTCGAGCTGCGCGGACGCACTGGACGCCGCGCGCAAGGGCTTCCAAGTAGCGTTGGTCGATGTACGTTTGCCCGACGGGGACGGAACTCAGCTCGCTGGACGTCTCAAGGAAGCGAGCCCGGACAGCGAGGTCATTCTTCTCACCGGCTTTGCGACCGTGGAGTCCGCCGCGGCGGCCGTGAGCGCGGGGGCTTGGGCCTACCTCGTCAAGCCGTACGCGACTCCCGATTTGCTCTTGGTCATTGGGCAGGCGATGCGCCACGTGGAGCTGCAAGAGGAGCGACGCGAGCTCACGCAGCGCACTCAAATCGCCGAGCGCTTGGCCCTCGTCGTGGGCACCATGACGGCGGGACTCTCGCACGAGATTCGCAACCCCTTGAACGCGGCCCTGCTGCAGCTCACGCTGGTCGAACGCCGCGTCGGCCAGCTCGACTCCGAGAAGCGCGGCGCAATCCTCGAGCCATTGAGCATCGTCCGTAGCGAAATTCAGAGGCTGAACCGCATCGTCGACGACTTCCTCGCGTTCGCGCGACCGCGGGAGCTCGAACGCCAATCGCTAACGGTCAACGCTTTGCTGGACAAGTCGTTTTGCCTATTGACCGCTGAAGCAGACGAGCGTGGCGTCTCTCTCGAGCGCGAGGTCGATGAGGCGGCGCGCATCGTCGGCGACGAAACGCGTCTGCATCAGGTCATGATGAACTTGCTGTTGAACGCGCTGCAGGCAACTCCGAGAGGCGGCATGGTCGTGGTGCGAGCCAACGCCGTTGACCGCGAATGGGTGACGATCAACATCGACGATAGCGGACCGGGCGTGCCCATCGAGAAGCGCGAGCGCATCTTCGAACCGTTTTTCACCACCAAAGACGGCGGCTCGGGTCTTGGGTTGCCGCTCGTCCACGCGACTTTGGCGCAACACGGCGGCTCAGTGCGCGTCGCGACCTCACCGGAAGGCGGGGCTCGTTTCGTCCTCAAGCTGCCGCGCGCTCGTGGATAAGGCGTTCACGCTTTCCGCTCGAGCCGAACCGAGGCAGACGAAAGAGCAGTAGGGTACGAGGTCCCTCGCGGCCGGTAGCCCCTTACACGTTCGAAGGACCGTGTTCGACCTCGGTTCGCCGATGGTCGACCATTTTCTGCTCCCAATTGGGCAGGTCGACTCCCGCTTCAAGATCTGTCGCGTCACTCACGCCGACGAAGAAGGCGCCAGCTCCCGCGAGTAAGGTTACGATCAGGCCAACGACGAAAATCAACACGGCGCTCAAGACGGCCGTCCGCCGCGTCCGAGCAGCGCCAAGTTCCCCAGAGACGCAATCGACGGCACCCAAAGCCCCACGAACATGCCTTCGTCGCGATGCCCACCAAACCAGAGGTAGACAGAGAATAGGAACGACAAGCCGGCGGCGGCGAGGATCAGGCCTTTTGCGAGCTTCAGCTTCTTCATTCGCGGCTCCAGCGAGATTTTGGTGAGCCACGTCTGGCCACAGCGTGCGATCGCCCGTCTCGAAGCTAGTCACGCCAATCAAGACAAACAACCCGAACAGGGAGAATCGTCGGGTTTCGTGGGCAACGTGACGGCCACCCAAATCGCTCTGGAGTGGAGCCAGGCTTTGGTCTCGTATGACGACCTGGCAGGGGGCGGGGCGGGCCGCGGATGCAACCCCGGCTTGACGAAACTTCGATCGCGGAGACTACACTACGTCTCTAACTGCACAGACGAGGTGAGTGATGGACCCAAAGCCGATTGGAGCCCCCGGCACCCCAGCACCCGCGGCACCTGCAAGCACACCGGCCGCGACGCGCTCCCTCGAAGAGATCAACAAGACGCCAGTTGCGAAGCTCACAGCGGCCGAGCTCGAGCTCGCGATCAGTAATCTGCCGTCCTGCGTGGCGGCGGCAGCCGATCGTAAGGCCAATCGCCCCTTCCGGGCGGCCTTCAACCAGACGATCTGTGATCGGGTGGCGTTGTCGCTGCGCCATCCGGTCGCTTCAGCCCTAGCGGCAGCGCCGCTCTCCGGGGTCCCACGTCCGTAAGCGTGCCTTCGGGGTCGCTTAGCTAGCAGGACGCAATCTTCGCTCTGGGCGGCCGAGCATGATCACGGTTGCGGCGAGGACGACGCCGAACCAGATGGCGCCGTAGAAGCACGTGGGTAGCCCAAGCGAGTAGCCCTTGTCGCTGAGCCACCAGGCCTGCAGATCCGTCGCCGAGGCGAAGAGCGCAAAGGTTACCCCGGTGCCCGAGAGAAGTGCTGACGCGACCAGCGCGTGCCCGCTCGCGACGCGGCCACGTAGAGCTACGAGTTGGACGACGACGAGCGCAAGGAAGAATGCCAGTCCGAAATAGCAAGCGGGGATCCCGTTGAGCGTCGGGCAGGGTTCTTCGAAAGCACAACTGTTCGTCGTGTAAAGCCTCGCGCTGAGGTAGCCAGAGAAGACGACCCCGACGAGCGCGAGCGGCAAAAGAAGAAAGGGAGCGGTTCGCTGGTTCATATCGGTACCTCGAGCACTGCGCGTGCCATTGTCGATCACCCGCGATACAGCGGACGAGCTCGGCCCGACGCGGGCCACCGACCAACACGTCCCTTGGAGCCCCGCGTCGACTTCAGCGACGCGCGCTACCCGTGGGTCGGTGCGTGAGTGTGAAGCGCTTGTTGCGGGCAATCGGGCGCTCGGTGCCACGGCCCAAGAGCTCGAGCAGATCGGTTGTCGTGACGATGCCGACCAGCTCCTCTCCGCGAACGACGGGCAGACAACCAATGCTACGGCCCCGCAAAAGGTTGGCTGCGCGGCGGACTGTAGCGTCCGGCTCGATGGTGACGACATGGGCGTTCATCACGTCGCCGATGCTCTGCTTCTGTTTCGGACCACTGCGCCCGCCGAGGTCGCGCTCGGAGACGACGCCGACGATGTTCTCCGCTTCGTCGACGACGACGAGGTGATGAATCCCGGCGCCGCGCATGCGGCTCCATGCCTTGGTGGTGTCTTCGTGGGGTGAAATCGTCTCCACATTTGGTGTCATGATCTCGAACATCCGCATCGGGTCTTCTCCCAGTAGAGCCCAAGACTGCGGGCTTGCGTGGGGTTGAGCAGCAAGGCGCGTACCAGTCGCACCGACCGCTGCGAGGTCGTTCGCTCCACCAGCGAGCGCAAACAATGCGTAGCGCCCGCGGATGCGCGCATACGGTGCGCCGGGTCCCTCGATGGAGCGCACGTTTGGGCACGGCAAGCAGTCGGCACGGTCGCTGCACACCAGACGCTCATGATCATCACTGCGCTTGCCTTCACCGACCGGGATCGAAGCCCCGTCTACGCCACCCGCGCGATGGCCAAGCGTCTGGGTGAGCCGGTCATGCTTGTCCACGTGTTGCCGCCCATGACCCGCGCGGCTGATGCCTCGGTCGACCGCCGCGCCCAAGCGGTCGACCGCCTGCTCGCTATCGCGGAAGATCTTCAACGCGATGGCGTCGATGTACAGCCTGAGATCCTCGACGGCGACGTCGTTGAGGCAATCCATGATTGCGCGAGCCGGCTTCGACCGACCATGGTGATTATTGGCGGACGCGATGGTGAGCCCTACCAAGGTACGAATCACGTCGCCGACCGTCTCTCGCGTCGACTCCCCTGCGGGTTCCTGGTGACGGGCCGGGCTGGCGCGCTCATCGACGGAAGCCCGGTCGCGCAGCGCCTTCGCGCATTTGTCGCCCTCGACAGAACGTCGGCGAGCGATGCTGCGATCGCACAGCTTCGCGAGCTCCGCGCCAACATACCGCTCGACTGCGACGTCATGAGCTTCTACTGGCCGCCCGATGAGCAGAGCAGACTAGGTCTTCCGCGCTCCTTGGTGCTCGAAGCAGATCCCGTGGCGGAAGGTCTGATCGTCGGCGAGCTCCGCCAGCGCATCGGCGACTTGCCCGGCGAGGGTCATCTGACCATCAAGGCCGCGCCGACCCTTGGGACACTCGGCTTGCAGATTCCTCTGGAAGCCAAGAAGCATGGCGCGGACTTCGTATTGGTGGGTTCGCATCAGCGCGGAGCTCTCGGCGGTATCCTGCACGGCTCGGTCACGCCGCAGTTGCTCCGCGATTGTGAGGTGCCAGTCTTCTTCGCGCCACTTGCCGCGCGGGCGCCACGCGGCAGGGTGTCTGAGCCGCGACGCATCATGGTGGCGACCGATCTGTCCGATTTTGGCAATCGCGCGATCGCCTATGCCTACGAGTACTTCCGCAATGTCGGTGGCAACGTCGAGCTGATGCATGTGCTGAACACGGAGTCGGCGACGCGTTTGCGGGCGGCGACAGACCGTTCACTCCGCTTGCTCAACGAGCCGACCGACCTCGCCATCAGCATGATGCACGGGCTCACACCAGAATGCGCTGACACCTACGACATCAGTACCCAGGTCCATATCGAAGCTGGTGAAGAGGTCGCTCGACACGTCGTCGAGCGCGCCAAGACCATCAACGCAGACGCTATCTGCATGGCGGGTCACGGCTCGGGGCGTCTCACGACGGCTCTCGGAAGCTCGGTCGTTCACGAGGTTCTCCGCTTGGCGGACCGTCCGGTCCTGGTGGTGCGGTGATGGACAAGCAAACGTTACGGAGCTTTATGGGCTTGCTGGTGCTCGCTGGTGTCGTAGCCCTTCGCCTGACGCCGCGCTCTGGCGGCGATGCGGCACCCGCCGTGATGAAGAGCTATACGCACTTTTCTCAGCAGAGCGTGCATCGTCGTGGCTGCTTGGACCCCGCGTCGCGCGAGCTCAACGAAGACGTCGATGTCGTTCGTCTCTCCGTCGATGAAGAGACGACGCTGCTCGTGACCATGCACGGCTACGATGGGCTGGAGCCCGGCTTCGTTGTCACCGCTGACCAAGGTGCCGCGGCCCAGCAGAGTTGGATGCGCGAGGTTGGGTCACGGACCGGCGACGCGTTTTCGGCGACGGTCGTCCTGCCGGCCGCAGGCTCCTATGCGTTCGTCATCGCGGACCGCCGCGAGCTGACGGGCGACGAAATGGCAGCGGGTCGCGGCTGCTTCACGGTGGACTTCAAGCCGACAGCGCCGCCCCCTCTTCAGGTCCTACCGCTGGCATGGCGAGGCACAGTCGGGACTCCAATCGCATTTTCGGTACCGCGTCGCGGTCGTGACCTGACGCTCGTCGAGGTCAATCACGCTGGCGGCGACGGCGTTCTTCTCGTGTCTGTTTTCGAGGACAAAGAGTACGTGCGTAGCCTAACCATCGCCGAGAAGCACAACGCGCGCGTCATGGTATCGAGCCGCTTCGTAAACGCCCGCATACTGGTCGAAGAGGCAGCCAACTGGGGTCGTGAGCCGCTGCGCGCCATGGTGCGAGCTGTTCCCTATTCGATCGCACCCGACGCTCAGCCAATCGGCGGGCCGGATCGGCTCGCATCCGCGGCGGAAGAAGCAGGGCTGTAAGGCATATGGTCGCTCGCGGCGGGAGCAAGAACCCAAAAAGCGTCGCGAGCACGGCATCACCATCAACTGCAATCAGGAGAGAGCAAATGAGCCTCAAGTCCATCATGTCGACGAAGGTCGTGACGGTTCGGCCAAACGATTTGCTAAGCACGGCAGCGCAAATGATGTTGTGGTCTGGCGGTCGTCATTTGCCGGTCGTCGACGGCGACGACCTCGTCGGCATCTTGAGCGAGGGCGACTTGTTTCGCGCCCGCGTCGAGGTCGATCGCGCGCAGCAGTTACTCGTGCGCGACGCCATGACCAAACCCGTAAAAACGGTCGCGGAGACAGAAAGCACCGCGGTGGCCGCTCACCGTATGGCGACGGACAAGATTGGATGCCTTCCCGTCGTACGCGACGGAAAACTCGTCGGCATCGTGACGACCACCGACGTCATGAATGCGATGGAGAGCGACAGCTTTGTGAAGCAGCGCCAGGGTTTCGACGAGGAGCTTGGTGCCGAGGTGCTTGGCTTGCGCACGCTTCGCGACCGAGCACGCGTCAAAGCACATCTTGGCCGCATGGATCTGCTCGACGCCTGGCATGATCTCCAAGGCGACATCGCACAGGCTGAGCGGCTGATCGCGACGGCTGCAAGCAACGCGACGAGCTTCGTGCGCAAGGTGCGTCAGCGAGCCGAGACGCTACTCGTCTAGCGTCAGGCAGCCGCCAGGGCCGGTGCGCGCACCGTGAGCACCGGACATCCCGCCATCCGTACGATCTTCTCGGCCACCGAGCCCATGAGGGCATGACCGATGCCAGTGCGTCCGTGTGTACCGACGACGACGAGATCGCACTGCATCTTACTTGCGCACGTCACGATCTCGCTCGCGATCACACCTTGCAAGAGCTCTGACGTGACCTTGCGCGCCCCCGCGCTTGCTGCCCGCTCTTTGGTCGTCTCGAGCAGCCGTGTGAGGCCGCGCAGCGTCTCGCCGAAGTGCTGCGGTGAATACGCGAGGTACGCCTCGGGCAGCATGTAATTCGGCGGTTGGAGCACGTGCACGATGTGAAGGTTCGCGTCGAACTGTTCCGCCATCTCGGCCGCGCTCTTCACAGCCTCTTCAGACGGGCTCGAGAAGTCGGTCGCTACGAGTATGTTCCTTATCGTGTTCACTGCATGTCTCCTCGATGATGTACAGCGCTGTTCGGCCGTTGGACGAGAGAGAGCAACAGGGATGCCAACTTAGGCGCCAGACCTCGTCGCATCGGCCGAGCTGACTTGCCTCCCCGCCGGCATTTCCAGCGCTGCGAGCGCTTGAGCGCGCATTTTTTTCGCGTCTCCTCGTTCTGGTCCCCCGGTGGGCGGGCTAGCGACTGACTCAGCCCTATCGCGACTTACGCTCTCTGTCGGAGCGCCGCCCTCAGCCAATTGTCGAGGCCCATCGGTCACGAACAGCATCGGCTTGGCCGCGTCTGGAAACGGCCAGGCGGTCTCCGACTCCAACAAGCTCGCATCGAGAACGAGCAGGTCGTAGCGGCGATTTTTGGCGAGGCGCGCCGCGAAGCGGGCTCCTCCCTGCTCGAGGCTCGAGCGCAACACGGAGACATCGCACGGTAGATCCTGCCGTAGGGCGTGAGCCGCATTTAGCATCGCACCATCCGCTTTGGCGTTGTGCGCGCAGGACACCAAGACGCGGAATCGTTCACCATCGAGCAACATCCGCAGTAGCTCGCCCGCGTGGGGCACACAGAGCACGGGGACGTGTAACGCATCGATGAGATGACGCGCTTTGCGGCGCTGACCTGAACCGCGCGGATCACTCGGAGCGGGGCCGCCAATGACGATGAGCTTCGGACGCACACGGCGCGCGTATTCGGTAAGCGCGGTCGTCGGTTCCCCACACAACAGCACGTGATACGCGGATGCTCCGAAACGGGTGATCTCATGTGTCGCGCGATCGAGCATCTCGCGCATGACGTGCGGTGGCGGTTCATGCTGCTCGAGCACGTGCGCCAAGATGATGGTCTCCCCCATGCGCTTGGCCAAGATGCCCGCAAGCTCACGGGCTTCGTGGTCGTGAGGTCCCAGAGCCGTTGCGACGATGATTGCCATTTGTCCCCCCTTTTGTCTCGCGCGCCTCCCTGGTGACTGCGCGCAGATCTTGCGCGGCTGCGTGGCCGCAGCGCCAAAGTCTTCGCCTCATCCCATGCGGTGAGCGGCACGGCAGACGGGCATGCATGCGGCAAGCCACGCTCGACTTCCGGGACGGGCGCCTGGCCCCCTTTTGACCGAGGAGCACGCAGCTCCAGCGACATACGGCGTCAGCGGGTTCCTGCTGCGTTCCGATGCGCTATCGCATCATGGAGCATCACCTGGCTTGGGCTCGATGAGGACTTCGACGTCGAGACCTTCGCGAACACTCTGAGTGACAACGCAGAAGTCCTCGAAGGTGGATCGGCAAGCCGCAAGGCTCGCGTCGTTGGCCTCGACTGGCGGACGCAGCGTAACCCGAACCTTACCGATGCGGAGCCGCTTGTTCTGGTTGCGGACGAGCTCAACCGCGACGTCACTGGTCATGCCCTCGAGTTTCACGCCTCTTCTGCTCAAGCAGAAGGTGAGGCTCGCGGACAAGCAGTCGCCGATGGCAGCCGCGAGGATACGGGCCGGGTTCGGTCCCTTGTCAGAACCCAATGGGGGTGGCTCGTCCATGAGCAACGGGGGGTAGTGATCGTTGTCGAACGACACCTTGAACTCGTAGCCATGGCGCTGCTCGATGTGCAGCGCAAACTCGCCAACTTTGTCAGCCATCGTCGTTCTCCCGGTTTGAGCCTACGTCAAAGAATGCCCGCTATTGCGAATCAACTTCGACCCAGACGAAGCCGCGCACGTCTCCCGGCTTGAAACCAACAGCCTCGTCTTGCGGATAACGTGCTGCAATTGCCGTGCGCAGCTCATCGGGCAGATCGGTGCCATGACAGGTCGCACACATTGGCTGCGTCACGAGCGGCTCGAAATAACCGAAGCGGCCAGGCGCCAACTCGCGCAAACCTGGTTCGACACTCCCGCCGCGTGCTGCGGCATCGACCGTCGCTTGCAACCACTCGGGAGCGCGGTTGCTCGGGTTCCGCAGGCGATGTGACGTTCGCCCCACGCGCACACCCGGCGTCGCGGTCGCGCGCGTGATCGTCTGAGCCCGCCCCGAACAGACCTCTAGAGCCGCGACGGGGCCACCCCGCTGGAGTGCCTCGGTGAGCTCAGTCATTAAAGCGGACTTGAGGCGATTGGCGGCCGCGCGCGCCTGATTTTCGACTTGCTCCCGGGCGGCCAACGGCGCGCGGCTACAGGCGGCCAACACGACGATGAAAGAAACGAGCGTTCGAGGCACGTCAACTCCTTGAGACTGCGACTGTCGCGACGCCGTCACTGAAAGTCAGCTCTGGCATGACCGACGACCCCAGGTCTTGCGCGTGGCTTTGGGATCGCAGGCTTTTCGCTGCGTCCATACCGCTACGCAGGTCTTGCGTCGATGGCCTCGCCAATTCAGCGACGAAAACCCACCGCCGCAGACGGAGTCCATGCGTTCTGGTCCAGACATTGCAGTCCCATGGTTCATGTTCTGCGGGGGGCTTCGATGAGGAGCAGCAAAGGGCGACACGTAGCCGTCGGCATGCTGGCCGTCGCTATCGGCGGAGCCGTCTGGTTGTGGGGTCGGTCGGCGGGCCGGCATGAGGCACGTGACCTCCATGAAGCCTCCGAGGCGCCGAGCTCGGTCGTCGCACAGAGCGTGCTCGACCCCACGGTTCGGGCGCTCTTGAAGGGCCGCATGCGTCGCCATAGCGACGGGGCGGATCGCCTCTGGCGTGCGTTCCTTGAGGTCAACTACACCGCGATGGCAATCGAGGCAGAAGAAATCGCCGCCGAGCCCCGCCTGCGCGAGCCCACCGACAGTGAAGACCCATCGCTACTGAACAGCAGACTTCCTCCTGCGTTTTTCGTCTATCAAGACGACCTCAGCAGTGGCGCGCTCTCCCTGAAGAAGGCTGCAGCCAGCGGTGACGCCGACGCGGTTCTCGCCTCATTCGAACGCATCATGGCGAGCTGCTTCGCGTGTCATGTCCACTACCGTGGACCAACGACCGTGGCACCAAGGTAAGTCACTCGCGCTCATTCGGTCAGGGCAAGCGACTGCTCGACGCGGGCGATGATGGCATCTGCCTCGCTAGCGACGCTTGCGCCCGTGGTTTCGCAGATGACCTCCGGGCGCAGCGGCGGCTCGTACGCTGCACCGATACCAGGCAACTGACTCACCGTCCCGTCACGCGCCGCGGCGTATAAACCCTTGGGGTCGCGAGCGATGAGGATCGCGTCGGGCGCGGTAACGAACACCTCGATGAAGCGGCCTGCGCGGCTTCGTACACTGTCGCGATAGCGGGCAAAAGGTGCTGTCGCACTCACGAGAACAACGTCATGATTTTTGGCGGCGTCGAGCGCGAGCTCGCCGAGCTGGGCATAGAAGTGGTCCCGATCACGCGCGCCAAACCCCAGACTTGGCATGAGGGTCTGACGAACGGCGTCACTGTCGAGCCACTCGACCGTGCGGCCACGCTGACGCAGATCAGCAGCAGCCACCGCGGCGAGCGTCGACTTGCCCGCCGCTGGTCGACCAGTGAGCCAAACGATGACCCCGGCGGGCTTCATGCGATGAGCGCGTCGACGCGGTCTGGATCGAAGGTCGCGCCAGCAAGCAGGCGCTCAGAGAAGCGTAAGAGCTGGTGGCGGACAGCATCAGGCGTATCGGGGTACCAAACCGGACTGGCGAGAACGAGCGTACGCCAAGTGAAGAACAGCGGCACGACGCTCAGCATCTCGCGGTCGGCCGTCGCTGCGATAACCCGTGACCACAACGCGGCCCACAGCTCACGCAAGGCGCCGATAAAACTCCCTCGGTGACGCAAAGCGAACGCGAGGTAGTTGATGGCAAGGCACGTCACATCGTCGGCGATGTCGCCAATGCCACCACGTGAGCGGTCCAGGAGATGGAGCTGGTCTCCGGGACCAAAGAGGATGTTGTAGGGGTGTAGGTCGCCATGCGTTTGCGTCGCGCGGTGCTCGAACTTGCGCAGTCGCTCGCGTGCCTCACAGGCGCCCACGACGATCGCAGCCAAGCGTGTCGGGGTCGCCACTGGGTCATCGTCTGCGTAGGCGTCGCGCAGTCCGAAGATCCCTTCGCCACTTCCGACGACGTCGCGCACGGCCCTCCGATACTGAGCCGGCTCGCCGCGCCGAGACGCCATCGTTGCCAGGTACGCAACGATAGTGTTCAAGCGGACGTCGTCCCGCGCCGAGACACGGTCGTGACCCGCAATGGCGTGCAAGTCGTGGGCGTAAAGCTCACCGTGCGCAAACTCGGTCACGAGGAACGGCTCACCGCGCCCACCGGATATCAGTTCGCCCCCTTCGACGAAGCCTACGTCGAGAGCGTGGACGTGTGCCGGTGAATCGCAGATATCGTAGGCGCCCAAGACCTGTGCTACGCGGTCAGCGCGCCTGTCGTGGCCGAACGCATCAGGCGCCATCGTATGCAGGACCAGCATCCGCACGTCACCATTGACGCTATAGCGAACGCGTACGGGCTCACCATAGCCGAAGCTCTTGTGTTCGGCGCTCTCGTCGCCGGTCAATGGACCGGCATCGATGAATCGAGCATCCGGCGCGATCGCGCGGCGCAAGTACGACGCGATGGCGCTGACGTCGAGTGCTACTCCCTGGCGACGACCCACGGCGCGTGTCTCCGGTAGATGGACGGGTCCCTGCACTGTACGTGCCGACCAGAATGCACGCGAAGCGCGTAAGCGCCTCAGCGCCTCGTCGACGCGAAAACGGGAGCTCGCATGGGGTGTGGGGCGGACCGCGACATGAGTGCCCAGCCTCGGTGCGCAGAATCGGCGTCTCTGCGACCACCGCACGCAAAGTGTTCGCCCTTACGCGACGTGCAAGCGGTCACCCGGGGCAGGAATATTGACCGGGCCAAAGCCCCTCTGCACGAGAAGGTCGCGAAGAGCCCGCTGTGCTCGGAGCTCGCCATGCACGAGCGCGACAGGACCAAGTCGACCGCTTTCACGCACAGACTCCGCGAAGGCAATGAGCTCGCTCTGGTCAGCATGAGCGCTGAAGCCGTTCATCACGACGACCTCTGCTTTGCGTTCGTGCTCGAGTCCAAAGATGCGTACCTGGTCACGGCCCTCGACGAGCCGACGGCCGAGTGTGTGCTGAGCCTGAAACCCGACGATGACCACCACGTTTTTTCGGTCAGAGATCGTCGCGCGCAGATGATGCAAGACGCGACCGGCCTCACACATACCACTCGCGGAGATGACGACTGCTGGCGCAGATGAGGCGCATATAGCGCCGGACTCCGCGATATCAGTCACGTAGCGCAGGCCAGGGACATCGAAAGGGCCGTCGCTGCTCTCGAGAAGGGCCGCTGTCTCCTCGTCGTAACAGTCTGGGTGAAGCTTGAAAACGTCCGTCACTTTTACGGTCAAGGGGGAATCAACGAAGATCGGAACCGCGGGGAGGCGTCGCTGCGCGTGCAAGCGGTGCAGGACGTGTACGAGCTCTTGCGCGCGCTCCAAGGCGAACGCTGGGATGATGACTTTGCCCCCGCGAGCAACGGTCCTCTGAATGACGGCTTCGAGCTCGTCCTCCATCGCGGCCAGAGGCGGGTGAAGTCGGTCACCGTATGTACTCTCCAGAATCAGCGCATCTGCACCCTCGGGAACGTCTGGGTCCCTCAAGATAGGCATACTGTTGCGTCCGAGATCCCCAGAGAAGACGAGTCGACGTTTCGCGAAGCGCGTGCTGACGTCCACCGCGACGATGGCGCTACCAAGCACGTGGCCCGCGTCATGTAGAGTGAATTCGACCTGCGGCCCTGCGGGATGGCGTCGGCCGTACGGCACACCTACCATCGCTTTGACGGCGGCTATGGCGTCGTGGCGGGTGTAGAGTGGTTCCACCTCTTCGACCTCGGGATGCTGCCGTGCGATGCGCGCGATCGTGCGTGCGTCGGCTTCCTGAATCAACGCCGCGTCTTCGAGCATGACCGCGCAGAGGTCGCGGGTCGCGGGTGTCGTGTAAATGGGTCCGCGGAACCCGTGTTTGACGAGCAACGGAAGTGCTCCCGAGTGATCGATATGCGCATGCGACAAGACAACGGCGTCGATGCCCAAGGGGTCGAACGGCAAATTGCGATTGCGTTGGAACGCGTCGCGACGGCGTCCCTGGAACAGTCCGCAATCGAGGAGTAGGTTCATTCGGGACGTACGCACGAGGTGCATCGAACCGGTCACCGTCTGCGCCGCGCCTAGGAATTCGACTTCCACCTTCACCTCGAGCATCCGTTATGCTCTGAAACGATGCGCCTTCTATCTATCCTGATGGGCGCTGAGCCGCGACCTCAAGTATCGGTCGGGGCTCGGCTGTTGAGAGAGTCGCGGCTCGCGGCGAGTCGCGGGGAGACGTGCCGAGACGTACTGGGGAACGAACGCCAGTCGAGCTCGAACCCTCGACCAGTGATGACGCCCATGGGAGCACGCGGCACGTCGCCAGAGCGCGGGACGATGATGTGCATAGGACTCGCCGCGATGATGTCACGTCGGATGTCGACGCCCGGCAAGGCGGCCTCGAGGCGCATGCCCGCCTCTGTGAGGCGGAGAACACCCAGGTTCGTGACGTAGAGTACCGTCTGCCCGCGTGCTAAGGCCTGGCGACCAGAGAACGTGACTTCGCGCACCGACTGGACGAGCTTCGGTTGTCCGTGTTCGAGGATGCGCGGAACGCCACGCTGAAGCTCGACACGTCCCCCTTCCATGGCGCTACCGACGAAGATGATGGTGCGCGCATGGCGCGAGATGTCGATGAAACCGCCGGGACCAACGTAGTTGACCGCGCCGTCGCCGCGCTTCGAAACGTTGACGTTGCCATCGCTGTCGGCTTCCAACATGCCCAACAGCGCGACGTCGAGACGCTTTTCGAAGACGCCGAACATCTCAGTCGAGCTGATGACCTTGTCGGGCGCTATCGCGGAGCCAAAGAAGATCCCAGGGGCTGGCAGACCTCCGTAGACACCGAACTCGGTGGCGAAGGTGAGACGGTCAGCCAAGCCGCCATCGACGAGGACACGCGCTACCTCTTCTGGATGACCGACGCCGACGTTGATGAGGGCCGGTGGCTCGACGAAGCTCGCGAATGTCCAGGCGCCGAAACGAGCGAGCGCCTCATCGGTCGCGCTACGACGTGGGGTGATGCCGAGCAGTCGATTCAAGAAGCGAAGCTCGCCAGCGACCTGGGTCGCATCGACACGGGCACCGGGCGTAAGCGCCTCGAGGCGGCGCGACTGTCGAAAGCTCGCTGCCTGCTCTGCGAAAGGATTCAAGACGACGGCATCGACCTCTTCGGCGGGTATGAACACGGCACTCGCGTCTTCTTCGATGACCTCCGCTACGGAGACGATGACCCGTCCACCGCGCTTTCTGACGGCGCGCACCGCGTCACGCGTCTCGGTGACCATACAAGCGTTCGTCGCGTAGATGTTACCGGCGGCGTCGGCTGATGGCAGGGAGACGAGCGCGACATCTGGCGCCGGCATGCGATATCGCAACTTATCCGCTTCGGCGGTCACAAGCGATACCGAATCTGCGCCGCTCACGACCGACCCGCGGCCAACACGCGGGTCGAGAAACGTGCCGATGCCCACGTCGGTCAACACTGAGCCTGAGCCATGCGCGTACGCTTCGAGTAGGGCCGCCTCGACGCCCTGTGGGAGCACGTGCAACTCGATGGCGCCAGCGTCGGCGAGTCGCAGTACAGCCTTGTGTGTCTCGACGTGCCCACCAATCTGGCAGCCCAGTAGTCCGGGAAGCGCGAGTTCATCGATGGTTCCCGGTACACGCCCCCGCCCGCCCTGAGCACCGACGCTGATGACCGTCAACTCGCGCGGGTGTGCGGTGCGCTCGAAGCGCTCGCGAATCGCCCAATACATGATGGAGTTGCGGTGGCAACTCACGATCCCCGGGATGAAGACGACATCTCCATCACGAAGGAGCGCGGCCGCCTGTCGCGCGCTCACGAATTTCTTCGAGACTCCAACTGGCGGCCGAAGGTCGAGATCGTGCCGCTTCCAAGTCGACACCCAGCGCGCGGCGTGCGTGACCAGCCGTGCTTTGCTCGAGATCTTCATGTCGTGCGACCACCTCCTCCTTCGCGTGAACGCCGGGTTCGTTGAGCCTCAACGCGCCGTGGCGTTGTGACAGTAGAGGCAGGCCCCCGTGACACTTCGCGCGAGACCGAGGTCAGGCTCCGGCCCCTCGACCTGGGCTAGGGCCAGATGGACGTCTCGCCGGAAACGCTCGGCGCGCTCTCCAAGCATTGGATGGTTCGTCGACGCGGCGATGGGCAAGCGACCCGCGGCGGCGTCGAGCTCGCGGAGCGCGGCAGCGACGGCCATGAGGTCGATGTCGCGGCCAGGCTCGGGGTTCATGCTGCGATCGAGCGCGGCCACCCCAGACGCAAAACTCCACATCACGGTGTTGATCTCGCGTCTCTCGACATACACGAAGTCCGGCGGATAGGTCATGCGACGAAACTCGGGCGCGCCGCAGCCTGTAGACGCCATAACGGACAACAGAGCAAAACATGCGTTGCGCATGACGAGCCTCACGCCGCCACGTCACGAACGACGAGCACCGGGCACTGCGCGGCTTGCGAGACCTCGGTGGCAACGGAACCAGAGAAGGCACGCTCGACCGGGCTCCTTCCACGCGAAGCCAGGCAGATCGCGTCGGCGTTGCCACGCGCAGCCGCCTGCAAGATAGCCTCGGCAACGGGTCCACCGTCCACCACGGCAACGCGGGTCGTCACCTCTGTCGGGTCGACGTGTTCAGGCACGAGGCGCTCGAGCTTGGCCATGAGTGTCTGCTTTTGCGCTGGAGTCAATCGACTCGCTTCGCCCGGCATTAGGGTGCTCATGATGTCCGTGGGCCCGCACGCGACGTACAGGATCTCGACAGTACCCGCGCCTTCCGAGAGTAGGTCGTAAGCGTACGGCAGCGCCCGATTGCCGGCATCACTCAAGTCGGTTGCGACAAGCACCTTGTGAATCTTCCGGCGGGTCGGCTTGGGTTGACTCTCCGGGCCGACGCAAACGACTGGTACGTCGCTGTGACGGATGATGTCGCGCGACACCGACCCGTGAAGGAAGCGTGCGACGCCGCGGCGACGATGCGTTCCTACGACGATGAGATCTGCTGCGTCGACGCGCGCCGTGCAGAGCGCCTCGACCGAGACCGACCCGAAGTGCGGCTCGCATCTTACGGAGAGCTCGCCCTCACCACCGAGTCCGACGAAACGCTGGCGAAGCTCGCGTTCGAGCGCGGTGGTCACCCGGCCATCGGGAACAAAAGGCTCTGTGCCCAGCGGGAGCCCGAGACGACGATGCTCGGCCTCCACGACATAGAAGTGATGGAGAAAGACATCGCAGGGAATGCGCTCACGCAACGCCTTCACCCAAGCGACTGGCGCATCACTCGCGTGGGTGCGGTCCATGGCCACGGCGACACGCAAACGACGCTTGCCAGCGAGAGCGAAGCGCAGCTTGTCGGTCACCGCGCGAACCACCAACACCGGGCAGGGCATCGACTCGGCGAGCTTCTCATCGAGGGCTCGCCCCGCGGCGCGGGCTTCACTGTCACCGCCGCCGACGACCAAGAGATTGACGTGGCGGGCACGGACGACCGAAGCGAGCCCGTCTTCGACAAACCCGTTCACGACATCGGTGTCGACGCTAACGCCGTCCTTGGCAACCTTGCCGCGCAGCGCGTCGAGCAGGTTCTTGGCTGCATGCAGACGATCGACCTCGGCATTCACACCGCCACTACCGACATCGAGCGGGAAGTTCGTGGAGGACTCGAGTACGTGGACGAGGGTGAGGCGAGCATGAAGAGCGCGGGCCAGCTCGGCGGCCACCTGGCAGGCCTCTAACGCTTCAGGCGAGAAGTCCGTCGCTGCGAGGATGTTCATGGGACACGCTCCTGCTGCTCCCTTGAGCATCATTCGCGCCAACCGGGAGGGGCGCGCGGAGCACGTGGACGGCACGCATCCACGACGCAAGAGTTGCGGCGGGTCAGCGGAGACGCGCATTTATTGCGCTCGGATCGACTGCTTTCGCGCTCAGCTCACCTGAGCCAGCACCTTGCTGAGCTCGATGGCTTCTTTCGAGGCCATCTGCGCTATCGGTCTTGGGTCAAAAATGCTCACCGGCGCGTCGTCGACGATGGCCAGCCCAAGCGTCCGCTCTTGCGTACCGTTGCTGACCTGGGCAAGGACGACACAGTCGGGCTCTACCCCTGCAAGCTCGACAAGGTCGACGACGAGCGAAATGACTGGTGGGAGCTCTTCGATGCCGGTGCACTTCCAGCGGCCCTTGGAGAAGCGTGCGAGTTGCTCGCGTGTCGCCTCCTCGCCGAACAATCTGCCGCCGCGCTCGATGAACGCTTCCATGACGGCTTCGTCACCCTCCGCGAAGCACTCGAGCATCAAGCGCGCAGCCTTCAGGGCCGGCTCGCGCCGCAGCCGCTCCGCACGTTCGTCGTGCGTGTTCATGAACCACCCCCGCCGCCCTTACCCTTGGCGACCGCGACGTGTTTGTCCGCTAACTGCCTAGAAGCGGCCGCGACGACCAACGAACGTTGTTGAACACGCGCAGACATACACGACTCACATCATCAAACATTTTGATGTCGCTGTATCGGCAGTGCCATGGCGAAGTTGCGAAAACAGGAAAACCGCAAGTATGGCGGGCCGTTGTAGATGCGTGCGGAGCGGCTATCGTCAGCGTCGACGCGAGCGACGGCCTGACTTCGGGGGCGCCGTGTTGCTGCCGCGCGTCTCATTCTTCTTGATCTCATCGCGAAGGCGACGTTCGGCGTCCGCTTGAGCACGCAACGTGTCCTCGAGTGCTACCGACTTCTGCGCGAGCGACGCTGTCAGGCGAGCGCGAGCCGCATCGAGGTCGCCAAGTTCCTCGGCAAGCGTATCTTCGTGGGCCCGCGCATTCTTGAGGTCGTCGGCGAGCCTCTGCTTCTCGATACGCAACGCCCGTACTTCGTCGTACATGGGGAACCCATACAGGAGAACGGTTGCCGTGCACGCGGTGACCAGCACGCCGAAGAGGATCCAGCCCCATCCACCCCCTGACGGAGTGGTCTCCGCTGTAGCGGGTGATTCGCCGAGGTCAGCATCTTCCTCGAGAATCTCGAAGTCTTCGGTGACGAGCAGTGGCTCGTCGCCGGGATCCGTCACTTCGGTGAAGCGCTGCGGACTCGCCATCGAGAGAAGCGTAGCGCACACGCGCGCCCCCTTCCCGTCCCCGAGGGAGAAAAGCTTGGGGAGGCGCCGCTACCTACGACCACACGGGCTTACGTGCGCTGGCGCGATAGCCGTCGGTCGACAGGTGACGCAGCGCTCACCAGCGGATCGGTGCTGCGAGGGCGTCCCAGAAAATCCATCGGTAGAGCTCACGGCGCGGATGATAACCGCGCTCGCGCCCCAGCTCTGCCTCGGTCGTGGGGTCGAGGACGTGAAGCATTCCGGAAGCGCTCGCGACCGCGACGCGCTTGGACACGGGGTCGTAGTCGAAAGCATGGAGCGCCGAGCCGAGGAGCTGCGTGAATACCGGCTTCCCCCCACTCAGGGCCGATGCATGTGACCAACCCGCGCCGCCAATCCATGCGACAGGCTCCTGGAGGCCGAACAGCTCGCCCGGCATGAGAGCGATGCCGTAGGCGCGCAGAAACTCGTCAGTCGCTGGCGACTCGTCGTCGTCATCACTGCCGAGGGACGCCACGTCCCGCGCAAGGGTGATGCCGTTCTCCATGTGACGCGAATTGGAGAGGACGCGCCGCGCGTCATCGGTGAACTTGACGAGATACGGGTAGTCACTGCGGGCCGCGATCGTCCCGAGAGGCTCGAGCACGCCTCCCGCGACGCGGTCGACGTAGTGCCCTTCCATGGAGTCCTGCCAGCCATAAGCAACGAGCTTGCCGTCTGGAGAGATCGCGGCGTGTGTGCGGTCGATGCCAATCGCACCGACCATGGCGGCGCGAAGCTCGGCGTAGGTACCAACCTTGATGCCACAATTGTCGGCATCGTCACCGCCGTCGTCGTCCGCTTCTCCGCCCTCGTCCTCGTCCTCGTCCTCTTCTTCTTCTTCTTCTTCGTCGTCGTCGTCGTCGTCTTCGTCTTCGTCTTCGTCGGTTGCGTCGCCGACCCCTGGACGCGGAGCAAGCTGCGTCCAGACGGCGAGCTGCAGCAGCCAGATTCCGATCACGTCGCTCGCAAGGACCACGCTCGTGCCGTCGTTGGCGACATCGAGGGTCTCCACGCTAGAGGGGTCGACAGTCACACCCTCGGGCCAAGGGATCGTCTTCCGTGGCTCGCCGCCGAGGCCGCGCGTGACGATGAGCCCTTCCGCTTTGGCGAGCACGAGCCAGCGACGGTCGCGCGAGATCGCGAAAGCGCTCACGCCCTCGAGCACCTCGACCGCGTCTCCATTGAGGTGCAGCACCTCGTCGCCCCGCCGCACGAGGAAGCGGTCGGCTCCGAGGATCACCACGGCGCGAAGGCCGGTCTCGTTCATGTGCGGGATGAAGGGTCCGTGCGCTGGGTCGAGCTCGGTGCGCGCTTTGCGCCACTCTCCAGCAGCGTTGAGCGCAACGACCCGGGCGAGGACGGCGTTCGCGAGCGCCTCGGAGCGCTCGTCTTCGGCGAAGTCCTCATCAGAGGACCCGTCTTCATCGATGATTGTCTCGAACGCCTTGCAGACGGCCGCGTTCTTCTTGCGGCCTTCAAGGTTCCATTGGGTGAGGTCCATCTTTACCTCGAAGGCGGCGGCAAAATCGGGAAGGTCGAAAAGCGGGGCGAGATCGGCGTCTGTCCGCATGGACGCGAGCTTGTCGTAGCCGTGGCGCGCGGCGTTGCGTATGGCCTCGAGAGCCTTGGCGTGCTGGCCGATGCGCACCCAGGCACAAGCGCTGTTGTGGAAGATGTTGGGATTGCGGGGACCGATCGCGTCACACAACGCGAGCAGCTCGGCCGCGTCGCCTGGGATCGGCTCGACATACTGCAACCCGTGCGCGAGATTGTTGTAGGCGGTGAGCGACTTGTCCGTGGCTTTGACGATGCGCCGCAAGAGATCGACCGCCTCCGCATAGCGCTTCTGGCCGAGGTCGTTCACGGCGGTGATCTCGAGCGCCACGATCTTCTCGCCCAAGACCTGACTCACCTGGTCGAAGACATCCATCGAGCGCGTGAGGTAAGCCGCGACGGCAAGCTTCTGGAGTGCTGAATCCAAGCCATTCGCGCGGATCACCTTCGCGAGCGCGACTACGGTATGCATGACGCGCAACGACGCGGCCGAGCGCGAGGCGCTCTGGGGCTCGGGCGCTACCTCATCGAGCGCTTGAACGAGCTCGTCGGCGAGCTCCTGGTTCTCTTCTTGAATGACCCAGGCATTCAGGTGGTCACCGCGCTCTACCGCCTCGGTGAAGCGTGAAAGCAATGCTTGCCTCTGGAGCGCCTCTTGAGATGGACCGCTATAGCCGTCTTCGCGCTCGGGAATGCCCACGAAGCCGAAGATCACGAAACCCGCACGCTCGTCTTCGTCGAGCTCCTGGATCTCGCTATAGTAGAGCATTGGGTGCGGCATGGTCGCGATGGCTCCCTCGACCTCGTCCCACGCCTCGCTGTCATGATGATGCGTGTCCGTGACGCTTGGCCCCGAGAAGACCCGCATCGAGGCCTGATCGACACTGCCGGTGAACCCGTAGTGGATGACTTCGGTGTCGAGCTGCAACGCTAGCTCTTGGGCGAGCTCCTCGCTCGCGGTGTACTGCTCGCTGTCGTAGACAGCGACCCAGGTGCGGCCGCTGTCATCCGCAGTAGGCGGGCACACGGCATAGCCAAGCTTGCCGGTGTCCTCGAGCCCGAGTGACTCGTATTCGAGAACATCGTCTTCGGCTGGCGCGGGCTTGCCCCCTTGCCGCGCCCAGAAGGCCTTGGTCACGCGAACGACGCGTGACTGGTCACCAGTCAGAACATAAATGCCGCCGACGTGTAGGCTCACGGCGACGACGATAGCGGGTTCTTGCTAGCCCAAGAAGATGGTCGTCGCGAATCATCGTGACTGGGCGTCATGGCGCGACCCAGCCTTCGGACAAGCGCGGCAGCAAGTAGCTCCGAATATCGGCGTCGGTACCCGGAAACTCGCCAGCGTCGTCATAGTGGTTGCCCTCGACCTCGACCTTCACGGCCGGATATCCGGCGTCGACGAGCGCTTGAAACTCAGCGCGCACTCCGGCGATCGGGTAGGTCGTGTCGCCAATATGCGCCAGGTGGTAGACGTTGAACTTCCACGTCGCCGCGGCAAGCGAATCGCTCTGCGACGCTCCGGTATCGCGGAATGGCGAGGTGTTGGTGGCCAAGACACCCGCGTAGGCAAGAGAGTCATAAAACGCCATGCGGTACGCGAGGTCGCCGCCCGACGAGTAGCCACCCAGCACGACCCGCTTGGGGTCGATGTTGAAGTGCTTGCGCAGCTCGGTCAGGGCATTGCGGACCGTCGAGGGGTCGTTGCTCATCGACCAGCAGCCATTTTCGGCGCCGCCCGGAGCCAAAGTGATCCAGGTCTGCCCTGCGCCCCCTGGCGAGACATTGTAGACGTCGTACTGACTGTAGCCACCGCAGCCGTGGAGCCACACGAAGAGGTGGATGGGGGTCTGGTGGGTTGGGTCGTAGCTCGCGGGCACAGTCACGTAGTTCGTGAACCCACTGTCGTAGGTGAGGACCGCGTCGGCGGTGTACGCAAGCGGTGCCGATGGCGTGCTGCTGACAGCAATCGTGACCTCAGCCGTCGTCGTCCCAACCCCATTCGTCGCCGTCAGAGTGAATACCGTCGTCGTAGTGGGCGTGACCGCGAGGCTCGTGCCTGTCACGGTCTCGCCGTTGACGCGCAAGGTTCCGTTGTCGACGGTCCAAGCGAGAGTGCTCGTGGCGCCGAAGTCGAGGCGCGCGGGCGAAGCCGTGAAGCTCGATATCACCGGAGCGGCTGTCACCAACGCGTCGTCGTCGTTTTCGTCGTCACTGTCGTCACCGCACGCATGCAAACCCACGACGACGAGCGTCAACCCCAGCGAACACCACAATTCTCGCTTCATGTTCCCCCAAAAAACACGACGGCCGCCGAGCGAAGTTAGATTCGGTCGGCGGCCGCCAAGTTGAACCGTGTGCAGAGAAAGCTACTTGCGCGCTTCCGCGGCCAGTTTCTCTTTGTGCTTCTTGATCATCTCTTCTTGCTCGAGGCGCGGCAGAGCCTGGTACTTGGCGAACTCCATGGTGAAGTTGCCTTTGCCCTGAGTGCCCGAGCGCAGGTCGGTCGAGTAACCGAACATCGAGTTCAGCGGGATCTCTGCGATGACAGTGAAGTCGCTGTCCTGCGTGAAGGTCTCGAGGATGACGCCGCGCTTCTGGTTCACCTGGCCGACGACCGCGCCCTGGAACTCCGCCGGGGCAACGACCTCGACCTTCATGATCGGCTCGAGGATAACCGGCTTCGCGCGCTCGTAACCTTCGCGGAAGCCCATGAGAGCCGCCGTCTTGAAGGCGTTTTCGGACGAGTCGACCGCGTGGGAAAGACCGTCGTTGATGAGCGCGCGAACGCCGACCACCGGGAAGCCGATGAGCGAGCCCTTCTTGATCGCTTCCTTGAAGCCCTTGTCGCACGCTGGGATGAACTCGCGCGGAATCGAGCCACCGACGATGTCGTCGACGAACTCGTAGGTCTCGACCGCTTCAGCGGGCAGCGGCTCGAGGTAACCGCAGACGCGGGCGAACTGACCCGAGCCACCGGTTTGCTTCTTGTGCGTGTACGCGAACTCACCGCGCTGGGTGATAGTCTCGCGATAAGCGACCTGCGGCTTACCGGCGATGACCTCGCAGTTGTACTCGCGCTTCATGCGCTCCATGTAAATGTCGAGGTGGAGCTCGCCCATGCCGCTGATGATGGTCTCTTGCGACTCTTCATCTTGGTGGACGCGGAACGTCGGGTCTTCCTTCGTGAAGCGGTTGAGCGCCTTCGAGAAGTTTGCTTCGCCGTTGCGATCCTTGGGCTTGACCGCGAGCGAGATGACCGCCGCCGGCACGTGCATCGACACGAGGGTGACGTTCACCTTGCCGTCGGTGAAGGTCTCACCGGACGAAGCCTCGACGCCGTAGAACGCAACGATGTCGCCGGGCGTCGCCTGCTGGATCTCCTCACGCTCGTCCGAGTGCATACGGAACATGCGCGGCAAGCGCACCTTACGCATCTGGTTCGAGGTGTTGATGATGGTGTCGCCGCTCTTCACCGTGCCCTGGTAGATGCGGAAGTAGGTGAGCTGACCGTACTTGTCTTGCGTCAGCTTGAACGCAAGACCGATCATCGGTTTGTTCGGATCCGACTCGAGGATGATCTTCTCTTCGCCCTTCGACTGGTCGAAGGCCTCGTTGGTGACTTCCTTCGGGTTCGGCAGGTACATGCAGACGCCGTCGAGGAGGAGCTGCACACCTTTATTGCGGACAGCCGAGCCGCACATGACCGGCGTCATCTTGAGCGCAAGGGTGGCTCTACGGATAGCGGCGCGCAGCTCTTCGTCGGCGACCTCTTCACCCGAGAGGAACTTCTCGGCGAGCTGGTCATCAACCTCGGCGACGCCCTCGATGATCTCGAGGCGACGGGCCGCGGCGGCGTCCTTGAATTCGGCAGGCACTTCTTCGATGCGGATGTTTTCGCCGTTTTCGCCATCGAAGTAGTACGCCTTCTGCGTGACCGCATCGATGATGCCGGCAAACTTGTCTTCCTGGCCGATCGGCACCTGCAGCTTGACCGGATGGTGGCCGAGCTTCTCCTTGAGCATCTCGGCGACGCGGTCGTAGTTCGCGCCAGGGTTGTCCATCTTGTTGACGTAAGCGATACGCGGAACGCGGTAGCGCTTCATCTGGCGGTCGACGGTAATCGACTGCGACTGAACGCCCTTGCCCGAGTCGAGCACCAAGATAGCGCCGTCGAGAACGCGCAAAGCGCGCTCGACTTCGATGGTGAAGTCGACGTGCCCGGGGGTGTCGATGATGTTGATGTTGTGCTCGCGCAGATGCTCCTTCGAGCCCTTCCAGACGCAGTACGTCGCGGCGGACTGGATGGTGATGCCCTTCTCGCGCTCGAGGTCCATCGAGTCCATCTTGGCGCCGACACCGTCCTTGCCGCGGACTTCGTGAATGGCGTGGATGCGGCCCGTGTAGAAGAGGACACGCTCGGTGAGGGTCGTCTTGCCCGAGTCGATGTGAGCCGAGATGCCGATATTACGGATGTATTCGATGGGAATGTTCGCCATGGGAGGCGCCCGATACACGAATCTCGGGATTTTGAATAGGGCCTTCCCACCCACGGCTGCAAAAAGGTCGGTAGGACCCCGAAGTCGCCACCGCGAAACCCGTCGCTCGGTTGTGCCGAGCCGACGCTCGACAACGGCGTAGTACTAGGGTTCGGGGCGACTCCCGCGCGATCGGTCGCTTGCCCTGGCGCGGGCTACCAGCGGCTTTTGCCAACGACGACCTTCGGCTCTTCATGGCGCGAGGTCGTGTCGACTGGGGAGCGTTGGTAGACTTGCCAGCGTCCGCACTTGGGGCAGAGCTTGGTCTGGTCGCTGATTTTGCACCGGCAGTCGTAGCAATCAATAAGGTACATGGTGATCCTCGTTTCGAGGGCATCATCAGGGCAGCCGATCAGCCCGTCAAAAAATCGGTTCGTGGGGTCAACCCGGCACGGTGACGGTGTATTCGTCGGCACCAACACACGCCGGCACGGGCTTCACGTCGCCGTCGATGTCCTGAACCGTACCGCCGCAAAGGCTCTGGTTGTTATCGCCGCAAAACGGCTGTGTCGCGTCGAGGCCGATAGCGAAGCCCAGGTTGTCGACCAAGTGCCAATCGTTGTCTTGCATGGTGTAGAGGAAGCCGTCATCGGGCCCACCAGCGAGCACGAGGATGGTGTCGAGAATGCCGCCGTTCAACTGATTCACGTTACCCATGAATCGCGGCGGCCCGAGCGCGTTGAGCGAGTCGAGCATGCCGCCGAACCTCGTTTGGTACAGTAAGGCGCCAGTAGGATTCTGCTGAAAGACGTAGTTGTTCAGGACGGACGCGAGGCTCAGGCTCGACTCGCTTTCGCGGATCACGCAGACACCAACGCCGAGACCGCAATCGCGGAAGTCGCCGAGCACCAAATTGTTGGTGAAAGTGTACGTCCCAAGTCCGCCGAAATAGACGGCCTGGGTCGACTCCGCATCGGCGACGTAGATGGTGTTGTGGACGATGTCGACGCTGCCAGGAGCTACGCCACCGGCGATCCCGTCGCGAATGCCGAGTGCCTGGCCGCCCGGAGCGCCACCCGTATGGATCCAGTTGTTGCGGATGATCACCCGCCCGACATCGCCGATGTTAACGACGCCGCCGCCGTCGATGGCGTTGGTGACCACAGGTCCGATCAAGCGATTGTTGTCGAGCCAGAGACTCGCGTTGCCAGCGCTCCCTGAAACCATGACGGCCCACTTCGGGAAGGTGCCATTGCTGGTGTCGCCCGCCTCGATGAGGAAGCCGTCGATTAGAACGTAGCCGCCGGGACCAACCTCGACCGTGCCCATAACCGCGGCGCCCGTCGCTCCCTTGAGCACGGTGTTACGCACCAGCGGGTCGCGCGACGCCAACGCGAAGCTGCTATCGAAGCCTCCGAGGAGCTTGAGCGCCTTGGTGATGCTCACGCTCTGCCCTGTGTAGTTGCCTTCCGCGACACGCACTTGGCCGCCGGCGTCGACCGCGTCGATGGCCTCCTGGATGGAGCCGACTGGATCCTGATCGTCGCAAGGATTGCCCTGGCCAGGTAACACGCCAGCGAGAACGAAGGTGGTGGGACAGACGGCGGCGGTAACCACGATGGGGGGCGTGACCTGGCCGCTGACCTCGAGGGTCGGAGGGTTCACGGCGACCGTGATGGTTGCGCCGCCAGCAGGGCTGTCGATGACCAGGCCAGGGTACATCACGACGTTGCCGACGAAAACCGGGGTCGTGCCGTTGAGGTTGCTCCCCGCCGCGTCACCGAGGCTGAGCTCCAAAGTCAAACCGAGCGCGATGAGCTGTCGGGGGTCGGCTGCGTTGCCTTCACTGTCGAAGATCTCGACCGCCATGGCGAAAGGCTGGTTGACGCCCACGACCGGGGGGGGCGCCTGGATGATGCCAAGCGCGTAGGGGTTGCCCGGCGTGACGGTGATGGGCTGGCTGGTCCCGAAGTGTGCCGCCGCATAGTCAGCCTCGAGCCTCCAGGTGCCCACGAGACGGCACGTCAACTGCTGAGTGAGCTCGCCGTTCATCGCGAAGTCGATGGTGAAAATGCCGTTGCACCCCCCAGGGCTCGCCACTGTGACCGTGCCTACGAAGGTGTTGACGAGCGTGTTGGCGGCATCGACAGCGCGTACCGTCACGTCGAACGGCTGGCCCGCGCTCACGCTCGTGGTCCCGAGGATGACCTCGAAGTGGTCGAGCGTGCCGGGAAGGCTGATGTTCAGGTTGACGCTATTCGAGGTGAAGTTTCCATCGGTCGCGGTGACGGTGCGCGTGCCGACACTCGAGAACTGCGCCCCCGTGAAGTCGAAACGGCCGCCGTCCGCCGGGGTGAAAACATGCGACCCGCCGTAGGTGAAGTCACCCGCTGGGAGAGGGTTGAGTGACACCGTGCCCGTGTAGTTTCTGTCCAGGTTGTTCCAGTTGTCGCGCGCGATCACGCGGAACGTGATGGCTTGCCCCGTGACGTAGTTTCCGGCGCCGATGGAGAGATCGAGCCGAAACGCGGCTGCGGCGACCACGTCGACCTCGACGGTACCCGCGACGCTGCTCTGTGTGCTCGAGCGGACAGTCAAGGTGCGTCGGCCCGCCTGGAAGAAGGTGAAAGGCAACGGCTCACCGTTGAATCCCGCCACGGCGAAACCGACCGCGATCTGGTCGTCGCTGCTGACGACCAGCGAGCTGGGCGCCGCCGTGAGGTTGCCGAACGCGTCGACGCCGGTAACGTCGAGGTTGACACCGACGCCCGCGGTCGCGCTCGTTGGGCCAGTGACTGTGAGGCGAGTCGCTGGTCCCGCCAACACGGGTATCGTGCGTATCTCGGTTTGCAGGAGCACACCGTCGACGTCCGCCTGCGCGCGCATCACGAGACTACCAGCCGTGGTGAAACGCACTCCCGAAAAGCGCGCAACGCCCCCGGTCGTCTGGACGACACCATTCTGGAAGCCACCATTGGCAACCGAGCTCTCGGCAACCAGCTGCACGGTGATGTCGTCGCGACTGATGGGCTGACCGATTTCGTCGATCAAGCTCACCTCGAACGGGCCGAACGTGCCGCCAGCGCTGTGAGGGCTTGGGGGACCGATGGTGAAGATCAAGCTGTTCGAGAGGTTCGCGAGGCTCAAGGTAGACTCGCCACCGAAGGAGACGGCAACGGCGCGCGTGGTCGCGAGCGGGCCGCTAAAGTCACATGTGTCGACGTCGCCACATGTGTCCGCTGGAGCGCACGACAATGTCACGCCGATGGTTGGTAGAACCTGCTCACGCGCCGCACCGGGGCTCAAGATGAACGCGGCCTCGAGCTCGGGGTTGCCCGGGGCGTTGATGGCGCAGACCGCAGTGTAGGTGTCGTCATTGACGATGCTCACCGTCCCGACCCGACGGACCGGCACCACCAACTCGGTCGACGGCGGGCGAATGGCTGCCTCGGCAAGACCGTGAAGAGCCGGCCGTGCCGTGGTGGTCAGCCCCCGGAAGCGAATGCTGGCCTGTGGACAGTTGGAGACCTCGGCTTCGAACGTGCCGTCATCGGCGATGTCGCCACGCTCGGTCACCTCGGAGCCGTCGACACAAACGACCGTCAGCTCGAAGCGGTCGATGGTGACGCTCTCGACGGTCAAGGCCTGCAGAGTGCTGCCGAGTGAGACACGCAGGGTGGATTTATCGCCGGAGGAGTTGCACGCGGATAACGCAAACGCCGTGGCCAAAGTGGCCAGCAGACGAGGGCATGAGGGCATGAGCGGCAGCATGCCACGACTCTGCCCCCGACGCCCGTGACCGGCATCACTGGGGGTGCATGTAGGTGCAACCCCAGTGGGCCGGCGGGCTCCGGCGGAAGAGCCCAGGGACGTCGAGCGACGCGTTTGGCCACCTTTCGCGTTGCACGTGGTGACCCGAAACAGATGCGGCCGACAGTTGGCTTGCGACCACCATTGCGGCGGCCTGCCACGAGCGCCCGGAGGCGCTCGCTACTGGCGGGAGGCGGGACCCGGAACCAGGTTTCTCGAGGCGCGCGCGCTTGGGAGAACGAGCGCGCCTCGAGACCTGTTGCATGCGCCTTACGGCGCCGGGCTCATGGCAATTTTGGTGGGTGCGTTGTGGGTTCGAATTACATGCCAAAGCGCTCGAGCATCAGCTTCGCAGCCGCCTCGAGGCGGATGTCGCCAGCGCCCTCGCGGTTCGCCGGAATGCTCGGGTTGTCGCGAGCCGAGTCGCGCAAGATCTTCTCGAACTCGCCATTCTTGACGAGCTCACGTGGGTCGGCCTTGAACTTGCCGGCCTTGAAGAGCTCCCAGGCCTTGCCAAGCAAGCAGGCGGCGGCGCCGGCGGTGACCGGAGTCGCCATCGACGTGCCAGAGCTATCGCCTTCCTTGTTGCCAGGCAGGGTCGAACGCTGCTTGACGCCGTCCGCCGAAACGGATGGCTTGTTGGGCAACGAGTAGCCCGACGAGAAGTTCGCGATGGTGTCGTCGCCTTCCTCGACGGTACCCTTGTGGTCGGTAGCGCCGACCGTGGTCGCGAACTTGGCGCGGCCCGGGTCGCTCTCCGCCACACCGGGGCCGGAATTGCCGGCTGCGATGGCGAAGAAAATACCGTGGTTCTTGACCGCGTCGTTGATGAGCTTGTTCATCGGCAGCGCGTCTGGGTCGCCAGAAGCGCGCGCGCCGAGCGACATGCTGACGACCGCCGGGCCATCGTGGGTCTTCGCCCACTCGATAGCGCGCTCGATGCCCTTCATGACGTCGGCGAGGGTGCCAGAGCCACGATCATCGAGGACCTTCGCACCCTGGAGGATCGCCTTGGGGGCCATGCCGCGGATGCCGCCAGCCGCGAGGTCGCCGCGGGCAGTCGCGCTACCCGAGCAGTGCGTGCCGTGACCGTGACCATCGCGCGCCGGGTCTTCGGGCTGCGCGGTCTTCACGTCGTCGAACTTCGCTGGCTTCATGAGGTTGTCATGGTCGCCGATGCCGGTGTCGATGATCGTGACGGTGACGCCTTCGCCCTCCCAGCCGGCTTCTTTCGCCTGCAGCGAAGTCGCCTGATGCACATCGCGGAAGAGGCTGGTGCGCGGCGCTTCGATGGAGTTGATGGCTTGTGGGGGCGGGCCAACATCGACGCGCTTGTTCGGATAGACACCAACACCGCCGGAGCGGAGCGCGGAGACTTCTTGCGCGGTAAGCTCGAGCACGCGCCAACCCTGGCCCTGCTGCAAGCTCGGGTTGAAGGGGCGGAAGCCCAGGCGGCTGCCCAGCAGCTTGCGAGCGGCCATCGACTCGACGACGATGTACTGCGCCTTGTTCGCGGCGAAGTTCTTCACCAGCGGCGAGCCGCCGATTGCGACTGCGTCCGACTTCGACAAACCTTTGGCGCGGACTGGGGTAGCGCCTTGCGCGCTCTGAGCGCCCGAAACGGGCAAAGAGGTACGTACTTGCGGGCGTGCAGCCCGCGAAATCGCGTCGGTCATAACTGGTGGCTCCGTGGATTGGAAACGCTGTGTGCTCAGGACGAGCACGGGAGACTGGAGCCTCCTTCATCGGCAACCGTCCCGATCGGTTGCGACAATTGTTACGAAACTGTCGCTGCCAAGATGCCGGCGATCCGAAGTGGCGGCACCATCCTTCGCGGCGGGGGGGGGCCGGCCTAGAAGCCGCCGCCGTCGCCGCCACCGTCGCCGCCGCCATCGCCTCCGCAGCCACCGCCGCCACACACTCCGGCGCAGCACGCAAAGCAGAAGTCCGAACAGCCACAAGGCGTCCCGTCCGGCGCGTTGCCGCCGCTTGGGCACTGGTGGCTAACGCCGTTGCACGCGGCAGCGCTGATGCATTCGCTGCCGCTGCTACAAGGAGTGCCATTGCGCACGGCATCTGGGCAGGCAATCGACGCTCCGTTGCAGCGATCTTCGAGGTCGCACGGGCCATCGGCCGGCCGGCAAACGGTGTTCGCGGGTCGGACCGGGTTCGCCGGGCAGGCGTTCGTCGCCCCATCACAGACCGCGTTCGCTTCGCAGAGCTGGCTAGCCGATCGGCAAACGATGCCGTTAGCTTGTTTGGCGTCGCCGGGGCAGGCTGGCGAGCTGCCGGTACAAACTTCGGCGCGATCACAGGGCCCCGAAGCGTCACGGCAGGTAACGGTATTCGCCCGCAGGACATCTGGCGGGCAGACAGGTCCGCTACCGCAGACTTCATCGACATCACAGGCACCGGCGGCGGGACGGCACACCTGGCCGGTACGCAGAGCGTCGCTTGGACACGTGATGGTCGAACCCGTGCAGGTCTCTGCTTGGTCGCAATCGCCCAGCGCTGGCCGGCAAACACTGCTCGCGGAAGCAAGTAGATCGACCGGACATGCGGGGCTAGCGCCCGTACACGTCTCGGCGGGGTCGCAGTCCCCGAGAGAGTCTCTGCAGACGGTTGCCGCCGGAACCAGCACGTTTTCTGGGCAAAGCGGCGAGGCACCCGTGCAGAGCTCTGGGATGTCGCACGCTCCAGCGGACGGGCGGCAGATGACACCTGGGGAAGCGACGGTATCGGCGGGACAATCGAGACTTACGCCGTCGCACCGTTCGGCGATGTCGCACGCTCCAGCGGACGGGCGGCAGATCGCGCCGGCCGCTCGTCCCTCGCACGCGTGCGGAGTCGCGCAATCGAGGCTGCATACATCCCCGCAGCAGCGTTCGCCGTTCTGGCAAAGTGGCCTGGTCTGACACTGTCCACCCACGCACTCGGCGATCTCGCACGCCGAACCCCTACAGGTGTCGGCGTCACACGGCGGAGGCAAGCAGCCGCTCGCCACGTCGGACGCTCTGGCGAATGGCTCGCAGGTCGCGGCACCACAGGCGCTGTCGTCAGCGATGTTCAAGCAGCGCCCAGAGACGCAACGGTCCTCCGTGCAGTCGATGTAGTCATGGCAATCCGCGTCCGCAGCGCATTGCGCTTCCGGCACGACGCAGCCGACTCCCAACCGACATACCGTGTCCGGACCGCACTGCCCATTGTCGGGACGCTCGATGCAAAGTCCGTCGACGCAGTGCGCGACACCACAGGACGTCAGGGGCGCGCAATCACCGTCGATAGCGCATTGCGGGTTCCCGCAGCTTGCGAGATCGAGGGAGCTGCAAGACGACGGCACACAGCGTCCGCCATGACATACTGGCGTCTCGTCTCCGCTTGCCGGACACGACATCCCGACACAGACGCGACTCAAGGCGAGGTACAGTTGAACGTCGGCGATGACGTCGAGGTCGGCGTGCCGCTCCATGACCGGCTGCCCCCCGCGCGTCAGGGTGACGCTGATACGTCGGGCACCGAACGGCACGTCGTTGAAGATGCCCACCGGGCGTGCCTTGTCGAAGTGTGTGGCGGGGGTGAGCCGGAAGCTCGTCTCGGCCCCGTCGTCGATGCGCGTCGTGAGCCCATCGAAGTCGACCTGCGGCGTGAGGTCACTGATCACTCCCACTGTGATCTGCGCGTTGAATGGAGTGCCGCTACGGAAACGCTGGTCGCGACCTTCGCAGGCAGCGCGACACGCGCCGTCACAGCAGATGAGGCCCACGGGACAGTTGCCGTCGTTGAGACACGCGTCTCCGTCACTCGCGACCAGCTGGCACGAGACCACGCCTAGAGCGGCGATGAGCAGGTGGGCGCACCGCATCCTCGAAAGGATAGCACAGTGTGCGCATAGCGCCCCGACGAGACTCGGTTTTTCAGGCTTCTCGTGTGGTTAGCGGGCCGATGTAGTCGAGCTTGCCGAGCTCGACTCCGTTATGACGGAGGATCGCGTAAGCCATGGTCACGTGGAAGAAGAAATTCGGCGCGGCGAACTCGACCAGATAGTCGCGGCCCCGTAGCACTTTTCCCGGTAACCAGCTCATGCGGACTGGCCGGTCGTCCGAGCCCACGAAGTCCGCCTCTCCGAAGCCGTCGAGGATTCGCAGAACGCTGGCGATGCGGGCCTTGAGCTCTTCGATGGTCTTTTCATTGTCGGGGTGCTTGGGGACATCTTTGCCGGAAAGACGCGCTGCGGCGAGCTTCGCTGAGTCGCAGGCAGACTGCACCTGCCGCGCGAGCTCGTACTGATCGGGAGCGAGGCGCGATCCGGCGAGCACGTTGACGTCGAACTTACGGCTAGTCGCGTAAGCAATCGCCTTGTCGAGGCAGTGGTCGAGCTGGCGAAGACTGCGGGCGAACTGAACGATTTGTGCGTACACGCTTGAAACCCCTTGTTCGACGCGCTTGTCGCACGAAGCTGCTGAGCGGCAAAGTCCCGCCCGCGCCATGAAACGCATCAGCACCAGACCCGCCGCCGATAACCGTGAGCCTCCGCATGCGCAGCGTCATCGTCGTTTTCGGCTCGGCCACTCTTCCCAACGGGCAACCGGGTCGGTCGCTTACGGCTCGGCTCGAGCGCGCACTGCTCGAGGCTAGGTTGGACCGCAAGGCGCCTGTCGTCGTCTCGGGCGGGCCGGTCATGGGTCCTCCCGAGGGCCGTGTCATGCAGCGCTGGCTGGTGACGCGTGGCGTCGCGCCCGCCCGCATCGTCGTCGAAGACAAGGCGCTCTACACGCTGGACAACGTGAGCCGGGTGGCCCCGCTTATCGCGGGGCTCAAGGCGGCCGACGTCAAGCTCGTCACAAGTCCGGCTCACATGGAGCGTAGCAAGGCCCTCCTCGAGCGTGAGCTTCGATGCGTGACGGGACACCACGTGCGCGTCAGAGCGCGCCCGTCGCGCGACGGAGCGAGCGCGCTCGAATACGAGCGCGAGCGCGAAAAGTTGGCTCGTGACCTTGCCATGCAGACGGCCCGCGGCTGCCCACGTCAGTCGCCGAAAATTGTCCGTGCCCAGGCCTGAGCCGGCTCGATGAGCACACAGAGCAACAGCCATGCCGGCGCGTAGTCGAGCCGAATGAGGCCATGAACGGCCCAGCGGCGCACCCCGTAGTCCCAGGGACAGCGGCCGAGCAGGCGCCGTAAGAGGTAACCGCTCGTGTATTCGGCAATGTAGACCGCGCACAGGTAGACGAAGAGACGCAGCGCGAGTGGCAGGTCGGCGAGGGCCAGGTAGAGCGATTCCATCAGCAACCCGGCCACGCCATAGATGGGGTGCATCCAGAGTGAGGTGCGCCCCATCGCGGTCCGGTCACGCTGCAAGATGATGGAGCAGACGCCGGTGAAGAAGATCTCCACACACCAGCCGAGCGCTCCATACAGCAGAAAGTGTGCGAGGAGTGTGACCATGACAGCAGCCGCTCCTCTTTAGATTCTACGCATGCTCCTGTAAGGACGCGAGTCGCGACGCAATGGTTCACGACGTTTTTACATTTACGTTACTCGCGTTTTCGGCCGTTTTTTTCGTCGTCGATCCGTTCGCCGTGGTGCCGGTCTTCGTCTCGATGACCGAGGGCGACGATGACGCAAAGCGTGCGCGCATGGCAGCCCGCGCTTGCCTACTTTGCGCAGGAGTTCTGACCTTCTTCGCGCTGGGTGGCGGCGTCATCTTCAAATTGCTCGGCGTCACCCTGGCCGCCTTCAAGGTCGCCGGCGGCGTTCTGCTCATGCTCACCGCGCTCGACATGTTACGCAGCCAACCCGCAGCCACCCGCACCAGCCCACAAGAGGTCGCCGAGGCCGCCGCCAAGCCAGATATCGCAATCGTCCCCCTGGGAATGCCGCTGCTCGCCGGTCCGGGCTCGATCGCCACCGTCATGGTCCTCGCCGGGCGCTCCCAGCGGTGGTGGGAGCTCATCCCGATCGTGCTCTCCATCATCATCACAGCGGTCATCTCGTATGTCGTCTTGCGAGCCGCAGCGCGTGTCGACCGCTACATGGGGCACACCGGGCGGGCGATTCTCGAACGCACCATGGGGTTATTGCTAGCGGCGCTGGCGGTGCAGTTCATCATTGACGGGTGGCGGGAAGCGTTCCCAGCTGCTGTCACGGGCGGCGCATGAACGAGCCGTTCTACCGTGGCTGGCGCAAGCCAGGTCCAGTCCCCCCCGGCGACGGCACAGCCGCCGACGGCGAGACCCTCGACGCTGTCAGTGGACATTTCCGTCTCTTTCAACTTCGCGACGGTCATCGTTTCTCCACCGACGACGTGCTCGCGGCGTTCTACGGCACGTCCTGGTGTCCGTCGGCGCGGACCATACTCGACCTGGGAAGCGGTATCGGCTCGGTGGCCACCATAGCGGCCTGGCGTTGCCCGGGCGCGCGCCTCGTGACGGTCGAAGCACAGGCTGAAAGCGTCGCCTTGGCGCGCAAATCCGCACGCTATAACGGACTCGAGGTTCGCTACGAGATTCGCGAGGGCGACCTCCGTGACACATCACTGTTTCGTGATGACGAGGTCTTCGACCTGGTCCTCGGCAGTCCGCCCTACTTCGCCATGGACGCTGGCAGCCATGGAGACCACCCGCAGAAGGTGGCTTGTCGCTTCGAGATGCGGGGGACGGTCGCGGACTACGCGACGTCGGCGGCAAAGCGTTTGGCGCCGGGCGGTTTCTTTGCCTGTGTGTTCCCGGTCCAACCCGATTTTCAGCGGCAGCGCGTCATCGCCGCTGCGCGCGACGCTGGCCTTGTGATCGTCCGCGACCGCGATGTTGTGTTCAAAGAGGGCGAGCCACCTCTGGTGGGGCTCTTCGGCATGATGCGCGCCGACGACTTGCCCGACTGGTTTCGCTCGCAGACCTGGCACGAGCCACCTCTCGTCATACGGCGTCGCGACGGCAGTGTGCATCCCGAGTACTCGGCGGTGAAGCTCGCCTTCGGGTTCCCGCCGTGAGCGCCGTTGTCACAGTTCAGAACCTTTCGAAGGCGTTCGGAATCCACGAGGTGCTCCGCGACGTGTCGCTCGCCGTCGACGAGCAGGACCGCGTCGCCATCGTCGGCGTCAACGGCTCGGGCAAGTCGACACTGCTGCGGATCATCGCGCGCGCGCTCGACGCGGCGGACACAACCGAGCTCGATGTCGCTGACTCTGGTGTCATCACCAAGCGGCAAGGCGCGAGCTTCGTCTACGTCGCGCAGGAGCCCCGTCTCACCCCCGAACTGTCGGTGATGACCACGCTCCTGACCAGTGGCGCCGAGCGCCATGCGTGCGAGGCCATGGCCGACTCATTGCATCTGCGCAACCTCGAGCAACGCGTCGACACACTGTCGCTGGGCGAGCGTCGTCGCGTCGCCCTTGGGTGTGCGTTGTTGCGCGCGCCCGATATCCTTGCGCTCGACGAGCCAACCAACCACCTCGACGCCCGTACCATCGACTGGCTCGAGGGTCGCCTGAAAGCGCATCGCGGTGCCCTGCTCTTCGTGAGCCATGATCGCTACTTCTTGGACCGTGTAGCGACGCGTATCGCAGAGCTCGATCGTGGCCGCTTCTACGCCTATGGGCCGGGGTATGCCGACTTCCTCGAGAAACAGGCAGAGCGCTTTGCCAACGCCAGCGAGCGCGAGCGGATTCGACGCTCATTCGTACGGCGCGAGATCGAGTGGATTCGCCGCGGCCCTGCGGCGCGCACCACCAAACAACAAGCGCGTATCGATCGCTTCGACGCTGCCGTGAAGCAGGGAGACACCAACGCTTCGCTCGTCCACGACGACCGCAGCGTCAAGCTCGTGCTGCCGCCTGGCCCGCGCCTCGGCAAGACCATCCTCGAGCTCGACCACGTGGGCATCGATGACGCCGACGGCGACGTGCTGGTTCGTGACCTCACCCTCATCATGAAAGCTGGCGATCGCATCGGCATCGTGGGCGCCAACGGCGCGGGCAAGACGACACTGGTGCGCGGTATCCTCGGCGAGCGCGCCACTCAGCGAGGCAAGGTGACGGTGGGACAAAACACGCGCTTTGCTTACCTCGACCAGGGGCGGGCTGATCTCGACGACGAGAAAAGCGTCCTCGAAGAGGTCGCCGAGGGCAGCGAATACGTGCAGCTCCCGAGCGAGCGCATTCACGTGCGTACGTTCTTGCGCATGTTCTTGTTCGACGATCGCTTCGCTGACACGCCCATAGGCAAGCTCTCGGGTGGCGAGCGCAATCGCGTGCAGCTCACGAAGCTGCTGCGGCGGGGCGGCAACGTGTTGGTGCTCGACGAGCCGACCAACGATCTCGACCTCATGACTCTCGCCGTGCTCGAGGAGGCGCTCGTCGACTTTCCGGGCTGCGCCTTGGTTGTGTCGCACGACCGCTGGTTCCTCGATCGCATCGCTACGGGGATTCTAGCCTTCGAAGGCAATGGTGACGTCGGCTTCTACGAGGGCAACTACAGCGACTACCTAGCCAAAAAGCCCGCCCCGGCGACGGTTCGCGCGAGCCTTGCGAGGCCTGCCACCGAGCAGCCGCAAGCCGAGCAGGTCAAGAAACCCAAGAAGCTTTCGTACAAAGATCAGCGCGAGCTCGATGGCATCGAGTCCGCGATCGCGGCGGCCGAGGCGAAAGCGACCGAGCTCGAGGCCAAGCTCTCCGCCCCCGACCTTTACGCCAAGGGCGGCACGGACGTCACTGCCCTGGTCGCTGAGCTCGATGGTGCCCGCGCCGAGGTCGACCGACTCTACGGCCGCTGGAGCGAGCTCGAGGCCCTGGTCGCTAGCCTCTAGATTGGGCTACCATCGCGCCATGTCGCCGTGGCTCTCTGACCGCCGAAGCAGCCAGCCTCCAGCCGAACAACCACGGGTGAGCCTCGCCGATGCGACGCGCGAGCGCGTCACCCTGGTGATGGGCCAGGCGCAGGCGGTATCGTCGGCGGCGTTGACCCTGACGGCGCTGGTGCAGGAGCTCCCCGACGCGACGCGCGAAACCGCGACACGAGCCACCTCGGTGGCAGTCGCAAGCAATCAGGTTCAGGCCGCGGTCGAGACGGTCGCTGCGGCGAGCGAAGAGCTCTCCGCGAGCATCACCGAAATTGCACGCAACGCCATCAGCGCCGCGCAAGTGGCGCAGCAGGCGGTCGACGTTGCGCAACGCACGAACGAGACCATCCAACGACTGGCGGCGGCCAGCATCGAGATCGGCAAGGTCGTCAAGATCATCAACGGCATCGCGGCGCAGACCAACCTCTTGGCGCTCAACGCCACCATCGAAGCAGCGCGCGCCGGCGAAGTCGGAAAGGGCTTCGCGGTGGTCGCCAATGAGGTCAAGGAGCTAGCCAAAGAGACGGCCCGAGCCACCGAAGACATCAGCAGCAAGATTATCGCTATTCAGAGCAATACCAACGACGCCACCGCCGCGATGGGCGAGATCGGCCGCATCATCCAGCAAGTCAACCTCATCCAGAACACCATCGCCACGGCGGTCGAGGAACAGTCGCTCACCACGAGCGCGATCGCTCGCAGCGTCAACGACGCTTCAGGCGGCATCGAAGACATCGCGAAAATGGCGAGCAGCGTCGCGGAGGCCTCCGGTCACGTCGCCACGGGGGCGAGCGCCGCGCAAACCTCGGCGCAAGATCTGGCTCGCCTGGCCACCGAGCTTGGAAGCCTTGCGCGCACCCTCGACGCCTAAAAGTGGTCAATTCGTCGCATAAAAGCGGCTCTGCTCGCGTCTCCTGTTGCCTAACACGTGACGCAAGTATTACGTGACCCCCGGGTTGCCGTAAGGCACACCGTAGTTGCCTCGAAAAAGCGAACACCCCCGATGTTGAAGAACAAAGCCGATATACGCACTCTCGCCTTCATGGTGGTGATCACCGGATTGCTCATCTATCAGTGGTCGCTTCCAGCGATGTCGTGGCCGCTTTTCTTGTTCGCCAACTGGATGGCCGTATCGGTGGCCGTTATGGCGCACAACCACAACCACGTGCGTATGTGGCGCAGCAATGCGCTGAACATGATCAGCGACTACTGGATCACATGCTTCTATGGCTATCCGGTGTTCGCGTGGATCCCGACGCACAACACCAACCATCACAAGCACAACAACCGGGTTCCCGATTACACGATTACCTACCGTGTCACCGAGGGGAACAACCTGTTCTCGCTGCTCACCTACCCGACGGTCAGCGGGTACTACCAACAAGAGCCCAACCGCCGCTTCATGCGCGAGACATTCCGAAAGAACAAGAAGCGCTTCGCGCACTACATGGCGCAGTTCGTCATTCTCATCGCCTTCATTGGGGTTGGCTTGTTCCTCGATTGGAAGAAGGCGCTTCTCTACATCGTCATCCCGCAGCAATTCGCGCTCTTCATGGTGCTGATCTTCAACTACATCCAGCACGTCCACGCCGATGAAGAGTCGGACACCAACCACTCGCGCAACTTCACTGGCGCCATCGTGAACTTCTTCTGGTTCAACAACGGCTACCATACGGTCCACCACGACATGCCAGGCCGTCATTGGAGCGACAACAAGAAGGCTCACGAAGCCATCGCGCACACCGTGAACCCGTCGCTCAACGAGAAGAACTGGCTCTGGTACATGACGCGCGTCTACATCATTGGGTTGTTCGTGCCGTCGATGCGCACCAAGTCGATGCGCCTTGCGCGTCTGGCTGCCAAGGGCCAGGCGGCGACCGTCTCGGCCCACGTTGGCGCGGATGTCGCGCCGGCGGTATGAGGTCGCGCCTTTTCACGACGCAGCCAAGCCATTAAGTCCCGACAAACCCCGCGCGCTTCGGGGTGGTAGCGTCGTCTTGAACCGCTCGCACGTCCTCGCCGGAATCCTGTGCTCCGTCTTCATGACGGCTGTGGAAGCAACGGTGGTGGCCACCGCCATGCCGTCCGTTATCGCGGACTTAGGCGGTGTCGCGCTCTACGGTTGGGTCACAGCTGCTTACCTGCTTGCCTCGACTGTGACCGTCCCTCTCTACGGCAAGCTCGCCGACATGCGTGGCCGCAAGCCAGTGATGCTCTTCGGTCTGGCTCTCTTCCTGGTCGGATCGGCAGCCAGTGGTGCAGCCACCAGCACGCTTTTCTTGATTGGCGCGCGAGCGATTCAGGGCCTGGGTGCCGGCGCCATCGCTCCGGTCGCAATCACGATCGTCGGTGATATTTACAACATCGAGGAGCGGGGTCGCGTCCAAGGTTGGCTGGGGGCCGTCTGGGCGATCGCAGGTGCCGCCGGACCTTTGGTAGGTGGCTTCTTCGTTGCGACGCTTTCGTGGCGCTGGGTGTTCTGGTTCAACCTGCCGTTCGGGGTCGCCGCATTCCTGGTTCTGTGGCGCGTGTATCACGAGAGTGCAGCCGAGACATCGAAGCCCATGCGGCTCGACTGGCTCGGCGCGACCTCACTCACCATTGCCTCCGTTGCTCTGCTCGTTTTGGCGGAGCGGCGTGCGGTCGGCATCACCCTGCCGCTCACGTGTGCGACGCTCATTGTGTTCATGGTGAGTCAGAAGCGCGTCAATGAGCCGGTCATCCCCGCCGAGTTTTTTCGCAGCCGCTTCATCACCATGGCGCTCCTCCTCAGCGCGGCCGTCGGCTGCGTCATGCTCGGCTTTCTCACCTACGCACCTCTGTACGTTCAAGGCGTGCTCGCGCGTTCGCCAGCCGAAGCAGGTTCGGTGGTTACCCCGATGCTCGTCGCTTGGCCGACCGCCTCGTTCATCATCGGCCGCAACTTGCGCCGCGTGGGCTTTCGTCTTCCCGTCGTGGCTGGGTTGGGGGTTACCGCGCTCGGCTCGGTGCTGCTTGCCATTTGCGTCCCGGGCGCGACGAGCATCTGGCCCTGGTGGATGGGGAGCTTCTTCCTGGGCGCGGGCATGGGGATGTGCGTCGTCACCATCACGGTCGCGATGCAATCGAGCGTCCCCTGGAATCAGCGCGGCGCGGTCACGGCGCTCGGCATGTTCACGCGTAGCATGGGCTCGGCAATGGGCGTCGGCGGCCTCGGCGCCTTGCTAATTGCAGGGCTCGAGACCTCTCTCGACCCGGAGCGGATCGGAGCGCTGCTTGCGCACGGGGATGGTAGCGCTCCGCATATCGATCAAGCTGCGCAGCTCGCCCTGGCGGCGAGCTTCGGTCCGCTTCTATGGACAATGGCCACTGTTGCGATGGCGAGCTTCGGCGCAGCTCTGGCCTATCGTCCCCCGGACGTGCAGCCGGCCGTTTCGGCGTCGACGGTGGCCGAATAGCCATCGCGCCGAAGCTCCGACCTGAAGCCTCGCGGGGTGGCTGACAAGCCGGCGAGGCCAGCGTGAGATATCGCAAACATTAGGGTGCTCCCGTAACGTCGTGGCGGGAGGACTAACGGAGTAGAATACCCGCGTGATTCGTCGCCCCATGCGTATCGCCCCTCTATCGCGTCAGCATCGCGAAAACGTGCTCGAGTGGCTCAATGACCCAGCTATCGGGGACAGTCTCGACATCAAGCTTCCGCTCGGCATGCACCACATCGTGCAACGCGAGTTGCCCGTCTATGACCGCGATCGCGTACTGTCGATGGAGAGTGTGTTCATCTACGAGGTAACCGACGCCAACGGCCTCCTCGTTGGCTTCTGCTTATCGTACGCTTTCGACGACGATTCACCCGACGTGCGCGAGCTCGACTACGCGCTCCCCGGTCTCAACAAGAGCTCACCTGCCGCAACCTTCGAAACGATGGTCCGCATAGCCCACGCGGTGTTCTCGACGGAGAAGCCGCGCGAGCTACGCGTCTATATGCGCAACGGCGCGACGGTACCGGGACACGTTAGGGTCTTTACGCGCTTCGGTTGCGAGGTCGTAGCGTATTCGCCGCGAAAGAATCTTCGTGGCGTACAGTTCAAATTGGTGCCGGATGACTACTACGCCTCCGCGGTCATCAAGCGTTACGGCATCGCCCGACAGTGAAGGCGCGGCTCCGCCGGTTTCTTCAACAGGTTCATACAATTGCGATGCCGACTGACCGCATTTCCTCGAGGGCGCGCTGCGCGTCACCCGGCGTGACGTCGACACCGCGGCAGCCTTCGCTGAAGACACGAACCGTGAAGCCCAAATCGCGGGCGTCGAGCGCGGTGAACTTCACACAGTAGTCGGTAGCGAGGCCAAGAATGTCCACGCTGTCGACTCCCCGTCGGCGCAACTCTTTCGAAAGGTCGGTCTGCTTGCGGTGTCCGTTGTCGAAGAATCCGCTATAGCTGTCGATGACGGGGTCCGTGCCTTTGCGAGTCACGTGGGTGAAGCGACTGGTGTCGAGCGTTGGATGGAACTCGGCCCCTCGCGTGCCCTGGACGCAGTGCACTGGCCACATCATCTGCTGAAGCCCGTCGAGGTCACGAATGTCGTGAACTTTGGCACCGGGGTTGTTCACAGCGAAGCTGCGGTGACTTTTCGGATGCCAGTCTTGCGTCGCCACGACGACGGCGTATTGAGGCATGAGCCGGTTCGCGACCGCGACGACCGCATCGCCGCCAGGAACGGCCAGCGCGCCGCCGGGACAGAAGTCATTTTGAATGTCTATGACCAGCAAGGCGCGCATAGCGCATCCATGATCAGCTCCCCCGACAGATGATACGCCACGCTCCGCCGCCGAGATCAAGCCGTGGTGCTCCGCGACGCGCGGTATCAGCGCGCTCGCACCGCGATCATTGCCTGCACGGCGGCCGTTGCGGCCGCGTCGAGCTGGTCTTGGGCTCGTCTCACCACTCGGTCCAGCTCGCCACCACCGCCGTCGCGCGCGAAGTGTCTGCTGCGCGCGGCGAGAGCCATCACTTCGTGAGCATTGAGATGGTCGAGCGTGGTGCTGGGTCGAGGCAAAGAAGGAATTCTGTACAGGAGTGCCTCGACTGCCTGCGCAGCCCTCCGTGCGGTGTCGTCACAAGCGCCCTCGACGGGGGGCGCGAACAGGAGAGCCTGTGTCACGAGCTCGGCTCCCGCTTCGTGACCGCAGTAGATGTTCGCCTCCTCGAGAGCAGCGATCGCCGCATAACGCATGGTCGCGAGGCTCGTTGGGTCATCCGCCAAAGCGGCATTGATAGCGCTATCACGGATCTCCTCTGCCCTCACTCGCGACACGTGCGAGGAGCTCGGTCGCGCCGGGAGAGCGCAGCGCACAGCGCCCCATAGAGCGAGGGCCCCTGCAACGCCTTCGCCGATGCCGGTAAGCACACCGACGAGCACACCTGCGGCTATGGGGACGGCATGCGGCGCGCCCTGACGCAGAAGCTCGAGGAGACTCGGCTGGACTGTTGCGACCCTTTGGCGGGCTTTCACGCGATAGTCGTAAGCCCTCACCACGAGGTCGGCGAAGCGATGCGCGGGCTCGGGAACCTCGACCGCGAGTCCGACGCGGACTGTTTGTTCGAGCGAACGTCGCTCGACAGGGCCTGGCGTCGCCGTGGCGACCGGAACGACCGTGTAGCTCATGTCACATCGCTCCCGTGGCTAACGAGCTTCACGTCGAGTGCGGGGGGTTGCAGAGAGGGCGGGACGACGTGGGGGACGGCATCACGCAAGCTCTTGTGCTGACCCGCGGCGAACAAGCGTCGCAACACCGGGGCGACCGCATCGCGTTCGGCTTGCGAGCCTGCGTTTCGCGCCTGTTCGAGAATCTCGACATGACTCGGGGCGATACGAACTTCGGAGGCAAGGGTTCGCGCGAGGCGCCCTAGGTCGACCAAACGTTGTGCCTGTGCCTCGACCTGCGCCGACGGCGCGGGGATGGCATCGCGGAGCGCCTCGAGATGCGCATGCGCATCAGGCGTAGTGCACTGATCCTTTGCAGAGATGGCGAGCCAGCTGTCGATCACGGAACGCACCACGGCATCAGACCGCGGTTCGCCCGCGGTCGTTACCATCTCAACGAAGCTCGCGATCTCAGCGAGGTCGGCTGTCGAAGCTTTGGTGGCGGCCGCGCGCTCGACCTCACGAGCTGCGATGGCTTCTGCACGTAGACTGCGCACCGCGGCCACTGGGGCCCAGGTAAACGGAGCAATGCCAGCAAGAGCGAGCGCAAGATCGCTGACACCCGCGGCACCGAAGGCGGTCAAGAGAGCGAGGCTCGCCGGTGTGGCAAACAGAACAGCACGCTTGGCGGTGTGCCAAAGCGCACCATCGAGGGTACCGTCCCCAGCACGAATCGAGCGGGCGAACGCGACCGATGGTAGCTCATTCACCCGCTTGCCCTTGCCCGTCAGCACGATCTCGAAGCGGCGATTGAGCGCGAGGCCGAGCTCGAAGGCTTTTCGGATGCTTGCAACATCCGCAACCGGGTCGAACACGGCGGGCAAGGCCGCCGCATCTTGCGAACCCAGCACCAGCGTAGGCGACGTGTGCGCGAGAGCGGTGCGAATCACGGGGCCTTCTCTATGAGCGTGCCGAGAGTTGGGGCACTGTAGCCAGGCTCGCGGGGTCGCCATTCGAAGCGCGTGGTCGTCGCGGTGCGGAGGCGGTTGAGCTCTTGGCGGTGCGTAACCGCGTCGCCAACGTAGAGCTCGAATGTGCGTGGACCATCGACAGCACGCGGCAAGACATACCCCTCGGACTGTTCTTCGATAGCGGAGCGTTGATGTCGGACGGCACCGCCCCCGGCCAACGCAACAGCAAGCGATGCAGCAAGCGGTGCATCGAGACTAGCGAGTTGTGCGTCGCTCAACTGACGAACCACGGCACGCGCAAGGGCGGCGCGTTGCTCCGGGGATTCGAGCGGCTCCGGAGCCGAGCGATACCCCCGCGCAAGCGGCAACAGGGCGGCAAGCAAGCGCGGTGATGATGTGAGACCTTGGCCGGGATTGTCCCAAGCACGCACGAGTTGGGTCGCCAACCGCTCGATGTCGGGACCAAACCTCGGCCAGCTTTGCTCGACGCTGGCAAGAAGCTTCGGAATTTGGTCGCGCGGTGCGCGGACAAGCTCGCGCGCAAGCTTGCCCTCGCGCAGTCCTTGAGCCGCACCTGCGGAGGGCGAGGCGAGAGGCGCGGAGGGTGACACACCCGTGACCGCACCCGATCGGACCGCATCGGCATAGATGGCTCGGAAGACGCGGGCGCGCTGTTCGCTGACCTTGTGCGCATTCATCGCGATAACCTCATCGGCCTGCGGTATGTTCCGGTCGGCCACCAGGCGGCTCGCCGTCGTGATGCTCTCTCGATCAGCATCCGTGATCACGCCATCGGCAGCGACCTCATCGATAGCGGCATGAAGTTGGGCGGGCGTTCCCCGCTTCGCTGACGCGTACACATGCGCTAGCCGTTCGACCCACGCGCGTTCGCCTTCATCGACCTGGTTCAGTCGCGCGACGGGGACGTTGTCGTCCACAGATGCGACCGCCATACGAACGAGCTCGGCACGCCTCTTTGCGGTGAGGCGGTCGTCGGTCGCGAGAAGCGAGATCGCCATGCGGAGCCCGTGCCACTCCCACCCCGGTTTGTCGTTGAGCAGGACGTTTGCCTCAAGGTAGGCATCGACCTCGGCGACACTGGTCGTCCCATCAGCCCGACCGCTCGCCCGGTCCGCTACAGCGGCCCGGGCCCGATGAGCGTCGTTCGTCAAGCGTTCGATGGCGACAGTCATCCTCGACCTCTTCGCTCGCGACGGTCGCGCGAGCGCCATTCGGGCAAACAACGCCCGGTTTCATGATTCGGGTCGAAATATCGGTGAGGCTCTACCCTTCGATGCTCCCACGACCCTGACGGTGTAGCAGGCTGGTGAGCGCCCGGTCCTGGTCACCCCACAACGAACGTCAACGATAACGAACCACTTCGTTCTTGCGGGGTTTCGGCGCTTGCGCCTGCCCGTGCGCAAAGGAGCCCATGAGCTACGTCAGACCTCTCACTCACTCTCCGAGTCTCAAGGAAGACGGACCGCCACCGGCCCGCTCGCCAGGCGTCAGCGTCGAACCAGCGCTCGCCGTACTGCTCACGAAAGGGCCGCGAGCGCTCCTGCAAGTCGTGGTGCGCTTCGTGGGCACGCGCGTTCGCCCTGGTCCTCCGTCTACGCTCAAAGAGCGCCGTGAGGAGGCAGGGCAGGCCAACGCAGCGAACATGGCTGCGGCGATCGCAGCGACCCGCAAAGCTACGGGCCAGACCCCGCGTGGACTCAACGTGTTCGCGCTAACCTCGGCTGTCTATCTCGAAGCAACGCCGGTGTTCATCAAGGCGCTGCTCGAGCAACCGGGCGTGGTCGGTGCCGCGTTGAATCGCCAAACTTAACCCCAGTGCTCGAGCGGCGGGGTTAGACCTGTAGGGGCCGCGGCGTTTCTCATGGCCCCCGCACGCATCAAGCGGCCTCAACGCGAGCGTTGAAGTACGCCTTAGTGGAGTAAAGTCGGTGCCACACGCTCGGCCGCCGCAAGCCAGACAGCGGCGTCGTCGCTATTGCCCTGAGTCTGGGCGTCGTTGGCTCGGGTCCGGAGCAGGGCTGCGATCTGCGCCGCATTGTCCGCGCCGCGGAGCGTACCCCAATCGAAGGAGGAGGCGACTCTGACGCGAATCGCGCCGCGCGCCAGCATCGTCGCGATGGCCGTGGAACGCGCTTGGAGCGTCCGCTCGAGCGGCCCCTCGACCTCGAGCCCATGCGAGTTGGGTTTGCTCGCAATGCTCCTGCTTGCGGCGGTGCCGGGGCTGGGCTTTCCCACGAAGGCGTCTGTGGTGGGTGGTCGGGGCGCCGCAGAAGGCCCGATGACGAATCCACTCCCCATGGTCGCGCTGGCGTGCCTGGTTTGCTCGACGGTCGCGACCTCCAACTTGGGACGCGTGCCGTTCAGGTAGCCCGCAAGACGCATGTCACCGCCATTGACGTCTCTGCCTGCGGTGCGAACGGTGTCCCACGCCCAGCCCACCTCGGGGTCTTTGGCTTCGAGCTCGCGGGAGGCCGCGAGGGCGTCCCGCATCGCGTTGTCGACTTGACGCTGACGCTCCTCGGCCAGTCGCTTGGACTCTTCGAAGACTCGCCTCTGCGCGTCGTCGCGCTCACGCGCCACAGGGAGCATCATGTTGGCGCGGTCGAGCGCCTCCATGGCCGTGCGGAACGCGAAGTTCGCACGTGCTACACCGTCGTTGGCACGCGCTATTTTTGCCTTGGCATCCCGAACGCGCTGTTCGTACGCAGCTTGCGCCGCCTGATCGACCTTACCGTCAGGGCCGGGCTTCGGCGGCTCGAGCGCCGCCAGCTCGCGCATGGCTTGGGCGAGCGTCTGCAACGCTGCAGAGAGGCGATCGCTCGCCGCCACAACCATGTTTTGGGCCGCCTGCACCATGGCAGCGGCATCAGCTGCGTGAGTTGGGGACCAATTGGTGTCGGAGAAGGTGTAGGCGACTCCCGCGGTACCAATATCGTGTGCTTGAATCGAGACGGACATGGTGGTCCTGGCCTTTGGTTCATGTGATCGTACCGGCGCCTGTCTCTCGATGGCTCGGCACCCCGCCTGCCGTGCGGTCAGGCTCGGCTGCCGCCCTGACGACACGCCAGGCAACACCAACGTCGTGCACCTGTCGCCGGGTCAGAAGCGCGCATCGCAACGTGGCTGGGTGTGGCCCGATAAACCGGGCTTCCCCAACATCCCGGAGCGTCGCCCATGACCCGTACCAACGGTGTCCGTGTATCCGTCCATCCTCTTTCGCGAACTGCCACCACCAGCAGCGCCGCGACGCCGCGCCCGGGGTACGACACTTGGGGTCGGGCCCTCAAAGACCGTGATGTATGGGGCGGCATCAAGACGCCGGACGGAAAAGTCGTGAATACCGGCGATGGTATCGATGAAGCTGAGGCCGCGGTCCTCAACGAGTTGGCGGAAACCGACACAGTTCAGTTCTTGCACCGCTTGGGCGCCGACTCGAAGAACGGAACCCCCATCACGTACCGCCGCGAGGATGTCATCGCCCCGGGCGCCACGGTAACGTCCGCGTTCACCGCCCGTGACGGCAAGGTCGTGGTGGAAGTCGCCGTCGAGGTGAGCCAAGAGCTCGCGCAACGCTACTTGCGCAACTACATCGCGTCGCCCGAAAAGCAGGTAACCGCTCCGCTCATCGCCAAGGTCACGCTCACTGGCGCAATCAATCGTCAGGGCGAGATCGCCGATTTGAAGGCGCAAGCAAGTCTGTCCAACTTGCCGCGGTTGTCGACCGCAAAGCTGGGCGACTTCGAGCGCTACACGCGCATCGTCCTGCGCAGTCTGCCGGTCGGCGAGACGATCACGGAACCGATGCGAGAGTTGGTGGCGGACTACCTGGATATCATGTTGCGCGCTTCGTCGCTGCGTGCGGTCGAGCTCGCCCATGGCCTCGTCGTCGAAGACCCGCCCTTCAAGATCGAGATCAGCCGAGAGGGCAGAGCCGGCGCTGCGCACATCAAAGCGGGGAAAAACGGGCTGGACGTCCAGCTCGATCACGTCCTCGACGTGGTGGGCGCGAACACCCCGCGCATCGACGTCAAGCTCGACTCGCGCCTGGATGCAGCAGACGACGACACCTTGAACGTTGGGACCGTCACCGCGCGCACGACTGAGCGACTCGTCGCGAGCTTCGCCGACCACCGGACGCAGCTCTACCGTGTCGAGAGAGACGGAAGTCGTACGAAGCTCGACGACCGGTTCGCTAGGCTCGTGGTTGGCTCGGCGTTTCTCCGCGCCGCTCGCGCGTGAACTGATACCGACCGGTTAAGCACAAAGCCGCGCAGCGCGAGGAACGTCTCGTCTGGCCTGCGCGGCTTCGCGGCGCTTTCGGTGTTCTTGCGCGACCGTGACCTCGTCCCTACCGACGAAGCAGGCTATACGTTCGACTCAATGTTGGGGCGCACGTGTCGCTAAGCGACGTAACGCTGCTGCGCGTCTGGATCGCGGTCGCGCTTCTGCTCTCGCTGGTCGCCGCCAAGGCGACTTCGATGCGAGCGGCTCGCGTCACGCGCGATGAAGTACCCGGCTTCATCTGGTCACCCCTCTTGTCAGTTGCATCTTGGCGGCAACGCACGCCGCTCAATGGTCTTCTATTGCGAACAAAGGCGGCCCGCTTCGCGCTCTTCGCGGTTCTCGTGCCCGTGACGTGGTGGTTGTATCTTGCTGTGCTCGTTCCACTCGGTCCATCGCTGCTCCTGCGGGGTTATGCAGCCATCATCCCGCTCTACTTTCTGGTCGAGCTGTTCAGCACGTCTTTGGAGCTCGCGTTCTCACTGTCTGGTTGGTCGATCCCACAGCACATGCGCAACCCGCTCGCGGCGCGCAGCATCGACGAGCTCTGGGGGCGTCGCTGGGGTACGTGGGTGTCCTCCTGGCTGCGTCAAGTCGTTTTCGCTCGCTATCGCAGACAACCGACGCGCGGCACGCTTGCAGTGTTCTTGTTTTCCGGCGTCTGGCACGAGGTGCTGGTGGACGTTCCACTCGGCATCTTCTACCGCATCGATGTCATGGGGGGGTGGAGCGCGTACTTCGCAATTCAGGCTTGCGGAGTCCTCGCCGAGAGGACCTTCTTACGTGGTCATCGACGTGCGCGCTTCGTGTTCGCTTGGGCGGTGCTCCTGCTGCCCGCCCCGCTCGCACTCAATGCAGCGACCCTGAGCGCGATTGGGCTCTTGACCTAGCCACGAACACGCCATCACGCTCGGGCTGCACCGCTCGATCGAGGCTCGGCGCTACGGCGACCAAACGAGCTCGAAAGAGCACTCTTTATCGCTAAAGCTGACAATCTTGGCGACCGCGGTTCTCGCCCCACAGAGTCCCAAGATGGTTTCGAAGCGGCCCATCAAGGACGCCCACATGGGCTCGGTCCACCCGCTGACGTTCGCGACGACGCCGGCAGCGTGCGTGTTGGTTAACGTCGACCATGTGACATCGCCACGTGAGTTGTACTGCTTGAAGGCCGAGTCGGCGCGCTTGAGGACGTTCTCGTACTCCATGAATCGGACGAACACCTTGTAGACACCACGAAAGTCTATACGCGCCGCCTCGGCGCCAACCCGGCGGTTGGCAGACGTTGCGCCTTTGCCCAGCTGCTCGCGGATCGCTTCGTGGATCGCGGCGGCAAGCGCGATGGGGTAGTACTGCGTTGGCAGCATGACGCCTTCCAACGTTGCGCGGTGCTCGGGCGGCAGCGCCTGCTTGACGCGTCGTAACCCTTCGGCACCGTGCACCTGTTCGATGGCGGCGAGAAGAGCTCGGATGGCGGTACCTTTGGTCTGCATGGGTGAACGGGTGCAACGCCCGGGAGCACAATTGCGCAACGCGGGTATAGTCTTGTCTACTGTAGCGGATGCAAGAGCAAGAACTCGAGCATCGCGGGCTCGCGGTCCTCACCGCTCCCGTTCGGGTAGTCGCCGTCGGGCCAGCGAAGATGGTTGACCAAACAGAGGCACGCGGCGCTCGTTGGGCTGACCGTGCAGGGGGCGGTGCTGCAGACCGGAACCTCGGTGCAGCGACTCTGATCGACGTCGAGACCGGCGCCGCGCTCGACACCACCAATCAATTGCCCCACGAGCCCCGGCAGCCCACGCGCAGACGCGCTCGTCACCCACGTGGACGTAACGAAGCCCGGTTCGGCGCCGAAGCAGGCGAGGTCAGAGGAGCCACAGGGTACGGCCAGATCGCAGGTGCGATAGACGACGAGGATCGGGACTGTGGAAGCAGGCGTCGTCGTTAGCTTGCAGCGAGGCTCCCCCTCCCAGAGCACCCCGGTAAAGGGGTCGCGTTCGATGTCATCAAAGGGATCGGCGCCTGCGAAAACCGCCGCCGCCGCTACGCGCGAACCGCCAGGGGTCGGCGTAGCATGGCGCGCGATTGCGTACAGTTGACCGAAGAAAGCCCCATTCGACCAGCCCATCACGTAGATGCGACTGGGGTCGACTCCTCCCTCGGCCACGATGTCGTCGATCAAGCGGTCGGCGCTCGCGATATCAGGGTTATCCGATGGGGCTCGCAGGTCGCGAAAATAGAAGTCGTGGTGGCGACCGTCGCGTGGCGCGTTGGTTGGAAAGTGCAGATTTCGCCCTTGGGGCAAGGCCAGAATGAGCTGCGAAGCGATGGCCTTGTCGAGGAGATGCGTTTCCGTCTCGGCAACGTCGCCACCTTCCCCACCGGGGTGAAACCAGACGATGAGCGGGCGCAGCTCGGAATGGGACGACGCGGGGCGATAGAGACAGGCGTAGCGCGGCGTTTCATCGCTTATCCACGTGCGCTGCATCGACCAGCGCGGGTCGTCGCAGGCCAGCGGGTCTGAAGGCGAGGTTATCGGGACCTGCGGCAACTCAGCCGCGAGGCGCGTGCAGGGAAATGCCTCGGTGCACATGGGGAGGGGGCTTGCGAGTCCGGTGTCTGGCGCGCAGGGAGCCCCAGGGTCCTCATCGCGGTCGGGACGCGCAGGCGGCGTCGAGCTGCAGGCAAAGAGGAGCAGCGTGAGCAGTGCTCGACAGCGCATGCGGCTAGAGACACCGACGCGTGCAGGAATTGCAAACACGAAACTCGGGCGCCGCCCACGACATCTGAGCGTCTGAGCCGCAGCCCGAAGCACTGTCGCGATGACCACCGTGAGGGCGCAACTTCGTCGAGAGCGCCCCGATAAATCGATTCCGCGCATGGCCGCATGCGCCAAAAGGGATGGGTATGTCGTCAACGCAGCTCGAGACCAGGCAACGCTCAGCCTTCCACATCGGTGAACCGGTCACGCCGCCTACGACGGTGCCGGCGACCATCGAACCGCCCGTGGCACCCAAGCCGCCCCGTGTACCGATCGGGACACGCGTCAAAGAGCGCGTCGACGCCCTCCAGAAGACTCCACTGGGCGAAGGAATCACCAACTGGGTGAACGCGGTCGGGTCGGTCGCAGGTTATGTCGTGCCCGTGGCAGTCGCCGCCGGGGTCGGCTACGCGATCGGCGGCGTCTCCGGTTCGGCCCGCGTTGCCGAGTCCACGATGTGGCTGTGGGGCGTCGCGGGAGCCGTCGCGAGCGTCGGCAGCCAGGGTAGCGAGTGCCTGGCCAATGTCCGACTCCGCAAGCGCGAAGGACACAAGTTCCCACGGCTCGCGGCGTTTCGCGATGTCATGGGCTGGTTCATCGCCCCGGCGTCAATCGCTGGCTTGGCCGCAGCGTATGCTTTCGGTCCGGATACGGGGACCTACGTCGGCGCCGGTGTCGGTGCTACCTTTGCGAGCATGGGGTTGAGCGTCTACGCGGCGCGCACACGGCGCCGCTGAACCGGGCAACAGCAACGGCTCAGCGAGCCTTCGTACGCCCGTGCAGCTCCGCGAGCTCGACCTTGAAGCCCCCTGACAGGATGGGGAAGCGACACCAGGTCTTTGGGTCGAGGTTTTCGTCGTCGAGGTGGAACGACGGAGCATAGCGCTCTCGCTTCCATTGATTGCGTGACCAGAGAGTGAAAAAGCGCTCGATGTAGTCGACCAACTGCTCGCGGCTGATGCTCGGGAACTGCTCGGCGACGACCGCGAGCACATCTGCGGGCTCGCGTTTGTCGCGGATGGCCGCGCGCTCGATGGCATCGAGCACTGCGAAGGGCATGAGGTCGCCTTCAGAGACTTGCTTGGCTTGCTGCGGCCGTAGCTCGGGAGTCGAACGTTGATCGACCACCGCATTCAAGAACGCGAAGGCGCCGTCGCCCTCTGGTCCCTCGCGCATGAGCCAGGCGAGCCAGTGGCGGAGGAACGCCTTGTCGATGCCGGCGATAGGTGACAGGCCGCCGCAGGTATCGCCGTCCATCGTCGAATACCCGACCGCCGCTTCGCTACGATTGCTCGTCGCGAGAAGCAAAGCACCCCGCACGTTCGCGAACATCCATACCGATGGGCCGCGCACGCGCGCCTGAATGTTCTGCAGTGCAAGGTCGTCTGTGGTCCACTCCAGCGGACGCCCCAAAGCTTGACTCACGACGCCCACGTAGTGACTGACCATGGTGTCGATCTCGAGCTCGTGGTGTTCGCTGCCAAAGCCTTGGGCGACGACACGTGCGGCATCGCGGGTGACCGATGAGCTATTGCTGCCGCCTTGGTACGCGGTGAGAAGGAGCGAGCGTACGGCGCCCTCCGCCGTGAGCCCCCGCATGTAGGGAACCTTCGCCTGGAAGCCTTGCGAGCCGAGCTCGCGCATTGCGCGCCGCACCATGAGCGCAACCAAGGCCACGACAGCCGTCGAGTCCGCTCCACCGGACAAGCTCACCACGAAACCGCGCGAAGCGCTCTTGCGCATGTAGTCGAACAACGCGAGCGTCACCGCGCGGGTGAACTCTTCTTCCTTGCGCGAAGGTCCGCTCTCCCAAGCATCGGCTTTGGCACTCGGCACCGCTGGCACGTGCTCGGGCCAGGCAAAGTCCACCTTCACGGTCTGCGCGTCGTCGGTGACGAGGTCGGGTCTGAAGCTCCCGGTGCGCGCCTGTTGCATACGGGTCGCTTCGACGTCGACGATAGCGCTGGTGAGGGACCAGTCCTCGAACCCGAAGCGGCGGCCCTCGGCGAGCATGCGGCCACCGCTCGCGATCAAACCGCCGCCGTCCCAGATGATGCGGCCCGAATCGTTGCCAAGGTGATTGGCGTAAACATAGCTGGCACCAAAGGCTCGCGAGCCCTCGAGCACGAACCGCCGCCGCGTATCGATTTTGTCGAACGCAAAGTGCGACGCCGACGGATTCATGATCACGTCGACACCAAGCGCGGCCAGGGCGGCGCCAGGTCGGCTCGCGACCCACGCGTCTTCGCAGATCTCGAAGCCAACGCGGACCCCGCCGATGTCGAAGAGCACGTCCCCGAGCGGCACCCCGCCCAAATCTTCGAGCAGCGCGCGCGCGCCAACCGGCCAAGCCTTGAACCAACGTGGCTCGTAGTAGACACCATCGCCGGCCAAGTGGTGCTTGGCGACGAAGCCAACGAGCTTTCCGTCGACGGCCAGCGCGGCACAATTGAAGAGGCCGTTGCGGTAAAGAAGCGGCAGGCCGAGCGAAACGACCATGCCCGCTGTCTCCGGGAGCAACGCTTGCAGCATGGCGAGAGAGCGCCGCGCAACGCCCGCCCCAAGGAAAGCGTCTTCACAACCGTAGCCCGAGATGCAGAGCTCGGGCAGACACACCAAAGTCGCCCCTTGCGCGCGTGCTCCGCGCAACGCGTCGGTGATGCGCGCTGCGTTACCAATCCAGTCGAGCGGCGTCTGGTTCAGGACAGCAGCGGCGACGTGAATGCGCTTCATGCGCTTTCCTTGACGACGTTACCGCGCTCGCGCGCCTCGAGGATGAGCTGTGTGCGCAGCTCGTGCAGACGATTCTCGAGCCCGACCGGGTAGCGGTGTGGATTCAGTATCCGTTTGACGCCGCCGTGGAAGGCGAGCAACTGCTCCATGGTACGCTCACGCGTCGCCGAGAGCTTCGGCACGTCGTAGACGATCGCGCCGCTCTGCATGACGGGCACCAGCAGGTCCTCGAAGCTCATCCCTTTGCCGAAGCGTTTGCGCCGCGTCGGATCGAGCGGGTCGATCATCATGCTCTCGGCTTCGATGCCGTGCCCGATGTCGTAAACCACGTCACCGACGAACTCACCGGACACCGCATAGCGCCGCACCTGTAGACGACCCGGCGTCGAAACTTTGGCGGTCTGCTCGCTCACCTTGATGCGGGGTTGCCACTCACCGCCCTTCTTGCGGAAGGCCCCGAGCTTGTAGACGGCGCCGAGCGCGGGCTGATCGTAGGCGGTGACGAGGCGCGTTCCGACGCCCCAGACACCAATGCGCGCGCCTTGCTCCTTCAGGCTTCTGATGACCTGTTCGTCGAGATCGTTCGACGCCAAGATCTGCGTTTCCTTGAACCCCGCGGCATCCAAGCGGCGGCGCGCCTCGATCGAGAGCCAAGCGAGGTCCCCTGAGTCGAGGCGAATACCGACGAGCTTCTGTCCGCGTTCGCGGAGCTCTTTGCCGACGGTAATGGCGTGATCGACACCGCCCAGTGTGTCGTACGTGTCGACGAGGAAGACCACATTGTTGGGTAGCGCTTCGGCATAGGTGCGAAACGCGGTCAACTCGTCGTCGAAGCACATCACCCAGCTATGCGCATGGGTGCCACGCACCGGAATGCCATAGAGCTTGCCCGCCAGCACGTTCGACGTCGCCGTGCAGCCGCCGATGTATGCGGCGCGGGACGCAGACAGACCACCGTCGAGGCCCTGCGCCCTACGCAGCCCGAATTCGATCACCGGCTCGCCTTCGGCGGCGAGAACGATACGCGCCGCCTTGGTGGCGACCAACGTGTCGAAGTTCACGATGTTGAGCAGTGCGGTCTCGAGCAGCTGCGCCTGCAAGACCGATCCGCTGACGCGGACGAGGGGTTGGTTCGCGAAGACGGTGGTGCCTTCCGGAATGGCATGGACGTCGAGCGTAAGGCGTAATTCCTGGAGGTAGCGCAAGAACGCGTCTTCGAAGAGAGGCGCGCCGTCGCCTCCGCGCAGCCCGGCGAGGTAGTCCACGTCGCTCTGGTCGAAGCGAAAGCTTTTCAGGAGATCGAGCAGCGGCCCGAGGCCACATGCCACGGCGTAACCGCCGTTGAATGGCTCCTTGCGAAAGCCGGCGTGAAACACCGCTTCGTCATCGCCGAGCCCGCTCTTCCAGTACCCGTATGCCATGGTGAGCTGGTACAGGTCGGTGAGCAGGGCGAGAGAGCCATAGTCCATCTGCTGCGAGAGCCTCCTCGGGCGCTGTAGGTAACAAGAGACACCAAGGCAGGCCCAAGGCAAGGACTCACGGAGGCACGAGAAGCGGCTTTTCGTTGTGTCGAGCATTGGCCGGCTCGATGGTAGAGAAAGACGATGCGCTTCGAGAACGCACCGGCCCTCACGGCATCACCAAGCGAGCTAAGTGAGCGTCGGGTCACGCGCCGGGTATTGGGTACGTTTCGCGCCTCGAGCGGCCGCCTACTGGTCGTCGACCCCCACACCGAGCTCGACCGCGAGCCGCTGGACGTCACTCTGCCGCAGGGCAACCATCAGCTGCTCGTCTTCGAGGCGCGGGGAACGCAGGCGCTCGTCCAGCTCGTCGTACGCGAGGGACCAGTCGCCGCGTGGGAGCTCGTCGAAACCGCGCCAGTGGACTCCGGCATCCTCGCGGTCCTCGACGAGGTGTCGCGCGCGGGGCTCCTCCTGAAGGAGGGTGCCGATGCGGAAGGTTCACTCTACGACTTCCTTGAGGACGCGATGTCCGAGCACGAAGGAACGCGTAGCTTCGTGTTCGACCCAGGTTTCGGGACGCCGCACACCATCGCGCTATTCGGCGTTGGCGACGGTAGCTATCCCATCTGGGTCGGCCGCGATGCGACGGGCGAGGTCACCTCGGTAGTGGTCGACTTCGGCGTCCTGAGCGACGGCGACGCGCGCACTGACCGTGAGCTCAACGCCGCCCGCGCCCGAGCAGCGCAAGCGCCACGTGCGGCCCACATAGCGGCCGCTCACACCGCTATCGCGACCGGCGACACCGCGCGCCTCGCCGCCCTACTTGAAGACCAATCTGTTGAGCCGCACGACATACTCGAAGACGACGACGAGGCCACCCTGCTTTCACGTGCCATCGAGGCGAACGACGCCGTGGCTGTCGAGCTCCTGACGCGGCGTATCGCAGACCTCACCCTGCCGCTGTTCATGCGGACGCAGCGAAGACGAACCTACTTCGAGCTTGCGAGCAATCAACGCCGCGCAAACCTCCGCATCGCCGAGATGCTCCGAGCGGGTCACGAAGCCGCGCTCGTTGGGCTCATCACACCCCACCGGATGCCTCTCGCAGAGGCGAAGCTGCTCATGGACCCCGTCACGTGGGCGCGCGTCGCCCGGCGTCGCGACCCCGCAGGCGCAGGCGAAGCGCTCGTCGTCGAAGGTGACTGGAAGCTCGACGTGCTCGACCTCGACACCCTTGGGCACGCAACTCTGGTGCTCGTCACGGGCCACCTCGAGGCCCGAGCGCTGGTATGCACGAGCAATCGCCCTCTGACAGTGGTCGTCGCTGGAAACCTCGTCTGCGACGGCTGCGTGTTGGGTCCGCAGACGCTCGATGTCGATGGCGACCTTTCGGTACAGACTCTCTTCTTCGGCGAGAACTCCACGGGGACCCTCCACGTGACCGGCCAGCTTCACGCGCAGGTACTCGTCGCGCTTGGCGGCTACGCGCTCCGAACGGCCTCGGTCGACACCGCAACGATTCGTCATCGACTCGTCGAAGACGAGTTGCACCCCGGGGCGGCGCTCGCACTCGATCGCTACCTCATGCCCGAGCTCGTCGATGAACGCGGGGGAGACGCGAGCGAGCCACCACGTCAAACCGTCGATCGCGCGCGCCTTGGCGCCGCCCTGCGCCAAGGTAGCGCCGTGCTGCTGCCGACCACGGCGCTCGGCAAACCGCGTTACACCGAACGCTTCACCAACATCGCTTTCGCGGACGCAGCGACGCTCGCGGCCAAAGTGGAGCTCTTCAACCAGCTCTTCGAGCTCATCCCTCGCACGGCACCCGAGCAGGTCTTCGACCTCGACGCCGACACGACGGTCTATGTGAACCGCTCCCACAAACGCGCGACCGACGGACGCAAGACGGAGGACTGCATAGTTTGCGTCGGCCCCGGCGACGTCGAGCTCTACGTAACGAAGCGGCGCGGCATCCAGATGGTTGCGCGCGGCGCCGGCCGAGGTTCCGTCGCGGACGTCTTCGATCACCCGACACTGCTCGCAATCGGGCAGCGCGTCTGGAGCGCGACCTTCGAGCGCGCAAACGGCTACGCCCACTACTTGCCGCTGCTCCAGCGGGTGGTGTCGAGCCGCGCCATACTCGAGCTGGTGAATACGCCCGTCGTCAAGGCGCGCTACGACCGCTGGGACGCCGGTGATGACGACGAGGATGCCTACTTCTGGCGCGGTTCTCATTTCTTTCAGTTCAAGAGCTGGACGCGCGACGACCCACGTTCCATCGTGCGTGTCGGTGAAGAGAAGATAGCCGCGTCGTTCGACGTCGCGTCCTTCGATTTCGTCGTCGACGGCAACGCAGCGGACGCCCCGTGGTCCTTGACCTATCGTTCGAGCCAGGAGGACGACCCGCGCGACCGCTACGCCAAGGCTCGTGTGCCGCTTTCGGTGCTCGAGCCGCTCCTCCTCGAGAAGGCGATTGCCCTGTTCCGACTGGCGCGCCACGCAGTCGCGGAGAAGAACGCGGCCTACGAGGGTGACCTGGCGAGCGAGCCCGAGAGCGCGGAGAGCTAACCTCCAGCCCCGGCATTCGCCTCGAGGGGTTGGAGAATGACCACCATCGCTCCGATCGGAATGCGCTCGTACGCCGCCGCGATGTCCCTGTTGTGCAGGAAGACACAACCCCACGAGCCACGCGCGGTATCGCTATCGTCCCACTCCTCTGCCCAACCATGAAAACCGATCCCGCCGCCCAGCCCAGTGCCCTGCGGCGGGAGCGCGCGCTTTCGCCAGGCGCGGGCAATCGCGCGGGCCGTGGCCACCGTGGTGACCCCGGCACTCACCCCACGCTTCGCGTCGTAGGCGTTCGGATAGTTGAGCTTGATGAAATGTCCGCCATAGTAGTCAGCGTAGTCACCACTGAAGGGACCAGTGCTCTTGCCGGTAACGAAATACATGCCGCGCGGCGCCTTCAAGTCGCGGTGTCGCTCCTTGCAACCGGCCACTTGACCGAGTCCGACCTGGAGGTCCCCCCACGACGCTCGCCTTCGACGAGAATGAAGTGACGCTCGTTATTTTCGTAGAAGAGGTGCTCGATGACGACGGAGTCGTCTTCTATAGCGACGACCCGTCCCGCGGCGATGGCTCTGATGTCGACACCTCGCGAACGCGGGTTACTGAAGCCGTCAGCAGGCGGAATCGGCGCCTCCATGTACGCGTCGAACGGGCCCTGCTCCGTGGGCATTGCCGCCGCCGGGAGCAGCGCGACCATAACGGCGAGAACCATCGCAGACGAGGTTATCGCGCTCGGGTTGGTCGCGCATGACGTGCAGCGTTATCGAGCTCCGGGCGGGCGGGGTCCGAGGGTCTCGCCCGTACGCGTTCCCACCTTGCCCCGTGACATCACCGGGCGACCGCGAGTACAACGCCCGCGGGCCGCGTCTCGGGGGCGCGGCAGAGTGACTGCTATTTCAGGGAGGCTTGGATGCGTAGGCCTGGTTTGTGGCGTGTCGTCGTATGCTCCGCATTGATCGGTGTATCCGCGATAGCGTGTGGTGACGAAGACGACAATCTTGGGGAAGACTTCAATCCGTATCCAAAGGAGCCGGTCGAAGAGCCAACGGTTCCCACGATCGACGAGCTACCCGCAGCCGAGACACTGAGCGCCGGCATGAGCGCCAACGTCAACGTGGTCATCGACCGCCGTGGTATGCCGCACATCTACGCGGCGAACTTGCAGGACGCACTCCGCGCCCAGGGCTACATCATGGCGCGTGATCGCTTTCCTCAGATGGAGTTCATTCGCCGGGCAGTCACCGGCACACTGACCGAGGCCGTGTCACCGGTCGCCGGCACCTCACTAACGCTCGAAGACGACATCCAGGCGCGCTTCTTCGGATTCAAGCGCGTCGCGACGCAGGTGTACGACGGCCTCGACGACAACGATGTGGTCAAGACCTCGGTGGACGCGTTCACGGCGGGCGTCAACGAATGGATTGACGAGATCCTGGCGGAGAAGGCCAAGGGCGCCTCGGCGAGCTTCACGCGCTTCGTGCCCCGTGGCGCTGGCTTGTTCAACGCGATCATCGCGAGCCCCTTCTTCGGCCACTGGGAGCCGACCGACGTCATGGCCATTGCGCGCTATCAAACGTTCGTGTTGTCGTTCGACCAAGCGGACGCGGATCGCAGCCGAGCATTGCAGGGGATTGGTGCCGGCTCGTTTGGTCCCTCAGCGCCCGAGCAACAGCTGGGCTTCGCAGCCCTGTTCGATATGGCCGCCCACGCCCCCAGCCGCGACGTCTACACGACGGACGCAGGCGGACCTGCGGAGCTCAGCGTTCACCCAGCGCGTGGCATCCCTGCCCCCGCCCTGACCGTGGCCTCGGGTAGCCCGAGCCCCATGAAGGCTGGGCACCCGGCAGCGGCCTCTGCGGCGGCGCGCTTCGGCCAGCACGCCCGTCATCTCGCCCGCCTGCTGGGTGACGTCGACCGTGGCTCGAACAACTGGGTGGTCTCTGGCGCGCACACCGCGAGTGGCGCCCCAATCCTCGCCAATGACCCGCACTTGTCGCTCACCAGTCCCGGTGTTTGGTACTACACCCACATCACGGCGGCCGCCGAAGGCATCGACGCCGAAGGCGTGGCTTTTGCCGGCCTGCCGAGCGTCGTTCTTGGCTTCACCAAGGACCTCGCGTGGGGCGCCACTGTCACGAACTTCGATGTCGTCGACTTCTACGCCTTAGACAGCGCCCCGACGATCGATGGCGGCGGTGTGATGACGGTCGAGACGCTCGCCGGCGAGGTCACGGTTGGTCCTTCGGCGGTCGAGACGATTCGCGTCGGCCCCGCGGCTCCTGCGGGCAACGTCACCGTCCCCATCTATACCGTGGGCAATTTCGGACAGGTCGTCTTCGAGGGTACCACGCCTCAACCCGTCACCGTCCGCACGATCAACTTCGACGCGTCGAACGAGCTCGGGTTCTTTTTGCGCTTGTTGACCGCCAGAACGATCACGGACGCTCGGGCTGCGCAGGCCACCTACTTCGAGGCCGGCTCGCAGAACTTCGTGATGATCGCGAAGAACGGCGACATCGCCTGGCAGACGTATTCGCGCGTCCCCGCGCGGCCGGATGTTGCGACGTCGTGGCCTGGCTCGCCAGCCACTCCGAATGACCCGTCGAGCCCTGCGACGACGGGCTGCCCGACGTTCGTGTTGCCTTCGGTGGCCGCGTTCACCTGGACCGGTGACCTCGAGCCGACCTCGCTTCCCTCGCTGCTCAACCCTGCGAAAGGTTGGATCGCAACGGCCAACCAGGACAGCATCGGCGTCAATCGCGACGGCAACCCTTGCAACGACAGCGTCTACCTGGGCGGCGACTACGATCCGGGGCACCGTCAGTACCGCATCGCCGAACGACTGGACGCGCTCGTGACCCGAGGCGACATCACGGTCGCCGATATGCAAGCGCTGCAGGGCGAGTCGAAGTCGAGCCTTGGCGAGACCCTGCGCGGTCCGCTCGTCGCGGTGCTCGACGACATCATCGCAGACACCGACGATGTCGATCTTGCCGCCGACCTTGGCGAAGTGCGAGGTCGTCTCGTGGCCTGGAGTCTCGCGACTCCGGCTGGTGTAGACAGCACGGACCCGGCTGTCATCGCGGACAGCGTCGCGACGACGATTTTCAACGCGTGGATCACGCGGATCATCGCCATGGGCTTCGGGGACGAGGCAGCGCGGCTTGGCGTTCGCCCACCCGCAGCGGCGCTGCTCGAGCGCGCGATCACCTGCAGCGCCACCGACGACAAGGGCCTCCTGACCTTCAACGACGGACTCGGTAGCACCATTCTGTGGGACGACATCGACACTGCCGGAACCCTCGAAACACGCGAGGACATTTTGCTGCAGTCGCTGCTCGACGCGGTCCAGTCGCTCGTCTCGCGCTTCGGCGAGAACCGCAGTCTGTGGGTCTGGGGCAAGCTCCACACGGTGAAGTTCCGAGCGCTCATCCCGCCGACCAGTCTCGACGTTCAGTCGATCCCGGCCGCCGACGATCCGCGCTACGCCAACGGCTTCCCGCGCCATTCGGACTGGGGCGCGGTCGACGTCGGCAACTACGATCTGTGGAATGCCTATGAGGCGACCGGCGCTAGTCCGCCCGGAGACCCCGTTGACGTCAAGGACAGCATCGACGTCCGAGACTTCGCCTACGGCGGCAGTGGCCCGTCGCAGCGTCTCGTCGTCGAGATGCTGCCCGAAGGTCCCAAGGCGTACAACGCTCTCCCGGGTGGTCAGTCGATGTACCCGGACAGCAAGCACCACCGCGACGAAGCGGCGCTCTGGCAAAAGAATCAGGCTCCGCAGCTCAACTTCACACCAGAAGAGGTGGCGGCGAACGCGGAGCGCAAGATCGTCCTGACGCCGTAAGCCAGCGTCAAACCTGCACGACGAAGCCCTGCCGGTGATCCGTGAGATTCCGGCAGGGCTTTTCGTTGTCGACAGACGACGCTGCCCCCTTCCGAAGCGCAGAAGACGTGGCCTTTCTAACCACCCGGGCCACCGCACCTCTTGAGCGGGCGCCGCAGATGCTGGAATCGTACGCGCCATATGACCGTCATCCCCGTCACGCCTGCAGCCGGCAGCCTCGCGCGCGTACCGCGCACCCTCTGGGTGCTCGCCTCGCCACGGCAAACCTTCGCCGAGCTCGCCGAAGGCGAGGGCAAAGCGCCGCGCGGCTACGGACTCATGTTTCTCTGGCTGCTCATCGAGCTCGTGCTGGGCGCCCCCGGCCTTGCGGCGAGCATCGGCAGTGAGCTGTCGCGGGAGCCGGTCCATGGGCTCACCCACCTGTACACGGCGTACATCCGCCACGTGGCGCTTCCGGCCGTCGCCATGTTCGCGGTCGGGCTCTCGATCTACTACGTTCTGCGTGCCAAGAAGGCGCGGCGCGATCTCTGGGCGTGCGTGAGCATCGTCAGTTACGCCTGGGTGCCGCACCTCGTGCTCGTCGCGGTCGGCGCCGTACTGACTGTTTTCAACATCGACCACCCACTGCCTGCGCCGCACCTGCGGACCATCGTCACTGACGGTAGCGCTCGCCAGCTCCTCACCGCTCTAATCGAAATCGGCCCCGTCGCTCTCTTCGTGTACCTCGCGACGCGTGCTTTGGTGCGTGGTCAAGCCCCGTTGCCCATCACGAGCAGCGATCGCTCACGCACCTGGGTCGTGGCGCTGCTCTTTGCAGCGCTCATGGTCACCAGCGCCGCGGCAGCGACGCGCACGGTGCGCGACCGCTGGGACACGTTTCGGCCGGTCGAGATTGGCGAGTCTGTCCCAACGCTTGCGCTCCTCGACGCCGACGGCAAGCCCGCCAAATCGCCAACCTTCGTGGGCAAGGTTAGCATCATCGACTTCTGGGCCACCTGGTGTGGGCCGTGCGTGACCTCGCTGCCGATGCTCGAGCGCACCGCACGCAGCTTCGAGGAGCGCGGCGTGCAGCTCGTCTCGCTCAATACCGAGCCCGAGAACCTGGCTGCAGTGCGAGCATTCCGCGTCGAGCACCGGCTCGCATCGACCGTGTACGTGGACACCGGCTCAGCTGGAGAACGATTGCACGTGACCGTGCTGCCGACCACGTTCATCGTCGACAAGCGGGGCGTGCTCCGCTACCGCCACGTCGGTGTTGTCCCCGAAGCGGTGCTCGGGCAAGAGATTGCCGACCTCGTGAACGAGCCCTAAGGCATCTCTGATGCGCGCGAGCAGCTTGTCGGCGCCATTGCCCGTTATGGCGGATACAGCAACCCCGTCATGTTTGCGCGCCAAGGCTTGCGCCTCGAAGCCCTCGACCTGATCGGACTTGTTGAAGACGACAACGCTGGGTATGCCGCCAAGCTCGAGCGACTGGAGCAGGCCTTCAACAGCCGCCATCTTCTCGTTGCGCATCGGATCGGACACATCGACGACGTGTAACAAGAGGTCCGCTCCCTCGAGCTCTTCGAGCGTCGCGCGGAACGCCTTCATGAGGTCTTCGGGAAGCTCGCGGATAAAGCCAACAGTGTCGGTAATGACGGCCTCGGACGCGGGCGCACCATCACGTCCGCCCAAGCGGAGCTTGCGGCTGGCTGGGTCGAGAGTGGCAAACAGCTGGTCGGCGACGAGCACAGAGCTTTCGGTGAGGCGATTCAAGAGCGTCGATTTGCCCGCGTTGGTGTAGCCGACGATCGAGACGATCGGCACGTGGCTCCGCTGACGCTGCGCTCTGCGGAGCTGACGTTGTTGTGAAAGCTTCTCGATCTCGTGCTCGAGCCGGGTGATACGGTCACGCGCTCTACGGCGATTGATCTCGAGCTTGGTCTCGCCCGGGCCACGGCCACCGATGCCGCCGGTGAGACGTGAGAGGCCGGCGTCGAGATCAGTGAGCCGGGGCAAATTGTACTTGAGCTGAGCCAGCTCGACCTGGAGCTTGCCGTCGCGGCTCTGCGCGTGTTGCGCAAAAATATCGAGGATGAGCTGGGTGCGATCGATGACCTTGAGGTCGGTGGCCGCGGCGATTCCACGGGCCTGTGCAGGCGACATGTCGTGATCGAAAACCACGAGCTCGGCGCCGACGTCGAGGCAACGCAAGGTCACCTCTTCGAGCTTGCCCTTACCGACGACGTATTTGCCGTCGACCTGTTTGCGCAGCTGCACCATCTCGTCGGCGATGACGACGCCGGCGGTCGTGGCGAGCTCCCGCAGCTCGCTCATCCGCCACTCACCGTCGTATTTGCTCGCGTAGACCCCGACCAGCACGGCACGCAGGCGACGATCGCTCGCGTCGCGACCGGCACTGACATGACGCGCGAGCTCGGCCTCGAGGGCGGCGACGAGAGCGCCGAAGTCGAGCTCGACCTCGAACACCGATGGCGCGCGCTCGGTCTTGTGTTTTTCGCTATCGCGGACACCGGGCGCCGGATACGCATAAGACAGGGCGCCCGGACGGCCTTCTTCGTCGACACGAAAGGCGGCCACCGCGTCGAGGCGCAGCTTGGTCAAGTCGGTGTAGTCGTCGCGGGTGAGCGCGCCGTCATCGAGCACGGTGTGGACGTGGCGAAGGCCTCGAAGGTGGCCGCCACCACCACGCTGACGACCGATATCGGGAAGATAGACGCGCTTACTGTCACCGACGAAACACTCTTCGACCTGGCCGCGCCGGTTGATGAGGACGCCCACCTGGCGACCGATGTCGCGTGAGATCCAGGCGAGGTGTTTCGCGAGCTCTGGGCTAACTAACTGGTCGACAGGAACGCGGCGCTGAAAGGTGCGTTCGAGGGCCTTTTTTTGGCTGGGTTTGAGGCCTGCTGTATTGCCAGTGACGTTCGTGATGCGAGAGCTCCTCGCAGCTCGAGGCTGCGGCGCCGCCGCTGTTCGGGCAGGCAGCGAATACACGCTTAGAATACGCCCTGAAATCGGCGTCGACAAGCCGCCTATGGCGTTCCCGCATGCAAGCCCTTAACCTCTGCAACCATGCAACGCACCGTCGCTTTTGTGATGGATCCGCTCGAGCGCATCCACCCCGCCGCCGACACCAGCTTCGCTCTCATGCTCGAGGCCCAGGCACGGGGCTTTCGGATCATGCATGTCGCCCCCAAGGCTCTTTCCCTGGCGGGGAGCGCCCTGACCCTCGCGGGGCATGACGTCCAGGTCGCAGACACCGCCGTCGACTACTTCAACGTGCAGTCGGCCCTTCGCCTAGGCGCCAGCGACTGCGCCGCCATCTTCATTCGAACCGATCCGCCGTTCGACGAGCACTATCTGATGGCGACCTGGCTGCTATCGTTCGCCGAGGAGGCCGGCGTTCGCGTCATCAACAGCCCGCGCGGCATCCGCAGCGCCAACGAGAAGCTCTATGCTCTCAACTTCGCCGACGTCTGCCCCGATACCATCATCACGACCAGTCGCGACGATGTGAAACGCTTTCTTGCGGAACACGGCGGCCAAGCGATCGCCAAACCCCTCGACGGTCACGGTGGCTTCGGCGTCATGCGCCTCTCGGTTGGCGACTCCAACGTGAACGCGATCGTGGATACTCTGTCCGTCGAGGGGAAGAAGCCCATTCTCGTGCAAGCGTACCTCCCCGAGGGTGCCGATGGGGACAAGCGCTTGTTCATGCTCGACGGCAAGCTTGCGGCCGCGCTGCAACGGGTGCCCCCAGCGGGCGATCATCGCGGCAATGTCCACGTTGGCGGCACGGTGAGGACTGCCGAGATCGGCGACGCCGAACGCACGATCGCCGAGCGCCTGGGCCCGCGGCTCAAGGCCGACGGCATCTACTTCGCGGGCCTCGACATCATTGGCAGCAAACTCATCGAGGTGAACGTCACGAGCCCAACGCTTACTCGCGAGCTCAAGCGTCTGGGCGGTGCCGATATCCCCAAGTTGATCTTCGATAGCCTGCGCTAAGGGCGCGAGGCCCACCCACCGCAGCGCTCTAGCGTTGGTGCTACGGCTGGGCCGACAGCGACTCGAGCTGCGTCAAGAAGCCCATGACAGCCTCGTTGGCGCGAAGGCTCCGGCACTGTTCGAAATAGATCATCCAGGGGCCGTCGACTTGCTCACGCATGACAGCGAAGGTCTCTTCATTGAGAAACAAGTCTTCGAACCCCTGCGTGCTGAGGGGCGCCTTCTTACGGCCCTCGCTCGTCCGGCACCACTCGGCCAGAACCACAGCGAGCCACGGCTCGATCTCACCGGAATCGATCCAACGATCGAGCACGGTGAGGCGCCGCTTCACGAACTCATCGTCAGTCGCGAGCCTACGCAGAACCGACTCGGCCATCAAGCCGCCTCGGCCTCGAGATGCAGGCGGTTAGCAAAGGTCGCCGCGCGACCGTGCGTGTCGCGGGCAACGACCGGGTTGTTGCGCTGCTGCAGAAGCCAGCCCTCGAAGTTGCCACCGGCTTCCGCGACGAGCTCTCCCAAACCGACGAGCGCGAGGCCATGGTTTTTCCAGGCGGCGCTGCCGCGCATGAAGTCGGTCAGCTGCTCGCTGAGCCACTCATCAGAGGTCTCTTCGACCTGGTCGGCGCGGAGCTGCGTCTTCTTCGCCTGCTTGTCGGTCGTGCGACGGCTCGCGTCGACCTGGAGACGATTGCGCATCCGCTCGATGAACTCGACGAGGTCGCCACCCGTGACGCGCTGAACGAGGCCGCTCTTCAGGGCCTCCTGGTAGTCGGAGTGCGTATTAATGAGCTGCGCCGCCGCCTCGAGGGCTGAAGCCTGCGGGCGCTCGGCAGCATCGAGCTGTTGGCGGATATTGTGGAGGGCATCAGGCGGCAGTGACTTGAATACGCGCATTGTTCCCTTATCCTCAGCAATCGTATCGGCCAGGTGGAGCCGGTACAGGCCAACACGAGGCGGCTCGTGATCGGCTCAAAGCCTACTGGGCTTCTAGGAACTATCTAAACGAGTCGCGCGAAATTTAACAAGCAGAAAGCAGCGGACACGACGGCACCCGTGTCGCGGTTTTCAAGCAGCCAAGCTCGTCTTCAGTCGGTAGCAGTTGTCGGCAAGTCGATCGGGCAGTTGCGCGAGAACGCGTGCCACGACGGCCATCGGCCCGCCATCCGCCATCCGCCATCCGCCATCCGCCATCCGACTCGGGCACGTGCACGCGGCTTTCGCGAAGGCTCGCCGAAGGCCGTCAATTCAACGTTTACGGCACTTTGCCTATGCCGCCCCAAGGCGAGGCCGAACGAGCGGTGCCAGGTGGCACAGGCGCCATGCGGCCTACTTTACGGCTGGACGCTGTGTGCTGCGCACTTCGGTGGCTGTGCCGCCTGCCTGGAACAAAAAGCCGACGCGCTTGAGCACTGTCAGATCGCCAGAGAGCTCGACATTGCCTTCAACGAGCGCCTTGCGCGCGTCAAAGGTCCCGTTGAGCATCTTTTCCATCTCGGTGGCCGTGATCTTGATGGTGAGGTCGGCTTTCCACTCGGAGCCCTCGACGACACCGGCAACCGGCGGACGCAGACGAATGGTCCAGGTGCCACCACCACGCCCCGTAACGACGAACCGGACGTTCACGCCAACCGCCGCAGCGGCCGGCCCCTTCCAGCGAAGCATCGCCGGCAGAACGGTCTCGAAGTACTCGTTGGGTGTCAGCGCCTTAGGCATACCGCTCCAGCCCTAGTGACGATCCCGACTTCGTGTCAACGCTCAGACCCACACAAAACAATGAGGTTACTCGAAGCCGCACGCTATCATCGGCACAAAAACTTTGCGAGTTTCGTGTCTTAGCTCGATTGCTTACGGCGGTACATAGCCCCAAGCGCTCTTTCGGCCCGAAAACCGCAGCGAAAAGTACGCGCCCATGGGCCTTTTTGACAGGGTTTGGCCCCCTGCTATCCTCCGGGCCATGACGTACGCGTGCGGACATGTCTCGGTGTCACACAAGCACGCTTGGCTATGCTTGGCGCTGCTCCTGACTGGGTGTCGGGAACGCAAACCACATCAGGCCGCCAAAGCGGCCGACCCGATCACGCTCCCTCCGGTGACTCTCAGCGAAGCCGGAGACAAAGCAAACGGCGTCATCCTGGTGACCGTCGATACTCTGCGCGCCGACTACCTGAGCTGCTACGGTCACACGCGCATCCTCACACCCTCGTTCGATCGCTTCGCGAGCATGGGGGTCATGTTCCGCAACACGTTCTCGCAGGCCAGCACGACGACCCCTTCCCACTCGTCGATCATGACGAGCCTCTACCTGCAAGACCACAACGTCTATTCGAACTTCGAGGCTTTGGGCGACGGGCCGACGACGATCGCGGAGACGTTCAAGGCGGCCGGCTACGGCACCTACGCGCTGGTCAACATGAGCCACTTGAACCCGGAGGTGGGAAACCTCGCGCAGGGGTTCCAGCACTTCGTGCGAAGCGCCAACATGCGACGAGCAAGCGCGAGCTTCGACGATCTGCTCAAGTGGATCGGCGACCAAAACGGCAAACCGTTCTTCGCATGGGTTCACCTTGCGGACGTTCACACCCCCTACCGCCCGCCTCCACCTTACGATCGCTTCTACTATGACGAAGACGAACACGACCCGAACGAGACATCGATGGCCAAAATCTGGCCGACGCTGCCCAAAGAGATGAGCGACCACCCGTCGTTCCAGGCATGGTTGTCCGGCATCACCGATCTCGACTTCGTGCTCGCCCAGTATCAGGGCGCCGTCACTTATGTGGATGACGAGTTCGGGCGTCTACTCGACGCGCTCGAAAGTCAGAAACTGCTATCGCGGACAGCAGTGGTGGTCACCGCCGATCATGGTGAATCGCTCGGCGAGCACGGCATGTACTTCGTGCATACGGGGCTCTACGACTCGACGACGCATATCCCGTTGCTTGCTTGGTTTCCGGGCGACGGCCGGCACGGCGTGCAGGTGCGCGACATCGTCGAATCGGTCGACATCTTGCCAACGGTCCTCGAGTACATAGGCCTTTTGCCCCCCGAGGGCATCCGAGGTCGCTCACTGTGGCCGCTCATCCGTGGCGGCTCGCTGCCTGCAAAGACCGCCTTCATGGAGCATGCGGGACGGAGCCTCGTCGGGCTTCGCTCGGATCGTTACGCGTACCTAAAGCACCTTCGCAATTCGTACATTCAGCCCTCGTATCCGTTCACCCGCGATCGCGAAGAGCTCTACGACATCCAAGAAGACCCGCACCAGCTCCGTGACTTGTCGAAGGACCGGCAGGATCTCATCGCCCAGTTCCGCGCTGAGTTGGAGCGCCGCCGCCACGGGAAGCTCGACTTCGCCCCGGGCAAGGCCGAGGTGACCCCCGAAACAACCGATGTGCTCAGATCCCTGGGCTACGTGCAGTGACTTGTGTAAACATCACGAGCGCGTCCGATTGGGCTTTGCCACACGCGAGTAAGGCGTCTTCCCATTCTCGCGAACGAGGTCCCGTTTGGACGGTGCCAGCCGGGCGGTCGCCAAGTTCGACGCCAAAGCCGACGTCCCCGCGTCGATCGTCGTTTTCCTCGTCGCGCTGCCCCTCTGCCTGGGTATCGCGCTAGCCTCTGGCGCCCCTCCGGCGGCCGGCATCGTGAGTGGCATCGTCGGCGGCCTCGTCATCGGCGGTCTTTCCGGTTCGGCGCTCTCCGTCAGCGGCCCGGCCGCGGGTCTCACCGTCATCGTCCTGGCCGGCCTCGAGCGACTCGGCGACTATCCGAGTTTCCTCACCGCGGTGGTACTCGCTGGACTCTTCCAGGTCGCTCTCGGTTTCGCGCGCACAGGCATCATCGGCGACTTTTTTCCAGGCGCGGTCATCCGAGGGATGCTCGCTGCTATCGGGCTCATCCTCATCTTGAAGCAATTGCCGCACGCTGTGGGTTGGGACGCCGACTACGAAGGTGACGAGTCGTTCTTTCAAAACGATGGCCGTAATACGTTCAGTGAGCTCTTCGACATTTTCAATCATGTCTCGATGGGGGCTCTCGTCATCGCCGCCGTCGCGCTCGTCGTGCTCGTCATGTGGGATTCGTCAGTCATGAAGCGGGCGAGCATCCAGAAACGTGTACCTGCGCCGCTGGTCGCGGTCGTCGTGAGCACGGTGGTCGCTAGCCTGTTCGACTCGGTACCTAGCCTTGCGACCGCGAGAGAACACTTCGTCGCATTACCGGCGCCCGAGTCGCTGGGTGCGCTCCTCGCCGGTCTCCATCACCCGAACTTCGCGGCGCTCGCGCGCTTCGACACGTGGGTGACCGCTTTCGCCCTCAGCATCGTCGCGAGCCTCGAAGCGCTCTTGTGTGTCGACGCCGCCGACAAGCTCGATCCGCTGAAGCGCATTACCCCCACGAATCGAGAGCTCAAAGCGCAGGGCGCCGGGCAAATCATCGCCGGTCTGCTCGGAGGCCTGCCACTCACCGCGGTCATCGTCCACAGCAGCGCCAACATCGCGGCTGGTGGGCGCACCAAGCTGTCGACAATCATGCACGGAGGATTGCTATTGCTCGGCTTCTTGGCGGCGCCGCGCATCTTGAACCTGATTCCGCTCTCGGCGCTCGCCGCGGTCCTCATCGTCACGGGCTACAAGCTGTGTAAGCCGGCCATCATGCGGGAGATGTGGAAGCGCGGCTGGGACCAGTTCATCCCCTTCGGGGTCACCATCGTGGCGATCCTCTTCACCGACCTCCTGCGCGGCATCATTGCTGGCATCATCGTGGGCGTCGCGTTCATCCTGCGCACCAACTTCAGCCGCGCCATCACCGTGATGAGCGACGACGACAAGTATCTGGTGAGCATGGCGGGCAACGTCTCGTTCCTGAACAAGGCCTACCTGCGTCGCAGCTTCAATAGCATTCCCAAGGGCTCCTACGTGCTTATCGACGGAACGCGCGCTGGCTTCATCGACAAAGACATCGTCGAAACGTTGCGCGATTTCTTGGAGTCGGCAAAACACGCTGGCATCAACGTCGAGCTCAAGCGCTCACCAACCAGCAACAATCCGGTCTTCAAGACCGAATCAGCCTCTGTCGACTATAGCGACTCCTCTATGGCCTCGACCTAAGGACGACCAACAATGCCTCACAGCGTCCATCCCATCGACCGTATGCTATTGCAGAACAAGGCATGGGCGTTCGAGCGCGTCCAGAGCGACCCATCGTTCTTCAAGCGGCTCTCGAGCACGCAAAAGCCCGAGGTCCTGTGGATTGGTTGCAGCGATAGTCGCGTGCCAGCCAACGAGATCACCAACACCGGGCCGGGCGAGATCTTCGTTCACCGCAATGTCGCGAACCTCGTCCGCCCAGGCGACGTGAATTCGTCGAGCGTCCTCGAGTACGCTATCGGCATGGTCAAGGTGCGCAGCGTCGTGGTCGTCGGTCATCGCGGCTGCGGCGGTATCCGCGCTTCCATGGCAAGCTTCGATGGCTTGCCTGCGACGCTCGCCGACTGGTTGGGTAGCATCCGCGAGGTCTACGCGAAGAACGCTGCTGAGCTCGACGCGCTGCCCGAAGGCGATGCGCGCGAGAACGCCCTATTGGGTCACGTGGTGCGGACCCAGGTCGAAAACCTGGCCAAGATGGACGTGGTGAAACGTCATTGGGCCGAGCGCCAGGCGCCCTCGCTCCACGGCATGGTCTACAGCACCGCAGACGGGCGCCTGGTCGAGCTATGCCGCGTGCTACCTAGCGCTACCGCCCCTGTGGCCGCGGCAAGTTAGCGCTCCGACGACACCCCAACCAGCACGGTGTCGACGAGCTTGATGAGAAAGGCTTCATCGAGTGGGGCATGCCGCGTCAGCAGGCGCAGGTAGATTGGGTCGAAGACGATGTCGAGCAAGACATCGAGGTCGACCCCGGGGCGCAGCTCGCCGTTGCGCATCGCTTCCGCGAGCACCAGCTTCGCGGCGTTGCGCCTCGGACTTATGAAGCTCGCGACGAAGGCCTGCTGCAGCTCTGGGTTTGACTGAGCGTCGGCGATGACGCGCCGGATGGTGCAACCAAAGGTCGTCCGCGTGAAGAGCTGCATCAGCACGGTCGCCTGCGAGAGGAGCGTCTCACGAAGGGTCCCGGAGCGCGTCCAGGTAAGGTGCTGGCTGACTGCGTCGAGGAAGCCCTCGAACGCGATAGCCGACGGTGAGCTCCACCAGCGATACAGCGTCGCCTTCGAAACCCGCGCGCGGGCAGCGATGTTCTCCATGGTCAAGGCGCGCGTGTCGCCCTCTTGCAGCAGCTCGAGAGCGGTCTTGAGCACCAGCGTCCGCACACTGTCGCTGCGCGGTCGACCGCGCTTCGGCTTCGCGGCGGCCAAAGCCTTTTCCTCGATCATCATGTCATCACGAAGATAGGTCGCGACGCTCGAAGTGACCCTGGGCAGGGTCGAGGTCGCGTAAATAGTCCCACGAGTATATGCCTGTTGTGTGGGTGCCGCCGCCATCGTCTTGCCAAACGATGTTGATGGCGTAGCTCCCGACCTCGTCGATGCGAGTGATGACGGGTCGTGCGACATCGACGAAGCGTGTGGGTCCGCCATGCCCCTGGCAATGCGCGCACGGGCAGTAGCCACGCAGGTAACGCAGCGGATAGTGGCTCTGCTTACCGTCATCCCAGGCGATCCGTAGGCCGCCGGAGGCGCGCTGGACCTCGATTTCCAAGGGTTCTACGTTCACGTCTGCTTCCATTGGCGAAAGGAGGGCATCCAAGTCAACATGTGACTGGAGTCTCTCCCGTGAGCACGCGCCGCCGCTACGACACGACCGCCTTGGTGGGCAAGATGCGCCAGGAGCGCCGCAGGAACCTCATCCTGGGGATGTGTGCGGCAGGCACACTTGCGGCCCTTGTGGTGTTCTACATGCTGAACATGCGCGGCATGACGATCCCCGAGGTGCCAGCCGACGTGACGCCTCGCGCGCCAACCGGCGACGCCGCTGCGCCAGCGGTAAGCGGAGCCCCAAGTATGGGTGCGCCCGGCGCGGCGCAACCAAGCCCAGCACTGGCACAATCGCCGCCTCAGAACGGCAGGCAACCCACGATCATCGAAGAGACCCCGCCCAGCATGTCGATCGTCCGCTCCAACATGCCAGCTGGGGCTCTCGTCTGGATTGACGATGCCGGCGTGCCTCGGGGTACGCAGTTGCAGCTCACGCATGGACGTCACGGGGTACGGGTCAAGATCGGCCGGCACACGATCCATGAGCGCTTCGAGGTGAAGGCAGGTGAGAACCTAGAGCTCAAGCTTGACGCAAAGAAGAAGAAGCTGGTGGTCGAAAGGCACCCCGTCGCATCCAGGGCCCGCGGCCGTTAAAGTGGGCGTACAGCTGGGAACGGTATCAATGTCCGCATCGCCCCACCTGATGCGCTGACTCTTTGCCTTTCAGCGCGCTTTTGGCGTAGAAATTTTGCGCATGACCATTGCGCAGCGAGCAGCGTGGCAGGTCGTTGTTATCGTCATGTTTCTCCCTCGCCCCGCCTGGTCACAGGCGCAGGGCTCGAAGATCGACCCCGAGGATGCTGTTCGTGCTCGCGACGCGGAGACGCCAGCTCCGAACAGCGACGAGCCGTATCCGCAGCACCGGCTTGTCTACTCGAACCTGATCGCCGGTCGCGTGAACCCCATCGGCCTCGAGAACCAGATCGACCTCTCGTATCGCTACCGGCTCTACAACAGCGCGGCCCCCATCCTTCGTGAATCCTACGTTGGTCTTTCGTTCACGCCATCACTCAGCCCCGCGATCGTGCGCCTTGGAGCGACGCTCGAGGTCAGGCCGCTCTCCATCCTGATGTTCTCTGCCGGCTACTATGCGAGCCGGTTCTTCGGTCTATTTGGCTTCACGCAAGATTTCGACTCACCGTCTGCCAACTTCTCGGACTCCGCCATTCGCGCTGGCGACGACCGTGGTGAAGCGTTCGCGACGGGTGGCCGAGAGGCGCAGCTACGTGGCCAGCTGTTGTTGAAGTTCGGGACGCTGGTCGTGCGCAACGACATGAACGCGTACTGGACGAAGTACAATCTCCCGGGCGAGTCGTCGCTCTACTACCACATCCGACTAGACCTCCTGATGCCGAACGGCGGCTGGGGCTTCGTCAACGACAGCGACATACTCCATGTCAGCGACAGCGGACTGGTGCTCGGCGTCCGCGCAAGCGTCTCACACGCCTTCTACCGCGATAGCGACTACTTGCCGGGCGAAGCGGGCAACAATCCTAACTCGCCGACCGTGCGCGTTGGCCCGATGTTCGCGTATCGCTTCTGGGACCGGCCGGGCAGCTTTTTCAATCGTCCGACGCTACTCGTGATCGCGCAGTGGTGGCTCGACCATCGCTTCCGCACCGGGCAGGACGTCTCGCAAGCTCTCCCGTACCTCGTCGTCGGTTTCAGTTTCACCGGTGATGTTTGGTCGTCGCGCTGAAGCGCGTTTGGCGGGCTGTCGCATGCGAGGCGCGTAGCGGGTAAAGTTTGGCCGCAAATGGAACGACTTCAGTATCCGTATCGCCCCAGTTGGAAGCTTATCGTCGGTGTGACCGCTCTCTTCGGCGCATGCTTGGTATTCTTCATCCACCAGACGGTAACGAATGACCGTGGTGTGATCATCAACCACGCCATCGAGCTGGGACCGCAGGGCGCGACGATCTTCTATGGCGTGCTAGCTTTCTTCAGCGGGGTGTTCGTCGTCGCCGGCCTGTTCATGGCGGTGGCGCGCACGCGCTTCGAACATCGCCTGGTCATCGACGAACAGGGCGTCGAGCTACCGAGCAAGGCGTGGAAGGCGGAGCACATGCGTGTCGCTTTTTCCGACATCGGCGACGTCCGGCACATGGTGATGAACGGCAGTCACTGGATCGCGGTGACGCACCAAAACGGCAAGCTCAACATCGATGGAAATCGCCTACCGTCGAAGGCGGACTTCGAGATCGTGATGCGAACCCTCGTCGACCGCGTGGAGAGAGCGCGGCGGAGCTGAGCAAGTAACGAGCTCATTGGCACGCTCCGTCGCCCGAGCTGCGTTGCGCGACGGAGTTATGCGCGGTTATCCCATCTCGTACTTGGCGCGCAATCACGACATCCCGCTCACGCGCGTGCGCAAGTGGGTCAACGTGTTCCGCGGTCACGCATGGGCTGGAGTCGAAGCGCTGACTGACCCAACCAATCGTCGGTGATGATGCCACGCGCAGCGTACTCGAGTAGGTCTAAGCGACCAGTTCGAGGCGGCGCCCTCCGTTCAAGGGTGACTCACCTTCGCTGTAGCGCCGTCCAATGCCTTGAGGCGAAAGGGCTGCATAACAAGGGACTGCGCTCACCACGACGCGAGCTCACGACAATAGGCACAACCGTCCGAGAATCAGCATCAGAGCGAAGAGCACGAGAGCGATAGCGAGCGCCGCAAGCCACGCCTCCTTGCGAACCCAAGCGATAACGAAGAGGACGAGCGCGAGCACCAAGAGGACCCATCCCAAGCAGCGCTGGTGCTTGGACTGCTTACGGCACATCGGGTTCTGCGGCGTGTACGGCGAGCCGTCTTCACCATCCGGTGTGCCGTCGTTGTCGCTATCGGTATCGACGACGTTGTCGACGCCGTCTTGATCGGCGTCGCCGGGTGGCTCCTTGCCATCGATGATGCCGTCGCCATCACTGTCCGGGTCGAGGAAGTTCGGGATGTCGTCGCCGTCGGCGTCGCCCTGCACTTCGTCGTCGTCGAGGAGCCCATCGTCGTCTTGGTCGCGGTCCTCCGGGAGCTGCACCTTGATGTCGATGTCGTCGGTCTCGTCCGGCCCCGAGCACTCGCCGCCGTCGTAGATGGCGGTCGCCGTCCAGTTGCCACCGGTGACGACGATGTATTGATCGTCGTAACACCCGAATTCGTCGGTCATGACCTCGTGATAGACAGGGTTCCCCGACGGGTCCTTGTAGCGGATGGTGATCTTCTCGTTGGGTCGCGGCGGGATCGTGCAGCCCTTCACACTCACGATCTGGCAGGCGTCCGGTTTGCGGTCACCTCCGAGCTGCTCGACCATCTTTCGATATTCTTGAACGGCGCGCGCGTAGGTCTTGCTCGACGGATCGACGCCCGTGCCGGTGGGCTTGCCTTGGCGGCATGGCGTCATGTGCTCGTCGATGGTGAGGGTCGTGCGGTCCCGTAGGTTGGCGTCGACCTGGACTCCGCCTAAGCGGATGAGCGTGTCACCACGTGGCACCCAACCCGTCACGTGCATGCTGTGGCGGGTACACGAGGGAGCGCTCTGCGGCGGCTGGAACGTAAGTTTGCCGATGCCAACTTCGTCAATGGCGAGGAGTTTGCGCGACGGGGTGAGTGACTTCGACCAATCCATTGGCATGCCGTCGACACGGAAATAGACGAGCGTCGGTTGCGGCTGTGGATTTTTGACTTGAAACTCGAAGGTGCTGACGTCGTACGGACTCGAGTGGTTGACATATTCGACGGAAAAATTGTGCTGAGCCGTGTTGTTCCCGGAGTTGGTGTCGTTCGGGATGTCTTGCAGCTCGAGCTTCACACAGTTGTGCGGATCCTCCGCCTCGGCGGGCTCCCAAACCACGTAGACGTCTTTGACCTCGTCGGGCCCGAGCTCGTCGATGAAGACGATCTTGTAGAGGTCGAAAGAGATGCTGTCGCCCACCGTATGGTACGGCGCCGACAGCAAGAAGCGTACGCGAACATCATAGGCTGTTGCGGGTCCGTGATTGCGGACGCGCGCATAGATGCGGTTTTCTTCGCCACCGTAAGGCTGTTCTTCGCCGGGCGTGCCCGGGTCCTCGTACGGCTGGTGATCAATCCAGACGTCCGGGTTCTGATAGTAAGGGTCGTGTGGCTCGATGTAGACGTCGTAGTCGTCAGCCGGCGGCGCGTAGTCGATGCGCACCTTGTAGCCCCCGTCGTTGGCGAGCTTCGACACCACCTTGGCGGTGAGCCCGGTGCCGCCGGGGCTCTCCTGTTGGTTCACGCCCAATGCAGCGTCGCTCACGACGTCGGTGTTCTGCGTGTGATCGCGAACGATGACAGGCGCTTGGCCCTGCGGGATGAGCTTGTTGACGTAGTACATGAGTACGCCGTCCTGCGGCACGGTGGCGTCAGCGTTTCCGAGCGACGGGCTACGGGACTCGAGCCAGTAGAAGTGCGTCTCGTCCTCGAAGGTCGTGGCGCCTTTGGTAAGACCCACCGCGACAGCCCCGTATTGTCCGCTTTCGAGGATACTCTGATAGGCGACGTCGACCTGTTGATTGCTGATGGGATCATCGTAGGGCGGCCGCGCAATGAAGAAGATCTTGCCGCCACTGCTCGTCACCCAGGTTGCGAGCTGCTTTGACCACACCAGCGGGTGCGCGCCCTCGAAGGGCTTCGCCATGTTGTCCCACTCGTCGGCGATGTGTGGGATGGGAATGTCGACGTTGTCGTAGGTGTAGAGGTCCCAGAGACCGAACTGGTGGCTCATCCCGTGCGCGAACAATGGCGTCGCGTTGCCCGGGCCTTGCACCGACACCGAAAGATAGATGGTCTTGCCGTTGAGCTCGTACGGCCAGTTCTTCGTAGTCGCGAAATCGATGGTGAAGTTGGGGTTGTTGACGACGATGATGACGCGGTCGATGTCGTCTTCGGGATCGTCGGTCTCCCCATCGAGCACGGTCGGCTCGGCGGCGAGGAGCTTCTCCAAAACCTCGGTCGACATGTCGATGAGCAGGGTCTCTTCGCCGGTCGAGTAGGTGCTCTCGGGATCGTCGAGAGAAACCGGTCCGCGATAGAGGGGCTTTACGTGCGTGAGCCCATAGCTGGTTTGCTCGACCCAGGCGGCGAGCTCATCGACACGCTCTTGCACCACGGTCATGTCGACATTGCCATTGACGTCCGGGAAGAGCGCCGCGACCACGAGCGTATCCTGGTCGCCAATCGGGAATGGTGCGCGCGTCACGACGACGCGCCGCAACGCAACGTTGTTGCTTCCGCGAACCTCGTCGAGGCCGGAAGCCGGCGCGGTTGGGTCGAAGACGTTGATGGAGCGCACGAGGACGTTGAGCGTCCCCAGCTGATCGACCGTGCTCTCGGGTGCCGGTGGCCGCCAGACGATCGGCCCGATGACGATGTTGCCGCCTGGGGCGACTGCGGGAACGGCGAGCTGGTTGCCGGCGCTGTTGATCTGAGGCGTGGTGTAGCTCGTGTACATGCCTGCGGACGACCAATCGGCCGGGAAGACGAGAGGCGAGCCTGGGTCGGCCCAGTAGACCTGAAGTATAGCGTTGGTCGCGAGGTGTGCACCGCGATTGCGGACGGCAACATAGATGTAGTTGTTCTTATCGAAACGCGGCTGCTCGAAAGCGTACGCTGTCAGGCCGTTCTGCTGTGCCTGCGCGACGTCGACGTCCGGCTGGTGCCGAACCAGGATGTCAGGAGACGACAAGATATAGCTCGGGTCGGTCGGCTGGGTGCCGTCATCGAAGCCGTGATCACGCACGAAGAAGTCGAACGGCTGTGAAGCGTCGGGCCCCAGAAAGGCAAGAAGCTGCGCGTTGTTCGAGTCGATGACGAAGATGTGGTTGTCGGCGTCGACCTCGACCTTCTGGGGGCTGCCGACGAGCGGCTTGGTACCAAGCGTCGCGTAGCGCGTGCCGTTCTGGCGCATGACCACGACGCGGTGGTTATCCGTATCGGCGACGACGAGCTTACCGTCCGCGAGCACGGCAACGTCACGTGGTGAGCGAAACAGACCGTCGCCGGTGCCGTACGCACCGAACGACGTGTTCGCTCCAGCGGTCGGGATCTTGACGATACGGTGGTGGTCGGTGTCGGCGAGGTAAATGGTGCCGTCGGCGGCGAGGTCGAGCCCGTAAGGATTGCCCCACGACGCGTCTGTCTTGTGCACTGACCACGACGTGTCTGCCGGCCCATCGGCTACGAGGATGCGCTTGTTGCCGGAGTCGAGCAGGTAAACCTTGCCGTCGGGCCCGGTGGCGATGTCGCGGGGCCGTTTGATGTTCACGCCGACGACGCTGTTGCGGGTGCTCGACGCAAACGTCGCGTCGTAGACGTATTGGGAACCGTTCCAGCGAAAGAGCTGCACCTCGTTACCGAAGGTGTCGACGACGTAGACGTTACCGTCGGCATCGCCCGCGATGCCTTGCGGCTCGTTCAATGCTTCTGGCGCGCTGCGGTTCGCGACGAAGCCGAAGTGGTCCCAGTTCGGTGCCGCGGTGAGGGCGGCGATGCTCGCGTACTTGACGCGGTGGTTGCCGGTCTCGACCACCAGGACGCGTCCGTTTTCAGCGTCGATGCCGAGACCCGCGGGTGCCTTGAAGCCGTCGGTGAGCACGAAGGGAGCACCGTATTCAGTCGTCGCTTGAACAGACAGTGGCCAACAAAGCGCCGCGATGATGGCCCAAGAGTTCCTCATTCGATCACCGAACGCAGCTTTGGCGACTGATAGAAGCCGCTATCGCGTTGCTCGAGCAGTGGCGCGAGCTTGGCTCTAACGGCAGCGTCGCGGGGGGTTGCCTCTTTGAAGTACGCAAGAGCGTGCAACTGCAGTGCGTAGTTCTCACCTGAGAAACGCGCGAGCAAAGTGTCACGCAGCCGTGCATCGTGTGTCTCGGCCAACGCGCCGATGACGACACCCCGAACGGTTTCGACTTGGTCGAGCTGTGCTGCCTTGGCGACGAGCTCCGGGTGGTTATTGCGCGGCAGCGCAGCCGCACGACGCTCGAGGTCTGCGGCGAGGCGGTCCCGCGAGGTGTTCATACGATTGAACGCGCCCACGAGAGCGTCGCGACCAGCGGTCCCCGCGCACGCGCCGAGAACAAGCGCGGCGTTGCTTGCCTGGCGGGCGCGCTCCCCGGAGGAGTCTGCGGCAATCCACGCGGGGTCTAGGCGCTGTTGTAGAGGCGCGAGATACGTCGCGCAGTCGGCGCGAACCTTGCCGTAGAGTGCCATCACTTCGTTACCGGACATGGGGGTCAGCCCGTGGCTCGCTCGAGTGAGCATCGCCACGGCCTGCTCTGGCGTCATTGACTGAGCTCCTGCGCGGCTAGCCGCAATAGCAAACAGCAAGACAACGACAACGGCGCGCATGGTCATGGGTTCTTCATCAGGCTGTTGCCCGCGGCGGGCAGGTTGCCGAGTGGCCGCACTGTGCGCGCGGTGGTCTCGGTGGCTTGGGTGATACGGCGATATCTCGACACCGAATCGTCGGTGAACGTACTTAGCGCCGGATAGAAAACGGTTTGCGGGTTCGCCGCGTCTACGCCGTTGAGCAAGAGGTGCCCCAGCTCGTGCGCGAGCGTCCGGTTGGCGATGTTGAGTTGCGGAACGAGAACGGTGAAGGAGACTTCGTTGTGAACGACGGTCTGGAAGAACGGCGGTATAGCAACAGCGTTGGCGCCGGGCATGGGGGCGGCGAAGAAGACCTCGACGATGTCGTTCGTCATGCCGGCGCTGAACGCGTTGAAGACGGCAGCGACGTCGCCGTTTGCGGCCAAGATGTTGTTCATCTGACCGTCGGCGATGATGTCCACGCCGCCGACTTGCGGGGCGTCTTGAACGATCGTGGCGCCAACCTTCACGATGCGCAGGCATGCCTGCGCCCAAGCAATGTCCGCTCGGGTGACCTGGTCGTTGGCTTGCGCTTCGCTAACCACCGGAGTGCGACCGTTGACCACGCCGGCGGCGTCGCCGGCCCGCATCGTCACGCCACCATGGCTCAGATCGATGTAGGGCTCGCTGCGTTCACCGACATCATGTACGCCGTCCGCGTCGGCATCGGTAAAGTCGAAGACGGCGTTGCCGGCACCGATGTTGGCAGTACCGGCGTTACCGTCGTGGTCGAAGCCGATGTCCTGGAAGGGCTCGTTGAAGACATGCAGTCGCACCTCGACGCGCCGTCGTGACTCGGCTCCGCGCTGACAAACGGGAACGTCGATGACCTTCGCGGATGCGGCGCCGGCCGGCATGTAGCTCGTACGCACTGCGCCGTTGATGTCGACACGGTGGGTTCGGTCGTTGTTTGCATCATCCGCGATAACGCTGCCAAAGCCATCGTCGGCGGCGAAGTCGTCATCCGCCGTTGGGATGTCGTTTGTAGTGAGCAGCTGTGAGCGAGAGACGAAAACCCCGGTGTTGGCGCCCGTCTCCATGAGTAGTGTCTGAACGGCGACGTCGTTTGTCGCATTGGCCTGGTCGAGCGTTCCGAGCTGCACGAAACGTGTTTCGAAGGCCGCGGGATCGGTGTTGGCGCCAGCGTCCGTCACCCGGATGTAGAAGCGCGATGGATCTTGCTCGATGAAGTTCGCCGGGTCGGCATTGTTGATGACGTTGAAGGCGGCATCGTAGGAGTTGTCCCAGCGACCGATGCGCGTGAAGAACGCGGGGGTGTCAGCGGCCGTGATGGCATGATCATTGTTGCTGTCGCGCACGGTCTCCACTGCAACGATGTTCAAGGCGAGTGGTACCTCCGTCGCGAGCACCCCGTTGGTCTCGAGTTGGAGGCGCAGCTCCGCAGCGCCAGCGCCAACCCCTTCCAGGAAGACCTGCGTTGGCACAATTTCAGTAGAGAGGTCGTAGCTCCGGGGTAGTGCAATCTCGGTGCTCTTGTTGACGTCTTCGTAGAGGCGGAACGTCGCGACGCTCGCAGACAAAACGACGGAACCGACGAGGTCGAACGGCTCCAGCACGATGTCAACCTGCACGATGTCGTTCTCTTGGGCTGGTGCGGGCGTCTGCGTGTTGTCCGCGGCGTCGTTCCAGTCATCGTCGTCGATGTTTGCGAAGACAGGCATGCCCTGCGGTGGCGCCGGACTGCCGCTGGGTGTCGCCGCCAAACTGTAGACAGTGAAGGCGTGCGGTGCGCTCACCCCGAGACTCGCGCCTTGGCGTTTCGCCTCGACGACGATCGTGTAGTAACCGGGTTCAACGAGGACGCCGAAGTCGTGGCCGTTCCAGTTGATGGTCCCCGAATCAGCCCCAGGCAGGATGTCGCTTGCGCGTTCGGTGTTGGCGGCGTCATAGACGTACCAATCGATCTCGTCGATCTCGGTCACGCCCGAAATGCTGAAGTCGATGTCGAGGGTATCGGTGCCGTCATCTAGGTCCTGATGGCGCACCAGGATGTCGCTCGTGTCCGCGATAGAGACATCCGCTACAGCGACGCTAATCGCATTGAGCTCAATCGCGCTGTACGGCGAAGTGCTGAGGCTCGCGTCAAGCAGCGACACCCTGACGTGGTAGTGGCCGGGTAACGGCCGGAAGTTACCGGTGCCAGCGCCGTTCCAGTTGAAGACGTTGTAGGCACCTTGGTCGTTCGCCAAGACGTTGAAGTCGTAGTCGACGTAGAACGGGCTCTGATCGTCGTCTTCGTGAAAGATCGCGAGCTCGGTGAAGGCACCGGCGTTGAACTCTGGGTGGTTATAGATGGTGGCGTCGAGGTGGTAGAGGATGGTCACGTCGGTCTGGTCGGTGAACTCAACGACAGCCGGCTGGGCGGTCGTGGGTGCGTCGATGCACAACGGGTTGGGGCAATTGCGGATGACCACGAAGGTGTTCGCAGAGCCGAGCAACTGAGGGTTGTCATCGTCGCCAACCGTGAGCTGGACGTCCCAAACGCCCTGGCACTCGAGCGGTACGACGGCACCGGCGGCGAACAGGTTGAACGCTGAAAGCGACGGTCCCGCGGGTGCGCTGCAGAACGCGGGTGGCGTGAAGGTCCAACTGTAGCTCTGAATGCCGAGGCCATTGGCGAGCGGCTGATCGAGGAGCGTGTTATCGAGGTCGAAGCTCCAAACGCCGGAGAGAGCGACGTCTTGGGTCACGGCGCCGTTCAACGTCATGTACGCCATTGGGGGGCTTACGACGGCGGTCGGTGGGGTGTTGGGGTCGATGATCATGACGCTCTGAAGCGCCGTCGCTTCGTTGTCTTCGCCGTCCCACACGGTCACTTCGAAAGTGAACTGGCCGCTCGCGCCGAGGGAGGCGAAGCTGCTGAACGCGAGCGTCGACGACGAGCCGTTGATCCCAAGCACCTCGTCAACGCGACCGAGCGGCTGAATGCCGTAGAGATCAGAAGGCACGTCGACGAGCGACCATTGATAGGTGGTGATGGCGGGTGAGATGTCTTTCACTGGCGGATCGCTCGAGCTGTGACAGCGGCCAGAGACGCCGACGCATGGCGAGTCGGGGTCTTCGGAGTCCGAGGCATCGAGCGTGAGCGGGAAGTCGGCGACTGAAAGAGTGGGAGGGTCGCCGGCCAAAGTGGCTCCTCCAGCGCTCACGACCACGACCGCTGTCGGTTGGCCATCGACGAGGACGGTGATGTCCTCGCTGGTAACGCCAGGCGGGTCCGCGTTCTCGCCTTCGTTGTCGGTGGCGGTGAGACGAAAGATCCAGGTGCCAGCCATGCCGACCGTCAAAGCGGGCAAGTAGAGGGAGGCCTCTTCCGAAAATCCACTCTGCGGACCGATGCCCGCGGAGTCGGGTGACTGAATGATGTCCCAGACGAAGGTGAGCGCGCCTCCGTCGTCGTCGTCGAGCACGCTGGTGGCGACATCGATGGAGTCACCGACGTCGATCTCGGTCTCGCCGACGAAGTCGATGCGCGGCGGCAAGTTGAGGACCTTGAAGGTGAAGGTGGCGGTGTCCTCGCCCGGCGGGTCGGCGTTGGGGCCTTCGTTGTCGGTGGCGGTCACGCGCACTTGCCAGTTGCCGATGTCGTCTTCGTCTGTTGTGTAGGTCGGAAAGTTCGCCGCGGTTCCGACGTTGTTGGCGGGCGGATGGCTCGACCCTGAAGGGCTCGAGACGATGTCCCAAGAGAACGACAAGTTGCCGCCGTCGGGATCGGTCGTGGGCGTGGCGGTGACCTGAATGTCTTCGAGAGCGTCCATCTCGCTGTCGCCGTCGATACTAATTTCGGGCGGAACGTTGGGGACATCGAAGCTATGGGTCGCGGTGATGCGTTCGCCTTCTTGGTCGTCGAGGTCGAGCTTCACGACCCAGTGACCGATGTTGGCATCGTCGTTCATGGCAAGTGACGGCGATGCGCTATTGGCGTTGCTCAACGACACGGCGCCCGACGGCTTGGTGGTGATCGACCAGTAGTAATCGAGCCCAGAGCCGTCGGCGTGGTCGGGGTCTTCGGCGTTGCCGTCGAAGGTGAGCGTCGTGTTCCAGGCGGGTGTCGGCGCGTGGGTGATGCTCGCGGTCGGAAGTGAGTTGTAGACCTCGATCTGAAACTCCGAGGGCTCCTCGCTCGGGTAGACCTGGCTTTCCAAGCAGCTGATGCCACAAACGTGGCCGGGATCTGACTGGCAGTAGCTCGGATTGACCTGGTAGCACTGGCAGACGATATCCCAGGCGCCGAGATCGACGAGCGAGTCCCAGCGCGCCGTGAAGTTGTAGTCGATGAGTCCGTCGCCATTGGTGTCCCACATGGCGCAGCTCTCGAAGTCCAGCGGATTCGAGGTCAGCTGCTGCGCGTCATTGCTCTGGGGCGAGATGTTGAGATCAGAGGGCGCCCCGCCGAGATACTCGGAGCCGCAGCTGCAAGCCCACATGAAGTTCACGCCGTTCGTGGCGTAGATGTAGTAGCCCCCCTCCTCTTTGACGAGGTGATAGCCGGTATAGACATCCGCGGAAGCCGACGAAGGCAAAGCGCAGGCGACCAAGCCAGCGACAAATAGTCTCTTCATGGCCGCGCGGCGGGAGCCGAGGGTTTCGCCGAAGGGCTGACGGCGGGCAGCGTGGCGATCTCGCCAAGCCCCCCATTCGTGCCCTTGTGCAGCGCGAAGTCCTCGGCGTGACGACGCTCGAAGGCGTTGTCGACCGTTGCCTCTTTAAGCAAAGCGGCGCGCAAGTCCGCGATCGCGGCGCTGCGGCGGCGGGCCCGCAGACTGCGTTCGATCTCGGGGCGGGCGGTTTCGAAGCTGACGTTCACCGCAGGGTTCAGGCGCACTAGTCTGAGCAAACGCAGACCGTCCGCGCTCTCGACAACGCTGGAGACCTCCCCCGGTTTCAATCCCCGCAGCGCCTTCCACACCGCCGGGTCCACACTTTTCTCCTCGACCCGTCCCATGTCACCGCCCAGGCGGGCGCGTGGGCTCTTGGAGTAAGTGCGGGCCAACGCCGCGAACGACAGCTTCGGGTCGCGAGCGAGCTTTGCTACTTCATCCGCTTTAGCGCGCGCGCCGCGGGCGAAAAGAATCTCCTCGGCTGTGAGGTACGCGGGTGTCTGATAGCGCGCATTGTTGCGGGTGTAGAAGATACGCGCGTGCTCCTCGCTTACGGGCTCATCTTTTACGCCAGCGAGCTTTTCCTCGAGCAACTGCGTCTCGAGGCTGCGGCGAAGACCAACATCTTGTTGCGGGTAGTTTGCGACGTGCTGTTTGAACTGCTCGGGAGTCTTGAAGGTCGCGGCCAGAGCGGTACGGCGGGCGGTGACTTCTTCGGCGGACACGGTCACGCCGCGACGCTTGGCGCCCTGCCTCACGAGCAGCTCATTCACCATATCCCGCGCAATGGCTCGCTTGGTCTCGAGGTAAGTGGCGCGCGTCGTTAGTCGATGGCCTGTACCGCGCAAGCGCGCGGCGAACAGCAGATTGAAGCGGTCGAGCGGTACCGCTTCTCCGTCGACGGTGGCGATGACCTCACGCTCGGGCTCGTCCGCAGCGAGCGGCGTGGGGGGCTCGGCGCCTCGGGGCGTGCAGGCAACTACGACGACCGCGATAGCGCACGCGAGCGATGCTCGTTGCGAAATTCGACTGCTTTGCATCCGCCCCTCGACGTTGCGGGCAGACCTCCACCCTGGCGCGTCTCTAAGCGAAGGGCCGTCATCGTTTCCAACAAAAAACGCTATTTCTCGGGATTTCCGGCTTACGGAGATCGGTAAGCCGACACAACCGACCGGCGGGGCTAGCTTAGCTAGGGGCTCGAACGTACGGGCAGCTGGCGGGTCCGCTCCAGCATGCGATGGTGCCATTCGTCGAAGGCGGACAGCTCGAGGACGCCAGCGACTTGTAACCCTGGCGGCTCGACGCTCGCCGAGAGGTTCGGTCCTTTTCGCTGGTCGAGACCAAACCACTCCGGGCGCTCCTTGGTGCCGACCCAGGCAGGCAACTCTTCATAGGCGGCCTGGAGTACGGCCCAGCACTGCTTGTCGAAGACGTCCCAGTCGAAGACGTACATTTCTTCGACCGCGAACCTAACCGCACCGGCACCGATATCGCGCAGGCGGTCGAGGCAAAGATTCGCGTAGGTTGCGTACTCCTCGCCAGGTAGCGCGCGGCCGTCCCGGCGGACCTCGAACGGTGCTGGGAGGACGAGACAGCTGCCATCGACGTGCACCTGCATCGTCGCGCGAAGCTCACGCCCGATCGCTTCGGCAAGCTCGCGCGCCGCGTCGGCTGCATTGCGGTGCGTAAGCTCCGCGACTGCGGGCATGCGTCCGAGTTCATAGCTGCGCATCGTCGAACCTCCAGAATTGGTCGCCTTAGCGGACGAGATGGGGGCCAAGCCGCATTGTCGCAGACATCACGATCCGACGTAAACGGATGGCGATGCCCCGCCAGCACCAGGCTTAGTGTCCGCCGCAGCGGCACGGAAGGCATCGACGCAACGCGAGGACTCGCGTCCCTGGAGCAATCACGACCTCTGGGGGGTTTCTTTCTCAATCGCGTCCGCTAGCACGGCGAGATCCTCGCCACGCTCGTAGAAGCCTCGCGGGACGGCGCGATGCGCGGCGACGACGAAGCGGCGGAAGGTCTGGTCACTGGCGTAGACCTCCGAGCAAAGTCGCCGATAGAGCGCGAGTCGCGACTGTCGCATGTACGGCTCGCCAAGCCATCGGCGAATGCGCAAGCGGCCGGCCTCGACTCTGACCTCGTCGAGCCAAGTATCGGGACCGTCGCCGCTCGAGTAGGTGAACCACCTGGCGTCATGAAGACCGAACGCGAGAAAGTCGGTCGCCAGGTGAAGGTTGCGCATGTCGATGTAGCAAATGTCAGCGAGCATCTCGAAGCACAGCGCTAACCCGTCGACCGGGTTTCCATCGTCGCCGCGCTCGATGAGGCGAAACGGCCAATAGGTCACCGGACGCGGATGAGCCTCGAGCAACGCGACCGCCTCGCGCAGCTCGGCTGTGGCTTGATCTCGAACTGGTACGAACGCGCGATAGTCGTCAACGAACGGCGCGACCTGATCGAACCAAAGTCGATAGCGCCCGTAGTAGGCTGGATCTTCGTCGCGCTGGAAATCGCGCGGCACGGGGAGGTCTTCGAACTTTGGCACGCGATCCGAGCCCATCGCTTCCAAACGATACACTGCGCGTGGCTGCTCGAGACAAGGCTTTCACCGCACAGCCTGACAGCGCGACAGGCCCGCCGCGCGCACGTGACGCGAGAACCACGCCGATAAGCACCACGATTAACGTCTCTTTGGGTGCCTTTGGCACCACGCAAGGGTGCATGGCAGTCACGGCAACGGCGGTCGCGCCATCTCAAACCATCCTCAACGGGACGCTCCCGCAGACGAGCGTGTTCGAGCTCGCGCTTGCGCCCACGGCACCCCGCGCACCCAACGAGGCAGTCTCCGCAGCCGATGGGCGTGCGATCTTGCGCTTCGCACGGACATTCGAGGCGAATCTCGACGCGATGGTGAAGCCCTACTACTTCCCGGTGCCGACAGAAGCCGACCTCGGCAATGCGACTCTCACGACCACGGCAATTGGCTTCTTCGGAATCCCGCTGGTGGTTGGTCTGGGTCTGATGGCGGCTGGCCTCGACCGCTACTACACCGAAGTCACCCTCCCGCTGTTTGTGGGCTGCGCGGCGCTCGGCCCCATCGCGTGGGTGCGCGAGGCCGTATCGCGGCATCGTCTCAAGCACCCGCGTGGCACACCACTCGAAGCGCAGAGCCTGCGCGACGCCGTGAGCGCCGAGAGCACGTCGAACCCGCATGCACGAGCCGTCGCGGCCGAGATCCTCGGCGTGCGCCTCCGCGATGCTGGCTTCGTGAAGGCGTTCGACCCTGAGGCACTAGAAGTCGTACGCGAGCTCGCTGAGCCCCGTTCCGCGCGCCGCGAAGTCCACCAGCTGATCGCGGTTGCGCGATTCTTGAACCGCGGCAGTGTTTCGAACGGTCAAGACCTCGACACCTTCAACCGGCTCATCGCTGATCTGCCACCCGACCTCGCTGAAGTCGCGCGCGAGCAAGGCCGCGCCCTGGTCTTGCAACCGGCAACCACACCGGGCCAGTAACCGAGGCGCGCGCAGCCACCGGCTACGGCTAGAAGTGCCGCCACGCATCAAACCACGCCGCAGCGTCCGATGGTGACACGCCGTGCTCACTCGCCATCGCCACGAACACCTCGGCAGCGTGGTCACGCTCGGCCGATTCGATGTCATGTTTGGCATCCAGACGGTTCAACTCATCGACGAACTTGTGGAGGATAGGCTTCGCGCGCGACCCGGCGGACGAACCAAGCTCGGCCAATTGGCGTTGCGCCTCCTTCCATGCCTTGATCGCGCCCCGGGCCAAGGCCGGCGAGACCGCGTCCCAGGTGCGAAACGGGCACGCCAAGTTTTCAGCGATCCAGGCGTCGTCCTTGAGTCCAGTGATCTTCACGCTCGCGACAGGAGCGAGCTTGCGCTTGAGTACTGTTGACCACGCCTTGCGGCCGCCGCGGATCGTGATCTTCTGCAGGCAAGGCCAGGTCTCGGGGAGATCGTCGACCTCCAGCGCATAGACGCCATCGAGCTCGAGCTCGCGCAGCCCTGGCAGGTCCGCGAGGGCCCGAACGTTTTCGATCTGTCCGCTATCGAGGTAGAACGTCAGCTGCTTCAAGTTTGGAAACACCCGCAGCGTCTTCGCATCGACGGCCCCAGTTCCGCGCAAGGTCAAGACCTCTAGGTCCTTGCGAGTGCGGGTCGCGGCGCCGAGCTCTGCGATCTCTAGGGTGAGGCAGAACGGAAAGCGCTCATCACGCACCGCCTGCGCGGACGGCTCGTCGTCTCGCGTCACCGCGTACCAGTCGCCCACGACGACGGTATCGATGGTTACGCTTTTCACCGGCAAGTTGCCGACGCGAATTGCCCACCATGGGACCTCGGCCTCGGCGTAAACGTGGTTCACGCCGACGTGGTTTTCTCGATAGCCTAGGCCCTCGACCCAGATCCCCTCGAACGTCTTCAGGACAACCCCCGCGCTTCGCGCCTCCGACTCCGATGGGACGTGCGGCCACCGGCCATCGAGGACCACCAGCTCGACATGATTCGGCCCGTCGCTGCTCGCGAAGACCTGTAGCGCTCCGTAGTCGCCACCGGTGAGTCGGTAGGCGAATACATCGCCTGGGACAGCGCGTTGCGCGACCGGTCGTTTGCTCTTGGCCATAGGTTGGCAATTGTTCGCACACGTTCGCTGCGCCATTCAAATCGACAAGGAGCTGGCGGTGGCGTACCGAATCGCCTCTACCGAGCGAGCACGCCGGGCGTACGCGGTGACCGCGCTCGATGTCAGAGCAGCGTGGTATTGCCCGATGATCCATGAGCGCGATCGGCGAGCTGCTTTCCAACGACCCGACACTGAACGTCCTGTCATCGGTCTTTGGGTTTCCATCCTTCAGGGCCGGCCAACATGACGCGGCTCGCGCGCTCATCCAGAGCCGCGATGCCCTCGTGCTCATGCCCACGGGTGGCGGTAAGTCACTTTGCTACCAGGTGCCGGCGCTGGTGTTACACGACCGCGGCGAGGGTACCTGCGTGGTCGTTTCACCGCTCATCGCCTTGATGCAAGATCAAGTCGACGCCCTCATGGCCAAGGGCGTATGCGCGCGCGCCCTGCACAGCGGTCTCGACGACGAGCAGCAGCGCGAAGTGCTCGGCCTCTTGTCGTCCGGCGAGCTGGCCATGCTCTACGTTTCACCCGAGCGCGCTTTAGCGGACGGGTTTCGGCGACTCCTCGCGCGCTGCGACATCTCGATGCTCGCTGTCGATGAAGCGCACTGTATGAGCCAATGGGGGCACGACTTTCGGCCCGAGTACATGCGGCTCGGCGAGCTGCGTCGCGAGCTCGGCGTCCCTACGATAGCCCTCACCGCGACCGCCACCCCGCGGGTGCTCGACGAGATCACCAAGACGCTCGAGCTCGACGACCCAGTACGCGTACGCGGTGGGTTTCGTCGTGAGAATCTTCGCTTCGCGGTGTTACCACTCGGCAGCGACAAAGAGCGCTTCGAGGCCCTGGCCGCCGTGCTCGAGCAACACGGCATGCGCGACAGCCGCTCGCAAGACCGCGCTATCGTCTACTGCGCGACGCGCAAGAAGGTGCAAGAGATTGCCGGGGCACTGAAAGACCGTGGCTTCGCGGCGGGCTATTACCACGCGGGCCGTACCGACCTCGCGCGACAACGCGCGCAGACCGCCTACGAGCTCGGCAAGACGCGCATCCTCGTCGCAACCAACGCCTTCGGCATGGGCGTCGACTACAGCAACGTCCGCATCGTGGTGCATGCACAGATGCCGGGGAGCCTAGAGGCTTACTACCAAGAAGCTGGTCGCGCCGGACGCGATGGCGCACCGTCGCGCTGTTTGCTGCTCTACAGCCATGGCGACACGGCCACGCAACGTTTCCTCGCGAGCAAAGGTGGCTCGGCGGCCCACGCGGCGCGACGGCTCGAGGCCCTCCAGCGCATGGTTGACTACGCGAACGGCGAGCGATGCAGGCAGTCTGTCATAGCAGAGTATTTCGGCGACGAGCCTGGCGCCTGTGGCTCGTGCGACGTCTGCACCGATGTCGACGCGGTACGCGCGGTCCTCGCCTCGGCGCAAGGAGAGGCACGCGCCAAGCGCGAAGCGCGCGAGACGAAACAGCGGACGAGCGAGCCGCGACGCAAGCTCACGCCGGGTGAGATCGACATCATCCTCGAGATGGTAGGCGCGCTGCGCAAACCGGTCGGCAAGGTGATGCTCGCGAAGGCTCTGCGTGGCAGTCGCGCGCGTGCGGTGTCACGGCTCGGCCTGTTGAAGAACCCCGCGCATGGCAAGCTCAACGCACCAGAGCCGGACATCCTCGATACCATCGAGGGACTGATTCGCGACAATCGTCTGGTGCGCAAAGGACAGAAGTATCCGACCGTGTGGCTCGCAGGACGACCAGTTCGAACGCCCGCTAGCGAACGCCCGGAAGGAGAGCGACGCCCAAGCCGGTTCCGCTCGCGCTACACACCGGTGTTTCGCGCCCTCGACAACTACCGCAAACGACAGGCGCGCGCCTTGGGCTGGAAGTCGTTCATGGTGCTCACGAACGCGGTCATCGCGGCTATCGATGCAGCGCAGCCGCGATCGGTCGACGATCTCTTCGCCATCAAGGGACTCGGCGCGTCGCGAGTAGCGCGCTTCGGAGAAGACATCGTTCGGTTGGTAGGGCAAGCACGCTGAGCGAGCGACGCGCAGTCTCACTCCGATGCGCTCGAGCCTAACGCGACAGCCGCTCGTTGAGGTAGAGTCGCATCATGACGGCCGACAACTTCGCGATCTACATGCCCTTCCAACAGATGTTTCCGGTCGACCTGCTCGAGAGCCTGGCGCCCGGCGCGACGGTCACGGCTGGGCAGCACGAGGCGAGCATCGTCTGGCCAGATGTCGGTGTGCGCGTGTCGCTCATGCCTGTCGAGCAACTACGGCAACACTTGCCCGGTCTCGTTGGCTATATCCGCAAGCACGGAGGACCCGAGGCGCTGGTCGCGCGCGTGTTCCAGACCCTAGGAGTCGCTGGCTGCGTCATCGCGCCTGGCTGGGACGAAGGCGGCAAGGCACACCGCTTCTGCACGGAGCTCACCGACATCGTCGCCGGCTTCGCTTTCACGGGCGATAGCGTCTTCGCGTACGGGCGAGACCTGATTCGCGAGGGCATGCATCGTCCTCCCGCCGAGGTCGTGCTCCAGCGCACGCAATGTCTGCTCGCGTGCGCCGTGCGCGGGTTGATTGAAGACGATGCTGGCAAGCCCAATGAGGCCGCAGCCGAACAGATGCGTCGCGAGCTTCTCGCCTGGGTGCGCGACGACGATGGTCGACGCGACGCCGCGAGCGACGACGAAAGCGTGTTCCTCGACACGCCCATTGGGAGCGCCGATCCGCAAGAGCGTATCAATCGCATCTGGGAGGCCGAAGCCGCCGCTGTCATGCTCTGGGCGCTCGGCGCCTACGCGCTGCCGCCTTTCCACATCACCGAACATCCCTTTGGCCTCGCCAAGCTCGTCGGCATCCGGAGCGCGCTTGCGCCGGCGCTCACGTTACCGTCGTTGCGCGATGATGACGAGCTCGAGGCGATGCGCCGCCAGCTCACCGGCGTTCACTGGCGCCTACGGGAGTGGTCGTTGTACCCAACGAAAGACGTCGACTTCACGGCGTTCGCCGCGCGCGGCGACTGGTTGTTGCCCTTCGCAGTCGACGAGCTGCCGCTCGCGGGCGCCGACCTCGCGATCAACGGCGCGCCCCTGACCCGGGCTCCGGAAGGAGCTGTAAGAACAGCGTTGTCGATTGCACAGGAACGTCAGCGCGGTATCGGTTGGGTTCTCGGCGTTCACCCGCTCTTCGAGCACGTTCGCGCGCCGACCTGAGGGCGACGCCAGGCGCGGACCTCAATCAGGCTTGGGTGCTTCGCGCGTGATCGCGAGAATGAGCGTCCCGTCCTGATACGCCGGTCCCCCGATGGCGAGTGTTCCGTCCTTGGCAATGATGCTCGTGGTCTTGAGTTTGATCTTCTCCACCTCGAGATCGACACGAAGCTTGCCGTGCTGGTCGATATCGCGTGGTTTCACGAGCAGCCACTCCTTGGTGGGGAGCTGGACGCGGCCGGTGGCGCCGAGCTCGAGGGCGAGCTGTGCCTCGTCTTTGAGCTCGTAGGCCGTGAACTTGAGTGATGAGAGATCTTTCGCGAGCTTCTTGAGCTTCGGATCGATCCCCGTGGCTTTGTTGTGGGCGTAGATGATCTTCACGCCCAGCGTGACCGGTTCGGCTGCGAACGCAGGAAAGGCGAGCAACAGGTACGCAATGGCGGTCAAAACGAAGCGCATCAGAACTCGAGCGGCTGTGACCCCGAGCCAGAATCGACCCAGATGAGCGTCGTATTACCACTGTCGTCGTGGAGAACGGTAGCCTTACCGTCTTCGCCGACCTCGAGCGATTCGACCGTCACCGAGGTCGCAACGACACCGTTCCCCTGCTGCGGCAAGACGCGGTCGCGCATGAGGTAGACGACTCCAGGTGCCGACAACGCACCCAGCCCAGCCGCGAGGGCAACACCCGCGAGGGCTTTGCGATGGAAGAGCAGCACGTCGTCCCACCAAGCGCCAAGGCGCGCCGACAGCGTGCGTTCTTTCCGTACAGCGATGCGCTTGCGGATCCCAGCAAGCGCGGCAAGCGCATCGACCGGCTCGGCGTCGAGCTCGGCATCCACCATCGCATTCATGTCACGGCCAAGCTTACGCAAAGCCTCGGCCTTACCAGCGACCGTCGGGTCATTCTCGACCAGGTCGCGCACCTCGGTGGCGCGGGCACCAGCCTCGCCGTCGACCCAGGCGTAAAGAAGCTCGTCGGAGACGTTGGCACGCTTACCTGTCATTGGGACTTCTCCGTCACCGTCGCGCTCTCCGGGGAGCTACCCGCCAGGTTTGCTTGCATGCCGCGGCGTGCATGGAAGAGTCGGCTCATCACGGTGCCCTTCTTGATGCCGAGGGTCTCGGCGATTTCTTCGTAGCTGAATCCCTCGAGCTCGCGAAGTACGATCACCGCTTGGTGAATCTCAGGCAAGCCACGGAAGGCGCGGTCGAGCTTTGCCGCGAGCTCTTTGCGCTCTGCAGTGTCGTCCGGGCCAGCGTCGCGATAGCGGGGCCAGAGCTCGTCTCCAGACCGTAGGGCATCACGCGCGGTCTCGTCCTCGAGCTCGACGCGGCGCTCGCGGCGACGCTTGCGCATGGTGTCGATCGAGAGGTTCACCACGATGCGATAGAGCCACGTGTAGAAGGCCGACGAGCCCTCGAAGTCCTTCAAGCGGGCGTGCACGCGAGCGAAGGCGTCCTGCAAAACATCTTCGGCGTCGTGGCGATCTTTCAGCAGACCGAACGCAACGCGGAGCGCACGGCGATAGTGGCGCGTCACGAGCTCGGAGAAAGCGATCTCGTCGCCACGCGCCGCACGCTGCACGAGCAGCTTGTCGGTCAGTGGCTCATGGGCGAGGCGCGGTTCGGATGGCGTGGCCGTCTCTCCTGTGACGATACGTAAACGCGGCTTGGCCGCGGGGACTGCCTGGTGCTGCTTGGCGCGCATGCGCACGCCCGACGAGTTTTGGCGCGTCTCCTTCATGCTAGCAAAGACGCTCGCCGAGCACGGAAAATTTACGCCAGAATCGGCGTCGAACGTGACGCCCGTCACGTTCCGAAAAATCAACGATTCAGCGACTCTTCCCGAGCTCTTTGGAGCGTTCGGTGGCGGCCTGGACGGCATTGATGAGGGTGGTGCGCAAACCACCCTGCTCGAGCGTGTGCAAGCCAGCGATGGCTGTGCCACCCGGACTTGTAACCTGGTCCTTCAAAACCCCGGGGTGAAGACCCGTCTCCAAAAGGAGCTTGGCGCTGCCCAACACGGTCTGAGCTGCCAAGGCCTGGGCCTGGCGGCGCGGCAGCCCCACCTTCACCCCCGCATCGGCTAGCGCCTCGATGATCATGAACACATAGGCCGGACCGCTGCCCGATAGACCGGTCACGGCATCGAGCAACGACTCGTCGACGACAGTGACGAAGCCAACCGCCTGGAAGATGGCTTGTGCATGCGCAAGGTCTTCGGTGCTCGTGTGGATACCCATGGCGATTGCGGTGGCGCCGAAACCGACGAGCGCCGGGGTATTCGGCATGGCGCGCACGATGCGCGCCCCTTCTCCCAAGCGCTGCTCGATCGAGTCGATGGTGAAACCGGCAGCAACCGACAGGATGAGGGGCTTCGACTGGGTGACGGCAGGCGCGATCTGCTCGAGAACCTTGCTCAATATCTGCGGCTTGACCCCCAACAACACGATGTCGGCGTCCTTCACAGCCGCGACATTGTCCGCCATAGCGGCAATTCCGTAGACCTTCTCGAGCTCGGCTCGGCGCTCTGCGCGCGGTGCGGTGGCGACAACGTTCTGCGCCTTGACCAGGTTGGCCGTGATGAGGCCCCGCACCAGCGCCTCGCCCATGTTGCCAGCGCCAATGAGGGCAAGCTTGCGTCCAGAGAGTGGCATTACCGCGGCTCCCGCACAGGGAGTTCTTTTGGCAGACGCAGCGGCTCCAGCGTCCGCCGCATGCATTGCGTCATCACTGTGCGCCGCCGCCGCTCGCGCCGGTTTGCGCGACGCGTGCATCTTTCAGATGCTTCAGGACGCTGCGGATCTGCAGCAAGATGCGCGCATTGTCTGGGTCGGAGGCGAGCTTCTCGAGGGTCGGAATGACCGACTGCGAGCCCAGATACTGCATAGCGAGCACGGCACTCCCGCGAATGTAAATCTCGTCGTCGTGGCTCGCGGCGAGCAGCACTTTTTCCGCCTCATCGCCGCCAACCACACCCAGGAGCTTGATGGCGCGCGCACGCGCGTAGCGCTCGCTGCTCGACTGCGCTTCTTTGACGAACTGCTGGATGGGCAAGAGAGAGCGCATCGCGCGCAGTGACTCGCGAGCCGCAGCGCGGACCTCTTCGACCTCGATATCGCGCTCGTAGACGCCGAGGACGAGGCGGGCCGCTTCCTCGTTGTTCACCCCGCGCAAGACATTCACGGCGCCACGGCGCACGGCAGCGTCGTGATGGTCGATACCACGCTGCAAAAGCGCCATCATGCGCGCGGGCTCGAGCTTGAGAACCGCGCCCTTGGTGATGTCGAAGTTCTCGGGCGTCTCACCCAGGGCGCGTTCGAGCACCGGCTCGGTCTCGGGGGTAATGGGCTGCGCCACGACGTAGGCAAGCGCGACCTTGCGCACGCGAGAATCTTCGGCACCGTTGTAGGCTGCGACCACAGAGGGTAAGGCCTCGACGCGCTCGAACTTGGCCAGAGCGCGCTCGGCCTCTTCACGCACGAACGCTTCACGGTCGACGCCCTGCGCCTTCACGATGTGCGCGATACCGCGCTGTTCGTTGAGGTTCGCAAGCGCGGTCGCTGAGGCGGCGCGCACCGTGTAGTGAGCGTCGCTCGCGAGGGCAGAGATGAGCGCAGGAGCGGCGCGCTCGTCGTTGCTGCGACCAAGCAACACCGCAGCCTGCAGGCGCACCTTGAAGGCGTCGTCATGCGACAACGCGTCGATCAGGCGTTGCACGTATGCGTCGCGATCGGCGCGGGCCACCGGCGTTAGGGATTCGTTCGAGCGCGGTACCGCCTCGCCGTCCCTCTCGGGGTCCCCAGGGGGCGGCTGGGTCGGCGGCTTCTCGGGCGTAGCCGCTTTCCCGGGCGGGGCCGCTGGCGCGGACGTTTTCGGGGGAGTTGTCTGAGCCAAGACGCTCTCGGTGAAACCGAGCGCCAAGCCAAAGCCGACCGCCACCACCAAACCGGCGGTTGCCTGCTTCACGCAACTGCGCGGCGGCGAACCAAGAAGCGCCATATCGTCGTTTGCGTAACACACGTCGGATGCCCCCTCAACGAATTGGCGGGAAGAGTTGTCGCGACGACGTGACGAAAACGTGAAAACCCTTCGTTGAGCTGAAGTCCGAGCCGTGTACAATGGGTCCGGCAGTAGCGAACATCTGCAGCAGTCGGGGGTTTCGATGCGTACTTCCGCCTTGTCCTGCGCCGCGCTCGGCGCTTTCGTTCTGGTTACGAGCTTCGCCTGCAACAAAGACGACCCCAACAGCACGGCCTATTGGCTTGGGAAGGCGAAAGATCCGAAAGAACGCTCCGAAGCACTCCGCCAGGTCGGCCGGCTCGGCAAGACGAGCGACGCATCGGTCGTCAAGAAGGTGCTTGGCTACCTGCAGGAGGAAGGCGAGTGGCAGCCCGACGCCGCCTACGCCTTGGGCGAGCTCGGCGACAAAGGGGTCAGCCAGGACCTCGTGAAGCAGCTCGACTTCAACGCCAACCCGAACGATCGCGTCGGCCGCGTCAAGACGTCAACGAACCAAGCCATCGCGCGTGCGCTTGCCCGCCTTCGCGCCTCCGACGGTGTCGACCCGCTGGTGCGCCTCGCTGGACGCGCCGATGACCGCACCCGCGAGACCGCGATCCGCGCGCTTGGCGACCTTGGCGACAAGACCGCAACCGACGCCCTGCTTGGCTTTCTGAGTCCCGAAACCCCCGCTCCGCTGGCGCGGACAGCGGTCTCGGCGCTGGGTGCCCTCCGCGACGGCAAGGCCGCGCCTCGCCTGGTCGTCATGCTCTACGAGGAGCGTGGCGATGTGACCTTCTACGACGAGGCGCGCTTCGCCCTCATTCAGATCGGTGAGCCTGCTGTTGCCATTCTGACGCAGACGATCGAGCGCAAGAACGACCAGGTCGAGAAGGTCAAGCTGGCAAGCGGAAAGCCCTTGCCCGAGGGAGCAGTCGAAGCCCGTGCCGGCTCGGTGCTCGGTGCGATGCGCGCCAAAGCCGCAGAGCCGGTGCTCATTGCGACGCTCGCCAAGCTCTACGCGAAGTACAAGACGGCCAAAGACGACAACATGGCTGGCGCGGTCGTCGAGCTCGCGTACGCGCTCGGCTATCTTGGGACGCCCGAGGCAGCCAAGGCCCTTCATCCGCTCGCCGAGGACACCGACCTCGCGATCCGCGTTGCTGCTTGCGAAGCGCTCACCGCTTCTGGAGACACAAGCGCCTTGCCGGTCCTCGTCAAGGCGACCCAGACGGGAGGCGATGATGCCCGCCGAGCCGCCATTGTCGCAGTGACCCGCTTGGGTGACGCGTCGCATCTGGCGACCTTCGCGACGCTCGCCAAAGACGAGCAGCTCGCGGCCAGCGTGCAGGACGACAAGGTCCGCCTCGAGGCCGCAGCGCAGTGCAATTCCGACCCCACCTGCTGGCGCGGCAAGTTGGGCGACGCGAACCCGCGCGTGCGCGAGCGCGCCGCCTACCAGCTTGGCTGGGCCGGCGATAAGTCGGCCAAAGACGTGCTCACCAAGAGCGCTGAAGATAGCGTCCCCGAAGTGCGCTTCGCTTCGGTGTTGTCGCTCGAGCGCTTGGGAGCGGTCGACGCGAAGTCGTTGCGCGCCATTCAGGAGCGCTCCGGCGACCGCATGGAGTACCGCGCCGTCAACGCTGAGATCGCGCGCGTGCTCGCGGCAAACCGCGACGCGAACTAGAGGCGCATCCGCACCCACTGAACCCCTTTTTACAGACCCCCTGACACGGCTGCAGGGGGGCGGGTCGAGCCGCTGCTTCGGGGCGAGGTGTACGCCATGTTCGCATGAGCATCTTCGCGCGCCTGCGTGAGGACGCGCTCGACACAGGACGAGCGGTTCTCGACGCGGTTTACCCCGCGCGCTGTGTATGCGCGCCGGACGAGCCGTTACCCACGCGGCCACCGTTCGGTCTCTGTGACATCTGCGTAGCCAACCTCGAGCCGAACGACAGCGAGCGCTGCGCGGTCTGTGACCATCCTGGCCCTCGCTGCTGTCCTCCGGGGAGCGACCTGCGCATGCGCGCGCCCTACCTTTACACGGGGCCGCTACCGAGCGCGGTCCACGCCATGAAGTTCGGTGGGCGTGATGACCTCGCGCGAGGACTCGGGCGCCTCCTCGCCGAACACGTCGATATTGGCACCTTGGCGCGCGAGTGCGACCAATGCGTGCCGGTGCCGCTATCGACCGCGCGCGCCCGGCAGCGTGGCTATAACCAGAGCGCCATCCTGGCGCGGGCAATTGGGCGAGCCCTGGGCATGCCCGTCCGCCATTGCCTACGTCGCAACCGCGACACCGCCCCCCAACACACGCTCGATGCGGTCCAGCGCCAGACCAACGTCCGCGGCGCTTTCAGGGTCAAGGGTCACGTCATCGGGTCGGTGCTACTGGTCGACGACGTCATCACCTCCGGAGAAACGGTGCGCGCCGCCGCCCATGCCCTGCTCGAGGCCGGTGCGCATCGTGTGGTCGCCGTTGCGCTCGGCCGCACGCCACGCGGCGCGGTCGAGGCGCACCCCAGGCTCAGTCTCGCACCTTCGCGTGCCAAGGAAGCTCCGTAGAATTGCGCTTCCGCCTCGTGGCTGCGATAAAACGGGCATGTCCGTCGCTTCGGGGATTCGACCCACAGCGGTTACCGTCGATCTCCAGGCGTTACGCGCCAACGTGGCCACGTTACAGCGGCGAGGTGGTGGTCACCCGTTGTGCGCCGTGGTGAAGGCCGACGCTTATGGCCACGGTGCGCTCGCGGTGGCGCGCGAGCTCGAGCTCGGCGGTTGCGCTTTCCTTGGTGTGACGCTGGTCGAAGAAGGCGTGGCGCTGCGTGATGGTGGCGTTCGCGCCCCGATTCTGGTCCTCGGCGGCGCCTTCGGTAGTCAGGGCTTCGCGGCTGTCGTCGAGCACCACCTTACGCCCGTCATCTGGCGCGTCGATCACCTCGCCGACCTCACCGCCGCCGCCCGCGGGACGAGCGTCGCATACCACCTGAAGGTCGACACCGGCATGGCGCGTCTTGGCGCCCAGGTGGACGAGCTCGCGACCTTCCTCGCCGCGGCCAGGGCGACGCCGCAGCTCAAGCTCGACGGTTTCATGTCGCATTTCGCGAGCGCGGACATCGTTGGTGACGCGAAAAACCTCGAGCAAGTGGCGAGCTATACCTCCGCTATAGCGAAAGTAAGGCAGTCGGGATTTTCGCCCCGCTGGCTGCATGTCGCGAACACCCCTGCCCTGCTGACCGGCGTGCATGGTGACGGACACACCCTGCTGCGTCCGGGTGGCGGTCTCTACGGACTCGACACGCGCGACCGCCACGTCGGTGACGATCCGCTGCAGGCGATCTTGCGCTGGACGACGCGCCCGATCCACGTGAAGCACATCCCTGCGGGTACCAGCGTGAGCTACGGTGCCCGCTGGACCGCCAAGCGCGATAGCGTGGTCGCGACGCTTCCGGTTGGCTACGCCGACGGCTACCCTCGCATCATGACGGGCAAAGCGAAGGTGCTCGTGAAAGGCGAGCTCGCGCCGGTGGTTGGCACGATATGCATGGACCTTTGTCTGGCGGACGTGACCGACGTGCCGGGCGTGTCCACGGAGGACGAGGTCGTGCTCATCGGCCAGCAAGGAAATCGTCGCATCACAGCCGAAGACCTCGCGGCGAACGCGGGCACCATCGCATACGAAATCACCTGCGGCATCGGCCCGCGGGTTCCGCGTCGCTACGTGGGCTCGAGCGTCGCGACCACCGTTTCAGGTGCCTCCCAGGGCAGCACATCGACGACGACAGCCCGTCCACAACCCCTCGCGGCGCAAGGGCACGACGCGTGAGCTCGTCGTCAACCCTCGAACGCTTGAATGAGAACCCGGTCGCTCGCCCGTTCGTTGCGATCGGCAACATGGCGATCAGCGGTCTGACAGAGCTCGGCCTCGTCGTGCAGTTCTTCGCGAGTGCCGTAGCCCTCGCTTGTCGCCCTCCGTTCCGAGTCACCTTGCTGCTCAATCAGATGGAATTCGTGGGCGTCGGCTCGTTGTTCATCATCATGCTCACCGGCACCTTCACTGGCGCGGTCTTCACCCTGCAAACGGTCAACGGGCTCGCGCAGTTCAATCTCGAGAGCGTCGTTGGCACCACCGTCATGATTGGCGTCACCCGAGAGCTCGCCCCGGTACTCACGGCGCTCATGGTCACCGGGCGAGTCGCCAGCGCCATGGCCACCGAGCTCGGCACCATGCGGGTGACCGAGCAAATCGACGCAATGGAAGTCATGGCGGTGAACCCGGTGCAGTATTTGGCGTCGCCCCGGATCGTCGCGTCCGCCATCATGGTGCCCTGCTTGTCCATGTTGTTCGTCGCGGTCGCGTACGCTGGCGCGTACATCATGGCCGTGCCGGTCCTTGGCATCGACGAAGGCGCATACATCTCGCGCATTCAGGAATACGTCGCGAGCTACGACGTCATGCACGGCTTCTACAAGTCGATTATCCTTGGTGTCCTCTTGGCCACGGTTGGCTGCTACAAGGGCTACAACGCCGCCGGCGGTGCACGCGGCGTCGGCAACGCAACCACCCAGGCCGTCGTCATCAGCTCGATCTCGGTCTTCGTCTTGGACTATGTCCTCTCCGCGCTGCTCATGAAGTTCGAGCCGACCTACAACGCGGTGTCGTATTGATGACCGACACCACCGTGGTGAGCGTCCCCGATTCGCCTTACGCCATCGAAGTGAAGAACGTCTGCAAGTCGTTCGGGCCGAATCCCGTGCTCAAGAACGTCAACCTGAAGGTGCGTCGCGGCAAAACCCGGGTCATTCTTGGGCCGTCGGGTTCGGGCAAGACCGTGATCATGAAGCACATGATCGGGCTCTTGAAGCCTGATAGTGGCAACATCTTGGTCGATGGAGTGGACATCACCACTCTGCCGCACAATGAGCTTTTGAATGTTCGCCGAAAGTTCGGCATGGTATTCCAGCAAGCCGCCCTTTTCGACTCGATGACCGTTGGCGAAAACGTCTCTTTCCCTTTGCGTGAGCACAGCGTGCTCTCGAAGGAAGCCATCGCGGAGAAGGTGCGCGAGAAGCTGGGCGTCGTCGACCTCAAGAACATCGAGCACAAGTACCCTGCGGAGCTGTCAGGCGGCATGCGCAAGCGCGTTGGCCTTGCACGCGCCATCGTCCTCGAACCGTCGATTGTCCTCTACGACGAGCCGACGACGGGCCTCGACCCGCTTACCACCGATAGCGTCGATAAGATGATCCTCGATGCCTCCAAACGCCTGAACGTTACTAGCGTCGTCATCTCGCACGATGTCGGCAGCGCTTTGCTCGTCGCCGACGACATCGCGGTGATTCACGAAGGTGTCATCGTCGAAGACGTACCGGCCAAGGAGATTCGCGACAGCACGCATCCGTTCGTGCGCGAGTTCCTGCATACCTGGTTTCGCAAGCAATGAACGCTCGCACCCCACTCCTCGTTGGTCTCGTCATCGTCGCGGCGGTCGTGTCGCTCACTTACTTCTTGACGCAATCGAGCAACGGTAAGCTCGACAAGAGCAAGAGTTACGTCCTCTACGGCGACTTTTCGGACGCTGCGGGCATTCGCTGGAAGACGCGGGTGCAGGTCAACGGCCTCGATGTTGGCCGCATCGAAGGTATCGAACATGTCCGTGACAGCGACGGCAGACTCCTCGCCCGAGTGCAGCTGCGCATCGACAGGAAATACGACGTCTACGAAAACGCATTCTTGAGGAAGGTCGCGGAGTCTTTGCTCGGCGACTTCAGACTCGACCTCGACCCAGGTACGCCCGGCCACAGGAAGCTCGAAGAGGGCGAAGTCATACCCAACGTCCAGAGCACCTCCGACCTCGAGGCCATTCAATCCGAGCTGCGCCAGGTCGCCACCAACGTCAATCGCGTCACCGATAGTGTCGCGAAGGTGCTCGCCGGGCCCGAGGGAGAAGGAGCGTTGCGGCAGATCTTGGCGTCGGTCGAGCGGTCCGTCGTAGCGGTCGAGCAGACCACCTACGCGGTACGCGAGACGGTGCAGAGCAATCAGGCGCTCGTCAACCAAATGATCGCCGACGTCCATCGCTTCACCAACACACTCTCGGACGTCAGCGGTCGCGAAGGCGAGATCCGCAAAATCACGGGTAACCTCGCGCAGCTCACCGAGCGCTTGAATACATTGGCAGGCCGTCTCGCCGAGGGCGAAGAAGGCGGCGAGATCACCGAGACGGTCAAGAACCTGCGCGAGACCACCGAGAACCTCGCGTCAGCCACACGCAAGATCGACCAGGGGGACGGGACGATGGGGCGTCTCGTCAACGACAACGAGCTCGTCGACAGCGTGCAAGAGACCGTCGATGGCGCCAACACGCTCATCGGCTCGCTCGCACGCCTGCAGACCCAGGTCGAGCTACGCACAGAATACATCGTCCCCTTCAACGGTAACTCGCCTTACGTCGACTCGGGCGTCCGCACGTCGCTTGGCTTGCGACTCATCCCGAGGCCCGACAAGTATTACTTGCTCGAAGCCGTTTCCGACGTACGCGGCGACCAGTCGCGACGTCAGATTTCGCGCGAATTTCGCGACGGCCGTACTGGCGAGCTCATCCGCAGTGAGACTGAAGACAACGCTGACACCAACTTCCGCGCCCTGAAGTTCTCGGTCCAGTTCGCCAAGCGCTACTACTTCAGTACGTTCCGTTTCGGCATCATCGAGAACACGGGCGGCGTCGGCGCGAACTTCCACTGGTTGAACGACAGGCTCGAGCTACGTGTCGACGCCTTCGACTTTACGCGGCGCGTTCCCGACCAGGTGAGCGAGCTCGTGAACCCGCGCTTCCGCGCATTTTTCCTCTACGAGTTTTACGACCACTTGTTCGCGCAAGCAGGCCTCGACGACCCGTTCAATGCCGACCTGCGCACTTGGTTCTTGGGAGCGGCTTTGCGCTTCACGGACGAGGACCTCAAGTCGATCCTTCCGTTCGCGCCGACCCCCTAAGGGTTACCGCGCATCGCTTGCGATGAGGGCCGCAGCGGGTCGCGGTCGTCTCAACGTCGTGGGCCGAGAAATCCTTCGGCTGCGCCGAGGGCGCCGGTCCAGAGGGCGGTCACGGCCGTCCCAATGAGTACGGTCGCGCCTGCGGCTTCGGCGGTGCCAACCTGCGAGGCGACGAACGCGGTCAGAATCACTCCGGTGCCGATGGTCCAGGGAGCCATCTTCTTGAGCCCGGCCACGAAATCAGCGCCCAACCCGGTTCCTCGGCCTTGCACACGAGCGTCGATGGCGTCCGCGGTTGCGGTTGCGGTTGCGGTTGCGGTTGCGGTTCGCTGAGCCGCCGCACCTCCCGGCAGCTGCGGCAAGGGGGCGAGTCGAATGTTTCTTCCAGCCAACGGGCCATTAACCATGACAACCCCCGGTCGTTTGTACGTTCCCAATCTTCGGCAAGTGCACCGGGCCCGTTGCCTAGGAGTCGCGGTGAACACCCGTCACCGCGTATGGTGACTGGCGACATGGACATGCTCATCAAGCTGTATGACCTGCCGGCCGCGCCCCCACCGCTAGCCTCCGACATCACGGTCCGCAAGCCGATTGGCCCAGAGCACGATCTGGTCACCACGTGGATCACCGAGCACTTCAGTCGCGGCTGGGCGAGCGAGGCGGGTGTAGCCCTGGCCAACCGCCCAGTGAGTCTGTTCATCGCAACGCGCGCCGACGCCCTGCTCGGGTTCTGCTGTTACGACGCCACCGCACGGGGCTTCGTTGGCCCGATTGGGGTGCTTGAAACGACCCGCGGCACGGGGGTCGGCGCCCACCTGCTACGGGCCTGTGTCACCGACATGCGCACGATCGGCTACGGCTATGGTGTCGTCGGGTACGTAGGCGCAGCGGACTTCTTCCGTAAGGTTGCCGGCGCGGTCGAAATCGAGGGCTCGTCGCCTGGGGTCTACGGCGGGATGTTGCGCTTTCCACGTCAGTGACGCGCCGTCATGCAACGTGCAGCGCAACACTTCGGGGGCGACGCCGATGATAAACTTCGAACGCGATAATCATGGCGGTTTCTTTATGAGCAGTATCTTGAATCCAGCCGAGCTCCCGACCCGAACCCCTGGCGCCCTTGCCGACGAGCCCAGCCACAGCAAGGCTGAAGACGTGTTGAACCTCGTCAACACCATCGTCGATAGCCCGCAATACGGAGGCGTCTTTCGCGCCATCGGCCAGCGCTGTACCAGCGACGCCGAAGCCTACGTCGGCTTCCCCGCCTATCGCAGCACGGTCAACGACGGCATCTTCTGCGTTACCAAGCACGGCTTCCGCGTGATGGAGGTCTACGGCGAGAGCAACCTTCGTCTGCGCGACCTTACGCTCGACGACCTGCAAACGCTCGACACCGAATCGATCTACTGCATGGCGCGCGAAGCCAAGTCACGCGTCATGGACGGCCGCGTCGGCCGCGCCCGTCGCTCCTTCCACTGAGCTGACTAAGCCTGACGTCACGTCAGGAATGATCTTGTCCGCCATCGCGGTTTCCTCGTGGCGATAGTACCGCGGCTTGCGTTGCGGTAGCGTCGCAGTCTCGTAACCTCGTGACCGAGGTTGCGAGCTCGCTCGAGGTCTTGCCGCCCCATGTCCAAGCTCCGCTCTCTCCTGTCGCGGTTCTTTGCCTTCATTTTCGGAACGTTCGATTGGGATCCGCCCCCGTGGCTCGAGGCAGTGGGCCGCGGAATGGGCCGCTTCTTGCGCGGCCTGCGCTCGTTGCACTTCGGGCAGATCATGGCCCTGGTGGTCGGGGTCTCGGCACTCGGCAGCTTGGGCACGTGGCTCGCCCTTCGACCAAGACCGCCCGAGCCACTGCGCGCGACGCTGACTGCATACGCACCAAACCCGCCGCCACCCCGGAAGGGACGCGACCCGGTACCAGCGCCCGAGCCCGCACGCCTCGTCTTTGATCAGTCGGTTGCAGCGATGGAGCTGGTCGGCAAACCGGTGACCGCCGGTATCAGCATCAAGCCGCAGGTCGCAGGTGCATGGCAGTGGGTGAGCGACCGCGAGCTCGTTTTCACCCCCGAGGCACACTGGCCCGTTGGTGTTACCTACGACGTCCACGTCGCGCGGCCGGCGATCGCACCGCAAGCCAAGCTCGCCAACGACGATTGCGAGATCGCGACCCAGCCGTTCAAGGCGACCATCAACGATTTCAGCTTTCAGCAAGATCCGGTCGATCCCGACGGCAAATATGTCTTCGGAACCATCGCCTTCAACTATCCGGTGCAGCGCACCGATTTCGAGAGTCGTGTGGTTGCGGAGCTGGTCGACCCGAAGAGCGGCAAGACCACACCTCTCGAGCTCACCGTGAGCTACGACGACCTGCGCTTCGAAGCCTACGTGAAGAGCGCCGCCATCTCGACCCCCAACGACGACCTCGTAGCGCGCCTCATCGTCCGCGGTGGCGTCCGCGCAGAAGCCGGAGGTGATGCAGCGAAGGAACCACAGCAACAGGAGACGCGAGTGCCTGGTCGCTATGGCGTCTTCAGCATCTCGGACGCGTCAGCGACCGTCGTGCGCGACGAGAAGTTCGATCCAGAGATCGTCCTGATCGTCGGCACTGCGTCGGGCATCGACGAGAAGAAGATCGCCAAGGCCGTTCAGGTCGTCGAGCTACCCGCAAACAAGCCCGGCGAAGACGGCGACGAACCCATCAAGAACTACGCCTGGAGCAATGCGGGCGAGGTCAGCAAAGACGTCGTCAAGAAAAGCCCCAAGGTGAACCTCACTCCGGTCCCAGCCGAGCGCGAGATCACGACGCAACATACCTTCAAGCTTGCCTCCGTAGGGACGCAGCAGCGCGATATCACGCCTGGACGGTATCTCTTGGTTCGCATCCCCAAGGGACTCGAAGCACACGGCGGCTACATCGCCAAAGACGACTTCGAAACCATCGTACGCGTGCCTCGCTATCCCCAGGAAGTGCGCATCATGCACGAGGGCGCCCTGCTCTCGGTGGCGGGTGACAAGCGCCTGAACGTCATGGTGCGCGGGGTACCCTCGGTGAAGATCGAGCTCGCGCGCGTGCTGCCTGGCGAGCTCAACCACGTCATCAGTATGACCTCGGGCCCCTTTGCCACGGCGTCGTTCAACAACTACCGCTTCGACGAGCAGAACGTCTCCGAGATCTTCAGCGAAATACGCGACCTCGATACGAACAACCCGCGCATCGCGCAGTATACGGTGCTCGACTTCTCGCAGCGGGTTCAGCCCCAGCAAGGGGGGCGCCGTGGTTTGTTCATCGTCAAGGTTACCGCGTGGGACAAAGAGAAGAACGCTCCAGCGGACCTCACGACCACCTACCAGACTGTCGGCGGCGACCAAGGCGACGGGGACGAAGGCGAAGAGGACAGCGAGCGCTACGGCAGCGACGAAAGCGACTACGAGTCGCCGGCAGCCTACGACCAGGCCGCTGACCGCCGCTTCGTGTTGGTGAGCGACCTCGGTCTGCTGGTGAAGACCGACCCTCAGAAAAACGCGAAGGTCTTCGTCCAATCGATCGCCCGTGGCGAGCCTGTGGACGGCGCGACGGTCGAGGTCATCGGCAAGAACGGTCTGCCCATCGTCAGTCGTCGAACCGATGGAGGTGGCATCGCCGACATCCCCGCGCTCACGGGCTTCAAGAACGAAGAAACTCCGATCGCCTGGGTCGTCCGCGATGGCGGTGACCTGGCCTTCATGGCCATGGACCGCGACGACCGCGAGCTCGACATGTCGCGCTTCGAGGTGGGGGGGGTGCGCACGAAAGGCAACGCCGATGCGTTGACCGCGTACGCGTTCTCCGATCGCGGCATCTACCGACCGGGCGACACCTTTCACGCCGCGTTCATGGTGAAGCCCGTCGACTGGTCGAAGCCAGTCGCCGGTGTGCCATTGCAGCTCGTCGTCGTCGACCCGCGTGGGATCGAGGTGAAGAAGCAGAAGCTCGCCTTGCCTGCGAGCGGCTTCATCGAGCTCGCGTACACCACCTTCGAAACGGCCCCAACCGGCGACTACACCGTCAACGCCTACATCGTGAACGACAAGCGAGGAAACGCGTTGCTTGGGAGCGTCAGCGTTCGCGTCGAAGAGTTCTTGCCCGACCGGCTACGCATCGAGACACGTATCGGCGACGGCAAGCTCGGCGGCTGGATGGCGCCCGAGGATCTCGCAGCCCATATTGGCCTCTACAACCTCTTCGGCACCGCCGCAGCAGAGCATCGCGTCGCCGCGAACATGTATCTGTCGCCACAAGCCGTGTCCTTCGCGGCGTTCAAGGATTACGCCTTCACTGACCCTGCGGCTGCCGACGAGAGCTACGAGGAGTCCCTCTCGGAGTGCACCACTGACGGCGACGGCCATTGCGATTTCGCGCTCGACCTCAAGCGCTTCGCAGGCAGCTCCTACATGGTGTCGGTTTACGCGACTGGTTTCGAGCTCGACGGTGGGCGAGGTGTGTCGGGTTCGGCACGGGCGCTTGTGTCACCGCGACCCTACTTCGTTGGCGTCAAACGCGAGGGAGATCTCGCGTTCGTAAATAAGGACGGAGAGGTCGGTGTACGCTTCATCGCTGTCGACAAGAACGTCAAAGCGGTCGACGTCGAAGAGCTTCGCGCCGTGCGTATCGAAGAACGCTACGTGTCGGTATTGCAAAGGCAAAACAACGGCTCATTTGCGTATCAGTCGGTACGTAAGGAAATCACGCGTGGCGAAGAAAAGCTCGCCATCAAGGCTGCGGGCACCCGCATGAAGCTCGACACCCGCGAACCCGGAACCTTCATCGTTTCCGTCCGCGACAAGCGTGATCTCGAGGTGTCACGCGTTCGCTATAGCGTCCAAGGAGAGGCTAACCTCTCCCGCAGTGTCGAGCGCAACGCTGAGCTCGAGCTGGTACTCGACAAACGCGACTACGCAACGGGCGAACCGATAAACGTCGCCATCAAGGCGCCGTACGCGGGGAGCGGCCTCATCACCATCGAGCGCGACAAGGTGTACGCGCACAAGTGGTTCAAGACCGGGACCAACGCGACCGTACAGACCATCACTTTGCCGGCGGGTCTCGAGGGCAACGGCTACGTAAGCGTCGCCTTCACGCGTGACTCCGAGTCGCCGGAGATCTTCATGAGCCCACTGTCCTACGGTGTCGTTGGCTTCTCGGTGAGTCAAAAGACGCGCACGGTCGCGATTCAGCTCGACAGCCCCGAGCTCGTGAAGCCGGGCGACAAGCTCAACGTACGCTATAGCGCCGACCGCCCAACCAAGATGGTGGTCTGGGGAGTCGATGAGGGAATCTTGCAGGTGGCCCGCTACGAGACACCAACCCCCCTCGCGTTCTTCTTCGAAAAGCGGGCCCTCGAGGTTCGCACCAAGCAGATCCTCGACCTCATCTTGCCGGAACATCACGTGGTCGCGGCGCTCATGAAACAAGGCGGCGACGGCGATGGAGGCGCGAGCAAGAACCTGAACCCATTCCGTCGCAAGCACGACGCTCCAGTCGCTTTCTGGTCGGGCATCATCGATGCAGGCACCGAGAGCAAGACCTTCACCTATCAGGTGCCGGACACCTTCAACGGGACGATGCGGGTCATGGCGGCGGCCCTTGCGCCAGACGCGGTCGGCGTCGCTCAGAAAAAGACCACCGTTCGCGGACCGTTTGTCATCTCACCGAACGCACCTCTCTTCATCGCGCCGGGTGATACCGCCGAAATAAGCGTCGCGGTCGCCAACAACGTCGAGGGCTCGGGGAAAGACGCGAAGGTCGAGGTGGCCCTTCAGGCTGGCGACGGCGTCAAGGTGATGGGCGAAGCCTCGCAGACCGTAACCATCCCCGAGGGTCGCGAAAGCGCCGTCCGCTGGAAGCTCCAGGGCACGACCAAGCTGGGAGCGGCAACTTTGAAACTGACCGCGCGCAGCGGCAGCGCCTCGGCAACGTTGACGACCGACACGAGCGTGCGCCCAGCGAGCGCCTTCGCGAGCCAGGTGTTGTCGGGCATCGTTGCGTCCGGAAGCGTGGACGTCCCGCTCGCCCGCCGCCTGTTACCGGAATACGCAAAGCACGAGGTCACGGTCTCGTCGGCGCCGCTCGCTCTCGCGCGCGCCCTGCAAACCTATGTCGAGAACTTCCCGCACCTGTGTACCGAGCAAGTGGTGAGCGCCGCGGTGCCGAGTCTGCTCTTGCGTCAGTACCCCGAGCTCGCCAGCAAGACGAAGCATTCGAAGCCAATCGTCGAGAACGCCCTCGACGTCCTGCAGTCGCGACAGAATGACGACGGTTCGTTCGGCTACTGGACGGCGTCCTCACGCGTGTCCGACTACGCCTCGCTGTACGCGACGCACTTCATGCTCGAGGCAACGGAGCGCGGTCTTCCCGTGCCAGCCGAGCTCAAGAAGCGCGCGCTTGCGAACGCACGGGAGCTCGCGCGCCGTCCGCTCGCGGCGATGTCGTCCGCGCGGCTGCGTGCTTTCGCGGTCTATCTTCTGGCACGCGCCGGCGAACACTCGGCCCGCGAGCTCGCAGAGCTGCGCGACTTCCTACGTAAAGACCAGAGCGGCGCTTGGAAGAGCGACATCACGGTAGCGTTCCTGGCGGCTGCATACCGCCTGGCCCGTGACGAGAGCGAAGCTTCGGTGCTCATTCGCACCGCAGAGCTCGCGCGTGAAGTGCCACGCGACCCTGGGACGCTCTACGACGAGCAAACCTACGCGGCGCAGCTCTTCTACCTACTCGCACTGCACTTCCCGGAACGTATCGCTGACTTCGACAAGAGGCTCATCGAGCGCTTGGTGCAGAGCGCCGGTAGTGGCCGCGGCAACACGATCGGTTCGGCCTGGACGCTGTACGCTTTCGCCGCGTACGCGCGCTCGGACGCGGCGAAGTCGGCCACGGGGAAAGCGACCGTGACCGCGACAGCCGACTCTGGTGCAAAGCAACCGCTGACGCTTCTGGGTGCGAGCTTCCCGACCAGCGAGCTCGCCCTCGACACCAAGAACCTGCGGATCACCAACGACAGTGACCTACCTCTGTTCTACGCGATCACAGTGTCGGGCTTCGACCGCGAGCCCGCAACGACGGCCGAGACGCGGGGCATCGAGATCATCCGCTCCTTCGAGGACGACAAGGGCAAAACGCTCACCGAGGTCCCCCTCGGGGAGACCGTAAACGTCCATGTGAAGATGCGCGCGATCGAAGGAACGGTGCATGACGCGGCGGTGGTCGAGCTGCTCCCGGCCGGGTTCGACCTCGTGCTCGATGGGAGCGGAGGTCGCGTCATGACGCCGGCAAGTACTTGGCAGCCAGAATACGTCGACGCACGCGAAGATCGAGCCGTCTTCTACGGCGACATCACGAAAGACATGAAAGAGGTCGTCTATCGCCTACGCGCGACGACACGTGGCACCTTCATCGTCCCGCCCACGCACGCAAGCGCGATGTACGTGCCCGAGGTTCGCGGCAGCGCAGCGCGCGGCTCCATCGCGGTCGTCGGTCAATGAAGTGGCGCGGGTTGTGGCGAGCCATCGCCGCGACCTGCGTCGTCGTGGCCGTCGCGCTTTTCGTCGCTGGCAAGCCGCCGTTGCTCGACGATGTGAGCTTCGGCGTCGCCATCACCGATCGCGACGGTAAGCTCCTGCGGCTCGCGCTCGCGGCGGACGATCGCTACCGTGTCTACACGACTCTCGATGAGATCGCGCCCGCGCTCGTCGATGCAACGCTCCTCTACGAAGACCGCTGGTTCTATCGACACCCGGGCGTGAACCCAGTGGCCGTGCTTCACGCGCTGTTCGACGCGGCGGCAGGCGCGCATCGGCGCGGCGCATCGACGATCACCATGCAGGTGGCGCGACTGCGCTATGGGCTGGTGACGACGACGCTCACCGGGAAGCTCTGGCAAATGCTGCGCGCGCTCCAGATCGAGGTGTTCCACGACAAGCGCGAGATTCTGGAGGCGTACCTCAATCTCGCCCCGTATGGAGGCAACGTCGAAGGCATTGGCGCGGCGAGCCTCGTCTACCTCGGCAAGCCAGCGCGTGAGCTCTCACGGGCAGAGAGTATGGCGCTCGCCGTCATGCCGCAGAGCCCGAACCGCAGGGCGCCTACCCGCGAGGGCCTGACACCCGCCGACATGCGAGCCGCCCGCCAACGCTTGATCGAACGCTGGCGCGAACAGGTTCCCGAAGACGACGCCGAGGTCCTCGCGGCTGGCGCCGACCTCGCGGTCCGACCCCGCTCGGACCTGCCGTTCCTCGCGCCGCATGTCTGCGATAGCGTTGTCGCTCAGCGCCACGATATACTGGGGCCGTCGCCAGGCGAGATCCGCACCACCATCGACCGCGGCCTACAAGACCTCCTCGAGCGCAGACTGTCTGGGTGGGTCGAGCGCGGCAACGACCGGGGCATCGAAAACGCCGCTGCGATGCTGGTCGATCGCCACACCATGGAGGTTCTCGCGAGCGTTGGCTCGGCGTCGTTCACGAATGATGCAATCGCGGGACAGGTCGACGGCACGCGCGCTCGCCGCTCGCCCGGGTCGACACTCAAGCCGCTCATCTATGCGCTGGCGCTCGAACAAGGACTCATTCACCCCCGCACGCTCCTCACCGACGCCCCGGCCCGCTATGGCATCTATGAGCCCGAGAACTTCGACGGAACGTTCGCTGGACCGATCAACGCGACCGACGCCTTGGTGCGCAGCCGCAACGTGCCCGCAGTCGAGCTCGAGTCACGACTGCGGTCGGGCGGGTCAACGAGCTTGTTCGATGTCTTGACCCGCTTAGGGGTCGTTAGCGCCAGCAGCCGCGAACGCTATGGCTTGTCCTACGTCCTCGGCAGCGCTGAAGTATCCATGCGCGAGCTCGTCGTCCTCTACGCGGCCCTCGCGAACGGTGGCATGCGGCGTGAGCTTCGCGACCGCGTAACGATGAACGGTACGGCCGAGGAGCGGCTCACCAGCCCAGAGGCCGCCGAGCTGACGGTGGCTATGTTGCGCAGCCAAGAGCGTCCGAACGCATCCCCCTTCGCCCCTGTCCGTGATCGCGTCGACGTCGCTTGGAAGACCGGCACCTCCTACGGCTTTCGCGATGCCTGGACGCTTGCCATTGCCGGTCAGTACGTTTTGGCGGTGTGGGTTGGAAACTTCGACGGTCGCGGCAACCCCGTCTTCGTCGGTCGCACTGCGGCTGCACCCTTAGCGTTCGAGATCATCGATGCGCTACGCCCGAAGCTGCGCAACCCGGCGCCACCGAGCTTCACCACGATTCACCAAGGTGAGGTCTGCGGCGTCTCGGGTATGGTGCCTGGAGCCCATTGTCCCCGCACGCAGCGCACCACGTTCATCGCTGGAGTGTCACCGATCGCGGCATGCGACATCCACGCTCCGATCGTCATCGACGATGCCACCGGCGAGCGTGCGTGTCCCGGTGAAGAAGCGGGGCCTGGCCGCCACCTCGAGGTCTACGAGCTCTGGCCGAGCAACGTCGCCCGCGTTTTCGAGCGCGCCGGTCTCCGCCGCCGGGTGCCGCCGAAGTACGCGTCCCGCTGCAAGCTCGACGACACGAGCAGCACGGGCAAGCCGCCGCGCATCACCTCGCCGCAGTCCGTCCTCACCTACAGCCTCCGCATCGACGACCCGCGCTCGTCGGTGGTGCCTTTCGCGGCCGTGACCGACGCCGACGCGCGCGAGCTACGCTGGTTCGTCGACGACCGCTACGTCGGACAAGCCGCCGCTGGCGAGACCTTCATGTGGCCGGCTCACCCTGGCAACTTCGTGGTGCGCGCCGTCGATGACAACGGGCGCGCCGATAGTCAGCAGCTCTTGGTTGAACGGGTCGAGTAGTAGACCACGCTCTCAGGTGGTTTGCTGCTCTGCCACCCAACGATGGTGCACATCGCGGGTGGCAACTCAGCGCCGTCAAAACCTACGGAGCCACCTTCACATTGCGCCCAAGCAGGCCTTCGATGAACGGCTTGTGGTAGATGAGCAGAGACTCTTTGTCGGCCCCGAACTTCTCCAGGCGCTTCATCACCTGCCCAGCAAGCTCTTCACGCTGCGCCACAGTGATGCCGTCGAAGTACGGCCCCAGGCGGTCGTAGGTGTAGTGCATGACCTTGGTGAACGGCCAGAAGTAGAAGAACGTGGTGTGCGCAACCTTCAGCATGCCCGCGATCAGCGCGGCCGCCTCATCGATATGGCCCTGTTTGGCCGCCGCTGACGCTTCAACAACATACCGCTGGCAGCTGGTGACGAAACCGGCGCGCAAACCAAACCACGATGAGGCGCGTCGGTCGATCATGGCTGTGCGAATACGCATGTTGCGAAAATCGCGATCGATGTTCTTGCCGAGTGACGGACGGGTCGCACCCGCCCAGCCCAGAGCGCGACCGAAGGCGAGGAACTTCTCCAAGCCAAACCGCGCGGTGACCGTCAAATAGCTGATGAGCGTCGGGATGACTTGAGCAAAGCCCGCGACCGACCAAGCCGGCGCCAGCGGCAAGAGCTTCGCGTACCCGAAGGTCGCTCCACCAGCCACTACGACGAACGCTCCAACCGACAGGAGGGCCGCCTTCAGTTCACCGCTCTCGCCGGCGTTCTTGGCCATCGCGCTATTCATCATGCGCCAAAGCTCGTCGCTCGTGGCAGGGCGGCGCTTCTCTTGCTCGAAGACGCGCAGGTCTTCGAGAACATCTTTCATGCCCTTGCTGAAGGCCTTTCGGATCTGGTCCGACTCCTTGTAGCCCTTGCCCTTGACGACTTCCTCGAGGCCGGCCTTGATCAACTCTCGCGCCCAGACATCGGGATCTTTTTGGCTGCGATCCGAGATCGCAAGCGCGCCCGCCTCATCACCCCACGGAAGCCTGAGCTCTCTTGGGGGTTTGTCAGTCGTAAGCCCGGCCATCATGGCTTCGACATACTTCTCGAGGCCCTTGTCGGCGCCACCGTCGAGTCGCAGCGCCTCGGCGATGGTGGCCTTTCTGAGCTCGGCAAGCGTTGCCTCGGGGTATCCCACGAAAAGCACGCGCATCTCGTTGAACAAGAGCTCGTAGGGGTTCGCGGCCTCGGGCTGATGTTGCGGCCAGAGGCGACGGTCATCGACCAGGGTTGCCCCAAGAATACGCGCCGCGCCCGCGACGTCGTTGGATTTCAAGCGATCGGAAGCCGCTCTGCAGGGTTTACGCATGGCGAGGCAATACGAGCCGAAGTCCGACAGTGGCCCTGCCACCCAGCCATCGAGCCCACTGCGGGTTGCGAAGACGCGAACGAAGTCGGCCTCGTAAAGCGGGTCGATGCCGCGGAGGACTTCGCCCTGCTTGTCGCCTTCGACCCATCGCGCTGCGCGAACGCTGAGCGGCGCGGTAATGAACTGAATGGCGGGCTGGCCCGGCGACATGGCGATCTGGGTGCCAATGTTGACCAAGGGGTTCGCGGCGGTGGCGTAGGTTGGCAGCCACTCCCGGATCCCAAGCCGCGCCAAACCACCCGCGACGCCACCGGCGATGTAGAGACCAGTGGAGATCCAGCGTGACCGATTGCGCGATTTCGCGTCGGCCGCGGCGACTTCGACATCGACCGGTCTGCCGATCGGCGCACCAACTTCCGGTGGTGTCGCACTACCCGCCTGCAAGCCCTGGAAGTTCGGTAGCCCCTGGGGGCCAATGAACGGTCCGGTCGCTGTCATGGGCGCACGCCCCCGTTCGCGATCACCTGCAGGATGGGTCGGAAGTACGACTTGATTGCGGCCTCGACTTCCGGAGTCCGGGGGTCAGTCGGCGGTGGGCGGTGCGTCTTGATGCGCGCGAGGGTGGCGTCAATGAACGCATTGCGAACGGCCTCGGGCACGCGCTCGAACCATCCACCCAACCCCTGATTCAGGATGAGCATCGCGGCCTTGAACTCTGGCCGTATCGCAAAACTGAAGACCTCGGCGTTGATCATGGAACCCGCGTAGATCATCGCGGCTTCCTCCACCTTCGCGCCAGCCTCGTCGATGTCCGCTTTGGTGCCGCGAGCGAGCAGCTCCGTCGCCTCTTTGAGCAGCTTGGTGGCGTCGATGGTCGGCTCTTGCAAGCGCGTGATCATCGCCTGCACCGAGAGGCCACCGTTGAGCGCGAGGCCGTTGACGCCGTTCGCAGCAAGGTTGACGTCGACGAGCGACTTGATGGTCTCGGCGCTATGGCTCGCCTTGATGGGACTCGTCTTGAGCGACCAGGTCGTCACCCAAGCGCTGAACGGCTCGATGATGCGTTGCGTGAGCAGGAACGTGACCGCGCCTGCAACTGCGTTGGTGAAGCCCCAGAGCGCCGGGCCGATCGCTGTGTTGATCGTCGCTGCGTAGGCGGGCGCCACTGCCTTCAAGCCAAGGTCGACACCAATACCAAGCGCGCCTGTCGCAAGTAGCGCTCCACCGAAGAGCAAGCTCGCCTTCGCGAGCGCTGCCGAGTTGGAGGACGCCATCGCGCGGTTGTAGCCGTCCTGGTCGACGATCGGGCCCGTGCTTCCGGGAGTCATCACCTTCTGCGTGATGGCGGTGACTCCATAGCCGGCGATCGCTGTCGCAGCGCCGAGCACTGCTGGCCCAACGGTCCAGCTGCCGACCGTCAACGAGGCGAGGGATGGAAAGAGCGCGGGCAACCCGAGGTAGACGCCCACACCTGCCGCGGCGCCCATCAAAACCGGGACGCCAGCGCGCAACCACTTCTTGTATTTCTTCTCTTCGGGGGGCGCGGCCTGCGTGGTGGCGGAACTGACCAGCGCCTGCGCGGCCAAGGTGTCCTGAGGCGCCATCCACGGCAACGTCGTCTGCCGAACGCTTTCCGGCAGCTGGACCGCGGGTTCGGGGAGCTGCGGAAGCTGCCCAGGCGATGAAGCACGAGTACGCTGACCGCCGACCTCTGGGGATTGCATCAATGTCTCCGCTGAATGGCGAGACATCGTATCGTTCAAATCCAGAGATGGTTCTCTAAACCGTACACGCTCGGCGATGACGAACGCGTCAGGTGTCCGCCATGACGCTCACAAGGAAAGAACGTGGCGTAGCGCTTCTTGCGTTCACCTTTATCGGTCTGGCGTCGGAAAGGTTGCGTCGGGGGTGACGATCATTCGAGCCCTTTGTCTCGACGGTAGGTCAGGCAAAGCTTACTGCCCGCCTGGACCCGCCGGCAGGGGCTCGGACGGTCACTGTAGATGACACACCAGACGTTGCGCCCAAGCGCGCCTCGGAGGGCGGCGCAGCGACCGTCGGCGTCCAGTTTCAGGTGCGCCTCACCGGCCTCGTTGAAGATGACGAAGCGCTTCATGAGGTCCTTGCGCTTGCGAATGCCGTCGCCCAGCTCGACCGCTACGTAGTCACGATAGCCTTCACTCGCGTTGGCGGTGGTGTTGGTGCAGCAAGCACCACAACGCTGGCAGTCATAGTCCACCCGAATGTTATAACCTCAACCTATGCCACAGGTCCTCACTCTCGCACTCATCGGAGCGGCGCCCATGCACAACTCCTCGCGAAGCATCACGGTCACTGGCAGTGCTGACGTTCGCGTCGCACCCGACACCGACAACATGCAGATGGCACCGAGGGCTTCGCGCCAGGGCAAATCAAGGTGAGCTCTAGCGTCTCGGTGACGTTCGACCTCGAGTGAGCCTCGCGGGCGGCTACCTCTCGACCTACCGCGGGCTGTCCTCGCGCGTTTGGATCCTCGCGCTCGTGTGCCTGGTGAACCGGGTCGGCTCGATGGTGATCACCTTCCTCTCCCTCTACGTGGCGAACGAAATGGGAGCCGATGTCGAGGTCGTCGGCCGCGTCCTTACCGCGCACGGAGCCGGGGCGGTGGTCGGCGTCACGGCGGGCGGTGCGCTCGTGGACAAGCTGGGCGCCAAGCGCATCATGGTCGCGAGCCTCACCAGTAACGCCGTCGGCTTCGCACTCATCAGCCGCATCAACGACGTCCATTGGCTGATGGCCGCGATGTTCACCCTCGCCGCCTTTGGTGAAGCGGTGCGGCCCGCCAACACCGCGGCGCTCGCTGGCGCGGCTCGCGCTGAGGACCTGGGCCGCTCTTTCGGCCTCATGCAGCTGGCGGTGAATCTAGGGGTGAGCATTGGCGCTGGCGTCGGTGGCCTGCTCGCCGCGGTGTCCTACACCGCGCTCTTCTATGTCGATGCCGTGGCCGCTTTGGCGGGTGCGCTGCTCGCCGCTTTTTTCGTGCGTGACGCGCAGCAAACGCCGCGCGCCGCGAAGACTGGGACAGAGGCGAGCCGCCCCTCGGGCATGGCGCTCCTCATCGGCGGACAGGTCATCGTCTCGGCGCTACTCATCCAGATGTTTACGACGGCACCGCTGTACCACAACACCGTCAACGGCTTCTCCGAGCGACGCGTCGGTATGCTGGTGGTCGTCAACACGTTGATCATCGCGTTTTTACAAGTCCCCGTGGCGGCGCGACTCGCCCACAAGCGAGCACTTCGCGTCATCGCTACGGGGTTGATTGGCTTTGCGGGAGGCTACCTGCTCTTGCCGTTCACGGCGCGCTATTCAATGGCGGTGGTCGCGATGATTGTGCTGACGCTCGGCGAGCTGGTTATCTTTCCGGCTCTCAATACCCACGTCGCGAGCACCGCGCCGCCCGGCGAAACCGGCCGCTACATGGGCATGACCTTCGCTGCCCACGCGAGCGGACGACTGCTCGCTCCGCTCATCGGAACGCTGGTCTACCAGCGCCTAGGGCCCATCTACCTGTGGTGGGGATGCGCGGTGGTCGGCCTTTTGCTGGCGCTCGCCTACGTGCTCGCCGAGAATGGTGACCGCCGTAGCGGACATGGCGCGCACCTTGGTCAGAGTGCCTAAGAGCGAGCGGGGACCGTCGAAAGCGACGATCTCGTCACCCTCGGTGCGGCCGATGAGGCGCGTGGTGTCTTTCTTGGCCCAACCCACGACCACTCCGTCGATTGGCGCGCTCTCGCGACGCAACTTGCTTTCGCCCTCGACGATCACGTCGAGCACCTGCCCTACGAGCGACTGGTTGTGAGCGAGGCAAATGCGGTTCTGGAGCTCGAGCATGCTTTGGTTGCGCTCGCGCTTCACGGCGTCGGGGACATCGTCCTCGAAGCGACGCGACGATACGGTGCCTGGACGCGGCGAATACTTGAAGATGTAACAGCCCTTGTAGCGCGCCCGCTCGATGAGCCGCAGGGACAGGTCATGGTCTGCGTCGGTCTCGGTGGGGAAGCCGACGATCATGTCGCCCGCGAGTCGAATGTTCGGCATGCGCGCGCGCGCTCGGTCGAGCAGGTCCGTGTACTCCGCGAGGGTGTATCCACGGTTCATGATCTTGAGCATACGATCCGAGCCGCTCTGCGCCGGCACGTGCAGGTACTTGCCAATGCGGTCGCACGCGGCCATGACGTCGAGCGCCTCGTCGGTGAAGTCGCGGGGGTACGAGGTGACGAAGCGCAGACGTGCGAGGTCGGGCACCTCTTCGTGAATGCGATAGAGTAGACGCGCGAAGCTCGTCCCCTCATGCTGGTAGTGGTTGATCGTCTGACCGATGAGCGTCACTTCCAGGACGCCCGCCTCGACGAGACGCTTCACCTCGTCGATGATGTGTTGCGCTGGCCGGTGAACTTCGGGTCCGCGGGTGTAGGGCACGACGCAAAAGCTACAGAACTTGTTGCAGCCGCGCGTGATACGCACATACGCCTGGCGCCTTACATGTCCACTTTCGCGGTCATTGGCATATGGCGAGAAGGCGCGCGACAGGTCCATCGCTTCGATGCCGTCCATAGCGGCGTCGAGAGTGGCGCTACGGCGGGCCGTGTGGCCGGTGAGCGCGCTCTGGCGCGACTTCGACTGGACGACGTTCTCGAGAAGTGACGGCAGCTTGTCGAGCATCGACGGACCGCAAACGAGATCGACGTGTGGCATACGGGTGAAGATGTTGCTGGCTTCACGCTCGGCCATACACCCGAGCACCCCCACGACGACTTCGCGACCCTCGTCGCGCTTTGCGTGCCCAAGGCGCCCGAGGTACGACCACACCTTGTGCTCGCTGTGCTCGCGGACAGAGCAGGTGTTGAGCAGGACGACGTCGGCTTCGTCGGCTTTGGTGGTAAAGCCGTACCCCAACGCCTCGAGCTGACCCTGGACGAGCTCTGAGTCGAGCTCGTTCATCTGGCAGCCATAGGTTTCGATGTAGACCTGGCGCGACATGGGGCGGGCCGGATAGCGTCTTCGCGACGCAACTGTCTAGATCTCATCTGGGTTTGGGGACGCAGCAGTAAACCCCTATAGTGCGGCGAGCTCCACACATGAGCGAAAGCAACCCTTACCAGACGCCACGCGCGGATCTTGGCGCCGACCAGAGCGCAACCGACTTTGCCCCCGTGTTGGCGGACTTCACGGGGTCGCGCGCTCCGCTGCTCGCGGTCGCCGTCTTGCTGCTCGCCATGACGCTCATTGGGGTTGGCTCGACGGTCTACACGCTCGCGCGCGTGGGCGGCGACCTCGGCGGCGCCTATGCCATCACACTCGTCTTCTTGGGAGTGTCGATAGGCGGAAATCTGCTCGGGGCTGGGGCGGTGTTGTGGCTGCGGCAAGCCGTCACGGGTCTCGGGCCCACCACATCCGTCCGCCAAGTCACGACGGTGTTGCAGCGACTCGGGAGCTTCTGGTTGCTCGCGGCCTTCCTCTGGTGCGTGCCGGTGCTCGCTAACTTGGCGATGAGCGTCGGCATGTGGTTCGTTCCGCTCTTGGGGGCGGCCATCGCCGGGCAGGCGCGAGACGGCGAGCTCATGACCGCTGCTCGGCGCTGGCGCGACATGGTGCGCGTCTGCGTCGTGGCTGGCGGCGCGGTGGTCCTTCTCAAGGTCGCGGGCCAGGTCGTGTCGTCCATGGGGGCGTCGGGCATGGTGGCCATCGAGGCGCGCGTCTGGTTGTTCGGCGGTGTCCTCGCCCAAGTCGCGTTCGGCGCCATGGCCTGGACGCAAGTACCGGCGCTCGAGGCGTTCGTCGCGGAACCAAGCCCGGCCAAGCTCGCGGCAGTCGCGGCCGCGCATCGACTCTTCTGGCGGGTCGCCGCGTGGGGTGCGCTCGCCGTGCTCGTCTTCAACCTGCTGTCCGGCCTACTCATGAGCTTCATGTTCTGAGGCGCTACGCACGCGTCGCAGATTGCGTCACGCGTTCGCGATCAGGGCGCGCCTATGCCTCGCAATCGCCGAATAGTCGGCTCTCTCGGCCTGTCGGCCCTTGGCACACCACCTGCTTTAGACAGCAGCGGAGGTCACACCCATGGCAGCGCCCATTTCGTACAACAACACCACGACCCAGCTCCCCGAAACGCCCAAGACCGTTACGCCGCCCGACCGGTCCTATGTACTAAAGCCCCTCGCCCACGGCGGCATCCGCTTCGTGATGGGCAAACACGACACCGCGACCAGCTTGTTCAAGACGCTCTATCCGGTTGGCCGGCACTACGAAGGTGGCGCGTCACACTTGCAGGCCTACCTCGCGAGTCGGCCCGGCGGTTATCCCAAGCCTGGCGATGTCGTCGAGGTCCCGAACTTCGACGACTACATCGGCAAGGCGTCACCCACCGCGCTCGAGCGCGCGGTCGAGCTCATCGAGCGCCAAGAGGCGCGACGCTGCAGGGAACACGGCAGCCGCCCGGGGAACACCAACGAACGCGTGGCCGCGACCATCGCTCCTCGCGGCGCGGTGCAAAGCGGTATCATGCTCCATCATCGCGAACATCGTCTTTTCGCCATGGGCGCGCTCGCGAACGGGCGCCTCTGGTGAAAGTAACCACCAGGGCGCCGCGCCAACCAGTCAAGACGCCAGGGCGTCGGCGGGCGGTGGGGGCGGCTGGTTCTCCTCGAGGCGAATAACGTAGCGTCGGCGCTCTTCGGGCGAGCTGAGCGTATCGCGGGCCCTGCGGAGCAAGCCGTCGATCTCCCGCGCGCGTCGCTGCACGTCATCTGGTAGCCCGGGCAGCAGATTCTCGACTTTGAAAGGCCTTGCCAGGCGGTCGTAGGCCGCGAGCACGTCTCTTTCGGTTGCCTGCCGCTCGAGCTCGAGCATCGCAAAATAGTCACGTCCCTTGAGGGCCAGATACGTGCGCGCGACCTCTTCGCAGGCGTGCGTTAGCTCACGGTAGTCAACAGGCTTCGATGGGCGGGCGGCCCCCTGTGCGTCGGGGAACTTGGCCGCTTCGCCGGGCTTCGATTGCGCCCTGATCATCTCGGTAACGATCAGCACATAGAGAGTGTGCGCGATGGTCAAAGCGTGACTGTCGTCGCTGCGCAGCGCTTGTTCGAAGGTGGTCTTGCCGTTCAGTAGGTGCGCGACGCCGACACTCCGCAGAAACGGACCGAGACTTTCGTAGTGAATGGGAAAGACCTCGGTAGCCACGATGTAACGCGCCCGTAAGGGCGAGAAGAATGCGAGCAAGGAGCCCACATCGTAGTGTTCGCAGACACCGCGCCAGATGATTTTGACGGGGTGAACTTCGGACAGGACCACGCTGTCGGGCGGCGCGCGTGATGGCGTGATCTTATAGGTACCGTCCCGCCACGAAAACGACGCGGCCAGTCGCAGCTCGGTCTGCTCGCGAATGCAATCGAGGAGGTCACGCTCGTCGATGACGCCCAGAGCCACCAGCAGCTGCGCGGCGCGACTACCAGCGCGACGTTTGGCGTCAGCGTGTTGCTCTGGCGTGATGCGTCCGTGATCGCGGAGAATTGTCGCGATATCATCGTCATCTTCGTCGGGCGTTACGGTGACGGCGACCGGGAAACCATTCCAGACGTCGATGATACGATCGGCGCCGCTGCGGCTGAGACGCAACGTGCCGCAATAGGTGCCCCCGTACAGCTCGAAAAGGAGGCGAGGGAGTGGCGTCGTCGCGAGGTCGCCCTCGGGCGGCACGCTCGGCGGCAACGTGGTGCGCGGCTCGGCACCAACGGGAGTGCGCTGGACGATGGCCTCAAACGGCAGCGCAGGCGGCTCGTGCAGGGCCTCACGCGGGGGTGGAGGAGGCTCGTGCGCGGCAACGGGCGGAGGTGGAGGAGGCGTGACGGCCGCGACCCGTGCAGGGAGAGAGACAGCCGGGGCAGGAGGCGACCACGTCGACGCCCCCGTCGCTTTCCATGCGCTCACCCCGGTGACGGCTTCGACAGGCGGAGGAGGAGGCTCGACGACACCTGCTTCGACCGGTGGAGGCGGCGGTTCGACGGGAGGCTCCGCGATAACAGGCTCGTCGGCTACGTTCGAGGTCACCCCGTGCCCGGCGGCGACATGTTCCGCGATTACGGATAACGGAGCGGCAAGCGAGCGCGGCTCATCCATCTCCCACGCCGCGGGAATCGAGTCGCGATACGCTTCCACGACAGCCGGTCGAACACTTTCGCCACGAGAGGCCCCCGGCTCGGTCACTTCCCAGGCGGCTGGCTGAATCTCGACGGTCTCGGTGTCGTGGGCGGACAGCGCGAGCAGATCGGCCTGCGGAGGTGTAGCAATGAGCGTACCTTCGGACGCGGCGGAAGCAGGCAACACGGGCGGGGGCTCGCTGAGTCCAGCTCCGAGCTGAGGTAGCTCGGGGACCGGATCGACCGGCCCAGACAGTGTGGGCTCGTCGTCGAAACCAAGTGCTTCAGCGACATAGGCTTGCACGGCCATGGCCACGGAGCGCGCAGCGTCGTCGGGCAGAGCTTCGAGGCGAGCGGTGGGAGTCTCGCCAAGGGCACTGTCGAGAGCGCTATCTAGCGCGTTGTCGAGACCGGAGCCGAAGTCGAGACCGGCGAACCCGTCACGCGGAGCATCGGCCGAGGGGCGCGCGAGGAGCCAGTCACCTGCGGGAGCTTCCTTTGGAGGAGACGGTGGAGGCGCGGCGGCAATCGGCACCTCGGCAATCGGCGGCTCGGCAGTCGGCGACTCGGCGATCGGCGGCTCGGCAATCGGCAGCTCGGCAATCGGCAGCTCGGCAATCGGCAGCTCGGCAATCGGCAGCTCGGCAATCGGAGACTCGGCAATCGGAGACTCGGCGATCGGCGGCTCGGCAATCGGCACCTCGGCAATCGGAGGCTCGGCGATCGGCACCTCGGCAATCGGCAGCTCGGCAATCGGAGGCTCGGCAATCGGCGACTCGGCAATCGGAGGCTCGGCGAGCATCGCAGCGCTCGCCATCGGCGAACGTTGATCCACAGTTGGCTCATCATGAATCGCCAACGGCATCGGCAGCACCGGAATCGGGATCGGCATCAACTCTGCGCGCGGCTCGGCGGTGACGACCCGGCTCTCCCGCGCGACCTCAAGAACGTTTGGCGGCGGCGGCGGCGGGGCCACGTCCACTCCAACGGACGGCGGCGCGACGAGATTCGTCACATCGGGGACCGGTACGGCGAAAGACATCACCGCCGCCGCTGCCCTTGGAGGCGCGGCGAAACCCCACTCCCCCAGGAACTTCTTCAAGGCGTCATATCGAAAAGGAGACGGCAAGACGGCGTCACAGCCTGTCCGCGATAGAAGAACAGCACGCGCATCGGGGTCGTTCCCCGAGGGATGCAAGATGATGAAGCGTGTCGCGGGCTTTTGCTTCTTGACCTCGGTGCACAACGCCGCGCCACCGCCACGTCCCGACACGTCGGACGCCGCGATGACCAGCAGCACCTCTTCGCTCGCGAACAAGCTCATCGCCTGCTCGCGTTCGAGTGCTTGCAACACGCGAAAGCCGTCGCGCGCGAGTACCGTCGCGATCAGCTCCAGCTCGGTCGGGTCGCTCTCGGCCACCAAAACACAGCGACTCAAGTGTACAGCCCTCGTCGTTCGATCCGTCGCGCTACGTTGCTGGGCACCAGGCCGCGAATCGACTCCCCTCGTCGTCTGAGGTCGCGAACGTGTGAGCTCGACACCTCTGGCAGCTCGACCGGGAGCGCCCGGGGGTCGGAATAACCAGCGCGGCCGACGATCACCAGAGGCACCATCGCCACGATATCGTCCCAGCGATACCAGCGGTCCGTCTCGCCCAAAATGTCCGCTCCAACGGACAAGACCAATTTTGCCCCCGGCATGCTCGTCCGTAAGTGTATCAGCAAATCGTAGGTGCGCCCGGTCGCGGGCAACTCGTCTTCGACCCTAGACACCTGCACACGTTCGCCGAATGGTTCCGCCATGAGCTCGCACAGGGCAACCCGTTCGTCGAACGCAGCGAGCTCCTTGCCTAGGGGATGTGTGTGCGCGGGTATGACCAACACCCGTGCGGCATCAAGAGCATAGAGCAGATACTGCAGGGTCATCTGGTGCGCGATGTGCGGCGGATTGAAGCTTCCACCGTAAATCACCGTGCAGCCTGCTAGATCCGGCGCCGCGCTCACCCGACGAATGTACCTCAACTTGCGCGCAAACCGCGAATCCTGCGATGCTTTGTTCATCAGCCCATGACCGCGCCCATCCTCGGTATCGACCTCGGAACCACCAATTCTTGCGCGGCTCTCGCGGACGATACGGGAAACGTCCGTCTCATCCCCTACCGAGGCGGCGAGTTCACGGTCCCCTCGATCTACGCCATCGACGACAAGGGCAACGAGCTGGTCGGCTACGAGGCGAAGCGGCAGTGGCAGCTCAATCCGAAGCGCACCGTTCACGGAGCCAAGCGGGTCATCGGGATGCGCTACGCTTCCGAGGTCGTCCAGCGCATGCGTTCCGCCGTGAGTTACGAAATCGCAGCCGGCCCCGATGGCGAGGCGTTGGTCGTCCTCGACGGTAAGACACTCAAGATTCACGAGATCTCGGGGAAGATCCTGGCAAAGGTCCGCGACGTCGCGAGCGCCAACCTGAACGTGAAAATCACCCGAGCCGTCGTCACCGTCCCGGCCTACTTCAACGATCGGCAGCGCCAGGCGGTCTACGAAGCCGGCAAGAGCATCGGCCTCGAGGTCGTCCGCATCATCAACGAGCCGACGGCCGCGGCCCTCGCGTACGGCGCGCGCCGCAACGTCAACGAGATGGTTGCTGTCTACGACCTCGGTGGCGGCACCTTCGACATCAGCGTCATCTCCATCCGCGACCGGGTCTTCGAGGTCAAATCGACGGGCGGAGACGTGTTCCTGGGTGGGCTCGATTTCGACGATGCGATTATTCGCTACGTGCTCAGTGATTTCCGCGCCAAACACGACCTCGACCTTTCGGTCGACCCCATCGCCATGCAGCGTCTGCGCGACGTGAGCGAGCGCATCAAGATCGACCTGTCGAGCCGCTCGGAGGTGCCTCTCCTCATTCCGTTCGTCACCACGAACCGCGTGGGCAAGCCGCTCGACATCAACATGGTCATGCGGCGTGAAGAGCTCGAGACTCTGACCCTACCGCTGGTCGATCAGACTTTCGAGACCTGTGCCCGCGTCATCGAAGAAGCCGGTACCACGCCCGACAAGCTCGACCAGGTCATCCTCGTCGGTGGCCAAACCCGCATGCCAGCGATCCAAAATCGCATCGCCAACTTCTTCGGACGGCCTCCGTCGAAGATGGTTCACCCCGATGAGTCGGTGGCGATCGGCGCCGCGCTCTACGCTTGGTCACTAGAGTCGCAGTCACCGCTCAAGCTGACGCTGCTCGACGTTTTGTCGATGGCGATCGGCATCGAGACCGCACACGGTACTCTGCACAAGTTGTTCGAGCGCAACAGCGCAGTGCCCAACCGTAAGGCCTTCGTTTTCACGACGCACAAGAACAACCAGAAAGATCTGGTGATGCGCTTGTACCAAGGCGACAAAGAACGCGCTCGCGAGAACGTACTGCTTGGCGAGTTCACCTTCGCTGGCCTGCGACCGGGGGAGGCTGGCAGCGTTCGCGTCGAGGTCGTATTCGATGTCAGCCTCGAGGGCACGCTATCGTTGAATGCGCGCGACGTCGCGACCGGCCAGGTGATGCAGCAGTCCGTCCGCTTTCGCGAATGAGACCCACGCTTCTTCTGATGGCGCTGCTCGCCGCGGCGTGTGTACGGAAGGTGGCGAACGGAGAGGCGTGCGCCGAGACCAGAGCGTGCGGCAACGGAGCTGACTGCTATCGTGGAGTATGTACACCGCTGTGCGCGGATGACGGCGAGTGTGACGGCGAGCTCGTCTGTGCGAGGCACCACTGTCTGCTCGCGACCGGAGAGCCGAGGCGGAGCGGCGAGGCGGCGACCGATGGCCGATCGCAGAACGCCGATAGCCGAGTACCGACAGCCGATGGCCGACTGCCGAACGCCGATGGCCGATCGCCGAACGCCGATGGCCGAGCACCGATGGCCGATGGCCGACTGCCGAACGCCGATAGCCGAGTACCGACAGCCGACGGCCGACTGCCGAACGCCGATAGCCGAGTACCGACAGCCGATGGCCGACTGCCGAACGCCGATGACCTGCCGATACGACCTGGTCTACGTCGCGGTGCGTCAGCGAATCCGCCGCCGGACACCGCCGCGCTAGCCTCCGAGCTAAGGGCCATCCGCGTCGAGCTCGAGAATCTTCGCAAAGAACAACAGCGATTGAATGACGCGATCGATGCGCTCAAATCGCGTCGTTAGGCCCCCTTGGGGCGGTTTTAACCGGTTCCACCGAAATCACGGTGGGTAAAGACCTACACTGCCAACCAACCAACCACCGACCAGGGCGTTTATGTTCACCCAGCACGGAGAGGGTCAGCGCCATGACCTTGGTGACGGGTGATACGACGACAGCGCCTCCGAGTCCCGATGTCCAGCACGCTGGGCCCATCCGGCCCCCTCCACAGCCTCGGCTGAACGCGCGCTCAGCGTTCCGTGAGCCTGGCGCTGACCGTCGCGTCGTCGACGAGCGGCGCCTCGACCACGGGGCTGGCGCTGCCGCAGACCGTCGCTTGGGCCACGATCGACCAGTCGATCAGTGGAGCACCCCGGACGCCTCACGACCGCACACCGACACGCTGGCACCGCCTGCGGCGAGCGGGACAGGTCGGCACGTTGCGTGGCGTTCCGAGCCTGCCCCGGTACCCGGTCGGCGACCGAGCGACCCAACGTCAGGTGACAAGAACTCCGTTGTGACCCAAAACGGACAGAGCTTGCGTACCGTCGAAGACCAAGTGCCGCAGACTCAGGCCAGGGCTTTCATCCCCAGCGAGCAACGTCCGCTCGCCGACATGGAGCCGGAAGACGCCGCGCTCTACTTCCAGCATCTCGACACTGCTTTCGCGGACATCGACGCTCACCGCGGCGTCATGCACGGCCCCATGCAGTGGCCCCAGCCCGACACCCACGAAGGGCAACAGCGGGTCGAGGGTCTGGTTGCCAAATTGTTCCGCCCCAAAGAACGGCCCGAGAGCGCCTACACGACGCTCATCCTCTACATGCCGGCCCCGGACGATCCGAAACGGCTCGAGAAGATCGCGGGATTTGCCACCGCGGTGTCGCGTCAGCTGCGCACCATGGTCGAGCATGGTGTGGTGCCGCACGTGACCGCCACGGTGCTGCACCAGTCGCTTGGGCGCCACGCCGCCGCCGGCTCACACCCGAAAGACGCGCAAAGCATCACACGCATGTTCGAGCGTAAGCGGCTCGAGGTCGTGAGCATCTCAGCGGCGCCTCGCTGAGCGCGACCCGTTTCGCCATAGCCAATCGGGCGGTCCGGACACGAAGAGGACCGCAGGGTTAGCGCGGCCAAATAGGTCACATCAAGGATCCGCGTGAGGGACATGCGAAGCGCGGTGCCGGGCGAATCCTCTGACCGCTAGCTCCGAGACCACGATGAGCGCGACTCCCCCGATGATCATGTGCCAGCGGTACGGCGCGATCGATGGCCAAAAGAAAAACGTGAGAAACCCAGCCGTGTTGAGAGTCGCTCCGCAAAACGAGACGACCTTCAGCGCTAGAATGAGAGCAAGTTTTCGCATCGAGACCGCCCATGTGTCCGCCAAGGCGAATGTTCGGCGTTATTCGCTCCAGACGAGTGCGTTCTAGTCGCTTTTAGCGGGTGCCTTGTTCTTCTTGCCCTCGGGTTTTTCTGCCTTGGCCTCGGCTTTGGCCTCCGACTTGGACTCGCCAGCGGATTCGCCGTCGCCCTTCGACTTCGACGCCTTCTTCTCTTTGTCCTTGCGCGAGTAGTCGGTGATGTACCAGCCCTCGCCTTTGAGCTGAAACGAGGTCTGGCTCATCACGCGCTCGATCCGCTTGCTGCCGCACTTGGGGCATTTGGCGGGACCAGGGTCGGACATGCGCTGCATGACCTCGGTCAGTTTGTGGCACTTCTTGCACTCGTACTCGTAAATCGGCATAGCGGGCGCATCTATGCGGGACGCGAAACAGCAGCGTCAAGCGCTCCTTGCGGTTGCGTCGGGCGCTGGTTACGCCATCGCGTGGCCGGGCTACGAGCAGTGGCTGCTCGCCTGGGTCTGTTTCATCCCCCTCCTCTGGGTGCTCGACGACCCTGGCCTCGGAAAGGTACGGGCGCTCGCCTTCAGCTGGGTGGCCGGCCTCACGGCGCACCTCATGGTCTACACCTGGATCATCGGCATGCTCCGCGACTTCGGGCACCTGCCGTTGCCGCTCGCGGTGCTGGGCTACGTGCTCTTGTGCCTGGCTCAGAGCTCATTGTTCGGGGCCTGGGGCTTCATGACCTATGTGCTGTCGCAACGACTCCGGGTGCCGCTCGTGTGGGCCGCGCCCGTCGTCATGGTCGTCGTCGAGTGGCTCTACCCGGCCTTGTTCCCGAGCTACTTCGCTGACTCGCAGTACCGTCAGCTCGCGCTCATTCAGAGCGCCGACATCTGGGGTGTGCTGGGGATTGGCTTCATCCTGACCTTGAGCTCGGCGGTCTTTTATCAGGTCGTCGCGCGTGTCGTTCGCAAGCGCGGACAGATGCCGCTCGCATCGGGGATCACCCTGTTGGTGCTCGTGGTCTTCGATGTCGTCTATGGAGCAGCGGCGCTCTCGAACATCGATGACAGCGTCGCAGTGGCTCCCAAGAAGATCCGCGTCGGCATGGTGCAGACCAACATGGGGATCTACGACAAGACCCAGCGCCCATCCGAAGGTCTGCGCCGCCATCGCGAACAGTCGCTCGAGGTCGAGCGCCAGGGCGCCGAGCTCATCATTTGGCCGGAGTCCGGCTACTACTATCCCATCCGCGAGGGGACGACGAACGTCGCGGGGCAGGTGCTTGGGCCCATCTCGACGCCGCTGATATTCGGTGGCCTGCGCGTCTCGAAAAACGAGCGCGGTGAACGCGAGGTTTGGAACACCGCCTTCATGACCGACGCCGGCGGAAACATCCTCGGCACCTATGACAAGACCTACCTGCTGGCCTTCGGAGAGTACCTACCCTTCGGCGACTGGCTGCCGTGGCTCTACGACTTGTCGCCGAACACCAGCAAGTTCAACCGCGGCGTCCACACCCGGCCACTCGAATACGACGGTGTGAAGTACGGCATCCTCATTTGTTATGAAGACATTCTGCCCGGCTTCGTCAGCAAGGTGATGCAGAGCCAGCCCGACGTCCTCGTGAACATCACCAACGATGCCTGGTTCGGGGCCTCACGCGAGCCGGTCATCCACCTCGCGCTCGCCATCTTCCGCTCCATCGAGCACCGCCGCTTCATGGTGCGCTCGACCAACACCGGCATCAGCGCCTTCATCGATCCAGCGGGGCGCATCCTTGGTGAGACGCCGGTGTTCGCTCGAGCGAACACTGTCCACGAAGTCGCGGCGTTGCAAGGGCGCACCATCTACAGCCGCGTGGGCGACTTGCTCGCGTGGGTATGTCTCGCTGTCGTGCTTTACTGGTGCTGGCCGCTGTTCAAGACGGGTTACCGGCGCATCCGCAGATTGCCCGAACAGCTCACGAACCCGCGAGAACCCGCTCCGTCTTCAGGGCTCGACGATCCCGACGCGAGCTCGCAAGCTCCGAGCTCGCGACCAGGGCTTCGGCGACCGCGACGAGCTCGCCGCCGTCGCTGACCAGGGCGATGGTAGCGCCTTCACCAAAGGTCGGCGTGTCGAGCGCGCGTAGGTCGGCGACGCAAAGCTGGTAGCCGCTGGTCACCATCTTCACGACTCCGATAGGCAGCGAAATCGTGGGCAGATCGGCAAGCGCCCGCGATAGCGGCAAGAGACGCGTTTTGGCCATGGCAGGGTCGTCGGCGAGCGCCTCGAGGGAGACGGCGTCGTCGATCTTGAAGCTGCCAGCCGCAGTCCGGCGCAACATTTTCAAGTGCGCGCCGCAGCCGAGAAGCTCACCGATATCGGCAGCGAGCACGCGCACGTAGGTGCCGGCCGAACACAGCACATCGACCGTAACCTCGGGGATCTTCACCTCGAGGACGTCACAGCTATGGATGGTGACCCTCTTGGCCTCGCGCTCGATGGTCACGCCTTGGCGGGCGAGCTCATACAGGCGCTGCCCTTCGATCTTCTTGGCCGAATACATGGGCGGGGTCTGGTTGATGGTGCCAACGAACTTGGCGACCGCCTCGCGGACCTGCGCCTCGGTGACGTTCACGGGCTTCTCGGACGTCACCGTGCCCTCGGCATCGAGAGTGTCAGTCGTTTGCCCGAGCTTGAAGGTCGCAAGGTAACGCTTGTCACCGCCGGTCAGGTACCGCGCGAGCTTGGTCGCCTTGCCGAGCACCAAGGGCAGCACACCGGTGGCTGCGGGGTCCAACGTACCGGTGTGACCGACCTTCTTCTCCTTGAGGATCTTGCGAACGCTGCTCACGATGTCGTGCGACGTCGGGCCGACCGGCTTATCGATGATGAGGATGCCGTCCATGGTGGGGAGCTCTCTTAGCGCGAACGACGCTTGCCAGCGCCCTTCTTGCGGCCGGGGTTACGGCTCGGGCGAGCCGCGGGCTTTTCGCTGCGCAGCGTTTGCACGGGCACGGGCGCCAGGTTGATGTGATCGGGAAGGTCGGTCCCGCCGTGCGCGGCAGCGGACAGGAGCGCGTCGATTCTCGAGGCCTTCTCGAGCGTCGCATCGGTCTCGAAGGACAGGGTCGGGGCGCTGCGCAGATCGAGGCGATGCGCGATCTCGCGGCGCATGAAGCCAGCGGCGGCGCGCAGGCCAAGCAGCGTGTCCTCACGCACCTTCTCGTCGCCGTAGACGGACACGTAGACGCGCGCGATCTTCAAGTCGTCGGTCATGCGAACCTCGGTGACCGTCGCGAACCCGATACGCGGGTCCTTGAGCTCGTTCACCAGCATCTGCGCGAGCTCTTTTTGAACGAGCTGGCCGACGCGCTGGGCACGCTTGTGTGCTTCGCCTGACACGGCGGGTGCGTAAACCCTGCGAACCGTCGTATTGTCAAGGCAATGCGGATTATCGGACTCACCGGCGGCATCGCTAGCGGCAAGTCGACCGTGCGCGAGATGCTCATCGACCTGGGGGCCTCCGTCCTCGACGCCGACGCCATCTATCATGGGTTGATCGCTCCTAAAGGCGGTACGCCGAGCCCGCTGGCGGCTGCCATAGGCCAGCGCTTTCCCGGGGTCTTGCCTGCGGACGGCTCACTCGACCGCGCGGCGCTCGGCAAGATCGTCTTTAGCGACGAAGGCCAGCGACGTCAGCTCAACGCCCTCACCCACCCAGCGGTAGCCGCCGCGTTCAAGGAGCAGGTCGATGCGCTCGCCGCCGCGGGCGTGGAGACGGTCTTCTATGACGTACCGTTACTCTACGAAAACGGCCTCGAAAAGGGCATGGATGGCGTCATCGTCGTTTGGGTCCCACGCGAGGTGCAGATTCAACGCCTCCGGGACCGCAACCACCTGAGCGAGGCAGACGCCAAGGCGCGCGTCGCCTCACAAATGTCGCTCGACGCCAAGGCGAAGAGAGCCGATTGGATCATCGACAACAGCGCACGGCCGGCGACGACACGCCGCAGGGTCTCCGAGCTTTATCGCGAGCTCATGAAATGACCGCGAAGCTCCGGGAGGCCATGCCTTCGACGCTCACCGATCGTGAGGCTTCGGGGCACGCTTGGCCAGAGGAACGACGTACTTCTCGGCGCTGCGCGTCTCATCGAAGCTCACCACTTTGACGTCGACGAGGCCCGCAGCGATGGCTGCTTCGCGCGAGGCGGCCTCGCTCACGACGGAGTCCTTCCCCTTCTCGCGGATGACCCACAGAGCGCCGTCATCGTGCAGCTGCCCGCGCAGGGAGTGTAGGTGGTCGAGGTCACGCGGCGTGTACGCCATGAAGAACAGGAGGGTCTCCTGGCCTTTGGGCTTTCGGGTCACACTCGTGCCACGCGCGCCTAGCTCTTCTTCGAAGGCTTGATCCTCGAAGCCCACCACACAAACACGCGCCCCCTTGGTGATGCCGAGCTTGTCGAGCCGGGTCTTCGGGTTGGCGATGGACCGGCCCCACTTACCAGCCTCGTCCCCCAGCTGGAGCGCCATCGGCCCCGTGCTCGTGGCAAGGGTGAGCCAACCACCCTCGATACTCGCGATCTTCATGCCCGCGAGCGGAAGCTTCCTGGGCGGATCGGTGTGGATGACGAGGTGCGTGGACTCGAGATAGACGTCGACGACCTGATTCGTACCGCTAAAGCGGACACGGCAGCGGGCTTCACGTCCCATGGGTTCCCGATCTCAAACGCTGGTACGACTTGGCAAAGCCGCTCTGGCACGGCGCGCCAGATCAGCTTCGAATTGCTCTCTACTCGTTTGTAGCGCGCGTTGGAACTGCGGCTCTTTCAGAGCCTTGCGCGCATTCACACTGAGCTCCTGGGCGAGCTGCAGGACGCCACCGTTCACGGCCGCGTTCATCCCGGCAATGGCACGATAATACGCCACCTGGCCACGAACGCGCGCGCAGGCCTCCATCAAGCCCTGGAGGACGAGAGCCTTGTCGCGCGAGGTCCAGCCTGGCCGGCGCGCAAGACGCGCCCCCCAAGGGTCGAGGAATGGACTCGGCGGCTTCATGAGGTCAGGGTCGACACGCAGCTCGCGCATGGCGCGCAGGGGATAATTACGATGGCCTTCGGCAGAGAGCAGCTCACGGTAGAGCTTCGCCGCAATGGCATAGGCGCCACCGAAGCGCTCTGGTCGCTCGTGCGCAAGCCGTCCAATGGCCTCGCGCGCGGGATGGGGGTGCCCCACCGAAAAGCCCTGATCGATGTCGCCAGCGTTGTGCGTGATAATGGCGGCGAGCATCAGCATGTCGCGCTCGCGGCCCTTGGTGTCGACGAGGGTCATGAACGCCTCGGACTCGCGCTCGACCTGCCGTAGCGCGCAAGCCTCGAGCTCACCTGCCCCCTGGGTGTCCCCTGCGTTCATGAGCGCCTGCATTCCGGCAGTGAGGATGGAGAGCTTCTCGCCGTCATGGCCAGAGAGGGCGCGGCCGTCTTCGTCGGGCACCCAGCTCTGTGTCACAGCGCGTACGTCCCAGGTGTCCGTCGCAAGAGCGATGTCCTTCATGGCGGTCAGCGCGTCGCGTGACAGCTTGCGATCGAACCACAGATGGTTGCGGATCTTGGTGTCGACGTCCGACGGAACGAACGTCGCGACGGTCGAGAAGTGCGCGCCGACACAGAGCTCGAAGTAGCGCACCCATTCCTGCTCGCTGGGCTTTGGAGTACTCTTGAGCTCACCGCCATTGCGGACGATGCGCCAGTAGGGCGTCGTGTCGAGCGTGAAGCGCAGCCGCTCTTCGGAGTAGGTCGGCGTGATCTCGAGGACGTCGCGGTCGTAGAGAAACGGCGCCGTGTTGCGCACGATGTCGACGAGCGTTTCGGGGGCGATGAAGTTCGCGAAAGTCTGTTTGGCCACGGTGTGCTGCGCGCAAACCACGATCTTCTGCCAGTCCGAAATCTGAACGTGCGTACAGCAATGTGTTGACGGGATCCCCCAGTACAGCTAATCGGCCGGATAGCCGACTTTTTGGAGGTCGAAAACCTTGGCCAAGAAAGCCGCCGCCCGTCGCCCCGCACCCAAGGCTAAACCCGCGCCCAAGTCTTCGAAGAAGGCCGCTGCAGCGCAGCAGAGTCTCGACTTCGGAGCTACCGCCGCGAAAGGCAAGCGCGCTGCCGCCGCCCCCGAAGGCGTCGATCTGACCGCCGAAGCGGAAGCCGCGGTCCTCGAGGGTCGCAAGAGCAAGAAGGCTCCGGCCACCGAAGATGCCGACGCGCCCAAGAAGAAAGAGCGCACCCGCGTCTCCGCCGAGAAGATGAGCGAGATGCAGCGTGAGATCTCGATCAGCGAGTTCTTCACGAAGAATCGCCACCTGCTCGGCTTCGACAACGCTTCGCGCGCCCTGCTCACCTCCATCAAAGAGGCGGTCGACAACTCGCTCGACGCTTGCGAAGAAGCGGGCATCCTCCCCGACATCAAGGTGGTCATCGAGCAGCAGAGCGAGACCCGCTACAAGATGCACGTCGAGGACAACGGTCCTGGCATCGTCAAAGCCCAGGTGCCCAAGGTCTTCGGCAAGCTCCTCTACGGCTCGAAGTTCCACCGCTTGCGCCAGTCGCGCGGCCAGCAGGGCATCGGCATCAGCGCCGCTGGCATGTACGGCCAGCTCACCACCGGCAAGCCCGTCGTGGTCACCTCGAAGACTGGTAAGGGCAAGCCTGCCTACCACTACCACCTGCGCATCGACACCAACGCCAACAAGCCGGTCATCGTCCACGAAGACGAGTTCGACTGGGGCGACAAAGACCACGGCACCGAAGTCGCGATCGAGATGGAGGCCTCGTACAAGGGCGGCAAGAAGGGCATCGACGAGTTCATTCAGCAGGTGGCCTTTGCAAACCCCCACTTGCGGCTCGAGTACTGGCGCCCCGGCAAGCCCCCGCTCGTTTATCCGCGCGTCACCAACGAGCTACCGCCCGAGGCCAAGGAGATCAAGCCGCACCCGTATGGCGTCGAGCTCGGCATGCTCATGCGCCTAATGCAGGGGTCGAACGAGAACACCGTCGCCGCTCTCTTGCAGTCGGAGTTCTCGCGCGTCACGAGCAGCGTCTCACAAGAGATCCTCGGCAAGGCCAAGGTGTCCGCACGCAAGCGTCCCCGTGATGTCAGCCAGGCCGAGGCCGAAGCCATCTACAAGGCCATCTCCGAGACCAAGATCATGGCGCCGCCCACCAACTGTCTCGCGCCTATCGGCGAAGAGGCGCTAGTCGAGGGCTTGAAAGCGCTGCTCGTGCAGCAGCACTTCGCCGCCGAAGAGGCGCGTCAACGCAAGAAGGCAGAAGACGAGGCCGCAGCGGCAGCGGGCGGCGAAGAGGCGGCCGCGGCAGCAGCGAGCGCCGCTGAGAGCAAGATCACCGAGGCCTTGTCGGCCGTCACCGAGATCAAGCCCGACGAAGACGAAGAGGACGCCGAGCTCGCGAAGTTCAGCCTGACCGTTGGGGCGGACGAAGCCGCGGCGGACGCAATCCGCGCCGGCGTCATCAACATCTTCGGTCAGCCTACCTTCATGACCGCGTGCACCCGGCCCCCGAAGGTCTACCGCGGTAACCCCTTCCAGGTCGAAGCTGCGATCGCCTGGGGCGGGGAGCTTCCAGCCGACGAGCTGGCGCAAGTCGTGCGGTTCGCCAATCGCGTGCCCCTGCTCTACCAGCAAGGCGCCTGCGCCATGACGCAAGCAGTCCTGCGCACCAACTGGAAGGGCTACGACGTCGAGCAGTCACGCGGCGCGCTGCCTACCGGTCCGCTCCTCGTGATGGTCCACATCGCATCGGTGTGGGTGCCCTTCACCTCCGAGGCCAAGGAGGCGGTTGCGCACTACGACGAGATCATCAACGAGCTCAAGTCCGCGCTGCAGGAATGCGGCCGTCGGTTGTCGCGCCACATCCGCCGCAAGCGTCGCGCCGCGGACGAGCTCAAGAAGGCGAACTACATTCAGAAGTACATCCCCCACATTGGCGAGGCCCTGCAGCAAATCTTGGGTCTGTCGAATCCGCAAAAAGAGACGACCATCGAGAAGCTCACCGGCATTCTCGAGCGCTCGCGCAAACTCTAACTTCGCACGAGGTTCACCATGGCAAAGAAGACTCCAAAGAGCGAAGGCACAAGCCGCGTCCGCGGCGAAGACCAGGCGAGAAAAGACAAGGTCACCAACAAGGCGATCGATGACGTCGCCGAGAACATCTACAAGACGATCTTGAAAGAAGTGAAACCGGATCTCGCGATGCCGGTTCGCTCCCTCGCCAACGTCAACTACAACCAGAAGACGGGCTTCTTCAAAATCGGCCGCGGCATGAAGACGCGCACGCTCACGGTCAACACAGTGAAGACCTTCGCGCAGACGCTGCGCATGATGGCGCTCTCGAAGGAGCTCATCCAGACCAACGACTTCGCCACGAAGCGAGACGCCTACTATCAGTCGAAGAACTGGCAAGAGGCGAAGTTCGACGAGCAGCCCGAGTCCGACACCGTGATGGACGACATCGAGGCGATGTTCTCGATCCACGGGGTGTCGCGTGAAGAGATGCGATTCGTGCCGCAAGAGCACGGCGGCGCCGTCGCTGGTGAGCTCGTCGTCGTCGACCGCGACATGGAGACGGGTCGGCGCATCGAGATCGACTGCACGAACTTCGGCTCTGGCGCCTACTCGGTACCCTCGTGGGTCGAGCACCTCGAGTTCCGCAGCAAGGCCAAGTTCATCATGGCCATCGAGACGCACGGTATGTTCCAGCGTCTGCAGTCGCACAACTACTGGCGTAAGGCGGGGTGTATCCTCGTCTCCTTGGGCGGCGTGCCGTCTCGCGCCTGCCGCCGCTTCATTCGGCGCCTCTCTGACGAGCTCAATTTGCCGGTGTATGCTTTCACGGACTGCGACCCGTACGGGATCTCGAACATCTACCGTACGCTGAAGGTTGGCTCCGGTAACGCGGCGCACATCAACCAGTTCTTCTGCGTACCGAACGCCCGCTATCTGGGCCTCACCCCCCAGGACATCATCGACTGGGATCTGAAGGACGCAACCCACGTGCTGGGCGAGGTCGACATCAAGCGCGCCAAAGACGCTCTGAAGAACGACCCGTTCTTCACCGAGCACAAGACCTGGGCGAAGGCGATGGAGCAGCTCATGAAGATGGGCGTGCGCGCCGAGCAGCAGGCGCTCTCGAAGCACGGCTTGAACTTCGTCATCGAAAAGTACCTGCCGGAGAAGCTCAAGAACGTTTCGAAGTTCTTGCCGTAGAGTTTCAGCCCTTTTCAGCTCACCGCGATATGCTCCGGCGTGCGCAGCTCGACGTCCTGCGCGACCATTGAGCCGTGGCGGGCGACTCTCTCGCCGGTTGCGCTCACGGAGCCGTGCGTGGGTCCCAGCCGGTGACGAGGCCCTCTTCGAGCCCGTCGAGCGTCGCCATGTGGACCTCGCCAAGCGTGAAGTCGAGCGCGGCGAGATTCTCGGCGAGGCGCGCGGGGCGCGTCGATTTCGGCAGCACCACGAGCCCTTTTTCGAGGCCCCAGCGCAGTAGCACCTGCGCAGGGGTACGCCCGAGCGCGCTCGCTAAGCGAACGAGGGCTGGATGCGCAAGGCGCAGGCCCTTGGTGAGCGGACTGTACGCTTCGACCACGATGCCGTGCGCCTCGCATAGTAAGCGTAACTCGCGCTGCTGCAGAAACGGGCTCGCCTCCACCTGATTTACGCTCGGTGGTTCGTGACAGACGGCAAGCAGCTCGCGCAGGTGGTGCGGCATGAAGTTGCTGACGCCAATGGCGCGCACGCAGCCCTCAGCGCGCAGGCGCTCGAGGGCTCGCCAGGAATCGAGGCGCCTTCCGACCACCGGCCAGTGGAGCAAAACGAGGTCGACGCGGTCGAAGCGCATGGTCGCAAGCGAGGCATCGAGGGCCCGCAGCGTCTCATCGTAGCCCTGCTCATCGTTCCAGATTTTGGTCGTGACGAAAACAGCGTCGCGCGGCAGCCCGGAGGCGCGTATCGCGTCGGCAACGTCCGCCTCGTTGCCGTAGAAGCGCGCGGTGTCGATGTGACGATAGCCACATGCGAGGGCTTCGCGAACCACGCGTCGCGTCTCGGCGCCGGTTGGAGTACGGAACACACCAAGGCCAACCTGCGGAATGTGCAAGCCGCCGCGCATTGGAATGAGTGGTTGGTTGACGCTCATGACGCTCCGCTCGGGCGTTCGCGGGGTGACGAGAGCGCGGCACGCCGCTTGGTGGTTGCCGGCCTCACCAGAACGCCGGCCGCTCGGGCATTGGGGCGTGACACGCGCCGCAGCTGGCGTGGTCATCGGAGACATCTTCGAGCGCGCCGCACGCGGCGCAACGCACCCAGATGCGATTGATGCGCGTCGGCATCCAGACGCTCGTCCAGACCGAGGCGACGAAGCGCTCTCCGAACAGCTCCTTCATCGCAACGGCGTGGTGCTTTGCGAGCGCACGCTTCATCGACACCTGGTCTTCCCAGGCGGTCACCGTGAAACCGCGTAGGCCCGTGAAGCCCGTAACGATGGAGATGAAGCCAGGCTCGGCGAGGAAGTCCTTTAGATTCTCGCGTGAGTGCGCTCGGATGCGCTCACGTTCGGGCGCGTCGCTTGCGGTGATCCAGGTGAGCGCGATGACGCCGGGCGGCCTGGGGTTCCCCGAGGCAGAGCGCATCGCGTAGCCATATTGCGCAGACGCGCTGGCGATCGGCGCTTCGAGCGCCAAGGCGACGAAGTCTGTCGGGCTCAAGGGACCCACGCGCGGCATATCGTACCAGGCGGGCTTTTGCTCTTCCCACAGGTTCTTCACGACGCGACGCGGAAGGTCACGCGCGAAGAGCCCCGCTGAAACCATGATCCGCGTGCCCTCGAGTGGACGCTTGGCGAGCCGACTACCGCAGTGGGCGCAGAATCCGCGCTCGTTCTCGGGCGATGATTTGTACCAACGGATGTACTCCTCACCCTCCCAGTGCACCGCAGACCGTTCAGCGGCGAGCAACGCGAAGAAGTTCCCGTGGAGCTTCTGACAGTCGGCGCAGTGGCAGGCGATGATGCCAGCGCTCGCGACAGGCATGCGGACCCGTACGCGCTCGCAGTGGCACGAGCCAACGAGCGCGCTCATCAGCGGCCGAGTGTCGCCACGATGAGGCTTGCCGTCTCGGCACCGGAGAAGTTCTGCTGACCGGTGATGAGGTTGCCATCGCGGACCGCAAAACCGCGCCACAAACCGCCCTGAACGAAGTTGACGCCGAGCTTCTTCAGCTCGTCTTCGATGCGCCATGGCATCAAGTGCTTGTCACGCGAGAGCGCGCCCATGCTCCACACTGCGTTATCGGCGAAGTCTTCTTCGACGTTGGCAAAGCCAGTAACCGTCTTACCCTTTGCGAGCAGCTCGCCGTTCGACAACCGCGCGTAGCGCAACAATGCTACGCCGTGGCAGAGCGCGGCGGCGATCTTGCCGCTCTCGTAGAACGCTACGAACTTCTTGTGGAGGTCGGTCGCCTTCTCGAAGCTGAACATCGGCGCCTGACCGCCAGCGACGACGATGGCGTCGAAACGCGCGACGTCGATCGCGGATGCCGGCTTGGTGTTTTCGACCAAGGCAGCCAGGCTTGGCGTGTGGATGAAGCCCATGCTGATGAGGTCGGAGGCTGAGTAGCCACTCGCGTCGCGCGGGTCGCTCATACCGTCGGCCGCGCAACGCCCGCCGCTGGGACTGAAGATCTCGACCTCGTAGCCAGCCTCGTGGAACGTGAAATACGGATGCGTCAGCTCCGACCACCAGAATCCGACCGGCCACCCGGTCGTGGTCGACGTGGCGGGGTTTGCAATGACGATGGCGACGCGCTTGGGCTTGCTCTTGTTCGAGGGATTCGGATCTCTGAGGCTCACGACGTTGCGCTCCACGGACGAGGACGATGTGTCCCTGCGTGCAACGACTATGGGCATCGCGTTTCATGCAGACAACGCAGTAGAAATGAAGTCGTTGTTGCACTCCGTGCAACTATCGATGGAGCTTCAGCGCTTAGGCGCCTTGCGACGCCGACGTCTACTTTGACCTGATGTCGGGTCTGTCGCGTCGAGGCGGGTGCGCGCTTCTTCGTGGCGCTCGCTGGCTACCTCTTTGGCGGCACGCAGGAAGACCTCGCGCAGGAAGCGATGACCAGCGTCGCGATCGAGACGGGGATGCCAGACGAGGCTCAGCGCGTACGGGCGCAACTTGATGGGGACCTCGAAGAGCCGCAGACCGAGAGATGCCGCGTAGCGTTTGGCTATCCGCTCCGAGACCGTGAGCACGTAGTCGGTCTCGCCGACGATTTGCAACGCAGTCACGAAGTACGGCACTGCGCGGGCGACGGTGCGGGCAAGGCCCCGTTCGGCGAGAACGTCGTCGAGATAGCCGCCGGGTTTGCCGCGTGGCGCGATCTGCACGTGCGGCAAACGCACGAACTGCTCGAGCGTCAGCCGCCCACTCTCCGCAGGATGCCCGCGGCGAAGGACACAGACAAAGCGATCAGTCAGGAGCTGACGCGTCCGCATTTCCTGGGGAAGGTCGCCGTAGATGCCAACCGCGAGGTCGGACCCGTGGTCACGGAGGAGGGAAGGATCGTCCGGAGAGTTTGGCACGAAGCGCACGCAGACCCGCGGCGCTTCCTCTCTGAGGATGCGGTCGACCGCTCCCCCGAGGACGGTGAGGACATAGTCAGTCGCGTGGACCACGAAAGTCCGCGCGAGCTCACGCGGGACGAACGGCCTTTCAGGCTCGAGTGTGCGTCGTGCCTCGGTGACGACATGGTGCACTTGCGGCTTGAGCGCCTGCGCGCGAGGTGTCAGCAGCATTCCGCGTCCGGAGCGCACGAGGATGGGGTCGGCGAAGCGCTCGCGGATCCGCGCTAGGGCATGGCTCATCGCGGGTGTCGATAGCCCGACGCGACGGGCAGCACCGGTGACGCTGCCCTCTTGGAGCAACGCGTCGAGGGAGACCAACAGGCCGAGGTCTGAAGATTCCATGCGATGCAACTATGAAAAGAACAAGTTGCATCGGTCAAGATGCTATGAGGCGGGCACTCGCTTCAGAGTGGCTTGAGCAGCAAACGCGTCGTGCAGCTGACCTTCATCATGCCAGCGGCGTTCATGTCGTTCGTCACGCTACCCTCGATGCCTTGCAGCATCCCTTTCTTGACATCGAAGGTCGCAACGAAGGCGCCGTCGGTCTTCACGGTCGTGCTGGGCCCACCGCCGCCGCCGGGCATGCTCGGCATACCCTCCATGGCCGGCATACCAGGCATCCCAGTCATCCCCGGCATGCCGGTGGTATCGACCGGCTTCGAAGTGTCGACCTCGGTGGATACGGTGACGCGGAGCTTCGCGCGATCCGCGGTCGCTTCCTCGACCAGTGTGTCGATCTTGTTCCCACCGACGGCGACCGACGCGCGCTGGCCCGTCTGCGCATCGCCTTCGGGCAACCGGAGCAGCTCGAGGAACGCGACCGGAAGCAGGTCGACGCGCTGGGCGTCTTGCTCGACCGTGACGGTCTTCTTGGCCTTCGCGATCTTCTGAACATTGTAACTGGACTTGAGAGCGCCGGTCTTCGGGTCGAACTCGGCTTTGAGGGTCACCTTCTCGTCGCCGATTTGACCGGACGCTTCGCCGCCCAATGGGGTTGCTTTAGCGGATACAAGCATCGTGTTTCCGTCGTCCTCGTCGATAACGACCTGGACGACTTCCTTGAAGGCGAAGTTTCCTTTGGCGTCGATCTCGACAGGGGTGACGAGCGCCGCCTTCGGCAAGGCCTCGATACCAGCGACCTTCTGTCCGCTGCTGGTGGTGACATCGAACGACTCGATGATGAGCTTGCCCGACGCTTCGCCCGACGGCTTGACCTTGTCGACCACGAACGCGAAGCGCGACTTGGTGACGTAGCTATCCTTGTTGGTGATTCCCATGCCTTCGAAGGCGACGTCGTCATTGCTCATGGCCTCGAAGCGATAGGTGACGCCCTTCTTCCACTGGTAGCGAAGCTCGACCGCGGCGGCCGGTCTACACCAGGCGACGATGATGACAGCGGTGAAGGTCATGCACAGACGCGCGCAGATGGACGCTGACATGGGCGACTCCTTCGAAGGGGCGCAAGGGCTTTTGCGGCTCGGCAACGTTCGCGTGAGTGCGACGGCGACTCAAGCACTTTCTGCGCGCTGGGGGCGCCGACGAGGTCGTCGCGGTGGGCACGGCGTGGGGCATTTTGCAGCCCTTCCCAAATCGCCGCTCGTTACTAGGCTAGGGCAAAGGATAACGGAGCCACGATGCAACTCGCTTCTCTCGCCGATCACGCCGCGCACCTCGTGCTCACGCTCGGCAACAGGTTGACTGCGCCGCTCGCCAAGACGAACCACTTTCAGCGCACCTTCCGCATCGAGAAGCCGCCGGCCGAGGTCTACGGCTTCTGGCGCGACTTCCACAATTTCAAGAAAGTCACGCGCTCAGCCGACAGCATCGAGGTCCACGGACCGCGCGAAGCGCGATGGTTGGTGCGCGGCCCGTTCGGTGTAACCCTTGCGTGGACCTCCGAGGTCACCGTCGACGACCAGGACCGTTGCATCGGTTGGCGGACCACAGGGCAGCCCGATGTCCCTCACGTGGGACAAGTCGTGTTTCAGAGTCTAGACGGCGGCAAAGCGACCGAGCTCGCTTTGGCGGTCGACTACAAGATGCCGCTTGGCCCCATCGGCGAGTTGATCGCTTGGGTCACCAGGGCGGGGCCTAGCACGTTCATCTCAGAAGAGATCGCGCGAGTGAAACTCGCCATTGAAGGGCATCGCCCACGCGCGACGAATGCTGCCGCGAAGAACAACACTATCGACCGAGCAAAAGGACCGACGAACCCACCGGTGGTGATCGCGCCAAAGAAGAACGGGCAGTCGTTGAAACTTCGCATCACCAGCGCACGTGGCCCAATCGTGGATGTGCGGCAGAGGTTGAGGACGCAGCACTAGTGCCGGCGCAGCGCGACGGTGGCCGCTATAAGAGTCGCTTGAGCATGAGGAACGGCTCTCTGACCCACGCCCGTTGGTAGAGTGCTTGGCGGGCTCGCCACACGAGCGATCGACGCAGCAGGGTGAGCTCCGCCCGCAGTGATGCCTCACTCTGCGACAAGCTCGTCAAACGCGCCGATGCATCCGCCAAAGCGACAGCACAGGCCTCAGTCGTTCTTCGCAGCTCGTCGGCGAGATTTTCCTTGCCCGCGTTGAGTTCCCGCAATGCATCATGAAGTTCTCCGATGCGCGTTGCCTGTTGCTGCGTGATCCCGCGCAGCTCGGCAGTCTCGAGGGGAGCGGCATCGAGCTGGGCTCTGTGTTGATCGAGATGGAAGCGACAATCAGATGCCTTGTCATGCCGCTCGACCAGTAGGCGGCGGTCGACGGTGTTGCGCGCGCGCTCGTCAGTGAGCCCCAATGCCCATGCGGCGAGCTCGCGATGGCGCTCGACGGGGTCACTTGCCCGCGACGGCGTTGGAAACACAAGACAGGTGACGTGTGGCGCCATAGCAGGAAGAAACGCGGAGTGACCGATGAACTTGCGCCACATGAACAGGTCCGTCCAAACGTCCGCAGGCGCGGGGGACCATCCTTGAGAGAGCTGGCGATAGAACTTCAGCGTATGCGCAACACCCGTGAGCGGAATGAAGTTGCGTTTCTCGCTCTGCAGAATGGTCTGCCACCACGGACGTGTGATGTCGCCGTCGTAGTTGCAGACGCCACCGTCCGGGAAGACGAAGCAGGCGCGAGGTGCCATAAAGTTGGCGGTCTTCAAGGTATCGAGGGCGACCTCGACATGATCGGGGTACAAGAGGTCGTCGTCGCTGAGGTAGGTCACAACCTCCCCCGTCGCGCGCTCGAGCGCCGCGTGCCGGTGCGCCTCGCCGTGCCGCTCACCCTTTGGAAGATCGAAGAAGCGCACGCGCTCGTCTTCGTGTGCCACCTGCATGACGAGGTCACGGGTCGAGCCTGGGCATCCATCGCCGACGACGATGACCTCGATGTCACGCACGGTCTGGCGCAACGCGCTTTGCAGCGACAACGCGAGCGTCGGTCGCTCGGCATGCGTCGGCACCAAAATGGTCGCGCGCGTCATCAGGGCACCGCAAGAGCGTGCGGTGAGACACCCGCGTGCTCGTGAATCTCTTCGATGCGCCGCACAACAAGCGCTGCATCGGCGAGTGAGCTCTTGGGAGCCGGACCGCTGCCGCGAACGAAATCGACGAAAGCCGACAACTCAGCGCGTAGGGGCATGGTCGTATCGATCGGCAAGAGCACCTTCTCGCCCACGGCGCCGCGCGTATGTCTTCGCACGACAATCGCGTCAGCGTAGCTACCAGATAAGGTGGCTTCCCCCTCGGCGCACACGAGACGCACCTCGCGATAGTGCTTCCCGCGCCGTTCACTGAACTCGATGGTGGCCCAAGGAGAGGTCCCGAGAATGACGTGGCAGCCATAGGCCCAGTCGCCCAGTACCGCGGCGGTTGCCGCTCGGACTTCGGGGATGAAGCCAAAGACCTCGAGCGTGATGGCGAGATCGTGAGGCGCGAGATGCCATGCCGAGGTCACGGAGCTCGACGTCGAGACACCGCCCACGCGGATGAGACTGATACCCTGGAGCGCACCGAGCCGCCCGCTCCTGGCGCAATCGGCTAGCCAGAGCACTCCGGGATGGTAGCGCCATTTGTCCATGCAATAGACGAGGCGGTCGGCGTTGGGCCCGAGAGTTCGAACATCGGCGCTCGACCAAGTCACCGGCTTCTCGACGAAGATGGGCTTACCCTGGGGGAGCAGCGACCGGATGTGCGCGGCGTGGAGGACGGTCGGCGACGCCACGACGAAGCCATCTTGTTCGCCGAGCGTGTCGATCGCGGGGCAGATCCGAACCGCCCCTTGAGCCTTAGCTCGCGCGACAGACGCGGAAGAGCGAGCGAGAGCTGTCACGTCACATCCCAAGGCTCGCAGGTCCCGCAGAATGTGCTGCCCCCAATGGCCGACGCCGACGAGTCCGATGCGCGTCATGACTCTGGCTGCGCCTTCAGGCGTTGGTCGACGACCTGTTGCATTACGGCAAAGCTCCCGGCAAGCGCGTCGCGCTCCGACAGCTTCGGCGCGTGGGTTGGCCACGTGAGCCCGAGCTCTGGGTCGTCCCAGCGACAGCCCAGCTCGTCGTCCATGTTCCAATAATGCGAGACGCTATACAGATGCGTCGCCTCGTTCGGAAAGTAGAAGCCGTGGGCGACACCCGGCGGAATGCATACCGCACGCATGTGCTCAGCATGAAGCTCGAGTCTCTCGGAGGCGCCGAAGCTTGGCGCGTCGCGACGCATATCGCGAAGCTGCAATAGCATGCTGCCCTGAACGACCATCAGGTAGTCGGCGTGGCGGACATGCACGTGAAATCCGCGCAGCACGTCACGTCGAGAACGCACCAGATTCCACTGAACGGGCCTTGGCCCCGCGCCCCACGCGTCGCGAAACACCTCGGTGAAGACCCCTCGGTGATCCTCGTGACTCACGTGCTCTACCAGAACCACGCCCGCGATCGCGGTCAAGCTACGATGCACCGAATCCGACGAGGCCATCAGGGCTGCCGATATGCCCATTCCGCAAACCACCGCGCAATCGACGACACGGTCCGACTAGAACTGCAGCTCCACCGGAGCATCTGACTTCGGAGGGTCCTTCTTCTGCTCTTTCTTGGGCTCGACTTTGGCGGGCTCGGGAGCCTTCATCGGCGTCGACGCGCCAGGCAACTCGATCTCGAAACCTGGGTCGCTGTCCGCCGGTGGCGGTGCGGGCTTCGGTTGGTCGTCGGTCACGTCTTTGCCGATGGGCTTGAGCTCGGTGATGATGAAGTCGACGCGCCGGTTGATCTCGCGACCCTTGGCGTTCGCGTTCGAGGCGATCGGCTTGTCGGGACCGTAGCCTTCCGAGGTCAAGCGGCTCGAATCGACTCCCTTGCCAACGAGGTAAGCGCGCACGCTCGCCGCACGCTGCGCCGAAAGCGCAACGTTACCCTTGCGACTACCGGTGTTGTCGGTGTGGCCCTCGACGCGGACCTTCTTGATGTTCTTGTAGTTGCGCATGACTGCCGCAACTTGATCGAGGAGCAAAAAGGACTTCTTCGAGATCTTCGCGCTTCCAGTCGCGAACTGGATGCTCTCCTTGATCTCGATCTTCTCGTCGGTGACGTTGACGAGCGAACGCGCGAGCTTCTCCGGGCAGCCATCTTCGTCCTGGATGGCGTTGTAGATCTCGGCCTCGTTCGGGCACTTGTCCTGATCGTCCGGAATACCGTCGCGGTCGTTGTCCTCAGGGCAACCGTCGTCATCGGCGACGCCGTCTTTGTCCTCGGCGTTGTTCGGGCAAAGGTCGTTCAAGTCGGCGAGACCATCTCCGTCATTGTCCGCCTCGGGGCAGCCGTCGAAGTCGAGGTAGCCGTCTTTGTCTTCGGCCTCCATCGGGCACTTGTCTTCGATGTCGAGGATGCCGTCGTTGTCGTTGTCGAGATCCGGGCAGCCGTCGTCATCGGCGACGCCGTCTTTGTCTTCAGGATCGGTCGGGCACTTGTCGGCGGCGTCGAGCAGACCGTCGTTGTCGTTGTCGGGCTCCGGGCAGCCGTCTTCGTCGCGGAAGCCGTCTTTGTCTTCGGCATCGTTCGGGCACTGATCGTCTTCGTCGAGGACCGTATCCTTGTCGTTGTCGACCTCGGGGCAGCCGTCGCTGTCTTCGAAACCGTCTTTGTCCTCGGGCTTGTCATCGCAGTCGTCGACGTTGTCGGGCACGCCGTCTTTGTCGTTGTCGACGAGACCGAACTGGCCCGTGTAAAACATGAGCGTCGCATAGAGACGCGGCGAGGGGGCGCCGTAGCCGCGCACCAAACCGCCGCCGCCACCGAACGCGAACAACAGGCGATCGAGGATGTTGATACGCAACCCAAGGTCGCCTTCCGCAGTGGTGCGGGACTTCTCGAAGTCGCGCGCGACGCCCGTCGCGCTTCCGTAGAAGGGATCTTCGACAGGGGTGTGGGCGAAGACCTCGCCAACGAGCTCGATGGGCGTCTGGCGGCCGAACGCCGCTCCGAGGTTCAACGCCAACGCGGCTTTGGCAAACCACTCATCGTCGACGCGGAGCGTCGAGAAGACGGTCTCGTCGCGGAAACGACGCCCGATATTGATGCCGCCGCGCACCAAACGTCCCTTGCCGCTGATGGCGATAGCGGGCGCGTAGACCGGTCCGTTTTCGCGGGCAAAGTCCGCGTCGCCCGTGGGCAGCGTAATGTTCGCGAAGAGCGCCACCTGGAAGCGTCCGCCAGCGAGGTTGACCACACGAAGCTTGGGGAGCAGCCGGATGTCGCCGAGGGTGAACTTCTCGATGTCGCTGGCGTTCGCGGGAAACGCGTCGTTGCTGATGCCCGCACCGCTGATCGCGTCCGCCTCGAAGCCCCCCTGATAGGTAAAGGGCAGCACCACGCCGATATCGGCGCCAAGCATGCCCCAGTTGAACAAGCCGAAGGCGGCCATGAGGTTCGCGTCGAGGCGGGTATTGATGACGGCGCCCACGTCTTCGCGCGTGTCGTCGCTGCGGATGATACGGATCGCCAAAGGCTTGCGGGCGTAGTTGACGTTCAAGCCGACGGACAACCCAAGCGGGCTGTTCACGTCACCCGACTCGGCCGTGATGAAGCTGGTCGCGCCGGGGCTCGGCTGGAAGATGTTCACGTCGATGGTGGGCTCGGTTGAATCTTGAGCCAGTGCCGTGGACGTGGCCGCCAAGGCGCAAAGGAACGCAAGGCAAGCCGGAGATGCGCGCAGGGTCCGCATTGTGGGAGCGAGGGTAGTCGAAGTCGGGGTTGGGGGCCAGAAAGTCGTTCGGAAGCGACAGGTTCCGCGCTTATGGGGCTAGCGTCTTTGGCCGACCCCGCGAGCAAACCGAATCAGCGGCACGACGAGTGGAACCCGTCGCAAGGCGTTCCCAGCTCGTATAGGTAAGCTGTTCTCGAGGTGCGAAACAGCGGCTTGGGCGGACGCCAACGCTGCCGCCGTCTCCCGGAGCCGCTCCTGATCCAGCGCCCTTGATGCCTCCAGGGCTCTGATCTGCACTTCGCGCGCGCTCAACTCGACTTCTAGCTGGTCACGCGCGCTTCGCAGCGCGTCCCGCTCGATTCGCAACGCTTCCCGCTCTTGTTCAAGGACACGAAGTTGAGCTTCGATGGCGGCGACCGCCGACCGAGTTGCAGTCAATAAGCCGACCGTTTCCTCGAGTCGTTGCTCGCCTTCGTGCTTGGCACGACGGCTGCGCATTGTGAGTAGCCGGCAGGCGTCTCGATTGGCAGCGAACCAATCCGCCAGAGGCTGACCCGCACGGTGCCAGCTGAGGAAGCGGGCCACGCGCGCTGCGAAAGCATCGGGGTCTTCGATCTCGTCTTCCCACGCAAAGTACTGGAAGAAGAGGAAGTGCAGCAGCCTGCGGGAGAGCGTTCGTTCGCTGGGGGTGAATGGCTCAGATGGCCCCGAAGACTCGCTGGTGACCGAACGCGTGCAGCCGTCGAGGTCGTATGGCGACGCACCAAACGCGTAGACGGGTTTCTCCGCAGCCAAGCCTTCGATACCCACCGAAGAGTTGATGGTGCAGATCACATCGGACAGGTCGATGATGTCTTGTGCTCGGCACGGCGGCGCGAGGCACGACAGAAATCTGCCCAGGCCCACGGGATGCGGATCGCCCGGGTGTGCCTTGATCACGTACTGGAAGCTCGAGGATGGAAAGCGCCGCGCCACACTCTCCATAAGGGCAGCCGTGTCTTTGACGCGGGACCACAACAAGACATTGGAGTCACGTTGCATTTGCAAGAACACGCCGACAGTGGGCTTCCCGGTTTCCAACGCGCACCTGCGCTTGATGCCATCGAGCACCACCTCGTCACGCCGGCCTCTGACGAACTCGTTCACGAACGCGTCGAGTTGCCTTTCCTCGAGGTCGGACAGAACCTTTGAGCGGATGTCGCTCCACATCGCAGGAAGGCTCGATACGCCGTTTACGCCACGCGGATCGGAAAAGTAGAGATTTCCCCAAGGCAGGCGTACGGGGCCAAGCTCGACGTGGAGGAGCGCAACGCCGCGAGCCGCAGCCCTTTTCGCGAGAGGACCATTGACGGTCCACGTCACCACGATGTCGGGCGACGTTTCGTCGAGCAACCGATCCACGAAGGGCGACCACAACGGGTGCTCTGGATGGGACATGAGAGCCACCCACTCGGCGTCCTCCCCGCTTTGCTCCGCTGGTGGCACACCAAGATCGCCCGGAGCGAGGACGCGCCACGCTGGCGCCGGGTTCGCAGCCTTGAGGGCATCGGACACTGCGAAGGCGCAGGTGATGCCGCGCGACCTCAAGCCTGGGGCAAGCCTCGACCATTTGTCCCATATCCACTGGAAATCCAGCGGTCTGTCCCGGACGGGAAACGGTTCGATGTAGAACAGCAACCTCACGACTTCTCCTCAACCTCGGCTTGGACGGCCAACGCCCGACCTGTCAAGAAACGCGACGTTTTCGTGAGGCACGGCAGGCGTTTTCGGGCTTTCATCCCCCCTGGCTCTCGGCTAGACGGGGCTCGGATCGGACAAATTCATGCGCATTGTCGTCACCGGCGGAGCCGGGTTCATAGGATCCCACGTCGCTCGGGCGTTTGCGTCGGCTAAGCACGAGGTGCTCGTCATCGACGATCTCTCACGCGGCAAACGCGAGAACCTGACGAACGACCTGGAGCTCGCGCAGCTGAGCATCACCTCTCCAGAGGTGGAGCAGGTGATCAGCGAGTTCCGACCAGAAGCTGTGTTTCATCATGCCGCCCAGATCGACGTCCGCCAGAGTGTTGCCGACCCAGCGCTCGATGCCATGGTGAACGTCGAAGGCACGGTTCGCGTTGCGTCGGCCGCCGCACGCGCCGACTGCAAGGTGTTCGTCTTGGCATCGACCGGCGGAGCCATCTACGGCGAACAAGAAAACTACCCCGCCGATGAGACCCACGCGACGCGCTCGAAGTCGCCCTACGGAGTCAGCAAGCTTTGCGGCGAGCTCTATCTTGGCTACTTTCAGCGCAGCTTTGGCATGCGGTGTGTGGCGCTGCGCTACGCCAACGTCTACGGTCCACGACAGGACCCGCACGGTGAGGCAGGTGTCGTCGCCATCTTTGCTCAGAAAATGCTGCGCGGCGAGTCGCCGGTCATTCACGGCGACGGCGAGCAAACGCGCGACTACGTGTTCATCGACGATGTCGTGCAAGCCAATGTCCTGGCGCTGACGAATCACCACGCGCGTGGCTCATACAACATTGGGACGGGTATCGAGACGAGCGTGACGAGCCTGGCTCAACACATCGCCAGGGCGACGGGCTACAAGGGCGAGATCGCCCACGGGCCTGCGAAGCAGGGAGAGCAGCAGCGGAGCAACCTAGACGCGGGCCGTGCGAAGCGCGAGCTAGGCTGGACCGCGAAAGCGTCCCTGGAGCATGGCCTCGCGACGACCGTCGCGTGGTTTCGTTCGGCCTAGCCATAGCGCGCGTGCATCAAGCATGCGGGTCTCGGCCACCGAACCCCCGTACCGCCGGCGCTCAGACGTGCTTCGCGCAATACTCGGCGACGACTTGGATGACCCTGTCCTGGTCCGCGCCAGCAAGCGTGCTGTGGAACGGCAACCGGATGAGCCTCTCGGCCGCGCTTTCCACGACGGGACAGCTCCCCAGCCTGCCCCCGAGCTTCTGGCCCTCGGGCGAGAGGTGCAGCGGCACGTAGTGAAAGACGCTCCAGATCTTGCGCTCGCGCAGGTACTTGATGAGCGCGTCGCGATGCGCACCGGTTGGCATCTGCATGAAGAACAGATGGTAGGCTGGCTCACAGTACGCTGGAACGGTCGGTAGCTTGACGTCGTGTTTCGCCGCCACACCGGCAAGCTCGGTCATGTAGCGATTGAAGGCTTGCTTGCGGTGTGCTTGGGCAACCGCCGCGCCCTCGAGCTGCGCCGTGAGGTACGCCGCGAGCAGATCGGAAATGACGAAGCTCGAGCCGACGTCGACCCAGGTGTACTTGTCGACTTCACCACGGAAAAAAGCGCTTCGATTGGTGCCCTTCTCGCGCAAGATCTCGGCACGCGCCACGTAGCGGGTGTCGTTGAACGCGAGCGCCCCACCCTCTCCGCACGTGATGTTCTTGCTCTCATGAAAGCTCTGCGTCGCCATGGCCCCGAGGCTGCCGAGCGGCTTGCCCTTGTAGGTACCAAAGAGACCATGGGCGTTGTCCTCGAGGACGACGCTACCGCTCGCCGCGGCTATCGCGTTGAGCGCATCCATTTCGCAACTGATGCCCGCGTAGTGCACGGGCACGATGACCTTGGTGCGCTGGCTAACGAGCGTCTCGACCTGAGTCTCGTCCAGGTTCAAGGTGTCCGGTCGCGAGTCCGCGAAAACGATCTTGGCCCCGCGTAGCGCGAAGGCGTTTGCGGTCGATGTAAACGTGAAGCTCGGAAGGATCACCTCGTCGCCGGGACCAACGTCGAGGAGTAGCGCCGCCATCTCGAGCGCATCGGTACAGGACGTGGTGAGCAAGACACGCTTTGCCTGAATGATGTCTTGCAGGAGCTTCTCTGCACGATGTGTAAATGGCCCGCCGCCAGCGACGCGACGCGCGTTGAGGGCTTGCAGGATATACTCTGCGTCCTTCGCGGTTTGCGTGGGCCGGTGAAAGTCGATGCCATCGTAGGGCGCGTTCATGGGGATGCCTTTCTTACGATGAGCGTGAAGTCCCAATGGCCGTAATCGTGCAGGAGTGCAACGTTCGGCGAAAGCTTTCGTTTTGCGAAGTCGAACAGATGGAGAGGGTCGGCGTAGAACAGATCGGCACGCTGCTTTGGCGGGTCCGAATAGCTGGTTAGGAAGGTTGCGGCGATGCCGCGGGTGGCTTTGGCGAACATGCGGCCGAGCTGGTCCTCGACATAAGCCCGCCAAGCGTCCACGGGCGTTTCCAGCCGGATGTTGAAGACGCCGCTCGCGACCACGAACTCGCACTCGGGGAGCTCGCTCTCGTCGCCGACGAACATTACACCAGGATGATTGGTGCGGGCGCGCATGAGCGCGGCGGGCGTAATGTCGAAACCTACGTACGTAAAGGGCAACCCGAAGCGCTTGAGAAAGTCGTAGAGCGCGCCGTAGCCGCAGCCCCAGTCCGCGATCGTGAACGGTCCGTCATGGTCGCGAACGTTCATCACCTGAGCGAAGCGTACCTCTTGCGCCTGGGCGGTGTTCCAGTCGACACCACGCGGCGATGACCCGTGCTCGTTCATGCGTCGTGCGAAATACGCACGCACGGCGTCCATGGGGTCGGTCATGTTTCCCCGCCCCATATGTAACGGGGCGCCTCGGGGCCAGTCATGAAGAGCAGGTCGAAGATGGAAACCTGCGGGTCGAACGGCGGGTGGAGCTGCGGATATTCTGGATAGCCGTACGCTTGGTACTCGAGCTCAATGCCCGCTTTCGCAAACAAGTCTTCCTCGACGTAGTCCTTGGCTGATGGCCCACTGATGTAATGGTCGCAACCGAAGTGCTTGACGATGTTGACCAATCGCTCGGTCGGTGCGCCACCGATACGTAGCTCGGAGGAGCGCGCGAACTTGGTCTTCGAGCCGAGCTCCCGACAGAGGGCTTCTGTAAGACCGATGGTCAAGTCGGCCAGGTACTCGGGGCGGGCCTCGTAGGCCTTCTCGAGGATACCGATATAGCGATCGAAGAAGGGCGCCTTGCGATACGCTTGCCGGATGGTCGCGAGATGTTTGTCAGCGAAGCGCGCCGTCCAGTCGATGGTGATCTCACGAATCTCGCGGCCCTGATCGATGGTGCCCTTGGCATGAACAGGCACCGTGAGCCATTGCGTGCCATTTGCGGTCTTGACGCGGTTGCGATTGCGCCAGCCATGTTTGTCGTATTGGACATCGTCGTAAAAGACGAACACGTCGGCGCGGTGCACCTGGTGGAAGTAGCCCCGCCAAGCGATGAACGAAGGCTGCAGGATGACGCACTTCACGGCGATTTGCTCTCGCGGCGAACGGCGTAGGGCACGCGATCCCAGCTGCGTTCGACCAGGCGCCCGACGTATTCGCCGAGGACGCCGATGGCGCAGAGCTGGACGCCGCTAAAGAGAGCGACGGCGGCGACGATGGCGAAGACCGGCCAGTTCACCGGCACGAAGAGCGCGGCGATACCGCTCGCGATGCCGACCATGACCGAGAGCAAGCCGAGAACAACCGACAGGCGGAGCGGCGTGACGCTGTAGCTCGTGATGAGTCGGAAGGCGACGCGGATGAGGGCTGCGATGTCGTAGTTCGACTGGCCGTACTTGCGGGCGGCGTGCTGGACCTCGATGGAGGTGAGCTTCGTGGTCCCCGAGGCAAGCATCGCGTCGAGGATGACGAACTGGCCTGGCGCGGGGGGAAAAGCGTCGCGCAGCAACGATCGAAAGGCGCGGAACGAGCCAACGTCCTGGTGCGAGCCACCACCGGTGAGCCAGGCAAGCGCCCACTTGATGGCGCGTGAGCCGGTGCGACGGACGAAACCACGACGGACCTTCTTCTCGCGACCGTAGACCAGGTCGACGTTGTCGTTCAAAGCGGACAGGAGCTTTGGGATCTCCTCAGGCGGATGCTGTAGGTCGTCGTCCATCGTGACGATGACGTCGTGCTTGGCGGAGTAGACGCCCGCTAGCAGCGCGTTGTGTTGGCCATAGTTGCGCATCAGGTCGATGCCGCGAACGAAAGCGTACTTCTGCGACAGCTGCTCGATGACCTGCCAGCTGTTGTCAGGGCTACCGTCGTTGACCAACACCAGCTCGTAGTCTTTCGCGACGGTCGGGAGGACCGCGTTCAAACGCTCGGCAAGCTCGGGAATGGAGGGCGCGCCACGATAGACCGGCACGACGACGGAGACATTCATCGCGTCAGGGGCGATAGCATGAGGAGCGTCCGTCAGCTAGCTGGCTGCTCAGAGCGGCCGAAATACGGCGATCCAGGCGGCCCAGACGAGCTTTGCACACCAGAATCGCGTTCGCTAAGTCAACGCCGACAGTGCGGAGAGGATCGACACGAAACCACAGATCGCGAGCACGCAGAATCCTATCCAACGAGCGGGTTCATCGGTCGAGTCGCTGATGTCGGCGAGGTAGAGACTGAGGATGGGGATGACCGCGAAAACATATCGCCCTTGAGCCTGAAAGTCGAATGTCCAGGCTCGCCAAAACGCAGCGCCTACGGTGGCCGCGATCATCAGCAGGCTCACTGCCCCGAGGAGCCCGTGACCGGGGAGCTGCATGCGCCTGCGTTTCCTTAACGCCAGCGCGATCAACGCTATAGAGGACAAAGCCTGAATGCCATTGACGCGCTTAGGACTGAAGATGTCCATCGAGCCGTACACACCGAAGAAGCTGCGGTAGGTCAGCTCGCCCCACTTCCAGGGTCGCGAGAACATTGCGCGCGCGGAGACGCCGCGCTCCCGTAAAGCGAGGCCTAGGTAGGCTTTGCCGGAGGCGATGTCGCTGGGCTTGAAGCCCGGCGCCGCGAGCTCTTCCCGGAGTGCTTCGAAACGGCCATCACGGTCCAAGCCGTTTTTGACCACGTCGGTGACCAGAAATGGGCCGGCAACCACAGCGCCGGCAGCCAAGACCATCCCGGTCCGCCGCAGCGCGACCTTGGCCTCGCCGAGGCGCCACAAGATTACGAGACAGTAGACCACCGCAAACAAGGCGAACGTCATGTAGTTCATCTTGCTGAGCGCTAGTGCGCCGAAACAGACACCCAGCAACACGCCGCCAACGAGAGGCTTGCCCGTTTCCAGGAACCTACGTGCCAAGGTTTTTGGCGCGCCGAGTTGCAGCACGAGCAGAGAGGCGACCGCGTAACTGAATGCGTCTGCGCTGAAGTACGTGAACACGTACCAAACTTGCGGTGTGAGACCGACAAGCAGAATTGCCCACGGCGCGCGGCGCGCTTCCCGAAGAGCGCAAAGCACGAGCAAGGCCCAGAGGCCCACACAGAAGCCGCGGAAAGCGAGCCACCGCGTCTCGTCGCTCACGAACGTCAGCTTGGACGCTTTAGCAAACAAGAGGTAGGCGGCCTGCGGCGGCCAAAGCATGAAATACGAAACGCCGTGTACACCAGCGTATGGCGCGAGGCCGGAGCCGATCGGCGGCGGTAACCAATGGTCGAGGTAGTGGCTTGCCGTGGTGACGTGCAGGGTCTCATCGGGGAAGGTGTTGAGCCCCGCCTTCCAGGCAACCATCGCGACCACGGGAATGGTCAGGGCGACGAGCGCGAGAGCTGCGACGCGCGCCACACCAGTCCAAGGCGAGTCGGCCGAGGTCGTACGCAGCCAGAGCTCGGAGATGGGCGCCAAGCGGGGGCGGTCATACGTCCACCCGAGAGGGCTCGCAAGCGAAACGCGAGCACGCTTGACGGCGCGAAAGAACTCCGGCTCTTGTGCGCCGGCCCATGACCTCGACCGGTTTCGCCTATGCGCACCCTTGGACCTATAGCGCCATTATGCGCGTTCTGCATTGGGGCGAGTTCGAGACGCGCTACAGCGCAGTCGCCGAGCACGTTCCGGCCGGGGCGTCGGTGGTCGATCTCTGCTGTGGAGACGCCGCGCTCGCAGCCAGGATTCCGCAAGCAAAGAGCTATCTCGGCCTCGACGCGAATCAGCGCTTCATCGACCACGCCAAACGACGCGGAATCGATGCGCGCCTATGGGATGCGCGCACGATGCCGATTCCGCAAGCCGACATCGTGGTCATCCAGAGTAGCCTTTACCAATTTCATCCCGAGGACGCGGACTTGGTGCGCAAGGCGTTCGCCGCCGCGACGCAGCGTGTCGTCATCGCCGAGCCAGTCGTCAACTGGGCGACGCACGGAAAGCCCTGGCAGAAATTTTTAGCCCGACGTATGACGCGCGTCTCTGGACGCAAGTTTGATTTCCGTCACGACGAAGCGACCCTCGAAGCACTGGTGCGCACGCTGCCTTCGCGACGGGTCGACATGAAACGGGCGGGTCGTGATCTCGTCATCGCCATCGACAAGTAGCAGTGCCCCCGAGGTGTCGCTGATCTTCCCTTGCTACCGGGAGGAGCCGCACCTCGAGCGCAATGTCGAGCGAGTGCTTAAGCTGGCGCTCGGAACGGGTTGGCGGTTCGAAATCATTCTCGTCGATGATAAAAGTCCGGACGCCACTGCCGAAGTGGCCCAGCGCCTCGTCGATAAGCACCCCGCCTATATCCGCGCTGTCTTTCACGACCGCAATCGCGGACGTGGCGCCGCCGTGATGACCGGCGTTGCCGAAGCCAAAGGGACGATCCTCGGCTTCTTCGACATCGACCTCGAAGTGGCACCGGACTACATGGTCCCTTGCGTTCACGAGGTCCGAGACGGGGGCGCGCTGGTTGTTGGGGCACGCCACTACGCTGCGGCTAAAACCCCGGTTCGAACCATCTTGTCGCGTTCGTACAGGATGCTCGCCTACGTGGTTCTCGGTATCCCCACGCAGATCGACTCGGAGAGCGGTTACAAGTTCTTCTCTCGGGCAGCCATCGAGGCCGTGGCGCCCAGCTTCGAGCACACCGGGTGGTTCTGGGACACCGAGATCGTCTACCGCTTCGTCAAAGCCGGATACGACGTCCGCAGCATCCCATGCGAGTTCATCCGCGACGCCTCGAAACGCTCCACGGTCCGCATTGTGCACGACTCGCTGGAGTACGCCCAAGCCTTGCGGAAATTCGCCCGCAAACACGGCCGTTTGCGTAGCGCTCAGTAGCCACCTCCGGCTCTCGACGCCGTGCAGAGGCTCTGATAGAGGCGCGCCGGATCGTGCAAGTAACCGCCCAGGCAATCCCTGACGTCAAGCTCGTGACTCTGCGTCGCCATGGGGACGACCGCGGATTTTTTTCTGAGACCTTCAGCGCCCGCCTGCTCGCCGAGGGTGGCATCTCAGAGAGTTTCGTTCAGGACAATCATTCCTGGTCGCGCGAGAAACACACCGTTCGTGGGCTCCACCTTCAGCTCGCGCCGATGGCACAGGGCAAGCTCGTGCGGGTACCGCGCGGGCGCATTCTCGATGTCGCCGTGGACGTCCGTCGCGGTTCACCGACCTTCGGGAAGTACGTAGCGGTGGAGATCTCGGCCGAGGCGTGGAACGCGCTCTACATCCCGCCTGGCTTTGCCCACGGGCTCTGCACGCTCGAGCCGAACACCGAGGTGCTCTACAAGTGCACCAACTACTACTCGCCCGAGCACGAGCGAGGCGTTCTCTGGCACGACCCAGCCCTCGGGATCGCCTGGCCGGTGAAGCCCGAGGAGGCACATCTGTCGGCGAAAGACCGCGTGTACCCAAAGCTCGCGGACGCTCCGACCTTCTTCAACTACGTACCGGAGGCTCGCTAGCCTATGCGTATTCTCGTCACCGGCGGCGCAGGTTTCATCGGCTCGGCGCTTTGCCGTCACCTGATCAGCGACACCGCCCATGAGGTCGTGAACCTCGACAAGCTCACCTATGCGGCTAACCTCGACTCGTTGAAGTCTCTGGACGGCAATCCGCGCTACCGGTTCGTCAAAGCGGACATCTGCGATCGGGCCGCGGTCGACGCGGTGTTTCGCGAGCACAAGCCAGACGGCATCATTCACCTCGCGGCCGAGTCACATGTCGACCGGTCCATCGATGGCCCGGGCGAGTTCATCAAGACCAACATCGTCGGCACGTATACGCTGCTCGACATCGCCAACGCCTACGTGCGCGACGGCCACAAGAGCTTCCGCTTTCATCACGTCTCGACCGACGAGGTTTACGGCTCGCTCGGTGACACGGGTGAGTTTACTGAAGAGACGCCTTACGCGCCCAACTCGCCCTATTCCGCGAGCAAGGCGTCCTCTGACCATCTCGCGCGCGCCTGGCATCACACGTTCCACCTGCCGGTCGTGATGACGAACTGCTCGAACAACTACGGGCCCTTCCAGTTCCCCGAGAAGCTCATCCCGCTCGTTCTGCTACGCGGTCTCGAGGGCAAAGAACTGCCGGTCTACGGTAAGGGCGACAACGTTCGCGACTGGCTCTACGTTGACGACCATGCGCGCGCGCTGGCGCTCGTGTTCGAGAAGGGCGTCGACGGCGAGAAGTACAACGTCGGCGGCCACAACGAAGTCGCGAATATCAAGGTTGTCGAGACCATCTGTGCGCTCCTCGACGAGCTTGCCCCGAAGGCCTTCAAGCACCGGGATCTGATTCGCTTCGTCCAAGACCGGCCGGGCCACGACAAGCGCTATGCAATCGACGCATCCAAGATAGAACGCGAGCTCGGCTGGAAGCCGCGCGAGACCTTCGAGACCGGCTTGAAGGCGACGGTTGCCTGGTACCTGGAGAATCGCTGGTGGTGGGAAGCAATCCAGGCGCGCTACTCCGGCCAGCGGCTGGGGCTTGCGAAGAAGGCTTGATGCGGCGCGCCCTCCTGCTCGGGTCCACAGGGCAACTCGGCACATCGTTGCTCCGCGCACGTTGGCCCCAGGGCTGGGAGCCTGTCGTTGCGCCGCTCGATGTCTACGATATGGCTCTGCCTGAGCGTCTCGAGGGCCAGGTCGCGGAGGCCAGGCCCGACGCGGTCTTGAACGCGGCGGCCTACACTGCCGTCGACAAAGCCGAAAGCGAGCCGGAGCTCGCGGAGAGAATCAACGCCGCAGCGCCCGCGGCTCTGGCACGCGTGGCGGCGAAGCTTTGCATCCCGCTGCTGCACGTTTCGACCGACTACGTGTTCGACGGCGAGCTCGAAGGCCGTGAGTACAAGGAAGACGACCCTGTGGCGCCGCTCAGCGTGTACGGTCGCACCAAGGAAAGTGGCGAGCGCGCAGTGCGCACAGCGCCGAAGCACTTCATCATCCGCACGTCATGGGTCTATTCGGCCACCGGCGCTAACTTCTTGAAGACAATGCTTCGTTTGGGCCGCGATCGCGCGGAGCTGCGCGTCGTTTCCGACCAGCTTGGCAGACCAACGGAGGCCTTCGAGCTTGCCCGCGTGATGCTCAGCCTGCTTTCGTTCGCTAAAGATGACGCATACGGAACCTACCACTATGCGGGAGGCAAGGCGCTGAGCTGGCACGCCTTTGCCGAGGCCATATTCGCGTGTGCCGCCCGCCATGGCTATCGCGCGCCGCGTGTCGTACCGATAGCGACGCACGAATATCCCACCGCCGCGGTGCGTCCGAAGAACTCGCGCCTCGACGGCTCGAAGCTCTTGGCGCGCTTCGGCATCAAGCAACACGACTTCGACGGTCCGCTCGAACGCTGCGTGACCGAGCTTCTCAAGGAGCAATCATGAAAGGGATCGTGCTCGCCGGTGGTACCGGCTCGCGGCTGTTTCCGGTGACCATGGCGGTGAGCAAGCAGCTTCTGCCAGTCTACGACAAGCCGATGATCTACTACCCGCTATCCACCCTCATGCTGGCGGGCATTCGCGACATCCTGGTCATCACGACGCCGCACGACCGCGAGCAGTTCGAACGTCTTCTAGGCGACGGTAGCCAGTGGGGCATCCGTTTGAGCTACGCGGCGCAACCCAAGCCCAACGGCCTCGCGGAAGCCTTCATCATCGGCGCTGAATTCGTCGCCGGTGAGCCATGCGCGCTCATCCTCGGGGACAACATCTATCACGGCCACGGCATGCCGACGCTCCTGCGTGAGGCCAAGAAAAAAGCAGTGTCGGGCGCGACCGTTTTCGCGTACTGGGTGCGTGACCCCGAGCGCTACGGCGTAGTGAGCTTCGACGCCAAAGGCGTTGCCGACACCATAGAAGAGAAGCCTCAGCAGCCGCGATCGAACTGGGCGGTTACCGGCCTGTACTTCTATGATGCAAGCGTCACCGCACTGGCGAAGAACCTCAAGCCATCCAAGCGCGGCGAGCTCGAGATTACGGACCTCAATCGCTTGTACCTCGAATCGAAGAAGTTGCGCGTCGAGCTCCTCGGGCGCGGCTTTGCGTGGCTCGACACGGGTACGACCGAGAGCATGGTCGAAGCGACCGAGTTCGTCCGTGTCGTCGAGCACCGCCAGGGCTTGAAGATCGCGTGCCTCGAGGAGGTCGCCTATCGCTCGAAGTGGATCACGCGCGCACAGCTCGAAGAGCGCGCCACTGCGCTCGGCAAGAACTCTTATGCGACCTATGTACGCGAGGTCGCGAACACCGATGAGAGCCGCGCTGCACCTGGCAGCTGGAGCGAGTAGCGTTGAAGATTCGCGGCAGAGATGTCGACGCTCTAGACAAGGCACGCAAGGCAGTCCGCCTTGGCGTACGAGCTGTGCGACGCCGTCGCGTTCCTCTTACCGGAAAGCGAGGCCGTCATGGTGGTGAGCTGGGTCTCGTCCCCGATGTCGGATCGTTACCCGTTGGGTGGGTACTTGTCGACATCGAGCTCGCTGGCCCGGGCGTCCCGGTAAACGCAACGTTGCAAGTTGAGTACGGTCAAGGTGACGATGTCGATGAACCTATCCATCTATCGTCCGCGGCCGACGGACGCATCGTAGACGTCCTGTACCTCCACCGGGGAGCTCGCGAGCTTCGGCTGGAGCCCAACCTGCCTGCGGAAAGCATTCGGGTGACCCATGCGGTCTGCATCGAGATAACGAAGTCCGAGGCCCACGCTCGAATGGCAGCCCGGTTCGCGCAGGCTCGACGGTGGGGTCCGAGAGATGCGCTTCGCTTAGCCAGAAGAGCAATCAGCGTGTGGCGCAGCGAGGGCTTTGGTCGCGTACTAGAGCTGACGCGTGGTGACACTCGCGCCGGTGTCGATGCGGAGAGCTACGGGAAGTGGATCGAGGCCTTCGACACTCTGAGCGCGGCCGACCGGGTCGCCATCGAGGGCCGCATCGCGGCAATGACGATTCGGCCTCTGATTTCCATTGTCTTGCCAGTCTACAACGCGCCGCCCGAATACCTGCGCAAGGCCATCGAATCGGTGCGTACGCAACTCTACCCGCACTGGCAGCTGTGCATCGCTGACGACGCATCTACGAACCCAGAGACGCGCGCCGTCCTCGATGAGTACGCGACGGCAGACAAGCGCATCGCGGTCGTATTTCGAACGGAGAACGGCCATATCTCCCGCGCTAGCAACAGCGCTCTCGAGTTGGCGACTGGGGACTTCGTCGGACTACTCGACCACGACGACGAGCTTTCCCCAATCGCTCTCTATATGATGGCCGAAGCAATCCAGGACAACCCCGAAGTCGGGCTGCTTTACTCGGATGAGGACAAGATCGATGCGGGCGGTTCGCGCTTCGAGCCGTATTTCAAGCCGGATTGGAACCCTGAGCTCTTCCGTGGGCAAAACTTCATCAGTCACTTCGGCGTGTATCGCAGAGAGTTGGTCCAAGAACTGGGTGGCTTCCGCGTTGGTCTCGAAGGATCGCAGGACTACGACCTCGCATTGCGTGCCATCGAGCGGCTGCGTGAGGATCAAATCGTACACGTCCCTTGGATCCTCTATCATTGGCGAGCGATCCCCGGATCGACCGCGCTCGGCACCGGAGAGAAAAACTACGCGTTGAGCGCGGCGGCGCGCGCCCTCACCGATCATTTCCAACGCACCGGCACGCCAGCTACCGTCGAGAAGATGCGAGGTGGTCTCGCCTACCACCGCATCAAGTACGGTGGGCCACGCCCGTCCGTGTCGATCATCATTCCCACCAAGGATCGCATCGACCTGCTCGCCAGGGCAGTTGACAGCATCAAAACGAAGACGCAGTACGACGACTACGAAATCGTCATCATAGACAACCGCAGCGAGCTAGACGAAACGCTCGTGTACCTTAGGCAGGTTACCGAGCGTGGCATCGCTCGCGTGCTCACCTATGATCATCCCTTCAACTACTCGGCTATCAACAACTTCGCGGTTCGCAATTGCACCTCTGCAATCGTCGTGTTGCTAAACAACGACGTCGAAGTGATCTCCCCCGGCTGGCTCGACGAGCTCGTGAGTCACGCAGCCCGGCCCGGGGTCGGCTGCGTCGGCGCTATGCTCTACTATCCAGACGACCGCGTCCAACACGCGGGAGTGCTTCTCGGCATTAGCGGCGTAGCGGGTCACGTTCATCGCCTCCTGCCGCGAGGTGGTCACGGCTACTTCGCACGCGCGAGCCTCACGCAGAACTACTCGGCCGTCACAGCCGCATGCCTCGCCGTGCGGCGCGAAGTTTACGAAGAAGTTGGTGGTCTCGACGAGAAGCTCGAGGTTGCGTTCAACGATGTCGATTTCTGTCTGCGCGTTCTTGCCAAAGGGTACCGCAACGTGTGGACGCCCCACGCCGAGCTCTACCACTATGAGTCCGCGAGCCGCGGCCCCGACACCGAACCCCGGCATCGCGCCCGTTTCGCAGGCGAGATCGCTTTCATGAAACGGCGCTGGAGAAACACGCTGCGGACGGACCCTGCGTACAACCCGAACCTCAGCCTCTCGTCCCTTGATTTCGCAATCGCGGCCAAGCCGCGCACGACGAAGCCGTGGCTGGTCTCGCATCGCACGACCCGACGCGATAGTGAGACGAGCGGAATTCCTGAGGGCAAGCACCGCAACGCATGAGTCGCCCAAACAAGATCTTCGAGATCGTCAAGTACCGGAGCCTGCTCTACAACCTGACGGTAAGCGAGCTCAAGCTCCGCTATCGCCGCTCGGTGTTGGGTTTCGTTTGGACGATGCTGAACCCGCTATTGATGATGAGCGTCATGACCTTTGTCTTCTCCAAGGTCATGCGGTTCAGCATGAAGGACTACTCCGTCCTCCTGCTCGCCGGTCTGCTTCCGTGGACCTTCTTTTCGCAGTCGATCAACCTGTCGCTGATGTCGATCGTCGGCAAGGGCCAGCTGCTCAAGAAGGTCTACATCCCGAAGGCGATCATTCCGATTTCGGCGGTGCTTGCGACGCTCATCAACTCGTCGCTCGCCTTCGTACCATTGCTCGCCCTTACGCTCCTCGTCGGCCACCACCTGAACAGCGCGATTCTGTTCCTTCCGGTTGCCATGATGATTCTCGCGGTCTTCGCGATGGGGTGGGCGCTGCTATTCTCGTGCCTCTACGTTTACTTTCGCGACTTTGGGCACATGACGGAAGTGTTGCTGCAAGCTTGGTTCTACGCGTCGCCCGTCATGTACACGCTCGAGATGGTGCCCGAGGCGTACCGCAGCGCGTTCACGTGGAATCCGGTGACCTACTTCATCGAATGCTTCCGGGCGCCGATTTTCAGTGGCCAACTGCCGGACTCACGCACCATAGCCATTGCCATGGGGTCCGCGATAGCGTCCATTGTCGTGGGTCTTCTCGTGTTCCTGAGATATGAGAACCAGTTCGTGTTGAAGGTATGACATGAGCATCGCTCTCAAGCTCGATAACGTCAGCGTCCATTTTCGGCTGCACTACGAGAGCAGCAGCACGCTCAAGGAGGCTCTGCTCATCCGCCTCAAAAACAAGCCGCGCTACCGCGAGCTATGGGCGTTGAAGAACGTCTCGCTCGATATCGCCAAGGGAGAGTCGGTTGGCATCGTGGGCCGCAACGGCTCTGGCAAAAGCACGCTGCTCAAGATCCTCGCCGGGGTCTACACACCATCGAGCGGCACGTGTCGGGTCGACGGCACGATCGCGCCACTCATCGAGCTCGGCGCAGGCTTCAACGGCGAACTGACTGGACGCGAGAACGTTTACCTCAACGGGGCCATCTTGGGACGCAGCCGCAGCGACATGGACGCGCGTTACGAGAGCATCGTGGCGTTTTCCGAGCTCCGCGACTTCATGGACGTGCCAGTAAAGAATTACTCCTCCGGGATGTACGCACGCCTGGGCTTCGCCATCGCCACCGACGTCGAGGCCGATATCCTTGTGATCGACGAAATTTTGGGGGTCGGCGACGAGGTGTTCCAGCGCCGGTGCGCCGCCAGGATCGCCGAGCACATCGCGCGCGGCGGCACGATGGTGTTCGTGTCCCATGACGCCGAAGCCGTGACCAAGCTTTGCACCAGGGCCATCGTCTTGCGCGACGGCGAGAAGGTGTTCGAGGGCCCGAGTGAGGCCGCTTTGGCCCACTACCGAGCCACATATGCGGGGGACGCCACCTAGCGGCCTAAAGGCCGCCCTTGCCGGATGCGAATAGACGCTATATGGCGCTCGTCCCAACGAGTCTGGCCCGGAGCTCTCGCGTGGAATTTAGCGGCGAACGGTACATCCCGAAGGAGGGAGATGAGCACCTAGAGCTCGCCATCGAGCACCGCCTCCGCTACCTCGCAACGCAACCCTTGGTCGCTGGCAAACGGGTGCTCGACGCCGCGTGCGGAGAGGGCTACGGGTCCGCCTTGTTCGCCGAGGGTGCGGCCACGGTCCACGGAATCGACATCTCCGACGAGGCCATCGTCCACGCCAAGCGACACTACGCGCGCTCCAATCTCACGTTCACGAAGGCGTCGATCGAGAAGCTGCCGTTCCCGGACCATAGCTTCGACGTCGTTGTCTCATTCGAGACCATCGAGCATGTCGACGAGCGCATCCAGCGCGCCTTCCTCAGGGAAGTAAAGCGGGTGCTCGCGCCGAGCGGGACCTTCGTCATCTCGACCCCGGACAAAAGGGTCTACAGCGACGAGTCGAACCACAAGAACACCTGGCATGTCCGCGAGTTCTACCGAGACGAATTCGACGCTTTCCTGCGCGAAGAGTTCGCCTTCGTGGATCTCTACGGTCAGCAGGCCTTGGTCGCAATGTCGCTCCGCCGACCGCAGGATGACCAGTTGCGCGTGCTCGAGACGGGGCGGAGCACGACTCGAGCGAAGTATCTGATCGCGGTCTGCAGCAACGCTGCTCCAGTTGACCAGTCGATCGCGGGGATCGCGCTCGACGGAAGCGGCGCCTACGAAGCAATGTGGAAGCGAATCATCGCGCTGCAAGACGAGGTCGAGAGCCGCAACCGCTGGGCGCAGCAGCTGCTCGACGAGCGGGCCGCGCTGAAAGCCAGCCCCCCGAGCCTCGAACGCGAATTCGATGCCATGCAACGAACCATCGCGGGACGCGACGAAGAGCTTCGGCAGAAGTGGTCGGCTCTCCTGTCGACCCGCATCGAGCTCCAGGTGTTGCGGAGCGAACACGAGAAGCTGACAGAACAACACCAGCAGCTCGTTCAAGCACACAGCGCTGCCGCGGCGGAGCTCGCGATGCATCGCGGTAGCGTAGCCGGCAAAGTGTACCTAAGGTATCGTTCTGTCCGCGATCGCGCACTTCCCATCAATTCGCCCCAACGTGAGATCCTCAAGAAAGGCTATCGCGGCGTCGCCGCAGGAGTGCGTTCTGTCCTCCGGCGCCGAGGAGCACCGGCTCCGGTGGTCCCCGCCCCGAAACCAGCGCAACCCGAACCCATCGAGCCCTTCAGCTTCCCCCACGTCGATGACCCGGTCGTCTCAATCATCATCCCGGTCTTCAATCATTGGGCAACGACCTACACTTGTTTGCGCTCGCTTCACGCGACTCTTGGCGATCTTCCCGCCGAGATTATCCTCGCCGACGACGGCTCCTCCGATGAAACGCGTCGCGCCGGCGAGATCGTCGCCGGGATGACGATCATCGCCGATGGAACGAATCGCGGCTTCCTCAGGAACTGCAACAACGCAGCCGGCTTCGCGCGCGGTCGTTACATTTACTTCCTGAACAACGATACCGAGGTGAAGGCGCAAGCAGTTCAGGCGTTGGTCGAGCTACTCGATGCCGAGCCGCGCACCGGGCTCGTCGGCTCGAAGCTCATCTATCCCGATGGCCGTCTCCAAGAGGCGGGTGGGATCATCTGGAAAGACGCCTCTGGGTGGAACTTCGGTCGGCTTCAAGATCCGGACTCGGCCGAGTTCAACTATGTCCGCGACGTCGACTACATCTCCGGCGCCAGCATCATGGTTCGTGCTTCGCTCTGGCGTGAGATTGGCGGTTTCGACGAGCGCTACGCACCGGCCTATTGCGAAGACTCGGACTTCGCCTTCGAAGTACGCAAACGTGGCTACGGCGTCCGCTATCAGCCCCGCTCGGTGGTGGTGCACTACGAAGGCGTCAGCAATGGAACCGATACGAGCACGGGCATCAAGGCCTACCAGGTTCGTAACTCCAACTACCTACGCGAGAAGTGGCGGACCGTCCTTGAGCGCGACCACCTGCCGCCAGGCGAAGATGTCTTCGTGGCACGCGACCGCAGCCGCAACAAGCCATGTATCCTAGTCATCGACCACTATGTGCCGCACTTTGACAAGGACGCCGGGAGCAGAACGGTCTGGGCGTTTCTGAGAGCGCTCATCGCGATGGGCTTTCAGGTGAAGTTCATTGGGGATAACTTCTTCCAGCACGAACCGTATACGAGCGCGCTGCAGCAGGCCGGCATCGAAGTGCTGCACGGCCCGAAATACAGCCAGGGGTGGGAGCAATGGCTCGCCGACAACGGGCGATTCATCGATGTCGTGCTCCTCAACCGGCCGCACATTGGCCCCAAATATCTGGCAGCGATTCGCGCTACAACCAAAGCTAAAGTCCTCTATTACGGACACGACCTCGAGTATCTGCGGGAGGCAAAGCGAGCCGAAGTCGAAAACGATGACGAGCTCCGTCGTCACGCCGAGGCGCTGAAGCTGAACGAACAGCAGACCATGTCACGTATGGACGTTGTCCTCACCTGTAGCCACAGCGAAGCCGTAACTATCCGCGAGCTGTGCCCAGGGGTGCAGGTCGAGTGCGTTCCGCCCTATGCCCTCGACGTCGACCGCGCCGCGTTGTTCTCCAAGAAGGAGCGCAGTGGTCTCTTGTTCGTTGGCGGCTTCTCGCACAGGCCCAACGTCGACGCGGTGGTCAACTTCATGCGTGAAGCGTGGCCCGCAATCGAACGCGCGATTCCAGGAGTGGTCTTCACCATTGCGGGCTCTAACCCGTCGCCAGAAGTGCTGGCACTAGCGAGTGAGAACGTCCACGTCTTGGGTTTCGTATCGGACGCCAAGCTCCTTGAGCTCTACCGCACAGCCCGCCTAACCGTCGTGCCACTGCGCTATGGAGCCGGTGTCAAAGGCAAGACGGTTGAGGCCATGGCGTATGGAGTCCCTGTGGTGGGAACGCCTATCGCCTTCGAAGGCATGGAAGACATCGCATCGTACTTGCACCCGCTGCAGCAGGCGGAACCCATGCATCGGGCGGTTATCGAGCTCTATGACAACGACGTGGCGCTCAAGAGCATCTCAGCCCGCCAGCGCGAGTTCGTTCAGGGCCGGTTCTCTCTCGATGCCATTGCCGCCGCCTTCAGTCGCGCCATCGGTGGACCCCAACGTCAGGAAAGCAGCGCTTGAAGCCAGCATATTCGGTTCGCGCCAGAGCACCGCTTCGCCTCGGTTTGGCCGGGGGCGGCACCGATGTTTCCCCCTATTGCGATCTCCATGGCGGCGCCGTGCTGAACGCAACCATCGATCGCTACGCGCATTGTACGCTCGCGCCGCGCCACGACGGGATGGTGGTGTTCGAGGCGCCCGACATGGGTACGAGTGAAACGCTGCCGGCGACCGCGCGACTCGAGGCCGTCGGGCCATGCAAGCTGCAAAAGGCGGTTTACAACCGCATCACCGCTGACTATCTGGGCGGCGAACCCCTACCCCTCACGATCTCCACGACACTCGACGCGCCGCCCGGTTCTGGCTTGGGCTCCTCGTCGACGATGGTCGTTTGCCTTGTCACCGCGTTCACCGAGCTTCTGGCGTTGCCGCTTGGTGAGTACGATATCGCGCACTTGGCCTACGTGATCGAGCGTGTCGACATGGGCCTCACCGGTGGCAAGCAGGATCAATACGCCGCAGCGTTCGGCGGCGTGAACCTCATCGAGTTCTACGCCAACGACCGGGTCATCGTGAACCCGCTGCGCATCAAGGATTGGATTCTGCAGGAGCTCGAAGAGTCGCTCGTCACGTTCTACACTGGCGTCTCGCGCGAGAGCGCGCACATCATCGACGAGCAAATCCGCAATACGACTAGCAAGGCCACGGCGCCGGTAGAGGCCATGCATCAGCTCAAGGCCGACGCCGCGCGCATGAAAGAGGCGCTGCTCTTCGGCGATGTGCGCCGCTTCGCTGAGGTGCTCGACAGCTCTTGGCAAGCCAAGAAGCGCATGGCGAGCGCCATATCCAACCGGCACATCGACGCGATCGATGCAGCGGCGCGCGGCGCAGGGGCAGTCGCGGGCAAGGTCACGGGAGCCGGCGGCGGCGGCTACATGATGTTCGCCGTGCCACCGCGCCACCGCAGGCGCCTAGTCGACACCTTGGACACGATCGAAGGTGGTCGCGTGATGGACTTTCACTTCGTGAAGGAAGGCGCGACCGCCTGGAGGACCAGCAATGGCTCACTCGAGTGATACTGGCGCAATCGTCGAGCAGATTCGTGAATCGATAGCCGTCAAGCAGCGGCTGCTCGAGGACCAGAGCTTGCTGGACGGTATCGCCAAAGCGGTGCACCTCTGCACGGAAGCCCTGCGCAACGATTGCAAGATCTTGGTCGCGGGCAACGGCGGCAGTGCGGCTGACGCGCAGCACTTCGCCGGCGAGCTGGTCAGCCGCTTCTACTTCGACCGCCCTGCCCTCCCTGGCATCGCGCTCACGACCGACACGAGCGTGCTCACCGCCATCGGCAACGACTACGGCTACGAGCAGGTCTTCTCGCGCCAGGTCGCGGGCCTCGGCCGCGCCGGTGACGTCTTCGTCGCGTTCTCGACGTCTGGCAACTCGCCTAACGTCCTGGCGGCGCTCCGCGAAGCACGCACGCGCAAGCTCCACACGATCGGTCTCTCCGGCCAGTCCGGCGGCAAGATGAAGGAGCTTTGCGACATCTGCTTGTGCATCCCGTCGAGTGAGACGCCGCGCATCCAAGAGTCGCACGAGCTCGTCAGTCACATCATCTGCGCCCGCATCGAGGCGCTGATGTTCGGCGATCAGCGGAAGTGACGGAAGCCATCGTCTTATGCGGCGGCGCCGGCACGCGTCTCCGCAGCGTTAGCGGCGATACGCCCAAGAGCATGGTCGACGTCGCCGGTCGGCCTTTCCTGGAGATACTTCTAGAGTACTTGGGCGCCGGTGGCGTAACGCGCGTGGTTCTCGCCACGGGCGTCGGTCACGACGTTATCGCGGACTTCTTTGGCACGCGTTGGAGCTCGCTCGACATCGCTTACAGCCGAGAGCGCGAGCCACTCGGAACGGGCGGTGCGCTCGCACAGGCGATCCGCGAGACGAGCGCTCCCTCGGTGCTCGCCGTGAACGGCGACACGTACTTCGACGTGAGCCTCGCCGCTCTGTCGGCCCTGCACGAAGCAGAGCGGGCCGACGTCACCATGGCATTGAAGCCGCTCACCAACTTCGATCGCTACGGGACGGTTGTCCTCGATGGCGCGCGGGTCACCTCCTTCGTGGAGAAGCGCCCGACCCCCGAGGGGGTGATCAACGGCGGCATCTATTTGCTGCGACGTGACATCTTCACGAGCGACTTGCCGCGCGCATTTTCCTTCGAACGTGATTGGCTCGAGCGCCGGCTCGCGACCCAGCGAGTTTGCGGTCTCGTGCAAGACGGCTACTTCATCGACATCGGCATTCCGGAGGATTACCAACGTGCCTGCCGCGAGCTCCGAACGCGCGCTGTTCCTCGACCGTGACGGCGTCATCAACGTCGACCACGGATACGTGCACACGCCCGAGAAGTTCGAGCTGATCGACGGGATCGGCGAGGTGATGCAGCACTTCGCGCGGGCGGGGTATCTGCTGATCATCGTGACGAATCAGGCTGGGATTGCTCGGGGGTACTATACCGAAGAGGAGTTCCTGCGGTTCGATGCGTGGATGCGCGGCGAGCTGAATCGGCTTTTAGCAGTGACGATCGCGCGGACCTACTACGCTCCGCACCACCCCGAGGGCGTGGTGGACCGTTTTCGCGGTGAGAGCGATCTGAGAAAGCCGAATCCAGGAATGCTCCTGGCCGCGGCTCGAGATTTCTCCCTGAACCTCGGAAGGTCCGTGCTTCTGGGTGACAAAGAGAGCGACGTCGTTGCCGGCAAGAAGGCAGGTGTCGGGTTGAACGTGCTCTACGCTGCATGCGGCGCACCTGCACAAACCATTGCCGATCGCGTAGTATTGAGCGTCTCGGAAATCATCGACGTTAGGCCCACATGAGAACCTCGCTCACCATCTCGGGTCTCGCTGCAATGAGACGGGGACGTTGCGTTGCCGCGGTTGTCGGGAGTCTTGTCGTCGGGGGGGCATGTCGCGGCATCAACGGGACGACTCCGTGCGGCGGCGAGCCCTTCGATATCGCGGGTGAATGGCGGTCGAGTCCGTTCTCCGTGGGCGCGTACGAGCAGTAGTGGCGATGCTCCGACGCAAGAATCGAGATCACCCGCGATGAGCACTTTGTTGGGTCGAAAAGACCTTGGGCGCGCCGCGCCATACGTTCATCTGGCCGTCATCACCTCATGTGCTGCGGTTACAGCAGTGACACTAGTTCGTGCCGAGGTGTTCTTCTCCACACCGTGGCCCCGCACGCTTTGGCAGCAGGCGCTGATCCTGTTCGCTGTTATCGCGGCATTGACGAGCGGCGTCGCCATGACTGCGCGGATTTTCCGCCTGCGTATCGAACTGCCGATCGCAGCGCTCGCGGTTGCAATGTTCACCGTGTTTTGCGGTCTTGCCGCGACCGGCGTGGTTCTCTATTTCCTCGTTTCCGCGATTTGCCTTGCGAGGGCGTTACTCCATCGGTTTCGCAAACTCGACGAGCTGCACCTGAGTTTGCAGCTGGTTGCCGGTTGGGCAGCCTACGGGATCTTCTTCACGGTTTTTGCGCGCGCTCGCATGCACACGCCCGCGGTTCACGCCTTGCTGCTGGCCGTTCCCATAACGATCGTCGTTGCTGTTCCTGCTCTGCGGCGTGCCCTCTGGCAGCGTCTTCGCAGCGGTCTTTCTCACTCCGAACACGACCGTCCGCGTGACCTGCTTTATGTCGTTGGTCTGGTCACCTGCGTCGTCATCATGTCGTTTCACCTGGCGGAGGTCGCACTGCCTGAGCGCTACTTCGACGCGCTCGTCATGCACCTGCACGTGCCGTCGTACGTGATGGGCCATCGCCGCTGGGGCTTCGACGTCAAGAACTACGTCTTCGCCTATATGCCGATGACGATCGACTTCTTGTACGCGCATATGTTCCTGCTTCAGGGCGAGCAGGCAGCGCGATTGCTGAACTTCGTCGCGTTCTTGCTCACGTGCCTTGCGATCTTCCAGATCGCTGCACGATGCACCTCTCGAAACGCCGCCGTCTGGAGCGTCGCTCTCTTCGCATCAATCCCAATCGCGCTCATCGAGTCGACGTCGCTCTTCATCGAGCACAGTGTCGCGTTGTTCATCGTGTCGGCGGCGCTCGCGATCGTCGCGACCGGCTTTCGCGTGTCGCTCCTCGGTCACGCGCTGGTGATGATCCTCCTCGCCGCCGCAACCGCATCGAAGCTCCACGGCGCGGTTGGCGCCCTCCTGCTCGGTGGCGCGAGCGCCTTCCTCTATTTGAGATCTCGGCCCAAGCTCGCCGAGCTCGTGAGGTTCATGTTGGTCACCGTCTGTGCCGCCGTCGCGGCGCTGTGGCCGTACATCTTGGCGTGGCGCAAGACCAGCAACCCCGTCTTTCCGTTCATGAACGCCGTCTTCAAGTCGCCGTATTGGCGCGCGGCAAACTTTTCCGACGATCGATGGGTCGGGAATCTGTCCCCTTGGATGCTCTTCGATGCGACTTTTCACACCAATCGATTCGCCGAGTGCACCGACGGCGCAGTTGGTTTCACGCTTTTTGTTTTCTTGCCCGCGGGCATCCTCGCGGCAATCTACCGACGCGACAAGATTGCGTTGTTCTCACTCGCCATGGGGCTGGCTGCGATCGTCGTAGTTGCGCAGACCAGCCAATACTTGCGTTACTTTTTCATCTTCGCGCCGCTGCTCATGGTCGGTGTTGCTCTCGCCATCGATGCTATCGGAGCTGGACGCTCGCGCGTTCTGGCGTTCGTAGGTGCTTTCGCGGTTGCGGTATTGAACGTGACGCAGTTCCCAACCGCCGGCTGGGTCGTTGGGACATCCGACTTGCGCGCGATCTTCGATAGCGACGTGCGACGCGCGCTCGTGCTCGACCATGCTCCAGAGCGCATTGCGAACGAGGTCATCAACCACATCGCGGGACCTTCGGCGCGGGTCATGTACTTCGCGAACCCGTTTGGCGCGCTCCTTACGGGAACCGCGGTCTATGACAATTGGTATAACACGACCCATGAGACCGACTTTGCTGGGATCGTGTCCGAGACGGACGTTGCTTCCTTGATGCAGCAGATCAAGCCGTCCTATGTGATCTTCGATCCATACCGACTGCAGGACCCAACTCTCGCCAAGCGATATACCGCTATCGCAGACTATCTCAGCCATGATGCGACCGTAGTGACGCACGTCGGCAGGCTCACGCTCTATCGGACCGAATTCGCCGCGCAGTAGACGTAGGCGGACCGCCCCTTGACTGTCCGAGGAACCATCAGCTAGTGGCCCCGTCTCTCGAGGAGCTCGTGCGTGGCGAAGACAAGCCCTGAGCACGCGAGCGACCGCGTGCAGTCGACCCCGATGCGCGTCGCTGTCGTGATCCCGTCCTATCGCGTCGCGGCGCACATCTTGGGCGTGCTCCGCCGCATCGGCGACGAGGTCGATCGCATCTACGTGGTCGATGATTGTTGCCCCGAGCACGCTGGAGATCTCGTCGAGCGCGAGTGCACCGACGCGCGGGTCAAGGTGCTGCGCCACGAGCGTAATCGCGGCGTCGGTGGCGCGGTCAAGACCGGCTACAAGCAGGCTCTCGCCGATGGCATGGACGTCGTCGTCAAGGTGGACGGTGATGGGCAAATGCCGCCGGAGCTCATCCCGACCTTCCTCAAGCCGCTGCGACTCGGAGTGGCGGACTACGTCAAGGGTAACCGCTTCTTCAACATCGAAGACGTGCGCGCGATGCCGTCAGTCCGTCTGTTTGGAAACGCGGCGCTCTCCTTCTTCACGAAGCTATCGACGGGCTACTGGAGTCTCTTCGACCCGACCAACGGCTACACCGCGGTGCATCGCGTAGCCCTGAGCCTCGTGCCGCTCGACAAGGTGGCGGACGACTATTTCTTCGAGACCGACCTGCTCTTCCGCCTCTCGACCGCCCGCGCCGTCGTGCTCGATGTTCCCATGCGGGCGATCTACGCCGACGAGAAGAGTAGCCTGCGCATCGGGCGCATCTTGGGACCGTTCCTCCGTGGTCATGCGCGAAACTTCCTGAAGCGCATCACCTACAACTATTTCCTGCGCGACTTCAGCGCCGCGTCGATTCAGCTGGTGTTCGGCCTACTCATGACCTCTTTCTCGGCGGCGTTCGGGTCTTACAAGTGGATCACCGCGCTCCATCAGAACGTCGCCACCAACCCGGGCACGGTCATGCTGGCCGCGTTGCCCGCCATCGTTGGCGTGCAGCTCATCCTGTCGTTTCTTTCCGCCGATATCGAGAGCCAACCCGCGACCCCGCTGCAGTCAGTCCACGACTAGCGCGCTGTCGGCTCCAGCATCACTTCGTCGCCCAGAACACCACCTGCTCACGCCCGAGCAGGCCGTGCGCATACGACCAGGTGAGTAGCGCTCGCGCCGTGGTGAAGCCGGCCGCGCGCAAGTCGTCCATGAGCTTCCAGCCGAAGTACTGGTAGCAAAGTATCCCGCCCTCTGGGTTGACGGGATCGCCATGATAGTCAGGCGGGAGGAGATGTTCGATCGTCCCGTCAGCAGCGACTCGCGCTCGGATCAGGTGGTCGCGCTGCTGCATCAAGAAGGGCACGGTCAGGATGAGATGCCCGCCGGGCCGCAGCACCCGCGCGAGCTCCACCATGGCTTCATCGAAGCCTGGAACGTGCTCGAGCACGTCGTTCGACACGACCATGTCGAGGCTCGCGTCCGCGAAAGAGAGCTTGGTTACATCTTCGTGGCGAAGTCCCTTCACGACTTGCCCGGGAGCGATGTCCGCTCCAACGTACTCACTCCCGATGACGTTCGGACACCTCTTGGCCAGCAGGTTGAAGAACGGGGTGACCTGCTCGGTCGCGTAGATCGCGAGCTCGTTCAGGGGACGACCGTTCGCGACGTGCTCGATGGCGAGGAACGTTGCGCGCAAGCGGCAGTTCAGACCGCTTCGTGATGAAACGACGCGCTCACGATAGTTGGGGACCAGCACGCCGGGCGAGCTCTCGGTCGCACCGTACTGGAAGTCGATGAGGAACTCGGCGCGTTCGCGCACGCAGGCGTCGTAGCCTGGATACGAATAGGGCGCTTGGTTTGCCGACAGTGCGGCCTCGAGGAGAGCACGCCGTTCGTAGGTTCGCGCCATGCCCCGCTGGTAGCGCTCATAGTTTTCGAGACTCGCGACCTCATCGAAGGTTGGCAGTGGCGGAACGGGTAGCTCCCCGAGGCCTGCAAGGACCTGTTTAGCCAGCCCGCTGGCGACTTCGCTCTCGAGACTCACAGGCGGTGGCGAGAGCTTCGCCTGATCATCCGGAAGAATCCGCGAGAGCACTTGTCGGATCATGGTGGTCAACCTGGCGCGAGCGCATAGCACACGGGTTTCGCGAGCGGCAACGCGAGAGCGCCTCGCCTTGACATACCGGACGCGGTTTGTTTCATGCGCCGCATCGATGATGACGCTGGGCCGCGAGGTCGTGAAGAAGGGGTTGCGCAAGCTTGGTCTTCTCGAGCACGCCAAGGCTGTCCGCGATCTGATTCGGCGAACGCCGGCCCGGCTGCCGCAGCCAGTGATTGTACCGAGTGTGACGCCCGAGCCATTGGTGGTTCCGGATGCGACGCTCGAGTCAGTGGTGGTCCCGGATGCGACGCTCGAGTCAGTGGTGGTCCCGGATGCGACGCTCGACCCTTCATTTCTCGCGGGTCCTCAAGCCCCGTGCCCAGTGTGCAGCGCCCAAAGCACTCACTTCAGGACAGTCGACGGCTTCGATTTCTTCAGCTGCAGCGGCTGCGGCGTCATTCATCTCGACCCCGAGGTGCTTGCTGAAATCGATCAAGGGCGCCCGATCGTCGACTATCAAAACGACTACTGGGAGATGGAGACGCAAGCAGCGCTCGAACGCGCTCGCGGCATGGCCATCGCTCGCCTGGCGGAAGCTATCTATCTCGCCCGCCGACCCGTGGAGCTCGCGATCGACATCGGCACGGGAACCGGCGCGATCCTCGACGAGATCATCAAGATCCTGCCAAACATGGGCGAAAGGGTCTACGGCGTCGAGAAATTCCCACCTCAAAAACACACCGCGTCCAAGAACTACGTTGTTGGCGACCTGAAGAGCGTCGGGCCCCTCAAGTTCGACGCCGGACTTTGCATGGAGGTGGTCGAACACCTCACGCCAATGATGTTGCGCGAGCTGCTGTCTGACCTTGCCGAGCGCTCGAACCCGGATGCGTGTTACGTGTTCAACACCGGTCTGGCCAGGTTCGCTCGCGATGAGGACCCGGGCTACGTCGATCCGTTGCGTCGCGGCCACATCATGTTCTGGACCATCGAGGCTGTGAATACCCTTGCCGCGCCCTACGGCCTGACAGCCTCGGCGATGCCAGGGCGTAACTGGTCGTTTCTTCTGGAGAAGCGGGTGGGTGCAGCCACGCCGGTCGCGGATCGGCTCTACACCCCGTTGCCAGAAAACAAACTCTTCCTGGCCGACGGCAACGGAGGCTGGGGTTTGGCCGGCATCACGGCCTTCGAGGCGCTACGCGCCTACTATTTCTCCACTCGCCCAGCCTAGCGTCCGCGTACGTCTAACCTAGACGGATCAGCGCGCTTTTGCATAGAAGCCGCGTCCAGATGCGCATCAACGTCATTGGCACCGGATACGTAGGCTTGGTCGCCGGCACCTGTCTCGCCGAGGTCGGCAACGACGTCGTTTGCCATGACATCGACGCCGGCAAGGTCGAGCGACTGCGCCGCGGCGAGATCCCGATCTACGAGCCCGGCTTGGGCGAGCTCGTGGCGCGCAACCTCAAGGACAAACGCCTCGCGTTCACGACGAATTTGGCGGAGGCGGTGAACGGCGCCGCGGTCTGCTTCATCGCCGTTGGGACTCCGGGCGACCAGGACGGCGCCGCCGATCGGCGTTACGTCCTCGAAGCCGTCATCGCGGTCGCTCGCGTGATGACCGGACCGCTGACCATCGTCATGAAGTCGACCGTGCCAGTCGGCACCTGCCAGATGATGCGGGACGTGGTGGCCGAGACGCTGCGAGAGCGTAAGGTCAACTTCGACTTCGACGTAGTCTCGAATCCCGAGTTCTTGAAGGAAGGCAAAGCGGTCGACGACTTCATGCGCCCCGACCGCATCGTCGTTGGCGCCGACCGCGCGTCCAGCCGGGAGCTCATGACCGAGATCTACTCGACCTTCGTGCGCAACGGACACCCGCTGGTGTTCATGGATGTCCGCTCGGCGGAGATGACCAAGTATGCCGCCAACGTCATGCTTGCGACGCGAATCTCGCTCATGAATGAGCTTGCGCAGATCTGCGACAAGGTCGGCGCCGACATTATGCAGGTACGCCAAGGCATCGGTACCGACGCCCGCATCGGCATGGACTTCTTGTATCCGGGCATCGGCTATGGCGGATCGTGTTTCCCCAAAGACGTTCGCGCCCTCTCGCGGCTCGCGGTCGAAGCCGACCTGCCGGGCAACATCCTCGACGCCGTCGATCGCGTGAACCGTCACCAGAAGGTGCTGCTTGCGAATCGCATCATTCAGCGTTTCGACGGTGATGTGCGCAAGCGCAGCTTTGCGCTCTGGGGCTTGGCGTTCAAGTCGAACACCGACGACATCCGTGAGGCATCGGCCCTGGTGGTGCTCCGCCGCCTAACCGACGCGGGCGCGACGGTCGTTTGCTACGACCCCGAAGCCATGGCCAACGCCAAGCGCGAGCTCGGCGACCATCCGCGCGTGCGCTTCGCTCCTGGAGCTTACGAAGCAGTCGAGGGCTGCGATGCCTTGGTGCTCGCGACCGAGTGGAGCCAGTTTCGTCGGCCCGACTTCGACCGACTCAAGGGCCTCATGAAGGCTCCACTCATCTTCGACGGCCGCAATCAATATGAGCCCGCCGCGATGCAGAAGCTGGGCTTCGAATACCACTGTATCGGCAGACCCCGAGGACTTTCATGACGCCGCAGCTCGATCTTTCCGTCGTCGTTCCCTGCTTCAACGAAGAGTTCAACATCGCGGAGCTCACCGAGCGCATCCTCGGGGTGCTCGACACCGGCGAGCTGACCGGCGAGCTCATCCTCGTCGATGACGGCTCGAAAGATGGAACGGCAGACGTCATCCGCCAGCAGATGGAGAAGCACCCAGCCAAGGTCGTCGGGCAGTTCCACGACGGCAACAAAGGCATCACCGAGGCCTGGCGCACCGGCACCATGGCTGCTCGCGGCGCTGTCGTCTGTGTGATCGACGCCGACCTCCAGTATCGCCCTGAAGACATCCTCCGCCTCCATCGCACCTTCCGCGACAGCAGCGTCGACGTCGTCCAGGGCTGGCGCAGCCCAGCCGGTCGCGCCCGTGATCAGCGCTACTGGCTGTCGCGCGGCTTCAACAAGCTGCTCAACAACGCGTTCGGCATGCAGCTGCGCGACAACAAGAGCGGCTTCGTGCTCTGCGCGAAGGAGACCTTCCTCGACATCCTGAGCTACCGCGGCACCTACGCCTACTGGCAGTCCTTCATCATGGTCGCGGCTCACGCCAAGGGCTATTCCTACCGCGAAGTCGAGACGCTCTTCGAAGCGCGCAAGCAAGGCGTCTCGTTCCTCGAGAACACCGCAGCGTACAAGGCAGCGGCGCGCAGCTTCGTCGACCTGGGTAAGGCTGTCTGGGAGTACCGCGTCAACCAGGAGCCGAACGACATCGCGCGGCAGTACCTGCGCCGCAACAACGTCGAGATCACTGATCCGCCATCACGCGCCGCGCGACCCGCACGCTTCCGCGCGTACATGAATACGTTTTCGCAGACGCACTGGATGATCACGAAGAACGTCGAACACTACTACGAGACGCTCAACGCGACCCAGTGGCTCTCGCCCGCGCAGATGCGCGAGCTGCAAGACGAGAAGCTCCGCCGCCTCATTCGTCATGCCTACCGGAGCGTGCCGTACTACCGCGCAAAGATGCAGGAAGCGAAGTTGCACCCCGAAGACATTCGTGGCCAAGCAGACCTTCACCGACTGCCTTTCCTGACCAAGAGCGACGTCCGTCAGCACCTGCACTTCGACATGATGCAAGAGGGCACGTCCTACGGCGACGTCCTCAAGATCTCCACCTCGGGCAGCACTGGCGAGCCGTTCGTGTGCTACGCCGATCGCTCGCAGCTCGAGTTCCGCTGGGCGGCCACCCTCCGCTCGCAGGAGTGGACGGGCTATCGCTTCGGCGACCCGACGGTGCGCCTCTGGCACCAGACCCTCGGCATGAGCAAGTCGCAGGCGTTCAAAGAGCACGCCGACGCGTGGTTTGCCGACCGTACCTTCATCCCGATCTTCGAGATGACCGACGCGAAGCTCGAGGAGATGGCGCAGCTCCTCGAGGCCAAGGCCCCCGTCCTCATCGATGGGTACGCTGAAGCGTTCGACTTCTTGGCCCACTTCCTCAAGAGCCGCGGCGGCCTGAAGGTGAGCCCCAAGGCGCTGATGTCGAGCGCACAGACCCTGCCGCGCAAGAGCCGCGAGCTCATCGAGAGCACGTTCGGCTGCAAGGTCTTCGACAAGTACGGCAGCCGCGAGTTCTCCGGCATCGCGTACGAGAGCGAAGCGCACAACGGCCACCTCGTCGTCGCCGAGGGCTACATCGTCGAGCTGCTCGTCGACGGGCGCCCCGCGAAGCCCGGCGAGGTTGGCGAAGTCGTCGTGACCGACCTCAACAACTTCTGCATGCCCTTCATTCGCTATCGCATCGGCGATCTCGCCGCAGCGACCGACGACGCGCCGTCGAGCTGTGGTCGCGGCCTGCCGCGCATCGGCGACATCCAGGGTCGCGTGCAGTCGATCATCCAGGGCACCGAGGGCCACTTCGTGCCAGGCACCTTCTTCGCGCACGCTCTCAAAGAGTACGACTACGCCATCAAGCGTTTCCAGGTCGTGCAAGACCAGCCGGGCGCCATCAACTTCCGCATGGTCAAGGGCAGCCGCTACTCGGACGAGACGCTCGAGGAAGTCAAAGCGCTCATCCGTGAGTACCTGGGGGACAAGCTCGTCATCAACGTCGACTTCGTCGATCAGATCGAGATGGTCCGCACCGGTAAACACCTCGCGAGCATCTCGAAGCTGCCAATCGACTTTCAGAAGAAGGCCCCGGCGCTCGCGGCGCAGAAGGCAGGCTAGGCTCGGTGCGCCGGCGCATCGTCGTTACGGGCTCGCAGGGCTTCGTCGGCAAGCACCTGCGGCGCGCGCTCCTGGCGCGCGACTGCGAGGTCATCGGGATCGATAGGCCGGGCACCGGCGCGGAGATCGAGCAGGACCTCTCGGCCGCTTTCTCGGCGACCGAGCTGGCGCGTCGAGTCGGCCCGGTCGACGGCATTATCTATATGGCCGCGACCATCACGCGTGGCTCGAGCGTCGATCATATCGCTCGCGCGAACCTCCAGGCCATCGCGGTAGCGCCTGTCGAAATGCGCGAGGCCTGGCACACACTGCACGGCTCGACCCACTTCGTCTATTGCTCGACGTACAAGACCTACGGGCCCCCGGAGTCGCTCCCGATCGATCCCCAGCGGCCTCCGCAGCGCCCCGACCCGCACTCTTACGGCTCGGCGAAGATCCTCGCCGAGCGCCTGTTGCAGATCTCGGTGGAGCGCGTTGGCGGCACCTGGGCGGTGGTTCGCCCCACGTGCATCTACGGAGCCGGCCAGCACCTGCACAACGCCATTCCGCTGTTCGCTAAAGCGTGCTGGGCAGGTCAGGCCCCCGTGGTCTTCGGGACCGGCCGCGACCTGCGTGACGATGTCTTCGCTCCGGACCTTGCTTACTGCCTCGCCGAAGCGTGCTTGCGCAAAGCCACCGGGGCCTTCCACGCCTCCGGTGACAAAGCACACACCATCCTCGAGGTTGCCGAGCTCTGCTGCCGAGCCGTCGCCGAGCTCGGCGGGCCGTCGGGCCTTGCGCCTCTCGTTGACCCGAGCAAACCGCCCAAGTGGTGGATTGACCAGGCCTTCGACTGGAAGCGTAGTCACGAGGTTCTTGGCTACACGCCGACACCGTTGCTCGACGGCATCAAGTGCGAGGCCGCATGGATCAAGGCCGGCGCGGTCGCGGCGGCGTCGATCGAATTCTGTCCGCCACCGAAGACGTGACGAGGAACGCTCCATGAAAATCGTCATCACAGGCGCAACAGGCCACCTCGGTCGCTACACCACGTTCACGCTCGCGCAGGCAGGTCACGAGGTCGTCGCACTGTCGCGCTCGGGCACGATGCCGAAGGCGCCGTTCGGCTTCGTGGAAGGCGCGGGCCGCATACGCCCGGGCAAGCTCGACATCGACAGCGACGCTTGTATCGCGACCCTCGAGGCTGAGCTAGGACCAGACGTCGCGCTCGTTCACCTCGCGGCGTGGCACCCGCCAGCGACCGCAGCGACCAGCGCGGCGGACCGCCTGCGCCTCATCGAAACCAACGTCTATGGCACCATGCGCGTGCTCGAGGCAGCGCGAAAGCAGCGCGGTGGTGTCGCGCGGGTGATCTACGCCTCGACCTTCGAGGTGTACGGCGCCCTGGAGAGCGACGGTCCGATCAGCGAGGCGACGCGGACGACGCCGCTCACGGACTACGGCGCGACGAAGCTCAGTGGCGAGGACCATCTCATCTCCTTCGGTGCGGAGGAGAACGTGCTCGTGGTGGCGCTGCGCTTGCCCGCGATCTACGGGCCGGGCGAGCACACGCCACGCGCCTTGCCGAACTTCTTGAAGCAGGTAGCGAGCGGAACCCGGCCAGTCATCCAGGGTGACGGCAGTGATCTGCGCGATGAAGTGCATGCGCGCGATGCGGCGCGCGCCATCCTGTGCGCGCTCACGAGCCGAGAGGGCGGTATATTCAATATATCGGATGGCCAGAGCCATACGATCCGCGAGCTCGCGTCCACCGCTCTCGAAGTGTCGGGCATGCCGGGTCAACCGACCTTTGCGCCCGCCGCCAAACCCAAGCGCGACTATCACATGGTCATCGACCGCGCGCGCACGGTGCTCGGCTATGAGCCCAGCGTGACGCTGCGCGACGGCATGCGCGAGCAGTACCAAGCAGACTACGGTCGCTGATGGACTGGCTCTCTCCGTCGGCGTGCCACGCGCCGCTCCTGGACCAGCCGCCCCGACTCGCCTTTCGGCCCGGCACCGATCTGGGCGCGTGGCAGAGACGCTTGCGACGGCGTCTGCATCACCTGTTGGGGCTCGGTTTGATGCCGGCGGAGCCTGGCGATCTCGCGGTGCGCACGGTTTGGGAGCGAGAGCACCCATCGGGTCTCGGCACCATCACCAAGATCGTCTTCCTCGCGGAGCCGGGGGCGGAGGTTCCCGCCTACGTCTGTCTTCCAAAGAACGCGCAGCCCCCCTTCGCATTCATGATCTGTCTGCAGGGTCACTCTACGGGGATGCACAACTCGATTGCTTACAGCGAAGACGAAGAGCACCCCATCGCCGTGGAAGGCGACAGAGACTTCGCGCTCGGTTGTCTGCGTCAAGGAATCGCTGCCTTCGCCATCGAGCAGCGCTCGCTCGGCAGTCGCCGCGAGAAGCAACAAGCGCGTAAGAGCTACCATAACGACTGCCACGACGCGGCTGCGCGGGCTCTCATGCTCGGGCGAACGCTCGCAGGTGAGCGGGTCTACGATGTTGGGCGCGCGCTCGAGTACTTGGCGACGCGATCCGATGTGATGCCGAACCGCATCGGCATCATGGGGACCTCGGGCGGCGGGATCACCGCGATGTACGCCATAGCGATGTTCGAGCGCCTCGCTTTTGCGATGCTATCGGCCTCGTTCTGCACGTTCCGCGACTCGGTGATGACGATTCATCACTGCATCGACAACTATGTGCCCGGCCTTTATCGGTTCGCTGATATGGCGGACATCGTTGGCGTCGCGGCGCCGCGTCCTGTGCTGATCGTGGGCGCGGAGCACGATCAGATCTTTCCCAAACACGGGCTCGAGAGAGCGTTCGCGCAACTCCAGACGATCTACGATGCCGCAGGCGCCGGTGATCGCGTTGGCTTGGTCGTTGGCCCCGAGGGCCACCGTTTCTACGCGGAGCTTGCTTGGCATGCAGCGCGCTCCCTATGGCCGCCGACGCCATAGGAGCTGCCCCGAGCCACAACGTTGAGCGCGAGCAAAGGGCCGCCCGAAAACACAGCAATTTCAACAACTTAAGGCATTCACTAGGCTAGTACGTCGGCGCGTCATCATTGCATTGACAACGACGCGCATGGCCTCTATCGCGACCCTCGCTGTCGCGCTGGGGCAACTCCACCATTCCAACTCTATCCGAAGCAGAATCGCAGGCACCGTCACTCGTCGCCGGCCTCCGGGCGCGCACCGCCGCGTGGATGCGCCAGCACGCGGTGAAGCTGGTCCTATCGCTAATTATTGCGGCTGCCTTCGTCTGGGTGCTGGAGCGCGGCGGCCTGCCCATTCTGCCGGCGCGGGAATCACTTTCGCGCGTGGCGTGGTGGACCATTCCGGCAGCGCTACTCACGCAAATCGTATCGAGTTACTGGCGCACGTACCGTTGGTACTACTTGCTACGTCCCATCGATCCGACCGCCAATCCGAAGCGCATCCTCGGCATCGGCCTCGTCGGCTTCACCGCGATTCTGTTCGCGCCCCTGCGGCTCGGTGAGGTCGCGCGGCCCTATCTCATCTCCCTCGACCGGAGAGTCTCGTTCTCCCAAGCTCTTGGTACCGTAGGCGCCGAGCGCGTCATCGATGGATTGATTGTCACGGCGGCTTTGCTCGCCGCAATGCTCTACACCACCCAACTCTCGCCCTTGCCCGACCATCTCGGTGATCTTCCACTCCCCATCGCGGTGATCCCAGCGGCCGCCTACAGCGCCTTGGCGATCTTCAGCTGCGCGTTCATCGCTATGGGCGTCTTCTACTGGGCGCGCGAGCCCGCTCGCAGGCTCACGCACGCGGTCGTTGGACTGGTCTCACACCGCGCCGCGGAGTTCCTCGCAAAGCGTGTCGAGCGCTTGGCCGATGGGCTCCGTTTCTTGCCGGCGCTTCGTAACTCGGGTCCGTTCCTGCGCGACACAGTCCTCTACTGGACCGTCATTGCAATGGGCCAATGGGCGGTGCTCAACGGCTGCGGCGTACAGGCCTCGCTCTCCGAGACCTGGGTCACCGTCGGCGTCATGGGCCTGGGGACTCTCATCCCCGCTGGTCCGGGCTTCTTCGGGGCCTTTCAGCTCTCGGCGTACTGCGGACTTGCGATGTTCTTCCCCGCGAGCGTCGTACTCGAGGCCGGAGCAGCGTTCGTCTTCATCACGTACGTCACCCAGCTCGCGGTCAGTGTCCTGGCATGCGGCGTCGGCGTCTTGCTCATGGCGCGGACCACGCGCGGAAGCACCTCGTGATGAAGCGCGCGCTCATGGGCGCGGTCATCACGCTCGTCGCCCTGATTGCGGCCGGTGGTTACTACCAAACCGGCTCAGGGCTCTTCCATTGCGGGAACTACGAGGGCGGTCAGCTCACCTTCTGGTTCGCCGTCGCGATCCTGCAGCTCGCGATTTACCTCGCCGCCGACAGCGAGCCCCGTAGGCGCCTCTACGCCACGAGTCAGCTCGTCCTGTTTCCCGTCTTGGTAGCCGTGGCGGTACAGCTCATCCGCGCGGACCGAAGTCTCCTGAGCGCGACGTTCTTGATCTTACCGATCGCGAGCTTGTTACCACTCGCCGTGGTCTCGCCATGGCCCCGGATCGGCAAGCTCGATTTGGGTTCGATCACGCGACTCGTACCGATGCGCAGCTTCGTCTTGTGGCTCGTCTTCATCGCTTGGCTGATGCTCGGACTTTGGTCAGGACTCGCCCTGTTCGTGTTCTATGCGCGCAACATGACGTTTGCGGGCGGGCCGCTCTGGCTAACCTTGGGCCTTGCGGGTGGACTGTGCGCAGCCCTGGTGCTCAGCTTGCTCAAGGGTGGTCAGCGGCCGAAAGCGGCAGGGCCACTACCGATCGGACTTCTGCTCTTGGTGTTGTTGGGCGCCAAGAACCCCGACATGGCCTTCGACTCCATGTTCTACAAGGCCACACGACCGTTGCTGCTGGCCGACGGACGCACGGCCTTATTCGGCATCTTCGACCACGCCATGCTCGGCAGCACGCAGCAAGAGATCATCAACGCACTGCTTCGTATCTTGGACGCAAGCTACAACCCGTCGCTCATCTCCACTCTGGCGTTCGTTTCGATGTGGCTCACGCTACCGACCCTGCTTCGAGGTGTGTTCGCCGGCCTCGCACCGGAGCAGGGCCGATTCTGGTGGAAGCTCGCGGCGGCAGCGTTGTTTTGCTTCTCGGAGAATCACATCGCCACCGCGACCAGCTATCAAGAGCCGCTGCTGACATTGTTTCTCGCTGGCTCGTTGTTGCCGGGCGCGGTTGGGTGGAGCTTCCTCGGCATGGCCGTCGGCGTGAAGCTCACGGCGGTGGTCGTCATCCCTCTCTTCTTCGTGTGGAGGCTGCGAACCGGAGAGCTTACGGACCGGTCGCGGCGGCTAACCGCCATAGCAGGCATGCTCCTCGCGCTCGTCATCGCCGGCGGGCAAGTCTATCGAAACCACGCATATGTCCGGAGGCTCTTACCGCCGACCGAGATGGCGGCCAGCATAACGGACCCGCGCGGTAAGATCTGGCCGCGAGAGCCCGGCAGCGCGGAGAAGCCGCGTGGCGGCATCATCGATAACTTCGCGCTTTCGACGCTCAACATCTGGGGAATGGACCGCCTGACTCCCGTTACCTATCGAGGTAGCGGAGATGCCGGCTTTCACGTGATGCCCGCTTCGCGTTGGCCACTCCTGGGGGTGGTAGCCGCTATTGCGGGGCTCGTCATGGGCATTCGAAGACGACTCGGGTGGCCCGCCATGTACGCTGGAGCGTTCATTCTCGCGTACCTCGCTTTCCTCGCAGGCACGACGCAGGGACGATACTTCGTCGTGCTCTCCTTCACGGCTGTGTTGCTGGTCGCACTGCTGCGCGGGATGGGCCCACCCGAGGCTCTCGTTTCGGTGGTGCCAAAATATCGCAACGCTCTGCAATGGATTACAGCAGGCGCAGCGGCGCTGCTCGTCGGCAATGACCTCAACGTCGGCACGCGGATCAACGATGGCTGGGTTTGCAAGCGCAGTCTCGGTGCGCCGGTCGTTCGTCAATCTTGGGATGAACCACGCAACGACCTGGAGCGCGAGCTGCAGAAGTTGAGCAAGCTTCTCACGCGCGACACCGGCCACCCTCCTCTCATTTGGGTAGAGCACACGGTCGGCTATACGCCGTATCTCGGCGCCGGATGGATCTCCGCGCAGGCGTCGACGGATATGACCCTGCGCTATTTCGCGACCAGGCCAGAGCGCGCGCGGGATCTCGCCAATGCTGTGGACGTGCTCGTGACGCAAGATGGAGCGCTGCTAGCGTCGCTGCGCCAGTACAACGACTTGTCGGACTACGCCGAATACGCGCGCGTCGACGGAAAGAGGATCTTCGTATCGAAGCGACGCATGGCGGGAGAGCAGTTCATCCCTGTCCTTAGTCACTACCTTGGCTTGTTCGACGAGTTTGCACCGGATGTCGCAGACTTGATGCCGCAGTGGCACCGCTACCGTCTGCCTGACGAGGCTCCCATCGATACGCCTGCGGGGGCGGCCGCCTACACCCTCGAGGCAGGCACCGGCGGTGAAGGCCCCACGGGGGTTCTCGTCGCGCCGTCACAGCTCACATTGGTCGTCCCGCGGCGGAAGCATGACGCGAAGCTGGAGCTAAAAGCCGCCATGCCCTATCCCAACTCCGACGGGATGGAGCTGCAGCTATTTGCCTCGGAAGACGCCGCGCCCATCGGCAGTGTGATGCTGCAGCCGCCAGACCGAGAGGGTGCGCTCGAGTGGACGTCTCTCGACTTCACGCTCGATCCAAGTACGGGACTGGGCCCGCGTCGGGTCTTTCTCCGAGCCGTGTCTTCTAGCGGCGACAACACCGGCGATTGGGTCTTCGTACGCGAGGCTCGCGTATCGGACGCGGCGCGATGACGCGAGGCCGAGGTCTTCTCGCGGTGTGTGGTACGCTCGCGCTCCTCGCGGCGAGTCAGTTGCCCTACTACCGCGTTTGGACCATGGGCGCGTCGTTCAGCTACGACGCGTTCACGACGTTTTCGCCATGGTTCGTGACGTTGCAGCGCGACATGCTCGCCGGGCGCAACCTGTTCACGATCTACCAGGAGATGTTCCCCGGCCTCGTACAACCCTCTTACTTGCTGGGAAACGTCATCCGCCAAGTCCTAGCGTTCGTCGTCGACAACACCTTCCTCGCGCACACCAGGATTCAAGCGCTGCACGCAATCCTGACCGTCTTCACGACCGCGATGTTGTTTCGTTCGCTCGGCCTGCCAATCTTCTACGCGGCCCTCGGCGGGTTCGTCTTTATGACCTCGGGCATTCATGTCGCGGTGTCGCAGCACGTGGTCCGGCACGAGGCGTACCTCTATCTCGTCACTTCGTTGCTCTGCCTTCGCCTGCTCATCAAGGACTACGGTTCCTCCAACACACGCAAGAGCGTCCTACTCTGGTCAGCGTGTGTCGTTTCTCTCGTGTCCCTTACGGGCTGGGCTCATGAGGCTGTCCACTACTTCTTGCCGATTGCTGGTTGGGTCGTTGTTCATCTGGCGAAGACATTGCCCACGCTCGATGCGAGGGCGAGACGGCGGCTGGTTTTTCTGCTCGCTGGGATGAGCTGCGCGGTCGCGATCTGCGATGCGCCGCGCCTGCTCTTCTTCTTCGAGATGAGTCAGATCAACAAGACGCTCATTGGTGGTTACGCGGAGACCGGCGGCTTCAGCACAAGCTGGCCACTCTATTGGCTCGCGCTTTTGACCCCGAACGCTGCGGGTACCAACGGAGCGACGACGCCATTTAGGTTTGTAGATGATCGCACCCTTGGCTACGCGTTCGCAGGGAGCCTCGCGCTAAGCTGCGCGACGCTGGTGGTCAGCAACCTCTGGCACCAGCGCGCCTACCGCCAAGCAGTTGGGGTCGTCGCGCTTCTGGTGGTCCTGCTCGGCTTCGGTTTTGGCGTGGGCTCGCCGGTGCACTGGCTCTTGTGCAAGGTGTTCCCACCTATGGGCATGATGCGGCACAACAGCTACGGCACGAGCCTCGCGTACCTGGTCATCGGGTACCTCACTGCACGCGGCGTGCATGAGCTCGTCACGCGGCCATCCTACCGGGCCTTGTGGGCAGGCGCGGTGCCTTGCATCGTTTCGCTGCTTCTCGCCGCCGCGCTCTATCTGGCGTTTCCAACTTCCAAATTCGTTGGTTCGGAGCGCGAGCAGTTTCTTACGCTGACACGCGATCTCGCAGGTCTCTGGGTCATGCAATGTGGCTTCATGCTCTTGGGTCTCGCCCTGCTCCACCGTCCCTGGAAAAACCTCGAAGTCGACACACTTGCACCGGCAGTGGCAGGTGTCGCATTCTCCCTGGTGATCGCGGCCGACCTCGTCCACCCCACGCTCGACGCACACTTTAGTCCGCGACAGCGGCCATCGACATCGTGGTCGCGGTTCGACGGCGACATGGGGTTGGTCAATCCGATCGGAGACTACTTGCGTGCGGGCTCCGCTGCGCGACTCCCGTGGCGTCCGCTGCGCGTGCTTCCGTTGGGCGTCGGGTGGTTCGGGAACACCCTACCGATTCTCGAGGTGGCCGTCGTGAGTGGCTCTGACACGCAAGGCAACCGCTTTCTCGAACAGCGCCTTAGCGATCAACACACGCTCGAGGCCCCGCAAGAATTCGCCGAGGAATACGGGATCGACTTCTTCTGGGTGGCGAACAATCATCCCGCGCAGGCGACGCTCGAGGCGAACGCGGCTTTCCGGATGGTGCAGGACGTCGGACTGCTCGGTAAGGTCTATCGTTTCGAGCCCGCAGCCCACCGGCCGCTCGCGCAAGTTGAACCTGGCCGCTACGCGCTTTCGTGGTGGTCGGAACCAGCTGTCGTCGTGCGCTCGGACGGCTGGTTCGGGCCGCGATACGCGATTGATCTGACGACAGCGGGCATTCGCGACTTCCCGGCCGAGGTGTCTCTCCCTCTGCTTTGGCTGAGCAAGTTCGGCGTGCGAAATGCCGATGGTGATCGGTTGCCGAAAGTGCGCGACCCGTCCGGGCGACTCGCTGTTCGGGTATCGTCCCAGAAAGATCTTCGTCTGGACGTCATGTACCCGTCCGTCGCCTACGCGGGCGCGATGAGAGTAGCGGTCGCTCTCTACTCCGCCATAGCGTTGTCGCTCATTGTCGCGCTGGCATCCGAGCTATGGCGTGCGGCCTCGAATCGGTTCCCCGTGGTGTCGTCATGAAGATCCTGGTCACCGGCCACGCCGGCTTCATCGGCATGCACCTGTGCGCGGCGCTCATGGAGCGCGGCCACGAAGTCGTCGGCCTCGATAACTACAACGACTACTACCAAGTCTCACTCAAGCGCGACCGACACGCGCAACTGGCGAAGCACAAAGGCTTCGTCGGCATCGAGGCCGAATTGGCTGACCAAGGCGCCATCGAGAATTGCTTCCGCGAGCACCGATTCGATGTCGTCTGCAATCTCGCCGCGCAGGCGGGTGTCCGCTACTCATTGCAGAACCCGCAAGTGTACGGCACCGCGAACGTCCAGGGCTTCATCAATATCCTCGAGGGTTGCCGACGCTTTGGAGTGCGGCGACTCGTCTACGCATCGAGCTCGAGCGTCTATGGCGGCAACCAGAAACTGCCATTCTCGGAGACTGACCCAGTGAATCAACCGGTCAGCCTCTACGCGGCGACGAAGCGCGCCAACGAGCTGATCGCTCACAGCTACGCGCACCTCTTCGACCTGCAGACGATCGGCCTGCGTTTCTTCACGGTTTACGGCCCGTGGGGCCGTCCAGATATGGCGATGTGGCTTTTCGTCAAGGCGATGCTCGAAGGCGAAGCGATCAAGGTCTTCAACCACGGCCGGATGCAGCGTGACTTCACTTACATCGACGACATCATCCGAGGCGTCGTCGCGAGCATCGAGTCGAACGCGCTCGACACGTACGAGTTGCTCAACATCGGCAATCATCGCTCGGAAGAGCTGATGCGACTCATCGAGGTCATCGCCGAGGCGCTGCACATCACCCCGAAGCTCGACCTCTTGCCCATGCAACCGGGCGACGTGCCTGCCACTTATGCCGACATCGAACGCATTCGAGCCAAGCTCGGCTTCTCGCCCACGACGTCCATCGAGGACGGGGTGCCGCGGTTCGTACGTTGGTACCGTGCGTACCATGGCGTCTAGCGCAGACGTTTCACTCTTCAGGTCCATTGCAGGCGGGAGATTGCGTCGTGCGACACCAACCATTGCGTTGGGAGCGGCGCTGTCGATTTATGCCATCTTTCTCGCGCGCGAAGCCTTCTGGCTCGCGCCAGGGCCACAAGACAACGACTGGCCGCTCCTCATGTGGCTTGCCCGCGCTGGAACGCAGGGCAACCTAGCTGCCTTCGCCGTCGGACACTACGGCTTCCTCCAGCTTGTCTTGGTCCGCATTTGCGGACCTATCGTGGGCGGAACAATCGTCGCCGCAAAGCTCATCAACATCGTGAGCGTCTTGGTGACTTGTCTTGCCCTCGACCAACTGCTGCGCGCGGCGGACGCGAGAGCTGCGTGGCGTATCGCCGCAGTCTGTTTCTTCGCTCTTTCGTACCCGACATTCGTCACAGGTTGGTCGGAGTTCGGCGATCCTTTCGCACTCGCGTTGTATGCCTGCGGACTCGCGCTTGCCTTAAGGTCGAGTGATACGGGTACTGTCGTCTTTGGCGGCGCGCTGATTGGTGCAGCAGGGTTGGTTCGCCTCCATTTTCAGGCCATGGGGTGGGGAACGGCGCTTGCCTTCGCCGGTTTCGAGGTCTCACGGTCGCGATGGTCTGCGGCCGTCAAGCAGGTGGCGTGGTTCACGACAGCGGTTCTCGCCGGACAGCTACCAGTGTTCCTGCTGAACTGGCACGTCCACGGCACGCTGTTTTCCCCCATCGCTCGAACCTTCATGGGGCAGGTTCTGTTCGGAGCCAACGAGTTCGACATGGCCCGAAGTTACGCTGCTGCGCCCTTCGACGGGTTGCTCAGTCAACATGGCGTCATGCTCGTGTCCGTCGTTGCAGACCGAATTCTGCAGGCGCCATTGCTCCCGGCGATTGCTGTCGTTGTTTGCACGCTCACGCTGGTGCATCGCGACAGCGGGCAAAGGCTGCGAGCCTTCGCGGCTCTACTCGCCATGGGCTACTACGTCGGATTCGTCGCGCCATCGTGGGGCATCACACCTCGCTTGCTGTTAGGGTTCATGTTTTTTGCTGCGCTGTCGGTTGGTCTCGTCGGACCGCTTCTGGAAGGCTGGCGCGGGCAACGCGTCGCGACGCTCGGCGCCATTGCGCTCGTCGTGCTGTGCGCGTTGCACTTTCGCAGCGAGCGACGTGATTTCCGGGCGCTCCGCAGCCGAACGCGCGCAACCTGGGACCGCAACGAGCTCATCACGCAGACCCTCCGTGCTCGCGGAATCGACTCGCCGACGCAGGTATTCGCGGCCGATTGGTACCTCTACCCAACCGACGACCCTGAGATGGTCGGCTTCTACAACTGGGGGTTCTGGAACCTGCTCGTTCCCGAGTTTGCAGCAGAACGCCCCAACCCGTTCGAAGCAACGGCAACCCCGGAGTCTTTCGAAAGGTTCATGATGCGGCGCGGCGTCCGTGCGATGGTTCTTTACGACGAACCCCGCGTTCCAGCTCTCGGCGCTATCACCCGCGGCGAGTACAAGTTACGCGCCTATCGGCTGCTAGCGCGGGTCGACGACCAGTACATCTATGGCGTGGTCGAATGACGGAGGCAGGCATCGCACTCGCCTTCCAGCGAGGGGTCATCGAGCGCTGCGGTCGTGCCGAGCCGCTCGTCGACGAACAGCAGGCAGACAGGGCCGGTGTGCTCGCCCGGGCCTGTCTCGAGTGTGAGAGTGAAGTCATGCTGGTCGTGCTCAAGATCGACGGCGACGCCCGGCTCTGCAGTCACGTCGAGACGCGCCTTCGACGCATAGGGTGTGACGACGCGAAGAACCTGGTCGCGGAACACTCCCGCGGCAGCCACATGCCCACGCACGACGATGCGCCCGTCGGGCGATCGCTCGACCCGAGCGACGGTGCCACCACCGGCAACAGCGCTCGGTGTACATGTTCCTTCGATCGATAGGCGTGGCAATACGGCGCGCTTCGGCAGCAAAACCACATCGCCGCGTGAACGCGGCTTTTCCTCTTCGTCGCTCAAGATGATGTGCGCGTATTGATTGAATGCGCTCAGCTCTGTCTCTGACAGGTCCGGGAAGATATCGCGCCACAGTTGCATCTGGGGAACGGCCTCGACGTGCGCAATCGAGGAGAACCCGAGACCGTTGAGGACGCGCCCCGGGAATTCGTCGAGCAGCGGGCGCCCATGCTGACGACGAGCGTGTTCGGCGAACTGCCGAGCGACGGGAGTATCCGCGGCGGTGAAGATGGGGTCAGCCTGCTGAAGCGGATTGAAGGTACCGAAGCACAGCAAGTTCATGAGCGCAGCGGTGGCCAATAGGGTCGCGTGTTCGCCACTGGGCGAAAGCCGAGCTCTCAATGCGTACACGCCTATCAAGCCGACGGCGGGTAGCAAGTCCCGCCCAATCAAGCGTAGTGACACGACGCCGTGGGAGCTCTTCCAAGCGACGAAAGCGAGAATGATCGCAAGGCCTATGGCCATCCGCGGGAGGGTCATGCGTGTCGAGGCGTGACGGAACACGTACACGCTGATGAGCGCGAACAAGACCCCGGCAGCCATCACCATGCGGAATCCCGGCACGCGATCCCAAAGCAAGACAGCGCCGACGCGGGATGGAATTGGGACGAGCATCCAAGCCAGCACCGCCGAACAACCGATGACGAGAACGACGAGCTCACTTCTGCGTGGCTTGAAAGAGCCCGACAGCATGCGACTGGGAGAGAAGACGAGGAGAGCAAAGAGGAAGTAGACCGACCCAACGACACCAAACTCGCAAATGTTCACCGAGTCGATGCTTGCTCGAACGCCGAATGGCTCGCTCCTGGAGATGAACGCGTAAGGCAGGAACATCGACACGATTTTCTCGGCATAAAGTCCGCCGCCGGCGACGCGACGCTGCCCGGGATAGATCGTCTCGTTGAGTACGAGGAGCGTGTCGCGGAGGTAGTAGATCGCAACTCCCGCACCCACGATACAAGCGATACCGCAAGCCAATAGCCGCAGCGGCGGCAAGCGGTTGTGGCGAAATCCGAACACGAAACATGCCGTGACGAACCCGAGCGATATGAATAGCGGGGGGTAGAAGAAGCTCAGTGTCCAACACGCGAACGCGTATGCAACGACGGGTATCGCCAACCACGACGTGCGAACCCAGATGATCGCGAGCGTAAGCCAAGGCCACCAGGCGACGACCGGCCCAACAGCAGTCCAGAAGTATTGGACGAAACCCGACCAAAAAATGCAAGCCGCGAGCAACCAGGCCCGGTAGCCCACGAGTCCGCTACGGCGGAAAATGAGCGCGAAACCCACGAGAAACAGGACTTGGAGAACGACATGGTGGGTCGCGAAGGCGACGCTTGCTGACGCGACTCCGAACAACCACATGGTCGGCTTGAACGCGAAGCCCCAGTCGCGAACGGGCAGCGAGTAAACCTGACGGAGATCCTCGTGGTAGAACGACGTCTTGTTGTAGCGCTCGAAGCCGTTGTTGATGGTGGCCTGGATGGCTGGGGTAATGACCGCCCACTCGTCAGAACGAATCGGTCGCGGCTCGAACGCGATGAGCCCTGGGTGATGCGCCCCGAGGTGTCCCAAGGCAACGCCATAGGAAGAGGGCGTGATGCGCATCGCGATGAGTATCAACGCGACGACACCGCTGGCGCAGTAGAGGCGCTGGTTGACGGTCAGGCGGGGCATCGGCCGAGTCTCTTACTCGCGCCACGAGGAGGTGTCCAAGCCAGTCGGCCGAGCAATCGTGTAACCCAATCGTTCCCCCGCTCACAGGCATTCGCGCCCCCCCCAATTCCGGGTACATTCCCCCCAATGGTTCCCACCCATACCCCCACCAAGCGCACGGTCCTCCTCGTCGACGACGACCCCGAAAACGTCGCCTTCATGGCGCGGGCGTTCCGCTCGGCCTACCAGCTGCTGACCGCAAGCTCGGGGGCCGAAGCCATCGAGCACCTGAAGGGCCAGAAGGTCGACGTCATTGTCACCGATCAGCGCATGCCGGGCATGATCGGGACCGAGCTGCTGCGTGAGTCCATCAAGCTGCAGCCGGATTGCGTACGCATCATCCTCTCGGCCTACACCGACACCTCCGACTTCTTGGACGCGATCAACGTCTGTCGCATCAACCACTTCCTGACCAAACCGGTTAGCCCGGAACGCCTACACGAGGTCGTCGAGGCCGCACTGGCACTGTCGATGAAAGCGAACCGCTACACGCGCATGGCGACGGCTTTCGACATGCAAGCGATGCTCAGCTACTACCAGCACCACGACCTGCTGCAGCCGGACGAGTTCGAGCGCACCATCGAAGAGACGCTCAACATTCGGGCCTTAGGGCTTCCGGACCTCGACTGGCTGCTCTACGACCAGTTGTTGAGCGTCAACCGCGCCAAGATCCCCCTCCTCTCACACTACGAGGCGCTCGCGGTTGGCTTGCACATGCCATTCGAGGGCATCACGAGCTTCCTCGAGGTGATGGTGCACCTCAAGCTGTTCCCGCCTGCCGTGCTCAATCGCACAATCTTCTACCGTGCTCCGCCGCGCGGGCTGAAGATTGGCGAGGTGATGGGGGCTCTCGGCCTGGCCACGGCCAAGGAGCTCGAGCGCGCCCTGTTCATCCAAGACGTCATCGAGCAAAAGATCGGCTGCAGGCCAGTGCTCGGTCAGGTGCTTCGCTCGGTGGCGAGCGTTTCACCGGTCGACCTATTCCAGGCGCTGGGCATCCAAAACGGGATCCCGTTCGTGACCCTCGATGACTCCGCTCCGGAGATTTTCGCGGCGGCCATCACGCGCACGTGACGGTCGGCACCTGGTTGCGTCAGGTGCTCCGACAGCGGGATGCCATTTGGCCAGTTGGCTGCCTTCACAAAGTTTTGAGCGCCGCGTCCGGTGCCGAGATCGACTTCATCGAGATCGACGCGATATCCCCATGTTTTCGTGAGCGTATCGTCGCCGACGGGGTTGCCGTGCATGGCAGGTGACCCGAGCGTTTTGACGCGGCTCGCCCGCCTCGTGCGCGAGCTCGATATCGACCTGGGCGCCCTCGACGAGAGAGCCGGCGAGGCAATCGGGCTCTCCGCGCAGCTCAAGCTGGATCCTGGCAAGTCACTGGACACGGACTGCGTCTGGGACAGGTTCACCCGCCACTGCGGGCGTCCTTGCTGCGGTTCCGTGCCCACCTGCAAACGCTACTCGCCGCAGCGCGCAACGGTGGCCCTTCGCAGTAGCTCGACACTTCATGCATCACCGAACAGCTAGCTCGCGCGAGTCCCCGAGCATCCCGCATCATCCAGCCGCGACGTCTGCCCGAACCCGATTGCGCTTCGCGCGCTGCATCTGATCGACGTAAGCCTCTTCGGTCGCGTTGAGCGTCTTGAGCTTCGCTTCCGCGTCCTTGATGGCGGCCTGCGCGCGCGCCGAGTCGATCTCGCTCTTCTTTTCGGCCGTGTCCGCCAAGATGGTCACCGTGTCGCCGGCGACCTCGAGAAAGCCTCCGCTGACTGCGAACGATTCGCTCGTGGCGCCCGACTTCAAGATGATGGGACCGGCTTCCATCTCGGCGAGCAACGGACGGTGCTCGGGCAAGATGGTGACCTGACCCATGACGCTGGGCGCAATCACAGCGTCATATTCGCCGCCGCGCACGAGCGCACGGTCGGGCGTCGTGAAAGAGACCTTGAGCCGACCGGCCATCAGCTACCGAGCTCCTTGGCCTTCTTGAGGACCATCTCGATGGTGCCCTGCATGTAGAAGGCTTGCTCGGGGATGTTGTCGTGCTTACCGTCGACGATCTCCTTGAAGCCTTTGATGGTGTCGGCGAGCTCGACGTATTGGCCCGGCGTGCCGGTGAACTGCTCGGCGACGAAGAACGGCTGCGACAGGAAGCGCTGGATCTTACGGGCGCGGGCGACGAGCGCCTTATCCTCGTCGGAGAGCTCGTCCATACCGAGAATCGCGATGATGTCCTGGAGCTCTTTATAGCGCTGCAGAACCGCCTGGACGCGGCGCGCGACGGAGTAGTGCTCTTCGCCGACGACCTGTGGGTCGAGCAGACGCGAGCTCGAGTCGAGCGGGTCGACCGCAGGGTAAATGCCGAGCTCGGAGATGGCGCGGTTCAAGACCGTGGTCGCGTCCAAGTGCGCGAAGGTCGTCGCCGGCGCCGGGTCGGTCAAGTCGTCCGCAGGCACGTAGACCGCTTGAACGGACGTAATCGAGCCCTTCGAGGTCGAGGTGATGCGCTCTTGCAGAGCACCCATCTCGGTCGCGAGGGTCGGCTGGTAACCGACCGCGCTGGGCATACGGCCGAGGAGCGCGGAGACTTCCGAGCCCGCCTGGGTGAAACGGAAGATGTTGTCGACGAAGAGCAGAACGTCTTTGCCTTCTTCGTCGCGGAAGTATTCGGCTGCCGTCAGAGCGGACAGCGCGACGCGGGCGCGGGCGCCCGGCGGCTCGTTCATCTGGCCGTAGATCAGGGCGACCTGCGACTTGCCGGGGACGACCTTCATGGTGCCGTTGGCGTCACGCTTGGGGTGACCCTTCTCGTCCTTCTCGACCACGATGACGCCCGACTCGATCATTTCGAAGAACAAGTCGTTACCTTCGCGGGTACGCTCGCCGACGCCAGCGAACACCGAGAAGCCACCGCGCTTGACCGCGATGTTGCGAATCAGCTCTTGGATGAGAACAGTTTTGCCGACGCCGGCGCCGCCGAAGAGACCGATCTTGCCGCCGCGTGCGTAAGGCGCGAGCAGGTCGATGACCTTGATGCCCGTCTCGAACGTCTGGAGCTTGGTGTCTTGCTCGGTGAACGACGGAGCCTGACGGTGGATGGGCATGAAACGCTTGGCGCCGACCGCGCCAGCGGCGTCGACGGGCTCGCCGACGACGTTCAAGATGCGGCCCAAGATCTCGGGGCCGACCGGCATCGCGATGGGAGCGCCGGTGTTCTTGACGCGCATGCCGCGGACGAGACCTTCACTCGAGTCCATGGCGATGGTGCGCACGGTGTTCTCGCCAAGGTGCTGGGCGACCTCGAGGGTGAGGTTGTCGTCCTTGTCGCTGATCGTGGGGTTCGTCAGGGTCAAGGCGGTGTTGATCTCGGGGATGTGACCGGCCGGGAACTCGACGTCGATCGCGGGTCCGATGATCTGGGTGATGACACCGTGTTCCATTGCTTGTGCGCTAGCGCTCATTTGCTTCTCTCAGCTCCAAAAAAGAATTAGTTCGAAAGGGCCTCGGCGCCGCCGATGACTTCCATGAGTTGGGTGGTGATCGCCGCTTGACGCGCGCGGTTGTAATCGAGCGTCAGCTTGTCGACGATTTCCTTGGCGTTACGCGTGGCGTTGTCCATCGCCGTCATACGCGCGCCGTGCTCGGCCGCGGACGACTCGAGCAACGCACGCCAGATGAGCGTCGACAGATAGCGAGGCACCAGGCCCTCGAGCACACCCTCGCGCGACGGCTCGTAGATGTAGTCCACGTCTTCGCCAGCGGGCAGCTCGTCAGCGACGATCGGGAGTAGCGGTTCCACCACCACTTGTTGCGCAATCGCGGACTTGAACTCGTTGTAGAGCAAGTAGACCGCGTCGAGATCGCTCTCGATGAAGTCCTTGGTGATGCCCTCGGCGATGTCCTGCGCCTTGCGGAAGGAGAGGCCCTCGAAGATGCCGTGATGCTCACGGATGCTTCCGAGCTCCTTGCGTTTCTTGAAGTGATCGCGAGCCTTGCGGCCAACGGCGGCGATCTCGAAGTGCTGGTACTTGCCCTGGTTCTCGCGAATGAACTTCTCTGCGCGACGCAGGATGTTGGCATTGAAGGCGCCGGCGAGGCCGCGGTCCGAGGTCACGACCACGAGCATCACACGACGTGGTTGGGTGTACTCGGCGAGCAGCGGATGCGGCGGCGTGCCTTCTTCGACGTCCATGCGGGCTGCGACGCGGCGCAACAAGGAGCCGAGCTCCAACGCGAAGGGACGCGCGTGCGTGATCGCCTCTTGAGCGCGTCGGAGACGCGCCGCGGAGATCATCTTCATCGCCTGCGTGATCTTCTGCGTGCTCTTTACCGAGCGAATGCGCTCGCGAATGTCACGTAACGACGCCATCTCGGTTTACGCCTTCGCCGCGGTCGGCTTGAACGCATCGAGGAAGTTCTTGAGCAGGCCCTGCACTTCCTTCTCGAGCTCTGCGGTCAGCTCTTTCTTCTCTTCGATCTGCTCGAAGAGCTTCGGGGCCTTCGCCATCGCGAACGAGTAGAGCTCGTCGCAGAAGCGCTGCATGTCATCGGTCGGCGTGTCGCGAACCCAAGTCTTCTTCGAGCCCGGCATCTTCTGGGTGCCGGCGTAGAGCTGCACGATCTGAAAGCCCACGCGATTCGGCGCGTATTGGCCCTGGCGCAGCATGCGCGTCAGGCGCGCGCCGTCTTCGAGCTGCTCGCGTGTGACCGTGTCGAGATCGCTTGCGAACTGCGCGAAGGCCGCGAGGTTGCGGTACTGGGCGAGCGTGAGGCGCAGAGTACCCGCGACCTTCTTCATGCCCTTGATCTGCGCGCTACCACCGACGCGGGAGACCGAGATACCGACGTTGACCGCCGGACGCTGGCCCGAGAAGAACAAGTTCGACTCGAGGAAGATCTGACCGTCGGTAATCGAGATGACGTTCGTCGGGATGTACGCCGAGACGTCACCGGCCTGAGTCTCAATGATCGGGAGCGCCGTGAGCGACCCCGCGCCCTTGGCGTCGCTCATCTTGGCGGCGCGCTCGAGCAAACGGCTGTGCAGATAAAAGACGTCGCCAGGATAGGCTTCACGGCCCGGCGGGCGGCGGAGCAGGAGCGACATCTGGCGATAGGCGACGGCTTGCTTCGACAAGTCATCGTAAACGATGAGGGCGTGCTGCCCGTTATCGCGGTAGTACTCGCCGATGGTGCAGCCGGTGTAGGCGGCCAAGAACTGCATGGGGGCCGGGTCGGAGGCGTTGGCGCAGACGACCGTGGTGTACTCCATGGCGCCGTGAGCCTTCAGCTTGTCGACGACCTGAGCGACGGTCGACTGCTTCTGGCCCATGGCCACGTAAATGCACTTAACGTCTTTGCCCTTCTGATTGATGATGGTGTCGAGCGCGATTGCGGTCTTGCCGGTCTGGCGGTCGCCGATGATGAGCTCGCGCTGGCCACGACCGATCGGGATCATCGAGTCGATGGCCTTGATGCCGGTCTGCAGCGGCTCGTGAACCGACTTGCGCTCGATGATGCCGGGCGCCTTGGTCTCGATGAGGCGGAACTCGGTGGTCTTGATCTCGCCCAAGCCGTCGACGGGGTTACCCAGCGCGTCCACGACGCGGCCCATCATGGCGGGACCGACCGGGCACTGCGCGATCTTGCCGGTGCGCTTGACCGTCTGGCCTTCTTCGATGTGCGTAAAGTCGCCCATGATGGCGACGCCGACGTTGTCTTCTTCGAGGTTCAACACGAGGCCGCGGATGCCGCCTTGGAACTCGAGGAGCTCACCGGCCATGGCGCTCTTCAAGCCATAGACGCGAGCGATACCGTCGCCGATCGCGAGGACGGTGCCGGTCTCGGCGACGTCGATGCGGCGATCGTAACCGCTGATTTGGTCTTTGATGATGCTGCTGATTTCTTCGGCGCGGATCTGCATCGCCTTACATGTCCTTCAAACGGGTTAACTTACGTTCGTTCCGAGTTGGTCGCGGAGGAGCTCGATTTGCCGCTTCAGGCTGCTGTCCAAAGTGAGATCACCCACCTTGCAAACAAGACCGCCGAGCAGCTCGGGATCGACTTTGACGTCCACCACGATGTCGCGCTGGAAGCGCTTGTGCAGCGCCGCCTTGAGGCGCGTGACTTTGGCCTCATCGAGGGCGATCGAGCTGATGACACGCGCACGCAAACGGCCAGCACGCTGATCTGCCTCGCTCTCGATCTCATCAGCGACATCACGCAAGACCTCGATACGGTCGCGACCGGAGAGGAGCTGAATGAGCTTCACGGCGGTCTTCGAGGCACCGATCTTGTCGAGCACGGTGCCGAGAACCGTGTCACGGTCGGCCTTCAACGCGGGATTCGCGAGAAGATCACGCAGCTCAGAGGTCTTGTCGTACAGAGCACGGAAGGTCGACACACTGTGCGCGAGCTTCTCGACGCCAGCAGCACCTTCCATATCGAGGGCTGCCGCTACCGCGGCGCGAGCGTAACGTTTGGCGACTGCGCTCATGCTGCACCATCTGCGACCGGTGCACGCTTGCGGTCGTTGGAGGGACGGCGAGTCGACGTGTGCGCGTCCGAGCTCTCGATCATCTGAAGTGACTGCTCGAACAAACGCTCACGGTCGGCGTCGGTGAGACCTCGACGCAACATGTCCTCGGCGCCCTTCAGGGCAGCGCGCGCGACGTCGTGCTGCAGTCGGCGGCGGGCACCTTCTTCTTCGTGCTCGATCACGGTCTGGGCGTCCTCACGCAGGCGCTTTGCGTATTCACGGGCGCCCGCAATGATGCGATCGCGCTCGAGCGCACCATCTTCTTTGCTGCGCTCGATGAGCTCGCGTGACTCTGTATCCACGTGCGCGAGCTTCTGGCGATAGCTGTCGTGCCGCTCTTTCGCGGCGTCGTAGGCTTTCTGATTCTCCTCGATGGTCGCCTTGATGCTGTCATGGCGACGCTGCATGGCCGCCGCGAGCGGCTTCTTGGCGGCTTTGACCAAGAAGATGACGAAGATGAGGAAGTTGACCGCGTACCAACCGACTGGGGGGGCGTGCTGGTCCCATGACCACAGGTTGATGTGCGGGGTGCCGGTCGACGCGTGATGCCCGCCGCCGTGGGCGTTAGCCTCGTGCTCTTCGTGCCCCGTCCCGTGCTCGCCGTGTTCCTGCTTCATCCGGCCACCTCGCGTCCGAGGATCTTCTGCACCATCTGTTTCGAGAGCTGGTCGACCTGCGGGGTGAGCTGGCCGCGTGCTTCAGCTTCCGCTTTAGCGGTGCGCTCGCGGGCTTGCGCGATCGCACGCGAGATGTCGCTGCGGGTCTCGGTCAAGATCTTGCGCTCATCTTCGCGGCCGGCGCCGCGCAGTGCTTCGCGCTCGCGTTGGGCGATGTCGCGCGCCTCGCGCAGGCGCGTTTGGTACGCCTCGATGTCGGCGTCACTCGCGGTGGTCAACCGGCCGGCTTCGTCTTTCAGGCCAACGACCTTGTGCTGACGTGCATCGAGCACACCGAGCAGCGGCTTGAAGAGAATGCCGTTCAAGCTCACCAGCAAGAACGTGAGGAGGGCGAACTGGGCGAGGAGTGTGACGTCTAAATCCATGCGATCCGACTTGAGAGGCTCTGGCCCCAAGAGCCCCCTGCCACCCGAAGGCGAAATACGGAGGCCCGCCGCGCGGGCCGAGAGGCATTCGCGTGACCCGCTTTGGATCATGCGTAGGCCTCTGAAGCGCGCGCTATCTAACGTGCAGGTCCGGGGGCGTCAAGCCGTGTCTGAGGCATTTCAACACGCGCGTCGCGGCGGCTTTTTTGGCCCTCAAAAGGGCGTGGGGCACGATCGGCGCGATGCCCTCCTTTTCCCGTGCCCGAGCGCGACACGTTGTCGCTCATCAAGGCGATACGCGACGCGCCGCCGGGCTCGGAGTGGGAGTTGGCTTGTTGCTCGTAGCAGGCCTCATAAGCTGCGCCGAGACCCAGGGCGACATTCGCAACAACATCAATCTGTACAGCGGCTTTCCGGAGCCTTCGCGCCCCCTCGAGCCGTCGAGACCCCTCGAGCCGTCCCGGCCGCTCGGCTTTCCCAAGGTCATCCTCATCTCCGAGCGCGGTGCGGGGGGCTCCGAGGACACGCTGCTCGCCTCTTTGACGCCAGGTCGACCACGGCAAACTCCCGACGCCGATCTGTCCGCTGTCCCGCCACCCCAACCCGGCGAGATCGTCTCGATGGGGGTCGTGAAGCTGCCCGCGCTACCCGAGGGCTCCACCGAGGCTCAGAAGACCTTCCACGAGCAAGCAAGCCGCGCCGTCTTGCGCGTCGTCGAGCGCGACTTCGACGACCCCTCGATTTGCCAGGGCCTGCGCGAACAGCTCATCTCACGTCCCGAGCTCGCGTCGAGCCGCGCCGCCTGGGAACAGCTCCTGGTGGACGCGATCGCGCGCGCCAAAGCCTTGCAGCAGCTGTCGCCCGTTCTGCGTCTCACGCGACACGCGTACGCGAACGCAAAGCGCGACCCGAAGGGATTCTACCGCGACATTGACCAGGCCTCGTGCCGCCAAGCCTTCGTCTTGCTGTTCGATGTCAACGTCGACGCTGTCGACATCGAGGTCACGGTGAATCCGCTCGAGCGGATGAAGCTGCGCGACATCGAAGCACTCTGCCGCGACAGCCACGACGCCGTGCTCTCCGAGCGCGTCTTCCCCGAAGCGTATGGGCCGCCGCCGCTGCGCAAGATGGTGCGCCGCATGTTCATGACCACGTACCCCGACGCCAACGTGAAGCGCGTCGTCATCAAGGACGGCTGGCGCGAGATGGACGGCGGTCGCCGCCGCGTGTTGCGCGCCGTGCTCGGCATTCAGCGTGCCAACGCGTTCCCGAACGATCCCTGCACCATGGAAGAGGTCACGTTGTCGCAAACCAAGTCGGGCCGGAGTTTCGAGTCGACCGAGTGTTGCGACATCCAAAGCGCGGTCGCGATTACGTGCGACCAAATCGAGCCAGACAAATGAAGAACCTACTCTCGCTGGCGACCGTCGCCGGTATCCTCCTCGGCTTGGTGACTACGGCTTCGGCCGAGGACACGGCGCCGTCGCTACTGGCGACCACTCCTGTGTCTTCTTCAGCGGATGACGGGCGGAGTCCAATCGACGCTGTCGTTGGCCACTTGGGCCTCGGCTACTTCACCGGCGACGCACCGCTCGGTCTACGCTACTGGTGGAACCGCGAAAACGGCTTCGACATCAACGGCACCATCAATTTCGCGTCGAGCGGCGTCGATTCGGGGCGCTACGGGCTCGAGCTGGGCTACGTTCGCGCGCTCGCGCACTACCACTATTCGGTCGTCTTCGCGCGAGCCGGCATTGGCGCGCGGTATACCAAACCGGGTGGAGGCAGCTCGTCGCGTACGGACGGCGTCGCTAGCGCCTTCATCGGTGCCGAGCTCTTCTTGGGTGCCTTCGGCTTTCCCAACGTGAGCCTGCAGGGTGGTTACGGCATCCAAGCGAACTACGTGAACCTGGGCGGCGGCTCGCTCTCGGTAAGCAGCGTCGATGGCGGTCTTTCGGTGGTCAACGCTGGCAACGTCGGTTTCCACATCTACTGGTGAGCACAGTCATGAAGAAATCGATCTACTTGCTTGGCTGCTTTACGTTCATCGCCTTCGTGACCGCTATCGCGAGCTGCGATGGTTTGAACAATGAGTGTTTGGACGGGCTCGACAACGACGCAGACGGTCTCGTCGACGCATCCGACCCCGCATGCATCATGAATCAGCAAATCGCGGCGCAGCGGGCGGCAAATTGCTTGCCAGACCAGGCAGGCATTCCTTACGACAATCCAGCCTGCGCGGCTCTTCAGGGGGCGAGTGAGTCGGACGACCCGGCTTGTTCGGACGGCGACGACAACGACGGGGACGGGGTTGCGGACTTTCCCGGCGACCCAGGCTGCACCTCGGCGATCGACACGAACGAAACCAATGGCGAGTGCGCCGACGGCATCGACAACGACGGCAATGGGTTGCGCGATCGCCAAGACTTCGGCTGCGCGGACCCCGTCACCCACAACTACGATCCGCGGCGCACCACCGAGCGGTCCCCGTTCGCGTGTTCGGACGGTATCGACAACGACGTCGACGCAGCGCTGGACTATCCGCGCGACGTTGGCTGCTCCGATCCTTTCGACGACGACGAGCGCAATCCGGAATGTTCGGACGGCATCGACAACGACGGAGATGGGCGCATCGACATCGGCAACGACCCGGACTGCAGCTCCGGTGGCGACGACCGTGAGCTCGCAGGAGCTTGTAACGACAGGGTCGACAATGACGGAGATGGCCAAGTCGACTTTCCGAATGACCGCGGCTGCGTGTCGATTTTCGCGGACGACGAGCGCAACAAAGCGTGTTCCGATGGCATCGACAACGACGGAGACAAGCGCGTCGACGCGGCCGACCCCGGCTGTCTGAACGCCGCCGACGATAGCGAATCACCTGACCCACAATGCAGCGACCTGACCGACAACGACGGCGACGGGCGCGTCGACAGCACCGATGAGGACTGCGACGGAATCTATGACGAAACCGAAGGTCGCCGAGGCTGCAGCGACGGGCGCGACAACGACGCCGATGGCCGAATCGACATGGCTGATCTCGGCTGCAACGATTGGGACGACGACGACGAAACGGACGAGCCGGCCTGCTCGGACGGCCGTGACAACGACGGTGACGGCAACACGGACTTTCCCCGAGACGTGAGCTGTCTGTCGGCCGACGGGACGAGTGAGGGGGGTGTTGGAAACTGCGCTGACAACATCGACAACGATGACGATGGCTTGCTCGATGGGGCCGTTGGCGCAACCACGGCATTCAGCGACCCAGCGTGTGTGCTTGGCTTCGACTTCGAAGACCTCGACCCTGCATGTGCCGATCAAGTCGACAACGACTCGGACGGCCTCGTCGACACCGCCGATCCCGGATGCCGCGGCAGCAACCGCGGGCGTTCGGAGGTGAACCCCCAGTGCTCCGACGGCATCGACAATGACGAAGATGGGCAAATCGACGCCGCCGACACGGCATGCCAGGGCAGCACCCCGACAACCTATGGTCTCACGGAATTCTCGTCGTCTTTCCAGTGCTCTGACGGCGTCGACAACGACCCAACCAACGCTGATGGCATCGACTACAGCCCAATCAACGGGGCCGGAGATCCTCAATGCACCAGCGCGACCGACAACAGTGAAGCCACGTAAGGGCGCAACATAGCGGCGGCCTGCCGCAGCGTCATCGTTGGCGGCAAGCCGCGGCTCCGTAGGGCGCGTATGTTCGCCATGTTGAGCCGCATTCCGCTCTCCCGGCCTTCCCTCAACGCCCTCCCGCTCGAGCGCTCCAACGAGCCGCTCACGCGACGTGGTCGTCTCGACTTTCAGCCAGAGCTGCGACGCTTGTCGGATACCCGGCAGGCTCCGCAGGCGGGTATTCGCGTGGTCTTGCCCGTCGAAGAGCGCGCCGGTGCCGCGACGGCGACTGTTGGCGGCGCTCCCGCAACAACCATGGACAACGGCACTGCCATCGAAGCGTCCGCGATCGCCGCCATGGTCGCGCAGCTAGGCGACGCGTCCCGCGTAACCGATGCCTCGCTCGCCGGATCTGTCCAGCATGCCCTTTCGACCCTCGCGTCGGTGTACCGCAGCGAAACGTACGGCGCGGTCTACGAGGCCATCAAGCACTGGATGACGGTAGCGAGCGGCATCTTGCGACCTTCGGTGCCCACGGGCGCATCGACGAGCACACCGGCGGGGTCGACCACCACGCCGGGCGCGAGCTCCGGGCACTCTGGGAACAGCTTGGCCGGAACATCAGTGCCTTACGAGCAGCTCCCTGCACGCATGCAGGGTGGCATCTCGTCGGGCAACGGCATGCCGGTCATCATCGTGCGCGATGCCAGCGAGCTTGCCTCTCTGCCGATGTGGGCAGGCATGCACCCTGCAGCCGCGCAGAACTACCATGACCGCCTCGCTGACGCGCTCCGCAACGAATCTGGCTCTGTGATGGGCTTCGCCGGCTACGAGATCGAGGTGGTCGGCACGAACGGGGTCGAGCGCAGCAGCACCCCAGCTACACCCGCGAAGCCGTGGGTCACCAACGCCGAGATCGCTGCCTTCGTGAAGGCCAATCTCGACTCACCCAGCCGCATCGCCAGCGCCATGCGCGAGTATGGCGTCTCCTTCAACCGTATCGAGGAAGCGACCGGTTACACCCGCAAGGAGATCGTCGACTACGTGATGGCCTCGAGCTGCCAAGAGCTCATCGCGCTGCTCTAAGGTTAGAGGAGCGCAAGGCGTGTAGTCATACATCGGCACGGGCCGCTAGAACCGCAACTGGAACCCTAGCGTCTGTGTACCGAGCTCACTGCGCCCGCTCACGAGTCGCAATGGCGGGCTCGAGCGCACAACCCGCGTCGAAGGCACGATCTCGTAACGGTCCGGGTCGTCACCGCGCGACCAGAGCACGATGCTGGTGGTGACACAGGCGACGCCGACTCCTGCCGCCACCAGCGTCAACACGTCGATAGTCGCGACCGTCCGCTCGCGCTTGTCGAGGTCGTCTTGGACGCTCGCGGGACGAACGTCGCCCCCATTGTAGGCCTCGATGTCGCGGTTGAGCGCGTCGGCCTTCTGGCGTCCCACGAAGTACAACGCCGCACCGCCCCCCAGAGCCGCGATGCCGGTTCCTAGCGTGACGTACGCGGCGCGACGCACGAAGCGCGCATGGTTGGTGTAGTCGCGCTTCCACTCGTCCGAGGGCAACAACGTCACCGTGTGCGCAAGCTGCTTCTCGCGCTCGACCATCACGTCTTCGCGCGAGACGATGAAGCCCTGCTTCTCGACTTCGAGCCGGTGGGCGCCTTCGGCTAGTGTCACCGGCGCGCCGAGGGGAGACACGCCTATCAGCGAGCCGTCGATGGAGATACTCGCCCCCTCTTCATTGACGATGATGGCGAGCTGTCCCTGACGTTCCGCCAAGACGTCCCGCACCAACAGCTTCGCGGCAGCCGTCGCTTCGGGGAAGAGACCATCCGTGCCGCCCTGGTAGGGCCGGGACACGCGCCCGTCGACACGTGCAGCGTCGACCCGCAAAAGCTGGAGCTGCAGCACGTACACGTCGCCCGCAAGCGTAAGGCTGCCGGTGACGAGATAGTCCGCGCCAGAGGCTGTGCCGATCTCAGCGAGGCAGGACGGATCCGAGCAGCCAAGCATCTGGCGCATCGCCGCGTGCTCGACGACGCGCTGCACGTCAGTGCTGCTTGCCACCGCAAATGGCCCCATCTGCGCGAGCGCCTCCGAGACCGTCTGCGTGAGGCCGTCGACGAGGACCGGGTCGACATTCGAGCTGCCGCTAAAGCGGACGGTCATGAGCTTTAGCTTTTGCGTATCGACGAAGACTTCGGGTTGTGGTGGAGGCGGCGATTCGACGATGCGTGGCTGCTCGGGGATGGTCGGCAGCGGTTTGTAGGGCTCGCGCTTCTGCACAGAGGTCTTCGCGGGCCGCCCTTTCTTCTTGCCACCCTTTTTCTTCTTGGCAGCGTCGGCTGGGCCGGCAAGCAAGAGCGCTGCGAGGATGAGGAGCAGTAGACGCTTCATGGGACAGCCACCGAAAGGATCTGACACGACCGCGTGTCCCCCACATCGTTCGGCACGCAGGTGGTGAAGTCGCCCGAAGCGCAGCTTGGCATCGCCGAGCAGACCCAGCCAGTGTCGTCCGCCGAGCCGGTCTCACGCGAGTTGCTGTAGCCCCAGCAACGAATGCTCCCGTCGGCGCTCACCGAACACGTCGTGGCATCGAGAGCCGACAAAGCGACTGCGTCGGTGTATGGGGTCGAGCAGGCCGAGTTGCATGTGGTGCTGCAGGCAAGCACGCTATCGCGCGTTCGTGCATTGTCGAAATCAGGCTCGTCGAAGTTGCGACCGAGCTGGCCCCAATAGTTTTCGCCCCAGCACGACACCGCGCCGCTCCGCTCGAGCACACAGGTGTAGCGATAGCCTGGAGCGACATCGACGATATCGGTGAGCGCGGTGCAAGGCGGCGGTCCGTCGCAGACTGGCAGCGCGCTGTTGCGCTGGCGGGCCGAGAAGCAGGTCGTCACCTGCGAAGCTCCAAGCTCACCGCACTCGTCGAGTCCCCAGCACATGGCCCCACCGTCGGTGCCAATGGCGCATGCATGGTACTTCCCAACGCGAAGGGCGATGCGATTGGTGATAGGCACACAGATGCCTGAGCTCGCATCGCAGACGCGGCGAGGCACGACCTCGCTGGTCACATTGGTGCCGGTGCCCAGGCGGCCGAAGATGTTGTTGCCGAAACACTGCACCCCGCCCGATCGCGTCAGCACACACGTGTAGTCACGGCCCGCCCCCACCTCGGCGACGTCCGTCAGCGGTTGGCAGCTCTCGTCGCGACACACCCGGTGCGGCTGCGGAACGGCGTCGTGGCCGAAAAAATGGTTGTATTCGTTGCCGAGGGGCGCATCACAGGCGGCAGATACGTTGCGCCCGAGCTCACCGCAGTCTTCGCCGCCCCAGCACCAAGCCTCTCCAGCTGCTGTCACGGCGCATACGTGGTGGCTACCGACCGAGACCGAAATAGCATCGGTGAATGACGCGCAGGTCGACCCGGTGCCAGCGACACACACAGGCCTCGCAAAGCCGCGCATGTCACCCCACCCTGCGCTGCTCAACCCCAGCTCGCCGCTGTAGTTGTTACCCCAGCACCAGACGCTGCCGTCCACACGAACCGCGCAGGCGGTCCGCAACCCGGCTTGCACCATGCGGACGCCAGTCAGCAGCGCAGCGTCAGCACCGGTGCCAATCAGCACCTCGCCTGCGTCACGTGCCGTGGCAGGGATTGGTACCGCGATCTGACCGACGTCGTTTTCACCCCAGCAGTACATACCATCATCCGTTAAAGCGCACCCAAACCGGTACCCGACGGTGACCAGGCTCGCGACGGGGATTCGGTCGCAGCTCACACCGCCACCGTCACGGCAAACGACCACCGGTTCATGCGGCACCGGTGGACTCTCCAAGTTGCCGCTGCCCGGATAGGCGCCCCAGCACACCGAACGACCATCGGCGAGCGCGGCGCACGACAGATCTTCGCCAGTCGAGAGACTCGTGACGCCGGTCAGACGCGGGCAGCTCGGAGAGGTTCCGCTCGCGCAGACGGGGGTCGCGACATCGAAGTCCGTTGGAGCGTTGGTCACCTGGTAGACACTGTTGTCGCCCCAACAATAGGCTTCGCGCCCCGCACCGACGATCGCGCAGGCGTGTTGCCATGCGAGGTCGAGGGAAACGACCCCGGTGAGCACGGTGGTGCAAACACCGCCGCTACCGGCGGTGCACACGGGCGATGGCAACGCCGATGCCGTACCACCAGAGGCAGTCCCGAGCTGACCCTCGCTGTTGTTGCCCCAACACACGACGGTCTGATCCGACTTGCGTGCGCAAACGAACGCGTAGCCGACCTCGATCTCGACCACGTCGTCGAGCGTGTCGGTACACGCGGTGCCGTTGTGACTCACGCACACGGGGACTGGGTTTGCGCTCTGGGAGATGGGCGAGGCTGAATTGTCGACACCGAAAACACCGACGTTGTTCTGACCCCAGCACCAAACCTGTCCGCCACTTCTGGCGCAGGCCGTGTCTTCGCCGACTGAAACTTCTTGGGCGATGAAGCGCGGGCATGCGAAGCCGCTGCCGCTCGAGCATACCGGTTGTGGCGGATGGTAGTTGCCGGGGGCATCGAGGGTGTCACCCCAGCACCAGACTTCACCACCGGCCGCTATCGCGCACGTCGCGAGCTCTCCCACCGAGACCTGCGTGACGCCCGTAAGGGGCGCATTGCACGTCTCGTTGCCGCAGACTTCGACTGGACGATCGCTGGTCGTCGTGGATGCCGTGCCATTCATCAAGTACGAACCGTTGCCCCAACACCAGACGTGCCCGTCGCTAGTGATGGCGCAGGCGTTCTCGTCGCCAGCGCTCACGGTCACGGGCCGGAAAGGCTGGTCAGCGCAGGTTCCTGGCTGGCCGGGCGCACACGGGCGTACCGCCCCGAGCAGGCTGTCGGTGGCACCGCGTCCGAGCTGCCCCCATGCATCATCACCCCAACACGAAACTCCGCCGCTCGCGGTGACGTGACACGCGAAGTCGTTACCCATGGCGATGCTCGCGGGCGGGGTCTCTGTGCAGTTGCCACACCGTTGCTGGATGGGCTGATAGCCCTCACCTCTGAGCTCTTCTCCCGACGCCTGGCGGTAGAGCGAGCGTCCCTGCGCTTCTTGGCTTACGAGCAATGTACGCGATAGCGTTGCCTGGCCACCCGCTGAGTCATCAACTGTCCACGCGGTCTCGAGCGACCCGTTGGTGGTCGGATCGACGGGTCCGCTGAAACCGTTCGCGCTGCCCGGGGTCTCGACGCCGGCGATGGTTCCAATCGCGGACGCAAACGACGCCCCGGAGTCGTAGGTTGCCTCGCCGAAGGCCTGCAGCGTGCATTGTGCGTCGAGCGTCGGTGGATCGGTCCAGACTAGCGTGGCCGGCGTCACCGCGCGTTGCTCGACGCTCACAGCGTCGCTCGTGCCACTCACATTGAAGGCGATCAGCTCGTAGGTGTACGTCGCGCCGGGCGTCACACCGCTGTCGATGACGGACGATGCGTTTTGCGCAAGATCGCCAAGCTGCAGCGTCGTGCCGCTCACGTCCCGACGCACCACGCGCCAGCCGTCTTCGAAGCTGTTCGGATCATCCCAGAACAGCGTGATCTCTCCGACGGCGGTGCCACGAGCGATGAGCTCCTCGGCCGCACGCGGGATTGTCCGGATGAGCACCGGCTCGCTCGGCGGCGTCGTGCAAGTGCTGCCACCCGCGGCGCGGACCGCGCTGATGCGATACCCATACTCTTCGTCGAGGACCACACGTTGGTCGTTGAAGGCGAGCTCGACGACCTGACCGATCTCACCCCAGGTCGGTTCACGCGACGACTGCCGCTCGACCAAGAAGCTATCGGCGTTCGTGGCCGTCGTCGTCCAGGCCAAGGTAACCGTTCCGTTGGCCTCGAGGACCACGGTCACGTCGTTGGCGCCATCGCTCGGAGCTGGGCAGCCGCGATCGGTCGCCTCACGACGCGACTCGACGTCGTGCAAGAACGATGCATCACACGCCGATAGGGCCAAGATGACCCCGAGAGGAGCAAATCGACGCAGCATCGACGGTAGGGGCAAGGTCGTCATGGAGCCGGGGGTGCCCCTACAGCTTCCTCGATCTTCGTCGTTGGTTCCAGTCGACATCGCACGCTAGAACATCCCAATGGCGCAGCTTTCCGAGTCGCAGAAGATGTGGCGAATTGCCGGGAAGTACTCGGCGCTCGGCATCGAAATGACCATCGAAGTCGGCGGCTGCACCTGGCTCGGCATCTGGCTCGATCGCAAGCTCGATACCACGCCGATCTTGATGTGGGTCGGCATGGTCATCGGCTTCGGCGCGGCAATCCGGGCCGTCCAGCGCACAATCCGCGACTACAAGCGCGACACGCAAACGCATGAGGCGCCGCCCCCTGTGCGCAAAGACCTCAACTAACCGAGGGGGCGCGATGCTCGAGCCATCGCTTGGCTAGAACACACCGACGATGGTCACACCCGTCCCAGTCGGTAGGACGGTGATTCGGACACTTGGCTCGGTCGCGTCCAGCACCCTTCGCGGTCGCGTAAAGATCTGGAGCTCTGTTACCGCGAGACCGATCGCCGCGCTGATAGCGCCAGGCACGGGGCGATCCTCATGCAGCCATAGAAACGCGCCGGCTCCGAGATTGAGCGCAATACCGGGGACATGTGCGAACCAGGCACGGCCCCGGCGCTCGTCAGCTGCGGTGGCCTCGACGTCGGCGTCTTCAACTGTCCGGGCGAAGAGCCCCACAGGGGGCTGTAACAGCGTGGCTAGAAGCCCCACCCCCGCGGTGACCGCTCCGACGCGTGAATCAGCCCTTACCCCTGGGTCGTCGGCCAGGAGGGCCATCGGCAGGCGCACACCGAGTGCGACCGCGAACGCGCTGCTCCACCCAAAGTACCAAATGCGCGCGTCCCGACGATCAAGCGCCAACGCAGCGGCGCTGGCATCAGTGGCGGGGTGCGCCGAGGCCACACGCGCCAAGCCAAGAACCACAAGCATGACAGCCAGAGTCCAGCGCGAAACGCGGACCACCGAGTGCGACAAAGGTGACGCTCCTTGAGAAGGTAGACACTGTCTACCTGACGCACTTCGAAGTCAACCCGACACACAACTGGGATGCGCTAGCCCGAAGTGCGTCTTGCCAAATGCAACGAGAGGCGGCCCGTGGACGACACGAGCGACGACGCGATCGAGTCCTGGGTCAAAGACCGAGGGCGAGCTGCGCCGCGGCTTGCGGTCGCAGCCCCAGTCTCTCGGCGATGGGCGCAAACGAGCGCCGATGGATGGCACAGGGGCCAAGCCTATCGAGCGCCGCAAAGTGCTCGGGCGCGCTGTAGCCTTTGTGCGAATGAAATCCGTAGCCGGGAAACTGTTCGCTATAGCGAACCATGAGGGCGTCGCGATGAACCTTGGCGAGGATCGCGGCCGCCGCGATCGACTGTGACAGAGTATCGCCCTTGATGATGGCGGTCTGCCGACACGACACTCCAGGAACCCGGCGAGCGTCGACCAACACGTGGTCGGGCGCTTGGTTGAGACCAATCACCGCGCGACGCATCGCCTCGAGCGCCGCATGGTAGATGTTCAAGCGATCGATGACATCGACGTCGCAGCTCGCAACCGCGTAGGCCACGGCGCGCGCTCGGATCTCTTCGGCGAGACGCTCGCGCGTCGAAGCGTCGAGCTTCTTGCTGTCGTCGATCCCCGCGATCGAGGTGCCCGGAGGCAAGATGACCGCCGCGGCGACGACAGGACCGGCCAGCGGCCCGGTGCCAACTTCGTCGCAGCCAGCGACGAGCAGACCTGACTGCCAAAGCGGTCGCTCGTAGTTGAGCATGCACGCGACACGCTCGGCTTCGGCTTGCAGGTGTGCGCGTTCTTCACGCCGCCGCGCGAGCTCGCGAGCCGCGATGGCTCGAACCCCGGCACGCTCGTCGCGCGTGAGCTTGCGAAGGCTGCCGTCCGACAAGCTCGGCAGTTTTTCGCGAATCTCGCCAACGGTGGCCTTCACGGCATGTGTTAGATCGGACTGGGATCGCGCCGTCAAGGGTGAAGGAACGCGATCACCAGGCGACGTCGAGCCTCGGGCCCACCTCGATCTCACGCGAAGCAAACCAAGCGAAGTCTTGAGAGCCCAAGTCGGCGCTCGAGCGAATCGAAAGCGAGAGCCGGCCATCTCCAGCCGCGGCTGTTCGCACTGCGTCGGTGAGGTCGATGACAGCGACGCCACCAACTGCGGGAACCTCGAACGTCGTGATTGCCTCGCCGACCGCGGGCTGCGTGTTCCACGTGAGAGTGTATTCGCTCCAGCTGTCGTCGGTCACCGCATAGATAGTGTGCTCGATGACCCCGGGGTCAATCAGACCGTTTTCGGTGACCGTCAGGCGGAGCTGGGCCGAGGCGATATCAGCCATGCCTGAGACATCGAAGCGAACATAGCCATAGCGCGCCGTATCCAGGTTTGGGTCGTTCTTGATGACGAGCTTGTTCGTGTCCGAGAAGTTCTCGCCTGCGGCGGCACCGCCCTGCACGTAGGTGTCGGCCTCTGCCCGCACGGTGATGGGGGTCGCGCCATTTTGTGCGCGGTAGAGCCCGAGCGTTTCGCCGTTCCCCAGGGCCCGCGTGTAAACCCGCACGTCGTCGACGGCTCCAACGAAGAAGTTGCTGACCAATGCCGACGCTTCCGAGGCGCCGAGCACGATACGGGAGGCGGGGTCGAGTTGCTGCACCGGCGTGGTCGCCGTGACGTTCAAGGCGCCATCCACGTAGAGACGCGGCGGGCTACCATCCGCGAAGGCGAGCGCCACGTGGTGCCAAGCGCCGTCGCGAAAGCTCCCGAAGGCCTGCAAGTTCGCGTTGCCTGCGACACCGCGCACCCGCGCCGACAGGTTGCCAGCGACGTCGAAGAAGATGGCGACATTACTCGGCCCTGTGCCGCCGTGGCCGTAGAGCACCGCGGTTCCCGGGCCGGGCGGCCCCTGGGTCGTCGAGAACCAAAGCGCGATGGTGCCTTCGCTACCGTATTGCAGGTCGTCGGCGACAGCGAAGCTATCGAGCCCCTGAAACGCGAGCGCCCCCATGAGCTGTCCGCTTTGGCGAGCAGCATTGACGATCGATGCGTCGAGGCCGGTCGACGACGTGTCATAGGCGACGTCGCCACTCGCCTCGTCCAACTTGAGGTACCAGCGGAGCGACGCGATGTCCGCGGGCACGCAAACTCCACCCGCGCATTGACCGACGGAACACGCGACACCGTCTGCGAGGCTCGCGTCCGCTGAGCAGACGCCAGCGTCCGCAACGCAACGCTCGACCAGGTCGCACTCGTCACGCGAAGCCCCGCAGACCGTCTCTGCGGGGGCGGCGTCGTGGCGGCACGCACCCGTGCCGTCGCAGCTATCGATCGTACACGTCTCGGCGTCGTCACACTCCTCACCTGGCCCGTCGGGGACGCAAGCGTTCTCGGCGGGACAACTTTCGCCCTTACACGCGTCCTCGCAGACACCCGCGACGCAGCTCTGGCCGTCACGACAATTGCCGTCGTTGTTGCACGCCTCGCTGGTAACGCAACGCGCCGACGCAACACAGACAATCGCGAGGGACACGACCCGCACCCAACGCCATGGTCCAATGCTCGTCGATCCCACCATGGAGGTCTCCCAAGAGAAGCACGCGCAGCCGCCAGGCGCCCCCGTCAGCTCAAGACAGAGGCCAAACCTTACCAGGGTTCATGATGTTCTTGGGGTCGAACACGCCTTTGATGCGCCGCTGCAGGGCGATGACCTCGCGCGATTGTTCGAGCTCGAGCTCGTCACGCTTGGTGAGGCCAACACCGTGCTCGCCGCTCATGGTGCCGCCCATCGACACGACGCGCTTCATGAGCTCCAAGCGCACGACGTTCGCCGACCGGCGTTGCTCGGCGGACTCACACAGGAAATTGATATGCAGATTGCCGTCCCCGAGGTGTCCATAGGCGGCGGTGCGCATCCCGGTCTTCTCGGCGGCTGTGGCGGTCTGTGCGAGCAAATCGGCGATGCGGCTGCGTGGTACGGCAATGTCGTCCGAGAACTTCAGTGGGTAGCGCTCTTTCAGGGAGCTCGACACCAAACGCCGCCCGCGCCGCAGATTGTCGCGCTCCTTGTCGCTACGGCCAATGATGGCATTGAGCGCACCCGCCTCGACCGCGATCTCACACATCTTGAGGAGATCGCTCTCGGCGCGCTCGGCATCTCCGTCCGACTCGAGCAGCATGCACGCTTTAGCGGATGCGTCGATGGGAAACGCGACCTTCGGACGAACCACTTCGATGGCCACTGGGTCGAGCAGCTCCATCATGCGCGGCGTGAAGCCGGCGGCGAAGATCTTCTCGGCGGCTTTCGAGGCGACGTGGACGTCCGCGAAGTCGAGCCAGGCGGTCTCGACCGCGCGTGGCGCGGGGATGATGTGCATGGTCGCCTCGGTGACGAGACCTAGGGTCCCTTCCGAGCCGACGATGAGCGACGTGAGATCGAGCCCAACGACGCCCTTGAGCGAATGTTTGCCGGTGCGAATGACCTCACCGCCCGCGAGGACCATTTGGAGTCCCCATACGTAACGCTGGGTGACACCGTATTTCACGGCGCGCGGACCGCCAGCGTTGGTGGCGATGTTGCCACCGATGGTCGACGACTCCCAGCTCGAGGGGTCGGGAGGGTAGAACAGGCCGTGTTCGTTCGCCGCGCGATCGAGGTCGCGCGTGATGACGCCCGGCTGCACGACGGCATAGAGATCTTGCGGCCGCACTTCGAGGATCTTGTTCATGCCGGTGAGGTCGACGACGACCTCGCCTTCCGTCGGGATGCCTGCCCCTGCTTTGCCGGTGCCACCGCCGCGCGCGATAAGTGGGACACCAAGGTCGTGCGCTTCGCGGGCGACCAACGAAACTTCTTCGACGGTGAGAGGCTTCACCACCGCGGACGGCATACCGTCCGGAAGCCCCGATTCGTCGCCCGCCGCAGCGGTCAATATTTCAGATTCGGTCGAAACCCGGTTGCCCAAGGTCCTGCCGATGCGGGTCAAAAACGTCTCGAGCCCTTGCGGTCGCTTCACGGGCGGGCATACTGCGCGAGCGGCACCAGGGACACAAGTGGAGCCGAAACCGCAAGCAAATCAGTGACTTGAGGGGGGCTTTGCCGTCTTCCTTGTTGCCCCCTCCCGATGCGCCTACACTAGGCCTCCATGGAAGCACACGAGGAGCTGCCGCGCCTCTCCCCCGTGAAGTCACCTGCGGAGCAGCTGCGCGACATCTTGGTAGGCCATCGTGGCGAACGCCACGTAATCGCCATCCGCGGCTATCCGGACCCGGACAGCATCGGCAGCGCCATGGCGCACGGCTACATCTGCCAGCAGCACAACATCGAACCGACCATCCTTTATTTCGACGACATCTCGCATCACGAGAATCGCGCCTTGGTGAAAAAGCTCGCCATCGACATGGTGCGCTACTCCGAGGGCATCGATCTATCGAGCTACGATCGCATGGCGCTCGTCGACGCGCAGATGCTCGACCTGCCGCCCGAGCTCGAGCACATGCCGATGGTCAGCATCGTCGACCATCACAAGCTGCAAGGTGACGTGAACGCCGAGTTCATCGACATCCGCGAGGAGTCTGGCTCGACCAGCTCCATCTACGCCGAGTACCTGGCGCAGGGCGTCTCACCTAACTTCGACAAAGAAGACCCATCGGCCGGCAAGCTCGCCTCTGCTCTCCTCTACGGCATTCGCTCCGACACCGACGACTATCTCTTGGCCCGCGAGATCGACTATCGCGCCGCCGCGTTCCTCGCGCCGTTCGCCGATCTCGATCTCCTCAAAGCCATCTCCATGCAAAGCATCTCGCCGCGCACCATGGAGATCACGCAGCGCGCCTACGCCAACAAGGTCATCGCCGACACATTCTTGCTGGCTGGCGTCGGCTATGTGCGTGACGAAGACCGCGACAGCATCGGCCAGGCGGCGGACTACCTGCTCAAGCGTGAAGGCATCGACACCGTCATTTGCTACGGCATCGTCAACAATCAGTTCGTCGACGGCTCGCTGCGCACAACCTCGAACGTCGTCGACCCCGACCGCTTCTTGAAGGAGCTCTTCGGGCAAGACGCGCACGGCATGTTCTACGGTGGCGGCCGTACGGACAAAGGCGCCTTCAAGATACCGCTCGGGCCCTTCGCGCGTTGCGGCGATCGCGATCTGCTGTGGCGGATGGTCCAACGCACCATCGAGGACCTGTTCTTCAACAAGATCGGCATCAGCCGCGAATAGACGTTTGCCTCGTAGCCCTGAGCAAGAGGTCAGGCCGCGAGGGCACGCGCCAGGTCGGCAAAACGCAGACGACGGTGCGCGCTGATGAATCCCTGCGCAAGATGACTGCGCGCCTTTCCAAAGAAGATGGTTGCGTCGGAGCGACCGCCAGCGAGAAGCGCTGCGGCGCCAGCGAGTAGCCAGCCATCGGGGCGATCGACGAGCAAGGTCTCGAGAAGGTGCAACGACCGCGCAGCCTCGCCGCTGTCGAGCACCGCCTCGGCCAGGAGCAAGCGTGATTCGAGGTCATCGGGTCGTTCGTCGAGCGCGGCCTGCGCGGCGGTCATGGCTTCGCGCGGTCTGCCGAGCATGATGAGAAGCGCGGCCCGTCGGCGATGCGCAGCCCACGAGGTCGAGCCGCTGACTAGACGTTCGGTGACTGGCTTGTCCGCGAAAGCGGCAGCAGCCTCCTGCGCCGCGATAGCATCCTCGAGGAGCCGACGCCGCGCTTCAGGAACGGCGCGCAGCGCGGCCAGCTCGAGCGCGCAGCCTTTCAGGTGCAGGAGATCTGGCCCCATAGACTCGAGCTCAGCCGCGCGTTCTGCGGTTTCCACAGCGACGTCGGGTCGGCCAACCGACAGCGCGTGGACCGCTCGAGCGACCGCCAAACGTTGGATCGAACGAAAGCGCGGCTGGTCTGCGATATGCCGCCAGCCCGCCTCGATCACCTGGCCAGCTTCGTCGTTTTCACCTGCGTTCAGCAGCTCGAGCGCGAGGTAGCCGTAGGCGACGATGTTCGTGGGCTCGTCGGCGATGCGTTTTCGCAACAGGCGCAAGTTCCGGTCGTCTTTGCTACGCGCGATCCGCACCTCGTGCACGGCACCGTAGTGCACGATGTCGACGGGAAGCGCAGTGAGCTTGCCCCTTTGCTCGGCGATCGACTCCGCGACGCTCTCGTGAATGACGCCGCGATATACCGTCGCTTCAGTCCGCCGGAACAGACGCGGCAGATGAATCGGCTCGCCCATGCGAGCGATCCCAGAAAGCACCTGGGCTTCTGCGGCGATGCGACTGTTCGCGTTGTGCAAGGGCAAGACCGCGAGGTCGAAATCAGCGCGGTTGACGACGCGGCGCAACGTCTTGACGCTGCTTGCCGCGAGACGCTCGTCGGCGTCGAGCTGTAACACGTAGTCCCCGGTTGCGGCCTTGAGCGCTTCGTTGCGTGGTGCGGCGAAGTCGTCGTCCCAAGGGCGGTGGATGACATGGGCGCCAAAGCTCTCGGCGATGCTCACGGTGGCGTCGGTACTCCCGGTGTCGACGAGAACGATCTCGTCAACCACGCCCTGAACTGAGCGCAGGCAGTCACCGAGCATCTCGGCTTCGTTGCGCGCGATCATGCAGAGCGACAGCCGCGGCATCGCGATCCTCCGAGGGTTGTTCGGCTCTACGGCGCGCTGACGGCGCGCATTGAGCGTTTTCGGTGTGGGTCAACGAACCACTCGTGGGCCGTTCACGTAAGAGACGCGCAGAGGCCCGAGCGAGCCACAGCTACCGCTCGACTGTGTACTAGGGCATGCTTCATGCCTTCCTTGGAGGCGTATGCGTACTACAGGCTCGTTCGCAATCGTGTTGGTGCTCGCAGTGGCTTCGTCGTCGTGCAAGTCGAAGTCAGATGACGCTCCAGATGTTGCTCCGCTTCCCGAGCTCACGGCGGCCGACCGCGAGGGCACGAGCTTCAAGCCCAACGACAAGGTGACGGCTTCCCTGGGACCTCGCGAGCGCAAGCCAGCGCGAATCATCGAGACCTACGGCAAGCTCGCGCTGGTCTCGTTCGACGACGATGGTAACGACTGGGTGACGGGCAACTTCAAGGGATGGGTGTTGCAGAAAGAGCTAACGCCGCAAGGCGCGATTGCGAGCCATCCCGTCGACGACACCTGCGCCTTCAATGTGAACGACGCTGTGCGTGGGCGCTGGAATACCGTCATGAGAGAGACCAACGGCGTCGTCAAGGAGACCTATGGCAAGCTTGCGCGCGTCGACTTCGTTACCAAAGCGAGCGGCTGGACCCAGTGCAAGCTCCTCAAAGCCCAGGGCGACGAAGACGACGAGTCGAGCAAGGGCTCCCCAGCGAGCGGCGGACAGGTTGACGCAGTCACGAAGTGCAAGCGCGGTTGCAACTCCCAGTGTCAGGGCGCGCGAAACAAATCGAAATGTGTTGGCGAGTGCCGTCGCGCGTGCGGCTGACGCGAGGTCGACACCGAGATGCACGGCCCGCCCGTTGAAGGCGGAGCACACGCAGACACGCGCGCACTCCGAGAAACAATACTCTGGGCATCCAAGGGCGCACGCGGAGGCTCGATGGCGTGGTCAGCACCGCCGTCTACAACATCGCCCGTGAACACCTAAAAATGGGGCGCCGCGGTTCGAGGTCACGAGCGCCGGCTTTAGCGGACTTCGATATTGCGCATAACGATGCGCGGCGTCGCCCCGCTCACATCGACACGACCCGTGACGGCGTACGTGTCGTCGCCCAGCTGCGCCGCGTTGGCCGAGCCGAGGTTCAGCCGGCCGACGGTGACGAACGACGACTGGACATCGCGGTCGTAGAGCTCGATGGCGTGCTGCGGCTCGCCGCGCGTGAACATGCGGTGGCGCGTTTCCATGATCGCCGTCGTCTTCCAGCCCCACCTCATCTCGCCCGCGAAGAGGTCATAGCGCAGGCCGTAGGTGAGGCCCATGGAGCGACGCTCGCTGATCTTCTCGGCATCGCCGATGACGCGTACTTCGGCGCCTGCGAAACGTCGAGGATCTTCCGCGATGGCGCGCGCGAGGTCGCTGGCTTGGACAGTGGGTGGGGCAAGCGCATGCTGAGCAAGGAAGCGGCCCAGCTCGACCAGCGACATGCTGCGACCATCGGTGAGCGCGGCGCGAAGACGAGCAATGCGGGCTTCTTGCGGCGTTGCGGGCACGACGTGCGCAGGGAGGCCGGCGAGACTCTCAGCGGTGAGCGGCACGCTGACGTCCTGGACACCGAGGGCTTCGATGGCGAAGCGACGCCCCGCCGCGCTCGCGGCCGCGTCGGCGGCGGACAAGCGCGGATCGAGGCCACGCTCAAGCACGGCTTGAACCGCGGGTGACTTAAGACCCAGTGTCACACTGCGCTGGTCGGCTAGCGAAAGCCGACGAAAGTCCGTCGCGAATGCGGCTTCGCCACCGCCGCGACGGATTTCGCTGTCGGCGAGGACGGCGTCGTTACGGGAGGCGGCCAAACCCGCACCGTTGTCCCAGCGCTGATTGAATGCGGCATCGGTCGTCAGTCGGCTCATGAGGGCCCCACAGGTTCGTTGCGGCAGTTATCGATGGAGTGGCGCGGGCGTTGCGCTGAAAGGGAAAGCCGCATTGACTTGCGACCAAGTCGGGCCGGGCGGGCATAAGGGCAGACGATGGGCGGTGCCTCGCCCGCAGCGCAGAGACGCCGTGGACGACACACCGGTCGTGCGTGTACCACCACTAACACGAGGACGCTTCACTCAGACCCTGTCGCCGCTATAGCGGATGCATAGGATGCCCGCCACGAGTTCGAGGGAAGGCGCGACCGCGTCGGTCGACGAACGGCCAGAAGAAGCCCGGCGAACTACGGAGCATCGCGCCAATCATGAGAACCATGCAGCGACGCGCGCCACCGCCACGCGCGCGCGGTGACCGAGAGTTCGTTCGCGCGCGATGCGTAAAGCATGGGCTCCGGTGAAGGCATCGACGAAGCTCTTTTCAGTGCCCCCCAGGCTCTCGAAACCCCGATCCGATAGGCAATAGCTGCCGATCGAGCCAACGACCGCGAGTAGCTCTGACAACTGACCGCCTGGGCTCGCCAGCTTGACCACCATATCCGCATCCAGGCTGTGACGTTCCGCAAGATAGCGACCGAAGCCGTCGGGACCGCCAAAGCCATGCTGGCCAAGGACTTTTTGCAGCGACCGAGCGAGGACCCGCACAGGCTGACCCTCTTGGTTGGCGGTGTTATTGCCCAGCTTGATCTGGCTCGCGACATAGTCGAGCGGGCCGACGACGAAGCGGCGCTGCTCGAGCTTCGCGCTGCTGCGAGCGACCCGAGCCTCGAAGTGCATGGCGACGACCTCGTCGATGTCGTTGATGGTTAGGGTCGACAGTCCATTCTTGACGAGCAACTGGACGACACCCAGGTGAGCGCTTCGCTCATCGAAGTTCTCGCTCAGAGGGTATCTCTTGGCGATGTGGGCAAGAAGCTTCTCGCGCGCGCCGGATTCGCCATCGCGCTCTGCGTTGGCGACGATGGTTCCCAGGGTCGCGATTCGCGTCGGATAGCGATTGTCGGTCAACTTGTGATGAGCCAGCAGCGGCCCCTCGACAGCGAGGGCCAGGCTAAGCGTGTAGGGCAGCCCGAAGTCACGGTGCAACACTTCGAGACCGTCGTCGATCTCGCTCCAGTGCATCGTGGACAGGCCCTCGAGCAGCTCCGCCGTGGACGGCTTGTGGCCAGTCAGGTGGTACGCGAAAGAGGTGCGCGCAACCGAGAACGTGTTGCCGTTCTCTCTTGGGTGGGGCGCGACGCTCATCGCGCGGGTCCAGTTACGAATCAGCGGTGGTACCTTTTCGACCCCGGCCGCGAAATACCCGAGCACCTCGGAACGCGACGCGATGTCCTGCTCGACGTGCGCTAGCAGGCGCTTCGAGAAAGGTGCGTCTGGGCCAAGGCGCGTTGCAACCTGGATCAGCGCTGGCAGTACGCGGTACTCCGAGACACCGTGGGTCCAGCCGCCGACGTCGTCGCGAATGACAGAGTCATAATACGACGCGAATACAGAAGCGCTTCGGCTCGACCAACGCACGTGCGGAAGCTCGTCGAGGAGCTTGTCTGCGATGACGGACACTTTCTCGAGGTCCGAGCCATAGACGGCCTGGATGAGCAAGTGAAAGTACTCGTATTGCCCGTGCCTTGCTGGGAGTCGCGCGCGTAGCTCCGCAGCCGGGCTATGGTCGAGCTTGCCGCTCCGTGGAAACAAGGCAGACGGGTCGGCGACGGATGCGAGGAAGGTATCGATGTCTGCTTGATGTCGCGCGGGTTCGAACGCTGACACGTACTCCCAGTTATGGGTGAGTCGCTGCAGCGCCGCTTCGGCCGGTGGGATAGTGCCTTGTGTCGCGTGCACCGAACGCAGCATGCTTGCTCCAGCAAACCCGCCTGCGTGGGCGGCGCGACTCGCAGTCGCCGCAGCCACCTCCGCGGTCAGCGTGCTCGGGGCATCGGGCTCGCGCGACCTGGCCGGGGCTGGCCGCTCTTTGGGGACGGAAGCGGGAGGCGTCGCGGCGGGAGCTTCGATGCGCTGCTGTGGTTCTGGATACACGCCTAGCGTTGTCGTTGTCATCGTAGCGTTAATTCTCGGCCACCGCCTCATGGCGGTTGTCGGTACCAGACCTGCCGCTTTGACAGGGCGGCAGGAGCTTTCGGTGTGGGTCAACGCACCACTCCATGGCGCACCGAAACGGGACGTTAGGCCATTTACGAACACGCAAGGGAGCCCACGTGAACGACTCGACCCCCGCCTACTACGCATTTAGCCGTCCGGAAGTCGTCGCCGTGGTTGCGCCCAAGGGCAAACGCATCCTCGATGTTGGCTGCGCCGCCGGTGCGATGGGCGCGGCGATGCTCGCGGCGGGTGCGGTCGAGGTTGCAGGTGTCGAGGTCGTCCCCGACGCCGCGCGGCGCGCACGAGAGAAGCTTACCGCGGTCTATGGGTTCGACCTCGAGAAGTGCCCCGAGCTGCCATACCCAGACGGATACTTCGACGTCATCACCTTCGCCGACGTGCTCGAGCACCTACGCGACCCGGTTGCCGTCTTGAAACACCTGCGGCGCTACGTGAAGAACGACGGCGCCATCGTTTGCTCGATCCCCAACGTCCGTCACGAGTCGGTGATCTTGCCGCTGCTCTTCAACGGCACTTTCAAATACGAAGATGCTGGCATCCTCGACCGCACGCACCTTCGCTTCTTCACCTTGCAAGAGATCTACGGATTCATGCGTGCAACCGGCTTCGAGATGCAGGCGCCTCTGCAAGCGGTGCGCAGCACGCCGGGTCAGTTCGTGCCGCTCGTAGCGCAAATGGTGACTGCGGTGGGTGGGGACGGCAAGTCGTTCGCCGATGAGACAACAGTGGTCCAATACGTGTTCACGGCGCGTCCCGTGCAGCGACTCGAGCAGAAGTCCGCCCAAGCGGTCGATGACATGTGGCGAGGGTCGAAGCCGAAGCGGGTGCTCTTCGTACCGCCGGCAGGTGACCACGCCGCATGGCGGCCGGCGCTTGCTCACTTGGTGGCGAAGCACGGCAAAGAGCCGGATACCACGATCGGCGTCATGCTGTCTGCTAAGGACCTCGAAGCTCCCCCAGCGTTCCTCGTTGAAGCAGCAAGTTCTGGAGTCGACGTCTTGGCGATGGAAGAGCCGCGCTCTGTGCAAGGCTGGCAGCGCGTCATCGCCGGTGCCCGCGAGGTCGCCGTCATGCCGCACCAGACCGAGCTCAAGCAGATGGCCGAGGCGACCGGCGTCGAATCCATCGATGTCGGTGGCGGCAAGTGGGCTGCGCCCGTTCAAGCGGACAGTGGGCGGCCCGCCAAGCTCTACCTCGACATGATGAAGCGCACCTTGAGCAACATCATCTACGGCGACGGAGACATGGCCCGCGGCAGCAGGTTCGATCTCGGCAAGCGAGCCGTCGGTATCGACTGGCCCGAGCAAGCCCACACCATGATCGGGCTCGCGCGCCTCGAGAACATCCAGCGCTGTGTCGAAGACGTCATCGCGCGGGGCGTACCTGGCGATCTCATCGAGACGGGTGTTTGGCGGGGCGGCGCCACGATCTTCATGCGCTCAATCCTCGCGGCTTACGGCGTGCGCGATCGCAAGGTCTTCGTCGCCGACTCGTTCGAAGGCTTGCCGCCGCCAAACGCCGCGCTCTACCCAGCCGACGCCGGCGACAAACACCACGAGCAGCAGGCGCTCGCCATCTCGCTCGAACAGGTTCAGCGGCACTTCGATCTCTACGGCTTGCTCGATGACCAGGTGCGCTTCCTCAAGGGCTGGTTCAAGGACACGTTGCCGACCGCGCCCATCGACAAGCTCGCGGTCGCGCGTCTCGACGGCGACATGTACGAATCGACCATGGACGGTTTGAACGCCCTGTACGGCAAGCTCTCATCGGGCGGCTATCTCATCGTCGACGACTACGGGGCGGTGCCCGCGTGTAAGAAAGCGGTCGAGGACTTCCGCGCGAAACACGGCATCACGGAGCCCATCGAGCCCATCGATTGGACGGGCGTGTTCTGGCGGAAACGCTAAAGCGGATGCGCTTCGCCATCACCATCGTCGCGCCGCCAGGGTACCCGCACGTCGCGGCTTTCTTCGAAGTGGCTGAGAGCCTCCGCAGTGGGCTCGTTGCACTCGGCCATGACGCGGTGGTGACGACGCGTGGCGACATTGCGGGTCATCAGCACATCATTCTGGGCTCGAATCTGCTCGTCAGTTATCCGCTCCCCATCGCCCAGGACGCCATCCTCTACAATCTCGAGCAGATCGATGTCGGCTCGCCATGGCTCAAGCCCGATCTCATCGCGCTTTTCAAGCGCTCGCGTGTCTGGGACTACAGCCGTCGCAATGCGAAGGCGCTGGCTCAGCTCGGCGTGAACGTCGAGCAGGTGGTTCCGGTGGGCTACGCGCCGGAGCTCACGCGCATCCAACACGCGCCGAACAAGGACATCGACGTCCTGTTCTTCGGTTCGATGAACGATCGGCGCAAAGTCATCCTGGATGGTTTCGCGCGCTCTGGCGTAAAGCTCGTCGCGGTGTTCGGGGCGTATGGCGCCAAGCGCGATGCGCTCATCGCCCGCGCCAAGGTGGTGCTGAACGTCCACTACTACGACGCGAAGGTTCTCGAGATTGTCCGTCTGCAATACCTGCTCGCCAATCGGGTCACGGTGCTGAGCGAGCGCGGCGCCGACCCAAGCGAAGACGCGACCCTATCTGACGCAGTGGCATTCGCCGACTATGACGACCTCGTAGCAAAGGGCTTGTGGCTGCTCGCAGCTCCGGAAGAGCGCGATTCGCTTGCGAAAAGAGGATTTGACGCGATCCGACGCCAGCCGCAGGCCGACTGTTTGCGCCGCGCGCTGTTCGACGCAACGAGCACGACCCACGCTCCGATAACTCCATAGACCCAGCTCTATCGAGAATTGGGTGGAGTCTTGCCATGACGAGCATTACGCCTTCCGCAGCCGACGTAGCGAAAATCAAGCAGTCGATCGCCGACCAGGGCGTCGTTTTCACCCGCGAAGATGAAGACCAGCGCGGCGCCAAAGCCGACGCGGCCGCCGTCAAACGCGCGAGAGTCAATCAGGCCCTTGCGGCATCGCGCGGCAAAAGCGCCGACATCACCGCGGGCAGCGCCGCCGACATTGGCACCGTGCGCGTTGCGTCTCTGGGGACCGGCGTCGGCGGTGGTCATCCCGACGGCAGTGCCCGTAGTGGCAAGCGACCACGCTCGCACCGCGTCGACGTCACCTAACGATCGACGATCGCCAGCTGCTCATTAATGTCGGCGAGCTGGGCCTCCCAGTAGCGATCCGTCCCCCAGTCCGGGAAGGCGCGCTTGAAAGCGGGATCTTCCCAGCGCTGGGCGATCCACGCAGCGTAGCGCACATAACGCAGCGCACGCAGCGCTTCGATGAGACCAAGCTCGCCGCGATCGAGCTGTCGGAACTGCTCGTAGCCTTTGACCAGCGCCTCGAGCTCGTGGGGAACGTCGCGTGGGCGCCCCGGCAAGATGAGCCAAAAATCCTGCACCGCGGGGCCGTGCGCCATGTCGTCAAAGTCGAGGACGAGCCAGCCCTGAGGCGTGCGCAGGACATTGCCACGGTGAAAGTCTGCGTGGACGGGGAGCTGCGAGGCCTCGGCGAAACGTGGCGTCGCGACCTGCACGAGACGGTTCACCGCGTCGCTATAGCGGCCACGCACACCCGGGGCGAGGGTCGCCTTCTCGAGAATGGTCGCCAAGGCTTGGCTGCCGTAAGTGGCCGGCGAAAGTTGGGGTCGCGCATTCAAGCCAAGCGCCGCGGTGACGTTGTGGATACGCGCGATGAGGCGCCCCATCTGCTCGAAGTCGTCGGCAGTGAGGTCGTCTGGCGCTCGTCCTCCGCGCCGCGGGAAGAGCGTGAAGTGAATGCCCTCGGCGGTGGTGTGAAGAGTCGCACCGTCCGCGAAAGGCTTTGGCGCCACCACCGCGATCTCGCTATCCGCTAAAGCAATCAAGGCGCGGTGCTCGTCGAGGATGGTCGCCCGCGACCACCGCCCCGGCCGATAGAACTTCACGACAACGCGCGAACGATCGTCGAGCTCGACCTCGTAAACGCGGTTCTCCAGGCTATTGAGCGCGTAACACAGGCCAGTTGTTTCGCTGCCACCTTCTTCGACCGCGGCGAGGACGCGGTCTGGCGTGAGCGAAAAAAAGTGATCCAGCTCGTCCATGCGTTTTTCGGGTTAGACCACGTTTGACAGTTGCCCGCGAACCCGCCAAGACACTGTGTCTACATGGCAGCCAATGCGATCATCGGGCAGTCGGGCGGACCGACTGCGGTCATCAACCAGTCTCTCGTGGGCGTCATCGAAGGCCTCAAGGCCGGTAAAGACGTCGGCACCATCTACGGGGCCATGTACGGCGTGCGTGGAATGGTCGAGGGTAAGCTCCTCGAGCTGAACGGCCTCGACCAAGCCAAGCTCGAGCGCATCGCCCAGACACCGTCGTCTGCTCTGGGGAGCTCCCGCGACAAGCCGGACGTCGAGTACTGCAAGAAGATCATGAAGGCGCTCGCCGAGCGCGACATCCGATACTTCTTCTATATTGGCGGCAACGACTCGAGCGACACCACGCGCATCGTCAGCGAAATGGCAGCCTCGCAAGGCTACGACCTGCGCGCCTTCCACGTGCCGAAGACCATCGACAACGACTTGATGGAGAACGACCACACCCCCGGGTTTGGCTCGGCGGCGAAGTTCGTCGCCTGCGCGTTCATGGGCGACAACCTCGATAACCGCTCGCTCCCCGGCATCAAGATCAACGTGGTCATGGGTCGCCACGCCGGCTTCCTCACGGCAGCGAGCGCGCTAGCGCGCCAATTCCCCGACGACGGTCCACATCTCGTGTACGTGCCGGAGAAGGCGTTCGACATCGACACGTTCATTGGTGACGTCGACGCCGTTTACAAGCGTCTCGGACGCTGCATCATCGCGGTCAGCGAGGGCGTCCATGACGCATCGGGTGCGCCAATCATCACCAAGCTCGCCAAGAACCTCGACAAGGACGACCACGGCAACGTCCAGCTTGCAGGCACGGGCGCGCTGGGTGACCACCTTGCGGCCGCTCTCAAGGCGAAGCTCGGAGCAAAGCTGCGGGTCCGCGCCGATACTCTCGGCTACATGCAGCGTTCGTTCCCTGGTGTCGTGAGCGAAGTCGATGCCAAAGAAGCTCGTGAGTCGGCCCGCAAGGCCGTCGAGCTCGCGCTCAAAGGCGAGAAAAACGGTTCCATCGCCATCAAGCGGGTGAGCGACTCGCCCTATAAGGTCGCTTACGAGCGCATCGAGCTGTCCGCTGTAGCAGCCAAGACGCGCACCATGCCACCCGAGATGCTCAAGGGTGACAACGATGTGACCCCGGCCTGCATCGCTTACTTGAAGCCGATCGTCGGCAACCTGCCAGTCACCGAGCAGCTGCCGCTCGTGAAGTAACCATGGATCTCGATCGCCTCTACCGCCCGCGTAGCATTGCTTCTCTCGGGCTTTGGCGCATCCGCAACTGGAGCTTCAAAGCCTACGGGGTGCATCACGATCCGCGGGCCGCGCGGATGTTCACGGCCCAACGCTTGGAGGCGGCGCGCATCCACGCGGGCGCGCAACTCGAGCTCGCGGAGATGTTGGGTGACCACGATGCGACCGGTTATCTCATTCTTCACCAGGCAACTGACGAGCTCTGGCATCTGCAGCACTGGTGGACCCAGGCCAATATGGTCGCCGGCATTACCTCGATCTTCACCAACGAAAACGTCTTCGAACGCTGCAGCGAGCCCTACATCGCCTGCGTGTGGGAAATGATGATCATGGCTCACGAGCGGGCCGCGTGGATCGAGACGATGCTGGGTCCGAACCCAGACGTCAAAAACTACCTCGCGAAGCAACTTCCCGACGGGTTGTATTGAGAGCGGAGCAGGCACACGAGTGTCGACATGTCTCCGCCGCGCAGCGCGTTTTCGATACCCTGACGAAGGGTGACGGCGTGGTGCGGGAGGCAGCCCAGGGTGAGCAAACCGACTTCATGCAGGAGAGTCGACGTTACCTTCGGCCAGACTCGACCTGCTCCCAAGTAGACCTCGCCGAGCGTTTGGCGGATGTGATCGCGGGCCCAGCGGGCGTCGGCGAGTCGTTTCGATGCGTCACTGGTGAGTCGCGACGCTCTGGAACTGGCTTCGGCTCGAACCGGTTCCAAAAACGCCGGGTCCGCTGCGATGTCGCGGAGAGCTCTGCGCGTGACAACTTCGGACGGAATGACCTCGCGGCGTGGAAAGGCGCTTGGGCCGCTGGAGCTGGGGTAAAGGTATTGCACCTTCAAGAAGTCGAGCATGACGTGTCCTTAGCGCTGGCCTCGCGTCCGAGAGTATCGGGTGCGGCTAGAGGCCGTTGCCGTGCGCTCGGTGAACACGTGGCACTTCGCACTGTGCGCCATGCTCGAGCGACTTACCTCGGCTAGTGCAACAGACAAGCTTACATGGCCGTAAGGTCGAATCGGCCCACCCAACGCATAAGTCGCCCGAAGGCCTGTTTTGAGCACCGAGAGTCTGTCGCTACGTGAGGCTCGGGGGCTTGCTCTCGCCGCAGCGGGGTTCGAGCGGACTGGCAAGAAGGCCGGCCACGACGCGCTCGCCCGGGTCGTCACGGCGACGCAGCTCTTTCAGATCGATTCGGTAAGTGTCCTCGTGCGCGCGCACTACCTGCCGCTCTTCGCGCGCCTCGGGCCGTACGCGCACGCGCTCCTCGATGAGGCCGCCTGGGGCAAGCGGCGTTCGCTCTTCGAGTATTGGGCCCACGAAGCGTCCCTGGTGCCGTTCGCGTTGCACCCCCTGCTGCGCTGGCGGATGCGACGCGCCGAGCAAGGGGTCGGCATCTGGAAGATGGTCGCCAGGTTCGGTCACGAAAAAGCGCGGCTCGTCGACGATATGCTACAGCGGATCCGCAATGAGGGACCGAAGGCCGCGAGTGACTTCGAGAAACGCGCGGCGAAAAGTGGCATGTGGAGCTGGAGCAATGCCAAGCGGGGGCTCGAGTGGCTCTTCTGGTCTGGCAAGGTCACGACCGCTACACGCCGCGCCTTCGAACGGGTCTACGACCTGTCCGAGCGCGTGATCCCGACCGAGGTCTTGGCGTTACCGACGCCAAGCGACCACGACGCGCACCTCGAGCTCACGCGCCGCGCGGTGAAGGCTCTAGGCGTGGCGAGCCGTCGCGACATCCGCGACTACTTCCGCACCGCCATAGCCGACACGGAGCCATGCATCGAGCAACTCGTTGAAGCCGGCGAGCTTCGCGCGGTACGCGTCGAGGGTTTGAAGGATACCCACTATATGGCGAGCGACACGCGACCCGCCAAGCAGCGCGACTACCGAGCGCTCCTCGCGCCGTTCGACCCCCTTGTGTGGCAGCGGCGCCGCACGCACGACCTCTTCGGCTTCCACTACCGCCTCGAAATCTACACGCCCGTCGCGAAGCGCAAATATGGCTACTACGTGCTGCCATTTTTGCTTGGCGATCGCCTGGTTGCGCGGGTCGATCTGAAGACCGATCGCAAGAACGACCGTCTGCGAGTCATCGCAGCCTATGGCGAAGACCACGCTCCGCCTGAAACAGCTGAGGCGCTTGCTACCGAGCTACGGTTGCTCGCGCACTGGCTGGGACTCACGCACATCGCCGCAGGCCAACGCGGAAGTCTAGCCAGAGCTGTCGCTGGTTCGCTCAAGCACATGAAGTTGCCTGCCTTGTAGCGCTGCTTCGGCTATAGAAGATGGTATGGGGCGGAGCCTCGAGGCGAAGGGCCGAATCGCCCTGAGTTGCTTGTTTCTACTGGCCTGCTCGGCCGCGCTCGAGGTGCCCGTCGACGCGGACATCGTCTGTGCCAGAGATGCCGATTGTCCCGAGACCCGCATTTGCCAGGTCGTCGTGGGTCGCTGCATCGACCCGACCATCATCGACGCGGAACCGCCCGTGTTACTGTCCGCAAGCGCGCTCGACAGCACCGTGTTGATGCTCGACTTCAGTGAGCGCATTGACCCGGGGTCGATGAGCGCCTCGCGGATCATCATCACGCCGTCACTTCCAGTCGATGAAACGGTCGTGCAGCCAAGCCTTCGCCAGGTCCGCGTGACCACCGGCGTGCAGGAACCCGGCTTCGAGTACCTCGTTGAGGTCCGGGAAGTTGCCGATCTCGCTGGGAATGCTATCGCGGACGGAAGTAGCCAAACGTTCAACGGTTTTGGAGCCGGCCCAGACCGCTCGCCGCCCAGTATCTTGGCACCGCGCGGTGGGACGCCGCTTACGGTCGAAGAAGTCACCTTGATCTGGACACGACGTGCGCTGGCGCTCAGCTACACCGTCGAGGTGGCCTACGACCCATCGTTCACCCAGTTGGTGCCGGGCTTTCCTGCGACTGTGGACGACCCCGACAACAGCCTGACGCGAACCTTCGACCTCCCGGTCCGCTATTACTGGCGCGTACGCGCCAATACGACCTCGGCAGGAGTCTACGGCGAAGGGCGGTTCGACCGCCTCGGAAGGGAGGTGCACGTCTATTGCGCGGCCGGCGCGACCTGCCTCGAAGTCGATGGCGAGGGTAACCCCCTCCCCGGCAATATCAGCGCTCCGCTCGGCACTATCGCGGGCGGTGTGCGATTGGCCCAGGCGCTTGGCTTGCCGTCTATCAGACTCGCGGCGCGCGGAGCTGGCGAGGCCTACCGCGAGCGCGTCCTGTTGGGGACCCTGAGCCTGTACGGCGGATACGACGCGACCTTTTCGGACAGTAGCCGCGACCGTGAAGCGAATCCTACAGTCATTGAAAGTGATGACGCAGCGGCGCTCTTCATCTTCGGAAGCTCCGTGCAGCAAACCGTCGAAGGTCTCGAGTTGCGAAGCAGCAACGCCCCAGCCCTGGCCGCTGCGGGGGCGCAGACACTGCACATTATCGATAACGTCGTCCGCAGTAGCATCGTGGGAATAGAAGCGAGCGGAGTCAGCGACCTCTTGGTGAGCGGCAATACCCTTCAATCTCTCCCAGCCAGCAACGGCGCGGGCATGCGCATCACATCGTCGGTGGCGGTCGTACAGGGCAACACAGTTGTCGTGGAACCGTGCGGCGCCGGGCCTTGCGGCGATCCGATCGGCGTCGATACTCACCTAGGCTCGCTCTTCGTCTGGGATAACGACATCACCGTGGCGAGCTCCGGCGGCGAGCTCGATCACATCGGCTTGCGCGCGCGCGACTGCGTGGTTGATGCGCAGCGCAACCGCCTGACCGTGGGTGACGGAAGCGGCGCGGCGCTCCAGATCATCGTGAACTCATCGTTGGGACAGTCATTGATCCGCAACAACATCCTGGTGACTGGCGCCACACTCGACGCCTTCGGCGTGACCTACGGCCTTTTGGCCACCGACTCCGAGCTAGCCACGGCAGAGTCACCATTCCTCGCGGTCGCCAACAACCTCATTTACGCCGGGGGTGGTCCGGGAACCGCGATGGCGGTCTCCGATGGTCTCGTCGGCTCGATCTACGTCAACAACATCATGGCGACCGGGCCGGGCGCGGTTCGCTACTGCCTCTCCGAGACCTGGGCCGACAACAAGATCGCGAACTTTCGCAACAACCTGCTCCTCGAATGCCCTACCGCCCTGTATCGCGACATCAGCGACCTGGGTGAGGCCAACAGAACCGCGATCGACGACGTCAACCTCGAGGCGAATACAACGCAGAACGGCGTTGCCGGGAGCGTCGCGGGAAACATCACGGCAGCGAGCCTACTTGGCGTGGGTTTCGCGGGGTTCCCAACGGATGTGCGCCTGACTGCCGCGAGCCCCGCGAACGTGCGTCTTGGCGGTACCGACGCTTCGCAGGTGGCCTGCGGACCGGGGGGATTCTACGCATGCGGCGGTCTCCCAACGGACTTCGTGAGCGCAGCCCGCACCTGTCCCACCGAGGGCAGCAACTGCTATTCGATTGGCCCTTTCGAGAGCGACCCATGAGAGGGGTACACGTCGTGCTCCTGTACGGCGCATTGAGTGCGTGCGTTGTGACTCTCGACGTGCCTCGCGATGCGGACATCGCCTGTGTGACCAGTGCGCAGTGTCCGGAAGCCATGGTCTGCCGCGCGCAGCTGTGTGTTCGCGACGCCGAGGTCGATCGTACTCCGCCGGCGCTCGTGTCAGTTGGCACCGCGGGGGTTCAGGCTTTGGTGCTCTCCTTTAGCGAGCCAATCGAGCGCGCAGAAGCAGAGGACCTCGCGAGCTATACGGTCGTGCCATCCCTCGCCTTCACGAGCGCAACGCTCGGCGGCGAGGGTCAAACGGTCGTGCTGGCTGTGCAGCGTCAGGCGGGCGTGACCTATGCGCTCACGGTGACGAACATCCGCGACACCGCAGGGAACATCATTGGGCCACCAGGCGACAGCGCAACCTTCGTCGGTCTGCCTCCCACGATCGATACCGCCCCTCCCGAGCCCCTATTGCCGCCACTCTCCGAACGCTTGGTGGGGGTAAGCGAGGTGGTCTTGCAGTGGTCTGATCGGTCAGGTGCGTCGAGCTACACAGTGGACGTAGCCTACGATCCCGCCTTTCAATCGCCGGTCCCCGGAAGTCCTTTCACGGTGCTGCCTGCTATCGCGGGCGGCGTCCCCGACGCGACGTTACGACTCGAGGTCCCATCGGCGCGTACGTACTACTGGCGCGCTCGAGCTGACATCACCACCGGGTCTTCGCTCGCAAGTGACTTCGACGTTGTCGGCAACGTCTTGTACGTCTATTGTGAGACACCGGGCGGGTGTGGAAATCGAAGGACGGCTGGCAACGTCACCCGTCCCTTCAGGACTATCGCGGCGGCACTCGCAAACGCCGCGCTGGATGGGATCAACCGAGTCAATGTCGCGGGTCGCCCCGGCGGCGCCCCGTATGACGAGGTGGTTGCGCTAGTCGATGGCGTCAGTCTGTACGGGGGCTACGACCCCACGTTCGACGAAGCACGCCGAGGGGATACTGAGACCGGCATCCGCGGAGAGACCGCCTTTGCCGTCTATGGTCAAGACATCACGGAGCTCACTGTCGTCGACGGCTTCCGCATCTATGGTGGCACGCAAGGGGCGACGTATCTCGTAAAGCTCGTTAAAGCGGATGGGGTGGTCCTCTCGAACGACGTGATCGACGGCGTCGAGAGCGGTGGGAGTAGCGCAGGCGGGTGCAGAACCCCCGTCAGCATGACGAGCTCGGGGAACAGAGATGGTCTCATCCCCACGATCGCAGGCTGCACGATCACGGCGCGCAACGTCACCGGCACGCCGGTTCGCGGGGTCGAGGTCATCGACAGCCAGGTGCGCATCACCGCGTCCACGATCTCGGCCGGCAGCGGGTCCGAGAGCTGCGGTGTTTGTGTGCGCGGCTCGCTGTCCATGAGCGACACTATAGCGAACGCCTCCACGGCCACGGGCGACAGCTGGGGAGTACGTCTTGAGCCCGCGGCCCCGGCTTCGATGCCATCGCGTATCGAGCGAAGCACCATACGCGCGGGCGACGCCACCAACTCCTACGGCCTGCTCATCGCTGGGGGCGCTGGTACGGCGCCACCAGTCGTCATCAACAACACGATCGCACCTGGCTTCGGTGGTACGCGCTCGACTGGGGCGCAGATCAGTCGGGGCGTCTTCGTGAACAACACCGTAGCGTTTCGTGACTGCGGCGCACCAACCTGCCGACGCTATGGGGTCTTCACCCAAGGTCCTACTGACACCGACATCATCGTCGCCAACAACATCGTCTTCGGGCAAGGCAGCGAGGCGCGCGGCGGATGCCTCGGCATGACGAGCACAGTTAGCGAGCCGAAAGTGCCTTCCCGCATCGAGCACAACCTGCTCGTCGATTGTCCGGGCGCCTTCGTGGAGATCACCCAAGGACTGCTCATCATCTTGGGTCGCTTCACGGACATCTCGGACGTCAACAATCCCGCAAGCTACGTTTTCAGCGGCCGCGAGGCGCCGGCGAGCGCGACTGGCAACATCAACGACGACAACGGCGAGGCGTACTTCGTCGATCTGCCTGGGGGAAACTGGCGTCTGACCCTTGGCACGCCTGCCGCTATAGCGTACGGCGGCATAGATGCCGCAGGGCCTCTCTATGGCTTCGTGGGCGTCGATGCGACTCAGACCACTCGGACTTGCCCTACGCCGTTAGTCGACTGTTACAGCCTAGGGGCCTATGAGCGTGACGACTAGAGCTCGTCGGATCCGGCTACCCAACTTGCAGCTCGACATCGGCCTGCACCAGCTTGCGCCAGCGTTCGACCTCGCCGAGCAAGGAGGCACTCTCGATGAACCGCAGGTTGAGTCGGTCTTCGGGGTCGCCACACGAGATGATGCCCGTCAGGGCGTCGGCGGCGTGCACGGCTGCGAGAACTTCACGCTGCGTTCCCGGAATCAAGTCGAGGTCGTGATGGAACGCGACACCTTCCACGACCGATATGGGCAAACCCCAAGTGGCAAGCAGAAATGCTCCGACTTCGCTATGGCAGACACCGAAGACCTCGCGTTCGACGACTGGCGTATCGTCGCCGGTCTGCGCGATGCGATCCATGACCCGCTCGAAGTCAGCCGGTTGCCGTAGCGCCAGCACCAGCTTACCGATGTCGTGCACCATACCGACGGTGAAAGCTTCGTCGCCGAGCTCGCGTGTCACCACGAACTTGCGCGCCAGCCGCGCGATGCGAATCGAGTAGTTCTGGAAATGTTCGAGCGACAGGCCTCTCGGGCGAACGTCATCCATCGCTTTGAAGACGTGCGCCGTCAGCACCAGGCCCTTGAGCAGGTTGATGCCCAGGATACCAACGGCCTGCGAGATGGACGTCATGCGTCGCGACAAACCGAAGAAAGCTGAATTGACCAGCTGCAAGACCTTCGCGCTCATCGCTGGGTCCGCCTCGACGATACGGCCGATGTCTGCAACAGAGGTGTTGGCGTCGCCAGCGGCCTGGATGAGCGCCCAATACGTGCGAGGTACCGGCGGCAGTCGATCAAGGCTGCCACAGATTCGCGCGACGGCCGGCGTGTTCATCAGTGCGCTCAGGCCGGAAGCCCGCTCGAGGACCGTCTTGAGCTCGCGGCGTGCCGTGGCCTGGTCGATCACGAACGACTCTCCGAGGGTCCACTGCAAACCTCCTTCGAGGCCATGCTCCTCGACGAGCACTGTCTCGATCCTAGGATGGATGCGCTTTACCTGGGCGGCGAAAGCGCGCGCATCAAGCGCACCGAGGCGGGCTCCGCAGACCAAGACGTCGATGTCGTACCCCGTGCGATGGAGCTCGGCCAGGGCAGTGTCAGCGCTGTTTGCCCAGTGCACCTCCCAAGGCGCCAACTCTGCTTCGCGTGTCAGCCTGTCTGGCGTCGAAGGGTTCGTTGCATCGACGAACAGCGCGCGCTTGGGGCGAGGATTCATGTTCATGAGTTCACCAACCCTACGGCGCGGCCACGTCTACGATGGACTTCGCAGGTAGCGAGGTATTCAGCCGTTCAATCATTGTCTGCGATAAGCGAGTACCACGGGCGAGTAGCAAGAGGCCTTTGGCGTTGTAGACGTCGCTCGCGAGCACCATGCCCTCCTGGAGCGCCGCGCGCGCGAGCGCGAGGTTGCCCTTCCATCTGAGCCCCAAATAAACGGCTAGAGCCGCATCGGCAGCGACGAGCGCGAAACCATGCTGATGCCTATAGGTGATGACGGGTCGCATCACCTCGTCGACAGCACACGCCTCGGGCAAGCCCGCTGCAAACGCACAATTGGAGGCGTTCAGCGAAGCCTTCATGTTGCCCATGAAAATGTTGCCAAGCTCGCCGAGCAAGTCGGCGACCATCCCATCGTCGTCAGCGCCAAACATGTGAGTCGCGAGCATCCGCGCCGAACGCCCGTCGGCACCAACGGCAATGCGGAGCTCGAGTTGTTGCTCCGCCGAGCGCAACACAATCGACGAGCCGAACGCGAGCGGTGCTTTGAGATGACCGACGTCGCCTACTTTCACCGTTAGGCCGATCATCTGACTCGCCGCAGTCGCTAGCGCGTCATGCGCTCCGATCCACGCGGCGGTCGCAGCGCACTGGTCGACGACCGCCGCGCCAGCCCCTTGGCTAGGCGACGGCATGCTCGGCGACGCTGCAATCACTGCCGGGGTCTGAAGATTTGCTGCTTTCGACGTACGGGTCTCGTTGCGCCGCGAACGACGTTCCGCCGCGCGAACGAGCGCGACAGCCGTCGTCGCTTGGCGGCCGACCACCGCTGCATCGGCTCCGCTATCATAGACGAGCGCCAGCTGCGCTTCGTCGAGAGCACCGGCGACGACCAAGAGCTCGGCGACGAAGCTATCGGCCACGACGCGCAACGCTTTGACTTCGACGATGGCTCGTTCGAGGGCGAGTGGCGCGAGATACACGATCGCGTTGGGGGGCTGCTGTGAGCCCGCCGCTCGCGCTGAAGACTCATCGGTCGCGATCGCCGTCTCGCAGCCCGCAAGCTTGAGCTGAGCCGCGAGCGCCCCGGCTTCCCCGGAAGTCGGGGCAACCAGCAGAGCTCTCATGAAGTGCACTCTTGCAAGACGGTCGATTCGTTGGCAGCGCGCGAGGCGTAGACCGTCACGCAAACCGGCACGCCGAGACAGTCGAACCACTCTTCGAAGATGACCTTGCCGCCCTGCGTGTTGCCGCGTTCGCTCGAGACAGTCGGCAGCGAGAGTCGGCACGCGCTCCCAGCGGGTGAAAAGAGGGCCTTGAGGTTGCCACCGACGACGTTCGTCATCTCGGCCAGGGCTTCCCGCGCCAGCTCGGGTGACACCGGCTTATCCGCCGGTTCGTCGAGAAAGGTGCGGGCCATGCTTTCGGCGAAGTAGCGCGGACAGGTCACCATCACCCCGCCGCTAAATGGCCCACTGATGGTGACACAACCGGTCCATTGGCCGGCCGAGGTCGTGGCTCCGTGCAACGTCATCTGCTGCACAGGCGCATCCAGCATGGTCGACGTGACGTGGAGGATGGTGTCGCAGAGCTCGCTCGACGTTGGACTGTTGAATGGGCTCATGGTTGCACCGTGTAGTAAGTGACTTTGCCGTCGAGCTGAGGGGACCAGCCAGTGGCTACTTTCAGCAGGGTCTCGGCCGAGCCCAAAAAGAGCGCGCCGTCGGCGGCGATGGTCTGACGAACGCGGTCCAGGATGGCGCGCTTGGTGTCGCCGTCGAAGTAGATGAGCACGTTGCGCAACAACACGATGTCGGGGCGCTGTAGGCCCGCCCAACTATCCATGAGGTTGGCCTGTCGAAATTGCACGAGTTGCCGCACGCGACTCTTGATGCGCCAGGATGCACCTTCGCGGTCGAAGTACTTGACGAGGTAGCTAGCGGGTAAGCCGCGGTTGACGTCGAGTTGCTTGAAGAGTCCCTCGGCTGCTTGGGCTACGACGGGCGCCGACATGTCGGTGGCGGTAATGCGCACACGCCAGCTCTCGAGGACTGGAAACTTCTCCAGCAACAACATCGCGAGGCTGTAGGGTTCCTGGCCGGTAGAACAAGCGGCCGACCAGATGTTGATTGCCTGCGTCGCACGCCGCGCTTCGACTAGCCTCGGCAAGACCGACTTCGCGAGCACGTCAAACGGTGCGCTATCGCGGAAGAAAGAGGTTTCATGCGTTGCCAGGGCTTCGGTGATTTTGACCCCGAGAACGTGGTCACCGTTGCGCGCGCGTGACACGAGCTCGGCGATCCCGCCGCTGATGCGTTGAGCCTCAGCGAGCGGCGCCAGCCTGTTCTCGATGAGGTAATCTTGGCTGGTATCGAGTCGTATGGCGGCTCGCCGATGGACCAGCCCACGAACGTATTCGGCGTCTGCGCTATCGAGAGACATGGGTGCTGCCATCAATCCCGGGCGAAGCCCAGGAGCATGAGCTTCTCGCGCAACACGTCGGGCGTGAATGGCTTCATCACATATTCGTTGGCTCCCGCTTCGAGCGCCCGCTGGACCTGAGATGACTCGGTCTCGGTCGTGACCATCATGATCGCCATGCTGTTGAAGTCGAGGTTCGCGCGTAGCTCGTTGATGAGCTCGAACCCGGTCATCACCGGCATGTTCCAGTCGACTAGAGCGAGGTCGACGGGCCCCGTCTTCTTGAGCTCCTCCAGGGCTTGCTTGCCGTCGCCTGCCTCGAAGACGTCGAAGCCTTCTTCAAGGAGCGTCTTGCGAATTACGGAGCGCGTCGCGCGCGAGTCGTCGACGATGATGGCTTTCACGAGAACCTCTCCAGGGTCGGCCGCGGCACAAAGCGACGGGCAGCCCACCCAAGTCAGCGGATCGTTTGCGCTGGATCTTGAGCGCCCGAATGCCAGGCAGACGGGGCGTTCTCATCGGCAGGCCGCAGACGTTTGAGGATTTCAGGGGCGATGCGCGCGAGAGGCAGCACGGCGTCGGCGAGGCCTGCGCGCGCGACGTACCCCGGCATACCCCACACCACAGAGGTCGCCTCGTCTTGCGCGATGACAACCGCGCCTTCGGCCCGAAGAGCTTCGACACCCCGTAGGCCATCTTGGCCCATGCCGGTCAGAACCGCGGCGAGGCAGGCGCGACCGTAAAGAGCCGCGGCGGATCGAAAGAGCACGTCGACGGCAGGTCGAACGGAGTTCTCGGCGGGCCCCTGGTCGAGCTTCACGCGTACATCCATGCCCCGGCGCACGAGCGACATGTGGAAACCGCCCGGCGCGACGTAGGCATGGCCCGGCTGGAGCACCTGGTCGGCAGTGGCCTCGTGACAAGCGATGCCCGTCGCGTCGGTCAAGCGCTCGGCGAACAGCTTGGTGAAGACCGGCGGCATGTGCTGCACGATGACAATGGGTATGCCGATAGGTCCACCCAAACGCCCCATCACCTCCGCAATAGCGTTTGGACCGCCAGTCGACGCACCAATCGCGAGGAGCTCGACTTTCACAGCGCGCGGCCTTGGTCGGAGCGGCTGCACCTCTCCTTGCCTCACGGGCTCCGCCGCGGTGCCATCAACGCGCGCCAAAGCTCGAAGTCGAGGTACGAGCTCGGTTTGAATATGTGTCATTGCCGCGGCACGGTCGGCGACACGGCTGGGCTTGGTAACGTAGTCGACCGCGCCTCGCGACAAGGCGTCCAAGGTCACGGCGGCAGACCGCTCTGTAAGCGCGCTGAACATGATCACGGGAATGAGCGGAAAACGCAGACGCAGGTCAGTCAACACATCGAGACCGCTTCGGTCGGGCATCTCGACATCGAGCGTGATGACGTCGGGATTAGTTTGCGCCGCTCGGGCCATCGCGATCTCGCCGTTGGCCGCTACAGCGACAACCTCGACGTCGGGCACCGCCGAAAGCGCGTCACTCAAGATGCGACGCACAACCACCGAATCATCGACGACCATGACGCGTATGCGGCGCATTGCGGAAACCTTTCATGAGCTGGCGAACAAGCTCACGATCACGGGTGTCATGATGGATGGCCGTCGTCGACGCCGATCAAGTCGAGGCGAGGACGTGCGTGGCCATTGGTGTAGCTCTTGGGCGCGGTCACCGCGTGGCGCTCGCGCGCGCGTGGCGTGCTGGTCGAGCCGTTGATGACGAAGCGGTCGACGAGCGCCTGCAAGCCGCCTCCCATTTCGGTGAGCGACAGCGCGGCTGCGCGGGACTTGTTGGCGCCTTCGTTCGTATCGGCGGCGGCCCGCGCCACCCCGGAGATCGCCGCGGCGATCTCGCGGCTACCTCGTGCGCCCTCGGAGACGTTTCGACTAATTTCGTTGGTCGTCGCGGTCTGCTCTTCGACCGCGCTCGCGATCGTCGTCTGGAAATCGCTGATCTGATTGATGATGGTACCGATCTCGCCAATTGCTGCGACCGCGCCGCGTGTGTTGGCCTGAATCGCATCGATCTTGCGGCCGATGTTCTCCGTCGCTTTAGCGGTGGCCTTTGCGAGCTCTTTGACCTCGTTGGCCACCACCGCAAAGCCCTTGCCCGCTTCACCGGCGCGCGCGGCTTCGATGGTCGCGTTGAGCGCGAGAAGATTGGTCTGCTGTGCAATCGACGTGATGACTTTGATCACCTCACCAATCTCGGCGCTGCTCTCGCCAAGTTTCGCGACCATACCGTTGGTGTTGCCAGCCACGTTGACGGCGGAGGAGGCTACACGCGCAGCTTCGGCCGCGTTCTTGGCGATCTCACGGATGCTCGCGGAGAGCTCCTCGGTCGCGGTCGCGACCGACTGCAAGGTGGTGCTGATCTCCTCGGAGCCAGCCGAGACGTTCTGCGCCTGCGACGACGTTTCGTTGGCGCTGCCCGTCAGGCGCTCGCCGACCGACGACAACTCTTCCGAGGCGAGGCCGAGCATCTCGGCGTTGTTCGAGATCGCCGCGATGCTGTCACGAAGGCTGCGCAGAAGCTCGCGCAGACCATCCGCCATCTGGCCAATCGCGTCGTCGCCCAACTCGGGCACTTCGACCGTCAGGTCGCCGCCAGCCGCACGCTTGACGACCTCGAGGATACGGGCCACGCGCTGCCGCAGACCCTCGGACTGTTCTCGTTCGCGCTCGGCGTTTTCCGCGCTGACCGTCGCGAGCTTCGTGCTGGCCTCGGATTCTTGCGCGGCTTGGATGAGAGCGGCTCGGCGCAGCCACCAGGATGCCAGCACCACGATGCCGAAGATTGCTAGCGCAAGCGTCAACTCCATGCGGCCGGCGTTGTCGATAATGTTCCCTACCTCGTCTTCCGCCGCGGTCGCGTCGCGGGTCGCGCGCTGGGACAAGCGCGCAATGATGTCGCGGTGATGGCCAAACGGCTCAGCGAGCGAGCTGGCAACTGCATGATGTGCGCGCTCGCGGTCACCACGCTCCATCGCCGGTATCACTTCGCGCTCGATGACATCGAAAATCACGAGCACCGAACGGTGCGCGTCTTCCACGACTGCCGTCTTGAGCTCGCCGTCCGGTAGCCGGTCCAACCAGTACGTGCGTCGTTCGAAGTACGCGTCCCGATTGCGTTGGTGTTCCTGGCTGAGCCGGGCGATTTCGACGGGCGTCGTCGCGGTGCTCAGGAGAAAGGCATTGAGATAGGCCTCGACGACGAAGAGCGGCGGCGGGAGGATGTCCGCGAGGAGATCCTTGTTGAGGGTGATGCGGTCATAGTTCGCCCCGTGAACCTTGACGGTCTCGAAGGTGTGACGAGCGTACGCAACGTAGATTGCACCGCTGACGAGGAAGACCAACGGCATCAAGACGAGGCGCTGCGCCAGGGTGAGTTTGGTGAGCCGGGATACCTTCACGCGATTCCTCCATGAGCCATTGTGCGATTCGAATCTTCGAAGGCGAGCAGCCCTTCGACCGACAAGCTCACGACGAGCTCGGGCGCGAGCTTGTAGGCACAACTGATGAGAGTCCGCCCGAGCGGCCCGATCGTTGCCGGTGGGTCGGCGAGCAGGTTGCTACCAACGTCGACCACATCCCCGATCTCGTCCACCAGCAGACCAACGACATGGCCGTCGTGGCAGATCACGACCCCGTGATGGGCAGCCTGCTGATGCGAGAATCCGAGCCGTCGGCGCAGGTCGATGACAGTGACGATCTGGCCGCGCAAGTTGATGAGCCCTCGAACAGCGTCGGGCGCGAGCGGTACCCGCGTAATGCCCCGGACGAGAACAACCTCTTGCACGGCTCGCACATCGACCCCGCACCACGCGTCGCTGACGCGGAACGTACAGAGCTGCGAGGGCATGGTCGTCGACGTGCTGCTCATGCCCGGTCACCCGCTTTCTCCACTGTATGGAGGGCCGCGATGTCGATGAGCTGAGCTACTTCTCCGTCGAGCACGCGCAACACGGTCGGGTCACCATCGGTCTTGCCTCCACCACGAGGCGCCGCCTCGACGATGTCGACGATGCGACCGACACGCACGCCAACCGTATCGCCGTCGAGCTGATGCACAATGACGGCGACCTTCGAGCCGCTCTCTCCGCCTTGCTCGGCCGGGGCGCCGTCGATGTCGATGAGACGCAAGATCTCGCCGCGACAAACCACGACCTCACGGCCCGCGACCGTCTTGATCTCGGAGCGGTCGAACTCTTCGAGTCGCCACACGAGATGCAGCGGCACCGCAACGTGGCCCCGACTTCCCGCGTGAGCAACAACGAAGCGCTCCCGCAAACGTTCGTCACGAACGCCTTCTTTCGCGTCATCTGCGGCGGAGTCTTCCGCGGGTACCGTCGCCAAACGCCGCGCCAAGGCTGGCACATCAACGATCAGCGCGACTTGCCCGTCACCCATGATGGTCGCCCCCGCGAAGACGGAGAGTCGCTTGAGCTCCTTGCCAAGCGGCTTGACGACGATCTCTTGCGTGTCGCGAACCTCGTCGACGACCAGCCCGAAGAGGGCATTTTCCGCCTTCAGAACCACGATGTTCGTCGCCGGTCGCGGAGCGGCGCGCTCGGGCCTTGGCGCAAGGTCAAGAGTGGCGTCGAGGTACACCAGCGGCAGGACCTCGTCGCGCAACCTGAAGACGGGCGCGTCGTGGACCCACTCGACGCGATTTGGCCCATCCGCGCCGCGGACGAGCTCGATCAGGCTAGCCTGAGGTATCGCGAAACGTTCGTCGGCGCAGCTGACGACCAACGCTGGCACGATAGCGAGCGTCAACGGGATCTTGAGCCGAACAGTGGTGCCCCTGCCGCGCGCGCTAATCAGGTCGACTGTGCCACCTATGCGCTCGATGTTCGTTTTCACAACATCCATACCAACGCCACGTCCGGAGACATTGCTGACCGTTTTCGCGGTCGAGAAGCCTGGAACGAAGATCATGGCTATGAGCTCACGCTCGCTCGCCACCCTCGCGCGGTCTGCGTCGATGAGACCGCGTTCCAAAGCTCGCTGGCGAACCGCGTCGACGTCGATGCCAGCGCCGTCGTCCGCGATTTCGATGTTGACCTGGCCCCCCTCGTGGTAGGCGCGCAAGCGGAGTGACGCGGTGCGGGGCTTTCCCGCCGCAGCGCGCGCGTCTGGTTTTTCGATGCCATGGTCGACCGCGTTGCGAACGATATGCGTTAGCGGATCTTTGATGGCTTCGATGATGGTTCGGTCGAGCTCGGTCTCGCGCCCCTCGAGCTCGACACGTACCTGCTTGCCACAGGTGAGTGAGAGATCCCGAACGACACGCGGTAGCTTGTCCCAGATGCTGCCGATGGGCTGCATGCGCGTCTTCATGACGCCTTCTTGCAGCTCCGAGGTCACCGCCGACAGACGCTGCGCCGCGCCCACTAGAATCGGGTCCTCGATGACGCTCCCGGCTTGAGCAATCTGATTGCGCGCGAGGACCAGCTCGCCAACCAGATTCATGAGTCTATCGAGGAGCGAGACATGCACGCGCACTGTGCTTTCTGCGCTGCTCGCGGGTTGAGTGCGCTCTGGAGGCGTTGGCGTAGCTGGCGGCGACGAGGCTGCTGGTTTCGGCGTCGACGGATTTTGCGCGACCTGCGGGGCGCTGGCCGTGCTCGCTACGACCTCCGCCGTAGCGACAGCGGCCTCTGGCACCGGCGCGGTCGCTGGTCTGTTGTCCGCGATGGCAAGCAGGCGTTCGCGACATGTGCGAGGGTCCGCATCACCCTCAGAGCCGGTCGCCTGAATCGACGCCAGAATCTCACGGACTTTGTCGACCATCGCGAGCAGGGCGGAGGTGCGTTCGGGGGTAAGCTCGAGAGCGCCGTCTCGGATCTTCGACAAGACGTGTTCGCCGGCATGCGTCAGGGTCTCGAGCTTGTTGAACGCCAGAAAGCCTGCCGTGCCCTTGATCGTGTGAATGGTGCGAAAAACCGAAGCGATACCGTCCCTGTCGGACGGGTTATCCTCGAGTTTCACGAAATCCTGATCGAGACGGTCGAGGTTCTCACGGCTCTCGACGAGGAATTCGCGGACCACTTCATCATCGACAGCTGTCACAGTTCTTCCTATCGACGGACATTTGCAAAGCTAGAGCGTTTGCTCAGAACCACGCGACTACACCGAAGCGCGCTCGGGGCCTCCGAAGTATAGGATCGAGCGTTGGCGGCGCCGCGGCAACCCGCACGCTCGACGGGTCGTTGGCCTGCGCGCCCTCGACGGCTATCGGCGCTGATAAGGCGGCAACAACAGTCTGCTGAGCGAAAGCGATCCGACCGCTAACGAGGACAACGAACACAAGAAGAAAACCAAGCGGCCGGGTACTGCGGACAACCATGTACAGATAGCGGCCTTTAGCCTGAAACACTTGAGGCGCCGCACGGTCCGACCCAAAAGGACCCATCGCAAGCACAGACACTGCATCGTTCCGACACTATCCGCTACAGCGCACCACAGCAAAGGTGGTCACGGGTGGTCAACACACGGCGCAGGTATTGGGTCGCCGCGGCGAGAAGTCGGGCGCGCTCGTGTAGAGCATCGAGCGAACATCTCCGAGGCTGCTCACCGACGACGAGAAGCGCTGATGAGCTAACGGACCAGAGCGCATCTGATGCTCTATGCTAGCTGCGCTGCGACAAGCCGTAGACCACGAGCGCGAGCATCAGCGCCATGAACACGGCAAACGCGATCTTCCAAGGGCTGTACGGCCTCTCGCCCTGCACCTCGCCGGTGCCGGCGTTGACCATCACCTGATAGCTCTTGTCGCCGTATTTGTAGGCGAGCATCCACACGGGCAAGAGCACGTGTTTGAAGGTCAGCGCGCTCATTTGCGTTTCGATCGAGTGCACACGCTGAACGTCCCCACCAATTCGGTCGCAAACGTCAGCGTGGAGCGCGCGGTCGATGCGCTCCTTGGCGGATACGAAACCAGCTTCGAGAGTCTGATCGTACGTCATCGCGTGGTAGCCCGAGAGCGCGTCGGGCGTGAAGGGCACCATCTTGTCGAGCGGCCAGGGCTCGAGCGCGGTGAGCAGCTTCGTCTTGGTATCGTTAGCGGCGCAGACGAGCACGTCGTCGAAAAATCGCCGAAACGACCCCGCCGCGTGTGACCAGCGCGTCCGCGTCTCGGTGCGCGCATCTTTGCCACTCCCGACCCGCACCGTGTAGTGGTCGCCGCGCTCTCCGCGATAGCGGTTATCAGTCATGGCGTCGAAGGTCCAATACGGCAGATAGATGCCGTTGAACTTTCCGGTCACGCCGTAGCGCTTGAACTCGTTTGGGGCAAACCACCGCGATGCCACCCAGGCACGCAGGTTCTCGCTCGCCGCTTGTTTGGTGACACCGAACGGCAGCACGCCCGAGACGTTGATGCGCTCGATCGCCTCATGGACAGAGGCGTCGACGACCGCGGCGCCACAGAAGGCACATTTGTCGCTCGTGCGGCTGGCCTCGAAGACGATGGTCGCCGCGCAACCGTTGCAGGTGAACTCGCGACGGCCCGGAGCGAGCGGCGCTTGTCCGCGCATCGACGCCAGTTTGTTGAGCATCGCGTTCAGATCGCGCTCGACAATAGGCGCCTCGCTCGTAAAGCCGAGCTCGCGTTTGTGACCACAATGGGGACAAGCGAGCGCCTGTGCCCCGACATCGAAGGTCAGCTCGGCGCCGCATGCCTCGCAAGGGAAGCGGCGCACATCGGCGGTTGCTTGCACGCTAGGCCTTCGGTGGCGGGGGTGGCGGGGGCGCCGCGAACAAGTGCGCGAGTGCCGGCACGGTTCCCGCCGGTACCCAACCGTTCATGCCGTGTGCCCACACGAGCGTCGTTGATGTGAGCTGCCCCTGTGCAACGGCTTGTGAGAGCTGCGGGCCGGCGAAGGGCCCAACGGTCTGGCCATTGACCGCCAAGTGAAACAGCGTGGCCTGAGGGGGTGGAGGTGGCGGGGGCATCATCTGTTGCGACAAGGTCGCACCGGCGGCAGCGCCAAGGCCCAGGCCCATGCCGGCCGCCGCGAACCCACCGCCTGGATTGGCGGCTGCCGCTGGCATCGAGGTCGCGACCTGGTACTGCGTGTAGCGCTGCATGTCGCCGATGACGCCCATACTACTGCGCGTGTCGATGGCCTTCTCGACCTCGGGCGGTAGTGAAACGTTGACGATGTTGAGCTGCGGGACATCGAGACCGTATTCGTCATCAATGCGCTCGCAGACGAGCTTTCGAAGATCATCGGAGAGTTGCTGATAGCGCGCGGCGAGATCGAGGACCGGAATATTCGCTTTGCCGATCGCGTCCGCGAAAGCGGTATTGATGATCGAGCGCATGAGCTCGTTGACCTCGTCGGTCTCGAACACCGAATCGGTGCCCACGAGCTCCTTGAGCAGCGCTTTCGGGTCGACGGCACGCAAGCTGTAGGTGCCAAAGGCGCGGATGCGCACCGGCCCAAAGTCGGCGTCACGCATGATGATGGGGTTTGGCGTTCCCCACTTGAGCTCGGTGACCTGCCGGGTGCTGACGAAGTAGACCTCGGCTTTGAAGGGACTGTCGAACCCGTATTTCCAGCCCTGCAGAGTCGAGAGGATCGGTAGGTTTTTGGTCTCGAGGGTGTATTGGCCAGGCTCGAAGACGTCGGCGAGCTTGCCGCGGTCCACGAAGACCGCCAGCTGCCCGGGCCGCACGATAAGCTGCGCACCGTGCTTGATCTGATTGTGGTAGCGCGGGAACCGCCACACCAGGGTGAAACGCCCGTCATCCACCCATTCGACGATGTCGACGAACTCTGCTTTCAGCTTCTCGAAAATTCCCATGGCCGGGAGCCTAGCACGACCTAGGGGGGTTCGCCGCGCCCCATAATTCTGGCATGCAGTGGCGCTATGGCCGGCAACCAATCGTTCGATGTGACCAGCGGCGTCGACATGCAGGAGGTCGACAACGCCGTGAACAACGCCAACAAAGAGCTCGGGCAGCGCTACGACTTTCGCGGCGTCGACTACAAGCTCGAGCTCAAGCGCGCCGAGAAGGTCATCCAGATCACTGCGGAAGACGAGTTCAAGCTCAACGCCATTTGGGACGTGCTCGCGGGCAAGGTCGTCAAGCGCAACGTTCCCATCAAGAACTTGAAGCGCGAGGACATCGAGAAGGCGACGAGCTTCGCCGTCCGTCAAACCATCACGCTGCAACAAGGCGTGCCGATGGAGATCGCCAAGGAGATTGTGAAGTTCATCAAGGAGGCAAAGCTCAAGAAGGTGCAGGCGCAGATCCAGGGCGACCAGGTGCGCGTCATCTCGCCTTCACGTGACGAGCTGCAGAACGTCATGGCGTTGCTGCGCGGCCACGATTTCAAGCTCGAGCTCAAGTTCGAGAACTTCCGGTCGCAGTAGTGCGAATTCTCATCGGCGCGTTACTCGTTCTCGTGCCAGCTCTCGCAAGCGCGCGTGACGACGCGTGGACGGGCCCCGACAAGGTGCAGCACTTCGCCGTCGCGGGTGCTCTGGCGGCCGGGACGTACGGGGTCGTCGCCGTTGCCGAGGGCGATCTGCAAACACGACTGCTCGGGGGCTTGCTCGTCGCGGGTGGGGCCGCCCTGGGAAAAGAGGCTTTCGACGCAGCGGGTGATGGGGACCCCTCGTTTCGGGATCTCGCTTGGGACGGGGCCGGGATCGCGACGGGGCTGCTCACCGCGTTCGCGTTCGACATGTTCGTGCAGTGGGTCAGCGCGCCGTGAATCTAACGCGCTAGACCTCTTCGAAAGCAGTCTTGACGCGCGCTTCGCCGTACGTGCGCTCGAGCGAACGTACCGTGAAGTGACCGCGCGCGAGCTCTTGGAAGTGGTCCATGAAGATCGTGTTGACGGCGGCGCCGCCAACGGCACCGATGGCTGGGAGGGCGGCGGCCAGGGCCTTCTCTGTGACTACGAGGCCGAAGCGCGCCGCGACTGCGCTGATGAAGCGTACGACCGCGGGCGCTTCACGGGCAGCGGCGCCACGCGTGAGCAGATGGCGAGCGGCGTCGGAGGTGAGCCGGCCGATGGCAAGGCGCGTCGCATAGTAGCTCGTGTCGGCGGCATCGTCGCTCGCTTGCGGCCCGCCGAGGGCGAAGACCTGCATACATGCAAGACGTGTCTCGAGGTCGGCGAGATCTTCGCCCTGATGACGCGCGATCTCGGCGATGGCGCGCAGCATGAGGGTGGTCGAGACTGGCAGCTCGACGATCAGCGCAGGCAAGCCGAACAACCCTCCGACCCCGCCAGTGAGAGCCGCAAAGGCGAGATTCAGGCGCGCGTTGGTGGGTCGGCCGCTGCCTTCGCCTAGCGTCAAGATCGCGACTTCCAAGGCTTTTTGGATGGCCTCGCCGGCGGCCTTGTCGATCATGCCGCGGGCCTTCTGGGGCAACATGGCAAGCCCCTTCTCGATGGGGGTGCCAATGAGGTCGGCCACACGCGACGCGACGCTCTGGGCAGTCAGCTGGTGCTTGGCGAGCACGAGCCGCTCGCGGTCGGCTGGGGTAAGGTCTGTCATGGCTTTCTGGTACTAATATGCGCAGAAACGGAGAGGCTGGTAGCCTTCCGTTGCCTTCCAAGGAGCTCGAACCGTGGAATGTCAAAAGTGCGGTGAAGAGGTCGAAGAGCTGGTGCGGGTCAAAGTCGGCAAGAAGACCATGAAGGTCTGCGAGCAATGTGCCGACGTCGTGCGCGAGAGTGAAGAGATCGCGGGCGAGGCCGAAGGCGCCATGAAAGACATGATGGGCTACAAGGGTCGTTGATTTTTTCGCTGTACGACCGCAGTCCGACTCGCTACAGAGCGCTTGCACATGGCTGACGCTAGACGTTCCGCTGAAGAAGTCGTCCCCCGGGTAAGCTCCAAGGTCGCCCGCGGCGAGAGCCCGGCGCACGGAGCTGGAGCCTTCGCGATAGAGCCGATCGCCAAGGGTGAGCTCATCGCCATTTTCACCGGCCGCATCACGCACGCCTCCGAGACCGATTTCGACGACTACCATCTCCAGGTTGGTGAAGAGCACTACCTCGGGCCGTCCGGCGAGCTCGACGACCTGGTCAACCACTCGTGCGAGCCCAACGCGGGCTTTAGCCCGCAAAGCGCCAACGAGACCCCGATTCTCATCGCCCGACGCGATATCGCGGCCGGCGAAGAGATCACCATGGACTACAACGCCATCATCGATGAGAGCGGCTGGGAAGGCTTCGCCTGCGGCTGCGGCGCCTCGACGTGCACGGGCATGGTTCGTAGCTTCCGTGACCTCTCGGACATGAAAAAGCAGGCCTTGAAACCGTGGTTACTGCCGTACTTGCGCGAGAAGTACTTCCGCTAGACTGCTGTAGCGGACAGCGCTGTCATGCCCGCCGCTGACCACGCTCGGTCAAACCGACCACGGTAATCTCACGTCGGTTTGCCGTGAGCTGCTTCGCGTAGACCCAGCCAAAGCCTCGACTCCTCACGCGATTGACGAGCTCTGGAATACGGACAGAAAAGCTTGGCTGATTCAGCTTGAGGGTCAAAACAACGCCGTAGGTTGGCATTCTTCCGAGCTTGATGACGTGCTCCACGGCCCGCAGCCCAAGCTCAGGTTCGGTATTCATATCGAGCAACAACCAATCAACGCGCTTTGGGAGATTGCTTTCGCGGACATCGAAAGCGCTCATCGCAAGGTGTGTGAAGCGCTTGTTGGCCTTCACCACGGTGGCCATCTCACCGGGGTCGATGCCGGTGACCTTCAATCCGCGGGCGAGCAGCGCATAGACGACGCCACCCGGCGCGGAGCCAAGCTCGACCGCGACGTCGCCTTCGCGCAGGGCGAGGCCAAACCATCGGATCGCCTCCTCGACCTTGAGGTAAGCGCGCGATGGCGCTTCCGGAGGATGCACTGGAACCATCGGTGAGGGAGGATGATCGATGGTGTGGTCGTGAACGCCGAGCCACCAGCTGTCGTCCTCGACGACGACGATGTCGAAGACGCGTTGTCCTATCGCTGGCATGGCGCTCACCTGCACCCCGAGCGCTGCGAGCTCTGAGCTCAAGCGGCTCGCTTCGGCGGCCCGCGCCGCCAAGGCTTCGCTGTCATCACCTGGCGCCGCGACGTCCCGAAGCCATAGCTGCGCGACTGGTTTCGTATCGAGCGATGCCACCTTAGCAGCCATGACCTTGGCCCGATCGGCGGCTGCCACCTCGGCCGTGACAACCTCGCCGAGACAGGCGCCGTAGGCCCGCGCAAACACGGCTCCTAGCTCGAAGCTGGGCTCGATACGCCCGCCCTCGCGGCTATCCTTGAAGGTGATGAAGCCAGGCCGCGAAAACGCTGGCCGCAAGGCTGGAAACCGCTGCGCGAGCTCTTCCTTGAGGATGCGCTCGGTCCCGACCTGGCAGGTCGCAAAGAGGAACTGCGTCTCCACGATGTCATGAGCATGTCACGGGAAACGGCTTGCGTCACGCGTCCCGGGTCCGCATATAGCGGACCGCGGCAATGGATATATTCTTCCAAAAAGCCAAGGTCCTGGTTGCGCTCGTCGTCATCGTCAACCCGCTGAGCGTCATCCCGACCTACATCACGCTGACCCGTGACTATACCAAACCGCAGCGCGCCGGTACGGCACGCACAGCCGCCATAGCGGTCGGCATGGTCCTCGTCATCTCGACGCTGCTAGGCGCTCATATCTTGTCGTTCTTTGGTATCAGCATCGCGGCCTTTCGGGTTGGCGGCGGCATCCTCATCCTCATGATGGGTCTGTCGATGCTGCAGGCCCGCCAGAGCCGCGCCAAGCAGACGCCCGAGGAGACCGCTGAAGCGGAAGACAAGGCCACCATCGGAATCGTGCCGCTCGGTATCCCCCTGCTCGCAGGTCCTGGCTCGATTAGCACCGCCATCGTCTACGCCGAGCAAGCGACCTCGTGGGTCGATACTGTCTTCACGGTCGCTTGTTGTGCCCTCGTGGGCGTCACGGTCTGGGTGTCGCTCCGCTTAGCGGAGCCGATCGGGCACGCCCTCGGACGCACCGGCCTCAATATCGCGACACGCGTCATGGGTCTTTTGCTCTCCGCCTTGGCCATCGAAATCATCTCGTCGGGCCTGCGCGCCCTCCTGCCCGGCCTGGCTTCCGCATTGCGGCAAGGTTAGCTATGGAGCGCCGCGTGCAGTCGATCCTCGTCGCCAGTCACAACATCATGCACGGCCTGCGCCTGCCGCAGCTGGTCGCCACCTACCGCTCGTTGGCCACAACGCTCGACCTCGGCGTCTTGTGTCTGCAGGAGAATCGCGTCGCCGGCGAGGCAACGCCCGCCGAGCTCATCGGGCGCGCCCTCGGGGAGGGGTTCGAGGTAATTTGCCGCGGCGAAAACGCGCAGCTCGCAGTCATCTTCGACCATCGCCGCGTTAGTGTGCGCGAAGAGCTGATCATCCCGCTGCCCAAGCTCAAAGTGCTCGGTAAGCTTGCTCACCTCTACATGGCCGAGGCCGAGCCCGAGCAGAAGTACGCGCTCGTTTGCACGGTCACCCCACACGGCGGCGCGCCGTTCACACTGGTGAACTTTCACCTCGACGCGGCCGGTAGCAATCACCACCGTGAGGAGCAGCTCGCTGCGGTCAGCACCACCCTGGTCGCGCGCGACCTCCATCATCGGCTCATCGCGGTTGGCGACGCCAACGTCTTCACGCTCAGGCACAAGAAGCACCGCGAGGCCTACGAAGCGCTGCTCGCGCCTCTCACCGAGCTGGGCGCGGTCGATCCCGAGACCCGACCGACGCACTTCTTCTCGCGCTCGCGCGAACCAAAGATCGCACAGCGACTGGCGCGCGCCATCGGTAAGCTCCGTCTCGACCTGCCTCGCCGCTACGACGTCATCTGCAGCAATCTAGCGCCCTTGGCCCGCGGTCAGGTGGCGACACCGGATTCCGATCACGACCTCTTGTGGGGACGCTTCGATGTGTCCGCTACAACAGAGCAACGCGAGGAGGTGCGTCAATGGGCATGACCGCCATGGTCGCCGTCAACTTGGGCGACGCGAGTGACGATCAACGCGAAGCCTTCGACACGCAGATGGACAGCCAGGACTGGCTCAAGGTGCCGAAGCTTCAATCGACTTATGCGGCGAACTTTCCAAACGCGGGCGATGGCTCCGAGCAGGCGCTCGCGCAGGTCGCCGTCGACGTGGTGACCATGGCGGCGCGCGGCTCCAAGATCGCGCGCTTCGACGCGGCGGTGCATATTGGCAAGGGCATTCCGTCGCTGTTTAGCGGGCCCTAAATGCTCGGGCGCCTCACGACGAGGTACCTCATCAAGGGGTGAGCTGAACCTCGATGACGCGCGGGTCGAAGGCGGGCGATACGTGTCGACCAAAGTCATGATGGGCGCCGAATACGATGACCGCGCTTTCACCGCGATGGCGGCCGTCGATTGGCTTGCAGATAACCGAGGGCAGCGAGCTCGCTTGTCCACTACGCGCGAAACGCTACGACGCCATAAAGACGGTCTCTAGCTTAGCTAGTCACCGCGGGTCAGGTTCCACTGCCAGAACTGACGTGCGACGCCGTTGTCCACGGTCTTGGTTCCCCCGATGCTCGTGCCGTCTTCGGAAACGGTATAGCCCTCGCTGAACATGACCATGAAGAGAGGGTCCGTGAGCGGCTGGCTGATGTCGTAGTCGTCTTGTGGCGGCTCGCAATCGGCTCGCTGCACCGGGGTGTAGGTCCCGTTGGAGATGGTGGACTGCACCCGTACAGGCTCGCTCGCGGCGTCGAGCGTGAGCTGACCGTAGAGGGGCTGCGGCAGGATCTCCCCCACATAGTCTGGCACCTGCAAGACACAGCCACCGACGGTGCCAGTCTTGGTAAAGCGGAACGAGCCTCTTGGCAGGAAATGCACGAGGGACGTCCCGTCATCGTCGGCCTGATCGAGTACGACGTTGGCGGTCACGATGGTTTGCTGGGAGCCAATGGGCGTGTTGCTCGTGAGCTCGTAACGCAATGCCCCCGACCAAGTCGCTCTGCAGGGTACATCGGTCACCTCGATACGCAGATTGCCAAGCACGAACTGTGTGAGCGGCACGCTGTGATTCGAGAGTACGAGGATGATATCTTCGACTTTGTCGCGGTTGAGGCAAAACGTCTTTTTTGCAAGACCGCTATAGCTGTCGACACTCCAGTTGCCGTCAGTCTTGATGACGCCATCGATGTCGAGACCATCGCGCACCGTCATATCGTCGAAATGAATGACGACCTTCTCCACGTCGTTGCGGGGCGTGTAGCGATAGTACGCGGCTCGGAGCGGAGCGATATCGACGGGTACGGTAAAGGCCTCGTTCGTCGCGAGGATCCTGTCGTGGCTATAGGTAGGGCGCGGCCGAGGCTCGGGAAATCTAGGGTCGAGACCGCGGTGTCGCTTGTCGAGCTCAAGAGCTTGCGGGTAGTTCTCGTTGATGTTTGCTATCGCGAACTCATGGAAGTTGGTCTCGTAGTCGAAGACGTTGCTCAACGCTTGGTTGGCAGCGTCGAAGGTCAGCACTGAACGGAGAGCATCCCACGATTGTTTGATGACCCCGACACCGCCGGTCTTGTGTTCGAGCCAGTAGCCCCAAATGAACGCTGCATACATGAGCGAAGAGCTATCGCCGTCATCACCACCGTACGAGCGATGCAGCGAAGAGCTCGACCGCTGAAACGGAGGGAAGCGCTCACTGTAGACATGCTCGAGTGCTAGCGAGCGCGCGTAATGCGTCGACGCCCAGGTCGCGGACGCCTCGACCCACCAAAACTCCGTGGCTTTGCGACCGTTGGCGTTCCCCTCGAACATGAACTTGTAGTTGTAAGCGTTCTGGAAGACGTGAAACATTTCGTGGGCAAACGTCGACTTGAATCCGCTCGACTCGGCACGCGTTCGGCCCATGAGAATGTACGCGCTGGCGGTATTGCCGCTGTAAGGGCCATCGTCCACCGTCACCGCGCGGGCGCTGTGTTGGTAGCCGCTGCGCAGGCTCGCGCTTCCGTCCGGAACGACGAAAAGGTCGATAGCGCTGTCGAGGTTACCCGGACTTCCGATGCTCGCGTCATCGAGCACCGGCTGTCCGAAGTCTCGGACCATGTCGGGGACAAAGGCACTGGCATAACCGATCGCGGATTCGAGCAGGATGTCGTCGGCGGCTTCGTCGCCAGAACATTTGACCCAGATACGCATGGGTGCGGTGATGCGCTTGGTTTTGTAGCCAGCGACCACCAGCTGACCCGGGTCGGTTTCAGTGCAGTTGGCCGCTTGCGCGGTCAAGCCGTTTGGGTTCGCCGCGTCCGTCGTGTAGAAGACGCTCGTCGGGTCGGTGGGCCTGACCAGAAATGGCGCGAGCGCCGCCTGGGTGTCGGTAGGTAGAGTCGGGTCGCGCGCCTCGCGAAAGAAGCCGAGATCTTCGCCTGCGCCGGTCCCCCGATACGCATCGGGAAGTCGCTCGTCACCCACCAAAGCGAAACCGCGGTAGAGTAGCGAGGTCGGATAGTCGATGGCGCCATCAATCAGCGCGCGGTCGATGAGTTCATTGGTCGACGGTGCGGCCGGCAGCACGTCGAGTGGGATCGAGAGCGCGCCGTCGCCGCCGTCCGCAATCGCGGACAGAGAGAACGAGGACGAGCCGACTTCGGTATCGATGTCCGCGACCAGCTCCAAGACGCCACGCTCACGGCCAGCTGGGATAAGGACCTCGCCCGCGAGGACACCCTCGGGACCTGCCGTTAACGCTACAACGACGTCGGTCATCGCGGAATCGATGCGTGTGATGGTCACGGGGACGAAGACCCGAACTCCCTGGTTGACCTCGATGCGCTCGAGCTCGGACGTGATAGCGATGTTGTTCTTCGCTGAGTTTTTCGTGCCGCCGCAGGCGGCGACGAGCAATAGGAGCGCGGCGCGATGGGCTTTCACAGCCCCCAGTTACCAGAACGCCTAGCCATAGCAATCCTGCGTCGGCGCGCAACCGTTGCGGCCTGCTCGGGGAGCGACCTTACTTGCGGTGGATATTGGCCGTGGCAGCGAAGTCGACTGGTAGACGCGTCATTTGGAACAGAGCGGCGATGAGGCGGTTATTCTTGCCGGTTCGGTGTGGGTTCCAGAACTCCCAGACCACGTCGCCAGCCGGAGTCACCTCGAAGGCTCTACCGGTCTCGGTCTCGGCGATGAGGGTATTGCCGTTGGCGAGGCGTTGCTGACCACCGCAAGTCGCAGAGTAGAAGGGCGCCCCTCTGCCATCGAAGATCCACCCGGGCTTACCGTTCGCGTCGATCTCCATGACGCGCGAGCGCCCGTCGACACCGCGGTTGTCGAAGAGGAGCATCTTGCCGCTCGCAAGTAGCTCCGGTGCGTGCTGCCGACGCCATACGCCCATCATCGACCAGACCGCTTTCGCAGACGTAGTGTCAATGAGAACCAGCGCATCGACCTCGCGAATCGACAATAAGACTCGACCAACGGTGAAGCCTGGCCATGCCGTTGCGTGTCTGCCGTCAAGCACACGTACCGCGTTGGTGTGAAGCACGTCTTCGCCAGGTGGAATCGTGCGCAACAGGTGCTCTTCGCTGCTGCCGTGGAGGGCCTCGAGGATCGAGAGCTGTGCCCGCAGACGACCGTAAGCGTCGAGGACCTGTAAGGTGTCGTCAATCACCGGCTCGGACCGCAGCCACGGCACGACGCGGCGGCTACGTCCGAGAGCCCAAACCGTACCGTCGGCGGCGACATCGACGTCGTGGTGGTTCCAGCCCTGATGTTTCCACAAGGGGCGCGAATTCCAGTCCAACGCGACGAGGCCGGCACCCTCGTAGACCGCGATGATGGAGCCGTCGGTCGCCGGCTTGGCATAACGCCAATAGAGTCGGTCTTCGTCCGCTTTAGCGGCGAATCCAGCAAGCGATGGGAAGGCACGCTCGCGCGCGTAGCTCCACGTGTGCAGGGGCCGGCCCTGCATGTCGACGAGATAGGCCTCCGAAGCATGCCCGGAAACGTAGAGGTTGACGCCGGGTGCGACGCGTTCCGCATCGTGGCGCGTGACACCGCTGACAGCGGGCGCGTCGTTCACCCCTTCGACGTAGCCAAGTGCCAGGAGTCGCGCGGCCTCCTCGTCAGCCGGCTTGGCGCTCGCGACTTCGTGCCATTGCCCTACCTTGGGCCAGCCTTCTTCGGCGTGGGCGCGGGCGCGCTGGTTGTTCCAGTGGCGCTCGATGGCCCACGCGGAGCCAAGCATCGCGACGAGGATGCCGACCTTAAGGAGTATCGCTCGCTGGTCCACGACTCGACTCGACGGGAGTAGGTTTCGTGTCGACGACCGCGGGCTCGACCGGACCGACTCGCGCCGCGGCTGCTTTGCGCGCCCGTAGCGCCGAGCGGACCTTCAGCATGGCGTAGAAAAGTACGAAGAGACCGATGGCGCTGAGCAAGAACGTGTTGCCAACCTTACGGGCCACGACGTCGAGCCACTCTTTCCCGTGCACCGCCGCCAAGGCACCGAGCGTCAACCAGATGGGCACGCTCACGAGACAGCCAAGGAAGTCGAAGAGGATGAACTTGCTGAGCGGCATCCGCATGGCGCCGGCCGAGAAAAAGGTGACGAAGCGCACCCCAGCGACCTGACGCCCCAGGAAGACCGTGAAGTTGCCGTAGTGATCGAACCAGCGCTGGACGCGCGCGAGACGCTTCTCTGGGAGCAATCTCCCGATGATGCGGACCCGAGCCGGCAGAGCGAAGCCCCAGCGACGACCGATGCTGTAGGTCAACAAATCGCCCGCGAGGATGGGGACAATCACGACCGCCATGGTGATCGCGTAATTCAAGGCGACAAAACGGTCACCGGAGAGCTTGAAGGTCGTGAAGCCAGAGACAGTGAGCGGGATGTCTTCGGGAAGCGGAAAGCCAACACCCGCGAAGAACAGAATGAAGACGATGACGGCCCAGATGATGCCACGGTGCTCGTCGTTCCACTCCGGGTCGAAGAAGCTCGCGACCAGCCCGTGAATCCACCGGCCGGGGCCGGAGTGCGTCGCCCCGAGAGCGACCACGGTGAGAGCTGCTTTGAGAATACTGATCAGCATGCGACAAGCATCAGAGATGCCAAGCGAGCCACGGAAGAAGCGACGCCGGCGAAACGCCACTACCACGCCCAATCATGGGACCGGAAGAGCGCCTGACGGCCCCCCTGTCGAGCCCTGCCCAAGCTGCGGAAAGCCGCCCAATATCTGCGTTTGTGACCGTAGTGCCCTCCACAATACGCGCCTGCGCGTGGTGGTGCTGCAACATCCTCAAGAACAAGATGTGACGCTCGGCACGGCACGCCTACTGCCCACCAACCTGACACGCGCAAAGGTCATCGTTGGCCTTTCCTGGCGCTCGCTCGCCGCAGCCTTGGGCGAAGACGCAGACCCAGCCCGCTGGGCGGTCATCTTTCCGCGCAAGGGCACGGCGCAGGGCAAGGGGACCCGCGCGGTCGACAAGAGCGGCGTGGTCGTACCGTCCAAGCGCCTGCAAGGCATCATCGTTCTCGACGGCACGTGGTCGCAGGCGAAGACCTTGTGGTGGCGTAACGCTTGGCTCCTCAAGCTCCAGCGCGTCGTGCTCGAGCCACGGGAGGCGTCCATCTACGGGGCCTTGCGGCGCGAGCCGAAGCGCGAATACGTCTCCACGCTGGAGGCTGTAGCGGACACCCTCGTCGCGCTGGGGGAGCCCGAGGCGGTGCGAGAGCACTTGCGTCGGGTGTTTCGCACCATGCTTCAGCGCGTGCGCGACGCGGGCAAGCCTCGGGAGCCGTCACGAGACCAATCCGCGGCGAAGCCAGAGCCGCATGACGAGAACGACCCTGGTTCGGCTCCACTTCCTACCACCTAAGGCGTCACGGGCTGTTCCCGGTTGGTCGCGTAGGTTGGCGTTGGGATGCGCATGCTCGTGTTGAAGATTTTCCTCTCTGCTGTACTCCTGCTCTCGAGTCTCGCGCTCGGACTTTTGTTCGGCTTGGTTGGCCTCTGGAGCGGACTCGCCTTCGCGCTGTTTTCCCTGGTCGCGACGGTCTACTGGCGACTGAGGCACGGCGCCGGCCGCTACCGCGTTTACTTCGTTTCGTTCGGCGCGGCCCTAGCGTTGGAAGTGATGCTGCTCCTCCTGTTCACCAAGTACAGCTGGCTTGGCATGCACAGCATCATGGATGGGTACACTGCGCCGGGCACGACCCAGGCATTGATCGCGTTTTCGCCCTTGGTGACGTACGTAGCGTGTCTGCGTCGGTGGGCGTCATCGCCGTAGGCCGAGCACGAGCGCTGGGCTCTACGTGCCAGTTTGAAAAACCGTAGAGGCTTTCGCAGATCACGCTGAGCGCTTCTGCCCCAACGCCCCGCGTACGAAGCCCGACTGCACGGTCGTTTTTGGGACCTTCATGGGAAACCACTGGCGCACGTCGTCATCGAGTCCGAGGCCGTGCATGAAGTTGTAGAGACCACGGCGCAGTCCTTCACCCAATCGATCGTGGTCGGCGCCGGTGGGGTCCACGAAAGCAATGTCGTTCTCTGCGAAGGTCGGTTCGGGGCGCGGCGGCAGGGTGATACCGTAGGCCTCGGGGTTCTTGGCGACTGGCGCGTGGACGGTCGCGGCAAAGCGGTGCCAAAAGGCCGAGTCGAGGCAGCCCTCGACGAAGAGCTGGCGCACGTATTCGAGCGCATCGACCGTCTCTTGCACTGTCTGCGTGGGGAAGCCGTACATGAGATACGCGTGGACACGAACGCCCGCGTTGCCGAACGCCTTGGTGACGCGCGCGACCTGCTCGACGGTGACACCCTTTTGCATGAGCGTGAGTAGTCGGTTGCTCGCGACCTCGAGGCCGCCGCTCACGGCGATGCACCCCGACTGCGCAAGCAGCTTGCACACCTGCGGCGTGAACGCCTTCTCGAAGCGAACGTTACCCCACCAGGCGACCTGCACCTTGCGCGCGATGAGCTCCTCGGCGAGCGCTTTGAGCGCGGCGGGTGGCGCGGCTTCGTCGACGAAGTGAAAGCCGCGCGTGCCGGTCTCGGCGATGAGTTGCTCGATACGGTCGACCAGGAGCTTTGCGGCCACCGGATCGTAGTGCTGGATGTAGTGCAGGCTGATGTCGCAGAACGAGCACTTCCGCCAGTAACAACCGTGCGCCACGGTCAGCTTGTTCCAGCGCGTATCGCTCCACAGGCGGTGCATGGGGTTCAGCGTGTCGATGACGGAGAGGTAACGCGCCAGGGGTAGGCCATCGTAAGTCGGTGTGCCGGTGTCTTTCATGGCGACATCGGTGACCTTGGGGTCATCGCGCCAAATTACGCATCCGCCTTCGCGCACACGTGTCCGCAGGAGCGGCTTCTGTTCACCAGACCAAGCACGCAAGAGATGTTCGAGCGGGCGCTCGCCATCGTCGTAAGTGATGGCGTCGACGTAGTCGAACAAGCGGGGGTCGGAGAGCCGACGCAGCTCGGTGTTCACGAAGCCGCCGCCCCAAACAATGCGGGTCTTGGGAGAAAGTTGCCGAATGGTGTCGGCCATGCGCAGGCCGCCCAAGACGTTGCCGGGAAAGGGCAGCGTCATGCCGACGACGTCGGGCTGGTGCTCGGCCAGGAGTCTTTCGGTGAGCTCAGCGAGCACCCGCGCGGTGATGCGATCACGACCGGCGGAAAGCTCGGCGAGGAGCGGGTCCATCGTAGGCTGGCTCGTGGCGAGCGACTCGCCATAGCGGGCAAAAGCGAAATGAGGGTCGATGCCATCGCGAATGGCATCGGCGATGCACTCGATGAAGAGCGTTGCGAAATAGCGGGCACGGTCGACGACACCCATCGCGCCAAACGCCCAGTCCAGGTACTCCTCTTCGTGGCCCGCCGGGCCGATGTCGCGGAAGCGTGGACCCTCGACCAGCATGCGCCGCCCGGCGATGCGGTGGGCGAGCGAGAGGTCTTGGTTCTGCAAGAAAGCGACGACCGGCCCTACCTGGGCAACTACCGCCTCGAGGTTCTCGACCAGAAAGCGGACCGCCGCCGAGGTATGGTTGGCCGTCAGCGCGGCCCCAACCCGGCGGACGCCATCGGGTGAAATGAGCTCGAGAACCCAGCCGAGCGCCGGGTCGGCCTGCACGACCGCCATGCCCTGCGAGCGCAGATAGCCCGTCAGGTACGCCGTTGCGGGGTACGGCGTATTGAGCTGAGTCATCGGCGGGGTCACAAGGAGCAACTTCATGCGCTTCTACAGTATCCACCGATCTGGTAAGCCGTGCCCACGATGAACCACCGCCTGATTCTCGTCATCTCGCTGGCATTCGTCGCTGGTTGCACCTTCGTGCGCGGCAAAGGAAGCGCCTTTCAGCCCCACGCGGGCAAGCCCCAGAACACTTTCCAGGAGCGTTACTACAACGTCCGAGAGGACGCACCTGGGGTCAACACCTGCACGGTGAAGCCCCCCCTCCAGAATCTGCTCGAGGAGCCCTATCGTTGCACCCTCGACCTCACCTCGTGCAAGGCGGGCATCGAGACGGTGGCTGGCCGCTTGGATGCGAGCTACGAGACCCTATTTGCCGACACGCTAACGCGGACTGATGGTGAGTTCGACTACGTCTGCAAGGGCGGAACGAGCCCGGAGAACCTCCACCTCCTTGGCCTCAGCGGACTCGCCTATCTGGGTAACTCGGTTCACGTCGACCGTATGGTGGCGGTTGACGACGCGAACCAGCGCGATGCCGACTGGCATGTGGCGATGCGGCCAGCGCTCGCGTTCGCCCTCTTTCAGACGGGCGATCGTGAGCAGGCGTTGCCGAAGATCGTCGAGCTCGCCCAACTCCCCGGCGGCGATGACGATGCACGCGCCCGCTCTGTCCTCTATGTTGGACGCTGGGAGAGCGACGGGCTCATCGACACGTGCACCAAAGCGTTGACCGAGCCAACCACTGAGCCCATGACGCAGGCGTGCGCCTGGTACCTGGGTCGCCGTAAGGTTGGCGAGACGCTGCCGCTCTTGGGGGGCACCGACGCGCGGCTCGGACTCGCAGGGATCCGCGCCTTGGGCTTGTCGGGTGACCCGCGGGCCGTCGAGATCGTGACACGTGCGATGAACCCGGCCACCGCCACCGATCAGCAGCGCATCGCGGCACGCGTCGCGCTTTTGAACCTCGGGAAGAAGGAAGCGCTACGGGACTATCTCGGCATGTTCACGGGCAGTATCGGAGCGCGCAAGGCTGCGAACACGACGCCGAAGCTGTCTCCCGAAGAGGTTGCCCGTGACGCGGCCCTCGAGATCCTGGCGCTCACCACTCGCGCCTACGATAAAGATCTGGTGAAGGCACTGCGTCGCGCGACGACCGCCATCAAGAACGAGCAGACCGCCGCGGCGGCGTGGATCGCCCTCGCGTATCTGGGAGACGATGCCGCCTTCGACATCCTGGTGCAGCTCATTGGCGGCGATAACGCAGAGCTGCGCTCCTTCGTGCTCGAGCATATCGGTGGTCGGGCCTTCACGCCTGGACGTCACGCGGCGACCGGCAGCGGCGGCATCCTTGCAGACGCGCGGCTGCGCAATGCTTTGCTCACCGCCTATACGGGGGTCAGCGCGGAGACTCCGGGTCTCGCAGAGGCGATGCTGGCGCTCGCCGCCACGCGGGCGCCGCGCAAGGAGTAGCTTGAAGTACGTCGAGGTCGAGCTGGTCGTCGAGTCGGCCTATGACGGGTTGCGACTCGATCGTTACCTCTGCGCCAAGCTCGGGAAGCTCTCCCGCAATCGCGTCCAGCGCATCATCGAGCGCGACCTCGTGGCGCCAGCGCTCAAGCCAGCGAGCATCGTCCGAACGGGGACCCGTGTCCGCTTACGCAGACTTGCCGCCGATGAGCCCGAGACGCCACGTAGCTTCACGACCTTGTTTCTCGACGACGAGCTCCTGGTCATCGACAAGCCAGCGGGTCTGCCAGTGCATCCCTCGGCTAGCTATCACCTCGGCACGGTGGTCGGCCGTATCCGCGAGCGTTACGGCGAGGGGTTCGCCTCGCCTGTGCATCGTCTCGACCGTGAGACGAGCGGCGTCTTGGTGGCGGCACGTACGCCCGAGGCTCTGCGGCAGGTCTCCGCGGGCTTCGTCGACGGGGACGTGACGAAGACCTACCACGCCATTGTGCATGGTCACCCTGCCGAGGACGTCTTCGACATCGACGCGCCGATCGCCATGGGTAGCGAGCTCGTGCGCATTGGCGTGCGCATTGACGCCCAGGCAGGTCGCCCGTCACGAACGACGGTTCGCGTCCTACGACGCTTCGAAGCCCTTGGGCGCCTGCTCGCCTTGGTGGAAGCGCGGCCACACACCGGCCGTCAACACCAGATTCGGGTTCACCTCGCTCATGTGGGACACGGCGTGCTGGGTGACAAGATCTACCCAGACGGCGCCATCTACGATCGCTTCACGCGGGCCGCCATGACGGACGATGATCGTCGCACGCTGCTACTCGAACGTCAGGCACTGCACGCGAGCGCCTTGACGCTGCGCAAGCCATCGACGGGCGAGCCGATGACCTTCACGGCCGATCTCCCTGAAGAGCTGCGTGCTCTCTTGGGCAAGAGCAGCAACGCAAGCGCGTGAAGCGCGGCAGGTCGTCGATGTGGTCAAGACGACTACCCGAGGCACCCTTTTCGACACGCTGCTCTCCTTGATCTCCTCCTGAAGTGACCCCTCTGAGCCGTTGCAGACCGGTAGACTCCCGGAGGCTCGGCAACGATGTCACGCAGGCTTGTCGTTACTCCCTTGGCGCTCGCGGCGACCCTTCTGCTGTGCGCTTGCGGTGACGAGGGCTCTGGGCTCGACGGTGAGGGCTTGGGTGGTGATGACGCGCTTGCCGATCCTGAGCCTAGCGACCGCGATGGCGAGCCGCGTGTTGATGGCGACCCAGGCGGGGAGGCGGATCCCGACGGCGACGATGCGGCAAGCGATGCAGACGGTGATGTGGACCCGGCGACCGACGCGGACGGCGATGAGGGGGCCGATGCCGATCTGGGCGACGGCGACCCCGGCTACTGCGGCGACAGCACGACCGACCCGGGCGAGACTTGTGACGACGGTAACGCGGTGGACGGCGACGGCTGCGATACGAACTGCACGAGCACTGCGTGCGGCAACGGCATCCTGACCGGGAGCGAAGAGTGCGACGACGGGAACCCAGTGGACGGCGACGGCTGCGATACGAACTGCACGAGCACTGCGTGCGGCAACGGCATCCTGACCGGGGGCGAAGCGTGCGACGACGGGAACCCAGTTGAGGGCGACGGTTGCGACACGAACTGCACCTACACGGCCTGTGGCAATGGCGTCGTCACGGCCGGTGAACAATGCGACGACGGCAACGATGACGGGGCGGATGCCTGTTCGACGTCATGCGAGGACCGCGTCGCCCCACACTTCACGAGCACCGACAACGCCGCATTGTGGAGCGGGCAACCGGCGAACCTCGTCATCATCACGACCGGAGCCCCTGCCAGCACCATCACGCTGAGCGGCGACCCCCTTCCCGCGACCCTCGTGTTCACCGACCACGGCGATGGCACAGCCCAGATCACCGGCACGCCGGCTAGCGCCGATATCGGTTCGTACGCGCTCGCCTTCACGGCAACGAACGGCGTTGAACCGGACGCGACCCAGCCGTTTTCACTGCTCATCACGTCGCCACCGGCGCTGGCGCTGGTCGCCTCGACAGCTCAAACGGTGAGCGTTGGCGCGGACACGTCCATCACGTTTTCGATCGGCAACACTGGCGGGGCTGGTCTCGTCTACGAGGTCGTGACCGATGGCGACGGTGCGGCGACCATCCACGATTCACCTCGGGGCGCCGTGTTCTCTGGCTTCAGAAGCACCATCTACACGAACCCAGCGACGGCCGGCAGCAACGCCCAGTTCTCTGCGGATGACTTCGTTCTCGAGGCGGAGACGGTCGTCCTTTCACTGCGCGCCGAGGGCTTCGTCGTCAGTGGCGCAGCGCTCGCCACCGCGAGCCCTCTCCTCACCTGGAGCATCTATCCCGACGCGAGCGGCGTTCCCGCTGGCAATCCCAGCTCAGCCCCGAGCGCCGCAAGCTGGACGTATACTGCGAGCGCCACCGCGGCAGGCGTCTCCGCAATCGACGGGACGATCGCGCTTGACCTCGTCGCCGCGGGCGAAGCCCCGACCTTACCCGCCGGCCGTTACTGGCTCGTCACCAACACGACGAGCACGTTCACCAACCGCTGGGCGCACTTTGGCTCGAACACGGGCAGCGGTGGCTTTGCTTCACTAACGGTGTCGACGGCGAACACCGGCGCATGGGCAGCGAACTACTCCTTGGCGGGCTTGGCCATGAGCGTGCGTGGCCGCGTCGCTTGCGGTGCACCGTGGATTGGGACGAGCGTGGCTCCCTCGGGCACTGTGTCGTCCGCTGAAGCGGCATTGGTGGTGACGACGCTGACGACGACAGGGCTCTCGCCTGGCACCTACCACGCAGCGCTGTGCGTCGTATCCAATGACCCCGCCCGCCCTCGCGAAGCGATACGTGTCGAGCTCACGGTCAATCCCTGAGGGCGTGCGCTCAAGGCCGCTCGCCACGCTGGGCCTTCGCGGCGGCAACCCACTTGTCGACGTCGGCCTGCGCTTGGGCCTGCGTGCTCATCAACATGGCGAGGTCGGCGCTCGTCGCCTGTAGGCGCTCGGAGAGCACGCGAATGATGCTGCGGCAGATCTTCAGCCCCGACTGCGGGTGCTTGTCGCAGAAGTTCTCGAGCACGCTAGCGTCGATGACCACGCAGACGGTTTCGCCGGTCGCGATGCAGTCAGCGCTGCGCCGCGCCGTCTTGCTGAAGAGTGCCATCTCACCGAAGAAGCCGCCGCGCCCCAGGTAGGCGAGAAACTGTCCGCCGTGCTTGACGACGTTGACGCCGCCATCGACTACCAGAAAGAGCTCGTGGGCCCGATCGCCTTCCTGCACGATCACCGCACCCTGGCTGAAGGTCACGACGCGCACCGCCTCCATGAGGGTTGTGAGCTCGGAGTCGCTCAACGCCTCGAAGAGGAAGTTGTCGCGCGCAATGGCGTACGCCCGTTTCGCCAGTGCTTCGCTCATGGTCGTCTCATGATGGTGGCCGAGGGGCTCGCATTGCGCAAGCGCTAGCGCACTGCTTCGAGAACGAGCAGGCAGGCAGAGACGCAGCTAATAGCGACCAGCATGGGGGAGACCTCCCGACCTCGGCCGGCAAACGCGTACAGCACCGTGTGGCTCACGAAACCCCAGAGAATCCCTTGGGTAATCGAGAAAGTAAGGGGAATGAGGGCGATGGTCAGGAAGGCCGGCAAGGCGTCCTCGAGGTGCGTTAGCTTGATGCCCTGCACCGCCTTGAACATCGAGGCGCCGACGACGATCAGCACGGGTGCCGTGGCAAAGCCGGGGACCATGCCCGCGAGCGGCGCGATGAACAGGCAAGGCAAGAAGCAGAGCGCCGTAACCATGGCGGTGCGGCCCGTGCGTCCGCCGACCGAGATGCCAGCCGCGCTCTCCACATAGGCCGTTCCAGCGGACGTGCCCAAGAGACCCGCGCCAAAGGTCGCGAACGCGTCGACGACAAGGCCCTGTCTGAGATTTCGGGGCTCGCCGCGCGCGTCCACCAGACCGGTCGCCTGCGCGACGCCAACGAACGTGGAGACGCTGTCGAAGAGGTCAGTGAAGAAGAGCGCGACGATGGCCGGCAGGAGCGTGAGCTGGAGGCTGCCGACGACATCGAGTTGGAGGACGGCGCTGAAATCTGGCAGCGCGACGACCGCGTCGGGAAGCCGCGTCGCCCCAACGACGAGCGCGCCAAGCGTCGCGACTCCGATGCCCGCTAGAAAGGACAGCGGGTGATTCTTGCGCAGCAACAGCACGATGACGAGCAGACCCACCAACGCGAGACCCGTACCGCGGTCGAAGTGACCGACGCGTACGAAGGTCACGGGGTCGGAGGCGATGAAGCTCGCGCTCTTCAAACCAATGAACGTGAGGAACAAGCCAATGCCGACGGCCGCGGCGCTGCGGAGGTTCGCCGGAATGGCGCGCGCGACCTGCTCGCGCAGCGGCGTCACCGACACGACGATGAACAAGACGCCCGACCAGAAGACCATGCCGAGGGCGGTGCGCCAAGGGACGCCCTGGCCAAGCACGAGCGTGAAGGTGAAGAAGGCGTTGATGCCCATGCCCGGAGCGACCGCAAACGGGAGCTTCGCGTATACGCCCATGAACAACGTCATCGAGAAGGCGAGCAAGACCGTGGCCGTGAGCACCGCCGAGAAGGCCATGCCGCTCTGAGCGAGGATCGTCGGGTTCACGACGACGATGTAGGCCACCGTGAAGAACGTGGTGATGCCAGCGATGACCTCGGTGCGGAGCGCGGGGGCCGGCTCACTCACGCGGCGACACCGATGACCGCAAAGGCGTCGACGTCGAAGAGCCCGTGGTCAGTGAGCTTGAGCGACGGGATGACTGGCAGGCTGAGGAACGCGAGCTGCAGGAACGGCTCGTGCAGTGCGCAGCCGACCGCCTTGCTAGCGGCGTGGAGCTTGGTGAGCGCTTCTTCGACCGCTGGAGCGGAGGCTGTGGTCATGAGGCCAGCGATGGGCAAGGCCAATTGGGCGAGCACGGCCCCTTTGTCGACGACCACGAAGCCGCCGCCCGTTTCGGCGAGCGCTTTGAGAGCGACCCGCATGTCGGAAGCTTCTTTGCCGACGACGATGAGGTTGTGGCTGTCGTGGCCGACGCTCGAGCCGATGGCGCCTCGGAAAGAATCGCCGAAGCCGCGGACGTAGGCGTTGGCTGGGGGGCGACCATGGCCATGACGCTCGAGGACCGTGAGCCGGTGGACGCCTGGCGCATCGTCACGCCCAACGCTCCGCCCGGTGATGATCTTGCCGGGGATCACGTCGATGACGTGGACGCTGCCGCGGACACTCTCGAGCGCCGAGGCCTCGGGTACGACGGTACGTACGCTGTTCGACGCGTCGGGAGCCGCCTTTCCGCGACTCACGAGCTCGGTCGCAGGCACACCGGCAACGTAGGTCTCGCGTACGGCGCAGGTCGTGGCGTCGCCAAGCCGCACGATGTCGGCGCGATAGCCGGGCGCGATGGCGCCGAGCCCGCGCAAGCCGTAGTGGCGCGCGACGCTGTGGGAGGCGGCCCGGTACACCACCTCGGGATGCGGCACCTGCTTCAAGACCTTGCGCAACACGTGATCGACGTGACCTTCGCGCGCGATATCCAGTGGGTTTCTGTCGTCGGTGCAGAAGCCGAGGCTCGTCGATGTGGCGAGCGAAACGAGTGGCGCCAGCGCGTCGGCGTCTTTGGCGACGCTCCCCTCGCGGATCCAGACGGCGATGCCCAGCCCAAGCTTCTCGCGAGCCTCGTCGAGGCGCGACGACTCGTGACAGCTCGAGATACCAGCGGAGGCGTAGGCTTCGAGAGCGCGCCCACGCAATAGCGGACAATGGCCATCAATGACGCGGCTCGAGAAGGCAACGAGCTTCTCGAGCACTTCAGGGTCGTTCCCGAGAACGCCGGGAAAGTTCATCATCTCGGCGAGCCCGAGCGCCTTGGGATGGTCGGCGAGCGCCCGCAGCGCCTCCGCCTTGATGGTACCGGCGCCATTGGTCTCGTGGACGGTGGCGGGCACACACGAGCTCATCATGACACGCAAGTCGAGGTGAGCGTGGGTCGCGGCCTCGAGAAAATACGATAGGCCACGGGTGCCATGGACGTTGGCAATCTCGTGGGGGTCAGCGATGACGGTCGTCGTGCCGCGCGGCAACACGACGCGCTCGAAGGTCTCGGGGGTGACGAGCGAGCTCTCGAGGTGAACGTGGGCATCGATGAAGCCGGGCACCACGGCGTCGCCACCGCAGTCGATGACCCGCTTTCCAGCAAGGCCCGGGATCGTACCAACGATGACGCCGTCGATAATCGCGATGTCACCTTCGCGGAAGGCGCAGCTGAACACATCGAGAAAGCGGACGTTCTTGAGCACCAGGTCGCAGGGGATGCGGCCTTGAGCGGCATCGATACGTCGCGCGAGGGCTGCGGTGGTGAGCATCTTGGCGTCGTATCAAGCGACGATGAGCGAACGCTAGTGGGCTGCGAGTCGCCGTCAGCTCATCTCGATCGCAGGCCCACCTTACGCCACCAAACGAGAACGCCCGTGACTGACAACACCGACACGACGAGGCCAAGCATCGTAATGAGTACGCGACCGCCCGTACCCATGACGCGCCCAGAATGCAGGGGCAGCTGGAGGTCGTGTACCCAATCTGTCGACGTCGTACCTCCCGCGAAGCGCGTCTCCAACACCACTGGTCGGTCTCCAGCGACTGTCACCCAGGCGCCTGGGTATGCCTCCATCAAGTCGGCTGGGGTGTGGAGGCCAACCACGTACGCGTGTTTGTCGTGCACGATTCTGAGCCCACCAACGCGTACCGTTTCGCCAAACCTCTCCGCGACACGCGCCTTCGCCAGGTCCATCGCGGCGCTGGGCGAGATCGTGAAGTGCCCGTCACCTGTTGGCAGAGTCTCGAGCACGTCCGGCGTTAACGGTCCGAGCTTGTCGAGGATCGGCTCGAACACTTCCGCGTGCAACGCCATTGCGAACCCAGTAAACGCCATGACGGACAACATCGGCCAAACCCAAAGACCACTCGCACGGTGCAACTCATAGTTGCGTCGCGCCGGATGGCCGCGAAGTCGTGCTCCGAATGCACGCCGAATAGAGCGCAGGGTAAGCCTTGGCCACGCGAGCCGAAGACCGACGATGGTGTCGAAGAACCATACAATGGCGACGCAGCCCAGAAAGCGCCGTCCCAGTTCTCCAGCGCAGAGACTCTCGTGCAGCGCGTAGACGAAAGGAACGACCTCGAGCCGGCGCGTTGGCACGACGCCACGCCTTCTTGCACCCGTGATCCGCTGGGTTGCGGGCTCCAAGAAGACCTGGTCGACCTCTGGCTCGACCTGACCTTCTCTCGGCGCAAGGTAGAGCTGCGCGACATGTTGCACATCGCGCGGAGCCGCTACATAGAAGACCTGGCTATGCGGCCACGTAGCCTCGACGCGCGCAATCCAGTCTTCAATTGCGTACTCGACCGGAGCGTTGGCGGCAGTGCGCGCGCGGAGCACGTCGGCGTTGAGCGCAACGTCGATCTCCTCGTGCCACGCGATGACCGCACCCGAAAGTCCAGCGGTGGCGAGGAAGAGCGCGGTGGCCAGCCCGGCGTAGCGATGCAGTCGCGCCCACGCGCCGCGTCGGGTCACGGTAGTGGTACGACCTGATATGCCCACCCAGTGACTTGGAACTGCGCGGTTGCAGTACCGTCCGAGCGAACATCATAGACAGTGGTCGTCGCATAGTCAGCCGACGTCACGAAGACGAGCGTTCGCTCGTCCACTTCGACCATGTAGTAGCCGGCAGCGATGAGCGGCAAACCCTGGACGGGAGCTGCGCTACTACCATCTTCGGCAACCCGAAAGAGACGCCAATATGCGCCTCCCGTGATGTCGGCTGGAGTCAATTCACGGTTCGGTAGCTCCTCGCGAGCGAGGACGGAGACGAGTGCACTGCCGTCGCGAAGCACCCGGTAAGCCACGGTGTCTTCGGTTCCAACCAACGATGCGAGGTCGATGCGCGCATCTTCCGTGAAGACGTTGGCCCCTGCGCGCAAGCGCAGCGTACAGGTCTTTGGTGCCGCGGCGTCGAGGGCAGGTGCTGCCGCCGCAAAGACCCAGTTCGAGAAAAACACGTCGCCGTTCGGGGCGACGCTTGCGACGTCGAGTCCCGGACACGGCGCATCGATGAGCTCGAGGAGTGTTCCGCTATCACGGTCATAGCGAGCGATCTGCGATTGCGCGTCAAACGCGTAATAGTCGGCGTCGCTCCAGTAGTAAGGCTGCAAGATGTCGCCGCCGCGAACCACCATCGACCGATCGTAGCCAGCACGCACCGGTTTCCCTCCTCGCACGACCTCTGGCCCCCCGGTTGCGACCTCGCCTTGAATCGTCATGGCAGAGGGATTCCAAGCGATGCGGCGCGTCTGCTCGCGCTGCACGTAGGCGTGCTCGGCATCGACGAACACGTTCGTGTAAAGCGGAACGCTGGGAAGGCCGTAGGCGTCGAATGCCACGACGGTCTCGTCGGCTAAGCTGTCGTCGCTGCCGACGCTATAGCGTCGAACGCGTGGCGAGGACCCGTCGCTTACAAACAATTCACTATCGCGTGCGGCAATGGTCGCGAATCCAGCGTACTCGCGCGCGCTCTCGAGACTCACCACGCCACCTTCTGGAACACTCGAGAGCACCCGCACGTAGGTCGCCGGCGCGTCTCCCAAAATCGTGGTGCCTAACGCAAAGCGTCGAGCGAGCGGCAGTTCCGGGGTGCCTTCGGGGATCTCATCCGAGCCGCAAGCGCCGAGGAAACCGAAGAGAAAAAAAGACGTGAGACTGATGTTGCGAATCATTTGCAATATCGTTTAAACGAAGACCGTGTGCACCGTCAACCGCATTGTCCGTCGATTGCGTCGCGAACCAGGGCAATCCGAACGGTATGCACGGGCGGATTCACCAACAAAAACAATGCCCTTTTGCCGATTTGTGTTTTTGGCCACGCTGCTTTGGCCGGCGCTCGTGGGGGCAGCTGAAGCAGAATCGTCGCCAGTTGGGCATCGCACCCCGCCGGTCGTCACGTACGAGGTGCCTCCAGTCTATCCTGAGGGAGCTAGTGGCGACGCTGTCGTCGTCCTGCGCGTGACCATCAATGCCGATGGAAACGTCGCCGACGCCGTGATTGTGAGCTCGGCAGGACTTGCGTTCGACGAAGCTGCACGCGCCGCAGCACTTCAAACACGATTCCAACCTGCCCACGTCGACGGCGCACCCGTGACGGCTCGCATCAGCTATCGGATTACTTTCGTCGAACCTCGAGCGGCCGAGGTCGAAGATCGTGCGACTGACGCGGGCGTGGCATTGGCAGAAGCGCCAACCGTACCTGCGGGCGACGTGAAACCGATCGACGTCACGATTCACGGTGCACGTCCCGAGGGGGAGCGTCTCAGCAGGTCCTCCGCTGCGGTCGATCGCATCGAGCTGCGCGAGGCGCGTCTAGAGTCGGCGGATCTCGGGGCGGTGCTCGCACGCGAGGCGGGTGTCTCGCTACAGTCTGGGGCGGGCTTGGGGAGCGCGTTTCGTCTGTCGCTCAACGGTTTGTACGACGACCAGATCCGCGTGTTCGTCGACAGCGTCCCCATCGCGGCAAGCGAGTTCCCGAACGGGATCGCGAACGTCCCAGTCAACCTGCTCGAGCGCGTCGATGTCTATCGTGGTGTGGTGCCAATACGTTACGGCGTCGATGCTCTGGGCGGTATCGTCGACATGGTGCGACGTCCGCTGGAACGCACGCGACTTTCAGCGGGATATCAGGTCGGGTCGTTCGGAACACATCGATTCAACGTCGATGGCTCGTATTTCGATTCCGCTAGTGGTCTGTTTGCCGGCGGGTCCGCCTACGCGGATCTCGCTCGCAATGACTACTCAATCGATGTGGATGTGGCTGACCCCACCGGCGCCTTGACCGAGCAGAGGGTGCGTCGCTTTCACGATGCCTATCGCGCCCTTGGTGCAAGCCTTGCTGCCGGTATTCTCGATCGAAGCTGGGCGCGGCGGCTCGTCGTGCGAGCTTTCGCGTCGACCTTCGACAAGGACATCCAAAACAACGTCGTGATGACGGTGCCGTACGGCGCGGCGACATACGGTGGCCACACGTACGGCGCGTCGGTCCGCTATCAAAACGCGCTTTCGTCCGCCGTCGCGCTGGATGCAACGCTTGCATACGCGCGCAACCACGTCTGGCTGTTGGACATCACGCGCAACGTCTACGACTGGCGCGGCGAGGTCGTCAGCGAGCGAACTTTGGGAGGTGAGATCCAAGGACGACCTATCGACCGGGCGCTCGACACCGATACCTTCTTGGCGCGTCCGACGATGAGCGTTCAGCTTTCACCAGAGCAGACGCTGCGTCTCGTCGCTGCGCCGACATTCGCCACACGCACGGGAGTCGACCGCGACCGTCAACGCACTGGTGAACGTGACCCATTAGCGGCGCGAAGCAACATCCTGACTCTGGTTAGCGGCATCGAGCACGAAGCTTCTTTGCGCGAAGATGCGGTGCGCAACGTCTTGTTCGTCAAAGACTACGTTTACGCGGCGACAACCGACGAAGCCGTGCCAGGCGGCAGCGTTCGGCCGCTTTCACGGACAAGTCACGGCCTAGGCTTTGGTGACTCACTGCGGGTTGACGTATCGAGATGGCTCGCGCTCAAGGCATCCTACGAATACGCGCGACGCCTCCCCAGCGTCGACGAGGTCTTCGGCAATGGAGTGCTGGTGAGACCGAATCTGAGACTCGAGCCGGAGGTGAGTCACAACGTCAACGTAGGTCCTCGCGTTGAGCTGCACGGGGAGACGACTGGCGACCTCATGGTCGATGTCAGTGGCTTCATGCGCTTGGCGGATCAGCTCATCCTACTCCTCGGCGACGACGTTTCGTCGGTTTACGCAAACGTCTACCGCGCTCGAATCGCCGGCGTGGAAGGTACGGTCGAGTGGACCTCGCGCGAGAGCTTCCTGAGCGCAGGGATGTCGTTCACGGCGCAAGATGCACGCAACGCTTCAGCGGATGGAACGTTCGGCGCCTTCGATGGCGAGCGTCTCCCAAACCGCCCCTGGCTCCTTGCGAGCTGGAACGTGCGACTGCTTTGGCGGAACGTGGCGCATCACATCGATGTTTCGCCCTACTACTACGGGAGATATGTGCATCGCTTCCCACGCTTTTGGGAGGGCCTCGGCGACACGCGGTTCAAGAGCATCATCCCGAGCCAACTCACCCACGATATCGGTGTGTCTTTCATCTCCGAGCTCGGGGGTACGCTCAGCATTGACCTGCGCAATGTCACCGACGCGCGCATCTTCGACTTTTTCGGAGTCCAGCGACCTGGGCGCGCGGTCTTTGCGAAATTGACGTTCGACCTCTGAAACGCGGAGCTCTCGACACAAGCGTCTGCGGGCCGAAGGTTACCCCTTTTCAATGTCGGCGCTCAGCGCTCGAATCGCACGCGTACACGAATCGTCGACGCCGCAGGTGCTCCGCTACGGTCAACAGCGGGTCGCCATCGTCTTTGCTCTGCACAGCGCAAAGCCGCGGTGCCGAATCCAAAACCGGGGTCCTGCACAGCGGCGACATGCGTGAGCATGCCATGCGCATCGATTCGCACATCGAGCAGCACTACCGCGTGGTGAATGCCTGCATCGTCAGCCCCTCTTGGAAAAGGACAGTTCCACGCGCCGTCGTCCGCAAGACCAGCATCCAAGCCGCCGCGAGGGCTGCCTTCGCGTGTCGCGCTTCCGACTTTGGCATCTGGCGACCCGGATGCGTCGGAGCGCGAGGCTCCGCCGGCGCCGCCGTTCGTGAGCACGTCATCGAAGTCGACGACTTGGTCGTCCGTCATCGCGTCCATCGCGAGCCGCTCACGGTCAGCCGTGTTCGCTGCAGAGTCAGGCGATAGCGGCTTCGCCTGCGTGGAACGGCGAGAGTGCCGCGCCAAAGCTGACTCTTTCGTCGGCCCGCCTGCGGGTTCGGGTTTCGCCCTATTGGATGGCTGATACGGAATGTGCGCAATGTCGGAAACGAGCGCCACGCGTACTGGCGCATCATTGCGAGGCCGCACGCCAAACCAAAACGCCACGCCAACGTGCCCGAGCAGCGACAGGCCCAAACACACGACCACGGTCTGCGGGTACGCTCCGCGACGCGGCAAGAAAGCCCCGCTTGCGAAGCGCTGGGAGGACGTCGGCATCACGTCGATGGCTTACGCTTGTTGATAATGCGTCGCAAGAGCAAAGCTGTAGGCGCTCAGCGCGCAGCCAAGAAACATGGCGAGTTTATGCGGGACGGATCCCTCGCGCAGGAAGGCCGATGACGTTGCGCGGCGCATGCTCGAGCTCGTGAAGTAAGCTTTCGTAAACGTCGTGAAGGTCACTATCGACCCGCGCGCGGAAGAACGCGCGACCTTCATCGATGGCGTCTGCGTAGACCGCTGCGACGTCAGGCACCCGGAGGTAGCGGCTATTGTAGAGCTTGATGTCGTCGATGATGACGCGAGCGAGACGTTCGGCGGCGTTGCGTGAGTCGTGGTCAGACATGGCGCGGCTCCTCGAGCGCTGCTTCGCCGCATGTCGTCGCGCCGCCACTCCCCCGCCCACCTGCGGCACTCCTTCAGAATGACCAGTTGAGCCTACACCCGCAACAAAAATTTGCTCCTCCCGATCGGCATCGGTTCGCTTCCTGGGAGGCCTGCGATTGCGAGCTGGCAACGCCCTTTCGAAGTTGCCGGCTGCGACTCTATCGAGGGGGTTAGCGCTTGCCTCGACGCACCCCAGCCAGCCTGTCCGCTGCGAACCGGGCGAGCGTCTCGAGGTCTTTGACGAACCACTCCACGCGGCCGCACTTGGCGCAGACGCGGGCCGACAACGAACACGCGATGCGTTTGCCGCCTGCGCCAAGAAAGCCACCACCGGAGGGCACCCACGCGGCCGCGATGGCGAGCGGGTTGACCGTGTTCGCGTATTCGGTATTCGGCGTCGTGGCTTCATCGATGATGAACACCTCGCTGTCGCCGCAGACACATGTTGCCATGACCTCGCGATAGCACGGAAAGTGTCGGAAACGACAAAGTGGCGCGGTCCGCGTCTGATGGGCGAGCCGGACCAGTATTGCGGCCGGCGCCATGACAGCCTGGCGACGCTTGGCGGGTTGGAGAGAGCGGGCCTGGTCACGAGTCCAACCCGGCTTCGTGGTGAGCTCTTGAGCGGCGACAAAACACGCATGGCGGAGGCTGCTCGGGCCCCACGCTTGAACCTCGCCGCAGCGCTCCGACACATGACCCCCTCGGAGCGCGACCGTGTCATCCTCGACATGCCGGCGAGCGAGGCCCGCCGCTATCTGCGTCCTGCCATTGAGGGCATCGAGGGCCTGCACCTCTCCGAACGAGCGCGGCAAAAGCTCGGCCTGCCCGAGCCCTAGAGCCACCCCGGGCCACAGCCGCTCGGCGCAGCCCTGCGTGCTCGCAGGCCGAACGCGCGACCGGCACGCCCTCGAACAGCAAAGCAGCGCAATCCGCTGTAGTATCGAGCCATGAGGTTCGGCACTTGTCTCGCCGTGTTTTGGCTCGCTGCCTGTGGGAGCTCGGTCGGCGGTCGCCCGGGCACGGCAGACGAAGACGCAGGCGGCGACACGGGCGGCGACACGTCTTTGCCTGGCGATGGACTGGAGGATGGAGATCCGGGCTCGAGCGATGGGGACAGTCAATTGCCACCGCCGACCGCCGACGCGCTGACCTGCCCGAACGGAAGCACTGCAAGCGGCCCGGCTCCCAACGGTGTCGTTCCGGGAGCCCTCTCGGCGCCGTTCCCCACCTTACGTAACGCGACGCTGGTGTGGAGCATGGATGGAGACGCCGACCACGACAGCGTCGTCGACGTTCGCTTTCGTGTCTCCGGCACAGGGACGTGGCGCGCAGCCATGCCGTTGTTTTATGTTTTAGCGGACAGCGCCGAGGGGTTTTCCTGGGAAACTCGTCACACCGGAAGCATCTTCGACCTCGAGCCTGGAACAAACTACGAGGTCCAAGCGCGCATGTCCGATCCAGATGGTGGCTGCCGCGTCGCAACCATTGGCTTCACCACGCGCTCGACGCCCGACACGAGCTCGGTTGCCAACAAGACCGCGACCCCGGGGACGTTGGCGAGCGTGCTCGCAGGCCTCACGCCAGGGGACATCGTCGATGTTGCAGCCGGAGCCTACGCAGGTTTTTCGGTGCCAACCAGCGGAACCGCGAGCTCGCCAGTCGTGCTCCGCGCCGCGGGCGATGCCGTGATCAACGGCGACGTGTCACTCATCGGCCGCGCCCACGTCGCGTTTACCGGGTTCACTGTAAATGGCCGCGTCCGCATCAACGGCACAACGGGAGTCACAATCACCCGCAACACGATCAACACAGGCGGCGACGGTATCGTCGCAGCGACGCGCAGCGAAACCGCTTACATCGCCGACAACATCGTGAGCGGCGCGACGGTTTGGCAAGAGAGCGCGCTCGGGGTCTCGGGCGCCAACATCGGCGAGGGCATCGCGGTCACGGGGCCCGGGCACGTCATCGAGCACAACCGAGTGAGCGGTTTTCGCGACTGCATCTCGTTCTTCGAGGATGCCGAAGCAGAGGATCAGTACAGCCTCGACGTCGTCGAAAACGAGCTCGACAACTGCGCCGATGACGGGATTGAGGCCGACTTTTGCGCCCACAACTGCCGCATGGTGCGCAACCGCATGACGAACGTCTTCATGGGCATGAGCTCACAGCCCTCGCTCGGCGGACCGACCTATTTCGTTCGCAATGTCGCCTACAACGTGGTGCTCTCGACGTTCAAGCTCCAGCGGGGCAGCATCGGAGATGTCGTCTTGCACAACACGAGCGTCAAGAACGGCGACGCGCTCGGCATCTACACGAGTGACGTGTTCGCGCGGCAGCTCTTTCGCAACAACCTGTTCATCGGTGGCCCCGGGGGCTCGTACAACGGTTTCTCGAATGGAGACGGCGACGTCATGGCCCTCGCCGCTGCCGATGCTTCGGGCGACTACGACTACGATGCCTTTGGGTCGACCACCGGAGCCTTCTCGGGGCGCCTAGGCGCTACCACCTTCGCGAGCCTCGCCGCGATGCGCGCGGGCACCACGGAGGAGCACGCCGTCCGTGTCGACTTGTCCGCTTTTGCAGTCTCAATCGACTACCCGAGTTCCCCGTTCCCCGCGCGCGCAGTGCCTGATCTGCGTCTCGCCGCGACGAGCGACGCGATCGATGCGGGGATCCCGCTCGCCAACATCAACGACACAGCCCCGCTCCCCGACTGTGGCGCGTACGAGCGAGGCTCGGCGCTCCCCGCCTACGGTCCCAGGTAAGCGCGACGCGCCCTTCGCGCGGGGGGCTTACGGCAGCTTCCGCAAACAAAAATGCACGCCTGATTTCCGGCGGCACGTCGCTCGCGACAGTCCTAGACTGCGAGAGTGCTATTCGACCTTCCAGATCACGACACGCTCTATAGAGCGCTGCTGGACCGCAACGTTGCCTATGACGGGCAAGCTTATGTGTGCGTCTCGACAACTGGTGTGTTCTGTCGGCTGACCTGTTCTGCGCGCAAGCCAAAGTCGGAGCACTGCAGATTCTTTGCGTCGGTTGGTGAATGCATCGACGCAGGCTTTCGCCCGTGCAAGAGATGCCATCCGATCCGCCCAATGGCGTCCGCCGACCCTGCGATTGGCGTGCTGTTGAGCGCGCTGGACGAACGCCCAGAGCATCGCTGGTCTGAAGGGGACATTGAGCGCCTGGGCTTTGATCTCTCCACGGTTAGAAGGTCGTTCAAACGACAGTTCGGGATGACGTTTCTGGAGGTTGCGCGGCAGCGCCGACTTCGCGACGGGTTTGAGACGCTTTCGGGTGGGGGCTCGGTAATCGACGCGCAATTGGCTGCGGGGTTCGAGTCTGCCAGTGCGTTCCGCACGGCTTTTGCGAAGCTTCTGGGACGCGCCCCGGGCACGTTGGACAGCACACCAGTTCTTTTTGCGGACTGGGTTGAAACGCCTTTGGGGAGCATGGTGACTGCTTGCAGCTCATCGCAGCTTCTTCTTCTGGAGTTTGTAGACCGCAAAGCGCTGAGAACAGAGCTCGGCAAGCTGGATCGACTTGCCAAAGGCAGAATCGGGATCGGCAAGACGGTGCCGGGTGAGCAGGTCAGGAGTGAGTTGCAGGCATTCTTTGACGGCGTATCCGCGAGGTTCTCTACGCCATTGGCCTATTGCGGCAGCGCATTCGAGCGAAGCGTCTGGGATGAGCTGCGCCGAATCCCGCCCGGGCATACATGCAGCTACTCCGATATAGCGAAACGCCTGGGACAACCGACAGCCGCGCGCGCAGTCGCTCGCGCCAACGGAGCAAACCAGATCGCGCTTGTCGTCCCCTGTCACCGCGTGATCGGTGCAGACGGTTCGCTGACGGGATATGGAGGTGGACTTTGGCGCAAGCAGAAGCTCCTCGAAATCGAACGACACTATCGCGCAGTCTCGAAGGAAGACGCGAAATGATGGATCAGATCGAGCGGGCGCAGCGCTTTAGGTCGCTTCATGTGAAGGGCGAACCCGTCATCCTTTACAACATTTGGGACGCTGGTAGCGCCAAAGCCTTGGTTGAGGCAGGAGCGAAAGCAATCGCAACGAGCAGTTGGTCGGTGGCCGCCGCACACGGACATGAAGATGGTGAAGCGATCCCACTCGAGAGGGTCGTTTGGATCGTTGAGCGCATCGCTGCAACCGTCAACGCCCCACTCAGCGTTGATTTCGAGGGCGGCTACGCCGTTGAGCCAGCACAGGTTGCGGCAAACGTCCGACGGATCATCGCGGCGGGCGCAATCGGGATCAATCTGGAAGACCGGTTCGTTTCCGGCGACGGCCTGTACGGCTTGCAAGAGCAGGTCGAGCGGATCGAAGCAGTGCGTCAGGTAGCACGCCAGGACGGGAGTGATTTGTTCATCAATGCGCGGACCGATCTGTTTCTTGGGAGCGATCCATCGACTCACCCGGCGCGGGTGGAAGAAGCGATCGAACGCGCGGCAGCTTACGAAGCTGCAGGTGCAGATGGATTCTTTGTTCCGGGACTCATGGATGACGCGCTCATCCGCCTGATCGTTGAAGCCACCAGCCTACCGGTGAACGTCATGATGATGCGTGATCTGACATCTATCAGTCGCATCGCGGAAACCGGCGTAGCACGGGTCAGCTTTGGCCCCGGACCGTACTTGACCGCGATGTCCGACCTCAAGGAGCGTCTAGGCGCGTTGACCTCATGAGTCGAGCGCGCGAGCTTTTTGACGGAGCCCCGGCAAGGGTTTTCAGGCCGATTGCCCGGTCATGTTTAGTTTGCGTCGTGCCGTCGCCAACGCGCGTGCATCGAACGCGCGTAGTCGGGCTCGAGCTGCGACAGACGCGCGACCACGAGATCGGCAAGGCCCGCGCAGCCGATCTGCGCGCGACCACGCGCGAGCACGGCCTGCGTGAGCGTCTCGACATCGTCGAAGCTAGTTGGATTCAAGCCCAGCGTGCGGCAGGCGCGAGCGATCGCGTCCGCATCTCGAAGCATACGGTCCATGGTGGAGACCCCCTTGCGGTGAGCTTGGGTGTACGCACACCGATCGCGTTTTTCAATCGCGCAACGCGTCACCGAAACGCGCGCGGCGTGACGCAATGCGTGACCCGCAGGGCTTGGGCTTTTGGGCCGCGAAATCTTCATCCACCGAACAACGCAACGTGGAGCGCGCGCCCCCGATAACGCCGCCGATGAACCAGCGAATCGATGATCTGGCCCGTGTTGCGACGCGCACTCCCCTCCAAACAGCCGAGCTCCCCGTCAGCAAAGGAGAGCTGGTCGCCAATGCGCCGCGCCCCGTCGTGCAGAGCGGTCCCTTCAAGGGTCTCGACGCCATCGACGTCGAGGCAGCGACGCTCAACCGCAAGAAGTGGATTGGTATCGACCCGGTGACGAAAAACGAGCGGCCGCCGACCGTGGCGGGCTCGCTTCTGCGACGGCTGCTCACCGGTGTCGCACGCGGTATCTTCGCGACACGCTACGACGTGTCGGTCACGAAAGACGACAAGGTCTCCGAAGACGTGGCACTGCGCGGCCCCATCAAGGGCGCGCTGGTTCTGCTCACTCCCCATACCGGTCTCGACGACCCGGCGGTCGTGTACGCGAGGATCGCGCCGTTCTTGCCGTGTCGTCCGGTGGGAACCGAGGGCTTGTTCACGCAGCCGGGTCTCAAGGACATCATGCGCTCGATCAGCGCGCTGCCGGTGCCTATCAGTGACAGTCCGCTCGGAGTCAAAGACGAGATCAATCTACTCGCGGTCCAGATTACGAGCGCCATGCGGCGCGGCGAAAACGTCGGTCTGCACCCGAGCGGCCGTCTCATCCACGGCAACAACGAGCTCATCGGATCAAACTCGCTCGTGCAGCGCGTCCTCGAGCTCATGCCCGAGTCGCGCCTCATCAGCGTCAACACGATCGGCATGGGCGGCAGTGAGTTCACCCGCGCGTTCAACGGCGGCAAGCAGGCCAACATGGGCAAAGGAGCCAAAGCGCTCCTCGACGCGGCCAAGCACAACCTGACCCACCCGTGGCAGACGGGCTTTCGCCTCTTCAAAGCGCGCCGCGAGGTCGACATCGAGGTCCGCGACGTCACCGAGACGTTCAAGGCGGGACGCTCGACGGTCGAGCAGAACCGAACCCTCGAGGCGCTTGCCGACCGACCGCACCCGGTGTTTGGCGGCCCCAATCCCAACATTCACGTGCCCGCGCGCGGCGATGACCGCTCCGGCGTACACGTGTACACTCTAGAAAAGACAGCAGGGCCGTCGGCCAGCAACGTCGTCATCGACCCGGCCGCGATCGCGACCATCGAAGACCAGGTGCGCGCACACATCGCACGCCTCGCCAAGACGGACCCGTCGAAGCTCGAGCACACGCACAGGCTCAGCGACTTGAACCTCGACAGCCTCATGCTCAACAACGACGTCATGTTGTGGGTGAACAAGACGTTCGACCGCAACTTCATCACCCCCGAGGGCTTCGTCACGGTGCAAGACGTGATTGACGGCGCCACGGGCGTGCTCTCACCGATCGCCGGTATCGAGTTCCGCGAGGTGAGCGAGGCCTTCAAGCTGCAAGCAGCGAGCGGCGGCCTGTCCGCGATACCGGCCGAAGCACGCAGCACCGTCGACGCCTTCATCAAGCAGGTGCTCGCGAACCCCAAGCGTGTCATCGCGGTCGACGAGGTGATCGGCGAATACACCTACGAAGATCTCGCGGTCCTCGTTTCCTTGATTCGGCCGGACATCGCCAAGATCCAAGGAAATCGCGTCGGATTGCTCTTCCCGAACTCGGTCATGAGCACCGCCGTGCAACTCGCGCTCGCCTTCGAAGGCAAGTCGTGCGCGATGCTCAACGCACAGTGGAACGACCAGCAAGGGACCTCGGCCATGAATCTCGCCGGGGTCGACGCCATCCTGACTGCTCAGGGCGCAGTTCGCGCTCTCAAGGGAAAAAAGGAGCGCGAAGACGCGGAGCGCGTGCAGAAGGGTCAGCTCACCCAGGCGCAGGTCGACAGCGACCCCTCCAATACGCCGTTCCCGAGCATCGAAGAGAAGTTCCTCGTGGTCGACAACTACCTGCGCGAGTTGCCGCTCCTGCGCGTGCTGGCCGACGGCAAGCTCCGCAAGGGCAAGATGCTCCGCCGGCTCGTCGCTGACGCGACCAAGCTCGATAGCGCGGGCGAGATCGCGGCGCTCTTCACCAGCGGCTCGAGCGGCAACCCCAAGGGTATCGCCTACCGCCACGAGCAGGTCATGCAGAGCGCCAAAGCCCTGGCCAAAGCGTTCGACCTACAGAAGAACGACGTGCTCCTGCATCTCGCACCGAGCTTCCATCTCGTCGGCTTCACGGCCGGCAACATGGCGACGATGATGGGCGTCGCCTCGGTCAACGTGCCGAACCCACAGCTTGCCGCCATAGCGGCCGAGCTCGGCAAGATCCGTCAGGCGACCATCGTCGTCGGGACCCCCTCGTTGCTCAACGCTCTCGCCAAGGCAGCGGGCACGAGTGGACTGTCGCACTTGAAACGCATTGTCGTCGGCGCCGAGGCATTGACCCCGGAGATCGAGGCCAACCTGCGCAAGGCAGCACCCTCGGCACAGATTATCCAGGGCTACGGCATGACCGAGACGGGCGTGACGTTCGTCGAGCGCTTCGACCCCAAGAACCCGAGCGACCGCAGCATCGGTGAGCCGCTCGAAGGGGTCGACTACAAGATCGTCAGCTCCGATGATCACACGCGCGAAGTCGCGCAGGGCGAGCCGGGCATCCTTGTGGTGCGCGGCCCCGCCGTTGTGACGAGTGAGCGTGGCTTCATGGGCAAGGTGCCGAGTGACGCCTTCGCGACCGTCGGCGGCGTCGAATACTTCGTCACCGGCGACATCGTGCGCGATAAGGTCGTGAAAGACCCGGCTGGGGTCGACCGCAAGGTCGTCCACTTCATGGGGCGCGCGAGCCGCTTCTCGAAGATCAACGGCGAGCGCATCGGCCACGACGTCGTCGAAGCGCCCATTGCGGCGCTCATGCCCGAGCCGCGCGACGGCGGCCTGCGCGCTTTCGTGGTCGAAGGCGTGGAGAACAGCGCTGGTCAACCGACGCTCGTCGCCTACGTGGTACCAGGCCGCGATAGCGGAGGTAAGCCGGTCGACGCAGAGGGCAGGTCGCTCACATACGAGCGTGTGCGCGACACCTTGTCGTCGACGTTCCGCGGCGACCCGAAGTTCAACGTCGCCGAGGTCCGCTTGGTGAACAAGATCGAGCTGCTTGGCACCGGCAAGGTCGCGCTTTCGCTCTACCAGAAGGCGGGCAAGCTCGCGCACGACGGTGAGGTCCTCAAGCTGTGACGCAGCGGGGCGGGCACGACTGGGCGTTTTTGAGACACGTCCACGCCACTGCCCGCGGCGCTGGCACGTCTAGACTTCTCGCTTCTCCGTCATGTACGCACGCGCGCATGGCAGTGCCCCCTGTTGTTCGCAGTATCGCCGTCGTCGCCCTCGCGGCAGTCTTGGCGTGTTCTCGCGCCGAACCGGCGCCTCCTGCAGCCGATGAGGACGATGTTTCATCGCCTCTCGTCCTTGGGATCGTGGTGAACCACGGCGTGACACCTGAGCTCATCCGCGGTTGGCCGCTCGTTGTTCGCGCTGTCGCCGCCCTCGACGCCGACACAGAGCAAGCCATTGCCCTCGGCGACGACACGCTCTCCTTGCGTTTCGTGAGCCTCGACGGCGCCGCCCAGGACTGGGCCCTGCGCAAGGTGGGCGGCGACGAGCCGAACCGCGCTCTCGACGCCACGACACCACGCGCCGAGGCGGTGTTCGTCGCTGACGCCGCTCAGACGACATCATACGCGCTCGGACCGTACCGTGCCGAGCTCGCTTGGGGTAACGCGACTTACGCGCTCGATGTGACCGTGGTCGATCCACCGTCGCTCGCCGGGGCCGAGGGCTTCGCGGCGCGCCTTGCCAAGACGTCTCTCGAGATCGAAGCGCTCCTCGCAGACGACAGGACCGCCGATGCTGTCGCCATCGCGGACATGGCGCTCGCTGTCGATCCCGGATCGATCGCCTTGCTCAACTGGGCAGGCGCCGCCCTCGTCGCAGCGAAGCGCCCCGTCGAGGCGCTGGCGGTGACGAGCACCGCGATCGACCTCTATCGCAGTCAGGTCCCGACTCCTGACGAGCCCCCAGTCATCGCCCTGCACGTGCAACAACAAGCGCTCGATCAGATCCTCGGGGTCTCGCCATGATGCGCCCCACCGCTCTCGTCGTCATGGTCGTACTCGGCTGCGCAAGCCTCGCCCACGCTCAATCCGATGCAATCAAAGAGGTCGAGCGTTGGCGGCTGAACTTCACGTTCCGGGAGACTGGCAGCTATAGCTCTGACACCGCCAACTGGACGGTAAACCAAGTGGCAAGCGGCTCGGTCGTGCTCTCACGCAAGCCGGGGCGAACCAACGTCTTCGTGGGCACACCGACGATCTCCGTGCACTACGTGTTCAGCGGCGTCATCAGCGCGGGCGAGAACTGCACCTTCCGGGTCGACATCGACTCGAACGCATCCCCCGACGTGGTCACCGACTCCGCGTCGCTCACGTTTTTCGCCGGTGGGTACCAATTTCAGACCGGCAACACGAGCCTCTACGTGCCCCGGCGCAGGACCACCACGTGCCCCACCGAAGAGGTGCAGGAGAGCATTTCAGGCAAGAGCTGGTCGCACTACATCGCTGACGACCTTCCCTACCCCGCAAGCGGCACGACGCTCTCCGGCACCTACGTTTCGTCAGAGCCCATCGACCCCGAGTCACCGACCACCGAGGAGGCGACGCTCGTAACGGGTAACTGGGAGTGGACCATCGTGCCCGACACCGTCGAGGAGCTGCGCCTCGAAATCGATGAGTCGTCGGACTACGAGGCCTGGACACCACGCGCCAATCCCGACGGCAGCCCGGGCAGCGAGCTGACCATCGACGCGGCGATCGTGACCCAATCGGGTCGCGCGCCCGCAGTCCAGGCGCGCCGCTGGGAATGGCGGCTGGTGCAAACGTCGCGCGAGCCCGGTATCGCCATGAACTTCCCGCCGAACGCGAGTGACACGCGGCCCGACCTCGAGCTCGCCGCACCCGAAGGGACAGTCGCGCAGATCGGCGCCGATGCACAGACCTTGGAGCGTTTTGTGGTGAGCGGCACGAGCGACGCGGTGGTGGTGCGTTCGTTCGACTGGGGAGCCTGGGCGACCCTCGAGGTCGTCGTCACGCTCGAAGATGAACGCACTCTGACCGGGGTGGCGAAGGTCACCGGGGGCAACGGCCTGAGGCTGCCCAAGCGGCCGAGCAGCTCCTACATCGCCGACGTCTGGAAGAGTGACAACGGCGCAAGTGGGGCCGATGACGTCGACAACGAAGCCGAACCGCCTGGTGATGGCACGGCTGGCGATGGGCTGTCGCTCTATCAAGAGTACCGCGGCTTCTACGAAAACGGCCGCCACGTGTTTGGCGCGCCACGAAAAAAAGACCTCTTCATCAAAGCCCCCGAGGCGGCGACGACGGGGGTCGCGCTCTTCAAACGCGCGAGCGGCATCGAGACGCACGCGCGACTGCGCGACGGCGAGCTTCCTGCCTCGCGCGTCATCAACAGCAATCGCGCGCAGGGTCCTGGCGCGACCGAGCAGCATGCACTCGTCGTGACCATGGGCGGGGCACAGGCTCCACAGCAAGGTGGCACGGCCCGCAGCACCTTGGGTCAAGCGGTCGGTGGCCCCGGAAATCCCAAGATGGTGAGCGAGATCCGCATCATGGGCGACTGGGCAGTCTTGCCTGCCGCAAAGCGCGACCAGGTGGTGGCCCATGAGCTGTTGCATGGCGTCAACGTGTGGCACCACGGCGAACAGGACCGGCTCGTCGCCTGGGGCCTAGACGACGAGAACGAGCTCGCGGAGCTGAGTGGACCGGGGTCTACGACCAAAATTCAGGTCTTCGCCGAGCCCAACATCGACGTGACCGAGACCATCGTCGCGGCCCTGACCGGCCCAACCCAGTTCTTCCTCACTTGGCTGGGTGTCGAGTCGGGGCAACACGCCGGTCACGACCAGTGCGTCATGCGCTACTTCAGCTCGCAGGCGTACGTCAGCAGCGAGGACACGACCATCCGCTTTCGCGTTCAAGAGGCACCGGGCGCAACCCTTTGCACCGCGTCCACCGGGACCGGGGTGAACGAGCCCGGACGTAATCCTCAGGCACGGTACAGCGACGCGGCTGCCGGCCGGGGCAACTGCAAGGCACAGGTTCTGGTCACTGACGCCGCCCAGGCACCGAGCCGCTAGACCCCGCGTGGCGCGCGACGTTAGTGCTTGTAGCGACGCACCCGATGGCGCATCGCTGCGCGCACGGCACCGCGGTTGCCGCGCACCGGGGCGAGCATCACCTCGGGCTCGGCGTCGCAGAAGATGGTCTCGGGCGGCCCCGAGCGCTGCACGGTGCCCTCACCGAAGACGTGAACCGTCGTGGCGATGCGGCGTGCGAAGGCCATATCGTGGGTGACGATGACCATGGTCTGACCGGTGCGGGCGAGTGATTGGAGCACCTGCAAGACCTCTTGCATGAGCGAGGGATCGAGCGCGCTCGTCGGCTCGTCGAAGAGCATGACCTCTGGGTCCATGGCGAGGGCGCGGGCGATGGCGACCCGCTGCTGCTCGCCGCCCGACAGGCGGGCAGGCTTCTCGTGAGCCTTGGCGAGGACGCCCACGCGGTCGAGGAGCTGCTCGGCCTTTTCGAGCGTGGCTTTCGCGTTGGCACCCAGCACCCGCAGCGGCGCCTCCATCACGTTGCCGAGGACGGTGAGGTGCGGGAAGAGGTGAAACTGCTGGAAGACCATGCCCATCTGCCGGCGCATTGCCGCGAGCCGCTCGCGCTGCACGTCTGGGGGTAGGTCGCGGCTCAATGTCACATTCCCGACACAAACGGAGCCGGAGTCGAAGCTCTCGAGGCCGTTCAAGCAGCGCAAAAACGTGCTTTTGCCGCAGCCCGAAGGACCAATGATGGCAGCCACATCGCCGCGGTCGATTTCGACCGACACGTCACGCAAGACACCAAGCGCACCGTGGGACTTCTTCAAGTGGCTGACTTTGATCATCGGGTCTTTTGATTCACCACGTCGGCGCTAAAGCGTACAGGGACCGGCCCGGCAATGGTTATCGTCGTAGGCGACGTTCCATGCGCGTCGAAAGTAACGACAGCGGGTAGCTCATGCCCAGGTAAAGGAGCGCGGTGACCGCAGCCAACGGCAGGATGTCCTTGGGGTTGTTCATGACCGCGATGTTGTAGCGCTTGGACAGTTCGACGACGGTGATCACCGAGCACACCGAGGTGTCCTTGAAGAGAGCAATGAAGTCATTGGTGACCGGCGGCATGACCATGCGCGCGGCCTGCGGCAAAACGATGCGTCGAAGCGCCATGCCCCGCGACATGCCGAGGGTCAGCGCGGCTTCCATCTGCCCGGGCGGGACCGCCTGCAGGCCAGCGCGGTAGATCTCCGCCTCGTACGCCGAGTAGTTCACCGCGAGTCCGATGATGGCTGCGGGGAGTGCGCTGATGTTCAGACCGACCGCAGGTAACAGGAAGAAAATGAAGAAGAGCTGGAGCATGAGCGGCGTGCCGCGAATGACCTCGACGTAGACCGTTGCTGGGATGGCGAGCGCCCGCGGGCCGTACAGCCGGGTCACCGCGATGAGCACGCCAATCACGATGGCGAGCGGCATGGCGGTCACCGACAAGAGGATCGTCGTACCGGCCGCCGCGAGTAGGAGCATCCCGTGCTTCTCGACGAACTCGTGGAAGCGCGAGCCCTCCGCCGCAGTCGCCTCGAGCTTCGGCAGCTGCAAGAGAGCTGGGTTCTCCTGCGTGGCGTTCCACATGGCGTAGCGCTCGAACAGCTCGCGCAGAGCACCACGGCTGCGCAAATTGGCGATGGCGGCGTCGAGCGCCTCGCGCAAAGCGTCGTCGCCCTTACGCACCAAGATCACGTAGCGGCCAGGCTCGACGGGCTTGTCGACGAAGCGGAGCTTGGGAAAATCCTTGTGATAAAAGGTCGCGATCGGGAGGTCCTGCACCGTCGCGTCGAGCTTACCGGCGTGCGTATCGCTCATGGCGTTGACGTTGCCGTCATAGAGCACCGGCTGAACCTCGCTCGCCGTGAAGTGCTGGCGCACATATGTCTCGGACGACGAGCCACCGAGGACGCCGACCTGTTTGCGCGGGCTACCGTGGAGGTCATCCCAACTCTGGATGGGGCTGCCCTCGGGCACGATGAGCTGCAGCTCGTAGACGTAATACGGGATGGTGCTGTCGACGACCGAGACGCGCTCAGGGGTCCACTCGTAGCCATTCATGACGATGTCGATACGGCCGGTGTTGAGGACGGTCGGTAGCGTGTCCCACTGCGCCTGAAAGAACCGAGGTGCGATGCTGGTGCCAGTGGCGCGGGAGAGCTCTTGGGCAAGCAGATCGGCAAGCTCGGCTTCGACGCCAGCAAGTCCCCGGGGAGCGGCATCATCGGGCCACATGAAGGGGCCACCGCCCTCGAGATCGCCGCCCCAGAGAAAGTAGCCACGGGACGTGATGACCGAGAGCGTGTCCGTGCTGGGTGGGGCGGTGAGGAGCGCCACCGCCAAGAGCGCGGGGGCAAACATGGCGGCGGTTTATCGCAAAAGCCGGTGCGACAGTTGCGAGCGTCCAGACGGGCGCGGGCGGCTGAAGGCCTGACATGGCCTAGACGTATCCCCTTGGCGACCTCAACGCGGCGGACCTCACTCGAGACTGGCCTCCAACTTGACCGTCTGATTGACCCGAACCTTGATCGTGACAGTCCGCGTGACGTGCGTCTGCGGATTCACCAAGGTGAAGCTCTGCTCGCCCTCGGCGAGGGTATAGGGCGCCATCGGTGTGGTCCCAATCTTCTTGCCCCTCAGATACACGTCGGCCCAAGGCCGCACGTCGAACGCGACAGTGCCGTTACCCGCCGGTTCGCGTGGAGCCGGCTTCGGGCGCGGCTTTGGACGTGACACGGGTCGCTCGGGCGGGGGTGTAGGGACGCTTGCGGGTGGAGCGGGCGCTTCACGCGGAGCTACGTCCCCGGTCAGTGGCACCTTCGGCGCCTCGTCCACTTCGGCTCGCGCCGCACCGCCAGGGGCGAGCGGTAGCCGCGTCGCGAACATCAGCCACAGCGCAACTCCTGCGGCCGCTGCCGTCAACGCACCCGTGACCCGCCGTCGTCGCAACACACGCCGCCTGGGCGTCGGCGTCCGCACGACACTCGGAAGAGGCATGGTCTGATCAAGGCGCAGGCCGGGGTTTTCAAGCTCGCCCTGCACTGGCTGGGCGTCGTAGTGCATGGTGGCGCTGCGCACGCGTGTCGCGACCGACGCGCGCTCGTCGCCGAAGAGAGTCTGCAGATAGGTAGCGACGTCGTTGGCCATGAGGCGCGTGCTCATGAGACGATCGAGGTCCCGAGCAGCCTCGCTGGCAGAGGCGTAGCGATCTGCGGGGCTCGGAGCGAGCATGCGATGGAGCACGCCTCGCAAAGCAGCGGGCACATCGGGGCGATCGATACGGCTCGACACGTCAGCCAAGCCCGCCACCTTGAGCAGCACGGTCTGAGGGTCTTCGGCCGCGAAGAAACTCTCGAGCGTGAGCAGCTCGTAGAGCACGAGACCAACCGAGAACACATCGCTACGACCGTCCACCTCGGCTCGGCCGGCTTGCTCGGGCGACATGTAGCAAACTTTGCCCTTGAGCCCCTCGTCTTCGCTCGACTGGGAGCCGGCATACGACGCGACGCCGAAGTCCACCACCTTCACGTCGCCGTTCCACGTGACGAGCAAGTTCGTGGGCGAGATATCCCGATGCACGATCTGCAGCGGCTTACCATCCTCGCGTCGCAGGCGGTGTGCGTAGTCGAGACCTTCCAGCGCGCGAATGGCGATGTAGATGGCAATGTCGTGTGGCAGTGGATCGCCCACCTCATCACAACGATCGAGCAGCTGCCCAACATCTTGCCCCTCGAGGTACTCCATCACGAGGCAGTAGTGACCTTCGATACGGCTGAGCTCGTAGACCTGCACCAGGTTCGGATGGTTGAAGCGGGCGGCCAAGCGCGCTTCGTCGAGGAACATGGTGACGATCTGAGCATCCTCGGAGAGCCACTCGAGGATGCGCTTCACGACGACGCGTTTCTTGAACTGCTCCGGCCCGTCGAAACGAGCCAGGAACACTTCTGCCATGCCACCAACAGCGAGGCGCCGCTCGAGCGTGTATCGACCCAAACGGACAACCGGTGTGGCAGCCATGACCTCATCTAGCCTATACTAAAAAGGTCGTCATCGGTTCCCACATGACCGAATCCAAGAAGGCCCGCCACCAGAGCACCGACCACGTGGACAGGAAGTCGGTCACTGGTCACGGCTGCATGGTACGCGTCGTTCACGGACCCGACCGCGGACGCGAGTGCGCCATCACGAGCGCAGTCGTCATTGGCAAAGCGCCCGGTAGCGATCTGGTCCTGACAGACCCGACGGTGAGCGCATCGCACGCGCGCATCGAGGCGCGCGAGGATGGATTGCACGTCAGCGACCTGGGTAGCACCAACGGCACCTACTATCTCGAGACCCGGGTCCGCGACGTGGTGGTTGCGCCCGGTGGCGTGCTGAGCCTCGGGCAGACCCGCATTGCGCTCATGCCGCACGGTGGTGTCGCGGATGCGTCGGTGGCCCGCAATGGCTACGGCGCCATCCTCGGTGCCTCACCCGCGATGCAACCGCTTTACGCCTTGCTGCACCGACTCGAGGGCCGGGAGCACACCGTGCTCGTGCTGGGCGAAACTGGCGTTGGTAAAGAACTGGTCGCTGGCGAGCTGCACCGCAACTCGCCGCGAAAAAACGGACCACTCGTGGTGTTCGATGCGAGCGCTGTCACCGCGAACCTCCTCGAGAGTCAGCTCTTCGGACATGTCCGTGGAGCGTTCACGGGTGCTGCGAACGATACTCTGGGGCTCTTCGAGCGAGCACGAGGCGGCACCATTTTCCTCGACGAGATCGGCGAGCTGCCGCTCGACCTGCAACCAAGGCTGCTGCGCGTGCTCGAGTCGCGTACCATCCGACGTGTTGGCTCAGCCGAGACACGCGACGTCGACGTCCGCGTGGTCGCAGCGACCAATCGCGACCTGGCGAGCGAGGTCGAGCGGGGACGCTTTCGTGAAGACCTCTACTATCGACTGCAAGTGCTGACCGTCGAAGTCCCACCGCTGCGGTCTCGCCCCGAAGACATACCAGTCCTCGTCCAGCACTTTTGCAAACAGCTCACCGGGGGTGAGATCTCCCTGTCGGAGTCGACACTCAATCTCTTCCAGAGCGGCTACAGCTGGCCGGGCAACGTCCGTGAGCTACGCAACGCGGTCGAGCGCGTGCTAACGGTTGGTGCGCTACCCGAGGCGTTGTCGTCCACCCCTCCCACGGAAGGCGAGCGCCCGGCAGGGGTCGAGGTTGACCTCACCGAACCGCTGCTCGAGGCCAAGCGCCGGGTCTCCGATGGCTTCGAGCGCGACTACTTGGTGAATCAACTGCGGCGTGCGCGCGACAACATCAGCGAAGCAGCGCGCCTGTCGGGGATGGACCGCAGCTACTTCAAGCGCCTCCTGAGGCGCCACAACTTACGTTGGTCGGAGTAAGAATCGTGACTGCGGCTTTGCTACTTTGTCTACTCACCGCAAGCCAGGCACTCGAGGACGCACAGAAGGCCTATGACGAGCTGCGCTACGACGCTGCGGAGGCGTTGGTCTACAAAGGGTTGAGCGAGCCACTCGCGGAGGCCGACGTGGTGACCGCCTACGAGCTGTTGGTCGTCATTCAGCTCACTGCGGGCCGCGAGGCCAAGGCGAGAGACGCGTTCGTCGCACTCTTGCAACGCGTGCCCGGCTACGCGCCGAAGGAAAGCGTCTCACCGAAGATCTGGGCCGTTTATCGCGACGCCCGCGAGCGGGTGCTCGCACAGCAAGCGACAATCCTCACCCCAACCGCTGGTACGCCCCCCGAACCCCCAGCACCTCTCGTCGCGGCGGCGCGCTGGTACCAAAACCCGTGGGTTTGGACCGCGATTGGGGTCGTCGTCGGAGGAATCGCTAGCTATGGCGTTTATCGCTACGCCAACCCGAGCGCTCCAGCTTCGGAGTTTCCAGTCGTACCCTTGCGATGAAGACCATCAGCCTTCTCATTCTTGCGCTCGGACTGTGCGGCTGCGGACCACGCGCCTTCATCGAGGTCACCGTGCGGTCGGTGCTGTCGGTGCCCGACGCGGCCGACTCCGTAGAGCTCGCGGTTTTCGACGGCGACGACGAAGTGGCGCGGCAATCGCTCGCGTTGGTACAGGGCGATGATTTCCCCTTGACCATCGTGCTCGAGCCCTCGAGCGACACCGGGTCGGTGTTGGAGGTTTTCGTGCGCGCCCTCTTGCTCGGGGAAGAGCAAGCAGCGGGCGCCGCGCGCTTGCGCTGGGAGGCGGGTCGCGTCAACACGCTCGCGCTCGACCTTACGCCGCTGGCAACCCTTGGCAGCCACACCTCTGCGTTTGCAGCGGCACCGCAGAGCGGGAATACTGACTGAACTGTGACGTTCTCAGCACGAGCGCTCGTCGGCTTCATGGCAGCCCTCTATGGCTGCACCCTCGAGCGGAGCGCTGTCGATGCGTCGCCGCTCGACGTGCCGTTCCCCATTGACCGCTCATCATCGACACCGGGGCTGCCGGGCTCACTCGACGCGTCGTTCGGCGAGGGTGGACGCAAGCTCATTGCGGCAAGCGCCGGCGACAACGCGATCTGGGACAGCGCGCTCACGCCGGACGGCGGCCTCCTCATCGTGGGGAACGTCGCCACCGCAGCGGGGGACGATATTGCGCTCGTCAAGCTGAGCAGCGACGGCGAGCTCGAGAGTTCGTTTGGTCTCGACGGCACCGGCGTCGTCATCATCGACGCGCAAAATGACAACGACAACACCTGCGGTGTCACCCTGGCCCCGGACGGCAAGATCGTGGTGCTCGGGGCCCGCGGCGGCGCTGACTTCGTCGCGATGCTCGTCGCTCGGTTGAGCGCAAACGGACTCTTTGACACCGCCTTCGACGGTGACGGCATCCGCAGCCTCGACGTCGGCAGCACCGGCCAAGAGTTTAGCTGCAACGCCTTCTTCGACACGACAGGCCGAACCACGGTGATCGGACAGGCCACCGAGGGGACGACCGGAACTGACATCGTTGCGGTTCGCCTCCTTAACGACGGGCGGGTGGACACGGCCTTTGGTGGTGGCGATGGCGTCGTGGCCTTTGACCTCGGTGCCGACGAGCTCGTCTGGCGTGCAGCCCAGCAAGACGCTAGCGGGCGGCTTGTCCTCGGGGGTCACAAGGAGCTCGACGCCACACGCTGGTCGCTCTTCGTGACGCGCATCGATGCGAGCGGGGTTCTGGACACCTCGTTCGGCACTAGCGGCTGGTTCCTCGCCGACCCGACGCCCGGGCGTGACCTCGTCGACGCTATCGCCCTGACGAGCAACGGGCTCGTACTGGCGGGTCACAGCAGCAATGCCGGCTTCGTCATGCGACTCGACGCGAATGGACAGCGCGACGCGAGCTTTGGCGACAACGGCACGGCCTGGATTGACCCCTCGACGGGCGTCGACGCGACTCTCGACCTCGCCATCGATAGCGCGGGACGGATCGTGCTCGGCGGCTACGCGCAAGCTGCGGGCAACACCGACTTCCTAGTCGCGCGGCTCGAGAGCAACGGCGCGCTCGACACGACCTTTGGCAATGGCGGCTTGCGCACCCTCGACGTTGGCGGAACGAGCTTCAACGATGAGGCGGCAACCCTCGAGCAGCTCCCCGACGGTCGCATCCTTTTGGGTGGTTGGAGCGAGCAAGAGATCGGCGGTGAGCGTGTGCGCCGCTTTTCTACTGCGCGCTTCTGGCCGTAGCGACACGCCCCTCCGGACAAGTGGCGCAGAGAGTTACCTCAAGAGCTCTGGAATGGTGCCACTCACGTCGCCAAGACCTGTGGCGCTACCCCCGACCGCGTTCATGCACGTGGTGAGAACGCTCGCCGGGTGTCGCGGCTTGGCGGAGCCGTTGGGGTGTGACCCTGCCGGCGCTGGCTTGATATGCTGGCCCCGCTCGAGGACGCCGCCGGCATCGCCACCAATGAGCACGACCATGTTGTCAGTCGAGTGCGCCTGCCTGCTCGAGCCACCCGCAGCCGCGTCGCGCCCATGTCCTGCCTCGAGCAGGAAGATCACCGCCGAGTGGTCGAGCACAGTGCCGCCCGCCTCGGGCATTGCTTTCAGAGCGCGGAGCATTCGCCCGAACAACGAGAGGTGCCACACTTGCGAGGCAAGAAAGTCGGTGCGGCTGCCCGAGTGGCTCTCCTCGTGAATGTCCATGCGGTGGTTCGGGAGGGTGAACATCGGCATGCTGAAGGAGATGAGCAGGGAGGCGACACGCGTGAGATCACACGCGAGGGCCATGGCGATGAGATCGACGAGTACCTCACCGCGCTTGATCTCGTCGTTGTAGTCGTTACCTCGGGTGAACGACCCAGGCTGCGCGGGCCTTTCGCACGCCGACCCGACGGGTACGCCGGGGTCCATGGGATCTGGCGGCGCCGCAAGGCGTGCAACGCGTCGCTCGAGACTCCGCACCTCGTCGAGATGCGCACTCAAACGCGACCTGTCGCTCGCACCGAGCCGCGCAGAGAGCGACTTCGAGCTCTCGAGGATTGCGTCGAGCACACTTCGACGCCTGAGGGCATTGCGAGCGACGACAGGATCGACGGTCGGAGTCGTGGGAGTCCCGCCCGACGTCGGTGGAGTAAAGCTCGAGAACAACGTTTGCCAGGCAACTGCCGGGTCGGCGACAGAGTTGTTCACCGGACGGCCCGACGCCGAATACGATATCTCGGCAAAGTGGCCGTTGATCTCATCGAGCTGCACTCGGTAGTTGATCTGCCGGAACGGAGTCGTCCCGCCGATCTGCTGGGCCACTAGATAATCCGAGGTGGCCCCGCTTGCCCCGTAGTTGTCACCCGTCGCCGCCCGACCCGCGAGCAAGGGCGACAGCGTCTTGTCATGCGTTGCGGTGTCCTTCCCTCCTGCTGGCTTCGACGTGTTGCCATCGAGACCCTGCGACGGGATTTGCAGACCCGAGACAATGGTGAAGTCGTCGAGGAGATCCGTAAGTCCAGCGAGCGCGGGCTTCATGGTCTGTCCGCGCAGCGCGCCAACCGCGTCCGGCACGAAGAAGTTCTCGCTGCTCCCGTCCTGTCCGGTCGACTGGCCCGACGTCATGATGAGGTAGCGCTTGAGGGCGGCGCTCTGCGCGTAGGCCTCGCGTGGCGAGAGCATGATCTCGAGCAACGGCAAGCCGAGCACGGCCCCACCCGCGCCTCGCAACAACGCCCGACGGTCCAACTTCAGCTGCTTCATAGCTCCACCTCACGACGTTGAACGAACGTTTCGTCTGCGACTAAAGCGCGCACGATGTCAGCGAACTCCATGCCTCCGCCTTGCAGGGCTTCACCAAGCACCGAGGCGAGCGGTCGATCGGCGGCGCGCAAACGGCGGCCAAGCGCGTACGTGTAGACGTACTTGGCGACACAGGTCTCGAGCTCCCCTGAGTCGAGCACGAGGCTTGCGAGCTCAGCAGGGCCACTGAAGGCTCCGATCTCATCCACCGCGCCCACTCCCGAGATTGGACACTCGGGTCGGTCGAGGTCGTGGGTGCGAAACCGCCCCTGGCTGTCGTAACTTTCCAGGCCGAAGCCGACGGGGTCGGTGAGCACATGGCACACCGCGCAGCTCCCTGTGCGATGCATTTCGTAGCGCTCGGTTTTGCACGCGTCGGGCGACGCGCCCTGTGGCGGCTGATCGACGTTCACGTCGGGCGGGGGCGGAGGGATCTCCTGGCAAAACAGGCGGCTGCGAATATAGATGCCCCGGCGCGTGGGGCTCGTATCACCGTTCTTCGCGCCGTAGGCGAGGACCGACGCGTGAGACAAGATGCCGCGCCGCTGCGGCGTGGGGTAAGTGACCCAAGCGCCCGATGCCGTCGCGGGTGCAGGCAGCCCGTAGTGGGCTGCAAGCGTGTTGTCGAGCCAGGTGCGCGCGCTGGAGAATAGCTCGCGGTAGTCATGTCCGTCGTCGACGGCGGCGGCGACCAGCGCGTCAGACTCTGCGCGCATCGCCGTGCTCAGTGCGTCGGTTTCGCCAAAACGGGCGTAGCCGAGCCACATGGCGTGAAAGCGCTGCCAGTGAGCCACGGCGCGCGGCGTCGCGAGCAGTCGGTCAGTCTCCGCGATGCGCGCTGCCGCGGACAACAGCGTGCTCTTTTCAGCCGCCTCGAGCAGAGCGTCGTCCGGCGTCGAACCGGTAACGAGGTAAGCGATCCGCGTCGCGATCTCGTAGCTCGACAGGGTCGCGATGTCGTTACCAGGAAGCGTGATGCCCGGCTCGAAGCGGTAGAGCATCGCAGGGTGGCTCAGCAAGGCGCGCAGGACGAGCTCGGCACCCGAGTCAAACGACGCCTCGTCGATACTGAAGCTCTGCAGAGCCATGAAGGCCGTCTTCTCGTCCGGGCTCAGCGGACGGCGCAGCGCGCGGCGGCCGAATCCTTCGACCAATGAGGTGAAACATGCCGTGTCAGCGGGACCCTTCGCTGCGCAGCCGTACACGCGTCGCTTCACAGTGGCGTTGGCCATCACCCAGGCCGCGACACTCTCGGCGACGAGGTCCGCCCCTTCGATGACCACTGGGGTGACGTGCTGGAGCTCGATGTCGTTGTCGAAGGGCACGCCCTCGTCGACCGCGAAGTAAGCGATCGGGACCGGCACCGCTGGGTCGATGAGATCGCGCAGCGTCTGCGTGTACTCGGCGCGGGTCAGGCGACGCGCTTCGAGACGCGCGACGGTGACGACGCCGGTATCGATGTCGTCGGGGTCGACTCCACGCTCGTCGCCATCGCGCGAGTCTCCAATGAGCCCCACACAGGCGCTGCTGCAGGCGAGAAATAGAATGACAACACAACGCATGCGTCGACCTCCGGCGCTCCCGCAATTACACGAAACGTGCCACGCGCAGGACCAGCCATTTACGAACACAAACAGGGGCTTACCCTTCTGAGCTAAGCCCTGCTTCCCGCTTGCCAAGGCGGACGATGCTGTGGACTGTCCCCAGAAGCCCGGGACGATTTGTCCTGCTTGGTACGCGTCCTACGGAACTGCTCCGGTAGCATGTGCGCTGTTGGCGATCAGCGGTGGCGTGACACGATCGTGTCGCGCGAGTGGCGGACCACGCGCCTTGCGAGCTCGAGGTAGGAGCGCCGCACTTCGGAGACCTCGTCATCCGTGAGGTCGAGCTCCTCGAGAGGTCTCGACGATTGGTTGAGTATCCGCGTCAGTTCGGCGTCCGCGAAGGGCGCCCGGCGCTCGGCGCCCGCAGAGCGTCGGGCGGCATTGATGTCGCGGACGAGTCCCACCAGGTAGTTTGCCGTCAGATGGTACTGGTGGTCTGGGTCCCTGCGTTCGGCGCGCATCAGCAGGAGCCGATTGATTTCCGACGTATCGACCTGAATGGAAACTGCGTCAGACCCGAGCTCGTTCGGCTGGATGTTCGTACGTACCTGCAGGCCATACGGCCACTCGAAGTCATCGTAGTGCGAGGGTCGGTCCAGTCGCTCACGCTCGAACGCGCGGACCTCCTCGGAGGTCGCATTCGGGCGAGCCTCGCGGAAGGCAGCAAGCTGATGCTCGTAGAAGCTGCTGTGGAACAGCTCGTTGTGAACGGTCGAGAGGGGCTCACCGGGGTTTACGAAAGCGAATCCATTCAAGTCGGTGCCGACACGATTGGCGCCCATGGGGCGGCCAAGCTCCGTGTAGGTGCGAGGCGCGAGAACCGACCCCGGGCCGTCGGGAAAGAGCGTACGGAGCGCCGGAATCAAGCTGGGATCGACGGTGCGCAGCTTTCCGAGCCCGCGAAATCTCTCGGCACCCGCAACAAGGGCGGCGCGGATCGCGAGTAGGCGTTCGGTGTCGAGCGGCAAGGGATCGCGAAAGACGCGGACCATCGGCGCTGTTCCAACATCGTGTATCTCAACTTCATGGCGGATAGGGTCGTACCTGAGAGACGCTGGGTCGCCGACGCCGCGGCGCTGTCGTGCCGTGGCAAATAGCAGGGTGACCCGACCATCTGAGCTCACCCGGCCCCCGCGAATGGAGACGCCAGCTGGGACGTTCCAGATCACCTGGGCCCGCCCGCCGTAGGTGTGCGACAGGCTGATATGCCCCGAGAGGGGGTCGGTGTTGAAGACGAGCCCCGCCCGGGCCATTGCGTCGCGCACGCGCGTTGGCAGGCGATCGAGTCCTTGCAGTCCCCTTGCGACTGGGTTGCGCGTCGACACCGAGCTGCCCGGGGGTCTCGGGAGCACGTCTTGGGTCGCTAGGTTGACTGGGTTTTCGGTGACGCGTCGGCGAGTCAATGGGACGATGCGATCGCTAACGTCGACTGCGGTCAACATGGTGACCGGCTCCACCGCGCAGCGGCCGTCGGAGGCCAGCAAGCGCGCGGTGTCGGGTGGCTGTGGCGCGACGAGCTTGAATGAAACCATTTGTTATCGGTGGGCGAGACGCCCGCGTTGAGCAAAAGAAGTTATCGCGAGCAGTGACGCGGTGTCGCTAGAAACGCGCCGTGGGGCTCTTGTGCCGCAGCTTGCCCAAAATCACGCTGCGGGAGTCCCTTTTGGCGTGTCTTCGCACGGGCGTCTGCTCCGGAGCGGGCTGTGGCGCGCCGGAGCGACTGGTCGCTCACGGGCGCTTTTTCGGCCAACCCGTGAGCGGGGCCCAGCAACCCTGCTAGACGCGAATCTCCCGTAGCTTGCCACTACGCACGTCGTAAACGAAGCCGCGCACGGGTACGTCTTGGCGGACGATCGGCGAGCTCCTGTAGATGGCAATGTCGTCGCGCACAGATTGATCGAGGTCACGGAACGCCAGGAAGCTGATATTGTCGGCATCCGCGTTCAGGCCCTCCCGCAACTTCGTGCGCAGCTGGGCATCCGTGAACGTCAGCATCCCACAATCGGTGTGGTGAATGATCGCCACCTCTTGCGTGCCGAGGAGCTGCTGACTGATCGCGATACTGCGCAGCGCCTCGACCAAGCGGCCGCCAGCGTTGCGAATGACGTGCGCGTCACCTTCCTCTAGCCCGAGGGCCTTGGCCGGGTCGATCCGGGCGTCCATGCACACCACGATTGCTATCTTGCGTTTTGGCGGCAGGGGTAGCTCCCCCTTCTTGAATTCCTTGGCGTAGCTATCGTTAGCGTCAACCAACTCATCGATAACTGACATGGATCTCTCCTCGTTCAGCCGAACGACCGAGAGATCTCACGCGAGAGCCCACGGCCGAAAACGGCGGTGGCTTTCTCGCACAGCGCATACCGGTCAGGCCTGAAGCACGCCCGGTGAACGCCGCGAAACCACCGCGACGACAGAGCGACAACAACAAGCGAGGCCAGACGTCAGCTGCATATTCTCCGAGAACGGTAGCCGACATGACGCAGCCCGGCAAACAAATGTGCGTGCCTTCGTACTGCGTGCGCGAAGATGGTCTCTTAGACGTAGCCCTTGGCGACCTCAACGGCGCTCGCCACGTAGCCGCCCCCGAAGAGGTTCACGTGCACGAGGAGCGGGTAGAGTTGGTAGAGCTTTACCCGATCTCTCCAGCCTGATCGCGGCGGCGCCGCTTCGTCGTACGCCGCGAAGACGCGTTCGCTGAATCCGCCGAAGAGCCGCATCATCGCGAGGTCGATCTCACGGTCGCCGCCGTAGGCCGCAGGGTCGATGAGCACGGGGGCGCCACGCTCGTCCGTATGGACGTTGCCACCCCAAAGGTCACCGTGCAGGCGCGAAGCGCGGTCGAGGTCGCCAACAAGTGACTCCATCCGCTGAAGCAGACGGTCGAAGACTCTTCGGTCTTGCGACGAAAGCTGCGTACCAGCTCGCGCGATGAGCGGCGCCAAGCGTTCGTCGCGGTAGAACTCGGCCCACCTCACGCGAGAGCGATTCGATTGCGGCAGAGTGCCGATGTAGTTGTCCACCGGCAGGCCGTACCCGTCAGCCCCAGCCCGATGCAGCGCCGCGAGTCCGCGGCCAAGACACACGTCGAAGTCATCTCGACGAACGGCGGAGCGGATAAGCTCGAGCAGCAAGACGCGCTCGCCGACACCTATTACCTTCGGAACACGCAGCGCCCGCGCGTCAGCAAGCCAAGCGAGTCCCTCGGCCTCGCGCTGGAACATCATGCGCAGGGCGCGCTTGTTGGATTTGACGAACACTTCGCGACCGTCCGCTAAAGCGACAGCATGGGCATCGTTGATGTCGCCGCCATGCAGACGCTCGGCGCGCACCACCCTCGCCCCTGCGAGCGCCGTGACCTCCTCTGCAACGACGCTATCGAGCAAGGCCATGTTTGCGCTTGAGATGTTCGAGCAAACCTCTCGAGCCTGCTTCGACCAGGTCGTAGACGTTCTCGAAGCCATCAGGACCGCCGGCGTACGGGTCGGGCACCGACGAACCCTTGGGGCTTCCAGAATCGAAGTCGCGCAGGAGATGGATCTTGCCGCGGTCGGCGTCACTCTTGGCGAGCTGCTGCAGATTGCGCTGGTTCTGAGCGTCCATGGCGACGGCGTAGTCGCATTCCGCGAAACTCCCGTCGGTGAACTGGCGGGCACGACTCGTGAGCTTCACACCGCGACGGGCGGCGGTCGCGGCGCTGCGCGGGTCGGGCTCTTCGCCGACGTGCCAGGCCCCCGTGCCCGCGCTCCAGACATGAATGGCGGAGCCCAGCCCCTCGCGCTCGACGAGGTCACGCATGACCCCTTCGGCGGTGGGGGAGCGACAGATATTACCCAGGCAAACGAAACAAACGCGGATCATTCGCGTAGTAGGTCCAGCAGGTCGTCGCGCGTCAAGCGCAAGGCCGCGTCACCGCCACCCAGGGCTGCGTCCGCGAGGCTACGTTTGCGCGATTGCAGCTCGAGCATGCGCTCTTCCACCGTGTCTTTGGCGACCAGCCGATAGACCATCACCGGCTTGTCCTGACCGATGCGGTGTGCGCGATCGGCGGCTTGGTCTTCGACCGCAGGGTTCCACCACGGATCGAGCAGGAACACGTGATCGGCTGCCGTCAGGTTCAAGCCCGTGCCGCCCGCTTTGAGCGACACCAGCATGATCGGCGGCCCATCGGGATTCTGGAACTCTTTGACGACGGCACCGCGGTCGGCAGTCGAGCCGTCGAGCCGAGTGAACGGCAGCAGCGCATCCTTGAGCGGGGTCTCCACCAGGTCGAGCAGACTCGTCCACTGCGAAAAGACGAGCGCCTTGTGACCGTCGGCCACCGCTTCGTCGAGCTTCTCGAGCAGCAGCTCGACCTTCGACGAGTGGAGAACGGCTTCGCCGCCCGGCACCAACGCAGCGTGCGAAGCAACCTGGCGCAAGCGCAACAATGCCTCGAGTGCCTGCATGACGTTGCCCTGGCCGGCGGTGAGCTTGTCGACGACGTCGCGCATACTGGCGGCACGAATGACGTCGTAAATGGCCCGCTCGGCCTCGGACAGCTCGCAGCGCAGGGTCACCTCGGTGCGCGGCGGTAGCTCTGGCGCGACCTCCCGCTTCAAGCGGCGCAACACGAACGGCGACACGCGCTCACGCAGGTGCTCCGCGGCACCAGGCTCAGCACGCTCGATGGGCTTGGCGAAGCGCTCGTCGAAGTCCTTGCGACTCCCGAGGAGGCCGGGGTTCACGAAGTGCATCTGACTCCAGAGCTCTTCGAGGCGGTTTTCCACGGGAGTGCCGGAGAGCGTGATGCGGAAGTCGCCCTTCAAGGCATACGCGGCGCGCGTCGTCTGACTGTCGGGGTTCTTGATGGCCTGCGCTTCGTCGAGGACGATGGTGTCGAAGTGCTGGGCCGCAAGCTCCGCGATGTCGAGACGCAAGATGGCGTAGCTCGTCAGCACCACGTCGAGGTCACGGGCGAGCGAGCGTGTCGGTCCGTAGTACATGCCGACGCGGAGATTCGGGCGAAAGCGCGTCAGCTCGGCGTGCCAGTTGAACAACACGCTTGTCGGCGCAATGACGAGCGAGCGGCCGGAGAGCGCGGTGATCGCCTGCACGGTTTTGCCGAGACCCATGTCGTCCGCGAGGATGCCGCCTAGCCCAGCCCCCCGAAGGAAGGTAAGCCAGTCGACGCCGCGCTGCTGATAGGAGCGCAGCTCAGCGGTGAGCCCCTCGGGTAGATTGGCTTTGGGGATGGTGGTGAAGCCGGTCACCAGAGCCGAGAGCTTCGCGAAGCCTGGCGGATCGGGCTCCCCGAGATCAGACGCGAGCTTCTTGAGATCGAACAATCCGGCGGTCGCGATGGTGCCATCGTCGGCGCGCGCCGCGAGCACATCGAGCAGGCGTTCGCCGTGTTTGCCGAGAAAGTCGACCGGCAGCGGCGCAACGCCACCGGAGAGCAGAGGCACGAGAGGCTCGCCACGGCGGAAGGCATCGAGCACCGCCTTGGGGTCGGCCGCGCTCACGGTCCCATCGATGTCAGTGGTGAGAAACGAGAGATCGAGCTTGTTCCCCTGAATAGCGACCTTCGCGGTAAGGCCAGGCAACAGGCGAAAGTCGCGCGCCGCCCCACCAGCTGCTTCATCGGACCAGTCGGCGAGCTTGCGGGCGAAGGCGACGGCCTCGTTTAACGGTACGCTGTGGCGGACACCCGGCAACAGCTTGAGCTCGCTCGCAAGCCTCACCACCAGCTTACGCTCGGCCGCCTGATCACGCACGGGCACAGAGCCCTGCAAATGAACCAGTTTGTCTCCGTCGATGCGCGCTGTCGGAGGATCCCCGTAGACCAGCGTCGCTAAAACGGACAACGTCGTATCCTCACGGTTGGTGACGATTTGAATGCGAGGCTTCGCCTTTTCTGCCTTGGGAAGACTCTTGGTGAGGTCGAGGATAGCGACGCTGCGTGCAAGGCGAGGCAACAGCCCTGTGACGAGGTCGGGGATCTCGTGCTTGCGGAAGATCTTGCCACGCCGAAGGTCCGCAACGTCTTTCGCGCTCACCTTGGCCTCGTCGAACGGCCGCAGCGTCTCGTCTTCTAGGACGACGCCGTTGACGAACACTGCGCGCACGCCGGGATCCTGCTCGATGCTCACACGCACACCTTCGGGGACATCTTCGAGCCGCGCACGCATGCCAGCGGTCGGCTCACCCGTGGTCACCGGTCGACCATCGAGGGTGAGGTCGGGCGCGTCCCGGAGCGCCGCGAGAAGCTTCGCCATGAGCTCGCGCGTCAAGATGCCCCGCGGGGTCGAGCCGAGGAGCACCTCGATGTCGAGGTCCTGCTGTGTTGCGATGAACGGCTTGCTGCGGTCGTAGGAGAGCATCGCCAGCGTGTTGGTGAGCGCTACTTCGTTGCGACCGGTTACCATGACCCGGTCGAATGCGAGTCCCTTGCCGCTCGTGAAGCGGTAGCCGATGTAGCCCGTTGTTTGCTCGCTCTTTGGGGCGAAGAGCGACTCACCCTTCTCCTCCGCCTGCTTGACCGCGATGACGGCGGCCGCGACGTGAATGCAAGCGGCCGCGGCGCTCGGACATTCGCACGACCACTCGGCGTCGTCGGGGAACAACGTAACGAGAGGCGCGACCATGCCGCCCTGCATGGAAACGCGTAGATCGAGCTCTCTGCCCTGGGCCCGCTCGCCAATGACGGCTCCCTGGCGAACGAGCTCGACCCCACGTGACCAGATCGCCGGCGGGCAAGCTTTGCGAACCGCCACGAAGGTAGCGTCAATCACGTACGGCCCTCGGCTGCTGAAAGGCCGTTGGGCGAAACCACGAATGAGGAGCGCATCCGATTGCACCTCTAACGCCGTCCGCGTCGATGTGCTAGGGCTTCCGGCCGTTATGACAGCGACACAAAAGCTCCTGCTCCTCGAAGGTGTTCACCCCGTTGCCCGCGAAGCCCTGCAAGCGCGAGGCTATCAGGTCGAGGCGCTCGCACACGCCCTTGAAGAGGATGAGCTCGTCCGGGCTGTGAAGGGTGTAAACGCCCTCGGCATCCGCTCGAAGACACAAGTCACACCGCGCGTCCTCGAGGCGGCGAGTGACCTCTTGGTGGTCGGCGCGTTCTGCATCGGAACCAACCAGGTCGCGCTCGACGTAGCGAACACCAAAGGTGTCCCGGTGTTCAACGCGCCCTACAGCAATACCCGCAGCGTCGCCGAGCTCGTGCTCTCCGAGATCATCGCTTTGTCGCGACGCCTTACCGAGGTCTCGGGTCGCGCGCACAAAGGTGAATGGGTGAAGTCCGCGGCCGGCGCACACGAGGTTCGTGGTCGCGTCGTCGGCATCGTCGGCTACGGTCATATCGGGAGCCAGCTATCCGTTCTCGGCGAGGCCCTCGGTCTGCGCATCATCTACTACGACATCATCAAGAAGCTGCCGCTCGGTAACGCCAAGGTCTGCGAGACACTCGAACACCTACTCGAGCAGGCGGACTTCGTGACTCTTCACGTACCGGCGACACCATCGACCGAAAACATGATCGGCGAAGAACAGCTCGCGCGCATGAAGCGCGGCGCCTGCCTCATCAACGCGAGCCGTGGGACGGTCGTGCAAATTCCGGCGCTTGCTGCCGCGTTGAAGTCGGGTCACATCGGTGGCGCAGCCATCGACGTCTTTCCGCAGGAACCGGCAAGCACCAAGGAGAAATTCGTCTCGGAGCTGCAGGGGCTCGCGAACGTCATCTTGACGCCACACATCGGTGGCAGCACGGAAGAGGCGCAAGAGGCGATCGGTCACGAGGTCGCCGACTCTCTGGTACGTTTTCTCGAACAGGGCAGCACCCTCGGCGCGGTCAACTTCCCGCAGCTCGATGCGGGCGCCGCACGCGGCGCTCACCGCATTCTCAACGTCCACCGCAACGTTCCCGGCGTTCTCGGAGCGGTCAACGGCATCATGAGCGAGCTCGGCGCGAACATCGAAGGTCAGCAGCTCATGACGGACGCCAACATCGGCTATCTGATCATGGACGTGGCGCGCGCCGATGCTGAAAAGGTTTGCGCGCGCGTGGCCAAGCTCGAGACGAGCATCAAAACACGACTCGTCTACTAATCAAGGTCTTGCCCAACGTGGACGTACCCGTAATCGAGAGCGAACGCCTCGTGCTTCGCGGGCATCGACTCGACGACTATCCGAGCATCACACGCCTCTACGGTGACGCCGTGGTGATGCAGCACATCAGCGGTCGAGCCCAGAACGCAACCGATAGCTGGGCTCGAATGCTCCGCTATGTCGGACACTGGCAACTCTTGGGGTACGGCTTCTGGGCAGTCGCGGAGCGGGCCACTGGCCTGTATCTGGGCGACGTCGGTTTCGGGGACTTTCATCGCGACATTTCGCCGCCGCTCGACGATCTGCCGGAGGCTGGTTGGGTCTTCGGCACGCAAGCACACGGCAAGGGGTTCGCGCTCGAAGCAATGCGCGCCGCCCTCGCCTGGATGGACACGCGCAGTCGCCGCACGCAGTGCATCATCACGCTCGATAACCACCGGTCGCACAAGCTCGCTACGAAGCTCGGCTACGTGGCCACCCGCGAGACCGACCATGGTGGCAGTCGGGTGGCGGTCTGGCTCCGAGAAGCCTAAAAGTCGGGTGGTTGCCCTCTGGGCCTGACGATTGCGCTAACGCGACCCGCGCGTGAGCAAATAGTGGCTGCGCAAGACGAGACGGTCTTGGGCTTCACTCTCACGTCGCAAGAGCGCCACGGATCGCTCGCGAACGGTAGCCCAAACTTCGGGGCGGCTGCTGACGATCTTCTTCACGCTCATCCACACGGGGTGGTGCTGCTCTTGCTCAGCGAACCAAGCCTCGGCGGAGGCTGCCTCGAAGGTCATGCTCGAGCTGCTGACCTCGGCATGCGCTCCGTTGCGCGCGAACAGCTGGGTGATCGATTCGGCGCTGCTCCACGGTCCAGAAGGGCGAGGACTACCTCCTCCGGTAACCTCAGATGCGCCCTGCCACATGATGGCACCGATCTCGAAGATGACACCGGTGGCGATCCAGCTCGTGATGACGAACCGTCCGCCAGGGCGGAGGACACGCACGAGCTCGCGTGCTGCCTTCTCGGCGTCAGGAGAGAAAATCATGCCGAAGACCGAGATAGCGACGTCGAAGGTCGCGTCACGCGCCGGAATCTGCTCGGCGACCCCGTTGACGGTCTTCACCGCAAGCTTGTTGAGCTTGGCGCGGCTACGGGCGACCTCGAGCAAGCGCTCGGCCGGGTCGACCGCGGTGACATGTGCGCCGCGCCGAGCAATTTCGAGTGCGACGTTACCCGTACCACAGGCGAGATCGAGCGCGGTCTCTCCGGCGGCGACCGCAGCAGCTTCGACGGCGAGCTTACCGACTGGCTCGAGTGTCTTGGCGGTGAGCTCGTAGTTTCCGACGCTCCAGTCGATCATCACGGGTCGAACATCTTGCCGGGGTTCATGATGCCGTCGGGGTCGAAGACTTGCTTGAGCGCACGCATCGTTGCGATTTCTTCGGGACTCCGCGTGTACGAGAGGAACGGCTTCTTGGTGAGGCCGACGCCGTGTTCGGCGCTGATGCTGCCTCCATGCTTTTGCACGACCTCGAAGAGCATGGTGTCGACCTTCTGACAGGCCTTGTAGAACTGCTCCATCGGCAACTCCTTTGGTTTCAAGATGCTGATGTGCAGATTGCCGTCGCCGATGTGGCCGAACCAGACGATGGTGTAGGTGGGATACTCACGCTTGAGCACCGCGTCGGCGTCCGCCAAAAAAGACGGAACACGACTCACCATCACGGAGACATCGTTCTTGTAGGGAGTGTGATGCGCGAGCGCTTCGGTGATGTCTTCGCGTAGCCGCCAGAGGGCCGCAGCCTGCGCGGAGCTCTCGCTCACCACACCGTCGAGCGCGAGCCCTTCGTTCATCACGGTCTGGAAGACTTCGAGAGCGCGGTCGTTGTCGGCTGTATCGTGCTCGACGAGCACGTACCAACGGCTCACCGTCTCGAGGGGGCGCTTGAGTCCTTTGGCGCTCACACCCTGCATTGCATCTTCGTTCAAAGTCTCGAACGCCGAAATTGCGACGCTCGAGCGGAACGCGTCGAAGATCTTCATGATGCTCTCGGTGTCGTTCACCGCCATGAAGAGCACCCGCTGTGGAAGCGGCGGACGAGTGAGCCGCATGGTCGCGTGGGTCACGAGACCCAAGGTGCCTTCGCTGCCAATGAAGAGGTGGCGCAGATCGTAGCCAGTCGCGTTCTTGATGAGCCCCTTACCGAGCTCGAGCACCTCGCCGGTGCCGGTCACCACGGTAAGCCCAGCAACCCAGTCACGCGTCAGGCCATAACGTAGGACCTTGATGCCACCCGCGTTGGTCGCGATGTTGCCGCCAATCGCGGACGAGCCGCGGGCCGCGAAGTCGACCGGGTAGTAGAAGCCGTGATCGAGAGCGAATTTCTGGAGGTTCTCGGTGATGACGCCTGCCTCGCAACGCACCATGGCGTCACCGCGTGACAGCTCGAGGATCTTGTTCATCTTCGAGAACGAGACGACGAGCTCACCCTTGATGGCCATGGCCCCACCAGACAGCCCGCTGCGCCCTCCCGAAGGGACGATGCCGACCTTCTCGTTGCGCGCCCAGCGCACGATGCCACGGACGTGCTCGGTGCTGCGCGGGAAGGTCACAGCGAGCGGCGCCGGTTGCATGTAGCGCGTCCAGTCGCGACCAAACTCGTGTCGAACGTCGTCGTCGACCGTCAGGTTCTCGGGACCAACCACGTTGGCGAGGGACTGCAAATCGGCCATGTCAATTCGCTCCGAGCTTGCTGGCGAGGAACGCCTGCGTCTTTGCCCCAGGCCGCCTTGGCGGCTGGTGAGTCATCGTGGCGCGCTGGGCGGAGGTGGCGACGGCGCCTTCTTCTGGTCACATGCAGCGAGCGCTACGAGGAACCAGAGAACGCGTCGCATGTCTCTCCCGTCGTCAGGCAACCATCCACGTGTCGTTGCCGGTGACCAAAGCTTGCAGATCCGCCGGGCCCTTGTCAGTGGCTTCGCGGAGCTGCGCGCGTAGGGCACCGTCGTATGTCGGACGCTCGACGGCGCGCAAGATACCCATGGGGACCGGCTTCGCGGGGTGCTCCCATTGCGCCAGCGCGAAAGCAACCGTCGGGTCGGGGTCGTGCGCGTCATGAACGAGGATGTCCGCCATCGCCGCCTTACCCTCGCCAACATCGACGACGTCGAGCTTGCCGCGTACCCAGGCGACGCCGCGCGTCCCCCCGGCGAAGAGCATAGGCTTGCCATGCTCGAGCTGGAGCTGCCGGTCGCCTTTGGCCTTCTTGTCCATCACGGCGTCGAAGGCTCCGTCGTTGAAGACGGGACAGTTCTGGAGGATTTCGATGAACGCGGTACCCTTGTGCGCGTGCGCGGCCTGCAAGATGAGAGGCAGGAGCTTGGCATCCGTGTCGCCCACCCGCGCGACGAACGTCGCGCCTGCGCCGATAGCGAGCGAGAGCGGCTTGAACGGCGTATCAATCGAACCCACGGGCGTCGACTTGGTGCGCGTTCCTACATCGCTGGTCGGCGAATATTGCCCCTTGGTGAGGCCGTAGATCTTGTTGTTGAACAACATGATCTTGATGTCGACGTTGCGGCGCATGGCGTGCATGAGGTGGTTGCCGCCGATCGACAGACCGTCGCCATCCCCCGTGACGACCCACACGTGCAGGTCGGGGCGGTAGCTCTTCAGGCCAGTCGCGATGGCGGGCGCGCGCCCATGGATGGTGTGGAAGCCGTAGGTGTTCATGTAGTACGGAAACCGGCTCGAACAACCGATGCCGCTGACGAACACGATCTTCTCGCGCGGCACGCCTAAGCTCGGCATCGTCTTCTGCACGGCCGCGAGGATGGCGTAGTCACCGCAGCCCGGGCACCAGCGGACGTCCACGCCAGCGTCGAAGTCTTTTTTGGTCAGCGCCGGCAGGGCGTCGCTGTTGGCGGTCATGGGGGTGTTCATGGAAATGCTACTCATGCGAGTGACGCGTGCGTCAAAGCGCGCGCTCCTTCGAGAACGTCGACGACGAACGGAGAGACGTTGATGTCGGCCATCAGCTCCAGGACCTTGTCGATGATTTCTTGTTCGCGAAACGGTTGGCCTTGGACCTTGCAGATGGAGCGGACGTCGCGCAGCGTTTTGCCGCGGAGCACGAAAGCGAGTTGCCCGAGATTGAGCTCGGGCACGACCACCATGTGAAAGCGCGCGAAGACTTCCGCCAAGTCGGACGGCAAGGGATTGAGCCAGCGCAGATGCGTGGTGCTCACCTTCCTGCCCATCTCGCGCAGCCGGATGCCTGCGCCGTGAATTGCGCCGCGGGTCGAGCCCCAGCCCAGCAGCAACACATCACCACTGTCGCCACCGGCAAGCTCGGTCTTGGGCAGCTCGCGCGCGATGCCGGCGATCTTGGCATGGCGCAGGCGCACCATGCGCTCGTGATTCTTGGGGTCGTAGCTGATGTTGCCAGTGACATGCTCTTTCTCGAGTCCGCCAATGCGGTGCTCGAGACCGGGTGTGCCGATGCGCACGCGGGGACGCGCGAGAGTGTGCGGGTCGCGCGCGTAGGGTTTGAAGACCGACCCTTGCGGCACGTAGTCGAGCTTGACCTCGGGAATGGCCGCGACGTCCGGGACACGCCAGGGCTCACTGCCGTTCGCGACGTAGCCGTCGGAGAGCAGCATGACGGGGGTCATGTACTGCATTGCGACGCGCGAAGCCTCGAAGGCGGCCTCAAAACAGTCCGCTGGAGTGGACGCGGCGATCACCGGAACGGGGGACTCGCTATTGCGGCCAAACAGCGCCTGGAGCAAGTCGGCTTGTTCGGTCTTCGTAGGGAGTCCCGTCGACGGACCGCCGCGTTGCACGTCGACGACCACGAGAGGCAGCTCGGTCATGGTAGCGAGCGCGATGGCCTCGCTCTTCAACGCGATGCCGGGGCCGCTGGTCGTGGTAAGCGCCAGGGCGCCGCCGAATGAGGCGCCGATGGCTGCGGTCACGGCCGCGAGCTCGTCTTCGGCCTGCATGGTGATCACGCCGAAGCGCTTGTGCGCCGACAGCTCGTGCAAAATATCGCTCGCAGGCGTGATCGGGTACGAGCCGAGGAAGAGCTCGACGCCGAGCTTGTGTGCCGCGGTGATGAAGCCGTAGGCGAGCGCCTTGTTGCCGGAGATGTTCCGGTACAACCCCGCAGGAAGAGCCGCAGCGCGTACGCTGTAACGGACGGGAAACGCCTCGGCCGTCTCGCCATAGAAATAGCCGGCTTTCAGGGCACGACGGTTCGCCTCCGCGACGTCCGGTGTCTTACCGAACTTGCTGTCGATCCAGGCAAGCGTATGCTCGAGCGGACGGCTGTACATCCAGAGGCAGAGACCCAAAGCGAAGAAGTTCTTGCAGCGATCGACTGCGCGCGTGTTTAGACCCGTGCCCTCGACGGCGGTTTCGGTCAGCCTGCTGATATCGACCGGGAAGACCTGAAAGGCGGACAGCGAACCGTCGGCGAGCGGGTTGGTCGCGTAGCCCGCCTTTTCGAGGTTACGATCCCCAAACTGGCCCGTGTTGGCGATGATGACGCCATGGGGCTTCAAGCCGGAGAGGTTCGCTTTCAAGGCGGCCGGGTTCATAGCGACCAGGACGTCGGTCGCGTCGCCCGGCGTGAAAACCGGCAGGTGCGCGAAGTGCAACTGGAACGACGAGACACCCGCGAGGGTACCTGCCGGCGCGCGAATCTCCGCAGGAAAGTCCGGCAAGGTACGAATATCGTTACCAAAATGGGCGGACTCGCTGGTGAAGCGGTCGCCCGTCACCTGCATGCCGTCGCCCGAGTCGCCAGCGAAGCGGATGACGACCGCATCGAGCTCGTGAACGGGTTTTTGAGACATCTCGAAGGGCCCTTGCTGAGGCTCGCGGCTTGTACAGAAGCGCAGGTGATCTGACAAGCTTGGAACGGCTATGGTGGCTGACACGATGGGGCAGCGACGAGTCGACCTAGCCGCGGGCGAAACGGCCCTCGAGACCCGCGAGCGCGCCCTGGCCGAGCTCGAGCTGCTCCTCGGCGAGCGCGAGGAACAGCTCAAGAAGGCGGAGCTCGCCGCCGCGGAGAAGGCGGGCCGAGCACGGGAGCAAAAGCGCGTCCGGCACGAGCTGCTCATGGAACGCCGAGCGAGGCTCGCGCACGTCAGCGGTACGGAGGCGCTAGCGCTACGTGACCAGCTCGTCGAAGAGATCGTCGCGTTTGGAGCTCGCGCACTGCGTAAGCGGGCCCGCGTTCACGATGAGAGCGTCACGCGTGACCTCGCGAGCGTCGCGGAGCGCCTGCTGGGCCTCGTGGTCGCGCGATACGACGGCGTCGGTCATCTCGAGCGTATCGGCCAATCGGTCGTCATCGACGACCCCGCGACTTTCGAAGCCCTCGCTGATGAAACGAATGCGTTATCGCGGTGCCTCGCGAATGGGGTTGGGTGCTCCATCAGCGTCGACGCAGAGAAGAGAACCGTCACAGCCCTCGCCGATGATGCTGCGGCCCGCGAGCTCGGGCGCCGCATGCTGCGCGCGCTGGCCACCGAGACTTGCGACGCCGAAACACTTAACCGGCGCATCGTGGCCGCCAAAGCGGACATACACCGCGAGATACGCAGAGCTGGAGAAGAAGCCTTCGCGTGCGTCAATTTGCCGCGAGCCGCGCCAGAAATCCTCGATTTGATGGGGAGGTTGACCTTCCGTACCAGCCACTCCCAGAACCAGTGGAAGCATTCCGTCGAAGTGGCACGTCTTGCCGACATGCTCGCCGCAGAGCTAGGGAGCGATCGCATCGCAGCCCGCCGAGGCGGCTTGCTGCACGACATGGGTAAGGCCATGACGCATGACCATGAAGGCTCGCACGCCATTCTCGGTGCTACCGTGGCGCGCCGCTGTGGCGAGACCGAGATCGTCGCGAACGCCATCGGCGCTCACCACAACGACGAGCCCATGGCGACGCCGACGGCCTTTTTGGTCACCGCCGCCGACGCTTTGAGCGGTGCTCGGCCGGGAGCACGCCGTGAGAGCGCCACGCAATACATCGCGCGCATACGCCAAATTCACGAGATCGCGAGTCGCGGTCCGCTCGTGGATCGCGTCGATGTCATGTACGCCGGTCGCGAAATACGCATCACGGTCCGGCCCGACGCGCAGGACGACACGTTGCACCCTCTCGCCCAGCGTGTCGCGCGCGCACTCGAAGACGAAGTTGCGTTTCCAGGTCAGATTCGTGTCACTGTCATTCGTGAATCGCGCGTGTCCGCGATAGCGAGGTAATTGCAATGCAAGCCGTCATGGACGGGCCTCCCGCCGCGCCCCCTACTCCTGGTCCGCGGTTTGGCCTCCGCGACATTGGTGTCTTGCAGCGCGACCCGCTGGGCGTACTCACCAAGCTCAAGGAAACCTACGGCGACATCGTCAACGTTCGCTTGCCGCTTTCGACGGCTTATCTCGTCGCCGACCCCGCTCTCATCGAGCAGGTTCTACTCCGCGACCACCACGTCTTCCGTAAGGACATACTGACGCGCGAGCTTCGCTTCCTTCTGGGCGACGGACTGCTGACGAGCGAAGGTGACCACTGGAAGCGGGTACGCAAGCTTGCGTCACCGCCGCTCACCAAACGCGCGATCTCCGCTTACGCGGACGAGATGGTGTTGGCCGCCCGGCGATCAGTCTCGACCTTCACACCCGAGGTGCCGAGGAACGTCCACGAAGACTTAATGCAGCTCACGCTCGAGGTCGTGACCCGCACCCTATTTGGCACCGACCTGCCACCTGGGTCCGAGGGCGTCGGCAGCGCCCTGCAGACCGCGATGGACTACTTCTTGAACTACACGCGCTCGATGAAGCGCCTCATTCCCAAGTGGCTGCCAATCCCGGCGCACTTGCGCATGCGCAAGGCCATCAAGACGATCGACGCGACGCTTATGCAGGTGATTGCACAGCGCCGCGCGACACTGAGCGATGACGCCATCGACCTGGTCTCGCTGCTCTTGCGCGCGCGCGACGACGATGGAGCGGGACTTACCGACACACAGCTCCGCGACGAGGCGATCACCATTTTTCTCGCTGGCCACGAAACGACGGCGCTCGCGTTGGCGTACAGCATCATGCTGCTGGCCGAGCATCCGGAGATCCAGGCTCAGGCGCATGCAGAGGTCGACAGTGTGCTGCAAGGCAGAAGCGCCACCGCCGCCGACTACGGAAAGCTGCCGCTTCTCGATCAGATCCTGAGCGAGAGTATGCGTCTGTACCCGCCTGCGTGGATCGTCGCGCGTGAGGCGACCGAAGCGTACCACCTGGGCGCGTACCACGTCCGCCCCGGCGAACAGGTCTGGATCTCGCAGTGGATCCTCCATCGCGACCCTCGTTGGTTCTCCGAGCCCAACCTCTTCAAGCCGGCTCGCTGGACGAGCTCCATGCGCGAACAGCTGCCGCGGTTCGCCTATTTCCCGTTTGGCGGTGGGCCTCGTATTTGTATCGGCAACCACTTCGCGTTGATGGAGGCCCTCTTGTTGCTTGCAACGCTACTGCAGGAGCGCAGCTTCACCCTCGCGCCAGACCACAAGCTCGTGCTGGAGTGCTCGGTGACCATGCGTCCGGCGCACGGGGTGAAGGTGATCCCACACGCGCGCCGCGCACCCTAGAATACAGGGCTCTTCACTCGCGTTGATTGCAAGGCTCCGACGAGGTCCTTCACCAAACGCGTCGAGTCGTGGTTAACCGTGTGTCCATGCGACGACTTCTGCTTCCGCTTCTCGTTGTTTGCGCCTGTAAGCCAAAGGCTCCGGCAGAGACCCCGGCTTCCGCCGATACCCTCACGATGCCCAAGCTCTACGACGCGCTCCAGAGGGCCGAGCTCAACACCCGCGCTCTCGAGCACAACCTGCCGCTCTTCTGGCGGGAAGACGACAACAAGAACGGCGCGCTCGATGTGAGTGAGCTCGAGGTCCTCTGGGGCCACGGTGTCAAACGCACGACGTATATCGACGACGGCCGCTTCACCGAGGCCTTCGATCGCGCCTACACGACATTGCAGGCCCCAGTTGAGCCCCGTGACGACCGACAACGCGCGGTCCTCGCCGACCTGTCACGTGGTAGGCCCAGCCTCGCTGGAGCGACCTTCGATGCGGATGCGGGCACCAAGAAAGCGCTAGCGCACCTGCTCGACGCCGCCGAGGTCATCGAGCGCTTGTACCAGAAACAACTGGGCGTCTACGGCATGGATGCTCAGATCGAGCCCAGCGATACGCTATCGCGGTCGCACTTCCACATCAATCAGGGACCTTGGTGTACCGCGACGGGCAGCGGTCCCGAGTGTAACGCGCTTGCGAGCAAGCCTCCGCAAGTGGTCGGGCTCTACCCAGCCGCGCTTCAGGCCGACAAGGGCTTCTGCGCGAAGCTCGAGAAGACCGCCAATGCGGAGGAGCTGCTCTCGCCGTTCACCGTCGTCGTGCAGCAGGGCGACAAGCTCGCCGCCGTGCCCTACAACGTTCATTTCTCGGAAGACACCACGAAGGTCGCCGAGCACTTGTCGGCCGCCGCGGACGCTCTGCCGGCAGATGAAGGCGCACTCGTCGCCTACCTGCGCGCGGCGGCCGCGGCGTTCATGACCAACGACTGGTTCGCCGCCGACGAGGCTTGGGCCAAGATGAACGCGGAGAACTCACGCTGGTACGTCCGGGTGGGCCCAGACGAGGTCTACGACGAACCCTGCAACCGCAAGGCGATGTTCCACATGACCCTAGCGCGCATTAACCCAGGGTCGAAAACTTGGACCGCGAAGCTCACCCCGTTACGAACCGAGATGGAGCAACTCGCGGCCGAGCTCTCTGGGCGGCCTTACAAAGCCCGCGATCTCGCCTTTCACATGCCGGACTTCATCGACGTCGTCGTCAACGCTGGCGACGACCGCGCACCGCGTGGCGCCACCGTGGGTCAAAGCTTGCCGAACTTCGGACCGGTCGGCGAAGGGGGACGCGGTCGCACCGTGGTCATGGTGAATTTCTATGTCGACGCTGACAACCGCGCCGCGTTCAATCGACAAGCGGCTTCGCTCTTGTGCCCTGCGACTATGTCCGCTTTTACGGAAGATCACGAAGCCGAAGTCATGTCGACCGTCCTGCACGAGGCGACGCACAACTTCGGCCCCGCGCAGGGCTACGCGGTGAACGGCAAGACCTCGGCGGCGGCATTTGGCGGCGCTGACGCGTCGATGCTCGAGGAGCTCAAGGCGCAAACCGGCGCCATCGTCTATACCGACTGGCTGGTCGCCAAAGGCGCGGTCGATGCAGCCACCGCCAATCGTAGCCACATCCGCGAAGTGTTGTGGATGTTCGGGCACATATCGCGCGGCATGTACGATCCGAACGGCAAGCCACGCCCCTACAGCCAGCTCGCCGCCATTCAAGCTGGCACGTTCGTGCGCGAGGGTGTGCTCAACTTCGACGCGGAAGCCAAGGCCGCGAATGGCAGCGACGTCGGCTGCTTCGCAATCGATCTTGCCAAGCTCCCGCAAGCCGCGACGAAGCTTGGTCACACGGTGTTTGGCGTGAAGGCGCGCAACGACGTGAAGGGGCTTGCCACCTTGAAGCGCGAGCTCGTCGACACCACGGGTGCGTGGAAGGCAAGCATGGACGTCATCGGTGAGCGCTGGCGCCGTGAGCCACAGGCGACTTTCGTCTACGCATTGCGGGCCGACTGAAGACTGACGCCCCACTGCGGCGCGCTGCCCCCACTCTCGCCGACGTGAGCCAGCTGATATCCGCGGTTCGTCGCGGTGAGCCGCTTGGCATGGCCGCTGCAGCACTCGCCACCACGAACTGTTCTCGGGAGGGTGAGCATGCTGAGCTGGGCACTTGGATTTCTCGTCGTCGCCTTGATTGCGGCGCTCTTCGGCTTTGGTGGACTCGCGGCGGGTGCTGCCTCGATCGCGAAGCTCATCTTCTTCGGATTTCTCATCCTCGCGGCGATCGCGGCGGTGGTGGGCCTCGTCACAGGTCGCAAAATCACCGACGCCCTGCCGCCGGGTTTGTGACGTCATCGCGAACCAAAGGTCTTCGACGCGCCCATCGACGCGGTCGACGCAGCGTCGATGCAATCGTTCCAGGCGAGCGACGCCCCTGGTCGCGGCTCATTCACCTAGTCAGGGACAGATATGCTCCGGTGGCAAGGTTGCCGGAACATCGTCCATTGCGTCAATCCACAACCTCAGCACGTCCACGGCATCGCCGTCGGGTACGAGCGTCGCGAGCGGCGGCATCTGTCCGCCACCGCGGAAACCGGCGCGATCCTCGACGATCGGCGAGTTTGCACCGTTGCCGGGAAGGATAGGCGGCTGCGCCGTGTTGATGATTTCGCAAAGCCGGCTGTCGTCGATGGTGGTGGCATACCGCATGTCGGGGTAACGGCCGCCGTTCTCGGTTCCGCTGTGGCAGTTCGAGCAGTTGGCCGCGAGCCAGCTCCGCGCCCGAGCCCCCAGAGAGGCAGTGGTGTCGTCGAGGGGAGTCAGGGCTGGAAGCGGCCCGGTCAGCGGTGCGGCCAAGAAGCCAGCGGCCGTCATGGCCTCGATCTGATTGACGGCGCCAGCACCATAGTCGCGATCGCGGTTCACCTGCTCGGTTCGCAAGCCGAGCACGAAACCGCCGTTCGCGGTGTGGCAGGTGTTACAGGCGCCACGCGACGGGAAGACATGCTGATGCGTCTCGCCGTCGACCGTATAGTCGGCGATGAGCTCGTTGTCGGGGCGCAAGGTGGCGGCGGTGCCTGCGGCGTTCCAGATGTAGCTGAAGCCACGCCACGTATCTTGCGCGACCTGCACGAGGAAGCGCGTCTCGATGGGAACCACACTGTCGGGATTGCCCGCTTCGAGCTCGAGCTCGAACTCCTTCACGATGATGGTGCCGACCGGGAACGTCCACTCGGCCGTTGCCGTCGCTGTGATGGTCGAGGTGCCGGGCAAGATGAAGTAGCGATGCTTGTCGGCTCCGTCGGACCAGAACGGCACGCGCATCTCGTACGGGACTGCGGCGGCGATGAGCTGGCGGTTTGCGACATCGGCGTAACAGCCAGTCGCGGCGAGCGTGGGTGGCGCGTTCGCCGTGTTGTCGTCGACCTCGAGGCGCTGGATGTCTCCGTTGAAGTGCAGGATGTAGATTTCGCCGAGGTCGTCGTAGCCAAAGCTGCTGATTCCGCCGCCCGCATTCATGATCCGCGAGCCGGTCCAAACTCCACCGAGCTCGTCGATGCGATAAACGTCGCCGCTACCATAGTCCGCGAAAACAAACGCCCCGTCGAGATTGGGAATCGCACTACCGCGGTAGACGAAGCCGGCCGTGATCGCGACACGCCCGCCGCTGTGGTCGTACTCATAGATCGGATCGATGCAGCCATCGGCTGGATCACACCCGCCCGAGTAGTTGTGTGCACCCTCGCGCAAGTCCCAGCCGTAGTTGCCGCCCGCGGTGATCAGGTCGACCTCTTCCCAGTTACCCTGCCCGACGTCGCCAATGAAGATGCGCCCCGTCGCGCGGTCAACACTGCCGCGCCAGGGATTGCGAAACCCGTAGGCGTAAATTTCGGGGAGCGCGTCCATGTTGCCGACGAATGGGTTATCGCCCGGGATGCTGTAATTGCGAGGCGGGTCGTCTTGCGTGGGGTCGATGCGCAGCAACTTGCCGCCGAGGACGCCAAGGTTTTGCCCCCAGTTTTGCGGGTCGCCGCCATCGGCGCTGTCGCCGGTCGTGATGTAGAGGAGATCGTCGTTGCCGAAGAAGATCTGGCCGGCGTTGTGATTGCCGAAGGCGTCGGGGCGCGGCAACACGATGACAGGGCGCGCCGACGCTTCGTTACAGGTTAGTCCGTTATTGCGGCTACAGGTGTATCGCTGCACCATCGTATCGCCGTGCAGTGGATACGTGCCGCCGTTGTCGATGGCGTAGCTGACATACAGATAACCGCCGCTCACGCCGAAGTCGGGCGCGAACGCAACGCTATAAAGGCCCTTCTCGCCGCCACCGGTGTCGAGTACCTCGCTTACGAGGTCGAGCGCCGTGTGTTCGCTCCCTACCGTGTAGCCGTCGCGATCGAAAACGACGATCGTGCCGTTTTGCATGGCAAGCAAGAGCTTTCCGGGCGCGCCTGGCACCGGCATCAAGCCCACGAGACTGCTGCTCGCGAGACCTTCGAAGACATTGCTCGCCGCCGACGCCGCGAGATCGCAACTCGTGTTGAGGACTCGAGTTAGGCCGAGGGGCGAGGTGTCCCCGCCGTCGTCACCGCCGTCGCCGCCGGCTGCGTCGCCAGGGTTCTGGTTGCCGTCGCCGTCTTGGTCGGTCGTGCCGACATCGCGGTCACCGTCGTCGTCGAAGGGACTACCGCTGACGCCCCCGCCGCACCCCGCCAACACCACCACCGCCGCGCCCAAGGCGCAGGAGAGCCGCTTTCTGATCATCGTGGCTCGATTATAGCCTAGAGATCGGTACGTGTACTGATTACTCCCGTCCGCTCGCCCGAGAGCAGGGCGAGCAAGTCGTTCTCGATACCGTTCGGGGACGTCTCGACCACACGCCCGATCTCTTTGCCGCCGCGCTTCACGATGAAGGTCGGCACTTTCGTCACTGTGACCCCGTCAGGGTACCGCCGATGCGACTTGTCCCGCGGCATGGCCACGGTGCGCAACGCGAAAGGGACAGAGCCGCCAGCCATGGTCATCGCCTTCCAGAGGCGCGGGAGCTCACGGCGGCTGTCCCCACACCAGGTGCCAAAGTAAACCTCGACGGTCGCTCCGGTCGGCACCTTGGCGAGCTTTTTCGCGGTCTCCGCGTTGGGCTCCGCGGCCTCGCGGGCCTCGCGCCATCCGTCGATCTTCTTTTCGACCTCGATGCGACTGACCGCGCCAACCAGCTCGAGCGGCGGTGCATCAGGTTTCTGCGTCGGTGGGCTCGCGACCCCGATGAGGGCGGCAACGGCGCAAGCGGTGATGATCATGTGGTTCTCCGGAGGGCCCCGCTGATTTCTTTACCGAGCGTCACACCCCGGTATCATTTTTCCATGACCGCGAAGATCTATCGACTCGATGAATACCGTCTTCGCCGCTACCCGACAGGCGCAAGTCACAGGCCAAGCGAGCCAGGTGCGGCCCTGGGGACCGCCCTGCGCGCCGTAGCCGCCAACCCCTCGAAGGATTTCAAAGTGAATGCGAGCGTCTTCCAACGCGCCTTCCGAGAGGCTATCGAGCGAACCAACGCACAGCTCAGAGGCCAGTCGCAGGCAGAAGGCTGCGAAGAGGACGACGGCGGGCTGTAACCGAAGGGTTCACGCTCCAATATGAAGCTCGACACCGGTGAGCTAACGCTCGCTTTCGAAGATACAGGCCGCGGCCCGCCAGTGCTGTTGATTCACGGCTATCCTCTTGGACGGCGGATGTGGCGGCCACAGCTCGAAGCGTTGATCGGCAACATGCGCATCATCGCCCCAGACCTCCGCGGCCACGGCGACTCCGACCCGGTGCCCGGCCCCTACAGCATCGATATGCTCGCCGATGACTGTATCGATCTGCTCGATGGCCTCGAGGTCGACGAGCCGGTCGTGGTTTGCGGCCTTTCCATGGGCGGCTACGTGGCGATGGCGATGCACCGCCTCTACCCCGAACGGGTCGCCGGCCTGGTGTTGTGCGCGACCCGCGCGGCACCAGACTCTGACGAGGGGAAGAGCAAGCGCAACCAAACCATGACCCAGGCACGCGATGGCGGCGTGGCCGCGATCGTCGACAGCATGGTGCCCAAGCTTTTCGCGCCCCAGAACATGGTCCCAAAGCAAGCCGTGGTGAAATACGTCGATCAGGTGATGCGCAAGACCTCGCTCGAAGGGCTCCTCGGCGACCTGGTCGCGCTGCGTGATCGTCCCGATGCGCGACCGGGGCTCGCGGCAATCGAGGTGCCAACTCTCGTCATTCACGGCAGGGACGACCAGCTCATCCCGGTCACCGAAGCCGAGGCGCTGACGGCGGGCATCCGTGGCGCGCGCTTGGTGCTCCTCGAGAACACCGGACACCTGCCCAATCTCGAGCAGCCGCAGCTCTTCAACGCGGCACTGCGCGACTTCGTGAAGCTCTTCGACGAGGCGGACGACGACGAGACGACGGCGCACTGACGATGACCTACCTGCAAGCGCTGATTCTCGGCATCGTCGAGGGCATCACCGAGTTCCTGCCAGTCAGCTCGACTGGCCACCTCCTTCTCACGCAGCGAATACTCGGCATCCCAGGCAGTGAGGCCGCCGACGCGTTCGCGATCTGCGTTCAGGGCGGGGCGATTCTCGCGGTGCTTGGTCTCTATCGCGGACACGCAATCCAAGCCGCCAAGGGCTTGATTGGGCGCGACCAAGAGGGGCGCAGGCTCGTCATCAACCTCATCGTCGCCTTTCTGCCTGCGGCGGTCATTGGTCTGCTCTTGAACAAGGCCATCGAGCGGGTTCTCTTCGGCCTGTGGCCCGTCGCGACTGCATGGTTCGTCGGTGGTCTCGCGATCTTCGCTGTCGCCCGCTGGTACAAGAGGCGCGAGAAGGGCACAGGCCTTTCGCTCGCAGCGCTCTCCTGGCAGTCGGCCTTCATCATCGGCCTGGCACAAACACTTGCTATGTGGCCGGGGACCTCGCGCAGCTTGGTCACCCTGCTCGCTGGGCTTACGGTCGGGCTTTCGGTGACCGCGGCAGTCGAGTTCTCGTTTTTGCTCGGCGTCCTGACGCTCGGGGCGGCGAGTGGCTACAAGCTTCTCAAATCAGGGCACGTCATGCTCGAAGCCTACGGAGCCCTGACGCTCGCGGTCGGCTTTGTCTCGGCTTGGGTCTTCGCGGTCCTCGCAGTGCGCTGGATGGTTGCGTACCTGCGAACCCGGGACCTATCGGTGTTTGGCTATTGGCGGGTATCGCTTGCGTTGGTGACCGCGGCGCTGCTCGCGGGTCACGTCATTGAACCGTGAGGTTCATCAGCCTGATCACCGACGAGCGGACGCGCGGCAGCTCGCGAGCGCTGACCCCCACGGCTCCTAGGGCGCGGTCGAGCGCCATACCGCTCGCGACCATACCGATGACAGCCGCCACGGCCATGGCTCGGTCTTCATTGATGGTGCCACCGGCCCGGTTTCGACCCGTCCACGCGGCTTGCAGGTCGGCGGTCTCGACGATGAGTCGGCTCACGTCGTTCGCGGTCATGCGCGGCGAGAGCAACATGCACTTGGCGGCGAGGTTTGCGACCTGAGGTGCGGCCACCGAGGTCCCTGTCGACAAAAAGTCGTGGGTACCGTTGCGCGACGACGCGAGCGTGTGAGGCACGCGGACGTTGACACCGCGCGCAGCGATCGTGACGAAGGGGGCGCCGTAGTTGGTCCCCAAACGTTGACCACGCCAGAGATCGCCGTCTTCAGTTGCAGCCCCGACCACCATGAGGTTGGGCGCCGTGACATCGGCGCCACGACGACGCGCTTGCGCCGCGGTGAGCTCAGTCTTGTCGTTGCCCGCCGCCATGACAAACAGCACGTGGGGGTAGCGGGCGAGCAGCTGACGCAAGCGGTCTGCGTTTTCCGGCGTGGCCATGGTCGTGCTGAAGTTGATGACACGCGCCCCTTTGCGAACCGCATAGTCCACCGAGGCGAAGAGAGGCTCGAAGGTCGTAAGGTCTTCGGCCATGACAGTCATGGCCATGACACGGATGCGCGGGGTGCCTTCGGAGACTAGGGCGGCGGAGGCGTTCCCATGCGAGGTTGCGCCAGCGGCCACATCTCCGCTATTGCGTACGAAGTTCCAGCCATTGACGTCGTCGGGGAAACGACCGTCGGGGTCGTCTTCGTCACGGCCGTTGCCGGGAACTTCGCCGGTGTTCACCCATTCGCGTCCCGCGAGGTGCGGTTGACGGAACTCGGTACCGGTGTCGCCGACGGCGACGATGACGCTCGAGCCACGATGACCCGTGACACTCGCGAGCCGCTCGAAGATGGTGTCGGGCGTACCCAACGGGCGTTGGACGAGACGGCGCCCGGGGGCCGTCGCGGAGACTGTAGCCGCCGGGGGTTCGAGCGCATAGCCCGCCGCCTCGAGGAGACGATTGATGCGCGGCGCGGCGCTATCGAAGAAGCGTACGCGCGGGTCCTGCCAGGCGTCGGCGAGAGTTTGCAGCTCGGTGGGATCGGGGACGCCGTCGGTGTTGATGATCGGCGCGAGGACCGTCATCACCTCGTGGTCGGTGACCACCCGGTCGGCCAGGATCGACCGGATTGCCTCGGAAAGCCGCGTCACCGGACGGTTATCGGGGCGAAAACCCCGAGGTTGCCGGGGTAACCTAGCAACCGCCGGCACTCGCCGCCGATATCAAGCGCGCCATGTACGTAGCAAAACCCCTTGGACAGCCTTTCCCCGCCCAATTGCCTCACGCCGACATCCCGAATGTTGGCAACCTCATCGCCTACGCGCTCAATCCGAGCGTCGCGATGGCGAACGAGTTCCACCGCCAGGTGACGCGGGACCCCTTGGTCCTCGTTAGCCCTCTGCGCTTTGCCCAAGCTTCGGTCCAGGCCGGCATGGTTGGGTGGGCGTCTGCCCTCTGGGGCTGGCAGGCTTTGACGCAACCCGTCGGGGTCACTGCGGGGCTCATCCCGCGCCGCAGCTACTGAGCGCTTCCTCGGCTTAGCCGTTCACGCGACACACCCGCAGCCATCAGAGCTCGGCGGTCGCGGCAAGGAAGCTCCGCACGGCCGCCAAGTTGCGCACGCGCAGGTCGGGCTCGATGGGCGCGATCATGCGGCTACCGAGGAACGTCTCGAGCTCGCGGCGACTCATGGGGCGGAAGCTCTCCGTGGGGGCATCGATGCCTCGCGGGTCATACGAGACGTCGATGGTGCCTGACGCGGTGAAGCAATAGCGTATCGCGACGCTCGTGCCGTCAGGCAGCGTCTGTGCCTCTGTGGTCACCCCATCTTCGATGTGGCTATGCGTGAAGGAGCCCAGGTCCAACAGCTCGCGCTCGTCGGCGGGCGTCCCTTCGGTGGGGACATGGTCGGCCGTGAAATGGTCCCAGTCTGGCGCGTGTGGATCGAGCGCCGGCCCCTCCGTCTCGACGAGTTGAATCTCCGTCATGCGGCGCGCAATGGCTTCGCGCTCGCTGGCGTTGAGTCGCAGGGCTGGCTGGCGAGCGAGATCTTCACCCGCGCGGGCGAAACGCGCTTCGAGTCCCTGGTTGCCGAGCGTGAGGGCCATACGGTTCCCCCGGGGATCACTGAACACGCCGAGCTCAGCCGCACCGTTCTGCTCCCTATCGTCGGTGCGCAGGCGCGAAAGCTCGATATACCGCGGGAAACGCAGCGCGCCGGGTGCCTGTGGCGCAGCCGGGATAGCCAACGCGGTTCCCTCAATCAGCGTGCCGCGCAAGGCAGCGACGTGTGTCTCGGGGAGCCCAGAGTGCCGCGCGACCGTGAGGAGCGCATGGGCTTCGATCATATCGACGCGGCCGTCGCGATGGTAACCCAAGAGACCGTCCGCGGCATGGCGCACCTGCTCCGCGGTGATCGTCTGCGCGTCGGCATCACCCGCGATGGCGAGAAAAAAGCCACGCACACGCTGTTGGACCTCGGGTGTCATGTTGGGCGGTACCTGCACGTTCCCCATTCTCCAAGCTCGGGTTGAGTCAGTTATCGGCGCTTGGGCGTGGGTGATGTGCAGCGCCGAACCGACGTCGTGTCAGGCACAAGGCGCACTCCGGGGCGCTTTCAGAAATAGTTCACTGAACGCCGGCTGCTCTCCGCGCGCGCGATCACCGCCGCGCTGATGAACGACCAAAAGCGCTCGCGGCCCGGCGCGTCGAGCTGAAACTCGACGGCGAGCCCTGGCTGACTGCCGTCGCTGACGCACCGCCTGACGACACACTTGATGGGAAACTCGACCAGGGTGTCCGGATGGACCACGCGCAGGGTCAGAGATTCACCCTCGGCGGTCGCGATGTTGGTGGCGATGAACATCCCGCCCTGTGACACGTCACGCGTGTGCATCAGCACGAGGTCCTCGAGGCTATCGAAGTACGCCTTCACCTGGACGTCGACCTCGAAACGCCGGAATCGCCTGCGCTCATCGGCTGCCGCCGCAGCGTCGTAGCGCTCGACTTCGACCTCGATATCGAGCTCGGGTTCGGGCTCGACCGACGCCGCGCGAGCGATGACTGGTTGCGGTGCGAGGGGCGAAGACGCGTTCGAGGCAGCGTCGGGGTGCAACGGCGGTGCCTCCGCTTTAGCGGCCTTTCGGCGTAATGGAAGCGCCGGCGGAAGGGGGGGCGGCGCGGGTTTTGCGACCGCCTGAGCCTTACTCGAAGCAACCGGCATTGTATCACCAGCGGGCTCGGGCAAGTGCACGTCATGCTCGCTGGCCTTCGGATACAGCTGCTCGACCGCACGCACGAACTTCTGCCATAGGTCGCGCTCAGCCGGGCCATTGCCGTAGAACGCAACACCAACCCCGGCTGGACGTCCCGAAGCGCTCGCCTGCCGCACCGAGCTGACGCGCCCCAACAACGCGACCTCTTCGCCAACGAGGGGAAGCTCGACGGCAATACGAACCAATGCCCCTTCTTTGGGTCGCATCTCGGTGCGCAGGAAGACGCCACTCATGCCGATGTCTGCGGTTTGCAGCCGCAGCTTGTCTTTGCCGAGCAGCACCGAGACCGGCATGCAAATTCTATAGCGCCGGTAGCGGCGCGCGTTGGCTCTCATGCTGCTATCGCCGGCAGCGGCTCAAGGGGGGAGCCCACGGCCAGCGGGCTCATGCTAGCCCCGTCGCGTTCCCGCGTCCACGCTAACCGCAAACAGCCACTGAGCCGGGGGCTTAGGGGGCGCAACTCCTGGCCGACAGGGTCGATAACTGCTGACTCGCGTCGCCGACACGCGAAGGGTTTGGAGCAAAGATGGCCGCGTCCGACAGTCTTTCTGCCACGTCGCAAACGGTGACTGCGATGCGCACGTATGCCGAAGCCAAAGCAGTGGCCGGCCGCACTGATCTCGCGGTTGTGGGGCGCGCACGTCGGTATCTCGGCGCAACTCCCGATGACACGATGAGCTCGGTCCCCGGCCACCCCCGGCCACCCGCCTCGGTCGTCGACATGCGCAAGTGGTATACAACTGACGCAGGGCGCGACGCGGCGTTTCGAGCCCTTCTTTCGGCAATCGAAGCGACCACGCTACCGCCCCAGACACCGCTCATCGAGCCAAGTCACATCTGGCAGATGCCCAGCGACACGCCCCGCCCACGCGCCTAGGCCGTCCCTGGCACTCACTCGGCACTAAGGGGTCATCCCTTCGTGAACGAGCAGGCGCGACAAAGCGTCTTCCATGATGACGCGGGCGCGCTGCGTTTCGCGATGGAGCATCGCGTGAATGGCAGCGTCCGGTGGCCTGTCAGCCGCGGACACGGGCTATACTCACTGCGAGCGAAAGGCACGTGCCGCAGGGGAACTCGTGCTAGGTGAGTCATGATGTGCGGTCTATCGAAATGGTTTGCCGTCGCGGCGCTCGGACTCGTGGGCTGCGGGAGCGGCGATGCAGACGACGACGCAGCGTTGTTGCTCGACCAACTCAACGGTCTCGACGGCGTGCGCGCAGAACCACTGGGCCGATCACCGGATGGCTCGGCCGTCTATGACCTTCGCGTTCGACAGCCGGTCGATCACACTTTCGCCGCGGGCGAGACGTTCGAGCAACGCGTCATTTTGCGATTTACCGGACGCTATAGCAGTCCAGTCGTTTTGCTCACCGATGGCTATCAGCTTCAATATTTCGACGAAGCGAGTGGGACTGCTTACCTGACTGAACCAGCGTCGATCTTCAACGCCACGCAGATCGAGGTCGAGCATCGCTACTTCGCAAGCTCCATCCCGAGTGTGCCTGATTGGTCAAAGCTCGATATTGCGCAAGCCGCGGCCGACCACCACCGCGTGCGTGAGCTCCTAGCACCGCTCCTCACGGGCGCGTGGGTCGCCACGGGCGGCAGCAAGAGTGGCATGGCGGCGGTATTCTACCGCTATTTTTATCCGGAGGATGTGAGCGCGACGGTCGCATACGTGACCCCGCTCATGCAGGGGCGCGATGATCCTCGCTTCGTCACCCGTCTCCAGGAGCTCGGCGACGCGGTCTGCCGCGCTGACTTGGTCGCTTTCCAACGCGAAGCTCTGTCGCGAGCTCCACGAACCGGAGCGCTGACTGCATCGCGCCGTAGTGAGCTCGTGCGACGGATCCGCGAGACGTTCGGGGCCTCGAGCTTCACGCTGCTGGACCCCGACCTCGTCTTCGAGATCGCGGTCATCGATATGCCGTTCCTGTTCTGGCAATACGCCGACCCGCGGCTGTGCCAGAGCATCCCTGACGCAGGCGACAACGACTCTGCGTTCTTCAACTTTCTGACGAGGGTCTTCCCGTTCGAGCCACTCACGGACGCAGAGCTCGTCCTTTCGCGCCCGTATCGCTACCAGCTGGCGACGCAACTCGGTACACGCGCCCTCGATCTCGCCGCGATCGCGGACTTGCTCATTTACGACGAGACCGCGAGCGGCGGTGCCGAGCTACCGGCCACGACCATCCCCCCTTTCGATCCCGTGCCCGTCCAGCAAGTCGCTTCGTGGATGGCGACCGCGAGCGAGCACGTCATGCTCATCTATGGAGCAAACGACCCGTGGACCGCGGGCGCCATCGCGGTGAGTACCGCGAGCAAGACGTTCACGGCGACCAATGCCAATCATGGCGCCGAGATCCAGGACTTAAGCGACGTGGATCGTCAAAGCGCTTACGGCGTGCTCGAGCAGTGGACGGGCATCGCCGTTGATTCGCGCTAGCTAAGCTAGGCGCGTCGACACTTCGCGAAACATGCCTATCCGGAGCGGTGCGGCACCGAATAGGCTGCGTGAAGAGCGCCTCCGGTGTTTTCACCACGGACCGCGACGCCACCTCCTTCTACGCCAAAGACGAGGGCGTCCTACCGCCCCGGCAAGGAAAGAGTGCGTGGCGCCCGCACGGGCTGAGCGAGACCAAGAAAGCGCATGGCGTCACGCCGGCGCCTCGCCTGGACTGCCCGCTGCGCATCACGCTGCTTACGAGCTTCCTCGAGAGACAGCTTGGGCAGCTTCACGAAGCCTCAGGGTGCTCGCTCACCCTCACCCACTGGGCAGCGTCGTCCGAATGGCGACGCGTCGAAACGTGGAAGCCTGGCATGCTCTCCTTGAGCATGGCCACGATGGCCGGAACGAACTCGCTCTTGAAGGCCTTCTCGACCACGAGCTCGGCGCCGGACTCGACGAGCGACTTAATCGCGTCCTGGTAAGTCTTCGCGACCTTGCAGGCGACGGCGGCGCGGTTGCTATCGCGGGCCGCCAGCGCGCTCGGAAGTGGGTAAGAACTCTCGACACAATTTCCACTCTTCTCAACCATCGTCAGAGCCTCCAGGTGCTACGCTGCGCCAGGGGTATCGGCCCGCCCCAGCCCGAATTGCGCGTCACCAATCTGTCGAGGTGGCAGACCTCGGTGTACCGCCGCAACGCACCGGCCAGCTGTTGGCGGCCACCGAGATCGTGACCACATCCTGCATCACGGATTCTCTGTGACGGTCGCAGTACGCTATAGCGTCTCATCAACCCAACCAACGTCTCGAAGGCTACGTCCTCGAGCTCATCCAGCGGACAAGCACATCGCCATGATCGCATTGTGTCCGGAAGCGGTCGAGCTCGCGGACCAGATCGTCCAGCAGGGAGGAATGCTCGATGCGCCCAACCACCCAGGCGTGGACCCGTCGGTTGAAGTGTTTACCGCGCGAGCGTCGCGGTGACGTCTCGACGCATCTAGCGTTGCTCTCACTGAGACTCGCACGCTCGGGCTGTGCAGCGGCAAGAACGCTCGCGACGCTCGTGGGTGTCGCACGCGGTCACGAGCTTGCTGACGGCGAGCTGTTGGAGATGTCGGATCGCCGTCGTCGCGCCAGCCTGCAACTCATTGGCGGCATTCGCTAGTCCAAGGTATCGCCAGTCGACCCAAAAAAGCGACACGAATTCAGAACTTTAGCTCTTCGCCAACCACGACGTTTCCGTCCTTCTCTGCGAGCTTGCAGGCGGTGAGGGTCGGGTCGTGCTCGAAGAAGATGGTCCAGTCTTCTTCGAGGCCTTGAGCGAGCAGCATGCGCTTCTCTTCGAGCGTCGTGAGCGGATAGAGATCGTAGCCCATCACCCAGGCGAGCCGCAGGTGCGCGCGGGTCGGCATGACGTCGGCACAATAGAGGAGTTTCCCGTCATCGTCGCCGTCGAGAAGCACGAGTTGCTGGGCGACGGTGTGACCTTCGCTGACGATGAGGGATACGCCAGGGAAGAGCTCGATGGGACCATCGAAGAGATGGAGCTGTCCGTTCGCGCCGAGCGCTTGAAAGTCAGCAGTGCGAAACGAACCGCTATCGCGTTCAGTCGGATGTTCGGCCCACTTCCAAGCCCGTCGTTGCAGGTGGTAGGTGGCGTTCGGAAAGGTCGCGACGTATCCGTCATCGCGGGCCGTGGTGGCGCCACCTGCGTGGTCGAAGTGCAGGTGTGTGAGGATGACATCGGTGATGCTGTCGGGGTCGATGCCGGCCGTGGCGAGCGCTTGACGGACGCCGCCTTCGGGCTGCGTGATCTTGAACTGCGCTTTCTGCTTCTCGGGGAACTTGTTGCCAACGCCGGTATCCACCAGGACGCGACGCTTGATGGTGGTCGTGGTGTCCTCGACGACCATGAGGCGAGTCGCGAGATCGATGCGGTTCGCCTCGTCGGCGGGGTTCGTACGGGACCACAAAGGCTTCGGCACGACACCGAACATGGCGCCGCCGTCGAGTCCCAGGCGGCCAGCTTCGATGGCACTCACGTTGAAACGCCCAAACCGTCGCATGGCCTGCTACCTAGCAGTCGTCGCGAGGAAAGCGCTACCCGGGCATGGCGCCCGAGCCGCGGCACGCCCCCAGGCACGCGATGTGGAGCCTGCCGCGCTGGCCCCTGGCGGCCCGGCCAGATGTGACGTTACTTAGAGCCCATGTCGCTCCAAGCCAAAGTCCCCCTCCGACTCGTCGACGAGCTGCTCGGCCTCGCCCTTTCAAAGGGTGGCGATTTTGCTGAGGTTTATGTCGAGCACAGCCGTGGGAACAGCGTCGCGCTCGAAGAGAAGAAGATCCGCACCGCCGCCTATGGTGTCTCCCTCGGCGTCGGTATTCGGGTCATCGCCGGTACCGAGGTCGGCTACGCCTACTCCGACGACCTCGATCCAAAGGCCCTCCGCGAGACAGCGCTCGTCGCCGCGAGTATCGCGCGCGGAGGCAAGAACCCGCCCAAAGCGGTCTCGCTGCAGGCACTCAAGCTCCCCAATCGCTATCCGGTCGAACGCGTCCCCGACGCTGTGGCCCCACGCGACAAGGTCGACCTGCTCTTGCGCGGTGACAAGGCCGCCCACGCGGTCGACCCGCGCATCACCCAGGTGATGGGTTCGTTCATCGATCAGACGAAAGACATCCTCATCGCCACCTCGGACGGCAAGCTCGCCGAAGACCGTCAGGTGATGTGCCGCATGAACTTCTCCGCGATCGTGGACGACGGCAAAGGCGATCGCCGCACCGGCTTTCACGGCGGTGGTGGGCGCGTCGCTTTCGAGCACTACAAGGACTTCACGCCGGAAGACGTGGCGAAAGAGGCGGCCCGCATGGCGGTCGCGCAGCTCGGTGCCGTCGCGGCACCCGCGGGGCCACAAACGGTGGTCTTGTCGCCAGGCTGGAGCGGTATCCTCTTGCACGAAGCAGTGGGCCACGGACTCGAGTCGGACTTCATTCGCAAGGGCACCTCGCTCTACGCGGGCAAACTCGGTGAGCGCGTCGCGAGCGATCTCGTGACGGTCATCGATAGCGGCGAGAACCCCGGCCGGCGCGGCACCATCAACGTCGATGATGAAGGAGAGGTGGCGACCGAAAAGGTGCTCATCGAGAACGGCATCTTGAAGGGCTACATGGTCGACCGCTTGAGCGCACAGATCATGGGTATCGCCTCGACCGGCAGCGGCAGGCGCGAGTCGTATCGTCACGCGCCCATGCCGCGCATGACCAACACGTTCATGGCGAAGGGCAAACACACGCACGACGAGATCGTGCACAGCGTCGACAAGGGCATTTATTGCGCGGCCTTCGGCGGCGGTCAGGTCGACATCTCGAACGGCAACTTCGTCTTCGAGGTGCGCGAGGGCTACCTCATCGAAAACGGCAAGCTGACGGCGCCGGTGAAGAACGCGACCCTGATTGGCGTGGGTCCCGATGCGCTCAAGAGCGTGTCGATGGTCGGCGACGATCCACAGCTCGACCCGGGCCTCGGCACCTGCGGCAAAGACGGCCAGAGCGTTCCCGTTGGCGTCGGCATGCCGACGGTTCGTATCGATAACATCACGGTTGGGGGCACGCGTGTCTGACGAGCGAATGTTGACTGACGTAGCCGGGAGGGTGCTCGAGCTCGCCAAGAAACACGGCGCCTCGAGTGCCGACGCGGTCGTGTCGCGTGGCACCGAGTTCGAAGTGAAGGTCGCCGACGGCGCCATCGTCACGCTGACACAAGCAGTATCGAAGGGCATGGGTCTGCGTGTCTTCGTCGACGGCAGGCTCGGCTTCTGCACCACCAGCGACTTCGCTGATGCGAGTCTCGCGTACGCCGTCGAGCGCGCCGTTCAGCTCGCCCGTGAGGCAGCACCCGACCCACACAACGGGCTCGTCGAGCTCAAGCCCGGTCTCGAGGTCGCGGGCGATGAGCTCGAGCTCTACGACCCCGCCGTAGCGGCCATTCCGACCGAGGAGAAGATCCGCTGGGCGCACACCCTCGAAGAGGCAGCCCGAGCCGCCGATCCGCGCGTCCGCAAGTTCCGCGATAGCGGTGTTTCGAATGGTGAGTCGCATACTGTGCTGGCGACCTCGGCAGGCGCCATACGCGCGGTGCGTAGCACTGGCATCGCGCTATGGTGCAATCCCATCGCTGAAGCCGACGGTCAGCTGCAGACCGAGGTCTGGTACGACTCGCGTACGCACGTAGGCGATCTCGAAGCTCCTGAAAAGGTGGGCCGCATCGCCGCAGAGCGCGCCGCGCGCATGCTGGGCGCAAAGCCCGTAAAGACGCAGCGCGCCCATCTCATCCTCGAGCCGGCGATGGCCGCAGGCTTCATGGGCAGCATGCTCGCCGCCATCGACGGCGACTCGGTGTACAAGAAGGCGTCCTTTTTGGCGGACAAGCTTGGTAAGCAGATCGGTAACAAGGCCCTGACCTTGGTCGACGATCCCCACATCAAACGCGGCAACGCGAGCTCACCCTTCGACGGCGAAGGACTGCCAACCTACAAGAAGAAGCTGGTCGATGCCGGTATCCTGACGACCTTCTTGTACGACGGTTATACGGCGCGCAAAGCCGGCGTGAAGCCGACCGCGAGCGCCAAACGAGGCTACAGCTCGCCGCCGCACGCCGGCGTCTTCAACTTCATCGTGCAACCTGGTGCTGTCTCTCCCGCGTCCATCTGGAAAGACGTCGACTGCGCGCTCGTGCTCACGCGTGGTCTCGGCCGCGGCTTGAATAGCGTCAGTGGCGAATACTCGCGCGGCGCGAATGGGCTGTGGATCGAGCGCGGCGAGGTCGTGCACCCAGTGCAAGAGGTCACCATCGCCGGTGACTACCTCGCGATGTTGCAGAACATCGACGCGGTCGGAGACGACCTGCAGATGCGCGGCTCGTCGGGGGCACCGACGATGCGCATCGCGGATGTGACGATCAGCGGAACGCGCTGAGGCCGCCGTCGTTGACGCGCGGCACACCTCTCCGAAGCGGGCACTTCAAGTCAGGCGTGGTCGCTGCGCCTGCGAGGCTGGCACGTGACTCTCTGCGAGCTTTGCGAGAATGGCGTCCCAGGTACCAGACTCGACCGACTTTCTGGCCAAGGTGTTTTTCGTTGGTGGGCTCGGTGGTGCAGCGCGTTGCACACCATCGCCGAGCTTTTCCAGGTCGATGTATTCGTCACCGTTAGCGAGGCTCATGGCCTCGGCGTTGCTGACCTGAGCGACCTCGGCGTCAGACAGTAGCTTCATAATCGCCGCCCGCGTGCAATACGGCCTACGTTTGTCCTGGTTCATCGCAGCTCCCAAGTCGCGTGAGACATGCACGACGACCTCAACCGACAGAGCAACAAGCATGCCCCACTGCCTGCGACGCGTGTTTCATCGCCAACAGCGTCACCGCGTTACGCAGCCCATCGAATCGATGGGGCGATGCAGTCACTTTGAGGGAGCAAGCGTGACATTAGCGCCCCGCATGCACAGCTTCACTCTGAGGTAGCGGAAACGACGAAGGTATCATGCGACGCACGACGTTCGAGTCGCCAGGGCGACGAGCACCCGCTGTGGTCTTCGTCGTCGAAGACGACGACGACACGCGCGAGGGAATGCGACGGGTCCTTGGCTCGGGCGAATTCGTGATAGCGGACTTCTCGTCGACTGAAGCGTTCCTCGCCGCGTACCAGCCAAGTGAGGTCGGCTGTCTTTTGCTCGACGCCTTCATGCCAGGGGCTGGTGGCATGGCTTTGCTGCGGCACATGCGAACGCTTGTTCATGACCTTCCCGTCGTCATGATCACAGGTCGCGGCTGCGTTTCGCTTGCCGTGGACGCGATGCGCCACGGCGCCTTCGACTTCATCGAGAAACCCGCTGGGCGCGAGACGCTCATCGCCGCCATCGGCCTGGCGCTCGCAGAGTCGCGACGGTTGCGGGGCGCGCGTGATGAACGCGGATCGTCCATCTCGGACCTCGCGAGTCTGACGAGCCGGCAAAAGCAAATCCTCGGCCGCATTCTTGCTGGCGTTGCCAACAGAGCCATCGCAGTGGAGCTCGGAATCAGCCAACGAACCGTCGAGAACCATCGCGCCACGGTCATGCGGAAGATGGGCGCGCACTCGGTCGCCCAGCTCACGCGGATGGCCGTCATGGCACGTTGGGCCGGGCTCGACGCCATCGAGGTCTCTGAGGCGTAGCGTGAAAAGGGGGGATGGTACGCGCTGTGAGCCAAGCTGTCTGCATCGTCGTCACTTTGGTTCTCGTCGTTCATGGCGTGATCCACGGGGCGGGTTTCGCCAAGGCGTTTCACCTCGCCGAGCTTGCGCAACTCACCCGCCCCATTGCGCGGTGGCTCGGCGTGTTCTGGTTCGTGACAGGTCTCTTGGTGCTGGGCGCGGCGGCGCTGCTACCGCTCGAACCGCGATGGGGCTGGGTCGTTGGTGCAATCGGCTTGGTCTGCTCGCAGGCACTGGTGTTTTCGAATTGGGGTGACGCAAAGCTCGGTACGTTAGCGAACGCGGTGTTGCTCTTGGCAGTGGGCTACGCCTTCGCGGCGTACGGACCATGGAGTCTGCGCGCTCAGTACGAGGATCGCACGGAGCGCGAGGAGTCTATCGTTCAGCCCGCGACGTTGTTGAACGAGGCCGATCTGGCGACCCTGCCGGAGCCGGTGCGGCGCTACATAAGGGCTGCGGGCGTCTTGGGTCGGCCCCGCGTGCACAACCTTCGCGCGACGTGGACGGGCCGCATTCGTAGCGGCCCGACTGACCCTTGGATGAGCTTCACGGCCGAGCAGGTCAATACGATCGACCCTCCGCGGCGCTACTTCTTCATGAACGCTGTGATGAAAGGGCTGCCTGTCGATGTGCTTCATGCGTTTGACGAGGCTGGCGCAACCATGCGCGTGCGCCTGCTGGCCGTAAAGACGATGGTCGATGCGCGCGGAGAAGTGCTAACCCGTGCGGAGACCGTCACGCTGTTCAATGACCTGTGTTTGCTCGCGCCGGGTGAGCTCGTGCGCTCGTCGATCACCTGGGAGACGATCGACGCGCACACGGTTGTGGCTCACTATTCACACGGGGCAAACATCATCGCGGCCACGCTCACGTTCAACGACGCAGCCGAGCTGGTGGAATTCCGTTCCGAGGACCGCAGTCCCTCGCCAGACGGCACCACGGGTGCGGTCACGTGGACGACACCGGTTCGTGACTACGCGATCATGGGGCCCGCGCGGGTCTTTCGTCATGCGGAGACCGTGTGGCACCCGGACGCTGGCGCTTGGACCTACGGCGAGTTCACGCTCACGCGCCTCGCGTACAACGTGGCGCGAGCCTCAAGGTGAGAGACCGCGCACGCTTCCTGCAGAAGAGGATGACTAGAAACCCAGGGAGCACCCATGCACCAAAATGCGAGGGCCTATCTCATCGGCGGCGGCATTGGTTCGCTCGCCGCTGCTGCCTTCATGATCCGCGATAGCAGCATCCACGGATACAACATCACCATCTTCGACTCCGCTTCCACGATGGGCGGAAGCCTCGACGCGCGTGGTGATGCGAATGCCGGCTACTCGATGCGTGGCGGGCGCATGCTCACGATGGAGAACTACGAGTGCACCTGGGACCTATTCAAATCGATCCCGTCACTTGCGTCCGCGGGAAGGTCGGTTTTCGAGGAGACTGTCGCGTTCAACGAGCTGAATCGCTCGCATGCCATGGCGCGTCTGGTCGACCGTCAACGCGCGATCATGCCGGTCGCATCGATGGGCCTATCGAACACAGATCGCGCTGAGCTGTTGAAGCTCGTTCTCGCTGAGGAAAGTGACATGGGCGCAACGCGAATCACCGATTGGCTGTCCCCCGGATTCTTCGCCACCAAGCTCTGGTGCATGTGGGCGACGACGTTCGCTTTTCAACCATGGCATAGCGCCGTCGAGCTGAGACGCTATCTGCACCGCTTCATGAAGGAATTCTCGCGGATCGACACGCTCGCGGGGGTCAAGCGGACGGCGTTCAATCAGTACGACTCACTGGTCCTACCATTGCAGAGATGGCTCATCGACCATGGAGTGCACATCGAGCCAGGCTGCACAGTGACAGCATTGGACTACGAAACTACGCACAACGAGCTGATCGTGACCGGGCTGCGATGTCTGCGCGGGGGAAAGACTGATCGCGTCCAAGTGAACGAGGGCGACTTCGTCTTTCTTCAGAACGGCTCGATGACGGACGCCTCGAGCATCGGGTCCATGACAACGGCACCACCCAAGCTTACGAAGCGCGACAGCGTGAGCTGGACGTTGTGGGAGAAGCTTGCGGTCGACTGTCCTGGTTTTGGTAACCCCGCCGCGTTCAACGACTGTGTCGCTCAATCCGCGTGGCAATCGTTCTCGGTGACCGTGAGAACTTCGACCTTCTTCGAAGCGATGCAACGCTTTAGCGGCAACGCCGCTGGCACCGGCGGCCTGGTCACGTTTCAGGACTCGAACTGGCTCATGTCGATTGTTCTCGCGAAGCAACCGCACTTTGCGAACCAGCCATCCGATACCGACGTGTTCTGGGGCTATGGGCTCTCGGCGGATCGCATCGGCAACTTCGTGGCAAAGCCAATGGAGGACTGCAACGGCGCCGAGATTCTGCGCGAGCTATGCGGACACATGCGTTTTGACGTGGAGATACTCGACTCGGCGGTCTGCATTCCGTGTCGCATGCCGTACATCACGAGCATGTTCATGCCGCGGCTCCCGGGTGACCGCCCCGAGGTGGTCCCGAAAGGCTCGAAGAACCTCGCGCTCGTCAGTCAGTTCGTCGAGATCCCGGAGGACGTCGTGTTTACGGTCGAATATTCGGTGCGCGCCGCGCAGATGGCGACCTACGCCCTACTCGGTATCGACCGCCCGGTCCTTCGCGTCACGCCGCACGACAAGTCGCTGCATGTGCAGCTCAAGGCGATGGTCAAGGCTCTCGTGTGAGCCGTCCCGTCAAAATGACGGGGTCGCACCCATCACAATGACCAACGAGGCCCTGATGACAGCTCGAAACCCAATTAACCTAACGGAGACGATCATGACCCAAGTCACAAAAGTTGTAGAGCCGCAAACGAGCCCCAAGGGCAACGCAAAGGACTCGCTCAAACTCATCCGAGCGGCTGCGCAACAGCTGCACGGGGCGATCACCGACGCCACGGCCAAGCGTGCCGAGGCGATGAAGGCCGACTTGGAGGCAATTCCGCAGAAAGCCAAGGCGGTCGCCGAATCGGTCAAAGTTTCGCTTGGCGAGCAGAGCAAACCGGCGAAGAAGCACCTCACCGACGCCCTCAAGTATATCGAGGCGACGCAGAAGCACGTGGCCGAAAGTCTGAAGACGACGGGGCATGCACTCGAAGCCTCGGTTCAGCAAGCGGTCGCCGACGCGCACTCTGCAGCTCGGAAGATCAGCGAAGCCGTGGCCGCGAAGTCTACAACCGAATCCACACACAGCCACGCGTAGGAGAACTCCAATGCGCAACTACATTGCCGTGATATTCAATGACAGGGCGAAGGCTTACGAAAGCTTGCACGCGCTTTGGCAGTTTGACAGCGTCGGGGAAATCACAGTGCACGGAACGGCCGTTGTCCACCGTGATGCCCTCGGCCAAATCCGAGTCGATACGAAAGAGACGCACCCTGGTTTGGCCACGGCCGTCGGCGTCGGTGTCGGCGCCCTGTTAGGCCTTTTCGCGGGCCCCGCCGGCGTCGCGATCGGTGCCGCTACGGGCGCAAGCCTCGCTGCCGCGGGGGCCGGCCTCGGCGCTGCGGCTGGAGCCGTCGTTGGCGGGATCACGGACCTCGCGCGCGCCGATACTCGCGACAACGCACTGAGGGACACGTCGTTCGTACTTGGCACGGGTCAATCGGCCGTCATCGCGGACGTGACGGAGGACTGGGTAGGGACCATCGATGATCGTATGCGGCAGCTGAGCGGCACGGTCTATCGGCGCTCAAAGAGCGACGTCCGGGAGGATTCCTCGTGGGCTGCGTACGACAGCTACTTCTACCCCTACGAGTACGTTCCTCGCGAATCGTACTACTGGTAGCGGGAAGTCCGAGCCCGCCGCGGTGAGAGAGGCCTTCACGGCTTCGCTCACCGGTCCTCGGAGACTGTCTTGCGGGTTGGGAAACGGTGTGCGCCCGGGCACACCGTTCAGAGGACACGCGAGGCGGTCGATTCGGCCGAGTACGTCATGGCGGAAACTGCCGTGGCATGCGTTTGGCTCTCAATAGGTCATCTGCATCTTCACGTCATCGACGACATGCGTGACGCCCGGCGCGGACCATGCGGCACTCGCTGCGTCCTCGATCGTCTGCCAGGACGAGGCGGTCCCCGTGAGCGTAACCTTGCCGCCATCGGCCTCGACGTTGATGGATTTGGCGTCAGTCGTTGCTTGACGTTCGAGAGCCTCTAGAACCTTCTCCTTCACCAGCGATACCGAAACATCCGGCTCGAGTGTGATCGCATTGCTGACCGTCTTCACACCCATCAAGTAGCGCACGGCTCTCTCAGCCGCAGCGCGTTGATAGTGCCACGCGACTTCGCCCTCGAGGGTCACCGCACCATCCGTGACCCGCGCCGTAACGGTCTTGGGCGTGAGGATGTCCCACTTCAGAGCGTTCTGGATTGCCCCCGCGATTTCGGAGTCACTCCGCGCGTGTGCCGATTGTAGCTTAACAGTCAGATCCTCAGCGACCGTGCGCACGCCGGCGACACGTTTGCTTGCGCGTTCGGCTGCCCACTTTTGCGGATAGGTGTCGACGACACCGCGCAGAGTCACGGCTCCGTCGTCCACCGTAACGCCAATCTGCGCTGCGTTGACCGCCGGCTCCCAGCGGAGCTCGGATTCGATGTCTCGCTTCAGATTCAAGTCAGTTTTCTTCATGCTCTGTCCGGTGCACGATGCACGCCACTGCCGTGCTCAGGCGTTCACATGACGATGTCAGCGCGTTGCGGAAACTACGCATAGCCGACTCCATCACAACGACTTACTGTCTCCATCAGCCTGAAGGAGTCGTCGATATGCCAGCCAGCGACGAACGAAATCCGCGCCGCCTCCACGAGGTGCCCGATGAAGATCAGCACACCTCCAGAGGTGCAGAAGGCACCGTAGCGCAGAGCGAAGTGATGCGAGCCGTTGTTGACCTCACGCGCAGGGTAGCCAAGTCCAACGCGACCGTGGTGGTCAGTGGCGAGAGCGGCACGGGCAAAGAGCGCATCGCGCGCATGCTTCACACTGAGTCCAGTCGTGCGGACGGTCAGTTCATCGCGATCAACTGCGGAGCGGTCAGCGAGACCCTCCTCGAGAGCGAGCTCTTCGGTCACGCGCGTGGCGCCTTCACTGGGGCGTTGCACGACCGCCCCGGCATCTTCGAGGCGGCGAATGGCGGCACCCTGCTTCTCGACGAAATCAACTCCGTATCGCCAGCCATGCAGGTCAAGCTTCTGCGCGCCATTCAGGAGCGTGAGGTACGACGGGTTGGCGAGAACAAGGTACGAGCGGTGGATGTGCGCGTGGTTGCGGCCACGAACAAGGAGCTCCTTGAAGCCGTCGCCTCAGGCACCTTCCGGGAAGACCTCTACTACCGTTTGAATGTCGTCACGATTCGCGTGCCCGCGCTTCGCGATCGCAGAGACGACATTCTTCCACTCGCGCGTGTGCTGCTCGCTGGAGCGGCTCGCCGGATGCAACGCAGAGAGCTCGTGCTTTCGCCAGTCGCTGCCGCATCGCTGCTCAAGTACCGTTGGCCAGGGAACGTCAGGGAGCTCGGAAACGCGATGGAGAGAGCACTCGCGCTCGCCACCGGCGAACGACTGCAGCTCGAAGACCTGCCCGCTCAGGTTCGCCGAATCACTGCTGCACCGACTGATATCGTTGGGCCTGTGCGCCGGCTCGCGGACGTCGAGAAGGACTACATTCTCGCCGCCCTCCGCGCCAACAACGGCAATCAAACGCACACTGCGGAGCAGCTGGCCATCGGCTCGGCAACCCTTTACCGCAAGCTGAAGGTCTACAGAGCGCCAGCGCCCCAGGCTGACTAGCGACCTACGCATCGCAACGCTTAGAGGTACGGGATCGTGAGCCCGACGCTCACGCGAGGCTGCGCAGCCCCGAGCTCATTCTTGACACGCTCGATAGAACCGAAGAGAGCAACTCCGTTATTGTAGACGCGACTCGCACCTAAAGCCACGACTTGCCGCTGGCCAAGGTGATCGTCACGCCGTTCGCTCACCAGGTCGACGCGCGTGCAGGAGACCCCGCATGGCGCCCGCAATCCGACCCGCACCGCGTAACCCGGTCGCTCCAGTCCGCGTCGTAGGGTCGTGTCGACCTCGACATCGCCCAGAGAGGTGGGTTTGGTGTAGCGCGCCTCGAGGCGGTCAGAGCGGCCGTTGACGACACCGCGTAAGCGGACTCTCTCGCCATCGTCGCCAAGCCTGACCGTGCGCGCGAGCTCTAGTTGGCGTGCGCGCACGAGATGGAACGTCGTGACCAAGGCTTGCCGCGCGAGTGGTTGCCCCTTGAACCATTCGCGAGTCTCATCGCGCGTTGCCCGCGCGAGCGGCAAGTTACTGAGCAAGCGCTGCGCCGCGTCTTCCTTAGCGTCCGTCGGTGCACTTCGCACGTCGTAGCTGCCTGGGGGCAGATCGCCGTCGCGTTGGAGGCGCGTGAGCGCGTCTCTGTAGGCCTCCATGAAACGCATTTCGTAGTGCCGCTCATTGGCCTTCATGCGGTCGGCGATCGAGTCGCCGATAGAGCGCGGTCCTGAGAGCACAGGTTCTGTCATGCTGCTCCGGGTATCGTCACGCCGTTGCCATAGGTGTTGCGGCCGACCCTGCCGCGTCGTCAGTGCACCACTACGCCTCTTCGCATGGGGCGACCGCTTCCCGTCGGATGCCAGCTGCGCACCGCCTCGAGCCCGAGCAAAAGCACACGAACGGGCGGAGATCCCAACAAAGACGATGGAATCGTTGAGTTGGAGCTCCCCGAGAGTTAGTCAAAGGGGTAACGCTTGTTTGACTGAGGATCGTCGATGGCGCGGATCACATGGGTGGGTGTCGTCAGCCTTCTTCTCGTCGCTACGGAAAGCGCCTGCCAAACGCGGGAAAGTGCCGCGACACAGGCGGCCGCCACGGAATTCGATGCGAAATCAGTTTCGATCCCCATCGCGTCTGTTCCCGAGATTTCGAGGTGGAAGCTCGACCCCGAAAACTCTTCAGCAGAGTTCGTTTGTAGGCATGTATTGACGAAGGTCCGCGGCATGTTCCCGCAACCTTCCGGGACCGTCATGCTGGATGAAGCCAATCCAGCCAATTCCCGAATCGAGGCGACTATTGCAGTCAACGGCATCACGACGGGGGTGGAGGAACGCGACACGCACCTCAAGAGTGAAGAATTTTTCGACGCCCCAAAGTTTCCGACGATCACGTTCGCCTCGACGAACGTGAGTCGCTCGGGCCCCGCCTCGTATACGGTGACGGGCGACTTGACGATGCATGGCGTGACCAAGCCCGTAACTCTGGCAGTAACAGCCTCGCCCGCCTTCAACCATGCCGAGAGCATCCGCAAGGGTATCGAAGCGACCACGACAGTCAATCGGAAGGACTTCGGGCTTCGCTGGGAGTTTCCAGGCGAAGGTGCGGGTGTCGTCGTGGGAGACGACGTTCAAATCACCATAAACGCCGAGCTCGTTTTACAGCCCTGACAAAGGGTTGGCTCGATGACTCGCGAGTCCGCGATAGCGTCGTCGCATGTCCGTCCCTAGTTTGGGGCGCGCCACAGAATCGCGATGTCAGCTAGGCGCGTCGCGGCGGCCGGTGCTGCTCGGTGAGCGGACCAGGAGCGGGCTGCTGCTGTTGTTGCGGCTGTTGGTTGCCCCCAAGACCTAGCAAACTCAGGAAGAAATCCCCGATCGCCTTGAAGAGGCCGAAGATGCCTCCCTGCTGCTGATTTGCCCCCGGCCCGTCTTGCCCAGGCGCTTGCCGCGGCTGTGACTGCGGCTGCTCGGCCTGAAGTCGCTGCTGTAGCGCCTCACCGATGCGCTGCGCGCCTTCGGAGGGTGCCCCGCCTGCGCGCTGAACACTCTGACGCAAGAACTCCATGGCCTGCGCAGTCGACAGCTGGGCGCGACCTGCGAGCTCCATGAAAACACGCGGGTCTCCGGATCGAATAGCGCGCTCCAAGGCGGCCTGGACGCGAGGTTGCAGCTGCGGGAGCTGAGCTCCAGCCGCAGGCGGGGTGAACATCAAGGGCGAGCGACCCGCCGGTGCGATTCCTTCCATGCAGCTCCTCACGCGTTTTGGCGGCGCGTGTGGGCAACATACCCAGCCGGTCGCTCGAGCGGCCAAGGAAACAGCTCGTTGGTCGCCGAATCGCCGAGCCTGGCGATGCCGCCGAAGCTAAGGCGCTGCGCCCGGGGTCATTGCGAGCCTGTATCGCCTGCCGGCCGGCGCGCAGCTGCCGGCGGGTAGTAGGCGCACTGCGAGCGGTACGTGTTCTCTTCGCGGTCGCGGTAGATCACCGCGATGCCGTCGCTCGGGCTCGTCGCAAAGCGACGCTCGCCATTCTCGAGATAGCCGACGACGGGTTGGCCCGGGACTTCATGGGTGTGGAATTCGAATGGGCCCCCAACCAGCATGCCGATGCCACGTCCCTCTCGGGCCTCAAAGTGGGGCTCGACCATGACGTTGTCGAAGGCACCGGCGACGCCGCCAGTGGCGTTGCGCTGCTCGAAGACCTTGGCAGTGGCCGGGTCCTGGACGACAGCGACCGCCTGGCCAGGCGCGACGACCCAGTCGATGGAGCGCGTGGTCGGATTGTAGGTCCCGTTGACGCCCGCGATGGGTTCGCGCCGCCATTCGACGCGACCTGTCTCCTCGTTGTAGATCCCGCAGATGCCGGCGCCGTTCGCCTGTCGGATCTCGACGTCGCGCGACTCGCGAAGGAGCACCCCGCGCAGATCACGGATGCGCGCTTCGTCACGGGTCGCCGCCGCGAGTCGTTGTTCGGCAGGCGAAGGCAACCGTGGTCCGCTTGGGTCGGGTGCTTGCGTCGACGCGGTCGCCGCGCGCGCCGCCTCGAGCTCGGAAATAGCCGCGACATGCAATGTGTCGGCAGCGGGGATGATTTGCGCCACTGACTCCCGACGCGTGGTGGCGTAGCGTTGCAAGAGCGCGTCGATTCGCGCGGTGACTGAAATAGGGTCTGCCATGGCCGGACAACCTCGCGGCAGCCGCTTGGCCGCGGCGCCCGGGTTATCGCCGCCAGCTAGCGCCGAGTTGCGCGGGGAGCCCGACAACGCCCTTGCCGGGCGGGCGCACGACCAAAGTTGGGAAGGCGTTGTGATTTTTGTCAGGCCTCGACCTCCTCACGGTGGAGCTTGAGCACCTCGACATACGGGATGTCGGACATGTGGGGCGCATCCAAGCCGATCTCGATCAGCGCGGCCTTGGCGGCACCATCAGCGGCATCGACTACGATCACGACACCAACAGCTACACGTTGCGCATGAAGCCCGAGGACATCACCCAAGGGCACCGCGACGTTCAGCGCGAATGGAATTCGACCATCGGCAACCGCGACACCTATCGCGGGGGTTGGGATCCTAGCTGGCCCGACCCGCCGCGCATCAGCCTGCCTTTTTACGGCATGTAGATATCGACCGCTATAGAAGAACGCGCAAGGCAAAGAAGAAGCTCTCGACCAGCTTCTCGGTGAGCGGCCGCCGATGCCACGTCGCGCGGTCAATGCGCGACGACTTGGCGATGTCGCGCTCGAATGTTTGGTCCATCGCCGCACCGAGGCGCTTGTCGACGCATGCGATGTTGGCCTCGAGGTTGTGCAGCAAGCTGCGCGCGTCGATGTTGTAGCTGCCGATGGTGCACCACTCGCCGTCCACGACAGCGGTCTTTGCGTGCAGCACGCGCTCGGTCCACTCGTAGATTTCGATACCGGCGTTCATGAGACGCGCGTAGAGAGCGCGCGACGCATAGCGGACGGCCAGGATGTCGGTCTTGCCGGCGACGAGGAGCTGCACCTTCACGCCGCGCCGAGCGGCGTCGCGCAACGCGTGGCGAAAGTGGTGATCTGGAATGAAGTACGAGTTACAGATTCTGATGGTTCGACGCGCCTTGCGGATCGCGCGCAGATAGGCGCGGCGCACCGAGTAGCGCCGCGTCAAGGCGCTCTCGAGCACCTGCAATGTCGTACCACCGCGCCGCTGCGGATGTGCCAAGCTGCCGTTCCAGCGCTCGCCCGTCATGTTGCGCCAGCCGCGGTTGAACAAGCGCACGAGCTCGCGAACGACCGGACCTTCGACGCGCGCGTGCACGTCGTGCCAGGCCTTGCCGCCCCAGCTCAGTGGCGCGTAGTCGTCGCCGATGTTGATACCGCCGATGAAGCCGACCACATCATCGACGACCAGGAGCTTGCGATGATTGCGCCGCCATATGCCCCAGCGCCGCCGCCACGGTTGGAGTGGCTGATAATATTCAACGCGCCCGCCAGCCTCGAGTAGCGGTCTCCAGAAGTCGGGATCTGTGGCCCACGAACCGACGCCGTCGACCATGACACGCACACTCACGTCTGAAGCGGCCCTGTCGACGAGCGCGTCGAGGAACTTCTTGCCAGTGGCGTCGGACGCGAAGATGTAACTCTCGAGGACGATCGAGCGCTTGGCGTCCGAGATCGCAGCGAGCATCGCCGGAAAGGCCTGCTCGCCATCAATGAGCAGCTCGACGTTGTTGTATGGGAAGACTTTGCGGCCACGCAGCCAGAACGCCACGGCATCGGCGTCAGGCGCGACATGAAGATGCCGGCCGTCGATGACCTCGGGCTCGCCGTAACGCTCGATCTCACGTTTCGCTTCGCGCGGACGCACGCGACCGATCTCGAGCTCTTCACCATGATGCCCGGTGATCTTGCCCTCGCCATCATCGCGGATGACGGCTCCCGCCGTTTTCACGGCCTGCTCGATCTTCTGTCGCGTTGACATGGGCTCAACGGAACATAAGCCCACCCCCGGCACATGTCACTCTACGGTGACGCTCTTGGCCAGGTTGCGCGGTTGGTCGATGTCGGTGCCCCGTAGATCGGCGACATGATACGCGAGCAACTGGAGCGGAATAGTCGCAACCAGCGGCGCGAGCATCGGGTCGGTGTCGGGTACGCTGATGACGTCGTCTGCCATACGCCCGATTTGCCGGTCGCCCTCTGTAGCAATGGCGATGATGTGCCCCTCGCGCGCTTTGACCTCTTGCAGGTTGCTGATGACCTTATCGTAGAGCGGACCTTGTGTCGCGATGACGATGACCGGAACGCCCTTTTCGATGAGCGCGATGGGACCATGTTTCATCTCACCGGCAGCGTAACCCTCAGCGTGAATGTACGAAATCTCTTTGAGCTTCAACGCACCTTCGAGCGCTACCGGATAGCCGAAGCCACGTCCCAGATAGAGCACGGACCTCGCGTTGCGGATCTTCTGCGCGACGTCCATGACCGCTTTTTCGGACTTGAGAGCCTGTTCGATGAGCAACGGCACGGTACGCAGGCCCTCGACCAGTTGTTTCGCGCGCGACTCGGCCAGACCCCGCGCTCTGCCGAACGCGATAGCGAGCAGTTGCAGGGCGATGACCTGCGTGATGAACGCTTTCGTCGAGGCGACGCCAATTTCGGGTCCGGCGTGCGTGTAGAGCACGTGATCGGACTCGCGCGCGATCGACGAGTCGACGACGTTCACGACGCTCAAGATGGGTGAGCCCTTCTCCTTGGCCGCTTTGATGGCCGCGAGGGTGTCGGCCGTCTCACCGGACTGCGACACGGCGAGCACCAACGTCTCGGGACCCATCATTGGACTCCGATAGCGGAGCTCACTCGCGAGGTCGACCTCGCAGCCGATACGCGCCAGCTCCTCGAGCATGAGGCGCCCGACGAGCGACGCGTGCCAGCTGGTACCGCAAGCGGTGAGCATGATGCGCTGGACCTTCGCGAGCTTGTCGATGGGAAGGCCTTCGAGCTGGACGGTGGCTTCGTGCGACGAGAGCCGACCACGCAAGGTGTCGATGACGGCGCGAGGCTGCTCGTGCATCTCCTTGTGCATGAAGTGCTTGTGCCCACCTTTTTCAGCGGACACAGCCGACCATTCGATAATGCGCGGCTCGCGATTCACCGGCTCGCCGTTGATCTTGCTCACCTTGACCTTGCCTGGCTGCACCACCGCCATCTCACCCTCTTCGAGGACGATGACCTTGCGCGTATGCGAGAGCAGCGCGGGGATGTCGCTCGCGATGAGCCCAGCGTCGTCACGCAGGCCGATGATCAACGGCGAGGCATTTTTTGCGGCAATCATGGTGTCAGGCTCACTCGACGAAATGACCGCGATAGCGTAAGCGCCGCGCACACGCGAGAGTGCCTTGCGAACGCGCTCTTCGAGCGTTCCTTTCTGGCCCGCGATGAGATGTGCGATGACCTCGGTATCGGTCTCGCTCTCGAACTTCGCGCCCTGCGCGGCGAGCTCGGCCTTGAGGTCGAGATAGTTTTCGATGATGCCGTTGTGCACCACGACGACGTCGCCAACCCGGTGCGGGTGCGCGTTTTCGTCGGAGGGTTTGCCGTGTGTTGCCCAGCGCGTGTGACCGATGGCGATGTCGCCCTTGAGCGGCTCGGCCTTCAAGAGCTTCGCTAGCTCGGCGAGCTTCCCCTTGCGGCGCCTGACATCGAGCTTGCCGTCACAAACAGTGGCGATACCGGCGGAGTCATAGCCGCGGTACTCGAGCCGACGCAGGCCGTCCAGCACGTTGTCCGAAGCTTCAGCGTTCCCGACGAAACCAACGATGCCGCACATGGTCTTTCCCTACTCCTTCTTTGCCTTGGCTTTGGCGAGAGCTTGACGCTCGCGCAGTGCCTTGGCGTGCCCCGGTCGCGACTCTTGCCGTGCCCGCCCGAAGGCGAGCGCGTCGGCTGGAACGTCTTTGGTGATGGTCGATCCCGCCGCCACGTATGACTGCTCACCCAGCGTAACCGGCGCCACCAGGGTGCTATTCGAACCCACGAAGACACCGTCGCCGATGGTGGTGCGGTGCTTGGCAACTCCGTCGTAGTTGCAGGTGATGGTGCCCGCCCCAATGTTGGCTCCAGCGCCGATATCGGCGTCACCCAAATATGCCAGGTGATTGGCCTTCGAGCCCTTGGCGACCTTGCTGTTCTTCACCTCGACGAAGTTACCGATATGGACGTCCTGGGCCAGCTCGGCGCCGGGCCGCAGACGGGCGAACGGGCCAATCTTGACGCTGGTGCCGACCTTCGCGGATTCGAGGTGACAGAACGATTCGATACGGGTGTCGGCGCCAATGCTGATGTCCTTGAGCACCGTGGGACCCTCGACCACGACGCGGTCTCCGAGCGTCACAGCGCCGAAGAACTGGACACCTGGGCCAATGACGACATCGTCGCCAATGGCGACCCGCGGCGTCAGATACACAGTCGCCGGGTCGCGAAAGCGAACGCCCTTCTCTTGGTGAGTACGCACGAGGCGACGGCGCATGATGGCGTCGACCTCTGCGAGCTCCATCTGGGTGTTGATGCCGCGCATCTCGTCGACGTCAGCGACCTCGACAGTACGAACGCTCGCCGCCCTCGCAACCACATCGGTGAGATAGTACTCACCCTGCGCGTTGTCCGCTTTCAAGGACGCCACGGTGTCTTGCATGAGCTTCAAGGGACAGAGGTAAACACCAACGTTCACCTCGTCGACGGCGCGCTCTTGGGCGCTGGCGTCCTTGTGCTCGACGATACGCATTTTAGTGTCGCTTTGGCGGACGACACGGCCATAGCCAGTTGGGTCCGGGAGCCTCGCGGTCAGCATGGCGAGCTCGACGCCTTCGAGCGCCGGCTCGAGCTTGTCGAGGGTGGTCTTGGTGAGGAGCGGCACGTCACCGTAGAGAACGAGCACGCGATCGGCTTTGACGTGACCGAGCCCCGAACGCACGGCGTCGCCGGTGCCCATGGGTTTCTCCTGGACCGCGAACGTGAGCTGCGTGTCCGGGAACAAGCCGCGCAGCGTGGTCTCGACGCGCTTGCCATTGACCGGATCGACGACGACGACGATTGGCGCGCAGCCGACGTCTTTGGCCAGGGCGACGACGTGTGCCACGAGCGGCAGGTCGCAGGCGGGGTGGAGGACCTTGGGCAAGGTGCTGCGCATGCGCTTTCCCTGCCCGGCGGCAAGAATGATGGCCCCTGTGGTCATGGCGATGCTATATCTGCTCCCGTGAGCCGTACGCCAGGCACCTGCGGCGCGTGCATCGCCTTCCTGCCCGAGCACACCGACACGGAGCGGGGTCGTTGCCGCCTTCGGCCCGAAATGGGTGTCTACGGACACTCACTTCCACGCTGCCCCAAGTATGTCGAACGCGGCACCGGGGCGACCTGGACGCCCCCAAAAGTGGCGCGCCCGCGTGGCAGCGGCAAGTCCCAGGGCGACGACGACACAGAAGTCATCATCCAGAGACCCAAAGAGTACGGCGCCACCATCGATCTAGGCGACGACGGAGACCCCATGGATACCCAAGCCCTGCGTGCCCTCATCCGCGATGTCATTCGTGAAGAGGGCCTCACCGGCGAGACCCCGCTCGGCAAGAAGTGGGAGGGCGGCACGGTCGTCATGAAGCCGGCCGACGCGTCCCTCCAAGGCAAAGAGATCCCGGTCGAGACGTTCTTCCACAAGATCGTCATGGTGCGCGACCGACTGCGCGTGCTCGAGCAGAAGATCAACGGTCACGACGGCTTGAGCGACGCTGACAAGGTCGAGCTGCAGCAGTACATCACGCGCTGTTACGGGTCGCTTACGACCTTCAACGTGCTCTTCAGGGAAAAGGGCGATCAGTTCGAGGGAACATAACTCCGTCGAGGTCGTCATCTCGGCTACCGATGTCCGCCATCGCGGCGCCACACTGGGCCATAACCGCCGCATCCACCGACTCCTCGAAAAAACGGGAGCCGGTGGACCTGGTGGCGTGGTCAACACCAAACGAGCACTGGATTAGTGCAGCAACTCGAACTCGATGCGCCGGTTCGCGGCGCGGCCTGCCGCAGTCTTGTTGTCGGCCACCGGCGAGTCTGGGCCCGCGCCACGCGCTTCGATACGGCCTTCGTCAGTGCCCTTTGACACGAGGTAGGCCTTCAGCGCATCCGCGCGCTCCTGCGACAGCTTGCGATTCGCGTCAGCTGAGCCGCGTGAGTCGGTATGGCCCGTGATGCGAATGCGCAGCGTCGGATACTGGGCAAGGATCTTGGAGACGTCGTCGAGCACCGGCTTCGACTGCTTCCGAATGGTCGATTTGCCCGACTCGAAGGTGATGCCCTTGATCGCGCCGGTATACTTGGCCACCTCTTTTGGTAGCTCGTCCGGGCAGCCGTCTTCGTCCTGGAACCCGTTCGCGGTCTCGGGCTCGCTCAGGCACTTGTCTGCGTCGTCCTTCACACCGTCGCCATCGGTATCTTTTGGCGGACAACCGTCGGGAGCCACACCGGCTACATCCGGGCACTGGTCGGCTGCGGCCAGAATGCCGTCGCTATCGGCATCGGGGTTGGGGCAACCATCGGTGGGGGCATCAGACGCGCCGTCTTCGGCGGCATCGGGGCATTTGTCATCGTTGTCGGCAACGCCATCGCCATCGCGGTCGCCCGGTGCGGACGCGGCGACAGCGCAACCGTCTGGAGACGTCCCAGCGGTCGTTGGGCACTTGTCTTGGCTATCCGGAACGCCGTCGCCATCGCCATCGCCATCCGCACCCTCGGCGAGCTCGGTTCGACCGAGGGTGAACGCGACGCCGAGAAGGACAGACATATTGTGCACCAGGTCGCCGTCCTCGACCCCAGCGATGAGTCGGTTCTTCTGGAGGATCGTGTCGCGTGCGTCGAGGCGGACGGTGAAGTTCTCTGTCACGGCGAACTTCACGCCAGCGCCGACGTGGAATGAGGGATCAGTGTCTTTGCCCATCGAGCCACCAGTGAGGGCGAGCATGCCGCCACCAACGAGCGCGAAAGGAACGACCCGCGCGATGGGGAGTTGAAGCACAGCGTGTCCCCGCAACGCGGCGATTCGGGCGCTCTGGTCGTCACCGGTCGTCGACGAAGGAATGAACGCGCCCTCGACCTCGGCCCCTAGAAACGTCAGGGGATAAAAGCCGAGCCGCAAACCGACCTCGGGCGAGCTCGCCAGTTCTTGATGCGCGCGCCCGCTCTGGATGATGTTGTGGTCTGAAGAAAACCACTGCATGCCGCCGTGCAAACCGAGCTCAAGAGCCATCGGCAGCGGTCGATGACGCTTCAGGAACGGCGTCGCGGGCGTGTCGAACGGTCCCTCGCCCGCTGCTTGGCTAGAGGCCGGCAGCGCAATAAGAGTAGTTGTGAGCAAGAACAACGCAGCGGCAAGGCGAAAAGGCTTCATTCCGGGTGGCGAATTACCGCGCGTGGGCCCGAAAAGGCAACGAGATTTCTGACTTGCCCCAGCGCCCCCCCTCGACGAGGCGCTCTCCGCAGCGCCCGGCGAGCTTGGGCAACGCCTTAAAGGCGCTAGCCGTGTCCACTGTCTTTGACCACCGCGACGATCTTCCCGAGCGTCGCCTTGGCGTCTCCGAACACCATCATGGTTTGGGGCAGACCGAAGAGCTCATTGTCGATGCCGGCGAACCCTGGAGCCATGCCGCGCTTGAGCACGATGACCGCTTTGGCGTAGTCAGCGTTGAGCACCGGCATGCCGTAAATGGGGCTCTTGGGCTGCGTGCGCGCCGCCGGGTTGACCACGTCATTGGCGCCGACCACGACCACGACGTCGGTCTGAGCGAAGTCGTCGTTGATAGCCTCGAGCTCGTAGAGCTGGTCGTACGGGACGTTCGCCTCGGCGAGAAGAACGTTCATGTGGCCCGGCATGCGGCCAGCGACTGGATGAATGGCGTATTTTACGCGCGTGCCGTTGGCCGCGAGCGCGTTCGCGAGATCGCGTACAGCATGTTGTGCCTGCCCAACCGCCATGCCGTAGCCGGGTACGAAGGTCACCGAGCCTGCGAGCTTGAGGAGCTCACCCGCATCTTCTGCGCTGCCTTCCCGGACGCTGCCTTTCGCGGCGTCCGCTGTCGCGGTGACTTCGTTCCCGAAGGCGCCGAACAACACGTTGGCGAACGAGCGGTTCATGGCCTTGGACATGATGATGGCGAGGATGACGCCCGAGCCGCCGTCGAGGGCACCGCAGATGATCAACACGTGATTGTCGAGCACGAACCCCGATGCGGCGGCCGCAAGACCAGCGTAGGCGTTGAAGAGACAGATGACGACCGGCATGTCGGCCCCGCCGATGGGGAGAACGACGAGCACGCCAAGCACAAGACCGGCCGCGATGATGCCGAGAAAGAGCCTAAGGTCACCGGGCTGAGTGACCAGAATTCCGAGGGCCACCGCGGCGGTCGCGAACATCGCGAGGCTGACGAGGTTGTTGCCGGGAAAAGTGACCGGTCTCCCCGTGATGGCGCCGTTGAGCTTGCCAAAGGCCATGAGCGAGCCAGTGAAGGTCATGGCGCCCATCAGCACCTCAAAGCTCACGGCCCCGACCGCGAAGTGCGTCATCGCGGCCCCCTGGTGCAGGAACTCAGCGATGCCAACCGTGGTGACTGCGAGACTGCCGAAGGCGAGCGACAGCGCCACGCGCTCGGGCATCTTGGTCATCGGAATGAGAAGACCCATCGGTACGCCGATGACGACGCCCAGCACGACACCGCCGATGATCCATTGGTATTCGATGATCTCGTGATGAAAGAGCGTGCCGACGACGCCGATGAGCATGCCGCACGCCGCGTACGATAGACCACGACGGGCGCTTTCGGGCTTCGTGAGCGCGCGTAGACCCAACAAGAAGAGCACCGACGCCACGAACAAGGCGACGCGGTAGATGGCGGTGCGCGCGTCGGTCACTTGGTGCCCTTCCTTTTGAACATGCGCAGCATGCGGTCGGTGATGATGAAGCCGCCAACGACGTTGACCGTTGCGGCGCACACCGCGAGCATACCGAGAGCGGAGCTCAGCGGACCACGCCCTGACCCGGCGACGACGAGCGCCGCGACGAGCGAGACACCCGAGATGGCGTTAGTGAATGCCATGAGAGGCGTGTGCAGAAGCTGCGGCACCTTCGAGATCACCTGGAAGCCGAGGAAAGCCGCCAGCGTGAACACGTAGAGGCCGAACAATAAACGGTCGAGATCCATGGCTACCCCTTCATGGCCTCACGCACCTTGGCGTGGACGACCGCGCCGTCCTGGGTGATGACGCAGCCGGCGGTGATCTCTTCGGCGAGGTCGATGGTCCAGGCGCCGTCTTTGGTCAGATGCGCCAAGAGCTTCTCGATGTTGCGCGAGAAGGCAATGCTCGCGTGGTGCGCGACGTTACTCGGGGTGTTGGCAGGCCCGATCAGGAGGACCCCGTGGCGCGTGACGTCACGGCCCGACTCGCTGCCCTCGACGTTCCCGCCCTGCTCGGCGGCGAGGTCCACGATCACGGACCCTGGGCGCATCGAGGCCACCTGAGCGTCGTTCACGAGACGCGGCGCCTTGCGTCCGGGGACGAGCGCCGTCGTGATGACGACATCGGCGCGGGCGATCGCTTGCGAGACCATCTCGGCCTGCTTCTTCTTGTAGTCGTCCGATTGTTCGGCGGCGTACCCACCGGCGCCTTGAGTGACCGCGACGCCCTCGACCACCAAGAACTTACCGCCGACCGACTCGACCTGCTCGCGCGTCTCGGGTCGCACATCGGTCGCCTCGACGACCGCACCCAGACGTTTGGCCGTGCCGATGGCTTGCAGGCCCGCGACGCCAGCGCCGATCACCAACACGCGCGCAGGCGTGATGGTCCCGGCGGCGGTCATCAAAAGGGGGAAGATCTTGGGCAACCGCGCGGCCGCAGCGACTACCGCCCAGTAGCCCGCGAGGTTCGCCTGCGACGAGAGCACGTCCATCGCTTGGGCAAGCGTCGTGCGTGGAATCATGTCGAGAGCAATGACGAGCAGTCGCTGCTCGACCGCTGCGCGCACGACCTCGGGACTGCCGAGAGGATAGAGGAGCGTGACGAGCGCCGCCCCGCGCTTCATCGAGGCGACGACATCGGGCGTTGGCCGCTTCACGCAAAGCACGAGGTCAGTGGCGAGCACTTCGGAGCGCTCGACGACAGTCGCACCGGCAGCGGTGTACTCTTCATCGCGAAAGCCGGCGGCAAGCCCAGCCCCACGTTCGACACTCACAGCGAGCTTTTGCGCTGCGAGCTTCTTGACCGTCTCCGGTACGACCGCAACGCGCCGCTCGCCGGGCTCGGTCTCTTTCGTGACCCCGACGCGCATGGGCGCAGATTACGTCGGGTTGGAGGGGGCTTCCAGAGTTTCGAGGGGTATCCCGTCAATTGGCAGGGGAAAATTGCAGGGCTCTTTTTCCTGTCACGGGTCGGTATTGAACGTGGTGCCTCATGGACACGGGCCGGGATTGCACTGGCTCCCATCACAGCAGCCGTTACACGTGAAGCCGCCCACGCAGAAACCGTTTTGACACGTCTCGATGCCGCAGTTGGCGGTGGTATTGCAGAAGCTCCCGTTCGGGCGGAACACATCCGGTGGACAGTCAACGCCGCCGCTGCAGAACTCAGCCGAGTTGCAGCCAAAGTTCGATGCCGCGCGACACTGCGCGGTCGAGCGCGCATCGGGCGGACAGTCGACTCCGCCGTCACACGTCTCGGTGATGTCGCAGACGCCGCCAGCCGCGCGGCACACCGTTCCTGCGGCGACCCGCGCGTCAGGGCAGGCGGCGCTATCGCCCGGGCAGTAGTCGGCCACGTCGCAGCCACCAGCCACGGCGCGGCAGAGAACGGCGCTGCTCGCGAAGACGTTGGGCGGGCAGTCGTTGCCACCAGCGCAAGCTTCAACAACATCGCAGACACCCGCAGACGATCGACAGACAGTGCCGCCACCGAGCTTCGCGTCACCTGGACACGAAGCGTCCGAGCCGTTGCAAACTTCGACCGCGTCGCAGACACCAGCGGCACCACGGCATACCGTGCCGGCTGTCGCGAGCACTGGGGTCGGGCAGTTCGGCGACGACCCAGTGCAGATCTCGGCTGGGTCGCACGGTCCTGTCGAGGCGTTGCAAACCGCCCCGCCAGCGTAGGCATCGCCGGGGCAGGCCGACGAGCCGCCGGTGCAGAACTCGACCAGGTCGCAGGGCCCCGCGGCGGCCCGGCACTGGGTAGACGCTGGCGCGAAGGTGTCGGGCGGGCAGTTGACGCTGCTCCCCGAGCACACTTCCGTTGCGTCGCAAACCGAGACCGCGGCGCGGCACGTCACGCCACTTGCAAGGACATCGGTGGGGCACGCGGGCGAGGAACCCGAGCAGGTCTCTGGCAGATCACAGGCTCCGGCGCTCGCGCGACACGTCGTAGCGCCATCCAGAAAGGTGTTCGCAGGACACGTCGTGTCTTCACCAGTGCAGACCTCGGGGATGTCGCAGACCCCGCCGCTTTCGCGACACGTAACGCCCGAGCTCACCAGCACGTCGGGAGGGCACAACTCGCTCACCCCGTCACACGTTTCGGCGACGTCGCAAGCCCCGGCGGCGGCGCGGCAGATGGTCCCAGCGCCCTTCCCGGCGCACGGGCGCAGATCGTTGCAGTTGGGAGCGCACACACCGCTGCAACACTGATCGCCTGGAACGCACAGCGGAGTGCGCACGCAACGATTGCCGCTGCACTCGGCCACCTCGCACGCGTTCGGCACACAGTTGTCGGCGCTACAAGGCTCGGGTGTGCATCCGCTTTCGCGGTCGGCGTCCGCCGACGTGGGGTCACAGCGCGACAAGCCACAAACGCTGTCGTCGCGACTTATGATGCAACGCCCAAGGTCACACCGCTCTTGCGTGCAAGCGATGCCGTCGGTGCAATCGTTCTCGACGCCGCACTCGACCTCGCGTGGCACGCAGTCGGAGCCCGGGATACAGCGTTCGTCTTCGGCACAAGCAGCATCGTCCCGGCGTTGCAAACATAGTCCGTTAACGCAGACAGCCTTGGAACAATCGCCCAACGAAACGCAATCATTGTCCAGCGCGCATGCAGGCGAGGGACATGCATCCGGGCGGGCTGTCGAGCACAAGACGCTGATGCACGCACCGTTTTGACATTGGTCTTCACCGCTGCATTGACGCCCAAGGCAGTCGCGCGTCACGAAGACCGGGATGGTGATGTCTCCAAAGGCGCTGAAGATGACGCGGCGTTCCGCTCGCACGACACCAGCCAGGCGCAAGGTCACCACCACCTCGTGTTGCCGCTCTGGAGTGACCTCCTGGAACTGACCAATGGGGACCGGGGTGAGGAGCTCGTTTGTGACGTTGACGTCGAGACCGCGCACGGCGTCATCGAGGCGCACCAAGATCTGATCGACCTCGTACCCCGGCACGTAGTCGGTCGCGACAGCCACCGAGGCCACGAAGGCGGTACCGCTCGAACAGTCGAGCTGACAAATGTCACTGCAACAGACCTGGCTACTGGGACAGTTGGCGTCGGTGACACATGCCGAGCCCGTGCTCTCGAACAAGCCGCACGCCACCGCGACGCAGCATGACAATGCAGCCGCCAGGCCTGCCAGGCGTAGATGAGAGCGCGACAACTTCATGCTTCAACGTCGGCAAGTTTAACACAAAGGAACCGAAAAATCGGGCCGACGGGCTGTCAGAAGCCCCCCGAAGGCTAATCAGATTCGAAGTTTACGAGCTCATTGCGGAGCGCATGAGCATTCGGATGGCGATGCGGGAAATGGCCGTAGTTCAACGTCGCGACGCGGGTAAAGCGGACGTCGTCCGCCAGGGCGTCGAGCGTCTGGGGCGCGATGAAGGGGTCGTCGTTCGAGCGCAGGAAGAGCGAGGGCACCCCCAGCGCGATGCGACGCCTCGCCCACGGTAACGCCATCCCGACGAGGCTCGCGACGATGACGCGTCGATAGAGAGCGCGCACACGGGGCATCGCGGTCGCATAGGCGGGGTCGGCGACTGTACCTAAGTCGCGCGCCACGCGCTCGATGTTCTCCCAGGTGGCCGCCTGCATCTTGAAGGGATGCCGGTTCACCAGGACGTTGAAGTCGTACACCGCGGTGTTGAAGACCACGACCTTGCACGGCGGCAACGCGTCTTTGGCCGCGAGCTTGGCCATACCAAGCAAGGCAAACACACCGCCGAAGTCGTGACAGACGACGGTCGCAGGCTCACGGACCGCGATCTCGGTCGCCACCATGGACGTCATAGCGGACAACGTGAGTCGGGACGAGTCGAGCAAGACGCGAGAAAAGGGTACGACCTCGTTGCGCCGATCGCCTGGCAAGAAGTCGAGCCACGGCTCGGGAGCGCAGGGGAACCCCGGGAACACGAGCCTTAACTTCCGCATGCAAAGGCGACTCTAGCCCCGAAGCGAGGCTCGCCTCGAGTGTGATCTTCGTAACCCACAGAGCTTTCGAGACTGGCACCGACCAGGGCTTGTCATCTACGATACCCTCGCCCGACATGCGCATTCCCAACTCGCTCGCCGCCGTTAGCCTTTTGGCTGGTCTCCTCGTGACCGCCCAGGGATCGGCGCAGACAGCCGACGTGTCGCGCTTCCGTACGCCCATCACGGCACGCGGCGGTATCGGAATCGAGGGCGCGTCGACGCTCACCCCCGGGTCATTCGCGGCCGGCTTGCTCCTCGACTACGCCCACAACCCCGTCGTCTGGCGGTACTCGTTCGGCGCCTACGAACCCGTTCTGCAGCACCAGTACATCCTCGACGCCGCCTTCGCGTTCGGCATCATCCACGGCATCGACGTCGGCGTCGTCCTGCCCATCATCCTCACGCAGAACGGTCCGAACGGAGCCGGCCTTGGTGACTTGTCGGCCTCGGGCATTGGAGACATCCGTCTTGTCCCGCGCGTCGCGCTGACCGATGAAAACGCGTGGGGCTTCAGCTCGGCATTTATCCCAGAGCTCACCCTACCGACCGGCAGCGAAGATCGCTTCACTGGAGACCCGGGCGTCTCGTTCCGCCCACGCTTGGTCGCGAGCGTCCCCTTCTCCTTCCTGCGCTTCAACGGATCGCTCGCCTATAGAGCCCGCAAGAACGCGGAGATTAGGCCCGAGGGCGTGGGCCCCAACACGGCAGCTCGCCAAGGCGTCGACATCGGCAACGAGATCGAGTTCCAGTTCGGCATCGACGCAGAGGTCGCCGACGCACCGATACCTGTCCACGTCCTCGCCGAGCTCTCGGGCTACACCGCCGCAGCGAACGCTTTTTCGGGCGACGGTCTCTTCGGGCTCGAGCTCATGGGCGGCGCCCGCGCCCGGTTCGCCGACCTCGTCGACGTGACGGCTGGCATCGGCGCCGGCACCAGCCAAGGTCTCGGCACGCCGATGTGGCGTGGCATCCTCGCGGTGAACATCCAGCGCAGCGACAGCGACCGCGACCATGACGGCATCCCTGACCGTATCGACGCCTGTCCCGACGATCCCGAAGACACGGACGGTCACGACGACCTCGACGGATGTCCGGATCCCGACAACGACGGCGACGGCATCGTCGACCAGAAAGACCGCTGCCCGAACGAGCCCGAGACCGTGAACGGTATAGCGGACAAGGATGGTTGCCCCGACGGGCAGGTCACCGACAAGGACGGCGACGGCATTCCGGACACCGTCGACAAGTGTCCACTCGATCCCGAAGACATCGATGGCTTCCAGGATGAAGACGGCTGCCCGGATCCCGATAACGATCGCGACGGTATCGTCGACGAGCTCGACCAGTGCCCGCACGAGCGCGAGACCATCAACGGCATCAACGACTACGACGGTTGCCCAGACGAGGGTACGGGCGCGACGGAGTACGTCGAGAACGAGCGCATCCTCATCAACCAGACGGTCAATTTCGAGACGGGCAAGTCCATCATCAAGGAAGACTCGAAATCGCTGCTCGATCAGGTGGCTCTGCAGATCCTCGCGCACGACGAGATCAAGAGCATTCGCGTCGAGGGCCACACCGACAGCGTCGGTCCCGACGAGGACAACCTCATCTTGAGCCAGGACCGTGCCGACTCGGTGCGCCGCTACCTCATCAACCGCGGCGTGCCTTCCGACAAGCTCCTCGCTACCGGCTACGGCGAGACCAAGCCCATCGACACCAACAACACCTCGGCCGGTCGTGCCCGCAACCGCCGTGTCGAGTTCGTCATCATCGAGAACCCGAACGAGCAATGAAGCTGCGACGGCTCAGGGTTCCGTCGCTCGCGGGTGACGAGCTCGATCTCGTGTCCGCTCAGGCGCACTACGTGAGAGATGTGCTGCGTCTCGGCGTTGGTACCGTCGTCGAGGTTTTTGATGGCCAGGGCAACGCCGCCAGGGCGACCCTCACGCATGTGGATAGCGCCGCGGTGCGCGCTCGCCTCGACGAGCGCTATCGCGGTGAACCAGCGGCGGCGGTCACTATCGCGATGGCCACCCCAAAAGGTGATCGCGCCGACTGGGCGGTCGAGAAGCTCACCGAGCTGGGCGTCACACGGCTCGTATGGCTGGTCTGCGAGCGCAGCGTCGCGGTGCCGCGCGAAGACGGCAAGAAGCTCGCTCGCTGGGTGCGACTCGCTGAAGCCGCGGCCAGCCAGTCTGGTCGTAGCGACGTCCCCACCATCGAAGCGCCGACACAGTTCGCCGAGGCCGTCGCCGAGCTCGGAGGCGGCGTCATCGCCCACATGGGTGGAGAGCCACTCGCCAAGTTGATGACGGCGCGGCAGGAGATCCCGCGTGTGTGCCTCATCGGCCCCGAGGGGGGCTTCACGAGCAGTGAGCTGGAAATAGCCGAGTCCGCGGGCTACAGTCGCGTTGGGCTTGCGCGTCACGTGCTGCGTAGCGAGACCGCCGCCATGGCCGCCGCGGTAGCCATGAGCAACGCCGACCGAGAGCACCCCTAAGCCAAATGTCGAACGTTAGCTGCCCGCACTGCGGTACCGCGAATCCGGCCAACGCCGCCTACTGCGCGCGATGTCAGCGCCCGCTCACCAAGGCCGGTGCGGCGCCCGCCGGGAACCTCCCGTCTGCCTCCCAAGTCGCGCAGCAGATTCTGCAAAAGCGTCCGCCCGTTCCTTCCACCGCGCAGCCAGCACCTTTGCCAACGGCCGCGCAGGTCGCGGCGTCCCTCATGCAGCGCCGCACCCAGGAGGGCGTAGCCCCTGCTGTCGAGCGTACAGTCATCGAACGCGCGCCTTCGCCGCCGGCAAAGAAGGCGGCGCCTCCACCAGAGCCACGTCCGAGTCCGCAGCAACGTCCAAGGGGACTCGACGAGCTCACCGATGCCGACGACTTCAACAACCAGCCGACGGCGGTCTTCACGATTCCCAAGTCGTTGCACGACGAGCCGACACGCAACGCAGGGACCGCGCCCCGCTTCGACGCGGGAGCAACGCAGCGCACCCCCCTCGCGCCAGCGGCCCCTCGTCCCGCAGCTGCTCCCTCGCTCCCTCAACCAGCGATCCAGCGTAACGTCGTGCCCGCGGCCCGTGAGCCGGCCGCGCGTGCGGCGACCCGCCGTGCCGAGCCATCGTCCGACATGCACGAGCGTCGCGGTACGGGCGTGCCTATGTTGCGCGAGGGCGCGGTCCCACCGCAGCACCCAGCACCGCAACCGCCAGAGAAGACCGCGGTTGGAATCGAGTACGCTGCTGGTTGGCGTCTTCTTCTGTCACACGCAGTCGACTTCGCGTTGCTCTCGGTCTTCTTCGTAGCGTTCGCGAAGCTCGACGCTACCCTCTCTGGCCCCAAAGGAGTCGACACAAGCGGCCTGTTCGACTGGATTGGTAGTCACCCGGGCTCGACCCTCCGCGCGGCGATCCTCACGACCCTCGTCGGTACCGCCTACCACATCGTCATGGCTCAGCTGTCTGGCCGCACCTTGGGGCGCATGGTTGCCGGGACGACGCTCGCGCGCCGGTCGGGCAAGCCGCTCAACACGTTCGTCATCGTGCTGCGCGCCGCAGCGAGCTTTGCATCGCTGCTCATGTTCGGGGCTGGCTTTTTCTGGTCGATCGTCGACCGGCGGGGACGCGGCTTTCATGACCTAGTCGCAGGAACGATGGTTGTCCGCTATCACGGCTGACGGTCGTGTGGTGTCAGACCCTAGTCGTTTCGCTTTCGTTTCGTCCGCCTTCGGGAGCCGGAGCGCATCTGACGTCACGCGATGCACTTTAGTGGTCGAACGTGCGTAGGACGCGGAAGGCGTAGATCATGCCCTCGACGCTCGTGACGTAGACGGTGTCTTCGAAGACCGCGAGATCGGCAATGACACCACTATCCGTGTTGCCGTGCCAGAAGCGACCACCGTCGTCACGACTCAAAGCGTAGAGACGCCCGTCTCCGTACCCCCCCGCGACGAACACAAGGTTGCGAAAGCCGACAGGTCGCGAGCGCACAGGTCCCTCGACTTCGGCTAGCCAGCGAAGCACTCCGCTATCACCGTCTATAGCATAGAGGTGGCGGTCGTCACTGCCGGCGTAGACCACACCATTCTCGAGAAGCGGTGCGCCCCGAACGCGGTCGTCGGTCGCAAGCTGCCAGATGAGAGCATGAGTCGCGGCATCGAGTGCATGAACACCACCGTCGTCGGCCCCAGCGATGACCCGTCCGTTGGCAACAACCGGTGTGCTCGCGGCGGTGTCGGCGAGACGAACGCTCCACAGCGGTTGGCCGTCGACAAGACGCAATGCGAAGAGCTCGCCCCTGACGTCGACGACATAAACCGCGTTGTCTGCGATGGTCACTTCACCGGGGCCCAACGCGTCTAGCACTGACACGGACGCCGGCCCGATGAAGCTTGCCGGTTGATTCGGCCCACTGAACGTCCAGCGCGTCGTGCCATCGGCAATGGCAACGGCAACGAGTCGGCCTGTGACCGTCGCGACGACGGCGACATCGTTCCCGACCGCTGCAGCGGATGCGGCTCGGTCGCCAATGTCGCGTTTCCACGACACGTTGCAGCCAGTGTCGACCGCCACGAGATTGTTGCCGCTGGTCACCAGAAGCCTGTCGGGGCCCGCCAACCGGGGGGTGAACACGTGACCACCAAAGTCGACACGGCAGCGTCGTTGCCCCGAGTGCTCGAGGATGATGAGGGCGCTCTCGGTACCGACGGCGATGAAGCCAGGGGCGACAAGCGGGGCGCTCGCCCCGCCCTCCCCCAGTGACGTCGACCAATCGAGGGCAACCGGCGCCCTGCAGCCCACGGAAAGTCCGAGGATCAGGGCAACCTTGGCGCCATGACGGCCAAGGTGCGATATAATCGGCCCAGCAATGAGCCAGTACGTCGAGATCGAGAACACAGCCGCTCAATACCTCGAGTTCATGATCCATGGGTTCATGAACGGTCTCATCACGTTGCAAGAGCTCGAGGGCATCAGCGACGAAGAGATGGAGACCATCTACGCGCTGGGCTACAACTTCTTTACCTACGGTAAATACGACGCTGCCAAGGATATTTTTACCGGCCTGACAGCTTACGCGCCGTACACCGCCCACTATTGGCGTGCCCTGGGTGCGGTCAATCAGCAGCTCAAGGACTACATCGAGGCCATTGCTGCGTACGACATGGCCATCGCCAATGACGAGAACGACGTGGTGAGCTTCGTTTATCGGGGCGAATCGCAAATCCTCTCAGGGAACGTGCCGGCCGGCCTCTCCGACCTCGAGCGCGTCCTGCAGATTGGTGCCCAGTTTCCACAGTTTGCGCCCTGGGTGCAGCGTAGCGAGTTGCTCATCGGCCTCCATCGCGCAGGTCCAGGTGGTGCGAGCCACCCAGGGTGACGAGCGGTGTCTGACCTCGAGGGCGGTTCCCAAACGTAGAGCCTGCCACGACCAATGTCGTGGAGGTTACGTTCATGAGTGTCCTTGCCCTCGCCCTGGCGTGCAGTCTCGCCGCGCCCCTTCAGGTCGCATCGACTGTCTACACCGACCCCGGCGAAGTCCCGCAGCTTCGCGTTGCGAGCGACAAAACGCCGTTGCCACTCGAGCACACGGCGGTCGTCGCCAACATCACCGGCTTCGTCGCCCGGGTCGAGGTGAAACAGATCTACAGCAACCCCTCGAAAAATCCGCTCGAAGCCATCTACGTCTTCCCGCTCCCCGAGAACTCCGCCGTCGACGACATGCGCATCCGCATCGGCGACCGCGAGATCCGAGCCGAGATCAAGAAGCGCCAGGAAGCGCGCGATACCTACGAGAACGCCAAGCAACAGGGCCACACCGCGGCTCTCCTCGAACAAGAGCGGCCCAACGTCTTTACCCAATCAGTGGCGAACATCGCGCCGGGCATGAAGATCGAAGTGGTGGTGAGCTACGTGCAGACCCTCACCTACGACGCAGGGACCTACGAGATGGTGTTCCCGATGGTCGTTGGCCCACGGTACCAGGGGCACACGCCGGACATCGCGCGCATCTCACCCCCATACTTCGGTGAGGGCGAGCGCAACGGCCACGACATCAGCATGAACGTCACGGTGCGTCCGGGCTTCCCCGTCCTCTCCTACGACGTGCCCACCCACGAAACCGTAAGCGAGAAGCTCGTGGACGGAGGTCTGCGGCTTACGCTCGCGGCCCACGACAAGCTACCGAACCGCGATTTCGTCCTGCATTACCAGGTGGCCGGAACGCTCCCGCAAGCGGCCCTGCTCACACACGGCAACGGCGAGGACGGTGAGTTCGCGTTGATTTTACAGCCCGCTAAAATGGACGTAGACAAGCTGGTCGGCAAGCGCGAGATCATCTTCGTCGTCGATGTCTCCGGCTCGATGCACGGGGTTCCACTCGCCATGTGCAAAGACGCGATGCGCGAGGCGCTGCGTAAGCTTCGCCCCGTCGACACCTTCAATGTGCTCGTCTTCGCATCACGTACTGGTCAAGCGTTCAAACAGCCAATCCCGGCGAACGACACCAACGTCCTCGAGGGCATGAAGTTCATCGACGGCCTCACTGCTGGCGGCGGCACGGAAATGGCGGATGCGGTCGACGCGGCGCTGCGCCCAAGCGTCGAGCCTGACCGGCATCGCTACGTGTTCTTCTTGACCGATGGTTACGTCGGCAACGAACAGCAGATCCTCGACAAGACCGCGACACTCGTCGCAAAGCAGAAAGCCACCAAGGCACGCGCGCGGGTCTTCGGCTTCGGCGTCGGCTCGAGTGTCAACCGCTTCCTGCTCGACGGCTTCGCCAAAGCTGGCGAAGGTGCGACCGTCTATTCGACCACACGCGAGGACCCAACGCTCGCGGTGAACACGTTCTTCCGTCTCATCGACGCGCCTGTCATGGAGAACCTACAGATTGATTGGGGCGACGCGAAGGTCACCGAGGTCTATCCGACGCGCCTGCCCGACCTCTTCGCGAGCCGCCCAACGGTCATCCACGGACGCTTCTCGGGTAAGGCAAACACGACCATCACGGTGCGCGGCGAGGCGCAAGGCCAGCTGATGGAGATGACCGCTAAAGCAGCCATGTCACCAACCGCCGCGAACGGAAACGAGGCACTCGGCTCATTGTGGGCGCGCTCCAAGGTCGAAGCTCTCGAGCGTGAGCTTTGGAGCGGTAATGACCAGAAGGTGGTGGACAAGATCACCGAGGTGGGCCTCCGCCACCGTCTGGTGACCGCCTACACGAGCTTTGTCGCCGTCGATACGTCCGCGAAAGTGAACGGTAAGCTCCAGACGGTCGAGCAACCGGTTCACGCGCCCGAGGGTGTCGACCTGTCGATGGCGGGCGGCGAATACGCCGCGAAGAGCAAGATGGGCCTGCGTGGTGGAGGGGCGGGTGGAGTGTCGTACGGCGTGGGCGGCCTCGCGAACGGCGGCTCAGCTAGGCGCCTCGAGAAGAGCGCTCGAACGAGCTCAGAGCTCAAGGACGCCCCGGTCGCCCCCGTGGCGGACCACCGACGTGCCGACAAAGAGCCCGTCAAGGAAGACGTAAGGGTCGGAGCTGGTAGCGCCCAAGAGCCGCAGAAGGCCGTCGAGACCGAGCAATCGCCCCAGCTCATCGTCGGCGCAGGGCTCGAGCAAGCCGCGGTCGCGCGCGTCCTGAACGCCAACAAGAGCCAGCTGGACGCGGTCCTCGCCAAAGCCGGATTCAGAGGCAGCCTCACCCTGCGTTGGTTCGTGACGGCCCAGGGCACTGTCATTCAAGTGAAGCTCGAGCGTGGCAAGCTCGACGCCGCGACGCTCAAAGAGCTCACGGCGCTGATTACCGCCATGAAGTTCCCGGCGGCTGCGCAAAGCACCGCCCGTGTCGACTATACGTTGACCCGGTAGGTCCGCTATCGCGGCGCACGAGGGCTAAACCAGTCACGCGGACCCGCGCGCGCAGCGAAACGACCTCGCGGAACGACCGGGCAGCCTCTCCCCAGGCTGCCCGGTTTCGTTTTAGGCTCCTACCGTCGACGCCTCCGTCTCACCTTTCAGGCTGCGTTCGAGGAAGGTGAACATGGTGGCGTCGTTTTCACGCCCCAGCTCGGCGCCGACCCGTGCGATGGCGCCCGCGATGACGGCGCGTTCCTGGGCGTCGTTCGCTTCGACCGATGTACTCGCTAGGTTGTAGCCGACAATGAAAAGCTCGTTCGCGAGGGTTGCGTCGCTCTTCGCCGGCTCGGCAGCTGCGGCGATGAGCGCCAGAGTGGCTTGGGTGCCGCCTTCTGTCGTCAGCGAAGGCCATGCGGAGCGCTCGATCAACGCGCGCGTCTGATCGAGAAACGAGCGTTTGTCGTCCGAGGTGCCGGCGCGAGCTATCGCCTGGCGGGCAGCCGCGACTACACCGCGAGCGTTCGCGTCGAACTGGACGCCGCTCAGAAGCTTCGTCGCGGCGTCCGCCGAATACCGTGTCGCGCAGCGCTCGTCGTAGACGACGAGCATCGCTAGGGCACGGCGGACGTTACCTTCGACCTTGGCCGCGGCCGAGATGAGGCTGGGGCGAAAGCGGCCATCGACTGGTGGCGAAGCATCGACGCCGAAATGACGCGCGAGCTCGGCGCAAATGAGCGGCGTTCGCCAGAACGATTGCAAGCGGCGCTCGCGCTCGCATACGTCACCTTTCGTGCCTGCCACGAAGGTCATGAGCTCGCGCGCCTGAGTGTCCGTCATCGCGGTGCGAGCATGTTCTAAGGCTGCGTCGAGCGTCCCGGAAAACGCAGGACCCACGAACCAGCCTGGCGTGCGTTCGATGGCGTCGAGATCGGAGTCGCCGGGCCTGAGATCGTCCGAGGCGGCGGCGGCGAGCGCGGCGGCGCGCAGGCCTTGGTGCGATGTCTTACCAAGACCGTCGAGGATATCGGCGGCGCGTAAGGCGACATCGGCGCGCAGGCCCACGGGATGCATGGTGTCCGGTCCGCTCTCCGACTGCGACACGGGCGAGGCCATCATGGCGCCAGCAAGCGCGAAGAGCTTCTTGGCAATTGCGTCTTGCATGTCGGGCGCCGCGGCGGCGCGCTTTACGATGTCGAAGAGACGGTCGAGATCGCCCGCATCCTCGAAGAGGCGCGTTGGCCAACCGTCGCTACGCGCAACGGCGAGGAGAGCATCGCAGACATGCTCGGCGTGCATGCGACCCCGTGGCGACGCACTGGCGTAGCGGAGATAGCGCATGACGCTACGTCCAGCCTCGTGGGCAGACGCGGGAATCTCATCGCGGTCCCAGGCGCGCACCATGTCGATCCAGCTCGAAGCAACAAAGTCAGTTCCGTTTTGCTTGTCGTAAGCTGCGAGCCGTTCGGCAGCCGCCTCGACACTACGCCAAGGAGTCACCACAGGTTTCCGTAGGCGCTCGGCAAGTAGCTCCGCATTGGCGTGGACCCGTTCGCTGGTCGCGAAGATTGTCGCTGGGGTTGCAGCAATGTAGTCGCGCAACTCCTTGGCCTCGTCCGGGCCAAGAGCCTCCGACGGAGCTTGGTCGAGACTCTTGGGGCGTCGTAGGAGCTCGCTCGCATCTGCGGCAGTGATGGACAGGCCGCTCAAGTCGAAGGACACGTTTGAGCGCACGCGTACGGACACGGGGCTCTCTCCGCCCGAAGCGGTCTCTGCCGGCGGGCCCGGGGGAGCCACGGGTGTTGCGGGCCCGGTGCGCTTGGCGCCCTGGTCGGGCGTCCCACGTGCCGCGGTCGTCTTTGCCGGGGCGGCCGGCAACTGGACGTTCTTCACGCGTTGTCTGGCACGTGTCACGAGGGTGTCGGCCACGGTGCCCGCCGCTTGTGCCGCGCTTTGGAGCTGCGCGGCGACCTTCTTCGCTGCCGGAACGCCTTGCTCGACAGCGGTCACCGCGAGCTTCTTGGCGGCCGGGAGACCTTGCTCCACAGCGGTGGCTGCCAATTGCTCGGCAGAGGTGGCGAGCTTGTGCGCTTCGCTGAGCAGCCGGTCGGCGCGGTCGGTGACTGTCTGAGGGTCGAGGCCGACCCGCTGGGCGAGCGAGCCCAGATTCGTGCGCCAGCTCATGAAGGTAAGACCTCTCCAGAATCTCGGGGTGTCTGAACCGTCTTATCGGCCCAATAGGGAAGGCGTTGCGGTTCGACGCGCGAACGGCCCACGCCAAAGTGGCACCCTATCTCGGGGTTCTCCGCGTTTGGGAGCGGCCCTGACCCGCGCCCTGTCGTGCGGTCAGGGGCTGCCGCGACAACCCATGGCCGATGGAGCCGAGAACCTGGACTCAACAATCGCCGGGGTTCGCCTTGTCCGTCGCACCAATCGCTCCAACCACAACAGCAACGACGCCCGCTTTTCTGGTTGCGATAGCGCCCGAAGCACCATCGAGCGAGGTCGCCGTCATCGACGTCAGCCCCTACGAGCGGGCCCTCAAGCTGATGGCGTTGAGCCGCCAGAGCGTCGCGCAGGTCACGCGCCGGAAGGGGCCCGAAGCCGAGATCAGCCCGTTCATCCAGGGGTGTGACCAACACGAAGGCCTCATGGCGGCCACGGCCCTCGGCATCGTTGGTGCTTTCGGGACAGGTTTCATGGCCGGCGTTGCCGCAATCAACGGCGACATTTCGGCCGCCAAGACCCTCGCGGCTGCCGCCCTGCCGCTCGCTGCAGGCGCCTGGGCGTGCTTTAGCGCTCGCGAACGCGGCGGCCGATTGCGAGCGCGGCACGCGAACGAACGCTTCGCGCAAGCAGACATCGACACGATGACCGCTTCTTGGCGAGCCGCCGCCGAACCAGACCGCGCGCTTGTCGCCGGTTACCTGCGCGCTCGCCTGCAGAAGGTCGACCACGCCATGAACCCGGCTGCAGCAGACTACCGCGACCGCTTGCTCGCGACATCGGCGTCGAGCGATACCCCGCTGCGCGCGCGTGCATCCGCTATCGCCGAAGCCGTTGGTATGCTCCTCGAGGGGGAACACGAAGCATACAGGCACCGCAAGACCATCGACGACACGCTCGCCGCGGCAAGTCCAATTGAGTGCAACGCCATCGCGGCTGCGGCCATGCCGATCTTGTTCGATGAGCACGGAGAGGCACGCTTTCGCGGCTCCGAACGCGAGGTGCGGGCCATCTACACCGCGCTTAAAAACGCCACGCTGAGCAGCTCGACCGTAGCCCCGCTCGAGAACGTCGCATAGGCCGAGGCGTGTTCAATCTAGGCGTTCTTACCCATGGTGAACGCCTGGACACGTTTGTCCCAGTCCCTGGCCGTCATGCCGAGCTTTCGCACGGACTCACGCTGCAGCGGCGAGAGAGTGACGTATGGGGTCACCATCACCATCGGCCACTTCGCAGCGGGCGTGTCCTTGGTATCCCAGCTCTGCTGATTCCAGCCGAGGTTCTTCAGGAGCGCGAGCTCGGTGCGGCTCATCGCCTTCCAGTTGAGCGGCAGCAGTGTGTCCATGTTACGGACCGAGCTGCCATCCTTGACGAGCGACTTGCCGGTGTAGGGCGCCACGTCGATGTCGGAGGCGTTCTGCGAGATTTCGGCGGGTAACGGCTCAGCGCCCGGCGCTTTCACTGCGGTGTGATCGACGCCACCCAGATCACGCTCGAAGGTGCGCGGGATGCCCCAGCCGTCAACCTTGCCCTGCTGCCGGCTCTGGGGTCGTGTGCGGGTTTGCGTCTGCCCACCCTCGTTCGGGCGCGGCGATGCTTCGGTCTGCGTCAGCTCGGGACCCGGTGCATGCTCGACCGACGTAATGTCGCCCTCGGCGCGACGGGCGCGCGTGCCGCGCGATCCCATCAACTGCTGCGTGACTTGCTGCGCGACCTGACGGCTCACCTGCTCGGCGACTTGACGGGCGACCTGGTCGGCGATGCTCTGCGCAATGTCGCTGGCGTTGGTGCCCCCCGGCTGCACCTGCTGCAGCGCCGTCGCGACGTGCCGCTGGATGTCCATCGAGCCGACGCGTCCGCCGATCTGACGGTCGGAGAGCTGCCCCCGAAACGGAGTCGACGCGAGCTTCTCTTGCATCTCGGCCGACTGCTGTGGGCCCGAGGCTGCCTTGAGATAGGCCGCTGTAGCGGTCTGGCGACCGATGGGCGACGACGCGTTGGGGTTGAAGTACTTGGGCTTGCGTCCAACCGCGCGACGCTCGTTGGCGATGGCTCGACGCTTGGCAGCCGGCATACGCTTGGTGCGCAGCTCACGCGCCTTCTGGCGCTGCAGCTTCTGCAGGCCATCGAGCTTTTCACCCATCTCTTGCGTCTTGGCACCAATGAGCGCGCGATCGTCTTCAGAGAGCCCAGAGAGGTCGATGTCTTCGGGCTTGCGCAGCGTCTGCAGGCTGTTGACGTCTTCGAAATACTTGGCGCTGCCGAGCTTCTTCTCTGCCTGCTCGTAGACGCGTGAGAGCTGCGTGTAGAACTGAATGATCTTCGCGCGGTTCTGCGAGCGGACCTTACCTGCCTCGTCGGGGTCGAGGCCCGCCGTCGACTGCATACGTGGCGCCCTGGGCAGCGCCGAGGTCTTCGATTGTTTGAGTGCAGCCTCGGGATCGATGCTGCTCGCACCACCGCGCTGCACTTGCGAAGCGACCTTCGCGAGGAGCTTCGAGACCTGCCCCTCACGCGCCGGGAACTGCGGGCTCTGCAGCGTGCCGAGCAGCTTGTCAGTGATGGCGCGGAACTCGCTTGGCTTGCCACTTCCGATAGTGGCGAAGAAGCGACCCTTGTTTTGAGCGCTCTGGGCCCTGAAGCGGTTGTGAGTGGCCAGCTTGTCGAAGCCCTCGCGCACGTCACCCGTGCCGTTGGCCTTGGCGAGCAGCTCGGTCGACTTGCCGCGGGCGAAGCTCGGGAGCTTGGCGATATGCGGCTGCTGAATGAAGGCGTCGACGTTGCTCATGGCGCCGGTGTCACCGGGCCGTCGTGCCGCCATGTTCATCGCGGCACGCTGTGCGTTACCGTTCGCGCCCTTGGTTGCGAGAGTGCCGAGCATGTCGCCGGCCTTCTTCAGCGAGTCGGTCTTGCCATCGCCCATGCGCGCCATGGCGAAGCGCAGGAACTCGTTCTTCGCTTTCTGATCCGCTTTGGCGGACTGCATGAAGCGTGACTGCAAAACGTCGGAGATGAGCTTCTCGGACTTCGGATTGTCGACGATGGCAGCGTGAATGGTCGCGGCCTGCGGCGCGGTCTGCACCGCCTGCTTGAACGACGGCGCGTTCGCGAGCCGATTCATCGCGTTGGCCGACTCGGCCCCCTTCTTGGGGTTCTGCGCCATGGCCTCGCGGAAGAGGCTCTTCTGCGCTTCGGTCAGCTTCTCTTGCAGGGCGCGGTTGTTCTGCCAGTCGTGAAGGGCATTTTGAGCCTCGGGACCCGCTTGGCCACCGAGGATCTGCTGCATGCGGCTGTCGACGCGGTCGTTCCGCGCAAACGTCTCGCGCTGGACGATGCTCTCTTTGATGGACTCGCGCTTGAGGGCTGCCTTCTTCTCGACCTCACGGCGTGCAGCCGCGTCGGCCTCGCCGCCCATTTGCTGCCGTTGATAGGCAAGCTGGGCGTCGTTAACGAGGTTTTGGACTTGAGCGTCGACTGCGTCGATTGCCATTGCGGGTTAGCATACCCGCGACGACCCAAAATTGGCGAGCAACGACGACACGCGACCCTGCAATAGTGGCACGCGCTGAGCGCGACGGCAGGGTCCTTAGCTCTGCGACCCATCCGTTGGTCGTCATGCCCCCTGGAACGCAAAAGGCTGGGCCAACCCTGTACAGGCGACCCAGCCAGTGCGTAAGATCCTGTAAAGACGAGGGAAACCGGCGGCCGTACGGGCACGGCCGCCGAGACCCGAGAGCCCTTAACCGCTGATCTTGCGGAGAACCGCCATCGCGGTGTCGTGCAGCATCTTCGAGATGTTCGACATCATCTGCAGCGTCTGCTGCTGCTTCTGCAGCATGTTCTGCAGGTCGACGTTCGCGAGCTGGGCGTCATCACCGACCGAGTTGAGCTTCTGCTCGAGATCGTCGATGTAGTTCGACAGCTGCTCTTTGCTGACCTCGCCGTTGCCGTCGACCTCCATGCCAAGCTCGAGCTCACGAACCGCCACGAACTGACCGCTATTCGTATCGATGGCAGGCGTACCCGACCACGGGTAGAGCAGCTCGTCCGGGTCCTGACCATTGGCGATCAGGTCGGCCTCGATCGGAATCTTCGCGTTATCTTCCGCACCCGCATAGGCCGAGAGAATCTTGCGCATCTCGGTGATGTCGTTGCGGATTTGCTTCTTCAGATCGTTGTAGAACTGAACCTTCTGCGCGTAGAAGTTCAGGTCCTGCGTGCTCGAGAGATACGCCTCGCGAAGCACCTGCTGCACTAGCGCGTTGACGTCTTCGGTGCCGTTGACCTGCAGACCCGACACGAAGTCGGCCCAGCGACCCTGAATGTTGGCGTTGCTCGACGTACCGTTGGCGAGTGCCGACGCAATCGCGCTCAACGAGCCCCGCGCCTGGGGGCTGAGCTTGGCCAGCGTCTCATTCTGGCCTTCGTTTTCGATGGTGAGCCCCAAGCTCGCGAGCTCGTTCTTGTAAGTATTGAAGGTTGGGTCATCGGCCAGGTTCTCCCAACCCGTCGTACCGACCACCTTGCCCTGGGCGTCGAGCGCTGTAAGGCGAGCGCGATCGAAGGTGCCGTTGCCATCGACATCTTGGAATGTGTAGCGAACGCCGTCGCCAGCATTCGTGTAAGACTGAGTCCGTGTAAGATTGTTCGTTGCCATGTTCCGAATCTCCTAAAGGAAAAGTTAAAAATCTACTTCGAACGTGGCCGGGGCTTGTCGGCCGTTTTGGCGGACACCTTCGTGCGCGCCATGCCCTTTCCACTATAGCGACAACAACGACCCGGCGGGCTGCGGCGAGTCGCGTGTCAGGTCTGTTAAGGCGTACCTACGGGCGGCAAACCGCTACCCGGCGAGTAAGGCATCGCAATGGCCGGGTTCGCGCGACGCGCAAAGTCGCTACCGTCGCCAACCGTGCCGAGCACCATGGTAAAGGCCCGAACGAGGGTCCTGAGGTCGGAGTTTTCACTCACGCGAACCTCGGAATTGCGCCACTGCACGCGCAAGGTCATGCGTTGATCGGCGGTCGCGCTGGTGTCACCAGCCGACCCACCCACGCGCATCTGGATGCGGGTGCGCTCACGCTTGGCGGCTTCGTCAGCGTCGAGCTTCGAGTCAGCCGACTCGATCGACTTGGCGATCGCCTCGTACTGCTCACGCAAGCCTTTCGCCTCTTGCTCCTGGCGATCGGCGTCCCGGCGCTGCGCCGCAGGCAAATCGCTGTTCTGCAGGCGCTGGATTTTCGCCTGGAGCTCACCAATCCGATTGGCAATCTGCTGGCTACGCGCGTTCAGAGAGTCGATCTGGCCACGGAGACGATCGACCTGCGCCTTATAGCGCTCCATCTCACGCTGATACGCCGCAATCTGGGCTTCGGTCGCACCGGCGCCAGGAGCCACCGGCGGCTCGAGTGCCTGGAGCTCGGCAACGAGCTGTCGAACTGCCTCGCCGAGAGCCTGAAGATCTTGGCCGAGGCCACTGATCTGCTGGGCGACACCTTGGATTTGCTGTGAGACGACCTCTGCCGAGCTAATGACAGGGGACTGCCGATTCAAGCCGGACGCTGAACTCATCGAAAACTCCAATAATGTTAATATCTATGCTCGTAGGATGTGAGTCCAACGAGCGAAACCAAAAACCAAACTGCAAAACCACGTGCCTTGCGAGCGTGAGCCCCTGGGACACGAAACTTCGAATCGCATGCCGTGCGCCGCACCATCGCGGCCACGCACCGGCGAGCTTTTGCTCGCGTCCTCGACACCGGAAGGTCGTCGAGAGGTGATACTCAAAAATACCCGCTGGCTATTCGGGTGGCCGACAAAGTTGCCTGCCAGCCCGTCACGCCCCAACCACCGGTTGGAGAAGTGCGTCTTACCGCTTGAACACGAACGTCCGTTGAACGTTCAGCTCGCGGTTGATGCCCTTACTCATCTTTTGCGCTTCACCCACCGCGTGGTTACCTCTTTCAGTAACTTTCTGCAGGCCGTTGGCCAAATTACGCTCGTTTAGGCCACCTTCTTCCACCTGCACACACCCCGCCTCACCTGCCACGACCAGGCCTGTGGCGAGGACCTTGTGACCGAGAGGCACCTCGTCTTTGAGCTCGATATTGAAAAGACGCTTCACGTCGGTCGTGACATCGTCGAGCGCCATGGGGGCAGGAGGCTCGCGCTCGGACAGGTTCTGCAGCTTGCCGATGTCTTCTTCGGTCGGCAGAAACGAGCTGCCTACGACCGCCTCGCCGAGGCTTCCGCCGGCCTCTGGGCTACGCGCGGCGTCGGCGAACTGAGCGCTGGCGAGCGTGAGGTTCTCTTGAGCGCGGTCGAGACGCTCCTGAGTCCAGACGTCGGTGTCTTCTGCCCCCTCTTCGGGGATTGGGATCGGGGAGCGTGACGAGTCGCCAACGTCGAAGTTGCGCTTCTTGGAGCTGCCTAGGCGCTGAAAACCGGCCTGTTGGGCAACACGAGCGGCGTCTTGCGAGGCGACCCGCTTCGCGTTGGCGTCGCGGTTTTTCTGGGCCTCGACTTGCGCAAGATCGGGCTTGAGGTCGGCTTTGGGGACGACGGGGGTGTTGACCTTGTCAGGACCACGCGTCGCCATGTTTTACGGACCCCCACCGCAGTGCGTATTGAAAATACTCTACAGCTCGATGCCACGCACCTTCAGAAGCGTACGCGCTCGATTTACCCACTGGTTGTAGAAGGGTTGATTGGTGCCGACTTCGACGGCAGTGCGCAAGTCCGTAACGCCTTCATCAGCCATTCCAGCGCTGATCTTGGACTCGCCACGGTAGGTATAGCTGATCACATCGTTCAGGTTGGTGGTCAGTGCCATGTCGTAGGCAACGATGGCCTCGTTCCACTTCTTGAGCGCCTGGTTTGCGGCGCCCGCGGCGCGCCAGTACCGGCTCACGAACGGCTTGTAGAGGGTCAAAACGCTAAAGACGTTCAGGGCGGCCTGGTACTTGCCGTAGTTGTACAGGTAGTGGCCCATCAAGAAGATGACCTCGATCTCCTTGTCGTCGAGGTTGAGCAAATCGGCGAGTGTCACCTCACCGCGCAAGAACTTCTTGGCGATGAACTCGACGAGGCGAGCAAATGTCTCGACGACGCTATCGTTGGCCATGTGTCGGGCACTCTCGCTGACGCGAGCCGCGCTCGTCTTCGGCTAACACGGTAGAGGTCGCGTTGTCACGAAGACTCACTGCGAGGTCACGCGCACTGCCCCTGCGGCGGTCGTCGAAACGCGCCGAAAGATGTTCTGCGCGGTTGGAATGCCAGTGTGCCTGAACGTAACGCCCACCTCGGCCGGGCTCTCGATGTCATTCGACCCCGTACGCACGACGCTGCGACCGGTCGACGTGAAGATGATCATGGGAGTCACCGCGCCGATGTCCTTGATGTCGGTCGTCAGGCCCGTGGTCACCATGTCGACGGAGGCGGCCATGGACGCCTCGGTGAAGCGATAATCCGCTACGCGGATGTCGGTGCCATCGTCGTAGGTCCAGTTGGCGTTTTGGTCGACGAAGGCGATGACCCTATCGCTCGGAAAAGACACGATGATGCGCCGCGACCGTCGCACCGCTTCGGAGCGTGCCGTCCCCACCACGGAGTAAACGCCGCGCGCGAGCTGATTGAGCCTGTTCTTGCGCATGAAGCTACCGCCGAAACCCACCGCGAGGCCCGCCACGATCCCGAGAATAGCCACGGTGATCATGACCTCTATGAGCGTGAATCCCTTCTGCGCAAGCATGCGGTTGCTCATTTTAGCGGAATCTCGCGCCAGCGCAGCACGCGGATGGTGTTGTTCTCGCTCACCACCGGCTCCTCGAAGCCTCGCACCTCGCCGTCAAACGTCTGCACGAAGAGCTTGTCGCTCGACGTGGTGTTGGTAGTGGTCGTGCTGGCTGGCGGTTGCGCCACACCGGCCGTCGGCACTTCTTGGGCGACGAGGATCGAGCGACGAATCTTGGAAGCGCTGCGCAAGAATTGCCTGCTCTGACCGCCAATGCGGACAGCTGAGTTACCCGCTGCAAACCGGGTTCCGTCGGCGACCGAGAAATCTCGAATCGCGTAGCCGTAGAGCAACGATTGACTGTTGGCTCCTAGGTTGTTGCACGGATTCACCGACTCGATGCTGCCAGGCAGCGAGGCAAAGAAGACGATCGAATCGTCGAAGATGACGGGGTCCGACCAGTAGCGCTGTCCCGCCACGCCTTCCGACCCGGTAAAGACGCCACTCAACGGCACGTTCGAGAGGTCACGGTTGTCACCGACGATCCACTCGGTACGCTTCGGATTGAGCGACGTGCTGAAGATGTCGGCAGACGTTTTGGCGCCGCTGTATGTCGGCGTCGTCGCGGTGGGGCACTCCCGCGTGTCGCGCACGGCGTAGAAGCGATACATGAGGTCCGAAGGTGAGCGGTCGTCGCCGCCGGTGCCGAAGTAGACGACCGGACGCCGCGCCGTGAAGCCTTGCGGGATATCGTCCGCCTTCACGAGGGTGACCGCTGGCGCGGTGATGATCGGCGCCCAGGTGCGAATACCACCACCGTCGGGTGTCGCCGCGTCGAAGAGCACGCACGTCGGCCACGCGTTCACCGGGACGGCGCCCCCAAGACCTGGCGTGCCCGAGTCGTGGACGTCGATCTTCCACAGACGACCCTCGAGGTCACCAACGTAAATGACGTCGGCGTAGCCATCGGGGATCTCATCACTCCCGTTGGTCGTCCAATCGTAGACAGCGACACCGCCGGGGATGGTGTTGTCGATGGTCGAGGGATTGGTGGGATTGGCCACTGGCAAATCGTTGTAGTTCCACTTGCCACGTGTCACGCCACTGATCGCGTCGATGGCGTAGACGCTGCGTCCCACCGCCGCCGGTACTCCAGAGCGGTTATTGTAGCCGCTGCCGAAGATGACGTTCCACGCGCGGGCACCGTTGACCTTCAGGGGCGCGACCACTGGCGTCGACCACGTCTGGCCGAGCACCGTGTCGAGCTCCTCGCAGGCCTGACCGACAGGTGAGCAATACCACTGGCTCGATGGGTCAAAGCAGCACTTGAGGTTGGTACCGGCGCCACACTCGAATGACTCGGCATTGGGGTCGAAGTTCTCGGTATTGCAGGTGGTGATCGGATTTTGGGGGGTGCACTGGTTTAGGCATGTCTGCGCAAGGCTCGTCGAGCTCGTGTTCGACCTGGCGATGATGATGCGGTCGATGCGCAACCCGTCGCGCACCATGAAGAGCTCGAGGTCGTAGTCGCTGACCGCTAGATCGAAGCTGTTGGTCGTGAACCAGTTCCAGTTTCCGTCGTTGGTGAGCGACGTGATTCTTTGGTTGAGAGTGCCAATACGAACACGTAAGCCGTTGGTACTCGAGCTCGTACTGCTATAGCGGATGTAAGCCCGGTAGGTCCCGGAGAAGTCGGTCTGGACCTGATAGCTCGCAGCGGCGCCGCAGGTCGTGAAGTTGGTGCCGCAGTTGTCTCCGTCGATTGGGCGCGCTTCGATATAGCCAGTCCCCGTGTACGAGGCTTGCGCCGTACGAATCTCCCAGTTGTTCTCGCCATCGGCGTCGAGCGAGGCGGTGCTGTTGTAGTTTTCTGCCTCGATGACGACACGGTCGCCGCCCGCATCCACGAAGACATGATTCGCGGCGCTGCAGCTATTGGTACAAATCGGCGACTGCGGCACCGTGGTGCAGGTCGTGCGGGAGAACTGACCCGTGCAGCTCTTGTCCTCAGCAAGCCAGTCATCGGTGAACTCCCAAAGCGGCGCAGGGGCCAGCGGGTCGGTCACATCGAGCCCGAAGTAGTAGTTGTTGTCACCGCGGCCGGTGCCAAGCGCTTGTCCAGCAACGAGAATCGTACGCCAGCGGCCAGCCCCGCGATCGAACACGTCACGCACCACGACGGAGCCGTCGACGAGGCTCTGGTGATTGAAGTACGCGTTGCCGTCGGCATCGGTACCACGTTGCAGCTTCAGCTTGGCGAGCAAGTTGTACGGCACGAACGCCCAGAGCTCGGCGCCCGTTTGCGCATCGAAGGCGTGCACCATGCCGTCGTTGGTGCCAATGAAGATGACGCGACGACGCGACGCCTGCGCGGTAGCGAAGTTTGCGTAGCCGTCTTCGGTGAGGGACTTGTCGGTGAGCCCGGTCTTCGGGGGCGCAAGATAGACGGGCGACGAGTGACCAACGTCCCAGAGCTTGTTCCCGGTGACGTGCCCCATGCCGTTACGTACGAAGTTGATGACGTTCGTCGCTGTGGCCTGGTCGGTCGCCATATGCGTCGATAGCAGGGCAGCGTTGCCGCTGACGAAACCAACCCGTTGGTTGACCGTACCACTGCCATCCGGGAGTGCCGTGTAGATGACGCGGTCGGCTCCAGAGCGTTGCCGCAAGAGCTCGGCCGCGTCCCACACCAGCGCGTTGCCCGTGCCAGTCTTGATGACACGCTGGTTGAGATCGTTGTTGGGCTCGGTCGTCGCCTGAAGGTCGAAGCTCGGGTCGAAGGCGCGCAACGTGCCTTCGTAGCCGGGGTAGAAGAACGTCGACGAGACGAGCAGATCTTTGGTGACACCCCCTGGGAAAGGTACGTCTTTTGCGAACGCCAAAGCGGAGCGCGAATATTCGCGACGCAGGACGTATCCGTACGTCCAGCTTATGCTGCCGAGGGTCGGGGTGTTCTTCGAGCCAGGTGCGAATGGTGCTTCGTTTCCAGTGAGGGTGCTCTCGGCCGATTCGAGGACGGCACGCCAGCGGAAGTCGCTGCCAAAGTGCGAGAACGTGTGCGTAGCGCCGGCGCCCGAGCCGCTCGCCACCTCGCTCGGCAGGAGGCGCTCCCAGTTCACGCCGCCATCATTCGACACGTAGTAGGTGATGCCGGTACTCGGTGGATTGGACGTTTGCTCGACGGCCGACATGGTCACTTCGACGATAGCGTTGTTGACGTTGTCGAGAGCGTCGATGACCGTCGAGGTGGCGGTACCCTCGAGGTTATAGACATTCAGACGGGCGCCGAGCACCTGCGAATACGTACCCGAGTCGTTACCGTCGGCGGCGATGATGTCGACGGTCCTGTCCGCGGACATATTGAGGTTCGGAAACCTGATGTTTTCGTCGATGAAGAAGGCCGCGCCGAAGTCGAGGTCGATGCCGGTATTCAAGATGGGGGTCGCACGCATCGTGAAGGCACCGTTGCCGCTATTGGCGAAGAAATACGCGTTGCCGCCGTTGCCACCGCAATTGAAACCGTCGCGACCAACCACGATATCGTTGTCACCATCGCCGTCGAGGTCGCCTGTGACGATGAACGTCGCGCCACCCTGGGCGAAGGTAATGTCGGGCTGCCGGGTGAAGACGTCGGCGCCGTCGTTCTTCCAGAAGATCAAGTTGCGCTCGCTCATACTGCCCGAGATGATGTCGAGATCGTTGTCGCCGTCGAAGTCGCTGACAGCCAGCGCGGTGCCGCCGCGGCTCCTGAACGTACCGAGCAAGTTGGGTGGCACGCAGGTCGCGCCGCCAGTCGCCGTGTTCGTGGCACCAGCGTCGGCGAAAGGCGGTGTGAAGCCGACGTCAGCGATGAGACGCACCGGGTTCTCGAAACCGATACTGGGGCCGGCTGTGGCGCGAAAGAGCAGAATCTCGTCGACGTTGCCGTAACTCGAGTTGGTAACGAGATCCATGCGGCCGTCGTTGTTCCAGTCGACGACCTGAGCGAACGTGCTGGTCCAGTGCCAACTGACGCGGTTGGTCTGGAAGTGCGTGGTGAGCTCTGAACGGGTGAACTGGGGGATGCCGCCAACCACTCCGTTGAGGCGCCACACGAACGCGCGAATGACCGAGCCCGCGTTATTCTGCGTGGCTGTTTTCAGGTAGAGAAGATCGGCGTCTCCATCGCCATCGAAGTCGCCAGCGAAGAGCGCAGGCGCGTTCGCGTCGAAGTCCGGGATAGCGTTGTCGATGACCTGCGCGTTCCATCCGGGCGAGTTCCTTGCTCCACCAGTGCTAAAGCCTCTGTGGGTGCCATCGGGATTGATGCCCATGTTCTTGAGGAAGTGCAGGCGGTCGGGCGACAACATGACCGCGGCCATGTCGATCCAGCCGTCGCCGTCGAAGTCGGCCGAGCCCACGACGAAGATCTTCTCACCCGTGTTTTGACTCGAGGTGTTGAACGAGTTGCCCTTGAGCGCGAGCCTCAAGGTGCCCTGACCCCAGCCCATGCCGGGGGTCGACGTGGGGTCCATATACGTCGTGTTGTCGAAGCTATCGCTGAAGCTCAGGCTCGTCGTCGTGCAGGTCTGCGCGGACGCGACCCGCACGTCCGCCGCGGCCACGAGAACCGAGGCGGCGACCGCCGTTGCTGCCCACTTGCTAAGAGACCTCATGATACGTCCTTCGGCGCTCGTGGAATCAGAGCGCCTGACCAACCCCCGCCGTCACGGCGATTTCGACTAAACGTTGCGAGCCGCGCGCGTCGATGCCGAGGGCCCGCATGAGCAGCGTCTTGCCCGTGGGATCGGCTGGGTCCTTGGCCACCCAAACGTGGTAGCGACCACCGCCAAACGTCTTCTCGGCGTCGGTTCGCGCGTGCGTTACGCACTTCCAGTCGGCTCGCGCGGGCGACACATCGGTGGCTGAGATATCCGCATCGATTGCGGTCTTCGCCTCGTTGGTCGCGTCACTATAGTTGGTCAGGTTGTTCATGCTGTTCGTAGCGATATTGGTGAACGTCTGGGCCGTGGCTTGATGGAGGGCATAGGTGTTCTTCAAGAAGTCCATCGACCACGTGAGACCCGCTTCGGCGATCGCGAGCGCCGACTGCGAGCCGCGATCATTGCCGGCGCTTTCGACGTCGGAGTTGATGCCTTGAACGACGGCGATGCCCAACACGGTCAGTAAAATCAGCACCGACATGCCGATGAGGAGGGAGAAGCCGCGTTCGCTATGGCGGATGTTTGTTTTCATCAGTTGCTGATCGGCAGTTGATTGTTTCGTAGAGCAATGGTGGCCCGATACACCCAGTGGCGGTAGGCGTCCGCCGGCAAGATGTAGCCAAACACCGGGACTGCGACGCCGGTGTAAACATTCTTGCTGTTCTTGCGCACGAGGTGCCGCGTTCGCGGGATGACCGCCACCTGCACCGCCATGACGCGCATCTGGTTTTCAATGACGGTCTTGCCAGTGTTGCAGTTGGCGCTCGTGAGATCGTTGCACCACAACTGGCCGTTGGCGATGGGGTCGATGATGTCGTCGGGCCCTACGTTGGTGGCGGTCGAGCAAATGGCGCCACCGGTCAGACGACCGCAGTCGAGTGCGTAGCGTACGTGAAAGCTCTCGATGTCGTAGGCAACGGTTTGCTCGACGGGGCCCGCCCCAGCGGCACCAGCGCCGCGATTGGTGATCATCATGAGCCGTGGGATGCGCGTCGCGAGCGAGCTCGGGTCAGGGTTCGCGAGGAAGCGATCGAGGTAAAACTCGACGATCTTGGCCCGTCCGAATGCAAAACCACTCTCGACCGTCGCGCAATCGAACGTGGGGTAGTTGGTCACGTTCGCGAACTCGTAGGTGATGGGAGGCGCGGCCACCGAGCCACTGACGGAGGTGATCTTCACCACGCCAGTGACGACTTTGTTGATGTTGGTGCCCACGGTGCACTTTCCCGAGATGATGGCGAGCTCGTTGACGGCAAGCGCCTCGCGTTGCGTGACGGCCCGAGCGCGCGTCCCGTCCCACGCGGTGTCGCGGGTAAAGGTCTTCCCCGGCTCGATCCCCGAGATGCGGATGCGGTCACTGAGGAGCGTCGAGCCATTGGCGTTGTAGGCCACGAGGTCGTTACAGGCGCTCTGGTCGTTGACATCCGCAGCGTAACACGTGCCCACGGGTGGCAGGCCCACGGCAGTCTCCTTCGCAATGAAGCCCCAGCCCGCGTCGCGTAGGCTCTGGCGGACGATATCGAGCGCGGCGCGAGCGTTCTGTGACGCTTCAGAGAGATCCATCTGCGCCGTGTACGTGGTCTGCTGCGAGATCATGACGCCAAAGATACCGCCGATGACGATGAGGCTAATGGCCGAAGCAACCATCAGCTCAATGAGCGTGAAACCACGCTCGCTATCGCGGACACATGGTTTCATGCGCCCCCTCGCTGACGAACGCGGCCGTTGAGGGTGATGACGCGATTCGCCGCGGGACTGAGCTCGTTCTTCCAGGTCGTCTGAACGCGAACGTCGACGTAGGTGCCGCCCGTGGCCTGCACCGTTGCAGTGACGGTGAAATAGATGTTGCTCGCCGTCGAGCCTACGTCAGCGCCCTGCTTGTCATAGTGGCGCGGGAAGCTCGTGATGCCCGTGGACTGCAGGGTGGCGTAGTCGACCAATGTCAGCTCGTCGAGCGCGCTCGCCGCGAGATTCGTCGCGAGCGACATCTCGGCTGCGTTTTGCACGCCCCGTACCGAGGCGAGCTGCATGGCCATGAGGCCGAGCATGCCGGTGGAGATGATCGCCAGCGTGACCATGGTCTCGACGAGGGTGAAGCCACGCTGTGGCCGGACGGGGGGACGCACGAGCGCTGTGATGTACACGCGCCGTGCCAGAGCTACGCCGGCAGTGATTCCCCAGCGAAGACGGTCGAGTCGCCACATGCGAGGCATTCTTCCATGGCCCTCGACTCGCTACTAATTTCGTACCACCTCGCAACCTTTGCGGTGAGAGGGTGTGGGCTCAGCGGGGTCGCCTGAAGAAAGGGTTATGGGGATAGCGGCGCAGCAAAACATCGAGAACGACGCTATCGCGGACGAGCTCGCGTGAGTGAATGTTCTCGCCGTCAAGGCCGTGAATCGGCGCGCGCGCGACCGCCCCAGGCTTGACGTGGCTCCTGATGTCCTTGAGCACGTAGGCGTTCGCAGCGCTACTCGTCGCGTCGTCCGGCATAGCGTACACGACGGGAGGAGGCGGCAACGGCGCGACCACCGGGGGTGGCGGGACGGTGTCGTCGTAGTCGGTCGTGTCTTCGTCGGCGTCGTCGTCGTAGTCGACGACGCTCTCGCGTGCGTCATCGTCATAGTCGGTCGCGTCTTCACTCGCCTCGTCGTCGTAGTCGGTACGGCTCTCCCTGGCATCGTCGTCGTAGTCAGTACGGCTCTCCCGTGCGTCGTCGTCGTAGTCGAGCGTGCTCTCGACGACCTTGGTGACGCTCGGGCTGACACCCGCCGCGGCCAGCATACGCAAGAGCGCTGCCCGCGGATCTTCGCCCGGCTTGGCTGTCTGGGGGACGGTGCCCGGAACCGGCGAGCTCTTGGGGGGCCCCGCCGTCCGTGACGACTCAGCGGCCTGCCGCGCTTTCTCGGCTTCGATCTCTGCCTTGGCCTGCGCGATCGCCTTCTTGAAGGCTACGAATATGCTGCGCACCACGAAGCCGATGACGATGATCCAGATGATCTTGGTCATCGGTTCTTCTTTTCCGCTTCAGCGGGCACGGGTGGCGGCGGCGGCGGGCGCAGAGGCTTCGGCCGAGCGAGCGCGAACGCAAGCTCGAGTCGAGCGACGAGCCCGTCTTTGTCCTCGAACAAGCGCCGCGCGTCGAAAGGCTTGACCATTTAGCCCTGCGAGCCGCCGTCTCCGACGCTTCGGCCGATGGAGCTGCGCATGTCCGTGTCCGCATTGACGTTGCGCAGGTTGTAGTAGTCGAGGGCTCCAAGCTTTCCGGAGCGCAGCGCTTCGCTGAGCGCGAGTGGCACCTGGGCTTCGGCTTCGACGACGCGCGAGCGCATCTCGACAACGCGCGCCTTCATTTCTTGCTCGGCGGCGACCGCGAGTGCGCGACGCGACTCGGCGCGTGCCTGGGCGATCTGCTTGTCGGCCTCGGCCTGCTCGGTCTGGAGCTTTGCGCCGATATTGGCGCCAACGTCGACGTCGGCAATGTCGATGGACAAGATCTCGAAGGCGGTGCCGGCATCGAGGCCCTTGGCGAGCACGTTCTTGGAGATACGGTCGGGGTTTTCGAGCACCGCCTTGTGCGTCTCGGAAGAACCGATGGTCGAAACCACACCTTCACCGACACGCGCTACGACGGTCTCTTCGGTAGCGCCGCCAACGAGCCGCTCCAGGTTGGTGCGGACGGTGATTTTGACGAAGGCCGACAACTGAATGCCGTCTTTGGCCATCGCAGCGATACGCGGGGTGGTGATGACCTTGGGAAGAACACTCATCTGCACGGCTTCGAGGACGTTTCGGCCTGCGAGGTCGATAGCGGCCGCTCGCTCGAACGGCAGAGGGATGTTCGCCTTGTCGGCCGAGATCAGCGCCTGCACGACCAGACCAACGTTGCCGCCGGCGAGGTAATGGGCCTCGAGGTTGTCGATGTTCACCTTGATGCCGGCCTTCAGGCAGGTGATGCGCGCCCCGACGATGATCGACGGAGGCACCTTGCGCAGTCGCATACCGACGAGGGTACCGATGCCAACGGATGCGCCGGAGGTAAGCGCTTGGATCCATAGGCCGACCGGCACGAAGTAGATGAACATGAAGAAGCCGATGAAGCCGCCGATGAACAATAGGACGAGAAAGATCTCTGGCATGTGCTGTGGAGCCTTTTTGCGCTGATGCTACGTGACCGCTCGGACGACGACGCGATTGCCGTCGACCCTGACTACTTCGATAGGTGTGCCGCGTTCGATGAGCTCACCGACGCTGACGACGTCGATGCGCTTGCCGTCGATGTCGGCGATACCGGCGGGGCGCAGCTGCGTCGTCGCTTGGCCGCGCTTGCCCACAAGATCGGTGGGCTGCGCCGTGACGTAGCCGGCGCTCGCGTCAGTCGCGCTTTGCAGGACGAGCTGGCGACCGAGCCTCGTCTTCGAGAAGAACTTGGCAAACAAAGCCACCGTGACGCCAAGGCCAACGAGGGCGATGAACAAGCGCAACAGTGCGGCTCGCACCATCTCTTGCAGATAGCCAAGAGCGATGGACACGTCCCAGGGAACCTTGAGCTCGATCATCGACATGACGATGGCGATGATCACGGCGATGATGCCCGCGATGCCCGCCACACCAAAGCCGGGCAGCACGACGAGCTCGACACCCAGTAAGACGACGCCGATGACGAACACCACGAGCTCTTCCCAGCCAGCGAGACTCGCGGCGTATTGGCCGCCGAAGAAGAGCGCGAAGCAGACCACGGCGATGAAGCCGCCGATGCCAAGCCCAGGCGTATAGAGCTCGGCAGCGAGCGCGATGGTGCCGATGGTCATGAGCAGAGAGCTGACTGTCGGGTCGGTGATGAAGCGCGCGAACTTCTCGGCCCACGCGGTGTCATGCCGAACCTTCTCTGCCTTGGTGAGGTTCAAGAGCGCGAGAGCACCCGCGTAGTCGTCGACCCTGGCGTTTGCGATGCCCAGCTCGATTGCCTTGTCGGTCGTCAACGTGAGGAGCTTGCCCTTGGCGTCGACACCAGCGATCTCGATGTCGGCGTCGACCATAGCCTCAGCAAGATCGCCGCGGCGCCCTTTTGCCTCGGCGGTACTGCGCATCTCGGCGCGCATGTACGACACGACCTTCTCTTCGGTCGCGCTCATCTTGCCCTCTTCATCGATCTGGACGGGCGTGGCCGCGCCAATTGACGCGTTGGGCGTCATCAAGATGGTGTCGCAGGCCAGCGAGATGAGGGCACCGGCGCTAATGGCGCGTTGGTCGATGAAGACCACGGTTGGGACTTTGCTTTTGAGCAAGCGGTCGCGGATCTGCACGGCGGCGTCGATGCGACCGCCGAACGTCTTCATCTGCAGGACGACGACATCGCCCTCTTTGACTTCGGCGAACGAGCGATCGACGAAGGCGGCGAGACCTGGATCGATCGTGCCTTCGATTGGGATCTCGACGATGCGCTTGCCTTGGCCACCGTTGGCGTCGAAACCCTTCAGGGAGCTCGCTCCCGGGGGCTGGGAAGGCGAAGTTGAAGCCGCAGGGGCATCGGCGGCACCGGCGAGGCGCAGCGCGATGCTAACGGCCACGAGGGCGAGCCAACCGTAAGCGCGGCGTTTCACGAACGGCAAGGTAGCCCTAACGGCCTCGTGATCGCAAACGACGCGGCTTCAATCGGTAAAAGCATCGACGGCGCGCACGAGAGCCCACAAATCTTCTTCAGAAATCGCGCCCTTGAGAGGAGCCTGTGCCGTGCCGCCAATCCCGGCCGCGAGAGTCCTGTAGATGTCATGCCGCGTCCCGCCGCTCTTCAAGACGAGCCCTGGGGCGAGCTTGGGTGCCTTGAGGGTGCCGTAGATGCTTTGGCTGCCGGTCCCTTCGTTGCTGTCGGTCGCGTGACAAGAAATGCAGCGCGCTTGGATGAGCTCACGACCCCGGCTGATTGCGGCGGCCTCGTCGGTCCACGGGTCTACGCCAACGTCGACCGGCACGCCCGCTTTAGCGGTCGGTTCGAGCCACTTGCTCGACAGCGACTTCACGTATTGCGTGACCGCTTCAACTTCGCTTCCGGGCATCGGCATGGCGAGCATGTTGGTGCCCTTCAAGCCCCCGGTGATGATGCGCGCATAGTCGGCGTCTGGCGCGAGCTCACCCGCTCGCGCGCTCGAGAACTTGATGACACCGAGACGGAAGTCGCGTGGCTTGGGGTTTTGCGCGCGCCCGGTCGGGCCGTTGCCGTCACCTTCGACGCCATGGCACGTGGCGCAGCGAAACGCGTAAATCTTGGCGCCATCTCGCAGCACATCACCGCTCACGACGACGCCGCCGATCTGTTTCGGCGGACTCGCAGGCGCGGGTTCCCCGGCACAGCTAGCGAGACACAGCGCAAACAGCAACGGCCATCTCATCAGCCACCTCCAGCCGCGGGGCGAGATGATAGAGCATGCCGTAGACGACGACGCCGGTGATGCTCACGTAGAGCCAAACCGGGTAACCGTAGCGCGCGAGCTTGCGATGCTCGGCGTAGCGGGCGCGGCTCGCCAGAAAAAGCAGTCGAAAAACGATGGGGACGACGGCAATCGCAAGCACCATGTGCGAGAAAAGAATCGCGAGGTAGACGACTTTGACGGCGCCGGCGTCCGGGAAACGGTGGGTGCCGGTGAGCGCAAAACGCGTCAGATAGCCGGCGAGAAACACGGCGCTGGCACCGACTGCCATGAGCATACATGCGCGATGCAACTGAATGCGCTTGGCGCGAATCGCGACGAAGCCCGCAACAAGCGCCAAGGTCGAGGTTGCGTTCATCACCGCGTTGGCGTGCGGCAAGACGTCGGCGAGCGTCATGACTTACGCTCGCACACGACCACCGCGAGTACGACGCAGACCACGGCGCACGCTGCAACCACAGCCAGGTCGACGAGCGGCCCAACCGGGGTGATACCACTTCCGGCATGTCCGCTATAGAAGGCGTGACGGGCCGCCGACACAGCGTAGGCCATTGGGTTCACACGCATGATGGCGGCGAAAACGAGACTGTCGCCTGCTGGGAACATCGCGCCAGAGACCAACCAGAGCGGCACGAGCACGGTCATCTGAATGGCGTGGAACGCCTGGAGGTTGTCGAGCCACCACGCGACAGCGACGCCGAGCGCGGTCAGTCCGAACGACGTGACCGAGAGGGTGACAAGAAGGAGCGGCCAGTTGATTTGCAGCGGCGAGTAACCGGCGAGCGGCGCAAGACACAAGAGCAGGCCTGCTTGCATGAGGGCGACCGACGCGCTTCCGGCGCACTTGCCGAGGACGAGCGCCGCGCGAGATCCAGGACCCGCCATGACGGCCTGCAGAAATCCTTGGTGACGGTCTTCGATGACGCTCACCGTCGAGAAGATCGACGCAAAGAGCAGAACCATCATGACGACGCCGGGAAAAAAGAACTCGAGATAACCAACATCGCTGCCAGGCATCTTGAACGTCGAGGCCATGCCGCTACCGATGACCAACCAGACGATGATGGGCTGGCCGAGGGCGCCGATGATGCGCGACGGCTGGCGCAGGAAGCGCATGACGTCACGACGCCACAAGACTCCGATGGTTGCGAGGTCGTAGCTCGCGGGCTGTTTGAGCGTCTCGCGGGCAAAGCTGGTCATGAGGAGGCCTCGGTGACGTCGCTGTCGAGCGCGCGTCCCGTGAGCTTCAAGAATGCGTCGGCGAGGGTCGGCCGGCGCACCTGAATCGAGTCAACCGTACCGGCCGGGAATAGCTCGACGACGCGTGGGACCATGATATGCGCATCGGCCGCCTCGACGAGCACCTTGCCACCGCTAACGCGTGGCGTGACTTCGAAGGCTTCGGCGAGATCGGCGGCGAAGGTCTCGGGGCTCGCGGTCTCGATGACAAGCATGTCGCCGCTCACGCGACGCAGCAGCGCTTGCGGCGTATCGAAGGCAACGACACGTCCGCTGTCGAGAACGACCAGCTTGTCACACTTCGCCGCCTCGGACTCCCCATGCGTGCTCGCGAGTACCGTGAGGTTCTGATCGCGCTTGAGTGCCCCAATGAGCCGCCACGTGCGCTCGAACGCGTGGACATCGAGCCCGGTCGTGGGTTCATCGAGCACGAGGAGACTAGGGCTGTGGATGATGGCGCGCGCGAGCTCGAGGCGGCGTTTCATGCCGCCCGAAAATGTTTTCACGCGATCGCTTGCGCGATCGGCGAGCTCCATGAACGTGAGCAGGGCGTCGGCGCGACTGCGTGCCTCCTTCGCGGGGATGCCGAACAGGCGAGCGCCGAGGGTCAGGTTCTCGCGCGCCGTGAGGTGCGGATCGAGGCTCGGCTCCTGGAATACGACACCCAGCTGGGCGCGGAAGCGCTTGGCGTTGGGCTCGACCACCTGTCCGTCGAGCCAAAGCGTGCCATGCTTCCACTTGGCGAGACCGATGACACAACGAACGAGGGTCGATTTCCCAGAGCCGTTGGGTCCGAGGAGGCCAACGACCTCCCCCGGTTGGATGCTGAAGGAGACGCCGTCGAGAACGAGGCGGTTGCCGAGCTTACACTTCAGATCGCGCACGGCGAGGCGCGGCAGGACCTCGGCTGGCACGTCGAGATCGTCAGCGAACATGGTGGTGCTCTGCGGCGGCGGATCAGCTGGCAGCGATTCGCCGGCGCGCACTCAACGTACCCCGACGCCGAGCGCGATGAACAAGAACGTAATGTAGAGGAGCGACGCGTGGAGCGAAGCGCGTGCCCATCGGGTGGACGCGCGGGCCGCGAGACCCATCAGATTCACCGCCAGGAAACCGGCGCCCAGCACGATGGCCAGGATGGCATAGATGGGACCTTCGATACCGAGCGGCACCAACGAGAGCGCGACGGGCGTGAGAGCGAAGGTGAAGATGATCATCACGACCTTGGTGGCGTCTTCTGACAACACGAGCGGCAAGGTTTTGAAGCCGCCTCGCGCATAGTCGTCGTTGCGATAGAGCGCGATGGCGATGAAGTGCGGCACCTGCCAGACGAAGAGAATCGCGAAGAGAGCGAGGCCCTCGAGGTCGAGTCGCCCCGTGATGGCCGTCCACCCCATGAGCGGCGGTATCGCGCCAGGCACCGCGCCCACGAACACCGCGAGAGACGAAGAACGCTTTAGCGGCGTATAGGCTGCGACATACGACGCAAACGCGAGCGCCCCAAGACCCGCAGTAAGCACGTTGGTGAGAAAACCGATGAGGGCAACCGCGATAACCGCGCTCGCCGACGCGGCGGCAATCACGGTGTTCGGGTCGAGACGCAGGAGCGCTAGCTGACGCTTCTCGGTGCGCGCCATGAGGGCATCGACAGAGCGCTCGAGGTAGCAATTGGTGGCGTTCGCTGCTCCAACCAAGAGGGCGATGGCGAGGAGAATGAATACGGCTTCGGCGGCGTTCAGCACGCCAGGAGCGAGCCACATTCCGCCCGCTGCGGTGAAGACGACAAGACTCGAGAGCCGTGGCTTCATGATCGAAGCGGCGTCGCGCAGGGCCTGGACGAGGCCTGCATGCGAAGGCTCGGCGACTGAGATGGACGTTGTACGTGTATCGACCAACATGGCGAAGACCTTTTCGCGCGCAGACCGTTCAGGTTGCGTGCGCTAGCTCCCTTTGCGGCGAAGCGCTTGGAATTTCGGCGGGGGCTTTGCCCAAGACAGTGAACAGAGCAACCAGCGCGGCGAGCAAAAGCGCACCGCATCCGAGGTGCAGTGTCGCCAAGGGAACGGCGATGTATGTCTGCACGGTGCCAACACCGAGGATCACCTGGAGGGTCACCAGCGCGTGGCTAGCGATGGCAAGGAGCTTCACGGGCTTGTTGCCGGCGCGCTTTGCCGCCTTCAGGATGGGCAAGGTCTGCACGATGATGAGGACGAGGAGAACGACCCCAAAAACTCTGTGCGTGAAGTGCAGATGGGCTGGTCCACCGTGGGGGGCTCCGCCATTGCAGACAATGACGTCGATACCACAAGCGAGGCTTGCTCCGGTGTGCTTGATGAAGGCACCAAGCACGATCTGCGCATAGAGCGCGACGATGACTCCGCCCAGGCGGTTACGAGCGATGGCGACCTTGGGCCCGACTTCACCGCTAAAGCGAACAAGTAGCATGGTTGTCAGCGCGAGGATGATCATCGAGAGGCCGAGGTGCCCCGCCGAGACGATGTAGGGAAGGCGTAGCACCACCGTGAGACCGCCCAGGATGCCTTGGACGATGATGAGGTGGAGGAGCCCAAGGGTGCAGGCGATGCTCACGTCGGAACGCGCGACACGGAGGAGCGCGACGAGGATTGGGATCTCGATGAGAAACCCGGCGATGGCGAGCGGCCACATCGCCCGGCTCACGCCAGCACCAGCGAGCAGCGCGTGGGCGATGATGAGCGCCAGTGCGGTGCCAAGGACCGCCTTTGGCACGACAGCTTTGCGCTTACGCAAGACGACGATCGCGAGACTTATGGCTGCAAGACCGATGAGGGTGCCCAACAGACGGTGGCTGTGCTCGTAGAGAATCCCACCCTGCATCGGCGGAAACGCATCGCCGTAACAGAGCGGCCAGTCAGGGCACGCGAGTGACGAACCAGTGCCGTGAACGACGGCGCCCAGCATCATCATGAGGACGACGAGGGCGAGGGTAGCGAGAGTGAGCGCCCGTTCCATGGTGGGCGTGGCTTATAGGAGTCGAAAATTGAAGGGTCAAGCACACTTGGGGTGTGGCGTTGGGTCGCAGGCGGAAACCTGACATTCTCGCTAGTGCGTGGGCTTGTCCCCGTCGTCGGCGCTTGGGGTAAGGTGCCGGAAAACCTCACGGATCACCTGAATCCGCTCACTGCCGCCCTCGTTCTGGCGGGCATACTCTTTGATGGAGGTCATGGGGCCGTGCATGAGCTTGTTGACGACAGCACGGGTCGCACGTTCGACGGCTTCGCGTTGCTCGGAGGTCATGCCGCGGGTGACGCGCTCGACCTCGCCGGCACGAACAGCCTCGACCGCTTCGCGCAAGCCGGCGATGAGCGGCCCGGCGCCTTGCGCGCTCTCCCATGCGTCGAGCTTCGTGAGCTCCTCGCGGAGCATGATCTCGGCCTGAGGCACGGCGCGCTTGCGGCGGGCGAGATTGGCGTCGACCAGGGACTGCAACGCCGAGAGATCGTGGAGAAAGACGTTGTCGATCTCGCTCTCTGGAGCTTCGATGTTGCGGGGTAGGCCGAGGTCGACAAGCGCGAGAGCGGTTCCAGGGCGCACGCCGGCCGCGCGTTCGAGCATGGCCGCGGTGATCGCTGGCGTTTGCGAGCGAACCGCGGTGGTGACGACATGCGCTTCGGTGAGCAGCTGCGGGAGCTGGGAGATCTCGGCCGCTTCGCCGGAGACCTCACGGGCCAAGGCGTTTGCCTTCTCCAGCGTGCGATTCACGATGACGAGTCTCTGGGGATAGTGGTTCGCGAAGTGCTGGGCGAGGAGACGACCCGTCTCGCCTGCCCCGACGACGACGACGATGCATCGCGACAGCTCGCCATAGATGCGGGTCGACAGGTGAACAGCGGCTGACGCCGTCGACACAGCGCCCTTGCCAATTTCGGTCTCGGACCGGGCGCGGGCGCCAACGCGAAATGCCGACTGCACCACACGATCGAACACAGTGCATTGCGCCAGGTGTTGTCCGGCATCGGAATAGGCTGCCTTGAGCTGCCCCAAGATCTGCTGCTCGCCGAGGATCATCGAGTCGAGGCCACTCGCTACGCGGAACATGTGCTCGATGCTGGCCTGTCCGCTATAGCGATAGAACACGTCGTTTTCGGGAAAACGCTCGCGGCCCACGACCTCACGTAGCCGATCTGCGAGGTAAGCCCCCGCATCGCCACGCTCGTCGGGAACGTGCGCATAGATCTCGGTACGATTGCAGGTCGACAGCACCAGCGCTCCGTCGGCCGCACCATCGCGTGCGAGGCGCCGATAGAAGGCCGCCACCTCGTCGGGTGATAGCGCCAAACGTTCGAGCGCCTCGAAGGGAGCGCTCTTGAAAGAGGCTCCTAGCATTTCGAGCTTGTCGAAGCGTGTTGGGTGCGGCGCGCTACTCATGTCTGGAACCTGTGAAACACGGGCCAGATCGCCGCGCCGCTAATGGCCACGACCGCGAAGGCAAAGGCGAGGAGAGAGAGATAGACGGTACGCGCTCCCTTGAGTCCGAGGCCAAAGTAAAAGAGCAGCGCTGTGCCGTAGATCGCCCAGATTCCGAGGGCGACAATGACGTAGGGATCGCGGTAGGCCGACTCGGAGACATTTTTGGTGATCACGAAGCCAACGACGATGCTCGCCGTCAGCAGCAGCCAGCCAAAAGCGGTGGCGCCAAAGCCCATTCCCGCGAGTTTGTCGAGTGGCGGTAGTCGCTGAAAAACGACCCCGAAACGCTTGGCTTTGAGAGCGCGGTACATGATCACGTACATCACCGCGTAGACCGCCCCGACGACGAACGCCGAATGCGCGAATACCGCCGCGAACGCATGGAGGCTGAAGCCGGGGCTCGCGAGCGCGCTCGGCGATGGAGTGGCGCCATGCTGCATGAGCGTCGACGCAATGAGCTGCATGAGGACGACCATGGGCAGCTGAAACGCGCCGGTGACTTTGCTCCCCTGGACCCGCTCCACGTAAAGATAGACGCCCGCAACCGACAGCGCGACCGCCGAGAGTACCTCGGGCATGCTCGTAATCGGCGAGCTCGCGTGGTGGAGCGCACCCAGCAGGAAGTAAGCGCAGTGCAGTCCGAACACTGCAAAGAGAAACGGCGTACACGTGCGCGCGCTGAACGGGTCGTCACGAACCAGGTAGACGATGTAGTTGACCATGGCCAGCGTGTAGAGCAGCGGCAGCAGTGTGTTGAGCAGGTCGAGCGCTGTTTGCATGGCTTGCTACCGACTCTCGCAGACTTGAACAGATCTCGGAAGAGGCCTGCTCACGGGATGGTAGCAGGTCTTCTCTATCCTTGTGCGTCCCCCGCGCCGAGGGCTTCCGGGCTCGGCGCGGGGGACGACATTTCCCCTCAAGGTTTCCCTAACCCATCCAGTCGTTCCTTGGCCGTCGGTGGGCCCGCGACCGTCACGTGTTCGCGGACCCGGGCAAAGAGCTTCGGTCCAAACCCCTTGATGCGCAGCAGCTCGGTCACTCTCTTGTACGGGCGCTTCGCGATGATCGCGTGGGCCCGCTTGCGTCCGACGCCCGGCAAGGCGTCGAGCTCGGCTGCGGTCGCGGTGTTGAGGTCGACGCGCGTCGCGGGAACCGCAGCCCCCTCGCTCGCGGCGGCCCCAACGCTGTGCGCCATGACCAGCGCGCAAATGAGCAAGCCCAGCAGCGCGCGCCCGGCCGCCATCATGCCGCCTCACGCTCCTGAGCTTCGTCGCGCTCCTTGAGGTCGCGGACGTGGAGCTTGCCGTTCAACGGCAATGCATCGAGGAAGATATTGAGCGATTCGTCGCGATTGATGAACGCGGTGCCAACGCGCTTCCATAGCGGTTTCTCGAGCCGCTCATTTTCGATGATGACGAAAACACCCTTCGGCTTCTTGTCGGACATGGACTCTCTCCCGCGCCGCGTTGTGCGACTGAGGAGGTGCATCGCAGGAGCCGTGCCAGCACTCCGCCGTCAGCGAGGCGCTCTGCGACCCCTTCGCGGGGGTTCGACGTCACCACTGTCGCACGTTGCGACGCGAAATTTTCGTTAGCTCGTGCGACACGAAAACGTGTGACGCACAGCGCCTTGGCTCGAAGAGGACGACGGGGGCATGCAGCCAATCTGTATGCGTCTCCCTGGCAAAAGCATCCTCATGGTCATCGCGCCACAGGACTACTGTGCGCGGCAGCTCGACGTCTCGCGCGGTATCTTCGAGCGTGAAGGAGCGTACGTCACCGTCGCGTCGGTCCGCTCCGGGAAGGTCCGCAGCCTGCAGGGGGGCCTTGCGACGGTGCGCGAGACTCTGAGCCGGCTCGACCAGCGCGACTTCGACGCCCTGCTCGTCCTCGGCGGCCCTGGTGCCGAGATTCATTTGTGGCCGAACCGCTGCCTACAGGCACTGCTCGGCGGCGCAAGCACCGCCAGGAAGGTGATCGGAGCGATTTGCTCGGCCCCCGTGGTGCTGGCGCGCGCCGGGATTCTCGCGGGCCGCGCTGCGACCGTGAACGACCGGCCAGAAGCGCGCGAAGAGCTGCGTCTTGCGCGGGCGAAGCTGGAGACGCATCAAGTCGTGCGGGCCGAGCACGTCATCACGGCGGGTGACGGGGGCGACGCTGATGTCTGGGCGGATGAGGTTGTGAGAGCGCTCGTGACGTAGTCGCTGACTACCGATTGCCGACTACCGATTGCCGACTACCGATTGCCGACTACCGATTGCCGACTACCGATTGCCGACTACCGATTGCCGACTACCGATTTCCGATTTCCGATTTCCGACTACCGATTTCCGACTTCCGACTTCCGACTTCCGACTTCCGACTTCCGACTTCCGAATGTCGAATGCCCGCCCCGACCTGCGCTGCCTCTACTCCGCCAGCTTGTCCAGGTGCAGCAGCTCGTATTGGGCCTTTCCAGCAGCCATCGTGATGATCATCGCCATTCCATGAACCACCCGGCCATCGTTCAAGGTCTCCGCTGAAGCGGACGCGCTGCCAGCGTTGACGAACAGATCGGTCATCTCGGTTTTCGCTTCGATCTTCGAGCGCATGTCGGCGCCCATCACCGCCCCGCCAGACTCCAGGATATGGCCGAAGATCCCGAAGCGAATGCCCTTGTCGACGATGAATGCTTGCAGCGCGGGATCACCGACGTTGTTCGCGGTCTTCATCCAGTCGATGCCACCGTTACCTACGCTGCGCGGCGGTCCGTGCGAGACGAGAACGACGGGTCCCTTGCCGGTGGGTTTCAAGCGGCCCAGGGCGTCGACATCGGCTTTGCCGTAGACGCAACCGGCCCCCTGACGGACGAACTTCCTGTCGTAGTATCCAGGCATGGTCCAAAGCTCGGCGTCATCGAGGACGATCTGGCGCACCCACCCTCCATTGACGAGGTTGGGAAAGGTCTTTTCTTTCTCGAGGAAGACACGGCCAAAGCTGCCTTTACTTTCGGCATTGCCGATGAGGACGACCGTCGGCAGGCCCGAGGCGCCAAGAGCGTCGAACACGCCCTCGAGTCCCTCTTCTTCCAGCGACAGGTCGCCGTTGACCACGACCCACTCGACACCTGCCTTCTTGAAAGCGGCGAAGGCTCGCTTCAAGTTGGCCAGCGTCTCCGGACTCGCATCTTTGATGGCGCTCAGAACGCCGAGCACGATGCGGTCATCGGCGTCGGGCGACTGAATTTCGAGCTTGTAGCCCGTGTGCTTGTAACTCTTGTCTCCAAACTGCAGCGTGCGAGGGCTCTTGATGGTGTCGAAAGGTGCCGGGCATTTGAAGCGGTTCGCTCGGGTGAACGCAGCCCAGCTTGCGTGCTCGGCGGCGTGGACCGAGCCGGCGATTGACGATACGAGGACGATGACGACGACGGCGAAGCGCATCCGATCACCTCGAGAGAGTTGACCGGTTTTACACGAAGCCGAACCGCGGAGCGAACGCTAGGATGGCCACCGATCTAATAGGTGTACGCATCGTGGTGACCCGCCCTCGCGGCCAGGCCGGGGAGCTCAGCCGTCTATTGGCCCAACGCGGCGCTCTCGTGGTGGTTCGCCCGACCATCGAGGTGGTGCTGCGTGATGACCCGCAAACCATCGAAAGGTTGGCTGCGATTGCGCCCGCGACCACCGACGCTGTGCTGGTGACCAGCGGCAACGCTGCACGCGCGCTTGCCGCCTACACGACTCCGGCTGCCCGGGGAGTCCCCGTCTTCGCCGTTGGATCCGCGACAGCGGATGCCCTGCGGCGTCATGGCTTCGGAGACGTGCGCGTGGGGATGGTGGCAAGCGGTGAAGGGCTCCTCGACTACATGCGGGGAACCCTCGGCGATCGTTTGGCAGGAATGCGCGTCGTGTCTCCTCAATCGAGCCGGGCACACGACACGTTGGTGAGCGGCCTCGTGGCCTCGCGCGCGCACGTTGAGATCGTGACGGCTTACGACACACGCATCGTGCGCGATGGCGAGCCACTCCCGCCAGAGCCCATCGATTGGGTGACCTTTACCAGTCCGTCGGCAGTCGAGGGCTTTTTGGCGGCTCTCCGGCTACCCAATGGAGCGCGCGTAGCATGCCTTGGCGCGACGACACGCGACGCCGCCCAGGCAAGCGGGCTCCAAGTCGACGTGGTGCCACGCACGCCCTCGCTCCTCGGCTTGGTCGACGCCATCGCCGAGACCGCCTGAGCTCAGATTGCCGGCGCGCGGAAATCGCCGCTCGCTCCACCGAGTTTTTCGATGAGTTGCACGGCTTCGATGACCATGCCGCGATCGACCGCTTTCAGCATGTCGTAGATCGTCAGCGCGCCGATGGCGGCGGCCGTGAGGGCCTCCATTTCGACACCCGTCGGGCCCTTGGTCTCGGCGCGGGTCGTCAGGGTGACGGCGTCGTCTCCGACCTCGATGTCCACGTCCAGGCGACTGAGCACGAGCGCATGACAAAGGGGGATGAGCTCGCTCGTTCGCTTCGCCGCTTGGATCGCCGCGACGCGCGCGGTGGCGATCACGTCGCCTTTCTTGGCTGTGGCAGCGCGGACCGCCGCAATGGCCTCGCGACTCACGCGCACACGGGCGCGCGCGATGGCGATGCGATGCGTCGCGGGTTTGCCGCCAACATCGACCATGTGCACCGCGCCTTGCTCGTTGGTGTGGGTCAGCGTCTTGCTCGTGGCCATCGCTTCCTCGTGCACGGGGCGTCGTGAAAAACGCGTCGCAGAATGCGACGTAGAGCTGGCGAGACGGGCAAAATCAAGATCTCCAGCTCCAACACACCATTGGCAACGAAACCGGGTCCGCGGGCTAGAGAACCTGGCCCTACGCCCCCTCCGTGAGCAAACGTGAACGCAGCATTGGCCGGTGCGGCCAGAGCCGGTCACGACGTCTGCGGGGTTGGCGCGGCGCTTGAACAGACATGCGGCATGACCAACATCGAACATCTTGCGACCGAAGCACTTCTCGAGTTGCTCATCGGCACACCGACTCCGCGCGGCTGCGACGAGGCACGCTTGTCCGATATGGGTGTCGCCGAGCTCGAAGACGCAGGCTTTACGTCGGCGGCGGCACAGCGTGTCCGCGCGGCTTTCGAGTTGGCGCGCCGCGCAAGGCTTGCCCGTTCGCCACCCGCGGCGATGGCGTCACCCGAAGACGCCTACGCGTGTGTCGGGCCGCTCCTCGATGACCCGGCCCACGAGCACTTCGTGGTCGCCGTGCTCGATGTCCGCAATCGACCACGTAGCGTGATGCGAGTCGCCATGGGCTCTGTCGATCGCTGTGCGGTCGACCCGCGCGACGTCTTCGCTCCCGCGATTCGTGAGCGCGGAAGCGCTGTTGTGGTCGCGCACAACCATCCATCGGGTGACCCGACGCCGTCGTTCGAAGATATCGCACTTACCCAACGGCTAGCTCGGGCAGGCGAGGTGATTGGCATGCCGGTGCTCGACCACATCATCGTGGGCAGCGGGCCCTTTGTACGCCAAAACAAACAATTCGTGAGCCTTGCGGCAATGGGGGTCCTCGGTGGTGAGTCGGCCAGCCAAGAGGTCGGACTGCAGCGCGACCGACCGCGCGGACGGGTGCGCCGCTCGAAGAAGCAATCGCCCGTGCGCTTGCTGCGTCGGAAGTAGTGAGCCGCGCGCGTACGATGGCGCTCTTCACGCGCGGCGGAGTTTATTGCACTGCAAAGCCACTGCTACCGCGGCGCAACGTCGGATCGCGAGCGACCAAACTCTCGTCGACGGCGAGGCGAGGAAGCAGACAACCCTCGCGCGGCCAAAGGCTCGCTGCGACGGCGGCGGTCACACCGGGCGCGGGGGTTCCCCACTGAGCGAACTGCAACAGCACATTGCCAGCACGCAAGCGAAGCTCGAGCTTGCCGGCGTCGTTGACCGATGCTGGGACGGTGAGGCTCGCGCTGGGAGCAAGACCGGTCGCGGGAGCGCCAAACAGCGGGACCTCAACGTCATCGACAGTGAGCATGACACCTGCGCTCGGGTCGCCGAGGAGAACGGGCGCTGCTCCCATGTTCGTCAGCGTGATGGTGCCGTCGACGCGGGACGCAATCGTGACGATGACCGAGGCGCCCGGCGGCGCGAGCGGAGCCGCTGCGGTAGCCGGCTCGGTACAGGTTTCCCAGTTGGTGACACGATCAATGAGCGGGTTGGCGGCACCTGCGGTGGCACGGGCCGGGTTCCACACCGGAGGCAAGAGGGGCCCCGGGTTACGCGCAAGTGACTCGCCCGGAACATAGGTGCCGAGCGGCGCCGGATCGCCAGGCCACAAGGGGTTGGAAACGAGCGTGCTCGGGCCGCCCGCGGTGCGCATGTAATCGAGCAGGGCCGACGCGTCCGTCGTCGTGCCGGGCGGGGCCAGGAAGACCTCGGCGTCGCCGCCAATGGCCGTTGAACCGGGAAGTGGAGTCCCCCCCGCCGGGCAGGCGCGGTCCGCGTCGACCGGCCCTAGACAGACGACCAATGTCGCCGCCGCCGCGAGCGTGCGATTGACCGGTGTGTCGTCGCCCGTCTGCGGGACAGTGGAACACTCACCGTCGTGGCAAACACGCACATCGGTGATGTCGACGGCATCGGCGCCGACGTTCTCGATCTCGATAAAAGACGCGGCGACTGGAGAGTTCGCGGGACCCACTTCACGCAGTACGAGGGTCGGAACCGGCGCAGGGCACGCGATGCCACCAATGAAGCAACCGGTTTGTACGCCATCACGGACAATGGCGCTGTCCGCTGGGCGCGGAAAAGGAACCGCGACGACCGCACCGGTCGTGGCCGCACCACTTTGCAGGGCGCGAACGAACAGCGATGAGCCGCGTGCTCCGGGATCGCGGCCCCACGCGAGGTAGCTCTGGACGATCCCGACCGGGTCTAGCAGGGCCACTTCGCCGCTCTGCGCAGGGTTGGCAACGCCAGCGAGCGGCTCGAAGAGAGCTCCGACATTTACGGGGACATCGGTACCGGTCGTCGCGGGAACGTTCACCGTCGCCGCTCCGGAAGAAACGAGCGTGTAGCCGGTCAAGTCGAGCTCCGCCGGTCGGCGAATCAGGACCATCGGAGTGGCACCGGCGGGTACGACCTCGACGATGCCTGCGCCAGCCAGCCTTGGCGTGTCGATGCGTTGCGGGTCCGGGCGGCCGATACCGTCGGCGAAGCGGTCGCGACGGCAGGCAGAGAGGGCCGCGAGGGCGATGATCGCCAGGGGCCAAGCGCGACGAAGAGACGTAAACGACTGCATGCGACGGGTCAGGGCTCTGGGTGTCTCGGAGATAGGCGAACCATCGAAACGATGGAACGGGCCCCGAAGGGACCAACGCGGCTCATCACCCGCCGCAAAGCTCACCTCGGGGCGGGTCACGGGACGCGCTGTAGCACGGCGAGCAGAGTGGCGCGAGGGGGAAGCCGCGCCGGGGGCGCGTCAGGGCCGAGAGCCTGTCTCATACCCCGCCGCACGCTTCGAGCTACCTCAACGCGGGTGATGAGATGGGCTCTCGTGCTCAGTACTCGAGCTCCCGCTTCAGCGGACGCGTCAGCAGCTCGGTAACGGCTTTGCGCGCGTTCGCACCCTCATAGATGACCTTGTAAACCGCTGCGGTGATGGGTGCATCGACCCCCAACCTCGCGGCGAGCTGATGCGCGGACTGCGTGGTGCGGATACCCTCCGCGACCTGTTTGACCTCGGCGATGGCTTGGTCGAGCGTCTTTCCGCGGCCCAACGCCTCGCCGATGGCGCGGTTACGCGAGAGGGCGCCTGTGCACGTAAGCACCAGGTCGCCAAAACCAGCGAGGCCGGCAAGAGTCATCGGATGGGCGCCCTTGGCGACGGCGAGGCGCGTGATCTCGGCGAGACCCCGGGTAATCATCGCGGCGCGGGTGTTGTCGCCGAGCCCCATCCCGGTGGCCGCCCCGGCAGCGATCGCCATGACATTCTTCAGCGCCCCGCCCAGCTCGACGCCAACCACATCGGTCGTCGTGTAGGCGCGGAAGTACGAGCCCGAGATGCGCGCTGACACGGTGTCCGCGAGAACCAAGTCGCGACACGCAAGAACAACCGCTGTCGGCATCGACAGCATCATCTCACGTGCGAAGCTCGGTCCGGAGAGCGTCAGGGTGCGGTTCTGCCAGGACGCGCCCAGCACATCGACCACGACCTCTTCGAGTGTCATCAAGGTGTCGTTTTCGATGCCTTTGGCCGCGAGAATGAGAGGCACGTGCGGCAGCTTCGTCTTGAAGTCGCCGAGGACCTGGCGCGCCACTTGGCTTGGGGTCGAAAGCACGACGGCGTCGACGCCTGCTAGCGCTTCGTCGCGGTCCGCTGTCGCGGTGAGCCGCTGATTGAGCTCGAAATCCTGGAAATAGTCGGGATTTCTGCGGGTTTGGCGCATTGTCGCGCAGCGCTCGGCGTTGCGCATCCAAAGGCACACGTCCATTCCCTGGCGCGCAAAAAGCTCCGCTAGGGCCGTTCCGAAGCTGCCGCCGCCCAAGACCGCTACTCGCTGCATGGAAGTCCCTCGTGCGACAAATGTCCGCCGCGAACGCGCCTTTACCTATTTTGCAGAAACCCGATCGAGGCGCAGCCGATATCTGTACATCCCTTTCCGGCTTTGGATTGCAAGCGTCGGTTGCCGGTGCCCTGGCAACGCATGCAGACCGGTCTGAAGTCATCCACGTCGAAATTCGCATTCGATTTGGCTCGCGCTCTATCCACGGGCGCGGAACGGGAGAGCTGTATCCGATCCACCGGGTATGGCTCGAAGGCCACCACCATGTCGCGAACGAAGCAGTATTTCGCTTGCGAGGTCTTTCTTGAGCCGCTCCGTCTCCATACAGCCAGGCAGCTCGCCCGCTAGCGCGGACGCGCATGACATCAACTTCGGCATCGATCCCGAAGTCCTCCTCGCGTCCGGTATCCTTCGCGACCCGAACGACCCGCAACAGGCGTCGCTGCGCGCGAGGAGCCTCATCGACGTCGGCCGCTTTCGCGAGGCCCGTTCGATCTTGCACGGTCACGCGCACTCGGCACCCGAGCCGTTGCGCTCACGTATCGTCGACCAGCTCGCTCAATGCGCCATGTACGGCGGCGGCGACTGGCGAAACGAGCTCGAGAGAGCGCTCGAGATGCACAAGCTCGTCGGCTCGAATCACGAGGCCGCCCTCACCCACCACCGTCTCGGCGATATGCAAGTCCTCGCGGGGGCGTTCGTCGAAGCGGACGCTCATTTCCTCGCCGCGGACAGGCTCTTCAGCTTGCTCGGCGATGCCGGCAAGACCGCGCGGGTCGGAGCATCCCGCGCTCGCTTGAAGTTGCGCACGGGCCAGCTCGAGCGCGCTCTCGACCGCATCGACGAAACTCTTCAGCGCCTCGGCGACCGCGAGCCGCGCATCCGCGCCCACGCGAAACTCGAACGCGCCCGCATCCAGGCCTGCCGAGGCCGAGAAGATGACGCCGCCCGCGAGCTCATACAGGCCGAGGGCGTGTTGGGCGTCAGCGGCAATGCAACCGACCGCATCATCACGCGACTCGCGCGCGCCGAAGCGCTCCTCGTGCTCGGCGACGCGGCTCGCGCCGCTCGCGGGCTGCGACGCTTGCTCGCCGAAGCCATCGGCATCGAAGACGTCGCGACGCGCGGTCTTGTCCATGCGCTATTTGGTCAGGCACTGCTCGATAGCGACCCCACGCAAGCCCGCCGTCACCTCACGCGCGCCCACCATCTCTTCGGTAACATCGCCGCCGAGTACCAGATGGCCCTCTGCGAGCTCTTTCTTGCGCGCGTCGATCAGCGCCTCGGGCTGAACCCGCGTGCCCGACTGAAGGTGCTCATGCAGCGCCCACTCGGCGATTGGCCGCTTCTCCAGGCAGAGCTCGCTATCGCGCGCGCAGAGATTCACGGTCGCGAGCAGCCCGAGCGCGCTCGAGCGACGCTGCTCAAGGTAAGGGGCGTAGCCTGCCGACTCGGCCACATGAGTCTCGCGCGCGTCATCGACTCGGTGCTCATCGAGCAGCGGCTCGCCGCCGGACCGGAGCTCGACGAGCTCACCCCGGTGGACCCGCTCCCGCATGTCGAAACCGGCTCGTCGTACTCCGTAGACCAGCTCACCTTCGCGAGCGTCGCCCAGCCAGAGCCCTTCATCATCGACGAACGTCCCGTGCGTCCGTTCGGTGAGAAGCCAGCCGCAACGCCCGACAGACCGCGCAAGCGAATCACCGAGCGGCACGATCTCGATGCTTACGACACCCTGGCGCACACGAACGCAGGCGACGCGCTGCAAGCTTTGCAAGTCTTGCTACCCGCGCCTGCGAACGAAGACGATCGGTCTCCCGCGCACGTCGAGCTTCCCGTGCAAGGGTCGAGCTTGGTGGCGCTGCTCGCATCGAGCTCACGATCGCGATCGCGCTCGGAGCTCTCCGCCTCGCAGCGCGAGAGCACGCGCGCGAAGATGACGCTGGTGACCCCGCCGACGGACGTGTCGTAGCGTCGCCTAACCAGCGATGAGACGCTCCAAGTCATCGAGGGCCGTATCGACCGCGACCGGTACAGTGCCCTGCTTGCACGCGTACTCGACGACGCGTGAGGGCTCCTCGAGCTCACGCATCGCGAACGATCCACACGCTCCGCGTAAGCGGTGCGCCATGACCCGTAATTCTTCCAACGCTTCTCTAGAGCCGGCGCGAGCGCTCGACGCGAGCTCGCGCATACGCGCGACGCGCGCTGGTAAACCGGCGCGAAACTCCGCATGAATGGCGTCGATCTCGGGGTCGTCGCTCATGCCTCGACGAAACGCTCGATGCGCGCACCGACGCTCATGAGCTTCCTCTCGAGCTGCTCGTAGCCGCGATCGAGATGGTAGATGCGTCGTACTGTCGTTTCGCCACTTGCGATGAGACCCGCGAGTACGAGGCATGCGCTCGCGCGCAGATCGGTCGCCATCACGGTGGTCCCAGAAAGCTTGGCCGTGCCCTGCACGAACGCCTTTCCCCCATCGACGCGCACCTGCGCGCCCATGCGCGACAGCTCGGGCACGTGCATGAAGCGATTCTCGAAGATGGTCTCCGTGATCACCGAAGCCCCATCGGCGACGGCGAGCAGGGCCATGAGCTGCGCCTGCATGTCCGTGGGAAAACCAGGGTATGGAGCGGTCACCACATCGATGGCTTTTGGCTTGGTCGCCCGGTGAACGGTGACCCGAGTGCCGTCGAGCTCGACGCGAGCACCGATGTCGCGCAGCTTATCCGTCAAAGCGGTCTGATGTTCGGGCACCCCATCTTCGATGACGAGCCTCTCGCCCGCCATCGCGCCAGCGACCAAGAAGGTGCCGTATTCGATGCGGTCGGCGACCACACGGTGCTTATAGGGCTTGAGTTTGTTCACGCCGTGGATGGTGATGGTATCACTGCCAGCGCCCTCGACGCGTGCACCCATGGTGGCCAAAAGGTCAGCGAGATCCGTGATCTCTGGCTCGCGGGCGGCGTTGCGCAGCACCGTCGTGCCCTCGGCGAGTGTTGCCGCTAGCATGAGGTTTTCGGTGCCAGTCACCGTCGGCATGTCGAAGAGCACTTCGGCGCCGCGAAGGCGGCCACACTCCGCTAAAACGTATCCATGCTCGAGTGTGATGCGGGCACCGAGACGTTCGAGCCCTTTCAAGTGCTGGTCGATAGGACGGGCGCCGATGGCGCAGCCACCGGGCAACGAAACCTTGGCCCTACCGAAACGCGCGACCAGCGGCCCAAGCACCAAGATGGAGGCCCGCATGGTCCGCACCAAGTCATAGGGCGCCTCGAGCTTGTCGACCTTGGTCGCGTCGATCCGAACACTGTCTTTCTCGCGCGACGAGGTCGCCCCCATCGACTGCAAGAGGCCTAAAAGAGTTTTCACATCGGCGAGGTCTGGGACGCGAGATAGCTCGTGCGTGCCTTCGCACAACAGGCTCGCCGCGAGCGCCGGCAAGGCTGCGTTCTTCGAGCCCGAAACCTTGATGTTGCCTGAAAGCGGCGCGCCACCGCGAATCCGAAGAGCGTCCACAAGAGTCTCCCAACGGCTTTCCTAGCCCGTCCACCGAACGGCAGACAACACGACGACCAGCCCTCTACTTGGTCGCTTGCGCCTCGGCAGGCAAATAGTCAGCCGCTTTCGCCGAAATGTCGCTGGTTTCGGTCGCACCGATGAGGTCGATGCGGCCGCGTCCGACCTGTGCTGCGGTCGCCCGTCCCTCGCTGTCTGTGCCAACGAGCAGGGTCGCCAGGGCATTCCCGTCAGCGCGCTTGAGCTCGACTCGCAACTGCGGCGCTCCTAGGCCTGCTGCTTTCAGCTCGACCTCGCCGGCCGACTCGACGAGCACCTGTTCGGCGCGCATGCCGAAGAGCCGGTAGAGAAGACCGGAGCAGCGGCTAGCGTCTGCCTCGCGCGGTAGCGTCGTACCTTCGGGCACCGGCGTCGCGGCGGTCACGTTCCAAGAGCCACCTTCGCCGGCCGTGAGCGTTACGCTCTCGTCGCCACGGGTCAGAACCACGGAGCCGACCTCGTCACGCGCAAAGTCGACGACGCGCAGGTCACGCAGCGACGCCGGGTCCACGTCGAGTTTGCGGGCGAGCCAGTCGCCGCTGATCTCGGCGAGCGGGGCAGCCTCACCTTCGCGCATCGCCGACCACCGTTCGAGCCCATCGGTCGGTGCGACGTGCGCGAGCGCCAAAGTCTGCGTGCGATCTCCGCTCAATGTGAGGCGCACGCGAATGACGTCGTTCGCCCCGAAGCCAGCGGCGCGACGCGATGCTTCGTCGGGGACCTCGTCGACAAAACGCGTCGCGCGCAGCGTCGAGAGGGCGGTCGTGAGACCGGAGAGTTGAAGGGCGTCGGCCTCCACGCTGCGACCACCGTCGAGCAAGAGGCGATTCTTTCCGCCTTCGCGGACAATGGCGTACAGACGACGATCGCCGCGCAGGACATCCAAGCGCTCTACGTCGGCGGGCTCGAAGACCAACAAGCGCTTGTCACGCAGGTCGAAGAGCGACTTTGCAACCTGAAACTCGAGACCGGCGCCGACCATGAAAACGGCGTCGTTACCGCGCACGCGCGCGTAGATCTCGCCGTTGAAGTCGTTGCGCTTTCCGAGCTCGAGAGTCTTGGTTCCGTCGTCGCCTGCCAGGGTAACGGCGACGCGCGGCTTGTCGAGGCCGAACATGCCGAGCTCGCTAGCGACAGGTGGCTTGCCCTCGATCTCGACGGTGCGCGTACTGGAGACATCCGCAACAGCGGCCACCAGCGCGTCCACTACGCTTGCGTCAGCCGACGTCGTCATCGGCTCGGTCAGCCTCCAGCCGCTACCCTCACGTGTCATCACCAAGCGGCCATGCTCGTTTTCGAGGGTAAGGTCGCGGACGGATGCCGCGCGAAAACCGATGAGCTTGGCGGCAGCGAGGCGCTCCTCTTCCACCGCGGCGTCATGTCGCTCCATCCACCACACGCCCGCCACGGCGAGTGCGCCGCACGCGAGCAAGACCAACATTCCCAGGAGGCGTCGGCGCATCATTGGTGGACCCCTAGCGCTGGCGGCGCAGCAAGACGATTGCCGAGCCGAGCGCGATGAGCAGCACGGGCAAGACATCCATCGATGCAAAGACCAGCGTGTTCATCTGGTCACCGGTCAACAGGAGCTGACTCGCGGCGCGTGTCTTCGGGCGGATGGTGATCTTGCTATCTTCCTCGGCAAGCCACGCGATCACGTTCAAGAAGAGATCGGGGTTGCCTTGAACGTCGCGCAGCTGATTGTTGACCCAATCTGAATCGCCGGCAACGAAGAGTCTCGCTTCTGGAGTTGCCTTCGCATCGACATTGTTGGTCGGCTTGACCGCGATGGCGGCCATGGTCACTGGGCCAGGCGTATCTTTGTCGTCTCGCTCGGCGCGGCCGCTCTTGTAGTTGGTCTCGCCCCACGCCGCATCACCCGTGCCGAGCAGCGGAGTCGCTGTGACGCCCGCCTCGCCACCATCCGCGATAGCGAGTGAGCGGCCCATGAACATCAACGCGGGCGCGGCCATGTCATCGATGGTCGGGTGCTCACCGAGCGGTTTCAAGATGGCGCCAGCCGCGCCGTATCCCAGCAGCTGGTTCACTGGGCTGGTGTCGACGACGAGATCGTTGTGAAGCGCGATCTTGTATTGAGAAAGCAGGCCGCCGAGTCCACCGTCGCTATCTGGGTCGAGCAAGAGTACGAGGCGACCGCCGCGGTCGAGATAAGACGACAGCGCCGCGACCTCGGGTTCGAGCAAGCCAACCCTGGGACCCGCGATCACCAGGACCGCCGCATCCGCTGGAACGGACAGAGTCGGTTTCTTTTCGCTCGGCGCGATGTCGACCGCGGTACCAGACGTTGCCGCCCCCACGGCGGTGAAGTCGAGCGTCTTCACCTCGAAGCCATCTCCCCGAACAGCGTCGGCGGTCAGCTTCATGCCCTTGGCTTCACGTTCGTCGGCGACATCTCGTTCGCCGTGGCCAGTAAGAAAGTAGACCGCCTTGGCGCCGCTTTGGGTCACTTTGACGATCGCGTTGGTAAGCGTCTCTTCGCTGATGTCCTTCACGCGCGCGTCGTTTGCGCCCGCCAACACGAGAACGCGCGGGCCGTTCTGCTGCAAGCTGTAGCGCTCGACCAGATCGGGACGGTTCGCGACGTTCACCATCTCATAGGTGAGCTTGTCGGTGAGACCCGCATAGCGGCGCAACGTGTCGTCTACGGAACCGTATTCGCGGTCACTCGGTGTGAAGAAGGCATAGACCTTCACTGGCTGTGACAAGCGCTGCAGGACGCCGACCGTCTGCTCGGACAACGTGTAGACCCCTTCGCGCGTGAGGTCGATCTCCTTCGGATGTTTCGCGACCATGTAGTTCACGGCCGCGAGAATGATGAGGACGACGACCACCGAGAGTGAGGTCAAGGCAAGGCTCGAAGAGCCACGCGCGCCTCCAAACCTCGAGAAGAAGTCGCCGTTGGTGACCAGGTAGGTTACCGTCGCGGCAACGCCGAAGACCAGCTTCATCCAGAACAGGCCTGTCGCCTGCCCAGCTAGAAGGTAGGTGAGCGGACAGGTCAGGAGGAGGACCAGGCCGACGGCCCCCGCGAGTCTACCCGCGATGGCGGATCCCGAGGCATCGCGGCGCCGCGGCTGCAGGGATTCTTGGGTGGTTTCCGCTGTGGACATTGATGGACTCCTCAGCGCCAACGCTGGGCTTCGACGACCCGGTAAGTGAGGAAGAGGGCGAAGACGGAAAGCGACAGGTAGTAGACGAGTGACGGAACGCGTAACACGCCGCGCGCAAAGCTCGTAAGGTTCGAGGCAAGCGACAAGAACTCGAGCAGCGACTTCCAGAGGCCTTCGCTCCCCGAGGCGCCGCTACCGACGATGTAAAACATCAAGAGGATGAGGAAGCCGAGTAGCGCCGCGATGACCGGATTGTCTGTCAGTGAGCTCGTGAACAAGCCGATGGCGACGAAAGCGGCACCGAGGAGTGCTGCTCCGAAATAGCCGACACCAACCGAACGCCAGTCGAGCGGACTGCCGGTCTGCGAGGCGCCCAGGACCTCGACGACGATTGGGAACAGCAACGTCACGCCGAGCATCGCCAGCATCATGGTGAGACCAGCAAGGTACTTCCCGAGAACGATCTCGATGGGCCGCACGGGGGCCGTCATCAAGAGTTCGAGCGTCTTGGCGCGCTTTTCCTCGGCGAGCAGCCGCATGGTGATGATCGGCGTGAAGAAGATGAGGATGACGCCGATGTTCATGATCAGCGGGTAGATGACGTAGTCGGTGAGGTTGAGTTGCTCGAGCATCCACGACGCGTTCATCTGCAGCGACTGCGCGATGGCGCGCTGGAACTCGCCGACCAAGGCCTGGAAAAAGTAGGCGATGATGAGGGCGAACGAGCCGAGCACCACGTAGCTGGTCGCAGTGGTGAAATAGACGCGAATCTCTTTGCCCGCGATGGCGAGGGTGTTGCGCATGTCAGGCCTCGGTGAGGTTCAGGAAGATCTTCTCGAGCTGGTCGCGACCACCACCGTGTTTCGTCGCCAGCGCGTCGAGAGAGTCGTCCGCGATGATCGTGCCCTTGTTGATGATCACGACCCGCTCGCAGGTGGCGACGACCTCGGAAAGGATGTGTGTCGAGAGCAGCACGGTGTGCTCGCCAGCGAGCTCCTTGATGACCCCGCGCACTTCGCCAATCTGACGCGGGTCCATACCGACCGTCGGCTCGTCGAGGATGAGGACCTCGGGGTTGCCAAGGAGGGCCTGCGCGAAACCGGTGCGCTGCTGGTAGCCCTTCGAGATGTTGCGAATCAGGCGGTCGACCACCTCCGCGAGCGCTAGCTTGTTGACGACGCGCTCGATGTCACTCGCGAGCTTGTCCCCGCGGAGACCCTTGAGCTTGCCGACGAACCGCAAGTACTCGTGGACCGTCAGGTCGGGATAGACGGGCGGCGTCTCCGGCAAATAGCCGACGCGGCGTTTGACCTCCATCGGGTCGTCGAAGACATCGAAGCCGGCAACCGTGGCGCTCCCGCGTGTCGCGGGCAGAAACCCGGTGAGGATCTTCATGGTCGTGGACTTGCCGGCGCCGTTGGGGCCGAGGAAGCCGACGATCTTGCCCTTCGCGACCTCGAAGCTGACGTCGCGAATGGCGTCCAAGTCACCGTAAGTCTTGGTGAGTCCAACCGTCTTGATCATGGGGGGCCGGTGTTATGGCCGACGATCCATGCTGTCAAGCGCGCTTGACAGGATCGAGCGGCGCGGTAACCCCTAACCGTGATGTCGGTGCGTTTATTCTGGCGAAGTGTCGTCGATCGCGGGCGCAAGCTTCTGCACGCCACCAGCACACCCCATCAGATCGCGCTGGGCTTTGTGCTGGGCCTTGCGCCCTCGATGGTACCGGTGCCTTTCTTGGGGCTCGCACTCGGCATCGGGCTCGCTGCCCTCCTGCGTGCAAACCTCGTCGCCGCATATCTTGGCACCGCGGTCATGAATCCGGTGACGGCGCCCTTCGTGTGCTTCGCTGAGCTCTGGGTGGGTCTGACGATCTTCGGCGAGACCGTGCCCGAGTGGAGCAATGTTAGCCGCTATAGCGGTGCGCAGTGGTTGGACTTATTGCAGCGTTGGCTTGGTCCCTTCGCCACTGGCATCGCCGTCATGGTCATTGCCGCCACTGTCGTCGGATACCCGCTCGCCTACTTGGGGATGCGGCTTGCTCGTACGCGACGACGCACGGCACGAGCGACAGCGGTCGCTGACCCGAAACTTCTCTAAGCGATGCCGACTCGAGCACGCGAGGAATCAACGCGCCATGCGGCACGCGGTCGGTGCTCGAGCTCGCAGGCGTCGCGACGCTCTCGCTACGCGGCTCAGTGCTTGGTTTCGGGACAATTCGGTAGACTGCTGAGGTCCGGGCCAAGTCTCACCTCGCGTCCTCTGTCGTCGGCGACGGGACGCGGGTTCGCGGGGACCAGCCCCTTGGCATAGTCAAGCGCGACACGAGCGACCTCTGGGTAAGGGGCGACGGTCGCTGCCACCGCGCGCTCGTGCCGCTCCATCGCCCACGCCCTTGCCTTCGAATTTCGGCCATCGCCAGGCTCGAAGCGGGTGACGATCTTCCCCGCGCGGCGGAGGGCGCTATCCGGAGCGGCGACCCCGGGCCCAGAAGCCCTGTCACGGGGTCAGCTGGTTGGAGCGGGTGGCGGTCGCAACTGACGCTCGACCACCATCACCCACTACTTCGTGAGCTTATCGAGCTCCTCGAACGGCACATCGAGCGGCTTGTAGCTCGCGCGCAGCTCTTCGCCAGTGAGCATGTTGAAGTGCCACCACTCGTTGGGGATGGTCTTCCATCCACCCGCGACCATGGCATCGCGCAGAATGTGGCGATTCGTCACGTGCACACGCTTGAGCTTACCCTCGGTGACGAACTCTTCTTCGTGACGTGGCTCAGCGAGTTTACCCAAGTGGTCGTAGGCAGTGCCCATGTCGACCTCTTTGCCAGCAGCGTCCATGAGTGTGAGGTCGACCGCACAACCGTAGTTGTGGACGGAGCCGTACTTGCTATTCGGGTCCGCGACGTAGCCCGACTTTGGCGTCCCCTTCACCGCGTCCCACATGATGTGTTGAACGCGAACCGGTCGGTAGCAGTCCTTCAACATGAAGACGTAGCCCTTGGCGTTCGTGTCGAGCCACTTCTGTGCCTCGACGAGCATCTGCGCGGGCTTCTCCCGCAAGAAGCAACGTGCGCTCGTGTACATCACCTTGCCCACGAAGTTGTCCGTTGTGGCGTACTTGACGTCGAGCTTCCAACGGCTGTCGAGGGTAGCCACATCGACGAGTTTGTCGGCGGGAGCGAGCATCGTAATCGAGGTGATGATTTCGAGCATCATGGGAGCTTCGCCTACTGTGACTGAACGCTGGCTGGCAAGTCAGGTCAAGCGAGCTTCTCGCCCGTCACGACACGCGCATGACCAGCGAGATCATTGTAACCGGCGACATTCGCCCAGCCAGCGGCCTCGAGCAACGCTCGCACGGCGGGCGCTTGCGTGGCGCCGATCTCGAGCGCGAGCAGCGCGCCCGGATTCGCGTGAGCACCCGCGCTCGCTACCAAGCGACGTATGGCATCTAGACCGTCCGCTCCAGCAAACAAAGCGAGCGCCGGCTCATGGTCGCGCACATCGGGGGTAAGGCCATCGCGCTCGCTGGTGCCGATGTAAGGCAAGTTGGCGACGATGATGTCGAAGCGACCGCTGACCGCAGCGAGCAAATCGCTCTCGACGAGCTCGACGGTCGCGGCGTTGGTCGTGGCGTTCGCTCCGGCAATCGCGATTGCTTTCGCGGACACATCGACCCCAGTCACGGAAGCGCCGGGTAGCTCCTTGGCGAGGGTCACGGCGATGGCACCGCTGCCGGTCCCAACGTCGACGACGCGCGGCGCGGTAAGCTCACGAGACTTGACCCACGCCAAAACCGCGTCCACCAGGTGTTCGGTTTCGGGTCGCGGAATGAGCACGTCACGATTGACGGCAAAGGGCCGTCCGTAGAACTCGCGCGTCCCGAGAATGTACGCGACGGGCTCGTGGGCGGCACGACGCTTTACGAGGATACGATAGGCGTCGCGCTCGGGCTCGGTGAGCGGCCGATCGTAGCTCGTATAGAGTTGGATGCGCTTGATCTTCAGCACCTCCACGAGCAGCAGCTCGCTATCGAGGCGAGCCGACTCGATCCCTTTGCCCGTGAAGTAGTCCTGCGTCGCCTTCAGGATGCGCTCGATCGTCCAGACCTCGGGCGCGGCGGTCATCACTCGCCCTTCAGCGCTTCTGCCTGATAGTGGGTCTGCAAAGCGGCGATCACGTTGTCGAGATTGCCCTGCATGATGCCGGGCAAGTTGTGCACGGTAAGCCCGATACGGTGATCGGTGAGCCGATCCTGCGGGAAGTTATAGGTGCGAATCTTGTCGGAGCGATCGCCCGACTTGACCATCTGCTTGCGGTCGGCGGCCATCTTGGCCTCGGCCTCTTCGCGCGCCGTCTCGAGCAAGCGCGAGCGCAAGATCTTCATCGCCTTGTTCTTGTTCTTGAGTTGCGAGCGCTCGTCTTGGCAGACCACCACGACGTTGGTGGGCAAGTGCGTGATGCGCACCGCGGAGTCCGTGGTGTTGACCGACTGACCGCCCGCTCCGCTCGAGCGGAAAACATCGATCTTGAGATCTTTGTCGAAGATCTCGATGTCGGCTTCCTCTGCTTCGGGAAGCACCGCAACCGTCGCGGCGGAGGTATGAATACGCCCCTGCGTCTCGGTCTGTGGCACGCGCTGCACGCGATGCACACCCGACTCGAACTTCAACGCCGAATACGCGCCTTGCCCCTCGATCATGGCGATGACTTCTTTGAATCCACCGGCCGTGCCCTCGGAGGCCGACATCAACTCGACCTTGAAGCCCTTCTGCTCGGCGAAGCGCGAGTACATGCGGAAGAGCTCGCCAGCGAACAAAGCGGCTTCGTCGCCACCCGTACCCGAACGGATCTCGATGATGACGTTCTTGTCATCGTTCGGATCCTTGGGGATGAGGAGCTTGCGTAGCTCGTCTTCGAGAGCGGACTTGCGCGCCTCGAGGCCATCGATCTCGTCGAGCGCCATGGCGACGAGGTCTTTGTCTTTCTCGACCGCGATGAGCTCTTTGTTACCGGCGATGTCGGTCGTGACCTTGCGTAGCTCACGGTAGGTCTCGACCAGCTTCTCGAGCTCGCGGTGTTCCTTTGAGAGCTCGCGCAGCGAGGTCGCGTTGCCGACGATGACTGGGTCCGCAAGCTTGCGGCCCACTTCTTCGAAGCGCGCTTCGACTTCTTCGAGCTTGTCGAACACCGTCGTGTCTTACGACGCGGTCTTGCCGTACTTGCGGTTGAAGCGCTGGACGCGGCCTTCGGTGTCCACGAGCTTCTGCTTGCCCGTGTAGAACGGGTGGCAGTTCGAGCAAATATCGATCTTGTAGCTGCCGCGCGTCGAGCGTGTCTCGATCACGGTGCCGCAGGCACAGGCGATCTTGGCGTACGAATTCGGGGGATGGATGCCTTCACGCATGACACAAACCTCACAGGCGTTACTGAGACGGTGAACCCGTCAGAGATTCGCCCGGTCAACCCGCTTTCCCCGCGACCAAATGGAGGCCGCCGACAAAACGGACCGCGTAACTAGAGGATCGCCGCGCGAATTGTCAAGTCTGGCCTGGAACAGCCGAACTCGTGGCGATGGTCAGTGTTCCGACAAGAGCACGTACGACCCCGACGCGCGCACCACGCCGTCCCCCGGCTCGGCGACGGCGATGTCGCCCAGACCGAGCTCGTCGACCCCTCTGTCGTGCTCGAGCTTTACGCCGCCACTCGACGCGAATACCCGAAGCGAACCTACCGGGTGGGTGTTCTCGCCGCTTAGCGCCCTCATCGCGAAGCGGGGTCCTACGAGCCCGGTGCGAGTCGGCGTGACCGTACCGTGGCGCTCGAAGGCGGTGGCCGCGACGGCGTCGTCCACGTGCAGCTCCCGCGGCCGACCGTCGAGACCCATGCGACCCCAGTCGTACACCCGGTATGTCGTCTTCGAGGGCTGCTGCACCTCGAGGACGAGCAGGCCCGGCCCCAACGCGTGCAGGGTGCCCGCCTTCACCATGAACATGTCACCGACGCGCGGGTGCAACTCGTAGAGCCACTTGGCGAGCGTCCCACCAGTCGCGGCCTGGCGCAGGGTCTTACCGTCGAGGCCTGGGTAGTGGCCGAGCAAGATCGGCGCCTGCGGCTCGGCGTGCGCCACGTACCAGGCCTCGCTTTTGGGATCGCCCTTGCCGCTGCGGGCGACGCCCTGCTCGTCGGGATGGACCTGCACCGAAAGCCACTGCGTGGTGTCGAGCCACTTGAGCAGGAAGGGAAATGGTCCTTGTGCACTGCCGCCGAGTCGCCCGTCCCGCCATAACGACCCCAGAGTAGCCCCGGCGTACGGGCCAGTCGCCACCCTGCTCTCGTGGGACTCGAGCTCGACGAGCTCCCATGACTCGCCGATGGGTCCCTCGGGGAGCTCGCGTCCAAACTGCGTCGCGAGGCGGCGGCCGCCCCAAGCGACCTTCTGGTACTGGGGAACGAAACGAAGCATGCCCACGTCATGTAAGGGTGTTGCTCGCCTCTAGGCAACGTGTGGGGATGCTCACCTTTCCGAGCTGCTTCAAAGCTCCTCGGCCAAGGACAGGTCGTCGTACCCAATCAACGCGTCCCGATCGAAGTTGACCATCACGCCGTAAGGCTCACAAAATCGACAGAACACCCTCGCGAAAGAGGATCGACCATAGCGTGCCGCCCCAAAAGGTGACCTCGGGCTCGTCGACTAGTCGCTTGTGACCGGGCCTTAGGGGTGTCCGCCCGCGAGAACACGCCCTGAAGGAATCGATCGCCCACGCCCGAGTCGTTGCAGGTTAGGGGTCCAAGCGGGCTCGGTAGGAGGTGGGACATACGAAGGCGCTACAAATGCGCCACCAGGAACTCGGCGATCCGACGCATCGCCGGCCTGAGCATCTGCTGACTGTGAAACTGATGGTCGCCACCATCGACAAGGTCGAGCGTCGCGTTGCGCGCGGCGCTCGCGATGTCGAGCGCGTCGTTCTGCGGCACCACGGCGTCTTCGGTGCCGTGCATGACGAGAATCGGCGCACGAACGATCGCGACCGCACTGACGACATCGTGCGCAAGTGCGTCGTCCATGAAGCCACGCCCAATACGTCCAGCAGGACTATCGACGAAGCCCTGCTCTTCGAAAGCACGCGCCTGCTCGGGGTAACGGTCCGCGATGGCGGCCGGATAGCCAACTGCAGCCAGAGTCGCGACGGCGACGACCCGCTCGTCGCGAGCAGCCGTGAGCAAAGCGACGGCGCCGCCCATGCTGGAGCCGAACAGTCCCACCCGCGTGACACCTAACTTCTGCAGCCAATCGATGGCGGCGTCGACGTCTTCGATGGCATTCGAGTAGCTCAGGTCGAAGACGCTGCCTTCGGACTCGCCACGACCCGCGAAATCGAAGCGCAGCATCGACACGCCATGGCGTGCCAGCTCGTCAGCCAAGCGAGTGTGCTTCACCCCGTCTTTGCCCGAAAGCATGCCGTGGCAACTAACCACGGCGCGTCCATTCGGCTCGCCATGGAGGACCCCGACCAGCTTTTCGCCGCGACGGTTGGTGAACTCGACTCGCCTCATGTGCAGCCAGGCTAGCAGAAACCCGTCTCGATCTGGCAAATGTCGCAGCGCCATGCGCCTAACCGTCGTCACACTCCTGCTCCTCGCCGCAGCCTGCGGCTCCGCCGAGACCCCCGCTCCCCAGGCCGGCGCTGCGCCGACGACGAAGGAGGCGTATTGGAAGAAGGCGTTTCCGAGCGCCGCGAAGTTCGAGCGCAGAGGCATCGCCAAAGACGCGCTGATCGAAGCAGACTACGGCAACAACATCTTCGTCGAGGTGAGCGACGCGCAGGGCAACCGCCTTGGATACCTACGCGACTTCGTCGGACCGGTGGCGACCGAAGGCACTTGCGCATGCGACCCCCTCAACGTGACCCTGGTGTTCGACGCGGCGGGCAAGTTCACGACGCTGATTTCGCCGCAGCCGCTCACCAAATACGAACACGTCGCGATGACGCCGGAAGAGACCGAGCGCCTCATCGGGATCTTGCGTGATCCACCAAACGAGCTGCTCGAAGTGCGCAGCCAGGACGATCTGGTCGACGCGACCACTGGCGCAACCAAGGCTGCCTACAAGCCGTTCGTCATCGACAAGGCCGCGCTCGAGACGAAGCGCCTCGTGCAGCTCGTCATCGATACGAGTCTCATCATCGCGGCGGCCCCCATCGCCGACGACCAGAAGCACCTCAACGCGGCGCTACAGAAGCCAGAGGGGATCGAGCGCGCTCGGGCCCTCGCCGACCTCATCGGCAAGCTGACCGCCGACATGATGGCGCAACGTGCCTATGTGGTGATGAGCCACGACTACTTGGCCTCGGTTGTGAAATCCCAGACGACCGATGCGGCGATCGACGCGAAGATTCTGGACGCCGCTTTAGCGGAACGCGTCGGTCCCGGCATGCAGGCGGAGATATGCTATCGCCTCGCCGAGCAAAAGGCGGCGCTTTCGGTCGGCGAGCGCTGCGCCAAGGCGTTGTCGCGCTACCAGGACGCCGGGCCGATCGTCGCGTTGATCGATGGTACCGTTGCCTACTTCCGCGGCGACTACGAGCTCGCGGCAAAGGCGCTCGAGAGCGCATCGTGGCGCTTCGACATCCAGGCCGACCCGCGGGCGCACACGCGACTCGCAGCGGCGCTCCTCGCGACCGGGAAAAACGAAGCTGGTTGCGCCAAAGCACTTCTCGTGCGCCGCGCTCACCCGCTGCTACCCGACAACAAGGCGACCCTCGACACCTGCGCCAAGACCGACAAGGGCTTTGCCGCGAAGCTCGCGGCGTCCGACACGGAAGACCGCGATCTGTTTTTGGGCCTGAAGCAGACCGGCCCCCAGATCCCAACCATCGAGGTCGACGACGCCAAGCTCCAGCCCGTCAAGCTCGCCGCAGGCGAGCCCGGCAAGGTGACCGTCATGATGTTCTTCGCCACCTGGTGCCCACACTGCCAGGCGGAGCTGCCCAAAGTGTCTTCTTTTGCGGAGCGGATGGCGAAGGACAAAGCTCTGCAGGGCAAGGTGCGCGTCGTCGGCGTACGAACAGCCGTCGAGCGCGAGACCGAAACCTACGACGCGTTTGCGCAGCGCTTCAAGGTCAGCTTCCCGGTCTACACCGACACCGCGATGGCGACGTCGTACACCAAGGTCGTAAACGACGCGGGGTTGAAGGGTGGCTTTCCGACGCTGATCGTCACCGACGAAACAGGAAAGCTCCGCTACGAAATGCCAGCAGGCGAATGGCGTGACACCGACAAAGAGCTCGAGTGGGCGGTGAAGTCTCTCGCCAAGTAGGTCGTGTCCGCCGAGCTGGGGACTATTTTCCCTTCGCCTTGCCCTTCCTGAAATAGTTCACCTGCCACTTCTGGACCGCGGCTTCGTGACACTCGTAGGTCGGGCAGAATACCGTCTGTCCGTTGTTCATCGACACGAAGAAGAAGTCGTTGCACTGCATGGGGCTCACGACGGCGTCCATCGCCGCACGCCCAGGGCTCGAAATCGGGCCCGGTGGCAGGCCGCGCACACGGTAGGTGTTGTACGGTGACTCCATTTCGTGGAGGTGCCAGCTCTTGATGTTGCCGTCGAACTTCGGGTCGAGAAGCGTCGCCGCGTAGATGACCGTCGGGTCGGTGGCGAGCGGCCAGGGCGGCTTGGCGGCAAGTCGATTGTAGAAGACACACGCGACGTGCGCGCGGTCCCCCGAGACCCCTGTTTCCTTCTCGACGATCGACGCCAATGTCATGAGCTCGCGTGGATTGAAGTTGCGGGGTCCGCGACCGGCCTTGGTTGCTTCGGTGTAGTTCTTCTTCCAGCTTTCGAAGATGGTTTGCATCACGGTCTCTGGTGTTACGCCACGCGCGAACTTGTAGGTCTCGGGATAGAGATATCCGTCGCAGTTCGGGCCAGGAATGTCGAAGCGCGCGAGGAACTGCTGGTCGTCACACAACCGATCGAAGTCCGCCTTCGCGATCCAGCTCGAACCGGCGAGCAAGTCGCGCGTCTGCCAGCGGTTGAGTCCCGGAATGATCGTGAACGCTTCGGTCTTGACGCGTCCCTCCGCGAACATCGCAAGGATCTCGAGCGGCGACTGCTTCGCCTCGATGCCATAGGGCCCGGCCTTGAGCGGCGGCATCTTGTTGGCGCGGGCCCAGTAGTAGACCCATCGTGGCTTCGCGATGACCCCGGCGACGCGCAGCTCCTCGAGCACGGCGCCTAATGAGGCACCACGCTTCACTTCGAAGGTCTCGAGCGGTACGCCCACTGGCGCGTTCACGTACGCGGCCACCTGACGATACGCGAAAGCGGCCACGCCGCCAGCAAGGACTAGAAGCACGAGAAGGAAAACTGCAATCTTTTTCATCTGCTTTTTGCGTCCAAATATGACTGGAGGATCAACGCGGCTGCCACCTTGTCGACGTTGTTCTTGCGACCTTTACGGCTCACATCGGCGCCGATCAGCATGCGTTGCGCTTGCGCCGTCGTGAGCCTTTCGTCCCACAGCTCGACTGGGAGCTTCACCGCCGCCTCGATCTCTTTCGCGGCGACTTTCACGGCTTGCGCCGCCTGCCCCTTCGAACCGTCGAGCCGCAATGGCAGGCCGACGACGATACGTTGCACGTCGTATTCGCTGACCAGCTCGGGCAACCGCTCGAGCAGGCGGTAGCGCGGGACGACCTCGAGCGGCTGCGCCGTCATCCCCAGTGGGTCGGACAAGGCGACGCCCACGCGCGCCTCGCCGAGATCGAGCGCAAGAATGCGAATCAAGGATTGGGGAGCTTCTCGAGCCGGCTCTCGAGCTCGGCCAGGCGATTGCGAATCTCGTCCATCTCGCGGCCCACCGAGGTGTAGCGCGACATGTTCAGAGCGCTGCCTTTGAACTTGTCTTCGAGACCCTTTTGAAGCTCGTCGAACGTCTTCTGTGTCGCGTCGATGGCCCGCTGCGACGACGCGACCAGCTCGGCGATGATGGTGGGCCCGCCCGGCTGGGCACCATTGACTTCAGTGCCGTCGGCTTTGCGTGTGACGACACTGCGCACGCGATCGACACGATCTTCGAGCTCGGTGCGGAGCTTCTCGGCGCGGTCACGAATAACCTGCGTCTGCGACTGCACCTTCTCGACCTGCTCGCGCGCGAACTCACCGATGACATCGCCGCCATCACGGATAAGTGTGCGAAGGAGCGAGAGAGGCATCGCACTCTTCTTCTTCTCGGCCTCGAAGATGATCTGCGCGAGCGTCACACTCGTAAGGTCTTCGCCCGACTTGTTGTCGACGACCTGGACCTCTTCGCCGGCCTTGATCATCACAGCGATGTCCTCGAGCGTCACGTAGCTGCTGCGCTCGGTGTCGTAGAGCTTGCGATTGGCGTAACGCTTGATGATTTTTGGCGAGGTCATCCCACTAGCCGGCTATCAGGCCCCAAAAAGACGGTCAAGGCGACCCCCGGTAAACCGCGTAAACGAGCCGAAACGAGCGTCTTCTCCGGCGTGGATCGAACGATTGCGCGGTGCGTCTAAACATCTGTCCAGGCTTTGGGCAACGCCCCCGGGTACCGGCCGATAAACCTTGGGCTGTGAGGTTTCCGTACGTCGCCCTCATCGTTGCTCTTTTGGGCAACGCGCGCTCCGCGTCTGCCGAGTGCGCCCGCGACCTCGTGCGGCAGGCAGTCGTCGCGCGCATCACGCAAGACAGCATCGACGCCATCTTGAAGCCGGTTGGCGCCTTGGTCCCCGAGAATCTTCCTTTCCCAAGGACCACGACCGAGATCTTCAGTTGTGGGGGATGGTTTGACTCAACGACCATCACCACCGAACGCGGCACCATTCGCCTCGCCTTGTCACAGGTTCAGATCGATCTGGATGGAGGCGACGTGGTCATCGATGTCGCGGGCGACATCGACGCCAATGCCGACCTCGCAATGGAAGTTTGCCTACTCCCGAACGCCAACTGCAGCGCCGGCGTCACAGCACGCGGCGTCGCCGTGCACGCACGCGTGTCCATTGCGGTCACAGAGTGCATACCCAGCATCGTCATCAGCGAGTTCGCCATCACCATCAACAACAACGACATCGAGGCGCGGCTCGACGACTGCGGCGCCTACACCTACGTCGTCGAGTGGCTCGAAGATTGGCTCCGTGGTGGTTTGCTCGACTACGCGACGCAAGAGCTCGCCGCGTATCTGCCCGAGCTCATCCAAACTCAGATCGCCGCTGTCACCACCGAGCTTTTGTCATCGAACCTGCAGGTGCGTGACGTCTCTTTCCGCGCGCAACCCGAGTGGATCTCTGTCGACGACAGCGGCGTCATGGTGAGCTTCGCCGCCGCTGCAAGCCCCAACACGATTGCCGACTGTGCGCGCGGCGTCGCTATTGCCCCCAACAAGCTCGAGCCCGACGAGGGCGTGCGCTTACCCGAGGGGACCAGCATCGCGGTATCGGGCCGGCTCGGCCAGAACATCGTCACATCGGCATGGCAGGCCGGATGGGCCTGCCTCGATCTGTCGAGTATCGCTCCGGGTGTCACGAGCGTTCTCGACTCGGTGCTCCCGGGCGCACACACCGAGGTCACGCTCGAGGTGAAGAAGGCACCGGTCTTCACCCTGGCGCCTAGCTCGGTCGGCTCCGCCAATCTCGAGCTTGCCGACGTACGCGGCGCGGTGCGCATCGACGTCCCAGGGGATGGCGACTACCGCGCCGACTTCCGTACCTCGCTCTCCATCGGCGCCGATATCGCGGTCCTGCCGGTGACCAGGCAGATCGCCCTGACGCCGCGCGACTTTCGCATGGGCAGCGTCGAGGTCACGCTCGGAAACTCGGGGCTTGGCTTTTCGGAAGAGAGCATCGACCGCTTCGTGCGTAACGAAGTAGCGCCGCTGTTCACATCGACGCTCGCGGAGCTCCCCCTCGTTAGCAACCTCTTCAGTGCGACGCTGGTCGGCGTCAGCATCGACGCGCTAGCGACGAGCCAGAACGGCGCAACCGCCGAGATCGACGTGACCGGTGTCTACCAGACAGACGATGTCCCGCCGAAGACCACCTTCGCAAAGGAGCCACAGTGCCCTTGCCCGGCCGACCTCGTATTCAACATGACCTCGACCGACGATACGACCCCCGAAGAGATGGTCCGCCATCGCGTTGAGATTGATGGTGAGATCTTGCCACAGCTCTACGGCGGGGCCCTCATCAAGCTGAAGGTGCCGCGCGCCACGAACGACGGTGGGGAGCACCAAGTGCGTGTCGCCGCGGTCGACCTCGCAGGCAACATCGACCCGCAAGCGCGCGTCATGAACTTGGCCATCGACTACGTGCCACCCGTGGTACGACTCGTAGACCCGCCGCAAGGAATCGTCTCGACGGACGGCGTCAGCGTCGCCGTCGAAGTTCAAGACGAAACCGCTGTAGCAGACACGATCGACTACAGCGTGTCGGTGGTTAGCCGCGAGGCGGTCGTCGACGAGGTCATCCTTTCGCGCACGCAGTCGCGTGACGAGCCCATCGTGCTCTACGGCTTACCGGACGCTTCAACGGTGCGTCTGCGGGTTGTCGGGCGTGACCGTGCCGGCAACGCCACTGAGGCCCGCACGTCGTTCTCCGTGCTAGCCTATCCGACCATGGGCTGCGCGGGATCGCGACCGACCAACCTCGCCGGCGCGCTGGTGCTCGCGGGTTGGCTCGTCGCCCGGATCAGGCGTCGCAGACGGTGCTGAGCTTCTACGTTGCCATGCTGGTGATGGGCTCGCCGACCGGTGGTGTGTTCGCCGGACCGACGCACGCCAACGGCTCGACCGTCTACTGGGCACCTGCCGTGCTCGGTCGCTTGCCGCGACAAACGTTGGTGATGGGCGAGTTCATTGGCTACTTCGTCAACGCCAGTTATCAGCGCGTCGCGGAGAACCCAGCCGCGGAGCCTGACTACCCTGAGGTGTCCTTCGCCTCGTTCACGCCCGACTTCAGCAGCACGTTCCTCTTCGATATCGACGCGCTCGAATCGAAGGGCATCCGTCTTTACGCGGGCACCTACAGCCCGAGCGGCGGCGGCTTCAAATGGCCGAAGGACGGGCCGCAGCGTTACCAAGGCACCGACGGGCACATCATCACGTACGGCGCGGTGGGCGGCTTCATCTGGTCGCCAACGCCGCGCATGTCTTTTTCGCTCGGCGGTGGCCCCCTCTACTTCGACGTCAAGCTCGAGAATGCCTACGACTTCGGAGGCTTCATCAACTCGAAGCTTACACCCGGCGCTGACTTGTTCGCTTTGGAAGACCCAGCGCTCGAGGGCTACCTGGCACTGAACATGACCGCGTGGTCGGTGATGGGCCAGCTCTCGGCGGACATCCAGATCCTCGACAATCTCGAGCTCGCCGCTGGCTTCTTCATGGCGAAGACGCCGACGCTCGCCGGGACGGTGAATGTACGTGGTCCTGCGGCGCTGCGCGACGCACTGCCAAATCTCGTCGTGAACCCGAGTGGCCGCATCGAAATGGTGTTCCCGCTCGCGTGGTACCTCCACGTCGAAGCAAAGCTCACCTTGGGCAAGTGGCAGCTCGCGCCGCTGGTGCAGTTCCAGCGCCGAAGCCGGCAGCGCGTGCTCGTGGCACGCGTCGTCGAGTCAGAGAGCGAGTTCATCGAAGGTGATCAGGTCTCGCTCCGCGAAGTCCGCGACGAGTGGATGGTCGGCATGCGCATCGTTCGCCAGCTCAGCGAAACGCTCTCGATCGCGGTGCGTGGTGATGTCACACCGCGCAGCACGCCCAAGGAGGCCTTTACCCCCGCAAGCCTCGATTTCACCCTCATCGAAGGTAACATCGGCGCACGTATTCGTACGAGCGAGCGCACTGCCCTCGAGCTCACTGCATCGGGGATCTACGCGGTACCGGTCGACGTCGAACGCTCGATCTTCAACCCGCGTGCCGACCCGAACTCGGGTCTCGCGCAGAGCTCGCCGATTGGCCGCTATAGCGCATTCGGTGGCAAATTGATGGTGGCTCTCTCGATGAGCTTTGGCGATTGAGGCAAAATTCCCCCAGGGCGTACGAAAGAAATACCGATACTTTTGTTGCGACCCGCAGTTGAGCGGCTAACCTCGGAAAACCAAGGCGCCGAGACACCCCTCTCCTAGCGTCCCGGGCGCGCTAGCCCCTCAATCGTTGCACTCCGTTGCAGCGTTAGCGCGTCGATAGAAAAGACACCAACGCGTGAGCGAGCATCGCCTGACGTCCCGACGGGCGCGTGCGGTGGTCGCTTGCACCTCTATGGACCCTCGCCGCGCCCCCGCGCGGTGCATTCGAAGGAGTCTCACGATGCGACGTACCCTCGCCGCAGTGGCTTTGTGTATCGTTTTTCTGATTCATGGCTGTGGCGGTAGCGTCGAGGCAGGTGACGACCGAACCACCCGAGAGCTAGGCTCCGCCGAAGATGGTGTCGGCGAGCCGGTGCCAATCGAGGTGAACGGTCTCGCCTCTGGGCTCGTCATTTACGACGACTCCCTGCGCAACGGTTTCGAGGACTGGAGCTGGGGCGGGCACGCGCTCAACGCAACTAGCCCCGCGCGCTCGGGGCGCTCGATGTACTTCGAACCCGATTGGTGGGCCGGCCTCTTCTTTCACCACACCCCGATCACACGCAGTCAGTATGCCGCTATAGAGTTCTACATCCACGGCGGCACTGGAAACGGCCAAGCAATGGACGTCGTCCTCTATAACGGCACGACGGTCGCCGCGCGCGTAAGCCTCTCCCGTTATGCGCAGGTCAAAGCCAACGCCTGGGTTCGCGTGAATATCCCGCTGAGCGCATTCGGGGGCGTGGCAAGCTTCGACGGCGTGGTCCTTCAAGACGTGAGCGGGCGCGACCAACCTCGCGTCTACATCGATGACGTCGTGGTCACGGCCGCTGGGGCATCTCCGCTCCCGCCACCGCCAACCTCGTCGTCCGACGTCACCGTGACCGTGGACCGCACCGCCGAGCGCAAGCCGGTGAACCCCGAGATCTACGGGGTCAACTTCGGTAGCAACGCCGCCATGCAGACCATGAAGTACCCTGTTCGCCGCTGGGGCGGTAACCACACCAGCCGCTACAACTGGGAGACCGATACGGCCAACCGAGGAAGCGACTGGTTCTATCTCAACATCCCCGAGTCGAACGCGAACCCATCCACCCTCCCGCACGGTAGCGCGGCGGACGTCTTCGTCGACGAGGCGCGCGCGGCGAGCTCGCAAGCGCTCGTCACCGTGCCGCTCATGGGCGTCACGCCGACCGACCGCACAAAGCGTTGGGGCTTCTCGGTCGCACGATACGGTGCGCAACAGCAGACAGAGTGCACGGCGCTAGGCAACGCTTCATGGTGTGAAGGCGACGCGGGCAACGGCCTGCGTCCGGACGGCTCCAAGATCGCCGGCGACCCGAGCGCCACCTCGAAGGCCATCGACACGGGGTTCGTGACCCGCTGGATCCAGCACCTGCAGAGCCGGGTCGGCACGGCTCAGAATGGGGGTGTCCGCTATTACTCACTGGATAACGAGCCAACCTTGTGGAACCAGGCGCATCGCGACGTCCACCCGAACGGACTCACCTACGACGAGCTCTGGCAGAAGACCGTGACATACGGGAGAGCGGTGAAGTCCGCAGACCCGCAGGCGAAGACCTTCGGACCGGCCGAGTGGGGTTGGTGCGGTTACGTCGACTCCGCCGGTGGTTGTGGCGCATCGCAGGACCGCAAGAACCACGGTGATGTACCGATGCTTGCGTGGTACCTGAAAAACGTCTGCGACGAACAGGCTCGCACTGGCGTGCGTGTGGTCGACTACCTCGACGTGCACTTCTATCCGCAGCAGGCCAACGTTTCGCTCTCGAGCGACGAGTCAGCCGCCACCCAGGCCTTGCGCCTACGCAGTGTCAAGGCGCTCTACGACGCGAGCTACGTCGACGAATCATGGATCGCTCAGCCCGTGCGTCTGATTCCGCGCATGAAGGAATGGATCGCAAGCTATTGCCCCGGCACCAAGCTCGCGATCACCGAGTACCACTTCGGCAACGACAACGGCATCACCGCGGCGCTCGCGCAAGCTGAGGCTCTCGCGGTCTTCGCGCGCGAAGGCGTGGACCTTGCGACACGCTGGGTAGCGCCCGAAGCGGGTACGCTCGTCGAAGACGCATTCAAGCTCTTCTTGAGTTACGACGGTGCCGGCTCACGCGTCGTTGGCACCAGCGTACGCGCCGTGACCACCAACGTCGACCTCGTGTCGGGCTACGCTATCGAAGCGGCGAACGGCGTCATGCAAGTGGTACTCGTCAATAAAGACACTGCGCCGCACAGCGTGCGCGTGAATCTCGCGGGTGCAACGGCGGCGACCCTATACGGCTTCGAGAGCGGCAAGCGGATGGGTGAGCGCGGCAACGTGAATGGTGATGGCAATGGCGTCACCCTCGCGCTTGCTGCTCGCTCGGCTACGCTTGCGCGGCTCCATTGAAGAATGGAGTGCGATAGGATGCGCCGCGTGCTGGGGCTTGCACCTGGCACGCGGCGGTCCAGCGGTCGCGCTCAGCTACTCTTCTGGTTGCGCAGCTTCTTGTTGGCGAGCTTCTCCACGACGACGAAGAGCGTTGGCACCACGAAGATACCGAGCACGGTCGCGAGCAACATGCCGGTGATGACCGCGGTCCCCATGACTTTGCGGGCCGCGGCTCCGGCGCCGCTCGCCACCCAAAGCGGGATACATCCGAAGATGAAGGCGAGCGACGTCATGAGGATCGGACGCAGGCGGAGCTTTGCGCCCTCGAGTGCTGCTTCAACGAGAGGCTTACCTCTTTCAAGATCCGCTTTGGCGAACTCGACGATGAGGATGGCGTTCTTCGCGGCGAGGCCAACGAGCACGATGAGACCAATCTGCACGTAGACGTTGTTGTCGTAGCCGCGCAACCACACACCCAAGTAGGCGCCCAGGATCGCAAACGGCGTCGACAAGAGGACGCTGAAGGGTAACGACCAGCTCTCGTAAAGAGCCGCGAGGATCAAGAACACGAAGACGAGTGAGAGAACGAGAATCTTGCCAGTGCCACCTTGCGCTTGCTTCTCCTGATACGACAGCGCGTTGTAGGCGAGGCCGATCTCCTGCGGCATGTTTTGCGCCGCGACCTCCTCCAGGGCAGCGAGTGCCTGGCCCGAGCTATAGCCCTGCGCTGCGTTCCCTTGAATCTCGACCGCGCGATAGAGGTTGAAGCGCACCGTGTATTCGGGGCCGGCGATGTCACGCGTCGTCACCAGCGTCGATAGCGGCACCATCTCGCCTCGAGCGTTGCGCACGTAGAAGTCGCGCAGCCGATCGACGGACTGACGGTACTCGGGCTCAGCCTGCATGAACACGCGCCACTGCCGACCAAAACGCGTGAAGTCGTTCACGTAGCTGCCGCCGAGAAAGGTCTGCAGCGCGCCGTAGACGTCGGCGATGGGAACGCCTTGCTTGAGCGCCTTTTCGCGGTCGACCTCGGCAAAGATCTGCGGCACGGCAGGCGACATGATGGCGCGCACACCCGTGAGCTCGGGTCGCTTGCCGCACTCGGCGATGAACTTCTGTACGTTCTGGGTGAGGAATTCGACGCTACCGCCGCTGCGATCTTGCAGAAAGATGCTGAAGCCACCCGCGATGCCGATACCGGGAATCGCGGGTGGACCGACGATCACCACGCGTGCTTCGGGGATATCCTGCATCTTCTTGTTGAGCTCGGCGATCACATCGTCCGCCGTGATGCCGGGTCGCTCATCCCATCGCTTGAGCTGAACGAAACCAGTCCCGGTGTACGGGGCGGCGGTGCGCGTGAAGAGGCTAAAGCCGGACGTCGTGTTGTAAGTCTGGATCCCCTGGGTGCTCTCGATGGCGGTACCGATCTTCTTCATGACTTCGTTGGTCCGCTGTAGCGACGCCGCATCTGGGAGCTGCACGTTGAGGATGGCGTAACCTTGGTCCTCGACGGGAACGAAGCCCGTTGGCAGGCGGTTGCCGACGACCACCGAGAGCAAACCAACTCCAGCGAGTAGGCCCAGCGGCAGAAGCGCCTTGCGAATCAGGAAACGGTTCATGCCAACGTAGCCGCGCGTCGCCTTGTCGAAGCCCCGATTGAAGCCCCCAAAGAAGTTGGCGAGCCGCCCCTTCTTCACGTGTTTCTCTTTCAGGATGAGCGCCGCGAGCGCCGGCGACAAAGTGAGCGCATTGAAGGCCGAGATGAGGACCGAGACGGCGATGGTAATGGCGAACTGCTGGTACAGGCGCCCAGTGATGCCACCAGTAAAGGCGACCGGAATGAATACAGCGGAGAGGATGAGCGCGATGCCGATGACCGGGCCGGAGACCTCTTCCATGGCTCGGAGGGTGGCTTCACGCGGCTTCATGCCATCCTCGATGTGCTTCTCGACCGCCTCGACGACGACGATGGCGTCATCGACGACCAGGCCGATGGCGAGGACCAAGCCAAACAGCGACAAGGTGTTGATCGAGAAGCCGAGTAACGGAAACAACGCGAAGGCGCCGATGAGCGACACCGGAATGGTAAGCAGCGGGATGAGCGTCGCGCGCCAGCTCTGCAAGAAGAGGTAGGTGACGAGGACCACGAGCACGACGGCTTCGAGCAGTGTCTCGACGATCTCCTTGATGCCGGCGCTGACCGATCGCGTCGTGTCGAGCGAGATGTCGTACTCTACGTCTGCGGGGAAACGCTCCCTGAGCTCGGTCAACGTCTTGCGAACGTTGGCAACAACGTCGAGAGAGTTCGAACCTGGCGCCTGAAACATGACGATGAGCGCGGCGGGCTTTCCGTTGAACGCACCCTGTTGTTGATAGTTGAGCGAGCCGAGCTCGATACGCGCGACGTCCGACAGACGCACGACCGAGCCGTCGGGGCTCGCGCGCAGGATGACGTTGCCAAACTCCTCGGCCGTGACGAGACGCCCCTGGGAACGAATCGTGTACGCGAACTGCTGACCTTGCGGGGCTGGCTCGTCCCCGACCTTGCCGGCGGGGTTGACGACGTTCTGCGCACGCAGGGCGTTTTGTAGATCGGCGACCGTGAGGTTCAAGCGCGCGAGCTGATCGGGTTTGACCCAGATGCGCATGGAGTAGTCGGACGAACCGAGAATGCGCAGATCACCGACGCCGCGAATGCGCAGCAACGCATCGATGACATTGATGGTCGCGTAGTTGGCGAGAAACCGTGCATCGTAGCTGCCATTCGGTGAATAGATGGCGGCGACCACGAGCGGGAAAGCGAGCGACTTCTTGATGGTGACGCCGAAGTTGCGCACGTCTTGCGGCAGCTGCGGCTGCGCCTGCGCATAGCGGTTTTGCGCAAGCACATTGTCGATATCGATGTTGGTGCCGACATCGAAGGTCACCGTCTGGTTCATGCTGCCGTCGTTGGCGTTGACCGACTGGATGTAGAGCATCCCATCGACGCCGTTCATCTGCTGCTCGATGGGCGTCGCCGTCGATTGCTCGATGGTAAGCGCGTCCGCTCCAGTGTACGTGGTGTTCAGCAAAATCTGAGGAGGGACGACCTGTGGATACTGTGCGACGGGCAAGCCTGCGATAGCAACGCCGCCCAGCAACACGGTCACAACCGAGATGACGATGGCGACGATCGGCCGTCGGATGAAGAACTTGGACATGACGAGCGCTCCCGGCGCCGGCTCACGGTTGGGCGAGTATACGAAAGACTAGCGTTGGGTTGTGTTGGTGGGCGCCGCCGCCTGACCGAAGGGCTCCTTCAACGAGACGACAACGCCATCGCGGACGCGCTGCAAACCCGAGACAACGACCTTCTCACCCTCTTCGAGACCGGAAAGCACGATACGCTTGTCGCCAGCCGCCGCGCCGACTTCGATTCGACGCATGCTGATCCTATTGCCCTCACCGAGGACCGCCGCGTTGAAGCTACCCTGAACCTCGCTAAGGGCGCGTTGTGGCACGACGAGTACGTCGGTGCCGGCGTCGATGCGTCGGATACGAACACGGCCAAATTGGCCGGGCTTCAAGAAGGCTTCGGGATTGGGAAAGAGAGCTTCGATTTGAAGGGTGCCAGTGCCGGTATCGACGTTGCGATCGACGGACATGAGCACGCCGCGACGGGGATAGACGCTTCCGTCGATGAGCACGAGCTGGGGTGCGCTCGCGTCGTCGTCGTGTCCCGGCTTGTTGATCTCCGCCATGGCCCACTTGAGGTCGCGACCCGCCAGGCCCTTGAGCGCCTGATACTGCTTCAGGTAGTCCGCTTCAGCGAGCGGAAAGCGCACCCGCATCGGCTCGACCTGCGAAACGGTGGCGAGGAGTGTCGGCTCGCTCTGCCCGACGAGGTTGCCAATGCGCACCTGCGCAAGGCCCGCGACACCCGTCACGGGTGAGCGGATCTGCGTATACGACAGCGAGAGCTGCGCTTGATCGAGCGCAGCCTCGGCGGAGCTCACCTGTCCCTGCGTATCGGCGGCTTGAGCTGTCGCGGTGTCGAGCTGCTGCTGCGGAACGGCGTTCATCTCACGGAGCTGCTTGACCCGCGTAAGCTCTAGATCGGCGAGATCCTTAGCGGCCTTGGCACGAGCAAGCGCCGCTTTCGCGGACGCGACCTGCGCCTGGAACTCGGTCGCCTCGATGGTGAACAAAAGGTCACCCTCCTTGACGAAGGCCCCGTCGCGATAGCTCTGCGAGCGCAGATAGCCACGAACGCGCGCCCGGATCTCGGCGTTCACGTAGCCATCGATGGATGCCACCGCTTCCATGTAGAGCGGTACGTCGTCGCGACGGACAGATTCGACCTCGACCTCTGGGGGCGCTGGAGGTGAGCTTTTCGCGTCATCTTTCGAAGAACATGCGCCTACCGCGACTAAGGCAACAGCGGTAAGACGGGGGGACAATCGCATCGACTACTCTCGGGCGGCGAGATGGCCGTGGAGTAGTCATGCCTCGAGTCAGCGTCAATCACAAACGAGCCGCTTCACAGGTCTCAAAGGCAACGCGTCACAGGCTGTCGCTGCATGCGACCAGATCGCATATCCGCTATCGCGCCGTGCCCGGCTTGAGCGAATGAAACGCCTGTGCCCAGGTCCCGCGTAGCTCGCGGATGTGCTGCGACACCTCGTCGATTATGGTGACGTCCAGCTTGCAGCTCGCCTGCTGCAGGCGGCGCCCCAGATAGTCGTACAGCGCGTCGAGGTTTGCGCAGAGCTGCGGAGCACGCGCATGGTCGAGTGCGACGCGCAGCTCGCCGATGGCGACGAACACAGGCGATAGCTGGCGCCCCTTCTCCGCCGGATCGCGGTCGAGCATCGCCTGCCGCGCGCGGGCGATACGCTGGAGCATCCCGTCGTATGTGCCGAGCAGCACCTCTTGTGGTGTCGCCTCGGCGACCTGGGTCTCGCGGTAGCGTGCATGAGCCGACATCATGATGCGCTCTCCTGTTTACTTCGAGTTGTTCGAGTTGGTGGCGATGGAGAGCGACGAGGACGTCGCCTTCCATACGTTGACTTGGGATTCCATCGCGGCGAACCGGGCGTTGAGCTGCTGCTCGTAAGCGTCGAGGCGCGCTTGCATTTGTCTCATCTGGGTATTCATGTCGCGGATGCGCGTATCCATGGCCGTGGTTCGCGACCTCAGGATGCCCGTCACGCCACCGTAGTCCTTTGCGAGGACCGACAGCGACTCGGCGAGCCCGACGTACGAGGTCGTCGAGTTGCTCGCGACAAGGCTTGTGACCGCGTCACGATTCGTCGTGAGAGCCTGTTCGAGCTTCGCGCTGTCGAGCGTGAGCGTTCCGTCGCGCTGAGTCGCGACTCCGAGCTCAGCAAAGCTCTGGAAGACCCCCGCGCCAACTTGCTTCGACATCATACCCGACAGACCGCGTTGAAGTGACGCCAAGGTGCTGTCGCCGCTGAGCTTGCCCGCGTTGTTGGCACCGACGACCGCGGTCTGACTGCGGATGGTGCGCACGACCGTGTTGTAGGCCTCGACGAGCTCCTTCATCTTGGTCTGCATACCCGTCGAGTCGGAGGTGATGTTGATGGTGACCGGAGTCGCTGAAGCTTTGGTTAGCGACAGCGAGACCCCGGCGAAGGCGTCGTCGACGAGGTTTGTGGAGCGCGTCATGTCGATCCCGTCGATACTGAACTCCGAGTTCTGCGCTGCCTGACGGAGATTTGCTGGGTCTGCGAGACCAAGCGTCGTTCCGCTCTCGCTGAGCGTGACCGCGTTGGCGGCCCCGGTCTGCGTCCCGCTCACCTGCAATCGATATTGCGAGCCATCGTAGATCACGCTGGCGTCGAGCCCGGCGATGTTGTCGAGCGAGGCAGCGAGGTCGTCGAGCGTCGTCGTGGCGGTGACGTCGACGACGACCGCGGCGCCACTCCCAACTTGCACCGAGATGCTACCGGCGCCGAAGAGACCGCCCTGGTCGCGCGCGGTGACGACATTCGAATACGAACGATGACTCATGGCGAGCTGGTCGACGACGACGTCGAAGGCACCAGCCCTTGCCGAGCCGCTGACCGCAACCGAGACCGCCGATGTATCGGTGCTGGTCGCGACATTCGAGCGTAGGTTGACCGCGCTCTTCATCGCGTCGGCTTTGCTTGCGAGGGTAGTGAGGTGCGTCGCGAGCGTTGACAGCGTGTTCTTCTGCGCGTTGACGACGCTCACCTGGCTGCTCAGCCGGTCGATGGGCGCGCCCTGCGCTTTGACGAGAGCGTCGACGATGCTCGCGGTGTCCATGCCGCTGCCGAGCCCAGTGATCGAGATGTTGTTCGTCATGACGCACCTGTCCGAGAGTGGAGAAACTAGAGAGGAGGCCCCGCGAGCGCGAAGCTACGCGGGGCCCCCGGGTGAACCTTGGTCAATTAGCCTCGGAGCAGCGACAGGGCGTAAGACGGCATCTGGTTCGCTTGTGCGAGCACCGCGACACCGGCCTGAACGAGCACCTGGTTACGTGACAGCGCCGAGGTCTCAGCCGCGACGTCGACGTCGACGATACGCGAGTTGGCCGCCGAGAAGCTCTCCTTCATGCTGCCGAGGTTGTTCACCGCGCTGGTCAAGCGGTTCTCCGCCGCACCGATGGAGCCACGCGCCGTCGACACCGTGGTGATGGCCAAGTCGAGGGCATCGATGGCCGTCTGAGCGTTGGCGGTCGACGTGAGATCAAGAGAGGACACGCCGAGGGTGCTCGAACGGACGTCGTCGATGTTGACCGTGATACGGTCGTTTGCGGTGTTGAAGATGCCGACCTGGAGGTCGGCGCCCGTGGTCGCGAGCGAGCCGTCGAGCAGCGACTGACCGTTGTATTCGGTGACCTCGGCGATGCGCGTGATCTCGTCGTCGAGCGCCTGGAACTCGTTATCGAGGTAGCCGCGCTCGGTCGAGCCAAGGGTACCGCCGTTGGCCGCTTGCACCGCGAGCTCGCGCATACGCGAGAGGATGTTGCCGATCTCGCCCATGCCACCTTCAGCGGTCTGCAACATACTGACGCCGTCGTTCGCGTTACGCTCGGCCTGGCTGATGCCTCGGATCTGCGATGACAAGCGCGCGCTCACACCGAGGCCTGCGGCGTCGTCGCCAGCGCGGTTGATGCGCAAACCGCTCGACAAGCGTCCGATGTTGTCCGAGAGGCTCATATTGGTCTTGTTCAAGTTACGCTGCGCAGAGAGCGAGGTAACGTTCGTCATCAGCGAGATAGCCATGGGGGATCTTCTCCAGTTCGCCCGGGCTGCATCGCGCAGGGCCCGGCTTGGTTTGTTCGCGTCGCCCTTTGCGACTCGAGTTAGTCATCGCCTGAGCAAGGCAAACCTTTAGCGGTACTCCAGCTTGATTCGGGCAACACACGGCAGGCCAAAAGCAAAACGAGCGGTGAGCGCGTCGCGCCACCGCTCGAAGAGCAGCCGAAGCACCAGTCTAGCGACCGAGACCAGACTGCATCGTCTGCATCATGCGCTGCGCTGCCGCTATAGCGGACTCAAGCGCCTGCTGAGCCTGAATCAAGCTCGTGTAAGAGCTAGCCGTATCGGCGTCGACGGCGGCACCACGAGCGCTCTCGAGCTGGAGGCGAACGCTGTCACGCGACGACGACGCGAGCTGAGCACGCTCGAGCTGCAAGCCGACGTCGGTCCGGCCAACCGTGACCTGGGAGTGAACCGTGTCGAGCTCGTCGAGCTGCGCGGTGATGGCAGGCACGTCGCTCGCGCGGAGGTTAGCCTCGAGACGCTCGAGTACGTCGAAGACGGAGAGCCCGCTCGCCGGGGTGAAGATGGCGCTGCCTGGGACATTGCTGTTGACCATGTCTCCAGGGGCCGCTTCGACGACACGTACGTTGGTGTCGCCGGCATAGACACCAGCGTTGCTATACGCAGGAGCGGACGTGCGGCCTCCAGCGAAAACATAGGTATCGCCCGAGCGGACGTTTGCTTGCTGAAGAAGCGTGGCCCGCAAGCCAGCAACCTCGGAGGCGTAACCCGCACGGTCGCTCGGGGAGAGTGTGGTGTTTCCGGCCGCGAGCGCGATCTCCCTGGCGCGCGTCACTGCGGCCTCACTTGCCGCCAGCGCGTCGTCCGCGACGGTGAGATGGTCGACCGCGATGGTGCCGCTGCGCTCCATGCCCTCGAGACGCGCGAGCCCCTGCTTCATGACCATGCCACGCGCGTAAGACGTCGGGTCATCCGAGCTCTTGGCGACGCGTGTGCCCGAGCTCGCGACCTCGGTCGCGGCGAACGCTCGTGACTGAGCGGTTCCGATGTTGGAACGCATCTGCGAGAACGTCAAACCTTCTGTAACGCGCATGGCCTACTTCCTTTCACATACGCATCAGCGTCTCGAGCATCTCGTCGACGGTCGTGATCACGCGCGCCGCCGCTTGATAGGCTCGTTGGTAGCGATCGAGCGAAAGCATCTCGTCCTGAATGGACACGCCGCTTACCTGCTCGCGGGCGGCGTCGAGTTGCGTCTTGCGACGCTGCTCGACGGCGTCGTCGCCGAGGGCGCGCGCGGCTTCATTGCCGGCGGCGGTGATGGAGGACTGCGCTGCTTGTTGCAGCGTCATGGTGCCACCACTCGCGACGTTGGCGGTCTCGAGCCCCAAGAACGCCTGCACGCCGCCGGTATCGCCAACGCTCGTAGCGCTGCTGGACGTCGCGAGCCTCTGGGGCTGACCGGCGATCGCCGGGTCCAGCGCGAGCGTCAAGGCGCCATTGGCGGCGCCGGTGGTGAGGAGATTGATGCCGGTTGAGCCATCGATGCCTACGTGTGTGCTTTGAATGGCGTTGGCGGCGGTGGCGAAGTCGCGTGCGAAGCTGTCGAGCTCTGCCAGTCGCGCGGGGATCGTAACATCACGGGCGTCGATCGCACTGCGTGCCACGCTCGGGCCGAGCTTGTCGTTGACGACGATTGGGGTCGGCGCATCGACCACGATGTCGCGCAGTCCCGTTGCGTCCGCGGTTGGCTTGAGCACGCGCTGCGTGTCACCGATGACGATGCCGATACCGCCGATGCTAACCGTCGCGACGTTGCGCTCATCGATGTGCGCCTCGGCGCCGACGAGCTCGGAGAGACGGGTAAGGGCGACGTCACGCTCGTCGATGAGCTGAGCCAGCTCCTGGCTAGGCGCTTGCCCCATGACACCAATAGCACCGTTCAGGCGCGCGACGTTTGCAGCTACGGCGTTCGCTTCGTTTACAGCCGCAACGACGCTGGTATCGGCGTCGCGTTGGAGCGCCACGAGGTTCGTCGCTGTGTTACGGACCGTACTCGCAACGTCGGCGACCGAGCCCAGAGCGGCAGAACGCGTGGCCGGATCGGTTGGAGTCGCGGACAACCGCCGATAGGCCGAGAACATCGCGTCGAGCTTTGCGGCAATCCCGCCGTCTCCGGCGACGTCGAGGGAATTCTCGACTCGACGAGCGTATTGCGACCGCGTGCTCGACCCCGCCGCAGCTCCCGTCTGGGCACGCTGTTGACCCGCGATCGACTGGTCGATGAGGCGAGCCACGCCATCGACTTTGACTCCGAGTAGAGGCGACGGTGCCGTCGATTGCAGCAGTGACTGCCGGGAGTATCCAGGCGTGCTCACGTTCGCGATGTTGTTGGCAGCAACGCGCGACCCATAGGTCGACGCCCGCATCGCGCCCGCGCCGAGAGACAACGACTGGAGCAGGTTCGCCATGCGTTAACCGTACCGCCGCGTCAAAACCGGGTTTGTGCTCGCGGGAACACTAGCCGTACTCTTGCGACCGTAACGCTCCGCCGGCTCGACCGCTGCGGCGGCCGAGAGCCCATCCCGAATCGCGACCGCTAAAACAGAGCAAAGGTCGCGAACCTCTTTGAGCGCGTTCATGGACGCCACGCGCAGCTTTGCATCGCGAGCGATGGCTGAGTGCTGCTCGGAGAACCAGCTATCGAGCGAGCGCATGCAGTTGTCGAGACTCGGTCCATCGAGGTGTGTCGCGGCCGCACGTGCACCCGTCACGAGGATGGTGAGCTCGTCGATGGGCGACGGACGTGAACTGCGGGCTGTGCTCATCCTTCGAGCTCCGCCATCATCTTGTCGGCGATGGCACCTGGATCGGCGCGGAAACTGCCGCGCTTGATGGCGTCCTTGAGCTCGGCAACGCGGGCGAACGTCGCCCCCTTGAGCTCGGGGGCAGCGGCGAAGGCGACATCCCGAAGGTCACTCGCGGCTTTCGAGATGGACGCCTGGTCGGTGACCCGTGCCTGGCCCTCGTCGGCCTTTACCCGAGTGCCGGCCACACGCGGAGCGTCGACGGGGCCAACTTTTGGGGTCGTATCGATCTTCATACCGAATCTCCAGGCTCGCGCGTCCGCTTGGCGGCGCTGCGTTCGAGAAGTTCATCGACGGTTGCCGCAAAAACTTGAGTGTCTTTCGTTGTGGGTCGATGTCGTCTCCGCGAGAGCAGGGTCATGGTTTTTCCTTCCAGCGCTGCAGGTAGCGCTGTGGGTCGACGTGGGTCCCGTTTGACTCGACCTCGAAGTGCAAGTGGGCGCCATGTGAGCTCGTCCCGGTATTGCCAACCGTGCCGATCGTCGTGCCGGCCTCGAGGCGCGTGCCGGGCGTGAGACTTGGGTCGATGCTGTCGAGATGCATGTAGCGTGTACGAATAGCCCCGTTGTCGTGCGCAATGGTGACCTGCAGACCGCCGTGTGTCGAAGGGTCGCGACATACACCCACGACGGTGCCGGCGCGCGCGGCATAGACAGGCGTGCCGACTGGCTGCGCGATGTCGAGACCCTGGTGGCCGCCCGGGTGCGCGCGGGCGGCGCCGAAGCGCTGACCGACACCGTAGTGAGCGGGGAGCTCGTCGACGGGTTGGACCCAGCCCGCGTCCACGAGGGGCGGAGTCGATGGCAGTTGCTGCTCGCCGAGCTCGCCCCCCGTCATGCCGGCGCGCACCATCTTGCCAACGCCGAAGGCGCCAGTCTCTGCGATGCATTTGGCGATCTGCTCGTCGAACATCCCGACGACGACGTCGCGATCGAAACCGCCACCCGACATGCCCTTCGGCAGCGTCGCGCGCATGCTCTTCAAGAGCTCGCCGACGATGAGCGATTCAAAGTCCTTCGCGGCCTTGTCGAGCTTGTCGGAGGCCGCGGGCTTGTCGGCCACAACCGCTTCGGCGGACGCCGGCATGCTAGGGACCTTGATCATTGCAGCACAACCTCGGCGCGCAGCGCGCCGGCCGCTTTGAGGGCCTGGATGATGGCGACCAGGTCACGGGGAGTGACGCCAAGCGCGTTTAGGGCGGAGACGACCTGTCCCAAGGAGGTGCTCTCTTGCACCGCGTGGAGCTCCCCGCCGACGTCAGTGGCTCTGACGTCAGTGCGTGGCACGACCACTGTCTCGCCGTTGGCGAAGGGTCCGGGCTGCGAGACCTGCGGCGCTTCGTTGATTTGAACCGTGAGGCCACCGTGCGCGATAGCGACAGGCAGGAGACGCACGCCATCGCCCAGCACCACAGTACCAGTTCGCTCGTTGATGATGACGCGCGTCGGGACGTCGGCTTGGACGTCGAGTGTTTCGATGGTCGAGATGAGCTCGGGCAGCCGTTCGCGGTCTGCTGGCGGCAGCAACACAATCACCGTACCTGCGTCGCGCGCCCAAGCCATGCGGGGCGCGGCTGGTGCCGCTTCTCCTCCCTCGGCTTCCGCAGGAGGTAGGCGCTGCTGCATCATCCCATCGATGGTGGACGCCATGCGCACAGCGGTCGTGAAATCGGGCGCTCGCAACGCTAGCTCGATATGGTCATCGTCGCGCTGAATGAGGACCTCGCGCTCGATGCGAGCGCCGTTTGGAATGCGACCGACAGTCGTGTGGTTCTTGGTGACCCGCGATCCCGAGCCACCCTGCACGAGGAAGCCACCGACCGACATCGGCCCCTGCGCTAGTGCATACACCTTGAGGTCAGCACCCTTGAGCGGCGTCGCGAGCAGCGTTCCGCCCTCGAGCGATCTGGCACTGCCGATCGAGGAAACGGTGACGTCGATGGCACTGCCAGCGCCGGCGTTCGGTGGGAGGTCTGCGGTCACCATGACAGCCGCGACGTTGCGCAAGCGAAGCTGCGTTTGGTCGATGCGCACACCCAGTCGCTGCAGCATGACCACAATCGAGGGGCCCGAAAGACCGGTCGAAGCGTCGTCGCCCGTACCCGCAAGGCCAGCGACGATGCCGTACCCGACGAGCTGATTGACGCGAGCACCCTTCACGTCGGCAAGCGCCTTGACGCGCTCGGCACGCGCCACCGTCGTGCTCATCAACACGCAGATTGTTGCTGCCAAGCGATACATCGTGAACCCCGACCGGCGCGCGGCGGTTGCGTGCATTAGAACGGCCAGATGAAGTCGAGCATCCGACTAAACCACCCCGGGCTTCCGCGCTCGCTGATGACGCCGCGGCCGGTGTACTCGAGCTCGACATCGGCGATGCGCGAGGACGAGATCGTGTTGCCCTGAAGAATGTCGACGGGTCGCACCACGCCCGATAGGTAGAGGTGGCTCTCCTCCTCGTTGAGGAGCAACACCTTCGTGCCCTCGATGTAGAGGTCGCCGTTCGGCAGCTCGCGCTTCACGTGGACTGGGAGTGACGCGGTGAGGGTGCCGCTCCGCGACGTCGTGCCTCCACCAGAGAACTTGCTACTCGAGGCCGCGGAGATGAGCGCGGCCGGGTCGAGCCCGGGGTTGTTGGCGGCCAGTGTCTGCATGGCCTGGAAGAAGCTCGTGACGCCGAGATTGGTGGTGCTGTCGCGCGAGGTCTCGGTCATGGCGTCGCGCGTCGCGTCGGCTCGCTCCTCGATGCGGACCGTCAAAATGTCGCCGACCCGTGAAGCGCGACCCTCTTCGAAGAGACCGGCGCTCCCTTCGCTCCACAGCGAGCCGACCGTGCGGCCTTCGTCGCGCGGCGCGTATTCGGCCTGCTCGTAGTCGCGCACCTTCGGCGAATAGGGATAGGTATGGCGAACACAACCGGAGGCGGCGAGTGTCACGAGCGCTATGACGAACAACCACTTCATAACAGGACCTCTACCGTCGAGGCGTCACGCACCTTTGCTCGTACAACCTTCGTGCCATCCATGGGGATGACCGGAATGCTCTCGCCAATTCGGCCATCTTGCTGAGCCACCGCGTACATCTGAACGACCAACCCGCCTTTGACCGCCAAAACAATGACGCGGTCACCGCGTTTGACGACCGGCATGAGCACGCTCGCGTCGCCCGCGACGTTCAAGCTCACCGTGACACTGCGCGGAGGGCTGGTACCGGCTCTTAGCTCGAGCATGACCGACTGGTAGCCGGGCCGCAGGGTCGTGCGGTTGGTGATCCGTGCGACCACATCCCCCTCCGCGAGGGTCACGCCGCGATGCACATCGAGGCGGTCGATGGACATGCCGTACCCGAGTAGGGGCGCGAGCTCCCGACGGGCCAGCGCCTCGATGGTCGCGACGTCGAGCTGCTGGCCCCGGCGGGCGACCTTGATGGTCTTTGGGATGCGAAGTCCGTCCGCCGATGCGGACGCGCGCTTGAGCGAGGCGCGGATTGCGGCTTCGCTTATGCTGCGTCGCTCGCCCGGCGGTGGCGCGGCGCCAACGTCGACCTCGGCAAGGGCAAGCGGCGCGTTGGGGACGACGTCGCGCAAGTGGACGCGCTCGTTGTCCACCACCACGAGCTGGGCCGACGCCACGGCCGCCATCTTCTCGACTTCGCTTGGTACTGGCCGCGTCTGTCGCGGCGCCGGTCTTCCGCCCGCGACGGCGGCAAGCAAAGCTACGAGGATCGCTTTCATCGGAGGTTCGCCGTGACCTGCAACATCTCGTCGGCGGCTTGGATGACCTTCGAGTTCGTCTCGTACGCGCGCTGCGTCGCGATGAGATTGACCATCTCGTCGACGACCTCGACGTTGGACATCTCGAGCATGCCTTGGGTCAGAGTGCCGGCCGCCTCGGTACCAGGAGTCACGATAAGCGGGTCACCCGACGCCGCGGTCTGCGTGAACAGATTGCGCCCGATCGCGTTCAAGCCGGCTGGATTGATGAAGTTCGCGAGGGTCACACGGCCGATCTCGGTGGGCTGCTGCTGCCCGGCCGTGATGACGGACACGTTGCCATCGTTCGATACCGTGATGCTCGTCGTATTCTGCGGCACGCTGAGCGGCGGCTCCATCAGGTATCCGTCGCTGTTGACGACGCGTCCTTGGCTGTCGAGCTTGAAGGAGCCGTCTCGGGTGTAGGCGAGCTCACCGGAGGGTAGCCGAATCTGGAAGAAGCCCTGGCCCTCGACCGCCATGTCGAGAGAGTTGTCGGTCCGCTGGAGTGGTCCGTCCGAGAACTCACGCAGCGTCGCCACCGTTCGCACGCCTTGACCGACCTGAATGCCGACCGGTTGCTGATTGCCTTGCGCGCCGACGGTGCCCGGCGTCTTCAGATTTTCGTAGAGTAGATCTTGAAACTCGGCGCGCTCGCGCTTGAAGCCGCTCGTGCTGACGTTCGCGAGGTTGTGCGCGATGACCTCGGTCCGAAGCTCCTGCGCTTGCATGCCGCTCGCGGCGGCGTCCATTGCTCTGAGCATGATGCTGGCTCCTAACGACCGAGGTCGTTCGTGGTTTTCTGATCGACTTCGCGGAAGAGCTCGATGGCGCGGTGCATGAGCTCATGACTGCGGCTGATGCTGATGAGGTCGGTCATTCCTCTCACGGGACTGACATTCGACTGCTCGACGAACCCAGCGTGAACCGCGGCTTCGAGTGTCTGCGGTGTCTGCGTACCTTCGCTGAAGGTCGTCCCGCCCTCGCGCTGGAGCCCCGTGGGATCATCGAAGCGCACCATTTTCAAGCGATCGATCGTTACGCTGTCGCGGACGACGCTACCGTCGTCGAGAATACGGACGCTGCCGGTAACACCGATATCGATGGGACCGCCCTCTCCCATGACGGCGTTGCCGTCCGGCGTCATCAGGCGACCACTCTGGTCGAGCACGAAGTGACCGGCGCGTGTGTAGCGGTCACCTTCGGGCGTCTTGACCACGAAGAAGCCTTCGTTCGCCGCCGCGACGTCGAGCGGATTGCCCGTTTCGTGTAAGCCGCCTTGGCGCATGTCGATGCGAACCACGTCGATGGCGACTTGCTGGTCGACTGGACTCTGGCGCTCGAGCTCCTGTGCGAACTGGCTCCGCGCGGCGATGCGGTCACCCTTGAAACCGGTTGTACTGACATTGGCGAGGTTGTTGGCGGTCACCTCGAGGGCGCGCTCGTTGGCGATGGCGCCGGAAAGCGCCGCATAAATCCCGTCAGGCATTGCTGGCTCCTTTGCGCTTCTTGCCAGGCGCTTCGACCCCCATGAGTGCGCGCAGCTTCACGGTGATCTCTCCGATGAGCTGGCAGGCGCGGGACTCGGTGACCTCGAGGACATCGCCGATCTGTTTCAGCGTGAGCTCTTCCACGTAGTAGAGCTGCAACACCTGTTGGTGGCGCTCAGGTAGCTTCTTGATGTTCTTGACCAACAACTCACGCGTTTGCTTCTTGTCCGTCGACTCGAAAGGCGATGGGCCGCGCTCCACATCCCACGTGGTGGATTCATCGGTGCTCACCACCTGCACTGGGGCGAGCTTGCCGTAGGCCGTGTGAAGCTCGTCCAAAGTCTTGCCGGTAGCGCGCGCCACTTCTTCATCGGATGGCTGGCGACCAAACTGCTGCGCGAGCTCTTGGACCGTGCGTTCGAGCTTTTTCGCATCGATACGCGCGTCGCGCGACATGAGATCGCGCCGGCGTAGCTCGTCGTAGATGGCGCCTTTGATGCGGAACTCAGCGAACGCTTCGAAGGACTTCGTCATGCGCGTCGCATCGAAGCGCTGTGTCGCCTGCATGAGACCAACGAGACCCGCTCCTACTAAGTCCTCGAAGCGCACGTGCGACGGCAGACGACGGGCAAGGCGCGCCGCGACGCGCCTCACCAGCGGCACGTACTGCTCGATCGGCCCGATGGCCGGATGGACCTGGGCAACGGCCGAGCTCATTGAGTGATGCTCCCGCCCGCGAGACGACGCCAGAACAAGCGCACGCCGCCGGTCGCCGAGCCGACATCGGCCGGCGTCTTAGCGAGCTTACGCGCGATAGCGAGATAACACTGGCCAGCACCGCTCTTTGGCTCGCCGACGATCACCGGCACGCCTGCGTGCACGGCTCGTGGCACTGCGCTATCGCGGGCAATGTAACCCAGGTAGTCGATACCTACGTTCAGAAAGCGCGCCGTCAGCAACGAGAGTCGGCGATAGACTTCTTCGCCCTCGGCCGCGTTACGCACCATGTTGGCAACGACTCGGACGTGTTTGACGCCGCGTTTGGTAGCAAGCGTCTTGATGAGCGCGTAAGCGTCGGCCAGCGAAGTCGGCTCGAGGTTCGCGACGACCACCACATCCTGTGCCGCTGCCGCGAAGGAGACAGCGTTACCTCCGATACCCGCGCCGACATCGATGACGACGGTGTCAAAGCGGTTCTCCAGGGTGTCGATCGCTTCGAAGAGGCCGGCCCGCTCGCGGTCACTGATGTTCGCTAGCTCGTAGCGGCCCGACCCTGCCGGCAGAAGTGTGACGCCTTCGCGCGCGACAACCAGGACCTTGTCGATGGTCGTCGTCCCATCCATCAGGTCCGCGATCGTGGCTGACGGGGTGACGCCGAGCGCCATGTCCAGGTTCGCCATGCCCATGTCACCATCGAGGGCAAGAACGCGACGCCCCTGACGTGCAAACGCGACCGCTAGGTTGGCGACGAGTTGCGTCTTTCCGACGCCGCCCTTGCCACTCGCCACCGCGATGATGCGCACATCGTCGGTAGCCACCCGCTCGCCGGTGGGCAGACGACGCAGGCTTCGCAGGGTCTCTGCTTGATCGGATCCCATTAGCTCCACGATTGAACCTCCGAGCCCAGCTCGAGGCTGGGAGCGCCTTCGTCACCCGCGTTCGCGGCTGTAACCAGGGCCGTCGCGAGTGCCGAAGGAGACGGGCGGACGACGTCTTCGGGAACGCGCTGCCCATGTGTGACGTACGCGAGCGGCAGGCGCGTGTGAAAACAAGCGTTGAGCAGAGCGCCGAGCTGCGCGGCTTCGTCGAGCTTCGTCATGATGAGGGCCTTGGTGGGGAGTTGTCCGTAGGCCCGGGCGAGCGCGCGCAGCTCACTCTGACGCGTCGTCGCCGAAAGGGTAAGCCAGATCTGGGTCGGCGTACCGCTGAACAGCTCCGTGAGTCCGGTGATGTGTTCGCTATCACGAACGCCGCGGCCGGCTGTGTCGACGAGTACGAGGTCGGCGTTGCGATGCTCGCGGAGCGCGTCACTCAAGGCTTTGCGATCCGGCGCCATCGCGTAGGGAACACCGATGAGGTTTGCGTAGGCAGCGAGCTGCTCACCGGCGCCAATGCGGTAGTTGTCGGTGCTGATGAGGGCGACCTGACGGCCACGCACCAAGGAAGCGACCGCCGCGAGCTTGGCGATCGACGTGGTCTTGCCGACGCCGGTTGGACCAACGAGTGCGATGATGCCGCGCGCCTCGAGGCTTTCACGCGTGAGGCTACCGAGCTCGCGGGCGACGTGGGTCGTGAGGTCGGTTTCGCCGTCGAGCTTGTCGGCGAGCTCCGTGGCGAGCTCCGTTTCGACGTCGGCGTTCTCAAGCGTACGACGGGCCTCGTCGGCGTCGAACGAGGCGCCATAAGCCGGGCGTGCCGGGTCGCGCAGCTCGGCGCGTAGGCTCGCGAGGTCGCGCGTCAGGCCGTTGCGCATATCGGCCGTCGCGTACTTGTTCAGCTCTTTGACACCCGTGGTGCGGAGCGTCGGTTTTTCGTCGATCTCGAGCGCCGCCGTCACTTCCACGACGCCGCCCCGCATCAGCCCCGGTTTCTGCACCTGACGGGTGGCGACGACGATGGCGTCGGGGCCGAGCGCCTTCTTCACCGCCGCCAGAGCGGCCGCCATATCAGGCCCGGTGAACGTTCTGAGCTGCATGTTTTGGGGTTCCTTTGAGCTCCGCGGCGCGATTCGCGCCTACGATCGCTAGAGTTCGAATGGCCGCTTGGGGGTCGATCTCGCGGTAGCTGACCACCGAGAGACCCGGCGTGTGGCGCGCAGCGAAGGTCGCAACCGATCGGCGGATGTCGCCTGCCACCAGGATGACTGGCAGCTCTTCTGACCGTTTGACGTTCTTCGTTGCATGCTCGAATGCCGCTCCGATGGCACTAAGCTCTGCAGGATCGAAGCCACCTTGCGGCTGCTGCATGCGGCGGAAAGATCCCTCGACATCTGGCGCAAGTAGGATGGCGTAGACGCTTCCGTCGCGGCCGCGATGCCTGCCGGTAATTTGACGCGACAGCCGCACACGCACGTGCTCGACGAGCTGGTCGACGTCTTTGGTTTCATGGATGTGCTCAGCGATGCCCTCGAGCACTCCGCGCAGGTCGCGGATCGACAGCCGTTCACGCAGTAGACCGCGTAGGATCTTGAGTAGGCCAACGTGGGTAATCTGCTGGGGAACGAGCTCTTCGATGAGCTTGCCGTTATCGCGGCCTGCAAGCTCGAGCAGCTCTTGCAGCTCGCGGCGGCCAAGAATCTCGTGGGCATGCGAGGCAAGAAGCTCACCCAAGTGGGTCGCCACGACAGTCGCCGGCTCGACCACGGTGTAGCCGGCGAACTCGGCCCGATCGCGGTCCGTTTCGGCGATCCACTTGGCGGGAAGCCCGAACGCTGGCTCGAGGACGTTTTCACCAGGCAACGTGACACCAGCGGGGTCGTTGGTCATCGCCATGACGTGACCCAGGCGCAGCTCGCCCTTGCCGATTTCGTTGCCCGAAAGGAGAACCCGGTAGGCTCCCGGCGCCAGCCGTAAATTGTCGCGCATGTGGATTGGCGGAACGATGATGCCGAGCTCGCTCGCCAGCTGCTTGCGAATGCCGGCGATGCGCCGCATGAGTCCGCCATCGCGCATTTCGTCGACGAGGGGAACGAGCTCGAGACCAACCTCGATCTCCAATAGGTCGACGGAGAGCTTCTGTTCCAGCTCCTGACGCTCCTCGAGCGCCTTGTCACGCACCGGCGCGGCTTCGGCGGGAACCGCCTCTGGTACCTGGTTGCGGGACACCATGAAGAGCGCCACGGCGATGACCGCAAAAGCGACATGCGGCATGCCTGGGACGAGCGCCAGGCCGGCAAGTACGGCAGCCGCCATCCGCAACGCCTTGTCTGAACCGAAGAGCTGCTTCTTGACTGCGGCGCCGAGCGCGCCACCTGCGGCTGCCCGCGTCGTCACGAGACCAGCGGCTATCGAGGTGAGGAGCGCCGGCAACTGGGTGACGAGACCGTCACCGATGGTCAGCTGCGAGTACGCAGATGCCGCAGAGGAAAGCGACATGTTCCGCTGCGCGACACCGATGATGAGACCTCCGAATAGGTTGACCGCGGTGATGAGCAAGCCAGCGACGGCGTCACCACGTACGAACTTGGAAGCGCCGTCCATGGAGCCGAAGAAGTCCGCTTCCTGCTCGACAGCCTTCCGGCGACGGCGTGCTTCGTCTTCCTTGATGAGGCCGGCAGCAAGGTCTGCGTCGATCGCCATCTGTTTGCCGGGCATCGCGTCGAGTGTGAAGCGTGCGCCGACTTCCGCGATACGACCCGCGCCCTTGGTGATGACGACGAAATTGATGACGACGAGAATCAAGAAGATGACGACGCCGACCACGAGGTTGCCGCCAACCACGAACTGCGCGAAGGCCTCGAGTACATGGCCAGCGGCGCCTTTGCCCTCGTGACCGTGCAGCAAGATGAGGCGGGTGGTCGCGAGGTTGAGCGCGAGGCGAAAGAGCGTCGTGAGCAGGAGCAGCGACGGGAAGGCACTAAACTCGAGTGGCTTCTCGATGTGCAATGAGAACAAGAAGACAACGAGCGACACGGTGATGCTGATGGCGAGCAACGCGTCGAGCAAGAGGGCCGGGAGCGGCAAGATCATCACTGCGATGATGCCGATCATGCCTAAAGCAAGGCCGGTCTCCGCCGATATCTTGGATGAGGTTCTGGCGGTTGACGGCAGTGACGTCATGCTGGTCACGCGATTCTCCGTTTCTGGCGGTAGACGAAGGCAAGGACGACGGCGACGGCCTTGTAGAGGTCGGCCGGCACCTCGTGGCCCACTTTGACGAGTTTGTGCAGCGCGCGTGCGAGGGGCGGCTCGCTGACGATCGGTACGTTATGGCGTTGTGCCATTTCGCGAATCTTCGCTGCGACGTGATCGACGCCCTTGGCGACCACCTTCGGGGCTCGCATGCCTTTCTTGTATTGAAGGGCTACTGCGTAGTGCGTTGGGTTCACGATGACGACGTCGGCCGTCTTCACTTTCGCGATCGAGCGGCTCTTCAAAAGCTCGCGCGCGCGACGCTTACGCTGGCCCTTCACGTGCGGGTCGCCGTTTTCTTCCTTGTATTCTTCGCGCGCTTCCTCGTTGCTCATCTTCATGGCCTGCTCGAGCTTGAAGCGATTCCACGCATAGTCGGCGACGCCGATGCAGAGCAGGGCTGGCGTCGCGCGCCGTAAGATGTCGACCAGCACGATGCGCGCTAGCGTGAGGGCTTCGGCGAGAGACGCTGGGCTCGCGTTCACCAGCGTCTTCATGCCGGAGACAATCCCCGTGTAGGCGACGCCAACGACCACGGCAACCTTGAGGATGGTCGAGAAGAGTCCAGCGACGGCCTCTTTCGAGGCAAACATCTGGGAGAACCGCGGTAGCGGATTGAGCTTCTCGAGGTCGAGCTTCGCCCAAGCTTTGGTAGGTAGGAAACCTACCTGCGCAAAGCCCGTGGCGAGGGCGGTGAAGGCGCACGCAAGGCCGACGAAGCCGGCGCTCTGCAGAATGGTTTTGACCACCATGCCGCTGCTGAGCTCGACACCTCCGCGGGCGAGGGCTCCGAAGCTTGCGCGCGTCAAAAGGGTGACAGCCTCGGCTGCTTGCCGACCAGTCGCCAAGATGGTGACGCCACCGACGATGAGCACGGCGCCCGTCGAGAGGTCGCGACTCTTGGCGACTTGCCCGCGCTCGCGAAACTCGCGCCTGCGTTTTTCGCTCGCTGGTTGATTCTTCTCTGCGTCTTCAGACACCAGCTACTCTCCGGCTAACCCCGCTATGTCTGCGGCGCTCTCGTGCATGAGGCCGCTGACCGCGTGCACGAGAGACGGAGCTGCAAGGCTCGCGCCGAAGAGAGCGATGGCACCGGTGAGCACGAAACCGAACGACCAGGCGTTGAGCTGCGGCGCGATGCGCGCCACGAACCCAAGCACGAGCTGGCCAGTGAGCACGGCGATGGAGAGCGGCGCAGCCACCGCGAGCCCACGTAGGATGATGTGGGTCAACGCCCGCACGATGTGATGCGGTGAGAGGAGCGCGGCGACGTCGCTCCCCGGCGGCAGGTGGTGCACACTGGCCGCTAAAGCGCGCACCATCTCGAGGTGGCCGCCGACGGCGAAGAAGGTCAGGCCGGCGATGGTGCCAAAGAGCTGCGTGTAGGTGCCGCCCTGCTCTTCCGAGAGGGCGTTGTAGGTCCCTTCGAGGCCAAAGCCGAGCTGGTGAGCGATGAGCTCGCCGGCGAGCTCCGCGGCTGCGAAAGCGACGCGAATGGTGACCCCCAACAGGAGACCGATGCCAAGCTCCACACCCAGGGCGAGGAGGAAATCGTCGCTCGCGCGCACGTGGGGCACCGCGACGCCCATGAGGACGCTCAGCACGACGACGAGCACCGCGCGGATGCGCAGGGGTACGACTTCACCACCTAGCGCCGGAACACTCAGCACCATCGCCCCAGCGCGCCCCGAGATGAGACCCACGTCGATGATGGCGTCCCAGGGCAGCTCGAGCGTCACGGGTCATCACCCTCGTGCGCCATGGTCGAGAGGCTCGCGATCGTCTCACGCGTGAAGGCGACCATGCGGTCGAGTGTCCAAGGACCGGCAAGCACAACCAAAAGCCCGACGATGGCGAGCTTCGGGATGAAGGCGAGCGCGGCCTCTTGCACCTGCGTCGCGGCTTGCAGAACGCCGACAAGGAGCCCCACGACCAGGGTGGCAACGAGGAAGGGCGCGGAGATCTCGCTCGCGAGCAGCAGGGCGCGCTGCATCAGCTCACGGACGGCGTCGACGCTCACTGAAAGCTCCGTACGAGCGAGCTCGCAAGAAGGCTCCACCCGTCCGCCGCAACGAACAACAAGAGCTTCACGGGTAGGGAGACCAGTGACGGCGGCACCATGACCATGCCCAGGGCCATGAGGATGGACGCGACGGCGAGGTCGACGACGACGAAGGGAACGAAGATGACGAAGCCCATCTCGAAGGCCGTGTGCAGCTCGGAGAGCACGAAAGCGGGCACGAGTAGGTGTAGCGGTACGTCGTCGGGTGATGCGGGACGATCCGCTTTGGCGATGTCATAGAAGGTCGCGAGGTCGGACTCGCGCGTTTGTTTCATCATGAAGGCGCGCACCGGTTCGCTGCCGCGCTCGAAGGCCTCGGCGGCCGCGATCTTTCCGTCGAGATAGGGCCCCAAGCCCTGGGTGTAGAGCTGCTTGCCCACCGGAGCCATGACCGCGACGGTGAGCAGCAACGCAAGGCTGGTGATGACCTGCGTAGGCGGCGCGGTCTGCGTGCCGATGGCGTTGCGGACGAACGAGAGGACCACGATGATGCGTACGAAGCTCGTGGTGGCGAGCATGATGGCCGGAGCCAGAGCCAGCACGGTGAGGACCGCCAGCATCTTGACCGCTGCGCCGACCTGCGTCGGACCTTCGGCGCCAGAGTCGAGGCTCACCGACAAGGTCGGGGCCGCCGCGAACGCCACGCTGGGCACGCTTATCGTCGCAACGGCGATGGCGGATGTGATGAGGCGGTTCATTGACGGTTCCCCCTGGTGCAGCCTGAATGAGCAAGGCTCAGGCCAAGGGCTCGACCGACGTCCAGGTTGCGCGACGCGCGCGTAGCTGCACGAGACCCGCGAGGTCTTTCGAGGTGTTTACCGGCGTGACGTGTGTCGTCGGCACGGGGCTCGCGCTCTCGGCTTGTGCGAGGCTCGCCAAGAAATCGGTGGGGATCTTGTGAACGCCGGTTCCGCCCTCGAGCTTCGAAAGGAGCTGCACCCCCTGTTCACTCGTGGCGATGAGCAGGCGATCCCCACACGCGTCGACAACTGCCAGGCGCTGTTTGGCGCCTAACGCCTTCACGGCGACGAGGTCGATGCCTTCGGTCGTGCCCGTTGCGCCCTTCTTCTTGTTGACCTTCTTTCCGTACACCACGACCGCCGCACCGACCGCGAGCAGCCCAGCGAGCAAGCCAAAGTTGCGCATGGGCGAGCTACCACGGTCATCGATAGGCTGCGCGGCAAGGCGGGGCGGGCGACCCTCGCTGTTTGCCAACCGAGCCTCCGCGGCCTGCGATCGGCGCTCGGCGTTCTCACGTCGGTCAGCAGGAGACGGGTCGGCGCTTTCGGTCGTCAATGTATTCGGCTGGGCCACCGACGCGTCGACGCGCTTGATGTCGCTCGCCGCTTTCGGCGCCACGGATGTGGCCCTGCTGGTCGCGATGATTGCTCCACTCTGTAGTACGACGGTCGTCTCCACTCGTGGCGTCAGTACGATTGCGTAGCCACGCGGCAACTCTCGGGTGCGAAGGTGGGCGATGGGCCCGTTCGCGAAATCGAGGTCACTGTCCTGGCCGGTCGCGTTGCTGATGAAATAGAGCACGTCGCCGTTGGGCTGCTTGACCGTTTTGGCGTGTTGCACCGCGAGGGTTCCCCGGGAAATGGCGACCTCGAAGGTCGTCGCTGTGGTCACCGGCTCGGCGAGCACGACCTCGACGTGGAAGGCGGCGGACAAGACGAGCGACATAGTCAGGGAGATCATTGATTTTCCTCGTTGGCGGTCGGTTCGAAAGCGAGTCGGTCCGCAGGCGAAACGACATCGACGATACGTACGCCATAGCGTTCGCCGATCACGACGGCTTCGCCTCGCGCGACCAGGCGGCCACCCACGAAGATGTCCAGGGGCTCGTCGGCGGCCTTCTGAAAGTCGATGACCGTGCCCGGCCCGAGGTTCAAGACCTCCGAGATACGCATCGGGCGGCGTCCCAGCTCGACCCGCATCTCGACCTTGAGGTCGAGCACGCGCGAGAGGGTCTCGCGGCTTGGTGATTCGGCTGGAGTGACTGCTTCCTCGTTCATTTGAGTACTCTCTCCACTGTGACGGCAAGGGCGCCGGCGCGTTGCAATGGTTGGGCTTCGAACTTCGCGTGGCCTTGAACCGAGACGACCACAGGGTCGGTCACTGCGCCGTCGAGGCGGATGAGATCGCCGGGGCGAAGGGCGAGGAGCTCTGCGACGCTCACGCTCGCGGTGCCCAGGGTCCCCGCGACGGTCACATCCGCTGCAAGAAGATGCTGAGCGATGCGACCCTCTTGGCTCACCGGCGCGGCCTGCTGTGGCTTCGCCGATAGCGTCGCGATCTCGACGAGCGGCGGCAACAACATGAGAACGACTTGGCCCTTGAGCGGCTCGGCCACGACGTCGCACCGCCAAACCCCGATGCTCGCGATACCGTTCGGCAGCTCGGGCTCGGTCGAGGTCGGCAGCCGCTCGTGCCCGAAACGCTGATGGTCTTCGAGCGAGAGCGCCTTCGACAGGTTGCCTACCAACTCCGCGACGAACGGCATGACCGTCTCGAGCTCGAGACGGGTGAGACGCTTGCGAGTGGGTGCAGCGCCCTCACCCTTGCCAGCACCGAAAGCACGCTCGACCAGGCTGAACGCCATGACGGAGTCAATGGCGAGATAGCCGACGATACCAACGTCGGCGGCACGTACAGCGAGCACCGCAGCGAGCTCGGTGAAGAGCGCGTTGCCGGCCTCAGGACCAACGACTTCGATGGGCTCGGCGTTTGCCGTCGCGGGCTTCTTCACCATCGCGCGCAGGTAGGTTTGGATGCGCGTGGCAAAGAGTCCGAGAGCGCGCGACAGGCCTTTTTCGCCCTTGCGCATCCCGCGATCGTTGCTCGTCAGGTCCAGAGTCTGGGCAGCCTGTTTTTCACCCAGATCCTGCGCATGCTGGCGCAGTGCCTGCATCTCTTCTGGTGTGAGAACGGCCGCCGAGCTCATTGAATGACCAACTCGACGACGTAGGTGTTCTTGATGAGAGCCTTGCCGGCCGCGGCCTTGACGGTGGCGTCGAGTCCCTCACGGATCTTGCGCTTGTTCTCGCCACCTTCGGTCTGCGCCATGCTCAAGCTCGCGAGGTACAAGAGGATGTCCTGGCGGATACGAGGGAGCTTCTTTTCGAGCTTGGGGGCCTCGCTCTCGCCGCGAAGCTCCACGATGACGCTGCACTTGATGTAATGCATCTCGCCGTCTTCGCTCGTGAGGTTGGCGATGAACGGATCGAGCTTCTGATTGAACGCGCCTTTCGCGCCGCCATGCGCGTCGGCGGGTTCCTCCTCTTCCTCTTCTGCGTGCTCTTCTTCGCCGGCGGCTTCACCGTGCTCGCCCTTGGGGGCCTTCTTCTCCGCTTTGGCCGAGGAGTGGCCGAGGAAGACGGTGGCGCCAGCGCCGAGGAGGCTGACGACACCAACTCCCATGACGATGATCGGCATCTTCGACTTCTTGGCGGGTGGTGCGGCTGCGGCTTCTTCGTTGGGTTTGTCGCTCATGACGAACAACACCCTCAGCAAGCGGTGTGCCGCCCCTGGATCGCGCAGGATCGACGCTTCTCGCCCCTTGCGCTCGTCATGCCGGAGCGCCGCGTCGGCTTTTCGACGACGGCCGGAGGACGACCGTCAGACGCGCACGTCAAAGCGTTGACGCGCGCCAATGCGTCTCGAAACGGCTCAAGTTAATGCCAGGCGAGACGATGAAAATGATGAGGTTCGAGATGCTCTGCCTTACCCGGCTGAACGGTACCCAGGTGTACGTCAGCCCCATCCACATCGTCACCGTCGAGGCGACACCGGACACCCTGGTTTGCCTACACAACGGTGACCGGATGCTGGTGCGTGAGCGAGCCGCGGAAGTCGCCGGACTTCTCGGGCTCGAGCTCCGCGGTGAGCAAGGTCGCGCATTGCGTCTCGTGCCCCCCGTGATCGACGCGATCGACACCAACGAGGAAGAGGGCTGACATGGATCTCGCGGCAATCGGCGGCCTCGTCATCGCACTACTCGCGATCTTTGGCGGCTTCATGCTGGAAGGTGGTCACCTCGCGGCGATTCTCCAACCAACCGCTGCATTCATCGTCTTTGGCGGGACCATCGGCGCCACAGCGATGCAGTTCCCGGGGTCGCAGCTCAAGGCCGCACTGGGAGGATTGAAGAACGTCTTCATGCCCAAACACGAGGACATGGCCGAACTGGTCAAGCAACTCGTAGGATTCGCCAACAAGGCCCGGCGCGAGGGCCTGGTGTCGCTCGAAGCGGACGCCGAGAAGATCACCGACCCGTTCTTCAAGAAGGCGCTTGGCCTCGCCATCGACGGATGCGAAAGCGGACTACTACGCGACACCATGGACGTCGAAATTGGTCGGCGCGACGAAGAGGGCGAAGGAATCAGCAAGGTCTTCGAGGCCGCAGGTGGCTATTCGCCGGCGGTTGGAATTTTGGGCGCCGTTCTCGGCCTCATTCACGTCATGGGTAACCTCGCCGATCCATCGAAGCTCGGCGCTGGTATCGCGGTCGCCTTCGTCGCGACGGTCTACGGCGTCGCCATCGCGAACTTGTTCTTGTTGCCCTCGGCAACGAAGCTCAAGATTCGCCACACCCACGCCATGGCTCGCCTCGAGCTCATCGTCGTCGCGGTCACCAGCATCGTCGATGGCGAAAATCCGCGCGTCATCGAGCAGAAGCTCATGGGCTTCCTCGACGAGCACTCGGCAGCCGCCGCTGGTGGCGGTGAAGCTGGGATGAAGAAAGCGGCCTAACGGGCATTCCGAGGGAGAGTCCGCAATGGCGCGCAAGAAGAAACACCCGGAGCACGTCAACCACGAACGATGGCTCATTTCGTACGCTGACTTCATCACCCTGCTCTTCGCGTTCTTCACGTCGATGTACGCCATCTCGACCGTCGATGCGAAAAAGGCGGGTCAGCTCGTCTTCTCGACGCGCGCGGCGTTCAACATCGACTTCTTCCCGAGCGACAAGCCAACCCTGGGTGGGCGGGGTGGCACCGACTTCAGCGGTGCCGCCCGCACCAACGTCATCGGCGATGACATCGAGACCCGCGGTGGCAAAGGCCCTGGTAAAGGACCGGGAAAAGGCGGCGGTGGCAACACACGTGGCCAGCGGCTCGAGGGCATGGCGCGCAAGATCGACGCGGTCCTCGCGACCTTGGCCTCACCCGGCGGGGTCAAGGTCCGCCGAGAAGACGATCGTCTCATCGTCAGCCTCGCCGAACAGCTCTTCTTCGACGGCGGTAGGTCGACGTTGCGACCGAAGAACCTCGACACCTTCCATCGCATTATGACCGCGTTGGCGGACGGAAATACCGACATACGCGTCGAGGGTCATACCGATGACGAGCCCCTAACGCGTGGTCCCTACCGCAGTAACCTCGAGCTGTCGGTCGCGCGCGCCGTCAGTGTCGTCCGCTACTTGAACCACGAGTTTGCCTACCCGGCCGAGCTCACCAGCGTCGCCGGCTACTCCGACGCACACCCGCTCGCCGACAACGAAACCTCCGAAGGCCGAGCAAGGAACCGCCGCGTCGACATCGTCGTGTTCGCCGAGCCTCTACCGCGAGGCGCCGATGCGAACCCGACACCCGCCCCGATCGAGCCACCAGCGCCCTCGGAGATCACCGTCTCGCCGGCCGCGCGAGAGGCCTCACCAGGGACGCCTACGCCACCTCAGGAGACGATTGCTCCATCGATCGCTCCGAAGCTCGCACCGGGCGAGCACTAGCGGCCCAGAGGCGTTGGTGAGTTGGTCGGACCGCACCTTTGCCTGCTACAACCTTCGCTCATGAAGACCTGGGACGTGGCGCTAGCGCTGCGCGAATGGGCCTCCGAGCACAAGCTGCTGCAGACGGCGTTGCCCGAAGCATACGGAGACCCCGAGACCATCAAAGCGCCCTTAGCCGTCGTGCAGCAATCGCTCGCACGGCACGTCGAGCTCTTCGAGCGCAACCCTATCACCGCGTTGGTGGTGAACGAGGCGCGCAAGACGGTCTTCGTTTACACCGCGAAGGCTGTCCCGAAGCGCAAGGCGCAAGCACTTCCAACGTCGGTCGTCGCGACCGCCAAGGACTTGGCGGTGACCATCGCGTACCGCCACGCCAAGCCATTGACCATCGGCAACGAGCAGCCCGACGCGCCACCTGCGTTGCCAGGTAGCGCCTTTGCCGACGGCCGCTATACATGCGGATCGTCAATCAGTATCGCCAACGACCGACAGGCAGGGACGTTGGGATGCCTGGTTCGCGACGCCAAAGGGAAACTGTACGGTCTCACCAACAATCACGTGACCGGCGGCTGCAACAACGCGCTGCCAGGGACGCCCATCCTGGCTCCCGGCGTCATGGACGTAGCCCCCGGCAACTACGACCCGTTCACCATAGGACATCACCACTCGGTCTTGCCTCTACATCAGGGCGAGCCCAACGTCGTCAACGCAAAGCTCAACACCGACGTTGCTCTGTTTACGATAGCGGACGAGGACCGCGTGTCGTCGATGCAGTCGAGCGCCTACGACACCCCTGTCGAGGTGGGTTCCTTCGCGGACGACATGCTGGTCGAGAAGGTCGGACGCACCACTGGCCTTACACGCGGAGTCGTCCAGGGGCTGGTTGTGGGTCCCGTCGGCGTCATCTACAACGTGACCACGTACCACTCCGCTGCGGCGGGCACACCGTTCGTAGGCCGCGCATTCTTCGAGCCCGTGTATTTGGTGCACGGCGTCGGGGCGCCCTTCTCGTCGCCTGGCGACTCCGGCGCCTTGGTGACCGCCTTGAAGCGCGACGGCAAGCGCGTCGCCATCGGCCTGGTGTTCGCTGGACTCGTTCCCGCCGAGTCGTACGTGTTGCCTATCGCGCCCATCTTGAAGCGTCTCAAGGTGACGCTGGTCGCTGGGCACGGCTGATGGCGACACTGGCGGCGCGCAAGAAGGCAAAGCGCCTGCTCGCGGCCCTCAGTCTGCCGAGAGGCCGCGCCAACGTCGTGGTGCGTGAGGTCGGCGGTAAGCTCACCTTCACCGTGCGCCTGATGCGCGGGGCAAAGCTCAAGGTTCGTCCGACACGTTTCGAGGGCGTGGAAATTGCCTATGAAATACGCGACCTTCCGATCGTTTCGGGAAACAAGGCGTAACGCGCAACGGCTCGAGCAGCGGCGCCGATACTTCACGTGAACGACGCTTGGTGGGTGTTTGTCCTGCAAGTGTCTAAGACCAGCCGAGGACGACCGTGGCTCTTCCCAATGCGAGCGCAATACGTGGGTTCGATGGCGCGACAACGACGACGAACCGCGACACGGATCCCCACGGCTACGCGGAGAGCATGCGCCAGGTCCTCGAAGCACTCCCGGCAGCGCGGGAGAGCCTGGGAATCGATGCCGACCGCATGGGCCGCATCCGCTTCGATGCGGAGTGGGGCATCGACGACGAGGGCGAACCGGTGAGCAAAGTGATCGTCCCCATCGGACGCCGCAACGATGACGCCGCGCGAGAGATCCTCCGCTACATTCGCGACAACACCACCGACCTCGAATTCGATGGTGTCCTCTTCGTTTACGAGCGCTGATCGCCCCGACTCACGCTAGCGCTTCAAATTCATGAGATCCTGAAGCATCTCGTCCGCGGTCGAGATGGTGCGCGAGTTCGCCTGGAAGCCACGCTGGTACTGGATCAAGTTCACGAACTCCTGCGCCATGTCGACATTCGACTGCTCGAGCGACCCACTCGCAATCGACCCGTGACCGCCGCTGCCAGGGGTGCCGATGAGCGGCTGACCGCTGTCGACGGTTGCGGCGAACATGCTGCTACCAGTGCGGGCGAGACCGTTGTTGTTGCGGAAGCGAGCGACCGCCACTTGGCCGAGGACGCGTTGATCACCGTTCGAGAACGCGCCCATGATGCGACCGTCGCTGGTCACGTTGATGCCCGCAAGTGACCCGGCGGTGAAACCGTCTTGCTGGATGTTCGACATGGCGGACGGCGCAGCGTACGCCGTACTCCCGGCGCGGCCTGTGCCACCACTGGCCGTGTCGTCGCCGAAGCTCCAGGCAATGGCCTGGCCAGGGGCGGCGCCAACGAAGTCGACCGTCGACGCCGTCGTGGTCTGTGCCGTCAGCGCGCCGCTGGTGTCGAAGGTCAAGGTACCATTGGCGATCTCGCTGGCTCCGCCAGGAGGACCGCCGACGACTTCGTCACCGTCCGCCAAAGCGTGCCACTCCCAGTTGCCGGGTGAAGACTGACGAAAATACACGTCGATGGTGTGCTCGCCGCCAAGCGAGTCGTAGACCCGCATCGACGTGGAGAAGTTCGACGTCGTACCGGGGTTTGTGGGATCCCAGGCAGCGACCGCCGGCGACGCGGCGTTGAGGTTAGCGGCGATGGTCGCCTGCGTCGTGACGCGTGGCTCCGAGGTAGCGTTCGAGGCGATGATGACGTCGCCGAGTGTGCCGCTGATGTTGCCCGCGCCGTCGGCCTGATAGCCTTGCACGACCAGCCCTTGGGCGTTCACCAGGCGACCCTGGTTGTCGAGGTTGAACTGGCCGTTGCGCGTGTAATAGCTGCCAGCGTTGCCCTGCAGGTTGCCACGCGTGATGAAGAATCCGTCACCCGTGATTGCAAGGTCGGTTGCAACGCCCGAACCCAGCAGCGCGCCCTGGGTGTAAACTTGGTCGACACCCGCGAGACGCGAGCCGTGCCCAGTCTGGGACTCGGTGACCTGCTGCGAGACGCTCTGACCCAACACGTCTTCGAACCGACCGCGACCCGCCTTGAAGCCGATCGTGTTGACGTTGGCGAGATTGTCGCTGACCACGTCCATGGCTTTTCCGTGGGCGCCGAGGCCAGCCACAGACGAATAGAGTGAGCTCAAGATCGACATTGGAGTTCTCCGTTCAAGGTTGCGAGACGCTGATCACGTCGGCGGGGGTTATGCGTTGGCCGCTGGCTCCGATGATCAGCTCCGCCGAGCCGTTCTCGAAGGTCACTTCCGTGACGACACCACGAACACGCGTCGAGGTCGTGACCACGCCGCCGCTCGCGTTCTTTCCACTGACTTCGACCGTGTACGTGCCGCTGGGGAGGGCGTTGCCCCCGTCATCCATCCCGTCCCAGAAGACGTCATGCGAGCCCGACTTGCCCCCACCGAGCGGCATCGTTCGCACCACTTTGCCGTCGCTATCGCGTACCGTTAGCGTGGTCTCCGCGGTCTCGCCGCCGAGCGAGTAGCCGATCGCCATGGGGCGACTGTCACCGAGCGCCACCTTGTTGCCCGTGGCCTCGACCGTCGAGCCGATGAGGCCCGCCACCTGCGCGTTGTTCAAGGCCGTGCTGGTGTTCTGCAACAGACCGAGGCGCTCGTTGGTCTGCATGGCCTGCTCGAGCGAGCTGAACTGCGCGAGCTGCGCCACGAACTCTTTGTCGTCGACCGGGTTCAACGGGTCCTGATTCTGGAGCTGCGCGACCAAGAGGTTGAGAAACTCTTGTTTGCCGAGCTGGGCGCCGCCGCCAAGAGCCTGGTCGATGGCCTGGGACGCGCTTGCGGTGGTGGTCGATCCGACTGTGGTCATGGGAAGCTCCTCGCTCAGACGAGAACGTCGAGATCTTTCGTGTTTCGCTTCGTACGCTTTGGCGTACGCAGGGTTTCTTCGCTACCGTTCGTTTCCTCGCGTTCAGCGTGCTGATGGTGCGTCTGCGACTCGCCGCCAGCTCCGCGCTGGCTCATGCCATCGCTGGCTTGCAGGCTGACGTCGATGGAGCGAACGCTGACGCCCTGCTGCTGCAAAGCGGCTTGCAGCTCGGGCACGCGTTCACGCAGGAGCGCGGTAGCCTCAGGACGTTCGGTCTCGAGGGTGACCGTGACCTGCTCGTCGCGAAGACGCTGGACACGCACCTTCACTTCACCAAGCGATGCCGGCTTGAGCACCATGGTGATCTGGTGGTCACCGCCCACGACATGGCGAGTCACGACCTCGACGACCTCGTGCGACGCCGTGATGACGCGCGTGGGCGCCGCTTGAGGCGCGACGGTCGCAGAGTCGAGGGTGGAGGTGAGCTGCTGGAGGGCGGCTTCCAGGGGCAGGGCGACCGGTTGATCGGTGGTCGTGAGGTCGAAGGAGGAGAGGTCGATGCCGTTCGGGCTAGGACGCGGACCGATCTCTTCGATACCCCATGGCGCATCCGTGTTCTCGGCCACCGTAGCGGACTTCGCGGCGGGCGTAGGAGGAGGCACAATGGGCGCGAGCTGCAAGGTGGCGACCGGCGTCGCTTCGACCATGGGTGTGCCGTCGCCGCGACGATCGTTCTCTTCGGGCGGAGCCTTGGCTGGTCCGCTGGTGCTGACCAGACCCAAGGTCGCGGCGAACACCGAGCTGGCCTCGGCCGTCACGGTCTCATGCTCGCGCGTGGCTGGATCCTGCGGAGGCGCGAGAAACATCGCGGCACTATCTGTGGGGGCGCGCATCACTTGTCGTCCTTCTGGGCTTTCGCTTTGGCTAAGGGATCGGCACGGCCACCCAGTTGCGTGAGCCTGCCAAGTAGGGTCGCGGCCGTGGCGGGGTCGATCTGACTGAGCAGTGCCATCGCGTTGTCGGGCGCGACACGCGACAACACTTGCACCGCAAGCTCGGGCTCAGCGCGCTCGAGAATGGGCGCCGCCTTACGCGGCGACAGTCGAGACAACGCGCTCACGAGCTCTTCGGTTCGTTTCTTCTGAGCGGCGTTTGCTTGCTCACCGATGCCGACGCGGTCTTCGAGGCTCGCGAGCTCGCGCTCGAGCTTCTGTGCTCGTGCGGCAATCTCGCTCTCGAGTTGTTTCAGCGCGGCCTCACGCTCATCGAGCTTGCGAGTGCGCTCGTCGAGCGCCATACGACGCTCGCGCAGGCTCTGCGCCATGGTCTCGTCACAGGTAGCGAGCGCCGGCGTCGCGCTACTGGTGTTGCCCGTGGTTTGCGGCACACCGTCGACATTGCCCGCGGCCACGGATACGCCCGCGGCCGAGACGATGAGTATGGAGAGCACGAGGCGTTTCATCCACGATTCCAGGCGATCGCTGCGAGCTCATCCATGAGTCGCCCTTCACGCGTTTCGCTCTCGGCGATTGCGGCGGCACGCTGGCGCTCGACCATGAGCTCAGCCTGCTTGTTTGCTAGCGCGGATGCGCGAGTGACGCTGGCGGCTTGTTCGCGCGACTGCGCGAGACTCGCGATTCGGCGTGTTAGACCCGCTCGCTGGGCATCCGCTTCGACCAGCTGGGCAGCGGTCACAGGCGCGCGCTGTACCTCGGCCATCATGGCCCGCTCTTGTGCGGACAATGCCGCGCGTGAACGCGCGATCTCGCCCTCGACGGTGGCCAGGTTGCGCATGGCACGTTGATGTTCGATTGCGCGAATCTTCTGTACGCGATGCATTCCACTCACGGGTTAGCTCCTAGCTTTGCGTCTGCGTCGACTTCGGCACCGGCAAGGGCAATGAGGCCGCGCTGCGTCGCGTCGGCGGTCATGGGCTCGTGAACCTGCTGCTTGAGAAACGCTTCGATCTGCGGCCGCTTGGCCAGTGCGACGTCGAGCTCCTGATCGCTGCCTGGGCGATAGGCGCCGATCGCCAACAAGTCCTTGGCGTCTTCGAGCCGGGCCATCCAACCACGCACCTTCTGCGTCATCCTTCGCTCGCGCGCGTCAGTGAGGTCGCCCTCGAGACGCGAAATCGACTGAAGGACGTCGATGGCTGGGAAGTGGCCGCGCTCGGCCAGACGGCGGGACAACATCACATGTCCATCGAGCAAGCCTCGTGCCGCGTCGGAAACGGGTTCGCGAAAGTCGTCGCCCTCCACCAGCACCGTGTAGAGACCCGTAATACTTCCGCCGGCTTTGGCGGGGGCGGCCCGCTCGAGCAGGGTGGGCAAGAGGGCGAAAGAGCTCGGCGGGTAGCCCTTGGTCGCCGGCGGTTCTCCGACGGCCAAGCCAATTTCCCGTTGGGCCATGCACAGACGCGTCAAAGAATCGACGAACAAGAGAACGGACCGACCCTGCGAGCGGAAGTGCTCCGCGATGGTGGTCGCAGTGAAGGCGGCGCGGACACGCTCGGGCGCGGGCCGGTCCGAGGTCGCGACGACGACCACGGCGTTCTTCATGCCGTCACCCAAAACCTTGTCGACGAAGTGACCGACTTCGCGGCCGCGCTCACCAACCAATGCCATGACCACGACGTCCGCTGTAGCGGCTTCGGCAATCATACCAAGCAATACGCTCTTGCCGACGCCGGGACCTGCGAAGATGCCGAGGCGTTGGCCGCGACCACAAGGGATGAAGGCGTCTAGGGCGCGCACGCCCAGGGGCATACGCTCCTCGACTGGAGCCCTCTCGGTCGTCGGCAGGGGTGTACCAAACAGGGGCAAGCGGTCGCTGCAAACCGGTAGCGGCTTGTCGTCGAGGGGCCGACCGAAGGCGTCGATGACACGACCGCGTAAACCGTCGCCGACCGGCACAGCCCAAGCTTCCTCGTCGCGCGTGAGGGCGGCGCCGACACGCAAGCCCGAGAGGTTACCGAAGGGCATCAAAACGACTTCGCGCTGCTTGAGGGCGACGACCTCCGCGAGGACGTCACCACGCGGACCAGCGATGCGATACAGGTCGCCAACGGCGGCGTTGGGGACGCGGGCCTCGATGAGCATGCCGAGCACCTGGGTCACATGTCCCTGGAGCTGCAGGGTCGGTTTCTTCACGCGGTCGCGATAGCGTGCAAGAACGGAGGCAGGAGCCGCACTCACGGTTCAGCTCCCGCTAAGCGTAGACTGCTTGCACCGGGTTTCAAGCCCCGCGCCACGTTACGAAGGGCCTCGGCGAAGGTCGCGTCGACGCGGCCGAGCTCGCATTCGGCGAGCACGCCACCGGCTCCTACACTGATGTCGTCGATGACGGTCACGCGTCGCGCGACATCGGCGCCGGCGCTCTGCACGGCGGCATCGACACCCGCGCGCTCGCTTGGGTGAACGCGAAGACGAATGACTTCGGCTTTGTCGAGCAACTGCAGGGCCTGACTCGCCATGGCCCGCGTGAAGCGCTGGCGGGCGTCAGGGTCTCCGCTGACGAGGACCTCCGCGATGAGCAAAGCGAGCTCGACGAGATCTTCTTCGCTTCGTGCAATAATGCTATCGCGGACAGCACCAAGCTGCGCGATGCTGTTTTCGAGTCGCTCGCGCAGTTGCGCGGTCTCGGCGAGCGCAGCCGCGCGTCCTTCCTCGACACCCTCGTGGTGAGCCGCGAGAATCGCGGCGTCGCGAGCCACCGCGGCCCCATCGACCTCGACCTCCGCGTCGGCGCCAACCGCCCACTCGGGACGGCGAGGCGTGACCGGCTCCACTCGCGCGAAAGGTACGGTCGAGACATTCCTCGGGCTACCTTCACCGAACAAGCTGGAGACGTTGCGGCTCACGCCATGCCCTCCCCGTCACCCATATCGACGTTGAGCTTGCCCTCTTGGCGCAGCTTCATGGCGACGGCGACGATGGCCTGTTGTGCCTCCTCGACGACGGTGACGCGTTGCGGACCGAGCATCTCGAGGTCGTCTTTCATCATCTCGGCGGCGCGCTTCGAGAGACCATCGAAGATCTTGTTGCGCATCTCCTCGCTCGCGGTCTTGAGCGCGATGAGCAGCTGCTGGTTGTCGACGCCCTTGAGCAACGTTTGGATGCCCTTCTTGTCGAGGCGAGCAAGATCGTCGAACGTGAACATGGCGCGACGCACGCTGCCGGCGACGTCGGGCGTCTCCTCGGAGATGCTGGCCAAGATGGCCTCGGCTTCCTCACCATCGAGCTGATTCAAGAGCAGCGCCGCAACGCGCGTCCCATCGACCTCGGCGTCACGGGTCTCGCGCGTCGGCAACTCGGCGGCGAGCAAGCGTTCGGCCTCTTCGAGCGCCGGAGCAGCGATGGTCTTGATGCGGGCGAGCCTCGAGACGATGCCCTTCAGCGACTCCTCTGGCATCGCTTTCAGAACGGCTGCGGCGCGCTTCGGGTCGAGACGGGCGACCACCGCGGCGACCACCTGCGGGTGTTCCTGAGCGAGCAGAGTGGCGAGCGCTTCCGGGTCGGCTTCGGCGATGGTGGGGTTAGCCGTTGGACGCGGAGGCTCATTGGTGCCGAAGACAGCGCTGATCACGTTGCGCGGAACACTGCGCTCAGCCAGCTGCCGCAAGTAAGGGGCCTTGCCGTTGAGGCGCAGGCCTGGACGCTCCACTGCGTTCGATAGCTCGGCGTGAATCGCGGCGAGCTCCTCCGACGTCGCGCGTTCGACCCGCTGCGCCGCAGCGTAGAGAATCTTGAGCTCCTCTTCGTCGAGAGCCGCCAAAACTTCGGCGGCCGTCGAATCGTCGACACTGAGGATCCACATCGCGGCTTTGACGGGACCGTCCATCTGGCCACCGAAATCGCTCTGCATGCTCAACGCGCTGCTCATGACTCGTTCAACCAACCTTTGATGACAGTGCTCGCCTGGCTACCGCGGGCGCTACCTGCCAGCGGCATCTGCCCAGCGGCCAAGGCTGCAACGTTCACGCCATTGTTCTGGATAGCGGATACGTTGACGGAACCGTTCGGAGCGGCGAGCTGCGCCTCGAGCTCGCGCACGCTGATAGGGGCGCGAATGATCTCCGCGCGCCCGGCGTCGAGCGCTCGGCTCTTCTTCGAGAGGAGCGACAGCGCAACCAACGAGAGCGCGGCGACGACGATGGCCGCGCTTGGGCGAGCGAAGCGGGTCGCAACCTCGAGCACCTTCGGGCCTTCGGTCATCGGCTCGTCGAGCGCCTCCACGAAGGGGGCGCTCTGCACCTCGATGCGGTCGCCACGGCGGCCGTCGAAGCCAACCGCCGACTTCACGAGCTCGGAGAAGCGGTCGAGCTCTTCGCGACTGCGCGGGGTGACGTTGACGGCACCGCCTTCGCCCTTTTCGCGTTTGGCATCGACGAGCACCGCCACGGACAAGCGAACGAGCTTGCCAGAGGCGGAGACTTCGTGGCTCACCGTCTTCGACACCTCGTAGTTGCGCGTCTGGGCGTGGCGACCACCAGCATTGCCCACGGCGCCAGCCGCAGGGGTCTGGTCACTACCGCTCGTGGTGCCCGCAAGGTTCGAACGTGATCCGGCGACGCCGATCGCGCCCGCGGTCGCGGAGCCCCGCGTCTCGTCCGTCGTTTGCTCGCTGCGCAAGACAACGCCGTCGGGGTCGTAGGTTTCGCTCGTGGTTTCGGCGGTCGAGTAGTCGAGCTCGGCGGACACGTGCACCGACGCCCCCCCGGGCCCCACCGTCCGTTCGAGCATCGTCGTCGCACGGCGCTCGAGCTCTGACTCGATGCCCCGTTGGTGCTCGAGCTGCCGGCCGCTCTGTGCGTGGGTGCCGTCAGCGCTCGCGAGGACTGCGCCGGTCGTGTCGACGACGGTTACCGCGTCGGCAGCCAGCCCCTCGACGCTCGACGCAGTGAGGTGAACGATTGCTTGAACGTTCTCATCGGTAAGCCGTCGCCCCGGCGCGAGCGAGAGGGTCACCGAAGCGCGTGGTTTGTCGTCGCGCTCACGAAAGAGTGAACGCTCTGGCAGGCCCAGATGCACACGGGCGTCGCGCACGCCGTTGATCTGCCGAATCGTGCGGCGCAGCTCGCCTTCGAGCGCTCGCTGGTAGCTCAGTCGCTCTTCGAAGCGCGTACGGCCGAGCTTGCTCTCGTCGAAGAGCTCGAACCCAACTCCACCGCCGCGGGGCAGGCCATCACCCGCAAGCGCCAGGCGCTGCTCCATGACGCGCTCGTCGGGCACCAGGATCGCGGTGCCACCGTCCGCTAGGCTGTACGGTACTTGCGACGCGGACAAGCGCGCTGTGATCGCGGAGATATCTTCCGGTGAAAGGTTCGTCATCAGCGGCGCCATATGGGGTGTGCCGCCCAGAACCGCGATCGCGCCGACCGCGATCAAAGCGATAACGACGAAGCCGATGCCGAGGAGGCGCTTTCCGGGGGCAATGCCACGCCACAAGGCGCCGACTTCACTGAAGGACTGCTGAAGCTTGCCCACGGCTTAGCCTCCCATCCGCATGATTTCTCGATAGGCGTCGAGCACCTTGTTGCGGACGCTCACCATGAACTTGAGTGAGACGTCGCCTTTCTCCATGGCCAGCAAAGTGTCGTGCAGGTCGAGCTCGCCGCCCTTTGCCAACTTGTCGGCGGCCTGGTTCGCCTCGACGTTGCGCTGCACGGTGGACTCTACGGCGCCCTGCAGCGCGTCGACGAAGTTGCCGCCGCTGTCCGCTTTCGCGGGCGACTGTATCTTGGTGAGGGCCTCGCGCAGCGGCGCGATGGTGTTGCGAGGGTCAATGGGCATGGCCATGTCTTATTTCCCGATCTGGAGCGCGCGCTCCGCCATGGCGACGACCGAGTTCATCGCTTGCGAGCTTGCCTCGTAGGCGCGCGTCGCTGTCAGCATATTGACCATCTCTTCCACCGGATTGACGTTTGGCATGGCGACGTAACCGTCGCCGTTGGCGTCAGGATGCGAGGGGTCGTAGGTGAGGCGCGGCGGCGAGTCGTCGACGGCGACATCCGCCACTTCGACCGTCGACATGGCGGCGGCGAGCGACGCGTCGAAGGCAGCGTTCGGGTTCTCTTGCGCCGCAAACACCGGGTCGCGACGCTTGTAAGGTCCGCCCTCGGCGGTGCGCGTGGTCTGTGCGTTCGCGAGGTTCGAGGCACTGGCGTTCATGCGAACACGCTCGGCGCGCAAGCCAGAAGCCAAGATGTCCATGGTATTGAAGAGATCCATCATGAGCCTCCGTCGGTAGCGGCGTAGCGAAGCAGAGCGACTTGGCGGCGCGCGACTTCGATACCGGCCTCGTAGCGCAGACGATTCGCCGTCACGGCAGCCATGGCCTGCTCGAGCTGCACGCCGTTGCCGTCAACGCGGGGCGTCTCGAGCTCGATGACCGGGGTAGAGGAGCCGTCACCGGAGGCCGCGATGTGCCCGGCGCTCGTCGTCTCGAGAGTCGCGCTACCGGGCTCGGCTTTCACGAGGTCGTGCGAGACGTAGCCAGGTGTCTCGGCGTTCGCGAGATTCGCGGCGAGCACCGATTGCCGCTTCGCGTGGAAGTCCAGCATGCTCTGGGTGGGTGCCAACTCTCTGAACATGTCCAACTTCATGGGGCCTCTTTTCCGAGGTGACGACGCAAGCGTTGCAAGCGTCGCTCCAAACCCGCGAAGACGTCGTCGAGATCCTGAACCGGCGCCGAAGGTGGCGGAGAAACGCTCTCAGGGACCTCGAGACGGTCGCGCGTTGCGAGAGCGAACGCCCCGCTCAAGGCCGTCAAAGCGTTGACGTCGCCGGTCGCCACGTAGGCGTCGATGAGCACGGCCCACGCCCCAAGGGGCGCATCGGGTCGCGGCACCGCGCCAGCCATCATCGGCGAAAGAACGGCGATGGCACGCTCGTTCAGGTCGATCTGCGTTAAGGCGCGCGCCGTCTCGAGACGCATCATCGCCGCGTCGGGGTGCTTGATGACACGCTCGCCGTTGTCCGTGACCCAGGTCGCAAGCTCGACGGCACTGGCGCGGCGCGTTGCCACCGCTCGCGCGGTGAGCGTCTCGCGGATCGTTTGCGCGCTCGGTCGCAGCGCACCACCGGTCACGCGGCCAGCGGCATTCATGGCCGCATCGACCGCCTTGCTCGTGGCCAACATCTGCATGACGAGCACGGCTTCGCGCCCCGCCCAGATTCCGAGCGCACCATCGAGGCCCTTGATGGCGTGCAGCAATCCAGGCCAGTCGATCTCTTGTCCTGCGACACAAGCAAAGCCGACGGCACGCAGGCGCGCGATGAGACTGACGCTGCGCTCGCGATAGCGCTCAACGACCTGCGTGTAGCCGCGACAACCGGCGTCACGCTCGCCGGTGAGAATGCCGATGTCCGCGGCGCGCAAGAGGGCCCACGCGTGGACCGGCGTTCCGTCGCCGATCTTGGCAAGGAGCCGCTCGGCATCTCGGAAGCGCTCTGCCGCTATAGCGCTATCAGCGGCGCGTAGACCCTGGCCGATACCGACCACACCGCTGAGCTCGGGGGTCCTCTCCAGGAGGTGACGGCGCAGGGCGTCTTCCCGACCCGCAAGCGTCACAACCAACGTCGCCTTCGCCCCCGGACGCACCGTTGCACCCGTGAAGGCGAGAGTCGTGTTGAAGGTGAGCCAAAGGTGGCGCTTGCCGACCTGCACGACGTTCCCCGTCACTGCCGGCGGAACGACGAGCTCAGGCAAGCGCACCGACTCACCCGCCGTCACGACCTCGACGTCGAGATGACTGCCATCGATGCTGATGGAGGTGCGTGCATTCGCGTCCCGGCCGAGCTCGACCTCGAAGGTCACTGGGCTCGCGAGAAGAACAGAAAGAAAGCACGCGATCGCCATAGCGAGCGTAGACAGAGCACCCGGCGTGCCAGCGCCGAACGATACGAAAAGACGGGAGCGACGACGATCTCGTCAACCGTTTGACGGAAGCCTGACCGCCATAACGGGTTCCGTTGGCCGTTCCGCCGGTTTGTCGACGGGTCACGGCAACGCGTGTCCTACATGATCCCCCGGGGTTCGGAGGCACCATGGAGTCGGGTAGACTCGACCGGCACGCTAGGGCGCCAGCGCTCACCTCGGTCATCGACGACGCGCGTGGGAACTTTAGGCCGGGTCGACGATCGCGAGCTTCTTCAAGCGCTCGACCAGCGTCGTTCGCTTCAGGCCAAGGATCTCAGCGGCCTTTGCCTTGTTGCCACCACTTCGCTGCAGCGCGTCGAGGGTCAGTTTGCGCTCGAGGGCTTCGAGCGCCTTGTCGAGGGGAACTCCACCGGCAAGCGCGGGTGCATCGTTCGTCGCGGGTAATGCGACGAGGGGGGCTTGCGCCGGGGACGGTGTCGCTGGGCGCATCTGCGGCGGCAAGTCCGCGACGGTGATGCGTGTGCCCTTCGCGAGGATGACCAGACGCTCGATGAGGTTTTGCAGCTCGCGGACGTTACCCTTCCACGGATAGGCCGCGAAAGCAGTCGCGACTTCGGGCTCGACGCCGGTGATGTTGGTGCCGTGGCGCGCGTTCGCCCACCGAATGAAATGTGCAGTGAGCAGAGGCAGGTCGGACAGGCGCTCCTGCAGCGTCGGTAGCGAGAGCGGCATCACGTTCAAGCGATAGTAGAGGTCTTCGCGGAAGGAGCCGCTCGCGATGCGGTCCGTGAGGTCACGATTGGTCGCCGCAACGATGCGCACATCGACTTTGCGGGCTTTCGCGTCGCCCACGGCAGTGACTTCTTTGTCCTGAATGACACGAAGCAGCTTCGCCTGAAGGTCGAGGTGCATCTCGCCGATTTCGTCGAGAAACAGGGTACCGCCGTCGGCGGCTAGGAACTTCCCCTCGCGCCGCTCGTTTGCACCGCTGAATGCGCCCTTTGCGTGGCCGAAGAGCTCGCTCTCGATGAGATCCTTGGGGATCGCGGCGCAGTTCACAGCGACGAAGGGCTTACTACGACGCGACCCGCCATGATGGAGGGCGCGCGCACACAACTCCTTACCTGTGCCCGAAGCCCCTGTAATCAGCACGGTGCAATCCAACGACGAGACGCGCTCGATAATCGTCAGCGTGTCGAGAAGCTTCGGATCTTCGCCAATGAGATCGGGCGCATGCGCGTGGCGCCACTCGCGGCTCGCTTCTTCGGCCGTCTTGTTGGTGTCGAGGAGACGCTCGAGGGTCGCGTGCAGGACGTTCCTGTCCAGCGGCTTGGTGAGGAAATCAGCCGCGCCCAGACGCATCGCCTCGACCGCAAGAGGCACCGACGCGGCCGCCGTCACGAGAACGACCCCTTTGACACCACCGCGTGCAAGCGCCGCCTTGAGAACGTCGATGCCATCGTATTCTGGCATCATGAGGTCGGTCAGCACGACGTCGTAGGGACGCTGTTCGAGCTTCTCGATCGCTTCGCGCCCACTGCAGACGACATCGACCTCGACTTCGAGAGGTTGGATGAGCCGTGCCAAAATCGTGGCCATTGCACGGTCGTCGTCCACCAACAGGATGGTTCTAGCCGCCATTGCGCTCCTTGTAGCGTCACTTCATCGCCGGGACTTAAGATCGATCGTGAACCGTCGATGTGCCTGGTCATGCAGGGTCCAGCTTTTTCACCCACACCCTCGCCGACCACCCGAAGGCCCCGGGTCCTCGTGGTGGACGATGCTACACCGAGTCGGGCTTTTTTAACGGATTCTTTGGCGCACGAGGGCTACGACGTCATCGACGCGGTGGATGGATCGGCGGCGATTGCTCTGATCGCAGCGGACAGCGCTGACCTCGTGATCACCAACACCCTTCTACCAGGCATCGACGGCATCGAGGTGTGCCGTCGGATCCGCCAAGACCTGGGGAAAAATGATCTCCCCGTGATCGTGATGACCGCCCGCGACGAACGCTTGGCGCACATCAAGGACCTGAGGGTCGACGACTTCGTCACCAAACCCATCGACTTATCCGAGCTCTGCGTGCGCGTTCGGCGTCTGTTGCAGGTGAAGGCTCAGGCCGAACAGCGTGAGTCGCAGACCCGCGCCCTCACCACCCAGCTCGAAGGAGCGACGCACGCCTTGCTCGATGCTGAGCGTCTCGCCTTCTTGGGCGTGACTGCCGGCAGCATTGGCCATGAGCTGGGAAACGTGCTCGCGGTCCTCATGAGCGCTGGCACAGGTATCGAGACCGCTGTAGCGGCGGGCGAACCGGTGGATATCGAAGAGGTTCGCGATCTCATGGCGGCAATCGAGCACGTGCGCGAGCACACGCGGAGTCTCGTGATGATCGGCAGGCCAGCGCGGGCTCGCGAGGACACCTATGATCTCGCGGAGCTCCTGCGCGAAACCGTTCGCATGCTCGAGCGCGCTGGGCGCCTGCGCGACGTGGCACTCGAGATGCGCTTGCCCGAGACTGAAACGCTCCTGGTGCACACCAACCGCGTGCGCATCGAACAGGTCGTCTTGAACCTCGTCAGTAACGCAGCCGATGCCCTCGCCATGTCGGGCAAGAGCAAGTCGCTGCGCAAGCTTCAGGTCCAGCTCGCGAAAGTCGACGATCGGGCACGGGTCAGCGTGATCGACAACGGACACGGTATTGCGGCGGCCAACATCAAGCAGATCTTCGAGCCCTATTTCACCACCAAGCCCATTGGCAAAGGAACCGGGTTGGGCCTGCCGGTCTGCCGCAAGATCCTGAACGTCTACGATAGCGACCTGCTCGTCAGCTCGGTCGAGGGCCAAGGCGCGCGATTCTGGTTCGACCTGCCCCTGGTCCCTATTCTCTAGACCGCTTTTCGGCTCGCCTTGATGTGCTCCGGCGGCGCTTCGTTCGTCACGCCCTACCGTAGACGGGGATCATGGCACCGCTTACGTCGCGCGCGGAGTCCGACAACAAGAAGCCGATGACATCGGCGATCGATGCGGGCGTCACCCAGGTGTCGTGTTTGGCGCCCGGCATCGCTTTGCGGTTCGGCGGTGTGTCGATGATGCTGGGCAACACAGCGTTGATGCGTACTCCCGCAGTCAGCGCCTCGGCTGCCGCTGCCCGCGCGAGGGCGACGACAGCGGCCTTCGACGCCGCGTATTCAGCGGCCATCCCGGCGCTCGCTGGGCTCTCCACTGGCCGGGCTCCGACGACTACGATACTGCCTCGACCGCGCGCCTTCATGAGCGGCAAGATCGCCTCGAGCGATGCGTATGCCGTATCCGCGTTCGCGGACATCATTTTGCGCCACGCATCTCCACCTGCACCGACCGGTTGGCCTCCTGCCCAGCCACCTGCGATGAGCGCCGCTCCGGTAACGTCGCGCCCCTGTAGACGCTGTACGGTTTGCGTCCAAGCGGCGCGATCACCGACGTCGATAGTCAGCGTCTCGACCTTGCCCGGAAAGCGCGAGGCAAGCTCGGCGAGCCCAGAGTGTGCGCCATCGCGGTCAACGGCAATGACATGTCCTCCACGCTCGCAGAGGTGCGCAACAACGGCGACGCCCAAGTTTCCTGCCGCACCGGTGACAATACTGGTCATGAATGCTCCCTCGTGACGAACGACGCCAAAAAAGCGGCGAGCAGCAGCAACGCCGCGGCGAGAATGAACGGCGCGCCGGGGAGAGTGGTCATCCACGACGCGAACGTGAAGGTAAAGATCGCGGGGCCGAAGAGCTCCGCGAGTCCCATGAGACTGCTCGAAGCGCCCTGCAAGCGGCCCTGCTCGTCGGACCCGACCTCGCGTGTCATCAAGCCCTGAGCGGCAGGCCCCGCGACGCCCCAGATGGACATCATGGGAATGCCGAGCAAGAACCACAGACCGGTTGGCGCGAGCCCGTAGATGAGGAAGCCCAAGGCCCCGCACACGAGACCAATCATCATCGCGCCCCGCTCGCCGACGCGTGTCACGATGGGCTGAACCAGACCCGCCTGGACGATCATGGCAAAGACACCAACGCCGGCAAGCGTAAGACCCACCTCACGCTCTCCCCAGCCGTAGCGGAAGCCCGCGTACAACACGAAGACTGCGGGCAACACGACGTGCGCAAGGCTAGCGACGAAGTTCACCACTGCGAGGCTCGTGAGTCGCTTGCTACGCCGCAGCAGCGACAACGATGCAACGGGATTGGCCTTGGCCCAGGTGAAGGGCGAGCGCAGGTTCACCGGCAACGACTCGGGAAGGACGAACAGTCCGTAGCAGGCATTCGCGAGCGACAGTCCCGCCGCGACCCAAAATGGCAGGCGCGGATCGACCCCACCGAGGACGCCTCCCATCGCCGGACCCAGGACGAAGCCCACTCCGAAGGCAGCGCCGAGCATGCCAAACGCTTGGGCTCGCTTCTCAGGCGCCGTGACGTCGGCGATGTACGCTCCTGCGGTCGTGAAGCTCGCGGCGGTTATCCCAGAAATGACACGTCCCACGAAGAGCCACGTCAGGGTCGGCGCGAGCGCCATCAAGACGTAGTCGAGGCCAAGGCCAAAGTTCGAGAGTAAGATGACGGGGCGTCGACCGAAGCGATCCGACAGCGCGCCGAGAACAGGCGCGAAGACGAACTGCATCACGGCCCAGATCGTCATGAAGACGCCGTAGGTCTCCGTCGCGCGCCCGACATCGCCCTCGAGAAACGACTTCAAGAGGTTCGGGAAGACCGGGATGATGACGCCGAGGGCGACGATGTCGAGGAGAACCGTGAAGAATACGAAGACGGTCGCGGCACGCCGGCCGCGCGGCACGTCAGCGAGCACCGCAACGCCATCGGAAAGCTCGCTCATCGCCCTTGCTTGCCACACATTGCGGTCCCTGGGGAATGCGACCGCAAAAAAGCGCGGACGGGGCCCACGCGCCGCTGCTGGCCGCGTGGACCCCGTCGTATGAACGCGGTGCGGCCGGCCCAGGATGGGTGGCCGCGGGATCCTGGCCGCGCGACTAGGCGCGGCGGCGCAAGCTGGTCGGGGCTGGTGCGGGTGCAGGCTCCGCCGGAGGTGCGGGAGGAGTCGGTTCAGCTGGGGGCGCCGGAGCCGGAGGGGCCGGAGGCGCAGGCGGGGCCGCAGGTGGCGGTGGAGGCGGTGGCTCGACGCCCACGGCGCTCCAGGCGGCAGCTACCGTGCGGGCCTCGACAGAGTCGGCGCCATAGAGGTCGGTTGCCGCCCGGATGGTGCCCTCGCGCGCCTGCACGAAGTTCGTGAAGGGCGTGAAGTACGTGGCGTTTGCGCGATAGAAGATACGCGCTGCTTTCTCCATGCCGATGCCCTGGGCGATGGTCTGCTGCGACGTACGGTTCGTGCCGCCGGCGGCCAACAAATAGAACCAATTGTTGGCGATACCAGAGTTGATGTGGACGCCCCCGTTGTCACCCCAGCCGCGGTAACGCGTACTGTAGTTGTCACGCGAGTAGAATTCGCTGGTGCCCTGACGGTCGCGCGGTGGGTCGTTCATGTAGCGAAGCGCGTCACCCTGCGTTCCTGGCGTCCAGCAATCTTCACCGACCAACCAGTCGCTCGCGATTCCCTGATCGCGCTGCTCAGGCGGCAGGTGATTGTTGCGCAAGTACCAGCTGAAGACGGCCGAGCCGAGGATGTCGGCGACGGCCTCGTTCATGGCACCTGACTCGCCGCGGTAGACGAGACCGCTGGTGTTGGAGATGAGGCCGTGTGTGGGCTCGTGACCCGCGACGTCTTTGTCGACGAGAGGGCCAGCATTGCGTCCGTCGCCGTCACCGAACCACATCACGCTGTTGTAGTAGAACGCGTTCACCATGTTGCGGCCGACATGCACGACGCTGCGGCCCATGAGGCCCGACCCATCGATGCCGTTGCGTCCGAACATATCGCGCAGGAAGTCGTCATAGCGGACACCATAGTAGTGCGCGTTCACCGCGGTGCGGTTGCGCACATCATCGCCCGGGGTTCCCCAAGCGTTGTCGGTGTCGGTGATAGGGCGCGCCGAGACGGGGAAGCCGTCGGGCCCGAACGCACCGTTGTTGCCGGCGCCGTTCGCGTCGCGCGTCTCGGTATCCCGACGTGTCGGATCACGCAGCACGAAGAGTCCGTCGGCGGTCCGACGCGAGGTCGCGAGGGGTACGTTGCCCGAATAGACCGAGGTCCCGAGTCCGTGCGCGGGAGTAAACGGCGGCGGCGGTGGGGGCGGCTCGGCGGGGGTCGGGGCGGGCTCGGCCGGCGCGGGAGCCGGAGGAGTGGTCTCACTGGCGGTTGGCGATGGGACTGGGGCCGGAGCTGGCTCGCTTGGCACGGGAGCTGGAGCCGGCTCGGCGTTGGCGCGCGGGATGGCGCCGCGCGGATTGGCGAGGGGCAAGCGACGCTCGGGTGTGGCGTTGGGGGTCGCGGCGTTGATGCGCTCGCGAATGAAGTCTGGGATGAACCCGTGGATCTCGTTGAAGTCGTAGATGAGCTGGTTGCTCTTCGCGTCGATGAAGTAGTGCATCCGCCGCGGCTCGTCGCCGTCGCCGGGGAGGCTCGACAGGATGACGTGCCATGCAAGGCGGTATTGCCCATTGTCATCGCGCGTCACGACGAGTCGCGGGTTTGTCTGCGTCTGCGGCGGCGTCGCTCCGAAGGCCTGCAACGCCACGGCATTCGCCTGCTCGGCGGCGACACTCGGAGTGATGTCGATGTTGAGGTTCGGCGGCGTCTCGGCGTTGGTGACATGCCGAATGTTGCCGGTGCGGTCCATGTGCGTGATGACCTGCTCACCAAAAACGGGAAGCCCGCGATAGTGGCGCTGCAGACGCACGTGGGTCTCGCCAAGCTGATCACGGAAGACCAACGACGGCTCGAAGGTGTGCTGAGGACGTCCGAAGGTGACGCCGCTCCGCTGGAGCAGAACGCGCTGAGACTCGGCGACGGCGCGATCGGCTTCCGCGCGCGTAATGTCGTTGGTCCGGTACGAGGCCGCCGGGGGAGTGGCCTCTGCCTGGGGAGCCCCGGTGCGCACCGTACGCCGAGGCGCGCTATTCGGGGCCGGCAAGACGTCGCGCCCGGACGGCGCTTGCGTCACGCGCGGGCGAGGAGTCTCGGGAAGGTCCGCGACGACGATGGGTGAGCTGGCTGGGCCTTCGGGCGCAACAGTGGCCGCGGGCATTCCGAGCCCGACGCGCAGGTCGACGGACACTGGTGCATTCAGGCTTAGCGGGTCAGCCATCGGAGGGGTCCTAATCGTTTGATTTTGTGCTACAGCGACGCTGGGGCGCGCCGGAGTCAGACGACTCGCAGTCGCCCATTATCGTGAGAGCAGTACGAGATGTTTCGCTGTATTCGCCTGGCTGTGGTCGTCCTGGGGGTCCTGCCGGCCTGTGGTCCACGCTACGATTGCTCGCAGCTCGCAACCCCAGGTACGCGCCCGGTCGCCACTCGGCAGCTCGACGTTCCAGATGCGGCGCGTGCACTTAGCGTATCGGTGCGTCTGACGGCGCCGGAGCGGCCAGACACCCAAACGCGTCTCATCCTGTTCAGCACAGGTCTCGGCCCCGAGACGCACGACTTCGACGACATCGCCCATATGCTCGCCGCCAGTAACTACGCGGTTGCGGTCATCGCGCACCCCGCGTCGGACGCCCGCCGGGTTTGCGGCCACCTCCGGGGCAACGACTGCTGGCACGCGCTCGAAGAGACCGAGACCCACCCCGAGGTATGGGACGACCGCTTTAGCGACATGAGCCTACTCATGGATCGCCTGCCGGGTCTCCTTGGCGTCGACGGCACGCACATCGGCCTCGTGGGTCACTCATTCGGCGCCTTCACCGTCATGGTGATGTCAGGCACCACGTATGTGGATCCACGCACCAACGAGCGTCGCGACCGACGCGACCCACGCGTCGTCTCAGCCGTCGCGATGTCGCCGCAAGGACCACGCTGGTTCGGCCTCGATGCGCAGTCGTGGGATCACATCGATCGCCCGCTCTTCGTGCTCACCGGCGACAAAGACGGCAGTGACTATCGTCCGGACGACTCACCTGAGTGGCGCCGAGAACCATTCACGCACATGACCGGCGGCGACAAGCTGCAGCTACGCATCGTCGAAGGCGAGCACATGTCGTTCACCAGCCGAGAGAAGCGCCACGCGATGTCCGAGCTCATCCAGCGCTCGACGTTGGCATTTCTCGACGACACGATGCGCCACCCCAGCAAGGGAATTTCGCTGACCGCTGAAGCGGTCAAGAGCTGCAGTCACGGACACGCAAGCCTCGAAGCCCGCTAGACCCTCTTCAAGCTCACCTAGCTGCGCTCCGGCGGCGGTTTACGAGATCTCGATGCTTGTCGTGTACATGCTGGATGGGACCTTGCGGTCGTCGGCGTCGCTGACCGCCGCGACATCGGCGGCTCCGCCGTGAATGCCAACGATGGCTAGCCCTTCGAGCTTCACGAGGGGGTCGACGCGCCGGAATGACGCGACGCTACAGTCGCGATTGAGAATACCGATACCGGCGCCCAGCACGGCGCCATCACCGACGACATCGGCGGTGTCTTCGGCCGCCGCGGTGAACAGCATGCGCCCGTCCGGCAGCGCCGCAAGATCGGTGATCGTCCACGGCACGCCGCGCTCCTTGCCGAGGTCGATGACCTTGACGCCCCGCAGCGCGGACACCGGGATGGGTTGTTGCGCGATGACGGCCCCGACGACCTCTTTCAAGTCGAGGTCGACGATGGCGCTGACGTTCTTCTTGCCGTTGCCGCGTTGTCCGAGGCGGATACGGTCGCCCACGATGCAAGCACCCTCGAGGTTGAGCTTCGGGAAACGTTTGCCGAGCTCGCCGTTCAAGAGCGACCAATCGACCTGTTGCACCGCGCCTTGAGCTTCACCCTCTGGAGTCAACGCCACGGCGACTCCGCGATTGCGGTTCGGCTTGGATCCTGAACCGATAGCCAGCAGCATGTCGTGCGGGGCGTCGCTCAACGCGCGCGGTACGTGCAGGAGCGCCTCGAGATCGGGCTTCGCGGATTTTCGCTCTTTCGGGTCCTGCGGCAACTCACCGGGGAAGACGGGCAGGGCCTTGCCCGGACCGCCGGACACAGGGAACGACGCGATGAAGTTTTCGTCATCGGCGACGACCCAGTAACGCTCACCCGCGCGCACGAGGCCACTCGCCGCCGTCACATAACCAAGCTCGCCGCCAAGATCGAGCGAACGAGCGAGCGAGAGCGCAAGCGGCGGATCAGCGGGCCCCTCGTACACACCCGCGCCAATGATGAGGCCCGTGGCGTCGTCGCGCACGAGGTAGAGGAACGGGCGATTGGCTTCGAGGACCTGGGGCGGCGCGGGCGCGACCGAGGCAGGGAGCTTACCCGACCAGAACTTCGCGACAGCGCCGCCGCCGATGGTGACGCCGGTCTCGCTGAAACGCATCGTCGCCACTTCGTGACCCGTGCCGGCGAGCTCGACCTTACGCGAGCCAATGGCGCTGTACGGACCGCGCGTCGCCTCGTTGATCAAGCCACCGTCATGGGAGCGGGCCTCGATATCGATCTTGGGGATGTAGAGCATGCCCTGGTTGGGCTGAAGGCTCGAAAGAAAGCGCTCCATGCCGGAGGGGCTCGCGATGTCGCGCACCAGGTTTTCGATGGGTACCTCTTCGGCGGGCACGATGCAGATGAACGCCAGATTGTCTTCGAGCTGGAGCCGCGCGGCGCGGTAGTCACCGCTCGCGACCGAGCGGCACGGCAGCTCCCCCGTCATCATGCGAATGGCAACCGACCGACCGTCCGCTTTGACGAACGGGTACTCCGCGATGGTGTCGCCGATCTTGAAGAAGTTGGTCCACAAAGGGTCGAGCGCGACCAGGCTCGAGGGCACGACAGCGCCGCTCGCGAGCGGGTTCTGACCAGCGAGGTTGCGGGCACGACCGTGCGTGCCATTAAACAGCCAGCTGTCGATGCGACCCTGGGCTTGCTCGGGCGCCACGGTCTCGATCTCGGTGCCGAGCTCGGCATGGACGCGCTCGGCAAAGTCCTTGTCGACGACGAACTCGGGGCTCGCCCAGAGCGCGGTACGCACCTTGGCGCGCGACAGGATGTTCTTCACCGCCGCCAGGAATTCGCGATCCGAGACGTCCGCGAGCCCAAGGTCGCTCTTCACCCGCGCGAGCTCCGGCTCGGTTGCGCCGTGCATGAAGGGTGCAAGGAGGCCGAGCGCGGCGGGTGCCGACAACATCGTGGAGACAGAGCGGCGAGCCGCGGCGTTGACGCTGGCGAGACGCCGCCAGGTGAGGTCGTTGAGCGTCGCCACCAAGCGATCAACAACCGTGGGCATGACGCGCGTCGCCTCCACCCTCGCGGGCTTGGCTACGCGTGGCGCGTTCGGCTCGCGCAGGCTTTCCGATCCCACCACTGGGTTGCCGGACGTGCCGATCTGCGTCGGGACAGCCGGCAATGGCCCACATTGGGGAAGAGGGGTGCCAATACGCGTCGCGGCCATTCGATCCATCATCGGAGCAAGTCCGCTGAAGTTGCGCGGGAAAACGGTTTGCCACGCTGACGCCAGAGCCGCCGCCGCGTGACGACGTGTATGTACGAAGACCACGACCGATCCCGCGTCCACCAGCGCGCTCGGACCTTGGTGCCAAGGGTGCCCAAAATGGCCAACAGCAGCGATCTTCGCCTCATTCAGCCCGTAAGCAACGCCAATCGAGGCATCCGCGGAGACGGTACCGACGCCAACGTCTCGCGTCTCGAGCAAGACGAGCGACAGCACAACATTCGCCGGGACGTGAGCGGCACCCGCGGCACCGACCTCGCGACGAACAATCAGCGCATCAACACCGGGACAACGGGTGCGAGCGCAGGCGCGGCGGCGGTCAACGCACCGAGCGACGCTTTCGTCACCGAGAGCGCGAGCGCCTGGACCCAGTTCATGGCCGACATGCTGGGAGCGCTCGACATCGCGCTCGCCGCCCAAGGTGCAGCCGAAGACGGGGCCATCGACAGTAACGAGTGGAACGACATCTTCGGCAAGGCCAGCAAAGACGGGCAGGTGACGCTGCTCGAAATCTCGTCGATGTACGCCGGCCTGCAAGACATGCACGACAAGGGCGCCCTCACCGACGACGAGTACAAAGACGGTGTCGGCGCACTCGAGCGCGAGCTCTCCGCCCGCTATAGCGGCGGCCGTTCGGACGGCCTCGATCAGATGGCTCGTCTCTACGTCAACGTGCTCGCGGGTGGTGAAGGCCTAGCCAACGATGCCACGGCAGTCACCAACGACCGGCGTCCGACGGCCGAGCGCATCGACCGCAGCGCTCCAGCCGAAGACGTCGAAACACAGGTCATGGCCCGCCGCCGACTCGACGACGACGTCGAGGGCGCGGAGCAGCGCGCTCGCCTTAACGTACGCCGCACCGGCGTCAATGATGATCTTGCGACGACCCTCGCCGACATCGGTATCAATCGCCAGGTCGCCGACGTCGCCGGCCCGCGCCGTGAGATGTTATGAGCGGCTTCACCTTCGACCCGCCGAAGCTCAAGGCATTCGTCGCGCTCCTGCGCGACGGTAAATCGAGCTCGAAGCGCCGGGCAGAGCTCGGTCGCAAGCTGCTACGCGATGGCCATATCACGCTCGATGAGCTGCGCTACGTGAGCCTCGCCTTCAAGCAGGCTTATGTGGACGGCATCCTCAACGAAATGGACTACACCGTCGTGTCCGCTTGGCTGCGGGCCTGCGTCGACTCCCTGGTGGTACCACGCCAGCGCATGCAACGGCTTCAAGAACGGGGCGGAGCCAGCCTCAACGCGGTGCGGGCGTAGCACGTCGGGCCGAAAGTGCTCAGCCCGGATAGAAGGGCGCGAGCGGTGGGTGGCTCGTAAACGTTGTTCGCCTTAGAACAACGGTATCTCAGAAACCTCGATCGCAATGACGTCGACCGCGCCAGTCGCGGTATCTTCGACTGAGGTGCCATCGCGGATGACGACCATCGGCACCAGTGAACGTCCACCGCCTAGGTTGACGATGAACTCGGTCGTCTGCACGACGCCAACGCCGTTGACGGGCGTAAGCGCGGTCGCCCCGGAAACCGAGAAACCGTCATCGATGTTCACACCACCGTCGAGGTCGAGAGCTTCGGCGAAGAGAACCCACGCCACGTCGCCCGATACCGCCGTTTGCGGCGTCCAGTAGATGCGCACACGACGCTGGTTTCCGGTGGAGTCGGCGGCGATGGGCAACGTGAACGCGACACGCGCCTGCGGAGAAAGAGAATCCGGCAAGCGCACCACGGAAACTGACGAACCGCGTATTTCTCGCGTTGCACCAAACAACAACGCCATCGCGTCCGGGCTCACGAGCTGAATCGTCCGGAAACCAACAGCGGCAGCGGTCACACTGCCTGCTTGCAACTGGTCGGAGCCCACTGCCCCAAAGGCAATCTGTGTGGCTCCAATCGCCCCAGCGGCGACCTTCGAGCTATCGATCGCCCCGTTAGCAAGCTTCGCGGCGGTCACTGCGCCGTCTTGCAGGAGGTCGCTCGCAACGCTACCGAGAGAAAGCTTCGCCCCAGAGAGTGATCGGTCGCTGAGCTTAGCGCCGCTGATGCTGTTGTCAGCGACATTCGCGTTGGAGAGTTGATCGGTCATCCCCGCGAACGTCGTCGCTCCGGGGGCACCAGCCGAGCCTTGGGCTCCGGGAGGCCCGGCTGGACCAACCTGCCCGGCGTCACCGTCCGAGCCAGAGCAGCCAACCATTGCGAGAAAGAGCACCGCTACGAGAACGCTGGTGGATCGCATGTGTCGGAAAAGTAGTCGCAAGCAAGAGCGTCGGTCAACGTACTGCACCGGCGTCAACGATCGGCGTCGCAACGCGCGCCGCAGGAGCTCGGCCCAGATGGAAGCTGCGGCCGTGAGTTTACCGTGTTATGGCGGCGACGATGGTAACGCTCGTCATGGCCGCGCAACTCGTGATCGCATCGTGCCCGACTCCAACGTTCGCGACGCAATCGCCGGTCGCGATGCCGACGCCCGGTTCGCCCCGCGACTTCGTGGCAACAGACTTTACCAACGACGGGCTCGACGACCTCGCCATTGCCATGAGCACCGGCAACCATGGTGCGCTCGTACGGCTACGTAGCCTCGGCAACGGCGCCTTCGACATGAGCGGTGGACCGCAGTCGATGGTGACCGGCTTGGCCGCTCCGAGCACCAGCATCGCAGTCGGCTACTTCAACGCAGACGCGGCACCAGACTTCGCGATCGGTTCGACGTCGGGTATCGGGTTGTGGTTCACGAACGTCGGGGGCAGCATTGGTCCCGGCGGCCTGCTGTTTTCGGGATACCGCATCAGCGACGTTGCGGTGAGCGACTGGGACGAGGACAGGCGCCCCGACATCGTCGCTGCCTTTGGCGAGCCCCGAGTCCGAGTCATCAAGAACCTCAACACGGCGGGTAGCTTCAGCGAGGCCTTCCTGCTCTTTGACAGCAATCTGCTCGCCGACCCCAAGATTGCCGTAGCGGATCTGCATGGGGCTGGCATCCCGCAGATCGTATCGGCGAGCTTTACCCAAGACTGGCTTGCCCACACGCGAAGCTCTCCACGCGTACTGGCGACTTATGCCAACCCTTGGTCGCCTCTCCTTCGCGATGCGGACTTGGATGGCAATATCGATGTCATCGTGTCCTATCCGAATGACCACACCATTCGTATGTGGCGCGGAGGCTACGCACCGCGGTCGGTCGGGGCAACGTTCGCCATTCCAGGCTTCCTCGATGAAGTCCCGGCGATCGATCTCGACGCGATGACTGGAGTCGCAACGATGCCGTACGACACCGCTATCGCGGATGTCACCGGGGACGGCCAACTTGACTTAATCGTGGTCGATCCACTCGCGGACGCCCTTTGGATCTTGATGGGGAGCGGCAGTGGCTTTTCGTCCGTTGCGCGCTTCGCGACCGGCGCAACTCCGGTCGGCGTCTTGGTCGGCCGCTTCAACGCCGACGGAGCCCCCGACATCGCCGTGCTCGACGAAAGCGAGGGCGTCCGCGTCTTCATCAACACGTGTTTTGCCCCGGCCACGAACCTCGCCATCGCAGGCATGGAAGTGACGCAGGTCATTCAGAACCTCACCAACGACGTGCGCTTGGTTGCGGGACAACGGACGTTCGTTCGCGTTTATGCCGTCTCCTCCGCGGCGCCGGCCACCGTCACCGCGACTCTTCGCGGGGCGAACGGAGCCGGTGTGCCCTTCGAGCGCGTGCTCAAGCCGTTGAATCCAGGCCTGGTCGGCTTGGTCGACACGCGGGTGGCGCGCCGTCATCTGACCCAGGGGTTCGTGTTCGAGCTACCGCCAGAATGGACAGTAGCGGGCGACCTCGCGCTCAGCGCCGAGATCAACCCCGACCATCGGACGGCCGAGCCACTCTACAGTGACAACGTCCGCGACGACGTCGTGCAGTTCGTGACGAGCCCGCCCGTCAAGATCGAACTGGTGCGCTTTGGCTACCAGAGCAAGTTCGGTGAAATCCTGCCGAGCGACGAGGACCTCGCCCGCACCGAGTCGATGCTGCGGCGCGTGCTGCCGGCGGAGCGCTTCGTCGTGACGACGTCGACGTTCCACAGCGCGACCGTGTTCAGCTGGGCCGACACCCCGGAGACGATCTTCGTCGGCAGTGCGCCGGATGCAATCGATGTCCGCGACGACTTCATGAGAGCTACGGCGGGGATGCGCCGCTCCGGCGTCCTCTACCTTGTGATGACGGGCCGCGAGCACATGGGCGGTGTCGTCGATAGCATCCCGGGACGCATCGCGGTGGCGGGCGCGCGTGGAAACGGTGAGATCGCCACGCACGAGCTCGGCCACATCATGGGACGAAGACACGTCGCCTGCACCGGGGGCGAGGCCATCCCCGACCAGTCGTATCCGTATCCGGGCGGCACGATCGGCGGACCGGATCGAGCCAACCCAGCCTTCGTTGGCCTCGACCACGGCGATGCGAGTTTGATCCCAGCGGTGCCAACGCGGTCGATTTGGCCTGAGCTGGGCCCACAGGGCGGCGGCACCAGCACGGTGGTGGGCGACGTCATGAGCTACTGCCACCCGAAGTGGCCGTCCGACTACACATACACCGCCATCGCAAACGCGTTCGACGCGATCTTTCCGCTCGCCGACCCCCGCGGCGACTTCCTCGCAGTGCATGGCACCATCGATGGCGACGAGAAGACCGCGCACTTCGAAGCAACCCGGGTCGATCAAGCGAGCTTTATCCCGGAGCGCAAGCCCGGCGCATTCAGCCTGCGCTTGTTCGGTGAGAACAACGAGGTCCTCGCCGACTACCCCTTCACGCCTTCCCCGCGCCAAGAAGTGATCGAGGAGCTGGCCTTCGAGCTCATCGTCGACTTCGTACCAGGTACACGTGCGGTGGCCGTGGTTGGGGCGCACGGTGCAACCCTCGGCTATCTTGCGGTTAGCGCTTCGGTACCGACGCTCGAGGCATGGACGGAAGGCACTCTTGGTGCTGGCCCGCTGACCATCCATTGGCATGGGGACGACGCGGATGGTGACGCACTCACCGCCGACGCGCTCTACAGCGTCGACGGCGGCGAGTCGTGGCGGGTCATCACCGCTGGCAATGAAGCCAAGAGCTTCGTGGTCGACGACCGGGACCTCGCGAGCACCCTGCGTGAGAAGACGGGAATCTTACGTGTGCGAGTCCGCGATAGCATCCATACGCGATATGTCGACGTCGGGTTGGGCCTTTGGACACCAGGATCTCCGCCACGCGTGCGCATCACGAGCCCGTTCGCGGACAGCAGGTTCGCACAAGGACAGACCTTGATGCTCGCGGCCCTCGCAAGCGACAGCGACGACGGGACGCTCCCGGGTGCGGCGGTCACATGGACTTCGAGCCGCGACGGAGTCCTCGGGAGGGGAGCGACGCTTGCTCCCCTGCTCAGCCAAGGCACGCATGTCATCACCGCACGTGCGACCGATCGCGACGGAAACACTGCGGTGACATCGACAACGGTTCACGTAAGTCGATTCGCCCCCAGCGCCCCTCCGCCCAAGGCGATAGCCATCGGTCCGGCGGTCGCACGACTCGGTGAGAGCTTGATGGTCGATGGTACCAAGACCCGCGGGAACGGCGAGGAGCCAACGCGGTACTACTGGGAGCTCATCGCAGCGCCGAGTGTTGGCCTTCAAGGCCGACCGTACCTCGATCAAGACGCCAAAGGGTACGCGTGGTTCACGCCGCGGCTTCCTGGAACCTACCACGTGCGCTTGTCAGCCAGCACGTCGACCGGGACAACGACTTCGGATGTGGTCATCAAGGTGAATGACTAACACGGTCTGTCGCCATTGCGACGCTGACTAGTCCGCTTCAGCGGTCGTGAGGTCCAGGTCGCGCAGGCATGGACCGGTCGCGAGCTCGGGTCCAGGAGCTGGCAAGCATGCGGCCTCGCAGTTTTGCGCTTCGAGCACGCCGCAGACTCGCGTTCCGGCCGAACACGTCGGCAGATAGAAGACCTGCTTTGCGGCAGTACCCGTTTCGGGATGCGAGGGACAATCGCAGCTTGCGTACCGACAGTCGGAGTCGGACTGACAGCTCGCACCGAGCGGCAGCAGACACGAACCGATGACGCCGATTTCGACGTCGATCTGCCCAGCGCCAGCAACGACAGTCACCTGCCGTGCGTTACCGCGCCGCAGAACTGGAGTACCCGTGCTACCACCGCTGAAGCCTGCCCAATCGTCCTCGTCCAGCTCACCGTCGCCGTCGAGGTCAAGCGCGGCGCCAACGGCGTAGACGCCATCGGGCAGGCCGCTGATAGCGAATGCGATGCTGTCACCATCGGTCACCTCCGTGCTCCGCGACGTCGCGTACGCCTGCGCGATCAGCGTCAACGTGAGGCGTCGGTCAATCCCGATTATACCGGGAAAGCGGATCCGTCCCTGAATCGTTCCCTTTCCTCCAGCGGCAACCCCAACAGCGTCGGTCATGCTCACCGTCTCGGGTCTCTCACCGTCCTCGACGCAGCCGACGGAAAGCAGAGCAACAGCGACCAAGTAGCGGGAGATCATGCAAGCATCAGAAAAGGTGTTCGGAGACGAAGTCAATCGCGCCGCAAGCTTTAAGATTTCCCCTGGCGTCCAAGGGCCGAGTTACTACACTTTGGCCGCCTCATCTCGTCAAAGGGTGCCCGCCTTGCTGCGATATCTTGGCGTTCTCGTTCTCGGTGCTTCATTCGTGGTCGCGGCAGGTTGCGGAGACAAAGACGACGACCTCATCAGTGAGCTGACTGTCAACGGCGTGAACCTCACCACAGCCGAAGACACCCCGATCTCGGCGAGCCTATCAGCCTCTGGTCAACTTGGCCGTCTACGCGTCAGCGTCGGGCAGGGTCCGGCGCACGGTACGCTCGTGCTCAGCAACTCGGCTTTCACGTACACGCCAAACCCCAACTACGTCGGAGCGGACAGCGCCGTCGTCACGGTCAGCGACGATGAAAAGTCGGTGACGGCAACGGTCGCGGTGACCATCACGCCGGTGAACGATCCCCCAAGCCTCCTGGGGACGGCCCTCATCGTCGACGAAGACAGCTCTATCGTATTGACGGCAGCCAACATCGCGACGGACATCGACGATACCGCAAGCCAGCTCACCGTCACCGTCGCGAGTGGAAACGGCTATCTCGTCAGCGGTAACGAGGTTTCTCCTCTTCCAAACCTCGCGGGCACCCTCAGCGTGAACGTCACGGTCGCTGACGGCGAGGCGCAGGTCCGCGGCACCGTCACCCTCGCGGTCACGGCAATCAACGATGCCCCCGACGCGAGAGTTCCCGCGCCCCAAAACACGTCGCTCGATACGCCCTTCACCTTCGCGGGCGCGGCGACCGTCAGCATCGACGATGTCGATGCCGCCACGATGGGCATCGAGCTAAGCGCCGACAACGGCACCGTCAGCCTATCGACCACCGCTGGCCTCACCTTCTCGGTTGGCGATGGGTCCGGTGACGCGTCGATGACCTTCAGCGGCACCTTCGCGGCGGTGAACGCAGCGCTCGCCGGCATGGTCGTGACCCCGACTGCGGGGTTCGATGAGCTCATCACGTTGACCATCATCGCGGACGACCAGGGCTCGAGCGGTAGCGGTGGTCCGCTCACCGACACCGAGGAGTTCGTTCTGGCTGTTGCGGGCGCCGACGTACCCCCTTCGAATACCATCCCCGACGTCGTGACCATCGACGAAGATGGCGTCTTCACGTTCCAGGGTGGAGATCTGGTCGCGGTGGCTGACTCCAATGCGCCCGGCGGCGCGACAGTCGTGGTCGAGCTTGCGGCAACCCTGGGTGTCCTCACGCTGAGCAGCACCGCCGGTCTTACCTTCACGCTCGGCGACGGCAGCGACGACACGGCCATCACCTTCAGCGGTACATTTGCCAACGCCAACACCGCCTTGGCGGGAATGACCTACCGACCCAACGCAAACTACGCCGGAGCCGCAACGCTGACGATGACGACGACGAGCAACGGGCTCGCCGACACGGACGCCTGCGCCATCACGGTCTCCGCCGTAAACGACGCGCCGGCGATCACCGGCCCCGCGTCGGCTATCAACGTCGCGGTGGCGACCGTGGTTGGCTTCACCGACGCGAACGCCATCACGCTGACCGACATCGATGCGGGTACGGCGAACCTCGAGCTTACTGTCACGAGCTCGGTGGGTACGTTCGGCTTCGTAAGCACGCCCTCCTTTGCCGTCGACGACGCCACCCTCGGCGAGCTCGTGCTCACCGGCACTCTCGCGCAGTTCGCGGTCGATCTCGATCTGTTGCAGTGGGATCCAGGCGCGTTCAGCGGTAGCACGGCGTTGACGTTCGTCATCAACGACCAAGGCGCAACTGGCACGGGCGGTGCCCTTACCGACGCTGTCGTCGTCAACATCAACGTCGCCGCGCCGTCATTGGTCGCTAACGCGGACAGCTACAACGTGCAGGGCAATGTCCCGCGCGTCGTCGCGGCACCAGGCGTCCTCGTCAACGATACTCCCGTCGATGCAACCGTGACCACGACCACGACCACGTCGACGCTTGGAGGTCAGGTGACGATGTCCGCAAACGGCGGGTTTACCTACGTTCCGCCGACTGGCGAAGGTGCGCGCCAGACCGACTTCGATGGTGGCGGCATCGGCGGTCTCGCCGATAGCTTCACGTACGCAATCACGAGTCCAGCGGGCGGCACCGCGACGGGTACCGTAAATCTCCGTATCTTCCGCGTCATCTGGTTCGTGGACAAAGACAACGCTGGCTCGACGCAAGACGGAACCTTCACCGCCCCCTTCGACACCATCGAAGAGGCGGTCACTGCGGCGCAGGGCTCACACTACGGTACGTATATTTACGTGTATCGAGCCGCCACAGCGTACACACCCCCCGAGATGACCTTGCCTCCTGGCACCTCGGTATTGAGCAGCAGTGTGGACTTCGATCTCCAGGACGGCAGCGAACCGCCGCTCGAGGGTGAGTCGATCCTCGACGGCTACGCTTCGGACTCGACCTTGCTCGCGGCCGGTGGACGGCCCGAGATCATTCCCGCTGGCGCCACCGCGTTTCGACTCGGCGATACGAGCCGTATCAGTGGCTTCGACTTTTCTCCCGGAGCGCTCACGACGGGTCCGGCGATCGCTGCCATCGCCGGCAACAGCGGCGTCATCGACAACTGCACGGTTGATGGCTTTGCGACCGGTATCACCGTGGTTGACACGACGACTGACGGCTTCGAGCTCAATAACGTTCGCGTCACTGATGCAACGGACGCAGTGCTGGTACAGACCGCGCGTGCTTCTGGCATCACCATCGTCTCGTCGCTCTTCGAGCGGGTCGAACGAGGTCTCGTCGTCGAGGCATCGGCAGGCCTGGACGATAACGGCCACGTAAGCCTTTTCCTCATCAGTGTCGACGTGAGCGACGCCAGCGTGGATGCCGTGGACATCACCATCGATACGGGTAACGCCGCTGTCCTTGGCTCGACCCTACGCATCCTCGGGTCATCGTTCATCAACGGCGGCGCCTCTGGGACCGACGCCATCAAGGTCGCCGCGACAGGCGATGAGCTCGCACTCGAGCTCAATGACATCGCGATCGGCGGCTACGATCACGGACTCACCCTCGACATCGGCGATGCGCAGGTCAACGCGCTCCTAAACGACGTCGACCTCGTTTCTGGCGCGTTTGCGAACGGCGGCTACGAGGTGACAGGCACCGCCGCCGGTCGCCTCGATCTGACGGTGCAAGGACTGAACGGGTCGGTGACGGGCGCGAACGGCATCGCCATTGCTTCGAATCAACTGAACGTCTGCCTCGACCTCACGACGAGCACGGTGGGCGCGGGAACCGCAGGGCTCGCCGTAAGCCAAACGGCCGCGGCGTTCGAGCTCGAGGGCTACACGAGCGGCGACGTGGCGGACTACTTCGTCGGACGCTTTACCGGAAGTGTAGTGGCGACGGGCATCTTCAGCGCTCCGACCGGTGGCGCCTGCGCGGAACCGCCATTCCAGAACTAGCGAGCGATCTAGGCGCACGAACCAAAACGTGTATGGTGTCTGGGTGCGCTCTCTTCGCGTCCTCTTCCTTTGGGCTTGCTCCGCCATCGCGGCAGGTTGCGGTGACAAAGACGACGACCTCGTCAGCAAGCTTATCGCCAATGACCTATCTCTCACGACGGCCGAAGACACACCGGTCTCGGGGAGCATCTCAGCGTCCGGCCAGGTCGGCCGGCTCCGAGTCGTCGTCGAACGAGGCCCTTCTCACGGAACACTGACGCTCTCGGAGACGGCGTTCACCTACACGCCGGCCCTGAACTACGCTGGAGCGGACAGCGTCACCGTCATTGTCAGCGATGACAAGCGAAGCTCGAGGGCGACGGTGGACATCACCATCACCCCGGTGAACGACCCACCGGTCACGACCGGTCTTGCGGCCTTCACCGTCGAAGAGGACGGCTCTGTACCACTCACCCCCGCCGCGCTCGGAGTGACAGACGTCGATGACTTTCCATCGAGCCTGTCTGTCAGTATCCCGAGCAGCGCCGCGTATCGCGTCGACGGCAGCGAGCTCATCCCGCATCCGAACTTCTATGGCGAGTTGCAGCTCTCGGTCACCGTCTCGGACGGCAGCGACCAAGTCGGCGTCTTGGTGACCATCAATGTCACCCCCGTCAACGACGCTCCCAACGTCGTCGTCCCCGAGCCCCAGGTCACTGACGAGGGCGTTCCCTTCACGTTCACCGGCGATGCGGTCGTGAACGTGAGTGATGTCGACGCGGGCTCCTCTCCGCTCGTCATCGAGCTTGCCGCGAGCAACGGAGCAATCACCCTCTCTGGCGTAAGTGGTCTTACATTCACCCAAGGCGACGGGACGGCGGACGCCGCGATGCGCTTCAGCGGGTCGACGTCCGCCACCAACGCGGCGCTCGCTGGCATGATCGTCACGCCACCTGCGGACTTCAATGGACTCATCGACCTCACACTCACGGCGAGTGATCAGGGCGCGTTTGGGAGCGGCCCAGTCGGGACCGACAGCGAAAGCTTCACGCTGGGCGTGAACGCGGTCGACACGCCGCCGTTCAACCATCTCCCCGATACACGTAACGTCAACGAGGACGAAACGCTTGCGTTCACGGCTGCTAACACCGTTTCCGTCGCTGATCGCGATGGTCCGGATGCGACGACCGTTGCGCTGCAGGTAACGAACGGAACCTTGACGCTGGGCGTATCGAGCGGTGTGACCTTCACCATTGGTGATGGCAACGCGGACGCGGTCATGGAGCTCAGCGGACCGCTTGCGGCCATCAACGCGGCGCTTGCGACCCTGACGTTTCGCCCGAACGAGAACTACAACGGCGAGGCCACGCTCACCGTCACGTCGACGGTCAACGGCTTGTCGGATACCGACGACTGCACAATTACGGTCGCCGCGCGTAACGACGCCCCTCTCCTCACAGGTCCGACCACGATAAACCTCGACCCGTTAGGCATCGTCACCTTCGAAGGCGCGCTTCTGTACGCTGTTGCAGACGTCGACGCAGGGGACGCGCAGCTCGAGCTTACGATCAGCGCGACGACCGGTGCGTTTCAGGTCAGCGGGATAACCGCGTACCTGGTGAGCTTCCCGAGCGCGAACACCATTGTACTAACAGGTCGTCTTGCCGACTTCGCCGCCGACCTCGACCTTTTGCAGTGGGATCCGCAAGCGCCTTCGCTCAGCACTCCGGTGACTGTCACGCTCACGCTCGCCGATGGCGGCGCAAGCGGCGCCGGCGGTCCCCTCAGCGACACGCACACGACGACCATCATCGATGGGCTACCAACGTTCGCCATTGCGGACAGCTTTCAAGCGCAAGGCAACGTCCGTCGCACTATTGCCGCGCCGGGCGTGCTCGCCAACGACTCACCCGCGGGCGACATCACCATCGTCGACTTCGATGCCGTGTCGACGCTCGGGGGTACGGTCAGCGTCGCAGCGGATGGCGCGTTCACCTACGATCCACCCCTTGGCGTCGGCGCCAGGGAGCCGGCGGGTGTCGACGACACCTTCACGTATACGATCGCAAACGGCGGCGGTGAAACCGCGGTCGGCACGGTCACCATGAAGATCCTGCGCGTCTTCTGGTTCGTCGACAAAGACGGCGCCTCGACGACACAAGACGGTTCACAGCTTGCGCCATTCGACACCATCGAAGAGGCCGTGCTGGCCGCGACGAGCAGTTCGCCAGGCTCGACGATCTGGGTACGCAACGCCGCGACACCTTACGATGTCGAGATTACCGTACCGGCGGACACCATCTTGCGCGGTAGCCGCGTCGACTTCCCCCTGCAGACTGGGCAGGTGCTACTCGGAACCGGCAAACCCGTGCTGCGTAACAGCGCGACGATTCCGGTACGCATCGCGGCGAACGGCCAGGTGACCGGGTTCGACTTCGTGCCTGGCACCCTTCACGCGGGGCCAGCAATCGCGGTCGACAACGTCGCGAACGGCCTCATCGACCACGTGACCATCGATGGCTTCGATACGGCAATCCGCTACCTCAACAACACCGATGTGCCGAGCGTGAACAACGTCGAGATCCGCAACGCGGCGACCCGCGCAATTCAACTGACCACCGACCGGTTCACGACGATAGCCATCTTCGACTCCGGGTTCGAAGACGTCGGCAACGGCATCGAGGTCATCTCGACGCCCGGGGTGAACGACGCAGGTCACTTGCTCTTGCGTGTCTTCAGCGTGGAAGCCCTGCGAGTTGATGGGAGCTTCCTTACGTTCCAGAGCACGTCGTCGAGCGCCGCAGTCAACCAGCTCCGCGTCGACAACCTCGATATCCAGAATCCGCTTGTCTCGGCTGTCTCCGGTGGGGCCGCCATTGCGGTCAACGTCAGCGGCGGCGGACTGAACTTCGAAATCACCAACACCACCATCAACGGTGACTTCGCCCGCGGTGTCGACATGCAGGCCGCGACCAACCCCGCGACACGCGTCAACGGCCGCGTCTCGCAGCTCACGATCAATGGCGGCGGCGCCGCGATGAGTGGGGGCGGTGTCGTCATTGGGAGCGTCGCCGCCAGTGGTCAACTCGACATCACGATGGACAACTCGACCGTCTCCGGGACGACGGGTCGCGGCATGACGTTCGCGAGCAACGGCGTCAATGCGTGCCTAGACCTTTCGACCAGCAGCTTCGGCGGCGACGACCGCTTCGAGCTCGCGCAGGGCCCCACCCCGCTGGCGCTCGAGGGCTACACGAGCGGCGCGGTCGAGGCGTACTTTACTCCTCGCGGCGTGACCGAAGCGATCGATGAGAGTGGGGTCTTCACTGGGGGGGCGTGTCGAGAGCCGCCAGTCTTCTGAGAGGGTCAACGACAAGCGTCGTCGAGCTTGACGAACCCTAGCCGTGTTGCGTAGATGCGTCGCCGCAAGGACGCCCAGGTAGCTCAGTTGGTAGAGCAGAGGACTGAAAATCCTCGTGTCGGTGGTTCGATTCCGCCCCTGGGCACTTTCCGATTCCGCAATCACATCGCTGTCCTTGTCGCCGCTCGCACTCGAAGTAACTGGAGCGTTGCGTCGCTCTGACAGCAGTTTTGACAGCAAGCCCAGTCCAAACGATCGTCAGCGAGTCCATCGGGCGTGCGAGTTGCGCCGTGCATACCGACCACGAGATCTTCGAAGAGCTTTGGCAAGAATTCGCTCGCGTCGATACGCTGCGCCTCGTCTTCAAGGGACTGTACGCCGACGACACTGTCGAAGGCCTGAATCGCCATGCCTCATGGCTCTTCAGCGAAATTCAGCGTGCTCTCGGCGACACCTTGCTCATGCAGATCGCACGCATGGCCGACCCAGACTCGAACGCATTGACCTTCCGCAAGTTGTTTAATCGACTATGCGTGCCGGCCGGTCCGCAGCGCGCCAAAGTCGAACAGCAGCTCAGAGACCTCGACGATGCCTGCGAGCCGATCCGAACCCACCGAGACAAGCGAATCGCTCACAACGAAGTGAAGGTGGCGCTGAAATCGCGTGAACTTCCTACGCTGCTAAATCAGGACATCACGCGCGCATTGAAGGCGATGCAGCCACTGATCGACTCGTTCAATGAGCTTTTGGGCGCCACCAAGAGTTCGTCGATCGAAGTGCGAAGCGCAGTTGTCGAACAGGCAGAAAGAGTTGCTCGGCACTTCAACGAGCTGGCGTCACTGCCTCGCTGATAAATCGCCCCTGGCGCGGACCGTGTGCGCACAGTGGCCCACGAAATTGCGCAGCCCGTGACATCGGACCTGCGCGCCTTGGACGCGGCCGTCACGTCGCTCGCCCGCTGAGCACCACTTCGCTCACCGGTTGATAGCCCGCCCCAAGTTCCGGAGGCGCGCCAGCAGCCGGCGTGACGCCGCGACTTCGCACAGTGCGCCACCTCGAGCTCGCGGCGGCGCGACGGATGGCAGCGCGAGCGGTGGCCCGTCACCACCTCGAGCATGGACCCGGAGCCCACTGTCCGCGCGGCGGCCCCCGCAGCTTGGGGCGGGCGGTCGCTCACTCGCGGCCCGGCGCGCTGCATGCGACTTCGCTAAAGCGAGCACAGCAGATGCATGCAGCGTGACGGGCACTTTGCGTTCAATCTTCGACCAGCAGGGGTTCGAGATACATCCCTGAACTTCCTTCGACCAGCATCCAAGTCGCGCCCGTATTCACGTTCATCAGGTAGGTGCTCCGCATCGCGATACCCGAGGAGAAGAGCTGGTAGTTGACCGTTCCAGGTCTCACCTTGTCGAGCGGGTGCGAGCCTCGGCGGATCGACGACCAGCCTGAAACGCCCTCTCGGTTTGTAAATCGAACCATCTGGTAAACATCGCCTGCAAAGCGGTCGACCTTCCAAGTGCCTTTGACGGCGATGCTGGATTGGACAATCTCGAATCGGGCATCACTCGGCACAGTCGTCGAAACATGGACAACCGCTGGTTCGCTCTGGGCACGCACGCTCGAGGCAGCCAAGCACACCAACGAAAAGATTGTCGCACAACCGACTATGGCAGCGCTCATGCGCCTAATTTTAGACCGCCAAATCAGTGGAGACAAACGAATGACCTCTTCCGGGACAACACCTCGGACTTCGCTTTCACGGACACGCGGTCATCTGCGCGAGTAGTCACATCCGGGGTGACGCGACATGGCTCTTGGTGAAGGCCCGATAACAGGTACACTCTGGCGGTGGACGGCGCATCCTCGAGCTTCAATCTGCAATCAGCGATCATGCGATTGCGCGCCGACGTTCGGGCGTTCGCCGCGGGTCCGAGCCGGGCGACTCCGCCGGCCCGCCTCGGCGACTTCGCTCTTCATGAGCTCATCGGGCGCGGAGCGATGGGCGACGTCTATGCCGCCACCGACCTCGTTCGTGAGCGCTCATGCGCGCTCAAGGTCGTCTCGGCTCTTACAGGCGTCCAAGAAGAGCGATTCCGCCGCGAGGCAACTCTTGCAAGCCGCCTCAATCACGAAGGCATCGCGCGCGTGTACGCGAGCGGGCAAGCCAATGGCTTTGCTTTCATCGCGTCGGAGTTTGTCGACGGCGTTCCTCTTTCTAAGATTGTAGAGCACGCAGGGGATGTGGATGCTGAGCTGCCAGGAGATGCTTGGTTCGATCGTTGCTTCGACGCGATTGCAGTCGGCCATCGCGGCCATCGGGCTCCGCTTCCGTCGTCAGTCGCACTCCACATTGGACGTCAGATTGCGCGCGCACTCGCGCACGCTCATGCCCGTGAAGTCGTGCATCGCGACATCAAGCCAGCCAACGTGATGGTGTCCGATCACGGTGTCGTGACGCTCGTCGACTTTGGAATCGCTCGCGACCTCGCAAGGTGGAGCCCGCGCCTGACAGCGCACGGCATATTCGTCGGCACGACGGACTACGCCGCGCCAGAGCAGCTGGCGGGCAGCCATGACGCGATCGGCCCGTGGACAGACGTGTTTTCTTGGGGCGTCACGATGTTCGAGCTGCTCACACGGCAGTTGCCGTGGCCGCCCATGGACCACGCGAGGGAGACCGCTACCAGGGTCACCGACTCCCTAAAGGAGCTCAACCCGCTGGTCCCTCTGCGCCTTGACGCCATCGTGATGCGTGCTCTTGCGCTGCCACCAGAACAGCGATTCCGCGATGCTGGACACCTCAGCCAAGCACTCAACAGAGGAGCTTCTAGACGCATCACCGCATCGCAACGACAGCTTCCGCCGACCATGCACAAGGTGGCTAGCGTCGCGGCTGGGATTGCGATCACCGGCGGGGTTATCCTGGGTCTCCTGCTCGTGCTCTTCCTCGCGATGTTCGTCGCATCGAACTGATCACCTGTCGCGAGACTTCAAAGCATACGCGATGCGCACTTGCGCACGCTCGATGCGCTTGCGCGCTGCCTCAGCCGTCAGACCCAGATGGTCCGCTATCTCAGCGTACGAGTACCCGAGCACATTCATCTCAATGCCAGTACGCTCGTCGTCGTCGAGTCGCTCAAGCTGCTCACGCACGGCATCGGCATGCCGTGACACGTCAGCGAGCGATTCCGCAGACCTAGCTATCGCCGGCGTTTCGTCATCGAGCACGCCCAGTTCACGACGCGCGTCGCGACGTCCAGCGGTATGCCTGCGCCCTGCGTCCGCTGCCGCGGAGTCCGCAATCGTCCTGAGCCATACGAGGAACGGTTTACGCCCCTGCCATTTGTAGCCGCGAAGGGCCAAGAGCGCGCGAATCGCCGCGTCCTGCGCGATGTCTGAAGCATCCTCGCGCCCATGCACGAGCTTAAGGCGGGCGCGCGTGGCGATCTCGATGATGTGCCAGTAACGGCTCAGCAGGAGGTCGCGCGCCGCACGGTCGCCGTTCGCCGCGCTCGTGACCGTCTCCTCGAGCATGTGGGTGTCGAGCGACTCGCGCTCCATTCACTTTCTCTGTCCGGTTCCGCCGCAGACGACGTTCGTATGAGCAGGAGGATGATTCATGGTTCGCCGCGATGGTGCTCCCAAGACCGATATTGCCCCAGATAACGACAGGTTCGAGCAAGATCTGCAGTTGATGATGCGTGTCGCCTCTTCCGTCGGCGAGCTGAGCAACGCGCGAACCACCTTCACGCTCCAGAAGAACCGTCCCATGAACTGGGAGATTCGCGTCGTGCCTAAGCCTACAGCGCTAGACTGGGCCGCGGATCTCTTTCACCGTCGCTTCAGCTCGATGCTCGAAGTGATGAGACGAGCGCGACACGACCGCTTCGCTGCGGTCGCGATGACTGTACGTGAACGTGGGGCGATCGAGTGGCGGGTGCGACGTCTCGCCGACGAAGCGAAGCATGGCTTGTTCACCATCAAGAGCTGCGATGAGCTCGGCTGCGGACTGTACGTCAACGCCTACCGCGGTCGAGATGGTCTCACTTTCGAGGCCGATGCGATTCGCCCGAGCAGCTGCATGCGACCGGTCTTCATTCACCATCGGCACATCGTCGCACGATCGCAGGGGGCGTTACACGTCCTGACGGCCGTCGCGGGTGATTACTTGTGGAGCGGGTCTTCAAACGACGCCTGGCGATTTCTGAGCGCGCAAGCCCTCAGCACAGGCGCTCGGCTCCGTCAGGTTCGAGGCGCCTAGGCGTGCGCGACCTGGCCGCAAGCGCTCGAACTAGCGTCGACACGATCCTCGACCAACAGCCCCTGTCAAATCAGCAGGAGATCACGTCAATGGTTCTTCATCTACTGTTCTCGCTCGCTCTCGCGGGGCCGGTGCAGCCGTACCCCATGCCATGGCTCTACAGCGTGTCAGCACTCGACTGGGACACACCCAAGGAGAGAGCAACAGCGATTGCGAATACGCTATGGCGTTTCGAGAAGGAGATCTCGGACGACGAGCGCTCCTTGATGGCGTACGTCGGCAAGTTCGATGGTGACATGTCGTTCGTATTCTTGCTCTTCCATCACGACCGACTGGCAGGATGTTTCGTCATCGACTCCGCCGACCCAACACCGGCGTTGGTCTCCCATTGGCGCTCAAAGGTTGCAGCGATGCGTGTGCGTTTCGGCGAACCCGAGTCGGCAAACGAGATGCCGGCTCGGCTTGCGAAAGCTGAGGCCGAAGACAGATCGAGCGAGGTGTATGGGATGATTCTCGAACGATCGTGGACGCCCGGAGCAACCTGGGTTTTCGACAACGGCGCGACCATCTCCGTCAGCATCGACGTGCTGGATAGCGGCGCGAACAGGGGTAAACCGTTTCTGCTGCGCAGCTATCTCAAAGACCAATCCGTGGCTCCTTTCACCCAGGTCATGAGGTAGGCTGGCGGTGTCGCTTTTGATGCGGTCCGGTTCGCGGTTGCCCATCACGATCGGGAGCCGACTAGCGAGTGCGTCCCGGCAGCTTTCGGAGAGTCCGAATGACAATTCCTCATGTGTTGATTGTATTCTTGGTCGCCGCCCCTAACCCCGCGGCGTCAAGCCCACCGGAGCAGTGGCGCTCTCACGCTCTGCAAGCGACGAAAGACTTCGACCGGACAAAGAACGCGCCTTTGCCTTCTGACGACGCATGCATCCATCAGCTTGCTGATGCGTTCGCGGCGTTCGGAGCTCCGGGGACAAGTCAAATAGAACCCTACGACAATAATTCGGTCCTCATTCATCTCTTGATGAGCACCGGCGCCGGCGAAGCTCCCCTCCACATTATCTGGGTGTATCCTGGAGGGAAAACGACACCAACGATGATGCGAATCGAATCGATTCCGCCAGGCTGGCGCGTGATTCGCATGCCCAAAGCAGAAACCGGTGACATCGAAACGGTTCTCGCGCCAGGTGCGTGCGCCTACCTGTTCTCCGCTTCGCAGCCCTTGTCGTCAAAGGCGATGTACCTCAAGCAGGCCGCTGGATTGCGCTGATGGAGAGCTCGCGCCCCATGAACAGACGGTTTCCGATCCGAAAGCTCAACCAGGCCAGTGCCGCAGGCAATCAGCTTTGCAAGTCCGCTCCAATAGACAGCGTAGGGAAGGTGCGAGTTATGCCGCGTTCAACAAGCGACGTTGTGGCGATGATCGGGTGTCTATTCTTTGTGGCTCGTCCGGTTTTCGCGCAAGACCTTCGTGACATCGAGGCGCTCGATGAGAGCAAGAAGGCGCTTCGCGAGATAGAGGACCTACAGCGAATGGTTGAGGACATGGGCGCCGAGACGACGTCCCAATGCTTGGCAGCGGTTGGCGCGGGTCCGTTCTGTTCATGCCTGGAGGACAACCTTCCATTCGGCATGACCAGTTTCGTCGAATACGTTCGCGTCGTAAGTGCCCCACTTAAAGACTTCGAGGACGCGGCGCTCGATCACAACTCGCGTACAGTCTACGAGATCTCACGTGCTACTCGCGACTACTGCGTTGCGTATACGCAAGGCGCCATCACCGATGCGGAGTACAAGGCTGATCGCGCTGCGGCGGCAAAGGGCCTTGGCCCAACGCTTCGACGGCGTGTCAACATGCTGCGCGCAAAGGCTGGACAAGCACCGTCGACCGCCGGCAGCAAACTGTCGTTGCGCGTTGTTGGGCCACCTGCTGAGGTGCTTTTAGAAGGAAAGCGCCTGGGGATTACGCCAATCGTAGGCGTCAACGTGCCGTCTGGATTTCTCAGCCTGCAATTGCGGATATCCGGCGAGACCAAACACGTGACCATTGAGGCAACACCTGGAGGTGAAACTCGCCGTATTGTCGACATTCGAGATCAAAAGTGACTGCAAAGATCCCCCCACGGGCCTCGTGACGCGGCAAAGGTCGGGGTCGGCGCTGAGAGTTCAACACGAGCTGCTGACTCGTGTCAGGGGACTTGACGTAGAAGGGTGTCCCCGGCATGCGCATTTCGACGCGGCCGGCGGGTGGGCGAATCCGTTAGGAATCTAGAAGGTCGGTAAGCGAGTTCCTGTGTTCGCGAAATAGACGGTTCAGTGTTTGCAGTTGCTCGCGCACTACTCGCCACTTTCCTCCTCGGTCCGCGTTGCGCGCTGCGGCTGCTTTACCTCTTGGGGTTCGTGGTCCCGTCGACTTTTCCCACGGGCGCCAGCGACGAATCGCTGCCCGCTGCCGAGCTCGCCGCTCCGGAGTCCAGCCGTTCGACATGACCCGCCTCCTCCAATAGTTTGTTTTGCTCAGGCTCGGGATTTTCCGCGCGAGAGACGTGAGCGGGCGCGGCAACGCCGTTGTTCACCTGCTGAGGACCGTTAGCGATGTTGGCCTGCCGCGCGATCACGACGGGCGGATTCTTGATGACCGACAACGTCTCGAGCGTCGCTCGACATTGGGCCTGGGCCTTGAGCGCAAGCCGCAGATAACGCTCCATCGCATCGAATGTCTGGCCTTCTCGGGGGGCGGCGCGTCGACCAAGTTCGGCGAAGATGGAGTTGAGAGCGGCGGCCTGTGCCATCAGCATCGCCTCGGCCTCGCAGAGGTTGCCGTCCTGGACGCGCTTAACCTTCTCTGTCAGCACCGACATCGTCTCGGTGAGCGAAACGTCACCAAACCAGGTCGAATAAGCGACGCTAACACTTGCGGCAGTCGCGGGTGCGGACGTCGCAACCTCGGCAATCGCCCTGTCCTCCGACATGCCCCGCTTGCCCTGAACCTGGAGCACTGCGGACTTCTTCGTGTTCGATTTCGTCACGGGGTCCTCGTGTTCATACGAGCAAGCATCGCTGCGACGAAAACCCGACAAGCGTCGTCGACCATCAAGAGACTGCGGGCGCGAAACCCCGCCGCTAAGGCATCATCGAACGCCGTGAACAAGTCCGTGCTTGGCGTTCCCGGCACGTAGCGGAGGTTCACCGCTGCAAGCGCTTCACGAACGCGCGTCGTTGCGTGCTCCTCCGCCCAGCGGCTCACCACCGGGGACGCGGGGGACAATGGGGACAACCCGTAAGCACAAGGGTTTTCTCCGCTAACGTTCGTGGGGACGGTTTGGGGACTTGGGGACGATGTCCCCGGAACATCGGACTGCGGGGACACCATGGGGACGCGTAAATCCAAGTCCGCCGGGGGTGTCCCCACTGTCCCCGTCGTCCCCGCGCGCCGAGCTTCAGCTTGGGTCAAGCACGAGAAGTCGAGTCTCACGCGTCCTCCCACAGCTTGGGCGTGATTACGTAGCAGCGCGTTGCCCCAAGGCCCGGAAGGCGTGGCTTGTCTGTCGGTCTTCCATCGCCCCCCGACTGCAAATAGCCCCTGGCGAGCAGGACGCCGGCTGCCCATTTGGGCTCGAAGTTGGCGCAGAGCTCTTGCTTGAAGGCTTCGGGGAGCACGTAGTAGCGGCGGACCCCGTTCGATTCCGTGTCGAAGAACCCTGCGCGATTGATGATCGACCGCAAGGGGTCATGGCCCTCTTTGTTTTCGAAGCGGCTAGTCCCGTGCTTCTCGAGAAAGCCGCGCACCTGTGCAATGAGCGAGTGCTCCTCCCGATCGGCACTACCAAACGCGGCCAGCCAGGAAGCGAAACACTTCCCCAACGCCTCACTCGCCTCATGTTTCGCCCAGCCAGTAAGCCCGTAATATGTTGCAAGCTCGCCGGCCACAGCGACGAGTCCAAATCGCCGCGCGACGCGTAAGACCTGGCCGGATGAACCGGCAGGCACGTTCGTCTCGACGAACTGTCTGCAGCCGTCATTGACCAGACCAAAGAGTTCGGCGCGATCCTTCACCACGAAGCGCAGCCACTCGAGGCCGACTTCACCGTAGTTGGTGGAAGCGGCTTCCTTGAGAGCGCGCGCAAACGCCGCTGGCGAATCAACGCCGTGCGTATTCTCGAACGCACCCATGCCGGCGCCCGCGTCAGCTTCGATATCTGCCATGCGGATCTCTTGACCCGCATTCGTCTTCATGTTGGCGCGTGCCATAACGGACGCGAGAGACTGCTCACCAGCGCTGAGAAACAAGAGCCGCCAGCGCGCTGCTTTGCGCGCCTGCCCCGTCCGCGTTGCGCGCGCCTTACCTTGACCGTTGCCGAGCATGTAGGCCGCTTCGCCGACTTCGAACGGGTTCGCTTGGCTTAGTTCGTCGAGGACAAGCAGACCATCGTTGTGCGCAGCTCCCACGCCCTCGAGCCCGTTTGTCGTGGCGCGCCACGTGCGCGCGTACGCGTCAGGTGCTCCCCAAACCGATGCGGCTACCCGAAGAGCCGTGCTCTTCCCCGAGGAGGACGGTCCTCGAAGGTGGAAGCCACCGGAGTCGTCACCGACGATGCCCAAGAGCGTCGGCGCGAACGCAGCCGACACCGCGAACACGAGTCTGGAATTGCCAGCACAGAGAGTAGCAACGGAATCGCGCCAGGTACCGACAGCGCCCGCAACGCTCGAAGCCGCCTCCACGGCATGAACGTTCTGAAAGACAACGCGCTCCTCGCCTTCGCCGACTACTCCCGCAGGGGTAACGAAAAGCGAGCCGAGCCAACCAACGCGATCGACGCAGCGCGCCCGGTCTTCCGTCGGCCATGACTGCAGGTAGCCGGCGAGCAGCTCACGGGCTGTTCTATTCTGTGCGATCGCCAGACCGCGCCGCGCTAGTTCTCTACGGACGTCGGCGCCGTCACTCTGGAGCAGTTCCATGGGCATCGACCACTCGTGCTTCGTTCCGTCGGGATCGGCCCATTGCAGGAGTCGACCCCATTCCGCTCCAGCGGAGTCGCGGGTCTTGGCAAGGACTTGAAGACGCCCGCACAACCACAATGGTGGCTTGTCGGTGCCGTCGTCGTTCTTCCCAACGTAGTAGATGCCCTCATGGTCTAGCTCGAACCGACCGCCACCATACGGGCAGGACTTACGTTCCGCCTCGGCGAGCCGATACACATTCGGAGGCGCGTTCATCGCGCCACCCTGCTACGCAGCTCCCGACCTGCGATGCTGTCGACGGTCTTTGCCACTTCGTCCTCAGATATCGGCGGATCGCAGAAGCGAGCGTTCCACCCAAGCAGCAAGCCGAACGCAAGGACAGGCTCGAGCCTCCGCAGGAGAAGCCCAGCCAGACTGGCGATCGTCTCGTTGCGCTCGCCCTCGCGGACGCGTTCGGTGACGAGAGTTGGCCATCCACCCAGTGCGGAGCGGCGTTCACGCGCGCTCGCCTTATCAGACGCGGCGAGAAGTGCGACGAGCGACGCTGGTGCTTCTGCCACCGGTGCGTCGCCATGCCATGCGTATCGCTGACCACTCTGATGAACGCTCGGTGGCGCAACGACGTAGCCACCATCGCCTCGGACATCCAATCCTTTGCCGAGCTTCGAAGCGCTGTTGCGGATCGTCACGCCAGGTACAGCGAAGTAGAGATGCTGTCCGCCGCCACCGGTAGTCACTTCCGCCGTCGCGGGCAGTTCGACGCGGCGCCGCAACGCGCGAAGGCTTTCGTCGCCTTCATGGCGGGGATCGATGTCGAGTGCGACGAGGCCTCGGCCGGTTGCGATCGCGACGTTGGCTTCGGGCCAGCGGCGCCACCATTCCCGGATCACCTCAAGATCGGTACTGGCGTCCTTGAGGCCTTTGGTCGTCAGCGGGTGCTTCGCTGGACTGCTGCAATCGACCTGACGACAAGTGCAGACGCCGACTCGGGCGCTGTGCACGGGGAACACCGGCCAACCTCGTTGCGCATAGCGCTCTGCCCATTCTAGACAGCGGTCGGCGTTCATCGTGACGCCTCGCTCTCCGTCTTGGCCTCAATCCATCGTTGCAGGGCGGCTGCCGGAACACGGACTGCGCGGCCCAACCGCACCACCGGGATCTCGCCGCGCTGCGCCATTGTGTAGGCCTTTGCGCGACTCAGGCGAAGCAGCTTCGCGGCCTCTTCAACTCTCAGAAGCAAATCTTGCATGTCAGGTACCCCATTCGCCGTTATGGCGGATGGTCCACGCTGACACTGTCTGGACCAAATGACATCACGCATGATATGACGATGATATGACGGTGAGTCGATTCCAACTGAGCGAGTTCATTGACCCCGATTCGGGCAGGCTATTCGGCGGAGCGCTTCCATTCGAATCTTGGACGACGAACGCCGCTGCTCTCCATCTGCACGGCGAATACCTGGTCTACAGGTGGACAGAGGAGAGCAATCGGCCCGCCGCTGATCTGGTGGTCCACGCTAACGCGCGCATGTTGGATGAGTTCTTGAGGGTGGCTGATGCCGAGCCATCGAGCGTTCTCCGTTTCGCCCGCCGTTACGGCGATTGGAACGTCTGTGAGCATGGCCTCCCGTACACACACCCGGTCCCCGCGAAACGAAGGCCATGTGGCTCGCTCAAGCGCCAACACGTTGATACGTTTCGCGGCCTCGCGCGGATTGCGCGCGCGCTCCTGAACGCTTCCGCATCACTACTGACGGAGGAACGGCCCAGCCAGGAGGATTGGCGCGCGGTCGTCACCGCGTTCTGTGCTTGGGGGCGGATCATGTACGGTCAAGGCCCGAGGCATTTTGGTCTCAAGGAGCTAATCGCGCTGGAGCATCCGCTCGATCAGCAAGCGACGATTGCTGCGATGCTCCACGCGTGGATGGAGGCGGGCGGGGTGCTTCCCAGCCTCGTTTGGCGACGGGCTCAAGGGCCCAAGATCGAGCTCTTGGCTGCGGATGGCGCACAGCTGTTCGCGGCTCTAGGCATGCTTGTCATGTCGGCCGTTAGCCGTTCTAGCGGCATTGAACTTTGCTCTGGCTGCGGCAAAGCGTTCAATCCGAAAAGCAAAGCGCGAACCGGGCATAGACGTTATTGCGGACAGTGTCGCCGTGCAGGCGTACCCTCGAGAGACGCCGCTCGTGATTACAGGGCAAAGCGCGCGAGCCGGGAGGTACCATGAGCAAGCGACGCGGACACGGCGAGGGGTCGATCTATCAGCGCAAGGACGGCCGATGGGTTGCGGCACTTAGCCTTGGTAATGGTCGGCGCAAGAACTTCTACGGCGCGACTCACAAGGAGGTCCGCGATCGCCTCACGGAGGCGGCGCGAGCGCACCAACTCGGCTTGCCGATCGCAGCGGAAAAAGAGCGACTCTCGGCCTTCCTAACGCGTTGGTTGAACGAAGCCGCGAAGCCTCGGGTTCGAGCGAGCACGTTCGCCAGCTACGAGAGCTTGGTCCGCATTCACATTCTGCCGGAGATCGGCTCGATCGCTCTCGCGAAGCTCACGCCTTCTGACGTCAACGGGCTGTTGTCACGCAAGCTCGCCGCTGGCTTGTCGCCTCGACGCGTGCAGCTGATTCGCGTGGTGCTGAGCATGGCCCTCAAGCAGGCGGAGCGATGGGGCATGCTGCCTCGCAATGTCGCCGCGTTGGTGGCGTCGCCTCGCGTTGAGAGGCACGAAGTGCAGCCGCTCACGCCCGACGAGGCGAGACAGCTCCTCGCTGCCGTTGCTGGCGATCGGCTCGAGGCTTTGTATTCGGTGGCTCTCGCGATGGGCCTACGACAAGGCGAGGCGCTTGCGTTGCGATGGCAAGACATCGACATCGACAAGGGGCGCGCAGCCGTGCTGGCTTCGCTTCAACGCGTCGACGGGAAACTCCAGCGCGTTGCTCCCAAGACAAAGCAGAGTCGACGGACTGGCGCCCTGCCGTCAGTTGTTGTGGAAGCGCTACGTCGCCATCGGAACCGGCAGCGCCAAGAGAAGCTGTTGGCTGGCACTCGTTGGCGTGAAACCGGACTCGTGTTCACAACGAGCATCGGTACCGGCATCGACGCGGGTTACGTCTGGCGCCACTTCCAACGCACACTCAAGGCAGCCGGTCTGCGGCGGATGCGCTTCCATGACCTACGCCACTCTTGCGCGTCACTGCTTATCGCCCAGGGCATTCATCCAAAGGTGCTGCAAGCGACGCTCGGCCACGCGACCATCGGCATCACGATGGACACCTACGGCCACTTGTTCAGCGACGCTCAGCGCGACGCCGCCGTGAAGATGGACGCGGCGCTCTCCGCTGATACCGCTGGGTGACCATCACAAGGTGACTTTTGCGCCACTAGGCGCGAGAGCGGTGCCAGCAGAAGACCAGCATGCTGACAGCAATCCTGACAGCAAAGCCGGCAGACCCGACGAGACACAAACGACGTCAGTGGATCGGAAACGCGTCGGATTTCACGGGGTAGCACACAGCGAGATCCCGGCGGACGCTTCTCGGCTGAACTGAAAATCCTCGTGTCGGTGGTTCGATTCCGCCCCTGGGCACTTCGCCTTCGGTTCTTCTCACTTCGTGGTGGGTTCTTCCCAGAAGTGGCTCTTACGCGCAGGCGCTTAGCAGCCGCCGCTTGTAATTTAGGTTCTTAAGCGCAGGCCTTTCGTTCATCGGTTCTTCGGTCTGCCCCAGGCTCGCGGCTCCTGTCCCATTGTCAGACAACGCCCAGTAAACGTCGGCGATACATGATCACCATGCGGATCGAGCCAAAGTCCCAGCCCATCGCGTCGCCTGATCGCAGTGTCGAAACCTTGAGCTCGGCCATAGGCTACAAGAAGGCCGCATCGGTTGCTTGGGCCGCGACTATGGTCGCATGCGTCGGCACGCTGGTCGCAAGCGCCGTTGGCTTCTTGTCCTGGGCGGCTGACCCGGCGAGCGCGGGGCCGTTGAACACGGCCATGCTGATCGGCGCTGGCAGTGCGCTGGGCTTCGGCCTCATCGGCGCGGGCTTGAACGGTCGCGGTGACGCCCTGCGGGCGACGGTCCAACTCTAGACGCCTGCGCGCCCCATCTTTTCGCGACTCCAACCCGGGCTGTAGAGCGTGGTCTCGCCCCAGTCGCTCCCCTGGCGGCCCGCGTTCACCGTCGTCTCGCCTGGTCGTCGAGCAACCTTCGGTCGACCGAGACGTGCTTGCGCATCCGTTGAGCGGCGACGTCCCACACCGCGAGCTCGAAGCTCGGCTCTGCGGTCACGAGGGAGTCCTTGCGGATGGGGACGAAAAGCAATGCACCGTCTCGAGAGAATCGCACCTTCTCGACGAGCGGCTGCGAGAGTTTCTCCACGCGCACGGGCAGCACGACCTCGCCTCCACCACGGCGGTGCAAAACGACTCGCCCCTGTACGTCGAGCGCCACTGAAAACACCGGCACGCCGGTCGGGGGAAAGGAGCGGGAGTCCGGGCTGTTCGCGTACTCGGACTCGACGCAGGCCACGAACAAGAGACACACTGCCGCGAGATATGCACGTTGACTCGGCAAGCGACCGGCTCGCGCGGCTGGGTGCAGCGCTCTCCTTGCGTTTCGTTAGAGTGAAGGGAACGCAAGGCTCTTCTCCTTGCGCAATCCTGAGACATGATAGCGCGCTTGGGGCCGCGAAGACAGGTGAGCGCGTCGAGTGGCGCTGTCGGTTCCTGGGAGGTTCACGACGTAACTTCGGGGTGAGTTCTTCCCGAACTGCCCTTACACCGAGGCGTTTGGGCAGTCGCAGCCTGTAGCTTTCTGGTTCTGTCAGTTCGCGGAGCGCCAGCGCTGTGCCAGCCAGTCGCCAATGACACGAAGGGCAACAGGACTGAACGTCTCGGTGATGCGTTCGTATTCACTCGGAGACCCCGTTTTCGCGGTCTGAAAGAGATGATTCAGTCCGGCAAGGGCAACGACACTTGCGTCGCGGTTGCCCGCGGCCGCTCGGGCACTACCGCCGTCTCTTGACACCAAGACATACCCATCGATATTGCTAGCAACATGAAGACGACCGTAGAGATTCCAAACGGTTTGCTTGCCGACGCGCGGAGAGTCGCGAGACGCGAGCAGACGACGGTGAGAGCACTCATCGAGGAAGGCTTGCGGAAGGTGCTGTTGGCTCGCGAGCAACAGGCCGACTTTCGACTGCGCAAAGTTTCCTTTCGCGGCGAGGGGCTCGCCGCCGGTGACGCCTCGTGGGAGCGCATTCGCGAGCTCGCCTATGAAGGCCGTGGCGGGTGATCGCCGTCGACACCAACATTCTCGTTTACGCGCTGCGCGAAGACTCGACGTGGCACGAAGCTGCCTACGCGTGTCTCGCCCGGCTCGCCGAGGCGAAAGCGTCGTGGGCGATCCCGTGGCCGTGCGTTCACGAGTTTCTCGCAGTCACGACACATCCGCGCATCTTCAGACCACCGACGCCGCTGTCCATTGCGATCGACGCTGTCGAGGCCTGGCGCGAATCACCGAGCGTCGTCTTTCTAGGCGAACCCGATGGCTACTGGGTCACCCTCCGATCGAGCCTCGAGACCGGCCGCATCGCAGGTCCGCTAGTTCACGACGCCCGCGTTGCAGCTCTTTGCATCGCCCACGGCGTCCGGCAACTTTGGACCGCCGATCGCGACTTCTCGCGCTTCGGCGGGCTCGCTACGCACAATCCGCTGGTGGGCTGAGACGCCGCTCTGCCCCGTTGGCGGGCAACGCCCTGGCATGAGCGGACGCAGCGCGTAGCTCCCTGCGTATGTGACGCGACCGTCGCATCTCCACCGGAGGCGCGCGGCAACACATACGAGTGCAGCCCGGAAGTAGAGCATGCACGGTAAGGACGAACGTTACGGCAATGCGCCTGACGTCTTTTTCCGCTCAGCGTGAAGTGAAGGTCGCCCGCCTCATGCCAGCACAGCCTGCACGGGCCGGCGCAATGATTGAGGCAGCGTTGGCCCACGGCCGAACCGAATCACCAAGTCCGGCCGCGTTTGCCCCAAGCCGATCGAGGCGGCGAACGTTGGTCGCAGCGCCGCCACCTCGACCGGCAGGCGCTTTGTTGCGTGATTTCGCGGCGGGGGGAGGCGAGCGGGTCCCGTGTGGGGCCTCGCGTTGGTCTGGCCGTGACGCCTGAAGGGCGTTGGAGTAAAGAAATGCGCCCATGCGAAGCTATTTGGCCTTTTCGTGCGCGCTGACGCTCGCGGCGTGTGGTTCAACCGATGCGCAGCCGCAAGGCGAGGCAGACCAGGACCAGGAGCAAGATGAGGCCATCCTTGCACCCGTGATTGGTTCGTTCACCGCGTCCAGCGCGACGCTCGCGCCTGGCGGCGGGATGGTCGTGTTGGCTTGGGAGCAGTCGGGCGCCGATGAGCTCACGATCGACAACGGGGTCGGCGTTGTCACCGGGCTCGCCTCGAAAGAGGTCGACGTCGCGGCCACCACGACCTTCGTTCTCACCGCGACGAACCCCGGGGGCTCGACGAGCGCGCAGGCCACCGTCGAGGTGGCCGTCTTAACCTCGCCACCAACCATCAACGCCTTCAGCGCGACGCCCGCTTCGCTCGCAGCGGGCGGGGGCACGACGACGCTTCTATGGAATGTCGATGGCGCTAGCACCTTGAGCATCAACGACGGTGCGGGCAGCTCGGTTGACGTCACTGGAACGACGCAGCGCGACTTTAGCCTACCCCTCAGCAAGACCTTCACCCTCTCGGCCAGCAACATGCTCGGCACCACGACAGCAACGGCGACGGTCGACGTCGCGATCCCGGAATCGCCACCGGCGGTCATGTCCTTCACCGCCGACCGCACACTGGTGCCCGCCGGCGGCGGCGCGGTGCGCCTGAGCTGGGTCCAGTCTGGCGCGTCGCAGCTCACCATCAACAACGGCGTGGGCAACGTTTGGGGCCGCGACTTCGTCGATGTCCAGGTCGAGGCCCAGACAACGTTCGCGCTGACGGCCACGAATGTTCGTGGGTCGTCGCAGTCAACTGTCCAAATCAACGTCCAGGATGCGATCCCCGTGATCAGCTCGTTCTCTTCCAATCCGCAACAGCGCAACGGCCCCGGGTACGTTACGCTACAGTGGGCTGCGGCCAACTATGCGACGCTGACCATCAACCAGGGCGTTGGGGACGTGACGTTCACGGGAGGCGGAAAGCAGGTTTGGGTCGACGCGACGACGACCTACACCTTGACCGCTACCAACTCCGAGAACCAAGCGGCGCAAGCGACACACACGGTCACGGTCAACTGACGCAATTTCGTCGCTGCGTCAGGTGTCGAGCGCCGTGACCTCTGAAAGAGCCCGGGGAACGTGCGAGACGAACCCCCTCCAGCGCCCCCGCAACGCGCTTCGTGGAATGGCTGACAAGTAGCGACCACGTTCCCTCCCAGGAGTCGCGTTAACTGGCGATTATCGGCGATGGAGCACGCTTGCCGGGAGCAACTGGCAAGCGTGGTCGCCGATAACGGCCTCGCCGAACGGGGTGGGGTGCGCATGCGTCTTGGGATGCGACAGCAGGGAATGGAGGGTGGTGGGAGCCCCCGCGACACCATCGAGCGCGAGATCCCCAAGGAATTTAGCCACCATCGGGTCGGCAGCATCGAGCGCCTTCGGGACGGCACCTACGCCGCAGAGCTCGAATGGCGCCTTGGCAAAGGGTTCCAGCCGTTCATGGTGGCCCGCTGCAGCGCCGAAGGTCGCTACCTTGGCGTCATCGCCAATCGCATGGCGATCACCCACGCCCGGCCCCGGATTCGAGCCAAGCCCGCTGACATGCTCTGGCGCCACGGGTCTCCTGCGGGCAGCTCGCCAAGCGCTCCCGTTCGTTGGCTGCACGCCGTGGCAGCCCGTTTCGTTCCTGACCTGCGCCCCCAGATCATCGACATCATGGGCCGCGACGACGGGCACTACAACGTCACCTTGGAGCGCGCACGGTTGCTCGGCGCCCCCTACCTCCGTAACACCGTCGTCGACGCGCTCGGCGAGCCCGTTCGGCTGTAATCCGCGCGCTGTGCGACGAACGCTAGAGGACCATCGTGGCCAAGAAGGCTTTACCGAAGAGCGCCGTTCCCGACTTGATCGCGAAACTGCGCACTCTCTACCCGAATCCAAAGACCGAGCTCGACCACAAGAACGCGTTCGAGTTGCTCGCCGCCACCATCATGTCGGCGCAGACCACCGACAAGCGCGTCAACATGGTGACGCCAGCTCTCTTCGCCAAATACCCCGACGCCGCCGCGCTCGCTAAAGCGGAGCAAGCGGACGTTGAAGAAATCATCCGCACGACCGGCTTTTACCGCAACAAGGCAAAGTCGATCATCGGCATGGCGAAGGCTCTGGTCGAGCGCCACGAGGGCGAGGTACCACGAACTCTCGCCGAGCTCGTCGAAATCCCGGGTGCCGCTCGCAAGACCGCAAACGTCGTGCTCGGCGCCGCGTTTGGCCTCGCCTTTGGCGTCGTGGTCGATACACACGTGCAGCGCCTTTCGCAGCTCATCGGCCTCACGCAGCACGACGACGTAAAGCACATTGAGCAGGACCTCATGAAAGTCATCCCCCAGCGCGACTGGGTGGACTTCAGTCACTTCCTCATCCTGCACGGGCGGCGTGTGTGCGTCGCGCGGGCCCCACAGTGCGACGCCTGTCCGCTGAATCAACTCTGCGTGTCGGCCTTCGAGCCGGCGATAGGCTACGTGCCCGCCGGTGAAAAACGAGGCAAGCCGTTGAAGAAAAAGGTCGTGGTCGAGACCAAGGCCATGCGAGCCGCGCGGGCAAAGAGCCGCAAGACGGCGAAGGCAATTGCAAAGCTCGGCAAGGCGGTTACCGCGCGTATCAAGAAGCCCAAACACTGAAGGACAGCGGAACCTCGCAGGCGCACTCGCTAGCCGCCGTCGATATCATGATCGGGTAAGTCGACGACCACAGGGCAGTGATCGGACAGCTCCGCCATGACCGGAAGATGCGCGGCGTCGAGCTTTTTGCAGGCAAGCGCGGCACAAATGCCGCTCACCCGCACCTGTGCGTCGTCGGCCTCTTGCATCGTCGCCGCGACGAGCACGTGATCGAGGAGCGTACCTTGCTCGTTGTAGTATTCGCTGCAACCGAGCTGCGACGACGCAACGCGATACGGGAATGACTGGCCGCGCAACGTTTCCGTCATGGCCTCGAGCTCGCCCGCGGCGCTCGCGATAGCACAGCCCTTGCAGCCCATGGTGTTGAAGTCGCCGAGCACGATGATGTCGTCGTCCGCGACAGCGGCATGTATTGCGGCTGTCAGTGTCTCGAGCCGACGCCAGGCCTCACGGCGGTTATTCTGATCGCGCTCTTCTCTGCCCGAGTCGAGGTGGACACCCGCGAGATGGAAGTCGAGCCCCCCTCGCAACGAACGCACATAAGCGGTGAGGGCTGGTCGCAAGCGTCCAGGGCACGAGCGCTTTGCCTTCTTGGCCACGGTCGGATCGATCTCGCCCCGGGTGGCGATATTGCTCACCACCACCCGGTCGCTGCGATAGAGCATCGCTAGGTGCTGGCCCTCGGGGTACGGACAGTCGTCGACGGCAACACGCCACGTTCCGCGCGTGTGTCGGGCAAGCTGGTCGATGATGCTCTCCATGGCGGCTGTGGCCGAGGGGGAACGTTTGGTCTCCTGCAGCATGAACACGTCCACGTCGAGCCAGGCCATGGCGCAGGCTAGCCACTCGAGGTTGGTCCCCGCGGTCTTGCCTGGCCCGCCGTCAGGAAACCAGCGTAGGTTCCAGGTAGCCACGCGAAGGGTGTTGCTAGTCCGCTCCAATCGGTCGCCGCGCGCGAGGCTCTCGACGCATCCAGCGCCATCACGAAACGCAGCACCGTCGGCCCCCGCGGACACAAGCGCGAGTAAGGCGCCCAACAACATCAACTTCCGGCGTCCGCTTGGTCTTCCTCTTCGGCCGCCGGCACCGTCGCGTCGAGCGACTGTCCCGCTTTCGCGAGCAAGGCCTGCGCTTCGATGCGCTTGTTTGCATCGCCTGACTTGAGCGCCGAGATGAGCTTGCGCAGCCCGAGTGCATAATCGCCGAGGTCGGACTGGAGCTTCTCGGTGTCGAGCTTCTTGGGCGCCGGCATGGCGCGCTTGAGCTGCACGCGCAGGGTGCCACGGATCTGATTCACCAGGACCATGACGAGGTCGTAGGTCTCGAGTTGAATCAAGCGCAGGCGCTTCTGGAATTGCGCATTGTCCGCTTCAGCGGGGTTCTCCTTGATGGCGGCGATCGCGGCGAAGAGCTTCACGCGCAGCGGCTTCATGCGCGGCTCTTTGACCTGCTTGAACGCCTCGAGCACCGTCACCATGTAGTCGAGCTGCGCCCGTGGATCATCGCCTGCCGGCGGAGGGCCCAAGCTCGCAAAGGGGTTCGCGTCGCTCACGCGGTGGTTCTAACACGCCGCGCGGCGTGTCACGCCATCGGTTCTGGAACCGGGGCAGCCTCGGGCTCTCGCTTCTTTCGCGGGAGCCCTCCCTCGACCCACTCCTCGTCTTCGGTGGTCGCGGCATCGGCGAGGAAGGCGACGCTGCTGGCAAGCGGGGCGCCCGCCGCCGAAGCCAACGCTGCGGCGGTGTGCCCGCCTGCTTTGGCGAGCTCGGCCCACTTGAGCTTTCCCTTGGCCATCAGGAGGCCAACGAAGCGCGCGAAGTGCCACAGAGCGTAAGCCGCGGACGCGATGGCGCCGAGCGTCGGGATGCCTGCGAGGAAAGCCACCGCTCCCGGCGTAGCCATGCCGGTCTTCAGGGCAGGGTTGTTGAGGAGCTTCGCGAGCGGCGCCATGGCGGCGCGGAAATCGCTATCGGGCGCGCCCTCGCGCGGGCCAGACCCTTCACGCGGCATATGCGTCGGGGGCAGCTGCAGCTGCGAATTCGCGCCCGGGTCGACGGCGCGCTGCATCTGAGCGGTCGCCATCGAAGGCGCGGCCTCGGCTCGCGGCGTGACGGCGTGCTCGGCACCTTGTGTTGAGGGCGTCTCACCCGTGATGCGAACGTTCGGTTGGATTCCCGATGGTCCGGTAATCGCCATTGCGCGACGCTCCACCTCGCTGATGCACACGACCCAGCCCGTCGTGGCGCAGCTAGACAGAACGTAACCGGGTCGGATCGCTTTTGGCTAGCGCAAAAGTCCGATTTGGACAGCGACAAGATTCTCCTACGCTGAGGCCGGTCGCTCGTCCCAAGCCCCCTCAGGGGCTCAAACTGGCGCCTCCTCCTCGCTGTCCTCTTTGACGACTTCCTTCTTGCCCTCAGCAACTTCCAGAACGATTTCCTCGTTCTTCACGTCCACTTTGACCTGGCCACCGTGCTGCAGCTTGCCAAAGAGGATCTCGTCAGCGAGGGGCCGACGAACCGTCTTGTCGATGAGCCGCCCCATCGGGCGGGCGCCGTTTGTTTTGTCGTAACCCTTGGCCGCAAGCCAGGTGCGCGCGTTGTCGCTCAAGGTCAGGGTGACCTTCTTGTCGCGCAGCTGCGTCTCGAGCTCGCCGACGAACTTCTCGACCACCTGTTTGATGGTCTCTTCGCCGAGGTGAGCAAACGAGATCCAGGCATCGAGACGATTGCGGAACTCGGGCGCGAAGGTGCGCTCGATGGCCGCTTTAGCGTCCTTGGTCTGCGTGTCGCCACCAAAACCGATGCCTGGGCGGCTCATGTCGGCGGCCCCCGCGTTGGTGGTCATAATGATCACAACGTTGCGGAAGTCGGCCTTGCGTCCGTTGTTGTCGGTGAGGGTTGCGTGGTCCATGACCTGCAACAAGATGTTGTAGAGGTCGGGGTGCGCCTTCTCGATCTCGTCGAGGATGAGCACCGCGTGCGGGTGCTTGATGATCTGATCGGTGAGCAGACCACCTTGGTCGAAGCCAACGTAGCCCGGCGGCGCGCCGATGAGACGCGAGACCGTATGCTTCTCCATGTATTCGGACATGTCGAAGCGAATGAGCTCGACGCCCATGATCTTCGCCAGCTGACGCGCGAGCTCGGTCTTGCCAACACCCGTCGGTCCGCTAAAGAGGAACGAGCCGACCGGGCGCTGTGGTGAGCCCAAACCCGAGCGCGACAGCTTGATGGCCGACACCAAGGAGTCGATGGCGTTGTCTTGGCCGTAGATGACGAGCTTGAGATCGCGATCAAGCGTCTGCAGCTTCTCTTTGTCGCTCGTCGACACGGTGCGCGGTGGGATGCGCGCGATCTTCGCGACGATGCTCTCGATGTCTTTGGGCCGGATGTTCTTTGGCCGCTTGTTCTCGGGGAGCAAGCGAACCGCAGCGCCAGCCTCGTCAATGACGTCGATGGCCTTGTCGGGGAGGTGCCGGTCGTTGATGTATTTGGCGGACAGCTCGACTGCCTGCTCGAGCGCCGGGTTCGTATAGGTGACGCCGTGGTGCTTCTCGTATTGCGGCTTCAACCCCTTCAGGATCTTGATGGCATCTTCGATGGACGGCTCGCTGACCTCGATCTTCTGGAATCGCCGTGCGAGGGCCCGGTCGCGCTCGAACGCCGACTGGTACTCCTTGAAGGTCGTCGAGCCAATGCAGCGTAGCTCGCCGTTGGCGAGGGCCGGCTTCAAGATGTTCGAAGCATCGAGGGTACCGCCGCTCACCGCCCCGGCGCCGACGATGGTGTGAATCTCGTCGATGAAAAGTATGGCGTGCTTACGATCGGTGATCGCCTTGATGACCGCCTTCAGCCGCTGCTCGAATTCACCGCGAAATTTCGTGCCCGCGATGAGCGAACCCATGTCGAGAGCGAAGACCTCGGCCTCTTTGAGCAGGTCGGGGACGTTCTTCTCGAAGATAGCGAGCGCAAGACCCTCCGCGATAGCGGTCTTACCCACACCGGGCTCGCCGACGAAGACCGGGTTGTTCTTGCGACGGCGGCAGAGCACGTGAATGGTGCGCTCGAGCTCAGCGGCACGTCCGATGAGGGGGTCGATTTTGCCCTCGGAGGCCTTCTTGACGAGGTCGACGCAGAACGCCTCGAGCGGATCGCCTTTGGCCTTGCCACTGCTGCCACCCTCTTCTTCGTCTTCGCCCTCGATGCGGCGCATGTCGGGGACGCCAGACAGCTCGCCGGTCTTCGAGACGCCGTGCGAGATGAACTCGAGCACGTCGAGACGCGTGACACCCTGCTTGTTGAGCAAGAACACCGCGTGCGACTCGGGCTCGCGATACATGGCGGCGATGACGTCCCCTGCGTCGATCTCTTTTTTGCCCGACGATTGGACGTGGACCGCGGCGCGCCGCAAGACGCGCGTCACGCTCATGGTCTGCTCCATCTCGAACTCACGGTCGTCGGGGACGGTGTCGAGAGTCGCAAGGTACGCCTCGAGGTCACGTTCCAGCTGCTTGAGGTCGGCGCCGCAGGCCTCGAGCACCTGCACCGCGTAGGCGTTCTTGAGCAGCGCGAGCAGCAAGTGCTCGAGGCAAACGAGGTCGTGACGGCGGCGGCGGGCATCGTCGACGGCGAGGTTGAAGGTAGCTTCCAGCTCTTTGGCGATCATTCTTCCGGCTCCACACTGCACCGCAAAGGGTACTCGTGCTCACGCGCCATGCGCATGACCTTGTTGGCTTTCGATTCGGCGATCTCGTAACTGAATATTCCGGCGACGCCGACGCCGCGGCGGTGGACGTGGAGCATGATGTTCACGGCTTCCGACTCGGAATGGTGGAAGACCGTGCGCAACACGTCCACGACGAACTCCATCGTGGTGTAGTCGTCATTGTGCAGCAGCACCTTGTAAAGGTGCGGACGTTTGACCTTTTTTTCGGTCTCGGTAGCGACGTCACCGTCGGGTGTAGCCACACCCGGCGAGCGATCGTCGCCATTCGGGGCTTTGGGGCCAGCCATGGCTAAGCCAAGTATAAGCAGTTGTCCCCGGCGGCGCCATTGGTGCGACCTCGACCTGCCATGACAATGGTCTTGTGCTAACACGAGGCGTGAGTTTCGCTCCGCAGCGCGACCCCGCGGCCCTCGATCGAACGCAGCCGATGGGGGTCAAGGTTCCGCTCAACACGGCCACGCGCCGGCGCCTGGGCTGGGGGAACCTGCCGCTGTGGGTGAAGCTGGTGGTGCTCGTGAACCTCCTGCTCATCGCGGCGGTCGCAAGCACGGGTCTGCTCACCTACAAGGTATCGCGGGACCTCATGCGCGAGGAGATCATCACCGCCGGACGCGCCGCTGTCACCGACTTCGCGTCGAGCAACACCCTCGACTTCCTGGGCGAGCAGGCCGGTCGCCTGAACCTGAACCTGCGCGCCGAGCAGCTCGTGCGGGGCGGAAAGGCGCGTATCACCGCGGTCCGCATCATCGGACGCGACAGCGCCCTTATCGCCCAGGCCGGCCGTGAGAGCGTCCCGCTCGACCTCGCCATGCTCACGAAGCTCGAGGGCGCACGCGTCATCGGCGAGAGCTCGATGACCATCGCCATCGCGGCGCCTGTCATCTACGGTGGTGTTCGTCTGGGCGCCGTCGTCTTCGACTTCAGCTCGACCCTGCTGCAGGGGGCAGTGCGCGAGATTCTCATTCGCTCGACCGTGATCATCTCGGCCCTCATGATCTTGTCGGCGATCTTCTTGATGCTCCTGCTGCGCCGTCTCATGCTGCCGGTGGTCGAGCTGGGCGAAGCAGCAGAGGCCTTCGCGACCGGCGACTACTCGCATCGTATCTCGCTCAGTCTATCGGGCGACGAGGTCGGTCGCGCCGCCAAGAGCTTCAACAACATGCTCGACGCTCTCGAGCTGCACATGCGTTTTTCGAACGGGGCGCTCATCGATCGCATTCGCCATGGCGGTACCGATCAGGCGGCGGAGTATCAGCTCACCGTCGCTTTCGGAGACGCCGCTGGCTACACCAGCTGGTCGCAGAAACAGGCGCCCAACGAGGTGTTTGCGACGCTCTCGCGCTACTTCAGCCTCATCGGCGCCGTCACCGTGCGCGGCTACAACGGGATCATCGATAAGTTCATCGGCGACGGCGTGATGACGCACTTCGGCCTACTGCGCGATCGGCCCGACCCGCGCACCGCCGACCCCGAATCGGTGCGCGACGCCTTGCGTGCGATCATCACGTGCCAGCTCGGCTTGCGCGTCCTCAGTCACGCGATCCGCACCTACGAGGCGCGCGAGCCCTTGGCTTATCGTTTCGGTATCGCGAGCGGCCGTTGCCTGGTCGGCGCCGTCGGAGCCCGTGACGTCATGCTCGACTACAGCGTCATCGGTAACGTCGTGAACCTCGCGTCCCGGCTCGAGCATCTGGCTCCGGTCGGCGGCCTGCTCATCGACCGCTTCACGTACATCGATGCCGGCGCCGGGTTCGTCGATGTCGTCGACGGCGGCATGCAGAGCATCAAAGGAGTTTCCGTCCCCATCCAGGTGTTCTTCGTGCGTGGCATCGCGAGCCCCGCCGAACGGGAGAAGGCACGCGCTTTTCTCCTCGAGAGGTTTTTCACTGACGAGATTTTGGATTCTCTGGTGCTCGCGGGAAAAGGCTCGCGCGAGTCACGCACGGCGCTACGGAACTACTTGGCACGCGAGCTGAGGGAACGGCCGGAGCTGCCCGTTAACACGTTCACTGCCACGAAGGCCTGACGAGAAAACCGCGCCACGGGTTGTGGCACGGCCCCAGGATGGGCAGAGTGAGAGCAATGATGCACGTTACCCTCCCCCGATCCGTTCTCGCGGTGTTGGCCGCGTTCACTCTGCTTTTCAGCGCCGCGTCGTCCAAGGCCGCCACCCTGACCTGCCGCGACTTGCCGATGTTGTTCGAGCGCTTCATGAGCCAGCACTACCCAGTGAACGCCGACGACATCGCCATTCGTCAGCGCACGGCAGATCAGTTCCTCAAGGTCATCGACCCGTCAAAGACCTTGCTGCTCGAGCGCGACGTCGCGACCACCAAGCAAAGCCTCGCCTCGGGCGTGCAGAACGGCCAGTGCCCCCAGCTCGAGAAGGTCTACGAGCTCGTGCAGCAGCGCACCACCGACAACGAGGCGCTCGTGCGCGCAATGCTCGGCGATGGCTACAAGCTCGACGAGAACGCTCAGATCGTCGTCGACCCCGACAAGCTGCCCTACGCGACCACCAACGAGCAGCGTCAACAGCGCGTGCGTGAGCTCGTACACTTCCAGATGTCGAACTACCTGCTCACCGGCATCAGCGAAGCAGACGCCAAGAAACAGCTCGTTCACCGCTATGAGCTCGCCAACAAGCGCGTGCGTGAGCGCCACGCGCGTGGTCTTTGGCCGTCGCTCTATGCCGACGCCTTCGCGATGGCGCTCGACCCACACTCGTCCTACCTTTCGGCTGACGAGCTCGCCGACTTCCAGATCCAGATGCAACTCTCGCTCGAGGGTATCGGTGCGCTATTGCGGTGGGAAGACGGCTTCACCGTCGTCGAGTCGCTCGTAGCGGGCGGCACCGCCGAGCGTAGCGGCCTCATCAAGCCAAAAGACAAGATCATCGCGGTCGCCCAAGAAGGCGAGCCACCGGTTCAGGTCATCGACATGGATCTCGACGAGGTGGTCAAGCAGATCCGTGGCAAGAAGGGCACGCGCGTCCGCCTCACCATCCTGCGCCAAGACGAGGGCTCCACCAAGACGGTCGATGCTTCGCTCACGCGTGACAAGATCGACGTCGCCTCGCAGGCAGCGAAGATCACCTACGAGTCCCGCGAGGTCAGCGGTCGCAAAGTGAAAATCGGTGTGCTTGACCTGCCCTCGTTCTACGGCGGCGACAACGATGGTCGCTCGTCGTATGCCGATGTGCGCCGTTTGCTCGAAGAGGCAAAGACGCAGAACGTCGATGGTATCCTCCTTGACCTGTCGAAGAACGGTGGCGGCTTGCTCGATGACGCCGTGCGTATCGCCGGTCTATTCATCAAACACGGCAATGTCGTGGCCACACGCGACGCCATCGGCAAGGTCGAGACCCTCGACGACGACGACGACGAGACCGTCTACAACGGGCCCGTCGCAGTGCTCGTGAGTCACGCGTCTGCTTCGGCGAGCGAGATCCTCGCGGGTGCGCTGAAAGACTACCGCCGCGCCGTCATCCTCGGGGGTGACCACACCTTCGGCAAAGGCTCGGTCCAGGTCGTCGCCCCCCTGCCGCGCGAGCTCGGCGCCATGAAGGTCACGGTCAGTATGTTCTTCTTGCCCGGTGGCCAGTCCACACAGCGCGCCGGTGTCCGCTCTGACGTGCGCGTACCTTCATTGCTCGACGGGTACGATCTCGGCGAGGCGAAGCTCGACTACGCATTGCCGAGCCAATCCATCAAACCTTTCTTGTCCGCTTCAGCGAACGGTAGCAACGCCAACGAGCGCTGGCGCGTCATCGAAGACGCGGCGGTGAGCGAGCTCAACAAGCGCACCGCCAAGCGCGTCGCGAAAGATCCGGACTTCGCCAAGATCAAAACCAAGCTCGCCGAGGCCGAGAAGAGCAAAGACATCGTCAAGCTCGCGGACCTGCGCAAGAAGTCGGCGCAGGAGTCGAACAAGGGCGAGAAGGCCGAAGAGGCCGACAAGAATGAGAGCAAGCAGCTCGAGGCGGCGGTGGTCCGTGAGTCGGTGAATATCCTCGCCGATCTCGTCACCTTGCCATCGAGCGTTGCAAAGAGCGCCGCAACGGGTGAGCGGCGCTCCGTAGTCGACTAGACGGAGCGCTTGCCGCTGGTGATCACGCCATTGCCTCCCGCTCTCAGGAGCGGGGCTGTTCGTCGTCGACGACCTGGTAGCCGACACCCTCACCAACGCGAGGCGTCTCGGCGCGTGGAGCCGGAGACTGAGGCCCGCGTCGGTCGGTGGGTTCACGGCGCGCGGCGGGTTCGCGGCCTGTGTCGGGCTGACGGCCTCCGGCGGGTTCGCGGCCCCCTTCGGGGTGACGGGCACCGGTCTTTTCGCGACGTCTAGCGCGACGCGCGGGAGGCGGCTCGGTCGTCGCGCTCGACTGCGCAGCTCGCGGCTCGGCTTCTGCACGTCGAGCGGAGTGGCCCTCGGGTCCATGCGCGGTCGCTCCGGCGGCGGGCGATGGCTCAGCGGCCAGCCCCTCACGCATTTGAAGAGCGACGGTATCGACTGCATCGAGGAGCTGCCGTGCCTCGGGATGGTCAGCGTGAGCGAAAGCGTTAGCGAGGACTTCTTCCACGTGTTGGGTTGCCATCGGCGGCGGTAGCGGCGCACCCGGGTTCGTCGCCAAGTATTGTTGCTCCGCGATGAATCGGAATGCAGCGATACGCTCATCGTGCGTCACCGCTGGTTGCGGGTCAGCTCCGCGGGCGACCTCACCTGCGGGGCCAGCGAAATGCGCGGCTGCGTCGTCGACTTCGGCACCGCGCACGGGCCTTCCGTTCGCGACGCGCAGCTCGGGGGGCTCCGCATCCTGGGAAGCCGCGTCGGCGCGCTTGCCCTTGACCAGCTCGACCGCCCTGCTTAGGCCCCCACGGACAGTGCCAATGGCTTTGCCACCCACCCACTCGAGGGGCTTGTAGACAACTGCGGCCAGCGCGCCGTTGACAACGATGGCCAGGGCAGATGGGGCGTCGACGCCTGCGAAGTGACCAACGGCGGCTGAGACGCCGGCGAGAAGGGTCGTCCCGACCGTGAACTTGGCTGCCGACCGGCCCCAGGCGCCAACCCAGCTCGTCTTCGGATTGGCGGCAGTCACTGCCTCCATCGTGTCGGCGACAGGACGGGCTTGGCCAGCGCGGACGAGCACCGGCTCGGGCCGCGCGCCCGATGGCACCTCACTGCGGTGATCGACTGTTGGCTCGCCTCCGGCGGGGGTGGGGTCCCGAAAACGCTGTTCCATGCGTGGCGGAGTTGTGGTCACGACTCTTCTCCCGGATTGAGGGCAAACGAAGCCCTTTGCGCGATCAACAGCTCTGTATCGGCGGGAGGGTGCGAAGGTTGCGTGACAGCGCGACACGGACCAGCTAGCGGTCGACCTCATAGGCGAGCGCGACACGGCCAACCATGGTCTGCTCCAGCGCAATGGCTCGAACATCTTCACCGTCATCGCGGCCCCGGAAGCGCCGCATGACTGTGCGTCCGAGTGCCGCCCGCAGGTGGAGCCCCGCGACCACGCGGACATCGAGCGTCGCGCCTGCCCAGGCAGTGGTGTAGCTGATGCGGTCGAGCTGCGAGACGCCGCCGATGCCGAACAAGGTGTTCTGATAACGCGCCGTCGCGCCGACCTCGACGCGCGGCGTGAGCATGTAACCAAACTCGATCTTCTCGGGCGCCCGCAGCTCGACGTGCCAGCGGCCGCGGAACAGTTCGTAGCCCGCGCCAGGGAGCACGTACATGGGCAGCTGCTGTGAGAAGGCAAGCCCAAGGTAGAGCGTCTCGTTGGGCCCAAGCGCGTAGGTGGTGATCACCTGGGCACCGTGGGTCACGTGCCCCATGGTGACGTCGTTCATGTTGGTGTTGAGATTCGGCACGTACCGCAATAGCAGACACCAGCGTTCAGAGAGCTCGTGACGAAACGTCAACGTCGTCCTGAACGTGTGCAGGACGTCGGCGCCGACTTCGGTTCCGCCGCTGTATTCGAAATTGGTGCGCCCATACATGAGGCCGACCGCGAGCATCGTGCGAGGGCCGTCGAAGAAGATCGGAAAGCCGGTGCCCACTGAGAGCTGGTCCATGGCGATCATGCCGTATTGGCCGCCCTCGCGCGATGCCGATGCCGCGTGTTGCTCGAAGTTGACGCTCCCAACGCCAGCGGTGGGCTTGGCAACCGGGTCGCCGTCATCGACATCGCCCTCGTCGATGTCAGGGGCGATCTCGCGGACACCTTCTTCTGAGCCGACGCCCATGAAGGTCTGCGCCCGTGCGGTCGCCGACACCGCGAGGACGCAAACAAGTCCGCCATAGCGCACAAGTCGACCAGCGCCGATAGGTGGCGTGCTCACGCTGCGCTGCCGGTGCTCGAGTCCTCGCTTCACGCTGCAACAACTCCGCGTGCGTGCCCCGTAACGCCCAGACGAACGTCCGCCTGACGCGGAATATCCAAGGGTAGCCGACGCGATGTGGGGGTGCATTTCGTTCATCGACACGGGCTCAGAAACGTTGGTGCAGGCAGAAGCCATGCAAGTCGGCGGCCAAGCCGCGATCATGGCTTCCACGACTTGCGCGGTTGGCGCTCGGATTGCGATAATCGAGCGCGATGAGCTCGACGCGCCGTACAGGGATGGTCCGGACCGGTGGTCGCAGCGCCCGCGTGGTGAGCAACGTTTTGTCAGCCGCGGTCCACGAACTGACGCGTTCTGGCTACGATAGCTTTCGCGTCGACGCAGTCGCTAGCGCTGCGGGGGTCAATAAGACCTCGGTTTACCGCCGCTGGCCAAACAAACTCGCCCTCGTTGCGGCCGCCCTGCGCGCCCGCCCCGTCATGGCCGAGGCACCGCCTGACGAGGGCACCTTGCGCGGCGACCTCGTGCTCGCCCTCGACCGCGCCGGTGCCTATTGCGCCAGCATCCAGTTTCGCGACACGGCCGGCCTGTTACGCACGAGCGAGCCCGAAGTCGAGGCGCTGCTGCTCGAGCTAAGACGGGAGTTTTATGACAAGCAGTCGGTGGTGGTTGGCCAGGCCATCAAGCGCGGCGAGCTGCCGGCGGGGACCGACGCCCACTTCATCCTCGACGTGCTTTTCACCCAGGTGGTCGCGCTGACCCTGCGCGCAAAACAGCGGCTCTCTCAGCAAACTCTCGGCCAGCTCGTCGAGCTCGTGGTGAGCGGAGCCGAGCATGGTGGGGCCCGACGTCCGGTGTAAGTGCGGACTCCACACTGCACCTGTGGGTGTTTGACGACGGTGCATGACCCATTTCGAGCTGCCCTCGCTTGGGCCACCCACGCACGACGTGACGCGCAGGTCGTCGCGCAAGACGTCTCCGGCCGCACCGGGCCGAGAGCACGACGAGCCCTAGAGCGCACGCGAGCACCCGAGCTAATTGTCACGAAGTGATTTGAGCCGGTCGAGGCGGCGGGCGCGGTCTTGTGCGACCTCGTGGCTCGGGTCGAGCGTGAGAATGCGCTGATACCAAGCGTAGGCGCTCTCGATTTGCTCTTCGCGCAGCGCGTTTTCGCCGCGGCGCAGGTACTCTTCGATGAGGCGCTTGCGCTCGGGCATCCAGGCGCTCTCTTGCGCCTCGAGCTTGCCACGGTCAGCGTCGCTTAGCTCTTCGCTCATCGCGGCATCGATGGCGAGCAAGGCGTCGAAGACAGAACCGCCCTCGTAGAGCTTGCGGGCACGCGTCAGCACAGCCTCAGCGCGATTCGCGGAAGGCTGACTCGGCGCGGCGCTTGCCGTCTGCTTCGGCGGATCGGGGCGGCGGTTACGTCTACGAGCGTCCGGTTCGTCTTTGGCGTTCATGGCGGCGGTGGCCGCGGCGATCGGGCTGAAGGTCGCCGTCGGCGCGGTGGTCGTGGTCGCGGTCCGAAGCGCTCGCTCTTCGGCGCGTACTTCGACGAGCGCAAACCAGCGCTGCGCATCGGCCGACCACGTGTCGAGGTTCACGCCAGTGCGCGTCTGCTCGACCATGCCGGCGTCGTCGAGCACGTTGCGCAAGCGAAGGGCATCGTCGTAACGCTCCGCCCTGGCACACATCTCGGCGAGCTTGAGCACGAGCGGCGCGAGCGACTCGGTGTTGTCGCAAGCGCGGCGCTGACTCCAAAGGTCGAAGACCAGCTCGCGTTGCGCGGCCCCCTGGCACTTCGTCGACAGCTCGAGCTTCTGCTGCGTGGCACGGAACGACTTCACACGCTTGTCCTGGAACTCGCTCGCGCGCTGCAGGGACGTGCGCACGTGTTTGATGTCGGCTTCGCGCGTCATCAAGCCAAGCGCCGCTTGGTAGTAGCTGATGGCCTCCGCGTAGCCCTGACTGCCGGCGTCGCCCCGGGAGCGGGCGCGGCCAGCGTCAGCGAGCAGACTGTCGACGACGCGCTTGGTCTCCGCCTCGATGGTCTTCGCAAGCTCGGCAAGGGCGCGCTTGTCGGCGTCGGACTGCGGTTCGATGTCGCTCAAGATGGCGGCGCTGCGCTCGAGGTCCCCAGCGACGTACGCCGCTCGCGCGTCGTCGAGCGTGGCGTGGGCGCAGCCAGCGACGGCCTGCATCGCACAGGCAAACGCAACCAAACCAACCCGCCGCACTACTCTTCCCTTCGGCGAGTCCATCCCTCGCCTTGAAAACACTCGGCGTGCTACGTCAGCAGCCGCATGAACGAGCGCTATACGCCTTCCGCGATCGAACCCAAGTGGCAGACATTTTGGGACCGGGACAAGACCTTCGCAACCAGCACGGACCAAACGAAACCCAAGGCCTACGTGCTCGACATGTTTCCCTACCCCTCGGGCGCCGGCCTGCACGTCGGCCACCCGGAAGGGTACACGGCTACCGATATCGTCGCACGTTACCTTCGGGCCAAGGGTTTCGCGGTGTTGCATCCGATGGGGTGGGACGCCTTTGGCCTCCCCGCCGAACAACATGCCATCAAGACCGGCACGCATCCCCGTGTAACGACGGCACAAAATATCGCGACGTTTAAGCGGCAGCTGAAAAGCTTAGGCTTTTCATACGACTGGGACCGCGAGGTCGACACCACCGACCCTGGCTACGTGAAGTGGACCCAATGGATCTTCTTGAAGCTCTTCCACCGTGGCCTCGCCTACCAGCAGGAGACGGCGGTGAACTGGTGCCCGGCGCTCGGCACCGTGCTCGCGAACGAAGAGGTCAAAGACGGCAAGAGTGACATCGGTGGTCACCCCGTCGTGCGTATGCCGTTGCGTCAGTGGCTGCTCAAGATCACGGCCTACGCTGACCGCTTGAAGGACGAGCTCGCATCGCTCGACTGGCCCGAAGGCGTGCGTGTCATGCAGCACGAGTGGATTGGCCGCTCGGAAGGAGCGCAGGTGCGCTTCCAGGTCGCTGGCCACGACGCCGCGCTCGAGATCTTCACGACACGGCCTGACACGTTGTTCGGCGCCACCTTCATGGTCATCGCACCCGAGCACCCGCTGGTTGAGCGTATCACCACCCCCGAACGCGCGTCGTCCGTTAAAGCGTATGTCGCTGCCGCCAAAAATCGCAGCGACCTCGACCGCTCGGCAGCGAAGGAGAAGACCGGCGAGGCGACCGGCGCCTACGCGGTGAACCCGGTGAACGGGGCCAAGATCCCGATCTGGGTCGCCGACTACGTCATGATGGGTTACGGCACCGGCGCCATCATGGCCGTGCCTGGGGGCGACGACCGCGACCACGAGTTCGCGACGAAATTCGGCCTCCCCGTGATCCAAGTCGTGAAGCCCGAAGACGGCAGCGCTGTGCCGACCGGCAAGCCCTATACCGAGTACGGTATCGCCATGAACTCGGGCGCCTACGACGGCATGAAGTCCGCGGACATGAAGGCCAAGATCACGGCCGAGCTCGAGGCGAAGGGCCTCGGCAAGAAGCGCATCGAATACAAGCTGCGCGACTGGTTGTTCTCGCGGCAGCGTTACTGGGGCGAGCCCATTCCGGTGTACTTCCCGGTCGAGACAGCAGGCGACCCGAGAAAGGGTGCGGCGCACACCGTCCGCTATGACAAACCGATTGCCGTCGAAGAGAAGGAGCTTCCGCTGCTCCTACCCGAGCTCGACGATTTCAAGCCTGGTGACGACCCAGCTGGTCCGCTAGCGCGGGCGGTCGACTGGCGATTCTTCCAGAGAGAGGGCAAGTGGTTCGCGCGAGAGACCAACACCATGCCGCAGTGGGCGGGCTCGTGCTGGTATTACCTGCGCTTCATGGACCCAACGAACACCAAGGAAGCGTTCTCGAAAGAGGCCGCCGAGCGTTGGCTACCCGTCGATCTCTACGTTGGCGGCGCCGAACATGCCGTCTTGCACCTCTTGTATGCGCGCTTCTGGCACAAGGTGCTTTTCGACGAAGGTTTGGTGAAGCAACCCGAACCGTTCGCGAAGCTCGTCAACCAGGGCATGATCTTGGGAGAGCTCGAATACGTCGTCGAGACCACCGGCGAGAAAGTGAGCGACGAGCAAGTCGAGAAGCGTGAGGGCAAGTTCGTCCTCAAGAGCGACCCAACCAAGGTCGTCGACGCGCGCGCTCACAAAATGAGCAAGTCGCGTGGCAACGTCATCAACCCCGACGAGGTCGTCAACCATCACGGCGCCGACTCGCTGCGACTCTACGAGATGTTCATGGGTCCGCTCGAGCAGACGAAGCCGTGGGACACACGCGGTGTCATCGGCGTGCGACGCTTCCTCGACAAGCTCTACACGGTTGCAACGCGCCCGCGTACCGACGCGCCACCTCCCGAAGAAGCGCTGCGGTCGCTACACCGCACCATCAAGAAGGTCGGCGAAGACATCGAGGGGCTTCGCTTAAACACCGCGATCAGCGCCTTGATGGTGTTGGTGAACGACTTGTCGTCGCTGAACCCGATGCCAACGACGCTGCTTGGGCCACTGACGCAGATCGTCGCGCCATTCGCTCCGCACCTGGCTGAAGAGCTGTGGGAGATGCTCGGCAACACGACGAGCGTCTCGAAGGCTGCTTGGCCCAAGTTCGATCCGGCGTTGTGCGAGCTGTCCGAGCTCACCATTCCGGTTCAGATCAACGGCAAGAAGCGCGGGGAGCTCAAGGTTGGCAAAGGCGCGACCGAGGCCCAGGTGCTCGAGCTCGCGATGGCGGACGTGAACGTCGCCAAATACCTCGAAGGCAAGCCGCCGAGTCGCGTCATCTGGGTGCAGGACCGCATCCTGACCCTGGTGGTGAAGTGAGCCTCGGCAAGCTCGACCTCGACGCCTGGACCAACGGGCCCTTGAAGCCGCCGTTCAAATTCGGCCCCAATCATCCGGTGCGTGTGATCATCGACGGTCAGGCCGAGCCCGGTACCATTGCGTTTCCGCTCACCAAGGACGCCGACCCCGAATACCTCGTTGACCTGCAGAGCGGCGGCGACATCGCGGTGAAGCAGTCGGAGTTGCAGTCGCTCGCAGACGACTGAGACTGTGTTGGGGTCAAAAGAAAAATGTCGCCGTGGCCTGTGCGTTCACCGGCGCTCCCGGCGTGAAATGCACGTCTTCGACGGGCGCGGGCTCGCCCACGAGCTGCGATGCGTTGGCGAACTGCTCAGAGGGCCTCGGGTACGCGGGCTCCGCCACGTGCCGATCCGCTCTTGACGGCGGCGAGGAAATCAACGCCATTGGGGCCCCGAAACCCCAGCAAGGAAACGTGCTCGACATGCTCGACCAGATGACCCAGCTCCTCAAGTCCCCCGCCGCCGCTGATCTCTTGAAGCAACTCCAGGGTCACGGCCTCAGCGATCAACAAGCCTCCGCCGCGCTTTCCGCGACCGCCGAGGGCGTGGTCGAGCAAACGAGTGGAGCGGGCGGCCTCGCCGGCATGGCCGCAGGGTTGATGGGCGGCGCTGGAGGCGGGCTCGGCGCCCTTGGCAGTCTGCTGGGTGGCGGCGCTGGGGGGGACGCGACCTCAGGCATGAGCGCGATGGCAGGGCCGGTTGCGGCTTTCGTTGCGCAGAAGACCGGGCTCGCGCCAGCCATGGCGCAAACCATCGTCAACGCCGTGTTGCCCAAGCTGATGGCCATGTTGAGCGGCGCCAAAGCTTAGCGCGGGTCGACGAGCTCGTCGCGGCGTTAGCGACGCTTCCCGAAGAGGGAGCCGAGCACGCCGCGGACGATCTCTCGACCGACAGATGAGCCCACGGTGCGCGCCGCGCTCTTGGCGAGGGTCTGCACCAATCCATCGTGGACGCCCCCCCGCGGACCGACTTTGCCAAAAAGCAGCTCATTGAGCGCTGACGGCGGCGTCGACTGTGCGGCAGGTGCGACTGGTGCGTGGGCTTTGAGCTGTTCGTAGGCAGACTCGCGGTCGAGCGCCTTTTCGTAGTGGCCCGCGATAACGGACGACGCGATGTGCTGGCGACGCTGTTCAGCGCTAATCGGTCCGATTTGGCTGCCCGGCGGCACGACGAAAGAGCGCTCCGCTATCGAGGGTCTTCCTTCGGCATCGAGGAATGAAACGAGTGCTTCACCAACACCTAGCTCGGTGATGGCGGCAGGCAGGTCGAGCGCGGGATTCTGGCGCATCGTCTCGGCCGCAGCACGGACGGCTTTTTGATCTTTGGGCGTGAAGGCACGCAACGCATGCTGAATGCGATTGCCCAGCTGGCCCAACACGGACTCCGGGATGTCGAGAGGATTCTGGGTCACGAAGTAGATGCCAACGCCCTTCGAGCGGACCAAGCGCACCACCTGCTCGACCTTCTCGAGGAGTGCTTTGGGGACGTCTCGGAACAGCAGATGCGCCTCGTCAAAGAAGAGCACGAGCTTGGGCTTTTCGGCGTCGCCCACCTCGGGCAGGCGCTCGAAGAGCTCCGATAGCAGCCATAACAAGACCGTGGCGTAGAGCTTCGGCGAGCTCATCAAGCGGTCAGCCGCGAGGATGTTGACGACACCTTTGCCGCCGCTAACCTGCATCAAGTCCGCGATGTCGAGCATGGGCTCACCGAAGAATCGATCGGCACCCTGACTCTCGAGTGCCGAGAGTCCACGCTGAATCGCGCCTATCGAAGCGGCGGAGATGTTGCCGTATTCGGTGGTGAGCTTCTTGGCGTTGTCGCCCACGAACTGAAGCATCGCGCGCAAGTCTTTGCTGTCGAGCAAGAGCAGCCCAGCTTCGTCGGCGATCTTGAAGACCAGGTTCAGCACGCCTTCTTGCGTGTCATTCAAGTCGAGCAAGCGCGCGAGCAGCAGTGGGCCTAAGTCGGAGACGGTGGCGCGAACAGGGTGCCCGGCTTCACCGGCGACGTCCCAGAAGACGACGGGGCAGGCGGCGTAGTCGACACTGAGCCCAAGGCTATTCAAGCGCTCGGTGACCTTGAGATTTTGGCCGCCGGGCTGTGCGAGACCCGAGAGATCTCCTTTGACGTCAGCAAGAAACACCGGCACGCCAATCGCCGAGAGCTGCTGCGCAATGGACTGCAACGTCACGGTCTTGCCGGTCCCGGTGGCACCAGCCACCAGGCCGTGGCGGTTCGCAAGCGCTGGGAGGAGGAACTGCTCGCCGCTTTGGTTTTTCGCTATGCGCAGGGGTGGCGTCATGAACGGGAAGCTCTCACAGTTTGCCGCGCAGGCAATCATTGCCCGCGCAGCAAACCGATCGCGAGACGCGTTACTTCGCGCCGCCGAGGAGGCCGCCGAGGCCTTCCATGAGACCACCGCGTTGCTCGGCGCTGAGCGGCGTGCCGTCCGAGGTCGCCTTCGCTGAGGCCTGCTCGACACCCTGGCTGATGGCGCTCGGCTGATCGGAGCCCTGGGCAAGCAACGACTTCGCCGTCGATGCCGCAACCTCGACGTAGGTCTTGTTGATGTTGAGCTTGCTAGCCAGCGCGGCGGCGCCGGAATCCATCATGGCGTCGCCGGCCGAGGCGGGAGCCGACGTTCCTTGGTTCTTCGCGCAGGCGAACGCGCCGAGGGCCACGGCAAGGGACACGGAGAGAATACGAAGCATGGGAGATGACCTCAATGTGATGAGCCGCGAACTTACGGCGGGCTGGTGTTACCAAGCCTGCGCACGCGGGCAAAGCACCAAAGCGCGGTCTCTATCGGCCTGCTTGCGGCAGCGACTCGGTGCCCTTCCGCTCGGCGGCCGCGAGCAAACCGCGATACAGCGCCCGACTCGTCGCGTTGCTGTCGGTGGCAAAGCGAGGCGCTTCGTTCTTGAAAAACAGCTTTTGGAGCGTTGGTGCTATCGCTTGCTGCTCAGCCGCGGGGAGGTCGCGTAGAGCGCGCAGGATCCGGTCGACTCGCGCCATATCGAGCTCGCGTCGGTGCTGTCCCGTCTCCGGATCGCGGATGGCGTCATTGAGCGCGAGGAGTTTCCTCGCCTCGTTCCTAACGCTCTCTGGGAGCTCGAGCCCCTTCGCGGCAAGCTTCTCGAGGGCGACGTACGCTGCGTCGCCAACCACCTGCTGCTGGTCGATCCGCCGCATCCATTCGACGGCCAGCTGACTCAACGCCGCCTGCTCTAGCGGGCTCATGGTGTCGGTGTCGCGTAGAAAGGCCAGATCTTTTGTGGTCAGCGCGCGCGACCGGGTCAAGAAGACCAGCGGCGCAGGCAGGTCCTCCTTCATGTCCACCTGTGCGACCCACGCCGCGCCCATGCTGAACAGCCCAGCGGCCCCCATCGCGAGGAATCCACCGAGCTCGAAAACAAAGAAAGACGGCGAAGCGACAAGAGCCGCAGAAGCCCCGATGAGCGGAATCCAACTCGTCTTGGAATTGAGTAGCGACGCAAGGCGCCCCCGGGTTTGCGGCTTCGCGCCGCGCGTTTCCAGGAGGCCGAGGAAGCGGTCGTTGTGGGCAACGATCGAGGACAGCGTCCCACCCACGGGGACGAGTGCGCGCTCGCTGACTGGCACTAGCGCCGACGCAGGTGGGGCGATTGGGGCTGTCACGACGGAGCGGTCTGGCACCAGGGATTTCATCCTGGTCGCATATCGGTGAAACGACGCGCAGGTTGCTAGGGCCCCGCTGTCTAGCGGTCAGCGGGGACTGCCAGACGGCCACGTGCCGCGCCGGAAGGAAAGGCTCGCCACCCGATCCGGCTTTGCCCATTCACCCGCTTCAGCGAATGACGCTATCCGCCGCCCGCGCGGCAAAGCGCCGCGCCGTAACGTGAGCCGTGAGCAAAAACGCAGCGAAGATGACCGTCCAAATGCTGGCATCGACACCCATGCATCCGCCTCCTGCTTGCAGTAAAGCACCGCCCCCAAGACTCCCATCCGCGTTCGGTCGTGCGCCGTTCCAGGCCTGCGGGTCCGCTCCGGCGGACGAGAGGCACAAGCCGCTGTCGTCATCGCAGACGGGCTGCGCGTTGTCGGCGCAGTCTTGATCGTCACGGCAACGCGGCGTGCAGGCGCGGGCATTGCCAAAGCGGGCGCATACGTAGCCAGTACGACAGTCGGTGCTGTCGCTGCAGCGCTTCAAACAGTACTGCGTGCCGAACAGCCCGCCGCACAAAGCGTTACTGTCGCCGCACGACGAGTCGGCATTGCACGGTGACATGGTGCAGTAGCCGTTCTGGAACATTCCGTCGACGTTATCGAGGCCGATGCACTCGAGCCCGCCGCACGGCGCGTTGTCGTCGCACGCTAGGCCGACTTTGCCCGCATTGCTGCCGCCACCACCGCCGCCGCCATCGCCGTCCACGCAGGCGCCAGGCTCCCACGCGCAAGAATCGCTGCAGGTCATGGTCCGCGATTTGTTGGTGCCACAGCTCTCGACGTCGGTTTCGCCGGGCTCACATTCGCCCTGACCGGTGCAGGTCGACCAAGCAGACCAGGTACCGCCGTTACAGGTCCGCGATTGCGTGCCACAGCGGCCACAGTCGCGGTCGTCGGTCGCGGTACCAGTGCATGTTCCGCCGCCGCCGCCACCCGTGCCACCGACGCGAAGGTCGTAGATGTTGGGATCGGTCGCGACCTGCGGAGCCACCTTGACCTTGTAGGTGCCGGCGGCGAGGCCCGACTTGTTGATGACCGCGCCTTCGGCGGTCTTGCTGCCGCTCGCAACCTGACTGCCGCCACTGTCGGTGAGCTGAAAGTCGAGAGCTCCCGAGCCGCCATCGTAGGCGAGCGTTAGGGCGATACTGCTCTGACCATTGACGGTGACCGCGTACCAGTCTTGATCGGCGGCCACCCGGTTGGTGACGCCGCTGCCGAGCTGGCCTGCGCTTGCGGCGCTGTCGGCGACCTCGGGGTCCTCGTCGTCGATGATCTCCACATCGAGAGTGTTGGTCGCGCAACGATCAGGGTCAAGAAACCCGCCCTTGTAGCCATCGACGAAGCCGTAAACGGAGACGCTCGACCAGCCGTTGTCCATGAAGTCGCCCGTGCAATCGACGGTGCGCTGAACACGCTGGGCGGCTGCCTCCTGCGAGGTCACGCTAAAGGTGCTCGAGTAGAACGTCGTATCGCTGCCCCAGTAGGAGTCGTCGACGAAGGCCTGCACGAGTACCTGATGGCCGATGCTCAGCGGATTGGCCTGACCGGTCAGGACGATGTCCATGCGGCAAAAACTACGTGGATCGCCACCGATGGCTTGCGTCGCGACCTTGAAGGTCAGAGTCAGCTCGCCGCTCTGGCAGCTCATGTTTTGGACGGTGAGCGCCGACGACACGTCGGCCCAAAGGCCGATGCCGACGAACAAAATGGCGGTGACGAGTCGGCTAACGCTGACCCGCATGGGGACCCTCACTTTGGTTCGACAGGAAGCGATCGCCTCGAAGGGTCTAGGCGCCTTCCCAGATCAGCGGGGTGTATCGGCAACGACCGCCAAGAGTTGTTACCGTTCGACGCGAAGCAACCCCCGCGTCACGCCGCCGATATATCGATCTGGATTCGCAGCTAGAGCGATCGCGTGACCACGTCACGTGAGCTGACGACTCCAATCCCATCACAATTTGACCTTCCAAAGGCAGGTGAACCCATGTCGATGCGTGCCACCGACGCTGGATACTATGGGCCGAATGGCGGCCGGGGCCGCGGTCAGTACTCTTACGAGGACACCCGCGAAAACTACCGCCGTACCGCAACCCGTGCCAGTGGTTCCTACGAGTACGGTTACCCAGCTCCGCGCCAACCTGCCGGCTCGGGCCGCGGCGTCGACGTCCGCATCCAGGACGACGACGGGCCACCGCCTCCTCCGCAGCGCATTCGCATCAAGGAGAGGCAGCAGCCTGACATCTACATCGACCTCGAGCGCGCGCGAAGCCCGCGCATCCGCTACAACGAGCAGGGTGGCGGGCCGGCCGGGTACGAAGAAGAGTACTACGGCGAGCCACCCCAACGCGGCGCTGGTCCCCGCTACGAAGAGCGCTACGAGAGCGGCTACGAGGGCGAGGTCCAGGGTCGTGGCGACGAGGACATCCCGTACAAGCCGCAGCGCGCTCCTTCCATCAAAGAAGCGGTGATCGCGCACGCCGAGCAGGAAGGTCCTGGCTTTTACGAGGTCAACGGCCGCATGTACGAAGCGGTCGAGACCGATCGCGGGTGGCGCGTCTATCGCACCAATGGCCCGGTCGAAGGACCCGAGGTCATGTCGGTGCGCTCGAGTGGCGGCGCGCGTGAAGTCGAGCGCGGCCCGCGCGCAGCGGAAGAGAAGAAGCCCGCCGCAACCAGCATGCTCGGTGGCGCTGGCCGCTTGGCTCTGCGCGTCGCCGGCTGGGGTCTACTCGGTGCAGGTGCCTTCTATGCCCTCTCGGGTGTGGTCGGTGGCGTCACGAACGGCATGGACTGGGGTCCAGTCTTCGGCCGCACGGCCTTGAACTGGCAGCAGGCGGTTCCCGCCATCATCGGCGGCGGCGTGATGGCCGCTGGCGGTGGTTTGCTCCTCAAGTTCACCAAGAAGCAAGCATAGCGCGAGGTCAGGTGAGGAGGCTGCCGCGAGCTGCCTCCTCACTTGGTCATTGCGCCCTTCGCCGCGATCGGAGAGCGTGCCCGACCAATGTCGGTTGCTGTGCTCGTCAGCTCCTTATTCGCTGTCGCCGCGCCTCCCGACGTCTCTGCGGCAGCCGCGGCAGCCGCGAGCTATCGTCTCTCACGTCCCTCGGACGACCGCGGTACCCTCACCCTCCTCGTCGAGAACGACGTCATCTTCGCCCTCGATCGCCACTACTCGAGCGGTGTCGCGGGGCTGTGGACCACGAGCCGCGCCGGGACGCCCAACTTCATGCGCGCCATCGGACGCTTGTTCGCCGAGGATGGGGAGGTCCGCGCGACCTTTGGCGGCGGCCACAACATTTACACGCCGCGTAGCATCATCCTGCGCAACCTCGACGATCGCGATCGCCCCTTCGCGGCGCTCTTGTACGCTACAGCGGGCATTCAGACCATCACGGCCAGGCACTTCGATGACCTGACGCTCACTCTCGGTGTCATCGGCCCGGCGGCGCTCGGCCGTCAGGTGCAACGTGTCATTCACGTCGCCATCGGTCCCACACCGCGCCGCTGGGACACGCAGCTCCCGAACGAGCCTGCCGCCATCTTGTCGTACCAACACACGTGGCGCTACCACCTGGGTACCTTTGGCGACCTCACCACCGAGATCTTCCCGCACATCGGTGTCGCGGTGGGGAACGTGTACGACTACACGGCTGCCGGGCTCACGATCCGCTTTGGCGACAACATGCCGCTCGACTACGGCCCCCGCCGCGTCCTTCCCGGCATCCAGGGGAGCGGCGCGTTCAGTCAGACCAACAACTTCGGCTGGTATTACTTCATCGGCGGCGAGGTCCGCAGCGTCATCCGCAACATCTTCATCGATGGCGCGACCTTCCGCGACAGCCGCAGCGTCGAGCGCAACCCCATGGTCGTCGACGCGCAGTTCGGCTGGGCACTCGTCTGGAAGAACACCCGCGTCTCGATGACGCACGTGATGCGCAGCAAAGAGTTCGAACGGCAGACCAAGCCCGACTTCTTCGGCTCGCTCGACCTGTCGTTCAAAATCTGACCGCGCTAGTGCGCGAGCCATCCCGCGTCGAGCATCAGCGCGCTGCCGGTAACCGACCACGCGTCGTCGCGCGTCAGATACATCGCGGCCTCGGCGACCTCGTCGGGCTCGATGAGCCGCTTGATGGCGTTCTGCGTGAGCATCACCTTCTCGAGCACTTCACTCTCGGGGATGCCGTGCGCCTTGGCCTGGTCGGCGACCTGCTTTTCGACAAGCGGCGTGCGCACATAGGACGGGCAAATTGCGTTGCACGTGACCTGCGACGAGCGCGCCCCCGCCTCGAGCGCCACTGTCTTGGTGAGGCCGATGACGCCGTGTTTCGCCGAGACGTACGCCGACTTGTACGCTGAAGCGATCAAGCCATGGACAGACGAAACGTTGATGATGCGGCCCCAATCGCGTTGCACCATTCCAGGAAGTGCGGCGCGCACGAGCATGAACGGCGCCGTCAGCATCACGGCGATGATGGTGTCCCACTTGGCGAGGTCGAAGTCTTCGATGGGGCTCACGTGCTGCAAGCCAGCGTTGTTCACTAGAACGTCGACGTGCCCGGCCTCTTTGGCGAGCTTCATGACGTCATCGCGCACTGCGAGGTTCGCCGGTAGAGCGCGGGCCTTGCCACCCAGCTCGGTGGCCGCCTTGTCGAGGGCGGGGCCGGCAAGGTCAGAGAGGAGTACCTCGGCACCGGCGTCGGAGAAGCGCTTGGCGATGGCCCAGCCGATACCGGAGGCCGCGCCAGTGACGAGGGCACGACGATTCTTCAGTTGCATGGCGCGCCAGTTAGACCAGAGGACCCGCCCCTAGCAAGCTCAGACCGCCGCGCCGGAGGGGATTCGCTACAGAGCGCGGCCCCCTACGTCAGGCCCGCCGCTGGCGCCATCTTCTAGTCAATAGAGCGCGCGTCCCGCGTCGCGAACGCGTCGAGGCGCCTACTTGCTAGACCGACTCGCCTTTGAAGAAGTTGGCGATGAGCCGAACCGTATTGGGCTCGGTGAGCACCGTGTAGTGGTTGGCGTCGACCGTCTTGAAGAGCTTGTCGCCACGAATCGCTTTGTACGCAAAGGTGTCGGGGTCGCTAATGAAGCGCCCGAGCACAGGCGACATGGGTTGGCCTGCGCGCACCACCAGCGTGCGTTCGGGTAACGTCTTCCACATACGCGGGAAGATGAAGGGGGTCGCCGAGCGCCAGAGCGCGTAGGCCGTGTCTTCATCGATAGCGGCCTTGTCGGTGCGCGGCGTCACGCCTCCTTTCACAGCCACGACCTCTTCGCGGAAGTGTCGGTCCCAGGTCTTGGTGAAAGGTTTGATGATGCCCTTGCCCTTGATGCTCTCCACGTACGCGTCGACTGAGGCGAACGTCTTGTCGAGTCGATTCACCGAGCCGCCAACCGATTGCACCGCGCCGGACTCGGGGATGCCGAGTGCATCGAGAATGACGACGCTGTCGACGCGGTCCTTGGGCATGTCGAGCACGATATAGCCCCCCATCGAGTGACCGATGAGGCTGAACGTCTTGCCCGACGCGCCGCGCGTCTGAGAGACAACGGCGTCCGCGATAGCGATGAGGTCTTTGCCGTGATTGGTCCAACCGTAGGTCTGTGAGCCAGTTGCGGGGCTCAGGTTGCGACCACGCAGATCGGGGACGACGACATGGCGGCCGGTCTTGGCGACAGCGGTGGCGATGTCCGCGAAGCAGATGGAGTTCGAGGTAAGACCGTGAGCACCGATGACGAGAGGGTCGCCGGGCTTGCCCCACTCACGGCACATGATCGTTTGGCCACGGATGGTGCGCTGCACCAGCCGCTCGGAGACCTGGCCCGAGGAGAGAGCCTGCAGCGGCCCGGAAACGCGCGCGATTTGGTTGGCCATGGGTAGGTTAACGCCTTATCGGCGCCCTACCCACGGATGTTGTGCTTACGAAGCAGCGAGATGAGGTAGCTGCGATCCATCTGCGCATGCCGCGCGGCCTTCGACACGTTGCCCTCGCAGCGGTCGTAGAGCTGGCGCAGATAAATCTTTTCGAACGACGCGAGCACGTGGGAGCGCGCCTCGTTGTAGGGCTGGAGCTCCGAAGAGAGGTTGACGACCCCGAGGTTGATGGAGTCGCTCGTTGGCTCCTGAAAGTTCTCGAGGACCTCGGCGCCGGCCGGCGGGATCGCCGCAAAGGTACCCGTGACTGACCAGTCGGGCCCTAGAGTTCGCGCGGCATCAACGGTGTTGCGCAGCTCGCGCACGTTGCCCGGCCAGGTATGGGCCCTGAAGCGCTCCATGACCGCAGGCGGAAAGAGCTCCTCGACCGTCCCCGAGTAGCCGCCGCGCTGCAGGAAGTGCTCAATGAGGAGCGGGATGTCGTCGGGGTGCTCGCGCAGAGCAGGCGTGTGCAAGACGACGATGGCGAGTCGATAGAAGAGGTCGAGGCGGAAGTTACCGCGGTTCACGTCCGAGCGCAGATCGCGGTTGGTCGCCGACAACACGCGCGCCCGCAGCGGCAGCTCCTTTTGGCCCCCGAGCCTGCGAAAGGTGCCGCGCTCGAGGACGCCCAGAAGGTTCGCCTGCGAGGCTGGAGGCAGCTCGCCGATCTCATCGAGGAATACCGTGCCGTCCCCGGCTTGCTCGAAGGCGCCGGCGTGCCGGTCGGTCGCGCCCGTGAAGGCGCCTTTCTCGTGTCCGAACAGCTCACTTCCGATGAGCGTCGGCGACAACGAACCGCAGTCGACGACGACGAAAGGCTTGTCGGCCCGGCTGCTGGTGTCGTGGACGGCGCGCGCGATGAGCTCTTTGCCGGTGCCCGACTCGCCCGTAATGAGGACAGGAACCTCGCTCTTGGCAGCTTTGGCAACCAGGGCGAGGAGGCGTCGCATGATGACGGTGTTGCCGCGGACGCCGCCAACTTCGTTGGCGACGCTGAGCTCGACCATCTTCTGCTCGCCGTCACGAACGACGATCTGCGTGCGACCAAGGTAGAGGGTCGTGCCGACACCGATGCGGGCACGCTCGAGCCGGGCCCCTGACAGGATCGTACCGTTGGTCGAGCCAAGATCCTGAAGCAAAACAAAGTCTTCCTGCGACCGAAGCTCGAGATGGTAACGGGAGACGGTGCGGTCGGTGACCTGGAGGGTGTTGCCGGGCGCAGTCCCGATAGTGAAGACCTCTTCTGCCGAGGTCTTGGAGGTACCGGCATCGGGGCCCGCCACGATGTCGACCCGGACCGTTTTGAGGGTGAGGGCGCTAACCGCATCCCTGCGGACAACCCACGTGCCCATCTCGCCCAGCTTCGCCATCGTCACAACGTACTATCCGTCCAAGTGATGGGTTAGGTCGAGGCTGAAGCCCCCAACCGTCGGGTCGCCCCTACAGTGTTGGATTCAACCTGCAGGTCCTGACCTGCTGTCAGGCTTGCCTGTGCGTCAGGCCACTCTGGCACGTCCAGACGTAACACCCTGAAATCATGACGCGTGTCATACCTACCCTATCTGGCACCCACTTCGGCACGCCACCTGCACTGAAGGTTTGTCATGGACAATCTGCTCAACCTGTTTCGTGAAATCAAAGCCACCCCAGTCGACCAGCGCGAAGCGCGGTTTGCTGACCGAGCGCTCGTAGGACGCGCCGGCCAGCGACTTTACCGTGCGGACGAGCCTGTCGATGAGATTTACATCTTGGTCACCGGCTACGCCCGGGCCTACGTCGGCGAGCGCGGCAATGGCCGCACCACGTTGCTGATGTGTGGTCCCGCGATTCTCGGCGACCGCGAAGTGTTGGCCGGCAGCACCGCCCGCGACTCGGTCCGGTTGCTCACGGCTGGTCACCTCATTAGCATCCCCCGCGAAGACTTCTTGAACGAGTGGTTCTCGTCGGCCGAGCTGCGCGCCTGGATTACGCGTGACCTCGTCGGTCGCTACGCGAGCTCCTTGTCGTGGTTCGCGCTCGAGACCTCGAGCTTGGCTGACCGCCTCTCTGGCCTCCTCGGCGTCCTGTCGTCTTTGGGCCTTCCTGTCCGTGCCCTGGCCGCCGTCCTCGGCGTGTCGGAGCGTTCGGTCTTCCGCGCTCTCGCCGAGCTCCGCGCTCGCCCGAGCGAAGAGAAAGAAGAGAAGGAAGAGACGAGCCTCATGTACTCGCTCATCGCCGAGCCAACCAGCATCGCCAACAGCGAGAACGCCTGGAACGAGCGTACGGACGAGTACGAGGTCCCGGTTGCCCAGCGCGTGGCCGTCTAAGTCAGCGACGCAGAGTCCATAAAGTCGCATTCGGAAGCGGCGTGCGGTGCCAATGGTGGGGTGCCGCGCGCCGTTTCTATTTTTTGGCGTTTGCTAAAACGAACCCTTCAAGGCTGCGGTGCGGGAACGGCCGTCGCAGCTTCCGCCTGCTCCGCTTCGAGACCCGCGCGCGCGGCATCGGCGTGGCTCTGGACGCTCGCGACCAGCGCCTCGTCGCCGTACTGAACGACCATGTCATAGGCGTCTAGGGCGGACTGCCAGCGCTTGCGCTTCGCGTAACATGTCGTGAGGAGCGCCCACGAGCGCGCGTCGGCCTTGTTTTTCATCACGCGGTCGCGCAACGCGGTGACAGCGGCCCCACACTTCTTGCTCGCCACGGTCGATGCGAGCTCTTCGATGTCGGTGCCGATCGGCAGCCAGTCTTGCGCCTTGCCGTCGGTCTTGGGCGGCGTAGCGGGTTTGGCAGCGACTTCGGCGACGGGCTGAGCAGGCGACGGTGCAGGGGCTTCGGCGACGGGTTGAGCCACCGTTGGGGCGGACGGCGGGACTTCGGCAGGCAGCGGGGGCGTCTTTGCTGGCGCTTCGAGCTGCTGCTCAGGTTGCGCGGCCACTGGGGGCGGCAGTGCGGTCAACGCTGGCTCTGGAGTCGGCTCGGACGGAGGCGCCGTAAGTGCCAGGGCGTCGGGCTCCGGTTGCGAGTTACCCGTCGTCGCCCATGCCCAGAGACCAACCCCGACCGTGAGGGCCGCTGCGATTGCGATGGCAACGCGCTTGCCGTTCGGGCTGGGCGCAACGGTCGGCTCGCGGGACCACTCGCGGGTCGGAGCGCTCGTGAGCTCCGGTGCGGTGGTGGGCGGGTGAACTGGCGCGGGCGCGATCTGCGGGTTCGCCGCGGAGGGGATATCGGGACGCGAGCCGCGCGCTGCTTGATTGCGCTTCATGACCGATGCGGCACGCTCGACAGCCTTGCGCCTGACGAGTGCTTTGCCGCAATTGCCGCACGAAGCGGCGTGCGACTCGAACGCACGCGCATCAGCTGCCGAGAGCTTCCCCGCGACGTAGTCTTCGGCTTGTGAGCAGCTTGCCATCCGAATGCCCATCCAAACCGTAGCGGCGGCTCCGGGTCAACGCAGACATCCACCGAGGCCTGGAAAAATCTTTTGTGTACGCGGCGGACTCAAAAACATGCCGTGGGGCCCGGGCGCTTGCGGAGCGTAGCGAGGCCACCGTCTGCAAGCGCCGCAGTTGATCATCCAAGGCGGGGCTTGTATTGCGCCTTCCCCATGAGCCAGCCCACCATCCCCTCACACGCGCGCGTCGTCGTCATCGGCGGCGGTATCATCGGAACCTCGGTCGCCTATCATCTGGCGCACATGGGCGTGAAAGACGTGGTGCTGCTCGAACGTGACCGACTTACCTCGGGCACCACCTGGCACGCGGCGGGCCTGGTCGTGACGTTCGGCTCGACCTCCGAGACCTCGACCGAGCTCCGCAAATACACCCGCGACCTCTACACCAAGCTCGAAGCCGAGACCGGCCAGTCCACCGGCTTCATGCCCGTCGGCTTCATCGAGCTCGCCGCCGACAACGATCGCCTCGAAGAGTACCGCCGCGTCGCCGCGTTCAACCGCTTCTGCGGAATCGACGTGAACGAGATCGGCGCTGCCGAGGTCAAAAAGCTCTTCCCGCTCGCTAAAACGGACGACATCTTGGCTGGCTTCTACGTAAAAGAAGACGGTCGCGCAAACCCGGTCGACTGCACCATGGCGCTCGCGAAGGGCGCGCGCATGCAAGGCGCCAAGCTCTTCGAAGGCGTCGGCGTCACCGCCATCCACAAGAAGAACGGCGCGGTCACTGGCGTATCGACGCCCTTCGGCGACATCACCTGCGATGTCGTCGTCAACTGCACCGGCATGTGGGCAAGGCAGCTGGGTGACACGATGGGCGTGAACATCCCGCTGCAGGCGGCCGAGCACTACTATCTCATCACCGAGCGCATGCCCGGCATGTCCTCGAGCTTCCCCGTCATCGAAGACCCAGGCTCCTACGGCTACTACCGCGAAGAAGGCGGTGGCCTGATGATTGGTCTCTTCGAGCCCGTCTGCGCGCCGTGGAACGTGAAGGGTATCCCCGACGATTTCTCGTTTGGCGAGATCGAGCCCGACTGGGATCGTATGGGTCCGTACGTCGAGAAGGCGATGGCGCGCGTGCCGCTCTCGATGGAGCTCGGCGTGAAGAAGTTCTTCTGCGGACCAGAGAGCTTCACCCCCGACCTCGCGCCAATCTTCGGAGAGACCCCCGAGGTGAAGAACCTGTTCGTGGCAGCGGGGCTGAACTCGATCGGCATCATCACGGGCGGTGGCATTGGCCGCGCGCTCGCGCACTGGATCGCGACCGGCAGGCCCGACATCGACATTACCGGCATGAATATCGACCGGCTGCACCGCTACCAGTCGACTCCGCAATACCGGAAGACACGCACCGTCGAGTCGCTGGGCATGGTGTACCAATGCCACTACCCGACGCGCGGCATGCAGACGGCGCGGGGAGCCAAACGCGCGGCGTTCCACGATCGCTTGGTCGCAGAGGGCGCGTATTTTCGCGACGTGAGCGGCTGGGAAGGCGCCGACTGGTATGCGGGCGCCGGCAAAGAGGCCAAGGTCGAGAAGCTCTCGTGGGGCCGGCAAAATTGGTTCCCGCAGTGGGAGGCCGAACACAAGGCGTGTCGCGACGGCGTCATCCTCATGGACATGTCGTTCATGGCGAAGTTCGCGGTTCAGGGTCGCGACGCCGGGAAGGTCTTGAACCAGGTCTCGGCGAACGACGTCGACGGCCCCGCGGGACTCATCACCTATACGCAGTGGCTCAACGAAGGTGGCACTCTCGAGGCCGACCTCACGGTCACCAAACACGACGACGAAAACTTCTTCGTCATCGCCTCTGACACCGCCCACCGCCATACCGAGACTTGGTTACGACGCCACATCCCCCGCGACGCGCATGCGTTCGTCACCGACGTGACGGGCGCCTACGCACAGCTCAACATCCAAGGTCCGCGCTCACGCGAGCTCATGCAGCTCGTCACCAGCGCCGATATGTCCAACGCTGCCTTCCCCTTCCGCACGGCGCGCGAGATCGACATCGGCTTCGCCAAGGTGATGTGCATCCGCATCACCTACCTGGGTGAGCTGGGCTACGAGCTGCACATCCCCACCGAGCAGGCGTGCCACGTCTACGATCGTCTCGTTGAAGCCGGCGCTAGCGTTGGCCTACGTCACGCGGGCTTGAAGGCGTTGGCCTCGCTGCGCATGGAAAAGGGCTACCGCGATTACGGACACGACATCGACAACACCGACTCGGTCCTCGAGGCCGGCCTTGGCTTTGCGGTCAACATGAAGAAGCCGGGTGGCTTCATTGGCAAAGAGGCGGTGGTCGCCAAGAAGGCCGCTGGTCCGCTGACGCGGCGCCTCTTGCAGGTGCTCGTGAAGAACCCCGAACCCATGATGTTCCACGCCGAGATCGTCCGCCGTAACAATATCGCGGTGGGCTACATCCGCGCCGCGTCGTACGGCCACACCCTGGGGGGCGCGGTGGGACTCGCGATGATCGACGCCAAAGAGCCGCTCGACCAGGCGTGGATCGACAACGGCACCTGGGAAGTCGACATCGCAGGCAAGCGCTACCCGGCGGTCGCGTCGGCGAAGCCGATGTTCGACGCGGACAACAGCAAGATCAAAGCATAGTAGCGTCGTTCAATGTCGAGTCGTTGTCCTCGATAGAAAACGCCAAGCGTCAGGGCGTTATGCTCTCATCCACTGACAGCCTCCCTGCTGCGTCGATCGCGATGCTCAGTGCCTCATAGTCGTGTCGCTGAGTGTGCGGCGTGGTGAGCGGGTGCTGGTGCGTCTCGGTGATGACGAGTACGTGAGCGCCGGCGGCGTCACCGGCGGTGATCCCCGCGGGAGTGTCTTCGACAACCAGGCAGTCGCGTGCGTCGACACCCAAGCGCTGCGCGGCGAGCAGATAGCAGTCAGGCGCCGGCTTACCACGAGTCACGTCTTCGGCGGCGACGACGAGCCGCGGTGGGGTCAGGCCAGCGGCCCCGAGCCGACGCAAAGCAAGGGCCCTTGGCGCCGAGGTAACCAGCGCCTGCTTGTCCGCCGGAACGGACACAAGGAAGCGTTCCGCGCCACGAACCGGCACGATGCCCGCGACATCGTCGAGCTCCGCCGCTGTGATCTCTGTCGACTCGCGCTCGACGTCGATACCTCGGATGCCGGCGGACGCGATGGTGTCCTGGACACGCCGACCGTGAATGGTCGGCAAGAAAGTAGTGACGTCGAGCCCGTGGCGACGCGCCCACGCCCCCCAAACGCGCTCTGCGACCGCGATGGAGTTGATGAGCGTGCCATCCATGTCGAACAAGATGGCGGCGAAGCTTCGCTCGAACAGCGTAGTCATGCTAGCGTCAGAGACCGCGGGCCACGCGCGTTAGCGGCTCGCGCTACGGCGCGGTGGCCCCCAGCTTCCGTGGGTCGGACCGCCGGAGCTCTGGCGACGTTGCTGACCCTGGCGCTGCTGGCCACCGGAGCGCGAAGCTTGACTCTGGCCACTGCCCTGGCTGCGCCGTTGCTGACGTCGGCGCGGGTCGTGGTGCGGCGCGTACTCTTCTCGCTCGCTATTGCGGATGGGCTCGCGTGCCGGCGCTTGCGCCGGGCGATCGGAGACGACTTGCAGCTGCTTGCGCGTGAGGCGTTCGATCTGCCGGAGGTAGTCCTTCTCGGCGGGGTCACAAAAAGCGATCGCGCTTCCAGTTGCGCCGGCGCGGCCCGTGCGGCCGATGCGGTGGACGTAGCTCTCGGGCTCGTTCGGCAGCTCGTAGTTGATGACGTGCGAAACGCCATCGACGTCGATGCCGCGCGCCGCGACGTCGGTCGCAATGAGCAGCGGCACCCGACCCGAGCGAAACGACTCGAGGGCCCGCACGCGATTGTTCTGTGACTTGTTGCCGTGAATGACCACCGCCTCGACGCCACCTTGCGCAAGGGCTCGGGCCAGGCGATCGGCGCCGTGTTTGGTGCGTGTGAAGACGAGCGTTCGCCCCATCTCTTCGGCGGCGAGCAGATTACGAAGCAACTCGTGCTTCTGCTTTTGCGGCACGTGATAGACACGCTGCGTGACCGTGCCCGCGGCTTGCGAGACGGGGTTCACCGCGATGCTCTCTGGGTTCTGCAAAATGGAGTTCGCGAGTTTGCGAATCGCATCGGGCATGGTCGCCGAGAACATCAGGTTCTGACGCACGCGCGGCAGCACCGCGACGATCCGCTTGAGCGGCTGGATGAAGCCCATGTCGAGCATGCGGTCGGCTTCGTCGAGCACGAGCGTGTGGATACCGCGCAGGTCGACGAGGTTCTGCTGCATGAGGTCGAGCAACCGCCCCGGTGCCGCGACGATGACCTCGGCCCCAGCGCGCAGCGACTGCACCTGTTGACCCTGGCCAACACCACCGATGAGGACGGCAGCGCGCACGTCGCCGTTCGAATAGGCCTCGAAGCTCTCGGCCACCTGAATGGCGAGCTCACGCGTCGGCACCAGGACGAGCGCCTTTGGGCGCCGCTGGCGTTGCGTCTCGCTGATGATGCGATTCAGGATGGGCAAGGCAAACGCGGCTGTCTTGCCGGTGCCGGTCTGCGCACAGGCGAGGATGTCGCGCCCGGCGAGCACGCGAGGAATCGCGGCGGTTTGGATGGGAGTGGGGGATGTATAGCCTTGGCTGCGGACCGCAGCGACTAGGCTGTTATGCAAAGCAAATTGTTCAAAAGACACTTTAAAATACTTCTTTGAAACGGAAGCTGTGACTCGAGGGCGGATAGCGTACTGCAGGAATGCGGAGCGATATCAGGCAGGCGAGTAGCTAGTTACGGGACACTCGTATACGCACGTTGGCGCGGGTTAGCAATGTTCAGGGCCTCCTGTGACCCTTGAAGAGCGGACAGCGCCGCTGGTCGATGCAACCGACGCAGATGACCTTTGCGCGTGGCCTCAGGGCGCGCGCTCCACGATAAAACCGAAAACGATTTTGCCATCCTTTACGCCTCCGGCGAAGTTAGTGAGCTTATACCCCTGGCTTTGGAGTCGTTCGGCAAAGAGGTCGCCGAGATGTTGGTGGTCGAACTGGGTCGTCTCTGGATACGGCGTCGTGAGCACGACGATCTGGTCCAAGGCACCGGGCTGCATCAGCTTGAGCTTGAGCGCCTCGAACAGTCCATTGACCATCCCAATTGCGCTCGCGCGACTTTGAGGACTCGCGGGCGCCTGGGGAGCGGGTTGGCGCGCCGGCTCAGCAGACGGGGCGATGGGAGCATGGGTTTCAGACACGCGAAAGGTCATGACCGTCTCGATGATCGCGCATAAGGGCGTCCAAGACGCACGCGCGTTGTCCTTGTTATCGGGAGGGCGCGCGGTTGGATGTTGTGACGCGGTGGCACTCCGCCTGGCCTGACCGCCCCCGCGCGCGTCTCGACCAGCGACATTCGTGACCGCGTTCAGCGTTTCAAGGCAGCCATCGCTGCAGCGTCCCAATCGATGCCGCCAGCACCACGAACGTCAGCGCGGAATCGATTCGCCACGACTTCGAGCGTCGCGTCATGAAAAGCCACGACGAAATGCCGCCAGCGCGCGAGAAACGCGACAGGATCGTGGGCCGGGTGAACCGCGTTTCGCCTCTCGAGCTTACGGATCATGGACGAGTCTTCGATCGCGAACGAGCGATAAGGCTCGAGACCTCGACGAGCGAGCGGGTGACCTGCAAAGGCTTCATCGTTGGGCGGGCCGAGCACGCAGCACAGAACCATGTCGAAGGTGACGAGCGCGACCCTGTCACCATCCACGCTCCCCTGCACTCCCTGCGTGCGCCCCGGCCACAACGGACTGACGAAGTAGACCACCACGGCACGATTCTCGTCCTGCACGAGTCTCGGCATCGGAGCGGCAGCTTCCGGCCAAGGTAGGTCCGGGGCCACGCGGACGCGATCGCGATCGTCAACATCGTAGAGCATGCGCGTTGGGGGCTTGAGTGCCATCTTGTGCGTACCACGACGACCCTCTGGGCACACCAGCCCGTTTCGACGATGATGCGAGCGGGCATGGGTGACGCGACGAACATCGCAAGGCTGCGCAAGCTCTGCATGAGCTTCCCCGAGGCCAATGAGCGCATCTCCCACGGCGAGCCCACCTGGTTTGCCGGCAAGGGAAAGGTGTTCGCTATGCTGGACAACCATCACCACGGGTCCAAGCACTTGGCGGTATGGCTACCCCAGCCCTACGGCGTCCAAGAGGCGCTCATCGCCAAAAATCCTAAGCGCTTCTTCAAGCCACCTTACATGGGTCCATCGGGCTGGGTCGCGGTGGTGCTCGATGGCAAGACGCCGTGGAAGCTCCTCGAACAGCTCATGCGCGACGGATACGCGCTGATCGCGTCAGCGAAGCTCAAGAAGGCGCTGGCCGATCGGTAGCGGAGCGCCTCGCTCGCGGCGCAAAGCGCGTCATTCCGAAGCGCAGTCCCCAGAAAAAGAAGACGTCGCCATCGTAGCCCCTGCGGCTCATGTACGCGATAACGCACAGACAGGAGGGCTCCGCAATAACTTGAAGGCCCGCCTCGATTCCTCCTTCGCGGCGCTGTCGGACACCACGCGACGCGGCATTCTCGAGCACCTCGGACGGTCCGACGCTTCGATCAGAAGGCCGGCGAAACGCTGGTCGTCGTAAGCGACCTCTACCCATGTGAGCGGACCACGTAGCGCGGCGGGCCAGTCCCATGGCATCGAACATCCCCATGAGCACGACTCCTACCCGCATCGTGCATTACGGCGACGCGCTGCAATGGCTTGCCGAGGCGGGGCCCTTTCCCGGTTGTTCGTTCATCACGTCGATGCCCGATGTCTCGGAGCTGGGCGGCATGACGGCGGGCGCGTGGAAAACGTGGTTTCGCGACGCCGCCGGCGCCATCCTCTCGCGGCTGCCGGATGATGGCGTCGCCTTGTTCTATCAGTCCGACATCAAGTTGAACGGCGAGTGGATCGACAAGGGCTATCTCTGTAGCCGCGCCGCCGAGGACCACGGCTGCGTCACGCTGCTGCACAAGATCGTGTGCCGCAAGCCACCCGGCACTCTCGCGTTCGGAAGACCCGCCTACGCGCATCTCGTGGGCTTTTCCCGCGCAGTGCGTCTCAACATGTCGCGCTCTCAACCCGACGTGCTCGCCGACCCCGGCGAAAGTGCGTGGACGCGTGGCATGGGCCGCGAAGCATGTCGTCTGGCTTGCCGCTTCGTCGTCGACAATACGAGCTCGCACACGATCATCGATCCGTTCTGTGGGCGCGGCAGCATCCTTGCCGCCGCCAATGAGCTCGGCCTCAACGCCATTGGCGTCGAGCTCAACCGCAAGCGCGTCGGTCAAGCGCGTCAGTGTTCGTTTGCCGACTGACGCGGCGTACGCCATAGCGGTCTTGCCTGCACAAGGGCGGCGAGCGAGTTGGCTCGCTCGTTCGTCGGTAGTTTCATGGCCTGATCGAGCGGTGTGCCGCCGGCGTCTGTAAGGGTGACAGACTTGGGCCGAAATCATCCCACGCTCATGAAGACGGGCCGTGGCATCCCAGCTATGGGACTTCCAGGCGCGGTGGGCTCCGTGCTCTACGTTCGAGCTCAGCTAGAGCAGCGCCGGGACAGCTTCGTGAAGGGGGTCTACATCAGCCCGCGCTGTGGCCAAGGTCTCTGCAATACGCGTCGACCTGGATGCGGAGCGATGCTGCGTCTGCGCAACGTTCGAAGAGCAGGTTCACGCCGAGGCTCGCGAGCGACCCCCGAAGGGTGGTTTCGTCCGGCCCGCCGCCGCCGAACATCCCGTGAATTGGGAAGCGTGCAGCCGCCAGCTGTTCGAGCGTTCCGAGCATGGAGGGCGTCGTGATCACTGCGCCAAGATTCCTGATATTGGCCTCCGTCCGCACGGCTGCGAAGAGCGGCGAGTGCGCCAAGAAGTCTGCGACGCGCTTGCAGGAGCGGGCCCTGTCGAACATGCCCTCCATGATGTGCGACCACTCGGCGTTGTAGACGGCGTGCTCCTTACCCACGCGGTGGCACACGTTGTTGAACGCCTGCGCGACCTCCAGCTCGACAAGCAGCTGCCGAAGCTGGGTATCGCTCAGGTGGTGAAGGGCCGCGTTCACGTCGCTCGTGTTTGCGGCCTGCATCAGCGCAGCGGGCACTGCGGTAGTCTGCGGCGCGGCGACACGTGATTCAGTCCGAGCGGGCTGTTCGCTTGCCGTTGCCTTGGTAGTGGGCGGGGGCGCAAGATCGATCGCACTCACCCCTGCGCCCGACTGCGCCGCGACGGGAGGGGGCCCACGCGTGGGGTCAGCGCGATATGTGGTGGTCCCCGGAGGCGGAAACCCATCGATGCCAAGGGCGTTGGATACGGCGGCACAGATGCGGTCGAACATGCTCAGCCTCTAGTGAAAACGTTGTCGATCCGCGAGTTTTACAGTCTCTCGTGGACGCGGCCTGCAACAACGCGACCTTTCCTTCGTGAAAACAACCGCATGATCTTTGTCCTGGTTGCATGTATCGGCGTCACGCGCTGCTCCGTTGCTACGAATCTGGTGGTCGCTTGGCGCTTACGTGAGCAGGAAGATGGCGTCTGTGGGGTTCTCAGGGATGCTGGGCCTCACGAATTCTCTTCGAGATTCTCATTCGGATCGCCGCCCTTCGCGATCGCGTTGCTCGAGTCGGTTCGCTTTGCGTGCCGGCTTCTCGACGAGCACCGCGAACGCGGCGCAAAGGTCCTGCGGACAGCCGTGAATTAGACGGCCCCGGTCGACCTTTTCCCCCAAGCCCGTGGTCCTCCATGCGTATCAAGTACGGGGAGTCGCGGAATGAATCTCAGCCTGTGGTCTAACTTTCGTGACTCACGCGAAGCACGTTTCGTCTTGCATCGAGCTTCACGGCGATCAGTTCGTTGGTGAGGTGTTCGCCGAAGCTGTAGTCGACAACGAACAGCAGCCCTTTGTCAGCGTGAACGCCGATTCCAACAAGTTGCAAGAGGCCGAGCGCATCTTCGCGGTTCGTGTCGCCGAACAGCGCTTCCACCGTCTCATCGTCGAGCTCGTCAAAATGGAAGTCGATGAACGCCGCGACGACGCCGTCCGCGCCGCGGGCCGCATCCACCGCGATCGCCTTGCGCGCCTCGACATCGACGTCTTCGAGCGCGTCAATCATCTGCGAAGCACGCAGAAGGTCGGCCGCTGAAAGCCCCTCTCCAACAAAGAGTGACGGGCGCGCCGCGCGTCCCGCATCGCCGTTCTCGCGTCGTACGTAGGCGCCGTCCGCAGCAATCTCGACCGAGCCGAACAAGCGAGTCGTCAGCGTGGGCATGGACGCACTCTAGCGTTCAGCACCCTGAGCGTCCAATCATCGATCGACCGAAGAGAAGAGCTCTCTTGCCGGCGATGGTCGACACGCGGAGTCGGGCGAAAACGGACGCGACGACGCGCTTCGCAACGCGCGGCCAGCGTCAACACCGTTGGTGGAGTCGGCCAATGAAAGATGGCCATCGCCGGCCTGGAGCAGAGTTGTACACTGGCGTCGCGGTGCTACTCGACCACGCAGAGCACCGCGCCACCATCGACCGCCGCGCCCTCTTTCGCGGTCAGCGATTTCACCACACCAGCGCGGGGCGCGCGCAGCTCGTTCTCCATCTTCATGGCCTCGACGACGAGCAAGCCCTGGCCCTCGGCGACCTCTTGCCCCTCTTTGACAAGCACGGCGACGACCTTGCCGGGCATGGGCGACGTAATCGCGACGGGGCCACCTTCTCCCACGGCGCTCTCTTGAACCTTGCGCAGGCGTACCTTGCGCAGGTCGAGCACCTCGACGCTTACGACCTCGCCGCGCACCAGAAGGTTTTGCGCGCCGTCGGGCGTGCGCTCCGACTCGATGTTGTAGGCATGGTCATCGAGCAGGAGCGAAAGCGTCGTGTCGTTCAACGCACGCGCGTCGACGTCCATCGCACGCCCGTCCATCGTAAGGCGATAGCGCTCGGGGCCGATCTCGACGATCTCGATCTGCCGCTCTTCACCGTTGACGATCGCAACGTAGTGCATCAGCCACCACCACCGCGCCAAGCAGCCTGACGCCAGCCCTGCGAGCGCGACGTGCCCTGACCACCAGGGGTCAGCGACCGCGCGTCGCGCCGGAAATTGTTCACCACGGCGGCGACCACCGCGACGTCGACGAGCTCGGAGGGCACCTTCACCGCGGGAGCCGCCATCATCTCGGCGATGGTTCCCGTGTGATAGTCGCCCTTGATGAAGTCCGGGTGGTCGAGCAGCCGTCGCAAGAACGCGCCGTTGGTGATCACGCCCTTGACCGCCGTCTCGCTCAAGGCGCGCTGCAGACGCCGACGTGCGCGCTCGCGGTCCTCGGCCCACACCGTGACCTTCGCGATCATCGGGTCATAAAACCGCGTGACCTCGGAGTTACTCGAAACACCGCAATCGACGCGCACGCCCGGCCCATGCGGCAACACCAGCTCACTGATGTGTCCCGGCGCCGGCATGAAGTTGCGGTCCGCGTCTTCGGCGTAGATGCGCGCCTCGATCGCGTGTCCGCTGCGGCGGATAGAGTCCTGCGTGAATGCGAGTGGCATACCCTGAGCGGTCTTCACCTGCGCCTCGACGAGGTCGAGGCCACAGCACAGCTCGGTCACCGGATGCTCGACCTGCAAGCGGGTGTTCATCTCGAGGAAATAAAACGCACCCGAAGCGTCGACCAAGAACTCACAGGTACCGGCGCCTACGTAGTTCACCGCATCGCCAGCCCGGCAGGCGACCTCACCCATCTTGCGACGAATGGTCTCGTCGATCGCCATCGACGGCGTCTCTTCGATGACCTTCTGGTGCCGGCGCTGCATGGAGCACTCGCGCTCACCCAACCAGACGCACTTGCCGTCCGGGCCGCCGAAGATCTGAATCTCGACGTGGCGCGGGCGCACGATGACCTTCTCGATGTAGACGCTGTCGTCGCCAAAGGCGCTCTTCGCTTCGGAGCGCGCCGCGCGATACGCCGACGCGAGATCTTCGGCCTTGTAGACCGCCCGCATGCCCTTGCCGCCGCCGCCCGCCGAGGCTTTCAGCATCACCGGATAGCCGATGCTGTCGGCGAACTTGCGCGCCGCCTCTTCAGTGGGAATCGCGCCATCAGAGCCAGGCACGACCGGCACACCGGCCTTCTTCATCGCTTCGCGAGCGCCTGTCTTCGAGCCCATCGTCCGCATCGCCGCCGGGGGCGGACCGATGAACGTAATGCCCGCGTCGGCGACCGCTTGAGCGAACCCAGCGTTCTCCGACAAGAAGCCGTAGCCCGGGTGAATCGCGTCCGCTTTCGCCTTCTTTGCCGCGGCCAGCACCTTATCGATGTCGAGATACGACTCGCGCGCCGGCGCTGGGCCAAGGTGCATCGCGAATTCGCAGGCGCGTACGTGCAGCGCGCCACGGTCGGCGTCCGAGTAGACGGCGATCGGCATGATGTCCATGTCGCGCAGCGTGCGAGCGACGCGGACCGCGATCTCACCGCGGTTGGCGATGAGCACGCGCTTGAAGGTCTTCACGCCCTTCATGACTTTGGTGGTGCCGTTCACCTTTGGGGCGACGACGCCGTTCTTCGAGGCAGCGGGGGTCACGGGCGCCTTCGCCGCGATAGCCGACTTGGTCGATTTCGCTTTCGGCTTGGCGTCCGCGGTTGCCTTTTGTTTGCTCACGGTCGGGGCTCCTGTCACAGCGGGATGTTGCCGTGTTTGCGCGCCGGGGAAACGACGCGCTTGTCGCGCAGCATGTCGAACGCGCGTGCGATACGCGGTCGCGCCATGTCGGGGGTGATCACTTCGTCGACGAAGCCGCGCTCGGCCGCCTTGAACGGCGTCGCGAACTCCTCGCGGTAGGTGGCCGCGAGCTTTTTCTTCAAGGCCGCGTCGTTCGGAGCCTTGGCGAGCTCCGACTTGTAGACCACGCTGGTGGCGGTCTCGGGCTGCATCACCGCGATCTCGGCGGTCGGCAGCGCATAGATGATGTCGCCTTTGATGTGCTTCGAGGCCATCATCACGTAGGCGGCGCCGTAGGCCTTGCGCAAAATCAGGGTGACCTTCGGAACCGTGGCCTCCGCGAAAGCGTACATGAGCTTCGCCGCGTGTTGCACGAGGCCCGCGTGCTCCTGCTCGGCGCCGGGCAAGAACCCGGGCGCGTCCACCAACGTCAGTAGCGGAATGTTGAAGCAGTCGCAGAAGCGGATGAAGCGCGCCGCTTTCTGCGAGCCATGAATATCGAGGCAGCCCGCAAGCTGGTTCGGTTGGTTTGCGACAACGCCGATCACCTTGCCACCAATGCGGGCGAGGGTGGTGACCACGTTCTTCGCGAAGCCCTCGTGGAGCTCGAACATCGTGCCGGTGTCGACAATGGCGCGAATCGCGTCTTTCACGTCGTACGTGCGCGACGGCGACTCGGGCACGATGAGCGCAAGACCGGTCGAGCTCCCGGTGGCCTCGGCCTCGTAACGCGGCGAGTCTTCGGCGTAGTTCGACGGCAGATACGTGAGCAGCTCGCGCACGCGCTCGATGCAGGCCGCGTCGTCGGGGGCCAAGATGTGCGCGATGCCGCTGCTCTCGGCGTGGATGCGCGCGCCGCCCAGACCGTCTTTCGTGATGCTCTGGCTGCTGACGCTCTGCACGACCTCGGGGCCGGCCATGAACAGCGAGCCCTGACCCTCGACCATGAAAACCACGTCCGCGACACCGACGCTGCACGCCGCGCCGCCAACGCATGGTCCCATGACGCAGGCGATTTGCGGCACGACGCCCGAGGCCTGCATGTTGCGAAACAACACGTCACCGTAGCCCGCGAGCGCGCCAATGCCCTCCTGGATACGGGCGCCAGCGCTATCGAGTAGCGCGACGATAGGGGCGCCGACCTGCTTTGCGAGGTCCATCACCTTGCAGATCTTCTCGCCGTGCGCCTTCGAGATGGTTCCGCCGACGACCGTGAAGTCCTGCGCGTAGACGAACACTTGCCGGCCCTCGACGCTACCGTAACCGGTGACCACCCCGTCGCCAGGGTGCCGCATATCGGCCATGCCGAAAGCCGCGCTGTCGTGGGTCATGAGCTTGTCGAGCTCAATGAAACTGCCAGGGTCGAGGAGCGCTTCAATGCGCTCGCGCGCAATGAGGCGGCCGGCTTCGCGATGGCGCTGGATGCGTTCCTTGCCACCGCCGCCTTCGGCCAAAGCGTTCAACTCGGCAAGGGTGCTCGTACGATTGCTCATGGGGGCCCCCAGGTTGTCGGCGCTCCTTATCGAGCGCCTCCCCAGGGGGTCAAGCCGCAGCGCTCCCTCCCCGTCGGTGACCGATGGCCCCGCTTGCCGCGATGGCACTTGCCGGGCTCGCGGTTTCGGCAGCCCGCTACGAGAACGCGGGTGTAGGAACATGGTGATGAGTGCTGATCCGGTCGAGCTCTGGTTCTTGCGTCGCTACGGCCCACCCCCCGGCGCGCCGCCGCGCTCCAAAGAAGAGCCCGGAAGCCCCGAATGGCACGAGCGCGAACGGCAGCTTCGTGAAAGTGACCGCCTCGATGGCGACAGCTCCCGCTGGCGCAATCAGCGCTGGCACGACGACTGGCAACGGCGGGAGCTCGAGCGTCGTCGGCTCGACCGTCGCTACTGACCTTTCCCCGCGTCAGCGCGGGTCGAGTCGGTCGAAGCTGTCGCTGACCGCCGCCCGCAGGGCGCGTCGCTGTGTGAAAAGGGCCGACACGTGGCCAGCGTTGATCCAGCGCAGCTCGCTGCCCCGCCACAAGGCGTGCAGCGCACGAACCTGGTCGCCTGGAATGTACCCATCGCGCCGGCAACCCAACACGATCGCGGCATGGACGGCCTTCGGCGGCGGATAGTGAACGAGGTCACCCCGCTCGACCATGCGACGAAGCCGCACGCGACCCCAGTCGCCCAGGGCGTCATAGTCGACCGACCAGCTCAACATGTGGCGCGTTAGAACGGGTGCCGACGACAGCCCGGCGGCGAGCACGGCAACCGCGAGGGGCGCGTCGACGGTGGCTGCGGTAAGAGCCGCAACGGTACCGCCCATGCTGTAGCCCGCAACCCCAACGCGGCTGTACTTTTGCGCGAGGAGCCAGGTCACGAGCGCACGACTCTCTTCGACCAGCGCCAGATTCATGAGCGTCTGCTGGCTCACCGTCGGCAGCGACGCCGTGTTCAAGGTCGGCAAACGGCGCACGCCATAGAACGGGCTCTCGAGGAGCAACACGTCAGTACCCGCGCGCACGAGCGGCCCGTAGATGGCCTGCCGCAGACCGTAGCCCTCCTCGCGCGAGCCCGCGATGCCGACGACGGCGCGCTGGTTGCCTGGCGCGCTGATGAGACGCACGTGAGCAAGAGAGACGAACTCGGGCAGATCGGTGTACGGTGAGGCGAACGTCCCGTCGCGCACCATCCCATGTCTGCTTTTGCGGGCACGACCAGGACGCCAGGTGATCTCGGGCAAACACGGAGGTTGGTCGAAGAGCGGCTGCTCCTCGAGCCGGCGCAACACCTCTTCATCGCCCCATCCCTTGGAGAACATGCGCTGGCCACGCAGCAGCGCCGCAACGGCGAAATCGACGGGGTGATGAAACATCGAGCGCTCCCCTCTACGTCATTGCCCCGCGTTGCGACAGCCTTCGTCGCGCGAAGGTGACGTTCGCCGAAACGCCCCCCGAAAGACCACGCTCGCAAAGGCCGTCCCCTTTCTCATGTCGCCCTGGCAGGGCTTGGACGCGCATCCTGGCACTCGGGCGCAACGATAACCGACCGACGTTCGTCACGGGCGCGACCGCCTCGCTCCGCCACGGCTCGGTTCTGCTCAAGGGGTTTCGCGTGTTAGCCATCGAGTTCCGCATCCCGGTCAACGAGATCGCCAGTGTCCTCCCCACCAAATCGGCCGACTCGCGGCAAGACTGGGGCAACCTCACGAGCCGCGCCAATGATCTGCCGCTCCCGCCCAAGATGCAGCGGGCGCCGGACGACGGACAGGTGCTGACCCACGAAGAGGCCGAGAACGTTGCCCGCATCGTCGCGCAGGGTGGCAATCGCCTCTACCCCGGCGAGCAAGCGCTCGTGCCTTTCATGCAAGCGATCACGCGACCGGTCGACGCCTCACGCATTCGTGACCTAGGCCCCGGCACCGCCCCGGTCATCCCACTCCCCGCGCGCCACCAACCCGAATCGGTTCCCACCGCGAGCATCACCGAGTCAGACCTGAACCCCTTCGCCAAGCGCCTCGCCGAGACGCGCCCCGGTAACAAGGACGGCAATACAGCGGACCTTCGCTTCACCGACATGTCGGACGACCCGAGCTCGATGACCTTCGCCGAGTTCGACTACTGCGGGCGCATTCGTGCCAAATATTTCCCGGTCACTTACGCGCCAAAGTCCGCAGCTGAACCGTTCACGGTGCCGTTCTATCGCAGCCCCGATGGTCGCGTGACCGCAACGCTGCAGCGCGAAGTGTCCATGCAGTTCTTCGCCGGCTCGGCTCCCTCCGTGCAAGATACGGTCGCGAGCAAGGCCCTCGAGGTTACCGTGCCACGTGGCGCGAAGCTCGTCACCAACTACGACGGCGTTTCGAGTGTGAAGAGCACCCCCGCGTTGTCGACAGAAGCCGGTGACGTCTACAAACTCGATCCCGGAAATGGCCGCATCGTCTGCATCAAGGTCGTCGCGCAAGTCGAGGGCAACGAGCCGGGCGTCCCGCAGGTACTTGCCGTCTTCGGCGCACGCATGCCGAAGACCTCGACGACGCGGCGATTCATCGACGCCAAGTCCTAACGGCGGCAGGCCGAGGGGTCGCATTCAACGCCAGCATGGCTCGAGGGCTCGGGCCGCAGGCGCCTCGGGGCTCTCGCAGGCCCGATGCACTGGGAAGTCGGGCCGCGACTATGCGATACCCCTCTTACCCGTGACCGATCTCCAGACGCAGCGCTTTCGCGCCATCGCAGTCAGCTTCGTCGTTTGCATGCTCGCGATGCTGGTGCTCGACCTTGCGTGGCTAGGCGTCATCGCCCGCGACATTTACGACACGAACCTCGGGCCCTTGAAACGCCCCGTCGTGTACTGGCCAGCGGTCGCGGCCTTCTATCTCTGTTACGTCGCGGGGGTCGTGGCTTTTGCGGTCGTGCGCGCGGATCGGCCGAGCGCGGGCCTGCGACGAGGCGCGCTCCTCGGCGCGTTCGTCTACGCAGCTTATGAGCTCACCAACTGGGCGGTGATCCGCGACTGGCCGGCAGTCCTCGTCCCTATCGACATCGCGTGGGGGACGGTTCTCACCGCAGTGGTTGGCGGCTTGGGAGCAGCGTCGTATCTGCGTCTGCGCCCGCGGAGCGCTTAGACGGACACGGTCACCAAGGCCAGGCGCTCTAGCGAGCCATGGAGCACTATCTGGATGCGCCGCGCGGTGGCGATCCCTCTGTATGTGATCGCGGCCACGCTTTGGCTCGTCACCTTCCCCGTGTGGCTGTCTCTCGTGCTCACCCTCGACCTCGTCACGGGTCAAGCGCGGCGACGCCCACGCTCGCGCGCCCTGGTCTTCATCGGTCTCTACCTGATGAGTGAGCTCATCGGCATCGTCGTCGCGACGGCGATATGGATCGTCCTTCTCGGTGGCGCGCTCGGCGGGCGCCAAAGGTTCGTTCGCGCTAACGCGACGCTACAGCGCTGGTGGACTTCACGGCTCTTCTTTGGGAGCGTCGCGATCTACGGCGCGCACATCGAGATCGAGGGCGCTGAGCAAATCGATGCGGGCCCCCTGCTCTTTTTCGTGCGTCACACGAGCGCGGCCGATGCGGTGCTCACCGCTGCCCTCGTCGCAAACCCCCGGCGCTTGTTGCTGCGCTACGTGCTCAAGCGCGAGCTCACCTGGGACCCCTGTCTCGACATCGTTGGGCGCCGCCTGCCGAACGCCTTCGTCGATCGCAAGGCGGGGCGAGCGCGGGGCGCTATCGACGCTATCGCGGAGCTCGCGCGGGGTCTTACACCAGGCTCCGCCGTGCTCATCTATCCCGAGGGCACGCGCTTTACACGCCAGAAGCTCGCCGCCGCGGTCGAAGGCTTGAAGAAGGGACGGCACGAGGAGCTTGCGCGCATCGCAGCGGGCTTGCGGCATGTCTTGCCGCCCCGCCTTGGCGGACCGCTAGCGTTGCTCGAAAACGCTGTCGGCGTCGACGTGGTGTTCGTTGAGCACATGGGCTTCGAAGGCACGGCCACACTCGCAGCCTTCTGGAAGGGAGAGCTGGTTGGGGCGACCATTCGCGTCCGCCTACGACGCTTCGCAGCCGCGAGCATCCCCGCCGTCGGTCGCGACGCCTGGCTCTTTTCGCGCTGGGCGGAGCTTGACCAGTGGCTCGACGACGGAAAGTTGACGGGCCGGGCATGAGCGCAAGCTTGCTGCTGGTCAACGCGGGCGCAGTCTTCGGCATGATGACGTTGCTTTGGCTCGTGAGTGTCGCTCGAGCGGACGCGAGCATCGTCGACCCGTGGTGGTCGATCGGCTTTCTCGTCGTCACGCTCAACACGATCGCACGAACCGGAGTGACGCCAGCCAAGCTCCTGCTCGCGGGGATGGTCGGCCTGTGGGCGCTCCGTCTTTGGCTGCATCTCTTGCGACGCGGGCACGGCAAGCCCGAGGACCCGCGCTACGCGGCGTTTCGCGAGCGTTATGGACGGCACCGCTACTGGTGGGTGAGCTACTTTCAGGTCTTTCTCCTGCAAGGCGCGCTGGTGCTCGTCATCTCGGCGCCCCTCCAGCTCGCGGCCGCATGGTCCCACACTATCGGCCTCACCCAGGCTCTCGGAGGGCTCGTGTTCGCCGTCGGTTTTCTGTTCGAAGCGCTCGCCGATCATCAGCTCGAGGCGTTCAAACGCGACGCGAGCCGTCGCGGCCAGGTCCTCGATGAAGGTCTGTGGCGCTGGAGCAGGCACCCCAACTATTTCGGAGACGCGCTCCTGTGGTGGGGATTTTGGCTCTTTGCGGTCGACCTACCGTTCGGGTGGGCGACCATCGTTGCCCCCGCCTTGATGACCTTTCTCCTCGTACGCGTCTCGGGCGTCGCCATGCTCGATGCGCACCTCGGTCGCACGAAGCCCGGCTATGCCGATTACATCCGCCGCACCTCGGCGTTCATCCCGCGTCGCAAGCGTCCTGCGGTGGACGGACCAGGACAGTAGCGCTCAGGTGGGCGTCGGGGCTACGAAAGTGACCCATGGCGAAACTCTGGAAACATGCGCCGTTCATCGTGCTCGCGGTCATCGCCGCGTTGGGCCTGTCGATCGTCGCAACCACGCGGGGTGAAGAGGTCAGCGCCCTCTGGATCGTCTTCGCGGCGGCCTCCATCTACGTCATCGCGTATCGCTACTATTCGAAGTTCATCGCCGAGCGGGTGATGAAGCTCGACGAAGGACGAGTGACCCCCGCGGTGCGGCTCACCGATGGGCTCGATTACGTGCCCACCAACAAATACGTCCTCTTCGGGCACCACTTCGCGGCCATCGCCGGCGCTGGGCCGCTGGTCGGACCCGTGCTCGCGGCGCAGATGGGCTATCTCCCAGGCCTGCTGTGGCTGGTGACCGGTGTCGTCCTCGGCGGCGCGGTGCAAGACTTCACCATCTTGTTCATCTCGATGCGTCGCGATGGACGCTCGCTGGGCGAGCTGATTCGCTCCGAGATCGGCGTCGTTCCAGGTCTCGTCGCGTTGTTTGGCGCCTTCATCATCATGGTGATCTTGCTCGCGGTGCTCGCGCTCATCGTTGTGAAGTCTTTAGCGGACAGTCCCTGGGGCACTTTCACGGTCGCCGCTACGATTCCCATCGCCCTGTTCATGGGCGTGTACGCGCGCTTCATACGGCCAGGGAAGATCGGCGAGGTCTCGTTGATTGGCCTCGCCTTGCTGATGCTCTCCATCGTCTTCGGCCAGAACGTCGCCGCCGATCCGACGCTGGCCGCCATTTTCACGCTCACAGCGACGCAGCTGTGTTGGGCCCTCATCGTCTACGGATTCATCGCCGCGGTCCTGCCCGTCTGGCTCTTGCTCGCGCCGCGCGACTACGTGTCGACCTTCTTGAAGATCGGCGCCATTTTGAGCCTCGCGATCGGCATCATCGTGCTGGCGCCGTCGTTGAAGATGCCGGCGGTGTCCGTTTTCATGGACGGAACCGGACCGGTTTGGAAGGGCACTTTGTTTCCCTTCCTGTTCATCACCATCGCCTGCGGCGCGGTGTCGGGGTTTCACGCTCTGGTCGCGAGCGGCACGACGCCCAAGCTCCTTGCGAATGAAAGAGACGCACGTTTCGTCGGATATGGCGCGATGCTCATGGAGTCGTTCGTCGCGGTCATGGCCTTGGTGGCGGCTTCGATCCTCGAGCCCGGCATTTACTTCGCCATGAATAGCCCGCCCGCCGTAGTCGGAACGACGGCGGAGAGCGCCTCGCTCGCAGTCGAGAAGATGGGCTTTCCGGTAAGCGCCGAGACCATCGTCGAGACCGCCCGCGAAGTCGGCGAGACCACCATCATCTCGCGAACGGGTGGCGCGCCCACATTGGCGGTTGGCATGGCGCATGTCTTCGCCGCCGCCTTCGGAGGCCCGTCAGCTGGTGGAGAAGCCACCGCAGGCAGCGCAGAGGCCAGCGATACGGGCGGCAAGGGGATGAAGGCCTTTTGGTACCACTTCGCCATTCTGTTCGAAGCGCTCTTCATCCTGACCGCCGTCGACGCTGGGACCCGCGCCGGCCGCTTCATGTTGCAGGACCTCATCGGCACCGCCGTTCCCTCGTTCCGCGCCACCTCGGCCTGGATTCCCGCCATCACCTCGACGGGTATCGTCGTCGGCCTATGGGGCTTTTTCCTTTACCAGGGCGTCACCGACCCGCTGGGTGGCATCAACACGCTCTGGCCCCTCTTTGGCATGGCGAACCAGATGCTCGCGGCCATCGCGCTCACGCTTGCCACCGTCGTCTTCTTCAAGATGAAGCGCGAGCGCCACGCCTGGATCACAGGGGTGCCGACGGTCTGGCTGGTCACTTGCACCATGGCCGCTGGTCTCGCAAAGCTCTTCTCGGACGACCCCGCCATCGGCTTCAACGCCCACGCGCGCCGGTTCAGCGCCGCCCTCGAACGTGGCGAGATCGTAGCGCCTGCGCAAAGCCTCGAGCAGATGAGCCAGGTGGTGGCGAACGACTACATCAACGCCGCCATGTGCGTGGTCTTCATGGCCGTGGTGGTCGCCATCGTCGGGTTCGGGATACGCGCCTCATTCAGGGCGTTGCGCAGCGAGCGCTGGACGGCGCTCGAGCTGCCGCTGACGGTGTCAGAATGAGCGCCCTGGCGTTGATCCGCGACGCACTCCGCCTCATGGTGGGCGTGCCGAGCTATCAGGCGTATGTCGATCACATGCGCCAAAAGCACCCTGACCGTGCGGCGATGAGCTATCCTGAGTTCGTCAGAGAACGCCAACTTGCCCGGTTCGGTGGCAAAGGTAACCCCCGGTGTTGTTAGCATGATCGCACTGCTTGCCACGCTCACGCTCGTCGCCGCCGATCCCTGCGACGTTCGCACCAGCGATGGCCGTAGCGCGAGCGTCAACGACGACGTGCTGGCGCGCGTCTTGAGTGGCGCCAAGGAGTGCCCCCGCGACGTCTTCGCTCTGCGTGCGGCTCTCGTCCGCGATGGCGGAAAGCTCGAGACCACCATGGTGGCCAATCGCGGCTTTCACAACCCGTCGCAGGGCAGCTTCAGCATGTTCGAGCTCGTTCTCGGCAAAGTGGCCGGGCTCACGCTCAACCCAGGCGACGCTTTCATTGGCCACTTCACGGCGCCCGATGGCGATCAACTCGTGGCCGAGCAGGTGACCGCGAACAACGCGCTCATGATCGAGGCCTTCGCCTGGGACGATTCGAAGGGTTACTACAACTTCTACGAGCTGCGCGGTGACGGACAGGCCGGGCGCTGGTTTTATCGTGGCGACTCGTTCGACATCCTCGTCGACAACCGTGCGCTGCATCGCCAGGCGAACCCCGCCGTGCCGGCCTTTGGCAACCGCCTGCGCTGCTCGGCGTGCCACTCGGGTGGCGGCCCCATCATGAAAGAGCTCGCCGACCCCCACAACGACTGGTGGGATACCAAACGCGGCCTCGACTTCGGCAAGCGCACGCCCGATGCGCGCATCGCGCCAATCGTCAAGGAGCTCGTCTCAGCCGACCGGTTGGCCGACGCTGTGCGCGTGGGCATCGCCAAGCTCGAGGCGAGCGCCCGCTTCGACGCCGCGCGCCGCGCCACCAGCCTCCAAGAGCAACTGCGCCCCCTGTTTTGCCCCGTCGAGCTCAACTTCGCCTCGAGCCCTGAGCCAGGTGGTCAGGTCATCGTACCGACCGACTTCTTCGTCGACCCACGCCTACAGCCGCTGGTCATTCCGCGTGTCGTAGTCGATCGCGGCGACTATGACGACATGCTCAAGCGCACAGGCACCAATTTTCCAGAAACCGCTCGAGCGGACGCCGACCATCCATGGCTGACCCCGGTGAAGGCAATGTCCGACATCGCGGCCGTGCAGACACTCATCGACGGCGGGGTCATCGACAAAGAGCTCGTCGCCGACGTCCTCGCGGTCGACATGACCGAGCCCGTGTTCTCGAGTGTTCGTTGCGGCTTGCTGCGCTTGGTGCCCGAGACGGCCGGCGAAAACTGGCAGACCACCTTCGCGGCGACGCTGGCACGCAGCCCCGTCCCCGGGGCCGCTGAGCTCTTCCGCAACATCACCGATCCGGCGCGCACGAGCGCGTATCACAAGGAGCAAGCCGGCGCGTTCATCAAGAAGTGCGCCGCCAAGCCGAACGTCGATGCGATGTTCGGCGCGCTGGTCGGGCGTCGCGAGGCCGTGGTCACCTCCGAGATCTCGAAGAATCCGCGCGGGCAAATCTTGGAGCCAGGCTTCCGCATCATCTTCCCGGAGACGCCGGCACCGATTCCGCGTATCCAGCTCAATCAGAACTGTGTTGGCGAGATGCCGCGCGCGGCGATGAGCCACTAGCAGGTTTGTTGGGAGGCGAAGAGCCGCACCGGAAAAGCCACCAGCGCGCTGCGGTGGGTATGTAGGAGCACGTGAGTACGGCTCACTCCACGCACACCCTCAAGGAGTATCCAGATGCTCGAAATCCCATCCACTCGCCCAGCACCACCCCCCGGAACTCCAGGCGCAGCGGGACAAGCTGGAAAGCCCGCAGGACCCGATCCCGCTCAGAACGGTACTCAGCGAGCTGGACCGAGTCAGGCAGGACCGCCGACTGACGTTGTTGATCCGAACGCGAACCCGAATCCCCGCCCCCCTAGACCGGCACCAGGACCTCTCGACGGCTTACCCAACCCGGGTCAACCCGGCGTCCGGTTGGGCCCCGGAGGCGCACCGTAGGCTCGGCCAAACCAAGAGCACGAGAGCGACCACGTCGCGTGTGCCTCACGGCAACCCTCCCTGTCTCACCGACGAACACGCCGGGAGGGTTGTTTGTCGCGCTCGGGTCAGCTCGGTCGAACGCGTGATGGACTTCGCTTGATCGTAGAGGCTGGGCGCGAACTCATAAAACGGATCCGGACGCACATCCGCTAGAGCGGTCACCGTTGGGTCGCCCCCTCGATGCTGGTGAAGCTCATGATTGACGTCGAAGGCGACGCACCGACGTCATCGCCGGGAGTGCATCGATGGGCCCCCTTGCTTGGGTGAGCGGCGCCCGGCTCGACCACTTGGGCAAGCAAGCTCCACTCGTCTTCGACGGTCGCTCCGGTGCCGCATATGACAACGCGCGGCGATCGCGGCCTAGGTGAGCTTGCCACCCGAAGCGAAGCCCATCCTCGAGCTCATCAACGTCTTCGAGCCCAACGACCAGGCGCCGGTGCTCCGCGTGGAGAAAGACGGTCCGTCCCACACGCACGTGCCGACAACGTGAGCTTCGCAAAGCCCCTGCCGGACTACCGCGGGGAGCTCATGCAACGCGTGCGCTCGCGGCTTGGCCCCGGCGTCTACCACGCGAATGTCTGCATCCTGCACCACGTGTTCGCGGAGCTCGACGGTCACAATCTGGGCGAGTTCGAAGGCACCATGGTGTTCGGCGAGATCGCATACATTCTGCACAACCAAACCGTGGTTTTTTCGACGGTCTAGCGCACGAACAAGCGTCGCGACGGACGCGCCGCCGTCATGCTCTGCACTCTAGGCGGGGCGTCCGAGTTTCGATATCGATGGCCCTGCATGACCCGGCTGTCGACCTGCATCCTCGGTGAGACCTTTAGCTTCGGGTCCATCAAAGAGGTGATGAACAAAGCGAACGACCTTCGCTCGGGTGACGTTCAGGCCGGTCTTTCGGCGACCTCGGAGCGCGAGCGGGTCGCGGCCAAGCGGGTGCTCTCCGAGGTCACGCTCGATGAGCTCTACAACGCGCCGTCGGTGCCCTACGAGCGCGATGAGATGACGCGGTTGTTCGTGGACTCGTGCAAGACGGAGGCGCGGCGACCGGTGGCCTCGATGACCGTGGGTGAGCTGCGCGAATGGATCCTCGACGCGCGCACCTCGGGCGACGCGTTACTCGCAGTGTCGCCGGGGCTGACCCCCGAGATGATCGCCGCCGTCACCAAGCTCATGAGCAACATGGACCTGGTGGTCGCAGCGCGAAAGATCCGCGTCGTCGTGCGCTGCAACAACACCTTGGGTCAGGCGGGTCGCATCAGCTCGCGTCTGCAACCCAATCACCCGCGCGATGAAGTCTCGGGCGTCCTGGCCGTCATCCTCGAGGGCCTGTCGTATGGCAACGGCGACGCGGTCATCGGCGTCAACCCGTCCACCGAAACGGTCGAGTCGACGGTCGAGATCTTGACCCGCACCAAGCAGCTCATGACGAAGCTCCAGGTGCCGACGCAGAACTGCGTGCTCTCGCACATCACCGTACAAATGCAGGCGATGCAGCGGGGGGCGCCGCTGGACCTTTGTTTCCAGTCCATCGCCGGCAGCGAGGGCGCCAATCGCAACTTCGGCGTCACCGTCGCTCTAGTCGACGAAGCGTATGCCATGACCCGCGAGCTCGGTACGGCGCGTGGCCCCAACGTCATGTACTTCGAGACGGGGCAAGGCACGGCATTGTCCGCCAATGCGCACCACGACACCGATCAGTTGACCATGGAGGCGCGCGCCTATGGGTTTGCAAGGCGTTACGCGCCGTTCATCGTCAACTCGGTAGTCGGTTTCATCGGCCCTGAGTATCTGCGGGACGGCAAGCAGATCACGCGCGCCGGTCTCGAAGATCACTTCATGGGCAAGCTCTCGGGCATCTCGATGGGGTGCGACGCCTGCTACACGAACCACGCTGAAGCCGATCAGAACGATCAAGAAAACCTCGAGATGCTCCTTGCGTCCGCTGGTGTGAACTACCTGATGGGTATCCCAGTCGGCGACGACGTGATGCTCAACTACGAGACGACGTCGTTCCACAACAACGCGGCCCTACGCTCGATCTACGGCTTACGCCCAGCGCCCGAGTTCGAAGAGTGGCTCACGCGGTGGGGGCTCTGGTCGGGCAGCGGCATGACGGACAAGGCAGGCGACCCGACGTTGTTCTTGAAGCGTCGCGACCTGCACGACGTCGTCTTCGGCGAGAAACCACGCGCGTGGCGGAGCGCCTCGTGAGCGTCGACCGCGAAAGCATCGCTCGCGTCGTGCGCGAGCTCTTGCAAACGGAGCTTGGCACCCAGCCTGGTGGCGGCGCAACGCCCATGGCACGGCGAGCTGCGGCCTACCCGTCAGTCGTTCAAGCCTCTGCCCAGCACGCCGCACGATGTGAACGCCCAGCTCCCCCGCTACACGAGATCGACCACCCGGCCGACGAAACCGTGATCCCATCGTTGGTCGCGACCACCTCGTCGCAGATCGCCGTCGGCCATCGCGGACTGCGATTCAAGACCGATCTCTACCTACGCATGCGCGAAGGCAGCGCCGACGCAAAAGACGCCGTGCACTCCGAGGTACCAGATGACTGGGCCGCGGCACATGGACTCTTGAGTTTGAAGTCGCGCTGCGTAGACCGCGACGAATATCTGTTGTTCCCCAACCACGGGCGGCGACTCGACGATGCTTCGGTGGCAGCGCTAGGCCCCGCGAAGGGCTCGCGACCCGACGTGCAGGTGATCATCGGCGATGGCCTGTCGTCGAATGCGGTGCTCAAGAACGGCACGGAGTCGCTGCAAGAGCTCCAACGCGCGCTGGGAGCAGCCGGCTATCGCACAGGAACCGGTATGTTCGTGAAGTATGCGCGTATCGGTGTCGCCGACGAGATCGGCGTCCTCACCGGAGCGCGCGCGACCGTCGTCGTGGTGGGCGAGCGTCCGGGTCTCGGTACAGGCGACTCGTTGTCGTTCTACATCGCCGTAAACCCCAGGCTCGACCAGGACAACGCCGAGAAGAATTGCATCTCGAACGTTCGCGGCATCGGCATCAAGCCGCGCGAGGCGGCCGACCTCACGGCGAACATCCTTCGCCGCGCCTTCGAGCTCGGTGGAGGCGGTGTCGCCATCGGCTTCGGGTTCGGACGCACATGAGCGTGACGCGGGTGAAGCCGGTCATCACGGCGCTGCGTACCTTGCCACACGCAAGCCCGGAGTTGTGCGCCGCGCTTGGGGCGCCCGCGGCGACCACCTCACTCGCGTTCATCACCTGCGACCAGGACGACTCTCTCTACGCCGCGCTCGACCACGCGACCAAGATGGCGGCGGTCGACGTAGTCTACGCAAAGTCGTTCTATGCCGGGTCGAAGCACGCCTCGGGCCCCTTGTCGGGCGAGATCATGGGTGTGCTCGCTTCAGCGGACCCCGACATCTTGATGTACGGCGTGCGAGCCCTGCGTACCGCCCTGGATGAGCTCTATGCGTTTTATACCGTCGACGGCACCGGCGTCGCGGTGTTCCCCACGGTCATTTCGCAAACGGGTCGCTACCTTTCTCGCGAGGTCGGCATCGAAGCTGGCGCCCCGCTCGCCTACCTGGTCGCGCCGCCCATCGAGGCAATGATTGGCCTCGACGCTGCCATCAAGGCGGCTTCCGTAACGGTGAAGCGTATCGACCCGCCGCCGTCACCCACGAACTTCGCTGGGGGCTTCGTCACTGGCGCGCTCGACGCGGTCGAGGCCGCCGCGGCCGCCTTTCGCGAGACCGTCATCGACGTCGCGCGCAACGCGGTGAGCCTGTGAAGTGCCGCACTGGTTTCAAGCCTTACCTTCTGAGCAGCCGCCGGGGCGTGCTAAAGCCGTCGTATGCGCATTACGAGCCGCGATAACGAGCGATGGAAGACCTTGCGGGGCCTTGCCGACTCGGAGCGTGAGCGGCGCGACGCGGGTAAGACCGTGCTCGATGGGGTTCACTTGCTGCAGGCGTTCACGGCGGCGGGCGGAGTCCCCGAGACCGTCGTCGTCAGCGATAGCGGACACAAGCGGAATGAGATCGCGGCTTTCGTCGCCGCGGCGCCCAACGTCATCGAGGTGCCGGACGCGCTCTTCGAGCAACTCAGCACGGTCGCTACACCCACGGGCATCATTGGCGTCATCGCCATTCCGAGTCCACGTGTGGCGCTTGCGGGGTCGTGTGTCGTCCTCGATAGCGTCCAGGATGCAGGCAACGTCGGCACGATCCTCCGATCCGCTGCGGCGGCAGGACTTCGACATGCGGTGTTGGGCACGGGCTCGGCCAACGCGTGGTCACCCCGCGTCTTGCGCGCGGCAATGGGCGCGCACTTCGTCATGACCATTCACGATGGCGTCAGCTTGAGCTCGGCGTTGCGCGACTACAGTGGCGCCATTCTCACCACCGAAGCACAGGCCCCGCGAAGCATCTACGAAACGGACCTAACCGGTGACGTCGCCTGGCTCATCGGCAACGAAGGCGCGGGCGTAGGTGAGCCAGCGCGGCAGCTCGCCACCGGGAGCGTCTCGATTCCGATCGCCGACGGCACCGAGTCACTGAACGCAGCAGCGGCGGCGGCAATCTGTCTGTTCGAACAACGACGCCAGAGCTTGTTCAGCCCGCGCCGCCCCTAACCCCTGTGCTCGAGCGGCGGGGTTAAGCGCGTGGGGTCCCGACGTGCCGTCAATCGCGCGTCGCGCTCGGCCCGCGGCGTTTTTGGCCTGTCTCGAGAATTTCGTGCTCATCACGCGCGAGCACCGACTTGAGCAGGGGATGCTGGAACCGTCGCTCGGCCGTAATCGCGTAGAAGGTCTCGAAGAGTCCGGGAACGACACATTGCTCGTGCAACACGCCATCGCGAAGCTCGTCACGAACCACGACAGATGGCACGAGGGCGAGCGCCTGGGTATCGCGCGCCAGGAGCCGCATCGTTGCCATGTCGTCGACCTCCGCGAGGATGCGGACACGCACGCCGGCCTGCTCGCAAAGGGCGTCGAACTCCGAGCGGATGTCGCTCTCTTTCCCGGGAACGATGATGGGAAGATTCGCGAGGCCGGTGGGGAAGCGAAAGCCCCTCGTTCGCGCTGGGCCCACGATGCTAACCGGCTGCCGCGCAATGCGTCGACAGCGGAGACGGGCACGGAGCTCGCGCGCCGGAGGCCGGTTGGCGAGCACCAGATCGAGCGCGAGGTCGTTGAGCCTAGAAAGCAGGTCGCCGAGCGTCCCCGACTCGAGATGAAGACGGACGTTGGGCTGCCCCAACAGGGGCTTTACGAAGGACTCCTGGAAATTTCGTGACAGGGTAGCAACGGCGCCAATCCGCAGCACCTCTTCGGTCCCGCGGCCGTGGGCGAGCGCCGCAAGCAGCTGACCGCCCGTCGCGAAGATCTCCTCGGCATACGCGAGCACGATCTTGCCGGTCTCCGTGAGCATGAGTCGACGCCCGTCGCGCAGGAACAAGGCGCTGCCGAGGTGCTCCTCGAGCTGCTGAATTTGGGATGAAAGCGCCGATTGAGCCACGCGCAGACGCGCAGCTGTGCGTGTCAGACTTCCGTCCGTCGCAACCGACCAGAAGTAGCGCAGGTGATGAAAGTTGATTTGGTGAAGTGTCGGAATCATCTCTGAAACAGAACGATATCAGCGTAATTATGTGTCTTTCAAGAATCAAGTAGCTCGGGCATATCGCCGACCATGAATTCCCTGGCCGTGTGGGCCATCGCCGCACCCGTGTTTGCTTTAGCGATTCCCCTCATCTTGACGCTCACCGCACTCACGTCGCCCCGCCGTGCGGGACTAGCGAGCAGCACGGTCTTGGTCCTCGCGGTGCTGACGGCAGTCAGTGCGAACCTCGGGTCAGGCACATCGCAAGCGTTCGCAGGCCTTGACGTCCAGCTCGACGCTATCGCCTGCGTGATGCTGCTTCTGGTCGCCTCCCTCGGGGCGGTCGTCGTTCGGTTTTCACGAACGTATCTTCACGGCGACGCTGGCCTCGTACGGTATCAACGCTGGCTCTTGCTCACGCTCGCGGCGGTCACGAGTCTCGTGGTGGCGAGCAATCTCCTCATCATCGCGCTCGGGTGGACCGCGACGAGCATCGCGCTGCACCAGCTGCTGACGTTCTATGCGGACCGCACGGCTGCCCTGGTTGCCGCACACAAGAAGTTCCTGGTGAGCAGGCTCGCTGACCTCTGCGTGTTCGCAAGTGTCGTGCTGGTCTATCGCGATGTCGGCGGCCTCGAGCTGAACCAGATCGCGGCCTGGGCCGAAGCGCGTCCTGACCTCACGCCAGCGATGCACATCGCTGCGGTTCTGGTCGTCGCAGGCGTCGCGCTGAAATCGGCGCAGCTTCCATTTCACGGCTGGTTGACGCAGGTGATGGAGGCGCCCACGCCGGTGTCCGCGCTCTTGCACGCCGGCGTCGTGAACATCGGCGGGTTCGTCCTCATCCGACTCGCGCCTTGGGTTTCCCGGTCCGAGCCTGCCCTCTGGATGCTCGTGGTCGTCGGACTTACCTCGACCATCATCGCCGCGCTCGTCATGACCACGCGGGTCAGCGTGAAGGTCGCCCTCGCTTGGTCTACGTGTGCGCAGATGGGGTTCATGTTGGTGCAGTGCGGCCTTGGTTTGTGGCACCTCGCGCTGCTCCACATCGTCGCGCATTCCCTCTACAAGGCGCACGCGTTCCTGAGCGCAGGAACCGCGGTGGACACCTGGCGTTTGCGTGCCATGACGAAGAGTACACCCGCGCCTTCGTGGTCCCGTCTTGCGACGGGTGCGCTCGTGTCGGTCGCGATTGCGGCGATGTGTGTGCTTGCGCTGCGGCAAGTCGTCGCGTTCTCATCCACCGATGAGCGCGCCATGCCGCTCTTGGCACTGCTCGTCGGGCTCTCGATGGTTCCGCTCATCGCACGACGGCAAGCTGGCGTCGCAGCGACCATCGGCACTGCCGTCCGCATAAGCGGTGTCGTTTTGCTCTATGCGGCTGCCCACGCGCTCGCCGGTCTTTTAATGACTCCCCAGGTCGACACTGCGAACAGCCTGCGATGGGCGGTCGTCGGCCTTGGCATGCTCGGGCTCTTTGCGACCAAGACAACGCTCGCAGCGTATCCCGACGGACGGCTCGCCCGTGCCGCTTACCCGTGGCTGTTTGCTGGTCTGTATCTCGACGAGATGTTTACCCGCCTCACCTTCCGCGTTTGGCCTCCCCGACACGGACGACCTCGGGCGTCGCAGCACGCCTTCAAGCTCCGTGAACCTTTCGAGGCCCGCACATGATGACGCCGAACGTCGCAGGGACCGAAGGTATGCCACGCGATGGTGTGGCGAGCACCGAACGAGAGCCGCGTCTCGGCGAGGTGCTTGAACGGGCCTGCGCACGCATCGCGCCGACCTGGCCCCTCGATCGCTTCATCGCGGTCAACCCGTTCTGGGGCTTGATCGACAAACCGCTCCCCCAAGTTGCGGCGGCGCTGGGCGCTTTGTCTGGCGCCCAGCTTCTGATGCCACGCGCTTGGTACAGGAAGGCCTACAGCGAGGGCCGGCTCCGCGATGAGCACCTTCTTGCCGCGCTCGAAACGAGCGAGGTCGACATGTCGCTCGCAACGCTTCGCGAGCTCCTCGAGCACGATGAGCCAGCAACCGTGACGCGCGCGCGTGTCGTGGACATCGTGGATGCGGAGCGTGACCTCGTGCACGCGATGCCGTGGCGAACGTTCGTAACCCAAAGTGTCAGTCAGTTCTGCGCGGGCTACTTCGACGCGGGTCAATCGCAGCTTGGTCCAGAGCGCACCGGCGGGCTCTACCAGAGCTGGAGACGGTACGCGCAGATGGACCGAAGCCCGGGTCTCCTCATGCAAGCGAGGTCGTACCGAGCGCTCGCAAGCGAGCTTCCCTCCGACGTCCACACGCTCGCCCGAACGGCGCTCGCGGCCATGGACGTTCCGCAAGACGAACACGAAAACTATCTTTGGGGTCTCTTGCTCGACCAGAACGGTTGGGCCTCATGGTGCGCATACCGGCGGTGGACGGCGCGTCTTGCGGGGTCGAGCGACGACACCATCGTGGACCTTCTCGGCATTCGCCTCGCGTGGGAGTGGATGCTCTACCGCGGTGACGCGGAGGGGGTGGCGCGCCGCTGGAAGCTCGCGATGGCGAACTGGTCGCGGCTCGACGAGGCGGCCGCGTCTTGCCGCTCGAACGACTGGGTTCTCCAACTGGCGATGGAAATCGCTTGGCGGGAGCCTGTGATTCGCGCACTCCCATCCGGTTGTCGGCAGATGCGTCCCGAGCGACCGGCGGTGCAGGCCGTCTTCTGTATCGACGTACGGTCGGAGGTCATGCGACGCGCGCTCGAGGCCGCCTCGCCGTCCGTTCAAACGCTTGGCTTCGCGGGTTTTTTCGGCGTTCCCATCGACTACCAACCGCTCGGCGCGCCGGACGCACGTCCCCAACTGCCGGGCCTCTTGGCGCCGCGTCTACGCGCCTCCGATACCGGTGTCACGCCGCAGGCGCAGGCCGAGCGGGAGCGGCATCTCACGCTCGGCGCGGCTTTTCGGTCGTTCAAGAGCGACGCGTTGTCGACGTTTACCTTCGTCGAGGCGTTCGGACTCACCTACGCTGGTAAGCTGCTTCGCGACAGCTTCGGCCTCGAGCGGTCACGGGGCGTCGAGCGCGGGGGTCTCACAGCCACGATGGACGTGCACCGAAAGCCACGCTTGGTCGCGTCCGTGACAGGCGAGATGCTCGAAACCAGCGCGCGCTGCGAGCTCGCCGCTGGGATGCTTCGTGGGATGAGCTTGACGCGTGACTTCGCGCGCATCGTACTGCTTGCCGGTCACGGAAGTGCGACGCGAAACAACCCACACGCCGCAGGGCTCGATTGCGGAGCGTGTTGCGGGCAGACGGGCGAGGTCAACGCGCGTGTCGCTGCGGCGTTGCTCAACCAGCCGGAGGTGAGGACGGGCCTTGTTCACATGGGCATCGACATCCCAGAGAGCTGCCGCTTCGTCGCTGCGCTTCACAACACGACGACCGATGCGATCGAGCTCTTCGATGTCGACGAGGTGCCTGCATCGCATCGCGACGACCTCGACGCTCTTCGCGCCTGGCTCGGCGAGGCCGGGATTCGCGCCCGAAGCGAGCGCGCGAGCCATCTACAACTCGACGGCATCGAGCCATCGCGTCTGCACGCCGCGATGCAGGCGCGCAGCGCAGACTGGGCCCAAGTTCGCCCTGAGTGGGGGCTCGCAAACAACGCCGCGTTCATCGTGGCCCCGCGCGAGCACTGCCGTCACCTGAACCTCGCGGGACGATCGTTCCTCCACGACTATCGGCACAAGGACGACGAAAGCTTCGGCGTTCTCGAGTTGATCATGACGGCGCCCATGGTCGTCACGCATTGGATCAACTTCCAGTATTATGCCTCGACCGTCGACAATGCCCGCTACGGCAGCGGCAACAAAGTCTTGCACAACGTCGTCGGTGGTCACCTCGGCGTCTTCGAGGGCAACAGCGGCGACCTGCGCATCGGGCTGCCCATGCAATCGCTGCACGATGGCGAGCGCTGGGTTCACACCCCGTTGCGACTCAGCGTGTTCATCGAGGCACCCCGTGTCGCCATCGAGGGTGTGTTGAAGAAACACGCTCACGTCAACGCGCTCGTCACCAACGGTTGGATCTCTCTGTTTCAGATCGATGAGGACGAGGGCGTCATCTACGCCTTTCACGGCGGACACTGGCGTCGCCAGTCCGCTGAAGATGGTCGAAGTGGACCGCTCGCGACGAACGCGAACGCTCACACGGAGGTGCCGCGTTGACCCGGGTTCGGTCTGGTGTATGTGTTGCGCCCATGCACATCACAGCGCGTCGTATTCCTTTGTTCGCCGCCGTGGCGATGTTGGCCGCGGCCTGTAACGAAACCCCGAAACCGAAAGAGCCAGCGGCGCCGCCCGCCGAACGAGCTCCGACGACAGCTCCCGCGGCCGTAAACAGCGGTGAAGGCGAAGTCAGCATCGTCGCCTGGCCGGGCTACATCGAGCGCGGCACCACCGACAAAGCCTACGACTGGGTGACCAAGTTCGAAACCGAGACGGGCTGCAAGGTGAACGTGAAGACGGCCGGCACGTCGGACGAGATGGTCGCGCTCATGAATCAGGGCGGCTACGACCTGGTCACCGCGTCGGGCGACGCATCACTGCGACTCATCGCGGGCAAGACCGTGCAGCCCATCGACACCACCAAGATCCCGAGCTACGCGAGCGTCGACGAGCGCTTGCAAAATGCGCCATGGCACACAGTCGACGGTAAGCACTACGGCGTCCCCTATCAGTGGGGTCCAAACGTGCTCGCCTACAACAGCAACGTTTTCAAGACGCCGCCGACATCGTGGTCGGTGGTCTTCGAAGAGCAGAAGCTCCCCGACGGAAAGAGCAACAAGGGTCGGGTGCAGGCTTACGACGGGCCCATCTATATCGCCGACGCGGCGATCTACTTGATGGCGAAGAAGCCAGCACTCGGCATCAAAGATCCCTACGAGCTCAACGAGGCGCAATACAACGCGGCGCTCGACCTCCTTCGCAAGCAGCGCACGCTCGTGCATCGTTACTGGCACGACGCGAACGTGCAGGTGCAGGACTTCACCAACGAAGGCATCGTGGCCTCGAGCACCTGGCCCTTCCAGGTCAACACCCTGCAAGGCAACAAGCAGCCTATCGCGAGCACCTTCCCCACGGAAGGCGCGTCCGGTTGGGCGGACACCACGATGATGCACACCAACGCCGCGCACCCGGTGTGCGCCATGAAGTGGATGGAGCACTCGTTGAGCCCCACGGTGCAGGGTGATGTTGCGTCGTGGTTTGGCTCGGTGCCAGCCGTGCCGAAGGCCTGCGACGGCACGCACGAGAAGCTCGGCAAAGACGGCTGCAACACCAACGGCTTCGACAAGTTCGACCGCATCAAGTTCTGGAAGACACCGAAGGCCGAGTGCGCTTCGGAAGGCACCTGCGTACCGTACGCGCGCTGGGCGACCGACTACGTCGCCATCATGGGCAAGCGCTAAACTCTTGCGGCTCGACCGCGCGATCGAAGGTTGCGCGGTCGAGCGTGGCCCGTGAAATAAGTCCCCGAACCGGCCGGCTACATCCTCGGCGTTCCACTTGGCAATTTGCCAGACGCACTCGTCCTTGCGAAAGCCTTGGACGTTGACTCGTTGTTCGGTACCAGATTGGGGCGCGACCAGATTGGGCCGCGGTCGAGGAGATGCAGCATGGTTTTCATCGAAGCAAGGCGAGCGGTTCACCTTCCACGCTATCTTGCCCTAGCGGCCATGCTGATCGTTGTCGCGGCCTGCGGTAGCAACGACAATGAAGGAGACGGCACGAACAAATCCGATGGTGACGGCGATCAAGTCAGCGGCACCAAGAACATCATCGAAACGGCACAAGCGGACAGCCGCTTCAGCGTTCTCGTGGAAGCGCTGACCGCCGCCGATCTTGTCGACGCATTAAGCGCGCCTGGTGCGATGACAGTGTTTGCCCCCACGAATGATGCATTCACAGCTTTGCTGAGCGAGTTGGGCCTTGCAAAGACCGAACTGCTGAACAACAAACCGTTTCTCACCGCGGTGCTTAACTACCACGTACTTTCCGCCCGCTTGCCAAAGGTCAGCGTACCCATCGGCGAGGCAATCACGCCACTCGCTGGAGGGTTTTTCAAGATCGACGCGGTTGGTGCGGACCTCGTCGCTAACGATGGCCGCAATCGGAAGTCGACCATCATCATCGCGGACCTGGATGCTGAAAATGGAGTGCTCCATGCCGTCGACAAGGTGCTTTTGCCGGCCGACAAGAACATCGTTCAAACCCTGCAAGCACGTGCGGATTGCACTGTCCTTGTCGAAGCGGTGATCGCTGCCGACTTGGTCACGACCTTCTCAGCTCCCGGCCCCTTGACGGTGTTTGCGCCCACCGACGAGGCATTCGCGAGTCTGTTGGCCGAATTGAATGTCACCAAGACACAGCTGCTCGCCAACGAGACGCTGCTCACCGATGTGCTCACCTATCACGCCGTCGACGGTCTGTTCCTCAAGGCCGACGTACCCGTGGGGCAAGCCGTTACAACACGGCATGGCGATAGTTTGACCGTTAGCGCTGGGTTCGTCATCAGCGACACGCGTGGACGCACCGCGAACATCGGCTCAACCGACGTCATCGCCACGAACGGTGTGATTCACTTGATCGACAAGGTGATCTTGCCACTACCTTGAAGCAGCGCCTTGGGCGAGAGTCTTCCCGGGCCCGCCAGAAGACAGGCGCGGATAGTCCACGTACCCTTCCCGCCCGCGCGTGTAGAGCGTCGCGGTGTCGACCGGATTGAGCGCGGCCTGCTCGGCCAGTCGCGCTGGTAGATCGGGGTTCGCGAGGAAGGTGCGCCCGAAGGTGATCGCGTCCGCCATACCGGACGCAAGAGCTGCTTCGGCGCGCGGGCCATCGTAGTCGCTATTGAGAACCAGCGTGCCACGATACGCATCACGGACATGCGGCGCCACCGGGCGGACCGTGGGCTTGTCGCGAGTGCCGTCTGGCGGCGGCTCGCGCAACTCGAGGAACGCGAGACCGAAGCCGTCGGTAACCGTCCGGCCGTCGATGTCTTGAGCTAGGCGGCGCGAGCCCGCAGCCAGTTGCCGGGCAGCAGTTCATCGAGCCTCTGAGCGGGGTGATCCTGGACGCGAGCGACTACGTCGCTGAGGTAGGCGAACGGGTTGATGGCGCGCGCCTCGCATGTCGCAACCAGCGTGTAGAGGCCGGCGATGTTCGTGCCGGCGTCGACGTCGCCAACAAACAGGTAGTTCTTGCGCCCCAGCGCGACGCGCCGAAGCGAGCGCTCCGAGGCGTTGTTGTCGAGCGGGATGCACGCGTTGTCGAGGAAGCGCCCGAGCTCATCCCACTGGCCGAGGCCGTAGCGGATCGCGGTGCTGATCGGGCTCTTGGGCGGATGGCGCACGCGTTCGCGGTCAAGCCAGGCCTTGAGCTGCTTGCGTGCCGCAGCGGACTTCTTTCGCCGAAGCTTCAGATGAGCTGGCGTCCGTGCAATCTTCTTGTCCGCCGCCTCACGCTCGACGCGATACAGGGCGAGAATGAGGTTGATCGCCTCCTGAGCCACTGGTCCGGTAGCAAGCGCCTCGTGAAAGTAGCGGCGCAAGTGTGCGTGGCACGCCGCGCGTCTGCGGCTCGAGACCTCAGCCACTGCGTTGTAGCCGCTATAGCCGTCAACCAGAAGGTCACCCTCCGTGCCTTCGAGCAAGCGCTTTGGCGTCTCGCCGCTGCGGTCCGCGGCGTAGACGTACGCGACGTCGGTGTCGCCGTTGTCGTCCGCCGCAACGAACGTCCACATGAAGCCGTTCTTGGCTTTGCCCGCGCCGTCGTTCTGCATGCGCAGCCGCGTCTCGTCGGCTTGGACCACGGGCCGCGCGCAGACCTGATCGAGTAGTCGCGCGGATAACGGGCGCGTGATTTCGGATGCCCGGTGCAGCAGCTCATTCATCGTCGAGCGCTTCAGTGGAAAGCCCTGGCGCGCGAAATCTTTCTCGATGCGATAGAGCGGCGTGTGGTCGGCACACTTGGCGACCGCCAAATGCGCGAGGAGGCTCGCGCCATAGCGGCCTTTTTCGATGACCTTAGGCGCTCCCGGTGCGGTTACAACGTAGTCGCCGCAGCCGCAGCGCAGCACCTCTTGCACGTGCTCATGCCGAACGAATCGAGCGGGCACGAACTCGAACACGACGCTCGAGCGGCCTTTGCCGATGGGGCGCAGCTTCGCGTTGCCGCAGGCCGGGCACGTGCGCTGCGCCTCGGGGACTTTGTGATCGGTCCTCAAAGTTTGAATTTCAGTCTTACTCCGCGCATTGGCGCGGCGACTCGCCAGGCGTTGGTCGGTCGGAACGGGCGTGCTCACGTTCGGGCCCGGCATCTTGATGCGCTCGCTCTTCGGGCCGATGTGCGCCTTCTTGATCTGCGCGAGCTCGTGCTCGACCTTCGCGAGCTTGTTCATTAGCTCGACGACGACACCCGAAAGCACGCACTCATGATCGACCGGCGGCACCACACGGAGCTTGGATCACGTCGGCGAGTTTGTGTCGATCCCCAAAGTTTCAGGCTGCCAGCGCGCCAGGCGCTTGGCGTTCAGATCGATGCCGTCGAGGAGCATCGCGAGCTGCGCGGGCTCCATCTCGACGCGCGTCCGGCTCGTATCGAGCGCGGGAAGCTGAAACCGACCGCGCTCGAGGCGCTTGAAGTAAACGACGTAGCCGTTACGGTCCCAGAACAAGATCTTGAGCTTGTCGCGCGTCTTTCCGACGAAGACGAAGAGGTGGCCTTCGTCGGGGTTCTTCTTGAGGGTGTTCTCGACGACGGCGCGCAGGCCGTCGATGCCGTTGCGCATGTCGACGAGGCCTGTCGCAAAGTAGATTTTCACACTTGGAGGAAGCCCCAACATCAGCTGCCCTCGAGCACGGCAACGACACGCGCGAAGGCTTCCTCATCGAAGCCGCGACCGACTTTCACGATGTGACCCGTGCGCAAGAACACTGCGACAGGCTCGCCGCGCGTCTGCCGCGATGGCGGAGTGACCTGCACCGGGAGCAGCGCCATCGCCGTCGATTTGGCCGCTGGCTTCCCTGAGCCTTCAAGCTTCTTGCGCCACCAGTAGATGCGCTGCGGCACAAGGCCCCGCTCGCGTGCGAACTGCTCGATGGATAAACCGCTCTTGCGCCAAGCGCTGATGGCGCCGCGCGCCTCGTGCTCCGACCAACGTGCTCGCATTCACTTCCCAAAGTTTGAGTGCGAGCAAAGATCTCCTATCCCGCTAGCCGATTGCAGGGATCCGTGGCCGGACGGTTAC
>JALHOP010000003.1 GCA_022842935.1 Myxococcota bacterium
GAGGTCCCGATGACCGGCGCGTTGTACCTGACCACCTTCAACGACGAGCTCGCTGGTTACTTCGACATCGGCCGCGAGATCCTCTGCTATGGCTCGTATGCCGAATGCGCCGAGATCGTCGTGCGTATGTTGCGGGCACCCGAAGCCGCACAAGCCGTGCGCACGGCAGGGCGCGTTAGGGCCTTGCGCGACCATACGTGGCGACGCCGCATCGCTGACCTCTTCGACGCCCTGGCAACGGGGTAGATGCTCAATGCGCCCACCGAGCCGACGACGGGCCGCTATTCAGCAACTGCTCGCCGCTTACTCGTCCGTCTTGCTCAACGTCATCAACGGCATCGTGCTGGTTCCGTACTATTTCCGCTTCTTCGATGTCGCGACCTACGGCTCTTGGCTAGCCTGCCAGAACGTCGTGACCTGGCTTGCGCTGGTCGAGCTCGGGTTCAACCTCGTCTTCACGCATCGTCTCGTGTCGGAAGGCCCGTCGCCTGAGCGCTTCGCCGAGACGGTCGGGTCTGGGTTGTTGCTGACGGCGATGACCGCGATCGCGGCCGCCCTGGTCGGAGCGGTTCTTGCTGCTTGTGGCCCGGCTTGGATGCCCGCCCTCGTCGGCGCAAGCGGTGATAACCTCGAGGACCTACGCCTTGGCCTCTTGTGCGCCTCGCTCGGCGTCGCGCTGACCATGATGCAGGCCGCCTTTACGGCCATCGCTGCGTCATGGTTGGACGCTGGTCGCACGGGTCTCATCGGCGTCATCGCGCTGGCGTGCGGAATCGCGACGACCTTCGTCGCACTGTCCGCTGGAGCGGGTGTCGCCGCGCTCGGTTTGGCCGCGCTGGTGCGGGGAGTGGTTGGCGCGTTCGGATCTGGATTCTATATTGCCGTGCGTTATCGCAAGCGTGGCCATGGTCGCATGCGCGTGAGTCGCGTGACCTTGCTCGAGCTCCTGCGGACCCTTGCGTTCCCGGGCATGGCGCGGGTGCTAGCGACAGTCGCACAGAACAGCGAAGCCACCGTGGCCGCCGCCTTCGTCGGCCCGACCGCCGCCGCGGTCCTTGGGCTATCGTCGAGACTCTACGACCTGGGGCGTATTCTGCTCGTGCCCATCAGCTACTCGGTGTTCTCGCCGTTCGCCGACGTCGTTCTGCGCGATGGTGTCGAGCGCGCCCGGGGGCTGTACAAGGAGCTCGTCGGGTTGGTGCTCGGGCTATCGATATTGCTGTTGGCGTCTGCTGTCGCGGTCAATGCCTCGTTCGTCCGGGTTTGGCTCGGCGGCGAGGTTTATGTCGGTGGCGCGATGAGCTTGGCGCTTGCCCTTGCCATCTTCACCTACACGTTCGCGAACCTGCAGAGCGTACTCGTCGCGGCGGTCGGACGCATCCGGGAAGGCGCCGTCGTGAGCATCGTTGATACGGGTCTGCGTGTCGCCGCTCTCGTCGTCTTGACCAGCAGTACCGGGATCGTCGGAATTCCACTCGCGAGCATCATCGCGAGCACCATCAGCATCGCTCTCTACTCCCGTGAGCTTGCGCGCGGCCTCACCACCAGAGTGCTTGCTCTCGTGCCGTGGGCGCGCTTCTTGGCTCTGGCGGTGGCATTCGCCCTCGCGGCGGTCGCAGCAGCTTGGGTCGAGCCCGCGCGTGGCTGGCTGTCGCTGGCACGAGTTGTCGTGCCGTGCGGCGTGGTTGCTTTGGCGTACACCCTCGCGGTGAGCCGTGAGCTACGCGAGCACGGTTCTAGCGTGCTGCGGCGTTTTCTCGGCGCGAAGAGCGCGACGTGAGCTCCTGCGTGTTCGTTTGGCATACGCGCAATGAGCGGGCGCCGCTTCGCACGTCACCTCGATGGGTCTGCCTCCACCGGGGCATGCCGCGCATGCGGGGTGACGGCTTTGGCGTCTACCCCTGGCGGCGCGCCGTGAGCTGCGCGAGCATGGTGCCGGCGTCGTGAAGCGCCTGACTGGAGCAGAGAGCACAGCATGAGCAGCCTGAAACGACGGTTGCGGCAAGCCGCGCCGCAGCTCGTCCGCATCGTCGAAGCGATGCGTGATGACCGCGCGGCCTCCCGGCCCCCACGCCCTACCCCCTACGGCTTCAAGCTCGCGGGTAACACGGCCATGGAGGCGGGCACCTTCGAGGAGCAGGAAACCCGAATTCTCGGCAGCCTCATGCAGCGAACCGACCTCTTCGTGAACGTCGGAGCCAACGTTGGCTACTATTGTTGTCACGCGCTTGCGCGGGGCCTCTACACCGTTGCCGTCGAGCCGCTACCGGTGAACGTGAGGCTGCTCGTCTCCAACGTGCGTGCCAATGGATGGGAGCGCAGAGCCGAGATTCATCCGGTCGCGCTCGGCGCGCACAACGGCATTCTCGAGCTGTTCGGCAGTGGAACTGGGGCTTCGCTTATCCCTGGTTGGGCGAACAACTCGGGTAACGGCGGGGTTCTCGTTCCCGTGCTCACCCTCGATGACGTCCTCGGCGCGCGCTTCGTCGACAAACGCATACTCATCGTCGTCGACGTCGAGGGCGCCGAAGATGCGATGCTGCAGGGCGCAACGCACACGCTCCTGCGGACACCCCGGCCGACGTGGATGGTCGAGGTGAACATCGACGAGCACCAACCCATGGGCAGGCGCATCAACCCGACCCTGATGTCGACTTTCGAGCGCTTCTGGGGTGCTGGCTACGCAGCATGGACGTGCGCGGAGCCCTCGCGCCGGCTCGAACCGGGTGAGCTCCGCGCCATAGCGGACACGGGCCGTTCGACCATCACGACGCACAACTTCATCTTCAGCGAAGGCGACGCGCCGCCCTTCTGAGCTCGCCTCGTCTTGATCTCAGAGCCCGGGTAACTCCGTCATCACGCCACTCGGGGCCGCCACGAACAAGCGGACCGCACGGTCCGGGCTTGGTGGCGTGAGGAAGCCCATCGCCAAGACCAGGCGTGTGCCGCCCCCCGCTGCGGAGAGGTCGAGGGTGCCACGCGGGGCGGGGGTGAAGGGACCGCCGATACCGTCGGCGACTTCGATTGCATAGCTTGCCGGTGGCAAGTTGAAGACGACGGGACTGAAGGCACCGTAGGCCAGGTCAACGCCGAAGGTTCCGTCGTCCGCCTCGTTGTTGATGTCCGCTCCCTCGTTCTCGAAGGTCGCAAGACTCGTCGCGACACCGTTGAAGAAAGTCGTGTCCGCAAACGACGGGGAGCCGCCGGATTCCTGCGCCGCCGCTCGCGACAACGAAAGAGCGCTCGCGTCGTCGCCAACGGCAACCAGATAGCTCGAGCTACCAGCGGCGAAGTTGGGATTGTTGAGCGTGATGACTGGGGTGACGCTGCCTGGCAGCGGTGTACCGAACGACGTCGCCGAGGTCCCGACCGCGACGTCGATGCGGGTGCCGCTGCCCGAGGGGACAGCCACGAAGGGCGTCGCCGTTGCGTATGCCAGGTCGTTCACGGCGAGAAACCCGTTCACATAGACATCGACCGTGTCGGCTTCCGCGACTGGCGCGGCGTGAACCAGCTGGGCGCGCGCAGCGTCATCCGCGAACGTGAAGGCGCCGCCGCCCGCTGAGACGATCGCGAAACCGACGAAGTTCGGGCTGGTCGCGACGCCCGTCGCAAAGACGAGCCACGCCGATCCCGACACGAGCCCAGAGTAGAATCCAGATGAAGACGTTTGGATCGACCGGAACGGGGTACCGCCCTGGCTGATGTCGAGAGGCACGGCAGTGGTCGGCAAGTCGACGTACGTTGAAGCGCTACCGTAGGGCGTGGCTCCGAACACGCTCGAGCCGTAGCTCGTCACGGCGAACGGCGCTCCCGCGACGTAGCCGTTGTAGAAGGCGACGCTCGCCACCGCGCTCGAGGTCGCCGCGGTGCGCGCGTTATCGATCGTGTGAATAGCAAGAGCATCAGCGGCACCCGTCGAGGCGCTCGCGAGCCCATCGATGACGACGACGCCAGCGCTGGCGAAGCTGACGTCACTGGTCAAGAGCGGGGTCGCCGAAGCCGGGTCGGCGCCGGCGCTGAACACCCGGCATTGCGATGCGGTCGCGACGGAAGCCTCGAAGGCCGAGGCCGTGCGGTAGTCGAGCGCGGCCGCGAGGCGCGTGTTACCCACGTAGACATCGACGGCCCCTGCGTCGAGCGAGTTGTGCACGACCTGAACGAACGAACCGCTATCGAGTACATAGAGGGGTCCGCCCGTCGGCAGAGCTGCAACGACGGCAAGAGCAGGGCCGTTGTTGTTGGCGACGGGGTCATTGAAGCCGGAGGTCAGCGCCATGAGCGCCGTACCCCCCGGAACGCCAGTCGGTGCCGCAATGGGGGAGCCCGTGGCGCTCGTTTGATACGGCCGGAGAGACGTATCGAATGATGTTGCGATTGCGAGTGCGGAGACTCCGCGCTCGAGCGCGAGGTAGCTGGTCAGCGCGCCGTAGGCGACGTTCCCTGCAAACGCACCCGTGACGGTTGCGAAGACGACGCCCACGTCGGCTGCCCCCTGATACAGAGCGAAGCTATACTGCGTTGGAAGCAGGCCCTCCTCGGCGCTGCTCTGCACGTCTTCGATGACATCGAGCGCGAGCGCTTGCACACCCGGAGCAAACTGGGCGGTGTCGACCACGCCGCCGACGACGACGGCGATGCGATCGCCCGCGTCGACGATGAAGGTCGTGGTGGCCGCGGGTGCCAAGGGGGTCGCGTCAGCCGAGTTGCTGTCCGCGATGACGACCGTGACCTCGGTACCTGCCGTGAAGGCCACGAAAGGGGAAGCGCTGCGGAAGGTGGTGTCGTCTGCGATCAGCTCACCGTTGACGTAGACGTCGACCACGGCGATCGCCGGGTCGGGTGCATTGTGAATGAGCTGCACTGCGCCCCCGTCGACGCACGTCCCCTCGAGGAACACCTGGCCCGCGGCGCAGGGCTCGAACTCAAGCACACACACGCGACCTTGCTGGACCGTGCCCTGGCCACAGACCACTTCATCGGTCGGTACGCAGCTATTGCTCGCCTCGTCGTAACTCGTACCCGAGCCGCAGAGAGCGCCCGAGGGTTCGCACGCGCGTGTCACAGGATCGAGCGCCGTGAAGGGGCCGCATCCGGTGCGGGCCGCGATGCAGACGTTTCCATCGCTCAGCGTCGTTCCCGGGCCGCATTCCGCAGCCACGACGACGCATTCTCCGTTGTTCTCGACCGTCCCTGGACCGCAGTCGTCCCCGCAGCCGGCGAGGTGCGTAGCCGTGATAGCGAGACCGAGACAAGCCAACACGAAACGAACGTTCGAACCCATGCGATTGCCCCAAGCAGACGAGTGCACCTTGGAATATCCCGGAACCGGTGCGACCTCCAGAAACTAGACCCGGCGCTTTCGGCGCTGGGTCGCCAAAACCGAGCAGTTAGGGCCCGGCTCCTCGCCCCGCGAACGCGAAGACAGGCCCGTGTCGCGCCAGGGTGCGAAACCCCAGCGCTTCGAAGCGCAAGCGCAGGTCCTCGGACGTGAAGTGTCTGCCTCTGAAGGTGGTGGCGTGAGTCTCGACGATGATGCGCGGGCATCGGCGCAACACGTCTGCGTCTTCCATCACCATCCCCGCCTCCGCCCCTTCGATGTCGCAGACCAGCGTGAAGCGGTCGAGCCCATAGGCGACTGCGACCTGCGATAGCGTGCGTCGCGGCACGTCCGAGCCCGCGCCCAGGTGACCCGAGACGTTGTCCTCGCCACGGGAGAACTGCGTCGTCGCGCCCTCGCCTGCATAGTCGATGGCGGCATGCACGACGTCGACTGTGCCGGACAGCGTGGTCGCGAGGCGCCGCACAAGGCGAGCGTCCGCCTCGACAGTCACGATGCGCCGGTCGCGGCGCAAGTGCTGGCGGATCGTCTGCGTGACGACGCCCAGGCTCCCGCCGAGCTCGACAACGTCGACATCCCGGGGCAGGTAGCGGCGTACGAAGCGTCTTTCCGCCGATTCATAGAAGCCAAAGAGGAGGGCGGCCACGGTACGGTCGTCGATGCCCGATGTCTCGGTGATGGAACCGCTACCGGGCACCCGCTCACGGAAGACGCTACGCGCGATCCTGCCGACCAAAGGCGCGGTCAGGTAGCGGGCGATGCGCTGCTTGGCGGTGCGTCGTATGGTCATTCGATGTGGACTGGCACGCTGAGTGAAAAAGTAGTCCCCTCGTTGAGCTTACTGTGCGCGGTCAACGTACCCCGATGGGCTTCGACGATGCGCCGAGCCAAAGCCAACCCCAAGCCGAACCCGCCGGTGACGCGCGAACGACTGCGGTCACCACGAAAGAACGGAGTGAAGAGGTTCTCCATGTCGGACGCAGGAATGCCGACCCCATGGTCGCGGACCGTGAACACGACATTGGCGCCTTCGAGCAGCAGCCTGAGCTCGACGGTCGTCTCCGTGTCTGAATACTTGGCTGCGTTGTCGAGCAGATTGTCCACGGCCCGGCGCAATAACACGCGGTCTGCTTTGAGCACTGGTGCAGCCGTCGGGGTCTGCACGTCGAGCTTCCGCTGCGGATGCGCCGTTGCGAAACGCGACGCGGCCTCGCGCACGATCGCATCGCTACCGACGTGTTCGAGGCGCAAGGGGGGAAGTCCGCCGTCGCGACCATCCGTGAGCTCGAACCGCGCGGTCGTGAGCACGTCTTCGACCAAGCGTTCGAGCTCGCCGATGTCGGTCGCGACCTCGCCCATGTAGCGCTTGGCTGCGACGGAGTCTCCCTCGCCCGCGAGCTCGAGCGCCACGCGCATACGCGCGAGCGGAGTGCGTAGCTCGTGTGAGACGTTGGCGAGCATCTCCTTCTCGCTGCGCAAGAGATGTTCGATGCGGTCGGCCATCTCGTCGAAGGCGCGTGCCAGATCACCAATATCGTCGCGACTCGTAATGCCGGTGCGCGAGCGGAGGTCGCCACTGCCCAGGCGCTGTGCGGCCGCGATCAAGCTGTCGATCGGGTTTGCAATGCGGCGAGCCAAGGGGAGCGAGACGATGGTCAAGATCGAGAGCATCACCAGGATGATGGTCACGATGCGCCGCCAGCGATCTTCGTCTTGCGACCACGGCGGCTTCCAGACAAGCACTGCGTAGCTCCTCGATAGTGTCATGGCGCCAATGGCATCCGGCTTCTGGGGCAGCTGAAAGCCCGCGTTTCTGTCGAGCATTGCGTGTTGCTCCGCGCTCCATGGCAGCGGCGGATCGCAGTTGCTTGCGACCATCGTGTCGTTCACGTCGTAGACCGTTGCGTCGACCGGCAGTGACTCGAGCAACACCTTCACGCGCGAGCCGTCGCGCGGCATTTCGGCGACCAGGTGATCGAGGCGCTCGGCGAGCAGCGTGATGCTGCGTCGGTGGCGCGGGTGGGAGTCGATGGGACGGATGAACTGTCCGACGGTGACCACGGCGACCGAGGTGAGCACCAAGAGGCCAATGCCGTGCATATAGATGCGCCAGAATAGACGGCTGCCCGCGCGCCTCAGTCTGTTCTTCACTCGTCGCTCGCCGCCAACACGTAGCCGGCGCCTCGCACCGTCTTGATCAGCTTGTCGCCGTCATCGACAGCCGCGAGTTTCTGACGCAGTCTCGAGATGTGGACGTCGATGGAGCGATCGAAGGCCTCCTCGGCGGTGCCCTTGGCGAGCTCCATCATCTGCTCGCGAGACAGGACGCGACCGGCGCGCTCCGCGAGCACGCGCAGAAGGGTGAACTCGTAAGCGGTGAGTGGGAGCTCTTGGTCGCGGTATGTGGCTATACGGCGGGTTGGGTCGACCATCAGTCCGCCAGCGCGAACTGTACGTGTTGGCGGACCAGCACGTCCGCGCGTTCGACGTAGAATGGCGTGGATGCGGGCAAGAAGCTCGCGGGGCGAAAATGGCTTTGCGAGATAGTCATCGGCGCCAAGCTCGAGGCCGAGCACGCGGTCGGCCTCTTCGCCACGCGCCGTAAGCATGATGATGGGAACGTCGCTCTCGGTCCGCAAAGCACGGCAGACCTCGACGCCGGAGAGCTTCGGCAACATTAGGTCGAGCAAGATGACGTCGTAACGTAGCTTGCGCGCCTCTTCGAGGCCGGACTGGCCATCGGCCATGTGAGTGACGCTGACGTCATGCTGTTGCAGGTAGTCGGAGGTGAGGCGCGCCAAGCGGGCGTCGTCTTCGATGAGCAGCGCGGTCGTCGTCTGCGCGGTCATGGGCTCCCCGAGCGACGTCATGACGCCACCCTCGGGGAGCCTATCGCACGTTCGGCCGTCATTAGAAGCGGCTAAAGTGCCCGTGATGTTCACGCACCCGCTCCGCGAGCTCTTTGCGTTGCTCAGGCGTGAGCTGCGCATGGATGCCGCGGGCGGCGGCCACTGCTTCGTGCGCCAAAGCGGTCATGCGTTGCGCTCGCTCGTCGATCAGGCGATCGAGCTCGCGCGTGTCGGGGTTTGCGCTCTCGATGGCCGCCACCACCGCGTCGGCGAGCTGCTTGCGTTCGCCTCTTTCGTGTTCGGCCTGCACCTTGGCAACGAGGGCGTCGACGATGCCCAAGATCTGAACGCGCTGCGCGTCGGTTGCGTCGAGCTCGTCGAGTGTTTCGTTCACCCGGTAGTCGACGAACCTCTTCATGCGTTCGGGGTTACGGCCATGGTGTGGTCCGCGGGCAAAGGCGCTGCCCAAGCCAATGACCAGTGCACACGGGACGACGACATAAAGGGCGTAACGGATGAGGGGTTTCATGGGTTGCAATAGCTCCTCGCGCGCGAGCGGCTGTGGACCAACACGACTGCGCACTGGTGAAGGTCGGCAGTCGCCGTTGCGGTTCCATGTCCTGAGTTTTAAGAAGTGTGACTCCTCAGGGCCTCGCCACCCCGACGGGCAACACGAGGGCTTCCCCGCGCGATAAACCTGTCGAGCGCGCTAGAGGAAGTCAGTTTCCGTGTCGTTCTCCGAGTTTGGGCTGCACCCCGGCATCGTCGCCGCGGTGACGCGTAAGGGCTACACCGTCCCCACCCCGATCCAATGCGCCGCGATCCCCCTGATCGCGGCGGGACGCGACCTCTTGGGCTGTGCCGCGACCGGGACCGGCAAGACTGCCGCGTTCGCGTTGCCCATCATCAACCGCTTGGTTCAGGAGCCGAAGCGCCGGCGCATGCCGCGCGTAGTCGTGCTGGTGCCGACGCGAGAGCTTGCGCTACAGGTCGCCGAAAGCTTCGAGACCTACTCAAACGGTAACGTCCGTTGTGCCGTGCTCATCGGCGGTGTCGGGGCCAATCGGCAGGTGGCTTCCCTTCGCAACGGCTCCGAGATCATCGTCGCCGCGCCCGGCCGTATGCTCGACCTCATGGGGCAAGGTGTCGTCGACCTGCGCGGCGTGAGCGTGCTCGTACTCGACGAGGCTGACCGCATGTTCGACATGGGCTTCATCGTGCCGCTGAAGAGGATCATCGCAGAGCTCCCGCGCGATCGTCAGAACCTCTTGTTCTCGGCGACCATGCCCGACGCGATCCGCACGCTCGCGGGGAGCATCTTGCGCGACCCGGCAAACGTCGCGGTCAATCGCGTCGCGGAGCCGGCACGCTCCGTCGCCCAGCGCGTCTATCATGTGCCTCAGCACGACAAGTCGCAGCTCTTGCGCAGCCTCTTTCGTTCCGAAAACATGACCCGCGCCATCGTCTTTACACGGACCAAACATGGCGCCAACCGTCTGGGCCGTCGCCTAGAGCAAGCTGGCATCATGAACGGCGTCATCCACGGCAACAAGTCACAGAAAGCCCGCGTCGAGGCCTTGGAGGCCTTCCGGCATGGACGCGTGCCCATGCTCATCGCCACCGACGTCGCGGCCCGCGGCATCGACGTCGAGGGCATCTCGCACGTCGTGAACTTCGATATCCCGAACGAGCCCGAGAGCTACGTCCATCGCATCGGCCGTACGGGACGCGCGGGAGCAGCTGGTTCCGCTATCGCGTTCTGCGATCCCAGTGAGCGGACCTTCCTTCGCCAGATCGAGCGCCTCACCAACACGGTTCTCGAGGTCGTTGGGGAGGCTCCATCGGAGCCTGAAGGTCGCGGCGCGAGGCCAGCGATGACGCCAAAAGATCGTGCTCGGCATGGGTTTGCCATGCGTCGCTCCGATGTCGCGCGAACGCGTTTGGCAGGCCGGGGATAAAGAAATGTAGCGAGACGGTCCGCGCTAAGCTTCCGCGGCGCCCGTGACGTTGCAGCCTCTGAACCCCTGTCACGCTCACTAGCGGCCATCGTCGCTGGTACGCGGGTATGTAGGCCGAGCGGTACCCATGAAGGCTTTTGCACCCCCGCAGCATCATCCGAAGCCTGATTTTCGCATGCGGGCCGCGTTTTCACCTTGTACCATTCTCAGTGTCGGGCCCCTGGAGACGACGTGCGTACCCGCTACGCCATCGGCTCCCTCGACGGAAGGTTGGTTCCACAAGGGTATGCGCGTGCTGTCCGTTTTCGCGCTCGGGTTCGTGGCTGCAGCGTGCGCCTCGAACGGTTCCATCGCCCCCGACGTTTCCGTCTCGAAGCAACACGCCGACGGTCCACTCGTTGCATCGATGCAGCCGGTCGCACCATCTGCCTCTGAGGCGCAGGTGCCGGAAGCCGGCGCCGACGAGTCCGCTGGGGGCCTCCTCGAACGAGCCTTTGCCCAGTTCAATCGCGATCAATATGCCGCGTCCGCTAAAACGTTCTGGCGGTCGATTGGGACCAACAACCTCAATGAGGCGGGTCGCGCTCTTGCGTATTGGCACATTTATCTCGCCGAGAAGCGCCTGAGCCACGAAGACAAGAGCACCGAGGCGCTCGCGAGCTTCACGACGGTGGCCCAGGAGCTCATGGAGAGCCGCGGTGCGTCGGGCGACTTCATCGAGCGGTTCAGCCTCGACGCGCGTCTGTCGCGCGCCCGGGCTATTCTCTCGGCCACCTGGGCCAAGCGCGTTCCGGGTTACGGTCGCAGCGCCGGCGAAGCGGTTCCGGTCTTCGACCAGGTCGAGGCCGACTACTTCGCCGAGATCGCGCCGCCGTGCGCGAGCGCCAAGCGCCGCCAAACCGACAAGCACGTCATGGCAGGCCGTGGCGGTAACGAGCTGCAGCGCGTGACCATCTTCTGCGATGGTCAGAAGAGTGGCACCGACTACTACCTAGAGATTGTGAAGAATACCGTAGAGTAGGCATACCTGCCGGCTATGCCGGTTCCTGCCTCACGTGTTCGCGCCATCAACGACGCTCCCATCCATCCGGAGCGTGACTATGTGCTCCACTGGATGACTGGCGTACGCCGGATCGACGGCAACTTCGCCATGGACCGCGCTGTCGAGCACGCGAAGGCCTTGGGCAAGCCCTTGCTCGTCTTCGAGGCCCTGCGCGCTGGTTACACCTGGGCGAGCGACCGCTTGCATGCCTTCGCGATCGCCGGCATGCGCGACAACGCAGCTCGCCTCGAAGGGACCGGGATTGGCTATTACTGCTACCTCGAGCCCAACCATGGCGATGCCCGCGGTCTCCTCGAAGAGCTCTCCAAGCGAGCCTGCGTGGTGACGACCGACGACGTGCCGACGTTTTTCCTTCCCGCCATGGTGGGCGCCGCCGGAAAGAAGCTCGATGTCTTGCTCGAGGCCGTCGATGGCAATGGCCTCCTGCCCATACGCGCGACCACTCGGGTGTTCGAACGGGCCCACGACTTTCGCCGCCACATGCAAAAGAGCGTCGCGGCAGAGCTCGAGCACGTTCCCAAGGCTGACCCGCTGAAAGGGGCGACGCTGCCAGCCTTCAAGGCGTTGCCGAAGACCATCGTGGCGCGCTGGCCTCACGGCTACGATTTACCGCTCGAGCGGATCGCCATCGACCACGCCGTACCGGTAGCGCCCCTTCAGGGCGGTGCAGTCAAGGGTCTCGCTACAGCTAGACACTTCGTTGCGAAGAAGCTCGGCAACTACGGTGAAGGACGCAACCACCCCGATGAGGGCGCGTCCAGCGGGCTGTCGGCCTACCTCCACTGGGGCTTCGTCGGGGTCCATCAGATCTTTGCGTTGATCACCGATCTCAACGGCTGGACACCGGACAAGCTCGGCAAGCCTCACGGCAAACGGGCCGGCTTCTGGAACATGAGCGAAAACGCCGAGGCGTTCCTCGACGAGCTCATTACTTGGCGTGAGGTCGGCTACAACTCGGCGGCGCTACGACCCGACAACGAGAGCTACGACTCGCTCCCGGCTTGGTCGCGGGCGACCCTGGCCAAACACGCGACCGACGCGCGCGAGCACATCTACGACATGGACGCCTTAGCGTCCGCGAAGACCTACGATGTTGTCTGGAACGCCGCGCAGAACGAGCTGGTGCGCGAGGGACGGATGCACAACTATCTGCGCATGTTGTGGGGCAAAAAGGTGCTCGAGTGGTCGGAGACGCCGCGCCAGGCGCTCGAGACGCTCCTGCATCTGAACAACAAATATGCCCTCGATGGTCGCAACCCCAATTCGACGAGTGGCGTTTTCTGGGTGTTTGGCCGCTATGACAGACCATGGGGCCCGGAGCGCAAGATCTTCGGGACCGTCCGCTATATGACGAGCCAGAGTACGGTGCGCAAATTACGCATGCGCGACTACCTGGCGACGTACGCGCACTGACGCGCTGCTCGAGACGCCCACTTTGGTGCGGGCACTCCCGGAGCAGCCGCGCCGGCGGACGATCGGGCCTTGGTCACAACACGGAACGTCGACCTCCACGCATCATGCCCGAGACCAGCGAAACGATGGCCAGCGCCAGGAAAATGAAGAACAAGATCTTGGCAATCCCCGCGGCGCCCGTCGCGATGCTGCCGAAACCGAAAAACGCCGCGACCAGCGCGACGACGAAAAAAGCGATTGCGTAACCCAACATCGCCGTGACCCCCGTTTGAGTGCATGGGCGTCGACCCAGCCGGGCGTCGACGCACTCGAAACTTTCGTGCAGCGCCTGTGCCAACGGCCGGGGGTGAGCGAGACGTGACCGGACACGAGCTCGCACGTGCCCCACGTGTCCCCAAAACGCCCCACGTGGCTCTTGCGAGGGTCGGGGTTCCCCACGCAGCGGCGTTCGTGCTACGCCAAAGCCCGATGCAGCCCAACCCCGTCGTAGAGCCGACCTTTCTCGAGACCTTGAGCCATCACTGGTTTGGCGGCGGCCCTTGGATGTACCCGATCGCCTTGGCCAGCATCTTCGCGATCGCTATCGCGGTCGAGCGCTTCATTTACCTGTTCATGCAAGCACGCACCGACAAGGACAAGCTCGTCGGTGAGCTGCAGAAGTACGTGCTGGCGGGTGACCTGCGCGCCGCCACCTCGTTCGTCGCCGGGCAGAAGGCAACTCCGCTCGCGAACGTCATCAAAGCAGGTCTCGTGAAGGTGAAGAGCTCGGACGCCATTGTGCAATCCGCCCTCGATGAAGCGACGCTGCGCGAGCTGCCGAAGCTCGAGCGTCGCACCGGCTATCTCTCGGTCATCGGCAACGTCGCGACCTTGCTCGGGCTGCTCGGCACGATCGGTGGTCTCATCCAATGTTTTGCGGCCGTGTCGAAGCCTGGCGCCGATCCGACGCTCAAGTCGGCGGTGCTTGCCAACGGTATCGCCGAGGCGATGAACTGTACGGCATTCGGGCTGATTGTCGCGATTCCGTCGCTCGTCGCGTTCGCGGTCTTGAACGGTCGCACCCAACAGATCGTCGACGAGCTGCACGAGACGGCAGTGTCGGTCATGAATCTCGTGGTCAACAACCGCGACAAGCTGCGCAACTAACCCAGTGCGTTGGACCGATACAACCGAACGGGTGAGCTAGCCCTTGGCTGGAATGGCGCCATCGCAGTCGGGCGGTCGTCGCTCGGTCGACGCCGAGATCAACCTGGTGCCGTTCATCGACCTGTTGTGCTCACTCATCGCCTTCCTCTTGATGACGGCGGTTTGGGCGCAGGTCGCCTCGCTCGAGGTGCAGCAGACGGCGAGCTCGGATGCTATCGCGGACGAACGTGAGACGCTCGGTCTACGTATCTTCGTCATGGAGAGAGGCTTCAAGATCGCGGGTAAGGACACCGACATCGAGCTACCCTGCTCGAAAGACCCGTGCGTCGAGCGGACGCGCCAGGCAGTGGCGACCGATCTGCGCGTCAGCGGTCGCGAAGCCCCCAAGGCAAGCAGCGGCGTGGTGTCGTTTTATGACTATGCAAAGCTTGCCGCGCTCCTTGGCGAGAAGCGCTCGCTGTTCCCGAACGAACGCGAGGTCTACATCGACGTCGCCGACAGCGTACCCTACGACGACATGATCCGGACCATGGACACGTGCATGGCTGCGGGCCTCACGAGCATAGCGCTCGGGGGGAGCGCGAACTAGAACGTGGCCGACAAGCCGTCGACTCGAGGCCATGGCGGTTCGAGAGTCGCGTGCCTTGGCCCTTTTCGGTGGTTTAGCCTTGGCCCAGGGGCCCAGTCCGTTTGCCGTCGGCAAGCCCGCGCGACTCGTGTTATGGGACGCGCTCGAATGCCCATCGTCGCCCCAGGCCGCCGTATCGGCACCGCGTTCGCTTCGCATACCGCTATCGCGAAGCGCCTCGCCAAGCGTCGGCGAGGTGTTTACGCGACGCTCCTGCTCACCTCGCTCGTCGATATGTTCGTCATCTTGGTGCTCTATTTGATCCAGAGCTTCAACGCGACCGGCCAGATCTTGTTCATCGACCCAGACATCATGTTGCCGAAGGCGCAGACCGCGAGCAGCTTGGTGGGCGCGCCGCCCGTGGTGACCATTGGGCAGTCGTCGATTACAGTCCAGGGTAAAGCCGTCGAAGACGCCACCGTCCTCGCCAAGAGCGGCGTTTGGGAGGCACCCAAGCTCGAGCGCGCGCTCCTCGAGCTGCGCACCTCTGGCCAGGCCGTGCGCGACGTGAGCCAAGCGAGCTCGGTGCGGGCCGCCGACGAGACCTTGGTGGTGCAAGCCGATCTCGGCGTGCCCTACATGCTCGTAAAGAAGGTGATCTTCACGGCGCAGAAGGCAGGCTTCACGCGCGTCGACTTTGCCGTGCAGCAAGCGGCAAAGAACGGCCCAGCGCCTATTCGATAACGAACGCGACGTTGTCGACGAAGCACCAACTCCAGGTCTCGCCCGTCTCGAGAGAGCTGATGATGGGGTGCTTGGTTTGTTTGAAGTGCTTGGTGGCGTGCTTGTTGGGCGAGTCGTCGCAGCAGCCAACATGTCCGCAGGAGCGGCACAGGCGCAGGTGCACCCATTGACCGCCCGACGCCAAGCACTCTTCGCACCCCTTGGGGCCTCGGGGCGCATCGACGCTCATCTGCGCGAGATGCGAGCACGTCTCGCTCATACGCTCTTGGCGGCCTTACGGGCGAGCGCGGCTTCGATGAGCTCGTGTTGGGGGCGCACACCCGACAGGCGACTTACGGTCCACTCGATCATCGGAAGAAGCTTGAGCCACTGCAGGGGGCGATCCATCCAGCCGTTCGTGATGCAGTAGTGGCGAGAGTGTGGAGCCACGTGATGGACGTCGTGATGTTTTGCCGACAAGAGCAGCCCACTCCGCTGAAGCAGACGAACGAGCGCAGGCGGTGCATCGCTGTGGGCCCAAGCGTGGAACTGGTTGGTTCCGAACACCCACAACGCGACGCCCAGCGCGAAGACGCTGGTGAATAGGCCAGTCGCGGGCTGCATGACGTCGCTCGCATAACCCGCGGCGAAGAAGACAGGGAGGCTGACGATGCAGTTGTTGCCGTTGAGCTCGACGAAGTCGTGGCGCGTGATGTCTTTTGGATCGACGTGGTGGTTACGGAAGGGCTGAATGAAGCCTGGCCCCAGAATGGGCCAGCTCGGGTCACCCCAGTTGTCCGCGGCCCAATGGACGAGGCCCGAGAAGAGATCAGCGGCCAGGAGTGCCGCGAAGAGGCCGCCGGCGACCAACCAGCCCGCGTGAGGCGGGTGGGTCACGCTCGCGTTCTGATAGATGCGGTACGACGTCCAGACCGTGAGCACCATGAACGCGGCGATGCCGAGCTGCTCGAGCGTGCGCTGCAAACGGCTGTAACCGCGGGTCTGGGAATGCTGCGTGGATGCGCCGTGTTGATGGCCGGACATACGACATCGCTCCTAGCAGCTCGCTTTAAAGCGCTCGAAAGAGGCTAGTGTCCACCAAATTCAGCGCCTCGCGGGAGCAAAGCGCGGCTGTGACCAAAACCTTACGTTGGGGAGGCCCGCCCGGATCTCGCCCATGGACAAGCGAGCAGCACGACTTAACGTGGCTGCATGTTACCCCGGGCCACCTACCGTCTCCAGCTGGGCCCGAGCCTCGACTTCGCGGGGGCGGCGGCCCTTGCACCCTATCTTGCTGGCCTCGGGGTCAGTCACGTCTACCTGTCGCCGCATTTGCAGGCGGCCTCCGGTAGCACGCACGGCTACGATGTCGTCGATCACGGCAGAGTCAGCGATGCGTTGGGGGGTGAGGTCGAGCACCACCGGATGCTCACCGTCTTCGCCCGTCACGGTCTGTCCGTCGTCATCGACGTCGTGCCGAACCATATGGCGATCGCGAATGCGTCCGCGAACGCTTGGTGGTGGGATGTGTTGGCGAACGGCCGCGAAAGCCGCTGGGCCGAGTTCTTCGACATCGACTGGGACCATCCTGACGAGCGCCTGCGTAACCGTGTTCTCGTGCCGGTGCTCGGCGATCACTACGGGCGCGTCCTCGATGCGGGTGAGATCACGGTCGCACGCGACGACGGGCGCATCGTGGTGCGGGCCCACGACCATATCTTTCCGCTGAACGCGCGCTCCATTGCCCAGCTACCCGACGACCTCACGGCCGTGAACGCCGACAAAGAGCGTCTGCACGCCCTGCTCGAGCAGCAGAGCTATCGTCTCGCGTACTGGCGTAGCGCCCGTTACGACCTCGACTACCGCCGCTTCTTCGACGTCAGCGACCTCGTCGGGCTGCGTATGGAGCTCTCCCATGTCTTCGAGGCGACCCACGCCTTGCCGCTGCGCTGGGTGAACGAAGGTCTCGTCACCGGTCTGCGGGTCGATCATCCCGATGGGCTCATCGATCCAGTGGGCTATCTTCAGCATCTGCGCGAGCGGGCGCCACACTGCTGGATACTCGTCGAGAAGATCCTTGCTTGGGACGAGCGGCTGCCCATCACCTGGCCGGTCGACGGCACGACTGGCTACGATTTCGCCAACAGAGTTTGTGGCCTTTGGATCGACGGTCGGTCCGCTCGCGCGTTCAGCGACATGTATCGTGAGGTCACTGGTGCGGCTGACGCGAGCTTTGCGCCCGTAGCGGTGGCAAAGAAGCGTCGCATCATGCGCGACGTGCTCGGCGCCGACATCCGTCGTGTCGTCGAGCTCTTCTTCAAGGAGTGCGAGACGAACCTCTCGTACCGCGATACGTCGCGCGAGGAGCTCCGGCGCGTCGTCGAGAACCTTCTGGTGGCGTTGCCAGTCTACCGCACCTATGTGCGCAAAGGGGAGGCACCAAGCGAACACGACCGGCGCGTGATCGCTAATATGGTCGCCAAGGCCAAGGCGCGATGCGCTGACTGCGACGGCCGCCTCTTCGATTTCCTCGAGACCTTGCTGCTCACTCCCACCGAGGCGACCTTGCGCTTTCAGCAAGTTTCCGGCCCGGTGACTGCCAAAGGCGTCGAGGACACCGCCTTCTTCGATCACCACCGATTCATCGCGTTGAACGATGTCGGCAACGACCCCGATGTGTTCGGCGTGAGCGCCGTCGATGTCCATGCGCACAACCTTGCCAAGCACCGCGACTCACCGCGGGCGATGCTCGCGACTTCGACCCATGACAGCAAGCGCTCGGAGGACGTTCGGGCGCGACTCGCCGTGCTGACCGAAATCCCGGAGGAGTGGCGCGCGTGGGTGATGCGCGTGCGAAGATTGATAGACCGCTATCGCGACCACAATGTGGGCGCGGGTATCGTTTACCATCTCTGTCAGACACTCGTCGGTGCCTGGCCGATCGACGAGGAGCGGGTGGCGCTGTACCTCGAAAAGGCGATGCGCGAAGCCAAGGACAAGACCTCGTGGATGAACGTCAATGCGTCGTACGAAGGCCTGGTTCAGGACTTCGCCATGCGTATGCTCCGGGACGGCGAGGTGCGGCGTGAGCTCGATGTTCTGTGTGGGCGTATCGGTGCGGCGGGCGAGCAGAACGCGTTGGCCCAGAAGTTACTGACGTTGACGTCCCCTGGCGTGCCCGACCTCTACCAGGGAAGCGAACGCTGGTTCTTCGCTCTCACCGACCCGGACAATCGTCGGGCCGTCGACCACGAACTGCCGGACGACGCGAAGACCGACCTCGTGCGCAAGGCGCTCGCGGTGCGGCGCCGGCACCCGGCGTGCTTCGACGAGCGTGGCACGTACACGCCAATGTTCACGGACGAACCGCGGATCGTCGCTTATCGGCGCGGCGAGCACGTGCTGGTCATCGTCCAGCGTCTGCGTCTCACTGCGTTCGAGGCGAGCCTCTGCCTACCCGAGGGGACTTGGAATGATGCCCTCGCTGGAGAACGCTACAGCGGAGTAGTCCCGTGGCGCTCGAGTCCCGCAATGTTGCTCGTACGGGCTTCGTGACGCTAAGACGGCCTGCCGTTGTTGTTCTGCGTCCACGTCGTCGCGGCTGGTGTGTCCTTCATGCGATTCTGCGTCACGGGTCGGTCGCCCGTCCACGGTTCGCTGATGATGCGCGAGCCGCTTGCATTGCGCAGATAGACCCACGCCCATTCCAGGATGACCAGGAAGCGCGTTCGGAAGCCGACCAAAAAGTAGATGTGCACCACGAGCCACGCGAGCCAGGCAAAGAATCCGCTCCAGCGGAGACCTTTGAACTGCATGACAGCGCGTGACCTGCCAACGGTCGCCATGATGCCTTTATCGACGTAGTGAAAGGCGTGCCGCGTAGGCCTGTTCGTGGCTTTGTCGTCGACTTCGCCGTTACCCCGGGCGCGCGCTTCGCGGTCGATGAGCCGTGCCACGTGACGGCCCTGCTGGATGGCGACGGGTGCTAGCCCGGGCAACGCTTGCTCGGCGCCATCGGGAACGAACGCGGCCATATCGCCGATGACGAAGACCTCGGGGTGCTCGGGGAGGGCGCAGTCGGGTCCCACGATGAGCCGCTGGGAACCGTCACGTTTTGCTGGGATGCGCGCCGCAAGCGGGACCGGGGCGACGCCGCTCGTCCAAGCGACCGTGCCGGCAAGCACGTGGGTGCCGTCGATGGTGACGCCTGTTGCGTCGATCCCGGTAACGGAGCGCGCGAGCTGGAGCTCGACCCCCAACTCCTCGAGCTGGCGCTGTGCGGAGCGTGACAGACGCTCGTCGAAGGCGGTGAGCACGCGCGGCGCCCGCTCGACCAGCACGACGCGCACCATGTCCGGCTTGAGGGTGCGAAAATCGCGTAGCAAAACGCGACGCGATAGCTCGCTGATGGCACCCGCGAGCTCGACGCCGGTTGGGCCGCCACCGATGACCACCGAGGTCAGCAGCACGCGGCGCTTCTCGAGGTCGTCGGTGGCCTCGGCGAGCTCGAAGTTACGCAGGATACGTTCGCGTAGGGCGATGGCATCGTCGGCTGTCTTGAGTCCAAAGGAGTGGGCGCTCCACGCGTCGTGACCGTAATAGTTGGTACGCGCCCCGGCGGCGAGCACCAGGTAGTCGTAGGGGAGCACGGAACCGTTGGCGACGCGGACTTGGCGGGTCTCGAGGTCGACGCCCGTCACCTCGCCATAAAGCGTTCGGACATTGGGCTGCTTGTCGAACACCGCGCGGATTGGAACGGCGATCTCGGGCAGCGAAAGGCCCGCCGTGGCTACTTGGTAGAGCAGGGGCTGAAACAGATGATGGTTGGTCTGATCGATGAGCGTGACGTCGACGGGCGCGCGCTTCAGACCGCGCGCCAAGTTGAGGCCGCCGAAGCCGCCACCCACCACGATGACACGAGCACGAGCCATGGCGCTGCCTCCGGGAACCATTCGCCGCGTTAGGTTAACACTCGCGCGTCGACACGGTAGCCGCTGTGGCATGACGCCGCCACCGCCATGCCGATTCAACCGTCGTTGGGTCAAACGGCCCCAGGCTCGGGGACCAACACCGGTGCCGCGGCTCGCAACTCGCCCGAATCGCCAGGGAACTTCCCGCCTCGCGTGTCGATGAGCGGTTGGCGCGCTGATTGCTACGGGCTCGATCACCGACCAGTCGCATCAAGCCGCTCCCTTCCGACGAGGCCTCCGTTCATGAAGCTCGATACGCTCCATCCCCAAGCCCGCCTCCCCGCCCGCCGTGCTCTGCGGGGCCGCGTCGCTTCCCACGAGGTCACGACCCCGTTCCCGTTCTCTGGAGCGCTCGACGATGGGCGGGGCGACCAGAGCGTCCATCGCGGCTTGTTTCGGCTCAATCGCCGTCGCATCGAGCCGGGGATGGTGAGCGAATCGACTCTGGAGTTTCGCGAGGCCCTGCGCGAGCTCGCCACGATTCAGTATTTCGAGAGCCGTATCCTCACCGCGGGGCGCCACGCGACCGAGCAGCACGCAGCCGAGGCCCCTCGGGATGCCGCGGGGCTCCTGACGTGGCTCGACGGTCTTCGGGTCTCCGGTCCCGGTCAGCTCGACCCCATGTGGAGCTGGCTTGCGACCTGTGCGAGCGAACGCGAGCTGCACTGGTTCGTGCTGCAAGAGGTGATCGCCGAGGTTGCGACGACTGACCTCGTTGAGGTCGTGCTCGGCAACAAAGCTACGCTCCCGCTGCTCGAACGATTGCGTCACACGGCGATGCTCCTAGGCGTAAAGATCCCGATCGAGGCCGCCGATTGCAGCGAGGTAACCTGGCAATCGATGGCGCGCGCCAACTTGGTGACCGCTTTGGCGGCCACCCGCCGCTCGCGGGTCAACGCGGCGGGTGCGCTCGCCGCAATGATGATGGTGCAGCCCGCGCGGCTAGCCCTCATCGATTGTGCGCTCACCCGTCTCGGCTACGACGTGTACCCGCCCACTCCTCCCGTCGATCGTGAATCGGTGGCGCGCCTCGTTCACCAGCAGCTGTTGCAAGAGCGCGACGGAGCGGCCCAGATCGCCACTGGTGCCCTCATGTGGATGCGAACTGGCGTTCGCTGTCTCGACGGCTATCGTCACCGCTTGCTCCACGACGCATCGGCGGCGTGACGCGCGTTAGGCGATCGGCGGTTGAGACAGGCGAATGCGAGTCAGAACGCGCGGCGGATGCGGACGGTTGCGCCGCTATTGTAGTCCCGTGCGGTCGAGAATGCGATCGAGGCGTAGAAGTCTACTTGCAGGGTGTCCATCACCAAGAAGTGGAGCCCCGGCCCAGCTGCGTTGACGACCTCGGGCTGCGGGCCGCGACCAGCGCGCACGTCTTCGCGGAAGAGAGCCGCTTCGTTGAAGATGCTTACCTTGAAGATGTCGCGCGTCAGCGAAAAACGGTACTCGACGCCCAAAGACACCACGCGATCGAAGTAGAACAGATCGGCGTAGACGCCGCGCACGTAGGTGCCGCTCATCGGGATGGTGTCGGCGATGCTGAAGGAGCCCTGAACGAGGCCGACGTTGCCGGAGAGCCAAAACTCGTTCCAGCCGAACTCCCACACTTTCTGATAGTCCACGTAGACGGTGCCAAAGCCGCCGTCGGTGCCCAGGAAGTAACGCGCTTCGCCGGTGAGCCGATGCACGCGGTCGCGGCGTGCCACGATGCGGTCGAAGCTCAGCTGCGCCGCGAAGTTCACGAAGGGGAGGACGTTGGTGAAGCCTTCTTCAGGCGTCACCCGATCCTCTACGTAGAGCTGCGCTGGTGTGATGTCCTCGATGGGTACGTTCTGCACGTTCGAGAGGTTGCGGAACTGAAAGCCGAAGCCGAAGTTTAGCTCGGCGTTTTCGGGCTCGACACTGATGCTCACGCTGCCGTCGAGACGATTGAAGAAGTAACTCTGTACGCCGAGGTCCTGGCGCTGGCGACTCAGCAAGTCTTCGCGAATCTCGAATAACGGGCGCAAACTCTGACCGACCACGGGGGGTGTGTAATAGCGGACGCGACCTATGACTCGGTTGGGTCGCATGTCCGTTCCGTTTTCGCGAAGGTCATCGAACCGCTTTAGACCGAATTGCGCGTCGAGGTCCCAGCGGTCGCGCTCACCCAAGAGGGAGGCGAACGTGTAGCCAACACCAAAGCGGTAGCCGTTGTTGTCGATGGCAACGCTGACGCGCGCGCCCTCGGCCTTCTCCGGATCGCTCGAGAGATCGATGTGAAGCTCGTATCGGTCACCCTGGATGAGCGGTGGCTGACCCGGGACGAGTCGCGTGATGTCGACCTGCGGTCCCTTGTGGGCCTTCTCTTGCGACGGGACGAGCTCGTAGTCGAACTGGCGCTCGGTGTTCGACGGGTAGAAGCTGTACAAGATGCGCTCGAGCTCGGGTCGGTTGAAGACTTCGCCTGGGAGGCTCAGGCGGGCGCGATAGGCGAGGAGCGCTGCGGGCGATTTGCCGCGCAGCACGATTTTCGACAGCCGGCCCTCGTCGATGTGGACGTAGATCTTTCCTTCTTCCAGGACCTCGGCTTGAACCGTCGCGAGGGCGTAGCCAGCGCCACGCAAGAAATCGAGTAGGACCGTCTCGATGTCGCGGGCCGTCTCTTCGTCGGCCTTGGTGTCGGGCGGCACCTTCAGCACCTCGAGGTAGACCTCGTCGACCATGACGACGTTGCCGTCGAGGACGATGAGCCCGTGATCGGCGGCGCTGGCCGAACGTACCATCGCCACGAGGGTCATCAACGCCAAGGCGGCGGCGCGCCGGATCGACAACATGCGGCACGGCCCCCTTGAGCGGCGTGAAGTCTACTCGGTGCTACGCGCGGCCTTACGAATGTCCGAGACGACGCGGCGGAAGGCTTGGCTCGGGTTCACGAACTGCACAGCAAAACCGCGGTCGGTGTGCCGGACGATCTTTGCGTTTGCTTGCACCTCGCCAGCCGAGGCGCCCTGATCGGCGCCCTTGGGCGCCAGCAAGTAAAGCACGATGGTCTTACCGACCTCGGGGGGCTTCTTGCCAATCAACGCCGCCCCGTCGAGCGAGAGATCGATGAGCTTGGTCTTGTTGCGCTTGCTGCGCCACCAGCGCTTCGGGGCATCGTCGTCAGGCGATTCCCACTCCACGGCACTGTCGATGTTGACGCGGGCGTTTTGCTGTTGCGGCACGTAACGCGACAGGAGCTCCTTGAGCTTGAGCTCGAATTCGACGCTTGGCTCGACGAACTCGAGACCGACCGTGCTCTTGGTGTCTCCCGCGATGCGCGCCTTCGTGCGGATACGCATGCCTTCGTGGACGATCTCGACGTCGACAGCCGTCCCTATGGGCCAGCGCTTCGACGTTCCAATCGACATACCTCCCGGAGAAAGCGTGTGCGAGAGGCAGGGCTCGCTCTTTCCGTCCCAGCGGACGATGACCCCAACGGAGATGTCGAAGCGTTGCTTGGTGCGTTCACTCATGTTCGCGACTCTGTTTGTAGAACACCGGAGGGGGGTAGGTCGAGTTTGAGGATGGCCCGGACGGGAGGGGGGGGCGCCGCGACCAAAAGCTCGGCCTGGCGGTGCCGTTCGGCGTAGCGAAGGTCACGACGGCGAGCTCTGCCGCCATCAGGCTCGCACGCCTTGCGCCGCGGCGCCTCGTCTCTCCGGATACATGTCGCGTTTGTGGACGCGGCGTCCGAGCCTTCGACGCAGCCAGAGACCCACGCATAAGAGTCCGATGCCCACCGCGGCGGCAGTCGCGAGCCCCTTGGGGTCGCGCGTCGCGACTGCTTCGAAGACGCTTGCCCCGAAGACGTTGATGCTGATGATGCCAGGTAACAAGCCAATCGCGGTCCCGAGGAAGAAACGTGAGAAGCGCACGCCCGTGGCGCCCGCGATGACGTTGACGATGCTGAACGGAGCGATGGGCATGAGTCGCACACTGATGACCGCGACCACGCCGCTCTTCCTGAAGCGGCTCACCAGGTAGCGCATGCGCCGCCCCCCGCGCCGCTGGATCGTATCTTTCCCGATGAGCCGGCCGATGCCATAGGTCAGAGTGCCAGACAGGAGCGCGCCGGTGAACGCGATGGGGATGCCGCGCAGCGCGCCGAAGACCAGTCCGGTCTGCAAGACCAGCAAGGTGAGCGGAAAGCTCAAGAGACCAGCACCGATGAACGCGATGACAGCCGCTCCCCACATCCACGGCTCATTGCGCAATGGCGTAGCAAGCTGAGCCAGGCGTTTCGGGTCGAGGACCTCGTGCAGGGGAGTGAAGCGATAGACCAGGGTCAGCACGACCATGCTCAAGACGATTGCAATGGTTCGCCATAGCGGACCTGACGCCGAGCGGGCCTGCTCTTCCGGTAGCAAGGTGTCGAGAACTCGGTCGACGTCGAGAGCACTTTCCGGGTCGACGAGGCGTTCATTTGGAAGAACGTCGTTCGCAAGAAGGCTTGGCGTTGGCGTTGGTGGTACTAGCGTCGCGAGGCTGCGGGCGTCGTTCTGTCGCAAGCTGTCAATCGCGCCGATCATTCCCAGACGCTCTTCCGCTTGAGCGTACACATCGGGTGCGAGTCCCAAATGTTCCGCGATTAGACGGTGGCGCAAACCGTCGATATGCTCGCGTGCCGCGAACGTCGTGCCTTCCCAGGACACGTCGCATTCACTGTCCAGTCCCATGGACCGGTTCGACAGATTCGAGGAACCGATGCGTGCCAAGCGGTCGTCGATCACCATGACCTTCGAGTGCACGTTGATGCAGCCGCCTTCTAGCCCCGGCATCGTAGGGCAGAGCACGCGCAGGCGCTTGTGCTGGTCGGCTCGCGCGAGCAGCTCGAGGAGCCGGCCGCGCAAGATGCTCATGGTGTTCTCTTCGAGCCAGCCCGAGGCGATACGCGGCAGTACCATGACGACCTCGGGGCCGGTCGGCGCCGTAAGCGAGGTCGCGAGAGCCTGCGTGACGCTTCGTGACGTCAGATACTGACTCTCGATGTAGACCCGCGTTTTTGCCGCGGCGATGCTGTCGATGTAGAGGCGCTCCACTTCGCGCACCTCGACGCGCTTGCCATGCGTCCCCAAGGTCCGACTGATGCCAACATCGACGTTTCGCAGCTCGACGCCGACGTCGCGTGGCCAAGGCAGCTCGGAGCCGTCGATGACGTTGGCTTCGCGGCGAGTGACCGGGGCGAGGCGCCTGCCGGTGGCGGTTCGCCAGCGTTCGCGCGCGAGGTCACCCAGCGCGCAGGCCGCTTCTCCCGCCACCACGAGCTGGACGTCGTGGAACGGTGCGTACGGTTTGCCATCGTGTGTCCGCCGCAATGGATTTCTTGCTGCGTGCTCGGGTGTATCCCAGCGGCTCTCCGCGAGATCGAGGCCGCCGCAAAAGGCGACAGAGTCGTCGATGACGACGACCTTCTGGTGCTGCGAGGCGCCGACGGGGTGCTCGGCATCGAGCTTGAAGTGCACGCGGCGGTGTGTACGGGCACCGAACGATGCCCGGCTCGGCACCTCGCGCTCGAGGGCGTAGATGAGCGAGAAATCCCACTCGAGGACGTACACCTTCAGGTCCGGGGTGAGCCGCACCAGCTTGTCGAGAAATGGCCCCAAGCGATTCGGAAGCGCGTCGTTCGGGTCTTCGGGCCGCGTAAGCTCGAGCCGGCTGTCGATATCCCAGCCAAGGATGAGGATCTGCCGCTGCGCTTGGCGGGCTGCGTCGGCGAACGCGCGATAGTAGGCGTCAGCGTCGACGAGCACGGATAGCCGCGACGCTCGCGCGGTGCGCCAGCAGTTCCTTCCCGGCATGAGTATGTTAGAAGACGCCATAAGCCTTTGGGTTCTGGGATGTTAAACAGCTCGGGGCCCACTGCAAGTTTGCGAGGTCTGCGATGCATGACGCGGAGCCGGTAGGCCAGGTGAGACGGCAGGACGCCAAGGACCTGGTGCAACTCGATCCAGACCACCCAGGGTTCCGCGACGCGGCGTATCGCAAGCGTCGCAATGACATTGCCCGCATCGCCGCCCAGTACAAAGAGGGCGACCCGATTCCGGCCGTCGAATACACCCCGGAAGAGCAAGAGGTATGGCGCACCGTCTGGCGGTCGCTCGCGCCGGTGCACCAGAAGAACGCGTGCAAAGAATACCTCGCCGCGAGCGCTAACCTTAACCTGTCGCGCGAGATCATCCCGCAGCTCGGTGAAGTGAGCGAGCGCGTGCGCAAGCTCTCGGGCTTCCAGCTCCTGCCGGTCGGAGGACTAGTCGAAGCACGTGACTTCATCGGTAACCTTGCGCGCAATGTCTTCTTGTCCACGCAGTACATTCGTCATCACAGCGTGCCGCTCTACACTCCCGAGCCCGACATCGTGCACGAGCTCGTCGGTCACGCCGCGAGTCTCACCGTGCCGGAGTACGTAGAGCTCAATCGCGCTTTCGGCCGCGCCGCCATGCGCGTCGACGACGAGACCCTGAAAGCGGTCGTCAACGTGTACTGGTTCACTGTCGAGTTCGGCTTGGCGCTCGAAGACGGTAGGCCGAAAGCTTACGGTGCGGGCCTTGTGTCCTCGTTTGGTGAGCTCGAGAGCTTCGCCCAAAACGCTGAGCTCAAGCCGTTCGTCATCGACGACATCGGCCGCACGAGCTACGACCCGACGCAGTACCAGAAGGTACTTTTCGTGGCTCCGAGCTTCGGACGCATGGTCACCGAGCTCATGACTTGGCTAGATTCGCTTTAGCGGTCGCTACGTCGTCGCTTGTATTGAGGTTCGCGATGGGCGTCGCGCGCTCAAGGAAGCGCGCTCCGTCGAGTAGAGCCTTCGCTCGCCGCTCGCCCCGCGCCAGAAGTCGTTGCGCCGTAGTCGCGAGGGCCCGGTGGTAGAGCGCACACAGAGGCTCACTCCCCGAAGGCGCTCGCCAGGCGATGGCGAGGCAGCCGCGTGTCCGGTTCGCCATGAGAAGTCGCAAGTCGTCCGCGGTGACGTGAACCAGGTCGCACGCCACGACGAAGACCCATGGGGTCCTGCTCGCCGCTAGCGCCGTGGCCACCCCACGCAGTGGCCCCTGTCCATCCGGCTCCTCGGCGAGCAGCCGTATCGTACGCGACAGCGGGTGCGTCGCTTGGTCTGCCCTGCCAACCCCGAAAACATCGTCAACGAGTGGCTCGAAGAGGGCTAGCAGCGTCTCTGCGGTCGTCGCGCCCGAGGGCAGAATGATGCGTGTCTTGTCGACCCCGCCAAGTCGGCGCCCGCGGCCACCAATCAGCAGCGCGAGGCTGGTCAAGCGCTAACGCTGGCGCGGGTGCTCGTCGAGCTCATCTCGGTTCGTGCGGAGACCAGATCGTGCAACCACTTCTCCCAGACGCGGATCACTGGCTCGCGGGCCTCGGGCGGTGCGTTGGGGTCGAAGCCGCCGGTGTAGCCGGTCAACAGCTGCAGCTCGCTGAACGCGATCCGTTGTACCTGTGGGCTGGGATGGCGGAGGCTCGCGACCAGCCAGCTCTCACGCGGGCGGCTGTAGCTCGCCTGCCACCACTCGGCCCAGCGCGCGACGTCGCGGCCGTGAGCCTGAGCGCAGATGACCGCCAAAGCAGACGCAGCCGCCGAAGCAAGCTCCGGTTGTGGCGACACCACGAGCGGTATCAAGGACGGGACGGCCCGTGGATCACGCAGTTGCCCGAGCACCTGGACGGTCGTCACTTGAACCTCGTAGACCGGCACCTTGAGCTGCTCGCGTAGGCTCTGCAAGATGCGGGCGTACCCAGGCTCGCGCGTGTAGGAGCGCAGGGCGTCGGCCGCAAGAAACCGGTTGCGTGGTTCGGTGTCGTAGAGGCGGCGCGCAAGACCGTCGAGCGCAGGCGTGTGCGGCACGACCAGCAGCATGTAGATGGCAAAGAGGCGCTGTGTGCGGTCCGGGCTGTCGAGGTGACCCAAGACGACTGGGACGGCGTCGGAGCCTCGCGCCACCAGGAGCGCCATCAGACCCGAGCACTCGGCGAGCGGCGGCAGGGGCTGCTCGGGAGCGAAAGGATCGAGCAGGAGCTTGCCAGGGAAGCGGGCGCGAAGTTGGTCGTCGAGCAAGGTGCCATAGGGCAGGAGCGCGCCGATGGCTGCGAGGCGGGTCTCAGGCTCGAGGGCGTCGAGTCCGTCGAGCAACATCTCGCGCGGGTCGACGCGCTGACCGGCGACCTCGACATTCGTTTGCGACGCTGCGGGAGAGGCTAAGGGCGCGGCCAAGGAGGGCGCTTTGCGTGCCTCGGCAATCACATCATCCCAGGTCACCGCGGGCGGCGCGGTCGTGTCACTCGACGCGGGCTCGGGCACGGGCGCTGTGGAGGTGCTCACCGTCTCGACGAGTACGTCTTCCCACCCGGATACGGCGTCCTCGGGACTCTCGCGATCGATGTGGGCGAAAGCGACGTAGCCAGCGTCGTGGTGCTCGGCTTGCGGCATCATCTCGACGTCTTCGGAGACGATCTCGGGGATGTCCTGCTCGGGTGTGAGCGGCGGCGTGTACAGCGCTGGCTGCTCACCGCTGGTGGCGTCGAAGGCGCCGTAAGCAGTCTGTGCGTCCTCAGCGGCTTCATAGCTCACCGGAGTCGAGGCCTCGGGCGGGTCGTACGTCACAGGTGTGCTGTACGAATCTTGTGCTTCGTAGGTAACCGGCTCGTAGCCGTCGGTCGCGGATGGCGCTATCTCCGAGCTGGGCGCACCGTACGCGATAGCGGCTTGGTCGTGCGGTTGTTCCTCAGGTCCTCTGTCTTGCTCGGTAGCGACTGCTGGCGCTTCGCTCATGCCGGTGGCGTAGCTCACCTCGGCGAAGCTCTGCTCGTCGCTCGCACCTTCGTGCTCGACGTGAACCTGGATCTCCTCGGCGGCGGGAACGGCGATCGGCGACGGGGGTACCAGCAACGCCTTGCGTCGGCGGATGAGGTTCTCGAAGCATAGGCCGACGCGATGCGTAAGGAGCAGGACTCCCGATACCCTACGCGCGAGCACACCCCGCGAGCCGTTGTCCGCGTAGAGGATACCCACCAACCGCCCGCCGACCGTCAGTGGTGCCACGAATGCGGTCCGCGGTGGCGAACGGCCGAGGTCTTGTAAGAGCTTGAGGTTGGCTTCCGTTTGCGGAATGGGCCCCAGGTAGTGGCCGCGCGTTTGCTGTACGGTCGCGAGCACCGATGGAACGCTCAGCGGCATCGAGATGCGCGCCACGCGTTGTGTCGCGGTTGGGTCGGTGCTTCGCCAGCCGTCGATGCGGTCGCCGTGCACCAAGAATATCGAGACGAACTCGAACGTGCCGAGAGCGATCTCGAGCAGGATCTCGACGACGTGGTCGCGATCCGCTGCTGAATCGAGACGTGCGAGCAGGCCGGCGACGTCTGGCCCGCCACGGCGCGTCTCGCCCCGCGCCCGACCAGGGCGGATACGCGAGGCCGGCAGGCCCCACGACAACATGTGATCGATCGGCGCTGGTTCGTAGAGCGGTGTCGGCGCTGCCCCATCGAGTCGGGTAAGCAACGCCGCGAAGCGGGGCAACAAGCCGACACCGTAGACGCGGTGCATGGCGTAGTGCATGCGCGCCTCGCTGGTGATCGTGCTCGAGGGGTGGAGGCGGAGTCGCTCGCGGATTCGCCCGAACAGATCCTCATCGGTCGCGCCGTTGACCAGGACGCCAAGGTTTCCGCCCACAAGCCGATAGGGCACCAGCCGATACGTTTCCGCGAACACCAGGGGAAAGATGCGCGGGATGTGCGGTTCGATGGTGTCGATGTCGGTCTTGTCGCCCGTCGGCAGGCGAAAAGCCTCACCGAGAGCTCTCAAGATCGTGACTTCGGGGACACCCAGCTCGAGCAGGTTGGTGTCGAGACTGCCCCCATGGACGACCTGACGTCGCGCCGCCTCATCGATGTCGGCCGCCGACACCAGGTGCTCGCCGAGCAAGGCTTGAACGAGCTGTTGCGACATGAGGCGGTTTACCGAGCCTTGCTAAAATGCCGACTGGAGAACGTAGGGGAAGACCACCGTGACTGGCTGACCGTTGTACTTCGGGAACTTCCAGGTCTTCACCCGGCGTACCGTACACTGACCCATGGCCGACGTCTTGAACTGCGCGGTGTTGATATCGGCGCCAGTGACGTCACCCGACGGGTCGATGGTGAGCTGCACCTCCATCTTGCCGGCGAGCTTCTCGCCTTTGCGTGCCGCCTCGGCGTAGCACAACTTCATCGACGTGTTGTTGTCGTTGACCACTTTGTAGATAGCCTCTTGGGTGAGGCCATCCGGCAGGTTCGGCGTCTGCATGGAGTCGGGCGCGGCGAGCTTCACGTTGGTTTCTTGTTTGTCTTTGTCGTTGAAGATTTGCTCCGCCATCGCGTGCTCTTCCGGCTGCTGCGGCGCATCGGTGGCCCCCTCGGGGGGCTTGGCTTCGGCGGGATCTTTCGCGTCGCCGTTGGTCTTGGCTTCCTGCTTCTCGGGTTTTTCGCTCTTGCCGCTTTCGCTGCCGTTGCTGCGGTCGAGGAGCTTGCGGCGTAGGCTCTCGAGCTGCGCGCGCTTTTTGGGATCGAGATCTTCGGCGGCGAGCTTGTTCTCTGTCCGCTCTAACGCACGATCGACGTTGGGATCTTCGACGCCAGCGACGTCGTAGATGGCCCCCATGCCCGGCAGCACGATGAGGCCGCGCATGTCCATGACGATGAAACCACAGATGAGCAGCAAGACGACCGTAGTAATCACTGCGGCGATTCGGTTGTTGCGTCGCTTCTTGTAGATGCCGGCGGTCGCCATGTAGACGCGCGTCGAGTCGCCCGGCGGCTTGTCGAGGTAGTTCGGATCGTCGGCCAGTTGGTTCAAGCCCGACGTTTCGTCGAGGAACGGCTGCTGGCCGCTCACATCGTCGAAAGAGCCGAGCTCGTGTTCCGTTGCGTGCTCTTGCTGGCCCAAGGTCGTGGCGCCCATGAACTCGTCGGTTGGGCGCTTCGGTCGATCGTCGAGCAGCTCGATACCATCTTGGAGCTGAACCGTCTCGGCGCGACGTGCGTCAGCAGCCTGGGGAGAATGACCTGCTAGCGCTGCGGCGGCGGTCTCGGCGACGCGTGGGTCGGAGATGACCATCGTCTCCGCCTTGTAGAAGCCTTGTGGCGCTTCGTCGGCGAGGGTGATGTCTTCGCTTCCGGCGGCCATCGCGGCAGGCGTCGCCGTCTCTCCGTTGAGCGTCGCGACGGTCGCCTCTTCGAAGATGCCGCTCGAGACCTCTTCGAGATCGGTGACGGTGACGTCGTCTGTAGAACGTCGTGACGTCGTGTTGGTCGCGGCACTTTGCGCCGCTGCGCGCTCCATGGCGGACTCGGTGACGCTCGGATCGGCTCTGGTCGACGCGGCAGCGCTCGGTTCTGCGGTGACCAACGGCGAGGTCGACCCGGCGAAGCGCTCGACGCTTCCCAGCCGCTCCCAATTGGCCATTCCGCTCTTCCAGAGGAAGGTGCGCCGATCGATCTCGTTGCGCGACAGCATGCCGTCGACGCTCGACGCGGTCATGGGACCGCGTTGCTTGCCGGCGATGAGCACGAACCATTCGGACGGCTCGCCCGAGGAGTCGCCCTGCGGCGGGCGCGTCTCTTCTGCTTCCTGGATGACCTCGTCACCTTCCGCGGCCGCCGCGCGGAGGAGGTTGATTTGTTCGACCGAGACGACCCGCGTTGCGTCGCCACCGTCATCGGCGAAGGTCACGTCCGGCCGGTGCGCTGCTTGCATCCCAACCTTGGTGGGCTGCGTCGACTGATCGCGGAGCTTGTTGATCTCGGCGACCGAAGCAATGCGTGTGGTTTCGACCGGATCGAAGCCCCGTGCCGCCAGCGCCGCTGCCGCGCTGCCAGCTTCGAGGATTTGTGCCTGATCGCCGCCTTCCTTGCGACGCAAGCGAACCACGTTGCCGCAGGTCTTGCAGGGAAACTTGAGGACCTTTCCCGGCGGCACCTTGTCGTCGGAGATCGAGTAGCGCGTGTTGCACTTGGGACAGGCGAATTTCACAGGATGCTCACCAGGTACTGTTTGATCTGCTCACGCACTTGGGGGTTCGGTGCCGCCGCAAGCGAGCGCTCCCACATTTCTACAGCCTTATTGCGAAAGCCGCGTGCTTGATAGAGCAGCGCCAAATTCTTGGTTGCGGCGAACAACTTCGGGTCGAGCTCCACGGCGCGCTCGTAGTGGTAAACCGCCTGAAAGACCTTTTGGTCCTGCTCGAGCGTGCGTCCGAGCATGAACTGGATCTTGGCGGAAAACGGCTCGGCTGCCTCGGCTGCTCGCAGCTCGTCGATGGCGGCCCGATAGTTCTTGGCCTGATACGCCTCGACGCCTGCCGTGTAGTGAGCGAGCGCTTCGGTGCCAAGATCGTCACCTGCGGTGGCGGCGGACCTGCCGGTCGCGAGTAGTTCTTCGGCGACCCGGCGCAACTCGCTGATTCGAAACGGCTTCTCGAGGAACGCGTCCGCCTTGTACGTGGCCTTGATGTCCTCAGCGATACGCCAGCCACGGTAGATGGCTGAGATCATGAGTACGGGCGTGCTTGCGAAGCGCTTGCTCTCCTTGATCTTGCGGCAAATCTCGAAGCCGTGGACCTCGGGCAACATCGCGTCGAGCACCACCAGGTCGGGCTTCACGGTCTTGATGAGCTGCAGCGCTTCGACGCCGCGCGCCGACGCCGTGACATCGCCCCCGAGGGCGCGGAGTGTATCGACGAGGAGGCGTTGGATGTCGGGATCGTCCTCGACCACGAGAATGCGCTTGCCAGAGGCCACCTTGCCGGGAGCACCGGGAAGCGGGGCAGGCGCGGGCGTCGCTGTTTCGATGATGTCACTCGCCTCGGCCTCGAGCACGTCGTCGACTTCGACGATGGCGGCCGCATCCGCCGCGAGCGGAGTCACGATGGGGAGCGGCTCGTTGGGGCTGCCCGCCAGCGGCCCTTTGTATGCCACTGATGGGTTTCGGTAAGCGGCGATCACCACTTCTTGAATGCGCATTTGCAAAGCAACGTACGCGATAACGGAAAGGCCAGTGACGAAACTCACCTCGTCGCGCACCCGTTGGTCGTTGGGTTTGGTCATCGCCACCACGAGACTCGGGCCTTCGATGCGAATGGGCACGATGCCCTCGCGCTGCGCGACCGACAGCGGAATTCGCTGCAGGACCTGAGGTGGGATGGTCACCCGGGTGAGATCGAGGCCAGGGACACCCGCATGGGTCGCCAGAGCGGACAGCGCGGTTTGTTCGTCGACCACGGCGCCTCGTACGGCGGCTGACAAGAAGTTCAAGCCGCTGCCTGCACGAGACGACTCGATGACGTCGGCCGTCGCCGCATCAATGAGGCCGTGGGCGACCATGAGGTCACCTATCCGCGGACGGTCCGGCATGGCGATGGCACGATAGTAGCCCTGCCATATCGCTCGAGCAAGAAACGCAGCGGCGCTCGACCCACGGCTCTCTACGTGCCTGCGGGGCGCGCTTTGCTAGAAGGGAATGTCGCGTGGATCGGGGAGCTTAAAGGGCTCGTGCGGGGTGCTCGGGTCGTCGGGGACGGCAAAGGGGCCTTGCACGGTTGGAGCGGCGACCCGTGGCTGAAAGCTCGCATACATGCCGTTGAGCTCGCCCGCGTACTGTTGCGCTTGCGGCTCGAAGCATTCGAAATAGAGCGAATACGCCTCGGTTCCGATGATCACGAAGATCTGCTCGACGAGCCGCGGGTACTGCAGATTTCCCTGGAAGGCGTACGTCGCAATGACGGAAGCCGCCGGTTGGCCGGCGAGCGCGATATCGCGCTTTTGCATCACCTGGAATCGAGGCAGGCGTGACAGGCGCTGGTCGATGGCGTTGAGCACGAGCTGCCTGGGGCGTGCTTCGGAGGGCACGACGAACTTGCGCACGATGAGAGTCGCGTCACCGCCGCGCATCGTGTTCTTGAACTGGATGGCGTTGGGGTCCTTGTCGACCGTGTACGGTGTCCAGCCGTAGGGAATGTTGATCTGAAAAAGCTGGCCAGGAGCGACGAAGGGCGTAGTGGACGGGGTGCCGATGCCGTCGAGCTCGCCGGGCGTCGCGAGGAAAAATGCCAAGAGCGCTGCTGCAATCATCGACGTACTCGCTCGACCTCGCCGGCACGCACTTCCGTGATGCCCCTGTTAGTTTCAACGCATAGCTCGCCCCTGGCATTCACGCCCCGGGCCTTGCCTTCCACCTGCGTCCCATCCGTCGCCATCACGCGCACGTCACTGTCCTTCAAAGCGTCGAGGTCTGCATAGATTCCGGTAAGCTTCGAGAAACCATGAGCTTTCCACTGATCGTACCACGTTGCTAGCTCGTTCATCAGAGCCTTGGAAGTGTACACCACCGGGGCCTCTTGCGGCTCGGCCTCGCCCTCCCAGGGGGGGGTGCCAACATGGTCGGCAAGGCCGGTGTAAATATCGGCGATCGTTTCTGGTAGCTCGCGCGCGTCGGAACGCACGAGGTTCAAGCCGACACCGACCAGGACCGCTCCACGGTCGCTCTCGAGCAGGATGCCCGCTAGTTTCTTGTCGCCGACCAACACGTCGTTCGGCCACTTCAGTCGCGCCGCGCCGACGCCCATGCCCTGAACGGCTTTACATACGGCGATACCGGCGACCAGCGACAGCTCGGCGAAGGTCGCGATTCGCTCGAGCGGCGGACGCAAAATCATGGTCATCCATACGCCAGCGTCGGGGGCGGAGTGCCAGGCGCGGCCGTGGCGACCGCGACCGCTGGTTTGCGCCCGCGCGAGGATGGTGGTGCCCTCGGGGGCTCCCGCGTGGGCCTGAGCCTTGGCTTCGAGCATGGTGGTTGGAAGCGTCGTGTAGACGACGAGCTTGGGTTTCATGGCATGTCGAGCCCGAGATCGGCGGGGATCACCGTGTGGGTCAGCGCGCCCATCGAGATGCGCTGGACGCCGGTCGCGGCCAGCTCTGCGATACGCTCGTAGGTAACACCGCCAGAAACCTCGAGCTCGGCGGCCGAGCCAGTACGCCGAACTGCCTCGCGGATGTCATCGAGCGAGAAATTGTCGAGGAGAATAATATCCGCTTTAGCGGCTAATGCCTCGTCGAGCTGGCTTAGGTCGTCGACCTCCACTTCGACTAGAAGTTTACGCCAGGCGCGAGCCGCCGCGACAGCTTTGCTGAGCGAGCCAGCCGCGGCGATGTGGTTGTCCTTGATGAGGATCGCGTCGAAGAGACCCATGCGATGGTTCGTGCCGCCTCCAATGCGGACAGCGAGCTTGTCGAGCTGTCTCCATCCGGGAAGGGTCTTGCGCGTATCGTAGATGCGCGCCGGACTTCCGGGCGGAACCAGGCTCGCGGCGCGGTGCGCGTTGGCGGCGATCCCGCAGAGACGCATCGTGAAGTTCAAGAGAGTGCGCTCGGCGGTGAGCAAGGCGCGCACGTCGGCGTCGATGTCGAAGATGCTGGTGCCGCGAGGAACGAAGGTCCCTTCCGCGACCTTCGCCGTGAGCTCGGCGTGCGGATCGAAGCGTCGCAAGATCGCGAGGGCCAAGGGACCGCCACAAGCCACTGTCGGAGTGCGCGCCACGACAGTCGCATGCACGCGTTGCGGTGCGCGAAAGATAGCCTGTGTGGTGACGTCACCCGCCCCGACGTCTTCGCGCAGGGCCAGGTCGACGAGCATCTGCACGTCGGCGTGCTCGAGGGTTTCGATCCAGCTCGCGCTCACTGGGGTTTATCGACCAGCGAAACTTCGACCGAGTGAACTTGCTGCGTGCGCGGATGCTGCATGGTCACGGACATGATGCCGTCCGCGCTGACTTTCAAGGTGACCACCACCTTCGTCTTGGTGATCACGAGACTCTGGTCGGCGGTCATACGCAGGGTGCCAAGGAAGGTATTACCAGCGGCCTTGTCGTTGTCGCCGCGATAGAGCAACGCCTTGTAGTCTGCTTTTGCAGACTGCTCGGGGAGGATCTCGAACTTGACCTCGGCTGGGAGCTTCGTGCCACGCGCCATCAGGACCTTGGTCGCGCCTTCGCCCTCACCGATCCGAATGGCCGCAGCGAGGATGTCCTTTAGCTCGAGCGGTGACTTTGCGTACATGGCGTTCGCGACGAGTGCGGCACCCAGGGCCACTGCTTCGTCGGGGTGGACGTTCTTGGCTGGCGGCTTACCGAAGCGCTCCTGGATACGTCGACGCACGTGCGGACTGCGCGATTGGCCACCCACCAAGATGACGTCGTCGAGCTGAGATGCCGGGAGCTTAGCCTGGTCGAGCACCACCTGAACGATACCCATGGTGCGGTCGACGAGGTCTTCAGTGAGCGTCTCGAGGATACTCCGCGATAGCGTCATCTTCAGGTCGTGCTGGCCGGACTCGGTCTTCTTGATGAAAGGCAGGTCGATGCTGGCCGTCTCGGCCTCGGAGAGCTGACGCTTGGCCAGCTCGACCGCGAAGCGAATGCGTTGCACGGCCACCTGGCTATCGCGCAGCACCACGCCCTTCTCACGCTCGTACGACATGAGCACGTATTCGGTGAGGCGATCGTCGAAGTCGGAGCCACCGAGAAACGGATCGCCATGGGTCGCCAGGACCTCGAGGGTATCGCCATCGATTTTGAGGAGCGTCGCGTCGAACGTGCCGCCGCCAAGGTCGTAGACCAGCGCCGTACGTTTCATGCCTTTGCCGTGGCCAAAAGCCACAGCTGCAGCGGTTGGCTCGTTCAACACGCGCTCGACGTGGAGACCGGCCAGCCGACCGGCTTCGCGTATCGCGCCGCGTTGCGTTTCGTCGAAGTAGGCAGGGCAGGTGATGATGGCGCGCCGCACCTCGGTCTTGAGGTCATGTTCCGCCATGTCGCGAAGCGTCTTCAAGATATGGGCGGCGACGATCTCGAGGCGCAAAACGGCATCGCCCATTTTGGCGGCAGCTCGACCATCGGGTCCCTGCGCGATTTCGTAGTTGAAGAAGTGACCTAACGACTGCACTTCCTTGGACTGGAAAGGTCGCCCAAGAAAGCGTTTCGAGCCGTACACCGCACGGTTCGGTTCGAGGATCATGCGCTCGACGGCCGCATGTCCCACCAGAATGCCGCGATCGGCGCCCACGTAAACGACCGAGGGGATGGTCTCGTATCCGCGCTTGCTCCTGATGACGCGCGGGCGACCGTCCTGGACGATGGCAATGCAGCTGTTGACGGTGCCAAGGTCGATACCGACCACGACGCCTTCGGCTCGGCTGGGCGTTGGGTCAGGGGCGAGGCTGTCGACCCGCGTCGATGGCGCGCCCGGCATCTTCGGGGGAGCCGCGCTTGGTGGTTGCTTCTGCTTGAGCAACTGCGTGAGCTGGGTCGCGGTGGCGTCGAGCTCGATGAACTGCAGACCCATGCCGGCGTTGCGCTCGCCTGGAGTGGTCGCGGGGCGTGAGTGGACGACGCGGGCGCTGATGCGGGCGAGTGGCGTACCATCGGGAAGCATGAACTCGACCAGCACGACCTGACCAATCGCAGGCGGCGCGTCTTCGCGGACGAACATGCCACCCTGACTCAGGTTCAGCGCGTAACGCTCGAGGATTTCGTTTTTCCCCTGGACGGCAATGCGCACGTGCGAGCTGAATTGCTGACGCGCGGCCCGGGGCGGAGTTCCGGTGCTCACTGGCACACGTTACCATCGGTCGGTGCCGAGCGCTCGACTAGAGTGCATCGCGTGACCTCGGCCTACCTCAACGCGGGTTATGAGAAACGCTCTGGTATGTTAACTTCATCGCTCTAGGGGCCGCGCCACGTTACTTGTCGACATAGGTTTTTCGGCGTTCGTTGGGAGCAGCATTGCTTGGCTCGCACGCCGCAATTTGCCTCAGAGCACCCTGGTGCGCGCATCGTCGTTCTGGGCGCTGGTCATCTACGCCGTCTTCGTATCGGTGCCCGTCGCCACACTCCTGTCCTATCGATTCCCGATGTGGCGAGTGTGGAACCTCTTCGAAGCGCAGCCCCGCACGGCGATGGTGCTGGGCGTCCTGGGCCCAATCGCGCTGTTTACGGGCTATCTGAGCGCGCGGCGTGCCTTGCTGGCGAGTAAGGCAAAACCCGCCTTGTGGGTCATCTTCGGGAGCCTGCTCGTGCTCGCTGTGACCGGGGCCCTCTTTCTCTTCGTGGAGCGCTCCGGGCCGGTTGCGCGCGAATCCGGCCGTTCGCTTGGCCACCTCGCGATCGGCGGGCTCTCGATTTGTATCGCCGGTTACGTGCTCATGGTCTGGCGCGTCCTCTTGCTTGCTTCGAGCGAGCGCCCCGCGGCAAACGTCACCCACCTGCCTGCGCCGGCACGCGATGGTCGGACCAAACCCATCGAGGCGGCACGCAAGAGCGGCGGGAAGCGTTGATTGAAGGGCTTGGCCCGTGCTACCGCGCGGCATGCACGTGCGCCTTACGACGTCGCTCTCGCTGCTTTTCCTGGGCGCCGCGTGCAGCCCCATCAACGCCAACCGCGAGATCGGCGACGCGCAGCGCGCTCTAACGGCCGCCAAGGAAGCGGGCGCGAGTCGCTTCGCCATCTACGAGTACACAGCGGCGACCGAATACCTGCACAAGGCGCGTGAAGAGGCCAACTACTCGGACTACGACGCAGCGCGGATCTACGCGGCGCATGCGCGGGAGCTCGCGCAAGAAGCCAGGGCCCGCGCCGACCGCGAGCGTGGTGCTGTCCCCGCCGATAACGCGCACGAGACGGAGCCCGTGCCACCACCGCCAGGTGACGAGAATCCGCCCGAGAACTCGACGTCCGCTTCAGTGGACGACCAGGCTGGCAACGACTTGCGCAAGAAGGCACGCGGGAGACGCAAGTGAGGCGCGTCTTCTGGTTGGTGCTTCTCATGGGGTGCGGCAACGCCGACACCTTGAGCCGCGAAAGTGTCGCTATCGACGGCGTCCTGAAAGACGCGAGGGCACATGGTGCCTATGACTGCGCGCCACAAGAGCTCGCGCGCGGGGAAGCCAACGTCGAGTTCGCGCGTTACGAGCTCGAGCATGGCAATCTCTTGCGTGCCACGAAGCACATGGCCGTCGCGCGAGCCGAAGCCGACCGCGCCGCGCAGCTCTCCGACAGCGAGCAGTGCAACCGCGTCATCATTCCCGATGACCGTGACGGCGATCGCTTGGCGGACGGGAACGACACCTGCCCCGACGAAGCCGAGGACCGCGACGGTTTCCAGGACGACGATGGCTGTCCGGAGCGCGACAACGACGGCGACGCCATCGATGACGCCAAGGACAAATGCCCGATGGAAGCGGGCGACGCGAAGCACGACGGCTGTCCGGCCAACGACCGTGACGACGACGGTATCAGCGACGCGGTCGATCAGTGCCCCGACATCCCGGAAGACATCGACCACGTCTCCGATCACGACGGTTGTCCCGAACAAGAGCGCGGCGACCGTGATACCGACGGCATCACCGATACGCTCGATCGCTGTCCAGCCGAGGCAGAAGATCGTGATGGCTACCAGGACAGCGACGGTTGCCCCGACCCCGACAATGACGGCGATACAGTGCTCGATATAGCGGACAAGTGCCCAATGGATGCTGGGCCGCCCGCAAATGACGGTTGCCCCAACGGTTCGAAACCCATGACTCGCCCAAAGAAGAAAGGCACGCGATGAACAAGCTTACCAACTCGGCGCTGCAAGAGCGGCTGCTCGACGTGTTTCTCTACCTGGGCTCCGAGTGGATCCTGTGGCTCTTGATGACGCTCTCCGTCGTTTCGATCGCCATCGCCATCGAGCGCCTCGCGCACTTCATGCGTTCGACCGAAGACGTCGATCGTCTACGGGCGCAACTCGGCGACAAGCTCGCGACGGGCGGCCTCACCGATGTACGCGCGCTGCTCGCTAGCAAGCGCTCGCACGTCGCGGCGGTTCTCAACGCCGGCATCGACGCGCTCGAGAGAGGACCAGAAGCGGCGGAACAGGTGTTTGCTAGCGCTACCCTCACGCAGCGCGTGAAGATGGAACGCGGCCTCGCGTTTTTGGGCACGCTCGGCAACAACGCGCCATACATCGGCCTCTTCGGTACCGTGCTCGGTATCATCCGCTCGTTTCGTGACCTCGCCACCAACACCATCGAGGGCTCTCAAGCGGTCATGGCGGGCATCGCCGAGTCGCTCGTCGCCACCGCGGTGGGGTTGCTCGTCGCGTTACCGGCGGTCGCTGTTTTCAACGCATTCCAGCGCAAGATTCGAACGCAGCTCGCCGGCTCCGAGGCCCTGAGCCGTCTCCTCCTGTCACGCGCCAAGCAGGGTTAGGCAAACCGTGGCCAAGAGCTTTTCTGGTGGTGACGACGAGATGATCACCGAGCTGAACGTGGTTCCGCTCGTCGATATCGTCTTGGTCGTGCTCATTATCTTCATGCTGACCGCGAACCTCATTGCGCGACCCTCCATCAAGGTGAAGTTGCCGGAGGCGTCGACCGGCGAGGCCGCCGAGCCCACCACCGTCGCCTTGACGCTCACCAAAGAGGGGGCGCTCTACCTCAATGGCGCGCCCACTGACGAAGCGGGGTTGCGGGCCTACATTCCGGGTGTGGTGAAGGACGACCCACAAGCTCAAGCCATCATCGCGGCAGACAAAGAAGTGCCGCATGGCTCGGTGATCCGTATCATCGATCTCATAAGGCAGCTCGGGCTCTACAAGTTCGCGTTGAACATCGATCCGAGCGTCGCCGCCTCCGTCACCCAGCCATGAAGATTTATGTGGTCACGATTGTCGTCTCGGTGCTCGGGCACTGGGCGCTCGTTGGTGGTCTGTCAAAAGCCGCCCGCGAAGCTCCGAAGCCCGCGCGGGTCATCGAGCTGGCCGTCGTGAGCCCGCCTCCACCGCCGCCAGAGCCCGTCCCCGAGCCGCCCAAGCCCGTGGAGGAGAAGGCCAAACGTCCACCGCCGCCGAAAGACCTCAAGGTCCCCGAGGTAAAGCCCGCCGAGCCTCCGCCACCCAATGAGCAGAAGGCCGCCGACGAGCCGCCGAAGCCTGTCTTCGGCATCAGCATGAGCTCGACGGTGAGTGGAAACAGTGGCTTTTCCGTGCGAGTCGGCAACACGACCATGAAGGAGCCGGAAAAGGAGCGCACCGACCCGCGCGACGTGAAGCCGTACGCCGGTGGCGCGCCGAACATCGTTCCCGTGTATGCGCTGGCCCAGCCGCCGAAACGGATCGGCGAGTGTCGCGAACCGTATCCAAAAGACGCGAAGGCCGCCGGAATCAAAGGGACTGTGAAGCTCGAAGTGACCATCCTCGCCGACGGGAGCGTCGCGGAAGTCCGCGCGCTGAACGACCTCGGCTACGGCACCGTCGATAGCGCGGTGCGCGCCATGAAGAAGTGCCGATTCACCCCGGGCAGTGACGGCAAGCAGGCGGTGCCCACCCAGATCACCTATTCGTACACATTCAACTACGAAGACGACGACTGATCCCGGCCGCGTACGCGCAGCCCGACCCGTAAGCGAAACCTACGCGCGAGCTTGATCTTCGTGGTTGAAACCGAGATCGCGCCTGCGTTACCCTGCGCCCATGGCGCTGCAAACCCACGTCGATGCCGGTAAGCTCGCGGAGCTGGTCCAGAAGGTTCGCGACATCGAGACGTCGACGGACTGCAAAGGCCCTTGCCCGGACGCTAAAGCGGAGGCGCACGAACAAGCCCGGGCGCTCGGCATCGTCCTCGTCGAGGCTGAAGACGAAGGCGGTAAACGTCGGCCGCGTCTCCACCCGATGGCGTGACCCAAGAACCGCGCGCACGACGCCTTCTCATCGTCGACGACGAAGAAGGCATGCGTCACATGTTGTCGCTCATGCTCGAGCGGCAGGGGTTCGTCGTAAGCACCGCTGCTGACGGAGCCGCAGCCCTCGAGCGTCTCGTCCAGGGCGACATCGACATCGTGCTCTCGGACGTGCGCATGCCTGGCATCGACGGACTGACGCTGCTCGACAAGCTGCGTGAGGTGAAGAGCCCGGTCATCGTCATCATGATGAGTGCCTTTGTCGATCTCGACACCGCCATCGAAGCTTTGAAGCGTGGCGCCGCCGACTATGTCTCGAAGCCGTTCAAGCCCGATGAGGTGCTGCTCAAGATCCGCATGGCCGATGAGCGCCAGCGTTTGAGTGAGGAGCGCGAGCGTCTCGAGGCCGAGAATGCTCGCTTGCGCGGGGCCCCGTCGGCGTCGGCGCTCGGCCCCGGCATCGTCGGCAAGAGCAAGCGGCTTACCGCCATCTTCCAGACCGTACACAAAATCGCCGACTACAAGTCGACAGTACTGCTCCTCGGCGAATCGGGTACCGGCAAAGAGCTAGTCGCGCGCGCCATTCACGACCACTCAGTCCGCTCGAAAGGACCGTTCGTCGCGGTCAACTGCGGCGCCATCCCCGAGACGCTCCTCGAGAGCGAGCTCTTCGGCCATGCCAAGGGGGCCTTTACCGACGCCAGCCGCAACAAGCGCGGCATCATCGAAGAAGCACACGAGGGCACGTTGTTCCTCGACGAGATCGGAGAGCTGCCGCTGCAGCTTCAGGTCAAGCTTCTCCGCTTCCTGCAAGAAGACGAGATCCGACGGGTCGGCGAAAACAAAGGCATCACGGTCGACGTGCGAGTGGTCGCGGCGACGGCGCGCGACCTGCAACAGATGGTCGCCGAGGGCGAGTTCCGCGAGGACTTGTTTTATCGCCTCAACGTTTTGTTGCTGACCATCCCACCGCTACGCGAGCGCAAGGACGACATCCCCCTGCTCGTCGACCATTTCTTGGGCCGCTATGGCGAACGCCTGGCGAGGCGAGGCATGAGCGTCTCGCGTGAGGCGCTCAAAGTGCTCATGGACTACAACTGGCCCGGCAACGTGCGCGAGCTCGAGAACACCATCGAGCGCGCCATGGTGCTCAACGAAGGTGACCGTATCGAGGTCGACGGCTTGCCCGACCGCTTACGCAAAGAGCCAGAAGCTACCCCCGAGGCGCTCGCCTTTGGCGACGATCTGTCCATCAAGCGCGCGGTGCGTGCCATCGAGCGTGAGCTCATCCGGCGGGCGCTCGAGCAGACAAAGGGTAACCGTACGCGGGCCGCCGAGCTACTCGAGATCTCCCACCGCGCACTACTGTACAAGCTCAAAGAGTATGATCTGACATGACCATCGTCTCGGTATTGTTGGTGTCTCTTTTGACTGCTCCAGCGGACATGCGCATCGAGCTCTACCGCGAGGTCGATCGTGGCGATCCCAGCGCTGGGGCGAACAAACACGTCGGGCCCGACGGCAAGGTGTATGGCATGGGCCGCGCGGACCATCGGCCCGCAGTCGAGCGGTGCGAGCTTACTCTCGACGCCAAGACGCGTGCGTCGTTGATGCAGCAGAAGCTCACGTACCTTCCGTACTTTCGCGACCAGAAACCCGATACGACGCTCGCCGCGTATTTCGAGGCGCAGGGCAACGAGCAGGCGATGCGCAACCTGTTGCCGGCGAGTCTCGAGGGCTACCTAAAACATCCGGCCGAGAGGCGCGCCTCGCTCGACACCATCGTCGAACCCGACAGCACGGGTGTGATGTCGGTTGTCGTCGTTTGGCTCGACGCCCGTCACTGGTACGTTGACCGTGTCTTCTATCGCTTCGGCGACTTCGACCCTGCCGCGCTTCCTCGCGGCGCGTGTGAGGACGTACTGCAGGGCACCCTGCGGGAATTCTTGCGCGACTCGCCGCTCGTCACGCTCCGCCGTAGCGAAGGCAACCAGACGTTGCGCCATCCCAAGTCGCCGACCGTATTCCCGCCAAGCACGCCTGTGATCGAGCTGAGCCTTTCGCCAGGCATGCCCAACACCTCCCACTACGAGCTCTTCGTCTTTCCGGACGGTAGCTATCGCTTCGGGCGCGGCGCGGCGATGACGGGGTTCGATCCGCACCGTCTTACCCAGCTGCTCGTGAGCGCCCGACGCGTGGGGCTTGCCCGCGTTGCGGACGGCCCGGGCTCGGCGCCACGGTTTGGTCACGACCAGCAGGTGACATCGTTACGGCTGCGGCTCGGCGACACACTCCTGAGCGAGCAGCTGCATGCTGAGACCCCCAAAGCGGTGGTCGACTTCGTCGGCGAGGTGCAGCGGGCTTATGGCATCAAGAACTAGAACACATGCGCAACCCGCCAAACGCCTCGAGTTACCTCAACGCGGGTTGTGAGATGCGCTGATGCGCTCTAGAGCGCCTTAGCGTATCGCATGAGCTCGACAGCGCGCTCATCGCCTGCAACGAGCGCAAGCACTTCAGAAGAGAATTCGTAGGGCGAGGTCGCCGCGGTACTCGCGCGCGTAACCAGTGGTTCGCCAAAGGCGCCCCTCGGTGTTCGGGAGGTCGCAGCGCTCCTGCTGACCGGGGAGGGTGAGGCATGTCGGGTAGCGCAGGTTGTCGGACATGGTGTGCGCAACACGCGCGTCGAGCTCGACATTCGCGGCGAGACGGGCTGTGACGCCGGCACCGACGTGGTGGACGAAATTTCGATCGGTGGTCTTAGGTATCCGCGTGCGCGCGCCGTGGTCCTCGGGCCGGGGCGCCACCATGAACTGCGCCGTCTCGCGCGTGCGACCGACGCCACCTTCAACGAACGGGCGCAAGCGCCGCGACTGATCACCAAACGTGTAACGCACGTCTGCAATCGCGCGCTCGCCGTCGATTCTGCCTTTGCCGGGGTGAGCGAAGCGCGTAAGCCGCCGACGGCTTCTCTCCCCTGTGAGCCCGATGCTCACGTTGTCGTCAACGTGGTAGCGGCCGGTCACGCCATAGGCGCCTTCGGAGCGGCCAATGAAGTTGTTCATGTCGAAGATCGCGCCACCCCCCTGGACTCCTAGGGAGACCCGGCCCGGTCGTGCTGCTGGCGAGCGGCGCTCCGCCAGGTGTTGTTCTGTCGACACGAAGCGTACTCCAGGAGGCAGTGGCCCCTCGAGCGACGCGGGGCGTCTCGGTGGAAGCGGCCCGTTGAAGAGCGCGCCCGGGCGCGGCGGGAGCAAGTGCGGCCCGGGGCTCCTCGCTTGGGCGAAGCGAGGTCGCGCGGCGCGAGCCACGGTCGGTGTGGGCGGTACGAGCGCATCCGGAGCAGGAGGTCGCAGCTCCTTTCGAGCGCTCCCAAATAGCGCGCCAAGAGCCCGCTCGAGTGCGTTGGGGGCATCTGTCCGAGCGCCGCCGCCTATTGTGACTCTGCGCGTGGCCAAGATTGTGCCTTTTCGACTGGGCTTCGTTCTTGTATCGGCGTGCTTCGTTGAGCCGTTCGCTGTAGGGGCCGATGCCCTCAGTGACATCGTGGCACAGAGGGGGGCGCGTCCGACCCGTACACAGGCGCCTCGGCCCGGACCGTAGAGTGCCGTCTCGCCTTAGTTACCGCACAGCAGCTGCCCAACGGCGACGTCGATGTTGAGCGCGACCGTCGCCTTGATGGTCGTTGTGTTCTGCGGATTGGTACCCTCGACCTCGGTGCCCAGCGAGAAGCTGCCCTGCTTGGCGTAGGTCTTGAGGTTCACGTCCGTGACATCGAGGTTCACCAAGCGCGCGTTGGCGTCGAAGTTTTCACCCTCGGCGATGAGCTCGCGGCGACCGTCTTCGGCGACCGCGTAGAAGGCGATGCGATCGATGAAGCCGAGACTATCGCCGGAGACGACTTCGAGACGTACAGAGTCCACTTTGACGGAGTCGACGTCATCGATGTCGAAGCCGCGATTCTTGAACTCTTGTTCGTCGCTGATGTCGATGCTGCCGAACTCGACGAAGCCGAGCTCGTCGAGGATGTTCAGCGGCGAGCCGCCTTGAATGGTCGTGTTGGCGCTCTTGGTGATGATGACGTTATCGAGGTCGCTGCACGCGAGAAACGCGAACACGACACAGATGCGGCCAACGAGGAGCTTGCGGCGGAGACTAGAGCGGTTCGTCATCGTCAACATCTTACGAGGACGCCGGCCGTTCCTGAAATATTCTTACGAAGAGCGTGTGTGGGGGTGGATGGTGGAGCCGAACGGGATCGAACCGTCGACCTCCTGAATGCCATTCAGGCGCTCTCCCAGCTGAGCTACGGCCCCATTCCACCTACGACGCCTCTGGTGGGGCGTCGTAAACTGCTCAATTCGTCGACTTGCTTACGCTCGAACGCGCCTTTTTGCTAGTGCGCGTTTTCTTGGACGCAGGGCGCTTTTTCGCTGGAGCTGCGTGCCCGTTCAATTCGCCTTCCGAGTGACTCACGTGACCGCTGGTGGGCTTGCTCGCCATCTGCGGCGCAAGGCTGGTCACCACCTCATTGAGGCGCTCGACCGTACGCTGCACGAAGGAGGGGAGCGGCACTTTGCCCTGATTGGCGAGCTTGTAGGTCTGCTCGCCGAGCAGCACCATCAAGCGATCGCGCTCCTGCATGAGGCGACGGATGTCGGCCTCGATACGGTCGCCGCGACGGCGGACGACCTGACGCACATCATCGAGTTGGTCGACAGCCTGCCGAAACAGCGCTCCAACTTGTGCTTTCAATGCCGCCCGCTTAGCCATGGGATTAGGTCTCCAGACGCGGCGGCGTGTAGCAAAGCGTCTCTCGGGCTGTCAATTCAAAGAAGTGCTCGATAGAGAAATGGAGCTGCGACGATTTCTCGCTCTCCTGGCGGCCTGTGATAGCAACGCCCCATGGACGATAGCTTCATCGCTGGCCAGACCATCCAGGACGCCGTGGTGCCGTACGGCGTGCGCCAGTTTCGCGCCGCGACGCGCTTGCCTCTCACTGAGATCCCGTCGCAGGGCGCGGCGCGATTTCAGCCCAAGAACCTCAGCATCGGCGGGGTCTTCGTGCTCGCGAGCTTTCGTCCCCCGGTGGGCTCCGTGTTTCGGCTGGCGTTGTGGTTCGCCGAGACGCGCCACGAAGTCGAGGGGCGCGTCACCCATCACCAGAACGATGGGTTTGGTCTCTCGTTCATCAGCCCGAGCCCGGAGCTTGTCGCAAGCCTCCGGGTCGTCCTCGACGAGCACATCCCACCCATCGAGCGTGAAGCCTACCAGGGCTTGAAGCGCACCATGTATCGCGAGCTCGCCGATCGCCTGCGTGTCGCCTGGGCGCAGGGCAAGAACCGCTATGAAGCCACCTTGTACGAGCTTAGCGATAAAGGTGTCTTTCTGCAGACCGACATCGTTCCGGAGCACGGCTCGGAGATCTACGTCTATCTCCCCAGGCTCGAATCGGTTGGTCACCAAGTCGTCGCCGAACACCTCCACGCTGCCAAAGCCGAGGTTCGCTTTCGCAATTCGGGCCTGGTCGGCGCGGTGTTCGTGACCCCGAGCGCCGAGTTTCGCGTGACCATTCAAAAGCTCCTTGCGAGGGGCGCCTGACCCACCCCCTGGGTGCCTGTGGGTCCTTGCAGAACGCTACGAAAGATTTTTTCTGTCCTGGGCGTCTGCCGTGTCTAATCGGCAAACATCGCGCACGCCCTTTTGGGGCCGTGCATCGCGAAGGAGACATCATGCATTGGTCCAAGTTCCTCATTCCCGCCGGCTTCCTCTTCGCGGTTGCTTGCGGAAAAGAAGACGCCGCCTTCCAGGAAGCGTTGCCCAGCAAGGACGCTCTCACCGTCGACGCGCCGGACGCGAGCAACGCCCTCGCTGTCGGACAGCTCTCTGAGTATTACGTCATCACCCGGCTCGCGACCGTGGGCGTGAACGCCACCGTCGGCGGCATCTTCAACCTCCTCGAGGACATCGTTCGTTTCCCGCCAACAACCGTCGAGGGTGAGACCGCGACCTGGGGCCCCGGTGCGGGGGATGCGCTCGACCCGAACGTCTACCGCTTGGTCGTCTCGGGTAAAGACAGCAAATTCGCCTACAGCTTCGAGTACCGTCGCAAGAACTCGGACGGCAACTTCATCGTGTTGGCCTCGGGTAACTCGGACAAGTCGAGCGGACAGGCTGACGGCGTGGGTGACCTCACCATCTTCGTGAGCGCGTGGGGCGACGCGAGCCTGAACCCGTGCGACCGCGGCACGGCGGTCATCACCTATGACACCACCAGCCAACCGCAGAAGCTCGGCATCGACTTCTCGGACTTCCGCAGCTGTGAGGAGGCCGAAGACGGCGTCTACTCGGCGAGCTACTACTACGACCGCTTCGCCGATGGCAGCGGTAACTTCCAGTTCACCGCGAACGGCGACATCCAAGAAGGCGAGCGCACGCCCGCGGTTCTCGAGGACCTGGTGATCCGCTCGCGCTGGAACGCGACTGGCGCCGGTCGCTCGGACGCGAAAATCTCTGGGGGTGACTTGAGCCTCGAAGGCGTCAATGAGGTGACTGCGAGCGAGTGCTGGGATTCGAACTACGGCATCACCTTCGCGGTGACGACGCCTCAGATCATCGACCTCGACCACGCAGCCGGCTCGCAGAGCGCCTGCCCGACGGGCATGCAGGAGGCGAGCTACTCGGTGGACGCCTCGATCTTGTAACCAGGAACGACGCGTGTGAGCCCCCGCAGGTCACCCCGAGTGCCTGCGGGGGCTTCTCGCGTCGTAGATTGCTTCGATGGACAACAGCGACGAACGCCCAGACCTACGCGCTCTCTACGAGCGCTATGGTCATTCCGTGTTTCGACGCTGCCGCTACTTCTTGCGGACCGATGACGACGCGCGTGATGCCATGCACGAGGTGTTTCTCAAGGCGGTCACCGCCTACGGAGATTTTCGCGGACAGGCGTCGCCGCTCACGTGGCTTACCCGCATCGCCACACACTACTGCTTGAACGTGCTGCGTGGTCGAAAGGCTGGCTGGCACGAACGCTACGCCCAGGTGACCCATGTCGCCGCGCAATGGAATGAGCCGAGCCAGGCGCAGATCGAGCGTGCCGAGTTGGTCCATCGCCTTCTCTCGCGGCTGGGTCGCGACGAGCAGGAGGCCGCTGTCTATTACTTCGTCGACGAGATGAGCCAGGATGAGGCCGCGCGCGCCTGCGACTGCTCGCTGCCTACCCTGCGTAAGCGCTTGCGTCGCTTCATCGAGGTGGCACGCAAAGAGCTCAAGCGCGAAGACGCGACGCTGGTGTTTGGGGAGGCGCCAGTCTGACGGCGTCGTCCGTCATGTGATGTGGGACACGTTTTTCTTTTCTGATTCTTTCGCCCTGCGGGGTCTGTTGATCCGATGAGCACGCACGACGCCATCTCCCCATTCATGCTCGAGCGTTACGCCGTCGGCGAGCTCGAAGGTGCAGAGCTTGCTGCGGTCGAAGCGGCGCTCGCGGCCGACCCCCAGCTCGCCGCCCGCGTCGCCAGCATGCGCCAAGCGCGTGAGCAATTTCTCGCCGACGAACCGTACGCAGCTTTCCGTATCGAGCACGAGCGCCGGAGGACCCCAGCGAAGCAGCGCCTCGCCTTCTGGCTGCCGACGGGCTTTGCTGCCGCCGCTGCCGCGGCGCTTCTGCTGCTGTTCGTCGTCCCCGAGCTCGATACCGAGCGGGTGAAGGGCTCGGGCGTCGGCCTCACTGTCGCCTTGGTTGGCGCTGGGGCGCCCAAGCCGCTCGCGAGCGGCGCCCGCGTGCATCCTGGCGACCGTTTGCAGCTCGCCTATGACGCTGGCGACTACGGCTACCTCGCGTTGATTGGAATCGATGGCAGCGGCGTCATGAGCGTCTACTATCCTGAGGGTGGTGATGTGATGGCGCGGAGGAGCGGGGAGTCGCGGGGAGCCTTTCCGTTCAGCCTGACGCTGGATGCGACCCCTGGCTCCGAGACGATGGTTGCGGTCTTCGCGGAGCAGCCGCTACCGCTCAAGCGGATCGAAGAGGCTGTGCGCAAGAACGAGGTTTTGCCGGGGGTTAGCGCGGTTCGCGTGGTGCTCGACAAGGAGTAGTAGTGACCGGTTGGCTGCTCAGCATCGCGCTCGTCACGAGCGCTCTGAACGTCAACGAGCCCGCGGAACGCCGGGTCGCCCTCCTCGTGTCGCATCCGTTCGGCGGCGAAGATTTGACGCCCCTTCGCTATACCGACAACGACGTCGCCCGCATGCGTGACGTATTGCGCATGACCGGTGGCTTCGCCGAGCGTGACATTGTCGTCATCTCCGCCGAAGACGCGAACAAGGTGCGCGGCGCTTTCGCATCGCTACGCGAGCGGTTGCAGAACGACAAGCGCCCGTCTCTACTGCTCTTCTACTATTCTGGCCACGCCAAAGACGGCGAGCTGCGCCTCGGGAAGTCGACGCTTCCGCTCACGGAAGTGAAGCGTCTGCTCGAGCAGACGCAAGCGTCTTTCCGCATCGCGCTCCTCGATGCGTGTCGGGTTGGCAGCATCACGCGTCTGAAAGGCGCCACCAAGGCAGAGCCCGTGAGCATCGATATCGATGACACGACGATGCAGAGCGGCCAGGTGCTCATCACTGCATCGTCCGACGACGAAGACGCACAAGAGAGCGACGAGATCCAGGGCTCGTTCTTTACGCACTATCTGACGAGCGGCTTGCGCGGGGCTGCCGACCTCGACCGGGATGGCCGCGTGACTCTCTCGGAGGCCTACGGGTTCGCATACGAGAACACCGTGTCGCGCACCGTCGCGACGCGTGGCGGCACGCAACACCCGACCTTCCGCTTCGACATGCGTGGCGCCGGCGATGTCACCCTGGCGCGGGCCGATGCGCCGACATCGGGCATCAGCTTTCCCAAGTCGCTCGCAGGCGAGTTCGTGGTCTTCGACATCAAACGTCGTGTCGTCGTCGCTGAGCTCGCTAAAGATGCGAGCGAGAGCATGCGCGTCGCCGTTGCTCCTGGCGACTACATCGTCAAGAAGCGCGAGACTGACCACGTGCGCTTGGCCCGCCTCAAGGTACGTGATGACAACTTCGTGACCGTCGACGCGAACGCGATGGAGAAAGTCGCTTTCGCGGACGACTACGCCAAGGGTCAGACCATCAGCGCGCAGGAGGTCATTCACGGCAAGCTCGGCGTCTTGCTGTCGGCCCAGCTCGGCGCCCAGTCGTTCTTGTCCGCGCCCATCCGCGACGCCTATGTACCGACGCTTGGACTCTTCAAGCTGACACTCGACTTGCGCAACGCCATTCGTCGCAACGTCGGCGTGCGCTTCGATATGGGTGTCGGCTCGAGCGGTGAACAGGGTCTCGCCGTGACCGACCCGATCATTGGCGATCTCGGCTATCGGGCGCGCGTCTCGCTGTTTACCGCTGGCGTCGGGCTCACCGGCGACGTGCCCTTCACCTCATGGCTACGCTTGAGCGGAGTTGGCCGTATCGGCTTCATCAGGGTCGCGCGCGAGTTCACCGGTGCCGAAGCTATTCCCGAGCAGAGCTTCTCGACGCTTACGCCTGGTCTCGAAGCGCGCTTGATCGCCCGTTGTACCAATTGGCTCGAGGCGGGCCTCGGCGCAGGTGTGCACTACATGTTCTTCAACGGGGACGAGTCGCAGTCGCTCGCTTACGTCGACGGCGGTCTCATCCTCACGGCGGTGCTGCGATGAAGCGCATCTTGCTCATGGCACTTCTCGGTGTGGCGGCGTGTGGGGAGCTCTCGAACGACGACCTGGTCTTCCTCCGCGGCGTGCCCGAGAAAGAGGAGCTCCGCATCGACGTCGAGCAAGGCGTCGCCAATGCGCTCGTCGGCGCGCCCTCCGAGTTTTACGAGCTCCTGGTCACTTCGGCGGAGGACACGAACCAAGGCGTCGCGAACATTCTCGACTTCGTCGACAGCATCGGTGCCGGCTATCCAGCAACGACGCGCGAGCCCAACCTTCGCGTCTGGGGCCCCGTTCGCAACATCGATGGGGACGGCAACACGATCCGCTTCGAGGTGCGCCGCGAAGGTGAGACGTTCCGCTATTGTCTCCATGTCGCGCGCGACAGCGAGGTCACCGGCGAGCCCACGTGCGACGATGTCCCGGGCGGCTTTGGTATGGTTGCGGTCCTCTATGGCGAATATCGCCCGCGTACGGTGGGCGGGGGCGCGCGGCAGAGCGACGGCGTCACGACGCTCGACCACGAGGGTGCTTTTCTGCGCGGCATCGGATTCTCGCGCGGCAAGCTGTCCTTCACGCACGCGTACTCCGAGGAGGGCGACACCAAGAGCATCGCCTTGACCGCCGAGGTGCCACAGATCGGACTGCAGCCGGCGGTGCGTGCTGCGTATTCGTACGACCGGGACGTCGATGGTCGCGTGCTCTTCTCGCTCGACACGCCCGGGGACTTCATCGACACGACACGTATCCCAGAGGACCTGCAGATCGATGCCTGCTGGCGCGAGGGCGGTTCCGGGCGCGCCAATGTCGTCGTCAGCGGCGGCGACCTCTTGGGGTTTAGCCCCGCGACCGCCTTGGAGTGCTGGGACGCGAGCGTCGCTCGCACCTACGCAAGCTTCGAGTTCCCGGACTTCCCAGCCTTCAACGTCAACGAAGGCGACGTGGCCGCGTGCCCTCCTGCGACTTGCGACTGAGGCGGCTCCTCGCGAGAGCTCGCATCCAGTCCGCTTGCCCGAGGGGTATGTAGCCCATCTCGGAGTCGTCCATGACGGTGACGTATCGCGTGATCAACAGCACCCCCGAGCCTTCGACGCGCGGGGTCACCGCAGATGCTGACGCGCCCCCCGTGCCGCAGGGCCGGCCCGATAGTGATCGCGACGGCCGACTCTCACCCCACCGCTCCGAGGCCCTTCGCGTGGTCGACCCTGGGCTTCCGCACGGCCCGGCGGCCCCAAACATGTTCGGCCCCCAAACCGGTTCTGTTCGCGTGCGCGCGGTCACTAAAGAGGCGGCCGCGTACGACGCCGAGGAGCTGATTCGCTGGTACCGTGGCGACGCCGCGCGTGGGCGCGACGTCACGGCTGGCGATACCACGCGCGGCATTCCGGGACGCCGCAACGCCTTGCCGGTACAGCGCGGCGACGACTGGCGCGTCATCATCAACTTCGGCGCCGGGGCGAAGGGCAAAGTTCCTTTCCAGTTCACTCCCGCGCACCTCGAGCGCGCCAGAGCCGCTGCCGACGAGGCGCAGCGCGCCGCCGGACTCCACGCCGACGACGCTCACACCGAGCGCGTTCGCCTCTCCGCGGCCGTCGTTGCCATGGAGAACATCGTTCACGCCGAGCTGTTGTCACGCATGGGCGCGGCCGATCGTGAGACCTATTGGGCCGGCGACGGTCCGTTCGCGACACCAAGTAGCGGCGCTGCGGTCGACCTCGACTGCGTCGATCAAGCAAGCAACGTCACGAGCTACCTCGTGGTGCTCGCGCACGCTGGCGAGCTCCGGCACCACCGCATCATCCACCCCGGCCTCATCCACCTGGGGGCCCAGCCCCACTACTTTGGGCAGCTCGAAGAACGGGGCGGACCGCGTTTTCGCTTCGACATGTACCACCGCGGCCGCTTCGGCGTGCCTCCTTTTGTGGAGCCACAGTAGGGCTTGCCGGCCAAGGCGCTGGGGACTTCTGCTGTTGCATGTCGAGACGGGGCGCACGATTTCAGTTTGGGCCTCCGACACGAAGCTCGTGCGGGCTCTGTCCTTGCGAGGCCTTGGGCATCCGTTCTTGAAGGACGTGAAGCCCCGCCACGGCCCGCAGCTCGGGCAGGGCGCGAACCTCGCACTCATCGACGCTTACACGCTCGGCGAGGTCTTGCGCGTAGCGCCTGTCTCTGCCGAGCGCCTTGAGCGCTACCTGCCATCATGGCGGGGCGGAATCACGCACGCCGACTGCGCGCCGCCTCGATACTATCCCCGAGATCCGCAAAGGGCTGGTCTCGTGCATTGGAGGTCGTGGTGGCCGCTGAAACTCGGGTCGGGCCGTTCCGAATTCAGGTCGACCCGCAGGAGTTTTACCTATGGCAGAAAGTCCGCGTCGACGTGCACGGTACCGCCATCACGCATGGGCGCCGGGTCGTCGTGGATGCCGAGCCGGATGCCAGGTACGATCGGGTCAAGCTCGACGTGCTCGATCCAGATGAACGTTCGTTGTTCTCGACGCTCGTCCGCAGTGATCGCGAGGTCGCCGAGCTGGTGGCGCTCGGTCAGTCGAGTGGCGACGTCGTGCAGATCGGTGCTGGACTCCTCGAGCTCCTGGCCGCCGCTCAGCGCGAAGGCTTCAACCCATCGACCGTGAAATTCTCGCGAGAGCAGACCGACCAAATGTTTCGCGTCATGGGCGAGGTCGCGGCGAGTCAGGGGCGAGGCGACGCTCCTCATTGGACGAGCTACTTTCGCTCGCTGGTCGCGAACTCGAACTGGGGCCGTGACGAAGCGGAGATGCCTCTGTTTGCCGTGCTGGATAACTTCAGCGCGGGTCTTCGGCGCGGTCTCGATGGCTCGGATGCCCATCGTTTCCCCACGACAGAGTCATATCTCAACGAAGCGATCATTCTTGGCCGCGGGCTCTTGTCGGTGCTTCCAACAGACAATGAACAGGTCGCGAGCTTCCGGACCGCTATCACGGAGCTCGTGGACTTCGCAGTGGGCGTTTTGCGCGACGGTCGGATCGAGAGCAAACGAGAGGCCGAGGAACGTTATGGCGAGCGACTCCCGTCGATCCGGGACCAGCTGAAGGTGTGGCGTCGTCAGACCCAAACAACAACCGACAAGCGAGAGATCGAGTGGCAGCGTCTGCCGTAGCCGGTGCGACCGACGACCTCCTGCAGGTCATTCGATGCAAGCTCGCGGCAGACCGAGGGCCCTCAGGCTTCGACGCTGCCGTCGCGCTCGGCGTGGATGGCCGCTGGCTGCTCATCCGGTGCGGGGCACGAGCCAACGCTGTGTTGCAAGACGTCCGTCCGTCCGCGAGCGCGGTGCTCATCTTGTCCTCGGAACAGGCGGACGCGGTCCTCCGCGGCATCCCGATTCCGAATCCAACCTCAGCCGTTTTCGCGGGCGACGATCAGATCTTGAAGAGGTTCGTCGCCCGATACCTGTCGCGCCGCAGCATGGTCGCGCTTCGTGCCGAGACGCAACAAAGGGGTGTTCCGTGACGATATCGAGTACGTGATGAACGCTCTCGAACCGTTGCGTCAACAAGCAGAGATTTCAAGGCGTTACGCCGCCGCCAGGAGCTGGGTCGGCGAGCAAGCTGACCTTCAGAGTGCGATGGTGTGTCGCGCGTCGCTGCGACTCCAGCCTGGGGCGCCGCTCAGTGCGGAAGCCTTCGACGCCTTCGAGTCGATTCGCGGCACGCGCGGTAAGGCCCCGTTTACAGAGGTATTCGAAGCGGCTCACGCGGCGGTGATGACGATCTACGCGGGGGCGAACGGCGCGGTTGATGAAGCCCAGGTGGCCCGTGCTGACGCGCTGGTCAGTCTCTTCGAGGGCGCTTGCGCGGCACAAGGCTACCGCCCGTTCCGCGACACGTAGCCTTGCTGACACCAACGGCGGCGTACGAATTCTGAGCCGTATTTCGAGGTTCATGGCGTCCACGCTCCATGTCCCCTCGAATCTGGCTGCCGTGGCTGCTTGTTTGGACGCTGCCCCTCATCGCTTGCTCATCGTCGGTTGAGGGGAGCGTCGTGATGGACCGCCCCGAGGGCGGTGACTCACTGGGCGCATCTGCGGGCGACGCCGATGACGCCGACACGGCGGGCGATACTGCGGTCAACTCAGGCGACACGGGCGGGGACAGCGGGAATGCGAATAATGGCGATGGCGATGGAGGTGGAGGTGGAGGTGGCGATGGAGGTGGTGGCTCGCCGCAGCCGCTGACCCAAGCGAATTTGATCTTCTCGGGTCACAGCTTGCTCGATCATCCCATCCCCGACGTCGTAGCCGCTATTGCAGACGCGAAAGGCCGCGGAAACGACTGGGAGCGCCACAACATCCCTGGCTCACCGCTGCGCGTCCGCACCTTCGGCAGCGGCGGGGGCGATTGGACCGGCTACCAAGAGGGTTCGAACCGCGACGGGGCTGGGTTGAACATCGTGGCCGAGCTGGCAAGCCCAACCCGTCTTGCGGGGGGAGAGCACTACGACACGCTCGTCATCACCGAGCGCCACGACCCGCTCGACACCCTCGTGTGGGAGAACAGCGTTGGCTACCTGCGCGACTACCACGACCAGCTCGCCGAGCATGCGCCGTCACGGACGTTGTTCTGGCAATCCTGGCCAGACATCGACAAGAACGATCCGGCACGTTGGATCTCCTATGTGCGTGACGAGGTCGCGGTCTGGGAGTGCATCGCGGCGAAGGTGAACGCATCGCTCGTGAGCGAAGGCAGAGAGGCGCGCGTCGCTGTGGCGCCTGGGGCGCTGGTGTACGCTCGCGTCGTCGAGGCCGCGCTCGCGGGCGAGGTCGCGGGTTTAGCCGGCTCCGCGCGTGCGCGGCTCGATGCGTTGTTCAGCGACAACGTGCATCCCACGGCGCTTGCGTCATACGCCCTCGGCGCAGCGGTTTATGCCGCTGTCTACGGCGAGTCACCCGAGGGCGCCGCTGTTGCGGACACTGGTAGCCCTGCGACCATCGCGGATCTCGAGCGCCTCGCGTGGGAGGTCGTCTCCGACTATCCGGCCGCGACGCGTAGCGTGCGCGACCTGACCGCGTGTCGAACGACTGCTATTCCGGCGCTCTGCGATGAGTACTTCGCGATTCGCAATCGGACGGGGAACTGCAACAGCGCGGTGGCGGACGATGGACCTCTGCGCTGGCCCGACCCAGACCTTCCGCTGCGTTGAAGCGCGGCACGGCCTGTAGATGCCCGCGCGACCAACGCCGACTCGTCGATAGCGCCTGCGGGCGAGACGCGCGTGGCCTTCAAGGGCCGAAGCGTCTAAAGCTACGGGTCACAGCCGAGTCGCGACCGAGCCAAAGCCACTTCATCGAAGTGCGTGTTCGCTTGACCGCCATTTGGCGGCGCCCAAACGACCCGGCTCCGCAATCGCTTTCGACCGCCGAAGTCGTTTGGGTGCGCCACGGCGGCGCAGCGCGGGTCAACAGTCACGGCCTGCTAGTCGCCACGCCGTCGCTTGCTCGACGTCGGCGGTGGCGCCGTCTTGGCGCGGGCAGGCGGGTGGGCGCGGAAGTACTCCCACAAGAGAATCGACGTTGCCTGCGCGAGGTTCAAGCTCTCGGTGCTGCCGGCGCCTGGGATCGTTAGGTGGAGCGCGGCGCGCTTGACCAACTGTTCGGAGACCCCGGCGTTTTCGCCGCCCATGCAGAAAAGGACGCGGGGTGGTAGCGTGACCTCGCCGAGTAGTGCTTCGCCATGCGAGCTGGTGGTGACCAAGGCGATGTCGTTGCCTGTGATAGCGGACATGTCGCGCCCCGCGTCACGCAGCGGGACGTGCTCGACCGCCTCGGTTGCGCCCTGCGCGACGCGGACCGCCGCCTGCGAGAAACCAGGTGACTCGCCGACCGTGAGCAGGTGGCGTACCCCGAAGTACGCACAGGCCCGCGCGACGGCGCCGATGTTGTTCGGGTTCTTGACCCCGTCGAGAAGGACCATCGCGAGCGGGCCTCTCTGACGTGTCAGCTGACTCGCGAGGTTCGCTGCCATCATCGGCTGCTTCTTGCGCGCGACCAGACATACACCGTCGTGACGCATGGTCTCGGTGAACGCCGCGAGCTCGTCGATGGTGACCTCGTACCAAGGCACCTCATGCCGCTCGCACCACGCGAGGATGTCGCCGAGCTCGTCTTGCATGCGCTCGATGACGTAGACGCGGGTGATGTCGCGTGGACGGCTCGCGAACAAGGCTTTGGCGGACTCGAGACCGGCGACCTTGATCTCGTGCTTGAGCGAGGGCGGTATTTCGCGAAAGCCCAAGGGGCGCTACTCCGTGGCGCCTTCGGGGCGCCGTGTTCGGCGGCTTTGCCGCGCGTTGGCCTCGGTTGAACCCGGGCTGCGTTGGCCGTAACTCGGCTGGCGACCGTGGCGCAAGTCGAGGACACTTCGCGAGGTCATGGTGCCGTTCGCGCTCTTCGCGGCTCTCGCCCTCTCGCAAGCCTCTGTACGCTGCGACGAAACGCGGCGTGTCGCGCCGAACGGGGTAAAGAAAGCGGTGATGGAGCTGCGGCGCGAGCTCGCCAAGCGCGGCCTGCACGTGACCGATCTTCCGAGCGACGGGGTAGCGGCGCGCCGACTCCTCGAGGCCCAAATGAAGACGCACGCGTGGTGCGGCGCCGATGACCAGATTCGCGTCATCGAAGGCGCGCTCACGCGGGCGCCGGTCGATCAAACGCTTGTGTCCGCTAAAGTAGCTCGTGCATCCGGTCTCTCTCGCGGACTCTCGGCGCGTTCCCTGGCGCGGGTCGACGGAGCGCTAGAGGGCGCGCGTCGCGAGCTCGGAGCGGGTCGTCTGCCACGTGCCAACACGCTCGCCAATCAGGCGCTGTTTACAGCGTTGGGGTCACGCGACCCGTGGTTTCTACCCAAGCCCCCACCACAAAACGTTGTGACCGCTTTTGCGGCTGGCGAGGAGCTCCCCGAGAAAGAGGTCACCGCCGCGTGCCCGAACCTCGGGAAGGGCAGGGGGCTGACTCTCGAGACGGCCCTCCAGCAGCTCGCGGCTACTCTCGACACCGCACGTGTGCGTGCCATCGAGATCCGCCGCGGTCCCAATCTGCTCGAGCAGCTCGAACAGGCAGCGCGCCTGCGCGATACGCCGAAGGCGATCCGGACCGCCTGTGTTCTGAGCTTCCGCGCCGGCGAGGTCGCCGACGGCCTCGACCGGGTCATGGCACGTTTCCAGCGGGTCAACGTGCTGCGCGACGAGCGGGGTGTTGCCGCGCCTGAGCAGCCTCAGTTCGACGCGTTGGTGAACGAGGCGTCACGTCAGATCGCCGCCCGCGACTACGCCGGTGCTCGCTCGACCCTCGAGACTTTACTCGTTTTTTTGGGCGATCCCGAGCAGCCGAGTGGCAACCTACCTGCCCCATGAGCCGCTCCGCCACGCAGGCAACCCCAGCCACCCTGTCGCCGATAACCCCATAGAGGACCTTGGGATGCGTGTACCCGCGAAGGTTGCCGGTGCCTGCCACCCGCTCGATGCACCAGCGCCGAGACAACGCTCGAGCGACCTCACGACGCTCTATAACGAGGCCCGAGCCGTCAAAGATGAGCTCGCAGCCATCGCCGCCGTCATGGTTCAGGCGGGCAACGGTCGCCTCGTTGACGAGCACTGCATCAAGAAAATCGGCGCCGCGAAAGAGAAGATCGCCACCAAGTACAACGGCGAAACCAACCGCATCTGCGACATCGTTCGCTTCCGCGGGGTCCACACGAGCGAGAGCGCCCTTTACGCAGGCGTTGCGGCTGCGCTCGATCGCTTCCCGGGTGTCTTCGTGCTCGTCCATGACCGGCTCGTGACGCCAAAGTCGAACGGCTACAGCGACTTCAGTCTGATCGCCCGCTTGTCGAATGGACACCTGGGCGAGGTTCAACTGCACCTCGAGCAGATGCTTGCCGCCGCCGATATCGAGCATGAAGTGTACAAGAGCGCCCGCCTGGTTCAGGCGGGGGCACTCGGCGCGCAACCCGCCCTAGAGGCGTTCTTCGAGGGCATGTCGAGCGCCATCTACGGAATCGCGCAACGGGCGGTGCGAGAGCAGCGGCCACTCAGCGAAGACGACAAACACAGCATGCGCCATTTGGCCGCCGCTGCGTCCCTGAACGTCGCCGCTGCGGTCGCCGAGACGTCGCGTACGCGCGTTCGCGCCTAACGTACGTTGCCTGGTCACTTCGGCTTGCCGCCGATCGATCGCTGATGCACTAATTCACACCAAGTGCGGGCTCCGTTTCGTAAGCCGCTCCCCGCGGCTCCCGGTCGGACCGGGCAACGGTCAGGGGCATTTGCCCCTGGTCGACGGCGAACCCGTATTCTCGAGCAAGCACAGACGCGCATGTTCTGGGCATGGCTGCTCGGCATGCCGGTTCGCTTCGGCCGTACGCTCGCGGGCTTCGTCATCGCCTATGCGGGCCTCTTGCTCGCAGCCCTTGGGGTCTTTCGCAATGCCAACGAGAGCAGCACCCCGCAGCTGCTCGCCCTCGCCGGTCTGTCGGCTTTGCTCGTCGCCAAGCTCTTCGAACGTCTAGCGCGCCCCACCAAAGAGGCAGCGGTCGTCGCGGACCTCGAGCTTGGAAGCTTATGCGTTGCGGCTGCCTTCGTGCTCATCGAGCTGACCGGCGGGCCGGCGGGTCTTTTGTACCCCATGGTCTATGCGCTGGTGGCGTTCCTCGTGGCCTTCCATGGCCCGCGCGTTGCCGCCTACTTCCTGCTGCTCATCCTGAGTACCGAGACCCTCGTGAACGTGCTGCAGCCAACGACCCGCGATTACAAGCTGCTCGCGTCGCACGCCTCGTTCGTTTTGCTGTTTGGCTTCTTGTACGCGGTCTTCCTTCGCAGTGAGGTCGCTCAGCGCAAGAGCAGCATGGCGCGCGAGATCGACGCGCACATGCGAAAGGTCGAAGACGAAGCCAAGCAGTTTCGCCTCACGAGCGGCTTGTTGGCGGGGAGCCGCGAGCTTCCGCCCGAAGAGATGGCGAACCGTCGCCGTGTGGGCTCGGTACAAGCCATTCACGAATCGTTCTACAACGTGCTCGCTGTAGCGGAGCGCGCGTTGACGCCTCACACCGTCGCGCTGCTCTGGCTCGACAGCGACGAGCGCAAAATCCTCATCAAGGAGCTGCGCTCGCAATCCGACCACGTCACCACGAAGCCGTTGGCCACGGCCGAGGGCTTCATCGGCGCCATCACCAAGCGACGCGAGCCCCTGGTGCTCACGCAGCTCAAGGCAGGCCACTCGGGACTGGTTTACTATACGCAGCCGCATGCCATCACTGACTTCGCCGGCGTTCCCGTGCTCGAAGACGGTCACCTGCGCGGCGTGCTCATCGCTGACCGCGATGACGGACGCGCATTCGTTGCTTCCGACATCGCCGTGATGAACACGATCGCCTGCGAGATCGTCCGTGCCGTGCAGGTCGAGCGTATCTTCAGCGACATGGACCGCGAGAAATACGAAAAAGAGCGCTTCTATCAGGCGAGCCGCGACTTCAACGAGGCGCGCACCGTCGACGAGGTCGCCAAGGTAGCCATTCGCGCCTCACGGGCCGTCGCGCACGCCGAGCTCGCGGCGGTCGCCGTCTCGACCGAAGAGGGCGGCAAGATGCGCATCGCCGCGCTCGACTGGCACGGTAACGAGAAGGCTCAAGATCTCGTCGGTCAGGTCTTCCAGGCCGAGGAGGGTCTCGTCGGCGCCTCGATCAAGGCGCGTCATCCGCTGCCGCATGGCACCGCTCGCGGCCCATCGCAGGCGGTGTTCGCCAAGACCATCAACGCCGATCTCGCGGGCGTGAAGGTGCTGCCTCTGTTGTGGCAGGACCGCGGTATTGGCGCCGTCGTTCTGGGCTCGTCGCGCGAGGGTTTCCTCTCGAACGACGCCTTCGAAATGATGCGCGTCATCTCGGACCACGCCACCATCGCCATCGCGAACGCGCAAATGTACGAGCGCATGGAGCGCATGGCGACGACCGACGGCCTCACCGGCCTCATCAATCATCGCTACTTCCAAGAGCTCTTCGATGCCATGATCGCGCGTTGCGAGCGCTACAGCCGGCCCATGTCGCTCATCCTCACGGACATCGATCATTTCAAGTCCATCAACGACACCTATGGCCATCCAGTCGGGGACATGGTTTTGAAGAAGGTGGCAAAGCTATTGAGTGGAGCGGCACGGCGTACAGACGTCGTGGCGCGTTACGGCGGCGAGGAGTTCGCGGTTCTCATGGAAGAGACCGGGCCAGAGGGGGCGTTGCAAACCGCCGAGCGTATTCGCAAAGCGATCGAGAGCGAGACCATGCGCTCCGAGAACGGCACGTTCAAATGCACGATCTCTCTGGGCATCGCGACTTTCCCGAACGACGCCAACATGAAAGCGAGGCTTGCGGAATGCGCTGACCAGGCACTTTATCAAGCGAAGAGAAGTGGTCGTAACCGAGCTGTGGTCTTCAAAACAGCACGAGCAGGGTGAATGAAAAAGATCTTCGTCCTCGATACCAACGTTCTGCTGCACGATCCGCGCGCGATTTATCAATTCGAAGATCACGACGTGGTCATACCCATCGTCGTCGTCGAGGAGCTCGACACCTTCAAGAAAGATCTCTCCGAGCTCGGTCGCAACGCGCGCCATATCGCGCGCTCGCTCGATGAGCTGCGCACCGAGGGTCGCATCACCGAAGGCGTGGCGATCAACAACGGCTCGGGCACGCTGTCGGTCAGCATTACGAACCGCGTGCTGCCGTCGGAGTTCCAGAATCAACACCCGGCCGACAACAAGATCTTGGCGACTGCGCTCGATCTTCACGAGTCGCGCAAGGACCGTCTCACCATCCTCGTCACCAAAGACGTCAATATGCGCATCCGTGGCGATGCGCTGGGTCTACGGGTCGAGGACTTCGACACCGAGCGCTCGAACATCGACGAGCTCTACTCGGGCGTTGCCGAGATCGAGGTGCCGGCGAAGGACATCGACACCTTCTACGAGACCGGCAAGCTCGAGCTCTCGGACCCCTACTACTATCCCAATCAGTTCGCCTTCCTTAAGGACGCCTCGAATCCGCAACACACGGCCCTTGGCAAGATCAACCGCGACGCGCAGCTCGTCGAAGCGGTCAATCAGGTCAAAGACGGCATGTGGGGCATTCGCCCGCGCAACAAGGAGCAAGTGTTCGCAGCCGACGTGCTCATGAACGATCAAATCAAGCTGATCACGCTGGTCGGCAAGGCCGGCACCGGCAAGACGCTCATGGCGATCGCCGCGGGCCTGCAGAAGGTCACCGAAGAGGGCGTCTATCAGCGGTTGCTCATCTCACGTCCGATCTTCCCGCTCGGTCGCGACATCGGTTACCTGCCGGGCGACGTCGAAGAAAAGCTCACGCCGTGGATGCAGCCCATCTACGACAACGTCGAGTTCTTGATGGGGCTGTCGAAGACTGACCGCAAACGCGGACGCTCGTACCACGAGCTGCTGGACTTGGGCGTGCTCGAGATCGAGCCGCTCACATACATTCGCGGCCGGAGCATCCCGAACCAGTTCATGGTGGTCGACGAGGCCCAGAACCTGACGCCGCACGAGGTGAAGACCATCATCACGCGCGTCGGTGACGGCACGAAGATCATCCTCACCGGTGACCCCTACCAGATCGACAATCCGTATGTGGATGCGACCAACAACGGTCTTGTCTACATCGTCAATCGCTTCAAGGCAGAGCGCATTGCAGCGCACATTACCTTGAGCAAAGGCGAGCGCAGCGATTTGGCTGAGCTGGCGACCAACCTGCTCTAGCGCGGGCGCGCCAGGGGCTGGTCACGCACGACCAATTGACGAAACATGGCGCTGTACGCTCGTGTGGGTGCTGCGCCGTGTCGTCTTTTTCTTGGCGAAAACTGCGTGAAATCGAGCCTCTCACCATCCAGCGGGTGTGTGGGGGGGTACGTAGCTCCGTGGCGATGGGTGGCGTGTTCGAAGAACCCTGAAGTTGGGCAGGTTTTGTATGTCCGAGTTGCCAGCCGCACCCGCCGCTCCCACGACCCTGACGCGCACCCAGTTCCTCGCGCGGGTTGGCGACAAACAGCTCCAGGTCACCGCACTGCCGGCAGAGCTGCAGGCCGCCGGCCGCCGTGCCGCCGATCGCGACGGGTTCATCCGTGGCCCGGGCTGGGACCGCTTCTGGAACACCGCCGACGATCTCGACCGCAACGGTTCGCGCCACTCACTCGTCAGTCATAGCGGGGGCGAGCAAACACAGGCCGGCCGCCTGCTCGAGGCGGCGATGACGAACGAGGGGCTGCAACGCAGCACCGCGCCAGCGCCAGCCGCGAGCTATCGGCGTGGCCGCTTCAACCGCCCGATTACCCCCGAGCGCCTTGCCGAATACACGCGCCTCGGCGAAGAGCTGCGCGCCGCCCATCCGAATACCAACTGGCGCACCGGTAACGTGCCGCCGCCCGCTGCGTACGATCGCTTGGTGCGCATGGCTTCAGAGGACACGGGCGTCCCTGAGCGGGTCTTGCGCGGAGTGCTTCGCGTCGAGAGCGGTGGCGGTGACCATCGCGCAGTGAGTAACGCGCGATCCCCGGCACGCGGCGCCATGCAAATCAAACAAGTCGCGTGGGAGCACGTCCAACAGGTCCGTCCAGAGCTAGCTGGCGCCGGCTACATGGACAATGTGTTCAACCCTGGCGTGAACTTGCTTGTCGGCGCGTCGTATTTCCGCATGCGGGGGGCCCAGGGCTACTACGGCAGCCGTAACGCAGCCGCCAATCGGCAATATGCTGCCCTCGTTGCGCGCCACACGCCGCGTCACTGAGACTCTCGGAAATCATCAACGGTTGTGACCCGGCGCACGGACGTGGTACCGGCGCTGTGATTTTTTCGCGCTCCACCGTCGTCAGGAATCTTCCACCTACCGCTCGTTGGCTCAGAGCGGACAAAAAAGGAGTCCAACGTGTCCAATGCCCGGGGGACGTTTGGCAGTTGGTACCGTAGCTCGAGTGTCGTTGCCGTCTTCATTGCCGCCATCGCGTGCAGCGACGACAAGAAGAACAACAAGGACGCGCCACCACCCACCGTGGTCGTCGACACCACGATGCAGCCGCGAAGCGCCACCATTCCCGGCATCGATGGCGGGGCAGCTCGCCCAGTCGCTTCGGCAGCGGGCTCGACGGGGCCTGCGGCCGACTTCGTCGCCGACGAGATGATCGTCGGCACCGACGACCCGAGCATGCTCGAGGCTGTGCGTGTCCGCTGGAACGGAACGGTCCTCACGACGCTCGACTTCGGAGCCGCGGGTTTTTCGGGCTTGAAGACCTACTACCTGCTCAAGATCGACCCGACGGGTGCCGATACGTCCCGCATCGCCGAGGACATGAAGGCGCTCGACGCGAACGCTCACGGCGAGCACCGCGTCTCGAGTCAGTCGGCGATGGAGCTCATGGCCGCGATCGCCGAGGAGCGCATGCGCGGTGACGTCGAGGTCGCGGCCAACTGGATCGCGACCAGCGCCTCATTCGAGACACGCTCGACAGCCGATTCGCCAACTGGTTTTGGCGCCAGCGCTGACTTGTGGACGCCGGACATCTACCAGCAGCCTGGCTTCCGTCGCGGTGACGCGCAGGACATCGGGGTTGGCGAAGCGTGGCGCGCCATGAGCGCTGCCGGACGTTTCGAAAACAAGGTGAAGGTCGTCATCATGGACGGCGGCTTCCAGCCCAACGACGACGTCCCCGTGACCACGCGGATCGAGCCAGCCAGCGGTTGGAATCGTCCGAATCCTTCGACTTGCACCGGCGGTACTTCGTGCAATTGGCACGGCACCGGTGTCGCCCAGATCGCTTTTGGCGCCGTCGACAATGGTTTCGGCGCTGCTGGCGTTGCCGGGCCCGTCGCCGACCCCATCCTGGTACCGTCGCCGTCACTCGACTTCATGCAGATCTTCGGTTTCATCGTCCGCGGCGTTCCGGCTCTGCTTGGCGGCCGCCGCGTCGTCAACATTAGCGGCGGTACGGGCATCGGCGCCGGCTGGTACGTGCTCACCTTCGGTGCGCTCGACGCCATCGCGGCCGGTGTCCGCTTGAACGACACTCTCATCGTCGCCGCGGCCGGCAACGACAGCGAAGACGTCGACGACATCGACTGCCTCGACATCCTTGGCAACACCATCGCTTGCTGGGAAGGCACGGTCTGGATCCCCTGCGAGCTGCCCGGTGTCGTCTGCGTTGGCGGACTGCAATACGACAGCGCCGCGCATGACGCTGGCTCCAACCGTCACGGCGCAGACGAGGGCTCGGGGACGGTCGACATTCACGCGCCCTACTGGAACTGGGTCGGTCCCGATCCAGACGACGCGGCGAGCGGTCCGAACTCGGCGCGCCTCATCGCGGGCACCAGCGGTGCCTCGCCTTTCGTCGCGGGTGTTGCCGCCCTCATCTGGGCGTCGCAGCCATCGCTCTCGGCGGGCGGTGTCGAGGACGTGCTGTATCGCACCGCGCATTCCGACGTCGGCCCCATCAAGCGCCGCGTGAACGCTTATGCGGCGGTACGCGAGGCGCTCGGTGGAAACACGGCGCCGTTCGCGCAGCTCGTCAGTCCGAGCACGGGTAGCACCTTCGCGCGCGGCCGCGTGTCGGTACCACTCACCTTGAACCTCGAGGACGACAATCCATCGGCGGTCACCGTGACCTGGTCGAGCAACCGTGATGGCGTCATCGGTACGGGCCCTGCGATGTCCACCAGCTCGTTGTCCGCTGGAACGCACGTCCTCACGTGCACCATCGTCGACGGCGGCGTCACTCAGACTCGCACCACGACCATCACGATTACCAACGACGCGCCTTCGGTGCAGATCGTACAGCCGCGCACAGCCTTCTACAGCGCTTACCCGATTCGTCCGGCGGTGCGCTTTGCGGCGAACGCCTTCGACTTGAACGAGCTCGACGCCGTCCCAGAGGCGGACATCAGCTGGCACCTGGGCTCGCCGACTGGTGCTGCTCTCGGCACTGGCTCGACCGCGTCGTACGCGCTGCCCGAAGACGCGACCGCCAACTTCGACGTTTGCGTGGTTGCGGTGAGCTCCGCCGGTCTCGAGGCGAGCGACTGCGTGACGATCGACCCGCAGCCCATCCCCGCGAACTTCCCCCCGGACGTTCGCATCACTTTCCCCGCGACGGGCTCGTCGTTCCTCGTGGACGGCGACGGCGACGCCGACATCGTGCTCTCAGCCGAGGGCAGCGACTACGAAGACGCAAGCAACGTGACGTTCCAGTGGTACGCGCGACGTAGCACTGGCCCAGGCACCTGGGGCCCGTTCGTCGACGTGGGCACTGGCGCCTCGCCCGCTTACGGCTTTAGCGGCGGAACGTGCGGCGAGACGTATGAGGTGCTGGTGAGTGGTTGCGACGCCGGCACCGGCAGCGGCGGTACGCCCACCTGCACCGACTATTCGATCGTCATCACGATCGACACCGTATGCTGATCCGTCGCGCGCTTGGACGCGGCCTCCTCGCTGCGGCGGGCCTCGCGCTCGTTGGCTGTCAGCTCTTCGCCGTGCGCATGCCCTCGCGGGCCATGGCCGGCGAGAGCATCACCATCACCATGGATGTGCGCTCGAGCGGCAGCGACAGCTCGATGGGGACGCATTGCGCGCGCCTGCCCTCGAGCTGGGTGGTGAATCAGGCGACCTACGCGCGGAATATCGGCGGTGTGACCGCGGAGGGCACCTTGAGTCTTGCCGCCGCTTCGGCCACGGCGTTGAACGGTAGCGCTCCGCTCGCGGGCCACACGTGGGTTTGCTATCGCGCGGGGAGCGCTTCGTATGAGCCCGGAGACTACGGCACCGCCCGATGGCGGGTGACCGTCCAAACACCAGGTTCCTATGATCTGCTCTTCGGCGTGGTCGCGACCGACGGCTCCGGCACGCTCGATAGCTCGGGCCGCCGAAACTTCGTGGTCGACGGCCTCCCGGATTGGCGCTTCGAAGCGCAACAACTGGCCTCGCCCTCGAACGCTCAGACCTGGACGTCCATCGAGTCGGTATCGAACCAGGTCCTCGTGGCGGTCGACAGCGAAGGCGCCGCCCACGTGACCGACAGCGGCGGCGCCGTCTGGGCCGATCGCGACGTCGCGACCGTCGCGCTCAACGCCATCGACCGGCTGGGCGTGGTGTACATCGCCGTTGGCTTCAATGGCGTCGTCTACACAGCGGCGAACCCACTCGGGGCTTGGGCGCTGCGTACGAGCGGCACCGCGAACGAGCTCAACGACGTTTGCACCACGGGCACGACGGCCTTCATCGTGGGTGATGGGGGGTATGTCGCAACGTCGACGAACGGCACGTCTTGGCTTGGGACCACGGTCGCGAGCGTCGGGGATGTCTTGAGCTGTGCGACCCTACCCGACGGGGGCGCTTACGCCGTGACGTCTACCGGGCACGTTTTTCGCGTCACAGCTGGACCTGGCGCGCCGACCGTCTCGGAGCTCGTGCGGCCCACCACCGTGCGTTTGTCTGCTATTGCATATATCGCGACCCCGGTTGCAAAGCTCCTGGCGATCGGTGCCGACCAAGCGTTCGAGTCCGTGTTGCCAAGCGGGACCTGGACCGCAGTGGCGGCGCCTGGCGCGAACGCCTGGAACGCCCTGCGCGTGGTTGACGGGACCGCCTACGCCGTCGGCGCGAGCGGGGCCTTTGCGAGCTCACCGACGGGCTCCTTTGCGTGGTCGAGTTACGGCACTGGCACGACCCTGGGCTTGAACGATATTGCTGTCACCGGCCAAATCGCGGTCCTCGTCGGTGATGCCGGCGTGCGCTTGCGTGCGGGTATCCCCGAGCTCGCCTTCGATGGCACCGCGTTGACCCTGCCACGCACGGCGCCTGGAGTACCGGCGCAAAGCACCATCGTGTTTCGGAACGCCGGCAAGGGGACGCTCTACACGAACGCGCCAACAGCGACGCCGCCGTTCAGCGCGGAGTACGTTTGTGATGGTGCACTCTTGGAGAGTGACGAGTGCGAGGTCACCGTGACCCTTGCCACCAGCACGCGCGGTGTCCACACGGGGACGCTGACGGTGCCAAGCAACTCTCCGCTCCAGCGCAGCGTCGCCCTCCAGGGCCTCGTCGGTAACGACGCGACCATCGCGGTCACGCTCGATGGCGCAACGGCGGTCACCGCGATCGATTTCGGCAACGCGCCGGTCGGTGCGCCCGTGACGCGTACAGCGTTGGTGTTGAACGCTGGTGACGCGACGCTGAGCGTAGGGGCCGTTGCTGGGCTCGTGACCCCGAGGGCGCCGTTCGCGATCGCGGACAACCAGTGCAGCGGTCAGACCCTGGCACCGGGTGCGACCTGCCCAATCACCGTTCGCTTCCAGCCCTTCGGACAAGAGGGGGCGGCGCAGGCGTTCGACATCGCGTCGAGCGACCCGGCCCATCCCAGCATTTTCGTGCAGCTCGTGGGGGTTGGCACACCGCCAGCCGACATTCGTTTGCCCACGGCACTCGCTTTTCCCGAGACGCGCATCGACGACGCATCGGACGTCGCGCTGCTCATCACCAACGTTGGCCGCGGTCCGCTCGATGTTCGCAGCGTGTCGGTCGCTGAGGGTGGCGGCGCGTTTTCGGTGGTTGACGACGCGCCATTCACTGTGGCGCCGGGAGAGAGCGCGGAGCGCATGATCCGTTTCAGTCCAACGGCCGAAGGGGAGCTGTTGGGCCGGCTGGTCCTGACGAGCAACGATGCCGATGCCGGGGAGCAGGGCGTGACCATGACGGCCATCGCGCTCGCCAAGAGCGGGGACGATGCGAAAGACGACGGCGGCTGCGCGGCTGTCGGCCCGCACTGGCTAACGCTTCTGGCTATCTGCGCTTGCGCCGCATGTCGATGTGTTGGACCCCGGCGTCATCGTAGGGCTCCGAGTCGCGCTTGAAGCCCAGGGCCTCGTAAAACGGCTCGAGGTAGTGCTGGGCGCTAATGCGGATGTCGTGGCTCGGGTACTCTTTGTCGAGGACCCTCAAGCATTCTTTCATGATGGCCCGACCGAGGCCGCGCTTGCGGCGCTCGGGGATGACGACCAGGCGCCCGAAGGTGGTGATCTCTTCGTCGAGGTCGTCCCGATAACGAGAGCCGAAGAGCCGGGCGTAGCCCAAGACCATACCTGTGGGATCGACGGCTAGCAGGTGCCGGGCTTCGACGTCGCGTCCGTCGAGGTCGGCATAGGGCGACTTCTGCTCGACGACGAGGATGGCCTGCCGCAGCTGCAGGAGGGCGTAGAGAGTGCGGGGATCGAGCTCCTCGAAAGTACGCCAGACGAGCTTCACGTCTTCCATGGCGGCTAGCATACGCAAGATCGCCCAGCCCTGTCGACTTGACCAAACCGGGCCGCCCGTCTATTCGTCGCCGCCTCCATTACCGTGGGTAGGGTTCCATTCATGGCCAAGCTTTCCGAAGAGATCCTGTTCGATTCCCGCCTCATCGAGCGCCACATCCGTCAGGGGCTCACGACGCGCGCTGAATACGAGGCCTGGCTCAAGAAGCTGCCGGACTCGGAAGAGCATCGCGATGTCATCGACATGGACGTGCTCACCAACGGGCGTGCGCACGACGACCAGCCGTCGTAATTCGCCAATGCGTGGGCTGACCTGTCTCGCCCTGATGTTCTGCGTTGGCGGTGGCCTGGCGCGCGCTGCGGCACCCGAGCCAGTCGAACGCCGCTCAGCCATCGTGCGTGCGGTCGAGCGTGTCTCGCCGGCCGTCGTGAGCGTTCGCGTCACCATGGTCGTGACGCGGCAGGCATCACCCTTTGGCTGGTTCTTCCGCGATTTCCGCGGTCCACAGCGCAAGCGGGAAGAGGCTCAGTCACAGGGGTCGGGTGTCGTCATCGACGACCGCGGCTACGTCTTGACCAACTTCCACGTGGTCCAAGGCGCCGACCGTATTTTGCTCGATGGCGTCGACGGCAAGAGCTACGAGGCGGACGTCGTCGGCACGGCGCCAGACCACGACCTCGCGGTGCTACGCTGCCGGACGAAGACTGCGCTTTCGCACGTGCCCATCGGCACCAGCCGCGACCTCATGATCGGTGAGTCTGTGATCGCCATCGGCAATCCGTTTGGCCTTTCACACACCGTAACCACCGGTGTCGTCAGCGCGCTGCACCGCACCATCCACACCGAAGAGCGGGATTACATCGACTTCATCCAGACCGATGCGTCCATCAATCCCGGTAACTCGGGTGGTCCGCTGCTTAACGTCAACGGTGAGCTCATCGGCGTGAACACGGCGATCTATGGCCACGCTCAAGGCATCGGTTTCGCCATCCCCATCGACAAGGCGAAGCGCATCGTCGACGACCTCATTGCCCACGGCGAAGTGCGCAGGCCGTTCTTCGGATTCGACACGCAGGCCCTTACCCCCGAGCTCGCCGCGAGCTTCGGCGTGACGGAGGGCGGCGCCGTGGTCTCGCAGGTGGCCAAAGAAGGCCCGGCGACCGGCAGGCTCCGCGACGGCGACGTGATCGTGAGCGTCGACGGGACGCGTGTGGTCGACGACGATGGTCTGCGCGCCATGCTCGGCGACTATACTGTCGGTAGCAACGTCACCCTCAAGGTCTTGCGCGATACCAAACCTGTCGATGTCGTGTTGCAGGCCCGGGAGCTTTCGGGCTCGCAGGCGATGCAGCGTTTGCGCGAGCGGACGGGGCTCGAGCTCGAGCACTTGACGTCCCAGGGCGGATCCGTCATCGCGGTCAAACGTGTTCAAAGCGGCTCGCCAGCCGCGCGCATTGGCTTGCAGCGTGGCGATGTGGTGAGGGCAGTCGATTCGCAACGCGTCGCCGACCTCGATGCATTTGCCAAGGCACTCGCGCGAAGCTACTGGCGCGGCGAGGTCATCTTGATGATCTCCCGCGGTCGCGCTTGGCAGCAGCTCGCGTTCAAGCTTTAGCATCAGGCTCGGGCGGGCGCCTTGATCCAAGTCGGTCCGTCGTGGCAGGTCATGCGGCAATGAGTGAAGAAGAGCAGGAGAAGAAGGCCTTTCGCATCGTCGACAAACGACGTTTCAACGCCGAGGGTGAGGCCCGCGCCGATGCGCCCGAGCGTCCCGAGCCGCCGCCCCAGCCAGCGCCCGCTCCGCGGGCCGCGCCCGCACAACAGAGTCAGCGTGCCGATGTCCGCGCCCCAGCCGGCGGACCGCCCGACGAGCCGCAGCCACGCCAACAGCAGCAGCGGGGTGGAGGCATGGACTTCATCTCGTTCGTGGCCTCGCTTGCGACTCAGGCTCTGGCGGCTTTGGGGGCGCTCCCCGAAGCGCGTGCTCAGGGCATGCCGGTCAGTATCGAGATGGCGCGCGAATACATCGAGATCATCGCCATGCTCCAGGAGAAGACGCGCGGCAACCTGAGCCGTGAAGAAGATGCGGCGTTGCAGCGGGTGATGACCGAGCTACGTATGGTTTACGTCGAGGTCACACAGCGCATCGCGAAGTCGCAGCCGCCACCAAAGCGCTAAAGGCAGCTGTCTAGCCGGTACGCTCCGCTCGAAGCATCGCGAAGAGGTCGGTGACGCCGACGTCCACCCCCGCCTGGGTAAGGAGCGTCGTGACCTGGCCGCGGTGGTGCGTCTGATGGTTGAACAGATGAGCCACCGCCCACCAAAGCGGACACGCGAAGGGGCCGGTCTTGGCCGCGTAGCTGAGCGTCGAGGCGAGTTTCGCTTCGGTGAGCTCATCCACCCAGGTCGCGAGCGCGTCGTCCGTCTTGGTTCGTTCGCGGCGCAGGTCACCGAAGTCTGCGCATAGCTCCTGGTCGAGCGACTGGATGCCAGGGCCATACGAGCCTTGGGGAGCTACCACTCCAGCAAAGCGACCCATCCAGATGCGGTCCGCAAGCAGCAGATGATTGAGAGTCGCGTGGATCGACTTGAAGAACGCCCCACGATCGCGTTTGCGGTCATCGTCATTGAGCCGTGAAGCGGCGTCGTACACCTTCTCGTTCATCCATCGATTGTAGCGAGCGAGCGCTCGCGCGTGGTCGGGCGTCATGGCGTTGGGCACCCCGCGGGGTCCTGCGTGATGTTCTCTGGCGCTCGGCCTACGCTCTCATCGTAGAAGGCTCGTAGCGCCGTCGTATCGACACAGTCGGTAAGCAGGCGCGCCCCCCACGCGAGCGCTGCGACGCGCCTGTCCATTTCAGCGTACGGCGCCAAGACGGCGCGACCCGGCGGGAGGCTCTCGACGAAGGCCGTGAGCTCTTCGACGTCGTCAACGCAGCCCTCTGGACAGTTGTAGAGAAACACGAGGCCGCCGTGCTCGAGGTTGTGAACCCAGCGTTCGGTGCGGATCGCACGGTCGTAGACCCGCCACGGCACCCAGCACGGATCGTGCGGACCGCCTGGCGGCGGCAGGGTGTCGTAGTCGACGTCCGCCAGGGTGTGCTGACGATTCGTGATTTCGAAGGTCTCGAGCATGCAATCACCCCCGCAGCCCGCGCAGTTGTCGGTGTTCTTCACCTTCGCCTGGCCGTCACCGCACGAGGCGAGCGCCATTAGGACGATGAGCGCAGATGCTCGAAGCATAAGGTGGTTTATTGCCGCCTTTTCGAAGGGCGGGCAACACGCACGCCTTCGAGCTTTCCACTTGGCTGCCCGACTGATACGCCGACTATTCATGTATCGCCCAATTGCGTTGGCGTTGTTCCTGGTCGCTGCTTGCTCTGGCGGTGCCGACGAAACTGAAACCTTCTCGTTCGGCGCCGAGGGCGGAACGCTCTCCCATGGTGACGCGCGTTTGGTCATCCCGCCCGGTGCGCTGACCGAGACCACCGAGTTCAAGGTCACCACGGTGGGTAATCCGCCGGTGCCCGACGCCCTCGGCCTCGCCGGTGACGTGATCGAAATCCTGCCCAGCGGCCTTACGCTCGCGCTGCCTGCGACCTTGACGCTTGCCTACTCGCCTGAGTTGGTCACGGCCGGAAGGGTTGCGGTTTACACCGCGCCGTCCGGTGGTGGGCCGGCGGATTTCGTCGCTTTGCCCACGACGGTCGTCGATGCGACCCACATCTCTGTCCTGGTCACCCACTTCTCGTATTTTGGTCCTCTGTTCGATACTCGAATTTCGAATACGTGCGGCCCCGGAGTCGACTGCGGCGCCGGCAACGCCTGTTACTTCTGCACGTTTCCCATCTGCGCGCCCCTCAACACGATCTGCTGCGACAACAGCATTTGTTTGCCGGACGAGGAGACGGGCGAGCCCGCAACCTGCGGTCCCTGCGGCAACATACCCCTTACCTGTATCCTTCCGCGCTACGCCGCCGATTGCGCCGGATAACGGTTGCGGACCCCACGGTCAAAGGGCCGCGAAACAGGAGTCTCCTTGGGTGTCATTTATCTTCTCGCGTACATCGCCGGCGGCCTCGGCGTGACGTTCGGCGCCTTTCAAATGATGCGCGGGCTGGGCGAGCTGTCGCCGTTGCACCCCGCCGTCGGGATCGTTGCCGTGGGCGTTGCGCTCATCGTCGCCGCTGCTTGTTTGCACGGGTGGACCGAGGGCCGGCGCGCGGGCAAGCAAGCGGCGCTGGTGACGACGAAGCCGTCGACGCCCGCGCTGCTCATCGCTCTCGCCCTCTGGTGTGTGCCGCTAATCGCCGCCTGGGCGCAGTTCGAGCTGTTCATCAACCCGGTGCACGTGCAGCCGGAGCTGACGGTGCTCGGGGCCATCACCTTTACCTACCTGCTTGCTCGCCGCGTGATGCAGGCGGGGCCCATGCGCGCGCCCGGGAGCATGATCTCCGTCGCGTTGTTTGGCGTGCCGATCGGCTTGCTCACTGCCGTGCTTCCCATTCGCCACTTCAATTTCCATCTCACTGACGCGACCACCTGGGTGTTCGATGATGCGTTGGCGAACCAGGTAAAGACGTTGACCATCGAGCGCGACGCGGAGACGCTTCCCAGCGCGCCGTTACCGACGCGGGATGCGACGCTTGCGGTTCTCGAGGCCCTCGGCAACGCCAAAGCGGTCGATGTCGAGCAGGAGATCGCCGCCGGCCGGATGCGCCGACTCGGTGATGGCACCTTGGTTACGGTTGCACCGGACGGTAGCACCGCTCCAATCGGGGGCGCGGACGACCTCGCGCGCGTCGCCGATGAGGCCGCCGAGGCCGACGGTCGCCGCGCGGCCCAGGAACACGACGCACGCGTCCGCGCTTTCAGCGAGGAGCTCGAGCGGCGCAGGCAGGGCGGCCGTCTGTTCCATCACAGTACGCCTTGACGTCTTCGTTCTACGCGTCAGGGTTGCGAACGCGCATGCTGCTCTCGGCGCCGCAGAGCTCGCACGTCATATAGCGCCGTACGAGCTCGGGCGCGTCGGCGATCACGTGGTCGCGAGAGCGCAAGATACCCTCTTTGCATTCCGGGCAGGTGACGAGAGCATAAGGGTTGTCGGCCATGGCGCTGGCGACGCGTGTCCAGTGCTCGCGGGTCAAGGTCGGCTCGAGGGCCGCGAGGTCGGGCGGCACGTAGTTGCGTCGCGCCGCCACCGAGAACAAGAGCTCACGGGAGTAGAAGCGTAGCGGCCATTCGCGCTGGCCCTCTGCAGACACAAGTAGGGCGTTCACCTGGCTTGCTACCGGCGAGGTCGAGCCGCGGCTGACATGACCCCGGATGCCGACGAGAAAGCAGCGCGTGATGGTGTCGTGGTAACCCATGGTGTCGTCGTTCACGCCGCCCGTCGCCTCGTTGTAGCGCGAGATGATGTCGCGGACCTGAAGGTCGAGATTGATATCGAGCCGCTCGAGCATGATCCACATGAACGCGGCGAGGTGCGCCTCGTGGGTCCACTCGGCCTTTGGCAGCGTTCGGTCGAGTACACCCTGCCCGATGCGGCGAACCGCCGCGTCATTGGCAAAAAGGCGGGGGACGTGGACCATCGTCGCGGACTATATCGAAGTCGTGGCTTTTCTCATTCTCTTTCGTGAAGTCTGGCGTTACGCGGGCAGCGACCGCTGGAAGATCGTCGTCTATGTGGTCTTGCACCTCTTAGCTGCGGTCGGGCCGCTGGCGACGCCGCTCGTGTTCGCGCAGATCTTGAATAGCCTGCAGACCGAAAGTGGCGACGCGATGCTCGCGAGCGTCGTGCGCTGGACCCTGGTGTGGGCGGCGTTGTTCGTTTGGTTCAACGTCTTCCACCGCGCTGGTCGCTGGTTCGAGTTCGACGTCGGTTATCGCGTCAAGCGCACCTACTTGAACCGCTACTATCGCATCGCGACCGACTTGCCTCTGGCGTGGCACACCAATCATCACTCGGGCGAAACCATCGATCGCATCAACCTGGCAGCCGCGGCGCTGCACGAGTTCAGCTTGCGCCAATTCGTCTACGTCGATCAGCTGATGCGCTTTGGCGGAACGCTCATCGTGCTCGCGGTGATGTCGTGGCGGGTCGCCGCCGTGGCGACGTTCGTCGCGGTCGTGACCATCCTCATCGTGCAAGCGTTCGACAAACAGCTCGTGGTCGCGTTCGCACGCCTGAACGCCATCAACCATCGCACGCAAGCGACGTTTTTCGACTACGTCAGCAACATCAAGACGATCATCACGCTACGCCTGGGTGAGCGGACCGCCAAGGAGCTCGACAGCCGCATCGCCGAGGGCTACGCGCCCTTCATGCGTGCCGAGACCTACTTGAACGCCATGAAGTGGGCGACAGTGACCTTCTGCATGATGGCGCTGCAGGTCGGAACCATCTTCTATTACATCTGGCTGCGCCTGCGCGATGGCGGCGGTGTGCTCATCGGCAACGTTGCTGCGGTGTTGCAGTACCTCGAGCAGCTGAGCGGCACGTTCGGTGGTATCGCCGGCGAATATCAGCAGATCATTCACTGGCGACAGAACTACATGGCGGTGCGTGAGCTCGACACGTCCGTGCGAGCGGACGCAACCCTCGCGCATAGGTCCTTTGCATGGCGTGCGATTGAGCTCTCGGGGCTGCGCTTCGGTTATGGTGCCGCCCCGACGCTCGATGGAGTCAACCTGAAGTTCGTCGCTGGTGAGCGGATCGCGCTGGTTGGCGAGAGCGGTTCGGGCAAGTCGACGCTGATGGCGCTCTTGCGGGGGCTCTACGATGCCCACGAGGTCCAGGTCACAATCGATGGAGTCGCCTCGCGGAGTCTCGCACCGCTGGGCGGCATCACGACGCTCATCCCGCAAGAGCCCGAGATCTTCGAGAACACCATGCGCTACAACATTACAGTTGGCCTCGACTACCCCGAAGCCGCAGTGCAGGAGGCGCTCCGCGTGTCGCGGTTCGACCGCGTTGTCGAGCGTCTGCCGCAAGGGCTCGAGAGCGACGTCCGCGAAAAAGGCGTGACCCTCTCGGGTGGCGAACGGCAACGACTCGCCCTGGCGCGCGGCGTCCTCGCTGCGGCAAACAGCTCGCTCGTGCTCATGGACGAGCCGACGAGCAGTGTCGATGAGGCCAACGAAGCCGCGATCTACGCGAACATCTTCGCCGCGTTTCCGCAAAGCACCATCGTCGCTTCCGTGCATCGTCTGGGCCTGCTCAGCCGCTTCGACCGGGTCATCTTCATGGACCGGGGTCGCGTCGTGCGCGAAGAGACAAAAGTATGAAGGGCGCGATCCTACTCGTCATGACGGTGGCTTGCGCAGCTCGGCCTGCCACCCCACGCCGCGACGTCGTTGCCGATGCGGTCTTCGCTCGCGTCCTCGCCGAAGCCCGCTCGCTCGCGGAGCAAGAGTTCTCGCGTGGCGACAGCGACCCGATGCCGGAGGTGCTCGCGAACCTCGACTACCAAGGCTATCGCGGCATTCGCTTCCGGTCGTCGTCAGCCATCCAGCTTGGCGACGGCTTCTCCGTGCAGCTCTTCCATCGTGGCGGCATCTACGACCGGCGTGTCGACGTCTTCGTCCAGCCGCGTGAGGGCGAGGCACGAAAGATTGGCTATGACGCGAGCCTCTTCGAGCTTGGGCCGGCGCTCGCGGGCCAAGCTTTTCCGGCGGACCTCGGCTTCGCGGGGCTTCGTGTGCATCACGGGACGCCTGCCCATGCGCCGGAGTACTTGGTCATGCAGGGGGCGTCGTATTTTCGTCTCGTCGGTGACGGCCAGAGTTACGGGGCGTCGGCGCGGGCCGTCGCGGTCGACACCGGTCTTCCACCCCCCGAGGAGTTTCCCGAGTTCTTTGCCCTCTGGTTGGTCGAGCCCGAGCTGGGGAGTCGGCGACTCCCCATCGTGGCGCTGCTCGACGGCCCCAGTGTCACCGGCGCCCTCCGTTTCGTGCTCGAGCCCGGCACGACCACGGCGGTCGACGTCGAAGCCACAATCTTCGTGCGCAAGCCGGTCGAGCGGCTCGGTCTTGCCCCGTTAACGAGCATGTTCTGGCACGGCAGCAACGGACCTGCAGACCACAGCGACGATTATCGCCCCCAGACCCATGACTCCGACGGTCTTCTATTGCGTACGCGCGCCGAGCCCGGTGCGTATCGTCCACTGGTGAACGGGCGCGCCACGCCGCGGACTTCGGCGTTCCGCGTCGAAGATCTCTACGCCTTTGGTTTGATGCAGCGGGAGCGCCACTTCGCGGCCTACCAGGACGTCGAGGGGCGGCAGGAGGCGCGCCCGGGCCTCTTGGTGGAGCTCGCAAAGCCCTGGAGCGGCGCGGTGCATCTATACGAGATCCCGACTGGCAACGAATACCTCGACAACATTGTCGCGTATCTGCAGCCCGAACCGTTGCCGCGACAAGGCGAGCGCATCGATCTCTCCTATCGCATCAGCACCGTGGGGGACGACGAGCAAGCTCCGGTCGCGCGTGTCGTCGGCACGCACATTGGGCCGGTCGATCGGCTACGCCCACCCGATGAGCCGCAGCCGACCTGGCGCATCTACGTCGTCGATTGGCAGGGCGGCGCGCTGCCACGCGACGATAAGGCGTCCGTTTCGGCGGTCGTCACCACATCGAGCGGGATGGTTGTCGACCCGGTTGTGCAGTACGTGCCGCAGACTGGCGGCTGGCGGGTTTGGTTCGAGCATCGTCCCGTCGGTGACGCTCCACTCGAGCTGCGTGCCTATCTGGAGAGCTCTGGTCGCCAAGTCACCGAGACTTGGCTTTACGGTCCGTGACCTTGAAGGAGCCGACCTGCGTTGCCGTACCGTTGACCAACACGTCGACAGCGTGAACGCCCGGGTTCGGCTTGCGCGTCGTGTGAACCTTCAACGAGACACGCGCCTTGAGCACGGTGTGCTCACCAGCGGCGAGGGTCACCCGTCCGATCTTGAAGACCTTGGGAGTCGCCTTACCGGTCGCCTTCACGAAGTGCACGGCGAGGTCCACGAGCAGGTCTTGCGACGTGCGCGCCGTATTGCGGATGGCGAAGTGGACGTCGACCGTGCCGCCGATCGCGACGTTCCTGGGCTCGAAACGAACCTCTTCGATGGCCACGGCTGCTTTCTTGCCGAAGCCCAAGATGCCGAGCGCTTCACGGTCGCCGCGTTTCACTGCGCTGCGCAGGGCGTGTTCGACGAGTGCCCGGCGCTCCGCGGAAGCGGACGAATGGAACCAGGCTTTGCATGTGCGCGCGAGCAATGGGGGGTGAACCTTGCCCATGTCGTTTAGGTTGTTGGCGACGCTACGGCGCACGACGCTTGCGGGGTCGTCTTTCAAGAGCTCAAGGAGCTCCAAGACGCGCTCGGGGTTCTCGTCGAGCCAGGCAACCCGCGGGGCCCACGGCAGGCGTAGTCGCGTACCTTCGGACACCAGACGTCGCACGTGCGCTTTGGCGTCACCTGCCCATGTTCGTAGCGTCGCGAAGACACGCTCGGGCTCCTTCGCGATGTACGGTCTGATGCTGGCCTCGCAACTGAAGCGCTGCGTCAGCTGGTATTGGGCGTGCATTGAAACGTCGAAGTGATCGAGGCCTCGTTCGGCCACGAAGATGACATGGGGCAGATAGAAGAACGGCGCCATGCCCAGGCCGAGAAGCTCATCGGTGGCATGCACCGGGCCGAGTGAGCGCAAGATGATGGCGATCGCCTCGGGGTAGTCGTCCGGCAAGTGTGTGGCGAGCGCGCGAGAGATGTGTTTTCCACGGTCGAGCAGCTCGAGCGCCTCGAGACCACGGGTTGCCTGGTTGATGAAGGCGCGCGCCGGAAACGCGGGCGAAGCACGGCTCATGTCACCCGCGAGCCGGCGGACAAGCTCCGGCGAGAAGAACGCTTTGAGCTCACCGGCCATCAACGCCCCGGCGGGAACGGAGGATCTTCGGGGCCCGCACGGCCACCCAGCTCTTGGTTGTCGACACCACTCCCGGCGTCGAGCCATTCTTGGCCAGGGCCTCCTTGCGGCGCTTGCCGAGGGCGCGGGTCTTGTTCTTCAGCGTCGTCATGTGCGCTTTGGTCGTCGAGGCCACGTTCCGCTCCGGTCGAGAGTATAAGGGGCGGCAGCAAGCGTTTTCCAACCCCGTGGTTCTTGGTGTTTCAGGGCAGGTCGAACGCTCCGCAGCTCGGTGGCGACGTCGCGCGTAGAGTCCCGGTGTAGTCCGTGCTGACCGCGCTCGGCGTGCCGGCCCGCGCCAATGTGCGGTCCTCGGGAGCTATCGGCGCGAAAACGTTGTCGTCTAGCGCCTCAGGGATGCCGTCGGGTCCGGCGAAGCTTGTGAAGAAATCTCCAGGGTCGCGCGTGACGAAGACGTTGCCCTGCGAGTCGCCGACGCAGCCGAATTCGCTGTCCGAGCGGACGACACCGTCGTCGGTGAGTGCGTTGCTCGTGGATGAGGAAACGAAGACGTTGTTCTTCAACAGGGTGGCGGTGTTCGCGCGGTCGATCGCATCGATCATATTGCCGGGACTGCTGCTGTTGGACGCCAGCACGTTGTTCACCAACGAGACACTGTAAGGTGCGCACGAAGGGGTCGAGCTGCCAAGCATGGTGAGTCGTACGACGCGCGGTCCAACCCCCTCGCCTGGGGCTCCGCCGAACAGCGAGGAGTGTTCGATGTTTAGGTGTCCCGAGTTGGTCGTGTAGTCGAGCACCCGCGATGCCTGTTCCTGTCCAACGACCAAGACCGAGTTTGTCATGACGCCGTCGACGGCGTCGTTCGAGATGGAAAGCGCGACTTGCACCCCGCCGCTCAACAGTGCGCTGGCGATGAGTGAGCGCGCGATGACAAACTGGGTCTCAAAAAGGCTTACGGCGTAGGATGCGGTACCCCCATTTGGGCCGTGTACGCGTGACGCGTCGAGGTGGAGTGAGCCCCCCTGCTGCAGAACGGTGAAGCCCAGGCTGCTGGCTGCGCCGCCGTAGATTGAGGAGTCGACGATCTCGACATGCGCAGCCGTGGCCTGCAAGGTGACCGGGTTTGGAGAGAGCCCAGCACGTTCGACCGTCGAGCGCTCGAGGGTGAACGCACCGTCGACGATATCGACCGTTGGGTCGCTGTTTGAAGTTGCGCCGGCAAACGTGGACACATGGCTGTCGACCAAGACCACGGTGCTAGCCACCGAGCGTAGCGTGCTGCCGAGAGCGTCAGTCGCGGCTGAGACGGTTACGCCATCGAACAACACGTCGGGAGAGCTCACCACTTGCGTTCCACCGCGGCCGCTGTCGCTCCTGAAGCGGCAGCCCCGAATCACAACACCATTCACAGCCGCGACATAGAGCGGCCCGCGTGCGTCGATGGATGCCACGGTGACGACGTTCGCCGCCGGGTCGAGCGAGGCAAAGGTTGCGTCCCAGCCACAGCTCAAAGTGAGCGGTGCTTGCACGAACAACGCATCCGCATAGTCCTCAGAGCGCCCGGCGACGGCGACGTTACGAATTCCGAGGCGCTCGGCGAGCGCGATGCCGTCGGCGATGCGTCGCAGGGGTTGGTCGCGTGTGCCAGCGCCACCCGCGCAGGGGCTGGCATTCGGACAGGCGACATAGACGGTGTCCTCGATGACGTGGAGCACACGGCTGAAGTACGCTGCGCCTTCGGCCTGAATGTCACTCTTCACCCGCCAAAAGTACGTGCCCTCCGACGGCAGGTCGACCGTGACACTTGCGGCGGGTGCGCGCACGGCAACAGGCGTCAGTGCCAACTGTGTGAACGTCGGATCGCGCGCGACCTCAACGACGTAGTCGCTCGCAGCCGCACGACCACTCCAAGCCATGATGACACGCAGGCCCACCTCGACTGCGCCGTCTGGTGGCGTAACGAGGTCGGGTGGAGCGTCGTCTGGTGAAACACCGAATCCGCGAAAGGTGACGACGGCATCTTCGATCGGACGTCCGGCGAGGTCGCGCAGCGCCAGCGCTCGTAATGTGTAGCTCACTGCGGGCACCTGGGGCGACGTTTCGATGAGCACGCTCATGCGGTCGCCGCGCAAGGCAACGGCTGCGACGCTCAGTCCGTCAATGACGACACCTGCGGGTACGACGCTTGCGGGCAAAAGCTCGAGGTCGACCAATACGTCGAGGGTGGTTGCGCTTGTCGCGTTGACTGCCAGGATACGTGGCCTGGCGCCGGTGACCAGAGAACGCTCGACACACAAGCCGCTGCCAGCACACGCAGGAACACTGTCAGGACAATCGGCGTCGCTGTCACATCTGACAAGCGTATCGTCGCGAAGGCCCAGCGAGACACTGCATGCAGCCTGCGCGAGCAACAAACACACGACAGCACGTCTGGTCATCGACAGACCTCAGCGTACCATAGGGGCCGGGCCGCGGCTGCGCAGTCGGGACAAGCTATTTGCGAGGATAGGAAAATCTAGCGGGCAACGCTCGACGCGGCGGGGCACACCCGACGGATGCCAAGATGGCTCGATTCGCGGGCGTTGGGGTGATTTGGCTGACGCGTGAGCCTCTGCGCACCCGTGAGCTTCACTGGCTGTCGGCAACGACCGCTCGAAACCGAGAAACGAGTCGCTAATCTCTCGCACCCTCCGGGCGCACGACCATTCGACCGCCAATGGAGTTGGTGTCGCCATCGAGGAGCGTCCTGCCACCGGAGGCAGCGTGGCACCGCCGGCAACCACTTCGTTGTGGCCGGAAGACCAATTTGATGGTCGGTCTCGCGAAATCGCCCCTGTGACGCCACGCACAGCATCGCGACTACGCGAGTGCTATGGATCCTCCAATGACCAGATCTCGCAGATTCACCGCACCTATCCTCGGCTTAATGACCACGACTATAGCGATCTCGTGCGGTGACGGGTCCGTTCGATCGGGCGGTGATCGCTATTCGGGCGACAGCGACACGCCAGGCGTGGCTGGTGACCCTGACGCGAGTGGAGTGGACCATGATACACCTGCCGCGACGGGGCTGAGCGGCTGGGTGCGGCACCAGAACGGCGTACCCGCCGTCGGACGTACCGTCCGCGTACGCGACAGCGGAGCAGTGGACCTCGTCACCGTCACTGACAGCCAGGGCGCTTTCGTGGTGCTCGGCGTCACTCCGCCATACGACATTCATGTCCGCTATGGCGACGACAAGCACGCGGTCTTTCTCGGGCTAACGCGTTTGGAGGCACGCTTCGATGTCGAGGAGGATGGCGTTCTCTGCAGCAACGACGTCGCGTTCACGCCGCGCGCGCCAGATGGATCTGTGTTTTCCACGACGGACGAACTTGGCGAGGCACCGAGAGGAGGTTCAGGAACGCCCCATCTCTGTGGACAGCAAGAGGCGACGGTTCACGCCTTGGAGGTTGCGACGATATACAACTATCGAAACTTGACGGTAGCTGCCGACTATTATGGGCATGCCAAGCAGCGCGTCGCGCTCGCCGGCGTACCGGGCGTCGAGCTGGCCCCCGTCGAGACGACCACGACTCAGCTGCGCATGAGCGATGTAGCTGGCAAGTCGGTCGAACGGGCCTTCATCTTATGGTCACCAACACGGCACAGCGCGGTGCCGTTGACCGCCGGCTCTATTCTTTTCCTTGACGGCGAGCCCGACCAACCGATTCCCCTCAGCGTTCCCACCGTTGATCGTTTTGCGCTCGCGGTCCTCGGCATCGATGATGAACACGGCTCGCGGCTCAAGGTCGTTCCTCTCACCGCTGCGCAGACCGAGCTGACGGTGCAGCTCGATCTAGGTGTGCGCCTCGTCGGTCCAGCTTCGGATGCGGTGGTCCGAGCCAGTGACCTGGTCATGACGTCGGCGAGCGTCCGGCCAGGCGTGTTGGGCTTTGCGCTCGAGACGCTCGCGACGAGCGTTACGATCTGGTCGTCCGAGACGACGGTCGATGCGGAGCGTCTCGCCCGCGTCGGGCTCGACGTGGCGGCGACGAACATGTCCGTTCAGGCGCGAGCGCGTCACGACATCGCGACGATCGACGAGCTCGTCGACCCACAGATGGACGTCGCCGCTCGCCGCGGTGCCGATTTGACTATGTCCACGTGGCACTTGATCGAGCTCACTCCCTAACGCGGGCCGTGGTCGTGGTCTCGCCCAACGAATCGCGACGCTGCGGCGCGCCCACCGCGCTTTTGCCGAAGAGCTAGATGACGACGTCGCCCGTGCGTGTGGCCAGTCGACGCACTGTGCGTGATCGCGAGCGCGGCGAGGTGAGCCTCCAGGACGAGCTTCGGGGTGATCCCGCCTGGCTGCAGGAGCGCGCCGAGGAACCGCGCGATGACCTTGGCCTGATTGAGAGCCATGCGCGCGACTGGCCGCACTGACCGCTATTGCGGCGTTGCCCTCAGCTGTGTTGGAGGCTAGGAAAATCTATCGGCAGCAGAGCCGAAGGGCTGAATTTGGTGTGACAACCGACGTGCGCCGCATGGATGTGGGCAAGCCCGCTGGCGCTTGGCGCGATGCGTGAGATAGCGACGCAGCGCGCCGACGAAATGCTCACCACGCGGCTCAAGAGCCCGGCATTGTAGCCAAGGCGGGCCCGCAGTGTCTTCGGCAGCGACAGCACCCACTGGCGTACGGGGACATCGGCCGGAAACACCTGCGGGCCGGGTATGCTGCGGTGTCCGCCATGCGCCGGCAGATCACTCGTGTCGACGCCGATGGAGCGGCTCAAGAGCTCGAGCGGCGTGCGGACGTCGTTGGCACTCGAAGGGTTCTCGCTTTAACGGCACGCGGTCGGGTGAGCCGTCGATAACGTCGCAGCACATCTTGCTCGGGAGCCCATCGATGACCTCATGCGAAAATTGGAAGGCTTTCCTGCGCCCGGCAACGACCGAGCCGACCGCAAGCGAGGTCGCCGAGGTCGATGCTGCTCTGCGAATCCTTGCGCCCTACGATGCGGTCACGCGCGATCAGTTGGCCAGTGAGGCACGCTCGGGGGTCTCCGACCCGACTTTGGATTCGTATCGGCGCAATCCGCCGGCGTTCTGGGCATCCCGCATCGACAATGGTGGGGTGAAGCTCGTGCCGCCCAAGTACCGCCCCGACGCATTTCGTGACGCTTTCTACGCCGAATCCGAGTGCAAAGCGCTGAGCGCCGTGAGACCGCGGCGAGCACCCTGGCGAACGTGAAGACTAGCCGCGCGAGCTCGGCGGCGTAGTGAGAGACGATGGCGCGCCCGGTGTCCTCGTACGCGACGCGAACGCGCGCAAGCTCACTCGGGGTGAGAGCGAGACCCTTGGCGATGTCCGCTTCGCTTCCTTTCGTCGAGCAAGTCGACGAGAGCAACCGGGTCGAGCTTGCCCTCTTGCATGAAGCGCCGATGCCGGTCGGGGTTGTTCTTCGCGGCCCGCGACCTGACAACCAAACCGGTCGGCTGCTACCGGCGCGATCCCGGGCCTGGTCTATCCCCCGAAGGCGGGTCGTCGCTCGAGGTAGAACGCTCTGCCTCGAGTCTCGCAGCTCGCAGGCTGCGCATCCGCTCGATCGTCGCAGCGCGGCGAAAGGCTTGAGCGTCTTCGATCGAACGAAAGCGCACGACGCCTCTCAGGAGGGCAGCTCGTCCAAGGGGATGGGCGCGCTCCGACGCCGCGGCGATGCGATCTTCGAGCGGCGCATTGGTTGTCAGTCCGCCGGCTGGCATTTCGCTGACGCTCCGATAGCGACGCACGGTCATGGTTTTTCACCCTTCGGCTCGAAGTCGAACGCTTCCTCGAGCATCTGCGCGTCCGCGTGATCAAGGGGCCGAACGGTGCCGCGCTTCAGCCAGTGCAGCGTACGCGGCGTGGCCACTCGGATGGGCACACCACGCACGGCGACCACTTCATGCTCGAGGTCTTCATAGCGCGCGAACTCTCCAAGGCGCGTCAGGATGTCCAGCGACAGCGTTCCTGAGGGCGGACCGTAGGAGACGGCAGGGTACTCGCCCAAGAGGTCGTCGGCGGAGATTTGATCGACCTCGGGGTCGTCCCAGACACGACGCAACGCACGCTTCAATGCCTCGACGGTGTCCGCTCGCGCAGCGATGAAAAAATCGATGTCTTCGGTAGCGCGGACGAGCCCGTGGACGTTGAGCGCTGCCCCGCCAATGAGCACATAGTCGACGCCCTCTGCGTTCAAGGCGGCGATCAGGCGGAGCAGCTCATCCAGAAAGTCCATTGAACGAAAGTCTACGCGAACTCGATAGGCAACTGCAGCGGTTCTTGGTAGCCGCCGCTGCACTGCCAGAGATCGAATCGCCGTCGCCGTCCCGAGACGGCGCCGGCCTGCACCGGTTGGTCATCGATGGTCTGAATCGGCGGCATACCGTGAGGCTGCGCTTCAGACCGCGTTGCGCCCCGCCATCACCCCACCGTCCACATCCCACAGCGCCCCAGTCACCCAGCTCGCCTCGGCTGACAGCAGAAACGCCACGACGGCCGCCACATCCTGGGGCTGGCCGATGCGCCCGAGCGGGTGGAAGGTGTTGAAGCCAGCGAGTGCCTGCCGCATTTGATCCTTGGGGATGAACGCTTCGTAGACGGGCGTCGCCACCACGGCGGGCGAGACAGCGTTGACGCGGATGCCGTGCGGCGCGAGCTCCATGGCCAGATGCTGGGTCAACGCGTGCAGTCCGGCCTTGGCCATCGAGTACGCGGAAGAGGGCGTGGCCGCTATGGCTTGCTGCGCCCACATAGAGCCGATGTTGACGATGGCGCCGGGCGTGCCCGCCGCCACCCAGCGGCGCACCACGCCTTGGGTGAGGAAGAAGAGCGCTTCGTTTAGCGCGTGATAGCTGCGGTAGTCGGCCTCGGTGTGTTCCAAAAAAGGCTTGGGCACGAAGACGCCAGCGGCGTTGACCAGCAGGTTGATGTCGGCATGTCGCGCCTCCAACTCGCTTTGCAACTGCTGGACGCCGCTCGCCGTCTGCAGGTCGGCGCGCAGCACGGCGGCGTCGCCCAAAGATTGGAGTTGCTGCGCGGCCGCTGCCCCCTTATCGGCACGGTGACCGGTGACCACGACGCTGCCACCGCCGCGCAAGACGTGCTCGGCGACAGCAAGGCCAATGCCGCTGGTGCCGCCAATGACGAGAAGTTTTTTGTGGGTAAAGGGAAGAGGGGTCATGATCTACAAACCTTTCAGTTGGTAGGCTGTTAAGGCCTAGAAAAATGGGTCCAGGTGGGCCCGGGAAGCGAAGGCCGCTCAGGCCCTCAGTGAAAGAACCAGTGCTGCACCGAGCGCCGCTGGGCCTTGGTGCGCGACACGGCCGGCTGCTCGACCCACCACCATGGCGCCTTCCAGCGCGCAGAGTAGCAGTTGGGCCTGGGCCGCAGGGTCGACGCCGGCTCGCAAGCTGCCCTGTTGCTGGCCTTGGGCAATGACGTCGGTAAGCCAAGTCATATTGGCTTTGAAGAACTGCTGCACCTCGTGCGCCACCTCCGCGGGAATCGCGTCGGCCTCGGCACCCAGCATGCCGCATAGGCAGAGCTGGCGCTGTGCGCCGTAGGTTTGCTCGAACAAGTCTGCGTAGGCGAGCAAGCGCTCCGGGGCTCGGGCATGCCGGCCTTCCAGGCGCAGCAGCGCCTCTCTAAAGCGGTGCATGTAGCGCTGGGTGACCACGGCTACGAGCTCGGCCTTGGTCGGAAAGTGGTGGTGGATACTGGGCTTCTTGATGCCGACTTCGCGAGCGATGTCTTCGTAGGAAAAGCCGTTGTACCCCGCGCGCTGGATGAGGCCTTGCGCGACGTCCACAATGCGTTCGGCTGCGGGGCTGAGCTCAGAGAAATGCTTGGTGCTGTTCACTGCAAGTGGCCTGTCTTGACAAGGATGGTGCAGCCTTCACCGCTAAATGGCGTGTGTTGGCTCAGGTGGGGGCTGCGCAGCCAGTGGCCGGCCGGGTAGCGACCGTGCTCGTCTTCAAACACGCCGCTGAGCACATAGATCTCTTCGCCACCCCAATGCTGATGCCGCCGAAAACGTGTGCCCGGCGCCCAGCGCACCAAGGCGGTGTGCTGGGTGGCGTGGCTGGACAGCGACATCACGGCAAGGCCGGGCACCAGGCCTGGCTGCCAAGCAGCAGCCTGCGTATTCACCACCACGCGCTCGCTGTCGTCAGGTGCCAAGTGGCGCAGCTTGACCCACAGCAAGCAGCCGGTGACGGACGCCGGCGTATGTGCCGAGCCCGGCGGGTTCTTGATGTAGCTGCCGGGGCCGTAGTGACCAAACTCGTCTTCCAAGACGCCGTCCAGCACAAACAGTTCCTCGCCACGCTCGTGGGTGTGGGGGCTGAAGCGGCTGCCCGGCGCATAGCGCACGATGGAAGTGGCGCGCGCTTGCTCGCCTCCGTCACGCTCGAGCATGCGGCGCTGCACACCGGGCATAGGGGAGTCGTGCCAATCGAGCGCGCTGCCGTCGACGACGGCCCGTCGGCTCAGGTCGGGGTGGATCAACAAGCTCTGCATGATCGAACCTACTAGTTGGTAGGTATTCTGCAGCGGGCGCCTTGGCGCGTCAAGCCCTATTGCAGGGCAGCGTGTGTTCGGCCGACACGCTCGGACAAGAAAAACGCTTTGAGCTGGCCGGCCATCAACGCACGGGCAGGAACAGGGGAGCTTCGCGGCCAGCGACCTGCACGAGGACGAACTCTGGGTTGCTCGTTTGCAGCATGAGGCCTTTCCAGCTCTTGGGCTTGGCGAGCGTCGACTCTTTCGTCTTACGTCCGCTTTCGCGGATGACTTTACCGCCCGCGACGGCCACCCAGCCCTTCGTTGTCGACACTACTCCAAGCACTGGGGCGGTGCTCCCGTCTTTGTGCGTCTTCGTGAAGACCGTCTCGGCCTCTTGACCACACACACGCGCCACGTAGCCAGCCTTGTCTTGCGCGACCGCGACGAGCACGCAGCCCGGCTTGGTGACATCGTTGCTTAGGGCGCTCACGTTCGCGATCGTAGCGTCGCCGAGCTTCACCTCGCGCGTAACACCGGTCATCCGGTTGATGCTGTAAAGCGGCCCACCTACGGAGGCGACAAGCACTCCATCGGGTGTCTGAACCCCGTGAATGACGCCAGCAAGTGTGAGCGGCGCCGTGAGTCGTGCTGCCTGCCAGCTCCCCTTGTCGAGTGACATGATCGTTTTAGCGGTCAAGATGCTCTGCGGCCCCGCTCCGGCGATCATGGCGAGACCCTTGTCGTTTTCGAGGTCGAAGCGCGACGCAACCGCGGCCTGCGGCGCGATGTCGCGAAACTCGTAAGTCCCGGTCGTGATGCCCGCGTGTACCGCCACGAAGATGAGGGCGATGACACCGCCATCTGACCCGCGGTCGGTCGAGAGCACGTGCTCGGCGGCGACGCTGCTTTGACCCGTCTTTCGGTCGTAGACGGTCACGGTGCCCTGCTCGGCGCGCAGCCACAGGCGATCGCGCGCAGCGTCGCCATCGACGATATCGAGGGGAGATGTGAAAAGTGAAGCAATTACGAGAAGATGAGTCACGATTTAGTTCGCCTGCTTAAGCTGGTTAATTCGCTTGTTTACTAGTTGACTAATCGCGCGGGCGGCCTAGATTAGCGGTATGCGAATGGACAAGTTCACCCAAAAGGCGCGTGAAGGCATCCTTGGAGCACAGAGCGTCGCTCAAGAGAACGGCCAGCAGTCGGTCGAGCTCGAGCACCTGCTCCTCAGCCTCATCCGTCAGGAAGGCGGCATCATCGTGCCGCTGCTCGAGAAGATCGGTACCAGCCCGAGCGAGCTCGAGCACGCCCTGGCCGCCCGCACCGAGAAGATGCCGCGCGTTTCGGGCGGCGAACCCTACCTCGGCGGCTCGCTCAACACGGCGGTGCAGGCAGCGCAGAAGTACGCCAAACAGCTCAACGACGACTACGTCTCCACCGAGCACCTGTTGCTCGCCGCCGCCGAAGCCAAAGGCGAGCTCGGCAAGGTCCTGAAGGACGCGGGCGTCACCGTTGACGCCATCCTAGGTTCGCTCAAGCAGATCCGTGGCTCGCACCGCGTCACCGATGACAACCCCGAAAATCGCTACCAAGCGCTTGGGCGCTATGCGCGTGATCTCACGGAGTCGGCCAAGAAGGGCAAGACCGACCCCGTCATAGGTCGCGACGACGAGATTCGCCGCGTGCTCCAGGTGATCGCTCGCCGCACCAAGAACAACCCGGTGCTCATCGGTGAGCCTGGCGTCGGCAAGACCGCTATCGTGGAGGGTCTCGCCCGTCGCATCATCGACGGCGATGTGCCCATGGGCATGAAGAACAAGCGCATCGTCGCGCTCGACCTCGGAGCGCTCGTCGCCGGCGCCAAGTACCGCGGTGAGTTCGAGGACCGCTTGAAGGCTGTCCTCAAGGAAGTCATGGACTCGCAGGGCGAGATCATCCTGTTCATCGATGAGCTGCATACGTTGATCGGTGCAGGCGCGGCGGAAGGCGCGATGGACGCGGCGAACCTGCTCAAACCCGCCTTGGCTCGTGGCGAGCTGCACTGCATTGGAGCAACCACCCTCGACGAATACCGCAAGCACATCGAAAAAGACGCGGCGCTCGAGCGGCGCTTCCAACCAGTGATGGTCCACCCGCCGAGCGTCGAAGACACCATCTCGATCTTGCGCGGCCTGAAAGAACGCTACGAAATTCACCATGGCGTTCGCATTCAGGATGCCGCCATCGTTGCGGCATCGACCTTGTCGAATCGTTACATCACCGAACGTTTCTTACCCGACAAGGCCATCGACCTGATCGACGAAGCAGCGTCGCACCTGCGCTTGCAGATCGATTCGCTGCCAACCGAGATCGATCAGCTGCAACGCAAGATCACGCAGCTCGAGATCGAGAAGCAGGCGTTACTCAAGGAGAAAGACGAAGGCTCGAAGGCGCGCCTCACGCGCCTCGAGATCGAGCTGTCCGATCTGCGCGAACAAGACGCCGGGCTACGTGCCCAGTGGCAAAAAGAGGTTCAGCAGATCAAGGCGGCCCGCACAGGCAAAGAAGAGCTCGAGGCGTTGCGCAACGAGCAAGCCGACGCCGAGCGGCGCGGCGACCTCAACCGGGCCGCCGAGCTCAAGTACGGCAAGATCCCCGAGGCCGAGCGCAAGATGAAAGAGGCTGAGGGCGCCGTCGACGCAACGAGCGGTCGCCGCATGCTCAACGAAGAAGTGACCGCCGAAGAGATCGCGCAGATCGTCGCGCGCTGGACGGGCATTCCGGTCAGCAAGATGCTCGAGAGCGAGATCGAGAAGCTCGTGCGCATGGAGGACAACCTCCGCCATCGCGTCGTCGGTCAAGACGAGGCTCTCGCCGCCGTAGCGGACGCGGTGCGGCGTTCTCGCGCCGGCCTCGCCGACCCCAAGCGGCCGGTGGGTAGCTTCTTGTTCATGGGGCCGACCGGTGTCGGAAAGACCGAGACAGCTCGCGCACTCGCAGAGTTCATGTTTGACGACGAACACGCCATGGTTCGCATCGATATGAGCGAATACATGGAGAAGCACGCGGTGTCGCGCTTGGTTGGTGCACCTCCCGGTTACGTCGGTTACGACGAGGGAGGCCAACTGACCGAGGCCGTGCGACGCCGGCCATACAGCGTCGTTCTCTTCGACGAGATCGAGAAAGCGCATGGTGACGTGTTCAACATCCTCTTGCAGGTGCTCGAGGATGGTCGGTTGACGGACGGTCAGGGGCGCACGGTCGACTTCAAGAACAGCATCGTCATCATGACGAGCAACGTCGGCAGTGATGCCATCCAGCAATACGCGGGCCGCGACGACCAGCGCATGCGCGACCTCGCCATGGAGGCGCTACGCAAGAGCTTCCGACCGGAGTTCTTGAATCGCATCGACGAAATCGTCTTCTTCAAGGCCCTGGGCGAGGAGCAGATCGTAGGCATCCTCGACATTCAGCTACGCGGACTCGAGAAGCTGCTCGAGGAGCGCAATATCCGCGTTCTAGTGATGGCCGAAGCCAAACATCACCTTGCGCGCGAGGGATATGATGCAGTTTATGGTGCGCGACCTCTAAAGCGGACGATTCAGCGCGAGATCCAGAACCCCCTCGCGACGGCCATTTTGCGAGGCGAGTTCAAGGCCGGCGACACCGTCCGCATCGGCGTCGACGAGCACGGGCTGACCTTCACCAAGGAGGCCGGTGACTCGGCGGCCGCGACGGTTCACTGAGCAGGCCCTGGCCAGCACGGTCTTGCCCTGCTCACGGGGCCGTTGCGGTTAAGATGATTTAGGGCAAGAACATAGAGAGTATGTGTGCCCCGCAACCTGACGTACCTTGTCGCGAACAAGAAGGCGCTCGGCCCCTTGCAAGTGAGTGAGTTGGAAGTCACCGATGGCTAGCGTCGAAGTCGACTCCGCCGAAGAGCGGTCGCACGTGGAGCAAGACAGATTGAGCGGGGACCGCCAGGGAACCCGCGTCGGTCTCGTCGTAAGCGGCGTCCTGTGCGTCATCGCGATATGGACTTTCGTTGCCTTGCGGCCGCAAGAACGGAGCAATCTCGTCCACGGCTGTATGCGCGAGCACGCGGGCTTCATCGACATCAGCCCTGGGTGCAGCGAGCCAGTCAGCATCGAGCGCCAAGGCGACATCCTCTTGGCCTATGCCGGGGCGCATCTCGAAGATCGGGGCGAGGGTCTTCGGATCCGCGAGGGCAAGGTGAGCTTCGTCGCACGCAAGCGCGGCGATGGCGCGAGAATGCGTGTTCTCGTCTCGCACGGTGCGATCGATGTGGTGGGGACGCGCTTTACGGTGACACAAGGCGACGAGCGCGGCAGTGTCCGCGTCGAAGAGGGTCACATCGCGTTCCATTGGACGGATGGCGAGATGAGCACGGTCGCTGCCGGCGACACGCTAGAGTGGCCACGCAGACCGCCGCCACCGCGCGAGACGCCGGTGACTCTCGATCCGATCCCACTCGACGTGCCGGCCGTGGCGGTGGCAGCGCCGCCAACGCGTACGCCGCCCCAACCGAGGCCGCAAGCAAGCAAACCTCCGGCGTCGCGCGCCCCCGAACCGCCGAGCGATGAGGAGCCCGCCCCGGACGCCCCTGACGAGAGCGGCCCGATGCTCATGGAGGACGTGCTCAAGAAGGCGTCGACGTTGCGGAGTCAGCAACGCTACAGCGAAGCGCTAGAGCTGCTTCGAGCCCAGCTCGAGCGGGTCGATTTCACGGGTCTGCAGCAGGCGCGCTTATCATTTGAGATTGGTATGCTCTTGTACGACCGTATCGGCGACAAGGCCGGCGCCTGCGCGCACTGGAAGCTCCACGCACGCAAGTACCCGGACGACGCAAGCCACGCCGACCGGGTGCAAGAGTTCATCAGGGTGTGCGACGAGCCGCAGTGATACCCGGCGCTCCCGGCTCGGTTGCGCATCGGCTCGTGCATGCCAATCCCGCCCGTTCCGCCCTGCTCTTGGCGACGCCGGACCGAGTTTGTAGAAAGGGTGGCGATGGGCGACTCCAGACGCGAGGCAGATGTCGCGACGAGGCTCGGGCGAACGACCGACGAAGCCCTCGCCGAAGGCCTGCGTCATGAAAAGGCGGCGCTTCACGGCGCACGCCAGGGCCTGATGGTCGGGCTCGTGGCAGCGGGTCTCGTGTTCGTGTGCGCCATCGCGCTCTTCGTCGTCTTCCGAGCACCCGACCGGGATGATCCCAATGCCTGTCTGCGGGAACACGCTGGCTTCATCGATGTCAAACCCTCCTGCGCCGAGCCGGTACGCATCGCGCGGGATGGGGATGTGATCCTCGCTCACCCGGGCGTCTCGCTCGAGGAACGGGGCAACGGGATGCGGGTTCGCCATGGCACGGCGAGCTTCGTGGCCAGCCCGCGCAGCGATGGAAACACTCTGCGCGTCCTCGTCTCCCACGGTGTCATCGAGATCACCGGCACGCGTTTCACCGTGACCCAGCGAGACGGCACCGGACACGTGAAGGTCGACGAGGGTACGGTCGTGTACCACGACGACGACGGGAGCGACGTCGTGCTCGCTGCTGGCGCTGAGACGACTTGGCCGCTGCCGCAGGGCGGCGTTGTTGTGGCGCTCGATGCGATTCCGCTCGCGGCGCCGAAGTTGCCTGTGTCTCCGAGAGCGGCGACCTCCGCTCGGCCCAGAACCTCGGTCGCGACGTCAGCCCCAGTGGCGGCGACACAAGAAGAGAGTCAGGAAGAGGATGAGCAGGACGAGGAAGAAGCAGAGGAGCCTCAGCCGACGGGCACGATGTCCATGGAGGACATCCTCAAGCGCATCTCGAAGCTGCGTGCCCAGAAGCGTCCGCGCGAAGCGGTGCAGCTCCTGCTCTCCCAGTCCCAGCGTGGCGACATCACGCCCGCGCAGATGGCCCGCCTCTCCTGGGAGATCGGCCTATTTCTGCAGGACAGCGACGAGAAGGCTGCGACCTGCAATCACTGGAAAAATCACGCGCGCAAGTACCCCGACGACGCCGCTCATTTGGAGCGCGTTCGCGAGTACATCAGGGTTTGCGACACACCGTTGTGAGACCGCGGTTCACTTCGTCCTGAAGTCGTGATTAGCCTCACGATGCCGCATGACACGCATCGGAAGCGCGCTCGACCAAGGCAGTAAGGACTTCGAAGGCAACCGGGAGGCGATGCTCGCGTTGGTTGCACAGGTGCGCGAGGTGCATCAGCGCATCGCCATCAACTCGGAGCGCAGCGCCGCCAAGTTCAAGGAGCGCGCCCAGCTCCTGCCGCGCGAGCGCCTTCAGGTGCTGCTCGACCCGGGGAGTGATTTCGTCGAGCTCTGCCCCTTCGCCGGATACGGTATGCACGACGACGACGGCAACGAGCGCGTCGAGGGCGGAAGCTCGATCTGCGGCATCGGCTTCATCGAAGGCGTACGGTGCGCCGTTTCGGTCTCGGACAGCGGTATCAAGGGAGGCGCCATCTCGCCGCAGGGCATGCGCAAGCTGCTGCGCATCCAGGAGGTTGCGGCAGTCAACAAGCTGCCGCTCGTGTCGCTGGTCGAGAGCGCGGGCGCTAACCTCCTGCACCAAGCCGAGATGTTCGTCGAGGGTGGGCGCACATTTGCGAACCAAGCGCGTCTCTCCGCAGCGGGGATTCCGCAAATTACGGTGGTGCACGGCTCTTCGACTGCTGGCGGCGCATACATGCCGGGTTTGTCGGATGTGGTCATCGTGGTACGCGAGCGCGCCAAGATCTTTCTCGCCGGCCCTCCGCTTTTGCGGGCAGCTACCGGAGAGATCGCGACCGACGAAGACCTGGGCGGCGCCGAGCTGCACGCGAGCGTAACGGGTCTCGCCGAGCACATCGCCGACGATGACTACCAGGCGCTACTCCTGGCGCGCGAGGTTGTGGGGAAGCTCGGCTGGGACAAGGCCACGCCACTCCTCGAAGCGACGCCACCGCGCTACTCGCCCGCCGAGCTCGCGGGTCTCACCCCGGTCGACTACCGGAGGCCCTACGACGTACGCGAGGTCATCGCCCGCATCGTCGACGACTCCGACTTTCTCGAGGTAAAGGCCGACTACGGCAGCGACACGGTCTGCGGACGGGCCTTCGTGTACGGGTCCCCGTGCGCGTTCATCGGCAATAACGGACCGATCACTCCTGCTGGGGCCACGAAGGCGGCCCACTTCATTCAGCAGTGCAACCAGACGCGTACGCCCATCTGTTTCCTGCAGAACACCACGGGTTTCATGGTCGGTACCGAGGCCGAGCGCGCCGGCATCGTCAAGCACGGCGCGAAGATGATCCAAGCTGTCGCCTGCTCGCGCGTGCCGCATGTGACGTTCCTGGTGGGTGGTTCGTTTGGCGCTGGCAACTACGGCATGTGCGGAAGGGCTTACGATCCACGCTTCATTTTCGCCTGGCCGAACGCGCGCACCGCGGTGATGGGACCCGAGCAGGCTGCCACGGTGATGACGTTGCTTGCGGAGGAGCGTGCGCGCCGTACCGGGGAGAAGGTCGACGTCGACGCCATAAGGTCGAACATCATCGGCGCCATGGAGCCGCAGACCCGCGCCTTGTTCGCGTCAGCGCGTCTGTGGGACGACGGCATCATCGACCCGCGCCACACGCGCTTTCTGCTCGCTTTTGCGCTCGCCACCTGCCGCGAGGCCGACTCACGCACCTTGCAGCCGTCGAGCTTCGGCGTGGCGAGGATGTGATGCACCGCCTGCTCATCGCCAATCGCGGCGAGATCGCCTGCCGCATCATCCGCACCGCAAAACAAATGGGTCTGCACACCATCGCGGTCTTCAGCGACGTCGACAAAGGCGCGCTGCATACGCAGGTTGCCGACGAAGCGATTCACTTGAGCTCGCGGGAGGGAGGGTACCTAAACATCGAGCGGATCATCGAGGCCGCGGAGTCGACGCGTGCCGACGCGATTCACCCCGGATACGGTTTTCTCTCGGAGAACGCCAAGCTCGCGCGTGCCTGCGAGGAAGCGGGGCTCATCTTCGTGGGTCCACCGGCGTCCGCCATCGAGGCCATGGGCGGAAAGGTGGCCGCGAAGACCTCCGTCGCAAAGCTCGGCGTACCTGTCTTGCCCTGGACCATCGCGAGCGTGAGCGACGACTTAGTTGCCCTGGCCGCTCGGGTTGGCTTCCCGATGATGATCAAGGCATCGGCCGGTGGTGGCGGCCGCGGCCTTCGACGTGTCGAAGACCTCGAGGCGCTCGCGCGCGAGCTACCTCGGGCCAAGAGCGAGGCCGAGCGAGCCTTCGGCGACGGCGACATCATGCTCGAGCGCGCCTTGGAAGGCGCCCGCCACGTCGAGATTCAGATCTTCGCCGACCAACAAGGCAATATCGTGCATCTGGGCGAGCGTGACTGCTCGCTGCAGCGACGCCATCAGAAGGTCATTGAAGAGGCGCCCGCGGTGGACGACGCGCTGCGCGACGCCATGGGTCGCGCAGCGGTCACTGCGGCCAAAAGTATCGGCTACGTTGGTGCTGGCACCGTCGAATTCCTCCTCGACGGTCGCGATTTCTACTTTCTCGAGATGAACACGCGTCTGCAGGTCGAACACCCGGTGACCGAGGAGATCACCGGCCTCGACCTCGTCGCATTGCAGCTCGCGGTCGCCGCTGGCGAGCCGTTGCCGTTCGATCAGACCGATGTCGGCTTCCGCGGACATGCAATCGAGGCGCGTCTCTACGCCGAAGATGCGAGCTTCGTACCGCAGAGCGGGCGCATCACCCAGTGGGTTCCGCCAACGGGTGTTCGCGTCGACCACGGCATTGCCGTCGGGCAAGAGGTCACAACCGACTACGACGCGATGCTGGCAAAGATCATCGTGCACGCATCGTCGCGACCGCAGGCTATTGCGAGGCTGTTGAACGCTCTCGCCGAGCTGGTCGTGCATGGGGTCACCACGAATCGCGATTTCCTCTACGCGCTCTTGAGCCAGCAGGTGGTGAAAGACGCCAGGGCCACGACGCGCACGCTCGACGAGCTCAGCGTGCCGAGGTTTGCGCCCACGGACGATTTCAAGGCTGTCGCGGCCGCCATCATCGCCGGCCGGCCAGCGGTTGGTTTCAGGGTGTGGGGCTCGGGTGTCGATCGTGTGCGTTTCGTGGTCGGCGACGAGGCCGTCGAGGCGAAGGTTCGTGGCGCCTGCGTCGTTCTCGGGGATCAAGAGATCTCGGTTGAAGTGCTCCGCGACAAGGCCATCGTGAGCGGTGTTCCGCGTCGATTGTTCGTGACCCGGACCGCCGACCGCTTCGACCTGACAGTCGACTACGAGACGTTCGAGGTCGCCACGCTCCCGCTCATGGAGCCCAAGCGCGCCAAGCGCTCGGCGCGACGCGAGGTCGTCGCACCGATGAGTGGCAAGGTGCTCAGCGTTGCAGCAAAGGTCGGTGACCGTGTGGCGGCAGGAGCGCTCTTGCTCGTGCTCGAGGCCATGAAGATGCAACACGAGGTACGTGCCCCGCAGGCCTCCCTCGTGCGTCGTGTGTGCGCGACCCCGGGTCTTCAGGTCGCCGCCAAGAGCGTGCTCGTCGAGCTCGAGCCCGAGGAGGCAACGTGAGTTATCGCTCGGTATTCGCCCCTGACTTGTTCGCGGGGCAGGTCGTCATCGTCACCGGCGGCGGCAGTGGTATCGGCCGTTGTACCGCCCATGAGCTTGCCTCCCTCGGCGCGAAAGTCGTCCTGGTGGGGCGTGACCCAGCGAAGCTCGCGCGCGTCCGCCAAGAGATCGAAAGCGACGGGGGCGCCTGCGACAGCGAAGCCTTCGACATTCGCGAAGAGACGCACGTTCAAGCCGCCATCGCGAACATCGTGAAGCGATGCAGCCGCGTCGACGGACTCGTGAACAACGCGGGCGGTCAGTTCGCCTCGCCCGCCGCCGCCATCAGCGCCAAAGGCTTCGACGCCGTTGTGCGCACCAACCTCACGGGTGGATTTCTCCTCGCCCGTGAGTGTTTCACCCAGTGGATGGGTGACCATGGTGGCGCCATCGTCAACATCGTCGCGGACATGTGGAACGGAATGCCCGGCATGGCGCACTCAGGCGCGGCGCGCGCGGGTATGGTGAACCTCACCGAGACCACGGCGTCGGAGTGGGGCGCCTTCAACGTACGCGTCAACGCAGTGGCGCCGGGTTGGGTTGCCTCGTCGGGACTCGACCGCTACCCGCCGGAGATGCGCGACATCGTGCGCGGCCTGAAGGACAGCGTGCCCTTGGGGAGGCTTGCGACCGAGGCAGAGGTCTCCGCCGCCATCGTCTTTCTCCTGTCGCCGGCCGCGGCGTTCATCTCGGGTAGCACCCTGCGCGTCGACGGCGCGGCGCCGAACTTCAAGACCAATTGGCCTCGCATGGAACGTCGCACCCCGTCGCCTGTGTTCGACGGTTTCCATCGCTCGGTGGTTCCCGAGGTCTTGAAGTGACCAAGGCGATCATCACCTGCGCCTTGAACGGCGTGCTCACCGATCCCAAGGAGCACCCGGTGCCGGTAACTCCGGCCGAAATGGCCGCGGCGGCAAGGCGTGCACATGATGCCGGCGCAGCCATCGTCCACATTCACTACCGCGAGCAGACAACGGGCAGGGCGCCTTCGTGGGACCCAGCCGTGGCAACCGCTATCGTGGATGCTATTCGTGCCGCGTGCCCACGAATCATCATCAACTCGACCTCGGGTGTCATCGGCCCCGACGTGAGTGGTCCGCTCGCGTGTTTGCGGGCAGTGTTACCCGAGATCGCGGCAGCCAACGCCGGCACCCTCAACTACCTGAAGGCGAAGAAAGACGGGACCTGGGCATGGCCGCCTATGGTCTTCGACAACCCGGTCGAGAAGCTCGCGCGGTATCTCGAGGTCATCGACGCCATAGGCGCCGTGCCTGAGCTCGAGTGCTTTGACGTCGGCATCGTACGCTCGGTAAGGCTCTATTGCGACGTGGGTATGCTAAAGCGGACGCCGCAGTACAACTTCGTGATGGGTGTCGCCTCTGGGATGCCCGCGGACGTGGACCTCTTGCCGCTGCTCTTGCGCTATATCGTGCCGGGCTCCCCGTGGCAGGCCACCTGCATAGGCCGGGCAGAAATCTGGTCCGTGCATCGGCGCGCGGCCGAGCTCGGTGGGCATCTGCGCAGCGGCCTCGAGGACACCTTCTACTTGCCGGGCGGCGGACGCGCGACCGACAACGCGAGCGCCGTCGAGGCCCTCGCGCGTATCGCGGTCGAGGTTGGTCGCGACGTGGCGTCAGCGGCCGAGGCGCGAGAGATGCTGGGGCTTTCTTCGCGCAGCTAGCGTATCCTCTTCGCCATGAGCGGCGAAACGCTGGAAGGGTACTTGAAGCGCGCTCTCTTGTCGCGCGTCTACGACGTGGCGCGAGAGACCGCGCTAGAGCTCGCGCCGCGACTATCTGCCCGCCTGGGCGGACAAGTCTGGCTCAAACGCGAAGACGAGCAGCCGGTCTTCTCGTTCAAGATCCGCGGCGCCTACAACAAAATGTCGCGCTTGTCGCCAGAGGCTCGCAGCCGCGGAGTCATCGCCGCCTCGGCGGGCAACCATGCTCAGGGCGTTGCCTTGTCTGCGCGCCACCTCGGTTGTCGCGCGGTCATTGTCATGCCGCGCACGACGCCGAGCATCAAGGTCGACGCGGTGCGTGGGCTCGGCGGCGACGTCGATCTACACGGCGACGATTACGACACGGCAGCGCGCCATGCGCTGAAGCGCGCAAGCGCCGAGGGTCTCACCTACGTTCACCCGTACGACGACCCGGATGTCATCGCAGGGCAGGCGACGGTGGGTGTCGAAATGTTGCGGCAACACACTGGCAAGCTCGACGCCATCTTCGTGGCCGTCGGCGGCGGTGGGCTCATCGCTGGCGTCGGCGCAGTGGTCAAGAGCCTGCGACCCGACATCAAGGTGATCGCCGTCGAGCCCGAGGACTCGGCCGCCATGACGGAGTCGCTACGACGCGGCGAGCGGGTGACCCTCGAACGTGTGGGGCGCTTCGCCGATGGTGTCGCCGTACGGTGCCCGGGCGAAGAGACCTTTCGCATCGCCCGGCAAGTCGTCGACGCATGTGTGGTGGTCTCGAACGATGCGATTTGCGCTGCAATCAAAGACGCTTTCGAAGACCGCCGCGCCGTTCTCGAGCCGGCCGGGGCTCTCGCGCTCGCGGGCTTGAAGAGCTACGCCGAGACGCACGGGCCAGGGGTCTATGCTGCCATTGCGTGTGGCGCGAACTTGAACTTCGACTCGCTCCGTCACGTCAGCGAGCGCGCCGAGATCGGTGAGCGGCGCGAGGTCATCCTCGCCGTCACCATCCCCGAGCAGCCAGGCTCGTTTCGCCGCTTCTGCGGAGTTCTTGGTGCGCGACCCGTCACCGAGTTCAACTACCGCTACGGCGGTGGCAGCGACGCCCGGGTCTTCGTTGGCGTCAAGGTCGACGACAGCGGGCCGGTGCAAGCAGCCTTGCGCACTGCCGGCTATGCCGTGGTCGACCTTACGGACAACGAGATGGCCAAGCTCCACGTCCGCCACATGGTCGGAGGTCGCGCCGACGCGGCAGACGAGCGCCTTGTCGCCTTCGAGTTCCCAGAGCGCAGCGGCGCCCTCGTGGACTTCTTGGAGGCGATGCACCATCCCTGGAACATCAGCTTGTTCCACTACCGCAATCATGGCTCCGACGTGGGGCGGGTGCTCGCCGGTATTCAGGTACCCAGCGACGACGGCGCCGAGTTCGCGGCTTTTCTCGAACGGCTCGGCTATGCCTCGGCCGAGGTCACCGACGATCCGGCGTGTCGGATGTTCTTGCGATGAAGGGGTCCGCCGGCAGCGGGATGCGCTCCGTTTCACCTGCGACTGGCGCGAAACGCTCGGCCCGCCAGTCGTCAGCCGCCTGCTGGATGCGCTCGGGGCTCGAGGAGACGAAGTTCCAGTAGATGTGCCGTTTCTCGGAGAGTGGCTCGCCTCCGACGACGATGAGACGCGCGGCAGCCGCGGCGCGCACGACGACCTCGGCTCCGGGGCGCAAGACGACGAGCTGGTTGGTGGCGAAGCTGCCCTCCTGACCTTCGACCGTGATGGCGCCTTGGATGACGTAGACCGCGCGCTCGATGTGCTCCGGTGGGACGCGATAGTTTGCTCCAGCGCGCATCACGACGTCGACGTACAGCGTGTCGCTGAAGACGGTGACCGGCGAGCGCAGCCCTTCGGCGCTGCCTGCGACCACACGCAATGCGATACCGTCCGCTTCGGCGGATGGTATCGTGTCTTGGGGATAGTGGGAAAAGCTCGGGGGCACCTCTTCGGAAGCCTTCGGGAGCGCAAGCCAAGTCTGCACGCCAAAAAGGGTATGGCCGGCAGCACGTGTGATGGGCGCGGTCCGTTCGGAGTGGACGATACCGGAGCCGGCGATCATCCAGTTGACCGCTCCCGGTCGGATGGCCTGCGCCGAGCCGACGCTGTCGCGGTGCATGATTTCGCCCTGAAGGAGGTAGGTGAGGGTCGCAAGTCCGATGTGCGGGTGGGGCCTTACGTCGAGACCCTTTCCTGCGCCGAAAACGACCTCGCCCATCTGGTCGAAGAAGACGAAGGGGCCAACCATTCTCCGTTGTGCTGTCGGCAGGGCGCGTCGGACTTTGAAGCCGTCACCGAGGTCGCGGGTTGGCGGCAAGATGACCATTTCGATCCCGTCCGGGGAGGTGCCGATGCTCATGCCCCTTCTTACCCTTGCCGAGGCCAGCCCACACGTCATAGAGCCCGGTCGATGACCGACAAGAAGACGACGTTGTGGGGTGGCGCTTCCGTGATGCATCCGGCGCTCGCTGCGTTGTCGGAGTCCCTGGCGCAGGACCTCCCCCTCGCCGACGCCGACCTGCGTGCCTCCGCCGCCTACGCGCGCGGCCTTGCCCGCTGCGGCGTACTAACGAACGACGAGGCCGAGACGTTGGCCAAGGGTCTGATGGCGTTGCGCCAAGAGCTCACCGAGGGCACGTGGCTGCCGACAGACGTCGAGGACATCCACGCCGCCATCGAAAGCGAGCTGACACGACGCCACGGCGATGTTGGCGCCAAGCTCCACACGGGGCGCAGCCGCAACGATCAGGTCGCGACGGCTTTTCGGCTCACCGCTCGTGAGCGCGTCGACGGCCTGATTGCCGGCATCAAAGCGGTGCAGGCCGCGCTCGTGTCGCGTGCCGAAGACGAGATCGACACCCTGATGCCATCGTACACGCACATGCAGCGGGCGCAGCCCATACGGCTTGCGCACTGGCTGATGGCCCACTTCTTCATGCTAGAGCGTGACGTCGAGCGTATGAAGAGCGCCCGTGCGATGGCAAACGTGCTGCCGCTTGGTAGCGGAGCCGTAAGCGGCCACCCGTTCGGCATCGATCGCGCATGGCTCGCCAAAGAGCTTGGTTTCGCGCGTCCCACTGACAACAGCCTCGACGCGGTCGGTGACCGCGACTACGTCTGCGATGTCATCTACGCTTGCAGCATGGCGGCGCTGCACCTGTCGCGGCTCGCCGAAGAGATGGTCGTCTGGAGCACGGCGGAGTTCGCCTTCTTGCGCTGGCCCGACGCGCTCGCGACCGGTTCATCGCTCATGCCCAACAAGAAGAACCCCGATCTTGCCGAGCTCGTGCGTGGTCAAGCCGGGCCGATGCTCGGCGACCTCACCAGCATCCTGGTGCTCGTGAAGGGCCTTCCCGTGAGCTACCAGCGCGACCTGCAAGAAGACAAACCACCGCTCTGGCGGGCGACGGGCCGGTTGCTCACTAGCCTCCAGGCCATGGAGGCGGCGTGCTTGCACGTCGCGTTCGACCGTGTCCGCATGACGTCGGCGTTGTCGGACGACATCCTCGCGACCGAGGTCGCCGACCGGTTGGTGGCGCGCGGCATCCCCTTCCGCAAAGCCCATCACGCGGTTGCCGCGATCATGGGCCGAGTGCGCGACGGAAAAGACGACTTCAAGACTCTCGCCAAGGCGAGCGACTTGCCAGAGCCGCTCGTCCAAGCGGACTTCGACAAGCTCGACATGGCCGCAGCCATCGAACGCCGAACCGCGATCGGCGGCACCGCCAAGAGCGCGGTCGAGGCGCAGCTACAGCGAGCCCGCGCGCTACTTGCGTCCGTTTGAGCGGACAATCGCTGCGGGTTCAGGTCCCGAGTGGCTCCGCGTGGTCGGGTAGGCCTTAACGCACGCCCGGCACAGCGTTACTTCGTGGGTGCCAGCGAGGCGCGTAGCGACCGCGCCTCGGGCAGTACCGTGATGTCGTGAACGCGCCAGCCGGTCGCCCCGCACGTGAGCTCGAAGTCCTGGCTGAAGACCTTGCCACCGTTGACGAACGCGACATGCGCGACAGTCGTCTTGCCGCTTTCGATGAGCACCTCGTTCACCGCGAGTTTCTCGTAGTCCTGGCAGTTGCAGACAGGGTCGTAGTCGAGGTTGGGCAGCTCACCTTCGGCCCGGTCGGCATCTGCCTTGATGAGCTTCAAGGTGTCATCGTCGAATATAGTGTCGTGGGCCCGGGGTTTTTGGCCCTCCGCGTACTGGGTGAACAGGTCGCGTACAAAGGGCGCAGGGTCACCGCAGCGATCGCTCGGGGCGACAGGGACCTGGCTGTTCGGCGTTGGCGTCTGCTCCAAAGGCGGCGTTGGGAGAGTCTCCTGGGCCTTGCAGGCGGCCACGCAAGCGAGGGCAAAGAAGGCGGCGATTCGCATGATCGTAGCCATCGCATGGTCATGGTCTTGCCGCCATCGGTTGGCCCGCGTAAGAGAGCCAACGCATGACCATAGGTGCTCCTGCCCGCTTGGTTCTCGAGGACGGCACGGTATTCCGCGGCAGGCGTTTCGGCGCCACCCGGGACGGCGCCGGTGAGGTGGTCTTCAACACCGCGATGACCGGTTACCAGGAGATCCTGGGTGACCCGTCGTATTCGGGTCAGATCGTCGTGATGACCTACCCGATGATCGGCAACTACGGCATCGCGCCGGAGGACTTCGAGTCGGGCCGCACCTATCTCTCGGCGCTCGTTGTCAAAGAAGTGAGCCGCATCGCCAGCAATTGGCGACACGAGCGCACCCTCGATCAATACCTGGCCGAGCACGACGTCCCCGGCTTCTGCGATCTCGATACCCGCGCGCTCGTACGCCACCTGCGCGACGCTGGCGCTCAACGCGGCATCATCGCCGACGCGACGACGCCGATCGAAGCGCTCGTCGAGCGTGCCCGCGCCATTCCGTCGATGGCTGGTCTCGACCTAGCAAGCCGGGTCACCACCCAGAAGTCTTACACCTGGCAGCGCTCGACTCTCGACCTCGCGGGCAGCGAGAAGAAGCGCGACCTGAAATATCACGTCGTCGTCTACGACTTCGGCGTGAAGCGCAACATTCTGCGTTCCCTCGTTCACTTCGGCGCGAGGGTCACCGTCGTACCCGGAAACACCTCTGCCGCCGACGTGCTCGCCATGAAGCCCGACGGGGTCGTCTTCTCTAACGGACCCGGAGATCCCGAGCCGCTCGAGTACGCTATCGCAAATGCTCGTTCCCTCCTCGGCAAGACACCGGTCTTCGGCATTTGCCTTGGTCACCAGATCCTCTCGCTCGCTGCCGGAGCGAAGACCTTCAAGCTCAAATTCGGGCACCACGGCGCGAACCATCCGGTCATGGACCTGTCGACGCGAAAGGTCGAGATCACCTCGCAGAATCACGGGTTCGCGGTCGACCCGGCCTCGGTGCCTGCATCGCGCGCCGAGATCACCCACCTGAACTTGAACGATCAGACCGTGGCCGGCATCCGCGTGAAAGACGCTCCGGCCTTCAGCGTTCAGTACCACCCCGAGGCGGCGCCCGGCCCCCGTGACGCGGGCTACCTCTTCGAGCGTTTCGTGGGGATGATGGCGGACTTCAAGGCCAAGAACCGATGAAAGACCTCAAGCCGTTGCGTGAGCGCATCGACGCACTCGACGATCAGATGCTCGAGCTGCTCGCCGAGCGGGCCAAGGTCGTGGGCGAGGTGGCGGACGCGAAGCGCGGCAGTGGCCTGCCGTGGTACCAGCCCGAGCGCGAGCGTCAGATCATCGACCGCTTGACGGGGCGCAGCGCTGGCCGCTTCCCCGAAGACGCCATCCACGCCGTTTTTCGCGAGGTGATGAGTGCTTGCCTCGCGCTGCAGAAACGCTTGTCGGTGGCGTTTTTGGGGCCGCAGGGTTCCTACTCGCATCTCGCTGCGCGCCACGTGTTCGGCCTCGCGGTCGAGTACCACGAAGCGGCGTCGCTATCGGGTGCCGTCGACATGGTGCGCTCCGGCACCAGCAACTACGGCATCGTGCCGGTGGAGAACTCCACCGAGGGCGGCGTTTCGAGCACCGTCGACGCTCTGCTCGAAGGCGGCGTCTTCCTGCGCAGCGAGACGGTCCTCGAGATCTCTCACGCGTTGCTCTCGCACGCCCCCAACCTCCCCGCCGTCGAGCGGGTGTATTCGCACCCGCAAGCCTTGGGTCAATGCCGCATGTGGCTCGCGCGCCACTTGCCGCAAGCGCAGCTCGTCCACACCGCGTCGACCAGCCAGGGCGCGCGGCAAGCCGCAGACGATCCTAAGGGAGCGGCGCTTGGCAGCGCGCTCGCTGGCGAGATCTTCAGCCTCAAGGTTCTGGCGCGTCGCTGTCAGGACGGTGAGGGTAATGCGACGCGTTTCCTCGTCATCGGCCAGGAAGACGCGCCGCGCAGCGGTAAAGACAAGACCACGGTTGTCTTCAGCGTGCATGACGCCGCCGGCGCACTGTATCGAGTTCTAGGCGCTTTAGCGGACAACAACATCAACATGAGCAAGATCGAGTCACGGCCTTCGAAGCAGAAGGCTTGGGACTACGTGTTCGTCGCCGACCTCGAGGGACATCGCACGGACGAGCCTGTCGCCCGGGCCCTGGCCGTGTTGCACGAGCGCTGCCCTATGGTGAAGGTCCTCGGGAGCTATCCACGGCACGAGGGGCCGCCGCTCGTCCCGTAGCTCTCGCGATGTCGCAAGCTTCACTGCGGGCCGCGCGTCTTGACCCCGGTCCGCGCGCGCGCGGCCGCCGCGGCGGTGTCGAGACAATCTTCGAGGACGAAATGCGGGACCACCATGCCGATTGCGGCCTCCGCCCGTCTCTCTGAGGCCGATTCGTAGCGGTCGCGCGTTGCGCGGTCGGTCGGGTTCGCGCGCAGTGCTTGCGACGCGGCGTTGAGCTCACGTTCGGCAGCGACGAGCTCACGCATCGCTGGGCCTTCGTTGTACTCCTTGTGGCAAGTCTCGGGTCGCGCGGCGCCGACGTCGGCCATTTTGAGCCTCCTTACAGCAGAATCCGTCAAACTTCTGGTCTGTTGCAGTTACCTTCGGGCCGTCATGCTCAAGGCGGGGGCAGCTTGGGCAGTTGGGCTGGTTTGCTGCCGCCTCCCGGCACGGTCTGGTAGGTGTCGGGGATCCCGCGCTCGCGTAGCATCTGGTCGATACGGGCTCGAGCGGCGTCACCTGTAAGCGCTTGGTCCCAGCTCTTGTGCTCTCCCGGGACGGCGAGTCGAGCCGTGGGGTCACGGTCGAGAATCACCCGCATGCCCCGTAACGTCGCGATGTCTTGCGCGAGCCCCTGCCCGCTGTTGCGGCTGTATGCGAAGACGGAACCCTCGGCACCACTCAAGATGGCGGCGGCACCTGGACGATTCTGGACGGTGACTGCGGACGGGGTCGGCGGGGCGACCTGGGTGGGAGGTGACGTTCGTGGACTAATCGTTGGCTCGGCCATGGTTTGGGCGTCTCCTGCGACCTCGAGGGGGCCGCTTACACATACCCACCCCCCCAAGACGGCGGTTGTCCGGCGGCGCATCCGCTGGTTTTGCGCTGGAGTCCGTTGTCTTACGGCCGCGACTGGGGTCCTATGAGAAGCGATGCGACGATTGCGTGTAGGGCTTCTCGGAGTGGGAGTCGTCGGCGGCTCGGTCGCCCGTGCGCTGACGCAAAAGCGCGAGCAGCTCAATGCGGCGGCTGGCGCCGAGCTGGTGCTGACGCGTGCGGTTGTACGTGATCCAACCAAGGCGCGCGACGTGCCGAAGAACCTCCTCGGCACCGACGCCGAAGCCTTGGTCCGGGCCGACGACGTCGACCTTGTGGTCGAGCTGATGGGAGGCGAAGAGCCGTGTCGCACCCTCATCGACACCGCCCTCACGCACGGCAAACACGTGGTCACCGCCAACAAGCGCGTGCTCGCGTGGCACGGCGACGCGTTGTTCGCCAAGGCGGCGGCCAAAAACGTGGCCCTTCGCTATGAGGCGGCGGTCTGCGGCGGCTTACCTGTCATTGCCCCGCTCGCGGATGACCTCGCGGCCAACGCCATTCGCGAGCTGCGCGGCATCATCAACGGCACCACCAACTTCATCGTCACTGCCATGGCGGCCGGTGGTAGCTACGCCGACACGCTCGCCGAAGCGCAGCGGCGTGGCTTCGCCGAGGCCGACCCGACCGCCGATGTCGAAGGTATCGACGCCGCTGACAAGCTTGCCATCCTGGTGAGGCTCGCCTTCGGGGCGGCCATTACGCCGCAGAAGATCTTCCGCGAGGGCATCGCAAAGCTCGAGGCGCGCGACATCGCTCTCGGCCGCGAGCTCGGCTACACGCTCAAGCTCCTCGGCACCGCGCGTCTCGCTGCCACGGGGGTCGAAGCGCGCGTGCATCCGGTGTTCCTCCCTACCAGTCACCCCTTGGCCCGCGTCGATGGTGCCCTGAATGCAGTTCAAGTGGTCGGCGACCTGTGTGGGCCGATCATGTTCAGCGGCCAAGGCGCCGGCGGAGACGCGACTGCGAGCGCCGTTTTAGCGGACATTATCCACGTTGCCCGCGGCGCTCTCAATACAACGCGCGCGACGCGCGACCTGCCTATCCTGCCGATGGGCGAGACGCGTACGCGTTGCTACTTCCGCATCGCGGTCGATGACGTCCCCGGCGTCTTCGCGAAGATCACCCAGGTTCTCGCCGACCATGCGATCGGGCTTGCCAGCGTTTTACAGCGCGAGCCGCCGCAAGCGGGTAGCGCCGAGATCGTCTTGCTCACGTATTCGGCACCGGAATCGGCGCATGCTGCGGCGACTGCCGACCTGGAGAAGCTCAGCTGCACGCGCGCCGTCATGGCGCGTATTCGCGTCGACGCCCCCGACGAGCATCGCCATGCATAGCGGCGTCATCGCGCGCTGGCGCGCTTTCTTGCCAGTCACCGAGGCGACGCCGGCACTCACCTTGGGGGAGGGCGACACTCCGCTCGTCGCGGCTCCCCGCCTCGCCGAGGCGATCGGCTGCGCCGAGCTCTGGCTCAAGTTCGAGGGCATGAACCCTACTGGTTCCTTCAAGGACCGTGGGATGGTCATGGCCGTCGCCAAGGCGAAGGAAAACGGCGCGCGTGCCATCGTGTGCGCGTCGACCGGCAACACGTCCGCTTCAGCGGCCGCCTACGCGGTAGCCGCGGGATTGCGCTGTCACGTGGTCATTCCCGAGGGCAAGGTCGCTCTGGGTAAGCTTGCGCAGGCGCTCATCCACGGAGCCAACGTGGTGCGCATCTCGGGAAGCTTCGACGACGCTCTGAAGATCGTCCGCAAGGAAGGCCTGACGTCAGCGCTGGTGAATAGCGTGAATCCCTTCCGTATCGAGGGGCAGAAGACGGCGGCGTTCGAGATCATCGAGACCTTGGGGCGGGCGCCAGACATCCTCGCGTTGCCGGTCGGCAACGCCGGCAACATTTCGGCCTACTGGAAAGGCTTCGTCGAGCACGACGAACGCGCAAACTCTGGGCGCCCGATGATCTACGGCGCGCAGGCCGAGGGTGCTGCGCCGTTCATCCACGGCGCGCCCATCGCCAATCCGGAGACAGTGGCGACCGCGATCCGTATCGGCAACCCGGCGAGCTGGTCGGCGGCGCAACGGGCCCGACTCGAATCGGGGGGCCGCATCGACGCCGTGAGCGACGTCGACATCCTCGTCGCCCAGGCACGACTTGCCTCCGAAGCTGGAGTTTTCTGCGAACCGGCGAGCGCGGCGGGGGTCGCGTCGCTGCTCAAGATCGGCAAAGGCAAACAGTTTGCAGGCAAGATCATCGTGGCGGTGCTCACCGGACACGGTTTGAAGGATCCCCAGATCGCGATCGACCGGTCGCCGCCGCTACCGGACGCCATTTCGCCAAACGACCCGCGCCTGGTGGAGCTGCTGACGTGATCCGCGTCGTGGTGCCATGCAGCAGCGGTAACCTAGGCTCGGGCTTCGATGCGCTGGGGGTCGCCCTCGACGCTCGTGCCATCACCATCCGCGCCGAGCCCCATGATGGTCCGTTGATGGTAGCCGGCCTCTCGGGTGAAGGCGCGGCCGAGCTTCCCCGCGATGCGAGCAACCGCATCGTCGTCGCGGCGAGCTTAGCTGCCCGCGCGGTTGGCAAGTGCCTCGACGATCTACGCGCACGCGTATTCATCGATAGTACGATTCCGCTGGCGCGGGGCATGGGGTCGTCCGCTTCAGCGGCTGTCGCGGGAGCCATGTTGGCCGATGCTTTGCTCGTTGGCGCGCTTGGACGCGAGAGAGCGCTCGATGTCGCCGCCGAGCTCGAGGGGCACTGCGACAACGTCGCTCCCGCGCTCTACGGCGGCTTTCAGGTGTCGCTCAAGACCGGCGGCCGCTGCTACGCCTCTCCTGTTCCCGTTGTTGGCGAGCTCGGCGCCGCGCTCTTCATTCCAGAGCAGCCACTCACCACGAAGGAAGCACGACGGGTGTTGTCGGCCCAGGTGAGCATGGAGGACGCCGTCTTCAACTTGGCGCGCTCCGCCTTGACGGTCGCGGCGCTCGCGCGCGGTGACTTCGCCTTGTTGCGCGAGAGTCTTGCCGACCGTTTGCACCAGCCCGCGCGCACCCAGTTGATGCCCTGGCTGCCGAAGCTCATCGAGGCCGCCTTAGGCGGCGGCGCCTACGGCGCGGCACTTTCGGGTGCGGGAACGACGGTGTGCGCCCTCTGCGCGCCGAGCCGGGCGGGGGCCGTGGCGGGAGAGATGCGGGAGCGGGCGCGCTCCCTTGGACTTCGCGGCATCGCCATCACCTCGGGGATCTCAGCGTCTGGCACCGTGGTCACGCACGATGAGCAGTGAACGAAACGACGGCCGCGCGTATCAAGCAGCGTCAGTCAATCGCGAGGCCAAGCGCGACAAGAGTGTCGTGATGCGCTCATCCAACCAACGCAAGTCGAAGCTCGCGTGGGGAAAGGGCGGAACCGCCGTTTCGCGAAAGTAGATCAGCTCGCCGATCGCCCAGGCCATCGAGTCCGTCGCCAAGACTCCCTCGCGCCTGGCTGCATCGTCGAAGCGAGCGGTCTCGTGATGCGCCACGGCCTTGAAGCGAGTGAGGTCCCAGAGCTCTGGTTGGAGGAGCATCGCATGCGCCGGGCGCTCCACGAAGCGACCGAGGTCGCGGAGCGGCTCCTGCGCGTCGCCGGCGCTGCGACGGATTCGCGCCGTGACCGCCCACGCCGCACTTGCGGAGTGCCAAGCATCGACCTTGCCACGATACTGCACTGCACGTTGCGGCCAATCAGCGACCGTCAGCGCCTCGCGGTTCCGCCCGAGAGCGTGGAGCGCGACGGCAAAATCGCGTTGGAGCATCACCGAGCGCCCGCGTAGGGACAGGCTCTTCGCTGTGAGCGTCTTGAGCGCCGCCAGCGGCGGTTCGGTCTCGGCGCGCTGGTAGAGTCGCCGGAGCGCGGTAGGCACGACCGATGATGCCTTCGTGGCCTTCTTTTTGGGCATCGCTGTTTGTCTCAGAATGGACAGCCGCGGTCACAGAGATCCGAATTTGGCGAGGCAGTGTCCGTCGTCACGGCGGAACGCGAACTTCACGTGGCTGTGCTGGGGAGTGCTCACCCGCTGCGTTGTGGCGTCAGACCGTCGCGACACCGTGCAGCCGTCTGTTGACCGTGCTCAGATCGTACGCGTCCCAGTGCGGTCCGCTCTTGCCGATGTTGCGCGACTCGCCGAACACGCCGTTCGGCTCGGTCTGGTACTCGGCGGCGCTAAGGCCGAAGCCTTGGAGCAGCGCGATCAGCAGCCGGTTGTACGGCGCCCCTTCGGCGATGAGGCCGTTCTCCTGGGAGAAGACGCTGGTGGCGCTCCAGCGCATGTAGTCGATGTACTTGCCGGTATCGAGGTAGCCGCCGAGCCGGCCGGCGAGCAAGGTTGGGATCGAGTTGTTGATGTGGTTCATCCCCATCTCGTTTCCCCAGAGGACGACCGAGTTGTCGAGATAGGTGCGGCCGTTTGCCTCGGGCACGTCGAGCCGCGCGAGGAGGGCGGTGAAGACGTTGCTCGCGATCCACTCGTAACCGCTCACGAGCTTCGTCTCGAGTGGACCGGGGACACCGGCGAGGTCGCTCGGGGACCCCAGCTCGGCGGCGTAGTCGTGCGCTGCCCCGTGCCAGCTCGAAGCGGCGCCGTCGATACCAAAACCGGTGTTGCAGCTGGCACAACCCTGACCGATCACAACGTCGCCACCGCCGACGCGCGAGACGGTCTTGAACACGTTCAGGGTGAACACGCGGGTGACGTCACACATGATCGCCGCGGCGATGACGTCGAGGAACGACTCGTACATGGCGCGCAGTTGCGCCGGGTCGTTGGTGTCGCCTGTCCCGGGCCGGCCGGGCACGCTACACGCCGCGTTCCCATCGTTGCCACGCAGGCGCGCCTCGACGTCGTTCATAAAGGAGATATGCCGGTCGAGAGCTCGGCGATCCTCGGCGCCGATCCGCGAACCGTTCCGTACGCTGTTGTAGTCGGCGAGCACGCGGTCGACGAGCCGCTTGCGCGGATGGTCTGGGGTCGGTCCGCTGCCGCCAGGCTGGAAACCGGTGAACACCGCGTCCCAAGCCGCGCGCGGGTTGATGGTCGGCGACACGCCCTGCGGCGGGTTCGCCATGTTGCCTTGGTTCGAGAAGGTGATCGGCGCGAAGTTGCCGGGCGCAAGATTCAAGCTGCGCGGCCCCAAGGGGGCCGTGGGGTAGACCCTGCTTGAGTAAGCGAGCACCTGATCGAGCGTCGGCGTGGTCCGGCTCCCCACCGAGGCCTCCGCAGCTGCGAAGTTACCAAGCCAGCCGCCGTTGTTGTGGTTGCAGTACGGCATGAAGTCGAGGCCACGCAGGAGCAACAGCTTGTCACGGAACGGGTTAAGCCGGGGCCCTAGGATGTCAGAGAGCCGCGTCGTGTCGACGTTCGTCGTGATGAAATCGGAGAGCGGCGCCCACGCAGCTTGGTAGCGTACCGGCGAGATGCCGGTTGGCTCGGCCAAGTTGGCCGTGAGCGCTGTCGTCCCGTCGCGCTGATCGTTCCCGGAGCCGCCCGCGTTCCCCGCGTACTGTCGCACGGTGTAGTTGCCCGCGATGCCAGTTGTGCGCGGGTACCAGCGCCGGATCGGCGGCACGTTCCAGCTCTTGAGGCCGACAAAGCGCAGAGGAGCAGCGGTTTGGGCGCGCGCATCGCGAGGCATGAGCGACGGCAAGAAAGGCAACGCCAGCGCGGCGCTACCTACGCCTTGCAAGAAGAGCCGTCTGGTGACGCTGTCGAGCTTCATGGAGCACCCATCACGCGTTGTTTGAACGCGTCGGTGTAGGCTACGGCGCGGAGTGCATCGAGCAGGCTGCCGCCCGTGGCCGCGTCGCGAATGGCGATGAGCGCGCAGCCGTCGGACCTGCGCACCTCATCCCGCCGGAAGGCGTAGCGGAAGTAGTGGAGGGCGAAACAAACGTCACTCTCTGCGGTCTCGGCAACCAAGGACATCAGCTCCGCCGGGTTTGACGCCACGGTGGAGTCGTCAGGCACAAGCCGCGGCTCGATGACCGGATCGATGGGCAAGCTTGCGATCTGGCTACCATCGTCTTCCAGCACGCGCTCGACGGTGCGGTACCGACCTAGGCCATCGTAGAGCTCGAGCGCGTAGCCCAGCGGGTTTATCACAGTGTGGCAGCCGTTGCAGGCAGGCGCGCTGGTCTTCGCGTCGAAGCGCTCACGCGTCGTCGCGCTGGGATCGAGCGGCGGCGGCGTGAGGGCCTCGGAGGGCAGGTCGGGCGGGACCTTGATACTGTCGCAGAGGATCTCCTTGCGGATGCGGGCACCGCGCAGGATGGGATTGGTGCGCCCCGAGGTCTGCAATAACAGCGCCGCGCGCGTCAGCACGCCCGACCGCTCGCCTTCCGGGAATGACGCCGGCGGTGACACGCCATCCCAGGGCGAGACCCCGTAGAGCGCGGCAACACGAGGTGATCGTACCGTCACCGCGTCCGAGGTTAGTAGGTCGCGGTAGCCTCCATCGGAGTCGAGCACATAATCGATGAGGTCGTGCACCTCATCGACCATTTCGCCGTAGAGCGCGCCGTCGGCGGATACGCCAGCAAACGCCGCCTGGAAAAGCGGCGTGTTGGGGAAGGTTCGGGGCGCCACAAGCTCGTACCATTCGTCGAAGAACGTGCGCAGCGACTCGCGTGCCCTGGGGTGATCTGCCAGCCGCTCGACCTGCGCGCTAAAACCCTCGGTTGTGCTCAGCGCGCCGGTCGCCGCGGCTTCGAGGAGCTCGTCATCCGGGGTTGTCTGCCAGAAATGAAAGGACAGCCGCGCCGCGAGCTCGTAATCAGTCAGCGCGAAGCGCGTCTGCGCCGCGTCGAGCGCCGCGCCGCCGTTCTCGAAGCGGTAGATGAACTGCGGCGCCATGAGCATCGAAAACACGACGTCTCCAACCAGCCCTTCGCCACTCACGTTCGAGGGCGCGAGCTCTCTCATGCGCGTCACCTCAGCCTCGGTGAGCGGACGGCGGTAGGCGCGCAGCCCGAAACTACGAATGAAAGTGTCCGCGCACGCGGCGCTGACGGTCGCCGCGTTGATGCACGCTCCCGCGAGGGCCGCGCGTCGCGCGGGCGTCGAGCTCGCAGCAGTGGCGATGGCGTCGGCGACGTTGAAGTAGACGTCCATGTGGACGTCCGCGAGGCGCCCGTCCATGACCCCGAACGTGTCCGCGACGTCACCGTCACGCGGCAGCGCGTCGAAGCTAGGACTCGCCGCTTGCGCCTGCTGGAGCACGCCGTCGAGCGCTGAGCCAGTAAAGAGGTCGCGTAGCGTGTTTTGATACTGTTGATTCGAAAGACGCTTTAGCGGACTTGGGGCCGGCGCGGCAGTTGGATCACACACCAGTGCATCCGCAGAGGTCTGGCCCACCCCATCCTGGAGGCGTTCCCCGATGACCCCGGTGCATCCGGTCAACACCGCCACCACGATCGATGATGCGGCCCGCAGTACGGATGCGCGCCGCCAATCTTGCACCATGCCCTGTCCTGGTTCGCCGGCTTTCATCATCCGGGAACCGACGTCGAGCAAACTGCGTGCCGCCTTTGGGCGCCCTCCAAGAAGGCTTTCCGAGCGCCGTCGCACCCGTCACGACTTGTGGCGGTCCCGCCAAGGTGAGGCGGATGTCCCCCACGATGCGGTCAATAGTCATCAGTTTGGAAGTACCGCGACGCCTGACCTTACGCGGCTAACAGGCTACTGGTTCCATGACGGAAGGGTGAAGCCGCGCCCCTCCCCGGGGGTATAGCAGGCCCTGGCAACAGCAGGATTACCTGCGGCCATGAAGTAATACCCGGTCACTTTGCAAACCTCGTCGGTCACTGGACTATCTCCGTCCGACACGGTGCGACCGGTGCTGTTGGCGTAGGTGCACTCGTACGTCATGTCACCATCGAACGTGAAAAACTCGCTCGGCGTCATGAACATCGTACGCGTCGGGTTCTCCCAGTTGGTGTCCTCGTACATTGCCGTGGCCCCGTTGAGGAGGCGCGTCTTCGTTGCCTGCTTGTGGGCGTGCATCGACACCATCCAAAAGCGCGCGTTGCCGCTGCTTTCGCATGCCGATGCTTCGACATGCGCAACGGACCCGTTGGGGATCGCCATCGACCCGTTGTAGGTCACGTAGCTGGCGGTCTTCGTGTAGGCGATGCCGGCCTCTAGGGCTTCGGCGTTGAACGTGACCTGCACCGCCAACGGGCCGACGGCGGTGTCCGAGTATTCCAAGCGAAGGAACATCGGGGTGTTGGGCTCGACGTCCGTCGCAAGCCCCTTACCGGTGCCGTCGTCCGTCGGGAAGCGCAACTCGGCATTGGCGTCGCGTGCGCTGTAGAGCCATTGCGGGAAGTCCGTGCTCCCGATGACGTGGGTACAGTCATCCGTGGAAACCGTTCCCGGCGGCATGCGCTCGGCCGTCGTGCGATAGAGCTCCATGTGATAGTCGCCGGGCGTCATGACGGAGACGAATCGCTTGACCGCCATGAGCTCGGTGTTCGACGAGCGGAAGTAATAGCAGGTCCCCGTGCGTTGCCCGGGCTCGAGCGTGATCTCCGGCGAGACGATCTGGAAACCGCGCGCAGGTGGCTCTAGCAGGACGGGTGGGTCGTCGTCGGTCTGCGTGTCACCAGCGTCGGTCTCATTCGCGTCGACGTCAGGATCACCGCCATCAGCGGCGTCCGCATCAGCGTCGTTGTCGTGGTTGTCGGTCGACTCGTCGTTTCTGTCGTCACCGCTACAGGCGATAACGGACAGGCAACAGGCGAAGGCCAATAAGCTGAAGCGTCGCATTGAGCATCGGCTCTACACGAGCTGTACACGCGAGACTACCTCCAGCACCGCTTCTGCGTCGCGGCGGCTCGCGTCCGTTCGAGGTGATCCGAACGACGACGACCCGAACTTGACAATGACAAGATGCCGGCCTCATCTTTAGAGGGATGGAGCCGCTTCCCCACGTTGAAGCCATTCCCACCGTCGACGGGACGACACTCGGCGTTCGATTCTTCGCGCCTTCGCGTGCTCCCCGTGGTGCCGTCATGGTCGTGCCGGCCATGGGGGTTAGCCAGGCCTATTATGCCTCGTTTGCCCGCTGGCTCGCCTTTGAGGGGTATCTCGCCGTCACCTTCGACTTCCGCGGCGTTGGGGCTTCGCAGCACGGTTCACTGCGCGACGCTCGCGTCGACATTCTCGACTGGGCACGTGACTGCGCGCCGGTGCTCGAGGCCCTGCGCGCGCGGGCGGGTAACGTCCCGGTGACCTGGATTGGCCACTCGCTCGGCGGCCAAATCGTGCCGTTCGTTCCTGGCCGCGAGACCATCGGCAAGATCATGACGGTGGCAACGGGGAGCGGCTACTGGAGAGAGAACGCAAAGCCCCTGCGCCGGAAAGTCTGGTGGTTCTGGTTCGTCATCGTGCCCCTCGCGGTGAAGCTCTTTGGCTATTTTCCAGGCAGGCGCTTGCGGGTCGTGGGTGACCTGCCTCGGGGCGTGATTGAGCAGTGGAGGCGCTGGTGCCTCTCTCCCGAATACGCCGTCGGGGTCGAAAAAGAGGCACGGGCTGCATATGCCTCGGTCACGACGCCCATCGTTTCGATTTCGTTCACCGACGACGAGATGATGTCGGCTGAAAATACCGCCTCCATTCATTCGTTTTATTCTGGCGCGCCTCGCACCATGAAGCGGTTGCACCCCCGGGAGCTCGGCGCCGAACGTGTCGGTCACTTCGGCTTCTTTCGGAAGCAGTTCGAAGATTCGCTATGGCGGACGCAGGTGCTGCCCGAGCTGCTCTCGGCTTCCGTGCGTGACCAAAATTTGACGGTCTAACCCCTTTACAAAATCGTCGAGGTCTGGCGCACTGCGTTATATGCGTTTTCCGTTGTACGCGCCCGGCTTCGAGCACGACGCCTGCGGCGTTGGGTTCATCGCCGATATCCGCGGACGCGCATCGCACGCCATCGTCGACGATGGTCTGACGGCGCTCGAGCGCCTCTCGCACCGCGCGGCCACCGGGGCCGATCCGAACACGGGTGACGGGGCTGGCGTCATGATCCAGATCCCCGACCGTTTTTTCCGCGAAGAGATGGGGCAGCGCGGCATCGCACTACCGCCGCCCTTTGCGTACGGCGTCGGTCTGTTCTTCGGCTCGCCGGACCGCGAGGCACGCACCCTCGCCAAGATGGTCTTCGCCATGGTCGCCAAACAATGTGGGGTCGAGGTCATTGCCTGGCGCGAGGTGCCCACCAACAACCGCGGTATCGGTGTGACGGCGCTCGCGGCCGAGCCGGCGATGTTGCACGCGCTTGTTGCCGCTGCTGGCGACGCGGTCGACGAGACCACTTTGCAGAATCGCTTGTGGACGACGCGCAAACGCTTCCAGACGACCATCCGCTCGAGCGGTCTCGATGACCGCGTCTACTTTCACGTGCCGTCGCTGTCGACCCGGACGCTCACCTACAAGGGCATGCTGACGCCCGGCCAGGTCCGCACGTACTACACCGACCTTGCCGACAAGCGTGTCGAGAGCGCCATGTGCATGTTCCACAGCCGCTTCTCGACCAACACGTTCCCCAGCTGGGAGCTCGCTCACCCCTATTCGATGATCGCTCACAACGGCGAGATCAATACATTGCGCGCGAACGTCAACTGGATGCATGCGCGCGAAGAGATGCTCGCAAAAGCGGATCTCGATGGAGAGCTCGACAAGGTGATGCCGATCATCCGCGAGGGTCTCTCGGACTCCGCCGCGCTCGACAGCGTGGTCGAGCTCCTGGTGCGCGGCGGGCGCAGCTTGCCGCACGCGCTCATGATGCTCATCCCCGAGGCCTGGGAATCGCGCGACGACATCGATCCAGAGCTCGCGGCGTTCTATGCGTTCCATGGCTGCATGGTCGAGCCCTGGGATGGTCCCGCCGCTGTCATGTTCAGCGACGGCAAACAGATTGGCGCGACGCTCGATCGTAGCGGTCTACGTCCGTCCCGCTACTGGATCACCGCCGACGAGCGTGTGGTCGTCGCCAGCGAGGTCGGTGTCCTCGACGTGCCGCCCGAAAACATCGTCTTCAAAGGAAGACTCACGCCTGGGAAGATGTTGCTCGTTGATCTCGAGGCCGGTCGTATCGTCGACGATGCCGAGATCAAGCGCGAGCTTGCGAGCGAAAAGCCCTACCTCGCCTGGACGCGGGAGCAGACGCGTACGCTCGCGGACCTCCCGCCCGCCGAGGCACCGCCCGACCTCGAGGGAGATGACCTCCGCTTCCATCAGCTCTCCCACGGCTACACCGTCGAGGACGAGAAATACGTGCTCGCGCCAATGGCCGAGAAAGCGCAAGAAGACATCGGGTCCATGGGCCACGACGCTGCTTTGGCGGTCATGAGTCCGCGGCCGCAGCTCCTCTACGACTATTTCCATCAGTCCTTCGCCCAGGTGACGAACCCGCCGCTCGATGCGATCCGCGAGCAGCTCGTCACCAGCACGAGTATCGCGATCGGCGCCGAGGGCAATCTGCTCGACCCGCAAGCGTCAAGCTGCGCGCTCGTGGTTCTCGACAGCCCGTTCGTGCGGCGTGCCGAGCTGGCGACACTTGCCCAGATGCGCGAGGGCGCGGTTGTTAGCGCCAAGCTCGACATGGTCTTCCCCGTCCGCGACGGCCCCGCAGGGCTCGCGCCCGCGCTGCAAGCCATGTTCGTCAGAGCCGGAGACTTGGTCGACCAGGGCGTCAACGCGCTCGTGCTCTCGGACCGTGGCGTGGCGCCGCACCTTGCGCCCATCCCCTCGCTGCTCGCAGTGGCTGGGCTGCACAACTACCTCGTGCGCAAGAAGAAGCGCACGAAGTGCACGTTGCTCGTCGAGTCGGGCGACGCCCGTGAGGTCCACCACTTCGCGCTGCTCGTCGGGTATGGCGCCGCCGCCGTCTGCCCCTATCTCGCGCTCGATAGCGTTGCCGACCTCGCGCGGCGAGGAGTTGTCAGTCACTCGCCCGACGTGGCCCGCCGTCGTTACCTCGACGCGGTCAGCAAGGGTGTCGTCAAGGTCATGTCCAAGATGGGCATCAGCACCGTTAGTGCCTACTGCGGCGCGCAGACCTTCGAGGCAGTTGGGCTTGGCGCTGACGTCATCGACAAGTACTTCACCAAGACTCCCTCGCGGTTGTCTGGCCTCACCATGAAGGACATCGCGGCGGAGGCTCTCGCGCGCCACGCACGGGCCCAAGGTCGCGAGAACGAGCTACCGCCGAGCGGCCAGTATCAGTGGCGGCGCGACGGTGAGCAGCATCTGTTCACGCCTGAGACCGTCTTTAAGCTCCAGCATGGCACGCGCCAGAAGCGCTACGACGTCTTCAAAGAGTACACGCGAACGGTCGATTCGCTATCGCGGAGCGTAACCTTGCGTGGACTCCTCGATTTCAAGGTTGGTGCACAGCCGCCTGTTCCAATCGACGAGGTCGAGCCGGTCTCGGCGATCGTCAAGCGCTTTGCGACCGGTGCCATGAGCTATGGGTCGCTTTCGCGTGAAGCTCACGAAACGCTGGCAATCGCCATGAACCGCCTGGGCGGGCGCTCGAATAGCGGTGAAGGCGGCGAAGACCGCGAACGTTACACCAAAGACGCGAACGGCGACTCCCGGCGCAGCGCCGTGCATCAAGTCGCTAGTGCTCGATTCGGCGTCACCAGCGAATACCTCGTCGAGTGCGACGAGCTGCAAATCAAGATGGCTCAGGGCGCAAAGCCAGGTGAGGGCGGGCAACTACCGGGCAACAAAGTCTACCCGTGGATCGCCAAGGTCAGGCACGCGACACCGGGCGTCGGCCTCATCTCGCCGCCTCCGCACCACGACATCTACTCCATCGAAGACCTGGCGCAGCTCATCCACGACTTACGCTGCGCCAACGACCGCGCCCGCATTAGCGTAAAGCTAGTGGCAGAGATGGGTGTAGGCACGGTCGCGGCCGGTGTGGTCAAAGCAAAGAGTGATGTCGTCCTCATTAGCGGACACGACGGTGGCACCGGCGCATCTCCGCTCGGTTCCATCAAACATGCCGGCGTTCCATGGGAGCTCGGGCTCGCCGAAGCGCAGCAAACGCTCATCGCCAACGGTCTGCGCGACCGCGTGGTCGTCCAGGTGGACGGGCAACTCAAGACTGGGCGTGACGTGGTCGTTGGCGCGTTGCTCGGGGCCGACGAGTTCGGGTTCGCAACGGCGCCGCTCGTCGTCATGGGTTGTATCTACATGCGCGTGTGCCATCTCGATACCTGCCCCGTGGGTGTCGCGACCCAGAACCCCGACTTGCGGGCGCGTTTCACTGGTCAGGCCGAACACGTCGTCGCGTTCTTCGAGTACATCGCTCAAGAGGTGCGCGAGCTGATGGCGCAGCTTGGTTTTCGTACCATGGACGCGATGATCGGCCGCAGTGACTTGCTCGCGCCGACGACGACGCCGTCGAACGCGAAGGTCGCCACCCTCGACCTGTCGGCGATTTGTGCGAAGCCTCCACAGGGTGTTGCGACCCGTTTCGTCAAGCGCATGCCGTATGACCACAGCGAGCACCTCGACATGCGGCTCTTGCCCTTGTGCCAGCCTGCGCTCGTCGACAAGCGACCGACCGTGGTGGACAGCCCCATCACCAACGTCGACCGCACGGTCGGGACCATGCTTGGTGCCGATCTCACTCGGCGTCACGGGCATGAGGGGTTGCCTGACGATACGTTGACGCTCCGCTTCAAAGGCTCGGCTGGCCAGAGCTTCGGCGCCTTCGTGCCACGTGGCATGACTCTGACTCTCGAGGGCGACGCCAACGACTACGTCGGCAAAGGTCTTTCAGGAGGGCGCCTGTCTGTGCGGCCCGACGCCCGCGCGCGTTTCAGAGCCGAAGAGAACATCCTCATCGGTAACGTTGCCCTCTACGGCGCCACGGGCGGGGAGGCTTTCTTTCGCGGCATTGCCGGGGAGCGCTTCGCAGTACGAAATAGCGGAGCCAACGCGGTGGTCGAAGGCGTTGGTCAGCACGGTTGCGAATACATGACCGGTGGGCGCGTCGTCATTCTTGGCAACGTCGGGCGCAACTTCGCCGCCGGCATGTCTGGCGGTGTCGCTTACATCGCGAGCCAACACGCCAAACGTGTGAACACAGATATGGTGCGCGTTGGTCCACTCGAAGACCCGCAAGAGATCGACGAGGTACGACGACTCATCGAGCTTCACGCGCGCTTGACCGGAAGCACGGTGGCGCAACGCGTTCTCGCCAACTGGGCGACATCGATTGCACGCACCGTGCGCGTCGTCTCACCCGACTATGAGCGTGTTATGGCGACACCGCTGAAACGGACGGCCTGATGGGTAAGCCCACTGGCTTCATCGAGCATCCGCGCGAACAACCGAAGCGACGTCCGGTCGACGAGCGCAAACACGACTGGCGCGAAGTCTATCAGCCGGCGCCCGAGCAGCTGGTTCGCACGCAGGCCGCGCGGTGCATGGACTGCGGCATTCCGTTCTGCCACCAGGGTTGCCCGCTAGGGAACCTCATCCCCGATTGGAACGACCTCATCTACAAGGGGCGTGATCGCGAAGCGCTGGCCAAGTTGCACGCCACCAACAACTTCCCCGAGTTCACGGGGCGCTTGTGCCCAGCACCTTGTGAGGCATCGTGCGTGCTTGCTTTGGCGGACGCGCCGGTGAGCATCAAGGTGGTCGAGCAGGCCATCGTCGACAAGGGTTTCGAGCAGGGATGGATCGCGCCGCAACCGGCGGTCGAGAGCTCTGGCAAGAGCGTGGCTGTCGTCGGGAGTGGCCCAGCCGGGCTCGCAGCCGCACAGCAATTGGCGCGCGCCGGACACGCTGTGACGGTGTACGAGCGCAGCGACAAGATTGGCGGCTTGCTTCGCTATGGCATCCCCGATTTCAAGATGGACAAGGCCCTCCTCGACCGACGCTTGAAACAAATGGAGGCGGAAGGCGTACGCTTCGTCACCGGTGTTGAGGTTGGGAAGGGGTCGAACGCAGCTGGCCTCAAACGCTTCCACGACGCCGTATTGCTTGCCTGCGGCGCCACCCAGGCTCGCGGCCTCGCGGTGCCGGGAGCGGATCTGCCAGGTGTCCACCTCGCCATGGAGTACCTCGAGCAGCAGAATCGCGTCGTGGCCGGTGAGCGGGTCGCCAACCGCATCGACGCGAAGGACAAACATGTCGTCATCTTGGGTGGCGGTGACACCGGTGCCGATTGCCTCGGTACGGCGCATCGTCAGGGCGCCAAGAGTGTCACGCAACTCGAGCTCATGCCGCGACCTCCGGACAAGCGTTTGCCGCATGATCCCTGGCCCAATTGGCCGAACATTTTTCGTAGCTCAGCGGCGCACGAAGAGGGCGGCGAGCGAGGTTTCGCGGTGCAGACGACCGCGGCGCTCGGTGATGAGCGGGTCGAAAGGCTACGATTGGCCGATGTTCGCTGGGGGGAAGGCGCGCCCACGGTCGTTGCGGGCAGCGAGCGCGAGATCCCTTGTGACCTCTTGCTCGTCGCCATCGGCTTTAGCGGCGCCGAGAACGCGCCTCTCCTCGAACAACTCGGTCTAAGCCTCAATCCGCGTACCACGGTGCCTGCTACCGGTTACGCGACCGCGACCCCAGGCGTGTTTGTCGCTGGCGATATGCGCCGAGGCGCAAGCCTCATTGTCTGGGCCATCGCCGAAGGACGCGATGCAGCACAAGCGGTTCACGCCTACCTGGCAAGCGCTAGCGTATCTCGCTGAGGGACTTCTTCACCGACTCGTGGCGCGCCTTCATGAGGTTCGACAAGCACGAGTGATTTTGGCTCATGAACTGGAATTGGTACTGCATTTCCAGGTAGCGCATATTGGCCTCAGCGCCGAGCTCGACACTCTCCTTCATGGCCTGAAGACTCTGGTCGGCGAATTGGTCGTCGCTACGCGCGCGCATCCCGTCCACCGTCTTGCTCAGGTTGCGATAGGCTTCATAGCGATTGAGCGCGCCCATGCCGACTTGATTGAACTGCCGGTGCAGAGCGCCTTCGATGACGCGCGCGCCCTCCATGCGCTCGCCTTTTTGGCGAGGGCCGTCTTGGGGTTTGATGCCAAGCACCCGTGCGAAGTCTCCGCCTGGTACGCGAAACCCCGGGCCCTCGATGTCGTTGCCGCGCTTTACCTCGCTGCCTGCGCGCTGCTCTGTACGGAGATCGAGGTTACTCATCGCAGCCCCCCCATCCACCTCACGTACAAGCTCGCCGGAGCACGAGGTTGCAGGTAATCTCGCACCAGACGAAGGTTTTCCCTTCGTTGCTGCGCAGACGGCTTGCGGTCCTCGGCTTAGCAAGGATAACGGCACCCCATGCTGACGCTCGCCACTGTTGTCCTACTTAGTGCTCCGTACGACCTTGATGCCCAGACCAAGGCCTTCCGCGGGGACCTCGAAGCGTTCGTCAAGGCGGACACGACGAACCCGCCGGGCAACGAGGCGCGCATCGTCAAGTTGGTCGCGGCGCGCTTGAAGAAGGAGGGTATTGCGTACACGGTGCAGGACTTCGCACCTGGCCGTCAAAACATCATCGCTCGCCTCAAGGGCTCAGGCGTCGCCAAACCTCTTCTCTTACTCGCCCACATCGACGTCGTGGGCACTGCGAACCAAGCCTGGACCACCGACCCGCATACGGTCGTCGAGCAGGATGGTTACCTCTATGGCCGCGGGGTCATGGATGACCTCGCCAGCGTGGCGCTCAACCTCGAGACCTTCATTGCCTTGAAGCGTAACGGCGTGAAGCTCCGGCGTGACGTCATCCTCGCCCTTACCGGCGACGAGGAGTCAGGCGGTGCGGGCGCCCGCTATCTGCTCGATCACGATGCATCCATGAAGGAGGTCGGCCTCGTGCTCAACGAAGGTGGGGGGCTTGTGCGCGATGTGCCAGGCGGCAAGGCGCGCTTTGCTTCGCTCGAGGTTGCGCAGAAGACCTACCAGGACTTCGTGCTGACGACGACCGGCATCACCGGCCACTCGTCGCTGCCGCAGAAGGACAACGCCATCAACCGCTTGGCCGACGCTCTCGCGCGGATCGCCAAGGCCGAGCCCGAAGCGCGCCTGATGCCGGCGACCCGCGCGTTCTTCAAGGAACGTGCGCGTTTCGAGGACGCCGAGATGGCCAAAGCCATGAACGTGGTGGCCGCCGCGAAGGATAAGCTTCCACGCGAGGCTCTTCAGGTTTTGGAGAGGAATCTCCTCTTTAGTTCGCTATTGCGAACGACCTGCGTTGCTACCATGGTCGATGGCGGCACGAAGGCGAACGCGTTGCCCCCGAAGGCGAGCGCGAACATCAACTGCCGCATCTTGCCCGACGAGACCATCGAACAGACCGAGGCGCGGTTGAAGACCATCATTGGCGACCCGCGCGTCGAGGTCTCGCGTGCTCCAGAGTTCGGTTCCAACATCCCTTCGTCGCTCGAGGGCGAGTTTCCCACCGCGCTCAAAGAGCTACTCGCCGAAAATCACCCTGGGGTGCCGATCATCCCCGCCGTCATGACCGGCGCGACGGACTCGCGCTTCTTCCGTCAGTACGGGATTCCAGCTTACGGCTTCGTTCCGATGATCGTCGTCGAGGGCGACGAGGCGCGCTGCCACGGCATTGACGAGCGCATCGAGGTCGAGTCGATTCGACCAGCGCTCGAGCTGAACATGAAGATGTTGCTCAAGCTGGCGGCGCTCCAGTAACCCCGCAAGCACTTGCGAACACCGAGGTTAGCTCGAGGCCGCGCGCTGATCAGAAGCTGCGCGCGCTGTCGCCGAGCCCTCTACGCTTACGGCAGCGGCAGATATTCGCTGTACGGTACGCGCGCGAGCTCGATCGGGAGGTCGGTGTGCCGCGAGGCAGACTCGCAGACGATGACGAGCTTCTGGCGCAAGCCTGGGCGCTTCTCGACCAGCTCGCGGATGCGGGTCGCGAGAGCTACGGCGACCTTGGCCTTGCCGGTCGCGACCACGAGGACGGGAGCGTCTAGATTGGCGTTCGCGGAGGGGTCGCGAAGGTCGGCGTAGGCCCAGCGACGGTCGGCAGCGAGCTCTCGCAGCGCGGCGCTGGTCTGCTCTGCCGAGGCTCCGCTGAAGCCCAAGAGCGCTACGGCGGACATGCCCCCGAGGTCGTCCACGAGCCGTTCCACTGGCGAGACCAAGTCGAGGGGCAGGCTCATAAGCTGATTTGGTACACGCGCGAGTGGGTCGGCGTCACCATGACCGCCGCAAGCTGGCCCTTGCGCTGGACGATACGAGCGAGGCCCCCCACGTAGGGCGAGCTACCGACATGCTCCCAGCGACCGGAGAGGCTGTTCAGGTCGAGCTGGTAGATGTCAAAACTCGGCTTGCCGTCCGCGCCGAAGCCGCCAACGTAGGTGATCTTCTCTTCCGACAAGAACACCTGGCCCACGCCTACTGCTTTCGGTAGCGAGGGTAACGTGTACCACTTTTCGCCTTGGACCGTGTCGCACAGGTAGAGCTTGCCGTCGCGCGCGTTGCCCGGCCCGACGACGAAGACGCGGCGGTCCGAGGCGACCGAAGCGCCGGTCGTGTCAGTCGGTGGCCCGCTACGTTCGATCCACTTCATGTTCTGCAGCTTGCGGAAGGCGCGCTGGTGGACTGGCATGCGCAGGCTGTCGCCTTGCTTGTCTTGCGCGAGCTTGCTGACGCCGTCTGTCACATAGATCTCACGATCCACGCGCGCGACGACCGCCCATGCCGCAGGTTTCGCCATCGTGGGGCCGTTACGCCAGTGCTCGGGCCCGAAGCCAGAGGACGAAGCGCTGGAGAGAGAATAGACGAAGACCTCAGGGCTCGTGGTGCCATCACGGTAGGCGCCGCCGTAGAGGCGGACCTCGTCGTCGACGACTGTCATCGTGACGCCGTTGGGTGGGAGCTCGGGCGTTGGGATCTCGCGGAAGCAGGCGCGGCCGCCGACGCTATCCTCGATCCACAAGCGGGTGCGCCCGCCTTCGCCACGCTGGCTCGTGAGCACGACGATGCGATCGCGCCAGACCGCGACAGAGCACAGGTCGTCGGCAAGACCAGCCGGGGGACCGGCGAGCTCAGTCGCTTTACTGCGCGTGGTGCACAGGCTGCGCAGCTCAGCCGACAGCCCCTGCGAGCGGGCGCCGCTACTGCCAAAGCTAAAGAGACTACCGAACAGCGATTTTTCGACGACCGTCTGCGGCTGCCGTGCCGTGCGCAACAAGAGGTCAACGACGGATGCGGTTTCCTTGGCGACGTTGCCTTCGTCGAGCAGGTCGGTACCGCGCATCAGCGCCGCGTCACCATCTTTGACGTGAACCGTGAGCGGCATGGGCTGTCGTCCACCGTAGAAGACATCGAGCCACTTCTCGAGTGCGCCTGTGCGTATCTCTTCTTGTTTCCAGGACGGATGGCGCTGGGAAGAGGCTTCGCCGAACGTCGATGACGCTTCGCGCAGCCGGTCTGGAGTCACGCGGTCGCGGGCGACAGGAGGGAAAACCCACGTCTCGGTGGTTCGAGACGCACGCGCGTGGACGATGGGGAAAAGATGCTCGCCGGCTGCTATGGCGTACACTGTGTCGTTGGCGCGCCGGCCCGTGCTGAGCTTCTCTGCTGGACCCTGCGCCATGGCTTCACAGAGCGGTGCGATGATCTGCTTGTGGATGGCCGGCAGATCCTCGTTGGCGTTCGCCCCGCCTACGGAGCGCAGAGTTTCGATGCTCCGACGGAGGCCGGGTGCTTCGAAAATGGGGAATGGATGCGATTGGATCATGATGGTCACTTGCCCACGGTCTGGCGCGCGCGCTCCCAGCAGCGGAGGGCGACGTTCGCGAACTGGTGAACGAACTGTGCGAGGTTGCGCGCATAGAGCGCATGGTCGCCGAACTGGAGCACACCTTTGCACTCGGCGCCGACGCCGGCGGCGATGACACTGTAGCCCTTGGCGACCGCGGCTTGCAGCGTCTTGTGCGTCCCAGGCAGACCCTGACCGTCGCCGAACGACACGATCTGGCCGATGTCGGCCTCGAGCATATCGAGCAGCGCCGCGCCTTCAGCGATGCCTCGCTCGTCGTCGGTCGCGTCGCCTTCGCAGCGGATCTGATGCAGCAGGTGCGCCTTGAGCTCCTCGTTCCAATCCTGGTCGAAGCCCGCGTGCAAACGCACACGCTCGGAGTAGCCGATGACCGCGATCTTGATGTTCGGGTCCACCGCTTTGAGGGCGTCGCCGTAGGCGATCATCGCCTCGATATTGGCGCGGGCCTTGTCGCTGTCTCCCATGCTGGAGGACTCGTCGATGGCGAGCACTACCTGCGCGCGGATCTCGTCGCTCCCCTTCTTCTTCTTGAAGATGCGGGACGGTGGCATGCCTTGCGCGAGCCCCGCGACGTAAAGCGGCAACTGCTGTTCGTCGAGCAGCGGACCCGATAGCTGCTTGCGCATGAGCTGCATGCCGCCAGCACGCGGCAGCGACATCGAGACGGCGTCGCGTAGACGCGCGGCGGTACCATCGCGCTGATGTTTGGAGGCGAGCTCGGTGACCTGAGCGCGGCACTGGCGGTAGCTTGCCGTCGCCGTCGCCTTCCGCTGAGCCTGCTCGAGGCTCTTGCACGCGGCATCGTAGATGGCGCGCGTCGCCGTTTGGTCGATGTCGCGCGCGTCGCCTGTTGCGCCGAGGACCTCGCCCGGCTCACTGACCGCCGGGAGATCGTGTCCCATGCGCAGCGACGCCGCCATCGGGCCAATCGAAGACGCAGCCGACAACGGCACATCGAGGAAAGCCGTGCCAATGCCGGAGCCTTTGGCTTCGACCCGTCCGCGGAAGCGGCCCTGGTTACTGACGAGGCAGCGTGTGAGTAGACTTGCTGCGCCGTCGACCGCAGCTCGGAACGAGCTCACGTGCAGGCCGAAATCACCAGCGACTGTTCGGACGTTGTCGGCAGCACCGAAGCCAAGCATCGCGACGCCTACGCCGTTGGCGCGCGCCTGGTCGATGAGGGCGCGGATCTCGCTCGCGTTGTTCACCTGCGCGTCGGTCATGATGAGCAGCAGCTTGTCATTGGCTTTCGTTGTGAACTGACCGAGTCCGGTGTTGATGGCCGGCTTGAGGATCGTGCCACCGCCTGCGTTACCGCAGACGCGATAGGTCGCGTCGGCGACGTCGGCGGTGAGCGGCTGGCTCATCGCCTTGTGCACCCAGACCTGAGCGTCCTCCATATTGGTGCCTGGGACGTAACTGCCGATGCCGACGTTGTTGCCGAAGCCCAGGATCGCGCAGTTCCCTTCACTGCCCATCAAGGCGCCCATGGTCAACGCCACGACGGCCTGCTCGTGCTGAACGATTTGACCTTCGGTCGAGCCTGATTGGTCGTGGATGACGACGAGCTCGCACGGATGTTGGCGCAGTACCGTACGCAAAGTGTCGACCAACCCCGGGTTCGCCGCGATGAACTGCTCGAACGCGTTTTTCGGTCGCGTTTCGCTTGGCGACGCCCCGACCAAGCGCTGCGCGGCCAAGGCGGCCTGCATCTCGTCGATGGTGTTCTGGACGGCGACCTCGCTGAGCTCGATGACCTCGATTGTGGGGCGACCGGTGGATGCGCCTTCTCCGATCGTGCCCTGCTGGACGTTGAGCTCTCCGGTCGGCGTCGAGCCGTCCTTCAGAGGGGCGTCTCCCATGGGCTCCGGGGCGGGCGGTGTATCGACTGGTTGTACGCCTCCACCACCACCTCCACCCGAGCCGTCGCCGACGGCAGCGCCACCGTGAACCGCGCCGCTGGCTCCATTGGGTGCTTTGCTCCCGAACGACCCGGTCACCGCGCCGGCAGCGCCTCCGCTGCTACTACCAGCTGACGTGCCGCCCTCTGACCCTGACCAGGTCGCGGTAGGTGTACGGCCCATGTTGGGCGTTGCGGTCGCTTGGATGTCGGCGCGCGGCGCAGCGATCTCGAGACCGCGAATGCTACCGCTGAAGTACTTCGACGCGACACTTGCCACCTGACGTGCGACCGAGCGTGCTTCGACGTCGATCAAACCCAGCACTGCGTCGACGACGGTCTGCGCCTGCTGCAGGGTCGTGACGTTCGGCTTGTTCTTGCCGAGCTTGCCCAGATACTCGCGGAGCTTGAGAGCCATGCCCTCGAAGTGGTCGCTCGACTTCGCGTCTTTTGCGTAGCGTTCGGCTTCGGCATGCAGGGCGCTCAGGGCGTCCGAGACCTTCTGAATCTCGCTACCGATGCCAGGCGTCGAAAGCGCCTTCTGCGCAGCGTCCGTAAGGTCGACCACTGCCGCTGCGACGCGTCCAGCGTACGGACCTGTAGCAAGAGCGCTTGCGGCGCGAGCGGCCTCGACGAGCTCTTCGACGAGTGCGACCGGGCTACCCGCCGTCGAATCGTATGCCGCGAGGGCGCGCTTTGATGCGTTCAGGCGAGCGATCGCCGATTCGCGATCCTTGAGGTAAGGCGCGATGCCAGTGACGAAGTGGTCGGCTACCCGGGCGGCGTCGTCATTGAACAGCTCGCCGTGCAGCGCGCGCAGATGGGCCTCGATATCGCGACCCGCGGCTGCGAGCGTCCGTTGGTCAGCGGCGAACGCCGCCGTGCGATCAATCGCGACCTCGATCGCCGCGACGAGCTTGTGGCGCTCGAGCGAGCCGAGGCACACCTCGTCGATCGTCTCAGCGAGCTTGAGGTAGTGAGCGAGCTGAGGGTCCGTCACCTTCGGCTGAGCGTCCATCTGGGCACCCAGCTCAGTGAAGGCCGCAGCAATCTCCGCAAGGCAGCGCTCCGCCGTGGCGGTCGGGACAGTTTGGGCCAACTCGTCCCGGAATCCCGTCGCTCGAGCGGACAGTTCGCTGGCTCCTTGCGCCTGCGTGCCGGTCAACCCCAAGGCCAGCTGGCCCAAGCGGGCGGACATGCTGTGCAGCAGGGCTCGGCGTGAGTAGGCGGTGAGTAGAACCCCGTCGGTGCCAACCGCGTTGATGATCTCGGCGAGGCGTTCCAGGGCCATCGCGTCGTGGCCACCACCGCCACCATTGCCCTTGGAGGCAAGCTCTTGCACTTCGTCGAGCTGCGAACGGGCACCCATAGCGAAGCGTGTGACCTCGCGCGAGAGAAGCCCGTTGTCGAAGACGAGTTTCAGCTCACGGCCGGTGTGCACGACCTCGGCGAGCTTCGCCGTTGCGGCGGCGGGAAAGAGAGCGGAGGGTTCGACGACGGCGAGGACTTTGTCGAGGGCGTCGAGAGCACGATCGAGGCTCGTGTGTAGCAACGGAGTGTCGGTATCGCTGCTGCGTGCAAGCGTATCGAGTGCGTCTTTGGCGGCGTTGATGCTCGCCGAGGCGCGCGTCCAGGTGCTGCCCTGCGTCGCTTGCTCGAGGGTCGCGAGCAACGTGCGGGCTTGGCTGTGCGCCTGCGTGAGGCGCTCACCGGCCTGGACCGTCCGCTCGAGCATCTTGTCCATCGCGCTACGGACCTGACCTCGCCCGGAGTCGGCCTCGCGGCGGCTGGTATGCTGCGGCTCCTTGAGGCCAAGGCTCGCCAGGTCGATGAGGCGTAGCTCGGTGTCACGGACCTGCATCGGCTGCGCTGACATCGGCGTAATGATGCGCGATAGCACCGTGGCTGCGACCGCCTTGTCGCCGGTCGCGAAGGCCTCGCCTTCGAGCGCGTTACGGATGCGCTCGCCGTGGCTTCCCCCGCGACTGCTGCCTGCCGAGAGCAGCTCGAAGATGGCATCGACTCCAGCATCCTGCAGGGTGACAGACTTCGCTGTCGTCTGCGCGCCGAGAAAGGCACGCTTGAGCTCGACGATCTCACGCTCTAGTTGTTGCAACGCTTCGTCCGGTTTCGCGGATTTCGCGGCTTCCTGATAGCGCTGGAGCGTCTGGTCGAGCGCGGTGATGCAGGAGCGGGTCGACTTGTCGCGCAGCGGCTGCTGCCGGATGACTTGGGCCGCGCGCATGGTCGCTTCGATGACGTTCGCGAATCCATGAGCGATGCCAGACTTCGCCGCGAAGCGCGACGAGAGGGTGTCGGCTATTTCGGAGAAAGCCGCGACACGCAGCAACAGATTGCGTGCGGTAGCATCCGGCCCCAGGCGAGCGATCGACGCTTGCAAGGCGCCAGCGATCTCCGGGTTCTCGCGAGAGGCTTGGTGGAGGGCGGCGTAACGTGACGAGGCAAGGCCCAACGTGTCCGAGCTCGCGAGCACGTCTTCGATGGCACCGCAGCTCGCGATGTGACCTTCGAGCGGCGAGATGTCGGGTAGGCCCGCCATCGCCTGCGAGATGCGCGCGTCGAGCTTGGCGAGCGCTTGTCGCACGAGGTCACACGCGCGGGTCCGCTGCGGCGGTTCGTGCTTCTGCAAGTACAGCGGGGTGCCACCGGCTTCGAGCGGCCGCGAAAAGCCGAAGCGGCGGCGCAGGCCGTCGCCCCAGGCACGCGCTTCACCCTCGGCGGTGCGCAGAGCGGCACGAGCCTCTTCGAGGACCTTCGTCGTCTCGGGATCGGCGGCGTCGCCGAGTTGGGTCCCCAAGAGTTGCAGATCCTTGCCGAGGGCAATCGCGGCCATGGCTGCACGACTGGCCGTCCGCTCGATAGCGCTCTCGACGCGTTCGCGATAGGCGGTTTCGTATTCCTCGGCCTTCTTCTTCTCGAGCTCAGCGAAGACTTTCTTCTTGGTCTCGGCGATGCGCGATGCGCTCTCGTTGACGAGGCGGGCCATGTCGCGCTCGTATTCTGCTTGGGCGCTGCTCGGAGCCTGGGGCTCGATCGCCTGTGCGAGGCCGGTGTCTCCGAGCTCGAGGTCGTAGCCCGCGAAGAACTTGTCGACCGCGGGCGCTTTGCGCCGCAGAGTGGCTTCGGCGAGCTTTGCGAAGAGCTCGGAGCGCGCGGCTTCGAGCTTGTCGCTCTCGCTGCGCTCGGCCTCGCGCTCGGCCTCCGCTTCGAGCTCGGCTTTGCTCGGGCGCACGGGCGCGTCGACACGAATCGGACCCTCGGGAAGGTTCAGGAACTCCGCACGTTCGAGCTCGCTGGCGTTCGTCTTGATGCGCGAGAGGCTCGCAAGCGCTTCCTTGGCGGCGCGCAGCGTCTTCACGTTGCCGAGGTGAGCGAGCAGGTCGTCAACGACCTCGCGGGTTCCACGCTGCGCATCGGCGACCGCGCGGCGAAGGTCGGCTGATTGCTCAGCGATACGAATGCCTTCGAGAGCCGAGCCGGCCGCGCGCAGAGACGCGAGCAGGCCTGTGACTTCCTCGCGGGACGCGCCGCGGTCATCGTGCGCCTCGCGCAGAGCATCGAGGGCAGTGTGGAGCTCCGCGAGATGACCGCGAAGCTGGTGGTGATTCTTGAACAGAGGTGTGCTCGTCACCCAGTCCCAGCGCTCGATGACCTTCTCATAACGCTCGTGTAAGACGTTGTCAGTGCCGCCGCCGTGCGTACGGTAGGCCTCGAGGGCCTGCTCAACGGACTCGCGCACCTGACGAATCGTGTTCTCGGCTGCGCTTGCTTCGAAGCGCTCGGTCACCGCGCCGAGCTCGCGGCGGGTCGACGTGGCGACCTCGGAGCCGAAGCCCTCACAGAGGGCGAACGCGTCGACATAACGGCTGACGATCTCGCAGCGATGCTCGAGGTCCCAGAGGCGGGCGCCGCGCATGAACTCGAGGACGTCACCCTCGACAGCCTTGTCGACCAAGCCGCTGTCGTCGATGGTCTTGATGAGTCGATTGGCGGCCGATCGCGCTTTGCTACTGATCTCGGACGCCGGGTCGGTGTCGAGCACGTCGCTGCAAGCACGTTCGATCTCCGCCGGCAGAATGCCGCCGGTCGGCAGACGACCGACGAGCATGCGCAGGTCGGAGTCGTTGCCGGCCTCGATGACCTGGGTGAGCGCCTCTTTGGCGGCCTTGAGCACGCGCGCAGTTAGCGGACCGGCGACCTGGTCGTAGTCCTTCTTCAAGGTCGCAAGGTGCGGGTTCGCGACGATGTCGACGGCGTTCGAGCTATGGGCGGTAAGGACCCCCGAGGTTCCGTAGAGTTGTGCCAAACACACGTTGACTGCGGCCGCGACAGCGTCCCGAGATGACAGTCGGTCGACCGGGGCGAGCACATGACGGACGACCGCACTGGTTACGACTTGTTCGAGGTTTGCCTTGGGGGCGGCGGCGCCACGGGCGACGTCACTCGCCATCAGCAACAGGCGTCGCCCGTCAAAGCGGACGACTTGGCGATTCTGCAGGCTGACGCCGGCGAGGCTCGCATCGGCGGCGGCGATTAGGTCGACGAACGCGGTCGCCATGGCGGTGCCGCCGGGGACGCCGGCGAGGACGTGGCCGGTTAGCGCGATCAGATCGCGTCGCTGCGTGACGGGTTCGGCGCGAACGCGCGTGCAAGCTGCGGCAAGCTCCTGTGGGAGCGGCGGGTCACCGGTCGCGGTCTGCAGAACCAGACGCAAGCGTTTCTGTTGCACCTCGAGCTTGCCATCACGGATGCGCTCGACGTTGTCGGTGGCGGCGACTTCCGAGAGCCGCATGAGTACGTCGCGTGGCAAGCGCGCGGCGTTACGAATCAGTAGAATCGCGGCCTCTCGCTGAGCACGCCAAACCAGACCCTCGTAGCGCTCGAAGCGTCCGTCGTCGTTCTGCACCAGGCCGCCGAAGAGCGACGACTCGGTGAGCTCTTCGTTGCCTTCGATCTCGATGACCTCGGAGGCCGACAGACGCGCCAAGCTCTGGATGGCTGCGCGGCCGACGAATCCGTCACCGTGGACATGGAGCGACTCGCCGAACTGGGCGGCAGCAAATCCTTTGCTTTGGATCTCGTCGAGACCCGCAACGCTTGGCAAGATTGCCTCGTGATCGGGCACGCCGCTGCGGATGCCGCGGCTGTCGCGCGGCACTGACCAGTCGCCAAAGCGGACGAAGTGCTGGGTCGCCGACACGTCGGTGCCGGTCGCCGGTGCGATACCTTCCGAGATGAAGCGCTTGGCCAAGCTCGAGAACAAGGCCCGGTCGCTCTCATTGTCGAAGCGCTCACCATAGACGTCGAGGACGAGACGGTGCAACGTCTCCACTTCGTCGGTGACGGCCCCCTGCGCGGTCAGATGCTTCAGGCGCCGCGCCACGGCCTCCGCGTCACGGTTCAGGAACGAGCCGATGGCGAGAGCCGATGCGAACTCGCCCTTACGCAAGAGCTCGTTCATACAGATGTGGAAGCGAGCCAAAAGACGTGCGGAGTCGACCGAGATCTGCGTGCGGTGGTGGATGTTCTCCAAGAGCTCAGAGGCGGACCGCGACAAAACTTCTTGGGTCGCGGCCTGAGCGCGTGTCGACAAAAGCGGAGTGAGGAGACGATTCTCGAGCGCTGGAGAGAACTCGTGGGGCGCGCCTGGCTTGCGCAGCATGATCATGCGGAAGCCTGGGTGGGCCTTGATGGCGCGTGCCGAGCGCGGCAGCTCGATGGACTGACGGCCGTCGCCCAGGGAGTTCAAGCGCTCGAGCTTGTTACTCGGCACTGAGCCGCAGCCGCGCAGGACGAGCAGGTGACCATTGCGAACGGCCTGGGCGATCTCCTGCATCTCGGGCGTAAAGCCGCCTTTGACGGTCGGATCGTCAGTGAGGACGAGCTTCTCGATGAGGAGATCGATGTCCGTGTTGGGCGTCAGGGTGACAACGACGAGGCGCTTACCGAGGAGCCGCGCATATTCGCGGAGCGTCTCCATCGACTCGCCGTTCGGGTCGTCCGTGAGCGAAATCGGCCGGCCCCGTCCCATGATGTCGGAGTCGGCGATGCACGCGAGGTTTTGGACACGCGCGGGGGTGAGCGGGAAGCGCTCGTTCGACGGGCGCCATGGCGTCTCGGCGCCAAGCGGTACGCGGGTGTTGCCGAACCAGACCGCGTCGCCTTCGGGGCGTGGCACGAGCAGCTCGACGGCGTCACTCGCGCTCTGACCGAAGGTGCGCGTCATGCGCGCGAGCGCTTCAGCCTGGAGCTCGGGAGGAATCTTTGAGAGGAGGTTCGTCTCGGTCGCGCGCATCGCCGCGGCGGCGACTCCAGTGCTACGCCGCTTCTCCGTGTAGAACTCGATGAACGATGACAAGAGGCGCGGCGTAAGCGGTGAGGCGCCGCCTCCCGCCTGCAGAGTTCGTAGATCGTCGAAGAAGGAGACCAGGCGGGCGACCTCTTCGGGTGAGGTCAAGCGATCGGAGGTTACGGCGTTGGCTTCTGCCACCTTCATCGCTTCGATCGACAGCGAGCCGGCGGGGACCATTCCCGCGACACGTGCCGCCGACTGCGGATCTTTCGCCTTGACCAGCATCGCCGAGAGCAGCTCGCGCACGGGCGCGAACTTGTCGCCCTTGAACTGCCAGAACGCCGAAGCGACGGCGCGCTCCTGTTCCGGCGTGAGGTCGTAGATTGGCGTCGTGAGGAGGGCCAACTCGAATGTCTTCTTGAAGTTGGCCTCGTCGCGCTTGCCGACGCCGACGAGTTTCTTCAAGAACGTCATCACGCCTTTGGGCGGCTCGACATCGATGCAAGCGAGCTTGAACGCGTCCCCGAAGGCGTTCCCGGGGCGGCAGAACGCCATGATCGCATCACGTGCGTTATTGCGGTCGGATGTCTCGAAGCTCGTAGGCGAGCGCAGGAGCTCACGTCCCGGTGAAGTGCAGTAGTCGCGTTGGGCGATCTCGTTGAGCTCGTCGAAGCCACGCGGCTCGCGGATGCCCAAGATGACCAGCCGGCTTGCTTCGGGATCCGAGAACCCGTCGGCGCGGATGTCGTCGCCATTGGTGGTGAAGATCTGGCGAAACTCCGCGTGCCACCGGTCCTCGGGTGGGCAGTCCTTGCGGCGCAGTTTGCGCGGCGGCCGTGACGGAACCTGAATCTCCGAGCCTTCGGTGACCGGGTTGAGTGACTCGCGCGTCTGGTTCGGGAGCGTGAGGAGCTCGTCGCCAACGTACCACGCGCCGATCTGCGCCGCGATGGCGAGTGGTGACTCCTGAAAGCGCACGTCGCCCTCAGGCGTGATCACCGTGGTACCGAAGATGTTCTCCTCCGACATGTCGGCGTTGTACGCTTGCTCGAGCAGTGGCTGGTTGAGGTGATGTGCGAGATAGCGGACGAGCATGGTCTTGCCCGAGCCGGTAATGCCAACGATGGCGAGCGGCTGACCGACCTCGAGGGCCACGAGCGCGTCTTCGAGAAATTCGAGCTGCGCGCCAACGGGCTCTCCGATGCGGTCTTTGCCAGGCACCATGGCTTGTTGAACCGGATCGGCGATCTCGCGCACGGCCTTACGCGCCGCGCCGATCTGCAGATATGCGACACCATCGATGGTGACGCGCTCGACCGTCTTGGCGCGCGTCAATTCGGAGACGTCGGCTCCGAAGTGATGCTTGACGAGCTTGTCGTAGACACGCCGAGTGCCTTCAGGCGACTGCAGGAGGCCGCGGATGAGTCGCAGGGTCTCACGACCCAGGATGCGCCGCTGCTCGTTCGGGTCGGTGACGCCGTCCCGCTTGATGTAATACTCAGCCCGCTGCGCGACCTTGAGCATATCGCGCTCGGTGCAGGTGAGCGGTCCGAACGACGCGCCGAGTTGGTCGCGCTGCTCGCTTTTGATGCCCTCGAGCTCGACGAAGAACTTGGCGATGGAGAGGACAGGGTCGAACGATTTTTCGGCGCGCAGGCCGCCCGCTGCGCTGGTGCGCCAGTGGCGTGGCAGGCCACATTGTGACGCCACGATGTCGGCGCGCTCGGCGACTGGCTTCTCGCGCACGACGACGCGGAACATGCAGTCGTCGATGACTGGTGGCTGCTCTTTGCGGCCGCGCGTGCCGAGCGGATTCTCAGCGAAGTAGAGGATGGAGGCACCGATCGATTGCGGAAGGCCGGTATCCGGGTCGATGACCGCACGGCGATGGTCGAGCAGCGACTTCATGCTCATCATCGCTTCGGTGCTGAGGTTGCGTTCGTCGCCGATCCAGGCGCCTTCGGACTCGAGCGTGGCGCGGATCACGGGACCCGAGACCTTCTGGAAGCGCACGCCATCTTTGGTCGGCATGGGCGACAGACCGCCGTACAGATCCGACGCTTCGGTCGCTGCGGAGAAGTTGAATCGCTCCGGCTTCTTGTCCGCGATGGCAGCCCAGAGCACACCGAGGACTGTCTTGCCGGCCGCCGCCTTGCCCACCGTGAGCACCGGTCGTTGCAGCTTGTAAGCGAGCGCGAGCGGCAGAAGGCTGTCGCGCATGCTGGGCGTTAGATCGTAGCCGGTGCTAGAGACGCGACGACTCACTTCGCTTTGGGTGAGACCCATCACCTGCATCCACAGCGGTGGCTCGCCATCGACCAGGGCAGGCAGCTTAGCGAGAGCTGGGCTCTTGGTTTCGTCGAAGAGCAGGCGCGCCGCGTGTGCTACGGCCTGGTCTGCCGGCACGAAGTCGGCGAGCAGGGTCGCGGCGCCGGCGAAGTCGCGGAAGCGCTGCAGCTTGTTCAAGCCAAGCTGCGGGGCTTCTGCATGAATCTCTTTTGCGACGCACTTGATGATTTCACGCACCTCCGGAGTTGCACGCTCAGGCACGAGGGTGAACGTGTCGTCCAAGGTCGGCGCGTCGAAGCGGATTTCAGTAAGGAGCGCCCGCTCGCGCGCCGGCGGGGGGCGGCGTGTGCGGTCTGTTCCCGCGGTCGCCGAGAAGTAGATGCGGGTGTCGGGGTGGACCGGCACGGTCACCACCTGACCATCGCGCATGATCGTGACGGTGGTCTTCTCGACCAAGCGCATGAGAGCCTCTTGGCGCTCGGTCGAGACGTGATCGATGTGGTCGAAGTAGAGAATCTTGCCGTTCAGAAGCGCGTCGGTGATGACGCCCGGCACGAACTCGAAGCCGCCGCCGTCCTTGAAGATTGGGCGTTCGATGAGGCTCTGCGGATCGATGCCGGGATGGCAGGTGACGGTGACAACCTCGCGCCCGAAGCGCCGGCCGAGCTCGGTGACGAGGCTCGTGGCACCGGCTTGGCCCGGTGCGGTGAAGAGCACCGGCTCACCAGCCCGGTGCGCGGCCTCCGCCTGCGCCATGGCTTCGATTTGCTCGCCGATGGGCGTCCAGTCAGCGTTTGCATGCGGGGCTACCGCGCGACGTGGCTCGGGAGAGCCGTCGCTCGTGATCACGGCGCGCAAGGCTGCGCGTGAGGACTCGTTTTGGAGCCGGGTGCCGTACACACCCCAGATGGCGTCCGCCACGTCTTGTGGCTGCGGCGTCGAGAGGCTGTTCAGACGACGGGCGACGCGCTCGAGAAGCGGATAGGCAACGGGGAATCCGCGCCCGAAGTCGATTTGCTGCTCGGGCTGATCGCTCACCTGTCGCCGCGTGATCTCCTCGTGTTTGTCCGCGAGCTTGTTGGCGAGGGATCGGCTGATGCCGACGCGCTCGGTGAGCAGGCTGACATGGTCGTCGCGGGTGTAAGACGCCACCTCGGTGTTGGCGCACTCCGACGTGAGCTCGGCGCTGCAGCGCACGCGGTTGCTGGTCATGAGCACGAGGCGGAAGTCGGGATGCACTGGGATGATGCGGCCAGAGACCGGGTGGTGGAACTCCTTGACGCCCTTGGCGAGCCCCGAGAGGATCGCGAGCACGTCTTTTTCGGCTTGCTCCAGGCACTCAGCGACGAAGACGCCGCCGTTCATGATGCATTCGGTGAGCGGGCCGTGATGCACGCGCAAGCGACCTTGCGCATCCGGACGCAAGGCGCCGGCGAGTGCGTCGAGGGAGGTAATGCGCGAGATCCGGTGGTGGCGGTAGGGCGTGCCGGCGACTTCGAAGAACCAGCGCGCGGTCGCCCCGCCGTCGACGCCCTCGGGGAGCGAAGCAAGAGCGGGCACACCCGACTCGAGCACGTCGGCGAGGGCACGGATGAGGTCACGCTGCGGCTGCAGGATGGTCAGCTCGCTCGCCTTCTCGGGGGCGATCTGCCACGTCCGTTCGCCCACCTGTAGCTGCCCGGCGCGGACCCTGACGTTGAGGTTCGCTTCGAGAGACTTCGCGAGGCCCTCTTGCGTGACCTTCGTCTCCCGCGCCTGGTTGACGGCGCGGTGGGTCCGGTCGAGAACGTCGGCCACGACCCGCTGCACCTTCTGCTGGCGCGCGCCCTCGGGCTGGCTCGGTGTTTCGGGTTGCGTGCCGCGATCGGATGCCGGAGCGCTGTCACTCGCCGCAGGTCGCTGCCATGGTTTGAAGCCTGATGCAGCGGTGTCGGTCATGGCTCGCGTTCGTTGATGGGGTGGTGGGTTACCCGACAGGCAGCGTGGAGGCGCCGCCCTATCATCGGAGTTATCGTCCAGTCGCCTGGCGTGTTGCGGCTGCCCGCACGCCGCAAGTCCCCGCAAAGAGTGTCATTGTGGCACTTCCGGGGGTGACCTCGCGCTCGCGGCCGCAAACCGCTGGGATTGCTGCGATCGCCACTCCGTCACGCAAGCGCGATCGCTCCGCGAGTGCCCTGGGCGTTGTTGGCATGATCTTGGCAAACGCCGCCAGCCCGCGGCTCGATCGCTCGATGCGGCGAGAGCGTCGACGACGATAGGCGGGAGCCTGGCCAAACCCCCCGGATCCGCGTAATGGAGCGCACGCATGCCACGTCGTGAAGACCTTTCGCGCATCCTCGTCGTTGGTTCCGGCCCGATCGTCATTGGACAAGCCTGCGAGTTCGACTACTCGGGCACCCAGGCCATCAAGGCGCTGCGCGCCGAGGGCTATGAAGTCGTCCTCGTGAACTCGAATCCGGCGACCATCATGACGGACCCCGAGCTCGCCGATCGGACCTATATCGAGCCCCTTACCATCGACGCGCTCGAGGCCATCATCGCCAAGGAGCGGCCTGATGCCATCTTGCCCACGGTCGGCGGACAAACGGCGCTCAATCTCACGCTCGCGTTAGCGGACAAGGGCATCCTCGACAAATACGGCGTCAAGATGATCGGCGCTCAGGCACAGGCCATCCGCGTCGCCGAGGATCGCCAGCTCTTTCGCGAAGCCATGACCGAGATCGGGCTTGAAACCGCCAAGAGCGTGGTGGCGACGACGCTCGACCAGGCGCGCGCCTTCGCGGACGTCACTGGCTTTCCAATGATCATCCGCCCGTCGTTCACGCTTGGCGGCAGCGGCGGCGGCATCGCCTACAACCACGAAGAGCTCGAGACCATCGTCAAGCGCGGTCTCGCGCTGTCGCCGACCCACCAGGTGCTGGTCGAAGAGTCGCTGCTCGGCTGGAAAGAGTACGAGCTCGAGGTCATGCGCGATCACCGCGACAACGTGGTCATCGTCTGCAGCATCGAGAACGTCGACCCGATGGGCGTTCACACGGGCGATTCGATCACGGTGGCGCCGGCCCAGACCCTTACCGATCAAGAGTACCAGCGCATGCGCGACGCCTCCGCGGCCATCCTGCGCAAGGTGGGCGTCGAGACGGGCGGCTCGAACGTACAGTTCGCCGTCGATCCGAACACGGGTCGCCAGATCGTCATCGAGATGAATCCGCGCGTTTCGCGCTCGTCCGCTTTGGCGTCCAAGGCGACCGGCTTTCCGATCGCCAAGATCGCGGCCAAGCTGTCCGTCGGCTACACGCTCGATGAGATCGCCAACGACATCACCAAGAAGACGCCGGCCGCTTTCGAGCCGACGCTCGACTACGTCGTTACGAAGATCCCGAAGTTCGCGTTCGAGAAGTTCCGCGGCACCGACGAGACTCTGGGCACGCAGATGAAGTCCGTGGGCGAGGCGATGGCCATGGGGCGCACGCTCAAGGAGTCGTTCTTCAAGGCGCTGCGCTCGATGGAGGCGAAGAACCCGTATCGTCCTTGGGATCTGCCGCGCGACGAGATGGTCAAGCGCCTGCAGTCGCCAAACGAAAACCGAATCCGCATCGTCATCGCGGCCCTCGAGAATGGCTTTTCGGTCGACGAAGTCGCGCGCCTGACGCATATCGACCCCTGGTTCCTCGACCAGTTCGAGCAGTTCGCGTCGTTGCAGCGCGAGCTACGCGGCAAGGCATTCACCGCGATTGACGACGACACCCTACGCCGCTGCAAGCAATACGGCTTCTCGGACCGCCGCATCGCCGACCTCGTGAAGGTTACGGAGAAGGTCGTCCGGGAGCGCCGCCACCAGATGGGCCTCGTGCCGGTCTACAAGCGCGTCGACACCTGTGCCGCTGAGTTCGAATCGTACACGCCGTACTTCTACTCCACCTACGAGCAAGAAGACGAAGCCAAGCCTGTGCCGGGCCGCAAGGTCATCATCCTCGGGAGCGGACCGAACCGCATCGGCCAGGGCATCGAGTTCGACTACTGCTGCTGCCACGCAAGCTTCGCGCTTCGCGACGCGGGCGTGCAGAGCATCATGGTCAACTGCAACCCCGAGACCGTCTCGACCGACTACGACACCAGCGACCGGCTCTACTTCGAGCCGCTCACCCTCGAAGATGTGCTCGAGGTCGTGAACGCCGAGAAGCCCGAGGGCGTCATCGTGCAGTTCGGTGGTCAGACCCCGCTCAACCTCACGAAGCCTCTGGCGGAGGCCGGCGTGAAGATCATGGGCACCCCGGCCGACAGCGTCGACCTCGCGGAGGACCGCGAACGCTTCAACAAGCTGCTCGATGAGCTCGGGGTTACCTATCCCGCGCACGCGTTCGCGAGCAAAGTCGAAGACGCGCTCGAGCTCGCACGCAAAGTGGGTTTTCCGGTGCTCGTGCGGCCTTCATTCGTACTCGGTGGCCGCGCCATGGCCATCGTCCATAGCGAAAGCGATCTCGCGCAGTACGTTCGCGAGGCCTTCGACGCGGCGCCGAACGGCAACGTACTCATCGACCGATTCCTCGAGGACGCCCTCGAGTTCGACGTGGACGCTTTGGCGGATGGAAAAGACTGCATCATCGCCGGACTCATGCAACACATCGAGCACGCGGGCGTCCACAGTGGCGATTCGACAGCGGTGCTCCCAGCTTACCAAGTCGCTCCCGAGATCGAGCGTGAGATGCGCGAGGTCACCAAGAAGCTCGCCAAGGCCTTGAAGGTCGTTGGCCTCATGAACGTCCAGTTCGCGGTCGCGGGCGGCAAGGTCTACGTGCTCGAGGTGAATCCGCGCGCTTCACGCACAGTGCCCTTCATCGCCAAGGCCTCTGGAGTTCCGCTCGCCAAGATGGCGACGCGGCTCATGCTCGGAGAGTCTCTCGCATCGCTCGGACTCACCAAGGACATCACTGTCGATCGCTTCTTCGTGAAGGCGCCGGTCTTCCCGTTCGTTAAGTTTCCTGGAGTCGATCCCAAGCTGTCGCCCGAGATGAAGTCGACGGGCGAGGTCATGGGCATCGCCAAAGACGTCGGCGAAGCGTTCTACAAGGCGATGCTCGGGGCCGGCACGCGTCTGCCGAAAGACGGCACCTTGTTGGTCACCGTGGCCGATCGCGACAAGAAGAGCGCTTTGCCGGTGGTGAAGCGCTTCGCCGAGCTCGGCTTCAAGCTCGCGGCGACCGGTGGCACTGCGACGTTCCTGCGCGAGAACGGACTCGAAGTGCGCAATATGCTGCGCCTGTCAGAGGGTCGTCCCAACATCGACGACGCGATCAAAAGCGGCGAGATCGCGCTCATCATCAACACCCCACTCGGTGGCACTTCGTGGAAGGACGGAGCGCGCATGCGCTCGACGGCCGTTCAGCACAACGTGCCCATCATCACGACGATCCCCGGAGCGGACGCCGCCGCATCGGCCATTGCTTCGATGCGTGCGGGTCGCGCTTCCGAGGTCGTCTCGCTGCAAGAGATCCACGGGGTGAAGTAGATCTCTGCGGGGCTTTAGGCCTGTTTCGGCGGAGTGCAATCGAGGTTCACCGGCACGTCGGCGACCTTCTTGCCGAGGGCCGCGCGCGCGCCCGCAAGCGCCGCGAGATTGCTCTCGGCGACGCCCAAGGTCTTCTTGGCGCCATCGACCAGTGGTGACTCGGGGGTCTGCGCGGGCTCGACAGCGACGATCGACGAGAAGACCGCTTCAGCGGCCACGCAGCGCAGGCTACGCTCGACCTGGTCGCCGACCGTTTTGGCCCGACCGGCGAGATAGTCTTTGGTCTTCTGGAGGCCAAGGCCTGCTTTCGCGGCGCCGGTAGCAACATCGGCCTGCGCGCTGACCACGCCCAGCTTTTCCTGAGCCCTGGCGCCGGCTTCGTTGATGGCCTTACGGTCGCCGGCCTGGTCTGCGGCCGCAAGCTTGGACGGAGACATCGAAACGCTGCTCATGCATTCCTCGAGAAGTTTTTGCCCGATGGGGTGTGGGCCACGTTATCGACGGGGCGCGCGCGGCGTTGTGTGACAGGATGACAAGAAACGAGGCGCTACGACTGTTCGCGCGTGATCCAGCGTTGGATGAGCGGCATCGGATGGGTCCTTAGGGCCTCAACGAGGCTCTTGGGGTCGTTTTCGACCAAGAAGAGGCCGCGGTGGGTCTCGGAGACGAAACCTTGGGTCACGGCAACGTCGACCATGCGAATGAGCGCGTCGAAGTAACCGGCGACGTTGAGGATGCCGATTGGCTTTGCGTGGATACCGAGCTGGGCCCAGGTCAAGATCTCGAAGAGCTCGTCGAAGGTACCGAAGCCACCCGGCATGGCGATGAAGGCGTCCGCTCGGTCACTCATCGCTTGCTTGCGCGCGTGCATGCTCTCGACCACGGTGAGCTCGCTCAGGCTCGCGTGCATGACCTCTTTCGAGGCGAGACCGCGCGGGATGATGCCGTGGACTCTGCCGCCACGAACCAGGATCGCGTCGGCCATGACCCCCATGAGGCCCACTGACGCTCCGCCGTACACCAGCTCGATGCGCTCTTCGGCGAAGACGCGACCCAGACGCGCCGCCGCTTCGGCATACGCGGGTTGTGCGCCAATCGACGAGCCAGTGAAGACGCAGATGCGTTCGAGCTGACGGGGGGACATGGCCTCTTCCATAACACCAGCGCTGGCAGAAGGCAGTCAAAGCAGCTCAGCTGGGCATTGATCACGTGCGCGACCAGTCTAGCGCGGCGTCGCGGGCGCGAAAACCTTCGCGTGAGCGACCTCGGGTCGCTCGCAGGTCCACAAGACGATCGGACCGCGCCGCCGGTTGTGCTCGGGGTTCAGGCGATACGCGAGCTGGTCGAAGAAGCTGCTCTCGAAGACAGCTTTGCGCTCGCAATCGAGCGCCATGGCTTCCAGGAGCAGAGCCACCTTGAAGCCGTCGCTCGCATACGCCAGGAAGCGGTTCGCGTGTTCACCCGCAGCGTCGAGATCGCGCATCGTCCGTCGCAGCCAGACGGCGTCGACTTCTCCGTTTCGGCGCACAGTCAGGCCGCGGTCGCCGAGGAAAAAGGACGGCATCTCCGGACCCATTGCGACGATGGCGCGCGCGTCGGGATCACGCCGAAGATGAGTGAGCGCCGCGCGCTGACCCGCCTGACTGCGATGTGTCACCGTGATGCCGAGTGCCACTGCATGGACAGCGACGAACCACACGGCAAACGCTGGCCGCATGGGGCGAACGAGGCCAGCCGCCAGCATGATCAAGAAGAGCGGCAGGGCCGGCGCCATGAAGCGCTCCTCTTTGTGTGGGATGAGCATGTGCGCGATCACGAACATGAAGAACGGCAGCCAAATGAGACGCAGCGGGCGCGCCTCCCGCCACATCGCGGGGATGAGCGTCACGGTGACGGGGGGAATCGTGAGGACGAGCCAGATCCACACGTAGGTCATCGGGCTCATGCGGGTGAGCGCTTCGTGGGGTGCGGCGTTCGCCATGATGTTGTTCCAGAGCGGCAGGAATGGAACGCCCACGGTACTCGTGTCGAAGCAGCCCTGGACGGCGAGCGCGAGCAACCCGCCGGCCGCGAGATATCCGAGCTCGCGCCAACGCCTCTGCAGGACGAAGTGGACCGCCACCCCAATGGCCAGCACCGCGACTTGGTAACGCAGCCAGCAAGCAAGACCGATGAGCAGCCCTGCGAATAGCGCGGCAAGGCCCGCCATCGTCGCGAAATACAAGCCAAAGATCAGGGGTGGGATCGCCATCGCCTCGATGAGCAGGCGAGTACCGAGGTAGGGCATCGCGAAGTGCAAGGCAGTAAGCCACGTTGCGATGCGCGCGCCTCTGGGCGTCAGCAAGCGCGACGCCAGAAGCCACATCGCCCACACCGCGAGCAGCGAGTACGCTCCAGCGACCATGTGCAAGACGCGCAGCACGCTCTCTGGTTCGCTCACGCCAAGGGTGCGCGAAAGGTAGACCACCAGCTCCGAAAGCCTTGGGACGAGCTGCGACCGGAGGCCCGCGCCCGGTAGGTCGCTTGTTTCCCAGACGAAACCGGGCTGGTCGAGCCACGCGAGCGCTGGCGCAAGCACGTGGAAATAGTCGTCTCGTGCGTGAAAGCCGAGACCCACGAGCGCGCTAACCAGCCGTGCAGCTCCGCCTGCGATCAGCGCCGCGATCAGCGTCCGGCGCGTCAGCCATTCGACGAGGCCGTTCACGGGTTGGGATGGGTTCGAAGTTTGTAGGCTAGAAAACGACGCACCCGGCGTAGTGTTCGCTCGGCCGCCTGCGCGCGAATGCCAGACGCCTGGCAGTAAGCGTGAACGAAGCGCTCTTCTGCCTCCGGCCGCCGCGGCACGACGAAACGTAGGGCCTGGTAGAGGTTGATGATCCGCTTGCGCGGTGTGAGCCGGAAAGCGACGCGTCCGAGGTCGAGCCACACGAGTCCGTAAGTTTCGCCTTTTGGCTCGGGCACGAAGGCGTGGAAACCCTTCAAGTCCCCGTGAAAGAAGCCGAGCGCGTGTGTCGCTGCAAGAGCCCGGGCGGCGCGGTCGAGAGCTTCGTCGCCACCCATTTGCAGGTCGGTCTCGAGAACGTCGGTCCATGTCGGTAGGGTAGGGTCGAGCTCCGTCTGCACCTGGATCGCGCGCTTCAATAACGGACCAGTACGAAGCTCGAGGTAGCCGGCGGTCTTCGTGGCGGCGAGCTCGAGACGCTCCGCGCGCATCTGATTCAGGTGTTCGCGCTGTGCGATCGAGCGGCCGAGGAGGCCATGCACGGTGTTGCCGAAGCCGACCGTCTCGGCGACCTTGATGATGCGTGGGCCCGCTTCGGTGTGGACGCGCACCACGAACCGCTTCAAGCGACCCCGGCGTAGGGCCTCGCGTTTGCCATCGCGGTCGTCTTTGGCGGACCCGAGGTCGGCGTGCGTCAGCAAGGGCAGCTCTTGTGAAAGGACGCGGTCGCGCACCGTCTCGAGAGCGCGCACCAGGCCGTCGAGGTCTTCGCCTATGCCAATGCTGCCGCGGACGAAGCCGCGCGACATGGTGCGCTCGATGGTCTGCCAGGCGGTACTCAAACGGGCCCCGTCATATTCGGGTCGAGCCCGTCTCACAACCCGCGGCGGGCGATCGCGATTGTAGCGGCCGGCGCACGGCCGTGGCGGGGCGAGTTGCACGATCGGGGGCCGACGACTATCAATGGCGGCCGTGATCGTCTCCGCTGCCCGCATCTATGTCGACGGCGCCGTCAAGAAAGACCTCGCTCTCGAGCTTGGTCCGGACGGTCGCGTCAAAGGGCTTGTGCCGCGGGGGCAGGCGACGCTCGACCTCGGGGAGCGGCTCTTGGTGCCCGGCGCCGTGAACGCGCACTCGCATGCCTTCCAGCGTCTTCTGCGGGGACGGACGCAGACCGCCAGTCGAACCGACGACAACTTCTGGTCGTGGCGCGAGATCATGTACCGCGCCGCTGGTGCGCTCGACGCAGAGGGGATTCGCGTCGCCTCGCGACAGGCTTTCCTCGAGATGGCGCTCTCGGGTGTGACCACGGTGGGCGAGTTCCACTACCTGCATCACGCGCCCGACGGCACGCCGTACTCCGATCCGCTGGCCGCCGCGCGAGCAGTCATCGCCGCGGCTGGGGACGTCGGCATCAGGCTCTGCCTCATCCGCACGATTTATCTTCGAGGCGATTTCGATACGCCGCCATCGGACCTGCAGCGGCGGTTCTGCGATGGTTCGCTCGAGGCCGCCTGCGCGGCGATCGACGCGCTCGTGAAGCTCGAGACCCCGATGGTGACCGTCGCGGTGGCTGCCCATAGCGTCAGAGCCATGGCGATCGGCGACATCCGCGCCGCCAAAGATCGCTATCGCGGGCGACCCTTTCACTTGCACGTCTCCGAGCAGCCCCGCGAGGTGGAGGTGTGTCTAGCGAAGACAGGCAAGTCGCCAGTCGCTCTGCTTGCGCAGGCAGGCGTTCTCGACAAGGACACAACGCTCGTCCACGCCACCCACCTACGTGACGGCGAGGTTCACGCCATCGCGCGGTCCGGCGCCACGGTATGTATATGCCCGTCCACCGAGGCCGACCTCGGAGATGGACTCGGGCCGGTGCGCGAGCTCTTCGGTGCCAGCGTTCCGATGGCGCTCGGCACCGACGGTCAGACGCTACTGTCATTGCTCGAGGAAGGACGCCGCCTCGAGATGCACGCCCGCTTGCAGCATCAGCGGCGCAACGTCGTGACCAGAAACACGGGCGACTCGAGCGCCAAGGCATGTTTCGATGCTATGACCGTGAACGGCGCGCGCGCCCTCGGTATCGATGCCGGCAAGTTCGAGCCCGGCTCGATCGGTGATTTCGTCACCTACGATCTTCGTGATCCAGCCCTGGTTGGCTGTGACGACGACGCGCTGGTTGCTGCCTTGGTCTTCTCCGCCGACAGCCGCGCCGTCCGCGATGTTTGTGTGGGCGGCCGTCTCATCGTCCGCGACGGCAAATACACCCGCATCTCCGAGCACAGCGATAGCTACGTGAAGCTCACGCGCCAACTCTTCGGTTGAGCCAGCAGCCAAGGTCATCCCCCGGCGCGGGGCTCGCCAGAGCCGAAATCGACCAGTAACCTTCGCTTCCGACCTTCGCACAAGCGGTCGTTGACACCGCCGCAGGCCATACGTTACACCCCGCCTCCCTCGGGGTGTAGCTCAGCCTGGTAGAGCGCTTGGTTCGGGACCAAGAGGTCGCATGTTCGAATCCTGTCACCCCGACTTAGGATTCAGGTTGTCGGGGCTCGATTCGCGCAAAGCAGCGCGAATCAGCTCCGGCGCCCGTCGCCAGGTGCCGGTCTAGCTAGGCACGCTTGGCTGCTGCGGCCGCTTCCTCTGCGAAAGCGCGTTCGATGCGCTCGGCCCGTCCGGCGACGGCCACCCCATCGCCAAGCGCCTTGCGCATGGCACGGCTTACGGCCTGCCATTCCTTGGGATCGATGGTGTCGTCGGGGGTATGGGCCTGGTCGATCCAGCGCAGACCCTGCGTCAGCGCGCCGATCGAGCGCGTGTCCTTCTGTTTGTCGAACGTGTCGAGCACGTCGCCAATCTGGTCGGCCATGGGCTTCGCCGGGTGCGTGTCGCCGCGCCAATCAGGAACCACCGTGCGCTTGATGTCGAAGTTGGCCATGCCAGCGTTATCGCTGCCGTCGCCGGGTAGTTGTGGAGCAACCCTGCACCGGGGTGGGGCGATAACGCCCCGTGGCTTTGCTTCCGCCTCTAGCAGCTCTTCCGGGCGCCAAGCGCTCTCCGGCGGTTGGAAGCCACGGCGGCACGGTCGTGCGTACGGCGCCGCAGGCGCAAGACACCTACGTCGAGGTGGCTCGCGCGGTTGGCAAGAGCCACCAGATCGACGACCTCATCACGACCAACTGGGACACCACGCGTTGTTCCGCGTCATCGGCCGTAGCGATCGTCTCGATGACTGGCCAGCCTTACGTCGACGCCATGGCCGTGTTCATCGTTCGCAAGCTCGAGAGGCGGGTCCAGTCGCTCTGGAACCTCATCGACGATCTCGACGCGCCCAGCGCCGCGCGACGCAACAAAGCGAGAGCGGCGTTTTTGCCAGAGCTGCAGAGGCATATCGACGCCTTTCACCTGAGCCCCGAGACCGCCTTGGTCGAGCTTGGCTATGACCGCGCCAAGGCTCCTGGCACCGGTGTTGGCGTGCCCACGCGTCTCGGTGGCTCGCCTTTTTATGTGTCGGACGGCCGGCGTTCCGTGAGTGTCGCGGCGGTGGAGTTACAGAGCGGTGAGGTCACGATCGGCATCACGCGCCCAACCGGAGACAATCTCACGTGGTATGTCCGCGATAGCGTAGGTGTCGAAAACGCCAAGCGTGTCTCTGTTCCCGAGGTGCGCGCCTCTCTTCCTTGGTATCGCGTCGAGGTCCCGCCCAACGGTCACCCAACCGTGACATGGGGCGAGCGGCACCTCGACCTCGCGACAGCGGGCCAGATGCTGGCTCTGTACCAACTCACCGGCGATGAGCTGAAGCTGGTCGAGCGGGTCCTCAACTGCCTCGAGTCAGAGCTCGACAAGGCGCGTAACACACTGGCGACCCTTCGGCAGACACCGAGGCGCGTCAACGCTCAGCTACTGCAGCAGCTCGCGGACAGCCTCCTGGTTACACAGCAGCACACGTCTGGCCTCAATGCGTACGAGACCGGCCAGGCGTTACGTGCCTGCGGTATCGTCTTCGAGTCCGTCGGCCGTCCGGTGCCGTGGGCGAGCGTTGCCCGCGCCGCGGCCCCCGGTGACGCCTTCTTGCTGGAAGGTCGCGGGCATGCGGTGACCGTCGGGCGTCTACGCGATGGTCGCGCTTTCTTGTTCGATTCGGAGGGCTTGTTTGGCGACCGCACCCAACCATGCCTCGCGTTCATCGAGCCTGGCCAAGACGCCGCGATCGATGCCCACTATGGGGTCTTCCAGGCCACGCACCGCTGCCGCCCCGCCCGCGCGCACGAGGTTTTTCGCCAGCGCGAGCGGTAGTATCGGCGCCGGCTAGACGTCATACTAGCGCTCGATGGCGCGTCGCACTCGGCCAACCTACCGAATCGTCGAGGCCGCCGAGCGGGTGGGGGTCCGTGCATCGACGCTACGAGCGTGGGAGCGGCGCTACGGCATTCCCAGGCCAGCGCGAAGCGACAGTGGCTATCGCCTTTACAGCGACATCGACCTCTGGTGGCTCGCACGCATGAAGGCCCTGGTGGGCTCCGGGGTTGCTGCGCACGAGGCCGCCCGCCAGGTGCTTGTCGAGCAGCGCGGTACGCGCGCGCCGCCGGCCGCCGACGCGGACGTCCTCCGAGAGCGTCTTCTCGATTCGGCTTGTGCCTTCGACGCGATTACCGTCGATCGGGTGCTTGCCGAGGCGACGCGAGCCTACGGCGCCGAGGGCGCGGTGCGCGGGGTCATCGCGCCCGCATTGGTCGAGGTTGGTACGCGCTGGCTCGATGGCCGTATCGACATCGCACACGAACACTGGCTGGTGCAGCGGCTGCGCAACTATCTTGCCTCGCTCGCCGCCGGAATGCGCGCGCGTCGCCTGCGTGGTGCCGTCGTGGTCGCTTGCTTCCCCGACGAGGACCACGATGTCGCTTGTTACATTCTCGCGGTCCACCTTGCGTCGCGCGGGTTTCGCCCCGTGGTGCTCGGTGCGCGAACGCCGCCAGAGGCGATCGCCGTGGCAGTGCGCGAGCTCGCCCCAGCGATGGTCTGTCTTTCGCTCACCAATCCCCCCACCCCCGCCGATCGCCGCGCGCTCTTGGGCTACAAGACAGCCTGCGCTGGTCGTCCACTCTGGGTCGGAGGGCAAGGTGTCGCTGCGCTCGGCGCACTCCCACGCGGCGTCCGTGCTGCCGGCTCCGGAGCCGCCGACCTGCTCGCTTCACTCAGCACGCCGCGGCGACGAGGTCCGCGAAAGCCCTCCGATAGTCATAGGTCGCAAAGCAGTCGCGCAGCTTCTCCGCCCGCGCGGCGAAGCCATGGCTAGCCAGCATGTGCGTTGCCGCGTTGCGAACCTGTCCGGGGGCGAGCGTCGTCGCGCGTAAGCGCACACCCGCGCCATAGCGCTCGATGGCTTGCATCGCCAGGTGCTGGTCGAAGTTGAAAGCGATGCCGAGCACGGGCTTGCCCGCTGCAAGAGCTTGGTAACCGGTCGTGCTTCCGCCATTGCAGACAACAAGCGATGCTCTTCGCGCAGCTTCTTCGCCGGGCACGAAGTCGGCTGCTTGCACGTTCGCGGGCAAGTTTCTGGGTGCGGCGCGACCGGCGGTGGCAAGGAGCACATCGACGTCGAGGTTCTCGAGTCCAGCGAGCACCTTCTCCAGGGCGGCCAGATGCCCCGACGAGCCCAGCGTGACGTAGACCAGCGGACGCTGGCGACCGAGATGTTCGAGCGCCCCGCACGGGACGGCGGCGGACCACAGGACGGGGCCCAGAAATACGTGGGAGGCAGGGGCGCCCGCGAGCGGCGTGAGCTCGGCTACGTCGGGATACACCGTATAGTCGCCGTAGGTGAGCAGCTCGAGGAGGTCGACGAGCGGCGGCAGGCCATAGCGCCTGCGTACGACGTTCAACGGCTGTGCAAAGAGGCGAAACACCCAGGGCAATGCTCGGGGAAAGTAGCGTTCGGCAGTCGTTTCATCGAGCAGCCGCAAGACTGGGTGATCAGGCATCGGAAAACCGTCACGTAAGGCGAACGGGCTCCAATACGCGTTGATCAGTGACGCGAGCGGCACCCCCGCGTGCGGCGCTGAGACCGCAAGCGACCAGCGCAAGTCCCCCACCACGAGATCTGGTTGCACGCGCCCAAAGAGTCCAAGCTCGGCGTCGACGTAGGCGGACAGGGTCGGCGCCGAGTAGATGCGCGAGCCTCGCGCCACTGCGCGCTCGACCTCGGCGGGACTCAGTGATGCGATGTGCCAACGGGTAAAGTTGGTGCCATCGAAGACAAGCGGATCGAAGGTGCTGCTTGCGAAGTGAACCTCGTAAAGCGCAGGGTCGAGCGACCCCGCCAGTACGCGCAAGCGAACCACTTGAGCAAGCGTGACCGCTTCGGCGACGAAGAGAACGCGCTTACGCTTCACGCGTTGAAGGCCTGCAACGTCTCCGCGACCCCAGGGTAGCCAAGCAAGAACCAGCGCCACCAACCGAGCATCATGATCGAGTGACCGATGAGAATGAAGACGTGGCTCCACATCTCGACCTTGTCCGAATTGGCCTTGAGATAGCGGCGCCAGTGCATGGCCTCGTCGACCACGGAATACAAAAAGGACAGGCCGGTGATCACCGCCGCGGGGATGGCGTAGGTCGCTGGATGTTCGTACGCAAAGCAGAGCAACACACAGCTCGAGATGCCAAGCGCGATGATGACGTGGTGGACGAGCTGCTCGCCGCCACGCAGCACTTCTTTGTAGATGGTGCGGTGACCAATGGTGTCGACCGCGATAGCGGCGGCGAAGATCGCGACACCGATGGGCACGAGGTACGCTTCGGCCGGAAAGCTTGCGCCATGGGCCCGGCCAAACAACTGAAAGGTGGCGATGACAGCGCCGAGCCCCACCATGCCGAGCACCCAGAACAGGTAAACCGCCCAGTCAGTGCGGTCAAACTCGCGGATACGACCGACGTAGATGATCAACTCACGTGGTAAGAGTTGCATCTTCGAACCTCACGATGTGTCGCGGAGGCAACAACCGACCGCCTCTTGCGATCCGTCGTGGCAGCTCCGCAACGGTGGCTGCGATGCTGCGCAACATGATGATGAGCTTTGCGCCGCCGCTCACGACGGCGCGTCCGCTGGCGACATCGTAGCGGCGACTAGCGATCACCGAGCCGATAGCTGCGTAGACGCGACGCGCCATGCGTACGGCGAGCGCCGAGCGAAAGCCGAGAGCGGCGATCCCCTCGTCAGCCGATGCGTAGTAACGCTCGGCCTCGGAGAGGAGTCGTCCGACCGGCTCCGCGAAAGACGGCGCGAGCGCCCGGGGAAAGGGCTCACGTCCCGCAGGCGACGGCGCGCCCGTGGGAAGCAGCTCAGCGGGCACGTAGCGTCGGCCCCGCGACCAGTCTTCGACGACGTCGCGGCAGATGTTGGTGAGCTGCATGGCCATGCCGAGATGCGCCGCGCGCCCAAGCTGAGCCTCATCGGTGAGACCCACGACGTGGCAGATCATCAGCCCGATGACGCCGGCGACGCGGTAGCAATAAAGCAGCAGCTGCGCTTGTGTGTCATAGCGGACGTTCGTCGCGTCCATCGCGAAGCCTTGCAGCAACTCGTCGACGTAAACGCGCGGAATCCGGTAGCGCTGCACGACGACCTGGAAAGCCGACAGCACGAGGTCGTTCATGGGCTCGCCAGCGTAGAGCGCGTCCACCTCGGCAGCGAGACGCGCGAGGCTTTGAGCCTGCTCGTGGGCCGGAACCTCATCGATCGCGTCGTCACAGCGTCTGCACCAGGCGTAGACGACCGCTACAGGGTCACGCGCGGCCGCTGGCAGGAGCAATGAGGCCCAGCTGAAGCTGCGCGAGTTGCGCGACAGAGACTCGCGGCACAATCGCAGAGCTGCGTCGTCGAACGCGTCGCTCATGCGAAGTCGCGCACCAAGAGCTGGGCGGTCGCCTTAGCGGAGTTGATGACGCCAGGAACTCCCGCGCCTGGATGCGTGCCGGCGCCCACCAGGTAGAGACCAGGGATGTTGGCGTCGCGATTGTGCGGCCGAAACCAAGCGCTTTGCGTCAGGCGTGGCGCGACCGAAAACGCCGAGCCGTGGTGGGCGGAGAGCTCGGAGGCGAAATCGCTGGGAGTGAACCAACGTTTGGTGACGATGCTCGCGGTGAGTCCTGGCAGGCTACGCTCGAGATACGCGAGGATGCGGTCAGCATAAGCGGGCGCGATCGTCGCCCAGTCGAGTTTTGCGTTGCCGAGATGGGGCACCGGGCTCAGAACGTAGAAGGCTTCGCAACCTTCGGGGGCGAGCGACGGATCGGTGACCGTCGGTGCGTGCAGGTAGAGCGAGAAGTCCTCGGGGAGCGCACTGCCACGGAAAATGTCCCGCAAAAGCTCTTCGTAGCGTGGTCCAAAGAGGACGGTGTGGTGTGCGAGGTCGGGCCAACGTCGGTTGGTGCCAAAGTAAATGACGAAGAGCGACATCGACCAGTCCATGGAGTCGAGCCGTTTGCGCATGGGCTCGGCACGGCCCTCGCCGCTCAGCAGGTCAGCATAGGTGTGGGAGAGGTCCGCGTTCGAGACCACCGCATCGAAGACGGTCTCGCCCGTGTCGGTCGCGACAATGTGTTTCGCGCCGCTCAAGCGGATCTTGCGGACCGGCATGCCAAGATGAAACTCTCCGCCCAGCTCGCCGAACAGGCGAACGAGAGCGCGCACCAGAGCACCGGTGCCCCCACGCGGGAAATGCACACCCCATTCGCGCTCGAGGTAGTGAATGAGTGTGTAGATGGCGCTGGTTTCGAAAGGGTTTCCGCCGACGAGGAGCGCGTGGAAGGAGAGCGCTTGGCGAAGCTTCTCGTTGCCAACGAAACGCGCGACGGCGCTATAGACCGAGCGGTCGGCGCGCAGACGGGCAAGATCGGGCGCCACCCGCACCATGTCCCAGAAGCGCAAGAACGGCGTTGCGGCGAGGTCCGTGTAGCCCTTGGCGAAGACTTCGCGGCTGTACGCGAGAAATCGCTCGTAACCGGCTCGCTCCTCCGGCCACTTCGCCGTGATGCGCTCACCAAAGCTGTTGTCGTAGTCGAGGGTATCGCCGTCTTCCCACCCCAAACGATAGAAGGGACGCACCGGAAGCAGCTCGACGTAGTCACGCATCTCGCGTCCGCTCAAACGGAACAGCTCTTCGATGCAGTCTGGCGCCGTGATGACCGTTGGACCTGCGTCGAAGGTGAAACCTTTGTCCTCGTAGACATAGGCTCGGCCGCCCGGCTTGTCGCGCGCTTCGAAGACCGTGACTTGCATGCCAGCGCTCTGCAGCCGGATGGCGGCGGCCAACCCACCGAAGCCGCTGCCGATGACCGCTACACGTCGGGGCTCAGACATAACTCGTCTCCAGTCGCTGGACTTCCGCGAACAAGCGCTCGAGATTCACGCTTGCGCCAAGGGCATTCGACAGCTTCAGCGTGGCGCTTTGCAGGCGGTCGCGGACTTCGAGGCGTGGACCATCGCCGAGGACAGCCGCGATCTCGACCGCAGTCGGCTCGATGGTGCCGTTGCCTTCGAGGATATGACGACGCAGGTCGAGCACTTTCTCGCGCGGCTGGTTGCGGGCGAGAAAGGACCAGACCCACGTGATACGGCGCGCGCGCAGATCTTCGTGACGCTTCTGCGGGTCGCCTTTGCCCGACAGGTTGCTCAGGTCATCGAGGAGTTGCAGACAGACGCCGAGCTCACCACCGAATTCTCCAAGGGATTCGACGACCGTGCTGCTCGCCCCGGCCGCGATGGCGCCAAGTCGCGCGGCTGCGCTCATCAGGCTCCCCGTCTTGAGTCCGGCGATGCATTCGACCAGCTCGGGGATCTCGTGGAGGGGCACGCGGTCGAGAGTCGCGTAGATGTCGAGAGCTTGCCCTGCGTGGCAACGCGACATGGTGCGCGCGAGCTCGCGGTGGATCGACAGCTCCGCTTCCGCGGGCAGGCCCATCGCGGGCAGGCCGACGATCGGCAAGAAATAGAGCGCGTTGCCCGCGTTGAGGGCGAGTGGCACGCCGTGGCTCGAATGAAGCGTGGGGGCGCCGCGTCGCGAGATTGAACCGTCTTCGATGTCGTCGACGATGAGCGAACCGGCGTGCACGAGCTCGAGGACCTGTGGCAGTTCTGGCGGCAGGACGCGCTGTGCGCCCTCGGGCAGAGCGAGCTCCCAGGCGATTTGCACGAGCCGTCCACGAAAGCGCTTGCCGGGCTGGCGCACGAAACCGTCGAGCGGCGACACCAACGCCGCGTCGAGCCAAGGACGGACCACTCCGCTGCCCGACCCGATGGTTCGGGACAGCAAATCGGCGATGCTCATGCGTCCCCCACGGCGCGCAGGAACTCGCGCATGCGCAGGCCACGCGGTGGCACTCCCGCGACAATCTTCCACCGCTCGATCGCACCCATCTCCATGGCATAGAAACGCGCGATCACGTCTTCGGGCAAACGATAGAACCTCGCGAACAAGCGCCATCGGTGTTCGGGCGTGATACTGCGAAACAGCCAGCGATTCAGGCGTCGGAGAAACACCGCCTGCTCTCCGAGTCTCGCAGCGAGCTCGTTGACCGCGGCTCTGGGATCGGCCGCCGTTAGCGCCAAAGCAAGGCGCACAGCGACTGGAAAAGAGTATCCGGTCGTCGGTTGTAGCCACCCGCCCGCGTAGCCCGCCACCAGTGGTCGCGTGAAGCGGGGCGTCGCCGTCCGCTCCAGCGGTAGCGGCAGGACGCCATGTTCCGACCCAACAATCTCGAGGACCTCGAGGCCGTGCCCCCGCGCGTAGTCGAGGATGCGTTGCTCGAGCGTCGCGCGGTCGACGACTGGCGACTCGTCGTAATACGTGTCCTCGATGAGGACGCGGTCCGCGTCGAGGGGCAAGACGTACACGAAACGCAGACCATTGGTCTGCGACACACGCGTGTCCATGATGAGCGGACGCTCAGGCACTCGCCCCGCAACGCGCAACGTCAGCCCGAGGAACTTCTGGTAGGCGACCTCGGGGGTGGGGGCGCCCGGTCCGCGCGCGTCGACGACCAACGCGCCGTCGAGCCGCGTGCCGTCGTCGAGCACTACGTGGTCCGCTTGCACGGAGCGAACTCCACGGCCGAGCATGACGTCGGCACCTGCCGCGGCTGCCGCTGCGCGGACGACTTCATCGAGCCGCGCGCTGGTGACCGTGGCGTAGGCGGAGTCGACGCGGCGCTCGAATGAGGGAAAGCAGACGTCGTAGCTCGGCCAGCGTTTGGTGACGAGCGGCTCAACCCAGCCGGCCGCTGCTTCGGGTACATCGGCGGCATGAAACGACCAGTGGTGGTTGCCACCGAGCCGGTCTCCTTGCTCGACGATAGCGATGCGCTTCAGCGGGCTCTGATGGAGCAAGGCGAGCGCGATCAGCCCGTTCTGTAAGCCACCACCAGCGAGGACAACGTCGTACGCCATCAACCGTTATCCTCGACGATGCGCTCCGCAATCGTGCGCCACTCCTTGGCTTCGGGGTCGCGGAAGAAGTGCGGCAGCGTCAGCAGACACCGACGTGCCAGCTCGAGGGCGCGCTCGTCGTCGCCTTCGTCATCGAAGAAGTCAGCCGCTAACGCGAGGTTTCCAGGAAAGTCCGGCGCCAACGCCAAGGCGCGTTCGAAAGCAGCCCGCGCTTTGGCGTCGTCTCCCACCGATATCACGGGAGGGGCCACTGCGTAGAGGTGTCCCAGGGTGCGCGCCGCCGCTGCGTTTTCGAAGCCGGGCGCGACCCGATCGAGGTGATCGAGCACCTCGACCATCTTCGGGATGACGGGAAGCGCGCTGATTTTGCCGCGCTCGAGCGCTTCAGCGCCAAGATTCGCAGCGAGCCAAAGCAGGCCTTCGGGGTCATCGGGCTTTTCGGCCAACACCGCGCGTGCGGCGTCGATGCCACGTTGAAAGGACTCTTGCCGCGCCTTACCCGTCGCGGCGCGCCCTGCCCAGTACGCAGCGCGCGCGGTGCCCGGTTCGTTCGGAGTCGTCGCGCTCATGATGCCGATGACGAGCAACGCTTCCAACGTAATGCCCATTGCGGTGACCCGTGTACAAGGTTTGTACAAGGTATGGCAACTGCGGGCCCAGCTTTCAAGGCGTCCCAGGGGGCTCCCGAACCAAAAAACGCTTGGCTTCTTGCGCGACCGATTCCATCCCGGCGCGCGGCGGGCCGCTGCGCCGGCTTCTCTCCTCAGCGCCGCGTCGGCACTTGCGCGAGCGCCGCAGCATAGGCGCGGCTGAGCTTCTCGACCCGTTCGCTCGGAACCGAGACCTCGCCGGCTTTCGCCGCGCGCTGCAAATCGAACACCGGCCAGCCTTGGGCGTCGTTAGGCATGCTGACGTAACGTGGCACCATGTGCACGTGCAGGTGAGGCACGGCCTCTCCCAGCGCCGCGGTGTAGATGCGCTGGGCGCCACTCACCTCGAGTAGCGTCTTCTCGAGCCAACGCAAGGTCGGCCCGAAGGTCGCTGCCTCGGCGTCGTTCATGGCCACGATGCCGGCCACGTGGCGCCTCGCGACCATCTGCATCCAGCCCGCGAGTCCCCACGGCTGCTCGATGTGGCGTACCGACCAGAGGTCGTTCTGCCAAAGCGGACGCTCGCTTTTGAGCGCGGTGCAGAGCAGGCACCTGTCGGTCATCTGCGAGTCACCTCGCGCGGTGTCGGGGCTGCGTTCATGGGTCAGGCCTTCAGCTTGTAGCCGGTGACGAAGATGCGCCAGATGAGAGCAAAGCAGAGGGCGAGAATCGTCAAGATCACCGCGAAGCTCGTGCCGACGGCGAAGTCGGAGACACCGTAGAAGCTCCAGCGAAAGCCGTTCACCAGATAGACCACTGGATTGGCCAGAGTGATTTTTTGCCAGATCGGCGGCAGCATCGAGATGGAGTAGAAGCTGCCGCCTAAGAACGTCAGCGGTGTCACCACCAGCACGGGAATGATCTGCAGCTTCTGGAAGCTGTCGGCCCAAATGCCGATGATGAAGCCGAACGTACTCGCCGTTATAGCGGTCAGTACTAGAAATCCGAGCATCCAGAATGGGTGATGGATCTCATAGGGGACGAAGAAGCGGGCCGTCGCCAACATCAGGACACCCAGCATCAAGGACTTCGAGGCCGCCGCGCCGACGTACCCAATGATCACCTCGATAGGAGCCACAGGCGCCGACAACAGCTCGTAGATGGTGCCGGACCACTTGGGCAAGTAGATGCCGAACGAGCCGTTCGAGATGCTTTCGGAGAGCATCGACAACATGACGAGGCCCGGAATGATGAAGGCGCCGTAGCTCACGCCTTCGATGCCACCGACGCGGCCGCCGATGGCCGAGCCAAAGACCACGAAGTAGAGCGACGTCGTCAATACGGGTGCGACGATGCTCTGCGTGACGGTGCGGAACGTGCGCGCCATCTCGAAGCGGTAAATGGCGCGAATGGCGTAGAGGTTCACGATCTCTCCTTCACCAGGTCGATGAAGATGTCCTCGAGCGAGCTCTCGCGCGAGCGCAGGTCGGTAAACACGATGCCGGCGCGTTCGACCTCGTCGAGGAGTCCCGCGATACCCGTATCGGCAACGTTACTGTCGTAGGTGTAAATGAGTGAATTGCCTCCGTCGCCGAGCGTGAGCTTCCGGTTTGCAAGCGCCTCGGGAACCGCCGCGAGCGGCTTCTGTAGCTGCATCGCCAGCTCTTTCTTCCCGAGCTTGCGCATGAGCTGCGTCTTGTCCTCGAGGAAGAGGAGTTTTGCCTTGTTGATGATGCCGATGCGGTCAGCCATCTCTTGGGCTTCTTCGATGTAGTGGGTCGTGAGGATGATAGTCACTCCACTTTCGCGGAGCTTTCGCACCATGGCCCACATGTCCCGCCTGAGATTCACATCGACGCCCGCAGTCGGCTCGTCGAGGAATAGAATGCGCGGCTCGTGCGCGAGCGCTTTGGCGATGAGCACCCGGCGCTTCATACCGCCCGACAGCGTCATGATCTTCGCGTCTTTCTTTTCCCAGAGCGAGAGGTCGCGAAGCACGCGCTCGAGGTGCGCGGAGTCATCGGGCTTACCGAACAGGCCGCGGCTGAAGCGAACAGTGGACCACACAGACTCGAAAGCGTCGGTGGAAAGCTCCTGCGGCACGAGGCCGATGAGCTTGCGCGCGGCACGATAGTCGCGCACTACGTCGTGTCCGTCAACGCGGACAGACCCGGAGGTAGGCTTTACGATGCCGCATACGATGTTGATGAGCGTCGTTTTGCCCGCGCCGTTTGGCCCGAGCAGCGCCAGGATTTCTCCGCGACGAATTTCGAGACTGACGCTTTCGAGCGACCGAACGCCGGAAGCGTAGGTTTTGGAAAGGCTTTCGACCGCGATAATGACGCCAGAGCCGGGCATGTGACGTCTCCCTTAACACGACATGGCCTCGAAGTGCTTGCGCGCCAGGCAAAGAGGTACCAACGTGCTCGTTCTCCAAGAGACCAGAGAAAGGAATCTCCCATGTTGCCAACCAAGGCATTCGCGGCGGCAAACGCCAAGGCGCCGCTTGCTCCCTTGCAGATTCAGCGTCGCGATTTGCGCGCCAATGACGTTCGGGTCGACATTGCCTTTTGCGGTGTCTGCCATTCCGATCTGCACACGGTCCGCAACGAGTGGGGTGGCGGCACCGTGTACCCGAGCGTTCCGGGACACGAAATCGTTGGCACGGTCACAGCAGTCGGCACCGCGGTCAAAGGCTTCAAGGCGGGCGACGTCGTTGGTGTCGGCTGCATGGTCGACTCGTGCCAGGACTGTGGGGCCTGCAACGGCGGCCTCGAGCAGTATTGCGAGCGCGGCTTCACCGGGACCTACAACGCGCCCGATCGCAAGACCGGCGAAAACACCCTCGGCGGCTATTCGAACACGATCGTCGTCGACGAGAAGTTCGTCCTCCGTATGCCGAAGAGCCTCGATCTCGCCGGCGCAGCGCCGCTCTTGTGCGCGGGTATCACCACCTGGTCACCGCTCAAGCACTGGGGCGCAGGACCTGGAAAGAAGGTCGGTATCGTCGGCCTCGGTGGGCTTGGACACATGGGTGTGAAGCTTGGCGCCGCGCTCGGTGCCCACGTCGTGCTCTTCACGACGTCACCCAACAAGCGCGAGGACGGCCTGCGCTTGGGCGCCAAGGAGGTCGTGGTCACCAAGGACCCAGGCGCCATGAAGACGATGGCGGGGCAGCTCGACTTGATCATCGACACCGTCTCGGCGGCTCACAACCTCGACCCGGAGATCGCTTGCTTGAAGCGTGACGGCACACTCGTGCTCGTCGGAGCGCCCGAGCACCCGCACCCTTCGCCGACCATCTTCAACATCATCTTCGGGCGCCGTAGCATCGCGGGCTCACTCATCGGCGGCATCAAAGAGACGCAGGAGATGCTGGACTTCTGCGGCAAGCACGGCATCACCTCCGACATCGAGAAGATCCCGATGCAGAAGATCAACGATGCCTACGAGCGTATGTTGAGGAGCGACGTGAAGTATCGCTTCGTGATCGATATGGCGACGCTCTAGCCAGAACAGAGACGGCTAACACGTAGAGCTGTAGCGGACAGCTCCGTCCGACTCTTCACTGATCTCCAGGGTGAGGGTCGCGCCCTTGGCGACGCTCGTCACCCTGGGGGCCGGTAGAAACACGGTCTTCCAGCTGTGCGCGCGCCAACCTTCGAGGGTGATGCCCGCGCCAAGGTCGGCCACGAAGCTCAAGAAGAAGCCGTTGCATTCGCTCTTGAAGTCGGTCGTGAAGGTCGCGCGTGCCAGGAAGCGCGGCGGCGGTGGTGCGCCCACGACGTACGATGCCAGCACCGCGCTGCGCGCAAGGCGCTGACCGTCGTGCTCGTTGCACGCGTAAGTCATCCGCCGCGTCAGCTCGACCATCGCTGCGAGGTCGTAGGTGTATGGCTTTTGCTGCCAGAAGCCGACGAGGTCGTTCTCGAAGTCTGGCACCCAAACCGGCCAGGCCACCACATCGACACGCCCCGGGATGAAGAGCGCATTCGGCTTGGCGAGGCGCTGCTTTGCGTCCGCGCAGGTCGCGAGGACGCCTTCGTCGATGCCGAAGTGCCCAAGCACCTCGGCGATGACGATGTCGGCGGGTTCGGAGAGTGTGACGGAGCCCGAGTGGCCAATGTGAGCCGTCGCGCGTCCCGAGAAGCCGTTTGCCGCGAAGGTTTGCGTGAGTGTCGCGCCGACGTCAGTGGCATCGATTGCGTCGACGTGCGCGGCGCCGGCGGTAAGCGCCCACAGCCCCAAGATTCCAGAGCCAGCTCCGATGTCGACCACACGCATTCCAGGTTTGACGAGCGCGCTGATTGCACGCTGGAAGGTCAGCGAGCGCGTCGCGTCACGTAGCATCTCCATGTGGACAGGCGTCGAGGCGAAGGTCTCGAAGCGCGTCGACAAGCGTAGCGGATATGAAAGGAAGCGAGCAGTCACTCAGTTGCGCTTCGACTTCTTCTTGCCGGGGTCGCGCGAGGCGATCTTCGCAGCGAGAGCGGCGACCGCTCCCGCGGCGGAGCCCGGAAAGCGCTTCTTGAAGGTGGCGATGTCATAGCTGTCGACGGCGGCTAGATAGTCGTCGAAAGCGCCTTCCGCGTCGTGGTCGAGCACCTCGGGGTAATCGCACATGAGCGCGACCATGGCATCCATCGCTTCGGCGCGACCCACGCCGCCAGTCGCGAATCGGGCAATCGCCTGACTCAGCTCAGGGGCGTCGCCGTCCGCGATCATGGCCTCGGCTAGGACCTGCAATTGCGCTCGCAAGATGCGCGCATCACCAGGGTCGTCTTCGGCGCGGCGCTCGAGATAGTCGACGACCGGCGGCAACATGGCGTCGAGCTCGATACCGCGCCAGACCGCCGTGTCTTGGGCTGCGTTGGCGTCGTATTCGGGGATACTGACGAAGGTCTCGGCGATGCGGCTATTGGCCGCCTCGCGATTCCACGGTACCGGCGGCTCGCCTTCGGGGTCCCCGGGGCAAGGTCCACGCCCATCGAGACAGACCGGTCGTTCGCTATCGCGGTCAGAGACCGCGATGCGTGCGATCGTATGTGTCCATGACCCGTACGAATAGGTCAGTTCCTTGCGCCCTCGAAAGGCTTCGTCGACGGAGACGTCGTCTTCGTGCTCGGCGTCCGGGTGGCTCTCGACGAAGTCCTCGTCGTCGAGGTCCCCGTAAGTGGTGGTGCCGCCGATGAAGCTGTGGAACGCGGTGTCGTTCCAGCCCATGGCGGTCTGTACGAGGGCGTGTAAGTCGCCCAGCAAAGCGGAGCTCGGGATGAGCACGCGCCGGCTGGTGTCGCTGCCGGTAAGCCGTATCTCGAGCTCGGAGGTCTGCATGCCGAACGCTACCGCCTCCCGCCGCGCCAGCTCAAGGTGAACGTGAGGGTCCGGGCGATATCGAGGCGCTGGCGGCCTCCGTCAAGATTGTCACGGTCGCCGTCGACGAGCCGCACGACGCGCCCGAGGTTCACCGCTGGTCGCGCCGCCAACCACAGGTCCCCGACGAGGCGCGCCGCGAAAACGCCGCCGAAGTAGTGGTTGGTGAGCCGCACATATTCGGCGGTACCGTCGGACACTTCGAGATCGCGAGCACGGTATAGCGGATAGTCGAAGCGCATCGCGATACCTGCTTCGAAACGCTCGCTAAAGCGGTAGACGGCTTGTGGCTGCGGCCACAGCGCCTCGACCCGCCAGCGCTCGCTCTCCCAGCGTAAACCAGCGATCGGTATGACGGGCGAGAACGGAAGAGTGTTCGTGAACAACAGACCAAAGCTCACCACGAAGTCGCGGTCCCCGGCGATGGCGTAGCTTGCGACTCCGACGCCCGCGATCGTTAGGTCGCGCGGCATGCGGAAGCGAGCGTCGCTCGTGAATCGTCCGGCGACGACGGGGATGAAGCTCAGGGTCCATCGTTCGTCGAGCGGCACGATGAAGAGCAGTCCCGCCTGCAGGTCGTTGCCGACGAAGGTTCTGCCGTCGCTTGGGTTGGCCCCCTCGAGCCAGGTGCGCCGCGCATAAATCGAGGCGCCGACGAGCAACCGGTCGGTGATGCGCAGAGGTGGCGTGCCAAGCCCGACCTCGGTGCTCGCCGAGCGCGCGCGCCCGCCCATCAGGGTTTGCGACACGTAGGCGCGATCGAGCCGCGACTGCGCGGACGCGGGGCAGGCGAGCAACATGACGGGTACAAACGGGAGAAAACGCTTCAAGAGCTACTTCAAGACCTCGGTCACCTTGCTCGTCCGACCTGGGCTCACGGTGACCGACACGGTCCGCTCGCTATGCAACTCCGGGTTCACCAAGCGCAAGGAGTAGACGCCTTCGTACAGCTGCGTTGGTGGCAAAGGCGTGCTGCCGAGCTTCTTGCCACCGAGATAGACGTCGGCCCATGGCTGCGCATCCACCACGACGTGTCCGGTACGAAAGACGAGCTCCTTTCGAACGCTCTCGCCCGGCTTGGTGTTGATGCGCAGCGTGTTGTCAAAGCCGGATTTTTCGTCGCGCAGTCGGATGGTCCAGCGGCCCGCGTCGATTCGCTTGTCGGTGATTGGCGTCCGCCCTAGCGGAGTACCGTTCACGGAGACGTTGACTTCGGGGATGCTCGAGAGAAATAGGCGCGCGGTTTTGTCGGCCTCGGGACGGCGTGACGGTGAGGGGCGAGCTCCGACCGCTGGCGGTGAGACCTGTGCCTTCACGGTATTGACCACCGGCTGCTCGGTAGTCGGCCGCTCGGCAATCGGCCGCTCGGCAATCGGCCGTTCGGCAATCGGCCGTTCGGCAATCGGCCGCTCGGCAATCGGCCGTTCGGCAATCGGCCGCTCGGCAATCGGCCGTTCGGCAATCGGCCGTTCGGCAATCGGCCGCTCGGCAATCGGCCGCTCGGCAATCGGCCGCTCGGTCATCGCCTGCTCGGTTCTCGGTCCCTCGGGGACGGGCTCGTACCAAGCCGCGATACTCGCTAGGAGCAACACGACCGCTGTGAGCGCCGCTCCGATCAGCACCGTGCGCGTCGACGAGCTCGGGGCCGGCGTCGGTGTGCGGTCACCAAGCAGGATATCGCGCATCGCCGTTGGTGGTCGCCGTACGTCGCTCGGACGCGCATCGGGGAACAGTCCCCTGGCCATCGCGGCGACGTCGTCATCGCCTGTGCTGCCGAGCATGCTTGCGATCCGCCCAGCCTCCCGCCTGACCACGTCGCAGCTCTCCGGCCTTCCCTCGGGTGCGACGGAGAGCATCTGTTCGCACAGCCGGGAAAGCTCTGGATTGCAATCTGGTCGTAGCGTTGGCAGCGGTGCATGTTTGCCTTCGCGGACGCGGTTCAAGAGCTCGAGCTGGTCTTCGCCAGCGTAACAGCGGCGGCGGGTGAGCAGCTCGTAGAGGACGATGCCTAACGCGTAGACGTCCGTGCGCCGGTCGACGCCGACACCACGCGCCTGCTCGGGGGCCATATAGCCAATCTTGCCCTTCAGCACCCCGGCGCGGGTGAGCTCCAGCTCGTCGCGCGCCGTGGCGATTCCGAAGTCAACGACCTTGACCACGCCTTGCCAGGTGACGAACACGTTCGTTGGTGACACATCGCGATGGACCACGGACAGCGAGCGTCCGTCGTCGTCACGGAGCTCATGCGCTGCATGCAAGCCGGCGGCTGCCCCGGCGATGATGCGCGCGACGACCGCGTCCGCGATCGGGGTCTTGGTCTGCACCGAACGGGCGAGCACCTGGCCCAGGTCGATACCCTCGAGGTGCTCCATGGCCAGCGCGTATTGCCCACCGACGTCGAAGAGCTCGTAGACCTGAATGAGGTTGTGGTGCTTGAAGCGGCCAGCCAGGCGCGCTTCGCGCAGAAACATGGCCACCGTTTGGTCGCGTTGCGCGAGCTTTTCGTTCAAGCGCTTGACGACGACGGATTTTTTGAAGCCGCCCGGTCCGGCCATGCTCGCGAGGAAGAGCTCCGCCATGCCGCCGACGGCAAGACGCTCCTCGAGCACGTAACGGCCGAACGGACTGCGCTCCATGGCGGTCAGTGTAGCCGCATTGGCACCCACGCAGAAACCTCGATATGAAGCGCTTGCATGCGCGCTCTGGCCCTGGCAACCCTGATTATTACGGCGCCGACCCTAGCTTCCGCCAGGAGCATATCGTTGGCTCAGGCAGAGAACGCTTACGCCGCGCTCGACTTCGACCAGGTGATGCCGCTCCTCGCGAGGGCCGGCAAAGAGACCCTGACGCCCGCAGAGGAGCAGCGCCGCCGCGAGCTCACGGCGGTCATGCACGCCATCTACGAGCGCCCGGTGCTGGCGAGGAACGGCTTTCTCGAAGTTTTGGCGCACGAGCCGCGCTACCAACTTCCTGAGGGCAGCGCGCCAAAAATCCGTATGGCTTTCGAGGACGCCGTGTCGGCGCGCGACGCGATGGGCATCAGGCCGCCGCCTCCAGTAACCAGACAGTGGTGGTTCTGGGCTGGCGTAGGAGCGCTTGTCGTTGGCAGCATCATTGCCGTCGGCGTTTCGGCGGGTAACCGTGAGCCCGACCATGACTACGGTCCCTTCGCGTTGCCGTGAGAATCCTGACCGTCATAGCGGTTCTTGCGAGCTGCGGCTGTGGCGTCGATGACCTCGTCGTCGAAGTCCAATCGCGGCGTCGCGTACCCGCCGAGGTCGACACGCTGAGGCTCACCATCACGGACCTGGGCGAGACCGACACCTTGCGCAGCATTCTCGTGCCCCTCACCGAGCAGTTTCCCGCCGTTGTCCTCTTCGAGGTCGGGGATGAAACGCCAGAACGGTTACGGGTCGAGGTCGAGGCGCGCCTCGGGCAAGCCATCGTCGATAGCGCGGCCGCCGAGGCCGGACGCGTGGATGGCACCACACGTATTCGCATCGACCTGGACAGCTAGATATGATCGACTACGATCCGCACGATTGGTGGGCGACCTTCTTCGCGATGCGCGGCTCGATGCTGACCGAGCTGTTCTCGCGTATTTTGGTCGTCACCACGATCGCCGCGGGGGTTGCCGCCGCGCATCACTACGGCTACCCGATCGACATACCCGCGACCCCGCACACGCTCGTCGGTGTGGCCCTCGGCCTACTCCTCGTGTTTCGAACGAACGCCTCGTATGACCGGTTCTGGGAAGGGCGAAAGTTGTGGGGCGGCATCGTCAATTCCACGCGCAATGTGGTTCGCGGCGCCGCCGCTCTATTCCCCCGCGACAAGGCCTACGAGGAACTGCGTCTTTGGACGCGCGCCTTTCCCTACGCCTGCATGCATCTGCTGCGCGGTACCAAGGGGCCGCTCCCCGTTGGGCTCACCCAGGGTGACGAGGCAAGCGCCCAGGTTGCCCAGCATCCTCCCCTGGCGGTGGCGCTGCGCATGAGCGGCGCCCTCAAGGACGCTCGCGATCGCGGACTCATCACGGACATCCAGCAGATGCACCTCGATGGCATCGTCGCCCAGCTCATCGACCATATCGGTGCCTGCGAACGCATTCACAAGACGCCGTTGCCCCTCGCATACGTCGTGCACTTGCGGCGCGCGTTGCTCATCTATTGCGTGACGTTACCGCTCGTCTTCGTCCAGGCCATGCATTTCTGGTGCATCCCCGCCTGCGCGCTCATTGGCTTCGTGCTCTTCGGAATCGAGGAGATCGGCGTCGAAATCGAAGACCCCTTCGGGCGCGACGCGAACGACCTGCCACTCGAGGACATCTGCGCCTCAATCGACAAGACTCTCCAGGCGTTGTGAATGGCCTACGAGCTTCGCGACTATTTCGAGACGCAAGATGGTTCGCGCCCGACTACCGCTGGCCTCGACGACGCCCTTGCCAAGAAACATCCCATCGCTGCGTTTTCGATTCTGCGCGGCGGCGACGTCTTCGAACGTTCTTCCGCTAAGGCGGATATCGCCCGTGGCGAGGCAGAAGCCTACGTCGCGGCGATCGAGCTCGAGGGACACGGTGCCGAAGCCGCTGAGATTGCGCGCGTTCGCCAAGATGCTGCCCAACTCCTCGCCGGCAACCCCGCCCTAGTGCGCCGTATGGCGATCGCGAAGGCTTTGCGTATCGACATCGCGCCGCCTGGCGGTGCGTTCACGAAGCTTGGCCTGCCGCGTGCCATGAGCAGTCACGTCGCCGGCGTGTTCTGGGACGTGCCCGAGTGGTCGAAAGCTCGGATCGTCGTCCGTCGCGAGCGGCTCCCTGACACGCCGGCACTGGTCGCGCACGAACTGGGTCACGCCATCTTTTACCTCGCGTTCACCGACGCCGAGCGCGCCCTAATTTACGACCTCCTGCGGCCGACCTTCGGGTCGCGTGCGTCCATGGATGAGGCCTTCGCCATCTATACCGAGCGCGAGGTTCAATCGGCCTTCGATGCGAAAGATCGAGCCGCTCCCGGCATTTACGGCGCCGTACGCCGGCAGTGGTCGAATGACCAGGTGTTCACGCGATTCGTGCGCAAGCTGTATTTCCCGGCAAAGCCACTCGCAGGGCCCGGGCTCGCCCCCATCTAGGCGTACTTCCACCTGCTCTCTCGCACCCCAAAACCCGAGCAACACCCGGGACTTTCAGTCCGATATGTCCGGCGTGCAGAACCACCCCCCCGTTCATTTCCAGCGCGTGTTCGTTTCGGCTTTGCTTCTGGCCATGGCTCTCCCGTCGGCTCCGGCCGCCGCGGCGCCATTCATTGATGCGGATCGGGATGGGCTCTCTGATGCCGACGAGACCTTAGCCGGCACCTCACCGACGAACCCCGACACCGACGGCGACGGCCTCACGGATGGACGCGAATTGAGAGCGCACGGCACCGATCCGCTGGACGCCGACAGCGACAACGGCGGCGTGAGCGATGGTGTCGAAGTTCTCGTTCGTCATACCGACCCCACGGTCGTGGGAGACGATGGTGCGACCACAAGCTTTGGCGGCGGCTTGCTAGCCACGTTCGTCGATACCAACGCGGTTGCGAACATTGCCAATCTCGCCCAAGCCGAGTCTGCTTTTGCGACCGCAACACCAAACGCTCTGCACTCGTATGTGAGCTACGTGCCGCTCGACTATAGCGACGGTACCGGGGATGCTGACGGCGCCTTTGCAGGTGGCACTCCTTTACAAGATGTCTGGAGCGACGACCGCGACACTTGGGTCTGCGCGTTCTCCGGTTACGTCGTCGTACCGCCCGCCACGGTGCCGGGAACGCACTACACGTTCGCAGTTGGTAGCGTCGACGGCGTTCGACTGCGCGTCTTCGACGGTACCGCTCTGTTCACCGCCGAAGTGGACGGCAACCGTGCCTTTACGACGGGGCCGTTCCTGTCGGTCGACTTTCCCGCGGCGGGTGGCGTTTTTCCCATCGAGCTCGTGTCCTATAGTGACGTTGGCTCTTGGGGGCTCGAGCTATCGAGCGCCCCGGAGGGCACCGTCTTCAACGCGACCGACTACGATATTCTCACGGCGCCGAACCTCGTGGTTGCCGATCTGGTCGCTCTGCAAACCGTGACGGATATCAACGGCGGCGTCATGGTGAACGACGACACCATGGAAGTGTTGGTGCGTATCCGCAATGACGGTCAGATGGCGGCCGAGTCGGTGGTCTACGCCGCGCGTCCTCCTGGCGGCGTGACGCTCACCGGCACAGGTCTTGGCTTCACCAACGTGCCACCGGGCGCGACTGTCGTTGGCAGCGAGGTAACACTCGGCCGGCTGCCGCCGGGCCACACCTTTCACATCGTGTTTCGCGCTCGTCTCATCGCGACGGGTGAACAGCGTCTGCAAGGCGTCGTTACAGCCAGCACAACGACACACCCGAGCATCGGCGCGAGCCGCGCCATCGAATACACCGACGATCCTTTCCGCGGCGTCGTCGACAATTGGAACAACCCTGTTGGGCTCTTCCCCACCAGCGGCGAAGACGAAGACGACTACAGTCTCGTTGGCGAGGGGGAGACGCTCTTCAACGACAACGACGAAGATGGAATTCCCTACGATGACGAGATCGCCGGCGGCACCGACCCGAACAACGCCGACACCGATGGCGATGGCATCAGTGATCGTGACGAAGACACTGACGGTGACGGCATCCCCGACTACATCGAGGTGATTGGCGGCACCGATCCCGAAGACCCCGACAGCGACGGCGACGGCCTCGAAGATGGCGAAGAAGATCTCGACCGCGATGGTGTCGTCGACCCGGGCGAGACCGACCCCAACGATGCGGACAGCGACGCTGACGGCCTGGATGATGGCGTCGAGGACGCGATCGGCACCGACCCGCTCGATGCCGATACGGATGGCGGCGGCAAACCCGACGGGATGGAGGTCTCCGAAGGTACAGACCCGCTCGACGCCGACGACGACGTGCCACCGCAGCCGCCGAGCCCCGTTGATCCCATCGACCCCATCGACGAAGAGCCCGCTCTCGTCGATGCCGATGGTGACGGGATTCCGGACGACTACGAGGTCATCGGTGGTGGGTGTGCGGGTGTTCCGACGTCTCCCTGGTCTCCAATGGTGGTGCTTATGATGCTTGCCGTCGCTCCTCGCCTCCGCCGCTTTCGCGGATGGTTTCTCGTCGTCGGTCTGTTCCTCTCGGCCGCTTCTGCGCATGCCCAGGAAAACCGCGGTTTCGCAGCCGAGCGTATGCGGATGTCGATCGATCGCAACGGCATCCTCGATGTCGAATACGGCCACATTCCCGAACATCTGACCTGGGACCTTGGTCTCATGGTCGGTGTCGAGAACGACCCGCTTGTGCTCGAGGTGCAGAGTGCCGACGGTTCGCGGACTCGGGTCGGCTCCCTCATCGGCACCCGTGTTGCCGGCAACCTCGTGTTCGCGATTGCCCTCTGGGATCGTTTGCAGCTCGGCCTCGACCTGCCAGTCATCCTCCACCAGAGCCGCAATGACGTACAAAGCGCGACGCTCACCGACCTGTCGAGCGCCGGCATTGGCGACCTACGGCTGGTGCCGAAGATCGGCCTCGTCGGCCAAGAGGACGCGGGCGTCGACATCGCCATCATCGCGGGCGTGACCCTGCCCACTGGAGGCGGTGACGCGTATCGTGGCTCCGACGGTTTCGCGGTGCAGCCCGAGCTCCTCGTTTCGCGTCGCATCGACGCGTTCCGCATCGCCATGAACGTCGGCTACGCGACGCGGCCCAATCGGGAATCGCTCGATCTCTCAGTCGGCAACGAGCTCTACGGAAAGCTTGGTATGGCGGTCGTGCTCGGGCCCGTCGCCGAACTGGGTGTCAGCGGCTCGGTGGCGACGCGCGCCTCCGCCCCCTTCCAGAATCGCAACCAGACGCCCGCTGAAGTGGACGGTATCCTCTCGTTCTTCCTGCCTTCGGATTTCATTCTCTTTGGCGCCGCCGGCGTTGGTATCGGCAACGGTTTCGGTACGCCCGACTGGCGCATGATCGCGGGCCTGCGCTACGCGCCGGTCAAAGAGAAGCCCCCTGAGGCCCCGCCTCCACCACCGCCGCCAGCGCCCGTCACCGACCGCGACGGCGATGGCATCCTCGACGATGTGGACCAGTGTCCCGACGCGCCGGAGGTCTTCAACCAATTCGAAGACGAAGACGGTTGCCCCGACGCGCCTCCGCCGGCGCCCGAGCCTGTGGCCGCGCCGATCATCATCGACCGCGACGGCGACGGCGTCCCCGACGCCATCGACAACTGTCCCGACGTGCCAGGGCTGCCTGATTTCCAAGGCTGCCCGGAGGCGCAGCGCGTTCGTATCGAGAGTGACCGCTTGGTGATCACCGAGACCGTGCGTTTCCGTACCGGTAAGTCGCTCATCGACAAGCGTAGCTACACCTTGCTCAACAACATCGCCGCGGTGCTCAAGGTGCATCCGGAGATCGAGCTCGTCGAAGTTGGCGGCCACACCGATGACGTGGGCAACGACGAGACGAATTTGCTGCTGTCGCAAAAGCGGTCGGCAGCGGTCGTTGCCTATCTCACGAAACAAGGTGTCGACGGTTCGCGGCTCGCGGCCATGGGCTACGGCGAGAGCCGCCCCATCGAGCCGGGCACCACCAAGGAAGCACGCGCCGCCAATCGGCGTGTCGAGTTCCTCATCAAACAGAAGTAGGTCGGGTCATGCGTTGGACAGTCTTGGTCTTCCTCGCCGCGGTCGCGTGCGGCGAGGGTGTTGGTGGCGGCACTCCGGTGACCCTCGGCGCCAACTTGGCCAACGCGCCGACCAGCACGGTGACTTGCGCTGATGGTTATCCCATTCAAATCAACCCGTCCTTTCCCCAGCCCTTCAACGGCGGCGGCTTCGCTTCGTGTGCTCTCGTGAACTTCCTGCCGCCGCAGGGCCCGAGCCTAGGCCCGGGCGTCGCGTTGCGAGGCAACATCCGGGTCGGCCCGACGACCGGCCCCATGCGTTTCGTGCGCATGCGCCAGCTCGCACAGCGGGGCTCCGGCGTGCAGTGCTGCTCGCTCGAGGAGTACGGACAACAGTTCACGCCGGCCGCGAACGCGGTCACGACAGTGCCACTCAACTTCCGCATGACCCAGGACACCGACCCTGACAGCGGCATCATCACGTCGGACGTGGTTGGCCTCGAGGTGCTGGCGCCAAGCGTTCCAATCCCGGGCTTCTGGACCAACAACGGCGGCCAGGACTTCACGGTCGCCGACTACATCTTCATCCCGTCGTTCACGCAGCAGGGAACACAGGCGCCGAGCAACTTCTTGTTGCAGCCTGTCGGCTATAGCGGCTTCGTGATGCTCATCAACGTCGATTACGCGCCGGACAACTAGAGCCCTCGGCCCCTCCGCCAAGCCGCGCCCGGGTTACGATCGGATGCCGGAGTTTCAGAAGTGACCTACACCCATCAAGTCGCCCGAGAGAACTTGCAGGTTCGTCGGGATGGATGCGCCATGCGCCAAAGGCCAAGACCGAACTCGTGACTCTGGCGCCTGGCGGATCGTGACCTGTTTCCTCGAGCCTAGCGCGGCTTCGACGGCGGCGCGGACCGCGTGGTTTAGTGGACTGGGCAATTCGAACACGAACGCGCTCGCCTGATTGGAGAGGGCGGCGACGCGTGCTTGCAGGGCGCTAGGCTCGAAGGCATCGAGTCGATCGAGCTGCACCACGGCCGTGAACTCATGGTCCTCGGTGCCGACCGCCACCCGGCGTTGGTTGCGGTGCTCGATATGAAGCCGTGGCAGGTTATCCCATCGTGTTCAGCGTCGGCGGCACACATGAAGCACCATTCAAACCTGCGCCGCGTACGATCGCCAATGACGCGAGTACTTCTACTTCGTGCGCGCCGGCATGCGGCCCAACGCCACGAAGCCTCTCGTCTGACCGTCAGCGTGCCTGGTGCGCCAGATGAGTTTCATCGTGGATGCACGTCCAAGTTCACCCGGGTTCTTATCGAGGGCGGCGTCTGCTCGGCCGCCTAGTCCTCTTTAGCGCAATCGGCTAGTCTGCCCGCGCTAGGTCTTGCTGGTGCGCCGCGCTACATAAGCGTCGAGCTGCGGGCGGTACCTCTCTTCGCGCGCGAGTCGCGCCGCGTCGGCTTCGCGGCCGTGTGGGCCGGCCATGCTGGTGCCCTGCATGCGCAGCATCTGCTCGAGCTCCCTGTCGCTGAGCTGCTCGGGAGGCGCGCTCGGCGTCGGCGCAGTGGTGCCCGTTGGCGTCTGTCTGGCTCGGGCGTGGGCCGCCCCAACTTCGTTGAGTCTCGTGTGCATGCACGCTTTATCGCGCCGGACACCTGACCGGTGTGCGTTTCGCGGGGGGAAGCACCGCTTGGTGAGCGGACCTTAGGCACCGGACAGCGCGATGGGCAGCTACGTGGATCATGTTGCGGATTTCGCTCCGGAGCCGCGCTGACATTCTGACACCTCCAGGCGTCGAGCTGCCGATAGTGAGTGACACGCGCCGCTTCTACGAGGTTCCACGCAATGTCCGTCATCGCCGTTACCCGGCAGTTCCTCCGCGACACCGAAGCCGACACCGTGTACCCGACCGCGAAGCTCTCGATTCCGGCCGCCGAGGCGGCGACCATCGGCCAGAACGCGGCAAACGCCGCGATTTATACCGCAGCTGCGGTCAGCGGGCCGGCGGTGCCACTGCTTGCCGCGCTGGGAAAGCTCACGGCGGGGGCGCTGCTCTGCGGTGCTGGCTATGTTACCAACCGCGTGCGCGGGTCCGACGCGGGCACCACCCCCTTGTCGTTGGGCGTTTCGCTCGCCCGGTCCGGCGGCGAGAACCTGCTCGTCGGCGCGCTTTCGGCGATCCCCGGCTACGGCTCCTGGATCGCGGGTACGATGGCCGTGCGCAGCGCGGCTGACATCGCGAACGTCGTCGTGCGCGAAGAGCGCTAGCGCTCAGCGGCTCCGAAACCGAGAACGTTAGCCAGCCAGATACGTCGGCTAACCCATCGTGTTCAGCGCCGGCGGTACGTATTTGTCGCGCATCAACACCAGCTCCTCCGCGATGGTCGGATGCAATGCGCACGTCGTGTCCCATTGGTCTTTGGTGAGCTTGGCTTTGACCGCGATAGCGGCCATCTGCATGATCTCGGGTGCCGCGTCGCCGACCATGTGCACGCCCACGACCTCGCGCGTATCAGCGCGCACCACGAGTTTCATCAGCGCCCGGTCTTCATTGCCGGCGAGGACGTTGCGCATGGGGCGAAAGCTCGTGCGATAGATGTCGATGGCGCCGAAGGTCTTGCGCGCCTGCGCTTCGGACAATCCCACGGCGGCCGCGGGCGGTGTGCAGAACACCGCGGTGGGCACGTCACCATGGTCGAACATGCTCGGACGTTGCTCGATGACCGTGGCGACGAACGCCTGCGCCTCGCGGATGGCGACGGGGGTGAGGTTCAAGCGATTCGTGACGTCGCCGATGGCGTAGATCGACGGCACGCTGCTGCGTGAATACGCATCGACCGTGACCGCGCCTTCAGCGTCGAGCTGCACGCCGACCTCCGCGAGGCCCAAGCCTTCGGTGTTAGGGTCGCGGCCAATCGCGACCAGCACCTTGTCGGCGGTGAGGACGGTGCCACTCGCGGTTCGCGCTTCGTAGGCGCCGTTCTTCTCTTCGATGCCCTCGATTGTCGTGTTGGTCGACACGCGTACGCCGTGACGCTCGAGGTCGCTGTGCACTTGGATGCGCAGATCGTCATCGAAGCCCTGCAGCACAGTGTGGCCCCGGTAGACGAGGCAGACCTCGACGCCAAGTGCGTTGAAGATGTTCGCGAGCTCGACGGCGATGTATCCGCCCCCAATGATGAGGAGGCGTTTCGGTAGCTTCTCCAAAACGAAGGCGTCGTCCGAGACGAGGGCGAGCTCGCAGCCGGGGAGCTCCTTGGGGCGGCGCGGACGACCGCCGGTAGCCACGAGAATCGTCCGGGCGCTCACGCGCTTACCGGAGGAGAGCTCCACTTGGTTGGGTCCCACGACGCGAGCGCGCTCGCCGAAGACCTCGACGCCTGCATTCACCAAGTTGCGCTCGTAAATGGCCGACAGCCGGGTCACGTCCCGGGCGACGTTGTCGCGAAGCGTCGGCCAGTCGAAGCTTGTCGCGCCCACGGTCCAGCCGTAGCCCGCGGCGTCACGAAACGCCTGTGCGAGCTCTGCCCCGAACACGAGGAACTTTTTCGGGATGCAGCCCCGCACGACGCAGGTGCCGCCGATACGACTCTCTTCGGCGAGTCCAACACGTGCGCCTTTGCTGGCCGCAAGTCGAGAGGCGCGTGTACCGCCGGAGCCAGCGCCGATAGTGAACAGGTCGTAGTCGAAGGAGCTCATGGCGCGTTATTATAGGGCGCATGCCCCCTCGTATGCCCAGCGTCTTCATCGCGCACGGCGCGCCGCCGCTCCTCGACATGCCGGGCTGGATCGCCGAGCTCGCAGGGTGGGCCGCCGCAATGCCGCGTCCCGCCGCCGTCCTCATGGTGTCGGCGCACTGGGAAGAACGGCCGGTTACCGTGGGCGCGACCCGCACGGTGCCGCTAGTCTACGACTTTTATGGCTTTCCCGAGCGCTACTATCGGCAGCAATACGCCGCCCCCGGCGCCCCCGGGGTCGCCAAGCGCGTGGCCCAGCTGCTTGGCGAAAAGCAACGCGTTGCCAACGCGCCCGACCGCGGCCTCGATCACGGTGCCTATGTCCCGCTCGTCGCCATGTATCCGCAGGCCGACATTCCGGTCTTGCAGGTGTCGTTGCCGAGCGAGAACCCCAAGGAGCTCTTCGCGCTTGGACAGGCTCTGAAGCCGCTTCGCGACGAAGGGGTGCTCATTGCGGGGAGCGGCTTCATCACCCACAACCTGCGCCGCGCCGACTGGACCGGTGTCGCGCCCACGCCGTCATGGGCCGCCGAGATGGACGCCTGGACGGCGGACACTTTGCGGCGAAACGACGTCGACGCGTTGCTCGACTACAAGGCAAAGGCGCCAGGGGTCGATACTGCGCTCCCAACACATGAGCACTTCGTGCCTCTTCTCGTGGCCCTGGGCGCGAGTGACCTTACGGCAGCCCCGACGTTCCCCATCGAGGGCTTCTGGCTTTCGTCCTTCTCCCGACGGTCTGTGCAGCTCGCCTAGAACATGATTATGGTGTCGGCATGAACATCAAGATCCATGCGGTGAATGTCGGTTCCACGGACGACCTCGAGCCCCGTGTTCGCGATGATATCAAGCACGCCCTACGCGGCTTCGACGAGCGGGTCACCAACGTGACAGTCCACTTGCGCGACCAGAACGGCGGCAAGGGTGGCGTCGACAAGCACGTCACCATCGAGGCACACATCGCCGGCCTGCCCGCTATCGCGGTCAATAGCGAAGACGCCGATATGTCGAAGGCGCTGACCATGGCGATGGACAAGCTGACGCACGCCGCGCAGCACAAAGCCGGTAAGCAGGCGCGCTAAGCGAGCTGCAGGAGCCGCCCATAGTGCGCGGCTAGCCGCTCTTTTGCGTGTGCAACCTTGTGGGTCGGCGCGAGCGGATAGAACGCGCGCGCGACCTTGGGCAAGGCGCCGAGATCCGTCGGGGGGCGGCCAGCGCCTAAGCCTGGTTTGTCTGAAGCTCGAATGAACAGACCGCCGGCGGATTCGACGACGCTCGCCGGAGAGACTGCGGCGTTGAGTGCTTCCGTGCCGCCTAGCTTCGTGACGAGCTTCGAAGCCACGAAAGAGAGCCACGTCGCACCCGCGGTGCTCCCCGGTGACCAGTCTCGCGATGGATGGTCTTCGCTTCCGAGAAACGTGCCGATGCGCTCACCGAGGAGATGACGCTCCCACCACGTCTCGACATAGTCGCTTTGGCGGAGCATGACGCGGACCCCAGCTCCTGCGGCTTCGGCGGGCACCAGAGCCGTATAGCGGGCGAAGCGCGCGGCGACTACGTCCGGCGCCTCGTTTGCCATCGTTGCTGGAAACCACACTGCGACCGAAGGCACGCGCGAGTCCTCCTCGTCGCCCCAGGTTTCGAGGGACACGCCATATTCGGTGGGGGCGCCGCCGGAGTCATCGGTCGCGCCGCGATAGTCCAGACGAATGAGGTCGGTGACCTCGCCCTTGCGCAGCTTGTTCAAGTCGCGCGTCATCGTGGCCTTGGACAGCGGCTTCCAGGGACCATTGCGCCGGGCCATGGTCAACGCGCCCGTGGGGATGTCGGCCAAGTAGGCGTCGACGAGCGCCGCCATAGCCGGGCAGACGACCCTGGCGGGCAGCATCTCGAGGAAGAATTCGAAGACCAAGAGCGGACGCTGGAGCACATACGTTTTGCCTCGATGTTCTCGTGTCACGACCAGCGAGGCGAGATCGATCGCGCCTGGGGGAGCAAAGGCGGCAATGAACGCCGGGTCGTCGAAGAGCGGCGCCAGGTCCTTATCGACGCGCATGTCCGCGATCGCGGTATATCCGGCCTCGACGGCCGCTCGCACCGCCGCGATGGCGCGCTCGTGTTTGCCTAGCCGCACCCAGACACAGGCGGTGTTGTGGAAGATGTGTGGATTCGCTGGCCCGTGGCTCTCGCAGATCTCGAGGAGCGCCGTCGTGTCGTCGGGTAACGGGTTGGCCGCGATGAGGCCCCACGCGAGGTTGTTGAACGATGTAAGCGAAGCTGCGGGGCTCGAGACGACCAGCCGCAAAAGCTCGATTCCCTCGCTCGTGCGTTTGTCTTGCAGCAGGGTTGACCCGAGTGCGTCGAGTGACGCCACCCTCTCGCCCATGGCGACGGCGCCGCGCTTGAAGATCTCTTTCTCGCCTGCGAGGTAGGCCGTTTCGGTGAGCGCGCGGACGTTCCAGTACGCCGATGGATCGGCGAGCAATTCGTCCGCCATCGCAAATAGAACGCGTCGTGGTAGAGGCGGCTCGTGCGCCTCCAGCAGGGGTGCGCCATGGCTCCTGAAAGGATCCGTGACCTTGGAGAGGAATGCGTAGCGCTCGGTTGGATGGGCGTCGTACAGACGACGCACGACGTCGACATCACCTCGTCCAACTGCCTCTTCGACCTCGATCAGGCGGGCGGCCGCGGCGAGCTCGTCGACACTTGGCCCACGGTAGTCACTGTCGCGATAGGGGACGGCCTCGAAGCCGAAGACTGCAACGTCTTCCATGCCTTCATTGGCCTCGCGCAGCTTATTGTAATACGTCGCGGCGTACGGCAGGCCGCCAATCGCGGTCTCGACCTCTCCCCAATCGTCGCTATCGACGAGGCCGCTGGTCTTCGCCTTGCCAGATCCGAACACCCTCATCGAAGCTTCGTCGACCGACCCTGAGAACTGATAGATGACCACTTCGGTCGCGAGCGCCTTCGCGAGTGCCTTCGCGAGCTCGTGGCTCCCGTGATAGCGCTCACTGTCGTACACCGCGACCCATGTCTCGCCGTCGCTCGAAGGGGTCGGCGGAAAGACCGCGTAGCCGAGCTTACCGGTCTTCTGGACGCTGAGAGGCTCGAGCGCGAGGGCGTCACTCGCGGCGGCCAGGGGAGTTGCTCCAATGCCGAGCCAGAAGTCTTTGATTGCGTTGGCCACGCGCTGGTGATCGGCATGCCGCACGTAGATTCCACCGACGTTCAATCCCATGGGAGAAACTATCGACCGGGTGCGTGTGTCGGTCTATCTGACAACGCGTCCGGGCTCCCTGGACACACGCGGTCCCCATGGTATGAGCCCCGCCCGTGATTCGCCTCGACAACATCGACCAGCGCTATGGCAAGCAGATCCTGCTCACCGAAGCCTCAGCCGCCATCAACAAGGGCGAGAAAATCGGTCTCGTCGGCCCGAACGGCGCCGGCAAGTCGACCATCTTCCGCCTCATCATGCGCGAAGAGGAGCCGGACGGTGGTCAGGTCACGATCGACCGTGACGTCACCATCGGCCACTTCTCGCAAGATGTTGGTGAGATGTCGGGCGAGACCGTCGTCGAGGCGGTGCTTCGCGGTGCTGGCATGGTCTCCGAGGTTGCCGCCGAGCTGCACAAGCTCGAGGCCGCGATGGCGGATGCCGAGAACCCCGATCTCGACAAGACTCTCGAGCGCTACGGCGATGTGCAGGCCCGCTTCTACGAGCTCGGCGGCTATGCACTCGAATCGCAAGCGCGCGAGATCCTTTCGGGTCTTGGTTTCCGGGACGAGGTCATGGACCGGGACGTTGGCCTGCTCTCGGGTGGCTGGAAGATGCGCGTCGCGCTTGGCCGCATTCTGCTCATGAAGCCGGATGTCATGTTGCTCGACGAGCCGTCCAACCACTTGGACATCGAGTCGCTCATTTGGCTCGAGCGCTTCCTGAAGAGCTACCCCGGCGCTGTGCTCATGACCTCACACGACCGCGAGCTGATGAACCGTATTGTCGGCAAGATTATCGAGATCGATGGCGGCGAGCTCATCACCTACAGCGGCAACTACGACTTCTACATGCAACAGCGCGCCATCATGGAGGCGCAGGCCGAGGCACAGTTCGCCCGTCAAGAAGCCATGCTCGCCAAGGAGCGGCGCTTCATCGAGCGCTTCAAGGCGCAAGCCGCCAAAGCCGCGCAAGTGCAGTCGCGCGTCAAGAAGCTCGACAAGATCGAGAAGCTCGAGCCGCCGAAGAAGCGCAAGACGCTGCAGTTCGAGTTCGGCCACTCTCCGCGCCTCGGTGAAGAGGTGGTGCGCTGCGAGCACATCGACAAGAGCTACGAGACGCGAACCATCTACGACGATCTCGACTTTCTCCTGCGACGCGGAGAACGCTGGTGCGTCATGGGGAAAAACGGCGCCGGCAAATCGACGCTGCTCAAGATCGTGTCGGGTGAGATCAGCGCCGACGGCGGCACTGTGGTGCTCGGGCCCAGCGTCAAGCTCGGCTACTTCGCCCAGCACGCGATGGAGCTGCTCAACCCCGAGCAGACAGTTTGGGAGACCTTGGTGGCGAAGTTCCCGCTCGCTTCGGTCGGCTCACTGCGCACGCTCGCGGGCTGCTTCGGTTTCTCGGGCGACGACATCGACAAGCGCGCCCGCAACCTCTCGGGTGGCGAAAAGGTGCGGCTCGTCATGGCCCGCTTGCTCTACGATTCTCCCAACTTCCTGGTGCTCGACGAGCCCACCAACCACCTGGATATCGCCACCAAAGAAATGCTGGTGACGGCGCTCAAGAACTTCGAGGGCAGTATGCTCTTCGTCTCCCACGATCGCGCCTTCTTGTCCGCTCTGGCGAACAAGGTCCTCGAGCTCGATGGCGACGAGGTCAAGGTGTACCAGGGGACATACGACGAATATGTGACTGCTGCGGGCCATGAAGCGCCCGGCATCCACGATTGACCCTGTGCTTTTCCCGCGAAGGTCCCGCGTTCATTCCTGGCGAACTGGCAGGAGCCAAGTGGAGGCAGTTTCGCTCCGAGATCGTTCTTCTCCGACTCTGGGCCGTGAAACGCCGTGCGACAACCCACCAAGGTCATCGCCGGTTGCTGGTAGAGCACTGGAGCGATCGACACGTTTTCGTGGATGTGACGCAACATGTCCGCATCGAGTCGCAGCTTTCTCAACCGCCCGGCACGCGTCCGTGAAAATCCGCCATCGCGGTTTCAAGCTCTTCCCAGCCACGCGTTGCGGTGAGTGGGTCGGTGTACGTGCAGCTCGGCGTGAGAGCCGCCTCAAACAATCGTTGGCGCTCCTGCGGCGAATGGGTCCCCCAAGCCGCGGCATACGTTTCCCAGGTCTGTCGTTCGCCCATCGCGTACCTCCTAAAGGCCAATAGACCAGGGTTGCTTTCGACACGTCTGACATTTCGTGCGGCGCGCGACGCGGCCGGCGCCGTGGAAAAATTGCGCGCCGAAAAATTGGAGGGCCGACTCCATCCCAGCTAAATCCTCAGTCACTTGAAAAGGGGTCGCATGCAACGTCGAGTCGTGGTGTTCGCATTGTTGGCAGCTGTTTGGTCCTGCGAAGATGACGATGACGCGCTGCCGAGAGAAGACCCTAACGAGTGTGTGTTGGGCACCGACTCATGCGACCCACGTGTTGCATGCATCGACACCCCAACTGGCTTCGATTGTGGTCCGTGTCCTTCGGGATTCGTAGGAGACGGGCGAACTTGCTCCTTGCCTGCCGGCGCGACCTCGGAGTCCATCGGGCCAGCTGGCGGAAGTCTCACGACGCCCGGTGGCGCGATCCTCACCGTGCCCGCAGGCGCCGTCTCGCGGGCGACCGACATCGTCATACGAGAAGGCGTTCAGTCCCCAGCGGAGTTTCCCGACTATCTTGACGCAAGCGACGGCGCCATCGAGCTCAATCCCGACGGCGCAACCTTTTCTCCACCGCTCGAGCTGACCTTGCATTACGAGCAAGGGAGTTTCGTCGAAGGCAGTGTCGAGGAGCGGATGATCGGCGCGCACTACATCGATGCTGCCGGCGTCGTTGAGGAGGCTACGACCCTCGCTCAAGACCTTGCCGCAAACACGATCACCGTCGCGATTCCGCATTTCAGCTTTGTCGCGCTGACCCGTTTCCAAATCCGCGCCGTGGCCGCGGGGACGATCACCAATCCCGCCTCTGTCGCGCGCGTCAATGCAAAGGTCGTACAGGTCCTCCAGTCGCTACCCAACGCCGATGCACGTCGCAACTTCCTCGAGGCGAACGCTGCTCTCTTGGACCCTTATCTCGCGGCAGCGGCAACCATTCTCGGGACCGACCCGCTTGCTGGGGTCTCCATCACCCCGGTCTATACGGTCAGCGTGACGGTGAGCGGTCTTGCCGGGAGCGGCCTCGTTTTGCAAAACAATGGTGGCGACAATCTTCCGGTGAACGCCAACGGGACCTTTACCTTCGCTGGCTCGTTGCGCGCCGGTGACGCGTTCGCTGTGACTGTGAGCGCGCAGCCCAGTAACCTCAGTCAGACGTGCGAGGTTGCTGGCGGCATCGGTGTCATCGCCGCGGCAAACATCACGGGGGTCGCCGTCACGTGTACCACGACCCTCTTTACGGTTGGCGGCTCGGTCACGGGCTTGCAGGGGTCAGGCCTCGAGCTCCAGATCAATGATGGCGAGACCGTGACAGTGTCGAGCAGCGAGTTCGTGTTTGCGACTCCTCTCCCCGACGGCACGAGCTACGAGGTAACGATTCTCAATCAGCCGACCGCACCACCGCAGACCTGCACCCTCACCGGTGAGAGCGGCAACCTCGCTGGCGGGAATGTCACGAGCGTCGTTGTCGACTGCGTGACCGACACCTTCAGCATCGGTGGAACGGTGACCAACCTCGCGGGCGGCTCGGTACTCGTGCTGCAAAACAACGGAGCGGACGACCTGTCTGTCTCCGCGGACGGCAACTTCACCTTCGGCACCGAGCTCAGCGCAGGCGTGGGCTACTCTGTGAGCGTTCTTACGCAGCCGGTGGGCCAGAGCTGCTCCGTCACCAACGGAGAAGGCACCGTCGGCGCCGCCGATGTCGTCAACGTCGCGGTTCTTTGTATCAACTTGGTGGCGCCTGTCTTTACGAGCGCGCCGCCCCTCCAAGTCGATGCGGGTGAAACGTACACCTACACGGTGGTGGCAACCGGCACGCCAGCCCCGGTGGTGAGCGCCACCGTTTTGCCTGCCTGGTTGAGCTTCGACGGCACGACGCTGACAGGAACCCCGAGCGCGGCGAACGCGGGTGACCATGACGTCACGCTCACGGCAACGAACGGGTTTGCTCCCGATGCGACGCAATCGTTTACTGTGACCGTTCTCGTCGACAACGACGGGGATGGCGCAACGGCGGACGTCGACTGCGACGATACCGACGCCACCATTTTCGATGGCGCGCCGGAGATTGCCGACGACGGTATCGACCAGGACTGCTCGACGAGCGATTTGTCTGCGTTGACCGCAAGTGGTGCGGCCTATGTCGACGGCGCGGATCCGGGCTGCAGCGATGTCGCCCCCAATGGCACGACCGTTCCGTATTGTACGATCGGTGCGGCAGTGGGCGGAGCTGGCGGCACGGTCTTTGTCGCTGCTGGGACCTATAGCGGAGCGCTCACCGTAAGCGGTGACTACAAGCTGTACGGTGGCTACCAGACGCCAGGTTGGACACGCTCCGCTGGGTATCGCGACCTCACCATCGTCGATGCACCGAGCGGAAACACCATCACCGCGAATGGTGGATTCGTGATGGAAGGTATGACCGTCGTCGGAGCTGGCGCCGGTGTCGCGTTCGGCACCACTGGGGCCAAGGCGCTCATCAACAATGTGGTGCGTAGCGCAAACGTGGGGGGCACCTTCTACTACGGCATCTTGTTCAATGGTGGGACTTCACTTTACCTGAAGAACAACGTGATCGATTCGCAAGGCGCGAACCCCCTGCTTTCGTATGGCCTCTACACGCAGCAAGGGGCGACCGTGCCCATGACCATCATCGGAAACACGTTCACCGGTGATCCCATCCGCACGGTTTACGTCATGAGGCTCACCGCAGCGAGCGGACACGTAGCGAGCAACGTCTTCTACAATCTCAAGGGCACAACCCCCTGCATGGGCTTCCAAGGTGGCAGCATCACTGTGCTAGGCAACACCGTCGTGAGCGGACGCTCTGGTTTGGCTAGCGCCGGGAGCTACATCTTTGAGATGCAGGGTGGTTCGCGTGTGACGGCCATTAACAACGCGATCGCCGCGCCCTACGCGTCCTCGAACTTCTCGGCCTTTGCCTACCTCGATAGCTCGTTTCTCACCGCGTACAACACCGTCGGGGAACGCTTGTCGAACAGCGCCATCGGTCCAGGGGCGGCCAACTACCAAGATTTCGACACCGTGATCGGTAGCCCTGGGTTGCAGGCGCCTGAATACGTGCAACCGACAACGGCGAGCGCGGTCTACGAAGCGGGCATCGACCCCACGACGCTCGACTTCGACGCTCTGGCGACCCCAGTGCCGACCCAGGAAGCGTTCGTCGACTTTCAGGGTAACGTGCGGCCTCTGGAGACTGCCTGGGAAGTCGGGGCCGTCGAGGTGAACTAACCCGGTGTTCGCCGTTGTTGACAACGCCACCAGGTCCACCGACCCCCGCTAACGTCGAGGAGTCCGTGGCCGTGGTGGCTGTCTGCAATAGCGTTCTTCAGCACGTGGAAGGCTCGCCTGCGCCGAAAACGCGGTCCTAGCGCGGTTTGGCCAGCGCGAGCTCGACGGTCGTGTTCCCGCGAACGACGGTCGCGCGGTAGGCTTGACCAGGCTCGATCAGCGCGAGCAGCGTCCGTGCCTCAGCAGTGGTCGTTACCCGCTGGCCGTTGATAGCGACGAGACGGTCATGCTGCTGGATGCCGGGGACGCGCGTCGAGGTGACCACCGGACCGTCGATGATGGCGCGCCCGGAATGATACGTCTGCGCCAGCGTGAGATTACCGAGCACGAACCCGTGGTCGGTTACGGTGAGATTGCCGCGCATGAGGCGATCGATGACCCGCTCGATGACAGCGCCGCTGGTGACGAACCCGAGTGACTGGTCACCTTCGAGGACGCCGACCACTTGGCCCGTGAGCTCGCCGTCGAGATTGAACGAACCGCCGCCCGAGTTTCCCGGGTTGATCGGAGCGTCGGTCTGCAAACAATCGCAGGTCACCGTGCCGAGCTCCCGATGCAATCCGGAGACGACGCCGACCGTCGCGCTGCCTTCAAAGCCTCGCGGGTCGCCAACGACGAACATGGTGTCACCGAGACGCGGGGCCCGTCCGCTAAAGCGAGCAGCCGGGATGTCGTCATGCTCAAGGCGCAGCAGGGCAATGTCGAGCTCGCGGCTCACACCAACGACCGTTGCCCGGCCGACCACCCGCTGTCCGCGCGCATCCTGCGCCGCGTAGTAGACAGGCTGGCTCGGGTCGACCATGTGTGCCGACGTCGCTGCGTAGCCCGGGCGTACGACGGTGCCAGCGCCGCGCGAGAAACCGCCAGCGTTGGTCGTCTCGAGGCTCAAGGACGAGCGCTGCGCACGTGCGATGGCCTCTGCGAGGCGCTCGTTCGACACGTCCGTCGCCGGGGTGCCATGGGGAGCGGCGATTGCGGGCCTTACGGGTCCGGCCGAACGGAGGACAGGCCGCTGCGGGTTGCTGCCGTCAACGGTCCCCGGGAGTGACCCCTGCGCGAGCACAAGGGGATCTGTGCGAACCGGGGCCAGGGTTTGAACCCCAGCGCCAATACGTTCCAAAGGCCAGGCCATGAGCCAGCAGTATCGGGTGCTGTGGCCCAGGGTTGCCCCCCGGAAGTCGCGCTTGGCGAGGCCTGCCGATGGCGCTCGTTACTCCCCTTGCTCGGTTCGACCGATTCTCGGCCCGGTATTCGGATTCTGGCCGTTGCGGGCTCGAATGTACTGATTGAGCAGCTTGAGCTCGCGGGACTGACGCTCGTCGCCCGGGCGACACGGGACCTCGAGCAGCGTCACGCCGTCGCGTCCCCCGGCATCGCGGAAGGCTTCCCGGAATGAGCCGGCGGTGGCGCAGCGCGTCGCCACGCCGCCGTAGGCAGCGACCAGCTTGCCGACATCGAAGGCCGCATCCGAACATGCGTAGACCTCGCTCTCGCTCATCTTGCCGAGGCCGAACATGTCGTTGCGCATATAGACGATGGTGAGAGGCAGGCGCTCCTTGAGGAAGTGGATGAGCTCGCTCGATTGGAAGTGAAAGCCCCCGTCGCCGATGATGACCACGACACGTTCACGCTCCTTCAGCCGCGCGACCGTCTCGCAGGCAACCCGGGCGTACGCGAGGCTCGTGCCCATGGCGCCATACCAGGCGTTTGCGAGCCACCCGCGACCAAGCCGTCCGAGGCGCGTCACCAGCGCCACGCTGGCAAAGTACGAGCTTCCGACCTCGGGGACGTACACGTAAGGCCGTTCGTCGCTCCGCTGCAGCCCGTTCAAGACCTCGGCGAGGTTGTTGAAGTCCATCGGCGCATGCTCTTCGGGGTCCACGTGCGGAAGGACTGGCAGCGTGCAGACACGCTTCGTCCACCGTTTACGCAGCAGGTTCTCGAACACCATCTCGATGTCCCGCTCGTGCTGCATCGTCCCTTTCAACACCGTACGGCTTACACCTCCATCGAGGACATGCGTGTCTGTCCCAAATGCCCGCTCGAGCTCGCGCGGATAGATGCTGCCCGCGACGTCGAGCACGTAGTCGACTTTGGTCGCAACCCAGCGCTCGACCTCAGGCTTGCTGAAAATGCCGTTGTAGCTGCCGATGCACCCAGGCGCGCTCTCGTCGACCAGCCCCTTGGCCGACCAGCTGGTTGCGTAGGGGATGCCCGTCGTCTCGGCGAGCTCGCGGACGAGGCTTCTCAGGCGGGGGTTGAGCTTGAGCTGATCACCGATGAGCATGAGGGGCGTCTTTGCCGACTCGAGCTTGCGTGCGATGTCGTCCGCTATAGCATTTGCACCAGTGAGGAGGATGGAGTTTCTGCCGAGCTGAGCTGGGGTCGCTGGTAGCTCGAAGGGTTGGGTTTTGCCGCCCAGCAGGTCGCGCGGAACCTCGATGAACACGGGTTGACGCTCGAGGTACGCGTGACTGACCAGCTCGAAGAAACGCTCGGCCGCGACGTTGGGCTGACCGGGACTGCGGGCTCCCTGCAGACGCTCCGAGCGGATACCCAGCGCGGCAAACGCGCGCAGGGCCGCGTCGTAGTCCATACGCCAACCCGTCGCCGGAAGGACCGTGTGGTGAAGAGCTGCTTCGCGGGCTTCGTCTTCGCCGGGGGCGCCCGAGATGAAAACCACGGGCAGGCTCTCCGCCTTGGCGAGCGCTGCAGCCGAGACCGCCGGCAGGCTACCGACGGTGAAGGTGGTGAGGCAAAAGCCCATGCCTTCGAGCTCGGCCTGAGCGCACGCCGCGTAGGCGGCGTTTAGCTCGTTACTCGCAGGAAGGATCTGCAGGTCGCGCTCGAGCACGGCGATCAAGCGAGCGACGTAGTCACCCCCGACTCCGTAGAGGCGCCGGCAGCCGAAGAAGCGCAGCACGCGCGCCAGGGCTTCCCCGAATGGCGGCAAACTCTGGCTGTAGTCGGGTCCGAAGTTGTCGGCGTAGATGTCGGTTGCTGTCATCACGGCGCGCCGATTTTGCAACACGCATGCCGCGAAAATATCGCGGTGGCTGAACGCGTTTCGCGCACGACTTGCGACCTGGTCGCGGCGGCCGCGAAATCCTTGCGCAGATCGCGGTGAGGTTGGTCTTGGTGATCACCGGGCCGATGCGGTACCTGGCGGCGCTCGATGCGTCTCGAGTGTGAGAGCCAGGACGACGATGGGCCCAAATCTTCCTGAACACCTTCGCGAGCGCGTCGAACCGGGCGCTCCTGCTCCGCGCGCGGACGGTGAGATGGTGGTTTACTGGATGCGCGTCGCGGTGCGGGCCGTCGAGAACCCGGCTCTCGATGTCGCGCTCGCCGCGGGGGCCGCGCTTGGCAAGCCGGTCTTCGTCTATCACGGCCTTGCGCAGTCGTACGCGTATGCTTCGGACCGATTGCACACGTTCATTCTCGAAGGCGCCCGTGACGTGCAACTGCAACTCGCAGCGCGCGGCATCTCTTACACCTTCAACCTGGAGCGGCCCGGAGCACCCGCGCGCGCCCTCGAGAGTCTAGCGCACCGCGCAGCGCTCGTTGTGACCGACTTCATGCCGGTCGACCCGCTACGACGCTGGGACGCGAGCATCGCAAAGGTCGCGCCGCTCTGGCGGGTCGATGCGAGCTGCATCGCACCGCTGTGGTTGCTAAAGCGGCCATGCGACCGGGCCTTCTCATTTCGTCAGCAGGCAGAACCGCTTTGGCGGGCACGGATCGACAAACCCTGGCGTGATGTCGAGCCCTCGACACCTCCCTTCCTGCCCGACGCGCTACCGTTCACTCCAGTCGATCTCCAGACGGCGGACATCGAGGCGCTGGTCGCGGCTTGTGATATCGACCATGCGGTCGCACCGGTTCGCCACACCCCGGGCGGCTCTAGCGCGGGCCTTGCGCGTTGGCGCAACTTCGCGGACGCGAAGATCGAGCGCTACGCGAACGACCGCAACGATCCCTTACGCGACGGCAATAGCCGCCTCAGTGCTTATTTCCACTTTGGGCACCTGTCGCCCTTTACGGTGGCGCGCGAGTCGGCTGCCATGGGCGGGGAGGGCGCCAAGAAGTTTCTCGACGAGCTGCTCACTTGGCGTGAGCTCGCCTGGCACTTTTGCTGGCACGAGCCCCGGCACGCGAGCGTCGAGGCCCTGCCCGACTGGGCTCGCGCGACGCTACGTGAGCACGAGCGTGACGAACGGCCGGCGCTACCTTCGTGGGATCGCCTCGCACGAGGCCAGACCGGTGACGCGCTTTGGGACGCCTGCCAGCGCTCGCTGCTCACGCACGGTGAGCTTCACAACAACACCCGTATGACATGGGGCAAGGCCTTGCTTGGCTGGACGCGGAACGCCCAAGAAGCGCTCGCGCTCCTCACCGATCTCAACCATCGCTACGCGCTCGATGGCCGCGACCCCGCAAGCTACGGCGGCATCTTGTGGTGTCTTGGCGCCTTCGACCGCCCGTTTCCACCGGAGCAGCCGATGACCGGAACGGTGCGGTCGCGACCGACGCGCACCCACGCTGCGCGTCTCGACGTCACGGAATACGCGCGTCGCATGGCGGCGCCGACCTGTGAGCATCCGCTTGCTGTCGCGGTCGTCGGCGGAGGTGTCGCTGGCGCCGCAGCGGCGCGCGCTCTCGATGATGCGGGCCATCTGGTGACCGTCTTCGACAAGGCACGTGGACCAGGTGGTCGGCTCAGCACACGCCGTGACGGAGAGCTCGCCTTCGACCATGGAGGCCAATACTTTACCGTGCGTGACGAGCGTTTCGCCCGCACAGCGCGAGCCTTCTGGCAGGAGGGGGTGCTCGCGGAGTGGAAGGGCGCAGTTCAGGTGATAGGACCCATCACCGACCAGGCGCGTCGTGCGATTGATTCCAAAGACGCGCGGGTCGTCGCGGTGCCCGGCATGAGCGCGCTCTTGGGGCGTATGCTCGCTGGCGCGAACACGCGTTTTGCGACCAAGGTCGAATGCATTGTACGTGATAACGGTCAGTGGCGGTTGTTTGGTGAAGCAGACGCGAACCTCGGTGCGTACGACGCCGTCGTGCTTGCTGTTCCGGCGCCACAAGCTCGAGCCTTGGCCGAGCCCGTGGCGCCCGAGCTCGCGGCCCGGGTCGCGGCTGTCCGTATGGAGCCGTGCTGGACAGTGATGATGCGACTCGGAAGCCCGACCGGTATCGCGTGGCCCGCGGCGATCTGCACTTCCGGACCACTTAGCTGGATCGCAAACGATAGCTCGAAGCCGCAGCGCCCCCGTTCGGGTGGTGAGTCGTGGGTCTTGCAGGCATCGCCCGAGTGGAGCCTGACGAACCTCGAGGCCACCGCGGACGACGTGCTCGAAGCGTTGCTCGCGGCGTTCTTCGATGCAACTGCTATCGAACGTCGCGAGCCATTGTACGCAAAAGCGCACCGATGGCGTTACGCGCGCACGTCGACGCCGCTCGGCGAAGACTGCGCTTGGGATCCAGCAATGCGGCTCGCCGCCTGTGGGGACTGGTGTTTGGGGGCGCGCGTCGAAGCCGCCTTCTTGTCGGGCAGCGCTGCCGCTGGGCGCATCAACGGAACGACCCGGTCGTCAACGCGACCTCCTCGCGCCACGCAACGCGAGTCGATGGCGCTATAGCTTGACCGAGGCGTGGTGGGCTAAAGAGTGCGGCTGGATCGTTTCCGCTCCCAGTCGGCTCGACCGCCCCTTTTCGGAGTCCTCGCATGCGCGTGATTGCTGCCAGTCTGTTTCTCTTCGCGTCTCTTGTGTGCGCCTCCGCCGAAGCCGCCTTTCTGTCGGTGACCAGCACCAATGACGATGGCGCTGGCTCGTTACGTGCGTCGCTAGCTAACGCTGCGGCAGGCGACGTCATCGTGTTTGCTTTGCCGGGCGCGGGTCCTCACACCATCGACGTCACGACTCCGCTCGGCGTCAAGCGCAACCTCACCATTCTCGGGCCGGGCAGCGCGCTGCTCACGATTCGCAAGGCGGCGGCCGTGACAGGGCCAACGAGGGTGTTCGAAGTCGACGTCGCCATCACGGCCGCGATGAGTGGCATGACCATCGCGGACGGTACCGGTGCCCAAGGCGGCTGCGTCAGTCATCTCGGCACGAGCCTTTCGCTTAGTGGCGTCGTGATGCGCAATTGCACCGCGACCGGTAGCGTCAACCCGCGCGGCGGCGGAATCTACGTGAGCCCGACCGCGGGCGAGCTCACCGTGACAGGCTCGACCTTCAGTGATTGCGGGGCGGCCATAGGGGGCGGCATCGCCGTCGACGATGGGAGCGCGACCACGCTCATCGAGGACTCGGACTTCGACAGCAATAGCGCGACCATCGCGGGCGGCGGTGTCTACCACGGCGGGCAATCCATGAGCGTCGTGCGTGGACGCTTCGACGGTAACCGCTCGAGTGGCGGGGGTGTAGGTGGCGGCGGTGGGCTCTATGTGTCCGCTTCCGCGGGCACCACGACCGTTAGGCAGAGCACATTCAGCGACAACATTTCCACAGGTGACCCTTCGCTCGGTGGTGGCATCGCGGCGATTCACCTGAGCGCGTCCCGGACCTTGACCGTGGATAGCTCGCTCTTCCTCAGAAACAGCGCGCAGATCGGCGCTGGGCTCTTGACCGGACAGCTGAACATGTCCGCAGTCGTGGTCAACTGCACGTTCGCCGAGAACGCGGGGTCGGGGGCGGGGATCTTTTCCTCCGGCGGCGCCGGTACATCGGTCGCGCTCTATATCGATGCGAGTACCTTCGTCGCCAATACCGTGGGGGTCGATGCGGTCTTACAGAACCCGAGCGCGACCTCGACCATTGTCTTGCGCAACAGCATCTTGGCGAACGCCACCAACGTCACGGGGAGCCTCTACTCGCTCGGCCGCAATATCGTAAGTACGAGCCCGGCAGGCTTTGGCGCCGACGACCTGCTCGCGACCGATCCCCTTCTCGGACCGCTTGCCGACAACGGCGGGCCGACCCAAACCTTCGCGCTTCTGCCGACGAGCCCGGCACTCGATGCTGGGCGCTGCACGTCCTTGGCGCCTCTCTTCCCCGACGCCCTGAGCGTCGACCAGCGCGGGCAAGCGCGTTCCGATGGCGCCTGCGACATCGGAGCTTACGAGAGCGTCGTGCTACCGGTAGGCCCCCAGGGGCCAGCGGGACCTGCCGGGTCGGACGGTCCCCAGGGTCCGGCTGGTCCGCAAGGTCCGGATGGCGCGGGAGGCAGCGACGGCGCGGCTGGCGACGACGGTACCCAAGGTCCGCAGGGGCCCGAGGGCCCGCAAGGACCCGCGGGTGCGGCCGGCGCCGACGGTTCTCCGGGGGCCGACGGTGGTTGTACTGCAGCGGGGTTGCCAGCGTGGCTCGTGGTCGGGGTGTTTGCGCGCCGGCTGCTACGAAAACGCCGCGCGACGTGACAGCGCGGGTGACGCGGCTTGCGGGGGTCTCCCAAGCTTTTTAAGCATCCCTGGCAACGCACTGCCGATGAGGCAGCATGCACGAAATCCGACGCTCGCAGCCCCAGGCACGCCTGGTGGACGGCCCCTCTTTGGCAAGCGCCCCCGCCGTGTTTCCGGCTCGCCCCACCTCCAACGTCGTCCCCGACCTGCGACCGACAAACCCCGCGAAATCGGTCAAAGTCGACAGTCCGTTTGCCCCTGATCCGGTGCGGGAGAAGGAGATCGGCAAGCTTCTTCGCGCGATGACCCTCCAGGAGAAGGTCATGCAGCTCGTCATGATCCCCTGGGACGGAAACCTCACCGGCCCGAAGCCGGGTGAGCCACCCAGCGGTGGCAGCATTGGGCAGCTGCGACAGGGCGCCGGCTGGGTCTTGAATCCCAATACCCTGCTCGATGCGCGCACCATCCGAAAGACGAGCGCCACCGAGACGCGCCTCGGCATCCCCACCGCAATCGGTTTCGATGTCATCTCTGGCGACTACACGCTGGGGCCACAGCTCATGGGGACGGCCTGTAGCTTCGACCCGAGCCTCGCGCGGCTCCAGGGACTCATCTCTGCTCGTGAGGCGCGCGCCCGCGACCTCGACCTCACGTTCGCGCCCAATGTCGACGTCTCGAAAGGCCTGGCGCCTTATGGCCGCGCCATCGAAAGCGCCGGCTCGGCTCCGTTCCTCATCAAGCAGATGGGCGCCGCCAACATCCGTGGTTTTCACGACGGCAAGCTCGCAACCTGTGCCAAGCACTTCGCTGGCTACGGGCAGCCGCGCACCGGCATCGACTATGGCGGCGCCTCGCTCTCGAAGGCCGAATACGACCGAACCCTCATCCCCTTCAAAGAAGCGGTGGCGAACGGGACCGACACCATCATGGCGTCGTTCAACACCATCAACGGCATCGCCTCACATGAGAACGGCGATCTCTTCAAGGTGCTGCGTGCCTGGGGCTTCGACGGCGTCGTCATCTCTGACTGGACGGGGATCGCGGAGCTCATCCGTCACGGCACCGCCCGCGACCGCAAGCACGCGGCCGAGCTCGCCTTCAAGGCGGGTGTCGATGTCGACATGTCGTCAGGCATTTACCAGGAGCACCTGGGCGAGCTGGTCAAAGAGGGCGTCGTCTCCGAGCGCGAGCTCGACGAAGCCGTGCGCCGCGTGCTCCGCTACAAGTTTCGCCGTGGCCTGTTTGCCGAAAAGCTCGGCAACCCCAACGCCGAAGCAGAGCAGAAAAACATCCTAGGCGCCGAACACCGAGCGGCGGTCCGTACCATCGCTGAGCGTTCGCTGGTTCTGCTGAAGAACGGCGACTTCGGCGGCAAGCCAGCGCTGCCGTTGGGCGTCGACCTTAGTAGGGTGGCTGTCGTCGGTGCTATCGCGGACAACCCTGTTGCGTACCTCGGTCACTGGCGTGGTCGCGGCGAGATCAACGGCCCCGGCGCCGAGGGCAAGCCCACCAACCACGACCACATCGCGACCGTGAAGGACGCCTTCGAGGAGCGTTTCGGCAAGGCACGCGTCGGCTATGCACAAGGCAACTACGTGCTCGAGCGGGGCGACGCGCTCATGTGGACGCGCGCGCACGCGCACGCGCTCGGCTCCGACGCGGTGGTCATGGTGATCGGCGAGAGCGCCGCCATGAGCGGCGAGGGCGCCTCGATCACCAACGACGCGCTTCCCGTACAGCAGCACGATATCGCGCTCGCGAAGTCGCTGCATGACGCGGGTCACAAGGTGATCGTCGTCAACATCAGCGGCCGCCCGAAGCCGGGCATGCACGCGCTCGAGCCCTATTGCCACGCCCTCGTTCAAGGTTTCCAGCCCGGTACAGAGGCGGGCAACGCCATCGTAAACCTTCTCACCGGCCAACGCGCCGACGGCTCGCTGACCAACTTCAGCGGCAAGCTCTCGGTCGAGCTCCCTCGCGAGGCGCTCGACAGCTTCAGCGTCCATCACGAGCGTGAGACGACCGGTCGGCCCGCGGATGTCGAGAACGCCGATGGTAAATATACCTGGGGCCCGGCTTTCTACGATCGCGATGGCAATCAGGTGACGTACCCGAAGCCCCACCCGCTTCACGTTCAGCACAAGCCGGCGTTTCCTTTCGGCTTCGGCTTGTCGTATTCGCCCGTAAGCTACACCGGACTCGTGGCGCCGGCGAAGGTCAGCCGTCGTGAGCTCTGGGACAAGGGCTGCACCCTGCAGATCACTGTCCGCAATGACGGTGAGCGCGCCAAACACGAGGCGGTGCAAGCCTACATGCAGCTTTTGAACGCTAGCGAGAACCAGCCCGAAAAACGCCTCGTTGGGACCGTCGTTGTTGCCCTCGAGCCCGGCGAGCAAAAGCAGGTGAGCATTACGATTCCGGCCGAGGAGTTCGAGTTCGCCAGTGAGCGCGCCCAAGGTGCGCGCGTCCTCGAGCCAGGCAAAGCGTTGATTGGAGTTGGTGCTAGCTCCGACCCCAAGAGCTGGCAGACAGCGACCGTCGAGGTCGTCGCAGAGCGCCATTTCGGCAAACCCCACGACATTCAGGCGCGGAGCTAAGCGCCATGCGAACCATCACCCCTACCATGACTACGGCTTCGGTTGGGGTGTTTGGTCCGCAAATGCGGACGACCGAGCTCGCGTCTCGTCCGGCGAGCGGGACGGCTATCAGGGTCAGCGTCGACTCCAGCAAGCGTTTCCAGACCATCGAGGGCTTCGGCGGCTCGATGACGGAATCGGCAGCGATCACCATCGCCCGCTTGCCTGAGCCGCAGCAGAGCAACGTGCTGCGTGAGCTCTTCGACCCCGACGCTGGCATGGGCTTCTCGTTCGTTCGCGTGCCCCTCGGCTCATCCGATTTTGCGGAGGGGACCTACAGCTATTGCGATGTCAAAGGTCCGCCGGGTCGGGAGCTCGAGCGCTTCTCCATCGATCGCGATCAGCGTGCCGTCATCCCGATGTTGCACCGGGCTATCGCCATCAACCCCAACATCAAGCTGATGATCTCGCCTTGGGCGCCGCCCGAGTGGATGTGTGCGCGCACGGAGAAGAATGAGCGGGTCTTGCCAAGAGAGAACTTCGGCCTCTACGCCGACTACTTGGTGAAGACACTCGAAGCTTTCGCGAACCTCTCGCCACCGATCCTCTTCGAGGCGATGACGTGCCAGAACGAGCCGTTCTTCTTCACGCCGAATTACCCATCGCTCTTGTTGTCGGCGGAAGACCAGGTCGAGCTCATCAAGAACCACCTCGGGCCCAAGCTGCGCGACTACAACCAAGCGCATGCGGGCGCCCGACCCCGCGTGAAGCTTCTCACCCATGACCACAACTGGGGACTGTGGGAAGGCGCGCGCCAAGTACTCGATGGAGTCGGCGCTTTCGCGGACGGCATCGCGTACCATGGCTATGAGGGCGAGCCGCTCGATCATCAACGGCACATCGCGCCCGCGTATCCGCGCCTGCCGGTCTACTACACCGAGATCACCGGCATCTACGGAACCGCGAGCGTCGCCGATGACCTCATGTGGGACGCGAAGAACGTCCTCGTTGGTCCGCTCAAGCAGGGCGCGCGAGCATGTCTCAAGTGGAACATCGTCCTCGACGGCAAAAACGGTCCGCTGAACGGCGCCGTCGACTTCTTGAAAGCCTTCATCCGCGTGGTTTCGCCCGACCGCATCGAGGCCAACCAAGAACACTTCGGGATGGGCGTCGCGAGCACCACTATCAAGCGCGGCGCGGTCCGCATCGAAGCGCGCGCTTCGGCGCCGCTCGACTGCGTCGCGTTCCAGAACCCCGACGGCTTCCGCGTTCTTTTGACCTACAACCCGAGTGAACAACCGCTGCTGGTAGCGCTCGAGAGCGGCGTACAAGCAAGCTTGGCTCCGAAGAGTCTGGTCGCCATTCGCTGGTGAACCGTTGCCTTTGCCCCCCAAACTCGTCCCACACCAATCCACACACCACGCCATACAAAGCCCACAATCGGTGATCTTGCGGTGGTTTGCGGTTGGATCGGGTCTTGCTTCCTTAAGTATCGCCCATGAACAGCCACTTGGGTGCCGAAACGGCGGACGACCGTGTTCTCTTCGAGCAGGCGAAAGCCAAGCTCGAGGAGGCCTTCACCTTGCTGCAGTCCCTCGAGGGCCGCATCCAGGAGACCGTCCGCAGTCCAATCGATGCCGCAAAGCGCGCCGAAGAGCGTGAGCGGTTGCTGGCGTACGTGGAGCACGCCCAGAGCGAGGCCATGCGGCTAGCGCGCCGTAGCAGGCGCCTGAGCCGTATTCGTCTCCGCGCCCAGCCGCAAGCCAACGTGCAGCGGGCGCCGGTGAGCGCTCCGGCACCAGAGACACTCGCCGACATCCAGGCAGCCGAGCCTGTGACTCCCAAACCAGGCGAGATCGTGACTGAGCCGACGCCGTCGATCTCCGCTGTCGAGGTCATCGTCGAGCACGTCGATCCGAGCGAGCTCGACCCCATCGAGCGTGCTTTCGAGGCCGCGACCAAAGAGCTGCGCGTGCGCATCGAGGCCAAGCGCGCCGAGCTCAGTCCAGAGCGCATCGCTCGCTCTCGCGCCGACACTCTTATCGGCCCGTACGGCGACCTGGACGACGAAGCGGCCGAGATCAGCGACGAAGAGCTGCAAGCGTTCGAAGAGTCGATGGCGAAGACCATGACTCAGACCAAGATCGAGTGGCGACCTGCTGCTGCGTCGAGCGCCGAAGGCGAAAAGGCTGGGGCACGTATGCGGCGCGATCGCTCACCCACCGAGCGCATGGACCGGCCGACGACGCCGGCGCCGTTCTACGGGCGCTTCCTCACGGTGCGATCGCTCGTCATCGCCGTCGCAAGCGTCGTGCTCGCGACCATCGGCGTCTTGACCGTCAAGGCGATGCGCGCGTCCAGCGCTGCGGCCGTCTTCGTCGAGATCCCGTACGTCTTCGTCGGGCCGCCGAGCGAGCTGGCGATGCCGTTGATTGCGGACGACGCAGCCAAAGCCGCCCCCCGGTCCCGTAATGCGCGTCTCGACCGCAATCGCGGACGTCGTTAGGCTGCTCGTCGTACTGGGGAGACGCGATGGGGGCCATTCGGCGTGGCTTGCTGGCCCTCGAGACGCGGTGCGCCGCTAGCGCCCGGCGAGACCAGCGGTCATCTTTTTTTGGTGCGTAAGCAACCACCCTGCAAGCAGAAGCAAGGCCCAAAGAGTGAGCCCGAGCCACCCCGAGAGTGCTGCGACGCACGTCCAGAAGAATAGCCCCCAGGCGAGCGAGTATGTTGTAAACCAGGGCAGAGCCGCCGAGCGCGTGAGCAGGGTGAGCAAGACCTGCGCGATGAGCGATGAGATGACCCAACCAACGAAGTTGCTCTCGGGGATCCCGTAATAGGCTCCGGCGCTTTCCCAGGTCCAATAGCGCAATGCAGCCGCGCCGGGGTCGAGCACGAGATCGAAAGCAACCATCAAGCCGGCCGACAGCAATAGCGTCGGGAGCACACGCGCTGGGCCGAGGATCGCCGCTGCCCACACCCGGCTGCCAAGGACGATGGGGATCCACGAGAACGGCAGGGTCATCGGAACCAGTCCGAGGAGCTTGGGGCCGAGGTCTGCGCCATAGGAGAAGCGACCATACGGAACACCCGTGGCCACGGCGATCGACTCGATGGCGAATGCAAACAACGAAAGCACGGCAAGCGTGATGAGCCATCGCGTGGCTCCCGTCGCTCGCTTGAGTCCGAGAAAGGCCGGGATCGCCAGGGCGATGTTGAAGACCATCGCAATCACGGTTTGACCCGGCAGGTCGCCATAGTGGACAGCGCCAACCGCACCGAAAGCAAGACATGGCGCCAAGAAGAACGGCGCGCTGGGCTTATCGTAAAATCGTAGGCTCACAGAGGTCGACACGTATTGTCGGCCGTCGCCGAGGAGCGCGAGCGAAGCGCCCGCAAGACTTTATCGCTGACGATCATGGCGCCACCGAGAGTACCGGGAATACCTCCACCGGGATGGACGCCCGCGCCAACTTGCCAGAGCCAGGGCAGTTCGTGGCGATGACGCACGGGGTGGAACGGTCCCGACGCCATGGGTTCGACGAGGTGCCCGTAGATCGCGCCCGAGGGATGACCGAACTCGCCATAGTAGTGCGGGTCGACGGTCATCGGCGTATCGATCCAGAGTTCCTTGAACGGATCTTCGCTTGGCGACACCGACGCGAGACCCATGAGTGCTGCGACGCGCCTGCATTGGCGGTCGGCGAAGGCGCGGAGCTCGGCTGCCGCGAAAGGACCCGAAGGAATTGTCAGCAAAAAAGCCATCACCGCGTGGTGCGGGTCGGGGTTGACGGGGTGTCCAACCGGATAGTTGTGGCAGAACACCATTGTTGATTCGGGCAAGACCCCGCGAGCCAGCTGCGAGAAGAACGGGGCCGACTGCTGCGGCATGAACACCTGATGAATCGGTCGTTGCGCGCTGATCGCAGGCTGCACGCTCCCGAACATCGCGAACACGGAGCAACTCAGTGGGAGGTCCGCTGTTGCGGTCTGTTCTGAGCCCGTCAACTGCGCCGTTAAAGTCGGATCGACCCCGCTCACGACCACGTCGAACTGTTCATCGCCGCACGGCCCACTTACCACCCGTTCGCGGATGCGCGTGACCCGGTACCCAGTGCGAACTTCACCACCCGCCTCACGGAGAAGGGACGCGAGATGAAGCACGAGATTGTACATTCCGCCGCGCGGAACGAACACGCCGTCGACCGCGAGCGCTGCGAGGAGAGCTCCGAAAAGAGAGGGGACCTGGCTTGGGTTACCCCCCGCATTGAGTGCCTGGAGCTCGATGATGTCGCGCAGCGCCGCGTCACGAATCCGGGCGCGCTTGAGCCACGTGCTCATGCTAAAGCTTCCTCCCAGCGCGCAGAGCATCTTCATCGCAGGGCCAATCGCCGAGCGGCTCGTTGGGTCGGTCACCAGGAGATCACCCAAGATCGTAGACAGTCCTCTGTAGCGTGATGCGTAGTCGCTCCACGCCTCGTAGCCGGCATCGTACGGCTCGAGTGGGAGCTCGCGGGTCATGTCGTCCCGGCAATAGTGACCGATACCCTTCAGCTTGATGAGCTCGAGCGGTTCCGCTCTGCGACCCGCGAGTGACTCCCAGCGCCTGTTGAAGGTCTCGAGCAGGCGAGGAAACGTCAGCATGGCGGGGCCGGTATCGATGACCACTCCGCGATGAAGGACGCGTCGACATTTTCCTCCGAGCCAGTCGTTGCGCTCCATCAAGGTGACGCGATGACCCGACGCCGCGAGCAGGGCCGCGCACCCGAGTCCGCCGAGGCCGCCGCCGATGACCGCTATGCTCTGACTCACGGCGCGCTCCACTTACCCAAAAAGACCGCCAACGCTAGAGCCACGCCGCCATAGGTGCCGACGACATAGGGAAACGCGACCGAATAAACGTAGAGACGGCGTTCGCTTGCTCGCTCCTTGGCGAACGCCATTCCGCTCAAGAGGAGCACCGCGTAGAGCCCATTGAGCGCGGCGAGCGATACACTCAGCCGCGCGAAGGCGAGACATGAAAGCAACCAGAACGCCCCACAGAAGACGAGAGCGCCACGTTTGTCGAGAACGACGGCGGTCGTTCTCAAGCCAGCGCGCCGGTCCTGTTCGATGTCCTGGATGGAATCGAAGCAGTGCTTGGCCGTGCTCCAGGCCATGAGTCCCAGCGCCGCCGGCCAGATGACGTCGTGGTTCAATGCCAAGGGAACGAAGACGAGGGGAAGTGCGTATGCAGCGTTGCTCGCGCTGTCGAGAAACGGTCGCGCCTTGAGCCGGGGTGGCAACGAGTACAACAAAAACACCATGGTGTAGATGGCCAGGGCAACGAGCGCGTCGCGCCTGTAGGTGAGCGCGAAGTAGATGACGAATGGACCATTGAGCGCCGCAACCCACGCCAAGACACCAGCGATCTCGTGTTTGCCGACCCGGGCGCCTTCCCAACCGCCCTTGCGATCATTGAGCGCATCGGTGTCGAGATCGGTGATGTCGTTAACGCCGTAGATGAGGAGGTTGAACGGTAGGGTCAACCACAGGAGGAGCGGCAGAAACGAGGCTCTCCACAGCAGACCGGTCGTCCACAGTCCCACCCAGGCTGGTCCGATGGTGTTAATCCAAAGCACCGGCCGCGACAGCGCGAGGACCTTGCGGAGGGGGAGCAGAAGGCGCCGCGTGGGTGATTGCTCATTCATCAACGACAAACCTCACTGCCCCCTCGGGGAGCGCGCGGCGCGGGAGGATTGCCCGGTTCGAGCGATGAGAACAAGACTTGGCCGGGAGCGGCTGCCTCGAAAACGGGTCGCGGCGAAAAGCGGTTCCGACTGCATGCCAGCCGACACTCGAAAGGCAAACTACGCTCGAATCAACCGGGCGGCGGCAACCCCGACGAGGCCGCCCACGGCTAGCGCGCCCCCCAGATGACCGATGGCGAAGTGCCAGTGCTCAACGACTGGACAGGCCAGGAACACCGCTGCTCCAGCGACTGCGGCGGAAGAGCTCGCGAGCAAGAGCCCCTTGAGCAGCGGGCGTAGTGGCTCGGTACCCCGCCGCGCGAACAGGATCGCGACTCCAAACACGCCTCCGAGTGCAAGCGTCGTGAGCAGACAGGGCACGTCACCGCGCAGGGAGTGTGGCGGGGTTGGGCCCTGCGCGTAAGCGACAGCGACCGCGGCGAGCACCACATAAGGCATGGCCACCAAACGTTGCGTGCCGCGCGGACTCGTCCACAGACTTCCAGTCGCGGCGAACAACGTCCGCGCCGCGAAGCTCAGGATGATGAAGGCCACGGCAGCCAAGAAGAAGGGCTCACGGGGGCCTGGATCGATGCCATGCCGACCCACGAAGAGCGCGGAAACGGCGAGACCAATCGTGGCCGCTATCGCGGTCTTTCGTCGCAGCTCCGACCGCGTAGGGGAGGGCGTCTGTTTGACTTCGGCGACGAGCTTGGCCTTCCACTCCGACGGCATGCTCATGCGTCACCCTTACCGTGCCCGATACCCAGGGCCACATAGGCACGATGGGCACGCATCTTCATGGCTGTTGGCGTCGCTCCGACCACCGCGGCGGCTTCGGCAAGCGAGAGACCCTCGACGCGAACCAGCTCGAACGCGGTGCGATGCTCTTCAGGGAGCTTGGCGAGCTTGGCGCTGAGTTGATCGAGGTCTTCGCGTCCAGCGACGCGCGCCTCGGGATTGTCCGCCGACCGCAAGAGCTCTTCGTTCGGGAGCGCCGCCTCCGGCTTGCGGCGGCGGGTCCGCAAGGCATCGAGCAACAAGCGCCGCGCGATGGCATAGGCCCAAGGGATCACCGCCCCGTTGCGCTCGAAGCTCGCGCGGCCACGGTGCATGCGCAGAAACGTCTGCTGCAACAAGTCATCGGCGAGCGCGGCGTCGTTCGTGGAACGACGCAAGAAGCCCCGCAGTCGTGCCGCGAGTCCCTCGTAGAGCGGCTCGAACGCGGCGTCATCGCCTTGGGCATAGCGCTCCATGAGCTCGTCTAACTCTGTCGGTTCCGCAGTCACTTAGCGGGCACCGGACCACAAAAGGTTAGCAGGCACAACTCGTGTGCTTCTCACCATCGATACGTCGGGGCAGCCGTCCGGTTTCCGGTCGTGTACGAAGTGGTCATGGACTTCGATGGGAGCTTCTCCCGCATCGGCCCCCATGCCACTGACACCCTGCGGGCCAAGGTCGAAGCCTTAGCCCCCGACGATTGGCTCGAGGACGCCTGGCGGCAACACGTCTATCGTCCGCACCGCGAGTCGAACACGATTCTCCTGATGTTCGACAAAGACTATCGCCACGAGGCGCCGACCACACACGCCGCCCACGCGCGCTTCGACGCCGAGCTGCAGAGCGTCTATCGACACCTGAACGCGCACTACGGTACCGGCTACCCGGTACGGGCATTGTTTGCGCGCCTGCCCCCCGAGGCGCGCGTTCACCCACACTCCGACGCCGGATTTTCGCTCACCAACTCGCACCGGGTCCACTTGCCGGTCGTCACGCATCCGTCGGCCTGGTTCACGGTGGGCGGCGAAACCAAGGCCGTGCCCTATGGCGAGCTCTGGGAGATCAACAACCAGCGCGAGCACTCCGTCTACAACCAAGGTGACCGCGATCGCATCCACTTGCTCGTCGATTGGGTAATCCCGGGCGAGCTGCGCTTCTTTCGCCCGGAGCCCGCGTTTACCGTCCATCTGCGGCTCGCGCCCGGCGCCAAGGTCGAAACCCCGCTTGGTCGGCCCCATCTCGTCGTCGTCACGGCCGACGACGTTGACCCGGTCGAGCTCGAGCTCACGCGTGAGATCGAGCCCCTCGCACGCTGGTTGCGCATGCAAAGGGGGCCCTTCACGGCGCGTCACCTGCAGGCAGGAGTGCCGTCCCTGTCCGAGTCCCAGATCAACGATGTCCTCGATGTGCTGGTTCGCGCCGAGGTCGTCTTGCACTCCTTCCGTGCGTTCACGCCGTGACTGACGCCGGCCGCTACGCCCCCAACGACTTGCGCATGGCACGACGCATCGCGGAGCGCCCCGACTTTTTCGAGCGTCCGCTCGTCATTCTGTCCGCACCGCGCTCGGGCAGCACCTTGCTCTACGAGTTGTTGACGCGGGCGAGCGGTGTCTGGTCGCTCGGTGGCGAGAGCCACGGGGTCATCGAAGAGCTCGGCGGGCTCGACCCGATGGATGGCCGCGTCCGCTCGAACAGACTCGACTCGAATGACGCCGACGCCGAGACCGTCGCGACGCTGCGCACCGGATTTCTCCTGGGCGCCCGGGATGCCTCTGGCGTGCGCTATCTCGACTGCTCACCTGCCGCGCGACCCGCAACCATGCGGTTCGTCGAGAAGACGCCCAAGAACATGTTGCGCGTGCCCTTCATGCGGACGGTGTTTCCTGGCGCCCGCTTCGTATTGCTATTGCGCGAGCCGCGCGAGGCGCTCTCGAGCATGATCGAAGCGTGGGAGTCGGGAAAGTTCATCACCTATGCGGCCCTACCGGGGTTTCGCGGACCGTGGTCGATGTTGCTGCCGGAGCGCTACCAAAGCGTCACCAACACGTCGGTGGATGTGTGTGCGGCATTCCAATGGCGTGAGGCGATGCGTGTAGCTTTCGCGGATCTCCGGACGCTGCCGCCCGACGCGATCGGAGTCGTTACCTATGAAGAGCTCGTGCGGGACCCGGCCAGCGTGGTGCGCCGTATCGCCGCGCTTGCGGAGCTCGACCTCGAACATGTCGCGCTTCTCTCCGAACGCGAGAAGCTACCGATCTCGACGCACACACTGTCACGGCCTGCGGCCGACAAGTGGCGGCGCCACGCCCAGCGGATGAAGCCGTTCCTACCCGAGCTCGAAGAGATCTTCCTCGAGGTCAGCGCTTGGTCGCGAGCTCGAGCTGCTCGGTGATGAAGTCGGTGAGTTTGATGCCACGATGTGCGAGCTGTTGCGGCACGAACGACGACTTCGACAACCCTGGCAGGGTGTTTGTCTCGAGAAAAATCGGACCTTTGGCGGTTAGGATCATGTCGCTGCGCGAGTAGCCATAGCAGCCGAGGTGCTGGTGGACGGCGACGCCGAGCTCGAGACACTTCTTGGTGTCAGCGGCGTCGAGCTTCGCGGGCGTGACTTCGGTGATGCCGTCGCCCAGGTATTTGCCCTGATAGTCGAAGGCGCGACCCTTTTGTACGAGCACCTCGGACGCGCATAAGGCTTCGACTTTGCCACCTCGCTGGGCGACACCGACCGTGATCTCGCGGCCTTCGAGGAACATTTCCGCCATGTAAGCATGTCCCGACGTGGCCACCGCGAACGCCACCTTCGCGAGATCGCTCGAACGGTCGACGATGTGGAGACCGACCGATGAGCCACTCGCGATGGGCTTCACCACGATCTTCTGGTGTCTTTCGACGAAGTCCGTGATAGCGGCCTGAGTTGCTTTGACGTTCCCCTTGGTCAGGGTGATCTGCTCGGCCACCGACACGCCGTGTGTTGCCACCACCTTCTTGGTCGCGAGCTTGTCGAAACACGTTGCCGAGGCTTTGGCGCCCGAGCCGGTATAGCGGATGCCCGCGTCCTCGAAGACCTTCTGGATGGTGCCGTTCTCACCTTCGTCTCCGTGCAGGCAGAGGAAGACTGTGCGGCCGTTGATGTCGCGTACGGCCGCATGGATGTCGGCGGCGAACGGCACACCCTTGGGTGCAAACTGCACCTCGAAGGGCTTCTGGTGCGCGATGACCTCGGTCGCGGGCACCTCGGTGACCGCACCGTTGGGCGCGATGAACCACGGAGTAAATCCGGGCATGGTCGAAAGGACGTTCTGTGCCGAGGCGAGGGCCACCAGGCGCTCGTCCGACATGCCACCGAAGAGAAGGATGGATTGCATCGACTGGACCGCTATCCAACCAGTGGCAGCGCGGCAAGGCCATTTCGAGTCTGGCGACTCGATTCGCCGGAAGGGACGGAGACGTACCGGTCGCTTGGGCTCCGCAGGCTCAGCGGAGAACCTCGCGCAACGCGCCGCTATGCTCCAGCACCGCCTCGGCTGCGCGCATACCGTCAACCGCGGCGCTGACGATGCCGCCGCCGTAGCCCATGCCCTCGCCGGCGGGATAGAGGCCGCGAGCGCCGATGGCCTGCATGTCGGTATCGTCGCGTGGCACGCGTACGGGCGACGAGGTGCGTGTCTCGACCCCGATGAGCTTTGCTTCGTTGGTGATGAAGCCGGGGAGCGAGCGGTTGAAGCGCTGCATGGCGCGCTTGAGCGCCTCGATCACTGGTGTCGGGTAGAGCGTCGTGAGGTCTGCGGCTACTAGCCCGCGCCGGTAGCTCGTCGCGGGGATGTCGGCAGAGAGGGTTCCCGCGACGAAGTCGGCGACGCGGCTTGCGGGCGCGACGAAGGCGCCGCCGCCCGCCGCATAAGCTTTGCGCTCGGCATCGAGCTGAAAGTCGACCCCAGCGAAGACGCCCTGGTGTCCTGCGGCTGCGTAGTCGGCGGGGCCGACGGAGACTACCAAGGCACTATTTGCGTATTTGCCCGACCGCGACGCGTGGCTCATGCCGTTGATGCAAAGCTCGCCGGGGTGGGTCGGGGTCGTTACGACGACGCCGCCTGGGCACATGCAGAACGACCAGACACCGCGATCGTCTTCGTTGTAGGTGAGCCGGTAGTCGGCGGCCGGCAAGTAGCCGCGCTCGGACGGTTGGCCATAGCGGACATCGTCGATGAGCGCCTGCGGGTGTTCGACCCGGAAGCCGACCGCGAAGGGCCGGCATTCGAGCGGTAGGCCGCGTGCGAGCAGCTTCTGCCAGAGCTCACGGGCCGAGTGGCCGGTCGCTAGCACGACGCGCGACACATCGAGCCTCTCGCCCGAGCGCAGCGTCAAGCCGCGCAAAACGCCGTCGCGGATGTCGAAGTCCTCGAGTGGCGTGTCGAAGCGGAACGTAGCTCCGAGCTCGAGAAGATGCGCGCGGATGTTGCGCAACAGGCGTACGAGCTTGTCGGTGCCCAGGTGGGGCCGATTGTTGATACGGATGAGCGGATCGGCGCCGCGCTCGACGAGGAGCTCGAGAACGCGGTCGACGCGGGCGTCGCCGACCCGTGTGTAGAGCTTGCCGTCCGAATACGTGCCGGCGCCGCCCTCGCCGTAGCAGACGTTGGAATCGGGATCGAGCTCACCGCGCTGATAGAGGCGGCTCACGGCCCGCGTGCGCTCCTCGACCGCATGACCACGCTCGAGAATGACCGGCGCGAGGCCGGCCTCCGCGAGGGTGAGCGCTGCGAAGAGACCGGCTGGGCCGGCCCCGACGACGATTGGGGGCGGGCCATCGGGGCGCCTTGTCACGCGGTAGCGATACCGCTCGGGCGGTGTGTAAGGTACGGCACGGCGCGTGCGCACGAGCTTGTTTGCGAGCTTGTCGTGGAGGTCCGCGGTTACCGTGTAGACGAAGCGTGGCGGTCGCTTGCGGGCGTCCAGGGCGCGTTGCAGGACGTGTACGCTCGTGAGGTCCCCTTCACCCAAGCCGCTCTTCTTGAGCAGCGCGCGCAACGCCGGCATTGGGTCAGCTGCCGCTTCCAGCGGTAGCGGCAGCTCGGGGATTTTCACGCGCATCGGGGTAACGAAATACTACCGCGCCTTCTTCTTGGCCATGGGGGCGCCTTTCGGAGCGGCGCCCTTTTCCAGCTGCTTCAAGGCGAGCAGGCGGTTGTCGCGGTCTTCCCAGAGGTTCAAGACGAGCGCGATGTCCTGCAGCGACAACACGTCCGCAAGGTGTGGGAATTCGACGATGAAGCGCTCCTCGTAGAACGAGCGAATCCGGTCGGAGACGAAGAAGCGCAGCAAGCGCTCGCGGTTCTCGGCGTCGACGTGGGTGAAGATGAGCCCCATGCCCGACTCGGCGGCGTTTTCGTCGACGCTCACCGTGTGCATGATTTCGCCGCGGGCGAGTAGGTGCTCGCCGCTTTCGAGCTGGACCTCGAGGTTGAGCGGGAAGCCGATCGGCAAGAGGTAGCTCGAGTCGAGGAAGATGCCGCCGATCGCGAGGTTGCGGGTGCGGCAGTGGCCTTCGAAGCGGATCGGCTTGCCCTTGTGTTGTTCGTCCAGCCACATCCGTGTCGGCATGCGGATGTCGATCCGCTCGTGGTCGCGTCGCTCGTCGCTCATGGGCGCCGGTTTACCTTCGCCATGCAGGGCGCCGCAACTCTTTGCCGGCCCCGAGGGTTTACGCTACGGTGCGCGCGCTATGAATCGCACCGAGTTTTTGAGCGAGCTCGGCAAGCTCCAGCGCGCCTACGAAGCCGAGCAGCCGAGTATGGGGTGTATTGCCAGCACCAACGTGCGCGCTTGTTCGCACTGCATGTTTTCGGACGACCTTACCGGCTGCCACCACTGCACGCACTGCTCGAGCTGCACCGACAGCACGAACTTGTCGCACTCGACCGGCTGCACCTCGTGCCATTCGTCGGCCTATCTCGTTGACTGCACCGGTTGCAGCAAGAGCGCCTATCTCATTCGCAGCATCGGTTGCACCGAATGCAACTACTGCTTCGGCTGCGTCGGCCTCGCCAAGAAGGACTTCCACATCCTGAACGTGAAGTACAAGCGCGACGAGTACTTCAAGAAGCTCAAGGTTCTGAAGAAGGAGCTCGGGCTCGACTGATGCACCCAGCCCGGCCCTCACCCCACCCGCAAGGCAGGCCCAGGAAAGCCGGTGCGAACCAACACGAGTGAATAGCGCTAAAGGCGGGTTCCGCGTAGTGGGCTCGTTTTGTTAGGGTGCTGGATACGTCATGGCAAAGCTCGACGACCTCCTCAGTGATCTTGCGAACTTCGACGCTCAGCACGACCTGCAGGGCCTGCGAAAGACGCGCGAGACCATCGTTAGCGAGCATCCCGACAGCGAGGCTGCTGTCGAGGCGCTCTACAAGATTGGTCTCGACCACCTCTTCCGCGAGCGTGATTTGGTGGCGGCAGTGGCACGCTTCGAGGAAGCAGCCAAACGTAAGCACCCCTTCTGGTCGGCGGCAGCGCGCACCTCGCTGGGCCTCTGTTACTTTCATCAGGGTCGCGGCCAGAAGGCGCTGCTCGAGCTGCGCAAGGTCGCCTATCCCGAGACACCGACGTCGCACTCGGTGACCGCGCTTGGCTTCATCGAGAACATCGCGGAGCAGTCGGGTCAGTCTGACGAGGCAAAGCGCGCCCGCAAGGATCGCATCAAGCAGCTCGAGGTGCTCATCGACTCTGCCCGCTCGCGCGGACAAGCACAGGAGCGTGGTTTCTATCTGTACACGTTGGCCCTAGCGCTTCGCGATCAGGGCGGCGACGAAGCGAGCGCCAAAATGTTGCTGGCGGAGGCGAAAGATCTTGGGCCCGAGTTGCTGGGCGCCGATCTCTTCCGCGCGGTGGCTAGCGCCCTGGGCTGACCGCCCGCCGATTCCCGCTCAGCCGGCCCGTGATCGACGTGGCGTCCGCTCCATCTCGAATCCGCGCCCGCTTTGTGCGAGGTACCCGTGGTGGGCTTCTACGTCTACCATCGCCCGGTGAGCGGAGCCGGCCTTTTCGTGGGTCGCGAGCTCACCATGCGCTCGCTCACGAGCGGTCTCGCTTCGAACCGCATGTTCGCGGTCTGTGGCGGGCCCAAGCTCGGACGGACGTCGGTGCTGCAGCAGCTTTACGGCGCCAATCAACTGCAGTGGCTGCGCAACCCCAAGGCGGCCAAGCTCGTCCCCATCGTGCTGGACGTCACACGCGTAAACCCAGGACAGACCACACTGCAGGCCTCGCGCAACTTCGCGCAGGCCCTCTGGGAGGCCGTGACCCGCTCGATCAGCGACCCGCGCGTCTACGGCAACAGTCAGCCGCCCAAGTTCCCCAAGGTCGACTTCCCACGCGAAAAAGACCCGTGGGCTCTTTTTCATCGCTCGTGCGACGAGCTCTGGACCAGCATCTCGGGCACGCCGGCTTGGGCGCGCACCGCGCTCTTTCTCGACAACTGCGATGAGCTGACCACGCGTACCTTCGATATGGCGCTGCTGCCGCTCATGGATTTCCTGCGGCTCAAGGTCCAATACGCTCCCGTCGCTTCAGTCTTCACCGGCGGCCGCATGTTGCGGGAGTTCATTACCGAAAAGACGAGCCCGCTACGCATGGCTCGCCCCCTGCTGCTTTCCGTCTTGAAGAACAGCGAGGCCGACAGCCTCGTGCGCGCCGGCATGCCCGAGGTGACGCCAGAGGGCCTCGAGCTCATCAAGTTCGTGACCGGCCGGCACCCGTATTTGATGCAGCGCGTGCTCGGACAGATGGAAGCAAACGGGGGTGTCTTCGACGTCGACCAGGCCTTGCAGGGCGCGTGGCCCGACATCGAGCCGGCTTTCAACGCCATCTGGGACGAGTTCGATCTGCGCCGTGGGGTCACATATCGTGGTGCTTACGCGGCACCCGAACACGCGCTCATGCAATACCTCATCGACGCGCGGCGTGAGATCGTCCTCAAGGACGCGGAGCGCGACCTCGGTGTGAAGCCGCTCAAGGAGCACGCCGAGTTCCTGGAGTACATCGGTGTCGCCGATCGGCAGATCCGTGGCGACGTCATCCACCTGCGGGCGCCATTCGACCTGTGGAATCGCTGGTACTTGAACAGGATCATGCATTGAGCGGACTGACCGATCGTATCGCCGCTGTCGCCATCGAGCGGGCTTTCACCAGCGCCGCCGCGGTCGCGCGCTTGCATCCTCGCGCCCGCAAGCAGCGTCGCGCTCTCGATATCGTCCACGATGTGCCGTACCTGCCGGGCCGCTCCCGCGCCCACCTCCTCGACATCTACCGACCAACGCGGCAGGCCGGACCGTGGCCGGTGGTCGTCTATATCCACGGGGGTAGCTTTCGGATCCTCTCCAAGGACACGCACTGGATCCCCGGCGTGCAGTTTGCGCGTGCTGGCTATCTCACCTTCGTCGTGAACTATCGGCTATCGCCCGCGCATCGCTTCCCCGCCGCATTCGAGGATGTGACCGCAGCTATCGAATGGGTCATGCGAAGCGCGCCCTTTCACGGAGGTGATACCCAACGGCTCATCCTCGCGGGAGAATCCGCTGGAGCAAACCTCGCCCTAGCGTGGAGCATCGCTGCCACCTACGAGCGATCCGAGCCATTCGCGCGTCGCGTCTACAATAGCGGTATCGTACCCATCGCCGTTGCCCCTGCCTGTGGCATCCTACAGGTAAGCTCGCCGGAGCGCTTCCGCGCTGCAGCGGACGCGCCGAGTGGCCGCCTGGCCGACCTCGTGTACGGCCGCATCGCCGGGGTCGGCGCCAACTACTTGCCGGACGACCACCCTGACGCGCCGAGCCTCGCCGATCCACTCTGGGTACTCGAGGAAGAGACACAACCTCCGGCTCGACCGTTCCCCGCCGTGACCGCCGGCGTGGGTGACCATGATCCGATTCGCGCCGACACCGAGCGGCTCGGCAAGGCTCTCGAACGCTTGGGTTTCGACCACGCCGTGCGAGTTTACGAAGGGCGTCACGCCTTTCAAATGCTCGTCTGGCAAGAAGCCGCTAAAGCGTACTGGAATGATACGGTTGCTTTCTTGAACGAGCGCGCCAAGCAAGCATAGCGGCGAGCGCACCGATGACCAGCCACGATGAGCCGCCCACCTCGGTGCAAACACCGCTGATGGCCGCGCCGCCCGCCATCAAGTCTTCGGTGTTGTCGGCTGCTTCCGGTGGTGGCGGCGGCGGCGTGTTGGGGTTTGGCGGGCCCGTGATGACACCGCCGTCGTCGTCCTCCTGCGGAGCCATTGGGTCCTCTTCGCCGATCGGGATGCCGGCCTGCACTTCGTAGGCGCCGATGTCGAGCGGGCCGGTCTGCGGCCGTGTTTCCCCAGCGGTTGGATGCAGATATTGCACCACCGGCGACAAGTCGAAGCCCTGAGCGCTCCCCGGATCGATGCCGTTATTGATGGCTGGCGAGTCGGCCTCGAGACGCCAATCGAAACCCGCGCGGTTCACCAGCTTGGCGTCGGTGATGCGCTGGTTCCCCGCGTAGCTATAGTCAATGTCCGCTGGGGCGGATAGAGCGCCCGCGAACAACGTGAGCCGGTCGAGCGCGTCGTCCACGTAGTTGTTGACGACGCTGAAGACGCGCCCTGCCGCGGTTTCGAGCGGGTCGAAGTTCAGGATGGTGACGCCATCGCCCAGGATGAGGTTGTTGGCTACGAAAACGATGCCGGCGCGCCGCGCGAGGATCATCGCTGTCGTCGCCGACCCCGTGGCGCTCACGTACGTGTTGTTGACCACATAGAGAGAGTGGGGGGCGTTGTTGCCGTTTTCGCCCGCGTACCAGATGGCCGCGTTGCGGTTCTGCGTGTTCGACCCTTTGTGCAAGAGGTTGCCGACGATGTAGGCGCGACCGCCTTGCGGCAGGTCGATGAGCGCGCTCGACTGGTCCATGGTGCCACCGTCGGATACCGGCACCTCGTCCATGATGCGGTTCGCGATGATGTAGTTGGCGAGGGCGCGCGACTTCACGAGGTGGCCCTCCTTGGAGTGATGGGAGTAGCTGTAGCGCAGCGTGAAGGTCGCGACGCTCGCGCTGATGTACATGTTGTGTTCGTAGCCCGAGTCGGCGACGCCGTTGAAGGCGAACTCAGTGCGCTCGATGAGGACGACACTGCCGGTGACCTCGCCATGGCCTTCGAGGATGCCGTTCTGGCTGTGATGCAGATACGCATCGCGGACGGTGAGGTTCCGACCTTGGAAGCGGATGGAAGCCGCGTTCCCCGAGGCACTTTGGGCCCCCGAGATCTCGAGGTTCTCGATGGTGATGTCGTGGACGGTCGGGAGCTCGACCACGAGGATGCCCTTGTCGTTTGGAATGTTGCCTGTGAACGACAGATGGGGGCGGCCGCCCACACCTTTGAGGGTTAGGTTGCTCTTGGTGATCTTGACCGCGGTGTTGGGGTAATTCCCGGCATCGATGGCGATCGTGTCGCCATCGACCGCAGCGTCAAGACCCGCCTGGATGGTCGTATATGTGCGTCCTGGGCCGACTTCGACGACCCCGAGGGGAAGGCTCGTAGCAATGAGGACGGTGGCGAGCAACATGTAGGGGCACCTCGGTGGGGCCCATACCTTGCATCCCCTGTGCCGCAGAAACACCCACCCGACTGTGCGTGGCTCTAGAATTGAGGCTCGGCGCAGGTTGCTAGGTGAGGCGGCGAGGGGTTAGTCTCGAAGTTTACCGTCACGGATTTCTCGATTCGAGGAGCGTAGGGCCTTTGGACCCGTCAGCAGCGATCGTTGAGTGCATCGTCGTCCTCGCGCTGATTCTGGTGAACGGCTTTTTCGCCATGGCCGAAATGGCCATCGTCTCTTCGCGCAAAGGGCGTCTCAAGCAGGCCGCCGACGAGGGGAAGAAGGCTGCCGCGGCTGCCCTCAAGCTCGCCGAAGACCCGACGCTATTTCTCTCGACCGTGCAAACCGGCATTACCTTCGCTGGCATCTTCGCAGGTGCGTACGGCGGCTCGACGATCGCCGGACGTTTGGCGCCGGGAGTGGAACCGTGGCTTGGCCAGTACGCTTACGCGGTTAGCTTCGGCGCCGTCGTCACCATCATCACCTTCCTGTCGGTCTCGCTGGGCGAGCTCGTCCCCAAGCGCCTCGCGCTCATCCATCCCGAGCCGATCGCGATGGCGACAGTCGGGCTGCTCAACTTCGCGACCAAGGTCTTCAAGCCTTTCGTGAAGCTGCTCTCGTTCACGACCAACATCGTGTTGCGCTTGTTGCCCGAGAAGAACCCGGAAGAGCCCTCGGTGACCGACGCCGAGATCACTCAGCTCATGGAACAGGGCGCCGAGTCGGGTCACTTCCACGAGGCTGAGGCCGAGATCGTGACCATGGCGCTTCGCCTCGGCGACCGCCGTGTCTCGTCGCTCATGACCCCGCGCGCGGTCATGGACTACCTCGACGTCGAGGAGTCCGACGATGTCACGCGCCGCAAGATCATCGAATCGCCCCATTCACGCTTCCCGCTCGCCCAGGGCGGACTCGAGCACACGCTCGGCATCGTTCAGGTGAAAGACCTCCTGGCGACGCTCCTCGCACGCGAGAAGATCGACTTGAAGGCGTCCGTTCAAGCGGTTCCGTTCATTCCGCAGAACGCTCAAGCGCTCAAGGCGCTCGAGTTGTTCAAAAGCTCTGGCGCCGCCATGGCTATCGTCGTCGATGAATACGGCGCCATTACTGGCCTGCTAACCTTGAATGACATCCTCGAGGCGCTGGTAGGCGACATCGCCGACGCAGACGCCGACGAAGACCTGGGCGCCGTGAAGCGCGACGACGGCTCGTGGCTCGTCGACGGCATCTTGCCCATCGATCAGCTCCGCCATTTGCTCGAGATGAACGAACATCTGCTCGACGGCGAGCACAACACGGTCGCGGGCTTCATGCTCACGCACTTGAACCGCATCGCCAAGGTCGCCGACCACGTCGAGGTGGAAGGCTACCGATTCGAAGTGGTCGACATGGACGGCCGCCGTATCGACAAGGTTCTGGTGGTGCCGCCGCCGCCCACGCAGGCGGAGCAGCAGGGCAACACGGTCGAATCTGGCGGCAGTTAGCTTCGCAGGCGACGCGACCCGCCTCAAGGAGAGGCGAGCAAAGGCCCTGGCCTTCGGCCGCGAGCGAACCGGGATGACACTCGGCTGGACGGGCGCGTTCGACGCCCTCGAACTGTTGTTGGGTCCGCGTGTTGGTGGGCTGGAAGGTCTCGACGGGTATGTCCAATGACCCACTGCGGCGTTCCTGTGCAGAGGAAACCCGTTTTTTGACCCACCCGGCGACGGCTTTCGCGGTGACATGGAGTCCCGAAGGAAGGCGTACGGCCATGCTGCAAAGCGCGTGGCCGACAGGTTAGACTAAGGGGGCATGGCGCTGGATCGAGTTGGCCAAGGACCAAGCCCTACTGCGGTTGCCGCGCCGTCGGTCCCAGTCGCCGCGCCGACAACGCCGGTGCCCGAGTCGTCCGAGGACACCGACGCCGCCAAGAAAGGACCCAATCGCAAGCTGATCCCAGGCGCGGGTCTCGAGGGTGTCTCCGGCAGCGATATCGATCGGGCGCTCAACGCAGCAACCCGGCGTGGCGCCGATCATCGCCGGCAAAAGCTCGACGATCTACGCGAGCTCCTGCGGGGGGCGACGCCAGCACAGCTCCAGCGAATCCAGGCAGAGACCAAACACGTCGAGGTGCGAACCCTCATCGCCGAGCTCACCGCGCTCAGCGGTAACCAAGGTCGCGCAATCGGCGAGGTCATGCACGCGGAGCGTCCGGTCCCCCCGCAACTCGAGCTCGCAAGGCCCACCGCGCAGCCGGACGCGCGCATCGAACCCCGTCGCGTCGAGCCGGTCTCCCCGGAAGCTCCGACCTTCCGCCGAAACCCGAATCTGAACGCTTTAGCGAATCGGGTCACCGAGTTCGTCTTCGGGCGGGGTGGCGGACCCGATGTTTTGCGATCGGTCTTCTATGGCCTCTCGAAGGGCGATCAAGCACGACTCGAGCGCCTCATCGGTGAGGCCATCCTGCGCGGTCCGCCCGAGAGGGCGCGGCCTGGGCAACAACAACAGCCTGCCATGACGCCGGAGCGGGCCTTCGAAGACATGTTGCAGGGACGTTTTAGCAGATTGGCCGGAGGCGCGGCGGACGCCGAGCGCAGGCTCTTTCGGGCTCTGCGCGCCAATCCCGATAGTCGCTTTTCGCTAGGCGATCAGATCTTCATGGCCGTGAAGAATCTAGGCGTGGTCGAGCAGCGCGAGAAGCTCCTCGCCCGCTTCGATCAACTCAGCCGCCGTGACCAACAAGAGCTCGCCGCAGCCTACCGCGTCCGCTACGCCGAGGAGTTTCCGCCTCGCCTGACCAGCGAGCTCAGCCGCATCCAGCCGCCCCGTGACCTCACCGGCTTCGAAGCGCACGTTCGGCTGGTCGAGGGGGAGGACCCCAATCAACCCGAAGGTAAGCCACGCGACGCCGACCTTGCGTTCTCGGTTTGGCGCGCCTCGACGCCGCGTACGCGCTCTGACCTGCCCTATTTGTTCACAGCCCTCGAAGATGCGGTCGACGGTGATCGATTCGCCGAGGTTCGCGCACTGTATGCTCAAGCGTTGGGTGGGCCGGACATGCTCGCCGAGATTCATGGCCGCACGCATCGGGCCGCGCGCGGCGAGGGCGGCAACCCCGATGCCTGGGCCCTGCGCATAAGCGCCATCACCGAGCGCCAGTACGACCGCTATATCGCAACGACAGCGCAGCTCTACTTCGCTGGCGAGCTCGACGCCGACGAGATGTTGCGCGTCGTGCAGCGCTACTACGGCGAGGGTCGTGAGGTGAGCCACGACCAGCTGCGTGACGCGACGAGCCACGAGGTGATCGCGCGGTTGCGTGCGAGCGACCCGCGGCTCGACAGCGCCATGGCGACGAGTGCCGATCGCGACCTCGGCACCATTGCTGACGATCTCCAGCGAACCCTGCTCGGCCACGGCGTCGAGCGCGGCCCGGCGGTCGCGGCGATCTTGCGTCGCGTACCAGCACGCGAGCGTCAGGCCTTCGCCGATCTCTACGCGCGGCTGCACGGGCTGTCGCTCGAAAACGCCATCGCGCGCGCCTTCACCATGCGCACGAGCGCAGAAGAAGGCCCGCTCGACCGCGAGCTTCCTTGGCGAGCCCGTTTGCTACGCGAAGCACGCGAAGGTCCGTACGACGTCATCGACCTTTTGAACGCGGTGGCGTCACAGGCTGGCGACCCGCAAGAGCTCGCTGGCGCGCTCGAGCGAGCTCCAAGCGACCTCCGCCCACGACTGCGCGCGGCCTACGACGAGCGGTTCGGCGCTGGCGCCTTCGACCGAGTGGTCGCAAGACTCGAGGCGCGTTATCAGCGACTGCTCCGCGGGTAACTCGGCGTATGCGTTCCACGCGCGGATCGCTCCCTCTCGGCGCGCACATTGGGTAAGGGCTCTCCCGAACGCCGCGGCCGTAGCCGCGACCAGTTGGGCAGGCGCGCTGAGTGGGATATGCGGGCTTCAATGAGGCCGTCCTGCCCAGCTCCCTCCACCTTAGCAACCTTGTTGGCGTGCTTCGCGGCCGCCCCGTCGTGCACCAGCGGGAAGGCGGTTGTGGCGGCTGAGCCCGCGGTCGCGAGCCCGGCGCGGGCTCCTGGGTCGGCGCCAGAGCCGCCGTCCGGGACAGAGGTGCCCAACGACGTAGAGTTGACTGTGAGGGGATCGACTCTGCCTGCCGCGCTCAAGGATTGCACCAGTGTGATCCTCCCGGACCACACGAGTCCTGTCTTGCGCTGCGGCAGCCTCACTCTCGTTTCTGTGTATCAACCGTGGGCCTTCGAGAAGAGCTCAGTCGTGGATGGGCCCGGTTGGACCGCGTCCGATGATCTCACACAAAAGGCTCGGTCCATGTTCCGGGGGCTCGTGCCAAGTGCAGTGGGCGGGTGGTTGTCGCAGCCGGGCTCGGTCGCGCCCACTCCGACGTTCGTTCTGGGCGACCACCACGACCACTACGTCATTCTGTGCAACGATGACGACGCGCTCAACACCGTCACTGGTAAGTGCGGCGCTCTGCTACCCTCCTTCGTTGAGGCGGTGTTGAATGGTTCGGCGTACCCACCGCTCACCGTCGCCATCCAAGCGAATTGGACGCAGCACCCCGGACCGGCGGGATCAACTCAGTGGGATGGGCCAGGAGTATTTCTTCGCGTGTGGACGATCGTCGAGCCCTATAACGACCAAACCGTGCTCGCGTTCGAGCGCAATATCATTGGCGAGCCGCTGCGGGAGTTACCCGTTGATGCCCTGGTTGGTCTCATACGCGACAGTGCGCCGACCAGCCTCGTCATGAAGGGTTTGGTGCGCGATGCCTATGGCCAAGGCAAGCGTCCCAGCGTCGTGGTGTTGTTCGATGCCAAACGCATGACGATCGGAGTCATGTGCGAGGCGGCTGAACCGCTTTGTCACGGTGGCCAACAGTGCGTCGTACCACCCGTCTGTTTGCGTGTGCTCGCGGGGTCAATCAAGCTCATGCAAGCGGACTTGACGCCTTGACTCTCGGGCGTGTCGCGATTCAATCCGGGCGCCGCGACCCGATTGCACCACTGGCGAGGGAACGGTCAGACGAAGCACGCGGCTCAGGACACCGTGCTGATCAGCGCGCCGCTCGCTCGATGCCCGCGAAGTAGTCGCGAGCCGCGGACCGCCCGACGCGCAGATAGGCGTCTTGAATACTGCGCAGCTCGTCCGGCGTGAACGCCCAGCGGTCACGGATGTGAGCCGCGATCTCACCATGTGGTAGCGCCGCAAGCTCGGCGAGTCGCGCTTCGGAGTCCTCGCCGCGTGCGCGGAAAACGCGCTCGACCTCGCCGCGCATGACACCAACTGTCAGCGCGTAGTTGTGGTCCGCTGGGAGGCTGCTGCCCGCCGCGAGAAATGCCATGACACGCGCGACGTCACGCCTGTCGGTGCCGATGCTTGCGGCATCTGACATGAGCTCTTCGATCTGAATGTTCCTCGCGACTGGGACGCGAGCACTGCCGGTGTCGATTGTGTGTAAAAAGCGGCCGCTGTTGACGGTGCGCAAGAAGTCGAGCTCTTGTTGACCCGTCGCTCCTGGATGAGTCGCTCGGTAGGCCGAACGAATGGCTCCGGCGACGAGCACGTGGGTGAGCTCGTTGTTGCGGGCTGCATCGACGAGACGGTCCGGGTCGACGCCACCAGCTTCTGCTGCCGCTGCGCGTGTGTTGATGAACGCGAAGCCTCCGAGCGTATGGCCCATACTCCCGAAGTCGATCTCCGTGGCGTAGTAAGTTGCCGGTCGTCGCAGGTCGACAGACGTCTCGCCGAAAAGATTCGCCAGCACCGGCACGTCAGCTGGGAGGACGGTGTGAGCTTCTACCCCGGGGGCAGGGGCCAACTTGCCGTCGCGTAGAGTTAGCAAATCGCGCACGTCGGTCTGAAGGGTGAGGCCGATATGGACTGGGTCTCCCGCACCGTAACGCGCTTCGACGTCTAACCGCCGCGTCGCAGGATCGATTGTGACTCGGGTGTGAGCCAGGTTCGTACCCGCGACTCTGCCATCAAGGACCAGCCGTCCGCCCTCGACGCGACCCTCGAAGCTGCTCAGTGGGTCGAAAAAGGGGAGGTCCGGACCTGGAAGCTCCAACGTCGAGCGGTCGTCACTCAGGCGCACACGAAGACGCGTCATGAGCTCGGTCGCCTCTGGCGTGACGTTGTCCGCTGGGGGCGGCTCGTCTACGGGCTGGCTCACGCTCGTCAGGCCCGCTTCGGGCCGCGCCGATGGTGGCGGCGGCACAGGCTTTGTGTCTGCGGGTATCTCGGCGGTTGGCCTCCGCGGCGCCGGCTCGACAACACGATCGGGGGCGACCCTGGCATCGGGCTGATCGATTTTCGCGGGAACATCGGCGGCGTCGATAGCGGCGCTCGGCAAGCGTGTGGGCCTTGCGGTGACGGACACTCCGCTCATCTCTTCACTGTAGTCGACTGGCAAGGCGCGGTCGACTGCCACGAACATTGGGAGTGTGCCGTGGGTCGCGGGGAGGTCGCGCCTTCGTCCCGCAGTCGTTTCCGCCTACGCCGAGGGACTTGCTAATCCAGCGCTCGCCGAAGCACTCTCGAGCGGGCATGTCGCACAACACGTTCGGGCATCTCTTTCGCGTGACGACCTGGGGTGAAAGCCATGGGCCAGCTTTGGGCTGCGTCGTCGACGGATGCCCTCCCGGGCTTCTGCTCACCGAGGCCGACATTCAGAAATGGCTCGACCGCCGCAAACCCGGGACGAGCCGGTTCGTGACGCAGCGTCGTGAGCCCGACCAGGTCAAAATACTCTCCGGTGTGTTCGGCGACGATCGCAGTGACGGACAGCGCACGACGGGCACGCCCATCGCGCTGATGATCGAGAACGTCGATCAACGCTCGAAGGACTACAACGCCATTCGCGACAACTACCGCCCCGGGCACGCGGACTTCACCTACGAGGCGAAATACGGACTGCGCGACTACCGCGGTGGCGGGCGCTCCTCCGCGCGCGAGACCGCAGCACGGGTCGCGGCTGGTGGTGTTGCGCGGGCGGTCTTGGGTGGCAGCATCACGATTCGCGGCGTGCTCGTACAGATTGGGCCCATCGCCATCGATCGCGCGCGCTGGGACTGGAACGAGGTCGACAACAACCCCTTCTGGTGTCCTGACCCAGCGACCGTACCGCTGTGGGAAGAGCACCTCGACGCTGCACGCAAGGCGGGAACATCCGCCGGCGCCATCGTCGAGGTTGTTGCCGAGGGCGCTCCGGCGGGGTGGGGCGCACCACTCTATGGAAAGTTGGACGCCGATCTCGCCGGCGCGTTGATGAGCATCAACGCGGTCAAGGCGGTCGAGGTTGGGGCGGGCTTTGCAGCAGCCGCGCTCACCGGCGAAGAGAACGCCGATGAGATGCGCGAGTCCACGAGCGGGGTGGCGAATTTTCTGTCGAACAACGCTGGCGGCATCCTCGGCGGCATCTCGACTGGTCAGCCAATAGTCGTGCGCATGGCCGTGAAGCCGACCTCGTCGATTCGCAGCACCCGCCGGACCGTCAATCGCGACGGCGAGAACGTCGACATCTCCACCGAGGGGCGGCACGACCCGTGTGTCGGTATTCGTGCCGCGCCGGTGGCCGAAGCCATGGTGGCATGCGTCCTTGCCGACCAGAAGCTCCGACATCGCGGACAAACGGGGCGTGACCCGTAGCCGACGAAGGGTTCGACGTTGAGCCTGGCCTCGTCATGAACTAGCGCGCCCCACGCAGTGCGAGAAGCGCCCTGGTCCGGCGTAAGTCAGATGTCGCTGATGCGGTCGATGAGCTGCGGGTGCAACACGAAGTAGTTGGCGTTGCCCTGTTCCTGGACGATGCGTCCGTCGCGCGCGAGCTCCCGCGGGTCGACGGGGTCTTCCTTGTCCCAGGCGCGCAGGGCTGCTTCTTCCTTCGGCTCGACCCTGAAGCCATAGACCGACGCGAAGTAGAAGATGCAGCGCGCAACATCACCGCGCGATTCCTTGCGCGGCATGAAGACCTCGTCACCGTCGGCATCAAGGCCGAGCACTGAGCCGCCCTTGCTCCAAACGGGCGTCGTGACGATGCCAAAAGGCGTGTTGCCCCGCTTGCCGTTGGCCTCCGAGTCGGCGACCAAGATGTTGTGCATATCGCGCTTGGCGACGCCTTTGGCACCCCGCGATTGCGGCCAGACGTGCTCGAGGTTCATATCCGCGTCGTCGGGGACCTTGCCTGCCGGCAATTTGCGGCCGGTGTAGACGCACTCGACGTCGCCTTCGACGCTGTCGATGATCGTGAAGATCAGCTCGCGCACCTCGGGATAGTCGAGCGTTCGCTTCTTCGCGAGGGCGGCGCCCCGGATCGCGCGGATGAGCGCCTGGTCGCGTAGGCCCTGGAACGGGTCGTCGGCAACCGCGCGCGCCGCGACTTTGGCCCCCTGCGTGGGGCTCCGAGCGACCGTGTCCGCGCTCGAGAAGCCGCCGCGCTGGGGCTTCGCCTGGCTACCCGCGGACGCGGTTTTCCCCGGGGCCTCGCCGCCAGGGGCGGACGCCTGCGAGCGCGTCGTGAGGTCACGACGCCCAAAAAGACTGGGCATGGGTCGCATGGCGTCGGTTTTCGGCGGGTTTGGCGAGCCGACCTGCAAATCGGCTGAGCGAGCGGGTGTCTGCACGCGATTGCCCACTCCGTCCAGAAGCGCTATCCGGCTCCTATGCGCCGTATGTGCTCGCTCGCTGGCTTTTTGGCGGTCCTGTCGTTCTGTCTCCCCGTCATCGCGGCGCCGGCCTCGGGCATGCGCGGAATGGTTGCCTCGGGGCACGCCGATGCGACCGCCGCCGGAGTGATGATGCTCCGCCAAGGCGGCAACGCAGTCGATGCGGCAGTGGCAACCGCGTTCGCCTTGGCGGTCGTTGAGCCCTACTCCTCGGGGATCGGGGGCGGTGGGTTCGCCCTCGTGAAGATGGACAAGGCGCTCACTTTCCTCGACTTCCGCGAGGTCGCTCCTGCCGCCGCGACGCGTGACATGTACATCAAGAACGGCGTGCCTGAGCCGTTGCTCTCGCGCGACGGCATCACATCGGTTGCGGTCCCGGGCGCGGTCGCCGGTTATCTCGGCATGCACAAGCGCTACGGCAGACTGACGCGGGCACAGGTGCTCGCGCCGGCCATCAAGCTCGCCGAAGACGGATTCGTCATGAACCCGGTCTTTCGCCGTGATGTCGAATGGCGCATCGACGAGCTACGCAAGGACCCGGAAGCGACCAAGGTGTTCCTGACCCCCGATGCGCAAGGGGTCGGTCAGAACCCCGAGCTGGGCGTTACGTGGAAACAGCCCGACCTTGCCTGGACTCTGCGCCAGCTCGTCGAGGGCGGTGCCGACGCCTTCTACAAGGGTTCGGTCGCCAAGAAGCTCATCGAAGATCAGAAGACCCGCGGCGGCATCATGACAGCCCGCGATCTCGCACGCTATAGCGTACGAGAGCACAAGCCGCTCATGGGGAGCTTCCGCGGCCACGCGGTCGCCACCGCGCCGCCTCCCTCGGCAGGTGGCGAAGTGCTCTTGACCCTCCTCAACATGCTCGAGACCCAACCAGCAGACCGTGCCTACCGGGATCCGTCGGCGCTCCATCTCTACGTGGAGGCCTCCAAGCGTGCCTACGCCGACCGGTATCTCATCGCCGACCCCAAGTTCGTGCGTGACGTCACGCGCGAGCTGACCACCAAGGAGCGCGCCCGCAAGCTCGTCGCCTCGATCGGCACGCAAGCCAGCTCGGCGTTCGACGTACCTCCGGGCGAGGCGGCGACGTTGCCAACCGGAGTCGTGCCGAAGGTGCCGCTGGTGGTGAAGCCCGCTACGACCGAAGACATGCCGCTTACCGGCGGCTCCGCGAAGGCCCCTGATCCGGCCAAGTCACCGCATACGACGCACCTATCGGTGGTGGATGCCGACGGTAACGCGGTCTCACTCACCGCGACGGTGAACTACGCCTTCGGTTCGTGTGTCGTCGCCAAGGGAACCGGCGTCCTGTGGAACGACGAGATGGACGACTTTTCGGTTGCTCCTGGCGTACCCAACACCTACGGCGTCGTCGGTAGCGAAGCGAACGCGGTTGCCCCAGGCAAGGTTCCGGTTTCATCGATGACTCCGACCCTGGTGTTCGAGGGAGCAACCACCGACTCACCGGTGCGCTTGGTCGTCGGCTCGCCTGGCGGTCCGCGCATTCCAACCACCGTAGCGCAGATCATCCTGAACTACTTCGATGCCGGGGCGGACGTGCAACAGGCAGTCGCAATGGGCCGGGTGCACCACCAGCACCTTCCCGACCTGGTCATGATCGAGCGGCTCGGCATTGACGCGGCCACGCTCAACGAGCTCGAAAAGCGCGGTCACAAGATCAAGCGCCAGGAGACCTGGAGCAACGCCACCGCGGTTGCTGTCGACCCCAAGAGCAAGATCCGCTCTGGCGCCGCCGATCCGCGCGGGGTCGGCGCCGCGATGGCCGAGTAGCGTCGTTGGTTCCGGGCCTACCGGAGGTCATCGGCCGCTATCGCGTCCTCGGACTGCTCGGGCAGGGTGGTATGGGGCGGGTCGTCCGTGCGCGTGACGACGCGGCCGGACGCGACGTGGCGCTCAAGTTGTACGAGGGAACTGACGAGGAGAGCCGCTACATGTTCGTCCGCGCGGCAAAAGCGCTGGCGAGCCTTTCGCATCCCAATATCCTCGAGGTGTTCCAGTATCTCGACGAGCCTCCATTCATCGCCTGCGAGCTCATTGATGGTCCGACATTACGGACAATGCTCGACGAGCGAGGTGTGCCTCTCTCGGCGCTCGAGGCGGCGAATATCGCCTATGCACTGGCGCAGGCTCTCGAGCATGCGCACGCCTGTGGCGTGGTTCATCGGGACGTGAAGCCCGAGAACGTGTTTTGTGCGCGAAGCGGCCGTGTTGTGCTCGCGGACTTTGGTTTGGCGAAGGCGATGGGGAGGGCTGCGACCCTGGCCACCAGTCTGTACGGGTCACCCGCGTACATGGCTCCCGAGCAATTTGCTGGGAAGTCGGCGGACGCGCGGAGCGACCTGCACGCGCTCGGCGTCACACTGTTCGAGATGCTCGCTGGCGCGCCACCTTACGATGGTGCGTCGGTGGCGGAGCTCGAAACCAACATCCTTCAGGGCAAGCGTCGTGCGCTGCCCAATGGCGTTGCTCCCGAGGCGTTGGCGCGGCTGGTCGACCAGTTGCTCGCGACCGACCCACGTGCGCGCCCAGCCCACGCGCGAGCGGTCGCGCAGCGGTTGCAACATGTGCTCGATGCCTTCCCGCCCGAGCTGGTCACGCGGACCTCGTATGCGCCGGTCGCAGCCGTGCATCGCGGACGTCTTGCGAGGCTGTGGCCGTTGGGCCTCATCGCGACCGCGGTGGCGGGGCTCGTGTTCTGGGTGCAGCGACCAGTCGCGTCGAGCCAGCCCGTGCCTGTCGTACTGTACTTCGATGGAGCGGCGGAGTTGTCGATTGACGGTGTTGCCGTGGGTATGGCGAGGGAGCCTCATCGCACGGAGCTGCTACCAGGTAGACATCGTCTGGAAGCGCGTGTCTATGATAGCGGACAGGTGCTCAGTCGTGAGGTGGTGATCGTTCCGGGAGGAGAGGCCCAGATTCGTCTGCAGTAGGGGCCCCTTCGTCCGCATCGAAAGATCCGTGCGTGCGAGTCAAGCAGCCGTTCAGAGCGCGCGGGCGCTACGCCAGACCATGTAGACGGCGACCAAGAAGATCATCGCCGCGAAGACGGTGGAGAGTCGGCCACTCCCGGACAAGCGCTTGGCGACCCGCGTACCGAGGAACCCACCGAGGACTCCGCCGCCGATGAAGACACCGGCGAGAGCCCAATCAACGAGACCCGACCGGGCGTAGTTGAGCGCGGTCGTTAACCCGAACGCGGCGACGGCGACGAGGCTCGTGCCGACGGCCTGGATCATGGGCATTCCTGTCGCGGCTAGCAGCCCCGGGACGATGAGAAAGCCACCGCCAATCCCGAAGAAACCCGAGAAGAGCCCTGTTACGACCCCGAAGCCGATGACCTTGTGGGCGTTACCGAGATGACAGTCGGCCCCTGGTGTTCCCAGCGCCTTTCGACTGCGCAGCATGAGCGCCGCGACCACGACCATGACGAAGGCGAAGAGGAACAGGAGTCGCTGCCCGTCGAACGCCTTGCCGGCAGTCGAGCCGACAAGCGCCCCGATGACCCCAGACGCGGCGTACAGTGCGCCGCATCGCCATTTGACGTTGCCAGCACGTGCGTGGCCAACGAGACCTGTCGCGGCGTTGGTCGCAACCGCTAAAGCGGACGTCCCGATCGCTACGTGCGGGTCATCGACGCCGACCAGGTAAACCATCAGAGGCACCGCCAAGATCGACCCGCCGCCGCCGACGAGACCCAGCGTGAAGCCAACGAGCGCTCCCGAGAAAACACCCGCGATGTACTGAAAGGGCTCGAGCATCGCTACTCAGCAGGCCGTTGTCGGTTGCGGAGGCCTACCACTTACCACGAGCGCCACGGCTGTCATGGCGGCTGCGTCACACGCGTTAGCGTCCGAGCGTCTGGTGGCGCGAAGCTTCAAAGAGCGTCGACCGGGAGCTTCAGATACTGCGTGCCGTTGTCTTCCGCTGGAGGCAGCCGACCGCCGCGCATATTGACCTGAATCGACGGGAGAATCAGCTTCGGCATCCCGAGCGTCGCGTCACGCTGTGTGCGCATGGCGACGAAGTCGTCCTCGGCGACTCCGTCGTGGACATGCACGTTCGTATCGCGCTGTTGCCCGACTGTGGTCTCCCACGCAAACGTGTCGCGACCCGGCGCCTTGTAGTCGTGGCAGAGGAACAACCGCGTCTCGCGCGGCAGCGACAGCAAACGACGAATCGATTGGTAGAGTCGACGCGCATCGCCCCCCGGGAAATCGGCGCGGGCCGTACCGTAGTCCGGCATGAAGATCGTGTCGCCCGCGAAAACCGCGTCCCCAATCACGTAGGCCATGTCGGCGGGGGTGTGACCGGGAACATGGAGCGACGTCGCGGGAATACGCCCCAGGGCAAACTTGTCGCCGTCGACGAACAGGCGGTCGAACTGCGAGCCATCACGCCGAAAGCGGGTTCCCTCGTTGAAGATCTTTCCGAACACCTGCTGCACGTCGATGATGTTGCGGCCGATGGCGAGCTGCCCGCCGAGCAAGCCCTGGAGATAGGGCGCTGCCGAGAGATGGTCGGCGTGCACGTGGGTTTCGAGGAGCCACTTCACCTCGAGAGCGTGGCGCTTGATGTGGTCGGCGATCCGGTCGGCCGAGCGGTGCGCGGTGCGCCCTGCGGCCGGGTCGAAGTCGAGCACGCTGTCGATCACGGCTGCCTCGCGCGTTTCGGGATCGTGGACGACGTAACTGGCCGTGAAGGTCGGCTCGTCGAAGAAGGCCTGAACGCTCGGCGTCGGGTGGCGACGCTCCCAGGTCGCGCGCACGACGGCGCTCGCGTGCTCGAGATTTGCGTCGTGCGACGTTTCCATTCTGGCCTCTTCCTTTATTTACACGATAGTAGTAATTGATAGGTCATGCAAGACGGCTCAGCGGTCGCGGTTGCCCCTCTGCGGCTCGGAGAGAAGGCCCCGAGCTTCGCAGCGCGCTCGACGCTCGGAGCCGTGCGGCTTGACGACTTCCGTGGGCATTGGCTGCTCCTCTTTTCGCACCCCGCCGATTTCACGCCAGTCTGCACGAGTGAGTTCGTCGCTCTGGCGCGGGCGCACGAGCGCTTTCGCGCCATCGACTGCGCGCTCATGGGGGTGTCGATCGACTCGCTGTTTTCGCACCTCGCGTGGGTACGCAGCATCCGTGACCGCTTCGACGTCGTGATTGATTTCCCCATCGTCGAGGACCCGACGCTCGAGATCGCCAAGGCCTACGGTATGGTCGGCCCGGACGCCCGCGACGCAAGCACGGTGCGCGCCACATACGTGCTCGATCCCGAGGGTGTTCTGCGTGCGTCGACCTGGTACCCGGCGAGCGTGGGCCGCTCTGTGGAGGAGCTCTTGCGTCTCGTGCAGGCGCTCCAGCGTGTCCACACCGGTGAGGTGCTAGCACCCGAGGGGTGGCGCCCCGGCAAAGACGTGCTCGCGGTACCGCGTCCCGATTTGAAGGTCGTGCTCGCTGGTGCCGCGCCGGCCGACTGGTTCTACACGCCCATGCGAGACAAGAAATCGTGAAGCGACGAAAGAACGACCTGATGCAAACAGCCGAGACGCTACGAGCGCTCGCCCATCGGAGTCGACTCGAGCTCGTGCTCGCGCTCGCGTCCGCGGCTCGCTCGGTGGGTGAGCTCGAACAGCTCACCGGCATCGAGCAGCCAGCGCTCAGCCAACAGCTCGCCATCTTGCGCAAGGCCCGCCTCGTGCTCACGCAACGCAAAGGCAAACATGTCTTCTATCGCGTTGACCCAACGGGCCTGGCCGGTGTCGTGGCGTTGCTGGGCGAGCTCGTCGGGCCGGTAGCCCGTGCAGAGCCCTCCGGGACGCAATCCCCAAGCAGCGCCGCCGCGTTTGCCCGCGTCACGTCGCGCGATGTCGCTTAAGGCAATCGTGTAAGCGACTGCGGAATCACAGGCTGAACGACGCCCCTTCAGGTGGACATGACACTCACCCTTGGCCCCATCGCAATTGCGCTCGACCGCCTCGTGGCGGTGGCTCTTCTGTGGGCTTTTCTCGAGCTCGGACGCTGGCTGGCTCGGCGAGGCCCGGGTGCAGCGCACCGCGTGAGTGTGTGGGCAGTATGCGTGGGCGTAGGTGTTGCTCGCGCCGTCTTCGTGGCGACGCATTGGAACGCCTTCGCTATCGATCCTCTGGCGATACTCGCGGTGTGGCAAGGAGGATTCGCGCTCTGGCCCGGGGTTGCCGCAGCTGCGCTCGTCGTCTTGCTCATGCTGGGGCGAACGCGCGCGGCGGGTCTCATGGTCGGTGCCCTCGTGGGTTTCGCAGCGCTCCTGTCTGGCGCGACCCTCCTCACGCGCGCTCCCGACCGGCCGCTCTCTGGCGACCTATCGCTTACCACCCTGGACGGTGCGCAGCTCGAGCTCACAGCGCTGCACGGAGCGCCCTTCGTCATCTCGCTCTGGGCGAGCTGGTGTCCGCCCTGCCGGCGCGAGCTACCCATGCTCACCGAGGTTGCACGCGACGCGCGGGTCCGGATCCTTCTCGTCAACACAGGTGAAGAGCCTTCCGAGGTCAGGCGTTTCCTCGGCGAGCATGGGCTCGACGCGACCAACGTCGTCCTCGACCGGCAGAGCGCGGTCATGAGCGCGACGGGCGCATCGTCGCTTCCCACGACGCTCTTCGTCGACGCACAAGGTTGGGTGCGCGGTCGACATGCGGGCGAGATATCGCGCGCGGCCCTGCTCGACGGCGTGCAGCACGTGGCGGAGAGCCGGGCGCCTTGACCACCCTCGTCGGCACCTAGCTGGTCGCTGTCAGCGCGACCCTGCCTCGATGATGTCGATGCCGATGAGCAAGATCCCGTTCAGATCGCTGAACACCTCGATGAGATGTTGCCCAGGCTCTTGGACGCGGCGCGTCTCTGAATAGACGTTGGTGTCGCGCGACTCAGCCACGAAGTCTCTTCCCTGGCTGTCCCAAACGTAGAAGTCAGAGCACCCAGGCTCATTCCAGTAAATGATCGTCTGCTGCCCGACATCCAGCACGTTCTGCACGAACAGCTCGACCTTGATCTCGTCTTCGGCGCGAGCCTGGACCAAGAACGATACGTCGCCAGGAAAGCGTTGCTCGATATATTGCGCTTCGTCGAGCTCGCAATCAGCGGCGGTTTCCGCGCAGGCTGGAATCGTGGCGGTGCACGGATTCTGTGAGCGTCCTGATTCGAACGCGCGTGACGAGTTTGGGTCGCAGGCGGCGGCCGCCACGCATACCAAAGGCAAAATCCACCAACGCGACATGTTGCAGGGTTCTCCGGTCGTCAGGGGTTGTCCCTGAAGGCCGCTCGATTGGGCGGCCACTCTATAAGGTCAACGTGCGGTGACGAACTGCTCCGAGGTAATCACGACGGACGCCTCCGCTGGATTGCGCGCGCAGCTCGACAAGTCACGCGTGTTGCTGCAGCGGAAGACCACCGGAATATTGGTGACCTGCGCGATGCCAGGCTGCGTGAGGCGGTCGGCTGGTGCCTGCGTGAAGAACACGTAGATGTTGTTCACGCCCACGAGGTTGGGGTCGTATGAGCCGGTCTGCATCAGCTTGATGTTGCTGATGCGCACGTTGTAGCAGTTGCGGTCCGCTATCGAGATCAGCGGGAATACACGCACCGTGGCGTCGGGCAAGAGATCGGCGTCGACGCGTACATCAATGTAAGCGGTCTCGCCGTTCGGTGCTCGGGCAGTGAGTCGGTAGGTGCCGCTGCCGTTGATGGCGACCGGCACGGCGGACCAGAACGGCGGGAAGCGCGAGTGCGCGTCGACCCAGGCGAGCGTGCCCGCTGCTGGATCCCAGGTAAGGTCAGCTTGGCCTGCCGCGATGTTGCTCGACCCCTGCACGAATTGCACGGCGCGCAGCTCGGGAGAGTCCTCCATCGAGGCGATGGTGCGTAGACCGATGGTGTCGATGCCAGTGCGGTAGCTCTCAACGCCCCGTACAGCTGATTCGTTGATGCGGGGGTCGGTGTGAGCGAGCACCTCGTCGCCGTTCAAGACGCCGTCCGAGTCGAAGTCGAGCAAGCGGTCGTTCGGGTTCGTCGGCAAGGTCCCGCTCATGAACTCGACGAAGTCGGTGAGACCGTCGCCATCGGTGTCGGGCTTCGACGCCGATGTTTCGATGATGCCCTCTTCGCAGTCATTCAAGATGTCGAGATCGCTATCGGGCAACTCGCCGACGTCCGCTGGGTTGGGACACGACGAGGGGCGGTCGAGCGGATCGAGCGGATTCTTGTTGCTACGCGATTCGATGCCGTCGCCGAGACCGTCACCGTCGGTGTCGACCAGGAACGGATCGGTGCCGATGATGCCGACCTCCTGGGTGTCAGGAAGGCCATCGCCGTCGCTATCGAGCTCGGGTCCAGCTGGTGAAATACGGACGTTGCGATTGAAGGCGAGGATGTCCTTGCGGACGAGGTTCACCGACCCCGAAGCGATGGGCAGCTTGATGTCGATGAGGTTCGGACAGTTGTAGGTGCGCAGGGTGCCGTTACCGACGGTCTTGATGTTTTGGTACACGCTGACTGCTTCCGCGAACTGGTCGTCGTAGTAAGTCGGCGTCGGCGCCGCGGCGAGCAAGCACTCTGTGGCGCAATACAGATCGCCAGCGAGGTTCAGGCAGTCGCACGCAGGCGGCGTGGTCTGCGGCAGGTAGCAGTTGTACGATTGGGCGACGCCTTGATCGATGGTCGAAGGTCCGAAGTACAACAGGCCGATGTTGAACTGGAACTCCAGCGCGCCGTAGTCGTACACGAGGTCGCGAAGATTCGCGACCTGCGCGGCGATTTCGGGCGTTTCGAGGTCTGGGTTCGCGGGTCCTGCGACCAACAAGAAGACAACGTAACGCGTGCGCAGGACATCGCCGGGCGGGGACCGCGAGACGTCGGCCGAGATGAATGACTCTGCGGTCGTGATCGCCGTTGTTAGATCGCGACGCGGATCACTCGGTGCTACGCGCAGCTGTGCCTCGGCGAGGGCGATGAGATCCTGGTCCTGCGGGCGCAGGAACTGCTGCCCAACGGTGTCTGGAAGCGCGCGCGCTGTCGAGTTGAAGCCCACGAAGCCGAACGAAACGTGGAGCTGATTGCGATTGGCCTGAACGAGAGCATCGATGCCGCCGGGAGCATCGATGAGCCGCTGGTCGGGATCCGCCTGGCGCATCTCCGCGGAGGTGTCGACGACGAAGAGCACCTTCACGGGGAATTGTGAACCGCTGGTGTTCTCCGAACAGACCTCGCCGGTCAGGGCGATGCGGTCCGGGATCAGCGGGTTGTTGCCATTCTGGACATAGAGGTCCGAACCGGTGCAGCCCAGTGCGAACAACAAGGGGAGGAGAGCTGAGCGCTTCAAGATGTCGGGAGTGTACCACGTGGAGGGCGGCCGACAACGCGACGGTTTCAGGACCAGAAGAGGCGCGGAAAAACGACATGCCCAGGGGAGCGGGCTGCCGCGGCGACCCGCGAGCGTCGTGCGGGCGTGCTAGCTGCGGGACAAGCGGCGGAATCGTGCTATCCTCGCCAGATGTTTCGGCGATCCCCCGTCATCCTCGGTCTCACCGCGGCCGCGCTCCTCCTTGCCCAGTGCCGCGATGACAACCGCCGCGTCATCGAAGATTTCGCGAATCGCCAGCCGCGCTGGCACTTCGTGCGACAGAGCCAGCCTGCTGGCGACACGACATTCACGTCTTCTTACGGCAACAGTCTCAACGAGCTCTTCGTGGTCGGTTGGGGCGGTGTCATCCTCACCAACCGCAGCGGCTCGTGGGAGCGCATGCCATCCCCGACCACGGTCAACCTGACGTCGATCACCGGCGTCGAGAACGGCGGCGTGTTCGGGCTACCCGCTGCCCACGGCGAGATGATCGCGGTCGGCTGGCACGGCACGATTCTACATTATCACCCAAACCCCGACGCTGATCCGCTGACCGAAGACGGCGTGTGGAGCTTGATCGCGAGCGCGGGCGACCCCGCGACGGGGCAGCTCGCCGACGCGGCCACCCAGAGCTTGCCGGTTTTTCCTCCGCTATTGCGGCCAGACCCCGCTTGTCCCGATACCGATGGTGACGGCCGCGGCGACGATGGCGACGGCGACGGCTGGGTCGGCAATGCCGGTGGCTTGCAGCACGTGTGCATCGGCGGCGCCACAGCCAACTGCGATGACAACTGCCGCATCGTTGCCAATGGCAATCAGCGCCCGCTCACCGACGCGACCGGCACCGGGTGCGTTGGGCCGGGCTCTCTCCCAGACCTGTCACGTGATCAGGTCGACAACGACGGTGATGCGATTGGCCTCACCTGTGATGACGACGATTTCGCGCCGAGCTTTGCACCCCGGTTCCAGGCGCATCTCTTTTCGGTTTGGATGCGAGCCAACGGCAACAACCTCCGCATCATTGCGGTAGGCGAAGACGGCGCCCTCGCCGACTTTACCGGGCTTTCCGCTGGGGCGGTTCCCTCGGGCATGCTGCAGCCAGTGACCGCAACTGGCGCCTGGGAAGCTCAGGTGAACCTTGGCTTTCGCTTCGTTGACGATTGCGACGCCGCGACACCCGCCGGCCAGTCTTGCAACAACGGCCGCTTGCCGCCCACCTGCCAAGCCCAGTGCAACCCTATCAAGACGACCTGCAGTTGCCCCGTCGCGCAGGGTCAGTGTTGTGACCCAGGTGCGAGCACTGGCGCCGCTGGGCCCTCTGGTCCGGCAGCCAACGCCTGCGATGGAGCAACGGGCAATTGTTCGGTGCTCTGCCCGAACTGCTTTCGTCACCTCGAGGAGACCCTTCGCAGCGTCACCGTCGACAACAACACCATCGCGGCCGTCGGAGCGAGCGGCACCATCGTTTATGGAGACTTGAACGACGTCAACCTCACGTGGAGCGCTCCGAGCTGTCCCGATCCACCACGGCCGTATGACGAGAAGCCACTGCTCACCGCGGTGCGAGCCGCCGGTGGCGCGTTTCAGATCGTCGGCGCGGCTGGTGCCATTTTCCGAGGCAGCGATGGCGGCGGTTGTGACCTCACGTCCCGGCCAGGGGCTCCGAAGGGCTTCTTGTCGGCGCTCTTCCCAACCGGCGGCGATAGCTCCTTCATCGTCGGCGATGAGGGTGTTTTCGTGCAGCAGCAGGGCGGTACCCTGACCCCCATCCCAACCGAAACCGACGAGAATCTCTTCACGATTTGGCGCACGTTCGCGCCGCTGAGCGACGAAGAGATCCTCTCGACCGGTCAGCGGCTCGAAGACCTCGATCCGAACGTGCCGCGCCCCGATGTCGCCCGCTTTTGGCTCATCGGCGCGGGCGGGGCCATCATTCAGGCCACCTTCTTCTAACCCGATGATTGACCTTTTCCTTGCCAGGGGGCCTAGCGAAGCAAGAACATGGCGTGCCACGCCTACCTACGGTAAACACAGGTGGACTTGGGTAAGCCTTCCTTCACCCTACGTTAGGCCAAAGCTCGAGGATCGAAGACCATGCGACGCAATTTGACGCTCATGTCGTTCATGGCCGTTATCGCAACGGCCGTGCTTGCAAATAGTTCCGTCGCCCACGCGCAGGCGGCCGGCGGTTATCGCGGTCCGACGCGTGTCGACTTCGACGATCGCCTCATCAAAGGACAGACCACCAAAGCAGACTCCGTCTATATCTATGACCGGCAGCAGATCGAAATTCGCTCCCTGGTCACCAAAGCGCGTACCTTCCGACCGAAGATCGTCAAAAGCGTGTTCGAGGAGTAGATCACGTTGGCGAACCGACCCGGCCCAGCCGTCCTCCAAGTTCACATCTTTCGTGACGGCGAGTTCTTGGGCACCGATGTCTTCGCCGAGAGGCAAATCGTCGTCGGGCGCGACCCCGACGAGGCCGATCTCGTTTTGGAGTCGTCGCAGGTTTCGCGGCGTCACGCGATCATCGAGAACGAAGGCGGTCGGGTTACCGTCCGCGATGCGGGGAGCACCAATGGCGTCTTCCTCAACGCCGATAAGGTCGTCAACTCGGTAGAAGTCACTCGGCTCGACGAGATCCGCATCGGCGAGTTCGCCCTCAAGCTCAAGTTCGCCTCGAAGGGCAAAGGCGCCGGAGAAGAGTCGGCACCGGTGCCCGCTCTCGAGCGGCGTCCCGGCGACTCGACGCGCGAGCTGCAGGCGATGTCGAAGACCGGCCAAGCAGCGGCGCTGCCACGCGACGAGCGGACCGCCCCCGCCCCAGTAGCCGCGTCCGCAGCGCCGAAGCCTGCGCCCCGCGCAGAGGCCAACGCTTCGCGGTCGCGGATGCCAGCTTCGGCGAGCGATCTGTCCGAGTTCGACGACGTCCCCGACGAGCCTACCGACGAGCTCGGCCGTGCCCCGCGAGCGGAGTTCCGCAAACGCGACGAGCCGGTCGATCGTGACAAGCTCGGTGACATGCTCGCGGGTATTGGCATCGCTGAGCCAGGCGTCAACTCGCCCACCACCGTCGACGCGTCGCCGTTGCCGATGGCGCGCGGCGATTCCGAATCGAAACGACGTGGCGGCAAAGGCAAAGGTGCCGCTTTCGCGGACTTGGCCTCCGAGCTCGAAGGCCCCGAGGCTGCGACACGAACGAACATCACTGGTTTCGATAGCGACGAGGGCGACGATACGCGGCGCGAAGCCTCGCGCGGCATGAACGGCAAGTCGATGAACGGTGGCGGCCGCGCCTATTCGCACGCGCACGGCGCGGCGCTCGCGCGCGACGAGCTCGAACCCGAGTCGATTCCTTCCGCCGCGCCGGTGCAGGCGCGGGGCATGCCCAAAGCCCCCGACATGCTGGGTCTCGACGGCGACCCCATGGCCGCATTCGAGCCCCACGCCGATGTCACCCACGACGACGATCACGACGATCACGACGAGGACGACGACTACATCCCGACGTATTCGCTCGCGCAGCACATTTTGGGCGACGAGCTTCCTCCGAAACATGGCGTGCCGCGCGTCGAGATTCTCGCGGTGCGTGACGACGTGGTCGATAGCGTCGTTTTGCTGGCACCCGGAGAGTCGTATTGGGTGGGGCCCGAGTCCACCATTGCCCGCCTCATGGCTAAAGCCGCCAACAAAGAGGGCGGCGCTGTGTACAAGCCCGGCCCACGCTTCGAGCTGGTGAAGCACAAGCGACCTGGCGAGGTCGAAGTCGAGTTCAAGAAAGAATCGCGCGGCATGGTCGTTCGCGGCGGGCGCAGCGTCGAGCTGGGTTCGGTGCAGGGCCGACAGGGTCGCAAGCAAGTCCGCCGCGGCACTCAGATCATGGGCCTGTCGCGAGGCGAAATTGCCCAAGTCCACGACGGCCCGACCACATATCACATTCGCCAAGTCATCGCGCCGGCGCCGCTCCGCGATGACAGACCATTCATCCAGCGTATCCGCCCCGAGAAGCTCCTCCTCACCTCGGCGCTATCCGCGTTCCTCGTTCACATCGTCGTCATGTCCTTGATGACTCTCCTGGGTGGTCCGCCCGAGATGAAGGAGAAGGTGCAAGAGGAGTTCATCGAGGTGACGGTCGAGCCCGAGATGAAGCTCGAAGAGCCGCCGAAGCCTCCGGAGCCCCCGCCGCCCGAGCCTACTCCCCCGGCGCCGACCCCTCCGCCTGTTCCTATGAAGCAGCCGAAGATGAAGCAGCCGAAGGTGGCAGCCGTTGCGCCCGCGCCTCCGAATCCGGCGCCCGTAGGTGTTCTTGGCTTGCTGAACAAGAAAGGTCCGACGCAGGCGCCTGGACCGGCTGCTGCGGTCGCGGCCATCTCGAACCTCGCGGCGGCCAAGACCCCGAGCGGCTCGAGTGGCTACAAGGTGTCTGGTCTCATCGGCAAGCTTCCGACCTCCGATCTATCGATCGGTGGCGGCGGCGGTGGACCGATGACCAAGGGCGCGGCGGCGTTACTCCGCGGCGGCGGCGGCGGCGCTGGTGTGCTCACGGGCAAGGCGACTGGGCAGGTGCGATCGCTCGTTACGAAGATGCCGCAGGGCATGCGCGCGCAAGGCGGGTCGCTCGACCGCGAAGAGATCCAGAAGGTCGTCAACAAGCACATCGGTGAGATTCAGCGCTGCTACGAGCGCGAGCTCCTCAAGACGCCAACCCTCGCCGGCAAGGTCACCATCGAATGGGTGGTCGCGACGAGCGGCGCGGTCAAGTCGTCACGCCAGAAGGACGCGACGCTCCAGTCGTCCGGTGCGGTGAACTGCATGCTGGCATCGGTCAAGGGCTGGCAGTTCCCGCAACCGCGTGGCGGCGAGGTCGTCGTCAGCTATCCGTTCAACTTCTCGTCGATAGGCATGTAGTTTTGGCCAGGCTTTACTGCCTTGGCCCTCTCTGTCCGCTATAGCGTCTTGTTGCCCTGGGTCGTTGCTTCGCCGGTAGAGTCATCGTGTCAGATAGGGGCGGCGGAGCTCAGAGCGGCGTCGCGTTGAGGCGCACGAGTCGCGCGTCGAGCACGTGGTCGTATTCTCCGATCTTCGCAATGAGATCGGCAGGTGGCTCGCTCCCCAAACGAATGCGGGCGCTCGCAGCTTCGGCGCCGTCGAAGATGACGTTTTCGACCTCTTCGACGTTGATGTTCGACTCGCGCAATGAGCCAAGCACGTTCGCGAGGACGCCAACACGATCGAGGTGACGAACGTTGAGCTGCCACTGGGCCGGCGACTGCTTACAGAGATTCACGCAGTTCAACGCCCGACCATCGCGCGTGAAGGTCGTGATGATGCGGACCGTCTCCGTTGCGACCGCGTTCTGTGCTTGCTCGGTCGAAGCGCCGATGTGTGGCGTTGCGAGCACTGCGGGGTCTCCCGCCAACGCATGCATGAAGGGGCCTTCGCCCGCGGCCGGCTCGCCGTCGAACACATCGGAGGCGTAACGCAGACCGCGCGTCTTCATGGCGGTGGCGACGGCTTGTTCGTCGACGATGCCGTCTCGTGCCATGTTGATGAGCATTGCCCGTTCGGGGAGCATGGCAAGAAACGCTGCGTTGATGCAGTGTTTGGTGTCAGCCGTGTAGGCGACGTGAACGCTCACGATGTCGCTTTTGGCGGCCAGCGTGAGTAGATCCGCTGCCCTGACCACGCTTAGCTCGCTTGCGTTCTCGTCGGTGAGTGAGCGCGACCACGCCACGACGTTCAAGCCGAACGCCGAGGCACGCAGCGCGACCTCGCGGCCGATTTGACCCAAGCCGACGATGCCGAGGGTTTTGCCGAAAAGCCCATCCGCTTTGGAGTATTCCTTCTTGTTCCAGCGCCCTGCGGTGAGGTCGTTCGAGGCGCGGTGGACGCGACGGTCGAGGCCGAGCATCAGCGCGAACGTCAGCTCCGCGACCGCGATCGCGTTCTTACCGGGACAGTTGGTGACGAATACGCCGCGTGCGCTCGCTGCGGCGACGTCGATGGTGTTGACCCCGGCACCCGCGCGTACGATGAGCTGCAGGTTCTTCGCGCCGCGAATGACGTCGCCCGAGACCTTGCTCGACCGAACGACGAGAACGTCGTGGTCCGCCAAAGCCGTCATGCCCTTGGCGCCTGCCTCGGGATCGTAGTCGACCGTGATGCCGGCGGCGTTGAGAGCGGTGATTGCGGACTTCTCGAGCTTGTCTGCGATCAGAACTTTCACGCGCGCTTGTCCGCCTTGACGAGGGATTGGATGTAGTCGACGAGCCGCTTGTGGTCAGGACCCCAAAGCCGCTCGAATTGAATGCGCGCTAGCACTGGCGCGGGCTGGGTGCCCTCGACCTGGAGAATTCGGCTACGCACGCGCAGCGGCCGGGATGCGCCGTCGGCGATCATCAGGTCGAACAACTGCGACTCATCGGGGCGGACCGGATGGAGCGCGTCCATCGACATGCCGCCTTCGGAGAGGTCGCGGGTGCGACCGACGAGCACGCCGTCGGCTCGGTAAACCTCGATGGTTACATTGTGGCGGTCGTGGCGGCGGAAGTGCATCTGAAAGCGGTTCGAAGCAGCGCGGAAGATCTCCGTCACCTCGACCGGTTGCGGCACGAAGTGCGACAGGCCGAGGCGCGACAGCTTCTCCATGAGCGGCACCGACAGCTCGCGGTAGGTCGCGATGATCAAGAGATCACCCGCGATACGCTGCAACCGCGGGATGATGTCGACTGTATCGGGGCGGCTCATCTCGAGCGAGATGATCAAGAGTTGTGGCTGCTTGTCGGCCACCACGTCGATGACCTCTTCGCCACTGGCCACAACCTGGCGAATCTCCGCGAGACGCTCGCAGGAATCGGCGATGGTCTGGGCCGTCTCGCGGTTCGGATCGGCGACGACCAGATGCTGCAACTTCGACGACATGGCCTTGAGCTTCCCTCTCCCGGGCGCATTTTACAAGCTAAGGAGACTTCTTGCGTAACTCGATCCAAGCATTGACGTGCGCGTCGAGGACCTCGAGCGGTAGTGCTCCATCATCGAGGACGCGGTCGTGGAACGCGCGTAGGTCGAAGTGGTCGCCGAGTGCTGCTTGTGCTCGTGCCCGCAGGGCCTTGATCTTGAGCTCGCCGAGCTTGTACCCGAGCGCCTGCGCCGGCCAGGCGATATAGCGATCGACCTCGACCTCGATATCGTGTTGGGCCTTGCCGGTATTGTCCTTGAAGAACTGAATCGCGCGTTCACGGCTCCAGCCCTTCGCGTGCATGCCAGTGTCGACCACGAGACGGATGGCACGCCACATTTCATAGGTGAGTTGTCCGAACTTCGAATAGGGGTCCTGGTAGAGGCCAAGCTGCTCACCCAGTGACTCGGAGTAAAGCGCCCAGCCCTCGACGTAGGCGTTGTTGAAGGCGTGCCTGCGATATTCGGGTGCGTTTTCGACCTCTTCGCCGAGCGCGATCTGCAGGTGGTGGCCGGGGACGGCTTCGTGCGCGGTCAGCGCCTCCATCTCCCACTTTGGGCGCGACTTGAGATCATAGGTGTTGCAGAAGAACGTACCGGAGCGGCCCGCGGCTCCCGAGCCCGGCTGATAATAAGCGGTCGTTTGCACCTTCTCCGCATACGACGGGATGGGCTTCACACCGTAGGTGAGGCGGGGCAGCTTGCCGAACAGCTTCGGTAGCTCACCGTCGATACGTTTTGCGATCTCGCTATAGCCCCGCAAGAGATCCGCTTTATCGGTGTAGAAGAAGCGTTTGTCGGTGCGCAAGAACTCGAAGAACGCCGGTAGACCCTTGGTGAACTTCGCCGCGACCATAGCCCGTTCCATTTCGGCGCGGATGCGTGCGACCTCCGCGAGACCGAGCTCGTGGATCGCGTCGGCGCTCATGGTCGTGCTCGTTTGGTCGCGGATACGCGCGACGTACCAGTCATTGCCGTCCGGCAAGGTCGCCCAGCCGATCGTCGTACGCGTGTGCGGCAGATACTTCTGCTCGATGAAGTTGGCGAACGCTGCATACGCCGGATAAAGCCGTTCGCGCAGGATCGTGAGCGCGCGCTCACGCAGTCGCGTCTGCTCTGACGGCGGGATGTCGCTCGGCATCGTCGCGAAGAGCGTCGCGTACGCTGGGTTATCCTTGGGGTCCTTCGGGATCTGCTGCCGAATGAGGGCTGGCACGCGCTCCATGAGGATGCGCGGCATGGTGACCCCCGCAAGCACTCCTTTCTCGAGCCACATCGTGGAGTGCATGAGCTGGACCGGCGTCCGCTCCATGCGTTTCAAGAAGTCTTCGTAGTGTTTGACCGTCGCGTGCGGTGCAGTCTGAGCGAGGTTCGCTAAAGCGGTGTGCGTGCCGTAAATGTGATCAACCTGGAGATATTCGGTGGGAAAGCGGGCGAGGGCTACGCTGGTCTCGAGGTCGAACGCCAGAACGTCGTAGTCGAGCTTTTGCACAGGGCCAAGCTCGGCGCGTCGAATGCTCCCTAGCTGCTTCAGCGCCGCGGCTGCGTGGAACTTGCGGCGACCCACGCCTTCCGGTGAGAGGTCGACGAGCCTGTCGTTGTAGCGGAGGTCGCCCACGTCGGTTGCGAGCTCGGGATACTCGGCCAGGAGCCACTCCCACTCGTCACGCATCAGGTTGGAGAGGCGGACCTCGTCGGTGACCGGTCCCTTGGGTTCGATGGCGGCGAAGGCAATGAGAACCAGGATGGTTGGCATTGACGTTGTCCTAACCCTGAAGCGAGCTTTGGGCTAGAGTCGCGCGCGTGCTCTACCTCGTTGTGAAAGCCCTCCACCTCATCGCCATGGTGGCTTGGTTCGCCGGGCTCTTTTACCTGCCGCGCATCCTCATCTACTCGGTGGAGGCGTACGACAAACCCGCGCCAGAGCGCGACCCGTTGCTCGCCCAGCTCGAGGTCATGGGGCGAAGGTTGTGGCGCGGTATCGCGTGGCCGGCGATGGTGGCGACGCTCGCCTTCGGACTTTGGCTTGCCGTGCTGCGTAGCGGCTGGAGCGAGCCTTGGCTGCACGTGAAGCTCACGTTGCTCGCGCTCCTCGTCGCGTATCATCTAAAGTGTGGCAGCCTACGCCGCGCAGTCGTCGCCCGGAGCACGCGCTGGACTTCGTATCACCTGCGCCTGTGGAACGAAGTGGCGACCGTGCTGCTCATCGCAATCGTTTTGGTCGCGACCCTCAAGGACGCGGCTCTGTCGTGGACCGTGGTCGCGGCCATCGGCGCCGTGATGTTGGCGCTCACCGGCGCGGTGCAACTTTACAAGCGCCTGCGCCGTCGAGGCTGAGCGGCCCGCGTCTTGGTGCCGCGTATCACTGCGGCTTCAAACGGCCCGCGACGCGACCACTCCGCTAACCCCCGCGTAGGCGTCGAAGATGTTGGCGAACGTCCGTAATAGAGGACGAGCTCGCTCATCGACACGGATGCGGGTGCCAACTTCTATGAGTCCATCGTCTGCGAGCTCGCTGGCGCGGAGCAGCTCGCTCGCGAAAGCGCGCCCGAAATCGGAGCCGTAGGTCGTCGGGTCGACCTCGAGGTTACACATGAGGTCGAAGATGATTCGGCGTCGGAGTTGATCGTCTGGAGAAAGGCGCACAGCACGCTCCTTGTCGAAGGGCGCACTGTCGACCGCGGTGTAGTAGCGCGACAGCCGGTGGTGGTTCTGGACGTACGCTTCACCGAAGTCGCTGACTGCCGAGGCCCCTACGCCCAAGAGGTCGGCTTCTCCGAGCACGGTGTAGCCTTGGAAGTTCCGGCGAAGGCGACGTTGCCGCGAGGCCAAGGCGAGTGCGTCGTCGCTGCGCGCGTAGTGGTCGAAGCCGATGGGCGTGAAGCCGGCGGCATCGAAAGCATCGCGAGCCGACGCGCACAGCGACCAGCGCTCTTCGGGTGATGGTAGGCCCAAGCGCTCGAGACGCTTCTGGTGCGGCCGCAATTGCGGAACGTGCGCATAGCCGAAGACAGCAGCCCGGTGAACGCCGGTCGACCTCACGGTCTCGGCGTTACGCTCCATGTTGTCCGGCGTCTGCCCCGGGAGTCCGTACATGAGGTCGACGTTGATGCTGCGATACCCAACGGCTTGAGCGTCGTCGATCACGCGCCGGGCGAGGGCTCCGCGTCCGCCCCGTCCGATGGCCGCGAGCAGAGCGTCGTCGAAGTCCTGTACGCCGATTGACAGACGATTGACGCCTGCATCTCGGAGCGCGAGCAGGTGTTCATGACTTGCGGTGGATGGGTCGACCTCGACGCCGATCTCGACGTCGTCGCGCGGCTCGAAACGCCGCGTGATGCCGCCGATGAGCATGGCGAGGTCGTCCGGCCGTAGAAACGTTGGTGTGCCGCCGCCCAAGTGAACCTGTACGAGACGCCGCGCACCAAGCTTTTCGCGCCACACGTCGAGCTCGCGCTCGAGCGCCGCGAGATACCGTGGCACCTGGTCGTAGCTGCGGGCCACCACGACGTTACATCCGCAGTAGGCGCACATGCTCACGCAGAAAGGGATGTGAACGTAGACGGCGAGGTCGCGGTTTCGCTGCTGGACGCCGTCGATGATGGCGCTAACCAAGTCGCCGTCGGCGCCTCTCCAATGGGGGACGGTCGGGTAGCTCGTGTAACGCGGCACCGGCTTGTCGAAGCGACGGGCGATCTCCCAACTCAGGTGGCGAAGGCTCACGCAAAGGACTCCTTTGCTGCGGGCTTCCTGCAATCACCATGCGAGCCCCGAGCCCTCGCAGCGACGTTTCCGCGGGGAGGAGCCTTCAGAATCGCGCAAAGTCTGCGTCGCCCTGCGGGTATGGCCTCAAGCATTGCCGGCTCGCCAACTTGGCACGCCTTGCACGAGCGCGCGGGCTCGAAATTGCCAAATTGTCAAAAGCACGCGGAAGCCGCCTGAAGCTGGCGGTTTACGGGGCAGTCACGCTATGGCGCGCTCCTTGCTCTAACCCCCCCTCACACGATGTCTAGCGCCCGCATAGCAGCGTTGCTCAAGGATTATGGCTGGGGCTTGAACCTGGTCTTCATCGGTCTTGCGGCCTATTTCGTCGCGGGCGCCGTGAACGCGATTGTCGCGCGCTCGATCCGTGTGGTGCCGACGGTCGAGGACGTCGCGGCGTCACAGAGCATGCGCCCCCAGAGCGGCCCCCGCCCGAAGGTACCTCTCACCACGATCGCGAGCCGCAACCTCTTCAATGTGAAGCGTGAAGAGCTCAACCCCAAGCCCGCCGAAGACAGCACGCTCACCGATACGGTCAGCTTCGATGGCAAAGACCTGAAGCCCTGCACCGTTCCCGCGGTCGTTTCAGCGACCCTGGTGTCTGCCGAGTACCCCGAGTGGTCGCTGGCGGTGCTGGTGTCGAACACGACGCACGAGCCCGAGGTCTATTCGATCAATGCAGGTAGCAATCAGGTGGCCGATGACGCGACGGTAGTCGACATCCGCTATCGCGAAGTCGTTGTCCGCCGTCGCGATCATTTCGAGCTGTGCTCGACGGAGGGCAACGCGCCGCCTCCTGTCATTACGGCCGCCCCAGCCCCGGCCGAATCAGGTGGCGGCGAAGGCGTTACCGACAACGGCAATGGTAACTACACGATCGCGGGATCAGAGATCGACAAGGCCTTGGGCGACATGAACGAAGTCGCCACCCAAGCGCGCATCGTACCCAGCTTCCAGAATGGCAAGGCCAACGGCTTCAAGCTGTTTTCGATCAAGCCCAACAGCATCTATCAGAAGATCGGCCTGCAGAACGGCGACGTCATCTCGAAGATCAACGGGTATGAGATGAACAGCCCCGACAAGGCCCTCGAGATCTACGCCAAGCTCAAGGACTCGCAGTCCATCCAGATCGATCTCAAGCGACGCGGCAAAGACATGAGCATGAACTATACGGTGCAGCGATGAGACGCTGCGAGCCCGACCAGGTGCACCGATGAATCGCGGGGTCGCGGTCGCTGCGGTGTTCGTCGCCATGCCATTCGCCATGACGGTCGCCCGCTCGGTTTTCGCGCCGGATGCAGCCGCCGCGGTGGCACAGGCGCCCAAGGAGCTGTCCTCCTTGGCGGAAGCCGAAGCATTGCCGAGGAGGTATGGCCTCACGGTCGTCGCGATGCCCGAACCGCCGATGGCAGATGAACGGGCGCCGCTCGCAGCCGACCTTTCACCTCTCACCGATCGCCGGCGAGCCGACCCCACAGAGCTCGTCTGCCCAGATATTCGCGCCATCGTCAGCGGTGACTCTCCGTTCGCCGTCGTGGCCTGGGACGAAACCTCGCAGGTCGTCAAGCCTGCTCAGACGGTCACCGCTCCCGCCGGCGATGTTCTCGTGCGTCGCATTTCGAACAAATCGATAACGTTCGCGAAAGCGGACACTACTCTGCAGTGCAAACTCTCGGTGAGGTAACCCCTTTGCTCGCCCTCTTGCTCCCAGTCATCATTCTCGCGCAGCAACCCGATGAAGTGGTGCGCCCGCGCAATCTGCCTCGCAACCTGCCGCTAGGTGGACCAAGAGGGCTGCCGCGTGGCAGTCCGCGCACCAACGACCCGCCGCCGGGCATCGATCCCAGCATGGGTAACGTCGAGGAGCCCACACCTGAGTCCGCCGCGTCGCCAGCCCCGGCCGCGCCGGCGCCTGCGGTGCCGCCCCCTTCCTCGACCGCCTCTCCGGCGAGCACGCGCCAGCAGGCCAAGAAGGAGTCCGAGGTCGACGTCGCCGAGCGTCTGAAGAACGGCAAGTTCAACTTCGAGTTCTCGAAGGCCGACATCATGGATGTCGTGAAGGCGATCTCGAACCTCACGCAGCGCAACTTCATCATCCCCGAGAAGGTGAAGAGCCAGAAGATCACGATCTTGTCGCCCGGCCAGATCACAGCGGCCGAGGCCTATTCGGTGTTCCTCGCGGCCCTCGAGTCGAACGGCATTACCATCGTGCGCTCGGGCAGGTTCTACAAGCTCGTCGAGTCGAAAGAAGCCATCAAGTCACCGATCCCCACCTGCATCGGTGATGACGACAACTGCCCGCAGAACAGTGACCAGATGGTCACGGTGATGATCCGGCTCAACTACGTTGACGGCACGCAACTCAACAACGTGCTCAAGTCGCTCATCGGGAAAGACGGCGACATCCAACTCTTCCAGCCCTCGAACGCTGTCATCATCAGCGACTACGCTCGTAATTTGCAGCGCGTGCGTCGCATCATCGACTCGCTCGACGTGCCTGGCTTTCAGGACGAGCTCCAGATCGTCGACATCGAGTATGCAACAGCGTCCGAAGTAGCGGACAAGATTACCCAGATCTTCGAAGTGCAGGGTCGAGGCGGCGGTAACCAGCCGCGGCCGTCTGGGGGAGGTGTGCCGCCGCGTCCGAACAACCCGGAGGGCGCCAACGCGCAGACGACGGGCGGCGATGGCGACTCCGACGTGCAGATCTCGAAGATCGTGCCGGACGACCGCACCAATCAGATCATCATCAAAGCCAACAAGCGCAGCTTCGATGCGATTCGCCGCCTCATCGCCAAGCTCGACATTCCCGTGTCGGACGTCGAGCAAGGGCGCGTCCACGTCTACTATCTCGAGAATGCGTCGGCCGAAGAGCTATCGTCGACCTTGTCCGCTTTGGCGCAGGGTCAGCCGAACGCGGCTGGTAGTGCGGGGGGCCAGGGTGGAAGTCGCCGCAACCCGCCGAACAATCCGAACCCAGGTGGTAACCCGGCGCAGGGCCAGCGCCAAGGCGCCGAGACCGCTTCGCTCTTCGAGGGTGACATCAAGATCACCGCCGACAAAGCGACCAACTCCTTGCTGGTCTTGGCTTCCGGACGCGACTTCCGGTCGCTGCGCAAGATTATCGAGCAGCTCGATATCCCGCGCCGCCAGGTCTACGTCGAGGCCGCCATCATGGAAGTGAGCGTCGACAACACCGGCAACTACGGCACGCAATGGCACCTGCCCACGCGCTTTGGCGCCGACGACCTCCCAGGTGGCGTTGGCGGCCCGGGCTCGCTCGGCTTTTTCCAGAACCCCGGCACCGGGCAGATCTCGCCGACCCTCACCGACCTGTCGAACCCGGCCTCGTTGCTGTCGATCGCCAACGGCTCCATCGTCGGGCTGGTGGGTAAGGCGGTCACCATTCCGGTTGGCGACAACTCGGTGACCTTGCCGAGCTTCGGCATCGTGTTGAAGGCGCTGCAGACGCAGTCGAACGTGCAGATCTTGTCGACGCCGCACATCCTGACGATGGACAACGAAGAGGCCTCCATCGAGGTCGGTCGCAAGATCCCGTTCCGTCGTGGCACGGCGCTGCCGCCTCTGGGTGTCGCGGGTCTCGGCGGCGCAGGAGGCGCGGCGGGGGGGGCGGCGGGTGCCCTGGGCGCGCTCGGTGGCGCGAACTCGCTCTTCTCGAGCGTCGACCGTATCGACGTCACGTTGAAGCTCACCGTGACACCGCAGATCAACGAGAGCGACCGCATCCGGCTGGAGATCGATCAGGACATAGAGGACGTCGCGGGCACCGATCCGTCGACTTCGACACCCATCACGTCGAAGCGCCAGGCGAAGACCGTCGTCGTCGTCGACGATCAGCAGACCATCGTGATCGGTGGCTTGATGCGTGACAACACCACGCAAGGGGAGAACAAGATCCCCATCTTGGGCGACATCCCCGTGCTCGGCTGGTTGTTCAAGTCGAAGACGACATCGACGCAGAAGATCAATCTCATCCTCGTGCTGACTCCGTATATCGTTCGCAGCGCCGAGGACTTCCAGAACATCCTCGAGCGCAAGGTGCGCGAGTACGAAGAGTTCGCGGCCGAGTACTACGGCGCGACGCCGAAGTATCGGGCGTACATCGACTATCGCAAGAAGACAGGCCCACTTGCGCGCCTTGCCAAGTCCATCGCCAAGGCCAAGGAGCGGGCCGAGAACGGCCAGACGGAAAATGGCGAGACCGTGGTCAAACCAAAGGGCGAGTCGGGCACGGTTTCGCCCGGAGAAGACCCATTGCCGCGCGGCGAGAACCTGCTCGAACCATCGGGTGGGGCACGAAAGACGGCGCCGGTGCCTGTTCGCGACGACTCGCCCATCGACGATGCACCGCCGACCGAGGAGTAAGGCATGGCCAGCGTGACCGAAGCACTGGAAGCCACCTCGCCGGGGTATCAGCCGTCGGCGCCACGCATCGGCGAAATCCTGATGCGTCGCGGAGTCATCGATGCCGCCGTTTTAGCGGATACACTCGAGACGCAGCGCGAAAAGGGCGGCAGGTTCGGTGAGATTCTGGTGAGCCAGCGGACCATTACCGAGCACCAGCTCCTCGAGGCCTTGGGTGAGCAACTCGGTTTTCCACTCATCGACAAGGTCGATCACAAGACCATCCCCGACGAGTTGATCAATGCGGTGCCAATCAACTTCGCGAAACAGTTCAAGGTGGTGCCGCTCGGCACGGGCGATGCCGGTCTGGTTCGCGTTGCCGCCGCCGACCCGCTCGCTATCGCGGCCCTCGACGATCTCGCGGTGCTCCTGCGCGCGCCGCTCGATGTGGTGCTCGCGCCGAGCCACGCCATCCTCGAAGCCATCAACTTCGCCTATGACCGCGGCACGGCGCACGCCACAGCCGCCATGGAGCAGATCGAAGACGACGACGAGCTCCAAGGTTTCGCGCAAGACATCGAAGAGGCGGTCGATCTCCTCGATTCGGAAGACGAAGCGCCGATCATCAGGCTCGTCAACTCGCTGATCTCGCAGTCGGTCAAGGAACACGCCTCGGACATTCACATCGAGCCGACCGAGAAAGACATCGTCGTGCGGTTTCGCATCGATGGCATCCTCTACGAGAAGATTCGACCACCAAAGAAGTTGCACGCCCCGATCGTCAGCCGCATCAAAGTCCAAGCGGGCCTGAACATCGCCGAGAAGCGTCTGCCGCAAGACGGTCGCATCCGCATCAAGATCGCCGGCAAGGACATCGACATCCGCGTCGCCACCGTCCCGACGTCGTACGGCGAGCGCATCACCATGCGTCTGCTCGATCGCTCGAACATCTTGCTCAATCTCCAAGACCTCGGCTTCTCGCCGGACAACTACGCGACGATGAACGGTCTCATCAACAAGTCGCACGGCATCATCCTGGTCACCGGGCCAACGGGTTCCGGCAAGACGACGACGTTGTACGCCGCGCTTTCTTCCATCAACTCGCCTGACCTCAACATTCTCACCGTCGAAGATCCCGTCGAGTATCAGCTCACCGGCGTTTCGCAGACGCAGGTGAATCCGAAGATCAACCTGACGTTTGCGAGCGGCCTGCGCTCCTTTCTACGCCATGACCCGGACGTGATCATGGTCGGAGAAATTCGTGACCTCGAGACCGCGGAGATCGCGATTCAAGCCGCGCTCACGGGCCACTTGGTGCTATCGACGATTCACACCAATGACGCACCGGGCGCGATCACTCGACTCGTCGACATGGGCGTCGAGCCGTTCCTCGTCGCCTCGTCCGTCATCGGCATTCTCGCGCAACGTCTCGTCCGTACGCTTTGCCCCCAGTGCAAGGAGCCCTACGAGGCGTCCGCTGAAGAGGTCAAAGAACTGGGGCTTGCCGTCGACGTCGTCGGTCAACATCCGAAGTTCTGGCGAGGTAAGGGCTGCCCCAACTGCTTGAACACGGGCTACCGAAGTCGTATCGGCATCTACGAGCTCATGTTGCCCACCGATGAAGTGCGCCAGCTCATCCTCCAGAACGTCGACGCCGGCAGCATCAAGAAGAAGGCGATGTCGCAGGGCATGCGGACGCTTCGCGAAGACGGAGCCCGGAAGGTCCTGGTGGGCATGACGTCGTCGGCGGAGGTGTTGCGCGTGACTGGTGAGGATTCGGCATGATCAACGGTCGTCGACAGTCTGCGGCCGGCTATCGGCTATCGGCTATCGGTCATCGGTCATCGGCGCTCGGCTATCGGCTATCGGTCGTCGGTCATCGGTCATCGGCTATCGGCCCTCGGCCATCGAACCGTCGGCCAAGGTTCGTTTTGGCTCGCACATCGACTCTCGGAGGTCGCTGACCGATGCCCGTTTTCGCGTACAAAGGCTACACGACAGTCGGTAAGTCTGTCGCCAACACGCGCGAAGCCGAGAACGAGCGCGCCGTGAAGGCGTTGTTGCGCCGCGAGGGCATCTTCGTCACCGAGCTGCGCGAGACCGGCAATAAGGGCGGCGCCAAAGGGGCCAAGACAAGTAGCAGCTCTGCTCTGCTGCGGCGCCTGCAAGAGCGTGTGAGCTCGCAGGAGCTTGCGGTTGCCACCCGCCAGCTGTCGACCCTCATTGGAGCTGGTATCCCGCTCGTCGATGCGCTGAACGCGCTGATCGATCAGCTCGATAGCGAGCACTTCCGGGCCGTCTGGGCAGACGTCAAGCAGAAGGTCAACGAAGGTATCGGCATCGGTGATGCCCTCGCGGCGCACCCTCGCGTCTTCTCTGGCCTCTACATCAACCTGGTGCGCGCCGGTGAAACGTCGGGCGCCCTCGACGTCGTGTTGTCGCGTCTCGCTGACTTCACCGAGTCGCAAGCAGAGCTGCGCTCGAAGCTCATCGGCAGCATGGTGTACCCGATCATCATGTTGCTCATGGCGGTCGGCGTCATAGCGATGTTGTTCACCGTGGTGATTCCGCGTGTGTCCAAGATCTTCGAGTCGCAGAAGGTGTCGCTTCCGTTGCCGACGCAGATCCTCATCGGCTCGGCGACCATCGCGCGTGACTACGCGGTCATCATCGTTCCGGTTTTCATTCTTACCTGCGTGCTGCTGACGCGCTATTTCCGTGGCAAGGGCCGACCCAAGTGGGACCGGTTCATCTTGAAGGCGCCGCTCTTTGGTCCGCTGGTGCGGATGGTCGCCATCGTTCGTTTCAGCAAGACGCTATCGACGCTGCTCGGCTCGGGTGTGCCGCTGCTCACCGCCTTCGACATCGTAAAGAACGTCCTGCAGAACAAGGTGCTCCTCGAAGTGATCGAAGTTGCACGCGACGCCGTGAAAGAAGGCGATAGCATCGCAGCGCCTCTGAAGCGGTCGGGCGAGTTTCCGCCCATCGTTACGCACATGATCGCCATTGGTGAGAAGTCAGGCACGCTCGAAGAGATGCTCAGCAACATCGCCAAGGCCTATGAGGTGCAGGTCGACGCTCGCTTGCGTGCCATGGTGAGCATCATGGAGCCCTTGATCATCGTTCTCATGGGCGGTGTCGTCGCCTTCATCGTTTTCTCGATTTTGCTACCGATGTTGCAGCTAGCGTCTTTTGCCAAGTGAGCCGGCTCGGCCCGGACGGAGTGTTTTGTCATGCGTGAGAATAGTGAATTGAAGCTTGCCCGCGTTATCCGCAATGCAGAGCGCGGCATGACCCTCGTCGAGATCATGGTCGTCGTCGTGATCATCGGTCTCGTCACCAGTGTCGTCGGCGTCGCCGTCTTCGGTCAGCTGACCAAGGCGCAGGAGAAGACCGCGGCAACACAGATGTCGCAGATCGCCAACGCTCTCGACATGTACAAGCTGAGTTACCGCCAGTACCCGTCGACCGCCGAAGGTCTCCAGGCGCTGTCGGCGCCGAAAGACGGCGGCTCCCCCGTCATGGCGAGCGTTCCGCAGGACCCCTGGGGGAAGGACTACGTCTACATCTACCCCGGTCAGAACAACCCGCGCGGCTTCGACCTTTACAGCTACGGACCCGACGGCGCTCAGGGTAACGACGACATCGTCCACGGGCAGACCAACAAAGCACCATGAAGCCAAGCCCGGCGCATAGCGTCCGCGAAAGTGGACGAAACGCCGGGCGCGGCTTTACCCTGGTGGAGATGGTCATTACGGTGGCCATCGTCGGGATGGTGGTCGGAGTCGTCGCTGTCGGTGTCGACAACACGACGCGGGCCGAGCTTCGCAAGCAGTCTGGCGTCGTGGCCTCGGCGATGCGGGCGGCTTACGACAGCGCTGCCTTATCAGGCCAGATCTACCGGCTGGCCTTCGTCATCGGTGACCCCAAGAAGAGCGAGAAGCAAGTGGTCCGCGTCGAGGCCTCTCCCGAGCTTCTGGTCTTCGACCCCGAGACCTCGACGCTGACACGCGCCCTGTCCGGCTCGGGCGGAGGCACCTCGCTCAGCTGGGACGAGTTTGCGACCATGAACGCTTCGACCGGCGGCGACGACGTCAAAGCGGGCTTCGCGGCGCTCGATGGCCCTGCCGCCAACGCCATCGACAAAGTGCTCGGCACCGGCGGTCGCGATGGGGCACGGGCGAACGACCGAGACGATGACGAGCAAGCGGGCGAGGACACCGGCTTCAAGGAGGTGGCCAAGCCCGTCGAAGTGGACACTGACGTCCGCCTGCTCAGCATCTGGACCGAGGGGATGGACAAGCCCGCCGACTCTGGTGAGGCTTACATCTACTTCTTTCCGAACGGCTACACCCAAGACGCTATCGTCCATTTGCAGACCAACGATGATGACAAGCGCGTCATCAGCGTCCGTCTCGCGCCACTCACGGGCAAGCCGACCATCACCGACGGCTACGTGGAGGCGCCATGAATCGCTCATCGACCCCCGGCGCGCGGTCATCGATTGTCGGTCATAGGTCGTCGGCCGTCGGCCATTGGGCCTCGGTGATCTGGGCTCGGCCTCGCCACCGCTCGGATGCGGGCTTCACCCTCATCGAGGTTCTCATCGCCGTCCTCATCCTCGCGATGAGCCTGTCGGTCCTCCTCACCTCCCAGTCCGCGTCGATGGCCGCCGCCTCCCGCTCGCGTGAGATCACGACAGCCACGCTGCTCGCACGGGCGAAGATGATCGATATCGAGAAGCGTCTGGTCGATGAGGGGTTCACCGCCGGTGACCTCGAAGAAGAGGGCGACTTCGGCGAGGAGGGCAACGAGAACGTCAAGTGGAAGTACAAGGTCAGCGAGGTGGAGCTCGACCTCTCGCTCATCAAGGGATTGTGCGAAGGCTACGGCGCCGACAAGGAAGAGGGCACCGGAGGCGGCGAAGCGGGCGCCTGTGACCGCATGACGAGCGCGCTCGGTGGTCCGCTCGAGCAGCTCGCCACTGGTATCGGCCAGTCGATGCGCTTGGTCGACCTCACGGTCACCATGCCGGGCAATGGACCGAAGAGCGCGGGTGAAAAGGTCGAGCTGCGTACCCTGGTGACGCGTGAAGACATGAACGTGTTGCCTGGGCAGGTTGGTGGCCAAGGCGTACCCGGTGTTCCAGGCGCGGGCACGGGGACGGGCATCGGCACCGGGGCAGGTGGGACCACGCCCCAGACCGGCACGGGGACTCCCCGATGAGGCAGCGCGGCTTCACCCTCTTCGAGATCATGATCGCCGTCGGCATCCTCGGCTTCATCGGCATGCTCACCTTCGGCGTCGTTGGTCGATCGATGGATGGGCGTGAGCGCGCCGAACAGATCACCTCACACTATCACGGCGTGCGTCAGGCCATGTTGCGGATGGCGCGCGAGATCGAGATGGCCTACGTGACGGCACACCGCGATTGTGAAGACCCGCGAACGCGGTCAATTTTCGCGTCGGCCAACGCGTCCGGCGGTATGCGCCTCGATTTCACGGCGTTCTCGCACTACAAGGTGCGCGCCGATGCCAACGAGTCGGACGAAGAGGAGCTGAGCTACTACGTCGACGACAACCCCGACGACAAGAAGACCACCGCGCTCATCCGTCGCTCTCAGCCGCGTGTCGACGACGAACCGCGCGAAGGCGGAATCGAGCAGGTGCTCGCCCCCAACGTCAAGAAGCTCGAGTTCGAGTTCTACGACTCCAAGGAGGATCGCTGGGTCGACGAGTGGAACACCACCAACATGGACTACCGCGATCGCATGCCCATGTTCGTGTCCATCAAGCTCACGGTCGTCGACCCGCAAGGCAAAGACGAGGTCTTCGTCACCAAGACCAGGGTCATGCTGCGCAACGCCATCTTGATCGCTGGCACGGGGTTCACCAGATGCGCGGACTGATGAAGCCGGGTCATCGGCTCGCCCACTTGCGACGCGAGGTGGGTTCGAGCGGTGAAAGGGGCGTCGCCATCATGATGGTGCTCATCACCATTGCGCTGCTCGCCGCGGTCATCGTCGAGTTCCAGTACTCGGCGACCGTCGACCTCACCCTTGCCTACAATGCTCGTGACGAGCTGCAGGCCGAGTACAACGCCATGGCGGCCTTGCGTTTGCGCGCGTTGCTTCTGCGTCAGGGCCGCGCCCTCGAAGCGGGCATGTCCTCGATGCTTCAGGCGCTCACGGGCGATGCGAACACCAAGCTCCCGCTCGGGCAAATCCTCGAGCAGGTGCCCATCAGCTGCGGCCTGTTGTCGACCGTTTTGAAGAAGGGTGACGAGGCCGAAGATGCGCGCCTCGACAGCAAGGCGAAAGACGACTTCTTCCCCGGGGAGTGCGAAGCCACCAGCAGGAGCGAGCATTCGAAGATCTCCCTCAATATGCTCGCGAACGTCACCAACAACACTTCGGCGCAGGTGCAGACCATGCTCCTGTCTTTTCTCTCCGACCCGCGTCTCGAAGAGAACTTTCAGAGTGACGACAAGAGCGGGTCGCACGCGGACAACCCGCAGCAGCTCGTCGCCGCCATCGCGGACTGGGTCGATCGCGACAAGACCGAGACCGGCACCAGCGGCGACGAAGACAGGCGCTATTCCTATTTGAAGGACTCTTACCGCGCCAAAAACGCCCCGTTCGATTCCATCGCCGAGCTGCAGCTCGTGCATGGCGTCAGTGATCACGTCTACGCGGTGCTCCGTGACCACGTCACCATCTACACCGACGGAACCGCTATCGAGTTGTCGACCGCTACGCCCGAACGCATCCTTTTCGGGCTCTTGGCGGCTCGCCGCGTCGCTGTACCACCCGAGCAGCTCGTCACCGGCGTTGGCAACCTCATGCGTTCGATAGCCGACATGCGCGCCGCCTCGCCGATCCCCGGCATGGCGCAGCTCAACGTCCAGACATTGATCGCCCTGGTATCGGCCGCCGGCCTCGACAGCCTCATCGACGTGCAGCGTATTCGCGAGGTATTCACCGACCGGCCGGGCACGACCTGGTACAGCCTTACGGCGACGGGCAAGGTCGGAAACGCCTCACGCACGCTGCGAGCGGTGCTGCAATCGACCGAAGGTCAGTTCTACTATTTCAGGATGGAGTGAGGTTCCGTGGGCCAGCGACTCGTAGCGATCGATGTTTCGCCGGGGGCGGTGCGGGTGGTGGCGCTCGAAGCGACCTTCCGCAAGGCGCAGGTCACCATGGTGACCACCGTTGCGGTGCCCCCGGACACCGACGGCGCCAGTTTGTGGCAGCTGGTTCGCGACTATGTCCCCAAAGAGGTCGACAACGTGGTGGTGTCGAGTGACGGCCGTGTCGCATCGACCCGCTCGCTCTCGTTTCCTTTCGTCGACCCGCGCAAGGTCGACGCGGCGGTCGCGTTCGAGCTCGAGAGCGTCGTTCCTTACGAGCTCGAGAAGACCGCTGTGACGTGGCACATCGGCCACGCCGCCGATGGACGTACGGATGCGGTGGCGGCCCTCGCCGCCAAGGACACGGTGCGCGATCAAATCAGCGCGATGGCCGCGGTCGGTCTCGAGCCGCGTGCCGTTGTGCTACCGGCCGCCGCGTTAGCGGAGCTTGCGCCCGCCTCCGACGACTTCACCGCCGTAGTCTGCGTCGACGGTGCCGTGACCCACTTTGCACTCATACGGCGCGGATTGCAGTTCGCTCGGACGCTTCGCGTCGGGCTCTCTGGCCACAGTGAAGCCCAGCTGGCCGTCCTCGCGCGCGAGCTCACGACTACCTTGCGTGCATTGCCACCCTCCATGCAGCCGACGCGCATCTTGCTTACCGGCGGCGGTTCACGGTTTGCGGGTGTGGCGCAAGAGCTCGCGATGCGCCTATCGCTTCCGGTCGAGCTGCTCGACGTCGTTGCTAGCGTCGCGCCAGTCGACGTCGGCGCCAATGCGATCGGACCAGAGTATGCTATAGCGGTCGGGCTCGCGGTGTCGATGTTGCGACGTGGTCGTTCCATCCCGCTCAACTTCCGGAGAGGCGACCTGTCGTACCACGGCGACCTCCAGGTCTATCGCGGCGAGTTCACGCGCATGGCGGTCGGTCTGGGAGCGGTCCTACTGTGCGCCATTCTCGGTTCGATCGTGCGCTACACCATGATCTCGGCGGAGGAACGCAAGATCAACCAGGGGTTCTGCGACGCCTCTCGCAAGATCATCGGCCGCGAGGTATGCGACCCCAATGCCGTCATGGCGATCATGAAACAAACACCCGGCGCTGCCGACGGGGTCGTTGTACCGGCCTACTCGGCGTCGTCCCTCCTCGCCATGATGTCGCAATCGCTCGAGGGTATCGACGTGCAGTTCGCCGATCTCGAGATGCGCGTCGATGGCCGTGCGGATCAAAACGACCGCGTCACGGGCAAAGGTGACGCGGGTAGCTTCGAGGTCGTCGAAGAGGTTGCGAGTAAGTTGCGTCTCGACCGCTGCGTGAAAGACGTCGACGTTTCGCGCCAGAAAAAGATCGACGCCGGCCGCGTCGAGTTCGCGCTGACCGTGCAAGTACAATGTCCCATCGGAGTGCTGCCCGGTCAGACCGGTGGCGCGCCGACGGCGCAGGCGGAGCCGTAAACCATGGAGCGTCTCAAGGAACAGGTTGCCCTGGCGCGCGAGGCCTTCGGCCGTCTAACCCAGCGCGAGCAGCTGATGGTGCTGGGCTGCGCCGCGGCCGTGGTGCTCACGGTGTTCGCGCTCGTCGGTATGTTCGTGTCAGGCGCGATCAGCCGCGCTGAGAATCGCGTCAAGGTGAAGACCGACCAGCTCACGCAAGTGTTGCAGCTGCAGGGCGAATACAAGGCACGTCAGCAAGAGCGCGAGGCCAAGATGCGCGAGCTCGGTCGCTCGAACGTGCGTTTGGTGTCGATCGTCGAGGAGTTCGCGCGTCAAGCGGGTGTGGAGATCGGTCAGCTCAAGCCCGAAGATGGCGAGCCCAACGCCGACGGTATCGTCGAATCACGGGTCGACCTCCGCGTTGGCGGGCTCTCCGCGGACCGCTTACAGAAGTTTCTCGAGCTCATCGAGAGCTCGAAAGATCTCGTGATCGCCCGTCGCTTGAAGGTTCAGCGGCCGTACAAGCGCGACACCGTCGACGTCGAGCTCACACTAACGACCTACAAGACGAAGCAAGGTTGATGGAGATCATTCAGAACAGGCGGTTGCTTTCGACGCTCGCCTACGTGGCTTTCGGCCTCGCTGCGCTCCTGATTTCGTTCTACCTGACCTTCCCGGCCGAAGCGGTTGGCCAGCGCCTCGCCCACGAGGTTCAAAAGCAGTCGAAAGGCAAGGTGAGCTTCTCGTTCGGCGATGCGTCGCTTTACCGTTTTAGCGGAGTTGCGCTCTCGAGCGTCAAGGTCACCGTGTTGCAGGACGGCAAAGATCCGTTACTGCTCGATTTCGACAAAGTCGCTGCTCGCGTGAAGATCCTCCCGCTGCTGCTCCTGCGAATCGCGCTACACGCGAAGATCGAGCTGGGTGACGGCGTCATCCACGCAGACTTCTCCAAGAGAGGTGAGGTACTCGACGCCGACTTCGACATCGACGACCTCGACTTCACGCAGCCTCCCTTGCTGCCCAAGCTCGCCGGTATGCCGCTCGCGGGAAAGCTGGACGCGAGCGGTAGCATCTACCTCGCCGAGCAACCGAACGCCTCGCACGGCAACATCGAGATCGACATGCGCGGTGGCAGTGTCGGCCCCGGCGTCATCATGGGCTTCACCGTGCCCCAGGTGACGTTCGGCAGCCTCAAGGCGGCCTTCGATCTCAAGGACGGTAAGGCCAAGGTCACCAAGTTCGAGAACAGCGGTGGTAACCTGACGCTCGGCTTCAGTGGTGAGATGGCGTTGCGGCCCAAGCTCGACAGCTCGACGCTCGATCTGTGTGCGCAGCTGAAGGCGGAACCCGATTGGCTTGCCAAGAACGACAAGATGCGTTCGGCGATGCAGCTCGCTGAGATCCAGTTCCAGAAGGACCCCTCCGGCACCATCAACATTCCGCTGCGCGGCACCCTGCAGAAGCCCCAGGCGGGTAAAGGGCTCTGTCGCAAGTAGAACACATCTACGCTCTGGTCCCGCTCAGCGGACCCCTGGTCGGCCCGCTGGCGCCAGGGTACCAGTTCCCACGCGACCGCTGACCGGGCTACCGACCGCCCCGTGTTGACCAGCGCGCGGGGGAAGCGGCTGTCCGCCCGTGGGCACGTTCGGAGCAGGTGCCATTCCGCTAGGGCGGACACCGGCGCTCACGCGGTCGGCTGGGAGGCCGGTTGTGCCGGTCTGAACGCCAGGGCGAACGCTCGGCCTCGCGGTGGGACCTGTTGGAGTTGCGACTTGAGGGCGACCGACACCTGGCCGACCCGGGGCCGGGCCGTCTGGTCGACCCGGTTGCACGGGGCGATCGGGCGGGGTGTCGCGGCCAGGAGTAGGCCGATGACCGCCGGGCTCATGCGGGTCGGGTGATGGCGCGCGCTTGGGCATCAGCGCGCGCATGGCGACGTAAAGCGCGGCCGTGGTCGCGGTCCCGAAAGCCATGTCACGACCCGCATTTTGGCTGATGTAGTCGAAGGCGGCCGCCGGGTCGTGGAGAGGCGCATGAACGACGTGGTCCCCGAAGTTGTATCCGGTATACGCAAAGCCTCCCGCGAGCGAAGTGCCCACGAGGCCGCTCGGGAAATAGCGCGCCACGCCGAAGGTCAAACCCTGGAAGCCGCCGATCATCGCCTCGCGCATGAGGTGTCCGTTCAAGCGGCCGGTTGCGGCCCGCGTTCCGACGCGAGTGAGCGCAGTGAGGCCAGCCAAGGCGATGGGGTTCAAGCCGCCGCCGAGACCAAGCGCAGCGAGGGTCATGACGGTCACTGCTTGGTCGCTCAGGCGGTCGACCTGCAGCCCTTGCTGCCGGGCGCGGGCGCGAACCTCGGCCATCAGACCGGCGAGCTCGCGCGGCGGTATGGTCGCGAGATCCTGCGGCCGCCAACCGTTGGCGCCGGCGTTGGCAAGCAGGTTCCGCAGTGTCTGGTACTTGCCGTGGTTGAGCTCGCGCGCGTTGCGGTGACCGAAGAGGCTCGTGACGGCCGCGGCGAAACGTGTTCCTTCGGCCTCGGTCATCAAGCGTTGCAAGGTTCCTGTGATGACCTCCGAGCTGTCGATGGTGCTGGCGGCGAGCTCCATCACTGCTTGCGGCGCGCCGGCACCCTGAAAGCGTCGCAAGAACGCCTCGCGCTGGGCGCGGTCGGGGATGACGGTTGCCCAATAGCGCTCACGGGCGACCGTAGCCTGTCTTTGACTTACGCCGGGAGGGAGACTCTCGGCGGTGAGCGGGGCGGTCATGGCGATGAGCTGGGTTGCTACCGCGTTGTTGTCGGATGGAGCGATGTGAAACGCCGATTCCGCGAGGCGCGCCTCATAACCCCCGACGCGACCCAGGTCATCCAGCAGATCGCCGCCGGTGAGCGCTCGGTAACGTTGCCGCGCAAAGTAGCGGTCGAGGGGCGTGAGCTCCTGGCCGATCCCCGCAAGCTCGCTCACGCGCGCTTGCCCCGCACCGAGCGGGCCCCTGTCGTGCAATGCATACATGATGCGCTGCGCGTCGGAGAGCACGCCGTTTGCCTCGAGCGTGGCGACCGCCTGCGAAGGAACCTGGCGGCCGTTCGGTAAAGTGAGCGGACTTCCAGCCACCCGACGGATCTCGGAATCGAGGTCGCGTCCGCCTTGGCGGAACACCTGACGCATCTCGGCGATGTATTGAGCACGACGCTCGGGAGGAACGCGTGACACGTCGAGTGAACGATGGAGCTCTCCGAGGTACGGACCCACGAGATTGCCGGATACTGCGCGCGCGATGCGGCCCGCGCGAGCTTCTGGGGAGTCGGCCCCGCGACCCGCGATGAGACCAGCGACATCCTGGGGCGGCAGGTCCTGCTGCAGCTGCTCGCGGATCCGCTGTGTCCACTGACCGCGCTCTCCCGCCGACAGCCCCTGGTTGCCACGCCATGGTCGCGCTGTTTCGCCGCGTCGCTCGTGCGAGATCTCGTAATAGGCGCGGGCAACGTCTTCGAAGCTGGCGCGGCCGTCACGACGCTGACCGGACGCGAGGTCTTCGCGCACCATGGCGAACGCCTGCGCGACCTCAGCCCGACTCGCCCCGCGGTCAGCACGATGGAGCAACGTGGCAGCGATGTAGCGCGCGGCGCTGCGTGTGTGGCTTTCGATGGTCGCGTTGGTGTGGGCTCGGTCGGGATCGATCTGCAAGCCGCTCGCAGCAAGCTTGAGACGAAAGGCCCCCAAGCCCAGCACCTCTTCGTCAGGCTCTGGGATCCGTGGTCCGTCTCCGCGGAGCGTCGTGTATTGCCGGCGCATCGCTTCAGCGCGTTCCCGCGTCATCATCAGCATCTGCTGGATGGTCGCAGCACGCGAGTTGTCCTCGTTCCAGGGAAGCGAGCGTTCGAAGCGCTCCGCGAAGCTGAAGCCACCGAGCGCCTCGCGTACCGCCCAGGCGTCGACCGCCCCCGGCTCGAGCTCGCCATGACGGCCGCGGTTGCGCGGGTCGGTAAGGAAGCGCAGACGAGCCTGGCCTCGCGAATTGGGCACCGCGTCGATTCGCTCTGCGAGCGTCGTTCCGAACCGCTCGCGCAGATCGCGGTCAAGGGCAGCGATCTCGCGGGTGTTGCGGCGCTCGAGCACGAGGGCCGCGCCTTCGTGGTTCGGCGCGCCGATGCCCAGATGCTCGAAGAAGATGAGACCTTGAAGGTCGAGGTGCACGGTCGCGGCGTCCGAGATGACGCCGGTCGCGTTCTGCGGGCGGATGATGTCGTCGAGCAGCACGCGTTCGGCGCCGTTGCCAAAGCTGCTCGCATAGTCCGCGAGCGCAGCCAGGGCCTGCTCGGGACGAACCCGACGCTGCTGCGCCCCTGCAAGCCAAGCCTGCGCCACTTCGGCGCGCTGCTGCACTGGCATGCCCGCGAAGATCGCGATCAGATCAGAAGCGCTCGCGGCCCGGGCGACGCGGCGCGCGAGCTCGGTGCTGGGTGCGCTCCCAGGCAAGCGCGTAAGGCGCTGCGACCCGGGGACCTGGAGGCGTGCCTGATACGCGGCTGGGACTCGCACCGCGCGGGCGTCGGGCTCCACCAAGCGACGTGCCGTCGTCGCTGGGACCTGTTCGGGCTCAGCGACCGGACGAATCGTCCGAGGAGCGCCGACGCGTTCTGCCGCGAGTTGACTCAAGCGCGACTCCTCGAGGGTGAAACTCCCGCAGTTTCAGCCACCTACATTCGTTATCGGCAGCACCTCCGATTCGTTTCGTAAAAACATGACATCGTGTCATGGTGCCACGGCGGCGCTGTTTACCGAGCCCCGGCGACGGAAGACCCGCGAGCTCCCTCATTCCGCTGGCGCTCTCCTCGACGGCCTTGCCGCTGGCGCGCGAGCGCATTTCGTCGCGGTCCGATTTCGCGGTAAGACACGCCGATGCAAGTCGGTTTGATGCTCACCGTGGGTGGCCGCGACACCTTGTGGCGCAGCATCGACTCGTCCGTCTTCAGCATCGGGCGCAACCCCGATTGTGATCTCTCCGTGCCAGACGCGGCGGTATCACCCATGCAATGCATGTTGCGACGTGACGGCCCTCTCTTGGTGCTCGTCGATGCATCGGGACGCGGCACGCACGTGGGGGGCGAAACGGTCGAGAGCGAGACACGCCTCGCCGACGGAGATGTCATCCAGCTTGGTCCCGTGACCGCGACGGTTCGCTATCGCGGCAAGCCGTCGACGGGCGAGGGGACGCGTACCTTGCATCACGAAGCCAAGGCGGCAGCCACCTTCGTGCTCAAGGCCGGCGAGCGCAGCCACGACATCGGCAAACGGGGTGTGACCATCGGCTCGGATGCGAGCAACGACGTCGTGCTCGTCGACCCCTACGTGTCGAGCTTCCACGCGCGTATCGCTTTGGAAAACGGCCGCTGCATGGTTCACGACGTCGGCAGCCGCAACGGCGTATTCATTGGTGAGCAGAAGGTGCAAGCGGCCGAGGTCGTGCCACCGGCAACCGTGCGTATTGGCCGCATCGCCGTCGAGGTCTTGCCCGCGACGATCGTCGCGGATGTCGCGCTGCCCGCTTCGGGCTACGTCGGTAGCTCCGACAAGGCGGCACGTGTGCGCAGCCTTGCGGAGCGTATGGCGGCGAACGACGCTCCCGTGCTCCTTCACGGTGAGACCGGCACAGGCAAAGAGGTCGTCGCGCGGCTCATCGCATCTCACGGAAAGCGCTCTGGCAAACCCTTCGTCGCACTCAACTGTGGAGCGCTTTCGCGGACGCTCATCGAGTCCGAGCTCTTTGGACATGAGAAAGGCGCCTTCACTGGCGCTGTTTCACGCAAGTCCGGTGCTTTCGAACAGGCCCACGGCGGAACCTTGTTCCTCGACGAAATCGGCGAGCTACCGATCGACTTGCAGCCGCAGCTCCTGCGCGTCCTCGAAACTGGCGAGGTTCATCGCGTCGGCGGCAACGAGGACATCAAGGTCGACGTCCGTGTCGTCGCGGCCACGAACCGGCGCCTAGAAGAAGAGGTTGCGGCCAACCGATTTCGCGAGGACCTATTTCATCGCCTGCACGTGCTTGCGCTGCCTCTGCCCCCATTGCGTGAGCGTGCCGCCGACATCCCCGAGCTGGTCGCCTTTTTCCTCGAGCAAGTCGTTCCCGAGGGCGAACGGGTCCGCTTCGACGAACAAGCCATGCGGATGCTTTCGAGCCACCGCTGGCCAGGTAACGTCCGCGAGCTCCGCAACGTCGTGCAGCGGGCTGTCCTGATGCGTTCGAGTGATGTGTTGACGTCTGCCGATGTCATCTTTCCGCCGAGCACGTCAAAGGGCAAAGCGGCGAACGCGGGCGATCCTCGCACGCTCGCAGAGGTCGAGCGCAACACCATCGTGGGTGAGCTCGTCAAGCACCGCGGCAACAAGACCGACGCGGCATCGGCGCTCGGAATTTCGCGCTCGACCATCCACAGAAAGATCGAAGAGTACGGAATCGATATCGAGGCGGAGCTCGCCAAAGCGGACGGTGCATGATCGACATCGGCGATCGGTTATCGGCCCTCGGTCGGCGCCTCGCGCTCCTCATCTTCGCGCCTCTCCTGATCGTCGCCTCCCCGGCCCGCGCGGAGCTCGTACCGACCTACTCGAGCACCACCGGCGTGCGTCTCAACCCGCTTGGCCTCTTCGAGCAATTCCAGCTCCGCCTCACCAAGCCCTTGGCTGCCGCTGACGAGACCGACCCTCTCTGGGCCGGTACCTATGTCCGCGCTGAAGCGACCCTCTTCGCCTCGCCTGCGACCATTGGTCCCGGCGTGGGGATCACGGCACAGCCCATCAACATCATGCGCCTGTCGGCTTCTTACACTCCCATCTACTACTGGGGGACCTTCGACAGTCTGCAGTCGTTCCCCTCGCCGAACGCTGACTTTCGCCCGAGCCAGGCCGAGAACCGACCGTCGTATTCCGCCTGGATCCATCAATGGAATATCGCTTTGCTATTGCAGATGAAGGTCAGACACATCGTGGTCCGCTCAGAGACGGTGGCCTCGTATCTGCACGCGAATCTCCAAGGCGCCGACACGGCGTATTACGACTTCGTTTGGGACATCGCGGCTCCCAAGCGAGGCTGGGTCATCCAGAATGACAGTGACATCTTGTGGTTGGTGAGCGACCGGCTCACCGTCGGCATCCGCAACACCCTCGTCACCGCTCTTTACCCTGACTGGGTCTTTCTCCCAGGCGAGAGCCCCGATCCGGAGAACCTTCCGAACGACCGCCTGGGTCCGATCGTTGCTTACAAGCTCAGCCTGGAGACGACGGGCAAGTTCCGCGAGCCGACCTTGTTCTTGACGACGCAGTGGTACATCGCAAGCCGGTACCGAACTGGCGATGATGTCAGCCGCGCGATTCCCTATCTGCTCGGCGGCATCAACTTTTCGGGATGGTGAACGCCGTGCGCATCTTCTCGTTCACCCGCTTGCACAGCTCGGCCGAGCATACGTAGAGCTCGGCGGTCGCTTCAATGGTGTGCTCGCCCGGAGCGGCGTCGATCTCGGCGTTGATCTGCTTCACCTCGGCGCGAGGGTCGGCGAAGTCGCGGCGGTCGTAGATCTGCTTGCGTAGCCGCACGCCGCTGCTCGGGCGCAGGGTGAGGTTGAAGGGGGTCTCGCTCTTGACGACCCACGGCTTCGGCGCCGTCGCGTAAAGCTCGTAGCGCACCTGACCAGCGTCGAGCACCACGCGGGCGTTGAGATCGGCGCGTGGCTCGGCCGCAGGTGGGGCGTCTTCAGGATGCGACAGCTCGGTGGGCCTCGGGCCGACGACGCCTGAGATCACGAGGACGTTGGGCTGCGGCGGGGGCACTGCGACCGGTGGGGCCACCGACCCGGCGGCCGTCGGGTTCGCTGCGGCCTGGTTCGGCGGCGGCGGCGCTTCAGGGGGAGTCGGAATCGCGGCAGGCACGGGGACGTCGCTGTCCGCTTTAGCGGGCTCTCCTGGTCGCTCGGCCGCGGTGGCATCCACGCGCTCGGCTTGCGGGCTCTCCGGCTGGACCACGGGACCTTCGTCTTTGGGGCGCTCGCAGGCCACTATGACCGCGGCGCTGAGCGCTATGGTTCCGACGTACCGCATGCTTCTCACTCCTTGCGAAACAGGCGATCGCGCACCAGGTCACGCACGCTATGCAGGTCGTCTGGCGTCTTCACGGGCAGGAAGCGACCCTCGCGGCCGTGCCGCGGAACCTCGAGATACTGCGCCTCTTCGAACGCGGTCGCCTCGCCCATGAGACGCTCGAACTGCACGACCGAGGCGCCATCGACTTTCTTGTCCGCGCGGAACCACGTCAAAGGGTAGTCGGCGCGCACCTGCGCCGCATTGATGATGAACGTGTTGCAGTTGAACACGGGGATATCGTCCTGATTGAAGTCGGCCGGAAAACGGAAGCCCTCGACGATTTGCAGCTTTCCGTCCACGCGCGCCGGCGCGCCGCCCTGATCACCCGGTTCCTTGGGTGCGACCTCGACGGTGAGGGACTTCTTGCCCAGGATATGCATACCGACGACCTTGGGCGTCAGAGTCGCCGCCAAGTTGTCGACGTTGCTCACGAGCAGGTACTTGCCACCTCCGGCAATGAAACGTCGAAAGGCCGGCGCGTTTGCTAGCACATCGAAGATGTCGCCGTGGCCCGGCGCGAAGAGCGACAGATGCCCTTTCGCATCGCGGTAGAGCTTGCCTTCCGGGGTCAAGCGCAATGACACGTGCTGCGCCACGATGTGCAGCCGTTCCGACGCGACACCGCAATAGTCGCGGGCGTTCAGATGGGCGCGGGTGTCGATGTCGGTCGCAAACGAGTTCATCAGGAACACATGGACCGGTGCCCCCGTGTCGACCACGTCCTTGAGCTTCAGGTCGAGGAACGTGTGCTCATCGATGACCGAAACCAGGCACTTCACCGTGCCGCCGAACCGTGTGGCCATGCCCCCATTCAGGATGGCGACGGCGACCTCGCCGCTCGCGATGGCGGTGCGGCCCAGACGCTCGGCTTCCCTCGCTTCCCCGGTGCCTTCGGCAGGCCACTTCACGATGTCCCCAGCCTGGGGCTTATCGACCCGCCCCTTGATACGATTGCGGTCTGCTGGGAACTTGCCAGCCGCGAGATCTGCTGCAAGCTTCTGAAAGGAGGCGCGATCGAAGCCATACGTTTCGAGAGTGCGCTGCTCGTCACCCCCGAGGCTGATGTCATTCGTGTCCATGAAGTCCCTATCGGTGAAGGTGATTGTCATACCGGCTCCAGGCAAGGACGGAAAGCGGGGCAGTAGGGGGGTGTATGGCGACTCGAACATGTGGCAGGAACATGGTACGAAGTCAGTCTCCGCGTCGACGCATCCGAAGGACCCTTAAGTGAGCGAGAACTCGAGCTTCAAGCTCATCATCGAAGACGATGAAGGCCGCCGCAGCGTCGTGCCGCTCGATGTCGGAAGTGTTGCCGAAGGCATCAGCGTAGGCCGCCAAGAAGGAAACACCATCCGACTCAATGAGCGGAATGTTTCGCGTCGCCACGCGCGCTTCGTGCGCGACCCCATGGGGATCTTCGCCGAGGACCTCGACTCCTACAACGGCGTATGGATCAACGGCGATCGCATCAAGGGACGCCAGGAGCTCCACGACGGCGACACCATCCGGGTTGGTGACTTCCAGCTCGAGCTGCGTGGCGAGGGGCTGCAGCGGCGCGTCGAAGAGACCACCCAACGTACCATGGTCGGAGAAGGCTCGGAGCCGACGCGCCCTGATATTCGCCTCGAGCATGCGATGAACGGTGGTCCGCTATCGCCGACATTGCCCGGCCTTGCCCCAATGGGCGCACCCATCGCCGGTCAAGCGGGTGGCGTTTCGAACGGAGCTGCGCACGCCGAGGCGCACGGACAGTCGCGGGTCGACATGCCGCGAGGGCCCGCCCTCGAAGACGAGGCCAATCGTCCGGAGCCCACCGCGCTCATCCGTATGGATCACGGCGATGGCGAGCGCCGTGGTCGTCCCGAGGCCTCGGGTCTTGCCGGACAGAAGGCCAAGATCATCTGCGTCAGTACGCAGTTCGCCGGCGCCGAGTACGAGATCGACAAGACGGAAGTGGTCATCGGGCGGACCGACGAAAACGACATTCCAATCGACCACAGATCCGTGTCGCGGCATCACGCCAAGATCGTGGTCAACCAACGCTCGTACCGCATCATGGACCTGAAGAGCGCCAACGGGACCCTGGTCAACGGCGAGGAGTACGCCCAGACCGAGCTCAAGCGCGGCGATCTGATCGAGCTTGGGCACGTGAAGTTCCGCTTCCTGCCCCCAGGCGCCACCTACGACTTCAATGCGGAAGAGGTCGCGGCACTCAGGCAAGCCGGAGGTGGTGCCCTGCCCCCGGCGGCGCAGAGTCGCATCCAGCCGCCGCCGCTTGCCCGCGAGACGACGCAGGGCGGGGAACGGGACCTCGGTGGCATCATCTCGACGGCTCCGACCGCCATCAATCAGTGGAGCGATGAGCTCGCCGTCATCCACACCAAGAAGCGCATGAAGCCGCTCATCGTCACGGGTGTTTCGGCGCTCGCGGTGGTGATTGTCGGCGGGATCGCCATTTACTCGATAAACAATCGCAACAACGCAACAACGACTGCTGGTGGCGACCGACCCATTCGTCAGGTGGAAACCAACCCGTCGGCCGATACCCAGGACATGCGGCAGCGAGCCAAGACGGCGATGCTGCAGCGTGAATGGAACGAGGCGCGCAAGCTCGCCGACGCGCTCCTCGTGTTGAATCCCGCCGATGCGGAGGCCCAAGACATCAGGCAGCGCGCCACTGACGAGATCATCGGCCAGAACGCGCTCGATCGCGCGGTGCGGGCCATCGAAGCTCGCAACTGGGATGACGCCTGGCGCTCCCTTTCCGAGGTGCCAGAGTCCACTTCGGCGCACACCCAGTCCGTCAGCTTGCGTGGGCAGGTCCGCGCCGGCCGTGTGATCGCCAAGATCGAAGAGACCAAGCGTTTCATTGCTGCGACCCAGGTGGCAGACGCTCGGCGTGCGTTGAACGAGATCAACGAGATGGACCCGCTCTCCCCCGAGTTGCCGAGCTTGCAGCGCCAGGTTGCGGAGCTCGAACGCGGCGGTGCCCACGAGACGGTCATCGCCGAGAAGGGTCGCACCAAAGACCGTGTCAAGAACGATCCCAAGCCACCGGCGAAGGCGAGCCCCCCGGCCGTCGTGCAACAACCACCGCCGGTACCGGCGCCCCAGCCCAATCCCACCCCCGCGCCGACGCCGCCACCGCAGCCGACGCCGACTCCACCGCAGCCCGCGCCGCAGCAGGCCACACCGCGGCCGACGCCCGCTCCGCAGCCGCCGCCGCCCAAGCCCGTCGAGCCACCGATGGACGCCAAGGGCTACTACACGGCTGGCCTGCAAGCCCTGCAGTCGCAAGAGACCGACAAGGCCATCGAGTTGCTCGACAAGTGTGTCAAAGCGGACACCAAGGCCGGGATGTGCTACCGCGCGTTGGGCATCGCGTATGCGCGCCAAAAGAACGGTCCGAAGGCGGCCAAGTACTACCGCATGTATTTGCGCGTCATGCCGGACGCCAAGGACGCGCGTCAGGTCGAAGAGCTTCTGAAGGCCTACGAAGGTCAGTCGCCCTGACGGGCGAGCGCTTCGCTTGAGCAAGGCGCACGTGAACCCAGCTTTGTTGGCGCTTGGTCGCCAAAGCGCGCCGCTTACGGTGTCGCAGATCACTACGCAGCTGCGCCAGTTGCTCGAGCAACGCTATCCGCAGGTCGCGGTCGTCGGCGAGCTGTCGAGCATCCGCGTCCACAACGGCCACTGCTACATGTGCCTCAAAGACGCGCGCTCGCAGCTCCAGGCCATGATGTGGGGGCGCGAGTACCGAACGCTGAAGGTGCGACTCGAAGACGGCATGCAGGTCGTGGCGCGGGGAAGGCTGACCGTCTACGAGCCGCAGGGCCGCTATCAGCTCACCGTCGAGAGTATCGAACCGGTAGGCGCTGGCGCCCTGCAGGCAGCTTTCGAGCAAACCAAGGCACGTTTGCTCGCAGAAGGTCTGTTCGACCCCGCGCGCAAACGTAAGCTCGCGCTCGTACCGAGCACCGTCGCGGTGGTGACGAGTCCGACCGGCGCCGTGATCCGCGACATCGTGAACGTCGCGACACGCCGCTTCCCAAAGGCTCGCATTCTGGTCGTGCCGAGCAAGGTGCAGGGCGCCGACTCCGCCGCTTGGATCGCCGCCGCGGTGAAGCGGGCCTCGCGGCTGGCGCCCTCGCTTGGCATTTCGGTGGTCATCGTCGCTCGTGGTGGGGGCTCCCTCGAGGACCTATGGGGTTTCAACGACGAGCGTGTGGCGCGCGCCATCGCCGCCTGTACGGTGCCAGTGGTCTCCGGCGTGGGACACGAGACGGACACCACCATCGCCGACTTTGCCGCCGATCTTCGCGCGCCGACGCCGTCTGCCGCGGCGGAACTTGTGTTCCCCCTCTCCGCCGAGCTCACTCAGCGTCTCGAGCGGCCGGCGATGCGGATGGCGCGTGCGTTGCGGCGGGACGTCACACGCGAGCGAAAGCGTCTCGATAGTGCGCAACTGCATTTGCGCCAGGCGAGTCTCGTGCGCTGCCGCGACGAACGCCTCGCTCTGCAGCGTCTCGAGGGTCGACTCGCTCGTTTGCATCCGCGTGCCCAGCTCACCGGAGTACGCGCCAAGCTCGATTCCCTGCAGGCAAGTCTCGTGGCGCCCGTACGGGCCCGCCTAGCCGCGGAGCGCGCCGAGCTTGCGACGCTCGCGGCGCGCCTGGCGCCGAGCACCCGCTCCGAGATCGATGCGAAACGGGCTCGACTCGCAGAGGTCGCGGCGCGGCTTCACGCGCTGTCGCCGCTTGCCGTCCTCGACCGCGGTTTCGCCTTGGTGAAAACGTCGTCGGGTACGTTGGTGCGCGACGCGGGCAAGCTCGCTGCGGGTGACCTCGTGGACATTCGGCTGGCGCGGGGGCAGATTCGAGCGCGAGTCGAGCAGCACGTCAGTGACGAGGCAAGCCCGCCGCCGACCGACGAGGACGCATGAGCGAGCCCGAGAAAACCGCCGAGCCGACTTCACTCGAGGCCATCCTTCAGCGTCTCGAAGATATCGCCGAACGTCTCGAGTCTGGTGACACGAGCCTCGAGCAGTCCTTGGCGCTCTTCGAGGAGGGCGTGCGCTTGTCCAAGGTCGGCACGAAGCGCCTCGACGAAGCCGAGAAAAAGCTCGAGATCCTACTCGAAGGCGACCGCGTGCAGCCGTTCACCGTCGACGAGGGTTAGCAGCTCGGTGGCGAAGCAGCGCGCCGACCTACTGGTGGTCGAGCAGGGGCTCGCCGAAACGCGGTCGCGCGCTCAGGCCCTCATTCTTGCGGGCGTCATCGTATGCATCGATGCGAAGACCGGTGGCGACAGGCGCATCGATAAACCAGGCGAGCTCCTTGCCGATGGAGCCGTATTGCGCCTGAAGGGCGAAACCTTGCGCTACGTGTCGCGTGGCGGCTTGAAGCTCGAAGCGGCGCTCGAACGCTTCGCGGTCGATCCAGCGGGCCGCGTGTGTATGGACGTTGGCGCTTCGACAGGTGGCTTTACCGATTGTCTGCTACAGCGGTCTGCGGCAAAGGTTTACGCCATCGACGTGGGTACCAACCAGCTCGCTTGGAAGCTGCGCGACGACCCGCGGGTGGTGGTGATCGAGCAGACGAACATCCGCGCGGCGAGCGTCTCGCTCGTACCCGAGCCTGTGAATCTAGTGGTCATCGACGTCTCGTTCATTTCGCTGGGGCTCGTCGTGCCACACGTGGTGCGGTTGTCCGCGCGACCCAGCGAGCTCGTGGCGCTGGTCAAGCCCCAGTTCGAGGTGGGGCGTGCGGATGTCGGCAAGGGTGGCATCGTTCGCGACGCTGCGGCGAGACAGCGCGCCCTCGACGAGGTATCGGCGATGGTGGCCGAGTGTGGCTATACGGACGTCTCCACCATGGAATCGCCCATTCTGGGTGCCAAAGGTAACCACGAATTCTTGCTTCACGCGCGAATACGCTGAGATTGTACTGACCCTATGATGCTGATGCAGGTCACATGCCCGCATTGCGGCGCGCGCTACCAGTTCGAGCGCTCGCTCATCCCGCAGGCGGGATACGATGCGCAGTGCGCCAACTGCAGTGGCATCTTCGTGGTGGCACCGGATAGCTCGGGTCATGAAGCGCCCATTGCGTTGCCGAGCATGTCGATGATCGACACCTGGCTTGCTCCGCCCGCGCTCGCCCCAAAATCGACTCGCAACGTCGCATCGCAAGGAGTTGCCGGCGCGAGTCGGGTCACGACGAGCGCGAGCTCGCTCCCCGCGGTCGAGGCAACGCCTCAGCAAGGAGCGCGTTCCGGACACGACGCCCCGGCGACCGTGACTGTCCTGCCTGTCGGCGGTCGCGGCGCACCGGCGGTCGTGGCCGGCCAAGGCGACCCAGTCGGACTGCAGTTCAGTGTCGCATGTCCGGCCTGTGACACGGTGTACGCTTTTGCGGTCAACGACATCCCACGCGCTGGCGTTGATGCGCCGTGTACGCAGTGCGCCCATCCCTACAGGCTGACCCGCGTCGGCGATTCCGACGATGCCCTGGACTCCATCGAGCCCGACGCCGCCCCTGACTCCATCGATCACGACGACGATACGGTACCCGCCGCCACCGCGTTGCTGCGACCGCTCGAGCCCGAGGTGCTGCACGACGAAATATCAGAGCCCGGCCTCGGGAAAGTGCTGGGCGAAGACGCGCCACGTCTCGCGCTGATGCATGGCGACGAGGATACGACGCCCGATGGAGATGGGGCCGACACGCCCCTGCTCGAGCAGCTCCTGACCGACGAGCCAGTGAGCGAAAGTATCGAGGGCCGATTGACGACCGTCGATGACGCGGCCGGCGAGAGTCCCACCGGCGATCATCGTGTGCCCGAGCCGCCTGGGTCTCTGCAGCCGGTCTTCGGCGAGAGTATCGCCGAAGGCCCGACCGCGGGCGGTCCTGTCGAGCCGCCAATCCCCGAAGAAATCACCAAACCTTTCGCGAAGTCGCCGGTCGCGCGAGCCGGCTCCGACGAAGCCCGTGTGGTCGAAGACGCGCCGACCCCGGTGCCGCGCGACCAAACTGGACCACGCGCCTTCGTCCCGCTTGCCGCGAGCGAGCGCTCGCGTGCGGGAGCGGCAAGCTGGGGCCCCCCTGACCCTCAGGCTGTCATGCGCTCTCGTGTCCGCACGAGCGGGGAGGGAAAGGAGCGCGTCAAGAATCGCCGCCCACCATTCGACGACGACGACGTGGCCCGCTTGCGCAAAGACGGCAAGCCGCGCTTCGACCCGCGCGAGTTCGACGACGAGGATAGTGTATTCTCGAAGATCGGCCTGCGCGGTAAGCACCGTATCGCCATCGTTGGGGCTCTGGGGCTGGTGCTGGCGGTCTCGCTCGTCTTCGTCATGGTGCCGCTCCTTAGCGGCAAGTCGGTGCTTCAGATCCTGCACCTGCGCACCTCTGGCGATCTGCGCTTGCAGGAGCTTACGAACAACGCGCGCGCCGCGCTCTTGGCCGACACCGATGTCGGTTATCGCGACGCCACCAAGGCCGCGAATGACATCCTCGACATCGATCCGAGCAACGTCGATGGCCGAGTAATCTACGGCATCGCCTCCGTGTTCCGCGGTGTCGACGTCCGCGCCGCCGCGCAGAACATGGTCGCTGAGGGCGAAGTGGTTCAATCGTCGCAAATGCTCGCAACCGCTTCCGCCGAGCTCGCGCATGCCCGACGGGTTTTGTCGCGCAAGAACGATGAGAGCGCCGAGCTCGCCTTCACCGCCGGCATCTACTATGCGCTCGACGAAGATCAACGCGCCCTTGCCCGTGACGCGTATGCCCGTGGCATGCGGCTCGCGCGCGTCGCCGAAGACGCCGCGCCGCCGACACCGTACGCTGCTTACCTGCAAGCCACGCTACGTAACCTCGAAGGCGACGCCGCGGGCGCTCGCGCCTCGCTCGAGCGAGCCATGACACTCGAGCCACGCTGGCAGCGACCGCGCTTCGAGCTCGCCCGTCTCGAGGCGGCACGCGGCGAGGTCGGCCGAGCGCGGGATCTCGCGACCGAAGTCGTGACCGCCAACGCGGACCACTTGAAGGCCAAAGACCTCCTCGCGGTCCTGCCTGAGGCCCCTGCAGTCCCAGCGGTCGGTAGGGCGCCCGTGGTCCCGAAGCCTGCCGACCCGCCGCCGGCCGCGCCACAATCCGAAGCTCAGGCACCCAAGCCGCCCCCGGAGCCCAAGCACATCGAACAACCCAAAGCCGAACAGCCGCGCCGTGATCCACCCGCTCCGAAGCCAGTGCCCGAGGCGCGTGAGGGCAGTGTCCCCGACATCCAGACGCCACCGGACTCCCCGACTATCATTCGTGGCGCGCCGCCGCCCTTTCAGCCGCCGGTCGAGCCGGCGCCGGAAGACGATGGTGCGGCGCCACCAGAAACCCAAAACTGATGTCGCGAGCCACGCTCTTGCTCGTCGTGTCGTCGCTCGTTGCCTGTGCCGCGCAACCGATGGCGCCGCGGCCGGCGACGCTCGATGGCTACATGATCGTCCCTCCGGCGGACGCAGGCCACCTCGACCCGGCAGGCGTTACGCACGTGATGCGCGGCCTGTACTTCCTCGAGAACGGTCACCCCGCTGCCGCCATCCCGCATTTTCGGGTAGCGCTGCTTTACGACGCGAGCTCTGGCTATCTTCACCAAAAGCTCGCCGAAGCCTGGGTATCGGAAGGGCGCCTCGACCGCGCGCGCGGGGTGCTGGAGCAGGGCTTGTCGCGGTCACCCACCGATCCGTACCTCACGACCATGGCGGGAGAGCTTGCCCGCCGCAACAAGCGTTTCAGCGAGGCGGTCGCGCTTCTCGAATATGGGCTCGACGAACAGCACACCGTTTTGGTCGCCGGCAGCGGACTCGCGGACGCGCTGGCGTGGCAGAAGAAGACCGCTGAAGCGGAGGGGCGTGTCGTCGACTTGATGAACGCCAATCCTGCTCGAGAGGACCTCGCAGCCCAACTCGGTGGTGTTCTCGAAGATCACGGACGTCTCGGAACCGCGCTCGCGACGTATCAACGCGCACGTGCGCAAAAGCCGAGTTCTCGCGACGCAGCGTTCGGCGAGATGCGAGTTCTCGAGCTGATGGGCCGACCCGCCGAGGCTGCCGCGAGCCTCGCGAGGCTTTTCGCCTACGAGCCTGACGACGTAGCGCTCTACGTGCAAGTCGCGCGTCTCTATAGGCGCGCGGGCTCCCCATCCGCGGAAGCGTACAGAGCCGAAGCCCTGCGCCTCGCTGGAAGCGATCTTGCCGCGCTTGGCATCGTCGCAAGCGGTGACATCGCCGAGGGGGACGTCGCGGCCGGGCTCGCACTCGTCGAAGAGATGAGAAGAATCGCTGCCGCAGACATGGGTGGACCGCCGCCGATCCAGCTCACCGCCTTCCTCGCCGAGGCGCATCGCGAGAGGGGCGAGCCCACGAAATGTCTCGCCGAGCTGCAGGCGGTCGCCGACTCACCCGATGTCGCGCGCACCCGCGCCGGATGTCTCGCCGATGCGGGCCGTGTCGCCGACGCCCTCACGGTCTTGGCACGCGCCGTGACGGGGCCCGCGTCGCCCCGCGAGCTAGCGCTCGACGCTGCTCGGGTGCTCGCTCTCGAGCCGGATGAAGCCGTGGCGCGCCGTAAGCTCGAGGCCTTTCTGAAAATCCGCGGTTTCGGGCCCTACGAACGGAGCCTCGCCACGGCGACTCTTGCTCAGCATCTCGGTCACGAGGCTGAGGCCATGGCCCTGATTGGCGCGCTTCACGCCGTCGATGCAACCAACAGCGATCTGCGGATGCGACACGCGGACGCGCTCGCCCGCAACGGGCGTATCGAAGAGGCCGTCACCATCTTGCGCGCTATGGTCGAGGAACAGCCGGAAGATCCGACGCGACTGAACGCGCTCGGGTTTACCCTGGCGGACGCTGCTACCTCGCTCGACGAGGCCGAGGTGCATCTACGTCACGCGTACCGGCTTGGCTCCGAGGAGAGCTTCATCGTCGACAGTCTCGGGTGGCTCGCCTACCAGAAGAAGAGCTACGAGCTTGCCGAGCGTCTGCTTGTGCGCGCGAGCCGCGCCTCCCCGAATGACCCGGAGATCCTCCTCCATCTCGGCGAAACATACCGGGCACGTGGCAAGCGTGAAGAAGCATTGGCTTGCTTCGTCAAAGCTCTGAACGCGCATCCGGCCCGACCGATGAAAGCGCGGCTCGAGCAGCTGGTGCAAGCAACACGTGTGAGCTCATGAAACATCTTGTCCTCGTCTTCGCTTGCCTCATCGTCGCGTGCGTTCCGAACGTGACTCCACCGCCGTCAGTCGCGGTCTTGGCGGACGCCATGCAGCGCGGCCGCTCGCCTCACAAGGCCTTCAGCGCCGACGTGAGCATCACCTATTTCGGCAAGGAAGGGCGCGCCAAGGCTGGCGCTTCGCTCGCGGTCGCCCGGCCGGGGTCGATGCGCTACGAGCTACATGGCCCCCACGAGGGGGTCATCCAGGCGTTCGCGACGAACGGCTTCGAGCTCCAGCTTCTCGATTTCCAGAACAATCGCTTCGTCTATGGGCCGGCGACGCCGGATACGCTCGACAAGCTAATGCAATTCGCCCCGCTGCATCAGTCGGCTGAGGCCTGGGTCGGCATGCTCTTTGGCGACGTAGCCATGCCCGCCGGCGCCGAGCTCGGGTCGCGAGGTCCCCTGTGGGGTGCGCGCTGGACCGAAGATGACGTCACGCGCGAAGTGCTCGTCGATCCGGAAACGGGGCATGTGAAGAGGCTGCGCGCCTTGCGTAGCGAGGTCGTGCTCTCTGATGTCGAAGTCGAAGATCACCATGCGTCCGGCATCCCCACTCGTCTGCATATGCGTGTCGAGTCCGCTAAAGTGGATATCGAGGTGAGGCTCAGGGAACTGACGATCGACCCAGAGCTAGACGCCTCGGTGTTCGTTTTGGATGCGCCTTCGGCGCTCACCCCAGAGCGGATCGACGGCTAACCCGCCACGCGCTGGTTTTTCACCCGAACATAGACAAGCGCGGCGCGCTTCATGATTCGCCAGCGGCCGAGTCCGGTGCGTGGGAACCGTGAGACGTGGTCATCAGGAGGGCCTTGAGCTTCGCTGCAGCTTCAGGGAGCGCGCGCACGCGCAGCTTTCGGCCTTCTTCGTCGAAGGTCTCGGACAGCACTCGCGCGTTGGCGTAGATCTCCGCGACGTTCTGCTGGCGCGCGTATGGAACGACGAGCTCCTCTTCGACCATCTCTTGTTCGAAGTAGGCGATGATTGCCTCGCGCAGCCCCGCGACATCTCCGGGAGCGTGCGCCGATAGCTGAATGGCGTCCGGGTAACGCTCGCGCAAGTCAGCCTTTTGTTCGTCCGTCAGCCGGTCGACCTTGTTGAGCAAGAGCTTGCTCGGCACCTCCGAGGCGCCGATTTCGCCGAGGACGCCACGTGTGACCGCGAGTTGATTCTCGAACGTGGGATCGGAGGCGTCGACGACGTAGAGCAGTAGCGAAGCCTCCATCGCTTCGTCGAGGGTCGACCGGAAGGAGGCGACGAGATCGTGAGGCAGCTTCTGGATGAACCCGACCGTGTCCGATACGAGGATGCGTGGCTTGGTCTCGGGGTGCAGGGCGCGAACAGTCGTGTCGAGTGTGGCGAAGAGCTGGTCGGCGACCAGGACGCTGCTCCCGGTGAGCGCGCGCATCAAAGACGACTTGCCCGCGTTGGTGTAACCGACCAACGCGACGCGAAGCTGGTCGCGCCGCGCGAAGCGGCGGTTGGCTTGATCACCAGAGATGGCATCGAGCTCGCGGCGCAGCTCGGCCAAGCGGTCGCGGATGCGCCGACGGTCGAGCTCGACGGCCGTGTCGCCGGCGCCTCGGCCTTGCTGGCGCTCGGAGGCACCGGCCGATTCGCGCAATCGCGGCGCCAGGTAGTTGAGCCGGGCGATCTCAACTTGCAGCCTAGCCTCGCGGCTACGCGCGTGGCGGTGGAAGATCTCGACGATGACGCCGCTGCGATCCATGGCGGGGACCCCAGTCGCGCGCTCGAGATTGGAGAGCTGGTTGGGCGACAGCTCGTGGTCGACAACGACCATGGTGGCCCGTCCGGCGGGCTCCGCTGCACCGGCGTCCGCTTCGGCGGTGTCCGCTGCGGTGGTGTCGTCACTCTCGCTTTCGTCCTCCGCCTCCGCCTCGGAGGTCTCGTCGGCGGCCTCCCAGCGTTCCTTGGCTTTCGAGGTGCGCTTGGGGGCGCGCGAGCCGACGACGCCACTACCACCCGTGATCTTGGCGAGCTCTTGGAGCTTGCCCTCGCCGAGGACATTGCCGCGCGACAGCGTCTGTCGCTTCTGCGTGACCGTGGCGACGACCTGCCAACCGAGCGTACTGACCAGGCGGCCGAGCTCCGCTATGTGTGCTGCGTGCTCGACATCGCTGACACCATCGATCTGCACCCCAACGAGGACGACACGGGGCGATTCGGTCCGAACGTTCACCATGGCGCGGCCACTTAGCACGCGGAGAAATCAGCGTGTAGGGCACGCAATGTAGGTTGTTCGGTTTGACAGCCCCCCGGGGGCTGATAGACTCGGCCGAAGTCTCATCGCTACGGGAGTTGGCATGGGAGGCGCAGGCCTCGATCTCGACGAGCTGGACGCAGCTCTCGACGGTCTGTCTCACAAGCAGAAGCAAGCCGCCACCAATGGGGAAACGGACGGCGGTGTCGCGCCTACCATGTCCGCTGGCGATGGCGACTCTCCAGCCGCTGGTCCGCCAGGGCTGCCGCCGCCGCCGCCGCGCCGACCAACGCGCCGCGCCGCTACCAAAGACGCGGGCACGCTGCCGACCCAATGGAACGGCCGTACCAACTTCGATGACCTTTTCGTCACCGACACCGCCGCAGTACCGGCTGGACGCGGTGGCCTTGAGGAGAAGGTCGAGTACTTCCGCGAGAAGCTCAAGCGCTCCGAGGCCAGCACGGCCAGGTTCCGCGAGGCGTGGCAGGTTCGCGACAAGGAGATGGATGTCCTCGAAGCGCTCATGGAGCAGGAGCGCACCAAGGCCGAGGGCGAGTCCAGCAAGACCACCGAGCTCACACAGAAGCTCGCCGCCCTCGAACAGTTCCTCGACCAGAAGAAGCGTGAGTTCGAGGCTTATGGCCAGAAGGTGCAGGCTGCCTTTGCTCAGAAGGACCAAGCCGAAAAGGACTTGAAGGCCCAGCTCGCTGGCTTCCAAGAGAAGCTCGACGCCGAGCTCAGCGAGAAAGACAACGAGATCCGTGGCCTCGCTGGCCAGATCGATGCCCTCACCGGTGAGCTCGAGCAGACCCGCGAGACCGCCCAGCGCGACCAGTCGAACGCCGGGCGCGAGATCCAGACGCGCGACGAGCGCATCCAGGAGCTCGAGACCAAGCAGGGCGACCTCAGCATCGAGCTCGAGCACGTTCGCCAAGAGCTGCTCGATACCCGTGACACGCTCGAGCGCGACATTGCGGTTCGCAACGAGGCAATCGACAAGCTCAAGGCGACCATCGAGACGCAGAAGACCGCGATCATCGAGCGCGATGATCAGATCGACGGCATCTCGAATCAGCTGTCGCAGGCGACCGATGAGGCCACCCGCAACCAGATGGAGCTCGAAGGCCAGGTCGCCGCCCTCACGACCGAGCTCGACAACCTCCGTGCGTCGAGCGCAGCCGAGCTGTCGCAGGCCAAAGACGACGCGGCGCTGCAGGTTAGGACGCTCACAGACAAATACGAAGGCGAGCTCACGGCCTTGCGTGAGAAGAGCCAGGGTGAGCTCGAATCACTGCGTGATCAGACCGCGGCCGAGCTCTCGTCGACCAAAGACGCCTACGAAGGCGAAATGGCGCAGCTCAGGGAGAGCCACGAGAGCGCCATGACGTCGCTTCGTCAGAAGCACGAAGGCGAGCTCGCGGTGCTCGAGACCAAAAACGAACAGCAGGTCAACGCGCTCGAGGCCAAGCTCGAGCAGACCATCGCGTCGTTCGAGAGCAAACACGCGAGCGAAATCACATCGCTCAAGCAGAAGTACGAGACCGAGCTCGGCAACGTCAAAGAGGCTGCCGAGACCGATCTATCGGACGCCCGCAACGAGGCCGCGGCAGAGCGGCAACAGCTCACCGAGCGCTATGAAGGCGAAAAAGCCGCCATGCGCGAGGAAGCGGATCGCCAGCGGCTCGAGCTTTCGACGAAGCTCGATGAAGAGGTGGGGGCGCGCGACGCCGCCATCGACAAGCTCAAGAACGCCATCGAGACCCAGCGGGCGGCCATCGCCGAGCGCGACGACAGCATTGCTGGTCTCGAGAATCAGCTCGCTGAGCTCAAGAAAGAGAGCGACGGCGAGATCGCTGGCAAGCAAGAGCAGATCGAGGCGCTCACCAAAGAGATCGCCACCCGCAACGACGAATACGCGGCGTTGCAAAGCGAGCGCGATCAGGCTCACGCCGACATTGAGCTGCGCGATCAAGCGATCGCCAAGCTCAAGAGCGCAGTCGAGCAGCAGAAAACCGCTATCGCAGATCGTGATGCGCAAATCGACCGACTTACGGGCGATCTCGAGGCACTGCGCAGCGACATGACCGAGCTGCGCGCCGAGATGGACACGAAGGTCGGCGAGATGACACGCGACCTCGAAGGCCGCGACACGCGCATCAGCGAGCTGCAGCAGAAGATCGAGTCGCTCGAGGGGACCTTGTCCGACCGCGAGTCGTCGATCTCGACCTTGCAGGACGACGTCGCCGGCCAACGCGCACGCGTCAAGGAGCTCAACGGTGAGATCGAGGCCGCGCGCGAGCAAGCCAAAGAGCTCGAGCAGAGCATGAACGAGACCACGGGCGAGCTCACCAACAGCGTGAAGCTACGCGACGAGGCGATCAGCAAGCTGCGCGCCACCGCCGAGCAGAACAAGGGGCGCATCGCCGAGCTGGAAGCGCAGCTCGAAGAGGAGCACCAGAAAGCGCTCGATGCCCACGATACCGCCGGCCAAGAGCGTCAGCGGACTGCCGAGATCCTCGTGCGAACCCGCAAGGCTCTCGAGGTAGCGCAGAAGCTACTCAGCTGACGCGGGCCTCTCGGGAGGCGGGGGTTGTGCCGCGTCTTCCGCTTTCAGGGCGGCTTGTCGCGCGCGTACCTTATTGGCGTAAGCGTGCACGCCAAGCGCAGCCATCGGGAGGCCCAGGGTGCCCGCGGTCGGCAACCAGGTGAGATGCCTGTAGAGGTTCGTGGGGCCTGTGCCCAAGGCCATCTCGACGCCGGTCACCACGGCGACCACCGCTAGAGGGACCACGGTCCCAAGGACGAAGGCTAATGGGCCGAGGTCGATGTAGGGCTTCACGACCCTGTCGTCGAAGCGGACGATGAGCGGGGTGGTCGGCTGGGTGTTTTTCGCCGGCACGACGGGCACGGGGAGCTTCGCCCCCTCTGTGCCCAGGATGTCCGCCATGGACAGCGCTGATGCCACGGGCACGACAGTCGTTGGTATTTGAAGCGCGGATTTCATGGTTTCCACTAGCGGCCGGATGGCAAAACGATTCGCCCCGCAGCCCTGAAACGGGCGCGTACGACCTCCGCCCGCATGCGGATGAAGACCATGGCGGCCGGGAGGCCGATCACCCCCACGGGCAGCGCCGCCTCGATGGCATCGTAGAACGGCTGGCCGTTGTAGCCACCAAGAGAAGCGATCGATCCGGCCGCAGCGCATACGCCCGCGGCGAACGCCGCGCCCGCCACGAAGAGCAACGGGGCGCCCAGATTGAAGAGCGGCTGGAGCTTTCGATCGACCCGGAGAGTGAAATCGCCCAAGAACGTGCCTGGAACCGGCGGCTCGACGGCAGGCTTATGCACCACCTTGACCACTTCGAGGGGTGCGGTCACCGCAACGACCGGCGACAGCAGTGGCGGCTTTGGCGCCAGGCCGACAGGCGGCGACTTTTGAGGCGCAGGCTGGCCGATATCGAACATCGGCCTCAGTATCGGCAGAATCGCGCTGCTATCTCCGGTTCTTTTCCTGTCCGCGCGGCACACCACCGCATATGGGCTTCAGGCGTGACTAGGCCGTGCAATTGCCGCTATCAAGGCATCCGCGGTGAACGGCTTGGTCAGCACGAAATCGACCCCACGCGCCTTGAGCTCGACGTCCGGCGCCCCGAGCGGCCAGCCCGTGATGAGGCCGATGACGATGGTCGGGTGGGTCTCGCGGACGCGCCGGGCGAGCTTCCAGCCGCTCGTGCCCCGCAGGTCGAGGTCCGTGACTAGCACATCGCATCGGTTGCCCGCGAGCCATGCAAGCGCGTCCTCGATGTTACTCGCGAGGCCAACGTGGTGCCCCTGTTCGCCCAGAAGGTCGCGCAAGAGATCGGCGACGTTCGGATCGTCATCGACGACCAGCACGTGCAGGTGCGCGGGTTGGCTCTCGAGCGGCGGAGCGGCGGCGAGTTGCGCTGGCGGAGCGAACACCATGCGAAAGCGGGAGCCGTGGCCCTGGCTGCTGTCCACCTCGAGATGCGCGTCGTGGCGCCGCAAGATGCCCTGGCTGACCGATAGACCAAGGCCTGTGCCGTGTTCGCCCTTGGTGCTGAAGAATGGCTCGAAGATACGCTTCTGGAGCTCGGGTGGCATGCCCGGGCCGTCGTCCTCGACGATGACGGTGGCCGCGCCGCGCTCCTGGCAAGTGCAGATACGGATGTTGCCACGCTCGCCCACGGCGTCGAACGCATTCGACACCAGGTTCATGATCACTTCGCGCAGCTCAGCAGCGTTTCCGCGCACGGGTAGGGTCGGCTGCACGTCGAGCTCGACCTTGACCGCGCCATGCGCACGGCTACGCACCAGCTCGAAGGCCGTCCGTGCGAGGAGGCCGAGGTCGCAGTCGGTCCACGTCGTATCGTGTGAGGGGCGTGTGAACTCACGGATGCGCTTTACTGTCTCGACAGCGTCCTTAGCCGCGGCTTCGATGACCGCGATGTCCGCCTCAGCGGATTCGCCGCGATCGATGTGCGTGCGCGCCATGGTGATGCGGCCGAGAATGGCCTCGAGGGCATTGTTGAAGTCGTGCGCGACGCCTGCAGCCAACTCTCCCAGAGCTCTCAAGCGTTCGATGTGAGCGGCGCGTTGGCGCGAACGCTCGATCTCGCCCTGCAACTCCCGCACGGCGGTGACGTCACGCGCGACGCCTACCACCGCGCGACGTCCATCGAGGGTTGAGGTGCGGCAGGCGATCTCGAAACGGACCTGACGGCCATCACGTGCCATGAGTACGGTTTCGAAGACGTCGCGCGCACCCGCGCTCATGGCGATACGGCCGAGTGCGTCGTGCGCCGCAGCACGGCTGCCCTCGGCGACCAAGCTTGCGAAGTCGCGAAGCTCGCCCGCTTCGTAGCCTAGTGCAACCGCGAAGGCGCTGTTGACGTATTGAAACATGCCATCGACGAGCACCATGATGCCGTCGCTCGAGGCTTCGAGAATCGCATGAAAGTGCCGCTGCGTTTCTTCGAGCTTGCGGTCGAGAGCAGGGCGACGACTGGCCGCGTTGATCGCTTCACGGATGGCGTGGCCGCGATGCGGCGAGCGGGGCAAGTAAGCGCGAGCGCCTGCAGTGATGATGGCGTGCTGAGCCGCAGTGTCGACCTGTTCGTCGAGCACCAGGGTTGGAGTACCGGCGAGGGGGCCGGTCGTGAGGAGATTTTCGACGCCGCTGAAGCTGTACCGATCGATGATCACGATGTCAGGAGTCACGCGCGCCAGGTGAGCATCCAACCGTCCGCGATCGTGGAGGACATGGATTTCGACGGGGTTGTCCGCGATAGCGAGTGCGCTCGCCACTTCTTCGATGACTTCGCGGCTACTCGCTAGCAAGAACACTAGCGACGTTGGCCGCGTCTGCGCCGGTACCGCGCTGCGCGACATAATTGGGATGCTACGGGGATTGCTCGCGAAAGAGCAAGGGTAGTAGACCTGTCTCGCCTGGCGCTGCGGACGAGAGAAGATCTCATGGCCAAGATGGTCTTAGCGATAGATCAGGGAACCACCGGTTCCACCGTCCTGGCGGTGGCAATCGACGGGACGGCAACGCGCGTCGTGGCGCGAGGCTACGCCGAGCTACCCCAGCACTTCCCCCAGCCCGGCTGGGTCGAACACGATCTGGGTGAGATTTGGACCGCTACGGCGACCGCGATCACCCAAGCGCTCACCAAGGCCGGCATCCATGGTCGCGACATTGCGTGCGTTGGTATCACCAACCAGCGCGAAACGACCGGGCTATGGGATGCCTCGGGCCGGCCCTGCGGTCGTGCCATCGTCTGGCAGGACCGGCGCACCGCCGACCGCTGCGCCGAGCTCAAGCGGCAGGGTCACGAAGAGCAGGTGCGCGCCCGCACGGGGCTCCTCATCGACCCCTATTTCTCCGGCACCAAGCTCGCCTGGATGCTCGAGCACGATGCTGGGCTCGCGGCACGTGCGGCCAAGGGCGAGCTGCGGTTCGGCACCATGGATAGCTGGTTAATCTGGAAACTCACCGATGGTGCCGAGCACGTCACCGACGTGACCAACGCCTCGCGCACACTCCTGTTCGACATCCATACCCGGGCCTTTGCAGACGACCTCCTGACCCTACTCGGTGGCATCCCCCGTTCGTTGCTGCCCCGGGTTGTCGCTTCGGCGGGGCAGGTTGGGGTGACGCGGGGACTCGACGTGTTGCCGGACGGTATTCCCATCACGGGTATCGCGGGCGACCAGCACGCTGCGCTCTTCGGGCAGGCATGTTTCGACGTCGGCATGGCCAAGTGCACCTACGGCACCGGGGCGTTCGCACTGGTCAACATCGGCGACAAACCGATCGTCTCGAGCCGTGGTTTGCTCACGACCATCGCCTGGCAGATCGGCGATCGTGTGACCTACGCCCTCGAGGGGAGCGTCTTCATCGCTGGGGCTGCAGTGCAATGGCTTCGCGACGGGCTGCAGCTCATCGACAGCAGCGCCGAGGTCGAAGCACTTGCGGCGCAGGCACCCGACAACGGCGGTGTCACCGTGGTGCCAGCCCTATCGGGCCTCGGCGCGCCCCACTGGCGACCTGAGGCGCGCGGCATCATGACCGGCCTTACGCGCGGAACGACCAAGGCGCATATCGCGCGCGCGACGCTCGAGGGTATCGCTTTGCAGGTGTACGATTTGTTGGGCGCCATGCGCGGCGATGCGAAGCGCCCGATTTCGGTGTTGCGGGTCGACGGTGGCGCTGCTGCAAACGACCTGCTCATGCAATTCCAAGCCGACCTCTTGGGCGTCCCGTTGCACCGGCCGACGGTGCTCGATACCACCGCGCTCGGTGCGGCTTACCTTGCCGCCATCGGCGCTGGCTTACTCGCGGGTCCAACGGACGTCACGCGGGTTTGGGCTATCGACAAGACCTACGAGCCTCGGCCACACGATGCCGCGCTCGCGACCACGATCTCCAACTGGCAAGCCGCGGTCGCCAAAGCTTGAGCACTCCACGCTACATCGCGGTTGCCGGCAACATCGGCTGCGGCAAGAGCACGCTGGTCGACTTCATCTGTCGCCAGTATGGCGTGCAGCCCTTCTTCGAGCCCAACGCCGAGAATCCGTACATCGTCGACTTCTACCGCGACATGAAGAGGTGGGGATTTCACTCGCAGATCTACTTCCTCACCCACAAGTTCCGCATTCATCAGCACCTCGAGCTCGAGCGTGGTCAGCGCACCGTGGTGCAAGACCGCACGATTTACGAAGACGCCGAGATCTTCGCTGCGAACCTGTTCCGTCGCCGTCTCATCAACAAGCGCGACTGGCAGATGTACCGCGAGCTCTACGCCACCATTCTCACGTCGCTCAAACCGCCCGATCTCATGATTTACTTGAAGGCCTCGCTGCGTACGATCAACAAGCGCATCAAGCTGCGCGGCCGGCCCGAAGAGCAGAGCATACCAGCCAGCTACTTGAAGGCTCTGAACGAGCTCTACGACGCTTGGTTCAAGGAATACAAACGTTCACCAGTGATCGTGCTCGAGACCGACAAGCTCGACTATTTGAGCGATCTCGTTCATCGCATCGACGTGTTGAAGACCATCGAGAAGCACATCCGCTAAAACGGAGAATGTCCATGAAGAAGATCGTGATGGCGGCCTGGCTCCTGACAGCTTGCGAGTCGGCTCCGACAAAACCGGTCGATGCTTCGGCCGCGACCATCGCTTTCGAGGCGAACGGTACCGCCGCGGCGACGGCCCCGTCCGGCGAGGATACCTTCCCTGCAGCGGCGAGTTACGTCGAGCCGACTGGTAGCCTGACCATCGTCATGCACGGCGCCGTGGCGCCCGACACGAGGCGCCAACAGTTTTCGATCAGCATCAACGGATTTCGTGGTGGCACTGGGAAGTACCCCGTCGTCTCTGCCGCTTTCGCGCGCAAGGACGACGCCGGCCGTGAGTTTGGCTACCAGGCAAAGGCCGAGGAGCTGAAGGTCCAGATCACCGATTTCGAGATCCACGACATCGCCGGCTCGCCGTTACGCGAGGGGACGATCTCGGGGACGTTCGAGGGCGAGATGGCCTATCTGCACCCCAGAAAAGAGGGCAATCCCTACACCGAGCCGCTCAAGATCACGAACGGCAGGTTCACCAACGTCAAGGTCAGTGGCATGAAATAAGCGGTTGGGCCGCCTGTGCTTTCCGGCGGCCACTGTCCGCTTTAGCGGCTGGCTAGAGCTCGACAGGCAGTCTGTCGTCGAGCTCGATTCCCTTGCGAGCCACCTTGGCGCGGTAGCACACGGGCTCGACGCCGCGCGCGAACGCGTCACGCATCGCCTGAGCGAGCTCAGCGTCGATGTGATCAGCGGGTCGGAAGCGCTCGACATCGCCGCGTTGCGCGACGAAGAAGATCATGGCGCGGCAACCCTCGCGAACGAGATCGGTGAGCTCGTCCATGTGCACGGCGCCCTCGGGCATGACCGCGTCAGGATAGAACGCGGTGCCGTCCTGGCCGAGCGTCACGTTGACGACCTCGATGTAGCACGAGCGTAGGCCGTTGCCTTCGAGCAAAAGATCGATGCGGTTGTCGCGCCCGTAGCGCGCGTCACGACGGATCTGCGCGTAGCCCGCGAGCTCGCCGATCTTGCCGGCCATGATCGCCTCATAGACGACGGCTGCCGGACGGCCCGTGTGGATGCCGACAGGCGTACGGCCCGAGTAGATGATCTCGAGCTGGTGCTTGAAGCGCCGACGCGGATCGTTGTGTGAGGAGATGAGCACTTTGCTGCCGGGCTCGGAGCATCCCATCATGCTGCCTGGATGCGCGCAGTGGACGGAAACTTCTTCGCCACTTGGGAGACGAACATCGGCGACGAAACGCTTCTGGCGGCGGACCAACGTAGCTTCGATAAGCGGCTGCTCGAAACGCACTTTCGGACCCTCCAAACACGTACGCAGCGCGAGCATTCGCGCGGCCGGGGGACGTAATCAGATTCGATCTCGAAAAGGCAAGGGAAGACCGTCGCCTATAGCGTCCGATGTCATTGACGATCGCGCTCCGTGCCGTTAGCCTTCCCCTATGGTGTCGCTGTCTGGTGTGGGTGCACGTGTGTCAAGGAGGGTCGCCGCGAGCGTCGGCGTGACCCTCATCGTCGCCTCCATCGCAGCCGCGCAAACGCCAGTCCCCGCGCCGTCGGCCACCCCCGCGCCTCGTTTCGGGGTACCGCGCTCCGGGGAAGAGCAGAACCTCTCGGGGCCTGAGCGCCTGGCGCGCGGCGCCTCACACCTCGAGCGGATGCGCGCGGTCTTGAAGACCGTGCTCAAGTACCTCGAAGAGGCCCGCGAAAAGCGCGACGTCATCAAGCTCAACTGCGTCAACGAGAAGCTGACGGCCGTGAAGGGGCTCCTCAAGATGTCCGAGCAAGCGGACGTCGCGATGCAAGAGGCGCTCGCCCGTCGTGACGAAGAGACTGGACGCGACGAATACGACAAGATTTCGATCGCCCGCGGCAAGGTCGACCAGCTTCTCACCGAGAGCGAAGCGTGCGTCGGCGAGCTGTCCGTGTACGCCGGGGACACCATCGTCGAGATGGTCGGAGGTGACACGGGTGATATTCCCAGCCCGCCCCCGGTGACGCCTGACATCGTGGTGCGGCCACCCGCCGCGAGCAACGGCGAGAACGGATAGGTCGGTGGAAGACAACCGCCGCGTTTTGCGACGGTAACCGCTTCCTCAAGCTTCTCCAGCGCAGGCACGCCGATGCGGTGACGCTAGTGGCTCCAGGCGATCTGAAGAAAACCGTGCCCGTTGGCGAGCACCAAATTGTGCTCACACGCGAGACGCTGAACGACTTCGCCGAAGTGGAAGCCCCGCGTGGCTTCGACTTCGCCGTCATCGCCGCAACTTCAGAGGCCATTACGATGACGGCGCTCGCCACCAAAATCATTTGCAGGACGAGCCTCCCGCGATCCATCCAACTTCACCCAGTAAATACTTCGAAGTCGAGCGAACGCCGGGATCTCCCTGCTGGGTCGTCTACGAGTTGAAGGACACTGAGCAGCAGTTCGTCGACCAGCTCTCTCTGGCTCAAAGTGGACCGGCACCGCGCAAGGCAGTGACACGATTGCTCACCGACCAAGGCTTCGAGGCGCCTGTTGCGCGCGAGCTGGCAAAGGTTCTCGTGGATTCCAAACTACGAATCATGAACATCGCCGAGTTCCAGGAGCTTGCTTTTCACGTCCTGTACGCGCCGCGGTAGGTCGCGCGACAGCAGAGCGAAGCGGCTACATCGCTTTGCTACCCGGGGCTCCTAGGGCTCGAAGGAGCAGAGAAGCACGCGCAGGTGATCCCCACGCAGACCACTGCAATGCTTCGGTACGGCTCATCGTCGCGGTCAATCCAATGGGCTCGACGGTTGCACCACGTCGCGGGATGCGCCTCGCCGTCGCTGTGTCAGCAACGCTCGTCATCGCGTGGTGATGGACCGTCCTTTAGATCCGAATCCCTTCTTGAACGCCCCTCAATCTTCCGTCCAGTGAACGGGCCACGTACGATGACCTCGTGGCGACCGTTCATCACCACCGTGACCATGCCGCCACCGGCCAGATCGCGCCGCGGTCGACGAGGCCGAGCGCCGCGACCACCGCTTCGTCGGAGGGCGCGTTGCCCGCGTACCACAGAACCTGATCGAGCAACGACAGCGCGTCACGCACCGAGCTCTGCGCCTCGCGCACGACGGCCGACAGCGCCGGCGCGCCGATCTCGACGTTCTCGCCCTTCAGCACGTGGCGCACGTGCTCGGCGAGCGTCTGATTCGAGACCCGCCGGAAGTCGAAGCGCTGGCATCGCGACAAGATGGTGATCGGGATCTTATGCGGCTCGGTGGTCGCGAAAACGAACTTCACGTGCGCGGGCGGCTCTTCCAGGGTCTTCAATAGCGCATTGAAGGCCGCGGTCGAGAGCATGTGCACTTTCGTCGATGATGTAGAGCTTGAACTTCGAGCGCGATGGCAAGTAACGCACCGTCTCGCGCAGCTCGCGCACGATGTCCTTGCACGATGCGCAGACGCCGCACGGATCGGGACGCATCCCGTTGTCGCAGTTCAACACCTTGGCGAGGACACGCGCACACGTGGTCTTGCCGACACCGCGGGCCCCCGTGAATACGAAGGCGTGATGTACCGGCCCATGGTGATGGCGTTCTGCAAGGTGCGAACGACATGTTCTTGGCCGATGACGTCGGCGAAGGTCGCCGGACGGTACTTGCGCGCGAGGACTAGGTACGACACGGAGCGTGTACCTATGCGATCGAGGGCGGCGCGTCTACGTCGGGACAGCTCGAGCTCGCGTGCCCCGGGATCGAGCCAAAGAAGGCTCTACCCCCGGCAGCGAACAAGCTCAGGTAACTACTGAGTCTGACCGTCGATGGAGCTCGAACGCGACCATCGAGATCGACGGCGAGCAATCGAATGCTCGGACGGTGCGTATCACCGATGCGAACGGTTGCTTCGTCGCCGGATATGCGTGCTGCGCTACGTCACTGGCAAGTCTGGGGGTGTCTTAGCTCTTTCTTCACGGCGGCCCCACGTAACAGACGTCCCATGCCTTCCAATCTCCCAACTTCGGGAGCCTCTGGGAAACCCCGGACGATTCAGGTCAACGACGCCCCTGACGGGCTGTCAAGCAACTTAGCTTCCGGCGTCGCCGAAACAGAAGACAGCAAACGAAAAGGTCAGGGTTTTAGCATGAGCATCCATCAGTTGCGCCGAAGGTTCGATGCTGCGGCTCTAGCCCGCGTGGGCCGCCTTGTGGAAAGCGAGACCCTCACTTGCATGGCCATCGGCGGCATTGGTGTGAACGTCAAACCCGTGATCGACTCAATCCTGCTGGGCGAGGGGCTGCCGCGGAACGATGCTGTGCGATCTGGGTTGATCGCGCTAGCGGCGCAGCATTCTGCCATCTTGCAGTTTTTGGTCGACGGAAAGTCCGAAGGGTTTTCTTTGGATGCAACCATCGCCGCCGCGACCCAGGCTGCGTTTGCCCTACCAGCAAAAAAGGACTTCTCACCTGGATACCACGCGGCCATCGCCACCCTGGCTGAGGTCATGTCGAAATACGACCTCCACGCGTACACGCGCTGGCGAGACGTGCCCGAAGCGACCCGCAACGCTATCCTCACGGTTGCCGCAGAGCGTGTTGGCACGGACGATTTGACCGAAAGGATGCAAGCTCTCGCCTGGCGAAGCATGAAGTCGGTAGGTCAGACTGAGAAACAGGCGGAGCTGAAGCGACGCATCCAAGGTGTTCTGTGTGACTCAGGTGTACAGCGGATGTCGGATGGCACCACGAGCCATTACCATCAGTGCCTCTTCTTCGTCGAAGACGCAGTCGATGCTATGCGGGGCGAAGGAATTGAATTCTCTTCCAAGGCGCTGAAAGCTGCCACGAGAACACCGACGTGTGGCGTGACTGTCCGGCTCGATGGCGACGACGTTTCTTGTTCCGCGGTTGGATTCTCAATAGAAAGAGGCAAGGCCCTCCTGAGCTTCGAGACAGCGTCTGGCTGGAAAACCGTTCCACACGTTGACGCACAGTCAGTTGTTGCGCAGAGCCCCGATAGAGTCGCGCTGCTCGTCGCGGTGGCAGCAGCCTACAGGAGGGTAGCCGACGATATCGCCGACAAGCTGAGATTCCTCGGGAGTTGACCGTGATACACACCGAGGAAGCAGGCGACTTTCGGGATAGCGAGCAACGCATGCTTCTCGCAACCAACCTCGAATGGAGCCATGCCGTCGAGTGAGCTGTGCGGTCTGACTCCGTTGTAGCTCTCTCTCCGCCGTCGATCTTCGGTCGCGCCTCCGCCAGCTCCGTGAGCCAGTGCGCGCCTCAAGGCACTCGGAGTGCAGCTTGCCGCCAAAGGTTTCTAAGCAGGCGCTCCCGTTGGGCTCTCGTTGTTGCGGTACGCCCATGCATCGAGGGTTCGGCCAGTGAGATCCAGGCCGTTATCGCAGACGATGACGTGCGGCGCGCGTGAACGACCGGACTCTCTTCGCCGGCCGAGCCGCGTCTCGCTCACTTCGTAAGACCCGGTCAACCGCCACAAGCAGCGGATTCTTGGGGTCGCTGAAGGGAGGCGGGGCGGGTGGCAACTGCGTCGGTGGCGATGCGGTACGCAAGAACCCCGGCAACACCCGACGCCGCACAGATCTGCGCGTCTGTCTCAGGGACGCAGACGCACTGGTTGTTGCTGCATTGCGAGCCAGCATCACACCCAGGACTGCACGCGACGGAGCGCAGCGTGCCGTAGTTGTCCGCGGCGCTCAGCACCCCGCACTCGGCCTGCAATCGCGTACGGAACACCGCGTCCGTCTCGGGGGTGCAGCGGTCCTTGTTCACCGCCGCCGCCATCGCTGCTGGAACAGGCCGCGACCGCGATGAGCGCGAGCGATGAGAACGAAAGGAGCCTCAGGTGGTGCTGCTTGCCTCTGTCGGATGTCATGCTCGAAGTCCTCGTGCGTGTGTTGCGTTGGAACGCGCTTGCTCGACGACCGCGACGAAGAATTTCTTGGCAGCGTGGTGCTTGAGCAAGCGCTCGCGGTTCCGCGAGAAGCTCGAATGGTCGAAGCACTCCTCGACCGTGTCCATGTCGAGAGACCAGCGAAACAGCAGGTTGTAGTCGAGCTGCTCGCAGAGCAGGCGCTCGCTGCGCACCGTGTAGAGCACGATCAGCAAACTCGCCTTGAGCAACCGCTACGGCGGAATCGATGGCCGACCCGTCGTGCTGTACATCGCGCTCAAGTCGCGAGCGATCGCCTTGAGAGCGTCGTCGGCGAGCTGTTTGACGCGGCGGATCGGGTGGTCCTTGGGCACACGCTGGTCCGGCGTGCGCAGCGTCAACATCGTCGATTGGTTCGATGGGACTCCGCGCATCGCTGCCTCCGAGGAAGGAGGCGTCAGATCATTTCACGCGGCGCTTTTCAACAGCCTGCTAGCTAAGCTAGTAGCCGGACGAATCGTATCGGGGTGCGTTGGCAGCCTCGAGATCGTCGAGGTACCGCCGAACTCGCCCCTGTGCGTCGTCGAGCGACGCTTGGGCCTGTCGCGAGGCGGCTTCGGCTGTCGTAGCGGCATTGTCCGCGATAGTGGCGCTGCGCTGCGCCTTCGCCGCCGCGTCTTTCGCCTGTTGCGCCGCCTTGGTAAGCGAGCTCAGGACACTGCTGTTCTTCCCAAGAGCGGCGAACTGGGCTGCGAGCTGCCTCGCCGCGTCGAACGCTGCTGCTGCCTTCGCGGCGCCGCTTGCTGCGAGGCGCTTCGCCTCCGCAGAGTGCTGGCGCGCCTCCCCGGCACGTGCCGCAGCGGTGTCGCGAAACCCAGTGATCTGTGCCACCACGGGATCCGCTCCTGCGGTGCCCCCGGACCCCAGCGCGTTGGAGACCACCGGCAGCTTGCTGTTCGCGTTCTTCGCAGCGCCGCTGGCTGCGCGCTGGGCCGATGCCCCTGATGAGGCCTCGCTCTGGGCGCCAACGACCTCGGCCTGTGCGCTGGCGATGAGCTTAATCACGTCAGCAACCTCGCGCGGGTCGGCCGAGTTAGACAGTGCCTTGCCAAGGTTCGTCACTGCGACATCTGCGGCGGTCGCGGCACGCCCGGCGGACGTCGTGAGCCGCGCGGCCTGGTCGACGAGAGTCATCGTCGGCGCGAGGGCACTGCGCGCCAACCCCTGGCTCTGGAGTGCTGCAAGGGCACCTTGGGCGTTCTCTAGCGCCGCCTGAGCGCGCTCACTCGCCGCCCGTGCCCCAGAAGCCGCCTGGTCAGCAACGGCTTGTTGAGCTGAGGCCTTCCCCCAAGCCTCCTGGGCCTTTGCCATCGCCGCATCGGCGTCGTCGGCGCGTCCACGCGTCGCGTGGGCTATGGCCTTGCTTACCCAGTCCTGGGCCTCCTTGAGAAACGCGGCGGCAGTCTTGTTCGCGCGTTCGGCGGCCTCCTTGAGCGAGGCAGCTTCGCTAGCAGCGGATTGCACGGCTGCAACGATTTCAGAGATTTCGCTGGAAATCCCGGCTTCCTCTGCAGACGTTCCGCCAACACCAGATGCCGTCGTCGCGCCGGGCTCCTGCGTCGTGCCGATCGGCAACACTTGAACAGGGCGGGTGCTCACGCGTGTCGAGGTGCGGGGCTCGCCGCCGTTCACCGACGTGATTCCGCGCTCCGGAGCAAGGCCAGTCGCGTGCTCGGTGAGTCCGCGGACGGGGGTGCCTGTTGATTCAGCAGCCTGGTCGGCCGTGGTGTGGGTTCCCGCCGCTGGAAAACCCGTTCGTGCTCGCGTTGCGTCCATTGGGCTACACGCTCCCTTGCGTTGCAGCATTAACTCGAATCGTAGCACGTGGTTCGGCGCCGGCCCTGACCGGGTGTCGGTCTTGTCTAGGGTTCGGCCCTGCAAGAAGATGCGCTCCGTGACCCTTGGCACCGCGTTCCTTTGGACACTCGCCTGGGTGATGACCTGGTCGGCCGTGGACCTTGGGATGAGCGCGTGGATCCTGGCACACGAGCTGCCGCCTTCTGTCATGACGCGTAAGAACGACGGTGGTCACAGTCGGGCTCTAGCCGTTTCGTTTCTTTTTCGGCTCGCCGGGTTCGTGGTGACGCTGGCGTTGGTGCTCGCGGGTTTGCTCCTGCTGTTCGAGGTTCGTCGAGTGGGCATGTTCCTGGTCCTGCTCACGAGCTACGTCTTCGTCTACAACGCGGTGCAGAATCCGCAGATTTTCGACGAGTACGCTTGGTTGCGCGGGAGCGTGCGCTGGTGCGCGCGCAGGCTTGGACCCGGTGTCGCGGTGGGCGTTGGCTTTGCCACCTTGCTCCTGCTCAACCTCGAGCTCGCGAGTGCAAGCTCACAGCACGCTGCGCGGGTTGCCGCTGCGGTGCTCATCGACGGCGCCCTCGCGTACTACCTCATCTTTGTCCAAACGTACGCTGTGCCGCGCCGCCGGCGCCCGGAGCCTCCCGCTCAAAGTCGACCCGATGACGAAAGGCTCAACCTCATCATGATCGGCGTCGACTCGCTTCGACGCGACGTGGTGGAGAGCTATTGCGCCAAGCACCCAGATGGTGTCCTCGCCAAGCTGCTCGCCGAGAGTACGTGGTTTGCGAACACCGTCGCGCCCATCGGGCGGACCTTCCCGGCTCTCATGTCGATCTTTTCAGCGAAGAATCCAGTCGAGCATGGGATCCGTGATGCTCTGTCGTCAGCGATCCTCGAGGGCGACGCGATTCTCAGAGGGTCTCCTACTTGGCGACTGCGTCACGAGCATGGCTACCAGACCCACGTTGCCATCGACGACTCCAAGTTTGCGTACTTCCGTGGTGGTGAAACCTTCAACTCCAACCGAGCGCCAAAGCCGGGCATCGGCACACATCTGCTGCCCATCGTGTTTCGCAACAAGATCTTCTTTGCGCTGCTCAACAATCGGCTCGGCTTCGCGTTGTTTCCAGAGATCAAGAACAATGCGGCGTTCTTTTTTGCGTACAAGCTGGGCCACTTCACTGATGAGGCGCGCGGAGATCTTGCGCGCCTCGCGGCCGGACCGAAGCCGTTCTTCGGGATGTTCCATTCGTGCGGACTGCACTGGCCAGGGAGTGCGGCATACCCGTACTACCCGCGTGACGGGCACCCGCCGAAGGATAGCCTCGCGTTCGGATACATGTCCGGCTGGATGCGCGTCGTTGATGCTCGGCTGCGGCCACCCGACAAGACGCGCTTGGCTTACAATCGACGGCTCTACGAGCTCGGCGCGGCGATGGTCATCGAGCGTTTCGTTGAACCGCTCCTTGTAGATCTCGAAGCGTCGGGTCTGCTCGAACGGTCGATGGTGGTCTTCTACTCCGACCACGCCGAGGCGCTGGGTTCGAGCGCCCCGTTGCCAGTGGGTAAGGTACCGACGCACGGGACGAGCCTGCTCTGGGACGATGACTCAGTCGAGGAAACGGTGCTGGCAATTCGTTTGCCAAGAGAGCGCCGCGCCAAGCTCCCGCATTCGCGACGCTGTGATCAGGCTGGTACGATCGATATCCTGCCGACGTTTCTGGAGGTCGCGGGGTTTGCTTGCGAGCAAGTCGATGGGCGCTCGCTACTCGAGCACAGCTCCACGCGGCTCTATATCAGCGAAACAGCGTTGTGGCTGCGGGAGGCTTTCGCGGAGCAGTTGATCGCGAAGGTGTGGAGACCCGCGACGCTCTACCGCCTCGAGCCGAGGACCGGCGAGCTCTACCTCGCCCCGGAGTTCGCTCGCCACCTCATTAGCACCAAGCAGCGCGCCATCTATCGCGAAGGACACAGGCTTACGCTCTACCCCACGTTGTATGGCTACCGCGTTGCTCAGGAGCGCCTAGCAGGCGCTGCCGATGCGACACTCGACCGTGGTGCGCTGCTTGACCAACTACTGGCGCGTTTCGCGGGCGATGCGCGCGAAGGCCTACTACCTGAGTTTTCGGGCCTCGATGTTGCGACAGGATGTCTAGACTGGATCGAGCTGAGCAAGCCACCCAGGTCGTCGTTGCTGGGTCTGCAACGTGCCGTCGAGCTCGTCTATCGCTACCACCACATTGACCATGCGCTCGCCGCTTTCGCGGACCTTGCGACCGACGAGAACGAAAACGTTGCGATTCGCACTAGCGCCTTCGAGTACTTGCTCGTCGTCCTGTTGCTGACGTCCCGCCGCGACTTGAGCCTGCAGGCGATCCTCAAAGCGTACACCCTGCCGCGTCTCGTTGAGTACATCGATCCCCACGAACGGGCGCGCTTGCTTCGCATGCGGCGTCGATTGCTCAATGCATTCGAAAACGCGCTCGGCGGGACCGCCATCCCCGAACCGGATCCTCGACAAGTGTCGCCAGAGAGCCACGTGTTCGAGGCCTACCGACAGCTTGAAGCCATGATGAATGCCGGCGATGGCCACACCGAAACCGCTCGACGACTGCTAAATGCAATCCGGAGCCACCGCGAGTTCGCGCTGGTTGAGCTCAGCCTCGCTCTCCTCGAGGAAGCGCAACGACTGAGCTTCGAGGTCAACGCTGCTGAGCTCACCAGTGACCACTTTCGTGGTCTTGAGCACCTAACCGATTGGCATCGCGACCGGGGCCTCGTCCACGAACCCGGTGAAGCGATTGCGCGAGCGCTACAAGTGGCGCGCCACCATCGCCGCAACGACCTGGTCATCGAGATTGCTAAGGACCTATTCCGCCGGCCACTAATCCCTCTTCGTGTAGGTCTAACGCAGCTCTTCCCTGCTCTTGACGCGATAGCTGACGAACGAGGAGTCGAGGGTAACGCACGATTCAGGTTGCTCCTCGCCAACACGGGAACCGGTCCTCACGTGGCGCTCGACTCGGTGCGGCGACGCGAGAGGGAGATTTTTGAGATGATTGAGGCGGCGGTGTGAGCCGTGGAGTGGAGATCGACCAGAGTGGAGATCGACCAGGAGTGGAGATCGACCAGGAACATTCTCTTCTTGAGTGGAGATCGACCAGGAACATTCTCTTCTTGGGCCCCTGTCAGGCTTGGGGAAGAGGCGAAAAAACGGGACCCCGTTCCGTCGACTCGACCGACCAAGGACATGTGCAGGGGAACGCGCCGCAAACGGGCTGACTGCTAGCCGACCGCCGCCGCTTGAGTCGATTTACATCCCGTCAGTTTCAAGAACCGTCATTGCGGACGCATGCAACATTTCTCTTGAGCACCGATCTCGCTAGGCGGACAGCCTCTCTGGTTCTGGTGGCGTCAGCTCCGTCCATCGTCCCGGAGCGAAAGAGCCCGACGGATACCCAGTTTGTCGCTTGTCCGCCATCGAGGCCTCGCGAAAACGAAACTGAAATGACCAGTATCTTCGAAGAAAGCTAAGGGTTTGCGGGGCCGTTTGCGAGGCCCAGCAGATCATGCGCCGCCTCTGTGTCCACCAGGGCGGGGGAGGCAAGCTCGCGCGGCGGTCGCGCGGCAGGCTGCAGATTCGGCGGGTCCCCATCGGCCGCGCACCAGCGCGCGCGATAGAACCCTCAGCTACGATCTCCTCGATAAGGCCTTGGACTCGGTTTTGGCGCGCCGAAGCATTCAAGTGCGCCCAACACGGAATCGGAGCGAAAGACAAGCTGTACTTGATGCAGTAGTCTTCTTTCGCGACAGCTCGAGGTCGGAGCTTTCGAGTCTCTCGGTCCACTGCGCGCCCGTAAGCCGTGGCATTGAACCACACACCCTCCAATGGGGTCGCTGTGGCCAGTGGCCTCGCGCAGTGTACGCCGGGCCACTCTTCCGGGCGAGCGACGAGGCCTTCCTTAACGCCCTGGCTTAGGATGTACCTGAAGCAGTTCAGTTGGCTTTCGGGTGTTGGCAGAGCCGTTGCGATAAACTCGTGCCACATCGGTCCGCACCAGCCGACTCCTGGATGATGCCCCCACCGACGAGAGATCTCGCGCTTGATGAACCCGACGAAGGCCGACACCTGCGTCGGCGGGCCTTGAAGCATCAGGTGTATGTGGTTTGAGAGGAATGCTGCCGCGTAGAGCTGAACCTCACCAAAGTGTTCGAGCGCGCGACCAACCACTCCGACAATGATGGAGTTTAGTTCCTCGCACGGTCGCAACAGATGTCTGCCTTGAAAGACGCGCGAGATCACATGGATAGGGACTTCCGCCTCGACGTAGCGGGCGTGGTGACACCCCGTAAATACGCCTGTGACGTGACGGACAACAGACTCGTTCGACGTTGCGCTCATCTACCGGCGACGTTGCATTGCCCGTGCCGTGCCAAACGACGACGATGGCGGCTTCCGCTGCCACTCGCGGCTCACATGTCTCAAGTCGCGACGCGAAAATTGACTCCGGGGAAAGTTCCTGGTCGATCTATTCTCTTAGTTGCTCAGCTTGCGCCCAACCAGCCCCCCCGGCGCTGCAACGCCAAGCCACTCGAGCACCGTAGGCGCGATGTCATACAGCGTTGCCCCATCCCCTTCGATTCGATGATTCGACATCAGTACGCCATAGCGGTCGTGATTCGCATCGTCTGGGCCAGTGTCGTTACTCGCTACCATGAGTGTTGGATGGCCGAGCGAGCCTAGACAGCGGACGTGCAGGTCGCTGGCCTCGACCTGTAGAGCGGGCGCGAAGCCTCGGGTTGCGTTGTAGATGGCGCTGGGGGCGGCGAAGCGCAGCTTGACCGGCGCGGGCGTCATGCTAATGGCGGCAAGGAGCGCAGCCACGTCAGCTTCCGCAACTATCCCTTGGGGCTCGCGGCCGCGCTGATTGACATGGATACGTCCTACATATCCGCCGTCCGCCCAAGCGGACGTGTGCGACCAGTCGACCTGCTCGGGCGTGAAAGAGCCACGTGCGCCTGGACGCAGCGACAAGAACCCGTGGGTCGCTAGCCAATCGTTGATGGCGAACCCGCCGTACATACCACACGCACCATGATCGGAGACGACGAGGAGGCGATCGTCCGAGCGCAAAAGAGAGAACAGGCGTTCGAGCTCGCGATCGAGAGCGCGATAAACCTCAAGGATCGCGTTCTCGAGCCCGTGTCCAGCAACATGTGCCGGGTGTTCGCTATCGAGGTAGCGCCAGAAAGCGTGATGAGCGCGGTCGCTGCCCATCTCAACCATCATGAACAAGTCCCAGTCGTCTTTGGCCAGCCACTGACGGGCGAGGGCGAAGCGGCGTTCGACCATGCCAAGGATGTCAGCCAACAGGTTCGCTTTAGCGTCCTCGGTGACGCGAAATTCGGGCGTATCGAAGACGTAGCCGTGGCGGCGGATGTCGTCGCTCAGGCTCTCTGGGTGGGTGAATATCGCCTCGTCGTCGGGCGTCAAAAAACACGAGATGAGAGCCCCGTCGAGCGCCGGCGCCGGATACGTGGGAGGCACACCGATGATGCGCGCCCGAAGACCTGCACGGTTGGCAAGTGCCCAAAGTGGCGGTGCTGTGAGCGCGAGCGACGAAGCTAGCCGGCGTGACCGGTAGTCCCAAGCGGAGCGATCATGAAAACCATACAGCCCGAGCATGCCTGGGTCGACGCCGGTGACCATGCACGCCCACGCTGGCACCGTGATTGGGGGCTCGCAGCTCGCCAAGCGGCTGCGCGTGATGAGGCTCGTCAGTGCGGGAAGCTCACCGGCAAAGCGCTCGAGTGCGAGGCGCGGTTCGAGGCCGTCGAGTCCAATGATAACGACGCGGCTCAGGCTGCGTGGCTCCGCGCGGGAAGTCGAGGTATGAGATTGTCCATCGTGTTGTCGCTCGTGGTTACGCTGCTCTTCGCCGCGCCGCCTGCCCAGGCGCTAACGCCCGGCGCTGCGCCTCCCAAGACGCCCGCCGATCTACCCCAGTGTACGAAGGCCCTCGACGCAAAAGGAGCGCTGCCGCAGACCGCCGGCGAGACCATTCGCTATCTCGTCGACGTCAATGGCCTATCGGTGGGCACCATCGATTTCAAGATCGAGCGTGTCGGCACGTACGCGGGCCAAGCAGTCACCGAGTACCGCAGCCTCTTCAAGCTCGACAGCCTGGTCGCGAGCTTCGTGCCCGCCGAGGGGCGCGCCGCAGCGCTCGTCGACCTAGGCTCGCACCTGCCGGTTACGTCCACCAACCGCTACAAGTCCGACAAGAACAACTTCGAGGAAGACGTCACCTACGCAAGCGGAGGCAAGGGTCTATCGTCGAAGCGTCTCCGCAACCGCGAACAGAAGGTCGATGAGCGCAGCTTCCCGTCCCCGGCCATCGACTTCGTTTCGGCATACTATGTAATGCGTAGCTTCCCCGCCGAGACCAACGGCTGCGCTCTGCTCTACGCGAATCAGCGAGCCTACACGGTCTGGGTAAGGCATGTGGGCCAAGAGCAAGTGAAGACCCCCGTTGGCACCAAGGCGGCCGACAAATACGAGCTACGCTACGCCTCGGAGAAGCAGCGCAGCGCGATTAACGCGACTATATGGCTGGCGACGGATGCGTCCCGTCTGCCGTACAAGATGCGCGTCGATGGCAAACAGCCGCTCGAGGCACGCGTTCACACATACGAAGTGCCGGAGGCCAAGTAGTCCGCGTCAGCGAAACTCAGGCCTGCTTGGCGCTGCGCATTTGGTCGATGAGGCGGCCGTATTCGACCTCCCACTCGGCGGTACCTTCGCGCAGGTTCTTCAGGCGGCCACGGACTTCGCGGTCAAGCTCTTCATCGACGCCAACGTACTTGCGCATCGCCGTAGTGACGAGCTTGCGAATCTCGTTGTCCTCCATGAAAACTTCTTCGATATGTCGCGAGTTGAAGAACGACTCGATGACCCGGTTGACGAGGTACTCCTCGGCCTCGTCCCCAATGACCACCTTACGCTGGTCCGCGATGCTCTTTTTCACCTTCCCGAGCATGGCGTGCGAGAAACCGTGCCGCTGCATCGCTTCGCTGGCATCGGTGTTCACCTGATCCACGGCGTTCAGGTATTCGACGAGAACGGCGGCGAGGTCGAGCTCTGCTTCGTCCCGGTGGCCGTCTTCGACCTCGATGGCGCGGTTGGCGAGCAACGAGCGGACGATGTCTTTGGCAATCTTCGGAATGACCTTGCGGTACAGTTTCATGACGTACTCGTCCCAGCTCAGGCGCCTACAAGAGGCGTGCCACATGCCAGCGTGATGTTCGTTGCGCTTCTTAGTGACCCATAGGCAGCACTGTCAAGCCGACTTCGCGAGCATTTGCGCTGTCATGAAGCCGGCAAGTGCCCCGAAATCCCGCGGCTCGTGCAGCCAGTCTTTCACGAAATGCCCACGCCACCGGTTCGAGATGCGATCCGGCCTGGCATGGAGGACGAAACCGACATCGGCGATCGCGCGCGCCGGGAGGTCGCAATCGCGCGAGCTCATCTTGCGCTTACGGAAGACGCGAGACGTCGCGCAACCGGGACCCTGATGGAAGCAGGATGCGCGCGGCAGGACCTTCCGTCCGGCTTCCGCGCAAGATTCTCGGCCTCGCACGCTAGTTTTTTGACGCGTCGAGATCCCGGCCCTAGTGTCGAAGCGAACCTGGACGACGCGCCTGCGCGGGTGCGGCGTCGAGTGACAGAGGGGTTAGTTCAATCATGGCCAACCGGCGCAAAAAGGCACCGGCCGATTCCGCACAAGCAAAAACCGAGACCTCGGCCGCCAAGAGTAAAGGCGGAAAACGTGGTCACGGTGAGGCGCTCGCCGTCATTCTCGCTTGTGTCGGCGTCATCACGCTCCTGTCGCTCGGTAGCTACGACCCGCGTGACACCTCGCTGAACGCGAGTGGAAGGGCCGCCGTCTCCAACTGGATTGGGCCGGCTGGCGCGTATTGGGCGGACCTCCTGCTGCAACTGGTGGGCATTGGCGCCTACGCCCTGGGCTTAGGCCTCGTGCTCGCCGGCTGGCGCTCGCTCGTCGGCCGCCGTGTCCGTCCCGGCGGACGCGAGACCATGGGGGTTTCGCTGTTGGTCGTGAGCTCGGGTACCCTCGCACACCTCATCCTCGCGAGCGTCCAGCGATCGTACCCGGCGGGAGGCGTCGCCGGCGCGTTGCTTGGCAGCTATCTTCGCACCCATTTCGCCATGCTCGGTGCGTACATCATGGCGGGCACCTTCGTGCTTTTGTCGCTCGCGCTGACCGCGGATGGCATCTTGCACGGCCTCGGCATGCGGGGCGCCTCCGCCGCAGGCGAAGCCGCGTCGCACGTGAAGTCGTGGTGGGCGCTCGTCGTCGAGCGCTTGAAGTCACGCCGTATGGGCACCTTGGAGCCGATGCCTGCGCTTGCTGGTGGAGGTGACGAAGGCGTCATCTCGAACCCCTGGGGCTGGGACGAAGAAGACGAAGTGAAGGAGGTCGCGCGCAAAGAGAGGCGCGAGAAACGTGTCGATGCCGCCCGCCAACGCGGACAAGAGCTTGGTGCCGCAGATGCCGTCGCCAAGCGCGACAAGGTCGAGAAGAAGCCCCGCCGCGCACCGCAATCCGAGCCCGAGGTTGCGATTGACAACACCATCGACCTCGGTGCCGAGGAAGACTTCGTCCCAGTGCTTGCGCCCACACTCGACATCGTGGACGGCGAGAGCGCCGAGCTCGACGAGCCAGAGATTCGCGCCGCAGAGGCACCGTTCCGGGGTGTGGAGAAGCCACCGGAACCGCCACGCAAGAAAGAGAAGCGGGCTGTGTCGCCCCAGCCCCCAGCTGCTTTGATCGAGGCGCCCCCTCCCGAGATGCAGAAGGCCGCCGTGATGGCCGTCGCTGCAATGGAACCGCCATCACCTTCTATAGCGGACAAGCCGAAGCGCGAAAAGAAGCTCAAGCTTGGTGAGCCCGAGATCGTCGATGTTCGTCCCGACATCGACGCCGAGGCCATCGTGCAAGCGACCTCGGCCGTCGTCGAGGAGGACGCCAAGCCCAAGCGTCTCGAGCTCCCGCCTGTTTCGCTGCTCGACTACGTGCAGGGTGAGCGTGCCGTCATCGACCCGGAGAAGCTCCGCGATAACGCCCAGCGCCTCGTCAAGACGCTCAAGGAGTACGGCATCGAAGGTTCGGTGCGCGAGATCCGCCCAGGTCCCGTCGTCACCATGTACGAATACGTGCCGGCGCCCGGCATCAAGATCTCGAAGATTGCGGGTCTCGCCGACGACCTCGCCATGAGCATGGCAGCCCTGCGCGTTCGCATCGTCGCGCCGATCCCCGGTAAGGGCGCGGTCGGCATCGAGATCCCGAACGATGTCCGCGAGACCGTCTACTTGAAAGAGATCGTCGCGCACGACGCCTTCAAGAAATCTGGGGCCGGCCTCACGATGGCCCTCGGCAAGGACATCGAGGGCAACGCCTACGCCGCGAATCTCGCCAAGATGCCGCACCTACTCGTCGCTGGCGCCACCGGCACCGGCAAGTCGGTCAGCATCAACGCGATGATCATGAGCATCCTCTTCAAGGCGACACCTGACGAAGTGCGCATGATCATGGTCGACCCGAAGATGCTCGAGCTCTCGGTGTACGAGGGTATCCCGCACCTTCTCTTGCCCGTCGTGACTGACCCGAAGAAGGCTGCGCTAGCCTTGCGCTGGGCGGTCGAGGAGATGGAGCGCCGCTACGAGGTGCTCTCCGCCACCGGTGTGCGCAACATCGACGGCTACAACGAGAAGCTTAGCGCCGCGAAAGAAGCCGGTAAGCCGATGGTCATCCCCGGCAAGAAGGAGGGCGAAGAGGAGCGTGTCTGCGAGTCGATGCCGTACATCGTGGTCATCGTCGACGAGCTGGCCGACCTCATGATGGTGGCATCTCGAGAGGTCGAGGGCTCGATCATGCGCCTTGCCCAGATGGCGCGCGCCGCCGGCATTCATCTCATCCTCGCGACGCAACGCCCCTCGGTCGACGTGCTCACCGGCGTCATCAAGGCGAACTTCCCGACACGCATCGCCTTCCAGGTCGCATCGAAGCACGACTCGCGCACCATTATCGATGGCAACGGCGCCGAGCACCTCTTGGGTCGCGGCGACATGTTGTTCCTGTCGCCGGGTGTCGGTGGCATCAAGCGTGTGCACGGCGCGTTCGTCTCCGACCAAGAGGTCGAGCGCACGGTCGCGTTTTGGAAGGAGCAAGCGCGCCCGCAATATGACGAGTCGATCCTGGCGCCGCGTGGCGACGAGAACGCCGAGGGAGGCGCAGGTGGAGAGGCCGAGGCCAAAGACGAGATGTACGACCAGGCCGTCGCCATCGTCGCTGAGACTCGGCAGGCGTCCATCTCGATGATCCAGCGCAGGCTACGCATCGGCTACAACCGGGCCGCTCGCATGGTCGAGCTCATGGAGACCGAGGGGATCGTCGGGCCCGCAGATGGCGCCAAGCCCCGTGAGGTCTTGGTCAATGCCATCTAAGGCTCATTCGTAAGCGCCACCCGAAAACGGCAACGGGTGGTGACGAGGAGGAGGCGTCGGTTCTGTCCACCGACGACATTGACGCTATAGCGAACACGCGCGTTTCCCTCGTTGCAGGGGCTGTGCCCGCGAACTCGCGCCCGCGCCCTGGATGCCCGGCGTGATACGGAAGCGCGTCGTTTCGTTGCCGGTGACCGGGTCGAGCGCCTTGTTGAAGACGACAGGCTCATTTTTTCTGCTTTCTCGTCGGCCATTGACCCGTATGCCATGGAGGGAATATCGGCGGACCTCCGGTCGTCCAAAGGTTCAACACCATGCTTCTCGCCGCAGGTCTCATTGTCGTGTTGTCCTCTCCAGCGGACACTCTTGCCAAGGTCCAGGCCACCTACAAGAACGCGGGAGACGTCACGGCCAAGTTCGAGCAGGCTTACGTCGACAAAGTGCGAGGCGCGAGGAAGGTCGAGAGCGGGGAGATGTGGGCGAAGAAAGACGGCAAGGTGCGCTGGAGCTACCAGAAGCCCGTGCGCAAGGACTTCGTTTTCGACGGCAAACAGGCTTACTTCTACGAACCAGAGAATTCGCAGGTCACGGTCTTCGACCGGTTTCAGGACAGTCCAGTCGCTAGCGCCATGCGCTTTTTGTGGGGTCAGGGTGACTTGGTCAAAAGCTTCACGCCGGCAGCGTGCGACGCCAAGTGCATCGCGGGCGGTGACGCCGTGTCGATCCTACTGACGCCAAAGGAACCCATCGCTGCGGTCGAGCGTATCCAGCTCGACACGGACTCCGCCAGTGGCAGGGTACGTCGGTCGATCGTCGTCGACCCGCTGGGCAATCGCACAGAATACGTCTTCAAGGACCTCGACCTCGCGGCCAAGGTCGCCGACGCAAAGTTTGCCTTCAGCATCCCAGCGGGTGTCAGCGTCTTGCACGCAAACGCGGACAGCAAGCCCGACAAGAAGTGACTATCGGGCGTGCTCGTAGATCACTTTGAAGTTCTTGTCGCTTCCCGGCACGGCGACATCGATGGGCTCGAAGCTGACGCCCAAAAGATCCTGAACCTGGTCACGCGCGTTCTTGGTGACCAAAATTTCGTTTGCCTTGGCGGTGTCTTCGCCAAGCTTGCTCGCGGCATTTACCTCGGCGCCATACACGTCGACATCGCCGATCCGCAGGACCCGACCGGCGCCGATACCGACGCACAACAGGACCTGCTCTTCGGGTGCGCGTCTGATGTTCAGGTTCTGACAAGCGTGCTGCATGGCGATCGCGCATTGGACCGCCGTGCGCGCGCGTTTGAAGATGATGAGAAAGCTGTCGGCCTCGATCTTGATGAGGATGCCGTCGTGGTCGGCGACGATGGGCAAGAGCAGCGCTTTCTGTTCGTGGATGACCTGTAGGAAGTGGATGATTCCAAACTTCGCGACCTGGCGCGAGAACCCCGAGAGGTCGGTGAACATGATGGCCCAGTCATCGCCGAACAGATCCCAGATGCGTTCGTCGATCTCGCGGGGGTCCGAGCCGGGCTGGCTGCGCTCGTCGATCAGGCGCCACAAGCGCGCTTCACTACCTTTGAGTTGATCGTCGTGGTGCGACATGGGTTCTAATCCTTTCTTTCTACGTGTCCGAGATAGCGTATTGATTCAGCGATGTGGCTCCGGCTGCTCGCGGCGATTTTGGGGTCGGCGCCAGCCAGGGCAATGACACTCGCAGCCGAGGCTTCCAGGCGCAACGCGAGGTTGTCGTCACCCATCCGCCGGGCAGCCGGGATCGCGAGGGCACTTGCGGCGGTGCCGACGCCGCGAACGATCGGGCCCGAGTCGATGTCTGCCGGCCGGTCGCGGCCTGGGGGCCACTCGCGCAGTCCGACGACGACACCCGCGTCGAAGAGGTAGTGCCGCAGGTAGAGCCTCCAGTCGCGCGCAGCACGTTCTGGGAGAACCTCGGCCAGATACCGAGTCTGCCACGACAGCGCGCAGCCCCGGGGCAGCGCTCCGCTCGCGCCCGTGCCAGCGACTTGCGACCACGGGAGTCCGGTCTCGGCGTCGGTGTGCGCGTCGAGGTAGGCGTCGTAGCGGGCGGCCGGCTCGGTGACGAGGCGCGTCCCGTGTGCGCGGTCGTAACGGGCTATGGCGGCAAGTACGGCAGCTTGATCGGCCGGGTAACGTTCGGGTTTGCCAGCGAATGACGGCGCATGTGCTGTCGGCTCGGCGAGCGAGCGCCTGGCGAGTGCCTCGGAGATGCTCCGGTGCTCGTCGGTGTCGGCGCAATTTGCGACCACCGCGTCGCGACTCCCCAGGATGAGCGCGTAGTGCGCGAGCCAAAGTCCGGCATCGGCGCGACCGATGTCGAGCTTGCCTGGTCTGTCCTGCTTGGCTAGCGCGAGGGTCGCGTCGATGCACCGACTCGCGGCGAGACGCTTGGCCGTATCGGCGCGCGCCTCTGCCGCGCATCCGTCCGCGATGAAGGACAGAGTGATGATGCGGAAGCTACGCGGGGTTGTGTCCCACTTTCCGGTCTTCAACAAGGCGACTAGCGGTGCAGGGAGGGCGAGCTCCGTGTCCGCTGCGTGCGCCTGCATGGCCAGCGCCATCGTGAGACAACGCGCAACGATCGGCGCGAGGCGAAACATGCCTATTGGTTTACACCGCGACGGCGAAGTCGCGTAGAGCGTCGTTGAGCGAGGTCTTCAAATCGGTCGTGGCGTTGCGCTGGCCGATAATGAGCGCGCACGGCAAGTTGTACGCACCTGCGGGGAACTGGCGCGCGCGAGCTCCAGGGACAACGACACTCCGAGGTGGGACCCGACCTTTCAGCACGACCTCTACCGAACCGGTGACGTCGATGATGGGTGTGGACGCGGTGAGTGTGACCCCCGCCCCGAGCACCGCGCCCTCGCCGATCTGGACCCCCTCGACGACAATGCAACGCGAGCCTATGAATGCGCCGTCTTCGACGATGACCGGGGAAGCTTGCGGTGGCTCGAGCACCCCGCCGATGCCGACCCCGCCCGAGAGGTGGACGTTTTTTCCAATCTGCGCGCAGGAGCCGACCGTTGCCCACGTGTCGACCATCGTGCCGCCGCCGACGTAGGCTCCGATATTCACGTATGCTGGCATGACCACGACACCCGGTTCGCAGTGTGCGCCGAAGCGGACGACGCCTGGCGGAACCACTCGGACGTTTTGCTCGCGAAGATTCTTCTTGAGCGGGATCTTGTCGAAGTACTCGAAGGGTGGCGCCTCCATCACTTGCATCTCGGATACAGCGAAGTAGAGCAGGATAGCGCGCTTTACCCAAGCATTGACGACCCAGGCACCCTTGACCTTCTCGCAGACTCTCAGCTCGCCGCGGTCGAGCATGGCAACGACTTCGCGCACGCACGCACGAGCATCGCTGTCGAGCTTCGAGCGGTCCGCGAATGCGGCGTCGATGACTTGGGCTGCCTTCTCGATGTCCATGGAACTCCTCACGACAGAGCGTTCTCGACGTGGCCAACGACGTGTTTCTGGGTGTTGATGATGGGCGGCTTGCGAAAGCGCTCGAGGCTCTTTGGGACCTCGGCCATGAACCCCAAACGTTGCAATAGCGCGACCACGACCGGGTAGTAGCCGCGCTCGTTACCGTCGTCGACCTTGATGGCGATCCCGAGGCCTGTGCCTGCAAGGCCAATCGCGTAAATGCCCTCGGCGCCATTCTTGGGGAAAATGCGCCCGGGGAACGACGTCAGTAACGCCTCTTCCAGTCGCCCCGCCCCAGAGAAAATACGCGGAGCCGCAGTCACCGCTTCGAGCATGGCGCGTAGTGCTCTGACACGCTCGGGCGCACAAGCTCGGGGGGTGGCCAGGCGTCCGAACCCCCGCGCCAGCGCCACCAGGGGCATGCGAAAGGTCGGGGCGCCGCAACCATCGACGCCAACGAAGAGATCGCCCTCAGCCGTGCCAGTCATGGTGCGCACTGCAGCTTTGACTTCTTGTTGTGATGCCGTCGTCGGATCGAGGTACCGCTCGGCGTCGACCCCGAGCTCGCGCGCCAAGCGCAAGAACCCAACGTGCTTTCCCGAGCAATTGTTGTGAACCGGTTTTGGTTTGCCGCCCGCACGCGCAATCGCGATGCTTGCCTGCAAGTCGTATGGCGCGTGGGGGCCGCAGCGCAGCTCGCTCTCGTCCACCGCTAGCTTCTTCATTAGGCCGCGCACGACCTCGACATGCTCGTCTGTGCCGCTGTGGCTCGCGATGAGGATCGCGAGCTCGGCATTGGATACGCTATAGCGGTCAGCAAGACCCCGTTCGAGGAACGGCAGCATTTGGAACGGCTTCACCGCCGAACGCGTGAACACCGCGACGTCAGGGTTCCCCCAGGCGTGTAACACCTCGTCATCCTTGGTGATGACGACGCTGCCGCGATGGAGCGATTCCGGCTCGCCGCTGCGCATGACACGCGCTAGAATCGCGGCAGAATCGTCGCTCGCGGAGCCTGACATAGCGAACCCCATAACATCGGCGTGAGACCTCGGTACAGTGCAGGGGCGGTTGCGCTTGCGGTCTTTGATGGCGACCTTGAGACAAGGAGGGAGCAGATGGGACGGCACCGAAACGACCGAGACGGCAAGCTCGACGACCGCTCAGATCAAGGCGGACCCGTAATTTCCCAGGTGCCAAGTAACGCCGAGCTGCCCGACGATCGCATCGACGACGAGCCTTTGGGGTTCACCGACGTTTCGATGATGGCCACGAGCATCGGAGCCGCTGCGAGTGGCTACTTGCGCGCGACCGAGGCGAATCCCAACGATCTCGAACAAGCGAGGCTTCGCCTGCATGACGTGCAGGTCGCGCTGGTCGCCCTCGGCTATGACGTGAGCGGTCGCGATCGCGGCGGAGGCGGCGACGGCATCGACGGTATATGGGGGCCCGCGACACGTGATGCGATCGCGGCTTTCCAGGACGAGCACGATTTGCCGCAAAGCGGCCAGCTCGACAGCGACACGTACCAAGCGATCCTTGCCGCGCACGAAAGCGCCGTCGAATCGGCGGCGACCGACGAAGACCTTTCGGACTACGATGAGTGGTCCAGCCTCCGCGCGAGCCGCACGCGTCACGAGGAAAATTAGGGCCCCGGGGGAGGGCCGCAACCAGGTCACCAATGACGCGTCGCGTCGCGCCGGTTTTCTTTGTTGTTAGCGGCTTAGGTCGGCTAACCTCCCGGCGCTATGGAGCTCCGTTTAGAGGACCTGCAAACCGAAGAGCTGCACACCATCGACGCGGCGGGTGCCACGCTCGGCCGCGATTCGCGCCGCTCCAGCATCACGATCCCTGACCCCGGCGTCTCGGGCGCTCACGCTCGCATCTTCGCCCGCTCCGGCCGCTACTACATCGAAGACACCAACTCGTCGAACGGCACGTTCGTCGAAGGCACGCGTCTGCGCGGCGAGCTCGAGCTCAAAGACGGCATCGTCATCGCGCTGCACAAGTACAAATTCCGTGTGTCAGTCGCTAGCAGCGAGGCCGCGGCGGGCGAGGCTACGGCGCTCTACGAGCAAAAGACCATCGGTCAAAAGGCCTCCGCGAAGTCAGATGCTCCGCGCGCTATGCAGCAGGCTCGAACCGTCATGCACGAAGAGTCGGACGACGCCGACATCGCGGAGCATGAGCAACTCGCAGAGGGCAGCTCGATTCACCGCAACGTGCCGGTTGCTGGCGACGACGAGCCAGTGGCTCCGCGCAAGAGCAAGAACAAAAGCAAAGGCCGTCGCGACTCTGGCACCATCGACGGTCGGCGCGACTCGGGCTCTCTCAACGAAGGCTCACTCCGCGAAAGCGGTTCACGCCGCCGCGAGGTCTCAGTGGATGACGAGCTGGCCGAAGGCGGCGACCGCGAGGTCTCCGAGCTCGGACCGGCTTTCAATGGCGGTGATGTCCAGGGCGGCTTCGGGCGAGCGCTCGCCTACTACATGGGCGCGGTGCCCAAGCTCGCGTTCGGGCCGGTCGGCGCCACGCAGCGGCTCATCGCCGAACAGCCTTTCCCGCCTCTCGAAAAGATGGACCTCGTCGTCTGGGCTGCCCCGCCGCTCATTCTCGGCGCCATCATCACGGTCATCGCGACCATCATCTTGTCGCTCGTGACGCACACCTTCGGCATCGGTGCGATCATCCGTCCCATCATCAGTGGCGCCATCGGGGTGGTCGTTGGCTGCGTCGTTGCTGGCTGGGTCTGGCATCCACTCGTCAATTGGTGGATCCGTTTGCTCAAGGGCGAATCCAATCCGCGCGGGCGTACGAATATGTTCGTTGCGCTCTACACCGGGGTTGCGCTCACGCAGATCGTCGCGGGCGTCGGTGTGCTCTTTGCTCTTCTGGCGGGCATCCCGGTCATCGGGCCGTTCATCCAGATCGCGCCGCTCGTGCTCACCACTGGCGCGGGCCTGGTCTCTCTTTACATCATGTACGCTTGGCACGGGCACTTCCGCGTGATGGACCTCGTCCCCAAGATTTTCATGGTCTTGGGTGTGCTGCTCCTGGCGAGCACGGCGTGGAGCGTGATTGGCCTCGTGCGCGCGAGCGTTGCCTCGGCGAGCGCGGCGGCCCAGGCGGCGAAAGCCCAGGAAGCCGTCGCCGCTGCCCAAGCCGATGCGGCGAAGCTCCAAGAGCAGGTAGCCGCTGCGGCCAAGCGGGTCGACAACCGCGACGACGACTCGCCGAGTGCTAACGCGGACACCCAGGCGAAGGGGGACGCCCCGTCGAAGAGCGATACCCCGGCGGCCTCACCCCGCCCGACGCAGAGTGATCGTCCTAGCCCGACCGCCGCGAACGATCGCGGCGCGACGCCTGCCGTCACCACCAGCCCAACACCACCTTCGAGCCGTCCCGAACCGGCCCGCGGTGCCGACGATGTGACCCGCAGCGCCCCGAAGAGTAGCGGTGGTAAACCGACCTACGCCGAGCTCAACGACCACATCGACGCCATCGAGAAGGCCGTCACTGCCGACCCGTCTTTGCTCTCGCGCATGGAGGGAGCGCTCAATCTCTACAAGAAGATGCACGCCACCCAGGCGAAGTACAAAGCGAAGACCAAAGACCCGGTCGCCGAGCGTATCCGACAAGCGGAGCTCTATGGCGCGCTTGTCGATACCGTCGAGGAGCTCTACGAAAAGGTCGCCCGCTAAGGCGGCGCGACGCTCCTCGCGTCGAGGTCTGGTCGCCTGCGGCGCGGGCAGCCTCAGCGCGCCGCGAACGGTCACCACATCTGGTTTCGCGCATGCCGAACGGGTGGGTCATGCCCATGAGCGGCTTGCCCGAATCGTAGTCGCGACCAGAAGCTTACCTTGACCATTGCCGCGCCAGACGCGTAGGTTTTCGCGCCTTTTGCGGGTTTTGGAGCGGACATGTCCTGGTGGCGACAAGGGTTCATCGGCAAGCTCATTCCGACGAAAAATGAGCGTGAGGTCGCGCGTCTTTCTGCGAAGGTGCAGGCGATTGCCGCGCTCGACGGCAAGATGCGCGCGCTGCCCGACGATCAGCTCCGCGCCAAGACTGGCGAGCTGCGCGCCCGCTACGAGCAGGCCTTCAAGCAGCTGGGCGGCGACCCCACCAAGACCATCACCGAGGGTACGAAGGCCGAGGTAAAGGCAGAGCGCAAGCTCGTCGACGCAGCGCTCGAGACCATCCTGCCCGAGGCGTTTGCAGTCTGCCGCGAGGCCGGCCGCCGCGTCCTCAATATGCGCCATTTCGACGTTCAGCTCATGGGCGGCATGGTGCTGCATGAGGGCAAGATCGCCGAGATGAAGACCGGTGAAGGCAAGACGTTGGTCGCCACGCTCCCGGTTTACTTGAACGCTATCGCGGGCCGCGGCGTGCACGTCGTAACGGTCAACGAATACCTGGCGACCCGTGACTCGCAGTGGATGGGTCAGCTCTATCGCTTCTTGGGTCTCGATACCGGCCTCGTCGTGCACGGACTCTCCGATGCGCAGCGCAAGGCCATGTACGCGTTGCCCATCACCTACGGCACCAATAGCGAGTTCGGTTTCGACTACCTGCGCGACAACATGAAGCTCTTCTTGAGCGACTACGTGCAGCGCGGCCACCACTTCTCGATCGTCGACGAGGTGGACTCGATCTTGATCGACGAGGCGCGCACCCCGCTCATCATCAGCGGCCCCTCGGAGGAGTCGACCGATAAATACGGCCGCATCAATGCCGTGATCCCAGCGCTTAAGCGCGAGGTCGACTACACCATCGACGAGAAGTCACGCACTGTCGTTTTAACGGAGCGAGGCATCGAGACCGCCGAGAAGAAGCTCGGCGTCGACAACCTTTACGCGCCCGACAACATCGAGATCCTGCATCACGTGAACCAGGGCTTGCGCGCGCACACCCTTTATCGCCGCGATGTCGACTACATGGTCGAAGACGGCAAGGTGAAGATCATCGACGAATTCACCGGCCGCGTTCTGGACGGCCGGCGCTGGTCGGACGGTCTGCACCAAGCGGTCGAGGCCAAGGAAGGCGTCAAGATCGAGAACGAAAACCAGACGCTCGCGACCATCACCTATCAGAACTACTTCCGCATGTTCATGAAGCTCGGCGGCATGACCGGCACGGCGATGACCGAAGTGGAAGAGTTCGCCAAGATCTATGACCTCGAAGTCGTGGCGGTGCCGACCAATCGCGACATGGTCCGCGAGGACATGGACGATCTCATCTTCAAGAGCGAACGCGAGAAGTTCGGCGCCATCTCGAAGGACATCCAGGAGCGCATCGCCAAGGGGCAGCCGATCCTCGTCGGCACGACCAGCGTCGAAAAGAGCGAAGTCCTCTCGCGCGAGCTCAAGAAGCTCAAAATCCCGCACAACGTCTTGAACGCGAAGTACCACCGCCAAGAAGCCGAGATCATCGCGCAGGCCGGCCGCAAGGGCGCGGTCACCATCGCCACCAACATGGCGGGCCGTGGCACGGACATCTTGCTCGGCGGCAATCCCGAGTTCCTCGCCAAAGCGGAGCTCACGCCCGAAAACGAAGCCCAGCTCCCGTCCATCATCGCGAAATACCAGGCGCAGTGTGACGCCGAGAAGAACGAGGTGCGTGCGGCCGGTGGCTTGTGCGTCATCGGTAGTGAGCGCCACGAATCGCGGCGTATCGACAATCAGCTCCGTGGGCGCTCGGGTCGTCAGGGCGATCCCGGCACGTCGCGTTTCTACTTGTCGCTCGAAGACGACTTGATGCGCATCTTCGGCGGCGAACGCATCACCGCCATCATGGAAACTCTCGGCATGAAGGAGGGTGAGGTCATCCAGCATCCGCTGGTGAACCGCAGTATCGAGAACGCGCAGCGTCGTGTCGAAGGACACAACTTCGACATCCGTAAGCACCTGCTCGAATACGACGACGTGATGAACGACCAGCGCATCGCGGTCTACAAGCTGCGACGTCGCGTCTTGTCCGCTGACGCGGCCGCGACGAAAGAGCTCGTTCTCGACGCGATCGAGGATGTGATCATCAACATCGTGGCACGCGCTTGCCCCGAGAAGACCAACATCGACCAGTGGAAGCTCGACGAGCTCGAGCTGATGATCAAGGAGCAGTTCAACGCCGATCTCAAACTCGTCGACCTCAAAGACGTGACCCGTGAGGTCATCGAGGAGACCGTTTTTGCTGGTGTCGAGAAGGTGCTGCTCGAGAAGGAAACGACGTACGGCGCCGACAGCTACTACGGCGTTTCGCGCATCATTTACCTGCAGACCATCGATCAGCTCTGGAAAGAGCACCTGCGCGACATGGACCACCTGCGCGAAGGCATCTCGCTGCGCGGTTACGCTCAGAAAGATCCGAAGCAGGAGTACAAGAAGGAGGGCTACAACCTCTTCGTGCAGATGATGTCCGCTGTAACGAGCGACGTGCTGCAGAAGACCTTCCGCGTCGTCATCACGCAAGAGACCGAAGACGAGTATCAGGCACGCCTCGAGCGTCAACGCGAGCGCCAGCGGCAGCTCATGCAGTCGCGCGCTACGTCGACGCAGCCGATCTCGGGGCAGAGCGCCGCAAAGCCCGGGGCACAGTCTTCGCCCAACAACGGCGAACCCGAAGACGATGGTCCCTCGGTGGTCGAGAAGGTCAAACGCGACGTCTCGGCGAACAAGAAGAAGCGGGACCGGCGCCGGGCCTAAGCCCGCCGCTCGTGCCACGGGTTAGGGCGTCATGACGCAGACTAGCTCGAACCCTTTCACGATCACGGTCAGCCCAGCGCCTCCCGCAGGAGGCGCACGGTGGCTCTACTTCAAGGGCAACGGCCACGACGCGGGCCGCAACGGTGATTGGGATCGCATCGCCGTGCAGCGCTACTTCTACCTCGCCAAAGACAGCGCGATGGCGCCCTGGTCGTCAGGGATGACGCTCACCTGGCAGATCATTCCGATCCGCCATGCCGCCTACTTCTCGACGTTCTTCTTCGCTGCTTCTTCGGGGACGGACTTCTACGACCTGCCGGGTTACGTTGGCTGCCACCCGTATCCGCACTCGGCCTTCGGGCAAAGCGACGGTGAAAACTTCACCCGCCACAAGTGGGAGATTGCCCTCGACGGCAACGACTACACGTCGGAGCTCGTGCAATACGGACGGGTGCACAACCAGGCCATGATCTACACCCAAAGCGGTGAGGTCACGTTCTACACCGACATCAACGCAGGGAATCCTGGCCCAAGTTTTTCGGCTCAGGCGCAACACAACACCGGCTACCACGCAAACTCCGCGTTGGTCTTCGGAAACTGTCCGTGGTGGAACGCTCACCAGCACGAGCGACTCTCCGGGTTCATTCGTCGCATCAAAGTGTTCGCGTCAGCGCTCAGCGCCGCTGATACGTTGAGCGAAGCCATGAGCGATTCGCTCGCGACCGGTAACGCCGCGGCCTTGTGGTGGAGCAAGATCGACTTCGCGACCGCCGACGACCTCCAGAGCGACTTCGGCATCGCCAAGACCGCAGCCTGGATCGATGGCCATCGCGCTGAAGTCGTCGCGGGTACCGATCTCGCTCAGCATCCGGCGATGGCCGCACCAGGCACGATTCAGCGTGTTCATCAGGAGCGCGGTTAACCCGTCGACTCACCGCTCTCGCGCAGAGTGCGCCTTACGCGCCGTCCCACTGGGGCTGTGCTCTCAGTCACTCGAAATCGTGACAGCGTGTCATCCATTTCCGAAACGCCTGGCCTGCGGCGCCGATAAGCCCTGTCATCAACGTGTTAGCCCAGGTGATCGACGTCATGGCCTCCGGTACGCGAACAACTCCGCTTCCTGCACGCGACGAGCTCGCTAACCGCGAGGGGTTGCGGGTCTTTGCTCCCGGCGGCGACGGGCACCGCGGCAGGGTGCCTTAGAAAACACATAGTCGAGCGGGCGGCTGCGACCATCGGCGGCCGCCGATTTGGTGGGTGAGGGCGTCGGCGTTGGGTGGCGGCGAGGGTGTGGGAGTGTTGGTGGCCAGCGCGCCGGACTTGGGACCGGCGCGCTGCTCACTAAACCCAGTTGGCCCGTGCTGCTGCCTTCACGCGCCTACCATTCCCCGCATGTTCGCCCCCGTATCGACGCGGCGACACAGTCGGTGTTATTGCAGCCCAGCGCATGATCGCGATTCACGATCCCATCCACGGCACCATCGAAGTCTCGGCCACTGAGATCAAGCTAATCGACTCGCGTCCGTTTCAGCGGTTGCGTCACATCAAGCAGCTTGGTTTCTCGGAACTCGCTTTTCCAGGTGCGACGCATACGCGTTATGCTCACTCTCTCGGCGCCATGGCGATGGCGACGCGCATGGTCGAGCGCGCGCTCGCGGTGGTCGAGGCAACCGACGCCGAGAAAGCACGCCTGCGCCAAACCGTGCGGCTCGCGGTGCTCTTTCACGATTTGGGGCACGCTCCGATGTCGCATGTCAGCGAGCGCGTCATGCCCGATGCTGGCGAGCTCGCGCTCGGCGTTTGGGTCGACGATCCCAAACGCCAGGCCACGCACGAGGACTACACCGTTCTGCTCCTCACGCGCTCCGAGCTTACACAGCTCATCGACGAGCAAGTCGGTGCGATTGGCGTGACAGGGGCACGGCTCGCCGCGCTCGTCATGGGCACGCCTCCTCCCGGTGACGAGAAGGCCTTCGTCGTCGGCGGAGTCGATCTCTTGCCGCTCTTGCACCAGATCGTGTCGAGCGAGATGGACGCCGATCGCATGGACTACCTGCGACGCGACGCCTATTACGCAGGCGTCACCTACGGGAACTTCGACCACCAGTGGTTGACGGCGAACATCACCGCCGTCGAGTGGGAAGGCACCTTGGCCATGGCGCTGCAGCATCGCGGCATGTGGGCCTTCGAAAACTTTCTGCTCGCGCGTTACCACATGTTCTTGTCGGTCTACTACCACTACACCCCGATCTGCTTCGACTCATTGCTCGGCCGCTTCTACGAGTCCGGTGAATACAAGCTACCCGCTGACGCCGAGGGCTATCTTGCTACCGACGACGTCGAGCTCAACATGGCGCTGCGCCGCTCGAGCGACCCATGGGCGAAGCTCGTTGTGCGCCGAAGGCCCTACCGCATGCTCGTCGAGACGCACGAGTTCAGCGCCAAGGAAGCGCCGACCATCGATGCCAAGCTCAAGGACGCCGGGGTCGACTTCTTCCGCGCTACCAGTCGCGGTGTGCTCTCGAAGTACTTTCGCAAACGCGACGAAGCATTTCCGCTCTTGGTCATCGAGCCCGAGCGCAACCGCGTGAGCCGTATCGAGGACTACACGCCGTTGTATCGTCGCTTCGATGAAGCGGTGGCGGTCTCGCGTGTCTACTGCAAGCCCGAGCACCTCGAGCTCGCCAAGAAGGTGCTTGCGTCGCCTTAGCCTTCCGAACGTATCTGCATCGATCGCGGCGGCCCGTCGCGGCTACTTTCGGAATGCGAAGAACACAGCCGCCACCAGGCAGACAGCCGCGATCAGGTGGTTCTGCGTCAGCCGCTCGCGCATGTAGATAGTCGCGAAGACCGCGAAAACGGTCAGCGTCACGACCTCTTGAATGGTCTTGAGCTGCACTAGCGAGAACCTGCCGTAGCCGAAGCGATTCGCGGGAACCGCGAGGCAGTACTCGAAGAACGCGATACCCCAGCTCGTAAGAATGGCTAGCCACAGAGGTGATGTGCCTTGCTCGCGGAGGTGCCGATACCAAGCGAACGTCATGAAGACGTTCGAGGCAACGAGCAGGAGGATGGTGCTCACCCGGAGCCCCTAAGCCGTGCTCAGGGCGGCAGCCATCAACGCGAGTGCCCAGGGCTCGGTCACGCCGGGACCGGAGCCGAACTCCCAGTGCGCCTTGCTCCCGCGACCCGAGCCGTACTCCCAGTGCACTTTGCTACCGACTCCCGCGCCATACTCCCAGTGCGTCTTGCTGCCGACGCCCGAGCCGTACTCCCAGTGCGTCTTGCTGCCGACGCCCGTGCCGTAGTCCCAATGCGTCTTGCTGCCGATGCCCGTGCCGTAGCCCCAGTGCGTCTTGCTGCCGATGCCCCCGCCGAATTCCCAGTGGGTCTTGCTGCCGGGCCCGCTGCCATACTCCCAGTGGACCTTGGAGCCGGCAAGGCGACCGACCTCGGTTGGGAGGCTGCCCACGAATGGCTGGTCGGTGGCCGCGGCTGGCACGGACGCGGCGGAAGGGCCAAAGGGACGAACATTGGTCACGGTGCGAGAGCTCCTGCGGGGACCGCAGGAATATCGCTACGCCGTTCGCGGCCGTTGTCGAATTCTCTCCCCGAGCCTGAGGGTCAGGCTGACAGCCGCAGGCCAGCCAGCATTCCGCACGCCGCGTGTTTCGATTTACCACCGGAGTAGCGTCGGACGACCGGCGCCCTCAAGATCTGGAGGTTGTCCACGAAGCTGCGACGCTCTGCTTCGTTCGGCGGTCTATAACCGTTCTCCCGAGCATCGTTCACATCGATGAGATTGATGATGACCGGTACACCGGCGAGCAAGTCAGCGAGGGCGCGGGCTTCGTCGGCTCCGGTGTTGACCCCCGCCATCGCCACCCACGCGACAGTGACACGCGTCTTGCGAGCCAAAGCGTGCTCGCGCAAAGCATCGGCTACGTCGTTGAGCGAAAACTTCGAAGCGACCGGCAAGAGCTTCTCTCGCTTGTCTGCGATGGCGGATGTAAGCGAGACGATGAGCTTGTATCGGTGACCCTCGGCGGTGTAGCGGCGAATGCGAGGCACCAGGCCTACCGTCGAGATGGTGATCGCTTCGGCTGACAAGCGGCAGCCGACGGGGTTCGCGATCATTTGGGCCGCGCGAATGACCGCGTCGTAGTTGTGGAAAGGCTCACCCTGACCCATGAAGACGACGCTGGTGACGCGCCCGGCGCCCGTCTTTTGGGCCTCATCACGCACAGCAACCATCTGCGCGACGATCTCCCAGGGCTCGAGGTTCCGCATGAGCCCGAGGCGGCCGGTCGCGCAGAAGTCGCACTTCATGGCGCAGCCTACTTGCGACGACAGACAAACCGAAAACGTGCCTGGCTTGTGCAAAGGTATGCGTACGGCTTCGGAGAGCGACCCGTCCGGGTGCTCGAAAAGGTATTTTACGAACCCATCGGCCTCGTCGGCGACACGCTCGAGCACAACGAGGCGACGATGGTCGAGGAGCCTTTCCGCGGCGTCTCGTATGTTCCGCGCGAGCGGCTTCTTCGCCGCGTCCGCGTCCGCACGGGGCGACAGCGCGTGCGAGACGATACGTGTCGCCTGGTCGTCCGTGATAGCGACGCCATTTTTGCGCATGTAGTCCGCTATCTCGGACGGAAAACTGCCGTACGGATGCGGAGCCATTGGCCTACTGCTGCGGCGCGGTCGGCGTTGCTTCGGGCGGAGGCTGTGGAGCCGGCGTCGGTGCGGGAGCGACTCCCTCGGCCGGCGCCGCTTGCGCCGCGAGGTGCGCCTGCATGACCTTGGTGTCGCCGTATTCCTTCTTGGCGAGGTCCATGAGATCGGTCGCCGAGGCGTCCTTGTGATCGGTGAGCCAGCGCGCCTTGTTCAAGAGCTTGGCGGCGTCGACCTCACGTTGCTCGGAGACGAGCGAGCTGGTCAAAACCCAGGCGGTGCTGCTGCCGCCGAGGTTCACCTCGCTGAACTGGTCTTTGGTGCGCATGGCATAGACGAGAGAGCCGGCAGTGACCTTGCGCTTGGCGTTCAAGGCAAGGAGGTCCGGTCGGTCGAACGTCTTCGCTTCGTCGAGCGTGGTCGCCATCGTCACGCCCTGCGAAGGGAGTAGCGCGTCCTTCTTGGTCCAGCCTTCCTTCTCATCCGACGAGCGAACTTGCGCCCAGTCGCCCTCGACGCTCAGCACCTGCACCTGCTCACCACGGTGCAGCGTCGTGATGTAGTTGTTGACCTTCTTGCCGGGCTTCTTCGGATCGTCGACCTGCTTGTCCTCGCTGTTGGCGCGGCGCACGGCCGTGACGCCTGTGACGAAAGCCTGCTCGCCAGCCTGGGACGGGCGTGGCTCCGAAGGCGCCAACGTGTTTGCCGCGGGCGGAGCGGTGTCCGGCGCGGGAGTCGCCTCGATAGCGGGGGCATCCTTGGTCTTGTCCTTGTCACAACCAACGATGCTGAGACCGACCAAGGCGGCAACACAGGCGATTCGCTTCATGCGGGAACTCTCCATGGCAAGCGCGACCTATGCCACACAGGCGCCCATCAACGGAAGTCACCGAGGAGCGCGAAGGTGGCCCAGTGCGCGGGGTGCTCGAAAGCCGCGCGGGTCCATAGCTGGGCCGCCCTGAGGGCAGCGGCGCCGCCTTGGCGGCGTTCGCGATAAAAGCGCTTCATGAGGACGCCTGCCGCGAGATCCGAGACACGTTCTTGGCTTGCGACCAACGTCTGCGTGCCGCTCGCGAAGAACGCGCTTGAAACTGCGGCCCACGCCGCGTCGCTACCCCCAAGCGTACAGGCCGATAGAGTCACGAGCGGCGCTAGCGCCTCCATACCGAACACCTCGCGCAGCGTGAGGCGTCCATCGTCATCTTCGCCCTCCGCAAGAACAAGTCCGGCCCGCATGGGCTCGGCAGTCGCAACCTCACCGTGTACCGCCAGGTCGACGGCGTCGCCGCGCAGCGCTCGCACGGCCGCCTCGCTTGCCGCTGGCCCGAGGACGGCGCCAGAGCCGGCGATGGCGAGCGCCTCGAGCCGCGCGAAGGGGAGATCGGCGCCATGAGACACCGCGACCACCCGTTTCGGTGCTGGGCGTTGCGGCCTAGAGAGTGTGTCGACGAGTGCGGACGCGGATGGGGCATAACTCGTCGCGACACGGTCGACGAGCTGCGCACCTTGCCAGGGAAGCGCTGCGAAAGGGATACCGACCAAGGGGCCGTGTGGCACGATGACCAGGTGCTTGACGCCCAGCAGCGCGTCGCCCAGCGGATCGAGAATCGCGCGACCAATCTGCTCTCCGGTGGCGTCGACGCCACCGAAGGCGCGCAGGGCATCGCGATAGCCGTCTGCGATCTGCTTCAAGTCCGCTGGCTGAATCGGCAAAAGGACCGGTGTTAAGCTGCTCCTGCGGACGACGAGCGCGTTGGCCTGTTTGACACCGACGAGATAGAGCACGATGGCGGTGTCGTCCCGTAGCACCGCCTGCACTTCCGCGACCGAGCGTGGCGCTATCGTGAAGGCACGCGCGATGCCCGGGTAGCGGCTTCGCAACGTCGCAAGTAAGGTCGCGTGCGCCGCGCTGGCGTCGCGAGCCTGGCTGTCGTCGCCACCCATGCGTTTCTGGTCCCGCTCCGCCGCTAGGATGGCCTCACGTGCGCGACGCTCGCTCGCGACGAGCTGCCGCGCGTCGTCGTTCGGAAATGACACGTCGCTGGCCGCAATCACGTCGAGCAGGGCGCGCGCGTGGCGGCGCTCGATGAGGGCGAACGCCGTGCTGTCATCGCGCTCGACGAGCGCTAGTCGCATGGCGTCGGCATACAAGGTGTCGCGACTCTCTTCGACGCTGTCATCATCACCCGCTCGCGCCAGTCGCTCCGCCACCGTCAGCGCCGCGTCATACGCCACACGCGCCGCTTTGACGTCGCCGCTACTCTCGGCGATTCGGCCAGCGGCGTAAGAAGCCCTCCAGTCGATCTCGGGGATGGACAGCTGCACCGCGAGGTCATGCGCGGCGGTGAAGCTCTGACTTGCCTCGTCGCGCCGGCCCGCCGCCAGCAGGGCGCGCCCGCGAACGTACAAACACTGGGCTTCGTTATAGCGACTGCCGATCGAGCGCGAGATCTCGAGAGCACGGTCGACAGTCGCCAAGCTCTCTTGCGCCTTGCCACGGCGCTCGAGAACGGCCGCCAACGCTCGTAGATCGAATGCTTGTCCTTCGACGCCGTTCAGCTGGGTGTCGAGCTCGAGCGCCTCGCGGAAGCGAGCCTCGGCGGCCTCGAGGCGACCAGCGCGTTGGAGCACCGTGCCTAGATTGTTGAGCTGAGCAGCTTCCTCGCGGCGGCGTCCGCTACCACGGGCAAGGTCGAGTGCCGCGGTTACCGATTCGCGTGCGTGCGTAAGGTCCCCTCGGTTCATGGCGATGAGACCACCAAGGCTGAGCGCCTGGATCTCCTGAAAGTCGTTACGGTTGGCGCGCGCCAAGGTGAGAGCCGCGCTTTGCTGGTCGAGCGCCGCTGGATAGTCGCCGCGATACCACTCGATCTTAGCCGCTTCGAGCGCTGCCTCCGTACGGTCGGTGGTGTCGTTCTTGGGGAGGGCGGCGCGCGCTTGCGCGACCGCCTCTTGCGCTGCGCCGAAATCGCCACGAGCCCGGTAGGTGCGCGCCATGTCGAGGTGCAGTGTGGGGACCATGTCGGGCTCGGACATGCCCACTGCGTCCGCCAGAGCGCGCCGGTACTGCGCGAGCGCCTCGTCGTAGTCGTTGAGCGCCGTTTCATAGAGCAAGCCGAGGAAGCGACGCGGATAGAGCTGATTCTTGTGATTCTGGGCTGCGTACACCCCGATGGCCTGGGAGTAGGCTTGGCGGGCCTTTTCGTTCTCGAAGAGCCCACGGTAGGCCGAGCCGAGTCGTGACCGGCAGTCGCCCTCGATGAGCGGTAGTTTCTTGACGTGCGCGAGCTCGGCGCAGCGCGTGAGGACACGCTCGGCATCGCGGTTACGGTCGCCGTTCATGAAGGTCTTGCCCATGGCGAGTAGCTGCGCGAGCGCCTTCTCGTGGTTGCCGGCGGCGACATAGCTCTCGGCAAGCGCGTCCTGGATGGCCGCAGCCGCGTCGACCTCTCCCAACGCGAGTTTTGTCTGTGCGAGCTTGTCGCGCATTTCCAGTAGTCGCTGCGGCAGAGCCTTAGCGAGTGCGGAGGCACCGGCGCGCTTCGATGCCGCGAGGACCGGCACCGCTTCTGGCTCCATCAAGAGCTCGACGATGTTGACGAGAGCCGCGAAGTCGTCGTGCGCTCGCAGCCAGTCTTCACGTCGTTGCGACTTGGCAGCGGCTTGATAAGCGGGCCCCGCCGAGCGTGCCAGGGCGAGGAGTCGCACGAAGGCGAGATCGACGCGCTCTGCGAATGATAGTCCTCGATAGCCGACCACCATTGTGTTGACCCCGAGCTCGCCTGCTCGATGCGCCTTGGCTAGCAGCGCGCTCGCGGATTCGGTCGCAAGCCCACTCGCGAGGTCGTTACCGCTCTGCCCGACAATGACCGTAGGTACGCCAGCGAGCAGAAAAGCCTGGGCCAGCGAGCGCGTGATGCGAGGTGAGGGCGCCGCGGTGTCAATCCAGGCGACGGCGCTGCCAAGCGGCAGAGCGGCCAAACGATTCAGGTCGACGCTCTCGCTCTCGGGTGCGCCGTTGGGCTTCGCGAACGTGAGCTGCGCTGGACCTGGCCACGCGCTCGCCGCCTCCTCGCCGCTCACCGGGCTGGTGAAGCGCAGCAGCAAGCTACCACCACCCTCCGAAGCGAGACGTGTCACAGTTGGGTCGGCAAAGGTCACGGGCGAGCGCCGCGCGAGACTTGCGCTCTCGAAGGCCGCCGCAAGGTAACTCGCCGAAAGTGCCGCCGCTGGCTCGCCGAGGGCTCTTCCCTGAGACGTGATCGCCGTGAGCGGCGGGGCCGCGTGGCCACCAAAATCGATATACACGGCCGCTTCTGGTGAACCCAGGAGCTTTGCAACGGCCTCGGGTAGCGCGGGCCCGGCCATCGGTTCGGTGCGCACGGCTTCCAGTCGCTTGCCGTCGATGATGAACCATGTCCACGCCTTGTCGTGCGTCGGGAACACTTGCAGCAGGGTCTCGCCTTCGGCGAGGGCGGCGCGCACCTCGGCAAGGGTTGCTGGCTTCGTGTCCAGCGTGCGCGACAGAATCGGTCGCGTCGCAAGACGGCTCGCCACCGCCGCGCGACGCCGTGTCCCAGGATCGAGGTCCTCTAGACGTGACCGCTCGAGCAGACGCCAGGCACGCTCGACGTCCCCCGCGTCGATGAGTGCACGGCTCGCAGCGTCGAGGAACACACGCCGTTCGGGAGCGCCCCTCCCACCACCATAGGTCTCGAATGAGTCGATGGCCGGCGCCAACGTGGTGGCGTCGAGCGTTCTCCGCGACGCAACAGCACTATCGAAAGCCGTACGCCACGAAGCGGCGGCGACTTCGGCAATGAGCATCGGTGGGCCAACGAGCTCGTCCGCCACCTGCACGGTGGCCTCGACGGGCGACCCAGCGTAGGCGCGCAGCGTATCGGTGAGCTGAAGGTCCTCGGGGACGAGGCCCATGATGGCGTCGAGCTCGCTATTCATGGTGTCGAGGGCGTCGATGCGAGCCGCTAAGTTCGTCCCTACTTCGGCGACCGATGGCGGCGTGAACAGCCCCGCGAAGCGCTCGAGCGCTAGCCATCGCGACAGCCGCAACGCCGTCGTCGCATCGCTCTGTCGGGCTACGTCGATCATCGAGTTCGCAAGAGCACGCGCGCGCGTCGCGATTACGTCGTCACGGCTCTTGGGCTCGCGCGCCCAAAGAGCGGATAGCGACTCCAAGATTGTCACCAGCTCCGTGACGTAGCCATTGGCCTGACAGATGGTTAGCGCTCGATTCCAAAGCGCCATCGCCTGGGTTGGGTTGCCGGCTTGCACTTCGATGAGCGCGCTCTCGTTCGCAGCGTGCAAGATCTCTGGTTGTATGCGGGAGGCCATGGCCTCGTCCTCGGCTGCCTCATCGATTAGCTGAAGCCGTCGCGTTGCGAAGCTCCGCGCCCGCGACAGGTCGCCGCGCTCGCGTAGCGCGCGGGCAGCAGCCGAGCGGGCCACTTCCTCTTCGAGGTCCGCTGGAAATCCGTAGGGCGCGCGCGTCACGTTCGTGGGGTTCGCGGCGATCTCGGGCGCAAGGAAGCCCAACAGAGGTTTGTCGGGTTCGGGTACGCCGATACCGCGGCTCGTTAGCTCGAGCAGTGCCGCGAAAGCGTCGAGGGCGGCGTCGTCGCGATGCAGGAAGCGCAACGCTAGCGCCTTGCCCCGCAGCATGGGGACGACGCGGGTCCAGTCTTCACGTTCGCGGTAGAGCTGCTCGGCGCGCTCGTACCAATCGACTGCTTCTTCGTGAAGCTTTGCCTGCAAGTAGATGGATGCCTGTAGCGCGGCGGCAGTGGCGAGGCGCGGGCGGCCGGGCAGCGACTTCGCAAAGACCCATTCTTGATGCGCCATGTCGAGCGCGACGTCGAGCTCGTCCATGCGCCAGGCGGCGCGCGAAAAGGACTCGAAGAAGAGCAAGCGGGTCAGTGGGTCGTCGAAGCGCACCGAAGACCCGTTCCGTGCCAGAAACCCAGCGAACGCGTCGTCGTTCTTGCCAAGACCAAGCAACGCGTTGGCGCGGTTGAGTTGCGCTGCCGCCCAGAGTTGCGGGTCTTCTTCGGGATCGACGAGCTCGAGTGCGGTTCGAAAGCTCGATTCCGCTCGGTCGAGCCAGTCGCGCCCCGGGCTTCGTTGCTCCCGCTGCATGCGCAGCCAACCCATGGTGAGATGCGCCGCAGCGAATCGCGGGTCGAGGTCGAGCGCTGCGCCAATCTCGCGCTCGGCGCGCGACAGATCGACCGTCGAAGCGAAGGTGAGGGCGTAGCCATAAGCGTATCGACTCACCGCGTCGCGGGGGCGGGCTCTCGCTGCTACTTCGTAACTCGCGAGGACAGCGTCGCTCTTTCCCAGGCGGGCCGACAGCGCGATGTAGCGCCGGTGAGCCAAGGCGTTGTCGCGCCGACCTTCGAGAAGGCGGGCGTAGCTCGCACGGGCCTCCTCGAGTCGTCCTTCAGCCTCCTCCTTGTCCGCTTTGGCGAGCGCAAGGCGTGTCACGCCTGCGCGTGCGCGTCCGCGGGTTTTGGGATCGCTTCCGAACTGACTGAGGAGTTGCTCGTAGGCTTCGAGCGCGATGCCCCGCTCTTCCTCGCGTTCGGCCGTCTCGCCCAACGCAATCAGGGCATCAGCGACTGTGCGCGTCGCGGTGGGGTACTTGCGTACGAGTCCTTGCCATGAGGCGATGGCGAGCCGCGGGTGACCATGCCGCGCTTGCTCGTGGCCGAGCACGTTCATGGCGGGCGCCGCGACTGGCGGCAGCTTCTCGTAGCGACGAACGATGTCTTCGACCGCCGCGGTCGGGTTCTCCGCGGCGGAGGCCTTGGCGGCGTCGAGCCAGGTACTTGCGCAGCGCTCGACGTAGAGCCGTTCGCCACCGAAGCGGGTAAGCAGCGCCGCGCACACGCGCTCGACAGCTTCTGCATCGGCGAAGCGCGCGTAGAGTCGGCTTGCGTGATCGAGGGCGCGCGCGCCGTCTTCTGTCGAGACATCGGTAGGCGCGGCGATAGCCTCGAACCCGGCTAGCGCAGCCGCGTAGTGACCACGTGCAAGCGCAAGCTCCGCCAGCGTCGTCGCGAGCCGGTGCTGGACGGCTGGCGTCTCGGGGTGGGTCTTGGCGATTGCTTGCATGGACGTGGTTGCCTGCTCGAGGACGCGCGCGGGCGGCGGAGCGCCGCTGTCAAAGCGTCCGCCCAACACTTGCAAGACCGCCACGCGCTCGATTTCGATCGCAGCCACACCTTGCAGGGGGTCCCCAACGAGCTCATCGACCGCGCGCGACAACTCGGCACGGGCCTCGGGTAGCTTGCCGCGTTCTTCGAGATCACGCCCAAGCTCGTAGCGGGCACGACCACGCAACTCGGGGCTTGTCGCGGTGATATGACGAAGCGCGAGACGCCGGAGCGCGGCATCGGGTTCGGCCCGTGCTGCCTCGAGTACAGCGCTGCTATTCGCGTCGCGCTGTACCATGCCGTCTGCGGGAAGAGCGTAAATCTCGAGGTCCGCGTAGCCCGCCGCAGTGTAAGCGATCCAGTTGGGCGCGATCGCCGCAAGCAATTCCCCGCCCGCGCCGGGGGTGAGCGGCAGCGCTTCCGCTACTTGTCCGTTTTCGAAGACGCTCGGGTCGATGACCGTCGACCACAGGCTCGCTTCGTCGTCGCTGGCCACCCGCCCGTCGCCGGTACTGTCGTCGACGAAGCGGGTGAAGACGACCGTGGGCCGGCCCTCGAGCATTGCGAATCGAGGCAAGCCGTCCAGGTACACACCGTCCGTGACAGCCGCGACGCGACCGTCGGCGAGCCGCTTCGCATAGAGGCGCGGGGTGCCGGTCGTGTCCGCTGCGACGTAGACGAGGATCTTGCCGTCTGGCGACGGTGCCGGGTCCCAGGCGTTGGTGAGCACGACGGTCCGCTTGCGTCCGGACAGCTCGATCGCGTCGATACGGGCGGGTCCTCCGTCGCCGGTGCGGGTGGTGAAGTAGATGAGCTTGCCATCGGCGCTCCAGGCTGGCGCGCTCTCGGATGCATCACGCTCGGTGAGCTGGGTCTTGTGCTCTCCCTCTGCGTCCATGATCCAGACGTCACCCTTCACGTCGTCGCTCTGCGCGACCCACGCGATGCGCTTTCCGTCGGGCGAAAAAGCGGGGTCGGTGTCGTCGGACGAGTGGGTGGTCAGTCGACGCACGAGACCGGTCGTCTGCGTCCTCACGAAGATGTCGAGGTTCCCGCCTTGTTTCGACACATACGCAATGAGCCCCGCCGTGCCGGCGAGGGTCGGCATCATGTCGTCTTCGGTATTCTCGACCAGGGGTTCGGCGGTGTTGAACACGCCTGCCCGTGGTGGCCCGAACTCTGGGGACATGAGCGTCTCGGGCGCATCGTGGGCGCATGCCGTCGCTGCGAACGCGGCCGCAAGCACGATGTGGCGACGAGCTGTCACTTCTTCGCCCAGCCTTCCTGCCTCTCGACCCACTCACCAGGCTTTGCGCGCTCAGCGAGCAGACGGTGGTACATATCGATGAGCTGCGCGCGGCCCTTGCCAGTGAAGGTCGCGTCGCTCGTTGCCACCCAGTCGAGAATGGCTTCGCGATCGGCGTTCTCCTCGGCGAGGAGACGGTCGCGTCGTGTCGCATCGTCGCCGGTCGCGTCGCATTCGCGGGCGGCGAGCATGGCGTTCTTGGCTTCGCCCAGGCAGCCGCGTCTCTTGAGCTCGTCGACCTCGTCGCGATTGAAGACCTGACGTCGTCGGGCCGCCATGGCGTACGCTTGTGTTGTGTCTAGGCCCGTCAGCTCGGGGTCGGCGGAGGGCGCGCGCACCGAGGCCGCCAGTAGCTGCTCGTCCGAGAGTGGCTCGAGCTCGCCCATGAGCTGGCGCTCGAGCGCCGTCTTGGTGCCGATGTTCACCGGTCGCGTGGTGATCGTGCAGCTCAGTACGGCCGGCAAGAGGAGGACTGTCAGTCTATTTCGCATGCCATCCCAGAAGCGGCGCCACGGTTTTGTCGATGTGCGGCTGCAGGTGGAAATCCAGCTGCTCGCTCACCGAGTACCGGCGTAGGAGCTCGCGGTCGATGTTTGGAAAACCAATGTTGGTGAACGGGATACGCATGAAGGTGGTCACGTCGATGTCCATGTTCAGGTTCTCGTAGCGCATCCACATGGCGACGTTGTCGATCCGCACGAACTTGAGCTGACCCCGTGTGCGCTGCAGGCTCTCGTTCTTCTCCTCGGGGTCGAGGAGCTGCAAGAAGCGATCGAGCGTCTTGCTGCCGATCTTGGTGACGTTCATGTTGAAGTCGATGTCGCGGCGCTTCGGGGCGAAGACGAAGCTCATGTGCATGTCGGCGTTCATCTCCGAGTCGGGGCCCGGCGCGAGGTTGAGCATCGAAAACGTGCTCGCGTCGATGTTGGAAACCTTGAAGTCCATGTCACCCGTAAGCGAGCGATCCTTGCCGAGGCGGAAGTCCAGGTTGCCGACGATGTCGCCGCCAAGCAGATGCATGGCCAGGCGGTCGGCGCGCAGACGCCCGTTCGCCATACTGCCATCGAGCTCGAAGTTCTGGACGATATAGGGACCGCTCTGGATTCGTCTTATGCTCACGCCTTGCAGATCGCGGTAGTCGTGTAAGCGGTCGTAGTAGGCGGGCCGGCCGCCCAGGGCTGCGGTCGTATCCTCGGTGATGAGCCCGACCTCGCCGAAGGACAACCCGCGCGCGAGCGGTGTCGTACCTGGGCGTCCGTCGAACGCAAGACGGACGTCGAATGGTAATGAGCCGGACAGCCCCTCCAATGCGTTCTCACCGATCTTGGCCGACAGCTCGTTGGCGCGAATGTCGCCGGTGATGACTGCGGTGCCGCCGGCCACCACGAAGCTCCCACGACTCGTCATCTCGCCGCCTATGGCGAGTCCTCCGGCACCCAGAGCGAGCGCCTCCCGATTGGCGACGCGTAGCTCGTAGGCGGCGTCGAGCGCGAGCCCAGGCAGGCCGGGCTGCTCCCAGCTCTTCACGATGGCGACGTCGAGCGGCGCCTTCATCGCGGCGCGCGCTTCGAAACGCGTGCCCAGGGTCGGTAGGCTTAAGCCGAATCGATCGATGACAACGTCGCCGCCCAGGTCGTAGCGGGCGCTCCCCTCGAACGCAGTGTTCTCGAGGGCGAGCGGCGAGCCGCTTTGCTTGGTGTAGCCGACGAGGCCGAGTAGCTTACTCTCGGCGTGGTCACCGACGAGCTCGGCGGTCCACTCCCATCGCATGTCGCGCACGGTTTGCGGCCGCATCACTTTCGCCATTTCCAGCAAGACGCGTAGCGACGGCCCATGCTCGGAGAGGGTCATGGTCGCGAGCATGTGTCCGCCGTCGCAGTCAGTGGCCTCATCGGTGTAAGCGACGTCACTCACTTCGAAGCTCATGTCGGCGCTGAAGGGAAGGCCCTGAATGAGACGCTTTGCCCAGCGGTTTGCAAAGCCACTATAGGCCGAGAGCGTCGCTCCCCAGACGTCGCCGCCGCGCGGGATCGCGGGCGCTTGCGCAAGGGCCGTCAGCTCCACGTAGGGAAGCGTGCCCTTCGCTTCGGCGTGCGCCTTCATGCTGCCGCTGATGACAGCAGGAGGCCGCGCCGCTTTCGGGAGCAGATTGATGAGCTCTTCGAGGCTCGTTGGCTCGAGATCGAGCGCGAAGCTCTTGATGCGTGGCGCTTGCGAGAGCGCCGCGTCGACCGAGGCGTTGCCAGTCATGCGCATGATGTTGCCGAGCTGCATCGACAAGGCAGGGATGGCGACGCTTTGACCGCGGCGCCTGACCGTCATGGCCGCCGTGAGTCGCGGCACCGTCATATCGCCTTGCGGTAGCGGCGTGGTCGCCGAGCCCACGCCCGCTTGCATCACCACGTCGACGACACTGGCCGCGAGGTCACCCTGGCTCACGTCACACGAGAGGTTGATGTCGCGCGCGAGACTGCCCGAGGCAGTGACTTTACCGATGCCAACGACTGCGTTCGTTCGTAGCGGTGCAGTCGCCGGGAGGTTTCGTAACATGCCGATCGGCCCGGTCGATTCGAGGTGCAGGGTGACTGCGTCCGCGCTGGCCGCCGGCGCTTCGGCGTGGCCGATGCGCATGTCACTTACCATCGCGAACATGCCCTCACCTTCGCCGAGCCATGGCGCGATTGGTGTGGTCAGCTCGAGTGTCGCCGCGAGCTGGTTTGCGGCACCTTGCGGGGCACTGGCCGAGCTCATGGTTGCGTCCGCCGACAATCCAACGATGCCGTCCGCCAAGCTCAATGCGGCGTTGGCGTCGAGATCGGTGATGACGTTCCCCATCGCGCTGACATGTATGTTGGACGCTTTGGCGGATATGTTGCTGGAAACGTCCGTGGGCTTCGCGCCTGCTACGAGCTTCATGGGGGCCGCAGCCAGCTCGATGTGGCCGCCAACGCGGACGCCTGGTGCGAAAGCGCTGATGAAAGGCGAGAGCTCGCTCAGGTTCGAGCCACCAGCGAGCTTGTCGATGCTCACGGTGGGAGTGCCGAGCATTCCGTGCACCGAGGTAGCGAGCTCGACCTTCGTGCCTTTGCCCAGTTGGAAGCTGGTGTCTATCAGGGTCGCGGTCTGCGCGAGCAGATTCATTTGTAGGCGCGCCTTGGCTGCCGACGCGAGCGCTGGAAGCTTTTGTGGCGCCGAGAGCGTCGTCACCGCTTCGACGTCGAGCAAAAGGTCGACGTCGCCGAATCCGCTGCTGCGAACGGTGAGCCCTCCGTGCTGGTCGCTGACGAGCGCGACACCGGACCCAGCATAGCTCGCCCGTGATCGGGTTGGTCCCTGATGGTCGCCGACGCCCATCCATAGGTCGAGACTCATCGCGTCGCCTTCACCCTCGAAGCGGCCTTCGAGGCCGAGCCGGTCGAGCATCGCGCTGAGCTCCGGCGAAACCATCTCGCCCTGGAGCTCGGTGAAGGAAATGCGAGACACGATGACGTGCACTGGCAGCCGCGGCTGAGCCAGCGGCTCTTTTGGGGGGGGCTCGGGGCGCTCTGGCTGCGGCTCGGGCTCGGCGGCAGGGGGGCGCGCGTCGCCTTGGATATTCGCGAGCAAGGCGTCGATGTTGGTGCCGCGTGCGTTCTTCTCCATGACCGCGGTGACGCCACGCGCCGACAGGTCGGGTACTTCGACGGTCTTGGAGAGCAGAGGCGGCAGACGCCACGCGAGATGCGCGTAGTCGACGACGAGCACGTTCCGGGTGAATCCGGGTGGCGGGCCAATGACGAAGCGCTCGATGGTCAGCTCGGAGGCTACGTCGAGGCTCAGGCCGCCGATGGTCACCGGCACTCCGAGCAGGGAGGTCGCCTGCTCCTCGGCGATGCGTCGCAGGCGATCGTCGGTGAAGACGACGGTGCGCGCGAACCAGACAATCGCGGTCAGGGCGATGAGCCCAAGGGTGGCGAGCAGAGCGAGCCGTCGCAGCCAGCGCCAACGCTTGCGCCGTGGTCGGGCTTCTTGCGGCCCTTCCTGGCCCGTTGGTTCGGTCATCGTGGACGGGTAAGCTGAATCCGGGGCAGTTCTGTCACGTCGAACGACGTCGATCCAGGGGCCAGCGTGGGTCGCCGGTCAGTCAAGCGATGTACCCAGCCGCAAAGCGGCGTAGGATGATGGTCGGGCGGCAAGCCCGATAGCCCACTGGAGGAGTTTTTCATGCTGCGCGCCTTGGTTGTTACGGCCTTCACCCTTCTGACCGGCACGGCTTTGGCCGCCCCCGAGACCCTCGTGGTTCGCGGCCAGGACGGCAGCTTCATGCCGGGCGCCGCATCAAGCTGGAAAGAAGAGGGTGGGAGCGTCCGCTTCAACCTCGTCGACGGGGTCGAGTCCTCCGCGGTTGTCGCTGCCCTCTCGGAGCGCATCGCCGGCGCTCAGTTCAAGGCCGAGGCCAAGGCGGTGGTCGTTAGCGGGGTTCCCCTGGCGCGACTCCTCGAACAGGTCGCGAGCATCAACCTCGGGGGCGACCCCCTAGCTGGCATCGCGGGCATGCAGGGTACCACCGTCGCTTTTGCGCAGCCCGAGGCGGGGGGCTCCATTCGCGCCACCAAGCCGCAACTCATCGAGGCGCTCGTACCCCATGAACCGACGGAGCGGCTCGAGGCCGAGGTCGTCGAAGCTCAGCGTGGCATATTCCCGGCCGTCGCCTTGAAGCTGCGTGTCCGCAGGCCGGCGAAGACCGGTCCATTTGCAAAGCAGCTGGCGGGCGACAAGGTCTTCACCGGCGTCGTGGCGTTCACGGGCAAGCAGACGGTCGATCTTGCTAGCGAGTCCAACCAGCGCAATGCCGGCGCGTACTACTTGCAGCAGCGCGACCGGGTGTTCGTGCACGTCAATCAGCTCGATGCCAAGGGCTCGATTGCTCGCATCGACTGGATCGAACGGACAGATGCGGCGGCAAAGGCAAAGAGGCCCTGACCTGCCTCAGAGCTGGTAGCTGACCGCCAAGCGCCACACCGGTGCGGCAACGATCGAACGCGCGCGCAGGGCGCTTTCGAACGAGGCTGCGACCCCCAGGCCGTCGTAGAGACGGGCGTAGACTCTTACTTGATACGCCGTGTACGTCACCCCGTTACCCAGACCGACCGCTCCCGACGCGGCTTCGGAGCTGCTCGCGAGCGACTCGAGACCATAGAGCTTGGCGGAGAGCCACAGCCGATCGAGCCCGCGTTGTCGGGGCTGCGCACCAAACTCGATGAGATACGTCACCCCGTCGGCGATATCCTGCGCTACGCCAAAGACCTGGGTTTGCGTGCGCACCTGATAGCCCACCGCTGCTTGGGCGTAGTGTGTGAAGGGCCAAGCCGTCGGGCTCACTCCGATACCCCACCTTACTTGGGGTTCGAGGTCCCATTCTCCATCGCCAGTGGGTAGTGACCGCGCGATGAGGTTTGTGTCCGGGCTGTTTCCAGATGGCTGCGGGTCGCCGGTTGGGATCCCCAGCCAGAGGCCCACCGTAAGGCGAAAGGGCTCGGTCACAAGCCCGCTCCAGAAGCCAATTCGGGTGTCGCCGAGGCCGGTTGTCCGACCCTGTTCTGCCAGCTGGTTTCGTCGAAGCCACTCCGCCGCAACCGTCGTCGTTAGCCAGCGGTCGATGAGCCCAACCTCTGCGTAGCTTGCCACGACCAGCTGCGAATATGGCGTTGCGAGCGTCAGCTTGTTGAAGTCGGGGCCATAGATCGACCCACCAGCGACGTAGCCGATGCTCGCGTCCACGTACGCCGACCCGGCTTCACGCGTCCAGGTCTGCGCGGCTAGGGGGCAGGTCCAGAAAACCCCAAGGAGCGCTGCGATGACGCCTCTCAAGGCGCCGCCATCTCGGCATAGGCGACGTCGACTCCGAATGGCTCACACCACACCCAGAATCCAGCCCTCCCCAGCTCGGCTTCGTCGAGCTGGATAGCGATGGGACCGCGATTGCTGGGGAGTGCGCCGATGCGAACATCGGCAGCCGCGAGCTCGCCACCGATGGACGGGCGATCGCTGAGCACGGCAACTGGCCCAGGGACCCCGCTGAAAACGACGTCAGGGCCGAGGAGCAACGTCGGTGACCCATCGACACGCTCAATGGTCACGGTGCCGCTTCCCTGATACCCTGCGGCGCCGCGCAGTGTCCCCCGTGCGAGCACCTCGCGGTCGGCGCCCGCCGCGGGCATCTCCACCCGTCGCCCTTCGACCGCGTCGTCATCGCTCAGATCGTCGAAACGCGCCGCGCAGGCGGCAAGGCTTGCGATCCACGTGACCCAAATCGTGTTTCGTAGCGTCAGCAGGTTCATGGAGGCCTTCGTCCGGCCGATTGCTCGGCGTTTGAAGGTTGTACGCCGAGCCATCGCAAAGGTTTCCGTTCCCCGACAGACCAGAAGGCCGCTACCCGACCCGTGCCACCGGATCCGAGGTCTGGCCCTGATGTGCGGACACCCTCTTGCGGCGCAACTCAGCGGGGAGTCTTGCCGAGCATTCTGGCTACTCCAGGGTAACAATGTCCAACATCGAGCCTGCTAGAGCGCCGGGGCCGAACGCCTCGCGTGGGTCCATCATTCTCGGGGGCCCATCCCTCGGCGGGGCAAACGCGAGCGCCCAGACGCTGCGTGCGAACGCTCCCAAGATGCACAGCGGCTTGCGCGAGGTGACGGATCTCGTGGCTGTCAGGCCCGCCCTCGTCCATGCCGGCTTCGTTTCCACGGAGCACATGCTGCTCGGGAACGCGGCAACCCGCAACGAGCGCGTTACTGAGCTGCGTTTCAAGGACGGCACCACATTGTCGTTTGGCGAGGTCGTGGCCTTGGCTGGCGACTATTTTGGGACAGTTGATGAGCTGCGCCAGCTGGTGGCGACCGAGGAGGGCCAAGCCGAGCTGCGCTGGTCGCGTTGGTTCGCCCTCGCTCGCAAGACGGAGCCCGAGCCTCCGGTACCTCAAGAGACAAAGCGGCGGGCCCTCGAGCGCTACGCTCGCCTCGTCGCTGACAACGCCAACCACTTCAGTCACGGCGGCACGGCGATAGAGGAGTACGAACGCATCCACGGCAACGCGCTTCGCAAGGCCTATCAAGCGGGCGCCACCGGCGACGATGCCTTGTTCGCGGCGGCGGTCACCGACGAGGCGTTCTGTCATCACTTCCTCTCGGACACCTTCGCGGCGGGGCACGTCCGAGCACCGGTGGCGGAGATCCGCGAGACCTACCGGCGTGAGCTGCCCGACGCCATCGACCAGGCCCTCCGCTACATCATCCGCGTCATCATCCAACATCTCGACGCACGCGGCGATGTGCCCTGGTATTGGCCGCACTGGCTCATCGAGAAGAAGGCTATCGAGACCATTCAGGGCGCTGCGGGAACCATCATCGGCGCTTTCACGCTCGGCGACCTTGTTGCGCTGGCGTGGCATGATGCCGACGGTAAGGGTTTGAAAGCCATTTCGAGTGTCGATCCTTCGGGCGTGCCGGTCCCTGGCGGCTTTCGCTGGTGCGCTCCCGGCGACGGTCAGCTCAAACCCGGTACGAACGGCTGGCGCATGGCGGTGGCTGCCATGCGCGTTTCGCGGGCCGAGCTCGACGCCGCGCGCGCGCTTGGCATGTCTGACCCGAAGGCTGCGGTCCCCTCGTGGTCGGCGGCGAAGCTGTTCATTCCGCGTGCCGACCCCGTGGCGAACCCGGTGTTCGAGTGGCGCTGGGGCGCCATGAACAACGCCATGGTGGACGCGGTGAATGCGGTTTTGCGCGACCTGGTGGTGCCCCAGCTCCGGAGCTTTCCACCCGACCCCGCGGTCCTGCGCTTCGACCGCTTGGGCAACCCCGACCCCAATGGCGTGGTGGTCCTGCACGTCGGGGAGGCCTTCGAGGCCTTCGTTCGTGAGATCGAGGTGGACGGCATCAAGATGGTCGAGCGAGCCGTTGCCAAGAGTGCGACGCGTTCGAGAGCGTCAGGCCGCTAAGGTCTAGACGTAGGAGATCTTGCTGCGCGAGGCCTTCTCCGCCTCGGTCTCGGTAAGCAACTCGTCGAGCTCACTGGTGACGTCGCTGCCACCTTCGCCGCGAGCGCGGCCAAGGCGCTCCTCGACATCGCGGAAGCTTGCGTCCCAGCTGTGAACCTTCTCGTAAAACTTGCCGGCCTCTCCGAAACGGCCGGTGGCTTCGTAGGCCACGCCGATCTCGTAGCGAAGGGCCATGGCCTGCTGCGCGGTCACCGACGGCGCGTTCAAGCCCCGCTGAAAGTACGCAAGAGCATGCTCGGTATCGCCGAGCTGGAGGGCGCATAACCCCATCATCGTGAGTGCTCCGATCGCCCGCGTTGGATCTTTCGCCGCGAGCTCGAATTCACGGATGGCGTCGGGGAGGAGATCCATCTCCTTGTAGGCGATGCCGAGGTCGTAGTGGGTTGCGTAGTCGGCTTCCTCGACGCTCTCGGCCACGCCCTTCTTGAAAGCGTCGAAGACGTCATCGAGCGACTCTTGCAGGTCGTCGTCCGCCGCAGCGGACTGGAGATCGGCCGCAATATCGAGACCCAGGTCGCCACCAATGAGCATCTCCGGCTCGGGCTCGTAGTCGAGCGCGGCGGCTGGCGGCAGGACCGGCTCCGCGGTGCCGTCGACCTTGGCCTTCATGGCGAGCAAGTCGGGGTGTGTCGGATGCTCGCGCAGGAGATTGGCGACCATCTCGCGCGCTTCGTCCTCGAGCCCCTGCTCGAGGTAGAAGCCGATTTCGGCTACCTCGCTGGCCAGATCGACTGGAGCGACTTCGGAGACTCCGTCGTTCGCTTTGGCGGCAGCTGCCGCAGCGTTGGCCGCCGCCTCGGTTTCGGCCGCGACCCGCGCGGCTTGCGCCTTCTCTGCTTCGAGACGCTCGGCCTCGGCCCGGGCTGCCTCCGCCTTGGCCGCGGCTGCGGCCGCCAAAGCAGCCTCGTGACGCTCGGCTTCCAGCTTTGCGGCGGCTTGGGCTGCCTCGAGCCGTTCGGCCTCGGCTTGCGCCCTGGCTGCCTCGTCGCGGGCTGCTTCCGCTTTAGCCGCTTCAGCTTTGGCGGCGTCTGCTTTGGCTTGCTCCGCCTTGGCGGCCGCCGCGAGTCGGGACTTGTCGGCTGCCGGCTTCGTTTCCTTGGGGCGCGAGGGGACAGCGGAGTTGATCAGCGCGTCGAGATCGTCGTCGAGCTTGGTGGTCGTTCTGACCGGCTTGGCCTTTGCGGCGATCGGCTCTTCGGCACTCGGCTTCTCGGCACTCGGCTTCTCGGCGCTTGGCTCTTCGGCACTCGGCTTCTCGGCGCTTGGCTCTTCGGCGCTCGGCTTCTCGGCGCTCGGCTTCTCGGCACTCGGCTCTTCGGCGCTCGGCTTCTCGGCGCTCGGCTCTTCGGCGCTCGGCTTCTCGGCGCTCGGCTTCTCGGCGCTCGGCTTCTCGGCGCTCGGCTCTTCGGCGCTCGGCTTCTCGGCGCTCGGCTTCTCGGCGCTCGGCTCTTCGGCGTCAGGCGCTTTCGCCAACCAGTCCGTATCCGCTTCGTCTTCGACCTCGAATGTCAGCTCGAGTGTCGTCCCCGGCGCCGCCGTCTCGACCTCGATGCGAGGAGCACTCGTTTCGACGGTCGTCGGGGTGCTCTCGGCGAAGGTGAGCTCATCCAACTTGCTGTGGGTAGGTGGCTCGTCTTCGAGCTCGACCGTGATGCCCACGGTGTCGTCGTCATCATCCCCAATGATGAGGCCGGCTATCGAGGGGGCGTCGACGGCGCTCGTGGCGTCGAGGTCGGCGCCGATGATCGAATCGTCGTCGAGCTCCATCTCGGCGTGGGCGCCAATAAGCTCCTCGTCGTCCGCATCGAGATCGATCTCGGCTGCTTTTTCGGACGGTTCGTACGAAAGCATGGCGGCGGCGGCCTCGCGCGGCGCGGCAATTGCCGGGACGTAGTCGTCGCTGACCATATCGTCGGTGATCGTCAGCTCGTCTTCGTCGAGCTCGTGCTCGAACGAAAGCGCCTCCGGGCCCTTGGCTGCCGCTGGGGCAAGCTTTGCGAGGAGGTCTTTGGCGCGTCGGTGGCCTGGCGTAAGGCTGAGCAGCTCCTCGAGGTCGCGGCGTGCGGTCTCGGTTTCGCCTTGCTCGACCGCTACCGCGGCCATGCCCAAGAGAACCTCGACGGCCTCTTCGTTGGCGCCGGTATCGATGAGGAGCGTCTTGTAGCGGGAGCGCGCTTCGCGGTGGTCGGGCGCTAGGGCGAAGATCTTGCGTAGGTGGTCGACGGCCTTCTGCTTCAAGCCGTATTTTATGTAGACCTCGGACTCGACCAAGATGCGCGAGATGGTCTCGCGCGTGTTGTCGCCGAGCCCCCCGCGCGTTGGCGTTGGCGCGACCTCGATGGCATCGGCGCTCGCGAGCTCTTGCTCGTCGAAGTCAGTCTCGATCTCGATTTCCTCGTCCGCATCGACTTGTGGCGGGCGACGATCGATCTCCTGCACCGGTGACTCGGGCCTTGCCTGCACGGCCTTCTGCGCCGGCACGATGCGACCGAGGGCGTTGTCGGGCAATTGCGAGGACTGCGCGAGCTGCGCTGGCGAGACCTCACCCGTGCCGCGACGCGCGGGCGCTGCTGGCGGGGATTGTTGCTCGGCGATGCCGCGCGCTGCGGCAACCTGCGCCGGCGAGACCTCGCTGGTGCCTCGGCGTGCCGCGCCTTGGGCGGCGATCGCCTCCATGGCGGCGATCTGCGCCGGGCTGATTTCGCCCGTCGAGCGGCGCTGAGTCTGGTTCACCACCTGTTGCACCGCGGCGACCTGCTCAGGACTCATCTCGCCGGTGATACGACGCGTCGGCATCGCCAACGCTTGAGCGGACTGGACCTGGGAGGGCGACACCTCCATCGTGGGCCGGCGAGGTGGCGGCGTCGCGGGGCCACCTTGAGGTGTGCTTTGGCGTATCGGTGGCTGTGGCCTCGCCCCGGCACCAAGCGCCTGACGGGCTTCGACGTCGTCCGGGTCGATCGCCAGGATGCGCCGCATGATGCTCTGGAAGCTCGGCACGTCGTTCGCGGCTTCGTGGATGCGGGCGATTTCGCGATAGACCGAGATTGTCTTCTGCGGTTGCTCGAGGTCTTTGAATGCTGCCGCGAGCAGATTCAGCGTTTCAATGTCCTTGGGATTCGCCTTGAAGCAGACCTGCAGCTTTGCCAGGGCGCGTCGCGGGTCGCCCTTCTGAATGTAGATGTTGGCGAGCTCTTTGGTGGTGCGCAGGTCGTTCGGGTCGAAATGGATGATGCGCTCGGCGACCTTCACGTAGTCGTCGACACGATGATGCGACTTGAGAAACTGCGCTGCCTTGGTGAACTCGGCGCGCGCGTCCTCGAGCATGTTCTGCTTGGCGTAGACCTCGGCGAGCTTGATGCGGCTGGCGACGTTCTCGGGGTCGAGCTCGACCATCCGCTGCAGGACCTTGATGCTCTCCTCGACGCGGCCGCTCTGCTCGTAGAGCTGGCTGATCTGCCGGTATTGATTCGCGGCGTCCGACATCAAGCCAAGCTGATGATAGAGATCGGCCAGCTTGAGATTGACCTCGATGAGGTTGGGATCGAGCTTCAGGATCTGCTTGTAGACAGCGACGGCTTTCAGAAAGAAGCCCTGCTCCGAGTAGAACTGCGCCACCAGTCCGTAGGTGGTCGTGGCCTCGGAGTTCGCCCCGGTGCGCGTCTGCAGGTCGCCGATCTTGAGCAGCGTGCGGACGTCTTTGGGATCTTCTTCGACGAGGCGCTGGTACTCGCGGATCGCCTTGTCGATCTGTCCCTTTTGCAGGAACTTCTGCGCGGAAGCCCTGATTTTGTCCTTGTTGTTCGCCACGGCTCGCGTTGGACGATAGCACGCACCATGCCTGGCCGCCACGCGCGTGCGCATGTGTAGGCGTCCGTCGCACCCCAAGGCAGAAAAAAGCCCGCAGGGACGCGGTACAGACGGAAGGGTCGGTAGACTCGGCCGTCAGCCCGACGGGGCCTTGATGGCGCGGTTAGGTGCCGGTCGCGCCCGGCTCGAACACGACGACGTTGGTCTGGTAATTCACCACGTAGACCGCGCCTTGGTCATCGACCATCATCGATGTGGGATTGGTGAGCCCAGTGGCAGCGCCTACGATGGTGCGCGACGGGCCGCTGAACGAACCGTCGGCGGCGATGTCGTAGACATCCACCGCCCGATCGAACTGGCTGACGATGTAGAGGTGGTTGCCTCCCGCCGCAGCGTCATTATTGTTGCCGCCTCCGCCTCCGCCTCCGCCTCCGCCACAAGCCGCAAAAGCGATTGCGAAGAAAACCACGAGGTAGCGCAACATTCGATCCCCCAGGGGTTCGGATAGCCCCCGCGCCCCCGAGGGGCTCGCCGAGCGTTACGCCTTAGATGCGTATTCGCCGGTGCGGGTGTCGACCTTGATGACGTCGCCCTCGTTGATGAACAGGGGGACTTTCACGGTCGCGCCCGTCTCGATCTTGGCGGGCTTGGTGACGTTCGTCGCCGTGTCGCCGCGCACGCCCGGCTCGCACTCGGTCACCTTGGCGATGATGAACGTCGCCGTCGTGATACCGATGCCCTTTCCGTTATAGAAGAGCACCTGGGCGTTGTCGTTTTCCTTGAGGTACTTGGCGTCATCGCCGATGGCGTCGGCGTCCACGAGCACCTGCTCGAACGTGTTGTTGTCCATGAAGGTCAGATGGTTTCCCTCGCGGAAGAGGTACTGCATCTCCTTCTCTTCGATGTCGGGCACGCCGAACTTTTCGCCCGACTTGAAGGTGGGCTCGAGTACGCGGCCGCTGATCATGTTCTTCAGGCGCGTGCGCGTGAAGGCGTTACCCTTGCCCGGCTTGACGTGCTGGAACTCGACGACAACGTAGGGCTCGCCCTCGTAGAGAATCTTCAGACCGTTGCGGAAGTCGGATACTTCGTACATGCGCGCTCTCCAGTAGAGGCGGGCCGACTACCATAGCGGGACGGCCGCTAGCTAGTCCTCGTCAGCCACTAGTCCTCGTGGAGTAGCGCGCCCAAGGCGAGCTCGTAGGAGAGGGCACCGAACCCCACGATGACGCCGCGTGCGACATCGGCGAGCGCGGAGTGGTGCCGCATGGGCTCGCGTGCGTACACGTTGGTGAGGTGGACCTCGACGAAGGGGATGCCAACGCCCGCCAGCGCGTCGCGCAGGGCTATCGAGGTGTGCGAGTAGCCGGCGGCGTTGATGACGATGCCGTCGCAGCGACCGAGGAGCGAATGGACGTGCTCGATGAGAGCGCCTTCACGCGCGCTCTGGAAGAAGGTGATCTGAGCGCCCAAGTCGTCGGCCAGGTCTTTCAGGCGGTCGTTGATCTGGTCGAGCGTGGTGGTGCCGTAGATGTGCGGCTCCCGCGTGCCCAGCAGATTCAAGTTGGGCCCGTGGATGACCGCGATGCGTCGCGGGGGACGCGCGAGCTCGCCCTCCACGTCGGCTTCGTCGTGACCGGTGACGTCCGTGTCGCCGTCTTCGCGGCGTCGCTTGCGTGCCATTACAGTCCGAGCTCTTTGCCGACCTTGGGGGCCGTGATGCGCAAAAGGTAGCGCGCTTTGCCCATGATCGCCGACGGTTTGAGGATGGCGGCAATGAAGTAGTCGCTACCGATCGGCAGCACGACAGTCATGAACTTGGGCGACCCGATGACCAGTTCGGAGACGCTGCCGCCGGCCACCGAGGCCGGGTCTTCGAAGGCGCGGCGAACCTGGTGAGCGACCGATGCGTATTCGGTCATCAGCGTTTGCATGTCGACCTCGGCACCTCCGACCTCGTAGCTGTCGACGGAGATGCCGTCGAAGCCCATGACGGTGCAGGCGAGGGCACCGGGAACCTGCTCGACGACGCGTTGAACGTGCTCGCGAAAGCCCATGGTCTTTTCCTTTGCGCCGGGGTTACCGGCTGCTGCCGCCTCGAGCTCGGCGAGACGAGCGCGCGCTTGCGCGTCGTCGGGTCGCTCGCGGACGACGTGACGATAAATTGCGATGGCGCGATCTGGCTGTCCCTGTTTCCAGTACAGCTCCGCCATCGTCGGCGTTTCCCAATGTACGTTCGACACAGTGTCCGTTCACGAGGCGTGCCTTCGTCGTCGCACAATGGCTGGACGGTCGCAACTCAGCACGTGATTGGGGCCTAGGACCCATCATGGGCTCTAGCTGCAGGTATCGAGATCCTCACACGCTACCGGACCGCCGGAGAAAGCGGCGCTGCAGACATCGCCGAGGCGGCTCCCCTGCAGCCCGGAGCTGCCGTCGGGACATGTTACCGCCGTTGCTTGGCAGCTAAACAAGGTGACCGCCCCTGGGGCGACCCTAACCGGGTAGCCAAACCAGTTCGAGCGAATGGTGCCCCCGTCCTGACGTTTGGCACGCGCGCGGACGTTGACGATGACAGTGGCCTCGAAGGCTGCAGGAAACGTCCCCCAAGCGCCGTTGCGGGTTGCCTGGTTGGTTGGGTCGCCAAACTGTGCCGGGTTGGCAAGGGTGAAGGGGTCGAAAGCCGCGCCCCACAGAGCCTGCATTGCCCCGTGATCTAGCACCCGCACTAGCGTGCTCAGGGTTCCTTCGCCGGCCTCGACCGTCGCTGCCGAAGCGACGAAGCCGCGCTGCGCGTCCGGCAGGTCATCGCAGTCCACGAGCAAGCCCTCGCCCTTCGGGTCGTAGGCAGTCACGTCGGGGTCGTCCCCATCGTAGAAGCAGTAGTCGTAGCCGATGATCAGGGCATCGTTTGCGTTCGGCTTGACGTTCGGGTCGCCGGGTATGGCCGCCGGGTTTTCAACCGTGTTTGCCTGATTGCGAAGAAACAAGGTCAAGGCGAAACCATCCGAGCCGGTAGGGTCGTAAAGCCCGACGGATTGGTACAGCGTAGGTGTCGCGGGAACGGTGCAGTCGTCAGCGAACGCCGGCGAGCTCAAGATCTGCAGCACCGCGCCTTCCTCCGAGCGACAGGCACCCAGCAGCGCAAACAACATCAACGTACAGAGCTTGGCCCGTTTCATCTGGACCTCCTCGTAATGTATTCCGTCAAAGCGGACATGGGCGCCGAGCGCAACTCGCAGGCGCCGATCGCCGTCACGATTGGGAGTCTCACCGTGCCACCAATGCGCTTCTTGTCGAGCTTCAATGCGTCGACGTCGACCTTGTAGTCGCGCCAGTTGGTCGGTAGCCCGATGGCGGCACATGCGGTTTTGAGCGTGTCGACGATGCCTTGAGGCGCTAGACGCTCGGTCTGAGCCCACTCCGCTTCAGCGATCATGCCCAAAGCGACCGCCTCGCCATGGGGAATGCCGTAGTCGGCACCGCGCTCGATGGCGTGACCGATGGTATGCCCGTAGTTGAGTATGGCCCTGCGGTTCTTCTCGTGGCTGTCGGCCTCGACAACTTGGAGCTTGAGTTGCGCGGAACGACGCATGGCGCGCTCGGTGACCGCAGCCTCGAAGCCGAGGAGCGCTTCGGCGTTCTGTACGACGTCTTCAAAGAGCACCGCGTCGAGTGTCGCGGCCATCTTCACGACCTCGGCGAGGCCCGACGCATGCTCGCGCCGAGGTTGGGTCATCAAGTGGGCGCGGGCGATGAAGACGTGTCGCGGCATCGTGAAGGTGCCGACCATGTTCTTGGCGCGGTCAGTGTTGACGCCAGTCTTGCCGCCGAGGCTCGCGTCGACCGCGGCGAGAGTCGAGGTGGGCACCTGTACGCAGGCCACGCCGCGTAGGTACGTCGACGCTGCGAACCCTGCGAGATCGCCGACGACGCCACCGCCCAGCGCGATGACGCAATCCTCCCGGTCGAGCTCAGCCGCCTGCAGCGCATCGTATAGTGTTTCGACGACCGATAGGCGCTTCGCGTCTTCTCCAGCGGTTACGACGTGGGTGGTGACGATCTTGCCGTGCGCGCGGAGGTGCGCGAGGAGGGGGGCTAAGTGCAAGCGGGCGACGTTTGCGTCGCTGACCACTAGCGCGTTGCGACCGGGGCTCGCCTCCGCGATTGCCTTGGAGAGCTCGGGGCCGGCTGCATCGAAATAGCTGACCGGGTGCGGGGGGCCGCTCCATACGGTGGCTTCGCCAAAGGTCACGTGTCGCATTGATTCTCGGCCATCGCCGCTCGGTGATCGGTTGTCCGCAATCGTTGACCGGCTCTCGGTCATTGCCAGTCGACCATCGCTCCGCGGAGATCGGCCTTCGCCTCTCATCTCTCGGACTTCGGTCCGGGGTCCACGCAGGCGGTCGAGCCCGAGCGCCCGGACGACGTTCTCGACGATCTGGGGCACCTCGAGATCGTCCGTGTGCACGGTCGTCTCGCTCTGCTGATACATCGGCGTACGATCCTCGAGAAGCCGACGCATTGTTTTTTCTGGGTCTGGCCCACGCAGGAGCGGCCGCATGGCGCGCTGCTCGGGACTCCCCAGGCGTCTGAGCAAGGTGTCGGGCATGCCCGCGAGAAAGACAGTGCGCGTCCGCTGAAGCAGCCATTCGCGCATCTGCGCGTCCACGAAAGTACCGCCGCCGGTGGCGAGCACCATGGGCTTCGGGTCGGCGAGCAAGCTTCGGAGCGCCTGTCGCTCACGCGCCCGGAAGCCAACCTCACCGAACTCGCGGAAGAGCTGTGCGATTGGACTACCTGCGGCTTCGGCGATGGCGCGGTCGAGATCGAGGAACGGGACACCCAAGCGCTCGGCCAAGGCTGCGCCCACGCTGGTCTTGCCAGCGCCCATGAACCCAACCAGAGCGATGACGTCGCGAGGCGCGGCGACGGCACTTACGCGGGCTTCCCTCGGGCGGTCACCCAGTGGCGGTTTGGCGCGCTTCGACATCATGAGCTCCATGGTCAGAACGCGTCCAAGCGCTCACGGCAGCGCTGATAGTGTTCGGTGACCTCGGACAGTGTCTCACCGCCGAAGCGCTCGAGGAAAGCTGTGAGCGTGCGCAGCATGGGATGATTAACCGCCCGACATGGTATCGCCGCCCGAGACCGTCGACTCCGAGCGGTTGACGATCTTCGGTGAGATGAAGATGAGCAGCTCGCTCTTGTTGTCACGATCCGTGCGGTTCTTGAACAGCCATCCCAGAAGAGGGATTTGCGATAGCACCGGTACCTGGCTGTACTGACGGGTCGTGTTGCGCGTGTAAATGCCGCCAATCACCGTGGTGTCGCCGTCGTTCACGAGTACCTCGGTCTGCGCTTCGCGACGCTCGATGGTTGGGTCGCCGAAGGCTCCGGTCCGCGCGAAGTTGGGCTCGTTGCGCGTCGCATGGATGCGCATCAAGATGGCTCCGTCGTTCGTGACGTGTGGCGTGACCTCGAGCTCGAGGTTCGCCGGTACGAAGCGCGTATTGGCGCCCGCCGCGCTCGTGACGGTGATCGGGATGTCGACGCCTTGCGAGATCTTGGCGGTGCGGTTGTCCAAGGTCGCAACACGTGGCGACGAAATGATGCGTCCGCTACCGCGGCCCTCTAAAGCCGCGAGGCGAAGCTGCAAGAGCTGCGAGCCGCCAGCCGATCCGAAGACGAGACCAATAGCGCCGCCAGTGGTGATCGCCGCCGGCAGATTCACCGCGTAGCGACCTGGGCTGGTCACGCCGTCGGTTGCACCAGTGCCGTTCGCACCCGTCGCGATGATGTCGCCAGGAAACGAGAGACCGGTCGGGTTACCGGTGGCCGCGGTCGCCTGTGCCTGACCGCCCCATTGGACACCGAGGTCCTGGCTGAAGTTGGTCGAGGCCTCGACGATCCGTGCTTCGATGAGCACCTGCGGCGTTTGCTTGTCGAGACGACGGACGAGCTCGACCAGGCGATCGATGTTCGAACGCACATCTTCCACAATGATGGTGTTGGTGCGCTCGTCGGTTTGAACGGTGCCACGCGTCGACAAGAGCGACTTCACCTGATTCACGACCTCGCCGGCACTCGCGTAGTTCACCGTGACGATCTTGATGACCTTTTCTTCGATCTCGATCTGGGACTTCTGGCGGGCGATCTCCGCGTCGCGCTCGCCTTGGATCTGCGCGGCTGGCGCAATGCGCAAGATGTTGTGCGAGCGCACCTTGTCGTAGCCTTTGCTCTTCAAGATGGTGTCGAGCGCGGTCTCCCAGGGGACGTTACGCAGACGCACCGTGACTTTGCCCTTCACGTCTTCGCTCGTGATGATGTTCTCGCCGGTGACGTCGGCGATGAGGCGGATGACGTTGACGATGTCGGCGTCCTTGAAGTTCAAGCTGACTCGCCGAGCGCGGCCCGACGCGGCACTCTGCGCTGGAATCGAGCGGGCAACGGCGGCGGCGGCGCTCACGTATCCGGCTGCCTGCGGAGTGCGCTGCGTGGCGACTTCTGGCTCGGACTTCTCCGCGATAGCAGGCTCTGGGGTGGCCTTGGTTTCACCCGTGATCTCCCAGGCAATCGAATTGCCGTCGCGTAGCAGTCGCTGCGTCGCTGTGCCCTGCAACTGCACGACGATATTGACGATCTGGGGGGCGCGCGAAGCCTGGTAGGTCGAGACCAAGCGGACGACGCCACCATACGCCGAGGTATCCAGAGACTTCTCGAGGGCGGCATCGACGTGTGTGCCAGTCAGCTCGAGTACCCAGGCTTTCTTCGAACGGTCGTCGACGCGAGTTTGGACGTCACCCGAGAGGGCGAGGGTGATGCGCGAAACTCTTCCGCTTTGGTCGAAGTCGACCTTGCGGAGTTGGGCCACAGCTCCTTCCTCGCCGGCCGGTCCTGCGGCTCGCTCACTCGCCACCGCGCTCTCTTCGCTCGCCTTGGATCTTGCCTTCACCTTGCGAACGGCAATGCGCACGCCGCGGGAGTCGCTCGTCACCGCATGCTCGACGTCGGCGCTCGCAAGGTCGATCACGGCGCGGACCATTCCCTCGTGCTCGCCCAAGCGGACACGGCGGACGTTCGGCGCATCGACGCCGTAGCTCGTTCGCTTCACCTTGCGCTGTGCGCCGACGAGGTCGACCACCAGACGTGGTGGGTCATCGACGCGCTCGACGCGAGGCTCGACGTTGCCGTCGAGAGCCAGAAGCACGCCATCCCCGGCCCGCGATACGCCGGTGAGACCGACGGTCTTGAAGACTTGCTTGGGGGCTGCCGCGGAGATCAACGTAGGCTCGACGTCGGCGCGTGGTGTTTCGGCGAGCGCCACCGTGCGGGCTTGCTCGACCTTGGCCCGTGCCGCCTGCTGTTCGGCGGTGAGCTGAGCTTCGCGGGCGCTCAGCTGCGCCTGCATCTTTTCGAGGCGCACTCGCTCGCTGTCGAGCTGCGCCTTTTGACTCGCAACCTCGCGCTGGACGCCGGCGAGCGCCGCCATGGCCTCCTGCGCCTTCTTCTCGCGAACCGCGATAGCCTCGAGCTTGATGTCGGTGTCGCTGCGCGCTTTGTCTGCCTCGGCCTTGGCCTGCACGGCGAGCCGTTGAGCGGTGTCGGCATCTTTCTTGGCTGCGGTAGCCCGAGCGGTGGCCTCAGCGGCTTCGCGCTTCTCGCTTTGCGCCTTGGCGACCTGATCCTCGAGCTCGGCGACTCGTACCTTGTGCTTGGCTTCCGCGAGAGTCGCGGCCTGAACAGCGTCCTTGCGAGCCTGCTCCGCTTGAGCGGCCTTACGGTCCGCTTCGGCTTGCGATACGGCGAGCTTGGCCTGCGCGTCGTTGAGCTGCTGCAGACGCAGCTCGGCCCGCGCGAGTGCCTCGTTGGCCTTGGCACGATCACGTTCGACGGCTTCACCCGCCTTCTTGCGCTGCTCCTCGGCGTCTGCTTTGGCGGCCTGCGCTTCCTTCTGTGCTTGCTTGGCCGCAGATGCGAGACGAGCGGCCTCCTCGCGCTCGCTCTTGGCGGTGTCGGCGGCGGCGTCCGCTGCCTTGCGTTCGGCGGTCGCTTTGTCGGCCAGGGCGGCAGCCTCTTTCTTGGCCGCTTCGAGTCGCTCCTTGGCGCCAAGGTCGGCCGGGGCGGCCGGTGGTGGCACGGCGCGCTCGATGTGCATGCCAGGGGTTCCGGCGCGCACGACGATACGGTTACCGTCGGCTTTGACGTCGTAACTGACATCGTGATTGAAGCCGACGATCAGGCGGCCGATGCTGAACCCATCGGAGTTGAACTGCTGCACCGCGACCTGCGTCACCACGCCGTCGTCGATGGTCACCGGGCCGTCGAGCTTCGATATGTCTCCGCCCGAGACGTCGATGACGACGCGCATCGGATCGGAGAGGCGAAAGACCGTGAAGGTCGGCTCGCTAGCCGTTTCGATGATGACGTCGCGCGTTTCGCCGCCGCCTGCGACGCGCACACCGCGCACGACGTTCTTCGGCGCGTTGCTGCGGCTCGAGGCCAAGGCCGGCATGAGGGTCAACGCTCCGAGGAGCAGGAGCGCTCCGCGCAAGCGTTGGCCGCCGTAGCGGCTAGAGACCCATGGTTTGGTCATCGCCTTCTCCATCATTTGTCCGCCTGCTGCTGCTCGCCGATGATCTCGGTGTCCGAGCGTGGCAATCGCACGGTGATCGGCACGCGGATGCGTTCGCCTGTCGGGGCGCGAAACTCTTCGGTCACGATGATCTGGTCGACTGCGATACGAGTGACGCGTCCACCGTTCTTGCCTAGGCGGGCGCCGACGCGCACGACGTGGCCCATGCCGTCCGGGTCCTCGACCATGGCTTGGGACTGGCTGGTGCCGGTCACGAGGCCGGTGAGACGGTACTGATCGAGCTCGAACTTCTCGGTGCTCTCGGGGCGGCGCACGTCCTCGGCGCGAGCGACCTCGCGGAGATCCGCGATATAGGAGCGGAACGGATCGCGTTTACCGACCGTCGTGTAACTGTAGCTGCTCGCTGCTTCTTGCCCGCTGTCGATAGCAGAGGGCACCGCGGCTGGGACGGATGGATTCTTGGGCGTTGGCGGCGGGATGACGACGTTCGGTTCGTCTTCGCCGCAGGCGACGACCGTTGCAAACGCGATGACAGACGTCAGGCGAGCCAGCTTCATTTGGCCCCCTGCGGCTTGGCGGGCGCGGTCTCGATGAAACGATACGCCTTGATGGTGAAGTCGCTTCGCACCACGACCTTCTGGTTCGCGGTGGTGGGCGCATCCATCTTGATGCTCATGATGTTGACGATGCGGTCGAGCTTGCCGACCGAGTCGATGAACGTCGCGATCTCGTGGTAGCTGCCACGGACGTCCATGGCGAAGTTGATCTCCGCGTAGAAGTCCTTGGGCGTCTCACCCTTCGGTTCGAAGCGCGAGATAGCGAGGCCAGCCTGTCGCGCGCGATTGTCGAGCTGAGCGAGGAGCTGGGGCACGTCGGGGTCGTCGGGCAGCTGCTCACGCGCTTGGTTCAGGCTCTCCTGCAGCTCGTTCAAGCGCGCTTCGTATTTGGCGAGGTTGTCGACGTAGGCCTGCTTCTCGGCACGCTCGCCCTCGAGCTGGCGGTAGCGTTCTTCCAGCCCGGTGACGCGCATCGCCTGCTCGTCCCAGAGGAAGTACCAGAAGCCGCCAACGATGAGCACGAGCAGCACCGCGATGGCGCCGTAGCGCTCACGGGGCGCTGTGTTGGCGTAACGTTCGATCAGTTTATCCATCGCCTAGCCTGCCGCGTAGTCGGCTTGGCAGGTGATGCGCCACGCCAGGAGGGATACGCCATCGCGGGTCTTGGTCTCGACGAGCTCGAGCTTGACCTCGCGGAAGAACTTCGAGCGACGCTGCAGCGCCAGCTGGAAGTCGGAGATGTTCGAGTGCTCCATGGCCTCGCCTTCGAGGGTCATGGCGCCGTTCACCTCAGCGATGCGGGTGAGCCACACCTTCGGCTCGTCTGTGAGGATGGTGGCCAGATCGTCGAGCATGTGCGCTGGGCCGACCTTTTGCTTCTTGAGCTTGTCGATGACCTGAAGCTTCTGCTCGAGGGTTGCGGCCTTCTTCTTGAACTCCTCGACGCGGACAACGTCTTTCTTGAGCGCGGCGACTTCAGCCGTCGCGGTGGCGATGCGGCCCTCGAGGGTGTCGACCTCGCGTCCCTGGTACCAGTACGCCCCGTAGAGAACGATGATGAGCACGAGAAAGCTCGCGACCACCATGTACAGCTCGTTCTTGGCGTTCGCCTGCTTCTTGCTGGCTTTGGTCGGTAATAGGTTGATGCGCAACATCAGCCGTCACCCCCGAAGCGGAGGGCCAAACCCACCGCGACCGCCGCCGCCGGAGCGACCGAAGCTAGATACTCGCGGTCCTGACCACCGATCTGGATGTTGCGGAAGGGATCGGCGACCGTGACCTGTACGCCAATACGCTGCTGCAAGGCCTGCGAGAGGGCGCGCAGTCGCGCGGTGCCACCGGTGAGATACACCTGCTGCGGTGAGGGGTCGGCGCTCGTGGCCGAGTAGAAGTCGATCGATCTCTGCACTTCGCTCGTGATGGTTTCGGCCACCCGCTGGATGGCCTCCTCGACGTCCTGTGGAATGACGTCGGTCGTCTCGGTGTCGCGACGCTTGTTCGACGGCGCGCCGATCTTCAAGGTCTCTGCCTCTTCGAACGAGACGCCCATCGTCTTCTGGATCTCTTCAGTGACCGCGTTGCCACCGATCGTGAGGTCGCGCGTGAAGCTCGAGATACCCTTGGAGACGATGTTGATGTTGGTCTTGGAGGCGCCAACGTTGACGAGAGCGATCGAGCCGTCCGCCGGCACGTCGTAGTTGGTCTCGAACATATTCTGGGTAGCGAAAGCGTCCACGTCGCAGATGACGGGCTCGAGCCCCGCTTCGACGATGACACTCTGATACTCGTTGATGAGGTCTTTCTTCGCAGCGACGAGAACGACTTCCATCTGACCCGGCTGTGACTGCTCGCGGACGATCTGCACGTCGATATTCACGTCTGCGATGTCGAACGGGATGAACTGCTCGGCCTCCCACTGGATCGATTCTTCGAGATCTTCGGCCGACTGCTGTGCCATCGGGATCTTCTTGATGATCACCGAGTGACCGGAGACAGAAATCGCGACTTGTTTGTTCTTGATGCGGTGCGAAGCGATGAGCTCCTGCACGGCCTCGACGACCTTGGCCGAGTTCATCAATGCGCCGTCGACGATGGCTTCGCTCGGGAGCTGGACGATGCCGAAATTCTCCAGGATGTAGCCCTTCTTCGAGCCACGCAGCTGGCAGAGCTTGACCGCGCTCGCCCCAATATCGATGCCCACACACAGCTTTTCTCGGGCCATTGGCTACGTCGCCTCTCTCAAGTTTGCGGACCTCGAGCCAGGAGCACAGTTTAGAACGGCCCCAAAAGCCCGCAAGAAATCGGCCGAAGTTGGAGAAGAAATGAGACCCGTTTTAGCCCTTGGGCTCCTGCTGTTCGTGCTTCCCGCGCGCGCCGGTGTGATCGAGGTGACGCCTGCCGACGACCTCCGTGAGCTGCTCGCGGGAGCGGAGCCGGGTGACGAATACGTCCTATCAGCGGGCACTTACGACCTCGGCGCGGCACGAACGGTCATCTCGGTGTTAGCGGGACCGTCGGAGCCCGTGGTGCTCCGCTCTGCGGCGGGCGTCCGGGCCGTCTTGTTCCGGCCCACGACGGCGCGAGCCGTGCTCGACATCGAGAGCTCGAGCAACATCGTTCTGCGCGGCCTCGAGCTGGTCGGCGGCGCTCGCGGAATCGACATCATCTCCTCCGACCAGGTCGTGATCGAAGAGAGCATCATTCATGGCGCGGCGGGCGCCGGCGTGGCGGCGACGACGGGGAGCGGCACGGTGGCGCAAAACACCTACGAGGGGCTTACCATCCGCGACAACGATATCTACGCGAACGGCGCTGGTGTCGTTTTGGGGTGTGACGGTGCCTTCATCTGCAGCGCGCCCAACGTCCGCGTAGAGCGTAACGACATCTATGCGTCGGCGACGGAGGGCGGCATCCGTCTAGGGCCAGGAAGCGTTGGCGCGGTGATTCGTGACAATTGGGTTCACGACGGCGTCGGTTTCGGAATCGCGCTGGCGGGTGATGCCCAGGGCGCCGTCATCGAGCGCAACGCGATGTGGCGTCTGACCGGCTTCGGGGTCGAAGTGACGCGCGGGGCATCGGTGCGCAACAATATCGTTATCGCCGCGGCCGACTTCGCCCTCCGTGCCGTCGTCGATGGAGCCGCGGTTAGCGATCTTCGCCTGGTCAATAATACCATTGTCGGCAATAGCGGACTCGCCATCGCGCAGGCCCAGAGCGATGTGGTGGTCGCAAACAACGCGATTTATGCCGACACGGCGTTCCAAGTCACCGGTAGCGTCACGGGCGTTACGTTCTCGGGAAACGTTGGTAGCGGCGCTCAGGTGGGGGTGGCGGGGCTGCTTGCCTCAGGTGGAACCGTCGCGGAAGCTTTTGTCAGGGTCTCGGCGGATGGCGGTTCACTCAACGCACATCTGCGCTCGACGAGCGTCCTCGTCGGCGCTGGCGACGCATCCCTGCAACCAGCTGACGACTTCGATCGGAGGCCGCGCGGCACGTCACGCGACGTCGGGGCCTACGTCTTTGTGGAAGGTGACGACGATGAGCCGGGCGGGGGCAGCGGTCTCGGCGGCAGCCAGGCTCCGGGCGTCGGTGGGTCGCCTTTCAAACCCGGCCCAGCGAGGTCCGAGGAGGGCTGTGCCGCGCTACCGGCCGCGTGGCCCGTGCTGCTCGGCATGGCGCTGTACTTGCGGCGCCGTTGTTAGTCTTTGCGCTGCCAGAGAATCTCGCTTATTCGATGGGCTCGATGGGGCGTGAAGCCGAAGAACAGCTTCTCAGCGAGGTGGCTGGCCTCGCGGTCGAGGAGATCCTCGCCCTTTGCTACGCCTTCAAGGCCTCGACAGCGCGTCTGCGTCTGTACTCCAACGCCCTGCGTAAGCGCGGCGGCGAGCGTGCGCAATTTGCGAGCTGCCTTATCTGCTTCGATCTCGCGCGTCAGGGCGACGAGACCGCCCAGCTCGAGTTCCGTTTCCTCTCCGACACTATGCGCAGCCTCGCGACGGACAACACCCTCGTGACCTCGCTGGTCGGGACCGACGACTACCTCGTCTTCGTGTGGGAGCTATGCCAGGCGCAGCTCCAGGAGATGGACCCCCGGTTCGATGCGAGCACCGAGCCACTCACTCTCGAGACGACGCCCGTCGCCGAGGTCGATCTACTCTCCGACGACGACTTCGACGATTTCGTCATCAGCGTCGACGACGCGCGCATGTGGCGGCGATTCGACGAAGCCGTCGAGACCTTCCTCGGCGGAACTGTTGGCGTGCCTGTTTACGATCCGACATCCGGTTTTCGCCTGCACAGTGGTCGCGACGTGAGCCGCGTCGAACGGTTCCTGCAAGAGCTGGACTCGCTACGCGAGTTCATTCCTCTCTCGCGGGGTTTCCGTGCCCTGACGCTGCTGTTTTACGGGACCCACATGCGCTCGAAGAGCATCTTCGGCTCAATCAACCAGCGCAAGCAGGCGGTGCTCCGCGAAGGCCTCGACGAGTTCACGAAGAGCGGCCCCGCGGTGTGGGAAATCATCGGCGTGCTGGGCCCTCTGCACGCTCCCGAAGATGTGCTCGAGCGCTTTGTCGATTTGGTGGCCGACTACATCAGCTGGCTAGCCGATAAACCCGAGCACGCGAGCCAGGGTGTTGCTGGCTACGACCCAGTGTCGCGTCTTCTCGAGCGGACAGCGGCGCGCGGTGGCAATCGACGTCAAGGCAGCAGGTATTGACCACGCGGTTTGAGTCCGCCGCAGGCACACGCACTAGCGGAGCGACACCACGGCTCTGCTAGCTCTAGATCTCGTCGGCGCGGATACCAGCGCGGTTGACGACGTGACCAATGGCGTCGAGGAAAGGACCGATATCCTTGCCCGTACGACGCAGGCTCCAGAGGGATAAGCCGGTAGCAATGCCTGCGAACCCCGCGAGACCAACGCCGACGAAGGTCAGCAGGTTGTGTGAGTTCGGAATCGCCGCCGCGAGACCCGCAAGTCCGACAGCAGCGAACCACGGGGCGGCTCCGCCGGCGCCTGCGGCAGCGATAGCGGCGGTTGCCGGCGCCTTGGGATCTGGCTTGAGGTTGTTGGAGATAGTCGTGATAGCGGACACCGGCTGCTCGCTGACGTCGCGGAACAGGTTGTTGAGGCGTTCACCCCAACCCGCTGCAGTACGGCCGAGAAAACCGATCGTCGCTTCGTAGCGTGTGTTGTTGACGTCGACGACGCGCAATACGACGCCCATCTGGCGCGTGGCACCAAGGCCAAGCGCCTTGGATGGATCATTGAACGCGAGGTTCGCTTCGACCGAGAGATCCTTGAGCGTGCCTTCGTCACGTAGGCCAACGTAGAGCTCATTGTCGTCGCCGCGCACGTAGATGCGGTCGTAGCCGGTACGCGCGAACTGCTGCTCGTAGGCGTTGACGTTGTTGTTGAGGATCTCGCGCTGTTTGTCGCGCGGTTGATCCTCGAACTTCTTGTTGTCGGGCAGGGCGATCTGGTCGAGGAGAGGCAGCTTGAAGACACGGTGGCAACGTACCCCGTGGCCCTCGAGGCTCCCGTGATTGGTGAGGCCGCCGAGACCGGTGGTCATGTAGAGACGCAGTGCTTCGACGTTGCGCTTGGTGAAGGTCGGGTCGGCGCTTGCCTTGCGGAAGGGCTCGCTGGGCCTAAAACCTGGCTCACTTTGCTTGATGAGCTCGGCCCAGCCCGCGCGCAGCTCGCCAATGGTGAGGACACCCGCGGTATTCGACCCTCCGTAGCTGTCACTGATGACACGCGCGCATGCGCGGATGTCGTCGTGTTTGATGGCCTCGACTTTCATGGTCATCAGCAGCGGAACTTCGACTGCGACGGTCGCGGCGTGTGCGAGCCTCCTGTCGAGCTCTTGCAGCCGCGCGAGACCTTCGGGACCCGTGATCAGCTCGAGATCGCTCGGCTGCAACTTGTCGAGGGGGGTCGGCTTTCCCTGGGCGCGCTGCTCGAGCCACCCAAAGGTACGCGCCAGGGCCTCGGGAGTAAGGCGGTGAAGCGAGGGGTCGCTGACCCGGCGGGGCCTTTTCGCAGTATCGGCGGCGGTTTGGGTGACGCGTGCAGCTCCGTACAGGAGCGGATCTTCAATCGCCGTGATCGTGATGTGAGGGGCGGACGTCCGCCTAGCGGGCTTGGTTACCATGCGTCGTCAGGCAATATCGCCGCCCAAAACGCCCAGGTTGCTTGTCAGCGCTACTCCACGAGGGAAAGAAACCGCGCCAGGATGTCGCGCGCCACCGCGTCGAGCGATTCGCCCTTGCGGCCAGCCAGCCGTTTGAGGCGCTCCATCTGCTCATCGTTGAGGGTCACGAACAGGCCATCGGCCTCGACCGTGATGCTGTTGGTCGGGACTGGCACGACGTCATGGTTGGTGATGCCGCCGTTCGTACGCTCCATGGTCGAGCGTTTTCCCGAGCTTGCCGCCCTGCGTTTTCCCGAGCTTGCGGACCGGGAGCCAGAGGGCTGGTGGACGGCCGGCTCCCGACGGGACCGCCGCGCCTGCTCGGCCTGGATATCTTCCTTGTAGAGCTGCTTGAGGAAGTTCGACAGATGCACGTTCGATGGCGTGAACTCGTGACCCGCGAGAAACGTGTCGATGTCGTACTGCATGTCGAAGGCGGTCTGGTAGCGCTTCTTCCGGTCTTTCTCGAGCGCCCGCATGATGATGGCTTCGACCTCCGGCTGTACGTCATCGCGGAAGTAGGACGGCGGGTAGATCTTGCCGTCGATGATGTTGTTCATGATGGCGAGGTCGTTGTCGCCGCTGAACAGCTTCAAGCCCGTGAGCGCTTCGTAGAGGACGACACCCAGGGAGAACACGTCGGAACGAGCGTCGACGGGTTTTCCCATCACCTGCTCGGGCGACATGTAGACGAGCTTCCCCTTCACCTCACCGGCCTTCGTCTCGTGCAGTTGTGTAGCGGCCTTGGCGATACCGAAGTCCAAGATCTTCACGTTGCCGTTCCAGGCGACACGGATGTTTTCCGGCGAGACGTCGCGGTGGACGATGTGCAACGGGTTTCCGTGCGCGTCGGTCTTGGTGTGCGCGTAGAAGAGAGCCTCGCAAACGTTGCTAGCGATCTTGAGCGCGTATTCGACCGGGAAAGGGATATCGAGGGACTTGGCGCGCGGCACGATGGACGACATGTCGCGGCCAGCGACGTACTCCATGGCGATGAAGTACGAGGCATCGATGAGGCCAAGGTCGTGGATCTGCACGATGTTGGGATGGGCGAGCTGGGCAGCGAGTTTCGCCTCACCCAGAAACATGGTCACGAAGGCATCGGTCGCCGACAGATGCGGCCGAATGCGCTTGATGACCACTTCCTTCTCGAAGCCTTCGACCCCAGCATGACGGGCGAGGAAGACCTCGGCCATGCCGCCGACTCCGATCTGCTCGAGGAGGGTGTAACTGCCGAAGAACTCGCTCATGGCGGAGGATTTTTCGGCTCGGCGGTCTTCTTGGACTTCTTCTTGGCGGGAGTCGCCGCGAGGGGGGGATCGCTGCCTGCGCCGGAAGGCACGCTCGCTTTTGCGGCTGGCTCGTTCTTGCGCGTCGAGGCGATGGTGCTGAAGCTATCGAGGTCGGGGAATTTGGGGTCGAGCGTCTTCAAGGTCTGCCAGGTGACGAGCGCGGCATCGATGTCGCCGCCGATCTGCTGGGCCCAGCCGAGCTCCCAGTAGGCCATGGTGTTGCGCGCGTCCTCTTTGACCGCTTCGGCGAACACTGCGGTTGCCTCGCCTGCGCCGACGCGTCCCTTGGTCTTGAGCAACGCGCGTCCTTTGGCGACGAGCTCCTCGGAGCGCTTTTGGGCTTCCTTGCTGGCCTTGGGGAAGTTTGCTGCGGCGCTCCCCGGAGGGGTCGCCTCGACACGGGGCTCCGGCGACGTCGGGACCGTGACTGCTTCGCCGGGACCGGGCCCAGGCGCGGTCTGGCTCTGCGACGAGCAGGCCGCGGCAGAGGCGACGACGATGATGGCCAAGACGCGGATCACGATGACTCCCGTGGGAGTGGTACCTGGATGTAGAGCGTCGTGCCATGTCCCGCCACTGATTCGACGCTGATCGAGCCGTTCACCATGGAAGCGCGCTCTCGGATGCTGGCGAGCTTGAGCTCGTCGTGGGGGCCAGCGTTGCGGTTCAGGTCGGGGCTGTCGAAACCAGCGCCGTCGTCTTCGACGATCGCGAGTACGTTATCGGAGTTACGGCGCAGGACCACGCTAACCGCGGAGGCGCGCGCGTGCTTGATGACGTTGGTGAGCGCTTCCTGCACCATACGGTAGAGGTGCTGCTCCACGGGCTTGGGCATGCGCCCACGGCTCGAGAACCCGTTCATGTGGAGATCGACGTGCAGCACCTCCGCACGGTTGAGCTCGCCAATGTGCATCTCGATGGCGGCCGGAAAGCCGAGGTCATCCAGCGTACCGGGCCGCAGGCCCCGTGCCAGGCGTCCGACTTCGCGGACACTCTGTGCCGTGATCTCGCGCAGTAGGCGGACCTGCTCGCGTGGCTCCCCATCGCCGAGATCTTCCTCGAGCGCCTTCAGGCCGACGAGAAGTGTCGCGAGCGATTGGCCGAGCTCGTCGTGCAGCTCGAGCGCGAGACGCCTACGCTCCTCCTCCTGGGCTTGGATCGACTCCTCGATGACGCGGGTGCGCAGGGCCTCTGCCTGCTTTCGCGCCGTGATGTCCTGGCCGACGCCAATGAGCGTACCGTCGGAGAGGCGCATGTTGTTCCAGGCCGTGTTGAGCTTCACGCCGTTTCGCGTGGTGACCACGTTCTCATGCCACGTCCCTGGCGCTTCCTCGAGCTTCTCGTAAACGAGCGCGCTCTCGGCCGCGTCGGGGTAGAAGAGCGGAACTCCGTCTTTGTTGCGAATCTCCTCGAGCTTGTAGCCAAGGACCCGCTCGAACTCGCGATTGACCCAGGCGATGGTGCCGTCGGGGTTGAATACGTCCATCATGACGGGGGCGTTGTCGAAGAGGGCCTGAATGAGCTCGCGTTGCTTCCCTTGCAAGCCCGCGACTGGCGAACCAGCCCCCTCGGCAGCCCAACCGGCACGTCCGGCTTCCTCGAGGACGTAGACGATGAGACAGCCTTTGTCCGCCGTCGCGCACGGAGGCTCGCTGACCACGCGGACGTCGAAGCCCGCCTCGCGCAGCTCTCGTTCTTGGGCTGTGACGTCCTGGTCAGGACGCGCAACCACGTATGCTGCTCTCATACGCGCTCGTCGATGCGTTCACGCACTTCTCACGTGCGTTGTTGGATGGCGGAGCAGGGGGGATTCGAACCCCCGATAGAGCTTTTGACCCTATGCAGGTTTAGCAAACCTGTGCCTTCAGCCACTCGGCCACTGCTCCACAGGAACGCGGGCGCTAAATATCGATCGAGGGTTGAAATTGCAAGCGAGGGGGCTAGAGGAGATCGCTTGCCCGCGTTCCTGTGGTTTTTTGCCCCTTGTTCCACGCCCTTCGGGCGTGGCGGGGCCTTTGGGTTCCGCAGAGGCAACGCGGAACCCAAATGCCAGGTTCGCACAGCTCCGAACGGAGGTTCGTTGCGGCTACGGGGTGGTTCGGGCGGGGGTCGGCCCGCCCTCCACTTGCTTGGCGCTTCGCAAGCTCGCGGCGCTTCGCAAGCTCGCGGGCGCTTCGCATGACGCGGTGGCCTCGTCCGGAGATCCCAATAGCAAGCGGAGGGCGGTACTCCGCCCGAGCCACTCGCAGCCGCAACTCCCGCGCCTTCGAAGTGGGGCGCAACTGGCATTTGGGTTCCGCGTTGCCTCTGCGGAACCCAAAAGCACCGCCGCGCCGCAGGCGCGGAACAAGGTGCAAAAAACCGTGTTTTCCCTACGGGAAAAACACGGAGCAGGAGGGATTCGAACCCCCGGTCGACTTTCGCCGACTTCGGTTTTCAAGACCGACGCCTTAAACCACTCGGCCACTGCTCCAATCGGCCGCAGGATATACGGGGTTCGGTCCCCGGCTGGCAATCACGTCATTCTCCGTCTCCAAAGCCACACAGCGGGCTCCCAGCCCACGTCTTGGCGGGCAACAGACTGCTCAAGCGCACGGTCCTTTTGCCGGTGTGCCCTTCGACCCGCGTTGAAGCGAGCTTCAGGTTGCAGCAGCCGCCTCCGCAATCATGCACCGCGGTGAGGTAGAGGTCCCAGCAACCCGTGAAGAACGGGTCGTACTCCCAGGCGCCAGTTTGCACCGTGAGATCATACGCTGGCCCTTCCACCTCGAAGGTTCGGGAAGCGCCAACCGGGAGACTGTCGGGCTCGCACGACGCGTCACCGTCGGTGAGTAGCTCCGTCTCGTCGACCGTCAAACGCACCAAGGTGTTTAAACGTGACCAGTTTCCATCCGTGTCTTTCGCTCCAGGAAGATCGTTCACGATCTCGAGCGTTGCTGGCCCCCTCTCCCCGTCGCCTGCGACGCCGAACTGCGCCGTCGTTGTCAGGTCGCCGTCGATGACGACGCTGGTTTCGGCGTCCTCACTCGACAATCCTCCGCTAAAGCGTATGAAGGCGTTACCGCTGGAGGGCCGCGCACGCAGCAACACATGGTCGCCGGCTGCATAAGCCGGACGATCCGGCACCAAGGACACCGAGCCGGACCCCGCTGGGCTGACGAAAGCGAGGATGCGATAGCCCGCTTCGTCATTCGTCTCGGCGGGAGCACTCCCGCATGCCACCACCGAGATCGCCCCGAGACCCAGAACCGTGCGCCAATGTCGCTGCTGCATGCGCGCCTCCGCTGCATGGCTAGTTCAAGCGGCGTGCCGAAGGGGGAGGGGCGTAAACGTGCTGGAAGAGGCGGATGGGACGCGGCGCGGAGTAGCAGTGTCGCAGAACGCGACGTGAAAATTACTTGGGGTGCGCCGGCGATTGGGCCTGTGGATTTTCTCGAGCGGGTCTACTGCGGGCGAGAGCGAGCAATGTCGACCGCCGCCAGGCTTGTTGGCACCACCGCGGCAAGGTTTTCTTGAGCGGTGAACGGTGCTGTGCCACGCCTAAGGTACATGCGCTTTCGTCTTTGCTGCGCGGTGTTGGTGCTCGCGAGCAGCTGCTCGGTCGACCTCGCGGTACCCGATGACGTCTTGGTCACCTGCGAGTCCGACGCGGACTGCCCCGACGATTCGCAGTGCAATCCACTCACCAAGACCTGCGCCAAAGGACAGGGGAATCTCGCGCCCGACGTCAGCGCCGCCGAGCCAGACCGCGCCCTACGGGAAGTCGAGCTCGACCTGTTGGTGCGCGACGGCAACGCTGCACCCTTCGGGGACGACCGCGTGTCGCTCGCTATCGCATATTCGCTCGATCAAACGACCTGGTGTCCGGCAAGCTCGGTGACTGGGGTGAGTGACCTCGAAGCATCGAGTGCCGGTGTTGGCTACCTTGCGACCCTCGATTTGCTCGGCGAGCTCGCCGGCGGCTGCGGCCTGGTGGCTCGGCAAGCAGACACCGACGGCGACGAGATCGGTGATCTCGACCTCGTCGCCTATGCGCCGGCTTTCGCGGCCAGGCTCACGCCGATTGACGACGGCTCTCCCGCGCTCGAAGGCGCGGCGTTCACGACCTCGGTGATCGGCGTTGGCAATGACGCGCCGGTGGCCGCCCTCGAGCTCGAGGACCGCATCTTCCGCGGCGACCTCCCCATCGCCTTCCAGGTCACCGACTCCGCCTTCGACCCCGCCGGTATCCAGGTGCAGTTCCAACTCAGCGACGCCGACCCATGGCAAGACGCTCGCTTACGCGTCGGTGTGGTTAGCGACATCGCAACCGACGGGCGGGAGAACGTCGTCGTCTGGGACAGCGCCGCGCCCACCGCCCTGGGCGGCATCGGAGCCCGCAACATCCTCGACGTTGGCCTGCGCCTGCGCGCCTACGACGAGATTGGTGGTGTCCGTGATTACGGACCGTGGTCGACGACGACGGTTGCCATCGACAATCAGACCGCGCCGGTCGTGCAAGGCATCTTCGCGCAAGGCGGTGTCGCGGACCCCATCTCGGGCGTCGTCACCATCGAGTATCGGCTCGCCGACGAGGAGAACGACCTCACCGACATCGCGGTTGAGTTTGTCGTCGACGACGAAGTCAACTGGACCCCTTGCACCGAGTACCCCGACGAGCTCAGTCACGGACGATACAATCTTTCGACGCTTGCTGGGCCCGGCGTCCGCCACGTATTTCGCTGGGACAGCATCGCCGATCTCGGTAACGGCCAGCCCAACATCGTGCGGCTGCGCATCCAGGCGAGCGATGGCTTGAACACGCCGCTGCCGGCGACCAGTGGCGCGGTTTCCGGACGCGTAGGCATTCTCCTTGGAAGTGGTGGTGGCTTCGGGCGCGATGCCCTCGACGACGCCGGCGCCAACGAGAGCGCCGCGGTCGGTGACTTCAACGGTGACGGCTTCGCGGACACCATCGTCCCGACCACGGCCGGTTTGTCGGTGCGGCTGGGTTCCATGGCTGGGGCGAGCAGCGCCGACATCCTGGCTGTTTCGACGGACCGGGCGCGTGTCGTCGTCGGTCGACTCAACGCCGACAACGTCGACGACGTGCTCGTACGCATCGACGGCACCCAGATCCGCCCGTACTTCGGCGTGCAGGGCGCGACTGACGGCGGCGCGACGTTCACCTTCGGCGGCACCACCAACATCTCCTCGACGCCCGACCGTGACCTCGCGGTCGGGGACTTCGATGGCGACGGCGACCGCGATTTCGTCTTCAACGACTCCCGCAACGTTCGCATGTACGTCAACAACGGTGCGGGCGTGTTTATCGCCGACCCAAACACCTACGCTTTGCCGACGGACATCTTCGAGATGGCGGCCGGCGACCTGGACGGCGACGGCTTCACCGAGCTCGTCACCGCGTCCCGTGGACCCGACGATGTCGCGGCTCCGCTCATGGTTTGGTTCGGACGCGCGCGCGTCTCCGGTGGCTCGGCGCTCGAACCGCCGGTACAGGTGACGACCCTTCCGTACTACCGCGACCCCGATGCGTCGTTCGACGAAGAACAAGGCATCGTCCTCGCCATCGGCAGGGTGAACCAAGATGCCTTCGCCGACCTCGGTGTCAGCACGGTCCAATTCGTGGAGAATGGACGTACCTCGCTTTTCCTGGGCAACGCGGGCCGCGTTTTTCCCAGGGTTTTCGGCAACACTGTGGACGGTCGCGCCACCAGCGCGACCTTCGGCGACACTGACGGCGACGGCCGCGCCGAGCTCATCGTCTCCACGGACAAAGAGCTCATCAGCATCGAGCGCGTCGTGGACAACGGTGAGCCTCTGCTTCAGCGGACAGCGACGCTGGACGCGACCTGCGTGGGGCCGTATCCCATCGCGATTGCGGCGGGCGATGTCGATGGCGATCGCCGCGCCGACGTTTTGGCGGCGCGTCGGAGCTGCAGCGATTCGCTGTTGTTCCGGCCGCAGCCGCACCCGCCCGTCGCGAGCGGCGCCTTCGGCCGACAAGTGACGAACTCCGCGACCGAGGTCGCCGACGAGCTCGAGGTCGCGGACATGGACAGCGACGGCCTCTACGACGCCGTGTGGGTAAGCCGCGAGAGCGACGCCGTCTTCGCCTTCGAGGCCTCGGGCGATCTCACGCGCGCGACGGGGCTCATGCGGCTAGGGGGAGGGGCGATCTTCGACAACGACATCGGCACCGGGCTTCGCCGGCCATACATCGCCGACATCGATGGTGACGGTGTGCTCGACGGCGCAAGCTACGACAGCGACTCACAGCTGCGGCAGATCCTGCTCCGGTCGGCCACCAGCGATGGCCTCGCGACGTTCGGGTTCGAGCCTCGCTTGGAGATGCAAGGTCCGGCGTTTCAACCCGACGGTGGCGACCGCTTCGACGCGCTCGACCTCGACGACGATGGCATCCCCGAGCTCGTCGAGATCGTCGGTGGCGTCTTGAGCGTCCATCGCCCGACCCTCGTCGACGGAGTTTGGCAGGGGAGCTACACCCGACAAGCGGTGACCACGGGTCTGCCTTCGTTCAGTCCGCGCATTCATTCCGCCGACCTCAACAACGATGGTGTTCGCGATTTGTTGGTCGCCGGCAACAACGGCACGACCAGCACCTTCCAGTACGTCATCGCGAGCACGAGCGGCGGCTTGCCCACTGGAGCGTTCACAGTCCCGTGCGCGACGCCACCGACGCTGACCGGCCAGCACTTCGGGTTGGCGGTGGCCGACGTCAACGAGGACGGTCTACAAGATCTGATCGTGCCGCGCGTCAGCAGCGGCAGTACGTTTTTGCGCGCCTACAACATCACCCTCACCGGCCCCTGCTCCCTGGCCGGCTTGGGCGTCGAGCTCCAGTACACCGCAGAGACGGTGAGCTCGATGGTGGTCGGCGACGTCAACCACGATGGTGTCGTCGATGTGCTCGGCGTCGCTGGCAGTGGGGCGACACGCTCGGTACGGGTCGCGACGGCCCTGAGGAGCCAGGACAAAGGGACCGGCGGCTTTTCGGCCTTCGCCAACATGGGCACGGCGACGCGCGCGACGCTGGCGCGTTTCGCCGATGCCAATCGTGATGGCGTCGGCGACCTCTTTCTCGCCAACGAGTTCGACGTTGCCATCGGGGTCTCGCCTGGCAACCGTACCAGCGCTTTCGACGCGTGGACCCGCGGCCTTGGCCCGCAGAACCTGCTCGGCGCCGCCGTGGCGCTGGGGAGCGACCGTTTCGGGAACCCGAAGAGCTATCGCCTCGTCTATCGCAACTACTCTGACGCGAGGCCGCACCTCACCAATGTGCACAGCGATTTCATGAGCGAGCTGCGTGCCTCGCGCCTACCGAGCGTGAACAACGCGAAGCTGCGTCCGCTATCGCGTGCGACAGAGCTCGCGGGAGATATCTCCCTGGGCAGCGATCCGGAGGATGAGCGCCGTTATAAGATCATCCACAAGCTCGGGGTGCCGGAAGCTCCTGGCCTCTCTCTCGACGACCCGACGCTGCCGCGCGGTCTGGCGGTGACGCTACCGGTGATGCAAACGCTGTCGGGGGTGCCGCTCGTCGGGGCCGGTGCACGACCGGTTCTCGTCTATGTTCGTAGCACTGACTGGGTTCGCGCGAGTGAGTGGCCCTCCGACCCGCTCTATCAGGATCCGCGTGGCGACGACCTCTTGCCGCTGAGTAGCGGACGCGCGGTGTTTCGCGAGATCACGCGCTGGGAGTACATTCCGGCCGACGACGACGGCGATATCGCGACCGGCTCGGGCCCGCGCTTCGTGGTGCGGCCGGGCTTCATCGACGTCGCCCTCGACACGCTGGGTGTCGTCCAGGTCTTCTACATCGCGCCTTAGTGAAGGGCTATCAGCGGCCCGGGTGTCAGACGCCGCTGATTACGTCGCTCCCGAAGTACGGCACCAACGCGCGTGGGATCGCCACCGAACCATCCTCACGCTGGCCGTTTTCCAGGATCGCGACGAAGGTGCGGCCAACCGCAATCCCGCTGCCGTTCAGCGTATGCACGAGCCTGGGTTTCGCGTTGCCAGTCCCGTCGTCTGGCCGGTAGCGGATCTTGGCGCGCCGCGCCTGGAAGTCGCCGCAGTTCGAGCAGCTCGAGATTTCGCGATAGGCGTTCTGACCCGGCAGCCAGACCTCCAAGTCGTACGTTTTCGTGGCTGCGAAGCCAAGGTCACCGGTGCACAGACTCACCACCCGATAAGGCAGCTCGAGCCGCTTGAGGACCTCTTCGGCGTGACTGGCAATACGCTCGAGCTCGGCGGCGCTGTCCTCGGGCTTGGTGTAGGCGACCAGCTCGACCTTGTTGAATTGGTGCTGGCGGATGAGCCCGCGTGTATCCCGACCCGCTGCCCCCGCCTCGCGACGGAAGCAAGGTGTGTAGGCCGTGTAGCGCAGGGGCAGGTCGTGCTCCTCGAGAATCTCTTCGCGATGGAGGTTGACCAGCGGGACCTCCGAGGTCGGGATCAGCGTGAATTCGTGATCCAAAGTCTCGAACGACTCGCCTTCGAACTTCGGATATTGACCCGAGCCGACCATCGCATCGCGACGAACGAGCAGTGGTGGTTGGATCTCGAGGTAGCCGTGGTCGCGGGCGAGGTCGAGCATGAAGCTAATGAGGGCGCGCTCGAGGCGGGCGCCCGCGCCGCGATACACCGCGAAACGGGCTCCCGAGATCTTGGCAGCCTGCTCGAAATTGACGATGCCCAGCGCCTCGGCGATCTCGAAGTGCTGCTTGGCGACGAACGCGAGCTTGGTCGGCTGGCCGACTGTGCGCTCGAGGCGGTTCGCGTGCTCGTCTTTGCCGACCGGGACGCTAGCGTCCGGGAGGTTCGGCAGACGCAGCATCATCTCCTCGAGCTTCGCTTCCGCGGCGACCATGGCGTCTTCGTTGGCCTTGATCTCGTCCTTGAGAGTCTTGAGCCGCTCGCGCGCGGCGCCGAAAGCCGCCGGATCGCTTTCGCGGAGCTTCTGAACGTCTTGGCTCGCCTTGTTCTGTTCGGCCCGCAGTGTCTCCGTCTTCTTGATGGCTTGCGAGCGGGTGGTCGCCGCCTCACGAAGGGCAGTGACGGTGTCACCGTCGACGCCGCGGCTCGTGAGACGCGCGATGACTGCATCGAAATCGGTGATGAAGGCGCGGTGATCCAGCATGGGCGCCGGTTTTCCCAAGCCGCTTACTGGCTAGCAAGATCCTGGAGGTCGTTTTTCACTTCGGTCGCGAACTCGCCGTCCGGCCGGGCCTTGAGATACTGCTCGAGCTCGCTGCGCGCTTCCCCGGTTCTGCCGAGGTCCTTGAGGGCATAGCCCAAGTAGTAGTGGGCCTCGGCGAGCTCTGGGTGGACCTGCAAGATCTGCCGGAAACTCTTCACCGCAGGCTGGACAGCCGCGAGGTCCTGAAGTTGCAATCGTGCGAACTTCATCATCAACGTCGCTGAATCCGGCGTTACGTCGAGGGCCTTTTTGTACCAGAGCAAAGCTTCCCGTGGCTTGCCAATGTCGCGCATCGCGTCGCCGAGCAGCTCCATGGCCTGCACGTTCGTCGGGTCGTGCTGGACGATGTCCCGGAGCTGCGTCGCCGCGTCTTGCCATTGGCCGCGTTGCACCTGGGCGCGCGACAGACGCACCCGTGCGTCGACGAGCGTCCCATCGAGCTTGATGGCCTTGCGGTAAGCATCCATCGCTTCGTCGAGCTTCGAGTTACCTTCCTCGATTTCGCCGAGCAGCGTGTACGTCTGCGCGTCGGGCTTCTGGCGTAGCGAATCGAGCGCATAGGTCCGCGCCTTCACCGTGTCGCGGCTCATCCAGGCTCGCGCAAGCTCGCGCAGAACCTCGGCTGACTGAGCGCCCTCCTGGGACTGCGCGGCTCCTTCGAGGATGGTCTGGGCTTCGCTCGCGCGGCCGGCTTCCACGAGGGCGCGGGCGAGCTGCAGCTTCAAGGTCATGTCTTTCGGGTTCTTGTCGCTCGCCGATTGAAAATAATCGACGGCCAGAGCGCCCTTGCCGTGCCGCTTGGCGTGGGCAAGCAAGGCGGCTCCGAGTCGCTCGTCTTCGGGGATGTTGGTGCGCAAGCCCGCCAGCAGAGTCTCGGACGCGTCCGCGTTGCCGGCGCGATCGAACGCCTCGGCGAGGGCGAGGGCCGACGAAAGCGGATCGGTGACGATGGGGTCGCGCCACAGCGCGCGGGCGTAGAGCTCAGCCGCTCCGCCGTGGTTCGTGCGGTCGGCCATGGCCTTGGCCAGACGGGCGTCGACATCGGCGTTGTTCGCAACCTTCGCGAGCGCCGTGAGCTGCGCGAGCTCGGCGGGTGGTGCAAGCTTACCCGCGTTGAGGGCGACAAGGCGCGCCTCGAAGGCCTTCGGACGCGCCTTGGCCGCGAGGTTCGCAGACTTCAAGGCGAGCTCGCTCTTGCCTTCCGCGAGAGCAACACGAGCCTCGCCAAGCTTCACGAAAGCCATGGCCGGACGGGGGGCGAGATCGTTTGCCAGCGCGAGAGCCTTGCGCGCGCCAGCGACGTCTCGGCGGGAGAGCGCGAGCTTGACTTGTTCGTCAATCAGCATCGCTTTGCCCTCGACGTCACGGATGCGACTGCGCGTCTCCCCCAGGACGATCCCAGGGTCGCCGCCACCGGCGGCTGTGACGCGGGCGACGTTCATCGCCGCCGTGGGATCTTCCGGGGATGCGGAGTGCACCTGCTCGAAGGCGCGCTTGGCCAAAGCAAAGTCGCCCGCGATCGCCGCGCGGTGTCCGAGCAAGCGCAAGAAGGCGGGGCCCATCGACGCCGGCAGCTCGCTGAGCTGTTCGACTTTGGTGAGAGGCGCGGTGATGTCAGCCATTGCGGAAGCACCATCAGCTGCGATGATGGCGCGGCCGAGCTTGACGGCGAGCGCGGGCGACGCCTCGCTCTTGAGAAGAGCGACCGCCTGAGTGACTGCCTGCGCCCGCTGTTGTGGTTTCGGAGCCGATAGCATGGCCATGATCTTGCCCACGCGCGCGTCGATCGCTTTGGGATCGACAGCGAGAGCACGCTCATAGATCTGAACGGCCTTGAAAGGCGGCTTGTCCGAGGCGGCGCCGAGGACCGTGAGCATCGCCACCGAGTCTTTGAAACGCGCCTTGTTGGCGGGACTCGCTCCCGGACCGGCGAGTCGCTCGGCATTCTTCTTAGCGAGAGCAGGCTTGTTCTGAAGCACCTGGACGCCAACGGCGGTTGCCGCAGCGAGCTCCGTCGCGTTCGGGGTCAACACCGGTGCGTCGGCGAGCAGCTCGTCGCGCGCCTTGGTGTCGCCATAGAAGTGCGCAAGACGGAACCGCGCCCACTGCGCGAGCTCCTTGCCTGGTCCAGAGGCGGCCTTGCCGCTGCCGATGAGTAGCTGTGCGGCGTCGCGCAGAGCGACGTAGTCGAGCTGATTGACGTTAGCGGGGGTGAGCTCGGGGATGACGGGCGCGGCCGGAACTTCCACGAGCGCCGTTGGCGGCGGGTCTTTCGCCTGCGGCTTGTCTGTTGGCTTACCGTCCGCTTTCGCGGGCGTCTGGGGCTCGCCTTGATTTCCGCTTGCCGCGACGGTGGTCTCGGCGTCCTTCGCCCAGGGCATCCGCATGGGGAGCGCATCGGGGTACTGGTAGGTGACGAAGCCGAACGCCGCGACCAGCAGGGCGAGGAGCGCTCCGAGGACTGGGCCCCGACTCTTCTTGGCTGGTGCTCCGTCGCGATCGACCTCGTCCGGTTTCTTGCGCTTGTCGCGCACGACGACTGTGTCGTCGCCGCCTTTGACGACCGACGGCGCGGGCATGCTCGCTTCGGCGACCGGCGGCTCCATGAGTTGCGGTACCTGCTCGTCCGCGTCATGACCGGCAGCGCGTGGCGTCGGTAGGTCCAAGCCGATGGTGTCGCCGACCGAGGGCGTCGGTAGATCGTCGCTCAGGACGACGCCGTTCTCCATGGCGATGCCGCCGCCGTGCGCCGCTGGCGTCGGTAGATCGCTGTCGAGCTCGAGGCCCATCGGCTCGCTCGGCACAGGTGGGGGAAGGTCGCCGTTCGTGTCCGGCGGCAGTGGAGGCAGTTCCCCAGGTACACCCTCCATGCCCTCGAGAGGTGGCAGGTCGTTGAAGTCCCCAGGGGGCGGTAGCTCCGGTGCCGCGTTGTCGAAGCTCGCCGCTTCGTAGCCGCTGCTCGTGTAGGGCGTGCCGGTGTATGAGGCAGGCAAGTCGAGCTCGGGCGCGATGGCGGGGCCCGGCAGGTCACTGCTGTCGAGATTGAGCCCGGGTGGTGGCGCGTGCGTGACCTGAGACGCTTCGACCGGTGCCCACTGCGGCAGATCGGCGGGTGCTGGAAGGTCAGCCGGCGAAGCGTATGCTGCGGGCAAATCGTCGTCCGCGGTCGCAAACGACGGTGGTGGGGGCAATTCGAAGCTCGCCGCTGGTGCCGGGGGCGGTGCCGTGAAGGCGTCAGCCGATGGTGCTGCGTGCTCGCTGATGCCTGGCAGGTCTTCGTCGTTGAAGTTGCGGTTGAAGCGCGTCGGCGCGTCGTGCACCGACTGTTCGGCGTCGAAGACCGGTAGCTCTTCGAGGAAGCTCGGCGTCTTGGGGGGCGACGAGGGGGCCGCGGCCGCAACGCTCGGCGAGCCTGGCGGGCGCGGAGCCGCCGTCGGTGGGCGTGGCGCGGGCATTGGAGCTGGGGCCGTCGTCGACCCTGCGGCCGGCAGGGGCACGGGGGTCGAAAAACTGAAGCCCACTGATGGCTTTGCAGAGGCGCCGGGCGCCGACTGCGCACGGGCTATCTCGGAGTACGCGACGCCAGGTGCCGTCTCTGCGTCATCCGCGGCCTCGAGAAGGTCTTCGCCGTCGAGCAAGGGAATCGGATCGTCGTCCGCTTTCGCGGCCGGGCTGCGCATGGCGGGGCTGGTCTTTTCGTTGAAGACGCTCTTCTCGGCTGGGGGCGGCAGAGCGCTGCCAACCGCGAGCGAGTCGAGGTCGAAGTCCGGCACCGGCACGCCTAGCCCCTCGCTCCCCGCGAGTGGAATGGGGCCCGGCGCCGCGCGCCGAGTCGGGGGGCCACCAACGCGCGTGGGGATGTCGTCGTCATCGTCTGCAAGCGCGGTCGCGCCAAGCCTGATGGTCGCGCCGCAGCTTCGGCAGGTGACCATACCGCCGCTTGCGGCGACGCTCTCGTCGTCGATTCGTTGCTGGGCACCACAGACTTGGCAATCGATGACCATCAGTCGTCCTGGTCGTGAAACCTGCGCTTCAGCTGCTGGTACTGGTTGTACTGAGCAGCGAGCGCGGCTTCGTTGTGTTTCAGGTCACGAACCGAGATGTGGAGCGCCTTGAGCAGGCGCTTGAGCGCCTGTTGTTGCCCCGGCTGCTCCTTTGGCGTTTCGCGCTGCGTGCCGGGTTCGGGATCGTATTTGCGCTTGAGGTCGAGGTAGGTGCTGTAGTCGTCGAGCGTCTTGAGATCGGCGACCAGCACGTCGGCACCGTCGATGCGAATGATGCTCGCGCGTTCGAGCCGAGCGACGACGTCACGTGCCTCGGTCGAGGAGATCCCCGCGTGGGCGGCGATATCGACGAGCGTCGTATTCGCGGAGAGCCGAATGTATTTTCCCGCGGCGACACCATTGGGAAGGAGCCAGCGCAGCACTTCGACAGCGCGCCCAACTCCGCTTTCGAGAAGCAGGTGCTGAAGTCGCCGATCGAGCTCGCGCACGCGCGATGCAAGCTTCCGCATGATGCGCACCGCGATCTCGACGTTGCCCCTAACCATCTCCTCGAAGGTGCGCTGATCCACCTCGACCAGCTCGGAGTCCTCGACTACGGTGGCCGTGGCCGAGCGCGGCAAGTTCTCGAGCAATGCCATCTCGCCGAAGAACTCGCCCGGTCCAAGGACTGCGAGAACGATTTCATGCTCGCCGTTGTGGCGGGCGATTTTCACCTTGCCACGCCGGATGACGTACATCCGCGAGCCAGGATCGTACTCCTCGAAGAGCACGGTGCCTGCCGGGTAACTTCGCGTAAGCGCCGCAGTGGCCTCGCTCATGTCTCCACGCATAGCACCCGCCAGCCCTCCGACGCGACTTTCGAGCCCACTCCCGGGCTCCAAAGTCTCCGACGCGCCCTTGGCGACTAGGTTGCCTTGGGCAAAACACGGCGGTGTGCTTCTTCGAAACGTTTCTCCTATTGGTACAGCGTATAGAGCAGGGCGCCAAAAACGTTGCAGAGCGCATGGAAACAGATCGATCCGAAAATCGACCCGGTCGCGTTGCGCAGCCATGCGAAGGCAAGCGCCGGAAAAAAAGGCCCTAATCGCAAGGGGTTCCACTCTCCGAGGTAGTGACCCAAGGCGAAAAGTAGGCAGGAGATGATGGCCGCCTTGCCCAGCGCAACACCGAAGACGCGTGTCTTGGGAGGGTAGAGGTGCTCGAGCTGCGGCTGCAGGTAGCCACGATAAAAAGCCTCCTCGGGTAGCGCCACGCCGATGAGGTGTGTCGCGACGGTCTGCGCTAGCCACCACACACTCGCCATCGCCGCAACGGCGTCGGCGGGCCAATGCCAAGCAAAGCTCCTCGCTGGGATGTGACGTGCGAGCGTGTGCATGCCGAAAAGCTCGAGGACCCCGTGCGTCTGCGTTACCAAGAGATGATACGCTATGGCGTACAGAGGCAGGGTGATGGCTGCGAAGACCGCGACGTACCCGAGGTCGCGCTTCCATGTGCGAAGGTGCAACCCTACCCAGGATACGTCTCCGCCGTTCTTCTCGGCGCGACGAATCGGAAGATAAAGCTGCAGAACCGCCGCTGCCGTAGCAGCCGCGACCCCGATGAACGCAATCCCCGCAATCGGCTTCACCACCGTCAGCGCGAGCAACACCACCCCAGCAAGCTTCAAGGCGGTTTTTGGCTCGACGAATGGAGCGGTCGTGCGCGGCGAGTCCACGCACGCGAGCTATCACGAGGACGGGGGGCTACGCTGCTTTCTTCACATCGACGACCTTGCCTTTTTCGATGATCTGCTGCCGGACCATGGCCGCGAGCTTGATGTCGTTTTCGAGCGCCGCCGCGGTCCGCTCGCGTCCCTGCCCCAACTGCTTGTCGCCGTGCGCGATCCAGGCCCCCGTCCGCGTTAGCACACCCGACTCTAGCCCTTGATCGACGAGGTCCCCCGGTGCCCAGAAGCCGCGCCCGTACAACACGTCGAGCTCCACTTCGCGGAATGGTGGCGCCAGCTTGTTCTTCACCACCTTCACGCGCGTGCGGTTGCCGATCACCTTGTCGCCGTCTTTGATGGGGGACATGCGGCGCACCTCGACACGCACTGACGCGTAAAACTTCAGCGCGTTGCCGCCAGTCGTGACCTCTGGGTTGCCGAAGACTACGCCGATCTTCTGGCGTAGCTGATTGATGAACAACATGGTCGTGCGGCTCTTGTTGGCAACACCCGTGAGCTTCCGCATGGCCTGGCTCATGAGGCGAGCCTGCAGGCCCATGTGCGCATCACCCATCTCGCCTTCGATCTCGGCGCGCGGCACCAGGGCTGCGACAGAGTCGAGGACGAGAATGTCGATCGAGCCAGAACGCACCAATGTCTCGCAGATCTCGAGCGCCTGCTCACCACTGTCGGGCTGCGACACCAGGAGCTGATCGAGATCGACACCGAGCTTCTTTGCATAGCTCACGTCGAACGCGTGCTCTGCATCGATGAACGCGCAGATGCCGCCAGTCTTCTGCGCTTCCGCGATCGCGTGTAACGCAAGTGTGGTCTTACCGGACGACTCGGGCCCGAAGATCTCGACGATACGCCCGCGAGGAAAGCCGCCGACCCCGAGTGCGAGGTCGATGCCGATGCTTCCGGAGGGAATGACCTGGGTAGGCTCGAGCGTCTCACGCTCACCCATCCGCATGATGGAACCCTTTCCGAACTGCTTCTCGATGGCGCTGATCGCCTCTTTCACAACCTTCAACTTGTCACCGACGCTGCTCATGTCCGACCTCCTTTTGCGGGACGTTCGCAATAGCGGTGCCAAGAGGGGAAGGCTGCGCCAAGTCGTGTGCGCGGGTCCGGCCGTCCTAGGGGCAAGCGATGTCGCGATTCGCGACGCGTTTTTCGGGGGGGCTGGCGGGAGAAGGGGGGGAAGCTTAATCGGCCATCGGCCATCGGCTTTCGGAAATCGGCTTTCGGAAATCGGCCATCGACATCAGCTGCTGCCAACCGAGAGCCGAAGACCGAGAGCCGAAGACCGAGATCCGAGATCCGAGATCCTAGATCCGAGATCCGAGATCCGAGATCCGAGATCCGAGATCCGAGATCCGAAAACCCGATCCCCGCCGCCCCCTCGGACTGCCTGCTGTCGCTCGCCTCTGCTAGGATACGCCCGCATCCGTGGTCGAGAACGAGAAAATCGAGCAAATCCGCGCCCGCGCCGATATCGTCCGTATCATCGGCGCGCACGTGCAGCTTCGTCGTCAGGGCCAGCGCTTTACCGGCTTGTGCCCCTTTCACGGTGAGAAGAGCCCTAGCTTCTCGGTCTCGCCCGACAAGGGCCTCTTCTATTGTTTTGGCTGCCACGCCCGCGGCGACGTCTTCAGCTTCGTCGAGCAGATGCAGGGACTCGATTTCCTTTCGGCAGCGCGCTGGCTCGCCAAAGAGGTCGGCGTCGAGCTCGAGCCCGAGTCCCCGGCCGAGGCAAAGAAGCGCAAGCTCGAGAGCGGTGTCGCCGAGGTCAATCGTTACGCGCTCGCGTTCTTCCAGCACGAGCTGTGGGCCAAAGACGGCGCCGCCGCGCGCAGGTACCTCGATGACCGCGGCATTCCCGAAGAGCAAGCGCGCGAGCGTGGTTTGGGCTTCGGGGGCGCGCCGGGCAGGCTGCTGGCCTTCCTCCAGGCCAAGAAGGTCGCGAGCGAGGGCGTGCGCGCGGCAGGGCTACTCAACGACCAAGGTGACCGCTGTCTTTTCGACGAGCGTCTCATTTTTCCGATCGTCGATCAGAACGGCCGCATCGCCGGGTTCGGCGGGCGGTGGCTCGGGGACACCAAGATCGATGGCGAGCGCACCCGCCCGAAGTACGTCAACACGCGCGAGAGCCCTCTCTTTAGCAAGCGCACGCTCCTATACGGTTGGGACGTCGCCCAGCCCGCCGTCCGCCGCGCCAAGCGCGTGACGATCTGCGAGGGTTACACCGACGTCCTCGCGTGCCAGCGGGCCGGTATCGAAGACGCGGTGGCGGCTCTCGGCACTGCCTTCACGTCCGAGCACGCAAGCCTCGTCAAGCGACTCGCAAGCGACGCTATCATCTTGCTCGACAGCGACGCGGCGGGTGAGCGCGCGAGCAAAGAAGCCGCGGAAAAGTGTATCGCCGCCGGCCTGAAAACTCTGATCGCACCTTTGCCGGCGGGTGATGACCCCGACAGCGTGGTGAAGAAGAGCGGAGCCAAGACGCTCGGTCACTACGTCAACAATGCCAAACCCGCCGTCGAGCATTTCATCGACCGCGCCTTTGCGGACGCGGGCATGGGCGTCGAAGACAAGGCGCGCGCGGCTCTCGCGCTCTGGCCACTCTTCAAGGCCTTGGGCCCGAGCCTCGAGCGGGACTTGTATCTCGCGCAGCTCGCCAACAGAGTCGGCATCGATCAGGCCCAGCTCGAGAAGAGACTCGCGGCACAAGAGCAAGACGATCGACGCGCGGCCCGGGCCGAGCGCAAACCAGGCGATGGCCGGGGGCCGCTCCGTGATGGCCGATGGCCTGGCGCCGATGACCGACATCCGACCGCCGGCAAGCGAGCGCCGATGGCCGATGGCCGATATCCGAACGCCGATCACCGAGAGCCGATCGCCGAGGGCCGGGCTCCGGCGCCCGAGAAGCCTCGGCCTCCGCCGCAGCCCACCGACGACGAGCTGCGCGCGGTCACCGAGCTGCTGATTTACCCTCCCCTGCGCAACCGTCTCACCGAGCTATCGACCTTTGCATCGCCGCCTCTGCTGCCCATCTTAGAGGCGCTGGTGGCTTCGGCCGATCCCGCCCACGAGATCCTCGCCCGCCATGGGGTTGGGCCCCGCTGGGTCAAGCTCGCCGAGAAGGCGGCGGCGGTGGTCGTGGCCACCCCGGCCGATGACGATGCCAACCAAGAAGAGCGACTCCAGAAGACGTTCGGGGACGTTTTGCGTAACTTCGAGCGCAGGCACGTTGGCGTGCGCAAACAGGCAATAGACCTAGCGATTCAGGAAGCCAAGGCGCGTGGAGAGCCCACCAATGAGCTGGAAATTCAGCGCAGAGACTTGACGTTGCGCCAGCGCGAGCTAAAACCGCGCGATTGATCGCCAAAACAGCACGTACGGCGTAGGCAGCGGCAATCGGCTGTGATACGTGCGGCCCCCAATTTTCATGTCCGAAAGTGCGCGCCAATTGGTGCGCCAAAGGCTTGTGACAACGATGGCAGCAAAGAAGCCGGTGAGCAGCAAAGGCAAGAGCGTCGCCAAGCCCGCGCCAGAGAAGCGCACAGCCAAGACCAAGCCCGCCGCGTCTGCCAAGACGTCGCGAAAGCTGCACAACGCGAAGGCAGCCAACGACGATGATATCGCGGCTGACAGCGACACCCCCAAAGCCGGTGGCAAGGCTGCCCGTGGTAAGGGCAAAGGCGCCTCCGGACGCGGCAGCGATGCAGGGAAAGACGTGAGCACATCCTCCCAGGGCGGGGCGTCGTACGCCGACGACTCTGAAGGCCTCTTCGAGTCGAGTCCCACTGCGGGCAACAAGCTCGTCGATCGCAAAGAAATCAAGACTCTCCTCTCGAAGGCCAAGAACAAGGGCTTCGTGACGATGGACGAGGTCAACGAGGCGCTTCCCGACGAAGCCATGTCCTCGGATCAGCTCGATGAGGTGCTCGAGCTGTTTGCCAAGTCGGAGATCGAAGTCGTCGACAAGGGCAAGCCCACCTCGCAGCGCGCCGCGGTGAAGAAGCCGTCCAAAGCCAAAGCCGCCGACGACGAAGCCAACGTCAAGTCGAGCGATCCCGTGCGCATGTACCTGCGCAAAATGGGCTCCGTTCCGCTCCTCACGCGCGAGGGCGAGGTCGAGATCGCCAAGCGCATCGAAGAGGGCGAGAAAGAGGTCCTCGGGGTCGTCATCAGCTCGAGCATTGCCATCCAGGAGATCATCGATCTCGGCAACCGCCTGACCAACGACAAAGTGCGCGTGCGCGACGTCGTGCGTGACTACGACGAAGAGTCTGCAGACATCGCGGTCGAGGACTCGCGCAAACAGCGCATCCTCCGCAGCATCGACAAGATCACCAAGCACCACGAGCAGAACGTCAAGCTCGTCGAGCAGATCGTCGGCAAGCCCGAGGGTGACAAAGGCCGAGTCAAGGCGCAGGCGCAACTCGACAAGAATCTCGGCGAGATGCAGACCGCGCTCGAAGAGGTGAAGCTCTCGAAGAAGCAGATCGACCGCATCGTGCTTCGCTTGAAGTCGCTCATCCGCCGTGTCGAGAAGGCGGAGAACGAAGTACGCAGCGTCGAGCGCACCATGGGCGTCGACGGCAAAGAGCTCAAGCGCCTACTGCGCGAAGCCAAGAAGACGCCAAAAGACGAGAAGCGAGTCGCCAAGCAGCTTCACGTCGGTATCGAAGAGCTCAACGAGACCGAGCGCGTGCTCTCTTCGGCCAAGCGCAAGGTCGAGCGCATCGAAGAAGAAGCGCACGTCCCGATCGATGAGCTGCGTTTCACCTACGACGCCATCGTGCGGGGCGAGCGCAAGGCCGAGCGCGCCAAAGACGAGCTCGTCGAAGCGAATCTCCGTCTCGTCGTCAGTATCGCCAAGAAGTACACGAATCGCGGCCTGCAGTTCTTGGATCTCATCCAGGAAGGCAACATCGGTTTGATGAAGGCGGTCGACAAGTTCGAATACCGCCGAGGTTACAAGTTCTCGACCTACGCCACATGGTGGATTCGTCAGGCCATCACGCGCGCTATCGCGGACCAGGCCCGCACCATTCGTATCCCAGTGCACATGATCGAGACCATCAACAAGCTCATCCGCACCAGCCGCTACCTGGTGCAAGAGCTCGGTCGCGAGCCAACGCCAGAAGAGATCGCGGCCAAGATGGAGCTGCCGATCGACAAGGTCCGCAAGGTCCTGAAAATCGCCAAGGAGCCCATCTCCCTCGAGACGCCCATCGGTGAAGAAGAAGACTCGCACCTTGGTGATTTCATCGAGGACAAGGCGGTCATCAACCCCGCCGACGCGGTGATCTCGTCGAACCTCGCCGAGCAGACCCGCAAGGTTCTGGCGACGCTGACCCCGCGCGAAGAGAAGGTCCTTCGCATGCGCTTCGGCATTGGCGAGAAGTCGGATCACACCCTCGAAGAGGTTGGTCAGGACTTCGAGGTTACGCGCGAGCGTATTCGTCAGATCGAAGCCAAGGCGTTGCGCAAGCTCCGCCATCCGTCGCGCAGCAAGCGGCTCAAGGCGTTCGTCGACGGCGGGTAGTCGTTGATTCGCACGTTGCCAAATGAGGAGTCCGTCGCATGAACGTCGACGGCATCGACATTCGTTCGCGTAGCGACCTCGCAAAACTCGTCGAAAAGCTCGCCAATGATTTCAAGGCGAACCCCGAGCTCTGGGAAAACAAGACGGTGGACGACTACCTCGAGGCGCTCGGCCGCTGGATCGAGGACATGGACGGTTACTACGCGAACATCGGCGTCGAGATGCCGAGCTCACCGACCTGGTCCGTCGTTGCTGACATGTTGCTGGCTGCTAAGTTCTACGAGTGAACACGCGCTGCTGACGGCGCTGAACCCTCAGGGCTTGACCGCTAAAGCAAACTCTTTCATCGACTTCGCGAGTGTCATGAAGCGTCGCGGCTGATAACCGATCTCGTGGGAGCGATAGACAACGGCGCCATCGTCATCGAGGTCGAGCAAGAAATGGTTACCCTCACCGTCGAAGCCAAAGACGCGATAGCGGTCAGGTTCGAAGCCTGGCCAGTCGTCTGGGTTGTCCTCGTAGGCGTCGAGCCAGCTTCCGTCGTCGCCGCGCCGGTAGGGGCAGCGGAGCTTATCGCCCAAGTACGAACCATGGGCTGGCGCTAGCGCGAGCCACGCCGCTGCTTGCGCGGCGCTGGCACGTGGACGCGCGGGGGCGCTCGGGATCGTAAGCTCGATGGTCTTACCCTTTTCGTGATGGTGCTCATAGAGCGCGCGCACGCGCTCGAAGAGCGGCGTGCCCTTCTTGTCGTTCTGCCAATCGGGGTGGTGGTACAGCGGCTCGAGACGCACGCCCGAGAAAGCGTTCTTCGAGAGAGCCTCGGCGACGTCAAGGCGCATCATCACGAGGTCCTCGCCGTAGCGCGGCAAGCGAAAGAGTGGTCGGTCCGGGTCGTGCGCGAACTCCAGGCGCTCGATGCTCTCGATCTCGTCGGGGTCGATGATGTCGTCGCGCACGGCACCAGAGGCCGCTTCGTCGAGACACTCCGGGCGATTGAGGAAGTGCACCAGAAAATAAGCGACATCGAGCGGCTTACCATCGAGCTCGAGCGTGACTGGCAAGAACTCGACTTCGCTCGCGCTGGCGGCGATGAGCGCGTCCTTGAGGCGTGCCGAGACCACACGCGCGCGCGACGTATTCAAGAGCGAGTCGGCGAGGGCTGGCTTCTTGGGGTTGCCGTCTTCGAGAGTAACCTTGGCCCCTTGCCAGCGGTCCGCGAGCGACGCTCCGCTATCGAGCTCGTACATCGCCACCTCGCCGTGCGGCTCGATGTCGTCGATCGCGTAGGTGCCGGTCGTGCTGGTCTGCATCCACCACACGTAGCGCTGGGATAGGTCCATCAGAGCATCTCCGTTGTGGGACCGAGCGTTACGCGAGCCCCCAAGGCGCGTCAATTGTTACAGGGTCCCCTTAGCAAGCTCGCACGATCAAGCCAGCCAGCAGGACTGTATCACCCGCTATAGCGGCTAGGGGTGGGTCCTTAGGAACGAGCGCAGAGCCTCGTACGAGATGATGGGCTCAGCCGACGCCGCGTCGACGACCTGATAACTTCCTCGCGCTGGTGGGGACATTGGGACCGCGGTGAGGCGGCCCAAATAGATCCGCCCATGCTGCGCCAATGCATCATTGACGTCGCCCGGGTTCAGGCATTGGCGGGTCGCGGGTTGCGGCCCCGGTGGTGCAGGTAGCTCTGTAGGCTCGACAGCGAAGCCCCAGCCGCTATCGCGGACACTCTCGGCGAGCTTGCGGAGGCGCGCGAGCTCGTCTTGCGGAGCCTGCGAGATTCGCTCGCGAAGGGCTGCGAGCCGCTGGGGGTCATCGTGCGCAAGCGGTTCCGCGTTTTCGTCCGGCGCGACGACCTCAGAGCCAGCTTGAAAGCTCTTGCGGCCGCCCGGCGCGAACGCGGCGATTCGCCCGGTGTGGAGCAGGACCGCGATCCCAGCGTGAACGGCGAGGGCAGAGGGCGTGACCACGTAGGGCGGTGGCAGGGCTGCGCCGCGAGCGCGGTCAACCGAGCGGCGGCGGGCAGGCTTGAGCGCGGGCGCCTGAGCCTCGGGCAGAGCCGCCGGAGACGCGGGAGCGATCGGAAACGAAACCGCAGCGGCTTTGCCGCCTACGCCTTCGACGCTCATCTCTGCACAACTCCGAGACTTTTCATGAAACTGTGGGAGTTATCGAGCCCGGTGCTGCCAAGTTGTCTAATCATGGCGGACCCGGTTTGTGTCATCTTGGCATTTTGCCAGGCAAATCAGGGGGCTTCACGCGTACGTGAGGATAAGGCCTGACGCTTCTTCATGGTCGGTCATCGTTTGCGTGCCTCTTTTGCCCCTCTGCCGCCTACGGATGGCCTCCCGTCCTTGCTTGGGACTGGACATCCCGCCACATGGTCGTCGACCATCCCCATCGCCTGCATGAAGGCGTAGGCGGTGGTTGGCCCAACGAAGCTAAAGCCCCGCTTCTTGAGCTCCTTCGAGAAGTGTCTCGACGCATCGCTGGTCGTATTGGCGCGCAGCTCGGCCAGGCCGAGGCGTCGATCGCGGGGCGGCGGCGCAAAGCTCCACACGAAGGCGTCGAAATCGCCCCTTCTAGGAAAGTGCACGAGAACACGCGAGGCGTTGTTGATGGTCGACTCGATCTTGCCGCGATGGCGAATGATGCCAGCATTGGCGAGCAAGCGCGTGACGTCGTTGGGGCCGAACGCCGCCACCTTCTTGGGCTCGAAGCCGGCAAAGGCGCGGCGGAAGTTGTCGCGCTTCTTGAGGACCGTGAGCCACGACAGGCCCGATTGAAATCCCTCGAGGCAAAGTTTTTCGAACAAGCGCGTGTCGGAGTGCACTGGAACGCCCCACTCAGCGTCGTGATAGTGGCGATACAATGGGTCGTCCGAGCACCAGAAGCAGCGGACCACGCCGTCATCGTGGAGTCGCAAGCCGTCGGCGAGTTGTGCTGATTTGGCCATTGGCGGTTTTTTACACGAATGTGCGGGCTAGGTTACGGCCCTACGTTGCGGGAGCTTGCCCAAGGTGTTAGAGGCGGTGCGGCCCGAAACTGGGCCCATAGCTCAGCGGTAGAGCCGTCGGCTCATAACCGATAGGTCCCAGGTTCGATCCCTGGTGGGCCCATTCGACGTCCGGAGGGTTTCTCGGCGTGCTTCAGCAGATGCTCGATTTGTACGAAATTCAGAAGATCGACCTCGGGATCCGCGACGTGCAGAAGCGTCTCGACGAGATCCCTAAAGACCTCCGCCGACTCGAGTCCCAGACGGGCGACCTAAAGAACGAAGTCGACAAGACCCGCCTCGAACGTGACGCGCTCCTTCGCGAGGTGAAGACCCTCGAAGAGAACGTCACCCTCGAGAACCAGAAGCTCAAGAAGTGGGAAGCGCGTCTCGCCGAGATCCGCAACCAACGCGAGTATCTGGCTCTCTCGCGCGAGATCGAGGGCGGCAAGCGCCAAAATCGCGAGTCTGAAGAGAAGGTGCAGGAGCTCAAGAAGCGCCTCGCCGAGCTCGAAAAGAAGCTGGGCGATATGCAAACCCAGGTGAGCACCCGCGAGGGCGAAGCCACGAGCGAGCGCACCAAGGTCGATACCGACGTCAACGCCGTCAAAGAGAAGCTCGCGAGCGAGACCCAGCGTCGTGACGAGCTGCTCCCCAAGATCCCGCGGCCGCTGCTCGCCAAGTACGACTCAATCAGGGCCAAGCGCCTTGGAATCGGCATCGTCCCGGTGGTCGGTGGCCTGTGTCAGGGCTGCAACATGCGAATCCCTCCGCAGCTCTTCAACATTCTGCAACGCGGCCAGACCGTCGAGCAGTGCCCCAGCTGCCAGCGCATCATTTTCTGGGACAAACTCCTCGCCAACGGTGGCACCGCTGCCGCTCCGGCGAGCTAGCGAGAGGCGACCCGCCCATGTCGTCACGCCGCCGCCGCGATCCCGATCCGCTCGAGCTCATCACGTTCATCGCCGATCACGAGTCGCTGACTCTGTCGCGTGACGAGTTCTCCGGAGTGACCGAGGAGCGGCTGCGTTCTATCTTGCGTGCCTTCGTGTCAGAAGTGACTGGTGTTCCGCCAAAGCGGACGAATCTCGCGGCCGCCACAGTGGCCGCCAAGAACGAGCCCAAGAAAGCAGCGAACCGCGTCGTGCTATTCACCGACGGTGCCTCACGCGGTAATCCCGGCCCCGCCGGTGCCGGTTGGGTCATCCAGGACGAATCGGGTGAAATGCTCGGGAAGGGTTCTGCCTTTCTCGGGCGGCGCACCAACAACGAAGCCGAATACGAGGCGGTGATCCGCGGCCTGCACGCGTGCCTCGAGGCAGGAGCCAACGAGGTCTATTTGCGCAGCGACAGCGAGCTGCTCGTCAAACAGATCAACGGCACCTATCGCGTCAAAGAAGATCGCTTGCAGGCGCTCTATCACCAGGCTCGCGAGAAGCTGCAGAAGTTCCGCCGCTTCGACGTCAAGCATGTGCCGCGTGAGCAGAACTCCGCGGCCGACGCTCAGGCGAACCTCGCCATTGACCAGGGTCCCTCGATCGCCGTCTAGGGCGTAGCGCTGAGACGCCTGCGTTGAGGACAGCTTCGAAAATCTCTGACAAGGGCCACGCCGCTCTTGCGAGCTCCCGGCTGGCGCGGCTTACTCGGGCGAAATGCATCCCTTCAAACGCGTTATTGTCTCGGAGGGCAGCTTCGCGAGCGCTGATCCGCACGACCTGGTTCAGTCGAACGTGTCGGTGATCAACCTTCTCCAAGATGAAAACTTTCCGCTGGACCTCTGCGCGAAGGAAGCACTCCAAAGCTACGGGGTCGACTTCTACCGAGCGCAGCTGGCGAATGGCGGCTTCTCGCAATTCGTCTACAACTCTCGACTCGCACCCGCGATCGTCGACGCCGTGAGCGCTGGATTGGCGGCCATGGGAGCACAGCGCCACGAGCTCCTCTTCAGGGAGCTTCTTAGCCGGGCACGGGCGCTTGCTCCAGGCCGGCTCGAGGACTTCTACGCGTCGGCGTACTTCGGCCACAACCCGACGCGAGACTTGCTGAACGACGCGCGCACCACCGCGGCCCTGCGCGAGGAAGATCTCGTCATGGCAAACCACGCGTACTTGCGAAGTCTGCCGCTGCAGGTTCTTCCGATCGAAGAAATGTTCACCGAGATCGAGCTCCACCTAGGACATGCCGTCGCACGCAGCTAGGCCGTCCCCCAGCTCACGCGACGGTCCTGAGCCGAAGCGCTGAATCGCGAAGACACCCCCGACGAGCGCCTCATGGACGTGCATTAGTCGTGGTCAAGCCTCGCTGCGGCCTGCGCAACCTGGGCCCTCAGAAGCTCGTGTGCTGGGTCGGTGTCGTTGCGTTCATGCCACAACATCGCCACGCGAAAGCCGGGTAGCGTCAGGGGCGGAGGCATGAGCACCAAGGGCAGGCGCCCGACGAAAACGCGCGCGATGCGTGACGCGAGCGTGATGATGAGGTCGGTCTGTGCCACCACCTGCGGTGCCACCAGGAAGTTCTGCGTCGCAAAGGCGATGTGACGCGAACGACCCAGCGCGGCGAGAGCGTCGTCGACCACACCACCTGGACGACCGCCTGGGGCGATGAATGCGTGATTCGCTGCCGCGTAACGGGCGACTGTAAGTTTCCGCCGCGCTAGTGGGTGACCTTTGCGCATCACGACCACGAAATCGTCTCGCCATAGGTCGGCGATGCGAATGCCAGCGCGGACGCCGTAGAGCTCGGGCGGTGCGATCACCAAATCGAGCTTTCCGCTCGCGAGCGCTAGGCCCTCGTCCGCTGGAGCGGACTTGGCCCAGACGTCCATCTTGGGGCCAGCTACGGCGAGCCTCGCCATCAGCGCCGGCATGATGATGTGTTCGGCGTAGTCGCTCGCGCCGAGCTGGAATGTGCGGCGGGTTGTCAGCGGATCGAAGGCAGCGGGCGCGAATAGGGTGCTCTCGATGGATGTGAGTGCCGAGGCGAGCGCGCCAGCCATTGCCTCTGCCCGAGCCGTGGGAGCAAGCCCTCCCGGCGTTCGTACGAAGAGCGGGTCACCCAGCAGCTCGCGCAGTCGTGCCAGCGCGTGGCTGGTCGCCGACTGCGAGAGGGCAAGACGCTTGCCCGCGCGCGAAACGCTTCGCTCTTCGAGCAGCACGTGAAGGACCAGGGCGAGGTTCAGGTCCATGCCTTGAATATGCATGCGGTGCATGATGCTCATAAGAACATTGCACTGGCTACATGCTGAGTGGGGGCTTAAGTTTCCCCGCACTCACAAGGAGAGCAGCATGACATTCGCAATCGCTGGGACCTCGGGACGCACGGGACACATTATCGCGGAGGCACTCCTCGCGGCCGGCAAGAAGGTGCGCGTCATCGTTCGCGATGCCGACAAGGGCGAAGCCTGGGTGCGACGCGGTGCCGAGGTCGCGGTCGCCGACCTCGCGGACGCTCCGCGACTCAAGAAGGCACTTCAGGGCGCAACGGGCGCTTATTTGCTGGTGCCGCCGTCTTTCACGGACGCGTACCGCGCACAGCAAGACACGGTGTCGCGGGCGCTTGCCGCCGCGCTCACGGAGACACCAGTTGCGCACGTCGTGTTGCTGTCCTCGATTGGCGCCCAACACGCGCGTGGAACCGGTCCCATCGCGGGCCTGCACCTCACCGAGGCCCTACTCTCGAAGATCCCCGGTGTGACACTCACCGCACTGCGTGCCGCCTATTTCATCGAGAACATCGCCGCGTCGGTGAGCACGGTTCGCGAGAATGGCATCTTGCCGTCCTTCTTCCCCGCCGAGCTACGCTTTGCGATGACCAACACGGTCGACATCGGTAAGGTGGCGACGCGTCTGTTGCTCGAGCCGTCGACCAGGTCGCGCGTCGTCGAGCTGGGTACCGAACGCTCCTTCGACGACCTCGCGCGGGCGCTAAGCCGCATCACCGGCAAGCAAGTGACCGTACAAGAGGCGCCGCTATCAGCGATGGTGCAGACGCTGACCGGTTTTGGCTTCCCACGCGGCCTCGCCGAGCTCTACGAGGAGATGACCGGCGCGATCCGATCGGGTCATGTTCGCTTCGACGGACATGAGCGCGTCGAAGACGCAGAGCCACTCGAGCGCACATTGAATCGATTGCTGGCGGGTTAGCCCAGCGCTCGAGCAGACGTGCTCAAAGTGCGAGGTTCATTGCGAACGTCCCGGCGAGTTGCCCCGTCGCCTTTGCCGTGCCGACCTGCGCTTCCATGGGCAGGTCGCACGTGATGGTCGCCGAACCACCGGCCTCGGCAGACTCCGCTTTGGCGTTGACTGCAACGCTGCCCGTCTTCAGCGCAAATTTCGCACCGCCGAGGTCGAGCTGGCCGCCTTCGACCTTTAAATCGAGCGAGCCGTCGGCGCCGCGAACCACGACGCCGGTCTTACCCACGCCGAGCTCGGCCAGCTTGAAGGTCGCACTCGAGGGGTTACCGAGCGCCAAGGTGAAGCGCGGGCTCGCGGCGGCAGCGTCGTTCAAGCCGAGCTTCGCCTCGACGTTGTTGGCGGTGACGGTCAGCGAGCCATCTTTTGCGAACGATAGCTTGAGGCTTGCTGCGATCGCGGCGCTCGTCTTTGCGTCGATCGCGAGCTCGTCGCCCACGAAGACCGACAGCTGACCGGCGATGGCGCGGCAGATGTGGAGGTCGCCCGCGTCGACGACCAAGCGCTTGTCGCGATAGGCGATCGCCATGCCGTTGGCTGCGACCGCGTTTTCGGTTGGCTTGAGCGCGATGGTCGCGGCGATCGATGCGTCGAGGCTGCCCGAAGTGCTGCCGACGAGGGCATCGCCCGCATCACGCGCGATCTCACCCGCGAGCTTCAAGGTGCCTCGTCCCGCAGGTGACTGAATCTCGGCGCCGTCACTACCCACGTGAATGGTCTCCGACGACCCGTTGAGCTCGAGCTTGAAGTCCGCTTTTTCGATCATGCCGCCGATCGCGGCTACGAGCTGGCGGGGGTCCATGGTCGGAAGCTTCGGGAGGCCCGACGGTCTGCCCGGCCCGACGAAGCGGCTGAGGTGCAGGTCGTAGCGCGGCAGCGCTTTCTTGGGGATCGCGTTTTCGAGCGGGCTCTCGCCATTCGAGAGGATCGACGGCTTCTTCAAGATGCCGTACGGTTGAAGGACGCCCGACGCGTCGATGCCGAGACGCTGCACTTTGACGGTTAAGGCGCCGTTCACGAGGCCGCCCACCAAGCCGCCACCGATGAACAGACCAGGATTGAGCATCTCGAGGTGCTTGCCGTTGAAATCGATGTTGACCTCGGAGAGCAAGAGGCCCTCCGGTGTCGACTTGAGCGTGGCAGTCAGAGTCGCCATGACGCCCTTGGGGACGCTGAGCTGGATGGGCTCGGCCTTGCCGACGTCGAGTGAGACGGTGCCCGGCCGCAGCGGGATATTGGCGGTAAGCTTGCCGCCACTCACGCTGTTCTGAGCCATCTCGCAGAGGCTGACTGCGTCGACGGTGACGAACGCGGGCTTCATCGAAGCCTTCAGCGTGCTCGGGTGCCGGGCGGTCGCGCCGGGGGCGACGACGCGTTCTTCGGCGGCGAAGCGGGCGAGCTCGGCACCGGCGGTTGGGGCCCCGGGTGGACTCGTCTCGACGCGTGGTGCCGGCGGGGCGGCGTCCTTGATTAGCGGCAGGTCGCCGGGTGCTGGAGCGGTGCCGTCTGCAGGGCGAAGAGTTCCCGAAGTTCGCATCGCCATTCTTATCGGTGCTCTGCAACCGGGAGGCGCCTGAAAGAGATGCTAGAGGTACCCCACGAAACCCAGGCCGTGGAGGCGCCCACAGAGTTGCTTTGCCGCCTCCAACGCCTCCGGTCCGACCAGCTCAGCGAGTGTTACGTTTCCGTTCAAGTTGCCCGCGATCACAGGCCAAATTGAGCCCGGGTCGGCGAAGGCAAATGACCTGTTTTGCTTGCGCACCCAGGCATGGCTCACCGCCCCGACGCCGTCCCGAGTGTCGGCATGGCAGCCGTACGTCGCGCCGTCGATGAGCACAGGCTTCGCGTCGTCGGCTGGTAGGTCCGGCTCTCGGAGCACCTTCACCGGGTCGAAGGCGCGGATCTGCTTCTCGAGCCAGGCGGTCTCCTTGGCGAGCCGCGCGATCCAGGCGTCGACGTCGAGGCCAAGGTTGTGCGCCGCCGCCTGGATATCTCGAAAGTCCGGCATCGCATCGCAGGCATAACCGAGCATTTGCATGGGACCCGCCAAGAGAGGTGCCAGCAACACCCGCACCTCAGGGGATAGATCGCGCACATGACGGTTTAGGCGCGCGCCGCGGGCCTGACTGTGCGAGAAGCCGATCGTGCCCGGTGCGCCCGGCTCGTTCGTCGTGGCGGTCACGGCTGCCTCTTGCGTGGGGTGAAACGGGAGGCCGATGAAGCGCATGACATCGTCGAGTCGCTCGCGCGGCGCGGCGACCAAGTCCTCGTAGCGCAGGCGCAAGAACTTGTCCGCTCCAGCAAACCGGAGATCGAGAAACGAGCGGGTGACGTGGTAATACCAGGCGCAGCCGGCGCGCAGGTGAGGATGCTCGAAGGTCTCGGCGGCCCAAAGCGAGAACGGATCAGGCGCGGGGCCCAAGAGGCGAGGATGGTCTTGCTCTGCCTGTAGGGCGAGGCGCAGGTCTTCCATGGAGCAGACCGTGTCGCGGCCATCGCGGACGCATTGCACGAAGCGCGCGTCGGGGAAGATCGCGAGCACGTAGTCGACCTGCTGCGAGAGGGTCGAGATCTTCACCACGAGCTGACCCTTGCCTGACGCGGCCAGCGCCCGGTTCACGGCGTCGTGATATTCTGCGATGAGCTCGGGAGTCGCGTCACGAGCCGTCAGGCGAAAGTGATCGTCTTCGCCATGACGGTGCGGGAATTTCGCAAGATCGTGGTGGAAGCGATGCAACTCGGCGCCGAGGGCGAGCACCTCGGGATGCAGCCCCAATGCATCCAGCATGAGCGTCGTGCCCCCGCGTGGCGGGCCGATCACGAATATGGGCGAACGATTCACCGGAGCGAGACCTATAAGCCGAGTTCTGTGCCGCGACTTGCGTCGCGGTGACGACCATTCCTCTAGGCGCGCAATTACTCACGCGCTCGAGCTGCCGACCCGAACCGTAAGCCAACGGGCAGCTGGCTGACACACAATCCGCCGAAACGGACGGCGTGTCGAACGGTTCCTATTTGACATTGCTCCGAGTGGGGTTTGCCTTGCCGGTCCACGTCTCCGTAACCGCGGTGCGCTCTTACCGCACCTTTTCACCGTGACCGTCGTGCTTGACGCATTGAGACGGCCGTTTGTTTTCTGTGGCACTTTCCGTCGGGTCGCCCCGCCTGGCCGTTAGCCAGCACTCTTGCCCTATGGAGCTCGGACTTTCCTCCCGCGATGCCGTCGCGCGACGTTTTGCGTCGGTCCACCCTCTCGGGTGGAAAGCCGGCATCACCGGCGGTCATCCGGTCTGCTCCGGTGAAGGCCGGACCTTACCATGCCGGCCGCGGCTTTGGGAGCCTGGCGCCAGGATGTCTTGAAACCTGGATTGGCGCGCCCCTCGAAAGCGCGCTAAACCGACGGCTGCAGCACAAAAGCCCCCGAACCAGGATTGCTCATGCGGCTATCTGTGATTGTCTCTGCGCTCGTTCTCACGCTTGCCGTTACCGCCAACGCCAGGCCCGCCAAGGAAAAGCGAAAGGCAGCCGAACGCGGCGCTCAGGCGGAGGCCGAGGGCGGCGCTGAAGACGCCGCGCCGGACAACAAGCCGTTCGTACCCCCGTTGCCCGGCGTCAAATGGGTGATGGGCCCGGGCAAGGGCGATCTCGGCAACGCCTCCATCGACGTTCCGGCGGGCTTTGCGTTCACAGGGCGTGAGGGCACCAAGGCCTTCCTCGAGGCCACCGAGAACCCGGTTGGTACCACCGAGCGTGGCACCATGTGGAAAATCCCCCCCCAGGGCAGCACCAACTCGTGGTTCGTGATCTTCGAATACGAGGACAGCGGCCACATCAAGGACGACGACAAGGACGACATCGACGCCGACGCGCTGCTCGAGAGCCTCCAGGAAGGTACCGAAGCGTCGAACGAAGAGCGCCGTCAGCGCGGTTGGTCGACCATCAAGGTCACCGGCTGGCACGTGAAGCCGCAATACGATGAGGCCTCACACAACGTGGAGTGGGCGACCAAGGCCGTCGACGAGCAAACCAACAGCATGAGCATCAACCACAACGTGCGCATCCTGGGCCGCACAGGTGTCACCAGCGCCGTCCTCGTCGCTGGCGAAGACGAGCTCGCCACCGCGACGCCCGAGTTCAAGAAAGCCTTGGCTGGCTTCAACTACAACGCGGGCGACAAATACGGCGACTACAAGCAAGGCGACAAACTGGCCGCGTACGGTATCGCGGGCCTCGTCCTTGGCGGCGCCGTCGCGGTGGCCGCGAAGTCGGGCCTCCTGGGCAAGTTGATCAAGCCGATCATTCTCGGCATTGCGGCTATCGGTGCCGGCATCGCCAAGATGTTCAAGCGCGGCGGCGGCAAGAGCAGCGAGCCTCCCAAGCAGGCTTGATCGTAGGGTGACGCAATCGATACCGGCTTTCTCCAGCTCGCTGCCGTAGCAGTTCTACTCTACGTCATCGAGCTGGCCGTTTATCTGCCGCCCGGCCGCGTCGGCTTCGTGCTGCGCGGTCGCGGCGTGCGACTCATCAGAGGCCTCGGCTTCAAGAGTCCGTTTCCTTGGGGTGCGTTCTACGCCCTCGACGACTTCTACCTCGAGCTCGGTGAGAAGGGCGCGCTGCTGTCGCGCCCCTCGTCAGGCGAGGCGGCGAAGCCAGCCTACGTCGACTACGCCGCCATCAAAGACGTGACGGTTCGCGACACCAAGCTGCTCGTCGACGGAAAAGAAGTGTTCAACGCTCCATCCGCTAAAGCGGCTGAGCGACTCAAGAGTGACCTCGATTCCGTGCGTAGCCTCGCCGAGAAGAAGCGCGCCGAAGCATTGAAGAAACTCGTCTTGGCTCAGGTCGACCCCGCTAAAGCGGTCGAGATCCGTAAAGCCGACGATAAGGTTCTGGTCGCGCTGCGAGGCTTCGGAGTGCTCCTCTTGCTCCTCGTCGCCGGAGTCATCGGCTATCTCTTGATGGGTCGCACCGAACGCCTCATGTCCATCGGCCTCGGCGCGCTAGCACTGACGGTCGTCGCAATCGGCAAGTTCATCACAGCGCATGCAAAGCTCTGGCCGCGAGAGCGGTCGCAGCGCTGGACACGCGCGTTCACGTACATTTATCCGCTCGCTTTGGCCAAGAGCGCCGACGTCTGCACGCACGACCGCATGGCCGGCCTGCACGTGCTCGCTCCCATGCGTGCTTTCACCACCCCCGCCGCGCAGGGTCGCATGATCGAAGCGATGCTCGCCGACGCGAAGGCACCCTCTACTTCACCGGGGAGCGACGACGCCGACATCAAGCGGACGCGCGCCGAGCACCGCGCGACTCTCATCGCGGTGCTCTCGTCAATCACCCCTGCTTCGAACCCAACGACCGCCACAGCGGACAACGACGACGGTGTAGTGGTGCGCTGCCCGCGTTGTGGCGCTGGCTACACGCGCAAAGTTAAAGAGTGCTTCGATTGCGGCGCCGCGATCGAGCAGCAGGCAGGGTAGGGCGCGCTGACATCGCTGGGGGCGCGTCATGGCGTTCTTCAAGTTCCTGTTCGGCCTCTTCCGGTTCTCGCTGCTCGCGTTGGGGCTCGGTAGTGTCTGGCTGCTCTACAAGATCGGCGGGCACAGCGACGGACCGGGCGCGCTGATGTTCTACATCGGTGCCTTTTTCGGCATCGGCGGCTTTCTGTTGACCCGGTTGCCGTCGGGCGAGGGTTGAGGCGGCTTAGTCCTGCTACCGAGCCGGCGAGCCCGCCTGCGCCTGCGCGACGTTTGCTTGCCGCCGCTTGCGGGCGACCAGCCGGGCGCCAAGAATGCCGAGCTCCCAGAAGAGGACGAGCGGAACGGCCATCAGGCACATGCTCACAGGTGACGGGTCGGCGGTCACGACGCCGCCGATGATGAATGAGGCGACGAACCAGTATTTGCGCCACTTCGCGAACGCCGCTGGCTGTACGAGCCCGGCGGCAGCCATGATCCACATGACCAGCGGCAGCTCGAACACGAAGCCGAAGGCGAGCAGCATGTGGAACACCAGGTTGAAGTAGGTCTCGACCGAATACGTGTTCTCGACACCGACCGGGACCATCGCAGTCAGGTATTTGAACATGTTCGGGATGACCACGTAGAAGCCGAAGGCGCCGCCGCCAACGAACGACAACGTACCCATGATGATGAACGGCGCGATCCAACGCTTCTCGTGGGCGTAGAGGCCCGGGGCCACGAACAGCCAGAGCTGCGCAAGCATCCACGGTGCGGTACCGAAGACGGCCGCCAAGATGGACAGCTTCATGTAGGTGAAGACCATCTCGAGTGGCGACAGGACCACGAGCTTCTGTCCGCTGGTCGCGACGTCGAGCGGCTGCCGCAAGATGGTGAAGAGCTCTGGTGCGTAGCTGAACGCGGCGAAGGTCGCCACCAGCAACACAATCAAGACGTACATGAGCCGCTTGCGTAGCTCGGTCAGGTGCTCGACCAAGCTCATGCGGCTTTCAGAAAAGGGATCGTGCTGGTCGCTCATGGCTTGGGCTCGGAGGGCGCGACGTCGGGAGTGACGTGAGCGGCTGTTTCGGGGCTCTCAGCCGATGCCACCGCAGCTGGCGACGACGGTTGCTCGAGCGGTTCGTTTGCAGCGACCGGCAGATGTTCCGGCGGGGCCATGCCGATAGCGGCTTTGCGCTCACGCTCGCGTTCTTCGCGCTCGGCTTCGCGCGCCACCTCGTCGAACGTGTGCTGCAGGTCGCTCGCGTGGCGGCGAAACTCGCGCAGGCCCTTGCCGACCTGACGCGCGACCTGCGGCAGCTTGGTCGGCCCCAGGACGACCAGAGCGACGACCAGGATGATGATGACTTCGCCGACGCCTAACCCCAGCATCCCCCTAAGAAAACACGAAGGCGCCGATAAGCCAACGATGTTGGCCTACCGGCGCCTGGGTGATGCTCTAGACGGTGCTGATTAAAGACCCGTGCCGCTGCCGCCGCTGCTGCGCGGTGGCGGGCTGTAGCTGGGCGGCGGGCTGCTGTAGGACGGCGACCGGCTCGGCGAGGAGCTACCGAGGCCGGTGCCCGAACCGCCGGAGCTGCGCGGCGGCGAGTACGGCGGGGGGGAGTACGGCGGCGGCGAGCTGCGCGGCGGCGAATACGGCGCCGGTGAGCTGCCTAGACCCGTGCCCGAGCCGCCGGAGCTGCGCGGGGGTGTGTAGGGCGCCGGCGAGCTACGCGGCGGCGAGTACGGGGCCGGCGAGCTGCCAAGACCCGTGCCCGAGCCGCCGGAGCTGCGCGGGGGCGTGTAGGGCGCTGGCGACGAGCCTAGGCCCGTACCGCTCCCACCGCTGCGCGGCGGGATGCCACTTCCGGAGCCCGGCAAGCCCGTTCCCGAGCCCGGCAGACCCGTTCCCGAGCGGGGAGGCAGACCTGTGCCGGAGCCCGGCAGACCCGTTCCCGAGCCGGGCAAGCCCGTGCCCGATCGCGGTGGCAGGCCAGTTCCCGAGCCGGAACCCGGTAGACCCGTGCCCGATCCAGGGCCGCGCGGAAACGGGTCGAGACCGGTACCACTGCGACCATCAGGGTAACGCGGCGTCGGGAAGTAGCGGTGATCGCGGTAGTAGTCCGGGTAATGGCGATAGTAGTAGTCGTGGTAGCGCGGCTGCGAGAGGCACTGCAGCGTCGAGAGCTGATCGTTGAGCCTCTCCATGCTGTATTGCTGCGCGAGCTGCTGCCGCAGGATCTGCGCCGCCTGGCTTCCCGGTGGGAACGTGGCGAGGATCGTCTCGAGACGCGCCATGCTCTGCATGCGCTGGCTCTCGAGATACTGCTGCATGCTCTGGCGCTGCAGGATGTCGTAGAAGCTATCGCAGCCGTACATGTTCAGCGGCGACCAGAACGACAGGCCGCGCATGAAGATGCCGCGCTGGACGAGCTCCATGAGAACAGCGTCCGCGAAAGCGGGGCTGTTGGTGGCGTTGAGCGACGAAACTGCCAGCGCGATGGTCGACTCGTTACCCCACGGGTACATGCGCTCGAGTACCTGTGCCGCGGCTTGCGGGCTGCTCATGCCGGAGAGGCTCTGGCGCAGCACCATGTTGAGAGCGCTGCTCTCGTAGCCGCTCGTGCGGTCCATGACCTCTTGCAAGAGGCCCATGCTCGCGAGGCGCTCTACGAACGCGCCGCGGATCTCTGGGGGATAGCGGTTCAAGATCGCAAGCGTCGCCTGCTCTTCGGCCTGGTCGAAGCAGAACAGCCCGAGGAACGAGCAGCTATTGATCATCTGGCTGATGCGCGCCGCGTCGGCCGCCATCTGGGCCTGCATGCCTGGATCGACGATGCGCGAGGCGACGTTCGGATCCCAGTACTGGGTGTACTGCGCGAGGGTCACCTCGGGAGCCGCCGTCTCGCGGTTGACGCCCGGGTTCAAGCGCGGAGCGGCAAGACCCGCTGTCGTGCGGCGCGCATCGGCCGTCACGGCGCTACGCGAAGCAGCGTCGGGGTTCGGTGTGATGAGCGATTCGGGCGCTGCCGCGCGAACCTCGGTGCTCGGCGCCGCGTCGGTGTTGGCCACCACGCCGCGAGTTGTCGAAATCTGCGGATTCGCCTCGAGGGCTGTCACTGCCGCCATGGTCAATCTCCCTTTGAATGTCTAAGTCGTCGAATGGTTTTGTCTGCTATAACGGACAACCGCAGGAACGACCGACCGGTGCGCGCGGACCTCGCGCGCGTCACCGGCCAGTCACTCGTTGCTGGTTACTTCGCGAGAACCTGCCACCAAGGCAGGCCGTTGGCGTCGTCGGTCTCGCGGCCGACGGCAGGTTGTGGTGCTACGGCGAGAAACTTCTTCGCCGCCGTGCGACGCACGTCTTCGCTGCTTCTCACTGGTCCACCGCGTCCGGGCGCGGGACCGATGATCGCAAACGTATTCATCAGGTCCACTGCAGCGGACTTACACTGCAATTGTTTGTGCACGTAGAGAGCGCAGCGCATCATCTCCTGCGCGGCCGCGTGAGCGACCTCGTAGGTCGTGAAGCTCTGAAAGAGCTTGACGATGGCTTGGCGGCCCTCCGCCGTGACGACGTAGCCCTTGGCTTCGTCTTTCTGCAGTGCGCCCAAGACGACGTCAGCGACGCGTTGCTCGAGCTCGGTGGGTGGTGGAAGCATTGAAGGGTATCCTCTGGAATGACTTCAGTTCAGATGCGCGCTACGGCTTAGTCCCAGAACGAGCGGATGGCCTTCTGAGCTTCGGGGCTCAGGTTGCCCGGCTGATCGAGGATGGCGCGGAACTCTTGCTGCTCCGCGTAGGTCAGCTCGCTACGACGATCGTGGAACTCCTGCTTGAGGGCGCCGCGCTCCTCGCTGTCGATGGAGAGGGCGTTGCCCCAGAAGTCGCGCTCGATCTGGCCGTAGCGGTTGAAGAAGCTCGCCTCGACGCCGCGCGCGAAGCCCAGCACCATGGCCGCGCGTGCCTGCGCGCCGCCGATCCATCGGTCGGTCTGGCCCACGGGGCTCGTGACGGGATCGAGGTACTGCCACAACACGTCGCGCGCGTAGCCCGTGAGGTTGTTCTTCAACGTCTCCGAAAACTCGTGCACGTCGAGGGGGTTACGAATCGCTCCGCGGCGCTCGTGATACTCCGAGATGAGGCGGCCACCCTCATCGTTGTTGACGCCGCCGACTTCACTGCCGCGCACGAACGCGAGCATACCGACTGCCTGTGCTTTGCCGAGGGTAACTGGATCTGCCATTGGAAACACTCCATCGCATGTCGCGCGCTCTTGGTAGCGTGCAACCTGGGTAACGCCGCTAACCACTTAAGGCGGCTATGTTGGTGGGTTGCGGCTCACCCACTTTAGGGAGCCAGCAACGAGTTGTCGGGAGTATCGAGGTTGCGCGTGTTCCGTTGCTGGAATTGATGCAACGCGTCTGTCAGCCGTGCCGGCGCTGTCGATTCACGAAACCGTTAGCCCCGACGTGCGACATTTCCACATTCCCTACATTCGGAGCCGCAGATGGCAAGCGCAGCCCAAGTCGGTACGGCAGCGGTCGTATCGGACTATTCTCTTTTGGCGGACGCGTCCGTCCCAACGGACACGAGCACCGCGGAAGTCGCCGTCCAACCCGCCGATGCGCGTGAAATCGTTCGTCCTCGCGCTTCTTTGACCAACGCGGGCATGGTGTCATCGCCTCTGTCGCTGGCAGTTTCCCCGGCCGTTCTCCGCGGTGGCGAGCGCGCAGCCGTGACGCTGGCCGCAAATCAAGGCAGAAACGAAGCTGAAGCTCGGCGCCTCCTCGGTCAGGTGCAGCAACGCGCCGCCGCTCTCGTCAGCGCGCGCACCGCGACGCAGACGCAGACGCAGACGTTGGTGGGCGGCTTGACGGTTCAGGCTGCGCAGCAGCGCTTCGATGGCGCCACCGAGACCGAGGCCACCGCGATCGTCGGTAACCTAGCTCGCCTGCAGAAGCTGCAGACCGAGCTCGCCGCCAAGATCGCGGAAATGGAAGGCGAGATGCAGCCCGGCTTCGTCGGCCGCATGCGCGGTGACAGCTACTACGCCTCGCGCGTCGGCATGCTGCGCAACGCCGAGATCCGCGTCGATCGTGGCACCGAGCTTTACACGCTGTTGGGCGGCACGGGGCGCTACGTCAACGTGTCGTTCGACCAGATTCTCACAGCCATGGAGCGCTTGAGCGGGAGCACACGCGAGAGCGTCAGCGGTCTTGCGGCTGCACCGAGCGCGGCCGAAGCAAACTTTGCCCAGCTCGAAGCGCGCATCGCAGCCTTGAAGACCTCGGCCGACGAGCTCGGGGACGCGTCGACACCATTCGGCCTCGCTCAGATCGGCGCCGTCACGGTGCCGGCCTTGCAGCAGCTCTTGGCGCAGCAGCGCGCAAGCGCGGGTCGCGACCCCCTGGGTGCCCAGCGGGAGCGCACCATCGCCATCGTCCTCGAGCAGGCCGAGAGCCTGGTGCGCGTCATGAAGGATGCGCGCGAGAAGCTGACGGCCGAAGTTCCCTCGGCGATCCGCTCGCTGCAGCAGAACGGCGTACAGACCGCTTGGGTGGCCAACGCCCTCACGGCGATCGTCGGCGCCGCCAACCGCATCGCCGAAGGGACCGTCCAGGGCGATGTGCGCCCGACGATCGCGGAGCTCGAGACGCGCGTGGGCCAGCTACGCGCGGCGATCAAGAGCGCCGTCGACCTCAACACCGAGCGACTCGGGCCGGCGACGGCCGCGATCGCCCAGACCGAGCGCGCCGTTACCGCAGCCCGTACCCGCATCGCAGGCGTCCTCAAGGTGCAGCCGTCGGCGGTTCTCGCGGAGCAGCAGTATTTGCCCGAGGCGTCCATCACCCGTGCTCGCGAGCAACTCGGCACCATGCAGCAGGCCCTCGGCGCAGGCGATATCGCCGCCGCAACGCGCGCCCGTGATGCAAGCGCCGCAGCGCTGCGGCAGGTGGCGGATTTGATCAGCGAAGCTGACCGCTCGGTGGCGACCCACGCCGACACCATCACGGCACAGCGCCGCCGTCACACCGCATTGCAGGGCGTCGTTCAGCAGCGCGGCGAGGTGCTCGTCGGTATGGAGCGTACCTATGCACAGCCGCTGACCGAGCCGTCGCGCACGGAGCTCGAGCAAAGTGCCGCACTGCTCGAACAGATCCCCGCGCGCATCGACCAAGCGCACACCACGTACACCCGTGGTGGCGTGGTTGGGGCATCGCGTCAGCTGCAGGCGACCGGCGGCGATCTCGACGCGATTGCCCGCCGCCTCGACTCGATCGTTGAAGCCCAGCGCGGCTTCGCCGCGACCGATGCGAGCAACGCGCAAGCCGTTGCGTCGCTGGGCGCTGAGCTCGCGAACATCCAGCGCTACGCTGCCGACAGCCGCACCCGCGGTCCGGCGCGCCAGCATGTCGCCACCGCAGCTCGCTCGCTCGAGCAGCTGCGCGCGGCGATCGTGGCCCAGGGTCGTAACCCCGGGGACCTCGCGCGCGGCATTGAAGAGACCGTGGCCTTCGTGCGCCAGGGCAATAGCGCCATCCAGGCCGACTGGGCTCTGTACGCGCAGGCCGACAACGCCATCGACCGCGTGCAGGCGGTGCTGAACGCTCGTGTCATGTTCCAGCGCAACCGCAGCTTCCTCCTCGAGTGGGCCGTGTGGCAGGGTCAGATCGCGGGCATGCGTCGCGACCTTGCGAATGGCCAATACGAAGGTGTGATTCAGCAGGCTCAGTTCACCGAGGCCGCCGTCATCGCCGCCGCGATCGCTGTCGAGCGCGCCGAGCGTGAGGAGCAAGAGCGCATCGAAGCCGAGCAGCGCGCCCGCGAGCGCGCCGCGGCCGAAGAGCGCCGCCGTCGTGAGGAAGCCGAAGAGGCTGAGCGCCAGCGTCGCAACAGCAGCTCGGGGACGGGGCTACCCTCGTCATCGGGGGGTTCGGGCACCGGGCTGCCGTCATCCGGCTCCGGCACTGGGCTACCCTCGTCATCGGGTTCGGGCACTGGTCTGCCGCGCTCGTCGGGCTCTGGCACCGGCTTGTAAAGATCTAAGCCGTCAGCTCTGCTCCGCCTTCGCGACCACCACGCGAAGGCGGAGCGCGTCGCGCGTCGCAACTAGCCTGGCAAGCTCTGCTCGAGGTGCTCGAGCTGTCGCAGCGAGTCGCCAATCAGCTTTTCGAGCGACCGGCAAACCTCGACGCTTCGCTCTGTCGCCGTCTTGACCTGCGTCGACGCCGCCGACGCGCGATCGTTGCCGCGATAGAGCGCCTGGAGCGCCTGAGTAATCTGTTCGACCATGTCGCGGATGTTCTCGATGGCCTCGGTCATCTGGCGGCCGCCCCGGTTCTGCTCTTCGGTCGAGCGCTCGACCTGCTGGGTGATGACCTTCATGCGCTCCGCGCTCTTCATGATTTGTTCGGAGCCCTTGGCCTGCTCTGCGGTCGCGAGGGCGATTTGCTGAACGGTCTCGGCGATACGCGAGATTGCATTCGTGACCTGCTTCGAACCCTTGGACTGCTCGACCGTCGCTTGTGCGATGGCCTTGATCATCAACGTCGAGCGCTTGGCTGAGTCGACGATCTTGCGCAGCGCGTCCTCGGCGTTGTGACCGAGACGCACACCTTCCTCGACGTCTTCGACGCCCTGCGACATGACTTGAATAGCGTTGCGCGACTCGTCTTGGACCGCCTTGATGAGCTCGGCGATCTCTTTCGTCGATGACCCCGTGCGCTCCGCGAGGGCCTTGATCTCGTCGGCTACGACCGCGAAACCCCGGCCGTGTTCACCCGCCTGGGCGGCGATGATCGCAGCGTTCAAGGCGAGGAGGTTGGTCTGCTCGGCGACGTCGTCGATCACCGTCAGGATGTTGCCGATCTCGTCGATCTTTTGTCCGAGGTTGCCAATGACCTCGGCGGCCACGCGGGAGGACTCCTTGATCTTGTCGATGCCGTTGATGGTCTTGTTGATGGCCGACACGCCGGTCTCGGCGTCGGCGGTGACCGTCTCGGAGAGCTTCGAGGTCTCGTTGGCGTTGGTTTCGACTTGGCTGATCGAAACGTCCATCTCGTTCATCGATGCAGCTGTCTCTTCGGCGGCGGTCGACAGCTCTTCGATGTTCTTGGCCACCTCTTTCACCGAGAAGGTCATCTCCTCGATAGCGGTCGTGGTCTCTTGCACTGACAACGCGAGGTTGTGGATGTTCTCGGTCACCTCTGTGTTGATGGCGACCATCTGGAGGATCGAGGAGCTGGTCGCCTCGGCGCTTCGCGAAAGACCGTCGATGCCTTCGGTGATGTGACGATGCGAGCTCATGCTCTCTTCGACCGCGCGCGCGCCGTCGCTCGCCGCGTTGCTCTGCAGCGACAGGCTCTCGCCCAGGCTCGTGAGCGACGTACCCAGAGAGTCGAGGTTGCTACGCTGGCCGCGACTGCTGTTCTTGGCGTGGGTTGCGCGCTCGATCATGCGCGCGATTGCGTCTTCGCCAAGACGCCCCAAATGTCCGCTATTACGAGCGTCATGGATGGCACCTGCGAAGTCGCCGCGCGACAGACGCTCGGCGAAGGCGTCGAGACTGACGGGCGGAACGATGGCACGGCGCAGGCGCTGCCAAAGGATGCCCGCGCCCACGAGGAGTCCCGCGACCCCCGACCACAAGAACAAGTGCGCGATACGCTCAGCGAGGTGCCCGACTGCGGCTCCAGCCTCGTCGACGAGCGAAGCCGACACGGCGCTCGCCGAGATGAGCGCGATGACGACGGGGATGAAGCTGGTCGCGACGATGGCCGCGCCGGTCCCCTGACGCGGCTGGGTCCGAACGCCGATGGTGCCGGGTGGCGATAGAGATGTCACGGGGCCGAGGATAGCCTCGAAGGGTAGGGCGCGCCAATTTGCGCCGTCGCGTTCGGCGACTCTTTCGCTTCGGGCGCTCGCCGCCACGTTCATGGCGGCACGACCTCAACGTCTATTTCTCGTCGAAGAGGTCCTTTGCCGACGAACCCTTCTGGTCCTTGATGGTCGGTTTGCCCTTCTGCATGTCGTCGAGCATCTTGTCCATCGACTTCATGGAGAGGTCGGTGCCCTCTTTGACCATGGCGTCAAACTGGGCCTTGAGCTTGCGAAGGGTCTTCGCCTCGGCCAGCATCGTCTTTCGGTCGATCATACCGAAACGCGGATCGTTCGCGAGGTCTGCCAAGTGGTCGACGTAGCCAAACTGGCTTTCGCTCGCATCGGCGAGGTCGGCGATCTGACTGCCAAGGGTCGCGAGCTCTTTCTCTGCTTTTTTCACCTCGGCGGCGGCTGCGCTATCGCCCATTTCGGCACGCTTGACGGCCGCGTCGCGCTGCTTGACGAGCTGGGTTTGGCGCTCGCGCAGCGCCTGGAGCTTCTGGCGTCGCGCATCGAGTCGCTCCCGCATGCCCTTGGCGATCGAGCCTCCATTCTTCTTGGCGCGGGCGCTGCCGTCGCTCGAGAACTTGTCCCACTGCGCCTCGCCGGTCGATGAGGACGCGTCGCCAACTCCCTTGGCGTCCGCGGTGGTCTCCTCGCCGCGGCTGACGTCCTCGGCCTCGTCATCGACATCGCTTGCGACTGCGACCTTGCCTTCGGTCACACGCACCTTCGCTGTGCCGTCGTCGGCGACCGCGGTCTCGAACTCGGTCCCGCGTACGCCGGCGACCGCGTTCGGGGTGTTCACTTCGTAGCTCGTCGTGCCCGTGACACTACGGCTGACCTTGCTCCAGACACGGCCGAAGAAAAGCACCACCGAGCTCTTCTGGTCGGCGCGCTTCGCGCCCGACAGCGCGACCTGCGTGCTGGGGCGCACCTGCATCTTCGTGCCGTCGGGGAATGTCACCTCGGCCTGGCCATCGGCACCGGTACGGATGCGCGCGCCGCCCGGAACGGTTTCGCCTGCTTTTCCAGGCTGCTCGGCGCTCTCTCCCGCCTTCACGAAGACCGTGCCTTGCGCGACCGTGAGCTTACCGTTGGTTTGGGCCCTCGCGGTGACGGTGATGAAGAAAACGAGGGATGCGGCGAGCGCGGTACGGGTGGCGACGAACGACATTCGGGAGCTCTCCGGAGAAGTCAGGGGATGTTCGTTAAAGACGGGCGGCGGCTCAAGCAAATTTCATTGGGTCACCTGACGGGGCGACCGTAGAGCCATGACCTACAGAACTTGTTGAATTTTGAGGGGAATCGTTACTTGGAAGTCCTTCTGGGGATGCTTGTGGAAGCGCAAGGAGCGCAGGGTCTTGTCCAGACATCGGCTGACGGCGTCGACTTCGACGGCTGGAGCGAGGGTTACGTTCGATACTTTGCCGGTTGGTTCGATGGTCAACCGGGCATCCACCTTCGCGGGTGCCTTCGACTTTTCGAACTTCTGCAAGCACTGCGCGATCTGCTGCGAGCTGCGCTGCACGACCGCCTGGATCTCCGGGCCCGTAAGGAGCGTCTCGCGTCCACCCGCACGCGGTGTGAGCTCTTCGCCGCCACAGTCCATGGACTTGGGGTGGGGGAGGCTCACCTCGGTTTCGAAGAGCGGCGTCGCTGTCGGGCGAAAGAGCATCTCGGTGAGCACGTCTTGGACACAGGCCCCCGCGCGGCCGAGCCTCTCGGTGGGCGGAGTCAAGGCTACGCTCACCACGCCACCCGTCGAGACAATGGCAACTTTAGCGGACACCTGCTCGATGCCTTTGAGCTCTTTCACCGCTCCGCAATAACACTCCTTGATGCGCGTGGCTTCACCCTTGAGCGCGAGCTCGACCTCGGCGGTTGTGAGAGGGGTGAGGCGCGGGTCGACCGGCGCAGGGCCTACCGAAGGAGGGGCCGTCGTGACCGCTGGAGGGGGGGGCGTGCCAGCTCTTCGTGCCAGCTCGGCAGCGATCGAGGGCCAGGCGGCGACCATCCCAACCGTAACCGTGGCGGCGGCGACCAGAGCCACAATGGGCCACATGCGTCGCTTTGCCGGTGGTGCGGCTGCCCGCGTGACCTTGAGGAACTCGCTGATGGGCTCGAGCTGCTCGTCGGCCGGGCCGGTTTCACGCTCGTCGAGCGGGGTTGGAGCTCGCTCGCTCGCTTTGACCGCTTCATCGAAGTACTCGGGATGCTCGCTGAAATACGTGCGCGTCGAGCGCGAGAGGTCATCGACCGTGCGTGGGTAGATGGCGTGAACGAGGCCATTGTAGAAGTCTTCCGCTTTGGCGTATCGGTCGTCCGGCTCTCGCGCGAGACCCTTGTGCAGCGCCTTCTCGATGGCGGGGGAGACGTCGTTACGAATGGCGCCGAGCGGTGGGATGCGGGCTTCGGCGATCATGCGAAAGGTGTCGACCTCATCGACGCCCTTGAAGAGCCTGCGGGCAGCGAGCGACTCCCACAACAAGATGCCAGCGCAGAAGATGTCGACGCGTTGATCGGGTGCGCGTCCACTAAGCTGCTCGGGCGCGATGTACCCGAGCTTGCCCTTGATCATGCCGGGGCTCGTGGTCGAGATCTCGTTGCGGGCCTTGGCGATACCGAAGTCGGTGATTTTTACCCAGGCTTCGGGCGTCACCAGGATGTTCTGCGGCGTGATGTCGCGATGCAGGATGTGCATCGGCTCACCTGCCGCGTCCCGTAGCTCGTGCGCGTAGGCTAAGCCCTTCAAGACCTGCATGGTGATGTAGACCGCCACGTCGACCGGTAGCCTGGCGCCTGTGTTGTAGCAGACCTCGAGCAAGTGCCCGACGTTCGTGCCGGGCACGAACTCCATCGCGATGTAGTAGTCGGAGCCCTCGCGTGAGAGGTCGTACACTTGAACGATGTTCGGGTGGTTCAAGAGGACGGTGAGCTTCGCCTCCTTGACCATCATGTCGATGAAGGCGCGGTCGGCTGCGAGGTGCGGCAACATCTTCTTGATGGCGACTTCGCGCTCGAATCCCTCGATGCCGCCCGCTTTGGCGTAGAAGATCTCCCCCATGCCGCCGACCGCGATACGACGGGTCAGCTGATACTTGCCGAGTCGCTGGGGTCCGCTGCCTGAGCTGTCGCGCGTGAGACGCAGGCGTGCGCCACAAACGCACTTGGCTGCTTTAGCGCGTTCGGCGAGCTCTTCATCGACGTCGAAGCGACGCCCGCAAGAGGAGCAGGTGATCTCCACGCCTCGAACTTCCCACAGAGCAGCAGTCGAGGCCAGGAAAGCGAGATCCGACGCCGCGACCGACTTCCTACGCGAAGGACCTCCCTGCACGTTTTGGGGCGTTTCGTCGCGGCATGTGGCGTTCTTGGCGACGCCCAATCGCCGTTCACACCGGGCTTTTGGGGGCCGTCGATGCCGCCGGCCCCGGAGTCGCCCGCTTTGCCTCGAGATTGGACCCTTGGCGCACCGCAGCGGCGCTGGGGGGGGCATGCGGCCTCTCTTTTGCACGGCCTGCGTTGGTGCTCGCCACCCAATCGACCCGAGACCGTGTCGCCTCCCCAGACGATCCATGGCACGCGCGTTCCGCGGAGGCGACGGTGATGGCCTGGCGGGTGGACCCCGAGCGCGGCCTCGACTCCACGGAAGCGGCGGTCAGACTTCGGCGCGACGGTCCGAACGTGCTCTCCGCCGCCAAACAGCGCTCGGCGCTCGCGATTGTTGGCCACCAGTTCAAGAGCCTCATCGTCGCTCTTCTCGCTGCGGCCGGTGGCATCGCGCTCGTGCTTGGCGAGCGTGTCGAGGCGGTCGCGATTCTCGTCGTGATCGCGCTCAATGCCCTGATTGGCTTCGCGACGGAATGGAGAGCCGCCGGTGCGCTCGCCGGACTTCGCAAGCAGGGCGTTCCCAATGCACGGGTTCGCCGGGACGGCGTGGAACGGCAAATCTTGGCCGAAGGGCTCGTCCAGGGCGACGTGGTGCTCTTGGACGCAGGCGATCGTGTCCCGGCGGACGGTCGCCTATTCGACGACGCTGAGCTTCAGCTCGACGAAGCGACCCTCACCGGCGAGTCGCAGCCAATCTCGAAGACAGCCGACCCAGTCTTTGCCCCGGAAGCCACGCTCGGGGACCGCATCAACATGGTTCACATGGGCACCGCGGTGACCGCGGGCCGCGGCGCCTTCGTGGTCACTGCAACCAGTGCGCGCACCGAGATGGGCAAGATCGGCACGCTCCTCGATGAGACGGGCTACCGCAGCACGCCGCTCGAGGCCAAGCTCGCGCAGCTCAGCCGCGCCCTCCTCGTCGTCGTGCTGGTGCTCTGCGCCGTCATCGTTGTGGTGGGTTGGCTGCGCGGCCACGCGTTGCTCGTGATGGTCGAGGTGGGCGTGTCGCTCGCCATCGCCGCGGTGCCTGAAGGGCTCCTCGCGGTGACCACCATGACGCTCGCGGTTGGGATGCAACGTATGGCTCGTATGAACGCCCTCGTTCGACGCCTTCCTGCCGTCGAGGCCCTGGGCTCGGCGACCGTCATCTGCACCGACAAGACTGGAACGCTCACGCGAAACGAGATGACGGTGCGCGTCTTTTCTGTCGCCGCACGACGCATCGAGGTGAGCGGCACCGGCTACGCGCCACAGGGGGAGTTCACCTGCGAAGGTCACGAGGCCAAGTCCGCTGCGACGGACAAAGAAAGTCCACTTGGGCTCGCGCTGCGCATCGGGGCGCTCTGCAACGACGCGAAGCTGGATCGCTCGCGTGGGGGCGCCGTCGTGCTCGGAGACCCGACCGAGGCCGCGCTGATCGTCGCAGCCGAAAAAGCCGGTCTCCAGCGGACCGACCTCGACCGTGACTACCCGCGCGCGAAAGAGCTCCCATTCAGCAGTGAGACCCAGCGCATGGTCACGGTCCATACGACCCCGCAAGGCAAGACCGTGGCGTACGTGAAGGGGGCGCCGGCGGCAGTGCTCGCAGCGTGCGTCTCCGTACTTCGATTCGATGGTGTTCATGGCATGTCGGACGAGGCGCGCAAAGACGCACGCACGAGCAATGACGAGCTCGCCGCCGCCGCGCTGCGCGTCCTTGGTCTTGCGTACCGCGAGCTACCCGAAGGCTTTCGGGACGAGGACCTCACGCGGGATCTCACCTATGTCGGCCTGGTCGGCATGATCGATCCCCTGCGTGATGAGGCCCGTGACACCATCGTGACCTGCCGTGAAGCCGGAATTCGCGTGGTCATGATCACCGGTGATCAGGAAGCCACGGCTGTGGAGATCGCGCGCCAGCTAGGCCTCGACCTCGACCAGAACGGTCACACGTTGAGGGCCGTGCATGGCCGCTCTTTGAGCGCTCTCGACGCGGCGGGCTGGCAAGCTATCGTGGCTGACGCATCGGTCTTCGCGCGCGTCTCGCCGGAGCACAAGCTGAAGATCGTCGAGGCTCTAAAGGAGCATGGCCACGTCGTGGCGATGACGGGTGACGGGGTCAACGATGCACCGGCGCTCCGCAAAGCCGATATCGGCATCGCCATGGGCATCCGGGGGACGGAGGTCGCCAAAGAAGCCGCCGACATGGTCATCACTGATGACAACTTCGCGACGATCGTCGCCGCCGTCGAGCAGGGTCGCATCATCGTCCACAACATCTTGCGCTTCATCCACTATCTCTTCTCGAGCAACCTCGGCGAGATTGTGACGGTCTTCGCTGCGATGATGCTGGGGTGGCCGTTACCGCTTGGGGTGCTACAGATCCTCTGGCTCAATTTGGTCACGGACATCTTTCCTGCGATGGCCCTTGCGCTCGAGCCCTCTGCGCCAGACGTCATGCAGCGCCCTCCGCGCGATCCCAACGAAGCCTTGATGCGGCCGCGCTTCGGCTGGCTCATCGTCTGGCAAGGGACCTTGCTTGGCGCGTGCACGCTCGTCGCTTTCGCGACGGCGATGCGTTGGTATGGCTCCGAGGGTCCAGGCCTGCGGCACGCCAAGACGATCGCTTTCATGACGCTTGCGCTCGCCCAGGTTTTTCACGCCTTCAGTGCGCGATCGCGGACGCGCTCGGCGTTCACCTCCCGCCTGTTCACCAACGCATGGTTGTGGGGGGCCACCCTCATCTGCCTCTTGCTGCAGGCCGCCGCGGTCTACGTGCCACCCTTACGCGACGTTCTGCGCACCGTGTCGTTGAACGCCGCCGACTGGGGCTTGATTGCGCTCAACGCGTTGGCGCCAGTGGTCGTGGTGGAGCTCGTCAAGCTCGTGCAACGCTCGGTCGAACGGCGGTCGCGAACCTCTGTTGCAGCATCCTGATTGGGCCACCCGACCAGTCGCTCCACCAACGCACGCGATGCTAGGGCGCTCTTGCACATTCAACCAGTCAGGCGGCCATCCACCATCGTCAGAATACGATCGCAGCGCTGCGCGATCGATGGGTCGTGGGTGCTGATGAAGAACGCCGTGCCCTCGTCGCGTGAGAGCTCACGCAAGAGTCGCAGGACCTCGTCCGAGCTCTTGCGGTCGAGATTCCCAGTCGGCTCGTCAGCGAGGACGAGCTCGGGCTTCATCACGAGAGCGCGGGCGACAGCAACGCGCTGCTTTTGACCACCAGAAAGCTTGGATGCTCGGAACGACACGCGATCCGCGAGGCCGACCCGCTCGAGCAGGTCGTGTGCGCGCTCGATGAACCCCCCGGTCACGCGCGTGTGGGCACCGAAGACCGGCATCAAGACGTTTTCGATGGCGGTGAAGTCCTCGAGGAGATGGTGAAACTGAAAGACGAAGCCGATGTGCCGGTTACGCACCTCTGACAGCGCTCTCTCGTGCAGACCGAGGACGTCTTCACCCGCGATGCGCAACGCGCCCCCGCTTGGCTTGAGCAAGGTTCCGACGATGGAGAGAAAGGTGCTCTTGCCGCTGCCGCTTGGTCCGACCAGCGCGACGAACTCGCCTCGCGCGATCGTGGCCGAGACGCCGCGCAGGACCTGCGTTGCATTGTCGCCTTCGCCGAACGTCTTGATGATGTCGGTCGCCACGAGGACCTGCGTGTCCTGTGCCGTCACGACTGAATTGCCTCGAGGGGATCGATCCGCGACGCGAGCCATGCGGGCAACACCGCGGCAACTCCACTCGCGATCAGAGCGAGCACGATTGCGCGCGTGTATTCGCCCTGCGCGGGATCAACAGGGATCGACGGTGCTCCCGTCGCCGTCAGCGATGCCAGCAAGAGTAGATGGGTAAAGCCAAAGCCCAAGCCCGCGCCGACGACGGCGCCGAACGCGCCGATGAGGAGCCCCTGAAGCACGAACGTCCGCAGGATGGCGCCGCGACCAATCCCGAAGCTCCTCAGGATTCCGATGTCGGCGCGCCGCCGCGAAACAGAGAGAAAGAGGGCGCTCGCGACGCCAATCGCGATCGTCAAAAGGCTAAATCCCTTGATCATGTTGGAGGTGGTTGCTTGCGCGCGTAGCCCTCCCTCGAGGCGCGCGTTTCGGTCGAGCCAGGTCGAGGCCTTGAGCCTGGTCGCGCGGGCGAGTCGTCGCGCGAGCGTATTGGCTTGCCAAACGTCGTCGACCTTGAGCTCGATGATCGAAACCCCGTCCGCGATACCGAACAACTTTTTTGCCGAGGTCAGGTCGATGTACGCGACACGCTCGTCGATCGCTTGAACCCCGAGGGTGAAGATGCCCCGCACGACCATGACGGCCTCAGCGGGCCCAGAAGCCGACTGTGGGCTCGCTGTTCGCGACGCTCGAAGGCTGACGCGGTCACCCACGTCGACGCCGAGCTCCGCTGCGAGACGGGAGCCGACGACGACGTTGCCAACGCCCAGGTCGAGCCGGCCACGAACGAGCGATTTCGCGACTTTAGCGATCGCGTCAGCGTTCTCCGCTTCGACGCCAGTCACCGTCACGGCGACGTCTTTCTCGCCGCGGGCGAGCGTCCCATTGCCGAGCACTTCGGGTACCGCGACGCGGACACCATGCATCCGCAGGGCGACCTCGAGCACCGAGCGATAGGTCCGAATGACCGGCTCGACGTCATGTCCAGGCTGCACGGCGAACAAGGCGCGGCCCTTCGGTGAAGCCATGAAGGCGCGCGGCACCCGCAGCTCGGGCTCGAGGGTGACGTGCGCGACGTTCCCCGCGATGTCATCGGTCAAGCGCACGCTTAGCCCGTTCATCAGGGCGGCAATGAAGGTAAAGACGACCACGCCCACCGACACCCCGAACATGAGCAGACCGCTCTGGAGACGCGCTGAAACCAGGTAGCGGAGCGCGACCTTGAGCTCAAAGATCATCGGTCGCGACCTTGACGCGCACGCGTGTCCCCACCTCTGCACCCTTGGGGTCGATGAGCACGAGCTCGCCTTGTGCAAGGCCGCCGCGCACGACCACCCATGGCGCGGGCCAGTCGTCGACCACGACGGGGCGCCTGACCACACGGTCATTGGTGACGACGAGCGCAGAGGTCTGTTCGCCGCTGCCCCCCACGGCTTCGCGTGGGATGATCAGCGCGGACGGGATCGTCTCCACGCTCACGTTGACGTCGACTGACATCCCCACAAGCACGTCGGTAGGCGCTTGCTCATAGGCGAAGCGAACGGTTGCCGCACCAGTTTGCGGGTCGACCGCGCGACCTACGTAAGAGACCGTCGCGGCAGCGCGCGCGTCGGACGCGCCGACTGGTAGGACCTCTGCCGACATTCCCTGACGAAGCGCGCGCACGTAGCGTTCGTCGACCTCGGCCGACACCCGGACTGAATCGACGCTCGCAACCTCGAAGGCGATGCTGCCGGCCCCGACGACTTGGCCAATCTCGGCGTCACGACGAATGATCGTCCCATCGAACGGCGCAAGCAATGCGAGCTGTGCGCGGCTTTCGCCAAGCGCTGCCGCCAAACGCCTCACATCGTCGGTTGCGCGAGCGACAGCGAGTCGGGCGGACTCGAGCTCCTCCGCCGGTGCCGCGCCGGTCGCCACCAGCGCTGATGTGCGCGCAAAGTCGCGCTTGGCTTGTGCCAAGTCGTGCTCCTTCGAAGACAGTGCCGCCTCTTGTTGAACGACGTCCGCCTTCGCGGATGTGTCCGCGAGTCGAGCGAGGACCTCGCCCTTCTTTACGCGCTCGCCTTCCCGTCGCACGATTTCGGTGACGCGCCCGGAGAACTGTGGGCTTACAGACACCGTTTGCAGGGCTTCGACGCGTCCCGTGACCGCCAACATGCGTGATACGTCCTCGACCCGCACCACCACGACGTCAACTTCCGGTGGCCGACCAATCGCCCACGTTCCGAGCGCGACGGCCGACGCGACCAGACAGACGAGCAGCGTTACCGCTACCAAGCGACCGAAATGCCGCTTGGCGTGGGCCGGCGGCGACGGTGTCAGCTCGATGGCCGGCGATGCGGGACGCGTACTCTCCATACGCGAGTCATAGGCGCAGAGCGCCCAACTTGATAGCCAGGCTTTGCGATTGCGGTCGAACGACTTCTAACGCCCCAGCTCGCGCACGTAGTAGCGCTGGACACCGTCAGCCGCCTGCGTTCGGTAGACGATGGTCCGCTCGCCGCGGGGGAGGGTAACTGTCATCTTGAAACGGCCCTTGGAGTCGAGGTCGGCCTGCTTGCCGTTGATGGAGAGGCGAGCCCCGAGCGCGAGCTCGCCCTGGGTGGTGATGCGATCGCCGGTAAGGCGCTGGCCGTTCTTGGGTGAGCGAATCACGAGGTCATTGATGACGTTGTCGTAGGCGATCTCGAGCCCGTTGGTTCGTCCGCCGCCGCTGAGCGGCTTTCCGTTCCCGTCGATCGCCGCGACCAGCCAAAAATATTTGCCGTCCTCGATGGCTCCCGCCTGGAAGGCTAGGCTCGTCGTCTCGCTCGTCGCTTCGAGGTGCGGCCGCTCGAAGGCTCCGTCAGCGAAGATCTTTAGACGGTATTGCGCGGCGCCCGGTATCGGCTTCCACTGGAAGGTGATCGCTGGCAGCGCTTGTTGAAAATAGACGACCGTTTTCTCACCCGAATCTTGGATGACGTTGGTGCGCTTGCAGTTGGCGCAGTCATTTTCGCCGCCGCGCTGGATGAGCAGCGACCCCTCGCGCTCAATGTCACCACCCTTGACGCGCCAGAAGTAACGGCCGGGCCTGAACTGGTCGTAAACGAACCCTGCTTTGCGCACCGTCTCGCTGAAGAGCACATCCTTGAACGCCTTGTCGGTGGCAACGGTGATTTGCGACGTCACCGCTTTGTCTGTGGTTTCAGCGCGCCACTCGAATGCGAGAGGTGGCACGGCACCCTGGTAGTAGACGACAGAGGTGGTTCCAGCTCGCAGCTCAACGGCGGCTGCGGCCACGGGCCGTGTTTCGCTCGCGGGCTTACCGTCCTTGACCGTGACGGCAGTGCCGGCGTCGAGCTCGGTGCCGTCGGAGAGTCGTACGCGGCCGAAGCGCACGCCGACTTCGTAGGCACCTCCGGCGAGTGGTCGCAGATCGACGTCGGCTTCGCGGTCCCCCGGTCGTACCTCGACGCCCAGACCCGCGACCGTGATCTGATGGCTCGCCTCGAGGCCTTCACGACGCGTGAGGTGCAAGTCAGCGCCGCCCGCGGTCACGGAGTAGCGCGCCCTGTGCTGCTTGTCGCTGCCCCGCGCCTCTTCGAAGCGCAGCTCGGCACCCGCAGACAGGTCGACCGTCGAGCCATCATCGAAGAGCACCCGCGTGCCTTTGGCTTTGCGCGTGCGTACCCCGGCACCGGCGTCGAGAGCTTGACGCCCCTCGACCGCCGTCCAGTCGGTGATACCTGGGGTTTGCACCTGGACGCCGCGCGAGGCGATGAGCGTGGCTTGCTGCGCCTTGAGTGTCGTCGTGAGCCCGGCGACGTCGAGGTTCTGCGCGCCGCTTACCGGGATCACGAGACCATCGATGGACAGGACGTTGCCCGCGGCCACTGTGGTGGTGGCTCCATCCTTGGCGACTGTCACTTCGCCAACGAGCACGGAGAGCCCGCGCGACAGATCGACGTCGACGACGAGCTCGCTCGCGCCGAGCTCGGTCATACCGAAAGGAGAGCCGATGACCAGCAGGTTCGTCGCGCCAGGCGACGCCGCGCGCGCGCTACCACTGATGACGACGGCGCCGAGCTCGGCGCCCGTTGCACCGCCGCGACGGATGACGACGGTGGTGGAGGGCGCGAGGGTCAGCGTATTGCCGCCAGCGAAGGCGAGGGTGACGTGCCCGTCCGCCCCGGTCGACACCGTGTCGTTCGCGTAGAGCCCTGTGTTGACCGCGCCATCGAGCGCTGCGCCTTGTCCGCCCTTGCGAACGCTCGCCTCCCCTTCACGGGCGCTGATGGTGGCGTCGGGCGGTGGCCGGTTGTGACAGGCGATGGCGAGCAGCGCAGCGCCCGCCGTTGCCAACCCCACCCATCGTGCAAGAGCGCCCATGCGTATCGTCGAGTTACTTCTTCCCGGCCATGTCGAGGTTCAGAATCACCACTTCGCCCGCGCGAATCTCGATCTCCTTCTTCTGGGTGACGTACTTCGGCGCCGAGATCAGCACCTGATAGCGACCCGACTTGAGCTCTGCCTCGAAGACCCCGTCCTTGTCGGAGGTCAGCCGTTTGCCGAGCGCCGGGATGAACACCTCGCCCTTGAGCGGCTTACCGCTACGGCCGTCCTTGATGCTGCCCTTGATCTGTCCAGACGCAGCCTCGCCGAACGCCTGTAGCTTGAAGGTGAGCTGGGTTACTTGATCGCCCGTGCCGCGTGCGATGGTCTGCTCCGAGGGGCGGTAGTTCGGCGCGCTGACGGTCACCTTGATGAGACCTTCGCCGACCGGGATCGGGAATGAGTGAAACTTGCCGTTGCGGAAATCGACGGCCAAGGGGCTCGTCTCGAAGCCACCGATGGTGACGACCGCCGAGCCCACCGGGTCGCCGCTCGTCTGATCGAACACCGCCCCGTCGATGAAGAAGGTCGGCGCCGCGAGGGGGACTTCCCGGGTGACCTCGCGGATCACCTCACGCGTGATCGTACAAACGTGGTCCGTGCAGGTCTGACCCCTTCCGCACTCGTCGTCGCTGCTACACGTATTCTTCGTCGTGACGCTGACGGCTTGCTCGCCCCGGCCGCCTCCCAGGTGGACGGACAGACGCGCGAACAGTTGCCACGGCGGTATCCCTGGCAGGCGAGGCGCGTCCTCGCGCGGGGCACCAGCCAAGCGAATGTCGCCGCCGACGCCTATATCGACGACGTCTTTGCCTGCCGGCTGGATGCGGCCGCCAAGCGTCGCGACGATAGGGTTCTCTCCAAACGGACCGCCGCCTCCTGCGATGCCTGCGGTGAGCTCGGCGAATGGGCCGATGGCGGCGCGCTCACCCACGACGAAATACGTGTCGGCGCCTACGCCCACGAGGATCTGGTTCGCGGTCGCGACGCCCGCCGTGAAGCGCTGTGCGCGGCTGATCGCGCGCTCCCCGAAAATCTTGTCGGTGTTGTCGACTCGATAGCCCGCGTTGGCGGACAAAGCGAGCCACGACATGGGCAGATACGACGCTAGCGCGCGTACGTCGAGCGCGAAGGCATCGGGCTTTAAGCCGCTGCCTCCCGCCGAGGTTGGAATCAGCAGTACGGTGTCGAAGCCCAGCCCCAATGTGTTGTTCAGCATGTGCGTGAGCTTCACGCCGATGGTTGGGTCGCCGAGGCTCTGGGTGGTGCGAGGGTCGGCCTGGTCGTTCTTGTTGGAGACCACCGACCAGCTCGCTGTGACGGCAAGCAGCTCGATGGGTTGCCAGGCGAGCACAAACTGGCCGCTGCTGTACGTGTTACTGTCGCTATCGGCGAGAAAGTCGCCGCCGTGAAAGTAACGGCCACCAGCGGTGAGGACCCACGTACCGCCGGGCATGGGCACCGCCGCCTCGACGCGATTTACGCCGCGCGTGCCACGCAAGCTCGAGCCGGCGGGCCACTTCCGGCCAGAATAGATGGTGCTGTCTGTTGTCGGTAGTGAGGTCGAGACCGTTGACTGCGCCTGCGCCATCCCCGAGGTGGCAAAAATGGCCACCACGACGACCCATTTGAACATGGGCTCGAGTATAGACGAAGGTCGCCTGCGACGCTCAAAAGCCTGCGCATCGATTTCGCCCTACGGGTCGACCAGATGGCGGGTGAGTCCGAGATCGGCGAGCTGACCGGGCGCGTAGGCGAGCAGCACGAGGTCCTTGATGCGCTCGTTGTAGGCGACCACCGACGCGACCTTCATGGCCGCCACGCGCGCGCCTACATCAGGACGGATCCAGAACGAGCGGCAACGCGAGCTATAGGTGATCTCATGGGCGACAGGGTCGAGCGCGTACGGGAAACGCGCGCACGAGGTTGGCCAGTGCGGGTAGAGGGTGCATTTCCCCTCGTCGGAGAGCGCTTTGCAGGCACCGAACGAGTTCTTCACGAGCACCGGAAAGCGCTTCCAGGCTTCGCTCGCCACCGTGCGTGCAAGCGCTGGCCTCTCTGCGAGCTGGGTCGCGCTGAACACCGGTTTCGCCTTGGTCATCAGGTCCTCGCGACCGATGTCGACGAGCGTCGCGATGTCGCGAAAGCGGAGGGAGACTGTTTGCTCATGACCGATGCAGCAGATCTCGGTACACGCCGAGCAATCGTTCACCTTGCCTTCGGGGACGATAGAGGTCAGGCGCTCTGGGCGGACGAGGCGGAGTCGCATGCGGGCGCGCAGCCGCAGATAGAGAAAAAACCTGCCGCCTGCCCATAATGGGCGGGCTGCGACCTCGTCCCAAAGGCGCTCGAGCGCCGCCACTGTTGGGAGGGGCTTTGCGCGTTCGTCGACGATGGGTAGACGCGACATTGCTCCGCTGTATAAAGCTTCCGGCGCATGAATCGCCATCATACTCGCGTCGTTGTCCTCTTCGCCCTGCTCCTTGCGAGCTGCCGTGGCTGTCAGAAAGATGCCGGCAGCCTGGTCGATCTCGCGGCCCCCGATGCGCGAGCCGTCGTCGTCGTCCCAAGTCTCACGACGCTCGCCAAAGACGTCGCGGCCTTCACGACCGCCGCGACCAAGCGCGCCGGCAAAGAGGCCCTCGATGGGGCTCGTCGTAGCCTCGCCGACCAACTCGGCTTCGACCCGTTCACGCCCAAGGGCTTTCAGGCGAGTGGCATCGATCCTGATCGCGGCATCGTGATGTTCACCGAGGGCAGCGCAAGCCAAGGCATCCTCGCCGTCCATGTCGACGACCGCACGGCCTTTTCGACCTGGGTCAAAGGCATGGCTCAGCGCGCGGGCGCCACCAAGGTGACGAGCGAGAGTCGCGACGGCGTGCAGTTCGAGCTTGCGGCGCGGCCTTTCGGCGCAGAGAGCGCTCCGACCCTCGCGTGGAGCTTCGTCGGCGGCGATGCATTGATCGCTTCTGCGGACGCCATCGATTCGTTCGTTATGGCCATGAAGCGCCTCGGTGCGCGCCAATCGGGAGCGGCTGTCGCGGCGACGCCGCTGTCGAAGGATCCAACGTACCTGGCTCTCGCCGCCAAGGTTGAGGGCGGCGACGTTCGCGTTTTCGCCAGGGGCGAGCCGGCGGCGAACGGTGAGAAGGCCCAGAGTGCAGGCATCGTCGGCAGCGTATCTCTCGGCGCGGGCGGTCTTCGTCTCGATAGCTTCGTCGATTTCAAGGTCGAGGGTCTCGCGGCGGCGCTCGATGATGAGCCCCCGATGGCGCTCGGCAGGCGCGTTGAGGAAGACGCTATCGCCGTCGCGCTCACGCGGATCGCAAAGCCAGAGGGGATCGCCGCGCTGCGCGGCAGCGCCCTGACCAAAGACGGTGTCGAGCGCGCCCTCGAGAGGTTCAACCGCGCGACCCAGCTCGATCTCGAGAACGACCTCATGAAGCTCCTCGCCGGACCCTTGACCGTCGGTGTCCACGTGATGGACCTCGCTGACCTCCCCCAGGCCATCGCCCGCCGCCTTGGAATGAACGCCGTCCTCGAGTTCGTGCACGTCACGATCAGTGCGGAGGTAAAGAACCGCGAGGCGCTCATCGCTCTTCTCGATCGTTCGAAGGCTCAGCTCGAAGAACACGGTAACAAGGTGACGCGACGCACCGCGACGGTTGCAGGCAAAGAAGCAGTGATCTACGAGCCTGCTGGCGACCGTCCCAGCATCGGTTGGGGCGTCATCGACAATTTCTATGTTTATGGCGCGGGCCGAGGGCGCCTCGAGCGCGCGATGGCGCAGGTTCTGCCGCAGGCGTCAGCTGGTATGGCACCCAAACTCGCGAGCGGCGTCGCCAGTGAGCTGGGGCAAGCGCGTGGCTCGTTTCTGGTGGTCGTGCGCGCGGCGGCTCTCGCGGACAACGTCGCTAAGCTCCAGAAGTCACAGGACGCGATGGTCATGGCGGTGATGCCCATGGTCTCCCAAGGGATCGAGGTGCTTCGCACCATCGGTGACGTCGCGTTGGCGGCCAAGGTCGAGAAGGACGGCGTGCGCATCGAAGCACGGCAGAAGCTGCAGTGACGCTCCTGTCGGCCAGCAACATCGTCAAAGAAGTCCGCGACGGCGAACGCAAGGCGCGCATCCTCGACGGCGTGTCGCTCGAGCTCGCCGCCGGTGAGCGCGTGGCGCTCGTCGGACCATCGGGTTCCGGCAAGAGCACCTTGCTGCACGTCCTGGGCGCTCTCGACGGGGACTACACCGGGGAGGTTCGCCTCGCCGGGACGCCACTCGAAGGCCTCTCCGACCGGGCGCGCTCGCGCCTGCGCGGCCGCGATGTCGGCTTTGTCTTTCAGGCCTACAATCTCGTGTCGCGTGCTACGGTCGCCGAGAACATTGCCCTGCCGTCGCGCTTCAATGGCACACAGCTCGCGCCAGAGGCGGTGCGCGAGGTCATCGAGCGTGTTGGCCTGTCTGGCAAAGCAGATAGACGTCCGCATCAGCTCTCGGGTGGCGAGCGCCAGCGTGTCGCCATCGCCCGCGCGCTCGTGCAGAAGCCCAAGGTGGTGCTGTGCGATGAGCCCACGGGCAACCTCGATGCCGAGACGGGCGGCAAGATCTTACAGCTCTTCGACGCGTTGACCGGTGCGGGCGTCGCCCTCCTCATCGCGACGCACGATCGCGCCATCGCCGATAGCTCGCGTCGCGAGCTCAAGCTCAAGGATGGCAAGCTCTCATGAAGCTCGGGGAGATGGTCGGCATGGCCGCCGCGGATGCCTGGGCGGCGCGCGCCCGTTCGCTCGTGTCGGTTGTCGGTATTGCGCTCGGCGTCGGTGTGCTCGTTGTGATCGTCGCTCTGGGCCTGGGTGTGCGCGGCGCGGTCCTCGACGAGGTCGTCCAGCGCATGCCGCTCGACACCATCGAAGTGGTGCCAAAGAGCGTGAACCTCGGGCTCATCAAGCTCGGCGGCGGCAGTCTCCTGGGTGGGCGAGTCATCGACGACGGTACGGTGACATCGCTCGGTGCCATCGCGGACGTGGTCGCGGTCTATCCGAAGCTCGAGGTGAAGTTGCCGCTTGGGGCACGTGGGGGCGAGAGCTTGCTCGGCAAGAGCCTGTACGCCGATCTCTTCGTCAACGGTCTTCCCGAAGAGCTCGTACGCACGGAGGTGGGAGTCGCTTTCGCGGACAACACCGACTATTTGCCGGTGGTCATCTCGTCGCAACTCCTCGAGCTCTACAACAGCTCAGTGGCGAGCACGCTTGGCACGCCGCAGCTGACGCCGCAGACGCTCATCGGCATCGAGTTCGACGTCTGGGTCGGGCGCTCGCTCATCCTCGGCCAGCAGGGCGCTCGTACGACCGGCCGTGAGCGGGCGCGTGTCGTCGGCGTCTCGCGGCACGCAGTGAAGCTCGGGGCCTCGTTGCCGATGGCAACCGCCCGGCGGTTACTAGCGAAATACGGCGAGGGTGGCGCCGCCACCTACGGCTCGGTCATTCTGAAAGCGCGCTCCGCGGCGGACGTCCCTGCCATCACCCGTGCTGTCCGCGACCAAGGCCTCGATGTCGACCAGACCGCGCAACAGGCCGCCGACTTGATGAGTGGCGCGACCGGCATAGCGTCCCTGGTGGGCCTCTTGGTGCTCGTCCTCGCAGCTCTCAACATCGCGCACAGCTTCGTCGCCATGTTGGCCGAGCGTCGACGCGAGCTGGGTATTCTGCGGGCGGTTGGCGCATCGCGTGGCGATCTCTTGGGCGTCGTTCTCTTGCAGGCCTCTTTTTTGGGCGCCGCTGGGGGTGTTTTCGGCGTCTTGGCGGGTTGGATCGTGTGTGCCATCGCGGACGCGTCGGCTGCCGTCTTGCTTCCGGACTTTCCATTCAAGCCGAAAAGCTTCTTTGCGCTGCCATGGTGGCTTGCGTTGGCGGCCCTGTTGGCCGCAGTGTTGGCCGCCTGCCTCGGCGCGGCTTGGCCGGCGATTCGCACCGCGCGCCTGCGTGTTACTGACGCATTAGCGGACTGATGTGCACTGGCGGCTTGGTTTCGACTTCGACTCGTTTGTCCGCTTGAGGCAAACCTAAGGGCTTCATGACTTTCAAAGAACTCGGTTTGGGCGATGCCCTTCTCGCGGCGCTCGACGCCGTTGGCTACGAATCGCCCTCTCCGATTCAGGCCGCAACGATCCCGCCGCTACTCGAGGGAAAAGACCTCGTCGGCCAGGCCCAGACTGGCACCGGCAAGACTGCGGCGTTCGCGCTACCCATCCTCGAACGTGTCCGTCTCGCCGAGCGCCGGCCGCAGGCGCTCGTCATCACGCCCACCCGTGAGCTCGCGGTGCAGGTTGCAGAGGCCTTCAAGAAATACGCCGCCAAGCTGCCGGGCTTCCAGGTGATGCCCATCTATGGCGGGCAGAGCTACGCGTTGCAGCTCTCAGCTCTTCGTCGGGGTGTGCATGTCGTTGTCGGCACGCCGGGGCGGCTCATCGATCACGTCGAGCGCGGCGTACTCGACTTGTCGCGGCTCACGACGCTCGTCCTCGACGAGGCCGACGAGATGCTGCGCATGGGCTTCATCGACGACGTCGAGACCATCTTGAAGCGTACGCCCGAGTCTCGGCAGACCGCGTTGTTCTCTGCGACCATGCCGCCGCCCATCCGTCGAATCGCGCAGACCTATCTGCGTGACCCCGTCGAGATCACCATCAAGAGCAAGACGAGCACCGCCACGAATATCCGCCAGCGTTATTGGCTGGTGAGCGGCGCCCACAAGCTCGACGCCTTGAGCCGAATCCTCGAGGCAGAGCCTTTCGAGGGTGTGCTCATTTTCACGCGCACCAAGGCAGCGACGGAAGATCTCGCCGGACGGCTCTCGGCTCGCGGCTTCCAAGCGAGCCCATTGAACGGGGACATGGATCAGCGGGTTCGTGAGCGCGTCGTTGGCAGGCTCAAGTCTGGCGACCTCGACATCGTCGTTGCGACCGATGTCGCGGCACGCGGCCTCGATGTCGACCGTGTGAGCCATGTCGTCAACTACGATATCCCGACCGACGCCGAGAGTTACATCCACCGCATCGGCCGCACCGGGCGGGCCGGACGCAGTGGCGAGGCCATCCTCTTCGTGTCGCCGCGTGAGCGTCACCTCTTGCGCGCCATCGAGCGCGCCACCCGCCAGCCCGTGGCTCCCATGGAGCTGCCGACTGTCGCCGACGTCAACGACCAGCGAGTTCAGCGCTTTCGCGACCGCATCGACGAGGCGTTGACGGCGCCAGACCTAGGCGTGTTCCGCGAGCTCATCGAGAGCTACGAGCGAGAGCGCAACATCCCCGCCATCGAGATCGCCGCGGCGCTCGCGCGTGTCGCGCACGGAGACGCTCCATTTTTTCTCGCTGCTTCCGACTTCAAGCGCCAGGAGCTACCGCCCGATGCGCCGCGACGTGAACCGCGCGCGCGGCCAGACGATCCACCGATGGACACCTTCCGACTCGAGATCGGGGGGCTGCATGGGGTCACGGCGAGCAATATCGTTGGCGCCATCGCCAATGAGCTGGGCGTGCGCTCGGAGTTCATCGGCAAGATCCGCATCGATGAGGATCATAGCCTCGTCGATCTGCCAGCCGGGATGCCCGAGCGCGTCTTTGCCAAGCTCTGCAAGATCCGCGTGAACGGCCGCGAGCTGCGCGCCAGCTTGCTCGGCGAGCGCCGTGCCCCGCGCGAGGTGGCTCCGCCGCCCAGCGGACCATCGACGGACCGCCCGTCTTCGAAAGCGCCACCGAAGGCCCCCCCACCGAAGGCGCAAGCGGCGAAAGGCCCGCCGCCGAAAGGCCCGCCGCGCAAAGGGCCCCCACCGAAGGGCCACAAGCGCGCCCCACACCACAAAGGCAAGTAACCTTCGACCTGATTGGCGGCCGCGCGTGGCAAGCCACGTCGTTCAGCTGCGATGACGTCGCGGAGGTCGCCCGGTGCTACGCGCCGTGACGCCCCATCCCTCCGCTAAAGCGGTCGGCGCCACGCGCAGTCTCTCCGGTCGCTATCGTCTGCATACCAAGCTCGGTTTCGCGGCGTAACGCTGCGTCGAAGCGCAGGCTCTGTTGTTCGTACAGCGCCTGGCGGTCGGAGCGCAGACAGTTCTGCGGTAGGGACGCGAGCTCGGCGGCGAGCTTCTCTGCCGCAGCTCGGGCCTCGCCGCGTGCGACGACGCGGTTCGCAAGCCCTATCGCAAGCGCCTCGCGCGCGTCGACGGGGCGTCCGGTGAGGATGAGGTCCATAGCGCGGCCAAAACCGATGAGCCGTGGCAGGCGTACGGTGCCCCCGTCGATGAGGGGGACCCCAAAACGTCGGCAAAAGACGCCGAAGGTCGCATCGTCTTCGATCACTCGCAGGTCACACCAGAGCGCAAGCTCGAGGCCGCCAGCCACCGCGTAGCCTGCGACCGCGGCGATGACCGGCTTCGACAACGTCATGCGTGTTGGTCCGAGGGGCCCGCTACCATCGCGTGCCACCCGGTTGCCCTCGCCGTTTGCGAGCGCCTTGAGGTCTGCCCCCGCACAGAAGTTGCCGCCTTCGCCCCAGAGAACGGCGACGTGCGCCGCAGGGTCGGCGTCGAAGGCTGAGAATGCGTCTGACAGCGCGTCAGCCGTCGTTGCATCAATGGCGTTTCGAACGTGGGGCCGCGCAAGAACGATGGTCGTCACCGCTCCGCTTTTTTCGCTGCGTACGCTCATGCGCTGACGCTAACGAAAAGTGTTCCCAAAGTCTTCGGCTGGAACGACCAACGGTCGCCGGGCTATGACACGATCGGCGTTTCACGAAGGGTCACACACCATGTTGCTGCGCTCTGCGCGGGTATTGGCGTCGTTGTCGTTGCTCATCGCGTGTTCTCAACCCAAGCCCAACCCCACACCCACCCCGGAGTCGAAAGTCGTGATGCCGAGCCCATCGCCCACGCCGAGCGTGCCTGACGACCTCGAAGACAATGGTCTCACGTGGTCCGTGCGTGAGACCGAGAGCAGCGAGCCCGCGCCCGAGGCAGGCGTGCATGCGCCCACGCAGAACCTCGCCGCCAAAGACGCTGAGCGGGTGCTCGCGCGCCTGCCGAAGCTCGAGGCCGAGGCCGGCAGCGCCCAGGCCTTTGCGCTGCGCGGGCCATCCACGAAGCCGCCCACCAGCGGTTCCACGACCAGCTTGCCGTTTCCGCAGCCAGAGAAGGCGCCCGTCGCCAAGCCAAAAGCCCCCGTCGTGCCCCTCAAGGTGAGCCGCTATGCGCCGGTCGGCGATGTGCCGATCGCCGCGCAAGTTGGGGTGACCTTCTCGCAGCCGATGATCGAGGTCGCAACCGTCGACCAAGCCAACGCCCGCGTGCCGGTCAAGCTGTCACCGTCGGTCGAAGGTACGTGGCGGTGGATGGGCACCCAGACACTCGTGTTCGCTCCCGCTGTTCGGTTGCCCATGGCAACCGCCTTCACGGCCGAGATCCCCAAGGGGACGAAGTCGATGAACGGTGGGGTGCTCGCCGAAGCGGTCAAGTGGAGCTTCGCGACAGCGCCACTCACGCTGCAAGCATCGGTACCACGCGACGACAACGGGGTTGGGCTCGAGCCGCTCGTTTTTCTCGGCTTCGACCAAAAGATCGACGTGAAGACGCTCCTCGAGCACGTCGAGGTCAAAGCTGGTCGCGCGAGCGTGGCCGTGCGCGAAGCGACCGACCAAGAGATCGCCGCTAACGGGCAGGTCCACGCGTATGTTCGCTCCGCCGAGGCCGGCCGCTACCTGGTGCTGCGGCTCGCAAAGCCACTCCCCACGGCGACGAAGGTCACCGTGACCGTGCCCAAGGGCACACCCTCGGCAGAGGGACCGCTCCTTACCAAGGCGCCACAGAGTTTCACTTTCAGCACCTACGGACCCTTCAAGTTCGAAGAGGGCACCTGCTGGAGCGATCCGTGCCGGCCGGATTCGCCCCTGGTCATGCGTTTCAGCAACAGTATCGACTCGAAGTCGTACACGGATTCCATGGTGGTCGTGGAGCCGAACATCCCCGACCGGCAGCTCGTCGTTTCTGGCAATCAGATCCAGGTAAACGGCAAGAAGAAGTCGCGCACGAAATACACCGTCACCATTGAGGGCGCCCTGCGGGACGTGCATGGGCAAGAGCTCGAGGGTCGCGCCAAACATACGTTTGCAATAGCGGACGCATGGCCGCGTCTGCAGCTCGCGCGCTCGGGCTTCGTCACCATGACACCGGAGACACCGCGCATCGACGTCATCTCCGCCGGCCAGCCGACTGTGCATGTCGCACTCTACAAGGTGCAGCCATCGGACTGGGCCGCCTACAGCGAGTTCGCGAGTCAGCTCTACCACGATAACGGACCGAAGGTTCCGGGGACGCTCATCCGGCAGGGTGACGTGAAGGTCGCCGGGAGTCCCGACGACCTGGTCGCGACGCCCATCGACCTTACGGCTGGTCTCGACAAGGGCAGGGGCTCGGTCGTCGTGGTCGTCAGCGGCAAGCGCCAGTATCGCTCGGAGCTCACACGTGTCGCTGCTTGGGTGCAGGTCACGCCGATGGCACTCGATGCTTTCAGTGACGCGACCGACCTCGTCGCCTGGGTCACTGACTTGAAGACCGGCGCGCCGATCTCGGGCGCGGCCATCGAGCTCTTGCCGACCAAGGTGACTGCCAAGAGCGATGGCGACGGGGTCGCCAAGCTCGTGATGCCGCCGCCCGACGACAGCTACCGCAAGCGCGTCATCGTCGCGCGTCACGGCGACGAGCGTGTGATGCTACCGGAGGGGCAGTGGTATGCGAATCCGCGCGGCACCGGCTATCTCACCTGGGTCACCGACGACCGCGGCATGTACAAGCCCGGCGAGACCGCAAGCTTCAAGGGTTTCGTTCGCCGGCTCTCAGGGGCCAAGAACGCAAGCCTCGAGCCGGCCGGCCTCAAGGAGCTCAAGTATGTGGTGAACGACCCACGCGGCAGCAAAATCGCCGACGGCTCCTTCAAACTCTCGGCGCTCGGCGGCTTCGATTTCGCGGTCAAGCTCCCCGACAACGCAAACCTCGGGCAGGCGTCGGTTCACTTCACCGACGGGCACGACCACATCGGCTATCACCACTTCGACATCCAGGAATTTCGCCGACCCGAGTTCGAGGTGTCCGCTAGTGTGAACGCTGGTGTCCACGTCATGGGTCAGCCTCAGAGCGCAACGGTCAAGGCGGCCTACTATGCAGGCGGGCCGCTCACCGGCGCGCCCGTCAGTTGGACGGTCACGTCGTCACGCGCGAGCTTCACCCCGCCGGGCCGTGACAGCTACATCTTCGGTACCTGGAAGCCCTGGTGGTATTTTCACCACTACGAAGAGCGCGACCGCCTGGTGTCGACGCAGCTCGCGGGCACGACCGACGCGACTGGCAAACACAGCATCGCCATAGAGCCGAAGAGCATCCGTCCTGCCTCCGCCGTCAGCATCGAAGCGCAAGCGACCGTCACCGACGTCAACCGTCAGGCCTGGTCGGCGCGTGCAACCATGTTGGTTCACGCTGCGACGACCTACGTGGGTGTGAAGCTCGAGCGGATGTTCGTAGAACCAGGACAGGCGGCGGTCTTCGACATCATCGCCGTCGACCTCGACGGTAAGGCCGAGAAGGGTCGTAGCGTGCGCATCGAGGTCGAGCGCAACGCCGCCCGTGTCGAGAACGGCCAGTGGCACGAAGAAGTCGTGCGCGAGACCGACACCACGATCACTTCCGGCGATGCGCCGGTCGCGTGGACGTTCAAGCCCAAGGAGGGTGGCCGCCATCGCGTGCAGCTAACGGTGAGCGACGCACAGGGGAGAACCAATCGCACCGAGCTGACTCTCTGGGTTTCTGGCGAAAAGCGCCCGCCGGTGAATGAGGTGAAGCACGACGAGGTAACCCTCATCCCCTCGAAGAAGGTCTACGAGCCCGGGGAGACCGCCGAGGTGCTGGTGCAGTCCCCGTTTGCTCCAGCGGACGGCATCGTGCTCATCGAGCGCAACGGAATCCTCTCTACCGAGCGCATCCACATCAAAGAGAGCAGCACCATCGTGAAGCTCCCCATCAAGGAAGCGCACGCCCCCAACGTACACCTGGCGGTCGAGCTCGTCGGCTCCGCGCAGGCCCCCAACGGAAAGGGCCGTCGTCCAGCCTACGCGAGCGGGGCTTTGGACCTCGCCGTCTCGATGAAGCATCTCGCGCTCACGGTCGACGTCGTGCCGGCATCGCGTGGCCTCGAGCCAGGGGTCACCACCGAGGTGAGTGCGACCATCAAAGACGCCAACGGACGCCCCATCGAGGGCGCCGAGGTCACCATCATCGTCGTCGACGAGGCCGTGCTTGCTCTTTCGGGGTTCACATTGCGTGACCCACTCGCGGTGATGACGCCGCATCGCGAACGTGGTGTTTTGAGCACCTACATCCGCGATAGCGTCGTGCTCGCGCGCGTCGAGTCCGACGATGCGGACGAGATGTCGAAAGAGAAGAGTATGGAGCTCGCGGAGGATATGGCGATGCCAGCGGCCGCCTTGGGCATGATGGCGCCGGCGCCGATGAGGCGCATGTCCAAGAGGGAAGCCCCGGGCGAGCCGGAGCCCCAAATCGCCGTGCGCAAGGACTTCTCGGCCCTCGCCGCCTTCGTGCCCAAGCTCACCACCAACGGTGCCGGCAAGGTGACGGCCTCTGTGAAGCTGCCGGACAACTTGACGCGCTACCGGGTCATGGCGGTCGCCGCCGGCTCTGTGAGCCAGTTCGGCAAAGGCGAGTCGACCATCACTGCGCGCCTCCCGCTCATGGTTCGCCCATCGCCGCCGCGCTTCTTGAACTTCGGCGATCGCTTCGAGCTGCCGGCCGTGGTCCACAACCAGACCGAGCAGGCGATGGACGTCGATGTCGTGGCGCGCGCCGTGAACTTGGAGCTTACGCAGGCTGGCTATCGCGTCCGCGTCGAGCCGGGCCAGCGGGTCGAGGTGCGCTTCCCGGCGAGGACGGTGTCCGCTGGAACCGCGCGCTTTCAGATCGGCGCCGTGAGCGGCAAGGCAGCGGACGCCGCTGACGTCTCCATCAAGGTCTGGACCCCCGCGACCACCGAATCGTTCGCGACTTATGGCGTCCTCGACGGTAACGGTGTCATCGCGCAACCCATCGCCGCGCCAGCCGATGTCTTTCCGCAGGCCGGCGGCTTGAAGGTGAGCACCGCGTCGACGGCGCTCCAGTCGCTCACCGACGCCGTCATTTATCTGTCGACCTATCCATACGCGTGCACCGAGCAGTTGTCGTCGCGCGTCTTGGGTCTGACCGCGATGAAAGACGTGCTCGCGGCCTTCGATGCCGAGGGCGTGCCAACGCCGAAGGAGCTCGCCGCGAGCATCGACGCCGACCTCGCGACGCTCGCGACGCGCCAATCTGGAAGCGGCGGCTTCGGTTTCTGGGGCCACGACCGGGTCTCGCCGTACGCGTCCGTGCACGCGACCCATGCGTTGTTGCGTGCCAAGGAAGCCGGGTTTTCCGTCAACAAGGATGTTCTGGCCCGAGCGCTCAAGTATCTGCAGGCCATCGAAAAGGACCTGAACGACTATCCGGATGGCGCGCGGCAGGTTGTCGTCGCGTACGCTTTAGCGGTGCGAGCGCGAGCCGGCGATGCCGACACCAAACGCGCAAGCGATCTCGTCGCCAAGGCTGGTCTCAAGAAGGTCGCGGTCGAGGCCGCGGGCAACCTCTTGGTCGTCGCCAAACGTGGCAGTGACAACCGGCTCGCCAAAGAGCTCCTCGGCGAGCTCGAGCGACGCGTCACCGAGACCGCGGCGAGCGCTCACTTCGTCACCCACTACGACGATGGCGCTCACTTGATTTTGGCCTCCGACCGTCGCTCCGACGCGGTGGTCTTGGGCGGCCTGCTCGAGGCCGAGCCAGCAAGTGACCTCGTCCCCAAGGTGGTGCGCGGTCTCCTCGACGCGCGCAAGAAGGGTCGCTGGTACAACACACAAGAGAACGTCTTCGTGTTGCTTGCGCTCGGCGACTACTTCCAGGCTTTCGAGAAGCAGACACCCGAGTTCGTCGCGCGGATGTGGCTCGGCGACGACTACGCTGGTGAGGTGCCGTTCCACGGCCGCGACACCGTGACGCGCGAGCTCGAGGTACCGATGGAAAGGCTCGTAACCGCCGGCAAAGCGCTCACGCTGCAGAAGCAGGGCGTTGGTCGTCTTTACTACCGCATCGGGCTCGACTACGCGCCGGCGTCGTTGGAGCTTGCGGCTCGTGACGCGGGCTTCCAGGTGCAGCGCACCTACGAGGCCGTCGATGGGGCCGATACGGTCAGACGCGATGCCGACGGCACTTGGCGCGTCAAGGCGGGCGCGCGCGTCCGCGTGAAGCTCGAGATGGTGGCGCCCTCCGTCCGCTATCACGTCGCACTCGTCGACCCGATGCCGGCGGGATTCGAGGCGTTGAACGGCGCGCTGGCGGTGAGCGAGCGCGTGCCCGACGAGGACGAGGGCTACGACGAGGAAGACCGTCCGGTGCGGCGAGGACGCGGTTATCGTCACTTCTGGTGGCGTTCGCAGTGGTACGAACACCAGAACCTGCGCGACGAGCGGGTCGAGGCCTTCGGCACCGAGGTCTGGGCTGGCGTGCACACGTACAGCTACGTCGCCCGCGCAACAACGCCGGGAACCTACGTGGTGCCGCCGACCAAGGCCGAGGAGATGTACGCGCCCGAGACCTTTGGTCGGTCGGCGAGCACGAAGGTGATCGTCGAGTGACGAAGGCAACAAGGCTTGGGTGAGCTCCCGCCGAGAGCGGGGGCCTCGCCGTTGTTACCCGTCGAGCTCGGACGCGAGAACCGCGACACGAGCATCGCGTAGCACGAAGTCGCAATGGTTTTGATCGTTCATCTCTTGGTACGGGAGGCCGACGCAGGCACAGAACGCGTGGGCGAGGCTCGCGGCTGCGACTGGACGTAGGCGCGCCGCAGGAACCTCGAAGTAGTCTCCAAGGCGCTCGACGTCGGCTGCGTCGACCTCATCGCCGGTACTTTCAAAGACGCTCTCGGCACCGTCCCTGGCAAAGCGGACGGACCAACCTCGTTGCCCTTCGTCGACCCAGAAGAAGCAGACCTTGGAGAACGCCCGGCGCATCTCTGCCCAGCGGTCGTCATAGACGAATTGTCCGTCGTGAAACCCGCTCCGCGCCGGCGCGCTGACGACGACCCACGTGCCTGATTCGGTGTCGTCGACCACCGCGTGGATGGATCGCTCGATGAGTCGGGCCTTCGCCGCCTGCGGCGTGAGCCCGTGCACGGCAAAATAGCGGGTGTACTCGGACATCGTCCGGAAGTCCGACCTAGAAGGGGCGGTAGTCCATCACCCACCGCTGCCAGAGAGTGACGTAGTCACCGTTGTCGAGACCGCTCGCACGGACACCCTCGTAGAGAGCGCGGGTGCGCTCGGCCATGGCATCGGCGAGCGGGCCCTCGGTGATGCCGAGGCGACCGCGAACGCTCTCGGGTACGGGCTTGCCGCGCGCCTCTAGGCGTTTCACCAACGCGTCACGATCGGCGGTCATGATGCGGCCGACCGCGGCCTCCTGGACGCTACCCGCGAAGGCCGCGGCCGCCATGCTGCCGTAGCCCAACCCGGTGTCGATCTCTTGGTTGAGCTGCCGCAGAGTCTGCTCGCCGAGGGCCGCTTGGACTCCCGGTGCCACGAGCAGCTCGCGTAGATCGAGATAGGCGCGGACGCCGGCGCGCAAGGTTGCGAGTGGCGCCGGCTCATACGCAATGCGGCCGTCGATTAGGGTCGGGAGCTGCGCGCCCAGGTCGTTGGCTGCAACCTGGTGTTCGTATTGCTTGAAACGCAGCTGGGCGCGTCGCAGGTGCAGCTCGTGGTCGGGATTCAGAGCGCCGCTCGCGCTGCGGCGCAAGGGCTCCAAGAGATCGGCGGCTTGGCCGAAAGCGGAGCGCCCCTCAAGAATGGTCGCGAGGTTCCAGCGGGCTCTGAAGGCGGTATCGACCGTATCGGTGACCGGGCCCGTGCTCGCTTCAATCACCTCCTGGTAACCGCGCTCGGCGGTCTCGAGATCGCCGCGATTTTGGGCGTCGCGAGCCGCTTCAAAGGTGCCTTGAACGTTCCGGTTCTTCACGGAGGTCATACGAGCGTTATCGCAGATTGGGTGGATTTTGGGTACCCCAGGCGGCCTGACACCCCTGCGTGGGCTTGCCTCTTCCGCTCTCCGTGCCTACGATGCGCGCCGCATGATTGAGCCGACCGAGATCGAACGCCGCATCCGCGCAGTGCTCCCCGACGCCACCATCCGGGTCGAGGATCTCACGGGCGGCAAAGATCACTACCAGGTCCACGTCGTCAGCAAGGCCTTCGAAGGGCTGATGCCGTTGAAGCGTCACCGCTTGGTGTACGAGCCATTCAAGGACGTGATTGGCGGCCCACTGCATGCGCTCACGCTCACCACCAAAACCCCCGAAGAGACGTAAGAGGAGTATCTCATGGCACGCGACATCAACGCCGAGATCGACAAGCAAGTGAAGGACAACAAGGTCCTGCTCTACATGAAGGGCACGCCGACCTTCCCCATGTGTGGCTTCTCCGCTGCGGCGGTGGCGGTGCTCGAAGACATCGGCGCCGAGTTCAAGGCGGTCAACATCCTCGAGGACCAGGACGTCCGCGAGGGCATCAAAAAATACTCCGACTGGCCGACCATCCCGCAGCTCTACGTTGGGGGCGAGTTCATCGGTGGCGCCGACATCATGCGCGACTTGCACGCCAAGGGCGAGCTCGCTGGTCTCATCGCCAAGGCGACCGGTAAGGGGTAAGCGTGCGCCGACTCCTGTTCGCGGCTGTTCTTCTTCTCTGTGTTCCGCGCTCCGCTTTCGCGTTGGCGGACGCTGACAATCTGAACGGGCACTTCGGCCTTGGCTTCCAGATTGGCGCCCCCTTCGCGCTCACGGGCAAATATTGGTTCGCGCGAGAACAGGCGTTGCAGGGGTTCATCGGCACCTTTGGTAATGGCTGGAACGCGGTCGGGGTCGACTGGGTCTACGAATTCGCGCACGTTCGGCCGGGCGCGCCGATTCATTTTGGCTTCCACGTCGGCGTTGGCGGTGTGCTGGGCTTCGGCGATGGCAATTGCTTCGACGCGTTTGGCGACAGCCGCTGCACCGGTCGCGACAACGACGAGCTCGCAGTTGGTGTTCGCATGCCCGTCGCCGCCAACATGTATTTCAACAAAGTGCCCATCGAGGTCTTTCTCGAGCTCTCGCCGGTGTTCGTGGTGGCCCCGGACTTCGACGGTGATTTGCTCGCGGGGCTTGGCGGGCGCTTCTACTTTTGATGGCGTAGATTGGCGGTACGATGGGGCTCGCCAGCTACCACGCCAAGCGTGACTTCTCGAAGACGCCCGAGCCCAAGGGCAAGGCGCGCAGGTCCAAGCGCAAGGCGCTGCTCTACGTCATCCAGAAGCACGCCGCCTCGCGGATGCATTACGACTTTCGACTCGAGCACGACGGCGTCTTGTTGAGCTGGGCCGTTCCCAAGGGTCCGAGCTTCGACACCCACGACAAGCGGCTCGCTGTGCACGTCGAAGACCACCCGGTCGAATATGGCGAGTTCGAAGGCATTATCCCGCGCGGCGAATATGGCGGTGGAAGCGTCATGTTGTGGGACCGCGGCACCTGGGAGCCGGCGGGCGACATCGACACGATGTATCGTGAGGGAAAGCTCAAGTTCTTCGTCCACGGCGAAAAGATCAAAGGGGCTTGGACGCTCGTCCGCATGGGCGGACGCGCCGGCGAGGAGGGAAAGAACTGGCTCCTCATCAAGGAGCGCGACGAACACGTACGTTCGAGCGCCGAGCTCGACATCGTCGAGGAGCAGCCGAACAGTGTCGTCACCGGGCGCACCATGGCGCAGATCGCGGCCGACCACGACACGGTGTGGCATAGCGGCAAGACCCTGAGCGCGAAGACCATCGCGAAGGAGGCAGTCCCACCGCCGCAGCGGGCGAAGATGGCGAAGCGCATCGACGCGTCGAAGCTCACCGGCGCGGTGAAGCGACCGATGCCCTCGTTTGTCGCGCCCCAGCTCGCCGCATTGAGCGAAGACGTCCCTGAGGGGGACGCCTGGTTTTACGAGCTCAAGCTCGACGGCTATCGCATGCTCGCGTTCGTCGACGACGCCGGGACGCGTGTGCTGACGCGCAAGGGCAACGATTGGACCTCGAAGTTCGCGGTCGTCGCGCGCGCGGCGAGCGGCGTCGCTGGCCCCGTGGTGCTCGATGGCGAGGTCTGCTCCGTGCGCGCGGACGGAACGACCGACTTCCAGGCGCTGCAGAACGCGCTTTCCGAAGGGCGCATGGAGAACCTCGTCTACTACGTCTTCGACATGCCCTGGTGCGGCGGCTATGACCTCACCAGATCCCCGCTGCACGAACGCAAGGAGCTGCTACGCGAGGTGCTTGCAGGCGCGCCAGAGCTCGGCACGACCCTCGTTTACGGCGAGCACATCGAAGGTCGCGGCCACGAGGTATTCGCGCATGCGTGCGCGATGGGCATGGAAGGCATCGTCGCCAAGCGTCGTGACTCGGCGTACACCGGCAAACGCACGGCGGCGTGGCTCAAGATCAAATGTCATCTGCGGCAAGAGCTCGTGATTGGCGGCTATAGCGAACCAACAGGAACCCGTGTCGGTTTTGGCGCGCTGCTACTCGGTCATTACGACGGCGGAAAGCTAATCTACGCCGGACGCACGGGCACCGGCTTCGATGAGAAGACACTCGAGGCTCTCTACAAGCGCATGAAGAGGCTCGAGCGTGCCGAAGCACCGTTCGAAAATCCTCCCCGAGGCGCGGATGCGCGCGGTGTCCACTGGCTCGAGCCGAGCCTCGTCGCCGAGGTGCAGTTCGCGGATTGGACGCGCGAGGGGACGATTCGGCAATCGGTGTTTCAAGGTCTGCGCGAGGACAAGCCGGCTCAAGACGTGCGTCGAGAGCGGGCCGAGGTGAAGGTCGCGCGCAAAGGGAGCAAGGCTGACAAGCGCGCGTTGAGCGCGAAGAGCATAGCGCCCACTGCCAAGGACGCTCCCATGCGCAAGGACGAAAAGCCGATCACGGTCGCTGGCATTCGCGTGACGCATCCATCGCGCCTCGTTTATCCCGAGCTCGGCATCACCAAGCGTGAGCTCGTTGCGTATTACGACGCGGTCGCCGAGCGTATCTTGCCGTACGTCGCTGACCGTCCGCTATCGCTGCTTCGCTGCCCCGACGGTGCTGGTGCCGCCTGCTTCTTCCAGAAACACTTGGGCGCGCACAAGAACGAGCCCGGCCTTCACGGTATCGAAGTGAAAGACAAGGAGAACAAGGGCCTCTACGTGCGCATCACGGATCGCGTCGGCCTGCTCATGTTGATCCAGCTCGGTGCCATGGAGCTGCACCCCTGGGCGTCGCGCGCCGACAAGCTCGAGCACCCGCAGTTCATGGTCTTCGATCTCGATCCGGGTGAAGGGGTCGTCTGGGACCGGATCCTCGAGGCAGCTCTCGTCTTGCGGGCGCGGCTTGAGGAGCTTGGGCTCTCGAGCTACGTCCGCACGAGCGGAGGTAAGGGCTTACACGTTTGCGTGCCGCTCGCTCGCAAGAACGACTGGGACGAGGTGAAGGCCTTCAGCCAGGCCCTCACCCTCGACCTCGAACGCCGAGAGCCGCGCAAGTACATCTCGGTGATGACCAAGCGCGACCGCAGAGGGAAAATCTTCGTCGACTATCTGCGCAATGGACGCGGGGCCACGGCGGTCGCGACCTACAGCACGCGCGCCCGTGCGAGCGCCGGCATCGCGACGCCCCTCGACTGGCGTGAGCTCGACAAGGTGACCGGAGGAGACATGTTCGCGCTCCCCGACATCGCCGTGCGCCTGCGCAGGCCCGATCCCTGGGCGGACTTCTTCGATACCAAGCAGCTGATCACCAAGGCCATGTCGCGCGCACTTGCGCCTTAGGATTCGAGTTGCCGGGCCTAACGGACGCTGATGGTTCTCGACATCTCGCATTCGGCCCTCGGCGAATCCCAAGCACGGACGTTGCGCGCCGCGTCACGCCGTGTCCCACGTTGTCATAGCAGGCGACGGTAACTCTGCGGGGCTGCCGTCGATACTCAGAGCGACTGCAGCGAGCGGCGGTCGCGCGGAGGCAAGTTTCATGAGCTTCGAGATACGGACCGTCCCGGTCGCCGAGCTGACAGACTCTGCGGTCGACCGCACTGCGCGCGCGCTCGTTGAAGGCGCGAGCGACGGGAAGACCTATGGCGACACCGCAAAAGTCTTGAGCGACGGCAAGTTGATCGCGGTGGGGAGCCCAAGTCCTGGCGCGGTCAGCGTATGCGCGGTCGATGCCGCGTCTATCACCGCGTTGGCCCGGGTGCGGCAGGGTCTCCGTGCGATGAATGAGGCGGCGAACGTCTCGGTCGTCGCGAGCGACCTGCCAATGAATCCTGGCGCAGGCGCGCCCGTATTCGTCGATAGCTACGCGACGGGGGGGCACTTTGCGAGCGCGATGACACTCTCGAAGCTGCAGCCACTGATCAAGGCCGCAGGGCAAGAGGTGGCCGCGGCAACAACCGCCGCGCAAGGCCAGCTCAAGGCAGCCCAGCGCGGAGGCGACACCGCGAGCTTCGTACGCGGGATTCAGGAGGTCGCGGTCGTCGGCGCGGCGCTGACGACGCTCACGGAGCTCCACGCGCTCTTGGTGCGCGACACCGTGGCTGCGGCGCTCTCCGGGCCTGCATGGGCTCGTGTCAACGGCGACACTTTGCACTGACGCGGCACGGCTCGTTAGGCTGACCGCTCGATTGTTTCGCATTGCTTTCGGTGCCTGCCGTAGCGGAACCTAGCGCCCGTGGGTCCATTCGTCCTGTTTGTCTTCGACACGCTCCTCAATCGACCAACGACGCTCTTGTGGCTGCTCCCGGTGTTCTTCGTCACGCTGCTGGTCTTTTTCGTTGGGGTCGTACCGCTATCGCGTCGGCTTCGCGTCAAGTCGGTCGGCGTCCTGCAGCTCGTCCTCCTGCTCGCCTTCGTTGGGCCTTTCGTGCTCGCGTTGGGCGCGCTCATCTACGGCTACTCGACCGACTTCGCCGCCTACTTTCGCTACATCCACGGGCATGGTGAGCGCGGCGAGCTGGTGGTCGCAAGCTATCGTTCAACCGGTGTGCGTGTGAACCACGTCGACAGGATGGAAGGCGTGGGCTTTCTCAAGGTGGCTGGCGGTCGTAGCGTCGAAGTCGTCATCAGCATGGGACCCGTGCCCCAGTACCCGCCGGTCGAGGGCTTCGTGCCGCTGCCTGGAAAGGTCTACGCTGCGCGCTATCTGCCCGATGCTCCGGAGCGATTCGTGCTCGACCAGGGGTCGGAAGGCCAAGCCGCGCGACGGAGTCGATGTGGGCCCCTCGCCCAAGAGTTGGAATCCATCAAGGCGCGCTTGCTCCTCGAGCCCGCTGATGCCGAATTGCAAAGTCGGCAGCGCGCTATCACGGCCGACCTCGCAACCGACTGTATGCCTTGACCAAAAAGGTAAAGCCAAGCGCGTGCATTTGCCGTGGGCAAAGCTCTTGGCACGGGTTTTCGCTGCGGGCCAACTCACTAAAACCGTGTCGGCCCAAACACGCGGCGCTGTCGCAGCGCGCTTCGTCGGTTGTGACCTCGAGCTGAGGCCCCCTCAAAATGGACGGGTTGTGTGCTCGGCGAGGTGCAGACAAGGTCGCGTCATGAGAATAGCTCTCGCGACGCTTGCCTTTGCGCTTTGCACCTCCAATGCCTTCGCTGTGAACGTCGAGATCGGGCGTGGCCTCGGTACCAGCTCCATCGCCCCCATCCGCTATGTCGCACCATCGCCAGACGATGCCGGTGCCGCCGCCATCCTGTATCGGACCAGCGATCTCGCCGCCCTACCGCCGAACACGAGCATCACGACCATCAGCTTCGAGAAGACCGCGGGTGGCGCGGTTCCAAACACTGCGATCGCGATCGCGCTCAAGAACACGTCAGCCACCTCACTCACCTCGGGCTCCACGTTGAGCGCCGAGCTTGCTGGCGCCATCGAGCACGTCAATGTGGTGAAGAGCGTGACTGACGCACCTGGCTGGGTCGACTTCGCGCTGGCGACACCGTTCGTCTATACGGGCGGCGGTATCGAAATCATCGTCACCTGGGACTCGAACAGCGGCGCGCGGGCTAACGGAGACATCTTCTGGAAGCAACACGGCACGGGATCAACCGTTTGCTATCTCGAGGCCTACGGCCCCGACGCAGCGCTCACGAGCGCCCAGATGTTTCCCGCCGCCGGGTCGCCCGAGCCTCGACCAAACATTCGCTTCGATCGCACGGCAACGAGCAATCCATGGGTCGTCGTGACCTCGGGCTTGACCGTTCTAGCGGACGGCGGCGCCTATCAGGCGTCGCAAGCGTTCCGCAACGGCGTCACCTATCCGAACCGGTTGCACGTCGAAAACGTCGGTGGCGCTGTCGCACCCCTCGGCGATTTCGTCTTCGTGAACCCAATGTCAGCGGCCCTCGCGGCGGTCACCCAGCCGCCGGCGACTCTGGCAGCCGGCCTTAGCGCCGACATCGAGTACACGCACACGCCGAATGCCAACAACGTTCTAGCGTCGTATGGCGTCACCATTGGTACGTTCGACTTCACCAACCAAGGCAACACCTTCAGCGGCGGCGGTACGCCCGAGCTCGATCTTTGGGTCAAAGGCCCCACGGGCAACGCGGCACCACTCACCAATGGGGGACAGACTTACCTCGGCGCGGTCGTGGTGGGGCAGGAGATTTACTACACAGGCATCATCGCGAACGTCGGCACTGCCGCGCTCAATCTCTCTGGTACGCCCGCGGTCACGATCTCGGCGGGGACCAACATCACCGTGAGCGACGTCGTCCAGCCGGCCGTAAGCACCGTCAGTGTCGGTAGCGACCTCACCTTTGGGTTTGCGCTCACGGCCACAGCCCCCATCAACGACACCGGGGTGACGGTTGCCATCGCGAACGACGATCCGAACGAAGGCTCGATGAGCACGCAGCTGCGGATGCGTGCTGTCACGGTCACGACGCCCCCAACGGGGTCGCCCGAGATCGACGTGGCGCGCAGCGGCGGTATCCCAATCGCCGACGGCTCGACGTTCAACGAGAGTGTCGACCCAACCCAGTCGTTGTTCTTGCTCAACTACACCGTCTTCAACCTGGGTGACGCCCCGCTCGAGCTGAGCCCCGCCGTGATCTTCAACGAGGCCGGTTGTGCTGCGACCATCGTGACGAACCTCCCGTCTACAATTGCTGAAGGCGGCAACGCAGTCCTGTCGATCACCGTCGCGCGAGACGGCACGGACGACGGAGCGTTTTCCGTATCGATCGGAAACAACGATGTCGGCGAATCGCCGTATGACTTCACCGTCGGGATCCCCTCGAGCAATTCGCCCAACATCGTCGTGAGCAACACGGACGTCGGCGACCTCATCGCGGGGTTCGGTGTGACGCGGGACGTGTTGATCCAGAACACCGGCCTCGCCGACCTGGTGGTTTCGGATGTCACAATCGAGGGCGCAGATAACGTTCAAGTGCTTCCGCTGACGCCGGCGAGCTTCACTCTTGCGCCCGGGACTTCGCAGGCATTCGCTATGACGCTGTTGAGCACCGCCGTGGGAGGGTACGTTTTCGACGTGGTCGCGACGAGCAACGACCCCGACACCAATCCCTATCGGCTCGTCTTGAGCGGATCAGTGACCGCGGCGGGCGAGGCCCCGGACGAGGGCTGCGCGGCAGTCCCAAGCTCGTCCCTGCTTTTGGGACTCGCACTGGGCGCGCTGATGCGCCTCGGAAAGCGCGGGGCTAGGGTGGTGTCATAGCCTCCGTCATCGCGGTCACTGACTGACTTCACTTTCGGCCCGCGTGATGGGGTTTACTTCCCAAACTTGGCCGGCGGTACTGGATGCGACCACGACCCGATTAACGTCGCGATGCGTTCCAAGCGTGAAGGACGGCTCCTAGGCGACTGCGACGCGCGCACCCTCGGTTGCCGCGCGCACGTAGAGATTCATCGCCTCAGCGTAATGACGCGGGGCTTCGAGTAGGCCCTTGGTGTTCCCCTGGAGGTACACGCTGGCCAGATAGGCGGGCCAGAGCGGCGCCGGAACGAAGCTCATCCACGTCATGCCGAATGGGCTCAGATGACCGGCGACCTGCGAAGCCCCCTCGGTGACCGGTCCGAAGATGGCCTGCTGCATGTGCTCGTTGGCGCGCTGGAGCGTGGAGGGGCGGGGGAACGTGGCGTTCATCAACTTTCCTTCGAAGGCGTTCGGCTTGGCGGGCACGGTTATCGCGCAGGGGCCCCGCGAGGTTGTCTATACGACCTCCGGAGGGCGAGCTCGACCACGCTCCCGTCCAGCGGGACGCTTGGCTTGTAGGGGTTCTGGCCGACCTCATTGCAGTCGCTCACCATCTGCGACCACGAAAGCGCGCACTGTGCCGACTTGTCGTGGTTGGGACGGCGGCGGAGGCGAAACCTGTGGACGGGTGGGCCGATAACCGCCAGCGGCGGGTCGTATTCCGCCCAAGTCGCGCGTAGGCGTTCCGAGGGGTCGGGTCGTGCAAAATGCAGCTGCAGGTCTTCGCGCCACGCAAGCGGTCGCCTCGTTCGATACGAGCGATCACCTGGCGGCCTATGGGCTCAAGGTTGCGAACCCAGCAGCCATGCAGCTCGCGCGGTCCTTCGTCAGCGAGGCGGTTCTCGAGGCGGTGAGCGCGATCGATGCCCACCTGGGTGGCGTTCGCGTCATCGGCCAGAACCCTTATCTCGAGCGCCTGACCATGGGGAATCGTACCCTGCGCCATGCCGCGCCGGTCGAGGTGTTTGCCAACGGGGTACTCGCCTCACGCTTCGAGGGCGCCTTCGCCGAGTCGGGGAATCTGCCGCGGCCCGACATGTCGCGCATCAACGAGCGCATCCTCCACGATCTGAGCGCGCACCTCCGGGAGCACGGCTTCACGGTTGCTGCGAGCGAGAACCATGGGGACGGCACGCTGTCTCGGATCGCCCTCATCGATCCGGTCTACGTCGAAGCGGCGCTTGCGCGGCAGGCTGCGTCGACGTCGCATGACGCCGCGAGCCTTGGCTCCGCCCTGGCGCGTCGCGAGGCATTGCCCGAGAGGGGCATTACCAATGTCACCGACCCGCGGGTCCTTTCCGAGGTCGAAAACGCCGTCCAGAAGTTCGCAGCCGACGCGATCGTCAAGGTTGGCGACTACCTGCGCGATGTCGTCAGCGCTGGCGGTTCGCCGTTCGTGAAGACGCCCAATCTCTATCAGCGTCGCTATAGCGGAATCGTCGACCGGGCGAGGGTGAAGCGAGGCAGTAACAACATGTGGCGTGTGCCCATTAGCGCCGTCATTCCGGTCATGGGCTTCAAGGCGCTCGAAGAACACTTCGACACGCTGTTCCAGGGACGAGCCAAGTTCGAGAGCGACAAGCTCGGGACCTATATCGCGACGGTCATCGCCAAGCGCATGCAGAGCCAGCCCGAGCTCGGCGGCGCGCTCGTCGCGCTTGGCCAAGGACCCTGGATCAAGGACGAGCCCTGGGCGCTTGTTGCCGTGTGTGCTCCCGCCCCTGCGCCAGGCATCTTCGCGTTCGTCCGCAAGCTCTTGGGGGGGAGCCCGCCTGTGCGTGGAGCTCTACCGCCGCCCGAGGTCCCTGCATTGCCTGTGACCATCCCCCCGGTGCCGTTGCCCCACGAGGACCGGCGCGACACCTAGCCGAAGGGAGCCCGCCAGGGGAGGCACCCCGCGAGCTTCATTGCCGGACGAGGTTGACAGGGCTTGACCCCATGGCTACCAGCGTCGGCGACCACGCTGCGGAGCCTTGCCATCGATATCGTCATCGTCATCCTCGCCCTGGTGCTGCTCATGGTCGCGGCGTATCGCGGCTACAGCGTCATTCTCTTTGCGCCCATCGCCGCGCTGGTGGCGGTGCTGCTTACGGCGCCACAGGCGTTGCCCCCGATCTTCACCGGGCTCTTCATGGAGAAGATGGTCGGGTTCCTGAAGCTCTATTTCCCCGTCTTCATGTTGGGCGCCGTCTTTGGAAAGCTCATCGAGCTGTCGGGCTTCTCGCAGGCCATCTCGGCGTCGGTCATCCGCTTCTTCGGACAGCGAAACGCCATTCTGTCGATCGTCCTCGTGTGCGCTCTCCTTACCTACGGTGGGGTGTCGCTCTTCGTCGCGGTCTTTGCGGTGTACCCGTTCGCCGCAGAGATCTTTCGTGGCGCCAATATCCCGAAGCGTCTCATCCCCGGCACCATCGCGCTCGGCGCGTTCACATTCACGATGGATTCGCTCCCCGGAACGCCCCAGATCCAGAACATCATCCCGACGACCTTCTTCGGAACCGACACCTGGGCAGCTCCTATCCTCGGCTGTCTTGGCGGCGTGTTCATCCTCGTCGTCGGCATGCTCTATCTCGACTGGCGGCGGCGTCAGGCGGCGACGGCGGGCGAGGGGTACGGGACGGGTCACGCCCAGGAGCCCGAGCAAGTCGACGCGTCGCGACTCGTCCACCCGTTGGTCGCGGTGCTCCCTCTCGTGGTGGTTGGCGTCTCGAACCTCATCTACACGCGCTGGATCGCCGCCGCCTACCCGAGCTCGGTCGAGGTACAGCTCGCCGGCATGGCGAAGCCTCTCGTGACGCAGCTCACGTCGGTCACCGCCATCTGGGCGGTGCTCGGCGCCCTGGTCACCGGCATCGTGGTCGTGTTCGCCTTGGCGTACAAGCGCGTCATCGTCAAGGTCGCTGACGGTACCAAGGCGGCGGTCGCGGGTGCGTTGCTCGCCTCGATGAACACCGCGTCTGAGTACGGCTTCGGCGCGGTCATTGCCGCGCTCCCGGGGTTTCTGGCCGTTAAGAACGCGCTCTCGGCCATTCCGAACCCACTCGTGAATGAAGCGATCACGGTTACGACGCTCGCTGGCATCACCGGCTCAGCGTCAGGCGGCATGAGCATCGCGCTTGCCGCGATGGCGGAGCAATTCATCGCCGCCGCGAACGCCGCCGGCATCTCACCCGAGGTGCTGCATCGCATCGCCAGCATGGCAAGCGGCGGCATGGATACGCTGCCCCATAATGGCGCCGTCATCACACTCCTCGCGGTCACGGGCCTCACGCACCGTCAGAGCTACCGCGACATCTTCGCGATTACCTGTGTGAAGACGATGGCGGTGTTCGTCGCTATCGCGTTCTTCTACTTGACGGGGTTGTACTAGCGCAGCTCGCGCGACCCGGAGTCTACCTAGGCCGAGGCGCTGCCGAGACGCAAAGAAGCCAGCGTCTCCTACGTAGTTGTTCTGGCTGTACGCCTGACATGCGCCGCACGCGCAACACTCCCACGGGCGAGGCGATAAAGCGCCACCGGGCAAGCCTTTGGGAGCATCGTTCATGAAAGTCGTGGATTTGGGCGCGTGCCGCGCCGAGACCTTGCGCCTTGTCGACGTCGTTGCGACGCCGAGCTTTGGTGGTTTTTCCAAGAACATCTTTGCCATTGGCGGCAAGCGCGAAGACATCAAGCGCAGCGCCGGTGACGGCGTCGTCTCGAGTGTCGATCTGCTGAAGGTTGCCGACCTCCTGGCGGTGATCGGCAAAGAAGCGTCCGCTGCGCACGTGCGCGCCAACCGCAGCGAGGCCGAGGTCCGCAAGGAGCTGGGACTCTTCTGGGCCGGACTTCTCAAGAACGAGCCCCCGTCAGCCGAGGAGCTCGAGCAAGCAACTGCCAAGGTCACGCCTGAGCAGATCAGCCATCAGCTCGAACAGGCCAAGCGTGAGTCGGTCGCTCTTGCCGCCGATGTTGGTGTGCTCGCTGCCCTGCACGGCGCTATCCAGGCGCAGCTCGAAGCGCAGCCAGGTCACGTGTCGGCGGTCGAGTTCGTGAAGGACAACGCCGAGGTCCTCGGTGTCAACGCCGCATTGCGGGAAGTTCGGCACAACCTCGAGGCGCTCAAGAACGCCGAAGTCGCGCCGCAGGTGAAAGAGGCAGCTCAGCGCGCGAAGGACGTCGCGCAGGGCGCGCTCAAGAAAGCCGAAGACGCGCTCGGCCGCATCTTGCGTCGGTAGAAGCTGGGGGCCACGAGGTCAGCCTCGTGGTCCGCTTCCGCCTGCACGCAGCTCGTGAGAGCTGCGCCGCGCGGCTCTCCGCCAAGCGTCACGCGACCGACGTTACTCGCGCACGGGCGACGCCCCTGGCTTGGCCAGCAGGGCCGGCACAATCGAGCGCAGTGTTCGAAAGCCACGCGCGCGATGGGGTGAGGCCGAAAGCTCGAGCCGTGTCGCCGACCGCTCGATGAATCCAAGCAGCGTCTCGGCGGCTTGTGGCGCGTCACGTTCGACACGCAGCATGTGAACGAGACCGGCGAGTGACCGCGCAACCCCTTCGAGCTCGTCCAGGGGCAACGACGCCAAGGCATGCGTGAGGCGCGCCTCTTCTAGCGCGTCCAAGGCAAGGCCGCCGTCTGGCAGCTCGCGCATGGCGAGGAAACAACTCTGAACGATACGATGTTCTTTCGATAGCTCGAACACGGATGGACCTTGATTCTAGTGTTGGTCAGCCACTGCTGGCATGGCGCGAAGCTGTGCGATGAGGTTGGCGGCGAACTGGTAGCGCGTGCGTGACTTGGCGTAGAGCGCTCGCGGGTCCGTAAGGTAGAGCTCGATGCTCTCCGCCATGTCCTCGAGGGCGTTCTTGGTGGCGTGATGGGTCGGAGGCACCTCGCCACGGAGTGGTCGCTCGATGAACGAGCCGGTTGCGTCCCAGCCCATGCGCTTCACCCATTCGGCGACAAGAGGGCTCTGCCGACCAGGGTGATTCGTGCAAGTGCGCGGGTCGTGGTCTTGCAGGGCGTTGTGGATGACCTCGTGAATCGTGGTGCCGCGCACCTGTGGGAGCTTCGCGCGGTCTGTGAGCGTGAAGAAGCTGCGTGCACGCATTGATGAGCCGAGCGCCGTTGAAGGTCCCGTGCATACGCCGTGGTCGTCGGTCTCGAGTCCAACATCGATACGTGCGACGTAGCGCGCCGGGTGATTCGGGCAGCGCAACATCGGCGCGACGTCATGGAGAGCGCGCCCGAGCTCCTCCAGCTCGGCCGGACTAAACGATCGTCCCCCGACCGGTATGGCGCACCCGGGGTTGACGCTGCGGTAGAGGCGCACCGAGTCGGCGGCGTTCAAGGCTCGAAAAGGGTACGGGGGTTGTTTTGCGGCTGCGCGCGGGAGCGCACCGCGTGAGGTGGGCGGCTCGATCGCGAGCACCGGAACCGTCGCGCCGAACACGACCTCGGGCGGCGGTGGTGTGAGCACCCGTGGGTTTGGTGGTCGCGAGCGGTCGGGTGCCGCCGAGGGCGCGCCGGGAAGAGACACCGCTGGCGGAAGGGCGGGACGGATTACAACTGGGTCCACGCGAGCGAGTATCGTCAGGTCGCGTGCGTTCGAACGTGGCCTCCGTCATGACATTGCTTCAGCAACTGGGAATCGCGAACGCGCTCGGTCGCGTTGTGCTGCGCTCTGGCCTGCCTTGATGAAAGCTGTGTTAGGGTACGGCTTGTGAGCGATGAGTCAGCGTCGATGCGGGCGGCTATCGTATGGCTCGAGGCGATCTACGGTTCGTTCGAGGAGGGGTCTCGAGTTCCTCGTCATGCGATCGAAGCAGCCGAAGCACGCAACGCGGTGGTCTTCCCGGCGGCGTTATCGCTCTACTATCGCGTCACCGGCGCATCGAAGGCACTGCACACGATGCACAACTGCATCGTACCGGTCGACCGCGTCGCTTTCGCTGGAGAGTACTTGGTCTTCTATGAGGAGAACCAAGGGGTGTGCGTCTGGGGCGTCCATCAGGCTCGCCTTGCCGAGGAAGATCCTCCGGTCGACCAAGGCCACTTCAACGAAGGCTCCTGGACCTTCTATCCGGACCTGCCTTCAATCTCGGACTTCGCGCGCGCCGAGGGTGCTTGGCAAGCAGTGCAAGGGGCTCTGCCATGGGTCGGCGTTCTCGACGAGCAAGAAGAGCGTCGAAGCCGAGGCAGCTCGCGCCTTGAGGCACGCCTGGGCCCTCCTTCTTTGCACACCCCCGGCCTCGATGCGTGGCTTGTTGAAGGTGGTGTCGCGCTCGATGCGGAAGGCTACTTGGGCCTTGCGACATGGGACGCTGCGAAGTTCATTGCCGCAACCGAGCTGATTGGGGTCGCGGTTGAGGACTGGGACTACGCAACGGTCACGGACGAGGGTATCGACGGCGCGTAGATCACGCTGCCTTCGGGCTTCAGTCCCCCACCGCGTCGACGATGATGGCCTCGGCAATGCTCGCGACGACGGCACCTATCAGCAAACCCGCCGACAGATTCTGCCGCTTTCGGCGGTCGCTTTCGGCGGCCGCATCCTCGTTGTGGCCGCGCGACGCTTCGATGATGTTCCAGGTAAGCAGCCCGGCCTGCACCGCACCGTAGATGCTTCCGGCCACATAGCGCTTCTGGGCGAACTGCCCGACGCCAAAGGGTACCAGCGACCAAGCCGAGAAGCGGTCAGGCGGCGCCGGCTGCGCGCTCGTCATGAGGGCTGGTGTCAGATCCGCCAGAGCGGTCACCGGCTTGCTCGTTGTCGTGCCTCCGTCGGTACGCACGTACAGACCAGTGGCCGGGACACCCGGCTGGTCGGCGAGCGACAGACCAACCGCTTCTTCGGTGCGCACGCGCGCGGCGAGGCGGGCGAGCATGGTGTCACAGCTTTCGCGGCAGCGCAGGAGAGGAACTGTCGTCCACGATAGCGACGACTCGAGCGCCAGGTCGATGTCGACCGTGACCGGCGTCGAGGCCACCGCGACGTTGTGTTGCAATGACGTGCCGTTGTCGTCGGCGAGCCAGATGCGCCAGGTGCCTTGCGGTAGCTTCACGGTGAGCCTGCGCTCGACCTTGCCTGCCGAGACTCCGTCCGCCATGACGCGCGCTGGTTGGTTACTCGTGATGGTGAGCTCGCCCATGGGCGAGCGCTTGAGCTCGACTGCCGCCCGCCTGAAGAGCTGGGCGACCTGGGGCGGGTGGCGCTTTGCGTCGAGTGGCACGTTGGGAAAGCGGCGCTGGGCGGTGCGCGCTGCCTCGAGCGCCTCCTTCTCGTGCCCCTCGGCGAGCTCGGAAGCGGCGATGTCTTGCAGAGCGGTTGCCGCGAGGATCTGCAGCTCGACGCTTGGCAGCACCGAGTTGTCGTACGCTTGCAGCACCTCCCTCCGCATCGCCATGGCACCGGCACTGTCGAAGCTCGCGTCACGGTCGGTTGCCGTCTCGAGAACTCGGCGCATCGCGGCGACGTCGACGATGCGAGGGGCTGGCAAGTCGGTGAGGCGCCGCTGCGCCTCGGTCATGTCGAGGACTGTACGCTCGAGCGCACTATTCCAGTCGGTGATGCGCAACATCCGCTGCTGGAGCTCAGCGTCGACCTCGGTGGTCACGAAAACGGCGCTGGGGGCTTCGTCTGCGCTGACGATCGTCAACGCGAGCAGCACGACAGAGAGCATCCCCAAGGCTGTAGAAGGGGTGAAAGGTCCTGGTCAAGGCCGAGATTTCGCGATCGACTGGTCCGCTGGCATGGGCGTCTTGCCCTCGAGGTGCAGCCAGAGCGCGTCGAGCCCACGGTGGAGGTGCGGCAAGAGAGCGACGTGGCGTTCGCGGTAAGAGGGGAGAGAAAGAAACGCGTCGAAGTGCTGGGCGCCGGCGATGCGCCATGCGCGCACGACGCGGCCTTCTTTCTGGGATGCGGATACATAGGGCGCGCTACTGAACGCCTCGGGGACGAGCCCATCGTCGATGCCGTGGATGATGAGAACGGGCAAACCCGGACGAGGCAGCTCCGCGCGCGTCGCGGTGATCGCGTCGCCAACGGTAGGCATGACCACGAGGTCACGCAGACACATGAGCCCGGGGAAGTCCGGGTCCTCGCCGCTCGCCTTGCTGTCGATGATGGCAACGCCGGTTCCAGGCGGTATCCCCGAGGCGGCGGCGTACCAGAGCGCGCGCTCGTTCTCGCTTGCGGGACGCTCGCTGCCGTCGTCGGCGCGCGTCGCGAACCGGTAACCGCACGGGTGCTCCGAAGGCCCCGTGCCGCTGTAGGCCGACGCGTAGGTGACAGCAATGGCACGCCACAAATCGGCGGTTGTCAGGTCGGCAGCCGTCGCCAGCGCCTCGTTCGTGAAGCCGCTAGCAATCAATGCCTCGCGGGCGCTGTCTGCTCTGGCGGAGGGGGTCGTGCCAACGACGAGGTTGGCCGCGGCAAGCGAGGCGCAGCGGGCCGCGTTCTTCAGGAGCGCGCATGGCATGAACAGCGCGGCCTGCGTCGCGTAGTCAAAGAGCGGCCGCCCGCCCGGCGCGTTGACGTTGGGCTCTCCCACCACGACACCGTCGAGCCAGAAGCCGGGAACCTCGGCGGCTCGCAGTGCCGCACCTCCACCGTTCGAGATGCCGGTGGCGATGACGCGAACCGAATCCAGGTCGAAATCGCCGGCCAGCGGGTAGCTCTCGTGGAGCGCCTCGAGAGCGATCTCGACGGTATGCAAGACGTACCGCCCCCAGAGGCTCTCGGGGTTGTCTCCAGAATGGGCGTGTTTCGTGGCCACGCCGATGCCCCCAGCCACCGGTTCGAAGGCAAGCGCCTCGCCGCGTGTTCCGCGCGTTCCGTCTAAGCGGACACCCGTATCGCTTGCGAAGTCGAAGTAGTCGCTCCCCGCGCCCTTGTCTGTGTACGCAACGGCGCAGCCGCGCGGCAGGCCCCAAGCGCCGGCTACAGCGATGGCCCCGTAGACCCCGCGCGAGCCGGACGACGCGGCGACGACCAGGCAGCGACGTTGCAGATCGAAGCTATCGGGCACCTGCACGACGACGCGATGTGGCTGATTCGCGCCGGGCAAAGTCGCGAGTGCCGCGAGCTCACGACCGGGTACGTCTTCGATATTGGCGAGGCTCGCGATGTCGGCGATGCCTCGCCAGCTCGTCCAGATGGCGAGGCGGCGCAGCTCACTGGGTGTAGGTCGCGACGCGTCCGCGAAACCTGGCGGCGTCGCTGACGTGAGGCCTGCGATGCCCAAGCCGGCCGAGAGTAAGTCGTCGCCGTTCCGATGGTCGGTGGCGCGCTGCATCGGCGTCTTCGGCGCGATGCGTGGCCACGCCCGTCGCGGCGCATCGGCGCACGCTAGCAGCAGGCCGACCACGAGGAGCATCACAGAGCGCATCACAGCCCGTCGACGCGATTCTTCTTGGGTAGTGTGATGCGCAGGCCGGCGAAGCCTACGGCCTGCTCCGCCGAGCTGATGACGTATTTGCCCTCGAGGAACACCGCGACTGCGCCGAAGCGATACTCGACGCCGGCGCCCACGTTGCCGCCGATCTTCCACGCGCTGGTGTCTTCGTCCCGCGGGGGAACGCCACCGTCGTATTCGAACGACCGACTCACGCGTGCGACGTTCAAGCCGAGCAGGATGTACGTGGCGATCGGGACCTCATCGGGCTCGAAGAACAACCAGTGACCGTTGCCGTTCAGATCCCACCAGGTGAGCTTGGTGCTGCCGTCGACGCGGTCGAGACTCTTGGGGAAAAACGCATCGGCCTCGAGCCCGAAGCGGAACGTCGTGAACTCGGCGTCACCCTCGTTACGAAAGCCGTAATACACGCCGACGTGGCCGCCAGGGGTCTTGATCTCACTTCCATAGGCGGCCCCGAACTGGACCATCGTGTGGTCGGCGAACGCCGGAGAAGCGATGGCAGTGACCGCTAAAGCGGCGATGATCGAGGTGAACCGCATCGACCCTCGCTACTGCCCGATCGGCAGAGCAAACCGCAGCCCAAGGAAGACGACGAGCTGATCGGCCTGGCTTATCACGTATTTGCCCTCCGCGTAGGCGGCAGCAAATTTGATGTCGTACTCCGCGCCGGCGCCCAAGTTCAGGCCCGGCTCGAGCTCAGTGTTACTCACGTCGCGTTGGTTCACGCCTTCGTCGTAGGTGAAGCTCCCGTGCACGATGGCGAGGTTTATGCCCGCGAGCCCGTAGACCGAAAAAGGCGACTCTTCCGGCAGGCCCGGGAGGACGTACTGCGCGTTGGCGTTGAGATCGAACCAGGTGACTTTCCCCTCTCCGCCCACACCCCGGTCGCTGTTCGGGATGAAGCCATCGAGGTCGCCGCCAACACGGAGGTTCGCGAGCTTGCCCGCGAATGCGTAGTACGCACCGATCTGCAGGCCCGGCATTTCGATCTCACTTCCGAAGCCGACACCTGTGCCCACGATGAGCTCGCCCGCGCTCGCGGGCGCCGCGACACCAAGCAAGACAGCGAACGCCGCAAGGCTACAGCCGCGCATCAAAACGCCCAGCGCAGACCGCCACCGAGCTCGAGCTGGTCGAAGCCGTCACCCATGATCTGATAGCGCAACATGCCAAAGATGCGGGCGAAGCTGATGTCGTATTCGACACCGCCGCCGAGGTTCAGGCCGAGCTCCGTGTTCGAAGAGCTCTGGCCGCCCGGGACGCTAGCGCGGGCAAAGGCGATCGCGAGACCAGCCTCGGCGTAAGGCTTCACAGGAACGTTGGGAATGTCGAAGACGTATTGCGCACCCGGGTTGATTGTCAGGAAGAAGATGTCGACGTTGTTGGTGTCGTACGGCAGGTAAACGACCAGGTCGCCGCCGGCGCGCAGGCCTTTGACCTGCGGAATGGCGACGAAGGCGTTTCCTTGAATGCCGAGCGTGTCGGGACCGGTCCCGAAGACGAGGCCAACGCCCGCTACGCTGCCAGCGCCTTCATCTTGCGCCTGAGCCGCGGAGCCGACGAGAAGCACACCCAGAACGATTGCCAAGCACGACGCGCGCATCACTCACTCCAGTACATTTTGGGGGAACTTATTAGGCTTCAAGCCTCTGCCGAATCAACCTTCGACGGATCGAAGTCGAGTTTCTTCATGGCATCTTTGACCACTTTGGCGGTTACCTTGCCGTCGAGCATGAGCGCGTGCAGTGTCGCAATCACGGTGCTCGCTGCGTCGATCTCGAAGTGGCGACGCAATGCCTCGCGCGTGTCGGAGCGTCCGAAGCCATTGGTCCCGAGCGGCACCACGCGGTTCGGGATGAAGCGCGCGAGCAGTGACGGCAGCTCGCTCACCCAGTCGCTCGTCATCACTACCGGACCCGAGTGCCCCTCGAGCGTTTTTGTGATGTAGGGGACGCCAGGCTTTTTGTCGGGCTGCATGCGGTTCATGCGCTCGACCTTGCGAGCATCACGATAGAGTTGCTGGTAGCTGGTTGCGCTCCACACCGTCGCGGCGACACCGTAGTCCTCTAAAATGGACTGGGCCTCGAGCGCCGACTTGATGATGGGGCCGCTGCCGAAAATGTTGGCGGTGAGCTTGTTCTTGCTGGCGCCTGGGGCCTTGAGCTTGTAGAGCCCGCGCAAGATACCGTCGTCTACACCTTGCGGGAGCGCGGGCATGGCGTAGTTCTCGTTGTAGAGAGTCAGGTAGTAGAAGACGTCTTGGCTCTTGTCGAGCATGCGCGTGAGACCTTCACGGATGATGACCGCGATCTCATAAGCGTACGCCGGGTCATAGGCGAGGCAGTTCGGTATGGCCATCGCCTGCAGGTGGCTGTGCCCGTCTTCGTGCTGCAGGCCTTCACCGTTCAGCGTCGTGCGTCCAGCGGTGGCGCCCAGCAAGAAGCCCCGACCGCGCGCGTCGCCGAATGCCCAGATCTGATCTTGCACACGCTGAAAGCCGAACATCGAATAGAAGATGTAGAAGGGCACTGTCGGTACACCGTGGGTCGCGTACGACGTCCCCGCGGCGGTGAACGACGCCATCGAGCCGGCCTCGGTGATGCCTTCCTGGAGCAGCTGGCCGTCCTTCTTCTCGACGTAGCCGAGCAGCATCTTTGCGTCAGCCGGCTCGTACTTCTGCCCATCGGCGGCGTAGATGCCGATCTCCTTGAAGAGCGACTCCATGCCGAAGGTGCGCCCCTCGTCGGGGACGATCGGCACCACGAACTTGCCGAACTCCTTGTCCCGCAGGAGCTTGCGCAGGAGCCGGACGAACGCCACCGTCGTCGAAGGATCGGCGTTGGCCTTCGAGGGCTGGTGCAGCTCTTCGAAGACGGAGATAGGCGGTGTCTTGACCTCAGGGTTCTTGTTCTTGCGTCGCGGTAGCGGACCACCCAGCGCCGCGCGCCGCTCCATCAGGTATTCGACCTCGGGGCTCTTGGGACCCGGATGGTAGTAGGGGATGTGCTCGAGCTCTTCGTCGCTGACGGGGACCTCCAGCACGTCGCGGAACTTCTTGAGCTGCGCTGGTCCCACCTTTTTCATCTGGTGGGTGACGTTCGAGCCCTCGAAGCCCTCGCCGAGCGCGAAGCCCTTTACTGTCTTGGCAAGGATGACCGTTGGCGCGCGCTCGGACTTGCAAGCCCAGTGGTAGGCCGCGTTGAGCTTCGACATGCTGTGTCCGCCGCGGCGGATGGTGCGGAGCTGTTCGTCCGACAGGTCCGAAAAGATCTCGAGAAGTCTGGGATCGTTCTGGGTCAGGTGCTGGCGGATGTAGGCGCCAGTCTCGCTCGTGTAGCGCTGGTACTCGCCGTCGACGAGCTGGTTCAAGCGTTGCACCAGCACGCCATCGAGATCTTTGGCGAAGATCGGATCCCACTCGTGGCCCCAGACCACCTTGATGACGTTCCAGCCAGCGCCACGGAAAACGCCCTCGAGCTCCTGTATGACCTTTCCGTTTCCACGGACAGGACCGTCGAGGCGCTGCAGATTGCAGTTGACCACGAACACGAGGTTGTTGAGACCCTCGCGGGCTGCGATGGTCAGCGCGCCCAAGGACTCGGGCTCGTCGCACTCGCCGTCACCCATGAAGCACCAGACGCGATTGTTTGACGTGTCCTTCATGCCCCGGTTGTGCAGGTACTTGGCGAACCGCGCCTGATAGATCGCGGCGAGGCCGCCGAGTCCCATCGAGACCGTGGGGAACTGCCAGTAGTCGGGCATGAGCCAAGGGTGCGGGTAAGACGAAAGGCCCTTGCCGCTCGTCTCGCGACGGAAGTGATCGAGCTGCTCTTGGGTGAGTCGCCCCTCGAGGAAGCTACGGGCGTAGATGCCGGGTGCCGAGTGACCCTGAATGAACACCTGGTCGCCGCCGCCCGGCGACTCGCGACCCCGGAAGTAATGGTTGAAGCCGACCTCGTAGAGATGGGCCGCCGAAGCGTAGCTCGAGAGGTGACCGCCGATGCCGTCGAACTCCTTGTTGGCGCGCGCCACCATGGCGACCGCGTTCCAGCGCACGATGCGCCGGATACGTTTCTCCATGTCGTGGTCGCCCGGATAATCGGGCTCGAGGCTCCTCGGAATGGTGTTCACGTAGTCGGTGTTGGTGAGCGCTGGCAGCGTCGGCGCCTGTGCGCGCGCTTTGCGCATGACCGTGTCGAGCAAGAAGTGGACGCGACGCGGGCCATCGACAGTGAAGACGCTCTCGAGAGACTCAATCCACTCGGAGGTCTCTTGAGGGTCCCGGTCGGCCAGGGTTCCAGGCAAAACGTCGAAGTTGTTCATGGCGGCCCGCTACTTAGCCTCAAAGGGTGCTTTCGGGAAGACCGCCGCGACAGATGAAAGACAGTCGGGCGTCACCCACCTTTGGGGGTGGCCAGTCGGCCGCGTCGGCGCCATTTGGCCTGTAGGTCGGGTCCTGAGGGCCGCTCCGCCCGCGAGCCGGGAGAGTTTCGTGCCGGTGACGCAGTGCATCTGCAGGACAGCAGGAAACTCGAGGCAGGGTTATGCACCGATGGTGAGGGACTGGAGGTGGACGTATGCGCATCCTCTGCATGGCGTGCTGCGCCGCCACACTCGGCTGCCAGGGACTCATCGGCGATACCCCCCTTGGGGCGGCCGCGGGTGATGACGCTGAGCGTCCGTTTGTCTTCCGCGACCAACACACCGCCATCGGAGTGAGGCGGCTCACGCGCGCCGAGCTGGGGGCGACCATCGCTGACCTCGTTGGCGTGAGCGGCGCCGAAGTGGGTTTGCCAGCCGATCAGACGATCGCGTTTCTGTCGAACAATGCGCATGGGCTCAAGGTCGGCCTTGGTGATGTCGAAGCCCTGGCACGCGTGACCGCAGAGGTCGCGGCACGGGCTTTGACGACGCTCGAGCTACCCTTGGGCTGTTCGCCGCAGACCTTCGACGCCGACTGTTACGACGCGTTCGCACCCGCTTTCCTGCTCCGCGCCTTTCGCCGCCCACCAACTGTCGCCGAGCTCGGGCGCTATCGGAACCTGTTCACCGAGATCGCCGACCTCGATGGCTCCCCCGATGCCCTCGCCACTGTCATCGCCGCGATCCTGCAATCGCCGAGCTTCCTCTATCGCTCAGAGCTCGGCGACGACGGCGAGCTCACGTCGTGGGAAATCGCAGCGCGCCTATCGTACCTGGTTTGGGGCAGCATGCCAGACGATGCGTTGATCGAAGCCGCTGAAGCGGACAGACTTCGTTCTCCCGACGATCGCGAGACGCAGCTCCGTCGTCTGCTCGCGAGTCCACGCGCGAGTGCCAACATCGGGCGCTTCGTGCGTGAATGGCTGGGCCTTGCCGACGCTCGGCTCTCGCGCAAGGACGAGAGCGTCGTTCGCGACCTGCCGGCGGACTTCGAGGCTTCTACACGCGCCGAGACCGACGCCTTCATCGCGGACGCGTTGATAGCGTCCGCTGGAACGGTCGAGAGCCTCTATGGCGCAAGCCACGGCTTCTTGAACGCGACCCTTGCCGACTTCTACGGCATACCAGGTGTCACCGGCACCGAGCTGCGCCGCGTCGAGCTCCCTGGCCGTCAGCGTCGCGGTTTGCTTACCCAAGCCTCTGTCTTTACGGCTCACGCCAAAGAGCTCGGCTACTCGGTGGTGCAGATCGGTCGCTTCATCCGCGAGAGGGTTCTGTGTCAGGAGCTGCCGCCGCCTCCCGACGAGGCCGACACGAGCTTGCCTGCGCCACCTCCGGGGACGACCTGGAGCTACCGCGAGCAATTCGAGGCGCACGCCAAGGAGCCGGTCTGCAAGGGCTGTCATGCCTTCCTCGACCCCCCGGGATACGCCTTCTTGCCCTACGACCCTGTTGGCCGCTATCGCGAACGCGACGAAAGTGGTCAGCCCTTCGATACGCGTGGCGAGCTGATCGAGCTCGACGGCGGCAGCGCCCCCTTTGCCGACGCCGCAGACTTCACGCGTCTCGTCGCCGAGAGTCAGGTCGCCAAGGACTGCTTTGCGACCATGTACCATCAATGGGCATACGGTCGCTCAGTAGGGCGCGACGACGTCGAAGCTTTCGGGCGCCTCCGCGACGACTTCGCCGCGAGCGGCGGTCAATTCCTGGGGCTGCTCACCGCTCTTGTTCGCGCCCCAGAGTTCGTCCGACCCGGCCCCACCCGCTGAACGAGGAGTCTGCCATGACGTACCGCAAGCTCGATCGCAGGGAGATCCTCAAACACGCGGCGATGGCCGCGCTCATCGGCCCGGTCATGCGTGCGACCATGGCCCGCGCGGCCGACCCACCGATCCGCCGCTTGGTGGTGGTCTTCCAGCCCAACGGGCTGACATACATCGATGCGGGACCCAACGGCGGCGAGACGAGCTGGGACGTCGGCGATCACTTCCGACCATACGACCGCCACAAGAGTGACCTCATCGCCTTCTCGGGCATGCACATCGGCGGTATGCAGTTCGGCACCTACCGGGAAAGCGGGCACGCGGCGGGCGCGCGGAGCTGCCTCACCTGTATGCCCGACGGCGGCAATGACTTCGCCACCGGGCCGTCCATTGACCAGTTCGTGGCCCGCAAGCTGTTCGAGCAGCGGCTTGCGCCATACGTCAAGGCGCCGGTCTATGCCGTCGGGGGGAACGGTGCCGACCCGGCCAACCACTGGCAGCCCTGGTACGAATCGTCGGGTCGCAAGGCCTCCATCACCTTGAGTCCGCGCGCTGCCTTCGATGGTCTGTTCGCCGGGTTCACCGCCAGTACGGGAACCACCATCGACCGCGTCATCGCGCGCAAGAAGAGCATCCTCGACCTGGCGCACGCGGACTGCAAGGCCATGTTGCCTGCGCTCCCCGCCGAAGGCCGCGAGCTCGTCGACTATCACTGCGAGCGGATCCGTGAAGTCGAGCAGAGCTTGAATGCGATGGCACCCGTTGGCACGTCGTGTGAGGTGCCCAACGCCGCGCTTGCGAGCGTGCAGGGCCGCGACATCTACAGCCCCTCGAGCTATCCAGCCCTTGCGGGCTTCTTCTTCAAGCTCATCGACGCCGGTCTTCGTTGCGACCTGACCCGCGTTGCTGGCCTCGAGTTCGGCTACGCCGCGACACGTTTCAACATGCCGTGGGTGAACGCGCCGCTCATCGGCGAAGTCGGCACGGGTGAGTACAACGTCAACGATCACCACTCGTACCATCACGTTGGCAATCGCGAGATCTTGGGTCGCTTCATGACCTGGTACGCTGACCAGATCGCGACCTTCGTCGACCTGTTGAAGGCGCCAGGGCCTGACGGCACGCGCCTGCTCGACTCGACCATGGTGCACGTCACCAACGAGTTCGGCGGTGATGGCACCCCGAGCAACCACTACAACGGCAACGTTCCGATGTTCGTGTTCGGCGGCGGCAACACTTTTCGTACGGGTCGTCACCTTCGCTTCGACAACGACGGAAGGCACCATCACGCCCTGATGGTGTCGCTCATCAAGGGGATGGGCATCACCGGGGTCGAGCAGTTCGGCCATACCGCAGCCGGCAGTGGTCCGCTGACGCGGATGTATTAGGCTCTGCGCGTCTCGGGCTCACCCACGGCTTAGTTGGTCGCCGGACCGCCGCGATAGAGGGAAAACAGAGGGACGTCACCCACCTTGACGGTGGTGAGGCGGCCGCTTCTGCGCCACCTGGCCTGCTGGTCGGGATAGTCTGGCCAGCGCCGCTCGTGCGTGAGGACGACGATGTCCGCCTGCTCGGGCGCCGCGGCGGTGAAGCCCCAGTTGCGTAGATAGCTAGCGTACTCCTTGGGGTTCGGTAGGACAGCGACCCGACCCCGCGGCCCGACGTGGTCGGCGAGCGCTTGCCTCAAGGCTGGGTACCCGAGGTCATAATACTGACGCTCGAAGCCAGCGCGGGTGGCGCCGCGCACGCCGCCGACCAGCTCGTTGTAGTAGGACAGCCAGTAGCCGCGGTAGGCCACGACCCCGATGGCCGCGGGTACCATGCACCCCGCGAGAAGGGCGTAGCGAGCGAATGGCTTTGCGAGCTCGCGAGCAGCCATTGCGAAGCCCAAGCCTGCGAGCATGGCAATGAAAGGGAAGACCGGCAGGAAGAGCTTCACGCCGCCGTACTTTGGCGTGCCGGGCAGGCAAACAGCGACGAGCTGCGCCGCGACCTGGATGATGGCAAACCGCTTAAGCGGACTTGAGTCGGCCTTTACGACGCCGACGAGCGCGAAGACGAGGGTGACCAGTGGTGTAGTGACGAGCAGCATGGTGATGGGCGCGTACCAGGGCGCCGGCTGATCGTCGTAGAGAGCGCCCGCGAAGTAGAAAAGGATGTTGTAGTGGTTCACGTGAAAGCGCAGGTACGCGCCCAGGCGTGCCGCGGTGTCGAACCACATCCAGGGCCACATGGCCAAGGTGAAGAGGGGCGCGACGATGAGCACCACGAGCAGCGCCGCCGGAATCGGTTGGATACGAAGGTCGAGACCGACACGTCTGGGTCGGTCGCGCAGTAGCCAATAGACGACCTCGCCTGCCACTGCGAAGGGGGCGTTGAGTTTGCTGCCAAGAGCTAGCGCATGGAATACGGCGGTTTTCACCAGAGTCCGTTGTTGCGGATTCTCGAGCGCTTGCAAGAACGACCAGCCAGCCGCCGTGACGAAGGCCGTCACCGTGAAATCGAGCGTCTCGGCGTGCGCATCGAAGAGGACGCGCGGCATCGCGACGAAACAACTCGCGGCGGCTAGAGCCCCTAGCGGGCCCGCGGTTGCGAGTACCCAGCGAAAGACCACGAGACACGTCCAAGCCCAGAGCATGATGATCGGCAAGCGGCAGGCCGTCAGCTCGTCGAGCCCAAAGATCCCGTGGAAGACCAGCCAACCAAGCCCCATCACGTACTTCGCGACCGGGGGATGTTCGTGGTTCGGCGCGAACGCGGCGTCTAGGGTGGCACGCGACCAAGACGAAGGTGCCCAAACATGGGAAAGCCAGCTCGCGTAGCTCTTTGCCGCGGGCACGTAGAAGCGCATGTCGTCTGTCGGCGGCTGCGCGGGCTCGAGCGCGACGCCAAGAAGCACCAATCCGACAAATATGCTAAGGCGGACAAGTTGCTTCACTGCCGCCTCGCGGTGATGCGCAGGCGCACAGCGAGGTGACGCTGACCGTCCGCGCTCGTGCGGAGCGTGAGCGTGACCGGCGCATGTGAGCCGGGCGTCGTTGGGAAGCGTGCGGCCAGCACCCCTTGCGCCGCCGAGCGCGTGTATTTGCGGACCAGCGGACCGGCCTGCAGCTCGAGCTCGACGGGGGCTCCGTTGCGGGCGACGCCGTCATCGAGCGCCGCTTCGAGAACGATGGTGTCGGAGAGCTGCAGCTCGGGCAGGGCGATCTTCAAGTCGTGTCCCGTCACCGGGTGTGCCCAGGTCCCAGGCCACGCCCCGCCGTTGACGGTCAGCTGGGCGGGCCCGACGCGGTTCCAGCTTGGTCGACCCGGGCAATGCAGCCCGTCGGACTCGCGGAGGTTACACGTGATGCTGGTCTCGCCTTCGAGAGTGACCGTCACTTGGTCGAGGTCGCGGGCGAGGTCGAAGATGACGCGTTCGCCGCTGGGGTTGTCGTAGCGGACGAGCTCGACGTCGCCGAAGGAGCGACGTTCGAGCTCCGCCCCCAGACCTTTGAGCGTTGTTCCTCGCGGGCCTAGCGTTACGAAGCTTGACCAACGCGTCAGCAGCGCGAGCTTTGCCGGGAGCGCGTCACTCGCAGGCAGGTGCATGGGAAGACGATCGAGCGCTTCGGTCTGCTCCGGCGGACTGACGACTACGAAGGTGGTGGGGTCGTAGCTCGCTAGCGCGGCGACCGCCTCTTCGAAACCGGGCCGCGACGCGAGCGAGGGACCTGGCACCAAACTCGTAATCGTACGAATCGTTGCGAAGAGCGCGACACCGATGAAGAGCGAGGTGAGCGGCGCCGCCCGGATGGCGTTCTTCAACGGGGCCGGCCTTCGTGGCTTCTCGGCTTGCGGAAGCGGGGTATGCGTTGAACGATCTTCACGCCTGCCGCCTCTTTAGAAGCGCGTCTATGGTGCTGGCAAGTGCGATGCTCCTACCTTTGCGAAGCGGCACCGCATACGCGCCACGCCGAAGCAGAACGCACGCGCGAAGCCGTCGAGCGTTTGTTGACCGTCGTACCCGACCACCCTGGCGCCGACGCCATCACAAAGAGCGTCGAAGGTATCTGACTGCCCCTCGCAGGACCTTGCGCGGGTTTCCCCACCAAGCGGTCTCGGCGCCCTCTTTACGGTTAGGTGATCTGAGGGCGCACACAAAAACGGTGGAACGCGCAACCCCACGGTGCCAGCGTCGATACTGACCCCACGCTAAGGGGATAGTCATGTCCGTCACCGTCGGTGAGTTCGAGAGACGCTCGGGTGTGCAGGTCTGGCAACGGTCAGCCAATCTGCCGGCCATCGAGCCCGGTCGCTTCTACGGCGGGCTACTCATCGCGACCGGCTTCAGCCCCAACGAGCGTCTTCCCGCGCCGCATGCCGACATCTACTTCCAGGACTTCAATACCGGAGCGCAGCTATCCCGCGTGGCGGCCTACAAGCGCTTCTGGTTGAATCACGGGCCGTCCCCGAAACCCGAAGAACCGTGGCTTTCGGAGTCCCATACGCCCCTTGGCGTGCGCCCTCGGCAGGGTCTATTGGCTGGCCTCTGCGCCGCCCTTGGGCTGGGCTCGCCAGGCTCTTCGCGCTGACCAGACGAGGCGGCGACGGCGAACCCGTTGCCTCTCGGGGCAACGTGCTCTTCCCGTAGCCCGCGTCCTCCAGTAAGGAGGCGCGATGACCGACCCGTCGCCCAAGCGCCTCGGCTACCGCATGCCCGCGGAGTGGGAGCCGCACCGTACTGTTTGGCTCGCCTGGCCGAGCGCCGCCGATCTTTGGCGTGAGAACCTCTCACCCGCGCAAGACGAGGTCACGGCTCTTTGCGAAGAGATCGCCGACCGCGACGAGAACGGCCGCGCCCGCGGCGAGAGGATCGCGATGCTCGTTCCGACCGACGCAGCGCGCGTCGAAGCCGAACGTCGTCTGCGCGGGCTGCCAGTCGACTACCACGCCATTCCCTTCGGCGACATCTGGCTGCGCGACATCGCGCCGCTCTTCTTGACCGGCGGTGGTCCCGCTTGCGCGCGTTTTGCGTTCAACGGCTGGGGCGGCAAATACATCCTCGACCACGACAACGAAGTGGCGGCCCGCATCGCCCAGGCGGCAGGGCTCACGGCCTTTGCGTCGCCGGTGGTTCTCGAGGGCGGCTCCCTCGAGCTCGACGGCGAGGGCACCTGTCTTACCACGAAGCAGTGTTTGCAAAATCCAAACCGCAACCCGACTCTCACCGCCGAAGCCATCGAGGCCGCCATCAAGGACAACCTCGGCGTCACGCGGATCCTCTGGCTCAACGAGGGCTTGGTCAACGATCACACCGATGGACATATCGACACGCTGGCGCGCTTCCCCTCCGCCGGCAAGGTCCTCTGTATGCGTTCGTGGCGAGACGACGACCCCAACAAGCAGGTCCTGGCCGAGATCGAGCGCGACCTGTCCATGATGACGGACGCCAAAGGCCGCCAGCTGAACGTCAATGTCATCCCCTCACCAGGTACGGTTCGCGATGACGATGGCCGTGTCATGCCGGCGAGCTATCTGAACTTCTACATCGCCAACACCACGGTCGTGGTGCCGACCTACGGCTCGGACGTCGACGGCGCTGCTGTCGATGCCATCGCAGAGCACTTCCCCGGGCGTCGCGTCATCGGTTGCTCCGCCAAGGCCATCTTGAGCGGCGGCGGCGCCTTTCACTGCATCAGCCAACAACAGCCGGCCTGACGAGGAACCTCATGCAAAACATCACGGTCGCCGCCGTCCAGGCAGCCTTTGGCACCGACACTCAGAAGAACATCGCGCTCATGACAGAGCTAACGCGCGAGGCTGCGGCGAAAAAGGCCCAGGTGGTTCTCCTGCCGGAGCTGTTCGAGAACATCTACTTCTGCACCTTCGAGAAGGACGAATATTTCGCTCTCGCCAAGCCCTTCGAAGGGCACGCGACGGTCGCGCATTTCGCCAAGCTCGCCAAGGAGCTCGGCGTCGTCATCCCGACCTCGTTTTTCGAGCGCGACGGCCAGTGTTACTACAATAGTCTTGCGATGATCGACGCCGACGGCAGCGTGCTCGGCCTCTACCGCAAGTCGCACATCCCCGATGGCCCCGGCTACGAAGAGAAGTTCTACTTCCGCCCCGGCGATACCGGCTTCAAGGCGTGGCGCACCAAGTTCGGCACCATCGGAGTGGGCATTTGCTGGGACCAGTGGTTCCCCGAGTGCGCGCGCGCCATGATGCTCGAAGGCGCCGACCTTTTGATGTACCCGACTGCCATCGGTACCGAGCCCGAGGAGCCGAACCTCGACACCAAAGACCCCTGGCAGCGCGCGATGATCGGCCACGCCGTCTCGAACGTCGCGCCCGTGGTGGCGGCGAACCGCATCGGCAAGGAGCCCCGTCAGGAGTTCTACGGCCACTCCTTCATCGCGGACCATCGCGGCAACAAGGTCGCCGAGCTAGGGCGTAGCGAGACTGGGGTCATCACCGCGACCTTCGACCTCGAGCAGGTGCGTCGCAACCGCGCCGCCTTCGGATTCTTCCGCGACCGTCGCACAGAGCTCTATAGAAAGCTCGCCGCGTCGGGGGCGTAGAGCGAGTCGCACGGGCGTCGCGAGCGGGCGCCCCTTCTGCGCCCGCCGTGCAACCCGGCTACTTGATGTTACCGTTGAGCTTCAGTACCCGTTCGTCCTCGCCGTCCGCCATCGCGGTCAAGATCTCGCGCAAGAGCTCGAGGTCTGGCTTCATCGGCTGACCCGAGCTGTCGAACTCGCGGGAGTCGGGCACGGCGTAGTGGGTGAGCCCACCTTCGATGAGCGTATCGCGCAGCCGTGCCGAGAGATCGCCAGACCCACGGTCCTCACCGCGCATGACCTTCGCGAAGTCGCCGAGCCACGTGATGAGCCTCGTCATGCCTGGACGCGGCAAGTTGTGCGGCTGTACGTACTTCGCGATGCGTCCGCCCCGCATCTGCATCCACATGGTTTGGAAGCGGACCATGTCCGCGATGTACACGGCCGGGACCTTGAGCTTCTCGCCCATGGCGGTGAGGCGCTCGAGCACTTCTTCGACCGTCTTGGCCTTGAGTGAGCGCTGGGTAATGCGGTTCTGTAGCGCGAGACCGAGTTTGCCGTGCTCGCCCGGCGATGTGGTCATGATGACATGCAGGTTCGGGTGCATGTCGACCATGGTGCCGTTCTCGCCGGGGATTTTGCGCTCCTCCAGCATGCGGTGCAGCCGGATGCGGGTCGCGTCTTTCAGGCGGTCGACGTTTCGCAACACGACGATGCCGCCCTTGTTCGCCTTGTTGAGCTGATTGATGATGCCGGGCGCGAAGTACGTCTCGAAGTTCTTGTCGTCGAGCGCGCGCACCGAGGTTTCACCGAACATCTCGGCCACGGTGGTCTCGCGGGTGACCTCTTTGGTCGCAATGCTAAGGCCCGTGAGCTGGCCCATCGCCTCGATGATGCCCATCACGCCCGATTCGCGTTCGGCGACGTACAGTGTGCTCTCGCGCATCTGCATGGCCTTCGCCAGCGCTTCGAGCTCGACCCGCTCCCGATCACCCAGGATGTAGGGCACCTCGACGCCGCCGGTAAAAGCGGTGAGTTTGGCTGGGTCGACGGGCTTGTTGGGCCCGTGCTCGACTGTCGCCTCACCGATGCTTACCGAGCGCGGACCTTGGCGGAGCTCGATGCTCGCTGGGTCGGACAGGGTTGCCTCGGGTGTCACACCGAAGATCTCTTTGAAGGCTTCCGCAAGCTTGCCCTTCACGACTGGGTCGATGACGCCATCGATGTAGCTTTCGCGGGCAGCGCGAGCGACCGCGAGCTCTGGGTTCGAGCGAAACTGCTCAGCGCGGCGCGCGGCGCGCGTCAGATTGCGCACCGAAAGCGCGATCGCTTTTCCGAGGTTCTCGTGTTTGTTTTTCACCTCGACGGTGACTTGCATCTTGCCGAGCAACTCGACTTCGGCCGGGTTTAGGGTCGGCGCCTTGGTTTGCGCGATCATGACCTGGTCGCCGATGGGGAGCGCATCGAAGTAGATGACCTTCGCGTTCTCCATGATCTCCGGCGGAATCTCGTCAGGCAGCAAGTTGCCGATCAGCACGATCTTGGTCTGGGGGTGGCGCTCGACGGCCTCCGTCTCGTTCGTTCGCATCATGATCGTCTTGTTGAAGCGACCGGCTTGCTCACCGCGCTGCTGCAAGATGAACATGCGGCTCGCCTGGAACTCGTCGTCGACGATGATGCCGCCCTTGGTGAAGACTTCGAGCTCAGCCGACCGCGCGTATGCGGGCATCCCGGACTTGTCGCGCCCCCATGCTCCCGCGGCCTCATCGGCGCGGCGCTCCGGACCGCCGTCGAGCTCGACGAGTGGCGAGCCGGTCTCATGCGCGTAGACCTTAGACGTATAGGTCTTGCCCGGGCCTGGGTCGCCCAAGCAGACGACGAACGGGGCGTCGCTCTCGAGTGCGTCACGCAGCCGCTTCATGTTGTTCATGCCCGTTGGCGTCGCTGTGAAAGGCAGTGCGTCGGGCACGCGACCGTGGCTGCGGTCACCCTGGAAGAGCCTTAGCTCGAGGCCGTTGAAGTCCTTCGATGGGGGCTTGGGCGCGGCGGCTTTGGTAGGCGCCTGCGCGTCTTCTGGGACGTCGAGACCGACATGAACGTCGTCGAGCGACGGGCGCTGGGCGCTGACTTCTCGGCGCAGGGCGGACATCACCTGCGGGACGAGCTCCGCTGCATACGGCCCTGCTGCGGCGACGCGGTCGCAGAGTGCGCGGGCCAACGCGCCGGCTCCTTCGCCACCGCGCGCGAGCTCGAAGATCTCGGGGCGCAGTTCTTCGAGCTTACTGATAGCGGCTAGCGCGCGCGCTTCGGGGACCGCGCTCCAGATATCGGGCTGGCCCTTCATCGCGGCGTCGAGCGCTCGGTCGAACACGGCGACCCGGTCGGCGTGACCTGCGTCCGCGAGAACACGACGGAACGTCAGGACGCGGCCGAACGCTTTCTGATCGGCGGCCCAGCCGATGGCGCTGCGGCACACGAGCTCGAGCAGGTCGTCTGGCAGCGCCCGGTGCAAGACCAGGTCGAAGGCGGCCATGTACGGACCAACGTCGAGCTTGGCGCTCGGGATCGCGGCCTTGAGATCGCCGACATCCGTCGAGGGCAACAGGCGTGCAACCTCGAAGCGGACAGCCGCGAGTTGACCCGGCGTCAAGGACTGGGCCGGCTTCGCGCTGGCGTCCGTCATGACGGTCTTGGCGACCTTCTCGATGTCGACACCGCTCGCTTGTGCGTCGGCGAAAATCTGCGCGAGCGACGCCGTTTCGAGCGGGTTCTTTGCGACGCGTGTAACCGCGTTGATGACGATGCCTTCGAGGGCGCGCGTGATGGTTGCGTCGGGCTTGTGACCCGCGGCGGTGAGCTCTGCGAGGCGCTTGAAGCAAGGCCCCGCCATGTCGAGCGCAGAGGCGTCCGTTGCAGACTCGAGCGCGGTGACGACCCGGCCGAGCAGCTTCGCGCGGCTCTCAAGCGACAGGGCCGCGAAGAAGCTTGGCGCCTGTGCCCCGAGCTCGTTGACGAGCGTCTGGCTAGAAGCCGCTGGGCGCTCCATGACCGCTTTGGCGACCTCATTGGCGTCGAAGAGCTTGCCTTCGGCGGCGATGCAGGCCGCAGCCCGATAGACGACGTCGATGTCTGTTTTGTTGGCCAGGCCCGCGAGGACGAGCGACCCGAGCTTCGCGTCGTACTTGCGCGCTGCGAGCTCGTTGAAGGTTGTCCAGACGTTGGTTGCACGAACGTCGTCGGCCGGGCTCGAGCGTGACGTCGTCGCCGCAACGACGAGCGTCGCAACGGTCTCGGTGGGTACCGACTTGTCTTCGATGGCGCGCATCAAGATCTCGTAGAGAACCTCCGGCGGAAACGCGTGCAGGTCGGCGCGCGCGGCGATCGCCACCAGTGCGTTCTCCGGCAGGTCGAGACGGTCGAGCAGTGGCAGGAAGTCTGGGCTGCTCGGATGCACTCCCGCAGGCGGCGCCTCGGTGAGAAGCTTGAGGTTCTCTTCGCGCGTCATGTTCGCGTACGGGGCGAGGCAGACCATGCCCGTTCGCTTCAGAAGACCGCGGGCGGCGTCGCGGATGATGTCATCGGCCTCGAGACCGAGGCTGATGCCGCACTCGACGAGCACGCGATAGGCGAAGATGACGTTCGCGAAGGGGTCGACGGCGCTCATCGTACGGTTTGCGCCGGCCGACGTAGCGGGCAGGCTCGTGTCGCCTTTGTCGTCGACATGCGCGAGAGCCTCGAGCACCGTCTCGAGCTTCACGCGGCACTTCGGATCTTTGTGCTTGAGCAGCGCGCGTAGGCCATGCGCCTCGTGAATGAGCTGGCCGTTCTGCAAGCGAATCGCGCGAATCAGGCTCTCACGCACGAAGGCGTCGCTAGCGCCTGCTTTGATCTGAGCAGGCAGCGCCGAGATGGCCTTTGACGCCATTAGCGGCGTCAGCGTGTCGCTGCTGAACAAATTCCCCTTCTTGGCCTCCACTTGGCCGCTGATGACCTTGCGGACGGTTTCATCGATCACGTTGTCGTCCTCGCCGACGACGAACTTGCCCTGGGCACCGAGACGGAGGAACTCTTTGAAGATCTCGTCTTCGCCCGCGCCGTTTTCGATGAGGTCTTGCAAGTTGCTCGGACCAAGCCGCGCAAGCTCCTTGGCGCGCTCCGCTTTGGCGGCATCGTCGGTCGTCGGGCGCGGCACATCGGTTGGCCATGACAATAGCAAGGCCGCGTTCGCACCTTTGGGGCGGAAGTCTGGCGCTGCGGCGATCACCTTCGCGAGCTCTGCTTCGCGTTTGGCCTTGTCCGCGAGCAGGGCGACCTGGGAGGCGCGCTGCGCGGGACCCTTTGCCTGAGCCAGGGCAGCGTCCACCAGGGTGTCGCGCGCTGGGGCATCAAGGACCTTGCGCAAGAGAATGGCCCCAGGGTCGCTCGAGCTCGCCATCGTGTCCGAAGCGAAGTGCGCGTCACCGGTGACCTTGAACACATCGGCGATGAGGTCATCGACGCTGGCGAGCACGAGCTTCGGCACCGTCGGGTCATTCCTCTTGCTTGCGGCTTGCTGGATCTCCGCTGCGAGCGTCGCACGTGCGCCGAACAGGGCTTGGCCGAGTGACGCGAAGGTCTTCGCCGGTGTTCCGGCTGCGGCCGCTTCTTTCGCCAGGCGACGCAGGTTCGCGTCGATACCGAGGAAGGCGACCTTCTTGACCGCCGCAGTGACCTCGGGGCTCGACTGCAGGCGGGCCAGCATGACGATGAGCTCGCGCGTGACAGCGTCGACATCCGTGCTCAGGGAAGCAGCCAGTCGACCGAAAGTCCCTTGCAGCTCGAGCGGGCTATCGACCTGGTCGCGCAGGTTCAATGGCACGGCCGCTTGCTGGCGCTTGATCCCCAAGAGCCGCCGGAGGCTCACGAGCTCGGTGTTGTAGGCGTTGTCGGCGAGCATCACTGCGTCGATGATGCCGATGTCGTCGAGGCGGGTCTGCACGAGGGCCGCCGGAGCCTGCGGCACGGCGCTTGCCACCTTCGCCATGGTCGCGACCTGAGCCCCCAGCGCCCGCTGAAGGTGAGCGGGCACGAAGCATAGCTCGAGGGCGTCGCTCAGAATGGCGCTGCCGCCGAGCTCGCCGCGCTTGGCAAACTCCCGCGCGAGCAAGAGCTGGGGATCGTATTCGCCCACCTTGCCGATGACGTCGATGGTCGAGTGCAGCGTGCCGCGGTAGACGATTGGTCGCTCAGCGGCGAGCTCGAGCAGCACCTTCTCACCCCAGCTCAGAGCTTCGTTGAACGCACTGTCCGTGTCCGCTGGAGGGTTGGGCTGGCGCTTGAGGTCGTCGACCAGAAGTCCTGCCCAGGCGCGGAAGATCCTGTCGGGCTCCAGCGTCGCACCCGGAGTCGTGGCGGCTTTGCGCACGACGTCATCGCGGACGCGCGCTGTCATCTCGCGGAAGCGACTGAGGCCTAGGACGTTGGTGATCTCGGCAACATCGACCGGGCGCGAGGAGTCGCCAAAGCGACGCTCGCCGAGGAGCGCGTAGAACTGCTCTGCGTTCTGCATACGCGGCCCCGATGCCGTTGGGCGGGAATCGCGTGGCTCTTGCCCTTTGGCGCTACCTTCCGTGCCTGCTTTTTCTCTGAGTCCGGCTACGCGTCGCATTACAGCACCTCGTCCCAGGCGATGAGAATCGGGAACACGTCTCGCAGATCGACGCCGAGCTCGCTCGGCAGGGAGACGCAGCTCGACAGCACCGCGAAGATGCGGCGCGAGCGGCGGCCCGTGAGGGCGCGTCGCAACGTCTCGACGAGCTCCGGGGTGACGATCCAGTCGACGGCAATGTGAAGCTTGTTCGCTTTGGCGAGCTTCTGCTCGAGCTCGTGCGCGTTCATGATGGTGCGCTGATCGAGGAACTCCACGCGGGTGCCAGCGGCGCGCTCGATCTCGAGGTGAGCAGCAGCGGCTTCGAGCTTGGTGCCGTAAAGGAAGGTCGAGTGCTCGAAGCGCGCGGCATAAGCGAGCTGCTTACTCGCGCGATGGGACATGGAATCAACTTGCAACACGGGACACCACTTCCTTCAAGTAGTTGTAGACGCGACCAGCGATCATGTCGGGATTGCTCTCCGAGATGGCGTGTTCGTCGCCGAAGACGTTACCGAGATGAAGAGCGTCGGGACCAACCCCGAAGCCGACGACCACGTGGCCCATGCCGCGGAGCGTTGCGACCGCGGCCTGCGTATCGCCGAGGCGGTTCGGCTGACCATCGGTGAGGACGATATGAATGACCTTGTCGTAGGTGCCCGTCGACGCGGCGAGGCGGCTCTTGTCGAGACCGTCGGCCATGTTGGTACCGCCGTGCGCCGCGATCGGACCCAGAGCCTGGCACATCGTCTTGACGTCGTGCTTGCGTGACGGCGCCATCAAGAGGTGGCCGTAGTCGGAGAAACTGACGACGGAGCTGTTGAGCTCGAGGTTCTCGACAGCTCCGAACGCGTTTAGCATCATGACCGCGAGCTGCTTGAAGTAGCCGAGACGCGTTTCGCCAGCGTCGTTTTTCGTGTCGGTGCTACCCGAGTTGTCGATCACGACATTGATGAGGAGCCTGACGTTTTTCGTCTCCGTCTCGATCTCACGCGGGGCCTCGCAGACATCGACGTTTGGCACCGAGACGCTCACGACCTCGCCGCGGGCCTCGGCTTCTTCCGCCATCTTCACGGCGTGAGCACGATTGAGATCCGCGAGGATCATGCGATTGACGTTGACCCGCGGGCCTTCCGCGGCAGACTCCCATTCGGTGTCGATGGTCGTCGTGAAGAAGCCGTCGAAGGCGTTCGCGATCGCGACGCTGTTCGGCATCATCATGGCGCTGAGCTGCTCGACGGGGTGTTTGCCATCGAGGATGCGCGCGCGAGCCGCCGCCTCGATTCGGTCGCTGTTCGCCTTGTGAGCGGCGTAGTCGGCGCTCGAGAGCACCGTCGACTTGTCGGACTGTCCAGACACCTTCGCGCGCTCGCCGCTGCTCGCACGATCTTCACCGCGCGACCAAGCACCGAAGGCGAACGTGCCGATGTAGTTGCTGATGGCGACTTGCTCGACATCGGCGGTCTGGCCACGCGGAGCCGCCAGCGTGTCGAAGAAGTTGCCGAGGCTTCGGCGCATAGCGCGCTTGGCATCTTTCACGTCGCTGCTGTCGTTCCAGGCGTCTTTGAGCGGATCGTTGAAGCTCGCGAGCGCGCTCGGCTTCCAGCGCAAGAGCGACACGCGGCTACCGAACACCCTGTCGAAGAACCTCAGGCCCTCCTCGGGGTTCGCGCCATCGCTCGTGATCCGCTTGACGTCGTCAGCGGTGAGTAGCGCCGAGCGGATGTGCTCTTTACAGGCGCGAAACACAGCTGCGGTTCGATCGAGCGACATCGCGGCGCACGACTGTACGAGCTGCGTCATGGTCTCGTCGCTGAGCGGCAGGAGCTCGACGAGGCTTCGGAGAATGACTTCTCGTTTACGATCGTGGTCGGAGAGCGTACCCGTTCCGGTGTCCGCCGCAGCAACCCAGAGCCCGAGTTGCTCGATGAAAACGGGCGACAAGGTCGAATTGCTGGCGCTCAACGCGCGATACATCGCGACGACATTGTCAGCGTATTGGGCCTTCGCGGTCATGTCGCTGCATCGCGCGAGGATCTCGAAGTGCTTACCGAGGTCGACTTCTGACAGGCCGCGGCTTGCGTCGAGCAGACGTCCCGCGAAGCGAATGGCCTGTTCGAGGCTGCGCTCAATTGCGGTGTAGCGGTGATTCGCCTGCACGACCAGGAGTCCGTTGCGTAGAGCGTTCATGCGCTCTGGCGTCCAGGGGACGTCTTTGTTGGCCATGATCTCGCGCAGGCCGTCGAACTTCGCCTGGCGACTCGCGTCGTCTTCGCTGTCCGCCATGATGGCGAGCAGGGGTGCGAGCTGGTCCGCGGGGATGGTCTCCCGCTTGTCCATGACCGCTGCGGCAAGATTTGCGACGCGGTCGCCTGCGAGTGCGGCGCTTGCGGCGTCACTTGCAGCGACTGCAGCGCGCCGCGCATCGCGCACGGTGATGATTTGATCGATGCTCGCCATCTTCGCCGCGCGCAGCACGTTGATGAGCCAAGGCGCCTTGGCGTCAACGCTCGTCGGACGCAAACGCGCGAGAGCCCGCGCCGGCTCGAGGAGGAGTCGTGCTTGTGGTGCGCTCGTCGCGCGATCGATCGCGTCGGCGAGTCGTCGCTGCGCGACTTCAGGGGCGCCACTCGCGAGGTACTGGACCAGGGCCTTGGCCTCGTCGCTCGTCGGCTCGACGACCGCCAACCGATCGACGACGGCGCGCTCGACCAGGGCATCGATGGCCGGGTCGAGCGGCTCGGCGTTAGCGAGCGCTTCTTTGCGCTGGGCCGCGTCGAGCATCGGGTTGAGGAATGGAATGTCGACGCCCAAGACGTCGGAGATGGCGTCGTAGGCGATGCCCGCCATGTTGCGCGGTGTCTTCTCGTCGAGGATGGTCGCTAGGACCTCACCAACCAGCTGGGGAAGGTCGGACGAGAGAGCCAACTTGAGCTTGACCAGCGCGCTGAAGCGCTCTTCGTTCTTGAAGGCCTCCGCGAGCTTGACGGTGCGCCACGAGCCGTCTTCAGCGAGCGGATGACTCGCGAGATCGGCGAGCGACTCGGGAATACGTCCGCTCTCGAGAACGCAGATCTCGGCGGCCGAGAAGTCGGGCGAGCTAAACAGCGCCGAAACCAGCTCGGGGCAGCTCGCGAGGTAACCGCGCGGTTCTTTTCCTGTCAGCTCGGCGACTGCGTCGTCGACGATGGCGTCGGGATAGTCGAGCGTATCGAGCAAGCCGCGGAGTTCTGGGCCAAGGGTGGTCGTCCAGTGCTCGAACTTGCTCACCAATCGCAACGCGAGCTTCAAGCGGTCGCTTACTGCTTCGAGCGCGGGCTCGCCGCGCGCGACCCGCGCGGCGCTCAATATGGTGTCCGAGAGGTCGCGCTGACTGACCTGCCGGCTCTTGAGCTTGTTTCTGACTGACGAGCGGGGAGCGCGAACGCCCGCAGAGCCAAGCTTTGCGACGAGTTGTGCGTGCGCGCCGCGCGCCTGGACCTTGACCGTCTCGATGAGGGTCGGACTCTCACCGATTTGTTCGAGCAGACCGGCGACGTAGGGATGAGGCCGGTTGCGGGTCACCCACTCGATGACCAGCTTCGCGGTGAACGCGTTGCCGTTTTCGGCGAGCGTGCGCAGGCCATCGCAGGCCATCTCGACAACATGGGCATCGTTCTGGCCCAAGAGCCGGACCAGCACGCTCCCTGCGTCGTTCGCGGCGCTCTCTCGCGCGTTGCTCGCGATGGTGGCAAGCGCGTAGGCGGCGAAGGTGCGTACGACACCGTCGTCATCGTTCGTGAGCGCTTCGAGGGGCCCGAGAGCCCAGGTCGCTTTGGCCATGCCCGCGACGTCGTTCATGGTTAGCAGCCGCACGAGGCGATCGCTGCCGTCCGCGAGGTGCTCGGTCATCAGCGCCGTCGCGTCGAGCTGACGAATTTCGGCGATGCACTTACGTGCGGCCTCGCGCAGACGCGCGTCAGGCAGGCGTAGCCACGGTTGCAACAGGGCAGCGGCTGCTTCTTTGTCTTTGGCGCGGGGCAAGACGCGTGCTGCGTGCAGCAAAACGGCGACGGGCTGTACCGAAGCGTCGAGCAGGGGAGTCAGGTCGGCGAGTGCTTGGAAGTTCGTCGCCAGACGCCGCGCGATACCGTCGACACGGCCAAGACGATCGCCCAGCTCGCGTCCCTCGAGCTCAGGGATAGGGTGCGTGCCCGAGCCGAGCTGCGCGATCTCTCCCAGCGTATTGTTGGTGTCATCACCCGCGTGGGCTTCGCTTCGCGCCACGATCTCTTCGAGAGACGGCGCGTGGTAGGTGCGCCAGCCGATGAGCTCGTTGAGAAACGAGCGGGGCGGCGCGTCGAGGTCGAACGTACGGCACCAGAAATTGTAGTCGCCGCGGCCGGCCGATGTCGCCTCGAGCTCCCGGCGCTGCTCTTGGTCGATGGAGTACGCGGGACCGCGACCGTCGCTGAGTGAAAGAGTCGCGAAGCGATCGATCTCGGCGAGATCCCCGATGGGGGCCTCAAGAATTCCGCGTGCGGCACACAGGTAGCCAAGGCGTGGCCGTGCTGCGAGCGCCGGAAGCGGTCGGCTATGCACCGCAGCAACGTCGAAAGCGGTGGTGTTGACGTTCGAGGGGCGAGCGCCAAGGCGCTCCGCCAAGCTGCGCGCTGCACTTTCGAGCATCGCGCCCCTGAGCGCTTCTTCGGAGTCGACCTCGACCATCATGCGGTTGCGCACCGCATCGGGCAACGTGTCGACGAGCTCGCAGATGCGTGAGGCGGTCCGCTCCGCGCGACGCAGCTCGGCTGTGACGGTGCCCAGCCAGGCGCCATCGAAGATGGGCAGCAACGGGTCGGACTGCCGACTGCTGCCGGCTTTGACGACCGCAGTGTCGAACCAGTCGAGGCGTGGCCCAAGAACCTCTGCGAGTGGCGCGGTGGCGGCGGGGAACTGCGCGAAGAGCTCGGCAAGGTACGTGCGTGCGGGAGCCTGAGCGTCGAGCACCCGCCCGATGCCGTTCATCAAGCCATCGATTTGAAGGGCGCTCTGGCTGCCAACCGTCATGCGGAGCAACCGCTTGAACGTACCGCTTTCGGTCGAGACGTTGCGCAGGGTCGCGATCGTCGCGTCGTGTTTGCTGAACAAGGTTTCGATGCGTGCGCGCGTCGCGGCGAAGTCTCTCGAATCTGTTGCGGTGAAGTTCTTCGCGAGCCGCGCGGCGAGCCGGCGGCACTCGTCGAAGGACTTCATGATCTCGCGTTGCAGGTCCTGCAGGCGCTGGGCTACTTGCGCGGTGACCCCGTCGTGCCGCCGCAGCTCGTCCGCGATCCGGGTCATGCCCTTCAGGTCTTCGGCGCGTGGCGTGGCGCTGCTAACCCAGTCCTGCGCCTCGTTGCTTCGCGAGCGATCGTCGAAGAGCCGCCCAAGGCCGCCCGGTCTCGGTGGCTCGTCGAGGTCGCGCGTTGCGACCCTGTCGACCGTGGCATCGAGGAGCTCGTCGAAGTCGGGACCGGTGAGCTGTCGCATGTAGCGCAGGGACCAAGGTGGCTCCGCCGAGCTCACTGCGGACCTGACGCCGAACGATGGGCGCGTCAGCGGGTTCGCTTGGGCGCTCCGCAGGACAAAACCTACGACCAGGTCGAGCTGCGCCGGCCGGGTGATCACGCTGCGGTCGACGAGGGTCTCGATGGCTGCCTGGATGTCGCTCGGCGTGGGCGCCGCGGGGTTCGGCCATCGGCTCGCGAGGTCGTGATGCTTGATGCCGGAGATGACCCTCTCACTCTCCGCCTTGGCGGACTCGACATTGGCCTTCGAGCCGCCCGCGCGTCGCGCCTCGGCGCGCTTTTCGTTGCGCGCTCGGGCCTCTTCGGCGCTGACCAGGGTTCGCGTTTCTGTGGTTTTCGCTTTCTCTTCGGGCATCGCCATCAGGACGAGCTCGCCGAAGTATGGCAGGAGCTCGGCGCAGACACGCTCGATGCGCTTGGCGGCGCGGGTGTCCGCATCGCCGCGGGCTTCGTCGAGGGCTTCTTGCTCGCTCTTGCTCAACGGAGCCGTCAGCTCATCGAAGAGCTCGGCGGCCGCCTCGATGACCTTGGTGCTATGGTCGTCGAGCTTTGCGGTCGGCGGCTTGAGGTCGCCAAGGCCCTTCGAGAGGCACGTGAGCATGAAGCTGCGGATCGCTTCGGAGCCGCTCGCCTTCGTGTTGTCGGCCATCGCCGACCAGATCGTCGTGACGTGCGAGCGCACGGGAGCAGCAAGGCCAGGGTAGCGCGCCATGACCTGGCGCGCTGCGTGGACGGTCTCGACCAGCTCGACGAGCAGTCGCAAGCCCGCGCTCTGGCGGATACGGTTGTCGGTGCGATCGTAGCCAAGACGCGCCCGCCCAAGCTGAACCGCGACCTCGCCAAGCACGAAATCGCGCGGCTGCTTGATGCCGTAGCCGCGCGCGCGCTCGAGCGCTTTGTCGAGAGGGACTGCCAGCGACCCGTTCGTCAGTCCGTAGACGGGACCCTGAACGAGCGGTGGGAAATCTTCGCCCTGGGAACGCGCCGCTCCGCGCAGCTCATCCAGCAGCGCCACGAGCTCGCTCGCTTGGGCGGAGGCTTCGGGAGTGAGAGGGGCGGCGGCTTGGGCCTCGAGGATATCGGTGGGCTGGGTGCTGGCCGTTGCCGCGACCTGATGGGCCGTGGTGACGGTCGCGGGCGCGCCTGCGTCTTGGGCAATGTGCGGGCTGCGGCCAACGACTTGCACGAAGAGACCCCTTTTACGATTTCGTGATTCATTCTCGGCGGTTGATTGGCTTTGTTGCGTCCCTCGACGCGGTCGGTCGATCGTCCTGCCGAGACGTGGCGACACGACGATTGACGCAACGTTTTCGCGTTGCGCCGCGCGTGCCCCGAAACGAAAAGGGGCCCCGCATGTTTACACAGGCGGAGCCCCAAAAAACGACGATCTTGTAGGACTTTAGCCGCGGTTCATGGCGACCGCTGCCGACTTCACGGCGGCGCGGAAGTAGGGCACGGAGCCAAGCAAACCGAAGCTCGCGAGGTCGGCCACGACACTGTAACCGGTGGTCTGCAGCGCCAGGTTGCCTTGGTTCTGCACCTCGGGGTTGTTCGATAAGAACCGCGCCGCCGCTCCGCCGGCCGCGATGGCCGCCGATGCCACCCACGGGCCAACGAACGGGATGAGTGAAATTCCGCCCCCCGCAGCGTAGACCACAGTCATTGTGCCGGCCGCGATCCGCTCGGCCTGGCTGGGTGCCTTCGGTGCCTCGTACGGAATGAACGGCACCCTGTCGAGAACGTCGTCGACTTTCACCGCTGCGCTCGCGACCTGCTGCACGATCCCGGGCGCGCCATCCTTGAGACGAGCAAGTGCAGTGGACCCCTGATCGCCCTTCGGGCCGGTGTAACGCGTCTTGTTCGATACGCCTAAGTCACCCACGGTCTTTCTCCTGTGTCATTTCCGAGCGCGGCCTAGAGCGCACCCAAAGTTTCGTGATGCGTGTGTATCGGGCCGTCGCGTCGTGAGTTGCGTCGCCGCGAAACTTCGATGCTGCCAACGCTTCACTCAGCCTAGGGCGTGGGAAAGGCACAACAACCACTCAACGGCGCCGAACATCATCCTCGAACTCAGCGACATCGGAGCAGTTAAGGGTGGTCTCTACGTCTTCAGCAAACGCGGCGGGCAACAGCGAGCCACAATGGCTGACCGGTCTTGGTCAAGCGTTGGACGCGCTGCCGAGTGTCGCGAGTGCCCCTCAGGAGCCAATCGTTGCTCCTGCGGCGCACAATGAGGACGTGTTGGAGACAGGTCCTGCTCCAGCACGCCTGGTTGCGGTGGGTACCGCCGATGTCTACGACAGCGTCCCTCCTCTGAAGCTTACGCACCGTGAGCTGCAAGACTACGGCGCCTGCATGAGTCGCGCGATCGCGACGGCGCAGCTCGACAATCGCTTCGTGAGCGCGAGCTACCTCGAGAAGGGCTTCATGGGGATCGCGGCGCTTGGCATGATGCCGCGCGAGCAGCGTGTCCAGATTCACGGCGAGACCGGCATGCCGACGTACGGGAGTTGGGCGCAGGTGAACGCGCAACGTGATCTCGCACGTCATACCAATCCGAATGACGCCCGCTTCACGCGCCTGCACCTCTCGTCGCCGATGAGCGCGCACGTGCGTGACTTGCTACGCAATGTCCCCGACTCGCCATTGAACGCAGACCCGCGCATCGAGGTGGTCGAGCTCGAGGGGCAAAAGCGCCTCTTTCGCGTCCATCTCGACACGTGGGCCGACCCCGGCTTCGTCATTCGCACCACTCTGCACATTGACCCGAGCAAGGCGCGCCGCTTCGACGTTGCGCCTTTGGCGCAGGGTAAGAGTGGGGCGTGGGTGATGAATCGCGAGTTGAACGCCATGGTGGGTTCGCTCGCCAAGCAGGGTGCGGCCCACCTCGCGCTGGTCGCCTCGAAACATTGCGGTCATGCCCTGACTGGCGTCACGCAGGGCATCGTTGGTCCGGTTTATTTCTCGGGCACGGTGATGCCGGACGAGATCGCGGACCTGTTCGAGATCGCGCCGAACAACCTGGTTGCGTGCTTCACGGCCTTTGAGCTGTGGCGCGAACCACGCGACGCCAAGAACCCTCCCTGGATCGATCCCGACGACGCTCCGCTCGAGCGGCTGCAAGCGCAAGGGTGGTCCGCTGAAGTCGACAAGCTCTGGGTTTGTACACCGGAGCTTCGTAGCACCCTCGAGATGTACGCAGAGAAGTACGACACGACGCTGAAAGTTCGCGTTCTTTACTAAGCAAGAGAAGGAAAAATCATCATGGTTAGAAGAGTCACTGACGGCCAAGCCCCAACCACCACCAGCGCAGCAGCCACAGCCGCCCCGGCAAAGACCTCACGCCGCGAGCGAAAAACGCTCGAGAGCATGGCGGCCGACCGAGCTGCCCCGACGGCCGGCGGCAAGGTGCCGGCCGGCGCCCAGACCGCAGGAGTCGGCGCGACGCTGCGCGCGGCGGGAAAGGCCGTCGTCGCGTTCGACACGTTCAAAGCCCAGCTTCGCGACGGCATCGTCGACGGACAGTCGCTCGTCGCCTACCGTGAGTCGCGCCAGGCGGACTTCGACAGGCGCAAGGAGGAGGTTAAGGCCTCCTTCGCGTCCATGCAGACCGCGATCGCGGATGGCGATGCGGTGCGCGAGAGCATCGCCGCGAACCTCCAGGAGATCGTCGACCTCATGCCTGCCGACATGGTCGCCAAGGCAAACGTCCACAAGACCAACAAGGACGAGGAGGAGCAGGCGGGCTTTTTCGGCCGCATGAAGAACTGGCTAACGCGCAAGCCGGCGCCGGCGAAGATTAACGAGCTTGAGCTCGATAAGCTCCTCCTCAAGCAAATCGACATCGCGGAAGCCGCGCTCAACTCACTCGAAGACAAGGTGACGGCGCTCGGGGGCGTTTCGGCGAATCTCGCGGCCTCTCGTATCGAGTTCGCGCAGCAACTCGAGGAGTCGGTGAACCGCTTCAACGGCGCGGTCGACGTCCTCAGAGAGGTGAACGACGAAATCGCGGCCGTCGAGGCTGAGCAGGTAACGCTCGACGATCGGTCCAGAGAATACGGCGCGAACGAGAAGCACTTGTTCGAGCTGCGTACCCAGTCACAGGAGATCACCCGTTACGCCGCGTTCTTGAACGACTGGATCACGAACCTGCGTGACTTCGAGACCACCGGCGAGCAGCTCGCAACCCTACTCCAGAACACCCAGGGTAACGCCGAACGCGTCCTCCAAAACGGCATCAAGATGCTCGAGGTCCAGAACGTGACCACCGGTGTTGTCGCCGCGGTCGCTGGCGTCATCAACTCCGCTGACTGGACGATGTTGGTTTTCGATACGGTCAGCCAGAATACGACCCGCGCTGTGGAGTACCTCGCGGGCCGGGTCGCCGCGTTCGACGGCAACCATCGGGAGTGGGTTGCGCGTAGCCACAGCGCCAGTCAGCAGATGGCTGGTGCGATGCTTGCGGCGAACATCAAGACCGAACAGGACCTGAAGGCCTACACCGATCAACTCCTCGCGGACCATGCGGCGGGCATCCGCGCGGTCGCGACCGGGACGACCGCCAAGCTCGATCCTGGCGCGCGCGTTACGCGCAACCCTGCCGCTGGCAAGAATAGCGATCTGGCCAAGTTCCTTCAGAGCTCCATGGCCAACCAAGCCCGGCGCGCTGGCCTTGGTGGCCGCAACTAGAGAGAGCGTCTCACATCGAACCACACCATAGCGACCGGGCCTGCGACGGCTCGGTCGCCCCGCTCAAGGGCACGCCATGATGTCGATTCCGCTGAACGCAAAGCTCGAGGTCGCGCGCGATGGGGGTATCTTCTATCGCGGTCAAGACCTGGTCGGCGTGTCCGTAGAGCCGGACGCGGTAATCGCCCACATCACGATGCTGCATCGCGCGGGAGCGCTTGGCGAGGTCGATTACCAGCGGTTGTTCAAGGCAGCGCAGGCCCAGCAACAGTCGGGCGGCGCGGCCGCGAACTCCGACACGACCGAGGGCCCGCGCCCAGTGTCAGCGCAGCGAGGCGAAGATGCGCTCGCTCGCCAAGACGTGCTCGGCGAGGCGCGTCGCATGGTTGGTGCTGTGACGCGACAGCGTTCCGCGTTGGCGGACGCCCACCGAAAGCTCATCGAAGATGCCGCGCCGGTCCTCGGTGACCGCTCAGCCGTCGCCGCCGTGCGCGCGCGGCTTGAAGCAGTCGAGCCGCACCAGGTTGCCGTGCGGAGCGAAGCACCCGCGGCCGGCGCTTCCACCGCTCCTACTGCACGCTCGACGAACGAAGCAGAGAACCTCTTCGCTAACCCCCCGAGCGCCGCCTCGTCTTTCAACGCGAAGCGCGAGGTCCTGCACATCATCGACGTCCCCGAGACCCGCAGCATCAACGATCTCAAAGACCAGAAACAAGGCGCCAAGTGGCTCGCCAGCATGGCGAGCAAGCTCATGCACGGCAAGACGCACCCCGGCGTGCGCCCAGTTCTCGCGACCGCGCTTGTTGGCCCGAACGGTGTCGGTCGCAAGCTCGCCGCCGAGATTTACGCCCGCCTGTTGTTCGACAACGGTGTGACGAGCGCGCCACGCGTTTACGTCATCGACCTGCGCCGCATCATCGAGAGTGGGGCCGACTTGATGGCGGTCGTCCGTCACGCGAGCTCCGGCGTCGTGCTCATCGAGAACGCTGACATCCTTGACCGCAGTGTCCATCACGCCGAGCTCAACATCATCGAAGCGCTCGCTGTCGCCGAAGGCGAGCCGGTGCTCGTCCTCTCCGGTACGACCGAGCTGCGTAGCACGCTAGACGCCGACTATCGGACCCGCGACACCTTGCGCACCCAGGTCGTCTTCAACGGGCTCAGCCCGGACACGCTCACCGAGATGTTCGTCGACATGGCGAAGCGCGACTACCAGCTCGACGTCGACGCTCACGCGCGTAAGGCCGCCATGGGGCGATTGCGGAGCTGGACCAACGCCGGTGGCGATGAGGTTGGCGCCTTGCTTGAAGAGGCGCGCGGCCGACTGGCCGAGCGGCTTTACCCGAATGGTCAAGCGCCCAAGACTCCGCACGCGGAGGCCGTCTGCAAGACCCTGACGGGTGCCGAAGTTGCCCCAGCGACCTTCTACGACGAGAACGGCAAGCTACCCGCCCTCGAGCGCTTGAAGAAGGAGCGCCCCGGTCAGAGGAACTTCTTGAAGTGGGCCGAAAATTACGCAAAGCGCGTCGCCGAAGATCAACGCTCGAAAGAGCTGGGTTTGCCAGTCGAAGAGGACAACAACAACGTTTTGCTCCTCGGCGAAAAAGGCACCGGCAAGACCACCGCGGTCGCGTTCGTCAACGATTTGCTCTTCCAGCTCGGCGAGCGCAACGGCAAGCTCACGTACATCACCGCGACCGAGCTCATCGGTGCGAATGACGCCGAGTCGGCCGAGCGGGTCGTCGCATTCTTGGACAAGGCCCAGTTCGGCGTCGGCGCGATCGACGAGATGCACGTGCTCGCCAAGACATCCGAAGGTCGGGGTGTGATTCGCGCGCTCGTCCCGCATTTGCTCAACCGGTCTGGGACCACGACGATCATCGGTCTTGGTTATCCGGGGCCGATGATGGATGTGCTCGACCCCGAGATTGATGAAGGCACGGACCGGCGCTTCGCTTTGGTCAATCGTGTGACCCTCGATGTGCCATCGCGCGACGAGCTCCGCGACATGCTGATCGCGCAAATCAAAAAGCGTCAGTACAACGCGACACCCGAGGTCATCGATGCGGCGATGCGCATCATCGATGTGTTGCGGACGCGCGCCGGCTTCGGCAACGGCGGCGCTATCAAAGATCTCGTCGCCGAAGCGATCACGCGCCTCGCCTGCCGCGAGCGCACTCCAGAGACCATGCGCGACTTCATCGCGGAGGACTTCGGCGATCAACCCGACAGCATCACCAATGTGGTCGCTCGACTCGACACATACGTCAACTTCGGCCACCTGCGGGACGCCCTCACCAAGATCGGCGCCACGGTCGAGGATCAACGAGCCAAGAACAAGCCCGTGCGCGATGGCTACCAGCCGTTCGCGCGCGTCCTGGGCCTTGCTGGGACGGGCCGCAAGAGCTTCGCCACCGAGCTCACCCGCATCTACAAGAGCTTTAGCCTGGTGAGCACAGACGAGCCGACCATCACCGACATTACGGCGCTCAAGGGCGACGTCGTCGGTGCCGCAGTGACGTTGACCAACAAAGAGGTTCGTCGCGTCGCCTCGGCCGGTGGCCACCTGGTGCTCCACAACCTGCAGGGCATCATTGACAACCAAGATCAGTACTCGCGCGACGTGTTGTCGACGCTCAAGACGGCATTGCGCGAGCATCGTGACAACATCGCCGTGTCGCTCGTTGGCACCGAGAAAGAGGTCGATGAGTTCCTCAAGCTCGAGCCAGCCTTAGCCGCCTTCTTCAATCGTCGCTTCGAGCTGCAAACCATGGACGCGGAAGCGGCCGGCCAAGTGCTAATCAAGAAGCTCGATGCGCTCGACTTGCAGCTGCACGACGATGCGAAGGCGCAGCTCACTGAGCTCATGCAGCACTTCATCGCGCAGCCCAACTGGCAGAACGGGCTCGACATCGAGCCGCTCGCCCAATCCGTGCGCGACGAGCACCTGAGCGTTCGCCGTCAGCCGGAGTACGCCGACTGGAATCGTGAAGTCGTCAGCAGCGAGGCGCTCATCAAGGCCATCGACTACGTCATCAGCGGCAAAGGTGGCGAGCCTTGGGGCGCACGGGCACCCAAGCTCGCTGCCCATCTGGCCAAGCCGGCTGCAGCTGGCAAACGAGGAAAGCGAGAGGGCGCATGAGTATCGAATCAGTCTCTCAGGGTGGGGGTTTGCCAGCGGTTAGCGCGCGCGATCCGCAGTTTGCGACTGCCCTCGAGCACGCCCGTCGCATCAACGCGCGGCCTGGAATCCCGGAGAACGACCGCTACTTCGTCTACGAAGTCCTTGGGCCCGACATTGAGAAGGCGTCGAAGAAGCACAAAGAGCTTGTGAAGCTACTGTACGCAAGAACGGGCACTCACCCCGGAGCTACTCCGGACGAGAACGCCGCGTGCGAACAAGCGATGCAGCGCCTGAACATCTGTTGGAAAGCCGCGCGGGTGGCGAAAACGGTCGAAAAACCCGGAGCGTTCGAGCTGGCAAGGCCCAGCGCCGGAGTCGCAAGCGTCATCATCGTCGCGGCACAGGTCGCGGACCGTGGCCTTGCTATGGCGGACCAGGGTTTGAGAGCAGCGCGTGAGGCGTGGCAGCGCAAAGTCGACGACGGCACGGTCGGCGCCGTGAAGGAACGCGTGCGCGCGGGAGCAACCGACCTCTTCGATCTTGGTCGCTCGTTCGCGCAGCGGGGATGGGCTGAGGCGATTCGCCGCACGCGGGGTGACAAGTCATGAATATCGAGCAGGGAATCAAGGTTGCCAAGCACGTCGTCGGCGACGAGGGCGCGGCAGCCGCGGTGTTGACGACTGCCCGCGTCGCACGCACGGCGAAACGCGTCGCCAAGGGCGTCAAGGACGGCATCGATGCCGCGACCCGCGCTGGACAAACCGAAGGGCAGCCCAAGTCCCTCGAGGCCACTGCCGCAACGTCCACAGGTGGCGCTTCCGGTCTGAGCGCAGCGCTTCAGGGTGCGCTCGTCGCCTTCAGGCAAGGCGCTGGTACTCCGGTCGCGGTGTCACCCGAAACCGACGAAGCCATGGCGCGCGTCGCTGACAAGGTGCGGGGCACCTCGCTCGTCGTCGTAAAACAAGTCGGGCAGCTCGCGACCGTCGCCGAGGGGATCGTACCGCGTCCCGTTGGTGTCGCTTCGCGCATCCTCGGCGGGCGCGCGACAACTGGCGACATCGCGTCTGCAACTGGCTTTTTGGAGCGCGTCCACGGTGGCCTTGGCGGCTTCGCCAAGCGCAAGGCCTTCGAGCTCGTTCTGCGTCGGATGAAGGACAACCCAGACCCCCGCGTCTTCACGCTACTCGACGCCTTCTCGAACAGTTGCGAGGAGTGCCTGAAGGCCTTGCGATCGATCTCTGTCGCCATCCGCGACATGAAGATCGGATCCGCGACCGCCCTCGAGGTTATCGATCTCTTCAAGGACATCAAGGGGAAGCCGAACGCTCACTTCCGTCTCGAGGCGCTCAAGGTCTTGAGGGACCATATCGAGTCGCGTGCGGCCGCAGCAGAAATTGTGAAGGGATTCGCGCCGGACGACGAGGCGGGTCGCTGCGATGAAAACGCCCGTTACGACGCCTTGAAGGTACTCGTCGAGCGCTACAACGGCATGACCGCAGACGAAATTTGCGCCTTCCTCGAGCTCTTCAAGGACCAGCGCGCCCGCGCGCGCAAGCTCGTCAACAGCAAGCTCACCGAGCCCGAGAAGGTCGGCCAGATCGACGCGCTGTTCGAGGCGAAGCCCAGCATCTTGGCTGCCCCGGAAGTCGCGAAGCTCCGTGAAGGTGTCACCAGCTTGCTCGGCACTGCCGGCGCGACGGGCAAGGCGATCTTCGAAGGCTTCATGGCCGGCGCCCGCAAGAAGTCTCCTTAGCTTTTCGAGGTGTGTCGTGATCACCGCAGCCGAGGTTCGTCGTTTCATCGCCGAAATTGGCAAGAAGCCGCGCGTCGACCGCAAAAAGCTCGCGCGCGTTGTCGGTGACGTAGCGCGCCGAGGTGCGCGACCCGAAGGTGGCGTGCCTGCTCACCAGTTGCGTGCGTTGTCCGCGATTGGAGACAAGCCGTGATCACCGCTCCCAAGCAAGGCGGACTTCGAGGTGAAGCACGCCCGCGCCTTCAAGGGTGATGGCAAGTCAGACCCTGTCCCTTCAAGCCGCGGGAGTTGCCGGCCCCAGGGCCCGAGGTGCCGAAGCTCGTCGGACCAGCCGCGATACCCGCCTTGCTGCCGCCCAGCGAAAAGCAGGCCCCCGCGGGCGCGTCCGGAGTCGCGGCGTAGCTATTCGTCTGTGCCCTCCTGCCATTGCGGCATCGCGGCCCCAGGCGATTCCTCGAGCGCAAGGCGCAACGAGCGCCAGGGTCCGTCGATAACGAAGCGACTGAAACGCGACAAAGTGGCCGTGCACCGTAGCCGGCGTGCGCCGTAGGCGCTCTCGCAAGGAGACAATCATGGTTCGCAAGACGACGACGCAGCCGGGCACCCAGGAAGCCGCCGCTAGCTCCGCCAAAGACAACGCCGGTGCGGCCGAGACGCCCCCACCAGCGCGACGCACCCGTCGCAAGGCGGGCGCTACCGACACCACCAAAGCGGAAGCTCGCGGCGCGGGTGGACCAAGCTTTGCCGATTCGCAGCGCAGGCTCCCCGAGGCCCCGGCTGCCGAGCAACAACGACCTTCACCTGAAGCCGCAAGTGCGACCGAGGCGAGCGGCTTCGACATCCACACTGCCAGCCGTGCCGCTGGAGAGGCCTATGGCGCCGTTCGCGACACTCTTCGCAAAGGCGCCGACGCCGTGACCGAGCTTGCGTCCGACGAGGGCGTCAAGGCGGCCGCCGACAAGGCCAGGGGCGTCGCTGGGCGCAACAAGGGGGCGGTCGCCGCCGGTGTGGTGCTGCTTGTGGGCGGCGCTCCAGTTGTTGCTGCGGCAACGATCGCTGCGGTCGCGCGCGGCGCCAAACACTACGCCGATGGCAAAGATCCGCTCGCCGCTGGTCGAGAGGTCTTCGGCGAGATCAACGGGCTCGCTGACAGGGCGGTCGAGCTGGGCTCTCAGGCTCCAGCTCTGGCAGGTCAAGCGGCCGAGCTCGCGGGTCAAGCCAGGCAGGCGCTCAGCGGCTTTGCCGCGCGTTGGGGCTTCGGCAAGAAGTCCGCTGACGCCGACAAAAAAGACTGACCGACACCGTTCGGTCAGTCCCTAAACCCCGCGCCGTTTAGTAGGCGTTAGGGATCGTGAGCCAATCCCAGAAGCCTGGGTTTGCGTTCACCACGTAGGTTCCTGCCGGAAGCGGATAGCCAGCCTTCAGGTAGAACTGCTGGCCGTACGCGTTCGCGATGACAACGTTCTGCGCGTACGTCTGCTGCTGCTGGTAGGCCGTCACACCGTTGCCGACGCCAAGCTGGACGCCGTTCGGCCCGATGCTCAGGCCAAAGTATGTGCTTTGGGGCTGCTGATAGGTGTAGCCAGGCGAGACATAGCCGGGCGACGTGTAACCAGGCGTCACGTAACCTGGGGAAACATAGCCGCGGTTGCCGCCAGGAGGCACGGGCATGGGCCGCATCGGCTGGCCCGGTCGAGCACCAGGAGCGACAGGGGTCCGCTGCTGTGCGAGGACGAGCATGCCGCGCGCATTGCCGTGCTCTTGCGACGTCACGGGAGCGGCCAATGCGCCGGTCAGCACCGCGCGCGAAAAGCCTGGCGCCGGCGCAGCGGGTGCTGCGACCGGACGTGCGAGTGCAATGGCCGAGCGTGGCTCGGCATTCGGAGTGCCCATGCGTCTGCCTCAACTTGCTTTGGGATTGAACGGGAGGAAACCCGATCTCCTTCGGTATCGGTCTGACCTCGCCGAAGTTGCGCAACGCCTGGGTCTCGGCGCCGATAATTCGCGATAGCACCCCATGCGCGCAAAGGTCTTCGCTCGCATCTGCGGCGCGTCGAGCGATCGCGACGAGGGGCTTCTAGCGACCGCGACGCTTCAGATGCCGCAGCGCTTGCGCACCTTGGAGCGAATCAGGGAGCGGGCGAGCCACCGCGTGAGCGGACTTCCGGCGAGCGCCGCGACCGGGCCACCCACGGCCTGGCGGACCCAAGCGGGGAAATCGAAGGTGTCGTGCTGGCGTGCGATCTTGCCGTTCTCGAGCACGACCACCGAGGTGATCTCGTTGTGCACGGGGCGCCGACCAAGGACGTAGTCCGCTACCCAGTGAACAGTGCCGCCGTCGTCGGTGGGCGTGACCGTGAAGGTCATCTTCAGCGTCTCGCCCTTGAGGAGCGTGCTCCACATCTTGCGGGTGCCCTGCGCGTCGAGCTTACCGAACACGGGGTCTTCGAAGGTCGCGTGGTCGGCGTAGGCCTCGCCGAGGGTCTTGGCGTCGCGGTTCTGCAGGGCGGTGTATGCCCTGGTGAGGAGGGCGGCATTGTCTTCGCGGCTCATTTCTGGCCCTTGATCCAAGCGACAGCCTGCGTGACTGGCGCGTCCGTTTTCGCATCCGCAGGCTCGTCGGGCTCGATCCCCTGGCCGTCGATGACGCGACCCGAGGGCGTGGAGTAGCGCGCCACCGTCAGTTTGAGGCCCGAGCCGTCGGAGAGCGGCATGATACTCTGGACGCTACCTTTTCCGTACGAACGCTCGCCAAACAAACGCGCACGTCCGCGATCATGGAGTGCACCCGCGACGACCTCGGCCGCCGAGGCGCTGCCTCGGTCGATGAGCACCGCGAGCGGGTAGTTGGGCTGTGTGCCGCCCTCTTTTGCGGACTGCTGATCGAGGACGCGACCACCGCGCCCGATCGCCGAGACAATTGGACCGTTCGTGAGAAACAGATCGCACATGCTGACCGCCTCGTCGAAGAGCCCACCAGGGTTGCCGCGTAGGTCCAGCACCAGGCCCTTCTTTGGCGCCTGCTTTTTGAGCAAGGTGTCGAGGTCGTGGGCGACGCGGCGGGAGAACGTCTTCACTTGAACGTATTCGACACCGTCACCCAGGCTTCGGGATGCCACCGGCGCCACGCGAATCCACCCCCGCACCACCGTGAAGGTCCACGGCTCCTTGCGTCCCGCGCGCAGCACGCCAAGCTTTACTTTGCTACCAACCGGGCCGCGCAGACGGCGCTGAACGGCCTCGAAGCTCATGTCACGCACCGGCTCGTCGTCGATCGCGACCAAGCGGTCGCCCACCAAGAGGCCCGCCTGCTTGGCCGGTGAGGCATCGAAGACGGTGACGAGATCGGTCTCGCCTTGTCGCTCGGAGAGCTCGATGCCGATCCCCGCGTATTCGCCTTCGGTGGCGTTCACGAGCTGCTGGTAGTCATTGGGGTCGAAGAAGTCAGAGTGCGGATCGAGCCCGTTCACGGCGCCTCGGGCCGCGCCGTAGACGAGCTCGCTCGGCGTGAGGGCGTCGACGTACGTGTTCTCGACGGCGGTCAGCACCTCGGCCAGCACCTCGAGCTTGCGATACAGCGTATCGGCGCGTGGGTCGCGGCCTGCCGCAATAGCCAAACTCAAGGTCGAGACGGTGAGCCCCAACACGGTTCCGAGAGCGATGCCGCTTCCGAGCCACAAGATTCGCGAGCGCATGAGGTCAGCGGTCTACCACGATGCTCAGCGCTTGAGCCACGGAGTTGGATCGATGGCGGCGCTGGCGTGTCGCAGCTCGAAAGCGAGCCCCGGTCCTTCCTGCCATCCGCTTTCGCCGACGTGACCGATCACGGCACCGGCGGCGACCTGCTCGCCGACATGGACGTCGACGCGATCGAGATGGGCGACGAGAGTGTGGTAGTGCTCGCCGTGGTCGAGCAAGACCATCTGGCCGTAGCCGCGCATCCAGCCTGCGTAGACGACGCGCCCCGAGGCAACCGCTTGCACCGGGTCGCCGGCGACCGCCCTTACCGCGATGCCCTGGCGCGTCGTGGTCGTTCCGAGCTCGCGGTGCACGGTCTCGCCGAAGCGACCGCTCAAGCTGCCGACCACGGGCCAGGGGAGCTTACCGCGAAGGCTCGTGAAGCGGGTCGATGGGCTCGCTTGCACGCGTTGCAACATTGTAGCGAGGCTACTGCGCGCCGAGGCGAGCTCGCGCTGGACGCTTGCCCGGCGATCCGGAGAGGCGAGGGCGGTCTTGATGACGTCCACACGTGCCCGGCGCTGTGCCGCGAGCGCGTTGCGGGTCTCGCGAAAACGACCGATGACGTGCTCGAGAGCGTGCTTGTCTTCGTCCGCCTTGGCGACCGCTGCACGCAGACTGTCCGCTTCGCGCTGCAAGCGCGCTTGCACGCCGTGGTCGTAGCTTGCGACGCGCCGTAACAGCTTGCTCGCGCGCAGGATGTCGGAGAACGAGTCGCTTTCGCCGAAGAGGACGAACAAGGTGCCCATGGGAAGACGCGCCAGGGCACGCAGGCGCTCGCGGTAGACCAGAAACGCCGCGTCGTAGCGCATGCGCGCGCTTGCCAGCTCGACGTCCGCGAGGCTTGCGCGCGATGTCAACAGCTCTGCCTCACGTGTCAGGTCTTGCAGTGTTTGCTCGCTGCGGCCGATCGCGCGGCCAATACTCTCGATCTCGCCCAGAACTGACCCGACATCCGTCTCCACGCCACCGTGGATGAAGGGGAGGACGGCGACCGCGATCGCGAGCAAGCTCACACGGGCTCCAGGTCGAGGAAACGACGTACCGCGAGGATGGCGCCCGAGACACCAAGCAGGACGCCAGTCGCGAGGATCCCGAGCGCGAGCTCCGGCGCGAACAGACGCACGGTTGTCGCGACTCCGAGCACCGCGCCCAGATCGAGGTGGCGAACCAACATGCGATCCGCGAGCCACAACAGTAGCGCCGCCGTGCCGCCGCCGCAGGCCCCCCAGACGGCGCCTTCGAGCAAGAAGGGTAGACGCACGAAGGCGTTGGTCGCCCCGACCAGCTTCAAGATGCCGATCTCGACGCGACGCGCGTACACGGTGAGACGAATGGTCGACGAGACGATGAACGCGGTGGCGAAGGCGACAAGCAATGCCGCCGCCGCGCCGCCGATACGGATGACCCGCGCCAGCGCCGACAGACGGGCGTGGTCCTCCTGACCGTAGTCGACGTCGGCGATACCCTCGGTCGCTGCCACCATGTCCGCTAAAGCGCGTACGGCCTCGAGCGCCATGGCGTTTTCGGCGACCACGACCTCAACCGATGCAGGCAACAGGGTCGGGCTTACGCCCTCGACGAGCGCCCGAGCCTCTTGGCCTCGGGCCTTGAAGGCCTCGAGGGCCTCCTCGGGCGTCACGAGGGATGCGCTCTCGACCGAGGGCAATGCCGCGATGGCGTCACGAAGTCCGGGCCATGCGTCGACCGGCACCTCGTCGGCGATGTATGCCGTGACGGTCGCGACACGGCCCCACCCGGCGGTGAAGCCATCGACCGCCATGAAGCCGACGGCGAAGATGCCGAGCACAACGAGTGCCGCAGCGATGGTGAGCGTGGTGAGCAAGCTCATGCCTGGGGCTTCGCGCAGCGCCGAGCTGGTCCGCCCGATGAAGTATGCGAGACGGCCGAACATCAGGCGGCCGAGAGCTTTCCGGCGTCGAGCCGCAAGATACGCCGCTCGCCGCGCCGCATGAGCTCTTTGTCGTGGGTCGCGACGATGACCGTGGCGCCGCGGGCGTTCGCATCTTCGAGCAGCTCCATGATTTCGCCAGCGCGCTCGGTATCGAGGTTTCCCGTTGGCTCGTCCGCGATGACGATCTGAGGGTCGGCGACGAGCGCGCGTGCAATAGCGACGCGTTGCTGCTCGCCTCCCGAGAGCGCCCGTGGCAGCGCGTTCAGCTTGTGAGCGAGACCCACGCGCCGCAGCATGTCGAAGACCCGCTTGCGAATGTGCTCGCGGGGCAGTCCCAGGACCTCGAGCGCTACCGCGACGTTCTCGAAGGTGCTGCGCGAGGGCAGGAGCTTGAAGTCTTGGAAGACGATGCCGAGGTTGCGCCGCAAGTAAGGTACGGCGTTCGCGGTGAGCCGCGTGAGGTTCTTGCCCGCAACGAAGACCTGCCCACGCGACGGCGCCTCCGCCGCGAAGATGAGCCGCAAGAGGGTCGACTTACCGGCGCCGGACGGCCCGGTCAGATAAACGAGCTCACCCTTGGCGATCTCGACATTGACGTCGAGCAACGCCTGCACGCCCTCACCGTACGACTTGTAGACATGGAAGAGCTGAATCATCGCGCCAGCCGAGAATGCCAGGCGCCGCAAAGGTTGGGAAAAAAGCCGCGCCGCGCCGCGCGAAGCGCGCAGTAGCAGGTGGAGGGCGGGCGACAACCCCTCGAATCAAGGCGGGAGAGTCCGGCCACCCCCGCCCGAACCGCCCCGTAGCCGCAACCAGGCAGCTTCCGTGCGCGAAGGCCGATGGCAGTCAGGTTCGCGCTTTGCCGGCCGCAGGCCGGCCGCGATCCTGACAGCCGCGCCGCCGTAGGCGGAACAAGCGGCAAAAAACAGCGGTCGCGAAGCCTGTCTCTCTACCGCACCCCATCCAACGACTTCTTCACCGTCTCGTACCTAGCCTTCATCATGTTGGAGATGGCGCCGTAGTTGGTGCTCGCGATCTGAAACTTGTACTGCATTTCGAGGTACTGCATGCCCATGGCGTGGCCGAGCTCAACGCTGTCTTTCATAGCGTCGAGACCGTTGGCTGCAGCGTCGAACTCACGACCAGGCTCGTTTTCGAACGCGCCGAGTGCGCCGCCAATATTGGTGTAGCGCGAGCCGTTCTTCACGGCCGTACGACCAAGCTGGTTGAATTGCTTCTGGAGCGCAACTTCAATGGCGCGAAAGCCTGCGACGTTGCCGGCGGTTTCCTGAGGGGTCGGCGCCTTCATGCCCAGGAAGCGCGAGAAATCGCCTTTGGGGACCGTGAAGCCTTTGCCGACGACATCACCGTTCTTCTTGGTGATGTAGACCTTGCGATCCTCTGCACTCGCCTTGGCTAGGCTGCTGGAAAATCCGGTCGCTTCCATCGCATCCTCCTGGTCTCAGATCAGTTTTCGGCGCGGGCGTCCTGTTGTTGCGCGAAAAATCAGGGGTCTGTCGTCCTGGCAGCCTCGAGAATCTGGCGGACGGCGTCCACGTAGTCGGCGTCGGCCGGCCGGCTGCTGAGTGCCACGAGGTTCAGGACGGCGGCCCGCCACGAGTCGTCCGCGATGTCCTTCGCGAGGCGCCCGGAGAGGATCTTGGCGCTCGTCTGAGCCACCGCAGCTTGGGCCGGTACGACCGGGCTGCAGGCGCTGCTCGCACCGCCCCGGAAGGCCCAGCTGCCATAGGGATAGAAATAGTAGTAGCGGCCCGGAATGCAGACGCCGGGGATGACCTCGTCCGGATAGCAGAGGCCAGGCTCGTAGGTGCCACCAATGCACTGCTCGTCCCAGTAGCCGTCGTTGCAGCCCCCGCCCACCCAGACCCAGCGGTTACGCCAAAGGTACTGGCAGTCGGTGCTCGTGTAGCAAACGTACTCGTAGTAGCCTTGGTTGATGTATTCGCCGCCGGCGCAGTCATTGACCCATACGTCGTAGCACTGGCCCTCGACATAGCGATCGGCCTCGCAATAACCCTCGCGATACTGGTCGGGGAGACAATACCCATCGACCCACGTGAGCTCGGCAAGCCCAGGGATCCAGACCGACGAGCGGGTTGTTGGCGCGGAACACTGCGCAGCTGCTTCTGCGGTCAGGCCGCCGACCAGGGGGTTGCCGAAGCTGTCGACCGGGGCGTTCACCGCGTCGACGAGTACGCCCTGGGTGGCCTCTGCGATGAGACGAGCGCCAGGTTCGGCGACGTCGACCGGGTCACTTGGGTGCTTCTGATTCCAGACCTTGCGTGCGGGATCGAGGGCCAGAACCTTCTGTAGGATCGCCTCACCCATCCGGTGCGCGACCTCAGGATGATGTTCGGTGGCCTGCATGGTGCGTAGCGCCAGGATGAGCAGACCCCGGATGGTGTCGCGATCGCGCTCGAGCATGCGGTCGAGCTCAGGGGCGCTTTCGAGCTTGTGCGTGATGTGCGAGTGCAAGCGCTCGATCGCCGTCGCGTGGTCCTCGTTCGCGACCGCGGTCACCAAACGGTAGGCGTCGCGATAGAAGCCGGGGGTCTGGTCCTCGGCGCTGAAGGTCGTGGAGCTCGGGCCGCCGGTGTCGTCTTGGGGCTCTCCCGGCGGGACGTCCCGCTCCGAACCGCAGGCAACCGCGAAAACGAGCAAGAATAGCGCTGTAAGCGTACGCATGATGCTTTACGTCCTGAGATCACGCCGGACACAGTTCGCCCAGCATCGAGACTTATCGGCCCGTCCAAGGCGTTGTTGCGCGGTTTTTCCGCGAGGATTGCCGCTGGCGCGTCACCTGGGTCCGCGCAACCCAGTTTCCGCTTGGTCGTTCCAGACCTGGCCACGCGCGTGGCCCAGCGCGAGCCTGCTTTGAGTGCCGCGTTCCGGCCTAGTAGGGTTGCTCGTATGCGCTACGTGCTCTCTTTCGCTTTGACGCTCGCCCTTGCGCCCACCGTCCGCGCCCAAACCACGACCTCGGTTTTCCGGAAGATCACAGACGATGCGCGCACCGCGTACAACAAGTCGGAGCGCCCGATGGTGGTCTTCGACCTCGACGGTGCCCTCTTCGACAACCGTCCACGTACGGCGCACATTCTCCGTGAGTACGCCGACGCCGAGCTACGGACCGCGCGACCCGAAGCCGCACAGCGCCTGAGCGCCCTACCGGCGTCGGTCATTGGCTACATGCTCACCGACACGCTGAGTCGTGCTGGCGTCACAGAACAGGCCGTGGTGAACAACGCAGCCGTCTTCTGGTCGCAGCACTTCTTCGAAGACGACTACGTGAAGTACGACCAGCCGGTGACCGGTGCGGTGAGCTTCGTGCGCAATCTCTACAGCAACGGCGCCCGTATCGTTTATGTGAGCTCGCGCGATGTTCCGCGACAGCTCATGGGCACGGTCAAGGCTCTACGCGATCACGGCTTTCCTATCGGCATCGCCGGGACGGAAGTGATCTTGAAGCCGACCCAGGCCACCCCGGATGCCACCTTCAAGCAGCAGCTCGTCACCTACCTGCGCCAGTACGGCAAGGTCATCGCCACGGTCGATACGCAGCCCGCCAACGCCAACGATTACCTGCGTGTCTTCCCCGACGCCGCTGCGGTGCTTCTCAACGGACCGCGCGCGCCCAATCAGCCGACGGTCGCCACAGGCGTTTCGCTCGTCGCCAACTACTCCTATGAGTGAGAATCGACGAACGCACGTGCGATGGTCGCGCAGGTCATCGGAGCCCGATCGCGTAGCAGCAGCGCGAGGCTCCCGCGTAGGCGCTCCAGGCGCTCGTCGATGACGATGCGCAGCTCGGGCTGATAACGGACCAGCTCCGCTGGAAGCTCGTCCGCCGTTGGGTCGACGAGATCCATGGCGTGGAAGTTCACGACCACGACGTCGCGCGAAGCGAGGCTCCGCATCATGAAGCGACGAACGCCGCTCGGCGCGAGCACCATGGCTGCGGCTGTGAGCGGCAAGCGCGCCGCTGTACTCACCGCGATAGGAAGCTCGATGAGGTTTCGGCTTCCCCGCTCGTACGGCTTGATGGAAGGGCGATAGGGTTGTGTTGGCACGAGCCCCATGCGCGGCGTCTTCCAGCTCGACCCGACGTTGCGTCCCATCGCGCGGTAGCTCGCGAGTACCGCAAGTTTCAGTGCGTAATAGCTCGGGCTCGGTAACACCGACGAATCGTAGTCGAAGTCCAGAGCTTCGAGGGCGTCGAGTATGGTCGTACTGAGGAGGTATCCCGGCGCGCGAAAGCCCCGGGGTGCCCGGCCGACAGCCGTTTCGATGGCGCGCCGCGCACGCGCGATATCGTCGTAGACAAAAGGAACGTCACGGTCCGCCATGGCGTAGTCATGTGCAAACGAGTGCGCACCGACTTCGAATCCGCGCTCGACGAGAGGCCTGAGCAAGGCCCCACCTCCGGCCTCGACGTCGCGACCAATCGCGTAAACGGTGCCGACAGCGCCGAGGCTGTCACAGAGAGCCGCGAAACGCGCGAGCGGAGCGCGGTACATGAGTAGCGGGTCGCCAATGCATGGAACACCGTGCAGCCGTGCGTATTCGCTGACGCCGTCCATGTCGATCGTCAGGGCGACGCCGCGAACGCTCACCTTCGCTCGTCCGGTGGAAAGTGGATCACCCGGGCGAGCCGCACCAAGTTCTTCAGGACGCGCGGTACACGCTGCACGAGGTGAATCGACGGCGGCCGAATCTCACGGACGCGGAGCGGGATCTCCCGCGATTCGACCTTCGCGCGCGAAGCTCGCACGACGAGCTCGCTCGCGAAAATGTCATGTTCGACGACACACTTCTCGACGATGGGCATGAGCGCGGCCCGCCGAAAGGCCTTGAGCCCGTGTGTATCCGTGCCTTTGAAGCCGACGGACACTCTTAGGAGCGCGGTGATGACCGCAGTTCCGGCCTTGCGAAGCAGCGGACGCGCGTCGTCGCTCTCCGGATGGCGCTTCGAGCCCACGACCAGATCGATGCCGCCGTCGAGCATTGCGATTGAGCGACGGTAGAAGTCCATGTCGCCAAGATCGATCTCGTCGCAGACGACGAGCTCGCCACGCGCCTCCTCGATGCCGCGACGGAGGGCGCGCCCATAGTTTGGCGCGTCGCCATGGAGCACCCGAACGTTGGGAAGCTCGCGCTCGAGCTCCTGGGCGATGGCGAGGGTCGCGTCCGTGCTGCCATTTTCGGAGAGGATGAGCTCGTAGTCGATGCCTTCCTGGGCGAGCTTACCGACGAGTCCGCGCACCGCGGTCTCGAGGATCGCTTCTTCATTGTAGATGGGGATGATCACCGAAAGCTTCAGATGCGTCCCCTCCGAAGCCGCCGGGCGGCTTCGCGTCCCTGCACCATGGCGCCTTCCATCGAATCGTAAGTCCATGCTCCGTAACGTCCGACCGAGACGATGTCACGGCTCGCGAGCCAGTCCAGGATGTGGGCGCGTGCCGGTCCATACGCGTCGTCCATGATGACGTAGGCGATGGGCACGGTTCGTCGCTCCATGACGACGGGTTCGTCGTGCGCGCCTGCAAGGCCGACCTCGCGCATCCCCGCTAGCACCTGGGTGTCGCTAACTGGGCATGCCGTCCCGGTGCGATGCGCGACTTCCACGTAATACGAGCGGTGCCCAGGCGGTGCGAGACTCGGGAGGGCCGCGCTAGCGCTCCCGGCACGATAGAAGGGCACATGTGGCTCAGGAAAATACACCCAGTGCGCGTCGTGCGGACCATTGGCGCCGCGAAAGCCGACGTTCCAGTAGGTGACGCTCGTTGAGCGCAGCTGCGACGCGGCAGTGTGCACGCTTTCGGGAGCGTCGGTCACGCGCTTGACCAGCTCCGTAAGAGGCAGGGTCGACACCAAGCTCGTATAACGGACGTCTCCGTTTACGGTACGCGTCGAGGTGTCGATGCGGTCGATGCTTGTCGACAAGCGTGGCGCGTGGGCGAGCTTTGCCCCCAGGCGCTCGGCGAGCGTCTGGATGCCGCCGCTTTTGGGATAGTAGAACGAAGAGTTGTAGCCCAAGGCGTGTCCGGCGCCGCGCGGTGTCAGGGCGCCCAACACCACCTCTTCGGGTGTCGGCAAGGGAACGAAACGCCCGCACCACGTGTGCGCCATGGCGGACGGCGGCACGGTCCAGAGCTTGGTGTTGTAGGGGATCATGAAGTGACGCGCGATCCCGTCGCCCATACGCTGGCGGATGAAATCTTCGAAGTTACGCGGAGCCAGATTGGCACCCTTGGCTTCGAGCTCGCGCGCCTTGAAGTATCCCAGCACGCATTCTGCGACCACGGTGGGCGGTAGCCCGTACGTGTTGGCCTGAAAGGGGTAGGGCGTACGAACCCCGTGCGAATGCACCTCGGCGCGCCGTGCGACCTGGACCAGCTCGTCACCCATCAAGTCGGTGACCAGCTTCTTCACCTCTGGATCCGACAGGTGCAGCCAGTGGCCGGTGACGTCGAAGGTAAAGCCGCCGACCAGGTTACTGCGCGCGGTGCCGCCAACCGCGTCGTCGCGCTCGAGGATGACGTAGTCGCGACCCAACTCGAGGGCACAAGCGAGTCCGGCGAGTCCGGCACCCAAAATGACGACAGGCGCAGCCAAAGCGCGCGGAATCTACAGCACTCGCCCGGCTTGCGCTTAAGGAAATTCGCCGAGCTTGCAGGGTTATGCGCGAGCCGCTCGGGCTACGATTTTCCGCCGGCCCCAAACGAAGCGGCGGCTCAGCGTCAACGGCGCCCAGAGTCGACTTTGGCGCGAGTGGAGCCCCGCGCGCCGTACGACGCGCGGGGAATCCATCGTTTTCACTGTTGGGTTGCGAGTCGTGTTCGAGGCCGCGAGTGTTGATGTGCGCTAAAGCGGCTCGGCATCCGAGTCGTTTGCTGTCGCGCGTTCGTGCTCGCCTTTGCCCCCACGTCTCGACGTTTTTGCCTACGCGAAGCTCACGCTCTCAAGGTCGACCGTTCGAACTCGGCGACTTCGCGTTCCCAGGGCTCTACGCCCGCCGTTAAGCTCTCCCTCGCCACTTTGTCGCGCATCTGCTGCGCGGCAAGGCGCTGGCGATGCGGGTTATGACGGCGCCCGCGCTCGCGCTTCACTTGTTGGAGGAGCCGGTCATGCGCAAGGTCGATGGCCTTGTACATGTTGTCGGTCACCTCTGTGATGGTGATCGTCTTGCCCTTCGGCATGTAGACGTTCACCTTGCACTCCTTCGTGTCACCATCCTTAGCCCCGAGATCCGTGAGCTCGATTTCGACCTGAAGAGCAGGCCGGTCGAATACGCGCATGACGGATCGGCCGAGCTTCTCTTCGGCAAAAGCCTTGAGAGCCGGCGTCAGAGTCATGTGACGGGCTTTGACGATGACGTGCATGGATGCCTCCTTGCTGTAACAACAAAAAAATGTGGAACGACGCGCGCCGGCGATGGGCCAGCGTGCCTTCAGGCAAGCGCGGTGGTGTGGCGGCTCTGTCCGCTTTGAAAGACACGCTATCGTGTCCCAGCGCGTAGGCGCTAAAACGGACATGAAGGGCGCTTCGGCTGCTGGCATCCCCGTGCAACCTCTCCCAGTCACGCGACTGCGTGACCAAGGTTGACGTGCGATATGGAAACCCAAGCGTAGCGGTTCCATATCTCGGGTGGGATGCTGCCAAAGGCCCAAACTCCCCCTCCGCGACCTGCTGACAAAAACTCTAACCCCGGCCGCTGAACAAAACATCCCGAAAATGTTGCCCAGCTGTCACTTTTTCGTCCCAAGCGAAAATCGTGCCGGAGGCCGATACTGTGGGCTCTAACGTACTTTCGCGGGTTTAGGTAAGGATGTGTAGGATCCGTCAACCAGGTGTCGTACATGACCGCGTATTACGCGATAGCGGACACTGGGCGCTAGTTCAGCGTTTGCTCGGCGGACGGCTCGCTGATCTGGAGCATGACGTCCGCCAGAGCATCGATGAGCACCGCGAGTCGATGCTTGAAGCGAACGGTCTCGAGAACCTTTTGCTGGAGCAGCGGCGTCGAAATGACCGAAGCGGCCAGGATGTCGGAAAGGTCGATGGGATCTGAGGTCGAGCGTAGGACCTCGAGGAGAGGTTGGTCGCGCTCGGCCACGAGTGTGCGCAAGCTGAGCACGCACGACTGGAGCTTCGCCAGCTCGCTCTTTGCCTCGGACATGTCGTTTTCGTCGGGGCGCGCGATGACCCGTGCCGTGAAGCGCCGGTAGTGACGTTGCAACGGCAATTCCGTGATGAGCCGCACGCGGGCAAGGCCCTGCACGAGAATGTTGTAGCGACCGTCGGGGAGCTTTTCGTGATGAATGATGCGCCCGCAACCCGCGACCTCGTGGACGTCGGGGGACTCGCCCGGCTCGGTCGAGCCCTTCGCCAGCACCACCGCGATCAACCGATCCGACGCGAGCGCGTCGCTCACCATATCGCGATAACGCGGCTCGAAGATGTGGAGCGGGAGCACCGTGTTGGGGAACAACACCGTGCCCGAAAGCGGAAATACCGGCAGCGCGTCGAAGGTGCTCGGGACCGGCGGCGTTTGCTCCACATCGGGACTAAGACATGGCGCCAGAGCGTACGCAAGCAGGATCCGCCGAGCGATGGCGCGGGTTTTTTTGGCCTTCGCCTCAACCTTGCTAGCGTTTTCGGCATGAGTTTGTCGGAAGAGCTTAAGTCCCTCTTGGATCGCCTCGAAACCCGCTTGGGCGATATCGACGCCAAGCTCGCGACCGTCATGACCCATCGCAACAAGTCGATGGAGTGGATCGCTCAGCTCTCCGAGCACGTGCGCTCCCTCGACGAGTTCAGGGAAGAGGTAAGGGCGAGCTTCGAGCCGGTGATGCACAAGCTATCGGACATCGATGACGTGATGCGCATCATGCGGCACGCGACCAGTGATGTGGCGCGCAGGGTCGAGCAGCTCGAAGGGCGGCCGACACTCGGGCCGCGCAAGTCGGCGATCGGGAGTCGGTGAACTCAGCAGGTGGTCGTTCGGTGGTTGGCTATCGTCGGTCGGCCATCGGGTAGTGGGCTATCGGCGGTCGGCAGTCGGCAGTCGGCTTCGGCAATCGGCTTCGGCAATCGGCAATCGGCAATCGGCAATCGGCAATCGGTGGTCTGGACTTACCCCGGTTTGGTGGAGCCCTCTCGATTTGAGAGAAGGACTCCAACATGGCCCGTGGCAGACCGCCGTATGACCCAGAGTTTCGTCATCGCATCATCGAGCTTGTTCGCTC
>JALHOP010000004.1 GCA_022842935.1 Myxococcota bacterium
CGGTTCCGGGACGCGACGCTCTACCTGCTCCCGCCGGTCCGCCTCGCGACGCTCGACCCGCCCCCGCTGGTCCGGCTCGCGATGCTCGACCCGCACCCGCTGGACCGTCGCGCGACGCGGACGCGCCGGCTCGGGCGACCCCCGGGGCTCGTCTGGCCCCTCCCGAGTTCTACGCGCAGCTCGCGCGCAGCTCGCACCCGCGCCTTCAACGCGTACTGCCCATCTGGATCGATACACATCTGCAGCGCCTCATCGAGTTCCGCACTGGCGAGCAGGTGCAGCGCTTCCCGGAGGGTGGCGTCGAGTACTGGTCAGGATTACTGAACCGCTTGCCCGCTAAGCGTCTCGCGGATCTCGTCCGCGATGACGGCGAGGCGTTTCGCGCTTTCGGCTACAACATGCCCGAGGGCCGCGACCGTCGTGAGGCAATGAGCTCGGGACTCATCGCTGCGCGTGACCGCGCGCTCGCGTGGGCGCAGCTCGGTGGCACAGCCGAATCACCGGCTCCGCTTACCGTCCCACAGCTCTTCGAGCGCCTTCCGGAGCTCACGGGCTTCATGGCAGCTGCCACCGGTCGACCACCGGCGGAGATCGGTCAAATGCCCCCCGAGGCCATCGCAGCGGCGATCGAAGGCTACAAGGCGCGCTTGGCGGCAGCCCCGGCGACCGCGGCGGTCATGCAGGGAGCCGCAGCCGGCCCCATCATCGATCATCGCACCCTTGCGGCGCATCAGAACGCGACCGGCGTGGCGGGTCCCGCCGCGCTGCCCGCCGAGCCAGGTCAGCTGCGAGCGACCTTCGACGCGGCTCTGCAAGCGCTACGCGCTGCCCCTGACGGCGAAGTCGCCGCGCGCTCTGGCGAGGCCGTACGCGCGCTCGAGCGCATTTTCCAGAGCAATATGCCCGACCAGGACCGCAATCGCGATGTGAACGCTATCGCGGAGGCCGTGTTGGGAACTCAACCTCAATCGCGGTACCCGCGCGTCGCCGGGTTTCTCATGGGCACCCAAGGGTCGCCTGTCATCGCGGGTGAGGTCTGGGGCCGTATCGTTACGCAGCTCTCGAACGAAGAGAAGGCCGCGCTTGCCATCGGGCTCGCCGGCAACCTGCGTGATCCGAATACGGCCGCGCCGCCGACAACCATCCCGGTCGATATGAACAGCATTTCGGTCGAGGTCCTTCGTAGCCTCGATCGGCTGCCGCTCACGCAGGTGCAGGGCTACGAAGACGCGGCGCGACGACTCCGCTTGGCGAGCATTACCAAGCTCATCAACGCTGGCGAGTTCAACAAGGTTGTTCCCGACGAGGTCCGCTTCGCGTTCTTGCACGGTTCGCCCGAGCTCGTCAGCGCGGTCGCGTTTGCCGCGCAGCCGCCGAACGTCCCGGGTGGGCAAGCCGTCATCCTCAGTCAATTCGTCGAGCTCGCCAACGCCGGGCACTCCGGCCGCGTTGGCCTCGTCTTGCAGGCGCTCTTCGCGACGCAGGACGCTCGCTACCAGCAGTATGGCGTCGAGCTCACCTCGATGTTGTGGAGTCCGGAGGTCATCCAACGGGTCAACTCGCGCCGCCGGGACGACCTCGCAGTGGCGACCGCGTACGACCAGCTCGCGGGAACGCCGCAGGCCCCGTCGGCTGAGTTTTCACCGCTGATCGCAGCGCTGAGTCAGTCGCGCAGGGGCCCCTCGGCGCTCCACGAACTACGTCGAGCCGTCGAGTTCGACGCGACGATCAGGAGCCCAGGGGTAGTGATACCCGTGTCAGGCGTCCTGATTGGACGTCGTCTCTGGGAGAGCCACGCGGCGAGTATTTACGATCGCATCACTTTGATGCTCAGTCGCAGGTAGGAAACCGTGGTGCCGCCAGGGTGACCCCGGTCAGACCTGACGGTACGAGGTCATGGAGCCCGCTTCGAGCTCGAGGCGGGCTTCTCGAACCATCGCTCGTGTGCCATCGCGGACGAGCTTCACGGCTCGCTGGACGTCGCGTCGCTGGGTAAGCAGCGGGGCGACCTCGGCGCGCGCGTTGCCGACCTCGCCGCGGGCTTCGTCGAGCAGTGTATCGACTTCGCTTGCGTCGAGCCCGCCGAGCATCCCAACCTCGACCGCGGCGCGCACGACGTCGTCGATGGACAGGGTCTTTGGGTCGATAGCGCCGAGCCGGGTCGACAACACGTCCAGCGCGACGGCGGCGGAAAGCCAAGCGTCGGGGTCAAAGAGCTTACGGTCTTCTTCCGGTACGAGCGTCTTGTATCGCGCTGGATCTTTCAAACGTCTTCTCCGAGCGGCAAGCCATTGCGGCGCCGGATGATCGCGGTGAGGCTATCGTCGAGCGGCAACGGGCTCTCGGTTAGGCGCCTGCGAAAGCGTCGATCGATACGGGCTGTGTCACCGCCGGACTCGATTGGACGTGGTCGTCTGTCCACTAGGGCGGTCACGCTGCGCTCTCGCTTGATCGGGCGGGGCTGCACGGAGACGCCTGGCCGCGCGTTGAGAGCCGTCGGCTCGTCTTCGATGGGCCAGTGGATGCGCTCGGTAGGCTCCAGCTGGACCATGGGTGCGTCGGGAATAGCCGTCACTGTGACTTCGGGCCGCGCAGTCATCGATTGTGTGACGGTCGCGTCGCCGAGCGGGGCTGGCCTGACATGGATGCGTGGTTCGGTGGTTTCGCCGGTGCCGGTTGCGGACGGTGAGACGTCGACTACGTCGAAGACCGCCGTCGTCTCTGGCTTCATGTCGATATGGGGGTTGGTCGGCTCATCGACCTTGTGGTCGCCCAAGAGCTCGCGCACCAGCTCTTCGGGCGTGCCTGGGTCGAGCGAGCGGACCATCGCCTTGGCGCGCTGCGCGGCTGCCTTTTCGCCGAGTTGATTGAGCGCTATCGCGTACGCCCGCCAATATTCGCAGGCGAACGGGTAGAGCACGACCAGCGAGGCCAACATGCGCGCGGCATCCGCGTAGCGGCCGACGTCGAGGCGCATCACAGCTGTTTCGTACATGGCGTCCAGCTCGTCTGGCGAGATGGCCGCGACCTCGGCAAGCGCAAGCCGCCCACTGGCGACGGCGCGAGAGATCTCCGCGATACGGGCGCGCACCGATTCCATGCGGTGAGTCTAGCCGCGCGCGCCTACTCCGGAAAGCAGATCGGTGTGACCCCGAACGAAGAACCGGTGGAGCCATTGCCAACGATCTGGCGCCCCAACGCGTAAACGAGCTGCTCGAACTGCGGGTCGGCGACCGACTCTTCGCCCGTGCTATTGCCCGCGTCGAAGAAGGGCGGGCGGCAGCCGCTGGTCCAGCCGAGGCCCGCGCAGTCGAGGTTGGTGCAGCAGGTCTGCGTACAACGTTTTACGCCCGATGCCCCCTGAGCGCAGATCTCGCTCAGACACTCACTATTCGAGTTGCACGTCGCGCCCAGCTGCTTACTGCCGCTCCACTCGCGGTAGAGACATACCTTCTGGAACCCGTAGGGCTCGCTTACCCCCTGACGTAGTCCGTCCCAGACGTCGAGCGGCTTGCAGATTGGCGCCGCTGGCGAGCAGTCCGAGGGCGTGCAGCAACCCTCAGCGCAACGGGCGCGCTTGGTGGAGTCGGGCGTCTGTGCGCAGTAGCCCGAGTCACACTTGTCGTGGTCGCGCTGCTCGGGCGTTTCGCCGGCGTTGACGCAGAGGGCCCCAGCGCCCAGCGAAGGCCCTGGAAGAGGTGGCTGGCACAGCGCCGTGAAGCCAATCTCGTCGAGCTGAACGATGCCGTCGCCGTCTTTGTCGACGTTGACCTGCCGGCGCAGGACACAAATGTTGCCGGCGCCGCTTGCGTTGCAGTCGTTGTCGTTGCCGCAGGTTTCATAACAACTATTGGCCGCGTCGTTGCAGTAGCCGCTTACACACTGCTCGCTCACGAAGGTGTCTGTGCAGGTGCCGTTGGGAGCAACGTTGCGTGGGCCACCGTCAGGGAAGAAGTCGACCGGCAAACACGTGCCTCCATCCCCGAGCTCGTAGCAAACGAAACCAGTCGGGCAGTCGGCCGTCGAGGTGCAGGTCTGTCCGCAACGGCGGACGGCAATGCTGGGCGAGATGTCGATGGGCCAGCACACGTTGCTCATGCAGTCCGCATGCGTGTCGCATGGCTCGCCGAGGTTCTCGGTGCCGTTAGTGAACGGCACGCAGCGGCCGGTGTTGGGGTTGCAGATGTCGCCCGACGGGCAGCCTGTGCTCGCGCAGCCCGGCACACAGGCGTCGTAGTTGCAAACCTCACTAGGGACGTCGCAGCCGGCATCGCCTTGGCACTCGCCGTCGGTCGCGTAGCAGCGGTTGTCGATGCACTCGGCGCCGACTGGACACTCGAAGTCGTCGAAGCACGGCTCACATGTCTTGTCGGTGCCCGTCGTCACGCAGATGAGACCACCGCAGTCGCCGTCGGAGTTGCACGGTGTGCCCTGGCCACGCACGCAGCTACCATCCATGCAGACGCGGTCGTCGCCGCACTGATTGCTCGCCACGCAGTCGACGCAGCTCCCGTTTTCGCAGATCTTGCGACCGCACTCCGCGTCGTCGACGCAATCCCGGCACTGACCTTGCTCTGGGGCGCAGACTTTACCTATGGCGGCGCAGTCCCCCGTGTTGCAGCCAGTCTCGATCACACAGGCATGCGAGGGCGAGCAGCTGTAGCCGGGGTTACAGTCCGCCGAAGCGATGCACTCGACACATTGCCTGATCGTCGTGAGGCACTGGGCGCCTGGGCCGCATTCGCCGTCGGCGTCGCATGCTCCACGCGTGCCTTCGATGCACGCACCATCGACGCAATAGCCGTTGCCGCACTCGACATCGGCTTGGCAGCAGCCGCCTTCCTTGCAGGTTCCGCCACAACAGCTGAGGTCGCCGGGGCAGGGCGTCGTCGAGCTGCATGCCCGGTTCTCGAGGATGCAGTAGCCCGCAGCGCAGACGAACCCGTCGTCGCACTCCGCTGTAGCGTTGCAGGTCCGCGCGGTCGCGTCGGTGCCGCCGCATGCGGCACCGGCGCACACCATCAAGGTGCTCGCGAGCGCGAAGGCCCGCGCGGCTAGTCCTTGATGGTCAATACGCATTGGCGTTGCGCGTCCTCAGCAAGCCATGGGCGGGGAGCTGGTGCTCCCGTCGAATCGTTGTCACCGTCACCGTCAAGGTCGACGTCGGCCTTCGGGTAGGAACCGGGGTAGTCCCAAGCCGGGTGCGAGGCGGTCAGATAAAAGCCGTTGCTGTTGTCGGCCGTAAAGCACCCGGTCTGCGACGTCGTCGTGTCCGCTGGGGCCTCGGCGAAGTAGCAAGCGCCTTTGAAGCTCGCGACGATGAGTGGCTGCCCGTCGAGGTCGCCGCCTTGCGTGCTGCCGCAGGTGTACGTGCCAGTCGTGCCGCTGCCATCGAAGCCGTAGGAACTCGAATACTCGTAGCGCTGATAGGCGCGCGAGAACTGATACGCGCTCGCCGCCTGGTTGTACGCGTAGACGCCGTACGTCGCGACGCAGTCCTGCGACAGGGTCCAGCTGTGATTGGCGAGGTCGAGGTAGAAGCGGCACTCGCCACCGTTGAGCGGCGCGTCGATGACGTACGACGATACCAGCTGGTCGCGAAAGCGCGTGGCGCCAAGGGTGATCGAGCAGCCGTTTGCGTCCGCGCAGAGCTCCTCGAGCTTCGATTGGTTGACCGCGACCGAGGCCGCGTTGGTCGTACTGCCATTCAACACGACGCGCATCTCGCGCAGCTGGAGCACCGACTCGACGCCGGCGCCGCCATTTTCGTAGCTCGTGAGCACGCCGGTCGCCCCGCCGCCGCCACCGCCCGCGACGTCGAGAAACCGCGCCTGAATCTTTTTGCCGTTCGAGCCAGTATTGATGCGATCGATGAGCTGATCGGCTGTCAGATCGGGGCCGGGCTCGCCGCGCAAGAGCTGCACGTTGGCGTTGCCGGTGCCCGACTGATTCACGGCGGTAATGACATAGGTGCCCTCGCCAAGATCGACTTGACGACGTGGGAACACGGGCGCGAGCTCGGCCGAGTTGTCGTCGCTTGCGGCGTTCAAGCGGGTTAGCTCATAGGATTTCGCGGCAGCGTCCGGGCCAGTGATGGTGAAGACGGCGTTCGCGAGATGCGCGCCGCTGACGACGAAGCCTGTGCCGATGCACGGCTCGCCGTCGTCGCAGGTCGTGGTGCTCATGCCCGCGACCGACGCGAGCTCGGGGGCACCGGTCGCGCCTGTCACGCAAAGGCCGTTTTGGCAGCTGTAACCGCCAGGGCAGGGGGTCGTGCTGTCGCAGGTCTTGGCGCAGACCTTGTTTTGACAGACCTCGCCGGCCGGGCATTCGTTGGTCGCATTGCACTGCCCGACTTTGCTGCTGCCGCTACAAGCGGTGAGCACCGCGAGCAAGCCACCTAGCGCCACAACGCGAAAGGACATCGAACGTCTCCTAAATCTCACGACATTTCACTGATGTTCGATAACCAGTGCGACGTAAACACACGCCGACCAATTGTCGAATCAGAGCTGCCTGTATTCTCGGCTGCCCGTTGGTCAGAGTTGCTTGTTTGCAGGCGGATTTCCAGTGCGCCCATGACATGGGGTACGTTCGCCCCCCATGAAGACCCTCGCGTCCCCCCTTGTGGTCGCCTGCCTGCTTGCGGCGACAACCGACGCTCGCGCGGCTGCTGTCAGTGCCATCTACGTTGCCGAAGAAGAGAAGACGTACTGGGAGCCAATCAATCGCGGCGACATCGAGCGTGTGATCGAACAGACGGCTCTCGACGTTCTCACGCGAGCCGGCGTTCTGCGGCTCACCAAGGTCGAGCCAAAAGACCTTGCCAACGCGCGCGGCGACTACTTGCTGCGTGTCTCCGGACGTATGGTGGGCGAGTCCGAGACGCACACCATCCAGCTCGGCTTCGAGGCGCGTGACAAGGCCGAGGTCGGAAGCTTCCGCGCGGCCGGCACGGTCGTGATTGGCAAGCTCCCGCTCGACGAGATGCGGCGCCGAATCGAGGCGTCGACGCGCATGGCTGCCGAGCAGCTCCTCGCGGTGCTCAAGCCCGCGCTCTCGCGGGTGGGCCCGGGTGGCGGCATCGATACCGCCCCGCGCGTCGAAGACGACCCCAAAGCGACGCTCCAGGTTCCCACCATCCCGTGGAGCTGGGGAGACTTACGTGTCCCCGAGCCGCCGCATGCGGAGACCCAGGAGCTCTTCGGCAAAAACGAAGAGCGACGGGCCCAGACACTGCGTTTGCTCATCTCAGAGGCTCTTGTGACGCCCTCCCGCCGCAACGGGCTCGAGCATTGCGCCCTGAAACATCCTGATCCCGAGGTGCGCTTGCAATGCCTCATTGGCCTGCGTCCGTCATCGCGGAAGCTCGTCACCACCCAGCGCGTCGTCATCAACGTCTTCCGCACCGACAGCGACAGCAAGGTCATGCAAGAGGCGAGCAGCCAGATGGAGTATTTCAGCGGCATGTCGCGCTCCGAGGCGATCCAGGCGTGGCTCGAGCGCACCGGAAACACGGGGCACACGCACGGTCCGCTCAAATCACTTGGCGACGTTCCGAACCTCGACGCCACCATCGCGCGGTGCCTCGCGGCGGTGAGCAAGATGGAGAAATACCAGCGCACGCACCGCGACTGCATCGAGCTCTTGGAGCCGCTCGACGTGAAGCGCCGCCGCGCGATCATGTGGCCGTACCTCAAGGAGACCAACCAGCACTCGCCGGCGTACTTGAAAGGAGCGGGCAAGGGCGAGGGCTCGATGGGCACGGACTGGCAGTGGGGGTTCGAAGCGGTGCTAAAACCGTCCTGTAAGCTCGACCAGCCGCTCGAGGACGTCTTGTGGCAACGTTACCTGCGCGAGCTTTCCCACTCCGCAATCGGCGCCATTGCGGACTACGGCGTCCCCAGTGAACAGCTCGTTCAGCGCCTCGCCCAGGCAGTGCAGACAGGCGGCGAGCGCGCCGGTGTGTCGGGTCTGCGGCGCCTCTACGAGAAGAACCCCGAGCTCCGCCAGCTCATCAAGAACCGCGTAGCCGAGATGAGCGCTACCGGAAACTACGACAAGGCCGCCGATGTGCCCTGGCTCGAAAAAGAGCTCGAGTCTATCGACCGCCGCGAACAAGAACGTGTGGAGCGCGCCCGATGAATGCCTTGATTGTTGCAACCCTCTTGGCAGCGTTTCAGCCCCCGGTCGTGAAATACGTGGTCAGCGTAGAGACGCGCACGTGGAAACCCATTGAGCTCAAGGATGTCGAGCGCATCCTCGATAACTCGGCGGTTAGTCCGCTATTGCAGCGTGGCGACATGCAGCTGGTCAAGAGCGACTTCGCCGGTTTGAAGTCGGGCGACTATACGCTACTGGTCTCCGGCCGCTTCATCGAGGAAGCGGAAGACTTCTCCATCTACATGACGTTCGGCCCCGGCAAGCGCCAGGATCTCCCGAGCTTCCATGTCTCCGGAACCGAGCCGGTCGGCAAGCGCGGCATGCAAGAGATGCAACGCGTCATGGAGAAGCTCGCCAACCAGGTCGCCAATCGCCTGAATCAGCTGCTCGCGCCCGAGCTGCGCCAGGTCGCCTTGCCGCTGCAAGTCAACGACGTCGGCGAGCCGCAAGTTCCGCAGCTGTGGCAGTGGCCGAAGCTCACGACCCCCGATGTACCGAAGCCATCGAAGCTGCTTGCGACGCTCATCGATCCGCGTCACACCGATAGCGATCGTATCCAGGCTGTGACCGGCATCTCGTCCGCGGCGTTCGATCAGCTTGCGGCGCGCAAAGCCCTCGAGCGCTGCGTGCTGCGCGATCCGTCGCCTGCGGTGCGTCGGCAATGCCTACGCGAGCTCGAGCCAGTCGCCCGCGTCAACGTGCAGACGCAGCGCGTGCTCCTCTACGCCATGCGCAACGAATACGACGACGACGTTTTGGGCGATCTCGCGCGCGTTTCGCAGGCGTTCACGGGCTTGTCGCGCTCCGAAGCCCTGGATACCTGGCTCTTCCTCATCGCAAGTCCCGGTACGCCCGCAGAGGCCATCGACGACATCGCCAGCGTCCTCAGCAAAGAAGGGAACGTCCCGAACCTCGATGTCGCCGTGGCGAGCTGTCTGCGGCAGGGCAACTCGCTGTTCATGAAGAAGTACGATTGCGCGAACGATCTCCTGCGTATCTTGCCGCCGGAGCGGCGCTTGGCCGTCGCTTATGACTATCTCTCGCACGCCGATGCCGCGGACGTGCAGGACCACATGACCATGAAAGAAGTCATGGAGTGGCTCATTCGTGACAACCAGAAGCCCGAGGGCCGCGCTTGCGATATCTTGGTGGCGCTTGCGGTGCGCTCGACGCAGCGAACCGTGCAGTCAACCGCGGCGTACACCGCAGGCCATTGCAAAGATCCCACCCCCGCGATGGTGGACAAGATGGCGAGCGCGGTGCGGGAGCGTGACAGCTGGACGCTGATTCGCGGCATGCAGGACATGGCGGACGCGAGCCCGCAAATGAAGGAGCACGTCATCAAGGTGATGACCGGACTCGCCGAACGACTCAAGAAGCAGGGCTGTACGGCGGCGCCGAGCGAGCCATCCAGCGTGCGTGAGGTCGACGAAGCACTCAAGCGCTTGAACTATCGACGCTGAGCCGTATATATCGCGCCCCGCCGCGTGGAGCGGCCAGCCGCACTTTCGCCTGCGGCTAGTTCGTTTGCCCACCGGCAAACCACGTCCAGGAGTCGCCCGTGATCATCGGTGTGCCGAAGGAAGTCAAAGTCCACGAGTACCGTGTCGCTATCACCCCGGCCGGCGTGCGCATGCTCAAGTCGCGCGGCCACCAGGTCCTCATCGAGACCAACGCGGGTGTCGGCAGCGGCATCACCGACAAGCAATACGAGGAAGCTGGCGCTCAGATGGTGAGCTCCGCCGCCGAAGTCTGGAAGCGCGGCGAGATGATCATGAAGGTGAAAGAGCCGATCGTCGCCGAGCACACCCTCATTCAGCCGAAGCAAACCATCTTCACGTATTTTCACCTGGCCGCGGTTCCAGAGCTTGCGCCGGTGTTGATCGAGAAGAAGGTGACCGCTGTTGCGTACGAGACCATCACCGCGCCGGACGGCTCGCTACCGCTCTTGCAGCCGATGTCGATCGTCGCGGGCAAGATGAGCACGCAGATCGGGGCGACCCTGCTCGAAAAGGCCCGTGGCGGTAAGGGCGTTCTGCTGGGTGGTCTGCCTGGCGTGCGACGTGGTCGCGTCGTCGTCCTCGGTGGCGGCACGGTTGGGCTCGCGGCGGCGAAGATTGCAATCGGCCTCGGCGCCATCGTGAGCATCATCGACATCTCGATTCCGCGCCTCGAGTATCTCGACGACATCTTGGGCAGCCGCGTCAATCTGTTGCATTCGAATCCGGATACCATCAGCGAAGAGGTTCGCCGCGCGGACCTGCTCATCGGCGCGGTGCTCGTGCCTGGCGCCCGCGCCCCGTCCCTGGTGTCGCGCAAGCTCGTGTCCGAGATGGAAGATGGCTCGGTCATCGTCGACGTCGCAATCGACCAGGGTGGCTGCATCGAGACCATCAAGGGCACGACGCACGAGGCTCCCACTTACGTGGTTGACGGGGTTCTGCACTACGGCGTCACCAACATGCCGGGCGCGGTCGCGCACACCTCGACCTATGGCTTGACCAACGTCACTGCGCGCTACGCGATGCAACTCGCCGATCTCGGAGCCATCGAGGCCTGCAAGCGTGACCCCGGCCTTGCCGGCGGCTTGACCACCCACAACGGCACCGTGAGCTACAAGGCGGTCGCCGAGGCCCTCAAGCTCGAGTACCGTCCGGCGCTCGCCTAGAACGTCGCCGATCCAATTGCTAGAGAGTGCCTCTCGGGTCGGGAATAATCCCCCCGAGAGGTACGTTCCACTCACATGGGTTTTCTCGGCTTAGGCAAAAAAGCCAAGCAACTCGATGAGTTCCAAGCCCTCATCGAGCAGCATCTCGACGGGATGTTCCGTGTCGCGCTGCGGTACACGCGCGACAAGGCGCTCGCCGAAGACTTGGTCCATGACACTGTCGTTCGGGCTCTGCGCTTTCAGGACAAGTTCGAGCGCGGTACCAACTTCAAGGCTTGGATCTACACGGTCCTCACGCACACCTTCATCCATCGCTATCGCCGGCAAAAGCGCGAGCGCGAGATCCTCGAAGGCGCGACCCAAGAAGACGTGGCGTCACAGCTGCGCAGCGAAGCCTCCCGCGAGCTCGCCGCCCACCCCGAGGCCGCCTACGTCGAGCACATGCTCTCCGACGACGTTGTGAAGGCTCTCGACGCGCTGCCCGAAGACTTCCGGAGCGTCGTGGTGCTCTGTGACCTCGAAGGGTTGCCGTACAAGGACATCGCGGAAGCCGTCGATGTACCTGTGGGCACCGTGATGAGCCGCCTCTATCGCGGCCGCCGCTTGCTCGAACAAAAACTCGCTGGCCTCGCTGTCGAGCGGGGTATCATCAAACCGGGGGCACGAGCCGAGGAGCGCGAAGTGCTCGATCTCCAAGCCTTCAGACGGCGCAAGAGTGGGTAACTCATGAGCTCTGCGTCGGACAATCGCATGATGACGTGCGACGAAGTAAAGCGAGCCATTCCTTGGCTCCTCGATGAAGAGCTCGACAGTCAACAAGGGGCAGAGGTCGAGCATCACATCCATGGCTGTCCGCAATGTCGGACGGACCTGCAACGTGAAGGACAGCTGCGGCTTGCGGTGCGGCGTGCTGGCGAAGTGGTCGAGTGTCCCGACAGCCTGCGCTTCAAAGTCAGTCGCGCCTGCGCACGCGAGAGGCGTCGTCACCTCGCGTGGCAGCGCACCTGGCCGGCCGTATCGGCCGCGGCGATTCTTGCGTCGTTCATCTGGCAGGGCACGACCGGCAACGCCGAGGCCCAAGACCTCGAAGAGGCTGCCGTTCGGCATGCGCGTAACTTGCCGATGGACGTCGTCGCAGGTGACCTGGTGAAGGTCGAGCAGTACTTTGACGGCAAGTTACCATTCGCGGTCCACGTGCCTGACGTCGTGCGCAACCAGCCGGTTTCTGTCCAACTGGGCGGTCGCGTCATCGACCTTTCGAACCGCGAGGCCGCCTATGTCCGCTACGATTTGCCTGGCGGTCGCATGTCTGTGTTCGTGTACCCGGACCCGCATCCTCGTTTCTCCGAGGTGATCCCGGGTTATCAAATCGGTGATCGTCGCGTGCTGATCCGTCAGGTGCGCGGCTACACGACGGCGCAGTGGCATTCGCAGGGGCTGGTCTACTCGGTGGTGAGCGACTTGCCGGAGCGCGAGCTGTCGATGGTGCTCACCGCGAACATGCGCTAGGCCTTCGTCGCACAGCGATTCGAGCTAAGCGCCTGCCCGCCGTGTTCGTTCGTCCATCGTTCGAGAGAGCGCCTGATGCAGTGCCATGTTCCTTGTGTAGAACATCTTGCGCAGCTCGCGGCCGGGGATGCGCACCACGCGCGCGGGGGTCAAGGCCCGCGCGGTGATCTCACGCGCCTTGCTCGAGTAGACCGCGGTCTGTTCACCAAAGAAGTTGTCGCGTGAGTCGGCGGCAACCTGCGCGACGACTCGCTCCCCGCGCTTGAGCTCGACGTCGCCTTGCACGAGCACGAAAAAGTCATCGGCCATCTGACCCTGATGCATGATGATCTCGCCGGCGGGGTAACGCTCTTCGATACCGCTCTTGGCGAGGAGGGAGCGGTCGGGAATCGACAGGCTCGCAAAGAGGGCAGAGCCGTCGAGCAGGGGACGAACCGTACGCATGCGGTCGACGCTGTCGTCGGCGCCGCTTTCCGCGATGGCGTTGTCGACCAGGTCGCCCGGCAGATCGATGACGACCATGGGTGTCATCGCGGTGATGGTAGCGGTTGCGCGGCCGCCGCTGTCGACGCCCTCGAACACTCCGAAAAAATCGCCGGGCCGGAGGATCTGCGCCTGGCCTGAGCTCGGGTTGGTTTCGTCGTTTGCCAAGGACGATGCGGTACCGGCGACGATGACGGTGAGCATGTCGCGCAGACTCGATGTGTCGCCGGCGAGCGCGAGCACGGTTGCCGCTGGGATCTCGCGCAAGCGGCCCCGGAACAAGCCCTCCGCGAGGAACGCAGGGCTGAAGAAGCTCATCTCGCCGAGCGCGGCGACGATCCGCTGCGGCGCGATGGCGGCGGCGGGCAAGCCTTCGAGCAACGCATAGACTTTGCCTGGCGTGCCTATCTCGTGGCCGAAGCCGCGCGTGTGCTCGTTGTCGGGGCAATGATAGTAGACGACGTGATTGGCGCTCTTTTGCCAGTCTTTCGGATGGCCGTGGATCAAGGCCTCACCAACGTCGGCGAAGAAAAGACTCCGCGGCACCTTTTCTTCGGGAACGAGGCGACTCAAGCGGTCCGCCATTTCGGGCGGTACGACACCGGCGGCCCGGATCTTGTCGAGTCCATCGAGATGGATGGTGTCGCCACTCACGACGATGCGGTGCACCAGGCCCGCCTCGTCGCGCAAGGTCACGTCGACCCCAAGGGTCGGAATGGGATGCACGGTGTAGAAGAAGTCGAACGTCGCGCCGGCGATCTGGACGGGCTCGCCGGGTGTAACGCGATGGTAGTCGACGAGCTTTGCGACCTCTTCCGTGGTGCTGTCGAAGTAGTTCGCGAGCTTGATCAAGGCGCTACGGTAAATCGCCTCCGTCGTATACACGCGCGGGCGGTGGCCGGTGGTCGTCAGCTCGACGAAGCTGTTCATGTGGTCTTCGTGACAGTGCGACAGGATGAGCGCGTCGATGTCCGCGAAAGCGATTCCTTGGCTGTCGAGAAGGGTTCGGGTGCGCGCTGGTCCGTCGAAGAGGACGCCACGGCCGTTCGCCCAGAAGAGAAAGCCGGTCGTTGGTCCGCTGAGGTCGAAGCCGCTGCGAACCCCCAGTGACTGGACGCCAAACCGCAGTGGCAGAATTGGAGTGGGTGGGACGGGGAGGGTGTTGAACGGCGTGATGTCCGCGGGGACGGTCAAGTCGACCAGCTCTTGCTGATCGCCCGCCTTCACGGTGATGCCGTTACCTGCGTCGCGGGTTAGCTTCAGACGCCCGTCGAACAAGCCGACACTGCCGTCGCCAGAGAACGGGACGGTGCGAACCATGTCCTCGACCTGCATCACCGCGCCGCCGCGCTTCACCGCCATGTGGCCGCTGATGGCGGAGAGCACGCTCATGTCGGCCTGGGTCATTGCAGGCCGACCTTGGGTGTCGCGATAGCTCTCGAGCTCATCTGCGTTTGGTCCCAACAGGGTCATACGCAGCGCGTCGCGCTCACCTTTCTCGCGGTGGGGGTCGACGACCAGAACCATGCGCTCGTTGGCGAGGTCGGGCTTGAATGCTGCGCCGTAGACGAACAGGAAGTCATACAGGAAGAACTCGGGCACGAACTGCGGCGTCGCATGCGCGAGGGTCTGGCGCGGCGCGACGAGCGTTCTCGGGAAGGCGAGCTTGTGGGCGGTGCAGTAGGCCTTCACAGCCTTGAACGCGTCGGCGGGCGCCCCCAAGAGGACCGAGCCGTCATCGGTCACGACCAGCGCAACGCCGGGGTACGGACGATGGATGGCGAGGGGCATCGAACGAGTTTGGTAGCAAGGATCGGCTGAGGTAGCAAATTCGCCTGCTCCGCCAACAACTGCCGGCGGGGCAGCTGCTTTCCTTGCCCCTATGTCAGCAGGGCGACATAATCGCGCCATGGCGAATGTTCTCATCATCGACAGCGAGCCCGCCGTCGCGCAGGCCATCAAAGACGCACTCGGGGCCCGCGGTGTCGACAGCCACATCACTGCGGATGGCACTGATGGTCTCGAGTACGTCCGCACGAACAAGCCCGAGCTCATCATCCTCTGTGTCGAGCTCACCCGCGGCAGTGGCTATTCGGTCTGCAACAAGCTCAAGAAAGACAGCGGGATGGCATCCATTCCGCTCATCCTGACCTCGAGTCAGGCGACTGAAGAGACCTTCGAACAGCACAAGAAGCTGCGTACGCGGGCTGAGGCCTACGTCAAGAAGCCGTTCACCATGGACGCCATCATGGGCGTCGTGGGTCAATACGTTACCCTCGCCGCCGCAAGCGCCGCTGCACATGAGGTCGAGGTCTCGATCGATGAGCTCGAGGTCGAAATCCCGAACAACGCGCCGCAGCCTGCGGTTCGCCGCGCAGCCTCGCCGGCCCCAGCGCCCGCCGATGACGAGGAGTTTCTCGACGTCAGCTTCGACGGCGAGGACAGTGGCCCAAAGCCCCGCGACACCGAGCGTGGCAAGGAGCTGTTTTCGTCGGATGTTGCTGCCCCCGAGCCGGCGCCCGCCCGCGTCGCTGCGTCGACGAACGTCGCCAAGGCCAATCCGCAGGGTGAGGCCGAGCTCAATGGTTTGCGCAACGAGGTCAAGCAGCTTCGCGCGCGCGTTCAGAAACTCGAACAAGAGGCGCAGGAAAAGGAAGTCGCCTTCAACGATAGACTGCTCGCCGAAAGTGCCCGCGCCCGCGATGCCCTCGAGTCGAAGAAGAAGCTAACCCAGGTCGAGCGCGAGATTGCCAAGCACCAGCAAGATGCTCAGAAAGCGCAGGCAGACGCCGAGGCGGCGCGTGCCCAGCTGCGTGAGGTCCAAGCGACGGCCGAGAGCATCGGCGGCGAGCGCAATGAGCTCACCGACAAGATTGCGCAGCTCGTCGACAAGCTCAAAGAGGTCGCGGGCGAGCGTGATCGGTTGAAGAGCCAAGTCGCGCAGCTTAGCGACGCGCAGAAGAACGCGATGTCGGGCGTCGAGACGGCCGACAAGGTGCGCGAGAAGGCCAAGAAAGCGGTGGATATCGCTATGCAGTTGCTCGAAGAGACGCGTCTCATCAACTAGCGACCCGCGTCGCACTACGTGACTTGGGTACGACCGCCGGGGATCCACAAGCACGCGAGGAGCTGCTCACCGTGGTTTCCGGTGAAGCAGCTCCTCGGTGGTTCCACACTTCAGGGCGTTCGCTTCAGCGTGCAACCGTCCACTGGGGCGGCGTGGCGTAGCGGCCCGGGAAGGGGTCCGCAGTGCGGCGACGCTCGACGTCGCCACCGTGATAGCGGACGGCGTTCAGACGCTCCTGATACGCGAGGAGCCGCGCACGGTAGCCACGCTCGCCAAAGGCTGCGGCGCCGATGACGCCGACGTTACGCGCTTGGCCCGTCCGTGCGGCGTACGAATCGCGCACGCTACCAAAGCGGAAGGCCGCAACCGCATCATCGCTCTGACGGAAGCCTTCGACCTCGAGGTGGCCGTAGGGCTCGACCAGGTAACCACGCTTGCCGTAGGCGGCCTCGCGCCCGTCGAGCACATCGAGCCCGTCCACACTCAAGACAACCTCGAAGCGCTCGTTCGTGTTGTTGTCGATGACGATGGTGTAGCGCTGACCGTTCTCACCAACAGCAACCGTGCGCCCATTGCCGCGGACCGCAGAGAGGTTGTTTCCGTATTCGTCGCGCACGGACATGGTGAGCGCCGAGCCGAGTCCGAGGGTCGCGCTGCGGCTGTAGCTCGAATAGCCAGCAAGCGCGCTCGCACCGCGATGGTCGTTGTAGTGCATGGTCGCGGTGTAATTGGGTGAGTCGCCGTCGCGCTCGAAGTGGACTTCGTTGACCGCCGAATAGCGCGTCTCACCCCAGGTGGTGCCGAGGCCGGGACGGTCCTCCGCCTGCGGGGCACTGCGCTTGGCGAGCGCACCGCCACTCTCCGCCTTGTCGGCTGCGCGGCCACGCGACGACTCGGCTTCGGCGCTCGCATAGTCTTTGGACTCCGCGCCCTTATTCGCGAGCGGCGCCGAGGTCGGGGAGGGCGCGCGGTCCTCGCGGCGCGGCTCGGGCGAGCGTGTCCCTTGGTTCGACCCGAGCTTACGCCCGTCGTCACCGAGCGGCGCTTCATCGCGGCCCCGATCGCGTTCAACCCCTGGCGGAGGCTGCGCGTAGCGCCAGCTTGGAGCGTTGACCTCGGCGGGGTCGTCCGACGTGTCGAACTGGTTCTGGGCGCGGTCGTCGTTCGGATCGCCGGCGTTCGGTGTCTGTGACGGGTGGTTCACGCAGGCGGCGAAGATCATCAAAAACAAAAGAGAAAATAGGCGCGTCATCGTCGGTCCTCCTCGACTCAACCTATTCGTCGCGGCAGGGCGCAAAATTGGGAACCCGCGTATGCGTCGTGAACCCGCTGGGTTGTGTGAGATTATGTCGTGTGACATATTTTGCTCATGAGCAAGAGGGAACGAACGCGAGCCCGCATCGTCGAAACCGCGGCTGCGCTCTTCAAAGAGCGCGGCCCCGAGAACGTTGGTCTCGATACCGTCATGCAGGCCGCGGGCCTGACGCGCGGGGGATTCTACTTTCACTTCGACAGCAAACGGGCGCTCGTGGAAGCTGCGCTGGCGCACGTCTTCGAGGAGAGCCTGGCACGTCTGACGGGCGGGCTCGATGACTCGGACGGAACCGCCTTCCTGCTGGCCGTTGGCGAGCGCTACCTATCGCGCGCCCATCTCGTTGGCGAGCCGTGGCAATGCCCGCTCCCCAGCATTGGCCCCGAGGTTGCGCGATTGGGCCCCGAGGCGCGGGCGATGTTCGACCCTTACGTCGAGCGCTTCGCCTCGATCGCGCGGCTGAAAGCGCCCCACGTTTCTCCTGCGCTGATTCGCGCGAAGGCGCTGGGTATGATGGCGACCGCTGTGGGCGGCATCGTCTTGGCGCGCCTGGCGAGCAGCGCAGCGCTCGCCGACGAGATCCTCGCAGCAGCCCGTGCTCTTCTCCACGAAGGTCTGGGCGCAAGCCGCGGCGTCGATGAGGTATCCGCGTGAACTTGTACCTGCGACTGCTTTGGACCGTGCTACGAGCCGCTTGGTCTTCGCGGCTAGGCCCACTCGACAGCGATCGGGTGCGCTTGCGGGTCCTCCCGAACGACATCGACGCGTTTGGACACATGAACAACGGCCGCTATCTCACCCTGATGGACCTCGGGCGTATCGGGCTGATCGCCCGGACCGGTCTCGGCCGTGAAATGCTCCGGCGGCGGTGGTATCCGCTGGTGCGCAACGTGAGCATGAGCTTCCAGCGGCCTCTCATGCCGTTCGCGTCGTTCTCCCTCGAAACCCGAGTCTTGTGCTGGGACGAAAAATGGTTCGTTCTCGAGCAACGCTTCGTGCAAGGCGAGCGCACGGTCGCCATCGGCGTCGTGCGCGCTCTCATCCGCGCGGCGAAATCCAAAACGAACGTCCCGACGCGAGACGTGCTGGGGGCGATAGCGCAGGCGGACCTCGAGGTGCCACCGCGACCCGCGTGGCTCGACGCCTTGGAGCTCGCACAGGCGGCGATGCCGGGGGCGCCGACTGGCCCCGCGGGCTAGCCGTGGTCCCGATGGTCGAAGCTCAGCACCACTCGACGATGGGCCATCCGCGCACGCGCGCGTGACGACGCAAGCGCGGGTCCGGCGTGACCACGACAGGCTCACCGACTGCTTCCAGCATAGGCAGGTCCGAGAACGAGTCGCTATAGAAGGCGCAGTCCGCCAAACGCACGGCGTACTGCTCGACATAGCGGGACGCGAGGTGCACTTTGCCTCCGCCGAAACAGACAGGCTCTACCGCGCGCCCTGTAAAGTAGCCGCTGCCGTCGACTTCGAAGTGGGTGCACAAGAAATCGTCGAGCCCCAAGTCAGCGGTCACCGCGCGCGACAGGTAGGGCGACGATGAGGTGAGTAGTACGAGTCGGTCGCCGGCGGCGCGGTGCTGCGCGATTGCGGCCCGTGCATCACGTCGCAAAAGCGGCTTGACCTCACGGGAATAGAATGTGACCGCCAAAGCGGACAGCTCGCTCTCTCGTTGGCCGGCGAGCGTCGTGATGCCTAGGCGAAGCGCGTCTTCGACGTTGGCGTAGCCCATCCGATAGGCCGCAAGGTACAGAAGCCCCTTCAAGAACATGCGATTTCGCAGGGCGCCACGTCGCCATTCGTGACGAACCCAAAGCCGCGCGGAGTTGCCGTGCACCAAGGTGCGGTCAAGGTCGAAAAAGGCGATGCGCATGACAGCTCGTTTCGTCTCCCGGGTGCAGTGCCGCCGCCGCTCTTGGCGTCCGCAGGTGGCGGCGCGGTCTCGTTGTGGAACCCGCGATCTCAGCGCTTGTCGGTGGTGATGCGACTCGTGACCGGCCCGACCTGGCCAAAGTACTTGCTGCCGCGTTTGGGGCCATAGGGGCGTTCGGCGGCGCTGGTCATCGTATGGAGCACGATCTGGCTTATGCGCATCCCTGGGTAGAGCTTCACTGGGACGCGGCCCAGATTTGAGAGCTCCAGGGTGATTTGTCCCTCGAACCCAGGGTCGATGAAGCCGGCGGTTGCATGCACGACGATGGCAAGGCGCCCGATACTGCTACGCCCCTCGACGCGCGCCACGAGGTCGTCCGGGATCCGCACCCACTCGATGGTCGAGCCCAGCGCGAATTCGCCGGGGTGAAGGATGAAGGCGTCGCCGTCCGAGACGTGATGCGTCTCGGTGATCTTCGCGAGTAGCTCGTTGTCGTTGGGGTCCAAGACAGGCACGTGCGGCAGGCGGTAGGTGATGAAATCACTCGCCAGGCGCAGGTCGATGCTCGCCGGCTGGATTTGCACCTCGGGGTCACCGAAGGGCTTCACGACGAAATCACCCTTGGCGAGGCGGGCCTTCAGATCGCGGTCGGAGAGGATCATGGCGCGCGACCTTACCCTTGGCGCTCGTGTCTGTCGATCCGCGGCCGTTCCGGCGACCCCAAGGTGTTGCTATAGAGCCTCGCCATGCGTTGCTTTGCTCTGTTCGTATCGTTTTGCGCTTTCGCATGTGCGCCGAGCGGCAAGCAGCCCGAGGAGACCCCCATGGCCACGACCACGCCGAGCAGTGTCTCTGTTCCGCCGACCGAAGCGAGCACGTGTTACGACCCCCTCGCCGCGCGGCCAGAAGCAGCCAAGCGCGACCCCATCGAGTACATCGTCCAGTTCAACGCCCCCGAAACCCACTACGTCGACGTCGCGGCTCACGTGCCGACCGACGGCGCTGCGACCGTCGAGCTGATGCTGCCGGTCTGGACGCCCGGCTCGTACATGCTTCGCGAGTACGCGCGAAACATCGAGGGTGCTGCAGCCTCGACGGCCGAGGGCAGCGTACTCCCGATGGTCAAGACCGCGAAGAACCGCTGGCGCGTGACGACGAACGGGGCGAAGACCGTCCTTGTCCGCTATCGCGTTTATGGGCATGAACTCACGGTCCGCAATAACTGGATCGAGCGCGACTTCGCCCTGCTTAACGGAGCCGCGACCTTCATGACCGTCGTCGGCGGTGACCCGCGCCCGCATGACGTGCGGGTCGTGCCGCACCGGGGCTGGAAGAAAACGGTGACGGCGTTACCCACCCACCCGGATGGCAGCTCTCTGCGTTTTCGCGCGCCCAACTTCGACGTGCTCGTCGACTCACCAATCATCAGTGGTGGTGAGCTTTTGGTGCAGGAGTTCGAGGCGGCAGGAAAGCGGCATATTGTCGCCACGCAAGGCGGTGGCGGTGTCTGGGACGCCGAGCGGTACATCGCCGACGTCCAGAAAATAGTGGCCACCGAACACGCCTTCTGGGGCACCGTGCCTTACGCGCAGTTCGCATTCATCAACATCTTGAACGACACGGGCGGTGGCGGTCTCGAACATGGCAGCTCGACCGTGCTCATGGGAAATCGCTGGGCAAGCCGCGACCGCGACGACTACACCGGCTGGCTGTCCGTCGTAGCGCACGAGTTTTTCCACACCTGGAATGTCAAACGGTTGCGACCCATCGCCTTGGGACCGTTCGACTACGAGCGCGAAAATCACACCCCGAGCCTATGGATCGTGGAGGGCGTGACTTCGTACTACGACGACCTCTTCGTGCATCGCGCTGGGATCACGACCCGCGACGAGTACCTCAAGCACATGAGCAAGAACATCGAGCGGCTGCAGAGTGGGCCGGGGCGCAAGGTGCAAGCGCTCGACGCCAGCTCGTTTGATGCCTGGATCAAGTTCTATCGCCCCGACGAAAATTCGAACAACGCGACGATCAGCTACTACACCAAGGGTGCGGTGGTCGCCTGGCTGCTCGACCTCGAGATCCGCAAGGCCAGCGACAACGCGAAGAGCCTCGACGACGTCATGCGCGCAGCCTACGCAAGGTATTCCGGCAAGTGCGGCTACACGGAAGACGAGTTCCGTGCCTTGATCAGCGAGACCGCTGGAACGGACATGTCAACTTGGCTTGCGCGAGCCGTGAGCTCGACGCAGGAACTCGAGTACGAGGCGGCGCTCGCCTGGGTCGGGCTGCGCTTCAAGGCGCCAACTCCCCCCAAGAAAGGCGAAGGCGTCGCGAGCGGCGACCCATGGATGGGTGCTGAGCTAGGCTGGCTGGGCGCCGAGCTCAAGACCGACAACGGGCGCAACGTGGTCAAGAGCGTGCTGCGTGACTCACCCGCCTTCCTTGCCGGCCTGAACGTCGATGACGAGCTCATCGCCATCAATCAGCTGCGCGTGCGTGCCGGGGATGTCGAGGCGCGTCTGAAGCGCTATCACGCTGGCGATGAGGTCGAGCTCTTGGTGGCCCGGCGCGAGGAGATCAAGCGCCTCCCCGCGAAGCTCAGCGTCAAACCGGCCGTGCCTTACGAGCTCGAAGTCATCGCCGACGCCGACCCCGTGGTGGTGGCGCGCCGCGACGCTTGGCTAGCCGGCAAGACCACCAAGTAGGCCTTTAGCGGTCCATCGACGCGTTGACCGCGTCAGCCCCGTCCTTGGCGGCGACCGCGAGGCTAAGGGCTTCGCTCACGCCAGGGAGCAAGAAGACTGAAGCGCCGACGAGCATACTCTTGGCGCCGCTGATCATGAGGCCGCGCGAGACGCCGTTGCCGCCCTCTTCGAGCATGATGTTGAAAAGACCGCCTGCCACCTTGAGCGCGCCGAAGCCTATCGAAGCCGGCGCGCACACCAGGGACACGCCAGGGATGCAATGGCCAGCGGAGAGGATGGCGCTGATGCCGTTGTTGAGAGTCGCCCAGGTGCGGCTCTGGCCGTGCTCAGGGCGGCTGCCATCGATGTCGGTCTTTTCGAGGAAGTCGCGCGCCTTGGCGACGGTGAACAGCGGTTCCTTGGGTGGAAGGGGAGCAGGTGGCGGCGGCACCTCGACCGGAACGACGGCCGACGTTTGAGTGAGGGGGGCCGGCCGGGTTGGCGTTTCCGTCTGCAAAGATGTCACGAGCAAGCCTCAGCACGCATGGCGGCGGCGTAAGCTCGAGCAATATCGGTCCGGCGAGCCGCTTGTTTCGTGCTCTCTCGGATGACGGCGCGGCGTGGGTGTTTCAGAAAACCAAGGCGATCCCGATCTCCGGGTACCAGTACGAGCAGTCGGAGTCACAGCCCGATACGATGCGCTCGTAGGCCGCCCCAGCGTTGATGTAGGCGTTTTGTCCCTGAACGAAGATGAGGCCGCCGCGACCACCGACGGTGTCGTAGTCGCGGATGCCGTCGCCAATGAACCAGCGCCGAAAGAAGCCGCCAAAGTAAGGCTTCACCACGTCGATGATGTCGACCACGTAACGTACCTCGGGAGACACACGGGTCACGTTGGGCGAATTGCCGAGCCAGGTGTCGAAGCTTGCGCCGAGCTCGAGGCCTGGGAGCACGAAGTAGCCCGCGCTCGCCCCGAGCAGGAAATACGTTTGGTTGAACGAGCTGACCGCGCCGACCTGGACGCCGATCCGTACGCGACCCTGGTCGAAGAGACTCTGGGCAAGGGCGGGTTGGGGCAGACACGTGAACGCGAAAACGAACAATACGGACAGGGAGCGGCGAATGATCATGACCTCGCGTTGACGCCGGCGGGGACGTGCTCGGCTTGAGCGCGTCGCGGCACCCGGCATGGCCGCAGGTAGGATAACCGCTTCGGCCGCCGCAGGAAGTGCAAAATGCCTGCTCAAGTGGCCCTCGTGCGATGCTCGATCCCACGTTCCATCACATCGAAAAATCGTCAGAATTTATCAGCGCAGGCATGCGTTGAACGCCCCATGAGCGCGATTCTTGTGAGTTTCTTGGCTCACGGGCGGTGGTCATTGGTGGGTCATTATAAGCGTTGACGATCACCAATGATCCGTGCTAAATTTCGCGCGCTTTCCTGGGGGTTCTGTCCCTCAACGACGCTCGAGTTTTTCGCGTCCACCGTAGCCGGTACGTCACGGGCAAAAGTGGGCGCTATCTGGTCCGACCTTCAACGGCCGTAGCCAGTGTGCAGAGACGAGTCGCGTCGCGGTGACGCGGACTCGGGGATGCCCATTGCCGAAAGCTTGCGAGGCGGCCAACCCAGACCGGGTTAGCCCGGCCGGGTCCTACAAGGAGACATCTCGCATGCAGCAGACTCAGACCTTCAAAGTCGGCGACAAGGCTGTTTACCCGGCCCACGGTGTGGGTGAGGTCACGGCCATCGAAAACCGCGAGATCTCCGGGACCAATCAGCAATTCTACATTCTTCGCATCCTCGACAACGGGATGAAGATCATGATCCCGACCAATAACGTTCGCCAGGTCGGTCTGCGCGAAGTCATTGGCAAGGATAAGGTTGAGAAGGTGTTCAAGATCCTTCGCGAGAAGGACCTTAGTGTCGACACCACGACCTGGAACCGCCGGTACCGTGAGTACATGGAGAAGATCAAGACCGGTTCGGTCTTCGAAGTGGCGGAAGTCCTTCGCGATCTCTATTTGCTCAAGACCGACAAAGATCTTTCGTTTTGTGAGCTCAAGCTCTTGGACAACGCGCGTGGCCTCCTCATCAAGGAGCTCGCGGTGGCCAAGAACTGCGACGAAGAAGAGGTCGAGAACGAGCTCAAGAAGATCTTTAATCAGTAAGATCTGACCCCGATTCAAATCGAACGGCCCGCGAGACTCGAGAGAGCTTCGCGGGCCGTTTCGTTTTCGGCGACCGATCTGTGCTCTCCGCTCGACACTCTCCCGTCGCCGAGTTGGCGCTTGGCGCTTGGCGTTGCGGGCCGGAGCCGCTTCAGGCAGGCTCGCTCGCACATGTCCGCAGATGCGAAGCCTCCCAGTAGCCCTTCCATGAAGGACTTCGATTACTTCGATAGTGCGGCGAAGCCTGCCAAACACATCGACATCGATTCGCTGCCGGAGAGTCTCGAAGAACAAATGGAGCGCTATCGCGCCATGCGCTCGCGTGGCGCGCGGCAGATCGTCTTCGCGGTGCTGTTCTTTGCAGTCTGTGGTTGGTTTTTGTGGGGCTACCGCGATCTCGTTGCCTACATGGTCACTGGGCCCGAAGAGCCCACGGTCCTGGGCGACGTCGCCGAAATGGACCCCTCGAAGATCCCGCACAACGCCTACGTAAAGATCACCGGCATCACCGAGCACCGCGGGATGCAGCAGAAGATCGTGCGTGGTCTCAACTTCACGAAGTCCGAGTTCTGGTATTTCCGCCTCCTGGGCTCGCGCGGCGTGTTCATCGAAACCGAGCCCGACGCTTCGAAGTACGGACTGGTCACGCAGCTGACCGTGACAGGTCGGGCCGTGGACCCCAAGCGAGAACGCGCCTACGACGAGCTCATGGCCAGCTACCAGGCCAAGTTCTTCACCGAGGAGCGTCCGAACATGCGCATCATCCAGGTCGGTGTGCGGCCAGGTGAAGGGCAGGGCGCCTTGCTCGTTGTCGTTGCCGTTTTCTTCTTGGTCGGTGCGCTCAACATCTGGACCATGGTCAGGTACCTGCGCTCGCTGCGGCAGAAGCCACCCGTGCCCCAGGCCGTCTGATATACGGGGAGTCCGCTATGGCGTTCTTGCAGGGTGGGCACATCGTCGCCCAAGCTCTCGCGGCCGAAAAAGTCTCGCACCTATTCACTCTCTGCGGCGGTCATATTCAGATGATCTACGACGGGTGCGTCTCTCAGGGGATTCGTGTCGTCGACACGCGGCACGAGCAGAGCGCCGCGCACGCCGCTGACGGTTGGGCGCGCGCCACCGGACATCCTGGGGTCGCCGCGGTGACCGCTGGTCCTGGCGTCACTGACGCTGTGACCGCTGTAGCGAACGCGCAGCGCGCTCAGGTTCCGATGGTGCTCATCGGTGGGCAGGGCGCCCGCATGTTGTCTCAGTTCGGCGGACAAGACCGCGGCTCGCTGCAGGACATGAACCACGTCGAGCTCATGCGACCGATCACCAAGTGGTCGGTTTCGGTTCCCGAGACGCGCCGCCTCGGCGAATACATCCAGACCGCCTTTCGTATCGCCACGACGGGCGTGCCTGGGCCAGTTTTCCTCGAGATGCCACTCGATGTCTTGATCATGGGCGCCGACGAAAACGACGTCATCCGCTATGACGGGTATCGCACCGAAGCTCGGACGAGTGGCGACCCTGACATGCTCGACCGTGCCGCGGACATGATCCGACAGGCCTCCCGTCCGATGCTCATTGTCGGTTCGCAGTGGCGCTGGTCGCACAAGCGCGAGGCGCTTGCGAGCTTTTTGAAGGCCGCCCCGATGCCGACCTTCGTCAATGGGATGGCTCGCGGCGCGATGCCGGTCGGCGACCCTTGCCGCTTCACCCGGTCCCGCAAGGACGCGCTTGCACAGGCCGACGTCGTCGTCATCTTCGGTACGCCTCTCGATTTTCGCCTCGGCTACGGAGAAGCGATCTCCAGGGACGTAAAGCTCATCCAGGTCGATCTCGACGGGGCTGAAATCGGTCGCAACCGTCGCGTCGACATCGGCATCGTTGGCGACACCGGTCTTGTACTCGAGGGGCTCGCATCGCGGCTCGCGAGTGGGAAGGTTGCTGACCGTGCTGGGTGGCTCGCCACGATGCGCGAAGCTGAGACGCGGCGGGTTGCCAAGGACAAGAACGAGCTCGAGAACAGCGGCGAACCCATCAATCCGCTCTATCTCTGTTCGCGGCTGAACCGGCACCTGGGTCCCAAAGCCATCGTCGTTGGTGACGGCGGCGACTTCGTTGCGACCGCAGCCTACGTCCTCGACGTGAACGGCGTCGGCTCGTGGATGGACCCGGGGCCGCTGGGCACCCTCGGAGTTGGCCCGGGCTACGCCATGGCCGCTAAGCTTGCCAAGCCCGACCACAACGTCGTTCTGGTCTCCGGTGACGGCTCCTTCGGTCTCAACGGCTTCGAGTTCGAAGCCATGGCGCGTCAGGGTATCAAGGTCACGTGTATCATCGGCAACGACGGCGCGTGGACGCAGATCCGCCGCGGTCAGATCGATATGTATGGCGAAGAACGAGCCGTCGCGACCCAACTCACCAAGACGCGCTACGACGTGGTCGCCCAGGGCCTCGGCTGTCACGGCGAACACGTGACCAAGGCCAGCGATATCGACGTCGCACTACAACGCGCCTTCGCTTCGCCCTTACCGGCGGTGGTCAATGTAGAGATCGGCGCGTCGGAGTTCCGCAAAGGCGCCATCAGCGTCTAGAGCAGATGGCCACCCAGCGGTCCTGCTGTCTTTCGCGGACAGCACGCACCAGACCGTCTACAGGCGCGGGACTACGGTCGTAGCCCCGCATGTTCGATAGTCGGCGACCCTGAGTGGGATGTTTGGGGGCCTCGGCTGATAGCCATCGGGGAGCAGGTACGCATCGGCCAGCGCCCGTCCGAGATTCGTGTGCGCCGCGCGGATGCGGCGTCGGCGGTCCTCGACCCGCTCGCGATAGGCGAGCTCGCCCGTCCAGACGTGGCGAACAGATAGGCGCCCTTCGAAGGCCAGCGCCTCGCCCTGTAAGTTGGACAGGTAGGTGATGATCTCGTCGTTCAATACGCTCGCGACAGCGGAGACTTCGTCGTCTGCGACAGTGGCTTCGACGGGACATGCTTCGCGTGCCTCCACCGGAGGTGTCTCCGTCGCTATGTCATCGATGGGGTCGTCGACATCGATCTCTTCCGCGCCGTCGGGAGCTTCGTTGCCCTCCTCCATGTCGTTCTCTTCGCTGGGGTCGTCCAGCACCGCGAGCGCTGCATCGTGACCGATGCTGCTGACCCATTGCCGCAGCGGCAGGCCGGTGAGGGCGCGCTCGCGGATGCCCTCTTGAATAGGACCTTCCACGCGGGCGAGGCAGACATCGGTCGGACCGGGAAGGAGGACGACGCAATCGTCGGCATCCGCACCGAGGATGCTCCAGCGTCCCACGGGAGGCACGGCGGTGAACGCCGGCGACACGAAGCCAGCGCACGAGCTGAACGAGCTGGCACCACACCGGCAGCCGTAGCCGACGATGGAATCTCCGGTAGACACCACCTCGATGGCGATTGATGTCTCGAGGCTTGCGAGCAGTGTCGCGGCGAAGTTACGGTCGCGCAGCCACGTGAGGGCGTTCGCGTAGGCTCGCCAGGATACGACTTCTGGTGAGCTGTCGCCGGCGTCGATGACGTCGGGCAGCCTCGCATGCGCGGCGGCAAACCGTTCGAAGATCATCTCGCGATGCGCCGCCGGCTCTTGAAGGGCGACCGCCATCACGGTCATGTCGTCGGCTTTCGTCAGCTCGCGCAGCAGTGTGTCGGGGAGCTTGCCGCCGAGGCACGCGAGTGCGTCGAGTGCCGTTGCCGCGAGCAGCGGCCCATCTTGCGACAGTCCAGCGATAGACTCCGCCATGGCGGTCATGTCTGCTTCTCCGGCGAGATACGCCCCCCAAGCTGCGTCGAGAGGGTCGACGGAGGCGATGCGGTCGGCAATGACCCGGGCCTGGAGCGCCGACTGGGACGGGCGCGCGAGTCGCACCGCCCAAGCGGACAGCGCGACCTCGTCCGGCGCACCACAGGCGGTCATGGCCAAGACGAGAACGACACCAAGCTTGGGCATGCCCGGACTACGCATGAGAGGACGCCCAAGAGGTCAACAAGCGGCGTCGAGCCATGAAACCTGCGGCAGCGACCCTGGTGGGTCGACCCAGCAATAGCCCTTCTGGTTTTTTGCAGGCGGCTGTAATCACAGGGGAAATGCCGGGCGGCCCAGCCCGTGCAAACCCTCTTCGGCAAACCCCGTTCGCTCGAGGAGGCGCCATGCTCATGCAGGTCCAATCTACCCGTCCGTCTCGTCTGCCCAATCTCACGTCGGAGACTTTCGCGCCGACTCGCGAGCAGGCCGCTATGCCGGATGCCGAGACTCCTACGGTCGGGCGGGCCGACGGCGAAGACGGCAAGCGCGCGCCCGTGCCCCCCGGGGCTCGGGTCCGCGTCGACGGCCTGAACACCGCCGACAGCCATGCGCCTGGGCTCGGTCGCTATGAAGAGGTGCGTGCCTTTGCCGCTGGACTCGCCACCGTCGGTGTAGTCGATCAAACCAGACGCGAAGACTTCGCTGCGCTGGCGAGCCGGCTCCGGGTTAGTGGCACCCGCGACGTCAATGATCTCGTCCAGCAGGTCCTGCGCGAAGCGTATCTCGAGACCACGCAGGACCTCAGCTTCTATGCGCAGAAGGTCGCGTTCTACAACGACCTAAAGAAGAAGATCCGGGCCGACATCACTGCGTTGCGCAAGGCGCTTTCGGACAATGCAGGAGCGCCCAACGACGCCGCGAATACCGCCAAGCCAATCAAGTTTCCCTTGGACGACATCGATACGGACGCCTTCGTCACCCAGCCGAGTGGGGAGCGGGTGCCGAACCCTCAATTTGGTCTTCCGCGCTACCCTGGAGCGGCCGAAGCAGTGTCACGGTGGGCGTCCATCCCGGAGCTCGACGCGGCGGGTACGATGATCGCGACCAGAGAAGACGAACCAGACCTCGACATCTGGCCGACCAAGGAAGAGCTGAACAACGCTATCGAAGATCGGGAATCACAGCTGAATTCTGTCGGAGACGACGCCCAGCTGGCCAATGTCGACCTGCAGAACATCCTGCAGAAGCAGCAGCAGACGCTGCAGATGATGTCGAATATCTCGAAGGTACTGCACGACACCGCGATGGCGGTCGCGCGCAAGATCAGTGGCTGACAGGCAGTCAGGCCTGCGGCGTAAGGGACGAGGCATGACGAGCGCCGTCGAATTGGCTGCGTACACGAAACCCCGCCCTGAGTTGTCGGGTTTGAAGGGTGTGTCCGCGCAAATGCAGCGGCTACACGCGCTCATTGAAAAGAGCGCGCGCGCGTCGGTTCCGATCCTTGTCTCCGGAGAGTCGGGTACCGGGAAGGAGCTGGTGGCTCGCGCCATCCACGATGTCAGCCCGCGCGCGACCAAGCCGTTCGTGGTCGTCGACTGCGGGTCGCTTTCACCGACACTCATTGGCAGCGAGTTATTCGGGCACGAACGGGGTGCCTTCACTGGCGCGGTCGATCGACACGCAGGCGCGTTCGAACAAGCGGGTGACGGTACGGTGTTCCTCGACGAGATCGGCGAGCTTCCGCCTGCTTCGCAAGCCATGCTGCTCGGTGTCCTCGAGCGAGGGTGCTTCCGGCGCATCGGCGGCAGCTCCGACATCGCGCTTCGGGCCCGGGTCGTCTCGGCGACCAACCGCAACCTTCGATCGGACGTCAGTCGTCAGAGCTTTCGGCTGGACCTTTACCACCGCTTGGCGATCATCGTGCTTCAGACACCGGCCCTGCGTGAGCGCCCCGAGGACATTCCTATGCTCCTGGGACACTTCGCGCGGCGCGCCGGCTACACGGGTCTTCTCGAGCGGTTGGTACCGGCTGAGACGCTCGAGCGGATGATGAGTTATTCGTGGCCAGGTAACGTGCGTGAGCTACGCAACCTGGTCGATGCCGCTGTCACCCTCGGTGAAGACGGTGTCTTCGACCACATCAATGCTCTCGAGAACCCTAGCGTGGTTTGGACGGTCCCCGATCCACTCGCGCACACCAACGAAACAGGTGGCATCGTTAGCTACAACAAAGCGCGTGCAGCTGTGATCACCTACTTCGAGCGTAGCTACTTGAAGCAGCTCTACGAACACTGTCACGGCAACGTCTCAAAGGCGGCGCGCCTTGCGGACATGGATCGCGGGCATCTTGCCGACCTCTTGCAACGTCACGCCATCCATACGCGACGCTCGGAAGACACCTGACCGCGACGCCCGCCCGCGTCGACGTTTTTAGCCCGCGCGTGAGCGCGGCACGAAGTGATTGGTGCCGTGTGTCGCGCGCTTCATGGCGTCGATAAGCAAGTCGAAGTCTTCGTCGAGACGCACGTCGATGTCACTGGTCTCGACGATGAGGAGCGGCGATTCGTCATAGTGAAAAAAGAACTGGTTGTACGCGCGCTGCAACGAGTCGAGGTACTGCACTTCAACGGTTGCTTCCATTTCGCGTCCGCGTTTGCGGAGTCGCTTCATGAGCACGTCGGGCCGCGCCTGCAGGTAGACGACGAGATCGGGCTTCACCAAGCGGGGCCGCAGCAGGTCGTAGATGCGCTCATAGAGCTGCAGCTCGGCCTCGGCGAGGTTCAAGTAGGCGAAGATGCGGTCCTTGGCGAATAGGTAGTCGCTGACAATAGAACGCGCGAAGAGGTCATGCTGGCGAAGCTCTTCTTGCTGCTTGAAGCGCGCGACGAGGAAGTAGACCTGTGTCTGGAACGCGACGCGGTCTTTGTCCTGGTAGAAGTCGCGCAAGAACGGGTTGTCTGAGAACTCTTCGAGGACGACCTTGGCATTGATGCGCTCGGCGATTTTCTGCGTGAGCGTCGTCTTGCCGACGCCGATCGGACCCTCGATGGCGATGTAGCGCGGAAGCCCCGTCATGCTCATGAGTCGTCGTTGCCGGACAGACCGTGCTTCGCGAGTAGAGTGTAGAGGTACTTGCGGTCAATAGATGCCTCGCGTGCCGCGCGCGCGATGTTGTTGTTGGTGCGCGACAAGAGCCGCGACAGATACTCACGCTCGAACGCCGAGACCAAGCCGTCTTTGGCGTCCTTGAAGGGCAGGTCGTAGTCGGCGACCAGATTTCCTGCGGGTGCCGCTGCGGTGCCGGGCGAAATAGCGGGGGGGCCGCCTGGGGCGCCAGCGACCGTTCCGTCGAGCCGTTGCGGCCGTCGCATGAACGGGTCAGCGCCGTCCATGAGGGCCATGCGCTCGACCGTGTTGCGCAACTCGCGGATGTTACCTGGCCAGTCGTGCGACAGGAGCTTGCGCTGCATGTCGGGCGGCAGCTCGTCGAAGCTCCTCACCTTTGAGTGGGGAATGTCCTTCATGAAGCCGTCGACCAGCATCGGGATGTCTTCGGTGCGGTCGCGCAGCGGCGGCAGTGGAATCGTCACCACCGCGAGGCGGAAATAGAGGTCCTCGCGGAAGCGGCCGGCTGACACCTCGGTCCACAGATCACGTTGCGATGCGGCGATGATACGCGAGTCGACCTTCATGGACTTGTTGCTGCCCACACGCGTGAAGGTGCGCTCCTCGAGGGCGCGCAAGAGCTTCGGCTGTAGCTCGATAGGCAACTCAGCGAGCTCATCGATAAAGAGCGTTCCGCCTACGGCTTCTTCGATGGCGCCCTTGCGCTGTTGCACGGCGCCTGTGAAGGCACCGCGCTCGTGCCCGAAGAGCTCGCTCTCGATGAGTGTTGGAGCGATCGCTCCGCAATCGAAGACGACGAGCTTCTGATCTTTGCGCAGGGAGGCGTGGTGGATGGCGCGCGCGACGGCACCTTTGCCGGTTCCGGTCTCACCTTGAAGGAGGATGGTCGCTTCGGTCGCGGCCACTTTCTCGAGCACGGTGAAAATCTCGCGCATGCGAAACGAGACGCCAAGGAGGCCCGCGAAATCTGCGCGGTCAGAAGGCACCAGCTCGATGCGCTCGTAGACCGGCTCGAAGCGGAAGAATACTTCGCCGGCTTTGATGAGCGCGCCTGGCCTCAGATAGACTTCTTTGATGCGCGCGTTGTCGAGAAAGGTCCCGTTGGTGCTACCCAGGTCTTGCAACAGGTAGCTCTGCTCGTCCCGGATGATGGCGAAATGTTCTTTCGAGACAGTGTTGTCGGTGAGGCGAAGGTCACAACTCTCGCTTGAGCCCACAACGACACGCCGCCGCGACAGCTCGAACTCGCGGCCTTTAGTGCCGCCAGTCATCTGGACGAGCTTGCATCGCTGCAGCTGAATCTGCGTGCGATCAGCGACGATGGTCGTCTGGCGCCGAGGGAGGGGAGCCGTCGCACCAGCCTTCGGATCGGTTTCCATGCGTTCCCAGGGGCTTACCACGACCTGTGGCTTCTTGGCCACATATTGCGCCCGGGTATCCGCCTTGCTAGGCCTCCAGCATGTCGAATGCCTCAAAAGCTGCCGCTCATTTTGACGCAAACCGCCGCGAATACTTGGAAGATCTGAAGACGCTCGTCGCGATCCCGAGCATCTCGTTTCCCGGTTTCGACCACAGCCATATGAAGGTGTCTGCGGAAGCAACGGCTGGCCTGCTCAAGAAACGCGGCTTCGACAAGGTCGAGATCCTGCCGCTCGACGACGCGCACCCCTATGTGTTCGCGGAGGTCATCACCGACCCCAAGGCGCCTACCTTACTTCTCTATGCGCATCACGATGTGCAACCGGCTGGCGACGCTTCGCAGTGGACTTCGCCGCCGTTCACGCCGACGGAGCGCAATGGCCGCCTTTACGGGCGCGGGACCTCCGACGATAAAGTCGGCATCTCCATTCACGCTGCGGCGGTCGACAGCTGGCGCAAAGCAGGCGGCGGCAAGCTCCCGGTGAACCTGAAGTTCCTCATCGAGGGCGAAGAAGAAATCGGCTCCGCCCACTTGATGAAGTTCTTACATAAGCACATCGGCCGCCTCAAAGCAGACGCCATCATCATCACCGACACGGCGAACATCGATACCGGTATCCCCTCGCTTACCAACTCGCTTCGCGGCATGGCCGCCGTCGACGTCGAGGTGAAGGTGCTCAAAGGGCCGTTGCACTCCGGCATGTGGGGTGGTCCGCTGCCTGACGCCGCGATGGCGTTGTGCAAGATCCTCGCGCGCCTCACCAAGGATGACGGCAGCATCGACTTACCGGGCTTCTATGAGAAGGTGATGCCGATGAACGCGACGGAGCGCGCTTCGCTCGAGACGCTGCCCATCGACAAGGCTGGCTTTCGCAAGATGTCGGGCATCATCGACGGCGTACCGCTCACCACGGAGGGGAGTCCGTACGAGGCGATCTGGCGTAAGCCGACGATTGCGATCAACGCCATGCAGGCGTCGTCGCGAGCGGACGCCCGCAATATCCTGGTCGAGAGCGCTTGGGCGCGGGTTGGCATTCGCTTGGTCCCCGACCAGGACCCCAAGGCCGCGCAGGATGCGCTGGTGAAAAAGCTCGAGGAGAACCCCCCCTTCGGCGCCAAGGTCACCGTGACCCGGCACCAGGCGTCACCGGCCTGGCACTGCTCGACCGAACACCCTGCCTTCAAAGCGGCCGCGCGGTCGCTGCAAGCTGGCTTTGGTCGCGAGCCCACCATTCTGGGCGCCGGCGGGTCCATTCCGTTCGTCGGCCCGTTTTGCGAGGCGCTCGGCGGTGTGCCGGCGATCATGCTCGGCATCGAAGACCCGTATTCGTACATCCACGGCATCGACGAGTCGCAGGACATCGGTGATTGGGAGCGGGTCACCAAGTCGACCATTCACCTGTACGAAGAGCTGGCCGCCACGCTCAGCCCGTGAAGGTTCTCTCCTGGAACGTCAACTCGGTGAAGGCCCGCGAGGAACGGTTCTTCCTCGCGCTTTCGCGTCACCAACCTGACGTCGTCTGCCTGCAAGAGACCAAGGTGCCCGATGGGGCGTTTCCGACCGCGAAGCTACTCGAGCTCGGCTACCACGCGGCGCTCAACGGCCAGAAGGCCTACAACGGCGTTGCTCTGCTATCGAAGACGCCCATTGACGATGTGCGGGTCGGCTTTGCCGACGGCGCCGACGATCCGCAAGCACGCTACGTGAGTGGAGTCGTGCAGGGGGTGCGCGTCGCGAGTGTCTATGTGCCCAACGGTAGCACAGTCGATTCGGACAAGTGGCGCTACAAGATGGAGTGGCTCGCGCGCTTCGAGGCTTACCTCGCCGCCAACCACCGACCCGACGAACCGCTGCTCTTGTGCGGCGACTTCAACATCGCGCCGGACCAGCGCGACGTGGCCCGGCCGTTCGAGTGGGAGCACACGGTGCTCTATCACCCTGACGCGCGCGGGGCCTTGGTGTCGCTCATGCGCTTCGGCCTCGTCGACGTCTTCCGCAAGGCGCGCGAGGAGGGCGGCCTCTATTCGTGGTGGGACTACCGGAATCTGGGGTTTCAACGTGGCAACGGCCTGCGTATCGACCTCGTCCTGGGCACGGCCGTTATTGCGGATCGGGTCATCGGCGCCTCGATCGATCGCGACGAGCGCTACCCCAAGGCGCACCCGACGCCGCCCAGCGACCACGCCCCGGTCGTCATCGAGCTTCGCTGAGCGCCGATGACGGATACGCTACTGACCTACTGGAACGAGCTCGCCACCACTCCGCACCTGCGAGCCTACCTCGGCGGCGCCTGGACCCTCTACATCGTCTGGTTGTGCGGCTGGATCGTTCTTCAGAAACGAGAGCCTGCCGCGACGCTGACCTGGATTTTGATGCTGGCGTTGATCCCGTACGTCGGCTTCATCATCTATTTCGTCTTTGGGCCGCAGCGAATTCATCGTCAACGCTTGCGCCGCGGCCGGGCCCGCCAGGGGATGTCGACCTATAGCGACGTCAGCGCGGCGGACGCCGACTGCGTCGAGCTTGCGAAGCTCGCGCAAGCGACGACGGGCCTGCCCCCGAGTAGCGCGACACGCGCCGAACTCTTGGTGGACGGCGCCGCGACCTTCGATGCGCTGGTTGACGCGGTGACGCGCGCCATCGACCACGTTCACCTCGAGTACTACATCTACGAGCCCGATCAGACCGGGACGCGGCTGCGCGACGCGCTGGTCGAACGAGCACGCGCTGGGGTCGCGGTGAAGCTGCTTATCGACGCGGTCGGCTCGTCGCGGGTGAGCAGCCGCTTCTTGCGACCGCTCGTCGAGGCTGGTGGCTTGGTGGCCTGGTTTCACCCGACGCGGCTGCGCTCGTTTCGCCGTCCGTGGGTGAACATGCGCTCGCACCGCAAGCTCGTCGTCATCGACGGTCTGATTGGCTTTACTGGGGGCGTCAACGTCACCGACGACGAAAACGAGCGCATCAAGGCCGACGCCTATCGCGATCTGCATCTGCGGGTGGAAGGGCCGGTGGTCCGCTCGATGCAACTCACTTTCGTGGAAGATTGGATCTACGGTGCCGGGTGCGACGTCGCCGTGTTCGCTAAAACGCAGCTCTGGGGTCGCGAGCGGGCCGCTCCAGGGCCGGTCTCCGCGCAGCTCTTGGTCTCTGGACCAGACAGCTCGTGGGAGGCAATCCATCGGTTGCACGTCGGCGCTATTCATGAGGCGCGCGAGCGGGTTTGGCTCGCGACGCCGTACTTCGTACCCGGTGAGGCCGCGCTCATGGCGCTCACGTCCGCGGCGCTAGGCGGTCTCGACGTGCGCCTTTTGGTGCCCCGCCGCAGCGACTCGATCTTCGTCACCTGGGCCGCGCGCTCGTACTTCTACGAGTTGCTCGCCGCGGGTGTGCGCATCTACGAATACGGTCCCCGCATGCTTCACACCAAGGCGCTGGTGGCCGACGACATCGCGGTGGTCGGCAGCTCGAACTTCGATCACCGCAGCTTTCGCTTGAACTTCGAAGCGTCCATGATGATCCGGGATGACGCCTTCGTGAACAATCTCTCAGCGCTCCTCGCCTCCGAGTTCGAGAGCGCGCGCGAGGTGTCGGCCAACCGCGCGGTGTCGCTGTGGCGCGACCGGCTACCGGAGGCGGTCGCGCGGCTCTTCTCGCCGCTGCTCTAGAATATGGGTGTTCGAACGGCGAGGGCTGATGAGTGCGTTCAGCTCGGCCCCGTCGAAGGGATGCTGCGCGCCGCAGCAATCTCGCTCATGACCTCGGCGTTGGTCTCGTTCTCTGCGGCGGTGGCGAGTGCAGCCCGCGCCTCTTCGTGGCCGTTTGCGTAGCGTCCGAGCGCCCATGCCGCGTGGGCGCGGACGAGCGGCGATGCGTGCGCATGCAGAGCAGCGACGAGCGGCGCGATGGCTCGCGGGTCGTTACAGTTACCGAGCGCCACTGCAGCGTTGCGAGCGAGCTGCACGCGGCTCACCCGGCGCATGGCGCTGTCCTTCACCAAGCGCTTGTGCTCGGACGAGCCCATCGCCAGGAGCGTGCTGAGCTCGAGGCTCGTGAAGCGCGCCCGCATCTCAGGCGCGACCGGACGTTCCTGCTGAGACGCGTTGAATGGGCAAACCTCCTGACAAATGTCGCAGCCATACACCCAGGTTCCGATCAGGGGTCGCAGATCGACTGGGATGGTGCCGCGGAGCTCGATGGTCAGATACGAGATACAGCGCCGCGCATCGAGGATCTGCGCATCGACGATGGCACCCGTTGGACACGCCGCGATGCACTTCACGCAGCTACCGCAACGTGACCGCTCTGGCATACTTGGCTCGAGGTCGACATCGACGAGGAGCTCGCCCAGAAACACGTAACTGCCGACACCCGGGACGATGCTCATCGTCGACTTGGCGATGAACCCAACACCAGCCCGCTCTGCGGCTTCGCGCTCGAGGATGGGAGCGCTGTCGACGCACGGGCGCGCGAGCACCGGGCGGCTCGTGAGCGCACCAAGCTTGTCGGCGAGCGCCCGCAGCTTGTTCTTCATCACCGCATGATAGTCGCCGCCCATCGCATAGCGAGCGACGCGGCCGTGCAGGGCTTTCGCCTCGGAAACATGGCGGGTGTATGGGAGGGCGACGACGATGAGAGTCTTGGCCTCCGCGAGCAGGCTGGTCGGGTCGGCGCGGCCTGGGTGCTCGGCCATGTAGGCCATCTCGCCGTGACGTCCCTTGGCCAGCCAGTCCGCCAAAGCGTTGCCCCCCCTGGCGAACGGCTCGACGGGCGAAAATCCAACCCGTACGAAACCAAGCTGCAACGCGGCGTCGCGCACCTCTTCGGCCAAGGACATTTTGACGCATGTCTACGTCAAGACATCCCGATTGTCAGCCGCTGCGGGCACTGATAGCCACCCGCTCATGAGCGCTGCCGCAATGACCTTCATCGAAGACGTCGCAAAGATGCCACTCATGAAGCTGCCGGTGCGCTCGACTGTCGTGGAGGTTGGCACTGGTCGCGTGCTGTTCTCGCCGGGCTCGATGATGAGCGACGCGCAACTCGAGGGTGCCGGCGAGGTGACCGACATCGTCGCGCCGAGCTTGTGGCACACGGACGGCGGACCACGCGCCGCCAAAGTTCACCCGAAGGCCCGTCTCTGGGGGCCCCCCGGCATACGTGCGAAGCACCCAGGCCATCCGTGGTTCGTACTGGGTGAAGACCCCTGGCCGCACGTGAGCGAGCTGCAGCTCGTCCCCATCGCTGGCATGCCGAAGGTCCGTGAGCACGCGCTCTACCACGTCGCGTCGCGGTCGCTGCTCATCGTCGACCTCGCCTTCAACATCGTCGACCCCAAGGGGCTTGGCGCGCGCATGGTTTTGCAGCTGCTCTCGGATGCGTATCGACGCTTTGCGGTGAGCCGCATGTTCATGATGCTCGTGAAGGACCGGCGAGCGTTCACGGCATCGCTCGCGCCGATCGCCCAGCTCGACATCGCGCGCGTGGTCCCGGCCCACGGTGACGTCGTCGAGACCGATGCCAAGGACCGGCTGCTCGCTGCTCTGCGTGAACGCAAGGTCGCGCTTACCTAGGTTCTAGGTCGCAGCTTCGCGGCTTTGCGGCAGTGGCACGGTTTCGCCGAGCTGGCCGCAGGCCGCGGAGATGTCGCGGCCACGCGGTCGACGGAGGATTGCGTTCATGCCGTGCCGCTTGAGCTCACGCTCGAAGGCGAGAACCTGACTCCACTCGGGTGTCTTGAGCTCGGTGCGGTCGTGCGCGTTGAGCGGCAACAGGTTCACCTTCACGGGGATATCGCGGAGCAAGTGGGGCAGGCGTCGCGCGTCTTCGATGGTGTCGTTGACGCCGCCCAGCAAGACATATTCGATGGTGATGCGCCGGCGCGGTTGCAGCGGGTAGGCTCGCAGAGCCGTGATCAGCTCTTCGAGCGGCCACTTCTTGGTGATCGGCATGACCTGCTGGCGGACCGCATTGGTCGTCGCGTTCAGCGAGATGGCGAGCTGAGTCGGTAGGTCGCGACCGAGGTCGTAGATGCGCGGGACGATTCCGCTGGTGCTCACCGTGATGCGCTTCGATGGAAACGCCGCGCCCATCGGATCGAGCAAGATGCCGATGGCGCGCGTCACCTGGGCGTAGTTCAAGAGGGGCTCGCCCATCCCCATGAAGACGATGTTGGTGACTTGGGCTCGCTCGCCGAACGGCGCGACGTCATCGCGGACGGCGAGCACCTGGCCGACAATCTCCGCCGCCGAAAGATTGCGGTTTCGTTTCAGCGAAGCGGTGAAGCAAAACTTACACCCCACCGCGCAGCCGGTCTGACTCGATACACAAAGGGTGTTGGTACGCGAACCGCGCGCCACTTCAGGGATGTAAACCGCCTCGAAGATGGAGCCGTCGTTCGCTTTGAGCTTGTACTTGCGGGTCCCGTCGGTCGAGGCTTGCACCTGCTCGACCTTCGGCCGGTCGATGTCGAACGTCGCCTCGAGCGCATCGCGCAGCTTCTTGCTGATGTCGGTAAGGTCCGCGAAGCTCGTCACGCGGCGGTGGAAAAGACCCTGGAAGATTTGGCGGCCGCGATAGCGTTGTTCGCCGGCGGCTTCCGCGAAACGCTCGAGCTCAGTGATCGGCACACCCAGAAGGCTGGGCCTGCCGTCGGGCGGCGGTGCCGAAAGTGCGTCGAGCGACTCGAGGGCTTTGAGGACGAGCTCGGTGTGGATGGACGACATCGCTGAAAGAGTAAACCATGCCGCAGGGCACTTGGGCTATCACCTGTGGGTCGCTCACTGCCGAACGCGCAAGGGCGGGGTCGGGCGCCCTCGAGCTAGACGCGAGTCGACCTAGTGTCAGCGCACCGAAAGCACGACGTCGATCGCCGCGTCGATGTCGCTCTCGTGCAGGCGAAAATCAGGCGAGCAGGGATCGGGCGCGGCGCCTGTACAGACGTGCGGACGGACGCCAACGCCGTGCGGGGTGCTGCCGCGCGGACCAAAGTAGCGGCCCGTCGTGACGCGGAGTGGCACGTCGAGCGACCGGGCTTGTAGGCTGCCCTTGCCGCCGGAGGTTGTCCCCATGAGCCTAGCACGCCCGTTTTCGCTCAAGGCCAACGCTGTGAGCTCGGCCGTCGACAACGAACCGCCGTTGATGAGCACCACCACTGGCAGCCCGCGCGCGATGTCTCCAGGCGTCGCGTCGTAGGTCGCGCTGGCGCCAGACGCACGCGGATGGCGCAGCTCGACGATGCGTCCGCTATCGAGGAAGTGGTCGGCGACCTCGACACCCGCCGCGACGTGGCCGCCGCCGTTGGCACGTAGGTCGAGAATGACGCCGGCGAGCTCCGGATGTTGCCGCCGCATGTATTCGATATGTCGCCTAACGGCCTCGGCCGTATCGGGGTCGAACATGGGGATGCGGATGACGGCAACCCCACGGCGGAGATAGCTACTGACACGAGGGGCGCGGAGTAGCGCGCGGAGAGACCGCACCGTGAGCCGTTGACCGTTGCGCTCAACCGTGAAGGACACCGGTCCGCTCGGGCGTCGCGCCAAGCTTTCGTTGATCTGGTTCAGGCTCGCGTCGCGCAGGTCGTCGCCGCCCACGGCGATCAACTGGTCGCCGGGTTCAAGGCCTGCCAACGCCGCCGGCGAGCCTGGAGCGACCACAGAGATGACCGGCGCCCCGCGTTGGAGAGCGAACGCGATGCCAAAGGTTCCCTGAGAAGCGTCCGGGTCGACGTAGCGGGTGCCGGGGTCGAGATACTCGGGCAGGAAGCCAAAGAACCTCTCTGTGAACCTGTCGCGCGGCAGGAGCCTTGGCCTTGCGCGGTCGAGGACGTCGACGGCATCGCGTACGACGTCGGCCCAGGCGGGACCCACCAGGTAGCCAGGAACGAGCCCAGCCTCGCCGCTCTCGCGGGTCCCGGCCTCCTCGTCGCGCAGGAGGGCCGCGGTGTCGGGCAGGCGTCGGCGCGAAAGGTAGGTTTCGCCATCGTGGAACACGAGGTCGCCGCCTTCGACGTGCAGCGTAAGCCGTCCGTCGCCGCGGACCATGTGGCGCAGCCCAGCCAGGACGAGCTCGTCGAAGGTCAAGGGTCGCTGGTAGGTCTCGACGAGAACGTTCAGGGCCGCGGCGATGGCGAGGGTATCGACGGGCCTTGGTTCGGTTGGCGACGCTGGCCGCCGTAAACCGGCGGCGAGGGGAGAGCCGACCGCCGCGCTGCGGCGGGGAGGGCGGGGCACTGTGAACGACGGAGCCTCGTGGTGAGTTCCAGTTTCGGCTGCGGCGACGGCCCAGCCCGTGGCTGAAGCCGAAGCGCTCGGCGCGCGGAGATAGACCGCCTCGGCGACCCGTAAGGACATCGACGCGATATCGGGAGGGGGAGGGGCGGGTTGCTTACTTGTTCGCTGCCAGCGCGCCGCTTTCGACGTAGCTGAAGGTCCGCATGCCGGCGAGGATACGGCGGACGTAGGCGCGCGTCTCCTCGTACGGGATTTCTTCGACGAAGATATCGACGGGCAGGTCACCCTGGGCTTGACGCCACCGCGTGACCGCGCCGGGACCCGCGTTGTAGGCGGCCAATGCATATTCGGAGCGACCGCCGAAGGCCCGCAGCATGCGGCCGAGGTACTTCATGCCGATGCGCATGTTCAACTCGGGGTCGTAGAGATCCGCCGTGTCGAGACCTCCGCGTCTGTCCTCGCGGACAAGCTCGCGAGCGGTGGGAATCATGAGCTGCATGAGGCCGACGGCGCCAACACCGGACACGGCGCGCGGGTTGAAGGCGCTCTCCTGGCGAATCAAGGCGACGACCAGCGGAAAATCCATCTTTGTTTCGGTCGTGACACGACGCGCGAGCTCGACGATGCGGCTTGGGAATACGCGGCCAAGGACCGCGCGACCGTCCGGGCTCTCGGGGAAGCGCGACTGACGCTGCCAACGCACACGCGCTAGCCACTTGTCGGCATTGAGGTCGCGCAGTGCGCTCTCGAGCATACGCAGCTCGTGCGGTCCGAGCTTCGACAGCTTGGCGTCGATCGCGGGCAGCGCTTTGACAGCGCGGCGGCTCATCCCGGCTTGTGTCAGTTGCGCGATGTAGTCGACGCTTTCGTCGATCGCGATCGGCCCCGATGGGTAGACGGCGTCCGTGATATCGGTGTGCTGAATGAGCCTGGCGGCCCGATGGGCATAGTAATCGAGCGGGAACGCGGCGATGAGGAAGGCTAGCTCTTGGTCCGCTGTCGCGGCGTCGCCAATCTCCTGTGCAGCGCGCGCACCCCAGTAGAGACTCTGCGCGGCGAACGGACCGTATTCCGATTCCGTGAAAAGAGTGCGGAAGAATTGGCGGGCCTTCGAGTAGTCACCCGTGCGGAAAGCGACCCAGCCAAGACCCCACAGAGCTTGCTCACGCGCGATGCCAGTTGGGTTTGCGACAAGCTGCGCTTCGAAACGCTTCCGCGCCTCTGGGTAATGACGGAACTCGATGGCCGTCTGGCCAGCAAGTGCCAAGGCTTCGTGAGCCAGGTGGTCGTCGGCGTTGGCCGCGACGCTGTCGAAGTGCCGCATCGCCGCGTTGTAGTTGCCTCGGCGGCGTTCGGCCTCTCCGAGGCTGCGGGCGATTGCCCGCTTGAGCGGAGCGTAGCGCGTCATTCCATAGGCGACGGTCAAGGTACGGGCGGCTTCGTCGTGTTTTTCGCTGCGCAGCAGACGAACACCGCGGGCGTGTCGCGCTTCGGCCGCCAGGATGCTGCCACGCGGCGCCTTTGCCACCAAGGCACCGATGAGCCCGTCGATGTCGGTCGGCGCGCGCGCGAGTCGGTGGGTGGCCTGCGGTACCAGGCGTTCAATCACCGCGCGGTCAGCTCCGCGATACGGCGCGCCGGAGCTTACGGGGACGCCTGCAAGCTCACGTAGGGCATAGATACCCCAGATGCCGTCGCACTCTCCCCACCACAGACGGCGCAAGTCGGCGATGGCAGCGGCGTCGCGCCCTGCCGCGAGGCTTGCGGAGCCGCGCAGATAGAGTAGCTCTGGGTTCTCGATGCGCCCGATGGTGTCTTCACCTTCTTCATCGGCGTCGCCGAGTAGCCCCAAGAGCTCGATGTCGCGGCCAGCTTCATGTAGCGCCCACGCTTGTAGCGTGCGTGCAGCGCTCGCGTGAGGACCCTCGGGGGCGAGGGTGGCGAGCAGGTCGGCGGCGGCGTCGGCGCGGCCAAGATCCAAAAGACCCTCGGCGCGAGCGAGAGTGCGCAGGCTCTCGTCATCGTCACGCGCCGTCTTCTGTTCTGCCTTCGCGACCGGCACATGCGTCTGTTTCGACGGACTGCTGGGGCCTTGGGCGGACGTGGGCGCGAGCGGCAGAAATGCGCCCAAGAGCCCACCGACGAGCACCATGGTGCGGAAGGGTGGGGGAGCAGGTCGTTGCGACCGAGCGTCCATCACCAGGCGATCGTAGCAAGCGGGCACACCACGTCCCAAAAAACACACAAAAACCTGCCTGAATTTTTTCGCTGGTGGGCATACGTGCCACCATCACCCACATGATTGATGTCGCGGTCTTGGATGAACCCCGGGCTCGGTTATGGACAGCGATTGGCCTCACGGCGATCGTCGTCGCTCTCAACGTTTTCCTGGCAATCATCTAAGCAACGTGCGTCAGGGCCGCGACGCAACGGGGTGTTCCGAAACCCCAACTTGACGCACGTTCGACCTCGGGTTAGACCCTCCTCGCTGCTGAAGTTGAGTTTCCATCCGCGACAGACGGAGCCGACGGTTCATGTCTCGTACCGATAAGCGCAAGCAGAGCCTCTATTTTCCGGAAGACATGTTGAAAGAGATTCAGATCGAAGCGAATCGGCAAGACCGCTCGCTTTCCTGGATCGTTCAGCAAGCTTGGCGCATCGCGCGCAACGAAATCATGCGTTTTCCCTCGGTCAACGATCACACCGACGGCGAGCGCAGCGAGTAACGAACGACCACCTGCGGTGACGGCAGGGGCGCGTAAGCCCTCCGCCTCAGCGCATTCCAACGGGGAGTGAAGCCATGGGCCAAGGCGAAACGCGACGTCAGAACCTCTATTTTCCGTCCGACATGCTTAGCGAGCTGCAGAAGGAATCCACTCGCCAAGACCGTTCCATTTCCTGGCTCATCCAGCAGGCTTGGAAGATTGCGCGCGCCGAGCTCAAGCGGGTCCCCAGCACGACCGACTATCTGCCGTCTGACAATCCCGATGCGGCGGGCGAAGCCGAGCGCTAGAGGCTGTCCGTTTTTGCGGGCCTTCGTTTCGTGATCTCGTTGCGTTACTGGCCGCTTGTTTCGGTCTCGGGCCTTGAGCTATAGCTCGCGCCCAACGCATGAGCGTCTCACTTCGCACTCATATCTTTCTCGACGCGCTCCAGCCGCAGCTCACGGGCCACATTTGTTCGACGTGCCGTGGCTTCTGGCCGGTGCCGTACGAGGCTTGTTTGTTCGTCGAGGTCGCACCTGGCATGGCGATTCACCGCCTGCTCGACCGCGCGTTGAAAGGCACGCAGGTGCACCCGGCGACGATTGTCGTCGAGCGTGCCTACGGCATGGTCATGCTGCACGCCGAAGACAAAGGCCAGGTGCAGCTCGCCGGTCAGGCAATTCTCGACGACCTCGGTGTCAAGGAGACCGACCGGGTCAAGCCCAAGGTCGTGACCAACACCATCATCCGCTCCATCGAGCCGGACCACGCTCAGGTCGTCAACAAGCTGCGCTTCGGCTCGATGATCAACCCCGGCGAGTCGCTCCTCATCATGGAGACAGTCCCGGCTGCGTACATCGCCTTTGCCGCCAACGAGGCTGAGAAAGCGGCGAACGTGCAACTGCTCGAGTGCACGAGCTTCGGCGCCTTTGGACGTCTCTACATGGGCGGGAGCGAGGCGGAGATCGACGAAGCGGCGAAGGCGGCGAATGCTGCGATCGCTGCCATCACCGGCAAAGAACCGAAAGAATAAAGCCGTACGCTACGGCGGACTACGAGGAAGAGAAAAATGGCAGAAGCGTTGGGCATGATCGAAACCAAGGGATTCACGGCGATGGTCGAAGCCGCCGACGCCATGGTGAAGGCGGCGCGAGTCGAGCTTGTCGGCTACGAGCGCATCGGCGGTGGCTACGTAACCGCCATCGTGCGTGGAGACGTCGCGGCGGTCAAAGCCGCGACCGACGCAGGGGCGAGGGCCGCCGAGCGGGTCGGTGAGATGGTCAGCGTCCACGTCATCCCGCGACCACACGTCAACATCGACGACGTCCTGCCTCTCGGCCGCAAAGGTGCCGGCGATGGCAACGGCGGCGGCAAGAAGTAAGGACTAGCAAGTGCTCATCGCGCGTGTCATCGGCACCGTTGTCGCCAGTCGCAAGGAGGCCGAGCTCGAGGGCTTGAAGCTCCTTTTGCTGCAGGGCGCCGACCCCGATGGGCGCGCCAAAGGCTCTCATGTCGTCGCGGCCGACGCTGTCGGTGCCGGCCTCGGCGATCTCGTGCTGTACTGCTCGGGCAGCTCGGCACGGCAGACCCAGGTCACCAAGGATCGCCCGGTCGACGCCGTGGTCATGGCCATCGTCGACGTCATCAGCGCGGAGGGCGCCGAGAAGCCGAGCGGCGATAAGCGTGGCATCGTCTACCGCAAGAGTGATGAATAGGCGGCCGAGGCGCCTGCGTGACCCGGCGGCGAAGGCGTGCCGCGGCCGACGCACCACGACCCACGGTCACATCGGCGCTTGCGTGGCGTAAGCGGAGCTAACGTGCCCTACATTTCCGAAGAGAAGCTCTCGGAGCTCGTCGAGAAAGTCGTCGAACGCCTCGCTAGCGAGGGCGGTCGCGAGACGCAGCTGCGTGGCAAGCCTGTGGCAGCGAGCGTCAACCCGCCTTTCGGCTGCGATCCACTCAAGAAAGAGGCCCCGTCGAGAACGGTCGGCAGCGCGTCGCCGCCGCGCGGCGGCGTCGGTCGCGGCGTGTTCACCGAGCTCGACGGAGCGGTGAGCGCGGCCACCGCCGCGTTTCGCGCCTATCAGGCCCTGGGTTTGAAGGGTCGTTTCGCGGTCATCGCCGCCATGCGCGAGCGTTGCCGCCTCGAGATCGAAAACATTTCCCGCATGGCCATCGAGGAGACAGGCCTTGGTCGCTACGACCAAAAGCTCATCAAGAACCGTCTCGTAACCGAGAAGACGCCGGGTCCAGAGATCCTCGATCCGTGGGCGGTCACTGGTGACGACGGGCTGATGCTCGAGGAGTACGCTCCGTTCGGCGTCATCGGCGCCATCGCGCCGACCACGAATCCCACCGAAACCATCATCTGCAATGCCATCGGGATGCTCGCCGCGGGCAACTCGGTGATCTTCAACGCCCATCCGTCCGCCAAAAAAGTCAGCGCCTACACCGTTCAATTCTTGAACGAGGCGATCATGAGTGCCGGCGGTCCCGAGAATCTCGTCTGCTGCACCGCGGAGCCGACCATCGAGCTTGCCCAGCAGCTCATGCGTCATCCTGGTATTCGTTTGCTCGTCGTTACGGGCGGGCCGGGCGTGGTCAAAGAGGCCATGAATAGCGGCAAGAAGGTCATTGCCGCTGGCCCCGGTAACCCGCCCGCGGTGGTTGACGAGACCGCCGACATCGAGCAGGCGGCGGAGGGCCTCGTCAAAGGCATTTCGCTCGACAACAACATCGTATGCACCGCCGAGAAGGAAATCATCGCCGTCTCCTCGATAGCTGACGAGCTCAAGCGCTCGATGGCGCGTTATGGCGCCTATGAGGTGAAGGGCGATGAGCTGACGCGGCTCGAGAAGCTCATCGTGGTCGACGGGCATCCCAACAAGAAGTTCGTTGGCAAGGACGCCTCCGTCATTCTGAAGGAGATTGGGGTCAACGCGCCGAGCGGCACTCTCATCGCGTATGCCGAGGTGCCCGAGAATCACCCGTTCGTGCAGCTCGAGCTGCTGACGCCCGTGACGGGGCTGGTACGTGTGCGCGACGTCGACGACGCCATTGCGATGGCGGTGCGCTGCGAACATGGCAACGGTCACACCGCGTGCATGTATTCGCGTAACATCGCGGCCCTTCACGCGATGGCGTGCGTCATCAACACGTCGATCTTCACCAAGAACGCGCCGACCTACGCTGGCCTCGGTCTCGGCGGCGAGGGCTACACGTCGTTCACCATCTCGAGCCCAACTGGCGAGGGCCTCACCAACGCGCGTCATTTCTCGCGCCGTCGGCGCTGCACGCTCAAGGACTACTTCCGAATCGTATAGCGCGCGCGGGCGTCGTCATCCGCTGAGCGCGCGTGAGGGTCTAGCAGTCGCTCAGGTCGGGCTTCTTGCAACCCGTCTTCTCGATGGTATTCGTGGGGTTGATCTGCCACGTGTCGATGTTGCCGACGACGTCGCCACTCGCGTCGAGATCGACGTTGCCCGATGCGCCCAGATAGTCGAAGGTCGCCGGAGCGCGAGCTCCGTCCGTCACCGCCCAGGCGGCGCCGGCAAACTGGGTACCACTCTTGGTATTGTTCAACAGGTTCTGCCGAACTTGTTCGCGATTCTCGGGATCGTCGCTGAGCTGCATGGCCAGCCCGAGCAGCATGGCGACGTCGTAGAAGTTGGCGCCGAAGGTCACGGGTACACGCCCCCAGCTCCCTTGGTAGCGCGCCGAGAAAGCATCGAATGTTTGCCCGGTCGGAGCGGACGGCACGGTACCAAGCGAGCCCTGAATCGCTGTCTTGTCGGTGACCGCGTCGATGAAGGGCTGCTGCCGCAAAGCGTCGCCGAAGAAATAGCGAGCAGGTCGGAAGCCGTTGGCGTTCGCGTAATTGATGATGTCGCGGCCCTCGGCGGTGAAGCCGATGATGAGCACGGCTGTTTGGGTCGCTGAGGCCGCGACGAAGCTACGCGCCTCTTCGACCACCTCTCCTGGCGTCGGCGCCGAGCCAAAGTTTGAGGCATAAGCTCGCGCCTGGGTTTCGTTGCCGGGGTCGAAGCCAAGGAACGCGGCGCGGAAGGCATTGTGGAAGCCGTTGCCATAAGCGTCGTTGACATGCATGACGAATACGCGCCGGAAACCAGCGTCGAACGCGAGGCGCGCGTTGATCACGCCCTGCAGTGCATCCGAAGGCGCCGTCCGCGCTACCCAGCCATCGTCGGCGAGTGCGGTGATGGCAGGGCTCGTGGCGCTGCCGGCCATGAGCGGAACGCCGTTCGCAATCGCAATCGCCGCTTCGGCCAAAACGTCGGCGCTGCCCGAACCGCCGATGACTCCCGAGAGACCGGGGCTAACCCCAACGAGCTCTGTCATCCGCTGGGCCGCTATCGCGGAGTTGGTGGTGTTGCAGCTCACCAGGCCGAGCTTCTTGCCGTGAATACCGACCTGATTTGCATTGATGTCGAGGATTGCTTGTTTGACGGCTTGTTCGCGCTGCGGACCGACTGGGTTCGCTCCGTCGTACGAAAAGATACCGCCGAGGTAGTAGTAGCCCTGCACCGAGACTGAACATGATGTTAGGTTGCTGACCTCGCGGTAGTCGAAGTCGAAGTCGACAGCGTCATCACCACACGCGCTAGAGAGCACCGACACCGCAATGACGAACATTGACCGATAGCACATTCTTGAAGCATTAGCCTCTCGAGCCTCTCCCGACAATGCCCAACCACTTGCATGCCTCTCGACCGGTGGGCGCCTCACTGTTGGGCGCGGTCGCCGTTTGCTTCATCACGGCGACTCCCGACGCGGTCTTTGCCCAATCGAATGCCCAGACGGCGATCGCGGACATGGAGGGGGCAACGACACTCGACACCGAGTTGTTGCTCAACGCCCCCGTCATCACAGCCACTGGACGTGAACAATCGCGTGCGCTTGCGCCCGCAAACGTCGTCACGTGGGAGCGCGCCGAGCTCTTGCGGCATGGGTGGACGACGCTCGCGCAGGTGCTCGCGAATACGCCTGGCCTTTACGTCATCGACGACTTGGTGCTGCCTTCGCTTGGTGTGCGTGGCGTCAACCCTGGGCTGCGCGGCGGTACACGGTTGGTCCGCATCATGATCAACGGTGTCCAGGTCAACTTTCGATCTGACCTCACGGCCTTCCTGCAGTCCGAATACATTCCCTTCACGGCGGTCGAGCGTATCGAGATCGCCAAGGGGCCACTCTCGGCGCTCTACGGTGCCAACGCATTCCTAGCGACCGTCAATGTCATCACCGTCAAGCCCGTCGAAGGTCTGCAAGGCGAAATTGGCGGCAGCGCCCAGCTGATCCGCGGCAATAGAGGCGGCGGCGGTGGTGGCTCGGTCGGCTTCGGCACCAAGAGCTTCTCAGCCCTCTTCGCCTACGACATGCAATCGCTCGATCGCTCGGGTCTGACCTTGCACCGAACCTTCGAAGGACAAGACCCCGAGTCCCCGAACTATGCCGGGTTCTTCGGCCGGGAGACCGCGAGCGACCTCTCGAGACCCTCTTCGCTTTACGGATTCGTCGAGGGCCGGAGCGACAGCTTCGGCGTGTTGCAAGTCCAGGGCGGGCGCCAGGTGCTCGACGCGCGCAACAACTTCCAGCCAAACTCCGTCATCACGAACAGGAGCCGCGCGTCGCTCTACAACAACTGGGCGAGCGCCTCGTACATCTATGGCTACGGCGACGCCGTCACCCTGTCGCTCAACGGCGCTCTATCGCAGGGCAGTAACCGTGATGAGGACCAGTTCTACATCACCAGCGACCCGCGCTTTCGCTACGAACGAACCTATGGCTACGACGCTTACGAGCTGGGCGCTGCCTTCGAGGCCAGGCTGCCGGCGCAGCTCGAGCTGAAGATTGGTACCGACTACGAGTCGAACAACTACGACGGTCTCTTCTTCACGCAGATCTACGAACAGATCATTGGCCAGAGCCTACCAGGCACCATCGTGCCGCGCGGGACGCCTCGCAGCGACACGCTCACGGACTGGGGCCTTTATGCGCAGCTCGGGGGCAATCCGCTCAGCGCGCTCCCTGATCTCTATCTCCTTGGCAACTTGCGCTTCGACTCGCCGAACTTGTTCGACAACCAGCTGAGCTGGCGCGGCGGCGTCGCGTACCAGTTCTCCCCACGCTTCATTACCAAGCTATTCGCTGGTCGGGCGTTTCAGATCCCCACCGCGACGCAGCTATTCGCCCAACCGGGCTTCGGCCAGTCGTACAACGTCATTGGCAGTGAGGCCCTCCCCGGATTGCCGGCCCTCCAGCCGCAGTCGGTCTTTAGCGTCGAGCTTGCGACCACGTATTCCGTGACCAACACCGTCGTCATCGACGCCGCGGTCTACTACCAAGAGGTCCATGACAAGATCGCGTTCATCCAGGTGTCCAACAACTTCGCGGCCCGCAATCTGGCCGACCAGGACTTTCTCGGCGCCGAGCTTGGCATGCGCGCGAGCTCGAGCCGCCTCGCAGGCTACGTTTATGGCAGCGCACAGCTGACGAACGACGACGTCGATCAGGACGGGAGAGCCGACTTCGCTCTGCGCGCGCCAAGCGAGTTTCCAGTTGCGACGCTCTTCGGCGGCGGGACGCTATTCTTGCCAGAGGCGTATATGGCGTTCGATTTGACGATGCGTCTCGTGGGACCGCGGGGAGCTTCGCAGAGCAACTTTTTGCTCAACAACCGCCAAAACTACACGCTGAACACGTACGCGACCTTCGACCTTACACTTACGTCTCTCGATGTCCTTCTGTTCGGCCCTGGGTACGAGACCAAACTCATGTTTGCGTTTCGCAATCTCTCCGATGCCCGCTATAGCGACCCTGGTCACGGCGGCTTCGATATTCCCGCTATCGGGCGCTCAATCGCGTTCCGCTTGGCGCAGACCTTCTGAGGATGGGCGCGATGCGTAATCTCGTTCTGGCCTGTTGCTTGGCTTCGCTCACCGTCGCGTGCGGTGAAGACGAGCCGACCGGGATCGTCATTGGCGCGCTCATCGATCAAACCGGCAGTAACGCCGAGAGCTCGTGGGTGCAGTCCATCCGCTTGGCCATCGAGCAGATGAATCAGGCGCTCGAGGGGCAGGGTGGTGGTGTCCGCTTTAGCGTCCAGTTTAGCGATTCCGGGAACGCGCCAGCGGTGGCTGCCGAGCGCGCCGTCGATCTTGTGGCCGCACGAGGCGCGCGCGCGCTGATGACCGACACGACCCAGGTGACCGAGGCAGTGGCGCGCCTGATGTATCAACCTCAGCCCGTCTTCGAAATGCTGGTGCAGTGTTCAGGCTGTACCGCTGACACGTTCTTGAATCCGACCGCCACGGTGCCGGGCGACCCAGTGCTTCAGTCCTTGCGCACCAACAGCCGGCGAAACCTCGCACGTACCGTCATGTCGACCGCGCCGATGGCCTATGTCGCGCTCGACTTCTTCCGTACGTTCGTAAGCCCTGCTGGCAACCCAACCGTGGATCGTAACGGCGACCGTTCGGTGAAACTCGCTTTCTACGGTAGCGACGACACGGGGGGACGAGCCACCACCGATGCCTTGATACGCGTTGCCAGCGAGATGTTCGCCGCCGAATACGGCGCCGCCAACGCGCCAGGTACGCGCCTTCGTCTCGAGCGCATCCTGCACGACGCATCGCTCGCGCCCGGCCAAATCGACTTCTTCGCGGACATTGCGCGGCTGACGGACACGAATACCGAAGACACCACGACCGGCCTGTCGTTTGGCGACGCGACCGGCGCCGACTACATCTTCGTGACGACGTTCGCTCGCCACGCGGCGTCGTTTCGCGAGGCCGTGTTCTCGAATCGCGCGAGCAACGTGGTGCCGGCGCTGTACTTCGATACATTCCGCCAAAGCGGAACGCTCTATCAGCTTGGGGCCACTGCGGTAGAGGGCGCCGAAGGGATCTCGCCTGTGGTCATTTCCGATAGCGCCGCCGGCGCGACCTTCGCCTCCGACTTCGTCGCGAGCAGCGGTTTCGACCCCAATCTTCTCGACGCTCAGTATTACGATAACGCGGTCACCATCATGCTCGCCGCCCTCATCGGTGGCGCCGGTTCGAACGATCCGGTCGAGGTCACGCCTGCTCAGATCGCCGCAAGCCTTCCGTTCACCAGCGCTGTGACAGCCGAGCGCAACGGCGGGGCTGCGCCGGAGCGCGTCGGGCCGGGTGTCGCGGCTCTCTCTCGCGCTGTCGCCGCCATCGGCGCCCGCCGGCCCATCGACTACGATGGCGCTTCCGGGCCTGTCGACTACGATGGCAACAACAACGTCGCAACCAAGCTGACCATCTTTCGCGGCTCGTCTGGGACCTTCGCCGATATCGTCGAGCCCATTGACTGCCTCGCTTCGCAAACGACCTGCGGCGTCGACCCCTAACCCCGCCGCTCGGTTGTGCCTCCCTGACGCAGAGAGCGGCGAGCACCTGGGGTTAGTGGTGCGTCACGGCTGCGCGGCCTCGACCACGCGCGTAAGGCTCAGCAGGTAGCCAACATCGCCGCCCACCTTGATGCGACTGCGCACGAGCTGGGAGAGCTTTGCGCCGCTCTCGAGTAGACGCCAGAGCTCGGCGTCGGTGACATGAATGTCCGCCGCGGGGCCCGATCCAGTGCCCACCGCGAGCACAACCTTTGCTTCGTCCCCAGCGTCGTCTTCGAAGACATGTGTGATGCGGCCGGGTGCTTTGCGAAGGCTGGCCAGATCAATTGCGGCCAGCTGACGTGCGAGCGTCGCTGCCGTCAACCTGGGCTCGATGTGCTTGAGCACGCGCGGGAGCAACTCGACCAGCGCGATTCGCCAGCTCGCAACGTCCGTGGTGAACGTGAGCAAAGGATCGGCAGCTCTCCCTTCGCTGGTCACGAGACCTTCGTCGGTGACAGTGAGAGCGTATTCGCCAGCCCCCGCCACGCTTACGCCGACGGTGACCCCGACGAGCGATGCGACCGGACCGACCAGCGCCGCCCAGAGCTCGGGGACGTAGCGAAGATAGAAATCGCGTGCTGCGATGCCGCGGCTTGGCAGCGGCAGTTTCACCAAGGGATGCCGGCGGTCTCGAAGTTCGTAAGCGCGTGCAGTTGCTCGAAGCGCTTGCGGATCTCGCCCGGCGTGAGCGTCTCATAGCGCTCCAACCCAAAGCCCTCGACAGCGAATGAGCCGAGCGAGCTACCCATGACGATGGCCTGACGCAAGACACGCGGCTTCGCCGAGTCGATACGGGCTACGTGCCCGAGCAGTCCTCCAGCGAACGAATCGCCGGCCCCAGTGGGGTCAAGGGCGGTCTCGAGCATGTACGCTGGCGCCACGAAGATGCCTTCTTCGGTGAACAAGGTTGCCCCGTACTCGCCCCGCTTTACGACGACGATCTTTGGCCCCATGTCCGCGATAGCGATAGCCGCTTTGCGTAGGTTCCACTCGCCCGAGAGCATTCGCGCCTCGCCCTCGTTCACCGAGAGCATGTGGACGTGCTTTAGCGTCTTTCTCAGCTCGGCGTTATGGTCGGTGATCCAGTAGTTCATGGTGTCGGCAGCAACGAGCTTGGGGCTGTCGAGCTGCTCGACGACCCGGCGCTGGAGCTGCGGGTCGAAGTTGCCGAGCATGACGTAGGGGAGCTTGCGGTAGGCCGAGGGCACCTTGGGCTCGAAGGTCGCGAGTACGTTGAGCTGTGTCTCGAGAGTGTGCGCGACGTTCAGGTTCTGGTCGTAGCGACCCGCCCAGAAGAAGGTCTTCCCGCCTCGCTGGCGCTCGATGCCTTGGGTATCGATGCCACGGGCTTGAAACCTCTTGAGCGCCTCTTCGGGAAAGTCTTCGCCGATGACGCTCACGAGGTGAGGCTTGGTGAAGAAGGAAGACGCGGTGCCAAGGAAGCTCGCCGAGCCGCCGACGGTCTTGTCGCGCTTGCCGAATGGGGTTTCGATGGCGTCGAACGCTACTGTACCTACGACCAACAGACTCATTTGGGGGGCGGTCGTAACACGAGTGGCGCTCGGGACGCCACCCGGCAGCGTTCTCAGTCACCGTCGCCCGTGACCTGGGGTGGTGGTTGCGCGTTCGCCTGAGCCCGCTGAATGTCTTTGCGAGCCTCTTCGACGGCCGTGCGGATCTTGGGTGAGGTAAATACCGGGTCGAGCTGCACGTCCGGCCGCATCTCGAGCCAGCGGCGGAAGTAGTCACGTGCGGGGCCCATGTCGCCGTACGCGACCGCGCAGTAGCCGCAGTACTCGATGACCCGAAGCCGATCGTCGCGCGCGAGCCTCGGCTCGCCTAGGAGTCGTTCGAGGTCGCGGCACGCCTGGTCGAACTCGCCAGCATGGTATTGCTTGATGGCGCGACGGATACGCGCGGCGGGAGACTTGTCTCCTGGCTCGTCGGCGGGCACCGCGGCGAGCGGCGGGTCTTTGCTCTTGGCTTCCTCCGGTGGCGTCTCGTCCGCAACAGCGGTCACGGCGGCTCCCTTCGGCATCGGCGACTTCTTCTTCGTCTCGAGGGTCTCCTTGTCGGCGATGGGCACGAGGATCTTGGCGCCGAGGGCGGCCGTCGACGTGGTTAGAGCATTGTACTCTTGTAGGAGCTTGGCCTGTTTGGTCGAGTGGAAATACAGCTTCGAGATGCTGCTCAAACTCTCGTTGGCAGTGACGGTGTGCTTGATGACGAACGGCATGAGCAACTCGCGACCCACCTCGAGGTCGTTGATGTCGGCGATGTTGTTTGCCGCCATGATGAAGCGATAACGCTCCTTGTCGCCGAGCTCGCGTTTGGCGATCGAGGCAAGAGAGTCTCCCTTGCGAATCTTGTACGTCGGGCTAGCTGGTATGACGTAACTCTTGCCCGTTTTTGCCTCCGTGTCAGCGGACAAGCCGTTGCGGCCAGTGATGTAAGAAGACTTCCATCCTGCTCCGTAGTAGTAGCGCGCCACCTGCTGGAGGGTCTCGCCTTCGCGTAGCGTATGGCTGACCTCCGCAGCCTGTGCGCGTGTAGCGAGCGCTACGAGTACGACGACCGTGAGCAAGGGCGCTCTCATCGCTTCCTCGCGAGCTCCACGCGAACGGTCTGGGTGACGCCTGGCTCCACGTCGACGATCTCACGTTGCGGCTCGAAGTAGTCGTTACGAAACTCGATGGAGTGGCGGCCGGGCGGCAAAACGATGGGTTTGGCGAACGGCGTGACGTCGTAAGTCTCTCCGTTCACCATCACCTCGGCCCAGGGTACGGCGTTGACGCGCACGAAACCGTTCTCGATGCCGAGATCGGCCACCTCGACGATGCCGGTCCATGCGGCGAAGAGTCCTAGCAAACCGATGTTGGAAAGAAGCAGGGGCCGCAACACGACGGCCGCCGGCGACAGAGTGCCAGTGTCGACTGCCTTGGAAACCAGCGACTTGAGGTCCTCTTCGCGGACGTAGGTCGAGGCTTCGTTGGCGCTCATGAGCTCGCGGTTGAGCAGGAAGATGACGAGCCGGCCCGCGTAGTTGATGCGGACGGTGCTGGCAACGTAGCTCTCGAGGTCACGGCGCAAATGTTCGGTCGTCCGGTAGCGCTTGTTGGGGTCTTTGTTGAGGCACTTCTTGACGATCCGCTGCAACCGCCACGGGATGTCGGGGTAGAGCTTGCGCGGGCGCACGTAGGGCTCGTTCAAGATGCGCTGCATGACGCTCTTCGAGTCGTCCTCGATGAACGGCTTCTTACCGGTGAGCATCTGATAGAGCACGATGCCGAAGGAGAAAATGTCCGAGCGGAAGTCGACGCGTTCGCCCATGATCTGCTCGGGCGACATGTAAGCCGGTGTTCCAATGGCAGTGCCCGGACGCGTCAAGTCGTCGTTAGCGATGTCGCGGGCGATGCCGAAGTCCATCAGCTTCACCTCGCCTTGCTTGGTGATCATCAGGTTCGACGGCTTGAAGTCGCGATGGACCACTCCGCGATAGTGGGCATATTCGAGGGCGCGGGCGGATTGCAGAGCGATGATGGCGGCGATCTCGGGCGGTAGACGTCCAACGCGGCCGATCAGGTCGTAGACGTCGATGCCCTCGACGAACTCCATGACGATGTACATGGAATTGGCGCGCGACAGAAAGTCGTAGATGTGGACGATGTTCTGATGGGCCAGCGCGGCGACGCTCTTTGCCTCGCGCTCGAAGCGCGTCACCAGGGACAGGTCGGTCGCGAGCTCCTTGCGGAGCTCCTTGATGGCGACCAAGCGGTTCAGGGCGGGCTGCTCGGCCTTGTAGACGACGGCCATGCCGCCGGAGCCGATCTCCGAAATTACGGAGTAGGCTCCGATCTTCTTGCCCTCGATGGTCATGCTGCCGCTGCAGCGTAGCCGGAAGGGGTGTGTAGGTTCAACGCGAAGACCTGGCAGAGCCAGAATCCTGCTGGGGCAACACACACCTGCGCGCACATGTGAACGAGCGGCACCGGTCGAGCGCCGCGCGGGTGGCGATAACGTTGGTCAATTCGAGCGGCATCGTCTAGCTTCAGAGGTGAAGGAGTTGCATTCATGGACCCATTGAGCACCGCGCCTCACCAGCCGCAGCGAACGTCAACCAGCACCCCAATCGCCGTCTCGGATCTCCGCACGGCCGCGCTCGGTGTCGCGCGCGATGGGCGCATCATGAACGAGGAGGGTGCTCAGATCACCGAAGCGTTTCGCGAGGCGCGCGGTCGCCTTGGCGGCGCCGGTTTCGACGACGCGTTTACGACGATGCTCGGACAGCTTACCGCCGAGCGCGACGGTTTGGCTGAAGGGTCCGATGTGCACAAGCAACGGGACCTCGCGCTCAAGATGCTCTACCACGTTTGGAATCTCAGGGACGTGGCGCAGCCGTAATGCGAGATGCGCTGGTCGAGGTCGCCACCCGGTGCCTTCGAAAGACGACGGGCGGCGAGTACTACTACGACGACAAAGACGTCCAGGAGATCGTCGACGCGAGCGTTGCTCTCGGTAACGGAGACGATCTCGTCAAGGCGAGTGCCGGGCTTATCGAGCTCGCTGTCTTCTTACGCGGGCAAAATGGTTCGCGTGCAGCCCACACGATCGCGACACAAGTCTTTGCTTCCCTGGCGGTCCGCTTGAGCGCTGCGACTGGGGGCGATCAGTTGCGCGAGCGCGCCCGCCAGTTGGCGGAGCTCTCGAGCGAGAACAGCACGACGGGTGCTGCGATGAATCGCCCGGCCGCGAAGGGTGTCGGTCTTGGGCGCAAGCGCTAAGAGCGCTTGTCATACACGTCGATGCGCGCGGCCATTGGACTACGGGCCGCCCGGACAAGCGAGTGTCTTGGGATCGAGCTTCCGCGTCGCTTGGTCAACCAGCACCGCGAGCTCGTAGCGCCACTGGCCCTTGCCGTCCGCACCGCCGGTCGTCGCCCGCACGCGGCACTCCCAGAACATTTCGAACATCCGGGGCGGGTGGAGCACCGATTTCTTGGGGTCGTAGGTTGCGCACGTGCCGCTTAGCGAATGCACCTCGCCCTGCGAGCCATTGGCAATGAGGGTCGCGAGGTAGTCACCCAAGGTTTCGCTGGCGACGCAGCCGTCATGATGGACGGCGCTCCCGAGCTTCAGGTGCTGCTGCCGCAGTAGGATCTGCAGCAGCTCTTTGAAGTCGGGCGGGGTGGGATCCTCGATGACCTGCGGCGCTCGCGCTAACGCGGAGCGGCCGCAGACACCAAAGCCCGCGGCCGCGAGGAACAGCGTGAAGAACGTCAAGCGCATTGGCGCTGACTATGTAGCCGCAAATGACTACGAGCGCTCGTAGTCGTTGAGCTCGAGGCCGCTGAAGAAGTGGCTGATCTCGACCTTCGCTGTCTCGACCGCATCGCTTCCGTGAACCGCGTTCTTCTCGATACCGGTTGCGTAGAGCTTGCGGATCGTTCCGGCGTCCGCTTTCGCGGGGTCGGTCGCGCCCATCAGCTCGCGGTTCTTCTTGATGGCGTTTTCGCCCTCGAGCACCGAGACGAAGCACGGGCCGCTGACCATGAAGTCCACCAAGCTGTTGAAGAACGGACGCTCCTTGTGGACCGCGTAGAACTCGCGGGCCTTCTGGCGGTTCAGCCAGATGAGCTTGCCGGCGACGAGCTTGAGGCCGTTCTTTTCGAAGATGGCAAGGATGTTGCCGATGTTGCCGGCGGCGACGCCGTCAGGCTTGACGATGGAGAGGGTGCGTTCGATGGCCATAGTGCGGCGTTCCCTTTGAAGAATTTCCCGCCTCGAGTGGCAGGCAAACTGGGACGCTCAATGCGCGATGGTCGTCGTTAGGTCAAGAGACACCTGCGCTGCGGGAGCCGAGCAATAGGCCGGCTCCCGCCGGGCGTAGGTTCGAAACGTGCCTACGGGATGATTCCCGCGCACTCGTCCGAGCATCCGAACGCCGCCTCGACGCACGAGGTGTCGCCGTCAATGCACGACTCGCACGCATCCGCGCGGGCTTCGTAGCCAGAGACGTTGTCCGAGTCGTCTTCGCAGCGGTCCTGGCAGGCGCTGACGTCGTAGCTCGAGTCGACGCAGTCGTCGTAGTGTTTACAGATCTTGAAGCAGTCGATCTCTTCTTCAGCGCCGCAGGCAACCATGGTGATGCCAACGCCCAAGGCAGCCGCCAACGCAAACACGTATCGCATTTTCTTGATTCCCCCATTGTGACCGCGTGAGCGGTCGCGCAGGGGACCTAGCAAAGCGGAAGCCAAGGCGCATCGCCGCCGAAAGGCGCGCATCGCGTGCTCTGTGCGAAGCATGGGTGGGGAAAAATGCACCACCCTGTGGACATTGCGGTCCGGCGGGCGCGGTCTAGCCGCGCTTCATGGCTTTTTGCAGGGTCACCGCGAGCTTCGACGGATCGCGCGTGGTCATGATGCCGGCCGCTTCCATGGCCGCGAACTTCCCCTCGGCCGTGTCTTCGCCGCCCGAGATAATCGCGCCTGCGTGACCCATGCGCTTTCCTGGCGGAGCGGTGGCGCCCGCGATGAAGCCCGCGATGGGCTTCTTCATGTTGGCCTTGGCCCACTGCGCGCCTTGCAACTCGGCGCTGCCGCCAATCTCGCCGATCATGATGACCCCGTCGGTGTCGGGATCGTCGTTGAACAGCTTTAGGCAGTCGACGAAGTTGGTGCCATTCACGGGATCACCGCCGATGCCGATGCACGTCGACTGGCCGAGGCCCAACTGGCTAAGCTGGTAAACGGCCTCGTAGGTGAGAGTGCCAGAGCGCGAAACGACCGCGATGCGACCGGGTTTGTGGATGAAGCCGGGCATGATGCCAATTTTGCACTGCCCGGGTGTGATGATGCCGGGGCAGTTTGGTCCGATCAAGCGGACGGGCATGTCCGTGATAGCGCGCTTGACGCGCACCATGTCGAGGATCGGAATACCCTCGGTGATGCAAACGATGAGCGGTACCTTGGCCTCCGCCGCCTCCATGATCGCGTCGGCAGCGAACGGCGGCGGCACGTAAATGACCGTCGCGTTGGCGCCGGTATGCTTCACCGCTTGAGCCACGGTGTCGAACATCGGCACCTTGCTCTCGAACTTCTCGCCGCCCTTGCCCGGGGTGACACCGGCTACGACGTTGGTGCCGTATTCGATCATCTGCTTGGCGTGGAAGGAGCCAGCCTGACCCGTGATGCCTTGAATGAGGAGGCGGGTATTCTTGTCGACGAGGACGCTCACTTCTTACCTCCTGCCGCAGCCACGGCTTTCGTGGCGGCGTCCAGCATGTCGTTCGCCGGAGTGATGGCGAGGCCGCTCTCGGCGAGGATCTTCTTGCCGAGCTCGACGTTGGTGCCTTCGAGTCGAACGACCAAGGGCAGCTTCAAGCCAACTTGCTTCGCCGCGGTTACGATACCCTCGGCGATCACGTCGCACTTGGCGATACCGCCGAAGATGTTCACGAGAATCGCCTTCACGTTCTTGTCCGCGAGGATGATCTTGAAGGCCGTGGTGACCTGAGCGGCGGTTGCGCCGCCGCCGACGTCGAGGAAGTTCGCTGGCGATCCGCCCGCGTACTTGATGATGTCCATAGTCGCCATGGCAAGTCCGGCGCCGTTGACGAGGCAGCCGATGCTTCCGTCCAGCGCCACGTACGAGAGGTTCGCGTCCTTCGCGTCGCGCTCTTTCGGATCCTCTTCGTCGATGTCGCGGAGGCTCGCTACCTCCTTGTGGCGGAAGAGGGCGTTCTCGTCGAAGTTGAGCTTCGCATCGAGAGCCATGACATCGCCGCTCTTGGTGATGATGAGCGGGTTCACTTCGACCATCGACGCGTCGGTGCCGATGAACGTGTCGTAGAGCTTGCCGAAGATCGACGCCGCTTGTTTGGCGGTGTCACCAGTCATCCCCAACTGGTAGGCGAGCTTGCGGCCGGCGAAGGGCATCATGCCGGTCGCCGGCTCGATCGACTGCTTGAGGATCTTCTCCGGCGTTTTCTCGGCCACCTCTTCGATGTCCATGCCGCCTTCGGTCGAGGCGATGAGGGTGACGCGACTGCTATCGCGGTCAAGGACGACGGCGACGTACAGCTCCTTGGCGATCTCGCTCGCCTGCTCGACGAGAACCTGCTTGACCTTCTGGCCCTCGGGGCCGGTCTGCTTGGTGCGCAGGTGATTGCCGAGCAGAGCCTTCGTGTATTCGGCCGCCTCTTGGGGCGTCGAGACGACCTTGACGCCGCGCACATCCGGTTTTTCGATCAGCGTGCCCTTGCCGCGCCCGCCTGCGTGAATCTGCGATTTGACGACGACCTTGCCGCCAAGCTCGCTCGCGATGCGCTGCGCCTCTTCTGGTGTTTTCGCCGCTGCGCCCTTGGGGACGGGGATGCCGAACTTCCTGAACAGCTCTTTGCCCTGGAACTCGTGAATCTTCACGTGACTTCCTTGCGCTCGCGTTGGACGAAACGCCCATTACGACGCGCGCTGTTTTGGCGCAAGCGTTCACGCACCGAACCCGCAGCGCCCACGTCTTTGGGGCGACGCGTGCGGGGTCAGAGCGGGGCGACGACGCGCCGAATCATGCGTGATTTTGTGCGTCTTGTGTGGGTGCATGGCGTGCCTGCGAGGCGTGGCCTTCAGTGGACAAACTGCGGCGTCGATTCCACACCTTCGCTGTGTGAACTTGTCAAAAGCGCTTATATTGCGGGGTCGTGTGCCTGGCACGGGGTTGGCATAGCCGGGGCTCATGCGTCGCATCCTACCCACGTGTGCCATGTTCGTTCTGGCGACCAGCGCTTGCGAAGGCATGATCGGCGATCCCGATGGCATCAGCGGGCCCGGTGAGAACAAGCAGTCGTTGTGCACCGGCACTCCGAGTGTCGCGGCCTCGCCAATGCGACGCTTGAGTAACACCGAATACCGCCTCACGGTCGCCGACTTGCTCGGCATGCCCGAGCTCGCGGCCCAGGTCACCGCAACCTTCGTCGAAGACACCGAGTCGCTTGGTTACCGCAACGCGGCCGAGTTCCTCGGCATCTCGACCGACACAGCGCGCCAGTACAGCGAAGCCGCCGATCGCCTCTCGGTCGAGGTCGTCGCCAGCCGCTGGAACGACCTCGTGCGCTGTAACGCAGGTGAAGCCGAGCGCGATTGCGCACGTCGCTTCATCACCACCTTCGGCGAGCGTGCCTATCGCAGGCCGCTGACACCGGCCGAGGTCAATGACGTGCTCACGAAGAGCTACGACGCCGCCCGCACGGGGGGCTACGACTTTCGCAGCGGCATCGAATGGGTGATCTTCGGTGTCCTGCAGTCGCCGCAGTTCCTCCACCGTGTCGAGGTGGTCCCCACGAATGGCACGATCGTCCGCATTGGCGGGTACGAAATGGCATCGCGCCTGTCGTATCTCGTTTGGGGCTCGATGCCGGACGATGCGCTGCTCGCGGCCGCGCGCAACGGAGAGCTCGACACCGACGAGGGCGTCGCCGCCCAGGCAGATCGATTGCTCGCGGACCCCAAGGCGCGTCGCATGTTCGACTTCTTTGTCGAATGGCTCGACCTCGACCGCTTCAAGGCCTCGGAACGCGATGCAGCGACCTACGGCGCCCTGGACCCAAACCTCGGCCAGCTCTTCCGCCGAGAGACCGAAGAGTTCGTCAACCACGTTCTTTGGGAAGAAGACGGGTCTCTCGATGTCCTGCTCACCGCTCCATACACGTACATGAATCAGGCGCTCGCGCAGCACTACGGTGTCTCGGGCGTCACCGGCGACGCCTTCGTTCGCGTCAATCTCGATCCGTCAAAGCGCATTGGTCTCTTGATGCAACCGAGTATGTTGACTGCGCACGACAAATTGACGCGAACCTCCATCGTGCGTCGCGGCTTGAAGATCCGCACCGATATTTTGTGCGGCACCGTTGGTTCGCCGCCAGACGACGCAGCCCTCGATTTGCCCCCGACGATACCCGGCCAGACGCAGGCTCAGATGCTCGAAGAGCATCGGACGAACGTGACGTGCAATGCATGTCACACGCTCATGGATTCTTTGGGCCAAGTGTTCGAGAGCATCGACGCGGTCGGACGTCCACGCACCCACGACGAGGCCGGCAACGCGGTCGACACGAGCGGTGCCCTCACGTTGACCGATGTCGACGGCGCGGTGAGCGGCCCCACCGAGCTCGTCCAAAGCCTCGCGCAGTCGGACGAGGTTCGCGCGTGTTTTGCGCGGCAGCTCTTCCGTTACGCCTATGGTCGCAAGGAGACCAAGGCCGACGGTTGCTCGGAGGAACGTTTGCTCAACGACTTCGTCGCCAGCGGGTACAGTCTCCGTGGTGCGATTGCGGCACTGACGCGCACCGACGCGTTCTTGTACCGCGTGGCGAAGTGAGGAGCGCTCAAATGATCAAGCCACTCAACAGACGAGCTTTTCTCCGCGGCGCCTCGGGCGTTGCCATGGCCTTGCCATTTCTCGACGCGATGACGCCGCTGTCCGCTAGCGCGGCCGTCGACCCGAGCCGCCCCCGCCGCATCATCTTCGTCTTCAAACCGAACGGCGACGACGACGCAGCTGGGCGCATGACCAACACCAGCGAAACCGGTTTCGCCTTTAACCCGGTGCGCGCGGCGCTCAGTCCGTATCGGTCCGACCTCATTGTCCTCGAGAACGTCGACAAGAGGCACGGCCGTCTCCCGCCCGGCGAGCGGGCGGACGGGCATCAGCAGGGCGGCAGTGCGCTCGGCCCCTGGAAGTCTGGCGAAGGGTCGTTCCCTATCGGTGGCGCCCCGGGCCAGTTCATCGGCTACATCAAGGGCCCGACCATCGACGTTGAGCTCGGCAACCGCATTCGCGCCGAGGTCCCGTCGATGCCACGCAGCCACCTCTATATGCGCGTCGGCGACACTGGGAACAACATCTGGAACGTCCACTCCCACAACGGGCCTGTGGGCAATCAAGCGCCCGCGAACCCGTCGACCAATCCCTACACGCTGTATCAGTCGCTGTTCGGCAACTTACAGGCTGGCGAAGAGGCGGACCCCGCGCTCGTGCGTCGTATCGCGAAGCAACAGTCAGCTCTCGACCTCGTGAATGGAGAGCTCACGAGCTTGAAGGCACGTCTTGGCGCCGCCGACCGCGCGCGTCTCGACCGGCACACCGAAGCGATGCGTGACATCGAGCGCTCGCTTGCACTCCCCGAGGTGAACAACGCCTGCGCGCCGGTGGCGATGGGCACGCAGATCGACCCCTACTCATCGGCGAACTACGCGACGATGGGGGAGCTCTTCTTCAAGATCTCCGCGCTCGCATTCGCGTGCGACACGACGCGCGTTGTGAACTTCAACTGGAGCGGCAACACCAACAACCGCACCTATTCGAACCTGGGCTTGACGAATCCAGGCTCCGGGCACCACGACCTGTCGCACATCAACAACGATGCGGCCTTCGAGGACATTCGTAGGATCAACGCCGAGCTGTGGCGGCAAACGGTGAAGCTCTACGAGCTACTCAAGAACACCGAGGACGGCGACGGTACCCTCTGGGACCACACCCTTGTCGTTCACTGGAACGAGCTGGGACGCGGCTACGCGCACAGCAACCACGACAACATGGTCATCTTCGCAGGCGTCGCGCACAACTACTTCCGGCGCGGACGCTACCTAAACCTCCAGAGCGCGAGCACCAAGGGCTTCAGCGACGTCCTGGTCTCCTGCATGCACTACATGGGCTACGAGAACGTGACGACGTTTGGCGAGCCCGAGCTCTGTACGGGTGGACCGGTCACCGGCCTCACCTGACGTTGGGGTTGCGGCGGCGCATTCGGGGCGATAGGTTCCGGCCCCATGTCGAGCTTCCCGATCACACCCGAAGGGCTTGAGCGTCTCAAGAGCGAGCTGCACAACCTCAAGGCACACGAGCGTCCGAAGATCAGCAAGGAGATCGGAGAGGCGCGCGAGCTCGGTGATCTGTCCGAGAACTTCGAGTACCACGCAGCCAAGGACCGCCAAGGCCTCGTCGAGGCGAAGATCCGCGATCTCGAGGACAAGGCGGCGCGCGCACAGGTCATCGACCCCAAGAAGCTTTCGGGGGAGCGTGTCGTCTTCGGCGCCACGGTGACCATCGAGGACCTCGAAGATGGCGCCGTGAAGAAGTACCAGATCCTCGGTGAATACGAGGCCGACGTCGACAACGGCAAGATCAACGTCAACTCACCACTTGCGCGTGCGCTCATCGGCAAAGAGGTCGGCGACGAGGTGAAGATCCCTGGCAAGGGTGGCCAGCGCACCGTCGAGATCAGTGACATCAGCTTCAAGTGAGGAGCTCGCGCAGCTCCTCACGCCGCTGCGCAACCCGCTGACCTTCGCGGCGCGCAACGACTTCGAGAACGTCGAGCGTATCAAGGACCTCGAGAAGACCTTGATCGCGGCGGCGACACGGCTGATGGGTGTTGTCCGTGATGGCGGTGTAAAGCAGCGCCTCGCAACCGTCGTGCGGGTGCTCGAGGCGCCTGGCGCGCGCAAAGAGAAGGTGCGGCGGGTGATCGCCGAAGTCGAGGCGATTGCGGCTGGGCGTCCTCCGATTGTCGATGACCGACGACCGACGTCCGATGGCCGAAAGCCGGCGCTTGAGAGCCGAGCTCCCTTGGCGGGTGGCCGGTCGGCAGGAACTCGCTCGGCGAAGACGGACAGCCGAAAACCGAAGTCCGGCCTCTCCCTCGACTCCGAGGTGCAATACATCGCCGGTGTCGGCCCCGGCATCGCAAAGCTCTTGAACGACAAGAGCCTCGTCACCGTCGAGGATCTCCTCCGCTTCCTGCCGCGCCGCTACGAGGACCGCAGCTTGCGTGGCAGCATCCGCGATCTCACGGTCGGCGAGGGCGCGACCGTGCAGGGCACCATCCTCGCGAAGTCCGCCAAGAACTTCCGCGGACGGCGCTCTCTCGAGGTCGCTATCGGCGACGCTACGGGCACACTGAGGCTGACCTGGTTCCGCTCGCTGGGGGCCGACTGGGCCGAGCGTTTCGAGAAAGGCAAGCGCGTCCAGGTGTCGGGCGTCGTGAAGAGCTTTCGTGGGCAACTTCAAATGGCGCACCCCGAGGTGCGCATCTTCGAGGACGGAGCGCCCGCGTCCGATGCGCCCAGCGTCATGGAGCCAGGGCGAGCCGCACCACAGGTGCAAGAGCCGAGCGGGAGTCCAACAGGGGCCGCGCAACTGGTGCCCATCTACAGCGAGATCGAAGGTCTGCGCCCACAGCAGCTGCGCCGGGTCATCGACAACATCCTGCCGCTCGCGGCGCGTCTGACCGATTGCATCCCAACGTCTATTGCGGAGCGTCACGAGTTGCCCGGCCTGGGTACCTCCGTTGCCTTGCTGCATCGTCCCCCGCGTGAGACCGCTATCGAAGACCTGCTTGCGATGGCTACACCCTGGCACAAGCGGCTCATCTACGAAGAGCTCTTCCTGCTCCAGCTCGTCGTCTTGCAGCGAAAGGCGAAGGCCGCGGCCGAGCCGGGGAGGGCGGTCGCTTTCGCCGCGACGCTCGCCGAGGAAGCCAAGCGCCTCTTCCCGTTCGCGCTCACCCACGCGCAGAGTCGGGTGCTCCGCGAAATCGAGCTCGACATGGCAAGGCCCTTGCCCATGCACCGCCTGCTCCAGGGCGATGTTGGTAGCGGCAAGACCGCGGTCGCCATGTCCGCGGCGGCAGCCATTGCCCACGCTGGTATGCAGGTGGCCATCATGGCGCCGACCGAGCTGCTCGCCGAGCAACATGCGCGTACCGCGCTCGCAAGTCTGCCCAAGGCTGGCGTACGCGTCGACGTGCTCACTGGCTCTGTCTCCGCGGCCGAGCGGCGGCGTATCCTTGCCCAGCTCGCGAGCGGCCACATTCACGTCGTCGTGGGTACGCACGCGCTCATCCAGGCCGATGTTCGCTTTAGCAAGCTCGCCCTCGGCATCATCGACGAGCAGCACCGCTTCGGCGTCTTGCAACGCGCGCGTCTGCTCGAACAGGGTCGCGAGTCACTCGGCGCGACGCCGCACGTACTGGTCATGACCGCGACGCCGATCCCGCGCACTCTCGCGCTGACCGTCTACGGGGACCTCGACGTATCCATCATCGACGAGCTTCCACCGGGGCGAACGCCAGTAAAGACCGTCCTGTTTCGCGAGAAGCAGCGCGAGCAGGTTTATCGACGCGTTCGTCATGCGGTCGAGCAAGGTCGGCAGGCCTACGTCGTCTTCCCTCTCGTCGAAGAGTCCGACAAGGAGGGCATGGCGGACATTCGCGCCGTCACCAGCGAAGCCGAAGACCTGGCGAACGGCGCGCTGCACGGCCTACGTATTGGACTCCTGCACGGGCGCCTCGACGTGAGCGCCAAAGAGCAGGTCATGCGCGCGTTCCTCAACAAGCAGATCGACGTCCTCGTAGCGACCACCGTCGTCGAGGTCGGTATCGATGTGCCGAACGCCACCGTGATGGTCATCGAACATGCCGAGCGTTTTGGCCTCTCGCAGCTTCATCAGCTTCGCGGCCGGGTGGGGCGTGGTGCACACGCGAGCGAATGCTTGCTGGTGACCTCTGGTACGTCGAGCGATGACGCTTGGCGCCGACTCGGGGTGATGGAGGAGACCACGGACGGCTTCAAGATCGCGGAAGCTGACCTCGAAATCCGCGGACCGGGAGACTTCATCGGCACGCGCCAGTCCGGTTTGCCATTGCTTTCTCTTGCGAACCTCGCGCGCGACCAGAAGATCCTCGCGGCGGCCCGCCACGACGCGCAGGCTCTGCTCGCCGCTGACCCCACGCTCGGTCATCCGGAGCACACGCGCTTGCGCCAGGCACTCGAGGGTCGCTGGCATGACAAGTTGGGCCTCGCGCAGATCGGCTAAACTCTTCTGACCATGGCGCGAACGACACCACGTTGCCCGCACTGTGCATCCCCCAAGCTCGAGGGAGGCATCTGCCGCGCCTGCGGGCGCCGCATCGACGAGGTCCCCGACCTGCCGCGACTCGAAGGCATCGAGGCCACGCAGCTCGAGCCGCGAACGCTGACCAGGCGACAGGGCGCTGCGACCGTCGAGCGGGTCGTCTGTGGTGAATGCAGTGTTCCCAACCCTCCGACGCGGGCGCTCTGCCTCGCCTGTGGAAAGCGCTTGTGATAGCGTCCGCGCGATCATGAGCCGCGCAGAAGAAACCATCGTCATTGACGCGCCGGCGGCCAAGGTGTGGAGCGTCGTCACCGACTACGAGCGCTACCCTGAGTTCTTACCGGAGATGACTTCGGTAACCATCCTCAGTCGCCACGAAAACGTGGTGGTTGCACGCTTCGACCTCGAGCTCATGATGCGTTTTTCGTACACCTTGCGTCTCCAAGAGGAGCCGCCGACGGCCTTGCGGTGGACGCTCGAGTCGGCCGGCATGATGGTGGCCAATAGCGGCGGCTGGCAGCTTACGGCCGAAGGGCAAAAGACGCGGGCGACTTACGTCCTCGACGTCGAGCTCAAGGGGCTCATTCCCAAGTCGGTGCGGGACCGCCTTCTGGGTATGACGCTGCCCCAGACGCTCGAGCGCTTCAAGAAGCGCGCCGAGAGCCGTTGAGCGCCGTCACCGCTGCAGGCCCACATTGCGAAACCTAAGCCCACCGCCTACGATAACGTAAGTAACTGGGCGTGGTGTGCCGTTACGATCGTGAGAAGGCGAGAAAACGGCCGTAGCTAAAGGGTTTTCGAGCACCGTGCCAGCGAAACAGTTGCTAGTGCGCTGGGATCAGGCAGGATGTATTGAGTAGGACAGCCCGTTTGTCGTCTAAGCGGGAATGTTCTAGTAGCGCTCCTGGTGGCAGTACTCCTCTTAGGCGCGTGCCCCCACGTGTCGTAGAGGGTAGGAGAAGCACATGTTGGACGCTTTCATCATCGAGGAGCTCCGGCGTCGGGAAGAGGCCGAGAAGCGCAAGCAAGAGCGCCCGCGGCTCGAGTTGCCGCTCCATGACGGGTCCAGCTACGGCCGGACCGAACCGTCGCGTGATGAGGATGCCGAAGAGAAGCCCAAGAGTGACCGCGGCGTCATCATCATCGAATACTGAGACCCTCTCTCCGGGCCTCGCGGTGGCGAGCCCGCTCAGTCAAACCTTTCGCAAAAACGCGCCGTTATCACCGGCGCGTTTTTCTTTTCAGGTGCAAAGACGCGCGAGCAGATCCCGCGCCGCGCCTCTCGATAACGTCTTGCGCGCGGCCTCGATTCCGTTCTGAAGCGACGCAACGGCCCCGGCGATGTACAGAGCAGCTCCCGCGTTCAGGAGGACGATGTCGGTCAGCGGCCCCGGCCGGGCGCCGTCGAGGATCTCGCGCAACATCGCCGCGTTTTCCTTGGGACCGCCGCCGCGGATGCTCTCGGGTGGAGCGAGCTGCAGGCCGTGGTCGCGGGGGTCGATGGTGAAGGTCGAAACGGCACCGTTCTCGAACGCGACGACTTTGCTGGTCGCAGACAGCGACAGTTCGTCGACACCGTCGTTGCCACGAACCACCCAAACACGCTCCCTCCCGAGCTCACCCGCCGCCTGCGCGATCGGCAGCATGTGTGATTCGGAGTAGGCGCCAATGAGCTGATAGCGGGGAGCCATCGGACTGACGATCGGGGTGACGACGTCGATGCTCGTTCGGACTTCGAGGGCCGATGCGGCTGCTGCGAGCGCCTCGAGCGCTGGGAGAGTATGCTCGCGCGCGACGAAGGCGAGATGATGGTGGGCGATGGCGCTGGTGATTTCGGGACAGTCGGTCGCGAGTCGCACGCCGAGCTCTTGGAGGACCTCGAGGCTTCCTGTGCGCGAGGAGAGGCGCGGGGCGACGTGTTTGACCACGCGCGTACCAGAGGCGGCGACGACGAAAGCGGATGCGGTGGAGACGTTGAAGGTGCTCTGCTGATCGCCCCCGGTGCCGCAGGTGTCCACGACGTCGGTTACCTGATGATTGAGGCGCGTTCGCTCGAGCACTGCGCGCACGAAGCCTTGAAGCTCATCGGCTGTCTCGCCCTTCAAGCGTAGGGCGGTGAGGATGGCACCGACCTGTATGGGCGACGCTTTGCCGTCGAGCATGGCGCCGAACAGCTCGCGCGCCTCGGGCTCGTCGAGGGGGGCCCCGCGCAAGAGGCGCTTGATGTGGCCGGTGATCATGCGTTCTGCCGGGAGCGTAACATAGCCACAGGCGGGCTAACGATTTCCCAGGCTATAGCCGCCGATGTCGAAGAGGATGTTGATGCGTTTGTTGTCCCACCAGAATTCGTTGTTGGGGAACGCCATCATGGCGGATACACCCCAGCAGTTACAGGGCGAGCGGTAGGCGAGAGTACCCCGATGTTCTGTGAAAGAACGGCGGTTTGCTGGAACTTCCGACAGGGGAGTCCCCTCGGGCAGGTCCGCCGGCAGCGTTTGTACGGGTAGCTGATCGTCACGCAGGGGCAACAGGTAGTCAGTGCTGTAGGACAGCGACACGCGGCGGATGTTGGTGCTGATGCTCGCGCTCAGCGAGTGAATGGGGCGCAAGATGCTGCTTACATCGCCGGACTCGTACGGTGCCGCGAGCTCGTAGAGGCTACGTACGAAGCGGTCTGCGTTCACTTGCCAACGTGCATAGCCGAGACCCACGCTCAGGTAGCGCGTCGACAGCTGGCTGGTCGCGGACAGCTCTCGCACCGGTTCGTCTTGGCCTGGCGCGATGCTGACCCGCGCGGTGCCGGTGAGGTAGCTTGGGGCCCGCCATTGTAGTTCCGCCTGCGACTGCAAGACGTGGCCGCCATCGAGGTCGAAGGGCTGACGAAGGCTGAGGTTCAAGATGGGTAATGCCGACAAGGGCCCGCGGACCCAGAGCGCCTGATCGACGGCGATCATGACCTGATGGAACGTCCGCCGTTGCAGACGAGCGTCGTAGTACAGCAACGTGTTGTCCGCCGTTGCCGAACGAATCTCGGGTAAGGTCCCCGACTGCGTTGGGATGCTTCGGTACTCGAGGCGCGGCGTGATGGTATGCGTGAACCTCGTGAAGGCGCGCGACAGTCTGGTGTCGACCTTGGCGGACAACATCAACGAGTTGATGCCGTGATTCTCGTCACCGTTCGCGGCGAAAAGTGCGTCGGTGCCAGCTCGCGCATGCACGTTGAAGTGCCCAAGACGGTCAGCGTAGGCGACTCCGGCGACCAGATTGCCGACATTGAGGGCATCGAGCACGGCGCCCGCTTCTGGATTTGGGTTAGGGCCAGCCAGTCTTCCGTAGCGGACGAAGCTCGCGTCCGCGTCCACCATCAGGCCGCCGGCCACAGGCAGCGGCTCCATGGTCAAGCGCACGAACGGTAGTCGGTGCATGGTGTTGCGTTCAAGCCCGCGCGTGTTCGAGAAGTCGGTCGAGCTCGCGTTGTTGGTGAGCACGAAGTAGTCGGTGCTCGCCAGAGCCGAGAAACCATCGGGCCGATAGAGAAACTCGGTGCGACTCGGCAGGTAGTTCGATGCGGCATCCCGGATGTTCGCCGCGAAGTCCCGGAGGATGGCGTCGTCGGAAACCCAGCTGAGCGAACCTGACCAGTCGAGGTTGGGCGCGATGGTGGCTCGTTGGAAGCCGTTCAAGGCGACGCGCTCGGTGAGGCGCTCAGATCCCCTGACCTCTTGTGAGCTCGCGATCTGCTCTTCGGTGAGCGTGCCCAGCTTCGCCAGGTTCTGTGCCGCGATCTTCGAGCGCCAGTTGCCACCGTCGTGCGTGTAGTCCCAGGCGAGCTCACCAAACCAGGTGTCCGTCGCGGCGTAACGCACGCGTCCGCCAAGACGGGGGGCTCCCCAGGTCGACGGGGCGAGCTTCGTGGGCGGCGCCCAGTCCATGCGCGTGCCGGGGATGAGCGTGAGGTCCACCGAGTCGCCGATGGGGACGAAAATGGGAAAATCGATGAGGGGTCGGCCGCCGAGGAAACGGGGGTTGGGTGGCAAGATACCGAAGGCCCGACGGGAGAGTGGCATCGAAATGGGGGCCATCGGGATCGGGAGCTCGAAGAGACTGAATGGCCGCAAGCGGAACACTGGCCACCACAGGGTCGCGCGCTTGCCGAGGTGCGCGTCGATTTCGCGCGCCGTAAAGCGCCAGGACGGCGGCTCGAGCCCGCAATCGCAGAGCGTGAAGTCGCCGCTATAGACCTTGTAATCCTGTTCGCTCGTGCGCTCGATGTCGCCGCTGAAGCTCGCCATGTTGCGTCCGGGCGGGACGCCGGGCTTCGCGAGGTCGGGTGGGGTGAGCTTGACGTTGAACAGCGCGTCGTCGACGCGGCCCTGAATGTGGTCCTGGCCGACATTGAGCGCGGTGCAGGTCATGACATGGCGACCGCGCACGTAGATGACGTGACCCCTCGCGCGTGCGCCCATGAACCGTTGGCTCTCGTCGTAGTCGACCTCTACGATGTCGGCGTTCAAGCGCGTGGTGGCGCAGCGCAGCTCGGCGTTACCGGCGATGACGCAGGTCCCGTCCACGCAGTCCATCGTGTCGCCAGCGATGCGGATGACTTTGCAGTCTTCAGCCGTCGGCGCTTGGGGCTGACCACCCAGCTGCATGGGCTGCGCGGGCCCGGAGATCTGGGCCGCAGCCGTGCCAGGAATGAGCACAAGCGCGAGCAGGAGACGACGCACGCGCGCTAAAGAGCACTAATGTTTTCCCGAAGGCAAACAAGTCGAAGAGAGCAAATTTCGGAAGAGCCGCGCTCTTTGGGGGTCAGTTCCGAGGGAAGTCGAGCGTAATCACGTTGTCTTGCTGCGACTGTTTCACGTTCACGGTTTGGCGCACGTAGATGTCAATCTGGATGTTGCTGTTCGATGCGCCCTCGATGACGCGGGGCATGACCATGGACACTGGTCCGTCGAAGAGGTGGGTATCCAGGTGGCGCAGATTGTTCATGACCTGGCAGCCCGTGTTGTCGAGCGTGATGCTGACGACACCGTCGCGTTGGCTGACCCGATAGCGGGCTGGCTCGTTGGTGCGGACGAAGACGCGCGACACCTCGCGAAACTGTTGGAAGCCCACGAATTCGAGGTTGCGGGGCGCGTCTTCCATGTCCTGGCTCGCCGCCGGGGAGGCGAGAAAGAGCGAGACCAAGGCTAAGGCGATGCGAGTGCGCATGGTTTCACGGTAACACGGCGACGGTAGCGCGCAAAAAAGCCGGCGCGACCGTCACCGCGCGACGGTCAAACGCGGGCCTCGTCCCGAGCGCAACGAGAACGGTGAGGCCGCTGGACTCCACGAGGCCTGTGATCTGGGTATTGAGTGAGCCGCTCTGGTGGCGAGAGGCGTGTTGTGGGGCATGCAGCGGGGCGGTCACCAATCGATGGGTGGGTCACGCAACGCCCCCGTCATGACTGCCAACGCGTCCGCTACCAGCAACAGCGAGCCGGTCACGAGCACGAAACCAGCATCCCGCCCGGCACGCCGACTCGCTTCGACGAGGGCCTGCGCGATGCCACCCACCACCGGATGCCCGAGGCCTTCGAGATCGGCCAACGACCGTGAGCGCGCGGAACCTACCGGAACGAGCTGGATGCTCGCCGTTCGCTTGGCCAGTGGGCCGAGTATCATGGCGGGGTCTTTGTCCGCTAAAACAGTCGCAACGAGGTGCATCGGGCGCCCTCGCGCTTGTTCGTCATTGTCGAGGGCGGTGAGAAGAGCGTCGACGCCGTGACCGTTGTGGGCGCCGTCGAGGAGGATGTCTCCCAGCCACTGATAGCGACCGGGCCAGCGAAACTCGCGACAGGCCCGAGTCAGGTGGTCGACGCCGACGCCGAGGCCTGCTCGCCGGAGCATCTGGAGGGAGGCCGCCGCAGTGGCAACATTGGTTCGCTGATAGGTTCCCGGAGGCGAGGTCGATGGGAAGGGGGGCGCACGAAAAAGGGGCGCATCGAGCATGCGCGCCTGTGCCTCCAGGACGTCCCATACGACAGGGTCCTGCGGTGCGCTCACCACGGGGACGTCGCGTTGTATGATGCCAGCCTTCTCTGACGCGATAGCGGACAGAGTCGACCCCAGGTGTCGCTCGTGATCGATGCCGATCGGTGTGATTACCGACAGCATGCGGTCGACGACATTGACCGCGTCGAGTCGGCCCCCCATACCCACCTCGAGCACGGCGATATCGACGCGCTCCTCTGCGAAGACCAAAAGACCCATGAGCGTTGCGACCTCGAAGAAGCTCAGAGGCTGCGGCAGGCGACGCTCAGCCGATGCGATAGCCGCGTAAAGCGTGACCACGCGCCCCGATTCGATCTCGGCACCGTCGACGCGAATACGTTCCGTGAACCGGAGGAGGTGCGGCGATGTGTAGTGGCCGACTTTATGGTCGGCGTGGCGCAGAGCGTCCGCGATGAGCGTGGACGTCGAGCCCTTGCCGTTGGTGCCCGCGACGACCACGTGCCTGACGCGTTTTTGCGGGTCACCGAACAACGCGAGAGCAGCGCGCATGTTGGTGAGCCCCAGCTTGGTGCCCGTCGCCGCACGCGCGAACATGGCGCCGAGCGTTGCGGCATATTCGGTGCGCGTCATGGCTGCAGGTGCCCGAGCGGGGCCGTCAGGTACGACCTAGAAGGTTGCCTCATCCATCAGAACGTGAACTCGTCCATCGGCTTCAAGATGGTGATCCGCGAGTCCTTCAGATCAGCGATCTGCTGCTTCACGACATCGTAAAACGCGGGCTTGAGGTGGTAGATGAGCACCGGCACTTGGCCCTTGACCTTCAACTTCTTGAGCTCGGTCTGGAGCATGAGCGGTGTCAGGTGACCCGAGACCTTGGCGAGGCCCTCCATGGCGTTGGGAAAGCTGACCTCGGTGATGAAGGCGCGCAGATCTTCCGTTTTGTTCGCCTCCTCGTAGAGCAGGTCGGTCGGTCCGGTGTCGCCCGAGTAGACGATGGTGCCGGTCTTGTCGCGGACGAAGAGCGCGTGGGTTTCGACCGTGTGATTCACCAGCACGGTTTTGATTTGGTAGGGCCCGATCTCGATCGTCGCGCCCGGCTTGAACCGGTTGACTTGCAGGGTGGGGCGCTTCTCAGGGTCACCCGGGTTGGGAATCTTGGAGAAGTCTGGCCAGATCACGTTGTTCAAGATGTGCTTGAACAGGGCGTCGGCCGTGAAATCGGTGCAGTGAACCTGCAGCGGTTGTTTGCGTGCTCCGATGATGTTGTCGCAAAGCAGCGCGATGTCCCGGACGTGGTCGAGATGCACGTGCGAGATCACGATGTGATCGATGGCGATCTGCTCTTGGACCGTGAGGCTGCGCGTCGCCGAGCCGGCGTCGAGCAACACGACATCGTCGATGAGGAATGAGCTCGCTCGATGAGTCGCCGATTCGCCGCCGTGGCAGCCGAGTACGCGAAAGCGCATTGAGGGGGAAATCTCCTTGGTCTGCCGTCAGGTCGAGCCGGCCTCGATTGGCCGGCGAACGAAAACGTCTCCCCGAAGAAAATTCAGTCTAAGCTAAATATCTCCGAACTTCTCTTTCATCTCCAGGAACTCGAGGAACTCGCGCAGCTTGTTCACGTCGTGAATGACGACACCGCTCTCGGTGAGCTTCACGAGCCGAGATCGGATGAGCTTGTTCATCACCTCGTTCACCGGCTCGATTTCGAGACCTATCTTCTGGGCGATGTCCTTGAGGGTGATCTCGAGCTGCAGCCCCTCTGCGGTCTGGGAGCCTTGCTTGGCGGCAATGTGGCTCAAGAAGTGGACAACCCGCGAGTTGTGATCACGCAGGAGGAGGTTTTCGATCTGGTCATCGGTCTCTTGAAGACGCGTGGCGAGCTTCTTGATGAGACGCACGGCGATCTCGGCGTTACCGCGCACCATCGCCTCGAAGGTCTTGGGGTCGATTACCAGGAGTCTTGCTGGTTCCTCGACGGTCGCCGACGCCGAGCGCGGCTTGTTGTTAAGGATCGACATCTCACCGAAGAACTCGCCGGGCCCGAGGATCGCCAGGACCTTCTCGACGTCGCGCACGTTCTTGTGGATGCGAACCTTGCCCGATTGAACGACGAACATCTCCTTACCGGCTTCGCCGTCCTTGAATAGGGCGTGTCCCTTGGGAAACTCGCGACCGAACCGTTCGTACAATTTGTCGTCTGCCATGGCGACCCTCGATCCGTAAGAGCTATCGCTACTTCGTGGTCATCGTCCAGACGCCGTCCCAGTTCGGGCCCGGCGGCTCGGCGCGCATGATCTCGCACCGCTCAATGTACGTCTCGCTGGGGCCGTCACCAATTTTGATCTGGGTACGGATCATGTCGAAGATGGTGATGGCGTCGTCCCACTTCTGGTTGCGGTACAAGTTCAAGCCGCGGGCCCAGGAGTCGAGCAGGTCCTTGGCGATCCCAACGGGAGCACCCTTACCGACGAGCTCGTAGATATGAACGGGGTCGTTTTTGCCCTTGACCTTGACCAGGTCCATCTCGCGCACGTGGATGTGGTCCTTGGCGAGGGCGTGGGTCGACTGGCTGATGATGATGTTGGTGCCGTATTCTTTGTTGATGCCCTCGAGACGGCTGCCGAGGTTTACCGTGTCGCCCATCGCTGTATAGTTGAAGTAGTTCGGCGTACCCATGTTGCCGACGACCATCGGGCCCGAGTTGAGGCCGATGCCGATGTCGATGTGATGGGTCATGCCCTCTGCCGCCCATGCTTTGCGCAGGCGCTCGAGCTCGACCATCATATCGACCGAGACGTGACAGGCGCGAATGGCGTGGTCGCTCTGATCGATTGGCGCGTTGAAGAACGCCATGATCGCGTCGCCGATGTATTTGTCGAGCGTGCCATCGTACTTGAAGATGAGGTCGGTCATTGGGGTGAGGTAGGTGTTGAGCACGTGCACGAGTTGCTCGGGCGCGAGCTTCTCCGAGAGCGTCGTGAACCCGCGCACGTCGCTAAAGAAGACCGTGCACTCGCGGCGCTCGCCACCGAGCTTCAAGCGCGATGGGTCCTTGATGACCATGTCGACGACGGTCTTGTTCAGATAGTGCTGGAAGGCGCGGCGGATCTGGCGCTTCTCGCGACCCTCGGTGAGGAACTTGTAGATGATGATGGCGACCGCAGTGAGAGTCGCTTGCATGAACGGCAAGACGTTGAGCACCCAGTAACCGTTCGAGAAGATGAGCTTGACGTCGACGATGTAGAGGATGGCACCGAAAAGGAAGGTTCCCGTGATGGTCGCCCACGCAGGCAGGCGGCCGAAGCCGACCCCCATCAAGATGCCGAGCAAGATGAACCCGATAAGCTCGAACATGACGATGAACTCCTGGCGAACCAGGAAGCGGCCATCGAGGATGTTCTGAATGGTGGCGGCGTGGATGTAGACGCCAGGCGTGACGGGCGAGAAGGGGGTCACGCGAAAGTCGTAGGTTCCGATGGCGGTCATGCCGACGAGCACGACCTTGTCCTTGAATGACGTGGCCGGGGCTGTGCCGTCGAGAATGTCGGCGACGCTTAGCGTTGGAATGTACTGCTGCGGCACGCCGTAATAGTCGACGAGCATCTCGCCGCGCTCGGTCGTGGGGATGCGCACGTCACCAAGGTCGACGTGACCGATGGTAACCTTCGGCCACATCCCCTCGACGGGATAGACCGTTTGGTCGAGGTACTTGGCGGCGCTCGCGAGCGACAGGGCAGGGTAGAAGGCGCCGTCGTAGGCGACCAGCATTGGCGCTTTGCGCGCGACGCCATCCTGATCGGGCAGGACGTTGAAGTTGCCGAACCCCTTTGCCTGTTCGGCGATCTTCGGCAGCACCGCGCGCACGCCGATGAACTTCTCGCCACGGAACTTCGAGAAATCGGTCGCGGTTGGCTCAATTACGACTCCGTAAGGAGCCTCTTTTTCGATGAAAAGCGAGGGGACCGCCGCGCGCTTTAGCGGAACCGAAGCTGCCTTCATCACTTCGGGCGAGATGCTTTTCAGGTCTTCGGACGACTTGAGGAAGAAGTAGCCGAGAATCGTCTGGGGCGAGCGGGCCACGGCGCGCGCAAGAGCCTCGTCGGGGGAAAGATCCGAGATCTCGCGACTCATCAACTCGTAGAACTTGCCGGAACGGTCGTTCCAATCGACTGCGAGGTCGCGCGCGCGCCCAAGGTTTTTGCTCGACTTTTCGGTCTGCGCCTTCAGCCGCTGAAGGGTCAACAACGCGCCGGGCGGTGGTGGCTGCCTGTCCTCGCGAGCCTTGAGCTTGTTTTCGAGCTCCGCGAGCGTGGCTCTGAGCTCGACCTGGACCGCGCTAGTGGTGCGCAGCTCGTCGATCATCTCTTTGGAGAGCTGCGAACCTGGAGAGAGGGCGCGCTCGTCGTAAGCCGTCATAAAGCGGCGTACGCTCTGATACGACGAGTTGCGGTCCTCGTCGCCAAACACGATATCGAATCCGATCACCTTGGCGCCGCCTTCGGTGAGCCGATCGACGAGGTCGGCGATGATGCGGCGGTTCCACGGAAACAAGCCGTAGCGTTCGATGCTCTTCTCGTCGACTGCGGCAACGACCACCTTGGGGTCGGTGGTGACGGGCCTGCCGCGCGCGTGGAATTTCAGGTCGAGCGACTTCAGGTCGAGCAGGCGGATGAAACCGTTCCGCGATAGCGGCCCTGTCGCGTTGGGCGCGCTCAGCTCGATGGTCGCGTGGATGATGCAGAAGAGGAGGGCGATGACGAGAGCGATACGGAGGGGGGTGACACGCCGTAGGAAGCTCGGGATTTTCACGCCTGTACCTTACACGGAGAGGGACTTCGTGTCGCATTCCTTGCACGCGGTTCGGCTGGGCCCGCGATCAGGCTTCTGTCGTCATGCCCGGGCGCCGCAACAGCAAGAGGCGGTCGAGCTGCTCTGAGAGAAGGCTCACGTCGTTGGACTTGATGATGTAGCCGTCGGCGCCGCTCTTGGCCGCGAGCTGTTGCAGCTCGTCTTCCGGCATGGATGAATAGAGCGCCACGAGGACGTCTTTGGTCTGCGGGCTCTCCTTGAGCATTCTGCACACCAAGTCGCCATTCAGGGCCGGCATGTTGACGTCGAGGAGCACCAGCTTGGGTTGGTTCTTGCGGACGAAGGCCTGGATGCCGAGCGAGGCGTTGTACGTGACGACCTCGAAGCCCAAGGGGGCCAAGGCCTCGCGCGCCCACTCGAGCGCTACGAGACTGTCGTCCACCAGAACGATCTTCGTACCCATGAACACCCCAAGGCGAGGCTAAGGACTTTCCATTGTCCTGGTCAAGAAACCACCACGCCTACCTGTGCATACACGACACGCTGTCAGGGCAAATTAGCGCCCCGCAATTCTACTCGAAGTTTGAGGAGTTAGCCGCTGTCTCGCACGTTCTTTGTTCGTTCGGCAAAGTTCCACGATGAACGAGTCGTTGATCCAGAAGGTCTCGCTCGATCCTTCGGCTCGCTCGCGCAGACGCTGGTTGACGCGCGGGTCCGACGCCGCCTGCTCCGCGCGAGCGTACTCGCGGACCGCCTCGTCGAACTGGCCCGCTCGGTGCAACGTCAGAGCTAGCTCGTAGCGCGCGAAGGTGAACCCGGGCTCCAGAAAAAGGGCACGGCGCAGGGCCTGGCGTGCCGCTTCGACGTCACCCCGGGCGAGCGAGAGCCAGCCAACGTAGAAATAGAGATCGAACGCCAGAGGGTCCGCTGCGATGGCATCGTCGAGCGCGGCGCAGGACTCTTCGAATCGCTTCTCGTTGAAGAGCAGCATGCCGAGAGCGCGCAAGACACGCGGATGGTCGGGATGCTGCTCACGGAGCTCAACGAGGCGACTGATCGCCATCTCCCGGGCTCCCCCAGCGGCGGCCGCGAGGAGCTTCTCGACTTCGAAACTCGTTTGGTCGGCCTCGTCGAAGGTCTGTGTGATGCGGCGTGGCCGCTTGGCATCTTCGGATGCGGGGGACTTGCCGTCGGCGGGAGGCGCTGCACGCGCGCTTGCTGTGGGTGTCTTTTCGTCGCGCGACGGCGCTGTCGCCACAGCTTCGAGCCAATACACGCGCATCGCGGGGGTCCAAGCACCGCGTAGGAAACCGTAGGCTTTGCCAAAGCGCGCAGCAACGAGCCGTCGGTCGTAGGTGGCTGGGTTCTCCGCGCCGCCCAGGAAGAGGACGGCGTCTTGATCCATGGCGTCGCAAAACCTGTCGAGCGTCCGCGCTACGCCTTGTCCGCTAAAGTAGATGAGGACGTTGGCGCAGATGATGATGTGCCAGCTGCCTGGCTCGGGTAACGGGTCGCTCGCGAGATTCAGGCGGTCGAAGCTGATGCGCTGACGAATCTCCTCTTTGACCGCGATGGTGTGGTGCTCGACGGACACGTACTTGCGGACGTCGTGCGGCAAACGATCGATGCGCGCGTGGCCGTAACGCCCGGCGCGTGCGCGGTCGAGCGCGTTCGTGTTGATATCGGTCGCGAGGATGCGGATTCGCCGCTTGTCGAACCATCCCCCTTCGGTCAGCGCCATCGCCAAGGAGTAGGGCTCTTCGCCGGTCGAACAGCCGGCGCTCCAAATGTTGATGCCGCGAGCGGGATGTAGCTGCGCATGCAGGGCCGGCATGATGGTGTTCACGATGGCGGACATCGTGTCCGGGTAGCGGTAGAACGCGGTCTTGCCAACGGTGACGACGTTGACAAGGGTCTGCATCTCCGCAGCAGCGATGTTCTTCTCGATGCTGTCGACGTAGGCGTCGGGGTTTGGGTGACCTAGCGTCTCGGCGCGTGCACGTAAGACCCCGCCGACGCGTTGGACGTTCTGTCTGTTCAGCCGGATGCCGGTGCGAGCTTCGAGGATGGCCGCGAATCGATCGGCGAACGAGGTCACATCCGCACCTTGCCGGAGACGCCGAGCCACTCGCAGATAGTGGCCGGCATCTCGTGGGGAGCTTGTTGAACCCCGACTGCGCCAAGCTCGAAGGCAACCCGGGGCATGCCGTACACGAGGCTCGAAGCCTCGTCTTGTCCCAAGGTCAGCGCACCGCTCCTGCGCATGGCAAGCAAACCGTCGGCGCCGTCCGCGCCCATGCCGGTCAGGATACAGCCGATCGCCGTTCGCCCGTAGACGCGCGCCACAGACCACAACAAATAGTCGAGCGACGGGCTGTAGGTCGAGTCGGGGAGCTGGTCGAAGATACGTACGCGGCCACGGCTGACGACCTCGACGTGTTTGCGTCCTGGCGCCACATAGATGTTGCCGGGCTCGAAGCTGCCTTGGTCGAGGAGCTCGACAACTGGTGCCCGCAAGACCTGACCCAGAAAGCCCGCAAACGACGCCCCCATATGCCGACCCAGATGCAACGCGATCAGAATAGGAACGCGTAAAGGAAACGCAGGCGCCAGCCCTTCGAGGAGCGTTCGTACGGCTTTGGGGCCGCCGGCCGAAGCAACGACGACGAGCAGCTCCATGCCGGCCGCGGGACTCGGTTGCGCTGCTTGGAGCGGACGCGGCGCGGGTCGCGGAGTGGTTGGTGTTGGTGTGGGTTCGTTTCGCTCCATGGCCTGCGCGCGGAGGCGATCCGTGCGTTGCTTGATGCGGTCGAGGACATGCGGAATGACGGGCGAGCGGGCGATGAAGCGCAGCTGCCGCTGGATGCGCTTACGCCATTCTTTGTCGTTGAGGTCGGAGAGCTCGGGCTTCTCGATCACGTCCATGGCTCCGAGGGTGAGCGCATGGAACGCGTCCTTTCGCCACTTGGGTCGCAAGGTTGCGGTTAGCATGATAACGGGAGTCGGCTGCTCCGCCATGACGGAGCGCACGACCTCGAATCCGTCGATGTCCGGAAGACCGATGTCGCAGGTGACGAGATCCGGCTTGAGCGTTTTGACGCGCTCGACACCTTCTTTGCCAGTGCCGACTGCCGCGACGACCTGGATATTCGGATCTTCCTCGAAGAGATCGACGAGCGCCTCGCGCTGGATGGGGGAGTCCTCGATGACCACGAGGCGGATTGGCTTGTCCTTGTATTCGCCGGGGGTCGGGCTCATCGAATGACATGACCGATCGTGGAGATGAGAGTGTCGGCGGCGAAGCTCGATTTTACGAGGTACGCGTCGGCGCCCGCGTCCAGCGCCATGCGTTTGGCCTCCGGCGTATCGAGCGTGGACATGACCACGATGGGAAGGTTCTTGAGGCGCGGATCTTTGCGCACTTGGGCGCAGAGTTTGAATCCATCCATGCGCGGCATCTGGAGATCGGTGAGGAGTAGGTCGAAGCGGTCAGCCTGTAAGCGGTCGAGGGCCTCGACTCCATCCGATGCCTCGACGACCTGGAAGCCACGCGCACGCAAGACGCCCGCGGCATACTCGCGCGTGATCATCGAGTCCTCGACGTACAAGATGCGTCGCTCACTTCCATCGCCGCGCGCTTCGCTACCGCCGCCACGGCTGCGCCGGGTGTCTTGCAGCGAGCGTAGCAAGTCCGGTGGGTGCAGGATGAGCACCACGTCTCCGTTCTCCATGAGCGTCACGCCGCTCGCCATGTTGGCCCGTCCTACGTAGTGCCCAAGAGGTCGCGCGACGATCTCGCGTTCGCCGATCAGATTGTCGACGACGAAGCCAGCGATGTCGTCACCGGAGCGCAGGACGACGACGCCAACCTTGTTGACGAAGATGTCCTTGATACCCTTGAGGCCGAGCGCTTCGCGAAGTCGCACGAGTGGCAAAAGCTTGCCGCGGAAACTCGTGGTTTCGCGACCTTCGATCGTGCGGATCTCGCGAACGGGTAGGCGATAGACCTCTACGACGGCGGCGTTGGGCACAGCGAAGATCTGATCTGCCGTCTCGAGGAAGAGGGCACGTGTGAGTGATAGCGACACTGGCACTTGCAAAACGAACTTCGTGCCGACACCGTCGATCGTCTCCAGCGTCACGGTGCCGCCCATGCGATCGATGACGGTGCTGACGACGTCGAGACCGACGCCACGTCCCGCGAGCTCGGTGGTGGTCTGTGCGGTCGACAACCCGCTCGTGAAGACGAGTCGCGCGAGCTCTTCGGGGTTTAAGCGTCCTGCGTGCTCCTCGTCGATTGTGCCCATGGCGATCGCGCGACGACGGACGCGGTCGATATCGATGCCGCGGCCGTCGTCGGAGAACTCGATGCGTACGAGCTCACCGTCCTGACGGGCGTGGATGCTGACGAGGCCCTCCTCCCGTTTGCCTGCGCGGCGTCGACCCTCGGGCGTCTCGATGCCGTGCACTACGGCGTTGCGCAGAAGATGCAGGCAAGGCTCGCCGATCTCGTCGAGGACGCGCTGGTCGATACCAAGCTCTTCCCCGCTCGTCTCGACGCGGATGCGTTTGCCCTCGAGGCGCGCGACACTGCGCACGAACGACGGGTAGCCTGCAAAGACGCTGCGAAGAGGCTGTAGCCGTGCCTCACGCATGTGCTCGGATAGCTCGGAAAAGGACAGGTCGAGGCGGAAGTGATGCTCGCGAAACTCGCGGAGCTCGGTCGTGATGCGGCCTGGGAGAGCGGCTAGCTTCTCCTTTGCGGCGACACGTTCGACATCGTCGTGACGGTTGCCGCCCTCGCTCGAAACGCGCATCAACTCGCGGAGGTCGTCGACCATCGCGGTGAGTCGCGCGAGGTATTGCCGGTTGCGGACGAGCGAGCCCGAAAGGTTGCTGACCTCGTCGGTCATGTTGTCGAGCAAATCGGTCGCGACGTGCATGCTGCGACCATTACCTAGGCGGCGATCGGACCCATCCGCTTCAGCGGCCTTGGTTTCGGCGCTCGCGTCGTCCCTTTCGGAGGCTTGCTCGCGGGGCTGCGCAAGCTCGATGTCGTCGTCTCCCAAATGCAAGCCGTCGTCCGAAGGGGCGGGGCTGGCTGCGGGTTTGCCGACGCTCTCTGGCAAGACGTTGTCGCGCAGACGCCTGATGACGGCTTCGATCTCTGGATCGCTGACGGTGACACCCTCGCCGCGCGCCTGGACGCAGGTGAAGATCGTGTCTATCGCTTCGTAGAGAAGCTGCTCGGTGAGCTCGGTGATCTGCCTCGCTCGGTGGTGGCTAAACAGCATGTCTTCGCTTGCGTGAGCGACCCGTTCGATTTCCGGCAGTCCCAGGAGGCGAGCTTCACCCTTGAGGGTGTGGAGGTCGCGGCCGATGCGTTTGACGACCTCGTTCACGTCGCCGGCGCTGCGCAGAGTCGACAGGACCTGACCCATCTGGGTGAGACGGTCGCTCGCGGTCGCGAGGAACCGGGTGAGCAGGGCGCTGATCCCGCTCACGCGGCCACGTTTCCGGTTGACGCTAAAACGGACAGGTCCAGCAAGAGCACCAACTCGCCGTCAATCAGGGTGGTGCCAACCCACCACGGCGGGGCGCCGTGCCTCTCCAACACGGGGGACAGGGGCTGGATGTCGGCGAGCCCGAGGTTTCGCGTGCCCAAAGCCCCGTCGATGCCGAAGGTCACCGCTCCGTCGGTGTCGATCTCGACGACGCGCCGCGTTTCTGCGTCGCCTGGAGGTGCGGCGTCGCCGACATGCAGGAACTTTCCGAGGTCAACGGGCGCGTCGAAAGCGTTCGGATGTCTGATGCCGCGAACCGATAGCGCGTCGACGCCGACGGTCCAGGTCCCGCAGCGCATCAGCAGAATTCCGATGGTGGTGTCGCGCAAGCGGTTATCCCCGGCGCACGCGGCTGTTCTCGAGCAAGATCCGGGCGTCGAGCACCGAGAGGATCCCGCCGTCCGCGTCGATCTGTCCCGTGACGAACGCGAGCTCTCCTACGAGGTGAGCGAGTGGTGGTTCGATCGCCGACATCCGTACTTGCACGAGGCCCACCACCTCACTCACTGGAACCGCTGCCTCGAGCTGCTCGTGCTGCACGACGACCAGGCGCTTGGGCGACTCTTCGCCCTCGATCCCAGAGAACGCCGCGAGGTCGAGCACCGCGGTAATCTTGCCATGCCGGTTGAAGACGCCGCGCACATGGTCCGGCATGTGGGGGACGCGCGTCACAGTGGTCGGCGACAACACTTCGGCCACCTGGCCAATCGGGATCGCGTATCGGCGATCGCGAAGGCGCACACAGAGGTACTCAGCCTCTGGCTCGACCTCGTCGGCGATCGCCTGGTCGCCGAGGGCTCGTTTGACCGCTAGAGCCTCGTTAAGACCGATGGACGAGGTTTTTGCATCGTCGTTGCCTGATGCACCCATCTCTTGGCGGTACCACAGGTTCCGCCATGGTATGCACTTTTTGACGGGGCGAGGTGACGTAGTGGCAGGGGTTTACGAGCATCGCCCCACTGTTTCGCGCGATAAATACAGAGAATGGCTGAGTTCCGCCCTAAAGCCGGGGCAAGGGGTTGCGTAACGCGATGTCAGTAACAGCGACACCAGGAGCGGTAACCACTCCCTACCCAGCGCCCGCCGTCGATGGCAGCCAGCCGTACGCGGCTCCCGCGGCTGTCGATCCAGGGGTCGTGCAACCTCTCAATGTCCCCCGTGAGCACCTGGAGGCAGCCCAATCGCGCCTCGACGGACTGCGTCAGGAAGCCATTGCCGGCGATGACGCGGCGACGCGGCCAAGCTTCTGGCAGAAGGCCCTTGAGGTCTTCGAGTTCATCATCCGGTGCTTCCCGGGCATCGGCTCGATCATCAGCATGGCCTCGGCGGCCATCCGCGTGTGCCGCATGGCGCTCGCCCTCCTCTCTGGAGAGGACCGTGAGCATATCGACTGGACGAAAGAGCTCACGCGACTATCCGGCGACTTGTTGGGAATCATCTACCCGCTGGGTGGTGCGATCGCCAACGCGGGCCTGAACTACTGGTTCGATGCGCAAAGCGACACCCGGCAGGGTGTGCAGATTCTCGGCGGCGCCAACTACCTGGCCCCTGAGAGCTGGGGGCTCGGCCCCAACCGACGCGGCGTGGTGAACGACACCCTGACGATGGTGCGCAGACAGTTTGCGGGAGTCATGTCAGGCCCCACCCAGCCTTACGTCGACCCGTACGCGAGCGGCGCGCTACAGCCGCAGCCCGGTCTCGGGTCGGTGCCACCGGGTGCCGTGCCTTTTGCCCCGGCAGCAATATAGATTAGAACCTTCGGCATGCCGTGCGTGGGGCGCTCTGCCTCAGCCCGGGTCATGCGATACGATCTCGCGGGTGAAACAGCAGTTGGTTAAGCCGCAGCCGAACGCCGAAGAAGTGCGCGCTCAGACCGAGCAGTTCATGCAACTGCTTCGTGACCTCCAGGCCGACAAGACGCCTCAGGCTCAACGTCTGCGTCAGACGCTCGTCGAGACCATCGAGCGCTGGGGCAACGCCCCCGACACGGCGCACGCCCAGTCCGAGCTGGTGGGCGCGCTTCTCGGCATCGAAGCAGGCGTTGCTGAGGTTCTTCTCGGGACCGTGCAACCGCTGAGTGAGCGGTTGTACAAAGAAGGCAAGCGTGTCGGGAGTGGCTCCCCGCACGGCAAGTCGATCCGCGCGATGACGCGCGCACTGGGGACCCTGGCCGAGGGTCTGCAGCAGATCATCGACGCGGTCAGTGAAGGCGATCAGGAACTCCGTTCTAGCGCACACAAGCGCATCGACGAGGCCAAGGAGCTGCTGCGCGCCGTCGGTATGCGCGGCTAGGGCGCCCATGGCTCCGCATGCGGAGAGGCCTTGGGGGCCCGTGGCGGCGCCGCTCGCGTGGGCATTTGCCGCAGCCGCGCACACGCGACGCTTTGCATATGACTGCGGCGTCTTGAGCGCGCGCGACGCGGGAGTGCTCACCGTCTCCGTCGGTGGGATCGAAGCAGGTGGCAGCGGCAAGACGCCCGTTGCCGGCTGGGTGCTCGACGCTTGCATCGAGCTCGGCATGCAGCCGGGGCTCTTGACGCGCGGCTATGGGCGCGCGACCCGCGGCTTGGTCTTGGAAGAAGGCGCCCTCGCGAGCCCTGTGCGCGTGGGTGATGAGCCGGCGATGCTGGCGCGCGAGCGTCGCATTCCGGTCGCCGCCTCGGAGCGTCGGTACCCGGGGGCCGTTGCCCTGCGTGAGCGAGGTTGCAATGTGGTCGTGCTCGATGACGGCTTTAGCCACCGCGCCTTGAAGCGCGACCTCGACATCGTTGTGCTGCGGGGCGAGGCGCCGCTGGGAAATGGCTATCTGCTGCCCGCCGGTACGCTTCGGGAGTCGGAGGAGGGCCTTCGGCGAGCGCACGTCGTATGGGCGCACAGCCGGACCGGGGGGCGAGACGAAGAGCTCCTCGCCCGGCTCGCCGACGAAGCGTTGCTGGTGCTTAGTCAGGATGGGCCGGTGACCGTGACGACACGTGAGGGTGTCCCTGTCGACCTTACGGGCAAGCGAGTCCTCGCCGCCTGTGGAATAGCGCGTCCGGCGGCGTTCGTTGCGACTCTCGAGCGATCTGAAGCGGAGGTCGTTGACCTAGTGGGCTTTCCTGATCACGTTCGCTACACTCCGAAGGATATGGGGGTATTGGCCCGACGCGTCACCGACGAACAGGCAGATGCCTTGGTGGTTACGGCCAAGGACGCGGTGAAGATCGAAGGGCTCGCGGTCGACGCCCCGGTCTGGGTGGCGCGGGTAGGACTCGAGGTGACGCGCGGAGCTGCTGAGCTGCGGGAGCGGCTGCGCGATGCGCGTGAGAAGCGGACGGCATGAAGTACGTGGTCCTCGCATTGCTGATGGCCCAGGTGGCGGTCGGTGGACGCCCAGCGGCGGCCTCCGAGTCGCGCCCGCCTGTACAGCCCTCGGGCTACGTTCATCTCGTGCAGCCAAGCGATCGCCTGCCACGCCTCGCTGCCCTCTACGGAGTGACCGAGGCGGCGCTTCGGGAAGTCAACGCGGAGCTGTTTGCCTACAACGAGTCGCAGACCGGTCACCGGATGATCATCAATGAGCCCATCCTCTTGCCGATGGGCTGCGTCATCCCGCGCAACGCTACTTGGGCACGACGCGCCGAGAACCTCGAGAAGCAGGCCGAGCCCACCCTCATCACCACGCCTGATACACCGGCGTCCCAGGACGGTCTGCGCACCGGCAGCGGGTGGTCGCAGCAGGTCTCCGCAGGCGGACGCAGGTCGCGCGTGCCGCCGTTCAAGCCTGCGGCGCCGACGCTGGTCCCGCCCGTGGCGGGCTCGAAGAGCGGTTCGAAGCAGAACTCCGCGAGTGCTCCACTTGCCTATGGAGTGACCACCTCGGAGCTGCCCAGTCCCAAGAGCACTGTCGGCAGCGTCCCCAATCGTCGCGCGCGCCTCTCGAGCGTTTTCGGATGGCGCAGCGGCCGTCGACACAAAGGGATCGACATCCCCATGGACGCGAACACACCCGTCGCGGCGGCGCATGATGGCGTGGTCGAGCGCGCTGACCATGACCTCTTTGGCTACGGCAACTTCGTGATCATCAATCACGGCCGCTACGAGACGCGCTACGCGCACTTGAACCGCATCATGGTGAAGCCCGGCCAGCACGTGAGCGGCGGCAGGACCATCATTGGGCTCTCCGGTGACACTGGCCACTCGACGGGTCCCCACCTGCACTACGAGCTGCGGCGCGACGGCGAGCCGGTCGACCCGGTCGGTACCGACCTGCCTGGGGTTCAAGCGATGCTGGCAGGGAGCGCCGCTGCAGCGGGCCGCAACGAGCTGAGCAGCGGCGGCATCGGTTCGCTCAACTACACCTTCGAAGGCGACCGGCGCTGGCAGCTGCAGGGCGGTTGGTAGTGGCTTGTATTGGTGGTTTCCTCAACGACAGCAAGTGTTTACGGGGGCCAACACTTTTTTCGGAAACCTTTGGGAGCGCATGCCGATACTAGTCTTGAGCTTCGCTGGGCTTGATTACAATTGAATGGCGGCTCGTGGTAGGTTCAGCGAAGTTCGATTAGTACTTGGACGGCCGTTCTCATGGTGGGTGCGGCCGTCCTTTTTTTTTGGCCCTGTGCCGACCTGAAGGGTCGCCGGCCACCTTTGCGCTGCTTCCTGCGCTCTGCGGCTCGGGATGCGTGCCGCGTTTCGTCGGACGGCTCGTCGGCTTGACCGACGTCATGCTGCGACCTTGGCGATCGCCTGAGATTCGCTGGGGAGCCGGGATGCGTTACACTGGTTGGCGTGAACGATCCGGAGACCATCGACCGCTACGAGATACGCGGCATCCTTGGTCACGGCGCGATGGGAAACGTGTATCGCGCCTGGGATCCGAAGCTCCATCGCGAAGTTGCGATGAAAGTCGTCGCTCAGAGCTTGTCGCGCGACGCCAAAGGCAGACAGCGTTTTCATCGCGAAGCGCGCGCCATTGCGGCGCTGCGACACTCGAACATCGTCGAGATCTACGACTACTCTGGCGTCGAATCCGAGCACCTCTACCTGGTCATGGAGAAGCTCGAGGGCGACGACCTGTTCAACATCATGAACAGCAAGGGCATGATGCCCGAGCCCGCTGCCGCCGCAGTTGGTCATGAGCTCTGCGCGGCGCTCCAGGTCGCGCACGAAGCAGGCGTCATTCACCGTGACTTGAAGCCCGAAAATGTCTTCATGGACGGGCAGGGGCGCGTCGTGTTGACGGACTTCGGCGTCGTCAAGGCGATCCGCGAGGACAGCGCCGTCGATGGCTGGCAAGCCGATACGGATGTCATCGGAACGCCGGGGTTCATGGCACCCGAGCTCATGATGAACCGCGCCCTAGGCCCGCGCACCGACATCTTTGCGCTCGGCGCGCTGCTCTACAACATCGCGACTGGCGAGCTGCCCTACGAAGGCGACAGCCCAGTCGAGATGTTCCGCAACGTCGTCTCCGGTCGTATCCGTGACGCGCGCCAGTTCAATCCATCGTTGTCCCAGGAGTTCTGCGATCTCCTCGGCGAGTGCCTCCAAGCCAAGCCCAAGAAGCGCTTCCGCTCGGTCGAGATGGTGCGCGAGCGCTTGAAGCTCATCCTCGAGCAGAACGGGGTCTCCGATCTGCGTGACGACCTGCGCGACTACATGCGGGACCCCAAGGCGTACGCGCAGCTCGCGCGACGTCGCGTCGTTTCGTACCTGACGTCGCGCTTGAAGGTCGCCATCAAGGACCATGACGAGCAGGCCGCCGTCTCCTTGCGCGCTCGCTTGCTCGAGGTCGACCCTGAGAACGACGAGGTGCACGCGATCAGCGGTGTGACCACGCCCGGAATGAAGGCGCTCCGCAGCAACACCGAGCTCTTGTCGCGCGGCCAAGGTAGAACCGGCGGCTGGCTCTATGCAGTTGTTGGAGTGCTTGCGGGGCTTGCGGTCTTGCTTGCTGGGTACCTTGTTTTTCAGCCGCGCCCGCTGACCGATTCCACGAAACGTACCGACGAAGCCGCTAAAGCGGACGACGATGGTCAGGACGAGCAAAAGGACAAGCCCGAGCAACCAGCGGTCGGCAAGAACCTGCCGCCCGAGAAGTCGGGGCCGGGAAACATCGAGATCGTCGTGCGTGGGGGCAGGGGCACGCTCACCGTCGACGGAAAAAAGTACGGCAAGATCACCCGAAAGACCCTCAAGCTAACGCCTGGTAAACATGTCATCGAGATCCGGGGGGCTGGGCGGCGGCTCAAGCAGACGGTGGACGTCAGCACCGGCGGCGTGAGTCTCATCGCCGACCTTGGTCGAGGACGAATCACCCGCGAATAGTGTAGGAGCACGCCGTGGCAAACCCCGTTGTTCCTGCCGACCGCGCTCCGCACGCAGCAACCGAGCGCGTAGCTGCGCCGCCCTATGGCTTGCTTGCGGTGCTCCTCGGCCAAGACGTCGTTGCGGTGCGCGAGCGCCCAGAGTATTTGGCCGCGGCCAACGAGCAGATGCGCGCCTTCGTGGGACGCTATTTTGGCCAGGGCGCGTCACCGACGGAAAACGACCTCAGGGCTCGCGTCGCCGCTGAGCTCTCTCGCCATGTGTCCGCGATGGCGGGGGCCCCCAATTTGGGTGCGCTGCGCGGGGCATTGGTCGATCGTCTCGGAGCCCGGCAGGATGCGCGGCTACTCGAGCTCCTGGCTGAGGCCGAACGACGCTGGCCGGTCCGTCAGCCTATCGGTCCCCAGCGTAGCTTGATCGCACCGGAGCCGCCGAACGGCGTGAGGCTCGACCCACCGCGCCCGCCCGCGCTCATTCCACCGCGCGCTGGCGAAGCGGAACAGGCGCGTGCCGAGGAGATGCATCGGGCCGCTCAGATCGAAGCGCGGCGACAACGCGATCTGGCGGACATCATCGCCCTATGGAGGACACTGCCCGCCGACACGACCGTCCATGAGGTTCAGAAAGACGAGTATCGATCGCACGCGCTCGGCGAGTTGGCGCGGCTGTACGGAAGCCGCGCCGAAGGCTTGCAGGCGGTCGCTGACATCGACGCGGTCCTCGCGGACGAGATGGCCCGTTGGGTTCGTCCGCCGCTTCCGTCTGTTCGTCGTTAGGTCGGGGCTCGCGTCTTGAGGCCGCGCTAGTCTTCGAACGTCACGTTGCTCGCGGCTTCGTAGCTGATGGTGAAACGGGAGTTACCTGAGCCACCGTCGAGATCGACGCTGTTCGATCGCTCGATGTGGATGACATCGTCGCCGATACGAAGCAGCTCCCGCGGCACTTCGACCTCGCCACGGTCGCGGTTGGTTTCGCCCCGGTAGTCGGAGCCGTCGAGGCTGATTGCGACGTCATCGGCGCGGATGCCGTCGGAGACCGTCCAGTTGACTTCGAGCGGGTCTCCACCGAGCTCGACAGTCGTGCCGTCGAACGGGTTCGAGATGAAGTGTTCGCCCGGCCCTTCGAGCTTGGCGTCGAGGTTGTCTTCGCCGCGCTCGACCTTGAGCTCGAGCTTACGGCGGTAACCGCCGGCGATCGTCGCGCGGTAGAAGTTTCCGTCCACGTCGAGCGGGAAGACTGCTTCGGTGGCCTCATCGCGCAGCGTCACGAGCGCACCCTGCACCTGGGCACCGTTCTGGACCACCGAGACGCGCGCGTTCATGTTGGCGTTGCCAGCGACGAAGCTCACCCGCGCCTCGACGTCGAGGGTCTTGGTGCCGCCGCCGCCGTTCGTGAAGCCACCACAGGCCGCGAGGGTAGACAGCGCGGCGGCCACGATTGCGGACGGGACGGTTTTCATGTGAACCAGATGATGCCCGCGCCGATGACGACGGCGTTGTTGTCCGACGCGTTGAAGACAATCCAGCGCTGCATGTCCGCGTAAATGTGGAGCGCAGTGTCACGGGTGAAAATGAGCTCGAACCCTGGTTGCAGATGGAACGCGCCGATGTCGTTGTGAGGCAAGAATGCGTTCAGCGCGCTACTGATGCCGTCGCAAAAGTTTATCGCCGACCCCACGCATTGCTCGTCGGAGGCGGCAGTGAACGAGAACAAGTGCATGTACGACAGTGCGACCTGCACGTAGGGCCGGAAGCGGTCGGTAAAGATGACGTAACGCACGCCGATGGAGCCCTGCACGCCCAACAGAGTGCCAAGCGCGTCAGCGGCTGCTGCGTCGAACTGGGCGGATACGTCACCGTCTTCCGAACCGCCGTAGCGGAGAAAGCCGACATTGACCCGGCCCGTGAACCACCAGTGGTCTTCGGACATCTTCACGCTGGTCTCGCCGCCGATACGCAGGCCGTTGGCGAGGCGCGTCGGGCGCTGATCCGCCGGCTTTACGGCGCCCTGGGCGTCGAGCAGGGATGGCTTCGTGATGAGCCACCCACCCAAATCGAGACCGAACGAGTTGTTTTTGTATTGAGCCTGCGCGACTCCGGGTGTGAGGAGCGCAGCGGCACACAAGAGGGCGGGGGCGGCGGCAAGCGCCACACGGGACCACATTCCACGCATGGAGAGTGGCTAAACGGTTCGGCGTGCGGTGTCAATTCGCGCGGGCATCCCTCCCTCATGTCGTTCGGGGCGAGCCCGGTGGGTAAAGTGCTAAATTGACAGTACTTCTCCGCCCGCCTACAACTTTGCATCTGTTCCAAACGAGATCCCCCACTATGCACAGCTGGACGAGACCCATTCGAATTCTAGGCCTCACCGTCGTTCTGGTGATGCCCGCAGCTTGCTCGTTTTGCGTGCCGTGGAAGCCGTCGCCACAGGCCGTCGAGAACAACACCTTCTGCGCGCAATACGTCCAGCAGGGCCTGCTCGACCAGGCCGAGGCGCGTTGCGACATCGCCATCGAATACACGGGGGGCAAATATGCCGAGCCCTGGAATCTCAAGGGGCAGATCGCAGCCTCGCGTGGTCACTACGATCTAGCGGTCGAATACTTCAAGCGCGCCATCTCGCGGCGCAACGACTTCGCCGAGGCGCACAACAATCTCGGCGTCATCTTCTTGAAGCGTCGCGAGACCGCAGCCGCGATGGACCAGTTCAAGCAGGCCATCGAATACGACCCCGGCTATCAGGGCGCCCGTCGTAACTACGGCAACGCGCTCCTCAACGAAGGCGAGCCCGATAAGGCGAAGCCCGAGTTCTTGAAGTGCATCGAGCTCGACCCCGGCTTCTGTGACTGCCGGATGGGTCTTGGGGTCATCGCGCTGGGCGCCGGTAACTTCGACGAGGCGCAAGGCCACTTTGCCAAGCTCATCGAGGTCTGCCCGAACGACGCCATGGGCTACTACAACCTTTGCTACACTTACCTGCGCAAGCAGCTCTGTTCGGACGCCGTGACCGCGTGCGTCGCGGCCGTCGCTATCGACAAGGACTGTATCGAGTGCAAGAAAAACCTGACAGAGGGCTACGAGTGCCTGGCCCTCCAGGGCGGTGCGGTCAGCAAGTACATGGACGAAATCGCCAAGAATCCCGGGGATCCAGAGCCGCACTTTCGACTTGGCACGGTTTTCGAGGAGCAAAAGCTGTACGACAACGCAGGGGACGAATTCCTCTACGCAATCCGGCTAAGCGAGGGTAAACACAAGCTAGCGCACTACAGAGCCGCGCGAACGTTCGATCAATTGGCACGCAGTGAGCAGGTGATCGAAATGTGTCAGCGCTTCGTCGACCTATTGCGCGGCGAAGAGCTGTCCGAACAGCGAGAGTGGTGTGTCAACCGCGTCAAACAACTTCAGTTCCAGTGATGGCGCGCCTGAGGCTTCTGAGCCTTCCGATGACAGTCATTGGGCGGGTCAGGGCTCGGGGGCAGGGCGAAGAAGAACACACGTGATTCGCCTCAACGCCGTCATCGAGATCGAAGGACAGGCGCCACGCGCGTTGGCGCACGAGTCGACGGCGCAGGCCATCATTCTTGGACGCGATGGCTCGGCCGATTTCCAGATCCCACTGTCGACCATTTCGCGGCAGCACGCCCGGATTGCTGAAGCGGACGGCCTGTACGTCATCGAAGACCTGGGCTCGACCCATGGCACCATCGTCAATGGCCGCAAGCTCGCGAAGGGCGAAAAGAAGGTCTTGAAGGACGGCGACATCATCGAGCTCACCAAGGCCAAGGTGAAGGTCTCGATCGAGACCGAAAAGCTCATCGAGTCGGTTCCCGGTGAAGGCACGAAGGCCATCGCGGCCCGCGCGGTGCAGGGCATCTTGGGGCGGCTCGGTGAGGCGCGTAGCGAGGGTCCGTACTTCCGCGTCCTCAACGGCGCGGACGAGGGCACGCGCTTCACCATGCAGGGCAACTTCACAGAATGGAACTTCGGGCGTTCGAAGGACTGTGAGTTCGTCCTCAACGATCCGAACGTCTCGCGCCGCCACGCGCGCGTGAAGAAAGACTGGAGCGGCTTCATCATCGAGGACCTGGGCTCGAAGAATGGCGTCCTGGTCAACGAGCAGCTGGTGAAGAAGTCGCGCCGCCTGAAAGATCGCGACGAGGTGACCATCGGTCCCGTCAAAGCGGTCTACATCGACCCAGACGCCGATTTGCTACGCGCGCTCGAGGACGTACCGGGCTTCAAGGTCGAAGAGCCCATCGAGCCCGAGTCGAACGGTGGCGAAGCCTCTGTCATGGGTGCGCCCGATGATGGCGGACCAGCCAGCATGGACAATCCAGGCACCGAAGGCGCGCTGCCGCCGCCACCGATGCCGGGCGAGGGTACCCTCAATCAGCAGCCTGAAGCGGACGACGATGGGCTTGGCGATGTCGAGATCGATCCCGAGTTGCTCGCTGAGCGCCAGAGCAAGTTGCCGACTGAATGGATCGTCATTGGCCTCGTGACGCTGCTCATCGCCGCGAGCGTCACCCTCATTCTTGCGATCCTTACGTAGCCACATTCGGCGCGCTGACTTCGGTGCGCGGGGCGGGCAGGGCAGCTAGCTTGGCGGGGATGGCTGCGAGTGCCTTCTTGTTGTCGTTTTCTACTCCGTCCGCAACACCGGCCACAAAGACGAGCCCAATCATCCCGGCGCCGATGTCGATGATGACCTGGGTAAACGCGTGAAGACCCGAGAACAGGGCGAGCGACGTTGCGCCGACTGCCGCGGCCGCGCCGGCGCAGAGCAAGAACTTGCCGAAGGTGCCGTTGTTGTCAGCGACTGACTTGTGGGCCGTTGCAACGACCTCGAAGCGGGCGAACTCCGCAGGATTCAGCACGGCATAGGCGTCGGCCGCGCTGACGGTGCAGCCCTGGTTGACCACCTTCGAGAAATCGAGGCGCGCGTGCAATGCCTCTGCGAGTGCGCCGTCGTGCGCTGCGACATCGGTGACCGCGAGACGAAACTCGTTTTTCGAGGTCTCAACCGGCCGTCGGTTGGTGGGAGCGGGCAGATTGGCGGCAGGGACGATGAGCGCGCGCTCTTCGACTGGCCGGACCGTGGTGGTGATGAGGGCGCTGGACATGGGCTGCTCCGATTCCCCGCTCGGGAGCGATAGTATCGGTCGCCTCGGCCCCAGGTTTTGTGACCGTTTGGCAGCGGTCAAAACGAAAAAAGCCGCGTCGCTTCGTGAGCCACGCGGCTTTTCGCGATGCAATGCCCGAGGCGATTAGGCCTGCGGATTGAACTTGATGGCTGGGCGGATGACCACCAGCGAGCCCTTGCTCCCCGGCACCGAGCCATGGAGCAGGACGACGTTTTGCTCGGGGCGAACCTCGGCGATGCGGACGTTCTGGGTGGTGACGTTGTCGTCGCCCATGTGACCCGGCATGCGACGGCCCTTGATGACACGACCTGGCCACTTACGGCAGCCGATCGAGCCGCCGTGGCGGAAGTACTCGTGCGTACCGTGCGAGGAGTTGAAACCCGCGAACTTGTAGCGGCGCACGACGCCCTGAAAGCCCTTACCTTTGGTGCGACCCGCAACGTCGACGAGGTCGCCAGTCTTCCACTCGACGTCCTTGAGCGAGATCTCGGCGCCGACTTCGAACTTCGACAGGGTCGCGTCGCTCACGCGGAGCTCGCGAACGAAGCGGCGCGCTTTCTCGTTGCCGCCCAAAGCCTTCACGACGCCCTTCTCGGGGCTCGAAAGCAGACGCTCTGGCTTGTTGCCGAAGCCGAGCTGGAGGGCGGTGTAACCGTCGGTACGGCCGTTCTTGTTGGTGGCCTTGGTGCGCTTGTTCATGACCAGGTTCGGACCGAGCTCGATGACGGTGACACCGATCGCGGTGCCCTCCGAATCGAACACCTGGGTCATACCGAGCTTGCGACCAATCAAACCGAGCTTACGCTCTTTCATCGTACGAACCTCCGGGACACACGATTCACCTTACGGCAAACGGTTGGTCCCACGTTGTAGGGCGCGCGGAATACGGGACGGGAGGCGATTTGTCAATTGGTTAGGGCGAGACAACCAACGCCTAGTCGAGCGGCTTTGCCGGGAAGGCGCTTGGCGGCGCCGGGACATTCAAGAGCTTGGCGACGGTATGCGTGAAGGTCGAGAACGAGAGCTCTTCGTCGATGACACGGCCAGCAGTGACGTGCTTGGGCGCGCGCACGAGGAATGGAACCGTGAGGTCGTACGTGTAGGGCATGCCGTGGGTTGCCCCCGAGCCGTCGCCGAAGCCGGCACCGGGCTTCAGGACCACCATGATGTCGCCGTCGGACTCCGGTGGGTAGGCGTTGCAGACCAGCGCCTCGAGGCTCGCGTCGCTTGGGCAGGTGGCGGGTAGTTTGCCAACGTCGAACGCGGCGGCGATGCCTTGGTTGGCCTCGAGGGTCGCGAGTAGGCGAGGGACCAGGCGCTCGCGGACGCCGGCCGCGCGGCCTTCCGGAGTGAGCGCGACGAAGGCGCCAACGAAGCCGTATAGCCACTGTCCGGGTCCCAGGAGGGCGTTGGCGGTCTTCATCAGCTCCACGGTGATGGCCTCGCGCGACATGCGCTTCAAATCGCGACATGGTCGACCCCAGCGGTCCGCGGAAGCGGACTTGCACTCCGGCCGCAGGGGCTGCACCTCGGGGATCGGCTCGACACCATGGTCAGCCGACAATGCTACAGCCCAGCCATCGGCGCCGAAGCGCTTGTCGAGACCATCGAACAGACGGGCGAGGGTTCCGTCGAGTCGGAGCAGCTCGTCCCAAGCTTCCCAGGCGTCTGGGCCGAAGGCGTGACCGATAATGTCATTTGCCGAAAGCGAAAGTGACAGGAGGGTCGGTTGGCCTTCGCGGCGCTCCGCGTCCAGCGCCGCGAGCGCCAGCTCGACCAGCATCATGTCGGACTGTGGGCTCAAGCGGACAGCAGCGCCGAGTGGCGCCTCACGGATGAGATCGTGGGGAAAAGCGCGCATGCTTGGCTCTTCGCCGTCTTGGTCATCAGGCGTGAGCACGTGTTTGGCGAGCCACGCTGGGTCGAGCGGGGTCCATGGTTGGGCTAGCCGTTCTGGAATGGTGCGCGAGATGTCGACTGCCCAGGGTGGCAACGCCTCGCTGTAGTATGTCGACGTGACGAGCTCGGCGGTCTCGATGTCGAACCAAACCGCGACCTTCGGTGCCTTGCCCACCGGCAAGATGGCGCCGCGGTCCTTGAGCGAGAGGCCGAGCACGAGCGCATCCGGATAGCCCGCGCGGAACATGTCGGCGACCCCATCGACGCGCAGGACCTTGGGCGAAGCACCGGCGCGCGCCGACACACCGCGGGTCGAGACCAGTCGGGTATCGTCGTCCATCATCGTGGACACCACGCGGCTGCCTCGGAGCGCCTCGTTCGACATCACGCCGGTGCGCGCGGGTGGTGCTCCCGTGAATAGCGCCGCGTGTCCGCAGGCCGTCTCCGTCGCGCCATGCGCGTAGCGGATCGCGCGTACGTACGTACCCTCGCGCCGCAGTCGTGCGAAGCCGCCGTCCGCTGGCAACGTCTCGAGTCGCTCACTTGCAACCCATGCGGCGAGCTGATCGACGACAATGGTCACAACGACGGGCGCGGCTGCCGACTTCTTCGGCGCAGGCTCGCTGCGCAGGCTTCCACAGGCCACCACGGTAAGGCAGAGCAGGGGGAGGTACTTCACGGCGCGCCCTCTAGCCCAACCGCCGACCAGCGACAACTACGACGGGGCGAGGCCGAGAGCGTGTCTCATAACCCGCCACACGCCTCGAACGACCTCAGTGCGGGTTATGAGATACGCTCTAGTCTAGAGCGGTAGCCGGAAGCCGCCGCCGTCTCTGAACTCGAGCGTAAAGCCGAACTGGAAGGTGATGTTGCCGTTCCCGTCGGCGAGCGCTGGGGGGGGATTGTTGAAGGGCTCGGCCCTGCGGAACGCGTTGACCGCTTCGGCGTCGAGGAAGTCGAGTCCGCTCGAGCGCATGACGACGGCGTCTTTGAGCTTGCCGTCTTTGCCGAGCGTGATCTGCAACGTGGTCGTGCGCGTGAGCTGTCCAAAGACGTTGCCGCTCGGGTCGCGGCGACGGAACTCGCTCACCGGGTTCCAGTGCTGCGAGACGCCTTTTTTCATGCGGTTGAAAAAGCCGGCGTAGACGAACTCGCGCGACTTCAAGAAGGTGCCTTCGCCCTCCTGCTCGTCGATTGCGTCCGGGGCTGGGGCCCCAGCGACGCGCGAGAGGACCCCGATGGTTGGCACGAGGTCGGCGACCGCGCGGCCGAGCTTGGGGGCGCGACCGGGCTCGGCCTGTGCCTCTTGGCCCTCTTGACCGGGAGCGATGCGCAGCTTGGTTCCGTTGCCAGCGACCTCCTCCTTGGCCTCGCGGTTCTTCATGGTCCCCATGCGGGGATCGAGCGCAAGCGCCAAGCGGTCCTGCTCGGCGACCTTCGGGAACTCGAGTTGCGGCGCCTGTGCGGCCTTGGCGTCCTGCTTCTTCTTGTTCTTGGTCTGCTCTGACTTCGTGGAGTCGGGCCCGATCTCGAGGACGTTGGGGTTGCCGCCGACCTGGGGTGAGCTGACCCCTTCACTCTTCCGCGCGACGGTCAGCTCGTTCATCGCGTTGCCGTAGTTCTGCTGCTGATTGCGGCTGACTGTTTCTTTCTCGACGTTGGTGTTGTGCTCCGAGAGGTACTTCGCATCTTTGGGAGCGGTGCTGTCTGCGGTAGGGGGGACATCGACGATTTGCCCCTTCAAATCCTTTGGTAGCACCGGTTCGTCAGGCTTCTTCTCTGCTAATTTCTCTTTTTCCTTTTCGCGCTCGATTTGGTCCTTCGACTTCATGTTCGGCCGGGCGATTCGGCCGTCACCGGTCATGGGCACCATCTTGACCTTGGTGACCTTCTTGTCCGGCGTGTGTTGGCCAAAGCTGAAGAGCCTGATCGCCAATGGGACGGCGACGACGTGCAGCGCCAATGCCACGAGCAACGCCGCGGGTAGTGGCACCGGCGATCTGTCGAACCTGCGCTGGCGCTCGCGGTCGCCCACCGTGTGTTGCCTCTCCCATCGACGCTAGCGACCGTGATTTAGGTCGTCAAGCTTGGCTGCGGCCGAGGCCCGTCAAACGTGGTTTTTCGGGGCCCCTGCGTATCCAGGAATCTTATCCCTAAATGGCGCGGCGGCCAGAGTCTCGCTCCCGGCGACGCTGACGCGGTGTGTTGGCGGGTCTTCGCGCGGGCGTCGTCAAAGCAACGTGCCCCGCAGAATGAGGGCGGCCGCAGAAAAGTAGATCGCAAGGCCACTTACGTCGACCAAGGTGGCCACCGCCGGTGCCGACGCGCTCGCCGGGTCGAGGCCAGCGCGTTTGAGCAGGAGCGGCAACATCGATCCGGCCAAGGTTCCGAAGAGCACGACGGCCACGAGGCTAATCGCGACCACACACGCAATGAGCACGTGATGTGGGCCATAAGCGTTGGTGACGGTGCCCCAGATGACGATGCGGGCAAAGCCGATGGCGCCGAGCATGCCCCCGAGGACGAGTCCGGCGGCGATCTCCCGCCGCATCACTCGCCACCACTGCGCCATACCCACCTCGCCAAGCGCCATGGCGCGAATGACGAGCGTCGTCGCCTGCGAGCCCGAGTTGCCGCCGCTCGAGATGATGAGCGGCATGAACATCGACAGCACCACGGCCTTCGCAATTTCATGCTCGAAGTAGCCTAGCGTGGTCGCGGTGAGCATCTCACCGAGGAACAACACCGCGAGCCAGACGCCGCGTTTGCGCAGCAAGGGCCACAGCCTGATGGTCAAGTAGGGCTCGTCGAGGGCCTCGGTACCACCGAGCTTCTGGATGTCCTCGGTGGCTTCTTCTTGAAACACGTCGACGATGTCGTCGACGGTGACGATGCCCTTGAGTCGGTTGTCTTTGTCGACGACGGGGATGGCGAGGAGTTGATGCTGACTGAACAGCCGGCTGACCTGTTCCTGGTCCATGTCTTCAGCGACCGTGACCATCTCGGTCTGCATGACATCGCGGACGCGGGCGGCTTGCTGCGCGGTGAACAAGTCGCCGAGCGATACCACGCCGATCAGATGCTGTCCGTCATCGAGGACGTAGGCGTAGTAGACCGTGGCGAGGTTGTCGCGCGCTTGGCGCCGTAGATAGCTGATTGCTTCGTCGATGGTGAGATCGCCACGCACGGTCGCGTAGCGCGGGCTCATGAGGCCGCCAGCTTCGTCTTCGGCGTAAGCGAGCAGGACGCCCACCTCGCGGCGGGTGCGCACGTCTAGAGCCGCGAGAGCGGCCTCGCGTTCTTCGGGGGGGAGCTCTTGCACGACGTCAACAGCGTCTTCTGGGTCGAGCAGACGCAGCCAAGCGCGGCGCCGGGCCGGCTGGAGGGTCTGCAACATCTGAACTTGTTCGTGCGCGGTCAGCGTTACGAAGAGGTCTTCAGCGTCATCCGGCGGGAGCAGAGATAGGGCTTCGATGCGCTCGTCGAGCGACAGCGCGGGCCATGCGTCACGCACCTCTTCGAGGTCGGGCGTCTCTTCGATGGCGGCATCTGCCGATTCCTGGACGTCGCTCATTGGGCTTCCCGCGGCGCCGTCTCTTAGACGGACACGTCGCGGATGCCAAGACGATTCGAGGCTTCTGACCGATCGCTGAGGAGGCTCCTCTAAACTTCGAGCGCACCAATGCTGTCGGTTGCGAAACCTCCGCCGTTGCCGAAGCCGTTCGCGAGCGGCAAATCCACCGCTCGCATCGCAGTGATGAGCACCTTGGTGAGGTTCTCTCGCGTCGTCGAACGGTAGTGCACGTTGCCGCGAAGCGCTCCACCGGCGTGACCCGCGAGGAGCACCGGATAGTCATCGATGTTGTGCTCGCGTCCCTGCGTGACGTCGCTCGATGCCAGGATGGCGGACTGTTCGAGCAGGTTCGAGGCGCCTTCGGGGGTCGCGCGCAAACGTTCGAGAAAGATCGCCAGGTGTTGCATCGTGATGGTCACACCGTGCGAGAGCTCGGGCTGGTCACCAGGCTCGTCGTGCGAGAGCGAGTGGCTGCCCTCAGTCACGCCGTCGTCGTCGAATGACGTGTAGCCAACGCTACCCGAATACATGATGCTGAAGACGCGGGAGCGATCGCAGGCGAGAGCCAGTGCGAGAACGTCCGCCATCGCGATGGACAAATTCCGCAGCTGCTCGACGCCTTGCCGGTCGGGATACTCCGGGGGCTGTGCGGGGATGGTGCAGACGTTGGCGTTGTCCTCCTCGAGTGCTGCGATGCGGTTCTGCAGCTCGCTGACGCTGGTAAGGTGCTGGTCGAGGCGGCGGCGGTCGTTTGCGCTCACCTTTTTTTGCAATGCGGTCGCGTCGGCGTGCACCGCATCGAGGATCTGCCGGCGAAGGGCGAGCTTGGGGTCGACGGTGCCCGCGTTGCTGGCAATGAAATCCGGCGCGAAGACGCGCTGGAATAGAGCGCGCGCCGAATAGAGGGGGCGGTTCACATCGTTAGGGCCATTGTGCGACAGGAAGTTGAGCGTGGTCCCTTCGCCGGTAATGACGCGCTTCGAAATGCCGATCTCAAGCGAACGGAAAGCGGTGCGCTTGGCCGCGTCTTGCCCGTAAGCCGCTGCAACGACCTGATCGATGCTGGGCTTGCTGAACGTCGAGGAATAGCCGGCGTTACCCGGGTCCTGAGGAATCATCGGCGAGGCTGAAAGAAAGCCGACGCAGCCGGCGTGATGCCCGCGTTCATTCCCGGTCTTCACCTCGGTGCCCGAGACGACGGAAACGTAGCTCTGCAGGGGGGCCAAGGGCTGCAAGTTCGTCTTCAGGTCATAGTTGCTGCCTGTGCGGCTTGGCGTCCACGCCGGCAAGCGCACGCCGTTGCCCCAGAAGAACAACCCGAAGCGCTTGGCCAGCGGCGTGCCGTCCGCGAAAGCGTTGCCATTGGCGTTGAGCATGGTCTCGAACACCGGTAGGGCGAGCGTCGCCCCGAGACCAAAGGCCGCGCCGCGCAGGACCGTGCGGCGATCGATGAAGCGGCGCTTGAGCGGAATCATTGGACCTCCGCGAGGCTTGCGTAGCGGAAGCCATCGCTCGAGGCGATCGCTTCCATGAGCGCTTTGACGGCGTAATTGCCAGCGGCGAACTGAGCGTCGATAGCGACGATGGTCGCCTCTTCGTTACGCGACTCCACGCGACCCACCGCGTAGCGGTACATCGTACGGGCGCCGCACGTCGTGGTCCGATCGTCTCCCGCGATAACCTCGGCAAGGCTTGCGAGACCGTCGAAGGTTTTCTCCTCGATATTGCCGGAGAGGTCGAGGGTGGCTCCGTTGTCGGTCGTGCGGTAGGCGCCGACGCCGTCGAAGCTCTCGAGGGCGAGGCCGATAGGGTCCATCAGGCTGTGGCACGCGGCACACGTTGCGTTGGTGCGGTGACTCGCGAGTCGGTCGCGCATGGTCGGAGCGTCCGCGTCCGGCTCGGGCACGACGGTCTCGACGTCGGGCGGTGGCGCGGCGACCGCCTCGCAGAGGACCGCCTCGCGAATGAACTTGCCTCGAAGGGTTGGTGAGGAGCGCTCGCTCGTCGCGTAGAGCGCGAGGAATCCGGGCTTGCCGAGTAGACCAAGGCGACCTTGACCTGCCGGGACATCGATTTGTCGGGTGTCACCTGTCACCGAGACGCCGTAGACCTGGCCGAGCGCGGCCGAGGCGAATGCGACATCGCTCGTGAACAGGTCCCGGTAGTCGCCATCGCCGTCACCAATGACCGCGGCGATGCTGCGTAGGATGTCCTCACGCATCGCGGGTCCGAGCTCTGCGCTCGTTGCTGGAAAGATGTCGCGGTTCTTGGTGAGGTCATCGAGCCGCTCGAGGCGCAACCAGTCGCGGAAGAAGTCGTCGAGTGCACTCTCGCGGCCGGAGCTCGCGAGTAATCGCCCGGCCTGCGCCTTTACCGTGGCCAGGTCGGTGAGTGCGTCTTCGTCCGCCAAAGCGGATAGCTCCTCGTCTGGCGGTGCGTGCGTGAGGAAATACGAGAGCCGTGTCGCCATGGCGTAGCTGTCGTAGCGGCCACGGCTCGGATCGTCGGGATCGGCCTCGGGCAGCTCGACGCGGAAGAGAAAGCTCGGGGATTCGAGCAGGGCACTGATGATGAAGGCTACGCCTTGCCAGACGTCGCTCGCGAGCGCGTTGGTCGCCGACGGCCCAATCGCGGCGAAGCGCGCTACTTCGTCGCTGCTGAGAGGTCGGCGGAAGATCTTGCGCCCGAGCGTGGTGGTGAGGCTGGTCCAGCACGCAGTGTCGCCCGCGTTCTGCGGCGTGCAGATGCCGAGGCGGGCCCGGCGGCTTGCGGCGGTCGCCTGAGCGCCGACGTCGAGGGCCGCGAGCTCGAGCTTTTCGACGGCGTTGGCCGAAAGCGTCGTCGACCCGGCACCGATGGCCTCGAGGCCGTTGATGATGGTGTCGCCCTCGAGGTCGGTGGGCACGACGATGTCGTTACCGAAGAGGTATCGCAAGCTGTTTTGGTATTCGGTGACCGTGAGGCGACGCAGCTGCGCGGGCGCGGCGACGAAGGGGCGAGGCCCATCGGCGCTCTCGCGCGTTACGGCGTCGTCGGCGTAGTCGCCGATGACGCCGACGCCACACCCAACCAGGGTGACCGCTGCAACAGCTAGGAATGACGAGCGCAACACGTGACCGAAGCCTCCAGCCGCTCGGCGAGGGCGACCCGCGCGGCCGGCATGGTGACCGTGCGGGTCGAGCTCACCTCCGTTCCGAGAAGAAACCACAGGGTCTCCGGGGCGCGGCGGCGCCGCGGATGCTGAGAGAAGAAACGAGCTCGGCGGCTATCGGCGTCGGGGTCGCCGCAAGACCCCGACGCCGAAGCTCACCATGGCAGACCGTCGGTAAGTCGGTCTGGAATGGGGGTCCAGTAACCCATTCGACGTTCCATTCAGCATTGACCGTGCCAGCGCTTGTCGGCGGCGAGAGGCGGCCAGATCGACGATCTGAGGCGACACGTGCAGCGGCGCGCGTAGGCGATTGTCCACGCTTGCGGATGATGACCCACACTCATCGTGCAAGGGGCGGCGGCAGGTTAAGGACGGCCCGCCGCAGTCGCCGATAGGGGACGGTCGCGGCCGGCGATCGACGACGCCTTGCCCGCGATGGCTGAGATCAAGAGCCACGTGGCGTATCTGCTTGACAGTTTGACCAGGCAGTCGTTAGAAGGCGCGCTCCAAATTTAGGACGTTGCGAGTAACGATGCCTACGATTAACCAGCTGGTGCGAAAGCGCCGCGATGAGAAGCTGACCAAGAACAAGACGCCGGCCATGGAAGGCTGCCCGCAAAAGCGCGGCGTTTGTGTTCGCGTCTACACCTCGACCCCGAAGAAGCCGAATTCGGCGCTTCGCAAGGTCGCACGTGTGCGTTTGACCAACGGCTTCGAAGTGACCTCTTACATTCCTGGCGTGGGTCACAACCTCCAAGAGCACTCCGTCGTCTTGATTCGTGGTGGCCGCGTCAAGGACCTTCCTGGCGTTCGTTACCACATCATTCGAGGCACCCTCGACGCGACTGGCGTTGAAGGTCGTCGCCAGGGCCGCTCGAAGTACGGCGCGAAAAGGCCGCAGTAGCACTGCTCGTATGTGATGCCGATGGCCTCACGGCCGCTTCGGTGCAACGTTTTTCGCATCGCTGGTGCGATGCTCGTTTCTCGGGTCGGCTTAAACCGGCCCGATGTTGAGAGTGAGAAGTAAATGGCTCGTCGTCGCGAAATCCCGAAACGCCGCATCATCCCGGACCCCAAGTTCGGGGATCGTCTCGTTGCCAAGTTCGCCAACGTCCTCATGTTCGGCGGCAAGAAGAGCACGAGCGAGACCATCGTTTACGATGCGTTCAACACCCTCGCCGAGCGTGGCGGTGGCGAAGAGCCGCTGAAGGTCTTCAAAAAGGCGTTGGACAACGTGAAGCCGATGGTCGAGGTCAAGAGCCGCCGCGTCGGTGGCGCGACCTACCAGGTCCCGGTCGAGGTTCGCCCCGAGCGCCGCACCGCCTTGGCGATGCGCTGGCTGATCACCTACTCGCGTGACCGTGGTGAGCGCACCATGGCCGAGCGTCTCGCCAACGAGATCCTCGACGCCGCCAACAATCGCGGCGCTGCGGTGAAGAAGAAGGAAGACACCCACAAGATGGCCGAGGCCAACAAGGCTTTCGCGCACTATCGTTGGTAGACGCGTCTTTCAGTCAGGCCGCGATGCTCTACTAGGGTGTCGGTCTGTTCGTTAAAGCGGCCGGTTATCCCGGCCGTTTTTTTTGACGTTTTATGGGCCGTCGCAAGTGCGGGTTGCACGCCTCTTTTTCCTGCCCTACGCTGAAAAAAGAGTGGCTGCCGTAAGCGCGTTGGATCCACTTTTTCTTCTCGCGTCGCTGGAGGGTGCGGAGCATGTCTCAGACACGTGGTGTTGCAAGCTGTCGGCCCTGCGTATTCGTCGTCGTTTCCGCGCTCGCCATCGTCGTCGCGTGCGACGGGGCCACAGGCACCGCTGGCCCTGTTGGCCCGGAAGGTCCACGGGGTGCCGAAGGCCCTCAAGGCCCCGCCGGCGATCCGAGTGACGGCGGCGCGAGGCTCCGCCTGTACGGCGACGGACGCGACGGTGCCCTGGTGGTTGGTGCTGGCGAGACCGCCTTTGTGCCCGTGGAGAGCACAGGACAGTACACGTCTATCACTATCGCGACGGGGGGTACGCTTTCCCTCCTGAGCGGAACGCTGCTTCGGGTCACGGGTGACGTCGATAATGACGGCACGATCAGCGTAAGCCCAGGGACGTACACGGGCGTGCAGCGCTACGGCTCGCCGATGGTGGACCTCGCGCCGTCGCAGGCGCCAGCTCACCCCGGCGTTGCTCTCAGCAGCGCCGAGTTTGGGTCTGTCGATATGACCGCGCCATTCGTCGCCTATGGCGGACAAGGCGGGAGAGGAATCGCCCGCGCTGCGCGCTGGGCAACTCAACTCCTTCCCTACGCGGGTGGCGCGGGAGGGGTGTCGTGGCCTTTCTTGGTAACGTCGACGCAGTCTGGGGGCGGCTCGCTGCACATACGGAGTGGTGGTGAGATTCGCAACGCCGGCACTATCGAAGCGCGAGGCGTCTCCGGAGGAACTCTCGGCGGCAGTGATTGCGGTACCGGTGGCGGTGGCGGTGGCGGTGTGCTCCTCGCGGCTGCGATCCAGATCGACAACGGTGGCGGTGTCGTTAACGTTCGCGGAGGCGACGGGGCGCCTTCTGACTCCGACCAATGTGGAGCCGGTGGGGGCGGCGGCGGCGGTTTCGTTCACCTCATCGCGCCGGAGATCGACGTTGGCGAGCTCCAGGTTGACGGAGGTCAAGCGGGCACCGCTGGTGTTTACGGGACCCTACGCTGGATTGGCGGCAGCGGCGGGGGCGGCTCCGCCGGCAGTGGCGGCCGTGGCACCGGCCGCGTCGACGTCACCGTATCCGCAGCAAATGGCGGCGGCGCTGGCGAATCGTTCGTGATCACGGCGGACCCCGCTTCGGTGCTCTGATCGGCCTCTGCAGGGGGCAGCGTGCTGCGCGCCTCGAACGTCGCAAAGGCACCGAACTCCATCGCCTCGATGGAAATCGCGATCTCGTTGGCCCGCAGCACGCCGATGAGGACGTTACCCGAGCGTAGCGCATGGGTGTGGCCCCGTTGCTTCATATGCGCTCGAGCCGTCGCGAGCGTCGCCGGCGACGTGCCGGCAAGCTTGTGTAACTCGGTGCGCGGAATGGCATCGCCGAAGCGATAGACCTTCGGGTCGCGCACAGGTGGCGCTGCGTACGAGACGCTCCCCGCCGTCGCCGTTTCGACCCAGAAATAGTAGAAGCCGTCCATCCCACGCGTTCGCATGAGCTCGGCGGCGTGTTTTTCAGGGTCGCGCACGGTGACGCGAAGAGGCGCGAGCTTGCCGTGATAGCGGTGTATCGGTTGAATGTAGAGCGTCGTGTAGACCGTCGCATTCATCGCATCACAAGTTGAGTATCGGGTCGACGCCGCGATGGTTGTCGGGGCCCCGCCCGACGCCATGGCAGGACACTCCGTCAGGGGGTTGGCTCCCGCGCGAGGCGCACATCCAACAGCGCCTTCGGGTCGCGGCCGACTAGCTGGACCCTCGCAGGCGCGTATCCTGAGGCCTCGATGACGACCTCCGGCAGTGACGCCGGTGTGCTGAAGGTGGTCGTGCCCTCGTCGCTGACGCTGACGCTCGAGGTGATGAGGGTGCGGTGGTTCTCACCATGCTGCACCTCGTAACGCATGACCGGTTCGCGAACGAAATTGCCTGCTGCATCCGTGACCCGGGCTGTCCACGTGAGGAGACGTTCGCCCTCGACGTGGACCTCGACGGGCGCGCGCGCGGGCACATCGACGTAGGTCTCGGCGAGCTTGAGGCTGCGTAGACGGTTTCCGATACCTGCAATGCGATAGCGGCCCGCGGGGATGTGCTCGACCTCGAAGGTTCCATCGCCCTGACACTTGAGCGGATAAAACGCGTCTTCGCCGACGCGCGTCGCTCCGATCCCGTCGCACATGCCTTGCACCATCGGGAATGCCTCACGGTCATGCACATCGATGAAGCGCCCATGGATCTCGTTCGTGGCCAAGACGAAGTTCGCTTCGACCTCCCGGGGCGTATCGAGCGCCACCGTGCCGAGCGGCTGCTCGTCGTCGCCACGAGCCAAGCGAATGCGGTAGGCCGCGTGGGCTGGCAGGTCGTCGATGCGATAGCGGCCGCCTGCGTCGGTCGTGGTTTCGGCAGGGAAGGTTTGGTGGTCGCGTTTGCTCCACCCCATGGTGTTGGCGATGAGCAGACGCGCGCCGACGACAGGAGCGCCGTCTGCTTCGCTGATGCGCCCCACCAGGCGCCCGGTCTCCATGGCCAAGAAGAAGTCCTTGTTGAGCTCCGCGGTGTGCGTCTTAGCGGTCGCCCAACGTACCGGCTCGGCGCCGCGCTCCTCTGGGTAACTCTCCATCTCGACGGGCGGTGTGCCAGTGACGACGCGGACCACCGGGTGTCCTTCGAGCGGTACGAAGAGCTCGTAGGCCCCGCTGTCGTCGGTGAGCGTCGAGGCCTCGCCACCCTTCACCAGGGCGCCCGCGACGGGGGCGTGTTCGGGGCCACGGTAGACATGCCCGGTGACCTTGAGGATGCCGCTCAAGACGACGTGGACGTGTTCGGTCGCGCCTTCGGCGACACGCAGGTTTGGCAGCATCGCGTTGCCGTAGCGCGGGTGACTCGCGGCGAGCGTGAAGGGCGTGTCTTCGGGGGCGCTCTTCAGGACGAAGTTGCCCTTGCCGTCGCTTGTGGTGGTGCCGCACGACGCCTTGCAGTTGCCAAGACCGATCTCGGCACCTTCGACGGGCTCACCCCGGGTGTCGACGACCGTACCGGTGAGCTTGGCCCCCGAGGTGAGTGGCACCACCAGATAGGGGTCGTCCGCCACCGCCGCGAGTGTGAGCAGCTGACGCGACGGTGCGTAGCCAGCGGCGCGTACGGTGATGTGCCACGCGCCGAGGCTGATACCATCGACGAGAAAATGGCCATCGGTGGCCCCGGTCACCCGGTGATTGCGCGGACCGCTCGAGGCGCGATCCGCAGGCGCGACCTGGACCTCGAAGATGTCGATAGGTCTCCCCGATGAGGCATCGAAGACTTCGCCGGCGAGTCGGAATCGCACGGCCCCCCGTGACGCGTCCCAGTATCCGCCGCTCGGTATCTCGCCAGCCGCGTTTCCTGGTTGGTCGAAAGGCCCATGTCCGCGATCACGTACGGTGATGCCGCCTTCGGCGCCGCCGGTGAGGTTCTCTGCCTCGCTCGCCGCGATGGGGTAGGCCTTGCCGTCGCGGTCGAGCACGGCGGCGGCTGGTGCTCGCAGCGCGACGCCTGGTTCGCTGAAGGAAAGAACACCGGCATAAACCACGATGACAGCCACCGCGCCCGTGAGCGCCGCCGACCGCTTTTTCACGTTATCCTCCGAAAGCCACGCGAACGCCGCTTCGCCGTGGCCAGCGAGGGTCGCCGTCCAGTTGGAGCTGCGCATGATGATGGGGTGCTCGTTGCTACGCACGGTGAAGTCGCCCCGCAGTGTGCTCTCGCGCGGGAGTGTGGTCTGCCCAGTGGGAGTGACGAGCCATCCGTCTTCGGCGACGATCGTGACCGAACGCGCCAACGCGAGATCGCGCCAGACCAGCATCGCGATGAGCGCTGCCGCCGCAAGCGGTAGCCAGCGAATCGCTCGTCGGCGGCGGGTCCGCAGCATGACTGCGGCGCTGACATCGACCGCGGCCATGGCGTCCTCGGTCGATGCACGCAAAGCGGCGAAGGCTTTCTCGAAGTCGCTCATGGGTACACCTTGCGCAGCTCGGCGGCGGCGCGATGCAGGCGGGACTTGACGGTGCCTTCCGGTACGCCGGTGAGCTCGGCGATCTCTTGCACGGACATCTCTTCGAGATGCCGGAGTACGAGAACATCGGCGTGTTCGGGTGCCAACTTGGCCAGGGCCCGTTCGAGGTCGCGAGCCACAGCGCCTGCGTCCGCGCTGTCGCCAGCCAGCCGCACGTCCACATCCAGCGCGACGAATCGTCCGTTGCGTTCGAGGTAGCGCAGACACCTGTGCCGCGCGATAGCGAGCAAGTAGCGTCCCAACTTGCCTTCGTGCCGGTAGCTCGCTCGCGCTTCCCACAGCGCGACGAACACGTCTTGCGTTAGCTCGGCGGCGATCGCGGCACTTCCGGTGTACCGTCGACAGAGACGCAGCACCGCCTGCTGGTGGTTGCCGATGATCGCGCGCAACGCCCCATGCTCCCCTCGCGCGAGGCCCGCGGCATCGTCATCGGGGGAGTCGTTCATGGGGTCCAGGCGCGCGAGCGCAGCCGTCATGCCACAGTAGCCGCGCAGGACGGCAAAACGTTCCACGGCTCCCGTCGATTTCGTGCCGGCGTGTTGCGGAACGCGTTCGCAAGGCGTAAGGAACGCGCCCATGCCTCGCGACACAGCTCTCGAAAAGACCCGAAACATCGGGATCATGGCGCACATCGACGCCGGTAAAACGACGACAACCGAGCGCATCCTGTATTACACCGGGGTCACCCACAAGATCGGTGAAGTCCACGATGGCGCCGCCACCATGGACTGGATGGAGCAGGAGCAAGAGCGCGGTATCACCATCACCAGCGCCGCGACCACCTGCTACTGGCACGAGCACCGGGTGAACATCATTGACACGCCCGGTCACGTCGACTTCACGATCGAAGTCGAGCGCTCGCTACGCGTCCTCGACGGTGCGGTCACCGTGTTCGATGCGGTGAGCGGCGTCGAGCCGCAGACCGAGACCGTCTGGCGCCAGGCCGACAAGTACCACGTGCCTCGGATCTGCTTCATCAACAAGATGGATCGGGTCGGCGCGAACTTCGAGGGCACGGTCAGCGAGATCCGCGAGCGCTTGGGCGCAAACCCGGTTCGCATCCAGCTGCCCATCGGCGCCGAGGACAAGTTCCAGGGCGTCGTTGACCTCGTCAACATGAACGCCATCATCTGGAACGGCGAAGAGCTGGGCGCCAAGTTCGAGATCACGCCCATTCCAGCCGAGCTCGCTGATGAAGCGGCGATGGCCCGCGAAGAGCTCCTCGACGCGGCCACGCAGCACGACGACGCGCTCATGGAGGCGGTCCTCGAGGGCAAAGACGTCGAGCCCAAAATGATCATCGCCGCGTTGCGAAAGGGCTGTCTCAAGCTCGAGCTCACACCCGTTCTTTGTGGCGCCGCCTTCAAGAACAAGGGCGTGCAGCCGATGCTCGACGCGGTGGTCTTCTACTTGCCTTCGCCTATCGACATCCCGCCGGTCGAGGGCACCGACTTCAAGGGCAACAAGGTTGTGCGTGAGACGCGTGACGACGAGAAGTTCGCCGGCCTCGCCTTCAAGATCATGACCGACCCGTTCGTCGGACAGCTCACCTACATCCGCGTGTATTCTGGCGTCCTGCGCTCTGGTGACACCGTCATCAATGTCACCAAGAAGAAGAAGGAGCGCATCGGTCGCCTGCTTCTCATGCACGCCAACAAGCGCGAGGAGATCAAAGAGATCTACGCTGGCAACATCGCCGCGGCCGTGGGTCTGAAAACCTGTACGACCGGAGACTCGCTCGCTCCCGAGGACTCCCAGGTGCTGCTCGAGGCGATGGAGTTTCCGAACCCCGTCATTCAAATCGCTATCGAGCCGAAGAGCGTTGCCGACGAGGAGAAGCTCGGCCAGTCGCTCCAGAAGTTCGCGAGCGAAGACCCGTCGTTCCGCGTTCACACCGACCCAGAGACCGGGCAGACGATCATCAGCGGCATGGGTGAGCTGCACCTCGAGATCATCGTCGACCGGATGCGCCGCGAATTCAAAGTGGAAGCGAACGTCGGCAAGCCACAGGTCGCCTACCGCGAGACCATCACCGGGACCGCGGAGGCACGTGGTCAGTACATCCGTCAAAGCGGAGGCAAGGGCCAATACGGCGATGTCACCATCAAGCTCGAGCCTTTGCCCGCTGGCACCGGCTTCAAGTTCGTCGACGCGATTACTGGCGGAAAGATCCCCAAGGAGTTCATCAAGCCGACGGCGCAGGGCATCGAAGAGTCGCTGTCGCGTGGCATCCTCGCGGGTTACCCGGTCGTCGATGTGCAGGCGACGCTCATCGATGGCAGCTTTCACGACGTCGACTCGAACGAGATGGCGTTCAAAATCGCGGGCTCGATGGCCTTTCGCGACGCCGCCGAGGCAGCCAAGCCGGTGATCCTCGAGCCCATCATGGCGACCGAGGTGGTGACCCCCGAGCAGTTCATGGGTGATGTGGTTGGCGACATCAACCGACGCCGTGGCCGTATCCGCGATCTCGGACAGCGTGGTAACGCAAAGGTGATCACCGCTTATGTCCCGCTTGCGGAGATGTTCGGCTATTCGACGGACTTGCGTTCGGCAACCCAAGGCCGAGCCTCCTACACGATGCAGTTCGACCACTATGAGCCGGTGCCGAACAACGTCGGCGAAGTCATCAAGGCGCGCGGCCGCTAGCGCACGCGACCGGGGGTCTAGCGAGCCGCCGGGTGGTCGGTTGTGGTACAACACGTCTCGCGATGGCCCGTTTGTACGCCCCTGGACCCTGGCTGTTCATCCTGAGCTGCGCGGCCCTTTCTGCATGTCCGCTCTCGCGGCTCTTCGAGAGCACCGGGGCGCCATGCCGCTCAGAGGCCAACTGTCCGACGGGTCAGTCGTGCTGCGCCGGAAAATGCTCGAGCGCCTGCGAGAGCGGCAGCGCCATCGTCGCCTCGATCACTCTATCGACCGACTATGTGCCAGGCTACGAGTTCGATGAGGTCGCCGTCGTGCTCGACGGCGAGACGCGCGTAGTTGCCGCCAACGTCACCGCCGTTTTCTTCGCCGCGGCGCCCATCGGCCAGTTTCTCGAGGTCGTACCCGACAGCCCGCACGTGGTCGTCGTCTCGCTGCGCCTCGCGGGGGTGACAGTCGCCGAGCGAACTGCAGCCTTCACCGCGTCAGCGGACATCCTCGTGCCCGTCGTCCTCAGTCGCGATTGTGCGCAGGTTGCCTGCGATGCTCCCAGCCAATGTCTGGGCGGCCGTTGCGAGAGTGCCGCCTGCTTCGAACGCGACGCTGCTGCCTGTCTAGCGCCGCTGTGTGCGAGCGATGCGCAGTGCCCGGCCTTGGTCGACTGCACGACGGGGGTCTGCACGAGCGGAGTCTGCCTGCAGCGCCGCGACGACGCGCTCTGCGGGCCCGATGAACGTTGCCTTCCGGGGGTGGGGTGCATGGCGCGAGAGGTCGAGTGCGCCGAGCCCGCCGATTGCGAGGATAACTACCTCTGCACGCGCGAGAGCTGCGAGCGTGGCCGCTGCAGCGTGACCGCCGACAGCGCGAACTGCGCAGGAACGCTCTGCGCGCCAGGTGCGTTCGATGCCGATCCCGTTACGGGGTGTACCACGCAGCCATTTCTTCTTTTTGCTTGTGCCGACGGCGTGCAGACCATCCGCCTCGACTGGCGCTGCGACGGTTTCGCCAACTGCGCGGATGTGAGCGACGAGCTAGGCTGCGGCTATGCGCTCTTCACGTGCGCAGACGGCACTCGGACCATCCGCGCCGACTGGCGCTGCGACGGCTTCATCAACTGCGTCGATCGAAGCGACGAGGGGGGCTGCGGCTACGAGACCTTCGCGTGTGCGGATGGCGCGCACGTGACGCGCCTCGCGTGGGTCTGCGACGGCTCGACGACCTGTCCCGACTTCAGCGACGAGGCGGGTTGTGGCTACGCGCTATTCACATGCGCGAGCGGCCTGCAGGCCATTCGTACGGAGTGGGTGTGCGATAGCTTCATCAACTGCGCTGATCAGAGCGACGAAACCGCCTGCGGCTACAACGTCTTCGTTTGCGCCGATGGCTTGCGGGTGACGCGGCTCGAGTGGCGTTGCGACGGGTCGACGACCTGCCCTGATCGTAGTGACGAGCTGGGCTGCGGCTATGAGCTGTTCGTGTGCGCCGACCAAGCCTACGCCATCCGCGCCGACTGGCGTTGCGACGGTACGACCAATTGCGCGGACGCTTCCGACGAAGCCGGCTGTCCCTAGTGTGCAAGAGACGGGGGAGGCTAGGTGAGTCGTGGCAGCGGACCGGGGTCGACTTCTTCGTCGACATCGTTGTAGTCGCCGAACGTGGTCACCGGTGAGTTGAAGCCGTTCAACATGCTCACGGCGAGTTGGTGCAGGCCAGGTCGGTCGCGGTTGCGCCATGAGTCGGTCGGGTTGTTGGTGTCGAGCGCAAGGCTCAGGTGGCGACCCATGGCGACGTTGCCGAAGTTGCCCCCGATGGTCACGGTCAGATTGCCAGCCGCGTGTCCGCCGCCGTTGCCAAACTCGCCGAGCCAGACGAGCATCGTATTGTCGAGCGCCGACTTGCCGTCTCCTTCGTCGATCTCGGACAACCCCTGCATCATGCGCGCGACGATGCTCGCCTTCCAGCGTCCGATGGCAATCCACGTCCTCTCGGTGTCGCCGCGTTCTCCTGCATCGCTATAGAGGTGCCAGGCGCCATGGTAGTTGGCACCGCCACGCTCGAACGTCGTGCCGAGCGTCGGCTCATTGAGGAACGCGAACTGGTCGGCGCCTGGCTGACCAAACGTATACGTGCCGACATCGGCGCGGCCGCACGCCAAGGCATGTACGAGGAGGTCGGCATGCGCTTCAGCGTACCGTCTGAAGTCGTACGAGCCGACGCCGCTGATCGTGGGCGGCGTACCGCAGCTGGTCGGGAGATCGGCTGGGTCGACGGGCTCACGTACGAGCCCCGCCTCGATGGTGCGGATCTTGTCGGCATGGACATCGAGCCGTTGGCGGTCCTCGCTAGCGACGCGGCTGCGCAGTCTGTTGAACTGCTCGAGCACCGCGTCGAGGACGCTTCTGCGGCGCAGCGCGAGCGTGTCGACCGTTGGCTCGGTCGGCGTTGTTGGAGTGACGGTGCCGAAGAGGGTGTCGAATACCTTTTGCGGTCGGTTCTGCTGCGAGACCGGGTCCTGAAACCCTGCATAGAAGAGCTGCGAGTCCGTGACGTCGTTACCTGGTTCGTCTGGCACGCGCAGGTCGAGCCGTCGGGGCGCGCCGCCGTCGGCGATGAGGGTGCCGATGACGTGGTCGACCGAGGGTCCCGCGCCCGTGATCTGCCAGTTTTGCGTGCCCCAGTGATGCTCGCGGCGGCAGGTGAGGGCTGTCTGCACGTTGCCTTCGTGGCCGCCGGTTACTTTGTGGTCGATACCCCCGAGGACGAGCGTCTTGCTCTGGAGGCCGGCGCTCGCGAACGGGGCGAGCACCTGGCGGTAGCTGCCATCTGGGTTCGGCCACCATTGGTCCATGACCAACCCGTGCGGATGCCAGACCACGAGCAGGCGCTTCGGTCCGTTGGCGAGCGGCGTCCAGGCGCTCGCGCGCCGCGGCGTCGCGAGCGTCGCAAGAAACGGCAGCGCGACCGCGACGCCACCGGCACCGACGAGGAAGCTACGCCGGGACGTGCGGCGGACGAGCAAATCGAAGCCTTTGGTCATGGCAGCGCCTCCGTGGCGTAAAGCATGAGGTCGGAGCTCGCCAGCTCGACGATTGCGGCGCGAATCGAGCTTGTCGCGGTCGCGGCGATGCGCGCGATGCCGCAACGCTCTTCCGCTGTAGCAGACCGGCCGACCGACCATTCGAGCCAACGTTTGGCGTAGCACTGGGCGACGTCGGTGTCCGTCGCGAGGTGATCGATAAGCTCGGAAGCATCGGCGAAGGCACGGCCATCGCTCAGCTGACCGGCGCTCTCGATGGCCTCCCCACTTGCGTAGCGCGTCGCATAGCTGCCAATGCCGTCGTAGACCTCGAAGGCAAAACCAAGGGGGTCAATCTGCGTGTGGCACGAAGCACAGCGCGCCTCGGAGGCATGCGCCGCGAAGATCTCCTTCTTCGTTCGTGGCTCATCACCGGGCTCGGGCGAGGGCAGGGTGATGTCGACGTCGTCGGGCGGCGTGAGGCTCGTGCACAAGACCTTCGCGAGAATCGCCACCCCGCGTTTGACGGGCGAGGTGCCGGTGGCGCTCGCGTTCGAGGCGAGATAGGCGCCGCGCGTCAAGATGCCGCGGCGCTCCTCGCCGAGAGTGACGTAGTGCCAAGCGTCGTTGCCAGCGGTCGGTGCGTCGACCCCGTAGAAGTCGGCAACGCGTGCGTTGACCAGGGCGCCACGGTCGGTGAGCAGCTGCGCGATGCCGCCGCCGTCGTCCCATACGACCCGGTCGACAAAGGCAGAGAGCTCGGTCTCCAAGTCCCGCGCGAGCTCGGTGGTGAACGTCGGGAACACCTCGGTACTCTTTTGCAGGTCCTGCGGTTCCTTCACTGCAAGCCACTCGTGGTGAAAGCGCTGTAGCGTCACGCGGGCGCGTGGGTCATCGAGCATCCGCTCGACTTGAACGCGAAGCTGTTCGGTGGTTTGCAGCGCGTCCGCATCGGCGGCGGCGCGCAGCGTGGCGTCGGGCATCGACCCCCACAAAAAATACGAGAGGCGGCGCGCGACGGCGTGTCCCGTGAAGCGCAGGCGCCCGTTGTCGTCCTCCCGAGCATCCGCGGTGATGTAGACGAAATCGGGCGATTGGATGCCAAGCTCGATGATGGCGCGCACGCCCGCGCGGGCGTTGTCGACCGCTCGGACGGCATCGTAGGTTCGCATGAAGCTTGCGACCTCCTCGTTGGTCACGTGCCGCTGGAGCGTAAGGCTCGCGTAGCGCCGAGCGAAGCTCTCGACGCAACCCGTGGTCGATGGCGAGCAACCGAGCAAGCCGGGGAGGTCGTTGGTTAGCCGCTCCGAAATGCGCTCCGCCGCATCCATGAGCTGGTTTGCGGTGAGTTGGGAGACTGTGTTTTGCCTCGTGTTGTTCGAGAAAAAGTCGCCACTTCCGGGGTCCGGAAAGGCGGATGGTCCCGGGTCGAGGTCGTCAACGCCAAGCGCCGCGCCGAGGTCGCGTAGGGTCGTCGTGAGCTCGTTCTGTGACAGACGGCGCAGCGGTGCCGGGTCGGTGAGAGCCAGCGGCAACGAGGCGCAGGCGTTGATGTCGATCTCCGCCGGGGTCGGACCGACCAGGCGGTCCGAGATCGTTCCACCGCCGCAAGCTGCGGCAGTGGCTAGCAGCAGAAGAACGCCGGCGCGCACGCGGGGATGTGCCATCGGAAGGGTGACGCCGACAGCCGTCAAAACGGCTCAAAAAAACGATGCGCTGCTCAGAACAGCTCGAGCTTGGCTGCCTGGTGTAGGGCGACGATGGCGGGGTGCTTCAAGCGACGCTCGGGGGAAACCACGTAAAAGCGCTCGCTTACGCCATCGAGCCGGCCGAGCTCGACGACGTCGTACTGCTTGACGATAGTCGCTGCGATGGCCGACGGGGCCACGAACAGGCCAGCGCCATCCTCCCCAAAGGCCTTCATGAGGGCTGTGTCATCGAACTCGGCGACGATGTCCGGGACGAGCTTGTGCCGCTCGAACCAGAGGTCGAGCGATCGCCGCAGCGACGTCCCTTCGGAGGGTAGCAGGAACGGCGCTCCGTCGAGCGACTCGGGGAACTTGGCCTTGAGGCTCCCCGCGAGCTTCGCAGTTGCATAGACCCCAACGTCGCTTTCGCCCAGCAGGTGGTTGAAGAGGCGCACCGGGGTACCGCCAGGGACGGGGGCGTCGGTGATGAGCGCGTCGAGCGTGTGGGCGGCGACGTCGGCGAGGAGGTGATCGGTCTGTCCCTCACGGCAGGCAAGCTGGAGCTGCGGCATCGCCAAACGCGCTGGCTTGAGAAGCTCGCGGACGATGAGCTTCGGTACCGAGTCGGCTATTCCCAACACGAGGCGCGGACGGCGCGTCCCCACGCCGTCGCGAACCGCGCTGGTCAACTCTGCCCCGAGCGAGAAAATCTGGTCTGCGTAGTCGTAGACCAAGCGGCCCACGTCCGTGAGCGCCAGTCGCCGGCCCTGCCTCTGGAACAAGCGTTCGCCGAAGTCGTCTTCTAGCTTCTTGACCTGTCCGCTCAGCGTCGGAATGGCGAGTCGTAATTTCTTCGCGGCGGGAGCAACGCCGCCCTCGCGCGCGATCATCCAGAAGTAGAGAAGGTGATGGTAGTTGAGCCAATGCATCAAGGATACCCAAAGTCGCGAAGGGCAAGGGCAGCTTTGAGGTCGGCGCGCGCGCGGTGATGGTCGAGCAAGGCCTCGACGACGCGCGCCTCGGCGTCGGCGGTGGCTTGTTCGCGCAAGTTCACGAGCAGGAGGTTGCTGTCACCGGCCAACGCCTTGACGCGCTCGCCATTCTCGACGGCGCGGGCCTTGTCCACTTCGATGCGTAGCGTCGCTAACCGGTCGATCGCGACGGTTGCCGTCTGCCATGCATCGATCGCGAGCATGCGGATGCGATCGCGGGCGAGTCGCTCGTTTTCGCCGACCCGCGACAGGGTGCTCAAGGCAGCTTCTTCGCGTCCACGCGGGGTGCGACGCACGAAGGGGAGCTCGAAGGTTAAGCCAAGGCGTAGCTCGGGACGACCGCGCTTCGTGTCGCCTTCACCCAGGTCCTGAGCAACGAGAACGCGCGCGTCGAGTCGCGGCATGCCGAGGTTGCGCGCGAGGTCGACTTCGATGCTCAGTTGGCGCCGTTGCGCCGACAGCCTCGATAGCTCGGGGTGTTGCGTGAACGCCGTCTCGAAGTCGTCGTCGGTTGGTGGGGCGAGCACTTGCGGCTCAGGCAGAGCACCAGGCACCTCGGTTGCCGCGAGGACGCGGGGGTTGCCTTGCGCATCGCGATAAAAGATCGAAAGCTCGTTTGCCGCCTTGGCGAGAGCACGCTCGGCCGAGAGCACCAATGCGCGCCGCTGCTGCACCAAACGCTCGTTGTCCGTCGCTTCGATCGCCGCGATGTCACCGGCGGTGCTGCGCTTGACGGTGGCGTCTTGACGGTCGTCAGCCAGACGCAACAGAGCCCTTGCGATGCGCAGCCGCTCGCCGGCTGCCACCCACTCCCAGTAGCGCTGGGCTGCCGCACGCTTGATGTCGAGCAAGGTGAGCTCGAGTGTCGCGCCGGCCGCGTCGAGCGCGGCCTCGCTTGCTGCGAGACGCCCGCGTCGCTCGTCGAGACGGCGGTTGCGCAGCAGCGACACTTCGATGCCGGCGCGGAGCTCGCCGATACTGTTGGTCTCGAGTTTCCCGTCGTACGGGCCGAACTCGCCGTGACCGAACCGGTAGCCGGCGATAGCGCGCGCCGAGAACGGTGCGATCGGTTGCTCGACCCACGTGTCGAAGACGCCGTTCGGATACTGGCCAGACGGCACGGCCTCCGCTTGCGCGCGCAGCGACGGGTCGAAAGCACCACTCGCCGCGAGCACATCGGCGCTAGCTCGGTCACGATCGCGCTCGGCGGCGATGATCGTCGGCGAGTGTCGCTCGGCGCTCTCGAGCACATCGTCATACGTGACCGCGAGCAGCAGGCTCACTAACAGCATCATGACTTGTCTTTCGCCGCGCCGCCTTTGGTGAGCTGCACCATTGGCAGTGGGGGGAAGCCGTTGAATCGGCGCCACAGCTCGTAGCCAAGGCTGACTTGTTGTGCGAGCAGGAACCCTTGGGTGCGGACCCCCTGACGGGCGACCAGCTGGGGTGGCCAGTCACCTTCATGCGGGGGGACGATGAGCACCCGAAAGCGTCCCTGGCCGTCGTCGGCTTGATCGACGACTTGGACCTTTCCGACGAACGTTCCGACAGCGATGCTCGGCCAACCAGCCGCCTGGATTGCTGGCCAGCCTTCGAATTGCAACCGGGCCTCTTGGCCTACATAGGCCAAGGTGAGGTCGTTTCCCGAAAGCCAAAGCTCGACAGCCGGCGGAACGTTGTTCGGCACCAGCGTCGCCAAGGTCTCACCCGCCTTTACGAAGATTGCGCCTTGCCCCGCGGTGCGCTGCAAGATGATGCCGTCATGGGGCGCGCGTACCGTTTGGTTGTCCTGTCGAGCAAGGCGCGTGTCCAATCGAACGATCTCGGCGTCGGCCGCGGCCTCGTCGGCTGCCATACGGGCCCGCTCCTGGATGGCCACTTCATAGGCGCGCCGAGCGGCGAGTCCTTGCGCGTGCAGATCGCGTTGTCGCTCGACATTCAATGCAGCAGTGCTCTTGCCGAGCCGTGCCGCCTCGCGGCGGCTCAGCAATGCACGGCGTTCGGCCCGCAGGCGCTCCATGACGCTCGGGTCGTTGTCCACGAGCTCGACGATGGGCTCGCCTTCTCGCACCTGCGAGCCTTCGACGACGAACCATTTGGCAATGCGGCCATCGACCGGGGCGTCAATGTCATGCCTGCGCTGTGTTGGAGAGAGAGCCACAACGCGACCTTCCCCCGTTGCGGTCTGCTGCCAGGGGGCAAGAAGGAGACCTGCGATGAACGCTGCCATCGTCATCGCGAGGGTCCAAGCAGCTCCGCGGAAGCGGTGCGTCTTCGACTCTTGCGTGGGCACATCGAGCGAGCCGATCGTGGTCATGCCGACCTTGCCTCCTGGGCGCTGTCTAGCTCGACGACTGTGCCGACTCGCTCGGCCAGCTCGCGCGAACGCGTCATCAACACGAACGTCCAAGACACCGAGGGTGCGGTGAGCTTGGCCAGCAAACGCTTGGCTTCAGTTGGGTCGAGGGTGTCGAAGAGACCGTCGATGATAAACAACCGTGGTGCCTGCGCGATGGCGCGGGCGAGACACAGTCGCACGCATTCGCTTTCAGAAAGAGGCACATCGCTCGCCCCTAGCTGGGTGTGGGCGCCTTCGGGAAGCGCTGCGACCGCGTCGAGTAGCTCGACGTCGCGCAAGATGGCGTAAACGTCTTCGATCGGCAGCGATCGGCCGAGACGCATATTGTCGATGATGGTTCCGCCAATCAGCTCGCAGCGGGAAAGCAAAACCACCCGGTCGCGTAGCGCTTGCCATTCGCGGCCATCGATACCGTCGATCGTGACATGGCCGGCCTCGGGCTGAGCTTGCAGGGCCAAGATGCTCGCGATTGCGGACTTGCCACTCCCCGCATCGCCCAAGACTGCCACGTGCTCTCCAGCTGCGATGCTCAGCGCGAAGTCGCGCACAATAGGCTTGGCGGCTCCAGGGTAGCTGAAGCGCACGTTGCGTGCGTCGAGCCCCGATGGTCGCACGGGTGGCGTCGTTCCTCCTCCGCGATCGGGCTCGACGGAAAGGGCGAGAACATCACCAAGTTTCGTGCTCGATGCGACGAGGTCGTAATACGACTCGAGGTACTTGGCGAAGCGGCTGGCACCGGCAAGCACGGCGGTGACCACGATCTCCGCCGCCACGAGCTGACCCAAAGATAGCTGCTGCTTGAGCACCATGGTGCCGCCTACCGCGAGCAGGGCTGCGCTCGCCACCGCCTGCAGCACGACGACGCCGATGTGCTGCCGCAGAATGACGCGGAAGTGGCCGGCACGCGCCTTGACCCACAGTTCAGAAGCCTCGCTGAGTCGCGCGCGTGCGTACTCTGCGGTTTGCGGCGAGCGAAAAAGCCCAGGATTGCGGGTCAGGTCGTCGATCTGACTGTGAATCGCATACTTCTTCTTGCTCTCGGCGAGGGCCGTGTCCACGCCGCCGCGCGCTAGACCCACAATGATAATCGCAAGAATAGCGACCAACACGATGTCGAAGGCCAGCAGCGCCGGATGGTAGAAGGCAAGCAAGACCATACCGAGCAGGGTCTGCAGGACGGTCGAGACCCCATCGAGAAGGAGTGTCGAGATCACCTTCTGGATGGTCAAAATCTCGAAGAAGCGCGCCGAAAGCGCGGAGGCTCGCCATGTTGAATAGGCTTCCGGGGTCACACGCGGCAGACCAACGCCGAGCCGTGCGACTAGGCGCACGAAGATGCGCCGCTGCAGCATTTCGACGGCGACTGACTGGGAGACCTTGGCGAACCCCGAGATGGTCAGCACGGCAGCCACGACGGAGGTCAATAGAACCAGCGGCTGCGTGAGTGCTGTGAAGGCGATGTTGTTGACGAAGGACTGAACCGCCACAGGGACGACGAGCGAGAGCCCGCCCGCCACGGCGCCGAACAAGATGATGACAGCGATGTCGGTGCGATCCGGCATCAGCAGCCTTGCTGTCTTCCCAAAACTGACTTTGTGTTCACCCATGACTTGCCGAAGTTAACCTTGATTCAAGCGATGTAAAAACGAGCGCCATCAGAAGTCGTGGTCATGCCGGTCAAGGCTGGTGCTCGCGGGCGGTGAAGAGCAGCCGACCTCTAACACGCATGCCTACTCATCGACGACGAACGGCGGTCTTGGGTCGGGATCTTCCAGCCCGCGACCAAGATCCAGGTGGGATTGGGATGAAGGGTGGGCCCCGCGATGAGATTGCGGAGCCCGTGGTTGCCCGAAAACACTCCGCTACGGCGGACAAGCCATGGAGGGTCTTGGCGCCAAGCGCTAGCGTCGAGTTGCCGGTCCCGCCCCAGTAACGCTTTTCGACCGACTTTCGGATCTGGGACTTGTGCATTCCGAAGAACTTGGTTGCTTTCGTGACGTCCGCCGAGCGGACGGTCACGATGGCCTTGTTGCGCGCGGCCTATCTCGAGCCACGGGGACGCAGCAAGGGTCGAGAGCAACAATGTCCAAGCGCGTCCGGGGTCGACGCACGAAACAGCTTTCACTTACTAGGGTCCGTCGAACGTTATGGTCAGAAGGGGAATGCCCATGGTCGAACGCCACCCGACGTCGGAGTCGAGTGTGCCGCGAAAGCCGCGAAGACCAAGTTGATCAATGGAGTGACGCCAGGGCTCGCTCACGGGTGGAAACGACTGCCACCAGTGGGGTTTGCGCGGCTCTATCACCAAGGGCTCGAAAGGTGAAAGCGCGATCGTGTTGTCGGGCGGGCCGACGAAGTCCGGTCGAGCACGTTGATGATGAGTCGCGCTCACCAGGGTGCTGACGACGAGCATCAAGATGCCTGGCATTGGACACCTCCGTGAGCTGCCGGGTGGGTTGGCCCATGCGTTGCGGGGGAAGACGCTTCCGTGCTCTTGAGCGTCGCGAGGGCGACTCGGAGACTCGTTGCGTCCCGGCCGATGGTCGCCGCTGCGCGACGCGTGCGCTTCGCGGCGCACATCGCATTCTCGGCGAGCGCGACCGCGTCTTCGAGTGGCTTTTCCGCGTCGAGGCTGACGATGCCTACCGACAAGCCGAGCGACAAGGAGCTCCACTCAGCCGGCAGCATCGGCTCGGCGAAGACGCGGCGAATCGCTCGCAGCGCTTGCAACCGTGTTGCGCCAACGAACAAGACCGCGAGCTCATCACCTTCCACGCGCCACACCGTGTCGCGATAGCGTCGCGTTCGCAGCCTGAGCGAAAGCTCGACTTGACGCAGCAAGGCGTCTCCGGCCTTGCGACCGAAGCTTGCGTTGAGCTGACTCAAGCCGTTGACCTCGAGGTGAACGAGGCTTCTCGCGCGCCGTGTTGGCCCATGCTCGCTGATTCGCGTCAGACGCTCGCCCACGGTCGATTGCCTTGTCAGGGTCATCGTGAGTCCCCCTTTTCGCGGGCAGCGGGGACTTGGCGCTCACGTCCGGTTCGCAGGTTTCGAGCCCTACCGAGGGCCCGTGTGAGATTGAACGTCGCCCGGTCGAGCGCCACGTCCACGGCGGCTTTCAGGCTAGCGGCGCGCTCATCGATCAAGACCGTGACTCCGGTCCGCGCGACGATCATGAGATGGCACGCGACATCGACGCCGCCGCGTGGTCCGTTGATGTCCCGGACACGCGCCCTGACCACATGAATCTGCTCGTAGAAGCGACCCAGCCCCGAGGCAATGCGCTCCTCCAGGTCGACGCGTTCGGTGGGAGTCAGCTCGAGCTCGGTGCTACGCACTTCAATCTTCATCTCTAGCCTCCGCCGGGGCCGCCATTGGCCATCGTGCAAAGCGAATATCCGCCTCACGAAGGACGTAGGCCATAACGAAAGGTTGAAGAGTAATGTAATTAAAAGCTACGGTCGGGGTATGGAGTGGCTCAACTACCACCACCTTTTCTATTTTTGGGTCATTAGTCGCGAGGGCAGCCTCACGGCCGCCGGGCGAGTGCTGCGGGTATCGCACGCGACCTTGAGCACGCAGGTCAAGGCGCTGGAGGCGAGCCTCGGGCACGAACTTTTCTCGCGCACCAAGGGGCGCCTCGTGCTCACCGTCGTGGGGCGGCGCGTCGCCGAATACGCCGCCGAGATCTTCGGTCTCGGGCGCGAGCTGCTCGACGACGTTCGCCGCGGGGCCGAAGCGCCGCGGTTACGGGCTTTTCAGGTCGGGCTCACCGAGTCGGTTCCGAAGCTCGTCGTGCGCAGACTCCTCGACCCAGCCCTTCGGCTCGCTGACCCTGTGCGGCTCGTCTGCAAGGAGGCCGAACAAGGAGCGTTACTCGCCGAGCTCGCCCGCGGCACCCTCGATCTCGTCATCGCAGACGCCCCGGTACCCCCCGGAAGCGCCGTCAAAGCGTTCACGCACGTCCTCGGCGAATCGGCCATGGGATGGTTCGCGAGTCCAGCCCTCGCAGATCGCATGAGCGGAAAGTTCCCTCGAGCACTCCAAGGAATGCCGGTCTTGTTGCCGCTCGACGGCACGCCGCTGCGTCGCGCCATCGACCAGTGGCTCAGCGAGCATGATCTGCAGCCACGCATCGTCGGCGAGTTTCAGGACAGCGCTCTCATCAAGGCCTTCGGCCATGATGCGATCGGCGCCTTTCCGGGCCCCGTGGCGGTCGAGGCGGAGGTCGCCAACCTCTATGGGGTGTCCCTGCTCGGCACCATGCGTGGCGTCTCCGCGCGGGTGTTCGCCATTTCTGCAGAGCGTCGCGTTCGTCATCCGGCCGTAGCGGCCATCGTCGCAGGCGCGCGCGACGAGCTACTTGCTTGAGAACCCATGGGCGCGGTGCGGACGAGCCCCACACTTAGGTGAAGCTCGCCGCACCGCTCGAGGGACCGCGGCGCGTGTGCCCCTACGCGCCAGCGGGCGAAGTTCGCGCGCCGCATCCACGAACGGCGCAAGCTTCGCTGCGACTCTCAACTTGAATGGTATTTCGACGACAAGGTCAAAATGACTCCACGTTCGGCCAGTTCGTTGTGGTGATATCGGCCGATCGACGCCAGGGTTGCCCCGTAAAAGAGCGACTTTTTGACACCAGGGATCGCTTGTCCGCTAAAGCGACCAGGGGCCTCGCGACCAGCGCCATAGGCACCAAATCTGTGGCGCTGCCGATAAGCAAAGATGCCGCCGATACAGGGCAGGGTTTGGCCGTGTTGTTTGCAAGCCTCGTCATGACCGTCAGCCTCGCCGCCAGCGAAGACGCACGCTTTCACCTGTTGGAGAGCCAACTTAGGGTGGCAGACCAGGCGCGCGCAGCGCCGGCCAGCACGACGTGCCTGACCCTCTACCCCAAGGTGGCGCCGCCGGCGCCCGCGGCGATGGCTACCCCGGCTCCCGACGTCTCCATCAAGAAGTCACTGGCGGACGCTTTCAGCGGCCGTGGTCGCGCGACGGCATGCGTCTACGGGGCTTCGGGCGTACGGCGTCAGGACCCCCGGTTCGGTATGCGCCAGATCACCCTCGAGCTCGCAACCCCGCTTGCATCACCGGGACCCCTGCGCTTGATGCTGCGCACGGTGGTGGAGCGCTTCGCTATGGGTCGCAACAACGCAGAGGTCTACGCGGGGATCAGCTACTGAGCAGCGGCTGAAAAATCGACACGCTGCCGTGAAAAAGTGCTCGACGGGGTCCGACTGTTTTGTTAGAAGCCGCGCCCCTGAGTTCAAAAGGCACCCGTCCTCGTGGCGGTGATGCGGTTTGACAACGCGGAAAGCGCCGTCCGGGCGCGTGATCGAAGGCTGCTAAAGGCCCTCGAGAGCGCACCCGATGCAAACGAGAGTTGAGATGAGCAACCAAAGCCAAGCACAGCAGCAGCGAACAAAGATTCGCATCCGCCTCAAGGCCTACGACAGCAAAGTGCTCGATCAATCCGCTGGTGAAATCGTTGAAACGGCGCGTCGCACCGGAGCCAAAGTGGCCGGTCCGATTCCGCTACCCACCAAGATTCACCGCTACACCGTCTTGCGCAGCCCGCACGTCGACAAGAAGTCGCGCGAGCAGTTCGAGATCCGTACGCACAAGCGCCTGATGGACATCATCGAGCCCACCCAGCAGACCCTCGACGCTTTGATGAAGCTCGACCTGTCGGCCGGTGTGGACGTCGAGATCAAGAGCTAAGGCGGAGCACGTCAATGAAAGTCGATGTCTTCAACCTAGAGAACAGCAAAGTCGGCAGCGTCGATCTGCCCGATGACGTGTTCGGCGCCGAGGTCAACGAGACCCTCCTTTGGGAGATGGTCAAGGCCCAGCGCGCGTCGCGTCGTCGCGGTACGCACAAGACCAAGCGCCGTGGCGAAGTTTCCGGCGGTGGTATCAAGCCGTACAAGCAGAAGGGCACCGGCCGCGCTCGTCAGGGCTCGAGCCGCGCTCCGAATCACGTCGGTGGCGGCGTCGTCTTCGGCCCCAAGCCGCGTGACTACAGCTACCGTCTCCCGCGCTCGGCCCGCAAAGCCGCGCTTGCCAGCGCTTTGTCGCTGCGCGCCAAGGGCGGTTTGGTCATCGTCGACAAGATGGACTTCAAGGCCCCGAAGACCTCGGGCGTCGTTGAGTTCATGGGCAAGCTCGGCACGACCACGTGTCTCATCATCGACGGTGAGAACGACAACCTCAAACTGTCGGCGCGTAACCTCAAGAACGCGAAGTACCTCTTCGCTTCTGCGGTGAACGTGTACGACATCCTCGACTACGACAAGCTGGTCATCACCAAAGGCGCTCTCGAGCAGGTCATCGCTCGCGTCAAGAGTGAAGAAGCGAAGGCGGCGTAAGGGTAACGACCATGCAGAATCACGAAATCCTAGTCCGTCCAATCATCACTGAGCGCGCTACTACGGCGCAGGAGCGTCTTGGTCAGTTCACGTTCGAGGTCAAGAAGGCCGCGAACAAGAACCAGATCAAGAGCGCCGTCGAGACCATCTACGGCGTGTCCGTTACTGCGGTGCGCACGATGACCATGCCGGGCAAGCTCAAGCGCCGCGGCCAGAGCATCGGCAAGCGTCCCAACTGGAAGAAGGCCATCGTTCAGCTCAAAGAAGGCGACAAGATCGACTTCTTTGCCGCGGAGACCTAGTTCGCTTGTCTGTCCGCGGCCAACGCGACCAGACGTAGGAAAAGACCATGGGCGTAAAGACCTTTAGACCGACGACGCCAACCAAGCGTCATCAGACCCGCGCTGATTTCTCGGAGCTCACGACCAAAGGTCGCGCGCGTCCCGAGAAGTCGCTCACGGCCCCACTCAAAGAGAAGGCGGGCCGTAGCAACCAGGGTCGCATCTCCGTCCGCTTCAAGGGCGGCGGTCACAAGCGCAAGTATCGCATCATCGACTTCCGTCGTGACAAGCTCGACGTGCCCGCGAAGGTCGTTCGGATCGAATACGATCCGAACCGCTCCGCGCGCATCGCGCTCCTGCACTACAAGGACGGCGAGAAGCGCTACATCATCGCCCCGGTAGGCCTTGCTGCCGGCGACACGGTGATTTCGTCCGCGCAAGCGGACATCAAGCCGGGCAACTCGCTGCCGCTCGTTAACATCCCGTTCGGCACGATGGTCCACGCCATCGAGATGAAGCCGGGCAAGGGCGCTCAGCTCGCGCGGAGTGCCGGTGTGCAGGCGACACTGATGGCCCGCGACGGTGGTTACTGCCTCCTGCGCTTGCCCTCGGGCGAGATTCGTCAGGTGCCGGAATCTTGCCGCGCCACGATCGGTCAGGTCGGCAATACCGACCACGAGAACATCGTGCTTGGTAAAGCCGGTAAGTCGCGTTGGCTCGGCCGCATGCCGCACAACCGTGGTGTCACCATGAACCCGGTCGACCACCCGTTGGGTGGTGGCGAAGGCAAGAGCTCTGGTGGCCGTCACCCGGTGACGCCATGGGGCAAGCCGACGCGTGGTTACAAGACCCGCAAGAACAAGTCGACGAACCGCTTCATCGTTCAGCGTCGTCCGCCTAGCAACATGAGCAAGGGATAAGCCTCCATGCCACGTTCACTGAAAAAAGGTCCCTTCGTGGACAAGCACCTCGTCAAAAAAGTCGAGGAGATGAACAAGAGCGGTGCCAAGCGTGCCATCAAGACCTGGTCGCGTCGTTCGACCATCTTGCCGGACATGATTGGTCACACCTTCGCGGTCCACAATGGCCGCAAGCACATCCCGGTGTTCGTCACCGAGAACATGGTCGACCACAAGCTCGGTGAGTTTGCTCCGACCCGTACCTTCAATGCTCACCCGGGCATCAAGAAGAAGGAAGTAGCGCGCTAATGGCTACCAGAGAGAAACAGAAGGCCATCAAGCGGGCCGAAGAGCGCAAGGCGGCTGGGCCGACTGCGTCGCTCAACTACCTGCGTATGTCGCCGCAGAAGGTGCGTCTCGTTGTCGACCTCATCCGCGGCCGCGCCGTGGAAGAGGCCCTCAATATCCTCACGTTCAGCCCGAAGGCCGCTGCTCGTCCGCTCGGCAAGCTCTTGAAGAGCGCCGTTGCCAACGCCGACCAGAAGGGCGGTGTCGACCTCGACAAGTTGGTCGTCAAGACCGCTTTCGTGGACGAGGGGCCAACCTGGCGCCGGTGGCTTCCGCGCGCTCAAGGTCGCGCCACCCGCATCCGCAAGCGTACGTCGCACGTCACCATCGTTCTAGGCGAGAGGGCTTAAACACATGGGTCAGAAGACACATCCAGTAGGCTTCCGCCTCGGCGTCATTCGTACCTGGGATTCCAAGTGGTACGAGGACAAGAACTACGCAGCTTGGCTGCACGAAGACATCAAGCTTCGTGACTTCGTGAAGAAGAAGCTGAACAGCGCCGGTGTCTCGAAGGTCGAGATCGAGCGCGCGGCCGCCAAGGTGAAGATCAGCATCTACACCCCGCGTCCCGGCATCGTCATCGGCAAGAAGGGCGTCGGCATCGAGCAGCTCAAGAAGGAGCTGCAGGTCCTGTCGAAGTCCGAAGTCTTCGTGAACATTCACGAGGTCCGCAAGGCCGAGATCGACGCTCAGCTCGTCGCCGAGAACGTTTGCGTTCAGCTCGAGCGCCGCGTTGCCTTCCGAAGAGCCATGAAGAAGGCGGTACAGACCGCTCTCAAGTTCGGCGCCAAAGGCATCCGTATCGCCGCCGCAGGCCGCTTGGGTGGCGGTGAAATGGCCCGTCACGAGCAGTATCGCGAGGGCCGTGTTCCCTTGCACACGCTGCGCGCGGACATCGACTTCGGCTTTGCCGAGGCGAAGACCACGTACGGAAAGATCGGCGTCAAGGTGTGGATCTTCCGCGGAGAGATTCTCCCGGAGTCGGGTCCGTTGCCTCCGCGCGAGAAAGCCCCAGAACAGCCCCGGGAGCGCTTCGACTCCTAATTGGGGTTGACCGCTAAAGAGGACTAAACGTCATGTTGTCGCCAGCGAAAGTCAAATATCGCAAGCAGTTCAAGGGCAACCTCAAGGGCAAGGCCCTCCGTGGTGGAACGCTCGCCTTCGGCGATGTCGGTCTCCAGGCCACCGAGCCCGGTTGGATCACCCAGCGTCAGCTCGAGGCTGCACGTATCGCGATGACCCGCCACATCAAGCGTGGCGGTCGTATCTGGATCCGCATTTTCCCAGACAAGCCGATCACCAAGAAGCCGGCCGAAACCCGCATGGGTCACGGTAAGGGCGGTGTCGAAGGCTGGGTGTGCGTGGTGACCCCGGGTCGCGTGCTCTACGAAATGCAGGGCGTGAGCGACGAAGTGGCCAAGGAAGCTTTCCGTTTGGCCATGCACAAGCTGCCCTTGGCGACGCGCATGGTGCGTCGCTCGGACATGTAGGACTTAAGACCAATGGCACAGAACGCTGAACGAGTCGTCGCTTCGAATATCCGTGACCGGAACCCGGCAGAGCTCATTTCGCTCCGCTCGGCGAAGGTCGAGGAGCTCCGCAAGCTTCGCTTCAAGAAGGCCCTCGAGGGCTCGCAAGCCGTCACCATCAAGTCGCACGAGTTTCAAGCTCTGCGACACGACATCGCCGTCTTGAACACCGTCTTGGGTGAGAAAGACCGCGGCGTGACTGTCGAGGCCAAGGCGCCTCGTGCGCCCAAGGCGAAGGCTGAGAAGGCACCCAAGGCCGAGAAGAAGGCCGCAGCGCCCAAGGCTGAGAAGAAGCCGAAGGCCGAGAAGACCGAGAAGGCTCCCGCCAAGAAGGCGAAGGCCAAGAAGGGCGAGGAATAAAAATGGCTGAGAAGACTGCAAAGCCGAAGGCGAAAGAAGCGGCCGCGGCTCCGAAGGCCGCTAAGGCTCCGAAGGCGACGAAGGCTCCCAAGGCCGAGATGACTGCTTCGGCGGATGTTTCGAAGGTCGCGGAAGAGCGCAAGAAGTCCATCAAAACCCGTCGCGGCGTGGTCTTGAGCAACAAGATGGACAAGACGGTGGTCGTCGAGATCAGCCGTCGTTACCAACATCCGAAGTACGGCAAGTTCTTGAAGCATCGCATTCGCCACAAGGCGCATGACGCTGACAACAAGTGCAACATCGGGGACATCGTGGTCATCGAAGAGACCCGTCCGCTGTCGAAGGACAAGCGTTGGCGTGTCATCGAGATCGCGGTCGCCGCGTCGGCCGTCTGATTCGATAAGGAAGTCCGTGTAAGCGGACACTGAGCGAGCGTCTGCCAAGGCAGACAAAAGGGTATGTCGTCATGATTCAGATGCAAACGGTCCTCGACGTCGCCGACAATTCGGGCGCGAAGAAGGTCATGTGCGTCAAGGTTCTCGGCGGCTCGCGTCGTCGCTACGCCACCATCGGTGACGTGGTGATCGTGGCGATCCGTGAGGCCCTGCCGAACGCCAAGGTGAAGAAGGGCGATGTCGCCCGCGCCGTCGTGGTGCGGACCTCGAAAGAGATCCTCCGCGCCGACGGTAGCTACATCCGCTTCGACACGAACTCCGCGGTTCTGATCAGCGCGCAAGGCGAGCCGATCGGCACCCGCATCTTCGGGCCGGTGGCACGCGAGCTCCGCAGCAAGAAGTTCATGAAAATCATTTCGCTCGCTCCCGAGGTGCTCTAATGGCTCGCCGTCTACGTAAAGGTGACGAAGTCGTTGTCATCGCCGGCGCCCATAAGGGCAAGACCGGTCGAATCGTCGAAGTGATGACCGACTCCGACCGCGTTCGCATCGAGGGCGTCGCCACGGCGCAGCGCCACGTCAAGCCGGGTCGCGACCCGAAGATGCCGAACGGCGGCATCGTCGAGAAGCTCGGCTCGATTCACGCCTCGAACGTCATGCCTGTCGACCCGAGCACCAAGAAGCCCACCCGTGTGGGTTCGAAGACTCTCGAAGATGGCACCCGCGTTCGGATCGCGAAGAAGTCTGGTGACATGTTGCAGGACGCAGGCGTATAAGGCGCGTCCCGCACGGGCGCTTTGGTCGTGCGCGAGAGCCTCTGGGCTAGCCCAACCGGCTCACGAAGATTGTTCGATAGACATCAGCGGGTCGTAGTGCTGGCCGGCTGTAACGAGGGAAGTCATGGCAGAAGAGAACGACGATAAGGCCGCAGCGGCTGCCGCGAAAGCGGAGCGCGCAGAGAAGGCGAAAGCCAAGGCCGCCAAGGGCAAAGAGAAGAAGCGCGACGCCATCAAGGTGGAGCCGTTGCCTGAGGGCTACGTGCCGCGCCTGCTCGGCCGCTACAATAAAGAGATCGTGCCGGCTCTGATGAAAGAGTTTGGCTACAAGAACGCGATGGAAGTTCCGAAGGTCACGAAGATCGTCGTGAACGCCGGTATCGGTGAGGCCACCTCGAACCCGAACCTCGTGAAGGCGGCTGCCGAGCAGCTCTCCGACATCACTGGCCAACACGCGGTGATCACCAAGTCGAAGAAAGCCATCGCGAACTTCAAGCTCCGTGGCGGCCAGGCAATCGGCGCCACGGTGACCCTGCGTCGCCTCGCGATGTGGGAGTTCCTCGACCGGCTCGTGTCCGTCGCCCTGCCGCGTACGCGCGACTTCAAGGGCATCAACGGCAAGGCGTTCGACGGCCGTGGCAACTACACGCTGGGTTTGAAAGAGCAGATCATCTTCCCCGAGGTCTCCTACGAGGACGTCGAGAAGGTGTTCGGCATGAACATCTCGATCATCACCACGGCGAAAGACGACGTGCAGGGGAAAGCGCTGTTGCGCCACCTCGGCATGCCCTTCAGGAACTAACAGACCATGGCTAAGACTTCGAAGCGCGTCCAAGCGACCCGCAAGCCGAAATTCAAGGTTCGCGCCTACAACCGTTGCCCAATCTGCGGCCGGTCGCGGGCGTTCCTCCGCAAGTTCCAGATGTGCCGCTTGTGCTTCCGCAAGCGCGCGCTGAACGCGGAGATCCCAGGCGTCATCAAGGCGAGCTGGTAGTCGATTCGTCGTTTATCGCGGGTCGGTCATCGATGTCCGATCTTCGGTAGACGGTTTTCGGTCGTCGGTAGTCGGCGGCCGGTGATGTCAGCAAGTTCGCAACGCGAATACTGCTGACGAGGTTTAGAGAATGCATACCGATCCAGTTGCCGACCTGCTGACCCGTATCCGCAATGGCGCCCGCGCGCGTCTTTCGACGGTCAGCTGCCCCCAGTCCAAGCTGAAGCTCGAGATCTGCCGCGTCTTGAAGGAAGAAGGCTACATCGCCGACTTCCAGAGCGTGCCTGATCAGAAGAAGCAGGGCCAGATTGACATCACGCTCCGCTATGACGAGCGACGTCGCCCGGTCATCAACAGCATCCGCCGTGTGTCGAAGCCCGGTCTGCGCCAGTATCTGCGCTCGACCGAGATCCCGCGCATCCGCACTGGCCTTGGCATCATGATTTTGACCACGTCGCGTGGCGTCCTTACCGACCGCGCCTGCCGCGAGCAGGGTGTCGGCGGCGAAGCGCTCTGTTCGGTCTACTAACGACACGACGACAACGAGGAACGAACAATGTCACGCATTGGTAAAAAGCCGATTCCGATTCCCGACAAGGTGAAGGTCGAGGTCAGCGCGCGCTCGGTGAAGGTCACCGGTCCGCTCGGTGTGCTCGACGCCGTGATCCCCCTGGGCGTCACCATCAAGATCGAGAACAACGTCATTCACATCGGTGCACCCGCTCCGAACCGCCAGAACAAGGGGTTCCAGGGCCTGATGCGCGCCGTGCTCGCCAACATGGTGAACGGTGTCGTCAAAGGCTTCGAGCGCACAATCGAGATCAACGGCGTTGGCTACAAGGCCGAGCAGAAGGGCGACAAGCTGGTTCTCCAGCTCGGTTACACGCACCCCTGCGAGGTCGTCTTGCCGAAGTCGGTGAAGGCGAAGATCGACAAGGGCACGGTCGTGACCCTGTCTGGTCCGGACAAGCAGGTGGTCAATCAGATCGCCGCAACGCTGAGAGCCTTCAAGAAGCCCGAGCCCTACAAGGGCAAAGGCGTCAAATACTCGAACGAGACCATCATCCGCAAAGTCGGTAAGACGGGAGCCAAGTAACAATGGGCACCAAGGGTTTAACGGGCCGCCAGCGCCGCAAGTTGCGCGTTCGCAAGAAGGTCTTCGGTACCGCCGAGCGTCCGCGCTTGAACGTGTTCCGCAGCGCCAAGCACATCTACGCGCAGGTCATCGACGACGACAAGGGCATGACCTTGGCCGCTGCTTCGAGCCTCGCCGAGACCGTGAAGAAGATGGATGGCAAGAAAGCCGATATCGCCAAAGCGGTCGGCAGCGCAGTCGCGCAGGCTTGCAAGGCCGCCAATATCACGGCGGTCGTCTTCGACCGTAACGGCTACCGCTATCACGGACGCATCAAGGCAGTTGCCGACGGCGCTCGCGAGGGTGGATTGCAATTCTGACGAATTGCAACCCACTGGGGTGGACGTTTATCGCGGCTGATGCCGCTAATCGGCCGCCACTTGAGGCGGCCGAGAAGTTCTAACTGTTCGAGTCCGGACTGGCGTGCCGGACGAGGCGGTCCGAAAAAGCGGACCAAAAGAGGTTTCTAAATGGCTCAGCATGGTGTCGAACAACAAGAAGGCGAAGTCGTCGACAAGCTCGTCGACCTGAATCGTACGGCGAAGGTCGTCAAAGGTGGCCGTCGCTTCTCGTTCAGCGCGCTCGTCGTTGCTGGCGACGGCAATGGTCGCGTCGGCGCCGGTCTCGGCAAGGCTAACGAGGTCCCTGAGGCCATCCGCAAGGGCTTCGACCAAGCCAAGAAGAACCTCTTCTCGGTTCCTGTCGTCAATGGGACGATCCCGCACGAGATCATCGGCCGCTACGGCTCGGGTGAAGTTCTCTTGAAGCCCGCTTCGGAAGGTACCGGCGTCATTGCTGGTGGCGCGGTGCGCGCGGTCCTCGAGTCCGCGGGTATCCACGACATCCTGACCAAGTGCATCGGTAGTCGTAATCCTCACAACGTGGTCAAGGCCACGCTCGACGGCCTGCGCAAGCTGCAGTCGGTCGACAACATTGCGAGCGCTCGCGGCAAGACCGCAGAAGAAATGCGCGAGCCCCGTCGCAGCAAGAAGAAAGCCGCGGCGGCTGAAGAGAGGGCGTAAGAGTCATGGCTGGCTATTTCGAAGTCACGCTGAAGCGCAGCTACAACGGCCGCACCGACTCGGTGATCGGCACGCTGCAGGGTATGGGTCTGAAGCGCCCCGGCACCAAGGTGTACTTGAAGGACACCCCGGCCGTGCGCGGCATGATCTACAAGGTCGTCGATATGGTGAGCGTCACCCCGAAGACGGGTACGCCGCCGGTCGCGTCGAAGCGCGAGCTCGCGCGCAAGTTCAAGGCTTCTGGCGGTAAGGCCAAGAAGTCGGCCGCTCAGAAGAGCGCGCAAGCCTAATTCGAGGATTCACAATGCGTTTGCATGATTTGAGAGCGCCCGAGGGCGCCAATGTGAAGCGAACCCGCCGTGGTCGTGGCGAAAGCTCCGGTCTTGGTAAGACGGCCGGTCTCGGCGGTAAGGGCCAGACTGCGCGTACCGGCAAGGGCAAGCGTGGTCGCGGCTTCGAAGGTGGCCAGGTACCCATGTACCGCCGCATGCCGAAGCGTGGCTTCAAGAACAAGCAGTTCCGGACGCCGACCGCCGAGGTCAATCTCGACACCCTCTCGAAGAAGTTCCCGAAGGGCGCCCAGATCGATCTCGTTGCGCTGCAGGCCGTTGGCCTCGCTCGCAAGATCGACGTTAAGGTCCGTGTTTTGGGACGCGGTGAGATGGCGCATGCTTTGAACATCTCGGCGCACCACGTGACCGACGGTGCCAAGAAGAAGATCGAAGCCGCTGGCGGCAAGGTCAACGTCATCGTTGATCCGACCCCCAAGGCCGCTTAGCTCGAGCGCGATTCATCACCCCAGGCGGCGTTGTCGGCTGCGGGCGCTTCTCACGGGCCAACAACGCCCGCTGCGGTGCGTCCTCGCCTCCGCCGCCTGGTGTGCGACTCGCGCTCGATCGCGAAGTTGCGTGAGACGCTTGATTTCAGTGTGCGCGGGCTCTAAGCATCACGCCTCGCTTTTGGAGTGACCGACCGTGGCCTCTGGTTTCTGGAATATCGGCAAGATCCCCGAGCTGCGCCGCCGCCTGCTGTTCACGGCTGGTCTGCTCATCGTGTACCGCATTGGCATCTTCATTTCGGTGCCGGGTGTCGACCGCGTGCTCCTCGCGCGCGCCCTCAATCAGCTATCGGGCACGGTCTTCGGCATCTTCAATATGTTCTCGGGCGGCGCCTTCGAGCAGGCGAGCATTTTCGCGCTCGGCATCATGCCGTACATCAGCTCGTCCATCATCATGCAGCTCTTGACCGTCGTCATCCCGACGCTCGAACGCTTGCAGAAAGAAGGCGAGGCGGGTCGCCGTAAGATCAATCAGTACACGCGCTACGGCACCATCGCCCTTGCCTTCGTGCAGGGTTACGGCATCGCGAACTACCTCGTGCAAGGGCCGGGCGGCGCTCAGGTCGTCCGCGATCCCGGATTCTTGTTCTACGCGATCACCATTCTGACCCTCACCTCCGGCACCGTGTTTGTGATGTGGCTGGGCGAGCAGATCACCGAGCGCGGCATCGGCAACGGTATTTCGTTGATCATCTTCGCCGGCATCGTGGCGCAATTGCCTTCGAATCTCATCGAAACCGCCCGCTACATGGCGGACGACGTGCTGCAGCCGGTCCAAGCGATGGTGTTGCTCGCGCTCGTGCTCGGTGTCATCGCGGCCATCATTTTCTTCGAGCAGGCGCAGCGGCGTATCCCGGTGCAGTACGCCAAGCGGCTGGTCGGCAAGCGTACCTACGCGGGTCAGTCGACGCATTTGCCCCTGAAGATCAACTCGTCGGGTGTCATTCCGCCGATCTTCGCCTCGTCGATTCTCTTGCTGCCCGCGACGCTCTCGAGCTTCGTGGGCGCCGACTGGCTCTCGTCGGTGACGCAGTTCTTCCAGTCGGACGCCTGGTTCTACAATAGCGCCTACGTCCTGCTCATCGTCTTCTTCTGCTACTTCTACACTGCCGTCACCTTCAATCCGGTCGACGTCGCCGACAACATGAAGAAGTATGGCGGCTACATTCCGGGCGTCCGTCCGGGCAAGAAGACGGCCGAATACATCGACCACGTGCTTTCACGCATTACCTTTGGCGGAGCTCTCTACATCTCTGCCATCTGTGTGCTGCCGACGGTCATCGTGTCGCAGTTCGAGGTTCCATTCCGCTTCGGCGGAACCGGCTTGCTCATCGTCGTCGGTGTCGCGCTCGACACGGCCCGTCAGATCGAGTCGCATCTCATCACCCGCAACTACGACGGCTTCGCGGGGGCCAAGGGGCCACGCATCCGGGGCCGCCGGGCTTCTTAAGGTCCTATGCGGATACTTCTGCTGGGTAAGCCCGGTTCGGGCAAAGGCACGCAGTCCAAGCACATCGCTGCGTCGCGAGGTATCCCAGCGATCTCGACCGGGGATTTGATCCGTCAGGCGATTCGTGACGGCACCGAGCTGGGCGTCCGCTTCAAGAGCTTCACCGACCGTGGCCTTCTCGTACCCGACGACCTGATGATCGAGATGGTGGCGGAGCGTCTGGCCAAACCGGATTGCAAGCCTGGTTTCTTGCTGGACGGTTTCCCGCGCACGGTGCCGCAGGCCGAAGCGCTCGACCGCATGCTCGCCGAGAAGGCAACACCTTTGCAGGCAGCAGTGAATCTCGACGTACCAGATGACATTCTCGTCGAGCGCGCCACCGGCCGCCGCAGCTGTCCGAAGGACGGAACGAGCTACCACATCAAGTTCAAGCCGCCGAAAACCCTCGGCGTTTGTGATGCCTGTGGTACGGCGCTCATCCAACGTCCGGACGACACCGAAGATCTCGTGAAGTCGCGGCTCGAAGAGTACCGCAACAAGACGCAGCCCCTCGTCGCGTTCTACCAGGCGCGCGGTATCCTCATCGATCTCGACGGCGTGGCCACTCCCGAGCAGGTCGAGCGCCGCATCGAGAGCGCGCTGAACAACACGGTGCGAGCAACCGCTTAGTCGAATCGGCTTGCGGCTGCGACTGTGATGTTGCTCACGCGTGTGTGGTGACCACGTGACAGGCGTCCAGTGGGGCGCCAAACCCTTGTTTTGTTGTAGCGTCGAAGTGTCATCAAAGGTGGAGTGCGGTCATGGCGAATGAACGTCCGGCGGGTGTCCCAGCAGGAGCTACGTGGGTCGAGGAAGACAAGGAATGGATGCTCGGGTCCGTTTCAGCGGACGGCAAGAAGCAAGGCCCGTACAAATATTGGCGCGCCGACGGCACCCTTTGCAACGAGTGCATGATGGTCGACGACCAACCGCACGGCCCGTTCAAGCGCTTTCACGAGAACGGCGAGGTCTCCCAGCAGGGCACGTTCGAGCGCGGCGCGCTTCATGGCACGCGCACCTGGTTCTCGACAGACAGTGTGACGACCGAGCGTATGCACGAAGGTCGCATGTCGAAGAACGTGTGGCGCTCCGAGATGGATTACGTCCGTAACACCGTCGTCGCCGTACGTCACTTCGACCGGCAAGGCAGACGACTCTTGCCAAGCGGCGAGCCATTTCCCGATCGCCCAGAAGGTGTGGCCGCTGAAGCGGAGTATCACGAGAAGCAGGACCAGTGGGCGGCCGGCAGCGCGCGTGAGGACCACTCCAAGGTTGGTCGATGGCGCTACTGGTACAAGGACGGGACGCCGAAGGAAGATCTCAACTACGTCGACGGCAAGAAGAGCGGCGCAGCGAAGACCTTCCACGAAAACGGACAGGTCTTCGAAGAGGGCACGTACAAAGACGACGAGCGCCACGGGCTGTGGAAACGCTACGGCGAAGACGGCAAGCTGCTCGTCGAAGCGACATTCGCTGAAGGGACGCTGCACGGTCGCTACACCGACTGGGACCCTGACCTTGCGCCCACTTACGCAGCCGAGGGCATGGTCGCCTTGCTATCCGAGTACGACCAGGGCGTCCCGACCGGGGGCTGGCACCTGCTCGGCGCGGGCGGAAAGCGCCTGGTGTCTCGCGACCTCGGCGTCATCGGCGACCAGGAGTCGGTTGCGGACTCGCCGGCCCTCGAGAACGTTCGCAAGAGCGCGGCCGAGTGGACCGAGCTCGCGCAGACTCTCCTGCGTGAACGGCGCTTCGGCGAGGCTATCGTCGCACAGGCTCGGGCAGCGGCGCGCTCGGCGAACGTCGACTCGCTGACCGCTTCGATTGCCAAGCTCGCGCTGCCGACGACGCCGGACGGTGCCGAGAGCCTCGGCGCCGAGATCCTCGAGAACGCGTCCGAGCACTATCCCGACCTGCTGGCCGGCTTCCTACGGGGCGCCGACCCGTCCAAGCTATGTCGGGCCCTGTCGATCGTGGCGGACAAAGCGAACCGAGCCTTCGCTGCGCTGGACCTCATCAACGCCGCCTTGTTGCTCGCGCCGCAGCACAAGGACTACCTCTTCACGCGGGGCCTCGTGCTCATGCGCCTGGGCCTGCCGGAGCAGGTGAAGCTCGACGTCGCCGAGCTCGCGACTGTGGAAGAGCGAAGCGCGGCGTTTCTCGGCGACTACAACCGCGTGTTGTTCCGTAAGTTCGACTTCTGGCCGAGCTCGCGAAAGCCCGAGACCTACTACGATGGGCTTCCCGATGGACCGGAGCAGAGCCTCGAGGCGATTCGCAAAATCATCGGCAAGTATGCGAAGCGGCTGACGCTCGTGCGCCAAGCGCTGACCAAATACGTACGCCCCGAGGTTCCTTGGATGATCGCCGACCTCGAGCGCCTCGCCGCTGGTGCAGAGCTTGTCGAAGACAGCTGGGAGACCGAAGAGGACGAGAGTATCTCCGTCGATGAGACCCTGAGTCTCGATGAGCACGAGCTACCCGACCTGCTTCGCCTTGCCCGCGCTGATTGGGCGGCGCTGACCTGGTTGTGTTGGAGCGTTGGCGAGAGCACGGTCGCGCTGCCGTCCGCGATCAAAGCGCCTGCCGATTTTGGCAAGGCCTGTGGCATGGCGGTGCAGCACTACTGGCGCGTCCGCGATAAGGTTCACATGAACGGTTACGGGGCGCGGCATAGCAACGTCCCGGGCTTCGAATGGGAGGGTATCGATATCGACGCCATGCACCCAGCGCTCGCGGGGATCGCCGAGCAGGAGTACGCTGAGGTCGCAGCGGTCTTCAGGTGGCTCACTGACCAGAGCAACCGGTCCCCGTGGCAAGATAACCTCCGAGGCAGCTGATGAGCGGTCGCACAATAGAAATTGCCGAGCATCTCTGGGTCGTGCTCGAAACCATGGCGCGCGACATGGCGACCGAGCCGCGCGCTCTGGTGAACCAGGCCGTTTTCAACTGGGCGCGCCAGAATGGCTATTCCGTGTCTGCTGCAGCGTCGCCGCCTGCCGCGCCAGCGGAGCAGCCGGCTGCATCACTGGCTTCCGCAGCGGTCAGCGCGCCCGCGCGTCCCCAGCCACGGGAGGCGCCGACGGAACAGCCGAAAGCCTCGGGGGTGGACGAGCCGGCCAAGACGGTCGCCAAGACGGTGGACGAGCCAGCCAAGGTGGTGGCCAAGGCGGCGGAGGAGCCTGCCAAGGTGGTGGCCAAGGCGGCGGACGAGCCTGCCAAGGTGGTGGCCAAGGCGGCGGTTGCGTTCCCCTCCGTTTCTGCGCGTATCGCGGCGATTGACGCGGAAGTCGATCGCTACTGTCTCGCTCCGGTCGTCGTCGATGCCCAGTTCGGTGACGACGACACGTCGCAAGACGGGGACGACGACGAGGGTCCCGCAGAAGAAGAAGAGTCGGCGCAACCACCGGACGACGCGGGCAGTGAGCTCGCGGACGACGCCGCCCAGGGGGATGAAGACGACGACGTGGGCGACGCGACTGAAGAACCGCCGGTGGCGCACGTGCGTCCAGGCCCAGTCATTGATGTTGCCGTGCTGCGTGTCGCTGCGGCCCAACGTGTCGTCGCCATCGATCGGGCAGTCGATGACGTGCTGCCGCGCCCGCTGGCGGCGGCGCCCATCCCTGTCCCAGCCCCGGCCCCGCCCGCGGCTGCCGCCCCGGTTTCGGCGCCGGCTCAATTGCCCCCCGCAGCACGGCCGACTCTCACCGTGGCGCCGGCGACCCTTGCAGCGTCGTCGCCCCCAGCGCCCAGCCCGGCTCCGGCGGTTGCGACCGCGGCGGCGGAGGCCCCAGGGTCCGGAAAGGCGCGGCCCCGGTTGAACACGAGCGAGCTCAACAACTTGCTCGGCGAGGTCGACGACATTCTTGGTCAAAACGTCGTGCGCGATACGGCTCTGTCTCCGGCGATCAGCTTCGTGCTCGAGCTGCGCGTCCGAGGTACCGACCAGGTTTGCATCGTCGCGACCGAGCCCGTGGTCATCGGTCGTGGCTCGCACTGCGATCTCGTCATCAAGTCCGCCGAGGCCTCGCGCGAACATGCCGTGGTCACACGCAAAGGCGCGACGTATGTGATCGAAGATCGCGGGTCGAGCAACGGCACCTGGTTTGGGGCCGAACAGGTGCGCTCGCGCGAGATCCACAGCGGTGACGTGTTCCGAATCGGCAGCGTCGACGTCGTGGCTTCGTTCAAGGTCGCCGACGCGCAAGCGAAGGCCGGCCGACAAATCACGGCTTGACGCCTAACTCGGCGGCTGTTTTGCCGCCCCGTTGGCGTAGGTAGGCGACGTTCGCTTCGTGGTTGGCCTTCATATGGTGGTCAAGCGCTGTCTTACCTTCGCCGTCGACGAGATTGACCGCAGCGCCCCGTGCGAGCAGCAGCTCGCTCATCGTGGTTGAGCGCGAAGCTGCGAGCGGTACTGGCCAACACGAGCGTTTCGTGCTCGCGGCGCTAGCTCCGTTCGGTCGAACGCCCCTGTCGAGCAAAGCCTTCGCTGCGGCGACGTCGTCATTGGCAAGCAGAAGGCCAAGCTCGGCCTCATCGGCGAGTCGCTTGGATAGGGCCTGTTTGTCTTCCGCTATCGCGGGCATGTCGAGGGCCGCCGCAATGTCGGCATGCTCGACGTCCCATGTCACGGTCGAGCGCCACGCAGCCTCGGCTTCGAGCTCCCGCAGCATTGCGCGGTTGTTCCCGAGGAAAGCCGCATCGTGTAGCTCTTGGAAAGAGCGGCCCGCGATGCCGACGACGCCGTAACACTCGGGCAGGGCGAAGCGCTCGCGCAACGAATGGATACGGCCCTCGCGGACGTCTTCTGTGAGGGCGTCTTGCGGCGGCAGCGGTTCGGCGGGACGCCAGGCCGCAGCGTCGAGTGCGTAGCTCTCGACCACGAGATGTTGACGCTCGAGTGCGCCGTTCGGCGCGGTCGTACCCGCGACGCCCTCGATTGGGACATGGACGCCGACGACGTGCGTTGCATCGGGTGTTATCGCCGCCACATGTTGCCACCCCATCATGAGCTCGGAGCTGTGTGGGATCTGGGCTGTTGCCCGGCGTTCTGGGTCGAAAACGACCAGCGCCCTTGGCGTCGACGCCAGCGCGAAACCTGGTGGCGTACCGTCCAGCCGCAGGTCCGTGGCGGTGGCGGAGTACCGCATCATGATTGTGTCGGTTGCCTCACGGCGTCGGAGCTCGGCGCCCGGGGCGAGCAGCGCACCCGCAAACGAGTAAGTGCCCGTTCTACCCATGCCGAGAGCCGCGCTGACGCGCTCAGCATGCATGGCGGCCTTGACCTCGGAGATAGTGGCAGCCTTTTCGCCCACTCCAATGGCGCCGTCCGCGACCTCGCTGGAAGCGCGCTCTCCCGCCGAGTCGTAAAGTGGAGACCAGCGAACCAGGGCACGCGTCCGCGCGACGGGGTTTGGGTTGGTCGAAAGGGCGAGGAGCGATCGTGCGTCTCCCCATGTGTTGGCCCCGTTCAAGAAGGCCGTGGCTTCGAGCTCGAGGCTGTCGCGCCGGTAGAGCGCCGCGCCGCGCTCCGTGACCACCGTGACGGTGCTTGCGTCGACGCGTACTCTGTCTGGCGAGCGAAGGTTGCGAACCAGCGCGAAGGGCAGGGGAGCACGGGCCGCGCGAACGCCAGTCGCCGCGTCGAGCGCGAACAGCACAGCTGCTGTCGACACATAGACGGTGTCCGCGGTGACACACAAAGGCCCGCGTGGCGGCGGTAGCTTGTCGCTCGTCCAGCGCACCTCTCCCGTCGATAGCGCGAGCGTCGTAACCTTGGCGGTACGCGCCGCGCTGTCGACGCTCATCGCGTAGACGGTGTCGCCCTCAACGTCCGCGCTCAACAAGCCTTTCCCGTGAGCCGAGCGCCACCAGCGAATCCCCCCGTTCGCAGTGTTCCAGGCGGACAGGCCGGCGTCGGTCCCCACGAGGAGCGTCCCCCCAACGAGGCGAGCTGCAACTACGGCCTGATCGTCACTTGCGGGCTTTCGCCAAAGCTCTCGCCCCGAGACACTATCGATGCACGCGACATCGCTTGCGGCCAGGCAGACCATGGTGTCGCTACTCGTCACCGTCGGTACGACGCTCGCTGCGCGCGGCGTGAAAGAGTGCTCCCACAGCGTCTTGCCGCGACCAAGATCGATCGCGCGCAGGAGGCCCTTTGCGGCGATGAGGAGCCGGCTCCGACTACCGTCGAGCGCTGCGATGGCGTCTGCTTCGAGACGGTGCTCCCAGAGCGTGACGCCGCTATCGAGCGCGATGGCGAGCCAGACGGTGCGCCCCGCGCGAGAAAGCTGCAGTACGACTTTTCCCGCGGCGACGTCGACTACAGTGTATGCCCCGTCCTGAGCCGACGGCCGCTTGCCCCGCCAGATGACGGCGCCAGATGGCCAGTCGAGCATGACGAGCTCACGCTGGTCGAATTGCCCACCGTCCGCGCTCAAGCCAACCGCGCCAACCAAGAGACGGTCGTCCGGCATGAAGCTGAAGATGTCGACGAATGGAGCATCGATGGGCCGCGACCAAACGGGTAGCGAGCTACCTACCGGCCGCGCCGTGGTGAGGCGATCGGGGCGCTGCGGGGACGAACAGCCGAATGAGGCGAGCGCTACGAGCAACGCGATCGACGATTTCACGTGTTCGCTATAGCACCGGTAGCCATCCGCCGTCGCGGCCAGTTATGACACACGAATGGCGCTCCCCGTCATTCGCACCGAACGCCTCGTGCTTCGCGAGCGCGCCCTCGACGATCTCGAAGCCTGCATTGCGATGGACAATGATCCGGAGGTGCGCCGCTTCATCGCTTTGCCGATGGAGGGAGACATGCACCGCGCCTTCATTCGGGGGCGCATGATGCACCGGTATCCCGAGCACTTGGGTTACTGGTCGGTCCTCGCCGACAAGAAGTTCGCCGGCTGGATATTGCTCATCCCCCGGGAGCTCGAGGGGCCAGAGGTCGAGATTGGATGGCGGTTCGTTGCCGAAGCACGCGGCAAGGGATACGCGACCGAGGCGTCGGCGGCGGTACTGCGTCATGCGCTAACGACCGCGGGCTTGCGCGAAGTCGTCGCGGACATCGACCCAGAAAACAAAGCGTCACGACGGGTGGCCGAGAAGCTTGGCATGCGCCACGTGAGGACGTGGCTCGAGTCGGGGCGCCCGACAGCGCGCTATTCGATTTCTGCCGCTACGACCTCACTTGGTAACCTGGGCTGACATCCGCCACGTCTCCAGCTATGGTGCGCGCGCAGATGGAACAGAAGAAGCGCAAGGGCATCGTCCTGAAGTCACCCCGTGAGATCGAGATCATGCGCGGTGCCAATCAGCACGTGGCGGAGGTCCTCGAGATCATGGCGCAGGCGGTGAAGCCTGGCGTCAGCACGTGGGACCTCGACCAGATCGCGCGTGCGGAGATCAAAAAGCGCGGGGTTGGTAGCGCGTTTCTTGGCTACCACGGTTTCCCAGCGACCATTTGCGCATCGCCCAATGAGGTGATCGTTCACGGCATCCCCTCGAAAGAGGTCGTGCTCGAGGAGGGCGATGTCATCGGCCTCGACATTGGGCTCATCTACGAGGGCTACGTGGGAGATGCGGCTCGCACGATCCCGGTTGGCTCTATCGCCGCTGAGACCAGACGGCTTCTGGACGTCACCAAAGAGTGTCTCGAGCGAGCCATCAAGGTGTGCACGCCGGAGCATCGCCTCTCTGACATCGGCAAAGCGGTTCAAGACCACGCGGAGGCGAACGGCTACGGCGTCGTCCGCGAGTTCGTCGGCCACGGTATTGGTACGACGATGCACGAGGATCCGCAGGTGCCAAACTACTTCAGCGGACCCAAGCCACGCCTGAAGCCAGGTATGGTCATCGCAATCGAACCGATGGTGAATCAGGGCACCCACGAGGTCGACGTCTTGGCCGACGGCTGGACGGCCGTCACCCGCGACCGCAAGCTCTCCGCGCATTTCGAGCATAGCGTCGCCATCACTGAAGGCGAACCGATCGTGCTCTCGCGCCTCTACCATTGATGCGCGCTACGGGTCTGGCTCTTGCCGCGCTGTGCGCCTGCGGTGCTCCGCTGCGGCAGACAGGTCCGAAGGTTGGCTCCCCAAGCGCCGCGCGCGGCGGCGTCGTGATCGTACTTGCACATCGAGCCGACGGCAAAACCGGATTCGGGTCGGGGATCCTGCTACCCGCGAACGGTGACATCCTCACGAATCGGCACGTCACCGACGGGGCGACCTCGTTGGGAGTGCTGCTCTATGATCCCAAGCGGCCGAGCTACGCCGCCGAGGATGGTGGGCTCGGTCGCTACGTATTCGAGAACGAAGGGGCGGTAACGTCTGCTGCGCTTGTCCGCGAGAGCGTCCTCTTGGATATGGCGCTCGTCCACGTCGATGCTGACACGTCCTTGTATCCGAAGCTCACGGTGCGGCCAGAGCCAGTCGAGGCGGGCGAGCAGGTTTACGCCATCGGTCATCCCGGCGAATCTGTCTGGTCGATCACGCAAGGTCTCGTGAGTGCCGTTCACAATGGCCTTGTCCAGACGGATGCGGCCATCAGCTTCGGCAACTCGGGCGGCCCCCTTGTGGATGCGCAGGGTCGGCTCGTTGGGCTCAATACGTCGCGACTGCTCGGCGACGTCGATGGGGTAGGATTCGCACGCCCGGTCGGTCTCATCCAATCGTTCATCGATGACTCCGCTGAAGCGGAACTCGATTTGTCGAGTCCGGCTTCGGCGAGTACAGCCTGCACGCGGGCAGTGGAGATTGCCTCATCGCGTATCGCGCCGTGCCTTGCGGCTTTCGACTTCTACGATGTTCGCCAGGACGCGATGGCCGAGGTGACGGAGCTGCTTTCGCTGCCGGAGCCTGCTCGGTCAGTGGTGCAGACCCGTGGCACCATGCTCGACCGGGAGAGCTGGGTCGCGCGCTACGTCCGGATGGTGCAGGCGTATGTCGCCGACACGCGTAAAGACGACCTCAACAGCGAGATCCAGCGCATGGCGGACGAGGTGGCGCCGCTCACGCCGGCCATCAAACGGCAGATCTTGGCGCACATCGAGCGACCAGAGGTCAAAGGCCGCTTGGGGCACCTCTACGCAGCAACCGAGACCGACCTTCGTGCCGAGCAGCTGGCGCATGAGCAGCGGCGCACGGGAAGGAACTACGCTGACGACGGAGCGGCCCTGCGGCGCAGCATCCGCATGGGGGTGCGCGTCGACGAGGTCGTCATGGTCGATGCGAGTCAAGCCTGGGTCCTCTCCGTGGGGCGCAACCCTGACGGCTCGGTGTATCGCGACACCGAATATTGGGTCAGAGCAGGCGACACCTGGGCTCTGCGGCTGCCGCGCCCCACTGAGGCGGCAAGCGCCCCGGCGACCTGGCCAGCGCCCGAGACCTACGACGATCGCGTCAGGGTCTCGCGCGACCTGAAGATCGTCTGGCTGCTTGCTCGGGTCCGGCAGCCCGACGCAAGCTAAAGCTCCCGCGCGGGGCGTGGGTAGAAAACCAGCGGCGAGCGCCGCAAAGACGGGCCGCCCTTGGGGCCAAGCGAAGCAAACGCCGTGGCGCAGCGCATTCCTCAGAAGGTCCTGGTGGTCGGCGGCGGCATCAGCGGACTCGCGACGGCGTTCGAGATGCAGCGCCTCGCCCGGGAGCGCGGCGAGTCCCTGATCGTCGAGGTGCTCGAGGCAGAGCCCTGGGTTGGGGGGAAGCTTCGAAGCCGGCGGCATGAGGGCTTCTTGATTGAGGAGTCCGCTAACGGCTGGCTGCGCGCGAGTGGCGCGACCGACGCCCTGTGCGAGGCCGCCGGCGTTGGCCCCAGCATCGTGCAGGCAGGCGAGGCCGCTGGGCACCGCTACCTGGTCGCCAAGGGGAAGCTTCGGGCTTTGCCGCAATCTCCGTTTCAGCTTGCGACCAGCGACTTGTTGTCGCTCGCCGGCCGTGTGCGCGTCGCCAAGGAGCGCTTCGTCCCCGCCGCTGTCGGCCAAGACGACGAGAGCGTGGCTGCGTTCGGCCGGCGCCGCTTCGGGCCCGAGGCCACCGAGCTCTTCATCGACCCGCTGGTGACCGGTGCCTGCGCTGGCGACCCTGAGCGCTTGAGCTTCAGCGCGTGCTTTCCAAAACTCGCCGCTCTCGAGCGCACGCATGGCAGTCTCATCAAGGCGATGATGGCTGGTCGAAAGGCCGGGGTCGACGGAGCGAGCGTTCCCGACGCGCGGCGTTTGACGTCGCTCACGGGTGGCATGGGCGGTTTGTGCGAGGCCTTGAGGAGCGCGCTTGGCGACTCCGTCCGCTGCGGGGGACGAGTGGTCCGCGTCGAACGCATGGGTGGCTACCGCGTTCATTTCGCCGACGGGACGACCGCCGTCGGGGACGCGGTGGTCGTTGCGGCCCCGGCCGAGGCGGCGGCGCGCATGCTTGCGAGCCTCGACGATTCGCTGGCCCGCGAGATCGGCGCCATCAGCTACAACGCAGTTGCTGTGGTCGCGCTCGGCTTCCCAGAGGAAGCGGTCAAGCTCAAGGGCTTCGGCTTCATCGCGCCACATCGCGAGCGCCGGTTCATGCTTGGCACGCTCTTCGAAACCAATCTCTTCGCCGGCAGGGCAAAGGCCGGTTACGTGCTGACCCGGACCATGGTCGGCGGCACGCGCCGACGCGAAGCTCTCGAAGCGACCGACGACGAGCTGGTCACGAGCGTTCGCAACGAGTTGGCCGATCTCGCGAACATCTTGGCGCGACCTGCGCTTACGCAGGTCATCCGCCACCCGCGCGCCATCGCGCAATACGAGGTGGGACACGCGGCCCGTCTTGGTCGTATCGACGGGCGTCTCGCAAACCATCCAGGACTCTACCTGACGGGAGGAGCCTACCGCGGTGTCTCGGTGAATGATTGCGTGGCCGATGCGACGGCGACCGCGCGACGGGTCATCGGCGTCTGAGGTCTGCTCATCGCTGGTTTTCAGAACGGCGCATCGCTCGCATGCGGGACGCTGCCGTCGAACAGCATGCGCTCGCTCGTTTTCCCAGTCCGTGGGGCTCGCCAGAACTCGCCCACGAGGTCGCGTAGCGAAACCCCGTCGTAAGTCGGCACAGGAAAGAGCCAAACCAGGGGGTCGACGATGAGTCCGTGGAGATTCTCATCGGCGGGCGTCTCCTGTGGATCCGCTGGCGCGTACAGCCACGTGATCGGCTCCATGGCGTCGGTCATGTCGTCGTAATAGGCATCCCGCGCTGCGAGGTCTTGTGGCGTCGAGGCGGAGACGATTGGAAGTAGGTAGTCGCCCATGGCGTTCTGGTCGAAGCGGTTCATGGCCACCATGGTGCGAATGCCCCAGCCGAGCGGAGGAGCGCGCGTTGTTGACGTGTACGCGAGGGGCCCTGGTCCGCATGCAGCAAGGCCCAGGCCGCGCTCCGCCGCGAGAGCAGCGCACTTCGGGTCGACGACGCTGCGATAGATCGAGTCGACTGCCTCGAAAAAAGCGTCAGGCTCGACGTCGCCGCCTTTGAACGGATACCCGGGTTCGTCGAAAGTCCCCGTGCGGAACGCCGACCCCAATAGCAAGGCGAAGCGCTGCTCCGCAATGGCGGTCGGCATTCTCTCGGCGATGACGTTGATTTGCCTTTGCGCACCAACGCTCCCCGCGGAGCTCCCCGTCAACAAGACCTCGCTTGTCGCGTCGTTGAGGCCGTAGGCGTAGAAGAGGATATCGACCATGGCTTCCACATTGTGGTGGCCGGTGAACACGAAGGGCACCGGCGGCGCGTTGCTCTTCCATGCGACGTCTTGGGGCGTCGTGTTGGTCCCCCCCCAAAGGTCACTCGAGCAATAGCGACCATAGGCATGGTTAGCTGCGTGAAAGACCGGGTTGACGGAAGGGTCGCGCGAGAAGAACGTGCCGTTGTTGCGCGCCGAGCTCACTGGCGCGCCATCGGCGGCCTCGTTGCGCGAGGACACGAAGCCGACAGGCCTTCCCACGCACGACCCATACGTGCCGTCGCAACGACCGCCACCCTCCAGATAGATGACCCACGTGTTCGTGGGCGCGCTCGCCATCGAGACGTACAACGCGAACGTGGAGCCGTCGTTGCACTGCGCGTTTTGCCAACGCTCGTGACGTTCGGCGGGTCGGACCGTCTCGGTGAGTTGGGCGCCAAGCGCGCACGCGTCGACGTCGTATCCCGAGCAGTCGGCCCGACAGCTTGCCTGGCCGCTCGCCCAGACCGCAGCGAGGCTCGTACAATCGACGACGCCCCCATCGCATAGCTCCCTCCCGTCGAGCGTGCCGTTACCGCAAAGCGACGGAGGCGCAACGTCCTCTGGACCTTCGTCCGCAGGGGGGGACAGCTCGTCGGGCGGCGGGGAAGGCTCTGGCGCGCGTCCCGGGGGTGCGGGGTCGCCGCAGGCGGCGACGAGCGCGGTGAGGAACGAGAGACGGCCAATGTGTGGTCTGCTCATGGTCACTCCGACTGCAAGCTGGGTGCCGCCGTTCCAGCGGGCTTTTCGCGGTCTTTTTCGGGCTCGCCTGATCCCTCGCGTGACCAGGTCGCTTCGGAGCTAGCGGCTGAAGCGGACACCGGTGATCGAGGTCGGGGGAAAGTCGATGGCGAGGCCGTCCGCGCTCGGCGTAACCGTGATTGCTTCGATTGCAACGGCGCGGGGGGTTGTGGGGTTATTGGCGTCGGTTGGCGAAGTGCTCGCCAAGCGCTCGACCGCGACCAGACCATCGATGGAGAAGGGCGCGGCAACGCTGATCTCGCGGGTCAACGTGGTCTCGGGCGTGGTGTTGATCACCAACAGGTCCAACTCCGTCGTTTGTGCATTGGTGCTCGCCAGCACGATGAGCTCGGGCACGTCCGCTGTCGCAGACATGGTCCCGGCCTCGTCGAGGAAGTAGTCGTAGCGGCGGTTCGCGGCTGGCGGACTCACGTCGACCGCGACACGCCGTGCTGCGGTGTAGTCGCGCAGCAGTTTGAGCCCCCATGCCTCCGCCGTCGGGATCGCCGTCGCGGGGTTCACAGAGCTTTGACCTCCCACGTTCTGCCAGGTGAGGTAGTTGGGGCCTAACACGGCCACCTTGTCGTCGATGAAGGATGCGAGCACGTAGCTCGTCACCAGACCCACCGCGCCAAGTGCGGTGTTTCGCAGGTTGGGTAGGCCACCATCCATGGTGTCTTGCCAAGGGTGGACTTCAGTACCGTAGATGCGCAGCGGCGTGTCGTAGGCCTTGGCGGTCGCGTCGAGTCGCGTGATGAGGACGCTCACCCGCGACATCATGTTGGCGAAGGGCGCTTCGGGATAGAAGTCGGGGACCGGGTAGTTGTCGACGATGTGCCACTGCCAGCCGTCGAGGGGGAGAGTGGGGTCGAGCGTGTAAGCCTGGTCGATGTAGCCAAAGCTTCCGGAGATGGCGATCGACGGATCGACCAGCTTCATGGCCTCGGCGTATTGACGCAGACCGGGGAAGTCGACGACGCGAAAGTCCGTGAAAACGAACACGCCAGCGGGAGGGATGGCGCCGTTCACGCCGTCGCCGAAGCGAATCTCGCCGGTCGCTGCGTTGAGCTCGTAGTGGTTGTCGAGAGGGCCAGACGAAGCGAGATCGTCCACCATCGTCCACGTGGTGGTGCTGTCGGGTGTTTCGCCGAGGCGAACCGTCACCGACGCCCGCTCGACGGTGGGCAGTTTGATGAAGCGTCGCTGGTTGGGGGCGCTGGTGGTTCGCAGGGCATCGTCGTTGTAGGCCCAGGTCGTTGGCGTAACGGCTTGGTAGTTGGTGAACGAACGACTCCCCCCGACCACGACCATGCGTCTGTCTGCGGTGATTAGGGCTGCGTTGGGTGAAAGAAAATCATCATCCGCGTCCCAAATCTGCCAGATGCGGCCGTTGCCCCACTCGTTGGCGAGCTCCCAGTGGTGGATGCCGTAAGGCTCGGGGTGCCCATTGGCGGCCCGCACATTCGCCCACGCCGTGCCTCCGTTCGGGTTCGTTCCGACTGGCGCGTTCATGTACTCGACCCAGTTGGCCGCCGCTGCGAGGCCGAGGTTGATGTTGATGACACAAAGGAGCTTGCCGCCCATGTCTTCGGCGAGGCGACCGGCCTCATCGAGTCCAAAGACGTTTTGTTCGGGCTGCCCTGTAAATGCGTTGAACGTCCAGCGGCTCTCGACCGGCCCGATAGCGGTCCGCCAATCGAAGAGGTTCGCGTAGGTGCCCCCGGGGTAGCGCAGCCAGTCCGTCCCAACCGAGACGAGAGCCTCACGGAGCGCGAGGTTCGTGCTGCCGTCACTGGCCACGAGCCCCTGGCCGCGGTTGATGTAGGTCATGTTGTAGCCAATAGCGGGCAGCTCGCCGAAAACTTGGGCCGGGTCGACCGCGAGACGGGGCGCGCCCGGTGGGTCGCTGTCGGTGGGGTCCTCGTCGCTTGGTGGCGGGGGCGCGCTGTCGCTGGGGGTGTCACCACCAGGGCTCTCGTCCGGGGGGGCTGTGGGGGTTGGGGCGCTACACGCGGCAACCAGGAGCGTGAGGACAGCGACGAAACGCATGGGACACAAAGCAGCAAGACCGATGCCAGTGATGGGTGCCGGAGGTTTTGGAGGGCACGAGCCGCCCTGGGTTCTCGTGGGACCAGTCCGGAGGGCAGGGCGATCCGCGCGGAGATCATGTGGTGCGTGTCGCGAAGCAGCTGTTAAGCTTTAGATTACGAGCCCGTCGATGTCCTCCGTTTCTCCCGCGTGTTTTGGTTCCTACCAGGTCCTGCAGCGCCTCTCGCAGGGTGGCATGGGTGACGTCGTGCTTGCCCGCAAGACCGGGGCCCACGGCTTCGAGAAGCTCTTCGCGGTCAAGACGCTGCGGCGCGAGCTCGCCGCAGATGAGCGCTATCGCAGACAGTTCAACGACGAGGCACGCCTTGTGTCGCGCTTATTGCACCCGAACATCGGCCAAGTGTTCGATTACGGAGAGCAGGACGGCGTCCTCTACCTCGTCATGGAGTACGTCGACGGTGTCGCGCTGAGCAAGCTGCTTACAACCCACGGCAGGCTTGCCCCAAAGACAGCCGTCGAGGTTGCGCTTCTGGTGGCGCGCGCTTTGCATCATGCGCACCGGGCGGTCGGCAGCGATGGGCGACCAATGGGAGTGGTCCATCGCGACGTCAGCCCCCAAAACATCATGTTGACCTCGCAGGGTGTGCCCAAGCTCATCGATTTCGGGATCGCGCTGATGCGCAATCGCGAATCTCCCGAGACTGTCGATGGGGTGAAGGGCAAAGTTGGTTACATGTCGCCTGAGCAACTCCTCGGGCGGCGCCTCGACGCTCGAACGGACATCTTCTCCCTCGGTGTCGTCCTCCACGAGATGCTGACCGGGCGTTCTTTGTTCTCGGCCGACAATGTTGCGGTCACCGTCACCGCCATCATGCAGAACGACGTCGCGCCGCCGTCTGCGATTGTCCCCGAAGTACCGCGCGAGCTCGACGCGGTGGTGATGAAGGCGCTGGCTCGCAAGCCCGAGGAGCGCTACCCCGACGCCGACGCCTTCGCCGCTGCGCTGGTCGGCTTGCCAGTTCTCACGGGTGGGTCGATCGAGGCCTTTGCTGCCAGCGTCGTGCCTGCTCTTCGCTCGACGCCCTCCGAGCCAGTGTCGCGCCCGAGAACCGAGACGGCGACACGCGAGCTCGAGGCGAGCGATCTCTCTGCACTCCCCTCGGGCGAGCAGGCTCGTCCACGGCGCCGCGCGTTCGGCTTCGCGGCCCTCGCTTTGCTCGTCCTCGTGCCGGCCGGCGCCGGGTTACTCTACGTGGGCGCAAGACAAGCCGCACCCTCGGTGGTGCCCACATCGGGCGACGGCGTAACCGTCGCACCAACGCAACCGGAAGCCGCCCTCGTCGAGCTACGTTCGCCGACCGCCCATACTCCAGCGCCCGAGTCCGAACGCGCGACTCCCCCCAGCCAGAGCACGTCGCCGCAGGAGAAGAAGTCGCGCACGTCTCGCCGAGGTCGCGAGCGCCCTGGAACTCCCGCGCCCGCGCCGTCCGCTCCAGCGGTCGAGACGGCGCTTGGCGCGGTCTCCATCGTCGCTGAACCGTATGCTCAGGTTCGCATCGATGGCGGCGAAGCGGGGGTGACGCCGCTGTTGCACCAGCGTATCGCCGTGGGGCGGCACGTCATCGAGTTCGTCGATCCCGAGACAGGTCGGGTGCGAGAGAGTCGTGTCGTCCTGGTCGAAGCCGGGAAGGAATCTCTGGTAAGTGTCCGCTAAAACATCTTCCCATGAACCAGCCATGCGCAGCCGCTTCACACCGTGCTTCGTTTTGTTCGCTGCCCTCCTGCCGTGTTGCGCGGATAGTGGACTGAGCCTCACCATCGCGCGCCCTCCGGGGTACGAGCTTTCGGTGACTCAGTTCACGCTCGATGTGCTCGAGCCCCCTGCGGCCGACTGGTCGTGTTCGGCACTCGCCTTTGGCGAGCGTGCCGAAACCGAGGTCCAGAGTGTCGTCATCGCGAGCACGCGCCTCGAGGCGGGTGCTCGGCTCGCAACACCTCTGCCGGTTCGCCGCGATGCCAGGCAACTTTTCGTTGCGCATGGCTTTGGTCCCGATGGACTGCGCCTCGTTAGCGGCTGTGCCACCCGAGAGCCGGGTGGCACCCTCGACATCGCGATTGCTACGGTTCCGCGGTTACGCCTCGATGCCGACAGTCCACTCGAGCTCTTCGATGGTAAGTTGTACGGCCCGATGCCGTCGCGGCTCGCGATTGATGTGCGGGATGTTCTCGGCGGTGCGGTCGCGGATGTCACCGTGCGCTGGTCGATCGAGGGTCCCGGGGCATTCGCGCTCGATGTCGACACGCAGACCGACAGCGACGGCGTCGCGCGCCTCATTCCCGAGCTGGGTGAGCTTGGGGGGCCGTATCGTGTCCGAGCGCGGGCGCCCTGGGCAGAAGAGCCTCGCCCAGAGATCGTGACCTTCGAGCTCGTCGACGCCCGCGAGACGGCTCTGCCCAAGCCTCCGCTTCAGCTGGTGACTGTTTCAGCGGAGCGTGGTGGGCCTGCGCTCGTCGGCACCCTGGGCGTTGGCGAGTGTGCAGACAGCGCATTTTCTGCCTTCTCTCTAGCGCGCAATGACTCGTTTGTCTTTCCGGGGTGCGCGCTCGTTGCGGGCGTAGGGGTCGGCGTCGCCGACGTGCCGACCCTCGTCGTCAATCTCGTGGGCCAGCCGCCGCGCGTCGGCCGACTCGCCTTGGCAACGGGCGCGCTCGAAGATTGTGGTCCGCTGCCGCTGCCAGCGGCCGAGCAGGCGTGTGTGGCGACCGGGATCTACGATGCCGACCCATGCGGACGTTCCGGGCGAGCGCTCGTCGTGTTCAGCTGTCCGACTGGGGAGTCGACGACGGTGACGACCGCCCACACGTTCGATGTAGCGACCTGCGACGTGACTGATCGCGGGGCGCAGGGTCTTGCGGCCACTGCGGCGGCCCGGGCGGTGACGCGGGTGGGTTGTCTCGATGTCGACAACATTCCGCGTAACGCGGTCGTCGCGCGCGAAGACAGCCGCGACCTCCTCTTTCTGGAAGAGTCGCCGACGCTCGCGCGCCGCGTGAGGGGCGTGACGCAGTTCTACGATTTCGGCCAGGAGGGGACATCGCACGTGCTCTTGGGCCTTGGCAGCAATGGCGACCGGCTGCGCGTCGTGAGTTTCCGTACCCGTAGCGACCCCGAAAGCGACAACTTGCTCGCCGACACCGCCGCCGCCTTCGATGTGCCCGTTCGACCGCTTACTGGGAGCGTTGCGGACCTCGACGGCGACGGTCTCGTCGACCTGTTCGGTCTCGCGCGCGGCGGCGATGCGCAGACCCGGTCGGTTCTCCTGTGTCTCGGCCGCGGTTCGACATCGCCCATTTGCGCGCTCGGCTTCGAGCTTCGCACCGAGGGGCGTGATCTGGCAGTCGCTACCGACCTCGACGGTGATCGCGTCTTCGACTTCCTCGGCGCCGATTTCGCGGGTGGGGCGTGGCGTATCGTCAGCAATTCTCTCGTTCGAGGTGTGCGATGATCGTCCTTGGTCTCGTGCTTCTCCTTGGCGCAGCCGATCTCGACGCGGATCTCGCCACCGCAGAGTCACAGCTCGCGGCCTATGATTTCGCCGGCGCTATCGCCACACTAGAGCGCTGTGAGCGCGTCAGCGGGAGGCGACTCGAGCAAAGTGTTCGCCTTTACGAGGGGCTCGGGATCGCGCTCGCGAGCAGCGGCAAAGCAAGTCAGGCCGAAGAAGCGTTTCTTGCTCTCGCAACCATCGCACCCGAGCGGGCCATTCGCTACACGCTCTCGCCGAAGATCACCTTCGTCTTCGAGCGTGCGCGCGAGCGCGCCGCCCAGCAGGGCACGCCGTCGCTCCAGCTGTTATGGCCGCTCACCGCTGACGCCAACGCGCCCGTAGCCATCGACCTCGAGGTTCTCGCGAACCCGCGCGAGCTCCTGCGGCGAGGCGTGCTGATCGCCGAGCGCCCCGGTATGGCCGAGCGGTCATTCGCTGTCGATCTCCCTCCAGCGGGGACGCGCGCGACAGTCATCGTCCCGCCGCCTGAGGTCCCTGTCAGTGGGCCGGGCCAGCTACGGCTGCACCTCGTCGGTGTCGACGAGCACGACAACGAGATCACCCGGGTTGGTACCGCAGTCCAGGCACGCACGGTGGCGCTCTCCTACGAGCGGCCAAAGGCCTGGTACGAACGACGGTGGGTTTGGATCGTCTCAGGTGTCGTCTTCGCTGGAGCGGTGAGTGGCACCGTGTACGCCCTAACGCGGGAGCCATCGCCGACGGTTCCTGTCTCTGTCGACGCGCGTTGAGAGGCGGGCGCACGATCAGCTTTGGGCGCAGGCAGGAGGCTCGCGCGAGCGCGCTTGCTTCACAGTGCTCGATTGGCGCGTATTGCTTGGCGATGAATTGCCCAGGATGAGCCTGTCCGCACGTCGCGAACCGAGTGTCGTTGGCGCCGTCGTGCCCCGGATCGGACTGCGTCGTGTCCTCACTACGCCGCGCTATTTCGCTCAAGCTTCGGTCGCTAGATGTTTGACGCGGGTCTGCGGGTGAAACGACCGCGTCTTAGGAACCCACGCGCCTAACTTGAACGTGCGCCCCCTTGAGGCTGGCAACGCAACCTGGGTGGCGGATCCCGCGAGACTGATCGCATGGCAGCCATCACGTTGACCTCGACCCGTGGTCCCAGCACGCCAAGACTCGAGCGCTTGATGAACGGCGACCTCGCTCCCTGGATCGCCGCACGGACGCCTATCCCTGCGCTCAGCGCGCTGGTGAAGACTGCGGGTCGCAAACCCGAGCATTTTCGCTTGGCGCTCAAAAATGGGGACGCGACGACCCTCATTGCCGGTTGGCTGCGCTGCTCCGGCGGCACGCTAACGCTCTGTGTGGACGGCGCGGCTGTGGATAAACCGACGCCGCTGCGGGAGCAGCTCCGTCAGCTCTGGGTCCGTGGCGCCATGCGCAAGGTGAGCGATCCTGCATTTGGGCGCTTCGTTGGGGTGGTCATTCAAGCCATGCGCGAGCGTGTGACGGCAGATCCAGCCATCACCCGCATCGAGATCGTTGGTACGCAGATCGCGAGTCCACACCTTGCCGGGGTCTTGCGTGAGCTTGGGCTGACAACAGATGTCAGCTATCCGACCGTACCCAACGGCCTTGCCTGGGGAATTGCGGCTGGTGGAATCGCCCTTGGCTGCGGCCAACTGGCTGAACCGACGCTCTCGGGGCTCGTCAGTGCGATCGCTGTCGTCCTAGCGGGTGGACTCACGATCGCAAAGGTTTCCTCGATGCGAGGCAGCTATGCCGTCGAGCGCCTGGAAAACCGATTCGAAAAGGCCTGACCGCCGCCGTTTTTGCCTTGCCGGCTCGGAGTCGCTTTGGTATAGCGCCGCTTCCTTTTCGGGCCGGATGTGCCTAACGGCGCGGTTCGACTCGTGAAGGGCGAGAGGGAGCATGTCGAAGGAAGATACGATCGAGACTGAGGGTACCGTGCTCGAGCCCCTGCCGAACGCGATGTTCAGGGTCGAGCTTGCCAATGGACACAAGCTGTTGTGTCACATCAGCGGCAAGATGCGGATGCACTTCATCAAGATCCTTCCAGGAGACAAGGTGACGGTTCAGCTCTCTCCCTACGATCTGACGCGTGGTCGGATCACTTACCGAGCGAAGTGAGTCTGCAATGAAAGTTCGAGCATCCGTTCGCAAGATCTGCGTGAAGTGCAAGGTTATCCGCCGTCGCGGCGCCGTGCGCGTCATTTGCAGCAACCCGCGTCACAAGCAGCGTCAAGGTTAATCAGCAATGGCACGTATCAGCGGCGTCGACCTTCCCCGTAACAAGCGCATCGATGTGGCGCTCCGTTACATCTACGGCATCGGTCCCAAGAATGCCCTCGACATCATCGCCAAGGCCGAGCTCGATCCGGCATTGCGGACCGACAAGCTGAGCGAAGGCGATATGTCGAAGCTCCGCGAGATCATCGAGCGCGAGTACAAGGTCGAAGGCGACCTGCGCCGCGAGACCTCGATGAACATCAATCGCCTCATGGACCTCGGCTGCTATCGCGGACTCCGTCACCGCAAGGGTCTGCCGGTCCGTGGTCAACGTACGCACACGAACGCTCGCACCCGCAAAGGTCCGAAGCGCATGGCTGGAGTTAAGCGCTAATGGCTACCGCAACCGCCGCTGGCAAGGTCAAGAAGGTCAAGAAGAACATCCCCACCGGGATGGTCTACGTCCAGGCGACCTTCAACAACACCATCATCACCATCACCGATCCGACGGGCGCCGTCGTCTCGTGGTCGTCGGCCGGCTCGAAGGGCTTCCGCGGCTCGCGCAAGTCGACGCCGTTCGCCGCTCAGGTCGCTGCCCAGGATGCGGCCACCAAGGCAGCCGACACTGGCATGCGGTCGGTTGGCGTCCTCATCAACGGACCTGGTGCTGGTCGTGAAGCCGCCGTGCGCGCCCTGCAGGCGTCGGGCTTCAAGATCACCATGATCCGCGACATCACGCCCGTGCCCCACAATGGTTGCCGCCCGCCGAAGAAGCGCCGCGTTTAATTCCTTCGAGGTTTTAGAGTAATGGCTCGTTATACCGAATCAGTTTGCCGCCTTTGCCGGCGCGAAAACATGAAGCTCTTCCTCAAGGCAGAGCGTTGCTTTACCGAGAAGTGCGCCATGGAGCGCCGGCCGTATCCGCCGGGTCAGCACGGCCAGGGTCGCCACAAGTTCTCGGAGTACGGCATCCAGCTGCGCGAGAAGCAGAAGGTTCGCCGCATCTACGGCGTCCTCGAGCGTCAGTTCTACGGCTACTATGCCGAGGCCTCGCGTCAGAAGGGCATCACCGGCGAGGTCATGCTCCAGTTGCTCGAGCGCCGTCTCGACAACGTCGTCTATCGCTTGGGTTTCGCGGGCTCGCGCTCGGAAGCGCGTACGCTCGTGCGTCACGGCCACGTGACGGTGAACAACAAGAAGGTGAACGTTCCCAGCTTCCAGGTGAAGACGGGCATGGTCATCAGTGTGCGCGAGAAGTCGCGTCAGATCGGCCGCATCATGGAAGCTCTCGGTAACGCCGAGAAGCGCGGCGTGCCAGGCTGGCTCACGCTCGACGCAGGTGCGTTCACGGGGACGGTTCAGTCGTTGCCTCAGCGCGACGAGATTCAGATCCCGATCCAAGAGCAGCTCATCGTCGAGCTCTATTCGAAGTAGCAAAAAACGCGATGGCGTACTGTCTACTGCAGCGGACAGTGCGCCATTGGACCTTCGGCCTCCCGAATATGCGGGCGGCTGAAGGTGAAGCACTGGCCAGAGGACTTACAGGCCAGCGTTTCTAAACCCTTAAAGGCCTCGCAGGACTCGCGGTGAGACTGCTCGGCTCAAAAAGGAGTCCTCATGCAGCGCAATTGGCGAGACCTCATCCGTCCCAAACACCTCATCACGGACCGTGAAGGACTTACGGCCACGTATGGGAAGTTTTTCGCTGAACCGCTCGAGCGCGGTTTCGGCATCACCCTCGGCAATGCCCTCCGCCGCGTGCTCTTGAGCTCGCTGCAGGGTGCGGCCATCTCGGCTGTGCGCATCGATGGCGCCTTGCACGAGTTCACGGCCATCCCGGATGTCACCGAGGACGTGACCGACATCATCCTGTCGCTCAAGGACGTTCTCGTTAAGACGCACTCGAACGAGCCCCGCGTCTTGAAGATCGACGTTCAGGCTCCCGAGAAGGAAGAGCTCAAGGTCACCGCGAAGGACCTCACCGGCGACGACGCCGTGGAAGTCTTGAACCCAGACCACCACATCGCCACCGTCGCCCCGGGCGGCAAGTTGGCGATGGAAGTCATGGTTCGCCGCGGCCGTGGCTATGTTCCCGCCGACAAGAACAAGGCGCCGAACATGGCGGTGGGTTGGATCCCGATCGACTCGCTCTTCAGCCCCATCCGCAAGGTCAGCTTCAACGTGACCAACGCGCGTGTTGGCCAGCAGACCGACTATGACAAGCTCACGCTCGAGGCTTGGACCGACGGTTCGGTGTCGCCGGACGACGCCGTCGCTTTGGCCGCCAAGATCTTGAAAGAGCAACTCACCGTCTTCATCAACTTCGAGGAAGAGGAAGAGTTCGAGATCAAGGAAGAGACTCCGTCGCAGGAGAAGTTCAATGAGAACTTGCTCCGCAGCGTCGACGAGCTCGACCTGTCGGTTCGCGCCGAGAACTGCTTGCAGTCGGCCAACATCAAGTACATCGGCGATCTCGTTCAGAAGACCGAGGCCGAGATGCTCAAGACCAAGAACTTCGGACGCAAGTCGCTCAAAGAGATCAAAGAGCTGCTCGCCGAAATGGGCCTGTCGTTGGGTATGAAGCTCGACGCCTGGCCACCGAAAGAGCTCAAGCGCTAGAGCGCGAGTTTCTGGGGAACGACGAGGCCCGCTCCAACGCGCAAGCGCTGGGGCGGGCCTTCTCGCTTTTGGAGGTCTGCCCCCCCAGGGGGCAGCTAGCGACGCGCTTGAAGGAGGTCGAAGGTCGCGGCGGTCAGCGGCGGAATGACCATGGCCGAGGATGCCGGGGCGGGGAGGGCCATCGGCGCTACCGGCGCGGGCTCTGCGACCCGGACCGCTCGCACCTGCGCACCTTTTGTGGCGCTCTCGGTGGCCGCGGCGAGTACGGAGCCCGCGAGGTCGCTGCCTGTTAGGCGCTTGAAGTAGCCGGCAAGCCGGCGGACGCCCTCGAAGGTCGCAGCGAGGCTCAGGGCTACGACGCTCAGATCGCCACCCACGGCAGGTATCGCGTTGACGAAGCCCGCCAAGGCGAGGCCGCTCCACGCCATGGGGGCGACACCGTTCGCGAGCGCCCCGCGGATCGCCGAAATCTCGTGAACGTGCGTCAGCTTGCCGACGTAGTCCAAGCTTGTGGCTCCGTCGGGGACGCTTACCGTCACCTCGGCGCCAACGCCGCTCTGGGCAAGAAGACGCAGGTTGCGATCGCGCGGGTCGGCCGCGAGGACGATGGCCCAAGGGGTTTCGCCGTTGGTGCCTTCGACCAGGGCATACGAGCGGGCGCGTAACGCAGCGTTTTCGCTGAGGGCCCGTGCTACGACGGCGCTGTCGGTTGATGGGCGTAGTCGCGATAGATGCATGGCCTTATCCTGACGCAAGGGGCTGACGGTCACATATCGCGTTATGCGACTGACCGGTGCGCGCAGCAGGTCTGCAGGCGCGTCAGGGCTCGGCTCGAGGTCAGCTGGTCGGAGATCGACGCTGGTTCTTTTCCACTTGGCTTTTTGAAAGTGCCCTTGTATACAGCCGCGCTCTTTGGCCCCTACACCCTGCGGTGGGCCTCAAAGATTTCAAGGATTCGACCATGCGTCACGGCAACGGACTCAAAAAACTCAACCGATCGAGCACGCACCGTAGAGCGACGCTGCGCAACATGGTCACCGCGTTGTTCACTCATGGTCGCATCGAGACCACCGAGATCAAGGCCAAGGCCTTGCGCCCGGTCGCCGAGAAGCTGATCACCTTGGGCAAGCGCGGCGACCTGCACGCGCGCCGCTTGGCGGCCAGCTACCTGACCGATGCAGACGCTGTGAAGACGCTCTTTAGCGACATCGCCGACCGTATGCGTACCCGCGCTGGCGGTTACACCCGCGTGCTGCGCGTCGGCATGCGCCGTGGTGACAACGCCACCGCCGCGATTATCGAGCTCGTCGACCACGATGTGAAGAAGGCTGCCGCCGCCAAGGCGTAAGTAAGCCCTCCTTCGTGTGCGCGATAGCGCCCGCCCACTCTCACGAGTCGGCGGGCGTTTTCGTTTCGGGTCTCAAGAACCTGTCGCTCGACCGCGTGTTCGGCGCTGTCTGTCACCCAGGTCAGGCGAGGAGGCCTGGGCTTGGTCCCGCGGGACTGCGCAGTCGTTCCGAGGCTCGTCAGGTTCGGTACCTCGAAACGCTGTGCGAGCGTCAACCAGAGCTCGTTCGTGGTGCGGCCGCGTATGCCGGTGACAGCGCCCGTTCGCAAGCCAGTCCCGCTGCCTCCGAAGAAACACCCGGTCCGGCCCCACGTCAGTGACTGACATGTGGGCACTCTGGGGTGTGATCGAAAACACACGCAACGGTGCCTGAGTGTCACCGATAAGCTCGCCATGCAACAGATGGCGAGCTTTGGCGATCAGTGTGTGACCGATGGCGACAGCGAAATTATGACCGTCCTTCTGACGCTCGCAAGCGAGAAACACCCTGATGACATCGCCGTCGAGCGCGAGCTCGCGCGGCTCGAAGTTCGTATGCGCCGCCTGCCTCCGGACCTCGTCTTCGGCGAGCTACGCAACGTGCTGGCTGCAATGTCGACGCTGCAGCGCTTAGACAGCGGCCGTGCAGTCGCGCGCTTGTACGCTATCGCGGCGTCCTTGGCGAACCGTCTGTCGAGTGACCGCTCCGCCGAACGTCTGTCCGGACCGCGTCGGCCCACCAGGGGCAGCAGGTTGTTGCAGTAGAGCTTCTGGCCTTGCGTGCTCGCGCCGGCACTGCCAATCGCTCGTGTCGTCTGGCTTCACGTCTTGGTTTGGCCGAGCGACCCATGATCGAGGCTCTTCCGGTGTGACCGCCGTCACATGCACAGGCCGGGCCGGATTGAAGAATTCCGTAAGTTGCCCCGTCTATGGCCTTACGATGCACGCGGCTTGCGAGGCTATGGGATCGGGCACGGCAGAGCCGTGCTTGACTCAAGCTACGCAGGTCGCGTTTAACTTCGAGCGCTCGGCGGTCGCCGGAAGCGCGGCCTCCCGCCTCAAGTGGCGGGAGTAACGAAAAATCACCTCGGTGTTGAGCACTGGAGACAAGACATATGAAGAAGGTTGTCGTTGCGTTGTTGGGATGCCTTGCCATGACGAGCCTCGCGGCTTGCGGGAAGAAAGAGGGCGACGCGCCCGCCAACTTCAAGGGCATCGACTATCCGGAGTGGGTCATGAAGGGCTCCGGCGCCTTCGGTGGCGATAACAAGCGGGTGTTCTACGGTGTCGGCTCGGTGAGCGGCATCAAGAACCAGTCGCTCGCTCGTACCACCGCCGATAACCGCGCCCGCGCGGAAGTCAGCAAGATCTTCGAGGTCTACTCGGCTTCGCTGATGAAGGACTACTCGGCGTCGACCACTGCCGGCGACATGAGCAAGTCGAGCGAAGAGCAGCACGTCGAGCAGGCGATTAAGACGTTCAGCGCCTCGACCCTGTCGGGCGTCCAGATCGTCGACCACTGGTTCCACCCGCAAGATGGCACCATCTACTCGTTGGCTCAGCTCGACCTCGAGGCGCTCACCAACAGCCTCGACAAGATGAAGGAGCTCAACTCGCAGGTGCGCGACTACGTGCGCCAGAACGCCGAGCGCGTTCACATGGACCTCGAGAAAGAAGAGGCCAAGCGCGAAGGCGCCAGCAATCAGTAGCTCTTCGTAAGCAACGACGACGCCATCCCGGGGCGCGGTTTCGCCCGCGCCCCGGGATTGGCCGTCGAAGTCCCGCCCTCAAGTGGTCGTCCGCTTTCGCGGAAAGGTTTTGAGCCCCCATGCGCAAGTCGCTCTTCGTTGTCGCGGCGGTCGTGACGTTCTCGAGCCTGACCGCTCACGCACTCCCTCCGAAAGAGATCTACAAGAAGGCCGGCCCGGCTGTGACCTTGATCCTCGGCTCCGACGATGGACGGCAGGGGTCCTCGGGCACCGGCTCGATCGTCACGCCCGAGGGCAAGGTGATCACCAACGCGCACGTGGTGCTCAACCAGGCGGGAAAGCCGTTCAAGACCATCTACGTTTACTTGAAGCCGCCGAAGATCACCGGCGACAACGCCAAGGACCTCACCAACCGCTATAAGGGACGCGTGTTGGCCTGGAGCCCACCCGACGAGCTCGATCTCGCGGTCATCCAGATCGAGTCCCCACCGTCAAACTTGCCGACCATCAACTTCGCGAACCCAAACAATGTCGAAGTGGGGGACGAAGTCGTGGCTATCGGTCACCCCGAGCAGGGCGGGCTTTGGACCTTGACCACCGGCACCGTCTCGACCGTGATCCTCAACTTCAACGGTGTGAGAGGCAAAGACGTCTTCCAGACCGAGGCCTCGGTGAACCGTGGCAACTCTGGCGGTCCGTTGCTGGACGACCAGGGAAATATGGTCGGTATCAACACCATGATCGCGCGTCAGGCTGCTGACGGTCTAACCATCACGTCGGTGAACTTCTCGCTCAAGTCGTCGGTTGCCGTGCTCTGGCTCGGCGGTCAGGGCATGGGCCTCGCCTACGCGCCCAAGGCGTCCGACCAGCAGCTGCAGGTTGCCGTGGCGCCGCAGCAGAACAAGCCGGCTGCGGAGGGCTACACCAAGCCAGCAGAGCAACCGTCAGCCGTGGTCGCGATGAACGATCCGCCGAAGTCGCAACCCGCGACCGCGCCCACGCAGCCGCAAACCAAGCCGACGCAGCCTGCCAAGCCCACGCAGCCCACCAAGCCGAGCGAGCCTGTTCAGACCGTACCGGTCGACGAGAAGCCCCCGGCGACCATCGTCGTCGTTGACGAGCCGCCGAAGCAGACCGCCGACAGCGTCCGCCAAGAAGGACAGAGTCTGGGCAAGAACAAAGACGACGAGAAGCTCACCCAGGGCCAACGGCTCGACCCGAAGAAGGCGAAGCCGAAGTACCACACGCCAAAGCGTCCGGTGAACCTCGACGACCTCCGCAAGCAGCAGATGAAGGAGCTCGACGATATGATGGACGAGATGCGTGGCAAGGTCCGCAGCAAGAGCGACAAGAGTGGCGGGCTTTGGTAACTTCTTGAAACGACCTCGTCAGACGACGTAGACGTTTCACGCACTTCGCAAACCCTTCTCAGGAACAATCAATGCATCGTACGTTGGTGGCTCTGTCTCTCGTTGCGTTTGTCGGTTTTGGCGGACTCGCTGCATGCGGTGGCGGTAAGCGCAAGGTCGCGCGTGTCTCGACCGACACGCAGACCGATCTCTCGGGCAACTGGAACGACACCGACGCCAAGCTCACCAGCGAGAAGCTGATCAGCGATGCGTTTGGCTCTGCCTGGATCGCCGACTTCCAGAAGGAGCAAGGTCGCAAGCCTGCGATGCGCGTCCACGGCATCATCAACAAGACCGATGAGCACATCGACGCTCAGGTGTTCGTCAAGAACATCGAGCGCGCCATGGTCAACAGCGGCAAGGTGAAGGTGGTTGCGCAGGGCGGCAACGAGCTCGGTTCGGTGAACGCAGAGCAAGACTACGGTGCCGGCGGCCGCGTCAGTGATCAGTCCGCGGCGAGCATCGGCCAGCAGACAGGCGCCGACTTCGTCCTCGTCGGACGCATGGCATCCATCGTCGACCAGGTCGAAGGCGAGAAGGCCAAGTTCTACAAGATCACGTTCGAGCTCATCAGCTCCAATACCGCCGAGAAGGTTTGGATTGGTGATCACGAGATCAAGAAAGTGATCACGCAGGCCGGCACGAGCTGGTAACATCCCTGCCGTGCACGAGCAGCACGGTCCAGAGCGTCCCCAAAGTTCGCAACGCCACGTCGTAGGCATCGATGCCTCGACGTGGCGTTCGTTTACCTAGGTCCCCATGAGCCTACATCGCGTCGGTGGTCTGGTCTTACTGGTGTGCGCCGCAGCCTGCGGCATGAAGCCCGAGCAGTACTACCAGCAGATGCGTCCCAATTTGATCAAGGGCAACTACGAGGCTGCAGCCGAGTTCATCGAGAAGAACAAGACCAAGCTCTACTCCGAGGACAATCGCCTCCTTTTCTACATGGACAAGGGCATGGTCCTGTCACTCGGTAAAAAGTACGCCGAGTCCAACGCCATGCTCGAGAAGGCGAAGACGGCCGCGGAAGATCTCTGGACCGAGAGCATCAGCGCCAACGCCTTGGCGCTCGTGACCACCGACAACTCGTTGCCCTATCAGGGTGAGGACTTCGAGAAGGTGATGCTCCACTTCTTGGCCGCATGGAACTACATGGGCTTGGGAGACTACGACGGCGCGCGTGTCGAGGCCCGCCAGGTCACCAACAAGCTCCAGCTCTACGCGAACAAGTACGCCGAACAAGAGGGCACCCAGCTTTACAAAGACGACGCGTTCGCACGTTGGCTCGCCGGCAAGCTCGCCGAGGCCGACGGTGGGGTCGAGGGGCTCAACGACGCTTGGATCGACTACAAGAAGGCGATTGCGGTCTACGAGACCGACTACGCCCAGCGGTACGGGACGCCCGTACCTGACATGCTCGTGCAGGATTCGCTGCGCGTCCTCGAAGCGCTCGGGCCAGACTTCCGCGACGACTACAACAAGGTGCGCGGTCGCTTCCCCAAGGCCGCTTACATGAAGCAACAGGACACGCGCGCCGTCGGCGAGATTGTCCTGCTGCACATGAACGGCGAGGCTCCCTACAAGATCGACAAGTTCTGGGACGCGCAGGCCGCCACCGAGTGGATCCGCGTTGCCTATCCCGAGTTCGTCGAGAAGCCCAAGCGCATTGCGAAGACGCGCATCGTGCCCGTCGAAGGCGTCGCAGGTGAGACCGAGCTCGCACAAAACGTGACCGCTATCGCGATACAGAACTTGAATGACCACATGGGCCGCATCAAGGCCAAAGCCATCGCGCGCTCGGTTGCCAAGTATCTCGCTTCGAAGGCGGGACAAGCGGCTGGCGCTGAGCTCTACAAGAAGAACGAAGGCGCTGGCGCCGCGCTCTTTCTTGCCAGCACCATCTTCGGCGTGGCGAGCGCTGCAGCCGAAGAAGCCGACAAGCGCAGCTGGATTACGCTGCCAGCGCAGATCTGGATGGGCCGAACCTACGTGCCGCCGGGCAAACAGAAGCTCAGGTTGCAGTTCCTCGATGCCTCCGGGAGCGTCGTGCAGAGCGAAGAGCTCGAAGCGGACGTGCAGCCTGGCAAGACGACGTTCGTGACGTATCGAACGTACCTTTGACCCTCGCGTCGGGTCGCATCAACCGACGATTCGTAGCGCGGCAGTCTGACCGCCCGCGCTTGTCGACAGCGAGGCTGACGGTTTTGCCTGCGCCTCCTGCATCGCCTTGAGTTTCAGATTGTCCGCCATGACCGCGTTGAGCTTGGCCAGCTCTTGGCTTGATCGAAGGTGACGTCGTAGCGCGATGCGACGTCGGTCACGAAAGCTCTCTGATTCTCCTCTGCCAGCTCGAGCTCGTCTTCAGCTTTCCGCAGCTCAGCGCGCGCGTTCGCGATAGCCTCGGAAAGGCCCGCGACCTCGCTCAAGATGGCGTCGGCGCCCTTTGCGCTACCCACGCGCTTCTCGGTTTGCTTACGGATGCGCTCGGCGCCCTCTGCGACTGTCATGCCGTCGACGAGCCCAGACCGCCCGCGGTTGACCATCATGAATGTTCGCTCAGCGGCCTCGGCTAAGGCTTCGACCATGGGGTCGGAGACGCCAAGCGATCTTGCGGTCGTGGTGTCTGCGAGGGTGACGATGACGCTCGCGGCCGCTTTCGCGGAAGGAAGCCAAGCGTTGAGCCAGTCGGTGCGTCCTGCGCGCGGCATGCCACGGAGGGCGTTTACCCCCTCGGCGAGAGTCCTCGCGTCCGGCCCCCCTCTGCTCATCGCATCGACCAGCAAGCGTGCTTCCTCCTCGGACATGCCCAGCGCCTGCGCCATCGCCGACGCCATCTCGGCAAGTTCGGTGGGCATGTTCCTATCGTCGACCCACCGGCCATTCGAGCGCAGGCAGCGATGCTTGGGCCGTCGTCGGCGCCATGGCCGCCGTGTTCGCTTGGTGGGCAACCGGTTTGGGAACAGACGGTTCGAGTGCAAGGACCGAGCTCGCGTGAGCGACGGTGGCTGTTCGGCCTAGATACACGACTGCTGTCGGCGCGTTGAACGCCTGTCATGCACTTCACCCGAATCAGCCAAGGGGTGGCGCCTCGGCCCCGCAGGCCGTATACCGCCGCCGCACTGCATGACCGACGTATTGCCGCTCTCCTTGTTCGACTACGTTCTCCCGCCCGAGCTCATCGCGCAGGAGCCCGCTCGCCCGCGCGATAGCAGTCGGCTATTGCGGCTATCGCGGAGCACCGGGGTCTCATCCCACCATGTGTTTCGCGAGCTTCCTCGGTTGCTTCGAGAGGGCGATTTGCTGGTGGTCAACCGTACAAAGGTCATCCCGGCGCGAGTTCCGGCACAGCGGCCCACTGGGGGACGCGTCGAGGTTCTCTTTCTCACGCCACATGGCCCGCTCGAAACGGCACGGCGCTGGGAGGTCATGGGGCGACCAGGTGATGCCTTCAAGGTTGGCAAGACGCTCATCGCCGGCGGTCTTCGTCTCTCGGTGGTTGCGCGTGAGGGAGCGAACGCCGTGCTCGAGGGCGAGGGTGCATTATGGCCGCTGCTCGAGCGGTGCGGCGAGGTACCGCTGCCCCCGTACATCAATCGGTCGCAGCCGGCGCCGTCCGATACCGCGGACTACCAGACGGTCTTCGCTCGAGAGCCGGGCGCGGTGGCGGCGCCAACCGCGTCCCTGCATTTTACCGACGCCGTCCTCGAAGGGTTAAGCGCGGCCGGGGTTCAGCGCGCCGAGGTCGTCCTGCATGTAGGGGCCGGCACCTTCCTGCCGGTGCGCGATGAGCACGCCGCCGACGTTCGCGGCCACGTCATGCATGCCGAGTACTACGCGGTACCCGACGCGACCGTGCGCGCAGTTGCGGCCGCGCGGGCCCGGGGAGGGCGTGTCATCCCCGTCGGTACGACGAGCCTCCGGGCGCTCGAGACCTGGGCTTCGACCGGCGAGGCCGTCGGTAGCTCGCGTTTGTTCATCTATCCGGGGTACGAGTTCCGCGTGACCGACGCGCTCATCACCAACTTCCACGTCCCACGCTCGACGCTGCTGATGCTGGTAGCGGCCTTGGCCGGGAGGGAGCGCGTGCTCGCCGCCTACGCCGAGGCGGTCGCGGAGCGCTACCGATTCTTCTCATACGGCGACGCGATGCTCATCGACTCATGATCTCCTTCAGCCTCGACAAGACCGTTGGGCGCGCTCGCCGCGGCCGTCTGACGACCCTGCACGGCGTCGTTGAAACTCCTGTCTTCATGCCGGTCGGGACCCTTGCCACCGTCAAGGCGCTCGATTTCAGTGACCTGGGCGAGCTTGGCGCTCGGATGATTCTGAACAACGCCTATCACCTCATGCTGCGGCCTGGCGCGAAGGTGGTCCGGGAGATGGGGGGCTTACACCGCTTTAGCGGGTACCCCGGGGCCATCTTAACGGACAGCGGCGGCTTTCAGGTGTTTAGCTTGGCTGAGCTGCGTGACATCGACGACCGCAGCGTCCGCTTCAAGTCGCACATCGATGGCAGCCCTATCGATCTGTCGCCCGAGAAGCTCGTCGAGGTCCAAGAAGATCTCGGACCCGACGTCGCCATGGTTCTCGACGAGTGTCCGCCGGGGCAGGCAAGCCGTGAGCATGTCCAGCGCGCCGTCAATCGCACCACTGCGTGGGCAAAGCGCTGTCTCGACGCGGTGAAGCGTCCGGACGTGTCATGGTTCGGTATCGTGCAGGGGGGCACGTTTCCCGATCTACGCTCCGAGCATGCGCGCGTGATGGGTGAGCTACCGTTTGCGGGCTTTGCGATTGGTGGCGTATCCGTCGGTGAGGCACCAGACGCCATCGCGTCGATCGTCACGCACACGGCGCCCCTCCTGCCGCCGAACAAGCCGCGCTATTTGATGGGGGTTGGCACTCCCGCCGACCTGATACGCGGGGTCGCGGCTGGCGTCGACATGTTCGACTGTGTGATGCCCAGCCGCAACGCGCGCAACGGTTCGCTCTTCGTCACCGGCGGCAAAGTCAATATCAAGAACGCGATCCACCAGAAGAGCGAGGAGCCGCTCGACCCCGGTTGTGACTGTCACACCTGTCGCAACTTCACGCGCGCGTATCTGAGGCACTTGTTCATTGCGGGCGAGCTCACCTTTCATCGCTTAGCGACCATTCACAACATCGCGTTTTACCTGCGCCTCATGCGGCGTATGCGCGAGTCGCTCGATCGCGGTGACTTCGACCCAGCGCCTTTCCTTGCAGAGCTCGGGCCGCCCGCGCAGCGCGATCCCTGAACGACGGCGGCGATAACGCCCCCGCGCGCCACGAAGTGCTTGTGGCGAATCGCCCCGTTGGGCGTGGCGACCTTGCCGGTCACCGAGTCCGACAACATCCTACGCCCAAGCGCGATGCGTAGGCGGACGGATGAGTGTGTTGGCGAACGTCGAGGCGACATTGGTCGTCGCTCTGGGCCTTCGGCCCCGTGCGATCCCGCAAGAGCTTGGGTCGATGTCTGTCGACTATCGCGGACAGAAACTGACGGTCTCCGCCCGCGCGTACAGCGGAGGCACGGTCGCCTACGCGCGCTTCGTGCGTGTCGACAGCCCGTTTCTCAAGGTCGATAGCGCTTTGGTGCTGCCAACCTGTGTGACGGCCCAGCCGATCTTCTCCGTCGACATCAACCGGTTGGGGGTCGTGGCGCAGTGGGAGCTGGAGCTTGACCTCTCGCCGACCTCTGCTGCCGATGAGCCGCGTGTCGTCGAGGCGCTGGGTGTGGATTGGCGCCCGTCGGCGCGCGGCGCGAGTCATTCCGGTGCTCATCGTCCCTCGGCATCGGCGTTCGTGGGGCGTTTCGACGCTCTGCCGCTCGACCTCGACCTACGCGTGGCCATGATGACGCGCGCCTTCGTGGAGCTCGCCGTGCGGCGGTCCGCTACCGACCAAGCCGCGCGCCTCGAGCAGCGCTCCCGCTATGTAAGGAGCCTCCGCGATGACCGGCACGGAGTCAAAGTCGTCCGCCGCCTGCTGGGCGACCATTTCGCCGAGGAGGTGCTCTTCCCACCGTGGCTCGCGCCGGTCACTCTTGTCGATGAGAGCGCCGATGCGCGTCTGCCAGAGGGTGTAGCTCGAGGTGACGCGCTTGGAGCCTAAGAGCTTGCTCTCGCCGCCACCCGTGACGCGTGGCGCAGCGTCAGACGACACGGAGAAAGACGAAGGGGCGGTGACGCCACTTGCATCACCGCCCCTCGTTAGCCCGCGACGTTTCTTTGTTGGCTAGGCCTTAGGCGTCCCGGCGCATGGTGCGCATGACCGACTTGCCCTTGGTGCGCGCAATCCGCGCTTCCGCGCCGACCTGCTCGCCCTGGGCGATGGTGCGGTAGGCGCCGACGACGGACGCCCAGGCCTTGCGAGCCTCTTCGCTCAGCTCGGACCCAGCCACGATCTTCTCCAGCTCTTCGGCCAACTGTTTTGCCATTTTCGCGCAAGCGGGCGCTTCCGTCGGGCCGCCTCCACCGAGCAGCGCCGCGAGGGGATTCGCCTCTGCCTGCTCACGGAAGATTGGCTCTCCGTTGGCCTTCATGAACTGGCCAACTGTAATCGCGTACGGGATACGGCCGCCTTCGGTCTCGAGGCCGTCCGCGAAGACGAGCTTTGCAATCTCACTGGTGACGATGCGCATGCGCTCCGTTTGCTTGGCGATCGCCTTCTCGGCGTGCGCATCCTCGAGGACCTTCAAGATCTCCTCGGGCTCTTCGGCCGCCTTGTCTCGAGCACTTCCATGCTGGAAGTCGGCATGGGCGTCTTCGCGGCGGTTGATCTCGCTCTCGACTGCGTGCGCGGCGCCGAGGAGACGAATGCGCGCTGGCTGGTTCGCAAACGCCCAGACGGCCTGCGTTTCCTTGCGCTCCGCGTGCCGGTAGTTGCCCAGGGCGCGCAAGATGCGCGTCGGGTGCGTTGTCGCGGTAGCGAACTGCGCGTGACTGATGGCGCCACCTTCTTCCGAATAGTGGAGCCTCTCTTTTGCCTCGCCGCGATGGTCGCGCTTGTACGACTCCATGAGAGCCGCGCGGCGCTCTTCGGGCGAGCCCTTGCCGGCCGTGCGCGCGACGATGTCGAACGTCATGGCCATCCAGCGCGGGGCGTCGGGTCCGAGGATGCGCATGGCGCCGTAGTCGGCGGTCGACTCGCCGAGTCGCGTGAACATCTGGAAGAACGCGCCAAGCGCACTCGCCGACGCCTTGGCTTCGGCTTCTTGCTCGGGCGTGAGCTTTGCGCCGCTTGCGCGAAGCGTATTGAGTCTGAGCTGGGTGGCCACCGCCTTTTCGACGTTGAACTCGGCGTTGAGCTCGGGGTGGCTCGCGACCTTCAGCCGCAGGTCGTTATGGGCGTCGTTCGTGAGGAACTTCTGGATGTCGCCGTCGCCCAAGACCTTCGAGGCGAGATCGACGCGCTCGGCGATGGCGCCGCAGCTCGAGCACAGGCAGCCACCCTCGTGCAGGCTCGCGTCGCTGTCGAGCGAGACACCGAGCAAGACCGCCAGGAGGTACTGGTTGAGCACCGCGCCTTCGAAGATGTGCATGAGCTCATGCGCGAAGACGACTTCGACCAGGCGCTCGCCAGAGATTTCCTTGGCGCCGGGCGCGTCCGCGTCGCAGAACTCGTCGTTCGCGTCGACGTGGAATTTGATCCAGTCCTGTTTGGCGCCGTCCCAGACGATGTCCTGCAGATAGCTGAAGTAGGTGATGTGCGGGTTTTCGATGTCCACCGAGGACACCCAGGCATTGAGGACGTCCTGGGCGACGCGCGTCACGCTCGGGCTGCCAGCGCCCATGCGCTCGGCCACGCTCTGGGCGGTCTTGTAGACGGCCTGCAGCTGCTTGTCGTTGACGTTCGCTGCGTTGGCGGCCGAGATCTCGGTGTAGTTCGCCTTTTGCGCGCGGCGGGTGCTGATGTTGTAGCGACCGATCAGCTCGATGAGGATCGGCTTGAGGATCTGCGTCAGAGGACTCTGCTCGACCGCGGTGAGCAGCTTCTGGTACTTGCCCGGCCGGAACGTCTCGGGGCGGTAGGCGATGCGCGCGATGTCGGCCTTGTCAGCGACCTCGCGGTAGAGCGCTTCGAGCTGGGCCTCGGTCTTGCCGCCGATCGGCCTGGTGCTTTCACGTTCGAGCTGAGCACGTCGGGCAGCGATCTGCTCGGGCGTCGCTTGCGACGTCGCGCCGCCGGGGGCGAGCTTGGCTTGGAGGATCGCCTTGAGCTCGTCGTTGACCTCGCCCGCTTTGATCGACGCCACAATGGCGCTCGCCGTTTCGCGCGGTAGGATGAAGGTGCCGTCGCCCGCAGGCTGCTGGCTCGCAAGCGCCGCCCAGAGGCCGGCGAATGTCTGCAGCGTCGAGGGGCCCGCGATGCCGTTCTTGAAGGCCTCGATGAGGGCAGCTTTGTCGGCCTTCTGCTCCGGGGTCTTCGCGGCAAGGTCGGACTCGAGGGCAACCACCGCGCCTGTCACCATGGCGCTGAGCAAATATGCGTTCTTGTAGATCGCGCCGCCCGCAAGAGGCGCGGTCAAGACCTCGGCGAACGCCGTCGCGGTTGCGTTGTACCCGCTAGGCTGGGTGGCCGGAGCCAAGCTTGCCACCTCGGCAGCGAGGTCATCCGCGAGCTTCGGCGCCTTGTCACCGAAGACCCCGGTCGTGAGGATTTGCTTGAGATCGCGGTAAACGACCTCGGGGCGGACGGCGCTACGGATCTCGGCCGGAGCACCCGCCAGAGCCTGTTCCACCGTCTTTTTGGTGAGAGGCTGCGGGGCACTTGCGATGGCATCGAAGGGGTTACTATTGGCCGAGATGACTGAGGTCACTACTGAACTCCCGGTGCGGATTGGCGCGAAAGTAGGTATCGGGCGCCCTTGGCCCGGGTTGCTTCGCAAAGTACGTCCACGACGTCATATAAGCGCCCAAGTTGGCTGGATTTTGCGGGGAGCGGTTGCTTGGTGAGAGGCGCCTGTGCTACGCCGCGCCCGCATGCTTCCGCACCTTTATAGCCAGATGTTGGTCGCCCAAGCCGCGGGCGGCCAAATGAGCCAGATCTCGAGCTTCGTCATGATCGGGCTCATGTTCGCGGTCGTTTATTTCCTGCTCATCCGCCCGGCCAACAAGCAGCGCCGCGAGCACGCCGAGCTGCTCACCGCCTTGAAGAAGGACGACGAGATCGTCACCAGCGGCGGCATGTGGGGCAAGATCATCGCCTTGGACGACAAAGTCGCGACCATCGAGATCGCCGACAAGGTCAAGGTCAAGATGCTTCGTGACCGCATCAGCGGACGCTGGCCCTCTGCGGCCCCAGCGGCTGACAAAGCCAGTAAGGCAGAGAAGCTCGAGAAGACCGACAGCAAGACCGCGGAGGCCGCGCGATGAATAGCAACTGGGTGCTTCGTCTCATCCTCGTCGTTTCCGTGATCGGCGCAGCGGCGTACATGCTCTATCCTTCGGTCGAGTATTACGGCCGCGCGACCCAAGAGCAGAAGGACGACCGCGACGTCTTCTGCAAGTCGCTGCCGGTCTGGTCGCACTGCAAGATCTTCAACCTGGGCCTCGACCTTCAAGGTGGGGTGCATCTGGTCATGAGCGTGCGTGTCGAGAAGGCCATCGAGCAACGCCTCGACCGTGTTGCCGACGCGCTGCGCGAAGGCCTCAAGAAGGACAGCATCGCCTTCACCAAGCTCGATCGCCCGCGTGACCAGAGTGAGCTCGTGCTCGAGCTGGCTCCCGACGCCAATGTCGAGAGCGCTCGCACGCTGCTCGCGCGTGACTTCACGGTCCTCAACATCGCAAGCCGCGATGGCGCGACTCTGCATCTCGAGCTCGTGCCGCAAGAGGCCGAGGCTGTCCGCACCAACGCCGTCGATCAGGCGATCAACGTCATCCGCAACCGCGCCGACAAGCTGGGCGTCACCGAGCCCCAGATCGCCAAGCGCGGCCAGGACAGCATCTTGGTTCAGCTTCCCGGCGTGAAAGATCCCGAGCGCGCGATTGATGTCATCGGCCGCACCGCACAGCTCGAGTTCAAGATCGTCGATACCGAAGCGACAGCCGTGTTCGACAACATCACCGACTTGCCGGCGGGCGTCGTCAAGCGGGAAGATCTCCTCGAGGGCCCGAACGGCCAGAGCCTACGCGAAGTCTACTTCGAGTTGCCTGCGTCCGAGCGTGGCGCGGTGAAGGAGCTGCTCAGCTCGAAGATCCCGCAGACCCGCGACATCGCCTTCGGCCGAATCGGCGAAAAGCGGGGCGCCGCCTCGCAGCGCAACGAGACCTTCCGGACGTACGTTCTCGACGCTCGCGCTGGTATCACGGGCGACTACCTCATCAACGCCACCGTCCAGCAGGACCAAGAGGTTCGTTCGCGGCATCACGTCGGGATCGAATTCGATCCCGAGGGCGCCAAGGTGTTCGAGAAGCTGACCGCCGAAAACGTCAAGCGCCGTATGGCCATCGTGCTGGACGGTAACGTCAACAGCGCGCCGTCCATCAGCGAGAAAATCGGTGGCGGTCACGCCCGCATCACCCTGGGCTCGGGCGACCCGCGTTACGAGCTCGAGGAAGCCAAGAACCTCGCTTTGGTCTTGAAGTCGGGTGCGCTGCCGGCTCCGGTCGAGGTTTCGGAGAAGCGCCAGGTCGGTCGCACCTTGGGCGACCAGGCCGTCCACGACGGTAGCATCGCCATCATCGTTGGCACCGTCTTCCTCGTCATCTTCATGCTGTTCTATTACCGGTTGTCGGGCGTCATCGCGGACCTCGCGTTGGTGCTCAACATCGTCCTCTTGATGGCGGTGCTATCGCTCTTCGAGGCGACTCTGACCCTGCCGGGCATGGCGGGCATCGTCCTCACCGTCGGTATGGCGGTCGACTCCAACGTGCTCATCTTCGAGCGCATCCGCGATGAGCTCGCCGCCGGCAAACCCGTGCGCGCGGCGGTGGATGCCGGTTATCAGAAGGCGTTCAGCAGCATCTTCGACTCGAACGTCACTACGCTCATCTCGGGTGTCGTGCTCATGCAATACGGCACCGGTCCGGTGAGAGGCTTTGCGGTGTCGCTCATCGTTGGCATCGTGTGCTCGCTGTTCACCGCAGTTGTTTTCACCCGGGTCATCTTCGATTTCTTCATCAACCGCCGCCGCGTGCAGACGCTGAGCATCTGACGAGGTAACCCATGCGTTTGCTAGCCAAGCAGCCCACCGTCCAATGGATGTCGTTGAACCGGATCTACGTCGCGATTTCCGCCGCGATGTTGGTCATCAGCGTCGTGTCCTTGCTTACGCGCGGCATGAACTTCGGTATCGACTTCGCCGGTGGCTATGAGCTCCAGGTAAAGTTCGACAAAACCGTCGAAGAAGAGAAGGTCCAGAAGGTCGTCGAGTCGTTGGACCTTGGCGATTCACGCGTCCAGCGTTACGGCGATGCGTCGTCCAACGAGTTCTTGGTCCTGGTTCGCCAGGAGAGCGCCCTGACGTCCGAGCAGCGCACCAAGCTCAAGCACGAGATGGAAGGTCTCGCGGGGGGCGAGGCGGGTGTTGGCAACTTCTCCGTCGCCGAGAGCGGTGAGAACATCATCGTCGGCTTTACCAAGCCGGTCACCGAAGAACAGGTGAGGGGAGTGCTCGCGACGTACGCTCTCGAGGTCAAGCGTTTTAACGCCGGTGAGCGCGCCGACCGCCCCGAATACGTCGTCGAGCTCGTTTCGGTCGCCGACAAGGTTCAGGCCGCCCTCATGAAGGCCTTCTCGCTGCCCGCTGACTACCAACTGGTTCAGCGCACCGAGTTCGTTGGTCCCCAGGTCGGCGCGCAGCTGCGTAACCAGGGCATCCTCGCGGTCATCTACTCGATGATCTTCATCCTTTTCTACATCGCGTTGCGCTTCGACTTCTTCTTCGCGCCGGGTGCCGTGATCACGCTGTTCCACGACACCATCATCATTCTGGGGTTCTTCTCGGTGTTTCAGATCGAGTTCAACCTGCCTATCGTCGCGGCGATCCTCACGCTCATGGGCTATTCGCTCAACGACACGATCGTCATCTTCGACCGCGTGCGCGAGAACATGGTCCGCTTGCGTGGACGCGACCTGAAGTCCCTGGTCGACACATCGATCAACGAGACCCTGGCGCGGACCCTCATCACGGCGTTTTCGACGCTCGCGGTCGTGCTCGCCATCCTGATCTTCGGCGGCTCGGTGACGCGCGATTTCGCGCTCTGCATGACCGTCGGCATCGTCTTGGGGAGCTATTCGACCATCGCCGTCTCGGCGCCGTTCTACGTGCTGCTGCGTGACAAGCTCAAAGGGCAGAGCCCCGCCAAGAAAGATGCTCCCTCGAAGCCCTCCGTGAACGGTGGCCAGGCGGCGGCGTCACTCTGATTCTTCGCTTGAATCCGGCGCGATAGGCGGTCGAAGCGTGGGGGATACACACCCACGATGTGGTCGTTTACCCTCAGACATCCCTCACCGGCGCTGACGTTGCCGTTGTAGTTCCGCGTGCTTAGGCGAGAGTGCCAACTTGGCACACTGTTCGCTTGAGCGGACCTTCGTGCCGCACTTTCGGCACCGAGGTCCACGATGCGCCTCACGCTGGTGATAGTGTCTGCGCTTTCGGTCGCTTGTTCGGGCACGATCAGTGACCCGCTCGGGGATGTTTCGCCGTCCGCGATCGACGCGGCGTTGTGCAATGGCCCGGCTGACCCGGGCCGTGTCACGATGCGCCGTCTATCGCGCATCGAGTACCGCAACACCTTGCGTGACTTGCTCGGCGACGACGTGGACCGCATCGCGTCCCTCCCCGCCGACGACCGAGCTTTGGGCTTCGACGCCATCGGGGACGTCTTGAGCACCTCGATCAATCACCTCGCCGCGTACGTCGACAACGGATTCGATGCGGCGACGCGGGCGATGGCGCGCGACAGAGCGAGGGCCGCGGGCACGCCTGCGCGACTTCTCACCTGCGCTCCGAATGACCAGAACGACGTGGCGTGTTACCGCGCCATCGTCCACTCCTTTGCCAAGAGAGCATTCCGTCGACCCTTGACTGACGCGGAGAAGGCAAGTCTTGACTCCGCTTTCACGGATACGCGCGCCGATGGTGACGATTTCGACGCCGCGGTTCAGATTGGCGTCGCCACCGTCCTGTCATCGCCGAGCTTCGTTTTCCGCGTCGAGGCACAGTCGGGCGCCGCGGATTCGATCGAGAACATCGGACCGTTCGAGCTCGCGACGCGCTTGTCGTATTTCCTGTGGAGCAGCACGCCCGACGATGTCCTGCTCGCCGCTGCGGAGAACGGTTCACTCGCCACTCCCACTGTGCTGGCTGCCGAGGCCCAGCGAATGCTCGCGGATCCTCGTGCCCAGAGCCTCGTCGACCATTTTGCTGCTCAGTGGCTGGGCCTTGGGTTGCTCACCGACGCGGACCCCAACGTAGCGAGTTTCGACGAAGAGCTGCGTGCAGCGATGGCGGGCGAGACCAAGGCGCTTTTCAGGTATGCGCTCGAGCATAACGCGCCGATCACCGATCTCTTCGACGCTGCGTACACGTTCGTTAACGGTCGCTTGGCCGAGCACTACGGGCTCCGTGGGGTTAGTGGGGACCACTTCCAGCGGATCACGCTTCCACCGGGTCGCGTGCCCGGAGTGCTCGGCCATGCGAGCTACCTGACCGGCACCTCACACCCGGAGACGACCTCTCCCGTGAAGCGCGGCAAGTTCGTGCTCGACGAAGTGCTGTGTGTGGCTCCCGGCGCACCGCCGGCCGACGTCGCCGAGCGCGCTGGCCACGTCGACCCGAATGCACCTAAGCGTGAGCAGCTTGCGCAGCACCTTGCCGATCCGACTTGCGCGAGCTGCCATGTGCTGATGGACCCGATCGGGCTCGCCTTCGAGGGCTTCGACAACGTTGGCATCCCGCGCGCCAGGGACGAGAAGGGTAACACGGTCGATGTCGCAGCCGAGCTCCCAGGAGGAGAGGTCTACGCCGGTCCGGTACAGCTCGCGGAGGCCCTGGCGGCGAAGCCCGAGACGGTGGCCTGCGCGGTCCAGAAGATCGCGACGTTCGCCCTAGGGCGAGCCGTGAAGCGCGCCGACCGCTGCTCGCTCGAGGCGGTGGCGGAGCAGGCCTCAACGAGCGGGTACGGGTTGACCGACCTCGTCGTGGCCATGGCCACAAGTCGTCCTTTCACCTCACGCCAGAGCACGCAGTAGGAGCTCTTCCATGAAGCGATGGCAACTCTCGCGACGCACGTTTCTGCGCGGCACCGGAGCGATGCTGGCGTTGCCGCTCCTTGACGCGATGCTCCCGGCGGCCGCGAAGGCGCAGACCGCTCCGCCCCTCCGGTTCCTGTTCTACTACGTGCCCTGCGGCAAGCGCGTCGACAGCTGGACCCCAAGCAGCGCAAACGGCCTCACACTTTCTCCGACGCTGCAATCGCTGTCGAATGTGAAGAACCACATCAACGTGATCGCCAACCTCTACAACCACGGGGCATCCGCCCAGGCGTCCGGGGCCGGCGACCACGCACGCGGCACTGCGGCGTTTCTTACCTGCATGCACCCGAACAAGAGTGACACCGACATTCGCAACGGCGTGTCGGTCGACCAGGTCATCGCGGCAAAATACCAAGGGCAGACCCAGATCCGTTCGATGCAGCTCGGGCTCGAAGCGGGGGGCAACTCGGGCAACTGTGATTCCGGCTACGGCTGCGCCTACACCAACAACGTGTCCTGGGCGGATGCGACAACGCCGTTATCGAAGAAGACCGACGCGCTCGACGCCTTCGACGATTTCGTGCTCAAAGCCGACGAGAGCGCGCTTGCGCGAGCGCATGCACTTGGGCGACGGCAACGCGTCGTCGATCTGGTGCGCGAGGACACGAAGCGTCTCGAGAATCGGCTCGGCGTAAGGGACCGGCAGAAGCTCGACCAGTACATGACCAGCGTCGACGAGCTCGATACCCGGCTCACCACGCAGCGCGCCGATCTCGAGAACGGCGCCGTATGCCAGGGGACGACTCCCGTCTCGGGCGGGGATACCTTGTCGCGCGTTCGCAACATGATCGACGTCATGGTGCTCGCGATGCAATGCGACGTGACCCGCGTCATCACCTACATGCGTGGTAATGGCGGCAGCGGGCGATCTGGCTTCACCCCGGGAGTCTCTGAGGGCCATCACTACCTCTCACACCACGAGAGCAACAGGTACAAGCTTGAACAGTACGCCAAGGTGAACGCCTGGGACGTGGCGCAGTTCGCCTACCTCGTTCAGCGCATGGCCGAGACCGATGACGGTCATGGCAAGCTCATCGACCACGTACTCGCGTTCTATTCCAGCGAGATCGGCGACGGGGATAGGCACAACCATGACCGCTTGCCGGTCGTCGTCGCGGGCCACGCCAACGGACAGGTCCCCGGGGGGCGCTACATCGTCGCGCCGGACCGGACCCCAATCGCGAACTTGTTCGCGACGATGACGAACATGGTGGGGGCGGGGACACGCTTCGCGGATTCAACGGGCTTGCTCAGCGGTCTGGTTGCCTAGGGTCGCAGCCGCTAAAACGGACTGTTCGCTTTTCCTCGCGAACCTCCCAACGATCGCGCAACGATCCTCCATGGACACACACCTGCGCATTTTTGTTTCGCGCACGCTCAAGAGGGGCTATGATTTCGCCGTCGGAGGTTTCGACTTCCGGCGCAGTCGCTATAGCGGTCAGCGGCAATCGCTGATCATGTGGCGACTGGTGGCGTGACGACCGGCAACCCTCGGCGGTTGGCTACTGCGAAGAACGGCCAGTCATCACACCACCACTCGGCACACGAGGCCTTGGGGTAACACCTCAAGCCTTGGGTGCAGTCTTACCTGCATAGCGCTCGGATCAGGCCCTGGCAACGACCAAAGTCGGGGCGCGTACTAAGTTCCGAAACCGTCCACTAAGTGGCTGATTTTCTTCATGTTTGCCCTCTCGATGGGGCCGATGATGGTCGCCACGAGGCGCCCTTTGGCGAAGAGCTGCTTTGCCACGCGCCCGACGCTCTCTGCGCTCACTTGGCGCATCCGGCGCGCTTCTGCCTCGAGCATTTCGAGGTCCAGCGCATCGCTGCAGGTTGACCCGAACAGCGTCGCGGCGCCGAAGTGGTTTGCAAGCTCGGTTGTCGAGTCGATGCGGTACTCGAGCTCGTGGAGACTGCGCTCGCAGACGTCGTCGATCTCGCTGTCGCTGACGCCCTCGGCGATCAGCTTGGCCAAGACATCGAGCGTCGCGGCTATGGCAGAGGCGGCCCGGCGCGGCGCGACCTTCAACTCGATGTCGTAAAGCCCACAGTCAGCATAACAATCAAGGCCGGTCGTCATCTCGTAAACCAAGCCGCGGCGCTCGCATACAGCCTGCTGCAAGCGCGAGCCCATCCCGTCGTCCAGGATACGCGTCAGGAATTGCATGGCCATGAAGTCATCGTGGACGTCGGGAATCGCCTCGAAGGTCAGTTGCACCGACAGCTGCGAGCTCGAGACGCTGCGCGTGATCAGCCTGTCGCGATTCGTGAAGCGCGCGGCGTCCCCGTCGGTCGTCACCGGCCCGGACGGAAACTTCGCGAACGCCTCGGCGGCAATCGCCACCACCTCGGCGGCCTTCAGCGGGCCCGCGATGCAGAGGACGGCGTTCGGCCCCACGTAGTGCCTGGCGTGGTGCGCCTGCACGTCGCTCACCGCGAAGCCGTTCAAGCTCTCGACGGAGCCGGTGATGCGCCGGCCCATGGGATGCCCGCTCCAGATGTTGGCGCGGGAGACGTTGTTGATGTTGACGTCTTCGCCGCTCGCATCGAGGTCAGAGCGAAGCTCCTCTTCGATGATGTGCCGTTCGACATCGATCTCCTGGAACAACGGTCGGGCGACCATGTCGGCCAGCACGCTCAAGAAGCCCCGCGTTCTGCTGGGATGGACCGTGGCGGCGAGCTGCGTGTGGTCACGCCACGTCGAAGCGTTCAACAAGCCGCCGCTCTTCTCGAAGGCCCGCGCGAGTGCGAGCGAATCGGGGTGGCTCGCGCTGCCGCGGAAGAGCATGTGCTCGACCATATGCGACAGACCCCATTGGGCGACCTGCTCGTGCCGTGAGCCGACGCGAACGAACAACGCAATGTCGCTCGAATGCAGGTAGGGCTGCTGGATGGCGACCACCTGCAGACCGTTATCGAGCGTCGCTTTTTCGTAGGCGAGCATGGGGAGACGCTGATGTTAGTGGGCGGGCAGGGTCAGTCAATAGGCGGGGACGGGGCGATCGGGCCTAGATGTGGGGGATTTTGTCACCAACGCGCGGCTTTTTTAGCTCTGGCAGGCACTTACAAGCGCTCAAGGGGTTGGCAGAGACAGGGTGACCCGGGTGCCTTTGGGGGGATTGGCGGCGATTGCGATGCTTCCGCCATGCTCGCTCACGATTTGCTGGGTGAGCGATAGGCCAAGCCCGGTACCGCTCTCTTTGGTCGAAAAAAATGGCTCGAAAACGCGTGCGCGCAACGCGTCGGGGATGCCTCCGCCCTCGTCGACGACCTCGATGACTGCGCTGCCGTTCTCGCGAGCGGTTCGCACGCGCAGGCGTCCGCCTTCGGGCATCGCCTCGCGCCCGTTCCTGACGATGTTGAGCATGCCCTGACGGAGCTGGCCGGGGTCGACCATGGCGCGCGGTGGGGGGGAAGCAAGCTCGAGCACGACATCGATCTTCGCTTGCTTCATCTCCTCGCTCAGCATGCTGAACAGGTCACCGACGAGTTGATTGAGGTCGGCGTCGCGCAGGGCTGGGCGTGGTAGCCGCGCCATCTGCAAGTAGCTCTCGGTGACCGCGGTCAAGCGCTCGATCTCGCCGGCAATCGCGGTGAGCAGCGCCCGTGCTTCGTTCTTGTGCGCCCCTTCGAGGCTGGCCTCGAGCTCGTCCTGGAGGAGCTCGGCGTTGAGGCCTATCGCTGATAGTGGGTTGCGGATCTCGTGCGCGACTTGTGCGGAGAGGCGACCCACCGCGGCGAGGTGTTCGGAGGCGAGTAGCTGACCCTTGAGTCGCACCGCGTCGGTGACATCATCGCAGACCCAAATGAAGCCGCGGGTGGCGCCGCTCTCGTCCACGTAAGGCGTCATGGTGACGTCGATGAGGGACTCGCGTTCGCCCGCCCGCGGGACCGGAACCCCGTCGTAGCGCGCGACGGCCTTGGCGGCAGCCGCGCGCTCGCGCTCCTCGAAGAAGGCAGGGTTGCGAGCCTTTAGCGCTTTGCCGAGCGGGTGGTCGTCGATGTCGAGATCGGTGTCGACCGCCAGTCCGAACAGCTCGCGCGCCGCCCGATTGCTGCCGATGACCCGCCCGACGGGATCGGTCACGACGACCGCCGAGCGCAGGCTGTTGACGAGATTGTCGTTGTACAGCTTGAGCAGCGCGAGCTCGTGTTCGGCGCGGCGTGCGCTCTGGGCGGCACGCTCGCTGTCACGAAGGCGCTGGTTCGCCAAGGCTTCGTTGTCGGCGATCCGCTTGGCTAGCTCGCCCTCGCGTTCGGCGAGCGCGCGCTCCTCGCGCGTCGTCGGCGCCACCGTGTCGCCGAGCGCGAGACGGCGCAGCCGACTGACAGGGCGGAGCGTGAGGTAGGTCCCAACGGCGATCCAGGGAAGCAACGCGAGCCACACCCAGCGCGGCACCAACGCGCGGTTCCCAGTGGCGCTCTTCGCTTGCCACTCGAGCGCACGGCGGACGATCGTGCTTGCGCGCCGCAAGTCGGTCGCGACTTCGGCCGCCCCCTGTTCCACGTCGTGTAGCGCCGTCGTCGTCAGCTCGGGGTCTTCGCCGTCGAGTGAATCGAGCAAAGCTGCAAAGCTCTGGCCCACGTCATTCAGGCGGCTTCGGGCTCGGTCGAGCTCGTCGGCCGCGCGCTGCATATCGGCGCGCCAGCGTTGATCGGCCGCGGGCAAGGCGGCCCGGAGCAGAGCGGCACGCGTCTCGATGATGCTCTTGTCCATGTCTTCTGCGTAGTGCTCGGCGCTGTAGGCGACGATGGGGACGCGGTTGGCGAGCCTAGGGTCGAGAACGGCTTCGCGCGCGCGGGCGACGGCTCGCTCGTGATAGTCGGCGACGCGCGTCATGATCTGCTCGAGGTCACTGCGCGTCTGGCCGACCGCATTGACCTGCTGCGCAAGGCGGGTGCGATCGATCCAGCTCGCGCCAGCGAGCGCCGCAGTGAGCACAACCGTCAGGAGCGGCGCCCAGAGGATCTTGAGGCGCAGGTCGATGGCCACGTTGCTACGCTAACACGTCGAGCGCGCGAGCGGATCCCCCAAACCCGCGGTGCGGCCGGGGTAAGGGTACCTGCGGCGGCGAGACGTTATAGCGGAGACGATGTTCACGGTTGTCCGGATGCCGTACGCGCTTTGCCGGCTGGTTAGCGCGGTCGATGGCCACTCGCGTCACCCCGGGACGGCAAGAGCTTCACTTCAGGGCGCTCCGAGCTGCCCGCCTGGGTGTCGACGGCCCCCCCGCGATCGAGCGCGACATGACGCCGGGGGCGGGGAGCCACAAGGCGCGCCGAACACCGCCGCAGCTGTTTGGTTTTTCTCGTTTTTTCAGGCGCGTTGCGTCGCTCGTCGGCGTTGGATGACGCCGCGGCGGAGGCGTGCTCAGAGACACACCGTCGCAACGTAACCCGCCGATAACACGAGCCGGAGGAGTCTGTGCCGGCACGGTTGACCGCTCGATTGGCATTCGGCGTCGCGGTGCTCTTGGCACCTTTCCCAGCATTGGCGGGGAAGGGCCGAGTCGCTTTGCATCCGGTTGTCGTCATTGGCGGCAGCGTTCCCGAGAGCGCTGCCGCTTCAATGACGCAGGCTCTCATCGACGAGCTCAAGGCGCTCGAGGTTCAGGCCATCCTCGTCCAGGACGTCGTCGCGCCTGAAGCCGTCACGATCGCCGCGCCGGCGACGGACCCGAAAGCAGCCCAGCGCCTCGCCGAAGGGCGCAAAGCGCTGCAGAAGCTCCAGCTACCAAAGGCCATCCCGGCCCTCGAGGCCGCTGTTGCGGGGTTTGCAGGCGACGACGCGCGAGCGGGTGAGGCAGCGCTCTTGCTTGCCGAGGCGCACTACCGTCGTGGCGACGAAGCCAAGGGGCGTAAGGCTCTCGAGACCGTGGCGCGGGTGGCCCCCGACACCCGGCTCAGCCCGAGCAAATACCCGCCGGTATTCATCAGCGCTTTCAAAGAGGTTCGAGCGCGTGTTGTGAAGGACTCGCGATCTGTGACGACGTCTGCCGATCAGCCTGGCCGCGCCATTCGCTCTGGAATCGAGGCCAACACATGTGACGGCGCGATGCGGGCGCGTGGTGTGCGACTCGCCCGCGCGCCGGATGCCGACCTCGTCGTCCTATTGGGTATCGCCAACGGCGAACGCTTCTTCACCGTTGGGGGCTTTGCCGGCGATGTTCGGACGGGCCGCTGGGCGACTCTGCCGACGCTCAAGGTCGACGCCAACATGCTCTCGGCGAGCATCGAAGGCGGCAAGCTGGCGCGCGAGCTCGTCACACTCGGCAAGCGCTTCGTCGCGACCCAGGTCGAAGGCGAGCTTCGTTTCGTCGATGCCGTCATACCTCCCACCCCTGCTGCGGCGGTCGGCCAAGAGCCTGAGGTGCTGAACCCTGACCGGCGCCCGCTCAATGACAGCACGTCGTTTGCGACCTTCGCGCCGCCAGCGGTCCAAGAGCCCGGGCCGCTCACGCGCAGCTCTGCGACCGACAATCTCGAGCGCGACACGGCTCTCGCTGCCGATATCGCGGCCCTCGACGGCTACGCGACCGAGCCCAGCTACGCCGACGTGCCGCTCGCGACCAGCGCGACCGAGGCAAGGCGCGGTGGCGTCCTTGGCAAGTGGTGGTTCTGGACGGCGGTTGGGGTTGGCGCCGCTGTTCTCGGCGGCACCGCGTATTACCTGATGAGCCGCGACCGGCCGAGCGACACACTCTCGGTGCAGGCCGCCTGGTGAAGCAGCTCGCAGTCTTCGTCGCCGCCGGTCTCGTCGCCTGCGGAGGGCCGCCGGCCTTGCAGCTCGAGATCCATCGACCCTGCAACGGCTCCTCGCTCGAGACCAACGGCGTCGCCTGGGTTGAGCTAGCCATCGCGTCACCCGAGCTCGACGCGCCGGTGCGTGCTACGTTTGGTGCCGGCGAGTCACAGGGTAGTCTCGACGCCATCAGTGCGGTTTCGCGTGCGACGATCGCGGTCGCGGGTCGTCTTGCTGACCGTGACGGCGGAGTTGGGTCGGTGGTGGTCGCGGGCGGGGTTGGCTATGTCGACCTGGTCGAAAATCAAGAGCGGGTCGCGTTGGTTGCCGGACAAGTGCGTACCTTCATCCGTGCGACCCCCACCGCCGAGGTCGACGCCGCGTGTACCGAGCAAGTGATGGCGCGCGTGTCGCATTCGGCGAGCCTGCTCGACGATGGCCGTGTCCTCCTGGCCGGCGGTGCGGACGACAACGGCCCGCTCTCGTCCAGCGAAATCTACGACCCACGCGAAGGGACGTTCGGCGCGGGGCCAGCCATGACGGTCGCGCGCAGCGGCCATGCTGCCACCGTCCTGCTCGGTGGTCGCGTGCTCCTCTCCGGCGGTTTCGACGCCGCTGGAAAGCCGGTGGCTTCGGTTGAGCTCTTCGACGGCGACACCTTCTTGCCGCCCGTCGGTATGGACGAAGGACGCGCGTTCCACACCGCGACGCTGCTCAAGGACGGCCGCGTCCTCATTGCAGGTGGCCTCGGTAGCGGCGGCACGGTGGTGCCGACCACCGCCATCTACGATCCACGCAATGACAGCGTCGTTGATGGTCCAAACCTCAAGGCGCCGCGCGCCCGACACGCTGCGGTGCTCGTGGACGACGCCGTCGTCGCCTTGATCGGCGGTGTCAACGATGTGTCGACCGTGGGCCGGGTCGAGTTCGTCGACATCGATGGCGACATTAGCATCAATGGTCCGGTGTTGCGGACACCCCGAAGTGATGCGGCGGTTGGGTACTTGGCGAACAAGCGCGCGATCGTGGTGGCCGGCGGTTATGCCGAGCGCGTCCAAGAGATCGGGCGAGGCACTGCCATCACGGGCATCGAGGTGATCGACATCGAAAACGACCTCGAAGCCAGCGCCATCGCTTGTGCTGACGCGAACCTGACCACGCCTCGCGCGGCCGCCGCCGTCTCGCCTGCTCCAGGCGGGCTTTTGCTTGCTGGTGGTTCGGTGGCACCTGGTGAGGCGAGCAACAGCGCGGAGCTGCTCACCTTCGATGCGGGCCCGTGCCGCCCGACCATCGACCCGGTTGGTGACCTCTACGCCAGTCGCTTCGCTGGCACCGCGACTCCGCTTGTCAGTGGCGACGTCTTGGTCGCCGGCGGCGCCACCATCGCCAAGGGCACGTTCTCGTCACGCAAAGCAGCAGAGATCTTCATCGTCCCACGTTAGAGGTTTGCAGCATGGCTATCGTCGTTGATCGCGAAAGACTCGAGGCGCTCCGCGCCGCGCGTGGCGTCGGGAGCGTGCCCGGCGATGTGCACGAGCTCTTGCGTGACGCCGAGCATGCGAAGCTCCGTGGCAACTTCGAGGAGGCCGAGCGCCTCTTGCAAGAAGCACTGCTCACCGATCCGTCGCGGCCGTCGGTGTGGAGCATGGTTGGGGCGCTCGAGGACCAGCTCGGCGAGGTCTCGGTCGCGCGCGAAGCCTATCGAGAGGCCTTGTCGCTCGCCGACGACGATGAGACGGGACTCGCCCTCGCGAGACTCCACATGTCGGTTGGTGAGTGGGACGACGCCATCGCGGTCGCGACGCACCTGGCCCTGAACGGACAAGACGAAGAAACGCGAGGCGTGGCCACACGACTCGCACACGAAGCGAAAGCGCGAAAGGGAGCGAGCTGATGCGACGAATCGTTGGTAACGAAGGACCTCGCGAGCGGCAGCCGCTGTCCGATGCCGGCCGCGCCGGGAAGACTCCCGCGCGGGGTGGCGCCAATCGCACGGACACCCGGACCCCGACGTTGCCTCCTCGCACGTCGCTCCCCACGAGCGCCTCCGATACGCGCAGCGGCCGGACCGCGGCGCCTGCGGGAGCGAGCAGCGTTGCAGGCGGCCTGCACGATCTTGTGACTGCTCTGGCGGACACCACGCCGGCCCTTCTCCCCATGCAGACCGCTCCGCGCCGCGATTTGCAGGGAGAGGTGACTGGGCATCTGCGCCGGGTGGTCGGCAAGAAGAACCAGCTCGAAGCGACTTTTCACCCAGACGACCGTGGGTTGAAGCCGCTGGTCCTGCACCCGCAAGACGCGCAGGGGATCGCCGAGGGTGGGCGCATCACCATCCAGGCCACCGAGGGGGGGCTTTCGCTAGTGACCCGGTCGACCGAGAAGGTCTTCAGCATGGTCGGTCGCGTCGAACGCGACGGACAGGGCCTTGCATTGGTCGCGCGCGATCCCAGAGCGCCACTACAGCGCGTGCCGCTCGTCGGGGCGAGCGACGCGATGCTCGGCAAGATGGTCCTTGCGCACGTCGAACAGCCTCTTTCGCAGGGTCGCACTGCTGAGATCCGCGAGACTTTCGCTGCCAACGAGAGCTGGAAGATGAAGTTCACCGAGATCGCCGTCCATCGGGGCGTCGAGGCGACCTTCTCGAAGGCTTACCTTGCGGAGCTCGACAAGCTCATCGCGAAGTTCAACCCCGATGCGATCAAGGGGTACGTCGACCTCACTGACAAACCGTTCATCACAATCGACAATCCTTATTCGAAGGATCTCGACCAGGCGATGTGTATCGAAGACCACCCGACCATCAAGGGTGCGAGCGTCGTCTACTACGCCATAGCGGATATCAGCTATTTCTTCGGTTTGTCGGGCGGTGACAACGGCGCCATCAACGAGCGCGCACGACGTCTGCAAACCACCACCTACATGCCCGGCGTCGACATGCCGGTGCTGCACCGTGCGTTGTCCGAGAACCTCATCTCGCTGGGGGCCGACGTCAAGCGCCCGTCTTTCGTCATCAAGTACACGGTTGGCGCCGACGGGAAGGTCTTGGACAAACCGGAGTTCATCGACGCGGTCGTGAAGAGCCAGCGCAAAACCAACTACGGCCACGCGCAGGACTATCTCGACGGCAAGGTGAAGGTCGACGATCCGGTGCTCAAGAACGCCTACGACCGCTTGAAGGTCGTCGGCGGGGCGCTGCTCGAGCAGGCGAAGTTGCGCGGCATGATCACGGCGCCCGAGGGTGAGCGCTGGGCCAACATCGATGCGAAAGGGGAGCTGGTGCTCGAGCGTCGCGGCCAGCGCTGGATCGAGGAGGCCAACGCGCAGATCTCGATCACTGCGAACGCGCTCGTCGGCGAATTCCTCGTCGCGAACAACGCGCCTGCATATCATCGCATCCACAAGGCGGCAGACGCGAAGCGTCTCACCTTGGCGCGTGACGCCGTCCGCACGCTCGGCGTCGATTGGCCTGACGGAGTGTCGCCGGCCGAGATGCTGGCGAAGCTCGACCGCGCGATGCCAAAGTACCGCGCGGTGCGCAACCTCGTGCTGCGCGCGCAGCCCAAAGCGATTGTTTCGGCAGACCCGACGAGTCACGAGGGGCTCAAGGTTCCGCACTACGTTCAGGTGACCGCGCCGATGCGGCGCGAGCGCGACGGACGCAACCATACCTTCGTGCGACAAGTCCGCGATGGCGAGACGCCCGACACCAGCCGCGGCGGCGAGGTGCTCGACTCCTCCGAGGTGGCGCAAGCGCGCGATGGCCGGATCGACCGCGAGGTTCGCGAGGTCATCTCCGCGAAGGCCTTGGAAGACTTCAGCGGCAAGGTTCTGAAAGGCGAGGTCACCTTCGTCTCGCCGCGCGGCTTTGAGGTGTATTTCCCCGAAGCTGACATCGAACGGTTCGTCGCGCTGCCGGGGCGCAACCGCCTGGAAGAGAACGACACCGTCTTGCGCTCGGACGGCGGCAATCCCATCACCGTACGGCTCGGCGAGACGATGGATCTGCGTATCGGCCGCGTCAACGCCATGGAGGGTGCCGCAGAGGTCGTGCCGCTCTCCGCGCAGGCAGCCGAAGCCAAGAAGCCTCGGCCTGCGTCCGGCATGCAGCCGCTCGACCAGGTGCGCGGCGACGGGTTCAAGTCACCGCTCGTGGGTCAGCGCGTAACCACCGAGGGTATCGTCACGTCCGTGAACCCCGTCGGCTTCTACATGGAAGCACAGGGCAGCGTCGCGGGCGGCATCCTCGTGCGAACGCGTGGCGCCCGCGTCATGCCGGGTGACGTCGTGCGTCTCACTGCGACGGTGCGTGAGAGCCGCGACGCCAACAACGAGTACGCGCGCACCCTGGTCGAGCTCGTCGAGGCCACTCCGCCGGAGCGGATTGGCACGGCGCCTCTGCCTACTCCCGTGGACCTGTCGAAGCTTGGGCCACCACCCTCCGATGCTACTGGCGCGACGGAGTTCTGGCGTAAGCTGCTCGGTCGCACGGTCAGCATCGGTCGCGCCAAGGCAGTGAGCCCCTCGAACCGCTTCGGCGACCTCGTGGTCCTGCCTGAGACATGGAAACTACCCGCCGACCGCTTCAGCCGCTTTGGCGGAATCCTCCATCGCGAGGGGGTCGAGAACTTCACCAAGGCGAGCCTCAAATTCCGCGACTCCGCCGGCAAACCACCGCCACTTTCGGTCGGCGCGGTGCTAACCGGTGTGACGGGTGTCGTTGGCTATCGGTCTGGTGACTTTCAGGTCGAGCTCACCGAACCACCGAAGGTCGAGGGCAACCCGCCACTCACCAGCGAGGTGACGAAGCTCGTCGGCGACGCCGACCACTACACGATAGCCAGCGTCAACATGCTCAACATCAACCCGATGGAGCAGGAACGTGGCCGCCGTCTCGCCAAGCGCATCGTCGAGAACCTGAAGTCGCCGGACGTCATCTCTGTCCAAGAGATTCAAGACAACGACGGGCCGAAGCAGAGCGACGTCGTCAAAGCGGACGAGACCTTCGAGATGATGCTGCGCTTCATCAAGGAGGCGGGTGGGCCCGAATACGCCTACATCGACGTTCCACCGATGAACGGCAAAGACGGCGGTGAGCCTGGTGGCAACATCCGCTGCGGTTTCTTCTATCGCAAAGACCGCATTACCCACGACCCGGCGAGCGTGAAGCGATTGGGCGAGGGCAAGCCCGCGTTCATGGACTCGCGCAAGTCGTTGGTTGCCCGGTTCGCCTTCGCTGGCGAGACCTTCGAAGTCGTCAACAGCCACTTCGCGTCACGCCGCGGCAGTACACCTTGGAACTCAGAGCATTCGCCCATCGTCGGGGGCGCCGAGAAGCGGCTTGGCCAAGCGACCACCAAGCGCGAGCACTTCGAAGAGGTGCTGAAAGCCGATCCAAACATCGACGTGTTCGGCGTCGGCGACGCGAACGACACGGAATCGTCGCCTACGGTCAAGGAGCTCACCAAGGGGGGGCTCGCAAACCTTAGCGTCGAGCTCGTCGAACCTCAGGATCGCTTCGACTACAACTACCGCGGCACGCAGCAGGTCTTGTGTCCCGTGATCAGCAGCCCGGCTGTACTCAGGGAGCGGCGCGTCGAAATGCAGTACATCCATGCGAACTCGGTCAGTCCGCTCGATGACTCGGACCACGACCACATGGTGCTGCGTGTGAAGAAGCGGGGCTAGCGCGTCGCGACTCTGGACCCCGGCGTTCGGCTCAGCCGGCCTCGCGCTCGCGCAGGAAGCTCCCGAGCACCTGCGCGGGATCGGCATCGGTGCGTACCTCGCGGTAGTCGATGCCGGCTTCGCGCAGGGCGCGCGACGTTCGCGTGAGGAACTCGCGCATCTCTCTGACGTAGGCGTTGCGCAGCGTGCGCGGGTGAACGAAGAGGCGTCGGTCATCTTCCATCGAGACGAAGGTCGACGGGTTCTCGTAAGGAAAGTCGATCTCGACCGGGTCGAGCAAGTGCAGCAGGGCGATGTCGTGGCGGCGCGCTGCCAGGCGACGGAAGGCGTCGAAGAGTCCTGGGTTCGGATCGAAGAGGTCCGAGATGATGACGAGCAGCGAGCGCCGTCGGCTGCGCTGTCCAAATTGGTCGAGAGCCCCGACCAGGGACGTCTCGCCGGCCGGTTCGAGCTGGGCGAGCAAGCGCATGACCTCGACGAGGTGCACGCTGGTCGCGCGGGCCGGCAGCTCGTCGCGGACCGTCGTCGCGAAGGTCACCACGCCGCTCGCGTCCCCTTGGCGTAGCGCGAGGTAGCAGAGGGCAGCGCCGAGCTTCTTTGCGTATTCGAGCTTGGGTTCGCGCTCGGGTCCCGCGAAGGCCATCGACGCAGAGCCGTCGACGAGCAGCTCCAGAGTGATGTTTGTCTCGTCTTCGAACTGTTTGATGTGGTAGCGGTCCGTTTTAGCAAACGCGCGCCAGTCGATGTGACGGATGTCGTCACCGGGTGTGTAGAGCTTGTGCTCGCTGAACTCGATGCTGCTCCCGCGCCGGAGCGAACGGTGGCTGCCAGCCAGGGCGCCGCTGACGATGGTGCGAGCCGCGAGCTGCAGTGTCTCGATGTCGGAGAGGAGCTGCGGTGACAGCTCGAAGCCAGCGTCGCTCAAACGACGCCCTCGAGGACCTTGGCGACGATGTCATCGGCCGACACCTTGCGCGCCTCGGCGTGGAAGTTCGTTAGTACGCGATGGCGGAGCACAGGGTACGCGAGCGCCTTGATGTCGCTGCCGTCGACGACCGGCCGGCCTTCGAGGATAGCGCGCGCTTTGGCTGCGAGGACGATGTGTTGTGAAGCGCGTGGACCGGCGCCGTAGGTGACGAACTCTTTCACCTCGGCGGGGGCCTGCGGATCATCCGGGCGGGTGCGTCGGACCAGGCGCACGGCGAGCTCGACGGAAGGCTCCGAGATGGGTACCCGCATGACCAGGTCCTGGAAGGCCAGGATCTCCCGCGGCCCGAGGATCTTTCCGACGCCCGCGTGGGGAGCCGAGGTTGTTCGACGGACGATCTCGGCCTCTTCCACCGCCGACGGATATTCGACGTGCAGCATCATCATGAAACGGTCGAGCTGCGCCTCGGGAAGGGGATACGTACCTTCTTGCTCGATAGGGTTCTGCGTCGCGAACACGTGGAAGGGCGCGTCGAGCGGATAGGTGCGCCCCCCTGCCGTGACGCGCTGCTCTTGCATGGATTGAAGTAGGGCCGCCTGGGTCTTGGGCGGGGTGCGATTGATCTCGTCGGCAAGGAGGATGTTGCAAAAGACGGGACCCTTGATGAAACGGAAGGCGCGGCCGCCCGAGGCGTCGCTCTCGAGGATGTCGGTGCCAGTGATGTCCGACGGCATGAGATCGGGTGTGAACTGGATGCGGTTGAACGAGAGATCCAAGACGTCAGCGAGGGTCTGGATGAGTAAGGTCTTCGCGAGACCGGGAACCCCGACGAACAAGCCATGACCGCGCGCGAACAAGGTGATGAGCAAGTGGTCGATGACGTCGCGTTGACCGATGACACGCTTGCCGATCTCAGCGTGGATGCGGTCGCGCGCCTGCCGGAGCTCGGCGACGCGTTCGCGGTCACCCGCGACTGGGACCGGAGGAGGGGAGGCTTGCGAGATCGGAATAGCCATGTGCTTCAACGCTCACTCAAACGGGTTTCAGTGCCAGGTGAAGAGCCGCCCCGAATACCGTGAGCGGCACACCGACTGCGAGGCCCGAACGTGCTAACCAGCTTATCACCTCGTCGGTGCGGCTGGGCTTGAAAGGGAGTCGTAGCTCGGCTGGCAGGGCTGCCTCGGTCGCGACGAACTCTTTGGGGATCCTCCCCGAGGTAATATTGGCGTCGATCATCCGCATGCGCACCCTACCTACGACGTCCCAGCCGGCGGGCGCATCAGCGACAACCTCATCGGCGAGGATGAGCAGCCCCCCGGGTCGAACGCTACGGGCGAGCGATTCGAGCACCAAGCGCTTCTCTGCGTCGTCCCAATGATGCAGGGCGAACGAGCAGAGCACGAGATCATAGGAAAGCGGTCGCGTGATGCGCGCCAGGACCTCAGGCGTGCGGAAGTCGTCGCAGATGGCTGCTGCGACGCGCGAGCCCACCACAGCCTGTGCCGCGGCGAGCATCTTTGGGGCGCCATCGACGAGCGTCACGCGGGCTTCGGGGTGGCACGCCGGGGCGACCGCGACGATGGCCGAGCCGGGACCGCAACCGAGGTCGAGGACGTCGCGCGGTCGTAGGTCGAGCGCTCGAACCGCTTCGAGCATGGCGTTCAGACAGGGCACGTAGCCAGGCACGATAAGGGGCCACATCGTCGAATACGCATCGACGATGCGATCGTAGCGGGCGAAGCTGGTCATACCGGCGCCATGCTCGCGCGCCGCGCCCAGCGAGTCAATCGGGGTTACTTCGCGGTCGCGACCCCGTGTTTCTGCTCTTCGGCCTCGAGGGCATCGAAGGCCTGCTGCGCGTGCTGCCGTACCGAGTCGACGGTTTGCTTGGTGAGCGTCTTGGCTTTGTCGAGGCTCGCCGCGACGATCTCGAGCGGGTAGGCGCAGCCGTACCCGTAGGTGCTACGCTTGCGGCGCTGCGGACCGATACCCTTCGCGTCGTACCAGAAGCGCGTCACCACGACGCCCTTGGCGACCGCTTGGTGAGACGAAACAGTCATCGACTGGACCGCCTGAAAGTCGACGCGCGAGAGCTCTTCGAAGTAGTTCGAGACCAGGCTCGTCACGGTGGTTGCGAGCTGAGCGCGAACGTCTTCGACGACGTTGGCGAAGGTCATCTCCGCTTGGAAGGTGGGCTGGGAGTAGCCGACGGCGCAGTAGCGGCCATCCTTTCGCTTGCCTGCCTTGTTGATCCACTTGGGAACGACGTCGGGCGAGCTCACCGGCGGATCTTGTTGTCGCTTGCTGTTGAATGCTTTAGCGGACACATGGAAGGTCTCCGCGGCTTTGGCCTTGGGGATGCAAGCCCAGCCGTAGACGAAGCCCTTCTCGCCGTATGGTCCTTTTCCCTCGTCGTCGGTCCAATATTCGACCTCGGCTGCGCCATCGACCTGGGCCACGAGCTCTTCGTCGACGTGCACGACGCGCGCGTATTGCACGTCGTCGCCTGCCATGGTGGCGTCGTCGATCATCGCTTCTTCGACTTGCGTGCCAATGATGCCAGCGAGGTTCTGCACCGCGCGCTCACGCGCGTTCATCTTCGGGTAGGGCGAGGTCTCGAAGCCCGCGCCCGAAATACCGAGGCCGCAAAGATGCGTGTCGTCTCCCTTCATCGAGCGCACCCATTTGGGCATCGACGGGTCGTCTGCCTTGGGCGCAGCAACGACGGGCTTGCTCCCCGATGGAGTACATCCAGCGAGGGCGATCAGCAGCAACGGGGAGATTCGGACGACGCACCGGGGGAAGTGCTCTCGCATCGAGGTAGAAGAATACGCTAGTTGCCCGCCGCGTCCCAGCGTTATCGATTTTTCGAGTGACCTCCCTGGCCCCCGTCAACGAGCTGTATTACAGCCGGTGCTGCCGTCCGGCAGACAGCCAGGCCTTGGCGGAACGAAAAAGGAACAGTGTATGCAACTGCGCTTCTTGTTGGTGGGTTTGGCCGTCGTGGGTCTCGGGGGCTGCCGGTCGACCAAGCCCGGCACTCACGTCGAGGTGATGGACGAAGGCGGCACCAAGGTCTACGTCGCCGGCGCCGCGGGGCCTGGAATGAACCAGGGGCTCGCTTGCGATACGGCGGTGAGCCGTACGGTGGCCGCGATCGCGCTGCGTTTCACCCAGGACAACGACGATATCCAAGAGGCCGTTGCGAAAGACGTCGGGGTCGAAGACGGTCGCGTCTTCCTCGAGCGTTTCGCCCGCGCAAAGATGCAGAGCGCTGCCGTTCAGGACACCCGGTTCAACCCGGCCGAGCACCTTTGCATGGCAACGGTTCGCTGGACGCCGCCCGTCTTCGTAAAGGACGCCGTCAAGGAGTACGCAGAGGAGGTCAAGGCCCAAGAGTATGCTGCGATGCATCCCAAGGACGGCAGCGCAGCGCCGGCCGCTTCGCCGGCGGTTGCTCCGACCACCTCACCCACGCCGCAACAGCCGAACCCGGTCGTGACCGCGCCTGTGCAGCCAGCACCACCTCCTCCTCCGGCCCTGCCCGAATGCCCGAAGGAGAAGGGCAAACTCGCCAAAGCCGACGAGGCCATGCAAAAGGCCCAGGACGAGCTGAACGAGTGCTTGCGACGTACCAACAACAACACCAAGACCTGCTCGCGCTATCAGCTCTACGTCGACCAGGCCGCCGCCAAACAAAGGTCCGCCCAAGAGGCGTTGACTCGCTGCATCAGTCGCTAGCCTTTTCGACGCCATTGCTCGTGAGGCTTGCAGCGGGGTTAGCCGTGAGGGCTGGGAGCCGTTAAACTCGAAAGGACCATGGCAGCGCCAAAACCCTCCGAGCGACTGACGCTACGCGAGCGCGTCTCGCGTATCCCCGTGTTGACCCCCCCAGAGGTCGATGCTCGCTTGACGGCTTTGGGCTACCGGGGTCAGGCACACGCGCGACGTGCCGCGTCCGTCATGGCGTACAGACACGTGCGTCGTCTTCAGCGGCTGTTCATGGAGGGACTGTCGGCCAACGACGTGGCGGCGCGCGAAAACTACCTGTTCATCGGTCCGACGGGGTGCGGCAAGACGCATCTCGTCGAGCTGTTGTTCCGCGACGTGCTCACCGTCCCGACGGTCACGGTGGACATCACCCAGTACAGCGAGACCGGCTACATCGGCGAAGACGTCACCATGATCTTGGCGCGGCTGTTCGAAGCGGCCGATGGGGACCTTGGTTGGGCCGCATGTGGTGTTGTTTGCATCGACGAATTCGACAAGCTGGCTTCGAGCCGCTCGAACGCCCGTTTCGCTGGTGAAGGTACCACCAAAGACGTCAGTGGCTTCGGTGTCCAGCGCGGCTTGCTGACCCTGCTTGCCGGAAGCGAGGCCCAGTTCCCCGCCGACTTCGGCTATGCCCAGCTGGCGCCGAAGCTCACCTTGCCACTCGCCGGAGTGACGTTCGTTGCTTGTGGCGCGTTCAGCGGCTTGAAGAGCACAGCCGACGCGATGTCGGAGCTTCCCCGGATTGGCTTTGGTCGGGACGTCGACAAGCGCGATCCGGAGGCCATCGCCGTTAAATTCGACGCTGAGGTCCTCGAGCACACGGCGGCGTTCGCCAAGTACGGGTTCTTGCCCGAGCTCATCGGCCGATTTACGCGCGTGGTCGGTTTCGCGCCGCTCGACGAGGAGACGCTCGCAGACATTCTTCGCGACAACGTCATCGACGGTTACACTCGTGAGTTTGCGAGCGAGGGCCTCACCCTTACCGTCGAGCGCGGCGTGCTCGATCTGGTCGTGCGGCGGGCCCTCAAACGTGAGCTGGGCGCGCGGGGCCTGCGGATGGCACTTGTCCCGACTCTCGAAGAGGCGGCCTACAAGCACTTCGGGGCGGGTACCCAGGCTGAGGTCAGACTCACGGTCGAAGACGACACCATCGTTATCGCTGGCCCGTGACACTCCCCGACGAGATTGTCGCGCGGTCGTTCGAGCTCCTCGCCGAGCTACAAGGCCTCGGTGCGCGCTATTGCGGATCCCCGGGACACCGGGCGGCGCAAGCTCTCTTGCGTCATTGGCTCTCCGGCGCGGACGAGGTGCGCGAGCATCGCTTCACAGAAACCTTTTTCGGGAAAGACGTCGCATGCGTGAACTTCTGGGCGCGCCTGCACGGCGAGCAACCAGGGCGTCTCCTGCTGCTGACGCACTACGATACACGCCCCTGGGCGGACCGCGACCCGGTGGACCCGCGTGCCCCAGTCCCCGGTGCCAACGACGGGGGCTCCGGCACGGTGTTGCTCGCAGCGTTGCTCGCGACGCTCGCGGCTCGTCGTGCGAGGCCAACCGTCGACCTGTTGTTTTGCGACGCGGAAGACTGGCACGCCATCGATGGCAAAGAGGTTGGCTTGGGGGCCGCCCGCTTCGTTGCCGCCATGACCGCAGACCAGCGGCCGGATGCGTGCCTCGAGGTTGATATGGTGGCGGGGCACGACGTCGTTCTTGACGTCGACGTGAGCTGCCAGCGCCACGACCCGTCCTACGCGCTGACCTTGAGTCTGTTTCAGCTGGGGCGTCAGCTCGCGCTGCCGGCGTTCAGCATGGTGAAGCCCGAGCCCTATAAGTGGATTTCTTGCGACCACTTGCCCTTCATGGAGGCGGGGATCCCAACGGCGCTTTTCATGGACCTCGACTACCCGGAGTGGCACACCCGACGAGACACCGTCGATGCGTGTTCGCCCGCATCGATGGTCCAGATCGCGCAGGTGCTGTTGGCCTGGATCTATAGGTAGAGAGCTTGTAACGTCCGACGCGGCCCATGGAATACCTCGAGTACTTCCAGCTGACCTCCGAGCCGTTCTCGAACGCTCCGCTCTCGCGCTTCTATTTCGCGAGTCGTCAGCACACCGAGGCCTTGAACCGCCTCATGTACGCCGCGAGCTCGATGAAGGGCCTCGCCATCCTCATTGGCGATATCGGGCATGGCAAAACAACGCTCGCCCGTCGCATGCTCGATGCTCTGCCTGAGAGCGAATACGAGGCGGCGATGCTGGTCATCGTCCACGCGGGCATCACGCCGAACTGGCTGCTCAAGCGTATCGCCTCCCAACTTGGGGTGCCCGAGCCCGCAGACGACAAGCTCACCATCTTGTCCCAGCTCTACCAGCGCCTTTTGCAGATCTATCACGCGGGTAAGCGCGCCGTGGTCATCATCGACGAAGCGCAGATGCTCGCGAGCCGCGAGCTCATGGAAGAGTTCCGCGGCCTGCTCAACCTCGAAGTGCCAGACCGCAAGCTCATCACGTTCGTCTTCTTCGGTCTGCCAGAGATCGTGCGTAACCTGCAGCTCGACCCGCCGCTCGCCCAGCGCATTGCGTTGCGCTATCAGCTCAAGGCCCTGACGAGCGAAGATACCGCGGCGTACATCGACCACCGCCTGCGCATCGCGGGGGCCAAGCGGCAGTTCTTCCCGGCGCCGGTGGTTCAGGAGATTCACCGCGTCACCGGCGGTGTCCCACGATTGATCAACACCGTTTGCGACAATGTGTTGCTCGAGATGTTTTTCGCCAAACGGCGACTCGCCGACATCGACCTGGTGCAACAGGTCGCGTCGAACTTCGGCCTGCCGCAGGACCCCGCCGCAATCGGCGCGGTGCCGCCGCCAATGCCCATCGAAGAGGAGCTTGCCCTGGAGGGGGCGCCTGGCCACGACGCCATCGTCGCGGTGCCGCGCCATCCGGAAGAGCTGGCCTCGCCAGCGCGTCGTGACGACGATGTGCCAAGCGCCGTGACGGTCGACGAGGCGACCGACATCGCGGCGCGGGTCGCCGGCGAGGCGACACCGGTACCTCCCGAGGTCGACGACGAGGAGACCCCCGAGCCCGATATGTTCGCCGCTAGGCCCGCCCCCATCGTCGCGGCGCTGCGGCCCCCGGAGAGGTCCAACGACATCGCGGATCCGCTCGCGTTTTTGCACGAGGCCGTCGAGCCCGAGCCCCACCACGAGCCATCGTTGCCGGCGTCCGATGGCGACGTGCCTCAGTCACACGATGACGAGGCGCCGATCTTGTTGGACAACATCGTCGACAACGAGCCACCACCACCACCGCGTTACGGCAACGGCGAGCACGAGACCCAGGTGCTCACGAGCGAGCTCGCGAATCTGGACATCGAGGTCGTCGAGGAGGGCGCGGCGCTCGGCTTCGACGCCGAGGCGCATGCCGATGCCGAGTCACAAATGGAGCTCGACGGCATGACCGCAGCGTCAGAGCCGCTTACGCAAGATTCGGACACGTCGACGGAGCATCAACCGCCGTTGTCCGCAGGGCCGTGGCCATCGTCGCCGCAACACGTTCCGTTGGCGCGCATCACGCCTGTCTCACGTCCCGCGCCTGTCGCCATTACTGAGAAGCCGCTGCGCACCAACGTGTCGCCAGCGTCGCTTGCTGGTGCGACCTACGGGACCCCGACGCTGGGTGACCCGGCAGCTGAGTCTGATGCGCTGCTGCGCGAAGCGGAGGCCATGATCAACGCGCCAGCCGAACCGGTTGCGCCGGTACCGCCAAAGCCCCTGAGCTCCGGGCCCCTCAAGACGTCAACGGGTCGCACCATCGACCTGTCAGAGATCGACGACCTGCTCGCCGACATCTCGAATCTCACGAAGAAGTAACACTTACGCGCTGCGCCCAGTAGTAGACGGCCTCCGCGAATTGTTCGGCGCTGTACGTCGCTCGTGTGCCGCCTGGTTTCTCGAGCATGTTGCGCGCCATGGTCAGTGGGTGCATCGGCTCATCCGCGATGGCGGCTGCCGTCAGCGACACGATACCCCACTCGGCGTCGAAGTCAGGCTCCTCCGGGAGGAGAAGTGCGCGGTTGTAGAGGACCACCGAGGCGAAGCGCGCCTCGTCCGGCTCCGCCTTGGCGGTCACGCGCACGTAAGGATCTTCGTGTGGCTGCCGCCGCGCTACGACGGCGTCGAGCTTCATCCCGTCGCGAATGCTCGCGGTGACACCACGGAAACGCTCGGGGGGCTGCGGGACGACCACGACCTCGTTCAGGTTCGCACGGCCAAAGCCTGGACGCCGAGCGTGCCAGGTGGCGTGCACCGATTGGACGAGCTCCTCGTGGGTGCCACGGAACCAGGTGTGACCCGAGCCTTCCTGGTGCCTCGCGAGCGCGAAGCGTGTCCACGCAATGGACACTATTTGGACCTCAGCGCGGCCTCGGCGCGTGCGAGCCCGTCACGCAGTGTCACGAGCATTTGTGCAAGCTCATCGACACGTGCTCGCTCGCGGGCAACGACATCGGCGGGTGCGCGTGCAACGAAGGCCTCGTTGCCTAGCTTGGTTGTGAGCTTCTCGCGTTCTTGCTCGGTCTTGGCGATCTGCCGGCGGAGCTTGTCGGCTTCGGCGGAGTAGTCGAGCAAGTCGGCCATTGGCACGATGACCTCGAGCTTATCCGTGACCTTGGTCGCCGCCTGCTCAGGCGCGTTGCCGCGGTTTGCGACGATATCGAGCTTCTGCAAACGCGAAAGCTGCGTAATCGAGGCCCGCTGTTGCTCGAGCAGAGCTCGGTCGTCCGCCGAAGCGGCTACCACGATGGCATCGATGGGACGCGACGGCCCGAGATTTTTCTCCGCGCGGATGGTGCGAATCGCGCTGATGGCGCTCTGGACCAGTGCGTAGGAGCTCTCGAGGGCAGGGCTACGCATCGCTTCGAGCTCGTCGCCAGGGTACTTCTGCTGGCCGATGAACTCGGTGGAGCGGGTGATGGGCAGCTTCTGCCATAGCTCCTCGGTGATGTACGGCATGACCGGATGCATGAGTCGCATGGCGGTCTCGATGACGTACACGAGGGTCGCCTCTGCCACGCGCTTCGACTCGGCACCAGCCGGGTCGTCGTTCATGAGGCGTGCCTTGACGAGCTCGATGTACCAGTCGCAGAGCTCATCCCACATGAACACGTACATCGCGTTCGCGGCTTCGGCGAACTTGTAGACATCGAGGTGGGCGCGCACGTCGCTGACCGCATTCGCGAGGCGCGACAAGATCCATCGATCGGGCTCCTCGAGCTTCGCACGAACCTCGGACAGCGGGGCAACGGTGCCGCTGACCCGCATCAGAGCAAAACGCGTCGCGTTCCAGATCTTGTTGACGAAGGCGCGGTAGCCGCCGATGCGCTCGGCGGACACGCGAATGTCGCGCCCCTGCAGAGCCAGCGCGATGAGCGTGAAGCGCAGAGCGTCGGTGCCATGCTCCTTGATGACTTCGAACGGGTCGACGACGTTGCCCTTCGACTTCGACATCTTGTTGCCATGCTCGTCACGCACGAGGGCATGGATGTAGACGTCCTTGAACGGCACTTCGCCCATGAAGTGCATGCCGAACATCATCATGCGGGCGACCCAGAAAAAGATGATGTCGAAGCTCGTGACGAGCACGGAGGTCGGGTAATAGCGCGCTAGCTCCGGGGTCTTCTCCGGCCAGCCAAGAGTCGAAAACGGCCACAATGCCGAGCTGAACCAGGTGTCGAGCACGTCGGTTTCCCGCGTCAGCTCGACGTCTTTTTTGTAGTACGCCTGCGCTACCTTACGCGCCTGTTCCTCCGTCTCTTCAACGAAACACGTGCCGTCGGGTCCGAACCACGCTGGGATCTGATGCCCCCACCAGATCTGGCGCGATATGCACCACGGCTGGATGTTCTTCATCCACTCGAAGTACGTCTTCTCCCAGTGTTTCGGCACGAACTGCGTGCGACCCGCTTCGACCGCCTCGACGCAGGGCTTCGAGAGTGTTGCGGCGTCGAGGTACCACTGGTCGGTAAGCCATGGCTCGATGACGACTCCGCTGCGGTCCCCGTAGGGCACTTGCAGGGTGTGATCTTCGACCTTCACGAGGGCACCCGCCGCCTCGAGATCGGCGACGACCTGTTTGCGCGCAACGAAGCGGTCGAGCCCGCGGTACGCCTCGGGCACGTTGTCGTTGAGCTTTGCGTTCTTGTCGAAGATGTTGATGAGCGGCAGGTCGTGGCGTTTGCCGACTTCGAAGTCGTTGAAGTCGTGCGCCGGTGTGATCTTCACGGCGCCGGTCCCTTTTTCGGGATCGCTATACGTGTCTGCGACGATCGGGATCTTGCGGCCGACGAGTGGCAGAACCACGTGTTTGCCGACGAGGTGCTTGTAGCGCTCATCGTCAGGATGGACCGCTACAGCGGTGTCACCGAGCATCGTCTCGGGGCGGGTCGTGGCGACGACGATTGAGTCGCTCGAGCCTTCCACAGGGTAGCGCAGGTGCCAGAAGTGACCTTTGGTCTCGCGCTGCTCGACTTCGAGGTCCGAGATCGCTGTATGGAACTTCGGGTCCCAGTTCACGAGCCGCTTGTCGCGGTAGATGAGGCCCTTCTTGTAGAGGTCGACGAACGTCTTGCGCACAGCCGCAGACAGACCTTCGTCCATGGTGAAGCGCTCGCGCTTCCAGGCGACCGACTCGCCGAGGGCGCGCATGCTCGCCGCGATCTGTCCACCGGACTCGGCCTTCCAGCGCCAGACGCGCTCGATGAACTTGTCGCGGCCCAGCTCTGTGCGCGACGTCTTCTCGGCGGCGAGCTGGCGCTCGACCACCATTTGCGTGGCGATGCCCGCGTGGTCACTACCTGGCTGCCACAAGGTGTCGTCGCCGAGCATGCGATGATAGCGAATGAGGACGTCCTGCAGCGTATGGTTGAGCGCGTGGCCGATGTGCAGGCTGCCGGTGACGTTGGGCGGTGGGATGACGATGCAGAACGGCTTACCGTCTCCCTTGGGCTCGAAGTATCCGGATTTTTCCCAGCGGGCGTACCAGGTCGATTCCGCCTGCTTCGGGTCGTAAGCAGTCGCGAGGGTGCTGTCAGTCATATGGAGAGCCATCTACGCGCGCGCGATGCGAGCGGGCAAGACCGTTTGACAGTCTCGCCGTCGACCCGTCGGCAACGCCCCGGCGCATGTCCGCCTCGAACGAGGGAACTACCGGCCTTGATCTTTGAGCAGCTTGTCGAGATGCGCGCGCACGATGCTTTCGGCGAGCTCTGGCACGATCTCCCAGGCGATACGCTCGATGACCTCGCGGGCTACCGCTTTGATGAGGTCTTCGCTCATGCCGGCAAGCTCGGCCGGCACGCTAGCGCGCGCTTGGGCGGCGGGTGCTTGCGCCTGAGCCTGAGCCGGCGCGGCCGGTTGTTGCGGTCGAGCTTGTCCCAGACCGAACGGGTCGCGTGAGGCGGTCTGCGGCAGCGGACTCGAGATAGCGGTCGCGGCGGCCGGTGGCGGCGTCGGACGCGCGGGCGCCGGCGGCGGGGCCGTCGGACGAGCAGCGGGCGGTGCATCGGCGAGACCACCGAAATCCATCTCGAGGCTGCCGAGCCCGTCGGGTTGGCGTGCTTGCGCGGGCGGCTGGGCTGGCGCTGCAGGCCGCTGCGGTGGAGACGGCGGAGGCGCGGCCGGCCCAGTACCGAACGGCGATCGCGGCATGGTGGTTGGCGAGCTTTGTTGTCCGGGGGGAGGGGCGGCGGGGCGGGCCTGCTGCTGCGGCGCCATCGGCGGCTGGGCGGGAGGTGTCCGCTGTGGCGGAGGCTGTCCGGCGGGGATGCCGGTCGCAAAGGGGCTGGACGCAGGCTGGCTGGGTGCCCGCGGCGGGGCGAACGGCGAGCTCGGCTGAGCGACCGGCGGGGCGGCAGGGCGCTGTGCGGGCATTCCTGCCGGAGCACCAGCTGGAGCCGCAGTTGGCGCGACCTGTGGTCGGGCGGGACCACCCATGGGGGCGCCGAAGCCACCCGAGGCAGCAGGAGCTGCGGGCGGCGGTGCCGCTGGCTTGGCGGCGACTGGTGGCGCGGCGGCTGGGGCGACGGCTTGCGGAATCGAGCGAACGGCCGCCTGCACAGGCGCGCCCAAGATCGTCTTCACACGATCGAGCAGCGCCTGCGACTCGAACGGCTTCATGACATGGGCGGTAGCGCCAACGCTTTGGGCGCGGGCCTCGTCGATGGGTTGGAAGTTGCTCGCGAGCAACACGACGGGGATCCCCGATGTGTCCGCGTCGGCCTTGATGGCCTGGCAAACCGCGTAGCCGTCCATGCCCGGCATGCCGACATCGACGAGCGCGAGCTGGGGCTTGAGCGACTTGGCGGTGGCGATCGCGGCCTGACCGTTATCGACCGCAGTCACCTGGAAGTCTTCGTTTGCAAAGACGATCTGCACCACACGGTGCATGGTGGCGCTGTCGTCGGCGAGAAGCAGTTGATAAGGCATCGCTTAGATCGTCCTTCAGTGGATCCGATTCAACAGATTGTTCTCGATGGAGGCTTTTAACCTCTCGAGATCGAGGAGCCAAAACGTCTCGTCGGCGGTTACCCCGGCACAGCCCGGAAGTGACTGGCCGAGACGGGGCGGATTGACTGCTTCCTCGAGGCGATAGTCGTCGACGACGCGGCCGGTGCGTTCGACCCGCAGCCCCAGCGACGTTCCGTTGACGCGGACAACGGCGAGCTGACAGTCGAGGCCATGATCGGCAGTTGCTACCAGGTCGAGCACGGGGACGAGCTCCTGTCCGTCATCGAAGAGACCAGCGTAACCCTGGCAGGCCATGGGCACCGGCCAAAGGCGGCGTGATCGTTCTTCCGACGAGCCGACGACGCGGTCGAGATCGGCTACGTGCACCGCGAACCAGACGCCCGCGGCTTGGAAGGTCATGACGGGTCCGGTCATTGCACGCGGCGGTTATACGTTGGCATCTCGAGGGGGTCAAATAGACGGCGGCCAAGGGTGGGACGTGACGGAGTGTTTTCCTTCGCGCATGCCGATCTCATAGTCCGACCAGGCTGCGCGGCGACAGCACGAGCGTGAGACCGAAAGCACCCCGCAGCGCGCCTTCGAAAAGCTCGGGCCTCAAGAGACCGAGTTTTGGGACTGCGACCAGGCTTCCTTGCAGGGGCTCGGGGTCCACACGATCGACGCCGACGATGATGACGTCGCCGCGCGCCGAGGCGACGACCGCGAACGGGGCGATGAGGCGCCGCTGGCTCACGAAGACCGCTGCCAAGTCGATCACGGGCAAGCGTTGGCCGCGAAACCACGTCGGCTCACCGTTGAGGACGTCCGTGATGACGCCATGGACCGCCGCGCTTGGCAAGGCGAGGCGAAACTCGCCGACCGATACGGCGATGTAGGTCAACGTACTCTGGCTCATCACAATATCGGGCGAGTCGTTTGCCCGCGCCCGGGTGCGCGGCTAGACTGCGCGCGATGTTCGCAAACGAGACGCAACCACGATTGCTCGCGGCACTCGTAATGCCGTGTTTGTTGTCGCTCGCGGGTTGCCAAGACTATGCCTTCGACTTTCGCCGACCTGAACGCATCGAGGCACAACGTCTCAACCAGCTGGTTGCCACCCTTACTCCCGTCGACATTCTCTTCATTATCGACAACTCGCCTACCATGCGTGAGGAGACCGACGAGCTCAAGAACAACATCGAGCGCTTCGTGACCTCCCTCGCCGCCGAAGGCGTCGACTTCCAGATCGGCATCGTTACCCCGGACGTCGAGTGCAACTTGCCGAACCGCCTCTGTACAGGCGGCGCTGGCTCGTTCTCGAACTCCTGCTGCGCGCTCAAGACCGGCCTTGCCACATGCACGGACCGGGACAACAACGGCGATTCCGTGTTCGAGACCAGCGATTGTGAGGCTGGCCGGCTCCAGGGGGTCGACGCTGGTGGAACCCGCATCTTCACACCGCCCTCGGAGGCGGATCGGCCGCAGTGGATCGCCGACTTCGTCGCTGCGATCGACTTTGCGCTGCACGGGTTGAAGGGGAGCGCGTTCGAGAGCGGCATCCAGGCAGCTGCGCTCGCGGTGGCCTGTTCTGTGGGCTCGCCCGACTGCAGCGAAGCAGCGACGGGCAATGCTGGCGCCGCGCGCAATCTAAACAACGGCTTCATCCGACCGGAGGCCGACCTCGTTCTCATCTTCTTGACTGACGAAGACGACTGCAGTGTCGGCAACCGGAGCGTTTATCTGCGTCCCGATAATCCGAACAGCTCACTCGACCAGGCCGCGCACTTCTGCAGCCCCGACGAGTGTTACGCCTACTACAACGAGGGGACCGACACGGATGATGACGGCCTCGATGACTGGTCGGATCCCAGCGGTCCGGTGCCCGCGAGTCGCCGCTTGCGCTGCGGCAACACCGGCACAATCGACCGCGTCGTCAATCCGCCGCGCCTCGACGATGTTGGAGTTTTTCTCGACAAGATCGTCTCCTACAAGTCACTGCGCCAAGTGCGCGCGGCCGGCATCATCAGCGCGGTGCAACGTGCCGAAAACGTCGCGTTCGAGGGCTCCGCGTGTTTCGTCGCTGATGGCGGTCCCTCGGCGGTGTGCGGTTGCGTCGCAGGGGCCAACGACTTCTCATGCGACATTACTGCCGCGAACGGGCAAGGCGCGACGCGCTTCCCGGCGCGTAGCGAAACGCCAGGCGGGCCCGTGAGTCCGACGGTCAGCGGTTGCAACGCCGCGCCTGGAAACCGCTACGTCATGTTCCTCGACGAGCTCGGTAACCGCCGCCAGAGCCAGGGCCTTGCACGGGACGTCCTGGTCGATTCCATCTGCCGCACCCGCTACGACGCCACCCTCGATGCCATCGTCAACAACGTGATTATTCCGCGTTGCTTCACGCTCGGCGCGCCGCCAAGCTCGCCGGCCTCGGATTTCCTGACCGTGACCTTGAATGGCCAACCGCTCCCGAACGTGTCACCGGGCAGCAATCGGGAGGGTTGGAGCATCGTCGATGGGTCGCGCTCGCTTTGTCTCGAGGGTGGCCTGCGCAAGAGGGTTGGGGACCGCTTCGAGATCCTTCAGGTCACGGCCACGGATCAATGAAACGTGCGACAGGGTCCGAACCTCTGCTAAGCTCTTGCGCCATGGTCTCCTTCTGCAGTTCGCGCCATCGGCCGGTCGCCTGCGTCGGCGCTTCCTTCCGCCGCGGCCTTCGGGGCGGGTTTGGGCGCTTGGCAGCCCGAACGCTCGCGGCTGTTGCGCTAGTGTTCACGTATGCGTGCCAGACCTATGACTTCGCCTACCAGCCTCTGCAAGATCGTCAAGGGCGCCACCTCCGCTTCGAGGTGCAGACCCCGTCGCGTGCCGATCTCTTGTTCGTCGTGGACAACTCGTCGTCGATGACCGAGGAGCAGGCTGCGCTTACGCGCTCGTTCGACGCGCTCATCGAGGCGTTCGGTGACACGGACACTAGCTATCGCGTCGGTATCATTTCGAGCGACGGCGTTGGTTTCACCATCGATTGCGATGGCAACGCGTTGCCACCCGAAGGCGCTTCCAACCCCGACAATCACGGGGCCCGCGGCAACTGCTTGCGGAGCGACGTCGTGTTGCGTCGCCCCCACGACGGCGCCCTCGGTCGCTTGCTTGCCGCGTATGACCCGACGGTGCTCGATGTCGACTCACCGCTCTTTGCCGACCTCAACGCCGAGCAGAAGCTCGCACTCGCAAAGCTTCTGCCAAACAGCGCGACGACCCTGCCGGCGGGACTGCCCAACAGCGTCTACTCCAACGGCACCGCGGGGGTGCCGTGGGTCATCGATCGCGACGTCATCCGGCGCGACGCCTGTGTCGCTGCGGGCTGCGCAATCTGCGACAAGACTGACAGGTGCTACATCGATCGCGCCGAGCCGGTGGCCGGGGCGCTCGTCAAAGCATTGTTCGCTAGCAACATCGCCGGACTCGGTATTGCTGGCATCGGTTGGGAGGAGGGTCTGCGCACGAGCCTTCTCGCGGTCGGCGTCGACCCGCGCGCGCCGGCGGGTAGCGAGTTGTCCGCTGCGGCGGCCATCACCTCGCCGGGTCGGCCAAACAGTCACACCGGCCTCGACCAGAACTTCCAGCCGCGAGAACAGCCGTGGATCCGCGACGACGCGGCCCTTGGCATCATGTACGTGACCGACGAGCAGGACTGCTCGATGCCGCTCATCCTCTGGCAAAACCGCGCCAACTACGAGGAGGGTGCGCTGCCCTTGCCGCAACCGCTCGGCTCGATGTGCTACCAGCCTGACGCGCAGTTCAGCATGCTGTCGACGACCTCGATGGCGAACCTTCTCAAACAAAAGAAGGGCAACTCGAACGGTCGCGTCGTCATCGGCACCATCGGAGCGCTCCGCAAAAACGGACCCGAAATCAACCCGACGTTGTCGGGAGAGGCGACGGATTGCATTGCTGACGTCGCCCCGGAGCCCAATGTTGCCTGCAGCTGCTTGGAGGGTGAGCCCGACGAATGGTGTGCGTACACCATCAACACGGATCCGACAGATCCCCGTTGTTCGGCGTTGTCAGCCTCACGTTACGTGAGCTTTTCGTCGCAGTTCACGCGCAAGACCTACGAGTCGATCTGCCGCAATGATGCGCCCGCGTATAGCGACGCCCTGCGGACATTCGCTGACCTCGCCAAGCTCGCGTGTTTCCAGCTTGCCGACGTCGTGCCCGCAGGCGACAGCGACGAGACGAAGACCAACAACATCTCCGTGCGTCGCGCAGAGGCTGGCGCAACGGGTCAGCCCGCGCTCCTGCCACGCGTCGACCCCGATGGCACGGAGCCTGGGTGGTACTACCGCGTCGACGAGAACCAAGTGTGCCTGGTCGGCCGCGAGCGCATCATCGGGGACGTGTACGATATCTTCGTCACGACCGTCGACGTGGTCGACTACACGCGCTGACATTCTGCCACGCCCGCCATTCTGTCGGGCAAAAAGCTTATCCGCGCGTGAGCGTACTGGTTTAGGTTGAGCACATGAGCACGCCGCGCATCGGCCCCCCTGGCTCGCCTATTGTCCCTGCCGACGCTCACACCGGCGAGCCGTTGAGGCAGACGGCCAAGGCGGCGGCAGCTGCGCCCGACCACGTCACCCATCAGGGCGTCCCGAAGGTTACGGACCCGCGTCCACAGCAGGCGACGACGCTCGCTTTCGATCCGCCGCATCAGCCTGAGCGACGCGCCTTCCTCGGCGGCGAGCGGGGTGCTTGGGCACCCGCCGTGCGTGATGCCATCCTGCGTATTGCCGACAGTCCAATCGTCGGCCGGGCCTTGCTCGAGGCCTTCAACCGCGGGGCGGCTTAACCGGCCTTCGCTGCGAGTATCCTGCGGGCGGCCGCTGCGGCGCCAAAGCCGTTGTCGATGTTGACGACGACGATGCCGGACGCGCAACTCGTTAGCATGCCGAGGAGGGCCGCGAGGCCCGAGAAGCTCGCGCCGTAGCCGACCGAGGTGGGCACGGCGATGACTGGTTTGGCCACCTGGCCCCCAATGACAGAGGCGAGCGCGCCTTCCATGCCGGCGACGACGATCACCAGGTCGACGTCGCGGAGCCTCGGAAGGATCCCGGCCAGGCGTTGCAGCCCGGCGACACCAACGTCGGTAAAGCGTTGGACCACCGTCCCGAAGGCCTCGCATGTGACAGCGGCCTCGTCGGCAACCGGCAGGTCGCTCGTGCCTGCGCAGACGACGGCCACCTGGCCGAGCGGTGCCGGAGGCGTGTGGGTGACGGTGATACAGCGCGCCGCGGCGTGATGGACGGCATGCTCGCGCGCGAGGATGTGGGCGCTCCGAACTGCGTCAAGAGCTGCGGCGTCGACGCGCGTGCACAAGACGTTGTCGCCGCGTTCGAGGAGCGCGGCCGCGATCGCCGCGATTTGTGCATGCGTCTTGCCGGCCCCGAAGATCACCTCGGTCATGCCCTGGCGTACGCCGCGATGGTGGTCGACGTGCGCGAAAGCTGGCGCGTGGCCGTCGGCGAGGGCTTGATCGTGCAGGCCAGCGAGAGCGCTCTTGGCTTGCGCGACGGTCGTCTCACCGCGCTGAAGCGCGTTCAGCAATGCATCGAGCTCGCGTGGACCCATAGGTACAGTCTCCTCGATCGCCGGAGGGCGACCGGTCAGAGCCGGGCATGTACGCGAAGCGTTTGCGTTTTGGAAGCTTGGCGCGCACATTCTCCGTGTGTCGAGTTCTCTGGGTTCTATGGGGCCGGTCGACCCCGAGCTGCTGCAGTTGCGGGTCCAGTCCATGCGCGATCCGCAAGAGCGGACGCTTGCCGAGGCTGTCGTCGGTGCGGCCTTCGCCTGCCTCAAGCGCATCCAGTCGCTCGACTTCGGCGCTCTCGAACGCGACCGCGCGAGCGGACCAACGCGGGCCTTGTGGAGCGCCGCTGAATCGCCCATCGCCGACGTCTGGCGTGCTGTCGAAGAGCTCCAACATGCGGCGAAACCTCTCGTCGATGAGCACGAGAGCCGCATCGCCCACGAAGATGACCTCGCGTTCGATGTGAGCATCGAGGGTGAGGCCCCGGCGGTCGAAGCCAAGAAGCCCCTCGTCGCCGCCCCCAACAAGACGCCCATCGATCGCATCGGCGAGACGCTCTGGGCTACGAGCTTCATGCTGAGCAGCGAGATCGACGGCTTTCGTCGTCGCCTGCCGACGCTCATCAAGGTACCCGACGCATGGGAGCTGCTCTCTGACCTGCAGGACCACGTCGGCCACATCAAAGCGGCCTTGCAAGCCATACTGACCGGTGTCTACGGGAGCCTCTATCCCAACGACGAGGGCGCAAGTGGCGTCATCGAGAGTCACGATGAGCAGAACATCGAGCTGCTCGCGTCACGCGACCTCCGGCAACGTATCTTCGCGCTGCGCGACGAGCTGCTGACTGTCGAAGTAAGTCTCGCCAGCGTGCCGACATCCGACTGGCAGTCTTTGCTCAGTCGGGCGGTCGAATCGCTCGACGCTTTCATCTTTGGACCGGGCTTCGCGTGGATGCGCGCAAGCGACAAGCGCACGATCATCAAGCAGCACCGCGCCATCAGTGAGATCCTCGAGCTCTGGAGCCCGCTGCGCGCGACCCCGGCGCGCCGCGCCGTGCAGAACCTGGCCCGCTATCTCGAGGCCCTCGAGGTCATCAACCAGCGCGAATGTTTGGTGCTCCACGATAAGGCGGCGCTCGCCACGGTCGTCGACAAGCTCGAGAAGGCGGGCAGTGCCCCTCAGGCCGCGCGTCGCGAGCACATCGCCGCCGGCCTTGCCGCTTTAGCGGATGCGCAGGGCCGCGACAAAGCGCTCGACCAACTCCTCGAGGCTACTCTCGCGCCCGGGAGCGAAGTGCCGACCACTGAAATTCTCCAGCGCGCAAAGCAAATCCTCCAGCGCTTGCAGCGCTGATACCCACGCCTGCTCCCCGAAAGGCGGAGCCGAATAGGCCGCGCGCACCGTGGTGGCGCCGCGAATACCGCCCCCCGTCCAGCGACGTGCGCCCGGGCAGAAGCAAAAACCCCCCGCGCGAAGCCAATTGAATGGCCGCAACGCGGAGGGTTTCGAGATGCTGCGATGCGGGCTGCTCGTGCGCCGCCAGCCCGAGCGGCTATCGCGACGGGGTAGCGCTAGCTAGCTAGGTATCGTCGTCTTCTTCTTCTTCGAAGTCGTCGTCGTCGTCATCATCGTCGTCGTCGTCGTCCTCATCGTCGTCATCATCGTCTTCTTCTTCGTCATCGTCGTCGTCGTCGTCATCGTCGTCATCGTCGTCGAAGTCGCCGAAGCCTTCGTCGTCGTCGAAGCCGAAGTCTTCGTCGAGGTCGGTGCCTTTTCCTTCCTCTTCGTCGTCTTCTTCGTCGTCTACGTCGTCACCCTCGACCTCTCCGTCGTCTTCGAGGTCGCCGAGCTCTTCGTCGTCGCCTAGCTCGTCGTCATCATCGTCATCGGCGTCGTCGTCGCCACCCTCGTCATCATCGTCGCCGTCGCCGTCGTCGTCATCGCGGTCATCATCGTCGGACTCCTCGTCGGCGTCACGAGCGGGCGCCTTCTTGGCGGGCGCCTTCTTCTTGGCCGCGGCGAAAAGCTCCTGCAAAAACATGAATGGCTCCCAAACGGGTCTAGCTGTCCGAGCAGATCTCACCAGGTGAGACGGAAGCGCCAATTAGCGTGCTACCCCGAGCGCGCGCAAGGCTAATTTCGGCGTTTCAGGGGACGAAAACGAACGCGCCAATGTGCAGAAATTCGGCTCTCGTGCCGTCATCCTCTTGCAGTGCGGCGGAGCACGAGCCAGAGTGGCATTGTTTAGATCTTTTCGTAGAGCGCCAACCGAAAGCAGGCCATGGCCGACAAAAAGAAACCTCTTGAGAATATCGGTATCGAGCACGCGCTGACCAAGCCGGGCGAGGGTGACAGCATGATCGTCATCCCCGACGAGCTACCGGTCCTCACGTTGCGAAACACCGTGCTCTTCCCCGGATCGATCGTGCCCCTCGGCATCGGTCGTCCAAAAACGGTGCGTCTCGTCGAAGAGAGCATCAAGGAAAACGGCCTAGTGGCCGTGGTCGCTCAGCGCGACCCGGACGTCGACGATCCTGTCCCCGCCGATCTGTACGGCATGGGCTGCGCGGCGCGCCTGGTGAAGCTGGTCAAAGCCTCGAAAGACAACTTCAGTGTCGTCGTTCAGGGGCTTTCGCGCGTTCGCCTGAGCGAATACACGCAGTCTCTCCCGTATCTGCGGGCCCGCATCAGCGCGGTCGAGGACATGACGACCAATCAGGTCGAAGTCGAAGCCTTGACCATGTCGCTCAAGAAGACGGCACGTGAAGTGTTGCGGCTCATTCCTGAGCTGCCGCCCTCCGCCGCCGAGCTCCTCGAGCGCGTCGACGACGCTGGCGTCCTGGCCGACCTCATCGCATCGAACGTCGAGGCGACGGTTGACGAAAAGCAGGGTGTTCTCGAGACCGTCGAGCTCGTCTCTCGCATGCGCCGGGTTCTCGAGCTCCTCTCGCGTCAGCTCGAGGTCCTCAAGCTCTCGAACAAGATCAGCTCGCAGGTCAAAGGCGAGATGTCGAAGACGCAGCGCGAGTACTACCTGCGTCAGCAGCTCAAGGCGATCAAGGACGAGCTCGGCGAGGGCGACGACAGCGACGACGACTTGGCGGAGCTCGAGGCCCGCGTCAACGACGCTGGTCTTCCAGAAGAGGCTGAAAAGGCGGCCCGTAAGGAGCTGCGTCGTCTGCGCAATATGTCCCCGTCACAGGCCGAGTACACCGTCGCTCGCACGTACGTGGAGTGGCTGTGTGATCTGCCGTGGGCCAAGAGCTCGGTCGACAAGATCGATCTGAAAGAGGTCCGCGAGATTCTCGATGCGGACCACTACGGCCTCGAGAAGCCCAAGAAGCGCATCATCGAGTACCTGGCGGTCCGCAAGCTCAAGAGCGACATGAAGGGTCCCATCTTGTGCTTCGTTGGCCCGCCCGGCGTCGGCAAGACGTCGCTCGGCCAGTCGATCGCGAAATCGATGGGGCGCAAGTTCATTCGTGTCGCGATGGGTGGTGTACGCGACGAAGCGGAGATTCGCGGCCATCGTCGTACCTACGTCGGCGCGCTTCCGGGCCGCATCATCCAGGGCATGAAGAAGTCGGCGACGAACAACCCCGTCTTCGTGCTCGACGAGGTCGATAAGTTGGCGCACGACTTCCGCGGTGATCCCGCGGCGGCGTTGCTCGAGGTCCTCGATCCTGAGCAGAACCACACGTTCGCTGACCACTACATCGACGTCGCGTTTGACCTCTCCAAGTGCTTCTTCATCGCCACGGCGAATCAGCTCGAGCCGATTCCACCGGCGCTGAAGGATCGTCTCGAGATTCTCGAGATTCCTGGCTACACGCAGGAAGAGAAGCTCGAGATCGCGATTCGCCACTTGGTGCCGAAGGCGCTCGAAGATCACGGCTTGAACAATGATCGCGCCGACATCCCAACGGAAACGCTTGTCGAGCTGATTGGTTCGTATACGCGTGAAGCCGGTGTGCGTAACCTGAAGCGCGAGATCGCCTCCGTGTGCCGAGCCGTCGCGGTCGACTTCGCGGATGGCAAGACAGACAAACGGTTGGTCTCCAAGGACGATCTCGAAACAATCCTTGGGCCGCCGAAGTTCATCAACGAGATGGCCGAGCGCACCGAGCTAACCGGTGTCGCCACGGGTCTTGCGTGGACGGCTGTCGGGGGTGACATTCTCTTCATCGAAGCCACGAAGTTCTCTGGCAAGGGCGCCATGACGCTCACCGGTCAGCTAGGTGACGTCATGAAGGAGTCAGGTCAGGCGGCAATGTCATTCGTGCGCTCGCAAGCCGCGCGTCTGGGCATCAGCGAGGACTCGCTGAAGAACTTCGACCTGCACGTCCACGTCCCGGCGGGCGGTATTCCCAAGGACGGTCCGTCCGCAGGCGTCACCATGTTGACCGCGCTCGTCTCGTTGCTCACCGGCATCAAGGTGCGCAGCGACGTTGCGATGACCGGTGAGATCACGTTGCGTGGCAACGTCCTGCCGGTCGGCGGCATCAAAGAAAAGGTCCTTGCGGCCAAACGCGCTGGCGTCAAGCGCATCATCATGCCGGAGCGCAACAAGAAGGACCTGGTCGAGATCCCGGAGCAGAACCGGGCCGGCCTCGAGTTCATCTTTGCGCACCGCATGGACGAGGTGCTGGAGGCTGCTCTCGAGCAATCTCCCATTGCGTTGGCCAAGGCCAACCCGGTGATACCGACGACGCCACCGGTGGCGCCAAACTAAGCGGCTCAGGGTCGCCCGCGGCGAGGGGTATTCGACTCCTCGGCGGGCGGCTGTCCCTGTTCACGGATGTCATGCGTCATCGCGGACACCGGCCGGGTCTTCGTGTCTCTTGCCGCCCGCAGTGAAGCCTGCGAGGGTTGCACCGTGCTCGCCGGTCTCATGAGCTCGGTCGTCATCGCGTCATATTCGGCGCCGTTGACGCGTGTGCACATTGACACCGACGAGGTGCATCACACGCCTCAGTTGGTCTACGTCCAAGACGAGAGCGCCGGGGCGGTGCCGCTTGTCGTCGAGGGCCAGGCGCTTCAGTACATCCTGCAAGTCGACCGGGCGGCTGGCTTCGGCGCGCAGGTGTCGGCGCTCATCGGTCGCGCGGCCATCGAGCTTGTCGACCGCGACCGTGAGCTTGGTGGCATCCTCTTCGGGGGGCAGGCGCGCCTTTACGCTGAAGTGCTGTCGGGTGGTGGCTGGGGTCGGCCGCACGCGTTGACGCTCTTTGCCAACTTTCGTGCTGTCCGCTATAGCGGTAGTGACGATCGTGCCGCCGCTGCGCAAACCCAGCTCTCGTCCGGCTTTGGGTTCATGGCGGAGCTCGCGTGTGGACCTTATGTCTCGGTGCTGCCTTATGCCTGGTTTTCGCCGTCGCTCTATCGCCAAAAGCGCGCGGAGGTCGCGAGCCTCGTGCGCGACACCTCGAGCCAAGGTGCGAGTCTGTCCCGGCCGCTGCGTGTCGGGCTGGATGTGTGGATCTATCCTTTTGGCGCGGCGTCGAGCACTCATGTCTCAGCGAGCGTCATTGCATCGCTCATCGACACGAGCGGCAGTGGCGCGCAGGAGACCGCGGTCGTGGTGGGCTACACGTTTTAGGCGCGTACCCGCGAAGCGCGGTCGAGCACTGCGCAGAGCGGATCGATGAGCTCGTGCTCGAGCTGCTGGGCCGCGTGGGTCGCATGAACGTGATCGCGCAAGGTCACCGCGAGAATGCCAAGCTCGCGCACCCAGTTGGTCAATGTGTCGGGCATCAGGCGCGAGCCCACGGTGCGGAAGTGCTCGATGTCGGCTTCTGCGAAGCCAAGCCCGCTGTCGACACGGCGAAGGGCGCCGACCAGCTGGCTCGTGAGGACCTTCCCATCGTGGACGATGCCGCGCATGCCCTACATACCCGGCAGGGTCCGATGTGGGCTTTAGTGGTTGATTGGGGGTTCTGACATCCTGGCGCTTACTCGCCTTTTGGGCGCCGGCCCCGCAAGTACGCCCCAACCATATTGACGTTCTTGGGGGCCATGGCCGCGGCGACCCCAGTCGGTTTGTCTTGCTTGCGCCGCTCGGCTCGCACGAGCTGTTCGACTGCGTTGCGTCTCACGGAGGTGCCGCCTTCGGCCTGCACGTGGGTCTCGAGGACGCGGCAGAGAGGCTCGATGAGACCTTGCTCGATCTGATTGGCCGCGCCGCCGGCCATGATGTCGTTGCGAAGAGTGATGGCGAGGGTGCTCAGGTCGCGGATCCAGACGAGGAGCGCTTGGGGGTCGAGCTGACTGCCAGCGGTGCGGAAGTGGTCGATGTCGCCGCTCGCGAAGCCCAAGCCGCCGCCAGAGTGACGGAGAGTGCCGACCAACTTGCCGGTGAGCGGGTGCGAGCCGATGCTGGGCGCTGGGGAGGCGCTATCCGTCATTGCTCCTTTACCGTGCCATGCGCCGGTTTGACCCGCAAACTGTAGCCGTTCGCGTGCTCGCGCCGCTACCGACGGCTGGCGCTAATGATGGCGAACATGGTGGCGCGGGCGTCGGTCACCCCCGGCACCTCAGCGATGCGGCGGCGCAGATCGGTCGCATTGTTGATCTCGTGGTTGATGATGCTCTGCCAGTTCTGCAGACGCTTGGGGTCGTCGTGTGGCGTAATCTCGTCGGTCGCCGCCCGCGCGCGATTCCCCAAGGCGATCACCTCGCGGCGCAAGGCGTCGGGGATGTTGACGACCGGTGTTAGGCCTAACATAGAGCGCAGCTCCGCACGGGCTTCTTCCGCTTCAGGGGGACGACCATCCTGGCGTATTCGGCGCGATAGATACTGATCCCAGTTCTCACCGCGCAGCAGGCTCTGCGCCAGAGCGGGGTTGTTGCTCACCAAGGAGGTGAGGAAGTCGCGGCGCGTGCGCTCGGTGGAATCGTGGAGTTGATAGCCCAAGATGTTGACGCCAGTGCGCCGGTCGAATGCGGAGCGAATAGCTGCGTACTCGTCTCCAGTGATCCGGCTCCCCCAGTTTGAATCGGCGTGTGTCGACTGTTCGTAGGCGACCCGCGGAGAGCTCGTGTCGATCGGTTTCGTCACGCGTCAAAGCGTGCCATTCCGGCGCGGCGTCGGCAAGTGCGGTTGCACGTGGCTTCCGGCGCGCGGGCCTGACAAGGTGCCGATATGGATCCGAAGCTTCCGGGGATTGACAGCGTCGACGTGGTTCTGCAGGCCGACCTCGAAGCGCGGGCCCCGGGCAAGCGCTTCGTCAATCGGCTCGCCCTCGAGACCAGTCCCTACCTGCTTCAGCACGCCCACAACCCAGTGAACTGGTACCCGTGGTGCGACGAGGCGTTCGCGCGCGCCCAAGCCGAGAACAAGCTCGTGCTCGTCAGCATCGGTTACTCGACGTGTCACTGGTGTCACGTCATGGAGCACGAGTCGTTCGAAGACGAGGAGATCGCCGCGTTCATCAACGCGCACTACGTGGCGGTGAAGGTCGATCGTGAAGAGAGGCCCGACGTCGACGCCGTTTACATGAGCGCCGTGCAGCTCATCAGCGGCCACGGTGGTTGGCCAATGACGGTCATCGCGACCGCCCAGCGCCAACCCGTTTTTGCCGGCACCTACTTCCCCGCGCGCGACGGCGACCGCGGGGCCCAGGTGGGTTTTCTCTCCCTGCTGCGCGAGGTCGCGCGCCGAAAGAAAGAGACACCGGCCGACCTCGAAAAGACCGCCGCCACGCTGACGCGTTACTTGCAACCAGAGGCGCCGCCGCGCTTCGACTTCCCAAGAGACTCGTTGGTGTCCACGTTCGCGGACGAGGCGAAAGCGCGTTTCGACGCCAACGCTGGTGGTTTCGAGGGAGCGCCGAAGTTCCCTCGGCCGGTCGTGCTCGATACGCTGCTCCAGATTTGGGCGCGCACCGGTGAGAGCGACCTTGCCACCGTGGTCACACGCACCCTCGAGGGTATGGCGAACGGCGGCATGTTCGATCAGGTCGGCGGCGGATTTCACCGCTACTCCGTCGACGCGATGTGGCTCGTGCCTCACTTCGAAAAGATGCTCTATGACAACGCTCAGCTGGCCACGACTTACGTGACGGCTGGGCAGGCGTTTGGTCGGGAGGACTTTCACCGTGTGGCGCGCCGAACCCTCGATTACTTGTTGCGCGAGATGCGTGACGCGCGGGGCGGCTTTTACTCGGCAACCGATGCCGACAGCCTGACTCCGGATGGTCACCTCGAGGAGGGTTGGTTCTTCACATGGACTCCCGACGAGCTGGTCGCGGTGCTGGGTGAAGACGAGGGGCGACGCGTCGGTGCGCTCTACGGCTTAACCCCCGCGGGCAACTTCGAGGGGCGCTCGGTGCTCTTCGCGAAGACGCGAGGCGACGTCGAGCTCGCCAACGCGAAGCTCTACGCCGCTCGTAAAGAGCGTCCTGCCCCGCGTCTCGACGACAAGGTCATCGCCGCATGGAATGGCCTCGCCGTGTCCGCCTTCGCGCGCGCGGGCTTCGTACTGGGCGCCGAGCAATATCTCGATGCGGCGCGTGGGGCAGCGCGCTTCATCCGCGACGCGATGCAAGTCGACGGTCAGCTGCGACGCACGTTTCGCGCAGGCGAGGCGCGTCACGCCGCGGTACTCGACGACTACGCCTTCGTCATCCAGGGGTTACTCGAGCTGTTCGAATCCACGGGCGAAGCAGAGTGGCTCGACTTCGCGCGTGGCTTACAAGCCGAGCTCGACGCCCGATTCTGGGACCCAGATGGCGGGGGCTACTTCTTGTCCGCGGCGGACGCAGAGGTGCTCATCCGCCGCGACAAGCCCGACTACGACGGCGCCGAGCCGTCCGGAAACTCGGTCGCTTGCCGCAATCTGCTGCGCCTGCATCAGCTCACCGATGACGCGAGGTATCACGAGCGCGCTACAGCGCTGCTGTCGGCGTTCTCGTTTCAGATGCGGCGCGCCGTCTTTGCTTTGCCTGCGCTGCTCGCGGCTCTCGATTGGTACCACGGCGACCCTTTGCAGATCGTCGTTGCGGGTACGGAACGTCAGCCCATGCTCGATGTGCTGCGTGGTCGCTTCCTGCCACTCGCGGTGCGGGTCATCGCAGGGCCCGACCTTTCACCAGCGAAGCTAGCGCTCCTCGAAGGGCGAACCGATTTCAAGCAGCGGGCCGTGGGCTATGTCTGTCATCGCGGAGTGTGTGAGCTGCCGGCTGAAACACCGAACGCGCTGGGGGCAAGGCTCACGCCGGGGGATTGACGGCGTCGAGGGGAGGCCCCTGATAGGTCAAAGCCGGCACTGCTGCGTTGCGGAACATCAGGCTCGGCGCCATGGGGTAGGGGTGGGGCTGACCATCGGGACGGTGTCGGAGCTCGGGGTCGGCTAGTGAGCAAACGCCCACGAAGATTTTGACCGCTGTGTGCAGGCGCTCTTGACCGGTCGTTTCGCTCAGGTTCGGTGAATACGCAACGACCCGCCGCAGCTTCTGACTGAAGCGTGCGTTCACGAAGGTGATCTTCTCGGGCTGTGGAGCGTTTCCTCGCTCGCGTCGCTCACACACCATGTCGGCGTAGCGGATCTGGTCTCCGTCACGAAGGCCGTAAACGACGTAGTCGCGATCTGCGTCGCGGATGTTGCGGTATGCGCCGTAGATGCCATCGACAGCGACCCCGCGGCCTTCTGAGTTGGTATTGATGACGACCGTCGATTTGGGCAGCCGATCGAGATGCCCCTCATCGAGACCGCCGTCGCAATTGGTCGCAACGTAGACCACGCCGTGCGGCAGCTCGGCGAGCTTACGGCCGTCGCTCGTAACGCTCGGGAGCTCGCGGTGGATGGTCAGGCCGCGCTCACTCGCCCAAGCCAACGCTTCAGGGCTCGGGTGGGTGTCGACGAGGACGATGTTTTCCCGGGACATGTCGCTGCCGATGAGACTCTGGCAAATGGCCGGCCCCATGGTGCCAACACCGAAGATGATGGCGGTCGACTGGCTGATGGGCGCGTGGTTGTGGCGTCGTGACGCGTCGTCGCCGTGGGCGCCGAGCTGATCGCCGATCCCGGAGAACTCGATTTGTTTGGGGATGCTGTCGGCGCCGTTGAGGGAGACAGCAGTCGCGAACGCCTCAGGGTATCGGGCCTCGAGCTCCGCGTACGATTTCTTGTCGGCGGCGTTGTGCAGGTAGAAGCGAATCTCGCCGTGCGCGATGCGATCGAGCACAGCGGGCGGTAGGTCGATACCCGTGAGCAGCTGGCCACCATTGGCGAGCAGCACCATGCGCGGCTGAAGCAGCTCGGCGATCACGTGTTCAGAGCTCTGCGATGCAAGGTTGAAGTCACGCGCCGGGGAGCTCATGAGCGACGCCATGATCACGTTGAAGAGCGGGTAGACCCCTTTGTCTCCACTCGCATTCGAGAGCCGAAATCCGCCTGAGCGCAAGCCCAGGGCGCCGCAAAGCGGGAAGAACGGGAGCATCTGACCGGTGCCGTGGCCGCTGTAGATGACGTGACAGTTCGAGAGCCACTGGTCGCCATAGCGCGCTACCATGGCGTTGAGCATGGTCGTGGCTAGAGTCGAGCTCCATCCGACTTCTTTGCGGATGGCGGCGCGCGCGATGCCGAGCTCGGTTGTCGGCTTGGTCTCGACCGGGCCTGTGAGGATGTCGAGGATTGCGTTCGAGCAGGCGACGTCGCCAACCCTTACCCGCTTAGCGTCTTGGTTGACTGTCCCCGAACCGGGCTCGTGGGAGTCTTGGAAGTACCTCTTTGCATACTCGAGAACGAGGTATGCGTCGCGCTTGGCTATCTTCGCGTCGTCGAATGCGTTCCCCGGAAGTGTCGGGCCGCTACCGAGCGCAGCACCACCCAACACATCGCGCACGAACGAATCCCTCGACTGGCGGAGACTCGCCAGATTCGAGCCGGGATAGACGTTGCACTTGAGCGCCATTGGGGTTCGTCAGAGTTATCGGCTGCGACAACAAGGCGTTGCGACTTTGAGTGACTGAACTCACAGACGCCGCTGCACGGCTGTCACGCCCACAGACCGCTGGAAGTTGTCGGTGGGGTTGGCTATACGGATGGTCAGTGGACAGGTGTTCAGTTATCAAATCGGAGGGCTGATGCTGCTGCAGCTGAAAATACGTGACTTCGCCATCATCGACGAGGTCGATCTCGAGTTGGGGCCGGGGTTCACGGTCGTCACGGGGGAGACAGGCGCAGGTAAGTCGATCCTGGTCGATGCCTTGATCTTGGCCCTGGGCGGACGCGCGAGCGGCGACGTCGTTCGAAATGGCTGCGAGGCCGCAGAGGTCGAAGCCCTCTTTGATATTAGCTCTCACCCCGTGGTGCAGGCCCGTCTCGAGCAGCGCGAGCTCGTGGGCGACGACCCGTCGACCTTGCTCGTGCGCCGGGTGATTGGTGCCAAGGGTCGGGCGAAGGTGATCATCAACGGTCGTCTCTCGACGCTTGCGACGCTAGCCGAGATCGTTCGCGGGTTGGTCGATATCTCTGGGCAACACGAGCAGCAGAGCCTCTTGTTCGTCGAGAACCACCTCGCGATCCTCGACGACTTTGGTCAGCTCACCGAGAAGCGTGAGGCCTATCGCGAACAATATGAAGCTTGGCGGGCGGCGGCGGCCGAGCTGCACGGGCTCCAGTCGCGCAGCGATCGCGACTTGCAGCGCGCCGACTTCGTGAAGTTTCAGCTCGACGAGATCGAGCGTTTGGCGCCTCGGCTCGGCGAAGACGAGGAGCTCGAGGTCGAGCACAGGAAGCTTGGAGCGGCGCAGAAGCTCAAGTCTGGAGCCATGCTGGCCGAGGCGCTGCTTTACGGAGAAGACGGGTCGGCGTTCGACAAGCTCGGGAAGGCCGCAGCCGAGCTCGAGTCCCTCGCCCGCATCGACGACGAGCTCACCCCGGTGCGCGAGGCGCTCGCAGGTGCGCAGCGGGACTTGCAAGACGCAGCGCGGACACTTCAACGCTACCTCGATCGCGTCAGTGACGATCCCGAACGGCTCGCGCAGGTCGAAGATCGCTTGAACGAGCTGAGGCGACTCGCGCGCAAGCACGGCGGCGCGCTGGCTGACGTGCTTACCCGCCGCGCCGACCTCGAGCGCGAGCTTTTGTCACTCGACCACAGCGACGCTCGGGTGGCTGATCTCACGGCGCTCGCCGCCGAGAAGCTCGCGGCAGCCGAACGCCTCGCCGCCGAGCTGAGCATTGCACGGCACAAGGCGGCCAAGCGCTTCGACCAACGTGTGTGTGCCGAGATCGCCGAGATGGACCTCGCGGGAGCGGTGCTCGCCACCCAGGTGACAGGCCGCGCGCTCGCAGGGGGCGAGGGGCTCACGGCGACAGGCGCCGACGACGTCGAGCTCGCCTGGGGGCCAAATCGGGGTGAGCCGCTGCGTCCGCTGGCGAAGATCGCGAGTGGGGGGGAGCTCTCACGCTTGATGCTGGGCGTGAAGACCGTGCTCGCCAGCCGCGACTTGGTGTCGCTCTATGTCTTCGACGAGGTCGATACCGGCCTCGGTGGACGGGCGGCCGATGCGATCGGCAAGAAGATTCAGGCGGTGGCCCGCGGACACCAGGCGATCACCATCACACACTTGGCCCCGATTGCTGCTCGCGCGGACGTCCATATCTGCGTGCGCAAAGAGTCCCAAGGAGACCGGACGGTGGCGACACTCGAGAAGCTCAAGGGCGCGGCGCGTGCGGCGGAAATCGCGCGCATGATCGATGGTTCGCCGGACTCCAAAGCGACCCGAGCCGCAGCCAAAGAAATGCTAGCGCGGGCGGTGGTCTGAGATGTTCTGGCTTTTTGGTCGCGTGCTGCGCTGGCTCGAGTTCTTGCGCGCGGGGCGCGCCGCCCGCGACGAGGTTGCGGCGCTAAGGCCTAGCGCTGCAGCTCCGCCATCGCGAGCACGGAGTAGCCCGCGTCCACGAAGATGGTCTGGCCCGTAATGTTGCGCGATAGATCCGAGCCCAGGAACACTGCGAGGTCAGCGACGTCGTCTTGCGTCACTGAGCGCCGCATGGGCGCGACCGATTCGTACACACGCATCATGTCGTCGAAGCCTGCGATCTGCGAGGCGGCGATGGTCTTGATGGGGCCGGCGCTAATGGCGTTCACGCGGATGTTCTTGGGCCCGATGTCGGCGGCGAGCTCGCGCACGGAATGCTCGAGAGCGGCCTTGGCGATGCCCATGAGCTTGTAGTTCGAGACCACACGCTGACCGCCCAGGTACGTCATGGTCATGATCGACCCGCCACGGCTCATCTTGGGCGCGGCGGCGCGTACGACCGGGATGAGCGAATAAGCCGACGCCGCCAGCGTGGTCGAGAACTCCTCGAGGTTTACCCCGCTGATGGGCTTCGCGAAGCTGTCGGGATGCGAGTAGGCAATCGAGTGAACGACGATATCGATCGGGGTCTCGATTTTGGCAAAGAACGCCTCGGTCTCCTCGGGGCTTGTGACATCGCAGCGCTCGTAGAAGGGGACCGGGATTTCGTTCGACTTGACGAGCTGGAGGATGCGGCTCTTGAAGCGCTGCTGGTAGCCTAGCGAGATGCGGGCGCCGGCTGCGTGCAGGCGCTTCGCGATCGCCCAAGCGATCGACTGTTCACTCGCGACACCAAAAACCAGCGCATGACGACCCTGAAGGTTGATCATGGCGCGGGGGTATAAGCGGGGCGGCGGTGCGTGAGCAAGAAGACGAAAGGGCACCCTGTCGGGGCGGGCCACTTGGCGATGTGAGTGCGCGCAGCCGGCTCGGGGCACAATCGGATTGGCGAACGCCATGGGGGATCGTGTACGCTCCCGCCGATCAACGCCCACCTCCCGGGCAGCATGAGGGAACTCCTCGGTGCGAATCGTTTCCGTTTCTCAGACCGACGTTGGTCGTGTGCGTGAGCAGAACGAGGACTCGCATCTCATCGATGAACGCCTCGGGCTATTCGTCGTGGCCGATGGCATGGGCGGGCATCTCGGGGGCAAGACCGCGTCGAGCCTCGCTGTGAAGACCGTGGGCGAGAGCATCACTGCCAACGAGCAGGCCATCCTCGACGGGGCGAGCGCGACACCGCTTGAAACGTCACCTGTGCCTCGCATCCTCGCCGACGCTGTGCGCGCCGCCTGCGCGGCTATCTTCGAGACCGCCCAGGGGGACATCGATCTCCAGGGAATGGGCACGACCGTCAGCGCCATGATGCTGATCTCCCAACGCGCGTTCATCGCGCACGTTGGTGATTCGCGCGTCTACTTGCAGAGGGGCGAGCGGGTCATTCAGATTACCGATGACCATTCGCTGGTGAACGAACAGATCAAGGCCGGTCTCATCACCCGCGAGCAAGCCCGCGCTAGCAGGCTAAAAAACATCATCACCCGGAGCGTTGGCTTCGAGCGTGACGTCGCCGTCGACACCTTCGCGTTACCGCTACAGGCTGGCGATAAGTTCCTTATGTGCTCGGATGGATTGGCGAATTTCGTCGACGACACCGAAATTGGCTTGGCCTTGGCACAGCTTTCCCTGGACGACGTGCCGAAGGCGATGATTGCGCTCGCCAACGAGCGCGGAGGTGACGATAACATCACTGTGGTTTGTTTGGCCGCGATCGAGTAGGAGAGCGCTTACATCGTGGAAAAAAAGGCTAGCCGCTCCTACACCGTGATGATCGTTCCTGAGAGGTCGTCTCAGGTGCGCCGTTACACAGTCCCGCGCGCGTGGATTACGCGCAGTATCGTCGGGGCGCTCGGCTTCATCGCGCTGGTCGCGTTCCTCCTCGTTCACTACGTCGGCATGATTGCCGAGGCTGGCGAGAACCGAACTCTCAAAAACGAGAACGTCAATCTGAAGACGCGGCTGCGGACCGTGCAAGAGGAAATCGCGCGCATTGACGGGGCATTGCAACGCATCGATCAGCTGTCGTCGAAGGTCCGCGCCATTACGCAGCTGTCTGACCCCGAGCGCAATCTCGCCATCGGTCCGCTCGAATCGCGCAGCAGCAAGCCGGGGGAAGTCATGTACGCCCCGGGCGAGCGTACCGACTACGACTCTGAAGGCATCGACTCGGCTCTCGCGCTTCGGCTCATCGACAGCAAGGTCGAGTCGCTCGAGTCGGGGGCGCTTCGGCAGGAAGGCGCCATGCGTGAGCTCCACGAGTACTTCTCGGGCGAGCCCGGCCTTCTTGCGTCCATGCCATCGATTCGTCCAAGCGCTTCAAAGCTTCTGACGAGCACGTTCGGCGAGCGCACGGACCCGTACACGAACCACCGTGTCATGCATAAAGGCATCGACTTCGCGGCCGACCACGGAAGCGACGTCATTGCACCTGCGGACGGCACCGTCATCTTTGCGAGTGAGCGTGGCGGTTACGGAAAGACCCTGGTCGTCGACCATGGTTACGGCATTCAATCGCACTTCGGTCACCTATCGGACTTCAAGGCGACCGTGGGTGAGCAGATCAAGCGCGGTCAGGTGATCGCCTCGGTGGGTAACACAGGCCGCTCGACAGGTGCACACCTGCACTACGAGGTACGCTTCTTCGGTGTGCCTCAGGACCCCGAGAAGTTCATCTTCGAGTAGGAGAGGGCGGGCGCGGCGGCGCGTGTCGAAGACCGCGCACTAGCTCCAGCCCCATGCGCGCTTGCGCCTGGGCGGCCAATAAGTTGCCGAGATCCATCCCGCGCTTTATGCGTTGAGCCGTGCTCCAATCCGGCCGCCGCATCGTTCTCGCGTCGCGCTCGCCGCGCCGCAAGCAGCTCCTTGCAGGGGCAGGCTACGATGTCAGCGTCAACGCCGTCGACGCCGATGAGAGCTGGCCGCCGGGGCCACTCGCTTCCGCGCTCGAGGTCATCTGCCAGCGCAAGATCGCGCACGCTGCGCCCTTTGACTTGCCGACCGTAGCTGCGGACACCGTGGTGGTGGTCGACGCGATGCGTTTCGGTAAGCCCGCCGATGCGCAAGAAGCGCGGCGGTTTCTCGAAGCTCTATCGGGGCGCGAGCACGCGGTGATGACAGGGTTTTGCGTGCGCCTGCGAGACCGCGAGGTTGCGTCGGTGGTGACCACACGCGTGCGGTTCCGGGCTCTCACGTCTGGAGAGATCGAGCGCTACATCGCCACCGGGGAACCGTTCGACAAAGCTGGTGGCTACGGCATCCAGGGCGAGGGAGGAGCGTTGGTCGAGACGATCGTCGGCTCCTACACAAACGTTGTTGGACTGCCGCTCAGTGAGGTCCGCGCCGCCGTCGAGGGTCTCGCGACGAGGGCCCAGGCATGAGCCTCGCGCAACGCCTCGCCGACGTACGGTCCCGCATCGCTGACGCGGCGCGTGCCGCTGGGCGGACGGCGGAGTCCGTCACCCTGGTCGCTGTCAGCAAGTTCCATCCGGTGGACGCTATCGTCGAAGCGTACGGTCTCGGGGTGCGTGACTTCGGCGAGAACATCGTTCAAGAGCTCGCCGAGAAATCGTCTGCCATCGCGGAGCGCGGCCTGGACGTGCGATGGCACTTCATCGGTCGTCTGCAGCGCAACAAGATAAACCTTCTGGTCCGCCATCCCATCCATCGCATGCATACGGTCGACCGCGTCGAGCTCGCCGACGCGGTGGCCCAACGCGCTCCCCAAGGTGGCCTCGACATCCTGCTCCAGGTGAATATCGGGCGGGAGCCCCAGAAGGGAGGGGCGTTACCCGAGGAGACGCTGACGCTCGCGCGACACGTGTTGGGGCTGTCGTCGATCCGTTTGCGCGGACTCATGGCGATTCCGCCAGAAGGCGTCGCCGCGGAACCGTACTTCGCTCAGATGCGCGACTTGGCCAAGGAAGTGCGTGCACTCGCTCCCGAGGCTAGTGAGCTCTCCCTGGGCATGACTCACGACTTTCCAGCCGCTATCGCGGCCGGTTCGACGCATGTTCGCGTCGGCACGGCCATTTTTGGAACACGGGAGAAAACATGAAGCTCACGCCCATCGACGTGCAACAGCAGCAGTTCAAGAAGGCCTGGAACGGTTTCGACAAGGGTGAAGTCCACAGCTTCCTCGACATCGTCGCGGGGCAGATGAGCGAGCTGTCGCGTGAGAACAATGAGCTTCGCGCCGAGATGAAGCGGGCCACGGCCGAGATCGAAGACCATCGCACCCGCGAAGAGACGCTGCGAGAAGCCATGCTCACCGCCCAGCGTGCCATCGACGAGATCCGCGACCACGCCAAGAAAGAGGCCCAGCTCACCGTAAGCGAGGCCGAGCTGCGCGCTGAGCGCATCCTTCACAATGCCCATGCCCGCGTCACGAAGCTCGCCGATGAGGTCCACGACCTGCAACGGCAGCGCTTGCGGGCCATCGAGGAGCTCCGAGGCATCGTCAGCACGCACTTGAAGCTCCTCGAGCTTGCGGAAGAGCAGGGTCGGCAAGACGAAGCCGATGCAGGTGGGACCGTGACCGTTCTCGAGCGCCTGCGCGCGCCTGCGCCGCCACCGCTGGGTGAGGCCGCCAAGAGCGAGTCTCGCGCTTGAGCACCTCTCCGCCCTGGCTCCATCAGCACGGCGAGGACGTGCTCCTCGACGTCGTCGTGGTGCCCAGGGCGTCGCGGACCCGCATCCTCAGCGTCTATGACGACCGCCTAAAGATCCAGCTCGCCGCGCCACCGGTGGATGGGAAAGCCAACGACGCGTTGGTGCGCTTTCTCGCCGAGACCCTCGATATGCCGCGCGCTCAGATCGAGGTCGTCGGTGGCGCCGCCAACAAGCGCAAGACCGTCCGCGTCAAGAGCGCCGCGATGGTGCGCGTGATGTTGAAGCTCGCGCCCTAAACCCAGTGCTCGCCTCCGCGCGCCCCGCTTGTGACCTGGCCCGGGACGGAGCGGCCAGGTAAACCCCGCCAAAGGGTTCGTACGCCGGCGCGTTTCCGAGTAAGCTCCGTGCCCATGCCCCAACACGCTCGCGTCGTCCTCGTCGTCGCGTTCGCTGTCTCGTGTTCCGTCGACCTTGCGCCACCGCCGGACGTTCTCATCACCTGTACGAGCAATGACCAGTGCCCCGAGACATATCGGTGCTCGTCCCAGCTCGGCCGCTGCGTGCCAGGCGGGCAAGAGGACGTGCCTCCGCGCATCCTGAATCTCAGCGCGGTGGTCGAACGCGACGTTGGCTCCGCGTCCGCCACAGCGGTCGAAGCAGCAGCCGTCGGCTCGACGGTTCGCGTGCGTTTCGAAGTCGACGAGGAGCTCCTCGAAGCTCCTCTCGTGCGCCTTAGCTGGCCGGACAACGACGACGGGTTTTCACGTCAGGGCGCAGCAACAGTCGTTGGGTCGGGCTACGAGCTGGTCACCACCATCGCTGCCACCGATCCTGTTGGCGCCGTGTCTGTATCGGTCGTCGCCGTCGATCTCGCAAGCAACGTAGGTAACGCGGAGCTGCCGCGTCACTTCTTGGTCGACACGACCCCGTTCTTGCTCAGCTCGGTCAGTCTGCGACCGCGCTCACCAGTCGCGACCGCGCTCACCTCCATTGGTGTCGACGTGACCGCAGCCCGTAACGAACCGCCCGGCTTTCCCGAGGTCGAGGCGCAGCTCGTCTTCAGCAAGCCCCCCCGACAGACTCCCACGGTGACCCTCGAGGGTCCTGGGGGCAGCGTCGTGGGGACTGTCTCGGCGCTTGCCACGACGTCTTTCGTGGTGAGTTTCGAGATCGATGATGGTCTCACCACCGCAGAGAGTGGGGACATCTTCGAGCTCGCCGTTACGGCCTTCGACGCGGCTGGCATCGCCTGGACGCTGGACCCCGGTAACGTGCTCCCGACCGTTCGCATCGACACCCAGGCGCCCGTGATGCCGACGGCCCTGCGTTTCTTGCGGGCACCATGGGGCGCGGGCGATGCGTTGCCCGAGCGCACGTTCGCGGTGGAGAGCGTCACCGTCGGAGCGGTCATCGGAGCTGCTAGCAGCGACGCCCAGGATCGCTTGTTCATCCACGACGCTGAGGGCGCCGGCCGGGCCCGGCTCGGCTTTACGCCACTCTCCGCTGCTGGCACCTTGCCCGGCGATCGCCTGCTGCTCGCTACCGCTGACCGCCTCGAGGTCTTCGCGACGCTCGTCGACGCCGCCGGCAACGAAGGGCCGACTCTGCGGGTCGTCTCGGGAAGGTGGGTTGCGACCTTCAAAGACCGCAGTACTGGCAATGACTTCCTGAACCCCAACCGACTCACCCGCGTCTCCGAGCCGGGCGACGCGCTCTTCGATGGCCTAGCCAACGAGGCTGCCACAGCGGACATCGCCAAGACCGTCAGCGCGGATGGTGAACGCTTCACGCACAGCGTCCGCTCTGGCGTTTGGCGATTTCGGCGTCTCGGTTCGCCTCCGCCTCAGCAAGCGGGCGGGGCTGTCTATGTGCCGTCCTCGGGCAAGGTTCAGCTCATGGGCGGCTCGAGCGACGACGCCGCCTTCCCGAACATATGGGATTGGGACGGCCGCGATTGGCGCGAGGTTGACCAGATCGGCACCTTGTGGCCAGGCGAAAACTTCGGGCCTTCGGTTGCTCACGACTCGAGCCGCAACCGCACCGTTTATCATGGTGGTACCGTCACCGCTGAGCCGCTACAGCGAACGTGGGAGTATGACGGAACGACCTGGTTCGACGTCACTCCGACCACGCCTGGGCCGCCCGCGGTCTTCGCGCCGATGGTGTTCGACGCCGTGGCCGGTGTGTCGGTGCTCTACGGCGCCTACGAAGAGCCGGTCCTCGGAGCCTGTCCTGGCGGGCTGCCCGTGCAACCGTTCGTCGGCTTGTGTCTGTCGACGACGACGTGGCTCTGGGATGGCTCGGGCTGGGAGGCTGTGCCGTGCGCGGGTGGCAATTGTCCTCCCGCGCGCGCGTTCACCTCGATGGCGTACGACCCAGCGAATGAGCGCGTCGTGCTGTTCGGCGGGACCGATAGCCTCGCCTCGGGCAGCCCGCTAGGTGACCTCTGGGAGTGGGACACCGCCTCGAGGACATGGACCGACGTGACGCCGACCACGGGTATCATTCCATCGCCGCGCCGTTCGGCCCTCATGGCCTACGTTGGCGGCTTCGAGGGCGTCGTCATCTGGGGTGGCTGCGAAGCGGGCGACTTCTTCGATTGCGGTAAGGACATCGATGGCTCGGACAATCTCGAGGACGTGCTGGTATGGAAGGGCGCCTCAGCCGCGCCCGCGGTCGTCGAAGTTGTCATGGATGTCCCCTCTGGGCTCGGGACTCCTCTGCCGAGCCGAGGCATCGCGCAAGCCGCTTATGTACCCGCGCAAGATCGCTTGATCGTCTTCGGTGGGTCGCGCCAGCTCAACGTCAACCCCGCGCCGAGCTGCGCGCCATTCGCCGGCGCGTGCGACGGCGACGACCCCGACTCCAAGGGAGGTCCAGGGAGCGAACGCTGTGTCTGCGTCTTCGACAAAGGTTGGTCGCTTCAGCCGACCAGCGTTACCACCGGCGCTTGGCGCCTGGTCGCGGCCGAAAGCGCCGTGCACACTCAGACCACCGCGTTCGCCATGACGTACTCCCCCGACCTTCGCCGGACCTTCATTTTTGGCGGACGCGTCGACGATGGTGACTGCGATGGCAACGCGGACAACGAAACCTCGGACCGCTGCCACGGCCTGTGGAGTTGGGACGGCATTTCGGTGCGTCCTGAGCCCGCCTTCGACGACCCGAGCCCGCTCATCGGGCCGACCAACATCGTCGATGCCACGCAGTGCGGCCGTGATGGCGACCAGGCTCCTTGTGGCGAGTCCGAGCGCGCGGCCGCCGCGCTGCCTGGGGGTAAGCTCGCTTATTTCGACTCCCCTGATCGGATGGCTGCCGGCTTCAAGAATCGTGGTCTCTGGCGCTACAACCCTGGAGGACCACCGTGGTGGGAGGTGGCTCCGCGAGCGACGAGCGAGCAGGAGATGCCACCGACGACCGATGGCTACGGCATCGGGCCCTCACCGGGCTCGCCCGACGCGCTCTACCTGTTCGGTGGCGCCGTCGGCGGCACATCGTGTGCGGCGTTGAACGGGCGCTACGCCGTCAACCTCGGCGCTACAGAAGCGTACGGAGTCGACTCTGGGGCGGGCTCCTGCCTCTCGCGTGCACTCTGGCGCTGGACGACTGCGGGGACCTGGCAGCTCTTCTTGCCCGCAAACGGTTCAACGCAGTGGCCATCGCCACGCGCGAAGGTGTCCCTGGTGGAGATCGGAGGAGGCCGTCTGCTGCTCTTTGGTGGCTGTACGGCGCTCGGCAACAACAACGAGTGCTCGACACAAACGGCGCCCGCGTCGACGAACGGTGACACGTGGATCCTGACGCCAGGAGCTCCGCCGCAGTGGACGTGCATCTCGGGGACGAGCCCAGGCTGCCCGGCTCCGGCAGCGGTCGATCCTGGTCCTCTCACCGGCTCGCGTCTCGCTTGGGACGATGGCTCGAGCCGCGTGCTGCTTTTCGGCGGCTCCCCGCAGGGTGACGGGCCCGGCCCGAATACACTGTGGAGCTGGCGTGAGGTAACTGGTGGTCCGCTCGCTGGCGTCTGGAGTGAGGTCGTCGTCGACGGCGCGCGGCCACTGACGCGCAAGCGACACGGACTCGTTTACGACTCGAGTCGCGACGTGCTCATCGTCGCAGGCGAAGGCAGAGCCGGAGAGATCTGGGAGCTGGGCCTGGACCGCAACAACCGCCCCGTGATGGTCTTCGACTTCGCGCTGCGCGCGGCGGGCCTTTCGGAGGTCAGCGGCGTCGAGCGCGCCAGTGACCCGGTCGAGCGCATCCGCCTGTATCTCGACGTCACCTCGAGCGGCTACGAGGGTGGCGGCCCCGTCGACGGGATCGTCGTGCAGATGTGGAACAGCGCCTTGGCCCGCTGGTTCGACATTGGGCGCGCGGCCGCCCCGGGCGGCTCTTTCGCGGGTGTTTGCAACGACGACACGGATCCCTCCCGTCCGGGACGGCAGGTCGTCTGCGAGCTTAGCGAAGACGACGCACGCGCCATGGTCTTCGCGGGCGATGATCACGTCTACGCCCGCATCGCTCCCGTTGGGGGCGTGGGTGTCGACGGCGAAGAGGCTCTGCTCGCGCTCGACGCGGTGCGCGTCGAGGTGGAGTATCTGCTCCCCTAGCTTTCTAGCCGATCTCGAGCTCGCCTTGCCCGCGGGCTCGCGCCTTCGCGAGCATGTCGTCCGCTATGGCGACAAGATCTGGGGCGTTGGTCGGCAATGAGGTCGCCGGCCGTTCGTTCGTGGGAAAACCCAATCCCCCAATCGACGCCGACATCTGGACGCCATGATATGCCTTGGTGGCGATGGCTGCGCGAACGCGCTCGGCGACGTCGCGCAAGCGCAGCGTAATCGCTGTGCCTTCCTCGGGCGGCAACAGCACCGCGAATTTGTCGGAGCCGTAACGCGCCACGAGGCCATCGGCTCGGGCGACGTCTTGGATGGTCATGGCGATGTCGATGAGCGCGCGGTCGCCCGCCTCGGCGCCCGCGGCGATGTTGACCCGCTTGAAGGCGTCGACGTCGAGCAGCAGCACGCCGGCCTGCATCGAGGTGCTGACCTCACGCATGACCTTGCTGAGCTGCTGGATGAAGTAGCTGTTGTTTGGCAAGCCGGTCAGCGGGTCGTTGGTCGCACGCTCGAACAGGCGTGCGTTCTCGATGGCAGCGGCTGCGTGGTCGGCGAGCATCTCGAAGGTGCGCCGATTGGTGTTGGTGAACACCTTGTCGAGCGAGGTTCGCCCGTCAGCGTAAATGACACCGAGCGATTCGTTGTCGGTGGCGAGCGGCACGCAGACCATCATCTTCAAGCGCAGCTCGTCGATCGACCGACGCGAGGCTAGGTCTTCTTGGGTCGCCGTGTCGGTGGCGAAGACCGGCTTCTTTTCACGAAAGACGCGGTTCGCCATCGAGGAGATCTTGGTCTCTGACTCGCTGATATCCTTGCCGGAGGCCGTGCGGCCGACGCGCTGCACGAGCTTGCCTAGGTCGCGGTCTTGCAACAGCAAGAAGCCGCGGTCGGCCTCGCACGCTTCGATGAATGCGTCGGTGACGAGGGAGAGCAATCGATCCAGATCGCGTGTCGCGAGCATGCTGCGGCTCACCTTGAGGAGCCAGATCAGCCGTTCGTCGAATGATTCCTGAGCCATCGGGGTGCCGGTATACAGCGAGGGCCGAGCCTTAGCTAGCCGGCTCGACGTAAAGCGTCGCAAGAGCACGCTCGAAGACGTCGACATGATCGGGGAACGACGCGGAGGGGGCGGTGAAACTCACGTCGACGACGTAGGGGGCAAGATCCAGCAACACCCCTAGGCGTCGGCGTGGCTCTGCAAAGACCGTGAAGCTCACGGCGTAACAGACCCCCAAGGTGTCTCCAGCCACGCAGGGCACGAGCTCGTTTGGTGCTTCGCTCCTCCCTGCGCCGCGTCCTTCTCTGGCCTCCTCCGTGGTCGGGCGCGCAAGTCGTGGCGTGACGGGTAGCAGGCTGTCACCGATCGACGGGTGCTCGTAGGCGGTTCGCAGGATGTCTGAAAAACGCGCCGTCGCACTGGGCCTCACGGCTTGGATCGCAAGCGTCGTGTAGTAGTCGGGCGAGCCCTCGTCACCGCCAGCGACGACGCCCGTCGTGGCGCGGGTCGCATGCCAGTTGACCGGCATCGCCACGGCAACACCTGCCTCCTCGTGCACCAGCCAGCCTTCTTGCTGCCAGGAGAGGGGCTGGACCTTAGGGGCACAGCCGAGGAGAACGGCCGTGCAGGTGGCGAGCAACGACCGCACGACCGCTGCCTACATCACGACTGGTGTGGCGCCAAGTCGCCCCTCACACGCTGGGTGCTCCGTGGGCCTATGCGACGCACATCAGCGAGTGCTAAAACGATGGGGATGGCGGATGACGATCGACGCGTCGAAGCGCGACTAGGTCTGGTTGGCCGCGGCGTTGGAACGACCCCCGAACGCATCGCGGAGCTCGAAGCGCGAGCCCGCGAGCTCGACAAGCTAAACAAGGCGAAGCCCGCCAAGTCATTCGCTGCGATGATGAACACGCAAGCGACGCCCGAGCCCGAGAAGAGAAAGCCCGCACGGCAAAAAAAAGAGCGCGAGCTCAAGAGCACGCCGCGTCCTGGGCTTGCTCACCCCGGTCAGCGCCAGACGTTCGGTCGCGAAGACGCGAAAGACGACACCGTTGTTTTGAAAGGGTAGCGCGGCGCGGGCTAGCGGACGAGAGCGATGGCGTTGGCTTCGTTGACGCGCGCCTTGACCAGGGCCAACTGCCTTGCGATGGCCGCGTCAATCACCTCGTCGCCCGCCCGTTCGTAGCCGCTCTTGGCTTGCGCTTTAGCGGAGCTTCCCTCATCGGCCACGATGACCACGACCGCGGCGGCGGCTGACATGGTTAGGCATCCGGCAAAGAGCGCGGCTAAGATGTTCTTCATCGATTTGTTCTCACGGAAGCCATCCACCCACGGCTGGTGTGTGGAGGTAGGTTCGATGGTAAGTAGCCGCCGCGACGCCGTCAAAAAAGCCGCCCCTGATGTCTGAAGCGCAGCTGTTTGGAAAGTATCGTTTGGTCCGCCGCCTTGCGTTTGGCGGCATGGCCGAGATCTTTCTCGCGCGGCTGGTAGGCGACCAAGGGTTCGAGAAGACCTTGGTGCTCAAGCGCATCTTGCCGCAATTCTCGAGCGACCCCGACTTCACGCGTATGTTCGTCGACGAGGCTGTTTTAGCGGCCAGGCTAACGCACCCAAACGTCGCGCAGATCTACGACTTCGGCGAGGTCGCCGGCATTTACTTCATCACGATGGAGTTGGTGGACGGTGCCGACCTGCGCCGCGTCATCAAGTGTGCATTCGAGCGTGGCCGAGGTCTCGCCCCCGTCGAGGTGGCGGCGATTGGTGAAGGTATGGCTCGCGGACTTGCGTACGTTCACGCGCTCGAGACCGAAGATGGCCGCTCTTTGGGGATCGTCCACCGCGACATCAGTCCGCACAACGTCATGCTGACGCGCGACGGCGACGTGAAGATCATGGACTTCGGTATCGCCAAGGCCGCTGCCCGCGCGACACATACGGCGACGGGCACCATCAAGGGAAAGCTGGCCTACATGGCGCCCGAGCAGGCTCTGGCCGAAGAGCTCGACAAGCGCACCGACCAGTTCGCTGTTGGGCTCACGCTGTGGGAGTGCCTCGTCGGCCGACGGCTCTTCGAAGGGGACAGCGAACCCGAGCTTCTCAGCAAGGTAGCGGCCGGGCGCGTACGCGATGTGCGCGCCGAGAAGGCGGACGTACCCGAACCGCTCGCGCGGATCGTGATGCGCATGCTCGCGCTGAAACGCGACGACCGCTACCCAGATATGCGCGACGTCGAGCACGAGTTGGCCGCGTTTCGCTTCGGGATGGGTGCCGCGGGTGCCGTGCGCCTGTCCGGCTTGGTCGACGAGGTGGTACCGCGCGAGGCGCCGCAGCCGGTTGCGGCGCCGGCGCGTATGACGGCGGTTTTGCCTGCTGCCGAGTCGGCTACGCCGGGTACGCAGGAACTCTCGATGGAGAGTGGCTGGGCGCCGGCAGGCACGACGCAACCGACGCTGGCGGTACCACCCGAGATGACGCCGCTCGCTGCACCGACGGTCATGCTTCCGAAGCGTGGGCGTGCCGGCGCGTGGACGGTCGCTGTGTTGACGACGCTACTCGTGGCAGCGGGGGTGGCGACGCTCGCCGCGCGTCTTTACGCTGCGGGGCGGGCGCAGCTGACGATCGTCAGCGAGCCCCCGGGTGCCACCTTGTGGTTGGTGCTCGATGGGGAGGGGCTTGCGACCGGGCTCGTGACGCCCGCAACGCTCGCCGACCGGCGCATGGGGGACGAGCTCACATACCGGCTCGAGCTTGCTGGCTACGTGCCCATGGAGGCTACCGTCGAGGTCGAGGCGACCGAGCAGACGGTCAGGCAGAGGCTGACACCCCTTCCGGCGCCACCCGCGATTCGAGAGGCGGCTACTGACCAGCAGTTTTCCGACGGTCGAGCGCCGATGGGCGACAATGCGACGACTGATGACCAAAAGCCGCCCGCCGAGCAGCCGCACTCCGACGGCCGCAAATCGAAGTCCGCGAAAGAGGACAGGGGGCGTCAGAGGGGTGCTACTGGATACCTGTCGTTGCGGTCCCGGGGCGCCTGGGCCGAGGTCTTCTTGAATGGAAAGAAGCTCGGTACGACGCCGCTCGCTCGCGTCGAGGTGCCCGCCGGTGTCATCACGCTGCAGCTCCGCAGCTCTGCGGGTGTCAACGAGACCATGACCGTCGACGTCCCGGTGGGCGAACACATTCAGAAGACGATCGAAATCCGGTGACTCGCGAAGGCGTCGGCGGTGCGCTATGAAGCGCCTCCCCATGTTGCGACGTTTCGTCGATTTTTTGAGACACCCCGCGGTCTGGCGCTACGTCGTCGGTCCGCTGCCGTTCGTCATCATGTTGTCCGCGTTCCTCGGCAAGCGCTTCACCTTCGAGCACGCCGTCGTGCCGGTGGTGATGGCTGTGTTGTATTTCCTGCCGTTCACGCGCCGTGCGTACCCTTATCTCTTTCCCTTCTTTTTCTTCTGGGCCACCTACGACACGCTCCGCGTTTTCACCCCCATCTTCCACAACTTGCACCCGCCGCTGGTCGCCGCGCCGTACCTCGTCGAGAAGTTCCTCTTCGGCTTACCGAGCGAGGCGGGCCGCATCACCCTCAATGAGTTCTTCGCGACCCATACGAACACCGTCGTCGACCTGCTCGCCGCGTTCGCCTACGCCGCTTATTTCTACGAGCCTTTCATCTTCGCGTTCTATCTGCTCGCCAAAGATCGCCCGCTATTGCGGCGCTACGGCCTCGCGTTTTTGGTGACCAACTATCTGGGCTTCATCACGTATTACACGCTGCCCGCCGCTCCTCCCTGGTACGTCGAGCTCTACGGCCTGGGGCCGGCAAACCTCGCAACGCCCCCGAATCCAGCACGCTTGGCGGCGGTCGACGAGCTCCTCGGCGTTACGTATTTTCACGACCTCTACTCGAAGTCCGCGAACGTCTTTGGCGCGTTACCCTCGCTGCATGCGGCTTTCCCGCTGCTCGTATGGCTGTACGCGCGCAAAGCTCTGCGGCCCATCTACCACTGGCCTCTGTTTGCGTATTGGGTGCTGGTCTGCTTCTCGGCCGTGTACCTGCGCCATCATTATGTCATCGACGTGGCGCTGGGATCGATCTACGCGGGCTTTGCGTATTGGGTCATCGAGCGCATCGCCAAGGCCTGGGGTTACGTGACGCCTTCATCCGCGGACGCCCGTGTCGGCTGAAGACCAGCTGACCGCCTGGGTCGACGCCCTCGAGAAGCGTTACCTCGCGGACGTGACGTTTCAGGAAGCGCGGCGCGCGCTCGAGGCGTTGTCGGCGATCTACACGCAGAAGCGTGACCGCTTGGCGAAGGGCGCGGCGCTCGACGGTCGAGGGAAGAGGGCGGCGTTCGCGTTTTTTTATGGTCCTCTGCATTTCATGTTGGTGCAGCGCATCGTCCTCGAACTTGGGCTTGCGGAGCCTGCGCTCACGCACCTCACGGATATAGGCTGTGGTACGGGCGTCGGCGGTGCCGCATGGGCCGCGCTAACGACCCCCAAAGCCCTGGTGCGCGGAGTCGACGTCGACCCTTGGGCGGTGGGCGAAGCGCGCTGGACCTACGGTTACTTCGGCCTCACTGCGCAGACCGCCAAGGGGACCGCTGACAACGCGCGCTTCCCCGACGGCAGCGGGGTCGTCGCCGCCTATGCGGTGAACGAGCTCGACGACTCATCCAGAGCGCGACTCCTGAAGAACCTCGTCGACGCGAAGAAGCGTGGTTGCCGAGCGCTCGTGCTCGAGCCCATTGCCAAGACGACGTCACCATGGTGGCCCGCGTGGGTGTCCGCTTTCAAGGACATCGGTGGCCGCGACGATGAGTGGAGCTTTCCCGCCGAGCTGCCTGCTCGGCTGCGGCTCATGGACAAAGCAGCGGGGCTGCGCCACGACCGGCTCAAGGGAAGAACCTTGTCGTTCTGATTGCACCCACCTGGCCCTTCGCTTTAGCGTCTGCGGCTATGCCCCAACGTTACATCGTGACGTTGCTCGTGATGTCGTCTTCTGCCGCTTGTTTCACGTCTTCGATCAGCGAAGATCTTCCCGAGGCCATGCGAGGGCTGAAAGGGGCCTTGCCCCCCTGCGCGGTCGACGTCGATGCTTCCGAGATTCAGCTTCGAGTTCGCTATGGCCAGAGCGTTGGCTTCACTGCGCATGAAGATGGAACGCACGTTCCCTATTCGGGAACGTTGCTTCGCCAAGACGTTGCCAACGCGTTGACACGGGCATGCAGCCATCTCGACAACCGCCGCCCGAAGCCCGCCCGTTTCCGCATCAGAGGCTCGAGCGAAGGCTCCAACTTGATGCTCGAGCCGCTACCGATACTGAATCTACTTTGGGTCGTCTTGCCGATACCGACGGGCGGTGGCGACGCCGAGGTCGTCCTCGACTACGAATACGACGGCCGCGTCTACACCGCTAAAATGAACGAGGGCGTGCTCTCGGGCGTCTTCTACAATCACATGCCCGCCGACGAGGCCTTCATTGATGCCATGGTCGCCGCGGTGGAAGACATCTCGCGCCAGATGAAGGCCGCCGGGGTGAATCCATGAGCGTCAAGCGAGTCGCGGCGCCTTTCTTGTTGCTCGCCGCCGCGTGTCGAAGCGGCAGCCCATATGTCGTCACCGTGAGAGCGGACCCGACGCGCGATTTTGCGACGACGTGGGACGACCCAGCGCGCGATACCGGGTTCGTCTCGGAGGCGCCGGAGCCGGACGCACCGCCGTTGCGTCTTGACGCGACCATTCTGGTCCTCGACCTCAAGACGCTCGGTGGCGTCGACGCGAGCGTCGGCATTCTCATGACGAAACAGCTACTCACGCGCCTCGAAGAGGTACAAGGCGTGAAGACCGTGAGCGTCGAAGACGTCGACACCATGCTCAATGTCGAGAAGCAAAAAGACGCGCTCGGTTGCGCGAGCACCGCGTGCGCCGCGGAAATAGGTGGTGCGCTCGGGACCGACTACGTCGTTTACGGTCAGGTCGGTCGTCTCGGCGATCAGTACAACCTCAACCTGACCGCCGTCGCGAGCAAGAAGAACGTCGTGAGCGCGCGTATGTCCGAGCTCATGCCAGCCGACGAGAACGAGCTCGCCAGTCGTCTTCCGGGCATCGCGCGGGAGCTCATCAACAAGATCGCAGGCGGCGGTAGTGCGCGTTAATGTCTCGGGGCAGTCGTCGCCGACGCTTTCGCCCAAGCCTGCAACACGATGAGCGCGACCCGGCCACAGCTCGCGCGCTTTCGTCTCTCCGGCAGCGCGGTCGGCGAGAAGATGATGACCACGCGCGTGCGCGCCGACGTGCTCGCTGGAATGTTCTACAACCAGATGCTGGCCGACGATGCATTCGTCGAAGCGATGACCGCTGCCTTCGCGGAAGGCGCTCCGAACAGGATCCCGCCTTTTCTGCCTCGCCACCGGACAGGCTTTGGCTAAGCTAGAGCACGCCAAGCTCGGTGAGCTTGGCGGAGAAGCGCGCGATGTCCTCTGCCTTGAGCACCGCACGTCGCCGCAGGTCGTCGAGTTGCCGAGTCAGCTCGAACTTACTCATCCCGCCGCGTCCGAGGAGCTCCTCGGCGACGACCGCGACGTCTTCGATACCGATGCGATCTTCGGCGTGCAACGCCATGGCGGTCTGGAAGTACGTGCGCGTACCCGTGACGCGCTGACCGAAACGACGGAAGTAGCGTGGGTCCAAGTGGTCGCGATGCACGGTGATGAAGATGCGGCGAACACCTCCCTCGCGACGGCCTAGCTTGCGGGCGCGCCAGGCGATTCGCAGCGCCTCGTCACGGAATACCCCCTGCTTGAGCATGAACTCGTAGAGCGGCCAGTTGGCGATACGGCCCTCCATGATCTCCGAGAAAATCGAGTAGATGGCGACATCGGTCTCCGCGTCGTCACCGAAGGTCGTTTCGACCGCGCCTTGGGGAAGCTTGCCGCGAAGATCCATCAAGGCGAGCGTCTTGTAGCCCATCTGCTCGCGGAGGCGCTTGAAGCGCCCGGGACGCACGTTGCGCAGGTTGTCCTTGAAATAGATGCCGTCGATCTCGACTCCGTCGAGCGCGAACTTCTCGAGGATCTTCTCGCGAATCTGTGGGGGCGACGCCGAGACGAAGTAGATTGGGCGCACGCCGTTGGCCCCGCGTCGTAGTGCTCGCAATAACGGAGTCGCGCCAGGGTAGGCGACCTTGTCTTTCGCCGTCTGGCGGATGGTGCGGACCAGGTCGCCGAACGACTCGAACTTGGTGCGTAGGTAGGTCTTGTCGAGGTCCCAGACGAAAACGTCTCCCCGGTAGTCTGCGGGCACCGGGACGCGAAAGTCGGTCGGCACCACGACCATGTCGATGGGGGGTGACTTCTTCTTGCGCTTCGGCGCGGGCTTTTTTTTGGGAGCGCTGCTCATGCCCGCCGGCGCTCGAAGCCGCCGACCGCTTCTTCGATCTGCTCGGCGACGCCACCACGCACGCCTTTAGCGGCAACTTTCACGGCATTTGTGATGGCGTGTTCGCTCGATCGTCCGTGCGCTTTGATGATGAGTCGCTTGAAGCCGAGGAAGGGTGCGCCGCCGTATTCGCGGTAGTCGGTGACACTCTTTAGCTGGGTGAGGCCGCCCGAAAGCAAAGCCATGCCCACGCGCCAGGCGAACTTTTGCTTGAAGGCCCACGCGCCAAGGTTGGTCAGCGCCTCGCCCATGCCTTCGGCCATCTTCAGAACGACGTTGCCGACGAAGCCTTCGCACACGATGACGTCGGCGATACCGTTGGGAATGTCCGTGCCTTCGACGTTGCCTATGAAATTCAGGCGAGACTCTTCGCGCAAAAGTCGATGGGCCTTGGTGAGGATCTCGTCGCCTTTGCCTTCTTCGCTGCCAACGTTGAGTAGGCCGATCGAGGGCTGTGGCACTTTGCTGATGCGACTCGCGTAGGCATGGCCCATCATCGCGTAGAAGAGCAGGTCTTCGGCGTCGCTGCGTAAGGAGGCGCCGACGTCGAGGATGAGCGCGAAACGGTCGTTGCTGAAAGAGCGCTCACGGGTTGGGTGGACGGCAGCGAGCGCTGCCTTCTTGACCCCAGCGATTCGTGGGATGTGCGTTGCGGCGGACACGACGAGCGCGCCCGTCGAACCGGCCGAAACCAAAGCATGCGCCTCTCCCACTGCGACTGCTTTGGCGGCGAGTACGAGCGACGAATCGGTCTTCTGCGCCACCGCCTCGCGCGGGCTCTCGCCCATGGCGATGACTTGCGAGGCTTCACGCACCGTGAGGTTGGCGGGGTTGTGCTCGACGCGATCGAGCTCAGCCTTGATGAGATCGGAGCGGCCGAACAGCTGGATGTGGATGTTGGTGCCGCGGCTCAACGTCGCGGCCGCGCGGACGGGCTCGCGCGGCGCACCGTCACCGCCCATGGCATCGAGGGCGACGATGGGGCTGTCGATCTGGCTCACATTTTCCGATGTAGCGCTCCAACGAAGCGCCGCGCAATGCTAAGCTGCCGCGGCCATGATCACCGAGGCGCAGGTCGCCGAGCTTTACACCCGCTATGGCCACGCCATCTTCGTGCGGTGCCTGAAGCTCGTGGGCAGCGAGGAAGAGGCCCGTGATCTGACGCAGGAGACCTTTTTCCAGTTCTTCCGGTCACGTGGGCGCTTCGAGGGGCGCTCGTCCCCGTTCACATTTCTCTACCGTATTGCGACTAACGTTAGCGTGGACAGGTTGAGACGACGTAAAACCGCCGGGGAGCAGCTTTCGACCAGCGCATTGGCCGAAACACCCGGTTCTGCCATCGCCCGCGAGGCCGAGCGGAAAATGTCCTCGGAGCGCGATCCAGGCACTTTCGACACGATCCAGACCCTGGCGAGGTTGACGGCAGGCCTCGACGACGAAACCTTGACGATCGCAGTCATGAGCCACGTCGATGGGCTCACGCAGGATGAAATCGCGGAAGCTCTCGACCTCTCGCGACGCACCATCGGCAAGAAGCTCAAGCGTTTCATCGAGCACACCCGCCAGCGCGCGGGGGCCGAACAGGTGGAGTGGCCGTTGAGCGGGGGAGTTGGCGGCGCTGGTCCAGAAGACGAGCCGCGAGAGGGGCGCAAAGCCCATGGCTGAAATGACTGGCACACCCGCGACCCCGGTCTCGGACGTCATGCTCGCGCGTTATGTTGCAGGCGACCTCCGGGGTGAGCAACTCGCCCGGGTCGAACGCGCCATCGGCGAGACCCCAGGCCTCGCCGAGCGCCTCGAGCGCATGAAGAGCGAGCGTGCCGCGTTTCTTGGGAGCGCGCCGCCCCATCAATTCGCGCACCAATTGGTGACGCGTCTTACGGTCGAGCGGCCTGCTCCGCAGAAATGGCAGGTCTGGTGGCTTTTGCCCCCCGTCACCGTCGCAACCGCTTTGCTCATCGGCGTGGTCTATCAGCGCGCGCTTGGACCGCAGTCGCTCTCGCGTCCAGCGGTAACGACCGACGAGGCCTTCGAGCTGCCGGAGGATTCACTGCGTGGCCCAGCAGCGCCTGCCGCTGCTGCTAGCGAGCCGCGCCCCGAAACGAAAGAGGAGAGTCCCCCGACCGGGACGAAGTCCGCTGTCGCGGAATCTGTGGCCCCTAAAGCAAGCGCGGGAGCAAGCAGGGAGACATCGAAGGGTAAGGGCGCCGGAGGCGTCGCGATGCGAGGTCCCTCAGAGGATGCTGTCGGGAGCGACGTGTCGCGCCGGGACGAGCGCGCGCGCAAAAAGGACAGCGCGGCGCCAAGCGACCTCGCGAGCGGGGGACTCGGACAGAGCGCGCAAGGTGCCGGTCGTGGGGGAGACGGCGTGGGTGGCTACGCGCAGCCGCCGCCACCCACCCAGGCGCCCGCACGCGAGCAGGCGCCGCCAGTATGGGCCTCACCGCCGCCGCAGCCTGTTGAGGTCGAGCGTCGCCGCCCACCGGCGGCCGACACCCAGCGCGAGAGCGAGCAAGATGCCGCCGCGGCAAACAAGGCGCCCGCTCCGCGTCAAGAGCCTAGCGCAACCGCTGCAGGGCCAACCGCCCGGGCCGAGAAGCCAAATGGGGGGGGCCGCGCGGCCGACGCCCCCGCGAAGCTTGCGGACGAAGAGAAAACCTCCGCCCGCGTCGCCGAGACAGCAAAGTCGTCGTCGAGCACCCCCGCTGTCGCTGACGACCGCGGCGAGACCGTCGTCAGTACGAGTGTCGTCATCAGCCGCGATGTGGGTGGCCGGGCTAGGGCCGTCAGCGCGGGTGAGGTGGTGCCCAGTGCGAGCCTCATCAAGGTGGTTGCGCAGGGCGGTCGGTACGTCACGGTGATCGGGATACGGCGAGACGGCGTCCCTTACGTCTACGGCCAGGCCGAGTCTGCGGGTGGGCAACCTGTGACCGTTCCGATGCGACTGCGTCCGACGGGCGCGCGTGTATCGGAGGCACTTTTCGTGGTGGTGGGCGATGCGCCACTCGTCATGGACAAGTCGCCGGTCGGCGGCGGCAAAGATGCAGCACAACTACCGCTGCGTCTGGCCGTTGCTGGGGCGCAACGTCGCTTCGTGTTGATTGTGTCCGCTGCAGCAGAGTAGCGCCGCGTACTTTTCTGTACGCGTGCGACACGCTTCACGGGACCCGGCGCACCGCGCAGTGGCGCGGGTGTCAAGCAAAAAGGGCGAGTTCCCCGTGCCGATCACTGACGATCGTTCTCCGATCGGCAGGCTAGATACTCGAGATCGTTAACTTGATCGCGACAAAAAATTTGACCGTCCGATCACCCCAATCTATTGAATGGAACATGACGCTGCTTTCCGATTCCGAGCTCCGGCGTTTGGAGAAAAAGCACGCCGTCGGCATCAGCTCGCGCGCCATCGTCGAGGCTTTCCAGACGAAGGGGGCGCGCTTCAGCGAAGCCACGTTGCGAAAGTACGTTCAGCTCGGCTTGCTGCCGAAGTCGCATCGCGTTGGGATTCGCGGCCGCCATCGCGGTTCGAGCGGGCTCTACCCGGTGACCATCGTCCGATTGGTGAACGACATCAAGGCGGCGCTCGACGCCGGCTCGACCCTCGACGAGGTGCGGGTTGGCCGCGTTGGCCTCGAGGGCGAAGTCGACACGTTACGGCTCGCTGGTGAACGCGCGCTCGCGCGCTTCTATGAGGCAGCCGAATCGCATCCCGACAGAACCTCGCGCCCCGTGTTGAAGCGCGAGATAGAAGAGCATCGTCGCGCTATCGAGAGCGCGACTCGAAGTCTCGAGCGCTTCGCCTCGCGCCTCGCGCGACGGCCAGAGCGCCATCAATTCGCCGACCGTGAAGCGCGGGAGGCGAGGGCATGAACGATCGTGCATGTTCGCGAAAGCGTGCAATGCATGTTCTTTGCCGTTCGGTTCGAAGGTAAGAAGGAGTCAGGCTTCGTTGCGCGACGAGGCACGGCTCCGTGGGCTCCTGAAAAAGATTCAACGCCCGCCGCCGAGAGGCGCTGGGCAACGTTCGGAGGGGTCATGAACGTGAGAGCATCCTGGGATGTGGTTCCGGCAGACGAGCAGTTGACCGCTGTCGTCGAGGATCCTCGTAAGCGTCCGAAGACGATGTCGCGGCGCGAGATGCTCCGCGAGCGGCGGCGGCGCGAGCGAGCGGGCGAGACAGTCGAGGTTCTCGACTACGACCGCCCAAAGACGCGTGCCGAGTGCAAGTCGGGCGCGCGTCCGTGCTTGTTTGTCTCGTGCAAGCATCACCTCTATCTCGACGTGAATCCCGAGACGGGTTCTGTGAAGCTCAACTTCCCTGACAAGGAAGTATGGGAGCTCGAAGAGACCTGCGCTCTCGACGTCGCCGAGCGCGGTGGCATTACGCTCGAAGAGGTCGGCGAGATCTTGAACCTGACGCGTGAACGCATTCGTCAGCTCGAGGTGACGGCGCTTCAGAAGATGAAGGACGACGCACCCAAACACGAGCTTGACGCCTTCATCGGGTGGGATCCCCGCCGCGATGACATCGAGCCCTGAAAACAAGGACTTGCGCTGCCGCAACCTGGCGCTATTGTGCGGGATCTCGTGTCTGCTCTCGGTCGACATTTCACGCGGTCTGAGTGGGCTTGGCGCCGATATCCCGGTACATTGCACGGCACGACATGCGCGTGACGTGCTCCACTTGTTCCACCTCGTTTGAGGTCGACGACGGCGAGATTGGGCAGACGGGAGCTCTCGTCCCGTGTCCTCATTGTGGCTCACAAGTCGCGGCGATTTCGCCATCGTCTCCGTTGCAAGTGAATGCGGGGGCGCCCGTCACCGGGAGCACCATCCAGCTTGATGCCGATGAGCTCGCCGATCTCGCGGAGGTCGAGGACGATGCTCTCATCGAGCTCGACGACGACGAAACGGTGGCACAGGTCTTCGCGCCAGCAGGGCCTGGACAGGCGGCTCGACCTGCACCGGTCCTCGACATCGAGGCCCCCGACCTAACCGCTGGGCGAGCTCCGAATCCTTTCGCGGCCGCCTTCGACGCGCAGGACGCGGCCGACGAGACGCCCCCGCCTCCGCTCGCGTCGTTGACGCACGACGATACGGTTGTGGGCCGCCGCAGCGCGGTCACCGTCGACGAGAGCATCCCCGAGGTCGACGTCGAGGCGAGCGATGTGCAGGTCGAAGAAGCCAGTCAGCCCTCCCACACGGGCGATCTCCCGTACGGGACCTTGCCAAGCATGCCGGCGCAGTCCGCGAGCGACGCGCAAGCCGACGCCAACGCCTTCGAGGTGGTTGGCGGCACGGGCGGCACGCACGACTCGACGCTCATCGTTCGCCGGCGGCGGGCTCCGGATGAGCTTGCCGCTTTGGATGGAGAAGACGGTGGCCCGCCCGAGCGGACGCAGCCACGTGTCCAGCAGCCGCGCACGGGTGGTAGAGCAGGGGACGGGGAAACCGATCCCGGCCGAGCCAACGTCTCGTTTTCTCGGTCGCGCTCTTCTGCCACGCAGACCTATCTGGTTTGGGGCGGCATTCTGCTCGCGGTCGCGCTTGGCGCTGGCGGTTTTCTCTACTGGCGGGGGCTGCCGATTGCGCCCCCCGAGGTGCCCAATCCGCTCGAGCAACGCGCCGACGACTGGCGCAAGAGCGGCCAGCCCCTGGCGAAGGTCGATGACGCTGCGGCTGCGGTCATCGAAGGCCTCGCTTCTGGCACCAACGCCGGACGCGACCGGGCCCTCGGCGCGGCGCGTGCGGCCGTTGTCGCTGATCCGAAGTCCCCCGGCGCGGTGAGCCTCTACGCACGGGCCCTCGCCGCCCGGGATGAACAGCTCGACACCGCGACCTTGAACGACGTTCTCGCGGCCATCACGTCGGTCGTCGGTGACCAGCCCGGCAGTCCCGAACGCCCCGGCCTCGAGACCGCCCGCGCTTGGTTGCTGCTACGCGCGGGACGGCTCGACGATGCTCGCGAGGCTGCGGCGCGTGCGGTGTCGACGCGTGCCGACTATGCGCCGGCCCAGCTCGTGGCGCTTGCCGCGTCCGTCGCGCTCAAGCCCGAACATGCCGCGCAACAGCTAGCTCCGTTCCTCAACACCCCCGAGGTCGCTAGCGACGCGCGGGTGTGGCTCGGCGAAGCCCAGCTCGCCAACGGCCAAGTCAACGAAGCCATCGCCACCTGGCGCGGGGGACTGCGGGATGTGCCAACTGACGCCGCATTCATTGGGCGCCTGGCACGCTTGCAAGCCGACCTCGGTGACTATGCCGCGGCGAGCGATCTTCTGTCGCAGAATGTCGCGCGGGGCGCTGCCTCTCTCGGGGACGTCCTGCTGCTCGCTCGTCTACAGGCGCGCGCCCTGCACAAGCCGAAAGCCGCACTCGACACGCTCGAGAACGCGCAGAAGGAACGCGACAGCCAACCCTTTGCGGTCGCACAGCTTGTCGCCGAGCGCATCACGGTGGCCTTGTCGGTGAAGCCGGCGCTACTGCCGGCCGAAGACATCGCCAAGATGCTCCAGGAGGCGTCTGCCGCTTCGCCGAATGTTCCCCAGCTCATTTACGCATCCGCTCTCGCGGATATCGGCGCGGGTCAGACGAAGAAGGCAGTCGAGGCGCTGGAGGCGGCGCAGTCCATGGCGCCAGACGTTCCAGAGGTCGCCTTCGCCCTGGCTGCCCTCACCCGGGGGGCCGACCACCTGGGCGCAAGTGAGGTCGTTGCCACGGCACTCAAGGAGCGCGCCGACTTCATACCGCTTTATTTTCTCGATGCGGTTGTGGCCGCCGAACACGACGAAAAGCCGCGGGCGGTCACGTCGGTGCGTAAGGCGCTCACCTTCGACCCAGCCCTGTATGCGCAGCATACGCTCTTCTCGTCGTACGCCGAGCCCACGACGATCATGTTGGACGTCGCGCGTGCTCTGGCCGAGCAAGCAAGCCGACTCGACAACACCAGCTTGAAGAGCGCGGCCGGGGCGCTTTACGTGCTTGCCAACGATGCCAAGAACGGTCCGCTGTGGCTTACAAAAGCGCTCCGAGGAGACCCCAACGATGTCGGCGCGCACTTTTACAGCGCGATTTTGAATCTGCGCCGTGGCCAGAAAAAGCCGGCGCGGCTCGATCTTGCCGCCGCCGAGAAGACCGAGCGGCGCCAGCCAATGGTGCGGCTCTATAAGGCACGGGTGTTCGAACAGATCGGTAAGTATCCCGAGGCCACCAAGATCTACCGCGATCTCGTCGATCAGAACCCCCTCAATGCGGCAGCTTTCGTCGGCCTGGGCCGCGTCCTTCGCATCCAGGGGGACGAGCAGGCGGCTCGCGACGCCGCGCGCAAGGCCCTGGCGGTCAGGCCTCGCGACCGGGAAGCACTGCGCCTGCTCGTGGCGGACACGGGCAGCACACGTCGCGACACCACCGCGACGCGACCTCGACGCTGAAGGGGGCCAAGCTTTTTGCGCCCCAGAAGACTTGTAGAGCGTCTCACGGAGCGCTACGTACTCGCGCGGTGAAGCTATCGATTTTGGTCGTCAGCTACAACGTTCGGGAGCTCCTGCGACGTTGTCTCGAGTCGACCCGCGAACACGAAGTCGTCGTCGTCGACAACGCGTCGAGTGACGGGACCGTGGCCATGGTGCGTGAGGCCTTCCCCGAGGTGCGCTTGCTCGCCTGGGAGGAAAACCGAGGCTTCTCCGCGGCCGTCAATGCAGCCGCCCGCGAAGCGACCGGGGACGTCTTCTTGCTGCTCAACCCTGATGCGGAGCTGCCAGCGGGTGCTCCGCGTCGCATGCTCGCCGCGCTCGCCGCACGACCGGACGGTTGGGCCATGGGTTTTCGCCAGGTCGATGCACAAGGGAACTTTCAGCTCGCGATGGGGCCCAAGCCCGGCTTGCTCGTCGAGCTCGGACGCAAGCTGGTTCAGGACCGCCTCGACCGGGGGGACGTCGCCCTCGGCAACATCATCGATAGGTTCGCGGATGCTGGCCCGGTTGGCTGGGTGGCGGGCTCGAGCCTGCTCGTCCATCGCCATGCCTTCGAGCGTGTTGGCGGCTTCGACGAGCGCTTCTTTCTCTACTTCGAGGACATCGACTTCTGCATCCGACTGCGCGCTGCTGGCGGCGTCGTCTACTACGAGCCGTACATTACGGTTGTCCATCATCGCGGACAATCAGCCCGTCTCCACAAGGCGCAAGCTTCCGCGGCCTACCGAGACAGCCAGCTATGGTTCTGGGAGAAGCACCGTGGCCCGTGGACGCGCCGCCTAGTGCACGCTTATTTGGTCGCCAAGCGGGTATCGCCGCGACAGCTTACCGGATGAAACGTGTCGTACACGTGATGGCTTCGGGGGCCCGTGGGGGTGGCGCCGAGCATCTGCGTGGGCTCATCCGCGAGCAAAAGGCGCTGGGCTGGGTCCCGAGCGCCGTCGTCGGTGATGACGGACCGCTCGCTGCCCAGATCGAAGGCGATGCGGAGCGCGTTACGACCCTCGACCTCATGCGCTCGCGTTGGGACATGGCTGCGCCGCGCCGTTTGCGTCGCGCCATCAACGATCTCGCACCCGACATCGTGCATCTTCACGGGACCCGCGCAGCGTTCTTCGCGGCGCTCACTCCATCGCTCTTGCCAAGCGTCTATACCGTGCACGGGTTGTCGTATCGCAAGCAGGGGGCGACCGTGGTGCGCGCCGTGGGCCACGCCGCCGAGGCGCTGGCCTGCACACGCGCGCGTCGCATCATCACCGTCGCGCGGGCCGATCTCGACGACCTCGTCGCCAAGCACTTTGCCTCCCGCGGCAAGATCACACACGTGCCGAACGCGATGGACCTCGAGCGCTTCCAGGAGCACGACCGTGCCGAAGCGCGGCGTCGCATGGGCGTCTCGGCGGAGAGCTTCGTCGTCGGAACCGTGTCACGCCTGGTTCCGCAAAAGGCCGTCGCGGACGCCATCGATGCGTTGGCGCGGGTCCGTGACGTCACTTTCGTGGTTATTGGCGACGGGCCCGAGCGCGCCGAGCTACGTACGCGAGCCGCCGGACGAGGTCTGCGCACCGTGTTTCTCGGGGCTCGCGACGATGTCCCGCAGCTCCTCGCAGGTGTCGACGTCTTTCTGTTAGCCTCCCGCTGGGAGGGAGAGCCCATCGCGTTGCTCGAGGCCTTGGCCATGCGTTTACCGTGCATCGCCACGGCCACAGCAGGGTCCACAGAGATCCTGGAAGGGAGCGGTGCGGGCTTGCTGACGCCCGTGGGCGATATCGCAGCGCTCGCCGGTGCCCTGACCCGGCTGCGGGACGAGCCAGAGCTTCGCCGGCAAATGAGCCAGGTCGCCCGCGATGTCGTTCGCCACCGTAGCTTTCGAGAGAATGCTCGCAGCGTACTCGACGTCTACAGAACGGTCGTGAGCTGATGCGCCGTTCCCACCTGACCTCGGTCGATGACCCGTCGTTCGAGCCCGAGCGTCGCGCCCGCACGGCGCCAACCGGCCGCGACCGCATCACCCAGGCCGCATGGCTTGCCGCGCTCGTGGCGGCGCTCGTTCCGCTTACGACGGTGGCCCAGGTGCGTCTAACCTATCTTGCGGTCCCCGCCGTCCTTGCCCTGTCGAGTCGTTGGCTTGGGCGTGGCGCGCGTTGGACCGCACTGGCGGGATGCGCGCTGCTCGCGGGTCTTGGGGCTGCGGGCGTCCCCCCGTCATCACTGCTTCTTTGGGTGTTCATGGTGCTTGCGGGCGCGGTAGCTCTAGCGGACCAGCCTCGAGCTATTCGCGCCATCGTCGTTCTGGTGACGGCCGTCACCGTGTTGCTGGTTCGCCGTGTTCTCGCTCGGTCGGGCTGGGCCGATGAAGACGGCGCCATGACGCAGCTCGCGACTGGTTGTTTCGCCGCCGCGGTAGCCGCCCTCGCGTTGTTGTGGCTCACGCGACCACGCACTGCCAGCGACGGCCACCCCCACGTGTTCGCTCTCGTCGTCGGCGCCTGCGCTGCGGTGGGAGCGGGGCGAATCGTCATCGAGCAACAGCCAGTCGTTTTTCCTCGCTGGGTTCCGCGCGCGCACACTCTTACCGCGGCGGCGCCGAACCCGAGCGCGCTCGCCTTGCTCGACCTCCAACGGTTGCAGAACGCGGGGTTCCGCGACGCGGGATTTGCGCGCGTCGGTATTCTCGTCACCCACGACGCCGACGTGGCCACGCTACAGGACGCTTGTCATATCGGCTATCGGGAGCCGCAGCTTGCCGGCACCTGGGCTGGCCGGGTGGCCTTGGGCGAAATCGCTTGTCGCGCGGTTGCTGCGTTTCCCGAACACGGTGCGGCGAGACTCGCACGTGAAGCAGAGCGCCTGCACGGCAACGAAAGGGCCATGCTCGAACATCTGCGGGGCGATCTCTTGATGACGGCTGGCCGCATCGAGGCCGCCCTGGGCGCGTATGAGAGCGCCCGTGCTGCTGGCGACCGATGGGCCGCGAGTGACGGCGTTCGCGGCCTGCTTGACCGAGGGCGCGTCGAGGACGCCCGCGCCTTCGCTGCCAAGCAACCAGTTAGTGACAGGTCGCGGCAGCGACTCGCGCTCTGGCTCGGCGAGGCTCACGCAACGGACGATTTGGTCGACGCCTGGAACGAGCTCGTCGATTTCGCCGACCTCACTCCGTTATCGCGGCGGGGGGCCGTCGTGAGTGGGGTGGGGCGTGCGCTCATGATGGTTGACGTGGACAGCGGCCGTGCGAGCCTAACCGCTGTGAGTGATGACATCGCTGCTTTTGCGGTCAGCCTGCCGCTACCGCCACGTCGCGAAGTGCCCGAGAGCTTGACCGTCGAGGTGCGGTCGCGACCGGCCTATCGTATCGACCTCGTAGGTGCGCAGGGCCAGCGCCTGGTGCTCACGTGTGGGCTGGGTGGCACCGGTTCGGCGAGCGAGACCGTGGTCGATTTGGGTGAGGGCTGCGCTGGCGTTGGGGCGGTGACCGTCTCACCGCGCAGATGGCTCAACGGCGAGCTGGTCAGCATGGATCTCGTCGGTGGATTCTCCGCGTATTCGGTCCGGATTGGTGACGAGCACGCGCCATGATCGAGCGATTGAAGACCCTCGAGCGCACGGATGTGCACGGCGTCGCGCTGGTCATGTTCGCCGCCCTGGTGCCGGTCGGCGAGGGTGTCGCCTACGTTGCTCTTGGGCTCGCTGCACTGATGTGTGCGGTATCGTGGCGGCCGGCGCTTCGCGCGCTTCGCGAGCGGCCGACGACCCGGGTCATGCTCGTTGCTTTCGCGGTCTGGCTTGCCTGCGGTTTGCTCGCGGTCGCGCTCTCGGGCCACGGCTGGCTCAGGCCAGCCGAGCTCGGCCGCTGGCCGCCGCTCTTGGCCATCTTCGTGGTGGTTGCGAGCGCCCCGGTCGTTGGAGAGCTTTGGCTCAAACGGGCCGCTATGGCGTTCACCGTGATGCTGACGGTCGCGAGTCTGTTCGCGCTGGTGCAATACGGCTTCAACGTTCGACCCGGTGAGTGGCTGACGCGCAGCACCGTCGGCGTTGGGCAGGCCCTGGTCCCCGGCGAACCGCGGACAGTAGCGGGTGGCTTTTATTTCCATCGCTTGAAGATGGGGCACGTGTTGTTGGTCGGTCTCGCGGTCGCTTGTGGACGGCTGTTCTTCGGCGATCTACCGCGACGACGCTGGGTCGCCGAGGCTGTTCTAGGGGCCATCTTCGTGGTCACCTTGCTTCTGACGTTCACTCGGGGCGCGGTGCTCGGGGGCGCGGTCGCGGGAGTCGTCTGCTTGCCTTTTCTGCGCGGGCGCTTGCGGGTCGCCGCAGTGGGTGTGTTCGTGCTCGCGCTTGCCGTCGGCTTCGCGATGCCAGGAGTGCGGACGCGCATGATGTCGGCGGCCAGCGAAGAGGCGAGCGCCACACGCGGCCTCGTCTGGTCACAGGGTGTGCGCATCATCGCCGACCACCCGCTCGGTGTCGGCCTCGGAAACTACTCGGCTCTCGTCGGGCGCTACTATGACGCCGTGCGACCCGAGTTCACGGTGCGTACCTATCCCCACAGCATGGTACTCGCCGCTTGGGCTGAAACGGGTCCCGTGGGGCTGTTCGCCTATCTCTGGGCTTGGTCCGCTTTCGCGGTGGCGTGTGGACGCCTTCTCTTGAGCAGGGTCGCCGGTGATTCAAGTCACCGCCGCACCGCGGCCGGTTGTGGGCTCTTCGCGGTCACGGCGCTCGGCGTCGTTGGCCTCACCCATGACCTGCTCTATCACAACTCGGTGGCCCTGGCGTTCGCAGGCGTCGTCGGCGTTGTGCTCGCGCTCATCGACGAACCAGTCGTGCGGGGGCCGCGACTCGCGTGACTCGGGTAGCGCTCATCCATGACTGGTTGGTTGCCCATCGCGGCGGCGAGCAGGTGCTGCTCGAGCTGGCGCGCGCCTTTCCGTCCGCGCCCATCTATACCCTCGTCTACGATCCCACCCATGTGCACGCCGAGCTCACGTCACGCGATATCCGCGTGAGCCTCATCCAGAGCTTGCCCGGCGCACCGAAGCATTTCCGCCGCTACCTGCCGCTCTTTCCCAAGGCCATCGAGGCCTTCGACCTTTCAAAGTTCGACGTCGTCTTGTCGACGAGTCACTGTGTTGCCAAGGGCGCGGTCACCCAAGGCACCCACATCGCATACATCCACACGCCGATGCGTTACCTCTGGGACCAGCTGCCGACTTACATCCCCCCGTGGGCGGACAACCCCCTGACCGTCAAAGCGGTCACCCTCGCTGTGACGCCGCTGCGCCGGTGGGATGTGATGAGCGCGACCAGGCCGACCGAGCTCGTCGCGAACAGCAACTATGTCGCCGAGCGCATCGCCCGCGTCTGGCAGCGCCCATCGCGCGTCGTCCATCCTCCGGTCACCACCGACTTTTTCCGCCAGGCTCCAGATCGCAAACGCGAGGGCTACCTGGTCGTGAGCGCGCTGGTTCCTTACAAACGCGTCGACGTCGCGGTCGCGGCTGCGGCGAAAGAGGGGCTGCCGCTCACCGTCATCGGCACTGGCCCCGAGCTCGCCCGTCTCGAGCGTATCGCGCGGGGTAAAGTCCGCTTCTTGCCGAACGCCTCCGCAAAGGCGCTGCGCGAAGCCTATGCCTCTGCCAAGGCGCTGCTGTTCTGCGGCGTCGAGGATTTCGGGATCGTGCCGGTCGAGGCCCAGGCGAGCGGTTGCCCCGTGATCGCGCTGGCGAAGGGTGGGGCGCTCGAGACGGTCGTCGATGGGGTGACTGGGGTGCTGTTCGATAGCCCGGAGCCGCGTTCGCTCCTGGCTGCAATCGAACGCCGTGAAGCCATTGGGTTCGACCGCCAGACCCTGGAAAATCATGCGGAAACGTTCTCGGCACGTCGCTTTCACCTGGAGCTGCAGGCCGTCCTGCGAACCCACAACGTCACCTATGAGCGACCGGTATGACATAAATGTCGCAACAGAAGCCGGCAACACCCCGCCGATCCGTTGCGAAAACGGGGATTTGCCGTTCGGCGTGCAAGTTGCTAGTGGCTTGCCCGTGAAACAGTGCGGCATGAGCCGCGTCTCACCCGAAGCATGCTGCGTCGACACCATCGATTCTTCCAATCCCTGCAGGTCGTGCGCGACGCACTCCTGGTCGGTCTCGCGTTTTACGGCGCGCATTGGCTGCGTTTCTCGTTCCCCGACCTCCTGCCGTTTCAAGAAGTCTCACCGGTCAACGAAACCCTTTGGGTTGGCGCTGCGCTCATCTTCGTGTGGCCGGTCGTCGGTTGGGCGAGCGGGCTCTACGTAAGCCGTCGCACCCGTAGCATCGCAAGCGAAGTCTTCGACTGCTTCAAGGTCGCGCTCATCAGCTTCTTGGTGATTGTCACCTTCACGTACTTCGTGCGCGACGTGCGCTTCTCCCGCGGCGTCCTCGTCTTGTGGAGCGCCTCGTCGTTTGCTGCGGTCTCCTCGGTGCGCGTGGCCTCGCGCGGCTTCCTCGGGATTCTGCGCGCCCATGGTTACAACCTGCGCCACGTCTTGGTGGTTGGTACTGGCCAGCTCGCCCAGCGCGTGGTCCACACCGTGGGTCAGCACCAGTCGCTCGGGCTTCGTGTCTCAGGCATCATTGCTTTGGATGACGAGCGTGAACGCATCGGGGAGATGATCGACAGCATTCCGGTCTGCGGCACGGTCGGTAGCCTCTCGAAAATCCTGAGCTACGGCACCATCGACCAAGTGCTCGTCGCGCTACCTATCGAGCAGCTTGGCGCCCTGAAGACCATCATGGCGACGCTCTCCCAAGAGACGGTGGACGTCCGGGTCATCCCCGATTTTTATCAGTACATGACCCTTTGCGGCGGCGTCGACGAGTTCGCTGGCCTGCCACTCATCAACCTGCAGGCGACCCCCCTGGTTGGCTGGAACCTCGTCATCAAGCGCCTCTTCGATATCTCGATGGCAGCGCTTGGCCTGATGGTGGGCGCGCCTGTGCTCGCAGTGATTGCGTTTGTTGTCCGCTTGAGCGGACGCGGCCCGGTCCTCTACTCCCAGGAACGCGTGGGCATGGATGGCCGCACATTCACGATGTACAAGTTTCGCACCATGCGAGCCGATGCGGAGATCGACGGTGCGCGCATGACGGCTCCGGGCGATCCGCGACGGACGGCGATTGGCGCCTTCCTGCGTACGCTGTCACTCGATGAGTTGCCCCAGCTCTGGAACGTGCTGCGCGGTGACATGAGCCTGGTCGGGCCGCGCCCCGAGCGGCCTTGCTTCATCGAGGACTTCAAGCGTGAGATTCCGCGGTATGCGCTGCGCCACAAAATCAAGGCCGGCATGACGGGCTGGGCGCAGGTCAACGGGATGCGCGGCAATACGAGCATCGCCAAGCGCATCGAGCTCGACCTCTACTACATCGAGAACTGGTCGATCTTCCTCGACCTGAAGATCTTGATTCGTACGGTGTGCGGCGGCTTCTTGTCGCGTAACGCATACTGAGCGCGGGCGCGCGGGCAGGCTATCGGCCGCATGCCCTAGTCTGCCTCATCCCATTTTGCTAAGACGCGGCCTCCAATGATTGAGCCTGTTCCCTTTCTCGACCTCTCTCGCCCCCACCAGGCGCTCGCTGGCGCTTTGGCCGACGGCTTTGCCCAGGCGGTTCAGACGACAGGGTTCATTGGAGGTCGGCACGTCGAGACCTTCGAGAGTGACTTCGCCCGCTTCTGCGGTGCCGACAAATGCATCGGCGTCGCCAACGGCACCGACGCGCTCTTCATTGCCCTGAAGGCCTTGGGCATAGGGCCGGGAGACGTGGTCCTCGTTCCGTCCTTCACCTTCGTTGCGACCGCCGAAGCGGTCAGCATTCTGGGCGCAACACCACGTTTCGTCGAAGTCGATCCGCGGACCTACACGGTGACCGCCGATGCGCTCGCCAAAGCGGACACGACGAACGTCAAAGCGGTCGTTCCGGTCCATCTTTTCGGCCAATGCGCCGATATGCAGCCAATCCTCGCGCTCGCGAAAGAACGCGGATGGACGGTGCTCGAGGACGCCGCTCAAGCGCACGGCGCGACGGACCACGGTCGCGCTGCGGGCTCTCTTGGTCACCTGGCCGCGTTTTCGTTCTATCCGACGAAGAATCTCGGCGCCATCGGCGACGCTGGGGCGATCACTGGCCCCGCTGGCGAAATCCTCGAGCGTGCGCGACGTCTCGCCAATCATGGACGTCTCGGTCGCTACGAGCACGCGGAGCCCGGATTCAATAGCCGACTCGACTCCATTCAAGCCATGGCCCTAGGCCTAAAGCTCCGGCACCTCGTGGATTGGAACGCGCGTCGCGTCGCGATTGCTGCCATGTACGACGAACGTCTTGCGGGTGTCTCTGGTGTCATCACGCCGCTCGTCCGCAATGGCGCATCACACGTCTATCACCTCTATGTGGTCCAGGTGGAGCAGCGCGAGCGCCTGCAGAAGGCGCTCGACGCCGAGAAGGTTGGTCACGGTGTCCACTACGGCCTCCCGCTTCATTTGCAGCCCGCGTACGCCGGCTCGGGCCAGGGGAGAGGCGCCTTGCCAGTCACCGAACGTATTGCCGAGCAGGTTCTATCGTTGCCAATGTTCCCAGAGCTGTCCGAGTCACAAGTCGACCGCGTGGTGCGCGTGGTGCGTGCGCATGCACGCGCCGGGAGCTAGTCCATGGCCAAGATTGCCGTCGTTGGTGCCGGTTTCTGGGGTCCGAATCTCGTCCGTTCATTCGCCGCTCAGCGAGCCTGTGCTGAGCTGACGGTTTGCGATAGCGATAGCGCGCGCCTGGAGTGGATCGGAGCGCGCTTCCCGCAAGCCAAGCTCACCGCGGACTTCGATGCTGTCTTGAATAGCAACGTGGACGGAATCGTCCTCGCGACACCGGTGACCACGCACTACGACCTCGCGCGGCGAGCCCTCGAGGCTGGCAAGCACGTTTTCGTAGAGAAGCCGCTCTGTCAGTCGGTCGAGCAGGCACGGCGGCTCGTCGACCAAGCGGAGCGCGCGGGCCGTCACCTGATGGTCGGGCACACCCTCGAATACAGCCCGGCGGTCGCGAAGGTCGGCGAGCTCATTCGCGCCGGCGAGCTCGGTCAGATCTTCTTCATGTCGAGCCAGCGCGTGAATCTCGGTGTCTCGCGCCCCAACACGAGCGTTGTGTGGGAGCTTGCACCTCACGACTTCTCCATTCTCTTCAATTGGCTCGACGAAGCGCCGACGATGATCGCCGCCGTGGGTAAGGATTACTCGCGTCGCGGCGTGACCGATGTCGCCTTCATTTCCATCGAGTTCGGTTCCGGCGTCGTGGCGCACCTCGAAGTGAGCTGGCTTGCTCCCTCGAAGCTGCGCCGCACCACTGTCGTGGGCGCCAAGAAGATGGTCGTCTACGACGACATGGAAGCCGTCGAGAAGGTACGCATCTACGACCGCGGTAGCGATCCGAAGGAACACGAGAGCTTTGGCGAGTTCCAGATGTCGCAGCGCACGGGCGACATCCTTGTGCCCCGTCTCGCGACGGACGAGCCGATCATGCTCCAGACCGCCGAGTTCCTGCAGGTCGTCGACCACGGCCGCCGGCCCCGCACCGACGGGCGCAATGGTCTGCGCGTGGTCGAAGCTCTTGCGGCGGCGACGCATAGCCTCGAAGAGGGTGGCGTTCCGGTGCGCCTGTGAGCCCCGTGCTTACAGCACGGATCCTCAGGATTGATCACATTTCATGAAGTTACGGTTCGCGTTGGCGTTTCTGCTTGCAGGGTGCGGCTCGCAGAGTGCGACTCCTCGGCAACCCACGGCCGACGACGACGGCGATAGCGTTGCGGGCACCGACGAAAGCGTCGCGCCCAAGAGCTTCGATGCACCGGGTCCCTGCGCGTTTACGACGAGCACCGCAAGCGTGCCGCGGCCGAGTCGAGAGGCCCTCGCAATCAGCATCGTGGCCCCGACCCAGCGGTCAGCTCCCGATCCCATCGTGCTGATCGTCCCTGGTTTCCAGGTGCCGGCGAGCTCTTACACTTGGTTGGGCGAGCACATGGCAAGCTGGTGTTTCGTTGCGATTTTGGGCTCCTACGTCGGAGGTTTCGACCTGGATGGTGAGCAGGCAGCGAGCGACGTGGCCGCCACGATCGCGTGGGCCACCAACGACTCGGGTGACCTGCGGGCGCGCATCGATGCTTCGAAGGTTGCGCTCATTGGTCACGGCGTCGGCGGCCAGATCGCCCTCTTGGCAGCTCTCGATGTTCGGCCGTCGTTCTCGTTGACAGTTGTCGGGCTCGATCCACTGGATCTCGTCGATCCGTTACTCATTCCGACACGTGTTGCCAACGTCGACTTTCCCGTTCTGTTGCTCGGGGAGACGTGGAACACCCAAGCGGGCTCGGGGGTCCAACCGTGCGCCCCCGCCTCGCAGAATTTCGAGGCGATCTACGCGAGCTTGCGCGCTGGGCTACCGGTTCAACGCATCACGATCGACAAGGCGAACATCGATTCGTGGCGCGCTGATCCGCTCTGTGGATCGTTGTGCGATTTGTGCAGCGCGCCCCCCGATGTCGATCACGCACGCGCAAAAAACCTTACCAAAAAGTATGCGGCAGCTTGGATCGAGGGAGAGCTGCGTGATGCAGATGACGTTGCAAGCCTTTTCACCGACGCCGCGATAGCGGCTGAAGGAGGGCTCGAGAGCGCGCGAAAGTAGCGCATGGCGGCGTACGGCGCGTCTTCGGGCTAGATCGGGGGACGGCGAGCGCCGACGCATTCTTTGGCAACTACGTCTGTCACGAGCGCCGTTCTGCTCCTTCGAGAGCAACCTGGCAGTAGGGAGAATCCGCGACCCTGCCAGGGTGACAGGCCGCCGAGAGTCACTCCGTCACACCCCCCTGGGGGGCGCCGCCGATAACAGCGACAACCTAGTTGCTGATTGTTGGGAGCGTTTCGCCATGACGCGGCAGCCACATGCCTTACATCTCATCCTCGACGCCGCCATCAGCCGCGACCCCATGCCGAGCGGCCTCCAGGGCACCCTCGCGGTCGGGGTGGTCGGTAGCAGCGGCGCCAGCTGGTGGCAGGTTGCTCTCGACGGCGTAGCCCGTGCGGGGTTCGTCGACGCGCCCCACGAGAACGCCACCTGGTTCGTCCTTGGTGACTACGAAGCGCGATGTCTTGCTTACGACGGCAAGCTGCCCCTCGACGCCGCCTTGGTGAAAGTCGCTGGCAACCGCAACCTCATCGATCAGCTCGCCAAGCGCTACTTGCAGCGGGGCAGCCTCGTCGGAGTGCGCGTGAACGCACGAGGTGGCCAATGAGCAAGGAGGCGACGCGCGTCGGAACCGCGAGCTATCGTGCCGCGGAGCATCTGCGCAAGCAACTGAGCGGCATGCAGGACAACGCGTCGCCGGCGGCGGTTCGCACCCTCGTCGAAGAGGCGCGAACCATCTACGCACAGTCACTGCGCGGGTTCGATGTTCCGCGCGCCGCGGTGGATCGCGCCATCGTCGACCAGCTGCAGGACGCCGAGAACACTAGCTACCTCAGGAACGATCTGCGGCGCATCCCCACCCTCAAGCTCCTCGAGACCATGTTCGGGAAGCGCTTCGATCGGACGGTGGAGAACCTGGCGCCGGCGCTCCAACTCGCCTCCAAGCTCGCGGATGCCGCGACGCAGACCGAGCTGCGTGCGCTCATGCGCAAGAGCCCGGTTGGCAAGGCCACGACCGCGCAGGCGCTCGCCAAGGAGCTCCCGCATATCGCCAAGCTCGCGCTGCTCGGGGAATGGCCCGAGAGCAGCGCTGGCTGGCTCGCGCGCGCTACGAAGGTGGGCGTGCCGCTCGATGTGCTGGAGCGTTACTTCGACATCGAGCGCGTCTGCCGAGAGCAGCGCGTCCGGTCCATCCCGGAGCGTCTCTGCGAGCTTGCACGCCAGGGCAAATGGGATGCGGAGCTCGAGCGCCGCTACGTCGACGCGTCGTGCCACCTATCCGTGGGTAGATTCACCCTCAGTAACGCGCGCAGCCTCCTCGAGACGTTCCAGCGCGAGAACAAGGGCAAGCAAGCGAGCAAGCCAACGTCCGCGAACGTGACCAGCAGGCTGGCCGCAAGAGTCGAGGTCGTCGACACGGACACCGATGTCGGCGCCATTGGCGCACCCGAGCACTCCGAATTGTTGTCCGTGCTCGACGAGGGCGGCATCGAGGCCGACCGCGCGATGCCGAACCCGGTCGCGATGGAAGGCTTCAACGCCAAGGCCCGCGAGTTCATCGAGGCCCAGCTGACGCGGGTCGAGCGTGACGCCAACGCCGCCTACGGAAAGGACCCGAGCGGGGACTTCGCCAAGATCGTGAGCGCGACCTTCGAAGCTTCCTGGAAGAACATCCGCGCCGCCGCCACGAAGCTCCTGCCGAAAACCCACCGCGATCCGGAGACCCGCGAGGCCTTGGCGGCACTTCGCAATGCGCTCGTCGACGCCGACAACTGGCGCCGGCACCTGGTCGATGCCCGCGTCGACTTGCGTTTCGGCGAGACATTCCCGGCCGACGAGCTGCCGCCAGCGATTGAGTACGCAGGAGTCGACGAGGTCGCCCGTCGCGAACGCGAGGAGATCCTCGACAAGCTGGTCGTGGTCGCGCCACCCGCCAATCACCTCGACGAGCACCTGTTGCGGCAGGCCCTGAACGCGTTCGACATCAGCGCGCTGCGCAGCCTTGCCGCCGCTGGCTACACGGTGGGTGTCACCCGCTATCTCATCACCAATGCCGAGAGCGACATGCCCGTGCTCGCCGGTTTCGCGGAGGGCGTGCATCGCCACGACGGACCGACGCCACGCATCGTCGTGCGTACCTATTGGCGCGACGGCGCGCTTCAGCTCGACACCTCCACGCTCCTGCACGAGTTCGGGCACGCCTTCGACCTGCGTCTCGGCGGCAGTCAGAACAAGCCTTACCACCTCGACGACGACTTCATCGAAGCCCTGAAGGCGGAGTACACGGCCTTTGGGAAATCGTTCGAGACGCAAAAGGAGTTCATCGCCGAGGCGGTCCATCGCTTCCTTGCCGACCCGGAACGCATGCGCGGCCAGGCATGGCTAACGCACCAGGTGCTCGCGAAGAACCACCGGCTCGCAAGCTTCGTCCCCGACCGCGAGGCCATCGCGCGACTCCAAGCGGCGCAAGTGAGTGCGCCGGCGGTCAACATCTCGCCGGACCCTTTCGACTTCGTACGACGGCTCGAGCGCGTCAACGACTTGCGGGCCAAGTCCAACACTCCGCTCGCGCCGTACGTCCTCGAGATCGACGGCGACCGTGATCAGGGCGGCGAGATCCTCGCCGCGAGCCTCGCGCACGCGATGCGGGTCGCCCGCTCCCCCGGGCATGCACCGTTCCGCAATGGCGAAGAGCTGGTGCGCATCCCCGCCGCGACGTTCAACGACGAACAGGCGCTGTCTGCGGTGCTCGCCCAGACGCTCGTCGCCAAACGCGGCTCACTCTTGTACATCGATGAGCTGGCCAAGATCCCGGACAACTCGCCGGGCTTCAAACTGCTCGCAAGTCATGTCGATCAGTTCGGCGGCGTCGCCCCCGTGTTGTTGCAAGGCACGAGCGGCGACCTCGATCGCATGCGCAACCTGTTGCCGACGGCGATGCGTTCGCGCCACGTGATGGATGCGCTCACTCCGGCGCAGATCGCCGAGAACATCGAGCGCCGCGCCCGCAGCGAAGGCTACGCCTTGAGCGTCGAGGCCAAGGCGGCGTTCACGCGCCGCGCCGCCATGGGCGGCATGTCAGCGGCGAACGCCCTGTGGAAGGCCGTCAAAGAGATGCAGCACGCGCGCGTCGATACGCAACACGACGCCGCGACCAAGGACCTCGCGGGCGCCATGCGCGTGGTGTCACGCGACGTCGACGCTGCGCGGGTCGCCGACGTGGCGACGCCCGAGCACCGGCTCGCCGAGCTCATCGGCGTCGGTGGCGCCAAGCGCGTCGTCCGCCAGATCTTGGGTCACGTCGCCCTCGGCACCGATGCCAAGGATCGCCCGCGCTTGAACCTCCTGTTCAAGGGCAACCCGGGCACCGGCAAGACCACCGTGGCCGAAGCGCTCGCGCAGCTACTCTACGAGAAGAAGTATCTGCAGCGCGCCAAGGTGGCGATGCCGCTCATTCAAGACCTCGTGAGCGGCGACGTCATGGCGAACGTCAAGAAGCTCTTCGACGACAACAAGGGCGGCGTCATTTTCCTCGACGAAATGCACCAGCTCAACAACACGCCCGAGGGCCGGGCCGCCTTCCTGGCGATGATCCCCTACCTGGGTAACGAGCGCTTTGCCGACACCGTCTTCATCGGCGCCGGTTACGACGACGAGATGATGGAGCTCATCCGCGAGGTCGACAAGGGCGGCGAAGGTCGCTTCACGTCGGTCCCGTTCGATGACCACGGCTCGAACGAGGTAGCGCAGGTCTTCGACCTCATGATCAGCAAGCGCAAGCTCTCCGTGTCGCCAGAGGTGCGCGAGGCCGCGCTCGCGCGCGTCGAATTCGAGCGTCGCTGCATGATGAACTTCGGGAACGCCCGCACCGTCAAGAACGTCATCGACGGCGCCATCAACCGCCGCATCGAGCGGATGGCGGAGGCCTCCGAAAAAGGCGCGGTCGATCCAGCGTTGTCGGAGCTCACAGTCGCTGACTTCGCCCCCGAGCCCGTGGTCAGCAAAGAAGCGGTGTGGGCCGAGATCAAAGCTTTGCGCGGCATGCGCGAGATCAAGTCACAGCTCAAGGCCATCGCCAACGCCATCGATGTGGCGCGCGCCCTGGGCGAAGACCCCATCACGTCGGGCGCCGTCAGCACCAACATCGTCCTCAAGGGTCCGCGTGGCACTGGCAAGACGACGCTGGCGCGCATCCTCGCGAAGTTCTTCGCCGCGTACGGCATCGTACCGACCGCGAAGCTCGTGGAAAAGACCGGCGCTGATCTCCAAGGCGAGTTCGTCGGTCAGACGGCCGGGGCCGTGCGCAAGCTGTTCGCGCCGGGCTGGGGCGGCACGGTCTTCCTCGACGAGATCAGCGGCCTCGCGCAAGCGGGCGGCACGTTCAAGTTCGAGGCGGCCAAGAAGATGATGACCATCATCGAAAACGCGCGCGGCCGTTTCATCAACATCATCGCCGACTACGAAGACAAAATTGACCTGTTCTACGCGCTCGATGACGGCATCGAGAGTCGCTACAACCTGACGTTGACGACCGAGCCGCTCTCGCCCGAGGACGCGCGGGACACCGCGAAGGACATGTTGGAAGCGCGCAAGCGCACCATCGCCGACGATGAGCTCACTCTTATCCGCGACGCGGTCGCGCAGTTCGCGCACTTACCGACGTACGCAAGTGGCCGCGATGTGCGCAACCTGGTCGATAAGATCATGACCGAGCACAACAACGTGCTCGCCGGTCTCATCGCCGACAACAAGACGCCAGCGAATCCCAAACAGATCCTCCGCGAAGCCGTCGTCAAGGCCTGCGACGCATATACGAGCGCAAAGCTGAAGTCGTCTTCCGCTAAAGCGGTCGTAAAGGACGAGGACGGCGAGGCCTACGCGACCCGCACGGCCACCCGCGCCGCCACCCCGGCCAAGCCCGCCCAGAGTGGTCCTGGCGCCGATGACAAGGTGATGAAGGCCCTGGAGCTCGTGAACGGTATCTTCGCCCCGCAGTTCGGCAATGATCCGAAGGCGCTCGCGGCCGCCCGCGCCGACCTCGATAGCCCCTACATGCGGGCGCTCGCGTCGGCCCTTGGTGTCAGCCCCGAGGAAGCGGAGCGCGCCATCGGCCGGGTCGAGGAGAAGCTCAAGGATCCGCTCGTCATCCAGAAGATCGTCGAGCGCTTCGAGTTCGTTTGCCCGTACTGCAAGAACACCAACGGACCGAACTGCGCCTATATCAACGAGCCACTCGAGTGGAAGATCGCCAACAGCCTCAAGAAACCCTGGAAAGAGACCGTCTCCGAAGTCGTCGGAGGTGACGCGTGACCACCACCCGAGCCACAGCACGGCGTTCGCCCGCACCCGCCACCGATAGCGCGCAGCTCAAGCGCGCGGCCGAGACCGAAAACGCAAAGTCCGCTCGCGGCACCACCGCTGCGACCATGCAACGCGGCAAGGGTCACGCAGTGTGCGACACCACTCCTGCGGCCAAAACGACTTCGTCCGGCGCTCAGCCCACGGCGCTTTCCACCATCCAGGCATTTTGCATCGCCCCCGAGCGCAAGATCGCAGAGTGGTTCCTTGCGGCAGGCGGCAAGATCGCCCTCGAGGTCACCCTCGACGATGGCTTGATGGAGATCGGTAACCGCCTCTACCACAACTTCGAGGGCGACCCGCGTTACAAGGCGTTCCAGGAAGCTCTTTGGCACCCGGAGCGGCTCCACCTGTATACGCCCGAGCCCGAGCTCATCAACACCACGGTCGTGCAGTATCTACGGCTCCATGCCGCACGCGATTTCTTGTCGCTCTGGGTGACGTGCGACAACATCAGGAGTCTTGCGCACCCACACACGACCGACCGGTGGAAGCAGATCGAGCAGAGCTACGCGGACGGCACGCTCAGCGAGTCGGAGTGGTCTGGCATCAACGCCGACCTCGCGGCGGCGCGCGCGCTGCAAGAGGCGTTCAAGAGCCACTGCGGCGTGACGCAATTCTGGGACACCTCCGCGCTCACGCCGCGCGAGCTCTTTCAGCTCGTCGTCGTGCCGCACCCACCAACGTCACGCCAGGGCAAGCTGCTGGCGGCGCTCGAGCGCTTTGCAACCCATCAGGCAGCCTCGACCACCTGGAGCCACCTCGACATCAAGAACACTGAGATGGGCAGGAACCTCGACCAGCCGCGCCGCTGCAAGGCGCTCATCGACTTCGCGGAGCGTATGGACGTGATCGTTCGCCAGAACGCATCGCGCGTCAAGGCGACCAAGCCGTAAGGTCAGCGGATTGCCGCTAGTGGGCCTGAAAGTTCGCTCCGGCGTTCGGGTACCGCTGTCGCATGTCCGGCGTCCGAGCGTTTTGCAGGTTCTCCCAGGCCGCCCGCACCCCAGGCGTGTCGTAACGCTTGTCAGCATGCAAGGCTGCGAGCCGTGGAACGAGGAGCTCGTGAAGCGCGTCGATGGCGGCTCCGCCGCCGTGTTCAGCCTGCACCCGACGTCAGCCGACGACCTGTTTGCCATCGCGGACAGCGAGAACGTCATGCCGCCCAACAGCACATGGCTCGAGCCTAAGCTCCGCGACGGTTTGGTGCTGCATCGCTTCTAGAACGATCAGCGAGCAGATCCAGTAGAGAGCGCGTCGGCTCGGAGTTACCCATCTCGTGCGAGGGCGCTGCGGGCCCCTCTGACCAATGCTTGCAGCGGGACTCATACGCCCCGTTCGAGGTTTCTGCGCCTGTTGTGCTTCGATCCGCGATAGCGGCCAGGGCCTCGATGCTCACGCCAAACATGTGCTACGCTCGACCGGCCGCGAGGTTGGCGACGAGACGCACCACGACTATGTCTCTTTTTTGCTCGCAACGCAGTTCGAACCCCTTCTCGCGCTTCTGGTTCTGAGCTTCGACGAAGGCTTTCAGCACAGCGTTGTAAGGTTGGCGAAAGCGCGCCATGCCGCCGAGCGCGTCTACTTTAGCGCCACTGATTAGTCCGTGAAACGTGCCAGCGATACGAATCTCCTCGACCCCGCGTTCATAATGGAGCTTCGTGGGGTCCTCGTTAGCTGATGCGGGGACTTGACCCGCCGCCCAGCCTCCCGAGCCGGGTACTTGCGACGCGGCGTAGAGCAGTGCTTTCTGCATGCTCGTATCGAACTGGATTTTGAAGTCTGTCAGGAGCTCGAGCTGCGCTGGCGTGAGCGCCCCGCGCGTCACCTTGGCCCGTGACTCGCCCCGATCGGGCTTGGTCCTGTACTGGGCGTCACGGGTTTGGTCGGCAAGCGATGCGAGATGCCTGATGTCGATGCTCACGAAAACTCCCCATTGTTCTTCTCAGGGATGTTTATCGACGCAGGTTCCAAGGCGTTGCTGGCTGCTCTCCTTGGTCCACCTGCCTGACTGTCAGGTTTTTGGTGGTTCTGGCTGCTATAGAATCGCCTCTCGAGTGTGGGTCGGGGCGGCTCTAGAGCGCGAAACCCGCCGCTGCGACATGACTTGCCGACAGGGGGCGATCCGGCAACCAGTCGCTGGCCGGGCTCGATACTGAACCCGAATGCCGACAATGGTGGCGCCCATATTCTTCGTCAGAGGTCTAAAGTGATTTCACCGATCAAAGCTCCTGCTACCCTTGAAACGTTCCGCGAGGTCCTCGCCGCGCTGGCGCAGCCTGGGGCCCCAGCCGAGGTCGTGAAGCAGGCCCGGGCCGTAATCGCCGATGCCGACCACCGAGTCGTGACGGTCGAAGGCGCCAATGGCGCTGGCCAGCTCGCGTTGGCACAGCGACTCATACCCTCCGTCGCCGAGCGCATCACAGCACGCGTCAACGAGCTCTGCCTCGTCAATCGCCTCGCCGAGATTCCCGACGGGACGCGCTTCATCTCGAACTCCATCGGCGAGACGCCGGCGCTACCCCTCAAAGAGCCGACCCGTCAGGCGTCGCGCATCATCCACGCAGCGTCCGTCGCCGGCACGAGCCGTACCTTCGTCCAGATGCTCGTGGAGATTTTGCAGGTCGCACGCGACGAGGTCCCCGCGACGGCCGCGGCGCTCTGCGCCCAGCTCCCTGCCGGGCCTCTGCGCACCGATGCGGAGGCCTACGTCGCCATCGCGACGCGACAGGTCGAGGCCGAAGCCAAGGAGCACGCTCGCTACACAGCGGCGCTCGAGCTCTGGGCTAAGGGCGGGCCCAGGGCGCCCAAAGAGGTCAAACCCGATGCGCCGATGCTCGCGGTCGAGCTGCCCGCGACCTATGCCATTCGCGAAGATGGTCGAGCCTTCCAGCTGACCCTGCTGCCGATCCATGAGAACGACCACGAGAAGTCGGAGAGTGAGCTCGCCGCGGCGGTGAAGGGCCTGGAAGCAGCCGGTGTCCCGACCTTCATCCCGGGACAGGAATTCGCGACCAAGGCCGCAAGGGAGGTCGCGACCGACCTCTCTCAGTTGAGGCAAGGCGTCGCTAAGCGGGCCGCCGACGCGCAACGCGCCATGGAGACCGCCATCGACACCTGGCTCAAGCAGTTCGGACACGAAGTGTGAGCGCCCGCGGTATGCTCGCTCTGCGCGTCGCCGACGGCGTCCGCGATAGCGACGCCATGGCGCTCGTGCGTGGGTTCTTCTCCGGACTCCAACGTCCGAGCTCACTCGTCTCCGTCACCACCAACGACTTCACCTGGTTCGGCCGCGCCATCGATCACGCGACGTGGACGGCGTGCACCGCCGGCCCTGAAGTTGGGTCGGTCCGGGTCGAAGTGTGCGAGCGCTTCGCCATGAGCGACGCCGACGGCAGCGCTATAGGGGTCAAGCTCGACGGAGGTGAAGTTCCATTCCTCGTGACGCTCGCGACCGGACAAGGTCCGCAGGCCATCCTCGCCGTTGTTCGACTGAAAGCCGGCGCGTTGCGCCTCGCGCGCCTCGTGTCACTCGCGCACGCCCTCGCGGCATGAGGCGACAAGGCTAGCCGCGCCCGACTCGCGTAAGCACGTAGTAGTCGATCCGTTCCTGCTTTTTGTCGCTATAGCCGACACTGATGCGCAGCGTGTCGTCGAGATAGAGGTTCCAGAGTCGACCCGCGATGCCCTTCGGGCCCGGCGTCGGCGCGGAAGAGATCTCGCGTCGCGCGACCCGCGAGCGTGGTTAGGGTTCATCTACTGGTCGCGCTCGGCGTTGCGTCTACTGCGGCACCTTGATGGTGCCGAGGAATTTCTCGGCGCTCTCGCGCTGACTGTTCGCCATCGCGGCACATGCGGCGATGTTGTCCTTGGCTAGGGTGAGCGAGCGGGGACCTCCAGCGATCGAGGCGAGTCGCGGCGTGAAAAACGCACCGACGCTCTCGACGGCCTCGGTGGTACAAAGCGTCTCGACGTGCTGAGGTAGGACCGCCTGCTCGGCTAGGCTTGCCCGCGCGAGGAAAGCGTCGAAGTTCGTCTGCAGCCACTTCCACGCCTGCTCGCGTGTCTCGCGGTGCGCCGCAAGCGGCTTGAACAATCGCTGAAGCTCGCTGATGCGTAGCCTCTGATCGAGCAGCAAGGCCAAGCTCTTCTCGGCGAGCGTGGGGTCGCGCGTGGCGCCGAGGCTGAGCACGACTTCGCGGCGCAGCACGGGGTCGGTTGTCATCGCGAGGAGGTTCGAGACGCGCTCATGGGTGGGGGACCCGCCGACTTCGATGGCGGCGCCGAGCGCCACAGCTAGCATATCCGGCTCGATGCTCTTGCCGAGCGGCTGCCCTTGCTCGAGAGCCAGCAGTGCCTGCTCGCCTCGTTTCGCTGCCTCCTGGCGTACCGTTGGCTCGCGGGCGACGTTGCTCAAGAAGTCAGCCACCTTCGCGCGCGTGAGATGCGCCTCGTCGCTCTCTTTGGCTGGCACCGCGAAGATGCTGCTGGCGCGTCGCTTGTAGAGCTCGCGGCCGACCACCTCGACGTTGGCGACGAGGTGATCGGGCGCGATGTCATCGCGCATGGTTTCGACGACCCGCATGGCGATAGCTGCGACGCGGCTGTCCGCAGAGGCAGACAACGTGGTCGCAAAGCGTAAGGCCGCCGCCGCCGAGATCCCGCCGCTTCGAAGCCCCGCAAACACGTTGCTCGCGAGCGCCACGACCTCACCACCCTCGAGCTTGCGCAGCGTCGCCGCGTAGACGAGGGCGTCGAGCGAAGCGTTGTCCATCGCAAAACGGTAGTAGCCACCACCACGTGCATTGGGCATGAGCCAGCTCGGGCACCCTCGACCCGAGACGGTGACGTTGACCTCGGGTTTGTCGACCAGCCAACACTCCTGGCGAGCGCTGGCTCCGCCGCTCTCGTAGCGTACACAAACTGGGACCTGCCAGGCGCGATCCGCGCCTTCGGTCACACCCAGGGGCAGGGCTCGCGACTGCTTGATGGCGAGCCGTGCTGCGGCACCTGCGTTGCAGCGTACATTGGTCTCGACCAGTGGCAGGCCGCTCTGTTCGATGAAGCTGCGCATGGCAGCCGTCACGTCTTTGCCCGTTCCCTCCGCGACCGAAGCAAAGAAGTCGTCCGCTGTCGCGTTCGAGAAGCGAAACTTGTTCAGGTGGAGCTGCACCGCTTTGCGAAAGGACTCGGGTCCAACGAAGCTCTCGAACATCGACAGGACGCCCATTCCCTTCTCGTAAGTGATGGCGTCGAAGGCGTTGAAGATATCGTCGTTGGTCGCAACTGGCTGACGAATCTGCCGTGCCGAAGGCAGCCAGTCGTCCTCCATCGCGTGGTGCACGGCGTCGATGCGGTCGAGGCTCGCGCCCATGCCCGGGTTCCACGCCTGCACGATGCGGTGTCCCATCCAGCTCGCGAAGGCTTCGTTGAGCCAGATGTCATCCCACCAGACCGGCGTGACGATATTGCCGAACCACATATGAGCGAGCTCGTGCGCAATGACTTCGGCGCTGCCACGGCGCTGACCAATGGTGGCTGTCGCGGGGTCGACGATGAGAAAGAAGTCGCGGAACGTGATGGCGCCGACATTCTCCATCGCGCCGTAACCGAAGTCCGGCACCGCGATCACGTCGAGCTTCCCGAATGGATACCCAATACCGAAGTAACTTTCGAGGGCGGTGACCAGCTGCGCTGTGGTCTTGAGCGACTCCTTGAGTCCAGCTCCCTTGCCCTTCACCGCGATGCCGCGCAGGGGGAGCGGCTCGTTGCGGGTCGCGTTGGCGGGCACCCTCCCTCCGTCGACGACGTCGAAGTCACCGACCGCGAACGTGATGAGATAGGTAGGCAGCTTTTCGGTCACCTTGAAGCGGGTCGTCTTCAAGGTGCCGTTCTCTTGCTCCGACGCCACAGCCGTCGTGCTCACTGCGACGTGCTCGCGGCGCGTCACCAAGGTGATGTCGAATGGGGTCTTGAAACGCGGCTCGTCGAAGCTCGGGAAGACCAGCCTCGCGGAGATCGGCTCGAACTGCGCGAAGGCGTAGCGCTTGTCCTTCTCGGCGACAGTGTAAAGTCCCTCGAGGTTGCCCCCGAAGGTAGCTTCATAAGTGAAGTTTAGAACGATTTCTTGGGGCGCGATGGTGCCTTCGAAACCGACGAAAGCGAGATCCTTGCCCTCGATTTCGCGATAGCGGATCGGTTGTACCTTGCCGTCTGCGAGCTTCACCGTCGCGGTCGCCACCCTGAGGCCGCGACCGTTTAGCCACAGGTGGGCACGCGGCTCATCGAGCTTGACTGTGATGCTGACGCTGCCAGCGAAGGCATCCCGGTCGGGGTCGATGTCGAGCTCGATTGCATACGCGAGGGGCGTTGCGTGGGTGGGGAGTCTACCCTCTGGCACATCGCTGAGGTCGATGGCGGCTTCAGCGGCTGGCGTTCCGTCTGGCTGAACGGCTGTTTGCTTCGACGTGCCGCACGCCGCTATCGCGAAGACGAGCGAAAGACCGGCGACGAGTGTGCTGCGACGCATGTGAACCATCCCAGAGACCTTCCCCTTGCGGCTCGATAACAAGCGCCGCGGCGGCGGACAAGCGCGGCTCAGGCTGGTCTGAGATGGCCTTTTGCAGCGGCGAGAGAGTGGCCGCATAGCTTGTAGAGGAGGCGTGCGCCGACGTTGCCGTCCCATTGTTCGTTGAGCTTGGGGTCGCTTGCGACCTCCACAAGATCGAAGCCGATGATCCGACGCCCGGAGCCGCGAATGGCTCCGAGCAGAGCCGTGGCGCCATGAAATGACAGGCCGCCGGGGACGGGAGTGCCGGTGTTCGGGCACAGAGCCGGATCGAGACCATCGATATCGAACGAGACATAAACATCAGCTGGCAGCTCGTCGATGATGGTGTCGACGAGCCTCGTGAAGGGCTGACCCGAGTGCGCGTGTTTCGCAATCGCGAAATCGGTGAAAGCAACTTGCCGTCCGCCCGAACGGTCAATGATGGCCATTTCGCTCTCGGCGACGTCACGCAGACCGACATGCACCAGCTTCTTGGCGGGCAACCGATGCACGACGTTGTGCATGATAGAGGCATGGGACCAGGAGAACCCTTCGTAGGCATCGCGCAGGTCGGCGTGTGCGTCGATGTGCAAAATACCCATCTCCGGATAGCGCTCGAGATGGGCGCGGATGCAACCGTAGGGCGTCGAGTGGTCGCCACCGACGAGGCCGACGAGCTTGCCGCGGCGGAGCCATGCGCGCGTCTCCTCGTAGACCCAGCGGTTCAATAGCTCGCCGCAGCGATCCGTCTCGGCCCGAGCTTGGTCTTTGTCGCCTGTCGCGGACGCGCCCCGGACGGTGTCGACGGCGCGGCTCGCTGCGGCGTTCCATCGCTCGATTTCCTGGTTGGGCGGCAACATGGCGATGCCGGCTGCGTACGGCCTGCCGGTCTCGAGATCGAAGAGGTCGACCTGGTGGCTCGCTCTCAGGATAGCGTCGGGACCGAAGCGGGTGCGGCGCCCGTAGCTTGCGGTGGCGTCGAATGGAATCGGAATGAGAACCAGGGCCGCATCGAGGGCCGGCACATCGAGACCAAAGATTCCGGCTCCGCTCGCGCTGGGGCCTTCGGGATCGAAAACCATGCAGGCGCACGGTAGCTAGCGGTCGGGTGGGGCGCAATGCGAGAACTGACGGCGTGGATATGGCGCTGACGCACGATGCGATCTTCGCGGGGCGCTTGCGGCTCTGGCAGCCGGCGCGCGGCTCTGGCTATCGCTTCAACCTCGACCCGATTTTGCTGGCGGGCTTCGCGCGGCCTGCGGAGCACGTTGTCGATCTGGGCGCGGGGTGCGGCGTACTTGGGCTGGCACTCCTTTTTCTCGGGAAGGCAGAGCGCCTGACCGCCGTGGAAATTCAACCAGAGATGGCCGAGCTCGTCGAGCGCAACGCCCGCGAAAACGGCCTGCAGAGTCGCGTCGCTGTGCTGTCGGGTGACTTGCGTGCCGTTCAGCTACCGTTGGTCGACCATGTCGTATTCAATCCGCCTTACTTCCGCCTCGGGGCGGGGCGCGGCTCTCCCGACGAGCGGCGGGACATGGGCCGTCGTGAGCGCTACGGTGGTCTCGCCGATTTCGTCGGGCGAGCCCGCGCATGTTTGAAACCGCAAGGTTTCGCGAGTGCGATCGTGCCCTTCAATCGAGCCGACGAGCTCGCCGTGGCTTGGAGCCATCTCGGCGGCATGGTTCGCCGTCGGCGTAGCGTTTGTTCACGCGCCGGCGATGCGCCGCGCCATGTGTTATTCGAAGCTGATTTAACGTCGCACGCGCCCGTCGACGAGCCGGCTCTCGTGGTGCACCGCGATAGCGTACGCGACTTCACCGCCGAGGTCGTCGCCTGGATCGAGGGGCGTTAGTTTGGTTGGGTCGGCGGCGCGAGCAGCTTCGGGTCTTGCTCTTCGATGTACCGATCAACAGCGGCCAGCGCGGCAAGCTGCTCGACCTTCTCCATCACCGGGCCGGTGAGCTCGGCGCCAGCCCGGGTGGCCGCGCGGCCGAAGAAAAACGACCCAACTGCGGCGGCGGCACCGACCCCGAGCGCGACCAGCGATGCTGGAGCCTCGAGGAACCAGTACGCAGCCGCTCCCGCGGCCGCGACGGTGGCTGCCGCTTGGGTCGCGTAGACCTTGGCTTTCACCCCAAGGTCCTTGGCTTTCTGAGCAACGGCTTCCGTGGTGTTGACGCCGAGTGGGTCCCAGAGGGGCTGGCCCATCTTGGGGAAGTCGAGCAGCGCTTTGATACCACCGAACAAGCCGACGGCCCCCAGGGCCGCAGCGCCGCCAGCAATGGCCGCCGCTTTCAGGGTCGCGAGGTTGCTCCAGTCGAGGGTCGCGAACTGGGCGACAAGCGGGGCGCCGCGCTCCATGGCGATGGTGCCGAGCCAATGTGCACCGAAGAGGCTCGCGGGCGCAGACGCCGAACGCAGAGCGACAACGGCAACGCCAGTCCCAACGGCCTGCCGCGCCTGCTGTTGGGTTGGTACGGGCGGGGATTCGAACGGAACGTGAACGGGCAGGCTGGGGTCTTTACCCAAGATTTCCAAAGCTGCGGGCGGCACGGTGACCCACTTGATGTTCGCGGCTGTTTCGGACGGACGGGTGGCGATAGCGGTTGACGTCATGCCGAGTCTATCGGCGTCGCTCCACCTCCGGTTGTGCCATTTCGTGCTGGCCGTCTGGCACTGGGGAGGCCCGCGCCCACCTACTTGTGCCGCTCGTAGCGGAGCGCCTTTTCGACCACTTTGGCGACTGCCTCACGGACGTCGTCGTCTTTTATGTCGGCGGTGACCGTCTTGGCCGCGGCGAGATCGTCACGATGGGGTGTCGCCTTGGTCCAGCCGGGCTTCTCGGTGTTCACGGGCGGATGCACCCGCCCGGTGACGATTTTGAGCTCCTTGACCATGTCGCCGCCCAAGGCCTGGTTGACCTTCGCGATGATACCCTCGCGCAGATAGACGAGCTCATTTTGCCAGGCGGCGCTCGCGGCACGGACGATGAGCGTACCGCGACGAAACGTGTCGGGCTCCGTGCGATTCGCGATCTGCTCGCCGACCGCCTGACGCCAGGCGCGGCTGATGGTCATTCGGCGCGCCACATCGGTCAGACCGAGCGATGCGAAGGCTTCCTGCAGGGCTTCGGACATGCCGGAGGGCGGGTCGTGGCGGCGGCTCACGGCAACCCTTGTAGCGCAGCGGCCCAGTGAACGTCAGGCTTGCAGATGCATAAGATGTCGCTTATGTGTTGAGCATGGATGACTCGATGGTTTTCCGTGCACTCGCGCATCCGACGCGTCGGGCCGTGCTGACCTTGCTCGCCGATGGCGAGAAGACGGTTTCACAGCTGCACGCGGGCTTTGCGATTTCCCAGCCGGCGATGTCGCAGCACCTCGCCGCCTTGCGAGCCGCCGGACTCGTGGCTGAAAGACGCGAAGGGCGTAACGCCTACTACCGCGCCGAGCCCTCCGGCATGGCTCCGCTAATGCAGTTCGTCGAGCATTACCTCGAGCAACACGTTGAACGCTATCGCGAACACTGGCCGAAGCAGCTCACGCGCCTCAAGGGCGTGCTGGCGAGGATGGACCAATGAATGACGACGTCGAGGTCATCGCCATCTGCGACGTCGAAGCCCCTACTGAGCGCGTCCATCAGGCGCTCACCGATCCTGAGATCGTCGGAGAGTGGCTCGAGAGTGAGGTTCCCGGCATCGGGCCCGTTGAGCGTACGCTCGTCGAGGCGTCACCCGAGCGCGTACGCTACGCCTTGCGCAGTGATGACGGCGAGAGGGTCGTCGAGAGCGAGGTGACCTTCACCTTGACCCCCACGCCGTCGGGCGGGACCCGTGTTCGCCTCGTCCACGCGGGCTTTCTCGTCGGCCCGAGTGAGCCGGTTGCGATGCGGAGAGCAGCATGAACGGGCTCATTCCCATGGTCATCGAACAATCGGCCCGTGGCGAGCGCGCCTTCGACATCTACTCACGGCTCCTGCGCGAGCGCATCATCTTCGTGAACGGTCCCATCGATGACAATGTCTCGGCGGTGGTGTGCGCCCAGCTTCTCTTCCTCGAGTCAGAGAGCCCGAGCGAAGAGATCGCCATCTACATCAACTCGCCAGGAGGCATGGTGACGAGCGGACTCGCCATCTACGACACCATGCAGTTCATCAAGCCGCCGGTGGCGACGGTCTGCGTCGGGACCGCCCGTTCGATGGGCTCGTTTTTGCTCATGGCGGGCGCCAAGGGCCGACGCATGGCGCTCCCCAACGCCAGTGTCATGGTGCACCAACCGTCGGGGGGCTTTCAGGGCCAAGCCTCCGACATCGCGCGTCACGCCGAAGACGTGCTGAAGACCAAGCAGCGCCTGAACGCACTCTATGCCAAGCACTGCGGCCATAGCGTGGAAGAAGTCGAGAAGCTTCTCGACCGCGACCACTTCATGAGCGCTGAAGAGGCCCAGGCATGGGGCATCATCGACGGCATCTTCGCGTCGCGCGCGGCTCTCGAGGCGGCAAAAAAAGCTGGGTGATCGCGTGCGTCTGTGGGCGGGTCGCAGCGGCGCCGCGTGACGCACGAACGCTCGTTCGGGGCCGATTTCATGGGCGCTTTGCAGGTGGTGCGGCAAAGTCGCTGCGCCCCGGGGCTCATCGAGTGACGCGGCGCCTTGCGCTTTTGAGCAACCAGAGGGCGCGGCAGGTCGATCTTGCAGGACCATGAGCCTGCGTATCGAACGAACAGAAGCGTTGCAGCAGACGGGTAGTGCGAGCGGACAGGAGGTCATCGAGTCTCCTGCCCCCCGGCGTGAGTCGGGGATGCTCGACAGCTTGGCCCGGCCTCGGCCGTCTTTGGGCGAGCGCAATCTCCCCGCGAGCAGGCTCACTCTTGTCGAGCCTCGACCGAACCAACGTGTTGCGCCCGTGCGTCCAACAGGGCCGCTCGAGACGACGTCGGCCGAATATCGTCTCCCTGCATCGGTCGATCCGAGCGTGCTCGACGGGCGCGCAACAGAAATATGGGCGCGGGTCTATCGACCGACCGACCTCAGCGGCGGGCCCTTTCCCGTGGTGATGATGCTCCACGGCAACCACGCCACCTGCGGCCGCGGGGCGAACCCACGCATCGATGACAACACACAGTACACGACGACAGGGACCTGCCCAGCCGGCTACGAGGTCGTGCCCAATCACGAGGGTTACGCAGAGGCCGCTCGCGAGCTCGCATCGCATGGCTACGTCGTCGTGTCGGTCAACGCCAACCGCGGCATTACGGCGGGTGCCGGAGTTGCGGGCGATTCTGGACTAAACCTCGCCCGTGGCCGCCTGCTTCTGCGTCACCTCGAGCTCCTGTCGGAGTGGAATCGAAATGGTGGCACGCCTCCGTCGCTGGGCGTCGATCTCCAAGGCAGGCTCGACTTCGCAAACGTTGGTCTCATGGGACACAGCCGCGGCGGGGAAGGGGCGCGGGCCGCCTACAACCTCTATCGCGATGCAGACAGTCCCTGGCCGGCTCGCATCGGCTCTGACCTGCGCATCAAAGGTGTCTTCGAGATTGGTCCGGTTGACGGCCAAACCTCGCGGGTCCTCGACGCAACGGGCACGTCCTGGGCAGTGCTGCTCCCGATGTGCGACGGCGATGTCTCGAATCTTCAGGGCGTGCGCCCGTTCGATCGTATGATCGATGACGCGACCGAAGCGCCCGCCACCCCGAAAGCCACGTTTTCTGTGTGGGGCACGAATCACAACTTTTACAACAGTGAGTGGCAACGCAGCGACGCAGCGGGTTGTCGTAACCACGATGCCGTTTGGCTACGCGAGAATGGCGCAGCGCTGCAGCGGCAGGTCGGCAACACCGCCATGACGGACTTCTTCCGTGCGCACGTCGGGCGTCAAGCGGACCCGCAGCTTGGGCGGCTCTTCAACCCGGCTCACCCCTTGCCATCGGACCTCGCGGCCATCACCCCAATCGAGCGCGGCTTCGTCGACACGCCGAATGCCGCCGTGACGCGCGTCTTCGAGCGCTTCGATCAACCCGCAGGAACGAACACGTACGGGGCCGCGAACGAAGCCGCGAACGTCACGGTTGCGCACAAGCGTCTGAACGCGCACGACCGCAACTACGCAGGTGCCGAGCTGGCCTGGACACAAGCCGACGCCGGCGTGTTCTTCCAGAGCAACTGGGAAGCGCCTGGCAGTGGCAGAGACGTCCGAGACGCGAGGACCCTGACCTTTCGCGTTGCGCGGACGCCGGCGGCTGACAATCCAGCTTCAGTGCCGACCGATTTCTCGATCCAGCTTGTTCAGGCCGACGGTTCGCTCACGCGACCTGTCGCACTCCGCGATTACTTGTCGCTCGAGGGGCCTGCTATCGGACCGGGTGGACCCCATTCGATTCTTCAGACGGTGCGGATTCCGCTCGCGGATTTCGCGGGCGTCGACCTTAGCCGCGTCCGCGGGATTCGCTATACGTTCGATCGATCGCCTACTGGGTCTATCTACCTCGGCGACCTCAGCCTTTCGACCCGTGAGGCGCGCGACTTGGCAGGAGCCGCGACCCCGAACGCCTTCGTCCCGCCAGCAACGTTCGTGCAGCCGCCTCGCGGCGTCGGAGCCTCACCCGTGAACAGAGCTCGCATCATTCGTAACGAGCCTGTGGTGGGCACGGCGCTTGCGCCGCCGAGCACCGAAATCGAGATCGAAAGTGACACGCCGTTCCAGCCGGGCGGCGCGCTCTACGTGTTGCGTGTTGGCGACCGCGAGTATCGCGAGAGCCGCTATCCCGACGACGGCAACCTCTCGCGCATCATCTTTCGCGTCGACGGCGGGCTCGGGTTTCGCGCGGAGCGCCTCGAGGTGACGACCGACGCAGGCGACGGAGCTCCGCGCTGGCTCGTTCAATAGCGGATGACGCCCGACGGCGTACGCGAAAAGCGTCGCGCGCTTGACCGCGCGCGCAGCCGCCTCTACACCGTCCCAAGCGTGTGCCCCCGTAGCTCAGATGGATAGAGCTGGGGTTTCCTAAACCCTGTAAGCCACAGGTTCGATTCCTGTCGGGGGCACCAGCCGACCCCGGCGCTGATACGGAGCGCTGGCGCTTCGATGTGGGGTTTGGCGTGTTACGGGGGTGGGGGGCTTCGGTTGGTAGCCCGGGGTTCGGCTGGTGCCCTGGGGGCACTGTACTTCGCCTACGCCTGCGGCTTCGGCTAGCGCGTCTCGCCATGCGGCGAGACTCAGGGGCTCCCGCCCCTGGCCCCGCGCGAGAGCGCGCAAGTTGGGTTCTTGGGGCTACGACCCCTTGGGAACGCCATAGAGAACGTAGTCGGCGTAGCCTCGCGCGCCTCCGCTATAGTGGTTCCAGTCGTACTTCTTTTCCTGCGCGTAGCTCATGCCCGTGTAGAGGTTGAGCGCGGGGTTCTGACGAATGGCCGAGAAGGTGAGGCCGCGAAACTCGCTGGGGCGCAGGCGGATCATTTCGTCCAGGGCGATGGGTCGGACCTGCACCAAGCCGCACGCGCCTGCGGAGTGAGCCGCCCAGTACTGGCCGCCGTACGACTCGAGATCCATGACACGATAGATTTTCTCGACCGACACACCGGTGCGCTCGCTCACGAACTGGACCAGCTCGGTATACGCGCTGCGCAGCACGCGGACTGGCGTGCCTGGCGGAAACTGCTCCATGATCTCGCGCCCCACGATATCGAGCTCGTTGATGAGCTCGGGGCCGTAGAGAGGCTGCAGGCGCGCGTAGATGCCGATGGGGCGAACGATGGCGCGCTCCATTTTCGGGTCGAGGATGCCGCGGCGCTCGATGCCCTCGTCTTGCTGCACTTGCTTGAGCTTCTCGTGAATGTTGCCCGCGAAGCCGCGGCCGAGCTCGATGTCCTCGGCAGTGCGTGAGTCGACCGCGCCGATACGGGGTAGCTCGTAGCCGCGCTCGCGGTAAATGTCTTGAACGACCTTTGGCAACACGTAGTCATCGACGGAGTAGGGGATGGAGCGGGGCGGACGTGCGGCGGTGCGCCGCCCTGGTGTGTCCGCTTTAGAAGACGGCTTCGGCGCGCTCGCTTTGGACTTCGCGGTGCCCTGGCGAATGACCTTGCCCGTCTTGGCGCTCACGACGGTTGGGGTTGGCTTTGCGGGTGGGCTCTCGGCCGGCGATTCGTTGCCGGCCGCGAGAAAGACGATTGCTAGAGCTGCACCCGTAAGACCACTCAAGACCACCCCTCGACCCGCGTAAAGTTCGTAGTTTCGCCCAACATACGCATTTACGCACGCCTCACGCTGGCACGCTCCTGGCGTCCACGATTTCCCTGACCGGTCAGAAAAACTGCTGCTATACTCGAGTGTTGGCTCCGCTTCGGGCGTCTCGGGACGGGCTCTGGAGTGTGCACGACATGAACAAGTCGGAGTTGGTGGACGAGATCGTCGCGAAGACCAACCTGCCGCGCAAGCGCGCGGAGGACGTGGTCAATTTGGTGTTCGACGAGATGACGGCGGCGCTCGCGCGCGGAGACCGCATCGAGATTCGCGGCTTCGGCAGCTTTGTGAGTAAGCACCGCCGGGCGCGAACCGGGAGAAATCCGCGCACGGGAGCGGCCATCCCAGTCGTCGAGAAGCGCTTGCCGTTCTTCAAGGTTGGCAAGGAGCTTCGTGAGCGGGTGAACGCGAAGACCGGTCAAAAGCCGCAGTCGTGATACGAGCGCCTTTAGCGGTCAGCCTAAAGTGCGCTCAGAATACGTGTCCGAACGTAAGCAGCAGATCGATGGTGCTGTAGTTCGCCGGCCGCTCACCCGTCGTTCGCGCGAGCTCGAGCGCGCCTAAAACGCCGACCATCCAATTGGCGCTGAGAAAGTAGTCGGCGCCGGCGCCGGCGCGAAGGCCGACGCTGGTGAGGTTGGTGCCGAGGACGTCGTAGAGACGCCCGGCTGAGACTTCGAGCTGCACGTAGGGTGAGATCGGTAGCTCTCCCCCGATGACGCGATAGCGTCCGCCGACACGCAGTCGCAGCGGGATGGTGCCGGCGAGGCCTGCGGCGACGCTTGCGACGCCCGAGATCTGGGGGGTGAACACGTATTCGCCGATGCCATTGAGCATGAGGTAGCCGCTCGACATGCCGAGGTCAGAGCCGGTCTTGAACGACGGACCGACGCCGCCACCAACGACGATGTTGCCCGGCTCCATCGTGCGTGCGCTGGCCACGCCGGCGATCGAAACGCCGGCGCAGACGACGAGCACGAGGAGGACAATTGGCAGGCGATGCATGATACTGGTCGCGCGTAACATGGCCCCACGATCCGGTCAAACGCGCGCAACCAAAGCGCGAGTCGCGACGGCGAAAACCGCGATGCAGAGACTCGAGCGCTGGATGCCTGCGGCCGTGCGAATGGTCATCGACACGCTCGCGAAGAACGGCGCGCGGGGGGTGCTCGTCGGGGGCGGCGTGCGCGATGCTTTTTTGGGTCGAGCGGCGCCCGATTGGGACGTGGCGACCGACGCGCCTCCTGACAGGGTTGCGAGCTTCTTTCGCCGCGTCGCGCGCACGGGTGAGCAGCACGGCACCATCATGGTGCTGACCGGCGACGTACCCGTCGAGGTCACGACCTTTCGCGGTGAAGGCCCCTATCTCGACGGTCGACGGCCGAGCCATGTCGTATTCCTGACCGAGCTCGAAGCCGACCTCGCGCGCCGCGACCTCACCATCAACGCGATGGCCTACGACGTCATCGAGCGTCGCATCGTCGACCCGTTCGAGGGCATCGCCGATCTGCGGACGGCGCGGGTCCGTTGCGTGGGCAGGGCCGCCGAGCGCTTTGGAGAGGACGGTCTGCGCCCGTTGCGGGCGGCCCGATTCGCCGCGACGCTTGGCTTTGACGTGGACGCCGAGACAACCGAGGCGATGCGAAGCGCGCTTGCCACGTTCGAGCGCGTGGCCTGGGAGCGCAAGCGCGTCGAGATGGAGAAGCTACTGGGGCAGGGTGTGCGGCTCGCGACGCCGGTCGCGCTGCTCGAGAGCTCAGGGATGCTCGGCATCATCGCTCCCGAGCTCGTTGGCGTCGCTGCCGACTGCGACAAGTTGCTCGGACTGCCGCGGGACCCTTGGTTGCGCTTCGCGGGGTGGGCGCACCTGCGCAGGGTCGACGCTGGCACCTCGGGCGCCATTGCGGCGCGCTGGCGTGCCTCGAAGCAAGACGGTCGACGGGTCGAGCAGGCAGTCGCCGCGCTCACGCATCTCGGTACGGCATCACCGCCACGGGGTGCCGACCTCCGCCGCTGGGTTGCAAATCATGGCTTTCCTGCCGCGAGCGATGCCGCCGAGGTTGCGCGGGTTCTGGCCTCGCCGCTCTACCAACGATTCCCAGCCGCGCTGCGGCGTTTGGCGGCGGCACGACCACCACTCGCCGTCGCCGATCTTGCCATCAACGGTACGGACCTTGGTGGTCTCGGCTTTGCTGGGCCGGCCATCGGCGCGACCCTGAAAAAATTGCTGGGAGTGGTGCTCGAAAATCCTGGACACAACGACCGCAGTACACTTCTCGCGGTCGCCAAAACGTTGTCCACAGCCCCCGACCCCACGTAAATCCGCGAAATTCGTATGTGACAACAGTGCGACTTTTGCCTTTTCTTGATCATCCTAACAACTCGCCACAAATCCTGATTGACTACATTTTTCAGGGCACTAGAAGAACTTTCGAGGCTCATAAAAGACCTCGACGAAAAGGTGTCATCTTGTGGGTGCTCGGGGATTTGCAGTTTCTGGGGTGTGGAAACCCTGTGAATAACTGTGGATGACCGAATGGCGTTGCGTGCTTCTCGCGCGCCGCGTTGACAGCAGGGATCCGCGACCACTACGGATCTCCCGTGGCGACAAGCATTTACCTCGACCATGCCGCGATTGCTCCGTTGCGGCCCGAAGCAGCCCGGGCGATCCGTGAGGCCGCAGCCCTCGGCGGCAACCCGTCGAGCCTTCACGCCATCGGTCGCGCGGCTCGCCAACTCATCGATGAGGCGGCCGATGTGATCCGCGATTTTACGAAGGCCGGAGGCGCGAGCGTCGCCTTCACCGGGAGCGGTGCCGAGGCGAACGTGCTCGGGGTGCTGGGTCTCGCGCGTGCGCAGCGCGCGGCCAACGGCCGGCGACGGATCCTCGTCGCTCCAGATGAGAGCCAAGAGGTCCAGGATGCGACTGCCCAGCTCGCCCGCGAAGGCTTCACGATTGAGTCGCTCGCCGAGGCCCTTTTGGGCGAAGACGTCGCGCTCATCGTCATGGCCCTCGACCAGGTCGGCAGCGGGCGCTTGAACGCGACCAGCCATGTCGCGCGTTGCGCCGAACGCATCGGCATTCCTCTTCATTGTGATGCGACCCGCGCCGCCGCGACGATGTCGGTCGACTTCCTGGGGAGCGGTGCGACGTCGCTCGCGCTGGCTTCCGAGACCCTGGGAGGTCCACAGGGGGCGGGCGCGCTCGTGACCTTGAAAGGGGCGGCCATGACCCCACTTTGGGAGGGCGGCGGCCAAGAGGGTGGGCTACGCAGCGGCTCGCAAGCGGTCCCTCTCATTGCTGGCTTTGCGGCGGCAGCGCGGGCCACTGCCTTGGCGACCATTCGACCCTTAGAGGCGAAAGCGCTCGACATGGTGTGGGCGGCGCTTGAAGCCGAGGTGCTCGGGGGGCCGCGCCGGCCAGGTGTTTCCTGCGCGGTGTTCGAGCCAGGGCGTGCCGACCAACTGGTCCGCCTCGCGGCCGACCGAGGCGTCATCCTGGGGCGCGTCGGTTGCGGGGTGCGTGCGTCGGCAGGTTGGAGCACCACCACCGAAGAGCTCGCGCGGGCCACGATCGCACTTGCCAGCTGCGCGCGAGATCTTCAGAAAGCCGCGTGAGTCCGTAGGGACGTCGTTCGCATGCGTATCGTGGTTGCCATGAGTGGCGGAGTCGACTCGTCGACCGTCGCGGGCCTCCTGGTGGAGGCTGGGCACGAGGTCATTGGCCTCGCAATGAAGACCCACGCCGAGGCTCCCAAGCACAACCGCGCGTGCTGCACTCCTGACGACATGCGCGACGCCCGACGTGTTGCAGATCATCTCGGCATCCCGTTCTACGTTTTGAATTACGCCGACCTTTTTCGCGACGTGGTGATCGCTCCGTTCGCCGAGGCGTATACGCAGGGACGCACGCCGAACCCTTGCATCGAGTGTAACGACAAGGTGAAGTTTCGCCCTCTCCTGGCGCGCGCGAAGCTCCTCGGCGCCGACAAGCTCGCTACGGGCCACTACGCGCGCATCGCGCCCGACACGCTGGCTCTTCGCCGCGGCGTCGACCCCAAGAAGGATCAGTCGTATTTCCTCTATCGGCTCGACCGCGAGCAGCTTGGCCAACTCGAGTTTCCTGTTGGCGGTATGCACAAGGACGAGGTCCGCGCTCATGCCGCGCGGCTTGGACTGCCGGTCGCCGAGAAGCGGGAGAGCCAGGAGATCTGCTTCGTGGGCGAGGCGGGCTACGCGGCGACGGTCGAGAGTATTGCCGGGCGCGGTGGACTCGCCGGCCAAATCGTTGGCGCCGACGGTAAATCGCTTGGTGCGCACGAGGGCGTGCACCATTTCACCTATGGCCAGCGACGGGGCTTGCGGATCGCGGCCGCCGAGCCGCTTTACGTGACGGAGATCGACGCGGCCTCGGGAACCGTACGTGTTGGTCCCCGCGAGCAGCTCGCGACCGAGACTGTGGTGGTCGAGGGTGTGCGGTGGACACAGCCTCCGCCCAGCGCGGCAGAGGTCGTTCTGGTGCAGCAGCGCTACCGGGAACCCCCCAAGGCTTGCCGCGTCGAGCCTCTGGACGCGAGCACGATTCGCCTGTGGTTCGTCGACAAGCAACCGCGTGGTGCTCCCGGGCAGGCCGCGGTCATCTATCGCGACGATACGGTGCTTGGTGGCGGCAGTATCGCAGCGGCTGTTCGCCCGTCCGCTGAAGCGGACACGATTCGAGCCACGCCGTGAGCCTCGCCTTCCCCACGGCCGAGAAGCTCGAAGCTAATCTCGGTTACACGTTTCGAGACCGCGCTTTGCTTGCGCAGGCCCTCACGCACTCGACGTACGCCAACGAACATCCCAACGAAGGGCCGCCCAACGAGCGCCTCGAGTTTCTGGGTGACGCCGTGATCAATCTGCTGGCGGGGCGGTTGTTGTTCTTGCGCCTCAGCGACGAGTCTGAAGGCGAGCTGACGCGTCGGCGAGCGCAGGTCGTACGCCGCGAAGCGCTCGCGGAGATGGCTCAGAGTCTGGAACTGCCGTTGCACCTGCGCCTCGGGCACGGACAGAAGTCGACTGGTGGCGTCACGGCGCGGGTGTTGGCCGACGCGTTCGAGGCTCTCGCCGCGGCTGTCTATCTCGATGGAGGCTATGCTGCGGTCGAGACGATCTTCAGCCGCTTGTTGGCCGACGCCATCGACCAAGCGGTCGGGCCCATCGATTTCAAAACGAAGCTCCAAGAGGAGTGCCACAAACACGGCAAGCCGGCGCCGGTTTACGAAGTGGTGGGAGTGAGCGGGCCCGACCACGCGCGAGAGTACAGCTGTCGTGTGCTCATCGATGGTGCCTGTTATGGTACGGGGAGCGCTTCGAGTAAGAAGGTCGCCGAGCAGTGCTGTGCCGAAGAGGCACTGGCCGCGCTCGAGGGAGGCCGTTCGTGAGCAAGCGCGTCAAGAAGAACCACAGAGCCGGCTTCGTCGCGCTGATCGGACGCCCGAACGTCGGAAAGTCGACGCTGGTCAATCGCCTCCTCGGTCAGAAGGTCAGTATCGTTACTCCGAAGCCACAGACGACGCGCACGCGCATTCAAGGCATCTTGACCTTGCCCGAAGCGCAGGTCGTGTTGGTCGATACGCCAGGGCTTGGCGGCGGCCAAGGCGCCCTGAAGACCGCCATGCAACGCGTCGCGGGTGACGCGGCCGCGGATTCGGACGTCGCCTTGGTGCTCGTCGAGGTGCGTGGCGATACGCCCGAGATCACGGACGCCGATCACGCGGTGCTCAAAGAGGCACGCAAGTCGCGTGGTAGCATCGTTGCAGCGATCAACAAGGTCGATCTCATCAAGCGTAAGGACATCCTGTTGCCGTGGCTCGCCGCGCTCGGCCAGGAGCTTGGCGACGTGCCGTTGATTCCCATCTCCGCCCGCACCGGGGACGGTCTCGATATCCTGGTGGCCGAGTTGGTGAAGCGACTCCCGGAGAGCCCGCAGCTATTTCCGGAGGACGTCGTGACCGACCAAGCCGAGCGCGTGCTAGCCGCCGAGCTGGTGCGTGAACAACTGCTATTGCGGACCCGTGACGAGGTGCCCCACAGCGCCGCCGTGGTCATCGAACAGTTCGAAGACGAGCGCGACGCAAAGGGGCAGGGCCTTTGCCGGCTCGAGGGCCGCATCTACGTCGAGCGTGAGTCGCAGAAGGCGATCGTCGTCGGAAAGGGTGGGCACCAAATCAAAGAGGTATCCACAGCCGCGCGGAAAGCCATCGAAGAGATGCTTGGCTGCAAGGTGTTCCTGCGACTCACCGTCCACGTCGATCCCGATTGGACTGGAAACCCCAAAGGCGTGCAGCGACGCATGAGCGACCAGGGCCTATGAGCGACATCTCGATCCGAAGGCAGCTCCCGCTCATCGCGCTGGTCGGCAGACCCAACGTGGGCAAGTCGACGCTGTTCAACCGCCTGGTACGCAAGCGCATCGCATTGGTCGACGACCAGCCTGGCGTCACGCGCGACCGCCTCTTCGGAGAAATCCGCTTCGACGGCAAGATCGCTCGGGTCGCCGACACCGGCGGACTCGATGCCCAGGCTACCGATACGGTCATGATGGGAGTGCGCGGCCAGACGCGCGCGACAATCGACGAGGCCGACGTTGTGTTGCTGGTGCTCGACGCCCAGGTGGGGCTCACCGCTGCGGACCGCGAGGTCGCCGAGGTGCTGCGCAAGACCGGCAAGCTCAAGTTCGCCATCGTCAACAAGATCGATGTCGACGACCACAAGCCACGCACCGCCGACTTCGCCGAGCTTGGCGTCGACCACATCTTTGGCGTGAGCGCCGAGCACGACCGTGGCACCGAGCCGCTGCTCGAAGCCGTCTTCGCCGTCATCGACGCGCCCAAAGAAGATGCCGTCACCGTCGATCAATCACCGATCGAGGTTACACCCGATGAGGGTGAAGACGAGTCGCCCGAGCCCTCCCGCATCGAATGGCGAGGTGGCGCCATTCGCGTGGCCGTCATCGGGCGTCCGAACGCAGGCAAGAGCTCTCTCGTCAACCGATTGCTCGGCGAAGAACGACTCCTCGCCACCGATGTGCCTGGGACCACCCGCGACGCCATCGATGTCGCCATCGAGCATGACGGCACGCATTACGTGTTCGTAGACACCGCCGGCATGCGTCGCAAACGCTCGGTCGATGACAAGCTCGAGAAGTGGTCGGTCTCCGCGGCGGTACGCTCACTCGATAGCGCCGACGTCGCCTTGCTTTTGCTCGACAGTAGCCAGCAGCCCAGCGAGCAGGACGCCCGCATTGCGACCCTGGCGCACGAGCGCGGTAAGGGGCTCGTGATCGTCGCCAACAAGTGGGACCTACCGAAGGAAGATGCATTCAAAAAAGACTACGACGCAGCGGTCATCCACGAAATGAAGTTCGCGACGTACGCAAGCATTTTGAAGGTGTCCGCCAAAACAGGCTGGAAAACCGACACGATCTTCCCCGCTGTGCTCGAGGCACAGCGCGAGCGGCATCGCCGCGTGACGACTGGAGAGCTCAATCGCTTCATGGCGGACGTGGTCGAGCGCAATCCTCCGCCCATCCAGAACAGCCGTCGACCGCGCATCTACTTCGCTTCGCAACCACTCGTCCGCCCGCCAACGTTCATCTTCACCACCTCGAAGCCTGACGACATCCATTTCTCGTATCAGCGCTTCCTGCAGAACCAGCTGCGCGAGCGCTACGGTTTTCATGGGACGCCGGTGTGGCTGAAGTTTCGCCGGAGCCGCAAAGAGCAGCGCTGAGGCCTGAGCTCAATCGCTGATGCATGGCGAGCGTCGCCTGCGCCTCAGGAAGAGCGCGGCGACGCCGACTACGAGGGTCGAATCCTTGGCTGCTGCTGCGCAACCGCCAGCTTCGGACTGCGCTGGCTCAGCCATCGCATCGAGGTTGGCCAGTGAGTCGTCGATCCCGGCAGGGTCCTTGCCCTCGTCGGTGGGCTCGAGCACCTGCGTGTCTCTGACCACGGCGTCGGGCGCGTTTGCGTCGAAGCTCGGGCTGTGATCTTCGGTGGCGGGTTGTTCTTCTGTCGGGCGGTTGCAGCTGTAGGTGGTGCTCTTGATCTCGTCGGCGTCGAGGATGCCGTCGATCACATGACCGACCCGGCGCAGAGCACCGTCTTCGGTCGAGACGTAGTACCAAACACTGGCGTCGGTTCGGTCGTTGCCGACATCGAGACGCAGACCACCCGCAGCGCATGCCGATGAAGGTGCCGGGCCGAGCTGGAGGATGAACATACTTGCGGGCGTCCGGTCGGTGCGGAGAATGGCCGCGACGTCGGTCGGGAGTGGGGAAGCGAACACGTTGGTGAGCTCGCCAGCGTCGCTGTAGTGCGCAACGTGGCGGCCGCTCGCCAAGTAGACCCCATCGCCACTACTCGCGTGGACACCATCGATGATGCGGTCGTTGCTGATGAAGCGCACCGCGTCGGTCGCGTCGATGTCCACGCTAACCAGGCGGTCGCCACACGCAATATAGAGGACGCGATTCGACACAGCGAGGCCACCGTGGGGTGGCGCGACGCGGCCTTCGCAGCCGCCCCTCGTCACATCGACCTCCCGAAGGAGATCACCTGTCGTCGCCTCATAAACGCGCGGGTTGGGCGAGCCGCGTTGGTTGACGTAGAGCTTGCCTGCGTCGAACGCGATGCCGGAGACACCCTCGTCAACAGCAAAGAGGGTCGTGACGACACCGTCGGGGTCAATGCGGCGCACGAGCTCGTCGTTAGGTGAGCTCACGTAGACGTCGCCTGTTGCGCTGTCGCGCGCGACGGCGCTCTCGTAAACGATGACGTTGCCCTCGCTGTCGGTTGCGATTGCCTGAGGTGAAGTGAAGGTCGCGAGGACCTTGATGGTGTTGATTAGCGCCGCAGGACCCATGCTTGCCAGCGACTCCAGCAAGCGTTGCGCCAAGACGAAACAACGCGTCCTTGCGAAGTGCCTGCGCCGATCGAGAACAGGTATGCCGAACCCCTGCGCACGCGGGACCCGGAGCGCGTGTGGGACTTCTAGGGAAGCGGGATAGCTGTCGGCAGTCTGCGATTTTCGGCGTCGCCGAGCCCCAGCTGACCGTCGCTGTTCACGCCTGCCGCAAAGACCGTCGTGTCCGTCGCGATGGCGATGGTGTGAAGACGGCCCAATATGATCTCGCGAAAGCGCATCGGGCTCGCGACGTTGCTCACGGTGAGGACATCGTTTGGGCTCGAGCCGAGGCCGAGCTGACCCTCGAAGTTGCGACCCCAGCAGGCGAGCGTACCACCGTCGTCGATGGCGCAGGTGTGGAGGACCGCCACTGCGACCTTCGCCCATAGCCGTGCTCCGCCGACGCGGACGGGCACACCCGGCTCGAGCCTATCGCCTTGGCCAAGCTGTCCATCGTCGTTGTCGCCCCAACACCAGAGCTCGCCCGCAACGCCCGGCTCGCCGCCGCGCAATCCGCAGGACGTCGCGATGGTCGCGTCCACCCACCACCAGTTGGTGAACGCACCGACCTGGGTCAGGGCGCCTAGCTGCGCCGTCGGGTTCTCGCTCGCTTGGCGCTCCGTGTTGCGGCCTGAACAGTAGAGGGCGCCGTTGTTTGCGATAGCGCACATGTGACCCTGGCCAACGCCGACCTCTCGCCACCCGCCACCAGCGATGGCTGGGATTTCGACTGGACGCGCTTGGTTTTCGAAGAGCACGGGTCGGGCAAGACCATTTTCTTCGTTGTAGCCCCAGCAATGGAGCTCGTCGTTCGTGAGAATGGCGCACGCGGTTTCGTGGCGGACCGCCAGCCGTCGTACCGGAAGCGGCAGCGCCACCTCCGTCGGCGTCACGCGCGCTTCGAAGTCACCGACGCCGAGCTGGCCATCGTTGTTCGCTCCCCAGCAGTAGACTCGCGCGGTTTGGTCGACCGCGCACGCATGCGAGTCTCCCGCGTGAGCGGACACCCAGGTGCGCGAGTCGTCGACGAGCACGAACGCGAGTGTGTCGGGGTTGTCAGGCCCGAGCTGTCCGGTGTCGTTCAAGCCTGTTCCGTAGATGGCCCCGTCGCGAACGACGAGCGTTTGGTAAGCGCCAGCCGATGCGAACGTGGCTGTGAGCGAGCGCTGTGAAGGCTCGTTGTTGTCGGCGCGCAAGGCGACGAACTCGGAACGTCCGCAGCCGGTCAGTAAAACGACCAAAGCCACGCCGCGGTGAGCAACAGCTCCCATTCGGCAAGTCCTCCGAGAGGCCGTCCGGCCTCGGTACGCGCGGTCAGAGCCTGCAGCGGCCGTCCGGCGCCCAGGCGTAGTGCCAAAGTTTGGCTCTTGGTGATACGTGCTTCGAGATCGAGCAACGCACGCGCCGTCAGAACACCGCGGGTCACCGTCGCTCCAGAGGAGCCTTCCTCGGGACGGCCCGCGCCCTGCGCCAGAGCGGGCGCTATGGCGACCCCCGCTGCGAGCGCGAGCCGCTCGCCGCGGGCGACGACGGCATGCACCGACAGCTGCACGTCGAGAACGCGATAGCGTACGCGTCCCTCTTCGACTGCTTCGCTTTCGAGTTGTCGAGCCGCGAGCGCTACCCCGAGCCGCAGGCGGTCGATGATTTCGCGATCGGCGCGGAGACCGACGCCGATTCCGATACGGGTGTTCTGGTAAGCGACGGCCTGGGCTTCGGCGCCGAGCCGCAGAAATGGACGGGACGCGACGGGCGCGGGCGCGGCTATCGCTGGTGCGTGCTCTGCGGGCTGGTTCGGATCGGTGACGATGAGGACCAGCTCTTCAACGGCCACCGCGAGGGTGAGGCCAGCTGCTTTGCCGTCGCGGCGTTCTGGCTCGAGGACGCGCCGCGCCTGACGGCCATGATAGCGGGCGAGTACGTCGAGTGAGCCGTCATCGAGCTCATCGATGAGAATGACATTCGTGGGGTCGGCGTCGATACATAGCGCGTAGCCTCGCGACACCAGACCGATCCCAAGCTGGTTGACGAGCTCGCCGCGCGTCACATTGCCAAGGCTCGGTGCCTCGACCCGCAGGGCGAAGCTGCGTGCATCGCAGGAGGAGAGGACGACGTTCGATGGCGCTACCGTAGCCGTAACGAGCGCGTGCAGCGCCAGGGCGTGGATCACGGCGCCTCACTGCAGGCACGCTGAACGCGCGGCGCATGGACGCTGTTCGGGTAGTCACGAAGAAACTCGCGCTGGGCGGTCGCGCAACGTGGGCGCTTCAACGTTCCAAGCAGCTGAACCACGCGCGCGCGCGCGTCTTCACGCACCGACCCCTGGGCGGACAGCTCGACGGCGCGCTCGGCCCAGCGCAACGCTTTGGTGGGCTGCTCGAGATGGTCTGCCAGGATGCGAGCGGCTTCGATAGCGGCAATGCCGGCGCGCTCGTCGTGAGGGTGCTTGGAGACGAATCGCTCGTAGTGCGCGAGAGCGTTGCCGAAGTCGCCGCGCGCGCGGGCTGCGCTACCGGCGGCAAAAGTATCGCTACCGTCGTCAGCGCCCTTCGCGCTGTCCACGGACGTATCGTCGTCACTGCGCGTCTTTGGGCTCATGCCGGCAAACGGAGAATAGCCGCGACCGCTACCCCTTGCATCATCGCTTACCGCCCTGGCGCCCCCATTGCTTGCTGCCGGCCCACCCGCGCCGCCAGCGCTCTTGCCTGCTGGGGCCCGGGCCTGGCTCTTCGGCCGTCCCGTGGACGTCGCGTCGTCGCGTCGCGCTCCACGTGCCGTGCCATCCTCGGGCCCGTCGCCGTTTGCGGCTGGCACCACAGGGCTCAAGCTGCCCGAGCCCGATGGCCCCTCGGACGGCGCTGCCGGGGTGGAGGTCGATGGCTCGTGCGTGGTCGTCGTCGCCTCCGCGCGCGCCGGCTCGTGACGGGCGCGCTCGACACGGTTGCGCTCGCGCAGTTCACGAACGAGGACGGTAGCCCCTGCGGTGACTCCGACGAAGAGCACCGAGGCGGCAAGGATCCACGCCAAGCGCCATTGCCCGGCGCCGCCCGTCTCGAGCCCCGCCTTGATCGCGCTCCAGCCTGCGTCGACCTCTTGGCGCGTCGGCGGCGCGATGGGCAGCGGGCGCCTACTCATCGCTGGCTCCGCGGCCGAGGTTCCTCAGATGCTTTTCGACACGAGCGGCCTTGCGCTTCACGGTGGCGAGCGAAACGTTCATCAACTCGGCGATGTCCTCGTTGCGGTACTGCTCGACCACCCGAAGCAAATAGATGGTGCGATCGGGCTCGCGTACGCCCTCGAGCCATCGCTGAAGCCGTACGAAGCTCGCGCGCTCTTCGGGCGAGGCTTCGCTGCTCGCGAGCTCTTCGATGTCGACGTTGCGATTGGCTGGCCGCTCCCGGCGTCGCATGCTCAGCGTCTCGCGTACCACGATCTTGCGGAGCCACGGCGCGAAGGCGGCCGGGTCGCGCAACTTTCCTAGCTTGCGGAATGCGACGATGAAGCCGTTCTGCACCGCGTCCCAACCGAGGTCGCGCTCGCCCAGGAGGCGTACCGCCAGAGCGAACACGTGCGGCACGTGACGGCGGTAGAGCGCTTCCTGCGCCCAGGCGTGCCCGGTCATCGCGGCGCCCACGAGCGCGGCATCGGACGGCGACTCGCCCCCCGGCCTGTTGCTCGGCGGCGTTCCGTTCACGTGTCCTCACGGGCACACCACGCTGCGCGCCGCATAGCCAAAGACCATGTTGCGCATCGGGTGGCCACGCGGCGCGTCACTTGCCGCGAGCACCTGCCAGGTGATCCCATCGACGCTGCGATAGAAACGCTGTGCGTCGTACCATTCGTTCCAGCCACCGCTGACCGCCGCGTAGATGCCGTGTTCGGCGTCGTACGCCACTGGGCCGATCGAGACGCCCGCCGGAACGGTCGGCGTGCTCGACCACGCGTCGCCATCGGGGCTCGCGTAGGCGATGCCGGCCGACCAAACCCGAAAGTGTGTGCCTGTCCAGACGAGCTGACTGTCGACGTTGCTCGTGCCGATGTCACGCGTGGTCCAGGTCGCGCCGCCGTCGCGGGAGCGGCAGGCAAGGCCATTGCCGCCGACGACCAAGATGACGCCGTCACCATACGCGACGCCGCCTTGCGTTTGAATGTTGTCGCCACAGCCACTTGGCCAAACATCGGGGGACCACCAACTCGTACCGACGTCGGACGATAGACTGATCTCCCCGTCGCCCACCATGAGGAACCGACCGGCACCGTACGCGGCAAAGCCAGTGCGCCGTGCCTGCTGATCGATGTAGACATCGCTCGACGTGAAGGAAACACCATCGTCGTTCGAGACGCGCGGAACGGCGCTCATGGCAACCACCCGCCCCGCGCCAGCCTCGACGCCCCCGAAGGTTGTCCCGGTCACGCTCGGCGTCCACATGACGCCATCGAGGCTACGGTAGATGCCGCCCGGCGGTCCCCAGCCAAAAGTCGCGACGAACGCCGTGCCCGTGAAGGTGATCCCGCGGGCGGCCCCCGGATTGTGATCGCACTCCACGTAGTGTGGGTCGCTCTCGGTGGTCCAGCAGCGCGCCTCATCGTCGGCGGACTGATCGGCTCGCCACGTCTGACCGCCGTCGCAGGACATGACGGTCCTTTGCATATGGCCCGTGGCAATGAACACCGGGATACGGTCGGGCTCTTGCGGCGGCGGAGGCGGGTCGCCGCCCGGGCCGTCGTCGGTTGGTGTCACAGGCGCATCGTCGTCGCCCGGCGACTGCGGTGTGTCGTCGTCGCCACCGGCTGGACGCTGCGCGCTACCTCGGGTTGACCCGAGGTCAGGGTCGCCCTCGACGACACCAGCGCCACAACCCGCAAGAACCGCGGCAAACGCTATAGCGAACGCCTTGTTCACGCGCCGACCGCCCATGCCTTCAAGAGGTCGTCTGCATCGCGGTAGTAGCGCTCCGGCCAGATATCCCGACGGATGTCGTATTCCGACCAGAAGTCGTCCGGATGCCAGAGGACGGCCCCGTAGCCCTTCATGCCAGCGGCGGCCTGTTCGGGCTGAGCCCGCGCCATGTGCGTGTTGTAGTCGGCCGGCGCGACCCCCATGCTCTGGAGGGCGTTGGCCAGGAACTGGTTGAAGAGCACGCCCGACGCGATGGGGCTCTGGGGGTTTCGGTAGTCGATGAAGCGCCCGGTGTGGAAGAAGCCCCCGGCCGACCCCGCCGTAACCACCGGCTGCGCCCAGTTGGTGTGGGTCTCTCGCCCCGACTCCATGGTCCAGTACAGCAGACTGTTGTCGAGGAAGGTTACGCCCGGGGCTTCGTCGACGTTGAGGTGCTCGGCGAGCCGCACGAACACCTCGGCGAAGAATAGCTGATGTGCCCGATAGTTGGTGCGCTGGTACTCGGGGTCCGCTTCGTCTTCAGGGCCACCGCCGTTATGCGCGATCTGCTCGTGCCAGTTCGTGTAGTTCGCGTCCTGCGCGAACTGCTCGCCAGGGACGGTGATCGCCGCGACGTTGCTGGCGCCGCACATGAGCGCGATGGCGATCAGGTCGACGGCCATGCGTAGCTGCTCGACGGTGTAGTCGGTGTCGCCGTATGCAGGCACATCGCCGCACTCGAGCTGCACACCCATGCGCGCTTCGATGGCGTTCAAGAAGTCCATGTGGCGCGTCAGGCGGTCGCGGTCCTCGCGTGACAGCCGCCCGGCATCACCGAAGGCGCCCGTTGTCAGTCCGCGATAATGGTCATAGACTCGTTGAACCAGGCGTTGCGGCGGTCGGCTCGATGGCTGCGCATCAGTCGCGATGAGGTCGAGAAGCGGCTGGAGTCTGTCGGTCGGCTGTACGGGCTGCAAGTAGAGGTCGAGAGCCTGACTGAACGCAGGGTCCGAGCCATCGCCATAGTGCTTGGCGACGTTGATGGTCGGGGTGCGAACGGGACTCAGGTTGAAGCCACTCGCGTGACCCACGACCTGGTCGATGGTGGGGTACCAGATACCCCGCAACTCGACGCCTTGGTCATTCGCCGCGTAGTTGCCCATGAAGGCACCACGGTTGTGACCCAGGTAGGTCGTGATGTCGAAGCCGGTCATGACCGACATCTTGTCGACGAGGCTCTCAGAGAACCTGCTTGCTGGGGCGCGCAGGCAGTTTGAGATGACGCGATCGGCGCCGTTGATAGTCGACGATAGGTTGCCAAAGCGGACGTCATGACGCGGGAGATTGCCGCTCGCTGCGTACAACGTCGTGCTCTGCGCGCCGCCTGGCATGGCTGGGTACATGTTGCTTGGGAAGACACCTCCATGATCGGTACACATGGCAACCAGCCGTTTCTGGACGGCGGCTTGGGCTGCGACCTTGCGCGGCAACAGGGAGGTGAGAGTCGGAATGGCGAGCGCTAGCCCGCCCGAGCCCATCAGGAAGTGCCGGCGATTGAGCTTCAACAGGTTCGTCATGATGTCGGCCTCACTCCGGTTTACGGACGCGCTTGAAGCCGTCGGCAAAGGCGATGTTCTTGAACATCGCGCTCAGACTGCCGGCGCCGGCGACGTGTTGGCGGAGGTTCTCGAGGAGACAGCCGTCGCGGCTCAAATCTTCGTGCCTGCCAAACGTGAAGCGCACGTAGTGACGGGCAAAACAGGCTTGCACGCGGCCGCTGTCGACGATCGCTTGCGACATCTGTGCGACGCTGTCGAAGGTCCGCTCGGGCCCTGCGTCGAGCGTCGTCTCCACCCGGGTGTCGATGGGAAGGTTCGCGAGGAGCTCACCGGTCGGCGCGTAGACGCGCTCCGAGGTACGCACGCGACCAAGTGCATCGAAGCGCTCGGCCACGAAGCCCAAGGGGTTGATCGCGGTGTGACACCCATTGCAGGTTGAGCCCGGCGCCTGGCTGAGCTCGGTGATACGCTCACGCGTCGTCTGGGTGCCGTCCGAAAGCTCCAGCATGATCGCCATCATGTTCTCGGGGAGCTCGATGTCCTCGCAGAGCAAGCGGCGCAACACGAGAACACCGCGCTGAATGGGCCGGGTGGTTGCCTGATTGTTCGCGAGCATGGCCGCGCGCGAGAGGATGCCGACGCGCTCGGGCTGCACGTGGCTGGGGGGCGCCGTTGTACCGTCCCAGAGCGGGACGTTGCCATAGAGGGCGGCGACGTCGCTGGTTCGCGCAAACGACGCGGTGGACGAGAAGAGGTCCGCAAGCGTTCCTCCTTGCACCGCGAAGGTGTAGTGGGCGGCGAGGTCCTGCACATCGGTGATCAAGCGCGCGCGCAACTGTGGACTTGGTAAGTCCGCTCCAGCGTACGCCGCGAAGTCCGGCCGACTAGCGTTGGCGTGCATCGCCGGAACTGCGTCGAGCTTGAGCCACTCGCCGTAGAAAGCTTCGGTGGTGCGGCGCGCCTTGGGGGCTGCGAAAAGCCGGTCGACCTGGGCGCGGTAGCCGGCCTCCGTCGTGAGGCTGCCATCTTCCGCTGCATCGAGAAGCGCCTCGTCAGGGAGCGATTGCCAGAAGTGGTAGGAGAGCCGGCTCGCGAGCTCGTAGGGCGTGAGATCGTAGATTCGCTGTCCGTTATCACGAACGGAGGCGCCGAGCTCGATCAGGTACAGGAAGGGCGGCGCCATGGCGAGCGCCGCCATCGCCTCCGCCAGGGCTTCCGTGTCGAGCCCTGGCGCGTCGTAGATGCTGCGGTAGAGCGTGGCCTCCGGTTCGGAGAGTGGCCTACGGAAGAGCACGCGCCCGACGCGGCGAATGACGCTGTCGATGCAGGCCGAGTCGTTCGCGGTCGTTGCGTCGGTCGCGCAGGCCCCGAGCAGCGCGTTGCGTCGCGTCGCGTTGCCGACGAGCGCTGCGCCGAATGCGCGGCCCAGGGCGTAGTAGGCGTCGACGTGTGTTTGCCCGAGGCTCTGCACCATCGAGCGATAGTCGGTGTCGCCGCCGAGCACGTCATCGGGCACGGCCGCGAGCGGTTGCGCGAGCTCCTGGGCTATAGCCGCAGCTTGGGCGGGCACCAACATCGCGAGAGCGTCGCGAACACTATGGCCGAGCTGCGCTTTGCTGAGGCGTCGCAAGCCCGTGGGAACGGGGGCGGCGCTGGGGTCGCAAGCGAAGCTGACGTCGAGCTCGGCGCTTCCCTCCGGGGGGAGGCTGCTGCGCCCCGGGACGCCCTCGGTGTCGCCGATGCTGCCGACGCAGCCGCAGACAACCATAAGTGAGGCAACCAGTAGCTTGCAGGCGCGCATCAGAGGGTAGACGCCACCAACCCATCGGAGCGGCTCAAAAATCGCCTAGTGTCTCAAGCCCCTAGAAAGTCTGGGCTATCTGGAAGAACCAGGTGCGGCCGACATTCGGAATGTCGAAGCCGCCTTCGCTCGGAACGGCTGTCGAGGTTGATCGCGCTGTAGTTCGCGGCCGTACGTTGAGGCGTCGTTGTTTTTCGGAGCGAGGAGCCACTGGCCGCGCGTGAGGACAGTGTCGCTCGCGATACCGAGATTGATGCAGCGCTCGATACCTCGACACGCGCCGACACCATCGTTGAGGGCACTGTTGCGATGTCGCGTCAGGTCTTGGCGGACAAGGCTACTGACCGTCTGGCTGATCGGCGCCGTCGCCCTTCTTGCTGCCGAAGAGGCGTGACAAGAACGAACGCTTCTTGCGCGTCGAGGATTCGTCATCCTCCGTCGGCTGGCTGCTGTCCGCTTTGACGGGGGTCGAGGTCGCAGGCTCGTGACGTGTCTGCGGCGCAGGCGGATTCGGAGCGCTCGGAGGCGGAGCAGCAGCTTCGCTCGCCATGCTGGCAAGGATCTCGTGCGCCGACACGACATTGCTTTCGCGACCGCCGCGACCTCGGCGTCCACCGCGCTCGCCACGTTCGCCACGTTCGCCACGCTCGCGCCCACCACGCTCTCCGCGGCCTTTGCCGCCGCGCTCGCGTTTCTGGAACTGCTCGGGGTCGAGGAGCTCGAAGGAGGGCATGTCCCAATCGCGGGCGGTCGCCATCTCTTCGCCAGCCTCGCCACCGCCCTTGGCGGCACGCTCGCCACGTTCGGGGCGATCTCCGCGATCGCGGCCCTCACCGCCACGGCGACGACGCTTGCGCTCCTTGGCCTCGCGACGCTGTTCGGCGAGCGACTCTTGCCGCTCAGTCTCTTCGCTCGGCAGCACCAGCTCGAGGTCGGACGGATCGATGACCTCGTCGTCGTCGTCTGGCGTGAGCTCGTAGCCCTCGGGCAGCTCGGGCGGGCCGAAGTCGGGCTCCGTCTCGGGCAGCACCTCGGCGTTGGGGTTGGTCTCGAAGGTGTAGTCAGCGTGTCCCGGCATGTGCGCCTTGTCGGGCACGATGTCGACGCGGATGTTGTAGCGTTGCTCGATTTCTTGCACCGCGGACCACTTCTCGGTTCGCAGGACGTTCGCTGCTTCGGAGTCGAGCAGCACCTTCGCGGATGCGAGGTCGCCGCGGGACGCCCGGTCGCGCAGCTTTCGCAGCACCGCGACGGCGTGCGACTGCGCGTTCAACACATGGCCGGTGCCGCCGCACGTGACGCAGGTGCGAAAGACCGATGCGCCGAGCGCCGAGCGAATACGTTGCCGGGTGAGCTCCAAGGTGCCGTTCGGGGAGATGCGGCCCACCTTGACGCGCGCCTTGTCGAGCTTGAGCGCTTCTTTGATGGTGCGCTCGACTTGGAGCTGATGTTTGCGCACGAACATGTCGATGAAGTCGATGACGATGATGCCGCCGAGGTCGCGCAAACGGAGCTGACGCGCGACTTCCTTCGCGGCTTCGACGTTCGTTTGCAGGGCGGTCGCTTCTTGATCTTTCGACTTCTGCTTGCCGCTGTTGACGTCGATGGCGACGAGAGCTTCGCAGGGCTCGATGACGATCGAGCCGCCGTTGTTGAGCTCGACCTTGCGCGCGTAGATTTCGTCGAGCTGCTGCTCGATGCGGTAGTGATGAAAGATGGGCCGGCGCTCGACGTAGCGGCTGAGCACGCTGCGTTGCTTCGGCATCACCATGCGCACGTATTCGACGGCCTGGTCGTAGGCGTCGTCGGCGTCGACGATGATCTCGCTGATGTCGTTCGACCAGTAGTCGCGGAGCGCCCGGATGATGGCGTCCTGCTCCTTCATGATCAGGGCAGGGGCCTTGGCGGCCTTGGCCTCCTTCTTGATGTTGCCCCAGGTGTGCGCGAGCACCTTGAGGTCGCGATTGAGCTCGAGCTTGGTGCGGTCACGCCCGGCGGTGCGGATGATGACGCCCATATCGTCGGGCACGTTGAGCTTCGCGGCCGCGTCACGCATGCGGCGACGCGCCTCGTCGTCTTCGATCTTGCGCGAGACGCCCGAGCGTGAGCTCCCCGGCATGAGGACGGTGTAACGGCCCGCGAGCGACAGGTACGTGGTGAGGACTGCACCCTTCTGGCCCACCTCGTCCTTCTCGACCTGCACCAAGATCTCTTGGTTGCGCTTGAGCAGCTCGTCGATGCGGTAGTGCTTGTCGAGGTCGTGCTTGTTCGAGAGCTTGGGATCGACGTCGTTCGCCGTCAGGAACCCCTGCTTGTCGGCGCCGTAGTCGATGAAGGCCGCGTTGAGGGCTGGCTCGACCGCCATGACCACGGCCTTGTAGATGTTGCCCTTGTTCTTCTCGACGCCGCGCGTTTCGATGTCGAAGTCTTCGAGCAGGCCGTTTTGGTTGACGATGGCAATGCGGACCTCTTCGGGGTCGAGCGCATTGATGATCATTTTACGTGTCATTATCGAGGCGTCCCGGGTCGCGTGGTGACCCGTATGAAAGTCGTTCGTTTGCGCGAGCTTCGGAGGCTTTACTCATCCACGCTTGGCGAGCTGGCCCCTATCATGAAGCCAAGCCGAGCGTTAATCGTCGCGTACGCTGGATTCGTAAAAAGATCGGTTCCACCGACCGAATAATAACGAAACACGATCCCGCCGAAGAACCAGCGGGTGATGCGCACATCAGCGCCAATCCCGAAGAAGAGGTCCCACGTAGGTCCGTAGGTACCCCCATTCGCGGCCTTCAAGTACACGTTCCCGAGGCCAAGCTCAAGGAAGGGCGTGAACCAAAGTACGTCGATATCGTAGCGGGCGCCGACGCCGATGGCGCGCGCGGCGAGCGTTGGCTCCCGGTTCGAGAACTCTTTGAGGTCCAAATTGGCGGTCAGCTGGAGCCGTTCGACCAGGCCGATGGCGAGGGATACTCCGCCTCCGAACGGCGCCCAGTTGGTGACGCCACCCTCGCGAAGGCTCGATACCCCCGGCTCGACCGCCAGGCGCAGGTCGCCGAGACCTGCCCGCGCAGTGGTTGGCGGGATCACCGCCAAACACGCCAGAAGCATCGATAGGCCTCGACGAGACACGCCCTAGAAGTATACGAAGCGCAGCGCACAAGGCTATGCCTTGCGCGCGCGCTTGCATGCTCGAAAGCGGTTGTGGCCGCGTGTGGTATGGCGTAGCGCGCAGCACCTGGAACTGGCCTAGCGGAGAATTCGTCGTGGCACGTTTGTCGGTTGGTAAGAAGAAAGACAGCGAGAACCAGTCGCGCAAAGACCTGCTCAAGCGCGAGGACGCCTTCACCTCGGCCGCCGAGGGTGGCGTCGAGTGGGCCAACGCAAACAAGCGGCCACTCGTGATCGGCGCGGTCGTGCTCTTCGTCGCGATCGTCGCTGGCGTCATCGTCGACGGCGCCATGCAGAGCAAAGCCGAGTCGAGCGCTCAGGCATTCGCCAAGGCCACGAAGGTCATGGCCGCCAAAGTCCTACCGGCCGACAGCACCGAGACAGCCGATCCAGCTGCTGACCCACCGGTGTTTGCGAGCGACAAGGACCGTGATCTCGCGGCTCGCGACGCGTTTCGTGCGGCTGCGCAGGCGGCGGGCGGCAAGTCCGCGTTGCTGTCGCGGTTCATGGTCGCCGATCTCACCGCCAAAGTGGGCGAGAAGGAAGCCGCTGAGAAGGAGCTCGCGGCGTTGCTCGCCGAGTTGCCAGTGGACGACTCGCTGCGCTTCCTCGTGGTCGAGCGCCTCGCTTTTATGCAGGAGTCGCGTGGCGAGCTGGCTGGCGCGCTCCGCACGCTCGACACCTTAAAGGGTGACGCCTTCTACGCCGACCGCGCCTCGCTGCACGCTGCGCGGGTCGAGGTCGCGATGGGCGACACGGCAAAGGCGCGCGCGCGTCTCGAGAAGCTCAAGACCGATCACGCGAGCAAGCCGGTTGGCACTGAGGCGGGCGAGCTGCTCGCCTCGATGGGCGGCACCGTCGCGCCGGTCAAGGACACGCCGTCGCCAGCAAGCGCTGATCTCTCGAACACCACGCCGACGACCAAGGCGGACTAGTGCGTTCGTTCGCACGGGTCGGGTTGCCGGTCGTCGTCGTCGTCGCGCTCGCGAGCGGTGCCTCGGCGGCGCCCGAGTCTGATGCCATCCTGTTGTCTCCCCACAAGGGTACGCGGGTCGAAGCGGGGAAGGGCGTTGTCTTTGAGACCCGCTGGCGCAAGTTCCTCGTGCGCACCGGGCTCAACCGCGACATTACTGCGAGCTTCGGTCGGCCGGCCATCTCGGAGCGTCACGAGCGCGTCATCGTCGGCACCGGTGAGGGCTTCGTGCTGGCCCTCGCTCTGAACAACGGCGACGAAGTCTGGCGCTACCGGCACGGCGCGCCATTCGAGACTGCCGCGACCATCGTCGACCTCGGGACGGGCGGCACCCGTGGGATGGAGCTCGTGCTCCTCGGTGGCCGCGACGGCAAGCTCCTCGCCTTCGAGGTGGGGACGGGCAAGCTGCGCTGGCAGATCCCAATCGATGGTGACATGCGCTCGCCGCCGCGGCGGATCGGCAGCGAGCTCCTGGTGACGACCTCGACGAACAAAGTCTATGTACTCGACCCGTCCACCGGCGCGGTGCGCTGGACCCGCGGTCGTCCGGCTCCGACCGGCCTCACTGTCCTCGGCCACGCGCGCGCATTCGAACAGGACGGCATCGTCTACGCGTCGTTTTCGGACGGCTACGCCGAGGCGTATGCGTTGGAAGACGGGCGCGGTATGTGGTCGCGGCCACTGTCGCTACGCGGCGGCGACTTCATCGACAGCGACGCTGATCCCGTGGTCATCAACGGCCGGGTCTTCGTCGCATCGTACTCCGATGGGATCTATGCGCTCGAGCCGCGTGACGGGACGACCGCGTGGACCAAGGGCGCTCAAGCGGTCACCTCGCTGGGAGCGCATGGCGAGACGCTGCTCGCCGCGAGCGCGGACGGCTGGCTGTGGGGACTCGCCGCCACCACGGGCGACATGTTGTTTCGTACGCGGCTCCCCATCGGTTCGCCGTCGCGGCCCCTCGTTACGGGTGATGCGGTAATCATGACGGGCGGAGAAGGGTTGTTTCTGGTGTTCGATGCCCGCAACGGTAAGCCGTTGCAGGCCACGGCAGTGGGTGGCCTCGTCGCGGGCGAACCGGTGCTTGCCGGCGATCACATCGCTCTCATTTCGAGCCTCGGCTACGTTGTGGTGATGCGGCGCGTGGAGACACCGCGAACCTGAGCTACCGCGTGTGGCGAATGACCTCGCCCTCGACCATGAATACGACGTCTTCGGCGATATTGGTCGCGAGGTCTGCGATTCGCTCGAGGTGCCGGGACGCCGACAGGGTGTGGACGCCAAGTGGGACGAGGCTTGCGTCCTTCATCATCAGCTCCTCGAGAAACTTGAACATGCGCTTGTGCATGTCGTCGACGTCTTCGTCGTCACGCACGACCTTGCGCGCGAGCTCGCAGTCGCGATTCACCAGAGCGTCGAGGCTCTCTCGGACCATCGCGCGTACCCGCTCTGCCATGGTGAGCAAATCACCCGGTGGTACCACCGGCTGGGCCATTGCCATGTCGAAGGCGCGATCAGCTATGTTTACCGCGAGGTCGCCCATGCGCTCGAGGTCGTTGTTGACCTTCATGACCGCGACGATGAACCGTAAGTCGGTAGCCATCGGCTGGTAGAGCGCGAGCAGCTTGAGGCACTCTTCCTCAATCTCGAGCTCGCGGCTGTCGATGAGGTCGTCGCCATTGCGGACCTCGTCGGCCACGTCGGCGCGGCGGTTCACTAGCGCCGTGATGGCCTTGTTGGTGGCCTCTTCGACGAGGGCGCCGAGGCTTAGGAGCTCGCGCTTGAGGTGAGCGAGGTCGCGCTCGAGGTGTTTCGTCATGAGCGCGTCATTTCATGACGTAGCGCCTTCTTCAATCTTCAGCCGAAGCGACCGGTCACGTACTCTTCGGTACGCTTGTCGCGCGGACGCGTGAAGAACGTCTTGGTTTCGCCGACCTCGATGAGCTCTCCCTCGAGCAAGAGGGCGGCCACATCGGAGATGCGGGCAGCCTGTTGCATGGTCTCGGCGACGACCAAGAGTGTGCAGCTCTCCTTGAGCTCGACGATCAAGTCTTCGATACGGGCGCTCGATGCCGGGTCGAGCTCGGCGCACGGCTCGTCGAGCAAGAGCACGTCGGGCTGCATGGCGAGAGCGCGGGCGATGCACAGACGTTGTTGCTGGCCTGGTGTCAAAACCGCGGGCGAGTCGTTCAGGCGATCTTTGACGTCGCGCCACAGGCCCGCGCGGGTGAGGGAGCGCTCGACCAAGCCATCGATATCGTCGCGACCGACGACCGCGTTGACCTCGGCGCCCCATGCGACGTTGGCGCCAATCGAGCGCGGAAAAGGTGTCGGCGTGCGGAACACCATGCCGATCCGCCGCCGAACCTCACCAGCATCGACGCCCGGCCCGTAGATCTCGCGGCCACGATAGGCGACGCTTCCGCTGACGCGCGCCCCGGGAGCCAGGTCGATGAGACGGTTGAACGTCCGCAATAGCGTTGTTTTGCCGCTGCTCACCGGACCCATGACCGCGGTCACGGTCTTCTCGGCCATACATAAGGTGACATCGCGCAGGGCCGGTTTGGGGCCGTAATGCACCGTCATGTGGCGGGCTTCGATGACGGCGCTCGTGGTCTTGGTCTCGGGCATCGGATGGCTCGCCATGATGGGCGGCGGGTGCCTTTGAAGCAAGTGAGGAGTGAGCACACTAGGGGGGTGTCCGCCGATAACGATCGGCAATGGTTAGACCTCTTGCGGACCGCCCCGCGCGGCTCCCGGCCACGCTCGCACCATCGGCGGCGACACCTCCGGCACCTGTCCCCGGGCTGCCCAGCGCGGGTCAGCTCGTGGGCATGCAGGTGGTCGCGACGGTCGTTGGTATCGCCGGCGGCGTCTCAGCGTTTTTTCTCGCCCAGAACGCAGGCTGGCAGGGTGCTTCGCCTCTTTTTCTCGGGGCTGCGGTCGCCCTGGGATGCAACCTCCTGCCGGGCATCGGGCTATTGACGGTGCAGCTCGGCCGGCGCCTTATCGGGCTGGGTTGCGCTCACGACCACGGCTCGCGCTGAAAGCGACGTTGGAGGCTCCCGGCCCAGAGCGTCAGGCCCACGTGCACCATGACGACCACCGCGACAGCAGCTCCGGCTAGCTCGGCGCTGCTCTTGCCACCAGCGACCACGGCTTGCATTGCAGCCGCTGGCAAGGTCGGCCAAGCGTCTTCACCCCCAAGGACGAGACTAAGCATGACGAGCGGCGCGGTGGCGCCGAAGGTTCGCGCCATGGTCGTGATGACGCCGCCAGCGATGCCGCGCATGGCGAGAGGCAGAATGTGATCGCGCACCGTCTGCAATCGCGTAGCTCCCAGCGCGTACGACGCGGTTCGCATGGCGTTGGGGACCTGCAGGAGCGCGTCACGGGTCGCTAGCATGATGCGCGGAATGGCGATGATCGACAACGTGAGCGTTGCGGCGACCAAGCCCGGCATCTGCTGCATACCGGTAGTGACCAAGCGCATCCCGACGATACCGAAGACGACCGATGGCAAGGATGCGAGGCTTTGCACGGCGCCGAAGATCGAGCGCGTGAGCCGCGGACGGTTCATCGCCTCGCTTACGTAGATGCCCGCGCCGACGCCGATGACGACCGACCCGAACGTTGCGACCAAAGAGACCACGACGCTGCCGGTCACCGCGGCGACGAACGTATCGGACGCGTCGTCACGGCGACCCAGGGTGCCGCCAATGTCGGCGAGGCCCTGGCCGATGGCCCAAATGACAACAGCGAGCAGGGCGAGCAGGGTCGCACCGCCTGCCCCGACACAGACGGCCAACACGATGTTGCCGACGTGGCGCCTTTGGGCTCGCACGTGCGAGCTCGTGAGCGCGTCGTTCATGTTCGCTCTCGCGGAAAGAGACGCATCGCGACCCGATGCAAGACGACGGTCGCGGCAACCAAAACGCCACCAACGACGAAGACGTCCTGCTGACTCAGCGCAGGGCCGCGACCGAGCGCCGCGCGCAGAGGCTCAGCGGCGAGGGTTGTCGGGCCGCTCGCCGCCGCGAGGGCAATCACGACACTTTCGCCGATAGCGCGGACCAGCGTGAGGAGAACCGCACTGGCCATGGCACGCGACGAGGCTGGCAACAGGATCTGCAGCCACACCTCGAGCCGCGTCGCCCCGAGAGCGAGGGCCGCATCGCGCATTCCCTGGGGCGCGTTACGCAGCGCCGTGTCGAAGACGCGCGCGACGAAGGGCGCAAGCAACAACCCAAGCATCAGCGCGGGGATGTGCGGCCACGCAATCGCGCGCTGCACCGTGATGGCAAGGTACGCAAAGACGATGGGGGGCATGGTCGCAAACAGGGCAAGCCATGGGCGGATGGCAAGGCGCAGCGCCGGCGAGTCGAGCTCGCGCAGCGTCACAGCGGTCGCCAGACCCAAGGGGAGCGCAAATGCCACCGCGACGCTACTGACTAGAAGGGTGCCGCGGCAAAGTGCCCAGACGTCGACCGAGACCCCGTGGTCGCCGAGCGCGAAGGCGATGCTCTCGCCCGCCATGACCGCAACGACGGCGACCCCGAGGCCGATAGCGAGCGCCGCGCACCCCGCAAGCAGGGCGGTTGGCAGGATTTCCGACCGCCTCGAGCTCATGCCGACCGTCTCATGCCACGAAGTGGGTGGCAAACGCCCGCGGCTTTCAGTAGGCTACGCCGCCGATGGTCGAGAAACGTCGCATTCGCGTGGTGAGTGCCGCCATTTGCAAAGACGGCAAGTACCTCATCACTCAGCGCACCGAGCGCGCGGTGTTGCCCCTGAAGTGGGAGTTTCCCGGCGGTAAGGTCGAGGAAGGCGAATACGAAGATGCGGCGTTGCGACGTGAGCTGCGCGAGCGCCTCGGCATCACGCCCGACGTCGGTGCCCTCATCTCGACCACCATCCACGAATACGACGACTATGTGGTTGAGCTGAAGCTCTACGAATGCAGCTTGGGACCGCTTGCCCCGCGAAAGGGCTCGGTGCGTGACATGCAATGGGTCCGCTCCGGCGACTTCGACCAGTTCGATTTCACGCCGGCCGACCAGGAATCGATGGACGTGCTGCTCTTCGGCGAGAAGCATTAGCCTTACGCGCGCTCAGACATGAGCCATGATCCAGTCACCGATGCGGGCCATGAGCTCGGCGCGATTCGTTTCGTTCAGGATCTCGTGGAACTCGCCGGTCCTCACGATCACCGTCTTGTCGGGACTGTCGAGTGCTTGGGCCAGGGCCGCGTTCGCCTGCGGGGCGGCGACAGGGTCGGCGTCGCTGTAGACGTAAAGGAGCGGCACGTCGAGGCGGCGCAGGGCACGCACGCGCGCCTGGGCTTCTCGCGAGGCGCGGAAATAGCCGGCGGTGACAGTCGAAAAAATCTTGGGATCGCGACGGTATGCGTCCACGATAGCGGTCTCATGCGATAGGCCCTCCGGGGGGATTCCAGACGGTAGGGCGATGCGCGGAGCGAAGCGGGCGGCCACGTGACCAATACCAATCTTGATCTTTGGTACCTTCATGGCGATCTGCAGAAACGGGTTCGATAGAATGAGGCCGCGAATGTCGGGCTTGCTCGCCGCCACCCAATCGAGCGCGATGAGACCACCGTTGCTATGCGCCAGCACGAAGCGAGGCAGGCCGCGCCCGGCGTTGGCTGCGGTCATCGCCGCGAGACCCGCCTCGGCATCGGCGTGGTACTCGCTGAAGCGGTCGACGTAACCGCGCTGACCGGCCGACCGCCCGTGTCCGCGCAGGTCGACCGCGACGGTGTCGACGCCGCGCTGAGCAAGTGTGAGCCCAAGCTCGCGATAGCGCTCCGCGTGCTCAGCGTAGCCGTGGATAACGAGAAGGGCGGCGCGGGGCTCGCCAAGCGGCGCCCAACGCTCGCCCGCGAGCTGGGTGCCGTCGCGCGAGGTGAGAGTCAGCTGGGTCCGCTTGGCGCTCATGGTGCGAACAGCTCATCGATTGAGGCCGCCAGCAAGTCGGCGCGCCGCTTGACCATGATGTTGTCGGGCGCGATCTCGGCGGCGCCTGCGTCGGCGGCCTTCACTTCGGCCAGCAGCCGGACGAAGAGATCGCGATTCTTGGCTTCGGTTGCGTAGGTTTCGGCATAGCGCAGCTTGGTGGCGAGCGCTTCTGGCGCGAGCTCGAGCGCCTTGTCGAAGTGGCTGCGGGCGCGGGCGAGATCGCCTCCGGCAAAGCCTGGTACGCGCGCGAAGAATGCTCCCAGCTCGCGGTCAGCAGCCGCGTACTCCGTCTTGGGGGCAACCTCGAGGACACGCTGCATCGCGGCGAGTAGACGACCGCGATACATGAGGAGCGCCGTGAATCCCTTGTCTACGCCGTAGTGGGCGAGGCTCGTGCCGTAGACCGCGAGCGCCTCTATCTGGTCGACCTCGACCGACTTTACGGCCTCTTCGATGCTGACCCCGCGTTTCACGGCCGCCGAGAACGCCGGTGAGCTCGCAAGCAGGGCCCGCTCAGCGGTGTCGATAGCTCGCTCCAGAGCATCGGCGCGCTGCGCGATGTCGGCTGGAGCGCGTAGGTGGTAGGCGGCGAGCGTGACGTAAGCTCGCGATAGCGCAAGGAGGGGCGCCGGATCAGCGGGTCGTGACTCCGAAAAGCGTAGCCAGCAGTCGATGGCGCGGCCGAGCGACGCGCGCTCGGTGCGACCCGCCCATGCCGCACGCGCCTGCGCGTCGAGGTCGACAGGAGTACCAGCATCGGCGCCCGATGTGTCGGCATCAGCGGCGGTCACAGAGCCGGTTGTGTCCGGTGATGGCGATGGCGGGGCGGGCACAGGGCCGGGACTGCACGCGACCACGCCGACCGCGAGAAAAGATATGGATAGAGACCGCATGACGTGCGGCAACCTAGCACGCGCCGATGTCGCGAGTGCAATGACAAGCGTAGGAGCCGCGCCCGTGCGCTAACGGCTAGTGGGCGTGGGCGTGCTCGTTGATGTCGTAGACATGCATGAGGCGGCGTGTTCGTACGACGCTGTGCTCGATGTCGACGATAAACTCCCCTGCAAGGGTAATGACTTCGAGCTGGAGTTGGCCGTTCGCGAGAATCGGGCGGACAACCAGATTCGCGTCGTCGAACAAGGTGTCGAGCCCTCGACGAACGGTCGCGGCGCTCGGGTCGCGCTCGGCAAGCAACGTGAGGTGTTGGGCCACGAGTCGCTTGGCTCGCGCCAAGGCTTTTTTGGGGTCACCGCCATCACGGACGGTGAAGTCGAACTTCGCCGGTAGATGAAGCGCCGGGCCCTCGAGATAGCGGACACAGTGGCCGTCGAGGACGACCTCGAGGTGGCCGTCTTCTACGGGAACCTGCTTCCTGCTCGTAGGATCTTGAACCAGGGCGCGCAGGGTTACGCGGCGGACGTCGCCGAATCGCCGGTCACCCAGGACCTGGAAGGCGACCTCGGAACGGTCCGCGAGAGAGGGGAGCATCCGCGCGAGTCCTGCGAAGGCATTGGCGTTCTGCTCCTTGATAGCGGACAGGGACGTCTCGAATAGCTTGGCGCTTTCGTTTGGCGCCGCGGCAGCGATCGGCTGGTTCGCGATTCTCCGGCGGACGGCTTCCCGCTGCAGATCGTTGACGATACCGTCGACGAGGTTCGGAGCCGCTTTGCCGATGTGGGAGTGCACGCCCTCGATGAAGGCGCGCAGGCACTCTTCTGGTGAGGGCGATTTGCTGGTCACGAAGAACGGCGCCTTGGCCACGGCCCCAAGCATCAGATCGCACGCTTGATGCAGGCCGACAGTCTTTGCGAGTCGCTCGGTGACGGACCAGATCATGCCGGAGTAGGCGAGGCTTCGCTTGTGCTCCTGGGTGAGACTCGGATCGAGGACGACGTCATTGACCAATGTGCGCAGTGGGCCAGGTTTGCCTTCGCCCTCGCGCTCCGCGAGGTAAGCGCCGAGGTCTTCACTGATGTTAGGATTCTCGAAGTGCAGCGCGGCGAACAGATCGCCCAGCGCTTCGTGCATGGGTTTGCCTTCACCGCTGGTGTCGCTGTTCACGCCGGGTGCGACATGGTCGAAGTAGCCGTGCGCGAGCTCGTGAACGAGGATCTCTTTGCATGACACGAGGTGGAAGCGGCCCTCGGAGGTGCCGAAGACGTAGACGTTCGAGCCAGGAATGTAGCCGGCGTTCTCTTCGCTCATGGCGTTGGCGATGATGCGAACGACGCCACTGTTGTTGGTCCCGTCGCGATAGACGGAGGGCAAGTCAATGCCATAGCTCGCCAGTCGCCGCAGGAAAGTGTCAGCGGTGTGTAGCGCCTGGACCTGGTCGAAGCCGTCTTGCGTGACCTTGTTCTCGCCGGGCGCAAAAGGCTGCTGGTTCTTCACGGTCTTGAGGACCGAAGCGCCGCTGACATGCAAGAGCTCGACCCTGAGGCCGTCGACCGAGAGGGTGACCGTCCGTTGCAGCGACACCTCGCGGACCTTGCCGTCGCTCGTGAGGCGATTCTCCCTGTTCCAGACCAGCAGGTTGGTAGGATTGACCTCCATGAGCTCGACGCTGGTGTTCTCGCCTGCGGCACGTCGCGCCTCAGCGAGCCTCAGATCGATCGCGGTCGTCGTCGCCTTGTCGACGACAGCGCTGATGCTCGCTGGCGAGCTTGAGCGCTGCTCGTTCGCGAGCCGGAGGAAGATATCCTCGAAGCCAGTGGCGCTACGAGGACGGGCGCCCACCGTCGCCACCGCTGCCCCGTCCGCTTTGACGGATGGAGCGCTGCGGTCACGGGGGCCAGAGAGACGCGTATCGACTGCCACGCGGGCTCGCCTTCTTGCTGCGGGGGAAGAAACTCTCGCGACGCTTCGTTACGCCTTCGCCAGCCTCTCGGGGATGACGTCGACGAACATGAGACGCCGCGCTTCGACCTTGTCGCTCTGATGGTCGTAGATGAACTGACCAGCGGGCGACGTGAGCATGAGGTTTAACTTGCCCTTGTACATGACCTCTTCGATGTCGAGGTCCGCCTCGTTGAAGAAGCTCGCCCGATGCGCCGAGAAGTGGTCGCGTAGGTGCTTGTTCTCGAGCTGGCTCTTGATGAACTTGTCGATCGCTTCACGCGCCTTGCGAACGAGCTCGCTGCGGTCGCCCGGGATCGGTGTGAAGTCGAACGTGTAGCCCGCGTTGTCGAGAATACGGCGACCGCTGCCGTCGAAGGAAGAAACGTCCTTCTCGGTGGCCACCATCGCCATGAACCCATCCTGGACGTTGTACTTCTTGCCGTCGCTTGGGTTCACCGCGCGCAGTTGCAGGATGAGCTTTTGCGACTGCAGGCCGGTGCTCGGGTTCTTCCATGCCAGCTCCCCGACCGTCGCGATTTCGCAGTCGTTACGCTTACCCCAGATCGCACCGATGGACTTGATCGCCTGGTCGGCGCTGCACCCGGAGGCATTGCCTTCGAGCCCAAGTGCGAGCTGCTTGGTCTTGGGGTCGCTGTCCTGACGCGGCGGCTCCTGCCAGTCAGCTTTGATCATCTCGCGTTTGACGCCTTCGTTTTTGATCGCCTGGATCATGAAGTCGACGGTCGCGGCGTCGACCTGGCCGGGCAGCGCGTCACGCATGCACTTGGCCACCGCGTCGATGAAGTCTTTCGGCGAGGGCGACTTGGTGGTGAAGTAGAATCCGGTTTTGAGCGCGACGTGCAGCATGACGTCACAAGCGAGCTCGAAATTGCCGCCAAGGCGGGTCGCGAGTTGTTGGGTCACGCGCCAGCCGAAGCCGCCGTAAGCCTCTCCGCGATCATGGACCTCACTACCGGCCTGGCGTAGCGTCTTGTCGTTGTCGAGGTTGCGTAGCGGCTGACCGGGCTGTCCCAGGGCGCTACCAAAGTCCTCGGAGAGGTGCGGGTTGCGCGCCATCAGGGCCGGAGGGAAATCACCGAAGTAGCCCTCGTGAATGGCGCCGCCTTCACCCGAGAACATGTCTGGGTTTTGCTTGTCGCCACGGCTGTGACCCGTCTCGTGGCGCGTGACGTCGTTGTCCGATGCGAGATGCCAGCGGCCGTTGTTGGTCCCGTAGTTGAGGTCATTGGCTGTTGGGCTGTACCAGGCGTTGAGGTCGGTGCTCGAGTTCGCCTTGCTTCGGATGACGCCGTTGTTGCGTGGCGCTGCCCACAGCTTGTTGTTGTCGATGCCGACCTGCGATTGCAGCCAGTTGGTGTAGATGCCGTCGGCGACGAGATTGGCCTGATCGAAGGCATCGCGCGTCACCTTCGAGCCGTTCTCGAAGGGCTGCTGGTTGTCGAGCGTGTCGACCTGCGTGATGCCGGTGACGTGGACCCACTGGGCGCGAACGCCCGCAGGGCTCAAGGTGACGCCGGGGAGCTTGACGATACGGGTCTGGCCCTGGCTCGTGTGGTTGTTCTCGCGCTGCCAGACGATGACGCTGTCCGCAGCGACGGCGCGCGGGGTTTCATTGGCGGCGATCTCGGTCAGCGCGCGGCCGAATGAGGTCACCTGCCCCTGGTTGTCGGAGGGCGTGGTCCGTGGCGCGAAGGCAACCGGTCCACTCGTGCGGACAGCGGCGTCCTTGACGGCTTGTGGCTTGGCGACCGGCGCGCTTGGCGACGCCTGGGCGGGCGCTGTCGCGGAGCTGGCGGCGGCCGAGCTTGTCTTCTTGATCTCTCCGCTGCCTTTGACGCTATCCATGGGGTGCTCCGTGACGATGTGTGGCGGCGATTATCGGCGTCGATGCGTCACGGTTTCGTTGCAGTGACGCAGATCTTGCGCAGAGTTGGCGGTACCCGCTGCCCGCGCTGGTCGGGCGGCCCTCTACGATCGAGATGTCGTGGCGATGGCGCGCAACCCCAGGGGCCACCGGCCGATATTGATGATGCAAGCCTCATGAAAGCCGGTCGTCGGTCGGACGGTCGGGCCCCCATCCAAACAAGTTGAACGAAACGCATGAGCGCTCGCACGGCGAGGGACGCGATGTCTTTGTCTCAATTGCGTGTGGACTTCGGGCGAACGGTTCTTTTGGGCGGTGTGTGCCTTCTCGCCGCGTTCGTCTCGGCATGTGGTGGGACGAGTCTCGAGAATGACCCGACCAAGATTCTCAGTGACTCGGACGACTCTGTCACCGCGCCCAACATCATCGCCGTGACGCCAACGGTTTGGTCAGCCGGCTCTACCGTGAAGTTACTCGGTGGCGACTTCATGGGCCCCTCGAAGGGCAAGGTCATGGTGCGTTTCGTTGGCACCTACTCAGGCGGTGCTGGCGGCGGCGGTGGCAGCGTCGACATGGAGATCGAGGCCACCTACCGTGCGTCGAACAGAGTCGAGTTCGTTTTCGAGGCCGACGACACGCCCAAGGGTTTTGGCTCGTCCATCGGCTCATTCAGCGGCAAAGTCACTGCGACCAACGTCAACAAACGCGGCGGCGAAGGCAAGTCAGAGGCAGTACAGACCACGATTCAAGTCGGGCCCTCGATCGTCGTCAACCGCGTCTCGCCGTATTCGCAATCCTGCGACGAGAAGCGCGCCCCGGGCATCTTGAACGGTGACCTCGTCGACATCGACTTGTCGGTGACGGGGATGGGTTCGGGCTCTGGCTATGCGCCCATTGCCCTTACAGCGGCGTATGTCGCTGTCGACGACCAGCCGCGCGTGGTCGAGGCGAATATCAGCGACGGGAATTCGACGCTGCTCACCATCGATCCGGGCATGCTCGCGCCGGGCGATGATCCGGAGAGCCTCAATGACGCGCGCACCAGCCGTGACGTCGGTGTGAGCATCACGGCGACCGATGGCGAAGGCAACCAAATCCGCCGCCTGGTGGTCTTCACGGTGCATCAGCCTTACGAGGTCTACTACGATGGTAACGTCGAGGTGGTCGAGGTGTTCGCACCTCAGGCCGTGACCGGGTGCCTTCCGGGCGGCATGAACGGCAACTCCTTCAACTACAGCGAGAGCACCAACGAGGGGCGTAGTCGCGGCTATAGCTTGAGCGGCAGTTTCGGTGTCAGCGTTTGGATCTTGAACGTGGGCTTCGGCTTCGGCGTGTCGAGCAGCGTCTCGAGCGGTACGGGCACCGGCCTCGGCATCAGCCGCAGCGTCTTCCCTCACTGGTTTGGGGCCTTTTTCCGCCAGACATCGAAGCTCCTGCGCACTGGCACCATCGTCCGCTATGACGAATGTGGCGGTAGCCGCGAGGTCGGTGAAGCCTACGTCACCGACTGGACCTGGGCGCCTGGGTTCAACATGAAGCCGGGTCCGTGTCCGCCGCTGCCCGAGCCGTTATTCTCCGAGCCGGGCATTGCGGACGGGGAGGAGTGATGCGCAGCTCCATCCTTGCCTTCGTTTTGGTGTCCGCAGCGGCGGTCGCGTGTGGCGATCTGCCGGAGCCGACCGTCAACGGCACGGCGACACCCTCGGACCAGCAGCAAACGAAGTCGCTCAAGCCCGAGCCCCCAGACCTTTCGACGCGCACGACCATGTCGGGCTACTCGTCGTTGCCTATCCGCGGAAGCGCCGAAAAGGACGCGACCATCATCGTCGAGGGCGGGGCGGCGCCAACCGCGGCCGACGTGCAGGGGACTGGTAACTTTTGCGTCGATGTAGCGCTCAAAGAAGGGCGCAATGACCTCAAGATCTTCGTGCAGCGCCTCGATGATTCGCGCTCCGATATGGTGACCTATCGGGTGACCTACGATCCGAGCATCGGTGAAGACGAAGAGGACCCAGAGGAGCCGTTGCCGCCTCCGACCGGGCAGGTGCGCGACGTGGCGGTTCGCAAGTCGGTCGGCGCGAGCGTCGCGGGCAGTGGCGTCAGTTACATCACGGACGCCGACGACGGCACCTACGCGAACTTCTCGTCTTACCCCGCGCTCTACATCGACCTCGGCTCGACCTACGCCATTCAGAAGATCGAGATCGTTTGGGCCGCCAATGCGACGACCGACGGTACCTTCGCCGACGAATACGACCTCCTGACGAGCTTGCAGGCCTCGCCAACACGTCCGATGGACGCGTCCACCTCGGGCTGGTCTGTCGTTGCCTCGGTGGTCGGGGCCTCCGGTGGGAACGGAGACGGCGGTCTCGACACGTTCGAGGTGGGTACCCCCATCAGCGCGCGCTGGGTTGGTCTCACGGTCAACAGCAATGACACTCCCTGGTACTCCTGGGACTGGAGCGTCAACATCGCGTCGATCCGCGTGTTTGCGCCGGAGATCATTACGGGCGGCGGCGGCGGTACGGGAAACATCGGCCCTCCGACCTGTGAAAACGGCGACTGAGCGAGCCACGTGACCGCTATCGCGATCGCACTCAGTGCTTTGGTGATCCAGGCCCAGCAAGAATGGGTCGAAATCACCATGGGACAACCGTTCACCGACGACATCTCGTACGTCGGTGTGTTGCCGGGCACCGAAGAGCTCTGGATCGGCACGGTTCTGGGCGAGATCTACCGCAGCTTCGACAACGGCACGACGTGGGAGATTGTCTTCCAACCGGTGTCCTACGACAACTTGCTCGACATCAGGACGCGCCAGCTACGTACGCCTCAGCTCAATCTTGATCTCTTGCGGTCGCTGCGCGGCAACATCCCTGTCCGCGACCGTCAAGCGACCGCGCAACGCTCGCTCGATCTCGCTGGTAACTTGCGCAGCCGTCAGCGTTTGCCCACGGCGCGCGTGCTTGGTTCGCTCGTCGCCAACGAAGTCCGTGATCCCGGACAGATAAACCAGATTGATCGCTGCTTCGACTACATCTTCGTCAACGCTTCGAACGGCATCTATCGCGCCGCGCCAGGTGAGCCGTTGCGCTTCGAGATCATCGAGACCGGGCGCAACTTGGGCTTGGGGCGCGTTTCCTGGCTCTCCTGCAACCGCAAGAGGCCAGGTCACATGATCGGCAAGACCATCACCGGCCAGATCCTCGAGACCTACGACTACGGCGACTCGTGGGCGCAATACGTGAACCCCTTCGTGCTCTCCCACAAGGTCAGCACCGCGGGCTTCTACGAAGGACGCCTGCGCATCCTCGCCGGCGGCCGCCTATTTCGCGAGAGCGAAGACCGCCGCACGTACGAAGAAGAATGCGTCTTCATGTACGACAGCAAAGACTCCGAGCCGGCATGGACGTGGCGAACCGACGGTCCCGCCTTCGGTATCACGGGCGACGGCGTCACTGTTTGCGACCACAACCGATTCTTGCGCATCCGCGACGAACGCTTCGCGCACAAGTCCATCGCTTGGTTTCAGATCGAGGGTGCGCACGCAGAGCACATGCTCGTCGCGACCGCCGACGACATCTACCTTTCACACGACGGCGGCAAGAATTTCGATCTCGTCTTCACGCGCCCGACGCAGCGCAGCATCGACTTGGTGTTGGTCGACGATCTGCGGACCTTCGACAACGCGATGGTCTGGATGGGCAACGTGTTGCTCAAGCGCGTCGACGTGTCACGAACGCCCAGCGAGACGGCGACAGACGTCCAGGAGATCTTCAACAAGGCGCCCATGTGGGAGGTCATCGAGATCGCGCTGAGGCACTACCAAGTCGACGCGGCGCAGGTTGCGGCGCGCCGCGATGACGCGCGTTTGCAAGGCATCATGCCGCTCATCCGAGCAAGGTACGCCTACCGCGATGGCAATGGCCTCACGACCCTCAACGACATCGTACGCACCGGCTTTCAAAACGCCGAGATGCGCGTCGCCGAGCGCTTTCCGAACGGCCACAACTGGGACGTCGTCATCGCGTTTGACCTCGCCGACCTCTTGCGTTCGCGCAGCTCCACCGACCGGAGCTGGGCCGACGTCGAGCGCCTGCGCCGCAGGCTGACGTATCGCTTCGAAGATGCCTATACGAAGTGGGCGAACACCACCTTGCAGCTTCGGCGCGATGGCCTCGACGCCAAGCAGCGTTCGCAGCTCGAGGTGCAAAAGCGCGAAGTGGCCGCCTATCTCAACTATGTGACGGACGGGTATTTCGACGTTTTCGGCGGGAAAGCCGCGCTCTAGCGACGTCTTTGCCGATAAGGTTCTTTCCAGGAGCTGGTCATGAAGGTCATCCTTTTCGTTTACATGAGCCTTGCGCAGGGTGCCGACGCACCGATGCCGAGCGCCCAGGCTGACGTCGAAGCTGATGTCGACCGCGCGATGCGCGTCCTGGCCCAAGACCCGCCCATCGCCGAGGTGCAGGAGGCCGCGGTCGAGTACTTCCGCGTCGCCCAGAACGACCTCAATTATTACCGTCTTGTGTCGCGTCTGCGCGCCGTCTTGCCGACCTTGAGCGGCGGCTACACCTACCAGAACGACGAGGCCCTCACGCTCGGTAACGATCGCATCGCCACCGGTGTCGGTTACGACCCCGCCAATCCGCAGACCACGACGAACGGCAACACCATCGGTCGGGCGTACACTGCGGGCGTTAGCTGGAACCTCCAGGGGCTCATCTTCGACTCCTCACAGCTCGACACGTACGCGCTCGTCGGCATCCACGAAGATCTCATCAAGGAGGTCACGCGCCTCTACTACACGCGCCAGCACAACATGCTCGCCTTTACGCTCGCACCTCCCGGCGACGCCCGTGCCCGCGCGGCGCTCATCGTCCGAACGCGCGAGATCGAAGCCATGCTCGATGCGCTGACCGGCAACGCGTGGACCAAGCTCAAGACCCAGTATCGCGGAACCGCTCAGGCTGCGAATACCGCGTCGCCGGTGGTCGCCCCGCGTCCCGTTCAGCCGAACGCCGTCCCAGCGGGCTACCAGCCGGTGCCGCCGCCGCCCTCGGGTGGCGGAACGCCGGCTTCGCGCGTCCGTCGCTAACGCTCGCCTCGCAAGGCGGGTCCTACAGCGAACATCGCTTGCGATGAGCGCGACTCGACAATGGCGCGACGCGGCACGACTCCCATGTGGAGGCCTATGATTGGCCCTCGCCGAGGGCCGAAGGCCGGGCCGAGGATAGGCCGGACGGGCCCCCCCGCGTAGAGACGGGCACTGCCCGCGCGCATTTGCCGGCGAACCAATCACCGGTGCGCCGTCGCCAGGCCCCAGCGCCCAGGCGCACAGAGCGATCTTTGCCCTGGACGCCGTCCGTCCGGGGCGTTCGCGTCTCCTGCGTCGTCTAAATGACGTGGCGTCGCGAGGTAGCCAGCAACCTCGAGCACTGCTGGTCGATAAGCCGATAGTCATTGCGCGGAATAGGGGACCCCTTTGCAATTTCCAACCATCGCTCGAACGCACGGTACGACAGCGCGCGGCTTCGAAGCCGCCCGACCTTCGAGCACGCAACCCCAGCCGTCTGCCTCCGACCTTCGCGCCGCGATGCATCCGAATCCCTTGGCCCCGGCGCTCGCGCAGGCTCGGCAACATGTCGCCGAGCTCGAGGCCCTCGTCCCGTCGGGCACGCCCTGGCAGGGTTATCGTCAGTTTCGCGTCGTCGCGATCATCGACGAAGCCGATAGACAGCGCAGCTTCAGCATCGAGCCGGTGGATGGTGAGCCGATCGCAGGCTTCAAGCCGGGCCAGCACCTCATATTCCGCGTTACCCTCGACGCCACCGAACATGTTCGTTGCTATAGCCTGTCGGATGCGCAGCGACCCGATCGCTATCAGGTCACGGTCAAAGACGCACTCGCGCCGGGTGAGCCGCGCACCAGCGTTTCGCACTACTTCCACACCCTCAAGGAAGGCGCTGTGCTCGACGTTTCTGCCCCCAAGGGGCAGTTCGTCTTCGACCTCGACGACCCAACTCCCGCGGTGCTTATCGCCGGCGGGGTCGGAATTACGCCGTTTCTCGCCATGGTGAAGGAAGTGGTGCGCACGGGGTCGCAGCGCGAGATCCATCTCTACTATGGCGTCCAGACGCCCGACGATTTCGTGCGATCGGCCGAGCTCCGCGCGATTGCGAGCGACCACCCCAACATCAAGGTGCATCTGGTCTGCTCGAAACCAGAGGGCTTCGCGGCCGGAGCGAGCTTCGATCATGTGGGGCGGATTTCGATCGATCTCATCAAGCAGACCCTGACCAAGAAGCAGCACTACGCGTTCTACATGTGCGGGCCGGCCGGCATGATGTCGTCACTGACGACAGGTCTGCAGCAACACGGTGTCGCGGCGCGTGACATCCACTCGGAGGCCTTCGCAGCGGCGCCAGTCGTGACCACCAGCGCCCGAGAGAAGGCGATGGGTGTCGCCGACGTTCAGCCCGTGCAGGTGTTCTTCGCGCGTGCTGGTGTCGCCGTAGAGTGGGATCCGAGCAAGACGACGCTCCTCGACGCAGCGAATTCCAAGGGCAAGCGGATCGAATCTGGATGCAAGGCGGGCTCGTGCGGCATGTGCTGCGTCGACTTGAAGAGCGGCAGCGTCGAATACCCGAGCGGTACGCAAATCGACCCCGGCCCCGGCAAAGTCTTGCCCTGCATTGCGCAACCCACGAGCAAACGTATCGAGCTGGACGTGTGAGCCCATGACCTCATTGCCCCCCGTTTCTTCTGATGTCCTCCGCCGTGCCGCCAGCGAAGGTGTGAGGCTCGCCGAGCAACGTCTCGTCGCCGCAGACGGGACGATCAAGGTTGCCGAAGCCGAGTTGCCGCCGGCACTGCGCGCCGTGCAGCAGGTATTGAATGGCGCGCCGGAGGTGGAGCGTCGCGAAGTTGCAAGCGCGTTCTCTCAGGCCATGGCTACGACGATCGCCGAGCGGTCCGCTTCAGCGGCCAAGGGCGGCGTTGACCCGACTGGGGCCAGCGCCAATCTCGGCGCCTCGTTGAACGACCTTGCCGAGGCCACCTCCCGCAAGATTGAGTTTCACGAGGTGCGTGGCGAAAAAATTCGTGTCGAGAAGTCCGGCGAGGGCATCCGCTACTACTCGGTCGGGAAGGGCGGCAAGGAGGTAGAGCTCGCCTACAACCCATTCACCGAGCGCGAGCACGCGGGGATCACGTACATCCGCGCCTTGCTGAGCCCGAAGGAGAACCGGCGCATTCGTGCCGAGTTCAAGCGTTTCAAGAAGCGCGTCAACGACATCATGGCTCAGGTCACTGACAAGGACCTGATGTGGAGCTTCAGCCGTCTCGACAAGGTGCGTCTGCTCGAGGGCATCTCGCGCCACGACGGTACGCCGCTAGTCAACATGTGGCATCGGGGGCCCATGGTCGCCAATGTCGCTCCATCCGACTTCGACGACTCGACGATTCCGCGCGAAGACCTGGCGCTCTTGTTCAAGGCCGCGATGGACATCGAGCTTCCCGCTTCGATGTACAGCTTTGCATCCGCGGCGCCACTGCACGACTACTTCCACGACATCGCCCACTTCATGGGATCGACGTTGAGCGAGCGCGTCACCGCAAGCGCGCTGCACGGTAACGGCAACAAGCGCCACGAGACCGCCGTTTGGTCGCAAGAGGAAGAGCGCCACGGTCCCGTCCTTGACGCAATCTACAACGGCATCAAGGTCGAGGGTGAGCCTGTGTTGCACGCGCAGCTCTCGTACCCGATCGTTCGCGAGGTCAGCGCCAAGGGCGCAAAGCAAATGATGTTGCGGCGCGAGTTCGCCGAGATCGTCGCTGGCACCGCGTATCTGGTGCTCAAGGGCAACGCGAAGCCCGACTCGAGCGCCGACCTCGCGCTCGATGGCATCTTCCGCGACGAGCTCTACCACTCGATCCTCATGCAGGCAGGCGTCAAAGCCGCCTACAATCCGTCGCGACTCGGCAATATCTTCATGATCTTGCACAACGCCTATCAGGCGCGTGGTGATACCGCGACTGACGAAGTCCGTTATCGCACCCCCGAGCCACTCCTATTGCTCGAGGTTGCCTATGCGTTCATGGCCATGGAGAAGCGCATTCATCAGTTCATGAAGCGTTTTTCGCTCGAGGACCTGCGAAAGGCAGTGGGGCCAGTCTACGCGACCGAAAAAGAGCTTCAGGACGCGGTTGACCGTGGCGAGCATGCGCGAACGCGTCACTACGAAGTCGAGCAGAATCCGGATCTCTCCGAGGCTGATGTGGCGGCGCTCGTGAAGCGATTCCCGGGCCGGTTCGACCTCGCCAATCGCAACATCCGCGAAAGCGAGCTGGTCAAGATCCTCGATGCCTACAAGGCGAACCACCTCTCGCGTCCGAGCTATTGGCTCGAGCGCAAGGACTTCAAAGACGTCGCGAGCTCGGATGGCTCGCGGGTGCTCGAGCGCAAGTACGAGGATGGCTCATCGTTGACGCTGACCTTCCCGAAGACCGGCGGGTTACCCTGGGTGAAGATGGACACCGGCATGTTCATCACATTTGATCAGTCGATGGCCGACATGACCTTCCGCGAGGTCGGCGCCTTGATGGCAAGCAATAGCGCGGAGAGCTTCGCCAAGGGTCGAGATGCTGCACCGGACCTCGAGCGTACCGACAAGCGCGCGTGGTTCACGGAGCTGGTACTGAATCTCAGCTCGCGCAAGACCTATCAGGCCGCACCGCTGACCATCGTCCGCGATGTGACATTCATCTGAGATCGCGCGGGGTCTAGGCGGCTTTCGGCTGCCGATGAACCAGCACGATCTTGCCGACGGACTGCGCCGACTCGATGAGCTTGTGAGCCTCGCTCACGTTCTCGAAGGGGAACTCGGTCACACCCGGCGGTTTGAGCCTACCTTGTTCGATCCAGGCCAGCATGTCTGCCATGCCTTCGTCGAGAAGGTCGGTACGGTCGAACAGGAAGGAGACGTTGAATCCCACGACGCTTCGGTTGTCGACGATCATCTTGAACGGGTTGAAGCGTGGGGTGCGTAACATGCCGAGCCCCGCCTTGATGTAGTTGATGCGACCGCCGGCAGTCGGGAGCAGGGAGTGCGTGCCGTAGACGACGAGCTTGCCGGTGGCGCGCAGATGCTCGTAGCTCTGGTTGTAGGTCGTGTAGCCATTGGCGTCGAAGACAGCGTCGTAGCCCTCGGGAGCTTCCGCGCGGGCTCGTTGCCAGAGGTCTTCCTTGCTCTTGTCGATGACGACATCGGCGCCGAAGTCCTTCGCGAACTGGACCTTGTGGGTGGCGCCGACGACACCGACAGTGCGGAAGCCGGCGATCTTGCAGATCTGGAGCAGCGCTGTCCCGACGCCGCCGGCGGCGGAGTGAATGAGAACCGTTCCGTTCTTGCGGATACGGACGAGCTGGTGCACCGCGTGGTAGGCGGTCATGTAGACACTGGGGAAGGCGGCGGCTTGCATCGGCGTCATGCCGCGCGGGATCGGGAAGAGCTGATGCGACGGCACGCACACGTGAGTCGCATAGCCGCCGAATCGGCTGACCCCGAAGACGGCATCGCCAATCGCATATTTGGCCTGTGGCCCAACCGCGACGACACTGCCTGCAAACTCGAACCCCGGCGTTATCGGCCAGCCCACGTATTTCTTGGCGGACTCATAGACGCCCCAACGAACACAACAGTCCGCGTAGTTCACGCCAACAGCCGCAGTCTCGACCACCACTTGATCGCCTTCCGGCTTCGGCGTCGGATGCTCCTCGATGCGCAGTTTCTCGTAACCACCCGGCGAATGAACCACGACCTTCTTCATGCGTCGCGGCTCTTACTCGAGTACTCCCCGGTCGACAAGCCTCGCCCCACGAATCGACCACCCCACGAATCGACCAGGAACCTTCTGGCGGTTGTGCGACTGTTGGGGAGTGACCTTCAGAAGAAGTAGCTAACGCGGAAAGTCGCGCGGAAGTTGGAGGGGGCTACGTAGTAGTTGGCGTTGCGTGGGCCATCACCGGTGCCGGTGAGACCATCAATGATGGTGCGGGCGCCTGGCGTAAGGAAGACGAACTCACTTCCCAGAACGAGGTGGTGGCTGACGTAGACCTCGAGCCCGGCCCCGGCATGGTAGGTAGCCTGCTGGCCGTCGACGTCAAAGATGCGGGCGAACGAAGTGTTTCCGACACCGCCCTTTAAGTACGCCCCGACCGGGCTCGTCGGCACGATGTAGAGAAGGGCGCTCGCATTCCAAGGGTTGTCGAAGCGCACGGGAGCGTCGGCGCCTGATCCGAAGGGCGAATAGCCGAGTTCGACGCCAAGGAAGCGCAGGAGCTTGAGCTGAAGCCCGAATGTACTTGCGACTGAGCGCGCATTGCCCTGCGTATCGTCGCTATTCTGCCGCATGCCGAGCGACGTGTTTACGCCGTAGGCGAACCAGGACTTCGCGTCCGCTTTTGCGACCGCGCCAAATCCGAGAGTCGCGACCACAATCGCACCAAGAAGCCCACGCATCATAAAACCTCCACGCTGGAGGTTTGCGACCGGCGTGCCACCAGTTCATTCGGTGGGACGCTTGGCTGCCGGCGTTTCCTTAGGTCGCCGATGCTGAGGGCTACCGCACCCAGGGCCAGGCATGCTCAGGATCTTGAGAAGCCGAGTCGGTCCCGCTATACCCGGCCGCCCCGAGATCTCGACCCGGAACCTTTCTCGGAGAGCTCGACCAGGAACTTTCTCTTGTCGTACCAAATGGACTTTTGGCCCGAGGACGTGGTCCCGGGGCGGCTCACCTGGTCGGTGACGCGCGACAAGCGCATGCGAACCTGCTTGCGCCGGTACTACCTCCACCACTACGCAAGCCGTGGTGGCGGCAACGTGAAGACCGCCGACCGCGAGACACGCGAACTTTACGTCTTGAAGCACTTGCGCAACCGCTACATGTGGGTCGGCGAAATCGTTCACGAGATGATTGAACTCGCGCTAACTGCGGTCCGCCGCGGCGATTCGGTGCCGGTTGAACAACTGGCCGAGCGCGGGACCCGTCGAATGCGGGCCCAGTATTCAGAGTCGATCCAGGGCATGTACCGGGAGAACCCCGTGCTCAAGTATGCGTTCTTCGAGCATGAGTACCGGGAGGAGGTGAGCCGAGAGGAGTGGCGCCTCCAGCGCGACCGGATGGAAGCCTGCCTGCGCACCTTTGAGGGGCTTCCGTTAGTCGAGGCTATCCGCAGCACCCCACCTTTTCGGTGGCTGGCTTTGGAGTCTGCCGCCAGCTTTGAGCTCGAGAGCGCAACGATCGTTGTGAAGCCGGACTTCGCCTACCGCGACACCGACGAGCGCGTGGTGCTCGTCGACTGGAAGACGGGAAAGCCGCGACTCGATGACGAGAAGCTGCAACTAGCGGTGTATGCCGCCTACGCGAAGCGTGCCTGGGGTGTTGCTGACGTTACACGCGCGTTGCTCGTTTATCTCGAGACCAACGACGTGGTCGAGATCCAGCTTTCCGAGGCCGACCTCGAGTGGGGCGAATCGCAGGTGCGAGAGTCGGTCAAGCAGATGCGTGAGCTCAGTGCGGGAGAGCCGACCATTGAGCGTTTCCCCATGACAGATGACGTCACGCGGTGTGGGCTCTGTTCATTTAAGCGTGTTTGTCATCGCTAGCGCTTTCGCGCACGCGTGGGCGTCTCCATATGCAGCGGCTCGGCGTATGGGCGCCCTCTGGAAAGTCGACATTGGCAATGCCCCGGGCGGCTTCCCGGAAGGCACGCTGAAAAGACCAATAGCGCTCGAGGTGACGAGCTGCGTCTGGGTCTGTCGGTGACTCCCAGCAGATCATGCGCCGTCGCACCTCGAACCAAGGCGGCGGCGGCAGAACGCTGATTTTCTGCATCGAAGCACGTTTGACGCGCTGTCGCCCGATTGGGGGGCGTCCGTTCCGGCGGGCATCGCCTTCGCTCCTGACCTCGGCGACGAGCCGATGAGCCTCGCAGGCCTGAGTCTCAGGGGACAGGTCGCACCAGGCGGGGATAGGCGAGAGAGTCACCGAATAGTCAGTGACATAGCGTTCTCGACAGACGCGTTTCGGGTTCCGCGTCCGTGACTGTGCGTCCACTGCACGACCATAACCGGTAGCGTCGAACCACTTGCCCGTCATGGGGCGCATCGTCATGAGAGCGTCGGCGCAGTGAACGCCGGGCCACTCTTCAGGACTGGCAACGAGTCCCTCTTTCACACCTTGGCTAAGGATGTACTTCAGACAGCGAACTTGGCTTGCTGCGGAAGGTAGCGCCGTCGAAACATATTCGTGCCACATGGTGCCTCTCCAGCCGACGGACGGGTGTCGCCCCCAGCGGCGCGAGATTTCGCGCTTGATGAAGCCGATGAAGGCGGGAACTTGATCGGGAGGGCCCTGAAGCATGAGATGCACATGATTCGAAAGGAACGCCATAGCGTACAATCGGATGCTGTTGTAGTGCTGCTGGGCGCGTCCAACAACGCCGAGGATGATCGAGTTCAGGTCGTCGCACGGCCGAAGTAGATGACGTCCCTGGAACACGCGTGTGATGATGTGCAGCGGCACGTCTTCGTCGACATATCGGGCGTGGTGTTGGCCGGCGAAGAGCTGGTTGTTCGTTAAGCCGCTGCGCTGAATGATCTTCGACATGCTTACGCGTCACAGAGCACTTGTCGTGCCGACAAGCTTTCACGGCCGCACTCTCAGGGCGGACAAATTAACTTCAAGGCGAGTTAACTGTGTCAAGTTGCGACGCGAAGAAAGTCGTCCGTGTTTTGACCGCACCACGGCCAAGCAAGTTCCTGGTCGATGCTCGGGGCCCTGCCGTTTGTGGCTCGCCAGCTTGTGCCTACCACCAGATCCCAACGAACACACCGAGCTCGGTTGGGAATACGTCCTCGTCGCTACGATTGCCCGTTGCTGGGTCCGGCTGGCCTGTCTTTATCGTTTGACGAATGACGTTTTGGTAAGCGCGGAGCTCTGCGCTGAAGTGGGCCGTCGAGGTGCGTCCGAGCGTGGCGCCCAGGACTCCGTAAGGGGCGAGGCCGAAGCGGACTTCGTCGACACTCATGATGCGTGGAGAGAGACCACCGCCGATGTATGGAGCGAAGTCGCCGTCGGAGAGCCAGTAGGCCGCCCCGATTTCCAGGAGCCAGCCGGATATCGCCGGGTCGCCACCGCGGCCGTTGATGCCGAACATCGCGCCAGTGGCGATGTTCATGAAGTAGTTGCGCTGCTCCAAGCGCAAGTCGTAGACGATCTGGAAGCCTTGGTCGAACTGGTATCCCTTCGCGACGGGGAAGAGCATACCGATTCTGAAACCACCGACGCGGTTCGCCTTCTTGCGTTTCAATCCCTCGGCTTCTTTGTCAGTGACCGTGTCAACGGTCTCGTTCGAGCTGACCGGCGAGTCGTCAATCAGCGCCCTCGCGATCCGCTCACTGGCTGGCTGCATGTCGTCGAGCGTCGCGAGGGTCATCTGACGGTGGCGCCGCGAGCCTCCGTTCACATCGATGAGGTCCGCGGAAAGCACTAACGACTTCTGCAGCCCAACGAGGCTCGACTCGACGTACCTGTCGGCCCCTAATTCCTGCGCCGCCTGCTGCAGCGACTTGCCGCCTTGGAGTGCCTCGCCGGCCTGAACTGGGCCGATTACGGCGTCGCCGCTCGCTGCCTTGAATCCCTCCGCTAGCAGCGCACCAGCGGCATCCGCTTCACCCGGCGAGACATTCGTCGTTTGCGGCGGGAAGACCACGATGGTCCCGGCGCGGGCTGCCAAGGGCAGAGCGAGGGCGGTCAAGGCAACGAGCGAACGCAACATGTTGGGATTCTCCCGCGGTCCAATAAAGTTCCTGGTCCAAGATGTCTTGCTCAAGAAAGTTCCTGGTCGATGTCTTGTGTGTGCAAGAAAGTTCCTGGTCGATGTCTTGTGGTCGATGTCTTGCGATGTCTTGCTTGGTCGATGTCTTGGGCTCAGTAGTAGACGAATAGGGCAAGTGCCGATTCAGCCGAATCGCGCCACAGGCTACCTCTTATGCGTAGAGCGACGTTTGGTGACAGAGAGAAGTTTTGACCCACTTCGACGATGGGCACCCAGCGGCCCGCGCGGGTGTCGCCGAGGACGTCGAAGCGGAGCTTGCCCTCGATGTGGCTCTGCCAGAACGAGGTGACGGTCATCGCGGAACCCAGCGCTACGTCGGGACCGATGCGATAGTTGGGGTGCAACTTCGGGCCGCCCCAAACATTGAGGTCGAAGAAGCCGTACCAGACCTCGCCGCCAAGAAAACGTGAAGCGAAGGTATATCCGATACCTCCGTTCAGCATTGCCGCCGTGCAGCTCCAGTCGTCGCAGTTGCCGAGATCGCGCAAGCGCTCCGCGCCGAAGCTGACGCGCCAAGAGGGAAGGCTGACCCAACCGCTGTGCGGGGTAAGGGATGTGATGCTCACCAGCGCGGCTCTGTCCAGCACCACCCCGTGCTCGGCATCGCGACCCTCTCCGCTGTAGCGGTCAGGTCGCAGACGCAACACGATGTTGGGTAGCTCGATATGAGAGTACGGCACGAATCCCGTGGGGCGATCGAGGAGGTCATGGAGCGAGCCGCGCCAGGCGATTTCGCCGAAGATGCGGCCTCGGCTCGTGACTCCGGAGGCGACACCGAAACGCATGCTCTCGTGTTCGGCTTCGGGCTCGGCGGTCGGTGGTTCCACGACGAACGCTGGCGGGTCGGCGCCGGTCTTGCCGCGCTCACGAGCGAGCTGCAACTCGCGCTTACGGCCCGGCCGCGCTGCCTCGGTATCCTGGTTGGGCGTGAACCCAATGTCGAACTTGTGGTAGTCCGCTGCGGCATCCAGCACCAAGGCGCGACGTTCTGGGGCCAGGTCCTTGAGCGGCCCCGGGTCCCACTCGGCCGACTCCACGAGCCTCCTCGCCAGTCTGACCTCGTCTCCGGTCATGAGCTGGTAGCGCGCATTCATCGTTCGTGTGTGCGATGCGCGATAAAGCCGGGGCCCGCGCAACGACAAGCTCGCCAGAGTCGTCTTCAGCGTATCCGTCGGGATGGCGTGCACCGGAAAATCTTCGCGTAGATGCAGCGACGGGCGCGCCACTTCGAGCAGCGACAGCAGGTGATAAGAGCAGTTCTCGCTCAAGAAGTAGTAGTCGAAGTGTGTCTGATCGAGCTCCCAAACGTGCGCGAGCAACCTCGCGAGCTCGTCGTCCGTCAGTGCGAGTGGGTACTCCCAGAGGTCTCGCGACTCCATGTTCGAGTACTCTTGGACCTTCACGTAGTAAGGCAGGGCCGAGAAGCGTCCAGGGAAGCCGCCGGTCAAACCGAGCAACGTATAGCCGAACGGGTTGGTCGTCGTCGGGTAGGCCGCGAAGTTCAGAATGTTCGCAAGCAACGCCTGTCCCTGAGCGTCGCGCCGATCCACGCGTAGCATCGTGTGGCCAAACATCGAGGCGGGCGCGTTCAAGAAGGCCGAGGCGAAGATCATCGTTACGCCCGCCGGCGCCAAGGTCGCACGCCATTTCGAATAGGCAGGGCACGAAGGTGTGGGAGCGCCGTGCGCGGAGATCCCGAGTTGCCCGTCCAGGAATGCGAAGCGCGCCGGAAACGTGCAGAAGGCGCTTGCGTCGAGCGCTTCCTCGCTGGTGCCCTCGAGAGGTTCGAGGAACGCCGCGATGTTGGCCTCTAGCTCGGCCTGCGGATCGTGCTTGCCCTCAGGCGAAAAGAAGAACGCCGGCGAGTCCGCGTCGCTCTCGTCCCCGCCAGGCTCCGTGTGCAAGAGCAGACGCCACTCGCGGTGGTCCGACAAGCGCAGCTCGCGCGACCGCGCGATCAACGCGTGCTTGTCCGCTACGGCGGAGGTGTTGTCGGTTGCGAGGATCGCAGCGATTGCGAGTAGGGCGATCACAGCAAGCGAAGGGAAGGAGACAACACGAAGGGTTTTGGCCGGAGACTTCGGTGACTCCCGCCCGGAGCCGCAACGCAGCCCCGGGGCGGGAGCATCGAGTCGCGGAGGGCGGCTGGTGTCAGGTTTCGCGTTGCCTTGCGGAACACGAGCCTATCGCCGCCCCCGCTGCGCTATTACAGGCGCGTGCAGCTGTTCTTCAGCGTGTCGTTGGCGCGGGCCTCGGCCTTCATCGAGTCCAGGGCCGCTACCGGCTCCGCGTTCTCGGTGAAGATGACCTCATGCTTCGACTGAGCCACCTGGAAGAGCGACTCGTGAGCCGGCTGCTCACAGCCGAGCAGGGTCGCCATGGCCGAGAGGTACTCGCCCTTGCCAGCCGCCGCATCGCGCATGAGGCTCGCGTAGTTCATCTTCACGAACGCTTCCTGGTCGATCGAAGCCGAGCGGCCCATGTCCACGCAGTTCGACGTGCCGGACGTGATGCCGAACGTCTGCGTCGCGAACGTGCCGTTGGTCGTCGCCGCGAAGATCTGAACGATGCCGGCGTCATCGCCGAACACGATCGAGCCCAAGCCGCAACCAGCCGTGCCATAGGGAGCCGCAGAGGCCACCGACGCCGCCAAACCAATCACAGAAACCGCAAGAACCCCGAGTAGCTTACGCATGTCTGTTCCCTTAGATAGTAGATGTCGTACGTCGCGTTCTACAACGCGACCCGCGCACAGCTAGCAGCGGTTCCCAGGCAAAAGCAAACACTTAGACAAGCCTGCGGACGTCCTTGCGTGGTGGACGTGCACTGCTTATAGAGGCGCGCGTGCGGTTTTCCTCAGCTCGCCGACAGCTCTTTTTCGCCTGCGTATTGACGCTGGTCGGCGCTAACGCCTGCCGCCGCGAGTTGGTTGGACGCCCCGCCCCTGAGAGCGATCTCTATTTCCCCCTCGGCATGGTCATCAGCCAGGCGGACCAGCGGCTCGCGTACGTGATGTCGACCAACTGGTCGCAGCGCTTCAATACGGGCTGGCTCTCGGTCGTCGATCTCGATGCCATCGTGAGCGGCGCGGCAACGCCGGCAGATGTCATCCGGCAGACGTTACTCGTGCCATCGCTGAGCGGCGAGCTCAGTGCGTCGGATGACGGGGCTCTTCTAGCTGCTGCGTTCCGCAACAACAACCAAGTCATCGTCTTCGAAGTGAACGCGGACGGCTCCGTGCAATGTGGGGATCCTGATGCGGAAAGTGGTCTCGACGCGGGCGATCGGCGCACGGATTGTGACGCGCGGCACGTGTATCGGTTCGTTGCGGATGGCGTCGACGATGTCTTCATCGTCGACCAGTTCAGCGACCCCTACGGTGTCCGCTTCTTACCCTCGAGGGACGGGGCCCAGACCCTTACGATCGGCTATCTGACGAGCTTTCTCGGGATCGGTCTGGTGACGTTCCTCGACGTGGATCTCGGTGGGGAAGAGATCCTTGGCAATCAACGCTCAATCGAGCTCGGCGGGGCCTCCGGATTGACGGTGCAAACCACGGGGATCGTTGCGCCGCGCCCAGCTCCGCAGGCCGCGACCCCCGAAGACACCGACGCGCGTTTCATCGCGATTGGCAGTCGCAGTTCCGCTGCGGGCGTGAGCTCGGCGACCATCTTCGGAATCAACATCGACGACTACGAGTTCAAGGCGACCGAGGACACCGACTTCGCGAGTGTCGACTTCGACAATCGCGCGAAGATCGCCCGCATCGACATTCGCGCCCAAGCCGGCGGCTTTACCTTGGCCGACTTGGTGTTCACTGACGATGGTTCCCGTGCCTTCGCAGCCGTTAGCTTCTCGCAGCCAACCAGCGGTAGCTCCGATAGCGTGCTCATGCTCAATGCCCGGCCGCGCAGCCGCAGCATTGTCCTCGCCGACGACAGCATCGCCGTCGTACAGCGCCCCGAATACGAAGTCATCGACGCGCTGGCGGTCCCCGGAACTCCTCAATCGGTGAGCTACGTGCCGCGCCTCAACGCTCCTCCGCTCCTCGTTACGGCGACCTTCAATGACAATGCTCTGCACTTCGTTCGCGTCGGCGAGACGAGCCTCGATGCCATCACCCGTATCGACCGCGCCGTAGGGTCGGGTCCCGTGGTCGTGCGTCACGCTCGCTTCACGCCATCCGGGCAGAGCGCTGACCGCGACTTCGTCGTCATTACGAGCTTCCTGAGTCATGGCCTGACCGTCTTCGACGTGACCGAGCCGGACCCAAGCGCCTGGCAACAGTGGCGCGTCGAGTCAACTCTGGCTGACGGCCGCAGGTTCCGATGATGCGACGCCTTCTCTTCGCCGCTATCGCGGTCACATTAGGCGCGAGCTGCAACAATAACATTCAGCTCACAACTACGTCGCTCGCGACGCCCGTTGGCCTCGCGGTGGCAGGCACCATCGCGCCGCACCTGTTCATCGCCAACGCCGACGAAGACAGCCTCCAGATCGTCGACCTTCCAACGGACTTCACCTCCACTCGCTTCGTAAGGGCACCGAACCTCTACTTCCCCCTACGCATCCCCGCCGGTTCACGGCCGACCCGCCTCGCGGCGAGCGAAGATCGACGCTATGTCATCGTGCTCGACTCGGCGACTAACACGCTGCTGCTCGTCGACGCGGACGCCTATGCGAAAGCGCTCGACCTCGCCGGCAACGAGGTCACTATCGCCTTGACGCAGCGGGGCGCGACGCCGACCGACATGATCGCCGCGACAGAACCGTGTCCGGACGATGGTGCTGAAGACTGTCTCGCCCGCGTCTACGTCTCGCTTGCCGCGACCGGGGTCGTGCTGGTCGTCGATCTCAAGACCACGCTCGATGCCGCAGGAAACGTGGTCGCGGGTCCGTTCTTCGTGCCGGCGCGCGCCTACGACGTGGGTGGCGAGCCCCAACGCCTCGCCGCGTCGTGGGACGGCAGGTTCGTGTACGCTACCGACAACACCGCCCCTCAGGTTGTGCGCATCGGTGTCGCAAGCGGCGCTTCCAGCATCGAGCGGCGCGACATTGGCGGCATCGGTGGTCCCGTAGCGGTGTCGCGCGACAACGATGTGTTGCTCATCGGCCGTCCTCTCTCGCGAGACGTGGTTGTCATGCAGGGAGCTAACGACGGAAGCTGGGCCGTTTTCGACGCCAATCCATCGTATACGCCGCTGCCGCGCTGTCTCGAAGACTGCGCCACCGGCTTGAGCGTGAACGATAGCTCAGACAATCCGCAGGCATGCGTCGAGCCGCTCGCGTCCGACGAAGACATCTGTATCGACACCAGCACGGGCTCCATCCGCCCTAGCGGACAGGCTCCCTATGCCGCGATCTATGTCGATGGTGCCCCAACTCTCATTACGACTTTGGGTAGTGCAGGTGGCCACGAACCCCTGACCTACAGCTGCAATGACGGCGACTTCGACATCGACAATGATGGTGAGATTAGCGAGGAAGAAGACCAACGGAATAGCTCGATCAGCGTCTCGTTTGGTGAGTACGCTTTGGTGGTCACGGAAGGGGACCGCTCGGTCGGCAACATCTACTGGATGCCGCTCAAGGCAGCCATGGGCGCGCCGCTGACGCCCCAGCTCGCAAGCGCCGGATGTGGACGCCCCGCGCTCGACATCGACGTTCAACTCGTCATCAACGGCGGCGATGTCGAGGATTTCACGCCGTACCAGATCGGCAACTACATGGCCGATTGCGTCGAGACGCCAGACCGCGCGCGGTTCACATGTGCGCGCGATGCGAGCGGCGGCGGTCTGGTAGTCGTTTCCGGGAACATCCCGCTTCTGGCGGCGCAGGGTTCGGGGCCCTTGCAACGCGAAGGGCGCTGGGACTTCACCTGGGAGGGCGTGCTCCCCGGCCTCGACCGTAGCAATGGCGGCGGTGAGCTCATCACGGGCTCGTTGTTTTCGGATGTCGGCTTGCGCACCGACGACTTCCAGCGGGTCAAGGCGGGCGACATCCTCGAAATCCTCAGCACGCCAACGTCGGCGCCCGACTGCGTGGCTGCGATCGGCGAGGATAGCCGTATTTGCCGCTTCGAGCGCCGTATCACCGCGGCAGTGGTCGCCTCAGAGGACGGTGAGGATAGGGCGCGGATCTCCTTCGACCCGCCAATCGAGCCCAGCTGTTTCCTGACCGGTGGCCGCATCGCCTACCGCATTCGCGCTGGCGATCAGTTCCTGGTCAACCGCCAAGGCGCCGCTGCGTGGCGCTTGGGTCTCGACGACCGCTTCGGCCCAGGTGGCGATGTGGCCACCACTGAGCCAATCATTTTCGAGCTTAAGGACGACTTGCTGACCAACTACGTCTCACCGGCGCCGGCGGAAGGGCAGCCGCCCATCGGCGCCTGTGATCGCTACGACGAGACGGGCAAGGTGCTCCCCGGGAACGGCCAAAACTCGCTTCTGTCGCGCGACATCAAGTTCGCGGTCATCGTTCGTGACGGTTTCCGACCCTATCTGACGGGCCGATCGTACGCCTCGAGCGGCAGCACGCTGGGGTCGGCCGGGAGTCTCCCCGGCGACATTCTGGTGTATCAGGAGCCCGGCACCGACGACGACGGCACCCCGTTCAACCCGAAGGTCTACCTAACCTATTCGGGTAACGACACCCTGGTCGGCTTCGATCCATCCAACGCGGACGACGCCTCCCGCGGCGTGCCTGGCACCCAAATCATTCTGCGGAACTGAGCGAGGGGCGGGCATAGGCCCATTACGCTTGCCAGTTCGCGTTTCTCGATGTTATAGCCGCGCCCCGCTGTCGCAGGCGGCCACGTGTTATGCCTGCGGCCAGCGTGTTTGCCTTTCGGCAAACCTCGAGAGACGGAGATTCGACGACAATGGCTGTAATCCTGCGTATGGCGCGTCATGGCACGAAGAAGCGCCCCTTTTATCACATCGTTGCCGCTGACTCGCGCCACAAGCGCGACGGTCGGTTCCTCGAGCAGCTCGGCAGCTACGACCCGCTCGCCGCGACTCAGCTCAACGTCGATGCCGAGAAGGCCAAGAAGTGGCTCGCCGCGGGTGCTCAGACGTCGCCGGTGGTCAAACAGTTGCTCAAGCGTGCTGGGGTCCAGTGACCCATGAAAGACCTCGTGGAGTACATCGCCAAGGCGCTGGTGGAACAGCCCGAGTCGGTGAGCGTGAGCCAAGCATCGGGCAACGAGGGCGAGGACGTGATCGAGCTGCGGGTGGCCCCGGAGGACCGGGGTCGGGTAATCGGCAAGAACGGCCGCACCGCCCACGCGATTCGCACGTTGCTGTCGGCGATTCAGCCCGAGGGCAAGAACACGACGCTCGAAATCCTCGACTGAGCGAAGACCCTTCCTGGGTCCGCTTCGGCGTCCTTGGCCGCGCTCACGGAGTGCGCGGCGAGGTGCGTCTCATGCCCGACGATCCGTCCGTCGAGCTACCCGATGTCGAGGTCGTGCGTCTGACACGAAAGGGCGCGACACGCGAGGCCGCGCTGACGGCCATCCGCTCGGGCGGCGACGCTTACCTCGTCACTTTCGAGGGCATCGCTGACCGAGACGTGGTGCGGGATCAACTCACTGGGGCCGTCGTCTCGGTACCCAAGTCCGCGATTGCGCCGCTTCGCGACAAAGAGGCCTACGTCTTCGAGCTGGTCGGTGCGTCGGTCGTCGACGAGTCGGGTCAGCCGCTGGGGAAGGTTGGCGCCGTACTCGCGGGTGCCGGACAAGATCTGCTGAGTATCGAAACTCCCGCCGGTGAGCGACTCTTGCCGATGGTTCCCGACACCATGCGCGGCTTCGACCGCGCAAACGGCGTGCTCACGGTGGCGCCGATCCCAGGCCTTTGGGAATGAGCTTCGCCCTCGAGGTCATCACCCTGGTGCCCGAGGTCTGGACGGCGCTCACGAGCGAGCGCGCGGGGCTAACTGGCAGGGCGTTCGTCGACGGCGAGGCTAGGGTCACCATCCGTAACCTCAAGGAATACGGCCACGGCAAACATCGCCAGGTCGATGACGCGCCGTTTGGTGGCGGCGCAGGCATGGTGCTCGCTGTGCCTCCATTGCATGCCGCTATCGCGGATGCACGTGCGGTAACGCCAGGGCCGGTCATCTTGATGGGCCCGCGGGGCGAACGTTTCTCCCAGGCGATGGCCCGCGAGCTCGCTAGCGGCCCCGGTATGACGCTGATTTGCGGTCGCTACGAAGGCGTCGATGAACGGGTGCGCCGCTATATCGACCGGGAGGTCTCGGTTGGCGACTATGTGCTCTCCGCGGGCGACCCGGCGGCGTGGAGCATCGTCGACGCGGTCGTGCGCCTGCTGCCCGGTGTGCTCGGCAACGCCTCGTCGATCGAAGACGAATCGTTCAGCGCAGGCTTGCTCGAATATCCGCATTACACCCGGCCCGTGAGCTTCGATGGAGCGGACGTACCGGAGATTTTGCGCTCGGGTGACCATCGCAAGATCGCGACGTGGCGCGGTGAGCAGGCAAGGGCGCTGACTGAAAAGCACCGACCCGATTTGCTAGCGGACCGCGACGTCGTGCGGAGTGGCTCCAAACGACTGCCGACGGACGAGTAACGCTCGATTCGTGTCTCCCGAACCGCTATCGCGTCACTCGCCGTCGCATCAGTCGCACGTGAGGCTGCCGGTGGCGGAGAACTATTCCGCTCCCGGCCCCTAGATCTCGAAGCCGAGCGAGGCGCGAGCGCCCCAGTTGTGCAAATCGCCGGGGCCGTCAACGCCCGGATTGGGCTCGTTGAAGAGGTTCGAATTGAGCGCGTAGTTGTAGGTGCCGCGCACGTCGAACATGAGGCCCTTGTTGTGAAACGCGAGGCCCAATCCCATGGGAATTTCGACGACGCTGTCGTCGTTGCGGACGTTCGAGACGTTGAAGCGCTCGCCCGCCAACGCGTAGTGCTTCCAGCCAGCGCCGCCCAGTAAGTACGGCTGCCACGCCGTGGTGGTGAGGTTGAGTCGTGCGAGTCCCTGCACGCCGGTGCCAATAAGCTTCGTGTCTCCCGACAGGCCAGCCGCGTTGATGTCGTTCACGGAGCCGACGTACGCGGCCTCGAGGCCAATGAGTGAGCGCGTTCCGAAGATGAGGCGCGCATCCCAGCCGGCACCCATCTCGGTCGCGTCACGCGCGGCGCTCGCGGTGAAGTTGGTCAAGCCACCGCCGACGAGAAAGCCGATGCCGGCACCGCTGACGGGACCCTGCTTGTAGCTGTGCTCGCGCGCATACAAGCGATCATCGCCGCGGGCAGGCGGAACCATCGTGGCGCCTGTGCGACCGCTCTGTGGGTCGATGACCGCCCCGTCCATAGTGGGAGCCGTCGTCGCTGAATCTGTCGTCACCGTCTGACCGGTCATCGGGTCGGTGCCCGTGTTCTGTGTTGTCGTCGCCGACTGCGCGTTCGCCGAGGCGGCTGCCAAGATCGTGAGCGCGGCGGCCAGGCTAGTGAGCTTCTTCATGTTGTTTCCCCCATTGATTGTGCGCCGTTGGTGCTTCCCGGCACTCCTCGAGCCGCTTTTGCAGAGGGCGTGCCATGCAGGGGTGTCACGCCGCAACCCTGCAAAAGCGAGGTCTTGGGTGGTTTCGATGGACCTTGGGTTGGGGCAAAGCGCAGCAGGTGGGGCGTTTGCCGCTCAGGGCGAGGGCGAGGCAATCACAGCGCCGCTTGGAAAGGGTCTGGCGGGCCCGTCCCACTGCGTCGCGGCCGTTCTTGCTTGCTTTTTTCGAATCACCTGTGTTAGCTCCGCGCCCTCGTTTCGGGAGTAGGCCTTATGAACATCCTGCAGAGCATCGAAAAAGACCAGATCCGCCGTGAGGCCAACTTCCGCGCCGGTGACACCGTGCGCGTCGGCGTGCGCATCAAGGAAGGCGACAAAGAGCGCATCCAGGCCTTCGAGGGCGTCGTCATCGCCATGCGCCACGGCGGTAGCCGCGCATCGTTCACCGTTCGCAAGGTGTCCTACGGCGTTGGCGTCGAGCGCGTCTTCCCGCTCAACAGCCCGTCCATCGACAAAATCGAAGTGGTCACCGCTGGCGACGTCCGTCGCGCCAAGCTCTATTACCTGCGTGACCTCGCAGGTAAGGCCGCCCGCTTGAAAGAGCGTGAGAGTGGCGAGGCGAGCGCGGCTCCAGAGGCGGCTGAGCCGGCCTCGGCCGAAGCGCAAGCGTAAAGAGTTCGGGCATCGCCCAAACCGCGAATCGCATCAAACACTTGCGCTGAGCGCGACCCTCGCCCGACAATCGAGTCGTGCTCTGGGTCGACCTCGCGCTGCAGGCCTTTCGTGACGTGCGCGCGCAAGCGGCAGTCACTCTCCAACGTGGTTACAACGCCGTTGTCTGCGATAGCGTTGTGCCGGAGACCGTGATCGACGCGGCGCTCGAACTCTGTTTCCCCCAGAGTATTGGTGAGCATGGCCGCGGCATCATCACCTTCGTCGGCCGCGACGGGGCCACCTACCGTGTCCTGCGCGACTTTGCGACCGCAGGCGCGCAGCTCTACGCTTTCGAGCCAACGCGGCGCCAGTTTCTTCCGGTCGCCGAAGGTGCGGTGGCGGTCGGCGCGGCCCTGAAGGAGCAGCTTGCCGTCGAAAGTCGCGACGTCCTCGCCGACACCTTCACGCTCACCGCCGACCATCTGCCGGCGAGCGAGACGCCGCGTCCTCCGAATCCCGCGGCACGCGCGAGGCTCACCGCCATCGAGGCAAAGATCGCGGCGCAAGCGCGTGGCAGGCAGCTCGAGGTCCAGCTCGATCAGATGACGCAGCGCAAGCTCGAAGTCGACGACGCCATCAACGAAAGGGCGGTCAGCGCCGACCGGCTCAAGCGGGCCGAAGTTGGGCTCGCGCCCTACGCCCAGCTCTCCGTCTTGCCGGATGACTTCCTCGCATTTTACGAGGACGCGATGGAGAAGGAGCGCCACAAGCGCTCCGATCTCGTGCGCTGGCAGCACGAACATGAAGAGTACGAGCGCCTGGTGCGTGCCGCAGAAGAGTCACCCATCATGAAGGATTGGCGCGTCATTGGTGGCGTGCTCGCGGGTGTCACAGCCGTTGGAGTCGGCCTTTGGCTGGGCGGCACGTTCCGCTACATCGCCTTCCTCGACATCCCCGCTTTTGGGCTAGCGACCTTCGCGTTGTGGCAAAATCTCTCGCACCGTGAAGCGCTTGCTATTGCGCGCAAACGCCTGGCAGCCAGCGACCGCCGTCGCGAGCAAATCGAGTCACGCGACGCGGAGGTTATCGCCAAGGCGCACGAGCTCGCCGCGATGGTCGGCTTTAGCTCCGTCGACGAAGTGCGAGAGACCATGAAGGCGCTCGCAGCAGCCAAAGCCGAAGCGAGCGAGGCCCGCCGCGCTTACCAGGAGGCCGAAGACGACCCCGAGCTGCAACGTCTGCGCGAAGAGAAGACGGCACTCGAGAGCGCCACGCGCGCCGTCGAAAAAGAGCTCGCGACCATGGGGATGTCTGGCAGCGACGTTGGTGTGCTGCAGGCCGAGGCGTCGAGCCTGCGCCGGCTCCTCGGCATCCGCGAAGAGCGCGCCGACGAGCTGAGCCGTACGTTCGAACTGGCGCTCCAGCACTTCGGTGGCGACGCCACGCAGGCCGCCATGTTGCTCACGCAGCGAGCGACACAGTTCATTGGCCACATGACGGCCAAGAAGCTCACGCGCATCGAGGTGGACATCGACGGCGGCATGGCTGTGGTCGGTGCGGGCGGGGTGCAAGCGCCTCAGCTCTTGCCTGCGCCTTGGCGCGAGCTCGTGATCCTCGCGGTGCGTGGGGCGCTCCTCACGTCGCTTCCGCCCGAGCGACGCTTGCCGTTCGTGGTGGGCCCACTTGAGCTCTCGACGCCTGGCGGTGACGACCTGCTGCGTCGCTACCTTGGCGTCATTGCCCAGGCTGGAGTGCAAGTCGTCCATCTCATCGACCGCCCAGCGCGGGCGCAGGGCGCACCCAATCTCACGCGCTTCGTGGTCCGCGCATGACGCTCGAGAGAACAACCGCCATTGGTCGATCCTTCGAGGATGCGGCGTGCGCGCATCTTGCTGATGCTGGCTATCGACTGGTGACGCGCAACTATCGCGCGGCTGGCGGCGAGATCGACATCGTCGCTTGGGATGGCGACGTGTTGTGTTTCGTCGAAGTGCGCGGGAGGGCCGAGGCGCACTTTGGTGACCCGCTCGAGACCATATCGCCCACCAAGGTCGCACGCATCATCCGCGCCGCGCGCGAGTATCTCGACGAGCTCCCGAAGCCCTGGCCGCTGATGCGCTTCGACGTCATCGGCCTTACTGGCAATCCGCCCGACGACATCCGTTTGGTGCGTGACGCCTTTGACGACTCGCGGGTCGGGTCGTGAGTACGCTCTTCGTGGTGGCAACGCCCATCGGCAATCTCGCGGATGCGACGTTTCGCAGTGTCGAGACGCTCAAAGCCGTCAAGGTCGTCTTCGCCGAGGACACCCGACGCTCGGCGCAACTCTTGTCGCACTTTGGAATCAGTAAGCCCTTGAAGAGCCTGCACGAGCACAACGAGCGGGCACGGGCACGCGAGGTCCTGGACGCTCTAGCGGACGGTGACGTCGCTTTCCTCACCGACGCGGGGACCCCTGCGGTGAGTGACCCCGGCGCCGAGCTGGTCGCCATCGTGGCCGCCGACGGTCAGCACCGCATCGTGCCCATTCCTGGGGTGTCGGCGCTCGCGACGGCGCTGTCGGTCGCCGGCTTCACGAAAGGGCACGTCACATTTTTGGGCTTCTTGCCGGTCAAGGGACGCGAGCGCGCTGAGGGTCTCGCGGCCATCGCCGCAAACGACGGCATCCTCGTGCTCTACGAATCGCCGCATCGCCTCGCCGAGACGCTGGCTGAGCTTGCCCGCGTCGCACCAGACCGCGCCGCTGTCGTCTGCCGGGAGCTCACCAAGCTTCACGAGGAGCTCGCGCGCGGCACCTTGGGGGAGCTTGCGGGCCGATTCTCGGGCGAGGTCCGTGGGGAGGTAACCCTCGTGCTCGGGCCGCTCGCGCGTGAGCCGGTGAGCGCCGACGCCAAAGAGGTCGATGAGGCCATCGCGCGGTCCCTCGCCGCGGGCTTGTCGGCCCGTGACGCGGCCACGGCGGTTGCGGCCATCCTCGATCGTCCGAAGCGCGAGATCTATCAGCGCGTCCAGGATCTCGCGAAGAGCAAGGGTTGACACCGGAGCGACCCCCGTCCAAGTAACGCGGCCATGAGCGAATTCGTGCGTGTGTCCGTGGAAGGGGCGGTCGCTGAAATCGTCATCGACCGACCCAAGGCGCTGAACGCCTTGAACCCAGACGTCCTGGCGGGGCTCGACGCGGCGTGTGCCACTGTCGAGGGCAACCGTGACCTGCGCTGTGTGATTATCACCGGAGCTGGCGAGAAAGCCTTCGTCGCCGGTGCGGACATCGCCGTAATGGCCAGCATGACGACCGCCGAAGCGGACGCCTTCGCGCGCCGCGGCCACGCCATCATGCACCGCATCGAGGCCCTCCCGGTGCCTGTCATCGCGGCGGTGAACGGATTCGCGCTCGGCGGTGGTTGCGAGCTCGCCCTCGCTTGCGACATCATCTATGCCAGCGAGACCGCGAAATTCGGTCAGCCCGAGGTGAAGCTCGGCCTCATCCCTGGCTTTGGCGGCACGGTGAGGCTCGGACGCAAGGTCGGCTACGGCGCCGCCGCCGAGTGGATCTTCAGCGGCGAAATCTACGACGCGCAGACTGCCGCGAAAGTGGGGCTCGTGCAGAGCGTGGTGCCGCCAGGAGAGCTCATGAGCAAGGCGCGCGCACTGGCCGCGACGATTGCCAAGCGCTCGCCCGTCGCGGTTCGCGCCGCGAAACATGCGATGCAGGTGGGGATGGGCACTGACCCGCACACGGCAGGCAACATCGAGGTTCTGTCGTTTGGCCAGCTCTTTGGTACGGACGACATGCGTGAGGGTACCAAGGCTTTCGTCGAGAAGCGCGAGCCAACGTTCACGGGGAGGTAGTTCGTGGATCTGACGCTCAGTGACGAGCACAAGCTCTTGCAGGAGACGGTGCGTGAGCTCGCCAAAGCGGAGCTCGCACCCAAGGCCGCCAAACACGACGAGTCTGGCGAGTTTCCCACCGAGCAAGTGAGGCGCATGGCCGAGCTCGGCCTCATGGGGGTCGCGGTGCCGACCGAATACGGCGGTGCCGGCATGGACACGGTGGCCTATGCCATCGCCATGGAAGAGATCTCGGCCGGCGACGCCTCGTGCGGCGTCATTATGAGCGTCAACAACTCGCTCGCCATCGATCCGATCATGAAGTTCGGGACCGACGACCAGAAGAAGAAGTGGCTGCCGCGCCTCGCGTCTGGCGAGTTGCTCGGGTGCTTCTGTCTGTCTGAACCAGCCACTGGGAGTGACGCGGCTGCGCAGACGACGACCGCCATCAAGCAGGGCGACCAATGGGTGCTCAAGGGCACCAAGAATTGGATTACCAACGGCAACGAGGCTGATGTCGCCATTGTGTTTGCCATGGCGGACCGGTCGAAGGGCGTCAAGGGCATCAACGCCTTCATCGTTCCGTGCGATGCGCCGGGGTTCGTGGTGGCCAAAAACGAGCACAAGCTCGGCATCAAGGCCTCGAGCACCTCGCAGATCAGCCTCGACGACGTGAAGCTCGGTCCGGACGCCTTGCTTGGCAAGGAGTACGAGGGCTTCAAGGTGGCTATGTCGACGCTCGACGGTGGCCGTATCGGTATTGCCGCCCAAGCTCTCGGCATCGCACGCGCGGCGTACGAGGGCGCGCGAGCCTACGCGCTCGATCGCCAGGCCTTCGGTGGACCGATCGCAAACCTCCAGGCGATTCAGTTCTACCTCGCCGACATGGCGACGCAGATCGACGCGGCACGATTGCTCATCTTGCGGGCGGCGACGTTGAAAGACCGTGGCGCCCGTTTCGGCAAAGAAGCCGCGATGGCCAAGCTCTACGCCAGCGAGATGAGCGGGCGCGTGACTACGAAGGCCCTGCAGGTCTACGGCGGTTATGGCTACGTGAAGGACTATCCGGCAGAGCGCCATTTCCGTGATGCGCGCATCACCGAGATCTACGAGGGGACGAGCGAGATTCAGCGTCTCGTCATCGCCCGGGCGGTTCTGAACGGTGAGTGACTTTAGCCTCAGCGAAGGTCAGGAGCTCTTGCGCGCAACGGCCGCGCGCTTTGCAAAGGAGCGCGTCGCGCCCGGTGCAAAGCACCGCGAGCACGAACATGGCATTCCGCACGCCCTCATCAAGGAGCTCGGCGCGCAGGGCTTGCTCGGGGTGAACATCCGCGAAGTATTGGGCGGCGCCGAAGCGGGCGTCGTTGGCTATGCGCTCGCGCTACGCGAGGTCGCCAAAGCGGACGCGAGTGTTGCGGTGACGATGGCGGTCACCAACATGGTCGGCGAGGTCATCTCGCAGTTCGGCACGCCCGCGCAGCGCGAAAAACACGTCCCCAAACTTGCCGCTGGCGACTACTTCGCTGGGGCGTTCGCCCTGAGCGAGCCGTCCTTCGGCTCGGACGCGGCCAACCTGCAGACGAAAGCCAAGCGCACGAGCAAGGGGTGGTCTCTCTCCGGCGAGAAGGCCTGGATCACGAGCGGCGACGGGGCGGGGGTCATCGTCGTCTGGGCCCGTACGAGTGACGACGGGGCGAAGGGGATCACCTGTTTTCTCGTGGAGAAGGGCTCGCCTGGCCTCACCGCTGGCAAGCCCGAAGAGAAGATGGGCCTCATCGCCTCGCACACCGTGTCGCTCGCGCTCGACAACGTCGAGGTTGGTGAAGACGCGGTGCTGGGCGAGATAGGCGGCGGCTTTCGCATCGCCATGACAGCCCTCGATGGGGGCCGTATCGGCATCAGCGCCCAGGCCATCGGCATGGCGGCCCGCTCGCTCGAGGTGACGCGCGACTATGTGATGACGCGCAAGCAGTTCAAGAAGACGCTCGGCGAGCAGCAGGCGGTGCAGTTCATGATCGCCGATATGGCGACCGAGCTCGACGCTGCGTGGTTGCTCACCCTGCGCGCTGCTTGGCTCAAAGAAAACGGCCAGCCGTTTAGCCGCGAGGCCGCTATGGCGAAGGTGTTCTCCACCGAAGCCGCGAATCGAATCATCCGAGACGCGGTTCAACTCCATGGCGGCTACGGTTACATGGAGGAGTCCGAGGTGGCGCGCCTCTATCGGGATTGCCGTGTGACCCAGATCTACGAGGGAACAAGCGAAATCCAACGTATGGTCATCGCGCGGGATTTGCTCCGCACCGGATGATCGCATGTCGCAGGGCAAGTGTGGGTTACCCCTACATTTGCCTTATTTTCCCCGGGCATTCGCGCGGGGCGGATGCTAGAAGATGAGGTACTTCAGCTCGTACCTCGGTCGGGGAGACGCGCACGTGTTCCGCAACGCAACGACGCGCCGCTTGGCGACGCTCCAATACGCCACTGCACTCGTCGGACTGCTCGTCGTAGCCGCGTGCTCCGGCAATCTCCCGCTCCGCTATGGTGAGACGCTCTGCGACCCGACGCACCCGTGCCCCGAGGGCTCTGTGTGCGCCGACAGTATCTGCGTGCCCGACACCCGGCCCGACATCGACGTCATTGCACCGACCGACGAGTTCGAAGGTGAGTGGGACAATCCGTTTCCCGGCGACGGCAACGAGACCATCCCAAACAACTTCTGTCGCTCCGATGAGCAGTGCTCGAACGGTGAGGCCTGTGTCGACGGCGTCTGTCGTCGCACGCCGTGCTTCGGGGTGACTTGTCCTGGGGTCGGCGACGTCTGCGCGTATCAGTGCATCCCAACCAGCGCCGCATGCAACGACGTGCGCTGCGTCGACAACTTCGAGAGCTGCGTCAACGGCGACTGCGTTCCGTCCTGCGAAATCGATCCCTGCGATGATCCTGGCTGCGACCCCATTGGCGATCCGAACTGTGTGGCGGGTAACTGCGTCAATGGGACGCTCTGCTTTGGCGGATTTTGCCGCGAGATCACCCCGTGCGGCGACGATGGCAATGCCTTCTGCGGCCCGGGCTTCGTCTGCTCGCTTGGCTGCAACACACCGAGCCTGTGCGACTCCATCAGCTGCAACGCTGGTTGGACGTGCACCATTCAAACCGACGGCATGGGCGTGCAGTTCCCGACCTGCGTCGGCAGCCCGTGCTCCGGTCTTTCGTGTGGTCCGGGCGAGAGCTGCATCGGTGGCAACTGCATCGATACGTGCCAGTTCGTGCCGTGCGCTGACGGTGGTCGGCAGTGCGCGACTGACGCCCAAATCTGCTGCAACGGCGTGTGCTGTGCCGAAGGTGAGATCTGCCGGGTCATCCGCGACGACCAGCCCGGCGTTTGTCTGCGGCCCGAGGGCATCTGCGACCCGCCCTGCAACGACGACCAGGTCTGCGTTGCCGGTGAGTGTCTGTGCGCCGAGTATCCAACGCCTCGCGCGTGTGGTGGCGCCGAGTGCTGCCGCACCCAAACGTGCGACAACCCCTGCGACCCGAACCCTTGCGCGACCAACCCGGGCAACCCGTTGTGCACGGTCGACTGCAACACCACCGAGGGCTACCGCTGCGTTAACGATTGCGGTGGCGTCGTCTGTCCGCTGTTGAATACAGTGTGCGACCCGTCCACTGGGAACTGCCTGTGCGGCACGCCAGGTGCTGCGTGCAGCGGCACCCAGTGTTGCGTCGACAACGATCCGTCGGCCGCGTTCAACTATGTCTGCGACGACCCGTGTAGCCCGAATCCGTGCACGCAGGCGGAGTTTGGTGACAACCGTCGCTGCAACCGCGATTGCAGCCAGGCGAACGGCTTCACCTGCACGAACTTCTGCGATGGTGTGGTCTGCGGCCCCAACTTGACCTGTGATCCTGCCGACGGGATCTGCAAGTGCGGTAGCGACGGCGCCTGCAACGGCGCCAACAATTGCTGCGTCAATGACGCGGGCACCCTCGATTGTCGCGACCCGTGCGTGCCCAATCCCTGCGGCGCAAATCAGTGCACCCGCGCCTGCGGCCAGCCAGGAGGCTACAGCTGCACCAACAACTGCGCCCCGGGTGCCTGTAGCACCGACGTCCGCAATCCCGACTGCAACCCGGCGGTGCCGCCGTCACCACCGAGCGCCCAGTGCCAGTGCCAAAACGATAGCTCGGGCACCTACGCCACCTGCAACACCTCGCAGTGCTGCAGCGACACGGGCACATGCGCGAATCCGTGCTCGCCGAACCCGTGCCCGACGCCGAGTGACCCGGGTAACGAGACCCGGTGCGTCGCCAACTGCCGCACCACCGGCAATGACTTCGACTGCGTCGACCCTTGCGAGGGTAACAACTGCGCCACAGCGAACACCGGGCGTAATCCGGATTGTCGCCCCGATCCGACCAACCCGAACGCTCCGCAGTGTTTCTGCGACGACACCGACCCCGATACCGTGTGCGGTTCCGGGACGTGTTGTGAAGGAGCGGGTTGCCTCAATCCGTGCAGCCCAAACCAGTGCCCCAACGATCCGGGCAACCCCAACGACGATGCGCCAGGCTTCACGCGCTGCAACGTCAACTGCAACGACACCAACAACTACACGTGCGCAAACCCCTGCGCCGGCAACACGTGCGCGACTGCCAATGGTGGTCGCAATCCGCAATGCCGCTCGATCAACGGCGGTCAAGACGCGCAGTGCTGGTGCGCGGTTTCGTCGTCGGTGTGCGCTGCTGGGCAGTGCTGCCTCGGGGCAGGCTGTGCCGACCCCTGTGCGGGCAATCCGTGCGGTGGCGCGGGCGTCTGCGCGGTGAGCTGCACCTCGCCCGGTGGGTTTACCTGTACGCCGGCGTGTACGACCGCTGGCTGCCAGGCTGCGGCGGGTGGCCAGAACCCGATCTGCGATCCCGACCAGCGTTGCGAGTGCGTCGGCGACGACGTCTGCACAGGCAACGAGTGCTGCGTCGACAACACGGGCGACGGCACGCGTGACGGCTGCTTCGACCCGTGCGCTGGCAATCCCTGCGGCTCGACCGGCGTCTGCGTGCGCAACTGCTCGGTGCTCGCTGGCTTCACTTGCAACAACCCGTGCGGCGGCACGACGTGTCCCAATCAGAACCCGGACTGCAACCCGGCCGACCCGAACCCGGCGACGCGTTGCACCTGCAACATCGTCGACCGTTGCGTGGGCAACGAGTGTTGCGTCAGCGACATCTGTGACGATGCCTGCCAGCCCGACCCGTGCACCACGAACCCGAATACGCGCTGCATCAACGACTGTGCGCAGGCCGGAGGCTTCAGGTGCACCGACCCGTGCAGTGGCAACAACTGCTCATCGGCGCAGGCTGGCTTCAACCCACAGTGCCGTCCGACCGGGTCCAATGGCGATAGCGCTCAGTGTTATTGCTCGTCAGCCAACGCTGTCTGCCCGGGCGGGCAGTGCTGCGACAAGGGTGGGGTGACCGGCTGCGACAATCCGTGCTCGCCGGATCCGTGCGGCACGACAGGGCAGTGCGTCGTCGATTGTACCGCTGCAAATGGCTTCAGCTGCGTACCGGTCGCGTGCTCGCCGTCGTGCGTGCCGCCACTCACTTGTAACCTCAGCAACGGTAACTGCCAGTGCGGAGGCGTCGACGTCATCGAGCCGCCGGCAGCGAACGCTTGCGGTTCGGACGTCCAGCCGTTCGCAACCTATCCGTTTGCATGCTGCGACGTGCCGGCGGGCGGTCCGATTACCCTCCAATGCATCGACCGAGTCTGCAATTCGAACACAGAGTGCGTAGCTGCCAACGGTGGTCGGAACTGCAAGTGCGACCCGTGCTTGGGTTGCTCGGCAAACGCTGGTGAAACCGGTAGCTGCAGCAACAATCCGTAGCAACGCACTCGGCAATCGAGGTACGCCAAGGTGAGCGCCAATAGCGCAGACAGGTGGGCAAGCTAGGGATGAACCGCTACTTCTTCACGGCGGCGGTGGCTTTCGTGGTGTTCGCAGGCAGCTGCTCGAACGACGAAGACGTGGGCAACGATTGCCCAATGGAGGCACCGCCAAGCACAGGTGGCAACGAAACTGGGTCGGCCTATCCCCGCGACGTCGAAGTCAACACGGCGTTTCCCTGCGATTCTCTGACTTGCGTCAATACCGACGGTAGACCGTCTTACTGCTCGCGTGAGTGTCAATCGGATACTGGGTGTCCTACAGCGTTCCAGTGCGAGGAAATCATCTCCATCGGGCCGCTCGCTGGTCGCAAGTATTGCGTGTGGCGCGGGTGCCGCGCGCAGCTCGAATGCGGTGATGTAAAGAAATACGACTGCATCGAAGGCAACTATGGACCGCTCAACCCGCCAGGTCTCTGCGGCCTGATCGGTGATGAAGTCGCGGAGACTGCGGACGAATCCCCATGAAAGCGGTCAAGGCGTTGTTCCCGGTTTTCCTGCTCACGGTCGCGTGCCAGAGTTACCCGTTTGCGTTTCAGACCAACCAGCGCGTCGAGGCACGCAGTTATCAAGAGCAAGTATCGACGTCCGACAAAACGGATATTCTCTTCGTCATCGACAATTCGCCGTCGATGACCGAAGAGCGCGCAAACCTCAGGCAGAACATCGGCCGGTTTATCCAGGTGCTGAGCCGGTCCGTCGTCGACTATCAGGTGGGGGTCATCACACCGGACGCTGACCGCGTGCCGGGACCGTCCTGCAAGCCGTGCTGCGACCTCGACACCGACGGCAACGGCCTACCGGACTTCTCGAGTTGCGACGGAGGAAGACTCGTTGCTGCGGATGGCCTGAGACGCGTGTTTCCTCGACCGGTGTCTGACGATCCGCTGGAGCTCCAGCAGAAGACTGAAGCGTTCATTGCCGATTTTAGCGCGGTCGTCGCGAGCTTGGGGGAGGGCGGCAGCCCGTTCGAGCGTAGCTTCGAGAATATGCAGACGGCGCTGTCTCCCGACAGCGAGGTCGCTGTGCGCGCGCTCAACTTCGGATTCTTGCGGCCTGACGCTGCGCTTGCCGTCATCTTCATGACCGACGAAGACGACTGCACCTTCGCTGACAAGTCTTGGTACGCTCAAGCCGGCCGCGATGACTCGGATTGCTACGTCGACCCCACCGTCCAACCGGTAAGCGAGTTCGTCGACTTTCTGCAGAATCTCAAGGGTGGCAGCATCGACCTTGTGCGCGGCGCCGCGATCATCGGCTCCGTCGAGGCTGTTGCCGCCCCGCTCGGCTACGAGGCTGCGGGTTGCTTTACCGATGCCAACGCGCTGCCGTCGAATGCCTGTGGCTGCTGGAGTACTCGTTTCGTGCCGGACAGAACGACGTCCGACCCCGATGACGAGCTATTTTGCAATCTGATCTCCGGCCCGCCGTACGAGCAAACGAGCGAGCGGATTCCTGACCTTGGCAGCGGGCAGGGAGGCTGCTCCACGCTTCCGGGCGGGCGATATATGGCGTTTATTGAAGAGATCAACCGGCGCCGCATCGCTGCGGGTCTGAAGCTCGGCGTCGTAGCTGACTCGCTTTGTCGCGGAGACTATGGTCCGACCCTTGAGCGCATCGCCATCGACGTCGTCAGCGACAACTGCTTCCGCCTCATCGAGCAGCCGTCGCTCGACTTCGAGAGCATCCGCGTCGTGCGCAACGGTGAGATCCTGCCGCAGGTCGCCGATGACAGCGACGAGAGCGGTTGGGTCTATAACGTCGAATCGAACCGCGTCTGTCTCGCCAACATCACGAAATCCGTCAACGACACCTACGAGATCACTGTGGTCTCCGGCACGAAGGGCTTCGAGGCAGAAGAGTAAGCTTCACAACGCCGCGCACGCCACATGAGCTCCGAAAGGGGGCACCTCTTGCTCTGGAGAATATGTCCAAGCGACACAGACGCGCCCACCCATACCAGCCATTGAGAGGAACTCAGGCACTTCCCCAACGAGGCTCACCCCGCGGCCAGTACCGCTACCAGGAACCATTTCACTCCAACTTCCACCCCGGCTCGCCTTGATGTGAACCGCACCGTCCTGGAATGTCCCGTCAAACCAGTGAATGTAGCTCACGATGACGTTGTCGCGATCATCGACGAAGATACGGGGCTGCGTCACGTGAGAGCCAGGCGTGCTGACGCTCCCCGAGCCAAAGGGTACCCATTCTGTACCTGTCCATTGCACGGCGCGCGCTGAGCGTTGGAGTCCAGTTCCTGCACGGTCGACCATCACCAACACCGGGCGGCCGCTCGATAGAAAGGCGACATCAGCCCAAGCTCCGGAGTACGTCGGGGTCGAGGCGAATCCGAGATCAGTGCCTGGAAGATAGTTCCATTCCTCCGTGCCGGCTTCATGGAGTCTTGCAGCGACGCGAGTTGTGCCGTCTCCCGGGTTACCATGGAACGAGAGTAGCTCGCGGCCGCCCGGGCCGACAGCGAGGCCCGGCCAGTTCGTCGCCGAATAGCTGTCACTGAGGCCGCTACCCGAGGCGGAGCCTGCTGGCGTCTCCGTCCACGCTGCTCCGTTCCAACGCTTGAGGAAGATGGGCGTTGGATTGCTCCCGCCAGGCAGACCCGATTGCCATGCGAGGAGCGGATTGCCGTCGGATGCCACCGCCAAAGCCACCCACGTTGAGACGGAATCTAGCGGCTCGATTTCAGTTTGCTCGCCCCCATACGCGTCCCAAACGCCGTTTTGCCAGAACAAGACACGAACGGGCCGGCCAGTAACCACCGTACCGTCAATCCAAGTCAGGACAGGGCGCTCACCGTTGACTAGCGCGAAGTCGATGCCTTGGATCATCCCGTCGGTCGTGATGACACCGTTGGGCTCCGAGTCGATCTGAACCCATGCGCTTTCGTTCCAACGCCGTACCGCGATTCCGCCCCCCGCGCTGTTGAGTCCGTATGCGATGATCGGCCGAGCGTCTTTTCCAACCGCAATCTCAAGATAGCGTCCATTCCATCCCACTGTTGTCGCGAGGCCGATATCCACCAGCGCGACCGCTTTGCAGCTCGCATCTTCGCAGCCGCGACTGTGGCAATCGTCGCGCCGTTCCTCGCGCACCCCGCAGCTATTGAACCAATAGACGTGCCCCTCGTCGCATCGCGCCTCCACGCGCGGCTGACACACCAAACACTGCGCGTTCTCACACGCGTCACGACAGTCTTCCGCGAGATCCTCGCGGCTGCCGCAACCGTCGAACCAATAGAGGTCCCCGGCGTCACATCGTGTTTCGGCGCGCGACTGACAGGGCTCACAACGGTTGTTGCTGTTGCAGTGCAGTCCGCTATCGCAAACGGACCCCTCCTTGCAGAAATCGCCCAGACTGCCGAAGTCGGGGGGGCTGAAGTCGAAGCACCCCGCGATGAGCAACGACACGAGCGCGAAGACGGTGCTCAAACGGCCCGCTATTGTGGTCATTGCGTTACGCTAAACCGTGGAACGCACATGTTGCAATGCGCTAGTGTTTCGCGCGGCACCGTCCCAGGAAACAGTCATGTCATCGGTTGTGTGTGTCGTTTTCGCGATAGTCTCCCAGGCGCTGGCTGTTGAAGATTCAACCGTTGTGGTCGCGACTGAGGTGAACGCTGAATTGTTCGCTCGTATGGAGCGGATCCGTGACTGGCACATAGCGGTGGGGGAGTGCGCCGTCGATGTCATCGAATGGCAGCGGCGCCTCACGGGCCTTGCGAACCCTGCGCTCCCCGATGCGGCTAGTATCGAAGCCATGCTCGATAGCGCCACGGACTGCGAGGCGCGCTTCGATCGTGGCTGCGCCCTGCGTCTTCGCGAAGAGGTGCTGCACGCCTACGACAACAACGTTGTGCCGAGGCGCGACCTGGTCATACTTGCAGCGCGCGCGTTGCATGACATGGCGGCGGCGGAACTCGCTGATGAACGCCCGGGTGAAGCCGCGCGGCTAGGGCGAGTCGCGATGCGACGGTTCTCCAACGTGCCGCTCGACAACAATCGGCATCCTCCTGCGGTTGCTCACCTCCTTGCGAGTGCGACCGTGGAGCTGAGGCGCGCGCCTGTTACCAACGTGACGTTTCGTACAACTCGGCCGGGCCGAGTCTTTCTGGATGGAACGCAGGACCAGGCGATCTCCGAGGCTTTGTCCTGGAATCTTCCGCAGGGCTCCTACCGCGTTTGGATAGCTGACGGTGCGACAAGCTCACTCATGCATGAAGTCACCGTCGCGTCTACGGCCATGACTGTCGACATCGATTTTGCGCTCGAGTCTGCGCTGTCCTGGCAGCCGGTTCCGCAGTTGCGCTGCGGTGCCGAATGCCCCCAGCGGCTTCGCGCCTTGGCTCGACGGGTCGGCGTTAGTCGCGCACTCGGATTGAGTTTGCCAACGCAACACGCGCCAGCACTCGGGGCGTATGTGCGCGCAAGCGACGGTAGAGTAGAGACCATTCCCATCGCGGCCTTGTCAGAGATAGCGCCTCCGATGATGGCCCGGAGCGCCGCAGAAATGCCCTCTAGCGTTGATCGCTTTTCGGCGTGGTCGCTACTGCCCTTCGGCGTCGGCCAGCTTGCACAGGAGCGCTACGTCTCGGGTGCGATCCATGGCGGGGTGCAGGTTGGGCTGCTGGCATGGCATGTTGTCGCGGCGTCTCGCGCTAGCTCCTACGATGGGCCGAGTCCTGACGCGTCCGAACGCCGCCGCGAGCAGCGCAACCTTAGCGGCGCTTTGCTCATTGGCGCTGCGGTTGCCAGTGTCATTGAGGCTGTCGTGGTTGGAGCCGTCGCGCCCAACTAGCGCCGCCGGAGCAGTCGGGCGCTCGAAGGGGGCGCGCCCTGGTCGATCAAGGCAAGGGGCAGGACCGCCAAGCCTGAAAAAAGTCTTCGCGGCCCACTGGGAGGCTGCTAGTAAAGCACACTAAATCTATGGGTAGACGCCTGTTACCTGCGAGCGAGAGTGTCTTCTCGCTCGCTGTCTTCTTCGCTGCGGCGCTGCTCGTGCTCCCCGCGCACGCGCAGACCGCGCTCGTCGCCCCGTCGCAGCTCGACCTCCAGCTCTTCAAGCCCTCCATGGATAGCGCAGGTCTGCTCAACCTGAACGTTGGCGGCACCGGCGGCCACCTGACCACGCGCGGCGGCGTGTGGCTCGACTACTCGCGGCGTCTGCTGCGCACCGAGATCGATGGCACCGACGTCAAATTGGGCGACGTTGTCGGCCAGCGCCTCGACGCGACCGCTATCGCGACCCTCGGCATCCTGAGTCGCTTCGAGATCGGCGTCGCCATGCCGTTCAACATCTACCAGACCGGCCTCGACACGCCGCTCGTCCGCGACGTTATTGGCAAGCAGGAGCTCAGTAAGTCCGGCGTCTCCGACTTGCGCCTCATGGCCAAGGGCAGCCTCCTCACCGAGACCGATAGCCGGCCGGCGCTCGCGCTCGTGGTCGAGGCCAGCGTGCCAACCGGCGACGCGGAAGAGCTGCGCAGCGAGCCGTCGTGGACCATCACGCCGCAGGTGGCGGGCAGTAAACGCTTTGGCGCCTTCAACGTCGTTGCGAACCTGGGTTACCGACACCGCAACGAAAACGCGCGCATCTACACCATCGGCCTCGGCGACGAGTTCATTTACAGACTGGGCGGTACCTACGCGATCCCGCGCCGCGGTGGCCCGTCGCTCTACAGCATCATCACCTCGCTATACGGCTCGACGCCGACGAGCGACATCTTCGGCTTCGGCGGGAAAGACCGCGCCATCTTGAAGAACAGCATGGAGCTTGCTGTCGCTGGCGCGCGTCGCATCACGACCTCGGTCGGTAACTTCCGTGTCAGCGCGGGCGTTGGCTTGGGACTCTTGCCCGGCTACGGCTCGCCGCAGGTGCGCGGCATTCTGTCGTTCGACTTCTTGAACCGCGAGCCGTTTGACGACGACGACCGCGACGGCATCGTCAACGTCAACGACAAGTGTCCCGGTGTCGCCGAGGATCTTGACGACTTCGAGGACCTCGACGGCTGTCCAGAGATCGACAACGACAGTGACGGCATCGAAGACATCGACGACGAGTGCCCGAACAAACCCGAGGACAAAGACAACTTCGAAGACTTCGACGGTTGCCCAGAGGTGAGCGAGCTCGACGTCGACACCGACGGAGTCGACGACGCGCACGACAAGTGCCCCGACACGCGCGAGGACTTCGACGGTCACGAGGACGAGGACGGCTGCTTCGACCCCGACAACGACGGCGATGGGCTGACCGACATCTCGGACCTGTGCCCCGAGGAGTTCGAGGACCAGGCGACAAGCGCGGACAAGGACGGCTGCCCGTCGGGTCTCGAGATGCAGGCGCTCGCCGTGCTCGACCGTAACGCCATCAGCACCAGCGCGCCGGTCGAGTTCACTGAGAAGGGTGGGGTCGCGCCGCAGTCTGCGGGCATCCTCAATCAAGTGGCCTTGCTCCTGCGTGAGCACAACGAGATCGTCCAGCTCACCGTGCAGGTGACGCCCATGAAGAACCTGCCAGTGATGAAGAAGCAGGCAGAGCGTCGCGCCAAGGCGGTGGTCGACTACCTCGCGGCGCGCGGCGTCGAGCGTGCGCGCCTCATCGCAGAGGGCGACAAGACGGGACCCAAGCCGGGCGACGTCCGCTTCATCATCACCAAGCAGCTCTCGGTTCAGGGTCAACCGCCTGCGAAGCCTGCTCCCAAGGCGGTAACGCCCGGGCAAAAAGTCCCGCCGGTGATCGTGCCCGAGACACCGGCGCCGGTACCGGAACCGGAGATTAAGTCCCCGCCGCCAGGGCAAAGTGGGGCGCTGGGCGCGCCTCCCACCAAGGCCAAAGGCAAGGGCGCCAAGGCAAAGGGTAAGGCCATCCCGCGTTGACATGGCGTAACCGGCCGGCCAGCTTGGACGTATGGAGTTGTTCGGTCGCGGCAGCGAGCGCCACGTGATTTACGTCGATAACCACGCGACGACCCGCATCGATCCGCGCGTCCTCGACCGCATGATGCCGTACCTCACTGAGGACTACGGCAATGCGTCGAGCCGCAACCACGTTTTTGGTTGGAAAGCCGAAGAGGCTGTCGAGGTCGCGCGCGGTCACGTCGCCCAGCTCATCGGCGCGACACCCCGGGAAATCGTCTTCACGAGCGGCGCTACCGAATCGAACAATCTCGCGATTTTTGGCGTCGCCGAGGCGCTCGCCGAGCGCGGTCGGCACATCGTCACGCAAGCGACCGAACACAAAGCCGTGCTCGATGTGGTGTCCGTTCTCGCGGCCCGCGGGTTCGAGGTGACAATCCTCGATGTCGACATACACGGTCAGCTCGACCCCCAACGCGTCGCCGAAGCGCTGCGGCCCGACACCATTCTCGTTTCGGTGATGCTCGCGAACAACGAGATCGGCACCATCCAGCGTTTGCCCGATATAGGCGACCTGTGCCGCGCCGCTGGCGTCTACTTGCACACCGATGCCACGCAGGGCGTGGGCAAGATCCCCTTCGACGTTACGACCGCCAGAGCCGACCTCGTGTCGTTTTCAGCGCACAAGATGTACGGCCCGAAAGGCGTCGGCGCGCTCTACGTCCGCCGCCGTGATCCCCGCGTCAACATCGCCGCCATGCTTTTCGGGGGTGGTCACGAGCGCGGCCTGCGCAGCGGCACCCTCAACGTCCCGGGCATCGTTGGCTTCGGCGAGGCGTCACGCATCGCTTTGCTCGGTCGCGACGACGAGGCGGTTCGCATCCTCGGCCTGCGCGATCGCCTCCAGGCCATGCTCACGGGCTCGCTTCCGAGTGCCCGCGTCCTAGGGCACCCCACGGAAAGGCTGCCGGGCAATCTCAATATCGTCGTCCCTGGCGCGTCCGCCGAAGAGCTGATGCTCGCGATGCCCGATATCGCCGTCTCGAGCGGGGCTGCCTGCGCGAGTGCTCAAAGACTGCCGTCCCACGTGTTGCAGGCCATTGGAATTGCGCCCGAGATTGCTCAGGGCTCATTGCGCTTCGGCATCGGCCGCTTCAACACCCTCGATGAGATGCTGCGGGTGGCCGAGCGGGTGCTTGCGGCACCAGGGGAGGCGGGTGTCGTGCTGCGGGCCGAACCAACCGCCGAGCGCCTGCATTGACGACCGAGGGTGCAGCAGGGCACCTTAGCGGGGCATGATCAGCGTCACCGAAAGCGCCGCCAAGAAGGTCCTCTCCCTTGCCGAGAAAGAGGGCAAGCCTCCCGTTCTGCGGGTGGGTGTGCGCGGCGGGGGGTGCTCTGGCATGAGCTACTTCATGGACTTCGACACCTCGAACCGCGACGGGGACGCAACCCTCGAGGTCCTCGGGGTCAAGGTCGTCATCGACCCGAAGAGCCTGAAGCTCATCGATGGCACCGAGCTCGATTACGAGACCAAGCTCTTATCGGGCGGCTTCAAGTGGAACAATCCGAAGGCGAAGCGAAACTGCAGCTGCGGTGAGTCATTCACCTTCTAGGGAACAGATGCCCCCCGAGCCGCGTGTAAGCGCGGTGGCGCAGGGACAAAGCCACAAGCCCTCGGGGGACAGCACCGAGATTGACGACGTGACGCTGGAGCGCGCGAAGCGCGGTGATCCAGCCGCGCGGGAGCGTTTCGTCAAGCTCTACGAGGCGCGTGTCTACGCACTCGTGGGTCGCCTCCTGCTGACCTGTCCCTCCGAGGTCGACGATGTGGCTCAGGAGGTCTTCGTGCGCGCACTCGGTGCCTTGAGCCGTGTGGAAACACGTGGCGATTCGAAGATCTCGACCTGGCTCCTGACCATCGCAACACGTGCATCGATCGACGTGCTGAGGCGTACTGCGCGCGCGGAGCGCAGACATGGCAGGGCCGCAGCCGATACGGCGTCTTTCCCCGACACAGAGCCGTTCTCCGATATGGTCATGGCCCGCGATCTCGATACGCGGGTGCGCCGGGTGCTCGCCGAGCTTTCGCATGATCACCGCGCTGTCCTGGTGCTGCGCGCCTACCACGATCTCGACTACGGCGAGATTGCGGAGGTGTTGGGCATCGACGAGGGAACCGTCAAATCGCGCTTGTCGCGTGCGAGGATGGCACTCAAGGCCGAGCTCGAGCGTGAGACTTTACGTAACGCAGGTGGAAAAGCATGAGCCAGGTCGACGATTTCAGCGATGACGAGCGCGAGCTGCTCGACCGCTGGTCTGCACCGACTCCACCGGTGAGCTTCGCCGCGCGGGTTCTACGTGAGCGTCGTCGGGGGTGGCCACGCGTACGCTATGGCGTCGTGGCAGCGTGCCTCGCCCTCCTCACCGCTGGCTTGCTGCTGCGCAACCGAGGCGACCTCAGCGGCATGGTCCAGAGCAATGCCCGCAGCACCATCGATATCGGTAAGCGCGCGGTCGTCGTGGCCGAGAGTGGCACCGTTCTCGAGTACCACGTCGCCAAAGACTGGAGAGGCGAGGGGACGGGACCCGTATGGGTCGAGCAGCGGCAGGGTACCGCCTTCTATCGCGTCGAGCGCGGCGGCGCCTTCAAGGTCCACACCGTGAACGGCACCATCGAAGTCACTGGCACCTGCTTTACCATCGCGGTCGACGAGCGGACTGGCGTTCTCGTGACGGTGCATGAAGGCAGCGTTGTCGCCGAGCACGAGGTGGGTGGGACCCGCGAGTCCGTACTTGCCGGCAATTCGGTGCTGCTCAACCCGAAGGGAGTGGTGGCCACCCATGCGCACTCCGCGAGCGCTGCTCCACACATCATGCATTCCGAACGCTATAGCGGCATGGCGGATCTCGGCGACCATGTGGCCTTGATGGAGCAGACGGCACAGCTGCGCGAACAGGTCCGCGTGTTGCAGAATCGCTTGGCCAGCAAGCCGAACAGCGAGCGCACCTACGGCCTCGACCAAGACGAGCTCTTGCGCCTCGCCGACAACTGCGAGCTCTCCTGGGACACGCCGCAGGTCCAGGTGGGTACTTCGCCGAAGCTCACTGACGACGACGCACGTGCTTTGGGGCTCACGCCCGAGCAGCGGCGCATTCTCGAAGAGACCATGGCCCAGGCCAACGCGCGGATGGTCGGTATTTTGCAGACCACCTATATCGCGGTCACCGGTGACGAAAACATCGCTGGTTTGTCCGCGACAGCGCTGCTTTCGGAAATCGAGGACAAGACGAGCACCCCCGAGATGCAGCGCATCTACGAACGCCTCGCGGCCGAGCGTGCGGGTCTGCCACCCCGGTCCCCGAAACCTCAGGGTCGCGAAGCTCAAGTCGAGGAGCTCTACCGCGCTTACGTGACCATGGGCGACGAGCTGCAGGGGGTCCTCGCCGAGCGTCTCGGGGCAAGCCTCGCCGAGCGCATCCGCGACCTGCGCGACGGTTTTTCGAGCCGCCGGCACTCGTCGTTTGGCTGTCCGTAGCCTATAGTTGGCGGGTGACAAAGGTCGCATTTTCCCCGTGCACGCAGCTGCATCAGGCCGCCCCAACCGAGAGGCGCGCCATGTCCGCCAACGAGCGGCGCACGGTGGTCGTATTGGTGCTGACCGCCCTCACGATGGTGGGTGAGATTGTCGCTGGCAGCGTTTTCGGTTCGATGGCGCTGCTCGCCGACGGTTGGCACATGGGGAGTCACGCAGCGGCGCTAGGCATTACCCTGTTCGCATACGCCTATGCGCGTCGGCACGCCGACGACCCGCGTTACTCCTTCGGCACCGGCAAGGTGAACGCTCTCGGGGGCTTCGCAAGCGCGGTCTTGCTCGCGCTGGTCGCAGTGGGGATGCTCTGGGAGTCCGGCGAGCGACTCGTCACGCCCGTAGACATCGATGCCAACGACGCGCTCATCGTCGCGGTGCTCGGGCTGTTCGTGAATGGTGTGAGTGTCTATTTGCTGCGCGACGACGACCGTCATCATCATCACAGCGACCACGACCACGGGCACGCGCATCACCATCACGGGCACGACGCGAACCTGCGCGGCGCCTATCTGCATGTCCTTGCCGATGCGATGACCTCGGTGCTCGCCATCGGCGCGCTGCTGGTCGCGAAGTATTGGCGGGTCACGAGCGTCGACCCGCTGGTCGGCATCGTCGGAGCCTTGGTCATCATGAAGTGGAGCGTCGGCCTGGTGCGCACGACCAGCCGCGCGCTCCTCGACGCCGATGTGCCGCCCGCCATGTTGGAGCGTGTCCGCGAAGCCCTGAGCCGCGTGCCGGACACCATGGTTGTCGATCTGCACGTCTGGCGACTCGGTCCCAGGCACCATGCCGCCATCGTTTCGGTCGTGAGCGACAATGCCCCAGAGGTCTACAAGAAGGCGCTGTCAGGGGAAGCTGCCCTGAGCCATGTGACGGTTGAAGTGAACCCCCGAGGGCCGTAGACAGCTCCAATGAAACTCGACGACTCCGTGCGAGCCTTGGTTCAGGGCGTGGTTGCGGCCCCGCAGAGCTTCGACCCCGAAGGCTGGATGGCGCTTGTCGCTGCGGCGCCGACCCCCGAGATGGTTGCCTCGTTGCGCGCACTGAAGGCGGAGCTCGCAGAGGCTTTCGACGATGGACTGGGCAGAAGTCCCGCACCCGCGTCTCGCCTCGAGGCGCTGAGGGCGGAGCTCAATCGTCGCGGTGTGACGGGGTTCATCGTGCCGCGCGCGGACGAGCATCAAAACGAATACACGCCGCGCTGCGCCCAACGCTTGCGCTGGATCACCGGCTTTTCGGGGTCCGCCGGCGCAGCCGTTGTCCGCTTGGACAAGGCGGCCGTGTTCGTCGACGGCCGCTATACCTTGCAGGCCGCAGCCGAGGTCGACGCAAACCTGTTCGAGACGCGTCATCTCGTCGATGAGCCCCCGAGTGAGTGGATCGCCCGGAACTTCAAGAAGGGCGAGCGCCTCGCATACGACCCGTGGCTGCACGGCAGCGACGAGGTGGCGACGCTCCTCAAGGCCTGTGAGACCGCTGGCGCTTCTCTGGTTGCGGTCGATGACGATCCGATCGATGCGGTCTGGCGCGAGCGCGCCCCTTCCCCAATCTCGCGCGTGCGCGTCCACGCCGAGCACCTCACGGGTAAGACCTCCGCGGCAAAGCTCGGGGAGATCGGAAAGATCCTGCGCGACAAGGCATGCGCCGCGACCGTGCTGTCGAACTGCGACTCGGTGGCTTGGTTGCTGAACATCCGGGGTGAAGACCTGCCAAGCACGCCGTTCACCCTGGCGTATGCGACTGTTTTCGCGGACGAGCGGGTCGACCTTTTCATCGACGCCCGTAAGCTCACCAGCGAGGTACGTGCGCACTTTCCAAAATGCGTGACCGTGCGTCCGTATGCGGACGTCGGAAGGGCCATGGAAGAGCTCGGCAAGAGCGGCGGCACCGTGATGATCGATCAGGCACTCACGCCCGCAGCGATTGCCGACCGCTTGCAGAAGGGAGGAGCGAAGCTCAATCGCGACGGCGACCCTGTGCTGTTGCCGAAAGCCCAGAAGAACGAGGTCGAGATCCAGGGCGCTCGTGACGCCCACGTTCGCGACGCCGCCGCGATGGCGGGTTTCCTTTTCTGGCTGTCGCAGCGAGCGCCGACGGGGGAGCTCGACGAGCTCACCGCTTCAGCGGAGCTACTCGCGACCCGGCGCCGTGACCAGCGCTTCCGCGACGAGAGCTTCGAGGCCATCTCGGGCGCGGGCCCGAACGGCGCCATCGTCCACTATCGCTCGTCGCCCAAGACCAACCGCAAGCTCGAAAATCCAAGCATCTATCTCATCGACTCGGGTGGCCAATACGAGGACGGCACCACCGACGTGACGCGCACGGTCGCCATCGGCACGCCGACGCCGGAGCAGCGCGAGCGCTTCACCCGCGTACTCAAAGGGCATATCGCCATCGCCACGGCGCGCTTTCCGGTGGGCACGACCGGCTCGCAGCTCGACGCCCTGGCGCGCTTGCCTCTATGGGAGGTGGGCCTCGATTATGACCACGGGACTGGCCACGGCGTAGGCAGCTACCTGAGCGTCCACGAAGGGCCGCAGCGCATTTCGAAAGTGCCGAACCGCATCGCTCTGAAGCCGGGCATGATCGTCTCCAACGAGCCCGGCTACTACAAAGCCAACGCCTACGGCATACGCATCGAGACGCTGGTCGTCGTGACCGCCCAGCCCAAGAAGCCTGGCGAAGAACGCGACATGCTTGGCTTCGAGACGCTGACTCTCGTGCCCATCGACACGACGCTGGTTGAGCCCCGTCTCCTCAGCGAAAGCGAGCGCGCCTATTTGAACGCTTACCACGCGCGCGTCCGCACGGTGGTCACGCCGCTCGTGGAGGCCGACGTGGGGGCGTGGCTCGCGAAGGTGACGGCGCCCATCTAGCCGGCCTGTCCAGTGCCTGCCCAGATTGCTCTAGCCGGGGCGTGCGCGCGGAGGGCTAGCGGATCACCGCGATGCTACCGCGTGCGACGCCGCGCTTGATGAGGCCGAGCTCGCGCGCGAGGCTCTTCGAGACATCCAGAATGCGGCCGCGAACGAACGGGCCGCGGTCGCTTACAACGCAGGTCGCCGCACCCCCGTCGTCGAGCTGGACCTCGAGTTTGGTGCCGAAGGGTAGGGACTTGTGCGCGCAGACGGCCCGGTTAGGGTCGTAGGGTTTGCCGTTTGCCATGAGATTCCCAGCAAGGCTGTCGGCATAGAACGAGATGAGACCTCGCTCACCCGCAAGCGGAGCGTCGCGGCGACCGAGGGGTGCGGGACGGGAGGACGCGCAGCCGCTTCCCAGGACGAGAAACGAGGCAAACCAGAGCGCGCGCCACCGCGAAGCATTGCCATGCGTTAGGTCCCGGGTCACCGTTGTCCTCCCTTCGAGCCTTAAGGTTCGCGCAGGAGCGCGTCTAGATCGCGCGAGCAGCGCTCGGAATGTCTGTAGGGGGCTGCACGATCGTGGTCAGCGAGCAGTGGGGCGAGGACACCGGGCTGCCCATGGAGTGGTTTGTGGGTGTTGCGCTCCGTTCCGTTGCTGGGTGCCGCAAACGTCACGTCGGTCTGGCTTGCGGCTCCGCTGGTTCCGGGCAAACTCGAAGGAGATGCGGATCACCCCGTTCGGACGCTACGGCGTTATCCTGGTTGCACTCACGCTCACTCTCGCGCTCGGAATCGGCAAAGGCGCCTCGGGCATGTTGCTTGTCGCGGGCGCCATCATGGTGCTCGCCTACGAGAACATGCGGCGTCCGCTCGTCGAGCAGGGCCTTCGGCGTACGCCGTGGTTCGTTCCACGACTCGTCATGCAGTCCGACACCGTGACCCTCGGAGGGCTTCTTGCCCCGCGCACTGTGCGCTTCGCCGACATCCGGCGGGCGCGCCTTGTTTACCAGGAGTCATTCGACGCGCTGGTCGGGGTCGACGACACGCTATGTCTCGAGACCGCCATGGGGGTCGTGCAGGTGGCGCGCTCGAGCGAGGGCTTCGACCAGCTGATGACGCGCCTGCGCGAGGCGGGTATTGGCGTCCTCATGGTGCGTGCGCGAAACACCGAATAGTGCCGCCGCGCCTTCGATGTGCGGTAGAGTAGTGCCCCATGAGCGAGACCTGGATTGGTGGCCGCTTCGAGCTGGGCGTCGATGACAGCTGGGACGAAGACGACGACGAGCCGTCCCCGCATGTGGTGATCTGGCTCGAAGAAAAGAGCCGCGCCGTGCTCGCGGTGGTGGCTGTTCCAGCGGACGAGCCGATGGAAGCCACTGCCGTCATCCTCGAGGCGGCAATGCGCGAGCCGGATTTCGGCGAACCCCGCCGACCGGGCGTACTCAAGGTGCAGAGCCCCGAGCTCGCGATGTTCCTCGGCCAACGCTTCGACGACATCAAGGTGTTGACCACGGCGACACCCGAGGCTGAAGAAGCGCTCGCCGAGCTCTACGCCACGATGGATGGCGACGAGGACACGTAGCCGAGGTCGCGCGCCAGGCTTGTAAAGGTCGCGCCGACGGAGGCATCGATACGCAGGGTCGCGTGGGGGTCGCCGCGCGTCAGGCCAAGGTTTACGATGATGACTGGCAGATTGCGGTCCGCAGCTGCCTTCACGAAGCGGTAGCCTGAATACACCGCGAGCGACGAGCCGGCGACGATGAGCGCCTGGGCCTCTCCCAGGAGCGACCACGCCGCGCGCGTCGTATGCTCCGGGACGTTTTCGCCGAAGAACACCACATCGGGTTTCATGGGCCCGCCGCACGCTTCGCACGCAGGTGCGACGAAGCGCGCGATGTCTTCGGGCGAAAGATGCACGTCGCCATCGGGCGCGAGCTCGCGCGCCTCGACGGTCTCATCGAGGAAGCCCGGGTTCTCGAGCGCGATGCGTGCCTGGACGCTCGCGCGGTCGACCAGGCGAGCGCAGTGGAGACAGCGTGTACGGTGGAGCGAGCCATGCAGCTCGACGACATTGCGCGAGCCTGCGTGACTGTGAAGGCCGTCGACGTTTTGGGTGATGACCCCGTGGACGTGCCCAGCCAGCTCGAGCGCGGCCATGGCGTGATGACCAGCGTTGGGCTTGGCCCTGGCGAAACGTCCCCAGCCGACCGCGCTTCTGGCCCAGTAGCGCTGGCGACCCGCGGGGCTCCTGACGAACTCCTGATAGCGCATCGGCTCGCGCGCTCGCATGACCCCGGAAGGTCCGCGATAGTCGGGGATGCCAGACTCGGTACTGCACCCGGCCCCGGTCAAGACCACTGCCCGCCGCTCGAGCAAGATGTCGCGAAGAGCTGCTACGTCGCGCACCATCGCATGATGCGCCTATGGCGCGATGGCGGCAAGCACCGCGTCCCGCATCGCCGGGCTCGACGCCGAGATGAGACTGCCGGTCGTGAGAATGTTCGCGCGTTCGCCGCGCAGGCTCGCGGTGACACCACCGGCCTCTTCGACGCAAGGCACGAGCGCCGCGATGTCCCAGGCCTTCATGACCGTGTCGATGGCGAAGTGCAGGCGACCGCGCGCGACGAGGCCGTGCTGACCGCAGTCGCCGCAGAAGCGGAACTTGCGCGTCTTTGCCGCGAGCTCAGCGACCCGGTAGGCAGGCAAGCCTTTGGTGGGGAAAACGCTCGAGGCGTGAAGGCCAGAGGCCGAACCGATGCTCTCCTGCAAGCCAACTGTTTCGCTTACGGTGACCCGCGTGGCGGCGACGCCGGGCGCCGTGAAGAAGCAACCGCTACCCTTCGCCGCGTAGACGGTCTCGCCGATGGCAGGGTGATGGATGACCCCAACGACGGGCTCGCCGTCGTCGACGAGGCTGATGAGGGTGCCGAATAGCGGCAGCCCGAGCGTAAACCAAGCCGTACCGTCGACAGGGTCGATCACCCAGCAGCGGCCGTCGGTGAGGCTGCCGCCGTGCTCTTCGCCGAGGACGGCATCGTTTGGGCGCTGCCGGGCGAGCTCCTTGCGAACGGCGGCTTCGGCCGAGCGGTCAGCTTCTGTGACCTCGGTGCCGTCGGCTTTGATGTCGACGCTCACCTGGCGGTAGCGCGGCAGAATTTCGCTCTCGGCGACGCGGGCGAGCTCGAGCGCCAGCGCCAAGTCCTTCGACCAGTCTTTCGCCATGGCGCGGAGCTTGCGCACAGCTTGCGAGCGCATGCTAGACAGTGGACGCGTGAGCTCGCCGATCGATCCACTGCTGGCAGCCTACGACGCGGAAGCCTTTCGCGCGCAGGGGCATCGCCTGGTCGACACAATCGCCGACTACCTGGGGGCCACCATGCGTGGCGCGGGACCGGTCTTGCCTGACGTTCCGCCGGAGCGGACGATGGCGAGTTACGACGAACCATTCCCCGCGAAGCCTTCCGGTGAAGAGCTCGTCGCGCTGGTGAGTCGCGTGCTCGCGCAGTCGAATCACCTGCATCACCCGCGTTACATGGGCCACCAGGTCTCGGCACCACTGCCCATGGCGGCGCTTTGTGACATGGTCGCGGCGATCGCCAACAACGGGATGGCGGTTTACGAGATGGGTCCCGCGGCGACTGCCATGGAGAGCGCCGTGGTCGTCTGGATGGCGGAGCGGCTAGGCCTCGACCCGACGAAAGCTGGTGGCATCCTCACGTCCGGGGGCTCCGTGGGTAACCTCACCGCGTTGCTCGCGATGCGTCAGGCAAAGGCCGGGCATGACGTCTGGGAAGAGGGCGCCCAGGCGAAGCTCGGGGTCTTGGTCAGCGAACAAGCACACTACTCAGTGGCGCGGGCTGTTCGCGTCATGGGCTGGGGGGCGGACGGCATCATCCCGGTCCCGACCGACGCGCGGTTTCGCATGCGCGCAGACGCACTCGGCGATGCGCTCGCAAAAGCGCGGGCGCGGGGCATCAAGGTCATCGGGGTCATCAGCAGCTCGTGTGGCACCTCGTTGGGTGCATTCGACCCGCTCGAAGCTATCGCTGACTTCTGTGAGGGCCATCAGCTGTGGTTACACGTGGATGGCGCACACGGCGCCGCAGCGGTGCTCACGGCGAAGTACGCCGAGCTCTTGCACGGGTGCGGTCGGGCCGATTCCGTGGTGTGGGACGCGCACAAAATGATGTGCATGCCGGCGCTCGTTACCGCGGTGATCTACCGCGATGGCGGACACGCCGATCAGGCGTTTGCTCAGCAGGCCGCGTATCTCTTCAGCAAGAACGTTCATGACACCGGGCAGCGCACGCTCGAGTGCACCAAGCGCATGATGAGTCTCAAGGTGTACGCGACGCTACGCGCTCTCGGCACCGACGCGCTGGGCGCCTACGTGGAGCGCATGTTCGACATGGGCAAACGCCTGGCGCGGCTCATCACCGAGCGCTCGCGCCTCGAGCTTGCGGTCGAGCCAGATTGCAACATCGTGTGCTTCCGGGCACGGCCCGAAGGCCTCGCGGCCCCCGAGCTGGATGCTCTGCAGGCGCGGATTCGGCGACAGCTCTTGGACTCAGGAGAGTTCTACATCGTGCAGACGAAGCTGCCGAAGGGGCTCTTTCTGCGCGTCACGCTCGTGAACCCGCTGACGGGCGACGCGGACCTCATCCAACTTCTCGACCGCATCGAGGAGCACGCGAGCTCGATTGCCTCGCGCGGCGTCGGCTCGAGTTAGTCGCCACCCGTGCCGATATCGAGCACGGCTTTCCATTCACCCTGGTCGTTTCTGCGCCAGATGGTGACGTAGTTTCCGGTGGCCCTTTGCTCGGTCTCGCCACCGGCCATTTTGGTCCACGTGTAAGTGCCCCACGTATACCCGAGCGCGCTATCCGCTTCGGCGTGCACGGGCTCCCAGATGAGTTGGCAGCTTTGGCCGCAGCGCATTGTCTCGGCGACCGCCGCGTCGCGCCCATGGAGGGGAGCGTTGTTGCGGAACGTTACCGCGTCGGCATCGAACATCGCGGCGAAGGCCGCACCCATGCCGCTCCGAGCCGAGAGCTGCGACATCTGACGGTCGATCTGTGTGAGCTGCGCCGCGAGCTGCTCGCGCGTCGGGCCCTGGGGCTTCCCATCGTTGGATGTCGTAGCACACGCCGAAAGGGCGATGACGAGGAGTGCAGCGAGTCGACCCATGCGGTTGGTGTAAGCCACGCATCGCCAGCGCGGCAAGCCGAACCAGCGCGTCAGGCAGCTCTGCGCGTCACGTCGATTGCCGGCCGGTAGCCGCATCTGCTAGTCGCGGGCGCGTGCAAACCCTCGCTGACCGCATCAAGGCTTTCTGCGCAGAGCGGGATTGGGAACGCTTTCACGCGCCCAAGAACCTCGCCATGGCTCTCACAGTCGAGGCTGCCGAGCTCCTCGAGATCTTCCAGTGGATGAGCGAAGACGAGAGCCGCAACCTGACGCCCGAAAAGCTCGAACGGGCACGCGAAGAGATCGGTGATGTCATGATTCTGCTCACCAATCTGGCGAGCCACCTCGGCATCGATCCGGCGGAGGCCGCTCAGGCCAAGATGGATCTGAACGCTGTGAAGTATCCCGCCGACAAAGTGCGCGGGAAGAGCCTCAAGTACGACGAATACGATGCGCGATAGACCAGGTGGGAAACGTTTCGGCCGACCCATGCGCGGTGGGCCACCGCGCGGCGGTGCCCCCTCTGGCCCGCGCCGGCAGCCGCACAAAAAGCCACCACTTTCCCCGCAGGTCACGACGCTTTGGGACTACCCATCCCAACACTACGGAGAGGGTGAGCAGGGCTCGAAGCACTACGAAGGGGCGACACCATCTTACGTCGTCTGGAACGTCCTGCACCGCTATAGCGCGCCAGGGGACCTGGTCGTCGACCCGTTCTGCGGCAGCGGGACAACCCTCGACGTATGTAACGACTTAAATAGGCAGGGTCGGGGCTTCGACCTCGCGCCGACGCGTCCCGACATTCAGCAAGCCGACGCGCGCAGCCTGCCGCTCAAGTCGAAATCCGTGGACCTGGTCTTCATGGACCCGCCGTACGCCGACAACCTCACGTATTCGGACGACATGCGCTGCATCGGAAAACTCCCGGCCGACGGGCGCTACCAGAAAGCCATGCGGGGTGTGCTCGCCGAGGCTGCCCGCGTCTTGAAGCCCGAGAAGGTCCTCGCCATCTACGTCTGCGACGTCCTGAAGAAAGCGAAAAACTTCTACGCGCTGGGCTTCGAGCTCTGGGGCATGGCGCAGGAAAACTTCCTGCCGATCGACATCATCGCGGTCACGCGCCGCAACCGGACCCTCCAGCAAGGCAACTATCGCAAGGCGGCCGATGAGCAGGGGTTCTTCCTGCGCGGCTTCAACTATCTGCTGTTGCTACGACGCCGGGCCTGAGACACCCGATCCAGCCTGTGGACAACCGGCGAGGGCAACGCGCGTACAAAGTTTACATAATATACATTATCAGACATCCGCTTGGGGCGCCCAAATGAAAATGTCCGGTTCCGCCCATGTGGAAATGTCCGCTTTTAGCGATGTCGTGCCTCGTGAAGGGCGAACGCACGGTCCAGGGCCTCGTCACGAATAGCGCGAAGGGTCTCGAGCCCTCGCTGCTCTTCGCTTGACGTTGCCTGAGCAACGTACACCGGATCGCGCAGGCCGACCTGCGAAGGCGTCCCATCGGCGTGCGTTGCGATGGCCACGACCTCGAACCCGGCGCTAGCCGCCATGGCGCGAAGCTTGACCTCGAGAGCGCGGCCGACGTTCGCCGCAGTTGGGCGAACACCGGCCCCGTGGGCGTCGATCAGCCCTTGCACTTCGTTCGGCGCGAAAAGGTCGATAATGGCAACGTATGTCGCCTCCTTGCCGTCAACGATGCCACTACGTGCGTATGGGTTCGCAGTACGGTATTTTTTCGGCGCCACGCCCGCCAGGGCATCCAGGTCGGCGTAGGGAGAAGGCACGCCCCCCGGTTGGTAATGGAAAAAGTCGTTGATGCGACCTAACGCGAGTTCTTTAAGCTGGTCCAAGAGCGTCGGCGCCGGTTGCACGTCCGCTACAGGGACCGTCGGACGTTGAGACGTTACGCTGAGGTTCGACTGCATTCTGCCACTCCTTGCGGCGGGACTCGGGCTGGAACTCTTGGTCGGCGGCGAGAAGAACTACACAACTCCCAATCTTCGTTCGAGTCAGTTATCGCTCTCGCGCGAGGCGCGTTGCGATGCTTGCGCCTGACGCCACGACAGAGCGTTGCCGCGCGCCTGTGACAGGCCGACAGCGGTCGTGTCGACCAAGCAGCGAACAGCGATATCGCTCTTCTACGGCTCGTGGTCGGTTGCGGCGCGGCTGGCTGCCTCGAGCTCTGCCTGCAGCGCCGCCTGGTTGATCTGCATCGTCGCGGTGTCGTCCACAGGCGGTTGCGGTCGCCCGCGCCAGTGTTCAGCTGCGGCGAATGCCACGAGCAGCCAGAACACGCCGATGAGCCAGCCTGCGATCACGTCGCTTGGAAAATGCACACCCAGGAAGACCCGGCTGACCCCGATGACCAGCACCAGGACGGTTGCCCCATAACCAATCGCGAACCGCCGCCTATGACTCAGCAGATCCCGCGCAATGGCGTATGCGAGAAAACCGAAGACGACCGTCGCCCCCGTCGTGTGCCCACTCGGAAACGACGGAGAATGCGCGGTCGCGATGGTGGTAAACACCGGGCGCGCCCGAGCCACCCAGCCTTTGCCTATGGTCGTCACCAGCTCGACGCCGATGAACGCGATCCACATGGGTCCGACGATGCCGCGCCGGCGATGCGCCCAGAGAAAACTGCTGGCGACGATGACGCACGCGATCAGAGTCGACGAGTTTCCAAGGCCGGTGATCAGCATGACGGCGTTGACGCGCTCGTCACTTCGATACGGCGCAAACCACGCCATCACCCGGTCGTCGAACGCCACAACGCCATGTGAGCTGCGTACCAGGTCGACGATGCCAAACAGAGCAAACGCTATGTAGAGTCCGAGGAGCACCATCAGCGTCAGAGGCAGCCCAGTGAAACGCTCCGGCGTCAGGCGCAGCCAAAGTACGCGCGCGAGACCCGGGAACCGCTCGGCAAACGTCGCGATGATCGGATGCTCGCGTCCCCAGCTCTGCCAGCGCGGCCAACGCGCTCGGCACGCCCTACTGGTCGCCCGCGCGACCCGCCAGAGAATAAGCTCGACCGCCCACACCATGAGCAAGCCGATGCCGAGCTCCAGTCCCAAGCGCATCACACCAACCTAGTTCTCCAGAGCGCCGGCGTTGATCCAATCCTCTATCAGCTCGATCAAGGCGTTATCGAGCGCGGCCTGGTTACGCGGCATGCGCAGGCCGCATGTGCCAGCTGCGCAGCCCGGCGCTGTATCCATCGTCCCGCGGAGCTTGCGCACCAGGAAGCTTGCGCCGATGTTGTTCGGCTCTACGTAATCGAGCGTCGTCGGATTGGTGATGACCGGCACGTTCACCAAGTTTGCGTGCAGATCGGCGATCGGCAGGTCAGGCCCGAGCTCGAGCCCGGCGGAGGCCGAGCCCACGTCGTGGCAGCCAGAGCAGTGCACGTCGAAGATCTGGTCGCGAATCTCGGTGAGCGTCGGCGCCGGCGGGTCCATATCCATGTCGCCAGGCATCGTGTCGCCGTCACCAGGTGCCGTGTCGCCGCCGTCACCGTCACCACCAGCGCCTTCGCCGTCGTCGGCTGGCGCGCCATCATCGAGCTGAAGGTCGTCGACGTCGTCCAAGCCGTCGATCCAGGTGAGCAAGCAGCGCTTATCGGCAGCCGAAAGGCCGGCGCCCGTGGGTGGCATCTTGTTGTAGGTGCACCCATCGATCTCGTCGTTCACGTATTTGTAGAGCGTGCTCGCTTCGGGGTTTGCGGGGTCGACCAGGAGCTCTTCGGGACACGAGCCGATGAGCTTCGAGAAACGCTCGCCCATGTTCGGTGACGTGAGGTCGAGCGCGGCGCCGATGCCGTTGTCCTTGCTCAAGTGGCATTGCTTGCAGCGCGATGACGTCAAGAAGCGCGGCGGCTCCTCGTCGCCAAAACACGAGCGCAGCGTGCTAGCACCCAGCCGATAGCGTTCGACATCGTCGAGCTCGCCCGCGCAGCTCCAAACGATGACCGTCATGAGGCCCGCAATCACGGCGCCAATGGCGATGCGAGGACCGGTAATGCGCCCTGCTGTCATTGGTCTTTTCCTCCCAAGAGGTAGACGAGACTCAGACTCGCCGTCACATATTGATCGAGAGCCCCGCCAGCCACGTAGGTGTCACTGACCTCGGGCTGCAGGTCATAGAAGTACCGCACGTAGCGCACCGTTCCGTCTAGTGCGAACGACTTACTGAGCGATAGGCCGAGCGTCACGTGCCCATCGATGCCGCCGGTCTGCGAGTTTGGAAAATACTGATTGGTGACCCGGCCACCCGAAAAAATCGAGCGATATCCAATGCCTGCCGCGATATCGAGGACCGAAAACGGGAATCGAAACTCGGCTCCGTAACGCATGAACCCGTAGCGAACGTCCGGCACCTCGAAGGCGCGCTGGTCGGCAATGTCAGCAAAATCGAAGCGGTAGTTGGAAAAGCCATAGGTGACCTGCGGTCCGATGGCGAGCTTGCGGGCAATCCGGAAGCGCGAGTGCAGGCCGACCTGCCAGTGGCTCCATTCGTTGTTCACGCGGAGATCACTGTCGGACGTGACCGTGCGAAACGACGACTGCACCCCGAAGGCGCGCGCGTAGCTCGCATGCCAGCCGATGTTTCGCAGACCGGTGACGGACGTGTTGGCAAACGGAAAGGCGGTCAGCTCGAAGGCCGCAAGCGGCGCGAGACCCACCGTGTAGTCGCGCAGATTCGCCGTGATCGGTTGATTGTAGGCGAAGTTGCGATGGGCGCCCTCGATGCCGACTTTGACGATGAGCGGCGAGCGCATGCGCCGGTCGAAGAGATGGACACGCGGGCCCGGGTCTTCTTCGATGACCACGGCGACATCTCCGCGCTGTGGCGCGCTATCGTCGTCGCCCTCCTTGTCGTTGTCTTCGCTGGCCGAGCTGACAGGCGCAGCGCCAGGTTTGCCGGGGTTGGCGCCGCGGGCCGATTCGAAATTGGCGATCGCGTCGCCCAAGCTCATGCTCCCCGAGGTCGGCGCCGAGGGTTGGCCCGCGCCCGCCGCGCCGCCGCGCGGCATGGCCTGCAGGTCGGTGATGCCCGGCTGAACGAGCGAGGCGACGTTCGCGAGCTGCCAAGACAGCGTGGCACGTCCACCGCGCTTCACGACGCGCGTGACGGGTACGCTCCCATCGACGAGCACGCGTCCGCTTCGATGGACGACGAGGACCGCGGCGCTGTAGCCCGCGCTCGCGCTACCGCCAACGTTCGCATAAACGACAGCGTCGACTCCGGCTTTCTTGGAGACCCGCTTCATCGCCTTGACGAGGTCGGTTTGACGTTGCGGACGGCCGAAGATGCGTTGGTCGCCCGCACTCACCGCCGCCCGCACGGTCGACGGTACGGCGATGGCCACCTGGCTCGCGAAGGTTTGTTTGAGCGAGGAATCCAGATCGCGGGCGTTCGTGCCCTCGACGATGATCGCGATGCTCAACGGACCCGCTTCCGCCGGGACGGGCGCAGGAGCCGCAGCGGCCGGAGCTGGAGCTGGCTCGCTCAACGGCTGAATGACCGGGGCAGGCTCTTTGGGAGCAGTGACCGCTGGCCTCTTGGCCGGCTTTTTGCGCGCCTTCTTCTTGGCGGCAAGCCCATCCGAGGCCGCGACCATGACCGCTATTGCAGACAGAACGGCGACCCACCTGCCGCCTCTGCGTGTCAGCCTTCCCGACACCACGTCGCACTACTCCTGATAGGAAATGGTTCCCGCAGTGTAGCGCGACGGGGTCAGTAATGCTCGACCTTTCTCCCGACTTAGGCCGCGACCGCCAAGCGGCTTGCCACATAGTCCGAGATGAGCTGGCGGTCGGATTCGGCGATGCGGACGAAACGGACGGCGACACCCTCGACGGCACGAGCCCCGTCTTCGCGAACCACTTCTCCAACGGCCCAGATGACCTCTTCGCACTCGGGCAACTTGATCTCGAGACCGATGTGCCCGTTCGCATCGAGCTCAGGCTCGAGCAGCTTGAACAGGTACAACCCGCTCTCAGAGATATCGCGGACGCGCGCCATGTGAGGCTCGTCGCCCACGATCTTGTTCACGTAAATGTCGAGATCGGTACGACGATGGCGACGCGTCAAAGCCTGGACAGTGCTCGTCTTCATGAGACCCTCCGTACGTTTGCGACGGAGCGGTATCGCGCAACACCACCCCGTCTAAGGGCACGGTAAGGTCCGCAACCCTCCCGGTCAAAAATCCGGCGCGGTTTTTCGCACAAAAGTACGCGACAGCGGTCTTCGCGCTCACTGGCCGAAGCGGCCCCACGATACGAGAAAAGTCGTTCCGGCTAAGCGCCGCTTGCGGCTCTGAGGTGGCTCACGGGCGGCTGCGCATCGAAGGCGGTATCCAAGAGGTCAGCGAAGATCTTTGCTACCGCCACGTGTTTGTAGCGCTCACAGCGATTGGCGAAGAACGCCACACGGTGAACGAGGTCGATGCGCGGCATCGTCTCCGCCATTTCGGCGCGATAGCGCTTGCAGACCTTGACGATGACCTTGCGGCCCTCGCGTGGCAGAACTTGGATGGCTTCGCTGAACATCAGCTTGCCGTCGTAGGGCACCAGGCGAGCTTCGAGGATATCGCCCGACTCGAGTCCCGCCGGCTTTCGGCGCTCGTACACCTGAACCTTCGCTGTCTTCTTGTTGGTGTCGAGGAGGTCGACGAGTGACATCTGCTCGTCTTTTGCGCGCTTGAACTCGAACAGCGATGGTCGCGTTGTTGCAAAGCCCTGCACGCGAGCCAGATCGTCCGGGGCCGCGATGGCCTCGGACGCCTTCTTCTCGATGTACACATCGACGGGACGTTTGCCGCCAGCCGCGCGAGCTGGCCGATCGAGCACGTACCACTCGAGAAAAGCCGCGATGCGGCGCTCGAAGGCACCGTCGCTCTCGAAGAGATCGCCGGTGCGATGAAGGAACTCGGCCTTCGCCTGTTGTAGCTCTTCCGCTAGCGGAGCTTCCGAAGCGAACCGCACCAATTGCTCGTAGAGTCCGTGAAACATGAAGCGCTTGGTAGCCCCGACGACTTACGCGTTTTGACGTTTGTACACTACGCGACCACGCACCACTGTGCATTCGACGCGGCCCCTTAGCGTTCGTCCAACGAACGGGGAGTTCATGCATTTGCTCAAAAGCGTCTCGCGCGCAAGCAACCACTCCGAATCAGGATCCACGATCGTCAGATCTCCGGCGGCTAAGGCCCCTGCTCCTTGAGCGTAAGCACCCAGGACCCCAGCTGGGCCCAACGTGAGTCGCGCCACGAGCGTCGGCAAGTCGATGCGCTTGTCGGCGACCAGGCCCAGACACAACGGTAGGAGCTGTTGCAGCGCGATCGCCCCAGGCTCGGCCTCGATGAATGGCAGATCCTTCTCGAGCACGCTCTGCGGCGCATGATCCGATGCGACGGCGTCGATGGTGCCGTCGACCAAACCCGCGATGAGGGCGTCGCGGTCGCGACTCCGTCGCAGCGGTGGAGACAAGCGCAAGCTCGTGTCGTATGTCGATAGGGCCTCGTCGATGAGCACAAGGTGATGCACCGCGACGTCACACGTCACCTTGGTGCCGCGCTTCTTCGCGATGCGGATTTGCTCTACCGCTTCAGCGGACGATACGTGCGCGACGTGTAGCTTGGCCCCGGTATAGGCAGCGAGCGCGAGATCGCGGGCGATGGCGGTCTCCTCCGCGACGCTGGGGATGCCACGCAATCCCAGCCGCACCGCCATGGGCCCTTCGTGCGCTAGACCACCCCGTGCGAGCGTGGGGTCTTCCGCGTGCGTCATCACGGTCAACCCGAAATCGCTCGCGTACTCGAGCGCTCGCCGCATCAGCCCTGCATCACGCACCCAGGTATCGCCGTCCGAAAGAATAACGGCCCCGGCGCGCCGCATCTCGCCGATGAATGCCAGCTGCTCGCCCTTCAGGCCCGCGGTGATCGCGCCCGCCACGAGAATCTTCGCGAGACCCGCGGCTTCGCCCCGTCGTCGGACGAAATCGACGATCTCACCGTTGTCGACCGGGGGCTTGGTGTCCGGCTGCGCCACCACCGTGGTGATGCCGCCCGCGACCGCAGCCGTTGCGCCCGTGACGAGATCCTCTTTGTACTCTTGGCCGGGCTCACGCAGGTGCGCGCGCAAGTCGACGAGTCCAGGCAGAACCCACATGCCAGTCGCGTCGATGACCTCGTGGTTCTCGGGTTTCACGCTACCTGGCGCTTCGATACGCGCTGCGGAGGAAGCAACGTTCTCGACCAGCACGTCCCGGACCCCGTCGAGGCCGGTCGCTGGGTCGACGACCCTGCCGTTGCGGACGAGGAGGCTCATGCCGCTTCGCCTCCGAGTACCAGGTACAGCACCGCCGCACGGACCGCGACGCCGTTTTCGACTTGGTCGAGGATGACGCTACGCGGGCCGTCGACGACGTCCGACGAGAGCTCGACCCCGCGGTTTACGGGGCCGGGGTGCATGAGGATGGCTTCTGGCCGGGCCCGCGCGAGCACCCGAGCGTTGATGCCGAACTCAATCGCATACTCTCGGAGTGACGGCAGGAGTCCCGCGGTCATCCGCTCCTTCTGCAGACGCAGCGCCATCACGACGTGTGCACCATCAACGGCCTGGGCGATGCTGGGTAGGACCTCACAGCCGTAGGTCTCCGCGAGCTCGGCGGGCACGAGCGTCCGCGGGCCCGCGACGCGTACACGTGCGCCCACCTCCTTGAGCGCGATGAGGTTCGAGCGCGCGACCCGCGAGTGGGCAATGTCGCCACAGATCGCGACCTCGAGCCCTTCGAGCTTGCCGAAGCACTGGCGCATGGTCAGCAGGTCGAGGAGGGACTGGGTTGGATGCTCATGCTGGCCGTCGCCAGCGTTGATGACGCGGGCCGCAACGCGATCGGCGATGTAGTGCGGCGCGCCCGAAGCAGAGTGCCGCAGAATGATCGCGTCGCACTGCATGGCATCGAGATTCTTGGCGGTATCGAGAAGTGTCTCGCCCTTCTCGGCCGACGAGCCGCTGCTCGCGATGTTCACACTGTCGGCAGACAGACGCTTGGTCGCGAGCTCGAATGACACACGGGTACGAGTGGAGGCCTCGTAGAAGACACTCAACACGGTGCGCCCGCGCAGCGACGGCACCTTCTTGATGGTCCGCCGCGAGATCCCACGGAACCCCTCGGCCGCGTCCAGGATATGATGGATGGTGCTCGCGGACATCCCGCGCATCCCGAGGAGGTGCTTACCGGCAATCACGCGCGCCCGCCCTTCTTGTGGACACGCTCGCTCACCTCGACCGCGTCGTCGGCGGCCCCACTTTCGGTGAGTCGAACATCGACCCGCTCGTTTGCGGTCGTGGTCATACGATGGCCTACGAAGTCGGCGCTAATGGGCAGCTCTCGCAGACCGCGATCCACCAAAACGGCGAGTCGTACGGCGCGGGGCCGGCCGTAGTCGAGCATGACGTCGAGAGCGCTGCGCACGGTGCGGCCTGTGTAGAGCACGTCGTCGACTAGCACCACGGTGTAATCGCGCGGGGCGAAGAGAATGTCGGTCGCCCCGATCTCGGGCCAATCGTTCGGTCCGAAGCCGTCATCGCGGTAAAGCGTGATGTCGACGAACCCCAGCACGACCTTGTCGCGCCCCACCTTCGCCCGCAGCAGCTCGGTCAGCCGCCTCGCCAGGTGCTCACCGCCGCGCCGGATCCCAACGATGGCCCACGGACCGTCTTCCGCGCGACCCGCGATCGCGTCCGCCATCGCGGCGAGGGCTTTAGCGATACCGGCTGCATCGAGGACGCGCGTCATCAATACTCCTTAATACGCTTCGCTTCGACGCGGATGACGAAGGGCTGATACCTGGTGCGGTTCACCAACGGGAAGGTGACCGGAATGACCACGTGAACCTCGACCATGAGTGTGTCGCTGCCCTTTGTCTGCTTCACCGCAACATCGGAGCGCGTGAGCGTCAAATCAGTCCGGTTCTTCACGTTGAACAGAAACTGGTCGACGCTGTTCGTCTGGGTCTCGGGCTGCACCAGCTCACTGTTGGCGAGCTGGATGGCTTCTTGCTTGATGCGGTAGTACTTCAGAGCCATGCGGCCGTACGCCAGAGCGACCACCACGAGCGCGGCGCAGAGGGCGAGAAACACCAGCGTTCGCAAGCGGATAAAGCCGCGCATGAGCTGAGGCAGGGTTACGGCGGCAGCGACCGCGTGTCAACGCAACAAATCCCCTGGAAGCACCGATACCTTTGATGTTCGGGGGTTCCATGTCCACTGGTTCGTCCGCCTCTATCGCTTCCCTGCCTCGGCACCTGGTCGACTACCGCGCAGGCCGTGCACTCGCCGAAAGTGGCCAGCCTCTTCCCGAAGGGGCAAGCCCCGCGACGCGGACGGGTTACCACATTCGCCATGAGCCGGCGGCCCATCTGAGCGAGCTTACGCAAGCCTTGCGGGCGCTCCCGGACAATGAGCGGCATATTCTCGGCGTCGCCTGTCTGTCGACGATCGCAAAGCGGCTCCCGATCCCCGCGGAACGCCACGAGCAGCTTGCGCACGCCGCTCTGGTGTCGGCGTTGCTCACGCTTAGCCGCTAACGAACGACGATCGCGTGGAGCGGACTCACTGCACCCGTCGCTTCGAGGCGGGCCTGGAAACTATGGCTGCCCTGCTGAAGCGGCCAGAAGGCGCGATACGGCGCGTCGACGGTGACGAAAGGCTGCTCGTCGATGAGGAATGTCACCGGGCCTGCGGCATCGTCGACACGTGCTTCGAGTGCTAGTGCCTGGGCCTCGCGCGGCGCATCGACGTCGATGTGGAGCGTCTCGGTCCGGGCCGGACTCAAGAGCGTTACTTTCGCCTTCGGGTACTTCATAGGCGGCCTTGGACATCGCTCCGTGTAGCGCTCTGCGATGCCGTGGCCAGTGGCGATAGCCCAGGCGTCGTATGGGCTCGGGTACACGGTCACATCCTTCTCGGTCGCGTCTGCCAGTGCGCAGCCTTCGGGCACGAGCAAACCGTTACTGGGGTCGACCCGGGTGTGCCGATGCCAGGAGCAGGTCTCCGTGGGCTCGCTGCCGGCTAGGAACAGCTCGTCGAGGCCTCCCTCGCACGCGGGTCCCCGCTTCATCCCTGAGACTGCGCACACCTGGACGTGGTTCACTCCCTTGGGCTCCTTGGGGGCAACCGATTGCCCGTTGGTCTGCTCGTTCATCAGGCGCCGCCACATCTGCCCTGCTCCCTCGACGCCGCTCACCCTTCGCATCGCTTTACCGGTCGGATCGCCGACCCAGACCCCGATGGTGAGCTGGTCACTGAATCCCACCGTCCAGTTGTCGCGATAGCCCTTGCTTGTACCTGTCTTCACCGCCGTCCAGTACGGCGTCGTCAGCACGCTATTCTGACCGAACTGACCGGCGCGGGCATTGCCGTCGCTCATCATGTCCGCGATGACGTAGGCGACGCGCTCGTCGAGGATCCTCCTGTCTTCTTCGACGGGGGGCTCGCCGCGCAGGATGCGATAGGGCTTCCACAGGCCGCCCCGCGCGAGGGCGGCGTAGGCGTTGGTGAGATCGACCAAGCGGACGCCGCCGCTACCCAAGGCGAGGCCGAGCCCGTAGTAGCCCGGGCGTCGCGTCAAGGTCGTCAAACCAGCTCCCGCGAGCATGTCGGCGAACGGGTCGAGCCCGGTCCGTGCCAGCGTATCCACCGCCGCGATGTTGAGGCTCTGCGCGAGCGCTTCGCGATAGCGGACAGGTCCGTGCGATTTCTGGTCGTAGTTTTCGGGAAGGAACACACCCCAGGTGTCAGCGAACGGCCGCTCGACATCGCTCGCCAGGGTGGCTGCGGTGAATCCCTTGACCAGCGCGGCGGCGTAGAGGAACGGCTTGAGCGCCGAGCCCGGCTGCCTGACCGCCGTTGCGGCGTTGTATTGACCCCAGAGCGGGTTGTCCTCGAAGGCTGCACCGACCACCGCGAGGATGTCGCCCGTCGCGTTGTCGATGACGACGGCCGCCGCCGAACGCCCGCCACGCTTGTAGAGGCGGGGGGCCTCGTCGGCGAGTAGCTCCTGCACCCTGTCTTGAATCGTCGCGTCGATCGTGAGGCCGATCTCGCCAGCCGGCATGGCGCCCCGCGCGCGGAGCTCGGACTCCGCGAGCGCGAGCGCGTGGATGGCAACTGCGGGTTGCCCCTCGAGCTTCGCCACGAGCCTCTCATCGAGCGCCCGCTCCATTTGCCCATCCGTGAGCATACCGTTGCGCTGCATGGCCTCGAGCACTTGTCTCGCCCGAGCGAGCGCCCGCTCCGGTGACGCCGCATACGTCGTTGGGCCTTTGGGTAGACCCACGAGATAAGCTGCTTGCGCGACGCTGAGGGTCTTGGCGGACGAGCCGAAGTAGCGGCGCGCCGCGGCCTCGATACCAACCGCGCCGTTGCCGAAGGGCGCTCGGTTCAAGAAGGCTGCGAGGATAGTCGGCTTGTCGAACGTTCGCTCGAGGCGGATGGCGAGGTGTGCTTCACGCGCCTTTTGCCAGAGCGACCGACGCGGTACAGGATTGCCCTGCATCAGCTCGCGTTCGGCGTTGAGAAGCCGGGCGAGCTGCTGGGTGATGGTCGACCCGCCGCTCACCACGCGCAGGTGCGACACGTTCTGTTTCAATGCGCGGCCGATGGCGAGCGGGTCGAGGCCAAGATGGTGAAAGAAGCGCTTGTCCTCGACGGCGACGAGCGCGTCGACGACATGCGGCGAGATCGCGTCGAGCTCGACTGGGGTCATGCGCGCGCCCTGCCCGCCGACCCGCTCTGCGAGCTGCCTACCGTTGCGATCGACCCAGGTGGTCGACTCGACTGCCTGGGTCGCCAGGCGCTCCTTGCGTACAGGCACGAAAAAGGAGCCGAAGAGGACCGCCGCCACTCCAACCAAAAACGGCATCGACCAGCGCAGCCAGCGCGAGCGCCAGAGTAGCGTTGTTTGCAAGCGCCACCAGCGGCGTCGCAAGAGATTTCCCCCGGTCGAGCGACGTCGCGCTCGGCCGGCTCGTTCATGTCGCTCGGACACCACGTCGCTCTCGTTGGACCCTTGGGGCTGGTCTGGCACCAGGCTCTCTCTATCCCAGGCGTCTATCCGTCAAGCTCGGGCAGTAGCGCTCAGCGACGCGCGATCGTTTGCGCTGCTAGTTGCCGATATTTTGCTCTTTCGAGAGACGGAGGGCCGCATCGCCGCCCTCACAGAGCGGGCGCCCCGCAGCACACCAGGGCGCTGTGGCGGTATGCGCGACCGTGTGAGTTACAGCGTGAGTGGGCCTACGGCGCCTTGACCGTTCTCACCGGCCTAAACCCGTACCCAGCACCGCCACTGTTGGCGGGATACTGAAAGCGGTGCGTCGCCCGTACGTAGATTGCGTTTTCCTTGTAGCTGGCGCCCCGCATCACACGATCTTGGCCCTCCGATTCGAGGGCGAGCCCACCGATGACGGGGTCGGTCATGTCTTCTGTGTAGGGCTTGAACTGGTAGGCGTCCCAAACCCATTCCCAGGCGTTACCAAGGATGTCGTACAGACCGTAGGCGTTCTTCTTTTTCTTGCCGACGGGGTGCAGCTTGCCTTCACTGTTGTCGTAGTACCAGGCGATCTCACCGGGCTCGCCATAGCGCGGATCATCAAGACCACCACGCGCTGCGAGCTCCCACTCGGCGTCGGTGGCCAGCCGGTAGCCGGTACACTCGTAGCCCTTGGGCCATTGAGCGAGGCCACCCTTGAAGGAGTAGCACGGTTCCAATTTCTCGCGCTTCGAGAGCAAGTTCAAATAGTCGAGCGCCTGACGCCACGTGACACCTGCTGGGGTCTCCAACCCGTTCTCTGTCTCGAACGATGAGGGGAGCGCACCCGTGACGAAGTACCACTCGCCGAAAGTCACCTCCGTCGCTTTCATCGCGAACGCGTGGGTAAGCGTTACCGTCGTCCCAAAGACCTCTTTGGCGTCGTCCTTGTTTTCGTCGTTGCCTCGCGCGCCGATTGCGAAAGGCCTGGGTGTGATGGTCACGAAGTCACCGCCGGACTTCGGCATGGCGCTCGGCCGCGGCGGTGGCTTGGGGCTGCGTATCGCCTTCGACTTGTGCATGCCCGGAACCGCGCCGCAGCCTTGACCCGGCTGATAGAAGCCGCCGCCGCTCAGGCATTTCATGCAAGCCTCGCGCTCGCTGCCCAGCGGTTTACATCCGCTGTAGCTGCTGACGCTTCCAGCGAGAGCTTGCGATGCTATAGCGGATGCGACGATCGCAGCACCAAGGCAAGCAAGTTTCATGAACGTAACTCCTTGAGTATTGCGAATGCGCGCTTCGAGCGATTTAGGCGCTCGTCTCCCGCTGCAACTACTTGGCTTTGGCGGGAGCCTCGAGCTTCGGGAGCACCTTGAGCTCGCGACCCTCGGCGCGCCCGCGGATCTCTGGCTGGTACATGCGTTCGACGATGGTGCCGGGCGCATAGTAGCTGCCCGGTGTGGTCGCGCGGGTGAGGTACTTGAGCTTCACCGGCCAACGTCCGCCGCCGCTGTTCCACAGATAGCGGAACGAGTAGTCGGTGCGGTCGTCGCGCATCTCGCTATAGCGGCTTCGCCACCATGACCAGTCGTTGCCGCGTCCGGTCATCACCTCTTCCATCTCCTTGTCGGCGGTGGCGAGGTTGGTGTCGACCGGCTCGAGCCCTGCCGGCAGCGGATCGCTCACCACGACCATGCGCCCGTCTTCGGCGACGTCGATGGCGAGGCTCACCATGACGTAGTCGCCGACGCGCACGCTGTCGCCAATCGGCTCGCCCTTCTTGTTGGTGTAGGTGCGCGTGACGGTGAAGCCTTGTGACTGCTGCGGCAGACGCGCCGTCGCTGGATAAGCGAAGCTGAAGAAGCCGCCAAAGTAGAGCGGGCCGTTGCCGCTGTTGGTGAGCACCAGGTCGTAGGCGGGCTTGGTCTCGAGCTTGTCGCGCTTGACGCTATCGACCTTGTCGCCAATCTTCTTGGCGTCGACGAGCGACTCGGCTCCGAGCTTTGCGGTCGCGACCGGCTGGCGTCCTTCGAGCTTCATGATGCTCGCCGCTTCCGCCAGGGCGAGGAGCGTCTGGGTTGTCGCTTGGGTCGTGTAGTAGTCCTGCTCGCCGTCCATGTTGACGAGGCCACGCACGATCATCGGCACCTTGGCGTCGGTCGGCGTCACCTGGAGCATCGCGCGCAATGCGAGCGCGGTCGAGCGCTGGCCCGAGTCCCAAGCCCACCAGTAACGCTGGGGGTTGTCCGCTGCGAAGGTGACGATGCCGTTCTTCTCAGCCCCGGCGCTTGCGATCTCGGTGATGAGCTTGGTGACCTTGGTCTCGCCCGCCCCTGCGCGCTTGTGGATGGCGCGCACAAGCTCGGTCTTCGAGAACAGCGGCATACTCGAGCGGCCCTCGAACATGGCGTTTTCTCGCGCCTGGTCGAAGCGGCCGAGCTCAGCGAGGACACGCAGAGCACTCGCCATGCCAGCGTTACCGTCCCAGCTCTCGCCGTCCGCCTTCATGGACGCGAGCTTGTTCTGCAGATACTGCGCTGCTGGATCGACGGTCGTGTCAGGGACGCTGTAGCCGTATTTGCGCGCGGTCAACATGGCGTCGAGGGTAAACGCGGTAAGGTAGGGATCGGACCCGTGGCCGCAGCCCGGGTAGTAGTCGAAGCCGTTGTCGCCGCATCGGTACTTCGGCACGAGCTTCACCCACTCATCGACCCAGCCTTTGATTTTCTCGCTCGGGATGGACGCAAAGCCGAGCTTCTCGGCGAGCTCGCGCACGGCGATGAGCGGCATGACCTTGCTGGTGCGCTGCTCGAGGCATCCATACGGATAGCCCACGAGGCCCCGCATACGCTCTTCTAGCGATGCCACGGGTAACCCGCTCATGTTGAGCTCGAACTTGGTCGGCCGCGCCCCCTCGGGCAGCGTCAGCGTATGCGTCACGCTACCGCTATCAAGGACACCGGCGATGCCTACGGTCTCGGAGGGCTGCACCCTCTTGACTGGCAACGTGAGCTGGACGCGGTCGGCGAACGTCTTGCCGTTCGCCTCCATAGTCGCCTTGAAGATGATCTCCGAAGCGCCCTCGACGTCTTTGGCGGCGATGTTGAAGCGGAACGGCTCGGTCGCCTTCCCCGCCACCGCGCGCGTCAGCGACTTTTCGCCTTTCACGTTGAAGAGCTTGTCGTCGATGGCCTCGATGGCGACGGTTACGGCCGAACCCGCAGGCAACATATGGTTGACTACGACCCCCGCATCGATGCGGTCGCCTGGTCGCACGAAGCGCGGCATAGCCTGTCGCATCATGAGCGTCTTGTTGACCTTGAACTCCGCCGAAGCGGACCCAAATTGAGCCCCCTCGGTGACCGCGACTGCCATCACCCGATAGGTGGTCAGGGTGTCGGGCACCTTGAAGCTGTGGCTCGCTTTGCCGGATGCGTCGGTGACGAGGCTACCGACCCAGGTCGCGACCGGATTGAAATCCTTGCGTAGCTCCGTGTCGTTGTCGCCGCCGCCGCCACCGCCATCTTCTTCGCCCTTGGGTGTCGGCTGGATGAACTTGCGACGGCCAAGCACGTGCATGCGCGTGTCGAGCGACAGGACCGAATACATACGCTCCTGGAAGAGGTCCTTGACGACATCTGGCGTGCGGTACCCGGTGAGCATGAGGACGCCTTCGTCGACCGCGAACAGGTTCACTTCCGCCGACGTCGCTTTGCTCTGGTAATCGGTGGTGTTGACGGTGACGGCAACTTGCTCTCCCGGTTCGTAGAACGGCTTGTCGGAAGCAAGCTGGACCTTCAGGACGTTGCGCGTCGGCTTCACGGCGACCTTTGCATAGCCAAGGGCGTACGCCGGCTTGTCGCGCTCCGGGTCCGGGGACAGGCCGCCTTCTGCTTTCACGCGGCCTCGCACGACGGTCGCCGAGATCCAGACGTTGGGCGCCCATTCGGGAGGAACTGGGATGTCGACGACGCCGTTTGTGCCGAGCGGCATCACCTTGCGCCAGAGGATGTCTTCGCGCTCGACGGTGATCATCGCCATGGCGTCCTTGAAGGGCGACGCGATGGCGATACGCGCGGTTTCGCCAGCCTCGAGCTCGGGCTTCTCGGGCATGATGGCGACCTGGTTGCCGCCGTCACTGCGGCCCGAGTAGTAGTCGGGGTCGCCAGTCACCCAGAACCAGGACGAGGCACGCACTTCACGCTTCTTTTCGTCCTTGGCGGAGACGCGTAGGCGCAGCGAGCCGCCGTGTTCAGGGGTGTACTGGCAGGTCAATATGCCGTTAGCGTCCGTCTTGCCGGTGCAGATCGCCGGCATCTTTTTGCTCTCGTGCTGGTAGTCCCAGTACATGAGGCCGCCGGGGCCTTTGCGCTTCACCGAGTACCAGCGTTCCTGCTCGCCGTTCACCGCGACTTCGACGCCTCCAAGCGGCTGGTCGGTGGTCGAGACGACAACGACATCGTAACTGAACAGCTTGCCCTTCTCGCGCAGATATCCCTTCGGATCGATACCCACGTAAAAACTCGCTGGGTGCACGCTTACCGTCGTTTGGCTGCTAACGCTCTGGCCGCTGGCATCGTCCACCGTAGCGGACACAATGAGTTTCTCGAGGCGCGCGTTACTCGACGCGTCTTTGAGCACGCGGTCGAAGGTGAAGCTGCCGGTGTCGTCGAGGGTTGCGTCGCCCTCGTCGAGGAACTCGGCGTAGTCGGAGCGCTCGTCGTACCAGGAGTGGTAATCGTAGTCGCTGAACTCGGCTTGCGGGAAACGCTTGCTGTCGAAGCTCGAGCTCTGTCGTCGGAGCGTCCAGTGCGTCGTGAGGCCGGCTGCCGGGGCGCCGAAGAGATAGTCGGCGTTGACGCGCGCGTGCATCTTGGCGCCGCGCATGTACTGCGGCTTGTCGGTCGCGACCGTGACCTTCATCTCGGCTCGACGGAACTCGCCGACGCGGAAGCTCTCGCGCAGCATGTCGTCCCCGACCTTGGCTCGGAGCTGATATTCGCCGACGCGGGCGTCTGTTGGCACAACGAAGCTGCCGCTGATGGTGCCGAACTTCGAGAAGGCCTGCTCGCTCGTGAAGAGCGCATCCTGAGCGCCGCTCTCGTCGTACATGTCTTCTTCGAAGACCGCCGTGGCGGTCACAGCCCCGCTCGGCGTGGTGAATCCGTCGGGCGACTGGCGGCGCGCAACGACGCGGTAGTAGACGGTTTCACCTGGGCGGTAGATGCCGCGCTCGGTGTAGATGCTGCCCACGAGCCGTGCCCCGCTTTTTGGCGCGCTGCTGCCCCCGTTACGAAACTTCGACCAGACGAAGGCCTCGTCGTCGCCCGCTTTGGCGGTCACGAACACGCCACGCGACTGAAGATTTGGTACGCCTCCATTGCGCGCGACCTCAGCGGCGCGAACGACCGCGACACCTTGGGCGTCTGTTTTGGCGTGGGCCGCGGGCTCGCCCAGGTCTTTCGCCTTGTCGTCGACGATGTAGATGTCGACCTCGGCGTTGGCGATGGGTTTCCCGTCAGAGAGCTTGGCCGCCATGACGACGAGCTGCTGCGTCGAATACTTGGCCGACAGACCGATGTCGGTGACGTTGAGCAAGCGCAGGACCGGGTTACTGACACGCGAGCCCTTCTGGTCGCGCGGCGTATTCTTGAGCACCACGACACCGCCAGCGCCCTTCAAGTAGGGGTCGAGCGGTACAGTGACGGTGGCCCAGCTCTCTCCTTGAGGCACGTTGATGCTGGTCGCCACGGCGTTGGGGATCTTGATCTCCGTATCGTCGGTCGCGCCCGGGAAACGCTGCGAGCTCTCGTTGCAGATCTCGGTGCCCGCTTCTTCGTCCCAGTAGCAGTCAGACTCGTAGTATGCGTAGTAGCTCTCGGACAGCCACCACGGCAGCTCTTCCCAAGCCACCTGGTCGGCGAGATCTTGCGCGGCGATGATCTTCCAGGCTTCGCGGAACGGCAGGCGCGCGCCCTCGACGTCGAGCTTCGCGGTCTTCCAGACCATCTCTTCGTGCGCTGGCTTCTCAGCACGCTCGAGCACATTGAACATCGTCTGATGCGCAAAGCGTGGCTCGGCATCGCCGGTCTTCAACGTGAACGCTTTGGGCTCGGCGAGCGCCTGACCAAAAGCATCGATGATGCCGCCACCGACCGTCAGCGTGTATTCGGTGTGCGCTTTGAGGGCGGGCGTTGGCTCGATACGCACGATACGGCTGCCGGTCGCCTGCCCCGAACAGTTGAAGCTCTCCACGGCCGGCACGATGGCAATCTTCGCGAGCGCTTGCTGGCAGTCGACCGGCGTCGAGAATTCCACCGCGAGAGTTGATGGCGGCACGCACAGGTCGCACGTCGGTCCGTTCAGGATGGTGAGTGCCGGGTACGTGGCCGCCTGCAAGGTCTGCGCATCACTGGTCGCGCTGCCCGCTCCGCTAACGGCGACGCCGAGTCCCTTGGCTAGGTTGACCTTGAGATTCGCGTGCTCGGGCCAAGGCGAGCTCGGGGTAATGAGGACGCGATCGGCGGTGTCGCCCCCAGGAAAGGTGAGGGTCACGGGCAGCGTCTTGGCAGTGCCGCCACTCTGCGGCTCACCTTGGACGGTGATGAGCGACTTGAGGGTCGCGACCTTCTCGGGATAGCGCAGCGTCAGCACGAGGTCGTCGTAGAGGCCGAGCAACGAGACCTGTGCTTCTCCGTCACTTACCATCTGTCGGGGCGGCGCCCCGTCCGCTTTGGCGGCCTGCCACTCGTCTTTCGTGCGGGCGACCTTCTCGAGCTCGGCGCCACCGTTCTTCTCACTCGTGAAGGCGAAGTTGTAGCTGCTCTTCAGGACGGCCTTACCGTCGAAGGTGCGCAGGCCGCTGTCGATTTCGACCTCGACCTTGGTCGCCGGCGGTACGGGATCGGTGAACGCGAACGCCATCGAGTTCGGCGTCGGAAAGCTCACCTTGCCGGCCAGCTTCGGAGTGATGTCGATGTCGAGCCCCTGCGCCGAGGCGGTGGCAGCATCCGGATCGACGATGGGCCGATTGAAATGCACCTCGAAGTAAGTCGGCAAGCCGCGCAAATCACCCGTCGGCGACGCGTGGGTGACCTCGAGAGACTCGCCAGAGTGGCACGCCGAGAAAAACGAGCCAACCAGACAGACAACGATACCGGCCCGCAACACGCGAAGCAGATGCATGGGAGGAGAGCTCCTGAAGAGCATCGACGTTGAGGGACGCACCATACTCGGGAGCGGAGGTCCAAGTGTATGTGAAAACGACCGCGTCCCTCCGTCTGGTCGGCAGTGTGCCTGGAACGCCACGCCGATCGCGCGCATGACCCGTTACGCCCCACACTCCCCCGGCCAAACATGCCGAGAGCCAGCGCTTGCCGGCACGTCGGTTGCACAGCTGGTCGACGTCGCTACCCAAACCTTCAATGGAGCAAACCATGCAGGACATGCAGAAGAACACCGTCGACCAGCTCAACTCTTTCCTCCGCGGCGAGATCTCGGCCGTCGAGACGTACCGCCAGGCGCTCGACGCTCTCGCTACGTCCGAGCACAGCAGTAGGCTAGCCGAGTGCAAGCAGTCGCATGAGCAACGTGTTCAGATCCTGAGCAGTGAGATCCGCAAGCTCGGAGGCGCGCCTGCAATCTCGTCCGGCATCTGGGGGATGTTCGCGAAAGTCGTCGAGGGCGGCGCCAAGACCCTTGGTGAGAGAGCCGCTATCGCGGCGCTCGAAGAGGGAGAAGACCATGGCAACGCGGACTACAAACGTGACGTCGCAAAGCTCGACGGGCCGGTGCGTCAGGTCATCGAGAGCCAGGTTCTGCCGTTGCAGCTACAGACCCACGCCGAGATGAGCGCGCTCAAGAAGCAACTCTCATGAGCGGTGTGTGGTGCGGCGTCGGTCGCAAACCTAACGCGCGCGCGTCAACCCAGCATCAACGCTGGGCGAGTGACCCCGAACAGCTCGATGGTGGACCCCGTGATGGTCCGCGCCGCGTCGCTTGCGAGATACACCGCGAGCGACGCGACATCGCCCTGGGTGACCCGTGCGCGCGGGCCGACACCTTGAGTCGTCGCGCTGTCCGGCTCGATGGCCCCCGGGGCGATGGCGTTCACGCGAATGTCGTGAGACCGCAGAGCTTCGGCCGCAGCCTTGGTCAGGCCCTCGAGACCGAATTTCGAAGCGCTTTGGGCGGCCCCGTTCGCGTCCGCGATAGCGCCGTGAACCGACGTGATGTTGATGATACATCCGCCCGTCTTCTGCGCGACGAACGCTCGACCAAAGGCCTGGGTGAGTGCGAACGGAGCGGTCAGATTGGTTGCAAGTGACGAAGCCCAATCCGCGGCCGTGAGGTCGAGAAACGGCTTGTACACGAACACGCCGGCGCAGTTGACGAGGACGTCGACACGCCCGAAGGCTCGCCCTGCCTCGGCAGCGACTTGGCTTGCGGTGTCTGGCCCGTTGACGTCGAGCGCGACGCCAAGCGCTTTTTCGCCTCGGCTACACAAGCGGTTCGCTGCATCCCGCACGGCGTCTGCCTTACGCGAGACGATGAGCACCTTGGCACCCGCGCCGACGAACGCATTCGCTATCGCGTAGCCGACCCCGCGACTCCCACCGGTGATGACAGCGACCCGGCCGTTCAAAACCGCTTGGTCATTCAATCCAGGTACCCAAGCGTTTGATGTCGAGACCGTCTTTGCCCCACGACCACCATACGAACATGGCGCGGCCCAAGACGTTTTGCAGCGGTACCATACCCCAGGCGCGGCTGTCGTATGAGTGATCGCGATTGTCGCCCATCACGAAGATCTGCCCCTCGGGGACCTTGCGTGGCCCCCAGTTGTTCGAGCGTTGCGACACCGCGGGATCCTCGAGGACAGTATAGGACTTGTCGGCGAGGCGCTCTGTGTAAGCAAGGCTGTGCTGCTGCGTCCAGGCCGTGCTGTTGGTTTCGCGGTCCCAAACGTCGACCTTGCCTAAGGGTTCGCGGACGACCTCGACCCCGTTGACGAAGATGACACCCCGCCGGAGCTCGATGGTGTCGCCAGGAACCCCGATGACGCGCTTGATGAAGTCTTCGTGCGGCTCGTTTGGGAAGATGAAGACGACCACGTCACCGTTTTTGGGCGGCGCGAAGTCCACCATACGAATCGACGTGAAGGGGACGCGCAGCCCGTACACCCACTTGTTCACGAAAATCTGGTCGCCGATCGCGAGCGTCGGGATCATCGACCCGCTTGGGATCTTGAAGGCCTCGAGAACAAACGAGCGCAAGAGCAAGGCGACCAGCACCGCGACGATGATTTGCTCGAGCGACTCGCGCCACGCTGGTTTGCGATACGATCCGAGGTCGGCGTCGATGAGCTCGCTCAGGTGGTCGCTTGCGCGCGTGATGCCCTCGACGTTGTCGCCTCGCGCGAGCTCGGCGGTCTCTTCGGCGCTACCGCGGATAGCCCCGCGGGTGCTCTCGGACACCCCACCCTTGGCCCGTCGCAGGAGCTTGTGAGCCTCTTTCACCCGCTGACGGGCAAGGCGTCGCGCGTCGCGCAGCTTAGAGTCGAGCATGAATGGGACCGATACACCCGACATCGTTGTCCTTGAAGCTCAGCAAACAAACCACCCGCCTCGGGGCTTATGCTGTAACGGCGCGGGCCTCCGCAAGCCCATGGCGCACGCTGCACGCCTTCCGGCGATCAGCACCCATCGTCGAACGCGCCGTTGCAGTCGTCATCGGCCCCGTTACCGCACTGTTCCTGCCCAAAGGGGTTGATACTGGCCACGTTGTCGTCACAATCACACGGGGCGTCGTTGTTTGCGGGGCCGGTTCCGCACAACCGATAGCCATCGCGGTCGAGGTCGTCCGCAAAGAAACTCTCGTTCATGACGACTTCGAGGTCTTGGCGATTGTTTTCTTCGAAGTCGAGCTCTTCGCCCACCGACACCACGATGCCTTCGTTTTTGTAGCCCTCGGCGCGCACAATGAGCTCGAGGCCGAGACCGAGGCTTGGGATCATACGCACGATCAAGGGGTCGATGTTGATGTCACGGTCGCGCGTCTCGCGCTCGATGACGTCGACGATGCCTTCGCGGCTACGCGCAGACAGAACCACTTTGTCGATGTCGCGGACTGTCGACGCGACACTCAAGTAGATTTCTGTCGGTGCCGTTGGGTCTTTCGCACACGCCGAGAGGGTCAGAAACGTAAGGCACGAGGCCACATACGATCGTGGCCAAAGGGGCTGTCGCCTTACGGGCATGGCTGGGAAGATGACGTGTGAATGACACCTACGCAAGACGTGTGCGATTCCAACCGATTGGAGTAGTCTCGAATGGCCATGGGTCACGCCCTCACCCGTATCGCCCACGACGAGCTGCTCGGTGACATCGATGTCGACCGCATGGAGCACGTCATGAACAGCGAAATCGAAGCGCTGCGCACCGCGACGGGGCTCCTCACGGCATCGCGCCAGAACCTCATCGACCACTTCACCCGCAATAGTCCGCAGAGCATCTTGACCGCGATGCGCGACCGCCTCTCGGGCGATCGCTTGCGGAACGTGGCGGAAGCCGTGCGCGCTGTCATGTACCAGCCCGGACAGACCGTCGTACCGAAAGGCTACGTGATCGAGGTCTCAGAGCGTGGGGCCGTGCGCTTGGTGCAGGGCGCGAACGAGGCGACACCCTCATGAAACACCTGTTTGCGGTGATCGCGGCTCTCGCGCTCGCGGGCTGCGTCCACACCTCCTCGAACGGCTGCACTGAATACGACCCGTGGTGCGGACCGAAGGTGTGCACGACCGACGCGCGCGGGTGCGTCGTTTGCACGTGCGAGAGCACGCAGCGCGATGGTCAAGTGGTGCCAGATGGCGTGCCTGACCGGCGCGCGCCTCGTTGATTGGTCCGCCGCAGCGGGTCAGTCGGCGCGTAGCACCGCCAAGAACGCTTCTTGCGGCAGCTCGACGCTGCCTACGGATTTCATGCGCTTCTTGCCCTCTTTCTGTTTCTCGAGGAGCTTGCGCTTGCGGCTGATGTCGCCGCCGTAGCACTTCGCGGTGACGTTCTTGCGGTACGCCTTGACCGTCGTCCGTGCAATGATGCGCGTGCCAATGGCCGCCTGCACGGCGACCTCGAATTGCTGGCGCGGAATGATGTCCTTGAGCTTCGAGCAAAGGACCTGTCCGCGGTCGAAGGCCCGCTCCTTGTGGACGATGATACTCAGGGCGTCGACGACCTCGCCGTTGATCAAGATATCGAGCTTGATGAGATCAGCGGGCTGATAGCCGGCGAGCTCGTAGTCCACCGAAGCGTACCCGCGCGAGGCGCTCTTGAGCTTGTCGTAGAAGTCGTAGACGACCTCGGCGAGCGGCAGCTCGTAGCTCAACATGACGCGGTCGTGCGCTGCGTAGGTCAAATTGATCTGCTTGCCGCGGCGCTCTTCGCACAGCTTCATCAGGTTGCCGACGTACTCTTGCGGCACGTGGATGTTGGCCTTGATGAGCGGCTCTTCGATACGATCGATTTCGGTTGTCGGCGGGAGCTTGGCCGGGTTGTCGATGCGCAGCATCTCGCCGCGGGTCGTATGGACCTCGTAGATGACCGTGGGCGCGGTCGTGATGAGGTCGAGGTTGTATTCGCGCTCGAGGCGCTCCTGGATGATCTCCATATGGAGCAGTCCGAGGAAGCCGCAGCGGAAACCGAAGCCCAGCGCCTGCGAGGTTTCGGGCTCGAAGCGCGTCGCCGCGTCGTTGAGCTGAAGCTTCTCGAGGGCGTCCTTGAGCTCCTGATAGTCTTTGCTGTCGACGGGAAAGACCCCCGCGAACACCATGGGCTTGACGTCTTTGAAGCCAGCCAGAGGCTCGGCGGCAGGATTTTCGGCGTAGGTCATGGTGTCGCCGACCTTCGCGAGGTGGATGTCCTTGATGTTGGCGACGATGAAGCCGACCTCTCCGGCGCGCAGCTCGTCGAGGCGCAACGCGAACGGGTTGAAGGCGCCGACTTCTTGCACCTCGAACACGTTGTCGTTGCGGAACATCTTTACCTTCGTGCCCTTTTTGACGACGCCGTCGACGATGCGGCAAAGCACGATGACTCCGCGATATGCGTCGAACCACGAGTCGAAGACCAAAGCCTTCAGTGGCGCGTCGTCGTCACCCTTCGGCGGTGGAACGATCTCGACCACCTTCTCGAGCAGCTCACGAATACCCACGCCCATTTTAGCGGACACGGGGGTTGCCGCGCTCGCGTCGAGGCCGATGTCGGCCTCGATCTCTTCCTTGGCGCGCTGCACATCGGCACTTGGGAGATCGATCTTGTTGATGGCGGGAACGATGTCGAGGTTGTTGTCGAGGGCGAGGTAGACGTTGGCCATCGTCTGCGCCTCGACGCCCTGCGTCGCGTCGACCACGAGAATGGCACCTTCGCACGCCGCGAGCGACCGCGAGACTTCGTAGGTAAAGTCGACGTGGCCGGGCGTGTCGATGAGGTTGAACTCGTACTTCTGACCGTCGTTTGCGGTGTAACCTAGGCGCACGGCCTGGGCTTTGATGGTGATGCCGCGCTCACGCTCGAGCTCCATCTTGTCGAGCATCTGATCTTGTTTGGTGCGTTCGTTGACGGCTTCGCAGACCTCGAGGATGCGGTCGGCGAGCGTGCTCTTGCCGTGATCGATGTGCGCGATGATGGAGAAATTACGGATATGCGACCGGGACGTCATGCGAAGCGCGGCTCATACCCTAGGCGCATCTGCTCGGAAAGCGCTTCCGTGCGCTCTAGAACAGATTAGCGACGTCGCGAACCTGTCTCCACATCGGGTTATTGACGCGGCTGAGGTCGTTGGCGCAGCGGTTGTACGCGATGCGCCAACCCTCGCTGCGGGTGATCGCAACGCGGGTCTCCGGGCCCTGTTCGCGGCCAAACAAGAGACGCTGCTGACGAAAGTCTTTGGTGCTGTCCAGGTCGAAGGTGTCGCGCACCCGGTAGAATGAGCCGACTAAGCCGTGGTCTTCACGAGCCTGCCGCTCGAACGTGACGGTTCTCCCTGTCACCGTGACGTCGACCTCGGTTGCGGACCACGAACAGGTTGCCTTGACGGTTGTCGGAGCTGGAGCGACGGGGTCGGCCATGGTGGAGCCTCACGTTGGGTGAAAAGAACCCTCTATCGACGGTTCTGTCTTCAGTATCGGCGACGTCGCGATTTCGTTGCTCTATTTCGCATGATTCGCCGAATCCGGGGTCGGTCAGTCGACGAGTTTGAGCTGCCCAGGAAGCTTGTCGGCGTGCTGCCTGAGTACGAGGTCGATGCCTTCGCGGATGTATTCGGCAACCGGCACCTTGGTGCGGGCATGGAGCTGCTTGAGTCGGGCGTGTTGCTCCGGCGTCAGGTAGACCGTCGTCGATATCTTCTTGTCCGGCACGGCGCGGACCCTACGAGCGCCGCACGCCGGGTGTCAACGCCGCGCCTTCTTGCGCAGCGAGCGCTTCTGCCCCACAACCTTCCGTATGCGGAAGTCCCTTGGGCTGTTCGTCATCGCTGGCCTATCTGCCTGTAGCGGCTCGCGTAAACCTCCGCCGCAGGCCGCCGCCCTTGAGGCCACGTCCGCAGCGACGGACGACCGCGAGGCATACGCGAAAGAGCGCAACCTCGAGCTCAAGAGCTTCGATTTGAATCGCGACAAGAAGCCTGACGTCTTCAAATTTTACCGCGTGGCGCCCGACCCTGCCGCCGCCGGCCAGAGCGTCGAGCAGCTCGTTCGCAAGGACATCGACCTCAATCACGACGGGAAGGTCGACGTCATTCGCCTGTACGACGCCAAGAACCAGGTCACCGAGGAGCGCACCGACCTCGACTTCGATGGTCGCTATGATGAGCTGGCGTTCTTCGAGGATGCGCGGCTCGCGCGTAAGGAAATCGATCTCGACTACGACGGCAAGCCCGAGATGGTTCGCTACTACGCGGACAACAAGCTCGGGCGCGTCGAGACCGATCGCAACGGCGACGGAAAGGTCGACACCTGGGAGTACTACGAGGCCGGGAAGCTCGAGCGGGTCGGCACCGACAACGATGGGGACGGGATGGTCGACAAGTGGGAACGTCGCTCGGCGGCGAACGCGGCTACGCCCGAGACGGTGACGGCACCGGCCGATCCCGAGCTAACGGCGCCCTAGCCACGCTCTGAGCTTGCTTCAGGCCGACGCTGGGCACAATCGCGCAACAGGTGCGCGCGGCTAGCCGAAAGTGCGCGTTACCATGAAAACCAGCGCCACCAAGGCGCAGGCGTCTCACCGCCTGCCCGATAGTACTCCTGCGCGCAGCCGCGCCCGCGGGGATTCCCAGAACCGCATCACGTCTTTCCTCGAGCCCGGGCCCGGCGCGTCCAGCGCCCGCTACGCCCTGGAGGATGCCCGTCATCAGAGCGGTGGCGCGCACTTGAACGAAGACGGCTACGACCGCGGCGGCGGACGCGACGCGGGCATCTAGACCCGACGCTCTGCGCACTGGGGTTCGTGCACTCTACTCCGCCTTGACGACCCATCCCGCGATATCCGAGGCGACGAGCTGTTGCTTGGCAAGCGTCGCGGCCTCCGAGCTCGGGAACACGCCCAAGCGGACGCGGTGCCAGGTTCCCTTGCCCGCGATCTGCGTGGCCACCACATAAGGCGAGTAGCCCTTGCGCTTGAGCGACGCGGCGTAGGCGCTCGCCTCGTCTGCGGTCTGGAACGAGCTGACTTGGATGGTGTACTCGCCGCTCTTGGCGGGGCCCGTGGCGAGTCCGCCCATGACGTCAGTTGGTGGCGCTGGGGCGGGCTGCGGCGTGGCCGGGGGAGCGGGTGTTGCGAGGGGCGCAGGCCTTGGCGTCTCGACGGCATCGGTTGCGATCTTCGTCGTGTCCGGAGCTCGCGTCTTCTTGTTGGGCAGCGGGTCGGCAGACGCGACGGTCGCGCGCTCTCCGTGGGCTTGTGTGAGGCGCGCGTAATACGTCAGCTCGTCGTGGAGCTTGTGCTCGGCGTCAATCTGCTTGAGCGGATCCGTCGGCGCCTCGTGTTGCGCCACCCTTAGCTTCTCGGCGCGTCGTCCGACCATCACGCCGAGCGCGAAGGTGCAGCCGAGGGCGACCATACCGCCCAAGGTGAGCCATACGATTTGCGAGCGCGCGCCGCCCAAGTGCTGCTGGATCTTGCGTACGTCTCTCAAGAGGACTCCGTTACGTCATCGAGGCTCATGCGCTCCGGGGCCGAGACGCCCAGGATGCCGAGCAGTGCTCGCAACGTGACACGCAGCCCCTCACAGAGCAGCAAGCGCGCGCGCGTCTTCACCGGGTCAGCCGAGATGACGCGCTCGGTGCCCTTGTATTGCGAGTAGTAGCTGTGGAACTGCGCGATGAGGTCCTGGATGTAGTGGACCACCTGATGGGGCTCACGATTCACAGCTGCGTCGATGACGACCTCTGGCGCGCGTAACATGGTCTTCACGAGCGCTGCTTCTTCCGGGAGCGTCAACGCGTCGAGAGCGCCTGGTGTGTAAACCGGCCTGGGCACGCCCTGCTCGTCCGCCTTGCGGACAATCGAGCACATGCGGGCGTGGCCCATCTGGGCATAAAACACGGGGTTATCCAGCGTCTTCTTGGTGGCGAGCTCGAGGTCGAAGTCCATCTGCGCATCGGAGCGGCGCATGATGAAGAAGTAGCGGAACGCATCAGGGCCGACCTGGTCGAGGACCTCGCGTAGCCACACTGCGGTACCCAAGCGCTTGCCCATGCGTACCGCTTCGCCGCCGCGCGAGATGCTTACGATTTGGATGAGGATGACCTCGAGTGCCTTCGGGTCGTAACCCAAGGCCGCGATACCGGCGCGAACGCGCGCGACGTAGCCACCGTGGTCGGCACCAAGCACGTTGACCAGTCCCGCGAAGCCACGCTTTAGCTTGTCTTCGTGGTAGGCAAGGTCCGCCGTCACGTAGGTGGGACGTCCGTCTTCGCGGATGAGAACGCGATCCTTGTCGTCCCCGAAGGTGGTTGAGCGAAACCACGTCTTGCCCTCTTCCATGAAGATGTGGCCGAGACCGTCCATGCGCTTGACGAAAGCAGGCAGGCCGACGCGGTCCGAGAGCTCACGTTCGCTCACGAACGAGTCGAACCGCACGTTGAACGCCAGTAGGTCGTCCTTGATGCGCTTCATCATGAGCGCGATGCCCTTCGCCTTGAGCTTGTCGATCCACTCGCTCTCTGGCTTGTCGAGCAACGCCTCGCCGACTTCGGCGTGAACGCTCTTGGCGATATCGATGATGTAGTCGCCCGGGTAGAAGTCCTCGGGGGCCGAGAACGGCCGGCCGCAAAGCTCGCCGTAACGCAGATAGATCGAGCGGGCCATGACGTCGGTCTGATTGCCGAGGTCGTTGATGTAGTATTCGCGCGCGACGGCAAAACCTGCAGCGTCGAGTAACGAGGCGACCACATCGCCGACGACCGCGCCGCGGCCGTGCCCCAAGTGAAGGGGGCCGGTGGGGTTCGCGCTCACGAACTCGACGAGGATCCGCTTGCCGCCGCCATGATTGCTGCGCACGAACGCATCGCCCGCGGCGAGCGCTTCGGCGAAGCTCTCCATCACCGCCTTGTGCGTGATGAAGAAGTTGATGAAGCCAGGACCTGCGACTTCACTCTTGGCAATCAGACCACCGCCGTCGCCGACCTCGCGTTGAATGAGCGAAGCAATCTCGCGCGGATTCTTCTTGGCGCTCTTGGCAACGAGCATCGCGATGTTGGAGGCGAAGTCGCCGTGCGCTGCCTCTTTTGGGGGTGAGAGCGCTACTGCCGGTAGCTCGCCAGTCAAGCTCCCCGCGGCATGGAGGCGGGCGAGCGTCTGTTCGAGGTGCTTTGCGAGCTTCGTGCGAATCGAGACGACCATGAACCAAAGACCTTCCTCGCCCAGCCTGGCTTCGCGATCGTAAGAGCGCGCGCCCAACTGGTCAAAAATCAGGCGTGAAAACGCGCGGCCAAATACCCGGATAGACAAAGCAAAGCGAGGCTCGTGGTGATGAGCCACCAGCCGAACACACGCGGCGACATCGTGGTTGCTCCCGCGAGAGAGAAGCCCGGACTGGGCTCACTCCTGACGCGTCCCGCGCGACGCACGAGGGCGATACCCCCGATGAGCACGAGCAGCTCGATGAAGCTCACGAACGCCAGCAGAAATGCGGCGCGTCCTTGCATGAGGGCGCCCGTAGCACGCGCGTTGCGCAAGTGACTAGAGCGTATTCTAATGGGAGGCATGGACGCAGTCTCGGCAGGCCTCTTGAAACGCGCGGCGCTCGATGTGCTCGAGGCGCGTCCGTTTCGTGCACCGCTCTGGCTGCGCTCGCCGCACGCGCAAACCCTCTTTCCTCATTTTCTGCGCCGTCCGCTGCTACCGCCCCTCCGTCGCGAAGAGTGGCCGACGGGCGACGGCGACCTGCTCAGCATCCACCACCTCGAAGGGAGCGCCGACGCGCCCCGTGTCGTTCTCCTGCACGGCCTCGAGGGTGGTCTCACGTCGAGCTACATCAAGGGGCTTCTCGTCGCGCTGCGCACCCAGGGCTACCCAGCAACGGTCATGGAGCACCGCTCCTGTGACGGTCGAATGAACAGCGCAAAGCGCTTGTACCATTTGGGAGAGACGACGGATTTAGCGCGGGTCGTCGGCGAGCTCGTGCTCCGCGAGCCGTTCCGTCCGCTGGTCCTGTGCGGCTTCTCACTGGGCGGCAATCAGGTGCTCAAATGGCTTGGCGAATCGCCAGCCGAGATCCCCGCGCAGGTCCGTGCCGCCGTTGCCGTCTCGCCGCCCTTTGACCTCATGGTCTCGGGCCCACATATGGATCGCGTCTTGTTTGGCCAATACACCAAACACTTTCTGCGGTCGCTCATCCCCAAGGCGCTCGCCAAGGCCGAGCAGTTTCCCGACCTCCTCGACGCTGATCGCATTCGCGCCGCCCGTACCTTCAAAGAGTTCGATACGTACGCGACAGCTGCCCTGCACGGGTTCGCCGACGCACATGACTACTGGAGGCGCGTCTCGAGTGGCCAGTTTCTGCCTCGTATCGAGGTGCCAACGTTATTGATTGCTTCGGCGGACGACCCCTTCAACCCGAGTAGCACCCTGCCCCGTGAGCTCGCCGCGCGCTCGCCACACCTCATCGCGCAGCTCACCCGCCGCGGCGGTCACGTCGGCTTCGTCATGGGTTCTCCGCTCCGTCCGCGCTTCTGGGCAGATGAGCAGATCGTCGCCTACTTAGGCGTTCTACGGAGGCGCATCACCGCGCCAGATACCGCCGCTCGCGTCCCCGACGTAACACACCCCAGGCACGCAGCCGACGACGCGTAGCTCGAGCTCGCCCACCGTGCGCCAGAACCAACGCTGGCCATCGAAGGTTTGGGCCACCAAACCAGCCTCGCTCTCCGCGCCGACATCAACGATGCCGACCGCGATGCAGTTGCGAAAGTCGATGCATTGCACGTCGTTGAACACAGCGCTCGCGGGCACGTCGTTTCGACGCGCAAACACCACGTCTTCGGGTGCCCTAGCGCTCTCCCCCGCCTCGACGCCGTTGACCGTGACAGCACCCACGCAATACGCGCCAGCCGCGTCGTAGCTGCAGTCCGCCCCCCCGACCTCGCCCGGCCCAAAGAGCGTGAAATCCGCGAAAGGGACCTCGCCGATCAGCAGACCTTGCGTCCGGTTGGGAGCGGTCCCGCTGCCGTCGCCCGCGATGATGACGGCATTGCTCCCGGGACGGCCGCGCACGCTACGCCAGACGAAATCGGATGCGGGAGGTAAGGTTGCACTCACCGCGGTGAAGTCAGCGGCGACCAAACTGGTCGTGTAGGCGAGCGTTGCGACGCCCGACACGTTGGCGACGCTTAGACACCCAAGCGGGTCGACGCCGTTTCCGCAGGCCAGCCAGCGCGCCGGCCCAATCGCAACGCCGGTGGCCGGGCCGATGCGCTTCCTCGTGACCTCGGGCGTGGTGCCGAAGCTCTGCGCGATACGCACGGCGTTGCACGTGTCGGCACGCGCGAGCACGCAGTCTTCGGCGATGCACTGAACACTGGTGACGCTGACGTCTGTGGTCGTGTCATCGCCGACGTCCGCGCAGTCCCTGCCGCCCGTCAAGGCGCTCGCATAGTCGAGCACCGTGAAGTCGTTTCCGTTTACCGTCCGTCGGAGCGTACCGCTCACGGTGCCCGCGAGGACGTGGGCGCTGCTCGCCACCGCGAACGAGAGCACACGCTCACCCGCACCGGCGCCGACTTCCAGCCGCTGGAAGCGGTAAAGCGGCCCGACCGTGTAGCTCCCGGGGGTCGACTCCTTGGCGTAAAGGAAGCGCCGCACCGATACCTTGCCGGTCTTCGCGCCGGTGGGCACCCTCACCGTCAAGCTGGTGTCAGTCGCCGCGTTGACGGCGACCTCACGCTCATCTCCGGGGCCGCTCTCGCCCTCGAAAACGACCGTCAGCTCATCCGCCGCGTCGCCGAAACGCGCGCCGGCGATGGTGACCTGCTGCGCGTCGAAGCCATAGTCAGGCGAGACGCTGGTCACCAAAACGGGGTCGTCGGTCGTCGCGCTGATCGGCGAGGAGAGGTCGCCAAGTCGAAAAACCCCTTTCTCGACGTTCATCTTGAAGGCGTAGGTGGCATTGCTATCGAGGCCCTGTACGGCCACGCTCGTCTCCGCCCCTGTCACGTGGACGGATGGTGAGGTCTCGGTCACCTCGGTCGCACCTGCTTCGGAGCGATAGACGTTGAAGCCGCTCGCGCCATCGACGGCATCCCACGCGACCACCACGCCGCCGCCGCCGATGCGGGTCACGCGGAAATTCGCTGCCGGACCGGGCTTCGTGAGCACGGCGCGCGTTGCACTGGGCGCGCTCTCCTGCCCCGCCCGGACAGCGATCACGTACACGTAGTAGAGGGTCTCGGGCGCGAGGCCAGTGACGCGCGGGAAGGTCGCGGCTTCACCTACGAACGTGAAGGGTCCGGCCGGGGAACCGCTATAGTAGACCTTGTAGCTGCAGCAGTCTGCTGGGGCGTCGTGTGTCCAGCGAACGAGCAGGGTCGTCGAGGTGATGTCGTAGACCTGAATGTTCAGCTGCGGCGCGACAAGCGCCTCGGGTCCCCCGTCGTCCGCGTCGCCCGCGTCGTTGTCTGTGGCATCGTCGTCGGTTCGCGTCGCGTCGAGAACGAGATCCGTGCCGCCACATGACACGATGTTCGCTGTCCCGAAGGCCGTGAGGGCGGCCACCGTCAACCCGCGGATCATACGCTCTAAACTTACTCGAGGAACGACTCGTAGACCCGGATATATTGCTTTGCGGTCACGGCGAGCGAAAAGCGGTCGAAGCTCTCACGCATGACCCTCTCGAGGACCCTCCGGCGCGTTTCGTACGGCAGCCGGTGGAACTCGATGGCCCGCAACATGGCGCCCTCGAGAGCCTCTGGGCTGAACTCCTCGAACACGAAACCGATGCCCGTGTCGTTGTCGAGGTCGAGCGGCAAGACGGTGTCGGAGAGGCCACCTGTCAGGCGCGCTACAGGCAAGGTGCCGTAGCGCGGTCCCTCCATCTGCGGCAAACCACAAGGTTCGTAGAGTGAGGGCATGAGGACGAAGTCGCTGCCCGCCTTCCCAATCTCGCTTAGGTCCTCGCGGAAGTAGCGCTGCGCGATGCGGCCCTGAGAGGCCAGCGCGAGCTTCTGGAACTTGCGCTCTGTCTCGGGCTCGCCGTTCGCGACGATGGCGATCTGGGCGCCGTGCTGATCGACAATGCGTTTCGCGATGGCGAGCAGGAGCTCGGGGCCCTTCTGATCGTACAAGCGCGACGGCCACAGAAAAATGGGCGCCTGCGCTTCCTGACGCAGACCCATGCGCTCCTGGAAGAGCACCTTGTTCTGGGACTTCTTTTCCATCACGTCGGTCTCGTCGTACGCCACGATGTGCTTGGCGAGCCGGGGGTCGACGGTGTCGCTGGGCGCATTCAAGATACCCAGGGCGCGGCCATTCTCGTCCTTCACGCGAATCGCAGTGCGCACGGACGGCGGCACGATGCTCGCGAACTCACCCCGCGTAATCTCGTGTAAGAAGGTCGGCGAGACCGTGTTGACGACGTCGGCGGCGTGGATGCCGCTGGCGGTGAAGTCGACGCGGTTGCCGTTCCAGTTGTCGCGCCACGCCTCGGGGAAGTTCTCCAGGTAGAGGTGGGCCATGAAGCGGCGCACGTCGATGCCCATGCGGTCGATGGCGGCTGGAGAGTCGTATTCGGTAAAGACGTTATGCAGCGTGAAGATGCTCTTGATGCGCTTCTCGCGCGCCGCCGCTGGCACGAGGCCGGTCATCCAGTCGTTGCAGTGGACGACATCGGGGCGCAGCTCGTCGAGCAGCTGGTTGATGATGTAGCGCTGAAAGGCCTCAGCGCGGCGCACGCGTGGGTGGGCAGCGCTGTCTTCGTAGACCGCGTGCAAATTCGAGAAGGCGCTGTCGGAGACGAGGTGCACGCCCTTGCGCTGAAGGAGCGGCACGAGCAGGTCGAGCTCGCGCGCGGTGACGTTCGCGAAGTCACGAAATTTGGCGTCGTATTTGGGCAGCACGACGTGCAGCTCGAAGCGCTCATCTTCGTGGAGGTAACGGATGAGCCCAGCCGAGATGTCTCCCAAGCCACCGCCCTTGGCGCGGATGGTGTGCGCCGCGTTGCCCATCCCCTCCGGGAGCTCGGTGATCTCCGGAGTGCAGATGAGGATGCGGGGCCTTTTGCGGCGTCGTTGCATGGATGAGAGCGCGGTAGATTAAGACCTACCCTGGCCGAGCGCTCGTCACAACCGTTCTGCCCGCGCACCGCCCTGCACTAGGCAAAACGCGAGGCGGAGCGAGCGTGCAGCGCAGCAACCCCAGCGATGCTCGCGTCGCCGAGATTCGCCGCACTCGTTACCTTGTTTGCGCGCAGTTGCTGTTGGCCGAGGTAGCGCTGCAGCGAAGCAGTCTCGGCGTCGAGTCGGACGAGGTCGGCGCGCTGCGAGCCATTGAGCAGCTCGTCCATCAGCCGTTCGAGGCGCTGACGGGCAGCGAGCGCCTGCTGTACGTTTGGAAGCCCGCCGGCCAAAATCGCCTCACCACTACTGGCTGCGGTGTTGCTACCAGCTGCGTAGGCGGCCGACGCCTCGCGGCTGAGAGCGTAGACCGTCCCGCTCGTCGGGTCCCGATAGGTTGGCCGCCCAACACCGCTCTCGGCGTGGTTCTTAGCGACTCTCTGCCCAATGACGAGGACTTCTTGGGGCGTGATCTCAACGGGGCGCGGGATGTCCCGCTCCATGCGGCGGATCGCAGACCCCCGATCGGCTGCGGAATAGGCGTTCGCGGAACGCAGCTCTGCGACGCCACGCGTGCGCATTTGCTGGACGATGCGTTGAATCTCTTCCACCGAGGCGTTCAACGGGATGGTGCCGTCCTCGATCATGCGCGCGATCTCTTCGCGCTCCGAGACGTTGCGCACGGTGCGACCAATCTCGCGCATCACCCCGACCTGACCCATGAACTCTGGGAAGCGCTTCTGGAGAAATGCTCTGGCCTCCGGTGGAAGCAGGGTCGGATTGTCGATGATTTGCTGGACGATGTTTGGCATCGCAGCCAAACGTTGTTCACGTGAGAACATCGCGATGGTGCGCTCGCCGGGAACGTTGGCGGTGGCATCGGTGATGCCGTTGGCCTTGAGAACTTCCCGCGCCATCGCCATGTCGGCGATGCGCATGATCATGGGAAGATTGAACTCGTTGCCGCCCATGCGCTCATTGAGCTCTTCGACCAACTTACGCTGCATTGCCCGTAGCTCGGGGTGGCGCTCGAGGAAGCGATCGCGCCCCACAGCGATGGTGTCCGCGAGGCTCTCGACTGCCGCATTGTAGTTTCCAGGGACGACGACGGCGTTGCTACCTTGTGCGATCATGCCCTCTGTCTGAGGTGTGATGGTCGAGGCCTGGACGCGCTCGACCGCAGCGAGAGCCCCGACCGTACCGGGAGCAACGCCCGCCTGATTCGTGGCGGCCACGGCGCCCTCGAGGGCGGGAGCAACAGGCGTGCAGTCGGCGGCGGCTGGCGCGGGCTGAGCCCCAAGAGCAGGCCCGGGCGCCGCTGCGGGCGCACGCAGAACCGTGACGTCGCCAGCCTGAACCACGCATGCCGCGCCCAGGTTGCTGCCGATCAGGGCGGCGCGCTGCTTCTCGCCAGTGGTGCGACGGTCGATGGTATCGGCGGGTACCGGAGCCGGGGGTGCAGCAGCGACCGCAACGGGCTCGACCTTGCCTGCCGGCGGCTCTACCCCGCCCGCCGCGCTAGCTACAGCGCGCCGTTCGCTCGGCAACAGCGGCGGTCGTGCATCTCTCGTGACGGCTGGTGTCCCACTCATCGGCGGCTAAACCTCGGACAGAGTATCGCATTGACGATTATCGCAACCCGCGACGGGTTGTTGCCGAAAAAGTGCGGCTCCTCTCTGACGTCCTGTCCCTGTCCAGCAAAAAATCCAAGTGAAAACGGAGACATAACAATGGATCCCTCCTCCCGGATTTTTTCCGCAACGCAGCGCCCGATATGGCCGATACAGATCATCGATAGGGGGGATTTTATGCTCACCGCGCCCCGCCGCCTCCCGAATCTGGATTCAGGTCTCGCGGTCACCCCGAGTCCTTACCCGTCGCCGCGTTCCAATTTGGACGTTCGGCACCGTAACGAGCTTGCCCGCGTCCTCGAAGACGGCATCGTCAGCGACCAAGAGCTGACCGACGCGCGTGACTACTTGGCGAGCGTGCGGGCCTGGGCAGAGCAAGTCGCCGAAGAGCAGCCGGGTGAGCCAGCGCGGGCCGCGCGAGGGGTCCTCAATCAAGCCAGTTGGTACCGCGCGGCCGTGCAAGAGGCAGACGGGTTCGTTCAAGTCGACGCTGCGATTCGGCGAAACGACCCCTCTCCCATCAACGACTTGTTGCGCCGAGGCTACGACGACGCGGCCTACGGCAGCGCTCTGAACTTCGCCGGGCGTGGACTCAACCCGCTCATCCAGCAAATGGGGATGGCCGATCGCGCCACCATGGCCGTCATCCTCTCGCGCGTCACGAAACTCAACGCCTTAGATGAGCGAAGCGTCACCCAGCTCCGGGCGAGCCTACGAAGCCCAATCGACCGAGCGAGCTTCGACCAGCGTTATCCGACCCTGATGGGGGAGACGATTCTGGTCTGACCGGCGGGTGCTGAATGGTGCGCGGTGCAGGATTTGAACCTGCGACTTCCACCGTGTGAAGGTGGCACTCTACCGCTGAGTTAACCGCGCACGAGGTGCTGCCTGAAGGGCGCCGGATATCGCAGAGCGCCCCTTTTCAGGTCAAGACCAAACGTTGGGCGAGACGCGACGCGCGCCGTGTGAGTCGGCACGGCGCGAGAGGTCTACTCGACGATACCGGCGGCACGATCGCGCTCGGCGTTCCACGCGGCCCAATCGTCGCCGGCCATCGCGAACGATTCGACCGGGCTCATCTCGCCTGCCTTGGTGACTCTGATCTGCTGCATGGCGCCCGCGACGAGCTCCGTCCACTGCTTCTGCGTGACTTCGGAAGGACCCGGAACCTGAACACGTTTGGCCTTGGTATGGCCCGCCTTGGCGTAGATGGGCGCGTTCGAAACCAACACCTGGCCACTGTAGACGCGCACCGTGGTGTCGCCTGTCGCGTTCTTCTCGGCCGCGAAACGCGTGCCGCGCACGCCTGCGACGGCGTTTTCGGTGGCCACCTCGAAACTCGAGTCGCTCCCGAACAGCTTGGTGACCGAGGCCCAGACGCGCCCAAAGGTGAGGGACAGCTTGACCTTTTTGGTGCCAACGTCCCCGCGAGCGAACTTCGCCTCTTCGAGCTTGAGCTCGGAGCCCGGCGCGAGGCGCAAAATCGAGCCGTCCATGAGCTTGGCTTCAAGGCGCGCGCCTGCCCCCGTCTTTAGTCGATCACCGTGATAAACCGGCGCCCCGACCGCTAAAGCGGCTCCGCCAGAGCCACGCGTTACCGAAGCTTCACCTTCGAGAAACGACACGCTGCCTGCTTGCTTCTTGTCGGCGGCATGCGCGCTGAACACCGCGAGCGTTACGAAAAATCCGACCAGCGCGGCGATGCCAAGCGCAACTAGCGCGACGACCAGCGGGTGTCTGCCGCCCCGCGCACTCTTCGGGCGCGGGCGACTGAAGCTCGAGAGATCCGAGCGTTGCTGGGGCATCTTGAAGCCGTCGTCCGTGGAGAGAGGCTCGGTCGATCTGCGGCGTAGCACAGGCGTCGCGACGATTGGGGTGTCCTTCATGACGTTCTCGAAGCCTTTCGAAAGGTTACGCTTCCGCTAGTTGGCCGCGCGATGGCGCGGCTCGCTTATTTGAGCGCGGCGGTCACCGAGTTCGCGGTGACCTCTTGCACGTCGACCGAGAAGCCCGGGAAGGTCTTGGTCTCGAGCTCATCGGCAAGATCTTGCGCCGACCCCTTCAGCTCGACTTCGAGCTCGGCCGCCTTGTTCTTGAACGAAAGCTGACGAACCTCTTGGACGCCGCGAACCTGCTCGCGCAGCACTTGCGCGATGCTGCGCAGGCTCTTCGACTGCTTCACGTTGGTGAGGTTCAGGGTGATGGTCGCGGGACCAGACACTTCCGCCGACCACTGCGCCATGATCTTCTCGAGGAGCTCGTCGGCGGACTTCTCGGCTGCCTTCTTGAGCGCCAAGGTACCTCCGGTCTGCGGGTCCACGTGTCCGACGGCTTCGCTACGCGTGGCGGTCGCGAGGATCCGGCCCGTATCGAGGCTCAGCGCACGCAACGAGATGTTGGCGCGCGCCGAATGCATCTGCGTGCCCATGATGGTGCCAACGTCGGTCGCGACCGCTTTACCGACGATGACCACCTCGGCGCCGCTCTTTCCCGCGAACTCCTTGATCGCGTCGTTGGTGGGCTCGGCGCTGGTGACGCCGGGGCCCGCCGAGATCTTACCCTGGAGCGCCTGGCGGTCGACGAAGCGAACGCCCTTCTTCATCCAGTGATCCATGAACGTGTTTTCGGCGGCGTCGAGGTTCGTCGCGAAGGTCTTGTTACCCCACCAGAAGTTGGCGTCGCCCTGCCCGATGTTTTGCTCGGCGATCATGATGAGCATGCGCGGCATGTTCTTGGCCCGCAGCACGTGCATGATGCCGTCGACGTCGTTCTTCAGGTTGCCGCTCGAGACTTCGGCGTCAACGTTGACGACGTAGACACCCTGGTCCTGCTTTTCGCTCGTGATCTTGTAGTTGCGCACGTAGCCGCGCGCCTTGCTGAACACCTTGTCGGACAGCAACTGGAAGTTTTGCGTCACGGTCTCGCTGGTGATCATGGTCCCGACCGACTGCTCGACGGCCTTGCGCAGGGCGTCGTCGACCGCTTTGTCGCGTGCGTTGGCGATGTCTGTGCCAATCACTGCGGCCTGACCTACCGCGCTCACGCGCTGCGGAGCCTCCGCTTTCGAGGCCACCTCGGCACTCGCCTCTGCGATGAAGCCGAGGAGCACGGCAGCTATGACACCGACACGTGCCGACCACTTCGTTGCGCTCATCCGTCCTGCCTCCATGTGCGTGCTGCCCCTCGCGTAAGTAGCGTTTCGTCGAAAAACTAGTCGGTGACGATGATCACCTTGCCGAGGCCCAACACTCCCTTGGCGCTCGCAAGCTTGACGGCGTCGTCCGCGCTGACCACGACGTCGGCGCTGCCTGCCTGCGACAAGCGAACGCCCTTGACCACCAGCGGCTTGCCGGAAACACGCGTGTCACGGGTCGCTTGCTCGAGCGACTTGCTGTAACTCGCGACGCCGCGCTGCACGAGTGCATCTTTACCGACCATCGCCGGGCCGTAGAGCTCTTTGCCGCTCTCGTCAACGAGACGCGGCGCGAGAGCTGGCGCGACCTTCAATCCCTTGGCATTGACGATGACTCCAGACGGACCCGCGCTGGCCTCTGCGTTCGTGGGCGCCGCAACCGCTGCTGCGCCCGCCGGCAAGAGGGCCTCGGCGAGCACGCCGTCCATCGGCACCTGGACGATGACATCGACGCCACCGTCTGAGTAGTACTTGGTGTCGACCACCTTGAAGTTGCGCACGACGCCTTCGACCTTCGCGCGCACCTCGGGGGACGTATCCATTGCGGCACCGGCGGACTGCCCGCCACTGACCCGCACGCCCTTGACCGCTTCGAGAATGTTGCGCAACGCGTCCGCTTTAGCGGCGCGCTCGGCGCCCAGCCGCGCAACGGCGACATTGGCCGCTTTCAGGTCGGGCGCCCCGCTACCGGTCGCCGTGATCGTCTTGTTTGTCCAGTCGATTTGACCGTGAGCGACCGTTTGCGCGACGGCGTCCTTGACGGGCTCGTCAGCGATTGCTGAGAGCGGCGTGAGCGTTAGGGTCATGCTGAGGACTGCTGCTTCGATGAGTGAGCGTGAACGGTTCACCGCGAGCTCCTTACCAACGACGTAGACGGCTTGGTCGGACTGAAGCTTCAACTAGGTTCAGGACGCGCGCAACAAGAACGTGAACATGTTGGTGCGATTGTTGCGTCGGTTTGTGATCCCTCTCACGAACTGGCCTGTGGATTGTGCGCGGGGTCACGCTGAGCGAGATCTTTTGGGGGACGCGACCCCCAAATCTCCGGTGGCCGTTTCCGGCAAGACTACTGTTTCCGCTTGGTGGCCCATGCGGTCCGCGTCGTGTCCGTGATTGCGGTTAGGTCGCATCTGCTCGCCCGCTCGGACGTTGACCCCCAGGGGCGTGGTGAGCGGCGGGTCCGTCTCTAGAACTCCGCTTCGCTGTCGACTGCGCAACGCGTCAAGCGCGCGCCGCGACGGCGGTTTCCTTTCGTTGACAGCGCGCGGCCAACATCACTATTGCTTCGCCCTTCACGCTCGGGTCGCAGCCTTGTCTCTTGTGGCTCCCCCGGGTTGGAGGCCCCCGCCATGACGGCTTTGCCTAGCGATCGCTCCGAGAGCGCTTTCGCGGACTACAAAGATCCCTTGACCACCGTACAAGCGGTCGCCGAGGCGAATCGCTGCCTCTATTGCGCCGATGCCCCGTGCATCAAGGCGTGCCCAACGGGGATCGAGATCCCCGAGTTCATCCGCAAGATCAGCACGGGCAACGTCAAGGGCAGCGCCCGCACCATCTTCGAAGCGAACATCCTCGGCATGAGCTGCGCGCGTGTGTGCCCCGTCGAAGTGCTGTGCGTCGGCGACTGCGTCTACAACGAGATGGACTCGCCGCCGATCCAGATCGGTAAGCTCCAGCGCTACGCCACCGACATGGCCTTCGAGAAGGGTTGGACCTTCTTTACGGCGGGGGCCGATACGGGCAAGAGCGTCGCCCTCATCGGCGCTGGGCCAGCGTCCCTCGCGGCTGCTCACTATCTGCGTCGGGCCGGCCATCGCTGCACGATTTATGAGAAGAACGCCCTACCAGGGGGCCTCAACACGACCGGCGTTGCACCCTACAAGATGCGCGCGGAACGTTCGCTGCAAGAGGTCCAGTGGATTCTCGGCATCGGAGGCATCGACGTGGTGACCGGCATGACTGTCGGCAAAGACATCACGTGGGAGGCGCTCGAGAAGAAACACGATGCCGTGTTCATCGGTATGGGCTTGGGCGCTGACAGCAGGCTCGGGGTTCCCGGCGAAAACCTCGCCGGCATCCATGGCGCCGTCGACTTCATCGAAAAGATGAAGGTGGGCAAGGTCGACATCACGAAGGTCAAGCGGGCGGCGGTCATCGGCGGCGGCAACACGGCGATTGACGCTGTTCGTGAGCTCGCCGGGCTCGGCATCGACGAGGTGCTGCTCGTGTACCGCGGCGACGAACCTGGGATGAGCGGCTATGCTCACGAATGGGAGGTCGCGAAGCTCGATGGCGTGCGTCCACTATGGCGGTCGCTGCCTCTGGAATTCATGGGTTCGGGGTCCGTTCAGTCGATGCGCTACACGCGGGTCGATGCAGCCAAGAGACCCATCGCTGGCAGTGAAGCCGACATCGCGGTCGACCTCGTCTTGCTCGCCATCGGCCAAGCCAAACTTGGTGAGCTTCTAGCCGGCCTTGCGGGCCTGAAAGTCGACAAAGGCCGCGTCATCGTCGACGCCGAGGGATTCACTGGTCGCAAGGGCTACTACGCTGGCGGCGACTGTGCCAACGGCGGCAAAGAGGTCGTCAATGGCGCTGCCGAGGGCAAGGCTGCGGCGATGGCCATCGACAAGTATTTGAGCTCGTCCGCGAAAGCGGCCGCTGGAGCGCGCCATGGTTGATTTGACTAGCAATACGGGCGGCATCATCTCCCCGAACCCCTTCTGGCTAGCCTCTGCCCCGCCAACCAACTCAGGCGACCAGATCAAGCGCGCTTTCGACCACGGCTGGGGCGGCGCGGTCTGGAAGACGTTGGGTCAGCCGATCCAGAACGTGTCCAGCCGTTTCGGCGGACATACGGTTCGGGGGGTCAAAGCCGCCGGCTTCAACAATATCGAGCTGATCACCGACCGCCCTCTCGAGTCGAACTTCCGGGAGATCATCGACGTCAAGAAGCAGTACCCGAAACATGCAGTGATCGTGTCGCTGATGGTCGAGACCGAGGACGAGTGGAAGGACATCATCAAGCGCTCGATTGATGCAGGGGCCGATGGGCTCGAGCTCAATTTCGGCTGCCCGCACGGCATGTGCGAGCGCGGCATGGGCAGCGCGGTCGGCCAGGAGCCGAAGATCAACGAGCGCATCACTTCGTGGGCCGTGAAGTATTCGACAGTGCCCGTGCTGGTGAAGCTTACTCCCAATGTTGGCAATATCGTGCCGCACGGGCTCGCGGCGAAACGTGGCGGGGCTCACGGCGTATCCCTCATCAACACCATCAAGAGCATCATCGGGGTCGACATCGACAATTTCATCCCCGAACCCCGCGTCGACAAACTGTCGTCCAATGGCGGCTATTGCGGACAGGCCGTCAAGCCGATCGCTCTGCACATGGTTGCCGCGCTCGCGCGGGACCGTGAGTTCGGGCTGCCCATCAGCGGCATCGGTGGCGTGGCCAACTGGCGCGACGCGGTCGAGTTCCTGCTGCTCGGTAGCAACTCGGTGCAGGTGTGCACCGAAGTCATGCTCCGCGGCTACCGCGTGGTCGAGGACATGATCGAGGGCCTCACGACCTACATGGAGGAGAAGGGGTTCAAGAAGCTCGACGACATGATCGGCCGCGCCGTGCCGCAGTACTCCGAGTGGGGCGATCTCAACATGAACTACGAGACGGTCGCCAAGATCGACGCCGACAAGTGCATCGGCTGTCAGCTCTGCATGACCGCCTGTCACGACGGAGCGCACCAGTGCATTCACCCGAGTCTGAACGGCTCGCGGGTGCCGCGGATCGATGAGTCCGAATGCGTGGGCTGCAACCTGTGCCAGATCGTCTGTCCGGTGCCCGACTGCATCAGCATGGTTCAGGTGGACAACGGTTGGAAGCCAGGTACCTGGAATCAGTTCACCCGCGGCGAAGCGGAGCTACGCCCCAAGAAGGGATCGCACTAACCCCAGTGCTCGCGTGTGTTGACCACGCCACGTGAGGTCAACGGTGCGAACGCGAATCAGGGGAGTGTATACGCCACTTTGAGCTCGAAGAGGTCGACCGCGACGCTCGCGATGGCGGGCCCGGCAGGCCAATCCGAGATGATGCGAGCACGCACCTTCCCTGCTTCCACTGCGCTGCGGGCGAGCGCTCCGCTGAGGCCGCCGTCGAGAGCCGCGTAGGTGGTGACGTCGGCTGTGTTCGCGGTCGCGGTGGACCAATGCCCAGAGGGACCACCCGTCCACAACTGCGCGAGCGCCCCTGGCTGCTCGTCGCCTTCCATCGTGTGACCAATCGCGCCACCTATCGCCGCGATCGCGATGCTCGTGACCCAAGGCGTCTGCACCTGGGCTTGGGCGAGGTCGAAGTTGGCCTGCGCGGCGGCACGATACCCCGGCGCGAAACCAGCAAACGTTAGGATGTCGACCGTCGATCCCATGAAGTTGTCAGGAACGAAATGCACGATCTGACCCCGCGCGCGGTCGTACGTCGAAGCGCCGTCCGCCACGACGTACACGAAATCGAAAAGGCACGCCGCGGTCGATTCGGGCGTGCAATGTGTTTCATTGAGCTCCGTCCAGGTTGCCCCGTCCCAGGTCCACGCGTCGTACCGCGGGGTCACACCGGACCTGCCACCGGCCATGACGATCTGGCCGCGGCCGACATCGAAGGTGAACAACATCTGGCCGCGCGGCTCTGGCCACCCGCTGTCCATTGGGAAGAACGTCCAGACCTGGGTCTGCATGTCGTACTCCCACAGGTCGCCGCTCACGAAGCCGCTCTCACTGCCACCGTAAATGACTAGGACATCGCGGGCCTCGTCGTAGGTCATGCCGTGGTCTGTACGGTTCCACGCGCTCGAGGTCCCGGGATAGGGGATCAAGTCCTGGCGCCACTCCATCGCGGTGTCGCCGCCGACCGGCCGCTGCACCCAGAGGTCGCCGCAGTTGTAGAAGCCACCACCGCCACCACCGCCCGACCCGCACGTCCCGCCAGACATGATCATCCAGCGTCGCGTAGGGTCGAAGGTCATGGCGTGGCGATAGCGCGGCGCCGGAAAGAAGGGACCGCCGCCGCTGCACGCGTCGCCATCGTTCTGGAACCAGCTCGTGCCGCTCCAACGCCACACCGAACAGATCGAAGAATTCTGCGACGTCCCGCTGCCGCCGAACAGCGCGACGCCACCAAGAAACGGCGTGCCGTCCAGCGTCGCCATGGCGGACTGAATGACCGCGGGCGGGCCACTTAGCGCCGCGCGCCAGCCGTTGCCGTCCCACTGCCACGTGTCCGTCAACGCAGATGACCCACTCCTGGGGAGACCCCCAAAGAGCACATCCGTCTTCGAGACGGGGTCGTACGCCATCGCGGCAAGCACGCGCGGAATGGGCCGGACAGGTGGCGGTGGCTGCGAGCCACCGTAGAACTCACCACCATCGAGGGAGCTCGTCGTTTGGCCCACATATCCCCCGCCTGACGACGACAACCCCGCGTACTCGAACGTTGAAGGCTCACGCGTTTGCGCGACCCACGGCTCCTGCGTCTCCCAGGCGACACCCGTGGTCAACAGCGTATGCGGATTGCTGTCGAGCTCTCCCGACTGCTTACCTCCGAAACTCGCGACCCACAGGCCGTTGCGAACCGGTACGCCTTGTGTGGCGTGGGCGTTGCCGGCCCGATCGCGCAGGGCTATCCACACCTTGGGATACGTGCCGTTCGCCAGCGGCAGGTCGGTCGACGTGCCTGCGCTCGCCAGATCGCGTGCCGCGAGCACCGCTCCGAAGCCGACGTCTCCATCGCTCAACACGAGAACCGTCGCGTCCGGCTCGAACGTCGCGTTCATGGCAACGCGCGTACTCTCGGTCGCGCTCCCCCACGGCGCCCGCACGTAACGCATCCCGTCCACGACGCCCTGCGACAACACGGGTGGCGTACGGTCGACACGCAGCGTGCCGAGGCCAAGCTCGGTCGAATTGCCGGCACTGTCTGCGACCTCCGCGATGACGGAGTAAGCGCCGTCGGGCCGCGACACAGCGGGATGGATCTCGAACGTGAAGAGCTGTCCAATCGCTTGGCCCACGACCACCTCAGGAGGAGCCAGGGTGTCATTGTCGAGACGGATCGTGGGTGGACTCGCCAGCGTCTCGCTAATGACAAAGGTCAAAGTCACATACGGAGCCCCTCCTTGGATGGGGCTCGTCGCCGAGAGGAGCACGTCGTTCGCTGCCAACGAGGCCCGCAAGAACAAGTCACTGCGGCTGATCTGCGGCGTGCCCACGACGAGCGGCGCCGTGAGATCGACCAACAGCGGTGGCCCCGCCCGAAACGTCGAGTTGCCCGCCGCATCCGTCACGAGCACGGTGACCGGCAGTCCACCTTCGGGCGAGCCCGCGAAGCTCGAAAGGGTGCAGCTGTAGTCGAAGCGGTTCACGGCGACGGGAACTACCGTACATGGCGGCTCTTGCTCGCCCACGCGCACGCCGACGGCGAGCGGGTTTGTGCCGAGGTCCTCCGCGAGCGAAAACGTCACGGTCGCAAGGTCGAAGCCCGCGACACCACTCACTGTGCGCGGCTGAACATCGGGGTTCACGACGAATTGCGGGGCCGCACCGTCCACCGTCACGGAGCCAAGTTGCGTCGCAAGGCCCGGATTTCCTGCGCGGTCCGCGAACGTCTCGAGCGCAACAACGTAGCTCCCATCGACGAGACCACTCGGGAGCGAGCGAGAGAAGGTGTGTTCGGTGAGAGCGACATTGGTCTGCGGCAAGGCGACACGCGTGCTCACGGGACCCTGCATGCCGACCACCGCCGGCTGGGAGAGCGGCTCGCTCAGCTCGACGACGACGCCTACGAGCTGCCCCGCCCTTGCGCTGTCGCGGATGAGCTGGGGCGAGCCAACAACGACGGGTGGCGTAACGTCGACCGTAAAGCAATCGAGGGCGCCCGATGAGAAGACGTTGTCGGCGGCATCGGTCAGCGTCACCGAAACCGTGACGGGGCCATCCGTCGCGCCGGGTGGCACTGCGTACAAGAAGCCATACAGCGGTGGCGTGAACGTGGGGTCCTGGTCGAGTAAGGTCCCATCACTCGCGAGTAGCTCGGGCGCCCTGCTCAGCTCGTCCGTCACCGTGATGACCACACTGCCGACGGCCCCAACTCCGAGCGGTGTGGGCGGCGGCGTGAACACGCTCAGGACTGGCGCCGCGAAGTCCAGCGAGACCGGGGAGCCGAGCGTGATGCCGCTTGCTTGGGCGCCACCGAGACCAATGAGGGTACACGCAATCGACGCAGCCGACTCGGCCGTCGGCGTGTCGAGTGACAGGGTGTAGGTGTAGCGGCGACCTTCGACGCTCGTTCGCGCAAGCGCTCGAGGCGGTGAGGTGCCCAGCACGACGATAGGGTCGACGAGCAACGCATCCGTCACCTCGAAGCTGACCTCCAACGGAACCTGGACGCCGATTGCAGTCCGCGAAAGCACGACGCTCTCGGGAACGACGCCAGGAGCCGTGTCGTTTTGCGCGTCGTCCGGGACGCACAAGCCAATGGCCGGGCGACAGACCATGCCTGCAGGGCATGTCCCGTCCACGCAGGTGATTTCGGAGCCAGGAGGAACAGCGAGGTCGACACTACATGCGGTCAAGACGAGGCACGCCGCGAAGCTTCGTCGCATCGATCGCTACGCTACCACAACGAACGCCCCGCTACCCTTCGAACGCCTCGTCGGTAATCGCGAGGCATTTGTCGATGATCGCGAATCCTTCACGCAGCTGCGCTTCGGTAATGCAAAGCGGCGGATTGCACGTGAAGTTGTTCCAGCGCGTAAAGGTGAACAAACCGTTGTCGAGGAAGGCCTTGTTGAGCTTGGCCATCGCCGGATGGGCCCCGTTGTAGGGCGCGAGCGGCTCGTTCTTGCTGTTCTTGCGCAGGTCGACCATGCCGAAGAGGCCGATGCAGCGCGTATCGAGCACCGACTTGTGCTTGGCGGTCAGCTTGTCCATCTCTTCGCGCATCACCTTCTCGAGCTTGGCAGCGTTCTCGATCATGCCCTCTTCGCGCATGACGGTGATGACCGCTTCAGCGGTCGCCATACCGACCGGGTGGTTCGCGTAGGTTAGACCACCCCAGAAGACGTTGTCCTTGAAGTGCTTGGCAACCTTGTCCGACATGCCGACGCAGCCCATCGGGAAATACGAGCTGGTGAGCCCCTTCGCCATGGTCACCATGTCGGGGACGATGTCGAAATGTTCGAATGCGAACATCTTGCCGGTGCGGCCGAGACCGGCCATGACCTCGTCGCAGATCATCAGGATGCCGTGTCTCTCGAGGAGCGCTTTGAGACCCTTGAGATAGCCTTTCGGCGGGATGAGCACGCCGTTCGTGCCCGGCACAGTCTCGACGAACATCGCGGCGATGTTCTGTGGCCCCTCGTACATGATGACTTCTTCGAGGTAGCGCAGGTTGTTTTCAGTCTTCTCGGCGTCGGTCTTTCCGAACGAGTAATTGTATGGGGTCGGATCCATGACGCGGATGAAGCCCGGCGCGCCTGGCTCGTTGGCCCAACGACGCGGGTCGCCGGTGAGTTGCATCGTGGCGTTGGTGGCGCCGTGATAGCTGCGATAGCGGCTCAGGATCTTCTGGCGACCAGTCATCAAACGCGCTGCGCGCATCGCGTTCTCGTTCGCTTCGGCCCCGCCAAGAGTGAAGAAGAACGTGTTGATGTCTCCCGGCGTGATCTCGGCCATGAGCTTGCCCAGACGCGCACGCGGCTCCGTGGTCATGCCGGGGTAAACGTAGATGACTTCGTCGAGCGCCTTCTTCATCGCGGCGATCACTTTTTTGTGACCATGGCCGATGAGGACGCTCATCAGCTGCGAGTTGAAGTCGAGGATCTTCCGACCATCGGCCGTGTAGATGTAGACGCCTTCGGCTCGGGTGATCGGCATCGGATTCACGTCCGACTGCTTCACCCACGGAGTGAGCGTGAACTCCTTCGAGAGCCGAACGATCTCTTCGCCTGACATGCCCATGCTAGTTAGCCCATCCACGTCGTGTCGGATTGTACGGTCCACTTGCTCGTGACCTTGCGCGGCCGCGTCCAGAAGTGGAAGCCGTCCATGCCGGTCATATCGCCGTTGCCGAACTTCGAGTTGTTCCAGCCGCCGAAGGCAAAGGGCTCACGGGGCACTGGCACACCTACGTTGACGCCGCACATGCCCGCCTCGAACCTCTCGATGCAGTAGCGCGCGACAGCGCCGTTCGTGGTGTAGACCGCCGCGGCGTTGCCGTAGGGGTTTTTGTTCTCGACCGCGATAGCGGCATCGACGCTGGCGACGCGCACGATGCTGAGCACCGGGCCGAAGATTTCGTCGCACGCAGCCGGCATCTCCGGACGGACGCCGTCGATGACGGTTGGGCCAATCCAGTATCCCTCTTGACCGGCGACCTTGGCGCCCCGGCCGTCGACGAGGATCTTGCAACCCGCCTTCTCGGCATCGTCGATGTAACGAACGATTCTGTCGTAGGCGTCCTTGTTGATGACCGGGCCGATGTCGACCCCCACCTTGATCTTCTTGGCCTCTGTCACCATCGCGTCGATGATGTGCTGCGTTTGACCGACGGCGAGCATGACACTCGCGGCCATGCAACGCTGGCCTGCGCAACCATACGCCGAAGCGACCACATTGGTCGCGGTGAGCGTCACATCGGCATCGGGAACGACGACGAGGTGGTTCTTGGCGCCTCCCAGGCACAACATTTTCTTCCCGGCGGCCGAACCCCGCGCGTAGACGAGCTTGGCGACCTTGGTCGAGCCAACGAAGCCGACTGCCTTGATGTCGGGGTGGTCGCAGATGGCTTCGACGACGTCACGTCCACCATTGACGACATTGAACACCCCGTCCGGCAGCCCGGCCTCTTTGAAGATCTGCGCGAGCTTCATGGCGCCGTACGGAACGACCTCCGATGGCTTCAGAATGAAGCAGTTCCCGCCAAGGAGCGCTTGCGGCAACATCCAGAGCGGAACCATGACGGGGAAATTGAAGGGGGCGATGCCGGCGACGACGCCGAGCGCCTCCTGCGTGACTTCGCAGTTGACGCCGCGCGATACGTCGATTTGGCCCCCGGCGACCATATTCGCGAGCGAGGCCCCCATCTCGACGCACTCGATGCCCTTCTCGACACTGGCTTTGGCCTCGGCGAACGTTTTGCCGTTCTCGTGCGACACCAACCACGCGAGCTCTTCGAGGTCGCGCTGCATGATGTACTTCACGTTATAGAGGACCTGCGAACGCTCCTTGATCGGCATGGCTTTCCACGCCGGCCAAGCTGCCTTCGCGGCAGCCACAGCGGCTTCGATGTCCGCTGCACCGGACATGGCAACCTGCCCCATCGCCTTGTTGTGGCGGGGGTTGTTGATGGCCATCGACTGACCATTCATCGCATCGCGGAACGACCCGCCGATCCAGTTGCGGCACGGCACGTACTCGACGAAATCATACGAGCGCGCACCGAACACGAGAGGGTTGCTGCTGTTGCGGCTCTTGCCGCTGGCTTCACTTGGGCTCGCCACGACCGACATCGGGGGCTCCTATCCAATTCGCAACCTCGCCGACCGCCGGGCCGCGAGCTCGCTCGAGGTTTGGGAGCGCTTGTGTGCCAGAGCCGCCCGCAAGAAACAAGCCGTAAACCGTGTGCCGGACCGCGTCAGAACGGCCTATCTGACGGTGACCGGCAACGGGAAATTGGTGATGGCCGCGCCCTCTTTCGTCGGACGGAAGGTCCAGCCCAACATGACCTTCTCGAAGCACGCGCGCAGCGTCGTCCGCATGATCTCCGGGGGGCCGACGACCTTGGGGTCGGTCGTGTTGCCGGTCGGTAGCACGTACCAGTTCAGTACAAAGGTGTGCCGTGCGGGCTTGATTTCTTTGTTGTTCTTGGCCGTTGTCACGCAAGGGCCGAGCTTTTCCACGTTTGCCTTGAGACCCTTGGCGATGTCTTCCTTGCTGAGCGTCGCAGGGAGTGTGGTGGGCGCCGGGGGCGGCGGAGCGTTCGCGGGGTCGAGAAGCAACCGGTAGCCGCGTTGCACCTCGGCGCGACTCCTTGTCGGGAACTTCCAGCCGTCAATGACGCGCGCGAAGCACTCCGAGGCCGTCGAATGGCCGCTCTGCGCTGGGCTCGTGACTGTGGCCGCGGTCGCGGTGCCGTCGGCACGGACCAACCAATCGAGGACGATAGGCTCGCCGCGCTCTGCCTTCTTCTCCGCCCCCGTCCAGGCGCGTTCCGCGCAGCGGTAGAGCTCGAACACATTCGAGCTTTGTGCTGCCTCGATCTCGGTGCTGGTGAGCGGTGCGCTTGGCGCCGCTTCCAGCGAGCGCTCATTCATCCTGGGCGCGGCTTGTTGGCAGATGCGTGCCAGGCCATCGCCAACGCGGCCAAGCGTGGTCTTGGTGCTGCCTGTAATGTCCATGCCCTGGCCGGTGCTGAGGATCATTGTCAGGCTCGACTGCCCGTCTCCGTCGGGTGCGAGCCGCGACTCGAGGACCATGTCCGCCTTGGCGCCAAGCACCGCGTCGGCAGCGCAACGCATGTCGTTGCACGGCGTATCGAGCCGCGCCATCGCGAAACCGCAGCCCCCCACGAGCATCCCAGGCAATTTGCTGCGTAGTTGCTGTGCCTCGGGAGAGTCGCCGGCGGGACCAATTGCGACGATACGCGGTGATGCCTGGGCGGCACCGGCGCAGAACACGACGAGGAGGGCGAGAGCATGGCGCATGACGCGCCAACATATATCCGCGGTTTGCCCCTCCCCCAAGGAGCGTGCGAAATCTTCGGGTCGGAAAAGGAGGCCACATGAAACGCATCATCACGGGCGGCACCGTCGTTACCGCCAGCGATACGTTTGCTGCCGACGTGCTCATCGAGGACGCCAAGATTACAGGCCTTCTCTTGCCTGGCACGGGTCCCAAAGACGCCGAGGCCATCGATGCAAAGGGTTGCTACGTGATCCCCGGGGGCATCGACGTCCATACCCACCTCGATATGCCCTTTGGGGGCACCAACTCGATCGATGATTTCGAATCGGGCACGGTCGCGGCGGCGTTTGGCGGCACGACCACCTTGGTCGACTTCGCGATCCAGGCGAAGGGCACCTCGATGAAGCAAGCCCTCGACACTTGGCACGCCAAGGCCGAAGGCCGAACCATGGTCGACTACGGCTTCCACATGATCGCGACCGATCTCGCGCCGCAGTACCTGTCCGAGATGGCGGACATCGTTCGTGAGGGCGTCACCAGCTTCAAGCTGTTCATGGCCTACCCGGGCGTCCTCTTGCTCGACGACCAGTCGATCTTTCGCGGCATGCTGCGCGCTGGAGAGATCGGTGCCACCATCTGTATGCACGCGGAAACCGGGTTGCCCATCGACGTGCTCGTCGAGCGCGCCCTCGCAGCCGGCCACACGGCGCCGATTTACCATGCCCTCACCCGGCCCGAGGTCGCCGAGGCGACGGGGACAGAACGCGCGATCGCTCTCGCCGAGATGGCGAACGTCCCGGTTTACATCGTTCACTTATCCGCCCAGCGTGCGCTCGAGCGCGTCATGGAAGCGCGCGACCGCGGCCTGCCCGCTTTCGCGGAGACCTGTCCGCAGTACCTCTTCCTTTCAGAGGATGACCTGCGCGGCACCGCCGAAGACCCGTTCGAGGGCGCGAAATACGTCTGCACGCCGCCGCTGCGCCCGGCGCACCACCACGACCACCTGTGGCGAGGCTTGCGCAACTACGACCTTCAAGTGGTCGCGACCGACCACTGCCCCTTCTGCATGAAAGGCCAGAAGGAGCTCGGTAAAGACAGCTTCGCCAAGATCCCGAACGGTATGCCTGGGGTCGAGACGCGCCTACACCTGCTCTACGAGGGCGTCCGCCAGGGACATATCGGCCTGAACCGCTTCGTCGAGATCTCCTCGACCGCGCCAGCCAAGATCTTCGGCATGTATCCGAAGAAGGGGACCATCGCGGTTGGCTCCGACGCCGACATCGTGGTTTGGGACCCGAACAAGCAGTTCGAGCTCTCGCACAAGAATCTGCATATGAAAGCCGACTACGCGGCGTACGAAGGTAAAGTGGTCACGGGGGCGCCGAAAACGGTGCTCTCGCGCGGGGAGACCGTGATCGCGGACACCACGAAGCTGGTCGGCAAGAAGGGTCGCGGTAAGTTCCTGCGACGAGGAGGATTGGGTGTCTGAAACCAAGTGTCTCGCGGTTGGCTTGTTACTCTCTGCTTCGCTCATGGGCTGTGCCTCGCTCGCCGGCTCGTCCGGGTCGCGGCGCCCCCTCTCGGAATGCGCGCGCGGGCTCGTCGAGCGGGGTTACCTGAGCGAAGAGCAGACGGCGAAAGCGGACGAGTATTGCGGCACCTATTCGCCCGCTCAGCTCTCTGACGCGCAGCGGGCCGTCGACAACAAACAGGCCCCAACCTTCGCTCAGGCGTTGGCCCTCATCAAGCGCGCGCCGCCCGTCGCCGAGCCACCTCCGGCCGTCGCCGCTAAACCCGTCGAGCCGACGCCAGCGCCGACTCCCGAGCCCGAACCCGAGCCGACACCCACGCCCGTTGCGGAGCCGACGCCGGCAGGACCCGCCGATGTGCTAACCGTGGCTGGTGCCTACGACGACCTCAGCACTTTCGTCGGTCTCTTGAATGAAGCGGGCATGGCCGAGCTCGTGAGCCAGCCCGGCCCATTCACCCTCCTCGCTCCGACGAACGCGGCACTCGCCAAGATGCCGCTACTCGCCAAGAACAAGGAGCGACTCAAGAAGGTTCTCGCCGTGCACATCATTCAGGGCGACGTGAACACCACCGAGGCGCCGGAAGCGCCGGCGAAGCCCAAGCGCCTCACCACGCTCGGCGGCAAGTGGTTCCCCATGCGCACGAAAGATGGCGTCGTTTCGATCGGACGCGCGAAGGTGATCCGCGCCGATGTCGCGGCGGCGAACGGCAGCATCGAGGTCATCGATGCGGTCTTGCTTCCCTAGTACTGCCGAGGCGCCCTGAAGTTCCAGGCGCGCCTCGGTGACCTCAGCGGTACGCTATGGCGAAATCCTCCGCGGAGATGCTCACGCTTCCGTCGGCTGGTCGCTTCTGCTCGCCGTCTACGGTCTTGCGATAGTTCACGATGGCGCATGTGCGTGTGACGGTGCCTGCTCCATCGGGTGCGTCAATGACCGTTTGCAGGCTGTAGAGGCAAACCACGTTGTCGCCAGCAATCGTATTCGCGGTCGCTAGGGTCTCGACGAGGCGGACATTCTCCACCTCGAACGCAAAACAGCTCGTGCCCGGCATCATGGCGCTCCGTGGGGTGCTCGGTGCGAGCGAGCTGTAGCCATACGACCAGGCATCGCCAGCCTCGGGATAGATGGGATTCGTGCCGGTGCGGATCTCCTGCGCATCGTTGACGCCATCGCGATCGGTGTCCTGCGTGAGCGTGCGCGCGTCGAGCGGGTTGGTCCCGAGGTGAAGCTCGAGGTCGTCGGGGAAGCCATCGCCATCTGAGTCGGATGAGGATGGGTCATAGCCAAGCGATGCTTCCGCGCAATCGAGCAAGCCGTCACCATCGCGGTCTCCGTTGCCGATTTCGAGGCACTGCGAGCGGCAAAGGCCGTCGTTGGGTTGCAGCTCGCGGTCGACCCGATCACTGCAACCGTCGCGATCGATGTCGGCGTCGGTCGGATGTGGGTCGTCCGCGTCTCGGATGCCGTCGAGGTCGCTGTCGGGCCACAGCTTGTTGTCCCAAACGACGCGGCTCAAGTTGACGAGGAAAAAGTCGCGCGACTCGAAGCGCCGCTTGATCTCCGTGAAGGTGATGTCGAAGTCGAGCTGGTCGTCCTGCAGCTCCTGAAACGAGCCGTTGCCGATGTCTGCCATCGGCTCCAGGAAAGCCGATGGGTCGCCATACTCGCAGCCGCTCACGAAGCCGTCGTAGGTGAGCCTCGTGGTGCTGAGCTTGAGTTGGAACGGATGCCACGTGGTCGCAAGCCGCAGCAGCGACTCCGTTGCGGCCTGCACGGATTCGATTGGAATGCAGGGGTTCGGCTCGCCGTCAGAGAGGAACTGAACATCGTAGCGCGTTCGCGCGAGCTCCGACGCGGTGATCGATCGCATGTCGTCCTCGAGGAACTGCGTCGCTTCCCGCAAGGCTTCGATGTAATTGGTGGCGTCGAGATCTTCGCGGAGCGGCGGAATACCCGTCGCGACGAGGGTGGCCACCTCCGACATGAACGTTGGAGTCACCCTCTCGGCTTCGCTGTGAAAGCGCACGATGCCGAACGAGATGCTCGGGTTGTTGCCGTACTCCTCGATGACCCGCTGGACGGCGTCTGCGCGACGGTCCATCGGGTCACTCGTCGCGTTGCTGCCGGAGACGTCGATGACGAACAGGATCTTGTAAGGGAAGGTGACGGACGCCGGCTCAACCGTGCACGCATCGCCCTGGACGTTGACGACGTTGTCCTCGACGGGGGGCGTCGGGTCCGTGCAGGGCGAAACGCACAGCTCCGCGCTAGTGCAGGCATACACGTTCAGAGCGACCCAGATGAGGGGTAACAGGCTGCGTAAGGCCATGGGACCCATAGTGCACACCGCGTACCACAGTGTGTGCTATCGCCTACTGAACCCCATGTCCTTGAAATCCTTGCGCCCGCACCCGCAGCCTGACGGCGTGACATGTCGTCACTTCTCACCACTTTCGCGGACAGCCGATGTCTCTGCTCCCCACTCGAGGCAGGACGTCACGGCGCCTCGCGTCGCCTCCCGTCAGTGCGAGACGCGCTAGCGCCGCAAGCCGTCGACGCTCCAGATGCCCGCTCCGCGGCAGGCAACGGCGAGGAAGATAAAACACAGGAGCAGCGCGGCGAGTCCCTGATTCACGGTCGGCAAGAAGTTGCTGTCGAACTGGAACTTCCAGTGAAACTGGATATACGCAACAGCCATCTGGCCGCTGCTGATGAAAGCAGCGACGACCGTGAAAAGTCCGATCGTGATGAGCAGGCCCGCGACGATCTCGATACACCCGCCGATCCAGATCTGCGACCCGACCGGCGGCTGCGGGAAACCGGCGACGACCGGGAAAACCTTTGGAACACCCGCCATCAGGAACGAGAGCCCAGAGATGATGCGGAGCAGCGCGTAGGCTTTTGCCTCGTGCGGCGCGAGGAACTTACCGAGCATGGTGGTCTCCCCCCGTGTTGCTTGGTTACGTCTTCACCAACTCGTCGTAGGCCTCGGGCCTCCGGTCGCGGAAGAACTGCCAGGTCTGACGGACCTCGTTGATCATGTCGAGGTCGAGGTCGGCGACGACCACCTCGTCTTTGTCTTCGCTCGCCTCCGCCAGGATCTGACCACGTGGGTTCACGAAATAACTGTGACCGTAGAACTTGCCGATGTTCCACGGCGCCTCGGTCCCAACGCGGTTGATGGCGCCGACGTAGTAGCCGTTGGCCACCGCGTGGGCGGGCTGTTCGATCTTCCAGAGATACTGCGACAGACCCGCGACGGTCGCCGACGGGTTGAAGACGATCTCGGCGCCATTGAGGCCGAGGCAGCGCGCGCCCTCGGGGAAGTGTCTGTCATAGCAGATGTACACGCCGATGGTCGCGTACTTGGTCTTGAAGACCGGGTAGCCGCCGTCACCCGGCTTGAAGAAGAACTTCTCCCAGAAACCGCTGGTCTGCGGGATGTGCTGCTTTCTGTATTTGCCTAGGTACTTGCCGTCGGCGTCGATGACCGCCGCAGTGTTGTAATAGACCCCGCGGATGTCCTCTTCGTAGACCGGCACAACGATGACCATGTTGTGCTTCTTGGCGAGCCCCTGCATGATCTCGGTCGTCGGGCCAGGAACCTTCTCCGCCGCCGCGTACCAGCGTTTGTCCTGGCTGGGGCAGAAGTACGGGCCGTTGAAGATCTCCTGCAGGCAGAGGATCTGGACGCCCTTCTTTGCCGCCTCTTCGATGAGCGGCAAGTGCTTGTCGAGCATCGCCTTCTGAATCTCGGCGACAGGCTTCGACTCGTCGTTGATGGGGTTTGCGCACTGAATGAGACCGCAACGTACGACCGACGTCTTGGACATGGAGAGGCTCCGCGATGCGATGAGGTGCGCGTAGCTACCTGGGGCCGCCCGTCCTTGTAAAGTCCAGGGTGGCGCGCATCACCAAGCCGGGCTGAAGCCAGGCCCACGAGCGGTGTCGACATCGCGGCCCTAACGCGACGCGACGATGCTCCCAACGCCGTGTCTATCCGGCACCAAGCGCTTGCCCACGAAGTACAGCCCGCCCGCAAGCAAGAAGCCCGTGAACCAGGCGTAAACGTAGAGGGAATCCCAGAAGGCTGGGACGCTCCCCACGGCATGGGTGCTGTGCAGGAAGCCCGGCACGTTCGGCGCGACGCCGACGATCAGGGCGGCCATGGCGAGCCAGCTCACGCCGCGATACCGTCCCGCGGGTCGGTAGAGGTCCGGAACATCGAGCTCGGTCTTACGAAGTAGCCAGTAGTCGACCACCATGATGCCGGCGATGGGGCCAAGAAGGGCCGAGTAGCCGATGAGCCAATTGAAGATGTAGCTGTCCGCTGAAGCGAGTAGCTTCCAGGGCAACATCAAGATGCCGAGGATTCCGGTGATGAGGCCGCCGGTCTTGAAGGAGATGTGGCGCGGCGCGAGGTTTGCGAAGTCGTTCGCCGGGCTTACGACGTTGGCTGCGATGTTGACCGACACTGTTGCGATGGCCACGCCGAGTAGCGCAATGATGGCGACGATGATGCGAACGCCAGGGCTCGCGATGACCTGGCTTTGCGGACTCGTAAGCTGCGCAAGCAAGTGAATTGGGTCCCAGAGTTTGCTGACGTCCGTGCCTGCGAGGATCACTTGCGAGGCGCTGGTGATGACGACCCCCATCGCGGAGAAGGCGATCATCGTCGTGGGTAAGCCCAGCGTTTGCCCGAGCATCTGCTCGCGCTGACCTTTGCCGAAGCGCGTGAAGTCCGGGATGTTCAGCGAGAGCGTCGCCCAGAATCCCACCATGCCCGTGAGTGACGGCACGAAAACCTTCCAGAACTCGCCAAGGCTTGCGAACTTCGAATCTTGCTCGAAGATGGGACCTAGTCCGCCAGCGCGGACGAGGACCCAGCCGAGCAAGACAGCTGCGAGCACGAGAACGATTGGCGCAGCCCAGTTTTCGAAAACCCGTACCGCGTTCATGCCCCGATAGATGATCCAGATATTGAGCGCCCAGAAGATGGCGAACGTGATCGCGGACGGGAGCGTTAGGCCCAAAACCTGCGCCCCGCTACCAAGCTCGCCGTAAGCCGGCCACAATGCTTCGAGAAACGTACGCACTGCTTCGCCGCCGATGTACGTCTGAATGCCGAACCAGCCGCAGGCCACGATAGCGCGCAAGACCGCCGCGACATTGGCGCCGATGGTACCGAAAGAAGCGCGCGCCAACACGGGGAACGGAATGCCGTACTTCGTTCCCGGGTGCGCGTTGAGCAAAATGGGGGCGAGCACGATGAGGTTGCCCAGGGCGATGGTGAGGAGCGCTTGCCACCAGTTCATGCCCACCGCGATGAGACCGCCGGCCATCATGTAGGTCGGGATGCAGTGCGCCATCGAGATCCACAGCGCCGCGAAGTTGTATGTCGTCCAGGTGCGGCTCGACGGCGGTGTCGGGGCGAGGTCGGCGTTGAACAGCGGGCTGCTCGCGACGTCCGGAGGGAGCATCGCGAGAACTTCCTGGGTGAGCTGGGCGTCGTGCACGCGCGCTTTTAGCGTTGGGACCCTGTAGTCCGCAACTGCGGCTTGGCGTGGTCGGTCTCACCGGTTTCGGCGGGCGACCATCCCACCTACCGTACGCGCAATGTAAGCGAACCCGCGGCGACGAGACGAACGTACCACCGCCATGACCGCCCTGCTCGTTGCCTGGACCCTCGCAACTACCGCGCTGCCCGATAGTGTCCTCAGCGCGAAGCCAGCAACCCGAAGCGACCAGACACACAACGCAGCCCAGTGCGCTCGCGCTACGCCCGACACCTTTCGCTTGGTCACGTCGATGGCCAGTCGTGACCACCTTTGCTACGCGGTCAGAAACGGATTGATACGGTTGGTCGTTCGGCGTGAGCCCGTCGGCGCGGCGCAAGTAGGCTTTCCGCAGCCCGACGAGCCCCGGACGAAGAGGTCGAAGATCCTCGTGCTCGAGGCAAATCTCACCGACCTGCGTCGCGACAGCGATGGTGACAGCTTGAGCGACCTCGAAGAGCGCCGGTTGTTTCTCGATTGGGACGACCGTGAGACCGACGACGACGGCATCGATGATGACCAGGACACGATGCCGAACATGCCGCGCGGACGCCATCCGACTCTCCTCGCGGAGTACCTCGGGCGCATGCTGCCGGTCGTCCTCGGCCACCCCAGCACAGCTACATCTGGCGCCGAGGTCGTGTTCCTGGTCGCCAATAGAGCAGCAATCACGGGCCTCCGCTCCGACCGACGAATGGTCGTCATCGAGCCCGACGCGTGTCGCGAAGCCGTCAAACGCTTCGGCATAAGCTGCGGCCTCAACATCGAGGTGAAACACCGCGACGATGAGACCTACTGGATCACTTGGTGGGGAGGGCACTACGCGCAGCATGATTTCCGAGCCAGACGCTTCGACGACGGGTGGCAGCTCGACGACATGGGCGCCCTCATGTACTAAAGCGGACTGCTGTTGGCCTGAGCCACGAACCGACGCACGCGACCCCAGTGTGGCCGAATGGACCGCTCCGGGAAGGCAGTCTCGGCCTGTGGCGCGGTGACGTGGCAATCCGCAACTGCCGCTTGGCGCCGCCGATATCTTTCCGGGCATGGGTACAGTGGTCAGCTTCGTGCGCGGTATAGAGGCAAGGGCCGAAGACGTCGGCCGCCGCGGCGGGCTCAATGCGGCCACCGTCACCCTCCCCGACGGCAGGGTCGTTGCTCAGCGCGCCGCAATCATCCGGCCCCACGAGCGTCGGCATGTCGAGCTCATGGACCGCTACTCTGCGTACACGAACGATGCGGACGTGAGCGGTGTGCCTTTGCGTATCGCGCATGACGCCTGGCTAGAATGTCGCGCGGCGCTGGTTAGCGTCGGCATCACCGCGACGGGCGTGATGAGCTATGCTGGCGCACGCGGTGACTGTCGCAACCTCGCGTTGACGGTTGGTCAGCGAACCGTTGGTCCGTTGTCGATTCTCGACGGTGCGCAGCCGCGCTCGCAAACGGCTATCGCGTCGGATCTTCGTCGCTTGCTCGGTCACTAGAGCGCAGCCCCTCGCTCCCGGCTACAGTTCGGCGGTCGCAAACGTATCGCAGGCCTTCGCGTCCCCGGCGTCGACCCCCTTCTTGAACCAGCGCGTGCGCTGCGCCGAGGTACCGTGTGTGAAGCTGTCGGGGACGACGCGCCCGCGCGTCTCACGTTGGAGGTTGTCGTCGCCGACGGCGGAGGCTGCGTTGAGGCCCTCTTCGATATCACCCGCCTCGAGGAGTCCGTAATCGCGTCCTGCGTGGTGCGCCCAGACGCCGGCGAGACAGTCGGCCTGCAGCTCGGTACGAACGCTTACCGCGTTGCCACGAGGGCCCTGGCGGGCCTGCGCGGTCTGTTCGAAGATACCGAGGAGATTCTGGATGTGGTGGCCGACCTCGTGCGCGATGACGTACGCCTCGGCGAAGTCCCCGGGCGCGTGGAAGCGGCGAGCGAGCTCCCGATAGAAGGCGAGGTCGAGGTAGACCTGCTGGTCGCGGGGGCAATAAAAGGGTCCCATCGCTGACTCACCCATGCCGCAGGCCGAGTCGACCACGCCGCTAAAGAGCACCAGCTTGGGCTCGCGGTACCCATCGAGCTGACGACTCCAAACGTCTTCAGTACTGGCGAGCACCTTGGCGACGAACCGCCTCCCGGCGTCGTCGATCGGCGCGCTAGCGCTCGGGTCCTCGATACTTGCACTCGGCTGCTCCTGCAGCAGCGCACGTGGGTCGACCCCCAGCAGCATGGCAATGACTGCGACGATGAGCGTCCCGCCCAGCCCTAGCCCACCCAAACGCATGCCGCGGCCCGTGCCGCGACGGTCGACCACGTTACCGCTCTCGCGATAGCCACCGAGCTTCATGTGCTCTCCCTGAAAGACACAGACTATGCATGCTGCTAGTTTTGCGCAGCAATGAGCAAGCACCTCCTCGACCGACCCATCTGGAACGCGTTGACGACGCGCTGGGCTCCGCTCGTCGTAGGCAAGCCGCCTGCCCTGCGAATCGCGCGCGAATACGGTCTATTTGCCGCGACCGCGGATGACTCGCGCGAGTCGCTGTCCGCTTTGGCGGACCTTGTGGCGCCGCGCGGTGAAACATGGCTGATTGAGACGTACGAGCCACCGGCGCCTCCGCGGGTAAACATCGCGCGACGTATGGAGCTCCTCCAGATGGTCGCGCAATCGCTGACCGTGGCCCAGACTGCGGCCCCGCCATGCGTCGAGCTGGGCGATGCCGACGCGCCGGAGATGGCCGCCCTCGCGATGTTGACCAAGCCAGGGCCGTTTCTTCGGCGGACAAACCGATTCGGAGGTTTCGTCGGTGTCCGCGTCGGCGGTCAGCTCGTGGCGATGGCCGGCACGCGCATGCGCATGCCCGGCTTTTGTGAGGTAAGCGGCGTATGCACACACCCCGACCACCGAGGTCGTGGCTACGCTGGGGGGCTCATGCGCGTCGTCTGCGAGCGCATCATCGATGCTGGCGATACCCCCATCCTCCACACCTACGCGGCCAACACCGGCGCCAATGCGCTCTACGCGTCGCTCGGTTTTACGGTGCGAGCACCCGTCATGCTGACAGTTTTGACGAAGGGCTGAATCGAGCAACCGGCCCTTCAACCCCTCGATAAACACGACAACTAGAAGTCGCTAAATAGGGGTCTGCACGTGTCAACGATCGATACACTCGCTTCTGCCTTTGCCGCCCATCGGGGCGGTCCATCCGAAGCGCTCAAAAATGCGAGCGAAACCATCAACGCCACGGCGATCGACCCCAAGGGCTCGATCGAGAGCGCGGTAGCCGCAGTACGCGCCGCCGGCATCAGCAAAGCCGACCTCAACGCCATTCATCAGAACATCGCGACCGGCAGCGGGACCTGGGAGAGCGCAGGCATCACGGCGCGTGGCCGACTCGCCTCCGTCATCTCGCGCATCATCGAGCGTGATGACGCTTTCGCGTCGCCGCCGATGCGCCGTCGTCCGGGCGGCTTCGAAGTGCCGGTGACGACCCTCCCGGTCCCCCCACAGCCCAAGCCCGGCATCACGATCGGCAAGCAGTACGAGAGCCAGGTCACTGCCCTCGACCGCAAATACATGGAGGCGTTCGAGAAGGCTGGTATCGTCGGCAACCTCACCGGCGCGCGCAACACCCTGACCGCGGGCGCATTGCAGGCGATGGTCGACACCGCGAGCAACACCAAGGGATTGAGCCTGCGGGAGTTCTTGATCGACATCGTGATTGGCAGCGCGGCACTCGGCTTCGAGGGTATCACCGCTAACAGCTACGACAACGCTGCCGCGGTGCTGATCGCAGCGAGCGAGAAGCAGAAGGCCGCCTCGGAGAAAGCAGGCAAGGGCAAAGACGTCGACGCGCTCAGCGCGCTCGTCGGCAACACCATCGACAAGGAGAATCGCTCCAAAGCCGAAATCGCCGGCATCTATCGTGCGCTGGACGCAATCTACTTGCAGGACTCCACTGCAGCGGCTCCCGAGCTCCGCCGCCAACTCACAGGGCGCAGTGTTGGCCGGTCGCTCCAGGGGAGCTACGACTTCCATCTCTCGTATGACGCGACCATCCTCACCGCCGATCCGCACATCGAAGAGCGGCCGGTGGCAAGTACGCGTAGCACGAGACGCGGTAGCGTCGTGTCACAGAAAAGCGCCGTTGGCGGCCGTGAGCTCATGCTCGTCGACGACACGTTCGCGAAGGGCCGTTGGGAGAGCCGCACTCTGCGCGAGCTCGTCGCGGCCGACCCGCGCTTCCTCGAGGTTGCGGTGGCTAAGGAGTTCGACCTTGACGCGTCGCGTGACGTGCTCGTGGTCCAAGGCAAAGACGACCCGCACCCGATCTATCTCGTCTTTTCGAAGGCCGGCGACGGCGTCCTCACCATCTGCAAGGACTGCGCGTTCCACGACTTCACCGTGCCCGGCCGTCCGGGGGGGGGTGGTGGCGGCGCGCCCATCATGGTCCGTAAGCCCGTCATCTACATCTACCCGCAGACCGCCATGACGGTCCGCGTGCAACTCGAGGTCGCAGGCAAATACGTTGCGCAGTACCCGAAGATGAACCGCGACGACGGCTGGGAGGTTCGCGCACAGCCGAACGGCGACCTGCTCGACCCTCGCACAGAGAAGACCTACGCGTACCTCTTCTGGGAGGCCGAGCGAGCCGAGCAGTTCGTCATCGACGAGAGCAAGGCATCACTCGTCGCCCGCGAGAGCGTCGTCGATTTCCTCGACAAGATGGCCTCGGCCTATCAGTTGACTCCGCGCGAGCGGACCGACTTCGTCAGCTACTGGATGGCCCCCATGCAGGCCAACGCCTTCAGCATGGTCCAGTTTCTCGACGTCGACTACACGTCTTACGCGAAGATGCGTGTGACCCCTGAGCCCGACAGTATCATCCGCATGTTCATGGTGTTCAAGGCGGCGACTGGTCTTGAGCGAGTCGGCAATCCGTCGATGCCCACCGTCGAACGCCGCGGCTTCACCGTAGTTGAATGGGGCGGCGCGAATCTCGACGAGCAGGTGAAGTAACATGAGCTACATGGTGTCGCGTGTCATCGCGGAGCGTCGGAGCGCGGTCGCCGCCCGCCTCGAGGCTCTTCTCGCACGCGGCACCGTTGATCTCGGCGACCGCTATAGCGAGGCCGAGATGCAGCTTGCGGTCGTTGCGTTTCTGTACGACGACGTGAGGGCCATGGCGCCAACCGAGGTACCTCAGAGTCTGCGCGAGCTCTTCGCGACGTTCGCCTACGCGGCGGGCGCACGGCCCGGCATGAGCCCAGAAGACACGCAGGCAAGACTCGAGGCTTTTCTCGAGGCCTACCCGGCTCGGCCTGAACTCTTATCCGAGCTGCAGGAGCTCACGCGCCAACTCGAAGACGAGGAGCGCGAAGCGCTGGCGACGCAAGCCATGGCGGTCACCGGCGCGCCACGTCCGGTCTCGGCGGTTTCCGTTGGTCCGAAGGTTGCTTCATCACCATTGGCCATGCGGGAGCTGCACCAGGTCGTCGGGACGGCGTTTCGCTAGCGCGTCAGGTCGAGCTCCCAGGTCTGACTGACGAGATCGTTGCCGAACATGTGATTGGGCTGCTCGTCGACCAGTTTGTAGCCTTCTGCCGCGTAGATGCGATGCGCCGACGTGAGGATGCTCTGCGTCCAGAGCGTCATCGTGCGATAGCCAGCCTGCCTGGCGAAACGCGTGCATTCTTGAACGAGCCTGCGGCCGAGGCCGAGACCACGCGCTGCGCGCTCGACATAGAGCAAGCGCAGGCGCGCGACACCCGAGCGTTCGCGATGGCGGACAACGAACACGGACCCAAGCATGACGCCGTCCCGTTCGGCTACCCAGCAGTACTCTTTGCCGGCCTCGAAGCCCTCGATGAACTCTGCCGTCACTTTGGCGCACAGCGCTTCGTAGCCCGCGTTCCATCCGTACTCCTCGGCGTACACGATGGCCTGGCGGGCTGTGATCATGCCCATGTCGCCGATGCGGTGCGGTCGCAGGGTGTATGGCGCGTCCATGGGGGTAGCATGAACGGGTTCGCGGTCGCGGTCCACGCGATCGGCCGGCGCAACCTCGGGGCCGAATCGCTAACGAGCCAGCTGCACAAGGTCCCACAGGTTACCGTAGAGGTCCTTGAACACGGCGGCTGTACCGTATGGTGCGCTGGTCGGCTCGCGCACGAACGCGATGCCCTTGGCCTTGTAAGCGGCGTGGTCGCGGGTGATGTCGTCGGTGTGCAGGAAGAGGAAGACGCGGCCGCCGGATTGGTTGCCGATGAACTTTTCCTGCTCGGCCGTCGCCGCGCGGGCGAGCAAGATCTGCGCGCCGGCGCCGTCGCCCGGCGGTGCAATGACCACCCATCGCTTCTTCTGTTCGGGGACATCGCTGTCCTCGACGAGCCTGAAGCCGAGCTTGCCAACGAAGAAAGCGATAGCCTCGTCATAGTCACGCACGACGAGGGCGATGCAGGCGAGGGATTGGTTCATCGGACGGGCGTCATACCGTGCGGTCGACATCGATGTCGAAGTGCATGACGTCTTCGCGCGTGCCGAGCTTCGTATAGAGGGCGATCGCGGGGTCGTCGCCGTAGTCGGCCTGCACGAAGATGACGTGAGCCCCCCGCTCGGCGGAGATACGGCGCAGCTCGTTGATGAGCGCGGTCGCGAGGCCGCGCCGACGGTGCTCCTCGGCGACGGCGAGGTCGTAGATGTAAACTTCGCTGCGCTCACGCTCGAACTTCTCGAGCACGTAGGCGGCGAGGCCGCCGACCACGGTGCTCTGCTCGAAGGCTGCAATGGCGATGAAGTCGCGCTTGCAGAGCAGTCGCGTAAGGTAGTCGTCACTGGGGACGGCGTCACCGTAGGTCGCCGGATCGTCGAAGGCGCGGCCGAACATCGGTAGCATCGCCTTGAGATTGACAAGGTCAGCCGCTGTCAAAGCGCGAACGACGAATGGCGCCACGGTCCCCCCCGGAAGCCACCTGCGAGGCGGCGCTGCAAAAAAACCTGCGCGACCCGTCCGGCTATTCCGTGGGGCTTGTCATGGGCCCACGGCTTTGTCGCCACGTCACGGCCGATTCGCGCTCACTCCCACTCGATTGTTAAAAGTCACATAACCCATTGATATTACTTGCAAGTATTTTATGGTGGGGAGAAATTGCCGACGCAGAGGCCGTCAAAATACTACGCTTTTGATTTTAAAGAGAAAATCGCCGGAAAATATTTTTTGGCGTTTCGCCAACTATCGGAGCCAATCGGCCGATTTTCGATCCCACGGTGCTAAATCGCACACTCGATTCGATCTCAAAAAGTACCGTCAGCACAAGCTACCACGCCTTACTGGAGCGATCCATCCCCGCCAACCAAAAGAGCCGGCCTGCTCCATTGGCATTTGGTCACGCCATCATTCATGCAAGTCCTATTTCGATCAGCATCGTTGCGTTGGATGACGAGAGCAACCGAACTCTGCGCCGTAGATTTCCACTTATGTTCATGTTATGTTCTGAAGGAGTTGCTAAACGGCAATACCGTCCCGGAAAGGACCAATTTTGGGACCGTTTGCAGGTAGGATGAATTCAGATGCTTGCGTGTCCCGAAACTCTGTCCCAAAAGAAGCTTATGAAAATAGGCTATGTGCGAGCTTCGACCGACGATGAGGACCTGAACCAGCAGCGCCGAGCCTTGCGCCTCGCTGGCTGCAAGAAGATTTTTGAGGATCGGACTTCCGGCACATCAACCAAGCGCCCAGGCCTCGACGAGGCGCTGGAACAGTGCGGCTCGGACGGTGTTCTCGTGGTCTGGAAACTCGACCGCCTCGGCCGCTCCCTTTCTCACCTCATCACCATTGTCCAGGAACTCGGCGACAAGGGCTGCGGCTTCCAATCCCTCTCCGAGAACATCGACACGACCACCGATGGCGGTCGCGGCGTGTTTCACCTAATGGGCTCCCTCGCCGAATTTGAACGGGCGCTGATCGCAGAGCGCACCAAAGCCGGACTGGCCGCGGCGCGCATGCGTGGTGTCCAAATCGGGCGCCGGAAGGCGATGAATACCGAACAGGTGAGACGCGCGCGCGCCTTGCTGGAGGCTGGCGAGCGTCCGGCAGATATTGCCCGCACGCTGCAGGTCGGGCGATCGACGCTCTATCGCGCACTCGACGTTCAACATGCCAGGGGAGGCCAAGCTGCATGAACGTGGTGCTGTCGAAACCGCTTCGCAAGCCCAAGTCTCTGGACCTAGAGCCGATCCGTATTGAATTGACCCGTGCGCGGATAATGGCGCGCGCGTGGTCTGAAACTATCCCCGAAACACGGCGCACTGGCCACGCTGCGAGGTTCGCGCGCGCCGCCCTGGAGATATTTGCCGAGGAAGTCGCGCCGGGGGTGAAATTGAGCCCACCCTTCGCAAATACGAAAGGCAAGCTGGACGCCACGGCGGAGCAACTAGCCGACTCCATGGGCCGCCTTGCGGCCGCTCTGCCCATCACGGAGGGCTGCAATGCCCTGACCAGCCTCTACACGACCCTCCTGCCCGGCAAGGAGCGCAGCTCCCTCGGGGCGTTCTACACTCCTGCCGCATTGACCCAGCGCCTCCTTGATCTGGCAACAGAGGGCGGGGTTGACTGGAAAACGGCGCGTGTGCTCGATCCCGCCAGCGGTGGAGGCGCTTTTCTTCTGGAAGCGGCCGCAAGGATGCGCGCCAGCCTGGCAGGCAGCGAGCCCGCCTTCATCCTCGCGCAGCTCGGCACCCGCCTTTCCGGCATGGAGTTGGACCCGCACGCAGCCTCTCTCTCGCAGGCCGCCTTGGAGATCACTCTTGCCGACCTCGCACGGGCCAGCGGCCGCGATGTGCCTGTATTCGTCAAGGTTTGCGACACGCTGGAAGAGCAGGCGCATGCGATCTACGACCTCGTTGTCGGCAATCCGCCCTATGGTCGGATACAGCTGACGGCCGCGCAGCGTGCCCGCTATGCTCGTAGCCTTTACGGCCATGCCAATCTTTATGGCGTGTTCACGGACATAGCGCTGCGATGGACACGGCCCGGCGGCGTCATCGCTTACCTCACGCCGACGAGCGTGCTGGGCGGGCAGTATTACGCTGCGCTCCGGAAATTGCTGGCCGAGGAGGCTCCACCCGTCGCCATCGACTTCGTCCATGCGCGCAAGGGCGTCTTTGAAGACGTGCTGCAGGAAACGCTTCTCGCCCTTTATCAGAAGGGCGGCGCCCGCACGCGATTCCAAGTGCATTACCTCAACGTCGACAGCGAGCGGCAGGCGCGGCTCACCAAGAACGGCAAGGTCGGCCTGCCCGCCGACGCGACCGCACCCTGGCTCGCGCCGCGGGAGCCCGCTCACGTCGCGCTGATCGCCGCGGCCGAAGATCTGCCGTCTCGGCTGGCTGACTGGGGCTATGAGGTTTCAACAGGCCCGCTCGTATGGAATCGCTTCAAGCCACAAATGCGCGCCAGAGCCGGCCGGGGCCTCCATCCCCTCATCTGGGCGGAAGCTGTGACCGCCGACGGCCGTTTCGTGTTCCGCGCCGACAAGAAGAACCATGCTCCCTTCTTCAAACCTGAAAAGGGCGATGAATGGCTGGTTGTCGACCGGAGCTGTGTGCTGGTCCAGCGCACCACTGCTAAGGAGCAGCAGCGCCGCCTCATCGCGGCTGAGCTGTCGCGGGAATTCATAGAGACGCATGGCGGCGTTGTCGTCGAGAACCACCTCAATATGGTGCGCGCGGTGGGCGTGCCGAAGGTCTCGCCGGCCGCCGTCGCTGCCGTGCTGAATAGCGAGACGATTGATCAGGTGTTCCGCTGCATCAGCGGCAGCGTCGCTGTTTCCGCCTTCGAGTTGGAAGCCATCCCTCTGCCCCCGGCTTCCGCCATGGCCCCGATCGAGCAATTGGTCCAGCGGGGCGCGACGCGAGCCGCAATAGAGAAGGCCCTGCGCGGCGCCTATGGACTTAAGGCATGAGCCTCCCGTCGCTTCTCCCTTGGAACGAAATCCATGCCCGTCTACCGGTGATTTTTCCGGAGGGATCGGCCAACCGCGATCGCTCGATTTGGGAGATTTCGGCGAAGACCATCTTCGTTATGATTTACGCCGGTGCTGTGGAAGGAACGGACAACTGGATACGTCCGGATCAGGTCACTCGCATGACCGACCAACAGGCCGGCCAGACCGGCGACGACGCGCGGCTGGAGTGGGCGAAGGCGTCGATCCGGCCGAGCAAGGCCGACGTGCCGGGCCGCTGGTACGCAGTAAACACGCGGGAATCGATCCGCGACGACACGATCCGATATGCGCTTATCCAGAACGGTGCGGTGATCGAGCGGCCTGGATTATCGACGACATCGCCGGCCGGGCGGTATGCGCTGCAAGCCGATTTCGCGGCGCTGCTGACACCCGATCTGGACGAGGCAACATTCATCGCAAAGGCGGCCGCCTGGCGGGCAAAGCACCTTAACGCCGGCGCGCTTGCCCGTATCGCTATCGTCCGCAAAGGCGCGGCCGGCGGCGGCGAGTATGAGCTCGTTACTTTTCCGAACGGCGAAACCCGCCGGATGACTACTGGCCCCAGCGCGGACATCTCAAAGGCCGTTATCGAGGTCTTTGCGCCGAAATTCCTTAAGAAGCCTGGCGTGATCGCCTTGAGCGAGAGCGGTAACAAGGTTGTCGCGCGGGATGACGAACTGGCCAAGGCGATCGGCCTGACGATCCCGGCCGACAAGAGCCTCCCCGACATTGTGCTGGTAGACCTGGGTCCCGCCCATCCCCTGCTGGTCTTCGTCGAGGTGGTACACACCGATGGGCCAGTGAATGAAGCGCGCAAGACCGCTCTGCTCCAGATTTCGGAGGGTGCCGGTTTTCCATCCGAGCACGTTGCCTTCGTGACCGCTTATCTTGATCGCGCTGGCCAGCCCTTCCGCAAGACGGTGAGTAGCCTCGCCTGGGGTAGCTACGCGTGGTTTGCATCTGAGCCGGACAACCTCATCGTCTTCAGCGGCAAGTCGCTTGCGATCGAGGGCAGCTGAATCTCTCGGCCGGCTGCGTTAGGCAAAACCTGTGTTTCTTGCTGCTAGAGATGAAACCGATAGAAATGGAGATCAGCTAATCGACCTCCGGGGGGAGCACAGTGAAAATAAGCCAAGTCCGAATTGAAAACTTTCGATGTGTTCAAGCCCTTGACGTGGATCTAGAAGACACGACGGTTTTTATCGGCGCCAACAATACCGGAAAGACTGCGATACTCGAAGCAGTCCGGATCGCCCTATCCCGGCGCTGGGGAAGGCGCGGCACGGGGTTTACCGAGCACGACGTTCATTCGCCCGGTGAGACGCACGATCCCAAGACGGCGCCTCCGGTTCGTGTGCTTCTCCGTCTGGAAGAAAAGGCGCCCGAACCTTGGGATGCCGACATGGTCGCGGCCCTGGATGATCTAGTCGTATTGAGTGATGCTGGCCGGAACTTGATTTCGCTGCGCGTAACTTGCGAATGGAACCAGGAGTCTGAGGCTTTCGAGCCAGCGTGGGAATTCCTTGACGCCGCCGGCCAGCCCCTCACGCAAAAATCCCAACGCGCCACGAACCTGTCAGGCTTCTTCGCTTACGCTCCTTTGTTCTACTTGGCCGCCCTCCGTGACGCCGCCGACGAGTTTGGACCTCGGTCCGCGCTGTGGGGACGGCTACTCAAGTCCATTAGAATACCGGCCGCTATCGAAGCAGACGTGCAGACGACCCTCGACTGTCTCGATAGCAAGCTACTCGCTGCCGACCCACGACTTGCTGATATCGCGAAGACGATTAGCCAGGCAGCCAAAATAGCCGTTGGTCAGAGCGAAGGCGACGCAAGGCTACGAATGCTGCCGATGAACACGTGGGACCTGATCTCGCGTGCCGCCGTAGTGCTGAAGAACGAAGAACTCCGCCCCTGGCTCCCTCTTGATCACCATGGTCAGGGTCTTCAAAGTCTGTCTGTCATTTTCCTTTTCCAAGCTGCGGCGTTTCAGCAACTTGAAGAGGAACAGCCTGGCACCGAACCCATCTTTCTCTTGGAAGAGCCGGAAGCGCATCTTCATCCGCAAGCCGCGCGGACTCTGTGGGAGCGCGTTAGCGAGCTGCCTGGACAGAAGCTCGTCACGACCCATTCGCCCTACTTCGTTCAGAACGTGCCCTTGCACAATCTGCGCCTCGTCCGTTTGCAAGATGGACAAACCGAACTCGCCTTCATGCCTCGGTCGGTTGCCTCCGACTTGCCATGGAACGACGGCGTTACACAGTTCGCCGCGCACCAAGGCACGATGCTTGTCAAAAACCCTGCCACAGGAAGGATTGACGCTACCACGTGGTTCGATCCGACGATTGCTGAGAAACTGGCTGGTTGCTTCAAAGCGAATGGCGACCAAGCGGCAATTGCTGGAGCGATTTCAGACCTGCGCCACCGCTCGCGCGGCCTTGTGACGCCGCAAGAGGAGCACGAGCTTTCTTTCCTTGGTCGTCGCGTCCGGGGCGAGATTTTTTTCGCGCGCCGTTGGGTCCTCGTTGAAGGGCAATCCGAGTACGTATTGTTGCACGCGATCGGTCGAGCCTTGGACTACCCCCTCGATCGTCACGGCGTCGCCGTCATCGACTTTCAAAACAACGGCGACGCCGCAATCTATCCGGCGCTGGCGACATCCTTCGCGATTCCGTGGTGGATGATTACGGATGGAGACGGTGAAGCCGTAAAATTTCGTGCGCAGCTCATTAAGCGTGGCTTTGTGGATGCTGACCTCGAGGGGCGTGTCTCAACGCTCCCACCCCCAAACGACCTGGAAAGCCAACTGATCGCTGACGGACACGAGCAACGACTACGCGCGATTCTGGCTGAGGCAACAACCAACTCTGCGCTCACATGTCCCCAGGACGAATTTGTAAAGCGACTGAAAAACGAAAAGATCGCCTGCGTGAGCCGCTTGGGGCTTCAAATCGAAACCAACGCCGACCTAGCATTAAAAATGCCGAAGCCGTTCGTGGACCTCGTTCAATCTCTGAAAGGAGGTGCCTAATGACCCCCGAACTCGAAGCGATCCTTGCAAGCCTCAGTCCAATCCAGAAGGAGGCGGCGGTATGGGGGGATGATTCGGTACTTGTGCTTGCGGGACCCGGATCTGGCAAGACGCGCGTCCTCACCTCTAGGATTGCTAAAATCCTCGACGACAGCCGCGGCAAGAACTTCCGCATTCTCGCGCTGACCTTCACGACCAAGGCAGCAGCAGAAATGCGAGAGCGCGTTGAGTTACTCGTGCCGGGGTTGACCGAGCGTGCCTTCATGGGAACCTTTCATGCGTTCTGCACGCAGATGCTTCGCCAGCACGGCTCGCACCTCGGAATGTCTCCCGACTTCGCCATCTTTGATCAGGATGCCGATCGGGAGGCGCTGCTGAGCGATGCTCTTGCAGTCGCAGCGAAGACGGAAGCAGTTGACCCAGACGATGTTCGCTGGCTCAAAACGATCGATCAGTTAAAATCGCGCCTTGTCGTACCAGAAAAAGCGGCCTCTCAATTTCGAGACGCGCGGAGTGGCGAAGCCATCGCGCGCGTCTATCAAATTTATGAGCAAGCCTTAACTGAACGCAATTCGATCGACTTCAACGGTCTGATCCTTGGCGCCTGTCGACTTCTGCGAGACGTTCCCGGGGTGGCGGAACGGACCAGACGGACATACCCGTATTGGCTGATAGACGAGTTTCAAGATACAACACCAGCGCAGTATCGCCTCATCCAGCTCGCCGCTGGCGACGGGTTCAAAAACCTATTCGCCGTGGCAGACGATGACCAGATCATCTACCAGTGGGCGGGGGCAAGTTATCGGCAAATAGAAAAGATGCGTGCCGATTTCCGGCCCGAGTTGATTCAGCTCGTAGAAAACCACCGGTGCCCGCCAGAGATCGTCGGCGCAGCCAACCTTCTCGTAGCCCACAACACCTTTCGTACGCCGGGAAAGAAGCCCCTTGTGGCAGCTAAAGCTGCGATGCCGAAATCGATCAGTCTGCGCCTCTTCGAGTCAGATAGTGCGGAAAGCGAGGGTTTGGCGACTGAGATATCCGAAAGCGAGCCGTCGATATGGGGAAAAACCGCCGTCCTCGCTCGTACCCGGTCGCTCCTCGTTCCCATTCAGCAGGCGTTGCAGTCGAAGGGAGTCAAGGCGGTAATCGCGCAGCGGCGAGACCGTTTCATTTCGCCGCAATTCACCTGGCTGCAGGCCTGCCTGGACCAAGCCCTGCGGCCCACGGACATTCGCGTCTTCAAAGTGCTAGTAGACGCGGCCAATCGTGTCGCCGGGCAGGACTTAGACCCCGCGATCCTAGCCGCCGAGGCAGAGGCTGCAGGATTGTCGAATGTCGAGCATTGGGGAAAAACAAGCGTCGCCCTGAACAATGCCATTGGATCGAAGCTCGGTGCCTTCGCTGTTCGTCTGGCACAATCCCGCACAGCGTGGCGGCAGGTCGTCAGAGAAGCCATCCCCGTACTCGTCGATTCAGCGACCAGCGCTGAGGGCGTTGTCAGCGATGCGGCAGACGATAAGGCTGCGTGGGACATATGCGTGAAGGAGATCCGGGCTGAAAAAGGTGCCGATATTGATCTGGACGAGCTGATTCAAGGACTGGCGCTGCGCTCCAAAGAACCACCGCGTGATCCCTCGACCGTTACCCTCCTGACGGTTCATGCCTCGAAGGGACTGGAATTCGATATCGTCTATGTTGCGGGACTCGCTGAATCCGTCATGCCGTCGTGGCAGAGCGTCAACAAAGGTGGCGCGTCCCCAGAAATGGAAGAAGAACGCCGCAATTGTTTCGTTGCAATAACACGGACTCGGGAGCGCTTAATTTTGTCCCGAGCAGCAAACTATCGGGGTTGGTCGAAAGGCCCCTCGCGCTTCCTTTCGGAAATGGGCTTTTCTGGAGAGATTGAACCTCTATTATAGGACCGCTTTGCTCCCCTCCACATCACGGAACCGGGTCTACGCGGTCAGCGTCGTTCTCGCAAGATAGCGTAGTGGCTGGGAGAATAGAGATGTCAGTGCGTGATTTACAAGTAAAAGAAAGTTGGCGTGTTAACCAACTTCTAAGTCGCTTGGTAAATCGGCTCGGGTCGTCGGAAATGGCAGGCGTACGATTGCGGGAGTGGATCACAAACGTCGTCCTTGGCGAAATCGAGGGTCCGACCGCAACGCGGGCGGCGTGGGGTGACGAGCGGTAATGGTTAAGCTATTCGTCGGCATGACCGATAAAGACTGGTATGATTACCTCTCCCACCAGCCAGAAATCGAGGAAGTTAATTTTTGGCAGCCGAGCGGACGCACCAAATTCCGCGCGCTTCGCCCCGGTGAGCTCTTCCTGTTTAAACTGCACAGTCCCAACAATTTCATTGTCGGCGGGGGAATATTTGCCCACGCCTCGCTCGCACCCACATCGCTGGCTTGGGAGGCTTTTGGCGAGTCGAACGGTGCGAGCTCCCTGCGGCAGATGCGTGAGCGCGTTGCTCGTTACCGGCGTGAGCCTTTCGATCCGCGAGCCGATCCCCAAATTGGTTGCCGACTTCTGGAGCAGCCCTTCTTTTTTCCGCCCGAGGACTGGATCCCTGTTCCGGAGTCCTGGGCGCCCAGCATTGTTGTGGGTAAGGGATTCGATACCGATGAGCCCGAAGGGCGAGGTTTGTGGGACGCGATTCAGATCCGCCTTGCTGCGCGACAGCTCTCAACATCGGACGAGATTGTCCGTTTCGGACCTCCTCGGCTCGTCGCACCGCGCCTCGGTCAGGGAACGTTCCGCATCGCTGTGACCGACACCTATGAACGAAGGTGTGCGGTGACAGGCGAGAAGACCTTACCGATTCTCGATGCGGCCCACATTAGGGCCTTCTCGGACGGAGGATCCCACAATCTAAATAATGGAATACTTTTGCGGACGGACATACACCGTCTTTTCGACCTTGGATATGTTACGGCCACAACAGATGGGCGGTTTGAAGTGGGACGACGTTTAAAGGAAGATTTCGACAACGGTCGACATTACTATGAGCTTCATGGTCAGCACCTTATCCAACCTAAGCAGGTTAACGCGAGCCCCTCTGTGGAGGCGCTTGAATGGCATCAGAACAATCGGTTTCTCGGATGAAGCGGGTATCGAAGACAGGTGAAGTGAGAAGCGCCAACGCGCCCGGAAAGCAGCGCAGGCTGCCCATTCGGAAGCGCACAAACGCTATTGAGCGCAGAGGCGTAGCCCACGTTCGCACGGTGGTGGAGGACGCAAACTGCGTTTTCAAAGAGATCGACCGCGCCAGTGATTATGGCCACGACGCCTTCGTCCTCCTCGTGGACGACGAGGAAGTCACTCCAATGGAGATCGCGCTACAGATTAAAGCCGGTCGGAGCTTCTGCCGAGCGCAGACCTGTAAGTTTTCGGCGACCAGAGCGCAGCTCACTTTCTGGGCGCGGCATCCGTTCACCACTCTCGGCGTTGTCTACGACCCTGATGCCGAGTGTGCTTGGTGGGTGGACCTGAGGGAGGAAGCCCGCTCGCACAGTTCCGGAACCGCCGGCACAACCGTGACCTTTTCGAAACAGGATTGGAATAGGTTCGATGGACACGGGTTTGAGAAGGTCTTGCTACCTACACTTCTCGGCGAACCCCCGCGGATAAATCTTGAGACAGCTTTAGCCTGGGCCGTAGACACGGATTCCGGGACCCACGACCTCGGCACGCGGGTGCTTCTCGCACGCTTTCGTCGGGAAACCGAGACATGGGAGGCCATTTTCCGGGAATTTCGCCGACGTGGCTCCAATGCGTCCTTTTCCGTATATCGCGGTCTTGTCCGCATTATGGGCCATGCGGACGAGGGATATTTTAGCGACGAGGTTCCATGGTCCATCCGCAGCCCGCGTCAGACCGAGGTAATGAGCTTCGGAAAGGCAGAGGTAGTTGCGCTCCTGCATTTTGTGGATGATCGGGGATTTGAACGCGGCTCTTCTGGTTACGGACTGTTCGCAATTATTCCCTCTCTGATTGACGGCTTGAAAATCCTTTGCGAAATCGCCAACGATGGTGACATCTCGGACGAGATCAGCAACCACGCTGCTTTACTGCTAGCCATTCATGCTGATGATCCACAATGGTGGTCGCTATGGCTACGGAAACCTCCGGTTTCAGCTGATCCGCGTCAACTTTAAATTCTCCTGTGAATCTAAGGCGTTCGGCATAGCCTCCAATTCTGGAAGATACGAAGATACTCTATGATCACGCTTGAAATCTTCGATGACGGCGGTGTTTTCCGTCATGCTGACGACTATGATCGGATCGTCGAAGAGTTGGATGATGCGCTTGAGCAGCGCGACGGCGGGGCGCTCGCGCCTGCAAAGTACGTCAAGACGCTCAAGGCGCTTGTCGATCGTCGCCCCCACTTCATCGATGGCCATGCCCATCTGGGCATTGCGCTCATGGAAGAAGGCAAGCCCAAGCTTGCACTCCAAGCCTGCCTTCAAGGTCTGGAAGTAGGTGAGCGTGCGATCCCCGCTGGCTACGCCGGTTTGATCGAATGGGGCTTCCTGGAAAACCGCCCCTTTCTGCGCGCGGCGCATGGCGCCGTCCTGTCGCAGCTCCGGCTTGGCCAGCGCAAGGACGCTCTACGACTGATGGAGAAGATGCTTGCCTGGAATCCGAACGACAATCAGGGCATCCGCTACCTGATTGGTCCGGAATATCTTCGCGCTGGCGAAACGGCAAAGGCCGAGCGCATTTTCACCGATGAAGCCGCACACTACCCGCCTTATCACTATGAGCATGCCCTGCTGCACCTGAAGGCCGGTGATCCCGTCTCTGCCGCGACTAGGCTGCGCCATGGCTTTGTTGCGAACGGCTATATCGCCGAGATGCTGTCAGGGAACTCCGAGCCGGCAGCGATTGCGATCTGGCACGGCTCGAACCTTGCAGAACCCGAGACAGCCCGCGACTATCTGAATCAGTGCGGCGACCTATGGCAGCGAACATCGGATGCTATCGCCTTTGTACGCTGGCTGCACACGCATCCGAAAGTACTCGCCGAAAGGGTCCCCGTCCTCGAATGCCAGGAGGCGCTGTTATGGGAGCATGACTTTGAAAAGCGGCAAACGCTGGTCTTGAGAGAGGAGGCAGCACGCGCGCGGATAGATGACGTTCTTTCGGCGGAGATCGTTCGGAAGAAACCCGACCGTCACGGGCGCCTGATCGAACCATGGCGATATCAACGCACGCGTTTTTGAAGTCTTGAGTACGGTGCCCTTGGTTCATGGTTCTTTGGTTCGTCCCATGACCATTGAGCAGCGCAACCAGAGTTCATGAGGCGGATCGGCCTTTGATGTCAGTCATTTTTGATGAATTATCGGGTATTATCCGTCAAATATGACTTAAACAACGTGCGCCGTTTCCATCTCAGCGCCGACGAAAGCAGCCTCATAGTCACGCGCCAGCGCGCCAGAAACGCCAACCTGTCTGAAGGCTTCACGCCATCCGTCCGAAACACGCTGCGCCATGGTTCGGATGATCTCCCGTGCCTCGGCCTTGGGAATCTCGAAAAACTCGCAAGCTTCCAGGGCAAGATTGATCGACCGATCGTGGGCCCCTCCCTCAAGGATCGCCGTCTCGAGGTACGGGTTGCGGTCCGGCGCCGGATTCACGTCAAACACCGGCGACAAGCGCCATTGACCCGCCCCCACATAGAGGAAGCCGTGGTTCTTCAGGTGATCGTCCTTGTTGGACACGAGGATCGTGAAGATCAGACGCCGGTAGAGTTCACGGAAATCGTCGGAAGGATCGGGTGAGTAAGCCCGCATGAAATCGACGATCTCGGTATAAGAACCCAGTTCGGCTCCCGTCTTGCCGAGTGCGGTGCGCGCGGAGATGTATGGAATTCTTGCGGCCCTACGCCGGTCGAACCGCTGGATCAGCGCGACCGGGAACGGCGTATCGGCCAACTCCAATCGTGTCTCGGGCGTGCGGATACCGCAGGCTGCCGCCAGGCGAAGGGTTGCGACCTCGACGCGCTCGATCGGCTGCTGATCGTGGACCGAAGTGAACTTGGCCAGCCACAGCACATCGCCGTCCCTGACATTGGCTTTTGGGCGAGCGCCGCCGGAGCCGCCGGCGCCGGCCAGCGCCTGCATCTCCTCGGGCGAGATCTCCTTGCCTTGCTCATAGGCTCGCCCGATCGCCGTGATGGTTTCGAGATCGACCAGACGCGGAACGGCGCCCGCTGCCTTGCCGCGAATGACCTCGCCCTTGTCATCCAGAAAGCGTAACGCGCCTTGCCGGCAGGTATCATCGGAAAGCGTCAGATACTCGAATTCGTTGAGACCATTGCCATAGGCACGTTCGAGCAACCTGCGCCCCCAACTGTCCGGGGCGGAATCGGCGAAAACGCCGGCCAACGCGTCACGCATATTTCCGGGCTGTCCCGACGTGTGGAAGGGGCCGGCCTCAAGAGGGAAATCAGGCTGTATGGCGAAGGCGCGCGGATTTTCGATCCATTCGGGACCATAAGCGAAAGTAGAGAACTGCCGCGGCCCGGCATGGGTGAAACGCAACTGGCCGACCGATGTCCGGCCTTCGCCAAGCGCGACATGGGCAACGAAATCGGCCATCAGAAGGAAGCCCCGTCAGGGTCCACAACGTCCTGCCGATCCTGCGTCTCCTCCGTCTGAGCCTTTTGCTTTTTCAGCCGTGCCGCGAAGGAGCGGCCCCTGCGCGGTCCGTGCTCCGCTGCCAGCGCCAGCCCCAGATCGTCCTTGCGGATATCGATCAGGTCGGCGAGCCGCTCCAGAAGGCCCAGCACAACGAGAACGTCGGCAAGCGTTCCGATGGCAACGCCCGGATCACCCCGTTCAAGGCGGGCGATGGAACTTGGCGAGGTTCCCGCACGCACGGCGAGATCCGCCACGGCGATGCCACGCCGCAGCCGCGCGTTGCGGATATCCTGGCCCAGCCGTTCCAGTGCTGGCTTCGCCTTGGGAGAACCCATCTCAATCATCCATATATGATGCAAAACATCGATAAACCGATCATATATGACTAATTGGCTCCAAGGTCAAGAATTCCAGTCCGCGCCCGCCCGGTCCACCATCACCTCGTTTTGGCAATCTGCGACAGGCGGGGCGCGAACTGAGGCGCCGATATTCTCCATACCCTTAGCCATTGGCGGTCAGTGCCTCGAGATAGGGCCGAATGACCGTGGCGACCGTTCCTCGCTCAGCCTGCCTGGCAATCTCGCCCGGCGTCGTCTTGCGCTGGCGCAGCCCTTCCTGAAGGCCTTCGATCGCCACGGACAGGCCAATCTTGTTCCGATACCGGAAGCAATCGGCGATCGTCTTTGCGACGCCGAAGACCTTCAAAGTCACCCCTTCGATCAAGTGGGTCTCAACACCCTCCGTGAGAAGGCGATCTGTGAAACGTACCAGCCGTATAGGCGTGCCCCCGGGTTTCGGGGACCAGTCCTTCTGACCCACGGCGAGCCAAACTTTCCTTGGCAGTTGATCGGTCAGCCCGTGGAACGCCAAGGCGGAAACGAGGCAAACGACGCCCTTGGGAATCCGCTTGGCGACCTCTGCGAGACTGTGGTGAACGTCGAGGGGCGCGTCGGAAAGCTGATAAAGTCCGCGCGCGAGGCGAAGCACCTCGCCGTCACGTTCCATCCGGCTCATGGTGGCCGCCGTTACACCCGCTTCACGCAGCTCTGCCAGGCGCGAAATTCCGCGCGCGGTCAGCACGGTATGGGCAATCTGGCGTTGGGACATGGATGATGGCACGATACGGAAACTCGGAACATAGGGCCTGTTATCCGAGGATTTGTATCATTCTTCGTATGGCAAGGAAACGTGCCAGATCAAATGAGCTGCCGTTTTACGAAACGCGTTCGCCTCAAACGGACCTGAGCAAACAGCGACGACCGCTCTTCGGATCACCTTTTACATCCGCGCCAGGAGGGGAAGGCCTTCCCCTGCGTTCCGAGCCCTGCGGTCTCGGCCGACCCCTTCTGCGGGGCGGCTGCCCCGCAACGCCCTGCTGAGAGTGAGAGAGCGGTCCGGTTTTCCGTGACGGGTTGAAGGTTGGAGAAGAGGTTTCCGACGCCCGTCATGGAGTTTGGTCCCATGAACATGCAAGTTCTCGATGCGCGCCGTGTCACCAGCGGCGGTTACAAGGTCGATGTCGGCCGTGGCGAGCGGGTCGGCCGCGTCTCGTCAGAGTGGTTCTCGCGTCCGGCCGACGAGCGCTACCTTTCCTTGTCCGAGTTGGCCCACACGGTCCGCGACCGCACCGAACGCAGCCGGACGCGGGTGGTGGAGAGCGCGCTCATCCATGTCGAGGCAAACCGCAGTGACTCAGAGCGACTGGGCCTGATTCTGCCAGGCACGGATGCGGCAATCGCGCCCACGCATTGGTCCTTCGGCCAGCTCGCCAGCCTGGTCGGCGCACCAGCCGCCTATTTGCGCAGCTCCCGGCCGCGCTCGCCGCCATCAACCTGCAATACGGCCTGACCTCCAATCGGACCGAGCAGATCAAGACGTTCGAAACCGACAACGGCCGGGTCGAGCTGCGCGCCGTCACCGGCCCGGACTACGGCCGGATCTTCGACCACGAACTGGTCGAGGCGGTGCAGCGCATCGCCGGCAATGGCACAGGCGACACACGCTGGAAGGTGCCGGGGGTGCTCGACTGGTCGACCGGCATCTACAATCCGCGCGTCGACATCACCAAGGATACGACCACGCTCTATGCCTCCGACCGCGACGTCTTCCTGTTCCTGGTCGACGACCTGAATCCGATCGAGGCCGGGCGTCTGCCGGACGGGTCGCCGGATCTCTATTTCCGGGGCTTCTACTGCTGGAATTCCGAGGTCGGCGCCAAGACGCTCGGAATGGCGAGTTTCTATCTCCGGGCGGTCTGCCAGAACCGCAATTTGTGGGGCGTGGAGGATTTCGAGGAAATCACCATCCGCCA
>JALHOP010000005.1:0-213296 GCA_022842935.1 Myxococcota bacterium
TGAGCGAACAAGCTCGATGATGCGATGACGAAACTCTGGGTCATACGGCGGTCTGCCACGGGCCATGTTGGAGTCCTTCTCTCAAATCGAGAGGGCTCCACCAAACCGGGGTAAGTCCACATCGGCTTATCGGCTATCGGCTTATCGGCCATCGGCCCATCGGCCATCGGCCATCGGCTTATCGGGTCATCATCATCGGGTCGTTCATCGGTCTATCGGTTCCCCGGTCCATTGCCCGACCTGGCCTCGGCCATCCCCTCAATGGAAATCGCGACTCGTCACCTCTTCTCTCGGAGCCTCGATCGGGGGGACCCAAAGTTTGCTCGCCACGAGATGAACCACGTTGTCTTGCGATTGGATCCGGCCGCTGACGCCGAGGAACATCTCGGTCTTGGCGAGCAGTGGGTAGCGCTGGAAGACCTTTTCCCAGAGGACGACGTTGACGAAGCCGGTCTCATCTTCGAGGGTCATGAAGACGACCCCCTTGGCGGTGCCGGGGCGCTGCCGGCAGATGACAAGGCCAGCATAGCGGACGCGGTCGCCGTCTTTCTTTCGTCGGACCTCGGCCGCGTTAGGAAGGCCGTGGGCTCTTAAGGCGTCACGAATCCCCTCGAGAGGATAGCCTCGGGGACTGTGGGAGCTACTTTGGTAGTCCCAGGTGACGAGGGATGGCTGCGCGAGAGGGACGAAGGTCGGCGTCTCACCGCCGTGTACGAGAGGCAAGGGCAACGTGCGGGTCTGTGCGAAGCCGCGGACGTCCCAGATGGCCTGGCGGCGAGAGCTCGAGAGCGGATCCAAGGCACCCGCCTCGGCCAAGCGCGTGAGGATCTCGATGTCCAGAGGCTCCGGCGCCACTCGTGCTCTGGGAGACGCGTCGGGTATCGGTGAGGCTGCCACGACAGCGTCCGCGTAAGCGTACTCAGGCGCAAGGACCGTGAGCGCCAAGGGGGAAGGGAGGCGAAGCTCGTCTTGGTTCGACGCCTGGGTCTGCCAGACGGTCGTTGGGTCGGCGTCGGGCTCGAGGCGGCCGTCGTCGCGCTCCGGCGAAGCGATTTCAGGTTCGAGCAACTTCTTTTTCTTTGCGCGTGCGACCCGCTTGCTCTCGCCGCTCGCGGTGCGACCCACGAAATCTGCGAGCGACGTGAATGGCACGTGGGCACGGGTGTGCGTCAAGTGCGCGCCCTGTGCCTCGCTCATGCCTCGGACGTAACGTAGTCCCATGCGTAGAGCGAGAGGCGCTTTGCCCTCGGAGGTTTCAATGCGCTCGAGCGTGCAGCTCCACTCGCTCACCGTGACATCAATGGGCAAAATGACGACGCCGTTGCGCTTGGCTTCTTCGATGATGGTGGCAGGTGAGTAAAACCCCATGGGTTGAGCGTTCAGCAGACCGCAAGCAAAGGCCGCGGGATAGTGACACTTCAAATACGATGCGGCGTAGCTGATGAGCGCAAAGCTCGCGGCGTGACTTTCGGGAAATCCATAACTTCCGAATCCGCGAATTTGATTGAAAACTCTCTCGGCGAACTCTTCGGTGATGCCCTTTTTGAGCATGGCCGAGCGGATGCGGTCGCGATGTTTCTCGATTTGCCCGGTGCGGCGCCACGCAGCCATGTCACGGCGTAGCTGGTCGGCTTCACCCGGCGTGTAGTCGGCCGCGTCCACGGCGATACGCATGACCTGCTCTTGGAAGAGTGGAATGCCGAGGGTCTTCTCGAGCACAGGTTTCAAGACGGGATGGGGATAGTCGATGGGCTCGAGCCCGGCGCGTCGTCGTAAATAGGGATGCACCATGCCGCCTGTGATGGGGCCAGGGCGTACGATGCTCACCTGAATGACCAGATCGTAGAGCACCTTCGGTTTCAGGCGCGGCAACATCGACATCTGAGCCCGGCTCTCGATTTGAAAAACTCCGACGGTGTCACCCTTGCAGATCATGGCGTAGGTGGCTTCGTCGTCCGCTGGAATGGTCGCCATGGAAAGCGCGATGCCTTCGTGCTTCTCGAGCATACGGAAAATGAGGTCGAGCTGAGTGAGCGCACCCAGACCGAGAAGGTCGACCTTGAAGAGGCCGAGCTCTTCCATGTCATCTTTGTCCCACTGCACCACGGTGCGGTCTTCCATGGAGCCGTTCTCGACCGGGACGATGTCGGCGACCGGCTCGTGCCCAAGCAGGAATCCTCCCGGATGAATGGATAGGTGGCGCGGGAAGTCTTCGACCTCGGTGACCAGCTCGATGAGCTGGCGGTAAGCGGGGAGCGATGGGTCGAGCTGCACCAGATCGAGGACGGAGCTCGCGAAGTCACCGTGGTAACTCAAGAGCTTTGCGATGCGGTCGAGTGCCGTCTCGGGAATGCCCAAGACCTTGCCAACGTCGCGTACCGCCGAGCGTGCGCGATAACGTATGACGTTGGCCACCATGGCAGCATGTGTGCGGCCGTATTTGGCGTAGACGTGCTGGATGACTTCCTCGCGGCGGCCGTGCGCGATATCGAGATCGATATCGGGGGCCTCGGCCCGCTCGCGTGAGATGAAACGCTCGAACAACAAGTCGTGTTTGATGGGATCGACTGCGGTGATGCCGAGCAAATAGCAAACGATGGAATTCGCCGCTGAGCCACGACCCTGACAAAGAATTTCGTTCTTGCCGCAATAGTCGACGATGTCGTGCATCGATAGGAAGTAGCCGCAGTAGTCGAGGTCTTCGATGACGGACAGCTCTTTCTTGATTTGCGCTTCGACCTTTTGCCGGTCGACCTCGAAGCCCGGTGGATAGCGCTTGGCGACGCCTTCGAGACACAACTCACGCAATCGGTCTTTCGAGGTCGTCCCGTCAGGCAAGGCCTCTGAGGGATAGCGGTACCGGAGCTCGCGCAGGTCGAACGAACAGCGCGCCGCCACGTAGTTGGTACGCTCGACGGCGGCGGTGTTGTCTTGATAAAGCAGACGCATACTTGTGGCGCTCATCAAGGCGTGTTCGGGGTTGGCGCGGATGAGCGTGCCGGCGGTCGCCAGGGTCACACCATGACGGATGCAGGTGAGCACGTCGTGGAGCGGCCGGCGCGCCATGCTGTGATAGAGCGCCTCGTAGCCTGCGACGAGCTCGAGACCGTAACGCTTGGCGCGCGCTTTCAGTCGCTCTTCGCGCGGGACATCAGCGGCTTCGCGGTGACGCGTCATCAACGCGTAGAGCCGGTCAGCGAAGGCCTCACGCAATTTGCCCGCGCTTTCATCGAGTCCGTCGTCGCTGGGAGCGGTCAGTGCCGACCCTTCGCCGCCCCACAATGCAATGAGCCCATCGGCACGCGCGCAAACCTCGTCGAGCGTGACGCGGCTCTGGCCCTTCACGCAGCGTAGGCGTCCCGTAGAGATCAGCTGACACAAGTTGGCGTAGCCCTTGCGGTGCATGGCAAGGAGCACGAGATGGCGCCCGCATGTGAGGGTGACTTGTGACCCGATGATGAGCTGAATGCCGACATCCCGGGCTTTGGCGTGAGCGCGTACTACGCCGTAGACGCCATCGATGTCGGTGACTGCGATGGCGGACAGTCCGAGCAGTTGTGCCGCCGCCACCATCTCGTCGGGGTGACTTGCGGCTTGCAGGAACGAATAGTTGGTTTTGCACCAGAGCGCTGCGTAGCTCATTCGACTCGCCCCTGGGCGAACCATTGTCGTCGGCCGAGGTCGAAGTAGACCCACAAGATTTCTTGGTTTTGCAGCTCGAGGAAGTAGTAGTGGCGCTGCACTTCGCGTCGCCACCAGCCGCCAGAGACGACGAACGGACCGTGCATGCCCGTGACCGCTCCGGCGGAGGTGCCGAGTGGTTGCCACCCGTCATTGCGCAAAGCCCGTGGCGGCCCGGAGAGTGTCTCGACGCGCGGGAAGAAGCGTCGCACCAGTGGACGTTGTCGTGACTGGGGAGCGACCACTGGCAATTCAACCGCGAGCGTTGGTTCCCAACTAAACTGTGCCTCGGGGAGATGCGCCGACTTCTGCACGGCGCGGACCACTGCGTCTTCGCCAAGCTCGGCGCGGAGCCTCGCGAGCGCTCTGCCGGCGGCCTCGAGATCGCGACCGGCCGACTCGAACAGGCCAAGCTGCTCGTTGGTGGCTGCTACCGACTCGGCGGTAAGGACTGCGTCGGTGACGCCAGCAGACAGACGCGATGCTTCGAGCTTCAAGTGCGTCAGCTCCACGAGCTGTACGACGTCGAGAGTCGGGGTCGCAGGGCAAACCTTGCAGGTAACGGCCCCGTGATGCCGGCCGAGCTTCAGGTGCAATGACAGAGTCGCCAGGGCCTCGCCACGTCGCGCAAGTGTACCCAATAGCGGATGCAGAGCGGTCTTCACCGCGAAGGTGAGCCGGGTGAGGTCGCTCTCGGGGTCGTCGAAGACCACGGTCTGGGTCGCTGCTTCACGGTGAGGAGTCGCCGTGACCCTTGATGGATGAACGCGCGCCGCGCTCTGATGCAGGCGAAAGGCTTCGAGGCCAAAGCGCTCGCGCACACCCGCAGCGGGCAGTTGCATGAAGTCGCTCAAGCTGATGACGCCTAGCTTCTCGAGAGTGTCGCAAGTCGCGGGGTTCAGTGCCATGTCGCGCAAACTTATTTTGTGTGCCATGGCGGACTCGTGGGCAGGGTCGTCGAAGACCACGAGTGGCTGCGTGCGGCAGCCCAGGCCACGGCTCTTGGCCACCGCACAGACGCATAGACGATCGAAGCCCACGACGACTGCGGCGTCCAGGGCTTGGTTGACCGTCGTGACCTCTCTTTTCGTTTTGCCGCTCGCAGGGAGCGTTGGTTCTGCCGAGATTGGTCCCGTCACCGCCCGAAGCACTGCCTGGCCCCATGTTTCGAGTGAGTCATAGAGGTGGTGCAGACCCGACGCGTCGAGCCAGAAGATGCCGGGCTCCGTCGCCGACGTCTCGACGGTTGGGCTGAACGTGCGGAGCAGGGTGTGCAGTGCTTCGACGCTCTCGGTGACGCGACGTTCGGCGATGACACCGGCGCGCAGCTCGGTGCATAGCGACAGAGCGACCGCATACCGCATGCCCACATGGATACCGGAGCGTCTTGCCGAGTGGTTCGCCCACAAGGTGACGCCGCGCGGGGAATCGTCGTCGACGACGACGACAGGGACGTTACGCCACGTTGGGTTGTCGCGGATGAGGAGCTGCAGTGGCAGCTCGGGAACGTTAACGCAGGCCAAGCGGTCCACGACATTCCTCGTGATGTGCCCAGCCGGGGCCGTGACGTTTGTCTTTGAGCATGAGCAGTGTCGTCGTGGTGCGCTCGCGTTTGGCTTCGGCACGCAACGACACGAGCGAGCCCAACGAACCGTTGCTCGCTGGTTTTTCGGTGAGACAAGCGACGATGCTGCGATGCTTTTGTGCAAGGCTTGCGAGTCGCGACTGCGCGGCGAGAGGCAAGTGCGCGACTGCGTCGCCGATGTCGATGATCACGACGCCGAAGGCGCCGCTGCGCAACAGCCTGTCGGCGGCGCGTATCGCGAGACGCGGTTCTTGGACGCGCACCACGACGAGTGCTGCCAGATCGACGCCGCTGTCGACGAGGTCAGGAGGGAAGAAGAGGCGGTGGGGGGCAGCGACCCAGGCCGCTGGCGCGCCATCACGCTGCGCGGCCAGCACCAAGCCGACGGCCGTGGTGAGGACACTCGAGCCGACATGGCTCGATAGCTCGATGAGGCGCCCGGCGAGTTGATCGAAAGCGAAACGGGTTTCTTCGGGGGCTTCGACGCGAGCTCGGATCTCCTCGAAAGTCATGGTGCTGCGCCTCACTAAGCCTATGGAAGAGGGTACGGAACAAATGTTCAGGTGTCAAAGGAGATCGACTTCCATCACTTCAGATGGCCGCACGAGCGCGAATTCGCGCGTGCACGGGTCTTTGCCGGTGAGCTCGCTCAAGGTAGAGAGCCGCCCATGCAACTCGATTCCTGCAAGATCATCGTCACCGGTGCAGCCCGCGGTATGGGCGCATACTTCGCAACCCAGCTCGCCAACGCCGGCGCTCAGGTCGCTGCGGGCGACGTCGACGAGGCCGGCCTGAAAGCCCTCGCTGATGCCACCAAAAGCGCCAAGGGCCGCATCCACGTGCGCAAGCTCGACGTCTCGCGCGAGGACGAGGTCGCGAGCTTCGTTGCCTTCGCGCACGACGCCATGGGGGGCTTGAACGGTCTCGTGAACAACGCTGGCATCTTGCGTGACGGCTTGTTGGTCAAGAAGGACCGCACCACCGGCGCCATCACCACCATGTCGCGCGAGCAGTGGCAGGCGGTCATCGATATCAACCTCACGGGCGCGACCTTCATGGTCCGCGACGTGGTCGCGAATATCGCTCGTAACGAGGCTGGTCCTGCCGTCATCATCAACATGTCGTCGGTTGCGCGCCACGGCAACCGCGGCCAATCAAACTACACCGCCGCCAAGGCTGCGCTCGCTGCCAACACTGTCACCTGGGCGCGCGAGTTCGCGCCGTTCAAGGTGCGTGTCGGCGCCATCGCCCCCGGCATGATCGAAACGCCCATGACCCAGGGCATGAATCAGAAAGCGCGCGACGCTCTCGTGGCGGCGGTGCCCGTGGGCCGCGTCGGCGAGCCATACGACATTTGGTTGGGTGTCAAATTCATCATCGAATGCGACTACTTCACAGGCCGCGTCTTGGACATCGATGGTGGCTTGCAGTTCTGAACCGAGGTAGGTTTCGGGGCATGAACATTCGCACCGCCTTGGTGTTGTCGTTCGCTTGCTTTTCGTCCTCCGTCGCCCAAGCCCAGCAACAGCTCGTCGCCCGCCATAGCGGTAAGTGTGCCACTGCCGAGAGCACGCGCATGGGCACACAGGTCGTGCAGCGAGCGTGCGACCCCGCGCGTGCCGATCAGCAATGGCAAGTACGCGGCAGCGGCACCGGATCGGCGGCCACCGTGGTTTCGGCGGGGACCAACAACTGTCTCGACGTCGAGGGGGCGGCCACCACCGAAGGCGCCCACGTGAAGACCTTCGGCTGCAAGCCGACCAACAACGCAAACCAGCAATGGGTCATGCGCGTAACCCCTCGCGGCACGCAGCTCGTGGCCATGCACAGCCAGCGCTGTCTGAACGTCGCTGGAGCGGACTCGGCAGATGGCGCGCGTTTCGTCCAGGGCGATTGTGGCGATCGCGACCACCAGCTCTTCGACCTGCGCGCGGTTTCAGCTAGCAGCGGCGTGACGAGTGATGCCGCAGAGCCTTTGGTTGGCGAATGGCGTTGGTTCAACGGCGCCACCATTACTGTCCGCTCGAACGGAACGTTGCAAGGCACGAACAACCAGCGCGGCAAATGGGCGCGGGAGCCCAACGACCGCTACGTGCTCACCTGGGACGAGGGCTGGATCGACCGCGTCTTACTCTCGAGTGACAAACGAAAGCTACAGGGCAGCAACCAACACGGCACGCAGATCTCTGCCGAGCGTATCGGCAGTGCCCCGATCTCGGAACCGAGTGGCCCAGCCGAGCGCGAGCGTCGCGAAACGAACACGCCGGTGCCGAGCGAGCTGCGTGCGCGTTCGATAGAGAAGCGTGACTGCGGCACCGGTGACGATCCAGGCTGCAACATGCAGCGCAATGGCGAGTACCCCATGGACGCTTCAGCATTCAACGCCATGCTCACGGCCCTGAAGTCGACACCGGCGGAGCCAGCGCGCGTCAGCATGACGAGGTCGATGGTCGCGAGCAAGCTCATCACGGCGCAGCAACTCGGCCTCATCATCAATTTGTTTCGCAGCGAGACTCAGGCGCTCGATGCCGTGCGCGGCACCGCTCACCGGGTCGTTGACCGCGACAATCTGACGGTGAACGTCACGCGATTCCGCAGCACGCCGAACAAAACGACCTACACCAAGATCATCGCGGGGCTCGCTAACGCGAGCACCACCAACGACAGATTGGAGTCACCTCGAGACACCAACGGTACGCCACCAGCGCGTCTCGACCTGCGCCGCCGTTGAGAGCGCGGCGCCTCGGCAGGCCTCTCATGGATTGACGCGGGTGATGGCTGTGCCTGGACCGGGTGGCGAAGGTGCCACCCCCGGTGCGGCGCGAAGCTGACCACAACGCGACAAGAGCACGGCGCCAGCCCCCACGAGCGACGCCATGAACACGAGCACTGTGCCGAAAGCAGGCAGCAGGGTGTCGACGAGCGTCAGGACGACGAAGCCCAAGGCCAGGGCACCGAACAGTGTCTTCTTGTCTTTGAAGAGTGGAAGTCGCTCTCCGACCCATACGGCCACCACTGTGAAGCCCAGGATCAGCATGACCAGGAAAGCCACCACGGCGACCGGGGCGAGTGGGATGCCGATCACCGTCACCACCAGCAGGATGCACAGCGGCACGATAGCGACCAAGGCAGCGAGGCCCGCCAACGCCGACACGAATGGACGCTCGGTGACGAAGCCGCGCATCGTCGCGACACGCTCGGGCGCCAGCACGACGACGAGCGTCGCTAACGCGAAGAGCACCAAAATTCGGACGACGCTGGCGACCAAGCTGATGAAGGTCCAAGCCGCCGCGCCGCGGTCGTGTTTGAACATGTTACCGATGAAATGGGCGCTCGGCGCCAGGTTGACGCGGCTGCCCCCGACCACAGCGCCCGGGTCGCTCGAGATGCTGCCACCAATCGAGACGGCATCGCCGTTCACGTAAGCACCGGACTCGAGGTGGACGTCTCCGCCAACCGCGACGACGTCGTCCTCGACGGAACCGCCCGACTCGACGATGACGGAGCCGCCGACCGCCACAGCGGACGTGACATGCTGGCCTGCAGTGACGCGGAGGTCTTGCCCCACCACGACCATCTCGCGATCCGACCCACCGACTTCAAGATGGGGGCCGTCGTCTGCTTCGTCGGCGAGCTCTTCCGCTTCGGCAGCTTCTTCTTGTTCCTCTAGCAGGCGCTCGGCCTCTTCCGCGCGGCGCTCGGCTTCACGAACCTCACGCTCTGCGTCACGTAGAGCACGGCGGGCCTCTTGGCGAGCGCGACGCATCGCATCGCGAGGTGACTCCCCGGTCGCCGGCACGACGGGTGGCACGGGAGACGGGTCGGCGACCCGTGGCGCCGCAGGAGGCCTGGGAGGCGGTGGCGGGGACTGGGAAAACGCCGGCACGGCCATCAGGGTGACCAGTAGCAGCGCATTCCACTTCGCAAGACTCATGATCATCGTCTTCATGTACGCATTGACGGACGAGTTATTTCGATGCGCGGCAATCACGGTCAACGCGTGGCCTCCTGTGTGGTTGGGGCCGTCATCCACATGAGACGCGCAAGTACACCCAAGGCCCCGAGGAGCAAGGCGACCTGCACCGCGATCAACGTGGCACCGGGCGAAGATGGTGAACCGACCGTGCGCATGAGGCTCAAGGTCACCTCACCCAAGGCGCGCAGGGCGACGACCCACGACGAGAGGCTGGCTACCGTGTTTGTCCAGGCCGACAGTGCGAGCAGCGCGAGCGGCAAGAGCATCGCAGCGATGCCTCCGAACGCTAGCAGCGGCGCCCGATAACTCTGCCTGCCCAACGCGAAGACATACGCGTTGGTGACGCGCGCCAAGAAATCCGCGGGGGCCAACGGCTGTGGCACTGTCGCGAGCCACTCGGTCAGGCCTTGCTCGGCCGCGAGCGCCTGGGCACACGAAGGGCAGCTCGCGAGGTGCGTGGTCTCATGGTCGCTTGGCGGTACCGCGAGCGCGAGCTCCATGAGGCGTTGTTCGTCGATGTGGCTCACGGAGTGGTTCCCTTCGCGACTGGCACCTGCGCTTCTTCGAGGGCTTTCCTGAGCTGAGCGCGGCCCCGGTGCAACCAGGTCATGACCGTCCCGATGGGGACGCGCATGATCGTCGCGATCTCATCATAGCTCAAGCCCTCCCAGTGGTAGAGCGCGATGGCTTCGCGCGGTCCATCCGCGAGCTTCGAGTGGGCCTGCTTGAGCTGTCCTAGCTGCTCGCGCGTCGCGAGCGCCGACTCGGCATCGGGGCGCTCGTCTGCTGGGTCGAGTGGGCGGTCGTCGTCACTGAGCACCGGCTTGTGCTTGCGAATACGGTCGATACATAGGCGGCGGGCAATCGTGAGCAGCCATGGCAGGATGGGCCGCGTCGCGTCGAAGCGCTCGCGGTGCACAAATGCGCGCATGAAGGTCTCTTGCGCCAAGTCTTGTGCCTCGTTGGCGCCGTACCGCAAGCACAAGCGATAGACGGCGTTCTGATACCGGCTCACCAGCTCCGCGAACGCCTGCGCGTCCCCCCGGGTAGCGCGCTCGGCCAGACGCTGCTCGTCGACCGCGATTCCCAATGTTTCGCTCATGCGCTCGCGTGGGGGATACGGGTGAGACGGCTTTCTATTTCAGCGCGCTCTTATTTCATGCCGCAACTGGTCGGTGGCAACCGCTCATTGGGTCGAATCTGCCACGCGAGCGTAGCGCCGGTGGCAGCTTGCGCCCCCTTAGAGCCGCGACTCCACACAGAATTGGCAGCTTAGCACGGGTAGTCGCGAGCGTCGGGCTCCGGACCAAGGAGCTCATTGAAGCAAGCGGTCAACCTGCTTGCAGTACACGCCGATGGCGTCGTGGATGCGCGAGAGCTCCGCGGCGTCATCGGCCTCTGCCTGGCAAACGGCGAGCTCGCCGAGCTTGAAGGCGATGTACGCGAGCATGAAGGCGCGCAGAGCGGGTCGTGGTAAGCGTGTCCCGCCAAGGCCTGCCTCGACAGCCGCGACGACGATACGAGCCTCCTTGCGGCCCAGCTCCCACTCGACGAGGAGGGAGGCAACGTCCCACAACACGGGCTGTACGCCGACGACGGTGTGGCCATGCGCGGTCGCAGCGCCGCCGATACGGGCAAGGGCCCCTTCCTCCGTTCGCATCCAGCAGCGCGGCGCTAGGTCGTAGTCGAAAGCGGCCCGTGTCCAGGCGGCGGGTAACACGCTACCGGCCTCGACATAGGCTGCGGCGCGCTTGGCAGCGCTCTCGCCCAACGCATCGGAGAGGTGCCGGGACGCCCAGTCCGCGCGACGGATCTGTGCAGCAGCAAGGGCGGCTGCGTCCAAAGGCAGGCCCGCCATCGCGCTCACGTAGTGCGCGAGCGACGTGAGGAGTTTGCTGTCGGCGTCGTTCGGCCGGAGCGCCGTACCCTCGAGCCAGGGCCTTGCGATGTAACCAGCCACCGTTCCGATCGGCGCGGGTGCGAAGCCCCCGAAGGTACGTTGCTCGGACGCCGCGAGTGCCTGAGCCACCATACTCTGGCCATCGATGGTCGCCGTGCCGCCGAACTCGAGAGCAAGAGACCCCGTCGTCGTACGTACGCGATAGCGGCTCGTTGTGAATCGTCCGCGGCTCGGCGGCCAGTCGCTGGCGCTCGTGTAGGCGAGTCGACGCCAGTCCTCATCGGGCAAGAGCTCAGCGCGTACGCCAAGACTGCTCGCCAGCTCGTGGTTCAGATGTTCACGCAGGGTGCGACCAGCAAAGATAGGCGCGGTAACCGGGACCGAGAAGGTCGCGACCTCGTCCCACAGGCTTCGCACTTCCGGGGAGGCTTTGGGCCCGGGACCATGTTTGTGGCTGGGCATGAAGGCGAGTGCGCTGCGCGGAAGGCCCAAACGCTCGAGCGCGAAGCCCACGGCGGCCATCGATGATCCGGAGGTCCACGGGCCCTCGTCGACGACGATGGCGTGACTGACACCTGTGAGAACGCTCTTGTCGAGGACGAGCTCCCGCGACGTGGGTGACCCGCTGGGGCGGACCGTGATGCGCTGATTGTCGATGCCGGCGCAGTCGAGCGCCGCTGCGACCACCGCCGATAAGGTGGTGCCGATGCTGCGGACCCCGATGATCAACACCGCGCCGGTGAGGCGCGCCTTGCGAGAACCGATGTAGGCCCAGGTCGCGGCGCAGTATTGCTCGGGGTAGAGGGCGTTGTAGGCGAAGCCTTCGGGGATCTTGAGGATCGCGTGCTTCGGCTCGACGCGCGCTCGCGTCTCGCGCTTGAGTGCGTGCACATAGGTGCGCGGGGGCTGCACGCGGGTCGCCTCGGCTAGGGCGCCGGCCTGGGCCGCCCCGTGGAGCCAGTCGGCGTGAAACGCGCGCGCCGCGAAATCGGTGATGGCGTGCATGCGCGCGACGAACGGATGAGCGCGATGGTCGCGCTTGCCCGCGAGCGCGTCGTGCGCTGCTTGCTCGACCTCGCCGCTCGCGATGAGTAACTCACGTAGCGCGTCGGTGGGTGGGTCAGCTGGCAACCGGGTGACCCGCGCCGCGAGATCCCGCCACAATCGCGCGAGGTCGACCTCGATCTGCGGATCCCCGTAGACATGCATGTGATGAGGCAGACGTACCGGGATCCCCCGCGCGGGACAAGCGGCCCTCACCGCGTCTCTAGCGCCCGCCCAGCGAATCCGCGTAAAGTCATCTGCATGCGCCCGTAGCTCAGGTGGATAGAGCACCGGCCTTCTAAGCCGGTGGCCGCAGGTTCGAATCCTGCCGGGCGCGCCATGCTCATTGGGCGTCGCATCGCTTCCGACGCGCTAGCAAGCGCCCATCAGAGCCCGTCGCCTTGCAAGAACAGGCTCACGCGTCCACCGAGGCCGTCGGTGCCCACGAGCGCCTGAGCGCTCTTGGGGCCAGCCGTGCCGGGGACGAAGTCGAAGTAAACGGTACACGCGGCGAACGGCGCGAGCCCTACGCCGCATGTGGTCGAGGGGTCGATGGTGAAGTCCGAGGAGCCGTCGATAATCACGTCGATGGGACCGGTCGTTTCGCTCGGCGAAGGATTGAAGACAGGCACGCTGCGCAGGCCGCCGCTAACCCCGACGGTGACCGAGCCCCAGTCGACGACCGTGGGCACCTGGATGAACGCGAGTCGGCAGGCAGAGCAGCCATCGCTGCCATCGCCGTTGGCGTCGTCGCACTCTTCGCCCGCCGCGAGGTTCACCACCCCGTCATTGCACTCGGGCGCCGTGCAGTCGTAGTCGCAGCCTGCGGTGTTCGCGCCGCCGCTGTCGCACGCCTCGACACCCGCCCACACCGCGCTGTCGCCGCAACGCGCCAGCTGGCATTGGTTGTTGCAGCCGTCGGTTACATCGGCGTTGGCATCGTCGCACTGCTCTCCGTTCGCTCCATCGGTGACGCCGTTGCCGCAGGTCTCGAGCTGACAGGTGGCCGAGCAGCCATCTCCGTCGCTGGTGTCGCCGTCGTCGCACAGTTCGAAGCCGGGTGCGCCCGGCTGGTCGAAGGCGCGATTGAGGACGCCATCGCCGCATGCAGGCAGGGTGCAGTCGTAGTCGCAGCTTGCGGTGTTCGCGCCGCCGCTGTCGCAGGCCTCGAGCGCGTTGACCACGCCATCGCCGCAGCGCGGCAGTTGGCAATTGTTTCGACACGCATCGTCGTCGACGTTGTTGCCGTCGTCGCACGCTTCGCCGTTTTCGGTTTCCGTGAGGCTGTTGCCACAGGTCTCGATCACGCAGAGGGCGGAGCAGCCATCACCGTCGGCACTGCCTCCGTCATCACATTGCTCGGCGACAGTGCCACCCACGGGCGTGAACGCGCGATTGACATGGCCGTCGCCGCACGCGGGCGCGCTGCAGTCGCGGTCACATGTCGCTGAATCGTTGCCCGTGTCGCAGACCTCGGCGGTGCTGTCGACCCCGTCGCCGCAAACGTGCAGGGTGCAATCGTTGCGGCACGCATCGAGGTCGTCGTCGTTTCCGTCGTCACACCCCTCGGCACCGTCGGTTGTAGCGTTTCCACAGCTCTCGAACTGGCAAAGGGCCGAGCAGCCGTCGCCATCGAGAGTGCCGCCGTCGTCGCAATGCTCGACAGCCGGCGCACCTGCAGGCGTGAAGCTCTTGTTGACGTGTCCGTCGCCGCAGACAGGGGGCGTGCAGTCGAAATCGCACGTCGCCGAATCGTTGCTCGTGTCGCACGACTCGTCGGCGTGAACGACCCCGTCGCCGCAGCGTGGCTCGTCAACGGCGGGGGGCTCGAGCTGGCAGCTCGCGGAGCAGCCGTCGCCGTTTGCGGTGCCGCCATCGTCGCATTCTTCGGTGCTCGCGGCGCCTGGCGGTGTAAAGCGCGCGTTGACGCGACCGTCGCCGCACGATGGAAGGGTGCAATCGCTATTGCACGTTTGCGACTCGCCCCGTGTGTCGCATGCTTCGCTCGCGTTGACGATGGCGTCGCCGCAGACTGGGCCGACGAGCGTCGTATCGATGGTGCCAGTGCAAGATGCGGCCAAAAGAACGATGAATGGGCGGGCGAGTGAGCGCATGGGGAGCCACTTTATCGCAATCGTGAGAGGCGTTCCCTTACTTTCGTGGAGGAGGTAAACCGCGCGGCATGGCAACACTGGTCACGGGTAGCGCTGGGCATCTTGGCGAAGCGCTCATGCGGACGCTGCGCGCGCGCGGCGAGCACGCGCTGGGCGTCGACATCAAGGCTTCGCCCTATACGGACCGCGTGGCTTCGGTCGGTGATCGTCAAGCGATTCGCGAATACATGCGGGGCGTCGACGCGGTGGTGCACGCCGCGACCCTGCACAAGCCGCACGTCGCGACCCACAGCCGCGAGGAGTTCATCGCGACCAACGTGCAGGGGACGCTCGTCCTCCTCGAGGAAGCCAAGCGCGCCGGCGTGCGCTCCTTCGTCTTCATCAGCACAACTAGCGCCTTTGGCCTCGCGCTGGTACCGCGCCCCGGGGAGCCGTCGACCTGGATCACCGAAGAGGTCGCACCAATCCCCAAGAACATCTACGGGACCACCAAGGTCGCAGCGGAGGGCCTCTGCGAGCTTTTCGCCCGCAACGAGGGTCTGCCGGTGGTGGTCCTGCGCACCTCACGCTTTTTCCCCGAAGAAGACGACAATGCGGCCGTTGCCGCCAGCTATCCGACGGCCAATGTCCAGGTGAACGAGCTTCTCCATCGCCGCGTCGACATTGCGGACATCGTCGATGCATGTTTCCTCGCGGTGACGCGAGCCCCGGCGCTGCAATTTGGCAAATACATCATCTCGGCAACTTCCCCTTTCTGCCGCGATCATCTGTCGCAGCTCGCCAAGGACGCTCCTCGCGTCGTGGCCGATCTATTTCCCGACTATCAAGCGTGTTACGTCGAACGTGGTTGGCGAATGTTTCCCCGTATCGACCGCGTTTATGTGAACGACCTTGCGCGGCGCGAGCTCGGCTGGGAGCCGCGCTACGATTTCGCGAGGGCGTTGCGGCAGCTCACCGCCAAAGCAGACTTTCGTAGCAAGCTCGCCGCCGACGTTGGCGCGAAAGGCTATCATGCAGCTGTCTGACCGCACCGCTGGCACGCAATACCGATGCGGCTTGGCTTGGAACGCCCGGGCCTTGGCAAGCTCGCGACAGTCGAGACGACCGCGATGAGCGCCTTCGTTGGCTACGTCGCGGTTCTCGTCGCCGCAGCGCATGGCATGTCGCCGGTGCTTGCCGAGAAGATGCCGGCCATCGCGAAACGTGCCGCGCCCGGCCGCCTCGGGGTCGCGGTCTACGACTTTGGAACTGGAGAGCGCTGGAGCCTGCGTGGCGACGAGCCGTTTCCGTTGCAGAGCGTCTTCAAGGTGATGGCAGGCGCGCGTGTGCTCCAAGAGGTCGACGCCGGCGCTCGGAGGCTCGAGGAACCGGTGGAGATCACGGCACGCGAGCTGTCGGTCTTCTGGAGCCCAATTACCGATGCATGGCAGCCGCCGTCACAGACCTACCCGTTGCGACGCCTGGTCGAGCTCGCGGTGTCGGTGAGTGACAATACGGCCGGCGATCACCTCTTACGCCTGGGTGGCGGACCTCAGGCCATGAATGCTATGTTCGCTAAAGCGGGCATCAAGGGTATCCGCGTCGATCGCTATGAACGCGAGCTGCAGCCCGAGTGCGCTGGTATGCCACCGTTCGGGCCCGAGGCGATCATCGATGTGCCGAAGTTCGCGCGCGACGTCGAGGCGCAGCCGCCTTCCGTGAAGAAGAGGGCGCTCGAGGCGTATCTGGCCGATCCGCGCGACACGGCGACCCCCAACGGAGCCGTCGATTTTCTTCTCGCGCTCGCGAACGGGAAGCTCCTAGGGGCCGAATCGACCGAGCAATTGCTTGCCATCATGACCGCGACATCCACCGGCCAACGGCGCCTGAAAGCAGGGCTGCCTCCGGCGTCCGTTTTAGCGCACAAGACAGGTACTGGGAACACTGTCTTGGGGACGAGCCCCGCGGTGAACGACATCGGCATCATCACGCTCGCCGATGGCCGCCGTATCGCGATCGCTGTGTTCTTGAGCGGCGCGCGAGGCGACGAGGCGTCACGCGAGCGCATCCTCGCGGATGTCGCGCGGCTGGTGGTCCAAGCCACCCGCTAGCCCCCGCCCGTCTGCCCCCGCGACAAACATGACGCTGCCGCGCGTGACTCTGGGGCCGTGAGTGTTGTCCTCGGCGCTCACAGCAGCGCAACGAGCACGTTACGACGCGCGCTTCGGGCTCGCCATGGGCTTTGGCGGAAACTGAAAGCCGGCCACCATGCTGTAGTTCTCGCCATCGCGCAGGTAGACCTTCCCACTGCGCTGGATGAGTTGCTTGTCGTCACCGATCGTAATGCTGAGGTCGCTCGGGTTACTGGTTCGGCTCTTTAGTTGTGCCTTGAGCGTCGTGAGCTCGGCTTCGGTCAGCGGGCTGAGCTTAGCGGTTCCGTTTGCGCGCTGCTGCTCATAGGCTTCGCGCACGCGTTGCGCGTAACCTTGGAGAACCTTTCCTTCGTTCTCCCAACCAATCGAATTTGCGCCCTGCGAACCGATCCGTGCACCCGACATATGCTCATCTCCACAAAGGCGCGCTCAGCGTGCCAGAGGTTGTTGTGGCGATTGTATCGGCGCGGCGGCGCGGTCGTGTGACTGACGCCGGGTCATGTACCCTTCAGCTCGGCGGCGCGAGTTGCAGCTCCTGCGCGAGGGAGGCACGCGAGCAAGCGCAAATTACCGCTAGAACTCTTCAGCAATGAGGTTCTTGCCCTGAACCGACAAGCCAGCCGCGTTCAAGATCGGGTTGATGCTCTTGGGCGTCGTGGCCCGCTCGTACTCGAAAGCCAACACGGTTGCGATAAGGGCCCCTGCGGAGACGATGCCCGTCACCAGCGCCCCCGAGAGCATTTGCTGCAACGTGAAGAACGACGTCGCCGCCATGGCGCCGGTGAATGCCGACAGACCCAACGCTGTCGTGCCAGCGCCGAGGACGCCGCCTGGATAGTAGCTGGGGGCAAGCCCGCGCGCGCCGCGGCCGCCCACGAAGGGTGCCGGTCCACCAGGCCCGACCGCGCCTGGGGTGCCGCCGGTCGGGGCAAGGCCGGGCAGGGTGGGGGCAGGGTTGTACTTCTCACGGTGCCGCCGAATCGACGAGCGGATGAGGTTCCGCACGAACATCGTCGCTGACTCGACCCGATTGTTGGGAACGTCGGACTTCCAGAGCACGCGGCCGGTGAGGCGGATCTCGCCAACTTCGCCCATGAGGCTCTTGTCGCCGCCGGCTGAAAGCGCCGCTACGGTCGGCGCGTCGGTCGACTTGGCAGCGAAGCTCACGCGCTTGTTCTCGCTGACCTTCTTCATTTCGCCGCGATCGCGGACAGCGACGAACAGGCGCGACTCTTCCGGTGTCGCGCCGTCCGACCGGATGTAGACCCGATCGTAGCCCGACTCACTGAAGCCCGGCTCGTAGTGCGCGATCATCTTGTTGAACATGTCTTCGAACTGCTGCGCGCGTTCGTCTTCCGGGCGGTTGGCCGCTGGCCGTGGGATGCCCCGGACTTCGGGTAGCGGCACGACGCAATGGAAGACCTCTCCGTCGATGTAGATGGGACCGTGATTGGCGAGGCCGTTCGTGCCGGTGGCCATGAACTCACGCAGGTCGCGGATCTTGTCCATGAAGTCGTTCAGATTGCCGGCGTAGAGCTTCTTGCCCGTGCTATCAAGGAAGGCGCGCGCCAGCTCACTCGGCTTGTCGAGCAGCGCGACCGCTTGGCTCAAGGCGCCGTTGTCGAGGATCTCCTTCGAGGGGATGCGGCCGAACTTGTCAGCGATGAGCTTCGCCGCTTGTTTGTGCGGCTCGCTCCACAGGGCCTCGATGAGAAAGTCGGGGATGGTTCCTTCGCCGCTCGGCGCGAGCTTGGGAGTCCCCAGATAGGCCTCGAGCGCCTTGACCCGATCGATTGCGCCCGGCCCCGAGAGCTCGGGGATGCCTTCGTAACCCTTGCCCGTCTGCAAGCGCGCCTTGACTGCTTCGAGGTCAGCGACCGAGATCTGACTCGTGAAAGGCGCGGTCTTCGCTTTGCCGGTGACCTTGGTCTTCAGGACTGCGATAGCCGTGGCGCGGTCGGCTGGCCGGGTGATCTCGTGTGGAACGAAGCTGCGCGTGTCGGTGTTGGCCGAACCGAAGCCGAACATGGGTCACCTCTAGACGGAATTTCGCCAGGTACGTGTATCGACGTGCCTGCGCCGGGGTTGCGTCGGAGGTGACCCCGGGCGTGCCCGCGGGGTGATGCAATGTCACCCCGTTAGGGCACGCAGAGCTGCACGCAACGTCCCGCCGTCGTTTGGGAATCGGGTACCGCGCAGACCCATCCCGCTGGGCACAGGTTGCCGCTGTCGCAGGCTGGCGCTTCTAGGGGGATCGCGCCCTCATCGAGGCAAATGGCCTCGCCGGTGACCTCCCGGCTGCACTGGGACCCCGGAGAGCAGCGACTGTAGCCCTCGCAGGCACAATTGGCGCGATAGAAAGACGCATCCGCCAGGCACGAACCGGCGTTCACGGCTTCGCAAGTGCTCGTGACGAACGCGTCCCGGTCGGCGTCCGATAAGCCCAGGGTGAGGCACTGGTCGACGTAGACTGCGCGCTCGAGCACGCCTTGGCAGCCGACATCGGCCAGGCAGACGTCGGTGCGCTCGTAGACGTCTTCACAGCGCCGCCGGGCGCGCTCGCCGATCGCGATGTCGTCGCCACAGGCAGCCAAGAGGAAAAGAAAGCTGAGCGCTCTTCGCATCGCGCACCACCACCGCGAGCCACCAAACGATGGCTGCAGCACCAGCACCGCCCGAGTCGCAACCCCTCGTCAGGCCTTACTCGGCTCGAGAGACCCGCCGATCATGCCGCTACCCTCGGCCTTCTTGCGCTCCTTGTCGATCGCCTGACGCTTCTCGACCTCTTCGCGCGAGGTCATACGAACCTTCGGCGGCTCACGCGTGAGCGCGCGGCCATCGACGAGGTCGTTGATCTCGTGTGCCTCCAGCGTCTCGTAGACGATGAGGGCCTCGGAGATGCGATGCAAAGCCTCCATGTGATCCTCGAGGATCTTTCGCGCCCGCGCGTATTGGGCAAGGAGAATGGCACGCACTTCTTGGTCGATCTCGACCGCAGTTTGCTCCGAATACTCCTGCTGCTGACCAATTTCGCGGCCCAAGAAGATGCTCTCTTCTTTCTTGCCGAAGGTGAGCGGCCCGAGCTTCTCGCTCATGCCCCATTCGCACACCATCTTGCGGGCGAGGTCGGTCGCGCGCTCGATGTCGTTGCCTGCTCCTGTGGTCATCTCGTTGAAAACGAGCTCCTCGGCGATGCGTCCGCCAAAGAGGATGGCCAGCTGGTCGAGGGCGTAGCTCTTCGACAAGCTGTAGCGGTCCTCCACCGGCAACTGCTGGGTGACGCCCAGAGCACGGCCGCGGGGAATGATGGTGACCTTGTGCACGGGGTCGGCGTTGGGGACCATCTTGGCAACGAGCGTGTGACCCGCTTCGTGGAAAGCCGTCGTGCGCTTTTCCTTCTCGGACAAGATCATGCTCTTGCGCTCCGAGCCCATGAGGACCTTGTCCTTGGCGCGCTCGAAGTCGGTCTGAGCGACCTTGGACTTGTTTTCGCGGGCGGCGATGAGCGCTGCTTCGTTGACGAGGTTTGCGAGGTCGGCTCCAGAGAAGCCCGGCGTTCCACGTGCCAGAACCTCGAGCTCGACGTCTTCGGCCAAGGGCACCTTCTTGGTGTGCACCTTGAGGATGTCGCCACGGCCGCCAAGGTCGGGCCTCGGCACGACCACGCGCCTGTCGAAGCGCCCGGGGCGCAAGAGGGCAGGGTCGAGAACATCGGGACGGTTGGTCGCCGCGATCAAGATGACGCCCTCGTTCGATTCGAAGCCGTCCATCTCGACGAGGAGCTGGTTCAAGGTTTGCTCACGCTCGTCGTGACCACCGCCGAGCCCCGCCCCACGATGACGACCGACGGCGTCGATCTCATCGATGAAGATGATGCAGGGCGCATGCTTCTTCGACTGCTCGAAGAGGTCGCGGACGCGCGAGGCGCCCACACCGACGAACATTTCGACGAAGTCTGAACCGGAGATGCTGAAGAAAGGCACACCCGCTTCGCCGGCGATGGCGCGCGCGAGCAGGGTCTTGCCTGTGCCGGGAGGACCCATGAGCAAGACGCCCTTCGGAATGCGGCCACCCAGACGGGTGAACTTCTTTGGGTCCTTCAGGAACTCGATGATCTCGAGGAGCTCGTATTTTGCCTCTTCGACGCCAGCGACGTCCTTGAAAGTGATTTTGGGGGACGACTCGGAGACGAGGCGAGCCTTCGACTTGCCGAAGCTCATGGCCTTGCCGCCACCCGTCTGCAGCTGGCGCATCAAGAAGAACAGGAAGAGGAAGACCAGCACCATCGGCAACCAACCGATGATGATGGATTGCCAAAGCGCGCCGGATTCTTCGCGGACGAGCTTGAACTTCACCTTCTGTGCGTAGAGCTGCTTGAGCACGTCGTCGGTGAGCTTGCCGATGGCTTTCTTGCGGGTCGTGCCGTCGGTCCAGATGAAGTCGGACTCGTTGCGGATCTCGACCTCGCTGCCAGCAAGGCTCCCCGATTCGGCGCTCGCCAGGAACTCGGAGAAGCTCACCTCTTGAACCTCGGATCCTGACGACTTCACGATGTTGTAGATCAGATAGAACATCAGGATGAGGACGCCCCAAAGTAGGATCGTCTTGTGTGATTGACGCACGGGAGCTCTCCACATCTCGCGTCCCGAAGGACGCGCTCGCTCACTAACTCAATTAGCTTAACACTTCGAGGGTAACGACTCGACGGGTGGATGCGGTGATAGGGGCGTCGCAACTGCGACGCAAGCCAACCACCCAGACGATGCTCTCGGCGTGCATGACGACCGGCCAGCCGGGCCGCAAGGCGCCGGGCACTTTTGCATTGGTAAACAAATCGCCGACCTTCACGCTTCCCTCAGAACTTTCGCCTTTGTGCCCGAATGGCACCACCCGGTCTCCTGGCATCCAGTTCCGCACCGTAACGCTAGAATGGAGACCGTCGGCGTCGAACGCAACAACCCGCGCGGGGGAGCGCGAGCCCAAAACCGCACCGTATCCGCCAGTTGGCGCCTCGTCTACCCTTGCGACCATGCGTCCTTGGCAATTCGGTAAGCGCGCTTCGCCGGGAATTGGCAACGATAGCCCATAGCTCGCGTGGGTCACGGTCCAGAGAGCCGTCTGGTCGACGAAAAACGTGCCCTCGCGGGCGACCACACGGGCGCGTGGTTTTTCGATCGCCGCGATCAGGCGGTCGACGAGCCGGCGGCGGGGGACGTGCCCGAGACTCGCTAGCCAGTCACGCAAGGCCCTTCTGCGCAAGGTCATCGGTGCGCTCACCAACGGTGCGAGCGCAAGGCTTGGAGCAAGCGGGCCGAAGCGGGTGAGGCCCTCGGCGCTTACGACCTTGCGTAGCCGCGCCGCAGCGGCTCGAAGAATCGCTTCGTCTTCGGCGCGATCTTGGGTCCAGGCGCCGATGGTGCTCTCGATGCGCGGATTGAGCGACCGCAACACTGGCAGAACCTCGTCGCGGAGCCGGGCGCGGCTGCGGCGCGTGTCGCTGTTTGTCGGGTCCGACGCGTACGCGATCTTGTGCGTCTGGAGGTGCGCGAGGACGTCGAAGCGACGTGCGGCGAGCAACGGTCGCACCAGGCGCCCACGCTTTTCCACCATGCCCAGGCGGGCCCCGATCCCGTCGCTGCGCAAGAGGCCGAGGAGGACGGTCTCGAGCTGATCGGTCGCGGTGTGGCCGAGCGCGATGAAGTCACAGGTGTGTTCGTCCGCGAGTGCCCCGAGGGCCGCATACCGGGCTCGGCGCGCCTCGGCGGCGACGTTGCCCTTGGCGACTAGAACGGCTCTGCGGACGAAGGGAACCGCGAAGGTCGTTGCCAGTGCTTCGGCCAAGTCGAGCTCGCGGCCTGCTTCTGGGCGCAGGCCATGGTCGATACCTGCGGCGATCAGCGCAAAGCCTTCTCCCACGAGGACTGACAGAAGAGCCTGCGAGTCGGGCCCGCCGCTGGTGGCGACCAAGACGCGGCTACCTGGCGGCATGAGGCGGTGTGCCGCCCGCTGTGCAAGACGCGAAAGGCGGGTCATCTAGAGGAGCCATCTTGTGGCTCGGCCGGCGTGCGCCACCGAAAAGGCGGCGGCTCGTCGCCCGGCTGGACCTGTGCGTCGCCCGGTTCGGGGGTGACCGCGCTCCAGCGGATGCTCCAGGGGCGAAGATTGTCATGCGTGTACGAGACGCGCTGGAGCTGCGGCCATTCGGCTCCGAGCTCGAATTGGCCGGTTGTCAGAAACATGAACGGCGTCATCTGCGCAAAGTCTCCACGCGTTGCGCGCATGGTCCAGGTGAAATCGAAGCTGGATAGTGTCGTCACGTCGCGCACGTTCGGGAGTCGATAGCGCATGCCGAGGCGACGGGTCTCGCCAGGTGCGACGCGTCGCGTGCCCGCTACAGCGTACTCATCTTCGACCCGCGCGGTCGTGACGTGGGTAAGGGTCACGGACGTGTTCGCCAGATCGAGCTCGAACGGAGTCTGTGATTCGTTACGCGCAAGCACGGTGATCTCCAGCACGGGGATGCGCTCACCGAGCGTTTCGATGATGAAGGCGCCGTTCGACCACACCGCGACCTCACCCAAGCGCTCGCCGTCGATGACGACACCATAATACGAGGCGGCATCGAAGTCCGATATGGGCGAGGTGTTGTCGAGCGTCTGAAAGCGGACCTGCGGCTCCCCCGCTCGCGTCGCGCATGCAGTCGAGAACAAAACAGCGGTGAGGAGATGATGTCGCTTCATGGTTCGCGTCTCCCTCAGCGGCGTGGGGGGGCAGGGCGCAAATAGGGCCGTGCTGCGGGGCGATAGTAGTAGGAGGCGCCAAAGCCGAAACCTGGTCCCCAGCCCCAATACGGTGAGCCCCAAAGGTAGGGGCTCGGGTAGACGCTGCGTTGGGGCGTGACGCGCTGGAACGTGGTCGAGCGGCTGAATGGACCGTCGGCGGTCGACACACGCCAATAGAAGTCAAAGGCGGTGACTTTGCTCAAGTCAGTTTTAGCGGGCAGAGTGTAATGTAGCCAAACGCGGCCCATGGCTCCTGGCGCAACCGCGGTGTCTCCTGATGTCGCGGTCTCATGGTCGACCACGTCTTCGCCATGTTCCCGGATGATTTCGAGGCCGCAGCCGCTCGTGTCGATGGTGATGGGAGTCTCGATGTTGTTCCGCAATCGCATGCCGACTTCGACGACCAGCGCGCCGTCGCGCTCATGGGCGCCGCTTGACCAGACCTTCACGTCGCCAATGGTTCGCGCTCCGGGCTGAATCTCGTAGTAGGCACCAGCCCCAGGCGCGTTCAGCGGTGAGTCCACGGCGCGCAGAGCGGCGCTTTGGGTCGCGCAACCGGCGACAGCGAAAAGGGTCAGGGCAGCCCAGCGCATGTTCGCAAGATCATGCGCCACCGGTCGGTATGCAACAAAGTGAGGACGATTGTGGCCTTCGACGCTGTCAGCCGGCTCGGCGGTCCGCCCGCGTCACCCCGCCACGATCGTTGGCTTGACGATTCGCGCCCTCGCTCCCTATAAGCGCGCGCCTTGCCGGGTTTGGGAGCGTCGTGATGAGCGCAAGCGCGTTGAAGATTCCACTCGACCAGATCGGTCTAGAGGGCTTCGATCTGGATACCGGGCTCGCGCGCTCGTGGCTGACCGACACGCTCCGTGAAGCCCGCGCACCCTTCGAGCCGCACGGTGACGGCAAGCTGGTCGTCCGCCTCGATCGTATGGGCGATGTGGTGCATGTGCGCGGCAGGCTCCGGGTTTCGCTCACCGCACCCTGCGGCCGTTGCCTCGAGCCCCTCGTTTACGACCTCGATCTGCCCATCCAGGTGGCGATGTTCCCCCATGGGCACGAGCCGGAGGCGGGTCCCGACGGCGAGCTCGACGATGATGACCTCGGCGCGGCCACCTACGACGACAAAGAAGTCGACCTGACGAACATCGTTCGCGACGAAATCTTCCTCGAGATGCCCGTGAACCCGGTTTGTGGCCTGAATCTCGAGGATTGTGCCAATCAGGCTGCGATTGCAGCGCTCAAGACTCCCGAGGTCGATATCCAGCCCAAGGGCGACCCACGCTGGGCAGCCTTGAAGAACATCAAGCTCAGTTGAGGGTCGAAAAGGGTTGTCAGAACGAGCGCGTCTCTGCTACGAGGCGCGCCTTGCTTTTGTAGGCTCCTACGGTTGGAGACAGTGTCATGGCAGTTCCAAAGAAACGTCAGTCCCACTCGCGCACGCGTCTTCGCCGCTCGCACGACTTCTTGACTCCCACCTGGTGGCTCACCTGCCCGCAGTGCAATGAACCGCACCGCCCGCACATGGTGTGCTCGAACTGCGGCTACTACCGCAGCAAAGAAGTCGTTCCGCAGCAGCAGTAAGGTGGCATGGGGCTTAGCGGCCCGCGCACCTTGTCGAAATTTCGCGTCGCTTTTCGCGACATCTCCGCGCGCCCTCCACGGGCGCGTTGTTTTTTGGTTTCCGGCGTTGCCGGCGTGCTTACTGCCTTTGGCCCGCATCGTGCTCCGGCGTCGAGCATGCAGCCGCATCTCGACGACAGTGAGGTTCGCCAGCTCATCGCGCTGTGGTTGACGCATCGGACGCGTCCGTCGGCGCTCGCACAGGCAATGCTGCGTCACGGCTCTGTGTCTTCTTTGGCGGACGCGGGAGAGTGGCGACCGCGCGACGACCTCGCCTACGAGGCCCAGCGGGTCTTCGTCGCGCTGCGACGTTCGGCTCTCCACGTGGTGTCGATCTTCGAGATGCCAGAGCGGCTTCGACGTGCCCCCAACGTCCCGCCGGCTTTGTTCGTGCGGGGCGACCCGCTTCTGCTGCACCAGTCGGCGGTGGCAGTGGTGGGCGCGCGGCGCGCGCATCGAAGCGCCGAGGCGTGGGCGCGCAATGTTGCTGCGCGAGCGGCGCGTGACGGCTGGCTCGTGGTTTCGGGGGGCGCCCGAGGCATCGATACGGCAGCTCACGTTGGCGCTCTCGATGCGGGTGGCCGCACCTTGGCTTACCTTGGCGTCGCAGCCGATCGGGTCTACCCGCGCCACAACTCGAGACTGTTTTTGCGCATCCTCGCGAACGGCGGTGCGCTGGTGAGCGAACATCCGCCGCTCGCACCGACCTTCAAAGGAGCGCATGCCATGCGTAATCGCTTCATCGCGGCCCACGCGAGCCACCTTTACATCGCAGAGGCCGACATCGCCTCGGGCTCGCTGGGCACGGCGGCGTCGGCGGCCCGGCTGGGGGTGCCCATCCGGGTCTCTCCGCCCGGCGTCGGGGTCCGGCGTGGGGGCCTCGACCTCTTGCTCGCTGCGGGGGCAGAGCTCGGATGACGTGGCCTACTTGAGCCCGTACTCCTTGAGCTTCCGATAGAGCGTGGTGCGACCGATGCCCAGCTGCTGGGCGACCAGAGAGCGGTTGCCCCGCGCGCGCTGCAGGGCCATTTCGATGGCCTGGCGTTCGAGATCGGCGAGCGACTGCACGTTGCGCTCGGCGTCGCGGTTGGCGGCACCGCTCGCCTCGTCGGTCTGGGCGATGGCGAGCGGACGGAAGAGCTGGCCGTCGCCGCGAACCGAGGGTGGCAGGTCATGGGGCTCGATGGTGAGTCCGTTGCAGCTCACCACGGCACGCTGAATGGCGTTCTCGAGCTCGCGTACATTACCGCGGAAGGGGTGTCGCGCAAGCAGCTGGAGCGCCGCTGGCGATAGGTCGGGCGTGGCGCCGCGCAGGCGGGGACCAAACTTGCGAACGAAGTGATCGGCCAGGAGCGGCACGTCGCCTTCGCGATCGCGCAAAGCGGGGACCTCGAGCTCGAAGACCACGATGCGAAAGTACAGGTCCTCGCGGAAGCGGCCGGCGCGGACTTCCTCGGCGAGGCGCCTGTGGCTCGCCGCGAGCAGGCGAAAGTCGACGGGGATCTCTTGGCTCGAGCCGACCCGGGAGACACGACGCTCTTGCAGCACGCGCAGCAGCTTCGACTGCAAAGCGGGCGACAGCTCGGCCACTTCGTCGAGGAAGAGGGTACCACCTTCGGCTTGCTCGAACTTGCCAGCGTGTCGATTCGCGGCGCCCGTGAACGCGCCACGCTCGTGACCGAATAGCTCGGACTCTTGCAGTGACTCGGGGATGGCCGCGCAGTTCAACGCGACGAACGGTCGGCCGCGGCGGCCGCTGTTGTCGTGAATGGCCTGGGCGACGAGCTCCTTGCCCGTGCCGCTCTCACCCTGGATGCACACCGAGATGTCGCTTGCGGCAAGTCGCTCGATTTGGCCGCCGAGCTCCCGCATGGCGGGAGAGTTGCCGATGAGGCCGGCAAACGACGGACCTTGCACCTCGCGCTCGAGCTGCGCGAGGCGCAGCGCCATGCGGTGTGACTCCACGGCGTTGCGAACCGTGGTGAGGATTTTGCTTTCGCCGAGCGGCTTCACGAGGAAGTCGTAGGCGCCGCCTTGCATGGTGCTCACGATGGTCTCGACCTCGCGCTCGACCGTGAGAACGATGACAGGGAGAAAGCGATTGTGCGCCTTGATCTGGCCCAAAGCCTCGGCGCCGCCGATACCTGGCATGTTGAGATCGAGGAGCACGGCGGATGGGAGCCGGCGGCCAAGGGCGGCGACGCACGCCTCGCCGCTCGCGAACTGCTCGACCGCAAACCCCGCCTTGGTGAGCCAGTGCGCCACCAACCCGCGCAAGTCGTCGTCGTCGTCGACGACGAACACGGGGCCGTCTTCTTCCGCGCGATTCACCGCGCGCAGTCCCGTGCCATCATTGCGCTGGCCAAAACCGCTGGGAAGGAGGTGCGAGGTCATCACCCGGAGATAGCGGCACGCTGCGCCAAAACATGGAACGCTTTGAATGTCTTTCCAGGTTATTCACGCCCTGGGCGTGTTTCGCGTGATCGTGGATGTGGGCGCAACTGGGTTTCGAGCACCCCGCTATTGCGGAGCCCGCGAGGCCAAGCGCTGACCATACGACGCCGGTTCGCCAACCACTGCACCTGGGCACTTGGCAGCGCCCATACCTCGTGCTACCGACCGGTCGCGTTTTGCGAGGGCGAATAGCTCAGCGGTAGAGCGCCTGCTTTACACGCAGGATGTCGGGGGTTCGAAACCCTCTTCGCCCATTTTCTTTTGCGCCTCGTTCCGTCGCTGCGCGACGGCGGCGCTGCCGGGAATCGCCGCGAAAAACGACGGCGGACCCGACCTCATTGAGGGTTGGCGCTTCGAGCGGGGCGGGCTGCGGTGTGTACCGCGCCCTAGGCTTCGAGGATCCGGCCCGTTGGCCGCGGCCGCACTGGGCGTTCGGGGACGGCAGGGAGCTCGGGTGCGGTTGGAGGTTCTGGGGCGGCGGGTGCCTCCGGGCCGGACGGTGGTGTCGCGACCATGGCGCCGACGATTGCCTTGGCCTGGGTGGGTGCACCGCGGAGCATGACTCCTTTGACGCCGTTGCAGGCCTCTAGCCCCGCGGGGAAACGGTCGGGCATCGCGCGAGCGACTGTGCGCAACAGCGCGGTGGCGCGGCGCTCGAGGACGTCGCGTTCTGCTTTCGTGATCTCGGAGCCACCTGGAGAGCTCTCTTCACGCGCGGTCGCAACGTGAGGCGCGAGCAGAGCGAAGATAGGAGAGACGTCGAGTGCACAAATTCCCTCAGCCACGATGCACAGCTCCTTAGCGTGGTTCACGTCTTCGACATTTTCGGGTGTCGGCGCCCAGGTGTTGCGCCATTCAATGGCGCCCAGAGCCCCTGATTGCGCCCTGGCGTTTCGGCGCGTTAGGTGGACGTCGCGATGGCGAGGCGCAGCGCGATTTTCATGGCGACAGCCCTGATTGCTCTACCGCGGGCAGTCGGCGCCACTCCCCCTGTCGGAGCCCAGCGCCCGAACGTCGCGCTCGAAGATAGCTGGGAGCGCGAGGACGCGCTCGATAACTACCGCGGCATGCCGATGCTCGTGCTCTACGAAGACAAGAGCTCGGGGATGCTCAACACCGACTTCAAGAAGGAGCTCGCGGAGGTTGCGTACGACGGTCGCTACAAGGGCGTGGTGGCCTTCATTCCGGTCGCGGACGTATCGAGCTACGACTACTGGCCACTCCGCACGTTCGCGCGGCGTTCGGTGCAAAAGCAGTCCATCGCGACGCGGACCAACATCGTCTGTGACTGGAAAGGCACGGTCCGGCAGGCGCTTGGACTCGACGGCAACACGAGTAACGTCGTTCTCTACGACAAAGACGGCAAGGTCGTCTTCGCGCACGCTGGGGCGATGACAGCGGACCAAAGAGCGCTGCTATTCGCGCTGCTCAAGGTACAGGTCGACGCCGCGCAGGGGTCGGTGGCGAACCCACCGGAATCGCTCGTCCGCTAAAGCGTCCTACTTGCCGAGGATGCCAAGCACCACGGAGGTTAGTACGACGGCGCCACCAACGGCGATGACCGGCACTGTCGCTTTGTCCATAGCGCGTTGCCAACTCTCGGGCAGCGTCAACGCTGGGGCTGCGTACATGAGGTCAGGCTCGCCGATACGCGTGCCTGGGCGGGTGACGACGTTGATACCCCAGCCAAGCTGCTCGCCAAAGAGGCTGAAGCGCAACAGCTGCGTGCGCCCGACGACGTAGTTGCCAAAGAATGGGGGCCGTTCGGCGCCGCCGATGAGGCGCTGGCAGCCATGTCGGTTCATGGTGTCGGCGACCTGGCTCATGGTGAAATAGTCGACGGCCCGTAGCTGCAGGGGCCCAGTGAGGCAATCGTCAGCGGCGGGTGGGAGCGCCTCTGGCGGTGAAAACGGGGCCGGAGATGGGGCGGCAACAAAAAACAGCAACGCCAACGTTAGCATCGTGCACCTCCAACGAGCCGTGTGATTGTATCGCGCCAATCGCCCGATGAACATTCTCGTCGACCACCTGGTCAAACACTACCGCGTGCATTCGCGTTCTCCAGGGGCGATGGCTGCGCTGCGCTCCCTTTTCGTGCGTCGCTACGACACCGTTCGCGCTGTCGACGACATTGCGTTTTCCATCGCCGGTGGCGAGCGCGTCGGATTTCTCGGACCAAACGGCGCCGGCAAGACCACGACCCTGAAGGTGCTCGCGGGCCTCTTGAAGCCCACCTCGGGAGTCGTCAGAGTCGGCGATTTCATCCCAAACGAGCGACGCCGTGCGTTTCTGCGGTCGGTCATGCTGGTGACGGGCCAAAAGCATCAGCTCCTCTGGGACCTGCCGCCAGCGGACACGTTCGAGCTCAACCGCGCCATCTACGACGTACCGCGCATCGACTTCGTGCCGCGCATGAAGGAGCTGGTGGAGCTTCTCGAAATAGGTGACGTCATCAAGAAGCCCACGCGCCAGCTCTCGCTCGGTGAGCGCATGAAGTGCGAGCTCGCGGCGGCACTCGTGCACCAGCCAACGCTGCTGTTTCTGGACGAGCCGACCATCGGTCTCGATGTCACCATGCAAGCCCTGGTGCGCAAGTTCATCCGCACCTACAGCCAACGTCATGGCGCGACCGTGCTGCTGACCAGTCACGACATGGATGACGTTTCCGCCATCTGCGATCGCGTCATCATCATCAATCACGGTAAGCTTTCCTACGACGGTTCCATCACCGAGCTGGTCACCAGGACCAGGCCGGAGAAACGCGTCACCTTTACCCTGTCGGAGTCGGTATCCGCCGAAGCGGTGCAGCGTCTCGGCCGCGTCATCAGCGCGTCGGACCGCGTGCTCACATTGCAGGTCGATCAAGCACGCCTCAAGGCGACCATCGAGAACGCACTGCAGACATTGCCGGTCAGCGACCTCACGGTCGAGAATGCACCCCTCGAGGAGGTGCTTGCCGACGTCTTTGCGCAGGCTCGCGCCAAGCGGGGCGCGGCATGAGCGCTGGCGCGCGGGTGGCGGCGGCGCTTCGCCCCCTCCCTACGTTGTATCGGGTTGGCTTCGCGGATGCAGTTGCCTATCGCGGACAGGCGCTCATTTGGCTGCTATCGACCAATACGCCCCTCATCATGTTGTTGTTGTGGAACGCTGTCGCGGCCGAGGGACCGGTGGGGCGCTTCGGTCAGGCCGAGTTCCGCGCCTACTTTCTGGTGACCCTGATCGTGCGCTTGTTGCAAGGCGTCTGGGTGGCCTGGGAAATGAACATGGAGGTCCGCGACGGCAGCATTGCGAGCCGCCTCTTGAAGCCGATCCATCCGTTCTGGTCGTACGCGTTCGAGAACATCGCTGCCTGGCCGGTTCGTTTGGTGATGACCGCTCCTGTCGTGGTGGTCGCCGCGTGGCTCATTGGCGCACAACACGTTACGAACGACTGGCGCCAGTGGCTGCTCTTTCCCGTCGCGCTTTTTGGCGGCTGGGCGCTTAGCTTCAGCGGCAATCTCGCCATCGGTTGTATGTCGTTCTTCTGGCAAAGCACGCTTGCCATCGCCGAGGTCTGGTTTGGCCTCTACGTGGTCCTGTCGGGCTACATCGTACCGCTCGAGCTCTTCCCGCCTTGGGCTCAGGCCGTCGTGGTGAAGCTGCCATGGGCGCATATCGTCTCGACGCCAGTGCGGCTGTTGCTTGGACACGACACCTTCGAGCAGTCGCTCAGCCAACTAGCGGCCCAGTGGACTTACATAGCCGCCTTCACCGTCGTCGCAGCCCTGTTGTGGCGCAAAGGCGTGCAGCGCTACGAGGCATTCGGCGGCTGATGCGCTACGCCAGACTCATTGCCACGCAAGCGCGCGTTTCGTTTCTGCTGCTCTTACAGTATCGCGCCGATTTCGTGATCAGTCTATTTCTCGCTGCCTTCTGGACGCTGTCCGCTATCGTGCCATTGCTCGTCCTCTATAGTGACCGCGATAGCGTAGGCGGCTGGAGCTGGGGCGAGGCGCTCGTGGTCGTTGGGTGGTTCAACGTCCTCAAGGGGGTGCAGTCCATCGTCATTCAGCCGTCGATGAATCAGGCCGTCGAGCAGATTCACAAGGGCACGCTCGACTTCGTTCTCCTGAAACCCGCCGACGCGCAGATTTTGGTGTCTGCGCAGCGCTTCGACTTCCGTCAACTCTCGGACGTGGTCATCGGTTGCGTGATCTTGGGCTACGCTCTTGCGACGCTCGGGGTGGTCCCGTCGCTCGGAGCCGTGGCACAGACCGTCGTCGCATTCGCCTCTGCGGTGGCGCTGCTCTACTCGATCTGGGTCATGGTGATGAGCCTCGCGTTCGTCTTCGTGAAGGTCGACAACCTGACGTTTCTATTTCAATCGCTCTTCGACGCCGCTCGCTGGCCTGGAAGCATCTATCGCGGTGCCTTCGCTTTCGTGTTCACTTTCGTATTGCCACTCACGTTGATGACAACGACGCCGGCGCTCGCGCTCCTCGGGCGCTTGGCAGCACGCGAGCTGCTCCTCGCCGTCGCGGGAGCAGCTCTTTTCATCCTCGTCAGCCGCTGGGTTTGGACCCGCAGTGTTGCGCGCTACACGAGTGCTGGCGGCTGAACGTCGCCGTTGCTCGCCGTCGCGGGCAAGGTGGCTTCGTGGTCGAGGGCCGCTTCCAGCACCTCGCTCATGTCCTCGGCGAAGAAGAAGGTTAGGTCCTTCTTTGCTTCCTCGGGCACGTCGTCGATGTCACGTTCGTTCTTCTTGGGAAGAATCACGCGCTTCATACCTGCGCGGTGGGCCGCGAGGACCTTCTCCTTGATGCCGCCTACCGGTAGCACCCGACCTCGCAGTGTCACTTCACCCGTCATTGCCGTGTCCGAGCGGACCTTGCTGCCAGTCAGGAGCGACGTGAGCGCCGTGAACATCGTGACGCCGGCCGACGGACCATCTTTGGGGACGCCGCCCGCAGGGACATGGATATGCAGATCTTGCTTGTCCATGAACTCCGGGTCGACGCCCAGTCGCTCGGCATTACTACGAACGTACGATAGGGCCGCGCGAGCGGACTCCTTCATGACGTCACCTAGCTGGCCGGTGATCTCGATGCGACCCTTGCCGCGCATGCGGCTGGTCTCGATGAACAAGATACTGCCACCGACCGGTGTCCAGGCGAGACCCGTGGCAACCCCAGGCACCGAGGTGCGCTCGGCGACCTCGTCGAAGTACCGTATCTTTCCCAAGTACTTCGACAAGTCCTTCTCCGCGATGACGAACTTGTCGGTCTTCATCTCTGGATGTCGCTCGAGCTCCAGCACCAGCGCGCGGCAGAGCTTGGTGATCTGACGCTGCAACTGGCGCACTCCCGCCTCGCGCGTATAGCTGCCCACCATGGCACGCAGGGCATCGTCGCTCACCGACAACATCTCTTCCGCGATGCCGTGTTCCTTCAGGGCCTTCGGGATGAGGTGCTTCTTGGCAATCGCGAACTTCTCGTCGAGCGTATAGCCCGACAACTCGATGATCTCGAGCCGGTCGCGCAGGGGCGCCGATAGGCCGTCGATCTGGTTCGCGGTGCAGATGAACAACACCTCCGAGAGGTCGAAGGGCAGCTCAAGGTAGTGATCCTGAAACGTCTTGTTCTGCTCGGGGTCGAGCACCTCGAGGAGCGCCGCCTCGGGCGAGCCACCCCAACCGACGCCCATCTTGTCGATCTCATCGAGCAAGAAGACCGGATTTTTCACCTTCGCGGTCTTCAATGCGTGCAAGATGCGACCGGGCAGAGCGCCCACGTAGGTGCGCCGGTGGCCGCGGATCTCCGCCTCGTCGCGTACGCCGCCAAGGGCAACACGCACGAACGGGCGTCCGAGGGCGTCGGCGACCGATTGACCGAGCGACGTCTTACCGACGCCCGGGGGGCCGAAGAGGCACAAGATGGTCGCCTTGGCGGAGCCCGTGACCTTGAGTACGGCAAGGTGCTCGAGCAAACGCTTCTTTACGTCCTCGAGTCCGAAGTGATCGGCATCGAGCTTTTCCGAAACCTTCTCGACGTCGACCGCGCCCTCGGCGCGCTTCGACCACGGCAGCGAAGCAATCAGCTCGAGATAGTTGCGGATGACGCCGTGCTCGGCCTGCATCTGGTTCATGCCTTCGAGGCGTGCGAGCTCACGCTCGGCGACTTTGCGCGCTTCTTCGGGCAGGCCTGCTTCGTCGATACGGCGGCGTAACGAGCTCGTGCCGTCTTCTTCTTCGTCGCCCAGCTCCTTCTTGATGGCGCGTAGTTGCTCGCGCAAGATGGCTTCGCGCTGGCCTTTGGTGAACTCCTTGCGCACCTCGCTGTCGATCTTGCTGCGCACCTCTCCGGCGACCTTGGCTTCGGCAAGCCGCGTCGCCACGTCCCGCAGCCGCTTCACGACGTCGAGGTTCATGAGCACCTCGATTTCGCGCTCTGCACCAAGCCCCAGGGCGCTCGCGACGCGGTCGGCGAGCAGGCCCGGGTTCTCCGACGTTGGGTCGTTCAGCAGCTCGGCGAGGTCTTCGCTGCCAGCGCTACCAAGCTCACGAAGTTGTTCGATAAGCGCGTCCGCTAAGGCAGACGACTCGACAGGGTCGCCCTGGATCTCGACGACGGGTTTGCCCTCGGCCATCCAGTAAGGAGAGGTGCTGACAACGTTTTCGAGGCTGAAGCGCGCAAGTCCTTCGACGACGATGCGCGCTTCGCGGTTGCCGTTGCGCATGATCTGGCGCACCCGGGCGTACGTCCCGATAGGGAAGAGGTCGGCGACTCCCGGATTGACGGTTTGCGGATCGCGTTGAACGCCGACGCCGATGATCGCGTTGGGTTCGAGGTCGTTGACGAGCTCGAGCGACTGCTTGCGACCCATGGGCAGCGTGATCGCGGTGCCGGGGAACAGGACGCCGCGCCGTAGCGGCAGCAGCGGAAATGGGGACGCGGGGACTTTGAAGTCCGTATTGGACTTACGCATGGGGAGCCTCCGGGCCTTCACGCCATCTCCACGATGGTCGCTCGGCCACAAGGGTCAGGGTCTTGCGCTGCTCACGCAGCAGGTAAACGCGCCGCGGCTTGCGATGGGGTAGAATCGTCAGTTTCGCTGCGTAGCATTAGTAGTGTGCATGGATAAGGCTAGGCGCCAGGGGGGCTGCTTCCAATACTCTAAGCGCGCCGCAACAGGCCGTGCACGACCAGCTCATGTGTCGCGGCGAGGACGCGCCTGGTCTCGGCTGGATCGTGCTCGAACAGACGTGGCGGGGCGTACGTCGCGTAGATGCGTAGGAGCACACGGGCGGCGGTCTGAGGAACGGCGACGCGAAGCTCACCGGCGGCATCGCCAGCCGTTAGTAGGTCGATCACGAGCGCTTGTTCGGCTTCTTCGAACCGCTCGCGCTCAACTGCCGTGCCGCTGCAAGTCGCTGGGCAGACCAGATCGACGGCATGTTGCCCCGCGCTCGCAATCTCCCAGAACCGGCTCGCACGCGCGTCGAAGACTCCCTGGAGCCGACGCGCAAACGAGCCGCCGAGCGAGGCAGCCAGGCGCATGTCTGCCAACACCTGGTCGTGGCATCGCCGCGACAGCTCGCGCGCCACCGTCTCTTTTGCGTCGAACTCGAGGTAGACGCTGCCGACTCCGATACGCGCGCCGTGAGCAATGTCGGCGACCGTGGTCTTCTCGAAGCCGTAGTGCTTGAACAAGCGGTCGGCGGCTTCCAGGATGGCGGTACGGCGTTTGGCCCGAAGGGGATTCGCGTGTGCTTCAGACATCCGGGGGCTCGCTCTTCACCCGGGCAGGTGAAAAGTGAATGGCGACTCATATCGGGCACCGCGGAAGGCGACAAGAAAAAACTGAATATCGCCTCAGTGGCCAGCGAACGCGACGGAAGCGCTCACCTGGTCGGCATAGGTCGCGTCGTCGAGCACCCCGGTCGCGTGCAGCTTGTAGAGGATATCGTTGACGCGCTGATTCCAGGTTTCGGTCAGCTCGCCACGCGCGTAGTAGCCATAGTAGCGAACCGGGTTGGGAATGATGCTCGCGAGGTACGCGGCCTCTTTTGCGTTCAAAGCGCTCGGATGCTTGCCAAAGTAGCGCTCCGCGGCCGGCCCGATGCCGTAGAGGCCCGGCCCCCACTCGATGACGTTCAAATAGATCTCGAGGATGCGCTGCTTGCCGAGGGTTCCTTCGAGCGCCAGCGCGATGAGCGCCTCCCGCACCTTGCGGCTGTATGTTTTAGCGGATGAAAGGTAGAGGTTTTTTGCGAGCTGCTGCGTGATGGTGGAGCCACCTCGAACGGCCTTACCCGTGTGCGTTACCGCTGCGATGCTGTTTTTGAGCTCGACCAGATCGAAGCCGTGATGTCCAAAGAAGCCTCCGTCCTCGGCCGTCGTGATGGCGCGGACGACGTGCTCCGGGAGGTCCGCAACCGAAACGAAACTCGGGTTCGAAAGACCGAGCAAGATGTCGCGAGCGCTACCGTTGTCATCGACGAGATGGTGCGTGAAGGCGCCGCGGAGCTTTTCTGCCCCGGTCGCCTCGTCTCCCTTCGCCGCTTTGACGTCGACGTCGCCAGCGAGCTTCCACGCGGCCGGATCACCGAGCGGCCCTTCGAGATCGATCCAGGCGTCGAGCTCGCCGTGCGGCATTGGGTCGTCGAGCTCGGGACGCAGTGCCTGTGGGAGACTTGCGAGCAGGGGGTCGAAAGGGACGCCTGCGGCGCGGCCATGGAGAGTCGTATGATAGGGGGCGGTCGTCTCGACCGCGGCGTCGAAACGCAGGCGGACGCGCGGGTCGCTCCCGAAACCGATATACCCATCATGAACGCCCAACCGCTTTTCGCGGACGCGATAATGGACGCTGGCGCCAGCGCTCGCTGCTGGCACGACGACAGGTGCGCTGTCGACTCGCGATGCGTCCACGACGATCGCATCAGCAGTCATGCCCAGCTGGCCGTCGGCACTCGCGAGTCGGCCGCTGACGAATCGCAGATCGGCGGCGACAGTTGCGTCGATACGCCCGCGTCGAGGGTCGACGTTCCGCGTGAGCTGTGGAGGCAAGCTCGCGAGGGGGAGCGCGATGAGGTGGATCGTCACGTTGATGACCTGGTCGTCGAACGCGCCGGGGTCGTCGAGGTTCGTCTCGGTCGAAAGGCTGGCAGTCAGCTCGCCGCCTTTTTCGAAGGTCACATGGATGTCGCCGGTGCATGTGCTTTTGCAGGCGGCGTTGCCTTGAAACGAAGCCAGATCGAGCTCGACGTCGCCGCGGTCACTGGTCTGTGCATGGACGTAAATGTCCGTCGCGGTCACGCTCACGTGATCCCGCAAGTACGGGGCGAGTCGCTGCGCCAGGGCGGAGCGTACTGCGTCGCGCGCGCTCGGTCCGGACTTCGATGTCAGGCGCTCGACCTCGACGATAACGCCGTCCGCTTTCACGGATGCGATGCGCGGAGCTCCCAAGAGCAGGCTGCTCAGTGAAGGCGTGACGGTAAGACGCGCCACCTGGACGTGCCGCACGGGCGAGCCAACCGGCCATTGCATGTCGACGGGGCCCAGCGTGACGCGGCCGTCGAAGCCAATGTCGACGTCGGAGCCAAGGGCGCTGTCCGCCGCGATCGCGTGCAAGGCGACCAAGACGTGCGCGCGCAGTGACGGCCCGAGCGCGTGGCTAGCAATCGCCAACGTCAAGGCAGGCAAGGCGAGGCCGGTGAGGACCGCCAGCACAATCACGCGAGCACGCCGATTATTGCGCATCTTACTTCACGCCACTTTCGCCAAGGTGACCATCGGCGCTTTCGCGAGCATGTTGTTTCGTGCCATGAGCGAAAGCCGATGAGCGCTCTCAAAGGCCCGGTAACGCGCCGCATCCCTCCCGGAGAGGACCGTGAGCGCCTGGTATGCCTCGATTGCGGCTTCGTCAACTACCAGAACCCCAAGGTCGTCGTCGGGTCGGTGGTGACGTCCGCCGATAAGCTGCTTCTGTGCCGCCGCGCAATCGAGCCACGGCGGGGATTCTGGACGATTCCCGCGGGCTTTCTCGAGGAGCACGAGGACCCGCAGGCTGGAGCCCGACGCGAGGCGAGGGAAGAGGCGACTGCCGACATCGCCATCGACGCCCTGCTGGCCGTTTATACCGTCGCGCGTATTAGCCAGGTGCAGCTCATCTACCGCGCCACGCTGGCCGGGGCGTTCGCGCCTGGGCCAGAGAGCCTCGACGTCGCGCTCTTCGACTGGGACCGCCTACCCTGGGACGAGCTTGCCTTTCCGAGCGTCCACTGGGCCCTGCGTCACCACCGGTCGGTGCTGGGGCAAAGCGTCTTCGCCCCCTTCGTGAACCCGACCGGTGAGACGGGCGACATGGGGCCTACGAGTCGTATTTGACGCTGCATCCGTAAGCTTCGGTCTGGGCTCGCTCGACCTTACCGCTGGCCAGGCCTTTGATCGCCGCGTCGACGAAGTTCACGGTGCCGCCGTCCGCCTTTCCTAATGGCGCGTTGTCGAGAGCTCCGTTATAGCGGAGAACTCCTTCTTTGTCGATAACGTACATGTGGGGTGTCGTCTTGGCGCCGTAGAGTTTGCCAACCTTGCCATCCGCGTCGAGCAAAACGGGGTAGTTCATGCCGTAGTCTTTGGCCGCCTTGATATTTCGCTCGGCACCGTTGCCTTGCTTGCCCGGCGCGCTGGAGTTGATGGCGAGCCAGACGACCCCGTCGCTGGTGACACGCTTGGGTTGGCTCGCAAGTGGGCCTTTGTCTCCGTGGGCAAACTTCACGAATGGGCAGTCGGGGTTGAACCACTCGAGGACCACTGTCTTGCCCGCATAGTCGTGCAGAGAAACTGTTTTGCCGTCGGTGGTCGTAAGCGTGAAATCGGGAGCCTTGGCGCCTACCGTGACATCGGCGTGAGCAATGCCGCCAGCAAGGGTGGCGAGGGCGAGCGCTGCGACAACGGGAACAAGGCGAAGGACACCTAGCATGGTTTTCCTCATGATTCGGGCTGGGGGGATCTAGGCAAGGTTGTAACGCGGAAGGGCGACGGCAACTTCCGGCGCCCGTTCATTTCGCGTGGGCCGTTTAGCCGAGCGCCTTGATCGCGGCCTCGTAGTTGGGCTCCTGCACGATGTCTGGCACCTGTTCGGTGTAGATCACGCGATTCTGCGCGTCGAGGACAACGATGCAGCGCGAGCAGAGGCCGGCCAGCGGTCCATCGACGATTTGCAGGCCGTAGTCCTTTGCGAAGCTCGATCGGAACGCCGATAGTGCGTGGACGCGCTCGAGGCCTTCGGCGCCGCAGAAGCGCTTCAACGCGAATGGCAGGTCAGCCGAGATGTTGAGCACGGCGACGTCTCCGCGTCCGGACAGTTTGCTGTTGAAGGTGCGGACCGACGTCGCGCAGACCGGAGTGTCGACGCTCGGAAAGATGTTCAGCACCTTCTTGCCGGGGAAGTCGTCGAGGGTGACGTCCGAAAGGTCGACCTTGGTAAGCTTCAGTTTTGGCGCGGCATTTCCGACCGCTGGCAAGGAACCGCCAGTGTGGATGGTGTTCCCCTTGAGCTTGATGTCCGTCATCGGCATCCTCCTAGTTGATCGTGTTGATTCGCTCGTGCTGGGCAATCGCAGAAGATGCCGCTGCAGCGCAAGCGGCCGGTGACCAGGGAGGTGTCGGTCATGGCATTCGCAACGGTAGAGCTTCGGGACGTATTGACACAGACCGCAGCGCGACTTCGGGACGGCGCGCCTTACCAATGGACCCACATGGGTGCCTGTAATTGCGGACACCTGGCGCAAACAGTGACCCGTGTGTCGCGCGCCGAACTGCACGCGATTGCGCTCGAGCGCGCTGGCGATTGGAGCGAGCAAGTCGTCGAATACTGCCCCACCAGTGGCTTGCCTATCGACCACGTCATCGCGACCATGCTTGGTATTGGCCTGACGACCGATGACCTGGGGCATCTCGAGCGCCTCACCGACCCGGTGGTGCTCGGGCGCCTACCTCCCGGGGAACGCCAGCTCGATTACCGGCGGCGTGATGACGTGGTTCGTTATCTCGAGGCGTGGGCCGCATTACTTGCGCACCAGCTTGCCGAGCGTGACGAGGCCGTGGATTGCCGCCGCGACGCCGACCATCGCGGCGAGGACGTGCCAAACGGCCCCTCCATGGCCGCCGGCCCGCCAAAGCTGGGCGGGGCCTGGGGCGACGACGTCGACAACGTGTCGCGCCTGCGCGAGGGCGAACCACGCGCCGACCGCGAGCTCGGTGACGGGCAGGGCGTAGGGCCCTCCGAAACGAGCAAGGCCGCCTAAAGGAAACTGGGGCGGCGTTACGCGAGATGGATGTCCAGTGGCGGTCTCTGCCGCTTTTGCGGACAAGGGCCTAGCGCGAGACGTCTTGGCAGCGCTGGCGTGGTTTGCGTCACCTCGAGCTAGAGTAGCGGACGAATCGACACGACGAACCATCTGAGCCTCCTGGGCTCGGACCTTTCGCAGTATTCGTGCCGGCGGCTCCCGGTGTGGAATCTACCTTTGCTGCGCTCCGCGGCGAGGCGTGCCTCATCGTGTCGCACGTTGGGACGTCTTTTTGACGGCGGCATGGCGGCGCGTGGCGAGCACCGAATCGAGAACACCAGCGCTGTGAATTCAGCACACAGCCCAGGCGTGCCGGTCGATTGCGTGAGGGCGCGAGAACTCACGGCACTGACCATGACGGTCAAGTGCAGCTCAGGGCGCGGCGCCGCCGATACTGCTGAGATGCGCCTTGGCTTGCTCGAGCCAATTGCTCTTGGGCCGCGCGAGCACCTGCTGGAACGCTGCGATGGCCTCCTGTGTCCGCCCGCGCGCCTGGAGGATTTCGCCGCTATGGAAGTAGGCGTCGTCGGCGAACTCGTTTTTCGGATAGGTCGCGATGAAGTCCGTGAAACGCGTTAGGGCGAGCGTCGACTGGCCGCCCTGTTGCTGGGCACGAGCGAGGCTGAACGAAGCCTCCCAATCGAGCGCGCCTGCTTTCTCGAGGGCAAGCCCCGCCGCGATCGCTTTGGCGAACTCGTTTTGTGCGACGCCTCCGAACAGGTCCCGGCGCAGCCGCTTACGTTCGGCGTCCGACAAGAGTGAGGCCGGTGCCGTCTTTACGAGGTTTGGTTCAGACTCCGGTGTTGCAGCGAGCGACGGCTCGGTCTTCGCTGCCACCGCGTCCGCTCCAGGTGGCGGGACCTCCGCCGCCACTACGGGGTCCAGCGGGCCAGGGCCATCGGGGACACCCGCGAGCTCGGGCTCTGTGTCGCGCGTTGCGTCCTTCTCACTGGTTGGCTCGGCCGCCAGGGGCGCAGCGCCGAGGGGACTGGGCATCGGTGCCGGGCCCCGCTCGACCGCCCCGTCCGCCACAGCGGACGACGTGTCACCTGCGGGCGCCGGGGACAGGTGCAACGCGAGGCCAAAGCCCAAGGCCAAGCCGACGACGAGTCCGACGAGCGCGCCGCGCAGGTGCCCAGCCGCGCGGGTCCGACCAAGCTCGAGCCCATGATCGGCAATCAGCGCGTCGACTCTCTCTTCGTGCGCGCGTCGCATCGCCTCGATATCAGGCGCTGGACGTGGCGGTTCATGGGTTAGACCGCCCGGAGGCGTCACGACGTTCCAGGTGTCATCGATTGGGGGGGGCGGCGGCGTGGCGGGAAAGGTGGCTGGGACGAGGGGTTCGCTCAAGCTGCCGATGCTTCTCTGCACGTCGTCGTCTTCGAACAGCGACCGCCAGAGGTTCTCCTCGGTGCGCTTCAGGGCTACGCCGCTGAGGACTTCGCGCAGGGTAGGGTAGTCGGCGAGTAGCGGCATGAAGTCGTCGCGCGCGAAGAACAGCAACGTCGTCTGCCCGACCGTCCACACGGAGGCCGACCGCTTGCGGTCGGAGAGCATCGCCATCTCGCCGAAGAAACCGCCAGCGCCGATGCGGGCGATCTCTTGATTGTTCTTCTCCGCCAGCGTGACGCGCACCTGACCTTCGACGACCAAGAAGAAGCCGTCGCCCGGACCACCTTCGGCGATGACCTGCTCGTCCCCCGCGCGCAGCTGATGCCGAGCCATCGCGGCGATGCGGTTCAAACCAGGCTCATCGACGACGGCGAGCAACGAATTGTCGCGCTGAAAGCGCTTCAAGGCTGCTAAAGCGAACACCCCCGAGCTGTTGTAAGCGGCGAGCCCTTCGTTCGTGGCCGTCGCGGCGGGCCGCGCTGGAAGGTCGGGTAGGGCGACACGCAGTGCCTCTAGGGTCAGTGGCTCGGTGATGGTGGGGACCTGCGGGGCCCCCTCGAGGCTCGTGGGCTCGTCGGGATCAACCAGGATGGCGACCCGTGTCGCGGGTGCCTGCGACGCGATCATCGCCGCGAAGCTTACGCCCGAAAGGCCAGGAAGCTGCGCGCTACAAAGGACGATCCCTGGTTCCTCTTCGAAAAAGCGCGCGAACGCGTCACCGCCATCGGGGGTTGCGATCACCTCGAAGCCCGCGTCGCGTACCAAGTCGACCACACTACGAAGGCGCTTGGTGTTGCCGTGGGCGATCAGCACTTTGCCGGCGTTGCTGCTCATCGATGCGCTTGTGGGCTCCGGTCGGCAGAGTAGCCCAAAACCGACGTACTTACCGCGCGCGCTTTTTGGTTTTGGCCTTGGCCTTTGCCTTCGCGACTTTGGCTTTTCCCTTGCCTTTGCCTGCCACGTCGGCGGGCGCGTCCGGCTCGGCGGCCTTCATGCCTTCGCTCATGCCCCAGTCGCGCTCCCAAACCGAGCCGTCGTTGTCTTCCTGGGCAGCACAAACGTTGACGAGGTCGGCGAAGCCGAAGTCGCCGGTCGTACGCCCATCCGCGAGCGTGAGGCTCACGTTGTGCACCTCCTCGGCGGTGACGTCCTTGCAGAAAAGCTTGAACGGGACGCGATAGCGAAGCTCGCCGTACTGGTAGACGCTGAACGACTCGCGCACGTAGGCATCGCCGAACGACTTCGACAGCTCGTCCCGTTTGGCGTCGACCTTGTCTGCGGGATAGGCAAACCACGAGGTGAGCGGCGCCTCGAGCTTACCTTCGGCGATGGTGCGCACGGCTCGCGTCGCGTTGGTTGCGGTCATGCGGAACGCCACCGGCTTGTTGTGAGAGCCCGCGCTCGGGTCATCGAGCATCACCAGTCGACCAACGAGCGCTGTCCGCGAATACGAGTAGACGTTCTCGAGCTTGCCAAAGTCGAGCGGGGCTTCGATGGGCTTGTCAACCGACGCGGCTGCGTCGCGCTGCTGGATGAACGCGGGGGAGCTCGGGTGGCGGACCAGCGGCTGGCCAATCGCGCCCTTCTCGCTCAGTGCGTATTCGATGGGCAGAGCGTAGTTGAGCTTGGGGGTCAGCTTGAACTGCATGATGCCCACAAGCTGGCCCGAGCGATCGAAGATACCAGCGCCCTCGACGTTCTCGTCGAGCACGAGGTCGGTCTCCAAGTACACGCTCGTTTGGCTGGCGCGAAAGCCAGTGAACTTGGCGGTAAGGGCGCTCCCCTTGCCGTCCTTGTCGTAGACGAATGCTGTGACGGGGTCGCCCACCTTGAGCGCGCCCGAGTCGCCGAGTGCCGCCCCGTCGAGGCCACCGCCCTTCGCCTTGAGGATGGCGATGCCTCGGTTGGCGTCACGATACAGGACGTTGGCGTCGCGCGTCTTGCCGTCCGACGTGATGACCTTGATGAGATCAGCGCCTTTGGTGAGGTCGATGTCGGTGACGATGTGGTCACCGTCGAAGGCCGTGCCACCGCGGTTGCGGAACCCATCGGTCACCTGCACAGCCGACAATGTGGCGAGCTCGGCGGGTGATTTTGAAGGACAGGCGCTGAGCAAAAACGCGAACAGCGCGCCCGCCGACGACAAGGTGATTGTACGACGACGAGCGCGCTGAATCATTGCGTTACCTTTAGCTCTGCTCAGAGTGCAGATTGACCCAACCCGTCCGCGGGGATGAGGTCCAACAAGCCGGCTTCCCGTGCGCACTGTTCTGCAAGCGTCTGGTCCACTTCATCGAGTGAGCCAGCGCCATCGAACAGGCACGCGAGGAAGTCGATCAGCGCGCAGAACGCCGCCGCAAGCTCCGGGCTGTCCGCGAAGGCCTCGGCGAGACCCTCCTGGAAGCGCGCGTCGTTGACGGAGGCCCGGCACTCAGCAGCGGTGAAGCCTTCGCATTCACCGTCGGCAGACGAGCAGATCGCATCCACGATGTCGCAGATGGCACTCAAATCGCACGCCGCGCCGTTGAGAATCACGGTGCCACTGAATGATGTCGATGCGCCGCTTGCGCCCGAGAAGCTTACGCTCGAGCCGGTGTCGCCGCTAAACGACGTGCTGCCTCCGGTCGAACCGCTAAAGCTCGTCGAGCCGCCAATGGCGCCCGAGAAGAAGCCACCACCGCCGCCGCCACCGGTCTCTGCCTGGCCCTTGACGGCCATGTTGAGCACGGAAGCGCCGTCGATACGCGCGATGTGTAGCCCACGGTCAGCCGAGTAGCCGAGCGCAGCCGTTGCACCACTCGATGGCCCGAAGGTCATGAAGGTGACGTCCTGCACAGGCTCCTTGGAGCCGTCGCACGCCATGGCCGAGACGAGCGCGAAGCCCGCCACCGCAAGCGCTGCGAGTTTGGAGTTTTTCAACTTCATGCTTACTCCCAGTAGATATTGGCGACCAACGCGGACTGGAAGGTACCGAGACGAACCGGCTCGCCATTGCCCGAGCGGATGATGTCGATACCAACGCCGGCTTCACCGCCGATGCTGAAGTTTCGCACGGGGAACCACTCGGCGCCAATGCCACCAGCAATGCCAAGCTCGGGGTCGTTGTCGCCGCCCGTGTCGTGGAAGCGCAGGTTGACCTGGCCCAAGAAGTAGGGGTTCACGACGCCCTTGGCCATGTAGTAGCGCATGGCCGGAGCGAGGAGGATGTCCCAGTTCGTGGTCGTATCGGCACCCGTATCGAGGCGGTCGATACCCAGACCGACGTTGATACCGAGGTTCATGTCATCGCTGATCATGTACCAGATGCCCGCCGCGCCGTTGGCGTAGCGGTTGCCGCCGCCGGGTACGGCGAACGACAGCGACTTGGCGCCAGCAACGAGTGCGTTAGCTCCGCCAGCCGACGCTTCTTGGGCGCGTGCAACCGACGCGGTCATGGTGGCGATCATGCAGGCAACGACCAAACCAATTCGCTTCATCCGTTCCTCACTTTTTGGCGTGTGACTTTAGTTGAGCGAACACGAGCACACGCTGATGGGGGGCGTTAGCAAAGGCTCCGGAGGCGAGTCAAAACCAATTTTCGATGACGCGATCGCAACTTACGACGCGTTGCGCCTTTTTGTCTCGTTTTTTTGGGGTGCGAGATCACCGCTATCGCGGTCGGTCAAGGGACGACGCGAATGACGAAAATCGAATCGAGGGCCATGCCATCGGCGTTGCGGGCTGCGAACGTCCCGACTCCGAGAGCGTCACCGCTCGCGTCGATGCCGATGCGTAGCCCACGCGCGGCGGTCGTACTCGAGAAGCGCAGCCACGCGGGAGACCCGTCGATTTCCGAGAAACGGATCACCGCCATGGACGACTCGGCGGTGCCGACGGCGTTGAGGGCGCCGAGCTGGAGCGTGCCGCTGAAGGTGGCGTTCAGCAGAATCGCTTCGATGCCATCCGCGAGATCGGCGACGTCCAGAGCCGCGGTGTTGGGGAGGTTCGTGCGTGTGGTCCAGAGGGTTTCACCCGTTGCGCCCGCGAGCCGGGCGAGCCGCAGGTAGAGGGTGGGACCTAGCGGGTCGTCGCCGTCGCTTGGGTCGTCCGCGAACGCGAAAACGCCAGCCACCACGACGTCTCCGTCCGCCAGAGCTGCGGCGACGATCCGATCGGTCGGGGCGCGTTTGCGCAGCGGCCGGCTCCACAGCGCGGCAACCGAGTCGCGACCGATCTTCGCAATGAAACCAGCATGTTGCCCCGCGATCTGGGTAAAGACCTGGTTGAGCGTTAGGGTTTGGTCGAAAGCCCCGCCTGCGATCAAATTGCCGTCGAGGTCGCGGCCGAAGCTATCGATACGCACGTTGCCGGTCGAAATGCCGATGCCGCGCGAGGCGAGCAGCGCGCCGTTCGTGGGGGCGAGCCGATCGATGCGCGCCTGGATCGCGCCTCCGGACCCTTCGACCTCGCTCGCGACGGTCGTGCTACCGTCGGCGTCGGTGACGACGAAACGCGGCTGCGGGCGGCCCTCAGCGGGGAGACTCACGCTCCAGCGTGTGAAGCCGTCGGCGACAGAAAGCAGCGCGACGACGCTGCCGGTGCGCGGACCATCGCCGAGATCGAGCTGCCCATCGAAAGCGCCAAGCGCGAGCACCATGTTTCCCGCCCCGTCGGTCGCCAGAGCCGGCCGGGTGCCGGTGGTGAAAGCGGCGTCGCTCGTGGTGCTCCACATGGCCTGGAGCTGCTCGTTGTAGCGCCCAAGGACCGCAATGGGCGGCTCACCCGCAGGCCGCCCAACCGTTCCTCGACCGTAATCGGCGGGTCCGCTCTGCAAGGCTGCTAGCAGCAGCCCATCACGCGCGGGGTCGAAGGCCACATCGAGCGCCAATGCGTTGGTGCCGGGAAAATTGAGCAGACTGCGAATGCCCCCGCGACCGAGCTCATCGGGCTCAGGGAGTCCCCCGCAGGCAAGCGCGCCGCTGCAGAGGCAAACGAGGACGACACGCAGAGTAACCACGGTGCGTAGATAGGGTACGCGCTCTCAACAATCCAGAGCACCTGCGCTCGAACGGGGAAGGGCGCCGCGAGGCTTTTGCCAAGACCACCGCGACGACCCATCTAGGTGCGGACTTGATTGCCGCGACGTGCGATCTGGGTACGAGCGTCATGCTCAATCATGTCGCGCATCAGCTGCACGACCTGCGGTCGGGCGCGTCGTGCTTCCATGTTGGCGTCCTCGCGCGCTTGCATGTCGGGACGGCTACCGCCTGTCAGGCGCGCGAATCCACGCATGATTTCGTTTTGTGCAACGAGGTTTCGACGCATGACACCGAACTGCCCATCGTCCGTCTTGCCTTCGTGGATGGCGTTTTGCGCGTCGAGGAGCGCCGATTTCATCTGGTAGGCGCGCATGCGCAGCTCGTAGGCTTGGATGAGAAGGTCGGCGGCGCTGCCGAGCACGCCTTGAATGGCGCCGGCCTCGGGAAACGCGCCCATCATTTCGCTTAGAGCCTGCTGGTCGGCCGCATTGGCCGCGAGGCCAAGCGACATCATGCTGAGCGGGTCGATCTGCGTCGATTGGTATTCCATGATGGCGTCGACAATGGCTTGGCCGCCCTTGTCCTTCACCTGCGCATAGACCTCGGGTGGCAGAAGCGCCTCGGCCTTCTCCGGGTGCAAGTCGAGGTACTTGGTGATGACGTTGCCGTTGTCACCGTTCGCTTTCATCTCGAGCGCCAGCTGACCCAAGGCCTTGGCGTCGGCGTCGGACACGTTGATTCCCGCCGCCTCGAGCATGGTCTGAGCGCGAGCCTCGGCCGCGTCAGCACGTGTACGCGCGTCTGCTGCGGCGGCCGTATCGCCACGCGCGAGCGCTTCGAGCTCTTCCTTACTCGCCTGCGCAGCGTCCGCGATCGCGCGGCTCGCGCTGTCATAGATGGACGTCCACATTTGCTGTGTGTTCTCGTCGACCCCCATCCCGCTGCCACCGCCCGTCCCCTCGAGCTCGGCGAGCATTGCTTCGATCTCGCCGCCGCTCGCGCCATTGGCCTCGAGGGCCTCGCGGATCATGGACGCGGCTTGCTGCTCGAGCTGGTCAGCCTGGCCGAGCAGAGCGTCGGGGTCCTGATTGGCGAGCGCGCGTTCGATCTTGAACGCGGCTGCGCGCAAAAAGTGTTTCGCCTGATTCAGAAACCCCTCGATGCTCTGATTGGTGCTCATGTTCGTCGACTCAAGCTTCAAGAACGACGCGGTCATCGCATCAGAGTCGTTGTTCTCGGCGAACTCGAGCGCGTGCAAGTTGTCGATGAACGAGCGGGCGCCAGCGTTAGGATCGAGCGAGGTGCCGTTCGACAAGCGCGCCACAGGGCTCGTTGCGGGGGACGTGAGCCCCTCGGAGCCGCGGCCTGTGACCGTCAGCGTGCCGCGCTCGTTGACCGCTCGCGCCTCGGAGGTGTCCTCGACGATTTGTGTCGGTCGCAAGCCAGTCGCCGTCGCGTCGCCGACGCGCGACGTGGATGAGCCGCGCGTGATATTGGCCTGGTCGGTGCGTTCTGCTTCCTGGCGCTGGTCGGCTGCGGTGGGAACGCGTCCGAGACGAACATTGCTGGGCTGTCGGATGTCACTCATGGCGGTTCCTCGTCGGCTTACACCTGTACTTACACGACCTGGTCTGGGGGTGGCTCGTGGGTCAAGCGATCGTCATCGATACCTCTCTTGGGACATGCGGATTTTCTTGGGCCGAAGCGGGGGTTTGCCGCTTCTGGCTGCCCCAGGAATCCGAGAAAGCCTTGTTGCTTCAGATGGGTACGCCGACCGCGATGGGTGAGCTCCCGGGGTGGGTGGTCGAGCTCGGGGAGCGCGTTCGCCGCCATCTCGAGGGCGAGCTCGACCACTTTCGCGATGTTCGCCTCGATTTTACGAGGGTTTCTGACTTCGCCACGAGGGCCTATGGGCGACTTCGCGAGGTTGGCCCGGGGCAAACGACGACCTACGGGGCCCTCGCTCGCTCGATGGGGCAGCCAGCCGCCGCGCGCGCCTTGGGGCAGGCCATGGCAGCAAACCCTTGGCCTCTTCTGGTTCCCTGCCACAGGGTGCTCGCGGCCAGAGGTGCGCTGGGCGGCTTTTCCGCGCAGGGCGGCACATCGTTCAAGGAGCGCTTGCTCGCGGTCGAAGGCGTCACGTGGCGGCGGCAGGGCGAGCTCTTCGCATGAAGCGCTGGCCCCATCGGCATCACGCGACGACGTGTTGCCGCCGGGCCTGGTCATGCTAAATTTGCGCGTCGTGCCAAAAGATCGTCGCCGTACCGACCGTCGCACCAGCGAATCGTCCATCGTCAAGACCCCGCGCCGCCGGACCGAGCGACGCGCCTCCGAGCGGCGGCTAGACGAGCGCATCAGTCTCGACCTCTGGATCGAGCAGGAGGCTGGCCCCGAGGTTTCGTATCGGCATGTCGGGGATTTGTCGGCGGGCGGCGTGCGGCTCGACCACGGGTTTTCTTACCCCGTGGGGTCGCGCGTGAAGTTGCGGTTCGCTTTGCCTGGGGACGCAAAGCAGATCGAGGTCGCCGCCGACGTCGTCGCGGTGAGCCCGGAGGAGAGCCGGCACTACACCAGTCTTCGCTTTGTCGACCTGGCCGGCGAAGACCACATCCGCATCACGACATTTATCCAAAAGGGCAGGGCCTGACTCGCTGCCCGGGCGACCCCGACAAAAAAAAACGGAGAGCTTGGGTGACCCCGTGCTCTCCGTTTGCGATTTTGGAGCGACGCAGCTCTCGAGCGGCGCTCCTATCGACCGGTGCTTTAGGCCTGTGCGCGAACGCCCTGTGCCTGAAGACCCTTCTGGCCGCGGACGACTTCGAACGTCACGCGCTGACCCTCTGCGAGAGTCTTGAAGCCCGAGCCTTCAATGGCCGAGAAGTGCACGAACACGTCTTCAGAGCCATTCGCCGGCGTAATGAAGCCGAAGCCCTTCGCGTCGTTGAACCACTTCACAGTACCTTCTTGGGAATTACCCTGCTGCATCTCAAACTCACTCTTTTCAAAAACGCGCGAGCGCGCGTTGCGCATGAAACCATGCGGTGTTCTTTCAAGCCTGAGATGGGATGAAGCGGTGTGAGACTACCAAGCACTTCAATTAATCTACGCTGCGCGAAATGCAGCATCGAAGCCAGCCCGGGCCCGAGAGCACGCTTTTCCCCGACATACAGGGCATCGCGTCCTCGGAGAGGGCTGTACGACAAACTTGCTTAGATTGGCAAGTGTTCTTTTTCGGATCTGAGCGCGCGGAGCCGCATGAATCGGCCTTCGGCGCGATTTTTCCTTCGATCCGACGGGGATGTTAGGGGATGAAGAGGGGTTCCTAGGATTTCAAGGACGACGTTTTGCGCGAGAGCCACCGCATCTTCCTGGTGCCCGGCTTCTTCGGGTTCGCGAACCTGGGAGAGCTTCTCTATTTCTCGCACGTCTGCGAGTTTCTCTCCGAGGTGTTCGCCGAGCACGGGATGCACGCGGAGATCATCCCGGTGCACACGTTCCCGACGGCGTCGATCCGCGAGCGGGCGCGGCGGCTTCTCGAGGTTGTCAGCGAGACTGCGGGACACGATGACGGCCCTATTCACATCATCGGCCATTCGAGCGGCGGCCTCGATGTGCGACTCATGGTGTCGCCGCACGCGCAGCTTGGTGAGGGCCTCGACGTCGAACGCCTCGCGAGTCGCGTTCGCACCGTCGTGACCTTGGCGACCCCGCACCATGGGACGCCACTTGCGACGTATTTCAACACCATGTTCGGGTCGCGCATCCTGCGGTTGATGTCGCTCTCGACGATGTACGTGCTCCGCTACGGAAGACTGCCCTTGTCGTTCTTGCTCAAGCTGGGGGGGCTCTTGGCGCGTGCCGACTCCTTGCTTCGGCGCGCGAACGGCGTGCTCGACCAGCTCTTCACGCAGCTCTTGAGCGACCTTTCGGAAGACCGGCACCGAGCACTCACCAGCTTCTTCAACGAAGTGAGCGGTGACCAATCGCTCATTGGCCAGCTCACGCCAGAAGGACTCGACTTGTTCAACGCTGGTACCGTCGACCGTCCGAGCATTCGCTATGGCTGCGTGGTGACGATGGCGAAGCAGCCCACCATGCGGACGCGGCTTTCGCTGGGACCCGACCTCTATGGGCAAGTCACGCACACGGCGTTCGCCTGGCTCTACCGGCGCAACTCGGACATGCCGCCGAATCGTGTCGCGCGACTCACCCCCAAGCAGAGCATGAAGCTACGCGCGTCCTTTGGGCGCATCCCGACACCCGAAGACAATGACGGGATCGTCCCGACGCTGTCGCAGCCTTGGGGTGAGGTGATCACTGCGGTGCAGGCTGACCACCTCGACATCATCGGCCACTTCGATGACCGCGCGCACTATCCGCCGCATTACGACTGGTTGGTGACGGGGAGTGGTTTTGACCGCCGACGCTTCGAGCGCTTGTGGTCAAACGTCGCGGCGTTCATCGCCGAGCAGCGCAGGAGCTAGACGTCGCCGCGTTTGTTCTGGTCGGCGCGCGGGGTGAGCAACTCGACCAAGCGCAGCACGGCCGGCGACGCGGGGTCTGCAATGATCGCGACGTGATCGGTTGGGACGCTCGGCATGACCGCTTCGTACGCGGCGAGCAGCGCCTCGGAGAAAAGCTTGTACTCGGATTCTTCGACGAGGCGTTCCCGGAGTCGTTCGCCGTTGACGTCTTGCTCGAGCCCGCGTGCGTAGTTGGCGGCGCGCGGGTTCGTGGGCACAACGCCGTGAACCAAGTAGCTTGCGATTTCGGACCGATCGACCTCGGAGAAATCGCCCACGCTGGGAGCGATGGGGGAGTCGCCTTGTTGCCTCGCTGCCGTGTTGGAGAAGGCCACCCGATCGAGGCGTGTGGCGTAGAGGCCCTCGAACATCGCGCTCGTCGCGCGCATGTCGTGGAGCGCGAGACGCCGCGCGAGCGCTAGGCCGACGAATGACCCGGCCTCGGCGCCAAGCCAACGCGTCCAACGCGACTCGTGCACGCCCCCGGCGAGCGGCGTGTCGAGCGTGTGGACCTGCACGCCGGGGAAGCCAGCGCGCGGCATGCCCTCGGCTTGTAATCGATTGAACGCGAGCCTCGTGACGATGCCACCCATGCTGTGCGCGACGATGTCGAGCGGCTGATCGCGGAACGCCGAGCCAGCGTGCAGTGTGCGGATCTCGCGTGCGAGATGCTCGGCGCTCGTGGCAAGACGGCTACTGTTGTCATGGTACTGAAAGACATAGACTTGGCGACCCGCGTCCGTGAGCCTGTCTGCTAACGCAGTCATTTCGGACCCGGAACCGTTCAGACCATGCACGAGGATGACCGGCTGCGCGGCCGGATCGAAGCGCCGATAGGCAACCAGCGTCGGACGACCCGCATGCCTTAGCACCGCCTCTTCGCTCTCTTCGTTGAGGTAATGGGTACCAAGCGTTGCGCCGAAGGGCTTGGGCTGGAACGCCCCGTCGAGAGGACGGTTGGGCAGCGCGGCGCGGGCAGCGACGGGCTCCTTTAGCAGAGGCGGCGGCTCGTGCTCGGCTCGCCTCTCGGGTGCCCAATCTTGCTCGGCGACCGTCCACAAACTCACGGGGCCACCGGATGTTACGCGACTACTACCCACGCTCAAGTGTACACCAAGCATCCCTAGTTTGGCGCGGTTTAGGGCTGCTTTCGATCTGACCGAACACTGAAACACGTGTCGTGGTGTCACTCACCTGCGGCAGAGGGCTCACCTTCAGGGCGTTTCCCGCGCCCTATGCCCGACGAGGCGCCTGGTGCTAGGTCGCCCGCATGAGCGCTCTCGACCAACTCTCCGAGCTCGTCGGCCTCTCTCGCGCCTATCACGACATCTATGGCGCGGAGCGGGTGACGACCCCCGAAACACAACGCGCGCTACTCGCGGCCATGGGCTTTGCTGTCGATGACGAGGCGGCACTCGGGAGGGTCGTTCACGAGCTGCGCGAACGAACGTGGCGCGAGCTCGTCGCGCCAGTGTCGGTCCAGCGAACGGGCGGCGGACTGCATGTCATGGTGACTGCCGGACGCGGCGCGCGCGTGAAGTGGCGCCTGACGTGCGAAGACGGTGTCGTCCATGCGGCCGAGAGCGCCGAGCTGCCGGTGCTCGAAGAACGTGATGGTCGCGCTCGCTTGCGACTCGACCTCCCCGAAGTCGCGATTGGCTACCATGACCTCACCGTCGAAGCGGATGGCGTGACGGCTACCCACTGTCTCATCGTGGCGCCGCGCTCGTGTTACGTCCCCGCCGCCCTCGCCGCGGGGGGGCGATGGTGGGGTGTCGCCGTGCAGATCTATGCGCTGCGCACGGGGACCTCATGGGGAATTGGCGACTACGGCGATCTCGCGGAGCTGGCCCGTGTCGTAGGGAGCGCCGGCGCGAGCTTCGTTGGCGTCTCGCCGCTGCACGCTTCATTCCCCCACCGACCAGGCGAGGCGGCTCCTTATAGTCCGTCATCGCGGTTGTTTCTCAACTGGATATATATCGATGTCGAATCCGTGCCGGACTACACGTCGTCCGTGCCCGCTCGTGAGCTCATGGCCTCGCCCGAGATGCAGGCGGATCTCGCCTCCGTGCGTGCGGCGGCGCTCATCGACTACGCAACGGTCGGCAAGCTCAAGCGTCGCGCTCTCGAGCTTGCATTCGCATGCTTCCGCGAGAAGCACCTGGGGAGTGACGATGGCAGGGCGCAGAGCTTTCGCGCCTTCGTTGCTTCCGGAGGCGAGCGCCTCCGTCAACATGTGCTGTACGAGGCCCTACAAGAGTACCTCTTCGCGCGCGACCCGGCAGCGTGGGGTTGGCCCGCGTGGCCGTCGGAGTACCGTGATCCGCGAGGGCCTGAGGTCACGGCGTTCGCCGACGCGCATCGCGAGCGTCTCGAGTTCTTCGCCTATCTGCAGTGGATCGCGGACGCGCAGCTCGCCCGTGCGGCCGCCACCGCCAAAGCGGCCGGGATGCGAATCGGCCTGTACATCGACCTCGCCGTCGGTGTCGACCGCGCCGGTTCGGAGACCTGGGCCACGGGAAACCTCTACGCTCTCGGGGCAAGCGTTGGCGCCCCACCGGATGAGCTTGCTCTCAAGGGTCAGAATTGGGGTCTCCCTCCGCTCGTGCCGGATCGCCTGCGCGAAACCGCGTACGCCCCGCTCGTCGCGACCCTTCGACAATGCATGAAGTGCGCGGGCGCCTTGCGTATGGACCACGTGATGGCTCTCCTGCGGCTCTTCTGGGTGCCGCCGGGCAAAGATGCGACCGAAGGAGCCTACGTCTACTATCCGTTTCGCGATTTGCTGGGGATCCTCGCGCTCGAGAGCGTTCGCGGTCAGTGTCTCGTGATCGGCGAGGACCTGGGTACGGTGCCTGATGAAGTGCGTTCCGCTTTGGCGGAGTATCAGGTGCTGTCGTATCGTGTCTTCTATTTCGAGCAAGAGCATGACTATCGGCCGAAGCCTCCCGAGCACTACCCGCGCTGCGCGCTCGTGACGGCGAGTACTCACGACTTGCCCACGCTCAAAGGCTTCTGGGAACGGCGCGACCTCGCGCTGCGTGGTGATCTCGACCTCTATCCGTCTGACGAGATGAGGCGCCGGCAAGAACATGGCCGCGGCGTCCAGAAGGAGCGCATTTTGAGCGCCCTAGCCGAGCGTCAGCTTGCACCATTCGAGACGACGCGCCTGGAAGCGCCGCTGTCGCAGGAGCTGGTGCGCGCCATGTATACCTACCTCGCGCGCACTCCGTCGTGGTTGCTCGCGGTACAGCTAGAGGACGTTCTCGACGTGCTCGATCAGGCGAATCTGCCGGGCACGGTCAACGAGCATCCCAATTGGCGACGACGATTGCCCATGGGCGTGGCCGAGCTGGGTGCCTCGGAAGGGTTCGCTTTGCTCGCCGAAGCCTTGCGTCGCGAAGGCAGGTAGCCAAAGGTTCGTGCTGTCATGGCGATGCGCATCGAAGACTACGCGCTGATTGGAGACTGCGAGTCGGCGGCGCTGGTCGGACGCAATGGCTCGATCGACTGGCTTTGCTGGCCGCGCTTCGACTCGGCAGCGTGCTTCGCGCGTCTCGTCGGTGACGCCGAAAACGGTCACTGGCAGATCTTGCCGGCCGAGCCGGTAAAGAAGTCACGGCGTCGCTACCGTGATGGCACGTTGATCTTGGAGAGCGACTACCTCTGCGATAGCGGTCAAGTTCGCGTCATCGACTTCATGCCGCCGCGCGACCGCCACAGCGATATCGTGCGCATGGTGATCGGCATCGAGGGCGAGGTCCAGATGCGGTCGGAGCTGCGTTTGCGCTTCGACTACGGCGCGGTGGTTCCCTGGGTGACTCGCTTGGAGGACGGCGCGCTACGAGCGGTGGCTGGCCCCGATATGGTGATTCTGCGAACGACGGCGCAGCATCACGGCGTCGACCACATGACGCAGAGCACCTTCTCCATCCGCAAAGGCGAGACCATTCCGTTCGTGTTGGTGTACGCGCCGTCGCACGAGGCGGTACCCGACCCAGTCGACCCTTTTGTGCAACTCGCGGACACCGAACGCTTCTGGCGTGACTGGTCAGGCCGTTGCTTGGGCTCCGGGCCGTATCTCGATCTTATCAAACGGTCGCTCATCACCTTGAAGGCTCTTACCTATGCGCCGACGGGCGGTATCGTCGCAGCGCCGACAACCTCCCTGCCGGAGCTCATCGGCGGTAGTCGCAACTGGGACTATCGCTATTGCTGGCTGCGCGACGCGGCCCTGACGCTCGAGGTCTTGCTCGACGCTGGTTATCTCGATGAGGCCGTCTCGTTCCGCGACTGGTTGATGCGGGCGGCAGCGAATAGTCCCGATCACTTGCAGATCATGTATGGCCTCGCGGGCGAGCGTCGCCTCACCGAGCTCGAGCTTCCCTGGCTATCCGGCTACGCCAATTCGAAGCCGGTTCGCACCGGCAACGACGCCGCTTTGCAGTTTCAGCTCGACGTTTATGGCGAGATCGCGGACGCCAACGCAAAGACGCTGGCCGCCGGAGCCCCGCCCGACGAGGTGGACTATCGCCTGCACCAGAGCGTCGTCCGCCATCTCGAAGGCGTCTGGCGCCAGCCCGACTACGGCATCTGGGAGGTGCGTGGCGAACCGCAGCACTTTACCTATTCGAAGGTGATGGTGTGGGTCGCGTTCGATCGCGCCATCAAGGCAGCCGAGGACAGAGAAGATGGTGATGCTCCGCTATCGCGTTGGAGAGCGATTCGCGATGCGGTGCACGCCGAGGTCTGCGAGCGTGCCTGGAACGGTCAGATCGGCGCGTTTACTCAGGCCTATGCCAGTCCGCTCCTCGACGCCGCAGTGCTGCGCATCCCGCACGTCGGGTTCTTGCCAGCAACTGACCCGCGCATGGTCAGCACGGTCGCGGCCATCGAGAAGCGGCTCTCGATTGACGGCTTCGTGCGGCGCTACGACGCCTCGCGTGTCGACGACGGGCTCGACCAAGGTGAAGGCGTGTTTCTCGCGTGCAGCTTTTGGCTGGTCGACAACCTGGTCATGCAAGGGCGTATCGACGAAGCAGAAGTGAAGTTTGCGAAACTCGCTGCGGTTTGTAACGACGTGGGGCTTCTGTCGGAGGAGTACGACCCGCGAACCGGCACGCATCTCGGGAACTTCCCACAGGCGTTCTCGCATGTCGCTTTGGTGGCGACTGCGCGGCGACTGCAACGTGCGCGTGGGAGCACTCAATGACCGTGTTGCTGTACGTTTTGGCGGCCGTAGGCGGCTTGGTTCTGCTAGGCGGCGGTGTCGGCTGCGTCGCGGCTGTGTGGCGTTGGCGTCGGCGCAAGCGGCTGCCGAAGGCGATGTTGCTCGAGCTCGACCTGCACGGTGCCTTTGTCGAGCGGACGCCGCAGATGCGCCTAGGCAAGCTCTTTGGCGGCGATGAAAACACGACGGTGCGAAGCGTCGTAACCGCTCTCGACAGGGCTCGCGACGACGAACGCGTGAAGGGGCTCATCGTGCGCGTCGGTGCGCCGATCATCGCTCCAGCTCACGCACAGGAGCTTCGTGACGCGCTGGTTCGTTTTCGCGATAGCGGTCGCCAAACCGTGGCGACAGCGGACACGTTTGGCGAAGGTGTCTCCGGAAACGTCACGTATTACCTGGCGAGCGCCTGCGCTCGCGTCTGTTTGCAGCCTTCCGGCGAGGTCGGGGTCATGGGCCTCCGACTCGAGCAACCGTTCGTGAAGCGCGCGTTGCAGAACCTCGGGGTCGTGCCGCGTATCGGCCAGCGTGAGAGCTACAAGAATGCTCCCAATACGTTTCTCGAGAGCGGTCTCACCGACGCGCACCGCGAATCGCTCACGAGTCTCGCGAACGGCGTCTTGGGAGAGCTGGCTCGCGGGATCGCCGAAAGCAGGGGTCGTCCACGCGCCGACGTCGACGCATGGTTCGCGGACGGCCCGTTCCACGCAGCTGACGCGAAGGAGCGCGGTCTCGTGGACGACGTACTCTACCGCGACCAAGTCTACGATCAGCTCAAGGAACAACATGGCGAAGACGTCGAGCTGGTTTTCCTCGAACGATACGCAGAGCGCGCCAAGAACAAGGGCCCGACCAAAAAGGCGCCCACCGTCGCCGTGATTCACGGGATCGGTGCGGTGCAGCGCTCCGGCGGCGCCGACGGTATCAGCAGGCGAGGCGACACGTTCGACGCTTCGGAAGTGGCTGCAGCCCTGCGCGCCGCGCGTCGCAAGAAGAGCGTCAAGGGCGTGTTGTTGCGCATCGACAGTCCAGGAGGGTCGTATGTTGCGGCGGACACCGTCTGGCGCGAGGTCGAAGCGACGCGGGCGGCGGGAAAGCCCGTTGTGGTCTCGATGGCCAACGCGGCTGCGTCGGGTGGCTATTTCGTCGCCGCACCAGCAACGGCAGTCGTTGCCGAGCCGCTTACCATCACCGGCTCGATCGGGGTCTTCGGTGGCAAGGTCGTGCTCGATGGCCTGAGTCGCCGCTTTGGCGTCGATTTCGACGGGGTGCAGACGCACGCCAACGCGAGCATGAATAGCGCCATGCATGACTACACGCCCGAACAGCGCGCCCACCTCGAGGCCTCGCTCGACCGCATCTATGCGGACTTCACCGACAAGGTGGCGCGGGGTCGCAAGCTGTCGATAGAGCAGGTACGCGCTATTGCACAGGGCAGGGTGTGGACCGGGCGCGAGGCATTGCAGCACAAGCTCGTCGACGCGCTCGGCGGCTTCGACACGGCGCTTGCGATGTTGAAGAACGAGCTGGGGGAAAAGCCGAGCACCCGCTTGCGGCTACGCGAGCTGCCCGAGGAGCGCTCGATCTGGGAGAAGCTCTGGTCCAAGCCGCCCATGAGCAGCGAGCGTGAGGGCGTCGAGGCGCGTGCCTCATTTGGGCTCATGGACGCGCTCGAACGGGCTCACGCTGCGGCCTTCGGTCGCCTCATCGGCACGCTCGCGCGCATGGTTGGTCTCTGAGCGGGGGGCGAACACGTGCGAGCGGTTAAGTGCATGCATGGCGCCCGGCGGCTCACCTTGCGCATCTGATGAGCTCACACCGATCCGGGCTCGAGACTGACCTCGAGCCAGAGGTCCGGGCTTATGGACTGCAGCGCGCCCAGTACCTCGTCATAGACTGGGTCGTCGGCGCTCTTGATTGCCGCGAGGGTCGCCGCGCGTTTCTGAAACAGCTTCCAGAACTTGGTGGTCGTGTCCATGAGCGCCCGGTTTAACACAGGGTCTGGCTAAACGGACCGCAGCCCGCCAGCGAGACGCCGAGGCGTGTCACTGCGCAGACCGGCACGTCGGCAGGGACAAAGACGAAGGACACGGCACGGCGCATGTCGACGTATTGCTTAGCGCCGTGTATACGAGCGCCGCAATGAGCGCCTTCGACATCGAACGCGTGCGCGCGCAGTTCCCGATGCTCAGCGGTCGCGAGGGCGCCCGCAAGCTCGTGTTCCTGGACAGCGCAGCGACTAGCTTGAAGCCGCGCGTCGTCATCGACGCCGAGGCGGACTTCTACGCCCGCGACTACGGAACGGTGCGCCGGGGCATCTATGGCCTGTCGCAGGCGGCAACCGCTCGCTACGAAGGCGTTCGTGAGAAGGCTCGCTCTTTCCTGAATGCCCGCGAGGTCAACGAGATCGTCTTCACGCGCGGAACCACCGAGGCAATCAACCTGGTTGCCAACAGCTTCGGTCGCAGCGTGTTGAAGAGCGGCGACGAGGTGCTGGTGACCGCCATGGAACACCACGCCAACATCGTCTCGTGGCAGCTCGTGTGCAAAGCCGTCGGGGCGACGCTCTCGGTTCTGCCCATCGACGACAGCGGCCAGCTCGTGCTCGCCGAGCTCGACCGCTTGCTCTCGCCGCGGGTGAAGGTCGTGGCCCTGGCGCACATGTCGAACGTCCTCGGGACCGTGAACCCGGTCGCTGAGGTGGCTCGCCGCGCACATGCCGCTGGAGCGGTGGTGCTGGTCGACGGAGCCCAATCGGCCGCCCACATGCCGGTGGACGTGCAAGAGCTCGGCTGCGACTTTTTCGTCTGCTCCTCTCACAAGATGTGCGGGCCGTCCGGCGTGGGCATCTTGTATGGCCGGCACGAAGTGCTCGAAGCGATGCCCCCGTGGCAAGGCGGCGGCGACATGATCGTCACCGTGGGCTTCGATGAGACGACCTTCGAGGCTCCGCCGTATCGCTTCGAGGCTGGCACGCCGCCCATCGCTCAAGTCATCGGGTTCGGCGCTGCGCTCGACTTTCTCGACGGCATCGGTCGGGAGCACCTGGCCGCCCACGAGCACGGCCTCACCGACTACGCGACGGGCCGCCTGCATGAGGTACCGGGCCTACGTGTCTTCGGCAGCGCGCCAGGGAAGGGCGGGATTATCGCATTCGTCATCGACGGCATGGCGCCCTACGACATCGGCACGTTGCTCGACGAGCAGGGTATCGCGGTGCGCGTCGGCCATCACTGTGCCCAGCCTCTCATGAAGCGGCTCGGGGTCGCATCGACGGTGCGCGCCTCGTTCGGTGTCTACTCGACCCGCGCCGACATCGACGCGCTCGTCGAAGGTTTGCACAAGGTTCGCGGGATCTTGTCGTGACCGAGACCATCGCCGACAAGCAGGCAGCGCTCATTGCGCGATTCAATACGATCCCTGGCTGGGAGGACCGCTACCGCGAGATCATTCGGATGGGGCGCGACCTGCCAACCTTCCCGGAAGAACATCGCCTCGAGAAGAACAAGGTGAAGGGCTGCCAGTCGCAGGTGTGGCTCCACGCGCGCCCCGATGATGGCCGGGTGCACTATGTGGGCGACAGTGATGCAGCGATCGTCAAAGGGCTAATTTCTCTGGTCCTCGCGGTCTACTCCGGGCATACGTTCGACGCGATCATCGCCACCCCTGCAACCTTCGTCGATGGCTTGGGATTGGGACAGCACCTATCCCAGAGTCGCGCCAACGGGTTGTCGGCGATGCTCAAGCAAGTGAAATTGTACGCTTTGGCGTTCAAAGCCATGGCGAATAAGCAGACGCTATAGCGGAGCCCACTCCTATGTTGAAAGATTTCAGAGACTTCGCGCTGCGAGGTAACGTCGTCGATTTAGCTGTCGGCGTCATTATCGGCGCGGCCTTTGGCAAAATCGTAAGCTCACTGGTGACCGACGTCATCATGCCGCCCATCGGCCTGATCATCGGCGGCATCGATTTTTCCGACCTGTTCGTCACGCTCCGTGGCGATAGCTTCGAGACCCTCGAAGCTGCTCGGAAGGCCGGCGCCGTGACCATCAACTACGGCGTCTTCTTGAACACCGTGGTGCAGTTCGCGGTCGTCGCCTTTGCCACGTTCATGATTGTGCGCTGGGCCTCCAAGCTGCATAAAGCCGCTCCTCCGCCGCCGGCGCCCCCACCGCCGAAGTCGGAGACGTTGTTGGAAGAGATCCGTGACCTGTTGAAGAAAGAGAAATAGTCGTGAGCATCATCCCCCTGATTTTCGTCGTTGTTTCGCAAACCGCCCCTGGCACTGTCACAGACAAGGACCTGACCTCGGACAAGATCCTTGCCGCTCCCGCGGACGCCGCAGCACCTGCCGCCGACGCGGCCGCGGCTCCCGCGGTCGTCGAAGGCATGGCAGAGGCAGCGCCCCCACCGCCGCCACCGTCTCCGTGGAAGTACGCACTCACGCTGGGCATCAATGGCGCCATGACGCGCAGCACCAACGTGGTCGGCACGGTGGATGGCACGAGCGCTCAGATAGGTGCCATCGTCGACGGCTCGGCGAACTACACCTCGGGCCAACATAGCTGGGAGAACGTCGGTAAGCTCACCGAGTCGTTCACCCGCACACCGTCTGTGCCTTCGTTCCTGAAGAGCGCCGACGAGCTGCGGCTTCAATCAACCTACGTCTATCGCTTCAGCGGTGTTCCGTGGTTGGGCGCGTATGGTCGTTTGTTGGGTACGACGTCTGTGTTTCGCGGCTTTGAAGTACGCGGCGTCGACACGGTGATCGTGCGTAACTTCGCGGACGGCACGAGCTCCGGGCCTTTGCTCAAGGCCGCTGGCAACAAATACGGGACAACCGGTCCGTTCGAGCCGACCGTTCTTCGTGAATCCGCGGGCGCGTTTGCGAACCCGCTCACGGGCAAAGACATCAATTTCAAGGCCCGTCTCGGTGCGGCGATGCAGCACGTCTTGACGCGCGATGGATTCGCCTTGAGCGACAATGCGGCGACCCCCGAGGTCGAGTACAACCAGCTGGTCAGCTCGACCCAGGCCGGTGCGGAGCTTGGCTTCGACGCCGTCGGGTCGATCGCCGACAACCTGTCGTACACGTTCCGAGCGGATTTCTTCTATCCGGTGTACGAGAGCGAAGACTCCCCGCAGGACGGGATCGAGAAGCTCAACACCGATATCGCGGGCAAGCTCTCGGTGCGCGTCTCGAAGTACTTCTCGCTCGACTATATCTTGGCGGTGAAGCGCATCCCGATCATCGTCGACGAGTGGCAAGTGCAGAACGGCTTGCTCGTGAGCTGCAACTACACGCTGTTCTGATCGCGAAGACCCGAAACGCAGGTTGCCTCGCTTCGTGCGAGGCAACCTGCGAATCGTGCTCACGCTCGGGTCGCGAGGTGAGATGCGCTACACCTCGGCGGTTTCTCGGAGCTGGCTAGAAGCGCAGCTCGGCGAACGCCTGGTGATTGTGAATGCTCTCGTCGTTTACCGCCGAGACGTTGGCTGAAGTCACGCGTCTGTCGTCGCGCAGTCGTACAGCGACCGCCCGCACCATGTCCTCGACGAACATCGGTGTCTCGTAAGCGCGCATCGTCACGAGTCGCTCATCCGGCCGCTTCAGGATGCTGTACACCGGTGAAGAGCCGCTGGACTCGGCGAGCGTGACGAGCTCTTCGAGCGCAACGCTCCCGTCGTGGACGACTTCGATGGTGATGATGCCGCGCTGGTTGTGCGCGCCGTAGTCGCTAATCGCCTTGCTGCATGGGCAGAGGCTGGTCACCGGGACCTCGACGCGGCTGGTGATGCGTGTCGCGCGCGCCGACAGCACACAGGCGAAGGCACCGCGATAGTCGACGAAACCGCGCGCCTTGGTGGCGGGCGCTTCACGCGGCAGCACGAAGGTGAACCCTGCTTCGACGGACACCTTGTCGGCGGCGAGTCGTTTTTGCACGTCCCGGGCAAGCAACACCATCGAGGATGGCGACAGGGGAGCTTCGAGCGCGCCAGCCGCCTCGATGAAGCGGCTCATGTGCGTGCCTTTGACGCTCGCCGGGAGGGCGCAGCTCATGGCGAGTCGAGCCAGCACGGGCTGAAGCCCGGAGGGCCCGGTGTCGAGCTTGAAAGGGTGGGCGAGCCCTTTGACACCGGCCGCGTCCAGAGCGATCTCGCGTGCATCCGGCCGGCCCTGTACGTCTTCGAACACGTCTTTCATTGCTTTCGAAGGCGAGCTAACAGGTTTTCGCGAGTCTGTCATGAGCACCGATTGGTCCCGCCGTCGCTTCCTGGCCTGGCTTGGCCGCACCCCGCCGGCCTTGGCGCTCGCCGCGAGCGTGCCGCGCCGCGGCCTTGCTCGCGGGCGGCCCGGCGTTGTGACGCCGCTCGAGTCGACGCGTGCCGATGTCTTGTCGCTCGCGCCAGGCCTCGCCTACCACGTCATCGTTCGTGAGGGTGACGCCATCAACGCTCGCGGTGAGGTCTTCGGGACCGGTAACGACTACCTACAATTTTTCCCCCTCGAAGGCCCCCAGGATGGGCTCTTGTGGGTCAATCACGAGTACCCCGTAGAGCTCTTCGTCAATGGCAGGCCCCGTGAGCTGCCGAAGACGAGGGCGGACGTCACCCGCGAACGCATGATGATTGGTGGCAGCATCATCCGCGTGCGGCGCGACCCCGAAGACAACCGCTGGGCAATGGTGCAGGATGACCGCTATAACAGGCGAATCACGGCCGAGACGCCCATTCCGCTGATCGCGCCACGCCCCATCGCCGGGAGTATGACCGCCATAGGTACGCTCGCGAACTGCGCGGGCGGTGTGACCCCGTGGAACACCGTGCTCACCGCCGAGGAAAACTACGACCTCTTCTACGGCGAGGTGGACTACAAGAGCGGCGACTCGAATAAGCGCGTCACCGCCGACAAGCGTCCGCTCCGCTGGCACGAGCATTTCCCGCTTCACCCCGAACATTACGGCTGGGTGGTCGAGGTCGACCCTTTCAGCGGCAGCGCCAAGAAGCTCACCGCCCTCGGTCGCTTCGCGCACGAGGGCGCCACTGTTCGCCAGGCGAAAGACGGCCGCTGTGTGGTCTACAGCGGGTCCGACGAGAAGTTTGGTTGCCTCTACAAGTTCATCGCCGATGCTCCCGGCTCGCTCGAGCACGGGACGCTGTACGTCGCGAGCTTCGATACGCGGCGCTGGGTCCCGCTCGTGTGGGCGGAGCAGCCAGTCCTGCGCAAGACGTTCTACGACCAGCTGGATGTGTTGATCCGTGCCCGCGATGCCGGACCGCTCGTGGGCGGCTCGCGTCTCGACCGCCCCGAGGGCATCGTCATCGACCCCGTGACGCAAGCCGTACTCGTGAGCTTCACGAACAATACGGTGCGACGTAATTTTTATGGGTCCATCGTCCGTATCGACGAGACCGGTGGGGACCCGCTCGCGCTCACGTTCGAGCACAGCACCTTTCTCGCCGGTGGTAGGACAACTGGCTTTGCGTGCCCAGACAACTTGGCCTTTGATCCGGGTGGCAACCTCTGGTTCACCACCGATGTTGCCGGAGAGGACCTGCACGGCGAGCCGTACGTCGCCTTCGGCAACAACGGGCTGTTCGTCGTGCGCATGCGCGGTCCTGACGCAGGGTTGCCAGTGCGCGTTGCCGCCGCTCCGGTCGAAGCCGAGCTGACTGGACCCCTCTTTGCCCGCGACGGTCGGACGTTGTTCCTGTGTGTGCAGCACCCTGGAGAGGAGAGCGCGAGTCTCGAGCGCCCTACCAGCCGCTGGCCCGATGGTCCCGGACACCTTCCGAAATCCGCGGTGGTCGCCGTCGAAGGGGGCCTTCTCGACCACCTGTGCGTACCCGCGAAAGGGTGATCCGGAGGCCAATTCGTGCCGGCGAACCATTGTTCAGCGAAAAGTGGTCAGCCTTGAAATCGCTGGTACAATGAGTCGCGAACGGCTCGTTCTTCGACCGTCGAAACCATGGCGCGTGGCACAGACATTCCCTCGCGACCTGAACCGACGGGTGGTCACCTGCAGACGACTCTACCTGACGTCCTCGGCGAGGCAGTGTTGACGACGGAGCTCTACCGCTCCGTTGTCGAGCACTCCCCAGACGCCATTCTGGTTGTGGAGCATGCGCACGTGACCTTCGCGAATGCCGCCGCGGGGCGTCTTTTCGGATGTGAAGGGCGCGAGCTCATCGGTCTCCCCCTGTCACGCCTCATAGACGGTGAGTTCGCGAGCGACGTGTACAATTTGCTCGCCGCGAGTAACGACCCGGAGAACCGCACGCTGCGCCTCGAGCGTGATCTGCGCAGGTTCGACGACCACGTCATCACGTCCGAGGTGAGTGTCGTGTCCATCGAGGTGGGAGGGGTTCCGGCGCTCCACCTTGTGTTGCGCGACAATCACGACCGAAAGCTCGAGGCGACACTCGAGCGTGACCGCCGCCGGGTCTACGAGATGGTCGCGCACAGCGAGCCCTTGACCATCACGCTCGCTGAGCTCGCCGGCCTCGCCGAACGCCAGTGCCCGAACTGTGTCTGCGCGATTTACCTCGAGGTCGACGCGCGGCTCATCCTCTGCGCGGCGCCGAGCATGCACCCAGACCTCGCCGAGCAGCTTCGCGAGCTGGATATCGGCGCCAACGGCTCGGTCATGGGTATCGCTTCGTTTCGCCACGAAACCGCTGTAGCGGTCGATCTCGACGAAGACGCCGTACTCGGACGACTCGCCGGCGACCTGCAAAGCCACGACTTGCGCGCCTGCTGGGCGATGCCCGTGATCTCGGGGCAGGGTGGGCGGCTCGGCGTCATTGCCTTGTTCTCGCGCGTCCGTGCTCGGCCGACGCCGAGCGAACATCACGTCCTGACACTCAGCAGCCACCTCGCCACCATCGCCATCGATCACCGTAAGCTCATCGATCAGCTGGCTCACCAAGCACGGCACGACGTGCTCACCGGTTTACCCAACCGGATGATGTTCGAGGACCGGTTGCAGCAGGCCCTGGCCCAGGCCCGCCGTAACCAGACGCTCGTGGGCACGCTCTTCATCAATCTCGATCGCTTCAACGTGGTCAACGAGTCGCTTGGCCACTCGATGGGTGATGCGTTGTTGCAGAAGATTGCCCTCAGGCTTCGTAACCGCATACGTCAGGGCGATACCCTCGCTCGCATGGGCGCTGACGAGTTCACCCTCGTGGCCGCTGAGCTCAAGCGCGCCGATGACGCGGTCCTGCTTGCTCGCAAGATCCAGGACGCGTTGCGCGAACCCTTCGAGGTCGCCGGCCACGAGCTGTTCGTCACCGCGAGCATCGGCATCAGCGTGTTTCCACAGGACGGCGACGACGTTGGCACGTTGCATCGCGCCGCCAACGCCGCTGCGCATGAGGCCAAGCTGTCTGGCGCGAGCTCATTCCGTTGCTTCACACATGAGATGAACGCCTCGGCGCAGCGCCGTATGCGCATCGAGACCGAGCTTCGTCGCGCTGTCGAGCGCGAGGAGCTAACGCTCGTCTATCAGCCCCAAGTGGAGCTCGCGACGGGTCGCATCGTCGGCTGCGAGGCCCTCGTCCGCTGGAATCATCCTGAGCTCGGCACGTTGTCTCCGGCCGAATTCATTCCCGTCGCTGAAGAGACCGGCATCATCCAAGCGCTGGGCGAAAACGTGCTGCTCGCCGCGTGCAGGCAGATTCGTTCGTGGCTCGATCAGAACCTCGTACCGCTGCCAGTCGCCGTCAATGTGTCTGCGTTGCAGTTCGCGTCGCCGGAGTTCGTCAACCGTGTTGCCCGCATTCTGCGCGAGATCGACTGTCCGCCGGAGCTGATCGAGCTCGAGCTCACAGAGACGACCATCATGGGGAACGTCGCCGAGTCACGGGCCCGCGTCGATGCTCTCCGCGATCTCGGCATTCGTATCTCCATCGACGACTTCGGCACTGGCTATTCATCCCTCGCGTATTTGCAGCAGCTCCCCATCGACAGCCTCAAGGTCGACCGCTCCTTCATTTCCGAGATCAAGGATCTCGACACAGGCTCCGAGCAGGCGCGCGCCTTGGTCACCACCATCGTTAGCCTCGGCCATTCCCTTGGCGTCCATGTCGTCGCCGAGGGCATCGAGACCGAGGCTCAAGCGACGTTCTTACGCCAGATCGCCTGCCACCGGGCTCAGGGCTACTACTTCAGCAAGCCGGTGGGTGCCGCCGAGGTGGTTCGGCACATGCGGGTGTTGACGCTGGCTTGAGCAAGATCGGTCTAGCCGTTCCGTCGTCGCGCTTCGGCCGCTTGCTCTTGCTGCTCGGAGATGACCGCTATCGCGTCATAGACGCTGCGCCCCTGCCGTCGCAGGGCCGTCAACGTCCCGGCCAGCTCACTGAGCTGTTCGTTCGCAAGCTCGGCGACCGGGATGTCGATGGTTTTGACCAGGCTCGTCGCGCCAACCCAGTCTCCGAAGGATGCTAGTGGCATAATGATCGCGGAGAGAGCGCGGATGCGCTCGATCACCGTCGCCCTCTGAAGCTTGTACCGCAAGACGCCCGCGATCTTCTGAACGACCTTGCTCGGGATACCGCGGTCGCTGGTCGCGCGGATGAGGCTCACCACCTCGGCCATGACCTCGGGGGCTTCTTCTGCGTCGTGACGGCTCAGCTCATGGTGCATCTTGAATGCGCGCAACGTCTCGAAGAACAGGTAGACAGACGTGCGGCATTCGTACGCTGCGGCGAGCAAGCCGTCGTCCACTGCGGCTTCTGCGGCGTTTACCGCCTCGTGCGGCAAGACCAGGCGCAAGATCTCCGCTGCTGCTCGACGCGCGGCGTTGGTGGGGACGAGCTCGCGGGCGGCGCGCGATGCGTGATTGCGGACTGCCTTCGGGGATAGCTTCGCGACCGCGGCTTCGACGGCTCCACCCGACAAGGTGTCGTCGACGATGATGGCGGCGCCGGCCGCGACCGCACGCGCGGCCCGCCTCGCTTGTTCGTCGGCGAGCTTGACCTGCGGGATGAACACCGTGGGCACTCCGCAATGCATGAGCTCGTGGAAGGTGTTGTAGCCGGCCGCGCAGACCGCAAGGTCGATGCCGTTCAGCAGGTCGGAAGTGCCTCCGTGGGCAAGCCAGGTGATACGGTCGCCAGACAGCACGCGGCCACGATAGAGAGGACCGGCGCCGACCACGAGATGCCGCGTTGGGTCGTCGATGAGCGCGGCGCAAACGTTGAGCAGGTGCTCCTCCGAGGTCGGGTCACCACCGCCGCCCGCGGAGACGTAGATTGCGGTGCGGTCTCCGTAGATGCCTAAACGGTCTCGAGCTTCCGTCCGTGAAAACAGCTCGACCGGCTCGCGCGTCATGATCGGTCCGACGTAAGTGAGCTTTTCGGTTAGCTCGGGCGGACAAGCGACTTCGACGTCGTCGCGATGCTCGGGGACGATGAGCGCGTCGTAGTAGTGCAGCATGTGCTGGAACGACGGATCGTTACCAACGCGCTCGTTGACCGGCCGATAGATGAACACGCGCCGCTTGCACAGGTCGAGGGCCGACAACAGCTCGCCAAAGCTTCCGTGCGGCCACGTGTCGACGATGAAGACATCGGGCCGAAATAGGGCGATGGAATGCCAGACCCACTGCTTGGCCATAGCGAGGTAGGTAGTCTGCGAGATGCCGCTCTCGGCCACCACCGTCTTTGACGGCATCTTGAATGAGGCGATCTTTTCGGTAAGGAGCAGGCCGTCAGCCTCGCTCGTCGTCAAGAACACGGATTCGATCCGGGCGCCGGCGTGCGCGGCATAGCGGCGCAGCCACCGATTGATGCCGATCAAGCGATTCAAGTGCCCGACACCAGTGCCGTTCACGGCGTACGACAGTACGCGGATCGTCTGCGCCATCGTCGTCGCCCGTTACGACTCGGGCGGGTGAGGTGGGGGCGGCTCGGGGTTGGGCCAGGGCCACGGCTCGGGGTAGGGCCAAGGGATCGGCCACGGCTCGGGATTTGGCCAGGGCTCGCCGGGCTCCTCGGGCGGGCGAGGTGGGCGCGGCGCAGGTGGTTTGTATTCGGGATGCTCGCGGATGTAGTCCTCGACCTCTTTCGGTCGAAAGAAGCGGTCGTACTGAGCGCCGGTAAACACGTACCACCAGAACCAAGGAAGTTGAGCGTAGGGCGGGCTGTCGAGCCGGGTATGCCGGTAGCAGACCTCGTACGCCCGCCTGAGGACCGCGACTTCTTCGCGGCGGCGGTGCATGGGCTCGCGACCCAACTTCTCTTCGACCTCGCGCCGCGTCAGACGCTTTTGCGGATTCGCTTTGGCGGCCTGGACATTGCGCTGCACGTCGCCGATTTGCTTCGCAATGCTCGACTTCGCCCGTTTGAATCGCTCGTTGATCTCGCCCAAATAGGCGAGCTTCGAGGAGAGAGCGTCGACCTTCTTGTAAAGGTCGCCTGCGCGCTGGTCGCGCTCGATTTTCGGGCCGAGGGTGAATCGATCGCTGTGAGCGACGAAGAGCTTGAGCTCCTTGCGCACGCGCGCGAGCGCCTCGGGAGAGCGGTCGCCGATAGGAGGGTTGCGCATGTTGAAGCCGGTGAGCTTCACCAGTTTGTCCCAAGTTGCCCGGTCGAGGTTCGGCAGGAGCCCCTCCGACAACTCGTCGAGCGAGGCTTCGACCGCTGACGCGACCTGGGAAGCACGCTCAACGTGCTCCGCCACCATGCGGTCGATCGCGACCGCGTCGCCCTCGAGCGTCTTGATCGCGCTTTCGCCAAGCTTGATGAACTCCGCCGAGCTCATGTCGCCGTTAGCGGACAGCCCGCGCTCGACCGCGGCGGCGTAGAGCTCGTCGGTTGGGGATGTTCTGGCGCGTTCGCTGCGTGGCTTCGTGCTGCTTGGAGGCGCTTCGTGTTGCTTGGCTACCTCGCGTGCGGCGTCGTTCTCGGGGACATGCTCGAGGCCCAAGTCGGATCCGCTTTGGAGCGCCGGGCCAGCTTTCTCCGCCACAGCCGGGGGGGACGTATCCGGCGCGGCATTCGGCGCTGTCTCGCTTGCGACTTCGGGTTTCGTGCCGAACAACGCGTCGCGAATCTTGCCGAAGAATGACATGTGAGAATCGTTATCAATTGCGAGAATTCGCTGGCAAGCAACAAACGCGTGCCAACGCTGCGGTTGCCCACTCCGAAGCCACGATCATATGGTTCGCCGCTCGCATGTATGCCTACGAGGACATCCGCGTCGTTCACCTCGAGATGACCTCCCGCTGCAACTCGGCATGTCCCATGTGCGCCCGCAACCTCCAGGGCGGCGCTGTGAACCCGAATCTGCCCCTCGCTGAGCTTTCGGAAGCAGACGTTCGCGCCATGTTTCCTGAGGAGCTCGTCGGGCGGCTCAAACGCATGTACATGTGCGGCAACTATGGCGATGCCATGGTGGCACGGGACACGCTTGAGGTGTTCACTTACTTCCGCGCCGCCAATGCCAAGATGCACCTGCGCCTCATTACGAACGGCAGCGGTCGCAAGCCCGAGTGGTGGAGGAAGCTTGCCGGGGTGGTTGATGTGACGACGTTCTCCATCGACGGGCTCGCCGACACCAACCACCTCTATCGCCGCCGTACCGACTGGGACGTCATCATGCGATCCGTTGAAGCGTACATCGGCGCTGGTGGCTCAGCCGACTGGGACTTCATCGTCTTCAAACACAACGAACACCAAGTCGAGACCGCGCGTGCTCTCGCTCAGAAGCTCGGTTTCAAGCGATTCACCGCCAAGCGTACGGATCGCTTCATGTCGCGTGGGAAGCTGGTGAACCAAAGGGAGGTTCACGATCGTGACGGTAGCGTTGCCTATTACCTCGAGATGCCCGTCGGTCCTGAGTATCAGAACACGGCCGTACGCGCCGTGGACAGCATGGTGAAAGAGGGCACGCAGTACAACGACTACGCTGGGCAGACCGACGTGGTCTGCAAGGCGACGGGCGAAGCGAAGATCTACGTAAGCGCCGAGGGCCTGGTCTTTCCGTGCTGCTGGGTTGGCGGCATCTACTCGTCGGGTACGAAAGCAGAGGCAGGAGAGATGTGGCCGCTATTGCGGACGCTGCCCGAGGGCAAGCACACCCTCAGCGCGCTGCGGCGGCCGCTACGCGAAGTGGTCGAGGGCTCGTTCTTCCAGAGCCTGATCCCGGCCACCTGGGTGCCGGGCTCGAAGGAACGCAAGGACTTCACACTGTGCGCCCGAATGTGCGGCAAACACGATACAGTGCGCGCGACACCGTTGCCCGCGAGCTCCTGAGCATGCTCATCGTCCATCCCGCCAAGGCCTATACGCCCGCCCACGACTTCGGCATCGTCACGTGTTACTTCAACCCAGGCGGCTTTCGCTCGAAGAAGGTCAATTACGAGCTTTTTCTTGAGCCAATCCGCTATGGAGGACTCGCCTGCGTCACGGTCGAGTGCGCTTTTGGTGACACTCCATTCGAGCTGGCGCCCGGCCCGGGGGTGGTGCAGGTCCGCAGCAACTCGGTGATGTTCCAAAAAGAGCGGTTGCTCAACTTGGCGGTTGCCGCGTTGCCTTCACGCATCACCAAGGTCGCCTGGCTAGATTGCGACGTACTGTTCGACAAAGCTGATTGGGCGCTGCAGGCCTCGAAGGCGCTTGAGACCGCGCAGGTCATCCAGCCGTTCGACACGTGCTTTCGCTTGCCGCCGCGCGGGCGTCACTATGACGGCGATGGCATGGGGTGGCGTAGTTTCGCGGCGGTTTACCGTGACGACCCGAAGGTTTTCTTGAGCGGCAGCTTCGACAAGCACGGCCACACCGGTTTCGCTTGGGCGGCGCGCCGCGACCTGCTCGCCAAACACGGACTCTATGACGGCATGGTGGCGTGTTGCGCCGACCACATCATCGCCCACGCCGTGTTGGGGGACTGGAGCTCCGCCTGCTTCCGTCGCCTCGCTGGAGTCAACAACCCTTACGCTTCCGACATCCGTGCCTGGTGCCGAGGATTCTATGACGACGCACAGAGCAAGCTCGGCGTGACGGATGGTTACCTCATGCACCTCTGGCATGGCAGCATGACACGCCGAAAGTACGTGGAATGTGCACAGACGCTCATCGGCTTTGGCTATGACCCCAAGGTGGACGTGCGCATCGGGCCGTCGGGGACCTGGGAATGGTCGAGCGACAAACCAGAGCTACACGCATGGGTTCGCGGCTACTTCGCACAACGTGACGAAGACGACGCCGAGGAGCAGGGTGAGCTCGCGGCGGTTCTGCCCTGATGGCGGTTGCCGCACCCGCTTACCGACCGGCGGCGGATCTTGCCCTGGTTACGAGCTTCTTCAACCCCGCTGGCTTCGCTAGCAAGTGGCGCAACTACGAACGCTTCTTGGCTCCGATTCGGGCCGGCGGGCTTGCCTTGTTTTCCGTCGAATGCGCTTTCGCGGATAGACCGTTCGAGCTTCCTGCCGGCGAGAATCACCTGCGCGTACGCAGTAACTCCATCATGTTTCAGAAAGAGCGCTTGTTGAATCTGCTGGTCGAGCGCTTGCCCACAGAATTCACGAAGGTCGCATGGGTCGATGCCGATATCTTGTTCTCCGACCCTGACTGGGCCGTTCACACCTCGCTGGCTCTCGATTCACACGTGATCGTTCAGCCTTTCGAGACCGCCTACCGTCTGCCTCCTGGGCAAGAACACTATAGCGGAGAGGGCGCGATTTGCCGGGGCTTCGCCGCTTGTCACGGGGCTGACCCTGCTGCGCACATTCGCGGCGACTTCTGGAAGCACGGCGACACTGGCTTCGCTTGGGCAGCCAGGCGTGACGTGCTTGCCAAACACGGCCTCTACGACGCCATGATCTTGGGCAGCGCGGATCATGTCATGGCTCACGCCTCGCTTGGTGATTGGACCTCTGCGTGCATGCGCGTGACCGCTGGAGTGAATAACCCCTACGCAGCCGACATGCGCGCTTGGGGGCGTCGCTTCTACGACGATGTCAACGGCGCGATGGGCTTCGTTCCCGGCGACGTTCTGCACTTGTGGCACGGGAGTGCCGCGAATCGACGTTACGTCGAGCGCACCAAGCAGTTGGTGACGCTTGGGTACGACCCAAAGACCGATTTGCGGCGCGGTGAAAGCGGCGCTTGGGAGTGGGCGAGCAACAAGCCCGAGCTACACGCCTGGGTCATCGATTACTTCGCGGGGCGCCAGGAGGACGAGTACGCCCCTACGGATGACTTGGCGCGCGTCCTCTAGCGGGAAATGGTTCGCTGGAAGCTACGCTCGAGGTAGCCGGAGAGCTCCATGCCGAACTTCACCTCGCGCTCGTAACCGTCGTTCGGCGCCTGCTGCAGGACCTCGGCGGCAGCGGCGCGGAACGGTACAACTTGGTCCGGGGGCAGGGTGCGAAAGAGCTCGTCGATGAGCGACTTGATACGGTTGGTTTCAGGGCCGGTCAGGCGGACGCGCTGACCGTTGAAGCGGGCGTGCTGGTGGTCCGCGGGAACGTTCACGTTGAAGCCCGGGCTGTCCGCAAGGTGCGTCCCGACGATGGCGCGGAACACTTCGGCCGCTTGAGCGGCGTTTCCTACCCCTGACAGGTCGAAGCCGGTGGGCGCCTGGGTTTGCTGCTGCTGGCCGAGCTGGACACCGGTTGGGAGGAGGGTGCTCTGGAACGCACCGTCAAGCCGGCCAGCGAGGTTCAGGACGCGCTGACGCTCGCGGCTGCTGCCCTGGTGGTTGTAAAGCATGCCTGCCACCCGATTGCGGAAGGTCGAGCGATCAACGACGGCAGGCAAATTGGTCAGCAACCCCTGGTAGCGCTGCAGCAGCTGCTCTTGCTCGGGGGTATTCAGACGAATGAGGTCACCCTCTTCGACGAACTGCTCACGGTCGCCGATTTCGCTGTCGAACATCCCAGTGAAGGTCGTTGCGGCGAGCTCGCCCGACGGGCGCGTGACGGTCGGATTGGACACGGTGACCCCAGAAATAAGGTGTGAGCGTCAGATATCGGCGGGGGAGGACCAAGGTTGTGCGGGGTGACCGTGCCGTCGGGGCGTGATAAGGCCCCCAAACGTGAAGCTCTACAACTACTGGCGCAGCACTTCGAGCTGGCGCGTCCGAATCGCCCTGGCCCTCAAGGGGCTGGCCTACGACTACGTCGCGGTCCACCTCGTGCGCGACGGCGGCGAGCAGCACAAGGACACCTACCGGGGCAAAAACCCCATGGAGCAGGTCCCGACCCTCGAGCTCGATGACGGCACTCTCTTGCGCCAGTCGCTCGCGATCATTGGCTACCTGGACGAAAAGCACCCCAGCCCACCCCTCCTTCCCGACGACCTCAAGCTGCGCGCCTTCACACGGGAGGCCGCTGAAATCATGAACTCGGGTATGCAGCCCCTGCATAACCTAGCGGTGCTCGAGCGCTTGCGGGCGGCGACCATGGACGAAAAGGCCTGGACGCGTCATTTCGTTGGACGCGGGCTCATGGCGCTCGAGGCAATCGCGCAGGAGCACGCGGGGCGCTACTTGGTTGCTGACGCGGTGAGCCTTGCCGACATTTGCCTGATCCCGCAAATCTACGCCGCACGTCGGTTTGATGTGGATTTGACGGGGTGCCCGTTGCTCGTGCAGATCGCTGACCGGGTCGCTGCCGAACCGGCGTTTTCCAGCACGCATCCCGATCGGCAACCTGACGCGAACAAAACTTGAGAGCGGCCCGCCGACCCTGGCGGGCGAAGGAAAGACGTCCCATGGCGAAGCTTGAGTCGCTCGGTATCACCGGTTTCGAAGCGCTCCACTATTACGTCCACGACCTGGACCGTAGCCGGAAGTTCTACACCGGCAACATGGACTTCGCGGAGATGGGCGTGTCGAGCCCCGAGCTCGAGGCGAAGACCAAGCAAAAGTCCGCGCTCTTCACGGCCGGCAACGTGATGGTGCTCTGCTCGCAGCCCCTGGCGGGCGCCAAGGGACGCGTCGCGAGCTTCATGAAGAAGCACCCCGACGGCGTCGGTACCATCATCTTCGGCGTCAAGGACGCCGAGGCCGCTTACAAGCTCATCGAGAAGCGCGGCGGCACGCCGATGGAAGAGGTCCAACGCTATAGCGACGCGAACGGCTCGATGGCGTGGTTCACCATCACGACGCCGTTCGGCGACACGAACTTTCGCTTCGTCGAGCGCAAGGGCAAGACGCCGTTCTTCCCGGGTTTCGTGCAGCACGCGAAGCCCACGGGCGGCAAGAACCGCTTCGGGTTCACGCACATCGATCACATCACCTCGAACTTCCAGACGATGTCGCCAGCGCTCCTGTGGATGGAGCATGTTTTGGGTTTCGAGAAGTTCTGGCACATCGAGTTCCACACCAACGATGTCCACGACGAGAAGCAGGGCGGCATGGGCGCCATGGCCACCCACGGCTCGGGCCTCAAGTCCGAGGTCATGTACGACAAAGAGTCGGGTGTGAAGTTCGCCAATAACGAGCCGGCGCGCCCGTTCTTCAAGTCGTCGCAGATCTATGTCTTCCACGAAGACCACCGTGGCGACGGCGTGCAGCACGCGGCGCTCGTCGTGCCCAACATCATCGACACCGTGCGGGGCCTCCGCCAAAACGGAGTGAGCTTCATGCCGACGCCGGGTAGCTACTACGACATGTTGCCGGAGCGCATCGTCAAACTCGGCATTGAAAAGATCGACGAGGACATCAAGGTCCTGCGCGATCTCGAGATCCTCGTCGATGGGGAAGGCAAGAACCGCTACATGCTGCAGATCTTCTTGAAAGAGTCGGCGGCGCTCTACAAAGAAGCCGAGGCTGGACCGTTCTTCTACGAGATCATCCAGCGCAAGGGCGATCAGGGCTTTGGCGGCGGGAACTTCCGCGCCTTGTTCGAGAGCATCGAGCGCGAACAGCAGGCGACCGGCCGCGTCTAGCGGCATCGGCGTGAGCGAGCCATTTGGCCTGATGGCTGCCTGGCCGCTTCGACGTGGGGCCGTACGTCACGGTTCCACCGCTCTCGTCCATGCGTACTGCGACCTTCTGCTCGAAGATGTATGGGAACGTGCCGGCGACGCGGGGGATCTCCAACAGGCAATAGAGAATCGTGTCGAAGTGGGTGAAGCTACCGTGCTGGACTGTGCCCTGAGCGGCCGCGCTGCCCATGATCTCGCGGAAGTGCTCGGCCGGGCGGAGTTGCACGGGGTGTGACGATACCGTCGACAGCGTCACTTCTCCGACCGCATTGCATCGTGGGGCCGGGTTCAACGGCCTAGTCGGAGCGTCATTTCGCCTTCCCGGCTCTCGCCGGAGCGGGGTTCGGCGCTGGCCGTTTCGGCAAGCTCAAGGTCCCGCGCCGTGGCGATGTGAGCGCCCCTCGGAAGACGCTGCCGCTCACCATCTCAGCGCGCTGGAAGTTCTCACACAGCGCTGCGATTTCCTCGGTGGGTGCGCCGTTGCACCGGCGAATGAGCTGTTCGAGCTCCTGGAGCTGGCGCGGGGTCGCGCGGAGAGGACGGGCGTCGAGATACCGGGTGATCACTTCGGTCACCGTCTTGCGAAGGTTTGCGTCCTCGATGCTGCGGGCAGCGAACGCGATGCCCACGGCCTGAACCGATTGCGCCGGCGGGCCGATGAGTACGTCTGGCGCGACGGCTTTGCCCTTGCCGAATGCATCCCCAACGACCGCACGCATCGCGTCGAGACGCGCAATTGCGCTATCGCGTACCTGCTCGGCCTCGTACACCTTGCGGAACATCGTGAACGGACTCACGGAGCGAAAGTCGCTCTCTGCGCCGCCGGCAGGTTGCGCACCCGAGACCTCGACAGCATCGCTCAGCGCACGGAGCGCGGCTTCGCGGTCCTTCTTGACGCTCATCGCAGGCTCACCCGACAGGAGAGACGCGTCCGCGTCGAAGTTGATCGCGGCACGAAACGCTCCAGCGGTCGCTTCGCGCACGCGTAGGTCGTTCAACGATGACGTCGCGGCGTACGGAGCGATGGCGCGAAGCACGTCCGACAGGTGAGCTCTCGCGGCGACCGGACTCTTGTGCTGTGCCGCGAAAGCGGCCTTGGTCAAAGCGCCGCTCTCCTCGCGCTCGAGGTAAGGAGCCAGGAGCCCGACCAGCTCGATGAGCTGTTCGACGAACTGCGTGTCATCCCCAGCGGTTTTGCGCGTCGCGCGCACCTGATTGATGTCCGCGAAGACGTTGGCGGCGGCCGGGGCCTTGGTGGTGGGAATTACAGCGAGCGCGCGCGAAGACGATGGTGTCTCCGCGCTCGCGCCTGCGACCTGTGCTTTTGGCAAGCGCTGACCTTCGAGAGCAAGCCGGAGCGATTGCTTCAGGACCTCGGCTCGCTCGCCCGCGTCCTTACCTTCGCCCGCCCGTTGCCGTGCTTGGTTGAGTGTTTCGCGCAGCCCCGATGCCTCTGGTAACGCGTTCATGACAGCGACCACGGCGGCGTCCAGCCGGTCGGCTACCACCGTGCTGTCGTCCTTGCTGAGCTCGGCTTCGGCACTCGCTTCAGCGAGTTTCTCGCGTGCCCGAGGAGTACTGACGCGCAGAGGTACGAAGTCGAGGCGCTTGCCGTCTTCAGAGGGCTGAGCGGCGATGGCGTCGTACGGCTTGATGATGCGATCGGTGACGAGGTTGCCGAGTGGCGTCACGAATTCCGTCTGAATGAGCCGCCGTAGCGGACGGGCGCCGAACTCTGCGTCGAAGCCGCGCGCGTCAACCCACTTGAGTGCCGCGGGGGTCAGGCGTAGCGAAGCGCCGTGCATGTTGGGTAGCCCGTTGAGCAGGGTTTCTACCTTTTGGACTTCGCGCCGCCGGATCTGCGGGATGTGCTCTGGCTTGAGCCAGTTGTAGAAAACGAAGAAGTCCTGACGGTTCAGAAACTCGGGCGCGAAGACCCCACGCAACTCGTCGCGGAACTCGTCCGGCGTCGGCAAGACGCGCTCGGCCGGCTTGCTTGCGGCCGCGAGATCGGCGCCGAAGCCGATCTTCGGCTTGTCGTTTTCCGTCCGCTTGGCGAACTTCTCGACGCCAGCGTTGCTCGTCTTGAGAATAAGCACGTTGTACATCTTGATTTCGTTGAGCTCGGCACCGTCGTTGTTGCCGTCGCCCTTCTTCGGGACCCAGACGCGCAAAATGCCGTTCTCTTCGACCTCGAGGAGCAGCTTCTGGAAGTCGGGATGCGCCTTCTCGAACTCGTCGAGGAGCAGCACGACGATGTCGCTGTGCGGGGACTTGTGCTTGTCGAGAAACTCTTGCGTGAGCATGGGCATGGTCTTGCCATGGCCAGTGTAGGTGGGGGGCGCGCCGACCCAGCTCGCGAGTGCCGACTTCTCTTGCAGCTCACCGCACGGGATCTTGATGAAGAGGGGCTCCTTGTGGAGGCAAATGGCGATCTGCTCTGCCGTTAGCGTCTTGCCGACCCCGGTTGGGCCGCCCAAGAAGCCGACGCCAACCGGGCGCTTCGGGTCCGCAAGGCCGCTCTCGTAGCGCTGGATGCAGCCCAAGATTGGCGGAAAGGCATGTGATTGGCCGAGTACGTTACTCGAAAGCTGCGTCAACATGGTCGCGTAGCGCGCTGGCAGGCTGTGGGCGTCGAGCACGGTGCGACCGCGCCGGTCGATCCGCATGACGCGGTCGGCGGCCGGAGACGGCGAGCCGCCCGGCGCAGTGGGTGACGAGCGCACCTCGGGCTTCTGTGGGGTCGCGGACGTGAGGAGGCCCGGTTTCAGCTGCGCTGGTTGAGTATTCATCAGAGGCTGTATCGGCGGAGCCGATAAGAAGTCGCTAAGCCGCTGAATTTTGGCTTCAGTGTCGCTCTGGCATCGACGAATTCGAAGACGGAATTCGTGGGGATTCAACAGTGGGCTGCTGTTGCGACGCTTCGTTGGGCAGATCGCGGTGGCTCATGCTTCGCCAGCGCTGCCGCCAGGAACGGCTTGCCCCCGGTGCCTGTCTCAACGGGCGAAGACGATATCTCCGTCGGCGTCGAGCGTGGGGTAGGGTTCGCCGCGCTTTGCGTAGTAGTCCGCCATGGCGGGATGCAGGTACTCGAAGAGGAGGCGCTGCGCATCTGCGTCAGCGATTCGCGGCGTCGCGTACATGCCTCTGTCTTCGCGCTGGCGCTGCGCCTCGTAGAGGATAACCGCTGCGGCCACCGAGACGTTGAGGGACGCCACCAGCCCAGCCATCGGGATGACCACTTCGGCGTCGACCAAGCCGAGCGCTTCTTCGGTGACTCCACCAAGCTCCTGTCCGAGCAAGAGTGCTGTTGGCTTGGTGTAGTCGAAGGCTCGAAAATCGATCGCGCGCGCCGACAAATGAGCAGCGATGACTGTGTGTCCGCTTGCGCGAACGGCTGCGATTGCTGCGGTCACCTCGGAGTGTCGGTGAATACGCACCCACTTCTCGGCGCTCTGGGCGACAGCAGGGTTCGATGCGACCGGCCGCGATGTCGATTCCGGCGCGCCGCGTACGAGGCGGTCGGTTTCACTGCTCACTCCCCGCGTCCGCTCGGGCGTGACGGCATGGGCGTCGAGGATCCCCACCGCGTCACAGGTGCGTATCACCGCCGAGAAGTTGTGCGGCTTGTGGACGTTCTCCATCACCACGGTCAGGTCGGGCTGACGTCGGTCGATGACGGCACGGAGCTTCTCGAGGCGCTCCCGACTCACTCGCTACTCCGCATCAGAGGCAGCAGCGAAAGCCGCGGTCTTCGGGGGCGTTGAACGGCGCGTCGCGGTATTCCTCGCCGACGCAACGCAAGGCGACGTTGTTGCCCTGATAGCTCCCACCGCGAACCGCTCGATCGTTGAAGACACCGCTCCCCGGGATACGCTCGGCCGCCGTCGAGGTCCACTCCGAGAGATTGCCGGACATGTCATAGACACCGAATTCGCTGCCGCAGGTGTCGAGCGAGCCGGTCAAGAGAGGGTTGCTCTCTGCGTAGTTGAAAAAGCCGTTGCACGCCTTCTCGTCGACAGAGTCCCCATACGGATAGAGCAAGGCTTGCGGTCCTCGGCACGCGCGTTCCCATTCGTCGCGGGTGCACAGCCGCTTGCCCGCGTTTTCGCACGCGGCTTTCGCTTGGTAGAACGAAACCCCCGCGGCAGGCTCCGATTGCAAGCCGACGCGCGCGATGGCAGTGGTGCTGCCGTCTGTCGCGTCGCTCGTGTCGAGCGTCGCCTGAAAGGCGTTACCCCGACTGCCTCCGTCGAGCGATGCTTCGAAGACGTCAATGCAGAACTCGGTGCCGTTCGCGAAGACGACGCGACGCATGAGCCCACTGTTGGTCTCGCACTGCACGCCAGGCACGGCGTCGATACTCGGCACGGGACGTACCGGTGGATCCAGGTTCGGATCGTTGGCCGGGTTGTAGCGCTCGGGGCAGGCGAGAGAAAATGCGGCAACGCCCGCCAGCATGAGCCGCTTCATCGTTCACCTCGGCGTCGGCGTACGAGCGTGTAGAGCGCGAGCGCGGTCGCTATAGCGGTCAGAGGGAAGGCGCCTTCTGCTTGACAGCCGCCCCCGCCGCGCAAGACGCGCTGCGGCGCGAGGTCGGGGTCGTCACCGAACGACCCGTTCGGATCGACGCCTTCGCAGTTGCCGGTGCCGGGGCCGTTTACGTCGACGGCTTTGGCGGTCACGTTGAACGCCGGGATCTCCGCGGACGAGACACTGGCTATCGGCGCTAGATTGCGCGCCAGCAGGGCGCAGCCTGTGGTCATGCGCGTGCGGATCTCGCGAATTTGGCCCGCTGGCACGTCGAAATCCTGCACGAAGACGACGCCGGTGCCGTTGTCGCCACCGCCGCCGTTCGACAGGTTGGTCGAGCCCACAGGGACGCTCGTCACCTCGAAGCCTTCGACACCAGGGGGCGCTGACATTTGGACACGGACGTCATTGGCGGGGACGTTGCCGGTGTTGCTGATGGCGATCGAGTACACGAGCTCGCCACCGACCTGCACCTTGTCGTTGACCGCCGAGAGCGCACGGATCTGCGTGTCGACGATGAGCGAGGGCTGGAAGACGTCCACTTCGAGTGCAACGACGCCGAGAGCGATACGGTCGCTCGCTGTGCCGTAGCGAACGGTGACACGTCGGGCGTTGGGTTCGAGCGCGTCGGAAATGTTGAAGCGGTCGATATCCACCCCTGTTTCGCCGCAGAGGCCATCACCGCCGCAGCACGTCACGGTCGCCGGCGGCGTGCACGTTGGCCCGCCTGGGCGGCGCCGTTCGCTGTTGATGGTCGAGTTGAAGATGTTGCCGATGGGGTTGTCGTCATCGGACAGGCAGAGGCCGGGGCCCGTGCCATTGATGCTGCCGTTGACCTCGATGAACTCGTCGCCGCCGCACGGGAGCGAGGAGGGTGTGTTGTTGGCGAGCAAGAGGTCGCCTTCAAGTGCGTAGAAGGCGAGGCGGCCAGCAGCCGGCGTCGAGATGGGGTTCACCGTGTCTAGCGAGACGGAGTCGCGCGTTCCCGAGACCTGCTCGAGACCTTCGAACACGCCGATGGTGCGCAGAGGCAGGGCGTCGTCCTCGAGCACGAGGAGGAGCGCGAACGACGCGGCCGCGTTGGTGTGAGTGCCCTGGGGCACCGACCCGGAGGGCGGCATGGTTGTACACGTCTGTCCGCTTTCGCAGACTGCTTCCGTGCCGAAGCATACGTCCGCTTGGACATCGCCGACGGTATAGGCGCCGTCGAGGCTGCCATTGTTCGCGACGATGTCGGTGATGTCGAAGCGGGACACGAAGAAGGCGATATTGCCCTCTTCGACCCCCTCGGACTTGAAGAAGGTCGTCACGGCTGGTGTCGCAGGATTGCTGAGCGTGACGGTGTCGGCTCGTCCAGGGAGGGTCAAGGTGACACTCGTGTCGGCGGCCTGACGGGCGCGTTGTTCGACGAAAACCGGGTCGACCTCGCCGGAGACGCCATCGGTGTCGAAGATCTCGACACCTGGATAGTCGGGACCGTCGTCGCCGAGCAGCGAGCCGCCGACGTACAAGACGGCCGACCGTACGCGGGGCCGCTCCGGCAGGTCGCTCGTGCGGACGACCGCGGTGGCGCTTCGGTAAAGACAGTTGACCCCGTTGCTGAGTCCCGTGGCGTCGACCAGGGAGGCTCCGACGAATACGAACTGGAGGCGCCCCGTGTATGGCGCGCCCGCGAGCGCGATGTCGTCGGCGCGCACCGGGGCCTGCGCGAGCAAGACTGCGCAGCCGATCGCGACGGCCAGGTAGCGAAATGTGGGCGGACGGGCCAGGCGAGTCACGCGCGGTATGGTAGCAGCGAAGCTACGAAATTGACAGCGACCCGCGCGAAAGCGAGCATGGTCGAACGATGTGGCTAGCCTTGAGCGTCGCCGTCGCCGTTTCGGCCTCCGTCGACACCTCGACCCAGTATTTCAAGGGCCTTGCGCGCCCGAAAGTTGCACAGCTCGAGGCGAGAGCCGGGGACGGCCCTGTCATCGTGCTCGTGGTCGATGCCATGCGGCCTGACCGCTTGAGCCCCTACGGCGCCGCCCGCGACCCGTCGCCGGTCATGAACGCGCTCGCCGACGAAGGGGTGACCCTCACCAACTACTTCGTGAACGCCAACTGGACGCGTCCGTCGACGGCGTCGATGCTTACCGGCTTGTTGCCCAGCGACCATCTCGTGCAAGGGGAGGGCGACAAGCTTGGCGCCCAGTTTACTACCGTGGCCGAGTTGCTCGCCGCCAACGGGATTCCGACCGGCGCCGTCATTGGCAACGGTAACGCGGCGAGCGCCTTTGGCCTCGCGCAGGGGTTCACCGAGTTCGCAGACACCGTCAAGCACTGGAAGGGCCTTCCGACCGCCGACGAAGTGGTCGACCTTGCGCTCCCGTTCGTTGAACGTCACGCAAAAGAGCGCTTCTTCCTGTTCGTGTTCATGGTCGACACCCACGACCCCTATCATGCGCCCGGCGAATTCGAGACGCGCTACGTGACGGATGCCACGGTTCCGCTCGTGCGGACACCACACTGGGAGATCGGGAACTATTCACCAGCGCAAGTTCGGCGCATGCAGGAAACCTACGACGGCGCCATCGCTTACACGGACCGGGCGCTTGGGCGTTTCTTCAGCCGCCTGAAGGACCTCGGTGTCTACGACAAGGCGACGATCATGCTGACTGCCGATCACGGCGAGGCTTTCGGTGAGCATGGTGTCTTTTTGCACGCTCATCACCTCTACGATGAGATCGTGCGTGCGCCGCTCATCGTGAAGACGCCACATATGAGCAAGCGAGGCGCCTACTCGCCGGTCCTCGCCCAGAGCATCGACCTCTTTCCGACCATCGCGCACGCGTTCGGTCTTCCGACCTCGAGGGAACTACTGGGCACCGATCTCTTTGCGCTCATGGCGAGCAGTGAGAAGACACGCTCGGTGATCGCCGAGTTCACGAACTTCGGCATCAAGCGGCGCATGTTGCGGACCCTCAGTGACAAGGTGGTCTGGCAGCTCCCCGCCGATGAAGCGCAGTTTCTGGCCAGCGTGAAGAAGAAGTCGCTACTGCCGAGCGTAACCTTCGACCGCGAGACCGTTAAGCTCTTCGACATGGCGCGCGACCCGCTCGAGCAGCGTGACCTTTACAGCGAACAGGCGATGCGCGAGCCGCGCTGGGCGAAGCTCATGCAGAGCTTACGCGCCTACGAGAAACGTCACGCGGCCCAAAGCGCTACCGTGGTCGAACGTCTCGATGCCGAGACCTATCGCGACCTCAAAGAGCTTGGCTACATCGACTAGCGCGCACCGCGCCTCGTTGGCGTCCTAGCTCGGATACCTGGTGTTTGTAAGGCTCTCGATAAGGCGCTGCGCCTCGCCGAGGCGCGCACCATCAATCCCCGGGACTGCAATCGGCTCGTCTTGATCGCGGACCGCAACCAGCACGGTTCGGATGAGGGTCAATGCCTCGGCGTCGTCTATCACCTTCTCGCCCCGGGTGATCGCAGCCAAGTCGGTGCGGCTGTAGCCGAACGCCGCTTCGAACCCCCGGTCGGGATAACGCTCCACCACCGCCTGCATGCAGAAGCGGATCGTCGTCGCGTGTTGCTCGTGCTTGGTCTTGAGTCCCTCGAAGGTCCTCACGAAGCCCGAGGCGGGTTGCGGAGCCGCAGCCGCCGAGGCTTTGCCTGCGGCAATACCTTCGGGAGCGATGACGATGGTGAGGGAGCTCTGGCGTCGATCGCGGAAGCCGACGCTTGCGCGATCGGAAGAGCCCAGCTGGTCGAGACGAGCGTCGATGGCGCATGCGACCGCGTGACAGAAGGCATTGAGGCCGGCAGGAGCTGGGCCGCGGAACAAACTCAGGGCGATATGGGATGCATCGCGTTTAGCGAGACCGATGGAGAAGGGGGCCGCGGCGTCACGCAGCGTCTTTGCCTTGTTTCGGAGAGTGGTCGCCTTGCTCACCGCACGGTCCGCGAGCGCGGCGATTCGGGTGTCGTACGCGGTCGCTGCGCGGGCGCTGTGCTCGCGCTCGGCGTCCCGATCGACGCCATGCCCGGCCGGCTTCTTGGGCCGCAAGCGTGCCTGCACGTCTTCGAGTGATGGGAAGCGGGTGGACGTGGACTGTGTGCGCATCGACCGGCTCCCAGAAGAGCGTTAATTGGCGTTGGCGTCAGTATCGGTGCGCCCTGGTCGGAGTTGCGTCGCGCGAGGGTTCTGAGGCAGTGCCAAGGGGTGAGACGGCGCTTGCTCATCATTGGTCTCGATGGCGGCACCTTCGCGTTGCTCGAGCCCATGGCGGCGGCGGGTGACCTCCCCAATCTCGCCCGCTTGATGCGCGAAGGCGCTCACGGTGAGCTCATGTCCACCCTGCCGCCCGCGACCATGCCGGCCTGGACCTCGTTCTTGACGGGGGCCCCTCCCGGCCAACACGGCGTGACCGACATCTTCATGCGTCATGGATACCGCATGTCGCCAGCGAGTGGCGCCATGCGGGCGTTGCCTACCTTCCTCGAGGTGCTCTCGCGGCGCGGTCTGCGGGTGGCCTCGATTGGCGTGCCGGGAACCTTTCCGCCTCTGCCGCTCAATGGTGTGTGTGTCTCCGGCTTCGATGCGCCTGGGGTGCATCGGGCGACGCGCGGCTCCGTGTCGCCCCCCAGCTTCTTCTCGACGCTCGAGGAGCTCGGGGGGTATCGCTACGCGACGTTCAACGAGCAAGGCCGTGGGAAGCGGCGTCTGAGCGAAGCGGCGGACGCCTTGTGCGCGGACCTCGCGCGCAAGGAGAAGCTCCTTGTCGCCCTCTACACGCGTGAGCCCTGGGATCTATTTTTCACGCATCTGCAAGCCTCGGACACCGCCGCGCACCATCTCTGGCACACCTACGATATGGCCTCGCCGCGTGCGGTCGCTCGCAGCGACGACCTGCCGCGGGTGTACCGCCGGCTCGACCAGGTGGTCGGTGCTCTTCTCGAGCGGACAGGTCCTGACACTCGGGTGATGGTCGTGAGCGACCACGGCTTTGGCGGTGCAAGCACCACCGCAGTGCACTTGAATCGCATGCTCGAACGCGCTGGTCTGCTCCGGTTTTGCGTGCAACGTGGCGGAGCCTTGAAGCGGCTGCTTGGAAGCATGATCGGCGAGCTGCCGCCCGCGCTCATGGGCTCTTTGGTGCGCACCATGCCCGAGAGCCTGCGCGCGGCGCTTCATCGTACGTTGCTCGCGAGCCCCATCGACTGGAATGCGACCCAGGCGTTCTCGGACGAGCTCGACTATGCACCTTCGATCTGGCTGCACCGCGCTGGTGTCTTCGAACGAGGCCAGGTGTCGGATTCTACCGTCGCCGGTCTGCGGACCCGCATCCGCGAGCTCTGCCTGTCCTTGCGCGACCCAGTCACCGGGGATCCACTCGTCAAGGCAGTCCACGACCGCGACGATACACCCATGCGTGGTCCCCACGTCGAGCGGGCGCCAGACCTCATCATCGAGCCTGCCTGGCCGCGCGGCTATCGACCGTCGTTTCTACGTAGCGCGGGGCCCGGTGAGCCGGTGCGGGTGCTCGCCTCCGAGGAGTACGCCGCGGGTCGTGGTTACGGCATGCCAGGGGTCCACCGACCCGAAGGGGTCATCATCTTGCACGGCGCAGGCATCGACTCGCGTCTGCTTCCGCAGACGACCATCGAGGAGGCGGGCGCGCTGGTTTACGAGCTCCTCGGGCAGGCGCGGCCGCCCAGCGTGCAAGCTGCCCAGAGAGGAGCGGACGGTTACACCCCACGTCAGCGCCGCGCGGTCGAGAATCGCCTACGGTCGTTGGGTTACATCGACTGAAGAGATGGACTGCCTTGCCTTCGGCTGGGCGGGGTTGCAATGACCTCACTCGGAAGCGACCGTCACCTCGCGCTGCATCCACGAGCTACCACCGCGGTTGTCGCGTAACACGACGTAGATGGTGGCCGCGCCCGTGAAGCCAGGCTCGACGCGCCACTTGCCTTTGGCGTCGTCGGAGTCGCGCAAGCTGCCGTCGATGTCGGCCACCAAGCGTGTGGGGGCGGCAAACTCACCTGACGTCGCGAAGAACGAAGCCCACAAGAGCTCGGGGAGCGGATCGTCGCCAGGCGCGACCGCGGAGTTGTCGAGCTCGACCTGCGAGGGATCCACCCTCACCACGACGTCAATATCTGGGCAATCGTCGACGTCGCGCGCGTCGCAGCGGGTGACTGTGTCGCGAACCTCGATGGCTTGGAGGACCGGGTTGGTGTTCGTCACCCCTTCGTAGACGAAGATGGGCGTGTAGCCGATGACAAAGTCTCTCTGTTGCATGGGTGCGCCGCTTGCGCGGTCCAGACACTCGACCGCGAGCCCCAGGCGTGGCTCCGCTGCGGGCACCAAGGTGCCGGCGCATGCCGCGTAATAGACGTATGCGACCCCGTACTTCGGGGTGTCTCCGGGTGTCTCTGGACGCCGGCTAATGATGTCCTGCGAGACGTCCACCGCGAAACGCGTGTCGCCAAGCACGATGGTCGTGTCGAGGTCCTCGAGGCAGCGGCTCGCTTGGTCGCCAGCTGGGTTTTCGCAGCCCGGGAACCAGGCGATCTCGAGCGGAACGCCGTCACCGGAGACCGCGAGCATGTCGAGCCCCACCGTTGCGCCTGGCCGAGCGAACGGTTGATCGACGCTCACCGCCAGGACGCGAACGCCTTCGAGGCGTGAAGCGGACGGAAAGTCGTCGGAGCAAGCAACGCAAAAACAGACAGCGACGAGCAACGCCTTCATAGCTCACCTCGCACACCGATACTGGGGAATAAGGGCAACCCATAGGCAAAACCCGCCTGCGAGTTGTCGAAGTTGTAGGCTGGAGATTCTGCATTCTTTCGGTTGTAGACGTTGATGATGTCCACGTACGCGGACAGCTTCCACGAGGTGAACGCCCAGGCCTTCTCGACGCGCAGATCCAGCTGGTGAAAGACTGGCATCCGCTCGCTGTATTCGGTGCCTTGCACGCATGCGTACGAGCCGGAGGCCGAGTCGAAGCGCCCGCCAACGCACGGCGTATAGGGGTTACCGGAGACCAAGCGGAACCGACCACTCAAGAGCCAGCCGCGCCCGAGCTTGTAACTCGCGAGAGCCGTCAAGATGTGGGGTTGGTCGTATTCGAAAAGACGCCGTGTTTCCCCCGGCTGGTCGACCCGTGTGGAGCGCGAAAGCGTGTAGGCTAGAAACCCGGACAGGGCTTGGTCGTCATAGCGTATCAAGAGCTCGCCGCCGTCGACGCGTCCCGTTCCGCGATTTTCCGAGGCGAAGCTGCCGTCGTCTGCGGGGACACGCGACACCAAGCGGTCCAGCTCCTTGTGGAAACCCTCGATCGAGACGGTGAATCCGTGCGCGAGCTCTTGCTCGACGCCGAGCGAAACCGCCAGGACGCGATCCGAGTCGAGGCCCGGAGAGCCAACCACCGGCAGTGTCTCGCGCCAGGTGGGTGGCTTGTAGTAGAGGCCGGCGGCGCCCTTCACTGTGGTGCGGGGAAACGTCGGTGATACGTCGTAGCGGACATTCAGCCGCGGACCGATGTCGACGTTGCCGTTCTCCTTGTCGTAGTCGAGACGGAGCGAGGGAACGAGCTCGAGCGAGGCAACAGGGGTGATGCGCGCTTCGACGTATCCAGCCGGTCGGGTGAACCAGCCATCGCCCCTGAAGAGACGCTGGCGGGCCGTGGCATAGGGGCCAGGGTCGGCTTCGCCAGGGAGCTGGAAGTCGGGGAAGCGAAGGTTCGTGGTCCAGTCGATGAGCACGACATCGTACCCGGCGTTCACCGACAGCCACGATGTCGCTCGCAGCCGGGCCTCCCCCCGCAACGCCGAAGTGTAGAGGCTACTCTCGACCTTCTCTGGTCCAACGTTGAACTTGGGCGTGTCGCGGCCCCAACTCGCGGAGAGCTTGAGCGTGAGGGCATCGCTCACCTGATTGTCGTAGTTTGCTTGGACGCGATAGAAGCCCTGCGAGATGCTAATCGTGCCGCTCGGTTCCCCGTTGTCGCCTTCGTCCACGACGCGGAACTCGTCGTACGCTCCATAGAAGCCGATGCGCAGGCGCGAGCGCTCCGTCAGGCGGTTCTCGATAAAGAGCTGTGCGTCGAAGTAGTAGGGAGCGCGGCTGCCACTCGCCATGAGCGAGCCAATCCATGCGTCCACGTGGCTGCGTCGGGCACCGGCGATGACCGACCAGCCACGCCCGATGGGCCCGCGCGCGAGCGCGCGTGCGTCGATGAAGTCGACCTGCGCCATGCCGTGCCAGGTTCCATCTGTTTCGGCGGGGCGGGTGTGGACGTCGACGATGCCGCCCGAGACGCGGCCAAACCGCGCTCCGAAGTTGCCGGGATAGAAGTCGATGCTCTCGAGCATCTCGGTCGGAACCACCGATGCCAAACCACCGAAGTGGTAGACGAACGGAACGAAGGTTCCGTCGATGTAGGCTTCGGTATCTTCGGGTGCGCTACCGCGGACGACGAGCTGTCCCGTGAGTCCAGGCGCGCGCGCGATGCTGGGTAAGTTCTGGATGGCGCGCAGCGCGTCACCATTCGAGCCGGCCGCGGTGCGTAGCTCCTCGCGCGTCACCGTGCGGCGAGTGACCTCGCGGTCGGTGCGCGCACCGCGGACCTCGACTTCCTCTAGCAGGTCTTCGTCGACCGGAATGTCAGCCGGGTCGGGCGCGGCGTCGGCAGCAACTGGCTCGGCTGGCGGCGACGGCCGCGCTGGCTCTCTTGGCGCCAGCGCGAACACATACGTGTAGAGGATACGCGCCCCGACCGGCGTGCCGTTGCGGGTCGCCGGGGTAAAGCGAAATCGCAACGCCGCCGCAGCGGCAGCCTGGTCGAAACCGTAGTCAGCTGGCTCGACGACCTCTGCCTCGGTGACCTTGCCGCTGGCGTCGATGTCGAGCCGCAGCACCACCTTGGCTTCGCGACGCTCGGCGATCGCCTGAGCCGGGTAGTCCGCCTCGACGCCCTCGGCGAGGACCGGAGGTGTGAGCGCTGGAGGCGGCGTCTGGCCGCCGGCCGGCAGGGCAAACAGTAGACACACCCATCCGCTTGCGTAGCTGCGCATCGTTGATTCTCTCTGTGGTCGTTGTGGGCCGCTAAAGCGTACGTCGACTCATTTATTTGTTAACGGTGAAACCGCACAAAGAACGGCTTGGTTCTGCCTGCCACGGCTTCGCCTGCGCGATTGCGCGCGGGCTGATACGTCTGACGCATGGCACAGATGCGGGCGGCGGCGCCGAAACCGTGCCCGGGGTCGCGCAACACGTCTACCGCGATGGGGCTGCCTGTCGCGTCGACGCGCGCTTGCACCAGCACCGCCGCAGCGTCCGGCGTCGTCGGCGCGGTGGGGTAGAGCGCCGAGCAGTCCCACTCCGAGCCTGCGGGGGAGGCGGCAAGCGCCGTGCCTTCACTCGTCACGTTGGCGCTCGGCGTTACCGCACCGCGAACGGGCACATCGCTCGTGCCAGTCGCCTGTGTGGTGCCACCAACATAAGCGTCGGCTGCGCCCTGAACGATGCTGAAGTCAACCGGGGTGTCGTCGGTTGAGGGAGCGGGCTCGGCGGCGACGACCCGACCAGCGCGTGCCGCCGAGCGCTGGCGCGCGGGAGCCCGTGCCTTCGGTGGTTCCGGTGGCGGCGGCTCTACGGCGGCCTTGGACTCCGGGGGTGGGGCAAGCTCGACCTCCATAGGTGGCGGTGGCGGTCCTGGCGGCGCTTCCATACGTAAGGCGGCGCGGGCGCACATGACGTGGACGAACATCGAAGCGCAGACGCCAATGAGCCAGTTGCTCGGTAACCCCATCATGGCGTCACCACCTCGGGCTCCACTCCGAACGCGACCTTGCCGAGGCCGGCGCGGCGCAGAAGATCCATCGCGTGGACGACACGCGCGTGGGCCACTGCGCCATCGGCATCGATGACGGCGCGCACGTCGGGATCGGTCGCGAGGGCTGCCTTGGCGCGCGCGAGCACCTCGTCGTCCGCCAAAGCGACAGCTTCGTCGACGCCGATCTCGCCGTCTCTGGCGATGGCGATGTGCAAGATCGTTTGTTCGCTTGTCGCCGTTTGGGCGCGCGGCAGGTCGACGGCGAGTGCGCTGCCCGCGAGGATCTTGGCCGTTACGAGAAACACCACCAGCAATACCAGCGTGATGTCGACCAGCGGAGTTACATTGATGCCGCTCATCAAGTCGCTGTCGGTCTGCGTTTGCGCCGCCATCTCACACCTTCCCTTCGAGATAGGCGACGACTTCGAGTGCCAGGGTCTGCGCGTCGTCGAGGGCACTCTTCACCACGCGTTGCAGGATGTTGAAGGCGACGATGGCAGGGATAGCGACCGCGAGCCCGACAGCCGTCGCTACCAGTGCTTCGCCGACACCCGTCATGACGTGGGAAGGGTCGAGGGCTGCTTTCGCATTGCTGCCCGCCGCGACGCCCAAGGCATTGAAGGCCTGCAAGATGCCGATGACGGTGCCGAGCAGCCCGATGAAGGGGGCGTTAGCGCCTAGCGTCGCGAGGAAGGCGAAGCGCCGTTCGAGGATACGCCGCTGCGCGATTATCTCGGCGTCCATGACGCTCCTTGCCTCGGCGACCACGCGCGATCCGCCCTCCATGCCGCGCATGGCAACGCGAGCGGCCGGGTGGCGAAAACGTGACAGAGCAAGCAGTGCGCTATCGAAGCCACCCGCGCGAAGGCCTTCGCGCAAGGTGTCACGCAGGAGCGCGCTTGGTGTGCGCAGAACGCGCAGCGCCATGAGGCGTTCGACCACAACGGCGATGGACACGATGCTCAAGCCCACGAGCAACCAGAGCACCCAGCCGGCTCCGAGCTTCAACAAGATGGCCTGCGACTGCTGGACGATTTCCATGTGCGATGTTCCTTTCTTGCTGCTTGGAACACCGCGACCCGCGCGAGGCGTCACCTCAAATGCGTAGACCTGCGTGAAAGGTCGGCCAGGTGCGCAGGGTAAAGTCGCCCGACTTGTGGGTCGTGTCCCACACAGTGGTTCCGGGGGCCGCGACGTTGTCGCGGTTGTTCCAACCCATGTACTGGAACCACGAAAGGCCGGCGAAGAGGGCGAGGTCCTCATCGAGCGGAAAGACCGCATGGATGCGCTCGCGAACCAGGAAGTCGGTGGCTCTGTCGGAGAAGCCGAGCGTTGGTCGGGCCGCGAGGATATCGGCTTCGATGGTGACGTCCTTCACATTGAACAAGCGGGCGCCAAGGCCGACGCCCAGGTAGACGCTGCCGTTGCCCAGATCTTGGAAGTCGAACATCCCTCCACCCAGGTAGCCGTAGAAGCGATGGCCTCCGTCATAACGCAGCGCCAGGTTGAGCGGCTGACTGACGCTCACGCCGACCTCGACGCCTAGGCCGCGATCGCGGATATAGCTGAACAGGCCGAGAGGTACGCCGTGCATCGATTTCGAGACGTTCACGAGACCCACCTGGGCGCCGTGAACGACCTGGGCGACGTTGATGAGCCCAAGCTGCAGGCCGGTGACGTCGCCGCCGACGTTGAGGAGCGACAGTTGTAGCCCTGTGGTGTCACCCGCGACGTTGACCATCGCGACTTGCACGCCGCGCAACTCACGAGCCACATTGACGCCGCCGGTGAGTTGCAGCCCACGTGCCGCGTGGGCGGTGTTCACGCCAGCGGACAACTGCACCCCGCGCATGTCATGCGCGATGTTGGCTCCAGCCGCCAGCTGCAAGCCACTGACGTGATTGTTGTTCCAGTTGGCGCCTGTCGCCACCTGCAGGCCGGTGAGCTCACCTTGGTTGCGCTGGCCGAGGGTCGACACCTGAATGCCGGTGAACGGCCCTTTGGAGATGTTCGCGATGATGGCGAGCTGCAGCCCCGTCCCGTCTCCATCGCTCATGTTTAGGACACTCGAGAGCTGCACGCCGCGCATCGAGCGTGTCGCGCGTGTGGCGCCGCTCGCGATGGCGAGGCCCCGCAGGTGATCGGTGCTCCCGTAAATGAGGTCGTAGCTCAGATTCTTGACCACCTCGGCGTCATCGGGTGGCGGCGGCAGCTCGAGGCCTGGAACCAGGCCCAACGAGAGCAGGCGGTGGACGCGGCGTTTGGGTGGAGCGGCCACGCTAACCTCGTGTGCAGCCGAGGCTTCGGCATCACCGCGTCGCTGGGCAACCTCGAGTTGGGTGCGGCCCAACCCCGAGCGCGTCACCTGAGCGCTCGCGCGCTCACCGACCTGAACCGCGCCCTCGAGCACCTCGCCCGCCTTCTCGATGCGGACCTTGTAGGTACCAGGGGGAAGACCGATCTCGACGGCGCGGCCCTCGAGCTTGTAGAGCTCGGCGATGAGCTGGTCGTTCCTGTCGCGCAGGAAGACCCGCCCAGCGAGTGCCTCGTCGATGGTCACGGAAGCCGAGGTGGCGCGCAGGTCGGTCATGACCACGTCGCCGGTCCCCGACAGAGCAATCTCGTAGGCTGGGTGTTGCGGGCCGAACTGCGTGCCTTCGGTGCGCGCGAGCGTTTCCGCGAAAGCGAACTGGTAGGCTTCGTTCAAGGTGACACGCCGGTCGCGGGTGACGTCGGCGGCGCCACGCAAACCGGTCATCAGGTAATGTGTAAAGAACGAGCCGCGGATCCGATCGGACTCCTGCGCTGCCTCGGTTTCAGAGCTCGAGGTCAAGATGGCTTGTCCACGCACCTTGGTGGAGGTGTCGAGCAAGAAGGGCGGACGCATTGCACCACCTTTTCGACGGGTCAGCGCGCCAGACTGGCAGGAGTCGACGATGGCGATACGTACGTCGGCGGGCAGCGTTGCGAGGGCTGCTCGAAACGCATCGTAGCCAAGTTTGTCGGTGCCCAGCATCAGTCCCGTCTCGTCTGAGTGTCCGCTGAAGTAGACGATGAGCTCGACGCGCGATGCCTGAGCGCCCGCACTCATGCGCCGCGCCAGAGAGGTCACCGCACCGTCGAACCCCGCCCGATCGGGATCGACCAGGATGACACGGTCGTCATCGTTGACGCCGCCGAGTGCCGACAAGAGCTGCGCGAACGAGGCCGCGTCGCTGGTCGCGTAGCGCAGAGGCGTGCGCGAAGGACCGCCCGAGTTGACGCCGACCACCAAAGCGAAGCGACGTACCGGCGCGTCGCTCTCTGCACGCGCCTCAGCCGTCGTCGCAAGAGCCGCCAAGAGCGCAGCGATGATGGGGCGAAACATCAAGGCTCCTTGCGTAGCGTGAATACGTTGACGGTGCCATTGAGGGCTTGCCTGAGCTTCTCGCCGTCGAGCTCGGGCGTCGCGTGCAAGAGCTCGCGCAATCGCGATACGTCGACAGGCTTACCACCCGCGACGAAGACGAAGCGCTCGAAGCGCGGGGCATCATCGAGAACGTAGGCGCGAGGCAAGAGCACCTCGCCGCGCTGGGAGAGCTTGCCGTCGTCGGTGAGCGGCGTGTGCACCGTGACGTTACTGCGCCCGTCGACCGAGACGATGGCGCCGTAGGTGTTCTCGCCTGCGATGTAGGCGACCTGGACGGTGTCGCCAGCGCGCGCTACGGCGCCGTCTTCGAGCTTCTCGCTGGTGGAGCCGACCTGCCGGTAGATGGTGAGCTTGGCTTTCCCTCCTTTGGCGCGCGTCACGTCGACCTGCTCGCGGGGGAGGGCAAAGATGGCGACCGCGCAGGCGGTGGCGACCAGCGGCGCGAGCCACAGGAGCGGTCGCGTGCCTTTTTGGGAGGGGCGAGTTGCCGCACCGCGGACGACGCGTGCTGCGACCTGGGCTGGTGGATGTGCGGCGAGGAGCTCGGTGTTCTCACGCGCCAGCCCCTTGGCCCTCGCGAGCGCCTCGGGAGACGCTTCGACGCGCGCGGCCTCGTCTGCCGTAGCGACGCCCGCAACGTAACGCTCGAGGATCAAATCGGAGATCTTCTCGCTCATGGCGAAGCCTCCTGCGGCTGGCCGCCAAGTTGCTCGCGCAAGATACGCAGGCGTTTCCTTACCCCTGAGACCGACATGCCGGTCTCGGTCGCCACCTCTTCGAGGCTCATGCCGTCGACCCAGTGCATGACCGCCATCGTCGTGGTGCTCTCGCTCGTCCCGCCCAGGAGGCGTTGCAACAGGCGGCGCGTGCCGGTGCTCTCTTCGACGTCGGTCGCGTGAGCGAGCGCAGCCAGCATGTCGTCGCCGGCGTTCTCGGGCTTGCGGCGGCGGGTGCGCAGCTTGTTCAGGCTGACGTTGGTCGCCACGCGATAGAGCAGGCTCGACATCCCGCGGTCATCGAGTCGATCGCCGCTTTGTATGAGGCGCACGAAAACGTCGTGCATGGCATCCACCGCCTGTTCCTGATCGCCGAGCAAGGCACGACAGCGTCGAACCACCATGGGTCCGAAACGCCGGTAGGCGTCTTCGATGTCGATAGCCATCAGCTCGTCTCGGAACCTGAAACACCGCGGCGCCTGATTCGTGTCACTTCACGTAGCCCAAGGCCCGGAGCTCGGATTCGACAGCGGCGTCCACCGGGCGCACCGTGCTCTCGGCACCACCGCGTTTTGCCTCGCGTTTCAGGCGCTCGATGGCGGTCGTGAGGGTAAGCGTGGTGGCGTCGTCGCGGAGCGGCTTGCGCTCTGCCGGATCGGCGTTCAGGTCATAGAGCTCGACCGGCGACAGACCTCGCGGATTACCATCGTTTGCGAGGATGAGCTTGCGCCCACCCTGGCGCACCGAGGTGAGGACGTTCCCCTCGTGGTTCTCCTCTGCGAGCGCCGAGGAGGGCGCCGCCGTCTCGCTCCGCAGGTCGCGGCCTTCCCAAGTTGCAGGCACGCCGACAGAGTGAAAGGCGGCGATGGTTGGGGCGACGTCGATCTGACGCGCGAGATGTGGGTCGACCCCGGTCGCGATCCCCGGGCCACGCATGGCGAGTGGGACGCGCAGCTGTTCTTCGTAAAGTGTGGTGCCGTGCCAGAAGCCACCGTGCTCGCCGAACTCCTCGCCGTGGTCTGCCGTGACGACGATGCGCACCCGGTCGGTGAGGCCACGCGCGGCAAGCCCTGCGAGCAGCTCGCCGAAGTAGCCATCCCAGCGCTTCACGCCGTCGCGATAGGCGTCGCGCATTGCGCCGGCCGCCTCGAGTGGAGGGTTCGGCGTGGTGACCCGCGCGTAGGAGGTGCCGTCCACTGCGAAGTACGGATCGTGCGGCTCCATATAGTGCAGGTAGAGGAAGAACTTCTCGTCGCCGATGTGGTCGAGGATCTCGAAGGCATGCGCGTTGACCGTGCCGCCATCGCGGAAGAAGTCTTTCGGGCTGCGACCGGCCGTGAAGAGCTTCTCACGGAGGACGCGGTAGACGTTGTAGGCGGCAAGGCGGTTGGCGCGCGCTGGGGCTCCGAGATAGCGGGCTGGCGGTAGATAGCGATATTCGGCAAAGCCGTTGTCAAAGCCGTAGCCTTCCTCGAGGTTGTAGTTGGTGACGACCGCGGCGGTCTTCACGCCTGCGTCGGCCAGAGTCTTTGCGATGGTCGGGAGCGTTTGTGGCAGCACCGCGACCTTGCTCATGGTGTCGTGACCGCTCGCGTGGCGCGAGGTCATGATGCTTGCGACCGCCGCCTTGGTCCACGAGGCATGTGCGGTCACGTCGTCGAAGCGTCGTCCTTGCTCGAGCCACGCATCGAAGGCGGGCGAGGGTGGGCTATCGCGATGTGCCGGGGCTCCATAGGCGCCCAGCATGTCGGCGCGCAGTGCGTCGACGACGACGAGGATGGTGCCCTCGCCGCGCAAGGTATGCGGCGCGGCTGGAAGCGCCGAGCCATCGTCCTGGCCCGAAACGACCCGGATGCCAAAGGCGGCAAGCGCCGCAAAGGGTAGGGCCCACCAGGCCGGACTGCGGGCAAAACGCGAGAAAATGCGGCGCCGCAGCCAGTTGCTAGTCATCAGCACGGGAAAGAGCATGCCAACGCCCGCCGCGAGCGCCCAGGCGCCCGCCGCGAGCCCCTTCCCGGGAGCCTCGAGATAAATGTCGCGTAGCACGATGAAACGGACGAGGACGATGGTCGAGCTGACGAGGGCTGTGGCGGCGCCGAAGGTGATGAGGCCGGGGGGGGTTCTCGCGAAGGCCCTCGCGGTGAGCAGGGCGAGGCCAATGCCGACCATGGCCCAAAGCGCCGCGTAGAACATCCCCGCGTAGGCCAGATCGACCCCACGGTAGGCTCCTTCGGCGACCCCAACGGCGAGCCCTCCGAGGGTCGCGCCCGCGGCGAGCCCGCCTGCGCGGTACAGGCGTTGCATTCGCGCCAGCTTGTATCAAGACCCATGCGATCGGCCAATGACAAGTACGCGCGCCACGGCTATGTTCCGCGCCCATGCCCGTAAAGCCCGCTCCTACGCGCCTTGGCCGAGGCACGACGTTCGGCAAGTACCGCCTCGTCGGCAAGATCGGCACCGGCGGCTTCAGCGAGGTCTGGAAGGCGAAAGACCTCATCGAAGACCGCTGGGTGGCCTTGAAACTACCGGCCAAGGTGAAGGCTGGCAGCGAAGAGGAAGACGAGCTCCTGCGCGAGATCCGTCTCTCGGCGACGCTCGACCACGACGCCATCTTGCGGCCGCGCAATGCCGACCGTATTGGCGATCGGTACGTCATCGCGGTCGACCTCGCGCGCGAGTCTCTCGACGACCGCTTGACCCGGCGCCTCGGCACGCGCCTCGCGCTCGGCTATCTCCACCAAGTGCTACGCGGCCTTGCCCACGCCCACGAGCGGCGCATCATTCACCGCGACCTCAAACCCTCGAATCTGATGATCTTCGACGATGGCATCATCAAGATCGCTGACTTCGGGCTCGCTAAAGTCGCCAAACACACGATGATCTCGGCGACTGGCTCGGGAACACTGCTCTATTGTGCGCCCGAGCAGGCGCACGGCTATCCGTGTTTCGCCTCCGACATCTTCTCGCTCGGCCTCATCGTGCACCAGATGATCACCGGCGTGTTGCCGCGCTGGCCGTTTCTCTGGCCGTTTGACAACGTGTCGGTGCTGCGCGCCAAGACGAACACCGCTTTTGCGGACATGGTGCGCATCGCCACGAACCCAAACCACGCCATGCGCTATCGCGACGCGGGCGAGATGCTCCTCGAATATGAGAGCCTCCTGCCGAGCCTCTTGCGGCGTCTCGGCAACGCCAAGGTCGCGCGCCGCCGCTCCAAGGTGACTTCCACGCGGCGACGCCGGGCGGCCTAGAACCCCGGCGTGGTTCAAGTCATCGCGGGCGAGCGTGTGACGTCAGTCGCAAGCGCGACGGCACTCGGCGACACACTTCGCCTTGTTGTTCGCGCCGTCGCACGCAGAGTTGCACTTGTTCTTGCACTTCCTGACGTCGTCGTCGCTCCCCGCGGAGATGGGGGACGCGGCGAGGAAGAAACCAAGGGCACCGATTGCAGACAGGCCGAGCAAGAGCTTTTTCATGTCGGCAGGCTAGCATCGGACGGAGGTCGCGGCCCGTGATTTCGACAGTGTGGTTCCTCCGCACTGCCGCGTGCGTCGGACGCCTCGTTTAGGCCGCGCCTTTGTGCTGAGCCAACAAGCGTTTCAAGGTGTCGTCGTTCGACGAGGCGACGTACGCCTCGATATCGCTCCAGCTCGCACCGGTCGCGGCTTGCAGGCGGCCCATGCTGACGCCGTACTGCACCATGGCGCTGGCGATGGCTCCTGGGTTCTGGAGGTTCGCGTTGACGAACTGCGCGATCTGGGCATCCGTCACTGCCGGGGGTGTCGTCGCTGGTGCCGCGGGCGTGGTCGCTACCGGAGCGCTGGGTGGACGCGCGGCGATGAGTGCAGCGACCTGATCGAGGCTTTCGCGTTGCCGCAGGCGCTCGGCGTTCGCCGCCCACTGACGCTGATTGCCTTCCATCGACGCCGAGAACGGGAGCCAGCACGCCATCTCGTCTTTGGTGGGCTCGCGACCGAAGTGCTCGCGATAGGCAGCGCGCACTCCCGCTGCTGCAGTCTCGAGGAGCGCATAGAAGGCGGGGTTCGTCGCGGTCCCGCTCTCGATCATCTGGTGGGTCCAGTCGCGGTTGATGTCGGTGAGGTCCACTCCACGGAGTCTGACGCTCGCCTCGCGCAGTTTTTCGCGCGCCGGGTCATTCGTCGCAGGCGTGGTCGAAGTGACGGGCGTCCGCACCGGGTCGTCCTTGCCCTTGATGTGAATCTCGAAGCCCCCGAGACCCATCACCTGCCCCCGCGACGCCGCGAGGCCCTGCGCGATGAGGTCCCTATAGAAGGCTGAAGCAGCAGGATGCATCGACGCCCAGAGCGGTAGTAGCTCGATCTCGCTCGGGTCGTTGACGAGGATGATCGGCATGCCGTTGCCTGAAGAGACGCCGCCCTTCATGTGCGCCGGGAGGTCGTCGTAGGTCGGTGTGCGAGGCGCGGCTGGCGCAGGCTGGTTGCTCGAGGTCGCCGGTGACGGCGACGAGGTGGATGTCGTCGGGGCTGGAGCAGGTGCGGGGGACGCTGGTACCGGAGACGATGGCGCTGGCGCCGCTGGAAGCGGCGACGCAGCGGGGGAGGCGGCGCGACCCAGAAGCTGCTCGGCGACACGCGTCCAGTGCCGGATGGCAGGCGCAAGCGCGATGGCGGTGCGTTCGTTGTATGCGTCGGCGAGGGTGCTAAGCGCGTCGGCCGCGACGCGCGCGGCGGCGGTGTCGCCACCTGCCATGCTCGCAAGCTCTTCGGCGAGCGCTCGCACAGCTGCTGCGGCCGGTACGGTGCCCGGAACAATGATTGTCGACGCCGTGGGCGTGCCGTTCTCGATGGGGAGCGCCGCGGCGGGGCCAGGAGCGGACGGACGTCGACCAGTGCTCGCGGTCAAAACGTCGAGATTGGAATGCACACCGCGCGATCTCGACGGTGCGAGGTCAGTAGCGAGAGTTTCGACTCTGAGTAGACGGGTATTGCTAGAGACCTGCATGGCGGCACTCTCTCGATTTGGTTGTCGACGGTGGGTGAATCGGCCCATTGACATACCGCCGCGCAGAACCGACGGGCTCTGAACGCGCCATGCCACCGTGACCGGACACGATGGCGGGCTTGCTTTGGCGGACCGTGTGAGCTGCATCACACCGCGGGGCCTGCCAAGAGCGGAAGCGACGTCAGCGCGGGCGACGAAGCACGAGAACCTCTGTGCACGCGGGGCTGGTTGCTCGCGAAAAAGCGCTAGCGTCCAAACGCCAGGGCCACCTCAGCGCCGAAAGAGACGGCTTGCGAAGCCATCGATCATGCCGACAACGGCTGAGATGTCGTCGCGAACCTGATCGCCCAAGCTCGCTGGCGGTGGGACGAAGTCCTTGATTGCGGCGGCGACCTGCCGTGGCGTGATGCGGTCCCCGCAATTGAGGGCGCTCTCGAGAGACGCCACCACGCCCGCATACGCGGCGTTGAGGTCGCGCAGCTGGTCCGCCGTAGCGGATGAACGGCCCTGCCCAATGAGCTGCGTCGCAGCGTTGCGTGGGTCCCAGCCGCTGAAGAAATCGACAGCGACTTCCGCGGAGGCGACCGCGAAAAGTGTCGCTGGGCTGGTCAGCCCCTTCCTGTCGAGACTGTCCTTGAGCACAGCCAAGCTCCTCCCGAGAGTCTCGGCACTCGCAAGAGCGCCGCGTCGATCGGCCGTCGGCCGGCGGATGCCCACCTCATGCGCTCCAGCCCAGGTCGCGAGGGCCTTGCTGAGCTCGCCGCCATAACGCGCTGCGATAGCCGGGTGCTGGGTGATGGACGATGACATGAGCGATCTCCTTTTCGATCTTTGATGTGCCTGGTTGTCGGTTGTTCGGAACATGGCTCGTGCACCGTGACCCGGTGTCGGTTTACGGCGGCTTGGCGGCTGAGTGCGGGGTGATGTTTACAGGTGGTCCGTCCGCACCGCGTTGGTTCAGCCCTCGGGCAAGGCGGTTTGAGCCGCAGAATCGGCGTCTGCCATTCCCGCGTAGGCAGGCTCTCACTTCGCCTTCAACTCCGCGCACGCCGCAGCCCGAGCCGCCGATAATCCACGCCATCAGGGGATTCGTGTGTCGGTAACCCTCACAGATGTGCGTATCGAGGCCGTCAGCCATCACCGCTATCAGCGTGATTCTGTTGAGGCTTCCAACGTCGAGCAGCACTGGCAGGCAATGCGCGCCGGGGTCGTCTTGGCGACGGGTGGGGCTCCTCTCGGTTCGACCGTGGCCTTAGGGGGCAGCGGCACCGCCATGGCGCGCGCGCGCACCAAGCTCGCGCGGACGCTCTTTCCCGCAAACCCGCGGCAGATCATGAGCGACCCCAACAAAGACGCGATGCTGCACGCCCCGAGCAACAGGGGCTTCAACCTGCGGGCGAAGGTCTAGCGCCGTCCTCCAAGCCGCTCTTTGACCTTGTAGTTCGTGGACCCCTGGCTTTCGAAGTAGGTGCGCGTCTGCACCTCCGCGAGCAGACCCATGAGCACGAAGTTCACCGCCAGCATGAACAGCATGGCCGACAGCAAGAGGAGGGGACTCCGGATCATCGAGACGCCGTTGAAGACCTTGTTGCCGAGCATGAAGACCCCCGACACGGTCGAGCCCAACATGAGGAAGAAGGCGACCGCGCCGAAGAAGTGCATGGGCCGGCCGAAGTAGGTGAGCAGGTACTTCACGGTGACCAGGTCGAGGATGACCTTGAAGGTCCGACGCAAGCCGTACTTCGTGACGCCAGCAACGCGCGGCCGGTGGTTCACCGGGATCTCTGTGATCGAGGCACCGACCGCGTTAGCGTACACGGGGATGAAACGGTGCATCTCGCCGTAGAGCTTCACTTCCTTGATGACCTCGCGCCGGAACGCCTTGAGGGTGCAACCGAGGTCGTGGATTTTCACGCCACCGACCCGCTGGATGAGCCAGTTGGCGACGCGCGACGGGAGCTTGCGCGTCATCGCTTTGTCTTTGCGATCCTTGCGCCAGCCGCACACGACATCGAAGCCGGCATCGAGCGTCGTCATCAGGCGCGGCATGTCCGCAGGGTCGTTCTGGCGGTCGGAGTCCATGAACATGACGACATCACCGCACGCCTCGTCGAGCCCAGCCGCCATCGCAGCGGTCTGACCGAAGTTGCGCCGGAAGAACACGACGCGCACGTTCGGGTCGCCATGAGAGATACTCCGCAGGATTCCGCGCGAGCGATCTTTCGAGCCGTCGTCGACGAAGATGACCTCGTAGCGCAGTGGCCGCAGCATCTCGGGGGGGAGTCTTCCATCGCGGACGACTTCCGTGGCATCGGGATCGTGCGGACCGGTCTTCGGCGCCCAGTCTTCCTTCGGCCGCGTCATGTTGTCGAGCGTCAGCTTGAGCTCGTCCCACAGCGGCTGGAGGTTGCCCTCCTCGTTGTAGACCGGGATGACGACCGATAGGTCGATACTCTCAATGCTCACGGAGCCAGCGGACGAAGTGGCCGATGCCGGTGCGGAGGTCTGTCTTTGGTTGGTAGCCGAGGGTGTCTCTAGCATGGGTGATGTCCGCGTAGGTCCGAAGGACGTCGCCGGGCTGCATGGGCGCGCCTTCGATGCGTGCCCGGCGTCCAGTGGCCTCTTCTAGTAGCGATACGAGCTCGGAGAGCTTCACCGGGCTCGCGTTGCCGAGGTTGAAAACATCGTGGGTTGGGCGTGGGCTCGCTGCGAGATGGGCATCGGCGGCAAGAACGCCGTCAACGATGTCCGCGATGAAGGTGTAGTCGCGCGAGCTGCCGCCGTCCCCGTAGAGCGTTACAGGGCGGTCCTCGAGGATGGCGCGCGCGAACTTGTGAATGGCGAGGTCGGGTCGCTGCCGCGGGCCATACACGGTGAAGAGGCGCAGGCAGGCGGTCGAGAAGCCACCCAAGTCGTGGAAGGCATGGCAGAGGAGCTCGCAGGCCTTCTTGGTGGCAGCGTACGGCGAGACCGGCGCGTCGGTCGTGTCGTGCTCGGCGAACGGCACCTTTGCGTTGTTGCCGTACACCGACGAGGAGCTCGCGAACACGAAGCGCTTGGTTGCGTGTTCAGCGGCGAGCTGCAGGAGCGTTGTCGTTACCACCACGTTGGAGTCGACGTAGCCCGCGGGGTCCTCGATGGAAGGGCGCACACCTGCGCGCGCGGCCCAATGAAACACCGACTCGGGTGCGTGCTGGGCGTAGAGCGCGGAGGTCCGTGTCTTGTCGCGTAGGTCGAGCTCGACGAAGGTGAAGCGTGGGTTGTCCGCAAGCCCGCTCAGATTTCGCTCTTTGACGGCGCGCGGATAGAAAGGTTCGAAGTTGTCGACGCCCACGACGCGGTGTTCTGTCGTGGCGAGCAGTCGCTCGACGAGGTGCGAGCCGATGAAGCCTGCGGCGCCAGTCACCAAGAAAGTCATGGGGATGGCGGGCCTTCTACTCGCCGGCCTTCTGCGTTGGCAAGGCCGCGACCGTCGTTCAGCGCGCTGCCATTCCCGCCATGGCTCCAAGTGAGACCATCGTCTCGATGACCCGATCACTGAATGCATCGCGTCCCTTCGCCTCGGTGTCGAGCACGCCAACGAGCTCGCCCGTCGATGTGGTGATAGGCACGGCGAGCTCCGATAGGCCGCTGAAGGTGTCGCGGATGTAGCGCGGGTCCCGGCGCGTATCGGGAATCCGCTCGAGCGTACGCCGCGCGGCGACGCTGCCGACGATGCCTTGGCCGATGGGGATGGTTAGCGGGTCGACGACGCCGAAGTCGGCGCGCGACTTGGGGCCAAAGGCTGCAATCTGGACGAGGGCGCCGTCACGAAGGCCATAGACGACGCAGTCCTCGCGTTCGAGCGTGGTGCCAACATGCCGGGCAAGCTCGCGCGCGTAGGCGTCAGGCAAAGAAACGCCGCTCGAGCGCGGCTCTGCGTTGGTGAGCAAGCGATAGCCGTCGGCGTAACACGTGAGCAGAAAGCGCGGACGGCGCGGGTCGTCTTCGAGCTTCCTGCGAAGGCGGCCGATGGTCACGTCGACGGCGCGGCTCACGGAGGTCGCAGAGTAGCCCCAGACGCGGCCAAGCAGGGTCTCTCGCTCGACCATGTTCCCGCCGGACTCAGCGAGCAGACGCAACAAGGCGATCTCTCGCTCGTTGAGTAGCTGGCGTTTACCTCCTGGGCCGTGGATCACGCCGAGAGAGAGATCGACGACCCGATCGCCCAGACAAAGCGACCATGTGCTTTTGGACTGTTCCATGGTTCGGACTTTACCCTCATCCCGTGTTTACGTCCTGTGACCCGCGTCACGGGGCGTCGTGGTTGTTGGCGGGGCGGGCCGCCAAGAGACGGGGCAAGAAGGCAAGCGTCATCAGAGCGTTGAGCGCCACCATGACCAGATGCGCAGCGAGGCCACTGTTTGCGGCCGCTGCAGCGGACACCCCCATGGCGACGAAGCCCGCCGTCCAGCCCGCCTCTTGAGCCCCGAAGGTGCCCAGCGCCGAGAGAGGCAGGACCGCGGCGAGGTTGGCAACGCTGGTGGCGACGACCATCGGCCCGAGTCCGATGTCGATAGCGAAAGCCTCGAGGAGCAGCGCAAACGCCACCGCTTGTACGCTCCAGATTGCAAGAGCATAGACCAGGCTGGTTGCGACGAAGCGCGGTTCTCGGGTGAACGGCAGGGCGTCGCGCAGCTTCGCGGCGAGCTTGCCGGGGAGCACGCGAGCCGCCATCGCGAACACGAGGTCGAGTCGCACCGCGAGCCCGAGCAACCCGAGCGCGAGTGCCGTGAACACCGGTAGGCTGTAGGTCGATGCGAGCGCTGGTGCCTGGGTGAGACCAAGCAGCGCGAGCGTCATGAGTCCGACCAGGTCGTAGATGCGCATGGTGAGCAACACGCCGGCGCCTTGGGCGAGCGGCACCTGGAAGACCGAGCGCGATAGGGCCACGTACGCGACTTCACCCAAGCGTAGCGGGAGGACATGATTGGCGAGGTTCGTCACGGTGGCGAGCCCGATTCCGGACCACACGTCGACGTGTTGGTCCAGATAGCGCGTCGTGAGGCGGGCGATGCGCACGCCGCGTACGACGTTGACGAGCGCGAAGAAGACGCTCGCGGCCGCGATCCCTGGCAGGTTCTCTCGGCGCAGGAACTCCAGGGTCGCCCCAGGGTCGAGCCAGCGCACAAGCACCCAGCCACAAGCCACGGTTGCACACAACGCCAGCAAAACCTGCCAGTGACGGGGAGTCGTTTTCACAGTATGGCAACGCCCGTGCGCGTCGTGTCCCTCATAGCCTTGCTTGCGCTGCTTTCGGCCGACGCTCAAGCCGAACCAGCGCCAATTTTGATCGGCGAATACGGGTCGATGACGGGCTCCGAAGCTCACTTCGGGCAGACCACCCATCGCGGCATCATGCTCGCCGTCGAGCAAAAGAACGCTGCCGGCGGCGTCCATGGCCGCAGACTCGAGGTTCGCGTCTACGACGACCAGGGGAAGTCGCAGGAGGTGGGCACCGCGGTCACCAGGCTCATCACCAACGACAAGGTGGTCGCGGTGCTCGGTGAAGTGTCGTCCTCGCTGTCGATCGCTGGCGCCCGTGTTGCACAACAGTATGGCGTGCCGATGATCTCACCGTCGTCGACCGCGAGCGGCGTCACCGAGGTTGGCGACATGGTGTCGCGCGCGTGTTTCGTCGACGCCTTTCAGGGTTACGCGGCGGCGCGCTTTGCTCGCGACAACCTCGCGTTGAGTCGTGCCGCGGTGCTCTACGACCAGGCGACCCCTTACTCGAAGGAGCTGTACGCGGTCTTCGCCAAAGACTTCGAAGCCATGGGTGGCACTATCGTGACCGCAGAAGCATACAGCGGTGGCGACTCGGACTATTCCGCGCAGCTTACGAGCATCAAAGCGGCGAATCCGGAGATCATCTACGCGCCAGGCTACTACACCGACGTCGGCAACATTCACCTGCAAGCCCGTAAGCTCGGGCTCATGCAGCCCTTCATCGGGGGGGATGGCTGGGACAGCCCAGAGCTCGCGCGCATCGGCGGCGATACCGTCAACGGCAGCTACTTCACGAGCCAATACGCTAACGAAGATCAGCGCCCCGAGGTGCAAGCCTACGCCAAGGCGTTTCGCGCCAAGTACAACGAAACGCCCGACGGCCTTTCGGCGCTCGGCTACGACGCGGCGCTCGTGCTCATCGATGCGCTCGAACGGACCCCCTCGCTCGACCCCAAGGAGCTTGCGCGCGCCATCGCGACGACCAAGGACCTGTCGGGTGTCACCGGAACGATCACCATGGACGCAAACCGCAATCCCGTGAAAGAGGCGGTCATCGTCAAGCTCGACCACGGTGAGATCGTCTACGCGGGGCGGGTGCAGCCGCCGGACCCAGACAACCCCTGGCGGGGCACCAGCATCGCGAAAGCGGATGGACGGGCCACGTCGGGCGCAGGCCTGTCGCGTTTTCTCCAGACCCTGTTGGATGCACTTGCTGTCGGCAGCCTCTACGCGCTCATCGCGCTTGGCTACACCATGGTCTACGGCATCCTCACCTTCATCAACTTCGCGCACAGCGACATCTTCATGACCGGTGCTTGGGTCTCCCTGACCCTAGCCACCGGCATGGGCTCGGCCAACGTCCTGGTTGTACTGGTCGGCGCCATGCTGGTCTGCGGCCTCATGGGTTTCGCGATCGAGCGCTTCGCTTACCGTCCGCTACGGCGGGCGCCGCGGCTGAACGTCTTGATTACCGCGATCGGCGTGTCGTTGCTCATTCAGAACGTCGGCCAGCTGCCGGGCGTCTTCGGCACGCAGCCCAAGCGTATGCCTGCGCTCATCGAAGATCAGACCCTCGCGACCCTCGCCGGGGTCCACCTGCGGCTCGTCGACGCGTTGGTCGTGACGCTTGCTGTCGTTCTCATGCTCGCGCTCCAGTACCTGGTCTTCGGCACCAAGCTCGGCCGCGCCATGCGAGCTGTCTCGTACGATATGCGCAGCGCCGCGCTCATGGGCATCAACGTCGATCGAGTCGTTTCGTTCACGTTCGTGACCGGTTCTGCATTGGCGGCCGCAGCGGGCCTCCTCTACGCCATGAAGTACCCGGGCCTCAATCAACCCGCGCACGCGACTTGGGTGTTGCTCGGCCTGAAGGCTTTCGTCGCCGCTGTTGTCGGCGGTATCGGCAACGTGCGCGGTGCCGTGGCGGGGGGGCTGCTCATCGGCTTCGTCGAGCTTTTCGGCGCTGGCTACCTGTCGCCACACCTGCGCGAGCTCTACGTCTTCGCGTTGCTCATCGCCGTCCTTCTCTTCAAGCCAAGCGGCCTACTCGGTCGCGCGACGGTGGAGAAGGTATGAAGAGCGTCGCGCCTGTCGTCGCCGTGCTCGTCATCGCGGCCATCGTCCACGTGCTCCTCGTGCCGCTGGTGGGACCGTTCTACGGCAAGGTCATCCTCGACATCGGCATCAACGCCATGCTCGCGGTGTCGCTCAATATCGTGAACGGTTTCACCGGCCAGTTCTCGATTGGGCACGCGGGCTTCATGGCCATCGGCGGCTACGTGGGCGCCATCATCACCTACTACGGCTCGTTTGTGTTGTGGGGTTCGGCGATGGAGCAGGGTGCCACGGGGCAGTTGCTGTTTGTCGTGGGCTGCCTCGCGGGAGGGCTCATCGCAGCGGTCTTTGGCTACGTCGTAGGGCTGCCATCGTTGCGCCTGCGCGGTGACTACCTCGCTATCGTCACGCTCGGCTTCGGAGAGATCCTCCGCGTGATGTTGCAGCGCAGTGACGACGTGCTCACCGAACTTGCGGCCGTGCGTGAGGCGCTCCCTGTGGGCGTCATCACCAAGGTGGGTGGCGCCCTCGGTTTTACGGGCGTGCCTTTTTATACGACGCCCCTGGCGGTTTACGTGTTTTGCGGTCTCACGATCCTAGTCGCCTACCGCTTGAAGGAGTCGACGTATGGCCGCGCATTTCTGTCGATCCGCGAAAACGAGCTCGCCGCCGAAGCGATGGGGGTTCACACCACGCGACTGAAAGTGCGCGCCTTCGTGCTGGCCGCGTTCTTCGCGGGCATTGCAGGCGCCCTTTACGCCCACGAGGTCGGCGTCACGCTGACGCCGCGCGAGCTTGGCTTTCAGAAGTCCTTCGACATCGTCATCATGGTGGTGCTGGGCGGCATGGGCTCGATCTCGGGGTCCGTCATCGCGGCTGCGTTTCTCACGATCTTGCCCGAGGCGCTGCGCTCGTTCGCCGAATACCGCCTCATCGTCTACGCTCTTTTGCTCATCATCGTGATGTTGTCGCGACCCCAGGGCCTGTTTGGTGTGCGTGAGCTCTGGGACTTGAAGAAGCGCCGGGGGGCCGTGACATGAGCGCGCCCGTGCTCGATGTCACTGGTGTCTCCAAGACCTTCGGCGGTCTCGCCGCGGTCAGTGACTTTCGTCTTCAGCTCGCGGAGGGGGACCTGCAGGCGCTCATTGGTCCGAACGGCGCTGGCAAGACAACCTGTTTCAACTTGCTCACCGGAGTCTATCGTCCGGACAGCGGCAGTATCCGCTTGGGCGGACAGGAGCTCATCGGGAAGAAACCGTATCAGATCGCCGCGGCTGGCATCTGCCGAACCTTCCAGAACATCAGGCTCTTTGCGAACCTCTCTGTCATCGACAACGTGCGCGTGGCCTGCCACTTGCGCGCATCGCATACAACCGCGGCGGCCATCTTTCGGACCGCATCGCATGACGCCGCCGAGCGCGACATGACCGCTCAGGCCACTCGGCTGCTCGACATGTTCGGGCTCGCTGGCCGGGCCGATGAGCCGGCCGCAAGCCTTCCCTACGGCGACCAGCGTCGCCTCGAGATCGCGCGCGCCATCGCCACACGGCCGAAGGTGCTGCTCCTCGATGAGCCTGCTGCGGGCATGAACCCGCGTGAGAAGGTCGAGCTCCGCGATCTCATCGACCTCATCCGGCGTGAATTTGGCCTCACGGTGCTCCTCATCGAGCATGACATGGGCCTCGTCATGCAGATCTGTGCGCGCATCACCGTTCTCGATCACGGGGTGGTCATTGCGCATGGTACTCCGGCCGAAGTGCAGAACGACCCCAAGGTGGTCGAAGCCTATCTGGGGGTCGCGTGACGCTCGTCATCGAAGGCCTCGACGTTCACTACGGGGCCGTTCACGCGCTCCGTGGCGTGTCGCTCAAGGTCGAGCCTGGGCAGATCGTCACGCTCATCGGCTCGAACGGCGCCGGCAAGTCGACGACACTTCGCGCTGTCTCGGGGCTCGTGAAGCCGAGTGGCGGCAGTATTCGCTTCGACGACAAGCCTCTCGCGGGACTCCCGCCACATGACATCGTTAGGCTCGGCATCGCGCATGCTCCTGAAGGCAGGGGCATCTTCGCAAACCTGACTGTGCACGAGAACCTCGAGCTTGGTAGTTACATACGACGTGATCGCGCCGGCATCGCCGACGACCGCGACAAGGCGCTCGCGCTCTTTCCTCGCTTGAGAGAACGCCTGCACCAGTCGGCCGGCACCCTCTCCGGCGGGGAGCAGCAGATGCTCGCCATCGCGCGTGCGCTGCTCGCGCGACCGCGCTTGCTATTGCTCGACGAGCCGTCGCTTGGGCTCGCTCCGCAGATCGTGCAGGTGATCTTCGGCATCATCCGCGATATCAATCTAGCGGGTACCACCATCTTGCTCGTCGAACAGAATGCACACATGGCGCTGAAGGTCGCGCACTACGCTTACGTGCTCGAGGTCGGTGCCGTGGCGATGGCGGACAAGGCGAGCGTGCTCGCCGCGAGCGATGCGGTGCGCAAAGCCTATCTGGGGGTCCATTGAGCTACAACTCGAGCGTCAAGATTTATCTCGAAGACACAGATGCTCAGGGCATCGTTTACCACGCGAACTATCTCAAGTACTTCGAACGCGCACGTACCGACGTGCTCGACAAGGGTGGGGTAGGGCTCGCGCGTGCGCAGGCGCTAGGTTTTCGCTTCGTCGTGCATGAGATGAAGATCAAGTTCTCGCGCCCCGCGAAGCTCGGCGACGTCTTGTCCATCACGACGGACATGAAGCGCTCCTCGCAATTTCGCGTCACGTTCATCCAGGTCGCAAAGCGCGACAACGAGATCGTCGTCCGCGCGGACGTCGACGTCGTCTGCATCGGCACGAACGGTGACCTTGTGGAGATCACCGACGCTATCTTGCCCGGGCTCGGCAGCTAGCGGCGTCGGGGGGAGACGTGCCCCCCTTAAGCCTGCGGCGCCCGCCCATCAGGGCATGCGTCTGCGCTGATCAGTGCTTGGCGGTGATGTGCCGGTGGCGACTCTCGAAGGTCAGCGCCCCGCGCGGCCAGACCTTTCCTGCCTGGACGTCGACGACGAAGTCGCCGGCCAACGTCGAGAGCACGACGCAAATGCGGCCGCGCGATATGACCCACTCCGCTTGGATGTTCGCTTCAGCAAACAGCGTGTCGAAGGCCTCGAGGATGCGGATAGCCCCCTCGCTTCCTTGTGACGCGGCTTCCAGGAGGTCGCGTTGGATGATTTGCTTGGCAACCTCGACGCCTTTGGTGAGCTCGGGGAGGCCGTTCTCGAGGTTGTACTTCGGTGGAATCTTCAGCGTCGAGACGTCCATCGCGAAGACCTGGCCGTCCTCGATGACGGCGGTCACGGCCGCGTCGTCGACAGGGAGTCGGAGGGTGCCGCTCGCGTTGGTGATGACCGGGCGCACCGTGACCTTTCGCACGTTGTCGAAGACGCGGTCCGCGAGGATCTCGAAAGCGATGTCCTTGCGATCGGCGATCTGCGGCACCTGCTTGAGGAGCTTCACGACATCGTCGCCATTGGCGGCTTGCGCCTTGGGCGCGAGCGCCGGCGTCTCCGCCACCTCGAGCATGTGTCGTGCGCGCGCCTCCTCGAGCATGGCTGCGATCAACGGCTGTGCCGCCTGGGGCGCGTGTTTGGCCAGATGCGCACGCATGCCCTCGGCGAGGGAACGAACGATGTCGCTGCTCGTCGGGCTCTTCGTGGTCAGGTAGAGGTTCGCCTTGACGATGGCGCCCATCATGATGTCGGCGGCCTGCTCTTCGTTGCCGAGCATCTGTGCAAGCTTGCCGGCGACGCTCCACATGAGACCCGAATACGGAAGTCCGCGATCGTGGACCTCGGTGACCTCGGGGTCGAGCGCTTGCTTGTTGTCGACGCGGCGGATGCCGCCACGGAGCTCCTCGGGCGCTTCGCCTTGCTGCACGAGGAAGGTGCCGAGGTCTTCACCGAGACCAGGATTGCGGTGATAGAGGCACGCCATGAGATCGCCGAAGGCCTCGTGCCAAGCGCCGCCCTCACCGCCATCACGGACGAGACCGGGCGCGAGATGCTCGAGCAAGCCGTGGCTTGCTTCGTGAACGACGGTGTCCTTGTCGGCGGCAAGCGGGAAGGTGCCCTTGTGGTTACCGAAGAAGTAGATGTTCTTGCCGGGTACGTAAGCCGCGTTGAGGATGTCCATCGCGTTCACGAACACGCGGATGACGCCGTTGAAGTCGCTGCGGTCTTTATAGACCGACGCAAGGTCGAGCTTCATGCCCTCGAGCTTGCCGAGGAAGCTCGCGAGCGTATGCGCGGCCTGCGACTGCACGAACGCGTCGCTTGGGACGTTCGGGTGCTCGGCGAACGGAGCGTGACCCTGCACGGTCGCGATCGGCTTTTCGCCGCTCACGTGAACCAGCATCACCTTGACGCCCTCGGGGGTCAGGACGACCTCGCGGGGCAGCTCGACGACGGTTGTCTGGTCGCCGCTGCGGACGCGGTTCTCTTTGGTCCAAACTGTGATCTTCGGGTTCTTCTCGACCACTTGCTGGGCGCCCTCGCCGGCTTCACGGATGCGGCTTACGTTGCGACCGGCGAATCTTGCACCGCCCATGGCGTTCACCATGCCCACCTGCGCGGGGGTGGCGGTGCCTCGCGCGACGGCCTCGCGGGCGCGCTCCATGGCGACAGTCTCGATGCTCTGCTTGAAGGAGCCGCCGAACGGGATTGCGTCGCTGTTGGCTGCGCGGAGCGCGACCGGGGACTTGGGCGCGGCCTTGGACGGAGCTGCCGCGGGGGCAGAGGCAGACGGAGGGGTGCCGGCGGACTGGGAAGTTCGCTTGATGGTCATGGATTGTCCTTGGGATTTGGCCGTTATCGGCGTTCTGCCCGGGACGTTTCGTGGCTTTTGGACCGGAGGCTCAGTGGCGCTGATAGCCCAGCGCGTAGAGGAACACCGCGCTGGCAGCCGCGACATTGAGTGAATCGGTACCGCTGCGCATGGGCACGGTCAGCTCGACGTCTGCGAAAGCCAAAACGTCAGGGGGGACGCCACTGCCTTCGTTGCCGACGATGAGCACCAAGCGGTCGGGAGGCGTGAAGTCGGCGACGTCGATCGCGCGCCCGGAGAGCGTCGCGGCAGCGACCTGGAGCGCTGGATACGCGCGTTTGAGACCCGCGATCGCAGGCCCGATCGCGCTCACGACCACGGTCTGCGCGAAGACGTTACCCATCGAGGTACGGACGGCTTTGCGGGCATAGATGTCGCCGCCCCGCGGGTCGACGAGGAGGCCGGCTGCTCCCAGAGCGCGGCAATTGCGCGCGATGGAGCCGAGGTTCGCCGGGTCGCTCACCCCCGACGCGCACATCACGAGGCCGGGAGCTTCCAGGGCGGTCACCAGGGCCTCGAGCCCGGCGCGCGGCCGCTCGGCGAGCGCGATGGCACCACGATGCATCGGAAAACCGACGATAGCGTCGAGTAGAGCTTGGCTGCAGGTGTAGAGGGCGACGTCTTGGGGAACCTCGAGATGGTGGGCTCGCTTGTCGACGACGAGCACGGCCTCGACGCATGTCGTGCTGGCGAGCAGGCGGCGCACAGCGAGCTCGCTCTCGACGATGATACGCGGCCCGACGGGGTCTCCCCGGCTGGGCAGGTTGCGAAAGCTCGCCACCCTTGGGTCATCGATGTCTGAGATCTCCGGCATGCAGGCGTGCGGCGGACCTCGGGAGTGGCTATCTTCGACTCGCCGTGGTGGGCCCGCTTCCGTGTACGGTGAAGAGATTGGGCGCGCAACCGGGAGACAGGGTTGATCAAGCGCGAGTCCGAGGGCCGAGCCGACGCCGAAGAGAAGCTGCGCGTCAGTGAAACCAGCTTTCGCCTGCTCGTCGACAGCATCCGAGACTATGCCATCTTCATGCTCGACCCTGCCGGGTGTGTTGCTTCGTGGAATCCAGGCGCCCAGCGCTTCAAGGGTTACAGAGCCGACGAGATCATCGGCCGTCACTTCTCGACGTTTTATCCGGCGGACGACGTAGCGTCGGGGAAGTGCGAGCGAGAGCTCGAAATTGCTTCGGAGACCGGGCGTTTCGAGGAGGAAGGCTGGCGTGTTCGGAAAGACGGCTCGCGGTTCTGGGCGAATGTGGTTATTAGCTCGATCCGTGATAGCGAACAGCGGCTGGTCGGCTTTGCCAAGGTCACGCGCGACCTGACCGAGCGACGGCGCGCAGAGGAGGAGCGAGCACAGCTCGTCGCCGCCGAGCAGACGAACCGCACCAAAGACGAGTTCCTCGCCATGCTCAGTCACGAGCTGCGTAACCCACTGGCGCCTATCGTTACGGCGTTGCAGCTCATGAAAATGCGCCCTGGAGCGGACGAGCTCGCGAAAGAACGTCAGATCATCGAGCGCCAGGTGCAGCACATGGTGCGCTTGGTCGACGACCTTCTCGACGTGTCCCGGATCAGCCAGGGAAAGATCGAGCTCGCGATGCACCCACTGCAGCTTGCGGACGTCGTCAGCAGTGCTGTCGACCTGGCGCGGCCCCTCATCGAGCTACGGCGCCACCAACTCGAGGTCGACGTCCCCCGCTCGGGTCTTTGCTTCAGCGGGGACGCGGTCCGCATGGCGCAGGTCGTCGCGAACTTGCTTACCAACGCCGCCAAGTACACCGACCCCGGCGGCCATATTGGCATCATGGGATCTCGCGAGGGGGACGACGTTTTGCTGCGCGTCGAGGATGATGGCCTCGGTATCGCGTCCGAGCTCCTGCCGAGGATCTTCGACCCCTTCGTGCAGGCACCGCGGGCGGTCGACCGTTCGGCCGGTGGCTTAGGGATCGGGCTTACCTTGGTCCGGAGCCTTTTGCAGCTGCACGGCGGGTCCGTTCGAGCGTACAGTGACGGGCCTGGCTGCGGTAGCACCTTCGTCATGCGTGTGCCCGCCGAGCTGACTGCGGTCGATCGACGCTCGGGTTCGCGAATCCTTACGCGAGAGCCAGCGAAGAGGCGACGCGTGCTGGTCGTCGACGACAACGCCGATGCCGCGCTGCTGCTCGCGGAGCTGCTTAGCACGCGTGGTCACGACGTACGCGTGGCTCACGATGGCGTCGAAGCGCTGAATGTGATCAGCCAGTTCACTCCCGATGTCGCAGTCCTCGATATCGGTCTGCCGATCATGGACGGGCACGAGCTAGCGCGCCGCCTTCGTGAGCTCTTGGCTCGTCGATGCAGGCTCATCGCGCTCACCGGGTACGGCCGCGCCGAAGACCGCCACCGGAGCCGCGCGGCGGGCTTCGATGCGCATCTTGTAAAGCCGGTTAACCCCGCACAGATCGTGCGGCTCGTCGAGACTTCGAGCAACCAACTATAGGCGCGCTTGTGTTTCCGGTCCCGTCTCGCGCCGACGCGCCGCTGTCTGGTCGCGGGGTTAGTCTCGACTCGAGCCCGGTAAACCGATGCCGGTGAGTGCACGAGCGAAGCGCGCTTGGCGAACGGCGACGGCCGCTTCGGCGGCTTCGCGCGCGCCGATGCCGAGAGCCTCGGCGACCTCGCCGACCGACTCCATGGCGCCGCCAATTTGCTCCGCAGATGACGCGACGACCTTGGCGCCGTTCTGATGTCCGCTGTCGTCGAGGAGATGCGCGACCTCCGCAGCCATGTGATGGGTGACCGCTGCGACGGTCACCGCGTCGATGGTGGCGAGCCCAGCCTTCTGCAGGCTCTGGCGTCCAGCGCTCGAGCTTTGCTTGGCCGCCTCCATGTCGCCGTTCGCCATCTCCTTGCGGGCACGCCGGAAGCGCGACAGCGCCTTGGTTCCATGCACGGCGAGGCTGCCGACGCTGTAGGAGAGGGACAGGGCGACCGCGCCCGCGAGCGTCCACAAGACTTGGGTCGGATAGTAGGCGACCAGCCCACCGAGCGCCGCCCCCGCTCCTGCGGCGATGCCTGCCGCACGCCTGATCTCTTTGGGCACGTGCGCCCGCTGTTCGGCGGCCTCTTGCATGAGCTCGGCCGTGAAGGGCGTGCCGTGGTCGAGCGATTCGAGCTTGGCCTTGGTGGTTGCTTGATACGATGTCTCCATCAAGACGATTGCAGTCGCGCCCCCAGCGCCGATCGCCGCGGCGGCTCCCATGCGTGCCGGGAACACGAGATTCGGATCGACTGTACCCGCGAGATGGATGAGCGGCGCCGCCCCCTCGAACACGCCGAACAGACCTAACACACCACCGCCGAACATGGCGGCCTGTGGCAAGAGACCACGCGCGCGCGACGGTGGCGGTGGGATGACCATCGGGGGCTGGGGAGCCACAGCGGCGCCGAGCGGGGCGGTTGAGGGTGCGGACGGAGCCGGCGAACCGTGTATTGGCGACAACATGCCGCAAGAATCTTCGTGACAAGCGGCCCGCAAGTTGTCGGTTTTTCACGCTTGCCACCGACCTAGCGCTTCAGGGCTCTATGGGGACCGACATGATGCGACGGGACCCGTCGGCGTCGAGCTGCAGATAGTGAACGCGCAGGGCGCCCGCGGCGTCGCTGCTGAACGACGGAGACCAGGCTAGGTTGCCGGGTCCTGCGCTGGTGACCCGACGCGCCGTGTTATCGCGGAGGTCGTAGACGTAGATGTCAGAAGTCCCGCGGCGTAGGATTTCCTGGAACTCGGGGGCGTCGGCCGAAGTGAACCCGTACGTCGCAAAGTCCGCAGAAGTCGCCGCGTGCTGGAAGGCAATGAAGTCGCGAGCCATCTTTGCCTTGCCGCCGGAGAGGCCAGCGACGACGCGCACCGCCGTCAACGTCACTTCACCGCTCTCCCGCCGCGCAATGCGATAGATCGCGTAGCCGACCTGTCGACCCGGGGCATCGGGATTCACGATCTGGGCGACGACGTGTTCCCCGTCGTTCGCCAGCTGAAAGCCAACGTGGAAAGGCGTCGCGATGGTCTGGGTGTTCTGGGCGGCGCCCATCAAGCCGTCCAGGTGGTGGATGCGCAAAGTGCCGTTCGCCGACCCGACCACACGTGGGTCGCGACTCGCCGGCCCGGAGTCGGCGCTCCATGTGGATCCGTCGATGGCTATCCCCCGACCGCCGTCGCTGGCGACGTCTTGGTAGAGCGCGAGCGAGCCAATGCGGCTCACGAACCCAGGCACCTCGCCATGGATTTCCTCCGGTGGGTCGTTGCGTAGCCAGTCAAGCGAGGCACGCCAGGTGCCACCACCCTGAAAAATCAGCGCGTCGTTCGTGAACGCGGGGTCCGCGGCGCCGTGGCGAATGTGCACAGCGTTGGTCCGTCCCGGACGCAGGTCGAAGACGCTCATCCCGCGGTTGGTGCCGATGGCGAACATGCTGCCGTCAGGGGCGACGCGACCCCAATACTTCGTGCGCGTGACGCAATCGTTTGCGAGGAGTCGGTGCGTGGTGCTCGGCGGTGGCGGAGTCAGGAGCCTGCCTGCCGGCTGTGCCGCGCGGATGGTCTCGGGCGAAAGCCCGCCTCCTACGGCGCGCGCGAGCGCAGCGCTGCGGCGCCGGTCCTCGACGTTCTTCGCCACGGTTTGGGCGAGTGTTTCGCGAGGCGACGGGGGGGCAAGGCCGGCTGCTGGGGGGCGCCCGGCGCTCGGTCGACTCGGGCCATCGAGCGCTAGCTCGAGCTCGTCGAGCTCGGTGTCGCTGAAGACATCGGGATCACCATCGAGCGCGTTGGCCCGCCCCAGGGCTTCTTCGAACTCACTGTCCGAGACGCCCGCTTCGCTCGCCTCACGGCGTAGCGCCACGATGCGGGCTTCACCACCGGCATTGCCGAAATGCAGGCGCGCCTCACAGGACACAAACGCCTCCCGAGTGCCGCCTACCGAGAAAGCCGGCAGGGACGATCAAAGCCGAAGCTGGGCCGAGGGCCGTTGGCTAAAGTCATCGGCGCGCCTGGCGGCACGGTTGCGCCTCGCGGGACAGACGCAGGGGCAGTCGGCAGCGTTTCAGCCCGGGGGCGTTGTGTCGCCTCGTGCCGCCTGGCGGTGTGCCGAGCACGGACACAGCGGCGCACCGTCGCTCGGAAACCAGACCTGGTGATCGTCGTCGTGGCCTCGCTCGTCGCGAAGGGCAACCGGCTCACCGCGGAGCGCCGCGATTTGCTGCCGATAAACGTTCTCGTCGATGATCGCGTCTTGCTCGCGGTCGAAGACGTGGAGCGCGCCGCCTTGCATGTCGCGACGGGCATGGGACAGCTCGTGCGCCATGATCACGTCCGTCGGAAAGTCGACGTATCCGCTCCCTCGCGCGCTGACGCGGTGCGAGCCGGTATCGGGCACCCGCAGGTCGAGCTGGATTGTGACATTGGTGCCGACGCCGTTGAGGGTGTTCCGCGTAGCGATAGTGAACGACTTGCCGCTGGTGAAGAGCGCGCTTTCGCTATGCTCGATGGTGAGCGTGTGCGGGGTGCTGGCGATAGCGCGCAGCGTTTCCTGGCCAATGGCTGTCTGAGCGACGGTGTCGAGGAGCCGGGCCAGGCGATCGAGGTGGCACGGTAAACCGCGCAGGACGATGGGACGGGACCCCGGGGGAGCGCCAGCGACGCGATAGAGGCGCACTGTGGGAGTGGTCGACGTGCTCGCGACAGGGGGTGTGAGGGCCCGCAGTGGGTCGGTCGTCGGACGTCGATCGGCTGGGAGTGGCGCAAGCCCAGTAACGAGTTGACTCTGGGCGGGCAGGAGGTGAGCAGAACAAGCGGGGAGACTCGTCAGGCGTCCAACAAGCGATGTCGAAACGGAGGCCAGTCGCTCGGTCATATCTTCGGGTATCGGCTGACCGGTCGCCGCAGTTGCTCGAGCGGCTGCGTGGCAAGAGCTGCGCGCCGGTGTCCACTTGGCACCTTCCAGAGTGATACCCACCGCTCAAACCAGCGTCAGTAGCTGTTCTTGGTGAGTCGTACGCGGCCGCGGAAGACCCAGTAAACGACCGCTGTGTAGGCCAGAACGAATGGCATCCCGATAAAGGCGATCGTGCGCATCAGCGCGAGAGTCGCCTCCGACGACGCGCTATTGCGGAAGGTGAGCGAGTGCTCGGGCGCGACTGATGAGGCGATGAGGTTGGGGAAGGTCGCCGCGCCCAGTAGTACCACGAGGCAAACGATGGTGAGCGCCGTGGAGCCGAAGGCGAGCATCGGTCGCTTGAGGTAGGCGGCGCGCGGCACATTCGCGGCCGCCACGACGTTCACCACCACCACCGCCCACAATGGCCCGGGAGCAAGGAGGGTCGCGCGTGCCGCGTCGACGCGCACCAGCGTGAAGATGGTCGTGACCATGTAAAGGGTGAAGAACAGGCCACACGCCGTCCACACGAGACGCTGGACGCGCTTGAGAAGCTCGCCCTCGGTCTTCGCGAGCAAGTAGGCGCCACCGTGCATCGCAAAGAGCGCGACCGCGAAGGCTCCGGTCAGAATCGAATATGGGTGAACGGCTCCGAGCGGGGGGCCGGTATAGCGACCGTCGACGATCGGCATACCCACAACCAGATTGCCGATGGCTGCGCCCATGAGGAAAGCGGTCGCGGTACTCGCCAGGGCGAACGCCCAGTCCCAGACCGCACGCCACAAGGCTCCTGGTCGCTTGCTGCGAAACTCGATGGCGACCGCGCGAAAGATGAGACAGACGAGCAGGACGGTGAAGGGAAGGTAGAGGGCGCTAAAGCCGGTGGCGTAGGCGTCTGGAAACGCCGCGAACAATGCACCGCCGAAGACGACGAGCCAGACCTCGTTGCCGTCCCAGACCGGTCCAATGGCGTTGAGCAGGATGCGCCGCTCGTCGTCGCCGCGCACGAAGAGATGCAGGACGCCGACACCCAAGTCGAAGCCGTCGAGCACCGCGTAGCCCGCGAGCAGGATGCCGAGCAAAACGTACCAGAAGAGCTGTAGATCCATGTCAGGTCCGGGGGCTATCGAGCATAGAGGCCGAGAGACCTTCGCGCTCGGCGGCAATGTCGAGGAGGCTCGAGGGTGGGGTCGTCGTGGGCGAACCGCTGCTCACGGGCTCTGGGCCATGTTGGATCTTCTCGTTCATGATGTAGATCCACACTGCGAAGAGCCCGAGATACACGAGCCCGAAGGCGATGATCGACGTGAGCACTTGCCCAGCGACAACCGACGTCGAGAGACTGTCTTTCGTACGCAAGAGTCCGAAGACGGTCCACGGCTGTCGGCCGACCTCGGCGGCGACCCAACCTGCTTGATTTGCAACGTAGGCAAGAAGGACCGCGAAAACGTACACCCAGAGAACGGGGCGCGTCGTGTAGAGGCGCTTACGTAAGCGAAGCAAGACGCCTACCGTGGTGATAGCGATGAAGAAGCTGCCGATACCGATCATCAAGTGATAGCTCGCGTAGGCGCCCGCGACCGGCGGCCAGTCCTCGCGAGGGAAGTCATTGAGCCCGCGCACCGGCGCCGCAGGGTCACCGTGGACGAGGAACGATAGGCCGCCTGGGATCGCGATGTTGTAGTCGATGCGTCCGGTGTCGACGTTGGGGAAGCCGATGAGGCTCATGTCGGCGGGGCCGGTTGTGAAGTGTGCTTCGTACGCGGCGAGCTTTGCCGGCTGATGTTCGGCGACCACCTCGGCATGGACGTGGCCGCTGACGAGCGCGAGCCAGGAGAACACGAACGCCACAGGCAAGGCGACGTCGAACGAACGGCGCGCGAACTCCTCGTGGCGTCCCTTGAGCAGATACCAAGCGGCGATGCTCATCACGCAGAAGGCGCCCAGGATGACCGCGGCGATGAGCACGTGGGTGAGCCGGATGACGCTCGAGGGGTTGAAGACCATCGCCCAGAAGTCGACGATCTCCGCCCGCGTGACGCCGTTATGCGTGACGAGGTGGTGCCCGGCCGGGGTCTGCTGCCAGCTGTTGGCGACGACGATCCAGACGGCCGAGAACGCCGAGCCAAGCGCGACCATGCTGCCTGCAATGAAGTGCATACGGGGGGAGACGCGGTCCCAGCCGAAGACCAGCACCGCGAGGAAACCCGACTCGAGGAAGAAGGCGAAGATCCCCTCGGCCGCGAGCGCCGAACCGAACACGTCACCCACGAAGCGCGAGTACGACGCCCAGTTGGTACCGAACTGGAACTCCATGACGATGCCGGTAGCGACACCGAGTGAAAAGTTGGCGGCGAAGATCTTGGTCCAGAAGCGCGCCGCGGACTCGTAGATGGGCTCGCCAGTGCGCAGGCGCAGGAACAGAAGAATGGCGAGGACCGCGCCGAGCCCAATGGTGAGCGGCGGGAACAGGTAGTGAAACATCACCGTCAGCGCGAACTGCAGACGGGACAATACGAGCACGTCCATGGGTGCGAACCTCGTGCCCGCCAGATTTCACCAATCGCCGCAAGAGACAACCGATGGCGCATGCGTCATCGTGCCGCGTAGGGGCTTTCAGTGGTTCTGGCGTCGGCGCCCGGTGAGAGCGCGTGTCAGGCTCGAGGGTTCGCGCCCTGCCTCGGAAAGTCTCTCCGTCAAGGCCGCGCGCGCGCTAACGCCGCCCGCCGGACATGCGCTGATCGCCGGCGACCGCGCAATTGCTCGCGGGTCGAACAAAGAGGCTCGAACGAGCGACGGGGCTACTTGCGTAAGCGGGTCCCCAATAGCTCCGCGAAGGCACGGCAAACGTCCGTGGTCGTGAAGACGCCGACAACGTGGTCGCCGTCGATGACGACAGCGGAGCCGATTTTGCTCTCCGCCATGTGTCCCACGACTTCGTCGAGGGGTGTGTTGGGGTGAACCGTATAGACCTCGCTCGTCATGACGAAATCGAGTGGCTCCTTGGCGGGGTCGACGCCCTGGAAGCTCTCGGCGACACGGACATCACGGTCCGAAACAATGCCGACGAGCTTGCCTCCCTTGAGGACCGGTACGTGGCGGATGCGGTGTTTGCTCATGAGCGAATCCGCAGCGGCGAGCGTCTGGTCGGAGCCCAAGGTATGCGGCGTGGTGGTCATGTATTTGCTGATGACGGGAATGGGCTTGGTCACGGATTGTCTCCTCGTGCCTCGATGATGAGGCATCGTCCCTGTTGCACGTCGGATGCCAGCGACGAATCGGGCAGGCGACGCGAAACGGCTGTGGGAAGGGCGCAAACTCTTCTCGAAGGGTCGGCCACGGCTGCAGACTTTGCGCGGGGGGAGAGCCGGGCGGTCCGAGGCGTGCGCGAAAGCAGACTGTTTGGAGGCCGTCGTCGACGCGATCGGGCGAATGTGAGCGAACGAGACGTAAGCCGCGAGGTCGCCAATGGAGCAGCTGGAGTCGTTCGCCTCGATGCGTATAGAGTATGACCGCTTCGCGGGGGGACGCCGAGCTTGGTGCAGTCATGATCATGCAAAGCTTCGTCGAGCCCGCCTTCGCGGTTTGCGCGGCGCAGTTTCCTCGCTGCTGCTCAACCTGCAACCGCGACTTCACGAGCTTTAGCGACTTCATCGCCAACACCAAGCAGGTTGGTGCCCCGATGCTGGACGCGATCGAAGACGAAGCGCCTCTTGGCCTCATGGTCTTCTACAATTGCGTGTGCGGTACGACGCTTGGGATCTCCTGCGAGGACGTGTCGCAGCACAGCCGCTTCAACGCAGCGGTGCGCAAGCTCACCGCCGCCGGGGAGCCACTCCAGCAGGTGCTTCAGAGCTTCGTCGACCACGTCAAGACGCTCGCCACGCGCGTTAGCGTCGCGCGGACGCCAGCCGTAGCCCAGCCGGACGCTCTGTTGCTCGAAGTCGGCGCAGCGATGATCTCGCTCATCGAAGCTAGACGTATCGCCGTGCCGCCACGGCCGTCGGCCGCGCTCAGCCTGGTAGAGCTTGCGCGTTCCCAAGACACGTCGGTCGCCAAGGTGGTCGCCGAGCTCGAGAGCGATCCTGCTCTCGCGGCAACGGTCCTGTTGCGCGCAAACTCGGCGCTCTATGGGTCCGGCCGTGCCGTCACGACGCTGCCCGCCGCTGTGGCGCGTCTTGGCATGCAAGAAATCGCGCGGCTTGCCTTGGCTGCGTCGCTTGGGGCCGCTGCGACCTCTGATGGTCCGCTCTGGCCGGTCCGCGCCGCGTTGTGGCACCGCACGCTCCTGCGCGCTTACGCTTGTCGTCACCTTGCCACGGCGCGCGGCGCCTCGGGAGACGAGGCCTTTGTTGCCGGGCTGCTGCATGGCTTCGGCGCCCTCATGGGGGCTCTCGCGCTCGAGGCGGTCACGCCATCGCGTCGTGTGCCTTTCGCACCGCAGCCTCTCAACTGGTGGCTACGCGTGCTCGAGCACTTTCGGGCCGAGCTAGGCGCGCTCGCGGCGCGCGAGTGGAAGCTCGTCGCAGTGCTCGAAGAAGTCATCGCGCTTCACCCGGGCGCCGATCGAACCGCGAGCGCCAATCGTGACCTCCTCGATGTCGTGACCTCCGGCAACGCGATCGCTCGTATCGTCGAAGTCCGGCACGAGGTAAGCGCGGCGGATCTCGAGCATTGTGGTTTGCGCCAGGGTGAGGCCATGAATCTCGCCCGTGCCATCCCGGGTTGGGCGCCGGCGCTCGCCGTCATGGAGAGTGGCTCCTCGCGAACGCCGAAGGACGCACTCGTAGCCGCGGCTCAGCTCGAGACTCGGCCTCTCGCTACACCTGTCGAGCTTCGCCATCTCGAGACCGGCGCGGTGTTCCGGGTCGTCCCGGCCGCGGGGTCCATCGTGCTCCTCGAGGGCAAGGCGTCGATCCCGCGCGAGGCGCTCACCGCGTTCGCTTTGGCAGACGACAGCGAGGCGGTGCTCTGGGGCATTCCTCGGCGTTATGCGCCGTTGCAAAGCCAGGCACTAACCGAGCTGCATCTGTTCCCGCAGGCGGCTGCGATTGCGTTGAGGTGGAGGCTCGCCTTAGAGCCTTGAGGTGCCCCAGCAAAAAAAGCGCTGTGCCCGGTTCGCAGTGGTTGATGTCCGCTTTGGCAAACCCAGCGCGAAACGTCATGACGCCCGAATGACCCGGCGCAATGCGGCGACCGTCGCGCGCAATGCCCGCACCTTCCACGTTGCGCGTCGGAGGGCGCCTGGGTCGGGCCGGCGACCAAGGACGTCGTTTACGGCGTCGAGCAAGTCGCGCTCGAATCGGGCAAGCTCCGGCGCAAGGCGCGCGTTCGCGACGATGTCGAGGACTGTGGAGTCGATAGAAAAGAGGTCTTCGGTCATCTTCGTGCAAAGCGCGCTCTCGAGGGCGCGCGGCACGCCGGTGCCTCCGTACGCGAGCAGCAGCCGTCCGCGGTCGTCGCGCAGGAGTGGCTGGGTGACATCGAGCAACACCGGTCTCAAAACATGGGGCTCCGGCAAAGACCAGTTCGCAAGGTGAGCGTCGAGACCCAGGCCCGCCTCTTGGGCGGCGAGCGTGTGGCGCAGAATGATCCGAAATACGGCGCGTCGCTCACCGATGGAAAGGGCACCAAGTCGAGCTCCGATGAGCTTGTCGTTCGCGATGGCGGGCTGTACCACCCACGCGTCACATCCGCGCGACCAAAGCCAGGTGTCGAGACACGGCACGCCGACGTCACGCAGGCCTTGCACGTAGCGCTCGATGAGCTCGTCGTAGGCTCGCACGCGCTCTTCGCTGTCGAAGCGCGGCAGCGCCTTCGTGGCGATGCGCTCCACGGCTCCGCCGAGGTCGAGCTCCACCACTGTTACCTGTCCGACCATGGCGTTGTGATGGCCGACGATCTGCGCGACTGGATGTGGTGAGCCTGGCGTCCAATCCAGGTCATCCAGCAACGTAGGTGAGCGAAGCGTGAAGCCTCGACTGGTTGGCTTTGTTCCCGCTTTGGGAACGATGGCTTGCGCGGTCGCCCGAGTCGTTCGCGGAGTGCGAGGCGCGCCCCCACGGGTGGTGGGCTTCGCAATCGCCGCGGCCTCGGCGACCGCATCTCCGAACAACGCTATCGCGCGGTCGAGCTCGTCGGGCTCGAGGTCGAGAGGCGGGAGGAACTGGACGAACTGCGGCGCAAGTCCTGCGAACACGACGAGAAGGCCACGTTCGAAACACGTTCGGGTCACCAAGGGGCCAAGGGCGGGAGAGTCGAACCCAACCGAGCAGAACAAGCCGAGGCGATTGACGCGGCGGATCGCCGGGAGACGCGCGGCAAGTGTGGCGAGGCCGCTCGACAGGTGCTGCGCGAGGCGGTCGATGCGGGGGAAAAATCCCGGCTGCTCGATCTGGTCGAGGATACTCTCGGTCACGACGCAGCCGAGCTCGGCACCGCCGCTCGTCGACTGCTGCACGAACGGGTCGACCTCGAGACGGTTCGCAAGGCGCGGGTCGTACGCACAACCCGCCATTGGGTAGAGGCCGCCGGTCATCCCTTTGCCGAGCAGAACCACGTCGGGGCGAACGCCGAAATGCTCGAATCCCCACATGCGGCCGGTGCGTCCCCAACCAGTCTGAACCTCATCGAGAGCGAGGACGGTCCCAGCCGACCGGCAAATCGCCTCGAGCTTTGGGTAAAAGTCGGGCTGCGGCAACTCCATGCCACTCGACGCTTGCACGGTTTCTGCGAGCACGAGGGCGATCTCGCCGGTCGCGAGTGCTGTGCCAACGGCATCGAGGTCACCTCGGGGAACTACGGAGACCTCGGGGCTCCGCGGCTCGACCCAGGATACGAAGCGGGCATCGCCAAGGTGTGCGCCGATCCCGCTTGTGCCGTGGAAGCTGCCTTCGAAGCTCACGATGCGTCGGCGGCCGGTTGCAGCGCGCGCGAGTCGGACGACAAAGTCCGTGGCCTCGGTCGCGGAGGGAGAGAACGCGATGCGCGAGAGCTCGAGCGGCATGGTTCGAGCGAGCCTCTGCGCCAAACGCGCGCGTCGCGCGCTCGGGAGGTGGTGATTGCCGATATCGACCTCTGCTAGCCCGCGAACAAGCGCCGCGGCCGCAGCGGGAGGACGATGGCCGAAGTTGAACACCCCTCCATTGGTGTGGAGGTTCAAGAGCACCCGTGAGTCATCGATATCCGCTAGGTAGGCGCCGTCACGACGACCCTGAACGAACGGGATACCCGCGCGCTCGAAGAAGCGGACGCGCCCGGGGCTGTGATGGGTCCGCAGCGTCTCGAGGATCGCATGCTTGGCGCTCGGGGTTTCATCGAGCTCCTTGTGGATGGCCGTGAGGTCGGTCGGCTCACCGGCGGCTCGCTCCGCGGCCCCCCGCGCGAGATCTTCGAGAACGCCGACCCATGGGGCGAGCGTTGCCGACTCGGCGAACGTCTGCCGTGCGCACGCAAGCTCCCGCGCAACCTGCGTGACATCGACGTCGGGTTCCCCAAAGAGGCCGAGCACGAGTCTTGGGCGGGCCGCGACCCGCGCAAGCTCCACGGGACTCACGAGGAGCGGCGCGGAGGCGCAGAGTAGCTCGATGATGTCGTCGCGACCGCCTAAGGCCTGCGCGACGCTGGCGAGCACCAGCTGAAGCACGACACCGGTGAGCGTGGTTGCGGCGCCGAGCGGTCGTGCCCATGCGCCAGCTGAAAAGCTCCAACCGAGAGCTGGCGCCGAAGGGTCAGGAGGGAGGTCGGCGGGGCGCCCGCGCAGGGCATCCTCGAGGCGCGGACGCGTCGCGTTCGCCGAGGTTAGGGCCAACATGTCCGCGATTGCGTCACCAAGACGGCTCGAGATCCCGAGTCGCTTGGCATGCTGAGCGACACGTCCTCCCAGAACCTTCACGTCGTCGATGTCGACGCTGGTCGACAACTCGACGCCGGAGGTGAGAGCGCGGCGCGTGGCCAGCGGGTTGCGCCACCAGGGGTCTCCCTCGAGCGCGTCGAGTCCAGCGTCGATGTCGAGTCCAGACAGGCGAGCTGCGTGGAGCACGAACGACACCAAGGTGAGCGCGCTCGTGTAGACCACGGGAAAGGCTAGGGCGGCGCGCAGCGCAGAGCGGCGCGACTTGGCGAAAACGGGTCTCCCGAGAAGCCCAACGACCGCAAGCTCAGGGGCGCCTGGTCGCACGTCAGTGAGCAGCGCCGCGCGCCCGGCCCGCAACTCGACCGGCGTCGCCAGAAAGCAGGCGCTATGGACCGTCGCGCCGCGGGCGTTGAGCTTTACGGCGAGGCGGTCGACCGCCTCCGGTGTATCGTAAAGCGCTAGGCACACCCGTCGACCGTCGAGGTCGCACGACTGCAACAACGCGTCCGCGTCGTCCGCCGTCGTGGTCGCGACGATCACGTCTGCCACCGCCCGTCGCCGCGTTGCCTCAAGCGGGTCGTAGACCCCTTCAACAGCGCCAGAAGACTCCGCGCAGGCCTGATCGACCGACCGCGGCGAACGACTCGTAGCGACGACCTTCGCGCCCGCGACGGCGAGTCGAGCGACAATCGCCCGGCCCATTCTGCCGCAGCCGGCAACGAGGACCTCGGCGTACATCGTCAACGACGATAGCGGCCGCTGCCGCCGAGCGTCAACTCTTGCCCAGCGCAGACCTTCGTGTCCGCTAACGCGACCGCGTGCTCAATGACGTCGCGTCGCAGCCTCCTGACTACATATTGCGCGGCGGGTTGTTCGCGAAGAACGCAACTGGGAACGCTTGTGCGCCGATAGCGAAGTCGTATTGCGTTGTGCTTGGGAAACATCTGTCGCTGTGGCCGAGACGGTGAAAGTCGTCGCTTGCTCCTTCGCGGGGCGGGTGTGTCCATGAGCGCGCTGGCCACGGACTTGGCGCTCAATCACGGCACGTACTGTTCGCCCCGATGCGCGCAAGTGCTCGAGCGCTATCGGTCGCGGACCGGGCTGCGCACGTACCCGGTGGCGGACAACCGAGACCTGCGGGAGGCGATTGCGGGCAGAGTCGGTGTCAGCCCGGATGCGCTCCTGGTTGGCAACGGCAGCGGACCGCTGTTGAAGGCAGTCATCCCTTACCTCATCGAGCAAAAGATCCGGACGTCGCTCGCGCGCACGGCGAGGTTTCTCCTACGGCGCTCGGCCTACCCACTGGTCACCCCGCGCTTGACGTATTCCAAGGTTCCAGCCGCAGCGATTCGCATGGGGTTGCGTTGCGAGCTCCTGCCACTTCGCCCCGATGATGGCTTTGCCCTGGATGTCGTCGACCTCGAGCGTCGGCTGGCACGTCGCGATGGGTTGGTCTACCTCTGCAATCCGAACAACCCAACGGGCAACGTCCTCGTGTCCCGCGCAGTCCTCACGTCGCTGCTCGAGCGCTTCCCTGACTCTTGGTTCGTCGTGGACGAGGCGTATGTGCACTATCTCGAAGCCGGCGCGGACTTCGGTCTGCCGGAGCTCGTATCGCGCTTTCGTAACCTCGCCGTCATGCGCAGCTTCTCGTTCGCCTACGGCTTGGGGGCGGTTCGCGTAGGCTATACGGTTGTAGCGCCCGAGGTGGCGCGGGCGCTCGACGCTAAGCAGACCCCGCATCGCGTCGGTCAGCTCGCGGCTGACCTCGTCATGGCGTCCCTCGAAGACCACGAACATCTCGATTTCGTGCGCGAAACAACCAGGCGGGAGCGTGAGCGGCTAATGCAGGCGCTTCGGGCGCATGCATGTCTCACGGTGTTCCCGTCGCAGACCAATTTCGTGCTGTGCCGGGTCGAAGAGCCACGGTCGGGGACGTCAATCTACGAACGCTTACTCGAGCGTGGTGTCCTGGTGAAGGCGTTCGAGCCCTTCGGCCGCGAGCGCTTTGACGAGTACTTCCGAATTACGGTTGGCCTGCCCGAGGAGAACGACCAGCTGATCGCCGAGCTCGCCGCGGTTCTGGGCGGTTGGAATGCGATGCGACACTCCGCTTTAGCGTAGGGCGTCGAGCCGCGGCGTTACCAGCCGATCGCTCGACGCGCGCGGTCCCAGCTCATCTCGCGAAGAAGCGGCACCGCGTAGGCACAGCGGCTGCCTGTCGCGAAAGTCTTGCCTTCGAGATTCTCGCCACACGCGTCGCCGCGAAACCACACCGTCAAGAGCTGAACCTCATCGACAGGGCGCGTGGGGTCCACGAGGTCTTGCCGTACGCGAACCATGGGCACGCAGTTGGACGCTGCTCCTGCGACGTCATAGCGGACCTCCGTCTGGCTGTCGAAGCCTGGCTCGACCCGCCCGCACGCTGGCGACCCATAACCCGCCTCGCCGAGTGACGCACGCTTGGCCTGCGCGGCTTCAAGAGCGAGTCGGGGGCGCCAGACCGTGTTGCTGGCGTCACGCGGCGCGTCCGTGGCGAAGTATTGGCGCTGACGCTGGTAGTCGGTTTCGTCCGTCTTCGCCGCGTCGTCGAGGCGCTTTGCGAGAGCCGTGGCGTCGCGTGTCTCCGACCTCCAGGCGCGCTCGCGTTTCGCGCGGCGCTCGCTGACTGCCGTGGGAGTCATCGTCTCCTCGAGCTCTCTCAAGCGGTTCGCGAATCCCTGCTCGATCGCTTTTGCCGCATCGCTCAGGCGCGCGATCTCGAGATCGAGCAGCGCCCCGATAGGGGCAGGCTCGAGCGCGCTCCTGCCGTCGCGCGTGAGCACGATCATGTCAGCGAAGACCTCACCTTCACCGAGTCGACCGAACATGCGTGGCGCCGCAAAGTAACCGCCCGAGCGACCGTTTACAGCGGCTCGCCCAAAGTTGCCTCGCGTGGCGCGATCTTCGAGCTGGTCGTCGGCTGGGGTGAGGTTGGTTTCGAAGTAGAGCAGTTGGTGGGAGCCTCCGAGCGCCGGCACCAAGGTGCCATCTTTGCCTCGTCGCACGTCGCGCGGTACGGACCAATAAGCGATGAACTTCTGGTTCAGGATGGTGGGCGCCTCGAGGCGCGCAGAGCTCACCAACATGGTGGCGCGATCCGCCGGTGCGTTGAACGAGGGGGCGACTTTCATGGCCTCGAACATCGCGGCGGCGCGTTGTCGCGCGAGCGTAAGCTCGGCGGGCTTGAGGCGTCGTGCCGCCGGGATCTCGCGGGCCTCGTTGTAGGGATCCCAGGTGACACTTGGGCTCATCACGTTGGTGACTGCTTCACTGGCGGCGGGGTTCACGAGCAGGAGCAGGGCGGCGCATAGTGGAGCGTACATTCGGTCTGCATATCTAGCAGAATGAGGCTCGTGGGCGCACGGCCGCGCCCGCTTTGCTCGCAGCTCACCCGCGAACGACGTGTAGTCGCAGCTCCGAAGCATCGTCGTTTGCGAACAGATACCAGAGGAACCATTCGTCGTAGGTGACGAGTTGCAGGAGGCAGGTCATGAGCTTGCCTGTCTTGTCGCGTTGTTCGCGCTCGAGGTTCGCACCAACGGGGATGCCGCGGATCTTGTCCGCCCAGGCATGACGGCGGGCTCGATCGATAGAGTCGGGGTCGACGCCGGACGCTTCGACGGCTTCGTCGTCATAGATGTCGATGTCGGTGAGGATGCGGTCGTCGCTGTCGCCCCTCAGCGTGACCAAGCGAACCGGGTCGCTTTCGACCCCGTTAGGCGGCGCGATCAGCGCGGGACACGCTGTACGGTACACGATGACGTGATTGTCGTCGTAGTACTCGCCACCCATGTTCGCGAAGGCTTGCACGAGGACCACGCCCTGCAGGCCGAGATCCTCGCCCGTGAGCTGGAACAGGAACTTCATGCTGCCGGGCCACGCCGAGCTCAGCGTCGGTGCGTTCGGTTGTCCGCCAAAACGGCTTATTGGTTCGTTGGAGACGCCTTCGGTGAGCGTGATGGTCGAGCGAGGAACAGCTCGATCTGGGGGCGGTGCAAAAGGGGGGAGTGCGGGGACCTCGACGTCCCAGACGATCTCCTGTGCGGCGAGCGCCTCCTTGATCTCCGCGAGTACGTGAGGAGACCAGCCCGTCACGTCCGCCTCTAGCAATTCTCCGATGCTTTTGATGCCGCTACCTTGCACGACTTCGAAGGCGCGAACGCTCAGCTCGAGGTCATCGATGGTCGCCACGTTGCTCATGCGGGAAACGCTAGCGCGAGGCGTGCGACGCGACAATGGTGTTCGCCGGGCGACTGGACGACCGGGAGTCAGTCGAGGCTTGGCGGTGCATCTGGCCCGACAAGAGCGGCCTCTTCTCGTGGGAGCTGCTCGGCGACCGCCGGATGTCGCGGAGCAGCCGCCGTCTTCCGTTTCAGCTCCGAGCGAGCTGGAAGGCGACCTCGGCTGTCGACGCAAAGTCGGGTCGCGCCACGCGAATCTCGCGGTAAGCGGCGGGGAAGAAGTCCCTCACCACCGCCACGGCGTCCGCGGTAGCCCGGCCATAGACGCCCCTGAGCTTCATCGGAGAGGGCAGGGCGAGCAGGTGATCGACGGCTCGATCGAACACACCGCGATAGTGGTCACGCAGGTGGCGCCAGAAGTCTTCGTCGCCAAAAAGCGTACGCACGTTGACGACGTGTCCATGGGCGCCCATGTCGCGCGGCGTCGGGTGGACAGCGAGGGTCGCTTCGCGTGCGAGCCGCATGTAAGTGCTGTCGAGCGGGGCGGTGTCCGAATGAGGCCCATACGGCAGGTCGGATTGATGGAGGCGTGTGTGAAGTCCATGCAGGTGCGCGTCGAAGAGAGCCGTAACCGCTTCAGCGAAGGCGCGTGTTCCGAAGCGCCCGATCAGCGCGTCGAGTGCATGAGCGTAGTGTTCTCGCGTGACGTCGCGATGTTCGGTGCGGAGCGTGGCGGCTGTCTTGCGGTTGCCGCGTGACTCGGCGTCGATCTCGCTTGCAGCCCAGCGCGTCGATTGCAGTGCCTGCAGCGCCACATGGAGTGTGACGCTGGCGGGCGTCCACGCGGTGCCGACCGTCGGATCGATGACACGCGGGCGGTGCGCGACGATCGTAGCCATCTCCCGGTCGGTGACGCGCCAGCAGCGCGTCGGTGTCGCGTCGTTCGGACTCAGCGTGCCGATGATGACCTCGGCGCCGCCGTCTACCCCGAAGCGAGGCGCCCGCGTGATGTAGCCAGCTGGCATGTAGGGGCCGCGTTCGATGTCGACCGTGTATCCGCTGCCGCCGACGCGGGGGTCACCGCGCGTGTAAACCCTAAGGCGATCGAGACCACCCCAGTGGACGGGCTCGAGCCGCGCTACGCTGGTGAAGATGAGCCGTCTATCGTCGCCGAAGGCGATGAGCTCACCGGCCGCGAGGGTTGTGGGGTCAGCTTGCGGGCGTGACATCACCGCGCGGAGCAAAGTCACCACCTCGGGGAGCCCTCGGCGCTGGCTGGCATCGACTGCTGGCGCGTCGAGCTTTCGCGCCGCGGCCGATAGCAGACGATTGAACTCCGGGATGTCGGAAGCTGTGACGTGGCGCTCGGGTGCCGACGGCTCGCGATAGTCGCGGACCATCTTCGCGCCCGTACGCGCGTCGAAGCACCAGGACTCCACGCGGGTCGTCCCGGGCCTTTCCGGGTTCGAGACGACCGCTTCGTACATGTACTCCCGAGTGCGTGGCCAGTACTCCCAGCGTTGGTAGCCGAGCGCGCCGGGACGACCCTTTTCGACCACCGTGCGCGGCTCTGCGCGGCTCGCCTCGAAGAAGTGCAGGTCATCGAGCGGCGACGCCAGCGCTCGCATGCGCTTTGCAACGGGCGAACGAGGACCGAATGTACAGTCAGTGGGTGCGTTGCGGGCTGGTGTCGCGCGAGCACGCATGGATGCCGCTGCGACGTCGCGCGCTGCCATCGCGTCTTCGGTGCTCTTGCGCGATGCCCGCCTCATGGTGGCCGTGACCCGGGCTTTCGGGGGCTCCACCGGTCGACGCTTCGCAGAGCTGCCGGGGGTCACAGGCTGCAAGGATGCGGCCGACGTCCGGGCGACGCTATCGCTGGGCCCACGACTCCGCTGAAGCGTCCGCGTCATCTAGATTCCCGAGCCCGCGCGCCCTAGAGGTACGGCACTTCCTGTTCGGATCATGCGTTTGAGTTATCGGCTTTCGGGTGCGGCGGGTGTAGCCCAAGGTTTCGTCTCGCCCTGACCGTGGGTCAGTACCTCTAGCCAGTCCGGGTTCGTGGTTTCACCAAGCCTGACGGCTAGCCGGCGTGCGCCGTGCCAAGAAGCGCCCAGCGGAGAGACCTCTCGTGCTGACCAGCTCCAGGACGTTCAGCAATCAACCGCTGGAGCGTCGATGACGAGCCGAGTGACTCCGAGATGCGCGCCTTCAGCAAGGACATCGTTGCTCTGGTTGGGTGGCGTGGGTGTCGTTCGTCGCGGGCCTCGATGCGTGCATCCGCGGCGTTACGATCATCGATTTCGAGTCATATGCCACTTGTTGTAGGGTCGGGCCGTGAAAACGCCTGTCATCGCTCTCGTGGTCTTGCAACTACCGATCGCTGCGTCGGCTGCTTCGTTCAGCCAGAGCTTCGCCTTCACCGGCGCCGAAGAGACCTTCGTGGTCCCTCGTGGCGTCTACGTGCTCGACGTCGACGCCGTGGGTGGTCAAGGAGGAGCAGGCTTTGTTGGCCCAGGCGGGGCTGCGGCACGTGTGCGGGCGCGCTTGGCGGTCAGCCCTGGAGACCTGCTCTACGTGCGCGTCGGCGGAGCGGGCCAACCCGCCGCAGCCAGCGGCGCTTTGGGTGGCTTCAACGGTGGGGGGGACTCGGCCGGTCCTGCCGCGGGCGGTGCGGGCGGCGGCGCTTCGGATGTCCGCACCCTACCTGGTAGCGACGGTGCTACACTCACGTCGCGTTTGGTCGTCGCAGCGGGAGGCGGCGGCACGGGCTTTGGCGCAATAGCACCCAACGCCGCTGGTGGCGCCGGGGGCCTTCCGATTGGCAGCCCCGGTACCAACAATGGCACGTCTACCACCGCGTCGGGTGGCGGAGGTACAGCCAACGCTGGAGGCGCAGCTGCCATTGGCTGCACTGGCGGAGCCGGGGAGGCGGGGAGCTTCGGCCGAGGCGGCGGTGGAGATACGTACGGCGGCGGTGGCGGAGGCGGTTACTTCGGTGGGGGCGGTGGCTGCAACTTCAACCCCAACGCCGGTAGCGGCGGAGGTGGCTCGAGCTTCGTCCATGCGGGCGCTAGCGACGTCGCATACGTCAGCGGTGCCGGCGTCGCTGCACACATCACGCTCACTTGGAAACTCCCGGACGTCACGATCTCGGACGTCGTCCTCATCGAAGGCTCACGCGTGGCGACCTTCACGGTAGGGCTCAGTGCCCCAGCGCCGGGTGACGGCGTGCTGTTCGATGTGCATACGGTCGATGGCACGGCGACCGCCGGCCAAGACTACGAGGCGACCGCTTTGACGGACGTCACCCTCGCCGCAGGCATGCAGCAAACGACGATCGACGTCCCGGTGCTCGACGATGATGAAAGCGAAGGGCAGGAGACCTTCCAGCTCGTCATCGACAACGTACGAGGCGCCGCGACGCTCGACGGTGTCGGACAGGCGACCGTCGTCAACGACGACGTTCTCCCGCTGGTAAGCCTCTTCGCACCGCACGAGGTGGTCATCGATCAGGATACGCAGGTCACGATAGGCTTCGAGGTGGTGTCCAGCGACGAGGTGACCGTGTCCGCGCTCACCTCGAATACGGATGTCGTGGCGACCGACGGTCTCGCTCTCGGCGGCGATGGAGCGCTGCGGACCTTGCACATCACGCCGGTGGCACATGCTCATGGCGAGACGACCATCGGGCTCTCGGCCGGCAATGCGACAGCCAGCATGCTGTTGACGGTGCTACCACGCGAAGCCACGGAGCCGGACGAGCAACCGGGCGATGATAGCGGCTGCAGCGCTACACATCCGAGCGCAGCGCCAGTCGCGTTCGTCATGTTCGTTTGCCTACTGCGTCGGATTCGTCGCCGCAATTGATGCGGCAGACGAGCACATAAACGCCCGCCGCGGCGCACGTGAGCGCGAGTGGCGCGCCACTGCTGCCATTCTCCGCGTAGCATCGCGGACCCGAGTTGACGGAATCGGCAGACCAGGGTGTCCAAGGACCCAAGAGACTAGAATTATAGCGAAACCATATATTTACATCTAATGTTGACACATAAAGTGTCGTGCCGAATGGTAAGCCATGGGCTTCGATTTCGAAGCATCGCAGCGCAACGCCGCGGCTCGGCTTGGCGCAGACACGGGCCGAGCACGTCGTCGCGACAGCGGCCTGCTTCGCCTCGATCCGCACGTGATAGCACTCGTTCGCGAGGAGCTTTTGGGGCAAGCCAAGCCCGACATGAGCGCTCTCCACGACTTGATCAAAAAGCGCTGCGCGTTGGTTCGGCGCCGTTGCCCGTCGCGGTCGAGTCTGTACACTATAGCGGATAAGGTGTCGGGCCACACGTACCTCGCCAGCGAGCTGCCGGTGTGGGTGCGAGACGTGCTGCACAATGTCGATCCAACGAGCGCGGTTCCTGGCCGGCAGGTCGCCTTTGCTTGCATCAATAGCGGCGACACCCGAGCGTTGAGCTTTGCGGCAAGCCTGCCCTGGCTCGATCTGTTTCAGGCGCGGCGGATGCGAGGCTTTCGCGCCAAGAGCGTGGGCCTACTAGACGCCATCTGCGCGGCACGCGGGATCTGACATGCAGAAGCCGCTTCCCCCGACCCTTCGCCTCGGTCCCCAGGCGGCCGGGGCATGCCAAAAGTCCTAAAGATGATCCAATGATCGCTTCTTCTTTCGACGACTTCGGAGGGACACCATGAGCAACTACCTCATTTCCCGCGCCGTGCCTGGGCCGGCCTCGTGCGTGCTGGAAACCGTGGAGAACCTGCCTGAACCGCTGGACCTCATCAAGGGCGTGAAGCTGGCAAAGGGCTGGCCCGACAACGTCGAGTTCCACATGGACCCCAACTTCCCCAAGGCCGTGCAGCTGTCCGACTGGATCCAGAACCTGCCCAATGGGCTGGTCGCCTCGCGCAAGCTCAAGGAGTTCATCGAAGCCGAGAAGCCCAAGGACGTGGAGTACCTGCCCGTGCGCATCGTCGATCACAAGGGCAAGGTCGCGAGCGCTGACTACTTCCTGCTCAACCCCTACACGCTTCAGGACGCGCTTGACCGTCAACAGTCGGTGATCGACTGGAATCCGATCGACCCCGATCTGATCGCGGCCTGTACCGTGATGGTGTTCGACGAAAAGAAGATCGATCCCAGGGCCACGTTGTTCCGCCTGAAGCACTACCCCAGCAAGGTCGTCTTCCACCGCGACCTGGCCGCCAAGATCAAGGCCGCCGGTTTCACTGGCATCAAATTCATCGAGCTGGCCGACGTGGAGTACTGAGCGACGACCATGAGCCTGGCCGAAACCCGCTCCGAGCTGATCGAGTCACTGCAGTGTCAATACTGCTGCGCCCGATCGCCATCGCCAAGGCCGGCGTCGAACTCGAAGAGGCCGCCCTCTGGTTTGAAGGCCTGGCCGCCTGCAACCTGCTGCTGTACGCCGACACCGACCGGTTTTATGAGAACCTGCGCGCGATGAGAACGTCATGCTCTTCGATCGCCGACCGCGCGCGATCCTGCGCGATGGTGTCGGCGCGGTGCTGCACCAGGGCCTCCGAAGGCGGCATCGAACCCTTCGCTGTTGCGATACGGCAGTGCTTTCATCGCGGCGCTCTGCGAAGAGGTCGCCAAGCTCAAGATCACGCTGCGCGATGACAACGTGGTCGAGCTGCCCGTCGCCGTATTTGGTACAGCCCTTGGTCCAGTCTCCGCTACAGCGGAATCACCCTCGCCGACTCAGCCGAAGTTGCAAGCGAATCTAACGAGGAACGAGAGAGGCGCGAACGGGATTCGAAAGCGAATCACGGATGCGGAGCCTCTTGGGGTCTCTTCGGGTGACGTAGAGAAATCGCGGACACGCGAGGGCTTGGGCGACGTCGCGAGTGGGGTCTTGCGGGGCGACGTCGGGTCCGACTGTACCGAATTCACCGAAACCTCGGATGAGCCTGTTCTGACGCGTTCGCCGACGGGTGGCCCGTCGCGCACACCGGTCGAGGATCTGCTCGATCGCGTCGCGCGTCGCCCGTACGAAGCGCCGCAGCTGGTGACCTTCGACATTGCGGAACTCGCTGTCGATGCGATGCGGAGGCTGCGGTCATGATCATCCTGACGCGGCGTGCGTAGCCGCAGGAGCCCGCAGATGTCCGGTGGCCACGGTGAAAAGCAGAGCAGGCAGGAGGACACCGCGATCGCGGCGCTCCTCTAGTGCTCCACCGTACTCCAGGCGGCCGAGAAGGCGGGCTCAACGAGGCGACTCTGCGACGCTGGCTCAAGGAGCCCGGGTTCAGCGCCGCTATCGCGATGCTCGACAGCAGGTCGTGCGCCACGCCGTCACGCGCTTGCAGTCTGCGACGACCGCAGCGGTCGATACGCTTGAACGCAACATGGGCTGTGGCGCCATCGACCGAGGTCGCTGCAGCCAAGGCAGTTCAAGGCGACGGAATGGTACCCCGGGGGGGGGGGCCGAGGGCCGCGTTGCCTGATAACGGCGGTTCCGTGAACTCCAGGGCGCTCGGGTTGGACAGGGTTTTGTGCCGACTAGGCACCGCCCCGCTACACATCAACGGGCGCTGAGCGCGAGCTGACGACGAGCTGCTTGTGCGAGGCCGCTCTGGTGCTTCAGCGGGACGCTATCGGCGGCAGAGCTGTACCGTTGCGGGCAAGCGACGCAGGCCAGGCCCCGCGACGTTCTGCTGCCGCGTCATGTCGCTTGGGCCGAACGCTATGTCGAGCCACGCGATAATGGACATGAACGACGCACATGGGGCGCCATCATCCGCCAGGAGTCAATGTTATGCAGCTCGAACGACCAGTGGCATCGCCGAGCCCGGGACATGTGACAACAGCCCTCACCCCGACTGAGGCCGCGGCTGCAGCCCACTTTGCGACGGTCGTGCTGCGGGAGGTTGAGCGGCACGCGTCGTCCCCGAAGCCTGACTGGGTGGACGTCGCGCACGTTACAGAACGAACATTCAGCGTTCCTTACTTCTATGGCAACGCGCAGCGGCACTTCGACGCCTCACCGCTCCACCGTGTCGAGCAAAACGACTCAACGATGATCGCAGCGGTCAACGCAGGGCTCGCGGGTACGGGCATCAGAGTCACGCGAGGTTTCATGACCCCTGCGTGTGAGCTTGGGCATGGTGCCATCGTAGACGTTTACGCCTTACAGGTCGCCGTCAACTCCTTCGCCTTTGAACATCGCTCGTTCTAGCGGACTGCATCTCGAAGGTTGCGATGTGTTCGAGTCGGCGGCGCATGACGAGCCCTCAAAGCGAACTGCAATTGGTTGGAAGCGATCTGACGCTGCCGGACCCGCCCCGAGCGCGTCGCGCGTATCGGTGACGCGCCGGCACCCGACCATCGTTGGCTGTCGGCAACATTACGTCCGCGAGGCCGATAACGACCCAGTGAAACCCAGAGAGGGATAGCATGGGTCTTTTTTTCGAATCGGAGGCTGCATTTCAGGCTCGCCAGACTCGGTACGCTGCTGAGCGGTCGGCGAAGGCGCTGGAAGAGCTGGCAAGTCGACCGAGCTCGTCCTCCGTCGAAGTGAGAGAAGACCCCTTGAAGGCGCGTGCAATCGCGGTCGCGGCGATGGCCGAGGTGATCGCGCGCACTCATCCCGAGCTCGCGGCACAGGAGCTGCTCGCACAGGCGAAGCGCGCCGTGCAGGACTTGGAGAGCAAGCCAGCGCAGGCGGCCGACAGCTCCGAACATGCCGCGGCGCGAAGGCCCTCGTATGATTTCGGTCCGACGCAAATCAGTACAGGCAGACCGAGAATCGACACGCGCCCGCCCGAACGAGTCCACCAGCGCGCGGCTGAGATCGAGCATCGGGACACCGTCGAGCTCAGTCGAGTCTCGCGCCATGTACCGCGCTCAACCCGACCGTTGCAAGCGAACCCTTCCAGCAGGCTCGTGGATGCTCTTCGCAGCGGCGCTGGGGCGGCCATCGGTGCTGGGTTTGCGTTCGCAAGCGCCCCCATTCGGTGAGCCCCGTCACACCCATGCGTCTCCCCGCAGCCCGGTCAAAGCGGCAGGCGAATTGACGTTCACGATCGGCTTGGCGCGCGGGACGAGATGTTCGCCGCGCAGCAGTGCCTGGGCTCGTCGTTCGCCGCGGCGCAACAGTTCGCTGGCCGAGCCCGCGAGCGCCCGGTGATGGAGCGCGCAAAATGGTTCCGGTCCGGTCGGCGACACCGGGGAGCTGCTCGAGAGGTTCACAGCCAGCGTGTTCGCGAGACCGTGACGTCCGCGATTGCGAACGGCATGTCGAGCTCGCTCGCGAGCGCACGTGTTGCGTCCTCGCGCTTACCGACCAAGCCAACCTTCGCTCCGGTCGCCACCAATGAGCGCGCGGTAGCGCTGCCAATCGCACCTGTTGCTCCAAAGACCACGAAGGACGCATCACGCATACGGGGCGTTTACCACGGGTTCAGGGGGGACCACGCCTCCAATGGGCGGCGCTCCGCGAAGAGGTCGCCAAGCTCAAGATCGCTCTACGCGACGGTAACGTTGTGGAGCTGCCAGCGGTAGCGTTTGCTACATCGCTTGCTACAGTGTCCGCCACAGCGGAATCCCGATCGCCGACTCAGCCGAAGTTACAAGCGAATCTAACGAGGAACGAGAGAGGCGCGAACGGGATTCGAACCCGTGCATAACGGTTTTGCAGACCGTCCCCTTAGCCACTTGGGTATCGCGCCGTGCAGCCCGTCTATGCTAGCGCGGGCGGCCTCAAGTCAAGCGCACGTCACTTGATGAGCACTTCATCGAGGTACTTCGCCACAGTCTTGGCGTCGGGCTTGACGGGGGCGAGCTTACCGGCGGCAAGCTTCCCAACGCACTGGCCAGCCTTGAGGCTTGCGGCCTTGAGCTTCGTGTTCGAGACGCTGCGGACGCTGACCTCGCCCTCGAGGGCGCAGACCACCTGGCGTTGCGTGTCGCCCCAGAGGGTCGTGCCGCGCACACCGGCGACGGCGTTCGGCGTTTCGACCTCGACGAAGCTGTCGGCGGGTGTCGCCCACTTTGCAACTTGCAGCCAGAAGGCCCCGATCGCAACGCGCAGCGAGCCACTGCGCTTGCCATTGGCGGTTTCGTACTTGACCATCGTGATGGACGAGCGCGCGCCGAGCGCGAGCACCGACCCATCAACGAGCTTGATGCGGATCTTCGTCTTGTCCCCGGTCTGAACTTTGTCGCCCGCGAGGACCTGGCCACCGACAACCGCGTCGACGGGCATGGTGTCTCGCAAGATGACCGGCTTCGCCTCGATGGCTTCGATGGTGCCGACCACCGCGGCGCTCGGCTTGGCCGCCGCGTCGCCGCCGCCGGCGACCGCTGAGTCTGGACTGGTGGGGGGCTGTACGTCGGTGGGGAGGGCTTCGGCGGAGCCGTCGCCCTTATCCGGGATAGCGGTCGGGTCGCCCGCGGACGGGGCGGCGGGCGCCTCTTGTGGCTTCCATTCACCGTCCGGAGCCTGGCTTTTGCAGGACGTGACCGCGATCACGGAAATAGCAGCGACGACTAGAGAGCGCATGTGTGAGGCTCCTCGAATTTGCTGACATTGGCTACCACGAAGGAGTACGCTGTAACACGCGCCAAGGATCGCTTTGGCGATCGCATGAGCAACCCCGAAGACGAACCACTCGGCGGAAAGCCGGTGCTCCCGGTCCCGTCTCCGGCGGCGCAGCGGCGCGCTCATCCTCTCTTCACGCGCTACCTTGCGGAGACGCGGTCCGAACCAGTTCCCGAGCGCAGCGAAGAAGGCCAGACCGACTGGGCGCCGGCACCGCATGACGAGCCGACGCGCGTCGTGCATCGCGCGTCCCTGATGACGACCCCCCTGGCGATGAGCGACGACGAGTCGCCGACCCGTGCACAACGTGCCTTTCCCTCCATGCGCTTCTCGAGTGGTCGCCGTTACGACAACATCATCGCCTTCATCCAGGCGATGGCGGGGCCGCTCGAGCAGTCACCCGCCCAGCCCGCCCTCCGCATGGACGAGAGCGACGCCGACTCGGGATTGAGCGCGTTACCACCCGCCTTCGACGCGGCTGACGCCGACGTGACCGAGGTCGACGCCACCGAGGTCGACGCCGACGAGCTCGCTCGCCTCGATGCGCTCGCCAATCCCGAACCGCCGCAGATGCCGAATCGCCCGCCACCGTTCGCTCCCACGGTACGTCCGTCACCCCCGCCGCGCCGCGGGCCCGGCGCTGTGGACGAGGCTTCGCTCGCATCGATGGTCGACACCAGCATGCTGGTCGCAAACCCCGATGGCACCGCCGCGTTCGAGATTGCGTTCGATGATGAGGTTTTCCAGAATCTCGCGTGTAGCATCACCATCGGGCCGGCCGGGGTCATCGCGACCTTTCGCGCACCAGACGTCAACACACGTCGCTTGCTCGAAGCCGAAGCTGGCAACCTGCGTGTCCGCTTGAGCGAACGCGGTTTGAAGGTGGCCGAGGTTCGGGTCGAGAGCGAATAGCGTTTTAGTCGTCGCCGATTCGTCCCGGGTCGTAGCGTCCCATCACGGGTCCAGTCACGTCGATAGTTCCCGTGTCGAGGTGAATCGTCGAGCTGGCAGCCGTTGTTCGCATGTCGGGGGTGAGAAAGCGGGTGGGGCCCTCTGCGCGTATGACGTGCGTTGTGCCCTCGTAACGTGCCTTGCCGCCGTGGACGACGCCGCCACCTTCATCGGTGACGCGGGTGTCCTGGAAGGTGCCGACGTCTGCGTCGAAGTCGAAGGTGCCCGTCGGCGAGCGTACGAGATAACGCCTCGATTCGGGGGTCGTGACCGTGAGCTCGGCGTCCGTGAAGTCGTTCACGGTGAGGTCGCCCTCCGAAGTACGCGCAGTGCCTTCCCAGCGTGTGCCGTCGGCACGCTTTTCGTCGATGCGTACGCCGTGCAGCACGAACTGCTTCGGGGGTGTTGCGTGAGCGTCGGGCTGTGGCTCGTTGCACGCAAGCGGCGCGCAGAGTAGCCAGAGAATGCACATGCCGACTGCATTCGAGCGCCTCGGAGGAGAAGCGGGTTTACGACCGATCATCGACGCGTTCGTCGATCGGATGTTCGACGACGTGATGATCGGTTTTTTCTTTCGCAAGGTCGCCAGGAAACACATCAAGGAGCTCGAGTACCAGCACGCCGCGGCTTTCCTCGGCGGGCCCGTCGTTTATCGCGGACGAGCGCTGCGCGACGCCCACAAGGCGCACCCGATCATGGGCGGACAGTTCGCTCGGCGCAAGCGCATTCTCGAGGAGACCATGATTGCCTACGGAGTTCCCGAGGATGTTCGGGATTCCCTGCTTGCGCACACCGAGAGCCTGCGCGAGCAGATCACCGGCAACCGTGGCGATGACTGCGATCCCGACACGGCACGAGGAAAACCATGAGAAGTATGACTGGCTACGGAACGGCCCGGGAAGAAGGCGAAAACATCGTCGCGGACGTCGAGGTGCGTAGCGTCAACGCGCGTTTCTCGAAGGTGAGCATCAAGGCTCCTTCGAGCCTCGGCGCTTACGAGAACGAGCTGGAGACACACGCCCTCAAGGCAGTCAAACGCGGCAACGTCGCGCTGTCGTTCGCGTTGCGAGCGCGTGGTGCCGTCACACCGGTCACCATCAACGAAGATGTCGCCCTGGCGTATCAGGCGGTGTTTCGTCGTCTGGGCTTGCCGGAAGCAGGAATCCCGCAGTTGCCGGGAGTGATCGTGAACAGCGCGCCGGAGAAGGCGAGCGACGACGAGATGGCGGCGGTTCGTAGGGCTTTGCAGCGTGCGCTGGCACAGCTCGTCAGCATGCGCGAGCGAGAGGGCGCGGCCCTGGCAGATGTGCTCGAGAAGAGCGTCGCAAAGCTCGCCGGGCTGCGCGAGCAGGTCGCGGCTCGCATCCCGTTGGTCGTCAACGAACAACGGGCGCGCTTGAAGGAGCGTGTCGACGCCTTACTCGCCGGCAGCGGCACGACCCTCGACCCGCAGACCTTGGCGCGAGAGGTCGCGATTCTCGCGGACAAGAGCGATGTCACCGAGGAGCTCGACCGTCTCGCCTCCCACTTCAAGCAGGCGCGAGAGCTCTTCTCCTCGAGCGAGCCAATCGGTCGAACCCTCGACTTCGTGGCGCAGGAGATGCTCCGTGAGGTGAATACAATCGGCTCGAAGAGCGTTGATTCAGAGCTTGCGCGCTTGGTCATCGAGATGAAGAGCGAGGTCGAGCGCTTCAAGGAACAGGTGGCCAATGTCGAGTAGTTCCGCGTAGACTAAACCATGCTGTCACTCGTTCTAGCTCTCGCGTTGGGCGTCCAGTACGAAGACATCCATCAGCGCTTCACCGTCGACCTGCCCGACCAGTGGCAGCTCGCGCCCATGCCAGGCGACACCGGCGGTGTGACCTTCAGGCGCACGCGCGAGCAGGCGCTCGCCATCGTTTCCATACGCGTCACCGAAGTCAAAAAGACGTCGCTCGACACCTACGCGAAGAGCATCGTGTCGCAAACCGAGAAGCAAAAGTCCTATCGACGCCTCGCGGCTGGCCTCGACAAGTTAGCTGGTGTGTCCGCGTACCGTCATCGGTACGCGCTCGATATCGATGACGAAGGCAAGCTGAAGAAGACGGCTGAAGACCGCATGGTCGTGATTAACGGCATTGGTTATGTCATCCACACCGAGAGCCTCGACCAGACCTTCGACAGCTTCGCGATGGACTTCACGCACTTCATCGACACGTTTCGTCCGGCCGGCCAGCAAGGTCCGTCGCAGGCACAGCAGACGAACGCAGCGCGTCTCGTCCTCGTCGGTGTTTGGAGGATGGAAGACGACCGCAACACGGTGCTGCAGCTCAACCCGAACGGCACCATGGCGATGGCCGGCTATACCGGCATGTACCGCATCGACAGCGACAAGCTGATCATGCAGATCGCCGGCGGCCAGTCGGAGACCTTCACCTGGAACCTGGTCGACGACACGCTGACGTTGGTCGCGCCGCAGCTAGGCGCGCCCATCCGCTACAAGAAGCAGAAATAGGGCCCGACCTCGAGTCGCGCGCACTGGCCCAAGCCCCCCGCCGCCGCTCTTGCCGAATCGCCCCGCGACCCGATCGCCTTTTGCCCGCTTTTGTGCCAAAGGGGCCAGGCAATGTCCGAAGCTACCAAAGACTCTGACCTGATGCAGCGCATCGTTAGCCTCTGCAAGCGCAGGGGCTTTGTCTTTCAATCGAGTGAAATCTACGGAGGGCTCAAGAGCGCCTACGACTACGGTCCCCTCGGCGTCGAGCTCAAGCGCAACCTCATGAACGAGTGGTGGCGCGCCATGGTGCATGAGCGCGAGGACGTGGTCGGCATCGACGCCTCGATCATCATGCACCCCAAGGTCTGGGAGGCCTCAGGGCACCTGGCGGGCTTCTCCGATCCGCTGGTCGACTGTCGCAATTGCAAGGCGCGCTTTCGTGCCGACAAGGCGCCACGCGGTGAGGCCGGTAGCGAAGTCGAGTACCAGGAGGGGGGCAAGAAGAGCGGCAAGAAGCTCAAGGGGACCGTTCAGCCTCGCGGTTACGTTTGCCCGGTTTGCGGCGGCCCTGATCTGTCGGACGAACGTCAGTTCAACCTGATGTTCCGCACGCAGCTCGGACCAGTCGATGTCATTGGTGAGCTTGCGAGCTTCGTCGAGAAGAACCGCGAGCTCACGGGCGCCGATCTGCGTAAGGCGCTCGAAGAACGAGTCCGCGAAAGCGCAGTCTTCCTGCGCCCCGAGACGGCTCAAGCGATGTTCGTGCAGTTCTTGAACGTGCAGCAGACCATGTCGATGAAGGTCCCTTTCGGCATTGCGCAGATGGGCAAGAGCTTCCGCAACGAGATTACTGTCGAGCACTTCATCTTCCGCTCCTGCGAGTTCGAGCAGATGGAGATGGAATTCTTCTGCGAGCCAGGGACCCAGGCTGAATGGCTCGAGTACTGGCGCAATCAGCGCATGAACTGGTGGAAGCGCTACGCCAACGACAAGCAGAAGTTCCGCTTTCGCGAACATGAGGCCGACGAGCTCGCGCACTACGCCGACAAGACTTACGATATCGAATACGAATACCCGTGGGGCTGGGGTGAGCTCGAGGGTGTTGCGTCGCGCACCGACTACGACCTGGGCAAGCACCAAGAACACTCGGGCACCAAGCTCAGCTACTTCGATCAACAGAAGAACGACCCGGCGACAGGCAAGCCGGGCTGGCGCTACTTGCCCTACGTGATCGAGCCTGCCGCCGGCGCAACGCGCGGCCTGCTCGTCTATCTGATCGACGCGTACCGAGAGGAAGCGATTCCCGGAAAGACCGGCGAGGACGCCACCCGCACCGTCTTGAAGCTGCACCCGCGTCTCGCGCCCATCAAGGCGGCCGTCCTACCCCTGGTGAAGAAGGACGGCATGCCGGAGATTGGTCGCGACCTCGTCAAGCAGTTCTTCAAGGCCGGAGTTAACGCCAGCTACGACGAGCAGCATGCGATCGGTAAACGCTATCGCAGACATGACGAGGCCGGCACTCCGTACTGCATCACCATCGACGGTCAAACGAAGGAAGACGAAACCGTCACGATTCGCGACCGCGACAGCATGCAGCAGGAGCGCATCCCCGCCGCGAGAGCCCTCGAGATCGTCCAGGCACGCCTGCGCGAGGCGTAACCGCCACGTGGGTCGTCCGGGAAGCCGACCAGTTGGAGGTCGGCTCACGCGTCATGGCGCGCGCTCGCCTCGCTGAATGCGGGCGAGCTGCGCCGCCGCTTCCTTTGCCGCTGCCTTGTCGCCGAACTTGCGGGCTGCCTCTTTCACGTCACGCCAGACTTCGACGCTGTCATTGTGCTCGACAGCGAGCACTTTGAGCGCCTCGTAGCCTTCGCGGTCTCCCGCGCGCCAGGCGAGCTGCGCGCGGCGTAAACGTACCCAGGGGTGGTCGCCTTTGAGCTCTGCGGCGCGGTCGACGCGCGTCTTCGCCTCCGCCAGCCGATTCAGCGCAACGAGCGCACCCGCCGATCCGAGATACGCGCCCGCGTCGTTCGGACGGCCGCGCGCCAGCAGCTCGTAGTCTGCAAAAGCCCGCTCGTAGTCGTCCGACATCATCCTTAGGCGGGCGCGCAGCTTCAACGCGTTGGCGTCGGTGCCGTCGGCTCGCAACGAGCTCGTGCAGGCTTCGATGGCGCCGGCGAGGTCGCCCTGGGCGGCACGCGCTTCGGCGAGCAGGAGCCAAGCATCGGGTCGCCCCGGATCTTTTTCGACGATCGGCTCGAGCGCGGCCGCGGCGGCCTTGGCGTCGCCGCTTTCGAGCAACGCGTACGCGTAGTCCTGCTGAATACGCAAATCGTGCGGGGCCATCGCCAAAGCTCGTTTGAGCTCGGCTACGCCTTCAGCGCCGCGCTTCTGCAGCAGGAGAGTGAGGCCCAGCTGCTGCACGAACTCGACATCGTCGGGAACCTTGGCTAGCCACTCGCGGTAGATGCGCTCCGCATTCGCATAATCACCAGCGATATCATAGACGCTCGCGAGCTCGGCCGACTCGTCGCGCCCGGCGGCGCCCATCGAACGCGCTCTCTCGTATTGAACGATCGCGTCTTGGAGACGCTCCGCTTGAGCGTACGCGCGTGCCACTGCCAACGTGTCGGCAATGCTCATCGGCGGTTCGTCGCGAGAGCCGGCGCGTGGTCCATCGCTTGATTTTGCGCAGGCGAGGACGGCGAGGACAGAAGCGGTCAGGAGGTGGCGCGCGATGGTCATGACGCCGTCGGAGATAGCCAGCGAGGGTCGCCAAGTCCAGGCGAGGGCTCCGAAACGATTGCCTAGAGCTACGCACTCCTAGTACGAGACGATCGACCCATGTTCGATCCAATTCTCGGCCTCTTCTCGACTGACCTTGCCATCGACCTGGGCACGGCGAACACCCTGGTCTACGTCCGCAAGCGCGGTATCGTGGTCAACGAGCCCTCGGTCGTCGCAATCGCCAAGAACGGCGGGCAGCAGAAGGTCGTTGCCGTCGGCCTCGAAGCGAAGAACATGCTCGGCAAGACACCGGGCAACATCGTCGCCATTCGTCCCATGCGCGACGGCGTGATCGCCGACTTCACCGTCACCGAAGCGATGCTGAAGTACTTCATCGCCAAGATTCACAATCGCCGGCACTTCGTGCGCTCGCGCCTCATCATCTCGGTGCCTGCGGGGATCACCAACGTCGAGCGCAAAGCGGTCCGCGAAGCAGCCGAAAACGCGGGGGTCCGGCAGGTCTGGCTCATCGAGCAGCCCATGGCCGCGGCTATTGGCGCCGGTCTCCCGGTCCGTGAAGCGCGTGGCAATATGATCGTCGACATCGGAGGCGGCACCACCGACGTCGCCGTGGTGTCGATGTCTGGCATGGTGACCAACGTGACGCTCAAGGTCGCTGGCGACAAGCTCGACGAAGCGATCATCAACTACGTCCGTCGCAATCACAATATGCTCATCGGTGAGCGAACCGCTGAGCAGATCAAGTTTCAGCTGGGTAGCGTCTGGGCTCCGGACGATGCGGTCGAGCCGACGCCCATGGACGTGAAGGGTCGCGACCTCATCAGCGGCGTTCCAAAGTCCATCGAGCTGACGGCGCCCGAAGTGCGTGACGCCTTGGCGGACTGCGCCCGCAGTATTCTCGAAGCGGTGAAGGCGACGCTCGAAAAGACGCCGCCTGAGCTCGCTGGCGACATTTCCGACCGCGGCATCGTCTTGGCGGGAGGCGGAGCCGGTTTGCGGGGGCTCGCCACCATGCTGCGCGAAGAAATCGGAATCCCCGCGTTCGTCGCTGACGAGCCGCTCCTTTCAGTGGTCAAAGGCGCGGGCATGGTCCTCGAGGATATCGAGGGCTACAAGCAGATCCTCATTGATTGAGCTAGTCGTCGAGACGGCCGACGACGGCGAGAAGCTCGACCGCATCGTGGCGCGTGCCCTCAACGTGTCCCGCCGGATCGCCCGTGTCGTCATCGGTGAAGGTGGCGTCACGGTGAACGGCAAGCCCTGGAAGATCATCGCCAAGCCGGTGAGGGCAGGGGCCAAGGTCGCCATCGACCGCTCGCGCGAAGCCGTCGCCGAGCAGCACCAGCCGCAAGGCGAAGCAACGCTCGAACCTCAACGCATCCTCCACTACGACCGTGAGCTCGTGGTCGTCGACAAACCCGCGGGTCTTCTCTCGGAGACGGACCGCATCGGCAGTGTCTCTCTCCAAACCCTCGTGCCAAAACTCCTCGCCGCCATGAACGAGCGTAACCGCGACATCTGGCTCGTCCATCGCCTCGATGCCGGGACGAGCGGCGTCATCGTGCTCGCGCGGACGGCGGCTGCCGCGCGTAAGCTGGACGCGACGTTTCGCGAGACCAAGGCAACCAAGCGCTACCTCGCTCTTTGTAACGGTAGGCTCAGCACACCGCGCGATGTCGACGCTGCTATTGGCCGCGCGCAGGGCACGCGTCAGAAGGTCGATCCACAAGAGGGCAAGCCGGCGTTCACGACGCTCGTGCCACGTGCGGTGGGCACGACGGCAACGCTGGTCGAAGCAAGACCGAGAACCGGGCGAACCCACCAGATCCGCGTCCATGCAGCGCACGCTGGTCACCCACTCTTGGGCGATCGGCTCTACGGTGGGCCTGTCTACACCGCGAGCACGCCGCCACAGGCGATCGGGCGCGTAATGCTCCACGCGCACAGCTTGACGGTGCCGCATCCGGCGACGGGGAAGCCCACCTGCTGGATCGCCACGCCGCCAAAAGACTTCGTCGCGCTCGCGACGACCTTGGGTCTCGCTGACGGCCTGTGATAGGCGCGCATCCCATGGCTGGCCGAGTGAAATTCGACAAACAGACGGCCGCGAAAGCGGACAAGCACGCACTCTATCTGCTGTCGGTGCAGGACCCCGATAGCGACATTCGTTTCATGGACCGCGTCTTCAAGAAAGAGAGGGGGCGGTTGCCTCTGACCTTGCGCGAGGACTTCTGCGGCACCGCGAAGCTCTGCGCCGATTGGGTCGCCAAGAAGGCCGACGGCGAGGCCTGGGGCTTGGATCTGCACGCCCCGACCATGAAATACGGACACGACCACTATGTGAAGCCGCTTGGCGAGAGGGGGGCGCGCGTCCACTTGCTCGAACGCGACGTCCTCGATGGCATGACGACGCGAGTCGATGTCGCTGTCGCCTTCAATTTCTCGTATTGCGTGTTCAAGGACCGCAAGACGCTCGTCCGCTATTACGAGTCTGTGAGGCGCGGCCTCGACGACGATGGCGTCTTCTTCACCGATATCCACGGCGGACCCGATGCTCAGATCGAGGTCGTCGAGCGTACCAAGCACCCGGCTTTTACCTATGTCTGGGAGCAGGCTGTGATGGACGCTGTGAGCGCGCACGCCATGCGCTACATCAGCTTCGAGTTCCGCGACGGCACGAAGCTCAACCGCGCCTTCAGTTACGACTGGCGCATCTGGACGCTGCCCGAGATGGTCGACGCGCTCTACGAAGCCGGTTTCGCGCGGGTCGATGTCTATTGGGAGGGCGCGACATCGAGCGGCGAGGGCAATGGCGTTTTCCGCAAGGTCAAGCGCGCCGACAACGAAGACTCGTGGATTGCCTACCTTGCCGCTTGGCCGCGCTAGCCTTACCCCGCCGCTAGGTGCGGTCGCGAAGGGCGAGGTCGAGGTGGCGTCGCAGCTGGGGCTGACCCCGTAGAGCCTCGACTTGCTCGGGGCTCAGCCGCTGAACCAGCGCACGCATGAACTCGAGCTTGGCCCGATCGCCAGGCCTCGTGGTGTAGCGCTGCAGGGTGAGCCTCCGAAAGCTATCGCCGGGCTGCATCACCGATAGGCGCTCGACGATGAGGCGTGACTCCTCTGCGGTGTCCCGGCGGGCCTGTACTACCGCGCCGGAGCCGGGTGCGACACCTCGGGTCGGTGGCTCACCGGGGGTCGCGCCTGGCGCGGCGCCTCCCTGTGCGTGGGGCGGGTTTGCGCCAGTCGCGGGGCGCGGCTCTTCGAGGGGGCGTGGTCGCGAGGCGTCGCGTAAGTGCGCGAGGACCTGCCAGAGTGGTGGATTGTCGCCGAGCTGGCTTAGGCGCTCGGGAGCCATTTCGCGGAGCTTTGCGAGCGCGTTGTCACGAAGCTGGCTGGGGAAATCGAAGCTACCCTCCGGGCGCCAGGCATCGGGCAGCCCGCGAAGCTCGCGCGTGTAGCGCTCGCGGACTGCGTCGATCGTACCGCTGGCGTCACGGCCGTACTCCGCCGCCCATTTGGCCACGACCTCGGCGTCGGTAGCGGTTGCGGGCATACCGAGCATCACGCGACGAAAGTCACCCGCTTGGTCGGTCGGACGGGGCTGCTGCTGTCCCCGCTCCGTTGTGCCTCCGAGTGGACCAACCACTGATCACCTCCGCTTGGCAACGAGCCATAACGCATTCGTGGCGTCATCGTCGGCCGAAGCGGCTTCGCCCCGAGTGCCCTTGTGTCACTTTAGCACGCCAGCGATGAGGTCGGCGTTTCGCTGTGCTGCGCCGCGTGAGGACAATGCTTGGGCTCGCGCGAGCTCTCCGAGCTCACGGCGGCGTGGCTCACGCTCGAGGAGGTCCTTGAGCACGCGCTCGAGTTGGTCAGGGCTCGCCACCTGAATGCCGCCACGACCCAGGAGCACCTGCACGCTGTCCGCGAAGTTGTGCATGAAAGGGCCGAAGATCGTGGGCTTGCCTGCCGCCGCGGGCTCGAGAATGTTCTGTCCTCCTCGGCGGACGAATGACCCGCCGACAAAGACGATGGTCGCCAGGGCATAACAGGCGGCAAGCTCTCCGATGGTGTCGAGCACCACCACGTCGTAGCCCGCACCGTCCTGGGAGCGCCGCTTGGCCTTGAATCCCAGAGTCTTGGCGATAGCGAGCACACGCTCTGCGCGCTCGGTGTAGCGCGGCGCGATGACCATGCGGAGCTCTGGGAGGGAGGAGCGCAGGCGCGCAAAGACCCCGAGGAGGATCTCTTCCTCGTCTTCGTGCGTGCTGCCGGCCACCCAGATAGGCGCTCCGTCAGGGGACGCGATAGCGGAGCGCAGCTCTGCGACCTTTTCGGCGGGAGGGTCCGGCATCACGTTGTCGAACTTGGTGTTGCCGGTGGTCTGCATGACGTGTTCGTCGACACCCAGCTTGCGGGCGTTCTCCGCCTGCTGATCGTCGCGCATGAGCAGCAGTGTAAAGCGCCGCAGCAGGTTACCGGTGAAAGCGAACAAGCGCCGGTAAGAGCTGATGCGTGCGTCCGAGAAGCGGCCGTTGTGCAGCACCAATCGGACGCCTCGATCGTGCGCGTTCAAGATGAGCTGCGGCCAGATCTCGGTGTATTCGAGGACCAAAACATCGGGCGCGAGCCGCTTCAAGGCGCCGCGCACCGCGAAAGGGATGTCGTAGGGGAGGTAGGTCACGACTGAGACGAAGCCCTGCTGGCGCTCGGCCATCGCGCGGCCGCTGTTCGTGATCGTCGACAGGACGATCTCGACGTCGGGGCGCGCGGCTTTGAGCGCCTTGAGCGTCGGAATGAGCGCGAGGACGTCGCCCGCTGAAGCGCCGTGGGCCCAGATGCGCGGGCCTCGCCCCTTTGGCAGACGCGGACCAAAGCCAAAGCGCTCGCGGTAGCCGGCGCGCAGCTTGGGGTGAAAGAACAGAAACGGCCACGCGACGCAAAACAGCACATAGCTCGCGAGGCCGAGGAGCAGACGCATCGCCGACGGCTTACAAGGGCACGCCCCTTGTCGCAATCCTCCCGGCATCGGAGTATGCTGGTGGAGAAACATGGCACCGACAATGAAGCTCGGCGACTTGTTGCTCGAAGCGGGTGTGCTCACCCGCCGTACGCTGCAGACCGCGCTCGACTATCAGCAACGGCATCCCGGCAAATACAAGCTAGGCGAGACGCTCATCATGCTCGAGCTCGCGAGCGAGGAACAGATCCTCGACGGTTTGTCGCGAAAGCTTCGTCTGCCCGCAATCGATCTCACGCGCGTGCGCACTATCGCCAACGAGGCGCTTGCGACCATCGACCGGGCTCTCGCGGAGCGCGAGCTGGTGCTCCCAATCTCCATCGAGCAGCGCGGCGCGAGCCGTCGCTTACAGCTCGCCATGGCGGACCCGACGAACCTTACGGCTTTCGACAACCTTCAGTTCCGCCTCGGCCTGCCCGTCGACCCGCACCTGACGACCATCACCCACGTACGCGAGGCCATTCGTCGGTTTTACCCGCGGGCCCGCTAGCTCGAGCCGTTGCCCTTTTTCCTCGGGCGTGACATCTGAGCGCGGCAACTCGAACTGACCGCAACGGAGGGAATCTGATGGCTACGACCGACCGCGTTCGTGAAATCCTGAGCTGGTACAACGGCCAACCCGCAGGCGTCCTCGCGAACCTACACCGCTTGATGAGCTTCGGCCGTCTGGCGGGCACGGGTAAGATGGTCATTCTCCCTGTCGACCAGGGCTTCGAGCACGGTCCGGCGCGTTCGTTCGCCAAGAACGCCGAAGGTTACGATCCCCGCTATCACTTCCGCCTCGCCATCGAGGCTGGGTGCGCAGCCCACGCCGCGCCGCTCGGGGCCCTCGAGACGGGAGCATACGAATATGCCGGCGAGGTTCCCCTCATTCTCAAGCTCAATAACTCGGACGTCATGTTCAAGGGCGAGAACCCAATTTCGGCGCTCACCGGCTCGGTCAAAGACGCGTTGCGCATCGGCGCCTCTGCCATCGGCTTCACGATTTACCCCGGCTCGTCCGAGCGCAAACAGCAGTACCAGGAGATCAAAGAGCTCATCGCCGAAGCGCGCGACGCAGGTTTGCCCACGGTGCTATGGGCCTATCCGCGCGGCTCGACCATGTCGAAAGAAGGCGAGACAGCGGTCGATGTCGTCGCGTACGCCGCGCATGTCTCTTGCCAGCTCGGCGCGCACATCGTGAAGGTCAAGCCCCCGACCGCGCACCTCGAGCTCAAGGAGGCCAAGAAGGTCTACGAGGAGCAGAAGATCCCGATCGCGACACTCGCCGAGCGCACGCGCCACGTGGTCCAGAGCTGCTTCAATGGCCGCCGCATCGTCATCTTCTCGGGTGGCGAGACCAAAGACGACGCAGCCGTCATGAACGATGTGAAGGAGCTCGCCAAGGGTGGCGCCTTCGGATCGATCATGGGCCGCAACGCCTTCCAGCGCCAGCACAACGACGCCGTGAAGCTGCTCGTCAACGTTATGGACACGTTCAAGAACGCGTGAACGGAGTCGCGCAGGCGCGTACGGCTCGGCCTGGGCTCCACCCGGGCTTGAAGCTCGTCGCCTTCGTCTCCGTGGTCGTCGTCGGCGGCGCGTTGTTCGCCCCGCCTCTGTACCACGCGGCGCAGTGGGGGCTGCGGGTCGGCTTGCTGCCGGACGCTTTAGCGGCCTTCAAGTTCCCGAAGTACGTGACGCGCGCCATGCTCGTGGTGGCGCTCGTGCTCATCTGGCCTCTGGTCAACTGGCTCGGCATTCGGAGTCGACTCGAGCTGGGCATCGAGCGGGATCCGCGATGGCGGCTGCGCTTTGCCCTGGGTCTCGCCAAGGGCAGCGTGGGACTCGCGCTCGTCGGTGTCCTGTTGGTCGCGCTGGGTTTCTCCAATTGGCGCGACCCGCTGCCCTGGCACCGGCTCCCCGAGGCGGCCGCCACCGGCATCACGGTGGCACTGATCGAGGAGTGGGTCTTCCGCGGCATCATCTTCGGCCTGGTGCGGCGCAGCCAGCCCTGGCCGAAGGCCCTGGTCCTCGTGTCCCTCGTGTTCGCCGTTTTGCACTTCGTGCGCGCCCCGCTGGTCGCTCCACAGGTCGACGACGTGCGGTGGTGGAGTGGGCTTGCGTTGGTGCCTGCCCACTTCTGGCAGTTTGGTGAACCGACCCTGCTGATCGGGAGCTTGCCCACCTATTTTCTCGTTGGCGCCACCCTCGCCTACACGGTGGTGCAGACAAAGTCGTTGGCTTTTGCTATCGGCCTGCACGCTGGATGGGTGTTCGCGTTGCGCGGGTTCGGGTTCTTGTCCCGTCGCGCGGGTGAGCCCACGGTCTGGCTCGGACGTGACTTGATCAGCGGCATCATTCCGGCGCTGCTCGTCGCCCTGACCTGGTTTTTGCTCGTGCAGATGTTTCGGAGACGACGGATATGATGTTGGTGCTCGTGGCTGCTACGGCGGTGGCTCCAGTGAAGGAGGCGTCGATGATGGAGAAGGCGCGCGCCGAGAGGGTGTCGAAGCTCAAGGCTGAAGACGGCTGGCTGACGCTCGTGGGGCTTTCCTGGTTGTCGCAGGGCGAGCAGACCATTGGTCGCGCCGCCAGCAACGGCATCGTCGTCAAGAGCCCAAACGCCTCGGAACATCTCGGGACACTGAAGCTCGAAGGGAAAGTCGTCCGCTTCCGCGCATCACCTGGTTCAGGGGTCACGCTCGACGGCAAGCCCGTGAGCGAAGAGGTCGTGATGACCAGCGATGCCGGTGGCAAGCCCACCGTCATGCAGCAGGCGAGCGTCAGCTTCTACGTGATCGAGCGCGCTGGCCGGCTTGGGGTGCGCATCAAAGACGCCAAAAGCCCCGTCCGCACGAAGTTTGGCGGCCTCGAGTATTTTCCGAATGACCCGGATTGGCGGGTAGAGGCGACGTTCGAACCCTACACGTCGCCCAAGCGCATCAAGGTTCCGACCATGGTGGGCGTCGAAGAAGAGCACGAGGTCCCTGGCCGGTTCCGTTTCCAGCATGACGGCCGTGACCTTGCTCTCGAAGCCTTCGACGACGGTGAGATGCTGATGATCGTCTTCGCCGACAAGACGAGCGGCAAGGAGAGCTATGGCGCCGGGCGTTTTCTCTACGTCGACAAGCCGAAGGCGAACCGGGCCACTCTCGACTTCAACCTGGCCGAGAGCCCGCCGTGCGCCTTCACCGCCTATGCGACGTGCCCTCTGCCGCCAGCGGGCAACCGCCTGGCCGTGGCGGTGACCGCGGGGGAAAAGACGCCCCCGGGTCCGCACTAAAAGCGAGAGGTCGCCGCACCGGGTGGCGACCCCTAAGAGCCCGCGGAATCACGCTGGGCGGCGTCCTCGAGCGGACGTTCGCCCGCAGGCGGCTCGGCATTGAGGTACACTAGGGGAGCGAATGACGGCTCCGATGCTGCGCAGCCCGGAAGGGGTGGAAGCGCTCGAGTATCTCGACGCGCTCGTACGCGCGGTGCCGCACCACATCGCGCGGGCGGTCCTCCTCGACCCAAGCGAGCAGGCGGTGCGTCACGCGGTCTTCGACGGCACGGTGCTGTACGCCGATCTGGTCGGCTTCACGCGCTTGTGTGAACACCTCGCGGACGCCGGCCCCGACGGTTTGAGCCGCTTGTCCGTCATCCTCGACCGCTTCTTCGCCGCGATCATCGATCAGGCGCTGTCACTCTACGGCGGCTCGGTGGCGCAGTTCGGCGGCGATTCGATCACCGTGTTCTTCGACGGACCTGGCCATGCCGAGCGTGCAGCAGCGGCCGCCCTTGGGGCCCAACGTTTGATGCACGGTGAAGTAGGGCGCACCTCGATCGAGCAGGCGAGCAATATGACGTTGCGCATCGGGATGGCGTCGGGCCGCATCGATGTACCCGTGCTCGGTGACCTCACCCGTCGTATCGTCGTCTGCGCTGGCAAGGCAGCGCACCGGGCCGTGGCGCTCCAGGCTTACACGCAGCCCGGCAGCATCAGCATCGACGCGTCGACTGCGGACCTCCTTGGGGCTGCGGCCGAGCTCGTCGAGCGTAAGGAAGACCGGTCCGTGTTGCGCGGCCTACGGAGCTGGCCAGCGACACAGACGCCTGCCGCATTGAATCTCGGCCCGCCGGAGTCCGCCGCACGGAAGATCCGTCTGCTTGAACCCTTCGTGCCCCAGCCACTGGCGCTTCGCTTGCGCACCACGCCGTCGGGCTGGCGCATCGAGGGCGAGATGCGCCACGTGGTCGTGGTGTTCAGCGAGGTCACCGGTATCGAGGAACGCAACGCCAACGTCGAGGCCATCGAGCAAATGTCACGCTCGATGCTGCGCGCCTACCGGCGGCATGCTGGTGTGGTCGCTAAAGCGGATGTGACCCCCGCCGGTCACCGCATCATGGTGCTCTTCGGACTCCACGAGCCCTCCGAGAACGATGCCGAGAAGGCGTTGCTTGCGTCCATCGAGGCCGCAAGCCGGGTACGCCAGCTGACCCTGCCTTACGGCGGCAAAGTCCAGATGCATACCGGAGTGCATGGCGGCCGCGTCTACTTCGGGGCCATCGGTAGCGACAGCAAGCACGACATCACGGTCGTCGGCGACACCGTGAACGTCGCGGCGAGGTGCTGCAGCATCGCGGAACCTTTCGAGGTGGTGGCGACCGAAGAGATCGCCAAGGCCATCGGCGGCGAGCTTCGCGTCAGTCCGCGCGCGCCGGTCACCGTGAAGGGCAAGCGTGAACCCATTCGTACCGTGGCGGTCCTCGGACCCGCCGAGGGTGTCACGCACCTTGCCAAGCCGCGCGCCAAAGAGCGCTTCATGGCTGGCCGTGAGAGTGAGCGCGTTCAGCTCATCGGCGTCGTCGAGGACGCCGCCGCAGGACGTGGTGTGGTGCTCGGCATCTGCGGTGAAGGTGGCCTCGGCAAGAGCACGATGCTTACCAAGATCATCGACCGCTGGGCGGCCAAGGGGGGCAGCGCCGTGGTTGGCCGCTGCCGGTATGCGACGCGCGCCATTCCGCTCGCGCCAGTCACCCGCATCTTCGAGACGACGCTTGGGCTCGCCGGGCTTCGCGACGAGAGCGAGCGGCGCGAACGCATACGCGCTGCGCTCTCGAGCTTCGGGCTCGACGGCCGCGCCCCTGAGCTCGTGGCGCTGCTCCAACCAGTCCGCCAGGCGGATGGCAGCACCGAGGCTGCGGTCGACCTCGCCGATCCGCACGCCCAAGAGCGGGTCGTCAGCAGCATTGTCCAGTTCATTGGCGAACGGGTGCGCCGCCAGCCGCTGCTCTACATCGTCGAAGACGTTCACCATGCCGATACCTTGACGCTGCGCCTCATGTGCAGGCTGTCGACGCTCGGCCGCGACTGGCCGTTCATATGTGTGGGCACCTATCGGCCTGACCCGTTGCTCGACGACCTGCGACGGACCGCGGACGTAGAGCTCATGCTCGGGCCGCTCGCCATGGCGGACGTAACCGAAATGGTTCGACACGAACGCGGCGCCGACCGCGTCGATGACGACCTTGCCCTTTTCGTGTGGCAGCGGACGGGCGGCAATCCCCGGCACGTCGTGGAGCTCCTGCGCTTCCTGAGCGAGCGCGAGCTGCTCGCGGTGCGCGCTGGTGAGGTTGTCGCGCATCCGAGCGTCGATGCCTTGCACGACCTCGTGCCGCAGTCGCTCGCGCACGTGACGCTGGCGCGGTTTGCTACTCTCGGCGAGACGACGCGGAGGGTGCTGCGGGTCGCCGCCGCGATGGGACGACGGTTCGACCGAACTCTCATCGACACTGTCGCGCGGCATGGCATGGACGGGGAGAGCGTCGACGCGGCGCTGACCTCGCTCGAGAGCGAGCGGGTGCTGACGACCGATGGCGACTTCTCGTACGTTTTTCGCGATGATCTGACGCGCGCCGTTGCCTATCAGACCGTACCTGAAGCCGAGCGCCGCCGTCTGCACGGGCGCATCGCCGACGCATTGGACCGCCTACCTCCGACGCACGAGGCGCGCACCGATGCGAGCCTTGCGCACCACCGCGAGCGCGCCGGTCAGCTTGGCATCGCCGCAACGCACTACGAGCGGGCCGCACGCGCTGCGGAGAACGCAAGTATGAACCGCGAGTGTGCCCAGTTCGTCGAGGCGTGGGAGCGGGTCTGCGCTGGCCTGCGTGAACATGAGCGGCCGAACAACCGGACCCTTGCGCGCATGACCTTGCTTCGCCTCGTGGCGAACGTGCGCATGGGCAACATTCGCAAGGCGCGCCGGGCGTCACGCGCGATGGGCATCATCGGCGCCGTCGAGCTCGAGGCCAACGAGTGCGACATGCTGGGATACTGGCTCGGGGAGACCGCGCGCTTATCCGGTAAGCCCGTCCGCGCTAGGCGCGAGCTGTCGCGGGTCGCCCGTACCGCTTCCGACCAGCTACTGCGCGCCGACGCGTCGCACGCGCTCGCGCACATGGCTGTCGCGGCGGGCGACGTGAAGCTTGCGGTGCAGTGGGTCAACAAGGCGCTCGAGCTCGTCGAGGATGACACCTATCGCTTGGCTCGCATTGCTCTCGTCCACGCAGGCACCTGGATGGTGAAGGGCGACGTTGGCAAAGCCAAAGAGATCTACGAGCGCGTGCGCGCGTCGAAAGCTCACCGCGAGTACATCGTCTTGCGCGCTCAAGCGACCGCCGGGCTTGCGCGCTGCGCTGCCCAGGAGGGCGAGCTGTCACAGGCGCTCGTGCATGCGCAGATGGCCTTGCGCTTGGCCCGCGGCGCGGGGCGACCGATGCTCGAGGAGCACAACCTGCTGACGCTAGGCTCCGTGCTCATGGATAGCGGGGACTTGGGACCAGCGCGCGACGCGTTGAGCCGAGCCGCGACCCTCGCGCGGGAGCTGGGCGATGCGATAGGCCTCGCGCAGATCCTCGTGCGTCTTGGCGCATGTGCCATCAAGCAGGGCGAGACGTCGCTTGGCATGCACCTGCTCGTCGACGGTGAGACCCGCTGCGCCAAGGCCGAGCTCAAGGAAGCCGAGCGACAGGCGCGTGCCTTTCGTGACAGCCTCTCGACGAGCATCGGTTAGCTCGTGTAGCCATTTTCTATGCCCGTCTTGCCAGACACCGAAGCCGCGCTCGCTGCCCGCATGGCGGCCAACGGGATCCTCGAAGCAGATCTCGTGGAGAAGTTCGTCCGCGCGAGCGGTCCAGGTGGTCAGAAGGTCAACAAGACCTCCAGTGCCGTCTACTTGAAGCACATCCCCAGCGGTATCGAGGTGAAGGCGCAAGAGAGTCGCTCGCAGGCCATGAATCGCTTCTTGGCCCGACGTATTCTGGTCGAGCGCATCGAACGCATCCGTCTCGGCAAGGAGAGCGCGGAGGAGCAACGTATCGAGAAGATCCGCCGCCAGAAGCGCAAGCGCAGCAAACGCTCGAAGCAGCGCATGCTCGCCGACAAGCGCCATCATGCTGCTAAAAAGGAGGGGCGAAGGAGCCCCTCTGACTAGTCACCGTGGTCCTAGGCCCCGCGCCTTAGTTGTCCGACTTCTTCCATGTGCCGTTCCCAGAGAGCGGATTGGTCTCCTCGGCGACCTCACCCTGCACATGCTCACCAGTCGCGCTCGTCTCCTTCTCGGCGACCTCGAGACCCAGGCGCTTGCGCGCTTCGCGAAATGCCTCCGAGAACGCTTGCCCGAAGTTCGCCGCCGCTATTTGGCGACCGAACTCGGCATAGCCTACGCGCAGCCATTCCTTCGTGCCGGCGATGGCGCGCAGGTCGTAGCGCTTCAGCGCCTCTTTGCGATCGACGCCAGCGCGCAGGTTCTCGAGCAGCGTCTGCAGTGCGAAGCTGTGTGGCACGCAGGCCGTGTTCATCCCGCCGCTGGTAAGGAAGTGGGCGTTCCCAACCGCGTCGCCGATGAGGATTAAGTTGTTCCCCTGCACGGCCGTCTTCGAGATGAACTGCTGCATCACGAACGGGTTCGGCCCCCAGATGATCTCACGCGTTGCCATCTGCTCAGGCGTCATCTCAGAGACATAGCCGGCGTGCTCACGATAGTAGGCCTCGACGGCTGCCTTACCCTCGAGCTTGATGAAGGGTGGCACCTCGACGAGGAGCCAGGTGCGATCGAGCTTGGCGTGGCCGACGATGATCTGGCGGATACCGTGAATCTCGCCGGTGGCCGGGTCTTTCATCTCCGCGTAGCGGCGGCGGATGAGGCCCCCGTTGGGCGCTTTGTCCGTTTTGGCGCCACCCTTGATGGAGCCCGCAATGAAGACGGCGCCCGGCGATACGAAAGTGCGCTCGATCTTTTCGACGCCGAGTGCGCCGTTACGCGTCTCGCTGTTGGCGCCTTCGGCAACGACGACAAGGTCGGCGGGTGGAAGATTCATCTTCGCGCCGGCAGCGACCCACTTGGGACGGCCATCCGCCTGGATCTCAGCGCGCACCCGCGTCACCGAGACGCGGTAGTTGCCCTCCGCGTCTTTGACGTATTCGGGTCGGTGATCGCGAAGGATAGTGACCGTTGGAGCGGATCCGGTGGTCGGCTCCTTCGACATGCGCTCGAGCTCTTCGTAGAGGATCTCTTCGAGCTCGGTGACGGCGATCTGGCCGACAGAGGGCGACTCCATCATGACGCGTCCGCCGAAGGTCGCGAGCGTCGCGTCGGGCTTCGGGAGACCGAGCGGCTGCTGACCGATCTTCAATCCGTACGGCGTGAGCGTAAACTCGCGGTTGGGTTCGGCGGCTCGCAGGTCGGCGAGCTGACTGTCGGTAAGTGACGTGACGGTTCCGTCGATGATCTCTGCCCGCTCGATGGTGCCCATCTTGGCGAGGATCTTGTCGACGAGGTGAGGGCACTTCTCGGCAAGGTGGTGCAGGAGCTCGCCGCGCACGTTGAAGTGAATTGGACGGCTGTAAGCGTCCCGCTGCTCGACGATGGTGACATTGGCGCCGTTCTGCAGCAGCTCCATCGCGGCCATGAGGCCAGCTGGACCGGCGCCGACGACGATCGCGTTCTTGACCGCAGTCGGCGGCAAGCTTGCAGGAGCAACCGTGCCCGCTGGGCGTACTGGCACCTGGTCCGCGGAGGTCGCGGTCCTCGCGAAGGTGTCGGCTGCGATGCCGAGCGCCCCATAGCCTGCGGCGGTGCGACTGACCGGAGGAGTGCTCGCGGGTACCGCTTTTGCGGCTGGCGCACCCGGGCCCTGTTGAACGTTCCCAAGTGAGCTGACGCCGCGAAGCCATTGGAGAAACATGAAGATACACCTTTCCTGTTAGCAGCCTTACGCTGCAGCGGTCTGAACCAGCTTCTTGGGAAAGGGGGTGAGACCTGGAAGTGAGTCTCGAGTATCGCTACGTGCGGCTCGGTCGTTGTGAGAAAACTAGCCGTGTGACGGGTGTCATGGACCGCGAAGGCGCGTCACGAGCAAGGTTCTTTAAGTTACGCGCAGCGCGAAGCTGACCCAGTCACCACGCTCACGCATGCCCACAGCATCGAGCCGGCGGCCAGCGGCCTGGGCTCGAGCCTGGAAGTGCTCCCGAAGGTGAGGCGCCTGCTCATGCAGGATCCCGGAGAGCATGAGCGTGCCGCCGCGATCGGTGTGGGCGAGGAGGGCGTCGGCGAGCTCTTCGAGCGTGCCGGCGAGAATGTTCGCAAGCACCAGGCTAAAGGTACCTCGCACCTCGGCGAGCGGCGTAGTTTCGGCGCGCACGCGCGGCCCGACCCCGTTCAAAAGCGCGTTTTCGAGGGTTGCCTTCACGGCCGCGTCGTCGATGTCGATGCCGAGCACCTGGCCGGCACCGAGCTGCGCACAGACGATGCCGAGCACACCGGAGCCGCACCCGACGTCGAGAACAGCTCCCCCGGCGCGCGCGGCGATGCCCTCGTCGACGAGAAGCTCGAGACAGCCACTGGTGGTCGCGTGCTGGCCGGTGCCGAATGCCATGCCAGGATCCATACGCAAGACGAGGGCGCCCTCGGGAGGTACGAACTCGGGGCGCCAGGTTGGCGCGATCCAAAGACGTCGGCCAATCTGGAGGGGTTCGAAATACGCCTTCCACGCGTCAGCCCAGCCGGTGTCGTTGCGCCAGCGTGTGACCAGCGTCTCGGGCGCGATGAGAACGCCGAGCTCGGCAGCGAGCTCGGTGATGGCGCGGGTCACCGTGGGCACCTCGACCTCGCCTTCGAAAGTCGCGACCAAGAGCGCATGTCCGCGATAGTGGGCATGACGGGGAGGCGGTGCGTCGGGCAGGGCTTCCTCAACGTTCGGAGCCGTGTCGTCGATGATCTGCACGCCCGAGGCGCCAATCTCGAACAAGGCCGCCGAGAAGTCATCGGCTTGCGGTGCCAGCACTTCGAGCTCGACCTCGAGCCAGCGGACCTCGGTGCTCATTTGACGACGCGCAGGTGGCCGCGGCGCGGAGGGGACCGCGGCGGCGACGGCTCGCCTTCCATCTCGCCTTCGACCGCGACGTCTTCATGGGCCTTCGCCAATCCATCGTCGCCAGGAGGCTGGTGGACCTCGGCGACCTCGACCGCAGGCTCGGGCGAAGGCTGGTCCTCTGGGGCAGTGTCGGTGCCTGCGACCGCGTCGTCGGCGACGACCGTCAGCTTGGGCTTCTTGGGGGGCTGCTCGGGGATCTGACCCTCGCTGCGCATCTGGGTCGCCAGCTGCATCAGCTCTTGTGGCACGTGTTCCGGGAACAAGAACGGCTGACCCGTGACGTGCGAGACGATCATGTAGATGGACGGCCAAGGAAGCTCGCAGTCGAATGGCACCCCGGAGAAGGTGAGGCGGGCACGCACGCCCCATTCGTCGACTTCGATGGGCAATCCGAAACGGTACGACAAGTTCAAGCGCAGCTGCGGGTCACGCTCGAACTGACGCGGCACGACGGCGCCGTCGGATCGGGCATCGATAGTGACCATCACCATGCCCTGCCCGAGGAGATTCTCGAGCAGCTGACGTGGTGTCGAAGGAACGTCGCCGTCCATAACGCCCCGGGTCGTACACGGTTCCAGGCGACGTTGGCAATGCATCCAGTTAGGAGCCAAGAACGGGAAGCGACCCGCGCGACTTCTTGTGGGATCCGCACGAGCCGCAGTTGCCACATGAGCGAATGGCCTCGACTGCGGCGTCGATGGTCACATGCGCCGTCAAATGGACGCCGTCGGGGGCAACCGCGATGGACGCAATGGTGCATGGGTCGACAGGACGGCCACCGGACCGACCAACGTAAGCTGCGAGAACGGTCTGCATGGCTGCAAAGTGCTTGACCGGCAGGAACGCGGCATCGCCGACGTCGCCGGTGAAGCCGCCCACGTGATCGTGCGGCATGGCAAGCAGAGTCGCGACGTCTTTGCCAACGAACAGCTCGGCGAGCAGGTCGACCGAGCCGATCGCAGCGCCGCAGGTGCGCTTGCGGAGCGTGTAGCCGAGGAGGCGGTCATCGAAATCGAGGTGTGCCTCGAAGACCTCGGTGATATCGCTACACGGCATGTCCGACAGCGTAACACGCGTCGTCGCCGCCTACATCGAGGAAGCGGGGCGGGTGCTCATGCAGCAGCGGCCCCTGCACAAGGCGCGCGGAGGCCTTTGGGAGCTGCCGGGCGGGAAGGTCGACGCGGGGGAGACCGACGCCGACGCGTTGCGCCGGGAGCTGGTCGAAGAGCTCGATATCACTGTGGAGGTCGGGGCCGAGCTCGGCAGGCATCGGCACGCCTACGGCGACCTGACCGTGTTGTTGGTCGTCTACCGGGCGCAGCGTCAGGGTGAGCCTCGCGCCCTCGATGGCCAAACCATCGCCTGGGTCTCCGAGCGCGAGCGGCGCGCGCTTGCCTTGTGCGAGGCCGACCGAGCGATTCTCGGGGGCTGAGACATCTTGTCGCATTGGACGAACGCCGCCCAGCCCGTTAGACGGCGCTTCGATGCGAGCTCTCGTGCTGACTTTCGTGGTGGTCGCTTTTGCCTGTGCCGCTGAGGGCGATAGCAACGGTATCGGTGTTCGCGTCGTCGTTCAGGGCCAGACGATGCCGCAGTCGGTTGCCGCGAACGGTGGAACGAGTGCCGTGCTCGACCCTAGCTACCTCACCATCGTTGGTTTCACGCTCGAGCCCTGTGACAGCGTCGCGAGAATGTTCTGGCGCGCGGTGAGCCCGCTGCCCTCGGCGCTTGCGCACGGTGAGTCGAGTCCGACCAACCTCGCGGTCCCTGTGGTCATCGCAATCGCCGGGCCCCGCGCGACGATCGACGTTGGTACGCTCGAGCCGCCACCCGACCGCTATTGCAGTATGAACCTGGCGGTTGGAGCCGCCGACGATGATGCCGTGCGCCTCCCCGACGGCGACATGGTAGGGCGCAGTCTTCGGGTCACGGGCGAGCACGATGGCGTTCCGTTCAGCATCAGCAGCGCCGGAGGTGACCATGTTCGCGTGAGCTTTGCGAGCCCATTGGAGCTGCGATCGGCGGATGCGACCGCCACCGTCACGTTTTCGCTCGATACCAGCAGCGCGTTCGATACGGTCGACTTCGATGCAGTGACCGCCGCGGCGGACATCATCGATGGCCTCGCCGCAGGGTTTCGCGTCGCGGTGCAATGAGGGCTATCGCCGTCCTTGCGTTCGTTGGCGTCCTCGCTGCCGACGCGACGGCTCGTGCCTGTTCCACGTGCTCGTGTGGGGACATGACGCTCACGCTCATGGGGAGCGAAAAGCCTTACGCTGGGCGCTTGCGGGTCGCGCTCGAGCTGCGCCATCGAAGCGACGCAGTCGGGACCGCCGGTTTCAATCAACAACGGCTCGAGGAGCAGCGCCTCGACGCACAGGTGATCTGGGCGCCGGTCGACCGAGTCCTCTTCATGGTGGACGTCCCGGCGCTGCGCCGCACCGTGCGTTACGTCAATCTGGCGCGCCGCGACACCGTGGCCCTGGGGGAGATCGAGCTACGCGCCAAGGCATTTGTCTACCAGGACGATGAGTTCGTCCCCGCGCATCTCCTAGCCGTCATCGGCACCGTAAAGCTGCCAACGGCCCAGCTGCAGCGTGGCACCGACGGGGATCTCTTGCCGATCGAGTTGCAGCCGGGAACAGGCTCGGTCGACCCGGGACTCGGTGTCGCGTACGCCTTCTTCGCGGACCCCTGGTCCATCTACGCGAGCGTGACCGGCGTCTACGCGACGCGGGGCAACGCAGGCTACCGTGGGTCGCGCTCGGTCCGCAGCACGACCGCGTTGCAGTACCAGGTCACGCCGTCGCTCGCGCTGCGAGGCGGCTTCGATACGCGCACCGATAGCACCGCGCTCGAGGGCGGGGCGGTCGCGGCGGACAGTGGTGGCTTTATTGGCTTTGCTACCGCCGAAGCCTTGGTCTCGCCGGTGAGCGACTGGCTCCTCTACGCAGCCGTGCGCGTCCCGGTGCTAAACGCCCTGCGCGGCGCGCACGACGAAGGCGTCTATCTTGCGGTCGGACTCGCGTACGACGTGTTCTGACGCTACAAGGCTTGGCCGTGGGCCTGCTCCGCGACCTGACCGGAACCGCCGCCATCTCGGGACGCGTGGCCATGCAGCTCGTGCGTCCCCGTTTCGATACCGCAGAGCTCATCCGTTCGTTCATCGAGTTTGGCGAAGCATCCATTCCTATCGTCGCGCTCACCGCCGCCTTCACCGGGGCGATTATGGTGCTCCAGGGCGCCTTCTACGTGCAGCAGCTGGGCATCTACGACCTCGTGGGGTGGTACACCGGCTTTGCTACGTTCCGTGAGATTGGGCCGGTCATGATCGGTCTCATGTTCAGTGGACGGGTGGGGGCGCGGCACGCAAGCGAGCTCGCCAGCATGCGGGCCACCGAGCAGCTCGACGCCCTGAAGGTGCTGGCGCTCGACGTCTACGAGCTGCTCATCGTGCCACGGGTGATCAGCATGACGGTGAGCCTCGTGGCGCTCGTCATCTTTGGTGATCTCGTCGCCATCGTTAGCGGCGCCCTGACCGCCAAGATCATCCTCGGTCTCGACGCTGCACATTTCTTCCGTAGTCTCGACGCCGCTCTCGGCGCGGTCGACGTGCTCATGGGGGTCGCGAAAGCGGCCGCCTTCGGCTTCTTCATCGCCGTGATCGCGACCCACTACGGCCTTTCCGCGAGCCGCGACTCTGCTGGCGTTGGCCGAGCCGTCAACGCGCAGGTCGTCGCGTGCGCCATCGGCATCTTCCTCGCCGACTATGTGATCACGGTGCTCTTCCCATGAAGGTGCGCGACGTGTTCGCCCTGCTGGGACGCGTGCTGCACGGCCTTGGTCGCACCGACCGCAAAGCCGCGTTCAAGGAAGCTTACGAGCTTGCCAACAAGAGCGCCTTCTTTGTCGCTGTGGTCATGGGCTGCGTTGGCGTCATCATGACGGTGCAGTCCGCTGAGCAGAGCCTGCGGATGATTGGTGACCTCGCGCTCATCGGTCCCACCTTCCTCCAGTTGCTGGTGCGCGAGCTTGCGCCAAGCATCGTGGCCTTGATGGTGGCCGCTCGGTATGGGGCCGGGGCGGCGGCCCAGATCGGCACCATGCAGATCACCGAACAGATCGACGCGCTTCGCATGGCCGGAGCGGAGCCCGTGCGGGTCCTCGTCATGCCGCGGTTCGTCGGCGGGATCGTCGGTATGCCCGTGCTGGTGGTGTCGATGGGGGCTGTGTCGTTCGTTGCCGGCGCGATCGCCGCGCACACGGGCTTCGGAGTTAGCTATCCGGCGTTCTTCAACGCTCGCATGCTCGAAATTTCAGACATTGTGGTGGGCGTGGCCAAGGCCGTCGCCTTCGGGGGGGCTGTGCCGTTGGTCGCCTGCGCCGCGGGTTTCGCGGCCAAGGGGGGGGCGCCTGGGGTTGGTCGCGCCACCACGACCGCGGTCATTGGAGGCTCGCTCGCAGTGCTCTTCCTCGACCTCGTGATTGGCGCAATCGGGCAGATCTTCATCATGAGCACGCGCGCGTGATCGTCTTCGATGACATCCATAAGTCGTTCAATAACTCCCCGGTCCTGCGTGGAGTGTCGTTTCGCGTCGCCAAGGCCAGCGTTCACTTCGTCATGGGCATGAGCGGCGCCGGCAAAAGCGTCACCATCAAGTCGGTCATCGGCCTCATACGGCCTGATCGGGGCCGAATTCTTGTGGACGGCCGTGAAGTCACCGGTCTCGACGAGGCTGACCTGGTCGAGGTCCGGGCCCAGTGCCAGTACATCTTCCAGCACGCGACGCTCTTCGACCACCTGACGGTCCTCGAAAACGTCGCGATGCCGGTGGCCAAACGTATGAAGGTGAGCACGGCTATCGCCCAGGCGCGCGCGCGGGCGGTCCTTGAGAGCGTCCATGCCGACGACATCCTCGAGCGTTTTCCCCCAGAGCTCGGGAAAGGCTCGCAAAAGCGGGTCGCCATTGCCCGCGCCTTGGCGCTCGAGCCGCGCGTCATGCTCTACGACGAGCCAACGACCGGCCTCGATCCGGTGGCTGCCCGTCGTATCGACGCCCTTATTCGCGAGACCTCCCATCGCCACGGCTTGACCTCGATGGTCGTGAGCCATGACCTGACGTCTGTTCGCGGCACGGCAGATCATGTGAGCTTCCTGCACGAAGGACGCATCCGTTACGACGGTTCCGCCGATGGATTGTTCGCCACGTCGGATGAGGTCTTGGCGACCTTCATGCACCCGCGTGGCTGAAGCTGTTTTAAGGGTATGGCACGCGCGCTAAAAACCCGGGTCATCGCCTTCGTGGCGGTCGCGGCAGTCTTGTTGGTGGCCCTCATCTGGTGGGTCGGCGACTTCAGCCTGTCGCGACGCGACGATCTGCTCGTCGACTTCGGCTATACCGGCGCCCTCCAGGTGGGCGGCCCCGTCCGCGTCAGCGGCGTCAACGTTGGCAAGGTCAAGGAGATCCGCTTCCTCGAGGCCGATGAGACACCGGAGCTCGCCGAGCGGCCTGGGCTCGGCCAGACCCTGCCGCCGCTCGTTCGGGTGCGCATCACGGTCGACCACGAGCTGCGCGGGCGATTGCGCCGTGACGCCAAGGTCTACGTGGCCATGCAGGGCTTCATCGGTGAGTCGTATGTCGAGATTTCCCCGGGTTCCGGGGCAGAACCGCTGGTCACCGGCCGGGCGGTGCGTGGAGTCGATGCACCCCGCTTGCATGTCGTCATGCTGCAAGCCGGCTACGCGCTCGAAGTCATCACCACCTTGCTGTCGCAGTTCCTGCCGGCGCAGACCCTGGAAGCCGAGGGTGTCGTAGCCAAGAGCGGCGGGCCGAGCGATCTCTTTGCAGCCCTCACCGACTTGGTCCGTGGCAATCGCGAGAACATCGGTAAGCTCGTAAGCGAGCACGCGGCCCTGGCTGCGGACTTGAGGGTCGTGGTGGCCAGGGCGCGTGAGGCGACCGAGAATGGGGAGCTCGCCCAACTTCTCGACAACGGGAACGCCGTGGCTGTTGTCCTGCGGCGCGAGCTCCCGCATATTCTCGAGCAGACGCAGGCGAGCTTGGACGACTTGCACGTTCTGGCGTCATCTCTGAAAAGCTCCGCCGTCAAAGCCCCCGAGATTGTCGCGCGAGTCGATCAGATGACGAGAGGCCTTGAACTCACGGTGGCTGACGTGCAGGCGATGGTGCACAACGTCCGGCGCGGCGAGGGCACCATCGGTGGCTTCGTGAACGATGCGCAGATTTACGACGATGTGAAAGAGCTGATGCGGGATCTTCGTCGCAACCCATGGAAGTTCTTCTGGAGAGACTAGCAAAGCGATAAGACGTGCCGCAGGCGAAAGCACCCCTCATGACCCGCCTGCGTCCACACTTCCCTAAACCAAGGTCATGAGATGGGTTTTTCGCTGTGGCTGTAACCGCGCCGTACAAGACGCTCATCGGCAAGTCGACCGAGCCCGTCGCCATGGAAGTGGAGAAGGGTCAGATCCGCCGCTTCGCAGCCGCCGTCGGCGAAGACGCGAGCATTCACTACGAGGAGACCGCAGCGAAAGCGGCCGGCTTCTCGTCGCTGGTCGGCCCTCCGACGTTTCCTGCCGCGCTGCACGCGACGCGCGAGCTCTACGATCAGCTCGGCCTCGACGACAGCAACATCATGCACGCAGAGGAGGAGTACGAGTATTTCCGTCCGATCTGCGCAGGTGATGTCATCACCATAACGCACGCTATCGCGGACATCTACGACAAGAAGACCCCCACCGGCTCTCTGGTATTCGTGGTCATCGAAACGCGTGGCAATGACGCCAAGGATCGCCCGGTCTTCAAAGGCCGCCGCGTCTTGGTCGAGCTTAAGAGAGACTAGGTCTTGGCCGCTTTGTCGCGACGCATCTTTTCGCTTTGCTAGTTTGGTCTGCCTGCTTGGCAGACGAGGGTCACATGGCGCTGGATTTCGAAACCATCGACAAAGGTATGCCGCTCGAAGGCATCTCCATTCCGGCGCTCACGCGCGCCACGCTCGCGCGGTTTGCCGGCGCCATCGACGACTACAACCCGATGCACCTCGACGACAAGGTCGCCACCGCTGGCGGCAAAGCTTCGGTGTTTGCGCCGTCGCAGCTCATCATGGGCTACATCGGCCGCATGGTGGAGACGCAGTTCAAGGGCTGTGCGCTCCGGCGGTATGGGCTGCGCGTGCTCAAGCTGGTCTGGCCGGGTGATGTGCTCACGTGCCGTGGCGTGGTCATCGACAAGCGCGAGGAAAACGGCGAACACGTGATTGACGCCGACGTTTGGGCGGACAACCAGCGCGGCGAGACGGTCGCCAAAGGTCGTGTGCTCATCGTCGTGCCAGCAAGCGCAGCAAAGGGGCTCAGCAAGAGCGAGGCATCGCTCGGAGTCGTGTACGTCGACATGGGCCTTCGCGCCGGCGGTAAAGCGCCAGCCCCGGCCAAGACGCGAAAGAAGCGCTGAGGTCCGACCACAAGGACGATTGAGCCGGCAGCCGTCCGCGACTAATCTCGGTCCCGTGACCAGTCGCCCGTTCGCACTTCTCCTTGTCGTGATGGCTGTGGCTTGTAGCGTCAACACAGGCGTCGAGCGCCCACCCGCCGACGGCGCCGATGTCGACCCGGCGACTCCCGTCGAGCGCTACCTCGCGGCGGACTTCAAGGCCGACTACGTGGCTGCGGCCTGCGGCTGGTACGCGCGCTGTGGCGGGGCGCTTGGCGACGTGTTCGCCGACCGCGCCACCTGCGCGTCCTTAATCGGCTTCACGTTCGCGGCGGACGTCAACGAGACCGGCTCGTTCGAAGAACCACTTCTCTTTCGCGTCGACCCCGCGCAGGCCGCCGATTGCGTGCGCGCCATCGAGGCCCAACCTTGCGGTACGCCAGCTCCCGAGTTCGGGAGCATCGCTGCGTGCGTTGCGGGTTTCGTCGGCCGTCTCAGCGACGGGGAGTGTTGCGACCGCCGCGGCGGCTGCGCGCCAGGCTTGGTCTGCGAGATGGGCGACGCCGGTAACATTGGCATAGGCTACTGCACCGCGGTCGGCGCCCCGGGGGAGACGTGTGCGACGCAAGGCTGCGCGGCACCCGCGACCTGCGAGCGCTTCGGCAGCAGCGGCTTTCCTACATGCGTCGTGTCCCTGCAGCTCGGTGTCGGGGAGGACTGCGACTACACGTTCGATTGCGGTCCGGGGCTATCGTGCCAGATTCCAAACGGCGGCGAGCGCGGCGAGTGTCTGGCGCGGGCCGAGGCTGGCGACCAGTGCCGTCCGCCCGATCAGCCATGTTCCGCGGGCCTGTTCTGCGTGGGGGACGCCTCAGTGACCCGCTGCTCGAGCACGCCGGGGGCGGAAGGGCAGGTCTGTTACGTCGCGAGCGACTGCGCAGCTGGATTGTCCTGCAGCCGAGAAAACTCGAGCAACGCGGTCTGCGTTCGCTTGGGCGCCGCAGGCGATGCTTGCTCTGACGACCCGGCGCAGGCCTGCGAGGACGGCCTTGGTTGCATCAACGGCACCTGTGGCGCGTTTCCGGTGCCGCTCGCCTATGGCGACCCCTGCCATCCCGAAGGACCACGGTGTCCCAACCCGTTCGGCGACAACGCCTGCAGCGACCAGGGTGATGGTTTCGTCTGCGTGCGGCCCGGCGGCGAAAATGATCCCTGCGGCGGCGAAACCGACCCTCAGTGCGACTTGGCCTCGGGCTTCGTCTGCGACCCTGCGAGCGGGACGTGCCGCAAGCTTCCGGTCACTGGCGAAACCTGTCAGGCAGGCTTGTGCTTCCCGTTTTTCACCGTGACCTGTGTTGGCGAAGGCGCGGCGGCGGTGTGCCAAGCGCGCAAGCCCCAGGGGTCCGCGTGCAACCCAACGCCCGACGAGCTCGACAACTTTTTCGCGACTGAATGCGAGTTCTTCGCGTTTTGTCTTCCCGATCCCGCTACCGGCGCGACCACCTGCCAGCGCTTGACCAGCGAGGGAGAGACGCGATGCGAATGAGGCACTCCTTCTGTTTGGTACTCATGGTCGCCGCCAGTGCCTGCGCGCTCGATCTCGGCGTGCCGCAAAGCCTGCAGGTCACCTGCACCAACAATGCGCAGTGTCCCGAGGGCACCATCTGCGACACGAACGTTGGCAGCTGTGTCGCGAGTGAGACGCCGTCGCTCCGCGTCGACGTGCCCGACCAGCTCTCGACGCGTTACACCCGCGCAGTCCCCTTCGAAGTTCAGATCGTGTCCGCGAACGCGGGCGCGCTGTTCGATCTGCAGCTCGAATTCCGGTTGCTCGATGAGCCCGAGGTCGCCTGGCGCGCGCTCACCTTGGCGCCTTCATCGTCGTCGCCGGCTGGGGTGGTGGGCTCGCCGAGTGGCACCACCCACGCGTTTCTGTGGGACGCACTCGCCGACGCCACCTTAGCCAACGGCCTTGCGCTCGCGCGCGTGGATCTCGACGCTGATGGCCAGGTTGCCGACCCCATCGTTCGCGCCGAGGCCGTCGCGATCCGCGCTGTTGCGCGCAGCGGGGACGGGGCTGTGCAGAGCGTGCCAGCGGAGAGCGCGCCGTTTTCGGTCGGCAACGAGCCCCCGGTGGCGACCATCGACGCGGTCATCGGTGAGACCGGAGTCATTAACGTGGTGGTTGGCCTCGTCGACTCGAACGCCGACGCCTGCGGGTTCGAGCTACAGTTTCGTGGGCCTGATGGTGTGTGGCGCACAGCGGCTTTAGCCTACGGTAACACGGAAGGTTTGGGTTGCCGCGCCGAGACACCCCTCGCTGCCTCTGTCGGGTGGCGCTCGAATGCGCCGCTGTTCGCACCGGAGGTCGAAGATCCCTCGGTTCCACAGGGTGTGGGCGACGCGAGTATTCCAAACACCGAACAGACGGCGCGCGTCGTGCTTCGGGCGCGCGCTTACGACACGGCCGAGGCGTCGACCCCCGAGCAACATTGGGGCGTGTGGAGTCCGCCGCAGGTTCTCACGCGTGTGGTCAACCAAACGCCGCCGGTCGTGCTCGCGGCCGGCGCGGCACGCACCGCCATTATCGGAGGGACCGGCCCCATCCACATTCGCTACACGCTTGCCGACGCGCAGTCCGACGACGTCAATGTGACCTTCGAGTACAGCCACGACGCCGGCACCCATTGGTACCGTTGCGAAGAATATGCGTTCGCGCTGAGCGAGGGCACGCGCGACCTCGCTACCGCGCCTCTCTCTGGCACGGGTGGCGGAGGCGTCGAGCATCTCTTCAGCTGGGATGCCTCGCGCGGCAACACGGTGGCAGCAGCGAGCACAGTCGTTCGACTGACCGTCGACGACGACGTCTCTGCCGCAACCACCTTCGCGTTTACTCTGGGCACCCCCGCGACGCCGAGCGGAGACGCCCCGCACGATGCGTTCGTGCGCCCTCTTTTTACGAGCGATCTCTTGCGTAGCAACGGAGTGCAATCGGGCCAATCGTACGATGTCGCGATAGCGGACTTCGACAACGACGGTGCCAAAGACCTCGTCTTCGCCAAGCCCGAAGCAGTGGCCAATAGTGCTTTTTCGATCTTCCGCAACGGCGGGACCACGGTGCCATGGCCCCAGACGTTTCTCGCGGGGTCCGCCGAGAAGGTGATCGCAGGTAACTTCCTCAACAATCCCGCGCGTCAGTCGCTCGTCAGTATGACCACAGCAGGAGTGGCCACGCTGTGGGCTGGCAACGGCAACATGACGTTCGCCTCGGATACGACCTTCGACGTCGGCGCCGAGCCCTACGATGTCATTGCGCGGGACCTCGACGCCGACGGCGACGATGACCTCGTGGTCACGCGCGACGAATTCAGCAGTCTTTCTCTGCTGGTCTTCCTGAACACCGGCGTCTCAGGCTCGCGCTTCTCCAGCTCGCCAAGCTTTACGGCGACGTATGACGCGCGCTTCTCGGCTGCGGTCGGCGACCTCGACGGCGACGGGATCCTCGACATCGCCGTAGCTTTGCAAAGCAGTGACGGACGTTTGCTCGCGGGCGACGGCACCGGCAACTTCGCCGAGGTCGGAACGTTCCTGTCGTTCAATAGCAATGACCCCGACACGCTGGGCATCGGTGAAGCGAACGGTGACGGTATCGCCGACCTCATCAACTTGGGGAACGGCGAGCTCATCTACCACCTTGGCACGGGCGGGCCAGGCGCTTTCACGTACGACGAACGGCGTTTGCGCCTCGAACAGCAGATCGCATCCGCGAGCTTTGCGGATCTGAACGGCGACGGACTCACCGACATCGCCGGCCACGGCGGTGGCTTGAGCTCCATCGCGATCGCCCTCGGCGGCTTCGACGCGGTCAGTGGTGAGGTGGTCGCGCGGTCGAGCGAGGTGCCGTTCGACACCTTCGGTGTCTTTGCCGACGACCTCGACAGTGATGGCGTGGCCGAAATCGTCGCGCTCACCGGAAACGGGGTTGGGGCCATGGCGGTTCTCCGGGTCGACGGCCCAGCGACGGTCGGTGGCGCTTTGTTTCGCTCTGGCGCTGCTTTCCTGCCGAGCACCTCCATCGGTTTTCCCATGGTCGCAAACCTCGACGCAGATGGTGTCGTCGACCTCGTCTACATCGACAACGCGCTGCGACTGCGAAGGGGGTTGGGCGGGGCTGGCATCGGAGACGCGGCGTTCGGCGAGGAAGAGATCTTCCAGGTGGCGGACCAAGCCCTGCAGACCGTCGACGGCGAGGCCGCCGATTTGAACGGCGACGGCATCGTCGACCTGGTCGTGCTTTTCGAGGTGTCGAATTCGGTACCGTTTCAGCGCGAGCTGTGGCTCGGGTGGGTGCTGTCGCGGCCGGTTCAGGGCATCGCCGATGCGCGCTTCGAGGCGCTTCAGAGCATGCAGATTAGCGCTCTCGGTATGGCGGAAGCGGGTGGGCTTGCGGTTGCGGACTTCGACGCCGATGGTCGGCTCGACGTCGCCTATCTCTACAACGACGACTTCGCCTCGAGTGCTTGGGAGCTCGGGGTCGCGTTCAATCGTGGCGGGCCGATCTTCAGCGCTCAAGACGCGACGTACGCAATCGGCAACCCTGCGCGCAATCTCGAGGTCGGCTACGTCGGCGCCGATGCCTTGCCGGACCTGCTCGCCGCCGTTCCGTCGGACGGAGAAGTGCGCCTCTTCGCAAGCTCGGTGACGCCGGTGAACCGCGCGAACCCCTTTACGGCCACCAGCATCGTCCCGGCCGGGTCGATGAGCGAGGCGCACTTTGCCGACCTCAACTGGGACGGCGTGACCGACCTATGGACCCGCTTCGGGACCCTTGTGCAGATGCGCAACGGCATCGCGGGGGGAGGCTTTAGCGGGGTCACGAGTTTCTTCCCGAACAGCTCCTTTGCGGACATTCAGCTCTTCGACGCGAGCTTGGACGGCATCAATGACTTCGTGATGCTCGGCTTTCCTTTTGCCTACCTTGGCGCTGTCGCTGCCGGGACGGCTCCCGGGGGAGTCCCTGCGAACGGCTTTGCGAACCCGGTGACCTTCAACGGGACGGGCTTCGGCGACGGCGTCACCTCCATGCCGCGCGACGTGAATTGCGACGCAGTGATGGACTTGGTGGCTTTCAGCAGTGGTCAGAGCATCAAGGTGCTCGCGGGTACGCGCGATTTTTTCACGCCGCAGCTCGCTGTTTACGCTCGGCCCTACGACGGCGGACACCAGAGCACGCTTGCTTCGTTGGGCTTTAGTGGTGTGCGGCCGCTTCACCCATGGCATGTGGCGCCCGCCGCACCTTGCGGGGCGAGCGGACGCTGGGAGGATGAGCTTCGGGCCTGGCGCGTGGCGCATGGCGGGTCGCCCCGTTTCCGCATCCTGTCCCCGGCGCGCTGGTTGGGGGAGACTGCGCGCTACAAGAAGACCCGCGTTGGGGACGCGCTCCGTGTTCTGCGCACCCCGCGTTTTACGCCCCCGCTCGATCTTGGCACCGACGGGGCGCCGCGTGGGCTCGTCGCGACTCTCACCGTCGCCCGCGCCCGACGCGCGAGCGTCATCCCAACAAGGCTTCGGGTCTACCGGCAGAGTGAGGCATTGCTCAGCGCCGCCGATGTCATAGCCGATCCACAACACAGCAGCCCCGACGCCGCGCGTATGTTGCCTCAAATGCCCACACGTAGGGGCCTCGCCGATGTGATCGACCGCCGATGGAGCTGGGAGCTCATCCCGCAAGACAGCGACGGGGACCTGCGCACTGGCACCGGGCGACGGTATGTTTACGACGCGAGCGGCGGCTTCGTGGATATCCTCGCCGACGAGGGTGGTCTGTACGTCGTGGTCGAGGAGCTCTAAGCTCTGCGGCGTCTTGCCCGTGCGCCCCGGCCAGGCACCCGCTGAAGGCCGATCCTCGTCGCCGGTGGCAGGCTAGGGTGCCGCAACTGGCGCGACTCTTCGGCGATAACAGGAGCTTCCTACACCGGAGCAGTCTGTTGCCCATCAACGAGGTGCGATCCCGCCACCTTGTTTCGGCGGAGGTCCCCGCCGGCAAGGCTCTCCTGCGCGAAGCTCCGGCCGGGCGTTCGATGCAGCGGGCCGCCGTGGCTCGCCCGGGCGACTCGATCTCCATCCGCCCCCGGCGTGCCCAGGCCACCCGCGACGTGACCTTCGTCTATGACGCCGGCCCGCAGCGCGACGTCGGCAAGGTTCGGCTCAACGGGAGTTGGAACAAGACAACGGGGCGCTACAGCTCTGCCTGGGGCACCGAGACAGTCCCCATGCGCTACGAGGGCAACGGGCGCTGGAGCGCGACCGTGCGCCTGGTCGACGATGGCGCGCACCATTGGGAGTGGGGTGTCATCGCCGACACGCCCGCCAAGAAAAACGCGTGGGTGGTCCACGCGGGCAAGAATCTGCGCTTCGACCCGAGCCTCGGGCTCGCCGCTTACAGTCCGACGACCTACCACGCCATGGGCGCCCGCAAGACTGCCGAAGGTGACCTCGCGTTCAGGGTCTGGCTACCGCACGCGCGCGAGGCCACGGTTCGCGTTACCGGTCGCGACGGGACCATCACGCGTTATCCGCTCGAGCGGCGTGGTGACGATTGGGCGACGCGCGTCGTTGGGGGCTTCGCCCGTCATGTTGGCTCGAGCTACATGTACGAAATCGTGGACTCGAAGGGCGAGCGGCGCGCTGTCCCCGACCCATACGCTCTCGAAGTGACCGGCGAGCAACTCGGCCTATCGCGTGCGTGGTTCGACCCGACGAACGGCGCCGAGGTCCATCAGTACATCAACCCCCACCAGGAGTTCATGCGCTTCGAGCTCCGCGACGACAGCGCGGCCGAACAGGCATGGGTCATTTTGAAGGACGCCGAAGGACGGCCGCTCGACAAGGCCCAGGTCGAGGCCCGGCTTGGCCCCCTCAATGCCGAGCTGCGCTCCGCTATCGCGGTGCGGCGTGGCGTCGATGACCTCGCGAGTGTCGACGACCAAGGTCGCCTCGCCATGCGCTTCACCGACGGGACGTGGACGACCCTCGTCCACTCTCCCACGGCCTTGAACGGGCTGCGCTACGAGATGGTGCTCTCGAGCGGCGCGCGCATCAAGGACACGTGGAGCGATCTCATCACTCCAGACAGTGGTGTGTCGTTTCGCGAGTCGCTCATCGTCGATGGCATCAGGCCATCCACGCGCGTCACCGCACCACCGACACCATGGAACAAAGCGGTCATCTACCAGCTCCACGTTGGTAGCTTCTTCTCGTCGGCGAACAACTCGCGACGCTCGACGTTCGCGGACGTCTGCCAGAAGCTCGACTATCTTCAGTGGCTCGGGATCAACGCGATCGAGCTCCTCCCGGTCACCGAAGAGCAGGGCGTGCGGGGGTGGGGCTACGCTATGGGCGTGGTCAATTTTGCGACCGAGAGTGGTCTTGGCTTCATGCACATGGGCCGCTGGGTGAGCGGTCGCGAGGCACTGCGGATGCTACGCGACGAGGCGCAGAAGCGCCGCATGAACCTCATCGCCGATGTCGTCTACAACCATGCGCTCGACAAGGGTAACCCGCTCGTCGACATCGACCCGACGAACCCCTACTACAACTGGGGTAGCGTCGAGCACCCGCAGCTTCGCAAGACGCCCTGGGGGCCGATCCCGGCGTTCAACAATCCGCGGGTACGGCAATTCCTCATCGATCACGCGGTCGCGCAGGTGCTCGAAAACGGCTTCGACGGCCTGCGGCTCGACTTCACCCAGCCCATCTATCAGGACGGTGGCGAAGAGGGACGCGCCTTCCTCGTCGAGCTCGTCGCGCAGATCCGCGAGGTTGCTCCCGACGCGTTGCTCATCCCGGAAGATTTCTCCTTCCAGCCGTGGATCGTCGAGCTCATGGGGACCCTCTGGTACACAGAGTTCCAGCATCGTCTCGTCCATGACCACAACCCGGATCGCCCTGGCCTCGTGCAAGCCGCCGCTCTCGGCAAGTTCAAAAACGTCGACGCCTTCTTGAAGTTGCTCACGAGCCCACTGGGTCTAAAGGCGCTCACGCAAGCAATCACCATGATCTCGAACCATGACGAGGTTGGGAACGCCGACCGCACGCCGATCGTGGCGCAAGGCCCGAACGCCACGAGCGATCCCCCGCAGTGGGCGCGCGATGTGTCGCGCCTCACCATGCTGGTGGGTCTCATGAGCCCGGGTATCCCGTTTTTCTTTCAGGGCGACGAGTCGCTCGCCACCAACGCGTTTCGCTGGGGCAAGCCGTCGACCTGGGACATGGGCTGGACTTGGTTCAAGCTCGGTCAGGGCTGGGACTGGGAGCGCCTACGCTTCGACGACGGCGTGCGCGGAGTCTACGAGCGGCTCTTTGCGCTGGGCGACAAGGCGTTCGAGGACCCTGACTTCGTCAAGCTCGCTGAAGCGGACAAGCGGGTCTATCGCGACTTGCACGCCATGACCCCTCGGCAACGCGCCGTCGCCTTCATCGACATTCCGCGTAAGCTCGCCAGCATCTTTGCCAAAGAGGCTATCGCGTTGCGGCACGCGAACGACGCCTTGGCCGCCGACGTGCCCGCCAAACCGCTCTTTGCGCACAACGATGACGGCGTGTTCGCGTTTACGCGCGGCGAACACGAGCCCGACCACGTCATCGTCGCCAATGTTTCGAAAGAGGCTCGGCTGGACTACCGCGTGCCGCTGCCATCCGGCCGCTACAGACAGATCTTGAATAGTGACGATGTTCGCTACGGCGGACGTGGTGTGGGCGCCGGTGCCGCGATTCTCGAAGATGGCACGACCTTTGACCTGCCAGCAGGCGGCGCTTTGGTCCTCGAGCGCATCAAGGAGAGGCGTCCGGCAACTCGGTGAGCTCGAGCAGGGAGCCGCCCAGTTCGCGAGCTTCGCACCCCGAGCCTTCGGGGGCGCCCGATCAATCAACGGTCGACGGTGCGGGCGTTTTCCTGCTCTTTGCGGACCTCGGCACGGGCTGCTTCCAGGGCGAGGTGCGCGGGCTCGACGCAGCGCCTGTCGAGGTCGCGGCGGATGCGATCGAGATAACCACCGACGGCGCAGCCCGCGATCGCCGCGATGGCGCCCCCGAAGGTCAACCCGAGATTGCCGGCAGGACTCGAGCTCATCTGGAAGACACTGAGCAGCATCGTCGACAGTCCGCCAACGCCAACCACGACGGCGGACAGGTTCGAAAAGATGTCCATCCAGTTCCGAGCGTCGATGAGCGCGCGATGGCCGGCACGCGCGGCGATCACGGTCGGGTGTGCCTCCACATGACGGTCGATGGCCTCTCGACGCGCCTGTGGATTCTCGGCGACGGGGACCACGTCGAACGAGGTCTGCACCAAGGTGGGTGTCGCGAGCGCCTGGGGCATAGCAGTCATGACATGGCTCATCGCGACAGTAACTCCGGAATTTTCGCGTCCGTGTTGCCCCAGATTTATCGGCGCTACGTCCCCGCGTCGTCACGATTCGTCGCTGGTCGCGAGCTGCGTCATCGTCATGACCGCGCGTCACCGATGCGGCATCAACATCTACGCGGCGCTCGCCGAACCCACGACCGAGCACGCGCTCGCGCCCTACGCCGGTGCCCAGTTTCTCGGTGCTCAAGAACGCGCGTCGAAACGGGCAAATGGAACGCAATGGCCCACCTTGAACACGCGCCCGACCTCAAGCGTCCCGAGCAACTTGCCGGCCAGGATGGCGATAATTGCGACCCCACGAGCCCTAGGGGTGCATATGGTCTGGTTGGAAGCTTGGCGTGAGTCGAACAGTGCGCCTGAAGCCAGTGCTCCTGAATTCGTTTACGACGAGTTGATCCCGGGCCCCCTCGACGAAGGCGGTCGTGACAAGCTGCGCGCGACCGTACGTGGTGGTGTCAGTGATGCCGATTTCGACGCCGCTCTGGCGGTGTTCGACGGTGACCCTTTTGCGATCGAGCCCCAGGAACGCGTCCTTGCCCTCGCGGTCCGCAACCATGCGCTCTTTCAGCGCTTGAACGAAGCGATTGCCGGTGGCGAAGGCGCTTGGGCCGAGTACCTGCTTCGGTCCAGCGCGGACTACGGTGGCGCCACCGAGGTGCTGCCCGCGCTCGGTGTGCAGGCTGTGTCGCAGCTGCGCAAGATCGTGAGCGCTGAGATGCGGCAGGCCATCGACGGTGTGCTGGCGCGGACGATGGACTGAGCCCGAGCAACGTCCTCGGGACGTCGCTAGCGCCAGACGAAATACAGACCGCCCCTCTGCTCTCCGAGAGCTTGCGCTCAGCGGCGGTTTTTCTTGCGCGCCTTCTTCTCGGCTTTGCGTTTGTCCTTCGACTTCTGCTTGGCCTGATGATCAACAGGGCGCGGCGCCATCTGGCCCATGCGCGCCTTCAAGAACTGCTGATACTGCTGCATCGAAACGCCGGGCGGGAGGCCGCCAGGAGGCAACGGCATGCCGCCAGGTGCGCCCCCACCCATGCCAGGCAAGCCACCTGCGCCGCCAAGTCCCGGTAAGCCGCCTGCGGGCATGCCGGGCATGCCGCCACCGAGGCCCATCTTCTGCGCCATCTGGCCAAGGTCGCCCATGCCCATGCCGCCCATGACGTCGTTCATGTTCATGCCCTTGAGCTTGCGCAGTGCGCCGAGCTGCTTGAAGCCGGGCAGGTTCCCCAAGAGGCCGGGCTGAGCCACGAGGTTCTGCATGAGACCCTGCATCATGCCGAAGCGTTGGACGAGGTCTTTGACGTCTTCGGGCTTGCGTCCGCTACCGCGGGCAATGCGTTTGGCGCGGCTGTCGTCGATGATCGATGGCTTGTCGCGCTCGGCCTTGGTCATCGAATGGATGAGCGACTCCATGGCGACGAACGCCTTGTCGTCGACCTGGGCGCCTTCGGGCATCGAGTCTCCGAAGATCGGAAACTTCTCGTAGATGTCCTTCATGGAGCCGACTTTCTGCAGCATCTTCAGCTGTTGCAGAAAGTCATCGAGCGTGAACTGCCCGCGCAGGAGCTTCTTCGTGTCGCGCTCTGCCTGCTTCTCGTCGACGACCTGCTCGAAGTCCTGCATGAGCCCGACGATGTCGCCCATACCGAGGATGCGACTCGCGAGCCCTTCCGGGCGGAAGCGCTCGAGTTGCCCGAGACCTTCACCCTGACCGAGGAACTTGATCGGCTTGCCGGTGATCTCCTTGATGGAGAGCGCCGCGCCGCCGCGGGCGTCGCCGTCCATCTTGGTCATGATGAAGCCCGAGATATCGAGTCGGCGGTTGAACTCGGCGGCGGTGCGCACCGTGTCTTGCCCGGCCATGGCGTCGCAGACCAAGAAGATGTTGTCCGGCTTGGTCTTCTGCTTGATCTGCTCGAGCTCGGTCATGAGCGCGTCGTCGATGGCGAGACGGCCGGCGGTGTCGAAGATGACCACGTCGCGCTTCTTCTTCTTGGCCTCTTGCAGAGCATCCGCGCACAGCTGCGGCGGCGACAAGCCTGGCTGAGCGAAGACGGGAACGCCGAGACGCTCGCCCAAGATCTTGAGCTGATCGACAGCGGCTGGGCGGTAGATATCAGCGGCGACGAGTAGTGGCCTGCGCTTGTCCGCTAAAAGGTACTGTGCGAGCTTGCCCGTCGTCGTGGTCTTACCGGTACCCTGGAGACCGACCATCATGATGGTGGTGAAGGGCCGCTTGAACTTGATCGGCGCCTCTTCGACCGGTCCCATGAGCTTTTCGAGCTCGTTGTGGCAGATGAGGATGAAGTGCTCACCGGGGCTCGTGGTGAGCTTCTTGCCGTTTTTCTGGGTGGCGAGTTGCACCACCTCACCGAGCGCGCGTTGTTTTACGCGGTCGATGAAGGTTCGTACGACGCCGAGCTCGACGTCGCCCTCGAGCAGCGAGACGCGGATCTGGCGTACCGCCTCGTCGATGTTTTCTTCGGTGAGCTCAGCCTTACCGGTGAGCGCGTTCTTGGCGGACTTGAAGCCCTTGGAGACGATCTCCAGCATGGGCGCGCTCTCTAGCCCGGCGCGGGGAACAACGTCTAGGGATCGACGCTTTTTTGCGCATCTTGGCCCCGGTCGACGTTGTAACGAAAGTCGATGACGTGACTGTCCTCACTTGTCCTAGCGGCGCGTTGTGGCATTGGCGTGCGCATGCGTAATCTCGCCCTGACGATCGTGGTGTGTGCCGTTGCCTGTAGCGACGAGGTTGTTTGGTTGACGGCGACGGCCCCAGCCGATGGCTGTCCGAACGGGGGCACCAACGTCTCGATCGGGCCTGACGAAAACGACAACGGTCTCCTCGACGCTAGCGAGGTGCGCTCGACGTCGCCGATTTGCAGCCCCGAGGCGCAAGAAGGAAACGATGAGTTCCTCGCTGCCACGTCCCCGGCCGACACCGATGCGTGCCCGTGGGGCGGTACGCTCATCCACTTTGGCCGGGACACCGACGGCAACGGCGTGCTCGACGGGGCTGAGTTCGCGAGCACGCAGCCACTCTGCAACGGCGCCGTCACGCCCAGCGGCGTGTCTCGCAACTGGACCGGGGCAGGTGGCGACGACCTTTGGTCGAACCCAGCCAACTGGGCCGGTGGGATTTCGCCACGCCCCGGGGACGACGTCGTTTTCGCCGTGTCGAGCGGGCTGACGCGGACGCGCAATGATCTCGGGGTTGCCTTCGCGGTCGGCGACCTGCGCATCGCCGGCGGCTTCGAGCTCTATGGCGAAAAGGTCATCGTCTTGGGGGAGCTTCATTACGACGGATTGACCCGCGACGCCCCGTCCACAGTCGAGTTGCCGCTCGTCTTCTTGGCCTCGACGACCGTAACGGTTGATGACGATCCAACCGTGGAGGTCGATCTGACCCTCACGGGCCCCATCGAGGGGGTCGACGGTCTGGTCAAGGCGGACCCGGGAACACTCGCTCTGCGGGGTGACAACCGCTATCGCGGGGCGACCCGCATCGACGAGGGCCTCGTCATCGCCGCCACCGCGAATGCCATCCCTGCCGGCTCCGGCGTTTCCGTCCAGAACAACGGTACCTTCCGGGTGAGCGAGACCGGCGCGACGTGCGCCGCCCTCGGAGGGCCCGGTGCCGTGCAACTCGACGGCCCCCTCGTCATCGACGTGCCGAGCGGATTCGCGAGCTTCAGCGGTGTCCTCAGCGGAGGCGCGGCCCTGACGCTGCGCGGGAGCGGTCTGCAGCGCTTCAACAACGCGGCGCCGAGTTCCTATACCGGGACCGCCACCGTCGAGGCGGGCACGCTAGAGATTTTCACCGATTGGCCAAACGCGAACGTCGACGTTGGCTCGCTCGGCACGTTGGTCGGCGACGGCACCCTCGCCGCTCTCACGGCTCGCGGCACGGTCGCTCCGGGAGGGGCGGGCATCGGTCGGCTCGCCGTGACGGGCGATATGGACCTGCGCGGCGCCCGTCTCGAGATCCAGCTCGACGGGAATCCTTCCGACATAATCGCCGCGGCCGGGAACCTCGACCTCACGGATACCGTGCTCGTGCCGTCCCTGCTCGCCGGCTACGTCCCCGGCGGCCCCACCATCATTCCCATCGGAGAGGTCGGGGGCACCATCACGGCAGCGTTCGTGGGCGTCGCCGAGGGCGGCGTCATCGACGTTGGGGGCAGCGACTGGCTCGTCTCGTACGCCGGTGGCGACATCGAGCTGACCTTGGCGCCTTAGCTAGCTGCGCAGGAAGATCAGCATGATGTGCGACGTGACGCCGAACAGACCCCACAACAACAAATAGAGCGTCACGTAACCACCGACCGTGGCGCCCACCACCAGGTGGCGCGAAGGAACTTGCAGCCCCTCGAGCCCCGCGTGAAGCAAATAAACGCCGTAGCTTGCGGCAGCCACCACGGCGAGCCGCGAGATGATGAAGAGCCACAAGATCTCGTCAGGCGCGAGGTACAGGCAGCCAGCGAGCCACAAGGGAATCGAGGCGTAGGTCGCGAGGAGAAAGCTCTGGGTCTCAGTCAGCGTGCCCTCGAATTGGCGAACGACGGTCGGCAAGATGAGGGCGAGGCCAATCAGGCATCCCACCTGCAGCACGAACCCGCTGGTCCCGAGCACCATGGCGGCGATGGGGTGACCGGTGATGACCGATGCCAAGAAGTCGGCGATGGGTCGTATGACGATGAGCGGCAGGATGAGGGTGACGACGAAGTGGGGCCACGACGGCGGGCTGGTCAGGCGTTCGCGTAGGAGCTCGTGGGGACCACGAAGCAGAGCGACGACTTCACGCTTCACGTTCACGGGCTGCTCCGGGCGCGAGGCTCGAGCTCACGAAAGCACAAGGTCAAGAACGTGAGGCTGACCGGCACCGTGACCAGCCCGCCGACGAACGTGATCAGGCCGAGCAGGTTCACCAGAACGGTCACAAGTGCGACGACCAGGACGATTCCTGGAGCCCGCAAGGTGAGCGCGAGGGCGTTCTTCAGGCTTTGAGCCGCGAGGTCATCGGTGAGCGCCAGGTACCAGAAGGCGAACATGCATGCGATTGCGAGCAGGACACCAGGCAAAACGAAGGCGACCATGAGCACGAGGATGGCCAGCAGATAGACCAGCCAGGCGAGGATCGCCGCCACGGGGCGCTCGAAGCCCAGGCCAAGGTGCTGGAAATCGATGCTCTCACCCGCCTGCGCCCGACGCACCAGCCGGATGTAGCCAATCAATAGAGGCGCTGTGAGGATCGTCAGGGAGACCATTGATCCAGCGACCAAAAGAACGCCGGCCCCGACATGGACAAGCGGGTCGGCTAGGACCAGTGCGATGGCCCGACGCCCAAGCGCGATGATGTCGACGTGGGGTCCGATCGCGTTCGGGTGGCTTTCGCCCAAGTTAGCCATGTGCTGAGCAATTTTCCGTTACACGGGTGTGGCTTGTAAAACTTTTTTGAGTGTAGGCTAGGGCGGTGATGAGAGCTGCCATCCTTCTGACCGTCCTGTCTGCCGTTGCGTGCAAGTCGGAGTGGTACGGCACGAGCAATGTTTACGCCTGGAATGGCTCCGACCAGATCGTGAAGCTCCAGCTCGAGGGCACCGATGACCTCGACCTGACGTTGCGTCCGCAGAGTGGTGAGCTGCTGCGCGACGTCGTTGCTGGCCCCTACACCATCGTCACGAAGCGCGAAGGCCAGCCCGACGCCTCCGCCCGCACCGAGATCCGCAAGGGCGACCTCACGGTCATCAATGTCGACGGACTCGGCTGTTTCGCTCGCGCCGATGTAGCCGGCAAGTACTCCGCCAACATGCGTTTCCCGGTTCAGGTGGTGAGCGAATATTCGAAAGACGCGGTGATTCGCATCGACACTGCCATCGACGTCCTGCCAGGCGAGCTGCTACCGCAGAAGCGCCCGAAGTCGGCCTATGGCTTCTACCGGGTGAGTCAGGTTCCTTGTGAGCTCATCGGAGACCGCAACAAAATGGCCGAGCACCTCAAGGAGCAGCGGTAAGCTCGGTGACGTCACGGCCGGTTCGAGCGCTGGTGTTGTCGGGCGGTGGCGCGCGCGGCGCCTATGAAGCCGGTGTGCTCGCCTACATCTTCCAGGAGCTGCCGCCACGGCTTCTTGCGAACGCCCCGGTAAAGGTCTTGTGTGGCACGTCGGTGGGCGCCGTTACCGCGTGTTTTCTCGCCGGCAACGCGCATCTGCCGCACATGAATACCGCGCGCCTGCTCGACCTGTGGCGTCGGCTACGCCTCGACAAGACCATGCGCCTGTCGATGGTCGACCTCCTGCGTATGCCGCTCGAGCTGCGCGCTACCTTCCGTCAGGAAGCCGCCGGCGTCCTTTTGAACTCGGCGGTGCTGCAGGAGATCGTGGTCCGCGAGACGCCATGGGTCCAGATTCGCCACAACATCCGGGCTGGCATTTTGTCCGCTTTGACGGTCAGCGCGACGCACATCGCCTCGGGGCGTACCGTGGTGTTCGTCGACAGAACCGATGGAACGACGCCTCCGTGGTCACGCGACACCAGAGTTGCCGCGCGCCCTACGCGCATTCGTCCCGCGCATGCCATGGCGTCCGCCGCAATCCCGTACTTGTTTGCGCCGATCGCGATCGACGGTGCCTGGTACTGCGACGGCAGCGTCCGCCAGAACACGCCGCTGTCGCCCGCGCTGCGCCTTGGCGCGGACCGCGTGCTGGTTTTGGGTCTCCGCTATGACGGACCCGACCAGGACTGGCCCCCTAAGCTCGAAGAGCCCGCGCCGCAGCCCTTCGAATACATGGGCAAGCTGCTCAACTCGTTGATGCTCGATAACCTCGACTATGACTTGAAGACGCTGCAGGGCTTCAACGAGCTGCTCAAGGCGGGCAAGCAGACGTTCGGTGAGGCCTTCTTGCCGCACATCAACGAGACGACGACGCGCTATCGCGGAGCCGGCTACCGCGAGGTGCAGGCGGTGTTCATCCGGCCGTCGCGCGACATTGCCGAGCTTGCCAACGAGTTCGTGCGCCTGGTGCACCCCAACATCGGTGGTCTACCCGGTTGGATCCTCTCAAAGGTCGCGCAGACACAAGTGCAGCGCTCCGACATCCTCAGCTACTTGCTGTTCGACGGACGCTACGCGCAGACGCTCATCGAGCTGGGCATGCGTGATGCCGACGCCAACCGCGAACGGCTCATTGCCTTCTTCAGAGACGACTGATCCCCAACGCGGGCCCAGTGAGGGCTCGCCAGGTGTGCGTGGCCCTAAGGCCGCTTGGCGCGTTCGCGAGCAACCGCCTCCATAATCCGCCCCGCGAGCAGGCCGGCGCGGTCGCCGTAGTGGCGCTCGCCCCAGTTGTAGCGGCGGATGGTCACGGCGTTGGGGCCACTGAAAAACGCTTCTGGGTTGGTGTCGCTGCCGAAGCGCAGGACGCGTCCTCGGGTGCTCGCGGGGAAGGACGTGGGAATCGTAAAGCCCGCGGCGCGCAGCTCGGCGACGGTCATCTCGGTGCCGTGTTGCAGGCGACGGATCGCCGCGGGCGTCCCGCGTAACTCGACCCCGATCGGCTGCCCGGAGACATAGCGCTCTGCCGGACGGTCGCGTCCGACGTTGGCGTAGAATCGCGCAGCAAGCTCGGCGCTTTCCACCGGATGCCACGGGTCGAGGTCGCCAGCCAGCAGCACCAGATTCGAGGGCATGAACTGGCACCAGCCAAGGGCCCCGGCCGATGAGCCGCCGAGGGTCGCGAGGTCGAGGTTGCGTTCGCGCGCGACGCGCACGAGGGCGCGCAGCTCGCCGCGGAAGAAGTCCTGGCGACCGCCGTCGAAGGCTCCGCGGACGATTTGCTGGAAGGCGTTGTGCCCGCCGGTGAAGCCTCCCATGTTCGTCTCGCCGCGCAGGGTGCCGTAGATGGCGGCGACGTCGATGCCGTGGCGCCGCGCGGCTTCCTCCGCGTCGGCGCCAAATTCGAGGGCGTACGCTGTCGCGCGCTGAATCCCCGATTCGAGATACGGTCGGACGGAGCGCTCGAAAGGTGTGCGCGCGTCGTCTTGACCCCCGTTGGGTGGCGCAATCGCGGTCGTCGCGCGTGGCAGAGCGACGCGCTCCATTAGCGCCATGAGCCGCTCGTATTCGCCTTGGTCGTTCCCGGCGATTTCACGCAGGAACCGCTGCACCTCGGGGCGCTGATGGTAGGGGCGACCGACGGCCGGCTGCCGCTGGGCTTGCGCCTCGGCTTGCCGCCAAACCTGCAGACGTCGCTCCTGCTCGACGGGGTCATTCGATCGGGGAGGGAACGGGACGAGCTGCCCGACGTCGACTCTGGGGGGCGTCATGGCGGCGGCCCAGTCGAAGATGGGGAGAGCCTGGGGCTGAGCGACCCGGTCCGGAGCTGGCAACGGGAGTGCGCCTGTGGTCGGTCCCTGACTCAGACGAGCCGGTGCTGCTTCGCGGAGGTCTGCGTCGGCGGCATGGACGACTGTTGGCGCAACATCCGCGTGCTCGGCTGGCACGAGGACGGAGCTCTGGCCCGGCTGGAGTCCTCGGAGGGTGGTGCTCATGGAACCACGTTATCGGGAGGTCCGTTCCGGGGATGCGCCCGAAGCAGTGTCGACCTGGGAAAGGCGGGGAATATCGACTTTTCCGTCGCTTGGAGCTCCACGTTCTCGCGATCCTCGCGCTCTGGTACCGTGAGGCGTGACGCGAACAGCCGAAAGAGACCGCTTCCTTGCGTCAGTGCGCGCGGCGCTCGATGCGGTCGCTTCTTCCCCAGGCGAGCTGGCGCGATGGCACAAGCTTGCAGAGCTCATCGACGGCGCGCGGGTGAACTTCGAGGAGTGTCTGGCTTCGGTGAGCGAGCTCAGCGCGCTCGACCAAGCGACGATAGTGCGCTGGGATCGCTATATCTGGCTGCAGGTCCACGAGCGATTCCCCGACGACCTGACGTCCGCCGAGGAGGCCGCCGAGTACTACGTGGGCGTCCTCGATGAACCGACGCTCGCAGCGCCGTTCATCGAGCAGCTCTTGGCGCACGACCCGCGTCATGCGGCCGGCCTGCGTTTGAAGGTCCAGTTGGATGCAATCGGCGACGACATCGACGGCGCGCGAGCGGCTTTGCTCGTGCTCGCGGAAGTGGCGCCTCGCGACGTCATCCACCACGGCCTCCTCGATCACTTCGACGAACATGACTGGGATTTCGTACGGCCGGTGGCGGTGGCTCTCATCGACGCCATCGGGGCGGAGGCAAAGGGTTACGAAGGCAAGCTGCGCGAGCGGCTCACCGAGCTCGTCGCGGGACCAACGCCGCGTCCGCCGCGCGAGGTCGCTCGACCCAGGGCAGAGGCCTGGGGGTATCTCGTTTTGCCCCTGTCCGACCTCGAGCTCTCGTTCGCGGCGCAGGCAGCGGCTCAGCGTACGCTAGGAGTGGCAACGGTGGGTGAGCTCATTGCCTACTCGGATGAGGCCGCGCGCGCCGCTGGTGTGCCCCTTGGTGTCATCATGGAGTGGAACGAGGTGCTGGCGGAGCTCGGTCTGTCGCTCGGGGCAGGCCGCTACCGACCGACCTTCCGGTGACAATGCATCGCAACGCCATGACGGACCCATCTACCCATGCCTGGTCATCGCGGGTGCGCGGCAAGTCGGGACACCTTTGCCGCCCTTGGCGGAGCGCGGCGGGCGAGGGCGTCATGACGTGGGTCTGCGCACTGACCTTGACGTTCTGCTGCGTGACCGCGCTGGCCGACACCACCAGAGTGACGATAGACGTCGGCGCCATCGTGAGCGCGATGTTTCGTCCCCCGCCGGACCTCGCGCCGCTCAAAGCTCAGATGCGCGAGGCCCGCGACGGCGCCGAGGGAAAGCAGCGGCAGATCCTCACGCGTACGCTGAGTGTGACGGTCGCTTCTGAATCGCTGACAGTGCCCTCGTGCGACGCGAACCGACTCGCCACGTGGCAAGCGACCCTGACCCCGCGTCATTTTCGCTTCTCGCACCTAGGCCCGTGGTCTGCCGATGCATCAGCAACGACGAGCGCTACCGCGGCATGGGCCACGGTCTTGCCTCGCTGGAGACCTCGATCATCATGAGCTTGAGCGCCCTGCGTCGTGAAGCCCCCGCCCCCCAGTGCTCGGATTGCAGCGCGCCGGTCGCCAAGGTCGAGCCTCAACACACGCCTGCGCAAGAGCTCGCTGGAAAGGTTGCCTACGCTGCTTACGCGACCAGCTGCATCGGCGGAGTAGCGATCGCAGGTAGCGCGCTCGTCTTTGTCGCGGGCCTCATCGCGACCGGCGTCATTGACCACAAATATGGCACCAATACGTCGCAGTTCTTCCTGAGCAACGCGAAGACCTTCGAGTCGGCGATGACCGGGGGCGCGGTTTTCCTCGGTGCCTGCGCGGCAATCATGACGGCAAGCCTTGGAGCGTTTGGTATCTCCTCGCTCGCGGCGAAGCTTCGTCGCGCGAACGCTTAGACCCCGAGTAGCCGTGCACGCGCGAGGCGTGCCGCACATTTCATTACCAGCTTGCTGCTTGACCAATGACCGCCCGGTCCTTAGAGCCTCGCTGATGGACGTCTTGTCCTTTGTCTGCGGGGGCCCTGTCCGCTGAAGCGCGCATCGCTATCGCCGGAGTCTCAATCGATGCGGCCGCCGGCTATTTCCAAGGCGCCACCGTGGCCTCGGGGTTTGGGGAGCAGGGCGCGCCGGCACGCCGAACCGGGCGCCGCGGTGAGCGCGACGCCCGGGTGCGTGTGCGCCTTACTTACCGGCGTTCTCGAAGCCGGGCAGCTCGTCGAGCTTCGGCATGAAGACGATCTCGACGCGACGATTTTGGGTCTTGTTTTCGACCGTATCGTTCGCTGCGAGCGGATCGAACTCGCCGTTGCCTGCGGCTGAGATGTTTGCGGCTGGCACACCAGCCTGGACCATCAGCTTGGTCACCTCGACAGCGCGCTGCGTCGACAGCTCCCAGTTCGACGGGAAGCGCGCGGTCTTGATGGGGGCGCTATCGGTGTGACCCACGACCTGGAACTTGCGGTCTGGGAACTCTTTGATGGTCTGCGCGAGCTGCTCGATCGCGGCCTTGGCCTCTGGCTTGATGAGGATGCCACCCGGCGGGAAGACGACGTCGCTCGACATCTGCACGACCATGCGACCGTTGCGGATCTTCACCTGCAGAGTGCCGGCGTCGATCATCTTGTTCAGCTTCTCCATGACCTTGCGGTACTCGGCGTTTCGCTGCTCGGCGCTGGCGCGCAGACGGCGGAGCTCTTCGACCTCTTTGGCCAAGGCCGCGCGCTCGTCACTGAGCGAGGTCTTGGCGGCGGTCAGTTCTTCGACGTTCTGGCCGAGCGCGGTGAGCTTCGATGCCATCTGGGCGTTCTGGTCGCGCGTTTTGACCAGGTCCGCGTCGCAGAGGCCGCTCTTCTCCTGGCAGCCGGCGAGATCGTTTTTGAGCTGATCGCGCTCCTTGACCACTGCTTCGTGGGTGCCGCTACCAACGCAGGCGGTTGCAAGGACGGCAGCCAAGCCAAAAGCGCTGCCAGAAAGGACATTTGAACGGATCTTCACAGTGCCTCCCAATGGGGTTTGTCCGGCGTCAGTAACGAAGTTGCGAGAGGCGCGCAACTTCGACGGACCATTGCCGATAGTGAGATCAGAAAAGACGCAAACGGGAGAGTATCGCCATGTCGGCTCTTGCACATGACACACGGAACGCAGAAGCGGCGCAGGCCATTGGGGCGACCCAAGCCCGCGCGGTCGACAACTACATGTCGTCGGTGTCGTCAGCCTCGCAGCTCGCTGATATCGGGGAGCTCGAAAAGGCAATGCGCCTCCTGCGCCGCAGCATCACGTCGGCCAAAAAGGCTGGTTGCATCCTCGACTACTCCGCCATCGAGCATCGCGCCCTCATCATGCAGCGCGAGGGTTACATCGCGGCTGTCGATCGCCAGCTCGAGCGCGCCGAACGACGGGCCGCCAAGGGCGAGCTCGCCGAAGTCGAATCGTCCGTCAACCTCATGGAAGAATACGCGGTGAAGGCACGGGAGTTGGGGGCGATCGTCGTCATCGACACCGCCCGTGTCGATGCGGCGCTAGCGAAAGCCCGCCAACTTGCCGGAGCTACAGCCGAGCGCGATCGCATTATCTCGGAGCACTTGAACAAGGTCGGTGAGGCTTTCTTGTCGCTCTACGAAGCGGCCAGCGGCGACGCTTCGGTCGACAAGTAGTTTGGTGCTATAGCGCCATTGTCGTGAGCGATAGCACCTTCCATCCTTTTCGCGCGGTGCCTCGCACCGGCGTAATCTTCGTGAGCGAGGAAGCCGCCAAGCGTGGCTTCCGCCCCGGTGATACGACTTGGAGCAATCTCGGCCAGGGTCAGCCCGAGAGCGGCCCCCTCGACGGGGCGCCTGATCGGCCCAGCGCACTGCCACTCCTCGCCGACGACTTCGAGTACGCTCCGGTCGGCGGTCTTCGCGCGCTGCGAGAGGCCGTCGCCAATCTGTACAACACGATCTACCGACCGAATGCGCGGTCGAAGTACACTGCCGAGAACGTCGCCATCGCGGGCGGTGGCCGCGTCGCCCTCACGCGCGTCTTGAGCGCGGTCGGCCAAGTCAACGTCGGCCACTTCTTGCCCGACTACACGGCGTACGAAGAGCTGCTCGACGTCTTTCGCGCCTTTCATCCTACCCCGATCATGCTGGAACCGAAGGCTCAATACGTCTTTGGTGCGACCGAGCTCGAGCGCGAAATCATGGGCCGCGGTCTTGGCGCCGTGCTGCTGTCGAACCCCTGCAATCCCACGGGTCGCGTCATCGCTGGGCCCGCCTTAGCGGACTATGTTCGCGTGTCTCGGGAGACCGGATGCGCGCTCATCACCGACGAGTTCTACGGCAACTACATCTATTCGGACGATGGCGCGACGCGGACCGTAAGCGCGGCCGAATTCGTCGACGATGTCGATCGCGATCCAGTCGTCATCTTGAACGGTCTCACCAAGTGCTGGCGATTCCCCGGTTGGCGCGTGAGCTGGGTCGTCGGACCACGTCAGCTCATCGAGGCGGTCAACAGTGCAGGCAGCTTTCTCGACGGCGGGGGGGCTCGTCCGCTCCAGCGGGCGGCGATCGAGCTAGTCTCGCCAGACCGCTTCTTGCGCGAGACCGAGGTGGTGCAGAGGGTGTTCGGCGCCAAGCGCACTCTCGTGCTCGAAGCGCTTGCTACGATGGGCGTTTCGGTCGAGGCCCCGCCTCAAGGCACGTTTTATGTGTGGGCGAGCCTGGCATCGTTGCCGGCTCCACTATCGGACGGCATGGAGCTGTTCCGCCGCCTCCTGCAGCGTAACGTGATCGTCATCCCTGGGGAGTTCTTCGACGTGAATCCAGGCAAGCGCCGCAATCGCCGACGTTTCCAGAACTACGTGCGTATCTCGTTCGGACCCGCGCGAGCCGAGGTCGAACGCGGGCTCTCGGCGCTTGCTGATCTCATTCGCGAGCATCGCTGAGCTATGATTCGCAAGGTCGCGGCATTCCTGCTCGTCCTTCAGGTGGCTTGCGCAGCCAGTATGCGTCAGGCGCTCAATGCCGACGCAGAATCGGCAGCCGCGCCCATCATGAGCTACATCAAAGACGGCTGGCGTACGCTGACGCGGACGCACAAGGATATTCTCGCCGCCGCCGAGGACCCGAAGCTCGCCCGCGGTGCGCCCTGGCTCGTCTACGCACCCGAGAGTGATGTCGAGGCGGCTGGCAACTTGGTGCGGGCGGCGCTGGGGGAGAAGAGCGGGCAGGTCGAAGTTCGGGCGCTGACCGACGCGATCACCGAGCCTGGTCTCTTGTATCTGCCGAACGCGTACGTCGTTCCTGGAGGACGCTTCAACGAGATGTATGGCTGGGACAGCTACTTCATCTTGCTGGGCTTGTTGCGCGACAACGAGGTCGACCTAGCGCGTGGCATGGTCGAGAACTTCGTTTATCAGATCGAGCACTACGGGACGATCCTCAACGCGAACCGTACGTATTATCTGACGCGCTCCCAGCCGCCGTTCCTCACGCGCATGGTCCTTGAGGTCTACGCGCGCACGCAGGACCGGGTGTGGCTCGCGGCGACGATGCCGGCGATCCAGAAGTACTACGACTTCTGGACCTCACCGCCGCACGCGCTGCCGGGTCTCGGTTTGTCCCGGTACTACGACCGCGGCAGCGGACCGGCGCCCGAGGTCGTGTCGGGTGAGATCGAAGACGGCCTGTCGCACTATGACCGCGTTCGCAGCGCGTACAAGGCTCATCCGGAGCTTGTCGAAGGGTACCTTCTTGCCGACATGTACGATGCGGCCACCGACACGCTGCTACCGGAGTTCTACGTCGGTGACCGTTCGATGCGCGAGTCGGGCTTCGACCCTTCTGGTCGATTCGGCACGTTCAACGTCGGAGTCACGCGCTACGCGCCTGTGTGTCTGAACGCGCTCTTGTGGCAAATGGAGCGTGACACGGCCGACATCGCGGAGATCGTCGGCGCCGATCCAACGCCATGGCGCACGCTTGCAGACCAGCGACGTGCCGCCATCGATGCTGTCTTGTGGGACGAAGGACGTGGGCTTTACCTGGACGCCGACATCGGCACGGGACAGCGGCGCGATTACCCATTTGCGACGACGTTTTTCCCGCTTTGGGCGGGCGTCGCCAGCCAAGCGCAAGCCGACAGGGTCGTCGAGAATCTCCGGATCTTCGAACGGCCGGGAGGCGTCGTCACGAGCCCGCAGCGTACCGGCGCGCAATGGGACGCGCCTTTTGGCTGGGCGCCACTGCAAATCGTCGCCATCGAGGGTCTAAGGCGCTACGGGTACATCGCCGAAGCCGACCGTTTGAGCATCGCGTTCCTGTCGCTCGTCCTGCAGGAGTTCGAAGAGCACGAGGCGATCTTCGAGAAGTACGACGTCGAAGCCCGCGACTCAGCCGTCGCCGCTAACGTGAAGTTTGGTTACAGCGCCAATGTCATCGGCTTCGGCTGGACGAACGCCGCTTGGACCACGCTTTGGGACAAGCTGAGCTTCGGGGCCAAGCGCAAGGTGATCGCTGCGGCTGCCCCCGCGAACTAGCGTTTTTGGATTTACAGGTCTCATCAGGGATGTTAGCTAGCCGGCTCCTTTTGAGGCCCCATCGTCTAGCGGTCTAGGACGTCGCCCTCTCACGGCGAAAACACGGGTTCGATTCCCGTTGGGGTCACTTCGAAAGCTGGGGTTCCGGTTCTTCGGTTCCTCTCACTTCGCGGTGGGTTCTTCCCCGAAGTGCTCTTACGCGCAGGCGTTTAGTGGCCGCAGCCGGTGTCTTGCGTGAGCCACGGATATGCACTGCTTCGCAGCGACGACGGGTTCGCGACGTAGCCGCTTCGGTGCTCGGTGGACATCTCAAGACCGGTTTGTTGAGCGATCTGTCGGCCTCAATGACCGCGCCGCGACGTGGCTGCGACTCGCTGCAGCTCAAGCAGCCTGTCGTCCTCAAAACTGAGCTTCTCGATGACATCCATCAAGAAGGTTCCAAGTGCCTTATCTCCGTACTCGAGTTCGATGTCGGCGAAATACACGAGGTCCTGAAACTTTGCGACCTGGCTCGCTGTGGCAATCTCTCTTGGAGAACCGATGTATTTATTCAACTTCTCGGATGCGAGGTGAGCTTGTCCGTCATAAAAGTCACCGATCGCTCCGCTGAAGAGGCTGCGTTTGAACTCCGCCTTTAGCCGGCCTTTCTCATCCAAAGCGGATGAGTCGAAGGCAAAGAAGTATTTCTCGCGGGCAATGGCGCGAGCATCCGCACGGAAAGACACGTTTTGACTTTCGAGAATACTCTGCATCTCTTCCATTGGGCTGAACTTCAATCGCAGGAACTGAGCGCGGGGAAGGCATTCCTCAAGGTTCTTCTGATACTCATTCCAATACGCTCGAAACGAAACCGTTGCTTCGCCTTGGAGCAGCTGACGAAAGTACTCCAAATGATAGCGGGGCGTCATCAACCGCCAGTCGGCTTATACGTCATCGGAAGCACGCCTTGATGTAAGTAGGCGCCCGAATCCAACCAATTCTTGATGATGCGCACGTGATTTGGGTTCAAGTTCTTGTGCGGATCATCGCTTCCGTTGGGGCCGTAGTCCAAGTCACCCGCCACGGATGTATCCGTGCGGCCGTCCATCCTTTGACCCGCAGCCTTCCAATAGAACAGGCTCTCGAGCGCGAATCCCATGTGCATGTATCGCGATAGCCGGGGAATCTCCCAGTCGCCACCGCCAGACGGCTGTTCATTCGTGATCTTGTTCCACAAGGCGGTGGGCATGTAGGCGGACTGCTCGTGACTCGCGGCGACTTCGGCAAAGAAGTTGGAGCTCGTACCCATTTCACGCAAATCAAGAACGCTGCCGGCGCCGTGACAACTCACGCAGCTCGCGTTCATGATGGGTACGATGTGCTTGAAGTACTCGTACACTTGCCCCTCGTTGGACGCGGCGGTTACGGCCCCAACGTTGTCGACAGTCACTTGTGTCTGAAGTTCACCGTTCCAGATCTCTTTGAAGCCTCCGGTTGCAGAGATCAGTGTGACAGCTGAGCTCTGATTGCCGAAATGATTGTTGAGCTCGATGCCTGACGCGCTGGTGTCAAACGCGGGTCCTGGCGCACCGCTATGCAAGTGGCAGCCCGTGCAGGTGCGTACTTCGCCCTGGCGCAGCGACTGCGGTACTTGATCGCGCAGCACGACTTCCCCGTCTGCGGTTACTCCGGCCATCACATATGGCGTTTCGCATGGCAGCTCGGCGACAAACGAACGATCAGCCGCGAGCGGCGCATCGCCTAGAAGTCGCAGCCGATTGCCAGCCATAGACTTCAAGAAGTTAGGTTGGCCGGAGTCCGCGTACTCAGGCGAACGGTGCAAGGAACTCTCGTCGTTCGGCAAAACCTCCCAAAACCGGATGGCGGCTACCTGGTCGAGCTCGATAGCGCGCGCCTTGCACCCCTGCACGGCGCAGTCTCTCGAAGATAATCCCTTGCCGTTGAACGAGTAACTCGAAAGCGGCTCGACTTCAGCTTCCATGGAAGACGACCCGATGTAGCACTTCCCATTCGGTGAAAGTCGATGCCGAGAGAATCGGGGCTTGGGTATGCCGTAGACAAAACTATAGGGCTCGGCAACGCGCGGCATGAATTCATGATAATTGGGGTCGTCGGCAATCTTCAGCATGTTCGGCGCGGCCGCGGGAAAAGCGGTCGTTCGGTAGATACCGCCATCGCACGTGTTGTCGGCGTATGCACTCCGAGCCGAGTCCGGCCGCATGCATGCGTTGCCTCTGAGCCAAGTGACCAAGAAGTGATTGCCGGGCAATGCTACAGCGTCGCGCGTTGCGCCAACGGCGTCATTGGTGTCGCTGTTGTTGCCGAACGTAAACGCGCTCTTGATGAATTGCGGCATGAAGGGCTCCGCCGGCGAAGCGATATAGCGCCCTTCGACTCCGGTAGGTTCGCGTTGAAAGCATCGCGTCATGCCGCCGCCCATATTGTTGCCACGATAATAGTCGGTCGCGCACAGCCATCGTTTATCCGCTGATTCGGTGAGAAAATGGAGTCCTACCGAACTATGGGCGTTGCTGTTCGAGTCGACCCAGTACTTGCCATGGCGGCCATAGTCAGCATGGAAGGTCCCGCCTTTTGAGTCGACGGAGGCCAACCAAGACTCGTTCTCGGGCGATGCCCCGCTGCGCGTCGCCCCGTTGTTTCTTCTGTAGGCGCCCATGTGACTGAGCGACCAGGTGGTCAGCAGCACGCGTCCATCGCTCATCGTGAAAGGATGCAATACGCCGTCGCGATCGTGGACGCCGACGCGTCGCGCATTCTTGGCATCGTTGTCGGCAATGTAGAGTTGAAGAAGATGCTGGTTGAATGCATCGGCCGGTCGACTCGAGAAAAGCAACGACGATGGCAATTCGCGGGCGCGGTTGGAGGTGAACATGATGCGATCGGTGTCGGCGGGATTCGATTCATCCCACGGGATGTACACAGGCGCCGTGTCGAAGTCCCCGAGTGCGCGATAGTCGAGAGCGCGAACAGTGAAGTTAGTCAGATCCGCTTCAAACAGCTGTGCGCCGATCGGGCTCGATGACTTTTTGGTCATGACGGCCGAACCGTTCGCGAAAGTCTGATTCTCGTAGTTGGAGTTTGCGAAAGCGGAGTAGAGAACGCTGAAGACGACTTTCCGGCCGTCGAACGAAACAGTCGGGTCCATCGGCAAACACGGTAGTGGACCAACTTGTGCGGGAGAGCCCGCGACAATCGGTACATGGGTCTGATTGATGCAGTCGAACAGGACGGTTTCGCTGCCGCTGCGGTCGCGATAGACCAGCTGCCCTGGGCCCGACATTCCTGAAACCCAGTGCGAAATTTCGGGAAACCGGTCGAACTGTCCGCTTATTGCGACGCTCGGCGCTGCGCCGTCAGCTTGGGTTGTGCCGCCCACCGTTCGCGGGATGCGCACGTAGACCACAGCAAACGTGTCGTTGAACGGCTGGGTCGCGAAGACACCGTCATTGACCGGCTGCGGCTCGACGACATGAATCGACGTCGGATTCGAGGTAATCGTCGTACGTGAGGTGTACGAAAAAACAACACCCTCAACGGTCCCGACAGCTGCGCTGCCGACCGACAAAACTCCATCGCCGGTCAGTTGCATTCCGGGTGGTAAAGAGGCGCTCGAGGGGCCAACCGAGAAGGATCCCCCGGGCTCCGTTCCTGGTGGCAAGAACTGCCCGATACTCACGGTGCCGCTGCTTCCCGCTGTAAATGACAGCGGGGGCATGTTCCAGGTGGGGAGGGTGCTGTCGGTGCAGCTCAGATAGCGAGAGGCCGCGGGCGAGGGGACGAAAGTGCGTGTGGCCGCCTCACACGTCGCGGTCGTTCTAGCTGCGCTACATTCTGCTTCCGTGCCGCGCGCCAGCGTGTAGTAGGCGTACGTGGTGCCCGCTGCAACGGACTGATTCGTATCGGGATGCAAACACTGCGCGTCGCTCGCAGACTGAAAGCCGCCCCATCCGACCTGGCCGACGCACCCTTGAACGATCAGGACGGAGACCACGCCGAACAGCATCGAACCGGAGACTTGCCCATTCTTTCGACCCGGAATCGTCCGCATGAAGCCTCCTGGGTGCCGCATCGGCCAAGAACGTTGATGGTAGCACGTTGTCGTTCGGAAACGATTGGGACGTTTTCCTTCTAGGCTCCGATCAAATCACGCTCAGGTTGAGCTAGAGCTTCGTCCCTTGCGCCTCGTCAAAGAGCCGGCTGCGTTCGGACATGCCGAGGCCGATACGAAAAGCGCTCGAGCTGTAGTCGTATCGTGACAACATCTCGCCGTACCCCGTGAAGTACTGCGCGTAGAGATACACATTGAGGGGCCATAGCGTTCCGGCAAGTGAAGTCCTGCTCGGGTGCCACTTCACATCGATCTGCATGGCGCCCTTGTCGAGCCCACCTTTGAACCCTTTGCGGAACATCACGTTGATGTCGCCGTAGCCGTACCAGCGGCCTGTGTCTTCGCGGCCGGCGGTCAGGGTGATCTCGCCTGGACCGGTGAAGTCCGGCTGGGAGGGGTTCTCGCTGATTCCCCATGGGTATCCCCAGATGTGAAGCGTCGCGCCGACGTAGTTTCCATCCGCTAAAGCGCACAGTCCGGTGGCTTCCACGTACGCTCGATTCAGGGACTTCGACAGCCGGTCGCCTCTGCCGTTCGACTGGTGTTCGACGCTTATGCGCTCGCGGTAGAGGCCACAACCAGGCCGCAGCTCCTCATCGGGCGCGTAGTGCGTGTGCGAGTAGAACAGCTCAGGGTTGTAGTTCGCCTCTTCGAAGGGAAACGACTTGTCGTAGAGCCGCCACAGCGAGCGCTCACTGAATGCGAGGTGCACCGTGTGCGGGCCGCCGGTGGTGTCGTTGCTCGCCCAGAGCTCATACTTCAGGCTGATCTGGAACTTCACCTGGTCGTTCGTGTTGAAACCAAGGATGAAGTAGTTGGGTTTATAAACCGTGAAGAGGTGATGCCACGGTCGGACACTCGGCACGGCCTTAGCTTCTTCTGCATGTGTCGGCGATGCTGCGACGAGCAGCCCGACAACTACGGAGAACGCGAGAGCGGACTTCATGCAGTGTCCGGCGAGATACCACTTGGGCGACGTCGGAGCATCTCTACGTCGGGCCGATGCAAAGGCGCGAGCGAAGCGCCACGGCACACGATTTCACGTCGACGCGTCGCCTCGGCCCATGTATTCATCGACTATGTCTTCGAGCTCGGCGCCGCTGCTGATGACCCGTGAGCCCTCGTGCGCGATGCGCCAAAACTGGTCGACTTTGTTGAAGACAACGCGTTGCTTATCCGCGAGGGTGGGTATCACGGCCATCGGAGCCAAGATGGTCACCTCGGCAGTCCCGGGTCGCGCCGGGTCATCGAACGCGTAGAACGCGAACCCATAACCCGCCTTGGACAGCTTCTCCAGCCGCTCCTCAATGCTGGCACGCCTTGCACCGTTGATGTGTTTCAGGTCCTCACGGAACGTCGCGCGTTTTTGTTCGATGACCGCAGCCGCTTGGGCTGCTCGCTCAGACTCCTCGAGAGCTTCTGCATGGCGCAGTTGCGCCGCCGAGCGCAGGCTTGCGCACTCCGCATCGGCGGAGCGCACGTTGATGGCCGCGGCTTCGAAGCGTGCGCGGCTCGGTGCCGATAGCGCCGCGGTTGCCCCGGCTGCGGCGGCTGTGTCGAGCCTCGTCTTGAGGCCAGACAGCATGGCGATCGTAGAGGCCCGCGCCGCGTCATATTGGGTAAACAGCTGCTCCCACTGGTGGGGAGCCTGTTCAAGGATGCGCGCGTTGTTGGGCAGCAGTTCGTGGACGCGGCTTAGAGTCCAGCGCAGCCGCTCGCTCTGAGCGACGGCGCGGTTAGCCTCGTCGATGTTTGGGTCTTTCGGGTGCGAGGGTGTCGGTGTGAACAGCGAGCTCCAGAACCCGCGTCGTGGTGGTGGCTCGGCGACGACCACCGCGGTGGTCGTGCTTGTTTGGGGAAGCGGGTCGAGGCCTGGCACCGCGTCGAAGGGACTCGCAACTGGCACGCGTGGGGTCGATGGAAGTGTCGCCGTTGGCTGGACGGTCGCGAACGTCATTCTCGGCTCCGCGTTGGGTCGCGCCCCAAAATGGTATCGAGCAGGTCCTCGAGCTCGGCACGCGAAGTGATGCGTCTCCAGTTTTCGAACCGCAGGTAGTTGTTTCCTGGGAAACGCTGGTTGAAATCGACCGAACCGTTCATCGCGAGGGTTGGGATGACGGCATTCGCTGGAAGCGCGTCGTGGTCGGCGTTCGCCTTCCAGCCAGGCGCGGTGTGGCAATAGCGAGCAAAACCATAACCTGCGTCGAACGCTTGCCCAATGCGCGCCGTCAGACGGTCGCGCTCCTCGCCATGGAGCGCCTTGAGCTCTTCAAGCTTGAGGCTGGTTACCCGCGCCGCTTCTTCTTTCGCTCTCTCAGCTTGCGCCGCCGACGCCTTGATGCCTGCTGCTGGTTGTGCGCCGGAGCCGACTGGCTGGACGAGCTCGGCTGATACACCAAGGGCACGCGTTGAGCTCATCGGCCGACACCCATCATGTCCTCGACTATCGGCGTCGAGCCGGATGCGTTGTGCGGGAAAGCTGCCACGCAGGTGACGTCGCGTCGCGCACTCAGTGACTCAAGAACTGCGGCGCCGTGCGGATCTTGACCGAGTCGATGCGGCCATCGAGCGCGTCCTCGATGATGCGTGCGATTGCCTGCTGGAGCTTGCTCGTGTCGAGCGCGCGCGACGCGGCGAGAGGGATCTGTGTGAATGCTCCGCTCGTGCGATCGAGCGGGCCGACCCGTGGACGTTTCGTGTCGCTGTCGAACCAAAAATAAAGACCCTTGAGCTCCTGACGGTCGGGTAACGCCGCTTCGAGCGAGAAGCCCACGGGGATCGTGGGCGGAGCTTTGCCCTCAGCTACTGCTGCGTCGTCTGCTTGCTGGCGCATGCGGCGACCCAGGGCGGTGGCTTTCGCGTCCCGAAGGATCTCCCATACAGCCTCCCGGTCGTCGTTTGTCGGCGACGCTTGCTGGCGCTGTACGCGCTGGAGACGTTGCCCGGGGACCGCGTCGTAACCACCACGCTGCATGCGGGCGCCGCTTGTCCGTTCCGTCGCGATGGCTTCGTCGACCGTCAGGAGTCGTGTTTCAAGCCTCGGCATCTCTGCTGCCAAGCCTTGCAACGGTCGGCTCTTGTCGATCGGCGAACCCATGGTCAAAGAATCCCCAAGCGGTCTGATGGTTTTTGTTTCGGCTGAGTTGGGCATAGTGTTGCGGGGAAAGACCGTCCGATTTCGCCCTGCGGCAGGAGTTTTTCAAGTGCTTGATTTGAATAGCTTTCCCGTGACGCAGCGTTGGCCCGCCAAGCACCCGGAGCGCCTGCAGCTCTATTCGAACCCGACGCCAAACGGCGTGAAAGTGTCGATTGCCCTCGAGGAGATGGGGCTCCCCTACGAAGCGCACCGCGTCGAGATTGGGCGCAACGAGACCTGGGTCCCCGAGTTCCTGTCGCTCAACCCCAACGGCAAGATTCCGGCCATCATCGATCCCGAGGGTCCCGATGGGACGCCCATCGGTATGTTCGAATCCGGTGCGATCCTTCTCTATCTCGCCGAAAAGACCGGCAAGCTCCTGCCAGCATCGAGAGCGGGACGCTACGAAGCCATTCAGTGGGTTTTCTTTCAGATGGCGAACGTTGGGCCGATGTTTGGACAGCTTGGTTATTTTTACGTCTTCGCCGGCCGGGAGCTCGAGGACAAACGTCCGCTAGAGCGGTATCGCGCCGAGTCGAAGCGCCTGCTGGGCGTGCTCGACGGCCGTCTCGATGGCCGCGAGTGGGTGATGGGCGACGCGTTCACGATAGCGGACGTCGCGCTCGTGGGCTGGGTTCGCAATCTCGTCGGCTTCTACAAGGCAGGCGATCTCGTCGAATTCGATACTCTGCGCTTCGTGCCCGGCTGGCTCGAGCGATGTCTCGCGCGACCAGCGGTGCAGCGCGGCCTGAAGATTCCGGGTGTGGGATGAACGATGGCGTTCGCGTCGCGCGCGCCGCGCGGGACGATGTGCCCAAGATCCTCGAACTGGCCAATTGGGCTGCGCTAAACACCGTCGCCAATCTTGCCACCGAGCCGGAACTACTCACGCGTTGGATGAGCGCGTGGGAGGAGCAAGAGAGCCACTACCCATGGTTGGTTGCGCGCCGAGGCGAAGAGCTTCTCGGTTTCGCAAAGGCCCAGCCGCACAAGCCGCGTGGGGCTTACGCCTTCACCGCCGATGTGTCGATCTACATTCGACCGGACGCTCACGGACAGCGGGTCGGTACGCGGCTTTACGCATCGCTTATTCCGCTTTTGCGGGCACAGGGATTCATGACCCTGATCGCGGGTATTACCTCGCCCAACCCGGCGAGTGAACGTCTTCATGCAGCCGCTGGCTTTCGGCTTTGTGGAACCTTTCACCGCGCGGGGTGGAAGAACGGGCGATGGCACGACGTCGGCTACTGGGACATGCAGCTCCACGACGACGCGTTCGTGCCGCGTTCGTTACGCCGTGTCGACGAGGTCTCGCGCGACATCATGCCGTGAGCTGGCGCAACGCCGCTTCGTAGACGGGGGAGACCTGAGCCCCAGAGATCACGTGCTTGCCGTCGATGATGACGGTGGGTACACCCGCGACCTCGAGATCGTTCCATTGCTGTTCCGTCCGGCGCACAACGTCGGCGTAGGCGTCAGCCTCGAGTACGGCGCGCGCGCCCTCGGCGTCGAAGTTGGCATCACGCGCGATGCCCACCAGGGTCGCGTGGTCCGAGACGTCTCTGCCTTCGCCATGGTAGGCGCGCATCAAGGCCCGTGCGAGCGAAACGTCGCGGCCCTCGAGGGCGGCCCAGTAGATGAGCCGATGCGCGTCGAACGTGTTGACGATGCGGGCCCGCTTCTGCCAGTCGAACGTGAAACCGACGGCGGCGCCGCGGGCGCCAATCATTTCGTGGGTCTTGGCGAGCTCGAGCGGCGAGCGGCCATACTTCTTGCCAAGGTGGTCGGTCAGGTCACAGCCCCCGGGCGGCATGTCCGGGTTGAGCTCGAAGGGTTGCATGTGCAACTCGGCGTCGATGCCAGTGCGACGGATGGCTTCCTGGAGAGCCCACAGACCGACGGCACACCAGGGACAAACCACATCGGAAATAAAGTCGATCCGCATCGCGAGGGCTCCCCGGGTTCGAAATACCTGACCCTGTGTCACTCACGCTAGACGACACGTCGCGGTGGCAGCACCCGATATTCAGAAAACCTGCGGAGCGTGTGTCCACACGCTCGAGAAACGAGTGAGTCGCCGCATGTCTCGTGTCCAAGGCTCTACCAATCGACTCGACATCAGCGGCGCCATGCGCACGCTTCTGGGCATGAACGCCAGCCGCCCGCGTGTCAGCACGAGCCTCGTCGACCTGCTCGAACGGGCGCCGCGACGACGCGTTCGTCTCCAACCTCCGGTTCAGCGCTGCCCTGTCGTCGCCGATCCCATGTCGCCGGCCGCCTTGCGGGAGTTGCTGCGGCGATACGGGGTGAGGCCCGCACCCGCCGGTAAGACCAACGTCGCTGGCGGCGTGCAGCGGTATGGCGCTACGGCGCGCGCAGCTGCGGCGCATGTCGAGCGATGGAACCCAGGTTTTCGGCGGTTACTTGGCCGGGTCGACCCGTCACATTTGGGGCTCGCTATCGCCATGAAGGAGTCCACGTTCGACCCTACCGAGCGCAACGAGGGGTCGGGTGCCATCGGTTTGATGCAGATTCTGCCGTCCACCGCTGCGCCTCTGCTCGCCGACCGTCGCCTCTTCGCCGACTTCTCTCGCGCGGAGTTCGCGGCGCTATCCGCCGATCCCGAGCGCGCCTTGCACCGGCCGGAGGTCGCTTTGCGTGTGGGCCTTGCCTACATGTCGCAGCTGCTCGAGCAGCACCGTGGTGACCTCCGTCTGGCCCTGGCCTCCTACAACGCAGGGCCGGGCAACGTCGCGCGTCATGGCGGGGTGCCTCCATTTCGTGAAACGCGCGACTACGTCGAGCGTGTGCCCGCTTACGCGCGACAAGTCGCCGAGGCATCGGGTAACATCACCAGCTGATGGCGACTCCTCCGGTTTATGTCACGACCGACCCGCGAACGGGCGTGCGCACGTTCAGCGACCGTCCGCCCGAGCATCCGCGTGACATGCGCGCAGTAAACATCCCGGGCGTTGGTCACGGACCGGGCCATCGCTTCGACACCATTAATGACGCAGCCATCGACGCCTTGGCTTACGCACGCAAACGGCCGATGCAGGGTGTGGAGTATGGTGGTTGGATCGTGCGCGCGCCGGGCGGAGGCTACACGTACACCTTCGTCGACCCCCGGGGAGGCGCCAACGGCGAGCATACGACGCCCAGCAGTGTACGCTTCGGCGCTCCACCGCAAGGAACGGTCGGCGCGTATCACACGCATCCTGGCCGCAACGAGCGGCTTGTCGACTATAACGGGTCGCTCGAGCGCTTCTCCGGCGAAGACGCCGAATTTGCGCGATGGATGCGCCGCAACGGTATCTTGCCGGGGACGTTGTATCTGAGCCCGCCGTCCGGGCGCGTGCGCGCTCTGATAAGCAACGACGGCCGCGAGGCATCGATCACCATCCGCGGTAGCCGACTCCCTACCGAGGGCGCGAGCCTGGAATAGCGACCGCCGGGTTCCGCGAGAAGAAGTTGTGCGGCATGAGCTTGAAGCCCGCGCGGTGCACGTTCATGATCGGCCATTCCTCCGGCCTCGGGATGTGCGTGACCCCGAACGTGTACCAGAGGACCACGTCCGTGCTCTCGAGGGGCTCGTCGTCGGCGATGAAGCTAGGCAGGCCACCTCCACCTTTGGCCTGGTTCGGGTAGTCGCCCGCGGAGCTTTGCTCGTCGTCTTTGTAGCGCGTGAACCAGACGTTGTGCTCGACGAAGCCAGCGCGCTGTCGGACCTTCGAGGTCTTGTCGAAGTAGGGGACGGCGGACTCTCCTGTCATGAGCATGTAGCCGGTCGGGTGACCGAGCGCGTTCCGCGCCGTGGTGCTGGTGACCTTCCACTTGCGTGCGCTCGCGGGCGCGAGATCGCGCGCTGCGGCAGACTCGCGCTTGAGCGGGCTCAGCACCGCATCGAAGGCGTTGTTGTCGGGGTTCGACGGCGTGCCGGGCTTTGCGGCGCTGACGTTGATCTCCATCGGCGTATTGCTGTCGGCTCCGTCGACATCGAGGTCGAGCCGGAAGTTGAAGAAATGCTGGTGGTTGGGCGCGATGATTTGCTTTGCGACCAGCCGCTTACACTCGGCGGTGCACGTGTTCTCTTCCATGCTGGTGCCCTGGGCGAGGAGCATGCCCGTGAGGTTCGCTTCCACGGCGATGACGCCGTCCAGAGTGAACACCCAGTCGACGCCATAGTCGTAGTTGCCGATGGTGGTCATGGCGCTGACCACGAGCTCGCGGGCGCGTTGCGCGGCGCCTTTGCGCGAGCTCATGTCCACGTGACTCCACAACATGCCCGCGTCGCGCTCATAGACGGCGACTGCGCGAGGGATTACGAAGGGTTTGCCGTTGTCGTCCGCGAAAACGGCATCAAGGAAGCGTGCCCCGTCGGGGGCTTCCGTGCGCGCCTCGAGCGAATGGGCCGTGCGACCGAGGCCATATTCGCCGACGTCGAACGCGTTACGAAACGACCAGGCTCGATTTGGATCGCCATAGGGGACGACCATCTCGGCGAGCGCGCCCTTGTAGAGGACCGATCGGGGTTTGACTCCGTCCTCTTGAAAGCTCACGTCGTAGACAACCAGGCCCTTGTGCGGCTGCATACTGTAGCGGAGTGACCAGCCGCGCCACTGGATGCGCTGGCCGTCGATCTTGATGGGCGCCGAAGCCTGTACCGATGAGCGCAGGGTCTTGTCCGATTTTGGCAGTTCGCCTTCCGCCTTCACGAATGGAACTGCTCCGCTATCCCAGACCTCGATCACCTTGCGCTCATTCAGGTCGACGGTGACCAAAACGCCTTCGATGGGGCGTGCGTAGAAGTTCACACCGGTGCCGCGCATGTACGAGAGCGCGCGCATGATGCGTTTGCCGCGCGTCTCCTCGGCTGGCGACAGGAGACCAGGCACCCAGCCGTCGACCTGGACGCTGTCGAGGTCAACGATGCCACGTCGATGCATGGCTTGCTGCCAGCGGGGATCGGCGCGCGTGAGCTCGGCGACCTCCGCGTATTCATCGAGCAAGATCGGTGGCTGCGCGCCGGGAAGCTCACGGATGAACGTGACCTTCTTGGTTGCGAGGTCGACAGTCACTTCGCAGAAGCGATTTTTCCCCGCGTCATAGACCGAGGCGATGGCCTCGCGCGCGGGCATCGGTCCGCCATTGCGCCACGCGAGGACCGACGCCTTCGGTGGTTCTTTGGCGACGATGATGGGGAAACGGACCACCTCGCCGAACTGCGCGTCGGCGCGGACGGCCTTGGTGACAGCGCTGATCTCGGCGCTGGTCAGGTCATCGAAGGGGGAGGCTGCGAGGGAGAGGATAACGGCCAAGGCGAACATGACCAGCAAGCTAGACCGTCTGGGGGGCCTCGGTATAGACCCGTAAGCCATGGAAGACCTGCGGATGTTCATCGATGGCGAGTGGGTGAAGAGCAACAAAACGCTTCCGGTCGTGAATCCGACGACAGGCGCGACGATGGCCACCGTCCCAGCGGCGACAGCGTCCGACGTCGACCGGGCCGCCCAGGCGGCGCGCAAGGCCTTCGACGAGGGGCCCTGGAAGACGACCACCGCTCAAGACCGCGGCAAGCTCCTCTTCAAGCTCGCGGAGGCCATTCGACAGAACGCCGACGACCTGGCCAAGACCGACACCCAGAATATGGGTAAGCCCATCGTCGAGGCCGAGTTCGACGTGAACGATGCTGCGAACTGCTTCGAGTACTACGGCGGTCTTGCCACCAAGATTCATGGGCAGACACTGACTGTTCCCGACAACGCGGTGTCCATGGTCATGCGCGAGCCGGTTGGTGTCGTCGGTCAGATCATCCCGTGGAACTACCCGTTGCTCATGTCGGCCTGGAAGCTCGGCCCTGCCATGGCTGCGGGCTGTACGTCGGTGCTCAAGCCGGCCGAACAATCGCCGCTCTCGGCCCTCAAGCTCGCCAAGCTCATGGAGCAGGTTGGCTTTCCCAAGGGCGTCGTCAACATCGTCACCGGTGACGGACCCGAGGCGGGGGCGGCGATGGTCGTGCATCCGCAAATCGACAAGATCGCTTTCACCGGCGGCACCGAAGCCGGCAAACACATCATCAAGAATAGCGCCGATACCATGAAGCGTCTCACCATGGAGCTTGGCGGCAAGAACCCGAACCTCGTGTTCGCTGACGCGGACTTCAACGCGGCGGTCGATGGCGCGCTCTTCGGAGCTTTCGCCAATCAAGGCGAGGTTTGCTCGGCTGGCTCGCGGCTCCTGGTTGAGGAATCGATCTACGCGAAGTTCGTCAAGGAGCTCGCCGAGCGTGGCAAGCGCGTGAAAATCGGCGACCCCATGAAGCGCGAGACCAAGATGGGCCCGCTCGTTAGCAAAGAGCATCGCGAGCGCGTCCTTTCGTACATCGCCATTGGCAAGAAGGAAGCGAAGCTCGTGCTCGGCGGCGGCGCGCCCACCGACGGCGAGCTCGCCAAGGGCTGGTTCGTCGAGCCGACGATCTTCGTGGATGTCGCAGAGAACGCTCGCATCATGCGCGAGGAGATCTTCGGGCCGGTGCTTGCGGTTGCGCCCTTCAAGAACGAGGCGGACGCCATCCGCATGGCCAACGACACGCCGTACGGTCTTGCCGCGGGCGTGTGGACGCGGGACGTCATGAAGGGCTTGCGGGTGATGAAAGAGATCCGCGCCGGCATTCAGTGGCTCAACACCTATCACCCGACCTACAATGAAGCTCCGTGGGGCGGGTACAAACAGAGCGGCTTCGGCCGTGAGCTCGGCTTGTTCGGCATCGAGGCGTACCTCGAGGTCAAGCAACTCAACATCAATCTGCGTGAAGAGCCCATCGCTTGGTACTGAATGTATTCTGTCGCCTACGGCAGACAGACTAGCGAAGCGAAATAACCAGGCCCGTCAGGGCTTAAGAGCGTGTCACATCATCGCCCCGAGGTCCCCATGAGCGTCGTTCGTTTGGTTACCGATATTCCCGGTCCCAAGAGCAAGGCCCTACTGGATCGCCGCAAGGCGACGGTCATGCCCGGCGTCGCAACGGGGACCCCGGTGTTTGTTGCGAGCGGGGAGGGCGCGCGGGTGACCGACGTCGATGGGAACACGTTCCTCGACTTCGCAAGCGGTATCGGTGTGCTCGCGGTCGGGCACGCGCACCCCAAGGTGACGGCCGCCATTGCAGAGCAGGCGAAGGCCCTGACCCACATGTGCTTCCAGGTGTCGGCCTACGATTCGTACGTTGCCGTCTGCGAGAAGGTCGCGAAGCTTGCGCCCATCAAGGGTGACAAGAAGACCTTGCTGGTGTCGACCGGCGCCGAGGCGGTCGAGAACGCAATCAAGATCGCACGCGTCGCGACCGGTCGACAGGCCGTTATCGCGTTCACGCACGGCTATCACGGTCGAACGCTCCTCACCATGACGCTCACTGGCAGGGTCCACCCGTACAAGGTTGGCGGAGCGTTCGCTCCCGAAGTCTACCGGCTGCCGTTCCCCTACGCCTACCGAGGAGAGGGCAGCGTTTCGTTCGAAGCGCTCCTGAAGAATACAGTCGCTCCCGACACGGTGGCGGCCGTGATCCTCGAGCCGGTGCTGGGCGAAGGTGGTTTCATTCCGGCGCCTGTCGAGCTCCTCAAGAACGTGCGTGCTCTCTGCGACAAGCACGGTATCGTGCTCATCGCCGACGAGATCCAGACGGGGTTCGGTCGCACCGGCGCCATGTTCGCCTCGGAGGTTCTGGGCATGGACCCGGACCTCATGACTTTCGCAAAGTCGGTCGCGGGTGGCATGCCGCTGGCCGGCGTCGTCGGTAAGTCCTCCATCGTCGACAAGGCGCCTCCGGGCTCGCTCGGCGGCACCTATGCGGGCAACCCGTTGGCGTGTGCTGCGGCGCTCGCGACCATCGATGTCATCGAGAGCGAGAAGCTCGTCGAGCGCGCTTCGGTGCTTGGCAACACCATGCGGGCACGTTTTGCCCGATGGGCCGAGAAGTCGCCACACGTCGGGGACGTACGCGGTCTCGGAGCGATGCTCGCCATCGAGCTCGTGAAGGACAAGGCGACCCGTGAGCCCGCCCCTGAGCTTGCGACCCGCATCAAGGAGCGCTGCCTGAAGAAGGGGCTCATCCTCCTTGGGGCCGGCACCTACATGAACGTCATTCGTATCCTGGTGCCACTGGTGATCAGCGCAGCGGAGCTCGACGAGGGTCTCGACATTCTCGAGAGCGCGCTCCTCGATGGCTGAGGGTGAGGACAACTCGAGCGCTTTGCTCGAGAAGCTCGGTTATAAGCAGGACCTCGATCGGACGCTGTCGTTCTTCGCGAACTTCGGTATCGCCTTCAGCTACATATCGCCGGTCGTTGGCGTGTATTCGTTGTTCGGCTACGCGCTCAAACTAGGCGGTCCGGCGTTCGTCTGGTCGCTGCCGATTGTCGCCTTTGGACAATTCATGGTCGCCCTCGTCTTCGCCGAGGTCGCGTCTGCTTACCCACTCGCCGGGGCGCTCTACCAGTGGGGCAAGCTTCTCGTCGGACCACGTTACGGCTGGATGGTTGGCTGGATCTACGGGTGGGCGCTGCTCACAACTATCGCTGCGGTCGACTACGCGGGGGCGCCGTACGTCGCGCAGATCTTCGGGTTGGAGCCGACCCCCTCAGTGAAGCTCGGCATCGCTGTCGTCCTGCTCGTCGTCCACTCGGTGTTCAACGTCGTCGGAGTGAGGGCCTCCGCCTTCATCACCAACCTTGGGGTTGCGGGCGAGGTGTCCGCGACAGTGGTCATCGCAGGTGTGCTCATCGCGGCTGGTTTGTCGCAACCCGCCTCGGTCCTCTTTACGACAGCGGGGGCTGGCGAGGGAGGCTCCTATTTGCCCGGCTTCATGGCCGCGATGCTGGGGGCTGTTTGGGTGTTCTACGGCTTCGAGTCCGCTGGTGACGTCGCCGAAGAGGTCGTCGATGCGAGCCGCAAAGTGCCGCGCGCCATGTTGGCTTCGCTCGGCAGCGCGGTGGCGGTGACGGCGCTGTTGATGGTGACACTGGTGCTCGCGACGCCCTCGTTCGAAGCCGCCATGGCGGATCCAAACAAGGCAATCCCCCTGATCTTCGAGGCGCGCCTCGGCAAGGTGATGGCCGCAGTCACGCTGGTGCTCATCGTCTTCGCGTATTTCTCCTGCGCTACGGCGATCCAGGCGGCATGCGCGCGCCTCGTGTTTGCCTATGCGCGCGACAAGAAGATCCCTGGTTGGAAGACGCTGTCGATCGTCGCGCCGGCCTCGAAGGCGCCTATCGCTTCGCTTGTCTTCACCGGCGTGGTCGCGTTGGTGACGCTCTTGTTGACCGGCCTCGTCGCGGATGCCGAGGCGGTCATCGTAAGCTACGCGGCTGTCGGCATTTACGTGTCGTTTCAGCTCGTCGTGCTTGGCTACCTCATGGCACGGCGCCGCGGGCAGCGCTGCGGTGGGCATTTCCAGTTGGGCCGCTGGGCCATGCCCGTGGCGGTCGTCGCGCAGATCTATGGCGTCTTGATGATCGTCAACCTGGTCTGGATCCGCGATGGCGGGTGGTTTCCGCTCGGCTCCGCGCTCGCCGTATCGATCTCTGGGCTCCTTGTCCTTTTCTTGCGGGAGAGAACCTCGAATGTCTGATTGGCACGTCATCACACGCCGTAGCTTCCTCGCCGGCACGGCCGCCGCTGGCGCCACTGTGGCGCTCTCGGGCTGCAAGAAGCTCGGCGGCGAGCCCGATGACGTGAAGGCTCCGGACCTGAGACCCGTGACGTCGCAGGTTGTGATTGACGACAATCCCATTGCCGCCCATCCCGAAAACGCGCCGCCCGGCTTCTTCGGCGACGATCCTCACCGCTTTCATCCGCTATTGTGGAACAAGGCTGGCGCTGTTGCACAATACGGCGGCCTGCCTACGGACGCCTCCACTTTCGAGCGCACCAAGGTTTGCATCGTCGGGGGTGGCCTTGCTGGTCTGTCGTCGGCGTTCTTGCTGAGAGACTTCAAGCCACTCGTCCTCGAAGGAGCCACACGGCTCGGCGGCAACGCCAAGGCGCAAACCTGGAACGGCGTTACCTACGGTCAAGGCTCCGCCTACATTACCAACGCAACCCACGGCGACGAGCACATGAAAATGCTCGCCGAGCTGGGGCTCGTTGGCCGCTTCGACGATCCGACCCACGACCAGATGTACATCGATGGCGTCGTCCACAAGGAGTTCTGGTTCGGCGGCACCGATGGCAAGCGCGCGAAAGACTTCCGCGCGGCTTGGGACTACTTCGAACGCGTGCGCAAGAAGGCGTTTCCCGAGGTCCCCTTCGATCCCAAAGGTGATCTCACGCGCGAGCAATGGACGGCGCTCGACCAGAAGACGTTCGCGGACGAGGTGAAGAGCGCGCTTGGGAAGCAACTCCACCCGCACGTCGAAGATGTCATTCGCCAGTATTGCTGGAGCTCGTTCGGCGCCGACCACACCGAGATCTCGGCGGCGGCCGGGTTGAACTTCCTAGCCTCCGACCTCGGCGGCATGTTCGTCTTCCCCGGTGGTAACGCGAGCATCAGCCAGGCGCTCGTCAACCGACTCCGCAAGGACCTGGGCCCCGACGCGCTGCGCTCCTCGCTACGGGTGCTCGACGTGCGTCGCGTCGAGGATGGCGTACGCGTCACTTACCTCGGCGTCGACGACAAGCTGCACACCGTTCTGGCGGACACCGCGGTCGTTGCGACGCCGAAGTTCGTCGCCAAGAAACTCATCGACGACCTCCCTGCCGAGCAGCTCGAGGCCATCGCGCAAATCAAGTACCGCGCCTACATCGTGGGCCACGTCATGGTGGACCAACCGCGCGAGGCCGACTTCCACGACTTGTATTGTATCGCCGGCAAGCCGCCGGACGGGACCTTGAAGGAAGAGCTCGACAAGCGCCCCTTCACCGACTGCGTGCTCGCGACGTTCGCGACCAACGGTCACCCCGAGCGAACCGTACTGAACCTTTATCGCGGTCTGCCGTATGACGAGAGCCGCGCCGACCTCTATCAACCCGAGGCCTACGCTCGCCATCGCGGACTTCTCGAGGGCGTTGTGCCGAAACTCGTGAAGGCGCTGGGCTTGAACCCAGACAAGGTCAGGGACATCCGCATGTCCGGTTGGGGCCATCCCATGGTGATCCCGACACCGGGGCTCATCTCGAGCGGGGTGCCGCAGAGAGCTTCGACCCCTCACAAGGACCGCATTTTCTTCGCGCAGCAGGACAATCACGCCATGAGCGCGTTCGAAGTGGCCTTCGCCGCAGCGGTGGAGGCGCGCGACCGCGTGCGGAAGGTGCTGGCGGGTTAGGCCGAGTCGCTTTTGGTGAGGACCAAGCAGCGCGTCACGCCCTCGCCAACGAAGCGCATGGCGAAGCGCGTGGCGAGCAGCCCGAGAACGTCGACCTCGCTCTCTCGCGCGACGAGCTCGATGGCATCGGCGGTCGAGCGCTCCATCTGCGGCGCAACTCCCTGCTGTGTTGCGTGGCTAGACAAGACGTCGCGACTGCCGGGGCGGCCGCCATTCGCCGCAATCACTCGGTCGAAGCCGGGAATCGCGTCGAGCACGATCGAGCCGCCCGGCTTCAGAATCTCGTGATAGTGCGCGAGCACAGCGAGAGCCATGAGGGGCGAGCGACCCAAGCCCTGATTGGGGTTTTGGTAGTCGTTCATGAGGGCGAACCAGACGCAGCCTTTGCGGTCCCACAAAACGTCGACACTGCCGGGCGCGAGAGGGAGTTGAGCCGCGTTCCAGCGCACATGCAGGAACCCGTCGCCGAAGGTCGGGCCGGGGAGGGTGCGAGCCGGTACGTCGGCGATGTCGCCAACAATGAACTGACGTCCGCCTTTGCGGTCAGGAGCGACTCGGCAGTCGTGCTCGAACATGGCTACTTCGTGGGTCGCTGAGTTCGCGGCCGCGCTCACGAAACGCAAGGGCGCGCCCGGCCCCGGGATGATGGCGGCATGGTAAAGAGCGTTGTATGTCGCGCGCGCCTCGGTAGGACCGAAGTAGGTGTCCGAGTAGTCCTTCCAGCGGACACCGGCCGGCTGTGAGTAGGTCTTCTGCACCTCGTCGGCGACGGGTTCGTCACGGTATGCCTCGGCAAAGCGGGCTACGACTGCCCCGCGCCAGGCGAGCTCGGCGTGTTGCGGCTCGCGCGCGAAGGCCTGAACCGTCTTTCGCAGCTCGCGAATGGCGACGATGTCGTCGTAGGTCACCTGTTGCGGTGGGCGGAAGCGAGCCAGGGTCGTGAGGGCGTGGATGAGCTGGCCTCGGGAGTCTTGGCTAGGGGCGCTGGCGAACGCACGCGCGAGGTCGCGCGCCAGTCCGAGCGCCTTCGACGCCGTGTTGGCGGCACCTGCGACACGGGCGAGGCTGTCTATGGAGGCGGTCTTGGAAGGGACGGGGGAGGTCTCGGCGGTTGTCCCCGATACCTGAACGATGGCGGCTGCGGGCGGGATTCGTGCCGAGCCGAAGGCCTCCCATGATCGCATATCTAGATTTGTTATCGGCTCGACGAGCGCAAAGGTTGCTGCTTGGTCGTCGTTGGCGACCGATCGACGAGGGCCGCCGTTTGGGCCCGGGTTCCGAGCGCGTTGGCGCCCAGCGACTGCTTTTTGGCGAGCTGTTGCACGAAGAACCTGGTCGTCACCGTCAGTCGGTGGGCGAGCAGCCACGTGCGGAGGCGCGCCACCGGCGGAAACAGCCACGTGAGGGCCCGCGTGAGCAGAGGCGGTCGGTCTTTCTCCAGGCCCCCATCGACCACTGTCAGGCGATTCGCGTGACGTCGCCAAAGGCCCAGAAGCCACGGAAAAATGTCCAGCCGGTGGACAATCACGTCGAGCCGGCCGTGCAGGACGCGGCGCAACTCTTCAGCGCGCTCCTTGCCAAGCCCTGGAACCGCGCCAATGGTGACGACGCGCGCCACGCGCTCGGCGGTCAATAAGCCGGAGCGAAGTTCCTGGTCGGTCCATTGCATCGCGGCGCCGCCGCCCAAGCTGCTCGAGGCGACGAAGACGTTCGCGTTGGGATAGCGGTCGAGGAGCTCGCCGACCAGCGCGTTCAGTGGTTCACGGACCTGTCCGATATAGCGACTCACGCCGCGGGGCACGGGCTCGCCGCCCCCATCGTCCAGCTGTCTGCGATCGAGTACGGCGAGCAGCGTCTTGAAGTGCCAAGCACCACGAAAGGTTACTGTGATGGCCCGCCCATCGGGCGAAACCGCCACCAGCGCAAGGGCCTGATTCCTCTCGACGATACGCGCTTCCTTGTAGCCCTGCGCCAACAACGCCTTGCGCGCGTCGTCGACTGGCGTGCAGTAGACAAGCCCGGCCAGCGCGTGGGCAAACAGGTGCGCCTCAGGCGTCGCGGCTCGCAGGTCCGAGGGCACTGCGAGGTAGCGGCCTCCTCCCTTGAGAGGCTCCGGCTTGAAGATCGGCGCGTTGCCGAGGAGCGGGGCGGCAAGCATCGCGAGCCATGTCCGCTCGCCACGCGCCGTCCAATGCGGTGACCTTGCGGGCGGGACGACAACGGCGCGACCGAGCGACTCCTTGGAGTCCAAGGCCACCGCGGCGCCGTCGTACATGACCCGATGCAGGTCGAGGGCTTCGCGAACTCCGGAAAGGAACAACGCATTGCGCGTCGGCTCGACGCGTTCGACGGGCCGGGTGCCCAGGACGTCGATTTGCAGGGTGTGCCCGAGAAGAGCCGTCGGCCGGACGTCGGCGAGCGCAAATGCGGGGGCGATGTGTCGCGCAGTGTTGCCGCCGAGCGACGGAAAACTGCGAACAACGCCCTCGTTCATCGATCTGCCTCCATGAGGATGTTCGTCCACCTGAGGCTGAGGGTTGCGGTGACGGGTGTGCACTCTGCGTACGCGCACACTTTCGCGAGGCCGCCGATACTTCGTCGAAAGGTACAGCCGAGACGACTATGGTAAATCTTTCTTCGGTAGCGGCCACCACGACGCCACGTGATAGCGGACGGCCTGGCTCGTGGTCCGGCGGGATCGATGCCGTAAAGAAATTCATCGGCGACGTGCGTGCGGCGGCCATATCGACGGCATCCGACGGTGGCTTTCCACAGCTCCTGCTCACGGCGCCCGTCGAGATTGCTCGCTCGCTCGACCCGTTGGTTGCTGAGCTTCGCAACGTCGTTGCTGGACCTGACGGTACGCGGCTCCTCGCCGAGCTCGCCAGTCTGCGTGACGACCTGGTTACGATCCAGCGTGACCTGAGGCTCCCGAAGGCCCTGAGAGCGCGGGTCTCCCTGTTACTTCACTGCGACGCAATGCGTGTCGGCCTGAGCCCGACGGTCGAGATATCGCCCCCGAAGGCTTCGGAGGTCCTGGCCGCTCAATCGACGCGCTACACCTCGCTCTTTAGTGGAGGTAGCGCGGCGTTGCCGAAGATCGCGTTTGGCGCGCACGTGCTGCTCTCGGGGGTCGTGGCAACACAAGCGGTTCTGGGCATCGCAGGGGCGGGCGGGGTGGGTGCGGTCGCGCTCGCGTGGGGCGGGGCCCGCGGGTGGGGG
>JALHOP010000005.1:213306-438909 GCA_022842935.1 Myxococcota bacterium
CTCGACGTTCGGCGGCGGGGGCGGGGGGGGGGGGGGGGGGGGGGGGGCCCCGCGGTCGCGCTCGCGACAGCCGCAGCCCTCGCCTGCGCACGACTTGGTTGGACCCTGGCGGACGCGACGAGCTACGTCTTCCATGCGTTCTTCGATCAGGTGAACCCAGAGAAGATTCCATCCGCGTTGCGCGATGTGGCGCTCATATTTCAAGAGCACCACGAGAAACCTCTGACCATCATGAACGGTAGCTTCTGGGAGATGACCGGACGTCTAACGCCGGTGTCGGTGGCGCTTTTGGGTGTTACCGCGGCCCTCGACCCAGGTTACGTGGTTGGCGCCGCGATGCTCGGCTTCACGACCGGCGGGATCCTTGCCCAGCACTCACACAAACTCAGCCATTCTTCGGATGAGAGTCGTGGGACCCGCATCATGCGTAAGCTCGGCCTCTTCATGAGCTCACGCAGCCACGGTGTCCATCACGCGCGGCCGCGCAACGCGACCTATGCAACGCTGTCGGGAGAGACCAACGCTCTCTTCGATGCCCTCGGCGTTGGCGACCGCGTCGAGCGCTATATCGCCAAACGCGATCTGGGGTTCGACGCGGCGGGAACCCCACACTGGCAAATCGAAGAGCGTCGGGCTGCGGAGAACACGAAGCGCAGCGCCACCGAGGGCTAGAACACGACGACTGACATCGAACGCTGGCTTCAAGAGCGTGTCGTGCATTTCGTGAGCGCCGAGCGCGCCTTCGCCAGTTTCACACCGACCGCACCGCTTTCTTTCGCGCCTCGTTCAAGCTCGTCAGCGCGTCTGCGTTGCCGGGGTCGAGCTCGACGGCCTTCTCGAGCGGCTCGACCGCCGACCGATAGTCCTTCAGTCCGAGATAAGCGAGTCCGAGTTGCTGCCAGCAATAGGCGTCGCGCGGGTCGCGGGCGACCCCAAGCTTTGCGGTGGTCACCATCTCGTCCCACGCCTGGGTTGCCCACTGGCTGTAACAGAGTCCACGGTAGAGGTGCTGTGTCGTTGGACGCTGCTTCAAGGCAGCGCTGAAGCGGACACAGGCCTCAGCGTTCCGGCCCAGCTGCTGCAGGCAGTAAGCGCTATTGGCGAGCACGGCGAAGTCGCCCGCGTCCTTCTTGGACAGACCATCGTATGCAGCGAGCGCGGCCTTGTAGTCACCCAGCGCGTAGATTGCGTGGATGTCGGCCGGCATCGCAGTTCTGACCTTGCCGGCTTTGGCGGCGGCGAGCAGACGTGCCATCTCGGCATAGCCGTTGCTCTCGGCGATCTCGAGCGGAGTATTGCCGTCTTCATCGCGGTCTTTGAGCGAGGCGCCGTGCCGCAGCAGCTGGCGAAGAGGCCCGACGGCGTTCATCGAAACCGCCTCGATCAGCGCTGTTCGATTGCTCTTGTTGCGCAGGCGAAGGTTGGGTCGTGCGCGCTCGAGCAAGAGCTGGGTCGTGACCTCTTGGTTGTTGTGACACGCCAACATTAGTGCGGTGTTGCCGTCGCCATCGCGGACATCCACTTGCGCGCCAGCGGCAATGAGCAGCACAGCCATCTCGTTGTAGAACTGGCGCGCTTTGGTGCGCTGCGCCTTGGGAGTGGTGATCCTGTCGCGTTCGGCGGTCGCGGCGAGATGAAGAGGGGTCGCGCCACTGCTGTCCCGCAGCGCGATGTCCGCTTTGGCATCCAACAGCAACCGGAATACGTCGAGGTGTCCGTACCGTGCTGCGGCGGTGAGGGCGGTGCTATTGGTCCACGCGCGGCCGTCGACGTCGGCGCCCAGCTCGAGGAGAAGCGCGACGATGGGCGCCTTGCCCGCGGCAGCAGCCACGTATAGCGCTGCGTTGGCGCCCTTGGGGTCGGTACGTGCGCCTTTGCCAACGAGGTATCTGATCTTTGCGGCCGCGTCGGGGCCGCCCACGGCGTTGGCGAGCGCCGTATCGTGCTGAGCGTTCATTTGCTGAAGGTCCGCACCCGCCTCCACGAGCAGACGCACCATGGCGAGGCTCGCCGCCCGCGCCGCGAGCATCAGGGCCGAGTCGCCGCCCGATACCACCGCGTAGCCTTTGAACACGCCGTCGAGCACTTCATGGTCGGGAAGAGTCACTGCGCTGACATCGGCGCCTCGGGCGAGCAGGCGCCGCGCGGCGTCGAGCCTGTTTGCGTGAGCCGCCGCCATCAAGGCGGTATGGCCGAACTTGTCGCGGGGCTTCTGGGCCTTCGGCTTGACCTTGGACGGTTTGCGGGGAGTCACGCGATTGGACAATCTCCCAGCGCGGTTTGAATTGCACGACCAATTGGAGCGGGGGCCTCCCCGCTACTCGTGGTTAGAGTGACTTACCCACAGTCCCGAGCTCGAGGAACGCGTGGTCCTGCATGACCACGAACGGGCGGTCATCGAACTTCAGGTTCCCCTGGCCGTCGTGCTGGACGATCTGCAGCGAGCCCATTCCGTAACCCATGGGGCCGCGGCTGTAGTAGTGGGCTTGTAGCTTGTACGGCGCCGCCTTCGGCTTGCCGCGAATGGTGAAGCATTCGGGGCCGTAGCCGGTGGTGACGTCTTCGTAGAGCTCACCGCCCGATGGCAGCTCCTGCGCGCTGTAGAATGCATGGCCACCTTGGCTATCGTAGATGTGGAAGTCGACGTCGTTGGCGTCGGTTTCCCAGGAGAGGACGAAGCGCAGTGACGGCGCGGTTTCGCGACGGCCACCGGCTTTGGCGAGCCGCTTGTAGATCTCGTCCTTGCGGTCGGGGGCGCTCTTGACCCAGACCTGCGCGGCGATACCTAGATCTTCGGCGAGGATCTGATCGGCGCCCGCGAAGCGGCCATCCGGGTAGCGCTGCGCCTTGCCCTTCTCGAGAACCTCGAACGCCTTTTCTGCCTGCCCAAGCTTGAGCAGCGTGTAGGCGAGCAAGCGGTGGCTCTGCGGATGGTCAGGTCGCTGCTCGACCGCTTTGGCGTACGAGTCGGCAGCGAGCTCGAGGGCGCTCTGGTCCTTCAAGCGCTCGAGCCGCTCACCGGCGAAGCGGCGCAAGTCAGCGCGGGCCGGGAAGAGGTCGATGAGCGAGCCATAAGCGCGGCCGGCTTCGTCGCGGTCGGCGTTGGCCTCGAGCGCCTCACCGAGCGCCACCAGCGCCATGACGTCGCCCGGGCTCGCCTGCCACCAGGCATCGGCTTGCGTAAGGGCTTCCTCCTTCTCCTTGTGACGGATCGAGCTCATGATGGTACGGAACTGGCCCGTGTAGGGGTTCACGCGCTCTTCTTTCGGCTGCTCGACGGAAGGTGGTTGGCGACGCTCCACCGCGACACTCTGGCGACTCGACTCCGAGGCCGCAGCGCCCGAGGGGGCGACCTGCGCTGGTGGTGGTGGCGCGGCGGGGGCAGGGCTCGCCACCTCGCGCATTGGCTCGGCGCGTCGCGGGCGATCGGCGGCGAGGTCCATCCTCTTGTCCGCTTCAGCGGCCATGTCGTCGCGCGCCAAACTGGACTTGGGCGCTGGAGCCGACTCGTCCTTGGACTCCTCTTTCTCGCCTTCGTCGCGAGCACGCGAAGCTTGACCCCCGGCACCGTCTCGGGCTCGGCTGTTGCCCGGCGCGCTTTCGATGGGTCTTGCGTTGCTGTCGGGGAGCTTGGGCTTCTCGACCGTGCGCGACGTGTTCTTCACGACGACCGCGGTGTTGCGGCTCTTCACCACGACACTGCCGTTCTCGACCGCCAGGATTCCGACGAGCGCCTTGCGGTCGATGTTGAAGCGCGCGTAGTCGCGCTCGGTCTCGAGCACCAGGAGCGCTGTCAGCGGGCAGAGAACCCGATGAGTTGTCGAGAGCTTGAGTACCTGCTCATTCAAGGCCGCGCGCATGTCTTTATCAGTGGTGCGCTCCTTCTGATCGAGCAGCTTCTTGATGCGCGCACCGACCCAGGCGCGCTCGAGGAGCGGCTTCTGTGCGTTGCGCATGGTGCCTGCGCCGACCGGTTTTCCGTCGAGACTCATGGCGAACGGCTTGTTCTCGCCGAGGTCGGCGTAGACGAGGACTTGCTCGCCGGGCTGCACGTTGTCTAGCGTCTCTGGCCACACCCAATCCGCTCCGGGGACCTCGACTTTGATCCCCGAGCGCGTCTTGTGGTTGAGCTTGGTGGCGATCGCTGTGGTGGGCAGCGCCCCGTCGATCACGAGGCCACCCCCGAACGTCACGCGCTGCAGCGCGTCCCGGTCACGAATGCCTCCGACTGCGATGGCGTCCAGGCGCTGCGCGCCGGTTGCCTTGGCGCCATCCGCTAAAGCGTCAAGACCCGCGGTGACCACGCCGTCGGAGAGCACCAAGCCGCGCCGGTACTTGGTTGCATGTTTGGCGACCGTGGCGAGTGCTTGCTCGAGGTTCGAGGCGCCGAGCGAACGCCGCGCCTCGAGCTTCTTCCAGTCGATGTGCGAGGCCTTGCCTTCATCGACGAGCATCGTGGTTTGGTCGTAGGCCCATACGGCAACGGGCGCGTCACCGAGACGCCGTATCAGGTCTTTGGCGAGGGCAAGGTCCGCCGCCTTGCCGAGAGTTCGGGACGCGCTGGTGTCGATGAGCAAGAAGAGACTGTCAGTTGCGTCCTTCTCGACGTCGGCCATGGGCGTGACGCGGGCGACGACCAGGTTGTCTTTACGCAGCGCCACTCCCGTGCCGCGATTGGCATCGATCTCGAAGTCCTTCTCTGGCGTGAAGGCCTTCTCGTGGAGCTCACGCACCTTGTCGCCTTCGTTGACGCGAATATCGAGCGCACCGATCTGAGGGAGTCCGGCGAGCGCGATGCGATACGGCTGATCGACGAGCTCTTCGGAATAGGAAATGATCACCTCTTTTTGGCCGCGCGGCGGGATCGGGAAAATACGTGCCGAGAACTCGTTGCCGGCCTGTTGCTCGAGAAGCGCAGGGTCTTGCCGGCGGTGCAGGAAATCTTCGTAGGCGCGGCGAGCGGCCTGGCGTTCGACGACCTCGCCTTCTTGCCAATCGCCGTTGGTGAGCATGGCGAAGCGGCTGATGCTCGCCCGTTCGGGGAGCGTCACGCGAAAGTGGCCCTCGATCTGCTGATTGCGCGGGTTGTCAAACACCAGGTGCAACTCGGTGAAGGCGAGCGGCGCGTCGATGACGCCGCTGGCGCGGACGCTCACCAGATTGAGACCTGTCCCATCCGAAGCGGTAAGACCGATCGGCGCGCTGCTCGCGACCTTGACGGGTTGTTCCGGGGTCGGCTGGTCCGAGAAACTCCAGGCGGCCGCGACGGTCGTGTCTGCTGGGGCGGCGGTGGAGTCGCTCGGGGGTTGCCCGTTGGCCCGTTCCTCGATGGGGGTCGCGGTGTGTTTCTGGCAAGCGAGCAGAAGAGGTAAGAGAACGAGAAGACGCATGGGACGATAGACGGGCGACGGCACCATTGTGGGAACCTTTCCGGCGGCGCACGCGGGGAAACGTCGCCGAGGAGCGCGAAGTTACCCTGGGTGAGACTTCGATGCACCCGGTCTCCTCGGAGACTCGACCGTTGCGGAGGCGGCGCCTTCCTGGAGCATGCGACGCGAACGAAGCGTGGCTGTACCACCCGTGACCACATGGGCTCAGCCTGCTATGGTATCCGCATCGTTGGAGTACACTCGGCACCCCGGGTGTGCGTTTCCGGGGGAGAGCGCCGCATTTGCATCGCCTCGACTCCGGTTGGCTCTCCGACGTGGAGAACATCTGGGCTCGCGACGATTCACCCGCACCGCACCGCGCTGTCCTCAATGCGACCGTCTCGCCGTGGTCTGCGTTTGCCACGACGCGCCTGCGATGCGTCTGCGGACACAGCTGTGCGTGGTCGTCCACTATCGCGAAGCCAGCAAGACCACCAACACCGGCACCGTGGCTGCCCGTCTGGTCGAGGGGAGCTCCGTCGTCGTTCATAGCCAGGCGTATCAGCCTGCTGCGGAACCAGATTTCACCGGGCGGCGTCCCGTCCTGCTCTTTCCTAGTGACGACGCCGAGGTACTCACCGCCGAGCACGGTCGTGTCGCGCCGGTAACGTTGGTCGTACCAGACGGTAGCTGGTCACAAGCCCGCCGGATGCATCGCCGCGTTGGCTGGATGAGCAAGCTACCGCACGTGACATTGCCGCCCAGCGAGCGACGCACCGGCTATCTGCTGCGACGTTCGGAACGTGAAGGTGGGCTCGCCACCATGGAAGCAATCGCCCGTGCGCTCGGGATCCTCGAGGGCGAGCACGTCGAGCATGCGTTGGACCGCGTCTTTGCGTTGTTGGTAAGCCGTACGCTCGCGGCCCGAGGAACGCCCCTGACCAACGGGTAGTCGACACCAAGCCAAGCGATGCTTATGTCATGACCCGTCCGTGAGTCGCGCCCCCGCATCCACGCCAGCTATCGGCTCTATGCGCGCCCTCGTCGGCGCACGCGACTGGTCGCGCACTCCGCTTGGGCCGATGGCGCAATGGCCGCAGAGCTTGAAGACGATGGTTCGCTTCATGCTCGACTCCCGTTACTCCATGTGGATGGGCTGGGGCCCCGAGCTCACGTTCTTCTACAACGACGCCTACGCGCGCGACACTCTTGGCGCCAAGCACCCCTGGGCGTTGGGTCGGCCCGCCGAAGAGGTTTGGGCCGAAATCTGGAGTGACATCGGTCCACGCATCGAGCGCGTCCTGCGGAAAGGCGAGGCAACATGGGACGAGGGTCTGATGTTGTTCCTCGAACGCAGTGGCTACACCGAAGAGACCTATCACACGTTTTCGTATAGCCCTGTGTACGGCGACGAAGGTGCCATCGCGGGTATGTTCTGCGTCGTCACCGAGGAGACGCAACGGGTCGTCGCCGAGCGACGTGTCAACATTCTTCGGAACGTCGCGGCTGCGCTGACCAGTGCCAAGACCGAGCGCGAGGTCCATGCAGCGGCCGCCCGCAGCCTCGATGCACGCACGCTGCCGTTCTCGCTAACCTTCATCGGGGACGAGCTCGTCTCGCGCACCGGGTTTGTCGACGGCAGCTTCGACCCCGCCATGCTGCGCCCGAACGCGTGGCCACTCGACGCGGTCGGCGTCGAGCGCGGAACCATCGTGGTCGACGATCTCAGCCAGCGCTTCGCCGCTGTGCCGTGCGGCGCATGGAAGCGTTCGCCATCGCTGGCGTTGCTCGTGCCCATGGCCCAGCAGGGCCAAGAGGTGAGCGGCGTGTTCGTCGCCGGCGTCAATCCTCACCGCGAGCTCGATGTGAACTACCGCGGATTCATCGATCTGCTCGTTGGCCAAATCGGCGCCGCGCTGGGCACCGCGCGCAGCTTTCAGGAGCAGCGCGAGCGCGCGGAGTCCCTTGCCGCGCTCGACCATGCGAAGACCACATTCTTCAGCAATGTTAGCCACGAGCTGCGCACGCCACTCACTCTCATGCTTGGTCCGCTCGAAGACGCTCTCAGGGGCGATCTTGCGTTGTCGGCCAAAGCGGGTCTCTCCATCGCGCATCGCAACGGCCTGCGCTTGCTGAAGCTAGTGAACTCGCTGCTCGATTTTTCGCGTATCGAAGCTGGCCGCGTGCAGGCGAGCTTCCAGCCCACCGATCTCGCAGAGCTCACAAGCGACCTGACGAGTGTCTTTCGCTCGGCGGTGGAACGGGCTGGCATGCGCCTGTCCGTGGAAGCGAACCCCATTGGCGAGCCGGTCTATGTCGATCACGACATGTGGGAGAAGGTCGTCCTCAACCTGCTCTCGAATGCGTTCAAGTACACGCTCGCGGGCTCGATCGAGGTTAGTTTGCGACGGGTTGGCAACGACGTCGAGCTGGCCGTGCGCGACACCGGCATCGGGGTGCCTCCCGACGAGGTCCCCAACCTGTTTCGGCGTTTTCACCGCGTCGAGGGTGCGCGGGGGCGAACCCACGAAGGGACCGGCATTGGACTGGCGCTGGTGCACGAGCTGGTGCGTCTGCATGGCGGCCGCATCAACGTCGATAGCGAACACGGAAAAGGGAGCACGTTCACTGTCGCGGTGCCCCTGGGCTTTGCGCACTTACCGGCCGACCGCATCAAGGCGGCCCGCGACGTGCCGTCGACCGCGGTGGTCGCCTCCGCCTACGTCGAAGAAGCGTTACGCTGGCTGCCCGACGACGTTGCTTCATCCGAGGTGGGCGAGGACTCGGCGATTCCCGAGTCGATTGGCCAGCTGGCGCGGACGCGCGGCGCACACGTCCTCGTCGCCGACGACAACGCCGACATGCGCGCCTACCTGTCACGGCTCCTGGCTCCATTCTGGGCCATCGAAGCGGTTGGCGATGGCGAGGCAGCCCTCGCGGCGGCGCGCGCGCGCCGTCCGGATCTCGTGCTCAGTGACGTCATGATGCCGCGCTTGGACGGCTTTGGCTTGCTCAAGGCACTGCGGGCCGACCACGCCCTTCGCGGCGTCCCGCTCATCTTGCTGTCGGCGCGCGCGGGTGAAGAGTCGCGTGTCGAGGGCATGCACGCGGGCGCAGATGACTACCTGGTCAAACCCTTCAGCAGTCGCGAGTTGGTTGCGCGGGTCGGCGCCCACCTCGAGCTCGCACGCGTGCGCCGTGAAGCCGATGCCGCTATCGCGGAGGCTCGGCGTCGGAGCGACGCAGCTCTTCTTGCTGCCGATGTTGGTACATACTATTGGCCTCTCGGGTCGCCCCGAATGTTTTGTGACCGTAACTTCGCGCGCATCATGAGCGTCGCGGTGGACGCCGAAGGGTCGGTTGCTCTCGATGACGTTCGCGCGCGGCTCCATGTCGACGACCGGGCGAAGGCTGCTGAGGTCGAGAAGCGTAGTCTCACCGATGAGGCGCCCCTCGAGCTCGAGTATCGCCTCGTACTCGACGATAGGACGGAACGCTGGATTATCGCTCGCGCACGAGTCGAGCGCGACCGCGATGGCGCACCGGTCGGCCGCGGTGGTGTCGTGGTGGACGTCACTGCGCGCAAGCGCGCGGAGCAGAGGGCGCTCGAGGCGGAGCGCGCGGCGCGTATCGAGGCTGAACGCGTTGGTCGCATGAAGGACGAATTTCTCGCTACGCTCTCGCACGAGCTGCGCACACCACTGAATGCGATGCTCGGCTGGACCCAGCTGTTGCGTCGCCGACGTGGCAACGAGGGGATCGACGAGGGCCTCGACGTCATCGAGCGCAATGCTCGCACGCAGGCGCAGCTCATCGAAGAACTACTCGATATGAGCCGAATCGTCTCCGGCAAGATACGGCTGGATGTTCAGGCAGTCGACCCTTCTAGCGTCGTTGCCGCCGCGCTCGACGTCGTGCGACCAGCGGCTGATGCGAAGGGCGTGCGCTTGGTGCAGACCCTCGACCCGCAAGCTGGTCCTGTGTGCGGGGACCCCGCCCGACTCCAGCAGGTGCTTTGGAACTTGCTCAGCAACGCGGTCAAGTTCACACCCCGCGGCGGTCGCGTTCACGTGGTGCTCGAACGGGTCAACAGCCATGTCGAGCTGTCGGTCGCTGACACGGGCAAGGGGATCTCCCCCGATTTTCTACCGCACGTGTTTGAGCGCTTCCGGCAGGAAGACGGGACGGCCGGGCGAGCCTACGGTGGACTCGGTCTCGGACTCGCCATCGTCAAGCAGCTCGTCGAGCTACACGGTGGTCAAGTCAGCGCCACGAGTGTCGGGGGTGGCCAAGGAGCGACCTTCGTCGTGAGCTTGCCTCTCGCGCCCTCGAAGCCGACACCCGATGTGGCCGACCCCCGGCAGCGGGTCGCAGCGGGGACCACGAAGGCCAGTGACCGAGGGCCTACGCTCGATCGCCTGAAGGTCCTTGTCGTCGATGATGACCGCGATGCTCGCGACATCTTGCGCTACATGCTCGAGGAGTGTGGCGCGTCTGTCGTCACCGCCGAGAACGCCGACGAGGCCCTCATTGCGTTGCGTGTCGAGCGGCCCGATCTGCTTCTGAGTGACATCGGCATGCCAGGCGTCGACGGCTATGAGCTCATGCGGCGTGTTCGCCAACTCGGCCCCGAAGAAGGTGGACGGGTTCCGGCTGTGGCGGTCAGTGCATTCGCCCGCTCCGAGGATCGGCGGCGCGCGCTCATGGCGGGGTACCAGATGCACATGGCGAAGCCGGTTGAGCCGTCGGAGCTGCGTGCTGTCTGTGCAAGCCTCGCCGAGCGGCGATAGAGGGGCATTGCAGCTACGCCTTGGCGGCGAAAGCTTGCGACCACGTCGGATAGAAGTTCGTGTCGGCCGGGCCCAACGGGCATTCGCGCGTCGAGAGGGCCTGGAAGCCGACGTCTTCCATAAAATCGAGGGTGGTGCGGATGGCGCGCCGGCCAAGGAGATACGGGAAGCGCAGCTGACCCCGGGCGACGTCGAAGATCTCGATGCCTGCGGTGACTCCACTCGCCACGCAGAGCATCACGAAGGCGCCGAAGTGACGGTAGCGGTCCCGCATCTCGGCGGTGCCGTCGTAGTTACGGATGCGCTCGACGAGCACCTTGCCCGCCTTCGTGTCGCCCCCAAGCGCCGCTTGGGCTTTCCACGCGTAGGGCTGGATCTCGGCCGCAGCAAGAGACCGTTCGCGCGCCGTTAACACCTGGAGCGGTCGTGCCTTGAGAAGCTGCTCGCCGAGGTCAGTGTGGACTTTGTCGTTTTCGGCCGAGCGAATGAGCTTGTCCGCCGCTGCAAACATCTTGCGGTTGCTCGCGACGAGCTCATGGAGTGATGAGCCCTGTGCCACGTAGCGTTGTAGTGCGTCGAGGGCAGCCTGTCCTGCGACACCAATGTGATGACCGCGCCGCAGTGCTCCGACGACGCGTGAGTGGACCGCGAGGTTCACTGTGAGGACCTGTGCCTCTTGACCTATCACGGTCACAACGCGCTGAGAGGTGAAGCCCTGGATGGTTTGGAGGGCGCGAATGGCCTGCTTATCGGAGACCGTCGTGCTCATCGCTCGGAAACACCTCGAACATGCTTGCCCATGTTCCTATTGATGACGCAGTGCGCATGGCTGAATTTCGACGGCTGTCAGACTGTCATCGCGGCGGACCAGAGGACCTCTCGAGGTAGACGAAGGCGAGCACGAGCAGAAACGCGAGCAACATCGCCGTCGCAGCGACCGCAGCGACTAGCCAGCCGCGTCGGTAGGTCACGAGGAAGCGGTTCCAGCTGCTGGTTTCAGGCTGCCTGACGAAGTGTTGGAGCGCGGGTAGCTGGGTGCCGGCGAGAATCGCTGCGAGGGCGTGCCATGTGAACATCACGACGCTCGTGAGCTGCACGAGGCCCTCGAGGCGGCGTCGGAAAACATCCTCGGCACGCAACGCGCTTGCCAGAGCCATGACCGCGAGTATGGTCGACGCCACGACGAAGGCACGAAGCACGCGCACCACCGCATGAACACGACGCGTTTCGAGCGCGACCGTGGCGACACCGAGGGAGAGCACGGTCACGCCCAGCGGCAAGAACGAAACCGCGTACGCAGCCAGCACGGTGAGCAATGCGTCGCGATAGCGCGTCAGCATGTCCGACGCACTGCTGGCTTGCGCCAAACGCCACGTCATGACGCCGGCCGCAGTGTGCGCTAAAGCGGCAGCCATCACGAAGGCACGCGTCGTCGACATGAAGCGCGCCATGGACGCGTGGTCGAAAACAGCCACGACCATAAGCGCGAGGCCGAAAATGATGGTCGCAATGGCGACGATCCGCACTGCCTTGTTGGGGCCGGCTTGCATGTGCGCAGTCTAGCGGAAGTGCTCCCTCACAACGATGGCGGCGATATCGCATCGCTCTGCCGAGGTCTCGACGAACGTGTTATGACCGCCGCCCGACATGACCAAAGACCAAGCAGGCCGCGTCGTCTATGCCGAAGATCGCAGTGTCACCGCGCTCGAGCTTCAGCGCGTCTTCGCGTCCTCGGGCATGGGTTCGGTTCGGCCCGTCGACGACCTCGGGCGGTTGCAGCGCATGCTCGACAGCGCAAACTTCATCGTCACCGGACGGCTGGTCGAGCGTGGGAACGAGCTCGTTGGCATCGCCCGCGGTCTCAACGATGGTTGCTGGTGCTGTTACGTGTCCGATTTAGCGGTTAGCAAGGAAGCGCAGGGACTAGGAGTCGGACGCGGCATCATGGAGCACGCGCGAGCGATTTTGAGTCCCGAGATCAGCATCCTCCTGTTCGCGATGCCGACTGCGGTGGGCTTCTACGAGAAGCTTGGCATGACCGAGATCCCGCATGGGTTTTGGTTCAAGCGGACGCGTTGAGGTCAGGACGGTTTCTTTAGGCGAGGACTGCCTTCGATACTGCGGAGTCGGCGCGCGCGAACTCGTCATGTGTTGGCCACGTTGCGCCGCGGCGTCCGGCGGCCGCGTCGCGCTCCGCCGCGAGTCGAGCCACGGTCTTCTTTGCTTTCGACAGACTCTTGGCGCAGCCCCCGCAATTGGTGCCAGCGCCGGTACGCTCGATGACGTCGGCCATGGTCGAGGCACCACCGGCAACCTGCTCCACAACTCCACCTGAGGTGAGGGGCTGGTCGCTCGGCCGGCAGCTGCAGATGTACATGGCAACACGCTCCCCATTGGCGTCGACTCGAAAAATTTTCGGCGGCCCGCCGCCAGTGTTCCGCCTAATTGACGAACAAAATTCTCCACACGCACGTTCGCGTTGGTTGCGGCGTTCTCGCCACCTCCGCGCCCGATGCGACCCGTCGGCGCGGTATCTCGCGTCTAGTTGGGAAGGTCGCGGACCCGGGTTCGTGGGTGCTCGGGGCGGCGGTGCCGAAGTCCCATGGCGTCGAGCCGGCGCTCGTGCACGGCCAGCGTGCGCTTGAAGACGTCGAACGCGCTCGGGGCTTCCGTGAGCTGCTCGTCGGTCCAGGCAGCCTCGGCAAATGCGGGAAGACGCGTGAAAATGAAGTATTGCAACGTGTCGAAGTCGTAGGCGTGTTCGCCCCAGAAGGCGGCGAGGGGGCCAAGAAGGTTCCTGGTCACTTCTTGGGGGAGCTCGTCCGGCACTGGGTCGGGGTCCCGGTTGAATCTGTAGGTCTGCTCGATGGTTCTTACGGTGGGCTGCCCGATCGGCTCGTCGGGGTCGGCCGTGGGGGGCGCGTCGAGGTAGCAGCGGTCGGTCGGCACCATGACGACGGGGTGACCGGATCGGGCAGCGGCAACACCCCTCCGGATGTCGCGCCAGGACCAAACCGCGAGCGTCTCCTTGGGCAGTGGCACCTCGGCGTCGAGCACCTCGTCCCAAGCGGCGAGGGTACGACCGTTCGCGGCGACGAGCTTTGCCATCTCGCGCACAAGGTAAGCCTGCAGGTGCTCTTCGGTGTCGAGAGGACCCTCGCGCAAGACCGCCTCGAGTCGGCCGGCGCGCCGCAGCTCGTCGCGCTTCTTCGCGACCGCTCCGGTCTCGACCCATTCTCGCTTCGGTGCCTCGTCACCTCCGATGTGGATGTAGCGCGCGTCGGGGAACATCTGCATGACCTTGGTGAGCACGAGTCGCATGAAGGCGATGTTGCGCTCGGTCGGGCGCAGCGTCGCGTCGTGAACACCCCAGGCGCGGTTCACCTCGAGACGCCGGTCTGGGTAGTTGCCGAGGCTCGGGTTCGCGGCAACTGCGGCGCCGACATGACCCGGCATCTCGACCTCCGGAACGATGGTGATGTGATGCTCACGGGCATACGTCACCAGTTCGTCGATCTCCCCGCGCGTATAGGCGCCACGATGCGGCCTTCCGTCGAAACGCTGCCCGCCTTCGAAGTTCGTCCCGGCCCGTCCGACCATGGTCTCTCTTCGGGTTCCGCCGACCCGAACGAGGTTGTCGAGCTCGGCTCGCTCGAAGCCGAACGCGGTAAGCTCGGCGTCCGTGGGCTCGATTGGGAGGCGCCAACCCTGATCATCAGTGAAGTGGATGTGCAGTACGTTGAGCTTGTGGAAGGCGAAAGCATCGATGAGTGTCTTCAGGTCCGCGAGCGTGATGAAGTGCCGGGCCGGGTCGACGAGCACGCCGCGAAACCCAAAGCGCGGCCGATCCTTGATGGTGACGCTCGGCACGGTCCATGGTCGCCGACTGCGAACGTTGCCGGTGATTTCGGGCGGCAGGAGCTGACGCAGCGTTTGTCCACCATAGAAGAGTCCGGCCGTAGTCGCGGCCGAGATGACGACGCCCTGCGGGGTGACCTCCAGACGGTAGCCCTCTGGGCCGAGCTCCCGGGCGAGGAACTCATCCAGGTGTAGCGCGATGGTTGGCGCACCGACGGGCGCTCTTTCGCGGACGACCAGGTCATAGCCGGTCGCGGGCCGCATCGCCCGAGCAAGTTTCTCTGCCTCGACGGCGGCATCGCCCGCCGCCACGACGACCGTCCTTGCCGTCAAGCGAAACTCCCCGTCGCCGGCCATCACGGCGTTCGGTCGTGGCACGACCGCCACTCGCGCCGACGAGAGCACGGCGGCGACGCAGATGACGAGACAGGTCGCGGTCAAACGACGCCAGCACGCGACAGCGGTACTTCACGGATCCGCTCGCCGGTCAGGGCGAAGACCGCGTTGACGATGGCCGGCGCGACGGGTGGCACTCCGGGCTCGCCGACTCCGCCGGGACGTTCGTCGTTGGTCGCGATGTCGACGTGAATGGCGCGCGGCGCGTCGGGCATACGTGCGAGCCTGTAGCCATCGAAATTGAGCTGCTCGGCGACGCCGTTCTTGAAGGTGACCTCGCTGTACATGGCGATACTCATGCCGAACAGCACGGCGCCTTCCATCTGGGCCTGAGCGCGCTCGCGATTGACGACGAGACCCGCGTCGGCCGCCAGCCAAACCTCGTCGACCTTGATTTTCCCGGAGCGTGACTTCTTCACCGCCACGACGATGGCGGTCTGGCATTGAAACGACTTGTGGAAGGCGAGGCCGTAGCCACGCTCTCGATCCTGCGTCCGCGCCTCCCATCCCGCCATCGCGGTCACACGCTCGATGACTCCCCGCATACGCGCGACGTCGACGGGATACTCTTCGAGCGCGTGTCCGTAGTTGGGGAGCTTCTCGACCCCCAGCTCCTCGAGCGTTACACGACGTGCGGGGCCAAGGACCTCGAGTAGCTGTGCCTTTGGATCAACCCGCCGCGCCGCCGCCAGCTCGTCGATGAAGCAGTTGATGCCGAAGGCCGAATGGATGTTGTTCACGGAGCGCAGCCAGCCGATGCGCACGTGCGCCTTCGACGGACCATTTTCGACGCGCACGTTCGGTATATCGAGCGGATAGTCGGCGTAGCCTTGCGCAAGCTCACCCTCGCGACCGAGCGCCGCGCCGTCCGTGAACAGCGAGGCGATGGGTGGAAAGGTCGTGCGGTGACGCCAGGCGACCAGTTTGCCCTCGCCGTCGAGCCCAGCCTCCAGTCGCTGTGCGCTGGTGGTGTGGAAGTAGTCGTGGCGGATGTCGTCTTCACGCGTCCATTGAACGCGGACCGGCGCGCCGATCTTCTGACTCAAGAAGGCAGCTTCGCCGACGTAGTCTGGCTTGCTCTTACGGCCGAAACCTCCGCCGAGGAGCGTCACGTTCACTGTGACATCGGTGGGTGCAAGGCCAGTCGCCGCCGCGACGACGTTCTGCGACTCCTGCGGGTTCTGTGTTGCAGCCCATACCTCGCACTTGCCGTCCCGAACGTGAGCCGTCGCCGTAGGAGGCTCCATGGGCGCGTGCGAAAGGTGAGGCATGAAATATTCCGCCTCGATTCGCGACGCGGCGCTACCGAGCGCTTCGTCGGCCTGTCCTCGAGAGCGGACAACCGAGCACGCCTTGCGAATCGTCTCGGCCTGCTCTGCTCGATACGAGCTCGACTCGTAACTTGCGTTGTCGCTGGGGCTCCAGGTCGCAACGAGCGCTTTGCGACCGCGCATCGCCGCCCAGGTGTTGTCCGCGACGACCGCAAGACCGCCGAGTGGCTGGAACTTGTACGGCGGCTGTGGCGTGGGCAACGCAATCACGTGTCGAACGCCTCGGATTGCGAGGGCACGGCTCGCATCGTACGAAGCAAGGCTGGACCCAAGCACCGGGGGATGCAGCATGACGGCGGTCAAGAGGCCCGGCAACTTCACGTCGGCGCCGAACACGGCCTTGCCGGTGGCAATAGCGGGGCCGTCGAGCAGTGGTAGTGTCGGCGAGCCTATGTAGCGACGTTGATGGGACGGCTTCAGGTTGGGGCTGGTCGGCGGCTTGAGGCGCGCGGCCGCTACGACGACGTCCGCGAAAGCGAGCTGACGCTTCGACGGGGTGTGCATCACGAAGCCGCCTTCGGTCGTGCAGGTCTTGGCGTCCACGCCCCAGCGTCGTGCCGCAGCCGTGCATAGCATCATGCGGCCGACCGCGCCGGCCATGCGAAGGTCGTCGAACCGACGACGGACGCTGGATGAGCCATCGGTGTTTTGGTCGCCGTATTTCTTGTGGCCAGTGGCCTGTAGCACCCTGACTTGAGTGAGATCGGCGCCGAGCTCGTCGGCGATGATCGCGGGCAGGGTACTGCGGACGCCTTGACCCATCTCGCTGCGATGACACACGATCGTGACGACGCCGTCGGCGGCAATGTGCACGAACACATTGGGAGACAGTCCACTCGTCTGGGCCCAGAGCTTGCCACCTCCGCCGATCAACAAGCCGCCAACGGAGAGCCCGAGGCTCTCGAGGAAGACGCGGCGGGAAAGCGTCATGGTTGTTTTGCCTCGTCGGCGACTTTCTGGATGGCCGCGCGGATGCGGTTGTAAGCGCCGCAGCGACAGAGATTGCCGGCAAGCGACCGATCGATATCGGTTGGCGATGGGCGTGGATTCTTTTTCAGTAGCGCAGCGGCTGTCATGAGCTGACCCGCTTGGCAAAAGCCACACTGGGGTACGCCCATTTCTGTCCAGGCTCTCTGGAGGGGGTGGTTGCCATCGGGCGATAGCCCCTCGATGGATGTGACCGCTTTGGCGGATGCGCGTCGGACCGGGGTCACGCATGAGCGGACCGCGTGACCATCAATGTGGACTGTGCACGCGCCACAGAGCGCTTCTCCGCAGCCGTATTTCGTGCCGGTCATGCCAAGGATGTCGCGCAGAACCCACAAGAGCGGCATCTCGGGATCGACGTCGAGCTCGTGCGGGATTCCGTTGATGGTGAGCTGCATCATGGAAGGCCTCCTTGCGGACAGTGGGCGCCTGTATCGAGCCACGCCTGCATGAGCGCACCGTAGATCTCTTGGGTGCCTGGAGCGGGTTCGCGATCATGTCCTGGGGACCAACCCCACGCCACCAGTGCGTCGTTCGCCGCGTGATCGACGATCGCCTGCAGCGTCTTTCCTCCGTTGCGCGTTGGGTCCTTGAGTTGCTCGCAGATCTGGCTTGGGGTGCGTCCAAGCCAGGCAGCCTCGATGGGGGCGAGGTGCCAGTTGGGCGCGCCTGGGACGCGGGCTAGCTCGAGGTTCACGTCCTGGTGGCAACTCGCGCACTCCATACCGGGGACCCCCTGGCCCTCGTTCCCACGCGCGACGGGTGGGTCGTGAGGGCGCTGCGACGCGAGCTGCCTCGGGGTGTCGTCAGGGGGATGGCAGTTGGTGCAACGTGGATGCAGCATGACCTTGCTCGCCTCGCGGAACAACGCTTGGGAGCGCGAACCCATATCCCGCACTTGGGCGAACGCTTCCGGGCTGCGTAGGCGCGAAGGGTCGTCCGGTTGTGACACCGGCGCTTTCGCGGCGTGACAGCCGAGCAGCAACCAAGCCAACGTCCACGCGGCGCGCTTCATGGCGCGAAAGAAGCAAACGCAGGCGGATGTTCGCAAGGGGCGTGGCAAAAATAGGGCGGCGTCGGCTCGCATACCAACGACGACGCGGCCTGCATTGCGCCTCTCGTCGATAGCGCTCATCGTTTGCGATGACCGGGAGACAACAACGGCGCCACGCGGGCGGGAACCTCGGCACATCACGGGGCGCGCCAGCCGTCCTCGAGATGCGGGTAGACGAGGGAGTTGCGGTACTGCGTCGTGTTGTCGTCGTAGTGCGCGCCCGGCCGCTCGATGTGATTCACCGGGAATCCCGCGTCGCGAAGGGTTTGGAATCGTGCTCGCACATCCGCGATGGCGTACACGCCGTCTTCGGTCTGGGACAGATGGACGATGTTGAGCTTCCAGCTCGCTGCGTCGATCCCATCTTGCATGCTTCTCGCGCTGTAGGCTGGAATGGAGTTGTACGAAAGGACTCCAGCGAACGCTGATGCATTGCGAAATGCCGTGTAGTAGCTCAAGTCGCCGCCCGATGAGTAGCCGCCTATATGGATGCGGCGGCGGTCGATATTGAAGTGCGTCTTGAGCTCCGCGATAGCATCCATCACGATTTTGGCGCTGGCGCTCTGGTTGTCCCAGCACGAGCCCTCGGCGCCGCCGGGGGCGAGCCCAATCCACTCCGCGTCGATGTTGCTTGCCGCGTAGACATCGTCGCTGCTCGCTCCTCCACAGCCGTGCAGATAGACGAAGACCTGTGCCGGCGTCTGATGGGTTGGGTCATAGCTTCGCGGAACGAGCACGAAGTGCGTAATGCCGTTTGCGCGCATTTGCAGGGCGTCACCTGGCTCGAACTCGAGTGGATCCGTGGGGACCGCCCCATCCGGCGCGACATCGGCAACATCGTCGTCACCGCACGCGAGGGTCACCGCCAGCGTTAGGCAAAGGAACGCGCGTATCAGCATCGAGACACCTCGGCGGTGTCCCCCCGGCAGTGTTTCTACACGAAGGTCGACTCGGCGGCGCAAGCGGCCTCGTGGAGGCCCGGGCGCTCGGGGGGTGTGCGTGAGAGCACAGGTGAGAGGTCCCCAACGTCAGGATCGGCTCCTGCACCGCCAGGGCACCGATCGCGATAAGTTGATCATGAACGTTGAGCACGCCAAGCAAGCCATCGCCTCCGCCGCTGAGAACCGTGTGCATGAGGCCCTCGTCAGGGCAGGCAAGCTGTCCCCGACAGGGCGTGTGCTCCTGATCACAGACCCCCAAGGGCTCTTCGGTGCGACGCCGGGCGATGTCTTCGTAACCGTGTTGCCGCGCGCAGGCGGTTTCGCCGGGGTTACCACGTGGCTGGTCACTGCCTTGAATCAGGTCATCGACCCACGAACGGTTTCGCCCGAGCAGCTCTGGGCCGTCGCAAACGACTAGGCCATCGCGGGGCGATCTGCGAACCGGGGCGACAGCCGCACCGATGCATGTGATGACCATCGAATTTGGTCTTCACGTCATCGCGTGAACTTGTGACGCCCATCTGCTACCCTCCGCGCGCCCCCCATGCTTTTCCGCCCGTTCATCGGCAGCCTTCTGCTGGCGCTCTGCGCTTGTGGCAATCTCGTATCAGGCGAGCCCGGTAGTGATTCAGAACCCGTCGTGAACGACGACGAGCGCGGTGAAGATCCGGGACCCGATCCCGCACCCGGGCCGGGCCCGAGCCCGACCTCACCACCTCCCGAAGAGCCCGAGCCAGATACGTTCCCAAGCGAGCCGCTGAACTTCACGCTCGGCCAGGCTCTCGAGCTCGATAGTGGCACCAGCCCCTACTGGGTGGTCATGCCGAGTACGTACGACCGAACCCACAACACACCAACACAGCTCTACGTCTACCTTCACGGCTGCGGCGGTTTCAGTAGCGGGGACGTCTGGGCGGCGAGCAATGGCAACACACAGTGGATCGGCATGGCGCCCGGCGGGGCCGAGGGTGGCTGCTGGGATGATCAGGCGAGGTTCGCTGATTTCGTCATGGACGCTATCGCGGACCTGAAGACACATTTCAATATCGATCCAAAACGTGTTCACATTGGCGGCTACTCCTCTGGGGGCGACCTCGCGTATTACACTGCGTTTCGCCATGCCGATGGCTTTGCGGGCATTCTGTGCACGAACTCCATCCCCGCTTACAGCGTCTCAGACCTGAACGCCGGCATCGCTGCTGCGGCCTGGAAAATCAATATCGTGCATCTCTCTCAGGCCAGCGACGGTGTGTATGCGATCGCGGATGTTCGCGCCCGATTTCAGGTGCTGCGCGATAGCGGGTTCCCGGTGCTCCATATCGAGCGGCCCGGCGCGCACTACGATGGCAACACCACCGCGTATCGAAACGAGCTCGTGCATCCGCATCTCGAGGACGGCTGGGAAGCCCCGTAACATGTACATCATGGTGGACGTCGAGTCCGACGGCCCGATCCCCGGCGACTACTCGATGGTGTGCTTTGGCGCGGTGGTCGTCGAGCCTTCGCTATCGCGGACGTTTTACGGCCGTATTCGACCCATCTCCGACCAATGGCTGCCCGAGGCGCTCGCTATTTCGGGGTTTTCCCGGCAGCAGACGCTCACTTTCGACGAGCCGGCCGAGGTGATGGAGACCTTCGAGAAATGGCTCGCGAGCTTGCAGGCGCGGCGCCTCGTGTTCATCTCGGACAACAACGGCTACGACTGGAGCTTCATCAACTGGTACTTCCATCACTATTTGCGCCGTAACCCCTTCGGCTTCTCGTCGCAGAACCTAAATTCGCTCTACAAGGGCCTCGCCAAGAACGAGGTGGCGAGCTTCAAGTCCCTGCGCCGTACCGAGCACACGCACCATCCGGTCGACGACGCTCGAGGCAATGCTGAGGCTCTGCTCGCTATGGCGGAGCAGCACGGGCTGTCGCTCGCCATGAAGTGACTGTCCGCGCGCTGGGAGAGCGACCCGGAGGCGTCGACACGGTGTTTCGCGGCGTCGTCGTGACGATTAGTTCGGAGCGCCCTGGAGGTGCAAAATATGAGCGTCGATATCCGCGCGGGCTGCGCTGAGCCGCTCGTGTAGCGCGTGCGTCTGCCTCTCGACTTCTTTGAAGCCCTGCGAAGCCGCGCTTGCGTGGACGTCGTCGGCCGTAGCCATGAGGGCGTCGAGCTGATTGCCAATCTCGCGCGCGGTCATCACGGCCGTGGCGTGCGTCTGGTCTGCTGGCGTTTGCTTTCGTGATTCGACGAGTCGGCGCATGGATGCATTGATCTCCGAGGCAACGCGTCCGAGCTCACCGTAGCGGCTCGCGAGCGCGTCGTGCGCATCGCGACGGCGGGCCAGATCCTCAGCGCGGGCTCGGAGCTGCTCGCTCTGCTGTTGTTGCCGCTGCGACATGGCATCCACCGCGGTCATGAGCGCGTGAAGCTGGGTCGCGAGCTGCTCCTCCATGGCGCCGACCTCGGCCATTGCTTGCGTCGTCTTGCGAATGTTGTCGTAGCTGTCGAGTGGGAGCTTCTGCGCTTTGCGTGCGAGGGAGCCGAGAGCCTCCAGCTGCTCTTCGAGTGCGATCGATGCGGCGACCAGGGCGCTCGTGAGCTTGCTCATGCATGCGAGCTAGCAGAGTAGGGCGCCCAGCCGGAAGGTGCCTTCAGCCCGCGACGAGCGCGCTCTCTGGCGTGCGCACAGGCCTGCGTGTCGACGCGCTGAGTGGCTCGAACTTCGTCCAAGGAAGAACTTCGCTCGGCCACGCGCGCCCCTCGAAAGTCGTTTTTTGTTTGACCGCCGTCGCGAGTCTACGCAGGAATTCAGCGCGCGGGATGAGTACGGCGCCGAGGCTGCGCGTATGATTGTTGAGTACCTGGGTGTCCAGCAAGGTGACCCCAACCGCAAAGACCTGCCGCGCGAGGTACGCGAAAGCGATCTTCGACGCGTTGTCGACGCGATGAAACATCGACTCGCCCGCGAACATACTGCCGATCTGTACGCCGTAGATGCCGCCGACCAGCGCGTCACCTTGCCAGACCTCGACGCTGTGCGCGTGACCGAGTCGGTGCAAATCGGTGTAGGCGGTGACGAACGACTCGCCGATCCACACGCGTTGTGCGGCGTGCGCCTCGGCGCAGGCACGCACGACCTCGCTGAAGGCGGTGTCGAATGAGATGCGGTGGTGTCCAGCCCGCAGCTCCTTTTGCAGCTTGTGCGACAGGTGAATGCTGTCAGGCTCGAAAATGGCGCGTGGGTCGGGCGAAAACCAGCGCACCGGCGCTGTCGACCAGGGGAACAGCCCGTTGCCGTAAGCGTCGAGCAGCATCGCGGCGTCGATGCCATCGGTCACGTGGACGAGGCCGTCTGGAGCAGCTGTTTCGGGGGCTGGAAAGCGCGTCATGAGCGTAAACCTTCGGCGTGCAAGACCGAATATCGACGCGGCGAGCACTGGGGTTGCGCCGGCGCGACGACAGCCTGGCGGCGCTTCTTGAAGCCCCTAGCCGGGCGGGCTTTAGCCAGCCGATTCCTGGCCGCGCACCCAGTTGAGGTAGCGATTCCGGGTGCCCGCATCGAGCGCGTAAGGCTTTACCAGGTGAGCGCAGGAGGTGGTGGCGTCATCGAGGGGTTGCGGGGTGACCCACATGTCGAGCCGGGCGTCGGGTGCGATGTTCACGGCGACCCGAATGAGCTGGTCCGCGACAAGGCGCCGCGCCGCGACGGCGATGAAGCCAGTAGGGCCAACGCGCAAGACTTGCAAACGTCCGGCCGTGGCGGGGTTGGTCACTTGCGCTTCGACGTCTACTTTTCGCTCGGGTGAGCCCACGACCAGTGGGGGTGGCGCGATTGCCGTCTTCGCGGTGTCCGCCGCTCCACCGCCGAAACACGCGACCTGAGCAACGAGCTGTGGGACCAAGCCGACCACCGCTTGGCGCTCGCTGTCCTTGAGCGGGATCGTGCTGAGGTGCTCCGCCCCGATCGACTGGTGCTCGCCAAGCAAAGCGACGACTGCATCGACCGCCTGCACGAGCACGACCGCCTCGCGGTAGTCGCCGTTCGCGCGCGCGTGATGTGATGCGATGACCTCCTGGATTTGTTCGGGCAAGGCCCACCGCGCGGCCAGCACCATCCCGAGCTCGACGTGATAGCGCTCGATGAGGCTAGCCCACACCGCGGGCTCGAGTGACAGGGTCAAGCGCAGGCGCTGGAGCGCAAGCTCGAAGGCGCGGATGGCAAGCACCTTACCGAGGTCGCGGAGCAAGCCATTGAGGAACATTTCGTCTGCCCAAAGCCCTCGTCCAGGAGCGAGAGCCGCCGCGAGATGGGCGGCAAAGACGCTGTCGCGCCACGCGCGCCGGCGGAGCTGTCCCAGCGGTCCAGCCAGACTCGCTGGGCCGCCCAGGGTTGCTGCGAGCGCAATACGATGAACTTCCTGGGCTCCGAGTCGTACCACCGCTGCCGGCATCGTCGTGACTGGCGCGCCGCTTACGTTGCCTGCGGCGTTCGCGTAGCGCAGAAGCAACGCGGAGATCGTCTGGTCTTGTGAAATGAGCTGCACGAGGCGCTGCATGGTGTAGCCCGGGTCGCGCAGCAGCATGACAATCTGCGCCGCAACCGCGGGGAAAGGCGGGAGCGGAACAGCGTCGTCGCGAATGAGACCAATGACGCAGCTCTCGAGGGCGGCGAGGGTTTTTGCCGACTCCTTCTCCGACATGACCAACGCCCGATGCGCGCCCATGAAGGCTTCATCGTCGGATTGTCGTTCGACTTTAGAACACGCGGGCCGGCCGTAAACCACGCGCACCTTCGCACCCCGTTTCACCTACCTGCCCGGGTGCCTGGGCAAGCGCCTCTCTACAGCTCCCAGCCGATATGGAGCGACCCGTTGAGACGTAGAGCGGGACGTCGTGGGCGCGGCCTTGGATCGAGGTCGAGCCAGAATAGACCGACATACGTTGATGTGGCCAGCCGCGGCCGGAAGAACGTCGAGATTGATGAGCCCTGCCGCCATGTCAGATCGAGCTCGAAGGACAGCTGGGGGGATGCGCCGATTGTTCAAGCGTGAGCATGCCGACGCAGACATTAGCCACGCGTGCGCCTCTGACGGCGATACCGTTGGTTTCACCGCAGACCTTCAGTGTCGAGCCCGTCGGCGATTTCGCGGTGAGGTCGACCGACGCATTGGACGTCGCGCTGCGTCCCGTCGATCTTGCGCTGCGAAAAAAGCCGAGCACGTGGCCACGCTCGCTCATGGAGCTCGCGGGCGGGTTGACCGGTCTGGCTGGGTTAGGTGGGGCTCTCGTGACCGGACTCTTTGCGCTGGTCGAGAGCTCCCAGTCGCTCGCGCAAGCGGCGGTGGCTGCGGGCGTAACGGCCGTAGCATCAGCGGTAGCGACGGGCGAGGCCATTGCGTGGCAAGAGCGGCGTAGCTTGACCACCAGGTTCGCCAAAGCGGTCAAGAATATCGAAGACGTCGCGCCTCTCGTTGTCGGCGACGCGCGTGCGGGGCTCGTATCCCGCGTTGACCAGCTCGCGAAGAACTTCGCCGCGTGTGAGGACCACCCGCTAGCCGAGCGCTTGCGTCGGGTCGCACGAGCCCTGAGCGAACCGTCGAGTCGTGTCCCGGACGAGCTCGATGACGCACTCCGTGTCCTCGAAACGAAGGGAGCCGAGATGACGGGGTCGGTGTCGCCGCTCTATTACACGCCCGTGATGGGTGCTCTGGCGTACGCGCTCGTGGCCGCGTGTTCCCCTGAACGGAACTGGGGCGCCATGGAGTTCTGCGGTGTCTTGCTTGCTGGTTCGTTCTTCGGCCCTCCACTCGCGCACGTTTGTGAACGCTTCGGCGCCAAGCGCGCTTACGAGCGCTTCGACAGGGAGCTTGGGTCGACGGTCGGCACGATCGAACGCTTGGCTTCCGGGGTACGCAACGAACACCGTGACGCGCTCGCCAACCGCCTAGCCAATGTGACGCGTCAACTGGGCGAACTCTGGCGAGACGCCGATTGGACGATGGGAAGGTCCATCGAGGAGCAGCCAACCCTTCGTCGTTTGCTCGTCGTACAGAGCGCGCTCCGCCAACCGGTCGAGCGGGAGAAAGCTGCTTAGCCAGGCAACTCAGCGCGAAGCGCTGCTGTGTGGGCGCCTTCTATTCGGTTATGCCGTCGCCGAATGCGATTTGAGAGCGCGCTTCGTTTTTGGTCAAGACTGCGCTGCTCGGGCCGCGCCATACTCAGCGACGAAGGGGACAATGCCATGCGTTTTGGTTACACCATCGTCTACGTCGCAGATGTCGCCGCCAGCACTAGCTTCTACGAGCGTGCTTTCGGCTTCATGAGGCGCTTCGTCCATGAAAGCGGACAATACGCCGAGCTCGAAACCGGCCAGACCACGCTCGCGTTTGCGTCCAACGCCTTGGCGGACCTTAACGGTGTCGAAATCCGGCCGAACGTGGCGACCCAGCCAGCGGCTGGCATCGAGCTCGCTTTCGTCACGGACGAGCCCGAGGAGGCGTTGCAGCAAGCGACGCAGGCGGGCGCGCTTCTGGTCAAGCCGGTCGAAGAAAAGCCTTGGGGCCAACGGGTGGGTTACGTGCGCGACCTCAATGGCTGTCTGATCGAGCTGTGCTCGCCGATGAACAGCTAGCGCCACCCCGACCGAATGCACAGCGGAAACGCGAACTCGAAAGGTTGGGGAACTAGGATTCGAACCTAGATAAACGGAGTCAGAGTCCGTTGTCCTGCCGTTAGACGATTCCCCACTACCTGACCGCTACTGCGTACTGCCTTGCTGTGTTTTGGGTTTGCCCTTGGTTTTGGCCGGAGGCCTCTTGCCACGGGGCACGACGTAGAGACGAACTTCACCGCCACGCTCGTAAATGTTGATGCCTTCCCATTCGGTGTTCTTGCGCAGCGACGCCAGGTGCTTTGCTCGAATGCCGGGTTGGTTGATGATGTTGTACCAACGTACCCCGGGCTCCGACTTGAACATCCTCTTGTAGTACTCGACGGCGTCTTCGAAGCCCCGATTCACCTTGTAACGACCGGGCTCGCCAAGCGGAGAGGCACCAGTTGCGACAGGGGCTTTGATCGGCACTTCGGCCTGCGCCGCGAGTGGCAACAACAGGGCTGACAGCAGCGCGAGGACGCAGACGAATACGGGCTTCGGTGCGTGTCTCACGAGTGGCCAAACCCCTCCCAAAAACCGCGTTTTCTCTAAACGAACCACGACGTTGCTGTCAACGCGCGCGACACGCAAGAAGGTTCCTGGTCGATTTTCAGCTCAACCCGTGACCCATGATGGTGGGGGAGAAGCCGAAGGACCCGACGCCGAGGGGCACTTGCGCTCGAAAGCACGGTCTGACGAGGTTGTCTCCGTTGGGCCGTCACCGCTACGGCGGACAACGGCCTGGCCGCGATAAACTTCGAGCAAAGTAGCCATGTTTTCGAATGGGTAAGAGAGAAACGGAACAAGCCATCTGGCGGATCGACCCGGCGCGTCGCTTGGTGCTTCGGACTGGCCAACAATGCGGTTGACGTCGCCAGCGGGATGTCTGATCATAGGACTTCCGGCGCGGGAATACCGCGCTCGAGCAAGTCGAAGAATCGCCCTGCTCGGTTCGTGCTTTTGGTGGAAACTCTGAACCAATGTTGCACTAACGGGAGTGGCTGCGCTTAGAGCCGTGTGCATGCCCCGGACCCGCAAGGGTTGCAGAGGAAGCCTAAAGCTCTAGCGGTCTGCTCCCACCTGGTTCGCCAGGTTCAGAATCCCCTCGACACGGCCATAGCGGGGCATCTTCGAGCAAGTCCTCCATGCCCGCCCACCTCGAGGCGGGACGCTTTGCACGCTAAACACGAGCTTCGTCATCAGTTTCGCGAACAGCGTCGAGCCGTGACGCCGCTCGCGCGCGTCGAAGCATCTGCCAACGCCGCCCAGGCGGCACACCGGTGGATTTCGTCCCGGCGGCCGCGTCGCGTGGCGTTATTCGTGTCGTTGCGTGACGAGATCGACACCGCACCCCTCTACACTCTTCTTCGCCACGATCAGGTCGAGGTGGTGCTGCCGCGGGTCCGTGTTGCCGATACCGCGCTTGATTTCGTTCTCGCCCACGACCTAAACGATTTGGTGCCCGGTCCTTTTCGTCTGCTCGAGCCGCGAGGTCCAGCCGTGCCTCTCACGTCCGTCGACATCGTCGTGGTCCCTGGGCTCGCCTTCGATACGCTCGGCGCACGCTTGGGCTACGGCGCGGGCTACTACGACCGCGCGCTCGACGGGTTTCGTGGGGCGCAGCTGGGCTATTGCTACCGTTTCCAGCTCGTCGAGGCGCCCTTGCCGCACGGCGCGCACGATTGCCGCATGACCGCTATCGCGCACGATGGCGGCGTGTACTCAGTTGGGGCCTCTTGAGCGCCCCGGTGGCGACGCTGCTGATCGTGGTCAACGTCGTTTTGGCGACGTTGGTTGTCGTGGTGCTCCTGCGCAGGCGGGTCTCCGAGGCGCCGCCCGCACCCACACCTCCGCTTCGCGACGACCTCCTCGACCGCGAGCTCGCCGACAAAGAGAAGCGTCTCCGCGAGCGCGAGGCGGGTATCGACGAGAGGGCGCGCGAGCTTGCCCAACGCGACCGCGACCTGGAGAAGCGCGCGCTCGCTGTGGCGGACAACGAGAGGGCGGTGAGCGAACGCCTGTTCCGTATCGACCAGCGCGTTGCAGAGGCGCGTAGCGAGCTCGAGCGCGTCGCGGGCATGACGGCGGCCGAGGCGCGCGAGGCGTTGCGCGCGAGCATCGAAGGGGAAGCGCGCGAGCTCGCAGCCAAGCGACTTCAAGAGATCGATTTGGCGTTGCAGCAGGAGAGTCGCGTCAGGGCGGCGCGCCTGCTCTCCGAGGCGATGCAGCGCCAAGCGAGCGCCTTCGTTGCCGAGACCACGGTGGCGGTGGTGGACCTTCCGAACGACGAGATGAAGGGACGCATCATCGGCAGGGAGGGGCGTAACGTCCGCGCCATCGAGGCGGCTACCGGGGCCGACGTCATCATCGACGATACGCCGGAAGCGGTCGTCGTGAGCGCCTTCAATCCCGTACGTCGCTTCATCGCCAAAACCGCGCTCGAGCGTCTGGTCGCTGATGGCCGCATCCATCCCGCGCGCATCGAGGAGGTGGTCGCCAAGGTGACTGCCGAGGTGAACGACACGCTCGTCGTCGCGGGCGAACAAGCCGTAAACGAGCTCGGCCTCACCGGCGTGCATCCCGAGCTCATCAAGCTGCTTGGACGCTTGAAACACCACGTCGTGGGTGGCCAGAACGTGCTCAGCCACAGCCTCGAGACCGCCATGCTCGCCGGGGCGCTAGCGGCCGAGCTCGGGATGTCGGCCGCGCAAGCTCGTCGCGCAGGTCTCCTCCACGACCTGGGCAAAGCAGTCGGCCACGAAGGGGAGGGGCATCACGCCGACGTCGGAGCGGACGTGGCGGCGCGTCATGGCGAGCGTGAAGAGATTGTCCGCGCTATTCGCACGCACCATGACACCGACCCTGACACTGTCCTTGGTACGATCGTTTACATCGCCAATGTGATCAGCAAGACGCGCCCAGGCGCTCGCCGCGAGCAAATCGATAGCTTCATCAAGCGAGCAACGGACCTCGAGCGAGCGGCGCTCACCTTCGAGGGCGTCGAGAAGGTCTTCGCGGTCCAGGCGGGCCGGGAGGTGCGCGTGCTGGTGGACTTCTCGCGCGTCGACGACGCCAAAGCCCTCGTGTTGTCGCAGGACATCGCTCGCAAGATTCAAGACGAGCTCACCTACCCAGGTGAGGTGCGCGTCACGGTGGTCCGCGAGGCGAGAGCCACCGAGATCGCCCGTTGATCCATGGGGTGTCGCCTCGACCCGTTGCTGCTCGCGTTGTCGGCAGGCCTTTTCGTGCGCAAATTATCCGACCATGGACTGACCTTCCACGAGCTGATCTCCGGGGCCGGTTTACCGCTCTATGTGCTGTTTTTCGCGGTCGCTGGGGCGTCGCAGCATTTCGACGCCCTGCGGACCGCAGGCTTATTGGCCCCAGTTTTTGCCCTCACCCGAGCCGCTGGGCTCTTGCTGGGCGGCAAACTTGGGGCGAAGCTAGGAGGCTTGCCTCCAGAGGTTCAACGCTATGCCCCCATGGATTGCTGCCCCAGGCAGGCCTCGCGCTCGGGTTGTCGCACTTGAGGGCCCGGACGTTTCCTGGCCTGGGTGCCGAGGCGGGGGCTTTGACTTTGGGGGTGGTTGCCTTGAATGAGCTGATCGCACCAGTTGTCTATCGCTGGGCGTTGGTGAAGAGTGGGGAAACGACGCAGAAGAGTGGTGAAAGCCCGGCCGTCGCATTGACCGCCGGGGGACATTGATGACGAGCACGCCGGCGACAAATGGCGCGGCACCAACCGCGCAGCGTGAGGCTCCCAAGCCAGAGCCGATGGCAGCGGAGCGCTCGCAAACTCAGAGCGGCGACTCGCCCGGGAAAAAGCTCATCATGCGCCGCTTCGAGGACATCATCGAATCGGTGCAGGGCTATCACCCCGCGCCTGACCTCGGGCTCATCCAGCGTGCCTACATGTATTCGGCCAAAGTGCACGCCGGACAACTCCGCAAAAGCGGAGAGCCGTACCTCATTCACCCGCTGGAGGTCGCTTACATCCTGACCCAGCTTCGGCTCGACGAGGCGAGCGTCGCTACGGGGCTTCTCCACGACACGGTCGAGGACACTCTTGCGACCCTCGATGACATCAGGACGATGTTTGGCGCCGAGACCGCAACGCTCGTCGACGGCGTCACGAAGCTTTCGCAGATCCACTTCGACAACGACCAGCACAAGCAGGCCGAGAACTTCCGCAAGATGCTGGTCGCCATGGCCAAAGACATCCGGGTCGTGCTCGTAAAGCTCGCCGATCGCCTGCACAACATGCGGACGCTCGAGCACATGAGCCCCGCGAAGCAGATGCGCATCGCGCAGGAGACGGTGGACATCTACGCGCCGCTCGCGAACCGTCTCGGCATCAACTGGATCAAGAGCGAGCTCGAGGACCTGTCGTTTCGCTACCTTCAGCCGCTCGATTTCCAGAAGCTCGACTCGCGCATCACCGAGCTCTACAGCAAGCGCGAAGAATACGTCGCCGACGTCTCGAAGACGCTCCGCGAGGAGCTTCTAAAGCGGGGCATCGCGGCCGATCTGCAGGGGCGCCCGAAACACCTCTACTCGATCTACAAGAAGATGACGCTGCGGCAGCTCGACTTCGAGCAGGTTCATGACCTCATCGCCTTTCGCGTGCTCACCGATAGTGTCGGCAAGTGTTACGAGGTGCTGGGTCACGTGCACTCGCTGTGGCACCCCATCCCGGGGCGCTTCAAAGACTACATCGCGATGCCCAAGCCCAATAACTACCAGTCGCTGCATACGAGCGTGGTTGGGCCTGGCGGCGAGCGCATCGAGATTCAGATCCGGACGCACGAAATGCACCGTGTCTCCGAAGATGGCATTGCCGCGCACTGGGAATACAAAGAGTCGGGCAAGATCGGCGAGAAGTCCAAACAGCAGTTCGCCTGGCTCCGACAGCTCCTCGAATGGCAACGCGACCTCGAGGACCCAAGCGAGTTTCTCGACACCGTAAAGTACGACTTGTTCACCGACGAGGTGTTCGTGTTCACCCCCAAGGGCGAGGTCATCTCGCTCAAGCGGGGCGCGACGCCGGTCGACTTCGCCTTCGCCATCCACTCCGAAGTCGGCATCCATTGCGCCGGAGCCAAAGTGAACGGGCGCATGGTGCCGCTGCGTACCGAGCTCAAGAGCGGCGACATGGTCGAGATCATGACCAATCCGCAACAGCGGCCATCGAAGGATTGGTTGGCGCTTGCGCGGACGGGTAAGGCAAAGAGCCGCATCCGCGCGTTCATTCGCGCCAACGAGCGCGCACGCAGTAAAGAGCTCGGAACCGAAATGCTCGAGCGTGAGCTCAAACGCGTGAACTTGTCGCTGCAGAAGCTGCTCAAAGAGGGGAGGCTTCAGCAGATCGCCGAAGAGTCGCGCCACGGAACCGTCGACAGCTTGTTCATCAGCATCGGCTACGGGCGCACGACCCCGCAGAGCATCGTCGAGAAGATCGATCCCGAGGCAGCCAAGAAGGGCGCGGTTGCCGAGTCGGCCTCGGTTTTCACATCGCTCTTCAAACGCGCGGTAACACGCAAGCGCAGAGCAACCGGCGGCGTCGTGGTGCAAGGCATCGACGACATGCTGGTTCGTTTCGGCAAGTGTTGCTCGCCTCTGCCGGGTGATTCGATTACCGGCTTTATTTCGCGAGGCAAGGGCATCACGGTTCATCTTGCGACCTGCACCCGTGCCGCCGATCTCGATCCGGCGCGACGCATCGACGTTTCGTGGGATGAGAACGCCACCTACGCGCGGCCGGTCACTTTGCGTGTGATGACCGGGGACCGTCCGGGCATCCTCGCGACCATCTCGCAGTGCTTCACCAACAACGGCGTCAACATCGCACAGGCGACTTGCAAGGTGACCGCCAAGGACCGCGCGGTGAACACGTTCGAGGTCATGATCAAGGACACCGACCAGCTGCATAAGGTCGTGAACGAGATCAAAGGCATGCGTGGCGTCATCGGGGTCGAGCGCATCTAGCTCTCTGACGCGTAGCAACGGTAAGCCGGTGCGAGAGGCGGCGGGTATGTAGACCTCGATGCGACCGCTCGCTGCGCTAGCGCACCTTCTCGCTCTCACGATTGTTGCCAGTGCCGCATGCTTCGACGGCGCCAACGGCCTCACCGACGTGGAGCGTTTGCCGGGGGATGCCGCGGTCTGGTGGGACACCGACCAGGATGGCGTTCCGGTGGCAGACGACGACCCAACGGCGAACCCTGGAGGACCGCGCGAGGAGGTCTGCGACGGTCTCGACAACGACCTCGACGGAGCCATCGACGAGGACACCACGGGGCCTTGCCGCTCACCCTCTGGGCAGACCCGCGTCTCCGAGTGCGTCGGCGGGCGGCTCCTGTGCTTCGACTGTGAACCCGGAGACGAGCGTTCCCGGGCCTGCGGTTGCGGCGCTCAGACCCGCGACGTTTGCAACAACGCGGGCCGCTGGGTCGAGGGCGTCTGCGACGATTGTGAGCTGCTCACCTACGACGGCTGCGGAGTGAACCGCATCTGCGACCCTGGCGACGAGCGCTGGCGCCGCTGCGATCTGTGCCCGGAGGGGCAAGACTGCGGCACCACGTGTCTGGGGGCGCTCTATCGCTGCGACGAGAGCTGCTCGTGGCAGCAGATTCAGCCATGTGGTGTGCGTCCGCCGATGTGTGACCGCGATAGCGTTCGCGTCGAAGAATGCGGCAAGTGTGGCCAACGCGAGGTCACGTGCGACGGCTGTTTTTGGCAAGAGGCGCAGTGCGACAACCAAGGCGCCTGTTTTCCCGGCGAGGAACACGATGTCCCCTGTTTCGCCGGCGCTTGCGCGGTTGGTCTCGTCGCAACCGTCCGCTGTGACGGTCAGTGCGACTGGGTCTCCCCGACGTCATGCCAGGGTTGCGTCGTCGGCGAGTCTGGAACCTTCGAAGAAATGTGCGCCGCTGGCGCTCCCGAATGCGGCAAGCGCGTGGTGCAATACGCCTGCAACGCTCAAAGCCTCATTGCGTCGTGCCAAGATGAGCCCCTGGTGCGCGGGCGCTCCGACCAAGTGGTCGTCTTCGATGAATGTGCAGGGGTCATCGCACCGGATACCTGTACGCCCAACGAAGTGAGCTCGACGTTTACGTCGTGCGGGCCAAACACCTGCGGCATGGGCATCACAACGACGCGGTCCTGCCTTGCAAACGGATGTGGTTGGGGTAGCTCGTCCGCGAGCGGCGCTTGCCCGGTCTGCAGCGTCGGTGAGACCAGCACGTCGGCATGTACGCCGGCTGGTGGCGGCTGCGGTACGCAAACGCGCACCTGCACGAGCGCCTGTGAATGGGGGGCGCCGGGAGAGTGCACGCCCAACCCGCCGACGTGTATGCCGGGCGAGACGTCGACGGTGGCCTGCACCGTCCCCGACGCCTGCGGCAGCGCGGGCACACAAACCTACGTGTGCGCTGGTGGCTGCGGCATGGTGCCGAGCGGGTCGTGTACGCCGACGGGCAACGGAGGTCCGTCGTGTCAGGCAGGGGCCCGCGAGGAGCGGCCTTGCAGCGCGCAATGCGGGCTTGCGGGCACTGCGACCTGGCAATGCGGCGGCTGCGGCTGGTCGCAGATCGGTAGCTGCGTTGCGACGCAGTCGGCCACGTGCACGCCGGGACAAGTCGAAGACATGGGTCCTTGTCCGCTATGTCCGACAGTCAACCGCACGCGCAGCTGTACCGGCGCCTGCACCTGGGCCGCGCCTTCGTCGTGCCCTGTGTGTCTCTGACCTCCCAAATATCCGGGGTCTTTGACCCACACTTGCGGACACGAGACCCCACAGCGCACTGCATCCTGACAACGGATCATCCTCGCAAAGCCGCCAGAATCGGCCGTTCCTGTAATGTAATCGTGGGTGGTACGCGCGTTGCACACGCACCCACACGCCCCAAACGCTAGGGGCACCACGCGTTGCGTGTGGATTACCTGGGAGTGCGCTCGAGATGAGGCTCGCTACGGTTCATCTCAAGATCCGATTGACCGCTGTAGCGTTCACCGCTGCAATGTGTGCCGTCGCCTGCGGAAAGCAGAGTGATGTGACCAACGACGTCGAAGCATTGGCCGGCGGCGATGGTTCAGCCTGGTGGGAAGGCGACGGCACGCAGGGCGGCCAAAACAACGGGTCTGGCAACCCGCAGGGTGGCCCGTCAGAAGAGGTCTGCGACGGCCTCGACAACGACCTCGACGGCGAGGCCGACGAGAATCTTAGTGGCGCGAGCTGCACGGGTCCGAGCGGAGGTAGCGGCACCGAACGTTGCGTCGCCGGCAAGATGGTTTGCCAAGAGTGTACACCCGGCGAGAAGCGGACGCGCACGTGCGGCTGCGGCATCGATACCGACGATGTCTGCAATGATAGCGGCCGCTGGGTAAGCGGCGTCTGCGACGGCTGCGACAAGCTCACGACCGAATCATGTGGCGTCAACGCCGTGTGTCAGCCAGGCGAGGAGCGCATCCGCCGTTGCGACATGTGCCCCGCGGGTCAAGACTGCGGTGCGTCCTGCATCGGCGCCACCTTCCGCTGCACCGAGACCTGCGAGTGGGAGCAGGTGAGCGCCTGCCAGGTTCGTCCTCCGGCGTGCGATCGCGACACCAAGCGGGTCGAAGAATGCGGCCGCTGCGGGAGACACGACGTGACCTGCGACGGCTGCTTCTTCGTCGAGGGTCCGTGTCAGGACCAGGGCGCCTGCGACCCTGGAGAGGAACACGCGACGCCGTGCTTCTCGAACGCGTGTACTGACGGTTTCACCGCGATTGCGCGTTGCAACGATCAGTGCTCGTGGATCCCCGGCACTTGCGATGGCTGCGCGCCCGGCCCGCCAACCGATGTGCACATCGACTGCATCGAGAACCACCCCGAGTGTGGTGAGCGCATCATGCGTCGGCAGTGCATTGGCCAGACGCAAGTCGACTCGTGCCAGGACGAACCGCTGGTTCAAGGGCAATACACGGAGACGACCATCAAAGATGAGTGCGCCGACGTCGAAGCACCCAACACCTGCACGCCGAACCAGGTCGTCACCGAGACGCTGCAGTGCGGCGCGAACTCCTGTGGCCGCACCCGCACGCTTACCAGCACCTGCCTGGGGAACGGCTGTGGCTGGGACGAAGTCGTCACCGGCTCGTGTGGCAGCTGCACGAGTGGCCAAAGTGATACCCGAGATTGTACGACCTCGAGTGGCGGCTGCGGTACCCAATCACGCTCGTGCACCAGTGGCTGCGATTGGGGCGGCTGGTCGAGCTGCACGCCGCGCGCTTCCGAGTGCACGCCAGGTCAGGAGCAAACCCGTAACTGCACCGCCGCCTGCAACAAGCCAGGAACGTCGCTGTGGCGCTGCGCCGGCGGATGTGGCGGTTGGCAGCAGGTCAGCCAATGCGAATCGAACGAGGTCCAGTGTAGTCCCGGTGCAATGGAGGATTTAGGCGCATGTCCGCAGTGTCCCTCAGTGCACAGAACCCGCACCTGCGATGCGGCGACTTGCTCTTGGGTCACGTCGAGCTGTCCGGTGTGTCAATGATGCGGTGGGTGTTGGCGGCGGGGTTGGTCGTATCGGTGGCTGCGTGTACCGGGGCAGAGCTCTACGTGGACCAGGAGTTGTTGCCGGAGGCGATGCGGCAGGCCTCGAAGGCACAGCTCTGCGTGCCTGACGCGCTCCGCGAAGAGGTTCCGTACAAGCTCTTGTTCGTCATCGATACCTCGGGCTCGAACGCCACGAGTGATCCGACTCCTCCCGGTGGCGAGCCGCGTCGCGAGACCGCAGTGCGGCAAGCCATCAACGCGCACATCGCGAAGACAAACGTGTCCTTCGGCGTCATCACGTTTTCCGATGAGCCGGTCCGTCAGACGTTTGGCTACACGCGCGACACCACGGTTCTCGCTGGCGCGCTCGAGAACATCTCGCAAGCGCAAGGCGGCACCAACTACTCGAACACCCTGTGGGCCGCCATCGACTTCGTTCAGAACGACATCGAGTCGCTCAGCGTCGCCGAGGCGGCTCGCACGCACTACATCGTCTTCTGGCTATCCGACGGCTTCCCGACCGTGGGCGTCACTGATGGCGCGGCCATCACACCCGGCGTCACGCATCTGTGCGACAGCTTCGGTCCCCGCGTTGCGCGGCTCTCTTTCAATTCCGCGTTTCTGGGTGGCGCGGGCAGCCCCGATGATGCTGACGCCCAGGACCTGCTCGCCGACATGGCAGGTGAGTGCAACGGCAACTTCATCAATATCCCATCGGGCGGCGCTTTCAGCTTCGACGTCGACACCGACCCGGTGATCCGCAAATATGAGCTCGCCCTCTACGCAGCGACCAACCTCAACGTGCGTCTCGGTCAATATGGCCCGGCGCCGGACAGCGACGGCGACGGACTGCTCGACGCTGAAGAAGTGCATTGGAAGACCGACTCGGTGAATCTCGATACCGACAACGACGGTGTCCGCGATGGCATCGAGGTCCTCATGCAGCCGCTGCGCTCGCCAACGCGGCTCGATGGCAACTGCTCGAACCCCGGCGTCGACACTGACGACGACGGTCTCTACGACTGCGAAGAGGTGGCATTGGGGACGAGCCCCACGCTCATCGATACCGACGGTGATCTGCTTCCCGATGGCCTTGAGGCGCAGACGGGCGGCTTGCCGGTCAAGGACGACCCGACCGGTGATGCCGATCTCGATGGCCTGCTCGATAGCCTCGAGACAAGAGCCCATTTGCCCGTGCGCACGCCGACAGACCCGACCATCGCGGGAGACTGGAGCTACCGCTACGGACTCGACCCCATCGAGCCACCCGCTGGCGCAGTGGCGAGTGACAGGGTCTGCTACGACCTCACTGTCGACAACATCGCACTGCGCGAGACCCAGCCCACACGCATCACCTCGGAAGGTCTAAACCGCGTCGAGATCTGGGCCGTGTTCCGCCCCATCGACCTGGCTGGAGAGTCGGCGTTCTATCGTGCGCGGCGTGAAGTACGTCTGCTCGAGGGCGACAATCTGCTCGATCCGCCTAGCGGTTTTCCTCAGGTCTTGCCGGAAGACTTCGTGCTGGTGGGGACGCACTGATCACGGGCTTCAGGTCGCGCTTGAAGACACGGCGGAGCGGCGAGAGCAGATGCGCCTCCACCGCGTTCTTGATGCTGGGTAGACCGAATCGGTTGAACCACGACGAACCTGCGTCGATATAGCTCGCGTGGCCTTTGTGCGAGCGATCGAGACCGAAGAGCCAGCGTACCCAGTCTCTCTTGTTGACGACGACATCGAGCCGCTCGCCAAGCGTCTTCGCGAGTGCGGCCGACCTTTCGGGGCCTAACCCTGCCTGGGGGTTGAACACCGTGACCTGCGCAATCCGCTTTTGCGGTATCAGCCCGGCCGCTATTTCTTGCTCGACCCATTGGACGATGGCGGCCCCACCGAGGCTGTTCGAGGTGAGCACCAGGCGCGCCTCGGGGTGCTTCGCCATGACCTCGCTTAGATACGCATTGAGCGGTTCGCGAATTTGTCCGATATAGCGGTTGACGCCACGGAGCACGCGCTCGCCCCGGCCATCGTCGACGGTTCGCCGATCGAGTGCACCAATGAGCGTGGTGACGTCGGCCGCGCAGCGCCAGGCGACGATGATGGCGCGCTTGTCGGGGGACACCGTCACGATGGCCAACGACTCGCCGCGTTCGAACCAACGCGTGTCAGTGAAACCTTTCGTCGCGAGCTCTCTGCGCGCATCGTCGAACGGTACCGCGAGCACGGCGCCGCACATCTCGATGCAGAAGTAGCGCATCGCGGAGCTGGGCGCGGTGATGTTCTCGGGGAGGGTTACCTCGAGACTGCCTGGCTTGAGCTCGTGTTTCGGAAAGACGTCGAGACGGCCAAAGAGCGTGTCGAGGATCCCGCTCTTGCAGGAACGTTCGTTCCGCGCGAGCCAGTGCGGCGTCTTGGCTGGCGGGAGGATCGTCGCGTTGCCGATGACAACACCGCTTCCCAAGCTAACCGCCGCACCTTCGTGTGCCAGATGGGAAAGGCTGAGAGCCTCACGCACCCCCCGCAGATGGTAAGCGTTCTGCGCGGGCAGCACGTGCGTCACTGTCGTGCACCCGCGCGTGTCGATAGAGAGGGTCGCGCCGAGGAGCGTGTCGGACGGGACCGGCAGCGTGACGACGCGAGTACCTGAGCGCGATGCAGACACCAGCGCTTCGGAGGCGCGGCGGGAGGCTGTGAGAGCGGGGCGTTCGAGCATGCTTGGCTCGCGCGCCTGGATTTAGGCGGGCCAGCTGAGGCGATATCGGCTCGTTTCTTTCGTCGTTGCGTGTGGCGAGCCGCATGCCCTCGGGCGCTAGCAACTCGGCGTGCGGAGTCGACGATCCGCGGTTACCGTCGCTACGTGCTCTCTTGCATGCGTCGAGCTTTGTGGGTCGTCGGCGCCCTGTGCCTACACGCCGGCACGGCTTGGGCGCACGACGCTCTCCCCAGCTGGAAGGCCAAGTGCAAAGTCGGGGATCACACGTTCACGCTGACCTTCGATTCGCAGACCGGCGATGCCTACGCCGACGACATGCAGGTCCGCTTGAAGGCTGCAGGGGAGACCCGCGTCGCGCCTCTTCCCGAGAAGCTCTACAGGCCCACGAAAGCCACCAGTGATTCGAGCAGCGTTTGCGACACCACGGCCGCCTTGATGCTCGATAGCGACGCCGCCATGGTGTTCGTCACGGTCGACGACCGTCCGGGAATCCCCTTCGTCATCGCGGTGGTGGTCGACGCCAAGGATCGACGTGTGCTGATTCCGCAGGCCCTGGGATACACGACCAGCGCTCTCGAGGTGCGCTCGACGTTCGTACGCCTGTACGCCACGCAGGCGCGTAACCCGAAGGTGAAGAACAGCGATGGGCCCGACATCTACATGTTCGCCTGGCGGCGGTTCGCCGTGCTTGGCCGCGACATCCGGGCGCGCTGGGAGACCCCTCTGCCGAGGGGCGCCAAACCCGTCCCACCACCTGTCCTTGTCAGTCGCTAGGGTCGCGCGGCTCTCTCGACCTCGCGGCCAGCCTTTGCTACGGTCCGCGCGCGTCATTCGAGAGGGTTTAAGTGACTCGATTTATCTACGATCTGAAGCGCACCCATCGCGCCGGCTCATTGCGCGACACCGACATCGGCAAAGAAGTCATCCTCATGGGCTGGGTGCAAAATCGGCGTGACCACGGCGGGGCGATCTTCATCGATCTGCGCGACCGTGAAGGCGTCACCCAGATCGTCTTCGACCAGTCGATCGATGCGAAGGCGCACGAGGTCGCGAGCCAATTGCGCTCCGAGTGGTGCTTCGCGGTACGCGGGAAGGTTCGTAGCCGTGGCGGCAACGTCAACCCGAAGCTCGCCACCGGCGCCATCGAGGTCGCCGCGAACCTCATCGAGATCTTCACGCGCGCCAAGACGCCGCCGTTCCCGCTCGACGACCATGCGGACCAAACCGCTGAAGAGACGCGGCTCCAGTACCGCTATCTCGACCTGCGCCGTACTCCGCTACAGCGGAACCTGCAGATGCGCAGCAAGTTCAATCAGATCGTCCGACGCGCGCTCGACGAGGAGGGGTTTCTCGAGCTAGAGACGCCGTTCCTCATCAAGTCGACACCCGAAGGCGCGCGTGACTATGTCGTGCCGTCGCGCGTGAACCCTGGCCAGTTCTTCGCACTGCCGCAGTCGCCGCAGCTCTTCAAACAGCTCTTCATGGTCGCTGGCTACGACCGCTACTTCCAGATCGCTCGCTGCTTCCGCGACGAAGACCTACGCGCCGAGCGCCAGCCCGAGTTCACGCAGGTGGACATCGAGATGAGCTTCTGCGAACCCAGCGACGTTCAAAACGTCGTCGAGAAGCTCCTCGCGCGGGCGTGGAAAGAGCTGCTCGGGGTCGAGCTCAAGCTGCCATTCGAGCGTATCAGCTACCAGGACGCGATGGACCGCTTCGGCGTCGACGCGCCGGATATGCGCTACGGGCTCGAGCTCCGTGACGTGAGCGACCTCGTCCGCGAAAGCGGCTTCAAAGTGTTCGCGGACGTTACCCGCGCCGGCGGCATCGTCAAGGCCATCAACATCACCGGCTTGGGTGACCTCTCGCGCAGCGAGCTCGATGCCCTGACCGACGTCGTCAAAATCTACGGCGCCAAGGGGCTCGCGTGGGCCAAAGTGAAGGAGGACGGTGAGTGGCAGTCGCCCATCGCCAAGTTCTTCAGCGATGCGGAGCGCAAAGCCATCGCCGAGCGCCTCGCGCTCAAGCCTGGCGACATCGCGGCGTTCGTGGCGGACAAGAAGACCGTCGTGAACGCGGCGCTGGGAAATCTTCGCAAACACCTCGCCAAGACCAAGAATCTCATCGACAAGGCTACCCACCGCTTCTGCTGGGTCACCGACTTTCCGCTCTTCGAGTACAACGAGGAGGACAAGCGCTGGTACGCCGCGCACCACCCGTTCACCTCGCCGCGACCTGAAGACCGCGAGAAGCTACTCACCGATCAAGGCAACGTGAAGGCGCTCGCCTACGACATCGTGTTGAACGGAGTCGAGATCGGCGGCGGCTCGATTCGAATCTTCGACCATGGCTTGCAGTCGGACCTCTTCCGCGCCCTTGGCATCGAAGAAGAGGAGCAGCGCCAGAAGTTTGGGTTCTTGCTCGATGCTTTCCAGTACGGCCCACCCCCGCATGGCGGCCTCGCATTGGGCGTCGATCGCATCATGATGCTCATCTGTGGCACCGACTCGATCCGCGACGTCATCGCTTTCCCCAAGACGCAAAAGCAGACGGACCTCATGCTCAATGCGCCGAGTGAGCTTGCCGAAGCGCAGCTCAAAGAGCTCATGATCAAGACGGTGGTTCCCGCAAAGAAGTGAAGAAGTGAAAACTGACGTCCTGGTAATCGGGGGCGGCTCGAACGGCACTGGCCTAGCCCGTGATCTCGCCAAGCGCGGGGTCAAGGTGATGCTGTGCGAGATGGGCGACTTCGCACGCGGCGCGACTGGTGCGTCGAGCGCCATGATTCATGGCGGCCCGCGCTATCTCTTGAACGATGTCGAGACCACGAAACACTCGTGCGTCGACTCGGGCTATATCCAGAAGATCGCGCAACACCTCGTGTTTCGCATCCCGTTCCTGGTGCCCGTCCCGAAGAGCTTTCCTTACGGCCGCGCGTCGCTCTTGCTGCACGACGTCTACTTCGATGTCTATGACCGCTATAGCCCCTACAAGAACGGCATCCCGCACGCGAAACTCTCGGTCGAGGAGATGTTGCGCATCGAGCCGGGCCTGGTCGGCGATTTCTGGGGCGGCGTCACCCTCGATGAGTGGGGCATCGACCCCGGTCGCTTGTGTGTCCTCAACGCCATCGATGCCGTGGCGCACGGCGCGACGGTCGCCACCTACACCGAGGTCGTTGGTATCACCCGGGGCTCGAATGGCGAGGTCACTGGCGCGCGTGTCCGCCGGCGCGGCGAGGCGACGGTGCAAGAGATCGAAGCCAAGGTCGTCGTGAATTGCGGCGGGCCTTGGGCAGAGAAGCTCGCGGGTCTTACGCCCGACTCCGCCAAGGTAAAGCTCCGGCCGGGGAAGGGCGTGCATCTCGTTTACGAGAAGCGACTCACGAACTTCGCGGTCATCTGTAACGCTGTCGACGGCCGCGAGGTCTTCGTCATGCCGTACCTGAACGAGAGCTGGATTGGCACGACCGACGACGATTTTTATGGCGACCTGAACGACCTGTCAGCGACCCACGACGAGGTCGCGTACTTGCGAGAAGCCGTCGAGCACGTCTTGCCCGACATCAAGCACCAGCGGCTCATCTCGACACGCGTTGGCGTGCGCAACACCATGCACGGCTGGGGCGTTCACGAAGACGTGCTGTCGCGAGGCTATCGCATCATCGACCATACAGCCGCCGGTACACCGGGCTTCTACTCGCTCGTGGGTGGTAAGCTCGCGAGCTATCGCATCCAGGCAGAGGAGGCCGCCGACGCGGTTTGCGTGCGTCTCGGTGTCGCCGCGCGCTGCACGACGCACGAGGACTATTTGCCGGGTGGCGATGCAATTCCCGATGAGGTCGAGCTCACGCGCGCGTACCCCATCGACAGACTCACCGCGCGGCGCTTGGTCCACCGCCATGGTGCCCTCGCTTCGCGCGTTCTCGACATCGGTCGCGAGACGGCGACCGGCTACGCGGTTGTCGATCCGGCCGAGCCGGTGCTTGAGTGCGAGCTCCGCTATTGCATCCGTCATGAGATGGTGAAACGCCTCTCCGACTTGACGATGCGCTGTCGCCTGGGAGTCGGTGCCGACCAGGGAATGCGGGGAGGCCTGCGTGCCGCGCAGGTGTTCGCCGAGGAACGCGGTCTCGACACCACCAGCATGCGCGAAGAGCTGATGGGGCTCTTGCGGTCGCGCTGGCGGGCTGCGCGGCCCGTGATGACCGGGCAACAGCTCGCCCAAGCCGAGCTGGTGATGACGCAATACACGGGGCTCTGGCAACTCCCAACCCTGAACCCGGTGGCCTGATGTTCGATGTGCTCGTCATCGGAGGTGGCCTCGCCGGGGTTACCGCGGCGCTCGAAGCGCGGGCGTGCGGCGCGCGTGTTGCCCTTGCCCAGCGCTCATGGGGCGCTACCGCGATGTCCACCGGCGCGCTCGACATAGCGTTCGCGCCTGGCTCACCGTCCGAGCCAACCGTCGCCCGTAGCATCGAGGGCCACATCTATGCCATCGCGGCGAGCCGCGCCCGCCACCCCTACGCGGTGGTCGGAAGCGGGAGCGCCTTGCTCGCTATCGCGGATGGTATGAAGCTCCTCTCGAGCGCGCTCGAGCCGTCGGGTCTCACACCTCGACCGTGGGAAGCTATCCAGCCCAATCAACCGTACGTTTCATCCTTGGGCGCCCTGGTGCCAGCCGCCAGTGCGCTCGCCTCGCACGGACCAGTTACTGGTGGCTCCGTGGCCTGTGTGCAGCTCGCGGGTGATACGCACTTCGACGCCAAACACGTCGCGAAGGCGGCCGTTCACGACGGAAGAACCTCGTGGGGGCGTGCCCTCGACATCGAGCCAGTGATGCTGCGTTTCGATGGGAGCCTACCGCCGATCGGACTTGCGCAGCGCCTCGACGATCTTGGCGCCGCGCATGAGTTGGCGAGTGAGCTGAAGGCCGTCGTTGCTGGCGTCTCGGCTGTCATCATGCCGCCGGTACTTGGACTGGCGCGCCACCGCGAAACACTGGCAACCGTCCAAGACGCGGTAGGGGTGCCAGTCATCGAGGCGCTCGCCCATCTACCGTCGGTGCCCGGCGTGCGCTTGCAGCGCGCTCTTGGTCAGGCGCTGCGGGCCGCTGGGGTGGTTCTGGTGGGCGAAGTCGTAGGGGCTGAGACCTCGGGGGAGCGCGTCGTCGCCGTGCAAGGGAAGGGCGGCGAGCGCTTGCCCGCGAAAGCGTTCGTTTTGGCCTCGGGACGTTTCATCTCGGGGGGCGTCGTTTTCGATTTCGGCTGCCGCGAAGCGCTATTCGGTCTCCCCACCGTGACCGAGCTTGGCGCTCTCGAAAAGGACGCGCCGCAGAACATCGTGCGCGCTGACCCGCGCGAGTCGCATCCGCTGATGACCGCGGGTGTCCAGGTGAACGCCTCGATGCAACCGATCGTCGAGGGACGGATCGCTTTCGCCAATCTCTTCGCTGCCGGCATGGTCGTTGGGGGCTTTGCGTCGCGTTTCGCGCTGTGCGCTGATGGCGTCGCGCTCGCGACTGGCGTCATCGCCGCCCGAGGTGCACTCGCATGATGATGCGCTGGTTCAAGGCTCGGATGGTGCTAGGCACGGCGCTTTTGCGTCGTGTGCTCCTGGCCCCGGTGCTCCCGGACCACGGCCCAAAGCCGTGGCTCGGTAAGCTCGCCAATGAAGATCTCGCCGCGGTGCCCAAAGAGCTCTGGAGCTACGTGGGCGGCACGTCGCGTTGCATTGGCTGTGGCCTTTGTGACTCCGTGGCGCTGCCCCACGAGGCGCCTTCGCAGTGGATTACGCGGGAAGCTCGCGAGCCGTCGACCGCCAATCTTGGTCTCGAGCGCGCCGAGCGACTCGAGGAGCTTGCCCGCGAAATCGCCGCCATTTGCCCGGCGCGCGTTCCCGTGGAAGACGTGGCGCGACTCATTCGCGCTAACGCCGAGACGCTGGCGCAGCTCAAACGCTAGAGGAATCGAACGATGCGCGGCCTGATCGTGGCAAACCCAGCGGCGGCTGCCGGTAGCGTGGGCAAGCGTTGGAACGACCATGTGCGCGACGTGCACGCGTGTTTCGGCGTCCACGAGGTCGCGTTTACCGGTGGGCCGGGAGATGCGACGTCTATCGTGCGTAGAGCGATCGCTGACGGTGCCGAGCGTATCGTCGCGGTCGGTGGTGACGGCACCGTCAATGAGTGCCTCAACGGGTTCACTTTCGCGGACAACACGCCAGCATCGGCGCAGCTCGCCGTGTTTCCACTCGGCACGGGTGGTGACTTCGCGCGTAGCATCGGCATGCGTGATGCCGCGGCGGAGCGGCTCGCCGCGTCGATCGAGGAGCGTATCATCGACGTGGGCCGCGTGACGTCGAGCGCTGGCGACCGATATTTCCTGAACGTCGCGAGCTTCGGCGCCAGTGGTCTCGTGGTCGAGAAGGTGAACACCACGAGCAAGCGCTTCGGAGCCAAGACCTCGTTCATGCTCGGCACCTTGAAGGGCCTGACGCAATACAAGAACCAGCGCGTGCGTCTGCGCATCGACGACAGCTTCGAAGAGGAGATCCTTACGAACACCGTCGCGGTCGCCAATGGCCGATATTTTGGCGGCGGCATGAAGGTGGCGCCGGACGCGAGCCTCGCCGACGGTCAGCTCGACGTCGTGGTCATCGGCGACATCGGCGTGGGGTTCTTTGTCCGCCACAGCGGCAAGATCTATGCGGGCACACACGGTACCTTGCCCGAGGTACGCATGATGCGCGGAGCAGCGGTCACGGTGACGCCGCTATCGAGCGACAGCAACATCCCGGTCGATTGCGACGGCGAGCAGATGGGTAGGGCGCCGGTCCGCTTCGACGTGCTGCCCCGTCGCTTGAAGCTCGTCGCCCCTTGGACGCGCGCCGAGGCCTAGCGCCTAGTCGACAGGCACTCGGATGAGGAGCGAATGCGCTGCGCAATGGGCGCGGCGCTGGAGTAGCAGCCTCAGTCGAGGCCGGGATTCTGCGGCTTCGCGCTGCTCCAGCGCAGCCAGGCGGTACCTGGCTTGGCGTCGGCGGTACCGTCTGGAGCGTCGTCCTTGAGCGAGCCGAGCAACGTTGGCGTCAGCTGGGCAGCGAGCTCGCGGTCGTCATCAAGCTGCAACGTGATGGGTCGGATTCGGATTGTCATGGCTCTCAAACACTCCCTAGGGGAGGCAGAAGATAACGATTCTCGATACTTGTCGTCAACCCTTATGTCAGGAAAAACCGGGTGTGCTATGTGGGCGTCCTCCTTCGGTTTTTTCCCAGCCCGGAGGGGCCAGGTGACGAGGAGACGAGGAGACGTGTGCACGGGGTCCGTGCGACCGCGCGGGCCGCGCTAACGTAGTCGATGTTGAGTACATCCGTCCTCGAATTCGAGGACGTCATCGCGCTGGTAGCCGCGGAGCATCTTCCGAACGGCTACGCAATCCACGGGGGGCGGCACATCGACAGAAACGAAACGCGGGATGTTTGCGACTTCGGTGGAGCAGCCTCGCGCCCTGAGCGCATCGCGTATGGTGGACACATTGGCCACGTCCGCAACAAAGACTCTCAGGGTCGAGTGACCGCCGCGGCGGACCACTCGCACGTAGCGCAGCTCGTCGTTGCGCATGCGAGCTTCGACGACATCTCCGTTGCTGACGACCCTAACGTAGAAGGGAATGTTGTCGACCCTGAACCGGTCTCCCCCGAGCGTGGCCGCCCACAGACCCTCGTAGCCCACGGGCGGATATCCGTCCTTCCGCCGGAGTCGGAAAACGATGCGCTGTCGCGTTGGCTCTGAGGTGCGACGTCTCACGCGCTAGGTCTGGCACAAGTGAGACAGTCCTTCAAACGAGCTACCCGGTGGCGTTAGACGAGCGCGGGTCGGTCGGGCGCACAATCAACTTAGGGCGCTGGCACGAGGCTCGCGCGAGCGCGCTTGCTTCACAGTGCTCGATTAGCGCGCACGTTGTGACCGCGCCTCTTTCGCTCCGGGCAGCTCGTGCGCCCGGGTCGGTCGTTTCCGGCAACCCGAGGCGTCCGAGACTCGATACTGCGCGCAGCCCATCATGCGTCCCGTCTGGGGCGCTCTCGTCTCTGAAACCCCTCACCATCCGGATTTCGTCATGCAGGCCATCAAGCCGCTGCTCGGTGCTACCCGTGCGTCTCCGTCCGCTCTGCCCGAAGGTTCCGTCAAGCCGGCCGTCAGCCGTCCCGCGCTGGACACCTATTCGGTTGGCGGGTCCGTGCGGGCGGACGCTGCGTTGCACGCGCCACCATCGTTTCAGGTAAACGGCAAGACGGTCGTGTTCGGCGACATCAAGAAGGTCGACAGCACCGTTATCCTCGACGTCGCCGCGCGCAAGAGCACCGTCAAGGCAGTCGTCGAGATTGAGCTCTCCGAGAAGGGGCAGCCGGCCATCGAGCTCGTGCCGCGCGCCACCAAGGTTACCGTCAATGGCAAAGAGGTAGACCCCGCGAGCTACAGCGACGTTCGCGACCCGGCCAACGCGTCGAGCTTCAAGGTGCTCGGAGTCGATCTCGAGCCTGGCGTGCATCGCGTCGAGGTCGAATACGAGCTCACGGCTGGTGTCCGCTACAGCGGCGATTCGGTCGAGGTCTTCGCGCGCAAGAGCGACCTCGAGAACCGTGCCATGGACGAACAATACTTCCCCACGAACCTCGAATACGACCAGTACCCAGGTTCGATCGCGTTCGACATCCGCGGCACTGAGGTCAAACACCGTGTCATGAGTAACGGCGACGTGAGCGAAGTCGACGGTAAGCTCGTGGTCACCTTCCCGGCGCACTACAACACGGCGTCGCTCTTCCTGAACGTCATCAACCCGGCGCGCTTCTCGATCAGCGAAGACGTCTTCAAGAGCGCGAGCGGCGCCGAGATCCCGATCACCGTCTACACGCCGGGGAGCCTCGCCCCAGGCAAGGCTCCCGATCGGCTCGGCGACGGCGTAGGCCTCAAGCCGCCGCCTCCCACCGTTCCGAACGGCGATTCCAATCTCAGTGGCATGGAAGCAGCGCACCGCGGCGTCGAGCTCACCAAACAAGCGCTCGCCAAGCACGAGAAAGACTTCGGTGCGTACCCGCATCCACGCGTCCTCGTCCGCGTTTCTGGTTCTGGCGGCATGGAGTACTCGGGAGCGACCGAGACGAGCTTGAATGCCCTCGAGCACGAGCTGCACCACCAATGGTTTGCGCGCTCGGCCCAGCCCGCCAATGGTAACGCGGGTTGGATCGACGAGGCCGCGGCCTCGTGGAACGACCGAGGTTACCCGACGTCACGTTCGGAGCCTGGGGTCCCGCGAAAGCTCTCCGGTTTCCCGGCTTGGCACCGCATCACGCCGCAGGCGGCATACAACCACGGGGCGAGCCTGATGGCGTTCCTCGACGGTGTCTTTGCTCCGAAAGGCGGCTTTCGCCCGGTGCTCAAGAAATTCTTCGAGGCGTACACCAAGAAGGTCTTCACGACCGAGCAGTTCCTCGAGTTCTTGAAGAAAGAAGGCGCGGGGCTGGGCGTCGACTTCGACGCGCTCTTCAAACGGCAAGTGTATGGCACCGGCCTTCACTTGATGAAGAAGGCTTCGAAGGCCGACTGACTCTGGGTTTTGTTGCGGCGCCCGCTATGGCGGACGCCGCGCCGGTTTGCCGGCTTCCTACGAGCGCGGATTGGAGAGGTGCGCCCAGGTGCAGCCCGGCACGGGCGAGCCGCCGGCGACCATGCTGTCGTATTTTATGCCGGTGTCGCGACGGACCCGATCGAGGAAGGTGCCGGCGATGAACGCGCGGTTCGAAATCACGAACATCGTCTCGCCAGGCTTGGCCATGTAGCCGTCCCGACCGAGCAATGCCGCCAGCGTCTCCGGCGAGATGAGACGGCCCAGCGCCGCGAACTCATTGTCGCCGATGCCCTGGGGCGTCACGCCCGCTTTGGCAAACGCGTCGAGCTCGGCGTCGAGGCCCTTGAGCTGCGCGGGGTCGACCTTGGCCGCGACCAAAGCCGCTTTCACGCTCGTGCTGCCCTCGGCGGCGACCTCGGTGCCCAAATGGAGACGAGGAGTCGGACCAACGTTCATGTGCTTTTCCCTCCGGGCAGAGCTCGCCCGTTACTCCGAGTTCGGACCAGGTATCGGGCGACGCCCGGAAGCGTTGCGTGTTGTCGCGATGGCGGCCTGGCGGTGGCGCGCTCAGGGCGTTCCGTAGACCTCGACCTCGCTAAGGCCAGCGTTCGAGGTCCCCGGGCTCGTCGCCGTGATCGTCACACGCAAGCTCGTGGTCGCACGCGGGGGAAAGCTCACCGTCCGCCCAGCGCCACCGTTCGCGAGCGCGGGCACCGTCACGCTCGAGCCGTCGCTGAAGGTCAGGGTGGCGCCGGTCACCTGGTCGGTGAGGTTAGGGCGATCGTGGAGGACGATGCGCGCAACGGTTTGGGGGCTGCTCCAGTCCAGTTGCAGCCATGCTCCGGCGCGCTCGCCGGCCGCCACCCATTCGCTGCCGGGCCTCTTGGGAAATCCCGCCGCGACCCCGTCGACCGCCTTCGCAGCGACCTGCTGCGTGGTCGTGTTTTCGGAGGAGGCGCTGAGGCGAGCCTGTGAGGCGATGTTGGTCGGCCTGCCCTTGACCTTGGTGACGAGCGCGGCACCGGGGTTCAACGCGACGGGTAAAGTGCTCTCGTAGACTTTGACCTCGGCGAGGCCGACGTTCTGCGTGCCAGGGGTCGTGTTGGCGATTGTGATGCGCAGACGCCGCGCCGCGACCGGCGGAAACGTCACCTCGCGCGCCGTGCCATCGGCAGGGAGAGCGCCGGCCGGAACCGGGACGGCGTCGTCGAAGGTCAGGGTCGCCTCGGTGACGTTGTCGGAGGGGTTTACGCGGTCGTGCAGTACGACGCGGTCGATGACGTGGTCGCTCGTCCATTCGAGCAGGAGCCAGGCGCCATTGCGCTCGCCAGCGGTGACCCACTCCCGCGTGTAGTCGCCCGGCCAGCCGTCGACGACACCATCGACCGCCTTGCTCGCGTCCTGGGCGCTACCTGCTCCCGGTGTCGACGCGGTGGCGGTGGCGAGTGGGGCGATGTTGCCGTCGGCAGCTCCCGCATCGCTCGGCGCCGCCGCGACTCCGTACACGACGACCTCCGCGAGCCCGGCCGCGCTCGTCTCTGCGCTCGTGCCGTCAATGACGAGCCGAAGAGTCTTCGTGAGCACGGGCGGGAAGCTCATGGTGAGACCCGCTCCCGCGTTGTCGAGGATTCCGGCCGTTCTCGTCACTCCGCCATCGAAGACGAGCGTCAGGCTGGTCACATGGTCTTGCAGGCTTGGGCGGTCGTGAACGACCACGCGGTCGACCGAGTAGGGTGTTGGCCAATCGAGCTGCAGCCAAGCGCCAGCGCGTTCGCCATTCGTCACCCATTCTTTGCCTGGATCGTTCGGTGCGCCGCCGACCATTTCGTCGACGGCCCTCGTGGCTTGCTGGCCTGGCCTCTCCGACGACGATGACACCTTGGCCCGCGGTGCGATGTTCGTGGACGCGGTGGCGCTCGGCGGGCGCGTCGCGACGTGCACCGAGACCCTGTCTTCGAGGCTTTGCAGCGCGCCCTGACTTACGACCAGCGCGAAGCTGAACACCTCGTCTTTGCCCAGGTCGGCAGGCACTGTGAACGACGGCCGCGCGGTGTCCGCGCGAGCGAGCGTCACTGGCGGACCGTCGCGTTGTGTCCACTGGAAGCTCAAGGGACCATCGGGGTCGCTGCTGCGGGACGCGTCGAGCTGAACGCTCGCGCCCGGCGCCACCGCGAGAGGCGCGCCAGCGTCGACGCGTGGGGGCCGATCGCTGCTCGTCGGATTTTCGGACCAGAACACCTCGTCCCGGTGGATGGACTTACCGATGAACGCTCCGGAGCCGCCTTGGCTCACGTGTGCGTCGATCGCGAGATACTTCGGGTTTAGCTGCGGCGTAGGGTTCTGCATCGCCCGCGGCACGTCGATGCTCTGGCGATCGGCCCAGCGCAGACCGGTGGGCGCAAGCCCCGGCGGTTCGGTCACGTAGGTGCCGGGGTTTGGCGGCGCCGGCCAAGCCCTGGAGTCGATGCTCCACACGAGCGCGTGATGGAGCGTTGCGACGTATTTGGGGTCGCCCGCAGCGACAGCCTTCATCGCCTCGCGCACCGCGGCGCTCGTCTTGCTGTGGTCGGGGTGCACGTCGAAGTCGGCGTGCGTAATGACGTGGGTTGGCCGGACCTTGTCGATGACGTCGACGAGGTCGGCCTGAAGGTTGCGCTTGTTGAAAGACGCATGCATGCCGAAGCGATGGTGATGGTAGTCGGAGCGCCCGAGCCCCCGGTTTCCGAAGGTCACGGACTGGCCATGGACCGACGTCAGCACGGCGCCTGGCTCGGCGTAGGTGGGGTTTGCGAGTAGGTCGTGAAGGCGGTTGTCGGGATAGCCGAGAAAGACGAGGTCGTCTTCGCGGACACCAAGGAAGCTTTGCGCAGCGACCGCTTCACCCTGGCGCGCAACGCCCGTAACCGGACCACCGACCAGGTCCCCATTGGTCATGTAGACCACTGTGACGTGTTCGCCACGCAGGCGCGCCGCGTAGACGACGCCGGCCGCCATGATCACGTCATCATCGGGGTGAGCCGCGACCACCATGAGGCTCGCTTGCGCGGCGCGCGGCGCGACGCTCCCGAGCAGCGCAGCCAGCATCGCGAGCAATTGCAGACACGGTCGTGCCATCGCCCTGGCGGTGATAGCACCGCGCGGAGGTGCGATCGACCCTCCGCCTCGTGCCGCACTTCCGGGAAGGACCCACCGCGAAGTGAGAAGAACCCCGAAGAACCAGAACCCCGAACCAACGCGCGGCGGACTGCCAATCTGACGGCTCGGGTGCTCCCGGTTCATACCAGGGGGATATGGCGTCCGCAGGGGGATTTGCGGAGCACAACGCGATCACGAGCCGCCTCGCTGCGCTTGCGGCCGACGCCAGCCCGGCGATTCGTGCAGCGCTCTCCCACGACGTCGGCGCTCCCGAACTCGCCGAGCAATACGAGCACTCGGCGCCGCTCCCTTTCCCGAAGGCGATCAATGACCAGATCGCGCGGAGCTACGGCCAGGGCGTGACTGACGGCATGCGCGCCGGTCTCCGCAACTTCGCCGAGCGCCTGGAGCGACGCGCCGAGGAGATCCGCCGCCACTACCCCAACGAGGGGATGATGGTGATCGCGCTCGAACTCGACACGTGGGTTGCCCGTCTTCGCGCGGCGGTGACGCTGTGAACACGATCAACATCGCCAGGGGCACAGTAGAAACCGACCCGGTCCTTAAAGCGCAGTTCCTCGCTTTCTGGCGTCGCGCGGCCGAGCTCGGCAACGCCGACGAATTGCGGCGTATCGAGTCTGAGCTAGCGACGGCCGGTCACCGCGAGATCGCAGACGGACTAATGAACGCAATCCAGGAGGCGATGGCTATCGACGCACCCGCGCGCGCTCTCGCGTCAGTGCTCTTTTTGGTCGCGGTTCGCATGGAAGAGCTGCAAGCGGGCGGCGAAAAATGATCGGCGAAACCTTCGGTCGTTGGCTCGTGATCGGCGAGGCGCCGCGCGACTATAACCGCCAAGCGCGATGGCGGTGTGTCTGCCTTTGCGGACAGTCGGCGACGGTGCACCAGAACGCGTTGAGACGCGGAGACTCGAGGTCGTGCGGTGGCTGCACGCAGCGCAAGTCGCCGTTGCTGCTCGCGCTGGCCCCGTCCGCCATGACGCTCGGCGCGTCGGTCGCGCTGTACTCGCAGCGACGGCCGACGATCGCCGAGCTTTCCGCGGCGATGCGCCACTCCAACAAACGACGAAAGGCGCTAGGCACATGAGGCGCGGCGAGCTGACCCCCCAAGCTCGCCGCACCCCTGAAGTTCGTTTCGACCCTGACGCGGCGGTTGCCCGCGTCAGGCGTCGTCACGACGATCGGGCGGCCGCGCTCGGGTCTGAATGGCAGGCCTGGAAGGCTCACTACGACGACGCGGATCGTCGGCGCGCTGAGGCTCGCCGATGATGGCGCCGGCCTGCTGGCTCACCCACATGGCGTGCGGTCGCGCGACGTTCCCTGACCGGCTGAACAACTGGCTCGGACAGGAGGCGATCACGGCCGCCTGCCTTTGGACCTACGTCAACTTGATCTGGGCGGTCCGAGCGTGCGGCCACTAGACACTACGGACAGGCAAAGTTTCCGCCCCCCAAAGGGTGACGTAAAATCAAGGGGTTACAAGACCCCTGACGAACGGTCACTTTTGCGGCGAAAGACCCGCGCGGACAGGCTTTCGCTCACCGCGGCTGCGCGGGAAATCGCGGCCGCGGTGGGTCACAAATGCGCCGACTGCGGCCGCAAGGCGGTGTGGGACGTGCCGCTGGCTGTCTACCTCTGCCCGTCGTGCGGCACGGTCGTCTCGCGCTCGATTGTCGTTCGCGGGTCGGTGTGTGGGGTGAAACCGCTGCCCGGGCGCCGCGTGCAGGTGCAGGCGTCCCGGCTCGACTTCGCGAGCGGCGAGGCGCGAGCCCACGTGAGCGGCGTGCGTCGGTGCAATCAGCCCCACCGCTGCCCCGACTGCGCGTCGGCACGGCGCATTGATGACGCGCGAACCATCACTACGTGCGTTGGTGGGTTCCGCGCCGACAGTGACCAGCACCGCGTCTACCTAGTGACGCTCACCACCCCCCACCAGGCCGACCAGCGGCTACGGGAGCTACGCCGCGGCGTTACCGTGGCGTACCAACGCAGTCAGACCGGGAGAAAAATCAAACGCTTCCGCTCCCGGTTCGCGATCGTAAGCTCGCTGCGTCGACTCGAGGTGACCCACAGCGAGGTGAATGGCTGGCACCCCCACGCGCACTGCTTGTTTTTCACGTCACGGCCGCTGAGCGCGCGCGAACAACACGCAATGGGTACGTGGCTGCGCCGGTACTACGGCCGCGAACTCGCGCGGCGCGGCCTAGGGCGTCCGGCCGCGTGGTGTATCGACGTGCAGGAGGCGATCGATCCCGGTGACTACCTGGCGAAAATGGGGGTGCTCGAGGTCGCTGGCGACGCGGGTGTAAAGCAGGCGAGGTGCCGCGGCTGTCGCAGCGTGCAGCCCACGACCTGGAACCACGAGCACGAGCGGCGCGAGTGCACTGTGTGCGCTGGAGCGGTCAACCGCAACCCGTGGCAAATACTCGCCGACTGGCGCGACCATCGCAGCAAGAAAGACCGCGGCATTCTCCGCAAGTACTACCACGAGATACGCGGCGCGCGGCTGCTGACTTGGTCGCGGTGGCGCTTCGGTATAGAGCTTCGCAAGGCCTACCCGGACGTCGGTGCCGAGCCACAGCGCACGCTAGACGAGACACTGACGAAGGCACCCCTCGCGCTCACGCGCGAGGCCTGGCGCGAGATAGCACCCAACCCGAGCCGCGTGGCTGCGCTGCTTGACGCGTACGAGCGGCACGACGCGGCCGCGCTCGAGACCGTGCTGGGCGACCACATGCCACCCGCCGAACTGGCTTACTTCCCCCCAGACGACCCTCTGCCGGAGTGGCGCGGCGAGACCCCATGGCTACCGACCAAAGACGAGCGGCGCGAACTCCGCGAAGCACTTGCCGCGCCTAGTTAGTTGGTATACGTAGCTACCCCGTGAGTAAGCGAACGCGGTTTCAGACGCTCAAGGTGAGCGATGAGGAAAAGGCCGCGCTAGCAGAACGCGCACGCGCCGAGGGAACAACGGTAAGCGCGTTGGTACGGTCACTCGCTACGCCCGTAGCGAAAACCGCAGCCGCGCCCGCCGCGCCAACCGCGCTGCCCATTTTCAACGTGGATGACCTCGGGCACGACCCGTGGCGCCGCGATAACGGAGCACTGAAGCGATGAACGATTTACGGGCCGTGATCTACAGCGACGACGCAGGCAACGAGTGGCCGGCGATTGTGACCGGGATAAACAACGAGCCGCGCTTTAGCGCCGAGGGCGTGAAGTTGCTCGACTCGACTCCGCGCCTACACCTGACGGTGTTCGATACGCGCGACGCAACCGGCACACGCCGCGTGCTCGACGTGTCACCGGGCGACGGACCGCACAGCTACCGCGAGCCCAGCGAAGCGTGAGCATCGAACAACTGATCCGCGACATCATCGCGAACCTGCCCCGGAGACCCAATGGCGCCGAACGACGAGACGAGCACCGAATACGACGCGAACCAATACACAGCGAGCCCGGATCAGTCCGGCATAGCGGAAAGCGTCCCGGCTGGTGGGGCTGGTGAAGTTGACGGGGTACCGTTCTCGGCGCCTGAGTTCGCACCGCAGGCGGCCGCACCACAGCCCACAGCGCGCGACGACGGCGCGGGGGGCGGCGAGGCGATTCTTGCGGCGATGGTTTTCGGGTTCGCGGTGAGCCGCTTTACCGGACAGCCGTTAACGCCCGCCGAGAAGGCGCGCTTTGTCGAGGACCTGACCCCGGTACTGAAAAAGCACAACGTGCCCGCGATGCTTCCCCCCGAGGAGACGCAGCTCGTGAGCACCGTTGTTGAAATCGTGGCGCCGCGCGTCGCGGCGATGGGTGCAACAGATGATCAATCTCTTCCTGGGGAAACGCGGGAGCGGCAAGAGCGCAGCACTCCGCAAAGTGGCCTACCGCGCAAGCCTGGAGCCATCCGTATGCCTAGTCTGGCATGACCCCGGAGCACAGCTGTCGGTGCCGCGTGCGCTCACCGTCGAGACGACGGACGACGCCCGCGCGTGGATCTCCGCGCGCGGAACGCTACCCAGGCTCACCGTCGTGCGGCGCGACACCGCAGACCGCGTGGCGCAGCTTGCGTTAAGCCTGAAGTCGGTAACACTCATCCTCGACGAGCTTGACCAGGTGTGTGCCGGGAAACGCTGGCTGTCAGAGGCCGCGCGGGATATCGTCCACTACGGCAGACACCTGCGCGTCGCGCTCATGGGCACTTTTAGGCGGACGCAAAACGTTCACGAGGACCTGATTGCTATGGCGGACACCGCGTTCATCTTCCGCCACTCGAGCGGCTCCCCGCGCGACATCGACGCAGTGAAAGACCGGTTTGGCTCCGAATATGCCGAGGTGGCGCAGCGGCTAGAGCCCATGCAGTTCGTGACCTGGAGGGACTCGTGAACGCCCTTTTCACATGATCTACGGGCGCACGAGCCCCAGACGACCCACCGTGTAGATACCCAATAGGCACCCGATAGGTACCGACTTTACCGGCCGACTCAAGGACCGTTCCGCTATCGCGCACGTCAACCAGCGCGAGTCGGAGCGTTGAAAATGAATCCCTGGGTTAAAGCCATTCTCGCCGGTCTCCTCGCCGCGGCAGTTTACGACAAGGTCGTTAAGCCCCGTCTCGGCTGAGCCAAGCCCCCAACCACTGGGGCGCTGGCGTCGGAGGGTCCGCGAGTAGCGCACGATCCGCACGCACACCCCCAACCCTCTCGTTAGGAGTGTAGCTGTGCAGATCAAGATGAGACTCGATAGCCGAACCGCTGACGCGAACGGCTCCATGCAATTCCCCCTGTCGACGCTGCCCGCGGGCAAGCGTGTGCGCTCGATCGCGCTCGATGTGGCCGTCAGCTACACGAAGCTCGCGGCGGACGCGCTCTCGGCGGACCTCTTCAGCAACTGGATCGCAAATCTCCGGCTTGCGAACTACGTGAACATCCCCGGCTTCGCGCTTCACCGCCTCGTGCAGCGCGTCTTCGGACGCAACGTTGCAAACGGCGTCGATATCCCCGGCTCAGGCACGGCCGGCATTGCGCGTTTCCAACTCTACCTCCCGTTCCGCGACCCGCGCCAAACCGGCTCGGATGACGGCTCGATGCCGTGCGACCTGCTCCGCAGCGAGTCGCTTATGGTGACTCTTGCGGCCGGCAACGTTCACGGCGTCGGCTCGCTGACCGTCGCCGCAAACGGCTTCACGGTGTCCGCTTCGGCGGAAATCGTCGAGGAAACCCATATCCCGCAAATCAACCAGATCGGCTTTTTCGATCCGGGCGGTCAGACGTTCGAGTTGCCCGCGGGCGTCTACAAAGACGCCTTCGTGCTGAAGGCCGCGACCACGGGCACATTTACCGAGGCCGAGATCGCGAACATCTACATGGAGGCTGACGGCACCGTGTTGCTCGGCAACGTGACCCATGGCCAGATGGTCCAGGAATTCAACACCCTGGCGGTGCGCGACACCGCAAGCGAACTCGTGATCGGCGCCGCGCGCGAATTCCCGATTGCCTTCATCGACCAGTCGGGCAAGGGCCACATCACCAAGCAGCCAGCGTTTGAGGGCCGCGGCCGCGTCCAGCTGCAAGGCACGTACGCGACGCCGCGCGTCGTTTTCTGGCGCTCGATCTTGAAGAACCAGGGCATGGTGGAAGACCTCGCGAACGCGATCGGCCGCCCCGAGGGCGCGACCGAATACGAGCCGCAGACTGCCACCAAGCAGCTCCCGCGCTCGCTCCAGGTGTCGGCGCGCATGGGCCGGTTCACCCGCAAGGCGCGACTCGTGTCACAGACGCTCGCGGGCAAGCTCCGCCAGAGCACCTCGCCGAATAACGACTAAGCCTCACCAAGGTCGAACCGCAACGTACCAAAAAAACGCGGTGACTCTCGGGAGAGACCGAGACCACTCGACCACTATAGCGGAGCACTGCCGTGGGATTTTTCAAGAGCATCGGCAAAGTTGTGTCAGCCCCGGTGAAGCTCGTAGCGAAGCCGATTACCGCCGCGGGCAAGGGCATCCGCAACGCCGTACAGGGCGCCACCAAGAACACACCGATCGGTGGCGTCGTAAAAGCGATGACCTCGATCGATTTCGGCAAGAACCCGATCAAGGGCGTGCTGAAGGCACACACCACGGCGGGTAAGTTCCTGGTGTCGAAAGAGGCTGGGGCGATCGGCATGGCTGCCGCAACAGGCGGAGTCTCCGCGGCGGCAATGGCCGCGGGTGGGGCAAGGGCGGCCGCGCTCGTGAACGCGGCGAAGTCTGGCCAACTCACGCTCGGCGGCGCAGCGAACTTCATCAAAGACAACGCGGCCGGCGCGCTCATTGGCGCCGACGGAAAGATCAACTCGATTGAGGGCGCATTCGGCCAGATCACGGGCAAGGCCGTGAGCATGCTCGAGAGCACCCCAAAGCCGACTGGGTCAAAGCTCCCGGCGAGCCGCGGCGGGACGTCGTGGAAAAACGGGATCTCGCAAACAACCGCCGCACCTGGCGTCCCCGGCTACGGCGAGCGCGAGGACATCATCACGACCATAATCAAGCTCCCGTTTCGGGTGCTGGGCCTGGTGAAATAACGCCATGGCGGACACTGCCGACGATATCGCCAAGCAAGTGCGGACGAACGTAGACCGCGTTCGCTCGGCGCGCGACTGGGCCCTGGCGCAAAAAGAGCTAGGCATGATGGCATGGCTCCCGCAGAACAAGAACGCCGCGGCCGGGATCCGCGGGCTGTCACCAGCAATCGAGGCCTGGGCAAAAACCGGGCAAGACGCCGCGGCCGCGCGCAAGGCGCCGGGCACGAAGGGCTGGGCTGGCTGGATCGCCGCTGGGCAAGAATTCGTAAAGGGCCTGCCCGATATCGCGGACGCGGGGAGCAAGTACGCGCTCCAAGACATCGTGAGCACCGCGCGCGAGGCACCGGCGACGTCCGCCAAAGCAGTCAAGGCAACAGCCAAGAAAACCGCCGAGGTCGCAACGAAGGCGGCCGCGGCTGTCGGCGAAACCGTTACGTCGGTGGGCTCAACCCTGAAGTGGGTAGGCGTCGGCGCCGCGGTGTTGCTTGTGGCCGTGATCGGGTTTCGGGTGACGCGGTGAGCGTGCTCGATCAGGTCGTGGAGATCGGCGCGTCCGCGCTGTTGCCGCACCTCGATCGGTGGCGCCCGACCACGCGGGGCAAGAACCCGTGGTCGCTCGAGGGGCTGCGCAACGTGCTACGGCTCGAAGCCTACTTCGCGCGCGTCGTGAACATCTTGGGCGGCCGCGTGACCAGCTGCTATCGCTCGCGCGAGATCAACGCGCTCGTGGGCGGCGTGCCGGACAGCTACCACGTGAAGGGCGCCGCGCTCGATGTGATCGGATGGAACGCGAAATTTCCAACGGTCGACGCGGCCGCGCAAGCGGTGTTTGAGCAAGCGCGAGCCGGGACGCTTGGGCCTGTGCGCGAGGTGATCCCCGAACAGCGCACCAAGGCCGTGCATGTCGATTGGTGGGTTGACGGCCGAACGTCCGCACCGCGCCTTGTGCGCGATGAGAGGTATTGATCATGTTCTCGTTCCCCAGGCGACCATCGCAGCGGCCTGATTTTGACGGGCTGGTCCAGGTCTCAGCGCCGTCACAGCAAGCAAACCCAACGATCACGTATCCAGACGTCGGTTTTTTCGACGCGGCGATCCTTTCACAGAACTCGTTCGCGTCGGGCACGACGCTCCCCCCCGTGTTTTCACCGGGGGACTGTTGGGGTGTCGGGCTGACGGGCACATGCAGGCCCGGGCAGGTGCTGATCGTCGCAAGCGCTCAGCGGCGGACAGAGGCCGCGGGGCTGGCGGCCATGGCTGTCGTCGCGACGTTTGAAGCCTCAGGGCTTGAGCGCGCTCTCGCAAACGGTGCGCTGCCCCCAGGCATTTTCATCGTCAGGCCGGGCGAGCTACTCCGCTTTGGCGCACCCGTGCGCGACGGGATTGTGTGTTACTCGACGATCCTGGGGATGACGGGCGTCCTGTCGGCCGGCGTTCCGCTGAACACCGCGCCAACGCGCTCGAGTATCGTTCGGTTCTACACCCGCGACCCAGGCCCCGACGTTACCGAACTCAACTACGTACGCGGCTCCTACGCGATCGATCGGAGCTTTGTCGCGAACGCAGCCGCCTACCCGATCGACGGAGTCGCGCTGCCGACCAACAGAACGCTGAGGCTCCCGCAGGGTACGCGAAACGTGCTCGTGCAGTTCTACAACCCGACAACGCTTCAGCGGATCACGACCGAAACCGGCGTCTTTGATGTTGGCTGGCTTCCCGCCGCGTGCGGCCAGGCAGCAAACGGCGGAGGGCAAACGGCATACTTGGTGCACAACCAGGCCGACGATTTCGACGCGGCCGGGCGCGGTGAGCTGTCGCCAACTCACGACTGTGAGGCTTATGAAGTGCCGTCGTGGGCGAGCGGGATCTACATCGCGCCATCGGTGGCCCTGCCTAGCACCAACATCGCCTGCATGATCCATTGTACGGAGTAGCGGACCATGACGCAGCCACAACGAGCGGCAACCGCGCCGGTGTTTGCGCGGCGGCGCCGAAACATCAACCTGACCGCGAACTATACCGCTAGCGCGGCAGACAATGATTGCACGTTCACAAACAACGGCGCGGCGGCAAACATCGAGGTGACGATCCCGTCGGGTCTGCCGCTATCGACGCGCTTTCGCCTGGCGCAAAACAGCTCGACGTTCTCGATTGCGTTCCGCCTTAGCGGAACGGAGCGTATCCGCGACGTGGGCTCAACAACGAGCGCCGCGGGCGCGGCCACCTACCCATCCACGGCGACGGGCGCCATGATGGAGATCGAGCGCGTCAACGGGGTGAATGGCGATTACGGCGTGTGCTTCAAAAACGGCGCAACGCCAACCTATACCTGAGGTGCGCTATGGCGGACAACGAAATCACAAAGCGCACGCGCCTGGACGTCGAAGGCGCCGTTGAGCGTTTGAGTAAGTACGAGCCCCCGAGCCGGTTCGAGAAGCTCCACCCCAAGCGCTGGCCACCTGCGGTGCGCGCGGCCGCTGTCGCGGCGGCAACCGCCGCGCTCGTGTCGGCCAAGGTCCCTGCCGCAATTGCGTCCGCAATCACGTCCTGGTTGTTCGGCCAATGAGCGACGAGCCGCAAACCAGGCGCCGCGGCGACACGCCGTCGAAGCTTGAGCGCTACGGCATGATCGGGCTGCTCGTTGTGCAGTTCGGCTACCACGAGGCGCAAATTAACCAGCTGCGCACGAACGACCGCGTAACCTCTGCCGCCGTTGCGTCCGTCGTCGCGGCGACCGACGAGCGCAAGGGCGCGCTCGAAAGCACGATCGAGCGCCTTGAGGCGGGCGCCGCCGACCAGGCGCGCACAGTCCAGGACCTACGCCTTGTGGTCGTCGAGCTGCGCGCAGCGATGACCGAAAGGCGAAGGCGATGAACGCGAACCGCGTGCACGAGCTTGCCGAGCACTGGAAGCTGGGTGTCTGCCAAGACTGCCGGCACTCGATGATGCTCGAGGACCACGCCGAGGCGGCCATGTGTCCGTATTGTGGGGCTATTGGCGCGTTCAAATGGCAGTGGGGGCGCCTGCGGATCTACTTCGTGGAAGACCAGATAGGAAAAACGGGCTAGTTTTCGTCGGAGTGAAGGTGTAGACGGTTTGTGCCGTCACTACTGACGGCGCTCGCTGCCTGCTAGCTGCGAGAGGAACGCTCGAAGGTCGTCCGCAGCAATGCGGCGCTTGGCTATCGGTGACCGTCTAGCAGCGTGTCCCGGTGGCCTCGCCGCGTGGTGTTGGTTGCTCACCGTGCCCCTCCAAGCCCTCCATGACGCATGGGACACCTACCGGGAGATTCATTTTCCCGTGATCTCCCCGCGCACCCGCACCGCATACAAAACCGCCTACTATCGGGCAGTTAACGCGCTTCCTGGGGTGATCACGACGGGCGCCGTGCTCGAGTGGCACCGCGCGATGGCTCGGACATATTCCGTCTCATACGCCAACGACTGCCTCCATGTGCTGCGCGGAGTGAGCCGGAGGGCCGCAATGGTGACCGGCGACACCCGTTTGCAGGCCCTTATTTGGGGGGTAGGAGCGATTCGCGAGGGGGTGAAGGCCCCCAGGTGCCCCCCACGCGACTTGGTGCGCGTGGCGATGCCTTTTTGTCGAAATGCGGGTGAGCGGCTTTGGCTCCTGCTGGCGTGCCTCGCTGGACTCCGCCGGGGTGAACTTTTGGGGCTTCGGGCGTCGGACTGGGACCCCGAGACCCATGTTTTGCGTGTCGAGCGTCAGCGACGGTCACCCCAGCGGAAAAACCGCAAGCCCCTGGCCGTGGCGATCGACGCACCCGACGTCCGAAAGCTCTTGGAGCTAGTGATCGACCACCCCGAACTTGCCCGATCGGCTCGGGCGGCTGGCCACCCATGCGCAGGCTACCTGTTTGGGTGGGGCTACAAGTACGCAGCGAGCTTCCTTGGACACCTGAGGTCACGGCTCGGCGCCAAGTACTTTCCGCGTGGGGGCGGCTGGCACGTCTGCCGGCACTGGGGCGCGACCGAGCTGGCGCGAGCGGGGGCCTCGGTGTGGGATCTTTGCGCCTGGCTCGGCGATTCGTCGCCGGAGGTTGCACAGACCTATGTGGATATGGTGAGAGGTTCGAGCGTCGGTGGCGTCGCCACCCTCGCAAGACGGCACGGGCTGTTTGGTCCGCGCCGAGTGTCCAAAAATGAAAACGGGCGCCGAGGTTCTAGGAAAACCACGGCACCCGTCACGAGCGGCCGACGGCGTTAGTAGCGCCAGCGGCAGGGGTTTTCAATGTCTCTAGACCAAAAACACCAAGCTTCCCCGCAGCCTACGGACACCCGTGATGGTCCGCAAGAGCGGACCAACATCGAATCGGCTGAGGCGTCCGCAGGGGGATTCGAACCCCCGTCGCTGCCGTGAAAGGGCAGTGTCCTAGGCCGGGCTAGACGATGCGGACAGCCTAAGCGAGCGCGGGTAATGCCAAAACCGGGGCGTCTGCGCAAGGGTGGTGTTCGATCGTTGCGCAATGTCGGTGGTTGGTGGCTTGCCTCACGTTGTTTGCGTCAGACCTTCGCGATAATCCCCACGCCATGAGCTCGGTCGAAGACCTCAAACGTCAAGCGGCGCTCGAAGCGGTCAAACGGGTCCAAAGCGGCATGAAGGTTGGGCTCGGGACCGGCTCGACCGCCAAACATGCGGTGATCGCCATCGGCGAGAAGCTCGCGGCTGGCACCCTCAAAGACATCGTTGGCGTGCCGACCTCGGTCGCCACCGAGACGCTGGCGCGCGAGTGGAAGATCCCGCTCGTGCCGCTTACCAGCGACCTCACGCTCGATGTCGCCATCGACGGCGCCGACGAGGTCGACCCACGGGGCGATCTCATCAAGGGCGGCGGCGGGGCCATGTTGCGCGAGCGGGCTGTCGAGGAGAAGGCGCGTGTCTTCGTCGTCATCGTCGACCAAGGCAAGCTCTCGCCGAAGCTCGGTAGCAGTTTTGCTTTGCCAGTCGAGGTTGCGGTCGATGCCGTGACCGCTGAAGCGGATAATCTGCGCAAGCTCGGCGCCGAGGTGACCCGTCGCGGCGGTGATGCCAGTCCATTCGTGACTGACAACGGCAACGCTATCCTCGACGCGCGCTTCCCTGGTGGCATCGACGACCCCCGCGCTCTCGCCGAATCCCTAGAGGCGCGGGCGGCGGTCAAGGCGCACGGGTTGTTTCTGGGTATGACCAACGTCCTCGTCGTGGCAGCGCCCGACGGAGTCCGTGTTCGCGACGTGAAACCGTGACCGAAGACGAAAAGCCAAGTCCGCTCGAACGTTTCGGCATCGCCATGGCGCGGATGCTCGAGACCTGGTTCCCCGACGCGTTCGTCTTTGCTCTCATCGCAGTGCTGGTCGCGCTCGCCGCGAGCCTCGCAGCCGGGGGCGAGCTCGTCGCGCTGGTCCGCTCTTACGGCAAGGGGTTCTGGAGCCTCATTCCGTTCACCATGCAGATGTCGCTGCTCATCATCGGCGGCTACGTGCTGGCGACGACACCCGCGATCGCCAAGGTCATCGATGGCCTCGCGAGCGTGCGACTCTCCTCGCGGAGCGCGGTGGCGTACATCGCCTTCATCAGCATGACCTCGTCGCTCTTGAGCTACGGCTTCAGTCTCATCTTCACGGGCTTGCTCGCCCGCGAGATGCTGCGGCGCTACGGTCACATCGACTACCGCGCCGCAGGTGCCGCGGCGTATCTCGGCCTCGGCAGTATCTGGGCCCTGGGGCTCTCGTCATCGGCCGCGCTGCTCATGAACACGGCTGCGTCTCTGCCGCCGGCGCTCGCCGATATCTCTGGAGTGATTCCGCTGTCGCGGACGTTGTTCACCTGGCAAAACGGCGTGACCATCCTGGTCATCGCAGCGGTGTCGCTCGTCGTCGCTTATGTGTCCGCGCCGACGGGCGCCCGGGTGCGGACCTTGCAGCTCGAAAAGCGCGCGGAGAAGGCGCCGGAGACCTCGCTCGTTACCGGTAAGCTCGAGTGGCTCGAGACGACGCCCGCGCTAACCATTCCGATTGTCGCGCTGGGCGCTTGGTACCTCGTTGACGTCCTGGCCACGCAGGGCATCCAGCAGGCGCTCGATCTCAATACCTACAACTTCGCCATCTTGATGTTGGGTCTCGCGCTCCATTGGACACCGCGTTCTCTCATCAAGGCCGTGAATGCAGCGGTTCCCTCGGTGGGCGGCGTGATCTTGCAGTTCCCGTTTTACGGTGGCGTCTTCGGCCTCATCACCGGCTCCCCACTGACGCACAAGCTCGCGGCTGCGTTCGTCGCGGCTTCGACCACCAACTCGTATCCCGTGCTCGTCGCCATCTATTCGGCGCTGCTTGGTCTGTTCATCCCATCCGGTGGCTCGAAGTGGATTATCGAGGCGCCCTATGTGCTGCAGGCCGCCAAAGATCTCGGGGTCGACCAAGGCTGGGTGGTGCAAATCTACAATGCCGCGGAGGCCCTGCCGAATCTCGTGAACCCGTTTTGGATGTTGCCGATTCTTGGCCTCTTGGCGGTGAAAGCGCGTGAGCTTGTAGGCTATGCTGTCTTGCAGCTGGTGTTCATCGCGCCTGTCGTGCTCACCTTGATGTGGCTGCTCGCGAAAACGTTCTAGTGGGGTCGAACATGCTTCGTTGCGCCTGTGTCATGGTCGTCGTGCTAACGGTCGTGGCGTGTAACGCGGACACCAAACAAGGCGCGGAGATCGAGAGCCTCGACAAGTACAAGGAGGCCGCTGCGCCCCAGCAAAGCCGCGCGCAGATCCGCTTTTACTCGGAGTCGGAGGGGACGCTGCGCCCCATCGAGAAAGACATCCAGATGTTGCACGAGCGCCAGAAGGCAGGCCTTACGCTCACGCCAGGCAAGCAGGCCGCGCTCGTTGTCGTCGAGACCGCCGTGGCGACCGCCCGCGCGAGGGTGAATGAGCTCAAGAGGGTGGGTGCCTCGGATTGGGAGGCTCTCGAGCCAGGAATCAAAGAGTCGCTGGCGCAGGTCAAGAAGTTCTACGACGAGATGAACGCCACACCCTGATGCTCGAGCTGTACGTTGCTCGCCACGGCGAGACCGATTGGAATCGTGAACGGCGCCTTCAAGGCGCGGTCGACATTCCACTCAACGCGACCGGACATGCGCAAGCCGTGGCGCTCGCCGAGAGGCTCGCGCAGGTGAGCTTCGTCCATCTCTACGTGAGCGCGCTTGAGCGCGCGCGGCAGACCGCTGCGGTATTCGCGTCGAGCTTGCCGCGCACGGTCCTTGCCGACCTCAACGAACGTTCGCTTGGCGAGTTCGAAGGCAAGCAGGTGAGCGGCATGGACGCCAAGGCCTTCGAGATGTACCAGTCGCGCAAGTATGCGTGGGACGACGACCTCGGAGGAGGCGAGAGCTTGCGGACCCATCGCGAGCGCGTGCGCCGAGCTGTCGCGACCATTCGAGCGCGTCATGACCGTGGATCGGTGCTCATCATCGCGCATGGGGCGACCAACTCCGTCATGCTGTCCGACTTCCGTGGCCGCGAGCCCCACGATGTGGCGGACCTGCAGATCACGAATGGCTCGGTATTCCGAGCTCGTTTCGAGGGCGACGTCTGCAAAGAGCTCGTGCTGGTTTAGAATACATCCCATACCCATTCGGATGTGCTTTGATTAGGCGAGTTCTGGCCACGTCAAAACGCGAAGCCCTTCGCGCGTTGCCGCCTCGGCGAGGCGCCGGTCGAGGGCGACAACGGTGAGGGACGCAGGATCCGGATCGGCGACCAACAGGGCAGCACCAAGCTGCGCCGCGTCGGCGGAGCGCAGCGCGTGTCGAGCGAGGAGCGGGATGGCGCGCATGCGGACGGCGAGGACGTCGAGCACCTCGTGGGCGTCGCTCGCGACGCGCTCCACGCGCATCAAAGCAGAGGTTCGCTCCGACGGACGCAACAGGCCTTCACGCGACCTACGTTCGATGGCCGACACGAGCTCGAGCCGCGTCAGGCCCCACACGACGATATCGGGGTCCTCCTTCAGCCAGGAGAGCGCGAGCTCCGTGCCGGCCTCCTCCACGATGAGAGGCATGACCGCCGAGGCGTCCCAGAACCTCACAGACGGTCCGTCCGGTCGTCCTCGAGCGCCTGTGACAAGGTTGCACGTACCTTCAGAGGAGCGTCGTCGATGAGCCAGCTCACGTCGCCCACTCCGCGGCGCAGAACACCGGCCTTCGCGAGTCGATCCACGCGACCCCCATCATCCTCACGGCCTCTCAGACCAACGATTCGTGCCACTGGCACACCGCGCTCGAGCACCTGCACTTCGCTGCCACGCCGCACCATACGCAGGTACTTCGAGAGATGGGCTTTGAGATCTGTGACTGACACGCTCTTCATGCTTGGACTAGCATGGTCGAAAACAAAAGACCTGTCTAGTCTCTTGGTTGTATCGCTTTACGCACGCTAGGCGCGAGCGCTTTCAGCCAGAAGAAGCCCTGACGACGGTCTCTTGGCGTGGAGCAACTTCTGGCCGTCGGCGCCGATAACTCCAATAGACCGCCAGACGCTAAGTTCGAGGTGTATCCGTGCGTAGCGCTCCCGTCGTGTTCTCGTTGCTCTCCGCTATTGCTCCTCTCGCCATCGCGCAGGCCGCTCCGGCCCCTCGTATCGCGATTTCCGGCATTGCCGCCGCCGACGGCGCTGAGCCAACGCGCGACGCCATCGTCTCCGAGGTGCGTAGCAGCTTCGAGACCAGCGGCGTGTTTCGCGTGGTGCGCGCCGACGTCGTTCGTGCCATGCACAATGTCAGTCCGAGCTCTGCTTGTCCGCAACAGCGGTGCGCAGGTCGTCTCGGTCGGCTGCTTCAAGTTGATTTCGTAGTGATCGGCGAGGTCGCCCAGCGCGGTGAGCTGGTCGCGGTTGCCCTGCGCATGGTCGATGTCCGCGACGGCAGCATCAGCCACCGCCTCGCCTTCGATGTTTCGCCCAAGCGCGACGAGCTCGCCCGGGACGTCGACGCCGGCGTGCGCTCGATGCTCGGCCTTGGCGTGAAGAGACCGCAAAGCTCGAACACGAGCTCCGATGAGGTAGAGGTCGCGACCATGGTGCGCGAGCTCCGCAGTGTCATCGCTCACGAAGAGATACACGCCAAGCCGACCGCCGTCATCGCTCGCGACTACAGCGACAGTGACGCCTGGGCCATCGAGATCTGGCGCGCCCGTCACGCCGCGCTGAACTAAGTTCCCCCCGACGTCTTGCTCGGCGCTACTCGCGCGGCGATGTTAGTGCGGTATGCGCGTCGTCATGTTCGTCCAATCGTTGTTGTCCGACTGGCACAACGACGGCGCGCACTTCCTGCGTGGAGTGGTGAGCGAGCTCGCCTCGCGCGGCCACAAGGTCGTCTGTTACGAGCCGCGAACGAGTCGCAGCGTGGAAGGGCTCCTCAAGGCTGCGGGCCCTCATCCAATCGAGGCGGTGCTGCGTCTCTATCCCGCCCTCGACGTCATTCGTTACGTGCCGGCGACCCTCGATGTTGCCGTCGCGCTCAAGGGCGCTGACCTGGTCCTTGTGCATCAGTGGAACGAGCCCGAGCTCGTCGCCCGCATTGGCCAGACCCGCAAGAACAGCCATTTCATGCGCTTGTTCTTTCACGACACGCATCACCGCGCGCTCAGCGACCCCGAGCGCATGCGCGACTTCGACCTTTCGGCATACGACGGTGTGCTCGCGACCGGTGAAGCCTTGCGCGCGGCGCATGTCAAACACGGCTGGGCGAAGGCCGCCTGGACGTGGCACGAGGCTGCTGACGTGCGGATCTTCAAGCCGCTGCTCGCGCGGACCATGACCGGCGAGATGATGAAGCGTGACCTCGTCTACGTCGGCAATTGGAGCAGCGAGCCGAATCGAGACGCGGCCATTCATGAGCTCGTCATCGAACCCATCAAGCAACTTGGACTCGACGCGGACATCTGCGGCGCTGGCTATCCGGCCAAGCTTGCCGATGAGCTGCTCGCTGCTGATATCCGTTATCGCGGCTGGGTGCCAGGTTACGCGCTCCCGGAGTCCTACGCGCAGCACTACGCCACTGTCCACGTTCCTCCATCCCAGATGATCCCAGGTGTGCCGAAGGGTCGGCTCTTCGAGGCACTTGCGTGCGGAATACCGGTGATCAGTGGGCCGTGGGACGACATCGAGGGGCTCTTCACGCCGGGCAAAGATTTCCTCGTCGCTGAAGATACGCGTGCCATGATGCGGCACTTGCGCGACTTGCTGTCCGATACCGAGATGGCTGGAGCTTTGGCGGCCCGCGGGCGGGCTACAGTGCTCGGGCGCCACACCTGTGCTCATCGCGTCGACCAGCTGCTCGCCATCCACGCGTCACTGCACTCCTAATCCAGCGGCGACTCAGCGAAGTTAACGTGGCGCATGCGGCTAGCTGCGACCCTGGCTCGCCGCAGTACTCACGGCGTCTTGCGTTCGATGCCAATCACCGAGGTCGCGCCTGTCGCGTGGTGCAGATGGAAAGCGACGGGTGGAGTTGGCTTCTCGGCGCCGGGACGCGTGACCCGGGCTTCGACGACCGCGGTTGTGGACGCAAGCTCGACGCAGGCCCTGCCGCCTGCGGAGGCTGACACCAAGGTCCACGTGCCGTCGTCGAGACGGGCTTCGTAGCGCTGCGTTTCGGCGGTGAGGCGACCCGCGGTGACCATCGCGTCTTCGAAGCACAGGCGGGCAGCGTCGACCTCTGGATTCTCGAAGGACGCCATCGGTCTCAAATAGCGGTCGACGATGCGATTGCGGCGCTCGATCAGCACCACGCGTAGCCGCTCGCGATATGCGGCCTTCGAAAGCCTTGCGGAGTCGATGAGGGCGTCGATGTGCGCGTCGGTGAAGCGGGAGATGATCTGGGCAGCCCAGTAGGCGTCTGCGTCGTCCATACGGATGAAGGCGACGTTTTGATAGCCACCTTTCCAGTCTTCCGGCGCGAAATGCTCGTAGTCGTAGTACCCCCAGAGCTCGGCGTCGGGATCCTTCTGGAGGTCCTCCCAGACGCGCTTGCGGAAGCCGAAGGTGAAGAGATCGGAGAATACGTCGGCGAAGTCGAAATAGTAGGAGTGGCCGAAACGTCGCGACATCTCGTCCGCGTCCCACATGCTGCCGAGCGTATCTCCGAAGTCGATGGTCCAGTGCTCGACCCACCCGAGCTCGCCGTCATCTGTCTTCATGAAGGTCGACAGGGTGTTCTGCTCGCGCGCGTCGAAGTGCTGCGTCCACGCCGCCATCAAGCGCGCGCCGCGCAGGTCGCGGCGATCCTCGTGGTCGAAGGCGTCGTTTGGGTCGTCACCCCGTTTACCCTGATAGGTCCATGGACCGATGGGCTTCCCGGTCACGAACATCGACGCGGAGGCGCGCAGCTTGCCGTCGGGCATGCGGACGGCGGTCTTCATGGCGCGGTCCAGATCCTCCTGGGTAAGCGGGATCTTGTTGTTGAAGCGGTCCGTCTTGGTGGCGTCGGGAGCGAGCTGCACGACTGACGCGTCGAAGCTCACCACGAAGTTGCATGGCACACTGGCGCCGAAGGCCCAGTACAGCTTCGAGCCGATGACGTCACCCGTGGTGGCGCGCTCGGGCTGTTTGGTGCTGTCGAACTTCAACACGTACCGCTTGTGCGTGTTTGCGTCTTCGATGACGAAGCCGGGGTTGGCGCCGTCGACCTTGCCGCTCTTGGCGAGCCAGGGACCACCCGTGAGGTAGTCGTCTTCGGCGCAGGGTCCGCGAACGAGGCGCTCGGGCGAGATGCGGGTGCGCCCGATACGGTTCGTGAACCAGCTCGAGTTCGGGACCTCGCCGTGCGCGTTGACGTTGACAGCGGGACCGCCAACGTCGACGAGCAGCGCGCGATGAATGGGCAGGAAGACCATTTGGTCGGCCCCGTCCCAGTAGAGGGACGACCAGTACTCCTCGGGCTCCTTGATGGGGTGGCGGTCGTCGTCGCGCGTCACCAGCGGCACCGGCTTGAAGCTCCCCGGGTGGCTGGCGCAGGCGGTGGTGGTGGCGAGCAGAGAGGCGATTGCGATGCGCTTCACGTCAAAATCCCACGTTGGTGCCAGCGAAGAATCGAAACTCCTCTGGCTCGGCGGACCACGTCTTGGTGCCAACGGCGACGAGGAGCTGGAACGACGCATCCCGCGACGTGTTCGTTCGCATCGCGAGACCGTAACTGCCACGTAGCTTCCTCACGTCGAAGTTCGAGAGGTGCCGATCCCAGACGTTACCCATCTCGTAGAAGAGGTTTGCGTCGAGGAACGACCAGATCGGCCAACGGTAGTCGATGGTCGCGACGGTCGCCGAGTCTCCTTGAAAACGCGCCCGCAAAAATCCGCGCATCACCTCCGGCCCGCCGAGGTTGACGAGCTCCATGAACGGCACGTCACGTCCCCGCGCTCGCTCGAGCAGCTCCACGTAGAGGCGGGCGCCGATGACGCGACGACGGTGGCCGCTGACATCGACGAAGGCTGCCAGCTCTCCGCCGTAACGAAAGAAGCGGACGTTGTCCGCGCGACCGCCGAGCCCTTCACCGTAGCGGCCGAACACATCGAGGCGAGCCCCGGTCGAATCGGGTCGCCCTGGGGCGCGACTGTCGACGGAGATTAACGCCTTGATGCGCATCAAGGCGTAGCCGCTCGAGAAGTATGCCGCGTCGCCGGTCCGGCCGAGAGTGAAGCGGTCGTCGGCGGTGCCCTCGACGCTGTCGTCGCCGCAGATATCGGGACGGCGCGTCGTGCAGGAGAAATTGTTGTCGGAGACCTCGAGGGAGAGACGGCCACCGAGGTGGCTCAGGGCCTGTAGTGCGAAGTCATTGGTGGCGAAATCGCCGGACGAGATCCCCCCAGAGCTTGCGCTCGCGCTCGCCGCTTTGCCGGAACCAATGGCAAGCTCGAGCTCGGCGAACGGTTTGCTGCGCTCGAAGCGCGTGCGGTCTTCTTCGCCGCGCGCTACGTCAGTTCCGATGCCATAGAAGACGAGGTCGTCGCGCCGCTGGTATGCGGCGAGCATGTTGAGCTCGGCTGCGCGGTTGAGAGTGAAGCGGTTCAACACGCTGCCGATGATGTTTCGCTGAAAATCGGTGGACACGGCGGCTCTCACGACGTGCCAATCGACGAATAGTTTGTCCGCGAACGCGGATATCCCGAACCCGGGCTGCATGCCGTTTGCGATGCTGATGGTCGGGAAGAAGCCGATTGTGTGGTCGCGGAAGGTCAGTGCTTCGCGCAGGTTCGTCGCGATGTTGTAGCGATCGATGCCGCGCGTGACGAAGCCGATGGGCTGGCGAAGACCGAACTCGGTCACCAAGAACAATGGAAAGAGCACGACGCGCGCTGGCCACACCAAAGGCGAGGGCGACCATTCGGGCTCGCGTGCATCGTACTCTGGCACCTCGCGCCGTTCGTCGAGCGGGCCAGCGTCCGGAACACGGGCCGGTGACAAGACCTGCTCGTCGTCGAGCAGTGCGGTTTCTGTGGCCGCGTCTTGCGTGAGGTCGGGCGAGGCAACGACGGCCGAGGCGGCCTCCGTATTGGCGGACGGCGTGTCGGGGGTGGCCTGCGCGAAGAAGACGAGCAGCAGTGTTGAGGTGGTCAGGCTAGTCCCTATTTGCTTTCAGAGGTCTCGCTCTCGGGAGGCTCGCGGCGCTTGGATGTCTTCTTGAGGGCGGTCAAGTTCATCACGATCGAGTCGCGCGACTTGAGCAGATCCTCGATGACCTGGCGCTGGTCGCGGGTCACTTGGCCTCTTGGCTTCTTCTTGGCTTCCTCGTCGACAGCGACGAGCGTGAGCACGGGCTCGCGTAGGTCGTCGGGCAAGACGCTGTCCAGGTACTCGAGCGAGAGCCCATGCAACGACGCGTCGTCGGTATGGATGCCTTGAAACGCGATGCGTACGTGCTGAGCGTCGAGGACGAGCGACAAGAGAGTGAAGACGTGCTCGAGGCCGCGGTCGAGTCGCTCTTCGAGGACCTCGCCAAGCAATGGGGCGTCGGTGTCCGGCAGGCGATCGACGATGGTCCGGCTCGCCACGAGCCGAGAGTCGCTCGCGACCGCGGCGCGGATAGCGTCGTAGATGCGCTCCGCGCCGACCTCGATGTCGGGCGTCTTGGCATGAATGCGTGCCAATGCGTCGGCGGCTCGATAGCGGATTTCGAAGCGTTTGTCGCCGAGCGCCTGTGTGAGTCCGTCGAAGGCGCGCTGCGAGGTCGCCGCGGCCAGGATGCGCGGCACGCGCCGACGTACGGAAAACTCTTCATCTTCGTCGAGCAATGCGTCGACGAGCGTACCCACGTAACGGTTTCCGAGGGTGCGGAGTGTCGCGACGACCTGGGGCGCCACGGCGTCCCACGCGAGTAACGGGACAGCGGTCTGCACGGGCGGGCGGTCGATGGAACCGAACGACTTCAACGCCCGCTTCACGCGCGCGGGGTCACGTGAACGAAGGTCAGCCGTGAGCGCCACCACATTGTCCGTTGCGGCGTTGTGCTCCGACCCGAGCGGCGCGCCGGGCGCCATCGATGAGGGCACCGGCACGATCGACTGCAGCGACTGCATCGACATGTTGATGGCGCTCTTCGACGCCGCTGCGACAGCCGCGTGCGTAAGCGAGTCTTTGCGTGCCCCCCCGATGGTCAGGGGCTGCCCGCTGAGCGGGTCAACGGCATCGAGGCCATAGGCACGGTCGACCAAGCCTTGCTCGATGGCTTGTACATAGCCGGAACGCAGCCGGCTCGTGATGATGATCGCGATAACGTACAAGAATATGGTCACGCCCACGAGGAGCATTGCCACCTGCACGCTCATGGCTGCTGACACCGCCAACAGGCCCGAGATGATGCCGCCTCCGAGGGCGTCACCTGTGCGATCCACCACGACATCGTTGACCGACTTTGCCGGTCGCTTCTCGCGCGGCGGTATCGGCGTATAGTGCTGCTCGTAGCCGGCCCGAAACAGTGAGCTGTGAAGAGCCAACTCGCCACCACGCAGTACGGTCGCGGTCCACACTCCGGGGAAAACGAAGTTCAGGACGGCGCCGATGCCCGAGATGACTGGCAGGGTCCCCATGGTCACCGCGATGCCGAAGCGGTGCAGCATGCGCGAGCCGAGCAGCGCTTGCAGCAGGAAGGTCGCAAGGGAGGAGCTGGTGTAGAAGATGGCGAAGAAGCGCTGACGCTCGGCCTTCTCGACATACTCGGCGACGACAGCCGCCTTGAACACGTAGTCGAGCAGACCCGCCGCCGTCGTGGTCAGCAAAACCATGGCCGCGAGGTTGCGCAGGTACCTGACGCGCAGGACGATGCCTAAGCCCGAGAGCATCGACTCACCCTTGGCGTCGTCGCGGTGAGCATCGCCAGGACGTACCGCTTGCTCGACACTATTTGCTTCGGCCTGCGGCGCGGGAGGGCCGACGGAGCGCTTGTGGTGGCGCGTGATGAACCAGGTCAGGACGGCGCAGACCATGTGAAACGCCGCCAGCACCGGGATGACGGACGCCGCGTCGAGGACCCCCGAGAGCCGTTCGGCAATTACGCCACCAATGAGCCCACCGAGGGTCGCGCCTCCGGCGATGCGGCTTACGTACATCTTCGCGGTATGCGCGTCGAATCGCTCGTTGATGAGCGACCAGAAACCCGAGATGAGCACTGCGCCGAGCGCCGCGAAGTGCAGATACAACGCGATCGCGGTGACCTTTGGGGCTGAGTTACGAAATGTCCACTCGGCCATCAAGAGACCGGCTGAAACAACGAAGCCCGCGGGGATGACACGGGCCGGGGACAGCACCCGTATGAAGCGACCTGCGGGGATCGCGAAGGCGACCGACGCGAAGGCAGCGCCGATGACGATCGTCGGCAGCGCTGTGACCTCGAAGCTCTCGAAGAACAGAGTATCGCGGATGACCTTGCTCGCGGTCTGGAAGGCGATCATGACCAGGGCGCAGAACGCGGCCAGTGTGGCTGCGGCGCGGTTTCCTGCCTGACGCGATGCCGAGCTATCCGCGCTAGCGCTCATCGCGGCTCACCGCTTGCTGTTCACTTTTCACTGCTCACCGCCGCTGCTTGCGCCACGGCGTCGTTCACGGCGCGGTCACGCACGGCGCTATCAGCACCGATCGCCGAGACCGACGGCACCTCGGGGACGTGCGCTTCCCACCAACGGCGGGCGCGCGCGAAGTTCCACGGGGCAGCAACCTTCACGGACAACAGCTCGTGGATGAGCTCGTCCATGGTCTGTGGGCGCTCGTCGGGGTCTTTCGCCAAGGTTCGCAAGACGGCTTCTTCGAGACCGGCGGGCAGCTCGACCTCGACATACTCGCGGAGGGACGGAGGCTTGGCGTTGACGTGTCGCACCAGCACCTCCATCACGGTGTCGCCCTCGAACAAATTCTTGCCGGTGAGCAGCCAGAAGGCGACACACCCGAGCGAGTAAATGTCGGCGCGTGCATCGATGTTGATTTTGCCGAGCGCGACCTCGGGCGCCATGTAAGCGGGTGTGCCAGTGATGGTGCCGTCAGTCGTGACCGTTTGAGCGGTCACGTCGCGCGTACGGTCCTTGACCAACCCGAAGTCGAGCACCTTCACGAAGTCGTACCGCATGCCGTAACGGCAAACGAAGATGTTGGCCGGCTTGACGTCGCGGTGCACGAGCCCGGCCTGATGAGCCTCGGCGAGCGACTCGGCGGCTTGCACGATGAGGTAGATGACGCGCGCGGGGTCGACCTGACCGTAACGCTCCACCATTTGTTCCATGGTGAAGCCGTTCAACAGCTCCATGACGTAGTAGAAATCGCCCGAATCCGCGATACCGAAGTCGAACAGCTGCACGGTGTGCGGGGAGGACAGCCGGGCGATGGCCTGCGCTTCGCGCGCAAACCGCACGCGCGCGGTTCCGACATCGGCGCTCGAGCCGCTGCCGGCGCCCATGGCCTGGGCCTTGATGAGCTTCACGGCAGCTGGGCGGGCGAGCAGGCGGTGCTTGGCGCTCCAAACCTCACCCATGCCGCCTTTACCAAGGAGGCGCTCGAGCGTGTAGCTGCCCATATTGGCGGACCCGCGGATGGTCGACACCAAGAGGTAGAGGTTACGCACCGAGACTCCCACGAGCACGAGCGCCACCGTACCCGTCGCGATCGCGAGGCTATGCGTCCAGTTGAGAACCAGGCCGTGGAGGTTGAGCGTCACCAGAGCGAGAACGAGCGAGGTGACCCAAAAAAACATGCCAGCAATCGCTAGGCGCCCGATGCGCTGGCCTCGGCGGACCATCATTTCGGGGCGAATGTCGTCGCGCACTTCCGCGTTGACGGCGTCGGTCACCGTGCCGTGCGTCGGGATGAAATGCACTTCGCGGGGATTCTGGGTCATCCGAAGCTCTAAGCCGTAACCTAAGACCGGACTTGCGGTCACGCACTAGCGATGCGCTTCGGTCCCCGCGGTGAAAGGGAAACATTGGTTCACCAGCCGCACTGATCGCCCTGGTTTGCCTCGTCGAGATAGGCGCGAAGCGGCGCGAAATATTCGGTAAGCGCCGATGCATCCATGGTTCGCTCCCCGGCGATGGCAAAGAGCGCGTCCGGCCACGGCTTCGATGCGCCCATTCTCAGCATCGTCGCGAGCTTTTCTCCGGCCGCGGCGTTACCGGCGATCGAGCAGGTGTGGAGCGGGCCCTGGTGCCCCGCGGCCCGACAGAGGGCCCGGTGAAACTGGAACTGCAGAATGTGCGCGAAGAAATACCGGGCATACGGCGTGTTCGCAGGCACGTGATACTTGGCGCCGGCGTCGAAGTGCTCCTCGCCACGTGGGGAGGGCGGCGCAATGCCCTGGTACTGCGCTCGTAGCTTCCACCACGCTGCGTTGTAGCCGTCAGGCTTCACCGCGCCTGAGAACACCTGCCAGCGCCACTGGTCGATGACCTTGCCGAAGGGGAGGAAAGCGACGCGTTGTAAGGCGCGCTTCATCAACGTGTCGATGTCGGCCTTGGGATTGTTCGGAGTCTGCTGTAGCAGACCGAGACTCTTCAAGTAGGCAGGTGTCATCGAGAGCACCAGGGTGTCGCCGATGCCTTCGTGGAACCCTTCGTGCGCGCCCTGTTGGAACAGCGGCGGCAACTTTCCGTACATGAGGTAATAGTAGATGTGGCCGAGCTCGTGATGGATGGTCACCAGGTCTTCTTCCGTCGGCTCGGTGCACATCTTGATGCGTACGTCGCCCGTGAGCCCGATGTCCCAGGCGCTTGCGTGGCATACGACCTCGCGCCCCTTGGGCTTCTCGATGAGCGAGTGCTTCCAGAATGTTTCGGGAAGCGGGGGCAAACCGAGACCGGTGAAAAAGCTCTCGCCGGTGCGCATCATCTTCTCGGCGGTCCAGCGCTTCGTTTCGAGCGCCTTCGTGACATCGAGCTTGGCCTGCCCTGGGTAGGGCTCGACGAGCGGGTAGATGTTGCTCCAGTCTTGGGCCCACATGTTGCCAAGCACGTGCGCCGGGATCGGTCCGTGTTTGGGCACCCGCTCCTCGCCGTAGTGCGCTTGGAGCTTTCGACGCACGTAGCAATGAAGGGAGTCGTAGAACGGCTGCACTTGTGCCCACAGACGCTCGCTCTCCGCCTCGAGCGCCGCCGGAGGCATGTCGAACTTGGCGCGCCATAACTCACCAAGGTCTTTCCAGCCGATCGACTCGGCCCCCTTGTTTCCAAGTGTAACGAAGCGCGCGTACTTCTCGCGCATCGGTTTGGCGATGGCGTGCCAGCCGTTCCAGACGTCGAGCAGCTCGTCATAGTCGCGGCTCGTCGCGAGCACCTTCGACAGCTCTCCCAGAGTGCGACACTTCTCACCCGAGGCTGTTTGCTGGCAGTACTTTCCCGTCCCGTACATGCTGTTCATGTCGGTGGCGAGCGTCGCAAGCTCACGTCGCTCTTCGGGCGCGGGTGGTGAGGGCAGGACCGTATTGATGCGCAAGAGATGAAGCTTGCGGGCGGCTTCTTCAGAAAGCTCGACGCCTTGATAGCGCGCCGCTTGCTGGACCAGCTCCGTGGTAAGCGCCATGTCGCGCTCGGCTGCGCGTGTGGCGAGAAAGTCCGTGTCGTCGGTGATGAAGGTCTGGTTCACCCACTGAGCGTGATCGCTCTCGGCAATCTGCTCGTGCCAGCGCGTCTCGGCGTCTACGATGAAGCGAGCCGCGCTTTCCGCGCTTGGTGCCGCTACAGCGGACGGATTCCGTGGCTCCCGCGGCGCCGAGGGTAGCGGGGTTGGTGTCTTATCGGTGGGGTCGCTGCCGCCACAGGCGATCAGTGTCGTGACGCAGAGCAGAAGAGCACGTTGCATGGTGGCGGTTCATAGCGCCGGGGCGAGGAGCTTGTACATCACCGGAGTGACGAGCCGAGCGAGCAGGGTAGAACTGATGAGCCCGCCCATGATGACCAGCGCGAGCGGCGAATAAAGGCTCGAGTGCTCGAGCACCAAGGGGATCAAGCCGCCCAAGGCGGTCAGGGTCGTCAGCAAGATTGGAAAGAAGCGCACCTCGCCCGCTTGTTCGATCGCTTCCTCCATGGCGACGCCGTCGCGACGCAGTTGATTGGTGAAATCGACGAGCAAGATCGAGTTCTTCACCTCGATACCGATGAGCGCGACGAAGCCGACGACGGCGGTGAACGAGAGGGTGTTGCCCGAGACGAACAGCGCAATGAGACCGCCGACGATACCCAGGGGGATGACTGACGCGACGATAAGCGTGCTTTTGAAGGTCTTGAACTCGAGGACGAGCACCGCGAGCACCGCGAACGCGGCAATGAGAATGGCGGTCGATAGGCCCCCGAAGCTCTCGCTGCGCGACTCGAGCTCGCCCGCGACGAGGTACCGGCTACCCTCAGGCCACCGCATGGCCTCGAGTGCCGCAATCACCTGCTTGGTGACCCGATCGGTATTGAAGCCGGTCTTGGTATACGCGGTGACCGTGACGGACCGTTGTTTCCCGTAGTGCTGGATGCTGCTGGGCGACGCTTCGAGCGCGACGGTTGCGATTTGCCGCAACGGCACGTCCGCGCCTCTGTCGCTGATGAGGCCAACGCTCTCGAGCGAGCGAATCGTCTGCCGGCCGGTGCGCGGCAGCGTCACCATGATGTCGTATTCGTCGCCTTCATCGGTCCGGTAGCGACTTGCCGGCAGCCCCGCGACCGCCATACGAACGCTACGCTCGAATGCCAGCTCGGAGACGCCCGCCATGCCGGCGCGTGCCCGATCGATGCGCACCGCGATATCCGTTTTAGCGACTGCGAGAGGGTCGTTGACGTACGTCGTGCCAGGGACGGATTCGATGAGCGCCGCGACCTCCGCCGAGAGCTTTGCGAGCGCTGGTAAATCGTCACTCAGGATGCGGATAGCGACCGGCGCATCGATGGGTGGGCCGTTCTCGAACTCACGGACCTCGAGCTTCGCGTTGGGGTAGGCGGCGAGCTCTCTGCGCAGCTGGTCGAGCAGCAGAGGTGAGGCGACGGGGTCGAAGTGGTCGAGTTGTGCGAGCACCTCGCCGATGTTGGTGCGCTCCTCGCGCCGCGCGACGTTGTAATAGACCTGCGGGTTGCCGCCGCCGACGTTACTCATGACGGACGCGACCTCGGGATGACCTCCAAGAGTGGTCTCGACGAAGCGCACCGCCGCGTCGGTTTCGCCGAGGCTCGACCCGTCCGGGGTTTCGACCCTGACGAGGAACTGGGGGATGCCCGCCTTCGGAAAAAGGCTGAAGCCGATAGCAGGGACGAGCCCCAGGCTCGCTACGAAGAGCAGGGCGGCTACGACCAGGGTGGCCTTGGGACGCGCCATGGCAGCTCGGAGCACACGCCGATACGAGGCCTCGATGGCCAAGTGGAAGAGCCGGTAAGCGCGATTTTCGCCTGCGTCGTGCTCGCGCAAGGTGCGGCTCGCGAGGAACGGAATGATGGTGAGGGAGACGATGAGGGACGCAAGAACCGTAAAGAGCACGGCGAGCGGCATGCTGCGGATGTATTCGCCGGCCACTCCGGGAAGAAACAAGAGTGGCAAAAACGAGAAGACCAGCGTCGCCGTGCAGCCGATGACCGCAACACCAATCTGCTTGGTCGCCTCGACCGCTGCCTGCTTTCGGCTCTTACCCTCGCGCAGAAAGCGCGTGACGTTCTCCGTCACGACGATGGAGTCATCGACGAGAAGACCAAGCGCGATGACGAAGCCTACGATGCTGAGCTGGTTGATCGAGAACCCCGCGAAGTGAAGGAGCGTAACCCCCATCGCGAGTGACAACGGAATCGAGACCATGACGATCAGCGAGGCACGCAAGCCGAGCGGCAGGAGCGTCACCAATACGAGCAAGATGGCAATGGTGAAATCGCGCGTGAGTCCGCCTAAGCGGTGCTCGACGTTTTTTGACTGGTCGAAGCCCAGCTCTAGGCGGACCGACGCGGGCAAGGTCTTCGCGAAGGACGCGATCTCGCGTTCGAGGTCGCGGCGCACATCAAAGATGTTCTGACCGGCTTTCTGCTGAACAGTGACGAAGACGGCCCGTTGTCCGTTGAATCGAGTGATGTACGACGCGTCTTCGTAGCCCCACGCAACGCGTGCGACGTCGCCGACGCGCAAGAGGGAGTGGCCTGAGCCGGCGAGCACGGTGCCCGCGACCTCGTCGAGCGAGGCAAAGGCTCCGCTCGTCTGCACGTTGAGCTTGCGCCGACCCATGTCGACGCTGCCTCCCGGGATGGTTGCGTTAGCGCCCGCGAGCACGGACAGGACGCGCTCGAGCGGCAACTTCGTCTGCGCGAGCTTCGCCGGATCGAGCGTCACTTTGACCTGTTGTTCCGGGAAACCCCAGCTCGCGACGTCTTTGACACCGGGTACTCCGTCGAGACGGTCCTCGAGGCGCTCCGCGTGGCGTTGCAGCTCGCGGTAGGGTGCATCCGCGGAGACCAGGGCTAACTGTAGAATCGCGACGTTGGTTGTATTGAACTTGCGGATCTCGATCGCGGCGAGGCTCTCGGGGAGATCCGGACGGGTCGCGTTCACCTCGCGGACGACTTCATCGTATTTGCGGTCGACGTCCACCCCGACGTTGAACTCGACGTCGATGACCGCGAGACTGTCCTCGATAGCGGTCTTGATGGCCTTGACGTCATCGAGCTCGTCGAGCTTGTCCTCGAGGGGGTCGACAACCAGCTCCTCGAGCTCGCGCGGCGAGGCGCCGGGGTAAACAGCCACCACGGCAAACCGCGCGATGGGGAATTGCGGATCTTCGGCGCGCGGGATCGCAAGGAAGCTCGAGACACCCAGGGCGATGAGCCCTACAAAGACGACGATGGTGAACTGGTGGCGCTCGACAGCGAGCTCAGCGATACGCATGTCCTTCTCCGGTCAGTCGGCTAGGCGCACGCGGGCGCCGTCGCGAAGGTAGTAGGCTCCATCGGTGACGACGCGCTCGACGCCGTCGAGGCCGGCGGCGATGGCGATTTGGCGATCGTCGATGAAGTCGACGCGCACCGGAACGCGGTGGACGCTGTCGCCAACGAGCGCGAAGACCGAGCCTCGGTCCGCGTCGCCCTCGAGAAAGGCTTCGACCGGTACGAATGCAAGAGGGCGTCGCGCGCTGGGCGTGATGCGGACCGCGGCGCTCATGCCCGTGAGCAGACGGGGCGCGTCGTCGCCGATGCGGAGCTCGACATCGAAGGTGCCGACATTTTCGCGCGCGGCGCCCGCGATCTCACTCACGGTGGCAGCAAGCTCCCGGTCCGGATAGGCGGCGAGGTGGACGAACGCCGGGTCGCCTTCCGCGATGCGAACCACGTCGCGGTCAGCGATAGCGGTACGGACCACGAAGCCGCGGCGGGCCGACGCGAAGTCGAAGATGGGCATGCCAGCCTGGACCAGCTCGTCAGGGTCGTGGTGGCGCCGCAAGACCCGCCCGTCGTCTGGCGCCGTGATTGCCGAGTAGCGCCGGTTGAACTCTGCGGCGCGGAGGGTCGCCCGGGCGACGTCGCGCGAGGTCTCGGCGTCTTGCCGCGCCTGGAGGGGCAGGGCGCGCTCTTCATAGAGAGTACCGACGCGTTCGAGGTCCCGCTCCGCTTTGGCGAGTGCATCGCGCGCCTGGCTGACCTGGGCATCGATCTCGGCCGTGTCGATGGTAGCAAGTAGCTGCCCAGCCTTTACGCTCTGACCGCTGTCGACCAAGACGCGGCGAATGAGGCCGCCCACCTTGAACGCTAGTGGCAGCTCGTCTTTGGCGGCGATGAGGCCGTTCGCGTGTAGCGGCTCGGCGGCGTCGCGGCGCTCGACGCTCGCGGCACGCACGAGGATGGGCTCACCGCCCGCGTCTACTCCGTCCGCTGAAGCAGAGGAGCAAGCCATCGCCATGGCAACCCAGACGGCCACTAGCCCGAAGACAACGAGCTTTGCGACCTCGAGCAGGGTCACATCGGGGCCATTGTCGTTGATTTCATTCATCAAACTCTCCTCTTGAACTGCGACTAGTTGCTGAACGGTGTTCAATGCGCGGGCAAAAAAAGGGGGTCAGCTCGGGCCGACCGTGGTCTTACTCTCGAGGAAGCGCATGAAGAACTCGTACGCTTGCCGCACCAGCGCGTGGCCTTGCCCCTCGGGGATCACGGGGCAGCGGCCGCGCAACACGAGTGAGGCCGCACCATGCACGAGGGACCACATGGCGTACGTCGCGCCCTCGAGCTCTCCGTTGGGCAAGTGACCAGCCGCCATGCAATCGCGGACAATGGTGCGCAAGAAGTCGTACGTACGCAGACCTTGATCCCATGCGCACTGCTCTTCGATGATCGGCATGATGCTGCGCGAGATGAACATCAGCTCGTAGAGCTGGGGGTTCTCGAACGCGAACTGCAGATAGGTCTCGCCGCAGCGACGTAGGCGCGCGAGCGGCGGCGACTTGGGGTCGATGGTGAGCTGCAAGGCATGGAGCTTGGCGAAGCCCTCTACATGCAGTGCGTACAGCAGCTCGGCCTTGTCCTTGTAGTACGAGTAGAGCGCGCCGGGGGTGTATTCGATGGCTTCGGCGAGCCGACGCATCGACACGTTCTCGACCCCTTCGCTCGTAAAGAGCCGCATGGCCGTCTCGCGAATCAAGGCCTGCATTTCGGTTCGCTCGCGCTGGCGACGCTCGGCGCTGGTCATCGTGAACAGTGTTTAATTATTGACCGGCGTTCTGTCAATGGGTCTTCAACAGGCGAATCGTTGTAGCCAACCCGCGCGTGCCCATGCTACCGCCTCCCGCACACTATTCATCGTGTTGGAGTCCACGTGGCCGCTCACCAGCTCGAGGCTGAAGGCAAGGCGTCGTCGCACCAAGACCCCTCGGGCTTCAAGCCCTTCATTGCCCCTGAAGACAACGTCACCGAGCTGACGGTACGGGCGCTGGTCATCGGTTCGTTGCTCGGCGTGATCTTCGCGGCGTCGTCGGTCTACCTGGGCTTGAAGGTCGGGCTCACTGTTTCGGCGTCCATTCCGGTCGCGGTTTTGTCGATCACGCTATTCCGCTGGCTCGCCAAGGCCATCGGCTTGAAGCCGGCCACCATCCTCGAGAACAACATCGTTCAGACCGCTGGCTCGGCGGGTGAGTCACTCGCTGCGGGCGTCGCCTTCACACTGCCCTCGTTGCTCATCATGGGCGGAGACCTCGAGGCGTCGCGCATCATGCTGGTCGCCATGCTCGGTGGTCTCATCGGTGTGCTCATGATGATTCCGCTGCGCCACGGACTCATCGTCAAGGAGCACGGCAAGCTTTCGTATCCCGAGGGCACCGCTTGCGCGGACGTGCTCATCGTCGGTGAGCAGGGCGGTACGCAGGCGAAGATGGTTTTCGTCGGTTTCTTCGTGGGCCTCGTCTACTCAGTGCTCAACCTCATCAACAAGTTGTGGGCCGACGTCTCCGCGTTCAGCATCACCTTCTGGGGGCGCTTGAAAGGCGGCTCGGTTGCCTTCGAGGTCTCGCCACCGATGCTCGGCGTCGGCTACATCATCGGCCCGCGGGTCGCTTCGAACATGATGGCGGGCGGCGTGCTCGCGTTCTTGGTGCTCGTGCCGCTCATCCACTTGTTCGGTGACGGCATGACAACGCCGCTTTACCCGGAAGCGACGCGCCTCATCAGCACCATGACGCCAGGCCAGATCCGCAACACGTACATCCTATACATTGGTGCCGGTGCTGTCGCGACCAGCGGCTTTATCGCATTGGCTCGCTCGCTCCCGACGATCGTTGGCGCCTTCAAGGGAGGCATCGCGAGCATGAAGGCGGGCCGCGCCGGAGCTCCAGTCGTTGCTGCGCCAAAGCGGACAGAACGTGACCTGCCCATCATGCTCGTCGTCGGCGGCTCCGCCGTCTTGATCTTCGCTATCTGGCTCGCGCCAGTGCTCGAGATCAACTTGGTCTCAGCCGTCCTGATCCTGCTCTTCGGCTTCTTCTTCGTCACTGTGTCGAGCCGCATTACCGGTGAGATCGGCTCATCGTCGAACCCCATTTCGGGCATGACCGTCGCAACACTCCTCATCACCTGCGGCCTTTTCGTCCTCATCGGCTGGACGGGGGTCGACTACAAACCGATGGCATTGACCACCGCGGCGCTCGTTTGCGTCGCTGCTTCAAACGGCGGGACCATCTCGCAGGACTTGAAGACGGGCTTTCTGATCGGGGCGACACCCAAATACCAGCAGATCGCCATCGCGGTCGGCGTCGTCGTGAGCGCCGTGGTCATCGGGTTCGTGCTCTTGCTGCTCAACCAGGGGCATACCACCTACAAGCCGGTGAGCATCCCCGGAGTCACCGTCGACGTGAGTCGCGACGCCATGGCCACTGGCCCAGACGGCCAGAGCTACCATGTGCACTATGTGCGCGAGGAGATGGCAGGGGTCGAGCGCGGCAAGTACCTCGCCGACGCGAGCGGTGTCCTGCAGTTCCTCGTCGACCCCGGAGTCTGCGGCACCTTCCCGTTCCGCCTCGAAGAAAAGAGTTTCGCTGGCACTGCGTTGACCGTTCCAGCGGATGCACCTGCCGAGTTGGGCATCGATCACAATAGCTACCGCGTCGTCGATCTCAAGGAAGGTGTGGGTCCTGTGCCAGCCGGCCGCTACCTGACGACCGACGCCGGCGAGGTCCGCTACGTCGCAGCCGACCTTTGGAAGTTCGATGCCCCCAAGGCGCAGCTCTTCCGCCTCATCATCGACGGAACCCTGGGCGGCAAACTGCCCTGGGGACTGGTGCTCATCGGCGTCTTCTTCGCCTTGCTCTGCGAGCTTCTTGGCCTCGGCAACGCCTCGCTCGCGTTTGCCGTGGGCCTCTATCTGCCCATCTCGACCTCAGCGGGTATCTTCGCGGGCGGCATCGTTCGCTGGCTCGTCGACCGTAAGCGCAAGGACATGTCGGCCGCTGAAGCGGAGTTCTCGCCAGGTGTGCTCATGGCCTCGGGCCTCATCGCCGGGGGCGCCATCGCGGGCGTCATCCAGTCGGTCATCACGTTCTACGAGAAGGACAACGCCTTCGACATGAGCGGTCTGCTCGGGGGCCTCGCTCGCAACCACGACTGGTGGCCGATGACCATGTTCGTGATGATGGCGGCGGCACTCTATTGGATTGGTGTGAAGAGGGAGCCCGGCGCCAAGACGTAGGTCGTTGGTTTACGGGCAGACGCAATCTGGGGCAGGCGTGGCTTCGATCTCGGGTTGCGTTGTCAGGGCCGCGAGCTCTCCAGGGCTCAAGCGAGCGCCCGCGCGCCAAGCGTCGGCGCGCTTTGGGTCGTTTTGTTGCCAGGCTGCATACATGCGCGCGCGCGTCGCCTCGCGTGTCTTGGCGTCGGCGATCTGGTCGACGTACCCCATGGCCGTCTCGGGGTCCTCGTAAAGCGAGTTCTCGCCGAGCTCTTGGTAGGCCGTGTCGCGGTTCTTGCCACGTGGTAGACCACTCGCCCAGGCTGCGGCTCGTCGCGGGTCGTTTGCGGCCCATACGCTCACCACTTGGTCGAAGCTACCTTGGCCTCCTCGGCCTTGCTGCATGGCCCACTCGACCGCCGACTGCGGATCGGTCGACGCCCAGGTGAGCGCGAGGTCGCGTTTGGCGGCCTCGTCGCCGCGTGACTCCACCCAGGCTGCCGCGGCGACGGGGTCAGCATCGGCCCAGGTCGACGCGATCATGCTGGAGGCTTGCTGCTTGGCTTCGCCGTCAGGGAGACGTTCCACCCAGCGTACGGCCGCCTGCGGGTCCATCTCGGTCCATGAGCGCGCAATGTCGGCGGTTGCGCGACTCAACGTGGGCGCATCGTCGAGCTCAGTGAGGGCTTCGGCGGCCGCCATGGGATTGGTGCGGGCGAGCGAGCCGATGACGCTGGCAACGACTTCGTCTTTCTCCCTCCCCGCGGGAAGGTCTTGGGCGGAACGCCATGCAAGCTCCGGCTCGCGGTCCGCCCAAGCTGAAATTACGGTCGCCATGTTGCGGCTGCGCTGTTTGGGGTCGTCGATTGACCTGGCGAGCTCCAGCGCACTCGTCGGATCGTCGTATTGCACGCTACTAACGAGCCCCTCGAGTGCTAGGGTTCTGTCGTTGTCCTCGAGGCTCGCCGCCCAGCGTTTGGCTGCCTCGCGGTCCTGGCTCGCCCAGCGCATCGCCAGCGCGCCGATGATGCCGTCACGCTCCCTGCCGTCGTCGAGCTTCGCGATGTAGCTCGCCGCGAGGTCGGGACGCTCCGAGGCAACCGAGCCAAAAGCGGTCTGCAGCACGTCCGCCATGCCGCGCTCCGCGTTGTGCTTTACCGCCCAGTCGAGAGCGGCGGCCGGGTCGTTCTCGACCCAGCCCGACATAATCGACTCGAGGGCCTGGTTGCGGTTCTTGCCCTCGGGCATCGTCATTGCGGCTTTCAGCGCACTGTCGAGATCGTTCCGGGCCCAGGTCGCGAAGATGGCTCTCGACTCGGCTGCGGCATTGCCCGGAGGCAGCGTCGCGGCGACGCGGAGCGCGCGCTCCGGATCGACCTGCGCCGTCGCAGCTAGCACGACCGCGGCACACTGCGTGCGCAGGGGACCAGGCGAGAGGCCATCGACGAACTTCGACGCCGCAGTGAGATCCGCATCGGCCCAAGAGTGAAACGTCGTGCCGACGCCAAGGGCTTGAACCCCGAGATCCGTAACCGATGCACTATGGCGGACGGCGGCCTCCGGGTCGCCTTCGGCCCACATGTCGAGCACCATTACGTACAGCCCTTGGATCGAGTTGTCGTGGGCGAGCGGCGCGAGCTTAGGCGCAAGCTCCGGGCCATCGGCTGGCTCGATGTGCTGCACGATTTCCATGGCGGCCTCGCGGCGTTTGGCGAGGCTCGGGATGCGCGTGAGCTCGCTGACCGCCTGCATGACGCGCTCGACGGTCCATATCTCGGGCGGCGCTTCGTTCGGAGCTCCGTCTGGGCCAATGGCGGGATGCGGGGCCCATCGACTCGCGTGGGTCGGTCTTACCTCACGGGCGCGCTTGTGCGCCGGCCAAAGGAAATGACCAGCGACGAAGCCTACCGCGAGGGCCACCGCGGCGAGGACGACGTGTTTCATGTGACGAGACGATAACATGCGGACGCGCGACTTGACTCCTGTCGCGGCGGCGGCCCAGATCCGGACCGCCATGATGAATATTCTCTTGCCGCTTGCGTTGCTTGGCGCGCCCGATGTCTCGGCGCTCAACAAGATGTCCGCGCGCTTCGCGCCCGTCGAGCTGAAGGTCGACGTCTCGGCCCTGCCCGCGAGCGAGAGGGCTGTGCTCGCCAAGCTCGTGCAGGCCTCGCGCATCATTGACTCTCTGTTTCTGCGGCAGGTGTGGGGAGGCAATAGCGGGTTGTTGCTCGAGCTGATGCGCGACACGTCGGCCGCCGGCAAAGCGAGGCTCGACTACTTCTTGCTCAACAAGGGCCCATGGTCGCGGCTCGACAACGAGATGGCCTTCGTGGACGGCGTCGGTGAGAAGCCGCACGCTGCGGCGTTTTATCCTGCCCGGGCCACCAAAGACGAGCTCGAGGCATGGTTCAAGGCGTTGCCAGAGGCGGAGCGCAAGAGCGCGCAAGGCTTCTTCACGACCATCCGACGTTTGCCCAACGGAAAGCTGACAAGCATTCCTTACAGCGTCGAATACCAACCCGAGCTGCACCAGGTGGCGGCGCTGCTCATGCAAGCGGCGGATCTGACGACGCAACCCTCTCTGAAGAACTACCTGACCGCGCGGGCGGCCGCCTTGCTCTCCAACGACTACTACGCAAGCGACGTCGCCTGGATGGAGCTGGACGCCACGGTCGAGCCGACCATTGGCCCGTACGAGGTCTACGAAGATGGGTGGTTCAACGCCAAGGCCGCCTTCGAGTCGTTCGTTACTGTCCGCGATGACGCCGAGACCGCCAAGCTCGCGAAGCTCTCCGGGGAACTGCAGGGCCTCGAGAACGAGCTGCCCATCGACCCCAAGTACCGTAACGCAAAGCTTGGGGCGCTGGCGCCGATTCGGGTGGTGAACTCCATCTTCGGGGCCGGCGACGCCAACCGGGGGGTCCAGACGGCCGCGTTCAATCTGCCCAACGACGAGCGCGTCACGAAGGAGAAGGGCGCTAAACGCGTCATGCTCAAGAACGTTCAAGAAGCGAAGTTTGCCAAGGTCCTCACCCCCATCGCGCGCATCGCTTTGTCGCCCGCAGATCGGTCGCGCGTCGCCTTCGACGCTTTCTTCACGCACATCCTGATGCATGAGCTCATGCACGGTCTCGGACCGCACGACATCCAGGTGAACGGAAAGCCGTCGACCGTGCGCGCCGAGCTCAAGGAGCTCTACAGCCCCATCGAGGAGGCTAAAGCGGACATCTCCGGCCTGTGGGCCATGCAGAGGCTCATCGACAAAGGCGCGCTACCCAAGGATCTCGAGCGTAGCATGTATGTCACTTACCTCGCGTCGAGCTTTCGCTCGGTGCGGTTCGGCTTGAGCGAAGCGCATGGCAAGGGAGTCGCCATGCAGCTCAATGCGTTACTGGACGCGGGCGCCTTCGTCGTAAAGGGCAATGCGTTCACCGTCGACGACACGAAGGTGAAGGATGCGGTGCGAGACCTCACCACCAAGCTCATGACCATTCAGGCCACCGGAGACAGGGCTGCTGCGGCGTCGCTCCTCGAGAGGCAGGCCGTCATCCGTCCCGAAGTGAAGAAGGTCCTCGACCAGCTCGCCAGTGTACCTGTCGATATCGCGCCGAAGTTCGTCACCGCCGAGAAGCTCGTGCTCGAGGCTACACCGAAGTGATCTTTGGCAACGCGCGGTTGTGGCTCGGCGGCGGCTCCTTCGTTCCCGGCGCGCTCGACGTCGATCGTGGAGTGATTCGCGCCATTGCCCCGCACGGGGTGCGCGCAGACGTCGACCTTGGCGGCGCGTGGGTCGTGCCTGGGCTCATCGACGCTCACTTCCATCTGCAGCAAATGGGAGCGGCGTTGCGAACGGTGCAACTCGCCGACGCTCGTACAGAGGAGGAGGCGGCGGCTCGCATCGTCGAAGCCGCGCGTGACCTGCCTCGGGATGCATGGGTGATAGGCGGCGCCTGGGACGACAACCTCTGGCCGTCGCGGCGCCTGCCGACGCTCGCGAGCGTACGCGCCATCACGCAGCCCATGATCATGACCCGCGTCGATTTCCACGCTATCTGGGTCAACGAAGCGGCGCTCGCCCGAGCGGGCATCACGCGCGATACCGGCGACCCAATCGGCGGACACATCGTTCGCGATGCCGCCGGGGCACCGACAGGCGTGCTCGTCGATGCGGCGTGTGACCTGGTAAGCAGGCATGTTCCGCCGGAGCGGACGGAGACGCTCGAGCAGGACGTGCGTCGTGCTCTGCAGTGCTGCGCTCGGGTTGGCCTCACCTGCATCCACGACATGATGATGAGTCCAGAGGTCTTGCGTATTTTGCAGCGGCTCGAGACGCGCGGCGAGCTCCCCTTGCGCGTACGCGCCTACATGCATGGCTCGACGCCCGAGGTCGACGCGGTCCTGCGTGAATCTCCGCGAAGCGACCGTTTGCGCGTCATGGGGCGCAAGCTCTTCGCTGATGGTGCGCTTGGCTCACGGGGGGCCGCTCTGCGGGCCCCTTATAGCGACGACCCGTCGACCACCGGTCTACTCATGATGAGCCAGGAGGAGCTCACTAGGGCCGCCGAGCAAACCCACGCACTGGGGCGGCAGGTCGCCATCCATGCAATCGGCGACCGCGCCGCCGAGCTCGCCACCGCCGCGATCATCGCCGCGCAAGGGCCCGGAGTAGGGGACCGCCGTCACCGCGTTGAGCACGCGCAGACCCTGGCCCCAGGTCATTTCGCGGTGTTCGCGAAAGCGGGCATTGTCGCTAGCATGCAGCCATCGCACTGCACCTGTGATCTGGGCTGGGCGGTCGCGCGTCTTGGCCCAGAGCGCATCAAGGGTGCGTACGCGTGGCGGGCCTTCCTCGACGCTGGTGTACCGCTCGCGTTGGGTTCCGACGCCCCCATCGCTAGCGAAAACCCTTGGGATGGGATCCGTTCGGCGGTAACGCGCACAGGCGCCGGGGGCGCGACCATCACACCCGAACAACGGCTCACGCTCGAGGAAGCCCTCGTTGGCTACACGGCGGGGGCGGCCTTCGCCTCGCACGATGACCGATTGGGTGCGCTTGCGCCTGGTCAGCTCGCCGACTTCGTCGTCATCGACCGTGACCCTTTCGCAGTGGATGCGGAGCGCTTGGCCGAGGTGCGCACTCTCCGCACGGTCGTCGGCGGTGTTACAGTGTTTGCCCAACACTCATGATCCCAATCGCGCTGTTCCCTGTTGCCCTCGTGGCCACCACAGCCGCAGTCGCGGCCGCCTGGGTCGCCATCGGCTACGGAGCTCACTGGCGGGCGACCCCAATCGGTCGCCCAAACCTCGGCAACTACCTGCGCGCCTTCGTGCCCGAGTGGCTCGCGACGATTCGCACCTGGGTAAGCTATCCGACGGCGCTCATCCCGGTCGGGCCGTTCGCGCCTTTCGTGCTGGATGGTGGACCGCCCATCGCGCTCATCCACGGATACATGATGAACCGAAGCTCGATGGCGTGGATCGGCAAGCAGCTACGCGCTCGCGGCTACGCGAACGTAACGAGCCTCGAGGCGCGGCCGCACGCCGCAACCATGGAGGTTCAAGCCTCGGCGCTCGCTCAGGACATTCGACGCTGGTCGGAGCATGCTGGTGGCGCCAGGGTGGTCATTGTCGCGCATAGCCAGGGCGGCTTGCTCACGCGCGTCGCGCTTTCGATAGACAAGGAGCTCCCGATCGCTGGCGTCGTCACCATCGGCTCGCCGCACGCGGGAACCGTGATGGCGCAAGCCGCGCGCACCGCCAACGCCAAACAGATGCGCTACGGGTCTGAGTTTCTGCGTGGTCTGCCGAAACCCGAGGTGCCCTTCGTGTCGATCTATTCGGATCTCGACAACATCGTCTTCCCGAAGGAGACGTCGCGTTATGGTCGCTGTGTCGAGCTACCTGGCATCGGCCATCACGCGCTGTGCTTTAGCCCTGAAGTCTTGTCGGCCGTAGTCGCAGCATTCGACGACTTTCGCTTGTCGTAGAGGAGCTGCAGCACTGCGGCGAGGACGGTGAACGAAACGATCAGGGTCGTCGTCAGACCCAGGCAGGCCACGAAGCCCATCGATTGCAGACCACGGTGACTCGCGACGAAGAGGGACGCGAAGCCCGCGATAGCGGTCAGGGTCGACGAGGCAACTGCGGCCCCCACGGAGCGCAGTGCTACGATCGGCGAGACGCCCTCGAGGAAGCGATGGAGCAGGTAGAGGCCGTGGCTCACTCCGAATCCCAGCAAGATCGGGAGGATGACCACGTTCATGAAGTTGAGGTTGTGGTTCGTGAGGGAGAGTAGCCCAAGCATCATGAGTAGGCCGACGCCAAGTGGAATGACGCTGGCCGCGGCGAGCGTCACCGACCGGAAGTCGAGGTAGTGCATGAGCAAGATCCACAATGTGGCGAGGATGACCGTGAGCTTGCCGTCCCAGAGGACGATGCGTGAGAGCTTGGCGTAGAGCTGCGCCAAACCTGCCGCGCGGTATTCACCCTTGCTGGTCTGGATGACCGAGGTCTCGTCTGCAAACTTCGTGAGCAACTTGCTGTCGCGGAGATCGACCGACGGATAAACGAAGGTGAGCCAGCCTCGATTGTCGGGATGCGCGTTTGGCTGATTGCGGAACTGGCTGGCGTAGATCTCGGGCACATCTTCGACGCTGTAGGGCTTGGCGTCGAGCATCTTGAAGAAAAGAGGCAGCTGCTTCTGCACGTCTTCGGGCATGAGGCTAGTGTCGATATCCTTGAGCTCTTCTTTCCATTCGGTGAGCACCTTGGCGTTCGCCTCGGCTCGCTCACGCGGCGGCACGAACGAGAAGATGCTCGCGACCGTATCGACCGACGGGAACTCTGCCTTGTTCACCGACGGATAGGTCTTCTGATCGCCGGAGAGTTTTTCGAAGACGGCCCGCGCCTCTTCGAGAGTTGGCGTGTAGATGCCGATGGGATCACTCGAGATTTGGTAGCGCTCGTTGATCTCCTCTTGCAGCAACACCGAGTTCTGCTTGGCCGGCAGGAAAGCGCGCGCGTCGTAGTCGAAGCGCACGCCGTTGCGAAGACGCTCGAACAGCGACGGCGGCCGGTCTTTCGGCAGGTCGGTCACCGACCAGGGCACCGCAAAAGCGCACACCGCGGCGACGATGACCGTACACACAAGGAGCATGCGTCCTGGGCGCGGGATCCGCAGCTCGCCATGCGTCCCCGTGGCCTTCGGCGGATCCATGTGGCCGATGAGCTTTTCGACCAATGCAGGGTTCGCGCGGCCAACGAGCGCCAGCGCGGCAGGACAGAAGGCGAAGAGCGTGAAACCGAGGATGAGGGTGCCGCAACCGGCGAGGAATCCGAACTGCGAGAAGCCTCGGAACTCCGAGACCATCAGCACCATGAACGAGCCGCCCGTCACCACGGCGGCGATGAACGCGGGACGACCGGCGTTGACCAAGGCGTCGCGTATGGCGAGGTCGTAAGGCTTCCCCGCGCCCAGCTCGATGCGCGTGCGGAACGTGAAGTGGATGCCATAGTCGACACCGAACCCCATCAAGATGCCGCCCAGGATACTCGTGATCATATTGAGCTGGCCGACGGTTACGTAGACGAAGCCCATCGTCAGGATGGTGCCGATGGCGGTGCCGATGATGACCAGGAACGACGGCACGATCTTGCGAAAGAAGACGAGTGTGATGATGAAGATCGACAAGAACGCGGCGATGGTTACGGGCTCGAGAGAGTCCGCGATGGCGTAGGAGTCGTCGACGCTGGTCTTGTAAGTTCCGGTGTAGCCGTACGCGATGGTTCCGCCGGTTCCGACGGTCTTGTAGTCCTCGACGAGCTTCACGCCGTGTGGGTTGTTCGCCGAATAGTCGGCGAGCATCGTATCCATCTTGACGATGAAGTCTTTGGTCTTGCCGAGCTGATTGCCGTCCCACATCGGCTTCATCAGCAGGATCATCATCTTCTGGTCCGGCGAGATGTAGTACTCGTCGACGATGCTCTTCTTGCCGACGCTCGTGTACTTGCCGATGATGTCCGAGACGTCGAGCTTGGCTGGCTCCGTCTTGCGTAGCTCGATGTAGAAGGGGTTCGCCTTGCGGATCTGATCCTTGACGAACTTGTTGACGCGCGTCTTCACCTCGATGAGGTCGTTGGTGTCGACGAAGAGGACCATCTTCTCCTGCATGAACTCGACGGGGATGCGATAGGTCACGTTGCGAACGTTTTCGCTGTCGGCGCGCAGGAGCGCAGCGATGTCGTCGGCGACCAGCTTGAGCTTGGCGGGATCGTCACCACGCATGCCGAGCACGAGGAAGCCAACCCCGCCGATCATGTCGATCATGCGGTTGACCGCTTTCACCTCGGGCAAGTCCTGCGAAATGAGGTCGAGCTGGTTGGAGTTGATCGTCAGCTTGGTGGTTGCCCAGGTCGCGGCGGCGCACAGCACGAGCAGCGTGAGCAGGACCGCGAGCGGGCGCTTGACGATGAAGTTAGCGTAGGCTGTTGGAATACGGGTCGCGAGACTGTCGGGGCTGTGACTCATGGTTTGGCCGGGACTTAGCGCAAACCCTCCATCCGCGCATCTGCAAAGATGCTTCGCGGTCGTCAAAGCCGGCGACAGACGCCACTCACTCTTGGATCCGCGTCGCCGTCAGTGCTAGGCAGGCCGCTATGACGACGAGTACTACGCGCAACGTTCGCGTTTCCTTCGTGGTTCCAGCTTCTCCTGATGATGTCTATGGCGCCTGGCTCGACAGCGCCGCGCACACCGCAATGACCGGTGGCCAGCGCGCCGAGATCGAGCCGCGAACCTTTGGCCGGCACATGGCCGGTGACGGTTACGTCGAGGGCGTCATCCTCGAGCTCGACGTTGGGCGCCGCATCGTTCAAACCTGGCGCTCCACCGAGTTTCAGAAGAGCTCACCCGACTCGCGGCTCGAGGTGCATTTCGGCCACGACGGCGGTGGGACACGGGTCGGCATCGAGCACGAGGACGTGCCGGTCGAGCTCGCCGACGACATCGAAGCAGGCTGGAAGGAGTTCTACGCCGAGCCCATGCGCGCTTATTTTTCGCAGCAGGGCAAGCGGGTGAGCGTGAAGCCGTCGAAGCCCAAGGCAAAGGGCGCCGGTAAGACCATCAAGGCCAAAGCGACCAAAGCGGGCAAGTCGATTGCCAAGGCCGCTAAGGCGGCGGTGAAGAAGGCGAAGGGCGCCATGAAGAAGGCGCGCGGCAAAATCAAGGCAGCGGCCAAGAAGAAGTTGAGCTCCGCCCCGAAGAAGAAGGCAAAGCCAGCGCCCAAGAAAAAGGCTAAGCCAGCCACCAAAAAGAAGGCGGCAAAGAAGCCAGCCAAGAAGGTGAAGAAGCGTCGCTAGCGGTTCAGCAAGCGCTGTTGGGGGCGGGGACAACAGAGCGGCGGGGCGACATCCCGTTAGGGCATGTTAGGGCGTCACCTCGAACTGAGCTTCGAGACCGCCCGCGCTGCTGTTTCCTACCCACAGGGTGAACGTGCCGGGCTCGACCAGAGGCACTCCATTGGCGTCGAGGATGGCGAGCTCGCGCACCGGGACGCGCAGGACGACGTCGCGCGACTGGCGCTTGGGCACATCGACGCGTGCGAAGTCCTTGAGCTCTTTTCCGGGGCGCGTGGTCGTCGCCACATCGTCGCGGACGTAGAGCTGAACGACTTCGATGCCGTCGCGCTCTCCGACGTTCGTGATGCGTACGTGAACCTCGAGGGTATCCGCCGGGGTGAGGGTGCTCGAGGCGAGCCTCAGGTCTCCGAGCTCGAATCGGGTGTAGGTCAGTCCGTACCCGAAGGGGTAGAGGGGCGCGTTCTTCTCGTCGATGTAGCGGGAGAAATAGCGCTCCGGGTAATCCGCGAGCAGAATCCCGCTATCGGCACCACGCAGCGGGCGTCCGCTGGGGCGCATGGAGTAATAGAGCGGCTCCTGGCCGACGGCGCGTGGAACCGTCGCAGCGAGTTTTGCCGTGGGCGCGACGTCGCCGAAAAGGACATCGACTACCGCGTGGCCATGTTCGATGCCGAGGTGCCAGCTCTCGACGATGGCCGCGGCGCCGTCATCGAGCCACGGCAGCGCGAGGGGGCGGCCATTGACGAGCACGGTCACCAGCGGCGTGCCGGTGGTAAACACGGCGCGCAGCAGTTGCTCCTGCGCTTTGGGCAGGCCGAGCCAGGTCTTGCTTGCTGCTTCACCGCTCGACTGCTCGGTCTCGCCGACAACTGCGATGACGAGGTCCGCTGCGCGCGCGTCGTTGACCGCGCGCTCGATGGCGTTCATCGGCTCTTCATCGGCGCCCGGACGCTCGTCGATGCCGGGCGCGTAGGTGAGAGTGACCTCGTCGCGCGTCACACGCTCGGTGAGCGCCTTGAAGACCGTCACCACGTCTTCCGGGCGACCCTGGCCATGCCAGGGACCCAGCATGTCGACGCGCGAGTCGGCTAGCGGGCCGATCAGGGCGATGCGCTTCACCCGATGCTTGTCGATGGGCAAGACGCCCTCGTTCTTCAACAGCACAATCGATTTCCGTCCCGCTTCGCGCGCGAAGGAACGGTCGAGTGGCGGCGGCGTGCGTGGCGTGTAGTCGCGGTTCCAGCCATCCATCGAAAGCTTGGCGCGCAGCACACGGCGGACGGATTCGTCGATGAGCGCCTCGGGAATCTCACCCCGCAAGACCAGCTCGGCGAGCGTCTCGGCGTACACTGCGCTCTGCATGTCGACGTCGACCGATGCTTCCAGGGCGATCTTGCCGGCCTGGACGCGATCGCGGGCAACACGGTGAGCCATGAGCTCGCCGATGGCACCGTAGTCGCTGACAATCACGCCCTTGAAGCCCCAGACCCCGCGCAAGATATCGCGGAGCATGGGCTTGTTGCAGGTCATCGGGATGCCGTTCACGTCGTTGAAGGCGACCATGATCGAATCGACGCCTGCGTCGACTGCTGCCCGAAAGGGCGGAAAATAGGCCTCGTAGAGTCGCTCGGGTGACATGTCCACGGTCGCATAGTCACGACCCGATTCGGCTGCCCCGTACGCCACGAAGTGCTTGGCGGTCGCCATGATGTGACTTCGGAAACCACGCACGCTCGCGGCGGACATGCGTGAGGCGAGCAGGGGGTCTTCGCCGAAGCTCTCGACGATGCGACCCCAACGGGCGTCGCGGGAGATGTCGACCATCGGCGCATACGTCCAGTCGATGCCCGCGTAAGCGGACTCGAGAGCACCAATGCGGGCGGCCTGTTGCGCTAGACCGACGTCGAACGAGCCGGCGAGCGCGAGCGGCACGGGGTAGGTGGTGCGGTAGCCGTGAACGCTGTCGTAGCCAAACAGTAGGGGGATGCCGAGCGGCGAATGGTCACGCGCAATACGCTGGAGCTTCTCGACGAGAGTCGCGTCCGCGACGTTGAAGATGGAGCCGACCTCGCCGCGGGCGATGAGCTCTTCGTACCCGCCGGTGAGACCCACGGCCGGGCCCGTCAGGGCGCCCCAGGTGTACTTGGTGAGCTGCCCAACCTTCTGAGCCAACGGCATTTTCCGCAGGATGGTCGCGATACAGGCGTCCACCTTGGCCGGAAGGGGCTCTCCCAAAGCGGGGACGTCGATGGTCGCGCAGGCGAGCTCGACCTCGGAATCGCGCGCCAGCGTCGCTCGAGGGAAGACGACGAGGCCCACGACAACCACCAGCGCTGCCGTCAGTTTTTGCATCCTGCTGGGTTGTGCGTGCCCGAGAACCGGGTGAGAGGTCAACCCAGCAACGTCGCGACCGCCCTCTCAGCCGTTCTGCCGGCTTCGCGGGGCGATCGCGTCCAGTGGTGCTAGCCCATCGCCGAGCGAATGCAGTCGGCGAGAGCTTGAGGCCCAGCCGATTCGCTGTCGCGGATGCCGCGGCACTGCTGGGGGGTGCCAGCGTATTCATCTTTCGGCGCCGATGGGGCAGAGGGCTCGGCCGAACCGCGAACGCTGGTCATGAGCCGGCTACCCATTTCAGCCAAACGGTTGATGAAGGAGGGCGAGGTTACGGGCGCTGAAGTCATTGAATAGCTCCTGTCTCCTACATAGCTGGGATCTGGCCGGTCGGGCTTTCGGCGCATGGTGCCATGGCGTCAGTGCCCTGGGGCCGGGAGACACTGCGATCGCACAATCTCCTTTACGAGGACAGTGTTGCGCTGGTATTGCGCGCGCGCGGAAAACCAACGAGCCGCACCAGGGACACAATGCGCGACGCAATCTCGCCCAAGCTAGCCGCTTTATTCGGCTTTTTGACCACTCTAGCCATCTCGGGGCTCGCGCACGCGAGCGAGGCCGACCTCATCCTGCCCGATGTGGGTACCCAGTCGTTCATGGGCATCGATGGCCGCACCTTGTTGCTGGCCGGCTTGGTGATCTGCGTTGCTGGCATCCTCTTTGGCCTCGTCTTCTTCATGCAGCTCAAGAAGATGCCGGTTCACAAGTCGATGCTCGAGATCTCCGAGCTCATCTACGAGACGTGCAAGACGTACCTGCAGACCCAGGGCAAGTTCATCCTCTTGCTCGAAGTCTTCATCGGCGCCGCCATCGTCTTCTACTTCGGCTTCCTGCGGCACATGGACCCGCTCAAGGTCGTTATCGTCTTGCTGTTCAGCCTGATCGGCATCGCCGGTAGCTACGGCGTCGCTTGGTTCGGCATCCGAATCAACACGTTCGCCAACTCGCGCACCGCTTTCGCGGCGCTCAAGGGCAAGCCCTTCCCGGCCTATGCCATTCCGCTCAAGGCCGGCATCTCGATTGGCATGCTGCTCATCTCGGTCGAGCTCGTCCTCATGCTCGCCATCTTGCTCTTTATCCCCTCCGACTTCGCGGGTCCGTGCTTCATCGGTTTCGCCATTGGTGAGTCGCTCGGCGCCGCCGCCCTGCGTATCGCCGGCGGCATCTTCACGAAGATCGCCGACATCGGCTCCGACCTGATGAAGATCGTCTTCAACATCAAGGAAGACGATGCGCGTAACCCCGGCGTCATCGCCGACTGCACCGGCGACAACGCAGGCGATTCGGTCGGCCCGACCGCCGACGGTTTCGAGACCTACGGCGTCACGGGCGTCGCGCTGATCACCTTCATCCTCTTGGCAGTTCCCAACGCCGCAACGCAGGTTCAGCTTCTCGTCTGGATCTTCGTCATGCGCGTCATGATGATCGTCACGAGCGCCGTGGCCTACCTGGGCAATGAAGCCTTCGCCAAAGCGAAGTACGGCAACGCCGACAAGATGAACTTCGAGCTGCCGCTCACCTCGCTGGTGTGGGTCGCTTCGATCATCTCCATCGCGATGACGTACGGTGTGTCGATGCTGCTCATCGGCGATATCGGCGACGGTACCCTCTGGTGGAAGCTGTCGACCATCATCAGCTGCGGCACGCTCGCTGGCGCCATCATCCCCGAAGTGGTCAAGGTCTTCACGTCGACCGAATCCGGTCACGTGAAAGAGGTCGTCACCGCCTCGCGCGAAGGCGGACCATCGCTCAACATTTTGGCTGGTCTCACGGCGGGTAACTTCAGCGCCTATTGGATGGGCATCGTCATCGTTGCCTTGATGGGTACCGGCTATCTGGTGAGCAACGCGGGGCTCGTCGAGATCATCCCGCTCGCGCCCGCGGTCTTCGCCTTCGGCCTCATCGCCTTCGGCTTCCTGGGCATGGGCCCTGTGACCATCGCGGTCGACTCGTACGGCCCCGTCACCGACAACGCGCAGTCAGTCTACGAGCTCTCGGTCATCGAGACGCTCCCGAACATCAAGGACGAGATCAAAAAGGACTTCGGCTTCGATGTGAACTTCGAGAAGGCCAAGCACTTCCTCGAGGAGAACGACGGCGCCGGCAACACCTTCAAGGCCACTGCGAAGCCGGTTCTCATCGGTACCGCGGTCGTCGGCGCGACGACCCTGATCTTCTCGATCATCGTCGTTCTCACCGACCGCCTGACGCAGAATCTCGAGTACCTCTCGGTTCTTCACCCGCCGTTCATGCTCGGCCTCATCACCGGTGGCGCCATCATCTACTGGTTCTCGGGCGCATCGACCCAGGCCGTCTCGACGGGCGCCTACCGCGCGGTCGAGTTCATCAAAGCGAACATTCGGCTCGACTCGACGTCCGCGAAGGCCTCGGTTTCCGACTCGAAGAAGGTCGTCGAGATCTGCACCAAGTATGCGCAGAAGGGCATGTTCAACATCTTCTTCGCGGTCTTGTTGTCGACGCTCGCGTTCGCCTTCCTCGATTCGTACTTCTTCATCGGCTACCTGGTGTCGATCGCGGCCTTCGGCCTCTATCAAGCCATCTTCATGGCCAACGCTGGCGGCGCTTGGGACAACGCCAAGAAGATCGTCGAGGTCGAGCTCAAGGAGAAGGGCACGCCACTGCACGCGGCCTCGGTCGTCGGCGACACCGTTGGCGATCCCTTCAAGGATACGTCGTCGGTCGCCATGAACCCGGTCATCAAGTTTACGACGCTGTTCGGCCTCTTGGCGGTCGAGCTGGCCGTCGAGATGGACCCGACCACGCGCGTGGTCATCGGCGCCATCTTCTTCGCGGTCTCGACGGTGTTCGTGTGGCGCTCGTTCTACGCCATGCGTATCGGCAGCGTGGTCGAGAAGGGCACCGCTCACAGCGCTCAGGCCGCGACGGCGGCGCGCTAGGTAAACGTGTCTTTGTCCGCTGTGGCGGAGGAGAATAGAATTGTTCGGGAAGGCCCGCGTGAGACTCGTAAGAGCTCGCGCGGGTTTTTTCGTTATGTGCCGCTGGGCGGGGGCACACGAGGTAGACGAGCGTCGATGAATTGACCGTTGGTTGCATGACGCGCTTTGCGTGCGCAGCTTCGCGTTATGCGGGGGTTCGTGAAGAGGGCGTTCACGCTGGTGCGTGAAGCGGCGAACGAATGGTCTGACGACAATGCGTCGAGCCTCGCGGCGTCGGTTGCGTTTTATACGCTCGTCTCACTGGCGCCGCTTCTGCTCGTCGTGCTTGCGGTCTCCGGTTTCGTCTTCGGAGCGGAAGCGGCTCGCGGAGAGCTCTTCGGGCAGGTCGCGGGACTCATCGGCGCGGACGCCGCGAAGGTCGTCGAGGCGGCGATCGACAACGCGGGCAAAAACGAAAGAACCGGCGTCATCGCGAGCGCCATCAATATCGGGGTGCTGCTTTTCGGCGCGACTGGCGCGTTCACGGAGTTGCAGCACGCACTCAACACCATCTGGGGTGTGCAAACGAAAGCGGCCAGAGAGACGAAGGCGACGATTTGGAACTACGTGCGCAAGCGATTTTTATCGTTCGCGATGGTCCTCGTGCTTGGGTTCTTGCTTCTGGTCTCTTTGGTGCTGTCCGCGGCGCTGTCGGGGCTTACGGGTGCGTGGAAGGGTGTGGTGCCCGGCGTCAGCATCCTCTGGCAGCCCCTCAACTTTGGTGTTTCGTTCCTCGTCACCACCTTCTTGTTTGCGATGATTTACAAGGTCCTGCCCGACGCCAAGGTCCGCTGGCGCGACACCTGGGTCGGCGCGGGCATCACATCGTTGCTGTTTGGCATTGGTAAGCTCCTCATCGGTCTTTACTTGGGTAATGCGAGCTTCGGATCGACCTATGGCGCTGCCGGCGCGCTCGTCGTAACCATCGTTTGGGTCTACTACTCGGCGCAGATTCTCTTCTTTGGCGCCGAGCTCACGCAGGTCTTTGCCCGCTTCCGCGGCGAGGAAATCGAACCGGATGAACACGCCGTGCGCGTCGAAGTCGTCAAGCGCGAGCTCCCTTTGCCCGGTGAAGACCGCCATCGTACTCGCGACCGCATGGGTGTTCGCCCCTAGCCTCGCGCGCGCTCAGACACGCGTCGATGTCGGCGTGGGGACCGTAGCGCCGCTGTATCTGGGCACGCAGGTGCTCGCCGAGCTTCCTGGACGGTTTCTGGTCGGTGTCGAGGCGGGTTTCATGCCCGCGCCCTACGCCAGCTTCATCAACGGCATCGCCCAGTCGTTCGATGCCTACAACGACGAGACCGCTCAGATCATCGAATCGGCAATCACTGGGGCGTTCGTGTTTCGGCCCAGCATTGGTTTTCGGCCATCGCGGGAGCTCGGGCTGGAAGTGCTCGCAGGCTACACGTTGCTGGTTCTCAGCGAAGACATCACGGGCATCGACATCATCAAGGACGCGGTACGGCGGTCGTCATCCGCAATAAGCGGCGAGGAGCGGGTCGATCTGTCATCGACCATTCACGGCTTTCACCTGACCGTCGCATACTCCTGGCAGCTTGCCGAGCACCTCGCGCTGCGCGGTTCGCTTGGCTACATGCAGGCTGTCGCGTCGTCGACCAGCATCGACGCACCGGCGATCGAGCAGCGCGAGCCGAACGAGTTTCGCATTTTGGCCGCGACACTCGATCGTTACCTGAACGACAAATACACAACCTACGTGAAGCTGCCGACGCTCGGCTTGACGCTCAACTACCGTTTCTAGACGATGGCGCTCAAAGCCATGTTGCGTACCCTCGACGAGCCGTTCGCGCGTCACACCACACTCAAGCTCGGCGGTCCGGCGCGTGAATGGTGGCTGCTCGAGTCGACCGCAGAGATCGGTCAGGCTGTGGCGAGCTCCGAGGCGGACGGGGTCCCCTTCGTCATCGTTGGCGGCGGCAGCAACCTCGTGGCGAGCGATCGGGGATTCGCCGGACGCGTCTTGCAGGTCGCTAATCGCGGTATCGCTATCCGCGGTGATGAAGTCACGGTCGCGGCGGGGGAGCCATGGGATGACGTGGTGGGGCTCTGCGTGGACGAGGGCCTCGCGGGACTCGAGTGCCTGTCGGGCATTCCTGGCACCGCTGGGGCGACGCCCATCCAGAACGTCGGTGCCTACGGCCAAGAAGTCGCTGACACCATCATCGCGGTCGACGCTTTCGACCGCCGCGTGGGTCACCATGTGAAGCTCTCTCCGAAGGAGTGCGCTTTTGCGTACCGCGACAGCGCCCTCAAGCACGAGGCGCGATGGGTTGTCACAAGCGTAACCTTCGCGCTCGAACGCTCCCGCGCGGCGTCGGGCCTGACCTATCCCGAGCTGGTGAAGGCTCTTGGCCGGTCGGGTGAGGCACCCCTTGCGGACGTGCGCGCCAAAGTCATCGCCCTGCGGCGCACCAAGGGCATGGTCATCGACGCGAACGATCCGGAGTCTTGCAGCGCGGGCTCGTTCTTCACCAACCCCGTGCTTACGTTCGACGAGCTCTCCCGACTCGAGAAGCGGATCGAAACCAAACCACCATGTTACGCGCACGGCGAGAGCTGGAAGGTGCCTGCTGCGTGGCTCATCGAACGCGCGGGTTTTGGCAAAGGGTACGGGGGGCCTCGAGTCGGCGTCTCTAGGAAACACGCGCTCGCTCTCGTGCACTATGGCGGTGGAACGACGAGCGAGCTGCTCGAGCTTGCCAGAGCCATCCGCGATGGCGTACTCGCGAGAACTGGGGTGACACTTCAGAACGAGCCCGTGCTCCTCGGAGAGAGTTTGTGAACCGCGACGAGATTCAGCGCGCGTTGCACCGCATACAGCGTTACGTTCGCCAAACACCCATCACCGGTCTCGAACGCGGCGACGCTCGTATCGTGCTCAAGCTCGAGAACATGCAGCGCTCTGGCTCCTTCAAGGCGCGCGGCGCTTTCAATAGTCTCCTCGCAAAGCCTGTCACTGGCCGGGGAGTCATTACCGCGAGCGGCGGCAACCACGGCGCGGCTGTCGCTTACGCAGCGCACAAGCTCGGCGTTCGTTCCGAGATCTTCGTGCCCACCATCACCTCGCCAGTGAAGCTCGCGCGCCTTCGTGAGTACGCTGCGGCCGTCACCATCACGGGCAGCGTGTACGCTGAAGCGCACGAGGCGAGTCTGATACGCGCCAAACAGACCATGGCGCGCTACATTCATGCCTACGACCAGCCCGAGGTCATCGCGGGGCAGGGGACGGTGGCCCTCGAGCTCGAGACCCAGGCGCCCGATCTCGACACCTTGCTGGTGGCCGTGGGAGGTGGCGGGCTCCTCGCGGGGTGCCTCGCCTGGTACGAGCAAAGGGTGCGCATCGTAGCCGTCGAGCCGACCCGGGCGCCGACCCTGGCGAAGGCCATCGAGAACGGTCGTCCCGTCGACGTCGAGGTCTCGGGAATCGCTGCCGACGCGCTCGGTGCTCGTCGCGTCGGCGAGCTCATGTTCCCGTTAGCACAGCGCTTTTTGGACCGGGTTGTCCTCGTCGAGGACTCCGATATCGCCATGGCCCAAGCGCTGCTTTGGTCGAGCATGCGCCTGGTTGTCGAGCCGGGTGGGGCGGCGGCGCTAGCGGCGTTGACGGCGGGACGCTACCGTCCGGCGGCCGGCGAGAAGGTCGGGGTCGTCGTGTGCGGCGGTAACGCCGATCTCTCCAAGTTGGCACAGCTTGCGGGTTCGCCCGGGTAAGGCTACTTGGCTTACCCAGCATGGCCTCTGTGAAATCCATGGAAGATGCCGAGACCCCCTCCGAACGAGCGCCGGTGCTCACGCCGCTGCGATTCGATCGTAAGGGCCTCACCAACGAGCAACTCGTCGCGATCTACGACGCCATCTTGTTGCCTCGTATGATCGAGGAGAAGTCACTGCTGCTTTTGCGGCAGGGCAAGGTCAGCAAGTGGTTCTCGGGCATCGGGCAGGAGGGCATCTCCGTCGGCCTTACCCAGGCGCTGCGCGACAGCGACTACATCCTGCCGCTGCATCGCAACCTCGGCGTGTTCACGGGCCGTGACATGCCACTCGTGAAGCTCTTCGCGCAGTGGCAAGGCAAGAAGGCTGGCTACACCAAAGGCCGCGACCGCTCATTCCACTTCGGTAGCCCAGACGACCGGGTCATCGGCATGATCTCGCATCTCGGGGCCATGCTGGGCGTGGCTGATGGTCTCGCGCTCGCCTCGAACCTCGCAAAAGATGACTTCGTCGCCGCGGTGTTCTCTGGCGACGGTGGTGCCTCCGAGGGCGATTTCCACGAAGCCATCAACGTTGCGGCGGTGTGGAATCTCCCGGTCATTTTCGTCATCGAGAACAACGGCTACGGGCTGTCGACGCCGTCGCGTGACCAGTTCGTTTGCAAGCAGTTCATCGACAAAGCCGTCGGCTATGGCATCGAGGGGCTGCAGGTCGACGGCAACAACGTGCTCGAGGTCTACACGACCGTACGTCGCATCGCCGAGCGCATGCGCCGCGACAAGAAGCCGGTTCTGCTCGAGTGTATGACGTTCCGTATGCGTGGCCACGAAGAAGCCTCGGGCACCAAATACGTGCCACAGATTCTCTTCGACACCTGGCAAAGCAAAGACCCGGTTGCCGGCTACGAGGCGTTTCTCGTGGCGGAAGGTGTGCTGACGGCCGCTGAAACGGATCGGCGTCGGTCCGCCCTCAAGAAGTCCATCGAGCTCGCCTGGGACGAGGTGTTCGCGCTCCCGGACGTCAAGCCGAACGTCGAAGAAGAGCTCGCCGACGTCTATGCCGTGTCCACCGAAGCGGACGAGACGCGCATCGCGAGCACCGCGACCAGCTCCAAGCGCTTCGTCGATGCGCTCTCGGACGGTTTACGCCAGGCCATGCAGCGCGACGACAAGCTCGTCATCATGGGCCAGGACGTCGCTGAGTACGGCGGCGTCTTCAAGGTGACGCAAGGCTTCGTCGAGGAGTTCGGTAAGGACCGCGTGCGAAACACACCGCTGTGCGAGTCCGCCATCTTGGGGGCGGGCTTGGGCCTTGCGATCGCCGGTCGCCCTTCGGTCGTCGAGATGCAGTTCGCCGACTTCGTCAGCTGCGGCTTCAACCAGATCGTCAACAACCTCGCCAAGACGCACTATCGCTGGAACCAGCCCGTCAATGTCACGGTTCGCATGCCGACTGGCGCTGGCACCGGCGCTGGCCCGTTCCACTCGCAGTCCAACGAGGCTTGGTTCACGCACGTGCCCGGCTTGAAAGTCGTCTACCCCTCGACCCCGTACGACGCCAAGGGACTCATCGCCGCGGCGGTGCGCGACCCGAACCCCGTCATGTTCTTCGAGCACAAGGTGCTCTACCGCAGCGCCACGGGCGAGGTGCCAGACGCCTATTACACCTTGCCCATCGGCAAGGCCCGCGTGGTCAACGAAGGCAAACGCGCCACCATCGTGACTTACGGCGCCGCCGTGCATTGGTGTCTCGAGGTGGCTGTGGAAGCGCAAGTCGAGGTCATCGACCTGATGACCCTGCTCCCGTGGGATCGGGAGACGGTTTTCTCCTCGGTTCGCAAGACGAACCGGTGCATGGTCGTGCACGAGGACACGTTGATCGGCGGCTTCGGCGGCGAGATCGCAGCGAGCATCGGCGAGGAGCTCTTCGAGCATCTCGACGCGCCCGTCATACGGGTCGCCTCGCTCGATACGCCGGTGCCCTTCAATCAAGCGCTCGAGAAACAGTTCCTGCCGAAAAAGCGCATTACCGCAGCGCTCGTTCGCCTGCTAGCCTACTAAGATGCTCGCAGTCGTTACTGGTGCTGGAGTTCGTGTAGGCCGCGCTATCGCCGTAGCCCTGGCGGATGCCGGCTACGACCTTGCCCTCCATGCCAACGACAACATCACGGCTGCAACCGACCTGGCCGCGGAGATCGCCAAGAAGGGCAGGCGGACGTCTACCCACAAGGCGGATCTCTCCGACCCTCTGCAGGTCGAGCGTCTAGTGAATGAGCTGCGCGAGCGCTACCCGAGCATCGACGTGCTGGTGAACAGCGCGTCCATCTACGTCGAAAAGCCGTTTGCCGAGATCGACGCGGCTGCGTACGCCCGCATGCAGCAAATCAACCTCGCGTCGCCTTTTTTCCTCACCCAGGGCCTGCTCGAACCGTTGAAGCGCTCGGCGAGTCCGAGCGTCATCAACATCGTGGATATCGCCGCTGAGCGTGTCGTGCCGCGTTATGCGCACTACACCGTGTCGAAAGCGGGGCTCGCGGCGCTCACCAAAGCGCTCGCAACCGAGCTCGCGCCCACGATCCGCGTCAATGGGGTCTCACCCGGACTTGTCGCCATGCCGGTCAACTGGAGCGAGTCCACCAAGTCGGGTGCACTTGGTCGTATTCCGCTCCAACGCAGCGGAGCACCCGAAGATGTCGCGAAGCTCGTCGTCTTTTTGGCGCGCGAAGCCACCTACATGACGGGTCAAATCGTCGCGGTCGACGGTGGCTGGAGCGCTGCTCTATGACGACCGCGCTCGATATCGTCGCGGTCGAAAACATCGAGATCGACACGATCATTGGCATCTATCCACCAGAGCGGACGAAGCCGCAGCGTCTGCGCTTGAACGTTGCCGCGTACCTGACTCCGAAGCCCGCCGGAACGCCTCGCCTCACCGGCTCCATCGACTACGCGCGCCTCACGGGCGATCTGCTCTTCATTCTCGAACACGCGCACTTCGAGCTCCTCGAATCGGCGCTCGAGGCGCTGGCGACACACTGCCTGGGTGTCCCCACTGCCGATACGCCGCGTGCCCAAGTAGAGCGCGTCAAGCTCACTCTCGAGAAGCCTTTCGCGCTCGGCGGACACGGCATTCCCAAACTCACCATCGAACGCGAAGCGCGAGGGCCCTCGGCGATGCGCGATGATCTGCAAGTGGTCTTCGAAGGCGAGGGCTGCGGCATCTATCGCTTCGCCGTGGCGCCGGGAACCAAGGCCGCGACCATCGTGCCCGCAAAAGCGGTCATGCATGACTTCATGCTCGGCCCCGGACTTGTCGCGAACGGTGAGAAGCTCCGGCGCGGTGAGATGCACAGCATCGAGGCCGGGTGCGCTGTGGTCTATGACAACCCCACCTCCACGGTGCAAACGGTCCTGCGGATCAGCCGGCCCGCCGAACGCCCCAACCTGAGCGTCTCCGATACCGGGGGCGCCCCGCGGCTTCCTCCGTCCGGACGCCGCCCGTATTATCCGAGCGCAGACTCGTGAAGGAGCCGTAAAGATGTTGCCTAGACTCTTCCGCGCGTTCGGTTTCGCAGCCGCCCTGGTTGGCGTGCCTCTCTCCGTGTTCGCAACAACGGTCCGGGTCGCAACGCTCGACGAGCTGGTGCACGAGTCGCACATGGTCGTTCGCGCGCATGTCGCTTTCGTCGACGACCGCGCGGGGGAAGAAGCGCGGAAGTTTCAGACCCGTATCGGCCTCGAGATCGCCGAGTCCGTGAAGGGCGACAGCGCCGGTGACGGGACGTACGAACTGATCCTGCCGGGGGGCAGGCTTGGTCCGTACACGATGGCCATTCCCGGAATGCCGTCGTTCGCGGCGGGTCAAGAGGTCGTGCTCCTCCTCAAACACACCGAAGGCGGTGACACGATCACGGGTCTCGCGCAGGGCATCTTCAACGTTGACCGCACGACAGGCATTGCACGTGCACGCCGCATCGACGCCGGCGAGGTACGCATGGTCGACATCCAGGGCCGCGACACTCGTATCGAGCGCATCGATGCCCCGCTCGACCAGCTGATGACGCGACTGCGCGCTCTCTCGGTGGAGGTGCAGCGATGAGTCGCCTGGTCGCCATCGCGGTGGTGCTCGCTGCTCCGGCCGCGTTCGCCTTTTCGTTGTCGCGGACCGACTCGAACCACATCATCCGATGGTACGACAACGACAACACGATCGAGCTCGAGCTCGACGCGAACGGCCCGACGCGCCTGCGCGCCGGCGACACGTCGGGCGATGTTCGCGCCGCGATCGACAGCGCAATCGAATCGTGGAACTCCATTTCTTGCAACGGTCTGAACCTCGTGGTCGCTGGCACGACAACGCAGACTTCCAACGTGGTTTCGGATGGTGTCGACGCGGTCGACGGCATTAATCGCGTCGTTTGGATCGAACAAGCTGCGAGCTACCCATACAGTCAGCAGGTCTTGGGGGTCACCTCGCCGGTTTTCTATCAGGACGGCACGGTTATCGAGGCCGACATCATTATGAACGGCGTGGACAATAACTGGGCCGTTTACGAGAACGTGGCCGATATTCCCGGCGGGTCGACCAACGGCCAAGCGGTCGACGTCGAAAGCGTCGTAGTGCATGAACTGGGTCATCTGCTCGGGCTCGGACACGTCCTCAACGGTGCGTCGATGTCTGAGCCGCCAACGATGACTCCGACAGTGGATCCGCAATTGCGGACGCGGACCGTCGAGCTGCAGGACAGAAACGGCGCATGTTTCCTCTATTCATCGGATGGTGACACGAGGGATTCCTGTTCCGGCAACGACCAATGTCCGGAGTTCATTGATGTCGTTGGAGGCGACGAGGAGATCGTCGACCGCTCACGCTGTGTGGATAGTCAATGCACGAAGATCGAAGTCGTGTTGTGCGGTGATGGCGATCTCGGTGAACGCTGCTGTGTCGACAACTGCAAAGGCCAGCTTATTTGTCTGGCGCTCGCGGACGGCCAGACTGCCTACTGCGCTTCACGCTGCGACCCCTCTCGGTCGAGCGCCTGTCCCGACGGATTCACATGCGCTCCGACCTCTGGGGGCAACGGTGTTTGCATCACGGATGTCGTACTTGGCTGCGACTGCGACACAAACGATACCTGTACTTCGACCTGCGCCTGCGACAGCGATTGCGACAACCCGCCGCCGGCGGACGAGGTCGACGACAACAACTGCGCGGCCGGCGGTCATCTCGAGCTTTGGGGCCTGCTCGTGGTGCTGGGTGTGCTTTCAGGACGCCGCTTGTTTCGGCTTGCGTAGCAGCGCGAGGGCGCCGACGAGACCGGCTATGCCGGCGACCACGGCGCACAGTCCGGGTGAGGCTTTGTTGCCCGTCGAGTGGACGAGCTTCGTCGCGATCATCGGTGTGAAGCCTCCAAGCGTCGTCGCGAGGCTGTACGCTAGCGAGAAGCCCATGGTTCGCACCTCGGGTGGCATGACCTCCGTCAGCGTCACCACCATGGTGCCGTTGTAGCTTGCGTAAACGAAGGACAACCAGAGCTCGACCGCCATCAGACGTCCAAAGCTTGGCTCTGCCACCAAGAAGAGCATCGCGGGGTAGGCGGTCACGATGGCGAGCGTAGTAAAGGTGACCAAAAGGGGTTTTCGCCCGACCCGATCCGAGAGGGCTCCCATGGTGGGGAGCCAGCAGAAGTTCGAGAGGCCGACGCAGATCGTGACCACGAGCACCTCGCGCTCGGAGAACTGCAAGACCGTACGGCCAAAGGTCGGTGTGTACCCGGTGATGAGGTAGAACGTCACCGTCGACATCGTGACGAGGCACATCCCGCCCATCACGAGGCGCCAATTGGCGACCATCGAGCGGCCGATTTCCGCGAACGTCGGATGGTGTTTGCGTGCCGCGAAGACCGGCGTCTCGAGCAGACTGTCGCGGATGACGAAGACGAAAGGGATGATGGCGCAGCCAACGAAAAATGGGATCCGCCATCCCCACTCCGCCATGACGGAAGGGGGCAACGCGGTCGAGAGCGCGAATCCGAGCAACGACGCGAAAACCACCGCCATCTGCTGGCTCGCCGATTGCCAACTCGTGAAGAAGCCCTCGCGGCCCGGGGTCGCAATCTCAGCGAGGTAAACGGAAACCCCACCCAGCTCGACGCCCGCCGAGAAGCCCTGCAGCAGGCGTCCGCACAGGACCAATAGGGGAGCTGCCGCGCCGATGCTCGCGTAGCTGGGAACTGCGGCCACGAGTAGTGTCCCGGCCGCCATGAGCGAAAGCGTGACCAAGAGCCCTTTGCGGCGGCCGTGGCGATCGATGTACGCGCCGAGCACGATGGCGCCGAGCGGGCGCATGAGAAACCCCGCGCCGAACACCGCGAGCGCCGCCAAGATGGAGGCAACCTCGCTGTCCGCTGGAAAGTACGCCGCTGCGATGTAGGTCGCGAAGTAGACGTAGACCATGAAGTCGTACATCTCGAGGAAGTTGCCGCTGACGACGCGAAAGACAGTGCGGGCTTGGCTCTCACTCATGGGCGCATGAGCTTGGCACAGGTGGGGAGGAGACGGACATGCTCGTCGGCGCGAAAAACGCGGATGATCGGGCCCGCGCCCAGCCTTACTGATGGCTTGGCGGATGTGATCTCGACCGACTCGTCTACGCTCTAGTCACTGCCCGTCCGGTCGTGCGACGAAGCGGCGTCGTGGTCGACTACTACCGTCTGGTGTGGCCCTTGGTGCGGCAGCTCGACTCCGAGCGAGCGCACGGCCTCGCCATCACCGCGCTCAAGAATCGGCTACTTCCCATCCCCGAGCCGTTTGGGGATCCGCGGCTCGTTAGTCGGGTTTGGGGGCTCACCTTCGTGAACCCCGTCGGCCTCGCCGCGGGCTTCGACAAGAACGGCGAGGTCATCGACCCGATTCTCGAGCAGGGCTTCGGCTTCGTCGAGGTGGGTAGCGTTACGCCCAAGGCGCAGCCAGGAAACCCCAAACCCCGCATGTTTCGTCTCGTCGACGACCGGGGCGTCATCAACCGGCTTGGCTTCAACAATCAAGGGATCGAGCGCGTCGCGGAGCGACTCGAGAGGCGTTTGTCCTCGCCAGGCCGCATGCCCGGTGTCGTCGGCCTGAATCTCGGCAAGAACAAGGACCAGTCGGATGCCATCGCGGACTATGTGGCGGGTATCGAGCGTGGCCGTGATCTCGCCGACTACTTGGTCGTCAATGTCTCTTCACCCAACACGCCGGGTCTGCGCGCGCTCCAGGGCCGGGCCGCGCTGACGTCTCTCCTGGTCGCGGCGCGCCAAGCGGCTCGCGGCAAGACCTTGCTGGTCAAGATCGCCCCCGACCTCACCGAAGACGAGCTCCGTGACATCTGCGACGTCGTGCTCGAGCACGGCATCGATGGGATCATTTGCGGGAACACGACGCTGTCGCGCGAGGGCCTAACGAGCCGGCATCGCGACGAGCAGGGGGGGATGTCGGGGGAGCCCTTGTTCCGGCGTTCGACCGAGGTCCTGCGCCGTGTCTACGAGCTGACCACCGGCCGCGTCCCTCTCGTTGGCGTTGGCGGCGTCGCAAGCGGTGCCCAGGCCTACGCCAAGATCCGCGCGGGTGCCTCCCTCGTCCAGCTCTACAGCGGCCTCGTCTACGGCGGCATCGGCCTCGCCCTCAGAATCAACCAGGAACTCTCTAGGATCTTGGAAAAACAGGGGTTTGCATCGATCACCGACGCCATCGGCGCCGACCACAGGTAGCCCGCAAGCAAGCACCTGGAACTTTCTCGTCGACACCTACCTGACCCCATCTTGTCAGCGCCTAGATGTGCGATTACACTCTGCGTCATGGCGACTTACCGCATTGACCGTCGTGACATCGATTTCGTGCTCTGGGAGCAGTTCGGCCTCGAGGCCATGCTCACGCGAGCGCCGTACAAGGACATGGGCAAGGCCGAGCTCGATGGGGTGCTCGACGCCGCGGAGACGATGGCGCACGAAGTGCTCGGGCCAACGAACGCTATTGCGGACCGCGAAGGCTGTACCTTGACCAACGGTGAGGTCAGGGTCCCGAAGGTCTACGAAGACGTCTTCAAGCAAATCGCCGAGGGTGGTTGGATCGCGCTCAATCGTCCCCAGGACCTCGGCGGTATGGGGCTTCCGGTCCCACTCGCGGCCCTCATCACAGAGATGTTCATCGGCTCGGCGAGCTCCATCACCTTCTACTCAGGGCTTACCGTGGCCGCCGGACACCTCCTGGAGGCCTACGCCAAACCCGAGCTCAAGCAGCTCATTGTGCCCAAGCTCTACAGCGGCGAGTGGACCGGGACGATGTGCTTGACCGAGCCGCATGCGGGTACTGCGGTCGGCGACTTGAAGACCAAGGCAACACCCATCTCTGGCGATCGCTACGCCATCAAGGGGAACAAGATCTTCATCAGCGCGGGCGACCATCAGCTCGCGAAGAACATTGTCCACCTGGTGCTCGCGCGCATCGAAGGCGACCCGCAGGGCACCAAGGGCATTAGCCTGTTCGCGGTGCCGAAGTATCGGTTCGATGCGACCGGAAAGATCGGACAACGCAACGACGTCACGGTCGCTGGCATCGAGCACAAGATGGGCATCAACGGGTCGGCCACGTGCTCACTTTCGTTCGGCGACAACAACGCATGTGAAGGCATTCTCATCGGCGAGCGGGCGCAGGGCATCGTCTACATGTTCCAGATGATGAACGAGGCGCGGCTCGCATGTGGCATTCAGGGCGTCGCCATTGGCAACTATGCCTACCAGCTCGCTTTGGCGTACGCGAAGGAGCGCGTGCAGGGCGCCAAGGTTACTGACAAGTCCGCCAACGCGAAGTCCGTCGTCATCACCGAGCACCCCGACGTGCGGCGCAACCTGATGCTCGCCAAGGCTTACGGTGAAGGCATCCGCGCGTTGCTCGTGCAGACGGCTGCGCATGCCGAGCACGCCGAGACGGCCACCGATCCCTACGAGAAGCAGAAACATCGCGATCTGCTCGATCTGATGACACCGGTCGCAAAGGCCTATGCGACCGACATTGGCTTCAAGATCACCGAGCTCGCCATTCAGCTGCACGGTGGCTATGGCTACATCAAGGAGTACGGTGTCGAGCAGTGCATGCGCGACATCAAGATCGCTTCGCTCTACGAAGGAACCAACGGTATCCAGGCGCTCGATTTGCTGGGCCGCAAGATGCGACAGCGTGAGGGCGCGCTGCTCCTCACCTGGATGCAGGACATCAATGCCTTTGTCGACGCGCATCGTGAACACGCCGCCGTGGGCAATGAGGTCCAGGCGCTCGAGAAGGCGAAAAACGCGCTCCTCGAGACCGCCATGGGCTTTGCGGCGCAATATGCGCAGGACCCGAACCTGGCTCTGCTGGGGGCGACACCGTTCCTCGAGATGCTGGGGCATGTCGAGTGTGGCCGCTTGCTGCTTCACCAGGCGATCATCGCCCATGAGAAGCTGGCAGCCTTGAAGCCGCCTAGCGCCTCGGAGCGCTGGGTCGCGGACACGGCCGAGGGGAGCGACGCGCGCTTCTACGACAACAAGTTGCATACGGCACGCTTCTTCACCCATTCGGTGCTTCCACACGTCATCGCGTCGGCGAGGTCCATCAAGACGGGCGACCGTAGCGCGCTCGACGCTCACTTCTAGTCGTATGGCGTGCTACCGCCGGTGGCCCTCTCTGCGGGCCGCCGGCGCGCCCATTCGCCGGCTCGGGACGCGGCCATTGCGATAGACGAGAGCGGTACGGATGCGATAGCGGTGCATCCGTGGCCGATATCGTCCTGACCACGTTCAACGCGAAGTACGCACATGCCTCGATGGGCCTGCGCTGCCTCTTTGCGTCGCTTGGGGATCTCCGCGACCGCGCGGTCATCGACGAAGCGATCTGCGGCGACCGACCGGTCGAGGTCGCCGAGAAGTTGCTCGCCCACGGCCCGAAGATCGTCGGCGTCGGAGTCTACGTGTGGAACGCGGCCGCCTCGCGTGAGCTCGTGACCCTGCTCAAGAAGATTGCCCCAGACGTGAAGGTCGTCATCGGTGGTCCTGAAGTAAGCCACGAGCTCGAGCTCCAGCCCATCGTTACCGCGGCCGACTATGTGGTCATCGGGGAGGGCGAGGAAGCATTCGCGAAGCTGTGCGCGGCCGTGCTCGCCGGCGAGGCGCCGTCCGTGAAGGCGCACCGAGGCGGGTTACCCGACCTTACGCTTCTGCCATTACCCTATGAATTCTACGATGACGAAGACGTCGCGCATCGCGTCGTGTACGTCGAAGCGTCGCGTGGTTGCCCGTTTACCTGCCAGTTCTGTCTGTCGGCGCTCGACGAACGGGTTCGCAACGTGCCGCTCGAGCGTCTCTTCCCTGAGCTCGAGAAGCTCATGGCGCGCGGTGTCGACCATTTCAAGTTCATCGACCGCACCTTCAACTTGAAGCCTGCCCTGAGCAGCGCCATCCTCCGGTTCTTCCTCGAGCGCTACCGCCCCGGGGCGTTCGTCCATTTCGAGATGGTGCCGGATCGCTTGCCCGAGCAGCTCGGTGCCTTGCTTGCTCAGTTCCCGCCGGGCGCGGTGCAGCTCGAGGTGGGCGTCCAGACCTTCAACGACGAGGTCGCCGCGCGCATCGGGCGTCGACAGGACGTTGCGAAGCTCGAGGCCAATTTTCGCTTCCTGCGTCGGCAGACCGGTGTCCATCTGCACGCGGATCTCATCGCCGGTCTACCCGGAGAGACCCTCGAGAGCTTCGCGGCTGGCTTCGACCGCCTGGTCGCGCTCGACCCGCAGGAGATCCAGGTCGGCATCCTGAAGCGACTGCGCGGCGCGCCCATCGCACAGCACACCGAAAGTCACCGCATGGTTTACGCGGACGAGGCCCCGTACGAGGTCCTATCCACCGATGTTATCGACTTCGCGACCATGCAGCGCGTGAAGCGCTTCGCCAAGGTGTGGGATGCGATAGGCAATAGCGGACAGTTTTTGGAGAGTCGCCCGCTCTTGTGGGGTAGCGACTCACCCTTTGCGTCCATCATGCGGCTCGCTGACCGCGCTCAGGCGGAGCTTGGCCGCACTCACGCGGTTAGTCTCGATCGCTGGTTCGCTCTCGTCTTCGCGTTCCTCACCGAAGAGAGGGGTGTCGCGGCCAGTGAGGCTGGCGCGAGGCTTCACGCGGACTACACGCGCTCAGGCCGCAAGAAACTCCGCTGGCTCGCGGAGCTTGCGACCGGTGCTGCGCCGCGTGCTGCGGTCGTGCGTGACGCATCTGTCGAGGCGATTCATTCTGCTACCGGAGGAATGAAAGGGTTGCCCCGACGGCAGACCCGGCACTGGAAGAACTGAATTTCAATTTTTTCCACTTTGCGGCGGACGCCATGGTAGAGACTCTGTCCAGACAATCCGCTGTGAAATTCATGCGCCGGAATACCAAGAATGTTGGCAGAGCAGCGTGATCGCATTGGCCAGATTCTGGTCGTGGATGACAACCTGCAGAACCGCATGCTGGTCGAGGCGCACCTCGCGGCGGCAGGCTATGCAGTAACGCTCGCGGAGGACGGTGAACAAGCCGTCGAGATGTTCGTCCGGAATATGCCCGACGTCGTGCTCCTCGACGTGGTCATGCCGAAGATGGACGGTTTCGAGGCGTGCCGCCGCATGCGCGCCGTTCGGCACGGGGCAGAGGCTGCCATCGTCTTCCTGACCGCCCTCTCCGAGATGGGCGCGCACCAAGACGCCATGCAAGCTGGCGCGGACGACTTTCTTACCAAGCCGATTAACCGCACCGAGCTCCTGATGCGCGTCCGCTCGCTGGTGTGGATGAAGCGCCTCAAAGAGGGGCTGCGCAACGGCTATGACCTCATACGCTCGCAGCGCGAGGCCCTCTTCGTCGCGCAGCGTCAGAAGGAAGAGACGATTACGTACATCGTCCACGACTTGCAGAACCCGCTTGCAAGCATCCTTGCCAACGCTGAGTTCCTCATTGGCCAGGAGGCCCTTTCGCCAGAGCTGCGTGACGCGAGCCACGACATGCTCGAGGCTTCACGCGCCATGCAGCGCATGGTCCAGAACCTCCTCGACATCAGTCGAAGCGAAGACGGGGCCCTGCTTCCCAGCACGCAGGCCATCGATCTCGCTGAGATGGTGAAGGCCATCGGCGTGGAGATGACCTATCGTCTCGCTGAGAAGAAGCTGAGACTCGAGACCGCCTTCGAGGTCGATGGCATCAAGGTCAACGCGGACCCCGACCTGTTGCGCCGCTTGATCGAGAACCTTCTCGACAACGCGTTCAAATATTCGCCTCAGAACGCGGCCGTCGAGATCAGTGCGCGGCTGAGTGACGACGATGCGGTCGAGTTCCGGGTCGTCGATCACGGTATCGGCGTCCCCGAAGAGATGCGCGAGCAGGTCTTCGAGAAGTACGTGCGGCTCGAGCGCGAAACGACGCGCGGAAGGCGTGCAGGGAGGGGCTTGGGCCTCGCTTTCTGCCGGCTTGCGGTTGAGGTGCATGGTGGACGCATCTGGGTCGAGGACGCGAAGCCTTCTGGCGCTGCCTTCTGTGTGCGATTACCTCGAGCGAAGTGAAGAAGCGAAAGCGGCTCCGCGCTGTTGTTCTCGTCATGTTGATCGGCCTCGTCGCCTTCGGGGTCGTGGACTACCTGCGTCTGCCCTCCGTCACGACCCTCAAAGAGCTGGCCAAGACGCGCCCCAAGACCACCGCCCTGATGGAGCTGCGCAAGGAGGAGGCCGCGGCGCAGGGCAAGAAGTACGCGGTGCATTCCTCGTGGATCGCGCTGCGCGACATCAGCGAGCACCTGGTCCATGCCGTCATCACGACCGAAGATGGTGGCTTCTTTCAGCACGACGGCGTCGACTGGGAGGAGCTCAAGCTCGCTGTGCAGCATGATCTCGAGGAGGGTGAAGCTCCGCGCGGCGCGAGCACAATCACCCAGCAGCTCGCAAAGAACCTCTTCTTGAACCCAAGCCGTTCTCCGTTGCGCAAGCTTCGGGAGATGGTCATCGCGCATCGCCTCGAGGACGCGCTCAGCAAGTCGCGCATCCTCGAGCTTTACTTGAACCTCATCGAGTGGGGTCCTGGTGTCTACGGTTGCGAGCTCGCCGCGCAAAATGCGTTCGGCAAGTCGGCTTCCGAGCTGACCCGCGAGGAGGCAGCGGCGCTGGCTGCGGTGATTGCAAGTCCGCTAAAACATCGCGCGAACAACGCTGCCGACCGTTTCGTTACTCGCCGGACGGCGATGATCCTCGTCCGCATGGAGGGTCGCGGGTGGTGAGCTCACCGGGTGAACCAAACATGCGTGCCGGGCCCGTTCAGCCTTCTTCCAGATAGGTGTAGCCCGCGAGCCCATCCTCGAAGCGCTTGCGGAAGAGGGCCGATTCCTGCAACTCGAGCTTGCCGGTGCGCAGGGCCTGCTCGGTGAGGTCACGCAAGCGGCGCAGCAGGTCGGGCTTCTCGTACTGCACGTAGCTCAAGACCTCGGTCACGCTATCGCCCTCGACGATCTCGACGATACGGTAGCCGTGCTGCGCATCGAGCGTCACGTGAATGGCGGTCGTGTCGCCGAAGAGGTTGTGTAGATCGCCGAGGATCTCCTGATAGGCGCCCACGAGGAACATGCCGATGTAGTAGGGCTGCCCGTTCGGCGGGTGGAGCTCGAGCACCTCTTTGACGTCGTGCAGGTCGATGAACTGGTCGACCTTACCGTCGCTGTCGCAGGTGATGTCCGCCAAAACGGCGCGCCGCGTGGGCTTTTCGCGTAGGCGGTGGATCGGCATGGTGGGGAAGAGCTGCTTGACGGCCCAGTGATCGGGCGCGGACTGGAACACGGAGAAATTGCAGTAAAACGTGTCCGCCATGGCTTTCTGGAGACCGGCCACCTCGTCCGGCACGTGCGAGTCGGCCTCGCGGACGATCTTGAGGATCTTGTCGCAGCATGCCCAGAAGTAGCGCTCGGCTTTAGCGCGGCCGGCGAGGTCGAGATAGCCCAGCGTGAACAGGCTAACCGCCTGCTCCTTGTGGTCGACCGCGTCGTGGTACTGCTCGACGAAGTTCTTGCGCGTGATGTTGCGCCATATGTCGGCGAGGTCACGCACCGACTCGTGATCTTCGTCTGTGATGGCCGGGAGCTCGGTGGATGGCACGACCTCGTTGACGCCAAGCACGTTGAACACGAGGACCGCATGGTGTGCAACGAGTGCGCGACCCGATTCGCTGACGATGTCAGGGTGCGGGATGTTGCGCTCGTCGCAGGCTGTTTGGATCTGGGCGACGACGTCGTTCGCATACTCTTGGAGCGAGTAGTTGATCGACGAGTGGAAGTTGGTTTGCGACCCGTCGTAGTCGACGCCGAGGCCGCCACCTACGTCGATGTACTTCATGCTGGCGCCAAGGGCAGACAGCTCGACGAAGATGCGGGTCGCTTCTTGCAGCGCGTCCTTGTGGGCACGAATGGCGGTAATCTGCGAACCGATGTGGAAGTGAAGGAGCTCGAGGCAATCGAGCATCTCGACTTCGCGAAGGCGGTGCACAGCCTGCATGAGCTCGGTTGCCGAGAGGCCAAACTTACTCCGGTCACCCGTCGACTCGACCCACTTGCCAGCGCCCTTGGTGGATAAGCGCGCCCGCACGCCAATGTGCGGCCGGATACCGAGCCGCTTCGAGACGTTGATGATCATCTCGATTTCTTCGAAGCGGTCGACCACGATGATGGGGTTGCGGTTGAGCTTCTGTGCGAGCAGCGCCGTCTCGATGTATTCGACGTCTTTGTAGCCGTTGCAGATGATCAACGACTCGGCGTTGTCGAGCAGCGACAGCACGACCAACAGCTCGGGTTTGCTACCGGCTTCGAGGCCGAGGCCAAGCGGCGAGCCGTAGCGGATGAGCTCCTCGACGACGTGGCGCTGCTGATTGACTTTGATGGGGTAGACGCCACGATAGCGGCCCTTATACCCGTACTCTTTGATGGCCGTATCGAACGATCCGAAGATCTGCTTCACGCGGTGATCGAGGATGTCGCTGAAGCGGAGCAAAACGGGCGCGCTATAGCCGCGCTGCTCGATGTCCTTCATGAGGTCGATGAGCGCCACCCGGAGGTTCGGGTGGTCGGTACTCTGCAACTGCAAATTGCCGTCGTCACTGATGCTGAAGTAGCCCTGGCCCCAGGGGCGGACTTGGTAAAGCTCTGCGCTGTCGGCAACGGTCCACGGACGAAGGTCCGGCTGCGAAATTTTCATGTTCGTGTGCGCCCGCTATCACAATGGGAACGCGTCGTCAGCAGGATAGCGCGCGGTTTTTGCGAGTGCTGCGTCAGATGGCGGCCGACTTAGCGAAGCGAGGTGGGTGGGACCAGTACGGCGTCGATGACGTGGATGACGCCGTTCGAGGCCATGACGTCGGGTTGCACGACGGTCGCCTCATTCACCTTCACCCCAGACGCGGTGTCGATGCTGAGCGCGGGGCCGGCCATGGTGGTCGCGCTGCTCATTCCAGCCACGTCCCGCGCGCTCACCCGTCCCGCGACGATGTGATAGGCGAGGACCTGGCGCAACTTGTCTTTGTTTTGCATGAGCGCCTTCAATTGGTCGGCCGGGAGCTTTGCGAATGCCTCGTCGGTTGGCGCGAAGACGGTGAACGGGCCCGGACCCTTGAGTGTGCTCACCAGCTCAGCGGCTTTCAGAGCCGAGACCAGTGTCGAGAACGCGCCAGCGCTCTCGGCCGTCTCGACAAGGTCCTTCTGGTTGAGAATATCGGCGGTGGTGCCGGCCTGCGCGGGCTCGGCGCTCTGTCCGCCTCCGCAGCCAATGAGGGCAACCAGGGCGAGGGAGCCAATCGCAATCTTCAGCATGGGCGAAGAACTCCCTCAGAATGGGGCGCAAGGAAAGACCTCCTCTGCAACGTTTTCGTCACACTGGCGGGGCCGGCCCGCACCCCTCCGGCGAGGCCTTTGGCGGCGCCTAAAGTGGAACCGTGGCGCGGCTCAGTCGGTCGACGATCGCGAGAAGCACGCCGGTCGCGGCTGGAAGGGGCTCGGCGACGAGGAGCGCGGCGCCCGTGCTATCGAGCAGGCGCAGGGTCCGGAAGAGGTTTCGCGCGGCCTCGTTGGGGTCGCCGGAGGGGGAGAGGCTATGCGCGAGGACGTCACGTCCGGTGAGCTCGCGTAGGTGCGTCGCCGCGGCGCGGGCATCGCCGAGCACGCAGATGAGGGCGATGGGCCCCTCGACGCCCTCCACGAGAGTTTGGAGCCTCTGAACGGCCTCGTCCGTTAAAGAAGACGTCGGGGCGGGGAGTCGCACGAAGCGCTTCCCGGGTGCGTAGTGCCGCTCCAGCATCCCGGGCGAGGCTTGTGGTTTGAGCGTCGCGTTGGGCTTGGCGATCGCCAGCGACTCGGAGAGCGTCGTCTCGAGGCTCTCTTTGGAGATGCTTCCGGGGCGGAGGATCTGCGGGGGGTCGGTCACGGAGACGACCGTGCTCTCGATGCCCACGTGCGCGGGCCCGCCGTCGAGGATGATGTCGATGCGGCCACCGAGCTCCTCGAGGACATGCGCGGCGGTGGTCGGGCTGATGCGGCCGAAGCGGTTGGCGCTGGGAGCGGCGAGCGGGCGCTTGACGGTCGCCAGTAATTCTTGCGCCACCGGGTGCCCGGGGCAGCGGATCGCAACGGTGTCGAGGCCGCTGGTGACGAGGTCGGGAACCCGGGGACCGCGCGGGACGACCAGCGTCAACGGTCCCGGCCAGTAGGCCTTGGCGAGGGTGTTCAAGCGTTCGCGCGCCTTCGGACCAAGGAGACTGGGGTCGAGGAGACCAAGCTCTGCGAGGTGTACGTCAGCATCTCCGGGCGGTGTCGGGACGTGCACGATGAGAGGGTCGAAGGTCGGCCGCTCCTTCACCGTGAAGATGGTGGCGAGTGCGACCTCGTCGAAGGCGACCCCGGCCAGACCGTACACGGTCTCGGTTGGAATCGCGACGACACGGGAGCGCAGCAGGGCCTCGGCGGCCGTCGTGAGATTCGCAGGCGTCGGCGTCAGGATGCTGGTCACAGGGACTTCGGAGTCTACGCGAGGTTAGCCGCTTGGCAAGGGCCTTGCGCGGCGCTAAGGGCTCTGTCGTGAGCCCCGTCGCTACCATCGAGGTGCTACGCGTGGGCGAGGGCACGCGCATCGATCGCGTCGCGGTGGAAGAGCCCCTGGCCATCCAAGTGCAGGGACGCACCATTGCTGTCGTGATGCGTACGCCAGGGCACGATGAAGAGCTCGCCACCGGATTTCTTCGTGGCGAAGGGGTGGTTCGCTCGCGAGCCGAGATCGCTTCGGTGCACCATTGCTCTCTGCGTGACGGCGACGACGTGGTGCGGGTGTTGCTTGCCGACGGAAAGTCGATCGACTTCGCGGCGCTCCAACGCAACGTTTACGCGACGTCGAGCTGCGGGGTGTGCGGAAAGGCGAGCATCGACGTCGCGCTCGCCTGCGCGCCTGGGTTGACGTCGCACGTCGGCTTTGACCCGCAAGTCGTAGCCCGCGCACCAGATATCCTTCGGCGGGAGCAGCAGCTCTTCGACCAATGTGGTGGCGTTCATGGCGCTGCCTTGCTTAGCCGCGACGGCGCCGTGCTCGCGGTGCGCGAAGACGTTGGCAGGCACAACGCCGTCGATAAGCTCATGGGATGGGCACTCCTTGCGCAACAGCCTCTCGACGAGACGCTCCTCGTCGTGTCGGGGCGGGTGGCCTTCGAAATTGTGCAGAAGGCTCTGGCGGCCCGGGTGCCCGCGGTCGTGGCGGTGTCGGCGCCGACCTCACTCGCGGTCGAGCTCGCGGCGCGCTCGGGCATGCTGCTCGCTGGTTTCGTGCGTGAAGGCCGGATGAACGTGTACGCCGGAGCGGAGCGTCTAAAGCCCTCGTCGAACGCGCCGACCGAATAGGGTTGGTGGCCCCGCGACGTTCGAACGCCATCGCCGCTGCTCGGGCGAATCTACTTCGAGCCCTGCTTGGCGACCGCTGCCGCCGCCGCCGCCGCTTTCGCTGGATCGCCGAGGTAATAGTGCTTCGTTGGTCTGAGCTTGGCATCCAGCTCGTAAACCAGCGGAATCCCGGTTGGGATGTTGAGCTCGGTGATCGCATCGTCGCTCACGTGGTCGAGATGCTTGACCAGAGCGCGGAGGCTATTGCCATGGGCGGCAATGAGCACCCTTTGGTTCTTGTGGAGCTCGGGGACGATGGCGTCGCTCCAGAATGGCAAGAAGCGCTCGATGGTCAGCTTGAGCGACTCCGTTCGCGGCAGCAGGGCGGCGTCGACGCGGGCGTAGCGCGGGTCGTTGCCGGCGTAGCGCGCGTCGCCGTCGGGCAGAGGCGGTGGAGGCACGTCGAAGCTGCGGCGCCAGATTTTGACCTGGTCGGGACCCGCCTTCTGCGCGAGCTCGACTTTGTTCAGGCCTTGAAGGTCTCCGTAGTGGCGCTCGTTCAAGCGCCAGCTCTTGTGGACCGGGATCCAGGACAGGTCGAGAGCATCGAGGACGATGTTGCACGTATGGATGGCGCGCTTGAGGACCGAGGTAAACGCGATGTCGAAGGTAAAGCCGCCGTCCTCGAGCAAGCGCGCGGCCTCCGCGGCCTCCGCGCGGCCTTCGTCCGAGAGGGGCACGTCCGTCCAGCCGGTGAAGCGGTTCTCGACGTTCCATTGGCTTTGGCCGTGGCGGAGTAAAACGAGCTTGTGCACCTTAAGCCCCCTGTTGCGGTGACGGCCTTCAGCACCCTCGCGCTGCGCAGGCCTTCGCGCTGTCCGGCCGTTCTGCCGCTTCTCGCGGGGTACGGCAAGTCGTGACCTGTCCGCAAGACCGTGCGATGCAGGAGACGTGAAGTCTTGCGTCGTCGTCTTACCCTGTTTCAACGAGGCCGAGCGCCTGCGACCATCGGAGTTGCTGCGTCTCGCGCGTCATCCAGCAATTCGTCTCATCTGCGTCGACGACGGGTCGACCGATGCAACGGGGGCTGTTCTCGAGGCCATCAGGGCAAAGGCGCCCGACAGCGTCAGCGTTCTGCACCGTGGTGAGAACGGCGGGCGCGGCGCGGCAGTGCGCGATGGTATGCGCAAAGCGCTCGCAGAAGGCGCGCAGATGATCGGTTTCCTCGACGCCGACCTCGCTGCCCCCGTCGAAGAGATGATGCGTCTGCATGCCGTGCTGGTGACCAGCGAGGCGCGCGCCGTGATGGGCGCCCGCGTCCGCCGGCTCGGAGCAAACATTGCGCGCACCTCGGCGCGTCGTCTGCTTGGGCGGACGTTTGCGAGTCTTGCCTCGCTCGTCATCGACGTGCCGCTCTACGACACACAGTGCGGTGCGAAGCTGTTTCGGGCTGGTTCCGAGCTCGAAGCGGCCCTTGCCCAGCCGTTTGTTGCTAGGTGGACCTTCGACGTCGAGCTCATTGCACGTCTCTATCATGGCGGACCAGGAGCGCCGGCGCTCGGCCCTGGGGCCTTCATCGAAGTGCCGCTCGAGCGCTGGCACGACGTTGCGGGGTCGAAGCTGACCGGGCGTGATGCGCTGCGCGCCCTCGTCGACCTCGCGATCGTGGGGCTGCAAACGCGGACACGGCGCAAGCGAGCGCCTGCGCGAGAAGTGCGTAGCCGGCGGTCCGCGGCGGCCTGAACATGGGCGTTGGTCGCTTCGCGCCGTCACCGACTGGCGATGCGCATCCCGGTACGTTGCTCGCTGGACTGCTCGTCTGGCTCGACGCCAAGTCGCGGGGTGATACGGTGCTCTTGCGTCTCGAAGACCTCGACACGACCCGGGCTCAGGGCAGTCACGTCGACGCCATCCTCGACGCAGTCGGAGCGCTTGGCCTCCGCTTCGATACCGTTCACACACAGAGCCTCGACAAGGCACGCCACCACCTCGCACTGGACAACCTCGCCGCTGCGGGGCTCTTGTACCCGTGCGCCTGCTCGCGCAGTCGCGTGAAGGCGCTAGGCAGAAAGGCCCCGGACGGAGGCTTTGCGTACGACAACGTCTGTCGGGGCCGGCCGCTCCCTGAGGGGGGGTGGCGAGCCTGCGGAGAGAATGTCCGGGCGCGACTGCCCGACGAGGCTCTGCGTCTCTACGACGAGAGTGGGCTCGACCTATCGCAGACACCGGCGGCCGCGATGGGCGATCCCATCGTGCTCCGCAGAGACGGTGTCGTCGCGTATCAGCTCGCGGTCGTTGTCGATGACGCCGCGCAGGGTGTCACGCGCGTCGTTCGTGGACGTGACATCGCGCCGAGCACCGCCACGCAGGTGATGCTGCAACGCCTGCTGGGCCTACCGACGCCCGTCTATCGCCACCACTTTCTGCTGCTCGAACCGCGCGGGGACAAGCTCGCGAAGCTCCACGGCTCGGTCGGGTGGCGTGAGCTATCGCGAAAGTACGATGGTGCAAAGCTCTGCGGCTGGTTGGCCCACGTCGCGGGGCTCACCCAGGCGCCGACGCCGACGACGCCCGACGCCCTCGTCGATGCTTTCGATTGGTCTCGCGTTCGCGGCGATGACGTGACCGTCCGCTGGAACGGTCACGCCCTCGAGCCCTGAAGCCCGTCCTTACGCGACGCGCGAGGGCTTTCCCTTCAACAGTTTTGCAGCATGGGCGCTCGCGTTCATCTCGTTGAGAGCAAAGGCGATCTCGTCCGCGGTCTGGTCGATCAACTTGCGTACCGGTTTGCCGGCGCCATGTCCGGTGTCTTCGTAAGACCGGAGCAACGTTGGTGCACGACCTGCCTGCGCCGCCTGCAGAGCCGCTGCGACTTTATAGCTGTGGCTCGGCTCGACACGGTCATCCGCCGTGCCTGTCGTGACGAGCAGGCCGGGGAAGCGTACGCCGTGGCGGACGTTGTGCACGGGTGAATACGCGTGGAGAAACGGAAACTGCTTGGGGTCGCTCGACACGCCGTATTCGGGGATCCAACCGGGCCCCCAGGTCCAGCGGTGGTAGCGCAACATGTCGTGAACACCGACGCCGACGAGTCCGGCCGCCGCAATCGACGGATCTTGAATGACGGTTGCCGCAACCAGAAGACCGCCGTTCGAGCCGCCGGCGAGGGTGAGCCGGTCATGCCGGGTGTAGCGTTGCTCGACCAGGTGGCGGGCACACGCCTTGAAGTCCTCGAAGACGTTCTGCTTGCGGCCGAGGGATCCTCCCTTGTGCCAGTTCTCGCCGAACTCGCGGCCGCCACGAAGCTGCGGCACAGCCAGGACGCCGCCAAGCTCGAGCCAAGCGTGGAAGCGGCGTGAATAGGTTGGCGTGATGTTGATGCGGAAGCCGCCATACGCGTACTGCAACGTCGGTGCGCTGCCGTCGCGTGGCGTGTCGCGACGTTGTGTGATGAACACCGGGACGAGCGTGCCGTCGGTGCTCTTGAAGAAACTCTCCGTCGTTACGTAGTCGGCGGGGTCGACGCCGATGGGAGACGGCCGGGTGATGCGGCGCTTTCCCGTCTCGGTGTCGACAGCGTATTCGATCTCGGGCGTGTAGTGGTTTTGGAAGGTGAACGAGACCTTCTTGCCTTCGGGGTCGCCCCAGAACGCCGCCACCGTGCCTCTGTCGGGAAGATCGATTGTCCGCTCGAGCGAGCCCTTGTGGAACACACGCAGCGCCGAGGTGCCGTTTTGCAAGTAGCGCGCGTAGATGCGTTCGCCGACGACCGTGGCGCCATAGAGAGTCAGCTGTGGGTCCTGCGGCAACAGCTCGCGGACCACTGGCTTGTCTTCGGCGACGTCGATCGCCACCAATCGGGCGTTTGGTGCTTCGGCGTCGGTGAGCAAGTAGATGACACTGCCGCTGCCTCCGATCACCTGATACTCCGCGTCGCTCGCCTCGAGAACCGTGCGGAACGGAGCGTTCATGGCGTCGAGCGGACGCACTGCGATGCGCGACGTGCCCGTGCGCAGGTCGCCGCTGCTGACGATGAGCCACTTCTCGTCGTCGGAGAGAGAGGGCTCGTGCAGCATATCGGGCGTCTCGGGGGTCGCCATCAAGACGATGTCGGCGCTCTGCGGCGTGCCGATCTTGTGCAGGCGTGCCGTCTGGTCATGCACGACCTCCTGCAACTCTTTGCCCGCTTCAGGGGCCTGTAGTCCGCTATAGAGGAATCCAGAGCTGTCGGGAAGCCACTCGACGGTGCCGGTCTTCGTCCAGGTGATGACCTCGGGCAACTTTTGGCCGCTCACCGCATCGAAGATGTGCCAGGTTGACCAGTCCGAACCGTTATCGTTGAGCGCGTAAGCTACCTTCGTGCCGTCAGGGCTCACGTGCCAGGCGCTGACATGCATAGTGCCGGTGGGGTCGAGCGCGACCGGGTTTACCACCTGGCGGACCGCGCCGTGCTTGTCCTTCACGTAAAGCGAGGCCTGGTCTTCTCCGCTTTTTCGTTCGGTGAAGTAGGTGTGGTCCTTCACCTTGCGCTCGCGCGACTTCTCTCCGACCGCGAAGCTCTGCTCGAGCCAATCGGCGACGAGCTTGCGGGCCGGTAGCCGCTCCATGTGGGCGCGCGTAAAGGCGTTCTGCTCGTTCACCCACGCATCACGTTTGGCTCCGGCGGTCTCGAGCCACCGGTAAGGGTCCATGACCTTCACGCCATGGTAGTCGTCCACCACATCACCACGCTCCGTCTTCGGGTAGCTCCCCTCGAGAGCGACCTGAGCTCCCAGCTGGGCGAGCAGCACCTTGCGATCGAGGGCGGCAGCTGCCCCGGTGAACCCAGCGCCCATACGCTGCTGATGTTTCACCTTCTTGTTCTTGCCGTGCTTCTTGCCAGGGACCTCGACGCTATCGTGGGGGCGGAGCAGACGCGCACCCTTGGTCCGGGAAGTCTCGATACGCGCGGCGGTGGACGGAAAAGAGCGTAGAGCGGGGTATGACCCCGACGAGCGGCGTGTGGATTGCATGACGACCTTGGTGGGATTGCCCGGTGGAAATCGGGCGGTCGAGGTTATCGACGCCGTTCGCCAGGTGTTTCGCGCACGGGTGTCAGCGCGATCAAACGTTGAAGCGGAAGTGCATCACGTCGCCGTCCCGCACCACGTACTCCTTGCCCTCGACGCGCATCTTGCCGGCGCTCTTGACGGCCGCTTCGGTCTTGAGCTCGACGAGGTCTTCCCAGCGCATGACCTCGGCCTTGATGAAGCCGCGCTCGAAGTCGGTGTGAATGACGCCGGCGGCGCCGGGTGCCTTTGTGCCCTCGCGGATGGTCCACGCTCGGGTCTCTTGGGGACCGGCCGTCAGGTACGTGATGAGGCCAAGCACGCGGTAGCCCTCGCGAATAATCTTGTGCAGGCCCGGCTCGGTGAGACCCATCGACCCGAGGTATTCGGCGCGGTCGGCGTCGGGGAGCTGCGAGACCTCGGCCTCGATGGCGGCGCTGATGGGAATGACGGGCGCGCCCTCGGCCTTGGCGAGCTCGGTGAGCTTTTGGAAGTAGGGCACGGTCTCGGGCTTGGTGACCGTGCTCTCGGAGAGATTGGCGACGTAGATGATGGGCTTGCCGGTGAGCAGGAAGAGCTCGCGGACGAGCTTTTTGCCCTCGTCGTCGATGGCGAGACCACGCGCGGCCGCGCCAGTGTTCAAGTGTTTCTGGAGCGCCTCGAGCCGCGCCATCTCGGAGCGAGCCTCGTCACCTTGTTTGCCGCCGGCCTTCACCAATTTGTTGGTGCGCTCCATGCGCTTTTCGACGGTGGCGAGGTCCGCCAAGGCGAGCTCGGTGTTGATGGTCTGGACGTCTCGGATGGGGTCGATGGATCCATCGACGTGAACGATGTTGGTGTCGTCAAAGCAGCGCACGACGTGCGCTATCGCGTCCACCTGACGGATGTGCGACAGGAACTGGTTGCCAAGACCTTCGCCCTTCGATGCGCCCTTTACGAGCCCGGCTATATCGACGAACTCGAGGCTCGTCGGCACGAGCTTCACCGACTTGTAGATCACGGAGAGCTTGGCCAAGCGCTCGTCGGGGACGGGCACCACACCAACATTGGGCTCGATGGTGCAGAACGGAAAGTTCGCGGCTTCGGCGCCGGCGGCCGAAAGCGCGTTGAAGAGGGTCGACTTACCGACGTTGGGAAGGCCGACGATGCCGATGTTGATGGCCAAGGGGGGCTCCAGATCGAGAGGGCGCGGTACACCACTCGCCATGGCTCGTCGTCAAGCGTTGACGCGGAGACGATTTGCGCTTTGCTTGCTGGCCGAGAACCCGAAGGAGGGGAAACAATATGATGAAGATCTCCGCACTTGCGCTCGTTGCCATGCTCCCAGTCGCGTGTTCGAGCACGAACACCAACGTCCCGAGCCGGGGCCGCCAGTCCGACAACCCGGTCGAGCGCATCCGCGATCGTACGAACACCAACGCCCCGCCGAGCGCGAACGACAACGCACCGATCAACAGCATCGAAGTCGAGCGCATAAGAGACCGCACCAACACAAACGTTAGTGAGCCTGAATGACATGATGGCAGGCAGGGTTAGGGGGACGGACGGGAGACGTTGCCGATAACGATCAGGTACCGTTGCGTTCGACGCTTGGAGCCAACCATGACCGCCGTTCCTCCTGCCAGTGCCCGACCAGCAGCTCCGCCAGCGGCCCCCCAGGCGGCGCCGCCAGAGGTTGCGGCTCCCCGTGCAGCCCAACAGGCGCCCGCAGCGGCCCCGACTGACGATCGGAGCCAGCAGGTGGCGAGCCGCGTCGGCGGGAGCCTGCTTACGGGAGCGTTGTTCGTTGGCGCCGGTCTCGCGATAGCGTTTGCTCCGTTTCTGGCGCCCCTCTTTGTGATCGCCGGCTGTGTGGCGGGCGCGGACTGGCTTGCCGATCTTGCAGGCTTTAGTCCGGTTAAGGCGTTCACCGGCAAGTCGCTCGGCGGCTGGGTTGCGACCCCATTCATGGCGCGCCCAGACGCGCCAGAGGCGTCGGGCGTGAATCCGCGACGTGGCCCCGTGGCGCGGCCTCGCGCGCCCGCAGAGACCCCGACCGAGCGGCGCCGTGAGGAACCGGCCCTCCCGGCTCCGGCTCCCGTACCTGTACCAGTCCCGACGTCGTAAGGTTCTTTCTTCCGTCACGGACCATCCACGAGGCGACGGGGCTGTTGTGCGTCATTGCCCCAGAGTGACGCCATGTCAGGGTCCTTCAGAGAAGAAGCGGCAACAGCTCCCAACGCCCACCGATAACTGTGGCGTAACCCGTTAACCGAAACAGGGGATTTTCATGCCTCCAGTTGGTGGAATGCCGCAGGTCGAGCCGTCGCGTCACTTCTTGGGCAATCTGTTGCAAGGGGTGGTTGGCTTCTTCGCCATGGCCATCCCTTTTGTTGGGCTGCCGATTGGCGCGTACCTCATGGCGGATGCCCTTTGCGACGTCGCGAGCCGGCGGAGCATCTGGGGCCTTCTCACGGGAAGCGATAGCCGTTCGTTTGGCGCCCAGATTATGGAAGGCCTCTGGCCGACCAACCCGCGCCGCGCTGGTTATCAGATGCGCGCTCCAGCCTAACGAAGCCGTCGCAGCGCGTTGTTACACATCGTTCTCTTTCAGCCCGAGATCCCCCAGAACACCGGGAATGTCGGGCGTATGTGCGCGGTGACACGAGCGCGGCTGCACCTCGTGCACCCGCTTGGCTTCGAGGTCACCGACAAACATCTGAAGCGCGCTGGTATGGACTACTGGCGCTCTCTGGATGTGCACCACCACGAAGACTGGCGGGCGTTCCGCGATAGCAGACTTGGCCCCAGGCGCCTTTGGCTCTTCACGACCAAGGCCGAGCAGACCCACTGGGATGTCCGCTTCGCCGACGAGGATGGACTCGTCTTCGGGCGTGAGACGAGTGGCGCTCCCGATTGGCTTCACGAGGAGCTGTCAGCGACCCGGGTGACCATCCCGCGCTTCAACGCCGAGATGCGCTCCCTCAATTTGTCCACTGCCGTGGGGGTCGCGGCCTATGAGGCGCTGCGGCAACTGCACCACATCCGATAGCCTTCGGCGACGCCAATGGGTCCGTGAGAAAAGGCTTCTAGAACAGGCTGTTGCGCAGTCCGTACGAAATGCGCGGAGGGGATCGCTCGCTCCTTTGCCTATGCCGCGCCGAGTCGTTATGGTCGCTCGGTTCGAGCCACCACCCTGCGCGGCCTGCATGCCGCCTCCCTAGAGAAGGTTCATGAGTAGCTTTGGTGCAAATTCCGGTTTCGTCGATGAGCTCTACGCGCGGTACCTCGAAGATCCGCAGTCGGTCGGGGAGTCCTGGCAGGAGTTCTTCGCGGACTACAAACCGGCCGGCGGCAACCCAGCGCCGCGCGCCTCAGCGCCCTCGAACGGCGCACATTCGCAGCTTCCAGCCGCGACCATCGTCGCGCCCGCGACCGGTCCTGTTGTCTCCTCCGGTGCCGCTGCCAGCGTCGTCCCGACCGGGCATGTGCCCGCGATAGCGACCAAGGCGCCCCCGCAGGCTTCGCTGCCCCAGAGCGAGCACCCCGATGCCGAGCCTCTCAAGGGGATCGCCGCCAAGATCGCCGAGAACATGGTGATGAGCCTGCACGTGCCGACGGCCACCAGCGTGCGCTCTATCCCCGTGAAGCTCCTCGAAGAGAACCGCAAGCTCATCAACGCCCACCAGGCGGCGACAAGTGGCGCCAAGGTCTCGTTCACCCACGTCGTCGCGTATGCGCTATTGCGGGCGATGGAAAAACATCCCGGCATGAACGACGGCTATGTCGAGCGTGACGGCAAACCGCACCGCGTGCATCGCAAGGTGATCAATCTCGGCCTTGCCATCGACCTCGAGCGCAAGGGCGAGCGTGTCTTGCTCGTGCCGAACATCAAAGACGCCGGTCGCCTGAGCTTCCTCGAGTTCGTCGCAGCGTATGACGACATCGTGGCCCGCGCGCGCAACAACAAGCTCGCCGTCGACGAGTTCCAGGGCACGACCGTCAGCATCACGAACCCCGGCATGATTGGCACGCAGCTGTCGGTGCCGCGCCTCATGGAGGGGCAGTCGGCAATCTTCGGTATCGGCAACATCGGCTTCCCCGCCGAGTATGCCGGTATGTCCAACCAGGTGATCAGCGAGCTTGGCCTCTCGCGCACGATGACGATCACGAGCACCTACGACCACCGCGTCATCCAGGGAGCCGAGTCAGGTGGCTTCTGCCGCGACGTCGAGAAGCTCTTGCTGGGTGAAGACCGATTTTACGTGCGGATCTTCGATGAGCTCGATGTGCCTTACGAGCCGCTCGCGTGGGCCGGTGACCAGAACGTCGAGGTCTTCGGCGGCCGCGACATGGACGCTATCCGCAAGCAGGCGCATGTGCTTCAGCTCATCCGTGCGCACCGCGTTCGCGGACACCTGTACGCACATCTCGACCCGCTCTCTATAGAGGCGCCGCAGCTTCACCCCGAGCTCGAGATGTCGAAGTACGGCCTCACTGTCTGGGACCTCGACCGCCAGTTCATGGCAGGCGAGCTGGCCGGCTCGAACGCGCCGATGCCGCTGCGCGACATCATGGAGACGTTGCGCGAGACGTACTGCCGCCACATCGGCGTCGAGTACATGCACATCCCGTACGTCGAGCAGCGTGACTGGCTGCAGGCGCGGATGGAGTCGTCGCGCAACGCCACCCCGTTCACTCCCGAGGAACAGCAGCGCATCTTGAAGAAGCTCAACGCAGCCGAGGCGTTCGAGCGCTTCCTGCACACCACCTACGTTGGGCAAAAGCGCTTCTCGCTCGAGGGTGGTGAGACGCTCATCCCCATGCTCGATTTCCTTCTCGAGGACGCGGGACGGGTGGGGGTTACGGCCGCGGTCATTGGCATGGCGCACCGCGGACGGCTCAATGTCTTGGTCAACACCGTTGGCAAGAAGCACGAAAACGTCTTCCGCGAATTCGAAGGCGAGATGGACCCGGGCATCGCCCATGGCTCCGGCGACGTGAAGTATCACCTCGGCGCCGAGGGCAAACACGTCACCGACAACGGCGACGAAGTTCGCGTGCTCGTTGCTAGCAACCCGTCACACCTCGAGGCCGTCAACCCCGTTGTCGAGGGCATGGTGCGAGCCATGCAAGACATCGCCGGCGACGTGAAGCGTGAGAAGACCATCCCGGTTCTCATCCACGGCGATGCCGCTTTCGCGGGGCAGGGCGTCGTGGTCGAGACCCTCGGAATGTCGCAGCTCAACGGCTACCGCACCGGCGGCACCGTGCACATCGTCGTGAACAACCAGATTGGCTTCACCACGGGAGCCAAAGACGCGCGCTCGTCGCTCTACTCCACGGATGTCGCCAAAGCGGTCCACGCGCCAATTTTTCACGTCAATGGTGACAATCCCGAAGACGCGGTGCGTGTCATGCGCCTCGCATTCGCCTTCCGGCATCAGTTCAAGCGCGACGTCGTCATCGATCTCGTCTGCTACCGTCGCTGGGGCCACAACGAAGGCGACGACCCGTCGTACACGCAGCCGCTGGTGTACCAGCGCATCGAAAATCATCGCTCGGTTCGAAAAATCTACACCGAGCAACTCTTGCGTCGCGGTGACCTCGATGCGCAGTCGGCCGAGAAGGCGCTCGACGACTTCCGCGTTCAGCTCCAGGGCATCCACGACGCCGTCAAACAGGCGCAGCAACCCAAACCCCAGTCAGTCGCGCGTGACCGCGAAGATGAGCGAGGCGTTGGCGTCGAGGCCGACGTCGAAGGGACCGCCGCATCGGCGGAGACCCTCGAGACCGTTCTCGGCGGCCTCGACCGGCCCGTCGAGGGGTTCGAACCGCATCCGAAGTTGGTCAAGCAGCTGGCCAAGCGTCGCGAGCGCTACGATAGTGGCAAGATCGATTGGGCCTTGGGTGAGACTCTCGCCTTCGGCTCGCTCGTCCTCGAGGGTAACGCTGTCCGCTTGAGCGGTGAAGACACGGGACGCGGCACCTTCAGCCAACGCCACTGCATCCTCTACGATCACCGCACTGGGTCGCCGTACATCCCGTTGAACAACCTGCAGCAGGGCCAGGCGAACTTCTCTTGTTACGACTCCTTGCTCTCGGAGTTCGGAGTTTTGGGCTTCGACTACGGCTACTCGGTCAATTTCCCGAAAGCGCTGGTCATGTGGGAGGCCCAGTTCGGTGACTTCGTGAATGGCGCTCAGGTCATCATCGACCAGTTCATTTCGAGCGGCGAGCAGAAGTGGAATCAGAAATCGTCGGTCGTGATGCTTTTGCCGCATGGTTACGAGGGTCAAGGGCCAGAACATTCCAGCGCCCGCATCGAGCGCTTCCTGCAGCTCGCGGCGGCTGGCAACTGGCGCGTCTGTTATCCGACGACGCCCGCGCAGTACTTCCACCTCTTGCGTCGCCAGGTCCGCAGCGAGCAGCGCAAGCCGTGTGTAGTGTTCACGCCGAAGTCCCTCTTGCGCCACCCCGATGCAGTGTCCGCCAAAGAAGAGCTTCTCTCTGGCAACTACATGACGGTCATCGGCGATGCGTCCATCAGCGACCCGTCGGCGGTCACGCGTGTCATTATTTGCAGCGGCAAAATCTACTATGACCTCGATACCGCCCGCCGCGAGAGGAAACTCGCGAACGTCGCTATCGTGCGCCTCGAGCAGTATTACCCCTTCCCGGCAGAACAGCTCCGCGCCCAGCTCGAGACGTATGCCAACGCGACCGAGGTGCTCTGGGTTCAGGAAGAACCGCGGAACATGGGGGCTTGGGATTTCGTCGACGAGCGACTCTTGGCGCTGCTCTACCAGGGCCAGACGTTGCGTTACGTTGGCCGCGCATCGGGGTCGTCGCCGGCAACCGGCTCATCCAAGCGCCACGCCGCCGAACAGGCCGCGGTGGTTGCCGAGGCTCTCGAAGGCGAAGGCAAGCCTGCCTTAGCTCACGGCCAAAAGGTCATCGAGACACGCGACAAACAGCCGCAGCCGCAACCAGCGCAGCAGCCGACTCGGGCCGCTGGGTAACGAAGACTTCGTGAGCACTGCCGGGCGCTACTCCGTCGTTCACGTGCGTCGCGCCTGGTACGTGCTGTGCGAATCCGCAGACCTGCGTGAACGTCCGCTCAAGCGGTCTCTCTTCGACGTGCCTCTGGCGGTCTTCCGTGGGGCGGCCGGCGAGCCTGTCGTGCTCGTCGACCGGTGTGCGCACCGGAACGTTCCGATCTCGGGTGGTCGCGTGGTGCACGGCGAGATCGAATGCCCCTACCATGGCTGGCGGTTCGATCGCGAAGGCGTTTGCAGAAGTGTGCCTGCGTTAGTCGATGACACGGGCTCCGCGAAAGCGCGTCGGGTGACGCGATACCACGCTGTCGAGCGCCAGGGCCTTGTGTGGGCATGGGGCGATCCCGAAAACCCGCCAGAGGGTGCCGAGCCGTATGTCATTCCGCACCTTGCGGACAATCGCTATGGGGTCGTGCGCTACAGCGCGAGCTTCGACGCGACCCTGCATGCCACAGCCGAGAACATCCTGGACGTGCCGCATACGGCGTTTTTGCACCGAGGACTGTTTCGCGGGGGTGACAAGCGCAACGTCATCACCGCGAAACTGCGACGCGATGCGCGATCCGTAGAAGCGGACTACATTGGCGAGCCACGCCCGTCCGGCCTAATTGGCCGCTTGCTCGCTCCGCAGGGCGGCACCGTACGCCATGTCGATCGCTTCATGCTGCCCTCTATTGCCCAGGTGGAATATGCCCTGGGCGAGAGCAGCCACGTTCTGATCACCAACTTGCTCACGCCCGTGTCTGATTTCGTTACCAGCATGTTCGCCATCGTGAGCTACCGACTACCCATTGGCGGCAAGCTCGTGGGGCGCGTGCTCGAGCCCCTGGCGAGACGCATCGTCCAGCAGGATGTCGAGGTGCTCGCCGAGCAGACGCGCAACGTCAAAAAGTTCGGCGGCGAGCGCTTCGTGTCGACCGATGTCGATCTCTTGGGCGCGCACATGCTGCGTTTGCTCCGACACGCCGAACGTGGCGAAACGCAAGAGGCCGGCGAGCTCGGCTCGGTTCGCCTCGAGGTCTGACGTGCTCGAGCTCAAGGATGTCGAGAAACGCTACGCGGGCGTCGTCGCGCTGGAACGGCTATCCATGACGCTCGCGCGCGGTGCGTCGCTCGCTATCGTCGGGACCAGCGGCTCAGGCAAGTCGACTCTTCTGCGCTTGGTGAACGGCATCATCTGGCCCGACAATGGGAGTGTCCACATCGAAGGCGAACTGCTCTCGGCCGCGACGGCGCGACGCCTGCGCCAGCGCATGGGATACGTCATCCAAGACGGCGGCTTGTTCCCGCACCTTACCGCGCGCGAGAATCTCGTGTTGCTCCCGCGCCATCTCGGCTGGGACGCGCAGCGGACCGCGGTTCGCACCAACGAGCTTGCCGAATTGATGCGTCTACGGCCGGAGATGCTCGACCGCTATCCCGCACAGCTCTCCGGCGGCCAGAAACAGCGCGTCGGCCTGATGCGGGCGCTCTTCTTGTCACCGGGCCTTCTGCTCCTCGATGAGCCCCTCGGTGCTCTCGACCCCACCACACGCGTGAGCCTGCAAGACGAGCTACGTTCGATCTTCGATGTTGTGCGCTGCACGGTGCTGCTCGTGACACACGACTTCGCGGAGGCAGGCGCGCTCGCCAGCGAGATCATGGTCATGCATCGTGGCGCCGTCCAGCAGCGCGGCACGCTCGCTGATATCTTGACGCGGCCGGCGACCGAAAAAGTTGCTGGCATGGTTCAGGCAGAGCGAAGGCGCTTGGACGTGCTCATCGGGGCTTCGTCGTGATCCCGCTTCTCGCGATGTTGCTCGCGGCACCCGGTCCCATACGGGTCGGGTCGAAGGCGTTTACGGAGTCGGTCATCATTGGCGAATTGGCGCGCCAGACCCTCGAGGTTCATGGCGTGGCCGCGTCACACCAGCGTGAGCTCGGCGGCACGGCGATCGCGTGGAGGGCGCTCTTGGGCGGGGAAATCGACGTCTACCCAGAGTACAGCGGCACCATCACGCAGGAGCTCGTGCCTGGCGCCGCAGACGTCGAATCCGCGCTGGCCAAACATGGTGTCGTCGTCATCGCGGACTTGGGGTTCGACGATAGCTACGGTCTTGGTGTGCGCGCCGATCTGCCAATGCGGACGATCTCCGACTTGCGTGACGCAAGCGGACTGCGCGTCGGCTTGTCCAATGAGTTTCTGGATCGGCAAGATGGGTGGCGTGGGCTAGCTCGAGCCTACGATTTGGGTCGGCTCCAGGTGCGCGGCCTACAGCACGCCCTGGCCTACACGGCGCTCGAGCAGGGAACTCTCGATGTCACCGACGTTTACACGACCGATGCCGAGATTGCGCGCATTGGCGTCCGCGTGCTGGAAGATGACAAGCACTACTTCCCGCGCTATCGCGCGCTGCTGCTCGCGCGCGGCGATTTGTCAGCTGAGGCACGCGATGTGCTCGCCAAGCTCGGTGGCCGCATCGACGTCGAGAGCATGCGGAGGCTGAATGCCCGTGCCGCGATCGACCATGTGAGTGAGGACCGCGCCGCGAGCGAGCTCGTCCAGAGCATGTTCAGCGTCATGACGCAGCAAGCGCAGCCCACGCTGTGGTCGCGATTCGTGTCGAATCTGAAGGCGCACCTCGGCTTGACGGCGGTGTCGCTGCTCGCAGCGATCCTCGTCGGTGTGCCGCTCGGTGTCTTGGCGGCGAAGGCTCGTCGGATCGGCGGCAGTATCGTCGGGCTCACGGGTGTCTTGCAGACGGTTCCCTCGCTTGCGCTGCTCGTGTTCATGATTCCGCTCTTTGGTATTGGCTACCTGCCTGCGGTGGTGGCCCTATTCGTTTACAGCCTGCTGCCTATCGTTCAGAACACCTACGTGGGTGTGCACGACTTGCCATTGCCGCTGCATGAATCGGCGGTGGCGCTTGGCTTGGGACCGCTCGTGCGAACACTGCGTATCGAGCTACCACTCGCTATGCCGTCGATCGTCGCAGGTGTTCGCACGTCGGCGGTCATCAACGTTGGTACAGCGACCCTCGGCGCGCTGATTGGCGCCGGTGGGTTCGGGCAGCCGATCTTGACGGGTATTCGCTTGAGTAATGTGGCGCTCGTGCTCGAGGGCGCGGTTCCCGCGGCGCTCCTCGCGATGACCGCGCAGGGCTTGCTCACGCTCGCTGAACGGTGGCTCGTCCCGCGGGGATTGCGGCTCGCGGCGGAGGCGCGCGAATGAGAGTTGTCTTGCAAAGGGTGCGCTCGGGTTCCGTGACGGTTGAGGGTGAGGTTGTCGGCCGGGTGGGTATCGGCTACGTCGCGCTCGTCGGCATCGCGAAGGGCGACCGCGAAGAAGCCGTCGACGGCATGGCGCAGAAGGTCGCCCAGCTGCGTGTGTTCGCGGATGACGCTGGCAAGATGAACCGCTCGGTCCTCGATGTTGGCGGCGGCTGTCTCGTCATCTCGCAGTTCACGTTGATCGCGGATACGACCCGTGGGCGAAGGCCGTTCTTCGGCGAGGCCGAGGCCCCGGAGCGGGCGCGCGCGATGTGCGACCGTTTTGCCGAGGCGCTACGAGCCCTGGGCGTGAAGGTCGAGACAGGTCGCTTCGCCGCCGACATGCTCGTCGAGCTTGCCAACGACGGCCCCGTGACTATCGTGCTCGACGGCTAGCTGGCCTGTCGTGCAGTCGAGGGAGCCCAGGCCCTGCGGCACTGTGTGCCATAGCCGACCGGTGTGCCTGTCAGAGATCGTCGCAGGGCGTTCCCAAACGGATGTTATTGTAAACGCCCAGCTCGTTGTAGATGAGAAGCATGTTCTCTTCGATGGGAACGTCGGTGAGCTTCGACCGTTTGTTGCCTCGGAGCCATTCGGTCGTAGCCGGGTGAGACGTGACGAGCCGCAGGTCACCCGATGGCGTCGAGAAGATGTCGCCGACCGTGTCGTGAACGACGTTCTTGAGCTCCATCTTTTTCATATTCCCACGCGGGCCAACGTAAACGTGAAAGGCGCGTTGATTGTCGGGAAAGCGGCCGCGCTCGACGAAGTAGTAGTTGCCCCGGTCGTCGCGCGCCAATACGTAGGGCTCGAAGGCCTGAGGTAAGCGCTTGAAGACCGCTTTAACGAGCAGGGCGCGGGCGTGGTCGTCGTCGAGATGGGTCATGTCGGTGACGCGCCGACCACAAGTCACGGTCAGCCCAGCCTCCGTCGTGGTGATCTTGGTCTGCTCCATGCGCCCGTAGCGCTGATCGCGCAGGGTCCTGACGATTCGATCACGTTCGACGCTCATGCCCCATGGCGTGGTCGCGAAGAATCTCTCTCCGTCGCCATAGTAGACATGCTCGAGCTCCTTGGTGGCGACGAGGTAGTGACCGTTGCCATCGCTGAACACCTTCATCGTGGCCAGATGTTCCGAGACATCGAGCAGCTCGGGGTCGATAGCCGCCGCGATCAACGCGATTACGACCGTTGTCATGATCTCAACATAACATGCGCCGCCATCACGCCACAGAGCCGCGCGCCGCGACTCAGACGGCCTTCGGGCGGGAGATCTCCGCGAGCGTTGCCTCACACGCACGCACGTAGTCGTCGGGCTTGATGATGATCTGGGTGCCTCGTACGCCTGCGGAGACGCTGATGGCGTCGAAGAGAATGACCGTTTCGTCGACGAAAACGGGATAGGCCTTCTTCGCCGCGAAGACAGTGACGCCGCCGCGAATATACCCAGTGAGCGGCTGCACTTCTTTCAAGGCCACGGTATCGGCCTTGCTGTTGCCGCTCGCCTTGGCGACGAGCTTGCGGTCGAGCTCGAAGCTCCCGGGAATGACGGCGAAGAAAACTCCGGTGGTGTCGCCGCGGACGACGAGCGTCTTGAAGGTGGCCTCTGGCGCCATGCCCACCTTGCGCGCCACCGTCTCCGCAGACAGGTCGTCTTCGTCCACCTCATAGCTGCGCAGTGTGTAAGCGATTCCCTTCACGTCGAGGGCACGCATGGCATTCGTCTTCATGGAGCAGGCTCACAGTCTATCGCGTTTTTGGGGGAGCGGCGTCCGTTGCCCCGAGGATTGAGCCAGACCAGGACGCGATCGACGATGTCGCCGGTGAAGACGCGCGGCGGGGTGCAAACGAGGCCTGGCGTTGGCAGCTCCGGCTGCGGCCGGTCGGCGCTGACAACGATCCGTATTGGCACGGCCGGCGGCGACGCGGTGAAGGCGTCTGTCAGCTTGCCTGCGTCATCGAAGCGCTCGAGCGGACGACCACCCGCATAAAGGGCGGGCACTTCGTATCCACCTACGATGGCGATGCGTTCGGCCTTTCCCGCGCTGCGGAGCGGATCGATGATGTTGTGCTGTCCATCGGAGAGGGTCGCGACGGCCAGTCCAAGGGCGTTCACGCTCCAAAAGACCCGCCGTACGCCCGCGCGTGCCTCCGTCAAGGCGACGCCCATGAGGACAAATGCGAGCGGCAGCACTGAGAATACAAAGCGCTCCTCCTTGTGAGGAACGAGAGAGTGGACCACGACGAAGACGGTTAGGCTGCTCGCGACGAGGGTGTCAGCGCGCGCGGCGCGCCAAAGTGGCTTGGCAAGCCACATGGTCAACGGTGGCAGCGTTAGGAGCACCAGAAACACGGCATAGGTGAACCAAGGCGCCTTGCCAAAGCGCGAGGAGTGTTCCGCGTTGAACGCGACGTAGTCGGTGAGGGTCGCGAGGAACCTGCCGTGGGACCCTAGGTCTATAAGTCCTTGCATAAGCAGAGTGCCGAGCCCGCCGAGCGCCATCGCTGCAACGTCTCTGAAGCGACGCTGCGTGATGAGCCACGCTGTGGCTGTGAGTGCGACGATGCCGACCTGGAAACGCAACATGCAGGCGGCGCCAAGAAGAAGACCCGCGACAATGCCGCGTCGGGGCGCTCGGGTCGCGACCAGCCCCCAGACAAGCGGAGGAATCGCCGCCATTTCGATCAAGGCGCGGGTCGATAGGCGCGGCACCAGTGCCTCGCAAGCCATGAGCCACGCGGCCGTACGGCCCGCGCTTTCGCCGAAGCGCGATGTGGTCAGGCGATAGACGCCGGGAATGGCAAGGAGTGAGAAGAGCCCGAGCGCGAGATAGACACTGCGCGTGAGCCAACTCGGATCGTCGACACCGAGGCTGTGGGCGCCACGCATCACCATGGCGAGGACGCGGCTGAATACCACTGAACGGATTGCGGAGGCGGGCGCGGTTTCCCCGGTCGTGGCTTCGCGCCATGCTGGCTCCAAAGCGTACCGATAATCGTCGCTTGCAAAGAAGCCGTAGCCCAGAAGCGCGGCGATGATCCGCAGGACCGCCCCCGCCATGAGTGGCTCGAGCCACGGTGGCCGCTTCATCTGTGGAACATCGGGGGCACATCCGCGTCCGCTGGGGCGGTTGGCGGACCCGGCAAGATTTCACGTAGGTAGCTCGCGAGCCCGCGCTCGTTGTCCCATTGCTTGGCCATGCCGAGCGATACTTCTTCGAAGCGCACTCCATCGCGCCATTCGGTGCAACGAATGTGCAGGTGACCGTAGACCACGCATGCGACCGAGAAGCGCTTGTGCCAGTGGCGGGTGCGGGTCGTGCCGCACCACAGTGAGAAGCGTTCGATGAAGCGTAGTCGCACGAGCTCGCGTACGAGGGGGAAGTGCCCTGCGATGACGAGCGAGGCGTCGCGGCTCGCGTGACGGAGGCGCTCTTCGGTCATCTCGCAGCGCGCCGCGCACCAGGCTTGCCGGCTTTCGAATGGGTCAGGACGCAGATAAATCTCGTCGGCGCTGACGACGTTGCTGTCCGTCGCCCACTGCACGGCATCCGCTTCTGCAACGTCGTCCGGACGAAACGAGTAGTCGAACAGCGTGAAGATGGGTGCGATGCGGATTGGGCCCTGCGTGTAGCCCGTCGGACCAGGCCACAACGGGTAGGGGTCCTCCGGAGTGACGACGCTATATCGACGAGCAAGCGCGACGAGCGCGTCGTACTTGGCGACGCCACGCAGCGGAGTGTCGTTCTCGTTGGTCGACCAGAGCTCGTGATTGCCCGGCGTCCAGATGACCCGCGCGAACCTCTCGGTGAGCACGCGCCAAGCGTGTTCGATATGCTCGAGCCGCTCAGCGACATCCCCCGCGACAAGCAACCAATCGTCGGGATGCGGCGCCAGAGCCTCGAGCGCCGCGCGGTTGGTCGCGACGCCGAGGTGCAGATCGCTAATGGCGAGGAGCTTCACGTTCTCCTCATTACGACACGCCGACGGGCCGAGCCTAGACCAGGTCAGTAGGCTGCGTGGCTCTCACGTGGGAGCCACGCGCGGCGGCTAATACGCAGACTCGACCACGAAGACCACCGAAACGGCGAGGCCGTTCGCAAGCTTCACGGTCGCTGGGTTGTTGCCGCTTGGCAGGGTCGCCATGAAGACGCGGTACTGGTCGACGGGAACGCCGCGGCCACGCGATGCCACATGAGAGACGGCGTAAGTCTTGCCCGCGACGCTCACCGACTTCGGCTCTGCCGCCCAGGGGCCGGACAACACGGTCAAGTGTGGCCCGTCCGCGATAACGCCGTTCGGCCCGGGAAAGAAGTTTTGGTGGACAGGGATGACACGTGGTTGCGTGGCAGCGGCGGGCTGCGCGGTCGCGGCTGCGTGGATGCGCGAGATCAACATGGGCGGCCTCTGAATATGGTGGGTTTCGGAAGACGTGAGTTAGTCGTGGACCGAGCGAACGTTGAGGACGACCTTGACCTCGACGCCGTTCGCGAGCTTGACGGTTGCGCTGTGCAAGCCATCCGGAAGGGTCGGGATGGTGACGGTGTATTGCGTGCCGCGCGCGGTGGGTAGAGCGGCGACGCCGAGCGCCTTGCCGTCGATGACCAGCGACTTGGGAGCGGCGGCCCAGCCAGCCCCCAGGCTCACCGTCGTACTGAGCTTCTTGCCGGGACCGGGAAAGAGGTTCTGGTGGACGTTGATGGTACGGACAACGATGGAACTGGCGGCAAACGCTGCAGACGCCTGCACACGTGCGGTATTCATGGCTCGTAACCTGTTTGTTGCTGTTGGTGGGATTTAGAGAAACAGGGAGGAGCCTCAATCGTCGTCGGATTGATGCGCAGCGTTGCGTGAATCGGAGAGCAGACCGCGATCAGTTTGCGGCGATGAGCTGCGGTGGAGACTCGTCGGGCAGAGGTGCGGCAGCCGCATTCTCCGCCAACAGCTCGACCCAGAAGACGGAGCCGCGCGGATTGCCGGCGTCCACGCCGACCTGGCCTCGCATCGCCTCGGTGAGGTGCTTGACGATGGCAAGCCCGAGTCCGGTGCCGCCCATGGCGCGGGAGCGACCTTCGTCGACCCGGTAGAAGCGCTCGAAGATGCGCGTGCGGTGGCGTGGCTCGATGCCCGGACCGTCGTCGGCGACCTCGATGCGCACGCCGTCCTCGATTGCCTTGGCGCGTACGATGATGGTCCCGCCGCTGGGCGTGTACTTCACCGCGTTGTCGACGAGGTTCATCAAGACCTGGTCGAGCGCGCGCGGGTCCGCGAGGGCGCGCATCGTGACGTCTCCCTCGGTACGGAGGGTCAAATTCTTTTGCTCCGCTGCGATGGCGACCGACTCGACGGCCCGGTCCATGGCAGAGCGCACTGCCACGGGGCCCGGCTCGAGCTTGTATGCGCCCGCTTCGATGCGCGAGATGTCGAGAAGGTCCGCCACAAGCTGAGACAAGCGCTCGGCGCTTCGAGAGAGCGCATCGAGAAACTTTGGCGCTTGATTGGGATCCGCCAGGGCGCCATCGATGAGCGTCTCGACGTTTGCGCGGATGATGCTGACGGGCGTGCGCAGCTCGTGCGAGACGTTGGCGACGAAGTCACGGCGGATGGTCTCGAGACGGCGCAGGTCCGTGACGTCGTGCAGCACGATGACGAGACCGCCGGTGGCGCGCAGTGGGGTTGCGCGTGCCATGACGCGTTTGGGCTTGGGGCCGTGGAGCTCGAATTCGGTGCCGTGCGAGACTTTGTCTTGGGCATCCTTCACGAGGTCGATGAGGGCTGGCGCTCGTACGACTTCGACGAGTGTGCGGCCGCTGGGCGGCGAGGTGAGCCGCAACAAGGACAGCGCCGCCTTGTTCACGAGGGTGATGCGCTCCTCGGAGTCGAGCGCGATGACGGCCTCGCTCATGCTCTCGAGGGTGGCTTCGAAGCGGTTGCGTTCCTGTGCGAGGACGCCAACTGTACGCTCGAGCTCCTCTGCCAGCTGATTGAACGAGCCGGCGATGCCGCCGAGCTCGTCCGTTCCGTGGACGGACAAGCGGCGTCCAGTTGGCCCCGAGAAGACGTTGCGGGCGCTCTCGACCAGGTTGCGCAGGGCCCTAGACATGAGGTGCGAGGCGAGGGTGCTCATGAATACGGCAACCAGGATGCTTGCGAGCGAAGCGAAGACGATGAGTCCGCGCAAGCGGCCGACAGCGCCCTCGATCTCGGCGGCAGGCATGGCGATGCGGATCACGCAGGGTCCACTGTCGCAGTCAGCACGGACCGCCACGTAGATCATCTCGCGTCGCGCTGTCGCGGACCGCCGCTGAGACCGCCCGTTGCCCTCGGCGAGGGCGACACGGACCTCGGGCCGGTCCGCATGGTTCTCCAGCGTTTCGGGGTCGACCACCGAGTCGCCGAGCACCCGACCGTCGTCGGCAATGATGGTGACGCGCGCCGTGGTTGCTTCGCCGAGCTCGCGACTCAGCGTCTTGAGATCGATGTCCGCCGGCGCGCGTTCGAGGAGCATGCGTGCGGTGTTGGCCGAGGCGCGCAGATCTTCGTCGAGCCGGGCGCGATACCATCCGCGCGTCTCGCGCTCGAGGATGACGGAGCTCGTCCCGCCGATGATGAGAATCAACGCGATGGAGACGCCGAACAGTTTTCCGCGGATGCCGAATTTCAAGGCACGCGCTCTCCTCGCTTAGTTTTCCGCCGAAACCTCATCGGGCCGTTGCCGGAACCGATAACCCACCCCGCGCAGGGTTTCCACATAGTGGCCCGCAGCACCGAGCTTCTCTCGCAAGCGCTTCACATGCGTATCGACGGTGCGCGTGGTGACCTCGGCGTCGATACCCCATACGTCGGAGAGCAGGGTGTCGCGTGTCTGCACGCGGCCCTTGCGGGCGAGTAGTGTCGTCAGCAATCGGAACTCGAGGGCCGTCAGCCTGATCTCTTCGTCTGCTACCCAGACACGGTGACCCGGGGAGTCGACGCGCAGGTCGCCAAAGCGGAGCTCGGTCTCTTTGGGCTCATCGGCCGCGACCCGGCGGAGGATGGCGCGTACACGCAACATCAGCTCTCGGACGCTGAAGGGCTTGGCTACGAAATCGTCGGCCCCGACCTCGAAGCCGACCACGCGGTCGATCTCGTCGTTTTTGGCGGTCAGCATGAGGACCGGTATACCCTTGGTGCGCTCGTCGGCGCGCAGCCTGCGGCACACCTCGGTGCCCGGCACGTCGGGCAACATGAGGTCGAGGACGACGAGGTCAGGGAGAGGCTCCTGGCCAGCGAGGTTGAGCGCGCTCGTGCCGTTGAGCGCCGTGCGGGTCTGAAAGCCCTCACGCTGGAAGTTGTATTCGAGCGTATTGGCCAGGTCCTGTTCGTCTTCGACTACCAAGATCAATGCCGACATGCAGCCTCCCGGAAGGCGCCTTGCGAGCCCATCCTGCGCTCCAAGTGCCCTCCCGCGGTGACGCCTTTGTGACAGCCGGACAACGTCTTGGGACGCTGCGATCGGCTCTGTCACATTGCAGACGCTGTCTTATAGGGCATGTGCACTCATTGAGGAAGACGGCTGACTAGCCGGGCCTGTCGCGAACTGGGTAAGTTCGCCGAGAGCCGTCTTTCCCGGTGATCGCGAGAAGGAGCCCCATGACTGGTCCCATTGGTCCCCTCGGCCAAGTTCGTTCGCCGAACGGAAGCTCGAACGTTGTCCGAACGCAGGGCGTTGGCGGCTGGCAGGCCGACAGTACGGTTGGTGACCCCGCGAATGCCCCAACTGTGGGCAAAAATATGCTCCGCCGGGAGAGCGGAAGTCAGGAGATTGCTCGGCAACTCGGGGTCGGCGAGGCCCAGCTCGGTGGAGCCACGGTCCACAACGAAGCTGGAGGCAGGCGGCGCGTCGATATTCCAATGACCCGTGACGTCCCCGAAGCGACCCGTCAGCGCCTCGAGGACCAGTTCAACCAGCGCTACCAACAGCTGATCCAGGGGCTCCATACGCGCACCCCCGACAACTCCCCCGCGCTCGATCAGTGGCTGAATACGCGCTTTCGGTTCGTTCCGCCGACTCCGACGAGCTAGCGCCCATCGAGCGAACGAATCAGAGGCCTTCCCAGATGGCCAAGCGGCTGAAGGTCGCGGTGCGCTCGGCGCCGACACTCACCAAGGCGACGGGCACCCTGAGAACCTCTTCGATGCGGGCGATGTAAGCGATGGCCTGAGGCGGGAGGTCGGACCAGCTGCGGGCGGTCGTCGTCGTGGTCTTCCAGCCAGCCATCTTCTGGAGAACGGGCTTGGCACGCTCGACGTCGGTGAGGTGGCTGGGGAAGTTTCGGGTGACGGCGCCGTCGAGCTCGTAGCCCGTGCAGATGGCGAGCTCGTCGAATGCGTCGAGGACATCCAACTTCGTGATCGCAAGATGCGTCATCCCGTTGATGCGTACGGCGTAACGCAGGGCCACGAGGTCGAGCCAGCCGCAGCGGCGCGCGCGGCCGGTCGTCGTGCCGAACTCGTGGCCGACCTGGCGGAGTTTCTCGCCGGTGGCGTCGTTGAGCTCGGTCGGGAACGGCCCGGAGCCGACACGGGTACTGTACGCTTTAGCGACACCCATGACGACGTTCAATCGCGTGGGGCCGACGCCGGACCCGATGCAGGCGCCCCCGGCGGTCGGACTCGAGGAGGTCACGAACGGATAGGTGCCATGGTCGACGTCGAGCAGCGTGCCCTGTGCGCCCTCGAAGAGGACGCGGCCGCTGTCGTCGAGGATGTCATTGATGAGGGTCGGTGTGTTGACGATGTGCGTCTTCAATCGCTGGTACGACTTGGTGAGGAGCTCGGCGATGCGCTCGGCGGGCCAGTCCTTGGTGACGTCGTCGGGGAGCTCGGCTACGTGTTCCACGAGGAGCTGCATCAGCCGATCGGGGTGCGCCGGGTCGCCGACGCGGACGCCGCGACGATCGACCTTGTCGCGATACGATGGTCCGATACCACGGCCGGTGGTGCCGATCTTGGCTGCGCCTTTGCGGGCTTCGGCGCGCTGATCGAGCAGCTTGTGGGTCGGCAAGATGAAGTGTGCCTGATCGGAGATTTTCAGGCGCGAGGTGTCGATGCCTGTCTTCTGGAGCTCGTCGAGCTCGGAGATGAGCTGCTCCGGGTCGATGACCACACCATTACCCAGCACGCAGGTCTTCTCGCTGTAGAGCATGCCCGATGGGATGAGGTGGAACTTGTACGTCGACTTGCCGACCACGATGGTGTGCCCGGCGTTGTTGCCGCCCTGATAACGCACCACCGTGTCCGCACCTTCGGCGAGGTAGTCGGTGATCTTGCCTTTGCCTTCGTCACCCCATTGGGCGCCGACGATGACCACTGCTGGCATGGGAAGCTCCTACCGTTCGGCAATGCCAGCGCGCTTGAACAGCGCGTCGACGTGCTTGAAATAATGGTCGAGAGAAAAGGCGCGGTCGATGGTGGCAGGCGACAGGGCCTTTACGGCGTCCTCGTCCGCCAAAGCGGAACGAAAGTCGCTTGCCTGATTTTCCCAGACGCGCATGGCCGCCCGTTGCACCGCAGCGTAGGCGACCTGGCGCTCGAGGCCGGCGTCGAGCAGCACACCAAGGACGCTCTGGCTGAAGACGAGCCCGCGTGTGGAGTCGAGGTTCTGCTTCATGCGCTCGGGGTAAACACGTAAGCCGTCGATGAGCTCGGTCATCTTCAGCACCATGTAATGCGCAAGGTGGAAGGCATCGGGAAAAGCCACGCGCTCGACGGACGAGTGGCTGATGTCGCGTTCGTGCCAGAGCGCGACGTCTTCGGCTCCGGCGACCATGTAGCCGCGCAACAGACGCGCCATGCCGGCGACACGCTCGCTCGTGATCGGGTTGCGCTTGTGCGGCATCGCGGACGAGCCGGTCTGCCCCGTGGCGAAGGGCTCCTCTGCCTCACGCACCTCGGTGCGCTGCATGGCGCGGATGTCGACAGCGAAACGCTCGAGGCCACCGCCGAGGACCGCGAGGATACCGAAGATGAACGCGTGACGGTCCCTGGGCACGACTTGCGTCGCCACGGGCTCGGGCCAGAGGTCGAGGTTCTCGAGAATGACGCGCTCGAGCTCGGGGTCGCTCTGGCTGAAGGTGCCAACCGCGCCCGACATCTTGCCGTGTGCCGCTTCCATGCGTGCGACGCGGAGGCGTTCGAGGTGCCGTTGAATCTCCGCATACCAGCCCGCCAGGCGCACCCCAAAGGTCGTCGGCTCGGCGTGCACACCGTGGGTGCGACCAACGCAAGGCGTGAGCTTGTGCTCGCGGGCGCGGCGGGCAATGACGAGGCCGAGCTCCTTCACTGCGTCGACCAGGACCTCTAGGGACTCACTGACCGCCATGGCGAGCGCCGTGTCGACGACGTCACTCGACGTGAGACCGCGGTGGAGGTGACGCCGAGCGGGCTCACCGACGATCTCGCCAAGCGCGCGCACGAAGGCGACGACGTCGTGGTTGGTGATCTTTTCGAGCTCGCGGACCCGGTCCGGGGAAGGCGCTTTGGCCTTGTCGCGGATGGTCTGCATTTCGTCTTGCGGGATCTGTCCGCGCGCTGCCCACGCCTCGCTGGCGGCGACCTCGACGCGCGTCCAGCGCTCCATTTGCGCGGCCTCGCCCCAGATGCGTCGCATGGCTTCGGTTTCGTAGCGGCTGATCATGTATCACCCTGCGCGATGTCGCGGCGGTAGTGCTTGCCTGCGAAGTGCACCATGTCGACGCCGGCGTAGGCGCGAGCGCGGGCCTCCCGTAACGTGGTGGCCGAAGCGACCACCGCCGCGACTCGACCGCCGTTGGTGACCAGCACGTCGCCGTCTTGTCTGGTGCCCGCGTGGTCGAGCCAGCGATCGGCGGTCGCGAGCGCAGGATCAACGGTGATGGGGTCGCCTTTGCGCGGCTCCCCCGGGTACCCCTCGGCGCTGATGACGACCGCGACGGTCGTCCGGTGATCGACGACCAGCTTGAAGTCTGCGAGCTTGCCGGCCGCAGTTGCGAGACACAGACGTGTCAGTTCGCCGCGCCCAAGCCGGGGCAAGATGGCCTGGGCCTCAGGGTCGCCGAGCCGAGCGTTGAACTCGAGTAACTTGATTTCGCCGGTCGGCGCGATCATGACGCCTGCGTAGAGAAAGCCAACGTAAGGTGTCTCGCGGCGCTTGAGCTCGCGCACGACGGGCAAGACAATTTCGTCGCGGACATGCTGCTCACGCCGGCCGTCGAGAACGGGGTTGGGGCTCACGGCGCCCATGCCCCCGGTGTTCGGGCCGCGGTCGTTGTCATCGATGCGTTTGTGGTCCCGAGCGTGGGGCAGGGCAACCAGGTTTTCGCCATCGCAAGCGTAAAAAAGCGAGGCTTCGACGCCGGCGAGTCGCTCTTCGAGCACGACGGTGCGGCCAGCTTCACCAAGGCTGCCCCCGAGATAGTCGCGCGCGGCTGCGACGCAGTCCTCGCGGGTATCCGGGAGCACGACGCCCTTGCCGGCACAAAGGCCGTCTGCCTTGACAACGGGTAGCCCTGGCATGTCCGCCATCGCGGTGGCTAGCTCGTCGGTTCTCCGTACGACACGGAAAATCGGCGAGTCGACCTCCGCGGCGTAGGCGATCTCGCGCATGAATGCTTTGGAGCCCTCGAGCTGAGCCGCCGCGCGGCTTGGACCGCAGCAGGGGATGTTGGCGGCCTGGAGAGCATCGGCGAGGCCCGCGACCAGCGCCGCTTCGGGGCCGGGTACGACGAGGTCGACGCGCTCATCGCGGGCGAGCGCGACCAGCCCCTCGACGTCGTCGACCTTCACCGCCACGCAGCGGGCGTGCGACGCGATACCCGGATTGCCTGGCGCGGCGACGAGTGTCGCTCCATCGTTGGCGAGCGCTCTGCAGATGGCGTGCTCGCGCCCGCCTTGTCCGACCACCAGGATTTTCACTGCTGCCTTCTTAAAGCCGCCGCCCGGAAGGTACAACAGGGCGCGGCGACTAGAGCGTGTCTAGATGTGTTCCAAAGCCGGGGCAGTTCGACCACATCGAGCCGAAACGACGACTTCCTCGGTCAATGCTTGAAGTGCCGCCGGCTGGTGAAGACCATTGCAATACCCGCGGCGTCGCACGCCGCGATCGAATCCGCGTCGCGCTTCGAGCCTCCGGGCTGAATGATTGCGGCGATGCCCGCCTTCTCGGCGAGCTTCACCACGTCGTCGAACGGGAAGAACGCGTCCGAACCAAGGAAGGCGCCCTTGGATGCCTCACCCGCCTTGCGCATGGCCTGCTCCATGGCGTCCACACGACTCATGAAGCCCGCGCCGGCGCCCAGCAGATGGCGGTGCTTCGTGATTGCGACGGCGTTCGACTTGAGGAGCATCGCGGCACGCATCGCGAAGGCGAGCTCGTCCTGCCAGCCTGGGTCGAGAGCGCGCTTGGTGACGGTCTTCCAGGTATGCGGCAGCGCCAAACCAGGATCGACGTTCTCGACCAGCATGCCGCCGCCGATGCGGTGGGCGTGCCAGGCCGGCTCTGGCGACCCAATTGGCACCTCGAAGAGCCGCAGATCGGCTTTCTTCTCGAGCTCGGCGCGCGCGTCTGGCGCGAAGCCCGGGGCTACGATGCATTCGACGAAGAGCTTGGCGTCTTTGATGGCGGACACAGTCCCCATTTCGACGATGGTGTTGAAGCCGATGATGCCACCAAACGCCGATACCGGGTCGCCAGCGAGTGCCCGTGTGAACGCCTCGGGTTGGCTCGAAGCCTCGGCGAGCCCGCAGGGGTTGGTGTGCTTGACGATGGCGCACCCGGTGCCAGCGAGCTGAAAGGCCGCACGGTAGGCGGCGTCCATGTCGAGGTAGTTGTTGTACGAGAGCTGCTTGCCAGACAGCACGCTGCCGCAGGCGACGCCGTTGCTCTCCCCCGTGGCGCGGTAGAGGGCACCGCCTTGGTGCGGGTTCTCTCCGTAGCGCAAGACCTCGACGCGATCGAAGATCGCGAGCCGTTCGGGGAGCGGTGGCGGTGCGTTGAGGTTGGGAATGCGCATCTCGGTGGTGACGAGCTTACTGTCGGCGATGTCTTTGGCGTACCACTCGGCGATAGACAGGTCGTATTTGGCGATGACCTGGAAGGCCTTGGCGGCGAGCTCGCGGCGGACGTCGGATGGGACGAGGCCAGCGCGTGAGACGAGATCGACGACGCGGCTGTAGTCTGCGGGGTCGACGAGCACCGTGACCCCGCCCCCTTCGTTCTTGGCTGCCGCGCGAACCAAGGTCGGGCCGCCAATGTCGACGTTCTCGACCATCTCGTGGCGCTGCGCGTTGCGCGCGAGCGCTTGCTCGAAGGGGTAAAGATTGCAGACGACGAGGTCAATCGGGGGATACCCGTTGTCCTTGAGGTCCTTTTCGTGTTCGGCGAGGCGCCGGTCCGCGAGGATGCCAGCGTGGATCTTCGGATGCAGCGTCTTCACGCGGCCATCGAGGACCTCCTTGGCTCCGGTGAACTTCTCGATGCGTGTCACCTTCACACCGGCTTCCTCGAGAGCGGCGGCGGTGCCGCCGGAGGCGAGGATCTCGACCTTCTGCGCAGCGAGGCCCTTGGCAAGCTCGACGAGGCCGGTCTTGTCGAACACCGAGAGGAGGGCGCGACGGACGACGCCTTCAGCCGGCTTGAGGTTTGCGGTGGCATCGACTCGCATCTAGGTCTCCACGGGTTTGGTCAAACGTTCGACGAACAGGCGCACCGCGCGCGGATAGATGACGTGCTCGACCTCGTTCAGGATACGCTGCGCAAGCCCCTCTGGACCCTCGTCACCACGCACCTCGATGGAGCCTTGGAGCACGACGGGGCCGGTGTCGACGCCACCGTCGACGAAATGTACGGTCGCGCCAACGACGCTACGACCGGCTTGCCACTGTCTTTCGGCTCCGTGCAGTCCGGGAAACTCGGGCAAGAGCGAAGGGTGGATGTTCAGAATGCGTCCGCCAAAGCGGCCAAGAAACCAAGGGCTCAAGATACGCATATAGCCCGCCAGAAGAAGATGCTCAGCGCCGGTCTTCTCTAGGACCGTGAGCAACGCCCCTTCGTGGGCCTCACGGGTCAATCCCTTGCTGACCACGACGTGCCCGGGGACTCCATGTTCTCTTGCGCGTTCGAGCACTCCGGCGCCCTCGACGTTGCTGACCAACGCCACCACCTCGCCGGCGATGAAGTTGCGCTTGAAGGCGCGCATCAGCGCGTCGGCGTTCGAGCCGCGGCCAGAAGCCAGGATGGCGAACCGAGGGCGACTAGGTTCGCGCATACCCGAGCTCGACTCCGTGGGGCCCGGCATGAACGGCGCCGACCTCGAGCCAACCCTGGTGACCCGCGAGGGACCTGGGCGCGGCGAGCGCGGAGCGCAGGTGCTCGGCGTCGTCAGGGCCAACCACGATGCAGTACCCTACGCCCATATTGAAGGTGCTCGCCATTTCGGTCCAGGCGACGTTGCCGGTCTTTTGCACGAGGCCGAAGATTGCGGGCATGTGATAGCGCTCGGGGTCGACGACGATACGCACGTCGTTTTTGGTCAGCTTGCCGAGACGCCCCAACAGGCCTCCGCCGGTGATGTGGGCGCTGGCTTTCACCTTCACGTGCTGCATGATGTCGAGCACAGGCCGCACGTAGAGGCGCGTTGGTGTAAGTAGCTCCTCGCCGAGCGTCCGCTCGAGCGCACCCACATGGTCGGTGAGCCGCAGCCCTCCCATGTCGATTAACGCCTTGCGAGCGAGCGACAGTCCGTTGGAGTGGATGCCACTCGAGGTGAGCGCGAAGATGACGTCCCCGGCCTTCACGGAGGTAGCGTCGGGGAGCCGGGCCTCGTCGGCAATGCCAACCGCGAAACCCGCGAGGTCGAAGTCGCCCGGCGGATACAACCCAGGCATCTCCGCCGTTTCGCCGCCGAGCAGCACGCAACCGACCTCGCGACACGCGTTCGCGATGCCACGGACGATGGGTGTCAGCTCGGATGGATCGAGCTTGCCCGTCGCGATGTAGTCGAGAAAGAATATGGGCCGCGAACCCGACGGGAGGAGATCGTTGACGTTCATGGCGACCAGGTCTTGGCCGAGACCTTCGTAGCTCTTCATGTCACGTGCGACGAGGAGCTTGGTGCCGACGCCATCGCACGCGGCCGAGATGAGCGGCCGCGCCATACCCGAGAAATCGGGTCGATAGAGCCCAGCGTACGCCGTCGTGTGGGTCACGACACCCGCATCGTGTGTGCCTTTGGCGAGCGACGCGATGCCCTCGACGAACGCGTCGGCCGCCGCGATGTCGACACCCGCGCGCTTGTACGAGAGGCTACCAGCTGCTTCGTCACGTTCTTTGGCTCGGCTGCGGTCATGGGGCTCCTCGGAGCCTTCCACGTGATGCATGCCGCTTGCTTCGGGCGACATTCCTTCGGGGCGCTGAGTCATACGGGGTACGTCCCGGTCATGCAGCCAAAACAGAACTCCGCGCGTTTCGTCGCGTTTTTCAAGCCATCGAGCGACAGATAACGCAGGTTGTCGGCTCCAACCGCGCGACGCACTCCGTCCACGTCGACATGGCGGTTGATGACGAGCTCCTCGCGGTCGGGGGTATCGATGCCGAGATAACAAGGCCATGACAGGGGCGGCGATGCGATGCGCATCCAAACCTCGGCCGCACCCGCGTCACGCACCATCTGTACGATGAGGCGCGAGGTGTTGCCGCGAACGATGGAGTCGTCCATGAGAACGACGCGCTTGCCGCGCACCGCGTCCTTGATGACGGACAGCTTCAGGCGAATGCTGTGCGAACGCGAGTCCTGGTCCGGCAGGATGAATGTGCGGCCCACGTAGTGGCTGCGGATGATAGCCTGCTCGAGGGGAATCCCACTCTTGCGGGCATAGCCGATGGCAGACGGGAAGCCGGAGTCGGGGACCGGAACGACGATGTCCGGCAACACGTCCATCCCTGCGGCCTGGTCTTCGATGGCGAGTTGTTCGCCCATGCGGAGGCGGGCTTGGTGGGCGTTCTGCCCGAAGACTTCGCTGTTCGGACGCGCAAAGTAAACGAGCTCGAAGACACACGGCGCAGGGCGTGCTGCCGGCAAGAGCTGCGTCGAGCGCACGCCCTCGTGACTGATCTCGATAAGCTCGCCCGGATTGATCTCGCGCACATACCTCGCGTCGACGGCTTCTAGGGCGCAAGTCTCGCTCGCGACGACCCAGCCGTCGCGGTGTTCACCGAGCACCAACGGCCGTACGCCGTAGATGTCGCGCAATGCGTAGAGGCGGCCGTCGCAAAGCATGGTGAGCGAGTATGCGCCGAGCATCTTCTCGGACGCGACACGCAAAGCATCGGGGAAGCTCGCCGCCTTGGACCGAGCGAGGAGGTGAACCATGAGCTCGGTATCCATCGACGTCGACAGTAGAGAGCCGGCCTCTTCGAGCTCGGCCGCGAGGGCGTCTTGATTTTTGAGATTGCCGTTGTGCGCTACAGCGAACTGCCCATACGGCGTGTGCGCGGTGAACGGCTGGATGTTCTCGGCGCGGTCCATGGTGACCGTCGAGTAACGGACGTGCCCAATGGCGCGGTCGCCCGGGAGCTCTTTGGTCTTGTGGACGGGGAGGGCTTCGACGACCAAGCCGCGCCCCTTGAGGTGATGCAGCCTGCCACTCGTCTTGCCCGATCCGTCTGTCGTCTTCTGGGCGCCCTGGGGTTGCTGAGAGAACGTGCAGATGCCTGCCGCCTCTTGGCCTCGGTGCTGCAACGCAAACAGCGCGCGATGCACGAGCTCGGCGGCCGCCCCACCGCGGCGCCAGACTGCGACCACACCACAGTCTTCACCGGCCTTGCGAAAGGGGACGTCGACGGCCTCGATCAAGCGGCACCCCGTTCGTTGGCGGTGAAAGCCTTTCGTAGGGCGTCGACGCTGATGTCGAGAACCGACGACTCACCGGTCTTGATGCTGAGGCGATTGCCGCCGCTCGAGCCAAGACGCATGGCGGCGACGCCGCAGGTCTTGGCCATGGCGAGGAAGGCGTCGGCAAAGCGGGGGGCGACGCCCACCCAAGCCACGCCCGAGGTTTCGCCGAAGAAGTGCCAATCGAGGCGGCCTTCGAAGGTCCAGCTGATCGTCGCGCCCATGCGACCCCGCACGCAGCCCTTGGCCAGGGCGGTCAGCAGGCCCCCAGCGCCTGCGTCCTTGGCGAAGCTCACCATACCGCGACGAATCGCGTCGACGAGGAGGTTGGCCAAGCGCTTGTCGGCGGCGAGGTCAACGCTGACGTTGCTACCAGCGAGCTGACCGCTGGCGATGCGCCCGTATGCCGACGTCATCGGCGTCGCGAGCGGTGTGCCGCAGAGAATCAGGGCGAGGTCGGCGGCGAGCTCGCCACGGGGGACACGGCTCACGTCGTCGACCACACCGATGGCACCAACCATCGGAGAGGGCGGGATGGCGCCCTCGGCGGTCGCATTGTAGAGCGAGACATTGCCCCCAGTGACCGGAATTCCGAGCGCCTTGAGGCCGTCAGCGAGGCCGCGGATGGTCTCGGTGAGCCGCCGGTTCTCCACCGGGTCCGACGGTGGACCGTGATTGATGCCGTCGGTGATCGCCATGATGGGGGCACCGACGCAGGCGAGGTTGCGCGTCGCTTCGCCGAGGGCAGCAAGTGCCCCCCTGTAGGGGTCGACCGCGCACAGCTCGCCGCGACCCGTGATGGTGAGCGCGAAGCCGCGCGCCGAGCCCGGCAGCTTCATGACGGCGGCGTCGGCCTCACCCGGGCCGCGCACCGTTCGGTTTCCTACCGTGTGGTCATAGTGGTCGTAGAGGTTCGTGAGGTCGGCGATACCAGGCTCCGACAGCATCCGCAGGAGCGGCTTACCTAGATCTTTCGGGGGCGAGAACTCGGCGTATTCAGCGACCGGCGGCAGGGCCGCGGCCTCGGGCCAGTTCAACTTGGGTGCACCGTCGGCAACGAGCGCCGCGGGAAGATCGACGACGACGCTGCCCTGCGACAGAGCCCGAAACTGTCCGCCCGCGACCACCTTGCCGACGACCGCAGCATGCACCCCGTAGTGTTCGAAGTGTTTAACCGCTTCTGCCGCTTTCGCGGCCTCAACGACGAAGAGAAAGCGCTCTTGAGATTCGGAGACGAGCACCTCGAAGGGCTCCATGCCGTCTTCGCGAAGGGGAACCGCATCGAGGTCCAGATCGATGCCGACGCCACCCAGAGCGGCCATCTCGGAAGCCGCGCACGTGAGGCCGCAAGCCCCCATGTCCTGGCAAGCGACGAGGCCCAACTCGGGTCCGAACGACAGGCACGCTTCCATGAGCTTCTTGCCGGTGAAGGGGTCGCCGACCTGGACGTGGCTGCGCTTTTCGGTCGTGTCCTCTCCAAGCTCGACGGAAGCGAACGCGGCCCCGAGAATGCCATCCCGGCCGGTCGACGCGCCTGCGTAGACGACGGCGTTACCGACGCCCTGGGCGCGTGCCGTGCGCATTCCGTCATGGCGGACGAGACCAGCCGCCATCGCGTTGACCAAGGGGTTTCCCTCATAGCGCGTGTCGTAGACCGTTTTGCCGCCGACGTTGGGGAGGCCGATGGCGTTGCCGTAACCCGCGATCCCAGCGACGACGCCCTGGGCAATGTGGCGACTCTTCGCGTCGTGCGGCGGCCCGAAACAAAGCGAGTCCATGACCAGGCATGGACGCGCGCCTTGCGCGATCACGTCCCGCAAGATGCCACCGACGCCGGTCGCCGCGCCCTGGTAGGGCTCGACCGCACTCGGGTGATTGTGTGACTCGATTTTGAAGGCGACTGCCCAACCCTCGCCGACGTCGACGGCACCAGCGTGTGAACCTGGACCGGCGAGGAGGTAGGGAGCCTCGCGTGGCATCATGGCGAGCCGCGAGCGGGAGCTCTTGTAGGAGCAGTGTTCGCTCCACATGCCGGCGAAGACGGCGAGCTCCGGGAGGCTGGGCTCACGACCCAACTGTTTCTCGATGTGATCGAGCTCGTGCGGCTTCAAGCCCATGTTGATGCCAGCGTTGTGCAGGTCCGGCTTCATGCGAGTCCCTGCGCAACCGCGTCGTGGGCGCTCTCGAAGATCAGCGCGCCATCATTGCTGCCAATGTGCGGATCGGTTGCGCGGTCGGGGTGCGGCATGACGCCGAAGACGCGGCCGGTGCTATCGAGCATGGCGGCGGTGTTGCCAATCGAGCCGTTCATGTTTCGGTCGTACACGAAGGGCACGTTGTCCGCGATAGCGTCCCAGCCGTCGGGGTGATAGTAGTTGCCTTCGCCGTGCGCCATTGGCCAGCGCAGCTTCATCCCCCGCGGCACGCGCGTGAGCCAAGGCGACTTCTGTTTGGTCTCTCGTGCTTCGACTGTAACCCACTTGTGCTTGAAGCCCGGGGGGTTGTTGTAGGTAAGCGCGCCTGGGAGGAGCCCGGCCTCGACCAGAATCTGAAACCCGTTACAGACACCGATGACCAGTCCGCCCTTGGCGACGAACTCGGGCAGGGCGCGCATTGCCGGCGCGTAGCGGGCGAGCATCCCCGCTCGCCAATAGTCGCCGTACGAGAATCCGCCAGGGACGCCAACGACCTTCGTGTCCGCCGGAGCGGTCTCGCGGGAGTCGACATAGACTGGCGCGAAACCAGCCCGCTCGAACGATTCGGCGATGTCGCGGTCGCCGTTGGACCCTGGGAAGACGATAACCGCCGCTTTGGGACGCGGGTTCACGCCCCCTCCACCCGAGCCGTGTAGGTCTCGAGGTTGGGGTTTACGAGCAGGCGTTTACAAAGGTCGTCGACGATGCGCTTGGCTTCGTCGGTGCTCCGCGCATCGACGTCCATGGACAAATAGCGGCCCACTTGATGGACCTTGACGCCCTTCACCTCGAGACCCTTGACGGCGCCGTCGACGGCCTCACCCTGCGGGTCCCGTACTCCCGCTTTGGGCTTGACGATGAGCTCGATCTTGTAGGTCGCCATCAGGAAGCCTTCAGAATGCGCATGAGCCGCGCGTGGACCTCGCGATAACCCTCGAGGAGGTCGCCCTTGCCCTGGCGAAAGCGATCCTTGTCGAGCATGCCGGCGCCGTCCATGTCGCGAAAGCGGCAGGTGTCTGGGCTGATCTCATCAGCGAGGATGAGCTTGCCGTCGGGCGTTTTACCGAACTCGAACTTCATGTCGAAGAGCTCAATGCGGGCCTTGCTGAACAGGCCACGCAGCTCGCTCGCTATCTGCAGCGCGAGCTTACGCAGCTCGACAACCTCGCCGGGTGTCGCGAGCTTCAAGAGCCGGATGTGGTCATCGTTGATGATGGGGTCACCCAAATCGTCGCGCTTGTAATAGAGCTCGACGATCGGCGGGTCGCAGACCGTGCCGTCTGCCAGTCCCGTCCTCTTCTGCAGAGACCCCGCCACTTGGAAGCGGACCACCACCTCGAGCGGAAACATGGCCGCGCGTTTGACGATCAAGGTGCGCTCGTCGACCCGCCGCAGGTGTTGGGTGGGGAAACCCTTGCCTTCCAGGTAGTTGAACAGCAACTCGCTGATGTTGCTGTTCAGGGCGCCTTTGCCTGGAAAAATCTCGTGTTTCTGGCCGTTGAACGCCGTGGCGTCGTCCTTGAAGACGACCTCGACCTCACGCTCAGACAGCGGGCGCATCCGCTTCGCCTTGCCCTCGTACACCTGCACCGGCGCGCTCCTCTCGGCTCGTGGGGAACCACTCAAGAGGTGCGGGACCATGCAGCCACACGCCGCGGGGTGTCAAGGCGGCGGGCCGGGGTTGGCGCAACTTTGGGCCCTTCGAACCGATATTTCCGCACACGAACCCGGACCATGGGGATTGCTTTGCAGATCGTTCGTCTCCGCGCCGACGCCAATCTCGACACCGTCACCGCAGCCCTGCGCTCATTGAACACCATGAAGAACGCGAGCACGCGCTTCGCGGTCGTCAAGGCCGCCGTGGGGGAGGGTGAAGAGCGCGCCTTTCTCGTCGAGGCTCATCACAAGAAAGACAAAGACGTCGACCTGCTCGCGACTGCAGGCAAGGACAAGCAGATCATTCTTTCGACCAAAGACGCTGCGGGGAACGAGGTGCGGGTGACCGGGAAGGTCTACGCGCATGTTCACGGTGGCAATCCCATCGCGGCGCGGTGGCTGGATGTCGGCGCCGCTGCCGGGATCCTCAGCGCTGGGTGGGTTGGCCTCGTCACAGCGCTTGGCGGCTCCTTGCCGCTCAACTCCTCGCCGGGCCCCGTGTTCGTGGGCATCATGGGTGCTCTTGCCACATTCGGCGCGGTCTCCGCGTTCCGGCAGGCCATCGTTCGTTTGGACGGAGCCGACTGGGCGCGCGTCACGGTCGACAGCTTGAGCGAAGGCAAACCGGTCCCGGTCGAGATCCATGGCGTCGAGCAGGCACCGACCCCTGTCGCCGCACTGCCGCCTCCGTCCGAATCGCCTTTCGTCGTCCCGCCGGTGTCGCTGCCCGTTCGCGACAAGGTCAACGCGTAGGAGCGGTGGTAACCTTGGCTAGCCGATCAGCGCGAGCACTTCGTCTGGCGTGATGCGCTTACCGATGGCGCCGCCTTCGCTCGACAGCAAGTCTTTCGCTAGGGCTTCTTTGCTCTTGGCGAGCTCGACGACGCGCTCTTCGATAGACCGTGCGCAGACCAGCTTGTAGACGGTCACCTGCTGCTGCTGACCCAAACGGTGGGTCCGGTCGGTTGCCTGCTGCTCGACTGCCGGGTTCCACCAGGGGTCGTAGTGCATCACGGTGTCGGCGCGGGTCAGGGTGAGGCCGGTGCCGCCGGCCCTGAGCGACACGATGATGACAGGGGGGCCAGCGGGGTCCTGGAAGCTCGCAACCACTTTGTCGCGGTTGCGTGTGCCGCCGTGCAACCACAGAGGGTCGACCCCAAGACGCTTCACCACGTCGATGAGACGCTTCTGCATCTCGACGAATTGACTGAAGACGACGATGGTGCGCGACGAGTCCAGCGCCTCGCGCATGAGCTCCTCGAAGAGCTCGAGCTTTGCCGACGGAGGTACGCGCGCGCCGGGTGGCGCGGGTAAGAGCGATGGGTCGCAGCAGATCTGGCGCAGACGCGTGAGGGCCGCGAGAATATCGAGGTGAGCACGCTCGATTCCTACTTGCTCGATCTTCTTCTGAACGCTTTCGCGTAGCTCTCCTGCGACGTGATCGTAGAGCGCGCGCTGCACCGGGTTCATGTCGCAGCGCACGACCGACTCGACCTTAGGGGGGAGCTCTTTTGCTACTTCGCTCTTCAGTCGGCGCAGAACCAGCGGCTGAACGCGCGTCCGCAATAGCGACAGCGCATCCCCTTCGGCGCGCGAGATTGGTCGAGCATAGCGCTTACGGAAGGAGCGTACGCTGCCGAGAAAGCCCGGAGCGAGGAAGTCGAAGATCGCCCACAGGTCATCGGGCCGGTTCTCGACCGGCGTGCCGGTCAGAGCGAGGCGTCGCTCGCTCTTCAATCGGCGGATAGCGCGGGCGTTTTGACTGGCGGAATTCTTAGCCGACTGCGCTTCGTCGAGGATCACATAGCGGAACGAGTGGTTCGCCAAGAGCTCGGCGTCTCGGCGCAAAACACCGTAGCTCGTCACCACGAGATCACAGGTGGCGACGTCGACCGCCTGCCGCGTCTTGGGTGGGCCGTGCCACAGGACGGTCTTGAGATTGGGGGCGAAACGGGCCGCTTCGTCGCGCCACACAGTGACCACCGAAGTCGGCGCCACGACGAGGGAAGGCTTCACGCCCTCGGTTTCGCGGACCTTCATGAGCAGCGCCAGCGCTTGCATGGTCTTTCCGAGACCCATGTCGTCGGCGAGGATGCCGGTGAGACGATGACGGTGCAGCATGGCGAGCCAATCGAGGCCGCGCGCCTGATAGTCACGTAAAACGCCTGCGAGACTCGCTGGCGGTTCGATGTGCGGGGGGGCGTGCGAGGCCGAGAGCTCGTCGAGCCATGCTTGCGTCGCTTCGTCGGCAATCGCGAGCGAAGCCTCATCGCCGATGGCTCGCAGGATGCCGACGCAAAGGGGGCTCACCAAAGCGCGGTCGGCGGTGGCGCCCAGGTCCTCGAGCAGACGCAGGGACCGGCGGAAACGCGCCGACGGGGCGACAAATGAACCGTCAGAGAGCTGAACGTACTTCTTGCCCGACGCGAGCCAGCCGAGGAGTTCCTTCATGCTGACGAGAGCCTGAACTGTCTGCTCATCACTATGGGTCGGCTGCGTTGCGTCGCGGACTTGCTCGATGCCGAGGCGCACGTCGATGAGGCCGCGATCTTCGAGGAGCTGCAAGCGAGCGCGGACGTTGAGGTCGCGCCGGAAGACCGGCATCGCCCCGTCGCGCACGACGTCCCAGCCCGGCGGGAACGCGTCGCCCATGGGGTCGAGGACGTGCAGCGCTTGTTCGCCGCCCGCGATGAACACGTGCTCGTTCTTGTCGTAGCGAAAGCCGAGCTCGCGCAGGAGCTTTCTCGCGCTCTCTTCGACTACGAGGTCGCGCTCGACGAGCCCTTGAGCCCCGGGTTGCGTGGGGACGACGTGGACACTTACCGGCCGTTGGCCTTCGACCAGCACCAGCTCGCCGCCGTAGTCGGCGTCGATACGCACACGGATGACCGGCTCGGCGTCGGTCGTCGCCGCGACAATCGTCGCGATGAAGCGCCTCGGAGGCTCACGGCGGACGGCCAAGCGCACGAGGTCTTCGGCGGGGACGCCGACCTTGGTGAGCTCGCGAACGAGATTGTCGCGCGCCTGCGGCGAGAGCTCGACGTCGAGCACCATGGTTGGCTCGCGCGCCCAACGAGCGAGCTCCCAGGGAGAAGGAGAGGCGATCGGGTAGGCGAGATTTCCGCGCAGGAAGAACGCCTGGCTCCCCGCGAGTAGTCTGCCATCGCGTACATCGAGGATGCTCCCATCGGGTTGCGCGAGGCCTAGTGCGGCCAGAAGTTGGGAGCCTCCAGAGGGCTCGACGCGGACACGTACAGAGAGCTCGTGGTCGGCGATGCGGAGGTTCGAGCCGTCGACCCGGGTTTGGCGCTGCACGAGCAGCGGCAAGACGCGCGCCAGCGAGGCGTCGGGAAGGTGGCCGAAAGTCTGACCAGAACGCAGCTCGCGGACGATGGCCTGATCGAGCGCCTGCAGCTGGGGCTGCATGCGTTTGGTATCGGAGTCGCTTAGCGTTTCACCGCCGTCGATGGTCTGCGGCACCACGATGCCACCAGAGCCGCGCCCCAAAACAGTGAGGCGGTACGCAAGGCGGATGGGGGTGTCGTCGCGGCGTCCTTCACCCGGCGCCTGGCTGCTCGAAGACATTCGGCCAAAATAACACGAAGTCGCCGTTCTGGAAGGGGCCCGAAGACGAATTGCGTCCGATGGCCCCAACGTCTTAGACATCCGCATGGCATTGGCAATCGTGACCGGCGCAAGCCGTGGCATCGGCAAGGCAATCGCGCTCGACCTCGCGCGCCACGGTTACGACATTATCCTGATCTTCAATGCTCGCGCCGACGCGGCAAACGAGGTCGCCGAGGCAATCCGGGCGCTTGGCCGGGTCGCCCACATCGCTCAGGTCGACGTCGGCAAGCTGGGCGAGGCCGACGCGACCGTGACCGAGCTGGTCAAGACGCATGGCTGTCCCGACGCACTCGTCAACAACGCGGGCATCACCCGCGACGGACTGTTCGCGATGATGAGCCAGGACAGCTGGGATGCCGTCGTGCAAACCAACCTTGGCGGCTTCTTCGCTGTCACGCGGCCGATCGTCCGACAGATGATCCGCAAGCGCTCGGGCCGTATCGTCAACATCGCCTCGATCAGCGGGGAACGCGGCAATGGTGGGCAGGTCAACTACTCCGCCAGCAAGGCGGGCCTTATCGGCGCGACCAAAGCACTGGCGCTCGAAGTTGCGAGCCGCGGCATCACGGTCAACGCCGTCTCTCCGGGCTTCATCACCACCGACATGACCGCAGATCTTGCCGTCGATAAGGTCGTTCCGCTCATCCCCATGGGACGTGCAGGCACGCCCGAGGAGGTGGCGGCTGCGGTGACCTTCTTGTGTTCGCCGGCCGCGAGCTACATCACGGGCCAGGTGATTAGCGTCAATGGCGGTCTCCTCACCTGAGGGCAGCATGCTCGCCGTCGTTGGCGCCACAGCGTCCGGGAAAAGCAGCGTTGCCATGCGCCTCGCCGAGCTACGCGGTGCCGAGATCATCTCGTGTGATTCGGTACAGGTGTATCGGGGCTTCGCCGTGGGGTGCGCAAAGCCCAGTCAAGCCGAGCAGGCACGGGTGCGGCACCATCTCATCGACGTCGTCGACTGGAACGAAGAGTTCGATGCCCAGCGGTACTGTTCACTTGCCAACGAGGCTCTGGCGGCGGTCCGGCAAAGCGGACGCGCGGCGATTCTTTGCGGCGGCACCGGCCTCTATCTGCGCGCTTTTCGCTACGGCCTCATCGACGCGCCTGAGCGCGACCTCGCGCTGCGGGAACGCTTGTACGCCGAGGAGAATAGTAAGCCCGGCACGCTCTACGACCGCCTTCAGGCGCTCGACCCCGTCAGCGCCCGGCGTATCGAGCCCAGAAACCTCGTGCACGTGGTTCGGGCGCTCGAGATCCACGCCACGACGGGCGAATTGCCCAGCGCCCTGCGTGCCAAACACGGGTTTCACGACGAACGCGTGCCGATGCACGTGGTCGCGATCGATTGGCCGCGTGAGACGCTTCGCCGTCGCATTGCAGAGCGCGTGAACGGGATGCTCGAGCAGGGCCTCGTCGAGGAGGTGCAGGGATTGCGGGCACAGGGGGTGCCGTCGACCTGTCGGCCGATGCGCGCGGTCGGCTACCGCGAGGTATGCGCCATGCTTGACGGAGCGCTCCCTGCCGCTGAGCTCGCACGCCGCATCAGTCAGGCGACCTGGGAGTATGCCCGCCGTCAATACACCTGGCTGCGCCGGGAAAAGGGCGTCATCTGGCTCCCCGTGGAGGGCGATCTCTCAGAAATCGTTGAGAAAATCGGAGCGGAATGGGAACGGTTCTGATAACCAGTCTGAGGGTTGAGGGTTAATGTAGGTGGTGGTGTTGCCGGTCACATCTCAAGCTCCCGCTGTGGATCGCGACCTGCCGCCACCGGGTGGAGACCACGAGCATACGCACGCTCGGGTCATCCCGGCGTTGGCTGTCGTACCTCGGGACCCGGTCACTGTGACCCGCATTGCGGGTGGCGATGCGCCGCCGCTGCTTCGTGGCCTCTACGTGCCGCCCGGCCGGCGTGAGGCACCGGCCGCGCGTGTCGAGGAGCCGCCCGCGGAGCGGCCTGCGCCGCCGCAGGTGCGGCCGCGCGACCCGGTTCAGCAGGTGCAGCCCGCACCTGACCCTGCGCCAGACCGTCAAGCGCTGCTCACGCGATTGCGCGGGGCTGGCTTCGTTCCCATGGGCACCGAAGCATCCGTGCAGCGCTGGCGTCTCGACGACGCGACCGCGCTTGGCTATCCGGGTGCGGTCAACGTCCTCGTCCCCCCGACATTCGATCGCGCGGCACCGGCTCACGTCTATCTGCACGGCTTCATGCTCGATGGGGGCGGTAGTCTCGAACGGCAGGTGTTTGGTCGAACCGACCAACGCTCGTTTCCAACCATGCTGGCCGGGAGTGGAACGCGGGGCGTTGCCATCCTGCCAGAAAGTCCCGGCAACAATACGCTCTTCAATTCCCAGTGGAGTGGGGCCGATGGCCGGCGGCGTTTCGACGTGTTCATGCGCAACATGGCACGCACCACGGTGGGCGCCGACCGCTTCACGGGGGCAAGCCTGTCGACCCATAGCGGCTCTGGGCTACTCGCCGACAGACTCGTATTGGAAACGACGTTTGGACGCGAGGTTGTCCGCTATCGCGGTCATTTTGACGACGGCTACGGTACGCGCGATTGGATGGCGCGCTACAACGCCGACCGCGCGATTGCCGCCCGCGGAGGCACTGTCGTTTCCTTGGCGCGCGCGCCGAGCTTCGCCGACCACATCGGCGAGGGCGCAAACCACATGAACGCCGCCGCCTGGTTCGAGCGGACCGGGCAGCAGCCCACCTTCGAAACCCGTGCCTACGAGGTCCGGCTCCCCAGCGGCGCGGTCGTCGAACGTTTCGACACCCATGTCACGGCCTCGCAGCTCCTACCGACCAGGCCGATGAGCGACTTCCTCGGGCCCACGCTCCCTGGCCGCGTGACCCGCTTCAATGTGACCACGCGTAGCCATTGGGAGACCATCAACGGCTGGCAGACGCTCCTACGCATGACCAACCCGTGAGCCGCCGCTTGCCAGACCGGGCGCTTCGCGGCATGCATCGTCGTCCATGCAGCTGGTCAACGACGCCTATTTGACGCTAACGCCGTACGTGCCCGGCAAGCCGGTCACCGAGACCGAGCGTGAGCTCGGCATCACCGGCGTCATCAAGCTCGCTTCCAACGAAAACGCTCTGGGGCCTTCCCCGAAAGCGGTCGAGGCGATGCGCGCCGCGCTCGCTGGGGTTCATGACTACCCCGACGGTAGCGCCTTTTATCTGAAGAAGGCGCTCGCTGAGTCGTTTGCCGTGACCGAACGGCACATCATCATGGGTAATGGCGGCGACGAGCTCATCGACGCGGTCATTCGTGCCTGTGTTCGGCCGGGAGAGACGCTGCTCTACGCCGACCCCTCGTTCATCTCGTACAAGCTGCGGGCGCAGCAGGCCGGCGTTGGCATCCGCAGCGTGCCTCTAAAGGAGCACCGCTACGACCTTCCCGCGATGGCGAAGGCCGTCGATGCGACCACCAAGCTCGTCTTCATCGCCAACCCCAACAACCCGACTGGCACCTACGTCACCGCTACGGAGCTCGACGCGTTCCTCACCGCGATCCCCAACGACGTGGTGGTGGTTCTCGACGAGGCTTATGTCGAATACGTGCGTGCCAAAGATTATCCGAACAGCCTCCCGATTCTGAAGCAACGCCCGCGTACGATGGTGCTACGCACGTTCTCGAAGGCGTACGGTCTTGCGGGGGTTCGTGTCGGCTACGGTGTCGGCGACCCCGACCTCGTTGGTTACCTCGAGCGCGGCAGGGGCCCCTTCAACGTGGGCTTGCTGGGCCAGGTCGCCGCATTGGCTGCTTTGGCGGATAAAGACCACGTTCAGCGCACCGTCGACAACAACACGCGCGAGATGGAACGCGTGGTGCCGGCGCTGCGCGCAATGCGCTGTGGGGGGAAGCCGCTCGAGGTCACCGAGTCCCAAGCCAATTTCGTCATGGTCGACACACACGCCAGCGGACCGAAAACTTTCGAAGCCTTGCTCAAGCAGGGCATTATCGTGCGTCCTCTCGCCAACTATGGCCTGAACACGCAGGTAAGAATCACGCTGGGTACTCCTGAACAGAACGACCGCATGCTCGCTGCAATGCGCCGCGTGTTAGGATAGTCGGACCATGCGTTTGTCGATCCATGGTGGGGCACCGTTGGTCGGCAGCGTCCGCGTGCCTGCGGACAAGTCCCTCACGCATCGCGCTCTCATCTTTTCGGCCCTCGCCAAAGGGCAAAGCGTGGTGACAGCCAGAGGCGCTGGCGAGGACAACCTCTCCACGGCACGCGTGCTACGCGACTTGGGTGTGACGATTGTCCGCGATGGCGACACGTTCACCATCGAAGGCGTCGGGCCGCAGGGCTTGAAGCCTCCCTCGCAGCCCCTCGATTGCGGCAACAGCGGCACGACGATGCGCTTGATGGCCGGTGTACTCGCGGGGGCAGGGGTCACCGCGACACTCGTCGGCGACGGCTCGCTCATGAAGCGACCCATGGGGCGGGTTTGCAAACCGCTGCGGCAGCTCGGCGCCGAGATACGCGGTAGCATGAGTGGCGAAAAGGAGCTCGCGCCCATCGCCATCGGTCCGGGACGGATGCAAGACGGCATGATTCGTCTCGACGTCGCGAGCGCCCAAGTGAAGAGCGCCTTACTGCTTGCGGGCCTCGTGTCCGAGCGCAAGGTGACGGTTCACGAGCCCTCGCTATCGCGCGACCATACCGAGCGCTTACTCTCGGCCATGGGCGCCAATATCGTCAGTCTCACCAACGCAGGGGTCCCGGGCGTCCGCTGTGGGCCGAGTGAGCTCACCCCGATTCAGCTCGAGGTGCCGGGTGACTTCTCGTCGGCTGCGTTCGTGTTGTCTGCATCGGCCCTCATCCCGGGCTCGCGTGTCACGGTTCGCGATGTCGGAGTGAACGGGACACGCACGGGCCTCCTCGAGATCATGGAAGAGCTGCGCGTGCAGGTGCGGGTCTCCAAGTGGCGGGAGCTTACGGGTGAACCGGTGGCTGACGTCGTTGCCCAGGCGAGTGAGCTCGACGCGCGTCAGGCGGGTGACCGTCCAACCGTGGTCGCGGGCGAGGTCGTGCCTCGGCTCATCGACGAGCTCGTCGTCATCTCGGCGCTAGCGGCGCGTGCACGGGGCCGGGTCGAAGTGCGTGACGCGCATGAGCTGCGCGTCAAGGAGAGCGACCGTATCGCGGAGGTCGTGCGCCTGCTCGCGGCTTTCGGCGTCGTCGTCGAGGGCAAGCGCGACGGGTTCATCATTGACGGGCCGCAGCCCCTCAAGGCGGCTCACGTCGATGTCTCGAGTGATCACAGGGTCGCGCTCACCGCAGCGGTGCTGGCGCTCGCGGCACCGGGTATCTCTATCCTCGAAGGGTTCGACGTTGCCGCGGTCTCCTTTCCGACGTTTGTGGCCGACATGCGCTCGCTCGGGGCTCGAATCGACATCGCATGAGCATCACGGTTGCCATTGATGGTCCCGCCGGGGCGGGGAAGAGCACCGTCGCCAAAGCCGTTGCGGCGGCCCTCAGCTACCGGCTCGTCGATACGGGCGCCATCTACCGCAGCGTTGCCTTGCTCGCACAACGACAGAAGATGTCGCTTGACGATGACAAGAGCCTCGAGACCATCGTGCGTGGCCTCGACATCGACTTCACCATGGTCGATGGGGTCAATCGTGTGTTTCTGCGCGGTGAAGATGTGACCGACGCTATCCGCACGCCCGAGGTTTCTCGCGACGCGAGCCTTGTCTCGACCCGCCCGAGCGTGCGCCAGGGTCTGCTCGCACTTCAACGGCGCCTGGCTGGGCACGGCGGCGCGGTCCTCGAAGGACGCGATATTGGTACCGTCGTGTGCCCAAACGCGCCTGTGAAGATCTATCTCGACGCCGACCCTGGCGAGCGCGCGCGGCGCCGTCTCGAGGAGCTGCGCGGCAAGGGCAAAGACGTCACGCACGAGGCTGTCCTGAGCGATATGGTTGCCCGCGACGCTCAGGACATGGGTCGAGAACACGCGCCATTGAAGGCTGCCGACGACGCCATTCACCTCGATAGCACCGCGCTTACCCCTGAAGAGGTCCTCGAGCGCATCGTCGCCGCGGTTCGCCAAGCCGGCGGCTGATTGACCCTGCCCGAAGGCGAGTGCTAGTCCGACCGGCACAGCGCAACTCGAACACCGGAGTCCGTGATGCCCGTCTCTTCCGCCAGCGAGATCCTCGAGAAGAACATCCCCGAGCGCTTGAAGGCCAAGCCCGACCTCGCCGGGAAGATCAACGCCATCTACAAGTTCATCGTGAACGGCGATGGCGGTGGCACCTGGGTTGTCGACCTCAAGCAACCGGGCGGCGTCGTAACGAAGGGTGACGGCGAAGCGAACTGCACGATCACCGTGGGCGCTCAGGACTTCGTCGACATCGTCAACGGGAAAACCAACGCGCAGATGGCCTTCATGACCGGCAAGCTCAAGGTCGCCGGCGACATGGGCCTCGCCATGAAGCTGTCGCAGCTGCTCGGCTAAGTGAAGCGCGCAATCATCGCGCTGACCACCGACTTTGGTGTCGGTTCGCCGTACGTCGCGCAGATGAAGGGCGTTCTCTTGTCCGCTTCGACGGACCTCGTCGTTGTCGATGTCGCTCATGATCTGCCCGCCTACGACGTGCGCGCGGCGGAGCTGTCGTTGCGCGGTACCGCGTTCGCGTTTCCGGTGGGCGCGGTTCACCTCGTTGTGGTCGACCCTGGTGTTGGCGGAGCGCGCCGCTGTATCGCCGTTTTGTCCCGTGGGTGCTACTTCGTCGGTCCCGATAACGGTGTGCTCGGCGCCATCGCCAGCGCGAAAGACGCCGTGACCGTCGTTCTCGACCGACCCGCGCTCCACCGCGCCCCCACGGCGCCCACGTTTCATGGCCGCGACATCTTCGCGCCAGTGGCCGTGGAGCTCGCGCTAGGTGTGCCGCTCACGGACGTCGGAACGCAGATCACCGACCCGGCCCCGTCGAGCTTGCCCGCCCCCGTGCCGCGCGGTGCCGCCATCCACGGGACAACCTTGGGCAGCGACCGTTTTGGCAATTTGACCACCAACATCCCGTCCAGCTGGCTCGGCGAGGTCGAGGTTCTTGGCAGGCGTTTGCGTGTTGTTCGAACCTATGCCGAGGCGCCGGCCGGTGAGCTCGTCGCTCTGGCCGGCTCCGATGGGTACGTCGAGTTGGCCAAGCGCGAGGCGTCCGCCGCCGAGGAGCTGGGAGCCCATGGCACCGAAGTCGTCTGCCGACGAGCCTGATCTCACGCTCACCATTCGCGGGCTTACCTCGAGCGGCGACGGCGTTGCGCGTCTTGTCGATGGTCGGGTCGTTTTCGTGCGTGGTGCGTTGCCAGGTGACGAGATCCGCGTGCGCGTCGTCGACGCGCAGGAGCGACTGGTGAAGGCCACCGTGGTGAGCTACGTGACGCCATCGCCTCACCGGATCGCAAGCACGTGCCAACGCGCGCGTTGTGGCGGCTGCATCCTGCGCGACTACGACATTCGCGCCCAACGGGAGGCCAAGGTCGATCAGGTGCTGCAGTCCATGAGCCGCATTGCCAAGATCGACGCCAAACCCGTTTTTGGCGGAATGCACGCCGGCGAGCACCCGTGGCGCTATCGGCATCGCGCGCGCTTGCACGCACGCTATGACGGACAGTGGCGCCTGGGATACCACGCAAGGAGCTCGCACGAGCTGGTCGATCTCGAGTCCTGCCCGGTTCTCTGGCCAGAGCTCGAGGCTGCGGCGCGCGAGCTCGCCGCATGGCTCGCGAACCAGCCACGCTCATTGGGGCTTCGCGAGGTCGAGATCGCTTACTCACGGCTCGATGCGCGGGCCGGGGTGTCGTTCATCGGCGCCCAGCAAGTCGACGGGGCGCCTTTTGGCGACGCGCCCGCTCGCTACGACCACCTGGGCGCTTTCGCCTTGCGCTTCACTGCTGGTGTGTTCACCCAGGCGAACCCCGAAGTGAACCAACTTCTGGTCTCCGCCGTTTGCGATGCGGTACGCGGTGAACGGGTCCTCGAGTTGCACAGTGGCATCGGCAACTTCTCGCTGCCGCTCGCCGCCAAGGGCTTCCACGTGCGCGCCGTCGAGCAGAACGCCGCATCGAGTGAGCTCGCCAAAGCGAACGCGATAGGATTCTCTGTCGAGGTCGTGACAGCCTCGGACAGCAACGCCGTAGCGGACGCAGAACGATACGATACGGTCCTGCTCGACCCCCCGCGCACTGGCGCGCGTACGGTTGCCGCGGCTCTTGCGGTGCGGGGACCAGCCCGCGTTGTCTACGTCGCGTGCGATCCGGCGACCCTTGCGCGGGATGTGCGCCTGCTCGCCGACGGTGGATACCAGCTCGAGAGCCTGTCCACCTTCGATATGTTCCCGCAGACTCCGCACGTCGAGACGCTGGCGGTGCTTACCCGATGAAACGCGTGGCGCGATTCATCCCGGCAGCCCTGTGGGGCTCCCTCATCTTCGTGCTCTCCTCGCGGCCGCGCCTGCCCGATTTGCCCATCACTTTCGACGGCATCGACAAGGCGGCGCATGCACTGTTTTTCGGGATTCTCTGCGCCTGGGTGGTGTTTGGGGTTGGGCATCGCGGGCGGGCGGCACTGCTCGTTGGGGTCTTCGTGACGTCCCTCTATGGTGCCTTCGACGAGGTTCATCAGATGTTCGTACCTGGCCGCTCGCCGGATATCCTCGACTGGATCGCCGACACCGTTGGCGCCGTGCTCGCAGCAACCGCTATTCGCCTCTGGAGACCTCGATGATCACAACGTTTCAGGGCATCGCACCGCGACTCGGTCGCGACGTTTTCGTCGCGTCCTCCGCCGACGTGATCGGCCAGGTCACCCTCGGGGACGACGTGAGTATCTGGTACGGCTGCGTCTTGCGCGGTGATGTCGGCACCATCGCAGTTGGCCCGCGCACGAACGTGCAGGACCTCTCCGTTGTTCACGTAACGTCTGGCGTGGCCAACACGACCATCGGCGCCGACGTCACTGTCGGCCATCGAGCCATCTTGCATGGCTGCACCGTGCACGACCTCGCGCTCATCGGTATGGGGGCGATCGTCCTGGATGGCGCGGTGGTGGAGAGTGAATGCCTGGTCGGGGCGGGTTCGTTGGTCAGCCCGGGGATGCGCATTCCGCGCGGCTCACTCGCCCTTGGATCCCCAGCTAAAGTCGTGCGGCAGCTTCGCGAGGCTGAGCTAGCCATGCTGCGCGCGTCGGCGGCGCACTATGTGAACCTCGCTCGGGAACACCACGCACTGGCGAAGGTCTAGCGACCCCTGTTCCAACCGGAGCGGCGGGGCTAGGGTTCGGCGACGTTCGGATCCCGCAGAAGCTGAACGACGTCCGCTACGGCGGGCGCTATCGTCGTTCTCACGTCGATGATGCGGGTCGCCGCCCCGCGATAGCCAGCGTACATCGCGGCCAGGCTTTCGTAGGCATGCGCGATACCGTCGTCTTGGCTGCAACGGGCGCGCGCGGTGCTCATGCGCTCGCTGAAGGTCGAATCCCACGCTTGCCAGTGCGCCCTCGCATCGACGCGCGGTTTCGGCGGCTGAGCGACGTTGGTGACCTCTTGTTCGAGCTCGTCGCGCAGCGCCACCAACGTGCGCACGCAATAACCTCGCGCTTCAGCGCTGAATGCACCCGCGTCGAGGGAGGGTGGTTTGCCGTAGAGAGCAAGAAACACGCTCGTCAAAACGGTGATGAGGATGTAACTCACCACGATGGTGAAGAGCGACGCGACCACCAGGCGGCCGGTTCTGCGAAAGGGCGGGCTCGGTGCCGCAGCGTCGGTCATGGCGTCCTTCTACTGAGCGAAGGACGGCGATGGCAACGGGACGGCGAACTCGCCAGTGATCGTCGAGGTGGCGACCCCCAAAAGGACCGGTTCGTCTCCGCCCAGGTTCGCATAGAAGAGGAGCGCGGCCTGCTGGAGGAGGCCCCCCTCGGCCGTGAACAGCTTTCCGAAGACGAAGTTTGCGGCATAGAGCCCAATATCGTGGTTGGGCGACACCTGGTCGACGCGGACGAGCTCGCGGTAGCGCGGCTCGCGGCTGTCAGAAGCGGGCTTGACGGTCACGTCGAACTCCGCCGCGCCACCATCGGCTGTTGGCCCCTGCGTATCGACCGCGAGCATATAAGCCCCATCGCTCGTGGTCGTGGCGGTCACGTCGCGCTCCGCCTTGATGTTGCGCAAGCGGAACGTCACCAAGGCGTTTGGGACGGGAGCCCCGACGGCGCTGTAAACGATGCCGCTCACCTCGGCCTTGGGCGGCGCGACCAGGGTGAGCGTCGGGGCGCTTGCGCCCTCGCTGATCGTGAGGGTGCTCCGGACGAGGCCGACCGGCGCCGTTCGCTTGGGAAGGACGACCACGTTGTACGTGCCGGCGCGTAGCGCCAAGGTCGCGCCGCCTCCCGTGTTGGTCGCTGTCGTGAGCGCGACGGTCCCTGAGCCAACTTGTCCGCTGATGAGGACTGTCGCGTCTGCGACCGCAGTACCCGCGTCGTCGGTGACGCTGAGGGGAACGTTGACGAGCGCGCTGACCCCGAGTTGCAGATCGCCCAAGGTGTCGCCCGTCAGCGTGAGATTGCCGATGGAGAGGGTCGGCACGTTGACATTGCTGCCGCTCTTGATGTCGGCCACGAAAACCGTCGCTCCTTCGGGCAAGAGCACGGCAAAACCACCGTCGCTGCCAGTTTCAACGGTGGCAGACGTGTATTCGGCGCCGCCAATGCTGGTCCGGAGGGTCACCTCAGCGCCCGCAGCGCCGGTTGTGTCGTTGAGGCTATAGCGGAGCCGTCCTCTGACGCTCACGAGCGCTGCGTCGTTCGGGTAGGCCACGTCGAGGCGAGCTCCCGGGGCAATCTCGATCCCGCAGGAGCCGTCGTTTGGAAGGATGAGTGGTGGACGCGCCAGCGCCGACTCTGCTGGCGTCATGACGATGCGATAGCGGCCAGGAACGAGAGCGATGGTGACCGCGTCATTGACGACTTCGCCGTCATAGGCGAGGACGGCGTCCGTGGCGGTGGGCCGGCAGTTGCCGTCGACGACGCTGTACGCTTGGACTGTGCCGGAGAACGGCTCGCCGACGTGACGGATCACGCCCCCAACTTGGACGGTCGGGGCGAGGTAGAGATCCTGCGACCCTGAGGCGACGTCGAACACGCGTGACAAGCGTTGACGCAAGGCGCCGGAGTTGTTGCGCGGCTGGATGTCGATGTCGACCGTGCCGAGCCCTGCGCCTGCCTCGACACAGGTGCCAAGGAAACACGCACCCGCGCCGCACTCGTCGTTGGCGAAGCACTCCGCCCGCGGCGTCGCATCCGCCGCGCTGTTCCCGCAGCCGGCCGCAAGCCCCAAGAGGACCGTCGCCATGTAGTTGACCAGGTTACGCATCAGTTGCACTCGATAGGGTACACGGCCCAAGAATAGGTTGCTGTCAGGCCGCTTTCGAGGACGACGCGACCGACGACGGTGGGCTCGTCGTCGATCGAGTCGTTGAACTCACGGTCCGAAACATAGAGCTCGATGACGTGCACGTCGCTCGGCCGCTCGAGGAGGATGGGGTTGTTGGCTGTAACGCTCTCCTGTGCGACGCGTCCGCGACCGGGGGTCGGAGGCGCTTCACCGATGCGCGTGTCGAGGATGTCTTCGGGGTCGCGGCGAAAGTAGTCGATGAAGAAGCGGTAGTAGAGTGTGTCACGTAGGTTGTCGTCGCCGATATTGGCGAGGAACAGCGTCGGCAGGCCGTTGCAGTTGAGGGTAATCGGTTCGCCGTCGAAATTCGGTAAGACCGGCTCGATGAACGGCGGGCGGTTCGCGTCCAGGCCCTCCTCGTCGATGGGCGGCGGCAGCACGCACGCCGTCCCGATTGTGGCGCATAACAACATCGACACCACCAGCAGCTTAGACGAGCACGGGGCGTGCCAATTCAAGGGCATCACTCCGACGGAGCTTCGCCGTCTTCGCGCTCGAGGTGGCGGAAGATGGTGCGGGGGTCGACACCCAAGTCGTGAGCCGTCTTGGTGCGATTGCCGTTGTTCCGCGCCAGGACGTCGTTGATGTACTGCCGCTGGAAGTCTTCCTTGGCCTGCGCGAGTGGTACCACGGGCGCAAGATCTGCGTCGGAGAGCTCCATGTCCTCGGGGGCGAGTTGCACGCGCTCCGCCATGATGACGGCCTTCTTGATGCGATTCTCGAGCTGCCGGATGTTTCCCGGCCAATGATACTTCTTCATGAGCATCACGGACTGGGGCGAGAAGCCTTTCACCTTCGAGGTGTACTCTTCGGTGTATCGGCGCAAAAAGTAGCGCGCGATGAGCATCAGATCTTCGCCGCGGTCGCGAAGTGGCGGCAGGTGAATGCCCACGACGTTCAAGCGATAGTAGAGGTCCTCGCGAAACCCACCGCGCTTGATCTCGTCCTCGAGATGCTTGTTGGTTGCCGCGACGATGCGAATGTCGACCGCTTCGGGCTTGGTGTCGCCGACCTTGGTGACCACTTTTTCTTGCAGCGCCCGCAGGAGCTTCACCTGAAGGGACACCGGCATCTCGCCGATTTCGTCCAGAAACAGGGTGCCTTTGTTGGCCGCCTGGAAGCGGCCATCCCGCGTCTGCACCGCACCTGTGAAGGCGCCGCGCACGTGACCGAAGAGCTCGCTCTCGAGGAGATTTTCGGGAATGGCGCCGCAGTTGACGACAATGAACGCCTTTCCCTTGCGGTCCGAGCGCTCATGGATCTCACGCGCGATGAGTTCCTTGCCGGTCCCTGTCTCACCGGTGATCAGAACGCTGACGTCGGTGGGGGCCACCTTGCGGATCTTGCGGAAGACATCCTGCATCCGCTCCGACGTACCGACGATCTCGCCGAAGCGCTTCTCCTCGAGCGCTTGCCGTAGCTGCGCGTTGTTCGTGCGCAGGTTGTCGAGGAGCATGGCGTTGCGGATGAGCAGCGAAGCCTGCGCCGCGAAAACGGTCACGACCTCGAGCATGTGTGGCTCGAAGAGGTTCACGACTTTGTTCGAGCCCAGATAGATGAGCCCGAAGAGCTCGCCCGCCTCCGTGAGAGGGACGCACATGACCGACAGCAGACGCAGGTTCACGACGGAAGCGCTCGCCTTGAACTCGGCGTCATTGACCGCGTCGCTGACGATCACCGGCTGCTGCTCGCGCACGACCTTGGCGATGATGCTGTCCGAAAGCTCGGTGATGACCGCGCTGGATTCGCCGTGGTCGATGTTGCGTGCCACTTTGATCTGCCAGGCGCCGTCCTCGAACAGCACGAGGAAGCCGCGGTCGGCCCGGGTGAGCTCGACCACCTTATCCATCAACGTGGTGAGCAAACCGCCAAGCTCGCGGCTTCGTAGCAGCTTCTCGCTGAACGCTACGACCTCGCGGTAACCGAATATCTCGTTTTTCGGATCGACTCCGCGCGGCTCGTCCGCGTTAACGGAATCATGCAGCGCAAAGCCCAGCCGCGTCTCACCGAACTCGAGAACGTCGCCCTCGCGAAGCCGCACGCGCTTTTCTTTCTTGCCGTTGACGACGATGGGGCGGCCGCGCCCGAGGGAAGCAACGACGTAGGCGTCGTCCTCACGTAGGATGTGCGCGTGGTCGGGGAAGAGGTCGTCTCCCGTGACCTGTACGTCAGCTGTCGGGTCGGTGCCGATGCGCGTGATGTTCTTGTAGAGCGGGATGCGCTGGTCACCCGCGCCTTGCTCTTTCAGCAGAATCAGGACCGCCACGGCCGTTTGCCTTATCAAAACGTCAGTTGAAACAACAAGCCGCCGCTGGGACGCGCCAGGACGGACGGATCGTAGCGTGGTGCCTCCAGCGCCGAGGACACCGGAGAGACCTGGGTGCGTGGAGCAATGGCGGGCGTTACCTGCAAGCGCGCGTGGTACACGCCGATGCCCCAGGTCAGCGCAAACAGTGACAGAGACGCATACTGCGTGATCTGCAGGCCTCGCACCAAGCCATGGTCTCCAGAGGGATAGTCGTCACCGATGCCGTAGGTGGCGTAAAGATAGGCGGCGATGTTGAGGCCTAGGAGTACGGCCTCGGTGAGCGCGAAGAATAGGCCCATCGATGCATCACCGTTCTCGAATTGCCCGACGCCGAACGGCAGAAAGCTCGTCACACCGCGGGCGCCCGTCGTTGGCGGTATGCTCGCTTCGATGCGTCGAACCGCCGATGCGTTTCCGCTCTGCTCGGCGCGGCGCAATCGGATGACATCGAGTTGTGGCTTTGCCTGCTCGCGGATGCGCTCGAACTCGTCGATGATGGGGGGTGGGATCGAGAACGGATCGAGCTGGTAGTCGGGGTCGATGTACAGAAGCTTCTCGAGCTCCTCCCGCATATCGACGGGGCGGCTCAACAGGTAGTACGAGAGCCCGAGATATTTGCGGGCCTCGATGACCTGGCTGTCCGACACCAGGCGCATTGGATAGAGCAGGGCGCGCAGCTGATCGATGGCGGCACCGTAGTTGCCATAGGCGTACTCGTTGATGGCGCGGCGCAGCAGCTCATCGGCGCTCGAGCGCTCTGCGTTGTCCATTTTGGCGGGCACGGTCATGCCGTTCCCGGGCGGTTGCTGCGCCGTGGGAGCCGTGAGCAGGAGAGCCGCGACCAGCGCCAACATGAGTCCTGAAGGGTTACAGCTGGTCGAGCTTCACATCAAGCCTTCGTTCCTGACCGGGCTTGAAGTCGACCACCTTGCGCCATTCGAGATCGCCGCGTCGAACGACCACCTCGAGCGACTGCGACCCAGCGCCTAAGGGAAGTGGAACGAAGATGGGCTCGTTGCGGGTCTGAGCGTTCACGAGCCAGGTGCGGCCAGCGACCTCGACGGTGGCGCCGTCGGGCGCCTTGTCGACGAAGAGCTTGGCAGGCAAAGGCTGCAAGCGCACGACGACGAGCTGTGCCGGGTTCACATCGTCGACCGAGACGTTCATTTCGCTCTCGTAGGCCAGCGGATTGGTGAAGCGAAGACGGTGGGTGCCGTGGGTAAGGTCGAGCGTGAAGGGGCCGATGCGGTCACGGACGACAGGCTCGGCTCCATCGTCGACATATGCGGTCACCACGTTGACAGCGTTGAAGCGCACAGGGCGCATCGGGGTTGGCTTGACTGGCACCGGGTCGGCGGGCGGATCGCGCGGAAGCTTGGGGTCGTCCGGCGGGTTAGCGGGGCTCGCCACGGGTGGCTGCTTGGTGGGAGTCGCCTTCGCGGGTTGCGTGCGGTCCGAGATAGCGGATGTCGCTGTGTCCCTGGCAGTGGCGTCCTGATTGCGATTGTCGGTGATTGCCGGGTCGGCGATCGGCAAGCGCGCATCGGGGCTCGGATCTTGGCTCTCGGCGATTGGCGCTCGGCTCTCCGAAGTCGACTCACGGGTCTCGCCGACCCGCCGCGGCTCTTCTTGCTCCGTCTTCCAAGACATGGCCCCGTACGCGACTCCGGCGAGCAGCATCGCCACCAAGGTCGCGACCGCTCCTGCGCGCGCGGCCTTGAGGAGCGAGACCCGGCGTCCGAGCCGGCGCAGGAGCTTTCGCACCTCGGCGTCGTGTGGCTTGCTCGCGAGCACTCGGTCGAAGTGCTCCATGGCAACGCCATGTTGACCGCGCGCGAGCGTTTCTTTGCCGAGCTCGACGTAGCGCGTCGTGACCCGCTCTTCGAGTTGCTCGCAGTAGTCTCGGGGCTCGGCGAGGAGCTTCGGTAACTCGACTTCCCAATCGAGTCCAAGCGCTCGGAGTTGAGCGTCGATGGCGTCGCGAAGCTCGCCTGCGTTGGCGTAGCGCTGCTCGGGTAGGCGCTTCAAGCATCGCACGAGGATGCGGCTGAGCCCGGCGTGGGTTCGCGGATTGTTCTGCTGTGGCAGTGGGTACTCGCCAGCCGCGATGCGCTTGAGCAACGCGTGCGGCGAGGGTGCTTCGAATGGGAGGCGGCCGACCACCAGGTAGTAGAGCATGGCCCCGAACGAGAAAATGTCAGCGCGCTCGTCGGTCGCGTAGCCTTCGATGTACTCTGGCGCCATGTAGGCGGGTGAGCCCAAGAGAGTCCCCGTCATGGTCATCGCCTGATTGTCGAGGATGCGCGCGATCCCGAAATCTGTGAGCTTGAGCTCGCCCGTACGGCCGAGAAGGATGTTCTCGGGCTTGAGGTCGCGATGGACGACGCCTCCCTTGTGGGCGGCGTCGAGCGCGTCAGCGATTGGTCGTGCGAGGAGCAGCGCAGCCTCGGGGCAAGAGAGCGGACGGTCGCGTACGACATCCGCCAGAGCGGACCCAGTGACGAGCTCCATGACGATGTAGCTGGTCGAGGCTTTCTCGCCGGAGTAGTCGAAGATCTCGATGATGTTGGGGTGGCGAAGCCGCGCGACCGCCACCGCCTCGCGATGAAACCTCTCGCGGGCTTCTGGTTGCTCGGCCAGAAACGTGTGCATGACCTTGATGGCGACGTCACGCTTGAGCTGCGTGTCGTGCGCTCGGTACACGACGCTCATACCGCCGTGACCGATCTCGGCGGTGAGCTCGTATTTTGCGAGGCGCGTGCCGACGAGGCTCATACCTACCTCGTACACTCAACTGCGGTCGTCGAAAACAGCAAAGCCCGCGCCGGAGGAGAAACTCCAGCGCGGGCTTTGGGAAAAACTCAACTAGTTGTGCAGGATACGGAACTCGATACGGCGGTTGGCCGCTTGGCCGTCCTTCGTCGCGTTGTCCGCAACCGGTTTGTCGGAGCCGTAGCCGATCGCCGTCATGCGGTCAGCCGCGACACCCTTACCGGCTAGGTACTTCTTCACGGAGTCAGCGCGACCCTGCGAGAGCACCAGGTTCTTCTCTGCGTTACCCACGTTGTCGGTGTGGCCTGCGATCTCGAGCTTGAGATCCGGGTACTCGATCAAGGTCTTCGCGATGCCGTCGAGCGTCGCGTAGCTGTCCTTGGTGAGACGCGAGCTCGCGGTGGCGAACTTCACGCCCTCGAGCTTGCCGTTGAACTTGGCGACCGCGGCGGGCAACTCGTCGGGGCAACCGTCCGTGTCCTGGAAGCCGTTCATCGTTTCTGGCTCCTTCGGGCAGGTGTCGGCGGCGCCGGCGATGCTGTCGCCGTCGGGATCCGGGTTCGGGCAGCCGTTCGGCATGTCGCCGGCTTCTTGCGGGCAAGCGTCCGCGTCACCCACGACGCCGTCCTTGTCCGGATCCGGAGGCGGGCAGCCATCGGGCGCGACACCGGTCACGCCGGGGCACTTGTCGACGTTGTCCATCACGCCGTCGTTGTCCGCGTCGACTGGAACCGGGCAGCCGGTTCCGTCGTTGCCGGCCACGGTCGGGCAAGCATCGTTGGCATCGGGCACGCCGTCGCTGTCGCTATCGCGGAGCGGGGTGTCGGTGACGGTGGGCTCCGCGGCAGGCTTACCACCGCAGCTGTCTTCGTTGCCGAACGCCATGCCGACGCTCAAGGCGGCGACCCATGCGCTGGTACGGAATGTGCCAACCACCGGCTGACGCGCCGACGGAGCGTCCAGGGTCTCACGCGACTTGGGCAGCAGGTACCAACCGCCAGCGTCCACCCAGAAGTGGCAGGACGGACGTACCGTCACACCAGCGGTGACGATGTTGCGCACGATGTCGGGCAACGTGTGGTCGAGCGACTCGCGCGGAATCGGGGTTGGGTCATACTCGTAGCCGACGCGTGGTACGACGACTCCGAGGTCGAGTTCGACGCCGGTGCGAACGCCCCAACGGTCTTCGTACTGGCGCACCGAGGTCGAGGTCGAGCCATCGGGGAAGGTGAAGAGCAGGCGCTCGAAGTCCGACCAGTCGTTCCAGATGGCGTCGGCTTCGATTTCGAGCATGTTGGCGATCTTGTAGGCACCGCCGATGATCACCTGCTGCGGAATATCGACGCCGTCGACGTTGCCGGTGCCGTCCGGCGGCAGAAGACCGCGCACCGGCGCTGGGGCGTCGAAGTCGACGTTGTCGGTACCGGTAAGGCGAGTGCGGATCGGCAGCTGATAACGCGCGCCGAGCGACAGGCCAGGGATGAACTCGGGACGGTACAAGACGCCGAAGTGTCCGCCAACGCGGAAGTCGGTTCCGTCGAGGGCGACACTGCCGTAGCTGTTGTTACCGAATGCGATGTCGCGCGTTAGGTAGGCAGAGGCGTGTACGAGGTCGAGCGTCGCTCCGATCGACAGGCCCTTGATACCGAGCGTCGAGAAGTCGAGCGATGCGGTCGGCTGAAACCACAGCGTTCGCAAGCTCTGCTCACGCACGACGGTACGGCCCGGCGAGTTTTCTCCCCACCGCACGGTCGCGCCGTACGAGGAGTTGAAGCCGAGACCCAGTGCGAGGAACGGCAAGACCTTGCCGCCCAAATACGCATGAGGCGCCGGCAGAACGCCAACGTCGTCATACGTGCGCGGTCCGCCGCCCTCGGGCACGAAGCTGTAGCTCGGGGAGATGAGCGACGCACCGAGATAGAGCTGGAACTTGCCGTCGAGGGTCGCGAGACCTGCCGGGTTGTACCAGATGGTCGAGGCGTCACCGGGGCTCGCAACGACAGCGTTGGAGCGACCGGTGGCGCGGGCGCCCTGGTTGCTCAAGTAGAAGCCCGCAGCCTGCGCGATGCTCGAGGAGAGCATGACGACGCTGGCCAGGATGCCGACGGAAATCTTTTTAAACATAGTCAATTTCATCGTGGGCTTCCTCATTACTCGGCGGCCGCAGCGGCTGCGGCGAGTTGGGTTGCCAAGAAGGTGAATGCGTCAGTCTGCATCTGAGCCGTCGCTGCTTGGCCCTGGGGCGTCGCTGCGGCGGGCTGCAAGAGCGAACCGTGGCCATAGGTGACTGTGTCGCTGCTGTAGTTCAACCAAGCAGCGGCCGTCGCAGAGTCGGCAAGACCGGCGCTCGGGGAGAACGGCGGCACTGTCGGCGTCGTCGCGTCAGTCGCGCTGGCGAACCCGAGGAGGCGGCCGATGATGGCGGTCGACTCGTTCGGTACTACCGCGTCACCTTCGACTTGCTGCACGAGCACGTGCAGGTCACCAGCTGCCACGCGGCCACCGATGACGTCGAGGAAGTTCACGCCGTCGCATGGATCGGCGATCCAGCGGGTGGCCGCTGCGAACGAGCGGTAGGCCGGCTCGGACGCCACAGCGATGGGGAGCGCCGTATTGGTCTGAACGCAAAGCGCGTCGACCTCGTTGAACGAGTTGTCTGGCTGCAGCCAGAGCTTGCCTTGCAACGTGCCGTTGTTGATCAACGCGTCGATGAGCGGGCACTTGATGCGGTTGCTGTCGGTGTTCTCGAGGATGGTCGTGAGACTCACGCCGCCGACGTTGAACACGGCCGCCTTGAAGCCACCCTGCATGGCCACAGGTAGCGTTCCGATGATGGCGCCGAGCGACTGGCCGATATAGCCGACCGCGTCGGCGTTGATCGCGAAGCCGTTGCAGTTCGCGACGCCGTCGGGGGCGGCGCACTCGTTGGTCATGGCGGCGATGAGGCTCATGATGTCGAGCGCGCCCTGACGGAACCCGTCACGCGTCGCCGGGAGGTTCGAGCTCAAGATTGGCGCGAAGCACGCAGGGCTGAGCGTCGGGTCAGCAGCGCCCGCGTCGCTTGGGTCCTGGCAGGCCGAGCCGGTCGGGAAGATTTGCACCGCGCGCGAGCCGTGGAGCGGCCAGTCGATGGCGACCGTCGCGATGCCGAGGCCAGCGAGCTGGCCCGCGATGGCGAGCAAGTCGCCCTTCGAACGGGTGATGCCATGCGCGAAGACCACCAGCGGATAGCCGGTAGCAGGCGCCGGAGTTGCCGGCCGCACTGCGAGGATCTCGAGCGGATCCCCCGGTTGCTCGGTGGGATTGAGGGGGTTGCTCCACGGACCGGGAACCGGGTCGGTGAGCGCGCCAGTGTTGGGGCCGGCGACCTGGAAGTTCGGAGCGTCGAGGGCGCCGCCGAAGACGTTGCCGATGGCCGCGCAAGGCAGCTGGGTGCAGATGCCAGCGCCCAAATTGGCCTCGTAGAATTGCTCGACGGTGGCGCCTGCGGGCGCTCCTGCGATCGGGCCGAACGGGCCAGCGAGAGCGGCATTTTCGGTCACGAACGCGGCCGGGCCGGCGCCAGCCGGGTCAAGAGGCGCCTCGACGGTCTGCGTCTTGAAAGACCACGCGATGAGAATGTCGTCGCGCGTGACCTCTTCACCGGTGACGGTGTCGAGCGCGACGTCGACGTAGGGAAGGAACGTCTGGTTGAGACCGAACAGCCGCTGGATACCAGCCAGCGACTCAATGGTGTCGGCCACGCCGTTGGCGTTCGCGTCGCGCGGGTCGAACTGGTCGAGCGGCGTGTTGTTGAACACGACATCGCTCGTCGTCAGCACGCCGTTTTCATCCTGATCGAAGATGCTGACCGGAGCGGCGAGCTGGCGGCTGAAGAACCAGGTCGTCGACGGCTGGAACTCTTCACCGTCAGTCGAGGTCACGCCCTGCAGGACGGCCACGGTGTAGACGGAGTCGTCGTCGAGCGGTACCACCGGCGTTACGGTGATCGCTTCGATGACGTTGGCCGCGCCGCACGTCGGCAGGGCCTCATCGTAACGAATGGTCTGGAAGCGCCCAACCTGGGCCGGTACTGCTACGGCGTCCGTCGGATCGGCCACCCGCTTCACCAGGAACACGCGCCCTGCGGTGCTCGCCAGGTCGACCTGCGCCGTGAAGGTCGCGAAGACCGCTGGCAGCCAGGTGCCCGCGCCGTCGAGCGTGTTGAGCACGCCTTCGCGCAGGCCCTGCGCCCCGGTCGATTCGCCGCACGTCGCCGGCAGCGTGTTCAACCCGGTCGTAGGCGACAGAAGGAGAACGTTCGGGAATGGAATGATGCTGTTCGACGGGTCGAAATCCTGGATCTGCGGTGAGCTCACCAGCAGTTCGGCGGTCTCGGTCTCATCGACCTCGGCTTGGTCCAAGCAACCGGCCGCGATAGCGGTCATTGCGAGGACTACGGGGATGCGAAAACGCATCATGGCTCTCCTTGGCCGGCGAAAACAGCCGAGCCGGTCTCGGTTGCATCGCGCGGGTCGTTACGTGCGCACGTCGGTAAGGCGTTTTCGAGCGCGGGTCAATCTCGATGTGATGCAAACAGGGACTTTTGTTGCCAAAATCGTAAAAGTGCGACATTGCGATCGCGGTTTTGGGAATTCACCCCCCGCGTGGTGGGTTCCACTCGCGACTTGCAGAGCCTGCCGACCTAGAGCTAGAGAGCCCACCTCATGGCCCGTACTACAATCCTTGATTTGTTCGTCGACAATGCCGAGCAGCACGCAACGAAGGTCGCAGCGCTCGTCAAGCGCGACGGTCGCTACGAAGAGCGCACCTGGAAGCAGCTCTACGACGAGGCCATGCGTGCCTCGACTGGCTTGCTTGCCCAGGGCGTCAAGCTCGGCGACCGCGTCCATATCGTCTCGAATACGCGTCTCGAGTGGGTCATTCTCGACATGGCGATCGTGCACGCCGGCGGCATCACGGTTCCGGTCTACCCATCGTCTCTCGCCGAGGAGTGTGGCTACATCGCGCAGAACAGCGGCGCCGTGCTCGCGTTCGTCGAAGACGAGAAGCAGACCGAGAAGATGCTGGCTGAGCGCAAGAATATGCCAGAGCTGCGCCGGGTCGTGCAGATGACCGGGGCTGTGCCGGCGAGCGCCGACGGTTGGGTCATCACGTACGACGCATTCATCAAACAAGGTGGCGACGTCGATAAGGTCAAGGCCGAGCTCGAGACGCGGCGCAAGTCGCTTCAGAAGGACTCGCCCTTCACACTCATCTACACGTCCGGCACCACGGGCAAGCCGAAGGGCGTCGTTCTTACCCATGACGCGATGGCCTACGAGGCCGAGGCGGTGCAAGCGATCAACGTGCTCCGCGAAAGCGACATCCAGCTGTTCTTCTTGCCGCTGTCGCACTCGTTCGGTCGCGTCCTCGAAGCCGCTTGGCTGTCGTGCCGCTACATCATGGCCTTCGCCGAAAACATGCAGACGATTCGCGAGAATCTCGGTGAAGTGCGGCCGACGATCATGTGCGGTGTTCCGCGCGTGTTCGAGAAATTCTTCAGCGCGGTGGTCCAGAAGGGGACGGCGCCGGGTGGCCTCAAGGCGAAGCTGTTCAACGCCGCCGTCGAGCTCTCGCAGAAGAACGGTGAGGCCGAGAAGGAAGGACGTTCACTGGGACTACGGGACGGCATCAGGTTCGCGGTCCTCAAGAAGCTTGTCTTCTCGAAGGTAGGCAAGGGCCTGAGCGAGCTGCTCGGCGGGCGTATGCGCATCCTGGTCTCGGGCGGCGCTCCCTTGTCGCCGAAGATCAACTGGTTCTTCCGAGACGCCGGTATCGAGATCCTCGAAGGCTACGGCCTCACTGAGACGTCTGCGGCAAGCTTCGTGAATCGTCCTGGCCAGAACAGCATCGGCTCGGTCGGCCTGCCTCTACCCGGCACGGAAGTGAAGATCGCCTCCGACGGCGAGATCCTCATCAAGGGCCGTGGCGTGATGAAGGAGTACTGGAACAATCCGTCCGCTACTGCGGAGGTTCTGAAAGACGGCTGGTTCTCGACTGGCGACATCGGAATGATCGAGCCCGGCGGTACGCTCCGGATTACCGACCGCAAGAAGGACATCATCGTCACGGCGGGCGGCAAGAATGTTGCCCCGCAGAACATCGAGAACGTCCTCAAGACCCACAAGCTCATCTCGCAGGCCGTCGTCCACGGGGACAAGCGCAAGTATCTGACTGCGGTCGTCACGCTCGACCCCGATGTGCTCAAGACCGTCGCCAAAGAGGAAGGTCTGGGCAACGGCTCGGTCGAAGAGCTCAGCAAGCGCCCTGAGATCGAAAAGATGGTCGACGCTTGGATCACCGAGGTGAACAAGCAGCTGGCGAGCTATGAGAGCATCAAGCGCTTCGCCATTCTCGACCACGATTTTTCGGTCGAAAGCGGTGAGATGACGCCCTCGCTCAAGATCAAGCGTAAGGTCGTCAACGAACGCTACAAGAAGCTCTTCGACTCGATGTACGAGGGTGCTGGCGGCGGCGACTGATGTCGCGTGTCCGTTTTGGTGGCGCGCTGGCCGTGGCCTTCGCGGTCGGCTGCGCTGCCAAAGTTCAAGTGCGGCCAACGCCGTTCAAGGACAGCGATGCCTTCAAGAAGGTCCGTAAAGACGCCCTCGGTTTTCTGGACTACGACTTCAATGGTGACGGTATCGCCGACGCGGTCGTGGTGACGCGTGACGGGCAGGGGATGCGTCCGCAGGTTTTCGTGCAGACCCCGAGTGAAAACGGTGGCGTCTGGTCGCAAGCGTGCGCTGGGCCCGTGCTCGCTGGCGAAGAGCTCGACACCTTGCGTTGGGTGAAACCCGCTGAGCGTTTGCTCCTCTTGGTCGTCGCAAGCACCGACAATCCCGATACGCTGCAGCAGTCGTTCGCGTTGCTGCCCGCTAACCAGCCCTGCACCGCCGTGTTCCAGGAGCAAGTCAATCTGCAGAAGCCAGGCTATGAGGTGGTCAGCCCAGGAGAGGTCCCGGCCGGGGTGCTCGTCGACGACGCTGGCATGGTGCACGTCATCGATCGCGCACAGATGGTGCAGCTCCGCGGCGCTTCCGGAGAAGTCGAGGTGCTCAAATCGGTGCGTGAGCGCGTCTTGTCGGACGATGGGGTGCGTATCGTCGTCGACGAGAGGCCACGCGGCTTCGTCGCTCCGCGCGGGGTCCGAGTCTCCTGGCGTCGCGACGCCCCCTCGGCAAGCGAGGACTTGTCTGTCTTGACCGACGAAGACCGCGCTACCTCGTTCGTCGCCTTGGCGGGCGACGAGGGGGTGCTAGAGATCGACAGCGGCGATCGCCCGATGGTCATCCTCGACGTTGCGCACGGCTGCGGCGTTGGCACTGGGGCACTGACGCTTTCTCCGGAATCCGCTTCTGAAGACACCCACGTCGTCGGCAAAGCCCCGGACCCGCGGTCGTTCGTCCAAGGCGTGGGGCATCGCCCACGCCTTGCAGCGGGAGAGCGCAGAGACGTGCTCGTGTTGCGTGAGGCGGTGAGCAAGCTCGCATTGCGCGTCGGTCCCGTCGACGAAGCCCGTTGCTTGACTGATGTGCGAGCCTACGGCTTCCTTTCTCCCTGACCACGAGCCGGTAGCCCAAAGCCATCAAGCACTGTGTGGTCTCATCTAAGGCCGCGGCTTCACGCGATCGGACCACGCAACAGCAGTGGCGTCTACGCTGAGGATGTCGTGCTCGTGGCCGAGCGACTGGTTCTCGCTGACCAGGGCATCGGGATATGCATAGTCTTCAGCGTACGAGCCGTCATCGACGAGAGTGACCGGCTCACCCTGCACCGGCCAAGCGAGCGTAGAAGTCTGCGGGCTCTGCACAGCGTGTTTCGCTCTTGAGCTCGACCACATTGTCGCGCTGCTTGCGGCAATGACCGTAAGCGCCCCGATGACCGTCGAAACTTGAGGTAGCTCGTGCAAGAAGATGACCCCCCAAAGCGCGGCAAAGACGACTTGGGCGTGGGTCAGGTTGATCGCACGAGCAGCGGTTTCCCGTCGGAGACCTTCTGTTTGGCAGACCTGCATGACGAACGTAATGAGACCCGCTGCAAGCAGGACCAGCCACTCGGACCCGGTAGGAACCACGAACTGGTTGACCACGAGTGGCAGGTTCACCGGTATGGCGACCAAGGGCAGATACAACATGATGATGACGTTATGCTCAGTGCGTCGCAGGTGACGCACGACCACGAAGGCGCTAGCGCTGGCGACGGCCCCGGTTGCCGCGATCAGCACGGTGACCCAGTCCGCTTCAGCGGTCGTGAGGCTAAATAGACCGCTAGGGCGCGTCATGAAGATCACGCCGAGCAGGCTCGCCGCCGCCGCGAACGACACGAGCCAACCGGGTCTCTCGCGGAGCGCGATTGCGGCGATGAGCGAGGTGAACAGAGGCGCAGCGTTCTGAATCACCAACGCTTCCGCCAGCGGCAAGTGCTGCACTGAATAGTGGAAGCAGGTGAGGGCGACTGCACCGAGGAGTCCACGCAGCAACAACCCGCCACGGTTGTGTCCGAGGAGGCTCAATCCCCTGCGTCGTGCGACGGCGATACTCGCCGCAGCCACCACGAGTGAGCTGGCAAGAAAGGTTTCATAGCTGGGGATGCGCGGGACCAGCTTGATGCAAAGGCTCATCAAGCTCCAGCCGAGCGCGCTCGCCAACATAAACCAAGCCCCCGAAGAGCTTCGCTCGGTGCTGCCGTGCTGCATTGAGATTAACACTCTAGCCGAGAAAAACGGTACCGGCGAAAGTAACTCCCGGTCGTGATGACATGTGCGAGTTGCCAACCCAACCCGACTTTCGCGTGTAAGCGACGAGCCTTCTTGCGCCCATGTCGACGTGACGGCTGCGTTGCCGCGCTCAAGAGCGATGCCTTGCCGCCAGCGGGTCAGCACTCCGCTATGGCCTACATGAGCACATAGCGCTATTCACTCGCGTTGATCTCGGCGGCCTTGACTCGCGTCTTGGGTGAGGGCCGGTAGGAGGCGGCGATCCAACAAGTCGCATGAATCATGGCGGTGCATCTGTGCTGTGTTAATGTCTGCTTTCACCAAACAGTTTCGTCCCTACTCGGAATCAACGCGTGAGTCCTAACTTGGGTGCTCTTTCGTTATTTTCGCTTCGTGTGTCGTGGTCCGCTGCCATCGCGGCGGCCCTCGTGACGTCGTCCGCAGCGGCGCAAACCGAGCCCGTTGCCTCAGGCGCCGGCGACGCGTCGCCAATCGAGGGTGCCACCACGCTCGATACCGAAATATTGCTCAATGCACCGGTGATCACCGCGACTGGGCGTGAGCAATCGCGGGCTCTAGCGCCGGCGAACGTGGTCACCTGGGAGCGGGACGAGATTCATCGTCATGGCTGGACCTCGCTGGCAGACGTGCTTTCGAACACGCCGGGTTTGTATGTGACCGACGACTTGGTCCTGCCGCAGATTGGCGTGCGCGGGGTCGGCGGCGGCTTGCGCAGCGGCACGCGTATCGTGCGCATCATGATCAACGGCGTGTTGGTGAACTTCCGCCCCGACCTCACCGCCTTTCTCGGCCAGGAGTACATTCCCTTCGAAACAGTCGAGCGCATCGAGATCGCCAAAGGTCCGTTGTCCGCGCTCTACGGCGCCAACGCTTTTCTTGCGACCGTCAATGTCATTACGCGTGTGCCACGAAACGGTGTCGAGGGAGAGGCCCACGGCAATTTGACGTTCATCAACGGCAACAGCGGATTCGGTTTTGGTGGGCGCGCCGGCTATGGCAGCAGTACGGCTCACTTCCAGCTCGCCTACAATCAGGCGACGTATGACCGGTCGGGCGTCACGCTCGATCGCACGTTTGGCAACCAAGATCCGGGAACGTCCGCGTTCTCATTCTTCGACGGCAGTCCCGATCCAGGTTTCCAACCGAATCCTAGCCGCGACGACAAGACGCGCCCAAAGACCCTCTACGGCTCGGCCGAGATTCGCTCGGAAGATTACGGCATTTTCTCGCTCCAGGGGGGACTCCAGCTCCTCGACTCCGCCGCCGAGTTCCAGCCAAGCTCCGTGTTGACACACAGAAGTCGCGTCGCGCTACGCAACAACTGGCTGTCCGCAGGCTATGTCTACGGCTACGGACGTGACATCACGCTGTCGTTCACGGCGGGTCTTTCGAGCGGCAAACCACTTGGCCGCGAGACGCTATTCGCGACAGGCGTCGACGGCTTCCGATTCCAGCGGAACTTCGGATACACGGCCGTCGACATGGGCGGCGCGTTGGAGGCGAAGCTGCCGCTTCAGCTCGAGTCGAAGACCGGCGTCGACTTCAATTATGACCGTGAAGATGTTCTCTTCTTCACACAGTTCAACGTCGAGCAGCAGGGCACACGTCCACCCAACACCCCGACCGAGCGTATCGAAGAAGGCGCGGACCGGACGGTGACGATCTCGAACGTCGGTGTCTACACGCAGCTCGGTGGGAACCCGTTTTCGTCGATGCCGGACCTCTATGTCTTGGGCAACATTCGCTACGACAAGCCGAATTTGTTCGACGGTCAGCTGACGTGGCGCGCTGGTATTGCCTACCAGTTCAGTCCTCGTGTCACGAGCAAGCTCTTCATTGGGCGAGCCTTCGAGACGCCTTCGCCTGTCCAATTGTTCGCCCGCCCAGGCTTTGGATCGGCCTTCAACATCGTCGGCAACCGAACGATCAATGATACCGATCGCTTGCGCGTACAGAACGTGTTCAGCACAGAGCTGGCGACGACCGTCGCGATTACCAACACGGTCGTTATCGACACGTCCGTCTACTACCAGTCCATCGGTGACTTTGTTGAGTTCGAGCAGATCACCACGAACTTCACGGCGCGCAACCGCCCGCCGCGACGGTTTGTCGGCGGCGAGCTCGGTTTGCGCGGCAGCTCAAGCCGTTTGAGCACCTATGTGTTCGGTAGCGCGACCGCCCGTACATACGATGACGAGAACGGTCTTCAGCAATTCGGTTTTCGCCAGCCGCCGGAGCTTCCTGCCTACACGCTCTATGCGGGCACTACGCTGCGTTTGCCTGAGGCTTACATGGCGGTCGACATCACAGGTCGCCTGGTTGGATCGCGCGGAGCGTCCGACAGCAACATCATCTTGAACAACCGCGAACGTTACACGTTGCCCGCTTACGCGACGGTAGACCTCACCTTGACGTCTCTCGACTTGTTCATTTTCAGTGACAGCGCGGAGACGCGCATCACCGCCAACGTGAAAAATTTGCTAGACAATCGGTTCAACAATCCGGGCTACGGCGGCTTTGACTTCCCGTCCGTGGGGCGGGTGTTTTTCTTCCGCCTGGCGCAAACGTTTTGAGCGAATGGTAAGGTTGGTTGACGGAGTGAGAAGCGCATGATGCGTAGAGCTTTGGCTTTATTGGTCGTTGCCATGACGGTGTCGGCCTGCGGTGAGGCGGCTTTCGAGGGCGATGAGATCGTTCTCGGCGCGGTCGTCGACCAGACAGGTACTCAAGCTGAGTCCTCCTGGATTCAGGCGATGCAGATGGGCATTGACCAAATGAACGAGGCGCTCGAAGCCGAAGGTCAAAACGGCTTTCGATTTCGGCTACGCGTGCAAGACTCCGAGAACATCGTCGCCAAGGGTGTCGATCGCTCGCTGTTCTTGGTCCGCGACGAAGGCGCGCGGGTCATCGTGACCGACACGACACAGGTCGTCGAAGGGGTGCTCTCGACGTTCTACGACGGCGATGCGAGCAATGACCTGAACGTGCCGGTCCAGTGTTCGAGCTGCACGAGTGGCAACTTGGCGAACCCCGCCTACGTCGATGCGGCCGGCAATCAGCTTTTGACCGACGTGCGCCGCAACACCGGGCGCTGGATGTCGCGCACGACGATGACGACGGTGCCCATGGGCAATCTCGCCCATTTCGTCGCCCAGGGTCACCCATGGGCCTCGACGTTGGTGCCCAATCGCGGACCGTCCGGCGACTTGAACAACGACGGCGTCATCAAGATCTCGGTGCTCGGGAGCGACGAGCCCTTCGGTCAAGCAGGCACCAACGCCGTCCGCAATAACGCTGCGGGGGTTTATGGCCCAGCTGGTTACACGTTCGGCGTCGAACCGTCCTCGACCCTCATCGTTGAGCGCGTCCTGCATCCGAACCTCGGTTTCAACGACGTCGATTTCAATCCCATCATTGATCGGATCCTCGACAACCAAACCGAATGTCAGAGCTGTGCTGGTGGGGTTCCGACCTTTGTCGACGGTCACGAGCCAGACTACATCGTCATGGTGAGCTTCCAGCAGTTCACCGCCGGCTTCACAGAGACGTACGCTCTAAGCGGCAAGAAGCAACTGCCCGTTATCCACTTCCATACGTTTCGCCAGACCAACACGCTTTTTCGCTTGGGAAGCCTAGCGGAGGGGCAGGTCGGCATCTCGCACGAGTTGCTGAATGGGACGGGGGCGGGCACGCCTGGGGGCATATATCGCGAGGACTTCCGCGACGCTTACGGCTTCGCCCCAAACTTCTGGGACACAGCCTATTACGACAACGCCATGACCTTCATGCTCGCCATTCTGATCGCGCAGCAACAGACGGGAAGTGTCGATGTTGACCCCGCACTGGTCCGCGATCGCGTGCAATGCACCAGCCAGCCCGCGACGTTGTCTTATGCCGGGTCCTTGCCGTGGCTCGAGTGCCCGCAGGGCGCCGCGACCTTGATTACGCCCGGTGTCGCCTCCCTGCGTGTCGCGGTAGGCGAGATCGCCGCTGGCCGCCCGATCGACTACGACGGTGCATCGGGACCCAACGACTTTGACGTCAACAAGAACGTTCGAACCCGCATCAATCACTACGAGGTTAGAAACGGCTCGTTCGTGGACCTCGATACGTTCGAGTGTCTAAACGCGGCCGACAATCGCTGCGGGCGTTGAACACCTGCCGTAGCGCGATCGGCCGACGAGCGTAGAGGTCGCCACGGGGGCCCTGGCTAGAAGTACAAAATGATGCCGCTCTCGATGCCGTACGCGCGCACTCGAGGCTGTATCATGGCGTCTGCGTCCTGCAGCCGATGCAAGGTTTCGTAAGCAAAGCCCTCCGCGAAAAGCGCAAGATACGTTAGCGGTCGCAGCTCGTACCCAGCGCGGGCGGCTATGTTTCGCTTGATTCCTGGGCCCGTGGTCGCACTCGTGAGAACCACGGTGCCCTCCGCTGTTCGGCTATAGCTCGGCAGAAGGTCCTCGCGGTTGAGCACGCTTGCGACTCCGGCCATTGCGTAGGCGGCGCCCCAGGAGCCAAGGGCGACGCGCAACGAAGCGAAGGCGCCTAGCTCATCGAGATCTGCGTCGGGCAGCGCTACGGTGCCATTTGGATTCAACGTCGCGCCGCGTCCGCGCCCGAGACTCAAGAGGCCGATGTTTTCGGCGTTGCGTCCAACGTAGCTCTCAATCCGGAGGTCGAACCACTCGACCGGATTGACGATCAGGTAAAGTGCACCTGCACCTGCGAGCGCGCGGCGTGACACAGGCTGCCCTTTGTTGAAATGCAATCCGGTAGCAATCGCGCTGACTCCCGCGGTGAGGCCGTCTGTGACTGCCGCGACCCGCAAGGCGAACGTCGGGATGCCCGATAGCTCGAGCAAGCCGTCGCGCCCAGCCACACCCTGGCTCGCTCCATTGTTTGAGGCCGGGAAGCCAACCGCGAGCCCGAGCTCGAAGTGTGTCGGCTTGAACAGCACCTTGAGCTGCTGGCGCATGAAGCCGGTATTGCCCGCTTCAAAGAGGCCGCCGATGAAGTTCGCCGTGTGAGCTTGGACTGGCGCATGGAGGTCCCAGTCTTGCCCCAGCTCGAGAGCGAAAGAGGATGAGGGTGCCCACGTCACCTTCGCGATGCGCAAACGAGGTAGCGTCGCGACGGTAGGCGAGGGTTTCGTTGGATCCCAGAAATCCAGCTCCACCAGGCCGCGAATCTCCTGGCCATCGTTGATGGCTGCGCCGACACGTGACTGCGCGACCTGAAACGTGTAGCGGCCGTTGTCGACGAGCTGACCTACGACGGGGTTCCCTGCGGCGGTGATGGCGCTCTGGTTCGGCTGGGAGAACGACTCGAATCCGCTGAATCCATAGACTACGCCGGCCTTGATGAATCCGTACGCTCGGATCGGCAGGCCGGGGGCCGGAGGTGGTTTCAACGTCCAGCGCCCGGACTCGGGTGGCAGCTGCTGCTCCGCAGGGATCGGGTTGGTGGTCGGTTGTGGGGTTGTGTGCTCGGCGGACTCCGTCGGCGCCGCGTCGACTGCCTCAGGGCTCGTCCAAAGACCGCCACCCATGGGTTCGGGCGCCTGTTGCGCGAACGCACCATCGGCTGCCAGGCTCGTCGACAGAACGAGCACCAAGCGAATGCCTAGGTGGCTGCTTCGAACCATCTGTGGGGTGACGAAGCCCGGGCTGGTCTTCGAGATCGAGCGACTGGAGCGCAAGGCGAACCTCCCGGTGATCGTCTTCCGGGGTGGTGATAGCACGCTGCACTGGTACGTCCCGGCGATTTTGGGATTCGTCGCGTTCGTAGCGAACGGGTCTCCCCAAGGTCTGCATTGACTTCGCGTGGGCAGATTGTGTACACGCGGCGCGGAACACGAAGGCGCTTAGCTCAGTGGGAGAGCACTACCTTGACACGGTAGGGGTCGGCAGTTCAATCCTGCCAGCGCCTATACAGCCTTTCGCCGATAGCGTCGCAAGGAAGGCTCGAGGGTTCATCGCGGTGGCGAGCTGAAGAATCCTCGAATTCCCTCAGTGACGGTGCTAGAAAGAGCCTCGCTGCCAAGTCGTCGGTCAAGACGTAGCGGTGTCGCGCGTGAGCGCGACGAAGTCGTGTCGGTGCTCCGCTTTAGCGGAGTGCTTGTCGGTTGTCGCAAGTGAAGGAGCGGAGGAGTGGCTAGCGTAGTTGGGCCCCCGCCATACGAGCCCGAAGCCAACCGTTCGGGCGCACGGTTTGGCAAATACCGACTCATTCGTGAGCTCGCTGTTGGGGGCATGGCGAAGATTTATCTCGCTGCCATCGACGGCCCCGGCGGCTTCTCGAAGATGTGCGTCGTCAAGCGCATCCTCCCCGAGCACTCGCAATTTGCCGAGTTCAGCCGGATGTTTGTCACGGAGGCCCGCGTCGCCGCGCTCCTCAATCATCCGCACATCGTGCAGGTGTTCGACTTCGGTCAGGTGGCGTCCGAATATTACATCGCGATGGAGTGGGTCGACGGGGCATCGCTCGAAGTGCTGATGCAGCGCTGCATCCAGCAGGGCGTCATCCCGGGCGTACGCTTTGCCATGCGCGTTGCCATCCCGTTGTGCGAGGCGCTCTATTACGCGCACGCCGCAAAGCTCCCCGAAGGTCCCGACCTGAACCTCGTGCATCGTGACCTTACTCCCGGCAACGTCTTGCTCGCGCACAATGGCGTCGTGAAGCTCACCGATTTCGGGGTCGTAAAGGTGTCCTTGGGGGCCGACCAAACGAGCGTCGGTGTCGTAAAAGGGAAGTTCGCCTACATGTCGCCCGAGCAGGTGCGCGGCGACCCCATCGACAAGCGCAGCGATCTCTACGCCCTCGGCATCATCATGTACGAGCTCGCGACCGGACAATGGCTATTTCGGCGGACGCAGCTCACCGAGGTCATCACCGCAGTGTCGCTGGGCAAGATCCCGCCGCCATCGAGCATCGTCCCGGACTTGCCGAAGGAGTTCGAGCGCATCGTCATGAAGGCGTTGTCGGTCAACGCCGCCGATCGTTATGCGAACGCGCGCGAGATGTTGAACGACATCGAGCAGTTTCAAGCGCAGTCGCAATGGACATCGAGCTCGCGTGAGGTCGTCTCGCTCATGCAGGCGGTCCTGCCACCGCCGGACCCACATCGCTATGAGCCGCTTCCCGGAGCGCCACTGCCGCCGGACATCAACGATGATGACGGACGTGGAGTTCCGCTCGAAGCAGACGATGTCATTGAGGTTTCGGATGACGATGATGACGCCGGTCTCAGCATGCGAGACTGGGCGCTCGTCATTATTGGGGTCACTGCGACTGCAGCTTTATGGGCGTGGCTCCTGACCTGAAGATAGAATCGAAGAAATTCCAGGTCCGCTCTGCCGCAAGCAGGGGTGCTAGCGAAACGAAGCAATTCGCGTGACGTACGCGTGCCTAGGGCGCGCAAGGTGCAGCAATGAAGGGTTCAGTAAGCCGGCGAAAGCCATCTCTCGCTCTGAACGTGGTTGCGGTCGTGGTAGCGATCAACGTTGCGGGCGCTGCTGTGTACGTGCTTACGCGCCACAAGGCGCAGGAGAGCGCGAACGCTTCCGATGCCGCCGTTCGTGACGGCGAGCCGACGGGTGACGTGAGCCGGGCGCTTCGCGCCGCGGGTCTCGCCGCTCTCGAGAGCGGACGTTACGACGAAGCGGTCAAGCGGTTCACCGAGGCCGCAAAGTCCAGCAAGGCAAGCGCTGACCTGCCGCAGCTCATGAAGATTGCGATGGAGTTGCGCGACCGTTCGAGCACGTCGCCAGCCAGGAGCACCGTGACGACGACCGACATGGCCGCTCCAGCGGTCGCGGAAAAGGCCGACGAGGCCAAGGTCGACGAGAAGGTCGAAGCCGACAAGCCCGACGAGAAGCCGACGGTGGCGAGCAACAATCGCGAGGACGCGAAAGCCGCGGCCAAGCGCCGCGAGCGCGAGCGTGAAGCCGCCGCGCGCGAGCGTGAGCGCGAGAAAGCCCGCCGTGTCGCGGCAGCCTCGTCCCGCGCCAATAGCAAGCCAGAGCCGGTCGATGTCGAAACCGCGCCAGCGGCCTCACCCGGGACCATCATCGTCAGCTCGACGCCCTCTGGCTTGACGGTTCAGCTCGACGGCCGTGTCATGGACCAGACGCCGATGCGGGTCAGCGCCGACCCCGGGTCCCATGAGATCGCTCTCTTGCACAACAACACGGTGGTGTTCAGCCGCCGCCTCAATGTGGTGTCGAGCAGCGTGCAGTCGCTCGATCCGGATGTCTCGGCGCAGGTTGCCTTGCTCACGCCCGCGCGCCAGGACCCCCCGCCAACCATGGCAAGCGCGCAGGCCAACCCCAGCGCCGCGAAGGAGCCGGCATCGGCCGGCCTTACGACGCCGAAGGAAAGCGACAAACCCGCCGAGCGCGGCAATACAGGCGACACCAACGAGCGGCCTCGCCAGGATCTCGAGCCCGGTGCGCTATACGCGATCGCGAACGCGTCGGTTGGCCTGTCTTCGGTGTCGGCGGAGCAGCTGGCCGACGTCTACTTCGGCCGTTCGAACACGCTCAACGGGCGAAAAGTCGAGCCGATCTTGCGTTCGCCTTCGGGTGGGGCCGGCGCTGCGTTCTTCCGGAGCGTCCTGCGGACGAACACGCGCTCGTATCGCGAGTCATGGCAGAAGCTCGAGCTCGCCGGGAAGGCGACTCCACCGCCGATTCTTTCGAATGCCTCGGATGTCTGGCGCGCGGTTAGCAGCCGTAGCGGTGCCATCAGCTTCGCTCTCGGAAGCGAGCTGAACGGCAACGCGACGAACCTCCGCCCGATCCGCATCAGTTATTGAGCAGACTCTCCGCCTGAGTCGGAACGGCCCGAGCATCCACTCGGGCCGTTCTTTTCAGGCGCGCGCTGTGCAGACCCCAAGGTCACCAACGCGTTCTTCGACCTACTCGACAGGTTCCGTTGATGCATCCGCAGCTCCAGACGCGCGCCGCCGAAGCGGACACACGTGCGGTCGGAGCGATCGCCGAGGAGTTGGCGGCCGGCCGCGTGCCGTCGCTCGCCGAAGACTTCGCCTGGCGGGGCAAGCCATGCAGAGCCGCTGACCTCGCGGGCAAGCTCCGTGCGCTCGAGGGAATGAGCATCGCGGTACTCGAGACACGCGTCGTCCCTGCCGATGCCACGGCACAGCTCGGACCCGTCATCGAGAGCTTTTCGGGCGTGCCATCGCAGGCAGGGGAGCGCCTCGCGATCGTCACCCTGACCTTTGGTGAGCACGTCATGAGCTGGGGCCTCGTCGTGACGGCCGCCGGGACCTTGCGCGCCTGGTTCGACCCGTCCGCGCTGTTGCAGCTGATCGCGCCATAGCGTAGACGCATCCCCGTGAGTCAACAGGTCAACATCACTCTCCCCGATGGTTCTGTCCGTACCTACGACAGCGGCATCACCATCAAGCAAGTCGCCGAGTCCATCGGTAAGAAGCTCGGCAAGGACGCTATAGCGGGCATCGTCGACGGCGCCGACACCGCTATCGACGTGCACACGCCCCTCACCAAGGACGCGTCACTCAAGATCGTGACGGTCAAGAGCGAGGCGGGTCTGCCCGTCGTGCGCCACACCACCGCGCACCTTATGGCCATGGCGGTGCAGAAGCTGTTCCCGGGCACGCAGGTTACAATCGGCCCCGCGATCGACAACGGCTTCTACTACGACTTCTATCGCGAGCAGGGACCGTTCACTCCCGACGACCTGCCCAAGATCGAAGAAGAGATGCACCGCATCGCCAAGCAAAACGTTGCCATGGTGCGCGAGGTCGTCACCCGTGATCAGGTGAAGGAACGCTTCACCAAGATGGGCGAGCGTTTCAAACTCGAGATCATCGACGCCATTCCTGCAAACGACACCATCACCGTGTACACGCTGGGGGACTGGCCCGACGTCTGCCGCGGCCCGCACGTGCCGGACTCGTCCTGGCTCAAGGCGTTCAAGTTGACCAGTGTCGCTGGAGCGTACTGGCGGGGTGACGAGCGCAACCCGATGCTCACCCGCATCTACGGCACCGCCTTCTGGACCGAAGAAGAGCTGGCCAAGCACCTCGAGGTGCAGGAAGAAGCAAAGCGCCGCGACCACCGCAAGCTGGGCAAAGAGCTCGACCTCTTCTTCTTCCACCCATACGCGCCGGCGACGCCGTTCTTCACCGAAAAGGGCGCGCGCATCTACAACGGTCTCGTCGACTTCATTCGCTCGTATTACGGGCCGCTCGACATGGGCGAGGTGATCACCCCGCAGCTCACCGACTCCGAGCTCTTCAAGACCTCCGGTCACTACGCGAACTACAAGGACAACATGTACTTCGCGCAGATCGACGAGCGCGAGTTCGGCATGAAGCCCATGAACTGTCCGGGTCACATGCTGATGTTCGGGCACGCCAAGCACTCGTATCGAGATTTGCCGATCCGCATGGCCGACTTTGGCCGCCTGCACCGCTACGAGCGCAGCGGCGTCACCGCCGGGCTCACCCGCGTTCGCAGCTTCTGCCAGGACGATGCGCACCTCTTCGTGCGCGAGGACCAAATCGGCGAGGAGATCCGCCTGCAGCTCGCGATGCTGCAAGACGTGTATGCGGTCTTTGGTCTCGAGATGAAGGTCCAGCTGTCGACCCGGCCCGAGAAATCACTCGGTCGCGAGCCCGGCCTGACCGCCGAGGAACGTGCCTCGTGGGATAAGGCTTGGGAGAACGCCGAAGCCATGCTTCGTGCCGCTTTGGCGGACAACAAGCTCGAATTCGAGCTCAACGTCGGCGACGGGGCCTTTTACGGCCCGAAGCTCGACTTCCAGGTGAAGGACGCGCTCGGCCGCTGGTTCCAGCTCGGCACCATCCAGCTCGACTACGGCCTGCCGCGCCGTTTCCAGCTCAGCTACACCAACGAGCAGAGCGGTGAGAGCACCCCGGTGGTCATTCACCGGGCAATCCTCGGCTCGCTCGAGCGTTTCATCGGCATCTTGCTCGAGCACACCGCAGGCGACCTTCCGTTGTGGCTCGCGCCCGTTCAGGCGCGCATCATCACCATCAACGACGAGCTCTTGGCCTACGGCCGCGAGATTCGACAGGCTCTCGAAGACCACGGCGTGCGTGTCCACCTCGATGAGCGTAGCGAAAAGCTCGGTTTCAAGATCCGCGACGCCGAGCTCAACAAGGTGCCCGTGGTCATGGTTCTCGGTGCCAAAGAGCGTGAGGCGCGTTCGGTCTCGGTGCGGTGGCGCAAGAAGGGTGATCTCGGGGTCATGCCGCTCGACAAGGCAATTCAGCTCGTGTTAGACGCGGCGACCGTACCCAAGCCAGATCGAGCAAAGTTCGTAAGAAGAGAACATCTCGTAGGAGCGAGTCATAGCTAAGCCACAGGGAAGTACCGATCTCCGCGTCAATGGGCGCATTCGTGCACGCGAGATCCGTGTGATCGATGCAGCAGGTCAGCAGCTCGGCATCATGGCGCCTGACCAAGCGATGCAAAAAGCCATCGAGCAGGGCCTCGACCTGGTCGAAATTTCACCCGATGCCCGTCCACCGGTCTGCAAGATCATGGACTACGGTAAGTTCAAGTACGCGCAGAAGAAGAAGGAAGCGGAGGCGCGGCGGCATCAGGTCAATACGACCATGAAAGAGGTGAAATTTCGTCCGAAGATCGAGCAGCACGACTACGAGACCAAAGTATCGCGCTTGAAGGACTTCCTGGGCGAGGGTCACAAGGCCAAGATCACCATGATGTTCCGCGGCCGCGAGATTACGCACCAAGAGATCGCCCGTCGCATCATGCAACGCATCGCCGACGATCTGAAGGAGACCGGCGTCGTCGAGTCATTCCCGAAGCTCGAGGGACGCAACATGATCATGGTCGTGGCTCCCAGCGCGAAGTGACCGTTCCGTCTGTTGCTGCGGACGGGGTTGCCTTGGAATGCCGTGGGATATGCGCCGTTGCGTTTTAAGCGTGCGGTGCTCTCGCACGCGCGCGTCGCGATGGAGTCACGGGGCCGCATTCGAGCGAGGTGACGTGCTGGTCGTTCTTCGACCAGGCGTGACGCAAGCGTGCTCTCCGATCGCGGGAGTCGCGCCACTCAACGCGCCTGGCCGCTCCCATTTTGGCGATCTCAGGCTCAGAACGCCTCCTTTGGCGCTTGGCGGCCGGTTCGACGCCCATGAAAGCGTTTGGCTGTGTCGCACGTCTGTCAGTCAGCCCTTGACGGTCTTCATGGATTTCCGTAGAGAGCGCGTCGAATTTTGCAGCGTCTCCCGGGTTCTTTGTGCTATGCCCGCGCGCTCGTCTTTAGGATTACAGCAATGCCGAAGAACAAGTTGAAGACCAAGCGCGCCGCTGCAAAGCGCTATCGCATCACCGGTGGTGGCAAAGTGAAGGTCGGCCGCCGCGGTAAGCGCCACCTCCTCGCCAACAAGGGTCGCAAGCGCAAGCGCCAGCTGGGCGGCACCATCCTCCTCGGTCCGACCGACGAGGCGATGGCGAAGAGCCTCCTGCCTTACGGCAACTGAGGCGTATCGCCAAAACACGTGTTCCTGGTCCGGCCGTGGCGGCTGGATGGCGCAGCAAATGTTCGAAGTCTGATTAGGTAGGTAGAAGAAAATGGCTCGCACTAAAGGTGGCTCGAAAACTCGTCAACGTCGCAAGCGCGTCATCGGTCGCGCCAAGGGCTACTACGGCGCGCGCCGTAAGCTCTTCGCCGTCGCGAAAGAGACTGTCGATCGCGCGTTGGCGTATGCCTTCTCGGGTCGCAAAGAGAAGAAGCGCCAGTATCGTCGCTTGTGGATCACCCGCATCAACGCGGCCGTGCGTCCGCTCGAGATGAGCTATAGCCGCCTCATCAACGGCCTTGCCAAGGCCGGCATTCAGCTCGACCGTCGCGTGCTTGCGGACCTCGCGGTCCACGACCCGAAGGGCTTCGAGGCCGTTGCCAAGAAGGCGAAAGCCGCCCTGGCTTGAACCGGAGCGGCATTGCCGTCCGATTGAGCTGCTGGCTTCATCTCACTTCGCTTCGCTAGTCGGCCTCGAGGCGGGCGGGAGCCTCTAGCTCCACTCAGGGGTCATGGAAGAGCTCAAGCGCATCGAGAAGACCGCGTTGACGCGCGCCAAGAAGGCGCGTACCTCGCAGGACGTCGCGCAGCTTCGCGCCGAGATACTCGGCAAGAAGGGTGCCCTGGGTACGGCAATGCGGTCCCTCGGCGACGTTTCCCCCGAGGAGCGGCCCAAGCTTGGCGCCCGGATCAACGAGGTCAAGAGCCGCATCGAAGAGGCTCTCGACGAGGCTGTCACGCGCATCGGCGTCGCCGAGCGAGACTCCGCGTTGGCGAGTGGCCGCTATGACGTCACGCTACCTGGGCGACGGATGTATCCAGGCGCGCCTCATGCTCTGCGGCTCATCGAAGACGAGGTGGTTCGGTCGCTCACGCCGCTCGGCTTCACCGTGGCGACCGGTCCGTTGGTCGAGCACGATTGGTACAACTTCGAGGCTTTGAACATGCCGCAGGACCATCCGGCCCGCGACATGCACGACACCTTTTTCGTCGGCAAGAACACCGTTCTGCGCACGCACACCTCGAACACGCAGATCCGCACCATGCTGACGCGGCAGCCGCCGGTTCGCGTACTCGCTCCGGGGATGGTCTTTCGCAAGGACAATCTCGACGCCACCCACTCGCCGGTCTTTCATCAGATCGAAGGGCTCTGGATTGACGAGCGTGCGACGTTTGCGGACCTGAAGGGTGTGCTCAAGACGCTCGCCATCGGGCTGTTTGGACCCGAGGCGCAGATTCGCTTGCGGCCCAGCTTCTTTCCGTTCACCGAGCCGTCTGTCGAAGTCGATGTTCGCTCCCCGATGCTCAAGAAGGGCCTCGGCTGGCTCGAGGTGTTAGGGGCTGGGATGGTGCATCCGGCCGTGCTCGAATACGTGGGCTATGACCCCGAAAAGGTCCAGGGTTTCGCGTTCGGAACCGGCATCGAGCGTCTCGCCATGCTCAAGTACGGCATTGATGACATCCGGCTGCTCTACGAAAACGACCTGCGCTTCGCGAACCAGTTCGCGTCGCGGGCGGGGAGCTGACGAGGGTGCGTATCTCGCTCGAGTGGTTGTCCGACTTCGTGGAGGTGCCCCCGGTAGCCGATCTGGTTGTGGGCCTGACGGCGGCGGGGATCGAGGTCGAAGCGGTCCACGACCCGGCGAGTCGCGTGACGGGTGTGGTGGTTGGCAAGGTGGAAGCGGTCCACCCGCATCCCAAAGCTGACAAGATCCGCGTCACCACCGTGACGGACGGCGCCCGGAGCTACACCGTCGTGTGCGGCGCGCCCAACGTGGCGGTTGGCCAGCACGTCGCGTTCGCTCAAGTTGGCGCGACCCTGCCAGGGCTTGCGATCAGCAAGCGCGCCATTCGTGGTGTCGAGAGCGAAGGCATGCTCTGCGGCAAGTCCGAGCTTGGGCTCGAGGAAAAGAGCGACGGCATCTGGGTGCTCCCGGAGAGCGCCGAGCTTGGTAAGCCGCTCTTCACGCAGGTTCCAAGCGGTGCCACCATCGAGCTCGCGGTTACGGCGAATCGTCCTGACCTGCTCTCGCACTACGGCGTGGCTCGCGAGGTCGCGGCTTTCAGCGCCAAGCGAGTCAAGATCGATACCAAGCGCCCGACCGAAAAAGGGGCGGCGACCTCGACCCTCGTGCGGGTGGTCGTCGACGACAACAAAGCCTGCAAACGTTTCGTCGCCCGCGCGCTCACCAACGTGAAAGTCGGGCCATCCCCCGACTGGCTCCGCGAACGCTTGGAGGCCGTGGGTCAGCGGTCGATCAACAACGTCGTCGACGCAACGAACTACGTGCTCATGGAGCTAGGCCAGCCATTGCACGCGTACGACCTGGCCACGTTGGCCGCCGAGTCGGGTTTGCCTACCATTCATGTCCGTCACGCCGAGAAGGGCGAAAAGCTTACCACCCTGGACGGGGTCGATCGCGAGCTCGACGAAGCGGACCTGGTCATTGCCGACGCGACCAAACCGATCGGCATCGCTGGTGTCATGGGTGGAGCCGCCACCGAGGTGCGTGACACCACCACGACCGTGGTCCTCGAAGGCGCCTGGTTCGAGCCTGTCGGCGTGCGCCGGACCGCGAAGCGCCATGGCCTGAAGACCGAAGCAGCGCGTCGCTTCGAGCGTGGCGCGGACGCGGGTATCACCGCCCGCGCGGTCGACCGCTGCGCTCAGCTCCTTGCAGAGATCGGTGCCGCCGACGTCGGCAAAGGCGTGGTCGAGGTTGCCGCCAAGAACGAGCCCGCTCGCGAGATCACGCTGCGCATGGAACGCGTGGGCCGCATTCTCGGGCTCGAGATACCAGCCGAAGATGTCGTCAAGCTCCTCGAGCCTCTCGAGATCCGCTGCCTCGCGCGGACAGAGGGCGTGTTGCGCATCCAGCCTCCGACCTTCAGGCCGGATCTCACCATTGAGGTCGACCTCATCGAAGAGATTGCGCGTCGCCATGGCTACGACAACATCCCCGAGCATCTGCCGGATGCTGGCGGTCCCTTCAAGTTCGAGCCGATGGTGACCGCGCCCGTGGAGGTCGCGCGCCGGACGCTCTTGCCCATCGGCCTCACCGAGGTCGTGACCTACGGCTTCGGGGGCCCGGCCCGCTTCGCGCCGTTCGCCGAACGTTGCGGCGATCCTGTACGACTCATCAACCCGATCGGCGAAGAGCTGAGCGCGTTGCGCACCACATTGCTCCCCGGCTTGTTCGATGTCGCAACGACCAACATGCGTCAGGGTGTGAAGAGCCTCAAGCTGTTCGAGATTGGCACCACCTTCCGTAAGAGCGACCGCGGCAGCGGACGGAAGGTTACGCCGATCGATCCGGCACGGTCAGCGGAGGCCGAGAGCCGCGAGGCCGAGCTGGTCGATGAGCGCCCGGAAGTCGCCATCCTCATGCTGGGCGGACGGTATGACGGCCGCTGGCACGAGCGCGGCGAGACGATCGATTTCAGCGACATGGCGGGCGTTCTGGACGATCTGTTCGAAGCGTTCGACCCGCGCGAGGCCGTGGTGCGACGTCCGGCCAGTATCCCGGGATATCACCCGCATGCCGCCGCCGAGCTTATGGTCGGTGACCGTCGGGTGGGGGTCGCTGGTATCGTTCACCCGGATACCCTGGCGCACTTTGGTCTTTCGGGCATCGTGGTCGCAGCCGAACTGTCGCTCGAGGCGCTCGGAAGCGTCGCCAAGCGCGCCGTGGTCTACCGGGAGCTGCCAAAGTTCCCCGGCACACGCCGCGACCTTGCGATTGTCGCCGATCGCAACACGCCGGCCGAAGCCTTAAGAAGCTTCATTGCAGCCAACGCGGGGGGGGCAATGGGCCGGGACGTGGTGGAGCGGGTGTGGTTGTTCGACGTGTATACGGGCAAGCCGATCGCGGATACCCACATTAGCTTAGCTTTCGCCATTGACTATAGGAGCCGTGATCGCACACTCACGGACGTCGAGGTGAACGGGGCGTTCGAGGCCTTGCAGGCAAGCGTAAAGCAGGCCTTCCAGGTCGAGATTCGCGGCTAGGCGCATGATTTTGGGCGCCTGCTCGAAAGGCTACGTTGTTTCGCTGCCTGGCCAATGGGCGGTGGAACGTCGCTCACGCGTTGTCGAGTGACGATCGTGAGACAAAGCCGTCCTTGCTGCAATCAACGCCTGAGCGCTATAATGGGCGCTTACGGTATGCCCCAGGAGACGAGGTGCCCATGACGAAGGCAGATCTTGTCGAAGCCGTACACACCAAAGTTGGGTTCTCGAAGAAAGAGTCGGCGGATATCGTCGAGATGGTCTTCGACACCATGAAAGAGACGCTCGAGTCGGGATCGAAGATCAAGATCAGCGGCTTCGGCAACTTCGAGGTGCGCGACAAGCGCTCGCGCGTCGGTCGAAACCCGCAGACCGGCGACGTGATCGAAATCTCGGCGCGTCGTGTCCTCGCCTTCAAACCCTCGCAGGTCCTCAAGCTCGCGCTCAACGACGGAGTCGTCGGCGCCGTCGCCGATGGCGACGACGATGATGACGACGACGAAGAAGACGAGGCCTAGTCTTGCAGGGCGAGCTGCCACTCGGCGCGCGATCGAAGGGTCGCAAGCTCGGCCCTGATTCGCCGATCCCGGAAAAGCTCTACTTCAAGATCGGCGAAGTGTCCCAGCTGGTTGGCGTGCGCGCTCACGTGTTGCGCTATTGGGAGAAAGAAGTCCCATCGATCCGGCCAGGAAAGTCGGCATCGAATCAGCGCCGCTACCGCTACCGCGACGTCGAGATCTTCCGCGAAATCCGTCGCCTGCTCCACGAGGAGCGTTACACGCTCGCCGGAGCGCGCAAACGCATCATGGCGGGCGAAAAGGGTGGGGTTCTGCCAGCGGTCGAGCCCGGCGACCTCGAGGCTGTGCCGCTACCCGAGAGCAGCCCCAGCCCAACCATCGTCGTGAATCCCGACCCCAGCGGAGATGACGTGCGCCTCGACGCGCCAATCTTCCAGCAGCGCCGAAAGGACACGCCAGCCGTCGCGACCGACACGAGCCTGCCGTTGCGTTTCGCCGGCTCGGCTCACGACACCATCGAGCGGGTACGTCAGGGGCTGCGCGATCTGATCCGCCTCGTGGGCGAAGAGCCGTAATACGCAAGGGCCGCCGTCGCCATGATCGCGACGTAAATCATCGCCACGGTGGTATCGCTCGCGACCACCGCGACGAAGGCGATAGCGGACAGAACGAGGGCAACGGCAGGGGGCACTGGGTAGAACGGTGCGCGAAACGGGCGTGCGAGGTCTGGTTCGCTCGCCCGCAGCTTGAAGAGGGAGAGCATGCTGACCACGTAGAGCGTCACAGCGCCCAGAACGCTCAAGGTGATGATGGCGTCGGTGCGCTCGGTCAACACGGCGATGCAGCCGATGACACCCGGGACCGCGATGGCAGACATTGGCGTGCCAAAGCGCGGGTGCACGCGCGCAAGAAAACTGGGCAGCAGATTGTCGCGGGCGAGAGCGAAGACCTGGCGCGAGTATCCCATGATGATGCCATGTAGCGAGGCGATGAGCCCGAAGAGGCCGAGATAGACCATAAGGTGGGTCATGGGGTGGCTCGGGCTGAGCACGGCGGCGAGCGCCTTCGGAAGGGGCGAGTCGTCTTCGGTGAGCTGCTGCCAGGGGACAACGCCGGTCGTGCATACGAGCGTACCCAGGGCGAGAGTCACGAGGGTGAGGATACCCGTGACGTAGCCGATGGGGATGTCGCGCGACGGGCGCTTCACCTCCTCGGCGCTCATGGCGACGCCTTCGATTGCCAAATAGAACCAGATTGCGAATGGGATGGCGTCGAAGATGCCGCGCGCGCCAAACGGCAAGCCCGCGTCGATGATTCGTTCAACGTCGACGCTGGGGCCGGTTAGCAGGAAGAACAGGAGCAGCTCGAAGGCCGCGACCGCGGTGATCACGAGCTCGAAGGTGGCTGCGATGCCGACGCCCAATGCGTTGATGGCGCAAAAGAGCGCGAACGCGGCGATGGCGACGGCGTTCACCGGAAGCTCAGGGACGCGGAAGTGGACATAGGCGCCAATCGCGCGGGCGATCGCGGGGGGCGCAAACACCAGCTCGATGACCGTAGCCATGCCGGCCATGTAGCCAACGAACGGTCCGAAGGCGCGGCGCGCATAAGCGTAAGGCCCGCCGCTGTGCGGTATCGCGGTCGACAGCTCGGTATAGCTGAAGATGAAACACACGTAGAGGACGGTGATGATGAGCGTCGCCGCGATCATGCCGAGTGGGCCGCCCACGGCGACGCCGTAGTTCCAGCCAAAGTAGTCGCCGCTGATGACGAGACCGACGGCGATGGCCCAAAGATGAATGGGCCCCAAGACGCGCTTGAGCTCGGTCGTGTTCGTCACCGTAGGGTCAACTAGTCCAGGATGAAACGGCTCGGATCGAGCGGCCGGCCATAACGTCGCACTTCGTAGTGCAGGTGCGGTCCAGTGGATTTGCCTGTGCTGCCCATGTCGGCCAGCGTATCACCACGCTTGATTTGATCGCCGACGGTGCAGCGGAATTTGCTGAGATGCGCATAGTGCGTCTGCAAGCCGTAGCCATGGTCCACGACGATGACGTTGCCGTAGCCGCCGCGTTTGCCCACGAAAATGACGGTGCCATCCGCAGGAGCGAAGACCTCGGTGCCGTTCTGACCGCCGATATCGATGCCTTTGTGAACGGCGAGGCCTCCGTGAACCGGATCATTGCGGCGCCCGAAACCGCTCGTGATCCAAGGTGAGCGGGCAGGGCGCAGCGAGGGAGTGTTCGAGAGCATGCGCTCGGCGTCGTGGAAGTATTCGAGCAGCTCACCCAGCTCAGCGCGGGCCTTGCGCCCGTCAGCGAGGATACGCTCGTACTCGAGCGGCAGCTCGATGGGCTCCATGGTCGAGATGACGCTCTTGGCCTCGGACGACGCGTCCGTCTTGGACGAAGAGCCAACTGGGCCAACGGCGAGCCCGCGGGCCTGCATACCCAGGCCGCTTTTGGCCCAAACCTGGTCGAACTCGACACCCGCCCCCAGCGCGATGCGGCGAAGCTCGGGGAGCTGGCCAGCGAGCTTGCGATCGAGCTCGCGCAGGTCGGCGTTCTCGAGGGCCAAGGCATGGGAGGCGCGGGCCTGCGGTCGCGCGACGAGCGCATGCACCGTGGCAGCGAGCCCCAAGAAGGCGCAAACCCCCGCCGCGATCGCTGTCCGCTTTAGCGTAGAGCGCGCGATGCGACGACGTCCGACGGTGCGACCGTTGGAATCGAGGATGATCAGCGCGTAGTGTTGGTTACGCATCGCACCTGACCCAGTGCCCCCCCAGGCGCCGGTCACACTCCAAAAAATACTCGCGGGCTCACATCCCCGTCAAACGGGTTTACGGCGGGAACGGGGCCCCTGGTCACTTTATTTTCGCGTTCATCGGGCGAATCTCGCGAGGGGAAATCGAAGGCTTGCGCTCGTGGTGCCGACTGCGTTACACGCCGACCCACATTGATCGGGGCGTAGCGCAGCCTGGTTAGCGCACTTGACTGGGGGTCAAGGGGTCGGAGGTTCAAATCCTCTCGCCCCGATCAGTTGCCTTCCTGACCGCCCGGATGGAGCTCGAAGCGCTCCGCGACCACAGCTGGCGCCACGATCGAGGTTGGCGCCGAAAGCGGCGCTTTGCAGTGCATTTGCGGGGGTGGACCTCTATGCCCCCACTTGCTGGGGCAGGTGACGGGTTGGTACTGGGCCCCATGCGGTTGCTGTTGGCGAATGACGATGGAATTCATGCACGGGGGCTACGGACTCTGGCGGGGCGACTAGCGGCCCTAGGCGAGGTCTGGGTGACCGCCCCTGACCGCGAGCAGAGCGCGACATCGCACTCCATCTCGCTGCACGTACCGCTGCGGGTGCGCAAAGTAGGGGATCGGGAGTACTCCGTAAGCGGGACACCCACCGACTCTGTCTATGTGGGTCTCCACCATATCCTGAAGCCAGCGCCGGACATCGTGGTGAGCGGTATCAACCACGGTCCCAACCTTGGCAACGACGTGATCTATTCGGGGACCGTCTCGGCCGCCATGGAGGCGGCGATGTTCGGCTTCAAGGCGATCGCCGTATCGCTGTGCCTGGGCGAAAGTGCCGCCGAGGTTCAGGACCTCCACTTCGAGACCGCAGCCGAGATCGTCGCGCGTCTCGTCAGGTCATTGAGCGACGTCACGCTGCCGCGCGGCGTGCTGCTCAACGTCAACGTTCCCAATCTCCCGCTGGATCAAATCAAGGGTACGAAGGTTTGCCGACTGGGCTTCAACAACTGGGCGGACAAGGTCGCCGAGCGCGTCGACCCGCGCGGTCGGCCGTACTATTGGATCGGCGGTACGCGCCAAGGTCATGACGACATCGCGGACTCTGATGTGAACGCGATCGCGGACGGCCTCGTTGCTATTACCCCCATTCACTACGACCTCACCGATTACCGCTCGCTTTCCGTGACCCGTTCCATCGAGGTCGAGGGGTTCCCGCGTGTGCCAGATGGCCTAGGCAACACGCCGCTCCCGCACCCCGTGTTGAAGAAACCCTGACGTTCTGGTGAGCGAGGCTGGTTGCGAAAAGTTGGCGCGACTACATGGCACCACGTTAGGGTGCCGCGTGGCTCGTTGGTCGCAAGCGTTGCTCGGCGTCTTCCTGTTCTCGACAGGGTGCGCGAGCGCCTACGCAGCGCCGCTGGTCGGCACAACCCCCGGCATCGGCGCGCGTCCGGAGACGACCGGACGCCTGGCTAGCCCCGGTGGGGCCCCCAGCCAATACGTCGTTCAGCCTGGCGACACGCTTTGGCGGATCTCCCAGCGCTTCGCCATGTCGGTCACCGACCTACGCGCCAAGAACAATCTCGACAGCAACAACGTCCGGGTGGGGCAGACCCTGGTCGTCGGTGGTGGCTCGCCCGCCGAAACCGACGGACCCTCGGCCAAGACGCAAGCGGCTCTGGCCTCCCTCAAAGCGCGCAGCGGCGGCGCTAGCGACGCCGACGCCCCCGGCAAACCGGTAGGCCTCGCGCCGGCGCCTGTACCGGTTGGTAAAGGGGCAATCTCGGGCTCGCCCTTGTCACAGCCAATTGGCAAGCGGAAGTATCAGCTCGTTTGGCCAGTCGAAGGCGTGCTCACCTCGCGATTCGGCTCGCGCAACGGCAAGGGCCACGACGGGATCGACATCGGCGCCGCACCCGGCACCACCATCAAGGCAGCCGCCGCTGGAGACGTCATCTTCTCCGACACGCACGGCAGCTACGGCAACCTCGTCCTGGTACGGCACGCCGGGAACCTGGTGACCGTCTACGCCCACAACGCCAAGAATCTGGTGAACAAGGGTCAGCGTGTGAAGCAAGGTCAGGCGATCGCGACCGTAGGCTCCACCGGACACGCTACAGGGCCTCATTTGCACTTCGAGGTGCGTCGCGGTGTCGCTGCTGAGAACCCACTGAGTCTTCTCCCGCCTTGACCGGACCCTGGGGCTCTCATAAGCCCTTGGCAGCATGATCTCGGTCGGCATCGACGGGCTGTTTGCGCCGGTCCTCGAGCAAGGCCTGTCGCGCGACGCGCTTGCGAAACTTGCGCCTCAGCTCAAGACAGCGCATCGCGAGCTCATGAGCCGTCGTGGCGGCGACGTCGGCTTCTACGACCTGCCGTCGCGCAACGACTTGCTGCGGTCGGTCACCAACGAGGTCAACCGTCTGCGCTCGATTGCCGACGACCTGGTCGTTTTGGGCATCGGGGGCTCCAGCATGGGCGGCCAGGCGCTCACCGCGGCGCTGCGCCACACCACGGAGCGCCCCGGGCGCGTCCATTTCGTGGACAATATCGACCCAGACTCGGTCGGGATGCTGCTCGACCGCCTGGATCCATCGCGGAGCGCCGTGGTCGTCATCAGCAAGAGCGGCGGGACGGTCGAGACGCTGGCGCAGCTGCTCGTGATGCGGCGCTGGCTAAGGGTGACGCTCGGCGCTGGCGAAGCACGCTCGCGCATGACCTTCATTACGGCGAAGAGCAGCGGTCTGCTGCGCGAAGTCGCGGACGCCGAGGGTATTCGCGCATTCGAGATCCCCGAGAACGTTGGTGGTCGCTATAGCGTTTTGTCGCCGGTTGGCCTCCTCCCTGCTGCGTTTTGCGGTGTGGATGTGCGCGAGGTCATGCAAGGCGCTGCCGACATGGTGGAGCGCGTCACGAATGACGACCCACAACAGAATCCAGCGACGCTGATGGCCGCCTGGGCGGTGCTCGTCGAGCGCGAGCTTTCGCGCCGGACGCTCGTGATGATGCCTTATGCCGACTCTCTGCGGGTCGTCACGAGCTGGTTCGTGCAGCTTTGGGCCGAGTCCCTCGGCAAGAGGCTCGATCGCCATGGCCAGGTGGTCAATGCCGGCCAGACGCCGGTCCCGGCCCTGGGGGTGACCGACCAGCACGCCCAGCTCCAGCTCTTCATCGAAGGGCCAAAGGACAAGGCCGTCATGCTCGTCAAAGTGAAGAAATTTCAACGCGCCTTGCCGGTGCCTGACGAGCTGTCAGACCGCGAGGAGGCGGCTTTTCTGGGCGGGCGTGACCTCGCAGAGGTTCTGGCAGCGGAATTGCGGGCCACCCGTGCGATGTTGCTTGATGCGGGGGTCCCGGTGCTCGACATAGGGCTCGATCAGGTCGATGCCACCCACATTGGTGGATTGTTTGTGCTGCTAGAGGCAGCCTGCGCCTGTACCGGCTACACCATGGGCATCAATCCGTTCGACGAACCAGGTATTGAAGCAGGCAAGCGTATGGCCGCCGGGTTGCTTGGCCGGCCGGGTTATGAGCGTGACGCCGATCGCGTTCTGACACGTGAAGCAGTCAAAAATCGGGTATCCTGATCGCAGCATATGGCTCGTGAACGCGAAACCGTCGTAACCGTCGTTACGCAGGGACTTGGCGAGCGAGTACGTCCAAGCGGACAGGCGTGTTTGGTCGTGTTCTACGGGGCCAACATTGGGCGCCGGTACTTCCTCGACAAGCCCGAGCAGATCATCGGTCGCTCCGAGTCGGCGAACATCCAGGTCGACCAGGACAGCATCTCGCGCCAGCACTGCAAGATCGTCAACAGCGGCGGACGTTTCACGCTGTTTGATATGGGCTCTACCAACGGCACGTTCGTCAATGACGACCCCGCCGAAGAACGCGAGCTTCGCGACGGCGACGTTATTCGCCTCGGCCAGACCATCTTCAAATACCTGTCCGGCTCGAACATCGAGAGCAAGTTCCACGAAGAGATCTATCGTCTCACCACCATTGACGGTCTTACGCAGGCCTACAACAAGCGCTACTTCCAGGAGACGCTCGAGCGCGAGCTCAACCGTGCCATGCGTTACGGCCGCGCCATGTCGTTGGTCATGTTCGACATCGACCACTTCAAGCAGATCAACGACACCCATGGCCACCTCGCCGGCGACTACGTGTTGCGCGAGCTCGCTCATATCGTGTCGCAGAACATTCGCAGGGAAGACGTCTTTGCCCGCTATGGCGGAGAGGAGTTCGCGCTCGTCTTGCCGGAGGTCGAAGGCGAGGGTGCCGCACAGGTGTGTGAGAAGTTGCGCTCCAAGATCGAGGAGAAGCACTTCGTGTTCGCACAGAAGCGCATCAAGGTGACCGTCAGTCTCGGCATTCGTACGACGGGTCGCAACGAGCAGGATATCACCGGCACCGAGTTCATCGCTCAGGCGGACGCCAAGCTGTACGAGGCGAAGCAAACCGGTCGCAATCGCGTTTGCATGTAAATGACGGCTACCCCGCCCCCCTCGGACGAGGCCCGCATCCGCGTCCTGCCTAGCGACCTCATCGACCGGATCGCCGCTGGTGAAGTCATCGAGCGACCGGCATCGGTCGTGAAGGAGCTCGTCGAGAACGCCATCGACGCGGGGGCAAGACACATCGAGGTCGACGTCGCTGATGGCGGGTTGTCGCGCTTGAACATCACGGACGACGGTCGCGGCATGTCCGCGCGCGATACGCGGACGTCGCTCTTGAGGCATGCGACCAGCAAGCTAGCCCATCCAGATGACCTGTTCGCCATTCGTACTCTTGGTTTCCGCGGTGAGGCACTTTCGTCCATCGCGTCGGTGTCACGCATGACTCTCACCTCGCGTCGGGCTTCGGACGCGACGGCGACGCGTATCGTGTCGGTGGCGGGAGAGGTCGAGAGCGTCACCGAGGTCGGGGCGCCAGTCGGCACCAGCATCGAGGTCGCTGACCTGTTCTTCAACACGCCAGCGCGGCGCAAGTTCATGCGGTCGCCCGCGACCGAACAGGCGCACGTCGTCGAAGCAGCCTTACGGGTGGTCCTGGGAGCCAGCGAATGCGGCATCGTTGTGACCAACGGCGAGCGTCGGCTGCTCGATGTGCCCGAACATGCTGACGACGAAGCCCGGTTGGTCGCCGCCCTGGGCGCCAGGGTCGACAAGGTTTATCCGTTTTCGCTCGTGCGTGATGATGTGCGTGTTAGCGGATATGTGACCGACCCCGGCGTCGCGCGCGCAGACACCAAAGGTATGTGGTTCTTCGTGAACGGGCGCTTCGTGCGTGACCGAATGTTGCAGCGGGCGGTGCTCGATGGCTATCGGTCCCTCGTCGAACGCGGGCGTTACCCCGTGTGCGTCGTCCATATCGAAGTCGCTGCGGACGCCGTCGACGTGAACGTTCATCCACAGAAGCTCGAAGTTCGCTTTCGCGATGGGCAAGTCGTGTTCCGCGTCATCGGTGCTGCCCTGACCGAGGTTCTTGCCGGGACGCCTTGGATGCAAGGGCAGCTTGCGGGAGTTCGCCGGGCGACCGAAGCCTACTTCGAGAAGGAGCCGGAGCGATGGCGTTACCCGACGGTGGTGGAACGGCCCTTGTCTGCCATGGCGGATGGGCCCCGGGAGCCATCGCGCTACGTGCCTCTCGAGCTGCCGCTCGAACGGCAGGGGTACTTCGTGGGCCTGACGCCGATCGGTGAAGCTCTCGGACGCTACATCGTCTGCGAAGGCGAGGGAGACCTCGTGCTCATCGATGAACAGGCGGCCCATCAGCGCATCGCCTACGAGCGACTGCGGCGCGAGACGGCGAACGGGACAATCGCCTCGCAGCCGCTGCTTTTCCCCGAGACGATTGCCGCCTCCGGCGCTCTCGAGAAACACTGGGAGAGCCTGGCCGCCCATGGCTTCGAGATCGAGCCCGTGGGCCCCGAGCGCTTTGCGGTGCGCGGTCTGCCCGCGCCACTTGTCGGCGCCGATGTGCCAGCGCTTGTGGGTGAGCTGATCGCGAGCCTGGGACGATCCCAGGACGAAGTCCTGGCCCGCTGCGCCCGGTACGCGCCCGTCTCTACCGCGACGGTGGATGCGCTGCTCGCAGCCCTAGACGAAAGCGACGCGGCGAGCGCGACGGAGCACTGTCCTCCGGTTCATCGCAGGCTTACCGAGGCAGAGGTCCGAGCACTCTTCTGAGCGCCTGAGCACCTCGTTGCCGTAAGTGACTGGAGCGCAGAAGCTCATGCGCCACTGGTCTGTGAGCTAGAGCCGCTTGAACATTTCGCGATTGGCCTGATAGCCCTCGCGTCCGTAAAAGCGGACAGCTTTGGGGGCCGCGTGTAGAAGCGTGTGGCCGATGCCCTGCTCGCGGAACCAGTCCTCGCAGAGTTTGAGCAACTGAGAGCCGATGCCGCGGTCCCGATAGCCTGGCCGCACGAACATTTGATCGACGTAACCGCAACGCTGGTCGTCCCGGAGACGGAAGATGGGGTCGGTGGTGAGCACGTCGGCGCGACCGAGTCCGACCACTTGACCATTTATCTCGGCCAAAAAAATGCGGACGCGGCTGGTGGCGAAGGCGGCGTCAATGTCTTCATCGAGGCGGCTTTTGACCTTCGCCGCTATCTCGGGTGGCCCGAGCTCATCGACCAGCTCTTCGAGCAGGCGTACGACCAGGTGGTGGTCGGCCGGGGAGGCAACGCGAAAGGAGGGCTCGAGAGCGGTCGCGTACATCGGTGACCAAACAATAAGCGATCAGGCGCCCAAGCGGTAGCGCGCCAGCCATTTTGGCAGACGAATCGAGAGGTGTTTGTGGGCATCGGGTCCGGCGTGGCTGCGTCCGTCGCGGCCACGGAAGTAGGCTCGCACCTGCCACGCCGCGGAAGCGGACATCTCCCGGTCACCGACGGCGATCGCGTGAACATGTGGCCGGTCCTCGCGTGCACGGTACCAGGCGGCGAAACCGGCCTCTCGCAGGGCGAGGACGAGCTGGTCGATGTCCGCCGCGCCCATGCCGCGGACCGAGAGGTCGACAGCGCCGCCACCCTGGTGTGGGTGGGCACCACGGTCGTCGTCGCCACCGGTGTACGAACCGCGGATGAGGCGCACCTTGAGACGCCCGTGAAGGGTGCGCTGGACCTGTTGCAGCATCTTGAGAGTGCGGGTGTTGACCGTGTGCTCGCCGAAAGTCTGCTTACTGTAGTCGTGCTCGGGTTCACCGGCGCCGAGTAGCGTGTCTCGGACGAAGTAGGCGACCGTCGCGGTCACTCGGCCTCCGCTATCGCGCTCGCCGGCGGCCTTGGCGATGCGTTGAAACCCCGAATCATCGAGCGACCAGGACATGCCAGCCGCCCAGGAGAGCAGGGCTTGACCGTGCGTTTTGCCGAGGTCGACGGTCTCGCCGCGGCGGAAACGGGGCAGCTCGAGGACCTTGAACACGGCTTTGAGCTCGTCAGGCTCGCGTCCGATGATGCGGAGAATCTCGATAGCGCGACGTTCCTCGCGGGTCGTCTCGTCGACCTCAGAGGCCTCGACGCGGGTGCTCTTGCCGCCGGCCCAGCGAACGTAGGCCTGCGCGACGTCTGGACCGATACGGACCAAGCCCGAGAATCCATGCTCCATCTTGAAGAGCTTCACGCCACGATCGGTGAGCGGATAGCCCTTGTCACGCATCGCGCGGGCGATGCCCTCGCACGTCGACGCCTTGACGGTGGGGGTCGTTGCTTCAAGCTCCAGCTTGGCGCCGCCGAAGCCGAGGAGGGTCTTGGCACCCGGGCCGTTGCCAGCCAACTCCAAAGCCCGCAGCAGAGCGAGCGCGCGACGGGGCTCGGGCGCGAGGCTCGCGGCTCGAGAACCATCGAGGCCGAAGCGAAGCACACGGGTCCGTCGAACGACGGTGGGATCCGCGCTCTTGTTGGGTAAGGTCCGCATTGTACGGGGCATTCTTGGTATCGGCGGCGCGAGGGCCGAGTTGCCCCGAAGGGTGAGCCGGCTCGGCACGTCGCTGGGGGTGATGCCCCGAGTCAGAAGCTTCGAGAAATCAACGACATGCGCACAGTGGGCGGGCTTCCAAGCAAACTCGTTCGGGATCGCCGACGATTCCCGCAACTGAGAACCGGAAACCAGCGGGCCGTTCATGCCCCAGGGCGCGCCCTGATGGGTGCTGCGGCTAGGCCAAGTTCTCGACAACCAGCGCCGTGCCTTCGCCGCCACCCAAGCAGATGGCCGCGACGCCGTAACGCTGTTTGCTGGCCATAAGCTCATGCACGAGCGTGGTCACGATCCGCGCGCCTGATGCGCCGATGGGGTGACCCAAGGCCACGGCGCCCCCGCGGACATTCACCTTCGCGTGGTCAATCTCCATGTCGCGCATGAAGGCCATGGCGACCACCGAGAAGGCCTCGTTGACTTCCCATCGACCGATGTCTTTGGTGGTCAGGCCGGCGCGGCCTAGCGCTTGTTTGGCGGCGTGCGACGGCGCTGTGGTGAACCAGTCGGGTTCCTGAGCGAACGAGCCCTGCGCGACGATACGGGCCAAGGGCTTCAGGCCTTTGGCCTTTGCAGTGTCCGCCGAAGCGAGCACGAGCGCGGCGGCTCCGTCGTTGACTGGCGGGGCGTTGGCGGCAGTGATCGTCCCGTTCGGGTCGAACGCCGGCTTAAGGGACGTCATTTTCTCGAGCGGCGCCGACATGGGGTTCTCGTCTTGGTCGACCGTCTTCGAGCCCTTTTTGTCGGCGATCTCGACAGCGGCGATTTCGTTCTTGAAGTGGCCGCTGGTGATCGCGGCCTTGGCGCGGTTGAACGACTCGAGCGCGAAGGCGTCCTGCATCTCGCGGGTGAGCTTGTATTTGCTCGCACACAGCTCGCCGCAGTTGCCCATGTGTTTGTTGCCGTAAGGGTCCCAGAGCCCATCGACGATCATTGCGTCGACCATCTTCCAATCGCCCATCTTGGAGCCGCGTCGTGAACCCGGCAGCATATGCGGCGCGTTCGACATCGACTCCATCCCACCAGCGACGACCATCTCGTATTCGCCAAGACGAAGGCTATTGGCGCCGTCCATGATTGCGCGCATGCCTGAGCCGCAGACCTTGTTGACGGTGATGGCGCCAACCTTGTCGGGGACGCCGGCGTAGCGCATCGCCTGACGCGCGGGGGCCTGGCCGACACCGGCCTGCAGCACGTTGCCCATGAGCACCTGGTCCAAGGCTGCCGGATCGACGCCAGCGCGCTCGAGCGCGGCCTTGATGGCAACCGCGCCGAGGCGCGGCGCTGGAAGCGTCGACAGAGTGCCGAGGAGCGAGCCGATTGGGGTGCGGACAGCCGATAGAATGACGACGTCTTTCATGGGCGCAGGTCCTACCGGATCCGGACCTCTCTGCGCTAGGCCTCGTGGCGCTCCTCGATGGCTTTGCCAACGCCGTCGACCGCGCGCTCGATGTTGAGAAGCCCGGTCACTTACGCAATAGTCGGAGCGTGCCCGACGCCTCGCTGCTCATCGTCGAAGACGACCCGGAGATCGCGGCAGTGCTCTCGACCTTCGGGCGGTCGCGCGGCTACAGCATACGCGTCGCCGACACCGGGCCTCGCGCGCTCGAAGAGGTCGCACGGCAGGTGCCCGACGTCCTCCTTCTCGATGTGCAGCTGCCCGAGATCGATGGACGTGACCTGCTCAAGCGCTGGAATGCTGCCGGTGTGCTCGAAAAGACGGTCGTCGTGTTCCTCTCGGCGCGCGACAGCCAGAGCGATCGCCTCGTCGGTCTCGAGCTGGGCGCGGACGACTACGAGACCAAGCCCCTGCAGTTCGCCATGTTGTTCCGCAAGCTCGAGCGCCTGCTCGAGAAGAAGCGCGCCGGTACGACAAAATAGGGCGCGACGATCGCTTGGCGTGCATTGACCCGGTGCGTGGCGCCGAGTAGGTTGCGCCGCCTTCGAGGGTGGTTAGCTCAGTCGGTAGAGCAGCGGACTTTTAATCCGTTGGTCGAGAGTTCGAATCTCTCACCACCCATCATCTGATCACCACGACGTATTGGTTGGCCGCGCCTCGACGCGGTAGGGGGACGCGAGTCATGGATGAGACGACGGGGCGTGAGCTGGTCGATCTGAAGCGCGAAGTTCTCGAGACGCGCAACACCGTCATCAAGGCAGACAACCAGGTCAAGAACCTCTCGCTCGACGTCAAGAACTTCGAGCGTCGCTTCGAGCTCATCGAGAAGCGCGGGAAATTCACGAGCCTCGCGGTCAACGTCTTCATTGGCCTCGTCATTACCATCGCCGCATACCTCGTGTTCTCGGCGCGCTCGCGAAGCTACATCGCCGATGCCGAGCGCGCGCAAGCCGACGCTCAACAAGCCCGCGACTCCGCGCAGAAACAAAGCGAAGATCTCAACCGCCGCTTGGCTGAGCTCGACGCTCAGAAAAAGAAGGCTGTCGACTCGGCCTCGGTGAGCAAGAAGGTCCTCGACCTTCTCGATCAGGGCAATGAGAAGGCGGCAGTCGACATGCTCGACCAGGTGAACCTCACGACGCTCACCGAGCTCGAAGCCCGTTTGATGGAAAAGCGCGTTGGTGATCTGCGCAAGAAGGCAGCCGAAGACGCCTATGAACAAGGCCGCAAGCTCGCTGAGACCAGCGGTCGGTCCGCTGAAGCGGTCGACATGCTCAAGAAGTCGTTGGCCCTCGACCCGAACTTTCGCTACGTGGTCAATGTTCGCTACCTGCTGGCGACAGAGCTCTTCAGTCTGAAGCGCTACGACGAGGCCGAGCCCGTGCTGCGGGAGCTCTCGAACATCCGCGACCCTTCATTGCGTGAGGAGATCCGCTTCCTGCTCGGTGCGTCACTCGCCCAGACCCAGAAGGTCGACGAGGCCCGCCGAGTTCTGGGTGAGATCATCGCGGCGCGCGGCAAATATGCAAGCCAAGCGAAGACTTATCTCCAAGCCATGGAGCTCGCCGAGAAGAACAAGCAAAACGCTGGCGCCCCGGCTCAGGCACAGGGCGGCTAGCGTCACTGCGGAACGGTCGTTGTGGGCCGGCGGCCCGTGCCGGCCAGCTACGCGCGGTTGGCGTCGACGAAGCTGCGGGCCGACCAAAGCCCCGCGATCCAGGTACCGGCGCCTGGGATGCTCGAAGCGATACCGATGATCATGTTTTCGCCGGCGGACTTGAACAAGTCGCCTGCGAGCGTCATGCGCGCGTCACTCTGGTTGGGAAAGGTCATGGCTAGCATCGTCTGCCAGACGGCGGCGAACGACTTGCTGACGGCGACGAGCGGATTGACGACAATGCCCGAGAACGGCACGAGCGCGTTCATGCCGTACATGAGACCGTTGACGACGTTGTTCTGCAGCGTACGCTGACGCGCTGCGCCGACTTCGATGAGGGCGCTCGGCCGAATGGTGTCGAACTCGGTGGCGCGAAGAGCTTTGTCGATGATGGAACCGATACGCATGATGGACCTCATTGGGATGGCGCTGCGCGGAGAGTATCGGGACCCCACGCAGCAAAGGGCGCGCGCTTCGGTGTGACGGCTCGGCGCAGGCACGTACCTGACCTCCGGCCGCCCCAAGCGGCGCGTCCGCGTGGCCCTGCTGCGCGCAGATCACGCCCGATAGAGTGATCTTCCCACCTCGGGGAACCCGTCTAGACACCCGTCCCGACTCGGTTTTTTTCGCAACAATCCGAAATGGCCGCGATAATCCAACTCGGGAGCAACTTTGCCCCCTCGCGGACGATACATAACGCGAGACGAGCCTGTCGGGAGTTAGAGTTATGATTTCGGGATCGCTTCCATCACCCATGCGCCCTGTCGGCACGCCCCTTACGGGCGCCCATGCCGAACAACGCGCAGCCGCGCTGCAAAGCGGTGGGACGACTGAAGCGCTCAACAAGGCTGCCAAGGACGAGAAGAAGCTCATGCAAGGGCGTGCGCTTCTTCAGCGTGGCGCACAGCGCAACGTCGCCCAGGCGATGATGTTGGTCAGCCCCAAAAAGCGCGCGTAATACGAACCACTTCTCAAGCGTGCGGCAGAAGCGGCGGCATTGGCCGCCATCACTCGGCAGTACCTCCTTGGAATCGTTGTTCAGCAGCTGACCGCGCAGCCGCAAGGGCGGCTGCGTGCATCAGCCCATTCGTCGCCAGCATGCCGCGAGGTGTATTGGTCAGCGGCTTGTTGTAGCGGAGCGGATCGCCAAAGCAGTCGGTCACGAAGCCTCCCGCAGCGCGTAAGATCGCCTCGGGGGCGCAAGCGTCCCATTCGTGGGTCTTCGACGACATCGACACATAGAGATCCGCGCCCCCACAGGCGATGCGGGCCATCTTGAGGCCGACGCTACCTAGGCGGTCCTGGCGGGCGACACCAAGCCTTGTCGCGACCTCGAGCAGAGCAGCCGAGGTGTGCGAACGGGAGCCCACGAGAATAGCCTTAGCGGGCTCGATGCAGCGTGACGGCGTAAGCCGCGCAGGGTGACCGCCGCGCCGTTCGACAGTCGCTAGGGTCCCGCAGCCGGCCCACAACGTGTCTTCGGTTGGCTGATAGACGACACCCACGCGTGCTTCGCCCTGCACCGCGAGTCCGATCATCACGCAGAACTCCCCGTTGCGGTTGACCAGCTCCTGGGTTCCGTCGAGCGGGTCGACACACCAAAGCCGCGTGTGGCCATGGCGGCTGTCGGTGTTCTTCGATTCTTCGGCGAGGATCGCGTCGTCGGGAAACGCGTGGGCGAGCCCCGCGACGATGATCGCGTTGGCATCGCGATCGGCTTGCGTCACCGGATCATGGCGACCCTTGTACTCGACCGCAAACCCCGCGCTGTAGTGCGTGAGAATGCGCGCCCCGGCCTCACGCGCCAGACGCTTGGCAACCTCGAGCTCGTGCGAGAAGTCCTCGTTCATCGATTGACCATGCCGTGCTGGTCCTCTAAGTAGCCGCACGACATGGCTTCGAGCATCAAGAATTTTATCCTCGTCGCGAGCGGGAAGGGCGGCGTTGGCAAGTCGACCGTTGCCACCAACTTGGCGATGGCGCTGGCACGCGCGGGACACTCGACGGGCCTGCTCGATGCCGACATTTATGGCCCGTCCATTCCGACCATGATGGGCCGCACAGAGTCACCGCGCGCTGGCGAGGACAAACAGATCATCCCGCCCATGAAGTTCGGCTTGAAGCTCATGTCGATTGGTTACCTCGTCGACGCGAGCCAGGCCATGGTGTGGCGCGGTCCGATGCTCGCGGGCGCCGCGACGCAGCTCGTCCAAGACGTGGCTTGGGGTGAGCTCGACTATCTCGTGGTCGATCTGCCGCCAGGCACTGGCGACGTCCAGCTCACCCTCGCGCAGAAGTTCAAGGTGACCGGCGCGGTCCTGGTGACGACGCCGCAGAAGGTCGCGCTCGTCGACGTCATTCGGGCCAAGACCATGTTCGACAAGGTGCGCATCCGAACGCTCGGCCTCGTCGAGAACATGAGCTATTTCATGTGCCCCGATAACGGTAAGCGTTACGACATCTTCGGCACGGGTGGCGGCGAGGCTGCCGCGCGCGAGCTTGGAGTCGAGTTCTTGGGGCGGGTGCCGATCGAACCCGCAGTGCGCGAGTGCGGTGACGCCGGCGAGCCGGTCGTCTCGGCGTTCCCGGAGAGCGAAAGTGCCAAATCTTTCACAGCCATCGCTGCCGAGCTGGGCAAGCTCGTCGAGGTCGTCAATGTCGAACGCGCCGAGCGTGAGCAGAAACGCCGCATCCTTCCCATCGTTCAGTAGCGCGATGCGTTTCTCCGTCGTCACCACGTGGATACTGGTGTTCGCGGCGTGCGGTGGAACCCCCGATCCGCACAAGCCGACGCTCGACACGGCCGCGTTCGACGAGGCCCTCAAGGCGCTCATCGAGAAGCCGAGCGCGCAACGGACCATCGCAGACTTCGACGTCACCCGCGACCAACGCGTGGACGCCAACGACCTCTCTGCGGTCGACGGTTTGCTTGGCCGCGCGAAGATCACGGCCGAAGGCCTTGGTGTCGACCCGTCCACCAAGTCGGGCATCTACGAGGGTGGTACGTTCGTCCTCGACAGCGACGCAGCGTTGCCGAAGGGCGCCGGCGCCGCGGCTGCGCGAGCCTTTCTCATCGAGGCGCAGTGGCTGGCCGATCAAGCGCGCTTCGCGGCAGTCGTCGATTGGGAGCCGTCGTCGCTCGTCGTTGGCAGCCTCGCGCGCCATATCCCCGGCTACAACGGCGAGAGCATGACGCCGCCGACGCTCTGCATGGCGATCGATACACTCGACCTCGCTTCCTTCAAGCGCGCGGGCTTACCTGCGGTCGTTGTCAGCGACCTCGACTTCACGCTTTGGCAGGGCGACATCAGCAACGTCTTCCTTGCCGTGCTCGCCGAGAAGAAGCTCGCCAAGCCCGAGGTCAACGCCGCAGTCATCGATCTCCTGGTCAGCCTTCCGGGCGTCGACGCGAAGAAGGTTCGTGAGGCGACGGTGCACGACAATCTGCGCACGGTGCACGAACGCGCGACCGACACCTCGCTGCCCAAGGAACAGCGCGTGAGTATCAAAGACGCTTTCTTTCTCACCTCGAAGGTCATTGCTGGTCTCGAAGTGGCAGCCGTCGAAGACGCAGCAGAAGCAGTAGTCACCAAGGGGGCTGCCGGTGCCCCATCCATCATGAGCCGCTTTCACGCCGACACGTCGGGTTGCGGCACTCTGGCGATGCTGGGCAAGCTCAAGGCTCGCGGCATCGGCGTTTATTTTCTCTCGGCGACTCTCGATGTCTTGGCGAAGGCTGCCGCGCGCGCCGTTGGTATCCCGGAAGAGCGCGCAATTGGCAGCGCTCTCGAGGTCGTCGACGGCCGCTACACGGGTCAGGTGGTCGCGAGTCTCTACGAGATCAAGGGGCCCGTGTTGCGCCAGTGGGTAGGTGTCCCGCCGCTCATGGTGTTCGGCGATAGCCCCGTGAGCGACCTTCCCATGATGCTCGAGGCCGTCGGGACCGGCTTCATGGTCAACCCCCGCCAGGAGCTGCTCGACAAGGACAAAGACGTCGCGCAGGGCCGGCTCGTGCAGTTGAACTTCACGCCGGCCGACCGCCGCGCCGATGCCCGTCGGTAGATTCATCGCACCTGCTCTCGCGCTCGCGGCGCTTTTTGCCGTGGGTGCCTGCGACAAATCGCTCGCCTGTGGCGATGACGTGGCCGTTTCGGGGCAGGCGACCGCGCCGCGCATCCTCGACGCGTCGGTGACCTCCCAGCTCGCGCAAGATCCCTGGACCTTGGTCCTTGCCGTCACGTTCAACGACGCCAATGGCGATCTCGCGGACGGTTCGGTGGTATTCTACCTTGCAAGACAGAGCGAGAGCGCTGCGACGCAATCGCTCGTGCCGGCGTTCAAGCAAAGCGCGCTCGATGCGGGTGCTGTGGAGGGAACGTTGGTTCTACCGCTGCGCTTCGACGACGATGTCGAAGACGGCACCGAGGTCGATTTGGGCCTGCAGCTGGTTGATGGAGCGTCGCTACGTAGCAACTGTTATGGCCTGTCACTCGCATTCGAGGTGAGCCGCCTATGATCTACGACGACGAGAACCCGAAAGGCGGCGGTGAGTCGCGAAGTCGCTTGCCCGATTCAATCCGCAAAGCCGTGGTTGGCGGACTTTCGGCCGTGCTCATGACGGAAGAAGGAATACGCAATGCCGTCTCGGACATGCGGCTACCCAAAGACGCTATTGCGTTTCTCGCGCAGCAAACGGAACGCACTCGCCGCGAGCTCTATCGAATGGTCTCGGACGAGGTGAAGGGCTTCCTCGGCAATCTCGATATCGGTGGTGCCATGCGCAAGGCGCTCTCGGGCATGCGTGTCGAGGTCAAGGCCGAGCTGCGCTTCGTCGACGAGGACAGTGGTGTCTCCATCAAGACAACGACCATGACCGGCAGCGTCCCGTCGATCGAAGACGACGAAGAGGACGAGGGTGAGCCTCGCCCGCGTAAGGCACGGCGGCGCCGCTAGGCCTTCGACGGGTCGCCCTCAATGGCGATCTCGAGAGTGAAAGCCCGAACCTCGTCGGTGGGCTGCTGCGAACGCGCGTGGCTCTTTTTCGGGGGCGCGAGCATCTCGACGAGCTCCAGTTTGGCGGCGCCGCGCCGGTCGAGTTTGATCTCCCCGTGGGTATAGCGACGGTCGCTATCGAGGCCGAGCACTTGCCAGGTGATGTTGTCCGTCTTGCTTTTGACCTCCCAGCTGCCGCCGCGGTGTGAGCGCGTATCGAGTTGCACCTTGATCGATCCACCCTTGCGGCCGCGGACCGTCTTGCCGCTGTCGAGGATGGTCAAGGTACGTCCGGCCTGACTGCGTTCGTGGGCCATGCTCTGGGCGCGCCCTCGCAGGAAATCGGCGAGCACCTCGCGTGCGCCTTCGGTGGTCGCCGGAGCGTCGTGGAGGAGCACGAGTGCCTCGAGGTCCTCGGCGTCCACGACCTTGGCGCTTCGGACCAACCGGAGCGCGTCGAGGAACGTCGTCGGCGCGTCGTCGTGACGAAGGAGCTCGGCTTGATCGCGCAACGCCATGACCGAGTATTTACCGCCAGGCGGGTGTCGGCGGTAAGATCATGCGTGTGGAAGCTTGCGTCGAGCGCTATCTCGAAGTGCTGCGGGTGGAGCGGAACCTGTCGCCCCACACCGTCGAGGCCTACCAGCGTGACCTCCGCAGCCTGCTCGAAAGCCTGGCGGCCAGCGGTATTCACGCCGCCGCCGAAACGCGCGCGGTCCACCTGACGCGCTGGTTGAGGAGTCTTGCTGCCGCCGGAAAGAGCCCAGCGTCCCAGGGACGCGCGCTCTCGGCTGCGCGACAACTTTTCGCGTTCCTCGTGCGCGAGGGCGCGATCCCGACGAGCCCGGTCGCCGAGATCACGGGGCCCAAGCGTCGACGGCCGCTGCCGGTCGTACCGAGTCGCCAGGAGATGGCGCGGCTCGTGGAAGCACCCGGGGCGCGGCCAGCGTCGAGCGGGAGAACGACCGTGACGGCCCGTTTTCTCCGTGACCGTGCGGCGCTCGAGCTGCTCTATGCCGCTGGATTGCGCGCGACGGAGCTATGCCGCCTGCGACTCGACGAGCTCCATCTCCAGCTCGGGGTCGTGCGACCAACGGGCAAAGGCTCGAAGGAACGGGTGGTACCGGTCGGCAAGCCAGCGATCGCGGCGGTGACGGACTATCTTGCAAGCGGAAGGCCACGACTTCTCAAGGGGCGCCCATCCGACTACGTGTTCATTGGCAACGCGGGCAAGCCACTCTCGCGCATGGCCCTCTTCAAAATCGTTCGTCGTTACGGAAAGGTCGCCGGGATTGCTCGGAAAATTTCTCCGCACAAGCTGAGGCACGCGTTCGCCACCCATTTGCTTCAAGGTGGGGCCGACTTGCGCTCTGTCCAAGAGATGCTCGGTCATGCCGATATCTCGACGACGGAGATCTACACACACGTCGATAGCGACGCGTTGCGAACCGCGGTCGACAAGCACCATCCCCTCGGTCGGCGCTGACACGGGTCAGCGTGCTGCGCCCTCACGATGTCGCCGGGTTCCGTGGTTTGCGCTGGGGGAGAGGGCCCGGCTGTGCCGTTGCTTTATTGGGGCCCGGAGAGTAGGCGAGTGACCCCCATGGATGTGTTGACGAAGGCAGTCTTTTATCTGGTCCCGCTCATCTTGTCGCTTACCGTGCACGAGTATGCGCACGCCTGGGCGGCAAAGAAGCTGGGCGATGACACGGCCGAGAAGTTGGGGCGCCTCAATCTCAACCCGCTGTCGCATATCGACCCGGTTGGCTCGCTGCTCTTGCCCATCATGCTGATCTACACGACTGGGCGCCCCTATTTCGCGTGGGCGAAGCCGGTCCCGTTCGAGCCATCGCGATTTCGCCGCGACATTACGATGCGTAACGGCGCCATGCTGGTCGCCTTCGCGGGGCCGCTATCGAATTTCATCTTGCTCGTGGGCTCGGCGCTGCTGCTGGCCGGCTCGCGTCGCGTTTATCCGCTGCCCGAGGCGTTCGACCAGCTGCTCATCGCGATGATGACGATGAACGCTGGGCTCTTCATGTTCAACATGATCCCGGTGCACCCGCTCGACGGCCAGAAGGTATTGTCGGGGCTACTGCCGCGGGCGCTGGCCGAGCGCTACGACGCGATGATGTATCAGTTCGGCAGCTTCCTGTTGTTGCCGCTCTTCTTCGTTGCAGGTCGCTTCTTGCGCGGGCCCATCGAGGCGCTCATCCAGGGCGTCGCAACGTTGACCGGCCTTGCATAGGTCGCGCTCGGCCGGGTTGTCGGACCCTCGCGGTAAGGAGCAGGGTCTCGCGATGTTCCGCGAGCCAGAGGTTCCGTGAAGCGCAAGCTTGGCCGATTTTTCGCCCGTGTCTCGGGCGTCCTGCGACGCGTTTGGCGGTGGTTCTTACCAACCCCCGCACGGACCGAGGTGCAGCTCGCGCCTCCCCGACCGGAAGAGCCGCAACCTACGGTCACCCGTGAGGTCATCGATCTCGAGTTCGAAGAGATCCGCGCTGCGCTCGCCGCTGAGCCGAGCGTCAACGCGGCCGCCCCCGAGGCGCCGCGCCGGTCCGAGCTTCGGCCAATCGACCGTGTGCGGTTGGGCGAGCCCCCGCCGGTCGCCGAGACCACGCAGCCAGCGGTGACCGTCGTCGCGCCGCGTAGCGATGCTCCAGAGGTCCCGCAAGTCGAGTCGGCGCCAGCGTACAAGGCTCCAAAGTATGGCCGCGAGCCCAAGACCAAAGTGAAGATCGCAGCGCCGCGGCCAGCTGCGCCCGCGCCGCCTGGCAACACCGTCGCCAACCCGACGCGACAGCCCCACGAGGCCGCGACCCCGCTCGAAGATTCCGCCGTCGCCGACCTTATTGCCCGCGTCGACATGTTCATGAACATGGGCGACATTCCCACCGCACCACCCGAGTCGGTCGTCGCGATCGAACCACAGCTCCTGGTCGAGGAACCGACGCTACGACAACAGATCGTCGAGCAACTACTGGCCGAGCGCATGGCGTCACCGGAACCAACGCCCGCCATGAACGTCGAGGTGCTTGGGGACCTCGTGTCCGCTGTCGCGGAATACGAGCCCGCGCCGAGCGCCCCGCTCGAAGTCGCGCCGGTCGAGCCGAGCGTCGAAATCGTCATGGCCGCCGAAGAGGCGCTTGCCGCTGACGACGACAGACCGTTCGTGACGGAAGAAGCTTCGGCGGCCGACGGCTTGGACGCAAAAATCGTCGCGGAAGCGGCCGAGGCCGTTGCAGGGGATGCGCAAACGCACGTGGGCGATGTCGAAGCAGTGGCAGGCGGCCCTGTGACTGCCGCTCGGGACATCGTGGTCGGCCCAGTGGCACTCTCATCGGTCCTCGAGGGCGCGATGAGCCATGAGCCTCCAGTCGAGGCGCCCGCGCTCGAGACCGCCGCCGCACCGGACGTTGTCGAAGAGCGGGTTGTCGAAGTGGCTGCGGCCTCGGATCCTGCTCTCGAAGCGCCGGGCGTCGAAGTGGCGGCGGTGTCGGATCCTACTGTCGAAGAGCCTCTCGTCGAAACGGCTTCGGCCCCGGATCCTGCTCTTGAAGAGTCGGTCGTTGACGTGGCTGCGGCGTCGGAGGCTGCTGTCGAGGCGCCGGTCGTCGAGGCGGCTGTGGCGCCGGAGCCTGCTGTCGAAGGGCCAGTGGTCGCAGAGGCGGTGTTGGATCCTGCCGTCGAGGTGCCAGGCGTCGCGGCGGCCGTGGCGTCGGAACCTGCTGTCGAAGAGCCGCGCGTCGCGGCGGCGGTGTTGGAGGCTGCTGCCGAAGAGCCGTCCGTCGAAGTCGTAGCGGCCGCCGAGGAGCCGGGCTTCGATGCGCCCCCCGAAGAATCTCGCCACGCGACGGCGTCGCTCGAAAGCGAGCCGATGGGCGAAGAGCCTGCCGCGGGAGCTGACGTGCCGTCCGACGTGAGTGTGGACGGTGACGCAGCGATCGACGCCGAGCTCGCCGCCGCCATGGCCCAGGCCGATGACGCGAATACGGCGTTTGCGACCACCCACCCGGAGGCGGCGGACGAGGTCGCCACGACCCAGCCCGCCGTCGACGACGAGGAGCGCATCGAAGACGAGGCCTGGTCGCCGCCGCCCGTGATGGCGGAGGCTTACTACGAGTACGACATGCCGCCAGCACCCGAGGCCGAAGAGCCGGCCGCGGGTGGGGGAATCGACGCCACTCCTCTCGCCGACGCTGGCGGCGCTCCGGAACCGCTACCGGAGGGGGCGATGCTCGAGCACGGCGATGGGGTTGCACCACGCGAGGTGACCGACTCGACCCACGAGGAGACTCTCCCTCTCGAGACCGCCCAGTTCGGCGACGAGTCACCCTCCGACCAGGACCTGAGCGAAGCCACCCTCGAGGCTGTTGCCGCCGCGGTTGAAGAAACACTTGCCGCCGGGGAGCCGCGTGAGGCCGCGACCGAGGTCCGGAACCCGCTGAGCGCCGATGCGAATACCGCCGGCCTTAGCGACGCGACGGAAGTATCGAGCGCTGCAGACGAGGACCCGCCCGCCGCGCCCGTGGCGTTCCGCAACCCGATCCCGAAGGTCGAGACGCCGAACGACTACATTGCGACTCCCGAGAGCATGCACGCGCTCTACCAGCTCCAGCTCGATGGCTTTGAAGGCCCGCTCGACTTGCTGCTGCACCTCATCAAGCGCCACCACCTCGATGTTTTCGATATCCCCATCGCCTTCATCTGCGAGCGGTATCTCGAGTACTTGAAGGCCATGGAGGACGTGGACATCGACG
>JALHOP010000006.1 GCA_022842935.1 Myxococcota bacterium
TCGTTGGCAATCGGCGGCCGCAAGATGTACCGACAAAGCCGCTCGAGGCGCGCGCGGTCCGCGCCATGCACACGGACCGCGGCATCGACATCGAACGCATAGCCTTTGAGCCCAGGCGTGGCGGTCCCTGCCGCAGCGCCCAGCAAGCGTGTATCGGCCGCCTGCCTTGGGCAAAGACCAGCACCCCCTGCACGGAAGCCGCAGCCACGGTTCTTCGCCTCGAGCCTCATCTACTCGCTCCTCGTCTGGGGCGTTCAAGCCGTGGCGTTTGCCATCCTGCTGCTGCGCGCCTTCGGCATCGATGTCGGCATCGGGCCTATGATCGTCGCGACGAGTATCGCGAACGTGGCTGCGGTGCTCCCGCTCTCGGCGCTTTCGGGGCACTCGAGGCGGGCTGGGCCGCAGGCTTCGTGGCCATGGGAGTTCCCGCAGTCGCGGCGACCAGCTCCGGACTGGCCGCGCACCTAGTGGTGGCCGTGAACACACTGATGGCTGCGGCGTTCGCCCTGCCACTCTGGCGTGGGCACAAACGCGCATCAGCTTTGGCACGCCACCGATAACTACTTCGACATCGACAATGAGGGGCGATTCCGTGAATGCCAAGAGCGTGAAGCCATATCCGTCGATACTCGCAGTCGCTGCGACCCCGGCGGCGGCAGCGCAATTCGTGCGCAACATCCATATGGTTGGTGCGCGCTCGGAGATCAGGGCCCGCCAAGACGCCCGTGGTAGTGACTCATTCTTCGACCGCCTCAGCGACCGCTTGCGCCTTGCCGGCGCGTCGATTCACGCGGACATGGCGGCGAGCACGATCCTGACGGCTAACGGGTCATTCGGTGACCTGATAGCCGCCCACAACATGACCATGGCCTCCGCGATCTTCACCTTTTTCGAAAGCCCGAAGCACGGTACCGTCCGGCCGCTGTTCAGCGGCTACCGCGCCAGCCAAGCCTAGACGCGGCCTTGGGAAATGTCCGCCGAGTAGATCTGAACAACGACTGGGGTGGTTACTATGTCACTGGAGAGCACCACGAATCGCCCAGGTAGCGCCTCCGCTACGGCCGGCGTCGCAGCCGCATGCCGGACACGATGAGGGTGCCGAGGGGCGTTGCCTGATAACCGCGGTTCCGTAAACTCCAGGGCGCTCGGGTTGGACAGGGCTTTATGCCGACCAGGCTGCCGCCGGGTCCGAAGGGGATCACAGGCGCCTTTGGAACGTTTTCCTCGACGATACGCCGCGCATCTCTGTTGGCTATAGCGACAAGAAGCCGGATCGCATCGATTACGTGCTCACGCGAGTCTGAGCGCGAAGGGTTTTGGGTCTAAAGCGCGCGGGCGGCGAGCACCGCGCGATAGGCTTCGTACGCACGCTTCAGACACTGGGCGAGCGTTTGCTCACGCAGCTCGTCGAAGCCGCCGTAGCCGTCGAACGTGGTCAAGTAGATGCGGTCGCCGCGCACCGTGATGTCGAACGTCTCTTCATCGGTTGCGACTCGCCACGTGGAGATGCCACCGGAGCTGCTCGTGGTGATCTGGGCTTTGGGGAACTGTTTGCCAATTTCAGTCGCGGAGAAACTGGACGCCTTAGCGGATGCCTGCTGGGTGAGGTCGATGCGGACCGGCAGCTCGATGACCGCATCGGAGAGCGACCGACCCGCGCCCGTGGCCCCGACCCGCGTCGTTACTACCTTGAGATCTTCGCCGGGACGTAGGGCGTAGCCCAGGACGCATCGCAACGACCGCTCCATGCTCATGTCTCCTCTTATACCAGGCTCGTGAGTCGCAAGCTGTGGGTCAGCGGATGTTGCGGATGGCGGCCGCCAGCAAGTCGTCGGTTATCGCCTTGGTCGCAGATGCACCGGGCGACGGCGCGTTCACGCCATCTGGATTGGTCGCGGGCGACGGGGTGTTGAGCGATCCGCCGAGAAAATCCTCAGCGGTGAGTTCACGTCGGTCGTCCACGAATACCTTGTCGAAGGCACGCGAGCCAATCGAGCCGCTAGCATCGATGGATGTGAAAGGCACGTACGTCGCCCCCAGAGCTGCGGTGGCCCCGCCAAACAGAGCTGCGGTGACCCCGCCTAACGTCGGTCCGCGCCCCTGCAGCGCCTTCTCCAGGTTCCGGATGCGATCTTGTAAGCCCGGCGTGGGCACTAGGCGCGGACGATCCGGGAATCGATTGCGCGGCAAGACGTCGTCCGGAGCGACGGGATTGCCCGAGAGGTCCTCCGCATCTTTGTAGACGAGCTCGCTCTTCGGCACGTCGAGCTCGCGGCCGCGGCGCGTTTCGCGGATGTTGCCACTGATGGCGAGCGCCACGTCGGTGTCTTGCAAGGTCTGCAGAACGAGTCCGCTGAAGCGTCCGTCGCGGATGATCTTGTCCGCCAAGAACTGGAGTGACTCTTTGCCGATGGTCTCCGACGAGATCTCCAAGGCCATCCCGCGGATGGAGTTACCGCCTGCGCGTCGAATCGCAAACCCAATCTCCTGGCCGGGCTCGAACGCGGAGACATCGAATCCTTGCAACAACGAGGCAAGACGAGCGTGCATCTCGAGGCGCGAATCCGCGCGCACTTCGACTGGTTGGAAGGTCTCGTAGCCGATCCGCCGAGCGATGCGCGTGGGTGCGTCCGCTTTAGCAAGCACCGGCGCGTCCTCGGGATAGAGCTCGGTGATCGACTGACCAACGATGCTTGCTCCTGCGGCGAGGCGGTCGGTCGCTGCCAAGGTGAGCGGTTGATTGACGAAGAGCGACACCGTGTTGGCGCCGACCTTGGTGGTCGACTCGATGAGCTTCTTCGAGACCAGATCGCCACCGTTGCCGGGACCGACCCAAGCAAAGACGTCTTCGAGACCAGCGACGCTCTTGGCGACGACGGCGTTGCCGGAAGAATCGCGTCCGATCACGCCCTCGGGCACGGGCGCGCGAATCAGGGTCAGGTTCCCAGCATCGCTGAGCTTCTTTTTTGGGTCGGGCGCATCCGGGTCGGTGAGCCAGGCGATCGGGCCGAGCTCTGCTTGGTAGCCGCGCCCATCGATGAGCTTCCCGCTCACGAGCTTTCTGCCGTTTTCCAGCGTCACTTCGACGCGTCCGCCCTCGGCGCTATCGAAGCTGGCTGCAAGGGAGGGCTCGAGGCGCAGAATCCCTTTCAAGATCGCGCCGGAGATGCGTTGATAACGTGTGCGTGCGCCGTCGAGCGCGTCTTGATCGGCGGGGGCGAGCTTCTCGCGGATCTCCTTCATGTGCCCGTCGTTCGCGAAGAGCTCCTCGATGGGCTTGTCCTTGAGCACATTCATGAGCGCCTGATAGCCGCCATCGGAGAGGATGCGCTTGAGGTAGTCGCGCCCGACGAGGAACTCGAAGCAGTTCGTTGGACCATCGCCGACGACCCACACGAGGTTGTTGAGCTGTCCGAGCTGAGCGGGCGTGTTGCGATACACGTCATCGGGCGCGAGCCTCAGCGCGAGCTCGAGCGCCGTGCGGGTCGAATCGCCAAACCCGATGAACGTGCACGACGCGACGTCTTGGTTCTCGTTGAGCTTCGCGGGGACGTTCGCGCGAAATGGCGAAAGTACGTCCGCACCGTCCGTGTCCGACACCGCAAGCGCATCGGCGGTCGTCATCACATAGGCGTTGAACGACGGCCTTCTGGCGTTACCGTCGACGATCGCCTCGGCGAGGCTCCGGCGCCAGCTCGCAATGTTGTTGCGGTCGCGGACGATCGCCTGCTGAAAGCGCGTGTCGGATTCGCCGCTACCGAAGGGCTTCGGGGTATTGCCAAAGCCGTTTGCGACTGCGCAGCGGTGCGAATAAGCGACCCGGCCATCGGCGTAAGTGATGCGAAAACCCGCAGGCCATCGCGCCGCGCTGGGGTCGCGCGTCGTGCGGCGGTGCTCGATCTTCATCACATCGGCGTCGAGTGACACGTCGAGCGCCGAGCGCTCGCCCGCCTCGTGGAGCGCCATCACGCCGACATCATCGACGTCCCGCGCTACCGGGTAGGCGGTGCCGCTCGCGTCCGACACGAGAAATGCGCCAGCGACCGGATTGATGTTGCCGCGCCCGTTGCCTCCGGGTTTGCCGTCGTCGACGCCTTGCCGGCTGTTCATGAAGAACGCGCCGCCGCTACGACCGAAGTTGTACGATGCCGGCGCGCGATCCATCCCGAGGACGCGCGTCTCCGGGTTGGTTCGTGCAACGCGGTCGATGAGGGCACGGCCATGGGCGCCGACACCGACGACGCCGAGGTCCCAGACCGCTTCGGTCGGGCGATCGAGCATCAACGCGCGCAAACGGTCCGACTTGCCGACGAGGTCCGTCGTCATCGCCGCGAGCTGGACCTTACGCAGGCCCATGTCGGCGCCGAAGAGCAGCGAGAGGATGCGCGTGGCTTTCTGGAGCGTTGGCGTTTCCGCCTGATAGTCGATCTCCTTGTCTTGGTAGTTGCGCAGCACGCGCTGCAGGCGGGGCACGATGTCGGGCGTGGTGAGCGCGAGTTGACGAAATGCGGCGACGGCGCTACCGCGGTCACCGCTGGCAAACGCTTGAAGTAGGCTCTCGACTTGCTCGCGGCCGAAGTTGGGGAGGCTCGCCGCGATGAATTTGTCCCGGACGAACTCTTGCAAGCGCCTCGAGATCTTGAGGTCGAGCGACTGACCGGCCCGCGTCGTGCCTTTGACGTAGTTGATGACAGTGGATGCGGAGTTGAACTGATCGAGCCCACTCACCCCGACGTTGCCGCCCGTGAAGCCGACTTGCTGCGGAGGAACCAGCTCGGTCAACAAGCGCATTGGCTTCTCGAGCGTGCCATCCTCGAGGCAAACGATTGCGCCCAGCGGGATGTTGGCGGCCCGCGCCGCCCCATAGATGTTGGAGACGTCTCTCGGAGACAGCACGTTGAAGCTGAGCAGGCCACTGCGAAACACGAGTGTGGTGACTTCTGCCTTGAAGACCGCGAGGCGCTCTCGCGCGACCTCGGGCGCGAGCCGCTCGCCGCCCACGGATCGGGCTCTCGGTGGTGATTGGAGCTGAGTGTCGAGACCACGCTGATTGTCTGCGGGCTTGTCGTTGGCGGCCGCCAGGTCGCTCGCGTAGCGTTCGAGACTCGCAAGCGTTCGACCCGGGTCGACATCGAGCGTCCTTTGGACGAAGCGCACGAAGTCACGAGGGTCCGCCAGATATTCGGGTTCGCCGCGGATGGCTTGAGGCAGCGCATCGCCCGCCCGCGGCCGCGCTCGAACGTCGGTCGCCGGGACTACAGCAGAACGCAGGATAAAAGTCGCCGCATCTTGTGGAATTAGCTTCACCATCACCAGCTTCCAACCACGACATAGACCGATAACAGTATCGGTTCTGGGATTTAGTCTCGGCAGCGAGGCCCGGCGCGTTCGGACACTCGTGCCTGACACCGAGTCAGGTGTAAGTCATTGAGGCGAAAGGGTTTTTCACCCTCTCAGCGACGCAGAAAACCGGCGTGATGCTGGAGCTGCAGCGAGATGACGGTGCTCACGAGGTAGTACCCGGTGGAAACGGGCATCGGAACGTTTGCCGGCTCTCGCCTTCGCGAACGAGGCGGATTGCTTTGGTCGATCGGAAACGACGACATCGCGCTGTTCGACGGAACGCGTTGGAACAAGGTCGAGTGTCCCGACAACACCTGACGGCTTGGGGCGCGTTGGCGGAGCCTCGGCCGAGGTGAAACCGGAGGAGGGTGCCCGAGGGTCGATGGCAGACGACGGAGCTTCGGCATAGGCGCGCCTGATCCCCGACGGGGCTCCGTGCTTCCTATGCACCTGGCGCTGACGCTCATCTAACCGGAAGCGCGAGGTCTGGGGGAAGCGTGCGCCTCTCGGGGGTTGAGCACAGCCGCGCGAACTGCGCGGCCGTGTCCTTGCCGACGACCGACACCCGAGCGCCGCCCAACTCATCCAGAGGCTGAGTGCGGATGACCTCGCTGCCCAGACGTACCCGCATAACGGATGACGTCTTCGATAGCTGACGCAGTCGGGTGGCGGAAGCTCGCGAGAAGAAGAGGTCCAGTCGCCCGGTCGCGCCTTCCCATCGGGCGAGCGTGACCGACGCGATGTCAGCCGCCGACATCGATCGCGAAGCTCTCTGGCACACTGCCGCATCGTGGCGCGCCGTAGTCTTGCGCGATGCGCCCGTAACCCGTTCGGCAATACCCTGGATGCGTGAAAGTGGCGCCGCCGCTCCGCTAGATCGCTCTCCAGGCCGTACGAGACGGAGACCTCCAAAGCGACAGCGAGTAGGCCGTGGCCTCGATCATTCGGAACGAAGCTCCCTGACTCCCTCACCGACCCGGCGACGGTCGCGGCTGGCGTCATGAAGATGAAACTTCGTGGGGCCCAACACCGTCGAGTCTCAGGGTTTCATCCTTTTCGAGCCGCACGCGCACCTCGCGCCACGTAAGACTCTCGCCGCCTGTCGCTGACCGTGGCAGCTACGCTCGCTCTTGGGCACTGGCGACCCGTTGAGGCGAAGTCAGGGGCCGCTCAGTCTGCGTCAAGCCACGTGTCCCGAGCTGGACGGTATCGCTACCGGCCTCAGCGTCGCGAAACAAGAAGATGCGTCGCGTTTCACCTGCGCTATCCGTGACGTCCATGTGCTGACCTGCGATCGCGTAGCAGCCACCACCCTCGCTGCCAGCACTCGAAGCGGCGAACGTGTCCGCGATGGTGTTGACGTATGTGTTCAGGGTGCTGAGCGCGTAGTGACCATCGCGGTCGAACGTGATCGTCATCTGGCTGCACGACGCGAGATAACACGCGGTGGAAGAATACGTCTTGAGGCTAGGAAATTCTAGCGCGCTGTTGTTGGGTAGTGCGCGAGAGACGCATAGTCGGCTGGAGTCAGGTGAGCACGTCCGGCGGCGCTGTCGTGCTGTGAAAGGTGTTCTACCGGTTTCTGGTTGTTCCACGCGGGCAACACTCGACGCAGCGGGGCAGACGTTCGCGAGGCTTGGGTGAGTCAGGGTCCAAGCCGCTTCCATCCAGTTGAGCTCGATTTGCTGTGACGCGCTCGCACGGGCACGCCAAACAGCTTGGCCCACGGCAAGTGGACGCGTTTGGCTGACGCGTGAGCCTCTGTGCACCCGTGAGCTTCATGGCTGTCGGCAACGACCGCTCGAACGCGCTTGGGCTGGACCTTCGCCCGCAGCGCAAAGACGCCGTGATAGCGGACTTGATGGACGCGCGGTGGCGGCACCAGCGCGGCAAGCCGGGCGATGAATTCCGGGCCATCGAAGACGAGATGTGTCGTACCGTCCGACCAGGCACGCTTCAAACGTAGCTCGAAGCGCCCATCGGAACGTTTGACCAAGCGGTCGGGGCCGCGGATGACCTCGCGATGCAGCGCATCGAAGCGATTCAACGTGTGCGCCGCACCTACACCGGCATGAAGCCGACGCTCGAGCGTACCCGCCTGCGCGGCGCGTAGTCGGCGCCCGCAGCGGATCTTTGCAATCCGAATGACGTCGAGTCACGGCTGGGCGGCGTCGGAAGGCGTCGCTCGCGTGTTACATTGCCCTGCGAGGTCGACCGTTGGCGACGGCAAAGCACCCCATGTTACGCGCACGCGACGCAGCGCTCGTTGATCGCAGCGCCGCGCACCTTTTTGGCGAAGTTTTCCCGCAGCTTCTCGCCGCGCGTCGTGCGGAAGCGCGAGCCATCGGTGGGCGCTACGGATTCGTCGTCGACGAGCGCCAGTGGGTCCTCGACCTCGACGCCGCCAAGGTCCGGGGCGATGGACGCGACAGCATCGTGGATGACGATGATGGGCTCATGAGCGTGGTTCGCTTGACGGAGCATGAGCTCGGGCTCTTACTCGCAGGCAAAACCTGCGCGGCGGAGCTCGAGAGCCGCAACGCGGCCGGGATTCGACCGCTCGTCGCGGTGCTCGGCCCATGAAGGTGTCGCTCGCCACGCTGCTCCAGCGCATCGAGACGCAGCTGCAAGCGCAGGGCATCGAGCAGCGCGCCAGTGACCCACGCGTCGCCGATGTCGTGCGCGAGCAGGTCGATCAGGTGCGCGGTCAGCAGGTCGACGCGCAGGTCGCGGCGCTACTTAGCTTGTCCGCTGACCAGGTCGCCGCCTTTACTTCCAAGGTAACGGCGCATCGCGCGAACAGCGGCATCTTGTCCGAAGCGGATGCCCTCGGCATCAGCGCGTTTGTGCGGGGGCTGGTGCGCTTGACCCATCGCATCGGCACGGACACGCCAAAACCAACGGGTCGCATGCAATGGCTCGCGTCTCGGGCGTCTTCCGCTCATGCCTCCGGCTCTTCGGTGATGGAACGCGCTGCTATCGACGAGTCGGCGGCGCACGTGTTCTTGCACGAAGGGCTCATGGGCGAGGCTCCGCGCACGAAACGCCTGCTCACGGATCACCGATTGGTGCTCTCGGAGCTCGACCCAGCGCAGCGCCGGCTCTACTACACACGGGCGCGCGACCTGAACAACATCCTGTGGACCGAGGCCTGTTTCGATGCCGCCCGGCGGGTCGCAGCGCTCGATGTCGCGAGTGACCCATGTGGCACCCAACCCGAGCGCATGGCCTACGCGTCCCTGGACATGAAGTCGTTCGTCTGGCGCGACAATCCGCTCGCGCGGACGATCGATGACTATCGCAAGAGCGTCTCGGTCGACCCCTTGGTTCATAGGACCCACTGCTGGCGCACGATGCCGACGCCGGACGAGCCGTTCGTGGGGAAGCGCTATCTCACGGGGGGGGACGTGTTCCCGGGAAATTTCTACGTCCGCATTCCCGAGGGTCACTTTGGGGAGCGCTTGAGCAGAGCTCTCGTCGAGGCAACACGCATCGCCATGAACGGAGCGGCCGAGGCGGGGCAGGTGGCGAAGGTCGAGGCACTGGGAAGCGCTGCCCCCAAGCTGATGTTGCTAGCCGGCGAACCGAATGTCATCGTGGCGGAGGGCATCGCCTCGATCGCAACGACCATCGGCCTGTTGCTCGCGCAGGGCGTGCACGATCCCAACGCCACCGTAGAGAGCGCTCTCGACCTCGTGGCCCAGCACAAGCTCGTGACGCGCGTCGCGGTGCTTGCGCCTTTCGGGCTCCTTGCTCCAATCGCGGCCGTGGGGCTTACCCCAAGCGAACCTCTCGGGATGTCCTCGCGCGGCGACGGCCCGCGTGTCGCCCAGCTTCCCGAGGGCTTCACCGCGCTCCTCGACCACGTCGCCGACAAGTCCCGCGAGCGCCTTCACCATCATCCCGACCTCGAAGCCGCGGGCAGTAACCGCAACGAGACGGGGCGTGGCTGCCCGGTCGCGGGGCGCGGACCTCTGCCCGGTCCCGGAGGCGGCTTCGTAATGAGCGACGATGCGGGCTTGTCGGTGCTCACGACGGCATTCGTTGGCCTGGTCAAGAAGGTTCTGGCCGCGGACCCTTGATTGCGACGACATAGCGCCGCCCTAACCCGAAGGGTACCCTTCCCCGAGGCGTGTGTGCAGAAGCTGTTTGTTGGGCTTGTGGTGGCGGCGCCGCATCCGCTGCAGCGCACGCGCGCAAAACCATGTGCGAGAATACCGGACGTTAGAAGCCGGCAATGCAGCCGCGGCCACCACGACCCCCTGCCGTTTGCAATTTGCGCCGCATCACGGAGCCGTCGCGAAACCACACGAAGCGGCTCATCCGGGCCCGTCCCGACAGAGGCGGTGCAATTTGCGACACCTTTTCGCGCAGCCGCTTCTGCAAGCGCTTGGACCGCGGTACGTTTCGCATCCCCGAGCGGCTCACGCCGAACGCAACGCACGTTGCGCGACGCGCCCAATCGCCAATAGAGGCGAGTCGTCAAGCGGGAAGATCTTCCCACTCTCGATCGTGCGAGTCCGCTGACGCAGACAGCGAGCACGGTCTGAATGCGTTCGATTATGCCAGTGATTCGAACCACGTTAGCGTATCAGGTCGAGCCGACTCCCGAGACCTGACGGCGTGGCCCTTCGACGACCTCGTCGTCACCCTCTTCGTCCTTGCGTCGGCGCGTGGGCGTGTTGGCGTAGACGTTTGCTACCATCGCATCGAGCCGCGGCAGACGGTCAAGCCCCTGTCGCTCGTCCTCGCGGTACTCGCGAGCCGAGCGAGCGGGGCCGGTCTCACGCGACCGACCGAGGGTGATCCGCGCCTCGTCGCTGATGGTCCCGCGGGAGGCGAGAGTGATATCGGCCACGAAGTCCCCACCCTTGTCGTAGAGATCGCCGAGGTTTATCCCAGCTACGAAGCGGCCGTCGTTGGCCAGGACGAAGAGCTGGCCGTCGGCGTTACGTTGATCGTATTCGCGACCGCCTTCTCCGACCGTGCCGGGACCCCCGTTGCGGACATCCATGGTGCCGAGTGAGGCGCCGTACTGGATGAAGAGCTGGTCGCTCAAAGTGACCGCGGCGCCGCCATATTCGCCGACCTTGCTTGTGTTGCAGAAGATCTTGGTGCCGTCCGGCAGGATGAAGCTCGCGTCGCGATTGAAGTGCCAGTCGTCATGGCCGTCGTTGTTCTCATCGACGTGGGGGTCACCCCAGATGCGATGCTCCCGGCCAGAGGGCTCGCGGATGCGCCAGTTGTGACCGCCGTCGTTCAAGACGGTGAACCCGCCTGGCGTCGTAATGGAGCCGTCGCTGTTCTTGGCGAGTCGACCGTCTGGCAGGTTCCGCGGACCGTTGGACTCCGCCATGCCGCGCTCGAGTCTCTGGTCGAGGCCGTGGCGTGTCGCTTCGATGATGGCGATGCGCCGCATCAGACGATTGGTGGTCTCACCGTCCTCGCCATTGCCGAAAACGGTCGCCCACTGCTCTCCCAGTCGCGGCAGGCTCTCGCGCGCTTCGCCTTCGGGCTCCCCCTCGACGGGTAGGCCTGTCGCGACGCGTCCCGGAAGCTCGACTGCGGCAGGGCGCTCGCTGCTCAAGCGGTCATTGTCGCGACGCGTCGCTGGCGCCCCCGCCCCGACCGCAACGACTGCTTGCGGAACGCCGCTCGGTCGCAGGACATTGATGGTGGGAGTGGTGGATGTGGGGAGCTGTCGGTGCTGCGTCGGATTGCCGTCATCGAGGCGTGTCATGAACGGAGCTAAACGGATGCGCGGCGGTCTGGTTCTGTCACGAAGTCAGACCATGACGCGGTGGCTCGCGCTCGCTTTCGCCACTTGGGCGAACCCCATCGATATCGACTACCGCTACAGCCCCGAGCAACGCGCCGAGGGCATCTCGTATCGCACTGGCGCCGACCCGGTTGTTGTCCGCTATGGCGATGCATATGTTTTGTTTGCGACACTCGCCGACGGCTACTGGGTATCGAAAGATCTCGTAAGCTGGATGTTCGTCAAAGCGGACGGGTGGCCATCCGACCAGCCGGTTGCGCCGGCGGTCATGGCCGCCGATGGCGTGCTCTTCATGTTGCCGTCGGCGATGACGCCGACACCTGTTTGGAGTACCCATGACCCGGCTGGTGGGCGCTGGAGGGCCTCGTCTGTGGCTCTCCCGAGAGTAGGTCCACCGACGGGGCCGTGGGATCCAGCCCTCTTCCGTGACGACGACGGCAAGACGTACATGTACTGGGGCTCGTCGAACCTGTACCCGCTCTATGGCGTGCAGGTCGATCTCGCCGCGCCGTCGCTGTCTGGCCCGACCGTGCCGCTCATCAACCTCGACCCCGTAAGCCACGGCTGGGAGCGCTTCGGCTACGACCATGCAGACGCTGTGACGCGGCCCTTTCTCGAGGGCGCATGGATGACCCGGCGGGGGACCCGCTACTACCTGCAATACGGCGCGCCTGGTACTGAGCACAACGTTTACGCGACCGGCGTTTACGTGGGGACGGAGCCGCTTGGACCGTTCGCGTACGCTAGCTACAACCCGGTTGGCTACAAGCCTGGTGGCTTCGTGAACGGAGCGGGCCACGGCTCGACGTTCGAGGATGTGCACGGAAACGTGTGGAGCACTGGGACGGCATGGGTCGGTCTCAACTGGCCCTTCGAGCGGCGCATCGGTCTTTACCCCGCTGGCTTCCACGACGACGGGCAGATGTGGATCGACACGCGCTTTGGCGATTTTCCTCATCGCATGCCCGATCACAAGCTTGCAGCCGGTGAGAGCACCTTCACGGGCTGGATGCTGCTGTCGTACCGCAGAGAGAAGCCGTTCAGCGACGAAGACCCGCGAACGTTCTGGGTCGCCAAGCAGCCGCGTGGCCTAGGCGCTTCACTGGTCGTCGACCTCGGCGCCGTGAAGACGGTGCGCGCGGTGCAAGTCGACTACGCAGATGTCGACACGCGGATTTACGCCAACGGACCTGACGTCTACACGTCCTTCGCGCTCGAGGGCATGGGGACCGATGGTCAATGGGCAAGGCTCGCCCTGGTCGAACGCGAGCGCGATCGACCGAACGCATACATCGAGCTCGAACGTCCGGCGCGCGTCCGCTGGCTACGGTACAAGCACGGTCATGTCGCCGCCGAGCGCGTTGCAATCGCCGAGCTTCGTGTGTTCGGCGTCGGCGATGGCCCGCCACCAGCTGCCCCGGCCATCGTCAGCGCGCGTCGGCGGGCAGATGCGCGCGATGCCGTCATCGTCTGGAAACCGGTTGCGGGCGCGGTTGGCTACAACGTGCGCTGGGGCGTGGCCGCCAATCGTCTGCACGCGACGTACCAGCGCTGGGCGCATCAACCCACGCGGCTCGCCCTGCGCGCCTTGTCTACCGGCGTCCGCTATTTCGTCGCGGTGGAAGCCTTCGACGAAAACGGGGTGTCGCCGCTATCGCAGACGTTGACGATCGAGCCTTGAGCCCCCTCCGCTCCGAGCAAGCGGCGAGGTGAATCGACCACGCGAAACACGAAGGCCGTCATGACGGCTCGTTGCCTCGTCATGACGGCCTTTGATTCGACAGGTCGGGGCAGGGCGCCCCGGCGTGACTTAGTTGACTACGGCTTCGCTATCCGCCGGAGCAGACTCCTGCTCCGCCGAGCGTTGCTCGTCTTCGATAGCGGCCTTGCGTGAAAGCTTGATCTTGCCCTTCTCCATGCCGATGACCTTCACCAGCACTTCATCACCTTCTTGCAGGACGTCTTCGACGCGCTTGACGCGGCGATGAGCAAGCTCGCTGATGTGGATGAGGCCGTCGGTGCCCGGGAAGATCTCCACGAAGGCTCCGAAGTCGGTGATCTTCCGGACGTTGCCCATATAGAGCTTGCCGATTTCGGGCTCTTGGGTGAGGTCCTTGATCATCTTGATGGCGCGGGCCGCTGCCTCGCCGTCGTTCGACGCGACGCTGACCTTGCCGTCGTCCTCGATGTTGATCTGCGTGCCTGTGCGCGCGACGATGTCCTTGATGACCTTGCCGCCCGGTCCGATCACGTCACGGATGCGGTCGACCTTGATCTTGAAGGTGGTGATGCGCGGCGCGTATTTCGACATCTCGACGCGCGTCTCTGCGATCGCCTTTTCCATCTGCTCGATGATGTGCAGACGGCCCTGGCGTGCTTGCTCGAGCGCGGTCTCGAGCACCTGACGGTCGACACCCGAGATCTTGATGTCCATCTGGATCGCGGTGATGCCCTTCTTGGTGCCAGCGACCTTGAAGTCCATGTCGCCCAGGTGATCCTCGTCGCCAAGGATGTCGCTCAAGATGGCCATCTTGTCGCCTTCCTTGATGAGTCCCATCGCGATGCCAGCGCAGGCGCCCTTGAGCGGCACACCCGCGTCCATCAAGGCGAGCGAGCCACCGCAGACCGTCGCCATCGACGAGCTGCCGTTCGACTCGGTGATGTCCGAGAGGATGCGGATGACGTAGGGGAAGTCTTCGTCCTTCTTGAGCACCGCGGAGAGGGCACGTTCGGCGAGTGCGCCGTGGCCGACCTCGCGACGACCGGGGCCGCGCATCGGCTTGGTCTCGCCGACGGAGTACGGCGGGAAGTTATAGTGCAACATGAAGCTGCGGTAGCGCTCGCCCATGAGGTCGTCGATCTTCTGCTCGTCCTGGCGGGTGCCTAGGGTGACGCTGACGATCGACTGGGTCTCGCCGCGCGTGAACAACGCCGAGCCGTGTGTCCGCTCAAGCACACCAACGTCGCAAGTGATCGGCCGGATGCTGGTCTCGTTACGCGAGTCCAACCGGCGCTTGTCACCGACGATCATCTGACGGACCATGCGGTATTTGAGGTCGCCCAAGATGGCGCTGATCTCGCCGCCCCGGGTCGCGAGCGTCGCGTCACTGGCGACCAACTCTTCGACGATCTTCTTCTTGGCTGCGTCGAGCGCCGCGTAGCGTGGCAACTTCTCGACGTGCGCATAGGCCGCCTTGAGGTGCGGCGTCGCGATCTTTTCGATCTTCTCGGCCAAGGTCGCGTCGGTCTGTGGCGGCACGTGTGCGCGCTTGGTCTTGCCGACCTTCTTCACCATCGCTTCCTGGAGCTCGATGAGCTTCAGGCACTCTTTGTGCGCGAGGAGCAGGGCGTCGATAGCGTCTTTCTCGCTGCACTCGGCAGCGCCACCCTCGACCATGACAATGGCTTCGCGGCTGCACGAAACGAAGATGTTGACGTCGGCCTTCTCACGTTGCTCGAAGCTCGGGTTGACCACCCACTTGCTGTCGACACGGGCGATGCGCACGCCGGCGATCGGCCCTTGGAAAGGCATGTCGCTGAGCGACAGTGCGCACGAGGCCGCGCAGAGAGCCAGGGTGTCCGCGGGAGCGGCCGGGTCGGCGCTGAACACGGTGGCGATGACCTGCGTTTCGCAGCCCCAGCCTTCGGCGAAGAGAGGACGAACCGAGCGGTCGATGAGACGTGAGGTGAGGGTCTCCTCGTCGCGCGCCTTGCCTTCACGCTTGAAGAAGCCACCAGGAATGCGGCCCGCGGCCGACATCTTCTCCTGGTAATCGACCGTGAGCGGGAGGAAGTCGATACCCGGCTTCGGGTCCTTGGCTCCCTGCGCCGTGACGAGGACCATCGTTCCGCCGCAGCGGACGACGACGCTACCGGAAGCCTGTTTGGCGATCTTGCCGGTCTCGAAGGTTATGGTCTTGCCATCGATCTCGACCGTTTGAGTGACGACGCCGAGGGGACCGACACCATGCGGATTGGTATTCATTTTTTCTGCTTTCTTTCGCGCTCCATCACCGCGGGTTACGCGGGGAGCACGGTCGCCTCGAAGTCACGCCTATCACCTGATTGTCTTCCGTTACCGAACTTCGCGCGCGCGTAACTTGTAGAGGCTGTGGAATCTAAACTTGGTAACGGTCAGGTTCTATCTACGCTTTTTGCTTGTGCGGTGCTTTAGTCCACCTGACTTGCTGTTGGCAAGATCAAAGCACGGGGGCCGTCCGGGTTTCACCCGTAACGTTCGTGCGGATGTGGATGTGCCGGCCGTCAGGCGACGCTAGTTGGCACGACCTTGCGCACGTAGGCCTGGGTTTCGGCGATCTGCGGCACGAAGCCCGCCCGCAGGGAGGCGCGATTGGGGCCGGCGTTGTAGGCGGCGGCGGCCAGATCGAAGCGGCCGCCGAAGCGCACCAGCATATCCGCGAGGTACAAGCCGCCGAGCTCGATATTGGTCGCTGGGTCGGCGATCATGCCCGGGCTGAAGCGAACGCCATGCGTGCGCGCGACCTCGGCAGCTGTGTCGGGCATGAGCTGCATGAGACCGCGGGCTCCGACCCGACTCGTTGCGTTCGGGTCGAAGCTGCTTTCGAAATACATCACGCGTTGCATCAGTGCAGTGAAGTCTTGGGCGCTCACCCCCACACTCGCAAGGCGGTCACGCACGCGGTTGGCGACCGCGTCGATGTGCTGCTGGTATGCCGCCGGTGCTGTGATGCCAGGGATGCGCGTTGGCTGGCCGGTGCCGCCGAAGGCACCGTTGAGTGGGTTCGGATCGCGCTGCGAGCCGCCGCCAAAAAGCCGCGCCCAGAAACCAAGGCGCGGTTGCGCCGGAGCGACTTGTCGGTCGGGCTCGTCGGTGCGGCCGCCGGGGCGGAGCGTACTTTCTGGCGGAGCGTTATCGCTGAGCCTGAGCCGCACCCAGGTGCCAAGCTCGTACTGGTTGCTGTCGGGGCGCTTCGTGGTGGCGAAGTACTCGGGGTTCAGACGGACGAGGTCAGCGCCCGTGACGCCGACACGCGCGCAGAACTCATCGATCGTCTCGCCAAGGCGTCTCCAGCCAACGAGTGAGTTGTTGGTGGTAGCCCCGTACGCGGTGGTATCTGGGGCGCGAAAGGCGTCTGGACGAATTGACACGTCGAACTCCCCTGGCGGTTCACCACTTTAACCGAAAAGGGGGCGCCTGGCTCGACACAGGAGTGCCACGACCGCACTACGCGCTGTATGGCTCGCGCCGACCGAAACGGGCTGCCGCCGGCCTGCCGTACAGCTCGGGTGACGGTCGACGATAGGCCTCCAAATGGGACTCGTGTCGAGTGGCGCCGTTGTCGCCTCGCGCCCATCGCAAGCGATGAGCGCTGCCGAGGCGCCACCCACGATCCAGGAGTCGCCTTACTTACGTAGGCCGAGACCCGTGATCAGCTTCTTGTAGCGATTCTCGTCTTTGCGCTTGAGGTACTCGAGCAGCTGCTTGCGCTGGCTGACCATCTGCAACAAGCCGCGGCGGCTGTGGTGGTCCTTCTTGTGCGCCTTGAAGTGCTCGGTGAGGCCGTTGATGCGCTCGGTCAGCAGGGCCACCTGAACTTCCGGCGAGCCGGTGTCGGTGCCGTGGGTGCGGTACTTCTCGACGAGCTCTTGCTTCTTTTGCGTATCCGTCGCCATGGGGAACCTCTTGGTGACGCGAACATCCCCGGCGTGGTGGAGATGCCGCCAATTGGCTTTCGTTCGCACGAGGCGTAACGAAGGCGCGGCTTCTACGCGAGCGTACCGTGCACGTCAACTGCGCTCGCCAAAGTGCGCTGCTGTCGCAGCGCCTAGGACAACGGCTCAGAGCCCACGGCCGATGATGCAGAACATGCTCGAGCTAAGCCGCCGTGTCGAAGGCAACGATTGGATCCGCGACGCGTCTGTGGTGGGGGGCTCGTTGGGGTCTTGGGTCCCGGCTGGCAACGGACAGGCTCGTGCCGAGCTCACGGGCCGCGGACTCTCCCTGGAGACCAGCATCGACTACCGGCAGCTTGCGGGCGATCCCGGTTTGGGGTTGCCCTCGAGCGTCGTCAGCGGTTGCAGCGCCGTGGCTGCCCTTGCGCCGCGGGTCGAGGGCGGTGCCGTCAACGTCGGCGTGCAGCTTCGAGCCGGCGCGACCTCGGCCGACCATCGGTGTAGCCGAGGTCGATTCGTCATGGGAGGTGGTCTGCGCCTCGAAACGCCGGTCGCCGATCGCCGGGTGGCGCTCGTTGCAAACGGCGCTGTGACGGGCCGTGGCTCTCCGTTAAACGGATCGCCAACCACGCGGCGCGCCAATCGGCATCTGGAGCTCGGCGTGGAGGTCGACCGCGAGATTCCGGGCGGCAACGAGCGTGTCGCCCTCGTCGCCTTCCGATCGCATGACCGGGAGGAGCTGTCGGAGCACCTGCGTGGCCGTCGAGCGACCGGGGTCGCCTTCCAGTACGAGCGTGGGTTCACCGTGCCGAACGGGCCTGGATCGACCTTGCAGGCAACCCTCGTCGGCGAGGGCAGGGTGGCCCGTGTCGATACCGCGCGTCTGCCTGTCGAGGCCACGGCTCTCGTGCGTCTGCGTTTAGCCTACTGAAGCCCTTAAGTTACTGAAATTAAATATGATTTCGACGCAGTGCGAGCTCTGTGACACTGCCATGACGTTTTGTCGCACCCGCGCCTGTGGACGGCGGTGTGGAGAGACTGTGACGCGCGCCGTCGAAAGCACCGCCTTTTCAATTGAATAACCAGAAAAAGTGAGACGTAGATATGTTTGTTACAGGACAAACGTCGCTTTGTGACGATACTGTGACGAAAGAAGTTGCGCATTGTCACAAATGCGTTATGCTTTGAAAGTCGTTGGGAATTTTCCTGGCGATCGTTTCGTGGGTCCCGAGAGTTGTTTTGCGATCTGGAGGTTAGAGCTATGCAGCAATGCTCGTCGCATTCGGAACAGACGCCGCGCACCACGCTTCAACGTGTTCTCGACGTCGCTACGTTCGGCCTGAAGGTCGTTTTCTGCGGCCCCGGTGCCTGCACGATCCTTCCGAAGCGTTAAACGCCCGATTCGTACAACGCATCGTTTTTCGGATCCACGAATGGCGCGGAACATCCCGCGCCATTTTTTTTGCGTCTTTCGTCCGCGATAGCGTTCGAAGTGGCCGCGTCAGGCGGCGCGTACTTCCTCGATGCGCTTGATGCCGCCCTTGTCGACGATGACGCGAATTCGAGTGAGCTGCGCCGCCCGTCCTGTTTGCTCATCGCGCAACGCGAAGATCAAGTTGACGTGGTAGACCTTTGGACACTCGACCAGCTTCACGCAGTCAGCCGCCGCGTCGTAAGCGTGCACCGTCTGCACGGGGTCATCGGTTCGGACGAGCAGACTCGATACGTTGAAGCGGATGATGTCGTTGATATCGTGCAGGCGGCCATGCAGGTCATGGATGAGCTTGGCCTCGAGCTCGATCTGCTTGTCGTACTTGAGGACGACTTCCGGCGGCCCCTTCGGGAGCAAGTTGTCGATGCGGTTTTCGCGGATCGCCGCAATCTCGGACGGGACACCGTCTTTGGCGAAAGCGAAAGACTCGCGGCAACGCCCGATGCGCGTACCAGTGGTCGGATCCACGATGTCGACCATGTAGTCGCGCACCCAACGCGTCACGCGGGCACCGAAATAGCGCTTGGCCCACTCCTTCATACGGTCGCGAAGGGCGTACGCGAGGACGGTCGCCGTGAAAAACGCGAGGCTGTTCACCGCCAGTGCTTTCTCGTTGAGGGCAGTCAGGATGAGTGAAGCGGTCATACCGACACCGGCGCCCAGAGATGCCGCGATATCGGCCCAAGCGCGGCCCTCTTCACGGCGACGGATGGTCAAGAACAAGCACGACATCGCAAACTTCTTGAGGATGCCGGCGCGGTGCACGAAGTGCTCGCGGTCGAGTGGCTCGTCGCTACTCAGGCTTGGGTAGTTCATCGACGCCCGACGTTTCTGCTCGGCGACCAAGATGTCGCGCACATGCGCTCGCATCGCGGCAAGCCGATCGTCCTCGCGCTTGTCGAGCTCTTCGATGAACAGCGTCATGTAGTGCTCGACCGTGAGGCTCACGTACTCGTCGACGTTGGTGAAGTCGCGCCGCAGGCTCTCTGGGACGACGCTGTCTTGCAGGTGCACGCCGAAGTCGCGCACCGCGCTGACCACCGGGGCAAGCTCCTGCAGCAGCACGTCCATGCCGACTTCGATGCGGGTGATTCGATCGTCGTTCGGGAACGGCGCGACATCCGGGTCCGCATGCACCGCGACCAGTCCGTTACGCTCGTTCACCGCGCGCAGGGACTTGTCGACGCGGGCGACCGAGACGACGCTTTCGCGAGCCGCGGCCATCTGGGCCACGAGAGCCGAGACGCGATCGCGGAGGCTCGCGCGTATGGAGCATGCGAGTAGGCGCAGCTCATAACTGATGCGAGCGGCGTGTTTCTCGTCGTGACCGTCTTCTTGGAGCTTCTCGAGGCTCGCCTTCATCCGCATGAGCGGCGAGCCTTTGTTGGTCGGTGAGGCTAGTGCCGCCAGTGCGATCAGCGGTGTGCGGAAACGGATGTACGCCTGGCTCGCGCGGTAGAACTGAGCGCGACCGTACGACAGGTCGTTGACGCCGAGAGACTGCGGCACGAAGAAGAAACACTCCACCCGGTAGCGGTTGTGCTTGACGCTCGGATCGATGGCGTAGTCGAGCTTGATCTCGATGTGATGCTTGTCGTGAAGCTCAATGCGCTTGTCGATTGCGTCACGCAATTGTCACAACCCAGTCCCTCTTGGAGATCGTATCTCCAACATACTGATTACGCTACAAAAGCGGCTTCTATTCAGGTGGTGTTGTGGCGCCTCGGCGGGTCCATCGCGTCACCGAAACGCCACGCTGTGTGCAAATGTAGGTGCTGCGCTTTTGCCTTCGGAGCATGTACAGAGCATGCTTGAGGCGCTAATAGCCGCCCCCGAGAGGCACGCGAGATCCCGTGGAACGCCAGCGCCCCGATACCAGCAGCGACGAAATCGACCTCTACATCCGCACGTATTACTCGCTGCTTCGCAGCAGCGGTGAGGTCCGTGTTCGCTCCTTCGAGGAAGCGCACATCTACAGCAACTCGAGCCTGCACGAGGGCGCAAAGGACACGCGCCCCGACATATCGGCCTTTGGCTATGCGGCGGGCCGCGTCCCCGAGTCGATGCCCGACGTGCGACGTGTCCTGCTCGGCCAGGCCGAAGAGCAGTTCGTGGCCGCCGGTGCCAACATCCATGATTGGCAGCGGGTAAGCGCGCGTGGCCGTCGGCGTCCCTACCGCTATGATGGACGCGGCACGCTTGCTGCCTTCATCGCCAGCGCTTCTGACATCGACGACCTGGTGCCCATCCTCACGGCGTATCAGATCGAGTGGAACAAGATTCACATGCTGCTCGCGCAGAGCGCTATCGGTCAGCAGCTCGCACGGGGCGAGATTACGTTGGCCGACCCCGATCTCGACGGCCGCCTCGCCGAGGCTCTCGATCTGCCTATCGAGCTCGTCGCGCGCCTCAAGCAAGCCCTCGGCAAGTCCGCTGCTCACGGCCTCAAGCTCATGGCCAGCATGCGGCTCGACCTTCGTCTCCAGCTGCTTGCCGGATCGTTCAACCACTATCAGAAAGCGGCGCAACGCTGGTGGAGCGGCATCGAACCCGTCTATCTCAAGACCAGCAAGGGTCCGCAAAAGCGTCCAGTGTATTTCGTGTCATCCAACACACACTCGCTTGCGAACCTACTTGGCGGCTACGCGCTCGAGCACAAGGAACAGCTCCTCGCCACCGCCAAGGCTCACGACCCGGACGGCGTGTGGACCCAGCTAGAGCGTGCTATCGCCGAGGGCTCCGACGAAGCGGCCAATCTGCTCTATTTCGTCTTGCGTGCGCACCTACGTGTGTCGCCCGGCGCCCTCGACCACGTCCAACGCTGGGACGAGTCCAACGGCATCTACACGGTACCCGACCCAGGTCACGTCGAGGTCGGCGCTCAGGTGATCGAGCTCGACAAGGTCGTGCCCGAGCGCGTGGATCCGCGGCTGCGGATTCCGGGTCTCGAGCGTCTGCGCAAGAGCGACGCGGTCATCATCAACATCGACTATCCGCTGGGTATGGCCGCTTACCAGCTGTTGTCCCGTGTGGGGCAAGGAGTGGGAGAGGTCCGCGGCCTCTACCTGATGGGTAAGGCCGCCACGCTCAACGCGCGCGTCGGCGACGTGATGATCTCCAAGGTCGTCCACGACGAGCACTCGAAGAACACCTATTTGGTGAGCAACTGCTTCAATTCGGGCGACGTCGCACCGTACCTGCGTTACGGGACGGTCTTCGACAACCAGAAGGCTCTCACCGTACGCAGTGCGTTTTTGCAGAATCGCGAGTACATGGGTGTCTTCTATCGCGAGGGCTACACGGTGCTCGAGATGGAAGCCGGTCCCTACCTCTCGGGAGTGTTCGAGCTCGTCGACCCAAATCGCCATCCGAACGACGAGCTCGTGAACGTCGGCGAGCGGACGACGTTCGATGTCGGCGTGCTCCACTACGCTTCCGACACGCCATACAGCCGGCGTCAGAGTCTTCTATCGAAGAGCATGGGTTGGTTCGGAGTCGACTCCACTTATGCATGCTCTATTGCCATCACGCGCCGGATCTTGAGTCAGGAGATCCAGCGGCTCTGACCGGCTCCGCGTCACCTCAGCAAGAGCACGTCATCCGCGAACCGGATGCGTTCACACGTCGTCGCCATCCACGCGAAACGTGGACACTTCGGCCTCGAGAAGCGATGCGATGTCGGCCATCTGGTTGGCTGCGCGGGTGACTTCTTGCGCGAGGCCTGTGGCGCTGGTCGAGACGGCGGTGATCTCGCCCATTGCTGCCGAGACCTGCTCGGAGCTCGATAGTTGCTGCTGTGTGATCTCGAAGATCTGGCGCGCCGAGCGGACGGCGCGCTCGATGAGGTCGAACATCTCCTTCGTCGCTGACACCATCGTCTCCATTTCGGAGACTCCGTGTTTGGTTGCTTCCGAGCTGTCGCGGCTGGCGGTGAGGGAGGCGCGCGTGGCGTCGCCGATGATGGCGATTGTCTCTTTTACTTCGCGGGTCGAGCTCATGACGCTTTCTGCGAGACGGCGCATCTCTTGGGCGACGAGCGAGAAGCCTTTGCCGACGTCACCGGCCCGCGCGCCCTCGAGAGCGGCGTTCAGAGCCAACAGGTCGAGTCGGTCAGAGATGCTCTCGATGATGTCGATGACCGAGATAATGGCGCGGCTGTGCTCGTAGAGCTCTTGAACCCGTGCGCTCACCATGTCGTTGCGCTCGGAGATCTCACGCATGGCGCTGCGTGCCGCCTCGACGGCTTCCTGGGCGTCGCGTAGCTGGTCCGACATCCGCTGGCCGACGCCCGCTAGATCTTGCGACCGCCTTGCGATGGCGTGCGCGGTGCTCGTCAATGCCTCCATCGAGTGGGTCACCTCGTCGATGCTCGCTGTCTGCTCCGAGACACCGGACTCTTGGGCTTTCGACGACATGACGATGTCAGCGGCAGCTTCGCTGACGCGGGTCGTTGCACTCCGGACGCCGCCAACGATCTTGCGCAGGCTGCCGACCATGCCGTTCAGGCTCGCGCCGAACACGGAGAACTCATCGCGGGTGGTGACGTTGGCCTGGACGCGGAGGTTTCCCGAGCTGACCTCATTGGAGACGCGCATCAAGGTGTAAAGCGGCCGAACCAGCAGCTGGCCCGCGAGGATGGAGATGGCCGCGCCGATGAGAATGAAGACGATGAAGATGACGACGACGCGAAGAACGGTGTCGCGCATCTGCCGACCGATAGGCGTCACGTCCAGACCAACATGCAGAGTGCCCGCATCGATGGGCGAGCTGATGTCGAGGACATCGAAATCGGCAATGCGGAACTCGGTGACGACCACCTCCTCGTCTTCTGTTTGTGGGACCCCAGTCTCCGTGGTGCGAATCAGAGCCTGCACGAGTGGGTTGGGCACCAAATCGGAGAACGAGCTGGCGATGGGAGCGCCATGCACGTCCAGCACGACGAAATAGCGGACTGCCTCGAGATCGGAGAGAGCGCGAAGCCTGTCCGTGAGAGCGGCCTGGCGACCAGCTGCCACGAACTCGTTGGCGGTGACCTCGAGGGTGCGCGTCAGTGATACCCCGCGGGCGATGAATTGCCGGCGCAAGATGTCGGAAGCGTCCGAGCCGATCACCCAGCCGGTGACGACGCCCAAGCACAGAAGGACGACCGACATGACCGCCGAGATCTTGGGCCCCAAGCCCAACACCCTGCCCGTGCCGCTGCCCCCGACGAACGACGTCATGCGACGCGAGTATCCTCAAAGTCCGCCCGGATTGCGCGTTTTTCGCCACTATTCACGAGGTCGATGGGAGGTATTGGGTTCACGACCGATTCGCCAATCGCCAGCCGGATGTATCTTGCGTCGCATCAAGGAGGTTCGCCAATGTTGACGCTTCGAAAAGCAGGCGACCGCGGCCACGCAAATCACGGCTGGCTCGACACGTTTCACACCTTTTCTTTCGCTGGCTACTACGACCCGAGGCACATGGGTTTCCGCGCCCTGCGCGTGATCAACGACGACCGTGTCGACGGAGGGGCCGGCTTCCCGACGCATCCGCACAACGACATGGAGATCATCACGTACATCTTGGACGGTGCATTGCAGCACCGGGATTCGATGGGGACCGGCTCGGTGATCAAGCCTGGAGATGTGCAGCGCATGAGCGCTGGCACCGGGGTGACCCACAGCGAGTTCAACGCTTCGCAGGACAAGCAGGTCCACCTTCTCCAGATCTGGCTCTTACCCGAGCGCGAGGACATCACGCCCAGCTACGAGCAGAAGAACTTCAGCGAAGGCGAACGCACGAATGTCCTGCGGCTGGTCGCTTCCCGTGGCGGCGCGGACGGTAGCGTTCACGTCAACCAGGACGTGCGCCTCTATGCGTCGTTGCTCGGCAAGGGGAATACCGTGGAGCACAAGCTCGCGAAAGACAGGCACGCGTGGCTGCAGGTTGCGCGTGGTGGCCTGCGTGTGAACGACATGGCTCTCTCGGCTGGCGACGGTCTCGCGGTAAGCGCTGAAGAAAAGCTGCAGATAACCTCTACAGCGGACAGTGAGCTCTTGCTCTTCGACCTCGCCTAGATGTCTGAAACCGTGCGCCCTCGCTTCGTGGGCGCACGGTCTCGTGTGTTCCGCGGTTTCTCAGTCACTACCGAGACGCTTGACCAGCTTGTTGTACACGCCCAGGATCAAGATCGTCGGTGCCCAATGGCCCACGAAGTTCGCCGCGTTCTTCCGTGACGTCATTTGAAGGATCGCCGCCGCGAGGACCGATGCCCCCGCTGCCCACAAGAACCAGTCCGATGGCATCTTCGCGGTTCGTGACTCGATCGCTTTCGCGACCCTACCTTCTTTGCGATCCGCATTCACTGCACCTTGCGACCACGTGTCTGCTTCCATCCGTTACCCCCTAGGGCCATGGGTGTGCATGCGCTTGGGGTAGGTCAATGTCCCATCTTGCCCCAAAGGAAACATGCCGGCGCGTGGTTCGCTATAGCGACATTCGATCGAGGTGACGGCGTTTCGTCAATCAACGGGTTCGAGGACCAGACATCCGAGCGGCGGCAGCTGCAGGTTCAAGGACTGCGCCTGTCCGTGCCACGGAACATCGTCGGTCCACAGGTCCCGAGGCGTCGCGACCTGCGAGCCACCGTATTCTGGTCGGTCGCTCGAGAAGCGCTCCACGTAGTGGCCCCTGCGCATGGCGCCGATGCGATAATCGGTGCGCGGCACCGGCGTCATGTTGAGCACGACGATGACGTGCTGGTCGCCGCTCCGGCGCGCATACGTCAAGACGGAATTGTGGCGGTCGCCGCCATCGATCCAGACATAGCCGTGCGGGTCGTGATCATCACGCCACATGGCTGGGGTTGCGCGATAAACCGCGCAGAGATCACCCACGAAGCGGTAGTACGCCTGCCGCATCGGGTCGCCAAGCAAGTGCCAATCGAGTGATTGCTCGTGGTTCCACTCGCGTTCTTGCGCCAGCTCGGCGCCCATGAAGAGCAGGACCTTGCCTGGTCGGGTGAACTGGTACGAGAGCAGCAAGCGCAGATTCGCGAACCGCTGCCAGTCGTCACCGGGCATCCGCGATAGAAGAGAGCCTTTACCGTGAACCACCTCGTCGTGCGAAAGCGGCATGACGAAACGTTCGGTGTACTCGTAGATCATCGCGAACGTCAGCTCGTCGTGGTGGTGCTGACGGTGAATGGGGTCTTTCTGGAAGAACTTGAGCGTGTCGTGCATCCACCCCATGTTCCATTTGAACGTGAAGCCGAGGCCGCCGTGTTCTTGTGAGCCGGAGACGCCGCCCCAGGCGGTCGATTCTTCGGCGATCATCATGCAACCCGGCGCTTCTTCGTAGACGGTGGCGTTGAGCTCGCGCAGGAACGATACCGCTTCGAGGTTCTCGCGGCCGCCATAGGCGTTGGGCAGCCATTCGCCCTCCTTGCGCGAGTAGTCGAGGTACAAAATCGAGGCGACCGCGTCGACGCGTAGTCCATCGATATGGAGCTCTTTGAGCCAATAAAGCGCATTCGCCATGAGGAAGGCGCGCACCTCGGCACGACCGTAGTTGAATATGAGCGTGCCCCAATCGGGGTGCTCGCCGCGACGGGGATCTTCGTGCTCGAAAAGCGCTGTGCCATCGAACCGCGCCAGCGCAAAGTCGTCCTTCGGAAAATGCGCTGGGACCCAATCGACGATGACGCCGATGCCGTTCTGATGACAGACATCCACGAAATAGCGAAAGTCGTCGGGTGTGCCATAGCGGGCAGTCGGTGCGTAGTACCCCGAAACCTGGTAACCCCACGACCCGCTAAACGGATGCTCGGCGACCGGCATGAGCTCGATGTGTGTGAAGCCAAGCTTCTTCACGTGGTCGACGAGCTTCACGGCGAGCTCACGGTAGGTGAGGGGGCGGTTGTTCTCCTCGGTGACGCGCGCCCACGAACCCAGGTGGACCTCGTACGTGCTCATCGGCTCGCGATGCATGTTGCGCTTTGCGCGTGCGGTCATCCACGAGCCGTCGCCCCAAACGTATGAAGACGTCGTGACACGCGACGCGGTGCCTGGCGGCAGCTCCATCGCTTGGCCGAACGGATCGGCCTTGATGCGGATGGCGCCTGCGTGCGTCTTGATCTCGAACTTGTAGAGCGCACCCGCCCCGATTCCCGGGACGAACAGCTCGTAGACGCCCGAGCTGCCGAGCTGGCGCATCGGAAAGATACGACCGTCCCAGTGGCAGAAGTCTCCGACGACGGAGACCCGCCGCGCATTGGGTGCCCAAACCGCGAACGAGACACCCTGTACGCCATCAAGGACACGCACGTGGGCGCCCATGACGTTGTACAGACTACGGTGTTTGCCTTCGTTGAAGAGGTGGAGATCCAAGTCGCCGAGCGTCGGCAAGAAGCGATATGGATCATCGTGCTCCCAGACCGCGCCGGTCGCAAAACCAAACCGCACCCGATACGGCAGCGGTAACGAAGCGCCCTCGATGACGACCGAGAACAGTCCGCCGTCCACCTCCTCGCAAGCGTGGACCTCGTTGCCGACCAGGACATCGGCTTTCGTCGCATCGGGATGAAAGACGCGAACGACCACGCCGCCGACGACTGGATGCGCGCCGAGCACGCCATGCGGCGCGTTGTGCTCGCCGCGGATGATGCGACTGATTTCGTCATGCGGGATACCGGGCGCGCTCGCCTCGCCGCGACTCGTCCGCTTCGCTTGATTGGTCGCCATGGTCTTATGTCCGCTTGCCATAGACCAGGAGCATGAGCGACCCCTCGATGAGATTCACCTGAGCCGCGCTGATGACGTGCGGGTGGGTGCCACCGGTATCGAGCTCACTGCGCCAGGTGCCCGCGGCCGGGACTTTGGGCAGAGTGAAAAGATGGGGCCTCGCGTCTGCGTTCATGAGCAGCAAGAGTGTGGTTCCGGCGACCGTGTGTCCATGCTCATTCACCTCTTCGGTGGATTCGCCCGCGATCAACATGCCCAAGACGCGACATTCTTCGTCGGCCCAGTCCGCATCTGTCATCTCGGCGCCGTCGGGACGCACCCACGTCACGTCCTTGACCCCAGACTCGACAGTCCCACCGGTGAAGAAGCTGCGGCGCCTCAGGACCGGATTGCGTCGCCGTAGCTGCAGTACGAGCCGCGTGAAGGCGAGGAGGTCGGCGTTACTCTTGGCGAGAGACCAGTCGACCCAGGCCAGGGCGTTGTTCTGGCAATACGCGTTGTTGTTGCCATTCTGCGTGCGGCCCATCTCGTCGCCTGCAACGACCATTGGAACGCCTTGAGAGAAGGCGAGCGAGGCCAAGAAGTTGCGCAGCATCCGCTGGCGGACGCGCACCACCTCGGGTCTGTCGGTGGGGCCTTCGACGCCCCAGTTGCGGGAGAGATTGTGATCGCTGCCGTCTTTGTTGCCCTCGCCGTTCGCTTCGTTGTGCTTTTGCTCGTAGCTAACGAGATCGAGCAGCGTGAAGCCGTCGTGTGCGGTGACGAAGTTGATGCTCGCGGGAGCGACTCCCGCGTTGTGGCGATAGATGTCGCTGTTGCCCGAGATGCGTGAGGCAAGCTCGGGAACTTTGCCGGCGTCGCCGCGCCAGAAACTCCGCAGCGCGTCGCGATAGCGGCCATTCCACTCCGTCCAGCTCGCGGGGAACTGGCCCACCTGGTAGCCGTTCGGGCCGAGGTCCCATGGCTCGGCGATGAGCTTCACCTGTGACAAGATGGGGTCCTGCTGGACGACGGTGAAGAATTTGCTATCGCGGTTGAACTCGACTGGTTCGCGCGCGAGCGCCGGCGCTAGGTCGAATCGAAAGCCGTCGACGTGCATCTCGGTGACCCAGTAGCGCAGGCTGTCGAGCACGAGCTGCAGGCCCCGTGGGTGGCGCGTGTCGAGCGTGTTGCCGCAGCCGGTGAAGTCTTCGTTGGTGCGCCATGCGTCGGGCTTCAAGCGGTAGTACTGAAGGTTGCCGAGGCCGCGCAGAGACAGGGTCGGACCCGTCTGATTGCCTTCGCAGGTATGGTTGTAGACGACGTCGAGGATGACCTCGATGCCCGCGCGATGCAGAGCCTTCACCATCGCCTTGAACTCGATGACTTGGGCACCGCTCGCCGCCGAGGCGAAACGCGCATCGGGCGCGAAGAAGGCAAGCGTGTTGTAACCCCAGAAATTGGTGAGGCCTCGCTCGACGAGCGGACGCTCTGGCACCATGTGGTGCACCGGCAGCAGCTCGATGGCGGTGACACCGAGGGATTTTAGGTGCTCGACAATCGGGGGCGATGAGACGCCAAGGTAGGTGCCGCGCAGGTGTTCGGGCACTTCCGGGTGCTGCATGGTGAGGCCCGCCACATGGGCCTCGTAGATCACCGTGTTGCTCCAGGGTGTGCGCGGCGGCCTGTCGTCGCCCCAGGGATACGTCGTGTCGATGACGACGGCCTTGGGAATGAACGCGGCGCTGTCGCGGTCGTCGCGCGAGAGATCACCTTCGGGGTGGCCGACCTCATAACCGTAGACCGCATCGTCCCAGCGCAGGCTGCCGCTGACCGCTTTCGCGTATGGGTCGACGAGGAGCTTGCGATGATTGAAGCGTTGACCGGCCTCTGGTTCGTAAGGGCCGTGCGCCCGATAGCCGTAGAGATGGCCTGGTCGCACGTCGGGCAGAAAAGCTGTCCACACGTTGCCAGGCCGCTCGCGGGCGAGGTCGACTTGGGCAAACGGGGTGGCGTCGAAGGGCTCGCGATAGAGCTCGAGCACCACACGGGTTGCCTGCTCGGAGTAGACCGCGAAGTTTACGCCTTCACCTGTCCACGTCGCGCCCAGGGGATAGGCCGAGCCCGGCCAAATGCGCGGGTTCACTACCGACGACGTCATCGCCGACGACAATAAGCACGTTTGCGGCGCAGCTCATAACTCGCACCCGTCAAACCTTGCGGGGCCTGTTGTCGCCTGTCGCGTCGTTTCGCCGCGCTTGCCGTCCGTTCTGTTGACCGAGCCCTAAGGTGTGGGAGGCGGGAGACGCTCGAGCTCGACGAGGGTGGCGAGGCTCGCCATCGTGAGGCTTGAGCGGCCGGAGAGTGCCCACGCAGCGGTCGCGAGGTCGGGTCGCCCGTAGCCGGACCGGATGAAGCGCGACTGCGCCGCGGCCACCTGATCGAGCTCGCGTCCGGAGGCGATGGCGGCGGCCGTCAACAATGCGGCGGTGTGTAGCGGCCGACCCTCGGCAAAGTAGCGCAAGACGTCGAGTGTCTGCTGCGAGCTCTTGCCTGCGTCGGCCGCGGCAGCGGCCACGAGGGCGGCGTAGCGAGGAGGCACGTCGAGCGCGACGACCTCGCGAAAAAGGGCTGGCGCCTCGGGGCGAGCCGAGGTTGCCAGAAGGGCTGCGATGTTCGCATCATGTCCGCTCGAGCGAAGCGCCGCGAAACGAGAGTAGCTGCCTTCGACGTCGCGCACGGTGGCAAGCAGTGCCGCGGTCGCCTGGATCGTGCCCGAACGACGCAAAAGCGTGACGTAGTCGCTTTGCATGCTCGCAGCGTCGGCAGGCCGGTCCGTCGTCATCAGGGCGAGGGTGGTCGCCTCTGCAGGTGTCACGAACTGGCCAGTCGCATAGCCGTTGTACTGCTCCAGTGCGCGAACGTCGTTGCTAGCCGACGCGAGGAGGACGACATGGTCGACGTCGAGCTTGGCTTCTTCGAGACGCGTCGTGCGGTCGTCGATGAGCCTGTAGCTGTCGGCATCGACCCGCTGGTTGAGGAGGCGCAGGCTCTCGGCGAGCCGCGCAAGCGCGGTTCGGTCCGCTGCGACCTCTTGCTGGGCGTCGACCAGGGCAGTCGAGCCGATGAGCCCACCGTAAGCCTGGGTCGGGTCGAACGAGGGTGGGCCGCCCGCCCCGCGAACTAGCTTGTCGAGGGCTTGCTCGTCGCGGCGAAGCTCCGCGACCGTGGCTTCGTACGCAGCGCGCGCTTCGGCGAGCACCTCGCTGGGAGGTGTTGCCGAGGCCACCCGCTGCTCGATGGCGGCAGCACGGGCGGTTTGGGCTTCGACGGTCTCGAGGCCGAGCATGGACGACTCCGGCCGAGGTTATCGGCCGCAAAAGCCAAAGGGTTGTTGAGCAGTTAACTGAGATTCCAATCATCTCGAAATCGAGGGGTGTTGATGGGACGCATCACGGCAACGGCGGATGAACGTTACCGGATGACCTCATCGATCAGAGCCGCGCTCGCAAAGGGTCCGTCGAGCACTTCGGGGCCCATACCGGCGACGTGCGCCAGTGTGCGCAACATGTCGATGTAGGGTCGCCCGGGGGAGACGCGTAGGTATTGCCCACTGTTGATGCGTCAGCCCAGGTCACCAATCCACATGATTGGGAGGCGTTGCGATGTATGGCTCCCGGGAGCGTCCTGAAATCCAGTGTCATCGACCCACACCACGAGGGTGTGCTCGAGCATGGACTCACCGGCGATTCGGGTCGTATCGAGCTCGGTGACCAGGGTCGCGACACGTTGGGCGATCTGGGCTCGGGCTGCGTTGAACCCCGCGCGCTCAGCGGCGTTGTCGTAGGCGGCGTGTGCGCGCCCCGAGAGTGTGTTGCCGTCGAACGACTCCACGAGCTGCGTCGCCTGGAAGACCGCGGCGCGGGTGACGTCGAGCGAGAAGGCGGTCGCGATGACCTTGGCGTGCGCCTGCATCCGCGTGTGTGGGTTGGTCAAGTCCGCTGAAGCAAACCAAGCTTCGAGACGCACAAGCTCCGGTGAAGCGGATGCGACGGCCTCGCGAAGATGAGCGAGCAAGGCAGCCGGATCGTCCTCGGGTATCCGCGGCGCGTCGCGGCCACTTGCGGCGACATAATACGTGCCGAACTCGCCCAGGCTCGGGCTGGTTTGCATCGGTTGCGAAAAGCAGGCCACGAGGCTTCTGAGCGGCTTGCTGGAATCGAGCAGCCAATCCAACGAGGCGCGCGCTGGCTGGTGATGGCGATTGCCCGATATGGTCTCCGCTTCTGCCTCCGGTGCGTAACACTCGCCTGTAAAGGCGCACGCCGATCCCCACGCGTAGGCACCAACTCCGCGATCTTGCCACGTTGGTCCGTCGAAGCCGTCGAGGATGAGCAAACGGTCGCGGTAAGGCGCGAACGGGGTGAGCTCGGGGCCCAGAGTGAAGTCATCGCGCCCGGTGGTAGCAAGCCAGTTGTCCAAGTAGGTGCCGTGGGTGGTGTGAACGAGAAGTAGACGGGTCGCTGATGGGGTGTCGTCGGGGTCGCCGGTCTCCCTGTCGCTATCGCCCATCGTTTCGGCGTCCGAGCCCGCAAGCTCATCGCCTCCCTCGACGTCGGCCGGGGTAGGGACCACGTCTGCTACCGCGTCCACATCAGTGCCGCCCTGGAAAGCACCCGTGCCTGTCTCGACGGTACCCGTGCACGCCGCTACGACGAGCCCCGCGACGGTGATGAGGGGATCGAGCAAATAGTGCCTTCGGCTAGACATCGCCCAATCGGTGCACGAGCGGCTTTGGGGTTTCCCGAACAGTGGAGAACGGCGACCCCGCTTACGCTGCGGCAGCGCGTCACCAAGGCGACCGCCCTCTAACCCTTGCGTCAGGTACCTTGGTGTAGCGAAGCGATTGCGGCTTCGAGCTCGTGCGGTGCGATGCCATGCGCGAGTCCCGGATATGTCTGCAGAGCGACCGTGTAGCCCGCGGCCAAAAGCTTCGCTGCAGCCATCCGAGACTCGGCGACTGGGATGACCTCGTCCTGCTCGCCGTGTCCGAGGAAGATGTGCGGCGACGTGACGCCCGCCTTGACGACCGGATCGACGAGTCGACCAGAAAACGCGAGCACGCGACCACACGCGAGCCCGCGCGCCGCAGACGCGAGCGACATGGCGGCTCCCTGACTGAAGCCTGCGACAACGAGTTGCTCAGAGTGCAAGTGAAGCGCGTTGCGCTGCTCCTCGATCCAGGCGACGACTGGCGGCAGCGCTTCATCGACGCGGGCTCGTCGATTCTCCGACGTGGCTCCGGTGATGCTAAACCACTGAAAGCCCGGCCCGCCGCCATCGAATGGGTGCGGAGCATCGGGCAACAGCACGCGCGTACCGGGAAGCGCCTTCGCAATGGCCTCGCCAACCGGCAGGAGATCGGCCGCGTTAGCGCCCACGCCGTGCATCAAGATCACGAGTCGTTGAACCCCGGCCTCGGCGCCGACGGTGATGACGTTGGTGATGCCCATGCAGCTATCGGTAGGCCAGCGGGGTTTGGTGGGGCAAGGCTGGAAGAGGAAGTCCACGGTGGGCTTCGGCGCGTTCTCCGAACCCTGCCCAGTGAACGCGTGGCGATCGTGCGGTCCTCGACCTTTCGCTAGCGCATGGCTAAAGATGCCCACGTGAGCGACCAGAAGCGCAAAGATGCCATCGCCGAACGGCTGGCCCAGCACCCCGTCTTCCGGAGCCTACCTCCCGAGGCTGTCGCTGCTTTGGTGGCTGAGGCGACACTCTTTTATCTGAACGCCGGTGAGGCCCTTTACGAGGCCAACTCACCGGCAAAGCACGTCTTTGCAGTCCTCGAAGGCGCACTCCAGATCGAATACCCGAAGCCTGGCGAAAATCGCGGCTTGGTCGTTGCGATGTTGAGCGCGCCCAGCTTTCTTGGCGAGTGTCAGGTCATCCACGGACGTCCGTGGAGCGGCACGGGCGTCGCCATCGTGCCTCTCGTGGCAATCGGCATCGGCGCGAGACTGCTCGAGCGGACCATGATGAGCTACCCGGCGCTGGGAATTGCTCTCTACCGTGAAGTCACGCACCGGTTCTTGAACGCCATCAATTCGCGCAAGGAAGCCCCGGTTCGGTCGGTCGAGGAGCAACTTGCGCGCTACATGGTCGGCAGCCTCGCGGCGATGGAAGGTGTCGTCCTGACCCGACCCGAAGATGCCGCCGAGGGAGACACGGAGGAGATGCTCCCTTACAGCCAGGCCGCGCTCGGCCGCGCCACCGGGTTGCGGCGCGAGACGATCAACCGGATCCTGGCCCGTTGGGAGAAAGACGGCGTGCTAAAGGCTGGCGCTCGCGGCGTTTCGGCCATCGACCGCGCTCGCCTCGAAGGCATTGCCGGAGCCGCTGGAGTCAGTCTCCTCCAAAGGCTCGATAGCGAAGTCGGTCCCGAGTTGACGCTCGGTCGCGAGTGAATGAACGAGCGCGTGCTCTTCGTCGTGACCCTCGCTGACCGCTGAGACTTCTTCGTTGCCGCGCTCGCGGAGCTCGGCCAAGGCGCGGAAGATCGAGCGGCGCGACAAACCCAGCATCGAGGCCAGGACATCGATCGAGGGCGCCGGTGTCTCGAGCACGCGCAGGAGGCGCGAAAGGCGCTCCACCAGGTTCAAGCTGTCGAGCTCGATCCAGCGGATCGTCGTGGCGTATCGGCGGGCGAGGTCATCGGTGAGCCAGCTGCGGAGCTGCGACGACCCTTCCCACTCGCGAATGAACTCTTCGCGCGAGATGGTCATCAAGCGCGATGGCGTGACCAGCCGGACCGTGTCTCGGGCGGTGCAGTTGGCCAAGACGTCTCGGTCGCCGAGGATCGCGGGGGCGCGAACCAGGAGAGTGGTGCGGCTGGTAGTGCCTTCGCCGACGTACGCTCGGGCATAGCCCGACGTCAGGACATAAACGCCGTCGCTTGGATCGCCCGCGTGGTAGAGGGCTTGTTCGGCGCGGGCCCGGAGTGTGCAACGCTCGCCCATGACGTCCTCGAGCTGTGCTGCTGGGGTCGAGACCGCTTCGCGCAAGGTCGTGAGTAAGTTGCTCATGGCATGTTCTCCGTCTGTTCGTTGCTCACGGCAAAAACGCTGTGCCTTGGCAGTGAGCGTGTGCAGAGCCCTATCGCCATGCACGCATTCTGGGTATCGGCCCCGATTGACGGCTGGACGCAGAACGCACAATGACACTCTTGACGAAGTTGAAGTGAGCCTGATCACATGTCATGGTCCAAGTGCCTGATTTTGCTCACTATGCGGGCGACGGCTGTGCGTCACCGCTAGGCCGCCGGCTGCTTTCACGCGTACGTCGGACGATCTCGGAGATGCCGCGCATGGGCACCCAGACCCAGGCGGGGCGGTGGGTGAGCTCGTAGCGGAGCTCATAGAAGGTCTTCTCGATCTCGAAGAGGCGGATGAGGCGCTCGATCGTGGCGGCGTCGCGCGGCAGGGTTTCGCTCTCCGCCCGCAGGTAGCCCTGCATGAAGCTTGCGCGCAGGCGACGCTCCCAGTTGGACGCCCTCAAAAGAGCTTTGTCCCAAGGGAGGAATGGCGTCGATGTGCCTTCTGCCTGGTCCGCGCGTGTCGCAGGCTGCGTCGCTTGCGACACTTCAGGACCGCCGCCCGACAGGTCGAGGGCAGCGACCGCGGCGGCGTAAGCGAACGAGCGGAGCATCCCGGCCACGTCGCGCAGTGGACTATGCAGGGCGCGGCGCTCGGCCAAGGGCCGCGTTGGCTCGCCTTCGAAGTCGATGATGTAGAGCTGGCCGTCGGGGGCGCGCAGCACCTGACCAAGGTGGTAGTCGCCGTGGTGGCGGATGGCGAGACCCATGTCCGCGTTGCCCGCTTGCTCGAGCACCGTGATGTCACGCAGCACGGCGTCGTGATGATCGAGGTCACGCAGGCCCTCGGCGATGAGCTGTTCGCGAGGCCCCGAAGCTGCCGCGAAGTCTGTCCGCTTTAGAAGAGCTATGCTGTCGCTTACCTCGTGTCGGATGGCGCTGCCCCATCGTACAAGGTCCTCTTGGGTTGCTCGCGATGGAGCGAACGCGTGTCGTTCCGTCGCTTGCGCCAGCTGCTCGTGGAGCTCGCGTGTCACCCGGCCTAGAGTCTCCGCCTCATCGACGCATGGCTCCTTACCATCGCGCAGCTCGGGCACGCGGCTCATCACGTAGTCCCAGAGGTCGCGCGCATCGGGCACCAGGCGCTGGGCCATCAATAACGCCGTGGGGCCGCGGTCGCCATCGAGGATGGCGCTGCCGAGGAGCGCCGGCACGAAGGACGCGCCCCGCCGCGTCAGGTACGAACCGATTTCGATGTCTGGGTTCTCGCCCGCGGTGAGCTTGCGGAACAACTTGAGGATCAACGCCTCGCCGTAGATGACCGACGTGTTGGTTTGCTCGGCGTCGACGACCCGCGAGGGTGTGGCCGCATCGATGTCGATGGGAGCATATTTGACGAAGCGTAGCTGGGTGCCGTCGGTTGTAAAGCGACGACCGTCAACGAGATATTTGAGCAGCGCTTCCCGAAACACCGGGCAATGCGGTGCATCGACCAGGGAGAGCTCACCCGTGGCCGTCTTCAACCTCGCGACCACCACGGCCTCGTCGACGGCTCGATCGGTGAGCGACAGTGGTACGAGATACGACGCTACAGCGGTGCCATGGCGCTCGCGAACATCGAGTTGGGTGAGCACTGCGTCGCAGCTCGGGAAGAGCGGGACTACCTCGGCGAGGACTGCACTGGCTGGGTCGTGACGGCTCGAGAACCAACGCTGACGCTGGAGAAACTCGGCGAATGCCGCCCCCTCGAGCTGCTTGAGCGTATCGGTCGCGAGCGCGGTGGCGGCGGTTGCTTCGATCGTCGTGGCCATTCGAATCCCCCGCCTTTGGCCGTCCGCGCAGACTTCATTCCGCTCGGGCCGGCGCGTCTCCGTGCCGAACGCTAGCCCACGTTGGGTCTCTCGATCCTGAACATGTAGAATCCGTGCGGCGCGAAAGTAAGTAAATAGGGCATCTCGGTGATGATGGGAAATGGCGTTTCGCCGAAAAGCTCGATGAGCTGCGAGCCCGCAAAGCGCGAGAGATTGAGCTCCGCCGCTTGCGAGAAGCGCGACAAACACGCAACGACCAAGATGACTTCATTCTGGTACTGGCGCAGGTAAGCGAGGATCTTGCGATTGGCCAGGGGCAAGATCTCGAACGTGCCCCGTCCAAACGCCTTGTACTGTTTGCGCAGCTTGATGACCCGCCGCATCCATGCGAGCAGCGAGGTCGAGGTACGATCTTGGGCCTCGACGTTGACCGACTGGTAGCCATACGGCGGGTCGGAGATGATCGGGCTGTACAATGCGGCGGTGTCCGCTTCGGAGAAACCAGCGTTGCGGTCTCCGGTCCATTGCATCGGCGTACGTACGCCATTGCGGTCGCCGAGATAGACGTTGTCACCCATGCCGATCTCGTCGCCATAGTAGACGACGGGTGTGCCCGGCATCGTGAAGAGTAACGCGTTCATCAGCTCGATCTGCCGGCGACCGTTGCCCAAGAGTGGCGCCAACCGGCGGCGTATACCCACGTTGATGCGCATCAGCGGGTCCGTCGCGTATTCGCGGTACATGTAGTCGCGCTCTTCATCGCTGACCATTTCGAGGGTGAGCTCGTCGTGGTTTCGCAAGAAGATGGCCCACTGGCACGACTGCGGGATCTCGGGCGTCTGCCGAAGGATGTCGATGATCGGGGTTGCGTCTTCGCGACGCAGGGCCATGTACATGCGTGGCATGAGCGGGAAGTGAAACGCCATCTGGCACTCGTCGCCGTCACCGAAATAGGGACGCACGTCGATGGGCCATTGATTGGCTTCCGCGAGGAATAGACGTCCGCTATAATGAGCGTCCATTTCGGCTCGCATTTCCTTGAGGACCTGATGCGTCTCCGGCAGGTTCTCGCAGTTCGTGCCGTCGCGCTCGATGAGATAGGGTACGGCGTCGAGCCGCAAGCCATCGACGCCCATATCGAGCCAGTACTTCATGATCTTGAGCACGGCCCGACGGACGTTGCGATTGTCGAAGTTCAGGTCGGGCTGATGGTAAAAGAATCGGTGCCAAAAATACTGCTTGGCGACCGGGTCCCAGGTCCAGTTCGACTTCTCGGAGTCGGTGAAGATGATGCGCGCGCCCTTGTACTTCTCGTCGCTGTCGCTCCAGACGTAGTAGTTGCGTTTCTGGCTACCTGGAGGAGCCCTGCGCGCTGCCTGGAACCACGCATGCTGGTCGCTCGTATGGTTGATGACCAGCTCGGTGATGACGCGGATGTCGCGATCGTGCGCCGCCTTTACGAAGCGACGGAAGTCTTTCATCGTCCCGTAGCGCGGGTTGATGGCGCGGTAGTCGGCGATGTCGTAGCCGTCGTCTCGAAGCGGTGACGGGTAAAAGGGCAAGAGCCACAGCGCCGTGACGCCCAGCGACTGGATGTAGTCGAGCTTTTCAATGAGCCCGTTGAAGTCGCCGTAGCCGTCGCGTGTGCTGTCTCTGAACCCTTTGACGTGAAGCTGGTAGATGACCGCGTCTTTGTACCAAAGCGGGTCTCCGCCTTTCGTGAGGCTTGCCTGCTCGGGGGTCTGTATGCGTTGGTCCGAGGCCATGCGCATGTGTTTCGTCATTGCCGTTCTGCTAGCCGCTGGCTGCGGCGTCCCATCTTCGAAAACACCATCTCCGGTCGCGGCGACCAACGCGGCTTCATCGTCTTCCGGCGAAGCTAAGCATGCCCTCGACTACCCGCTAGCACGCACTGTCGATCAGGTCGACGACTATCACGGGGTCAAGGTCCCCGACCCCTATCGCTGGCTCGAAGATGCTGACTCCGCCGAAACGCGCGCCTGGGTCGACAGCGAGAACAGAGTTACCTTCGGCTACCTCGAGAAGATCGCGACCCGCGCGGCCATCAAGGAGCGGCTGACCGCGCGCTGGAACTTCGAGCGCTGGAGCACGCCGTTTCGACAGGGCAAGACGTACTTCGTCGAGAAGAACGACGGCCTCCAGAACCAAGCCGTGCTGTACACGATGTCAGACTTGACGGCGCAGCCCAAGGTATTGATCGACCCCAATTCGCTATCACAGACAGGGACGACCGCCCTCGTCGACTACGATGTGAGCGACGACGGCAAGAAGATCGTCTACGGACTGGCATCCGCTGGATCGGACTGGGTCGAATTTCGTGTGCGCGACATCGCCACGGGCGTCGATAGTGCGGACGTGGTGCGCTGGAGCAAGTTCAGCACGCCGGCGTTCGCCGCGGACGGTCGCGGTTTCTACTACGCGCGCTTCCCCGAGCCGAAAGCCAATGCGGCGCTTGCCGAGGCCAATTACTTCCACAAGGTTTACTTCCACGTGCTCGGCACCGAGCAAACAGCCGACCAGCTGGTCTACGAGGCTCCCGAACACAAAGAGTGGATGTTCGGGAACATCGTGACGGAGGACGGCAAGTATCTGTTGCTCTCGATCGTCAAGGGCACTGACGACAACAACATGGTGCTGGTCGTCGATCTCGCGCGCAAGGGAACTGCTCCACTGACCGTCATCCCGGACTTCGGGGCCGAGTTCAGCTACGTCGCCAACGACGGCTCGCTCTTCTACTTCAAGACGACTGACAACGCTCCACGCGGCCGTATCGTCGCCATCGACATCAAGAAGCCCGACAGATCCAACTGGAATGAGGTCGTCCCACAGCAGGAGGCGGCCATCGAAACCGCGAACGTCGTCGGTAACGCGATTTTCGTCGGCTACATGCATGACGCTAAGTCCGCTGTAGCGGTTTACTCCATGAAGGGAAAGCTCGAGCGCGAAGTGGCTCTGCCTGGCGTCGGCAAAGCCGCCGGATTTCGCGGAACACGCCGCGACAAGGAAACGTTTTTTTCCTTCCAGAGCTTCACGCAACCCAAGAGCATTTACCGATTCGATCTCGTGAGCGGAAAATCGTCGGTCTTCCGTGCGCCCAAGCTTGGCTTCGACGACGCGACATTCGAAACGACGCAGATCTTCGCGACGAGCAAAGACGGAACCCGTGTGCCGGTGTTCGTCACGCGAAAAAAGGGAGCTGCGCTCGACGGGAACGCGCCGACCCTGCTGTACGGCTACGGAGGCTTCAACATCCCTCTCACGCCTTGGTTCAGCGTGCCCTTCATGACCTGGGTCGAGCTCGGTGGGACTCTCGCGGTCGCGAACTTACGCGGTGGCGGTGAATACGGACGGGACTGGCATCTCGCGGGGACGCGCGTAAACAAGCAGAACGTCTTTGACGACTTCTTTGCTGCCGCGGAGCTACTGACCAACGAGGGCTACACCAAGCCGGCGCGCCTCGCCATTCAAGGGCGCTCGAACGGTGGTCTGCTGGTTGGCGCGGCAATCACGCAGCGACCAGAGCTATTCGGCGCGGCCCTGCCCGCGGTCGGTGTCATGGACATGCTCCGCTTCCATACCTTCACGATCGGCCGCGCCTGGGTCGATGACTATGGGTCGTCCGAGAACGCGCAAGAGTTCGCCGCCCTGCGCGCCTATTCGCCGTATCACAATGTCAAGGCTGGTACGCGGTACCCGCCCGTGCTCGCGGTGACCGCTGACCACGACGACCGTGTCGTGCCGGCGCATAGCTTCAAGTTCATGGCGGCGCTGCAGTCCGCTCAAGCGGGTGACGCACCGGTGCTCATTCGTATCGAAACCCAAGCAGGACATGGTGCAGGTAAGCCGACCAGTAAGAGGATCGAGGAAGCGACCGACGAGCTGTCGTTCGCGTTTCACGCCCTCGGCGCCGACGATGTGGTGATGGCCTCGGTGGGCGGCCCGTCGGGCGTGGGCGACTCGTCGAGTCGATGAACGTCGATGTAGTGATTCCGGCGCTCGACGAGGAGTTGTCGGTTGGAGAGGTCGTCAGGGCGTTCGCCGGACGCGTGCGGCAGGTGGTCGTCGCCGACAATGGTAGCCGCGATCGGACGGCCGAGGTCGCCCGCGAGGCTGGCGCCTTTGTCGTCAGCGCGCCGCGGCGGGGGTACGGCAACGCATGCCTCGCTGCGCTCGCGGCCCTCGAAGCAGACTGCGACGTCGTCGTCTTCACGGACGCCGACGGCAGTGACGACCCTGCGGATCTCGAGAAGCTGGTCGCGCCGATTGCCGCTGGTCACGCTGATCTCGTCATCGGGTCTCGCGTGCGCGGAGTGATGGAAGCTGGCTCACTCACTCCGCAACAGAGGATGGGCAATGCCCTTGCTGCCACCTGGCTGCGCGTACGCTTCGGACAGCCAGCTACAGACCTCGGACCGTTTCGCGCCATCTCCAAGCGCGCCCTCGACGCTCTTCGCATGAGCGATCCCACCTACGGGTGGACGATCGAGATGCAAATCAAGGCTGCCCGGTTGAACCTGCGCTTCGTCGAAGTTCCGGTTGCGTATCGGCGCCGCAAAGCCGGTGTGTCGAAGGTCTCGGGGTCGCTGCGCGGGGCGGCGGGAGCCGGCATCAAGATCTTGGGGTTGCTCGCCTACTACGACATCGTCCAGCGGTCGACCCTGGCGCAGCGCTTATGGCGGCGCTTCTGAGCCGACACGAGGGACGGCTCGTGGCGTGCTGCGTCGCCTTCAGCACCGCATGCCTCGTTGCGGCGGCTGGCGCCTGGGCTCCTGTCGGCTATCGCGGAACCATCTATATCGTAGCACACGTGATCGCGAGCCTTGCGATGCTCGGGGCGTATCGTTTTGCCGACGCGCGTGGCGTCGGCATGCTCACAATCACCGGCGTCTTGTGCCGTGTGGCGCTCGTGCCGGTGCCGCCCTACACCACGCACGACGTCGCCCGGTACATGTTCGATGGCGCCATGGTGCTCGCGGGCTTCGACCCCTACACGGTGACGCCGGGCGACATGCGCCTAGTTGGATTGCACGCGGTCTGGCCGAGCCCCTTCGAGCACGCGAGGTACACGACCATCTACCCACCGCTCGCAGTCTGGGCGTTCGCGTCGTGTGCGCGCTTCGGCCCCGACGTGGCTTGGCTGGTCTGGAAAGGCGTCGTCGCGTTGGCCTCGATCGTCGCGCTGCGCGTCGGACGTGGCCTCATGAGCCCGCAAGGCTACGCGCTGTTGGCTCTGTCGTCACTCGTGGTTCTCGAGGGAGGTGTCGGTGCTCACCTCGACGTCTTGTGTGTCATGGCGGTCATGATCGCTGTCAGCGAGACCGCACCACTCGCGCGCGGCGCATGGCTCGGTGTGGGGGTGCTCCTGAAGCTATCGCCCATCACGTTGCTGCCTCCACTCTTGATCTACACTTTGCCGGCGCCGTGGCGAGCTCTGCGCTTGTTCTTTGCGACCCTGTCGGTGGTCGTGGTGGGGTACTCTGTCGCATCGGTGATGGGCTACCAGGCGGTTGGCTCCCTGCGCTCGTTCTTCGGCGCGTGGGCCTTTGGCTCACCGTGGATGCTCATCGAAGAGCCACTCGCCATCTCCCGGTCGACGCTCTTGCGCGTGGCCGCCGCTGTCGCTGCTCTTGCCATGATGGCCGCGTGCGCAATCGCCTATCGTCGCCGGCTCGCACCGGCACTCTTGCTCGCGGCGTCTGCGCCATTCGTCGCGAGCCCTGTCGTCTTTCCCTGGTACCTTTGCACAACGGCTGCCCTGCTTGGTGCCGCGCCCTCGTTGGTGGTCGGCGCCTGGGTCACCGCGTTGCCGTTAACCTACGAGGTCATCGACCGTTTCGACGTCGACGCGTCGTGGCAGCCGCGGGCGTGGCCCATCATCGTGACGACTCTCGTCGTCGGCGCCGCGGTCTTGCCGTGGCGCAGGCTCCGGCGTAGCTGAGGCCATGCCTCGCACCATCCTCTTTGCTCCAGGAGCTGGCGCTCCCTCGACCTCGAGCTGGATGACCGCCTGGGCGACTCGCCTCGAAGCGCTCGGGCGCGTGGTGCCCATGGACTATCCGTACATGGTGGCGGGAAGGAAGCGTCCGGACCCCCAGCCAAAGCTAATCGCCGCTCACCGCGCCGAGCTGGAGAAGCTCGCGGACCGACCTGTCGCGTTGATCGGCAAGTCCATGGGGTCACGCATCGGGTGCCATGTCGCGCTCGAGGTGAAGGTCGACGCCCTAGTTTGTTTCGGCTATCCGCTTCGCGGTCAGAGCGGTGCCTTGCGCGACCAAGTCCTGCTCGAGCTGACGACGCCGGTCCTCTTCATTCAGGGCACCAAAGACGCGTTGTGTCCGCTTGACGAGCTCGAGTCTGTCCGCGCTCGCATGCGCGTTCGATCGACCCTGCACGTCGTGGAAGGCGGTGACCATTCGCTCTCCATCTCGCGCGGGAAGAGCAAGCAAGAGCAGCAAGCGGCGGAGGATGCGGCGATGTTCGCGGCAGTTCGCGCGCATCTAGCCCAATTCGCCCCATCGTAGGCGTGAGCGCTTTCGTGATCTCGCGGAACTAGCGCCGCCTCCCCCTGGTATGTGGATTGCAGCCGCGAACGCCCGTGAAACGGGTGTTGAGTCAGCTCGCCATGATCGCGGTCTGCCTTCTGGCATGGCTCGGGACTCACCGTCTTTACCTCAGCACCCACGCCTCACCTCGGAGGAGTCCATGGCCAGCGAGTCTCTCTGGCACGCCCGTGTCGCGCGCCCACGTTTTCCCATCCTGCGTCAGGATATCGAAACAGACGTCGTCGTCATCGGCGCGGGCGTCACCGGATTGCTCACCGCCCGCGCGCTGCAACGGGTTGGCAAGAACGTCGTCGTGCTCGAACGCCGGCGAATCGCGAGTGGCACGACTGGATGCAGCACCGCGCATCTGACGACGCTTCTCGATGCTGGCTACGCGACCATCGCGAAGAAGTTTGGACGCGACGCGACTCGAGTCGTCGCTACGTCTCTGACCGCGGCCATCGAAGAGCTATGTGCCACGGCGGATCGGTTGAGCGTTCCGTGTGAGCGTTTGCCTGCTTTTCTCTACGCGCACGACGCGTCAGGGCGCGCCATCATTGCCGACGAGCTCGCGGCGGCGGACCGCGCCAGCATCGCGGTCGAACCAGTAGCGGACGTCCCCATGCCCGCGGCCAGACACGGTGGCTTGCGCGTCCCGCGTCAGGCACAGCTCGACCCCATCGAGTTGGCCTGCGCCCTGGCTTTGGACTTCTCGCGACGCGGTGGGCGTCTCTTCGAAGACGCCGGCGTCATCTACGTCGAGGAGGGAGAGCCCTGCCGTATCGAAACCGCGCACGCTCGCGTGCGGGCGCGGGACATCGTTCTGGCAACGCATACGCCCATCGGTTTTTCATTCTTGCATACCGAAGTAGCAGCCTATCGTTCGTACGTGATCGCGGCGCGCTGCCAGAAGCCCATTGGACACGGGCTCTTCGTCGATACCGATGACCCCTACCGCTACGTGCGCGCTTTGTCCGCAAACGATCCGGGAATGCTCTTGATCGGAGGGGCGGATCACAAGACGGGCGACCCCGCATCCGCCAAAGCGTACGATGACATCGAGCGGTTCTCGGTCGCAGAGCTTGGGGCTGGCTCGGCACGCTTCCGATGGTCGGCGCAGCTCTATGCGCCGGTGGATGGCCTTCCGTACATCGGCCGCTCCTCGCGCAATGGTCACACCTACGTGGCGACGGGCTACGCTGGTGACGGGATCTCGTTTGCCTCGGTCGCTGCGCGACTCATCAGCGCCACCATTCTGGGCAAGGTGTTGCCCGAAGCCGAGCTGATGAGTCCCAGTCGCATCACGCCGGTCGCGAGCGCGAAGAACTTCATCCGCGAGAACGCGGACGTGGCCAAGCACTTCGTTGGAGACCGCTTGAGTCGAGGAGATCAGCGTGACCTCGACGACTTGGCGCCAGGCGAAGGGCGCTTGGTGCAGCTCGGCGTGCGGAAAGTTGCTGCCTATCGCGATAGCGACGGACATCTACACGTCGTGCGCCCCGTGTGCAGTCACATGAAGTGTATCGTTCACTTCAACCCCGTCGAGACGTCGTGGGACTGCCCATGCCATGGCGGGCGATTCGACGTTGATGGAGAGCCGATCGAGGGGCCACAGCTGACCGGCTTGCCGCCGTTCGATCTGCCGAAGCGGATCGACCCGGAGCCGCTCGCGGTTGGGCCGATCGTGACCGGGATGGTGAGCATTTAGCAACGGCGCCACGCGACACGCATCCCATTGGGAGACCTGTCGTTCGCCCAGTCGACGAATGCACTCACTTCCTCGGGGCGCGGGCCGCCCACACTGTGGGCTCGCGTCAATCAATGGTGATGATGTCCGCCTGGACCGTGTGGATGTCCGTGCGCGACTTCTTCTTTGCTCGCGTCCCGGATCGACACGAGCTCGATCTTGAAGTGCAACGTTTCACCGGCGAGCGGGTGGTTACGGTCGATGTGCACCGTGTCCTTGTCTACCGCTGTGACCCAGACCGGCATGATCGAGCCGTCCGGAGCTTCGGCGGTGAACTGCGCTCCAACCTCGATCTCGATGTCGGCGGGAAACGAGTTACGCGGAACCGATTGCGACGCGCGCGCGTCGCGAACGCCGTAGCCGTCTTCTGGCGCGATTTGAGCGTCGAACTTGTCGCCGATGGTCTTGCCTTCCATCTGTCGCTCGAGCCCTGGAACGATGTTCTCGGCGCCGTGCAGGTACATCATGGGCTCGCCGCCATGCGAGCTCTCGAGCTGTGCACCCTTCGAGTTCATCAGGGTGTAGTGAAAGCCCACGACCTTATTGGCACCGACCACGTTCTTGCTGTTCGCCACGACGCGCTCCTTGTGCGTGTGCAATATCAGGGCGTTCGCCGACCCACAATGTCGAGCCCGAGAAGGTTCCTGGTCGACTCTTCAGGTGCTGCTTGGGCGGATTTCGTGTCGCAACTTGCGACGACGTGCTCGCCGTGATGCTTCCTGGCTTGCGTAGCGTGCGTGCCATGGGCTTTACACCGGCACGCGCTTTGCCATGCCTCGGTGCATGGCGAGCGTCCTGTTACTCCCTCTGTTCCGTGGCGTGAGGATGCGCGACCCGCGTGAGGTACTGGCGAGCGTCTTCGGTTACCACGCCTTCCGTGGTGATCAGGCCGCCATCATCGACCACGTGGCGCATGGGGGCGACGCGCTCGTCGTCATGCCAACAGGGGGAGGCAAGTCTCTTTGCTACCAGATACCCGCCCTCATGCGCTCGGGCATTGCGGTCGTTGTTTCGCCTCTCATCGCGTTGATGCAAGACCAGGTCGCCGCGCTCAAGCAGCTAGGCGTCCGCGCCGCTGTCTTGAATTCGACGCTCTCGCTCGACGAGGCGGCGGCAACTGAAGGCGCTATGCGCCGCGGCGAGCTCGACCTCGTTTACGTAGCGCCCGAACGCCTGGTGCTGCCTCGTTTCTTGAGCATTCTCGAGCGCAGCGAGCTCGCCCTCTTCGCCATCGACGAGGCGCATTGCGTCTCGCAGTGGGGGCACGACTTCCGGCCGGAATACCTGCAGCTCGCGGTGCTCGCCGAGAGATTTCCAGCGGTCCCTCGCGTTGCCTTGACCGCAACAGCGGATGAGCCAACGCGCAATGACATCATCGCACGGCTAAGCCTCGGCAAAGCTCGGCAGTTCATTAGTGGCTTCGACCGTCCCAATATTCGCTATAACGTTACGGCCAAGTCCAACCCCCGCGCTCAACTCGCGCGATTCCTCGCCGCGCATCGAGACGAGCCCGGAATCATCTACTGTTTGTCGCGAAAGCGCGTCGATGACACGGCGGCGGCGTTGCACGGCGAAGGTTTGAACGTGCTGCCCTACCACGCGGGCCTCTCCGCGAGTGAACGCAACGCCAACCAAGAACGATTTCTGCGCGACGACAGTATGGTCATGGTCGCAACGGTCGCCTTCGGCATGGGCATCGATAAGCCCGATGTGCGGTTCGTCTTTCACGCCGACCCGCCAAAGAGCATCGAAGCCTACTATCAGGAGACCGGTCGCGCAGGTCGTGACGGTGCGCCCGCCGAAGCGCACATGCTGTACGGCCTGCAGGACATGGCCTTGCTTCGGCAGCTCCTCGCACGCGGCGACGGCGACGAGGCCCATCGTCGGGTCGAGCGTCACAAGCTCACCGCATTGTGGGGCTACTGCGAGAGCATGCGTTGCAGGCGCCAGGTGTTGCTCGAGTACTTCGGCGATACACGCGAGGTGACCTGCGGCAACTGCGACAGCTGCTTGACGCCCGTGACGGGTTGGGACGGTACCGTAGCGGCCCAGAAGGCGCTTTCCGCGATCTACCGAACGGGACAACGTTATGGCGTTGGCTACCTCGTCGACGTCTTGCGGGGAGAGGGCAACGAACGCATCACGAGGGCAGGGCACGATACACTTGCGGTGTTCGGCGTGGGCAGAGACATCGAGGCCAGCACGTGGCAATCGGTGTTTCGGCAGCTCGTCGCGGGCGGCCTCGTCGAGGTCGACGTCGAAGGGCACGGCAGCCTGACACTTACCCCCGAGGCGCGGCCGGTGCTGCGCGGGGAGAAGTCGATTACGTTTCGACCCGACTTGCGACCATCCGCCAAAGCGGTTCGCGGCCCGCGCGCTGTCGAAGAAGATCTGTCCGACCCTGGTGACGTCGCGCTGTTCCACACCTTGCGCGGGAAGCGCCTCGAGCTCGCGAAGGCGCAAAACGTCCCGCCGTACGTCATCTTCCACGATCGCACGTTGCGCGAGATGGCTCGCAAGAAGCCCAAGAGTCTCGATGAGCTGGCGCGAGTCAGTGGCGTGGGCGCGAGTAAGCTCGAGCGTTACGGCGCTGATTTCGTGGCGCTCGTGGCGGCCCATGCGCACGTTGGTGCGTAGGGGGAATTGCCATGAAACAGAAGCGAACCGGTCGCAATACCGACCTTGCCGAGCCCCGTACACCCGCCGACGACCGTCGCGAGGTCGTCGAGAATGATCGCGACAGCGTTGCGACCGAGGGCAACAATCGTGCTCTCGGCGGCCATCACACCGAAGAGCTGCCGCGCTCGAAGAAGGGCGGCCGAGTTGGGCAACCCGACCGCCCCGAGAAACAGACGCGGCACTGAGCCAATGATTAGATGGTGAGCGCGCCGGTGCGCATCAGGTACGCGAGGCGCTGGCGCTGCTCGTCGTCCAAGATGGCATGCACCCGCCGCAACGCATCTTGCACTGCGTTGCGCACGTGGTCAGCGCTCTTCACCCGCTCTTCTCCGGCCGCTTTTGCCTTTGGCTCGTCGAAGGTCGGCGAGGCGAGGGCCTCGGCCATCGCGTTGACCGTCCGTCGGTAGTCGACGGCCGCCTGCGCGCGCTCGGTCTTGAGGTCATTCAAGATGACCGCGAGCTTCTCGACCTGGTCGTCGGTTAGCTCGAGCTTGTGCGCCATGAACCGAAGCGGCCTGCGGACTCCGAAGTTGACGCTTTCACCATCGTCACCACCCCAGCCTTCGGGCGGTCCACGGTGGCGACTGTGGGCGAAGTAGCCCTCGCGAGGGTCGCCTGGTGAGGCAACTACGTCGCCGGGGTGAGCATAGACGTTGGACTGACAGTGATGGTGGCGACGCCACCAATAAGGAAAACCACGCATTTCACACTCCACGCGCCGGAGCTTTCGCTTCCAGCGGGGTTCGACAGGCACCGTCGTTGCGACAAGCACCCGGCGTGGGCGATATGCCTCACGCAAACGTAGAATAAATCGCATCAGCGGCCTTGAGAAGGTGTGGGCCCGGTCTACGGGGCGATTCGCACCGGTGGCGCGGCGCGGGTCCAGCGTGTCGCTGCCTCGTGGATGATCGCGATCTGCTGCGGCAGGCGCGACAAGCGCAACGCCAACGTTGGCGAAACGTCGCCCACCGGCTCGAAGGCGGGCAGTGGGGCAGGCCGCCGTTCGGCGCGCATCGCGTTCTCAAGGTCGCCCAGCACGAGGTCGATCCGCTTACGTAACACCTCGAGGCGGGGAATCGGTACGCTCGCTTCGAGCGCTCGCGCGGCTGCGAGCGCGCTGCAGGTCGCTCCCAAGCGCCTCCCGTAGAGCAGCAGAGTCATCATCGGCTCGAGTCCCTTGCCATCAGCGCCGATCTCTGCGAGCCGTCGCTGCAAGGAAGCCTCTGCGAGGTTGAGCTTCAGACCGTAGCCGCGACGCGCGTCCATGAGACTTGCCTGCGTGGCGGGCGTTGGGTCTTCGACGGCGCGCATGGCCTCATCGAAGTAGGTGCGCATCGCGCCGATCGTGTCTGCTATCGCATCCGGAAGGTGCTCCGATTCGCGCTGCGGCCAGAAAAGTCTGGAACCGATGAGCGCGAGGACACCACCGATGACGGTGTTGATGATGCGGAGCTCTGGCAGGTGGACGTCGTAGGCGCGCACCTCGGCCAGCAGCACGAAGGTCGGTGTCAGAAAAAATGCGTAGAGGCCGTAGTTGAGCTGCAGCACGGAAGCGCACACGCCAGCCAGTACGGTCGCGACCACGAGTAGGGCTGCTTCGGTCTGTACGTAGGCCATCATCAAGGCGGTCGCGATGCCGCCGAACGCGGTCCCGGCGATGCGCTGAAGTGTCTTGACCGCTGTTGCGACAGTGTAGGGTTGCAACAAGATGACGACGTTCAGAGTGACCCAATAGCCGCGCTCGAGCTCGAAGTATTGGGTAATGATCACCGCGATGGTGGCCATGATGCAGACGCGCATGGCGTGACGCACCTGCAGCGGATGCGTGCGTAGGTCCTCGACGATGCGGCGAAGCAGCGGTACGCGAGGTTCCTCGGTACCGGGCGCCACCGGGGCTTGCACGGTCGCAGTGATGCGCGACTCGTACAGACGGTCGGTCGTATCATATGCGTTAGCGATGCCGTCGCGCAGGCGCATCATCACGGCGGCAACGTGGCGACCATGTAACGCTTCCGCGGACGCCGAGTCGTCGGCTGGCGGTACCTCACTGCCGATGAGCGTCCAGTCGATGCGTGGTTCGCCCAGCCGGCCCTCGGCCTCGATGCGGCGCGCCAGCTCGTCGAGGCATTCTTCGACGCGCTTGAGCGCGTTGCCGACCGCGGCGTGCATCGCGCTCGCATGCGGATCGCGACTTGCGTTGTCGAGCACGTCTTCGAGAGCGACGACTGCGCTGAACAACAGATCGATGTTTTGTAGCAACACCAAGAGCAGGGCACCGCGGCCGCTCTCGCCTCGCCGCCCGCGACGTGTAGCGGCGAGTACGGCGCGGGCGGCTTCGATGCTGTCACGAATGGGGCCGTGACCCCGTGAGACCGTTGTGAGCCAATCGGCCGTGCCTAACGCGTAATTCGGCGCGTGGACCAGGCGCGCGTGCGCCGCAACCGCCTGGTAACAGCGCGCCACCGCCCTTCGCGCCGGGCGGTAAACACGCACGGGCCAGAAAAGCAGCGCCAGTAACATCGCCCAGGTCCCGCCTAGCAGTGTCGCGAGTCCGCGCTCGACCACGACATCGAGCGCAGGGGAGCCAGGCGGATAACCGAGCGAGATGCAGAAGAGGACTGCGGTGGTTGTGCCACCGGCGGCGGCGACGGGGCTCAACACGCCGACGAGGTTGAAGAGCGCTGCGCAGACGAACATGCCGAGCGGTGCGAGCCACACGAGCTCGTGTGACGCGCCGCCGACGAGGGCGGCGAGCGCGACTGCTAGAGCGCTCGCTAGCGTGGCGCCGCCCATAGTTTGGGCGCGGGTCCGGTAGGAGCCTCCTTTGTCCGCGATGGCGATCATGAAGCCCGCGCTGCTCATCCATGTCGTCGCGGTGGGGCTCACCAGAGGGCCCAGAACCAGGGGCACGACGGTGGCGAGAGCCGTGCGGACCCCGAGCATCAGCGCAGGCTTGCCCGGCGAAAACTTCAGGGTCTCGCGGAGCTGGTGGCCGAGTTGTTGACCGAGCTCAGAGGCGCTCCGTGGGAGCTTCACGTCGACGTCCTCGCGCGCACTCCTAGCGAGATCCCCGTGATGCGCCCTTTGGCCCCGGTGCTGAGATCGGCGGAGCTAGTCTGGGTGAGCCGCCAGAGCGCGGGCCCACAGGCGCTGCTTGGTCGCTTCGATACGTTCCTGAACGGTCGTCTGAGACTCCGCGAGGACCGTCGCGATCTCGACGGGACCGTACCCCAGCACATGCAGGTCCAGAGCGCAGCGGTCGACATCGGCGATTTCGTCGCTCCCGCTGGCAGTCTGCTCGTGACCGTCGAAGCCCGCGGCGAATGCCTCTTCGACGGCAAGCTCGAGCCAAGCGAGAAATGGTGTACCGCTCGCTTGCAGCGCGCTGATTCGCCGGATCGCGAGGCTAGCGCTTGCCCAGGCGCGGTCTTCGCTGATGACACACTGCCGCTCTCCGAACACGCGTGCCCGCACCAACCGGTTGACGACTCCACCGTAACGTGACTCGAGAGCGCCAAGAGCAAGACGGTCGCCGCGTGCGGCGGCGAGCACCAGGTCGTCGATGAGCTCGCTGTTGGTGGTGTGGGCGGTGTTGCTTGCCATGGGTACTGTCCTCGGTGCGCGTGTGGGCACTCGCAGGAAGACAACGGCGCGAAGCGTCCACATCTTGAGCGCTCTCTCACGCCGTTGCGCCAAAAACGTCGCGGGCCACCAGCGCAAGGCCCCTGCCGACCGTGGTCATCTCTTCGCCACCCCTTACCTTTTCGACGCCGAACCTGTCGCTGAAGAGCTTGCGAACAGCGGGGACGAGCGACGTTCCTCCGGTCATGAAAACCCGGTCGACTGCCGCAGCGTCGAGGTTTGCTCGCGCTAGCACGCGGTCGGTGGCTTCCGCGATAGCGGCTAGATCTGGAGCGATCCATGTCTCGAGCTCGGCGCGAGTGACCTCGACCCGCAATGCCGCGGCTTGAAAGTCGATGACCGTCGTGGGCGCGCTCGACAGGTCCACTTTTGCTCGCTCCACGGCGCGGTGCAGCGCGTAGCCCAGGTCTTCGTCGATGATGCGATAGAGGGTCTCGACCTGCTCGGCGGCATACGCGTTCTCGAGGATGTCCTCGAGAAGCGTCATCGTCTTCGCCGACTTGAGGAACGACAAGAGATGCCAGCGGGAGAGCGAGTTGAAGATCCAGAGTGGCACGTCCGCGTCACCACCGAACGTCTTGTAGCGCGTGCCGAGGCCCAGGCGCGGCGCGATGGCGTGCTTGATGATGCGCTGATCGAAGGCATCGCCCGCGAGCGCGACGCCGTCGCTCGCGCGCACCGCGCGAGGCTCACCCGCTCTGGCACGTGAACGAGCCCCCGGTCCGACGTCGATCAGGCAGAGATCCGTGGTGCCGCCGCCGAAGTCGGCGATGAGCACGAGCTCGTCGCGATCGAGGCGCTGCTCGTAGCCGTACGCTGCGGCGACGGGTTCGAGCTCGAAGCGCACGTCGTCGAAGCCTGCCAACGCAAACGCACGCCGCAAGCGTTCCTCGCCGAGTGCATCGCCCTGCGCGTCGGCATCGTCGTTGACGAAGTGAACGGGCCGGCCCACGACGGCTCGATTTGGCAGCTCCCGCCCTGCGCCTTCGCGCAGCGCACCGACGATGTGCGCGACCAGCTGCTCGAGCTGGTACACACGATTGAATATGTTGGTCGATTTGAACGTGCGGCTCGCCATGTGCGACTTGATCGATTGGATGAACCGACCGCGACCGTCGCAGGCAAGATAAGCGTTGATCGCAGCCATGCCGATTGCCGGCGGCGCGGGATAGCCATCGACGCGTGCGTCGGGGTCGAAGTACAGAACCGAGCGCACGGTTTCGTAGCCGACGCCCGCGACCTCATACCGCGTGAGCTCGACATGACCCGTGCGATCCGCGACCGCGAGCGCGCTGTTGGTGGTGCCAAAGTCGATACCGACGAACATTCTAGCAGCGCCCCCTACAGGCGGACGCCGTCGAGCGGCAAGATGTCGTAGGCCGACACCGGAACGCGGTTGATGTCGCCGTCGATGAGCAATAGCGACGTCTTGGCGTGTGAAGCCGCCCCGACGCGATAGCGGACATCTTCGCCGTCAACGGACAATGAGCGAATGAATCCGGCCGCAGCGTTGGCCGTGGGAACGTCGGTCCAGCGCGGCATCTCCTTCACACAGCGTGCGTGACTGGTATGACCACAAGCCTGGCGGAGGTCTGGCACGAGGGTGCGCGGGTCGAAGCGACGGACACGCTCGGGGTTCATTTCCCAGTGGCGATCGAGGATGCCGTCCCGATCCGGGTCGGCTGGGCGATGGTAAATGAGTCCGCCGCCCTCGTGGCCGCTGACGCCGAAGACGCAAAGGGGTGCCAGCTCGAGTGGCTCTTGCGCGTCAACGCTCCACGCGGGCGCCGCGCGTTCGACGGCGACCGTCAGGTAGGCATTGAGCGCATCGGCGATGACGGGTGCAGTGGTCGCGGCGATATCGGCGTTCGCGAGGTCCACCGTCGTGACGCCGGCGTGGGTGATGAGGAGATCTTCACCGTCCCGCCAGGCGACGACCGCCAGACCGACCCGCCCGTCCATGAGCAATCGTTGGATCAGCGTACGCTGTTCGACCATGAACGCCGCGAAGTCACGCAGCGCGACCTCTGGCGTCGGCACGCGCGGATGGGTCGCGAGGAACTTTTCGCGGAGCTCGGGTCGCAGTACTACCTGCCTTGCGAGATGTTGCGCGGCGCGAAAGCTCTCCTCGCTTTCGTATGCGAGCTCTTGCACGCGCGCCATATCGTGATTGCCAAGGAGCATGACGGTCTGCTCCGGCGGATGCTCGGCGAGCCAGCGCACGATGCGGGTTCCCTCGCGGCCAATGACGTGGGCGTTCTCGTCGTCGACGACACCGAAGTCGAAGTAGTCCCCGACTGTCACCAAGCCAACGTCGTTCGCAAGCCGACCATCCGGGCGCAAGAGCTCGTGTCGCGCCAAGACCTGCATGAAGCGCGCGAAGGTCGTTTGGAGGTCACCGATTGCGAACCAGCGTCGCTCGTTACGGACGTTCTTCATCATTCTTCGACGCCGTGGCATGGGTGGCCCACCCAGCCCGGTGGCTTGCATCGTACGACGGATGAGGCCAAACGGACAAACGCGCCGACGGTGGGCGCGACAACCCCTGGCGACTGCCGATGGGTTCGACGTGGAGTAAGTGATGACGTTGCTGGTCGCGTGGTTCGTTCTGTCGCTCGCAGTTTGGCTGACCTCCCTCATCTTGCCTGGCTTCAAGGTTCGCGGCTTCATGGGCGCCATCCTCGTTGCCGCTGTGTTCGGCGTCCTCAACTACCTGCTGGGCTGGCTGCTCTTCGTGGTGATTGGCGTGGGCACACTGGGCATCGGCTTCGTGCTCGCGTTCATCACCCGCTGGATCGTCGACGCGATTCTTCTGAAGGTCACTAGCGCCATGACGCGCTCGCTCGAGGTGAAGAGCTTCGGTTGGGCGATGGCGGCGGCTTTCGTGATGGCGATGATCGGCACCGCCGCCCAGCATATGCTCGCGCACCCGCATCATCCGTACCGCATCTAGACGGGTTTGCCGGTGTCCAGCCGCGCTCCGCTGGACGACGAATAATTGGATCCGAGGACGCCTACACTGTAAGCTCGCAATCCTATGGCGGCAGACCATCCATTCCGCTGGATTGGTGGAGCGGCGCTCGTGGTGGGGTTGTTCGTGCTCGGCGCGACCTCCTTCCCGAAGCAGCCGGAAGAGCTCGTATTGTCGCTCGAGCGGACAAGCGTCAGCTACGCCAACGACAGGGCGGAAGCAGTCGCGAAGGCTAGCCTCCCCGTGGCGGCCCCGAAAGTGGCCTCGCGCGCTGCTGTCCCGCGCAAGGTAAGCGAGCGCATCGCGGCGCTCCCTGTTTTTCCTCAACCGGGCATGACCGTCGCCGCCTTCGACGACGCTTCCGGCATGAGCGCCCCAACCTCCGGAGGTGACGAGCTCACTCGCACGTTACGCGCTCTCGCCCGGGCCGCCGCTCCCGACCAGGCAGTACCAACACGCGACGTTCGCATCATTGATGGCAGCCAGCTCGCAAACTCCTCCCCCTCGGTGGTTCTCCTGGCCGCGCGGCCAGTGCGCGGACCGCCGGCCGTCTGACAGTCCACTATCGCGTTGTAGTCGAAGTTAATTCGGTCACGTCTACGCTGACGTGATCTTCGTTCGGAGTTTTTCAGCCATGCATGAGGCAGCAGAGTTCTACCGCGCTGGCGGTATTTGGATGCACCCGATCTCCATCGTTTCGATCTTCGTGGTCGGCATTTCGTTCGAGCGCATCTACGCCCTGTACTTCAAGTACAACATCAACGCGTCGCAGTTCATGGCCCAGATCCAGAAGCTGGTTCTGACCAACAACATCGACCGCGCCATCAAGCTGTGCAACGCGTCACCCCAGGCGGCGCTACCGCGCGTCATCAAGGCTGCTCTCACCCGCGCCAACAAGGGTGAGGTCGAGATCGAAAACGCGCTCGAAGAGGCCAGCGTCGAGGTGCTTCGCGACATTGGTAAGCGCATCCCAATCTTGCCCAACCTCGCGAACGTCGCGACGCTGTGCGGCCTCCTGGGCACCATCGTCGGCCTCATCGAAGCGTTCACTGCCGTCGCCAGCGCGCCGCCGGACATGAAGAGCCAGCTGCTCACGCAAGCGCTCGCGATCGGCTTGAACGCGACCGCACTGGGCCTCATCGTCGCCATCCCGGCGCTCTTGTTCTTCGTCTTCCTGAGCACCTCGTCGAAGAAGATCATCGAGGACGTCGACCAGTACTCGCTCAAGATCCAGAACCTGTTGGTCGCGCGCAGCCGCAATCCGCAGGCTGTCCAGGCGACCGAGCAGTCCGCGGGATAAGAGATGTCATTCTCACCATCGAGCCGACGCGAAGAGCTCGGCGAGGTTGCGATCAACCTCAACCCGATGATGGACATGTTCGCGGTGCTCATTCCGGCACTGCTCATGTTGTCAGCGGTCGTCGAGGTTGCGATCGTCGAGGTTTCGGCGCCGTCGATTGGGCCGTCGAGTGATCCGCCGCCCAAAGAAGACAAGCCGCCACTGAACCTGACTCTCACCATCACTGAGGGCGGGTACATGTTGACGGCGTCGGGCGGTGAGCTCGCCGGGATTCCCAAAGTCGACCCGAGCACGCCGATGCCGCAGATCCCCATCAAGGAGATGCCCATCGTCTGCTCGCGCTTCCGCGGTACGACACCACCTCCACGCTCGCGCAACGCCGATCGCCCGATGTGCGACGACAAGAACGCGCGCGACGCGGTGATGTTCTGGGCGTACGACATCGCCACGCTGAACCAGGCGATGTTGAAGATCCACCGCGATTATCCCGATGAGCGACGCCTCATTGTCGCTGCCGAATCAGCGGTTCAATACGAGAGCATCGTCGATGCCCTCGACGCAACGCGAGTCACGCGCCTCGCCGACGGGTCACTCGAGACCATGTTCGACCAAGTGGTGCTCTCTCCCGCGACCAACATGTGAAGGTGGTCTGTCATGGCTAACAATCCTAACGACCCGGCATCGCTGAGCAACGCTGGCGGACCGGGCATGGTGGCGGGGCCCTCGGAGGGCATGCCATCCAGTGCGCATACGACGGGGATCCCGCGTGTGCGCAGCCAAGACGAGCTCTATTCGGAGATGCGCGCTCGCGAGAAGAAAAAAGCGAAGCGCATGCGCCGCAAGACCGCGCACGATCATCCTGTCGACGTCAGCATCAATTCGCTGCTCGACATCTTGAGCGTCATCCTCGTCTTCTTGATGAAGAGCTACTCGGCGAGCAGCGTGAACATCAAGCCTTCGAAGGAGCTCCAGATTCCCTTCACGAAGTCGCTGGAAGCGCCCGCCGAGGCGACAGCGGTCACCGTGACGCTCAAGCACATCTTGGTCGACGATGTGCCCATCATGGATCTGGAAGAGGGTGGCAAGGTTCGTCCGGAGGACCTAGCCGAGGAGCAGATGATGCTCCAACCGCTCTACAACAAGCTCCTCGACGAAGTAGAAAAGCGTAAGAAGATCATGCAAAAAAATACGTCGGTCGAAGCAAAGATCGACATGATGCTGATCGCCGACCGCTTTGTGCCGTTCGAGCTGCTAACGCGTGTCATGTACACGGCGGGACAGGCGGAGTTCTCCAAGTTCGACTTCATCGCAATCAAGCTCGAAGGTGGATAGCGGGTCAGGTGGCGATGGTCGGACGAGGGATTTCCGCCTTCGCATCATTGTTTGTCTCGCGGCAAACGGCGCTTAGAGCTAAAACGTACGCACGAATCACAAAGCAGTAATGCCCCTAAGGTGACGGATGCTTGACTACCTCATTGCTGGTGGACCGTTCATGTTCGCGACGCTTAGCGTCTCGATCTTGTGCGTCGCGATCTTCATCCTGCGTATCGTGTATCTGTGGCGGCGCGCCGGCAAAGGCGAGCTCCTGCGGTCGCAGGTCATGCAGTTCGTCGAGGAGCGCAACTATCGCAACGCGATCCGCGTGGTGAGCGGTAACAGCTCGCCTTTGGGCAAGGTGCTGCAAGCGGCCCTGGTTCGCGCCAACCGCAGCGAGAAAGAGATCCGCCGCGCGGTCGAGTCGGCTGCGATCGAAGAGATCCCCAAGGTGCGTGGCGCGACCGTTTACCTGCCGCAGCTCTCCAACTTGGCGACCCTTCTCGGCCTCCTCGGCACCATCGAAGGTCTGATCGTTACCTTCCAGGGCGCCTCGGGTGAGAGCGCCGCGGTTCGCCAGGAAGCGCTTGCCCGCGGTATTTCGATCGCATTCTACAACACGTTCTTCGGTCTGCTCGTCGCGACGATGGGCGTTATCTTCTACCTGATTCTCTTGGCACGAACGAATACGGTGCTTGGCCTCATCGAGCGGTCCGCTGCAACGGTCATCGACTCGCTGCTGTGGACTCGTGAGCAGCCAGGCAAGAAGAGCGCTTAAGCACTCATGTCGGCACCAAACAAAGGTATCGGCGCCGGTCTTTTCGGCAAAGAGTCGGGGACGAGCTACGAGGTCTATCTCAACCTGACGCCCTTGATGGACGTCATGTCGAACCTCCTGTTCTTCCTCTTGGCCTCGTTCGGCGCGACCATGGTCGCGATCATGCCGACCACGGTGCCAACCGTGGCGAGTGGGGAGTCGACACCCGACCCCGAGAAGACCGAAGACTCGGTCAACGTGACGCTGCGGGCCGACGGCACGGGCCTCACCTTGAAGTGTGAGAGCGACACTCTCGCTCCCGACCTCTTGAAGGACCTCGGCGGCAAGATCCCGAAGAAGGATGGTCAGTACGACTACAAGCAGCTCACCGCGACCTTGAAGTCCATCAAGGAGAAGTACCGAGCCTCGAAGAGCGTCGTGGTCGTCCCCGACGACAACGTGCCGTACGAGATCATCGTCAAGATCCTCGACGCAGCGCGCGACACGCGGCTCGTCGATACGAAAAACGCCATCTTGTTCCCCGATGTCGTACTGTCCGGCATAGCGACACACGACGCGGATGGAAACTTACTGAAGTAGACGTGTTCGTTTGGCCGTTGGCTCGTAAGAGCGGCCGGAGGGCTCATGGCTGGTGGTGGCGGTGGCGACTCAGAATACGACGTCAATATCAACTTGACGGCGCTTCTCGACATTCTCACCAACCTCCTCTTCTTCTTGATGGTCGGCTTCATGTCCTCGAAGGCGTCGATGGAGCTCGACGGGGGCATGCAACTCCCGACGTCAACGGCTCAGCTCGAGCCCAAGAAGGCCGTGCAGGTTACCGTTGCTCGCAAGGAGCTACGCGTCGAGAAAGAAGTCATCGCGCAGCTTCGCGACGGCAAGGTGGTCGCCGCGAAGTCGCAAGAAGGCAAGATTGACCCGCTCTTGCAGCGCTTGCAGATCATTCGCAAAGAAAAGAACGCGACCGGGCCCGAGGCCGACATCCTTTTCGTGCTCTGCGACAAAGATACTCCTTACGGACTCTTGCGGCGCGTCATGATGACAGCGGCGGAAGCCGGCTATCCGAAGTTCCGCATGGCCGTCCTCATGCAGTAACGTGTAGCTTCCCTTGCCGCTTGCGAGCTCGAGCGGGACACTGTTGTTTGGGGGAGCAATCGATGTCCGACGCCGACCGGGCGGCGCGCGCTGAAGAGGCGTTGGCGCGCCGTGACGATCTGTACGCCCTGGTCTTTCACGATTTGCGCAATCCGCTGAACACCATCGGCATGTCGCTCGCGCTGCTCGCCGACGATGTGCCGCCTTCGGCCAAGGAGACCATCGCCCGCATCAAGCGCGCCGTCGACAAGATGGAGAAGCTGATGCGCGACATCACCGAGCTGTCGCGGCTCGAGTCCGGGCATGTGAAGCTCGAGCCGGTGTCGCTCTACGTCGCGGACGTCTTGAAGCACGTCTACGAGCCGTTCGCGCAGCGCGCGACGAGCCGTAAGCTCAGACTAGAGCTTGGCAACATCGACCCCGACATACGTTTCTGCGTCGACCGCGAACGCTTCATCCAAGCGCTCAACGCCATGGTCGACAACGCTATCCGGCTCGTGCCTGATGGTGGCATCGTCTCGGTCGACGCGGCTGTGCGCGATGCGCTCATCGAGATTTCGGTCCGTGATAACGGACCTGGATTGTCGCCCGAGGACCAGGCGACCATCTTCACCCGCCACCAAAGCGTCAACAAGAAGCGAGGTCATGGACTTGGGCTTGGGCTCGCCATCGCCGCGCACATCGTCACCCTGCACGGCGGGAGCGTCGGCGTGACGAGCGAGGTCGGCTCCGGCTCGACATTCGTCCTGCGCGTGCCGCAAGCGTAGGGCGCTCTTCACTCGCCTTGACTGCTCGGCCCATGCTCGGCAAGGCCGTAGGCGAGCCCGCGAAATTCAGAGTGCCAAGAGTGAGGTAGCGGCGACCACGGTCGCCTGCACGCCTCGCTTGATGGCGACGTCCGCGACTGGCGCGTAACGAGCCGTGTGACCTTGGGCGAGGGGCTTACCCTCCTTCAAGTGAGCCTCGACCGCTTTCGGGTCGCTGCCGCCTACGAAGAAGAAGACCGCCGGAACGGACCGGTCCTCGAGGCTGTAGCGAGCGAAGTCCTCGCCGCCCATGCGCGGCTCTTTGACGGCGACGGCGCTCTCGCCGAGCTCGTTCCGCCAAAGCGTCATGAGACGCTCGGTGAGCTCGGGATTGTTGTAGAGGGCCGGCGTGTTGTCGGTCGTGCTGATCGCCACGATGGGCATGCGGTCGGAAGGCACGCCGTTTGTCGTGGCGATGCCATTGGCGATGCGGGCAATGCCGGCAAGCAGGAGCTTGCGAACCTCTTCCTTGTAGGAGCGAACGGTGAGCTGAAGCTTCACCTCGTCGGGGATGACGTTGCTCTTCGTACCGCCATGGATCGAGCCGACGGTGACGACCGCAGCTTCTCCCGGAGGAACCTCGCGTGACACGATGGTTTGTAACGCCACGACGAGCTCGCTCGCCATCACGACGGGATCCTTCACGAGGTTCGGATAGGCGCCGTGGCCACCAACGCCGCGCATGGTGATCTCGACGGTATCGACGTTGGCGAGCAAGAAGCCGGGGCGTGTGGCGATGAGACCGGCGGGCGACTCGCTGTCGACGTGCAAGCCGATGGCATAAGTGGGCTTGCCGAACTTCTCATAAAGACCCGCGGCGAGCATCGACTTTGCACCACTGCCGACTTCCTCGGCGGGCTGGGCGATCAATACGAGAGTGCCGCGCCAACGATCCTTGAGCTGAACCATCATCTCGGCCGTGCCCAGCAGCGAGGTCATGTGAACATCGTGACCGCACGCATGCATCACGCCCGTTTCGAGGCCCGAGACGGTCTTCGTGCGGACCTTGCTCGCGAAAGCCAGATTGGTCTCTTCGGTCACGGGCAGCGCGTCCATGTCGGCGCGCACGAGGAGGGTCGGCCCATTGCCGTTCTTGAGAACGGCGACGACGCCATAGGCGGGCTTTTTGGGGTCGTCGTAGCGCCCGAAGTTGGTGGTCACCGTGTAGCCGAGCGACTTGAGCTTCACGGCGAGCTTGGCGCTGGTCTTCTCCTCCTTCTCCGACAGCTCGGGGGAGGCGTGCAGATCTTTGTATGTGGCGATCAGCGCGGGGAGCTTCGGCGCGAGCGCTTTCTCGACTTCGTTGGATGACACACCCGCGGTGACGACGACCTGCAAAGCCAGGGCAAGGAGCATCCGCGCTCGAAACCACGGGCGGGCGACTCTGTCAAACGCGCCCGCATGTGGGCCGTACGGCGCGAGCTTCGAGATGCTGCGTCGACTTTACCAGCGACCGCGACGAGCGTAGGTAGCCCGATCGAACCCGCCGTCCGGTCTTGTCGTGCTCGACACGGGCGAGCGCGGGTCAGGGGAACCAAACGTGTCCAAGGCGTTCACGCGCGAAAGCGACGAAGAGACAGACAGCGAGGAATTCGCCGAGGAGGAAGAGAAGGCGAAGAACCTCGGCCGTCAGTACATCACGCCGAGCGGCTACAAGCGCATGGGCGACGAGCTCGATCAGCTCTGGCGCGTCGAGCGGCCCAAGGTGACGCGCGAGGTCGAGGCGGCCGCAGCGCTGGGCGATCGGTCCGAGAACGCGGAGTACATCTACGGCAAGCGCCGCTTGCGTCAGATCGACAGCCGGTTGCGCTTTCTCAAGAAGCGCCTCGAGCACGTCACGGTGGTGACCGCTTCTCCGGACCAAGCCGATAAGGTTTTTTTCGGGGCCAGTGTCACCGTCGAGGACGAAGATGGGGCGTCGTTCACCTACCGCTTGGTGGGAGCCGACGAAATCGACACGGCGAAGCGTTGGATCAGCCTCGACTCGCCAATTGGCCGCGCCCTATTGGGCAAAACGATGGGCGCGGTGGTGACTGTGCAGCGCCCCAAGGGCGAGGTCGAGCTGACCATTCGCGCGATCGCCTACGAGTAGTACTCAACGTCCGGTGGGCTCGGCAGCTCAGCGGCGACCCTCGACGCGGGTCAAGACGTAGTAGTCGACAAGCTCCGGACTGCTGGTGTTGTATCCAGCGCTAATGCGGAGCGTGTCGTCGAGATAGAGATTCCAGAGTCGACCCGTAACGCCTTCCGGACCAGGTGTCGGTACCGACCTTACGTCGCGCCGGGCGACCGCTAGCGCGAGATCGCGCACTTGGTCGTCGGGCGGAAGACCGCCCAACCGGAGACGGCTCTCGCCGAACGTCAACGCAACGACGTTGAGACCCTGCTGGCCAGCGGTCTCGGGGGTCGGGCGATTCACGATGGTGTAGTCGCCTCGCAAGAAGGTGCTGACGGTGCCGCCAAAAACGCTGTAGTTGGCCACGTTATAGTAGAAGCCATCTTCTACGACTTGGTAGATGCGGTCGCGCTGCAAGCGAGCGGGGCCGCGATCGGTGATGTCGGCGTTGTCGTACCAGACACTCTTCCAATTGCCGCGTAGCCGCGTGGTCTCGTCGTCAGGTCGGTTCGCCGCGTAGTAGGCCGCGAGCTCGGCAACGAGCGGTTCGAGCTGGGCGCGCACCTCGGCGAGGTTGTCCGTGCGCAATGTGTTGGCGCGGGTAAGCTCCAAGACCCGCGCCTTGATCTCGGCGATGCGCGCGGGCGTCGCAGCAGCGACTGCATCGGCGGGGACCGGCGCGACCGCACGTTCAGCGCCGGCGGAGCCCTGTAGAGTCACCCCGACCCGCGACTGGGGTGGGGCGAGAGTGACACCGGGAGCCGTAGGCACCGTCTGCACCTGCTGGGGAGCTCGCGCGAGGAGGGCGTCGCTCGGACCACCCGCAGGCAAGGGCGCCACATCGTGCTGCTCAAACCCAGGAGTGGTCGCACGAAGCGACGAAATAGACGGTGTTACCAATCCGCTCATGGCCGCAGGTATCGGGTGGAAAGCCGAGATGTTTCGAGCTTATTACGCGTTCTCGCCTGCCCGTCCGGCGCCCCACCTTCTCACGTCCGCGCTGTTCGGGACTCGCTCCGCAAGACAAAGTCGCTAATGCCGACGGGGACGGCGCAGGTACGTCACGCACACGGGAAGAGCTATTCTGCACGCACGTCGCTCGTGTAAGGTAAACGCCATGGCAGCGATGGTCATCCGAAATAAGAACGCCAAGGCCACGGCTCGCGGCTTCGAGGCGACCAACTGGGTCGACTTCGTGCGCGAGAACGAACGCGTGCTCAAGCGCATCCGCGATCTTCCTACCCAGCAATCCAGCACGACCGACCTTCAGAGCGATCGCTAGTGCACTACATCATCGTGGTCGCCGCTTGCGGCTACGTATTCCTTGGTCTTCGTAACGCGCGCGCCGGCCGCTACCTAGGCCGTGATGCGGGCTGGGACCTCGTCTACAAGTCGTTTCTCTACGGCTCGCTGAACATCGCTCTGGCCTATGGTCTTTGGCAGCTCGCGCGCTTGTTGGTACCAGAGCTCGCACGCGACGTGCGTGACGTGGTCATGACAGCGCTCGAGCAGAAGATTCTAGCGCTCGGTCTCCTCGCTTTACCCATGTGTTTCGTGACCGCCGCAGCGGCGACGTCCCGCTGGTACGCGACCTTAGCGTCGACGCTCGGTGGTCTGTACGAAGGCGGGCTCCACAAGATGGCCGAGCGTTTTGCCGCCGCGCGCGCCGCCGAGGAGACCATTCTCGCTCCCTCTGGCTCGCTTTGGCAGCTGCTCTACGAGCACATCGGTCAGCTCGTGCTCGTCACCATGGAGAATCGCAAGGTCTACATCGGCTTTCTCTTTGCCGCTGAGCTGCGCGAATCGATCGCCTTCGAAGAGCGGACGATGACACTCGTTGTCTTCAAGAGCGGATACCGCGACGTCAACACACTCAAGGTCGTGTACACGACTGACTATTCGGGCATGGAGTTGAAGGTCCACCTCTTCATCAAGAACGTCACGGCCTTTGGTGTGTACGACCCCGAGGCGGATTCGCACTTCGCCAAAGTGGAGAGCGCGGGCGTGACGCGCCCGCGTGAGGCGCAGGCGGCAGCGGTTTCCTGACGGTGGCGCCGCGCGTCGCTATTGTTCGCCAAGCTTGGTGAACACCGGCGCGAAGCCGCCCCCGGTGGTGCGGAAGTTGGTGGTCTGGCCCATGTAGAGACGTGATGCGAAGAGCTGGACCTCGCCCGCGTACGTATAGGCGCGCACGTCGAGCTTGAGTGGGAAGGCCTGGCCGTCGACCTCGATCATGCGTTCGCTCGGGGCTACCGTGCGCTGCGCCACGTAAGGTCGCGTGAGCAGCTCCGCCCAGGTTCCCTTGGTGAGCTTGTCGCCGCGATAGGCGGCTTTGCTGCCGTAGCCGTGGATCGGCTTGAAAAAGTATTGCTTGCGCGTTGCCCACAAGACGTCGGCGTCTTTCGGGTCGACGATGATGGTTTTGGGGATGCCGTCCGCTAAAACGCGCATCGTGTCTGCGGGAACGCCCATGCTGGTCAGGAACGTCAGGTCGGAGAGCAATGCCAGGTTGCGCTTGTCGGCGTAGAGCGCGTGCGCGCGCGGGTGCGGCGTGATGACTGCCGCGTCGCGCAAATAGGCGTCGCGCAGGGCGGCGTGCCCCGGGTCTTCGAAGTAGAAGTCCGTGCAACGGTTGTACACCAGGTCGATGATCTCTCCGTTGCCGCGCAGATTGCCATCGAAGGTGAGCGCGCGAGCGTCAATGATGGACGCGTCGTACCCCGCGCGCTTGAAGAGCTCGCGGAAGAGGACGAACTCTGGGTAAAGAAACTGTTTCTCCGGGTCGTCGTCGACGATGGCTATACGCTTTAGCGGTGCGTCACCGCGGCTGCGGCGGAACTCACTCTCGAACATCGCCACGAAGGCCGCCTCGATCCCTTCCGGCGCGGCCGTGAGCTTCTCCATCTCGGCGCAGCAAGCTCGCTGCGCGCGCGCGAGAAAGGCGTTGAGCAGAGCGCCACCAGCATTCGTGTTGATCTCGATGAGCTGGGGCCCCTCGTCGCCGAGGTGAAAATCGTAGCCGAAGAATACGCCGAGGTGCCGTTCCTGATGTTGTGCGATGGCGGGAGCCTTGGCCAGCGCGGCGTCGCGGTAGGCGGTGCGCAAGGCCACGCTCTCGACCGCCTGGATCACGCGGCGGATGCGCGTGAGGTCCCGTGGTCCAACATAGACCGGCACAGAGGCAAAGAGCGGAGCAGCTTGGGCAATGAGACTCGCCGACAGGCCGTTTTCGAGCCCCGCTTTCTCCAAGAGACCGGCCAGCTTTGGCCGGTCAATGGTCAGGCAGCGGCAGTCACGATTGAAGTCGAATGCACCCACTTGAGCCGCATTGCTGCGCCCTGGCCCGCTGGTTGTCAAATGGCGGTTTAGAGCTTATTAAACCCTGCAATCAGGAGCCTTAAGTTATGTCCGAGCGCCAGAGCCTCGACTCCATCATCGCCATCGAGCATCTCCTCTCCGACGAGGAGAAAGCTGCTCGCAACGCTGTACGCGGCTGGGTCCGCGAGCGATTCATGCCCGTCATCACCAAGTCGCATCGCGACGGCGTGTTCCCCATGCAGCTCATTCCTGAGCTCGCTGACCTCGGCGTCTTCGGGGCCAACATCGAGGGCTACGGCTGCGCGGGCATGAACAACGTCAGCTACGGCCTGGTGTTGCAGGAGCTCGAGCGTGGTGACTCTGGCTTGCGCTCGTTGTGCAGTGTTCAGGGCTCGCTCGTCATGTACCCGATCCTCACCTACGGCAACGAAGAGCAACGCAAGAAGTGGCTGCCCGAGCTGTCTTCGGGCCGCATGATTGGCTGCTTTGGTCTCACCGAACCGGGCTCGGGCTCTGACCCCGGCAGTATGACGACGACCGCCAAGAAGGACGGTAGCCACTACATCTTGAACGGGGTGAAGGCCTGGATCACGAACTCGCCCGTCGCACACCTCGCGGTCGTCTGGGCGAAAGCCCTCGACGAGGACGGCGCCATCCGTGGCTTCGTCGTCGAGCGCGGCACGAAGGGCTTCGAGACGCCGACCATCGAAGGTAAATGGTCGCTACGCGCCTCGCCGACCGGTGAGATTCACCTCACCGATTGTCGCATTCCGGCGGCGAATCTTCTCCCTAACAGCGGTGGGCTCAAGTCGCCGCTCGGCTGCCTCACGCAAGCGCGCGAGGGCATTGCCTGGGGTATCACCGGCGTTGCCATGGACTGCTTCGATACAGCCGTGAGCTATGGCCTCGAGCGCAAGCAGTTCAACAAACCCATCGCGTCGTTTCAGATGTATCAGGAGCAGATCGCCGAGATGGCGACGATGATCGCCACGTCGCAGATGATGTCGCTCCACTACGGTCGCCTGAAAGACGAAAAGAAGCTCACGCCGGTTCAGGTCAGCATGCACAAGCGCCACAATGTGCGCGCCGCACGCGAGGTCGCAAAGATGGCGCGCGGTATGCTCGGTGGCATCGGTATCACCGACGCCTATCCGGTCATGCGCCACATCATGAACATCGAAAGCGTCTATACGTATGAGGGGACGCACGAGGTTCACACTCTGGCTCTTGGCCGCGCTCTTACGGGAATCAACGCCTTCGCGTGAGCGGCACCCGCCGAACCGCGGTCATTACCGGTATGGGAGCCGTGTGCTCCCTGGGCTTGTCGCCAGAGGCGATTTTCGATGCGGTGATCGCGGGTGCTAACGGCGCACGCGACGTTGCGCGCTGGCACGGCGAAGGTCTACGCATCACGCGGGCGGCTGTCGTCGATCGCGACGCCGTACGCGCGGTGCTCGGTGCCAGCATAGGGTCCTCGGCTCACGGCAACCTCGAGATGCCATGGGCTTCTCAGATGGGCGTCGTCGCGGCGCGGCGCGCGCTCATCGACGCCGGACGTGATGGACGCTTGGCTGACACGCCGCTCGTGGCCTCTTGCACCATCGGCGCGCCCGGGGCAGCCGAGCCGCCCGACAAGCGTTGGGTCGCGATGGACCCGACCCGACCCGAGGCGCTCGCGCGTTATGCCGAGGGGGCAGTGGTCGCCTATCTCGCCGAAGCCATCCACGCGTCCGGACCCGTGCAGTGCCTCATGAGTACGTGTGCCGGTGGCAACTACGCCATGGGCGCCGCCCTCGACATGGTCACGAGCGGCCGTGCCAAACAGGTGCTCGCTGGCGGCGTCGAAGAGGTGTCGACGATGGTCTTCACCTCGTTCCACCAGCTGCGCGCTGTCGCGGACACATGCAAGCCGTTCGATGTCGATCGAAAAGGTCTCCTCTTCGGCGAGGGTGCCGCCTTCCTCGTCGTGGAAGACGAAGAGCACGCCGTTGCCCGTGGTGCTTCCATTCGCGCCTACCTGCTCGGTGTCGGTTATGCCAATGACGCCCATCATCTCGTAGCACCCGATGAGAACGGAGCGGGCGCCGCGACGGCGATGCGCCACGCCCTGTACGAAGCTGGTGTCGCGAGCGCAGAGGTCGGCTACGTCAACGCTCACGGGACAGGCACCGAGGCGAATGATGCCGCGGAGCTCGTCGCCTTGAAGACCGTCTTCGCGGACGATGCGCCACGCCTTGCGGTGAGCTCGACCAAAGGCGCCACCGGCCATCTCATGGGCGCTGCGGGTGCTCTCGAGGCCGCTCTGACGACCCTTGCCCTCGAGCGGGGTCTGTTGCCCCAAAACGTTGGACTCGACACGCCTGTCCCCGATGCTGGTGTCGATCTTCTGCGCGATCGCCCTCGCAAGACGACGACGGACATCGCGCTCTCGGCCGGCTTCGGTTTCGGCGGCAATGATGCGGCGATCATCTTGGCGCGGCGTCGGCGGGCTTTGCCGGACATCGTCACCCGTCCGGTCTACGTGACGGGCATGGCAGCGCTAGCCGGAGCATCTTTTGGCGTTCCCTCCGTTCTCGCACGGTTTCACACTGGCGCAACGGTCAGCGAGAGCGAACGGCGAGTGACATTCGCCCCCGACGCCGTCCTCGGCAAAAAGGGGCTTCGGCATGTCGATCGCGGCGCCATCCTTTGGGCGGCCGCGCTCGAGCGCGACTTGCAGTCGTTTCCCAAGGTCGCTTCGGAAAGGGCAGGGGCGGTGTTCGGCGCGGCCTATCCCGCTTATCAGCAGGTCGTCGGCATCATGCGCGACTACCAGTCGGGTGGTGCGCTGAACGTGAACCCCATGCGCGTTCCCTTCGCGACCGCCAATTGTGCTGCCTCGTGGTGGCTCATCCGGCGGGGTATAAAGGGATATTCGAATGCCGTCGGGAGCGGTGAGTGCGCGGGCTTGGACGCCATCGTCACCGCGGCGCGTGAGATCGCGCGTGGCCGCGTCGACGAGCTGGTGGCTGGCGGCGCCGAAGGCGAGCTCGACGAGCTCTGGCAAGGCCTCGCCTCTATCGGTTGGCATCGAACCCTCCTCACCGAGGGCATGGGCGCGCTCGCTCTCTCGAGCGAGCCTGTCGGCGCTTGGGCGCGCTTCGTTGACGCCGAACATGCCTTCGAACGCCGGCGACCATCCGCTGCAGCGGAGCGTGCCGTCGAGGGCCTGCTCGCACGTTTGAAGTTGCCGCTGGTCGATGTGCTGGTCACGCCTCGACCGCTGAGCCTCGAAGCCCATGCCAACCACGTGCATGTGACCACCGAGACGCTGGGTGACGCGTTAGGGGCGAGCAGTGCTCTTGCCGCGGTGGTCGGTGTATCATTTTTGCAGCCGCCAAAGCGGACGGCAGCCCAAGTGCTGGTGGTGAGCGACAGCATGGACGGCTATGCAACCGCCGCTCTGTTCGAAGGGGTATGATCGGGCATGGCTGACCTTCGTGAGCAATTGCGTGCCATCATCGCCGAGATCGCCGAGATCGATGACCTGTCGCGCATCACCGACGACGCCAATCTCTACAAGGAGCTCGGCGTCGATTCGATGCAGGCGCTCGAGATCGTCCTCGAGCTCGAGAAGCGCTTCAACGTCGCCATACCTGAAGCAAAACTCAAGGAAATCAAGACCTTCGGCGACGCCGTTCGGGTCGCCAAGGATGCCGGCGCTCCAGATTGATCGCCGTGACGGCGCCCCCCGTATTCATCACCGGCGCTCGTCTGCTATCGGAACCGCCCCATGCCAGCTTCGGTTCAGGCGCCGCGCCGCATCTCGCTGCTCCTCGCCTACGCGGCTGTCTATATTGTCTGGGGGTCGACCTACCTCGCCCTTCGCTACGTGGTCGAGGTCTTGCCGCCGCTGGTCGCGGCTGGCGCGCGCTTCACGGTCGCGGGCGTCATCCTCTACACCTTCATGCGGCTGCGGGGGACACCACCGCCGACACGTCGCCAGTGGGTGATCGCGCTCGTTCTGGGGGCCTTCCTCCTGCTCGGCGGCAATGGCGGTGTGATGTGGGCGGAGCAGCGCATTCCATCCGCGATAGCGGCTCTCTTGGTCGCCTCGGAGCCGCTGTGGATCGTGCTCCTCGAGTGGCTGCGCCCCAGGGGCACTCGACCGTCCTCGCGCATGCTGCTGGGGCTCGCGGTTGGCTTTGCCGGTGTCGTGCTTTTGGTTGGCGTGAGCGGCGACGGGGTTACGCGGGTCGACCCAGCGGGGGCCGCCGCGGTCGTCTTCGGCGCGTTTTGCTGGGCCGTTGGCTCACTGCTGTCGAACAAACTACCCCAAGGAGACCTTCCCAAGTCCGCGATCGCGACCAGCGCCTCGCAGATGCTCGCGGGTGGAGCGCTGTTGTTCATCGTCGGGTCGGCGCGCGGCGAGCTCCCGCTAGTGACCGCTGCGGCGTTCACGCCGAAGGTCGTTCTCGCGATCGGCTATCTCATCGTCTTCGGCTCAATCATCGCTTTCAACACCTACGCTTGGCTCCTGCGTGTCGAACCTCCAGCACGCGTCGCCACCTACGCTTTCGTGAACCCGGGTGTGGCCATGCTCCTCGGCTGGGCGGTCGGTGGCGAGCCCATCACCAGGATGACCATCATCGCCGGCTTGTTCATCATCGCGGCGGTGGCCCTCATCGTCACCGGGAGCGCGCGGTCGGGTGAGCCGACCCTAACGGCGCGCGAGCTTGCCGAGAGCGAGCGCGTCGCCTGATTTTTGGGTCTGCTTGCGCTTTTTTCGGGTCATTCGACGCAACACGTCTGACCGCGTGCCGATAACAAAACCGACACGCGATAAGGGGCACTTCTGTCCTTGTCGTGGCGCGTCAAGCTTACCTTTGGAGGGTTCTCATGGCTGGTGAGATCGGTAACGGTGCGAGTCAGGTTCCAGGCCGCGGAGCGGCGGCAAACCTTTTGCAGAACGCGATGCCGCGCATGAGTCGTGAGGACGCGCTCGAGCGCCTAGCTTGCGAGTGCGATACACGTAGCACGCGCCTAATGAGCGACAACCCAGTGGTGCGCCAGGGTGCGATGCGCGAGCTCTTGGCGTTTGCTCGTCGCAACGGCCTGGAGGCAAGCGACGTCCAAGGCGCCGTCAAGGACTTCCGCGATCGAAGTGAGCAACGTCCTGGTGCCGCCACCGACGCGCACGACTTCATGTGCGCTGCGACCATGCCGCCAAACTCTGGCTCGAGCTTACGTCGCCCGAGCTCTGGAATGAACAACTTGTCGCCCCTCCAGCAGCTTCGGCCGGGAGTCCACCCCGACCGTCAGTAGAGAGTAACGAAGGTCCTGCAGGATTGCGGAGTCGATGGCCCGACACCATCGACTCCGTTTTTTTTTGCCCAAAACCCACGTCTGGGCATGCGCTCTATGTGGCTGCATCTATTGGCTATTTCTCGGGTGGCGGGAGTTCCCCCATGGGAACCCTGCCGACGCGTCGTGAACTTTTTGCTCACTTTGACGCAACAACGCGAACGCTCTGCCGATAACAAAAACTGACGAGCGATAAAGGGGCGTTTTGCGTCTCTTTCGGCCGCTCGCTGGGTGAGCTGACGTCGCCAGCGGGTGCAACGTTAGAGCATTCGGGGTAGCATTCACACTTAACTGCGCCTGGGCGGCAACGTGCTGCGGGGCGATCTGGGGTGAACTCATGGCAGGTAGCACCACATCAGTTTCTGGCGCGCGTCCGCAGATCGATCTGACGCCCCAGGGCAGCCCAAACGGGACGCCTCCTCCGACGCCGCCAGCAGGACGCCAGCTTTCGAGTGGCGAGATAACCCCCGAACAAATGCAGCGCATGCAAGAGGCGGCCCGCCGGATTGGCGAAGGCGCTAGCGATGGAGCCGAAAGGGCTCGCCAAGCCATCGCGCCCAGGTCGTCGGGAAACCCGCAAACGATTAGGCGTGCAACGCAGCCGCGTCCGAACGGCATGGAGCGGGCAAACCCGCAACAAGCAGAGCCGCCTCGGCCGTCGCCGACCGAGCCAAAGGTCGGGCCACAGTGACGCGACGCGCGAGGCCGGAGTAAAGAAGGGCCTCGTGCTCCCAGTCGAAACTTGCGGTCAGAAGCGGCGGATCGTGGTGCCTTTCGAGGGCCCTTTCCGCTCGTGTTGGGCGGCGGGCCTAGGTGATCGTGCCGGCCCTACCCCTACTGCCGCGACGCTGGTGGGCGTCGTCGGCAGAAGAGGGTGGCTCCGGCGAGGATGATCAGCTCGACGATAGCGGGCCCGGCCGCGTTGCAGCCGCCATCCTCGCTGTCGGCGGGGTCGCCCCCTCGGCCAGGAGCGTCGCCGCCGCTGGTGGTGTCGCCATCGGCAGGGGCGTCGCTACCACTCGGGTCGCCGTCGCCTCCTCCCGACGCTCCGTCGTCGCTCGAGGCAGTCGATTCGAACACAGCGATCAGCGAGACGTCGCTGTTGACCGCGATGGCGTATGGGTTCGTACTTCCCGATGCTGCGCTACCAACGCGCCACCCGGTGAACGCGTAACCTGCGTCCGCCGTCGCGGTCGCGGTCACCGTCGCTCCCGGGTCGTAGACACCGCCAGCCGGGTCGAGTGTCACACTGCCCTCACCGTCGACGTTCGTGAGCAGGTTGTAGGTGACCGGGGCCGCTGGGTCGGCGAAGGTGACGCGGCGGGGCGGGGTCGATCCAGGTGGGTTACCGGTGCTCGCGCACTGGGGGCCAGCAGCATAGTAGAGGGCGCCAGGAATCGGCGCATAGTTGTATTCGTATTCGACACCGTATTCCGCCGCGCTGAAGCTGTAGAAGACATTGGTGGAGGGAGGCTCGGTGCTGACGGACTGGGCAAACCCGCCTTCGCCCACCAGCACATCGGGAATCGCCGGGTTGGCAGGGTACATCGTGAAGACGACGTTGCGCTGGACGTTGCCTCCCACGAAGCAGCACGATTCTGGACCAGACCCAGGATAAGGGTTCTGGCAGGTGATGCCCGGGGCGGGCGAACGATTCGAGTCACAGAAGCAGTCGACGAAATACGCGCGGGCTGCGAGCTGGACCGTCAGGTTCGTCCCAGAGACGCTCTGGATGGTCGCGCTCGGCTCCGCGAAGGTGATCTGCGGATTGGTGGGAAAGGATGCTGTCCCAGCCGGACCGACGAACACGCCTTGCCACGCACCGGACGACGGTATGCCGGACGAGTAGCCGGGTGGCGGTGCGTTGTAGACTGGACTCGGGTTGCCGGGGCTGTTGTCGAGCAGCTGCGCTCCGCCGAGCACGAAGTCATTGGCGCTCCCGATTCCGAAGAGCTGCGTCGAGCTCTTTACCGGGACCTCGATACGCAAGGCTTTTCCAGCCGGCACCGGCCAGTACGGTTGGATCGCTGGGGGGATGCCAATGAAGCCGCCACCGATCGTCGTAAACGAGCTCAGGCTGGACGGGCAGCTGTTGTCGGTGAGCGGTTGCTCGGCGCCGAAATTGCCAAGGTAGCAGCGAATCGGGTGGGCGGCGTCGATCGCGAGCGCGGTGTTGGGCGGCAAGCGAATCTCGGGAATCGCCCACATGCCACTGCACCCCAGACCGGCGACGACGACACGCACGTAGTAGGTCTCGTTGACGCGGGGATAGCCCTGGAAACCCGTGTACACCCATGCGAGATCCTCCGGGATCGCCGGAAAGATCCCCTGCCAGCAGAGGTGCTGTGTGCGCGATGGCGCACCGTCGTTCCACGCCTGCGCGCGCGCCGTGCTCGTCGCCAAGAGAACGACGAGCCCGGCGGCGATCAGCAGACTACGCCGCGCGCTTGTCGCCCTTGAGCATCTGGCGGAGAACGTAGACGAGGATGCCACCGTTCTTCCAGTAGTCGACCTCGTTGGGAGTATCGAGGCGCGCACGTGCTTCGAACTCGACCGTCTTTCCTGCATCGCCGACCGCCTTTATCTTTAGCATCTTACCCGGCTTCACATCGCTTGCGACGCCGGTGATTTCGAAGGTCTCTTTGCCGGTGAGCCCCAACGAGGCTACGTCTTCACCCTGCTTGAACTGCAGGGGGAGGACACCCATGCCGATGAGGTTCGAGCGATGAATGCGCTCGAAGCTCTTGGCGATGACCGCCTTGACGCCCAAGAGCTGCGTACCTTTCGCGGCCCAGTCGCGCGACGAGCCGGTGCCGTATTCGGCCCCCGCAAGCACGACCAGCGGCGTCTTTTCCTTCTGATACCGCATCGCCGCGTCGAAGATCGCCATCTGCTCGTCGGTTGGGACGTGAATGGTGACGCCGCCTTCGACGCCCGGGACCATCGCGTTCTTCAAACGAATGTTCGCGAAGGTGCCGCGCATCATGACCTCATGATTGCCGCGACGCGCGCCGTAGCTGTTGAAGTCCTTCACGTCGACGCCGTGCTCTTTGAGGTAACGCGCTGCCGGGCCGTCTTTGGCGATGTCGCCAGCTGGCGAGATGTGGTCGGTGGTCACACTGTCGCCAAGCACGGCAAGCGCGCGAGCACCCTTGATGTCCGTCATGGCGGTCGGCTCGGGGGCGAGGTTCTCGAAAAACGGGGGCAGGCGCACGTAGGTCGAGTCCTTGTCCCAAGCGTAGAAGGCGCCCTTCGGCACCTCGAGCTTGCGCCAGCCCTCTTCGCCCTCGAACACCTGGGCGTATTGCGTGGCGAAGTGCTCGGGCTTCACCGCAGTGCGCACGACGTCGTTCACTTCGTCGGGAGTTGGCCAGATGTCCGCGAGCATAACGGGGTCGCCATCGCGCGATAGGCCGAGCGGCTCCTTGTCGAAGTCGATGGTGGTGCGGCCCGCCAAGGCATAGGCGACAACCAACGGCGGCGAAGCCAAGAAGTTCATGCGCACGTGCGGCGAGATGCGGCCCTCGAAGTTGCGATTGCCGGAGAGCACCGCGCCAACGGCGAGGTCGCCTTGTTTGATGGCGGCGGTGATATCGTCGGGCAGCGGTCCGCTATTGCCGATACATGTGGTGCAGCCGTAGCCGACGGTGTGGAAGCCGACGCCTTCGAGGAAAGGCGTAAGGCCTGCCTCGTTCAGGTATTCGGTGACTACTTTCGAGCCGGGCGCGAGCGAGGTCTTCACCCACGGCTTCACGCGCAGTCCCTTCTCGACCGCCTTCTTGGCGATTAGGCCGGCGGCGAGCATGACGCTCGGGTTCGAGGTGTTGGTGCACGAGGTGATCGCCGAGAGCACGACCGAGCCGTGTCCGAGCTCGAAGGTCATGCCGTCGCGGGTGATGGGAATGCTCTTCTTGACGTCGCCCTTGACCAGCTCGGTCATCGCCTTGGTGATGGTGTCTTTCGCAGCGGACAGAGGGATGCGATCTTGAGGACGCTTCGGACCCGCGATCGACGGCACCACGTCTCCGAGGTCGAGCTCGAGCGTGTCGGTGAACACCGGGTCGGGCGTCTTGCTGTCGCGGAAAAGCCCCTGACGCTTCGCGTACGCCTCGGCCACGGCGACCTGCTCCTTCGAGCGGTGCGTGAACTCCAGATACTTGATGGTCTCGGCATCGACAGGGAAGAAGCCCATGGTCGCGCCATATTCGGGAGCCATGTTGGCGATGGTCGCGCGGTCGGCGACCGAGAGCGCGTCCAAGCCTGGTCCGAAGAACTCGACGAATTTGTCGACCACGCCCTTCTTGCGCAGCATCTGAGTGACCGTGAGCACCAGATCGGTCGCGGTCGCGCCGGCCTTGAGCTTGCCCCGCAGCTTGAAGCCGATGACCTGCGGGATGAGCATCGAAACGGGTTGGCCGAGCATCGCCGCTTCGGCCTCGATGCCGCCGACGCCCCAACCGAGGACGCCGAGGCCGTTCACCATCGTGGTGTGCGAGTCGGTGCCGACAAGCGTGTCGGGATAGACGACGTTGTCCTTGCTGACGTAGGCGACCTTCGCCAGGTACTCGAGGTTGACCTGGTGGCAGATGCCAGTGCCCGGCGGCACCACCGAGAAGTTGTCGAAGGCTTGCTGGCCCCAGCGCAAGAAGACGTAGCGCTCTTTGTTGCGGCCCATCTCGATGGCGGTGTTGAGCTTGAGCGACTGAACGCTGCCGAACTTGTCGACTTGCACCGAGTGGTCGATGACGAGGTCGACCTGTTGCAGCGGATTGATGCGATTGGGATCACCGCCGAGCTTTTTGACGGCATCGCGCATCGCGGCGAGGTCGACCACACAAGGCACGCCCGTGAAGTCTTGCAGCAGGACGCGCGCCGGGTGGTAGGCGATTTCCTTGTCCGGGGTCTTGGTGGGCTCCCAGTTCACGACCGCCATGACGTCGTCTTTGGTGGCGACGCGGCCGTCTTCGTGGCGCAGCAGGTTCTCGAGAAGGACGCGCAACGAGAAGGGGAGCTTGGCGACCTGGGGATGATCTTTGGTGAGCTTTGCGAGATCGTAAACTGTGTAGTCTTTGGCGCCGACCTTCATGGTGTCGCGGGTCTTGAAGGTGTCGTTCGATTTGACCGTCATGGCGATGGGATCCTTGTGTCGATTTTGGGGGCGGAAATAGCGCTGTGCAGCGCATCTCGCAATGGGTGTACTTGCGAGTCGTTCGCAGGTGGCTGCAACACGCCGTCGTAGCCTAGCCTGTACTCAAAGCCGCGTCGCGATGCCGATGTGAGGAACGCTGCGTCACTCACACGGAGGACACACCACACCGCAAGACGTTCACCAAACCCCGCACGAACATCTCGCGCGGCATCGGCAGCTCGTCGTGCCCGGCCTCGACGCTCTCCATGTACGAATACGTCACGAGCCCGCCAATGAAAGTCCGCGCGACGATCTCTGGGTCGTGTCGCCGCATGCGCCCGCAGCGCATCTCGGCCTCGAAGTATGACGCGAGCTTCTTGACCATCCGCGGTAGCGGACCTGCACCCTTGAGCTCGGTGCCGCGGTTCGACCACTGCAAGATCTTCATGGGGATCGCGACATGGAAATATTCGATGCCGTGAAGTCCGAGCGCTACGAGGTTCTCGACCAGGTCGCCGCGATTCACATTCGAGCACAGGTGCACGAGCCAAGTCGGCTCGGCTAGCTCGAGCTCCATGGCGGCGTGGAAAAGCTCGTCTTTGGTGTTGAAGCGATTGAAGATCGTGCCTTCCGAGATGCCAGCCTTGAGCGCGACCTCGGCGGTCGTTGCGCGTAGGCCGCGAGCCAGGAAGACCTCACGGGCAGCGTCCAAAATGTCGCGGTCGGACACTTTGATTGGGCGAGCCATCCGAGCCCCGTAACTGAGTCCCCACTCAGTAACATACGTGGCCATGGGGTGGCGTCAAGATCGCCGCCGTGGTTTACCGCTAGAACGATGTCTACGGGTCATGACGACGAGGGAAAGCCTCTGGACGATGAGTCGACCTTGGCTCGGCCCAAGCCGCGCCTCGTGCACTCGATAAGCAACGAGCCGACGCAGGTGAGCGGGATGGTGTCCGACTTCGATGACGTGCCGCGCTCGCGCATCAGCGACCGTTGGCGACGTATGGGCCCCATTCTCGTGGTGCTCGTCGCAGCGCTCGCAATGGGTCCGTTCATCAGTCGCTTCATCGACACATACCGCGCCGTCGTTATGGACGTGAAAGACGACAAGATGATGATCCAGCAGCCGATGCGGCCGCCGCGCTGGATCTCGGCCACCGATGCAAAGCCGGGCACCGTGGTCATGAAAGACCCCTTCAGCTGGAACCCACATCCGGTCGAGCCCACGCCGAAAGACGCGCCGCTCCTCGAGCTCGCCGAACGCTGGCGGTCGTCATACGAGGGCGTGATCGTCGAGATGCGTCCGCCCAATGGACCAGGGCGGGGTGCCATCGCTGTCGTCCAGACCTCTGATGGCAATCGCTTCGAGGTGTCGATGTTCGCCGATCACCTCGCGACGGCATCGGTCGGACGCGTGTTGCATAAAGAGTCGGGCTCCTGGGACCCAGTGATGATGCCGGTCGGCAGGGGGCCGTCTGGCGGCTTTTCCTTAAACCCCAACCGTGCCCCGGACGCTCCCAAGCCCGAAGCCCCCAAGCCGGTCGCAAACCCCTGATCCGCTTATTTTTCGCGCTTGGCGCCCTTTGACGTACCATAGCCGCCGATGTCCATAGGTCTCGAGAGCTTGGGACTTCGTATGGGGCTGCGCGAGCGGCTCATCACCGTGCTTCTATTCGCGGTGCTCGGCAGCGGCGTCGTCGTTGGTGCCGCGACGCATTTCTTATTGCGTGGCCGCATCATTCGCGAGCTCACTGGCCGCACCGACATCATCAACCAGGCGCTCGATGCCTCGGTGGACGTCGCGCGCGCCGTGCAAGGGCGGGATGCAGCTGCCGCTCAAGCTTTTCTCGAGAGGTTGCTGTCGGCCGAGCCCGAGCTCGTCTACGCCATCGTTTTCGTCGGGGAGCCCGAGAACGCGCGGGCCGTCGCTTGGGCCAGCACGACGCCAATCGTCGAGGGCCTCGACATTACGCGTTCGGAGAACCGCGCCGAGCTTCTGAAACGTGTGTTTGCTTCAGCGGACGCTGACGTTGGCTCCGACGTCGTTCATCGCGCGGTCACCTTGCACCCGCAGTCGTTGCCCAGCGACGGCCCGTCCGCCGGCCCCCCCGATCTCGATACCCTCATGGGTTTTCAGGGCGCCGCGCTTTTCGGCATGACGCCCGATGTCGAGCTCAGTCGTTTTCGCACCGTCATCCTCTACGTCACCATCACATCCGGTCTCATCATCATCATCATCCTGTGGTGGTTCTTCAGTCGGGTGTCGGGACGCATCGAGGCGCTCCTGGGTTATGCCGACCGCATCGCTAGCGGCGACCTCACCAATCGCGTCGACGATGAATCGCGCGACGAGTTTGGGCAGCTCGCGAACGCTCTGACCGCGATTACCAAAGGCTTGGGTCAAACCATCGCCCAGGTGCGCACCACTTCGCTCGAGATGGATTCCGTGTCGAACCGCGTTCGCGATGCTTCGCGTCAGATCGCGACCGATGCTGGTACCCAGGCCATGTCGGTCCGCCAAACCGGAACCGCGATGACCAACATGTCGCGCGCCTCGCAGACTTTCGAGACGCAGATCAACGACGTGTCCCGTGCCGCCGAGGTCTCTTCCGAGCGCTTGCGCGACATCAGCGGCGCCGTGGACCGCATCACGAGCACCGTGCATCAGGTTGCGTCAGCGGTCGATCAGACCCGCGAGCATCTGGAAAACAACGTCGCCCGCCTCTCCGAGGTCGATCGCGCCGTCGACCGCTTGAATAGCGCCGCCGAGGGTACCGCTGCGGCAACCACGCAGATCACCAACAGCATCAGCAGCGTCGAGCGCAGCACCGACGAGGCCCTACAGATGTCGCGCGACACGTCGCGCAAGGCCGAGAGTGGCGTCTCCGCCGTGAAGGAGACCCTCGAGGGCATTCGGCGCATTCGCTCCTTCACCAACGACACCGTCGACTCCGTCCGCTTTCTTTCGCAGAAGGTCGCATCCATCGAGCGCATCCTCGACGTCATCGACGACATCGCCAATCAAACGAAGCTGCTTTCGCTCAACGCCTCCATCATTGCCGCCGGCGCTGGCGAGCACGGGCGAGGCTTTTTGGTGGTGGCTGAGGAGATCAAGGCGCTCGCCAGCAAGACGGCGGGCTCGACGCGCGAAATCTCCGGGGTCATCACCGAGGTGCTTAAGGTCTCGGGCAATGTCATCGACGTCGCCGAGCGTGGCGTGCGCATCGTCGACGAAGGCGTCGATCGCAGCGAGCACGCTGACCAGGTCTTGTCGTCGATCCTCGATGCTTCGACGCGCACCGGCGCTTTGGTGCGTGCGATCGCCGCTGCCATGACCGAGCAGGCGCGTAGCGCTCTTCAAGTGAACCACGCGATGCAAGACGTTCACTCGATCGCGGTCCGCGTGCGCGGCATCGTCAGCTCGCAGAAGACCGAATCGAGCGCACTCGAAAACTCGATGCGGCAGATGCGCTCGTTGATGGAGCGCTCACTCGCCACCGCCAAAGAGCAGGCCGTCCAGGTCACCGAAGCGATCGAGGCCATTGGCAGCATCTTCCAGCAGATCCAGCTGGTCTCGACGACCAACCAGGAGCAGGCGCGTAGCCGTGGCGAGGTCGCCAAGGCCTTCGAGGTGCTCGAGGGACTTTCAGAGCGTCACCGCGATAGCGCACGCCAGCTCGCCACCGCAGTCGAGCAAGCGACGGCGCAGACCGTGGCGCTCACCAGCGCCATCAAGGTCTTCCGCGTCTGATTCTGTGTTGTGCCTCGCGGGTCCGCTTCGTGCTGGCACCCTGAAAGACATTGGCCGAGCCATGTCGCAATGACTTGGCTCGGCCAACAAAGGAGGAATTTTTGACGGAGCGCTAGAAGGCTCTATCAGGCTGGAGAATGCTTGATCGTGTACTTCAAGAAGTCTTCGCACATGGTCAGGTAACGCTGGTCACCCGTCTCGGCGAAGGTTCCGTAAAACTGAATCGAGTGTTGAAGGCTCTGCGAGAGCCGCATGGCGGCGCCGCTGCCGCGTGAATGGCCGAGGCGATGCTCGAAGCTCTGAGCCAGGCTCGAGAACCAGCGTACGCCGCGACGGTGCTCGGGGGTGAGCGGTTTGCAAACGTGGTAGCGCGAAGAGGACGTCTGGGCTTGCTCTTTCATCGGACCCAACCTCGCTTTGACGCCGCTGGTCTCGCTCCCCGAGGTAAACCAGTCGCTGAGCGTCTTACAGGTTGAGTTATCGGCAGCCAGCGCCGCTTGTTGCGTAGGAAAAATGCTTGAGACGTACGCGCGCCAATCCTGCGTAGCGATTGGATTGTGCTCAAAAAACCGCCTAAGACGGCTGCCGACAGGCCGCCATGGAGGCTAGTGCGCGAATGGGCCTGCAGCCGCGCGGGGCCCTAAAGCTTCTTCTTGGCGAGCAGGTCGGCGACTACCCGGAGCGCCTCGGCGGTTGCGTTTGCGAGGGCGCGGGCGCGCTGTGTTGCCGGGTTCTTCGCTTGCGGGTCGGCCTTCACGACGAACTCGAGATCGTCGAGCGCCTCGTTGAACTTCGCCTTCGCGAGCAGCAAGTCGGCTCGATTGACACGCGCCTGGACGTTGTTGCCATCGAGCTCGATCGCGGTGCTGTAGGCCCGCAAGGCTTTGTCGGGCTCGTCGAGCATTTGTAGACACGCACCCCACATGGCTTGGAAGTACGCGTTCTCCGGCTTCATCGTGACGAGGTTTGCGAACACCCGCGCCGCGTCGACGTAGCGGCCATTCTCGTAGAAGTCGTACGCGAACTTCGCAAAGCCGTGTGCGTCTTCGTCGGTAAAGCCGAGCAGCTGGTCGGATCCAATCTCGCCGCTCAAGAACTTGAAGACGTTCTCTTCGGTGAAGCTGGACTCGATGGTCGCCTGGTTGACGCGCGTGGTCGCCGTACCTTCGGGGATACTTTGTTCGATGGGCGCGACCTCCGCCTTCGGCTTGCCTTCTTTTGACACCAGCGTTCGCTCCTCGCCGCATCGTACCAAGGATGTAGGTGTGATGCTACCGGCGCGACGAGGAGATTGGCGCCCCGCGCAAGCCAGCAAGCGGCGACGCCGCGACGTACAACACCCTCGGAGAAGCGAAAAGCGTACGCCCACGGCAAAGCGCCGTGAGCGTCTGCTTCCTTAGCGAATGTTACGAACGGCGGTCATCGCCATTTCGTGGAGAGTCTTGCTCACGTTCGAGTGCATATCCATGATCATCTTCCAGTTCTGGATGAGGATCTGGACCTCTTGCATGAGGACCGTCGTGCTCTTCGAGCCACCCGCGAGCGCGCCTTCGACGCTGTTGATCATCTCGGCGCCCTGCTTGACGACCATGCCAGCCGCAGTGCCGACGGGATTGAAGACGCCGCCGATGCTGAGGATTCCACCGATCATCTCGGCCGCGTCGCGACGCTGCTGCATGCGGCGCTCACGCTGCTCTTGAATGACGATCTCTTCCATCTTCTCGCGCAGCTTGTCCTCGTACTTATCGGACATGTACGCCATGAAGTAGTAGATGAGGCTTTCGATTGAGATGCCCGGGCTGTTGATGAGCGAGATCATGCTGTAGTCGCCGAAGTTCGAGGCCACCGAGCGCATCTGCTTGCGCAGCTGGAACTGAATGCCATCGGTCGCACCGAGCATCGCCGAGCCCATGGAGAGGAGGCCCAAGCCACCGCCCAAGCTGCCGAGTCCACGCATGCTCATGTCGGGCAATATGCCGAAGGCGCCATTGCGCATCGCGAAGTCAGCACCCGGTGGATTGTTCGCGGCCGCGCGCAGCGCGCCGACTTGATCGCGCGACTCGGGGGTCAGGCGCTGGCTGTGAATCGCCCAACCGTTGCGGGCACCGGTCGCGTCAGCAGTGGGAACAACGCCGTACTCGCGGCGCAAATCTGCTTCGACCTTCGTCTGATCGCCACCGTGCTGGCGCTCGAGATCGCTGCGGAGCTGACGGAATGGAACCTGCCGACCACTCGGATTCACGAACTCGAGGTCGTCGTGTACGTTTACGTAGTCGGGATTCTCGCGCGAATGATCGCGAGCGAGGCGCGGCGCCTGGCGTAGCGAGGCCGCCGGTTGCTGCGTGGTCGGGCCAGCGCCCGCTGGTGTCGCAGAGACACGGCCGCGGTTCGCGCCCGCCATCGTGTTGAGGCGCGGCGCCATCGCGTCGGTCTGCGACCCTGGATCCGACATGCCCGAGAGGCGTCCGAGCATGTTGTTGCTAAGTGCACCCCACTGACCAGCGTTTGCCTGTTGGTAGCCGGCAAGGTCCTGCACCATCGAGCGCACGCGCGGGTCAGGAATCGAACTCAGATCTGCAGCGGTCAACATGAAGTGCCTCTACATCGGGACCGTAATACAGCCTGTTATCACGGTCAGTGTTACTGATTTTATCGGCGGCTTGCGAACTACGTTGCTCTTATTTCCTTACGTCGTGTCGCGCTAGCGTGGTTGTCGCTGAAGCGGACATGCCGTCACCAAATTCGGAGGGGCTTTAGAGCTCGGTAGGTGGCGTAGAGGCCAGCCGCGACTGCGGCGACGCCCAAGGTGATGGGGACCCAGACCGGCGCGCCCAAGAACACGGCGGCAGTCGCGGCAGTGCCCAGGGCCATACTGCCAACCCCTGCCACGGCCGCCACGGCCATGTCGGTGATCGCTCTGGTCTGCTGACCCACGCCGAAGTTAATGGTCGGGCCAATCCAGCCGCCGTCATTCGGGGCGCTGGGGGCTGCAGCGCGCGGCGTCTCGCCGCGAGCTTCCGCGAGGCGCGCGCGTAGGATTTCAGTGCCACCCGGCGAGGTGGACACTGTCATGCTGCGACTACCAACACGCACTGGCGATGCGAGGCCCGCGACCAGGCGACTGTAGATCTGCTCGCGCTCGGCGCGCGGCGCGGAGGCGATGAGGCGATCGAGGTTCGAGCCATTCGGACCAAGCTCCTCGGTCGACAGAAACCCGAGCGGGTTATCCAGCTCATCGGTTTCGACTAGCGCCCGGGCCACTGCCTGGCCAGCCGCTGTATTTGGAAGCCCCAGACCTCGAATAACGTCTGACTGACTCATCGCCGATTCTCCCGGACTAGCGACACCTCACGTAGTTGTCGCTTTCGTTGTCCTGAGTATCGGCGGCTGGCGGTAGCAGGTGCGTGAATTTTCATACTGTGTGGCCCCCCCGAATTGGCTGGATTTCTTCACGAGATTCGTACTGCCAGCATGGCGACGGCTGACGGTGTCGCGCTGCGGCGGCTGTCTTGATCAGCGGCCGGTGCGGATCTGCTGCATAATGCCACGCGCCGTTGCGACATTGGCGCGCAGGGCGTCCACATTGCGGATCTCGGCGGGCAGGCTGTCGGCGCCGGCGATTTGGGCATCGAGGATGGCCCCCCAGGCCCTCCGCCAAGCGGTGGGATCGCGATAGAGCGCGCGTAGCGCTTCACCGTCCGGCCCCTGCGCGCTCTCGACGGCGCGTCGGATGCTGACTGCAAACGCGGCCTGATGTCCGAGCGCTTCGTACTGCCCCGCGGTCAGCGGGTGCACCAGACCTTGGGTCGCGGGGGACAGCGCCGCGATCGCCCCTTGCGTAAGGGCAGTCACCGTGGCGAGGCGCTGGGCGCGCTCGGTCGCCATCATCGCGGTAATGGTCCGCGCTGCCTGGACGTCGTGGTCCGGCAACACACGGCGCTCGCGGCTTGCCTGCGCTTCGCGCTCCCGGGCGGTCTGCAGGGCTGCAGCCGCGAGGTCGAGCTGCTGAAGCTGCTGGGAGCGCACCTGCAAGGTACCGCCCGCAAGGCGAAGCTCAATGGGGCCGACATCGAAGCCGGTGGCGGTGCGAGCGCCGGCAAGACCCACCGCGGCTCCAGCGTATCCGATGTGCGCGGAGATCGAATCGTTGAGGCGTCCGTCTTGATCGCGCCGCGCGATGTCGTAGCCATCCATGGCGCGCCCGAACTGCACCGAGGCGCCGTTGACCAGTGCGCTACGCACAGCGACGTTTACGCCGGGGCTATAGATGACAGACATGGCGCGCGTCGCCTTGGCCGCGCTCAGCGACGAAAAATTGTAGGCCGCGTCACGCCCGAAGTCTTTCTCGCTAGCGGGGACGTTGACGACCCATGGCTGGTCCCCCGACCGACGTGAACCCACGACCGCTGCCCAGTACGCCTGCTGCGCGGCAGCCTCGTAACGCAACAACGCGTCGCGTTCCATCGGCGCCAGAGCGGGCTCCTCGCGGTTGCGCAGGGTGCCAAGGACCGCCTGCTGTGCTTGCACGCCCATTGCGTAGAAGTGCCGAACGTCGTTGGGCGCGGTGACCGGGTTTGCCATGGACTAGTCCCTTATCGATGTTCCTGACGCCTCCAATATCGGGGCGGGGACCGAGCTTGTTGCGTGGATCGCGCACGACCAAGTTGGGAAAGCCGATGCAATTTTGTCAGTTTGAGGCGCGGCGGGGAGCGACACGAAAAGTTGTGTGTGCGCGAAGGCCTGGACGAACAGGCTGCCGACTTTTCCCGCGAGCTGCCCGGCTGTGCGGTAAACACCCTTCAAAGAACGCTCGCGTCCGCGCACGGATTCAGAGCCTCCCAGGTGAGCTCACCCGTGAGCATAACTGGCACCTCGTGCAAACGTAGAGAGACGGGCTTCTACCCGCGCGACCGCTTTCTCGGACTTCAAGACGAAGGCCTAGACGCTGCCCCTACGTCACCATCCGCAAAATCGCCCGCGCCTTGCTGATGAGCGCCCCGTCGAACGGGCCGGCGTTACCCAAGGCGAACTCGAGGTCGGTGCGCGCCTCGTCGAACTTCTGCAGGGCGACGTGGATCTCGGCCCGATTGATGTAGCTCGAAATCTCACGCGGCGCGACGCGGATGGCGTAGGTGAACTGCTTGAGCGCCTTCTGCGGCTCTTTCAGGCGCCAGTAGATGGCCCCCAGCGCGCGATAGTAATAGGCGTTGCGCGGGTCGATGGCGACCAAGCCCTCGAATACGACGCGCGCAGGCTCTGTCTTGCCCTGCAAGAACAGGTAGTAGCCCTGGCTCGCCAGGGCGTAGAGCTCTTCGTCGGAGAGGCCGACGATCTGTTTGAGCGTGACGCGCCCTTGCGACCACTGGCCGACCAAGGCGTGCAGCTTCTGTTGCAGCTGGGTCGCGCCGATGCGGCGATCGTCGCTGACGTGCGCGACCATGTCCCGAGGTTCTGTCACCCGCGACTCGATGAAAGGGCCATGGTTTCCACGAAGGTCATCCAAGCGAGCGTGCGATCCGCTAAAGCGTTCATGCTGATGACGCGGTTGAGCGAGTCATCCATGAGCTCGAGCAGCTTCGGGTCATTCGGCAGCTGGTCACGTTGATCGCGGCCTTGCTGATCGCGGCCATCGTCTTTGCGCGCACGCTGAACCGCGTCGCGGAGTGCGGTGAACGTGCCACCACGGAGCTTCGCGAGCGCGCTGCGCATGAGCACTGAAACCGGCTTCGGCCCCTCGTAAGGGTTGACCGCAACGCCAGTCGGCAACGCGAGGCGCATCTTGTCAGAGCCGGTCGCCGACAGTGACAAGCGACGCTGCGTGACCTCCGAGGCCGCCATGGGCGAGAGCACCGGGTTCGCATCGGGCTTACCCGCTTGGGACTTGAGCTCCTCGACAGTGGAGCCGTACGTCGCGATGTTCGGTGGCATCGCGGTGAAGCGGCTGTAGCTGATGAAGTTGTTGGCCATCGCGATAACCTACACCGGGTCAGCCCCGTTTGTTCTTACGCTTCTGCTCTTCCGCCAAGTTGTAAACGAAATTGAGCACTTCCGCGACTGCTTCGTAAAGGTCTTCCGGGATCTCATCGCCGATATCGAGCTTGTTGAGGGCTTGTGCCAGCGGCACGTTCCGGACGACCGGCACCCCGAACTCCTTTGCCGCATCGAGGATCTTCTCGGCCCAGATGCGGGTGCCCTTGGCGACGACGGTCGGGGCGTTGCCCTTTTCCTTGTCGTACTTGATGGCGACCGCGATGTGGTCGGGATTGCGGACGACCGCGTCGGCGCCTTTCACCGCGGCAGGACCCGACGAGTTCAAGATCTCTTGGTGAAAGCGCCGGCGCTCGGCCTTGTGGTGCGGATCGCCTTCAGACTGCTTGTATTCCTGTTTGACGTCGTACTTCGACATCATGTTTTCCTTCGTGTAGCGCTTGCGCTGATAGAAGGCGTCGAAGGCGGCGATGATCACGAACGCGCCTCCGATCTTGATGGTCATGTCCCAGATGATGCGACCCACCACGGAGAGTCCAACCGCGAGCTCGCTGCGCGTGGTCATCACCAGGTCGCGTACCGCGTCTTTGAGCGCGATGTAGGCCACCCAGCTCACGATGATGAACTTCACCGTCGTCTTGAGCAGCTCGACCAGCTTCTTCTTGTTGAACAGGTTCTTGAAGCCCGTGATCGGATTCAGGCGCTTGATGTCGGGGACGAGTGGCTTCGTCGTGAACAAGAAGCCAGTCTGCGCGATCGTCAGACCGACCTTGACCACCAGCTCGGTCATGAGCGCGGGAGCGGACAGTTTGAACATCAGCCACATGCCTTGGTACATCACCGCCGAGTCGATCATGGCGTAGTCGCCCGGCGTCTGAAGGACGCGGATCGAGTCCATCAAGAAGGCGATGAGCTCTTCGCCGAGGAAGGTCGTGGTCGCGGCGAGCACCGAGAAGACCGCGAGGAAGCCAGCCGCGCTCGGCACGTCCTGACTCTTGGGGACGTTACCTTCCTTGCGCAGCTTGCGAAGGCGCTCGGGAGTTGGCTCCTCGGTTTTTTCGCCTGTACTGCCGTCCGCCATGGCTAAAGCGACCCTAACATGAGGTCAGCCGGGTGCGACACTCGGCATGTCCCAAAACCAACGGGTGACGAGCCGAAGCGCTTTTGTGTTGCGAGCCACGTCGCCTTTGGTTGCCGCCGGTGAGCGGGGCAGGCTAGGCTGTTTTCCACGATGATTGGCGGCGGTAGCGGCAAGATCGGTGGCCCGGGCGGCATGCCTCCCGTAGCGCAGCCGGAGCCCACGGGCCAGGCCGCCAAAACAGCGGGGAGCCCGGCGCCCGCGCCAGCCTCTGATCGCTTCGAGGCCGGGCAGCTGCCACGCCCAGCGACGCCGGGGAGCCCCGCGGGCATGGCTCCTGAGTCACGCGAGGCGCGCGGCGCGACACACCTTCTTCAGCTCGCTCGCACGAACCCTGTCGCCGCACGTCAGCTCGTGGCTTCGCTCATGGGCCAAAGCGCCGCGACCCTTGCTGAGATCGAAGCCGAGCTCGTAGCGGCGCGCAATGTCCTGTCCCAGCTCGCCGCCGAGGGTTTTACCAAGGCGGCCCAGGCCAAGGTCTCCGACGAGCTGCGTAAGCGTCGCGAGCGTATCGCCGGCTTGAAGCTTCGACAGCAGCTCGCCTCGCGCAAGATGGCGCTTCTGCAGCAAATCGCCGGCAAGCTTGGCGACCCGCGGCTCGACGACGAGATCGACAAGATCTTGCAGCAGCACCGTCGCCTCAAGACCGACTGGGGCAAGCGCCATCACCTGCTGACGCTTGGTAGCACCATGTACTCCGCTGAAGACGACACACCGGAGCATCTGCGCTACGTGGTGCAGACCGATGTCCGCTCGACCAGCCGCAGTGAAGAGGTCGGAGCGGCGATCTCCGAGCTGTCGCCGCGCCGCGTCCTCTCCGACATGATCGCGCGCACCATCGACGGCACGCCGGCACCGGGCAAGACCGACAAACATGCGGCGGCGCGCCGTGGCGAGCTCGGTAAGTCCATCCAGAATTACACCTTCGTGAGCGATCTCGTTGACGCGTCCTTGAACGATGATCCCTTCGGGCCCGACAAGGGCGGCGCGTCATGATGCGGGCTCGCGATGTCGACGTGCTCGAGCTGTCCGAAGACGAGTTGGCGTTTTTCCGACTCACTCTCGATCTTTTCCCGACCCCCGAGTCACCGTTGCGGTCTCTCGACGACCGGGACGCCGTGCCCGAGCACCCCGACAAGACCTTCGTCAGTCTACAGGGGCGTGGGTTGCTGAACGCTGCGGCGACGGGCGCGAGCGACGCTGTGCGCGATCGTCTTGTTCCGGTCGCCGAGTGCAGCGCCCGTGTTCGCGTGACCGTGCGCGCGCCCACCGAGAAGCGGGTGCGAGATTTTTACGTCGGTGGCAATGCCGTCGTCGAATACGGCGCGAGCGATGCTACCCACCATTTCGGTCCTTCGCGCAGCGAAAGCGCGCTCGCTGGCGAGCTTGCGCACCAGTTTCGCACCGCGCCCGAGGGCGTGAGCCGCTCGTTACGCATGTCCTCCGGCGACTACCTGGTGTTCGCGGTCTTCGCGCGTGATTTGCGCGGCGCCCGCGAGGACACCCCAGTCGATGCGATGAGCATCGACGAAGTGCTCGCGTACTTCGATGAGCCCGAGCACAAGACCGCGCGTCTTCCCGACGACGAAGCGTGGCAGGCTTCGGTCGCCTCGCTGGCCAAGCAGCGCGTCCTCGTCGAGAAGAACGGCAACTACGAGCTGCACAGCTCCTTGCATGCGCTGGCGCGCGAGATCGTCGCTGATCACCAGCACAACATCGTTCGCTTCGACTATCTCGACGATCAGTGGCTGGTGCGTGAGGTCTCGCTTTTCCCCACACCAGATTCTGTTTATCGACTGGGCACCGAGCCCGACGGCAGCGTGCTCATCCAGGAGCTCACCGCGTCGTCTCTCGCAGACGTGCTAGCGAACGTGGTTGGCACGCTACCCAGCTTGCTCAATCCCGATGCCGTGCCGCAATTGCGGAGTGTGCAGGCGCGCTAAAGCGTGTCAGGGCGGCCTGCGTCCCCGAACGACCCGATTGTTCTCAGTATCCGCGATGTACACGTCGTCGCCGACGACTGTCAGGTTGACTGGGTTGTTCAGCGTCGTGCCGCTGATGCCGCGGTCGTTGGCGAGGTTCGAGGTGAACGACGGCTGGCCGATGACGTAGTCCGCCGGAGCGTTGTTGACCGATGGTACGCCGCGCCAAACAAGCACGCGGTTTCGCGTCGTGACGTAGAACAGGCCGTCGGCGTAGTGCACGGCAACGGCGTTTTCCGTGGTGCTTGGCCCCGGCCTGTTGACGAGCGCTTGGGTCATCGTGGCCTGACCCAGGACGACGTCGGCGGGGGTCGCGTTGGTCGTCGGGATGCTGTTCCAGATGAGGACCCGTTGATTGCCTGTATCGGCGACAGCGATGCCGGTGGGGGTGAAGCAGACGTCGCGCGACGCGCTCAGCGATGATGCCGATAGACCGCCGGTGTTCGCGGTGGCTACGACCGCGGTCGGCTGTCCGAGGACGACGTCGGCTGCGACCGAAGAGTCGATAGGGGTGGTGTTCCAGACGAGGATACGGTTAGAGCCCGTGTCCGCTACAGCAAAGTGGACACCGTCGCTTGCGAGGTTCGTCGGTTGGTTGAACGAAGAGCCGCTGATTACAGTGTTTAGATCGATGCTCGCGAGGGTCGGTTGGCCGAGGACCCGAGCTGGTGAAGTGTTGCTGGTCGGCACGCCGTCCCAAACCAGGATGCGATGATGGTCGCGGTCGACCACGTGTAAGTTGCCACCGATCACCTGCGCGGCGGTCGGGAACAGAAAGCTTTCACCGTTCGCTCGGTCTTCGTGTGGGTCGTAAGTGACGAGGTCGGGCTGGTTCAGCGCGAAATCGGCGGGCACACCAGGGAGCGTCGGCAGCGAATTCCAGCCGAGGACGCGGTGGTAAATGAAGTCGACCACGAAGATCTGGTTGCCGTGAATCACTACGTCCGTGGGCATACCCAGCGTCGACCCGTTCACCCCAACCGCGGGTGCGCGTTTCGCGCCGCTCGTTAGGCTCGGTTGACCAATGACCGCGATGGCGGCGCGCGACCCGGGGGACGTCAACACGGCAGCGTCGTAGACGAGGACGCGATGGGCCCCAGCGTCCGCGAGGTAAATCTCGGTCCCTTGCTGGACCAACGCGCGCGGGGAGGTCAGAGTCGTCGCGCTGTACTGCGGAACGAAGCCTCCGACGCGAATGGACTCACCAAAGACGACGTCGGCGGCTTGGTTGTCGTCGACGATCGGGTTCGCGAACACCAATGCACGGCTGCCTCCGGTGTCGAACACGACCGCGGCGTTCGCGGTGAAGCCGAAGCCGTCTGGGGCTTCGAGCGAGGAGGTTGTCTCGAGAGGCGGAGGCGTTCCAGTGGTGAACCCCGCCTGACCAAGCACGAAACTCGGCGGCACCGCGGCTGCCGGCACCGCATTCCACACGAGGACCCGATTGTTGCCAGTGTCTGCGATGAAGAGTCGCGAACCGTCACTCCCGACCGCGGCTGGCCCGGACAAACCGTTGGCGTTCACACCGACGCCCCCGTTCGGCAGGCCGCTTGTGAAATTCGGCTGACCGATCACGAAGCTCGCCGCCACGCCGTTGATCGTCGGTACGTTGTTCCAGACCAAGACGCGGTTCTGGGCTGTGTCGGCCACGAACAGAGTATTGCCAACGATGGCGACGCCGCGGGGACTGTTCATTCCGGTCGCCGTGGTCCCACTCGCGCCACGCGTTGAGAAGTCGGGCTGCCCCACCACCGAAGACGCCGCTTCGAAGTTTGTGGTCGGCAAGGGTTGCCAGATGAGGACGCGCGAGTTTTGCGTGTCAGCGACCGCGAGCGTGTTGTTGGTGCACGCGATACCGTCGGGGAAGGCGAGACCACGCGCATCGATGCCAGCGTAGTTGGCGACCCGCGTCGTGAGGGTCGGTTGGCCAAGGACCAGCGATGGTCGGCCGCGCGCAGGCAAGCTGTCCCACGCGAGGACGCGGTGATGAAACTGGTCGACGACGAACAGTCTGCCACCGCAAATTGCAAGGTCGCTCGGTAGCTCGAGGCCCTCTTCGAGGTTCGCGTTGACGTCCGCAGCGGCCTGTCCGAAGAGGACGACCGTCTCGTCGGTTGTTTCGCTATCGCCGTCACCTTGATCGTCGTCGAGCGCAAGCGGCGCGCCATCTGCGGGTAGCGTACGGGCACAGGCCGCAAGCGCAAGCGCGGTGATGACGACCAGCTGGCGCATCAGACCGCGCGCACCAGCAGCGTGATGAGCTCTTCGACGATCCCCAGCGCCCATTCCAGGTAGGCCAGCATGCGTTGGACCAGCGGCTCCATGGCGATGAAGATCATGATGATGCCCGCCATCGCCTTCACTGGCATCGACAGAAAGTAAGCGTTGAGCTGGGGGGCCACGCGGTTGAGGATGCCGAAGACCAGGTCGGTGATGAACGTCGCGGCGATGACCGGCGTCGCGATGAGAACGCCGATGAAGAGCATCTCGCCCGTGGTCCGCATGATGAGGTCGAACAACGGCCAGAGCGCGCCGCCATAGTCGAGGTGTTTATCGAGCGGGATGACTTCGAAGGAGTGCGCGTAGGCCTGTAGGAAGATGCGATGACCGCCCACCGCCATGAAGACGACCAGCATGAGCTGGAAGAACAAGTCGCCGATCGGAGTCGCGCGCTCGCCCGACAGAGGCACCATGACCTCGGCCATCGAGGTGCCGCGCACCGTATCGATGACGCGGCCGGCGACGGTCAGGGTGTCGAAGCTCGAGGCCACGAAGCCTATGGCGAAGCCGATGAAGACTTCCTTCATCATCAAGAAGAAGAACGGGATGGGTGTTACGGGGACGGCGCCCGTCATCGTGACGCGCGCCAGCGGCCAAACCAAGATGGTGACCATGACGCCGATGCCCATCTTGATCTCGGGCGGGATGTTCTTGCCGCCGAGCCATGGCGTCTGCGTCACCATGACGAGGGTGCGCGTCGCCATCAGAGCCGCGATGAGCATCTCCTGCTGATAGTTGAGCGCGAGGCCGAGGCGCTGGAGCAGGGCTTCCATGGGGCGTTAGCAGCCTCGCTCGCTCAGTAGACGACGTTCGGAAAGGTCTCGAAACACATCTGCGTGAACTTGAGCAGCGCCGCGCCGAGCCAAGGACCGAAGGCCGCGAGCGACGCGAAAATGATGATCATCTTGGGTACGAACGTGAGCGTAGCTTCCTGGATCTGCGTGACCGCTTGGAAGAGCGAGATGATCAAGCCGACGATCATCGAGAGGATGATGGGTGGCCCGCATACCACGATGACCATCAACAGGGCCTCATTGGTCACGCGGATGACGAAGTTGATGACGTGCTGATCCATGGGCCTTCCTCGCGCGACGCTTACGAGTAACCGAGCACCAATCCGCGTGTGATGAGGTACCAACCGTCCACTAAAACGAACAACAATATCTTGAACGGAAGCGAGATCGTGGTTGGCGAAAGCATTTGCATGCCGAGCGCCATGAGGATGTTCGAGACGACCATGTCGATGACCAGAAAGGGTACGAAGAGAATGAACCCGATCTGGAACGATTCCTTGAGCTCGCTGATGACGAAAGCGGGCACGATGACACTGAAGTCCTCATCGGTGAGCGATGCGCGGTCACGGGGCTCGCGCATGCGCCATGCAAGCTTGAAAAACATGTCGCGCTCTTTGAGGTGCGAATGTTTGATGAGGAAACGCCGCATGGGGTGCTGTGCGTCTCGGGCGCCGGCGATGATCTGATCGACGGTGAAGGACATGATGTCGCTCTTGCCGCCCGACGAGCGCATATTGTCCTTGGTGGCGTTGTACATCTCGAGACCCACGGGGGTCATGATGTACACGGTCAAGATGATGGCGAGCCCGGTGATGACCTGGGTCGGGGGGATCTGTTGCGTACCGATGGCCTGCCGCACGATCGACAAGACGACCGCGATCTTCACGAACGAGGTCACCATGATGAGGACGAACGGCACCATGGCCAATGCCGCCAAAGCGGTCATCAAGACGAGGGGCTTGTTTGTGATCTCGTCTTTGCCGAGGAGCTCGTCGAGGCGCTGCGCCTGAGCGTTCGCCGTGACCAAGAGGGCGATCGAGGCCGCGGCTAACGCCGGCCAGAAGCGCTTGATGCGTTTCCACGAGCGGCTCGCGGCCTCGCGAACGGGCCCTACGGAGGGTTCAGCTACCGCCATTGTCGTCCTCGCTCGGTTTCTTGGGGGAGATGGCGTCGAGCACGGCGCGGAAGCCCGAGGGCTTTCCGTCACCTGGCGCCACGGGTTGCGATGCGCCGAGCTTGCTCAACACGTTGATGCCGCCTTCGGTGACGCCGAGTAGAACTCGGTCGGCGCCCACGTCGATGACCAGCAAGCTGTTCTTCTGGTCGACGAGGACGCGCTCGATGATGCGCACGATGCGGCCGTCGCGCGGACCCATGGCGCCAGGGAGCAGGCGGGCGGCACCGAACCTGAACACGACCCAAATGATGGCGATGACGATGCCAAGGGCGAACATCGTCTTGAGGAGCTGGCCAACGAGAGACTGTGTATCGGGGGCCTGGCCCAAGTCCTCGCGGGCGCGGTCATAAGCCGAAGGAGGCGGCGTGTCCTCCAGGGCTCGTTCGACCCGTGGTGGTGCTGTTGGCCCTGCCGTACGCTCGCTTGCTTGCGATGTACCCGGCGCGCGCTCCTGTGCCCATGCGCCCGCTGAAGCGGACACCAGCATCAGTGCGAGCAGCGCGCCGCGCAGCATCAGGTGCCGGTCACTTGCAGCAAGCGGACGCCCAGCTCGCCATCGACTTCGATGAGCTCGCCGCGCGCAAACACCTTGCCATTGACCACCAGGTCGACGGGGTCGCTCGGCCCTCGCGGCAAGCGCAAAATCTGACCTTGCCTCAAGCGAATGACCTGGGCCGTGTTCATGCGAATGCGCCCGAGCTCGACGACGACCGGGGCGGGGACGTCCCGCAACAGGCCTTCGGTCTCCGGGAGGTTATCGTCACCACCTTCTTCGCCGCTGTCCGCCATTTGGCTCTCCGCTGGTTCTTCCTGCACGACGATATCCGCAACCACGAGACGCGAGCGGTCGCCGTCGGATTCGATTTGCGCTTTCAGCCCACCATTCTTGCCGAGGCCAACCTTGACGAAGGCCATACCCTTGAGGCCCTGCGGTCCCAATGAGAGCTGGTGGCTCTCGAGGATGACGATGTCGCCCACCTCGAGGTCGGCGATGTCGTCGGGGCCGAGGTCGAGCTGGGCGACTTCGACGCGTCCGGTGACCTCGCGCTCACCGAGGGCAGCGAAGACAGTCCGCATGTGCTGCTGCTCGGCCTGTGGACCGCCCGACTGCGCCACCAGCTGCTGGAAGTGTGTCGTGATCATCGTGTCGGGAATGAGTACCCGAAGATAGCCGACCTTCTTGCCAATCGAGAGCGATAGGGCGATGGCGTGGTAGCCAGGCTCGTTATCGATGATGGCTTGCAGCTCCTCGAGACGCGACGCAAAGCGATCGAGGGTGAGCGCGAGCTCCTTGCCCGTCTCCCAGCCGTCGTGGACAAAACCCATCGCCTTGAGGACGATGAAGGAGAGCACGCCCTCTTCGATCTCGGTGAGCGGTCGCTGGATGCGGCCGACGTCGCCATTGCCGCCCAGCAAGCGATCGATGCAGAGGGTGGCGATGGACGGGTCGAGATCGGCGATGATCTTGTGCCCGCTCGCCCCGCAACCGACGACCACGAGACACCCCACGGCCGGCAGGATCGACGCGAGGTTCGCCCGCGAAACCGACGACTTCTGCTGGACGGCGATCTGGCAAGGCGCCTTCAGATGCGTTTCGAGGACCGCGCCAAGGTCGGCGAGGAAGGTGCGCCCGAACGGTCGGCGGGAGAAGTAGGCCGACAAGCTCTGCAGGACCGCGACCTGGTCGTGCGTGTAGCGCGGTAAGTTCGTGAAAAGAAAAGGTCGAACTTGCGGCATGGTACCCGTCCCGACGCTAACACCCACACCCGCCAGCTTCAAGCACTGGTCGAGCTCCCTTCACCGGGGTCGCAAGCGCCTGGCTTTCTGCGAGCGTCACCCGCCCCCAAACCGCTCGGCTCAAAGATCCATCTGAACGCCAATCTCGACGACGTTCTTGGAGGGGATCTTGAAGTGCTGGTCGGCCGGTACCGCGTTCCGCGATAGGAGACCGTAAACGCGCTCGGGAAGGGCGCTCATCATGCCGGCCTGGCCAGCGATGATGGACTCTCGACCGAGAAAGTACGTGAGGTGGGGGCCATCGACCGGAAAGCCCAGCTCGCTTGCGGCTGCCGTGAGAGCTGCGGGAACGTTTGGCTCCTCGACGAAGCCAAAGTGGGCAATGACGCGGTAGAAGCCATGCCCCAGCGACCTCGCCGACAGTCGCTGCTCGGCCTCCACCACCGGCACGCGTTCCGTGACGACTGTGAATAGCACGACGTGCTCGTGCAGAGTCCGCGAATGGTCCACGAAGTGGAGGAGCACCGGCGGCACATGGTCAACGCTCGAGGCCATGAAGACAGCAGTCCCCGGCACGCGCGCGAGGCACCGGCTGGCGATCTGCGGCACCGTCGCTTCATAGCTGCCAAGACGCTTTTCGTAGTGCGCCCGGATGATGGCTCGGCCTTTCGACCAGATGAGCATGGCAGCAACGAACACGAAACCAATCAGCACTGGCACCCAGCCGCCCTCGGCAACCTTCACGGTATTGGCCATGAAGAAAGGCAGGTCGAACGCCAGAAAGAGAGCGAGGAGCGAACCCGCTGCCAGGCGGCGCCAGCCCCATACGTGGCGCATGACGAGGTAGAAGACGATCGACGTCAGCGTCATCGTCCCAGTAACCGCGATGCCGTACGCCGCCGCGAGGTGTTCCGAGCCGCGAAAGGTGACCACCAAGAGGATGCAGCCCACCGCGAGCATGGCGTTGATCTGAGGGATGTAGATCTGCCCCTCTGCGTCGGCTGCGGTGTGACGGATGGTTAACCGTGGCAGAAAGCCTAGCTGGATGGCTTGACGTGTCAGCGAAAACGCTCCTGAGATGAGCGCCTGCGACGCGATGATGGTGGCGACGCTCGACAGACCAACCAGTACCCAGGTCCAGTAACCGGTCGGCACCAGTGCAAAGAAAGGGTTCGCGATGCGGGTCGGATCCCGAAGTAGCATCGCACCTTGTCCGAAATAGCAGAGGACGAGCGAAGGCATGGCAAGAAACCACCAAGCGAGGCGAATCGGACGCCTGCCAAAATGGCCCATGTCTGCGTAGAGAGCCTCGCCGCCGGTCACCGCGAGCACCACCGAGCCGAGTACGAAGAACGAATGCGGACCGTGCTGTCCGAAATAGCGGATGGCGTGATGGGGCGAGAGCGCCAGCAAGATATGCCAGTCGTCGCCGATATGGATGGCGCCTAGCGCACCGATGACGCAGAACCACACCACCATCACGGGCCCGAACAAGCGCCCGACCACGTGTGTGCCGTGTCGCTGTACCGCGAACAACACGACGAGGATGACGCAGGTGATGGGAACCACTAGGTGCTCGAGGTGTGGCTCGACGACCTTCATTCCCTCGACCGCCGATAACACCGAGATGGCCGGCGTGATGGCGCCATCACCGTAGAGCAGGGCAGCGCCGGCAACGACCAAGATCGCGACTGGTGAGACCGCGTGGCCCTTGCGGTCTTCGCGAAAGCGCTCGGGCAATATCGCGAGCAAAGCGAAGATGCCGCCCTCGCCGCGATTGTCGGCGCGCATGATGAACACCAGATATTTGATGCTGACCACGAGGGTGAGCGCCCAGAAGACGAGTGAAAGGATGCCGAGCACGTCGTCGGGTGCAACCAAGCTGCCGCGTAAGCACTCACGCAGCGTGTAGAGCGGACTCGTGCCGATGTCGCCGAAAACGACGCCGAGCGCGCCCAACGTGAGGCTAGCCAAGGAAGCGCGATGCTGCTGATGCATTGCCGCCGATGATATCGCCCCAGCGAGCAAAAGCTAAAAGGCCGACACCCGGAAGCTCTCGAGCGAAAGACCGGCGGCGTCGAAGGCGCGCGCCAGGTCACCTTCGCTTGCCTTGAACAGGCGACGGATGTTGGAGTCGCTCGACACCACGGTCGCGCTGATCTTGCGCCCGTTGGCGCTCACCTTGACGCTCGAGCCGCCGAGCACGTCGTCGCGCAAGTCGATCTGGAACTCGGTGAGGCCCTTGGGGTCGACCTTCAGGCCGCACGCCTTCACCAGCGAGGCGATGAGCGCCTGCGGGATCTTCACCGTGCCACCAGCGCTCTGCACCTCGGAGGTCGCCGCGACCTGCTGTTGCTGCATGGCCATGCCCATCTGGCCGCCACCCATTTGCCCGCTATCGCCGTCGCTGCCTCCACCACCCTGACGTTCTTCGTCTTCACGCGAGATGGCAGCGAGGTGGTCGTTGTACTTCTCGACGCGCTGATCGCTCTCTTTTTGTGTGGTGATCTGGCGCTCGGTCTCTGCCCCACGCAGATCTTGCAACTCGGTCTGGCGACCCTTGCTCTCGCTGCGAGCGAGCTCTTGCGACGAGGAGCTCTGCTTCAACAGCTCAGCCTGGAGGTTACGCGACTGGATGCCGCTCTTGGCGAGCAGATTCGACTGTGCTTGTCCGCGCCGCGCCGACGACTGCTGCTGGCGGGCGTTGTTGTTCATCGTCTGCTGCTGCTTCGTGACCTTGATGGCCGTCTGGGTCTTGGCGTTGACGACCCGCGAAAAGTCCTCGGTGGCCTTCTCGTTCTTGGAGCGCATGTCCTTTTCGAGGCGCTTCTGGTCCTCGTAACGTTGGGCGGCGCGTTCTTCTTCGACCCGACTCATGTGCGTTCCTTTACGGCGCCTCCCCGGCCAACTGGGAAAGCGCACCACCAGTCATACGATACACAGTCCACTCGTCCATGGGTTTAGCGCCGAGGGCTTTGTAGAAACCAATGGCCGGCTCATTCCAGTCCAGAACCGACCATTCGAAGCGTCCACAGCCCCTCTCGAGAGCGATCCGGGCCAGATGGGCCAATAAGGCCCGACCATACCCTTTGCCGCGGTGCGTCGGACGGACGAAGAGGTCTTCGAGGTAGATGCCCCGGCGCCCCAGCCAGGTCGAATAGTTGTGGAAGAACAGAGCAAAGCCGACCGCTGCCGTGTTCTCCCAGGCAATGAGCACTTCGGCTTGAGGCGAGGGACCAAAAAGCGTCTGAGTGAGCGTCTGCTCGGTGGCCTTCACCTGGTCGGCGGCCCGCTCGTACGCCGCGAGCTCGTTGATGAGCTCGAGGATGATGCCGACCTCGCCCTCGCGCGCTGGGATGATGCGAAAGTCACCCGGCAGCGGTCGACGCGACCCCTCGCTCATTTGTTGTCACGCCCCAGGTAGATGGTCTGAGCGATTTCGTCCATGACGGCCTCTTCGCGGTTCTCCTGCTCCTTGCGCACCTCGGCGGCCCACTTCTCCTTGTGCTTCTCGAGGGCCTTCAAGTCTTGGGTGGCGAGCACGACCTGCTTGCGGGCGTCGTCGACCTCGTCTTTCTTCTGGGCGACGACCTGCTTCTGGCCTTCGATGGCGTTCTCTTGCGCCTCTTCTTGTTCCTTCAGGCGCTCGATGTAGACGTTGGCGCCGACGACGTCTTGGGCTGCCATCATGCCCTTCATCGACTTCTCGGCGTACTCGCGCATCTTGGCCTCGCGCTTGGCGATCATGCGCTCGAGCTCGTCTTCCATTTCTTTCTGGCGCTTCTGCTCGGCGGCAAGCTCGGCGAGCTTCACACCAAGAAAGCGCTCGGCTTCTTCCTTGCGCCGCTCGCGCAGGGTGACCAGAGCCTGAAGACGATAGTCCGGTTTAACTGCCATGCCGCTTCGCACTGTTACATAGGCGGGGCGTGCTGGCTATCGCTTACGCGACCCAGTAAGCCCGGCCCGGTCTTGTCGCCTGCCAAGCCGCCATGTCATGGGCCGGCCGCAAATGATTCGATTATTCATCGCTCTCGGCGTCTTGCTCAGCTCCACGTCCGCCGCCGCGGTCGCTACCCTCAATCGTCAACCGAACGGCCCATACCAGGTTCAGTTCGTGCACCAGACGAGCTCGTACATCACCATCGAGTGGAAGAACGGAGCCGAGCTCGTGCAGACGAGGACCTGTATCCTCTCGTGCAACAGCGTGACGCCGCCGCCAGCGGGCACGTACACCGACGTGGGTTACATCCTGACGTTGGACGGAAATCGCGAAGAGCTGGTCGCCGAGCTGTGCACCGGCACGAACCTGGGGGTCGGACGCTGCGCAAACGGTGACTATACGGCGACCCTGCGACCCATCGTCGGCGACCTGAGCGTTCGGCTGCAGGGCATCGATGGCCTGCAGGTCAACTTCGCCTTCGCCAGCATCAGATTCTGGTTCGGCGCCGACAAGTACTGGGACCGTGCCGGTCTTGGGACGACGCTTCCCGCCGGTGACTACGAAGCCGAGTTCGTAAGCGGCACCTACCTCTCGCACTGCAACCCAGTGGTCTCCGCCGCCCGCTTTCCTGTCACCGTCCTACCGACGGGCGAGTCGCCCGAGACGATCATCACGTTCAACGGCACGACCTGCATCTGGCAGTTCGATAACCAGTCCGCTCAGACGGTCAACATAACCAGTGATGTGGGCTCGTGCGAGGCGGCGCCCGCCAGCGTCTGCACCATCAACGTGCCGTGGCGCGCCGCCACGACTTTCAGCGCCTCGGCGGGCACCGGCTACACCGCGCAGTTCAGCCACAACTTCGATCCGTGCGCGGGCACTGGGCCTGACCGCACGACCTGCCGTGAAGACAAAGCCGAGCGCGACTGGACCAACACGGCGGCCCTCGACATCACGGTGTTGAACAATGCCACCGCGCCTGCGCTCGTTGCCTCCGTTGGCAGCGCACCACCCGCCGACCGCGTCGCTTCGAAGGGCGACGATCGCGTCGTCGTGGCGCACATGCACGTCGAGCCGCGCAACGGCACGCCGCAAATGAATCAGCTCCAAGTTCGCGTGACGGGTAGCAGCAACCCGAACGCCGACATCAAGGCCGTCCGGGTCTTCGACGACACCAACAACGACGGTCTTGTCACCACGGGCGAGCCGCAGATCGCGACGCAGGTCATGGCGATCACCGGCGTCTCGTTCATCACCATGAACCAGACGATCGCTGGCCCTCGCAACTTCGTCATCACCGTCGACATCGCAGACGAGCTCGCGGCGGGCGTCGCCGTGCCTTTCGCCCCCTGGTCCCTGCTCGCCATTGCCATCATTCCGTTCGTCGTCCTCTATCGCAGACGCCGGGTCGCTGTTGGAGCTGCCGCCGTGCTACTCGTCGTGGGCGCCATCTACGCGTGTGGCAGCGGGGGCGGGGGCGGCCAGGACGGCGACGATGACCAGCAGCAGTCCGATGAGGACACGACCGACGACGATGTGGTCGATGACGACCCGACGACTGACGACGACGTTGGGGACAACGGCGGCGGCGACACCGCTGGCGGCGATAGCAGCGGCTCGGACTTCGACCCTCCGCCGGGCAACGTCAATTTCGAGTTCACCGTTCTGGGCTTCACCTCGGGGAGTGGCACCATCGTCGAGGGGATTCCGGTCGACGGAGCGACCATCAGTGTCGCGCGGTGACCGCGCTGCCATCATTGCGCTCCTGAAGGTCGCAACACCGACGCGTGCCTGACCGAACACCATGGCTCACGCAATGAGGGTTTGAGCCATGCAGGTTTTTCGTAACGAACCGAGTACCTCCGCCGGGACCCCGTCTTCTTTGCCGCCGATCGGCGACGCGCTGCGGGCAACGGGCGTGCTGAACCTTTCGGGTGTCAACGCGATCTACGCGAGCAACCAATGGCTCCGCGCCCCAGTGAGCCTCATCGCCTCGCTCACACCCACGGAAGTCATCATCTGCGTCGCGAAGGGCCACAAGACCGTCGGCGACATCATGGGCTTGAAGGTGGCCTGGACCGCCTATTTTGACGACACCCTTGGTCTCAAGCTCCTGTGCGCGCAAAACACGCTCCGCCCTGTGCTCATGACGTACGGCGTGCCCAAGTAAGTTGGTGTCGGAGCGTGCGACGCCAGCCGATGGCGCGACGCTCACGGTTCAGCGCTGACCTCGCCGGATCCCCAGTCGAACCCGGCTGGTCCAGCCACGCGAGCGCTGGCGCCAGCACGTGGAAAAACGGGCCATTGGGTCAGATGTCGCCGAACAAGTCGATGAGCTTTTGCACGGTCGCGTCGAAGTCGTCTTTCTCGTCGGTACCCTGACGCAGGAACGCTTCGACCTCTTCGATCTTGTCGATGGCGTAGTCGGTCTTCGGGTCGGTGCCGTATTGGTAGGCGCCGAGCAAGATGAGGTCGCGTTGCTTCTCGTAGGTCGCAAGCACTTCGCGGAGCTTTGCCGCCGCTTTCTTGTGCTCGGGTGAGGCAATGCCGGACATAACACGTGACAGCGAGACGGGAACGTCGATGGCGGGCCAGTGGTTTCGCGCGCCGAGGTTACGGTTCAAGATGATGTGACCGTCGAGAATACCGCGGACTTCGTCGGCGATGGGCTCATCCATGTCGCCGGCTTGCACGAGGATCGTATAGAGCGCGGTGATCGAGCCGTTTTCGCTGTTACCGGTGCGCTCCATGAGTCGCGGGATCTGCGCGAACACGGACGGCGGATAACCTTGGCGGGCCGGCGGCTCGCCAATGGCAAGACCGATCTCACGTTGGGCGCGCGCGAAACGCGTCGACGAGTCCATCATGAACAAGACGCGTTTGCCTTGGTCGCGAAACCACTCCGCGATAGCGGTCGCAACGAAGGCGCACTTCAAGCGAACCAGCGACGGTTCGTTGGAGGTCGCGACAACCGTGATCGACTTACGGATGCCCTCTTCACCGAGGGATTCTTCGATGAAGTCGCGGACTTCGCGACCACGCTCGCCGACCAGACAGGTGACGACGATCTCGGCTTCGCAGTTGCGTGCGATCTGACCCATGAGCGTCGACTTACCGACACCGGAACCTGCGAAGACACCGATACGCTGGCCCAAGCCTACGGTGAGCATGCCGTCGATGGCGCGGACACCCATCGCGATGTGCTCGGTGACGCGCTTACGCTTCATGGCATGGGGCGCGTCGCGATCGACGGACCAGTCCTGGAGGCCGGGGATGCTCTCGAGCGGCGGACCGTCGTCGATGGGCCGACCGAGGCCGTCGAGGATGCGCCCTTGTAGACCCCAGCCGCAGCGGATGCTGAACGGTTTGCCCGTTGGCAACACTTCGCTATCTGGACCCAGGCCCTGGGCATCGCCCAGCGGCATGAGCATGCACGCCTCGTCGCGGAATCCGACGACCTCGCAGACGACGCGTTCGCGGCCCGTCTCGATGTAGCACATCTCACCGAGGCGAACTCCGGGGACGACCGCCTTGATGACGAGTCCCGCGACCTCGGTGACGCGACCGCGGACGTGAATGGTCTCGGTCTCTTCGACCGCCTTGATGTAGCGGCTGAGGTCGATGACTGGCGCTGACTTGTTCTTGCTTTCCACGCGCGCCTCACATTCCGCCATCGCGGATGAAACTTAGCTGGTGCTCTTGAGCACCCGTTCGAACACCGCAAGCTGCGTCTCGAGCTGAGCATCGATGGTGCCTGCGTCAGTCTCGATGATCACGCCGTGACGGGCGACATCTGGATCTTCACGGATGCCGATCTCTTTGGCACGGCTCAACACATCGAGGAGATCGGGCTTCTTGTCGCGGATGAACTGCAGGTCAGCGGGGTTCACCCGCAGGAAGATCTCGCGGCGCAGGCGTGCCTTTTCGGCAAGGGCGGCTCTTACGATATCGACAACCGCGTCGGGGTGAAACTCGAGCTCTTTACCGATGATCTTGCGGGCAATGGCGACGGCCAGGTCGCGCAGCTGCGGTTCGGCCTGCGCTTCGATTTGCTCGAGCCTCACGGCGTGGCTCGCCACCAGCTCGGTGAGCTCCGCGGCCCCGACGTCGCGGCCCTCGGCGTACCCGAGTTGGTAGGCGCGCGCCTTGATCTCCTCAGATTCGACCTCGGCGGCCTTTCGCATGTCTTCCGCTTCGGCGAGTGCGCGATCGCGGATCTGCTGGGCCTCGCTGCGCGCTTCGAAGACGTCCCGATCGATGACCGCGCCACGACGGTTGGCGCTGTCGGGAGCAACTGGTGGGCGCTCTTTGGGCTCCGGGAACCCGGTTTCTGGGGAGATATCGCCGAACTCCGCGGTGCCGCGCTTGATGACCTTACCCATACGGAGGGCGATTGTGCCACGCCGGTCGGCATTTGTGGAAGCAGTGTGCTCGCGGCATGCACTTTCCTCGTCAGTTGCGTTTCGGTTGGGTTCCTGGCGGGGCTTCGGGGGAGGCGGTCGGTGCGGCGGCTCCCGGCGGCTCCCGAGGGATGATCTCGAGGGCTGGCGCTGAAACCGAGGGGGTTGCGGCCTGTTTCTGGTCTGTCATGGCGGACGGCCGGACGCCGCCGACCGCCGTGTCGCGGCCTAGCACGCCGAACGCGTGAGCGGCGACCAGCGCGAGCACGAGCGCCGGCACGACCAACGCCCGTACGGGCCGGGTGCGAGCGCCAGGGCTGGTTCGAGGGCTTTCACGACGGCGTGCGCTGGAAGCGGCCTGCGGCCACGAGCCCATATCCTACATAACCCACACGCCCACTCATGGGCTGACATCGTCGCGAACAGGGAGCAGCCGGGTCTCAAGCCGCGTCGTTGCTCGCAGGACTGTGGAAGAGCATTTGCTGGTCTTTCCAGCGCGGCTCGATGGCACCTTGCTTGGATAGCTCGCGGATGCGCATGAGCACCGAGTCCTGCAGCCGCTGCAGCATCTCTGGCGAGAGCTCTTCGATTTCGCCGGCCTTCTCCATGTAGGTGAAGAAGAGCTGGCCGGCTTCGCGCGGCAGGCGCTGGCGGAAGCCCTCGCGGAACGCATCGTCTTCGATGAGAGAGGCCTTGGCCATGCGCCACAGGCCAGCTTTCTGGAAGAACTCTTCGCTGTCGGTGAAGTTCACGACCACCCGCGACAGGAAGCGCTGGGCGTTTTTGATGTCGGGGACGTCGATGAGCGAGGCGCTGCGCACCGCTAGGATCAGCTCTTCCGCCTTGTCGCGCGGCAGCCTTCGGCAGAGCTCGGCGAGCGCCATCTTGCCGACCGCGACGAACGCTTGGCCCAGCTCGATGAGTCCGAGGTCGCGCATCAGCCGGAAGAGATCGGTCTTCTCGAGCTGCACCACGTCGCGATACGCGAAGCCCTTCGGGGAAGGCTCGGGCATCTCGTGGAAGCGCGACTCGAAGATCTGGCGTATGGCTTCAACCAGCTCTTGCGGCACCGACTTGATTTCGTTTTTCGGGGGGAGCTTCTTGCGAATGCCCGGAGGCAAGCGCTTGAGCACGGAGCGCACCGTCGGCGGCGGCAGGGTGATGAGCACGCAGGCGACGACACGGGCGCTCTCGCCACGCAGGCCATGCAAGATCCACGAAGGGTCGACCTTTTCGACGCCGCGCAGTCCGCGAAAGCTGATCAGCTGCTTGAGCTGCTGCACCATGAACGGAACCCGCTTCTCGGACGGCAGCGACAAGAGCGCGTCGGCCTTCTGCTGCACGCGCGCGCGCTGTTCTTCGGGCAGGTGGCGGAACGCGGCAGTTTCTTCGCTGCCCGCCATCAAGGTGGTGAGCAGGAGCATCGTCTCGCGCGAATCGAGCGGCTCGAAGAATGGGTGCATCGCCCCGCCTTAAACCTTAACCCGAAGAGCTACGCCGCGTTGGACGGCGCGCCCTCGTTGGGCTTGCGGCGTGCCTTGGCGATCTCGTTCTGGAGGCGCAACAGGCGGCCGCGCACGGTGCGCAGGCGGATCTGCGAGAAAACGATGCCGATGCATAACACGAGGATGATGCCGCAGACGCCGACGATGATCATGTTCAACTGGCGTTTTGGAACTCCACTCAGTGCACCGCCACCGCTACTGGCGACATCGACCTTGCCGCTCGGCACGGCCGGGGTCAGTACGACGTAGACTTGCTCGGGCTCGAGCTTTTCGACGCCCTTGGCGACCAACGTCGCGATCTGGCGTTCTCCGAGCGGTGAACGACCCTGACCGTCGGGAAGGTACTTCACCGCTACCGAAGCAGTCGGGACCGCCTTGGTCTCGCCAGTCGTGCTGAGCGCCGTCTGCTCCGGCAGCACGATCTGGACCCGCGCGTCGAGCATGCCGTGCACGAGCTTGAGCTGCGCTTCGATCTCCCCTTCGAGAGCGGCGAGCGCCTTCGCACGCTCTTCAGAAGCGGACGGGATGAGGCCGCCGCCCGCAAAGACCTCGGTGTAGCCATTGTCGCGGCGGCGTGGCAGCTCGTTCTCGTTCAAGACCCGGTAGGCGTCGAGCCGGGCGCCCGCTGGCACGGTCACCGAATAGACGACGTTGCGGCCCTCTTGGTTGCGGATCTTGTCGGCGTTCATGCCGTTGTTGGCCAGCGCCTCGATGATCTGGTTGGCCTCTCGCTCGTTGAGGTCTTGAACGACGGTTTCGACGCCGCAGCCGACCGCTAAAGCGGAAAGTGCGACAGCCACAAGCAGTCCACGGCTCGCGGCCTGACCGCTGCCGGCGGTCGTGCTGTTTCGCCTCCGGCTAGTGCGCCTGCCCGCGGCAGACCCGAAAACGAGGGGGAGAAGACGAGCCAATCGCACCGTTTTGCCGCTCCTCGTGCCGCGCGTTGGCGCAGCAACGACCACATGACGCTAGCCCAGGTCAGTGCAAAAAACAAACGAACGGACGCTTTGTTACGCGCGGCGACGCTGATTTTTCGCGCGCTTAAAAACGACGACGGCGGGAGTGACCCGCCGTGCATCGATTAGTTGTTCGAACGTCGCGGTCGGAATCAGACCTGCGTGTTCATCGTTTGCTTGATACCGCTCGTCGCCTTTTCAATCACCTTCGAGGTGAGCTCGAGCTCTTGCGAGAAGCGATAAACGCCGGCTTGCATGGCGAGCAGCTCCGGGGGGCTGAACTGTCTGCCCGAGAGCGCCATCTTCATGATGCCGTTCATCTTGTCTTGGCCGCCGATCATGTCATTGAGCATGTCCGCCCACTTGCTGCGCTCAGCGTTGGCGACCGCGTTGACTTTGACCGAAGGTAAACTGGCGTTGATCTTGGCTTGAGCGAGGACGTTCTTGGCGCTGTGCGCACCTTGGACGTGATGCGCGTCTCCCACTTTACTGGCGTTGTTCACGCCATGGGCGTCCATCGTGTCTTTGAAGCTCGCTCCGTTCGAGCCACTTGTACCGTGTTGTTTGTCGAGCTTCTGAAGGTCTTGCTGCGCCTTTTGCAGCTCCTTCATCATCTCGCTTGCTGCCTGACCGAGTCCGGTTCCCGTATCCATTGCCGACCTCCGTCTATATATCGAAGCGTGCGTCCTACGCCTTGCGGCGCCGTCCGCTCGCGGAACACAAGGACGTGTGTGCAAGACACACTACGCCCATGTCTTTGGATATTATCGGGCACTAGCTAGATTGGTTGTGATTTTTCGGCGCCATGACGGCAGCGTTGGCATCCAACGGTCGCTAAGCCCAGCGTTATTGGCGGCTTGGCTCGACACAGCCGCATGTCCCGTAACCTGCCGATTTTTCTGATAACGCGATGCGTTGAACTCGACTGTGGCGTTTGGCACCTTTCTAGCCGCGTTCGGCCGAGGAGGCTGGCTCGGGCTGCGCGGTGACGTCCTCGTCTGCCGCCTCCGCGATCGCCTTCGGTGACCACCCACCGCCGAGCGCCTGAACGAGAGCCACGGTCCCGGTCAGGCGGCTCTCGAGGACCGTCAGCGCATTCTGTTCGTTGGTGAGCGCAGTTTGCTGGGCCGTGATGACAGCCGTGTAGTCCACCGTGCCTGCCTTGTAGCGGTTGGTCTGGATGCGCTCTGCCTCGCGTGCGGCGTCGACCGCGCGTTGCTGGAATTCGGCCTGTTCCACGAAGAGGTGCAACCCGACGAGCTGGTCCTCGACCTGCTGCATGGCTGTGAGGGCGGTCTGACGGTAGGCCGCCACCGTCTGTTCGTATTGTTCACGCGCGACTGTGACCTGACCCGAGCGTCGTCCCCAATCCCATACCGTGCCCGCGAGGGCAGGTCCGATCGACCAAAAGCGACTCGCCGCGTCGAAGAGCGATCCCAACACCGACGACTGGTATCCAAACGATCCGGTGAGCGAAATGGTGGGGAAATAGGCAGCGATGGCGACACCAATTTGCGCGTTTGCCGCCGCCATACGCCTCTCTGCAGCGGCGACGTCTGGGCGGCGCTCGAGGAGAACGGAGGGCAACATGAGCGGAACCTCAGGCAGGGTTCGCGGCATGTCCGCGATGGCGATGGAGACCGCGGCTGGAGGCTTGCCGACCAGCACCGCGATGGCGTGCTCGAGGCGGGCGCGCTGCACGGCGATGCCGATGGCTTGCGCGTGTGCGCTCTCGCGTTGGGTTTGCGCGAGCGCGACGTCTGCTTTGGTCGCGATACCGGCTTCGTATTGATTCTTGGCGATGACGTAGGCGCGTTCATAGGCCTCGGCGGCGGCCTCGAAGAGACGCTTCTGTTCGTCACGCGAACGTAACTGGAAATAAGCGGTGGCGAGCTGGGACTGTGCCGACAGCTTCGCAGAGGCAATGTCGGCGGCCGAGGCTTGGGCCTCCGCGGCGTTGCTTTCGATGGTGCGGCGGATACGACCCCAGACGTCGAGCTCCCAGTTGATGCCGGTCGAGGCGTTGTTGATGGTGCGCGGCCCACCGCCCGGGTTGCCGGCGCCGACCGTCGCGCCACCGACGTTGGTGCCTACCGCGCCGCTGGTACGTCGCACACCGCCGTTGACATTGAGCGCGGGGAGCATGCCTGCTTTAGCGGTCTGCAAGACGCCAAGTGCCTCACGATAGGCCGCTTCGGCTTGCTTCAAATTCTGGTTCGAGACTTCCACCTGACGCATGAGCTCATCCAGCGTCGGGTCGGCGAAAACCGACCACCAGGCGCCGCGATCGGTGTCGTCGGAGGGCTCGACGACCTTCCAGCCCTCGACGTGCTTGTAGGACGCCGGCTCCGCCGCCTTCGGCTTCTCGTAGTCGGGACCAACCTTGCAGGCCGCTACAGCAAACAATGCAATGACCGTTGCGCGTTTCATGCCGTCCTCGCGACGCGTCGCTCGGTGCGCTTCCAACGCCACCTGTCGAGCGCCAGATAGACGATGGGCGTCGTATAGAGCGTCAATGCTTGGCTAAAGAGCAGGCCCCCGACGATGGCGATGCCGAGCGGTTGTCGTAGCTCGGCGCCGTCGCCGCTGCGCAGGGCGAGCGGTACTGCGCCCAGCATGGCTGCCAGCGTGGTCATCATGATCGGGCGGAATCGCAGCAGACAGGCCTCGTGGATCGCTTCGCGCGGCGACAGCCCTCGGGTTCGCTCGGCGTCGAGCGCAAAGTCGACCATCATGATCGCGTTCTTCTTGACGATGCCGATCAGCAGGATGATGCCGATGAGGGCCATCAGGTTGAGATCCATGCCTACCATGAGAAGCGCGATGAGCGCGCCGACTCCAGCCGACGGCAATGTCGACAGAATGGTGATCGGATGCACGTAGCTCTCGTAGAGCATGCCGAGCACGATGTAGACCGCGAGCAGAGCGCAGAGAATCAACACCGGCTGATTGCTCAGCGAGTCTTGAAACGCCTTGGCGGACCCCTGGAACCCTCCGGTGATCGACGCGGGCACGCCAATCTCGGCCATCTTGGCGCGAATTCGCGTGAGAGCCTCGCCGAGCGACGTGCCAGGCAACAGGTTGAACGAGATTGTCGTCGCGACGAACAGACCCTGATGGTTGACCGAGAGCGGCGTGTTGCTGAAAGTTCGTTCCGCGATAGAAGACAGCGGCACCATTGTTGCCATCCCGGTGCTTACAGCAGAACCGGTCGACGCGGAGTTGCGCGCGACGCTCGCCACCTGGTTGGTGGCGCGATTGCGCGCGGCATCGTCGGTGACGGCGGGCGTTGTCGTACTGGTGAAGGTGCCGGGCAGAGCGTTGGTACCCTGCGCGCCGCGGACGGCGCCACCCGTACTCGCGATGTAGATCTCGTCGAGTGCCTGTGGGTGCTCGCGATACTCAGGGGCTACCTCCATCACCACGTGGTACTGATTGAGGGTGTTGTAGATCGTCGACACCTGGCGTTGCCCGAATGCGTCGTACAGATTGTTGTCGATCTGTAGGGCCGACAGGCCGTAGCGCGCGGCGCTATCGCGGTCGATGTTCACCTTCATCTCGAGCCCACGATCCTGCTGGTCGGACTCGACATCGGCGATGCCCTCGACGGTTCGAAGGGCGCGGACGATTTGCGGCGTCCACTCGCGCAGGTCGCTCAAGCTGTCCCCGGTCAGTGTGAATTGGTAGAGGCCCGTGCTGGGACGCCCGCCCATACGCAGCTCCTGCGCGGGCTGAAGGTAGAGCTGAGCGCCTGCAATGTTTCCGAGCTTGCCGCGCAAGCGACCGATGACCTGGTCGGCCGACACCTTACGCTCGTCGATAGGCCGCAGGTTCGCGAAGGTGAATCCGCCTCCCGCGCCGTTGGCGAAGCCGACGACACCGTCGATGGCGGGATCTTGCATCATCACCGCCTGAGCCTCCTTGAACTTCTCGGTTAGCGCTTGGAACGAAATACTCTGGTCGGTGAGCAACCGACCCATGATGCGACCAGTGTCCTGCGCAGGGAAGAAGCCCTTCGGTATGACGCCGTACAGATAGAAGTTGATGGCGATGGTCGCGACGAGCGAAAGGCCGACCAATTTTGGGTGATCGAGAGCCCAGCCCAGCGTGCGTTGGTAAAAGCGCGCCATCGGCGCGAAGACGCGCTCGCCTGCGCGGAACGACATGCTCCCGGAGCCGCCATGGCGGAGCAGATAGGCGCACATCATGGGCGTCGTACTTAGAGAGATAACGAGCGACACCAAAACGGCCACTGATAGGACCATCGCGAACTCGCGGAAGATGCGACCGATGATGCCGCCCATCATGAGAATGGGCGTGAACACGGCGATCAGCGAGACACTCATCGACATCACCGTGAAGCCGACCTCGGAGGCGCCGCGCAGGGCGGCCTGCATGCGCGACATGCCGGCTTCCATGTGGCGAGAGACGTTCTCGAGCACCACCACCGCGTCGTCGACGACGAACCCGGTGGCGACAGTCAGCGCCATGAGAGACAAATTGTTCAGGCTGTAGTCGCACAGGTACATGACGCCGAAGGTCGCGACGAGCGATACGGGGACGACCACTGCCGGGATGAGAGCGGCACGCGGATCGCGCAGAAACAACAGCACGACGCCGATCACCAGAATCACGGCGATCGCGAGGGTCACTTCGACCTCCTGCAACGATGCGCGGATCGTCGTTGTACGGTCACTCACCGCCGTCAGGGTCATGTCACTGGGGATCGCAGCCTGAAGCTCAGGCATGAGCGCTCGCACGCGGTCGACGGTGCCGATGATGTTGGCGGCTGGCTGTCGCGAGATCACGAGAACCACGGCTCGCTCGCCATTGAAGAGACCGATGTTGCGTACGTCTTCGACCGAGTCGACTACCTCCGCGACATCCGAGAGTGCTACCGAGGCGCCGTCGCGATAGGCGATGACGACGTCGCGATAGGCGTCCGCCGTGCGCGCTTGATCGTTCATGTAGAGCTGATAGTGCCTGCCGTCGGCTTCGATACCTCCTTTGGGTGTGTTCGCGTTAGCGGATGAGAGAGCAGCGCGAACATCCTCGAGGCCAATGCCGTACTTGAACAGCGCGGTTGGGTTGAGCTCGACGCGCACGGCGGGTAGCGAGCTCCCAGCCACGCGTACGTCGCCGACGCCTTCGATCTGCGACAGCTTCTGCGCCAGAATGGTCGAGGCCGCGTCGTAGAGTTGGCCCTGCGATCGTGTCTTGGACGTGACCGTCATGATGATTATGGGGGCGTCCGCCGGGTTCACCTTGCGATACGTTGGATTACTGCGAAGCGCCGCCGGGAGATCGACCCGCGCCGCGTTGATGGCCGCCTGGACGTCCCGCGCGGCGCCATCGATCGATCGCGACAAGCCGAACTGCAGTGTGATGTTCACCGAGCCCACGCTGCTGCTCGAGGTCATCTCGGTTACGTCCGCGATGCGGCCAAGGTAACGCTCAAGTGGTGTCGCGACGCTCGTCGAAACGGTCTCGGGGCTCGCACCCGGCAGAAACGCCATTACGTTGATGGTGGGGAAGTCGACCTGCGGGAGGGGTGAGACGGGCAGCAAGAAGAAGGCAGCGCCACCAGCGAGCAGGATGCCGATGGTGAGCAGCGTGGTCGCCACTGGGCGCCTGATGAACAGCGCCGAGGGGTTCACGCGGGTTCACCGTGTGCGATGTTCGCTTCAGCGGATGAACGCTTCGAGTGACCTCGCGCCAGACGATCGAACGCCAAGTAGATGACGGGCGTCGTAAACAGGGTCAGCACCTGCGAGACCAAAAGCCCCCCAACGATGGTAAGGCCCAAGGGATTTCGCAGCTCCGACCCCATGCCCTGGCCAAGCATGAGGGGAAGGGCGCCGAACAGCGCCGCGAACGTGGTCATCATGATGGGGCGAAAGCGCAGGAGAGCCGCCTCGCGGATAGCCTCGTGCGCGGTCTTGCCGTGCTCGCGTTCCGCTTCGAGAGCAAAGTCGATCATCATGATCGCGTTCTTCTTGACGATGCCAATGAGCAAGACGATGCCAATGATGGCGATGACGCCGAGGTCTTTGCCGGCAAGGAGCAGGGCGAGCAGCGCGCCGATACCCGCTGACGGAAGCGTCGACAGGATGGTCACGGGGTGGATGAAGCTCTCGTAGAGAACGCCGAGGATGATGTACATGGTGACAATCGCCGCGATCACCAAGATGAGCTCATTCGCCAGGGCGGCCTGAAAGGCGAGTGCGGCTCCCTGAAAGCTCGAGACCACGCTCGGCGGCATCCCGATCTCGCTCTGGACACGACGAATGGCATCGACGGCGGCCCCCAGAGACGAGCCGGGCGCGACGTTGAACGAGACGGTTGCGGCGGGGAACTGGGCCAAGTGGCTAATTTGCAGCGCCACAGGCCGCTCTTCGATGCTCGCGATAGCAGACAACGGCACCTGTCCACCGGTCGCAGCGGGGAGATAAAGCGAGTCGAGCGACTTGAGGGAGCGTTGGAACTCGGGGTCGGCCTCGAGAATGACGCGGTATTGATTCGACTGTGCATAGATCGTCGAGACGATACGTTGTCCGAACGAATCGTAGAGGGCGTTGCCGACGGTGGCTGGGCTGATGCCGAAACGCGACGCCGTTGGCCGGTCGATGGTGATGAAAAGTGAACGTCCGCCGCTCGAGAGGTCGCTTGCCACGTCCGCGAGCTCGGGCAAGCCGCGCAGTTTCTCCACGAGACGCGGCGTCCACACGTTGAGCTCCTCGAGGGAGGGGTCTTGCAGCGTGATTTGGTACTGCGTGCGGCTGACCCGCGAGTCGATGGTTAGGTCCTGCACTGGCTGCAAGTAGAGGGAGATACCGGCAAGCTCCTTTGCGTGCTCCGCGATGCGCGTGGCGATCGCTGCCGCCGTGGCGTCGCGCTTGTCATGCTCCTTTAGGCTGATGAGCATTCGACCGGAGTTGATCGTGGTGTTGGTTCCGTCGATACCCACAAAAGACGAGATGTTCTCGACATCGGTGTCCTCGAGGACGAGATCCGCCAAAGCCGTCTGCCGTCGAGCCATCTCCTCGAAGCCGATTGATTCGTCTGCCTCGGTGACGCCTTGGATGAGCCCCGTGTCCTGAACCGGAAAGAAGCCCTTGGGCACGACGAGGCTGAGCAGAGCGGTGAGCGCGACGGTTCCGACCGCGACCCAGAGCGTCGCGCGCTGACGCAGGAGCACCCAGTCGAGCGCGACGGCATAGCGATCGATCAACCAATCGAACCACGTCTGCACGCGATTCTTCTGGTGGGCGTGCGGCTTTAGCAGACGCGCGCACATCATTGGCACGAGCGACAGCGAGACCACCGCTGAGATGAGAATGGTGACCGCCAAGGTGATGGCGAATTCGCGGAAGAGCCTACCGACCACGTCGCCCATGAAGAGCAGCGGTATGAGCACGGCGATGAGCGACACCGTGAGCGAGATGATGGTGAAGCCGATCTGACCGGCGCCCTTCAACGCCGCGTCGAGAGGCGATTCACCCTCCTCGAGGTAGCGGGCGATGTTCTCGATCATGACGATGGCGTCGTCGACGACGAAGCCCGTCGCGATCGTGAGCGCCATCAGAGACAGGTTGTTGAGGCTGAAGTTCGCCACGTACATCACCGCGAACGTGCCGACGATCGAAAGCGGCACCGACAAGCTCGGGATGATGGTGGCGCGGAGGTTGCCCAGGAACAGATAGATGACCAGGACCACCAGCACGATCGCCATGAGCATCTCGATCTGCACGTCTTCGACCGACGCGCGGATCGTGGTCGTACGATCGGTGAGCACTTGCAGGTCGATGCCAGCCGGTAGGTTGGTCTGCAATTGCGGAAGGAGCGCCTTGATGGCGTCAACGACCTGAATGACGTTGGCACCCGGCTGACGCTGAATGTTGAGGACGATGCCCGGCGTCTTATCGACCCAGGCGATGAGCTTCACGTTTTCGGCGTCCTGCGCGATCTTGGCGACGTCCTTGAGGCGCACGGGGGCGCCGTTGCGGTAAGCGATGATGAGCTCGCCGTATTCTTCCGCGCTCTGGATTTGGTCGTTGGCGTTGATGGTGTAGGCCCGCACGGGGCCGTCGACCATGCCCTTGGGAATGTTGACGTTTGCAGTCGCAATCGTCGTTCGCAAGTCGTCGATGGCAAGGCCGTAGCCCGCGAGCGCTTTGACGTTCGCGCGGATGCGGACGGCCGGCCGGTTGCCTCCGCCCAAGCGAACGATACCGACCCCGGGGAGCTGCGAGATCTTCTGCGCCAAGCGTGTTTCGGCGACGTCCTGGACCTGCGTGAGCGGCATCGTCTTCGAAGTCGCCACCAGTGTGAGGATTGGCGCGTCCGCTGGGTTCACCTTGGCGTAGACCGGCGGCGCGGGCAGGTCGCTTGGCAGCAAACTGCTCGCTGCGTTGATAGCGGCTTGCACTTCTTGCTCGGCGACATCGAGCGCCATATCGAGATCGAACTGCAAGGTGAGTACCGACGCTCCCGCGGAGCTGGTCGAAGCCAATTGGGTGAGGCCCGGGATCTGACCAAACGTTCGCTCGAGCGGAGCGGTCACCGACGAGGTCATGACCTCGGCCGATGCGCCCGGGTAGAAGGTGGTGATCTGAATCGTCGGGTAGTCGACCTGTGGTAGCGCCGAGATGGGCAGCTGACGGTACGCGACGATACCAACCAGCATGATGGCGACCATGAGCAGGGTGGTCGCGACCGGCCGAAGGATGAATGGCCGGGACGGGATCATTGGACCTGTTTTGCGCCCTGTCCCGCGGGTGGCGGCGGCGCCTGCGCATTCGCCGCGGACAACGACGGCGAACCGGTTGGCTCAGAACCGTCGGCCTTCGCGTGTTCCGTCGTGGAGCCTCGATGGGGTTCGCGCGTTGGGTCGGCGGTACTCTCACTCGCCGTGGGCACTGTGCCCGGCGCCTCTGATTTGGGCGCCTCTGAGGTCACGACCTTGGCGCCGTCCCGCAAGCGGTCCGTTCCTTCGATGGCGACCTGCTCTCCGCCATCGAGACCCTGCAGAACGGCGATGCGGCCCTCGAATGCCGCCCCGAGCTTGACCTGTCGGGCCTTCGCGGTGTCACCGTCGATGACGTAGACGAACGGGCCGTCAGCTCCCCGCTGCACCCCAGCGGTCGGCATCACCACCGTGTTCGCGAGCGTGTCCACCAGGACGCGCACGTTGACGAACTGGTTCGGGGTGAGGAGCTCATCGTTGTTGTCGAAGGTGGCGCGCATTTTCACGGTGCCGGTCGACGTGTCGACAACGTTGTCGATGGTCGTCAGGGTGCCACGGGCGAGCTCGATGTCGCCGCTGCGGTCGAACACCGTCACCGCGAGCGTTGCGCCGCCGCGGAAGCGTTTGGCCACCGGAGCGAGCTCGCTCTCCGGGATCGGGAAGATCACCGAGATGGGATGGAGCTGAGTGATGACCACGATGCTCGCGGCGTCACCCGCGGCGACGTAGTTGCCAACGTCGACCTTGCGCAGCCCGACACGACCGTCGATGGGTGAGGTGATGCGCGTGTACGACAGATTCACGCGCGCGGCGCTAACTTGCCCCTCGTCCGTCTTGAGAGTCGCCTGTGCTTGCCGCACGGCGGCGCGCTGTGTGTCGAGTTGCTGCCGCGACACCGAGTCTTCTGCGATGAGCTTCTCGTAGCGCTCAAGGTCGATCTCGGCGTTCTTCAGCGCTGCCTCGTCGCGCGCGAGTTGTCCCTCGGCCTGTGCCAGCGCTGCTTGATACGGCCGTGAGTCGATCTGCGCGATCAAATCGCCTCTCTTGACGTCTTGACCCTCGCGAAAGCCAATCTGCGTAATGTTGCCGGCAGCTTGACTGCGTACCGTGACTGTCGCGAGCGAGGTGACCGTCCCCAGCGCGTCGAGGATCACGGGCAAGTCCCCGCGCTCTGCCACGGCGGTACGCACAGGGGTTGGGCCCTGTGGCGGCTTCTTGCCGCGGCCCTCAGCAGCGGATTCGATGCGGCGAAGGATGAAGACCACCGCCAGGATGACCAGCACGACGGGGATGCCAATGCGTAAGTACGTCTTCATTCAAACGCCTGCTCGGTCGGCCCGGGGCCATCAGAACCATGGTTCCGAGACCCTCAGATTACAAGGGGGAACAGCGTTAATAACGATGAAGCCTCGAGGTGTCGGGCGTTTGCCAGAGGCCAGCGCTTTGGCGCATTGACCGCATGGCACCGGAAAAACAGGGGGCCGACGAGCCCCCGATCCCGATAACCCGGCTCCCAGGGAGAGGTCTAACGTGATCAAGCGCATCGAACCCATCGTCGCAGTTCAATCTGGCAACGCCGTCGCTGCCACTCCGACCTACAGCACGGACACCAACCCGCCCAGCATCACGTTCAACATTCACCCCCACACGTTGACCCTAACAGGCGAGCAGATCGAGGCGGCCGCGGCAAAGCCCGCCGGCACAGTGACCGTGTTCCCGGTCGGCGGCGGCCACCTGCACAATCTGAATCTGACCGCCGAGGAAGCGCAGGCGCTCATGCGCGACGGCGCCGTCAACGCGAAGGCGGACGGGGGGCATACGCACGTCGTTCGGTTCAAGCGTCAACCCAACGGCGACGCCGTGGTGCTGATGGAGCCCGTCGCGCCGGTTGCGCCTGGCGCGCTTCGGCGAGTTGCTGAGGCTCGCGCCGCCCAGGGGTTCCCGAAGGACGGCATCGTCATCAAGGACCCGCTGCACTACTTCGTGCGCTCGTCCGTCGACGGCCAATACATGGGCCGAGGTGCTAAAGCGGGTGACGCCCGGTCGATGGTCGTAACGGACACTGTGACCGGCTCGACGTTTACGTTCGACTTCGGCGCTTACGACCCGTCGTTTGCCCGATCGTTCCTTTACTTCCAGGGCTTTGACGAGAACAAAAAAGAGGTTTGCTTCACCGTGCCGATGAGCTTCTTCAAGGAGCAAGCGGCATCCCTGCTGCCGACCGCCAAAGCGGTCAACGCCCCGGTCCACAAGACGTTCTCTCTCGAGTGGTTCGCCAAGAACGCGCCCGACCAGCTCAAGCGTATTCCAGGCGTCCTTGTCTATCAGGACCTGCCGCTCTCCGGCCACTTCGCCGTGCAATGCACCGGGCAGGTTTGGGACGAGGCAGTGAAGCCGCCGACCGACGTCGAATACATCCCCAAGGCCGGCAGCTTCGCCGCAGAGGACGAGATCTGGCTGACGCCTCTGTACACACCGACGACGCCAATCAAGGTCCCCTCGCCGCTGGTCGGCAACGTCCAGCTCAACGATTTGGGCGATCGTGTTGTCGCGCAGCGCATCGTCGGCGAAGGCACCAATGCCAAGTGCGAGTTCGTGGTCTACGAGCTACGCGGCGAGGTGACACCCAACGGCACTCCGAGCCTCCACGAGATCTACAAATACGCCGCTCAAGCGGACAAGGCGGACATGCTCGGCCACGACTTGCTGACCTTCGAGCGCCGGGCTGGCGCGGAGCGCTCAGAGGTCGTGTTGCACGACATCCGCACGGGCAAGGACGTGATCCTTGCTGCCGCCAAGCCGGACTGCGTCTACAAGTTCCCGCACTTCGTCGCGCAGCCGAACGGTGGCGGTGTCGAGGTGCGCTTCGTCGAACAACAGTGGACGAAAGACGCGAGCGGAAAATACATCGGCTCGACCAACGTCTTCAAAAGCGCACGCGTCCCCGGCTGAGTGCGCGCGGCGGGCGACCACCACGTGTCGCGCTTCTCTCGCGAACGGAGCCTCACAGCGCAGGCCCTATAAAGGGCCGGAGCACACCAAAGCGAGCTGCAAGGGTCTACGAGCCGAGGCTGTCTTCGAGGAGCCGATGCAGCTTGTCGATGACGCGGGCATGGAGTCGACTCGTCCACGACTTCGATAACCCGAGCTTCTCGCCGACTTCCTGCAGCGACATCTCTTTGTAGTAGTACATCTCGAGGAGCTGGCGTTCCTGCTCCGAGAGCTTCTTGATGGTCTCGCGCACCAGCGAGCGCGCTTGCTCGAGGCCGAGATTTTCCTCGGCGCCGGGCGAGCCGTCGTCCTTGATTTGCAGACCTTCCGTGCCGTCGATCGTCGTGATGTAGACCGCAGCCAGACCTTGAACCGCCGAAGCGAGGTCTTGGACCGCGTGCTCGAAGGGATTCGCAGGCGCTTCGGTACCGGATTCCTGCGCCGCGGCGACCTGCGACAGGTACTCGTTGGCTCGTTCTTCGAAACGCGCGCGCGCGTATTCGCTGCGGCTCATCCAGCCCATGCCGCGCAGGCCGTCATAGATGGCGCCGCGGATGCGGTAATACGCGAACGTCATGAAGTTCGCGCCGAACTGCGGATCGTAACGATCGGCGGCTTCGAGCAAGCCAATCATGCCGTACTCGACGAGGTCCTCGAAGTCGATCTCCTTGGCGACCGTCTTCTTGATCTTGCCCGCGATGGAGCGGACGTAAGGCATGTACTTTTCGATGAGAACCTGACGCGGCAGCGCCTTCGGGTCATCGCTCGGCGAAGCACCACCCTTCTCGAGGGTCTTCTCCGCGGCCTTGTCGACGACCTTACCGCTGCTTGCCTCTGTGCCTGCGCGCATCGTTTCGCTCGCATCACCCTTGGTGGCCGCTGCTCCCGCCGCTGCGGCGGACGCCGGAACTTTGCCGGCTGGCTTCTTTGCTTTCGCCCCAGACTCGCTCATTCGAACTCAGGCTCCCAGGACAGGCTTAAGGCTCGTGGGACATTACACCGCACACGGCGGCAAGGCGAGCGTCGTCGACGCTCCCCTTGCCACAGGGGTACTTTTCGATCGCCTTAACGTTGAACCGGCGATCGCAGGGTCCAGTCGGTGACTTCGTCGACCAACTGGGCAAGGACGGGGACGCCGTCGAGCTGCGACGCGATGGCATCATAGAGGGTCTCGAGCTCACGCTCGTCGGCCTGGTCGAAGATCTTCCCAAACTTCTTCCCGCGGATGATGCACTGAGCAAACATGCGGGCGCGGGCCTTGCGATCGGCGCTCGGGTTCTTGCGCAGCAAGATCGCGAACTGCTCGGCGACCTGCGCGAGCTGCTGGTTCGTGAACTGGATCTGCCCGACGTTGGGTTTGTTCTTCGTAGCGATGCCCGCAAGGCCCTGCGCGATGTTGGCCTTGACGAAGCTGTCCATGACCTTCTCGGCGCCTTTAGCGGAGCTGTCAGCTGGCCTGGCTTCGGTCTTGTCCGCGCGCTCGGTCTGTCCGGGCTGCACATTGCCGACCTGAGGGCGGCCATCACCAATCTTCGTCATAATTTCTCCGGAAAAGTCAGGAGTCGCAGCCAGCGTTTGTCGGAACGCTTCGCTCTGCGGTCAATGGGGCCGTGTGGCTCGTCTTGTCAACGTGGTCCACGCGTGCCGCGCGGAATGCTAGCATCAACTGCGGCGTCAAGTCGCGGCCAATTCGCGAGGCCGCGAAACCGATCAGCCGAAGATACCCAGCTCGTGCGCTTCCTTCAGGTACTTTGCGAACTGACCGGCTGGTCCCTCGGGCTCGAGCGCGATCGCTTTGTCGACGGCCTGCACGGCGTCCTTCGGCTTCTTCAAGAAGAAGAGGGCCTCGGCGATCGACGCATGAGCCGCCGCTGACCCCGGATTGAGCTCGGCTGCTTTCTGGTGCGACTTGAGCGCTGGCGTGAAGCGGCCCATGGAAAAGTAGAGGTTGCCTAGGGCGAGATGCGGGACCTCGCTGTGTGGGATGAGCGCCGAGACGCCCGTGAACACCTCTTCGGCTTCCTTGTTTTTGCCCAGCTCCATGTAGAGATAGCCGGCCTCGAGGAGCAGGGTCACGTCGCGCTGGGGGACCGGGATGATGCCTTGGATGATGAGATCTTCAGCCATGTGACGTCGTTATACTCCCTGGTCGGCTTGGCGTGGCAAGGGACATAAACGACTCGCGGAGATGTGGGTTGAAGGAGGTAAGCAACAAAGGGCGACCGCCCCTCCTGCGCCTTCCGCTCCTCAGGTTTTGGGGCAAGCCCAAAACCCTCCGGTACCGGCTCCGAAGGGGCAAGTCACCGAGACTGTTGCTAACCGCCAAGTCGTTTCTGGGGTGGGATCGGGCAAAAAAAAACGGGGCCCCAGTGGAGCCCCGTTTTGACGAACGATGAGAAGTGGCGTTCTCGCGTCGCGCGGCGCAGGCCGCGCGCTCACGCTCTATTAACGAACGTTGTTAATCGAGTTCTTCGCCGTATCGTGCTTCGTCTTCATGATGTTCGACAGCGTCGTGAACTGACGGTTGTCGGCTTGCATGTTCTGTTGCAGTCCCAAGTACTGCAGGTTGAAGCTCTGATTGAGCTCCTGCATGCGTCTGGTCTCTTGCAGCAAGATCGCTGACGTGTCACCCCCGGCTGCGAGGCCGTCGAGAGCCGAGTTGCCTGTCATCGCGCCGCCGCCGGCGACCATACCGCCGCCAACCATACCGCCGCCAGCGACGAGCCCGCCGCCGCCCGACATGGTGCCGACGCTCGCGCCGCTGATGCCCGTGGCCGTTTGACCGGTGGCATGCGACCTAAGGGTCCCTACACCCGAAATCGCCGCAGACAGAACCGCGCCGCCAGGAATGTAAGGAGCCGCCAACTGACCGGCGCTGAGCACCGCGTTGGTCGTGCGTGAGAGACCTGTAGACAGAACACTGCCGAAGTCCGTCTTTGGGGCCTGACGGGCGCGGCTCTGGTCGATGTCGACCCGAAGTCCTGACTGTTGTGGCTGATCAATCTTGGAATCCATCGCCGACTTCTCCTCTCAAAACTGCTGCTAGGCTACTCGCTAGCTCGAGTCGATGTTCTGGAAGCGCTTTGGTGCTAACTGCCCGCTGCGCTTTCGTTCGTCTTTGCTGTCTAACCTTATCGATGGGGGCGAATTTGGGTTGTGAAAATGACGTGCCAACCGTCAGTACGAATGTACGCAACAAAATTTAGTGTAGGCGTATCGCGTACTTAGAACCAGAGCCCACCACGCCCCGTTGCGCCACCTTGACCGTAACTAGCTGATTCTACTTGGTTCCTTGCTTTTCCAGCTCGGCCTTCGTCTGGAACAAATACTCCATCAGATCGGCGGCTCGCTCGACCGCGATCATCGCCTTTTTGACTGCCACCTTGTCCTTCTGAGCCTTTTTGTCCTCGTCGAACGTGGCAAGGCCATCGAGGATGTCTGTCAGCTTGGCGTTGATGGTGTCGTGGGTCTCGTTCTCGAGGATGCGCTCGATGCGCGCAAAGCCCAGGGAGCGCTCCTCCTCCGGCTCGGCCTTCTGAGGCCCACGCCGCTGGACCGTCGGCTTACGCGTGTCGGCGATCTTGAAGGACTGAAGGTTTCCGCCTTTGTTGGCCATAAGCGCTCCAAGCTCCGCGTTCAGTTCAGGCAGCTCGCGCTGCGGTCGTCTTCTGGAGATGTACCATCGCAGAGCTCACGTAGGTTGGTACAGCTATCCGCGTCCAGATCGAGAATTTCCGCTATCTCGGTCGGATCGCGGCAGTCGGACTCCACCGCCGCGGTGCCCGCCTCGCTTGCAATGAGAGAGCGGGCAAAGCAAATGGCGCCGCTGAGCGGTCGCTTGGGCCCAGCGAGCACCTCGCGCAGAGTGGCGACTTCGTCGTCCGTGTCGACGTAAAGACCGCGCGAGCCATCGTCGCTGAAGACGACGGAGACCGCGCCCGCGCTGTCCATGAGTCGCTGCGGCGTCAGGTCAGCCTCGGTAATCGCGTAGCGCAACGGCACGGCGCGACCATTGCGCGGCACGCCAAGGCGAAGAACGAGGAAGCGCGTGATGCCGGTCGGTATACCGCGACAGGTTCCGCTCGCGCGTCCGGCGTCATCGACGCTCAAATCGCATGGGGGCAGGTTGCCGCTGATGAAAAGGGTCGCCGCGAGGCCCGCAACACGGTTCGAGCCACAACGAAGCTCGGAGGCCTCGGGGGGCACCACCAGATTGACGTCGATGTCGTCGCTACCACAAGCGCAGGAAAACGCTATAGCAGACATAGTCAGCAGCCGCCCACTCATCGAAGCTCGAGCCCCTGCGAGCGGACTTCGAAGTCCACGCGGTCGGGGTAGTCACGGCCACCGCCCGCGGTTGCAAGGATGACGATGCCTACTGTCGCAAGCAGCGCCCCGCCGGCGGCGTACCAGACCCAGCGCTTGCAATAAAACGGCGCCGTGTCGTCGTTGGGTTCGCAGCGTCCCATGACGCCGCGCGTCTCTGCTCCCGCCGGCAAGGCTTTTGCCTCTTCGACGGCGGTACCGTGCTCTTCCGCCACGGCCGGCAGCGCGATGACCCCAGGGAGCGGGCATCCGGGTGCACGCTTGACCGCTCTCGCGAACAAAGGCGTCTCGGGGCTGCCAGCCCGTGCGGGACCGTTGCCGTTTTCGTCGAACACCTCGACGAAATAAGCGAGCGCGCCGGTTAGTTCGCTCTTGGGAATGGTTGCGCGCCACGCATCGCCCTCACGTGTGAAGTTGACGTGCTTCCAGGTCTTCTCGCTGACCAAACGATAGACCAGCTTGGGCTCGAAGAGCTGCGATTCATCGGCGAAGCGCGCCGCGACGGTGAACGGCCGATCTTTCTGAAAGACCTCACATGGGGTGAAGGCAATGACCGGAGGAACGTCGTCCCCGCTCTGCGCATGCGCGCGGGTCGGGAGAACGGCAACCAGAGCGGCGAGTACCAACGTGCAAGCGCGGCGGATGCCGTTCATCGCGTGCGCCGCAGCGTAACGTGCAGCTTCCGACCTTCTTTGGGATTCGCGAGGTCACAGGTGACCATTCCTTCTACGGCGCGCACGGTCTGGGGCGAGCGACCCGATGTCGCGTTGTTGCAGGTCACGATGGCCCAAGGGTCGGGCTCGAGCGTGAAGCTCATGACATCGTCGAGTACGGCATAGCGTACAGTCAGGGCGAACGGGTCGGCGGTCACGTCGCTACCCGAACCGACGACGAAGTCACCGCCTGCGTCAGCGATACGCACGCTTTGACCCCTGCCGCCGCGCGTGAGCTTCAGCGAAGGCTCGGTGACGACTTGTACGCTGCCCAAGCCAGACGTTGCGCCCTTGGCGTGGGTCTCGGCTGGCGCGGGTGCCGTGGCCTTTGGCTCTTTCTTTTCGGTCTTTTCTTTCTCTGGTTTGTCGCGCGCTGGGCTTCCAACAGCCGGTGCGCCGCGGCCGGACTTGATAATCATCTCGTCGATTCTGGGACGCATCGGTTCGGCGACCTTGGCGCGTTCGATGAGGCGGCGGACCGCCGGATCATTCACATCGACTTCGCCAGCGCGTGGCTGACCCAAGATGCGCCGCGCCTCTTCCACCGCAACCGCGTGACGATGAGCGATTGTGGCCCGCGTGATCCACACAGAGCCCGCGACCGTGACGAGGACGATCAAGGCCAGCGCCGCGAAGAAGGGAAGGCGCGATTGCACCATCAGCCCGGCTTCTTCGGCAAGTGTGCGGCCGCTACTACGCCGTTCGCGAGCGATGGTGCTGCCGTTCGTCTCCATCGGCTCAAGCTGCGAGGCGCGGGAAGCAGCGTTGACGTCGGCGGCTTCGCCAGGCGTCAGCTGGCGTGTCTGGCGCTCACGAGGTGTCGGTCCGCGACCTTGATTGCGCTCTTTGCTGAGCTGGAACTCGGTCTGGGTGTTTTCGAGCGCGGCAGCAATGATGCGACGCTCGCTCGCGATTTGCTCCTCGAAGATGTCCGCCATGTAGGCGGCGAGCGAGGTCGGCGGCTGCTCGAGGTCGCCGCTGCGCAAGAGCGCGTGTAGGTCGTCGGCGAGCTCGCTGCAGTCGCTATAGCGTTCGCTCAGTTTCTTGGCGAGGGCCTTCGAAATGATGGGGTCGAACGGCGCGAGTTTACGGCTGTGCTGCGACACCGGCGGTGGCTCTAGGCGCTGAATGGCGTCCATCGAGAGCACCGCGTTCGACTTGACGAACGGGTTGCTGCCAGTGAGCGTTTCATAGAGGCAAATGCCGACCGAAAAAATGTCGCTGCGCTTGTCGAGCGGCTGAGCGGCGCTTTGCTCGGGCGACATGTAGACGAACTTGCCCTTGATGGTGCCTGTCTCGGTGCGTTCGCCGGATGCGCCGCTCTTGGCGATACCGAAGTCGATGAGCTTCAAGTCTCCGCTATAGGAGATGAGCAAGTTTGCGGGGTTGACGTCGCGGTGAATGATCGACAGCTCGCTGCCAGAGAGGCCGGTAGCGTTGTGCGCGAAAGAGAGACCAGAGCAGAGGTCCGCAATGACGGTTGCGGCGTGGGCGGCTGGCACCGACTCGCCCAGCTTGCGCGCGCGGTCGATGACCTCGCGGAGCGGCTTACCCGCCACGTATTCCATGGCGAGGTAATACGAGCGCTCGATCTCACCCATCTCGTAGATTTGCACGATATGCGGGTGCGAGAGCTGCGCGGCGATGCGCGCCTCGGCGAAGAACATGTTGACGAACTGATCGTTCGCCGTGTGGTGAGGGAGGATACGTTTGATGACCAGGAGCTTCTTGAAGCCGACGGGACCGCGGAGCTTCGCGAGAAAGATCTCCCCCATGCCGCCCATCGCGAGCCGCTTGATCAGGAAGTACTTCCCGTATGTGGTGCCTTCGCCGCCGATCATTTCAGACCACGCCGCCCTACGAGGATCGCTCGCGACGGGTATCGAGGAAGTCTAGAAGTGGCTGAATATGTGGTCAAGCAAAGCTACGACCTTGCTTCACAAACGGTATGGCAGCGGTGTTCAAGCAGCCGCGACGTCGAAGCGGGCGCCGACCGCAATGCCGCGCCCAGCCACCCACGCTGAGGCAGGTATCATGCGCTTACCGGGGAGCTGAACCTCCTCGAGCAGCAGCCCGTCGCGACCACACGCGACCACAACGCCAGTCTTGTCCGCGGAAAGCACGGTACCTGACGGACCGACACCATCGACGTGTCGAGCCTTTCCAATGGCAACTGGTTGGCCGCCCAGCATGACGCGGGCGCCGGGCCAGGGCGTCATGGCCCGCACCTGCCTCTCGAGGTCGGCGGCCGGGTGCCTTAAGTCGAGCATGCCGTCGCTCTTGGCGAGCGGGGGGGCGTGGGTAACGCCCTCGGCGGCTTGTGGCTTTGCCTGCAGCTCACCGAGCAAGATCTTCGATAGTGTCTGCAATAGCGTACGAGCACCGAGCTCTGCGAGCTTGGGCGTGAGAGTCGCCGTGGTGTCATCTGCGCCGATGGACAATCGGGCCTCGGCGTAGACTGGGCCGGTGTCGAGCCCCGCTTCCATACGCATGATGTCGACCCCGGTTTCGGCGTCGCCTTTCCAGATCGCGTAAGCAATGGGCGCTGCCCCGCGCCAGCGCGGCAGCAGCGAGGCGTGGACGTTGATGCAGCCATGTTTTGGGACCGCGAGCAGCGTCGGGGTCAGGATGCGGCCGTATGCCGCCACGACGGCGACGTCTGGCGCGAAGCGAGCGAAGGTCTCTGCGGTCTCTGGGACCTTCATCTTGGCCGGCTGGAAGACGGGGATGCCGTGGGCAAGCGCAACTTGTTTCACTGGCGACGCGGTGAGCACTTGGCCGCGGCCGACCGGCCGATCGGGTTGGGTGATCACACCGACCACGTCGTACTCGGGCGCTTCGATGAGCGCACGCAACGACGGCACCGCGAACTCGGGCGTGCCCATGAATACGACGCGAGCCATACAGCCTCAGCGCATAACCCGCGTTCGCGTTGCTCCGCAACCTCGGCGCTGCGCGTCGGTTAGAGGTTCTGCGCAGCCTCGACGCCGTCGTCGGTCTCTTCGCTCTTTAGCCGCACCATCTTTCGCTTGATGACGTCACGCTTGAGCTTCGAGAGGTAGTCGACGAACATCTTGCCGTTCAGATGATCGATCTCGTGCTGCAGACAGACGGCAAAGAGGCCATGCGCATCGAGCTCGTACGGCTTGCCAGTCGGGTCGAACGCTTTAACGATGACATGCTCGCGACGTTTGATGTCCTCGGTGATGCCGGGGACTGAAAGACATCCTTCGTTCCAGGTGATGTCGCCGTCCCCGCTGACGAGCTCCGGGTTGATGACTGCGAGCGGCCCCTTGTAGCCCCATGCATTCAGCTCGTCTTTGACCTCGGGGTCTTTCTCGGCGTCGTTTCGGGGATCGAGGTCGATCACGATCACCCGCTGGCCGACCGCGATCTGCGTGGCGGCGAGGCCGATACCGCGCGCCTTGTACATGGTGTCGAACATGTCGGCGACGAGCGTGCGCAGGGCATCGTCGAACTGGGTGACAGGCTTGGCGACTTCGGCGAGGGCCGCATCGGGCCACACGACGATTTTGCGGACGGTCATGCGCCAATATTGACCACGCGTTTTCGAGGTTGGCAAGGCAGCCTTCGCGCTGCCCTTAAGCCGACAGCGGGCGCGGCGCGGGGTGCCGACATGTCAGCGCGTACGGGACAACGCGCTCGCGCGGCCGCCGATAGTCTTGGGTGTGAACGTGACGAACGATAATGGTGGCGGGTGTGCCTTCGGGGCCGAGCCATGTCGTGACGTCGCGCGCAGTCAACAGGCAAGCCCGAGGGTCGCGCCGCCGCCGCTCCGCACCGCTAAGGCCGAAGCGTGCGAGAGCCCGCTGCCTAGCGCTAGCGCTCAGAAGGCCTCCGCCATGGTCACCGGGCGTGCTGACGCGCGGGGTCCGATCGTACGCCACCGGGTTGATGTCACGCGCGATGGCCAGACACTCGCGCGACACGGCATGTCTGACCTCGATATTCAGCCGCTGTCGCGCCACATGATGCTCGAGCGCCTCGAGGCGCGCACCGACCTCGAAGAGGCGGAGCTCAGAGGCCTCCGAGTTGCCCCCAACGACTCGCGTATCGCGCATCTCGTCGCTCGCAGCTACCTGGCTGAGCGTGGCTTGGTGTCGTTGAGTCCCGCGGAGCGCGAGGAGCTACGTGTCCACTACCAGAGGCGCGCGCTCGATGACCGCATTCGCAACTTTGGGAATATGCCAGTAACGCTGGCCGAGTTCTGCGAGCTGACGGAGCTGCTGTCGAGGCGTGACGGTGCGAGCGTGACGCGCGCCGAGGTGGACGCGTGTATCGCGGCGCTACCCACGAAGGTCAGCCCATTTCCCACGGCCAAGGGGTTTACCGGGGCAGCGCCTACCGGTCTCGAGCGCTTGTTCATGCGTGGCGTCATCCCAATCGGCGACTGGTTTCACACGCGGGCCCCTGGGGCGCTGTCACCGAGCGAGGCCATTACGTGCCTTCGCGACGGGGTTCGGACGCGACGTTTTCTGGAGGCCGTTTGCAATGATGTCGAGACGCTAGCTAAGCGCCGCGAACACGCGATCGAGGTTCTCGATGCCGGGTGCGGTGGCGTGCCCATCATGGGCATCTACGCGGCTCTCGTCGACACCCGCGTGCGCGTGACCTGCCTCGAGCTCAATCCCGTCTCCGCTCGCATGGCGCGCGCAGTCGTCGCCGCCGCGGGTTTGCAGGACCGCATCGACGTGATCTGCGCCGACGCCATCACCTACCGAGCGCGCGGGCCGGTCGACTTGCTGGTCTCCGAGACGATGCACAGCGGCCTCATTGCGGAGCCCATTGTCGCGATCCTCGACAACTTGGCTCCGCAGGTTGCACGCGATGGGCTCGTGCTTCCACGGGCCGTCGATGTCAAAGCGAGCCTGGTGGGGCTCGACCACCTGCACGGGTTGATCGCCTACAAGGGAGACCTGAGAACGGTCAGGCCATACGTCGATACGGAGTGGCAGCAGGTCGCTCGCTATGTACCCGGCGCTGGCTTGGCGAAGATCGCGTTCGCGTTGGACACCATCGATGCTTCGCCCGGTGCCCATATGGTCTACGTCACGAGCACGGTCGACCTGGGCTCCACGCGCCTCGATGTGCACGACTCGCTCATCACGGCGCCTCAAGCGGTACTCGAACCGGACAGCGAGGTCAGCGCACAGCAGCCTTGGATCGTCGATGTCGCGCCCACGCGTCGACCCACGGTGATGGTCCAGTACGGCCCAGGCGGCGACCTCGTCGGGGCTGGTAGAATCGGGCCGCCGACCGGTACGGCTCGAGCGCCCTCAGCACGAGGTCTGTGAGATGCGCTGAATGCTCTCTCTAGTCACACTGCTCATGACAGCCGGCGACTGGCTCGCTCTCCGCCGTCTTCTCGACCGTGCAGGCTGCATCGCTATTGCTGCGTGAGCAAGCGACCTTGAATGTCCGCGAAAACGACTTGATGGAATCGACGCAGCCTTCAACGGGCTCGCCCGGCTCTTCATAGTAGACCTGAATGGTGGTGTTGTCGATGCTATAGCGGACACCATCGAAGTCCTTCTTCTCGATTACGATCCGATCTGCACGCTGATCGAAAAGCGCAACGCTCTTGAGCGGACCGCCACAGACCCATTCGGGGCCGTCGATGATCATGAGCCAGTCGTCTTCGAGCTTAACGACGTTGCCATCGCGCTCGGCGACCGCGGTGAGCGCATGACGTTTGCGGAAGAGCATGTTGTAGCCTTCGGTTGCTTTGCCCGCCACCACGGTGAGCTCGCCGCGCAGCAAGAGGTGGGTCGCATTCTCTTTGATGGTCCACTTCCAGGCGCCCTTGCATTTCCTCGCCTCGGTCACGCCATCGCAGGCTGCCAAGCTTTCGCTATTGGTGCGTGCGACCCAAACATCGAGTGCCTCGCGCGTGACGAGCTCGGGGAGTCCAAGCGCTGTGGCGCTCGCCTCGACGTCCGGCGGATCTGCATCGCACGTGACCTTGAGCACACAGGCTTGGACCTCGGCGCGCTTGGTTTTCGCTGCTGTGAGATTGCACTGCTTGGGACCACACTTCAGAACGTAGGTGCGTGCGGTGACGGGTTTCATCGTTGCATCGCACGTTATTGCGGTCGACGGCGTATTGACCTCTATCTCCACGGGCTCGCCGCCCATGATGGCGATCGCTTCGGCGCCGTCTGGGGCGTCGACCGCAAAGGCCCGATTCTTCTTCAACGAGACGACCTTGATTGCATCGCCTGACTCGAGGGGATCGCAGCCAAAACCGCTCCGGGCGGCTACCACTTTGTCGCTGGCCATCCACGAGCGTCCGCTAAGCTCGGCGACCCGCTGCAAGAGCGGACGCTTGGAGTAGATCACCGAGGCGACGCTGGTTTCCGCCGGCTGATACGGGTTCTCCGGCGACGCCACCGTCTCTTCGACGACGACGAGGTGTTCGCCATGACGCACGATGGTCTTGTGCGACGCGCCTTTGCAGGCCTTGTAGTCTTTGATGCGCGGGCATGCCGAGAGACTTTCCCGGTTCTCCGCAGCGAGCTCGTGCTGAAGCTCATCGGCCCAGCGCAAGTCCTCGGGCGCGAGAGGCGTCTCCGCTTGAGTTCCTGGTGCCGGCTCTGGCGTTGGCGTTGGTGACGGCTTTGGCGCCGGGGTGGGGTTCGGAGCATCGGCTGGTGGCGCGAGCGGTAAGTCTCCGCGCGGCGTCACTTCACGTTCGCAGGCGAGGATACTCAGGGCCAAAACGAAGACGGAAAAGCGCAATCGGTTGCTCCAACGGGCGTCGTGACTATCGACGAACGACAGACCCAACGCCGCTACGCTGCCTGGTTTGTTCGAGTCTGTCGCATGACTGAAAACGCACGCGGCGCTACCGGCCGGCGCGACGCATGATGCGCTGGAGCTCGCGCTTGTTGTCGCGGTCCTTGATGTCGCGTCTTCGGTCGATATCAGTCTTGCTCTTACCAACGCCGATCTCGATCTTCACGCGTCCGTCCTTGAAGTACATCGACAGGGGGATCGCGTTTTCACCCTTTTCTCTAATGCGCACATCGAGTCGCTCGATCTCATGCGCGTGCATCAGGAGTTTCCGCATGCGGGTCGGTTCGTGGTTGAAGATGTTGCCGGCGCTGTACTCCGGAATGTGAGCGTTGAGCAGGAATGCTTCATTGTTGCGGATCATCACGTACGCGTCATTCAGCATGACGCGGCCCTCCCGGCAGGATTTCACCTCGGTGCCGGTGAGCACCATGCCGGCTTCCAGCTTGTCGCTGAAGGCGTAGTTGTGGAGCGCGCGTCGATTGTCAGCGATCAACTTCTTGCCAACGGCTCCGTCTTGTTTTTTCTTGCTCATGTCTCGCGGAGGGGTTCTCGATGCTACGTACTTCTGTGTTCGCCGCTGCTGCTATCGCCTTAATCGCCTGTGACGGTTCCAACGCGCCCGGGAAGGTAACCGGCAAAGATGTAAAGGACTCGATTGGCGAGGCTGCCCGTACCACCAACGCGTACGTTAGCCAAACCCGCGACGAGGTCGTTGCCAAGGGAAAGGCCGAGATTGCCAAGGCTGACGCCGAGCTTGCGGCGCTGCGCGGCAAAGCGAGTGGAGCGGCGGCGGACGCCAAGGCGAGTCTCGACGCGTCGATCGTGAAGCTCGAAAAGGATCGCGCCGAGGCGGCCGCCAAGCTGGACGAGTTGCAGAACGCCAGCGGGGACGCCTGGAAAGACATGACCGCGGGGCTCGAGCGCGCGCTCGCCGAGCTGGGAGAGGCCGGACGCGACGCCAAGAACCGGTTCGACTGACCAGGCGGCCCAAGCGCGCGGCGATGACCCAACTGGCTGGCATTGGGTGAGCCTCGACGTGCGGGACGACATGCGCTCTAGGCGCGAGTGGGCGTCGGTGATATCGACCCGGCCCATGTCTCGTTTCGTTAGCGTTTTCCTTGCGCTAGCCATCGCCGTGTTTGCCGCGCCGGCCAACGCCTATCTGTTGCCGGCAAGCTTTCTGATTCGCCAGATGGCCGAGCGCCGCGCCAAGGCGGAGGTTCGCGACTGTGTGGTGCAGCTGACCGTCGAGATGGACGGCCGCGATGACCAGGTCGACGAGCGCATTTACGTGAAGAACCCCGAGCGCCTCCGGCTCGAGCGCGACCTCGGCGAGAGCACCTCTGTTGTTATCGAGCGCGAGGGAAAGCGCGCCGAAGGCGACACGAACGCCGTCAAAATCACCAAGAACCCATCGACGGAGCTGCTCGCGACCTTGCTCATGCCGAAGGGGCGCGAGCCGGAGGATATGGCGGCGCGAACCATTGCGGTGCTGCAGGGGCTTGGCATCGAAACGAAGATGGTCGCCATCACCATCTACGGCAAAGACGCGCGAGAGACCGCCTATGTGATCGGGGCGAAGCCGCAAGAGACAGAGAAGCCGCAGCTGTGGGTCGACAGCACGACGTTCTTGCCGGTTCGGCTCATCAGCTACGTCGATGAAGGCGGAAAGAAGGTGCGCTACGAGTCGCGCTTCTTCGACTACACGACGGGCGTTGGCGATTTCTTCCCCCGCATCATCGAGAACTATCGCGCTGGTAAGCTGATCCGGCGGGCCGAGGTCGCGGACATCAAGGTCAACCAGGATCTACCGGACACGTTGTTCCAAGTGCCCGCGGGCTGATGCGCGCCGCTCTCTTCGACCTCGACGGGACGTTGGTCGATAACATGGCGTTCCACGCGCGTGCCTGGATGCAGCTCTGCGAGCGCCACGGAATCCCCGCGCGTCTCGACCAGTTCGAGCGTGACTTTGCCGGCAAGAAGAACGGCGAGATCATCGAGAGGCTGCTCGGGCCCGGAGTGGATCCAACACGCGCGCGCGCTCTAGCGGACGAGAAAGAGGCGACCTACCGAAAGCTGTACGAGCCGCACGTTGTCTGGGTGCCGGGGGCTCGTGAGCTCATCATGCGCTTGCGGGCGAAGGGAACGGCAGTCGCGCTGGGTACGGCCGCGCCGCGGCCCAATCGGGAGATGGTGCTCGGTTCATTGCGAGCCCTCGGATTCTTCGACGCCATCGTCGGAGGGGAGCAGGTCGCGAGCGGCAAGCCGGCGCCGGACATCTTCTTGGAGGCGGCACGGAAGGTCGGCGTCCCGCCCTCGGGGTGCGTCGTCTTCGAGGACGCAGTCAATGGGGTGCTCGCCGGAAAGAGCGCTGGAATGTTCACGGTGGGTATTTGTACCAGCGAGCTTCCGTCCGCTTTAGCGGCAGTCGGCGCCGATACGACGTCTCGCGACTTTACGACTCTCGACCCGGCCGTGCGGGTCCGGCTCGGCATCACCTGACCTTCTTGTCGGGGGGGACATTTAGAATCCCATGGTGCGCGCTCGCGTCGTTTTGAACGAACCGGTGGGGTTGCTCGACTACGGCATCCCTGCCGAGGTGGCGCACGCCGTCGCGCCCGGGGTCGCGGTGCGCGTGCCGCTGGGGAAGCGTCGAACCAGCGCGTATGTCGTCGACCTCGTCGATACCCCGCTTGCGGCCGACATCACCATCAAGGACCTCGATGGTCTCGATGCCGAGCGGCCCACCTTACCCGCAAAGCTCCTCGAGCTCGTGGTCTTCGCCGCTAGCTACTATGACGTCTCGCCGGGCGACGTGCTCGACGCGGCCCTGCCTGCTCTCGCACGCGCTGGCTCGTCGCGCTTCAAGATCACCGAGTTGGGTCTTCTGCATCGTGCCGACGCTGCGGCAAAAGAGGTCGACGTCGCGCTACTCGACGTCGCCGCGAAGTTTCCGAAAGGCTTTACGGTCGCGGCGCTCGAGCGTGAACTGGGCTGGCCGAGGCGTACTGCGATGTCGCGCTTGAAGCGACACGTGACAGCGGGCTGGCTCGTCTACGCGGCAAAGAAGAAGGGCGGCCCGCGTGAGGTCATTGCGTACAAGCGTGCCGAGGCGCCCCCCGAGGTTGTTCTCGGCTTAAAGCCCAAAGCGCGGGCGTTGCTCGAGGCGATGCCACCGGGCGAGGCCATGAGCGTCGCGGACCTCAGCGCGATCGATCCACGTGCCTACGACCGTGTGAAGACGCTCGAGAAGGCCGGTCTCGTTGTCCGCGAACGACTCGCGCAGCGGCTCACCCCGTTCGGGTCGGAGGATGGCTCCGAAGAGGTAGCGCATAGCGGCGCGTCGGCGGTCGCGCCGGCGTCGACCCCCGAGCAAGCGGCTGCCATCGCGGCCATCGAACAGGCAATCAGCGAGCGAGCGTTTTCGACCTTCTTGCTCAACGGCGTCACGGGCAGTGGCAAGACCGAAGTCTACCTACGCATCATCGAGAAGGTACTCGCGCGTGGTCAGACGGCGCTCGTCCTCGTGCCGGAGATTGCGCTTACACCGCAGCTCGGAGCACGTTTTCGTGCTCGGTTTGGCGGTTTGGTCGCTACCTTCCACTCGGGCCTCACAGTCGCGGAACGCCGCGACGAGTGGGAGCGCGTGGTGCGGGGCGAGGCCCGTATTGGTCTCGGAGCTCGGTCTGCCCTGTTTTTGCCACTGGTCGACGTCGGCATCATCATCGTCGATGAAGAGCACGAGACGTCGTTCAAGCAAGACGAAACTCCTCGCTACAACGCGCGCGACCTCGCCGTCTTTCGCGGCCGCCAAGAAAACGCTGTCGTGGTGCTGGGGTCGGCCACGCCCTCTCTCGAGTCTCGCGGCAATGTCGTGCAGGGGCGCTATCGTGAGCTCATGATGCGAACGCGTGTCCTCGACCGGCCGTTGCCCGAGGTGACGCTGCTCGATCTCGCCAAGGGCGAACGCGTGGGGCAGGGCATCTTCACGGCCGCGCTGGCGGGGTCCATTGAGCGCGGCCTTGCCGCCAATGAGCAAACCATCCTCTTCTTGAATCGGCGCGGGTTCGCGTCGGTAGTCTATTGCGGCGACTGCGGTCACACCTACAAGTGCGAAAGTTGCGACGTATCGCTAACCTTGCACCGGCGGCGCGGGCAGCTCATCTGCCACTATTGCGGACACGAAGAGGAGTCCCCCGACGACTGTGCGTCTTGCAAGGGTCATAACTTGCAGCAGCACGGCTTGGGCACCGAGCGCGTCGAGGCTGAGCTCCGCATGCTGCTCGGGCCTGTCCCGGTGGCGCGCCTCGACCGTGACACAGTGCGACGCCGTTCCGATCTCACGCGCGAGTTGACGCGCTTCGCGCGAGGCGAGGCCAAGGTTCTCATCGGCACACAAATGGTCGCCAAGGGGCACGACTTCCCCGGCGTCACGCTCGTCGGCGTGGTGAGTGCCGACGCAGGCCTGTCGTTCCCCGACTTTCGCGCCGCCGAGCGAACCTTCCAGCTCCTTACCCAGGTCGCCGGTCGCGCTGGGCGTGGCGACAAACCAGGCGTCGTGATGGTGCAAACGTACGACCCTGAGCACTACGCCATCAAGGCAGCCGCCAAACACGACTACGAGACCTTCGCTCGGCACGAGCTGACGTTGCGCGAGGAGCTGGGCTACCCGCCCTACACGCACCTTACGCTGTCGCGGTACGAGTGTGAGAACGAGCGCCTGGCCCACGAGGCGGCGAACACCGACGCCGCACGCATGCGGGAGCTCGCTTCGACCCGGCAGCCTGACAAGGTCCAGGTCCTAGGGCCGGCGGTTGCTCCCCTGGCGCGACTGCAGGGGCGGCATCGCGTTCAGGTCCTTCTCAAGGCGAAAGATCGGGCGAGTCTGCGTGACGTCATGCGGGCCATGCGTCGGTCGCACCCGCACGAGGTGCGCCAGGTTGTTGATGTTGATCCGTTCAGCATGCTGTAATCAGTGCGCCAAGGCCTGAACCCCGAAAGCTCTAATGGGCGCGTCCACCATCCTCGTTCTCGACGACGGGCATCACTCGCTCGAGACGCTGACCAGCGCGCTCGAAGACGCTGGCTATGCACCCGTTGCGGTCGCCGAGGGCGACGACCCGCTTGGCCAATTCGAAGCGCTCACCCCCGAGCTCGTCTTCTTGAGCCTCAAGGCGCGGAGCGCCCTCGAGGTCTGTGAGGCCATTCGCCTGACGGGCCACGGCGCCATCGTACCCATCATCTTCGTGGGCAATGGCCATGCGAAGGTCCGCTCCCCATCCGAAGCCCTCTCCTATGGTGGCGACTATCACTTCGGCGAACCTCTCGAGCTCGGAAAGATCCTCGCCAAGGTCCAGACCTACGTCGGAGCGCCTCCGGCACCGCGGGAGGAGATCACCCGCGTTGATATCGCGCCGGTCGTCGACCTGGCGCGGCTCGCAGGCGGAGGGGCCACCGTCGAGCTACGTTCTGAATCCGCTTCCGACCTCGCGAGCGCCTCGGACGACCTCCTCGCCCAGATCGAGGCCGAAAGCCGCGCCGAATCGGAACGGCGAGCGCGTGAGGAGGCCAAGCGCCGCGCTGAGGACGAGGCCGAGCGGTTTCTCGCCGAGGAGGCCCAGCGTCAAGCCGACGAGGAGCTTGCGCGGCTGACCGCCGAGGCGGACGAGCGCCGCGCCGAGTCCCAGCGTCAGGACGAGGCGCGCAAGGTAGCGGCGGAAGAGATGCGCATGCGCGCCGAGGTGGCCGCGGCCGAGAGACGGCGCAGCGAAGAAGAATCCCGACAACGCGCGCTCGAAGAAGCCGAGCGGTGGGCGGAGGAAGCGCGTCGCGAGGCCGAAGAAGAGACGCGTCGCCGCGCGCAGGCCGAAGAGCGCGCGCTTCGCGAGGCCGAAGAACGTGCGCGTCGTGAGGCCGAAGAGCAGGCGCGTCGTGAGGCAGAAGAGCAGGCGCGTCGTGAGGCCGAAGAGCAGGCGCGTCGTGAGGCCGAAGAGCAGGCGCGTCGTGAGGCCGAAGAGCAGGCGCGTCGTGAGGCCGAAGAGCAGGCGCGTCGTGAGGCCGAAGAGCAGGCGCGCCGTGAGGCCGAAGAGCAGGCGCGTCGTGAGGCCGAAGAGCAGGCGCGTCGCGAGGCCGAAGAGCAGGCGCGTCGCGAGGCCGAAGAGCAGGCGCGTCGTGAGGCAGAAGAGCAGGCGCGTCGCGAGGCCGAAGAGCAGGCGCGTCGCGAAGCCGAAGAACGTGCGCGTCGTGAGGCAGAGGATCAGGCGCGTCGTGAGGCCGAAGAACGTGCGCTTCGCGAGGCCGAAGAACAGGCGCGTCGCGAAGCTGAAGAACAGGCGCGTCGCGAAGCTGAAGAACAGGCGCGTCGCGAAGCTGCCGCGTTGAAAGCGCGTCTCGACCTCGAGGCCCGGATACGTCGCGAAGCCGAAGAGCAGGTACGTCGCGAAGCCGAAGAACGTGCGCGTCGTGAGGCCGAAGAGCAGGCGCGTCGCGAAGCCGAAGAGCAGGCACGTCGCGAGGCCGAAGAGCAGGCACGTCGCGAGGCCGAAGAGCAGGCGCGTCGCGAAGCCGAAGAGCAGGCGCGTCGTGAGGCCGAAGAGCAGGCGCGTCGCGAGGCCGAAGAACGTGTTCGGCGTGAGGAAGAACGTCGCCGTGCCGAGCAGGAAGAAGCGCAACGGCGGGCGGAAGAAGAGCGACTCCGCATCGAGGCGGAGAGCCGCCGCAAGGCCGAGGAAGAGCAGCGACGTCGTGCCGAGGAAGCGCGGCGCCGAGCGGAAGAAGAAAGTCGTCGTCTCGAGGCTGAGGCCGAAGCGCTCCGGCTGGCTGAAGAAGAGATCCGCCAGCGTCGCCTCGACGATGAACGCCGTAAGGCCGAAGAAGAAGCGCGGCGCCGCGCCGAAGAAGAGCGCCAGCGCGTCGAAGCCGAAGCCGAAGCCAAGCGGCTCGCGGAAGCCGAGTCCCAGCGGCTCGCCGAAGCCGCTCGGCGTAGGCTTGAAGAAGCGCTCGAGCGCGCCGAGGCGGAGCGCCGCGTCGCAGAGCAAGCCGCAGAGGAGCAGCGCCGCCGGTCGGAAGAGGCCGCGCGTCGCAAGTTCGCCCCCGCGAAGCCCTCTGCGAGCGAATCGAAGCCTGGCGCCGACACGACGCGCGTTGAGCGTTCAACCGAAATCGTCCGGGGGGAGTCCGGGTTGACGATAGCAGCCACGCTAACTCCGTTGTCGGGTAGCAAGAGCGCTGAGTTGCAGCCTCCGTCCGCTATCGAAGACATGAGCGACCAGGAGTTTCGTCGGCCCGTGCCGCGAGCCTCGGTCAACATACCAACGCCGACGGCGCAGTCCCTCGTGCAGAATCAACCAGGGACACCGATGCGCGCCAGACCACAGTTGCGCGCATTCACGCCTGAAGAAGGTGTCTTCAGCAACAGCGCCGACATGGCCGACCTCTTGGCCGAGGCGTTTCGTCAGCAAATCACCGGTCGCATCGACTTCACGTCGGGCACGCGCCAGAAGTCCGTCGTCTTCGAACGCGGACATCCCGTCGACGCATACTCTAGCCAGGTCTATGATCGCATGGAGGAGTACCTGCTCCGCGAAGGGCGCGTCACCAAAGCCCAATACCACGAGGTACGCGTCAAAGGCCTGCGCGGCCCGCGGCGTATTGGCGCCTTCTTGGTGAACGAGGGCTATCTGCGTCCCGACGAGCTGTTCACCGCGGTGCGAGGTCAACTCGAAGAGCTCATCTTCTCACTGTTCGAGTGGGACGAAGGTAGCTACGCGTACGTCGCCGAGCACGTTGACGACGACGATCGCGTCACCCTCGAACGTGACCCGCGAGCAATCGTGACTGAAGGGATTCGCCGCAAGTACCTCTTACCGCGAGCGGTGCAGAAGCTTGGCAGCCCAAGCTCGCTCTTGACGCGCACTGACCCCGAAGGCCGTATCGACTCCGACGCGCTCGGCCTCACACCAGACGAGCGCCAGATCGCTCGGCTCGTCGACGGCACCCGCAACATCGATGACATCGTCTTTTCGAGCGGACTCGGTGCGCTGCGTGTCTACCATGTGCTTGCCGCGCTCTGCGCCACGGGCTACGCGGAGGTCGCAGTCCGTGGAATCGAAGGCATCAACCTGAGCGGTGCGACCGATCTCGATGGTATCGATCGTCAGCGCATTCTCGAACGGGTCGAGCAAGTTCGGCAGGCAGACTACTTCCAGATTCTCGGTGTCTCGCGCGGCGCTACCACCTACGAGGTCGAAGCCGCTTTCGAGCGCATCACCCGCGAGCTTGCTCCGCCGCGTCTTTCGCCTGCTGTGCGTGCTTCACTCAAGAATGAGATCGACGAGATCGAGCGGGTCCTCGAAGACGCCCGTGATGTGCTTCGCGATCAACGCATGCGCGAAGCATACGCACGCAATCTTCCGCGCCTTTAGACCAGTTGAGGTCGTTCCTCGCGACACGCCATCTTCACCGCATCGAACCCGAAGCTCACACACGTCGAAACGAAGCTCCGCCCACTAGCCGGTGCGGAAGAGTCCAAGCTGCACGTTACCGTCGAGACGCGGGCCTTGAGACTGAACGGGCTCGACCGTGACCGGAGCGCCGGTCATGAGCGAGAGCTGTGTCCCCGGCGACGCGACGGCGGCGAGCTGCGCGGCGACGGGCGCGTTCTTCGATGGAAAAACACCCTGTAGAGCGGCGCGCACGATCTCAATGGTGTCTGGAGCGAAGTTGCCGCGACAGATCCACTGCAGGTAGCTCGGGTCGTTTTCGACCAAGAGTCGCAGCGACTTGCCCTTGTTCTTGCCGAAACTGATGGTCGCTTCGTCGTCGACCCAAACGATCTTGCCTTGACCGTCAAGCCAATCGGGCGGACGGCAAACAGCATGGAGGCCCTCGACGCCGGAGGGAAGGTCGCTGTAGCGGTCGACCTGAGCGAGCAGGACGTCGGCCGCCGCGAGGGCATCGGCCTCGGCGTGGTGGGCCGCGGTCAACTCGCGATTGCAGTAGAAGCGCAGGGCCGCGGAGAGGTCGCGGGGCTCGCGCATGGTGAAGATACGGAACGAGTCGATGACCTTGGTGTCGGGGGCCGGGAAGGTGCGGCCGGCGCGTCCGAACTCGTTGGTCAGCAGCGGTAAGTCGAAGTGCTCGATGTTGAAACCGGTAAGGTCGCAGCCGACGAAAAACGCATGCAGGTCGGCGGCGGCTTGTTCGAAGCGCGGAGAGCCCGCGACATCGGCATCGGTGATGCCATGCACTGCCGTCGCTTGCGGTGCGATGGGGCGGCCAGGGTTCAACCGCTGGGTGCGAACCTCGCGGCGGCCGTCGATATGCAGCTTCACGCAACAGATCTCGACGATGCGGTCACTCGCGATGTCGAGCCCCGTGGTCTCCAGGTCGAAGGAAACCATGGGGCGTGTCAGCCGCAAACGCGGCGTGGTCTGGGGCTCAGCGGCCATGTCGGGATAGTAGCGCGCGGGTCTGTCAGTTTGGCTTTGGTTAGCCTTCTCGTGGTACTAGCCCGCCCATGAATCTACGTGCGGCGGTCGCGCCGGTGGCGTTTCTCCTCGCTTTTTCAGGGCTTTCGGCTGCCCGGGGAGCCGGGACTTTTGCTTTCGATGGCTTGCCGACCGTGTCGGAGGGCCAACACATCGAGGCGATTCTGCTCCTCGACGACCTCCGCGAGCTTCGCGGCAAGCTCGAGTTGCAGAGAGCTTTGATCGCTCGCACGACCTTCGGGCGCGAGTATGTCAAAGCAGAGCATCAGCGCGCTTTGCTGGGCGTCGACCTGTACGGCGAGATCGACCGCCTGCTCGCACTCGCCGCGCCCAAGGGTGGCAAGGTTCCCGTCGTCGGCGCGGTCGTCTCCGAGGGTGAAGGCACGATGCACGCGCAGCTCGCCATCAAGGTCGAGGATGGCGCGCTCGAGCGCTTGGCCAAAGCCCCCAGCGAGAGCGCGATTGCGTTTACGAACGACAACGGCGCGCTCAAGGTCACCATGCGTGGCATCACGTTGCCCGCCAAAGTGGACGGTGGCTGGTTGCGCATCGGTGCCACCGATGCGTCTCTCGCTCTGACCGGTAGCAAGGCCCTGACCGCTTTGCCGGACGGGGTGGCCCGTTGGGCGAAAGACTCGCAGCTGGTCCTGGCGGCGCTCGGCGGTGGCATGATCAGCAGTGGTCTCGCCAAGGCCTTCGCCGACAACCCAATGGCTCAAAACATGGTGAACGAAGCCAAAGCGTTGGCGGTGACCATGCGCATCGATTCCGACCTATCGCAGGTCGCGCGCATCGTCCTCGACTCCGAAGCGGTCAGGCAGATGGCGCCGATGGTTAAAGCTCAGGGTCGGCCCGCCAGCGCTGCGGCTCACTGGGACTCCGAAGCGCTCACCGCCGTATCGATCGCTGTGCCGCCAATGCTGCTCACCGGCGCCTTGACGCTCGCGCAGATGGAGGTGCCCGAGATCGCGGACCCCTCGGTTCAAGAAGTCATCAAGGCTGCCCAGGCCGTCAATGGCCGCTTGAGTCTCGCCACGTTTGGCGCCCCGGGGGACTGGGCGATGGCCGCCGACTTCATCGATGCGCAGTCAGCGCAGGCGTTCGTCGACAGCAGCGCAAAAGCGCTGAAGGCGCTGCTCGATCGCTATGGCGTCGAGCCGGGTCTCATGCGGCTCGAGGGCAAGCAGGGCGCGCAGCTCGTGAAGCTGCGCCCCGACGTGACGTTGACCGACAGCACGGTCGTAGCTCTCGACAACAGCGTGGTGGCGGCCCGTCAGCGCGTGCGCGTCGAGCGTCTGACCGACCTGCGCACGGCAAAGAAGGGCAAGTCGTTGCTCGACGGCCCGTTGACTCCAGCTGTTCGCGAGGTGCTGGAACGACCCGGCATCCTTCAGGCCTATATGGTCACGGGCTACGACGGGACGACGCTCGAATGGTTCTACTGGCCAGCCAAGATTGCCGAGGTGGCGCTCAAGCAGATGCGTGACATTCTGCCCAAGGACGCACTCGACCCCAATCTCTATGGGGCAGCGTTCGCGAGTCCCGCTTCCATGACCGTCAGTCGTTTGCCGCTGACGCTCGCGGTTGGTGGCTTCGGGCTTGCCTCCGTCTACGACTACGCCGTCGCTCTCGACGTCGACGATAACGCACTGGTTCTCCAATTTGCGGGGTCGCAGCTATGAAACGCCTGAGCACCATCGTCCTCACCGTCCTCGTCGCTGCCTGCGGTAGCAAAAAATCTGGCACTGTCGCGGCTCCCCCGCGCGCGGCCGAGAGCGAGCAATACTACAAAGCGCTCGATGCCCGCTATAACGGTGACAGCCGCGCCTACTACGACGGGCTTCTCGAGCTCGCGCACGATGATCCGGACAGTCGAGCTGGTCGTAAGGCGCGTGCGATCCTGCAGGCTGACGATGGCCTCCTGATGTTGGCCGCTGTCGGTTCGCTGGCTGGTGCCGCCGTCCCGAGCTTCACGCGCTATCAGAACAAGGCGAAGGAGGCCGAAGCTCGCGTCATGCTTCAGTCGATCTACACGGCGCAGAGCGCGTTCTTCGCCGAGAAGAAGCGCTACTGCCGCACCTTCAAGGAATGCGGCTACGAGGGGCAACCCGATCAGAAATACATCCTGTTCATGTCGCCGAAGGAGATGTCTGTCGCACCGGGTGGTGACGAGTTCATGCTTACCGTCGTGGCCGCCGAAGCCCGCGAGGCCCTGGTCGCCGCCAACGTCAAGCCCCGCGTCGAACGGAAGAAGTTTCTGGTCGCTGCCGTCGCGAACCTCGACGGCGACGAGGTCATGGATGTTTGGACCATCGACGAAGCTGGCAACCTCGTTCACGTCGTGAGCGACCTCGAGTGACATCGATGGCTGGGGAGGCGCGAAACCGGCTCCCCAACGGCGTTCGCGTCGCGCTTCGTTTCACGTTGAAGGCGCTTCTCACGGTCGGCGCGTTTTATCTCCTGCTCACCCACAAGGTCGATGCTGGAGATGGTACGCGCGTCACGATCGCCGCGGCGGTGCGCGATCATCTACGTGAGCTCGATCCCGTGCGCTTCTGGCCTCTGATCGCGATTGCTGCCTCCGTCAAAGCGGTGGGGGTCTTCGCCTCGATGGTGCGCTGGCAGCTCTTGTTGGTTGGGCAGGGCATTCGCTTCAACTTCATGCACACGGTGGGGACCTTCCTCATCGGTCGCTTCCTGGGGACCTTCTTGCCGTCCACCATCGGTCTCGATGGCTACAAGCTTTATGATGCGGCTAAACACAGTGGCCGTGCCGTGCCTGCCGCCGCCGCGACCGCGGTCGAGAAAGTGATGGGGCTCGCAGGCATCTTCCTCACTTTTCTCATCACGGTTCCCTTCGGCTACGGGGTTCTCGGTGACCACGCCGGTCTGGTCGTAGCAGTGACGGTACCGCTCGCCGCAGGCGTAGTCGTGGTGGCGTTTGCGCTGCTTTTCAAACCCACTTGGGCTCCGCGTCTCGCGAAGCTCGCGTTTTTCGGTAACGCCAAGATCACTGGTTTCATCGAAAAGCTGACGACGTCCGCCATGGCCTACAAGGGGAAAGCCCGATTGTTGGCGGCTGTTGCCGGCCTCTCGTTCGTGGTGCATTTCACGACTGCGGCGCTCTACTTCTTCACTGCGCTTGCCATCGGTGCCGAAGGTGCGAGCTTTGGTGCCGTCAGCTTCGCCTCGAGCATACAGATCGTCGCCACGGTTCTGACGCCTTTCACGATCGCCGGCGAAGGCGTGCGCGAGATCGTGCAAGCCTTGCTGCTCGCCAAACATATCGGTGCCACGCAGTCGGTGCTTTCAGCCGCGCTGGGCTTCTGGGCGGCGGAGGCTTTGACGCTCTCTGGTGCCTTCTTTTGGTGGGCGCGTCGCGGTGATTATCGACCGAAATCGGTGCAGTTGAGCTAGACTGCTTGAGCCATGCTGCACCTGCTCAAGCGCCATCCTATCGCGACGCGGGCGCACTTCGACTTCACGCTGGCGCTCACCTTCGCCCTACCCGAGGCTACGCTTTCAAAGCGCCTCTACCCAGGGCTCACGATCGACGCGTGGAATGGTCTCGGGTTCGTTTGTATCGCAATGGTTCAGACCCGGCAGATGCGTCCGGCATTCATGCCGCAGTGGCTGTCGGGCAGCTTCATGCTGACCGGCTATCGCATCTTCGTTCGCTATAAGACGCAAGAGGGGAAGGTCTTGCGAGGTCTGCAAGTGCTGCGTTCGGACACCGACCGGGCCGCCATGGTGATGCTGGGGAACATTTTCACGCACTACCGATACGAGCACGCGACCATCGGCGTGCACCGCGAGCAGGGCACACTGCGCGTTCACGCGACGACACCCAGGCAAGACGCCGATCTCGACGTGGTGGTCGACGCGGCCGCGCCCGACGATATTCTGCCCGCCGGCTCTCCGTTTCCTGACGCGCGTACCGCGCGACGCTTCGCGGGACCCATGCCTTACACGTTCTCATACGAGCCCGAGACAGGTTCTATCGTTCGCATCGAGGGGCGTCGGCGTGGCTGGAAGCCGAGAATGGTCGCGGCGCGTGTCGAACACAGCAGCTTTTTCGCGCGACAGGGGCTGCCCGAGCCCATGCTCGCGAGCGCGTTCATGGTCGAAGACGTACCGTACCATTGGTCACGCGGAGTTCTGGAACGCGTAAGTGCCGCGTGAAACCGCCGCCAAGACAACGCGCCGGGCGGGGACGCTATGACGGACTGACGAACGTCTTTCTCTTCAACTGGCCGAGCTTTGTCACAGCGGGCGCCCTCGCCTTTGTGTTGGTCTTCGTCTCGCGCTTCGTGGACTTCAAGGTGCGCGCTCTCATGTTGGGCACGGCGATGCTCATTTTCGCGGGTATCGTGAGTGTTGTCGGCATTACCCACTGGGTCTACGACCGCTCGAATCTCTATCGCTGGGATTGGCTGCTCATGCACGTGCCGGTTCCGCCAAAGCGGATACTGAACGTCCACGCTGGTTACGACGAAAGCGCCGACGCCCTCGCTCGCTTGTTTCCTCAGGCTGACGTCGTCAACTGCGACATCTTCGACCCCACTTACGCCACCGCCCCATCGATCGTGCGAGCCCGAGAGCGCTACAAGCGACGCGACGCGCTCCAGGGAAACACCGACAAGCTACCCATCGACGACGACTGGGCAGACCTTGTCGTGGGCTTCCTCGCACTCCACGAGGTGCGAGACGGCGCCAAGCGCCGACAACTCTTCGGTGAGTTACGGCGCGTGACCACGACGAACGCGCGCCTCATCATCGTTGAGCACTTGCGCGACGCCGCCAACTTCGCTGTTTACGGTCCCGGCGCCTTTCACTTCTTGCCGCGGCAAGCTTGGCTCGACTCTACCGCAGGCAACTTCGTCATGGGCTCCGAGCAGACCATCACGCCGTTCGTTCACGTGCTGGAGTTCAAACGCGCATGAGTGGGCTCGAGCTTGCTCTACGGCTGGCTGGGGCCAGCCATCTCGTGCTCGCTATCGCGCACATACCGATTTCCCGTTACTTGGGCTGGAAGGCGGACCTTCAGGGGGCGAGCTTACTCACCCGACAGATCTTTTGGGTGCATTGCTTCTTCATCTGCCTGGTACTGACCTTGATGGGCGCGCTGGCGGCCTGCGACCCGGCGACCCTCATGACTCGTAGCCCGCTTGGCCTCTACGTGAACGGTGCCATCGCGTTCTTCTGGCTCGTGCGCTTGTTCTGTCAGTGGTTCGTCTACGATGCCTCGCTCTGGCGCGGAAAGCGTTTCGAGACATCCATCCACGTGCTCTTTTCGGTCGTATGGATGTTTTACGTGCTGGTCTACGGGACAGCGCTGCGCGCCCAGCTCTAGCCTAACGAACCCATCGCGCGGCGCGCGCCTGGCACTTCGCAGCGCGTACTCATTCGCCGCGGTTCTCGCGTTGCGCGGTGGCAGCGCGCTGGCGCTCGTCTTGTGAAGCGCCCTGCACTCCGAACGGTGCGCTCCACGTGCTCGTTGACTGACGGGGCATCGTGACGCCCAGGTTCGCGTCGAAGAACGCCATGGTCTTGGTCCAGGCAGCGTTTGCTGCGTCGGCGTCATCGCGCGGCACCCCCGCGAGTGCGAGGAGCGGCGCCTGCAGTTGTTGCATCGTCGTGTCGTCGGCCGGAAAGTCGTACGTGACGACAGCGCTGAAGTCGGACGCAGCGAGAGCAGCGCGGAGCGCCAGTTCTCCTCCCACGCCGCCGCCAATGATGCCGACCTTGCCCGCGTCGATACCCTGGCGTGTGCGCAGCAAGCGCGCCGCCTGACGGATGTGGTCTACGGCGACGCGTCGATCGAGCGCTTGCATGCGGGTTCGCGCGTCCTCGTCCGTCGTGGGGAGGTCGCCTTGGTACAGATCGACGACGAGCGCCGTCAGCCCGGCCGCCGCCATGCGATCGGCGGTGCGGCGCAGGTCGTCGTTGATGCCTAGGTCGCCAGGGATGACGATGACTGCGGGTCCGCCGGGACGGCTTGCGGGCGTCATGCTGAGGTAAGCGAGCGACCCATCAACCATGATGTGACGCCCGCCCGGTGCTTCGGGGAGGGTCTCGTCCGCGCGCGCCATCACCCCCCAGGCGACAAGCGCGGCGCAGAGAAGGAACGTTCCATGAACTCTCGACATCGCGGCCCCCTTCCGGCTGCGATCAGTTCGCACCAGGAGGGACCTCGGTGCACGAAGAGAGCCATCGCAGAGGGCGTCAGGACGCGCTTCACAGCGAGGTCCATGCGGAGGGTTGTCCGCAGTGGGGCAAAGAGCGACTGTAACGTGCACCCGCGACAGCAGAGAGAACTAGGCGCGATAACGCGCTGCTAACGTCGGCGTCGCGGCAGCTTGATGGGCTCGGTATCGGGCAAGTAGCCTGGCAGCGTCGCGTAAAACGCCATCGACTTCTCGAGGTCGTCGATGCGCACGTGATCGTTGATGGGGCCGCTATAGCTTTCTTCGGACGGGCCGAAGCCGATGGTCGGCACCTTGGCCATGCCCATCGTGTAGACGCCTGCCGTCGACATCGTCCAATGGCCGATGGCTGGCGCCTTCTTGAAGACGCTCTTATAGGCGTTGCCCGCGCTCACCACGAGCGGGTGCTCGTCTTCCAGGCACCATGTGGGGAAGTACTTCTCCATCGGCAAGCGCAGCCCGCGATAACTCGGCTGGTCGTAGCCAACGATTTCGATCTTGGCGCGCGTGCCTTTGGTGAGCTCTTTGATCTGGGACAGCACCTTCTTGCGCTGCTCGGTCGAGGTGAGGCGTCGGTCGATGATGATGCGCACCGACTCGGGCAGCATGTTGGGGCCGTTGTAGTCGCAATCGATATGGGTGACCGCGATCGTGGCCTTGCCCAGGTATTTGTCGACTGGCAGCTGCGCGTTCAAGGCCTGCACGCCCTCGATGATCTTGGTGATCCCGTAGATGGCGTTGAAACCCTTGTCCGGGTTCGAGGCGTGGACCGGTTGTCCGCGTAGAGTGACCTGGATCTCGGCGCGCCCGCGGTGGCCACGGTTGATCCGCATGCCGGTCGGCATCGAGAGCACCACGAAGTGCGGGTACGTCTTTTCGACGTCGAAGATTGCCTTGTACGCGAGGCCTTCGCACTCTTCGGCCTGGATGGAGCCGACGATGTAGACGGTCGCGTCGGCCGCGAGATCGAGCTCCTGGACGATAGCACCTGCGAAAACGATTGCCGCGAGCCCGCCCTTGTTGTTGGCCGCGCCGTGGCCGAACACTTTACCGGCTTTCATGTCCCCGGTGTACGGGTCGAACCGCCAGGAGCTACGGTCACCGATGCCGGGTGTGTCGAGGTGGGCGTCAAAGACGATCTTGGTGCGGCCGTCGCCAATCTTGCCGACGACATTCCCAAACCGGTCGACTTCAGCGCTTGGGTAACCCAAGCGAAGCATTTCTCGCCGAACTAACGCGGCAATCGCCTCCTCGCCCCGGCTGGGAGAAGGAATGGCGATGAGCTCGCGCAAAAACTCAGCACTGCGATTGCGATGTCGCTTGGCGGCAGCGACGATTCGCTCGCGCATCTCGTCCATGAATGCTCCGCCGAAAACTTTCGTACGGAAAAGGGCGCCAAGCAAATAATATTTGCAGTCGAAACGTTATGTTGGGTGATCCAAGGGAGTCCGGGTGACGCGCTGGCTGGTCCTATTTTTGATCGGATTATGGCCGCCGGCGGCTGAAGCTGGCGGCCTGCGCGAGGGCGACCTGCTTTTCCAGACGTCGCGATCGTCGCAGTCGAAGGCGATCGCCTTGGCCACCAAGAGCCCGTTCACACATGTGGGCGTTTTCACCCTGCGCGACGGTAAGCCCTACGTTTTCGAGGCCGTCCAGCCGGTAAAGCTCACCCCGTTGGCTGCGTGGCAACGGCGAGGGGTCGGCGGGAAAATGACGGTACGCCGGCTGGCGGACGTCACCCCCCTCACGCGCGAGGTGCTCGAAAAAATGCGCGAGGTCGCCCAGGGACTCGTGGGTAAGGACTACGACACGGCCTTCGCTTGGGACGACGAGCGCATGTACTGCAGCGAGCTCGTCTACAAGATCTACGCGCGGGGTGCCGGCATCGAGCTTGGCCAGGTCCAGAAGCTACGCGACTTCGACCTCACACATCCCGAGGTTCAGAAGAAGCTGCGCGAACGCTATGGCGAACAAGTGCCGCTCGACATGGACGTGATCTCACCGCAGGCGCTCTTCGACGATCCGCGGCTCGTCACGATCGACGATTGATCACTTGTCGGGGACGAAACGCAGTGGATACGTGAGCGTAAGGCCCGCGTTGTAGCGCGGCGGCGGGAAGTGCAGGTCGTAGGCACGCTTGACCACACAACCAGAGAGGTTGCCCGAGCCCGTGTCGTTGCTCGTGACCACGACGTTGTCGACTCCACCTCCAGCGTTGACGTCGACGCTCAGAGCCACCGTGCCCGCGAGGCTCGGCTTCTGCTTGCGCTCTTTGTCGTAGCAGGCGCGGAAGTCTTGGCTTGCGCTGCCGAAGGTCGCGTCGATCTGGGCTTGCGATAGCCAGCCGATGAACTTCTCGCCTTGCGGCGGCGTGAACCGGATGGGGTGATTCAGCGTGACTGGTTTGCCTTTGTAGGGCTCGGGGAAGCGAAGGGCGCGGACCTGATTCGCAGCGCAGCTATCGAACTCGGCCTCGAGTCCTTGCAACGCCTTGACCTCTTTGACCTCACCTTTGTCCGCGATAACGACCTGTAAGACCAACTCGCCCATGAGGTTGGGGTTACGCTTCAAGGCAAGGTCGTAACAGTTGGTCTTGATGCGCTCCGACGCTTGCGCCATCACCGGGTCGGTCTGCGCCGGCGTGAGCCCGACTTTGCCTTCCATCGGGTCTGGCTCGAGCGTTAGGAGCACGAGCACCTGGTAGTAGGGCTCCTTGGCCGGCACCAAATAGGCGCCGACGCCTGCTTTGGCGGGCAGGTCGAAATCGATCTTGATCTGCTTTGCGATGGCGGCCGGGTCGTTTCCAGCTGCGTATTGGTAGCGGTACCCGCGTGGCGCCATCCGCTGCTGCTTGATGTCGTTGTCGATCTGCTGCGCAGCGCTCTGCTGGGTGGCTGCGAGCTGCGCGTACCGACGCGCGAAATTGCGCAGATTGTCGTCAGCCGTGAACGACGGCTTCTTGGCGTCGCTACCGCGACCGACGTTGAGCTGTTCTAGAACTTTCGCTTCAAAGGCCGCTGTTTTGAAAACGTTTCCGCCACCAGTCTCGAGGCCCTTGGGAGCCGCGGGAGGCGCCGCGATGACAGCCAGGCATAAGAAAGCATGAGTCATAACGGAGTTTTAGCGTCATCTGCGGCGCAACGCGAACCCGGCCGTCGCGATACTCGAAATGAGAGGTACGACGCATGCTGTCAACATGGGCGGTGCTCATCGTCCTAGGAAACCCAGAGTGGAATCCGCGCATTACAGCCCAGCAGGCGCGCGCCCACGCCAAGATGGAGGAACAGGCGCAGGCTGATGAAGTTCCTGGCGCCTTCGACACCGAGCCGCCTCTGGTCAATCTCCCGCGCCAGGCTACGCCCGCCATCAGCGCCGAAGCCTTGAGCCGTGGCCAGCTCCTCGGCGAGATCGAGGAGAAGACCAAGCGCGTGCGCGCTTTTCTCGGGGAGCGGGGATACGATGCGCTCGTCCTCACCCAGGTGCGTAACTTCGCCTGGATGACCGCCGGTATCGCGGACAATCAGATCGTCCTCGGCAGCGAGAAGGGCGCCTCTTCTCTTGTCATCACCAAAGATGGCCGTCGCTTCGTCGTCGCAAGTGTAAGCGAGCTTCCCAGGCTCGCCGCCGAGAGCTTGTCGGGGCTCGGCTACGAGCCGAAAGGGCTCGCGTGGACCGACACCGACCTCGGCGGTGCGGTGAAAAGGCTCGTCGCGAGCGATCGCGTCGCGAGTGACACCAACGTCCCCGGTCTCGAGACCGTCGACATCGTCGCCCTGCGCGCGCCGCTCACCGATACCGAGGTCGTCAAGCTCCGCTGGGTCGCCAAGCACACCGCCGATGCCGTCGTCGAGGTCATCGAGAGTCTCTCGCCAGGCGTGAGCGAGCGCAGCGTCGAGGCACGCACGTCGAACGCGCTCCTCCGCCGTAACCTTCGTCCGACAGTGCTGCTCGTCGGAACCGACGAACGCATCCAAAACTATCGGCACACGCCTCCAACCGACTTCGCGACTCTCGAGAATGACGTGCAGATCACCGTTTGCGCCAAGCGCTGGGGATTGACCGTCGCAATGACCCGGCTCGTGCACTTTGGCGACGCTACAGCGGACATGCAGCGCAAGCTCACCGCCGCGGCCCGCGTCAGCGCGACGCTACAGTCGCGCTTGAAGCCCGGAAAGACCGCGGCCGAGCTGTTCGCCGTCATGGCCCAGACCTACGCCGACTCCGGTTTCCCGGACGAGTGGCGCCAGCATCACCAGGGGGGCGCCATCGGATATTCGGAGCGCGAGTGGTTTGCGTTGCCTCAGGGGTCGCAGCGTGTCGCCGAGCGTCAGGCGTTCGTATGGAATCCGACCGTGCAAGGCACCAAGGTCGAAGACACGGTGCTGGTGACCAAAAACGGCGTCGAGAACCTGACCCTCACCGAGGGCTGGCCCAGCGTGACCACGCTCGTGGACGGCAAGTCCATACGTTCACCGGCAATCCTCATCAAATCGGCCGCGACCGCGCGTCGTTAGCGCTTGCAGTCGGGGACGGATCCCGGCGATGCAAGCACGACGTCGTGACATCGCTGCGCATCCTCCACCTCGTCAGCTATCCGCTTTACAGCGGCCCGATGCCGCACGTGCTCGGCCTCGCAAAGGCGCAGAGGGCCGCCGGTAACGACGTCTGGATCGGCTACGACACCAAACGCGGCAACTTCGACGGCTTCGAAGAAGAAGCGCAGCCCTACATCGAAGCCTCGGGCTTCGCGACGGTGCCCATGGAGCTGTCGGCGAAGTCGGCGCCGTTCGCCATGTGGCGTGACGCCAAGACTTTGGCCACCGTCGTGCATGACCGCCGCATCGACGTCGTGCATGCGCACATGTCGCATGACCATGTGATCATGGCGATGGCGCTCCGTGACGAGAGCATGAAGCGGATCGTCCGCGCGCGTACCGTTCACGCCGCGCGTTCGCTGGAGAATCGCTTCGGCCAGCGCATGCTCCTGACCCGAGCGGACACCTGGATCGTGCGCTCGCAGGCTCATTCGCGCGATATCTTGAATCGCTTCAGACTCGACGCTTCGCGTGTTCACGTCGTGCCTGGCAGCGTCGACGCGACGGTTTTCGCACCGCGGCCGCACGATGTCCGCTTGGCCTTTCGCCGGCGCTTCGACTTGCCGGAAGACGCATTGCTCGTCGCGCACGTCGCGTTGATCGCTCCGGGACGCGGACAAGAGGAGCTGGTTCGGTCGCTCGCGCAGATGGGGGAGGCGCCGATCCACGCCATGTTCGTCGGGCGCGGCGAGTCCGAGCACGCGGTCGGCGAGCTCGCTCGCGGGCTCGGCATTGCGCACCGGGTTCATTTCGCGGGCTACGTGGGCCTGCCTGAGCTGGTCGACGTGTATGCTGCAGCGGACATGGCCTTCGTCGCTCGTCCGGGCAACGACGCTGCTTCGCGCGCCGCCCTCGAGGCCATGGCCTGCGAGAAGCCGGTGCTGGCACTTCGAGAAGGCGCCCTCGGCGAGACGGTCACCGAACGCGTGGGCTACCCAGTGAGCAGCGTGACGCCCGAGCTCATCACGCGTGCGCTCCGCAGCGTGCTCGATGACCGCGCCGACGCGGCGACGCGCGGTCGGACTGCGCGTGAGCTCGTCTTACGTGAGCGAACCTTCGCCCGCGAGGTGACACTGACACGCAACGCATACGTGAGCGCCGGCGCTCTGCCTGCCAACGCACGCCTCGAGCCGCTCGACACCTGAAACGGGCTAGCGCTAGCCGTTACGGCGCAAGCTCACGCCTGAGCGCGGCGCCCGTAGCCCGGCCTGCGGCTTAGCTAGGTCCCAGGTGCAACGCTCGAGAGCCCGCTGCACTTCGTCGCGCACGCCATCGGGCAAGATCGGGGGGAAGGCGTTGCCATCGCCAGTGCCCACCACATGACGAGCAAAAAGCCCAGGGTCGCTCTCGTAGTCCCGGCGCTCCAGGGGGCCGAGGGAGTCATGGAAGCGGGTGGCGCGCAGCTCTTCGTAGCGCGTCAGCGACTCGGTGAGCCAAGGAGCTTGCATGATGCTGGCGCTGAAATAGTGGTCGCCGACATCACGTCCGATGCAACGGGCGTCGATCATGGGAATCTCTCCGGGGAAGGTGCATGTATCGCAAGGCCAATCCGCCGGGTGCCCCGAGCGGGTCTGACAGGCTGTCGGGGCGTCAGGACCCGCTGTTGTCTTCGGGCGCGGCGTCGTCGCCTAGCTGCAGAAGGCGCGCGGCTGATGCAACCGCGTGGCGCGTGCCGGCGAGCGCGAGGACGTCGCCGACGTGCAGCTTTTCGGCGGCTGTTGGAATGAGCACGCTCTCTTTGCCGCGCGCGATGGCAAGCACCGACGCCCCTGTACGCCCGCGCAGGTCGAGCTCTGCTAACGTTTTGCCGACAGCGATGCTCTCGGCGTCGAGCTTCAGGGGGATTGGGGCGCCGAGGCCTGGCATCAGGTGCTGAACGTGCGCCAGAGCGTCGTCGCTGCTGCTGTGGGGGTCGGCTTTCCCCTGCGCGGCGAGGGCTTCGATGATGAGCTCCGCGCCTGCCTTTACGTGGCCCTGGAGGTTCGTCGCGCTGCGCCAAAACGCAACCCCAAGCACGAGGACGACCAGCGCCAGCAATATGGCCTCGAGCCAGGCCGGAAAAAACGGCCGCGTCAATGCGACGACTGGCAAGCCGATGACCAAAACGATGGCGAGCTGCAGCGTCGCCACGAGGGCCCGGCGCGGCGTTGCCGCAAGATCGGCGCGATTGGGCTCGCTCGACAGCGGTTGACCGAGCGACATGCCAAGTCGTTGCGTGAGGTTGAAGACGCCGAAGATCATCGGCGTCGCTAGCAGCAACACAGCGACCAGCACCGCTGCGCGCGCAAGCATGGGGGACAGACCAAGCTCGCGGACGCCGAGCGCGCTCACGCGGTCGATGAACAGCGATGCGCCGATGATGAGCCCGACGAGCAGAGCGCAGTCGAGCACCAAGAGCTTCACCAGGCGGCGCACGCTCCAGCGCGAATCGCCAGCGGCGCGCGGCGCCCTGAGTTGCTCGACCCAAGTGCCGTAGAGAGCCGCGAATGTCTGGAGTGGCTTTGGTAGTTTGTGATCGAGGAAGCTCGCCGCAGGGCCAGCGGCGCGAATGAGTAAGGGCGTAGTAAGGGTCGTAATCGCCGAGACCGCAACCGCTACGGGGTAGAGAAATTCGCGTGTCGCCCCCAGCATCACGCCGAGACCTGCAATGATGAACGAGAACTCGCCGATCTGGGTTAGACTCATGCCCGCTTTAACGGACATCTGCGTTCCGTTTCCGGTTAGAAACGCGCCAGTCGAGACACCCACGAATTTGCCGCCAATGACGAGCGCCGCGAACACCGAGACGGCGCGCCAATGGTGAACCACGAGCTCTGGGTCAATCGACATACCGACCGACACGAAGAAGATCGCCGCGAATAGATCGCGGACCGGCAGGATCAGATGCTCGATTTGTTTGGATTCGCCCGACTCGGCGACCATCGAGCCTGCGACGAAGGCGCCGAGCGCCACCGAGTAGCCGAGCTTGTGCGCCAAGAGCGCAACCGCGAAGCAAATGCCCATGCTGGCGACCAGCGTGGTCTCGCTGCGCTTCAAGCGATTGATCGCTCGCATGGCGCGCGGCACGACCAGCATGCCGACCGCGACTAAGCCAATGAGAAAGGCGGCGAGCCGGCCACTCGAGCTCGCGATTGTCGCGGCGGAGACCCCGTCGCCCGATGAGAGGGCGGTCAGGATCGCCATGAGCAAGATCGCGATGAGGTCTTCGACGATGAGGATGCCGAAGACCAGCTCGCGAAGCCCCCGAGCGACGCCCTGCTCGTCGAAGGTTTTGGCGATGATGGTGGTACTCGAGATCGCGACGATGGCGCCGGCGAAGATGCTCTCGCGCATCGTCCAGCCAAAGGCACGCGCCACCATGAAGCCGAGCCAGACCATCATGCTCGACTCGATGAGGGCCGTGAGCCCCGCAGTCGGACCGATCCTGAATAGCTTACCGAGGCGGAACTCGAGCCCGATGGCGAACATGACGAGAATGACGCCCAGCTCCGACAGCGTCTGGACGATCTCGCGGTCCGCAACCAACGGGATAGGAACGTACGGCCCTACGATGAGTCCCGCCAAAATGTAGCCCAGGACGATGGGCAGACGCAGGCGCTGGAAGAGCACCGTCGTGACCGCTGCGACGCAGAGGACGACCGTGATTGCCTTTAAGAACTCGTGGGCCCCGTGCATTGCACCCCGATGCGTATCATTGAGGCGCCCGGGGCGATGTCAACCGACTGCCGGCACCACTAGGACGGCTTCTTCGTGAATCCCACGGCGGCTCGGACACCGGCAACGAGCTCAGCGGCCCGCCACACGACAGGATCGCGCGCGGCGTCCATGCCGAGCTTGGTCGCAACAGCCACCGCCACGCCGACGACCGGCGTTGCGACGACCGCAGCGAGCGTCCCCACGACCCCCGCGGCGGTCCCGGTTGCGACGTCGTACGCGATGGCGGTTCCCGTATCGACCTGTTGCTCCCGCGCTTCGAGCTTGCCGCTGCGCAACAACGTCTCAGCGACGTTGCTGGCCGTACTGAATACCACGTCTCCGAGGACGCCGGTCTTCGTGAGAGGTGTCGTGAGTCCCGCGCCAACAGCGGCCTTGCCGACCTCGCTCGCGCTCTTGTCCAAGCCGAGTCGTTTACTGATGGCGTCGGACGCTTGCGTGGTGGCGTCGATCGCCTGGCGTACGAGCTTGCCACCGACGTTGGGGGCCACGCCCTCGGCGAGCGCCGTCGCGCGACGTCCGATGACCACCGCCTCGAGCTCCCTGCCTCGCGACACGGCGGTATCCCATTCGGCTCGCCAGCCGCTGCCGACTAGAAGGTCCCGAAGTGCGTGCCGCTCGATGTAGTCGACGGCGCCAAGCTTGGCCTGGGTCTCCGGGCTCAACAGACTCACGTGCACCGCGGTTGGGGTTCCGAACCAGCGGCGGAGGGGGCTTTGCGGAGCTTCGACCACGAAAACACGTTCCATTCTGGCGTTCAGGTACGAGTTATCGCCATCGTGGCTGCAAGCTTGCTTGTTCTGGTGTGCACACCGGTCACTGGATAGTCCGCCACGCTCAGCCCGGATGGCAAACATCCCGACCATCGACGTCTACGAGACCTGCGCGGTAACCCTCGATCTCCTGACGAACACCCACGACGTTACCAAACGCTGAACATTCGTTACGTGGTCGGTCCCCACGCCGAGCGAGCCATCAAGTCGCCTCGGGGTGGTCCGCCTTAGCAGAGTCGACCGCGACGTGCGGCGGTGGGATGGCTAGCAGCTGGCCCGGGATCTTAGCGGCGGCGTGTTTGCTGGACTTCTCCATTTCTTCCGCCGCCAAAGCCCCGAACAGCGTTCCCAGGCCTCCGCCAAACAGACCAACCAAGAACAACGCCTCACCCGGTATGCTCGTGAAGCATGCCGCCGCGCCCAGCGCGAGGCCAACGGCCCCGAGCGTGCCGCGGAACGTAAACTTCGCCTTTGTTTGCAGGCGATCGCGCTCCAACAGTCCCGCGCGAATCACCTCGAAACGCTCGTACTGGTTCGAGTTGAGCACGCCATGTGCATCGGCGGCGGAGAGACGCGAGCCGCCTTCCAGCACGTCCCTGAAATCGAGTCGATCGCGCAGTGTCGTGGCGAGAGCACGGTCGTGCTCGGCGACGTCGCTCAATTTGATGAGAGCCCCATCTTGGTTCGCTGAGACGACGGGCTTTTGCTGGATGAGCGCGACGCTCCGCACCTCGGTCGGGGGCACTACATCGGCGGGGGCTACGAATAGACGAGGCGCTGGAACGTTCGACATGTTGACGACCTTGTTGGTCGCCTTATCGGCACTAGCCCAGCCTGGACGCCGATCCCTGCTCTGAAGGCGTGTCAGCCGTCGTGGCCCTGCGTGGCGTGGCGCAGCGGTCGCGTTACGGCATGACGCTAATCGTCGCGCCCGCGATCGGAGTCCCGGTCGCAACGACCGCTGGTCCACCGCTCACCGTTTCGGTGCCGGTGATCGACGAGATGCCGAACACGTAGGTCTTCGCCGTCGGATTCGGGTCGACGTCTCCGTCATCGTCGGTGCTATCGTCATCGGTGTCGTCGTTGTCCGCGTTGTCGCTGTCGCTCTGTTGACCGTTGTCACCGTTGTCGTTGCCGCCATTGTCGCTACTCCCGCAGGCGAGCGAGGTCGCGACCGCGACAGCAACGATGGCCACCGCCATCGCGGGTGCGCGGCGGCGGAACAGCACCGCGAGGGGAATCGCGATGACGAGGAGCAGGGTCCAGGGCGCTCCTGGGACACGGACACCGGCTTGGATGGTTTCGTCGATGTCGACCGTGACGAGCAGATCGACGCCGCTACCGACCGCAAGTGGGCTCGCAAAGCTGATTCCGACCGCGCCGGTCGTTGCCATCTCGGCTTGCCCCGCGAGCGCCTCCCCTCCATCGACCGCGCCGTTGCCGTTCGCATCGACGTAGACTTTCACGCCGGCGAGGTCCTGGGCCGCCCCCGTGCCGCCCATGGTCACGATGACGTTGTTGATCGCCGGCGCTCCCGTCGCCTCGACATGCACGTGATGCACCGCGACTCCGCTCGAGCCCTTGGCGACTACCCCACCCGCGGGCACGCTGCTGCCCGCTGAAGCGGTCATCGTCGCCGAGGTGGACACGGGCTCCCAGTCGACATCGAGGGGTCGGTCACCTTCGGGGATCCATTGGCAGATCGTCGGATCGGGCTCGGAGAACGCGCACGGCCCCCCAATGCGTGCCAACTCGCCGACGAATCCAGGATCGCCAACCGCCTGAACGCGCGCCGTCTCGTTGAACGGCACCTCGAACTCGCAGAGCGTTTCCTCGCCGGCCGGCATGGGGCAGCTGTAGTCGCTGCCGAGGTCAACGATGGTGCCGCCGCCGGTGCTCGAGAGCACCGTGATCTGGCACAGCGTACCACGCCAAAACCAGTCGACTTCTTGGACGCCCGTGCCCTCTTCGACCACGAAGACCGGCGAGGTGTTGACGGGAACCGGCTTGCAGTGGCGCTCGGCCGCGCCGTTGACGACCGGGGTCCAGCTGCCAATGGGAAGCCAGCCACCTTCGGGTCCGGTCTGATAGTAGCGTCCCTGATTGCCAACGGGAAATCGCAAGTTGAAGCCGCTGGACTGGATGAACGGGCGGAAGTTGTCGTTGCCGATGAGATTGATGCGTAGCTCGCGGACCTTCATGCGAATCGTCGCGACCATGGGCTCGTCGAGGCAGAACTCTCGGATCGGGTCGCCCAGCACATCGGATTGGCAATACGCGCCGATCTTCTCTTCGTTCGACGCGCCGGGCACGAAATCGACTCGGTAGTACGCCGGCTGACTGCCCAGCCCGCACACGGTTCCTGGATTGCAACTGCTCAACTGCCCGCAGGTGCCCTGCCCGGTGATGTCGTCGTTGCCGCGCTCTGGCGCGCCATAGCAAATGAAGGACAGTCGGCTCTGCACCATGCTCGGATGGTTCGGCTGCACGCCTTGATTGGGCTGGACATCGATACGACTGATTTCCTGCGCCTCGGCGACTGAGCTTGCGAGCAGGAGCGAGAAAGCGACGACGGTCGGGACGAGTCGAACCATGAGCATGCGCGCACCTCGCACGCCGTATCGACGCCCACAAGCCGTTTCTGGGCTTACAATGCCGCGTCGCGCGCGCTCCGGCAGCTCGAAGTGGGTCTGCGCATTGGGATTCGCACTCACCGGGCCGTCGCGACGAGCGCGAGCGGCGACGCGGGTCCGGCATCGATCGTCTCGCTCGTCAAACGCAGCGCATCAATGACCTGCACGTCGTCGGCGTCGCTCGCGATGGACACGAGCAAGGTGCCGGCGCTCACGACGAGGTGCTCACGGCACCAGACGGCGCCGCCGATATTGTGCAGCAGGTCGAAGGCGTGGTGCGAACGCGGTGCGGCCATGTCGAGGAAGAGCTCCAGCGCCTCCCCCACGAACGCCGCGATGCGGTTTCCATCCGCGGCCGGTCGTGAACGGCGGGGCCTTCCCCAGTCGGTCCCCACCGTACGCAGAGGGTTCAGGTGCGACTGCGACCGGGAGCGAGAACGCTCACTCGGATCCGCGGCTTGAAATGGTCGGGGCAGTGGGATTCGAACTCACGGCCCCCTGCTCCCAAAGCAGGTGCTCTACCAGACTGAGCTATGCCCCGACTCGACCGTCTCTCTAATCGTCGCTTTCGTTGGATGCAAGGGGCGGCTTAGGGGTCAGCGCGCACTGCCCGGGATCGTGTCGTGTGCCAGGATGCGGGTCGGGTCGAGGACCAGGCGGTCCTTCATGTGGGGGGCCTGGGTCGCGTCGGGGCGGCGCTCGGAGGCCAGCTCGTCGACGATTTGGGAGTAGCTCATGACGCCGATCGGGTGGCCCACCAAGCGGCCGCCTCCGATATAGACGACGTTTTCGCCAGGGCCGCGGCGTGCTTCTGCTTCAGCGGACACATCGGGGTTCGCGACGTAGCCGGCATCGCCGGGGAGTAGGCCTTGGTGGCCATGCGGGGCGGCGCTGGCGGGCGTGAGATATTGGCTTACGTGCTGGTTGAAGGCGTAGGGGCCAAGCACCAGGCCGTCGAAGGCGCGATCGAAGTCTTCCGGGCCGATGACGTCGAGGATGCTCTTCAGATAAATGGTGTGCTTGGCGGTCGCGCACTCTTGGGTCTGGCGCGTCGCGAATAGGTCGCGCACCGCGTCCGACGGGCGTACGCCGGGGCGGACCATGAAGGTCTGCGGATAGTGGTGCCAGCCTTCTACGCCCCCTCGGCTGCGCTCGTCCGGGGCTGTCGCGCTCTCGCGCACCAAGGGACCCGCGAACTCCACGAAGGCGCCGTCGCGTTCCAGCCGTGACATGGCTGGCTCCCAGAAGGACGGGTTGAGCTTCGTCGGGCCATAAGGGTGATTCATGGCGTTGAAGGCGAGGGCTGCGCGCACCGTCGCCGCAGAGATGCGGGTGCGATCGCGCAACTCAGGGTCGACCGGCGCCGCGCGTCCGTCGCGGACCACCACATCGGCCTCGTTCGGCGCTCCGTCCCCATCGATATCGACCCAGGTACCGCCGCCCGTGGCCTCGGCGATGATCGTGCCGAGAAGCGCCGTCTGCTCGTTTGGGCCCGCCGTGAAGCGTTCGCGGAGCCAACCCACGACGTCTGTTGGAACGGACGGTGTTCTGAAAAGCGTCTCTGCGAGCAGGACGCGGGCCGCGGTCTCACCCACGCGGGTAACGAGTCGCTCGAACCCCGCCGTCGCCGAGCCTGGCGTCGTCAGATCGAGGTCACGCGGCGCCTGCGGCTCAGGCGTCGCTCGGGCCTGCCGACGCCGACCCCCGGCGGTTTGGGTAAACGCATCCGGCTGCTTGGCGGTCGGGCCCCGGGCGGCTGGCTCGGGCCTGACCGTCGCTGGCGCTGCCAACCCTCCGATGGGGCTGCTGGGAGTGACTCTGTTCGCTGGCTTCACCATGGAGCTAGCTCGCAGTGTAACTCAACGCACCGCGGTTTGGCTCGGGGAGTCGCTGACGAGACGACAGCGGTGTCCGCCGGTCCCTCAGGCGTTTAGCCCGTCTCGCGCAGCGGTCCGTGTTTGATGGTCGTCTCCACCCGCGCCACCACCTCGGAGGACGGATCGCGGATGAGCGCTTCGACCGTGGTTTCACCATCGCGTGTCCAGTCGATTTCGGGCGCGCTCGCCGAGGCCAGGAGGCGTCCGCGCGCCTTCTTGACGTAGACGATCTCCATCTTGGTCACGATCCAGCGCGTGCCCTCGGGCTGTCGCGACACCACCGCGAGGTTCGCGGTGAACTCGCCCAGGTTCGCAAGAGCGATGGCGTGGACTGAGCGCAGGTGGTTGCGCACCGCGCGGCGGTCGTTCATCGCGACCTCGGCGCGGCCGGCTTCGAGGCTCTGGATGAGTGGCTCGATAGTGCCCGAATACGGAATCGCCCTGCCGATGAGCAGCGCCGCGAGCTTGCGCCCGCCAGGGAGCGCGATGATGCGCTGAATGCGGCGGACGAGCTGAGCGCCGAGGACCATTCTAGCTCTTGAGTCCTTCATCCGCTAAAGCAGACTGAACGCCGGGTCTCGCGTTGACGGTCTCGAACCACTTTCCGAGTGCCTTGTATGCCGACAGGTCGACACTCATGGACGTTGCCCAGCGGGTCACCGTGTAGAGGTAGGCATCCGCGATGCTGAACAGGTCACCGCCGAGGAACTTTTGCTTCGCGAGCGTTTGGTCGAGCAGCGCGTAGCGCTTGTTGAGCCTCTGCTTGAGCTTCTCGCGCGTGGTTGCGTCGAGCTCTTTGTCGAACATGGGGCTGTACGTCTTGTGGATTTCGCTCGAGACGTACGCGAGCCATTCGTTCAGGCGAAGGCGTTCGAAGCTGCCGCCGGCCGGCGCGAGGTTCGACGAGGGCGACTGGTCGGCGATGTATCCGAGGATGACCGGACCCTCGGTAATGACGCGGCCATCGGCCAGCTCAAGCGCGGGTACGTAGCCCTTGGGATTGATCTTGAGGTAGTCGCCGCCGCCATCGAGCTTCTTTTCGCGCAGGTCAACGCGAACGGTCGTGAAGGGCAGCTTGGTTTCAGCCAGCGCGATGTGTGAGGCGAGGGCACACGTGCCCGGTGTGTAGTAGAGCTTCATGCACCCACAATATGGTGGCTCAGCGTCGTCGCGCCAGCTCTTCGACCTGTTGCCAGAGATCGCGCGGCAGTAGCCACTGCTCGCTCAGCGTGATCTCGCGGGCGAGGATATAGGCGATGCGCTGGCGGTCGACGCTCGGAGCGTTGGCGAGCCACTGGCGTAGACCCATCGCAGCGGCGCGGCGGTTCCATGCGAGCTGTGAGGTGTCGCTCACATCGGGCGGCGTCATGCCGCGCGGCTCGGCGTCGGCCTGCAAGTTGGCGCGGAGGGTGCGCAATAGCTCGCGGTCCGCGATGCGACGACGCACCTCACCAGGAAGCTGGGCAAGCTCTGCGGGGAGGAGGTGTTGCGCGAGGGTGTCGGCGAGCGCGTCGCCGTTGGGCTCGCTGAAGCGATCGTTGTACCAGCGCGTCACCAGCTGACTGACGTCGGCCCGGGCCTCGTCGGTGTTGGCTGCAAGCCGGGCCGCAATCTCACGTGCGCGTGCGTCTGCAATCGGCCGCGGGGGCTCTCCGGCGCGTGTCGCCGGTGTGTAGCTCGCCTCCGCCTCGAGGCGCGACCAGACATCGCGCGGGAGCTGCCAGCGTTCGTCGAGGTCGAAGCCACCCCGTACCCCATTCGTCAGCATCGCGGCGATGCGTCGACGGTCGGCCACGGGGGTCTCGGCCAAGAAGCGCTCGAGCATGGCACCGCCACGTTGCCCCTCGGGCGTGAGCACCTCGGGCTCGAGGGTCGAAGAAGGTAAGCGCGGCCCGCCCGCCAAGGCTGGCGCCAGGACATCGCGCACGCTCCGGAGAATAGCGCGATCGCTGACACGCTCCCGGATGCCCTCGGGCAAGAGAGCGATCTCTTGCGGCGTCAGATTTCTACCTAAAGTGTCCGCAAAAGCGTTCTTGTCGGGTGCTGCTTCGTTCCACTGCGTCACCAGACGGCCCGCTAGCTCCCTACTTTCGTTGAGCTGCTGCTCCATGGTCCAGCGTTGCGCCTCGTCGGTGATCTCGCCAAGTGATGCTTCGGTGGCGATGGCGAGGTGCCCCGAAAGCTGCCGCATCTCGTCACTCGAGAAGGTTCGCGGCCCCTGTGGAGGCGTCTCCTGGTCGGGAGGGGCGCCGCTTGGGGTCACGACCGGCGCGATGGTGTCCTCGGCCACTATGCGATCAGCGGTCGCGCGGGTTACGACCGGCTCCGCGTCGCTCCGCTCGACGACGGGATTGGCCGCCACAGGCTCTCCGTCGACGGACTGCAATGGCGGATCGCCACCGACGACGGGCTTTACACGCACCGGCTCGGGCGGATGGGCGGCGCGATAGGCGGCTGCAGCGGCCTCGGTGTCATTGCCGACCTTGCCATCGATGGTGACGGGCTCGCCGTTTTGCGAGCGCCAGGCATGCAGGCGCTCCTGCACACCGCGCACCGCTGCCTCGAGGTTGGGCGTCGCGCCGCTACCGAACTTGTAGCGTTCGGCGGCCAGGTCGAGTGCGCGGCCAAGCTCGGCGGGCGTCGCGTTGCGGAGGCTCCCGGGCTCACGGTCGAGGACCACTTCGAGTGTACGCGCAAAACGGTCCGGTCGCTCGACCCACTCCCGCCAGGTGGGGTCGACGTTCGCCATGGCGGCGTGACCGTGCAGCGTTGGGGGCAGGGTGCCGGGGCGCTGCCCGGTGGCGCGGGTGAAGCGGCGGTCCGCTTCGAGCGTGCGTGTGCCGACCATGCCATCGAGATCGCGCTCGCGCAGGCCGTGACCGACGAGCTCGCGCTGGCGGGCGATGACCACGTCGCGCATGCTCGCGGGTCCCCCGGGCGCTCCGATGCCGTAACGCTGCTGCACCTCGTCGAGGCTGCGCACCAGCGCCTCGTTGGTGGCGCCGCGCAGACTACCCTGGTCGCGCCCGAGTAGCGTCTCGAGTGTTCGCGTGAGGTTGCGCGGCTGGCTCATCCAGGTGCGCCACTCAGCGTCGGTCGCCGCGCGCAAGGTGGCGTGGTCCATGGGGCGGTTCGCGGGCCGCGGCAGCGGGCGGGGGATGTCAACGGCGATGCCTGGCCCGTCGACCGAGGCCAAGCGCAATGGCGCGCGATCGATGACGTCGTGGGCGCCTTCGATCGCAACGCGTGGCTCGACACCGTGCTGCGAGATGTCGGCCAGGACTGCCGGTCGATGCGCTTCTACACGTCCTGGTCGCGCGACCATCCACGGGCTCCAGTACCAAGGCGGGAGGGCCGGTCGGGACGACCCAGGCTCAACTTACACGTTTCAGCCAGATGCTGGTTTGGGGAGCTTTGCTTTGGCGAAGTTCGCCCAGACATCGTCGTAGTCGAGCTGGCAGTGGGGCGCTTCGGTGGCCCATCGCGTTGGGCGAATGGCCCAGCGGCTCTCGAACATGAACGCCATTGTCTGGTCCACCTTGTGGGGCGGCAGGTCGCCCTTCACGGCGGCTTCGTAGGTCGCCTGGTCGGGCCCATGACCTGCCATGCAATTGTGGAGCGACGCCCCACCCGGCGCGAACCCCTCGTGTTTCGCGTCGTAGGCGCCGTGCACGAGCCCCATAAACTCGCTCATCACGTTGCGATGAAACCACGGCGGCCGAAACGTATGCTCGGCGACCAGCCAGCGGGGCGGGAAGATGACGAAGTCGCAGTTGGCGGTGCCAGGCGTGTCGCTCGGGCTTGTGATCACCGTGAAGATCGAAGGGTCGGGGTGATCAAAGCTGATGCTGCCGATCGTGTTGAAGCGGCGCAGGTCATATTTGTACGGCGCAAGATTGCCGTGCCAGGCCACCACGTCGAGTGGCGAGTGCTCGAGGGTGGTCGTCCACAAGCGACCGTCGAACTTCTGAACGACTTCGCAGGGTGCATCGATGTCCTCGAACCAAGCCACCGGCGTCGAGAAGTCACGAGGGTTCGCGAGCCCGTTCGCCCCGATCGGACCGAGGTCGGGAAGCCGAAAGAGTTGGCCGTAATTTTCGCAGATGTAACCGCGCGCCTCGGCCTCGGCGAGCTCAACGCGAAAGCGGACACCGCGTGGGACCACGGCGATCTCGCTGGGTTCGAGATCGATGACGCCCATTTCGGTGACGAGTCGCAAGCGGCCCACCTGTGGAACCATGAGCAGCTCGCCGTCGGCGTTATAAAAGACGCGGCCCTTCATTGAGCGATTGCAGGCGTAGAGATGGACACCGATGCCCTGACCCGTGCTCGCGTCACCGTTGCCGCCGTAGGTGGCGAGGCCCTCGACGAAGTCGGTCGGTGTCTTCGGCATGGGGAGCGGGTCCCAGCGCAAGCGGTTCGGTGAGGGCGGCAGCTCGTTGAAGGGCGCCGAGCGCAAGAGCGTGGGCTTTGCGTAAGGCGCATAGGGCTTGTGACTCGCCGTGGGGCGCATGCGATAGAGCCACGAACGGCGGTTCGTAAGGCGCGGAGCGGTGAACGCAGTCCCCGAGAGCTGCTCGGCGTAGAGACCAAAGGGTGTCCGCTGAGGCGAATTCTGACCTACTGGAAGCGCCCCGGGGACAGCTTCGCTTGCGACGTCATTGGCGAAGCCGGACATGTAGCTCCGCTCGGGAGCACTATTCGTCGTATGCACGGGGCGAATCTGCCCCCAATCAGCGCTCGCTGTCGAGATGCGCCATGTGCAGCGAGGGATAGCGGTCGCCCGCGATGCTCCCCGGAGGCCCAACCGATGGCGAGCTGGGCCGGCGTACGCCCGCCCTGGGCTGCAAGGTTTGCGAACTGGCGCACGCGGGCTTCGTTCCTGGCAGGTCGACGATGGGGTGAACCATGGCCGCGCGACGAATGGTCTCGGCGCCAACCTCCGACAAGCCGATGTGCTTCACGTAGCCCGCCTTCACCATGTCCGCGATAGCGCCGATGGTGTCCTCGATTGGCACCGCTGGGTCGAGGCGGGCGCGCTTCACGGGTGCGTCTCTTTGGTTGACTGCATGGTAGGCGCGTACAACGAATAGAACCAGTGGACGCCGTGCTAAGCCCCGCGCAAACGAAACCCTTGGTGAAGAGCGGACGCCGTCGGATGCCAGTTGGCATCTCGTCGGCGACCGTCACCGCCATATCGAGACGGCTGTTGCTGAGCAGGTGAGCGGCATTGCGAAACGTGACCGGGATGGATCGCCAGCCCGAAAGCGTCTCGATGAGCGCGAGTACTTCGCGCGCGAGCACGTCGTCGTCTCCTACAACGGCGACCCGCGTGGCATCATCGAGGACTTTCTTGCGTTGCTCACCGGCCCAAGGGTCAGGGCGCGAGCAAAGCGTCGATGACCTTTGGGTCGTTCAAGAGGCCAGCGTGCTCCGCCGGCGTGGTCAGCAGATCGTGCTTCAGGCGTCGTGGCCGAGCGCGCTCCAAGATGACGCGGCCGTCACCCTGCTCGCGTGGTGTGCTCGCGAAGTCCCACACGTGTCCGTCATGACGAACGGACGCGAGGGTAGGCAAGCTGCCACCCGCGACTACGGTGATTGGGATGCTGGTCTCTGGCTCGAGCTCCACCAGACGGCGGAACTCCTTGGCGCGCTCGAGTGCAACGCCAAAGTACGTATCGAACTCGGTGGAAGGCTTTCGTCCCTCTTTGTACGGCCCGATCTTGGCGCTCGACCACGAAGCCGGGTCGTAGAAGTCGAGCGTCGGAAGGTCGACGTACGCGCCGGGCGCGCTCGGGAAGAAGCTGTAGACGGAGGGGAACGTCGCGATGACCTCGGGTGCAAGGAGCGACGCACTCGCGCCAACCGAGACGCCGTCGTGCAAGTCTGGCAAGAAGCCGACGCCGCCATGTAGAGGCGCGCCGACTAGCGCGAGGCGCGCGATGTCAGCACCACCGCGCGCGAGCAACGCGAGCGACAACATGCCCCCCATGCTGTGGCCAATGAGCTGCACCGCTTGGCCGTGACGCTCGCGTATCTTCGCCACGAAGGCCGCTAGAGCATCCAGGGTTTCGAGGTTGTCGCGGCGCCAGTCGTAGGCAAACAGGTAGGCTGGGCGCTGCTGCTGGGCCAGCGCGTCGATCCACGGGCCGTAGATGTCTTCACCGACGAGGCCCGGTACGATGTACAGCGCGCGCAAGATGCCGGCTGCATGTCTGCCATCGCGGTCTTGGGTCGCGCCATCGAAACGCGCGGGTAGAGCGAGGTTGGGAGTCGAAAGGCCTAGCACCTCGAGGCGCGTCAGGAAGACGATGTCGCCGTCCGCGTCCGCTAGAGCGCTCCCCTTGATACCTGGAACGAATACGATTGGCGTCCCGTCGCTACCCGCCGAAATGCTCGAGGGGCTTGCGGGCTCGACGACGGGCCCGCAAGCCGTAAGGAGGAGCACGCTGACGAGTAGGGTCAATCCTTGACGATGGTCACGGGGGTGCCCGGACGATTCCACGGGTTCCAGCCGACGTTGGGTTGGTCTTTGATCCAATCGGTCGGACGATAGCGCGGACCTTCGGGGACCACCAGCGAGCCGACGTAGTCGGCGTCGTCGTAGACGCGCTTGATCATCTTGGCCACCGCAGCCATGTCGTTGTCGTCGACCACGCCGTTACTGGTGGCGCGATAGAACTGCACCGTCACGCGCACGGGGAACTGGGTGTCGCGCTGGAGCTTCATGTTGCCCATCTCGTGGAACGGCCCGATGTCGTCACCGTGGCCGAGCACCGCCTGCTCGACGTTGCTGCTGCGCGCTACAGCGGACGGAGCCGCCTCTGATTCCATCGCCTGGCCGCCACCCGCGCCACACGCGGCGCAACCGTCATCGGTGAGACCCGAGAGGTAGCCGCGGTTCTCGTGCTTGAGCGGTACCTGGATGATCATCAACATGTCGGCGCCCTCGTCCATGGCGCCCGCGTCTTGCTGTTGCGCTTTACCGGTCTCGATGCGCTGCTTCACGTCGCTCTTGCGCTCAGCGGTGAAGGTCGTGCGCTGGCCCTCGTTGTTGAAGAAGAGCTGCTGACCCCAACCCTGCAGCGATTGGTCACCGCCCTTGTTCTCGATAATGGTGGCGCTCATGCCCTGGCGGGTGACGAGCAGGGTGAGCACTGCAGGCGAGCCCGGTGCGCTCTGATAGTTGAAGATGACGGGTGTGAACTCGGCTTTGCCACCCTTCGAGATGGGCACGAAGACGTGCTGGGCCGACACGAGGAAGTGTGAGTCGCGCTTGGCGCTGAAGTCGTCGTTACCGCGTAGGCTCTTCGGGTCCGAGAGGTAGTCGCGGAGGTTCGCGAGCACCTTGGAGAGCGGTACGTTTTCGAGCTTGCCGCCTTTCTTCTGATTACCGACGCGCACCCAGAGCTTCTCGGCTTTGATGTCGCCGGTCTTGTCGGTGAAGTTGGGGAAACGAATGACCGGCAAGAGATGCGTGCGAACGTTGTCGCCGCCCAGCGGCTCGCGGACCTGGAGCGTCACGTCGCTGATGTTCGGGCCAATGGCGGAGCCTCCCGCGCGACCAGTGTCCTCCCACAAGACGTCGAGCACGTTGAGGCCGAACTTGCCGGCGCGTTGCTGCAGGTCACCGTCCGAGGGCATGGCGACGACGCGCTGAATGACCTGTGAGTAGGTCTGCTCGTTCCCAGTGGCCACCTGCGCTGCTGCCGCCGGGTGGGACACCGCCGTCGAGGTGGTGAGGAAAGCGAATAGAACGACCAAGCTCGCGTAGCGCATGCTGTTTCTCTCCTTGCGGCTCATTCGTCGTCGCGGGGCCCAATTGTGGGAAGTCCCGGACCTGCCGCTGGCCAGGTTGGGTCAGGCTGAGTATGCTCAAGGCACACATGGCACCGGCCGACCGCAATCCTAACCGCCGCGCGTCGCCGATGCCGGCAAGCGACTCGGAGACCTCGCGCGACGAGGGCTTCGAGCCGACGACGGTTGCGCCCATGCCCAAGGGTGAGCACAAGCCCGTCAAGCACGGTGACGAGCTCACGCGCCGTCTCGATGTGTCGGACAACCCCGGGTTTGCGGAGGGCTGGCACCCAGAAGTGAAGAAGCCCCCGCGTTCAGCCGAGGGTCGTCGCGACCCGCGGCGGACCGATGTCTATCGGGAGAAGAAGGCGGAGAACCCAGACGTCGTGGGTGCGCCAGAGCGGACAGTCGTCGCGCCGCTGCCCCGACGTCATGAAGATGTCGAGCCCATCCCGGATGCGGCATCAACGAGTGGCGCGCGCGTCGCCGCCGAGGCCGAGGCGCGTCGTCAGCGTCGCGCCGAAGACGAAGCACGTCGTCGCGACGAATCCGCGCGCCGTGACCTTCAGCGTCGTGATGCGCGCGTCGCCGAGAAGCGTCCCGAGCGGCGACGTGATGATACCCCAGACGGCCGTCGCGACCGTCCCGCATCACGCGAGACCGATCGCGAGCTCGATCTGGCCTCCGAGCGCGTGCCGGCCCGTGAGCGCACGACCCCTGCCGCCGCGCCGCTACGCGATAGCGACGCGCGTGATGAGCCCCACGACCGCACGGCGCGCAGCGATCGGTCCGCCCGCAACGATCGGGACGGCGCTCACGACCGCGACGAAGGCCGCCGTCGCGCCGCCGACCGTCCCGAGAGCACCAACCACGGCCTCGTGCATCAAACGACCTCCGTGGAGCGCGTCGCGAGTGACTCGCCGTGGGTACGCCTAGGCGTTGCGTTGCGTGACGTCTCGAACGCCATGGTCGTCTCGACGAAAGAGTCATGGACGGTGCTTCGCCGTGATGGCGTCAAGCCTTTCCTCGTCCGCATGAAACCAGGCGCCGTCCGCGTGTGGCGAAAAACACGCGACCTCGCCGTGCGCCTGCGTATCGTGGCGGTGACCAAGGCCGTGGAGCTTGGCTTGGTGAAGCCGAAGCGACTGAGCGAATACGAGCAGCACGGCGATGACCGCTTGGATCAGTCGCGCGTCGAGAAGTGGCGGCGGTTCCACAAGGGCAAGACGAGCTCGTCGTATCTGCAAGACGACGAGTAGGGGCGCCACCGGCGTCAACGCATGACGGAGCCCCGCCCTGCGCGGCTCTTCCCGCGCGTTATGAGCCGCGCGCTTATCGGAACAAGGCCATCTGCGCTCCTTTCTCCTCGGGCGGACGAAACTTGGTGGTGTCGAGCTCGGTGCGCTCGAGGTTGAACCCAAACCGCCGACAGGCGGCGTTGAAGCGCGCCGCGATGGTTTGCGCGTACGGCCCCGTGCCGGTCATGCGAACGCCCCACGTGCTCTCGTACAGCTCGCCCCCGCGCGTCTGGCGAATCGTGTTCAGCACGTGATCTTTGCGGTCGGGGAAGTGCCGCTCGAGCCATTCTTCGATGAGGTCTTTGAGCTCGTGAGGCAGACGTACCAGCACGTAGCCAGCACGTCGCGCGCCGCGCGCGTAGGCCGCCTCGAGGATGCGCTCCATCTCGTGGTCGTTCACGTGAGGGATCATTGGGGCCGTCATGACGTGCGTTGGCACTCCAGCCTCGTTGAGGACCTCGATGGTCTCGAGTCGCTTGTCGGGCGTCGCGGCGCGCGGTTCCATGATGCGCGCGAGACTCTTCTCGAGCGTCGTCGTCGAGACGAAGACCTGAGCGAGGTTGTCCCGCGCCATGTCCGCCAAGATGTCGACGTCCCGCTGCACCAGCGCCGACTTGGTAATGATAGATACCGGATGCCGAAACTCACGCAGGACCTCGAGCAGGCGCCGCGAGATCTTCAGCTCGCGCTCGACGGGCTGGTACGGATCGGTGTTGGCGCCCAGCGTGATAGGCGCACAGTGATAGGACTTCTTGGTGAGCTCTTCGCGCAGTCTGTCTGGCGCGTCGGGCTTCGAGAAGATCTTGGTTTCGAAATCGAGGCCTGGAGAAAGACCAACGTAAGCGTGTGTCGGACGCGCAAAGCAGTAAACACAACCGTGCTCACACCCCTTGTACGGATTGAGCGAGCGATCGAACGACAGGTCGGGCGAATCGTTGCGTGTGATTGCGCGGCGCGTCTTCTCGGGAATGACTGTCGTTGGCAGGCGCATCGGCTCGCCGACCGCGCCGTTCTCGCCGGCAGCCTCGGGGTCGTCGATGTCGTCGCCCCAGCCGTCGTCGAACGGAGTGAGCTGCCGCTTTTCATAGCGCCCGGTGGGGTTACTGACAGCTCCCCGGCCGCGCACCACCCGACGTGAATCGATGACAACCATACAGATGTTCAGTGTAGCCACAGGGTCTGACAGTCGCCAGCCAAGATGGGCCCATTCCAGTCGCCGCCGTTGCCCGCGCGCAAGCAGGGGACCGCGCACCGCCTGAACATCACCCCGCCAGTCCTACGGCGCAGAAGGTCGACCGCTGACCACGACCTACCCCTCAGGTCTTGCCTATCGCCGCGACTACGGCAATCGCGAGCACGCCGAGTACGGGCATATGTTCTTCCCCACTTCGACGGCGACCTTGCGCAGCTGGTCTTCCCTGGCTGGAGCAACATCACGCGCCCGGTGAGCCGCGATTTCTCGGGCACTTGGACCCGCAAGCTCTACACGCGCTCGAGCGCGACGCTCTTCGACTGGGCCATCGACTACGACAACGAGGGCTCGGTGGAAGCGACCGAGCGCGACTGCAACGGTAACATTCTGGCCGTGCCCGTGAGCCGCCAGGCATCGGGCCCCTTGGCATTGTCTTGCGCCATGCATTGAATTACAGCGGCAAAGACGTCTGCAAGGAGACCTCGAGATGACACATGTGCTCATCGCCGCCGCCGTACGAAGCCCCGAAGGCATCCCTGAGGTCACCCCGCAGCAGGTGCAGAGCATGGCCGAGGGCGCGCGCATCGTCGATGTTCGCGAGGTCAACGAGTTCACCGGAGAGCTCGGGCACATTCCTGGTGCCGAGTTGGTTCCACTCGGCACCATCGAGCACGCCGCCAACGAATGGGACAAGCTCGCCCCCCTCGTCATGGTGTGCCGCTCAGGCGGACGCTCGGGACGTGCGACTCAGACGCTGAAGCGTATGGGCTTCACCGAGGTGGTCAACATGACCGGCGGGATGCTCGCCTACAACGCGGCGGGCCTCGAGGTCGAGGGCAAGAACGGCGGCAAGTAGGTCACGACGGCGGGTGCTTCACGTCGATGGCACTGAGCGCGACGATGAGTAGCGCGACGCCAAGCATCGCGATGGCGAGGGCCACATAGGCGAGCCGCGACCGCTGGACGCCTGTACGCTGCTTGCCGCTGAACGTGAGCAGCAAGGCAATGAAGGTCGCCGCGGCAAAGACCCCCGGTACGCTTGGCTGGGCAAAGATGGCGAGCATGGGCGCGCCCTCTGGCGGTAGCAAGCGCGCGACCGCGCGGTACGCCACGAACGGGTAGACCCCGAGGGCGAGGCAAAGCAGGGCTGCGACGAGGGACGCGATCCACGCCGACGTCGACAGCTCGGGAAGCGAATTGGTCGTTGATGTCGCGGACATGGACCAGCACCATGCATCTTCGCCGCGACGAAAACCACACCCCGAGGCTGCGCCTGGCGACGAACGCAGTTCGTAGCGCCTTCATCGACGAGCGTGTCCCTCCGGCTCATCCCACGTCGCGCACCATGGCTACGGGGGCAAGCGCGTTGAGCATCTCGGCGATGCGCTGCGTGCCAAACTTGGGCATGCGCGTGAAACCGTGCCAGGCGGCCGCGGCGAAGGTCCCGTCCGCGAGCAGCTCATGGAACCATTCGCCCGCGTAGCGTGGGTCGCGCTGCTTCATGCCAGCGCCATTTTCGATTGCCCAGCGTCTGTTATAGCGTTCATGGACGCCGACGGGCCAGGACAGTATCAGCGGAATCCCGAGAGCGCCGTAGAACGTCATCTCGCTGGGTTTGGTCCACAAAAAATCCGTGCTGGCGAGCGTGGCGTTGAAGCGCGCGTAATACGACTCGAAGTTGGACTCGAGCAAAATGTCGACGCTGTTGCCCACGAGGTCGCCCATACCGAAGTCGTGCAACCAACCCGCGAACATGTCGGCGACATGCTGACGCAAACCTGCAACGAGCGTTAGCCGCAAGCGTCCTGAAGACAGAGCGCCTCGCAGCGAGGGCAAGAAATGCTTGGCGACGTCCGATTGCGCCCCAGCGCCACCGACCGCAAAGGTTAGATGTGGCGCATCCCTGCGGTCCTCAGGCAGCGGGCCCAAGAAGTGCTCAATCTCTCGCGCGGCGTCGCGTCTGAAGATCCCATCAGGGTCGAGCCGCACGAGGCGTGCCGCGAGGTTCTGCTTGGCGTGCGCAAGTGACGGTCCGCCAATCAACGACTCTGCGATGGGAAACCCCGTGACGTGAATGTTGTCGCCATTGACGCCGTAAGCCTCGAGCCGGCGCTTCGCGCGCTGGGTCGGGGCGAGATACTGAATGCGTGAGCGCTTGGGCTCGATAGGCGCCCAGACCCGGTTGATGTCAGCATCTGTCACCACGCAATACACGTTCGGCAGGCCAGCCCTGTCCGCGATGATGGCCGGGGCATAAAACGTGGTTACGAGTGGAGACTTGGTGTCGCGCAGATAGCGAATCAAGCCGGCGCCGAGGCCCCGCTGAATCGCACGGTCGAGCATCTTGACCCCAACGTGTGGCGCGGAGAGGTCACGAATTGGGTGCAAATGCGGGATCGATGTCAGCGAGTCGAGGATGCCGCGAAAGGGTCCGCCGACGATGGGCACCTGCGACATACGTGACGTCATCTCGTAGAACCGCCGGCTGCGTGCCCAGGCCTTTTGATCGTCTTCATCTGCGAGCGGCGGCTTGTCGATCTGCAGTGACTGGACTCCGAGCGCGTCCGCCACCGCTTTAGCGGCACGGAGATGGCCGTAGCCCATGTCGATGGTAACGACGATCGGCGCGCTCATGTGGCCACGAAGCCAGCCGCTCGGTTGTGGGCAGCACAAGCAAGCACTGGGGTTAGCCGAGCATGAGGCGAACGACGAGGCCAGCGGCACTGCCCAGCACGGCCCCGGCCGCGACGTCGAGGGGGTAGTGCGCCCCCAAGTACACACGCGACAAACCGATGCCAGTGGCGAGCGCCATGCCGGCGGGGCCCAGCCACGCCCCTTCTCCGGTGAGCGCGACCGCTACAGCGAACGCCGCCGTCGTATGTCCAGAGGGGAACGAGAACCGGTCGGGGTGCTCCGTGAGCGCCGAGAATCCGAGCACCCGCGGGTCGGGCCGTGGTCGTGAGGCGGTGCGTTTGATGATTTGCGACGCGCCGGTGGCGAGTAGCGCCGCACCTCCGAGCAACAAGGCTGGTCGCCGAGCAGAGCCCCCGCAGGCCGCTAGAACGAGACCCATCGCCCACCAGCTCGAGGCGTTGCCGACGTTGGTAAAGGCGCGCATGACCTTGGTGACCCACGGCACCTCCCACTTGCGCACCCGCACCAAGATGGCCTCGTCGTAGGCGTGTAGCCGCTTCCAGTAGGACGGCGGTGCCGCCACGGTCTCGACGACCACCTCTTCGGGAAGCACACTGGGTTCGCGGGTCATCAAGCCACCTGTTCCGCTAGGGCGGTCAACACACTGCCGGCGCCGATGCGCATGCGGTTTCCACGCCAAAGTATCGTACGCTTGACCGCTGCTGTGCACCATACGGCCATCACCAGGAAGTCTTTGACGGGAACCAGCGCCAGATACTTCAAGGGCATCCGCTGTCGGCGCAGACGCACGAAGAGACTCGCGTCGGAGCCCAGCTTTAGCAAGATGCCAACGCCCAGGGCGATGGCAAGCTGTCCAGCGTAAGGTAGCGTCCGACCGCAGACGGCAAGAGCAAGCGCGGCGATGAACAGCCATGGCAGAGGGTTCGTGAAGCTTTCGGCGAGAAAGACCCCAGGTGCAATGCGCCTGCGCATCTGTGCCCAGCGAACGTGACGATTCAAGAACTCGCCAAGGCTCCGCTCGCACGTGACGGTGGGGAGCGCCTGGACCGATAAGGCGACACGGTGACCCGCGCGATGGAAGCGCTCGCCCAAGATGTAGTCTTCGGCGAGTACGTCTTTGACGGCCCGAAAGCCACCGAGCTCGTCGAGCACGCTCTGCCGCATCAGCATCGATTTCCCGATGACACACGGCCGCCCCGCGATGCCATCCGTCGCACAGACCGCGGACACGACGAACGACGCGAGGTGCAGGTTTTCCAGCACTGCTCCTAGCGATCGCTCATGCGTGCCCACGAGAACGCTGTGGACCAACCCGACGCGCGCATCCGCGAGCTCTGCCGCGAGTGCGCGCACGTAGTCGGGACCGGCCCGCACGTTCGAATCTGAGATGAGAATATAGTCATGACTCGCGAAGCGCGACATATGCGCGAGGTTCACGACCTTCGGATTGGCGCCGAGAGGCGAAGCACCCGAGACCACGAGGATACGTACTGTTGGATTCTCGTCGCGTACGCGCCGCGCGACCGCTAGCGCCGGGTCATTGTCATCGGCGGCGCCGAAGATGACCTCGAAGCAAGGGTAGTCTTGCCGCGCTAGCGACGTCAGGTTCTCGTAGAGCTCGTCGTCGACGCCCTTGAGTGGCTTCAAGATGCTGATGGGAGGCGATTCAACGCCGGCAGCAGCGCGTCGTGAAAGAACCTTATGCGTGACGATGGACAACAGGAGCGTCGTGGCCAGAGCCGCCGCTGCTACAGCCGCGAGGATGAGCACCAGAAGCTCTTCCATGGCGGACACCGTCGTCGACCCGTGTGACACGGATGGTCAGCGCGCGTGACAATTCGTGGAAGATTCAGCGACGGAGCTTACCGAGCTCTTCCGGTCCCCACAGGTGCACGAGCATGAAACGTCCGACGCGCGGCTTTCCGGTAAGGTGCGCGACGCCCGCCTTCTCGAGCATGTAAACGTGAGCGCCGCGCGCGCTACCGTTGCAGCACCAGGCAATGAGCTGGGTCAGCCAGGGCTCGTGGCCAACCACCGCGACCGAATCGCCCTTCAGTTGCCGCAAGAGCTTGTCGCGCGGTGCGCGGGTCAGCTCTTCGGTGACTTGCGGGTCCCTCGTGCAGAGGGAGCGCAAGACCTCCGTGGTCTGCAGGGCCCGCTTCCATGGACTCGTATAAATGTTGTCGAAGTGGATGCCGAGCGTCTCGAGGCCCTTGCGTACCCGTGTGAGCTCGCGCCGACCGGCAGGCGTCAGGGCTCGCGCGGGGTCGTGCCGCAGTTCACCTTTCGGAACCGCGATGCCATGACGAATGACGAAGAGGTCCACGCGAGGGAGATATCAGATCGCTTCGCGCTCGTCTTGCTTGAGGATCTCCTCGAGGTCTTGGGCGTAGGACTTCGCCGAAGCGATGAGGGCCTTGGTGTCGTGACGCAGCGGGTACGCCTTGCGTACCTGCGCTTCGTCGTATTCCGCGAATGTATTGGCGGTGCGGCGCGCCGCGAGGCTGGTGAAGCCCAGCTCCTCGAGCGTGAGCCGGCTCATCTCGACGCTCCCGAAGAAGTTTTCGCGCACGACTTGCGTCACGCCTTCTCCGAGGAGCGCGTAAGCATGCTGGCGGTTTCGCGCGCGCGCCACGATGTGCAGGTTAGGGAAATTCTCCTGCACGATCTTCAGCGTGCGCATCGACGCCTCGAAGTCGTCGATCGCGAGCACGAAGACCTCGGCCTTGTCTGCCTTGGCGGACCTGAGCAGGTCGAGCCGCGAGGCGTCCCCGTAGTACACGCGATTGCCAAAATTGCGTACGAAGTCGACGTGCTGCGCGCTGGCGTCGAGCGCCGTGAAGGGAATGCCGCGTGACAACAAGATGCGCCCGACGATCTGACCGACGCGACCGAAGCCGGCAATGATGACCCGGCTGTGGTCGTCGGGCATTGCGTCGTATTCGCGCTTCTCGGTGCCATCGCCGAGCCGCTTGAAGACAGCGTCGCGGATGACGAAGAGGATTGGGGTAGCGATGAGCGACAAGGTCACCACTACGACCAGCAACTCGCCGAGGTGCGAGCCGAGCACCCCGGCCTTCATGGCGTCGGCGAAAATGACGAAGGCAAACTCGCCCCCCTGCGAGGCAGCGATCGCAAGGCTCGCGGCGTTGCGGCTACCGAGCTTGGTGAAGCGTCCGATACCGAAGAGGACGCCCGCCTTGAGCACGAGCAGCCCGAGCGTCAGGCCGACGACGACGAGAGGTTCGCTGGCAAGTAGCTTAAGGTTCGCCGACATGCCGACCGCGACGAAGAACAAACCGAGGAGCAGCCCCTTGAAGGGTTCGATGTCTGCTTCGAGCTCGTGTCGATATTCGGAGTCGGCGAGCAGCACGCCCGCGAGGAAAGCGCCGAGCGGCATCGACAGCCCAACGGCGTGCACGGCGCTCGCGGTGCCAATGACCACGAGTAGCGCCGAGGCTGTCGACAGGTCTTGGCTGCGGATCGTCGCGACCAAACGAAACGCGGGTCGCAGCAGGAAGCGCCCCACGATGACGAGCACCGCAAGCACGCCGGTGACCACGGCGACACGCAAGAGCGGATGTTGCGCCCCTTCGGTCGCCGCGGGGTTGCCGAGCAGCGGGATGAGCGCTAACGCCGGAATCGCCGCGATGTCCTGGAAGAGAAGGATGCCGAAGGCGCTGCGGCCGTGGGGTGACGCGAGCTCGTTCTTCTCGCCGAGGATCTGCGTCGCGACCGCGGTCGACGACATGGCGAGCGCGACCCCGATGGCGATGCCCGCTTGCCACGTCGTGCCGAACACCATCGCCGCTGCGCACACCACCGCGGTCGTGAGCCCAACTTGCAAGCTGCCGATGCCAAAGACGTGGGCGCGCATTTTCCACAGACGGGCGGGCTGTAGCTCGAGCCCGATGAGGAAGAGCATGAGCACGACGCCAAGCTCGGCGATGTGAAGAGTGCCTTCGACGTCTCCAACGAGAGCGAACCCAGAAGGCCCGATGGCCGCGCCGGCGGCGAGGTAGCCAAGCACCGAACCCAGACCCAGACGCTGGAAGATGACCACCGCGATGACAGCAGCAGCCAGGAAGATAAGGGTGGTGACGAGCATCAGATGTTTCCGGTGAGGGCAATACGTCGCCAGACGCCGGAACGAAACCTGAACACGAGGACGACGGCAAGCAGCATGATGTAGGCGGTCACCCAAAGCATGACCGCGACGTTTCCGTGTCCGAAATAGCGAACGCTTATGTAGGACCCTGGCGCGAAGACGAACCAAGCGAGCGCGGCCCGCGCCCACATCGTGAACGTCGTATCGCCCGCAGCGCGCAGTCCCTCTGCATAAGCCATCGAGGTTGCATCGAAGATGGCCCATAGAGGCGACAGCCGCAGCATGGTGATGCCCGTCGCCATCAAGAGGGCCGCGTTCGGGTCGTCGTCACTCACGAAGAGCCCCATGAGCGTGCCGGGAATGAAAAGGTAGGCCAGGGCACACAGCGACATCCACGCGATGTTGCTGAAGGCCGCCATACGAAGCGTCCGCGGCACGTCGTCTTTGGCGCCGGCGCCAATGGCTTGCCCAATCAGGACCGCGCCAGCGCTGGACAGGGCGAACGCAGGCATGAATGCGACGCTGTTCAAGTTCATGACCGACATGAAAGCGGCAAGTGCGCTCGTGCCCAGACCGGTGAGCACCACGTTGAGGAAAAAGCTGAACGCTGCGAAGTCGAGAAACCAATTCAGACCCGATGGCACTCCGAAGCGCAGCATCTCCCATAGCTCGCTCCGTTTGAGCGGTGTCTTCGCGAGGCTACGCCCTTCCCGCACGAAGTAAATGAAGAAGGCACCGAAGCCGATCATGGTCGAGATCGAGCTGGTCCACGCTGCCCCCGCGACGCCGAGCGCCGGGAAGCCGAGGTTGCCGCGGATGAAGAGGAGGTTGCCGACCACGTCGACGACCATGACCGCGACCGCGACCACCATGGGCAGGCGTGTATTTCCAAGCCCCGAGTAGTAGTTGCTCAAGGCCTCGAGGCCGATCGCGGCACCACCCGCGATGAGCCGAATGCGAAGGTACGTCTCGAGGTGAACGCGCACGTCCGCCGCGTACTCGAAAGGCAGGAGCAGCTCGTGAATGCACAGCGCAGCGACGAGGCACACCACCTGCGTCGCCACCGCGACGGCGAGTCCATACCAGGCAAAGCGCCGGGCGCCCGCGAGATCACCTTTGCCGAATAGCTGCGACGCGAAGCTCGAGACGATGAAGACGATGCCGAACGGGAAGATGAAGATGTTGAACGAGTTGAACGAACCCGTCGTCGTCGCGGCAAGCGCGGCTTCGCCGAGGTAGCCGACCATGAACGCATCGAAAATGCCCGCCACGACCTGGGTCGAGCGGGAGATAATCACCGGCCACGCCAAGGCGAAGAGGCCGGCGAACGTGGGCCGTGAGTAAGTGGTGGCTGCGGAGGACATCGTGACGGGTCTTCGGGCGATCGGCAGATCCCACGCCGGTCATGCCCCGGTCAATTCGAGAGCGGTATGGGGCGCCCGGGCGCCTTTGGGCGACCGCGACGCGGCGTTGCTCTCGGGTGCGCGTGACGCTAAATGTACAGGCGTGAACAAGATCTACGCTATCGCGGTTGTGTGCGCGCTCGTCGGTTGTGGCGGCGACGACGTTCCAGACGGTGCCGTCCTGTGTGAAGGTGATGAGTGCATCTGCAGAGGCGGCACCAACTGCAGCGTTCCCTGCGCAAACGACGACGCCTGCATCTCGACATGTGAGGACTTCGCTGGCTTTTGCAGTCTCACCTGCGACGACGCCTGCGACCTTACCTGCAACAACGGTCCTACCTGCAATATGAGCTGCGGCGGCGACTGCCTGCTTTCCTGTCGCGAGACTCAGCTGTGTAACGCCGACTGCGGCGAGAACTGCGTCTACAACTGCGCAAACGCCGCGACCTGCGCCGTCGTCGTGGGCGCGAACAGCTCGGTTCGTTGTGAAGATGGCTCCACCTGCAATGTCACGTGCACGGGCGTCTGCCGGGTCCGCTGCCAGGACGTGGGGACCTGCAGCGTGTTGTGCCCAAGCAGCTTGGACCGTGAGATCTGTGACGACGGGTTCGCCTGCGGCAACTGCTGACATGGGTCGTGTTCGGCCTCTAGGCCACGAATAGCTTCATCAGTATGCGAACCAAGAAGCCCCGGCGTCCGCTCAGCGCGTCGCTCAACGTGAGCAACCTGACCTCGTCCTCTGAGGTCTGACCGTATCCGCCTAGCAGCGCGAAAACATTGGTGTTCATGACGTTCTGTCCTCTCGAGGCGCGTCCCTCGCGCCTTTGACTGAACGACGTTCAACACCTGCGGGTTTGGACATGCTCACTTCAAAAAGAGACGAAAATTGTGATCTCTACCCCAAGGGCGGCGAGACTGACCCGGACGTGACAGCTCAAGTCCCGCACGTTAGAAGGCCTTGCCTATGACCGCGATGGAGCACCCAGCACCGACCGAGACCCCGGCGACTCCTACGGCGGCTGCTGTCGACGCCGCCAAGGCGCAGGTTCTACGGGCCCGGCAACCGACGCCAGCTGTCGACGTTACGGCGGCGAGCGCCGAGCTCTACATCAATCGTGAGCTCTCGCTGCTCGAGTTCAATCGTCGCGTCTTGGCGCAAGCCCAGGACCCGAGTGTTCCTCTCCTCGAGCGCCTCCGCTTCCTCACCATTTGCAGCTCGAACCTCGACGAGTTCTTCGAGATCCGCGTGGCCGGTGTAAAGGAGCAGCAACGCTACAACGTGGCCACGCAGTCGCCCGATCAACTCTCGCCCATCGAGCTTGTCAGGCGCATCAGCGAAGTGGCTCACGAGCTGGTCGAGCAACAATACCGCGTGCTCAACGAAGAGCTTCTCCCGGCCCTCGAGCGCGAGGGTATCTTCGTGTCGCGCCGCGAGTCGTTCAATGAAGGGCCGCGTATGGATTGGCTGCGCGCCCACTTCCAGCGCGAAGTCTTGCCGGTCCTGACGCCAGTCGGGCTCGACCCGGCACACCCGTTTCCTCGGGTCTTGAACAAGTCGCTCAACTTCGCGGTCACAGTCGAAGGTGTCGATGCTTTCGGTCGTGACTGCGACTACGCCGTCGTGCAGGCACCGCGTTCGTTGCCGCGCGTCGTCCGCTTGCCGCCCGAAATCGCCCGCGGGCCGTACGACTTCGCGTTGCTCTCGTCGATCATTCACGAAAACGTCGGCGAGCTCTTCCCGGGTATGAAGGTCACCGGCTGCTACCAGTTTCGCCTCACCCGCAATAGCGAGCTTTGGGTCGAAGAAGAAGAAGTCGACGACATCTTACACGCGCTCGAGGGTGAGCTGACGCGACGTAACTGGGGCGACTCGGTGCGTCTCGAGGTCGCCGACAACTGCCCGCCCCAGATCCGCACCTTTCTCCAGGAACAGTTCGACCTGAAAGCCGAAGACGTCTATCAGGTGAATGGGCCCGTCAACGTGTCGCGCTTGGCGCGCATTTACGACCTCGTCGACCGCGCCGATCTCAAGTACCCGCCGTTCGTCCCTTCGACGCCCCGGGCGCTGTCGTACAGCACCGACATGTTCGAGACGTTGCGGCGCGGCGATGTGCTCTTGCACCATCCGTACGAGTCATTCGCGCCGGTGCTCGAGCTGCTGCGGCAGGCAGCCAAGGACCCCGAGGTCCTCGCCATCAAGCAGACGCTCTATCGCACCGGCAACGACTCACCGATCGTCAACGCCCTCATCGACGCCGCGCAAGCAGGCAAAGAGGTCACCGCCGTCGTGGAGCTGCGCGCCCGCTTCGACGAGGCAGCCAATATCGATCTTGCGACCCGTCTGCAGAACGCGGGGGCCAACGTCCTTTACGGCATCGTTGGCTACAAGGCACACGCCAAGATGCTGCACATCGTGCGGCGCGAGGGCAAAGGCCTACGCTATTACACACATCTCGGCACCGGCAACTACCACGTCAAGACCGCTCGCGCGTACACCGACTTCGGCTACATGACCGCATCGCGAGAGATCGGCGAAGACGTCCACAAGATCTTCCTGCAGCTCACCGGCCTAGGCCGCGTGACCAAGCTCAAGAGGCTTCTCCAGTCACCGTTCACGTTGCAGAGCCGTTTGATGGAGCTCATCGACGAAGAGATCGAGCATGCCAAAGCGGGCCGGCCGGCACGAATCGCGGCGAAGCTCAATTCGCTTTCTGAGCCCGGTATCATCGCGGCGCTTTACAAGGCGTCGCAGGCCGGCGTTTCGGTCGACCTCCTGGTGCGTGGCGTCTGCGGCCTGCGCCCGGGCGTCCCGGGCGTTTCGGAGAACATCCAGGTCCGGTCGATTATTGGCCGCTTTCTCGAGCACAGTCGCGTCTACTACTTTCACGCGAATGGCGCCGAGGTCATGTATTGTTCGAGCGCCGACTGGATGAACCGCAACTTTTTCCGTCGTGTCGAAGTTGCCTTTCCCATCGAAGATCCGGTGCTTAAGCAGCGCGTCTTCGTGGAAGCGATTGGTGGGTCACTCGAGGACAATACCCAGGCCTGGGTATTGCAGCCCGACGCCACCTACGTGCGCTCCAGCGGTGGGGGCAAGGGACGCGCCGCGCAAGCCCAGTTGCTCGCAGCCCTTTCCGAGAAGCAACCGCCCGCTGATGCGGACGACGGCAACGGTAAGCCGAAGAAGAAGAAGCACCGTCACCGCGATCTCATGTAGGTGGCTGCGCACCTCGCTCCGTCCAGCCGGCCTGAATGCTGGTCATGCACGAGGCATCGTACGCTTATTGGCGCTTCTAGCGGACGTGCGGCAAGCTTTACGACGTGAGAGACATTTGCCGTTACGCGGTCCTCCTTACCGCGATGACGGTCGGCAACGGGGCTTGTACCTACGACGCGGGCGACACCTGCGATGGTGACGTTTGCGTCAATCGTTCGCCGATCGCCGTCATCAGTGGCGTCGCGGGCGACGGAGCCCTGCGCGTGGGGAGCGCCGGCGAAGTCCTCGTCTCGGCGCGTGAGTCGAGCGACCCGGACGGAGATGTGCTCTCCTTTGCTTGGACCCCAGGAGCGCCGTGTGATGCGTCAGTGGTCGGGGACCTCACGAGTGAAGAGCTGCGGTTCGACGATTTGCCCGTTGGCTCGAGCTGCGCAGTCGGGCTCACTGTCACCGACGGCCGCGGGCTCGCCGCCTCTGCATCAGCGACGCTGGTCGTCCGCAATATCGGCGGCCATGTCACGCGCAGCCTCACAGCGTGTGTCGCTTCTTTCGACCCGAATAGTGATGCCCCCCAGGGCACGCCTTCGACACCGTTTTGTGCGGTGGACCAGGCGCTGACGGCGGCGCGGGCTTTCCATCTCGCCGAGGTGTCCCTGGAAGTCGGAACCCACACGCTCGTCGGACCCACCATCATCGATTTCCCGGTGCGCGTGCGCGGTGGCTATGCGGTTGCGGCGCCGGATTGGACCCACGCGGTCGGCAGTCGTTCGAACCTCGAGCTCGAGCAGGGGACCCTTGCCTCGGGTGACGCGCAGCTCGCGGTGAGCGACGGCGTTACCCTCGAGCTTCAGGATCTGGTCGTCGTTCGGCGCGGGGGATGTCGTGCGGACTGTGCCCTCGTCCGCGCGACGCAAGCCTCCCTGGAGCTTCGCGCTGTGAGGCTCGGCAGCGAATCGGTCATCGCCATGCCCGCCGCCAACGACGCGGCCGGGGTCAACTACACCAGCGTCGCCATTGACGCTCCTGGCAGCGATGCGCAGCACTTCATCGCTGAGAATCTGGTCATCTATGGCTCCGCGAACGCGGTGACCTCGACCGGGGTCAGCATTGCTGGTGTCGCCGAGGCCAGGCTGAGCGACGTCACCATCCGCGAGAGGTCGTTTGGCGCGACAGGTATCCGCACACTGAGCGCCGGCGATGTCAGCGTCGTGAGGGCGAATATCGACATCGCCTCGACGTCGACGTCGGCATCGCTGGGCTTCGGCATCGTCGACGGTGAACGCGACACCATCACCGTCGCGACATGTGACGCATCCTCTGTCGTATGCCGCGGCTCGAGGAGCATCACCATCGAAGACTCGGTCGTTACGGTGATCAACGCCGAAGAAGTCATTGGGGTTGGCGCGCTCGGAACCCAGCGCGTCGACGTTCGGCGCAGCACATTGACCGTCGACGGCCAGCAGGCTTGGGGGGTGCTGACGAGCGCGGCTTCTACTGGGGCGCTCGATGCTCTCACCATCGACACGACGACCCGACGTTTCCGCTCCGGCATCCAGGCCTTCGCCGTGGGTGTCAGCGACAACTTCGATGACCTGACCGTCGAAGACGTCGGATCGTTTGCGTTTGCGCTCTCGGGTCTAGATATCGCGACGCACATCGTTGGCGAAGAGATCACCCGAGCAGCTGGCGTGAATCTTGTGCGCACCAGCGAGGCAACCATTCAGGACAACACCATCGCGGTGACGGGCACATCGCATCTCGTCGACGCCGTAGCGGACGTGGCCGGCGTGCGGCTACTGGCTGCCGGAGACGTTGTTGTGCGCAATAGCTCGATCCGCGTTGCGAACCTGCGCGCGCTGAACGGTGTTGCAGCTATCGCGGATGGCGAGCCGTTCATCCTCGGACGGCCCGAGACCGAAGGGTCCAACGACCTGACAGTAGAAAACGTGGACATGGACGTGCAGGTGCGCGCTGACCTGCTCGCGACCGTCGCCTGTGTCGTCGCTGCCGATACCGGCTCCCTGCGCGTCGTCGGTAGGCGAGCGGAAGGCGAGATGGCGTGTACGGCGAGCGGGGCTGGCACGGTCTATGGCATCTTGACCAGTAGCGCAGACGACGTGCAGTTGCGCGACCTCAACCTGCGCGTCGCGAGCGTCCCCTCGATCGCAAGCATCTTCGAAGCGATACATGTCGGCGTTCACGATGGAGGCTTGCTTGCGTCCGAGCTCGATCGCGCGTCCGCGAACCTCGTCGTTAGTGGCAATCGAATTGTCCTCGACGAGCTTTCGAAACGGCAAATAGGGATCCGCGTTCGCGGACGCAGCGGTGGCGTCGATCCAATCCTCGACGACAACTTCATCGCCACCAAGCGTTCGTTCAAGAACGTCGGCGTCCTCATTCAAGGTACCGGCGCAACCGTTGCGCTGAACTCCATTCGTCTCGCGGGGTGTAGCGGCACCTGCACCGACCCCTACGCGATTGGTGTCTATGTCATGCATGCCGAAGCCGTGGAAAATCGCATTCTTGGGAATGCCATCAACGTTTACGACACGATGAATGTGTTGAGCCGTCCAGCGATCGTGCGCCACAACAGAGCCGCGGGTGGTCTGCTTCCCAATGTGGGTGTCATCGACGGGAATATCTTTGGTAGCGACGTCGAGGTGCTCGAGCCGCCTTTTGTGGCCGCGATCGCGTCCGACGCCAACACGTTGTTGCTCCCGACCGACATGGTTCCGTACCTCGTGAGCGAAGTGCCCGGCACTGGCAACGCCGCGACGCCCGCGCTCTATTGCCCCGACGGCATCCACGGGGACCCAACCGGTCCACAACGCGATGCCGCCATCGTCATCGGCAGGACTTTTGGTGTCGACATTGACGGCGAGACGCGCGACGCCACTAGTCTCGAAGCGGGCGCTGATCGCATCGCGTCGACGTGCCCCTAACTTCTCTTGCGTGGCCCAATCGTGTCGGCCATGACGGACTTATCGACGGCCTTCTCCCATCGTGCCACGACGATGGTCGCGACCGCGTTACCCACGATGTTGGTGAGCGCTCGCGCTTCCGACATGAACCTATCGATGCCGAGCAGGAGTGATAGTCCAGCTACGGGGATGGTGCCCACCGAAGAGAGCGTCGCTGCAAGGGTGACGAAGCCGCTACCGGTGACGCCCGCGGCTCCCTTGGAGGTCAGCAAGAGGACACCCAAGATCGCGAGCTCGTTACCGAGCGATAGCGGGATGTCCAGCGCCTGCGCCACGAACGACGTGGCCATGGTCAGGTAGATGCACGTGCCGTCGAGGTTGAATGAGTACCCGGTGGGAACCACCAAGCGAACAACTGCTGGTTGAATACCGGCGTTCTCGAGCTTCGCCATCAACGACGGCAGCGCGGATTCGGACGACGACGTACCGAGAACGAGGACCAACTCTTCGCGGATGAACGCGAGGAGGCGGAAGATCGATAGACCCAGCAGCCGCAACACCAGCCCGAGCACCACCACGACGAAACACAAGGCGGTCGCGTAGAACGTGACCATCACGGCGAGGAGGTTACCGATGCTGGCGAGGCCGTGTTTGGCGACGGTGTGCGCCATTGCCCCGAAGGCGCCGAGTGGTGCCGCGAGCATGACCAGCCCCATGACCGCGAACAACAGGCCTGCGAAGGACTCTATGGTCTTGATGACGGGACGTGCACGCTCCCCCATGCTTGCCAAGGCGAAGCCGACGAGCAACGCAACGAAGACGACCTGCAAGACGTTGTCGGCGGTCAACGCGCTCAAGATGCTGTCGGGCACCGTGCTCAGCAGTTGCTCACCGACACTCTTGGCGGCAGCGGTGTTCGGAAGGCCGCTCGTGTCGAGCGTCGCTGGGTCGATGTGCATGCCCGCGCCCGGGCGTACGATGCGGGCGACAATGAGCCCCAGCACGAGAGCCACGGTGGTCATCGCCTCGAACCAGATGAGCGCCTTGATGCCGACGCGTCCGACTTTGCGGACATCGCCCATACTCGCCACACCGAGCGTCACCGTGGTGAAAACGATCGGACTGATGAGCATCTTGACCAAGCGGATGAAAAGCGCCCCGAGCGGCCGCACCGCTTCACCCGCCTCGGGCGCGAGCCAACCCAAAAGAGCGCCGAGGACTACCGCTGCGAGGACGAGGCGGTAGAGCAGGACTCCGCGTGGCGTGGGACCCGGCGCGCTCAGTGGTAGACCAATTTCACTTTGACGAACCCGAGGCGCTCCTCTTCGTGTTCGAGCTCAGTGCGTGTCATCGGGTGGTCGGCGAGCCAACCCTTCGGGAACTTGAGCTCGACCTTGTTACCGTGCGCCGTGATCATGATGTCCGGCAGCGGTTTCGGTGAGCGGCTGCGGTTCAAACGCACGGCGAGGCGCATGAGAACGGACAGACGCTTCACCATGGTTGCGTACTCGGGGGAGAGCGGCTCGAACAGGTCGTCGCTGATCTTGCGGCGGTGTGTTCGCACGAGCGTTGCCAGCGCTTGTTGTTCCTCGCGCGAGAAGCCCGGCATGTCGGTGAAGGTGAGGAGGTAACCGCCATGCTTGTGATAGCCACTGTAGGCGATGGACAGGCCAATCTCGTGTAGGCGCGAGGCCCAAGCGAGAAACTGCTTTGCCGGCGTGTTATTGAGCTCCCAGGCGCCCGTGACCTGTCTAAGGAAGCCCATCGCCGAGCGCTCGACGCGCGAAGCCTGCTCACGGTCGATGGCGTAGCGGTGCATCAAGAAGTTGACCGTTCGATCGCGCGCGTCCGCGTGCTTGAAGCGACCGATCATATCGTAGAGCGCGCCTTCGCGCAGCGCCCCGGTGGCAACCCGCATCGACTTCAGGCCGAACTGATCGAAGGCGGTCATCAAGATGACGAGGCCGCCGATGATCACCGGCGCCCGGTCGGGCTCGAGGCCCTCGATGTTGATTCTGCTGATACGGCCGGTATCCAGGAGCGTCTTCTCGAGCTTCTCGAGTCCTTTGCGTGTGATGCCGTCTTTGCTCCAGCCGTTGGCACGTAGCACCTGCTCGACCGCCAAGATGGTCCCCGAGCTGCCCACGGCGGCTTCCCAGCCGATGCTCTTGTATCGGCGCTTGATGGAGCGCAGCTCGAGGGCCGCCGCGATGGTTGCTTCCTTGATGAGCTCTCGCTTGATCTTGCCGTCACCAAAAAACTTCATCGTGAACGAGACGCAGCCCATGTGCAGGCTGTCGGCCTGGACGATGTCCGAGCCCTCGCCGATGATGCATTCGGTGCTGCCACCGCCGATGTCGATGGCGAGCCGGCGCTCATGCTGGTCCGCGAAGTCGGACGCGACTCCAAGATAGATGAGGCGGGCCTCTTCGTGGCCGCTGATCACTTCGATGGGGTGCCCGAGGGCCTTGGCCGCCTTCGCGAGGAAAGGTCGCCCGTTCCGCGCCTGGCGTAGAGCGCTCGTGCCGACGGCGCGTACGTGGCTATGCTCGAGGTTCTTGATGCGTTCCCCGAACCGTTCGAGGCAGTCGAGCGCGCGTGCTTGAGCCTCGGGGGTCAGCTTCTTGTCATCGTCGAGACCCGCGGCGAGGCGTACCGACTCGCGCATGCGATCGAGCATCGAGAGCTGGCCCTGCTGCTGGCGGGCGATGATCATGTGAAAGCTGTTCGAGCCCAGATCGATGGCTGCGAACGTGTCGCCGGCGGGGGCGCGACTTTTTTTGGGCGCGGCTTCTCGCCTCGCCGGGTGGCCCTCCTTTGCGTCTTCACCGCTCGTTGCCCGACGTCCGTCGCGGGCCGCTTCTTCTTTACGCATGAAACCCCTTGTTGCGGTGGCGATGAATGTTCTTAATGCGGCCATGGCGACGTATGCAATCGGCGATGTTCAGGGCTGCTATCAGCCCCTGAAGCGCCTTCTGCGCCGCGTGAAGTACGACCCGAAGGTCGACAGACTGTGGCTCACCGGTGATTTGGTAAATCGCGGACCCGATTCGCTCGACGTGTTGCGCTGGGCGATGGATCAGGGAGACCGCCTGAGCGTCGTGCTCGGCAATCACGACGTCCACCTCATTGCTCGCTATTACGGAGCAACGACCGGCAAGAAGCGGGACACGCTCGACGATGTGCTCGATGCCAAAGACTGCGGGCAGATGGTCGATTGGCTAGTACAAAGGCCGTTTCTCGTGCGCGAAGACAAGCACGTGATGGTTCACGCCGGCCTGGTTCCGGAGTGGACGGTCGCCGAGGCCGAGAAGCTGGCGCTGGAAGCGTCGACAGCCCTGAAGAGCGGCAAGCGTCGTGAGCTTCTGCGCGATGTCTTCGATGACGGACCGAAGCGTTGGGACGCGGCCATGGGCGCCAAGAAACGTCTGCAGTTCCTGTTCAGCGTCTTCACGCGTATGCGTATCCTTACGCGTGACGGCGCCCTGCAACTCGACTTCAGCGGTGCACCCTCGGACATTCCATCGTCGTGTCTACCGTGGTTCGATCACCCCGCGAGGCGCTCGCGCGACGCGGTTGTCATCTTTGGTCACTGGGCCGGCCTCGGTCTGCACGTGACCCCGAGCGTCGTCGGCTTGGACAGCGGCTGCGTATGGGGAGGCTCGCTCACCGCTTACCGTCTCGAAGACCGCGAGATCTTCCAGGAGCCGTGCGCGTAACCGCTTCGTTCACGAAAGCTCGCTTCACCGTCACTCGCTCGCCACACTGGGGGAGCACTACCGTGCTGCATGAACGCAGCGCGTGTTTTCGAGCTCGACGCATCGTTATTCAAGGGCCCGCTCGCCTGGCTCAAAGGACCCATCGAAAAGCTTCTGTCGCTCGAGGAGCTCGAGCGAATCTACGGGTTGGTGCGCCAAGGGGGTGAAGACTTCGTCGAGACAGCGCTTAGCGTACTCGGCGTTCGCATTGACGTGACGCCTGAAGACCTCGCTCGCATTCCGAAACGCGGCGCCCTGATGGTCGTCGCCAATCATCCGTTCGGCGGCATCGAGGGCCTGGTGCTGGCCGCGATCTTGAAGCGGGTGCGTCCGGACGTCCGCGTGATGGCCAACTACATGCTGGGACGCATGCCAGAGATGCGCGAGCTCATCATTCCCGTCGACCCTTTCGGCAACGCGGTGGCGCGCAATGCCCGACCGCTGAGAGGGTGTATGCAATGGCTCAATGAGGGTGGAGCGCTTGGCGTCTTCCCGGCGGGCGAGGTGTCTCACCTCAGACCTTCGCTGCGCGTCGAGGATCCGCCGTGGAGCCCTACGATCGCGCGCATCGCCAGAAGGCGCGCCGTTCCGGTGCTGCCCGTCCATTTCGAAGGAGGAAACGGCCCCCTTTTCCAGCTCGCGGGGCTCGTGCATCCGCGGCTGCGGACGGTGCTATTGCCGCGCGAGCTTGCGCGGTTCACGAACCGTGCGGTGCGCGTGCGGATCGGCAAGGTGATTCCGCCCTCGAGCTTCGCGGCTTACGCGAGCGACGCCGAGCTCGTCGACTACCTGCGGCTGCGCACCTACGTGCTCAAGAGTCGACCCGCAAGCGACGGTCCAAAAACGATCGCGCCAGCCGCGGATGTTCGGCTGATGTGTGAAGAGCTCGCGCGGCTCAACAGCGCGCGCCTTCTCAGCTCCGGTGATCTCGCAGTCTACGCCGCCCGAGCCCAGGCCATCCCCAACGTACTTCACGAGATCGGTCGTCTTCGCGAGATCACCTTCCGCCAAGCACGCGAGGGCACAGGCAAGGCCTTGGACCTCGATCGCTTCGACGCGCACTACGTCCATCTCTTCGTCTGGAATCATGCGACGAGCGAGGTGGTTGGCGCCTATCGTATCGGGCACTCCGACGACATTCTCGAACGCCATGGCGTGCATGGTCTCTATACGCACACGTTGTTTTCCTACGGCGAAGAGTTGCTTCGACGTATCGGACCGTCGCTCGAGCTAGGTCGCTCGTTCGTGCGGCCCGAGTACCAGCGTGCCTATGCGCCGCTCTTGCTGCTGTGGCGCGGCATCGGACAATACGTGGCTCGCCATCCGCGATACCGGACGCTTTTCGGCCCGGTGTCGATCAACAACGACTACACCTCGGTGTCGCGCGACCTCATCGCCACCTTCTTGACCGAAAACGCGTCCATTCCGGAGTTGGCCCGCTTGGTGCGCCCACGCACACCCATGAAAGCCCGCCGATCGGAGCTCGATGTGCGCAAGACCAGCAGGGTCCTACGGGATATCGATCATGTTTCCGAGCTTGTCTCGGAGCTCGAGGCCGATGCCAAGGGCGTTCCTGTCCTGCTCAAGCAATACATGAAGCTCGGCGGCAAGCTCCTGGCCTTCAACGTCGATCCCGGCTTCGGCGACGTACTCGACGGGCTCATCGTGGTGAACCTCGATCAGACCGAGAGCCGAATCCTCGAGAAATACATGGGGCGCGACCAAGCTGCGGCGTTCTCAGGCAGGGCGGAGTGCGAATCTCTAGCCCTTGTAGGTTAAGACGGTCACATCCGCGCTGTTCCTCTTGATGTGATCGAGGAACTCCTGGTCCGGGTCGACCGCGAAGGCCCGCACGGTCGCGCGCGACAACATCGGCGTGTCGCTCCCTGCGGAGTCGCCCGAAGCGAAAAGCGGCTGTGGCGACACCAAGAGGTCGGCTACACGGTGCTTGCCGAGCAGACGCGCATCAACCGCGCGACCGGTGCAGATGCCATTGACGACCTCGAGCTCGAAGCCGTGAACGCGTTGCGGGGGGATGCCGAGGATCTTGGCACCCTGGCGGGCGACCGTCGGCAAGCCGAGCGTGATGATGTGCGACTCGACGCCCTTCTGAGCGAGTGTCCGCACCAGCGTATCGACGTTCGCGCCCGGCCGGCCATGGCCGAAGAACTTCGTACGGTACGGTGGTTTGCCTGGCACGCCCTTGTTGAACAGTTCGTCAGCCACGGCGGTCAGTTTGCTCTCGTGGACCCCGGTCAGTGCGCCGATCACCACGAAGAACACGTGCGCGAGGGACATGGAGTCGGTCTCGACCATCTGTAGGGCACGCGCGACGATGTCGTTGGTGGTGAAACCTTCGAGGGCGCACAGGGCTAATTTGCCATTGCTCACATCCACGAGCAGCTTCGCGACGCGGTGGGCGTTGGCGTTCGGCAGGACGGCGCGCTGCAGTAGCAGAGCGACGAAGTCACGGAAGACGTCGCCTCCGATGATCGTGTTGTCGAAGTCGAAGATGGCGGTCGGCGTAATGCCCGCGCGGACCACGCCACTCACGTCGATTCGACGGACCGCCGCGATGAGCTGCTGCGGTGTGACCTTGGCATGGGGCAAGAAGAAGCCAATGGAGCTGGCGGTCGTCGGACCCCCCGCACGCGCGCGCAAGGCCGTGCCGGCGCGCGTCATGGCATCGACATCGAAGCGCGGCAGACCGGCGCGCATCGAAGCGATCATCTGCTCAGGGGTCGAAAACGGCAGACCCGCGACGCGCCGAGAGCTTGTGACGCTATGCGTCGCGAACGTGGCAAGCCCGGGGCCGCTATGAAGGACCGCGCGCAGGCTGGGCGAAAGCATACAAACCCTTCCAGCTGACTTCAGGAAAGTCGCCGAAAGCGTTATCGCATCGAGCCCACGTAGGGTGCTTGATCAGCCGCCGTGGGCCTGCTCGAGGGCGGTGACAACGACGTCGGTGGTCAAAAGCTCGGGCAAGACGGTCGGCTCCTTTGGGCGTTGCGGGCTGTAGACCAGATACATCGGCACGCCAGCCTTACCGTAACGCGCAAGCTCGGTCCGGATACGCTCGTCGCGGCGGGTCCAGTCCGCCTTGAGCATGACGACTTCGAGCCTCTTGGTGAGGTCGGCGACACGGCTGCTTGCCAGGACGGCGCGCTCGTTGACCTTGCAGGTGATGCACCAGTCCGCAGTGAAGTCGACGAAGACCACCTTGCCGCGCGCAAGCTCTGCCGTGACTGTCTCGGGCGCGAAGGGCTGCCAGCCGACCTCGCTCGGTGAGGCTGTCTCCATCTGCGCGCCTTCGCCGGTGCGCAAGCTCACGATCGCGCCCGCGGCGATGACCACGAGGGCACCGGCGCGTGCAAGCCAGCGCGTCTTGCCTCGGGCGCCGGCGGCCAGCCAGGTCGCGAGTGCAGCTGTCAGTGCGAAGCCGATGACGGCTGCCATGCCGTCGACGCCACCAACTTTGCCGACGACCCACGCGAGCCAAAGCACCGTCGCAAGCAAGGCGAAGCCCATGACCTGTTTCAACCGAACCATCCACATCCCGGGCTTGGGCACGAACGACAGAGCGCGGGGTATCGAGGTCAAGACGACGAAGGGCGCCGCGAGGCCAAGGCCGATGACGAGGAAGACAACCACGATAAGCCAAGCCTCGCCCGCCAGCGCGAAGCCTACGGCTGTTCCGAGAAAAGGCGCCGAGCATGGCGTCGCGACCGCGACCGCGAGCACACCTTCTAGCGCGCTCTTCAGAGGACCGTGCGTCTTGTGGACGACCTCGCCCAGGGTCGTGACTCCGCCAGCGCCGATGTCGAAGACACCGAACATGCTGAGCGCGAAGATCGTTAGCACACCAGCCACCAGAGTGACGAAAAGCGGCTCTTGAAACTGGAACCCCCAGCCTACCGCGTGTCCGCCCGCGCGGAGCAACACGACGGTTCCGGCAAGAGCCGCCATCGAGGCGAGAATGCCGCCGGTGTAGGCGAGGCTATGTCCAAAGACGACCGCGCGCCCGTGTCTGTCCGAGGTTCCGGCGAGCTGCGTGTAGCCGGTCACCTTGATCGCGAGCACCGGCAGCACGCACGGCATGAGATTCAAGACGAGACCACCGAGCAGCGCGAGGAGCAGCATGTGCCACACCCCCACGGGCGACGTCGCTTGCGGAGCCGCCGTCGGCAGGGCGGTCGTCGGCAGCAGAGCGTGCGCCTGCGGCGTGGCGATGGCGTTGCTCGTGGCCCGCGCGAGCGGTACGGCGAACCGTACCAGCGCCGGACTGCCGTCCACGCGCTCGAGCTCGAGAACTCCGGCGAAGGTCGTATCGCCATCCGGCTCGTCGGGTCCGCTCTTGCCAACGAGATCCACCACGAGACCGCTGTAAGCGCTGGGATGTTCACGGACGGCAATGGCTTTCCACTCGACCCCCGGGGTGCGCTCGGGTGCAAAGACATCGTCGATGGCGTCGCCTGGTACCTGATAGCTCGGGCAATCCGAGCCGGGCGCCGGAGGACCCGCACAAGCAACGATGCCGAGGCTTGCCGCGAAGCGACTATTGGGTTTAACGGCCGACACGTCGTAAGCGACATCCACGCTTAGTCCGAAGTCAGAGGCGTTTCTCGGCACGCGTGCCGCGTGGCGGTCGAATAGCTCGACGATGCCAGGAGGCGCGGGGGTCGACTCGCCGCGCAACGGAATGGTCCTCGATAGCGACGCCTCGCCTGGGGTGCAATCGACCTTGCAAGCGAGATAGTCGGCCCTAACCTGCACGGTGAGGTCGCCGCGCGCGTTTTCGGTTACGGTTGCCTTGGTGAAGAGCAGTACTTCGTTTGCGTACCCGTACGTCGTGATGAAACCGTCGGCTTGTTTGAATATGGCCGGTGCTGGCCATCGCAGCTCGTCGAAACCGAGTCCTTGTCCGTTAAAGCGAACATCGGTGGCGAGTGCGGCCTGGCCGGGGTTCTTCCAGTAGATGTGGTAGTGCTCGTCGATGAGGAACAGGACACCGACCCGGAAGCTCTCGCCCGGTGTCACCGCGGCCACATCGGTCATCAGATAGGCGTGAACTCGTGGCTCCCCGTTGTCGTCGGCGCCTGCTTGGTGGGCGCCTTTGGGGACCTCGAGGGGGAGTCGCGGCGTCGCGGCGAGGGCGGTGGGTGCCGCGATGAGAGCTGCGGCGAGTGTCGAGAAGGCGAATTTCACTGCGTCTCCGTCTACCTTAAACCCGCGACCGCATCCTGATATTCGCTTGCCATGACATCCGCTAACCTCCCGAACGACCCCAAGAATTGGGGCAAGACGTCGCCTGATCAGGAAGAGCGCAAGTTCTTCGAAGGGCCCAAGCGTCCACACAACGACGGCGCTCGCTTGCTACGCATCATGGCGGAGTTCGCCAAGGGTTTTCATACGCTCTGGCGGGTTGGCCCATGCGTGACGGTGTTCGGCTCGGCCCGCTTTCAGGAGGGGCACCGCTACTACACCATGGCGCGCGAGATGGGGCGGGAGCTTGCGAGCGTGGGTTTCACGACCATGACCGGCGGCGGTCCCGGCATCATGGAGGCCGCCAACCGCGGCGCCAAGGAGGCCGGTGGCGCCTCGTGGGGCTGCAACATCAAGCTGCCGCGCGAGCAGCATGAAAATCCCTACGTCGACAGGTTCATCACCTTTCGCTACTTCTTCGTCCGCAAGGTGATGCTGGTGAAGTACAGTTACGCGTTCGTTTGTCTTCCTGGAGGCTTCGGGACCCTCGATGAGCTGTTCGAGATCGCGGTTTTGGTACAGACCGGCAAGGTTCGGAACTTCCCGATCGTCCTCATGGGACGCGCGTATTGGCAGCCGCTGCTCGACTACATCAAGGGCACCTTCGTCGCGGAGAAGACCATCGACCCCCTGGACTTCGACCGCTTCTACGTGACTGACTCTGCGTCCGAGGCGGCCAAACACATCGTCGATGTGGCTACGCGCGATCTCGGGCTCGGATATCGCAAGGCGCTCGCCAAGGCGGCCACGGGCAAACCCTGACGGCCACGCATTGTTTCCTGTAGACGCAGCCGCTCCAATTGGACGAAAATTCTCCCCGACCCATGCCAACCGACTTCGAAGCCAGCGAGCGTGAGGATCGCCTCGCGAGTGTGTCCGAGTCGGGAGTCTCGCTGGTCAGCAAGGAACGCCTCGCAGAGCTGAAAGCTCAGCTCGATGAAGAGCGGCAGCTGCTCGATCAAGAGCGCGCCATTCAGATCCGAAATCGCGCGGCCTTCGACAGAGATCGTGCGAACCTCGACGAGAAGGCAGAGAGCCTCGCCATCGAAGCGGAGCGTCTGCGCGAGCGGAGTCGCGATCTCGAACAGCGCGAGGCCGCCATCCGTCAGCGCGAGGCCAGCTTGTCTCGGCGGTCCGACGAGGGCACCAATCCCCGCCTCGATGAGGGCCAAGGCAACGACTGGAATCTTCCAACGGTCGCGGCGTCAGTCGAAGAGGCGCGCGCTCTCGTGAGCAAAGCCGCGCAGTGGAAGCCGCAGGCCGAGCAACCGCAGCGCCGTCCCTCGGCCGTCCAAGACGGGCCGCTGCGGCAGATCTTGCTTGCCAATCCAGTCGCGACCTTTGCTTTCGGTTTCGCCGCCGCGACAATCGCCATGATCATCTTGTGGAGCTGGTTGTAGGACGTCGCGTGAGCACCGCGTACGACTTCGTCATCATCGGCTCCGGGTTTGGAGGCAGCGTCAGCGCGCTGCGTCTGGCGGAGAAAGGTTACCGCGTGCTCGTGCTCGAGAAGGGAAGGCGCCTCGGCCCGGCGGACTTCCCTCGCAGCAACTGGCAGCTCAAGCGCTGGCTTTGGTTGCCAGCGCTGGGGTTTCGCGGCCTCTTCAAGATGACCTTCATGCGCCACGTCACGGTGGTCAGCGGTGTCGGCGTTGGCGGGGGCTCGCTCGTCTACGCCAACACGCTCCCGATCCCAGAGGACGACTTCTTTGCTGCCCCGCAATGGGCGACCCTCGCGCCCTGGAAGGAGGAGCTGGCGCCTCATTACCGCGAAGCGCGACGCATGCTTGGCGCGGTGCAGAACCCGAACGTGACGCGTCCCGACGAAGTCCTGCGTGACCTTGCTCGCGAAAACGGACAACCACAAACATGGATGCCTTCGACGGTGGCTGTCTATTTCGGCGAGCCCGGACGTGAAGTGGAGGACCCCTATTTTGGAGGTGCCGGTCCTCGGCGTAGCGGCTGCACCGGCTGCGGTGCTTGCATGCTCGGCTGCCGCTATGGCGCCAAGAACACCCTCGACAAAAACTACCTCTATTTCGCCGAGAAGCGTGGCGTAACCGTCGAAGCGGACAGCGAAGCCGTGTGGGTGAGGCCTAGAGATGGCGGTTACGAAGTCGAGGTGTTGTCCATCGAGGATGGTGGTCGGCGACGTGTGCAGACCGCGAACGTCGTGTTCGCGGGCGGCGTGCTCGGCACGGTCGAGCTTCTCTTGCGCTTGAAGGCAAGCCCAGATGGTCTGCCTGACTTGTCGGACCGGGTTGGCGACTTCGTGCGCACCAACTCCGAGACTCTCATTGGTGTTACGAGCAGTCGGCGCGACGTCGACCTGTCGCGCGGAATCGCCATCGGCTCTATCGTAGCGACCGACGCACACTCGCACCTCGAGCCCGTTCGCTATCCTGCGGGTTCCGGCTTCTTTCGCTTGCTCATGGCGCCGCATGTCGCCGGCGATACCGTCGGCACACGCTTACTGGGGCTCGCGCGCTCACTAGCGCGTCACCCCTTGAGGTTTCTGCGCGCCTTGCTCGTTCCTGACTGGGCGAAGTTCACGATGATCCTCCTCTACATGCGGAGCCTGGAAGGGCACTTACGCCTTAGGCTCGGCCGCTTCGGACTGACCACCGCAGTCCAAGACGGTGCGAGACCGCGCGCCTCGATCCCCGAAGCGTCCGCTCTGGCGGAGCGAGTAGCAATCAAGCTCGATGGCGCGGCCACGAGCCTCGCTAACGAGACGCTCTTCGATGTTCCAACCACGGCGCATATCCTCGGTGGTGCATGCATGGGGGAGAGCGCCGCCACGGGTGTCATCGACGCGCGCCATCGCGTCTTTGGCTATGATGGTTTGTTCGTCGTGGATGGCTCGGCAATATCGGCGAACCCGGGTGTGAATCCTTCGCTCACCATCACCGCGCTTGCCGAACGGGCAATGACGTTCATTCCTCCGAAATGAGTATCGTCTTCACCGACCATCGTCGCGATACCGCGCGCTGGGCGCAGTTGCTCCACGTACCGCGCGCAGCCGTCGAGCTCTATCTCGATTGTGAGGTCATCGACCTGCACGTCGACACCTTCACCTGGCCACGCGTGTTCAAGCGTTACGACATTGCGAAGCGTCATCGTCCTTGGCTTCCAGCTTCGGCATTCTTGAACCAGGTCGACTTGCCCCGCACGCGCGAGGCGCACATGGCGGGCGTCGTTTGGGACATCGTCACGAATCCGCGACGCCCACCCATGGAGCGCGCCAGGGAGACCCTCGAGCACGTCGCGTTCATCGAGCGCACGCTCGCGGCTCATCCGAACGACTTCGCCGTGGTGCGCACCGCGAGCGAGTATCGTGCCGTTCGACAGCTCGGGCTGACCGCGTCGTTCATCTCCCTGCAGGGTGGCCAGGCGGTCGACGTGTCGCTCGACGCGGTGATGGCGCTGCCCGACACCGTCCACCGCATCACCATCGTTCACATGACCGAGTCGCGGATCGGCGTACCCAACACGCAGCCGTCGCGCGCGGACGTGGGGCTCTCTGACTTTGGTCGCGACTTCGTGCGCTGCCTCGTCGACAAGCGCATCTTGGTCGACCTCTCGCACATCAATCGCGCAGGCTTCTTCGATGCGCTGTCGGTGATGCCGCCTCACGTCACCCCTATCGTCACGCATACTGGCGTTACCGGCGTCCGCCCTCTCTGGCGCAATATCGACGATGCCCAGCTGCGAGCGATCGCCAACCGCGGCGGCACTGTCGGCATCGTCTTCCACCCACATTTCTTGTCCGAAGTGGTGATGACCTGTCCGCTCGCGCGCATCGTCGACCACATGGAGCACGTCTGCAAAGTCGTCGGCGACGACTTTGTTTCCATCGGCTCGGACTACGATGGCCTCATCACCTTGCCGCGCGACTTGCCGGATATCACCTATCAGCCGCGACTCGTCGCCGAGATGCTCGAGCGGGGCTGGAGTGAGACGCGCATTCGTAAAGTTCTTGGCGGCAACGCCCTGCGCGTGATCGCGGCGATTCGTCCCTAACCCTTTTTGCGGTCGCCTTGATTGCTCCGGCGCTCTGGCCTTTGTTGGCCCGGGTCGGATACATGGCCCTGCCTATGGCCAGGAAATCGACCGCGAAGGTGAGTAACTACCACCACGGCGATCTGCGCAACGCGCTGGTCACCGCGGGCCGCACTGTCCTCGAGCGTGACGGTGTTGCCAAGCTCAGCCTGCGCGAGGTCGCCCGTGTCATCGGTGTCTCGCACGGCGCTCCTCTGCACCACTTTCCCTCGAAAGAGGCGCTGCTGATTGCCATCGCGGCCGACGGCTTCCGGCAGCTATGCGGCGTCATGCGTGATGCCACTCAGGTGCACTTGGAAGACCCGCTCGACCAGTTTCGCGCGAGCGCCATCGCCTACGTGCGCTTCATGCACGACCACCCCCACCTCATGCGGCTGATGCTAGGGGGGCTCATCCCGAGCTCGTTCGCCGACCCTGAGCTCAAGCAAGCTTCGCGCGATGCGTTCAACGTACTCGTCGAAACCGTAAAGGCCGCCCAGGCCGCCAACCACGTCATCCACGGCGATCCGATGCGTCTCGCGTTCGCGGCTTGGGCGAACGTCCACGGCACCAGCGTGCTCGTCCTTGAGGGGCATTACGTGGCCGAGCCCCGCGCTAACCTCGACATCGAGGCGGTAGCGCGGCGCGCGGTCGAGTTCTTCTACGATGGCGTTCGCCGTCGCTACGAATAGGTCATCGAGGCGCTACAGACGCGCTGACTCTTCGTTGGTCCCCACCAAGCGCTTGTCGAGGCGCGCGATGAGCGCATCGACGCCGTCCCGCTTGATGATGCGACCGAACTGATTGCTGTAGTCGCGCACGAGCGACCCACCATCGATCGACAGGTCGACGATTTTCCAATCGTCGCCCTTTTTGGTCCAGGTGAAGACGACGCTGGTTTGGGTGTCATCTTTCGGCATCTTGGCGTCCACCGTCACAGTCGCTTTGGCGCCCTCGATCTTGGCTTCGCCCACCGTGTACTTGGTGTCTGCCAAAGCAGACCCAGCTTGTCGGTGCACCGTCTTTTTCAACAACGCCTCGAAGACCTGGTGATACTTGGCCGTCTGCTGCGCGTTGAGCTGCGTCGCGTGGGTCTTGATGGCCTCGGTGGCGAACGATGCGTAGTCGAAGCTGTTGACGACGTCGGCCGGCAGCGCGCCTGCGTTGCTCTTGGCGGTCCACTGCTGGAGCAAGCGCGACGTCTGGGTCTTCAGCTCGCCAGAGCCCGCCGCGAAGGCCGGTGACGCTGCGATGCCGAGGGCAATCAACAGGGGGGCGAGAAGGGTAGTGATGGGCTTACTCATGACGTTCTCTCCAAGTCGCACTTTCTGCGCGAGCCTTCTGCCGGCTCGGCATGCATTCGTCTATTCAAGAAGGCTGCCAATTATCGGTCCCGTGCCCAGGGCGACCCAAAATATTGCGACAATCCGGCTACTTTCCCCGTTTCGTCGAGAATACAGGGGGTTATACGCGCGGGCCGTCGTAGCCTAAGCAAGTGTCCGCCAAGCCTTGCAGAGCGGACAGTTGTGACCGGCAAGCGGACACGTGTGCTGTCCGCGGCATACCTGTCCGGTACTCAATGTGCGATCTAGGTCACGCTTGCGCCAGTATCGTCATGCACACGTCGCAAGAACTTCTCTTCATCCGCATTTTCGCGGACAAGCCTGCCCTATGTTGTTCTTGACGGGTGCCATGGCGCGCGGGGACGTCGATGCCCGAACGTACGAGGAGCGGGCCACCGACGGTCTGGGGGCAGAAATACGCCGTTTCGCTCTCGGGAGCCCAGCCGAGAACGCCGTCACCCATACTCACCTGGCCGCGACTCTCGCAGCCTTACCAGAGGCGAGCTGTGTGCTTGCATCGAGCACCATCTTGCCGCTCGTGGGACCGGCGTTCCGCGCTCAGAGCCGCAGGCTGCGCATCGTCGTCCTTGCCCATCGCCCCAGTCATCGCGACCCCCGATTCGTTGGGATGGATGAACGCGAGCTTGCCAATGTCGACGCCGGGACCCTGCCATACGCCCGGCGGGTCGTTGCACCTAGCTTACATACGGCGATGAGCCTCGGAGCCATCGGTGTTCTACCCGATCAGCTCGCGGTCATCATGCCGGCAGCCGATCGGGCTCCCCTCGCCGAAGGGTCGCGCACGCGAGGCGAGGGCTTGTCGCTGGTTTGTGCCGCACCTCTCACCATCGCAGCGGGTCACGACGTGCTCATCGATGCGCTCGGGCCTCTCGCGGGCCGTGGCTGGCGACTGACGTGTGTTGCGCCCGAGGCCGACCCCGAGTGGCTCGCACAAATGCAGGCTAAAGCGGACCGTTTCGGGCTCGCGCGGCAAGTACACTGGAAGGTTGGCGCTAGCGCCAGCGACGTGAAGAGCGCCTATCATGCCGCCGATCTCGTCGTTTTGCCCGCCCGCTATGACCCCCACGGGACGGGGGTTCTCGAGGCGCTTGCCCGTGGTGTACCGGTGCTCGCGACGAGCGCGGGTGCGGCGGGACGGTTACTACCCGAGGGCGCCGGCGTTCTGGTGCGCGCCGGAGAATCCTCCGAAATGACTCGCGCACTCGCCGTAGTCTGCGACAATGACGAAGTGCTGGCACGACTCACGCAGGGAGCCGAGCGGGCACGCGCCGAGGTTCGGGTTTGGAGTCGGGTCGCGGCGGAACTGAAGCGTGAGGTCGACGTCGCATGCCGGTGACCCTATTTGTCGAAAACGTCACCGTGCTCGACTACGCCTATTTGCGCCCCGATGTGCGCTTCGCCGGTGACAGCTTGATCCTAACCATCGAGTTGCGCGGTGACCTCGACCAGCGGGGGTTCATCGTCGACTTCGGCAAGCTCAAGCCGATGGTCAAGCACTTCGTCGACAGCGAGCTCGATCACCGGCTACTCCTCCCCTCCCGCGATCGCGAGCTCATTGTCGAAGAGATCGGCGGCCGCGTCATTGTCCGCTATGGCAACCTAACCTACGAGGCTCCCCCAACCGGAGTCGCGACGCTCGACGCGATTGCGATTACTCACGACACCATCTCACGACGCATCGAGCAGCTGGTCGCGCCGCATCTGCCGTCGAACGTGAGCGCGTTGCGCTGCCACCTGGCCCGGGACGCGCGAGCCGAGCAACAGGCAAGCTTTGCCTACACACACGGGCTGCGTCACCACGACGGCAACTGCCAGCGGCTTCTGCACGGCCACCGCGGAGTTTTCGTGGTGATCTGGGACGGGATTCGTGACCCGGAGCTCGAGGCTATGCTGGTGACGCGCTTCGACGGCGCGCATTTCGCCTCTGCACGTGACGTCAGCGGTGACGCGGTCGCTTATCGCGCCGCCCAGGGCGACTTTACTGCGCTTTTGCCCGGCGGGCGCATCGTGCCGCTGTCGGTCGAGCCCACTATCGAGAACATCGCCCACTTTGCCTTCGACGAGCTCGTACGTGCGAACAACCTCGATGGTCGTCGGCTGATGGTGCGGGCCTACGAAGGCCCCAACAAAGGCGCCATGTTTTCGCTTCCGTCCGCTACGGCGGAGTAAACGACCCCGGCCCGAACGGACGAGGCAGCAACGCGCCGAACGTGGTGCGCTCCTGGACCGCGGTCATGTCGGCGAGGACCACCGGAGTCGATGGCCCGCAAAACTCAGCCATCACCTGCAAGCAAAGCGCACAAGGCGCGACGGGTTCGTCGCTCTCGGCAACGACGATGATCGCGTCTACGTCGCGCTCCCCATGGGTCGCAACAGCGGTCCAAAGAGCGGTCCGTTCCGCGCATACGGTCCCGCCATAGCTCGCGTTTTCGACATTGCAGCCGGCAACGATGCGTCCACTTTTCAGGATGACGGCGGCGCCGACGCGGAACTTGGAATAGGGTGCGTAAGCGCGGCGACGTGCGTCGCGCGCGACTTCCAAGGCCTCGTTCTCTAAGGGATGCGTCATCGGTAGCCTGCAGACTACGGGAAGCAGTTGCTCACGGCAATTTGCGCGCTATCCTCAACGCGCGATGGTCGTTCGGACCCCCTATGCGTTGCTTGCGGCAGCGGCCCTCTCGGCTTGCGGCCATGGCCGCCTCGCCGACGCGACCTCCGGCACCGCGACCGTCGTCACGCCCGAACAGGTCTCACCAGCGGTGGTGTATGCCCCGCGCAGCCGCGCCTCGCTGCAGTACAACGCCGAGTTGGGGGCGTCGCCCGAGCCCGTAAGCGACCTCGTCAATGCGTTGACTGGCATGGTGCAGCGCCACGCCACGGTGCTGGCCCAGCCGTTGCCGGTCCTGGATGCGCGCCTCTGCACGGTCGCCGAAGACATGGCGCGCCTGTCGAGCACGGGCCGACCGCCGCCATATCGGGCCATTGAGTTCGCGCTGGCGCGGTACGGCATCGTCGAGCCTTCGCCGCAGCTCGTGATCCTGCGTACGCGTGAGGGTGAGAGCCTCGAGCATGTCGTCGCTGAGCTCGAGCGGCAAATCGACGCACCGTTGCGGTCGATGCCGCCTCGGCGGCTCGGAGCCGGGTCCGTCAGTATTGGTGACGGCTCGATGGTGGTCGTGCTGGTACTGCAGCAAAGCTTCATCGACCTCGAACCGGTTCCGCGCGAGCTGGCAATGGGCGCGCGAGTCCGCTTGCGCGGACGCGTCTTGGCGCCCTACGATGGGCCAGAGCTCTTCGTTACGCGGCCAGACGGCTCCACCGTGAAACACACGTTGTCGGCGCGGTCAGGCCGTGCGTTCAACGGCACCGTCGATTGCCCGGCGGAAGGGCGTCAGCAGGTGGAGCTCATCGGGACCGGGACCCGTGGTCCCCAGGTGTTGGCTAACTTTCCCGTATGGTGTGGCATCGACGCGCCGGCGAGCGTCCGCATCGAGATGCCCAATGCCGGCGACGTTGGAGTTGCAGAAACCGAGCAGCAGATTTTCGACCTCGTCAACCGAGAGCGTCGTGAGTTCGGTTTGCCTCCTGTGGCTTGGGACGAGCGCGCCGCGCAGGTCGCGCGAGCGCACAGTCAGGACATGAGAGAGAACGATTTCGTGGGACACGTTTCGCCCACGACCGGCGGGCCGAGCGAACGCGCGCGTGCCGCTGGGCTTGCGTCGCCGCTTCTTCTCGAGAACGTGGCGTTTGCTCACTCAGCCGACGAGGCGCACGCTGGACTGATGAATAGCCCAGGTCACCGTGCCAACATCCTCAACTCCGAGGTCACGCACGTAGGCATTGGGGTCGTCATGGCTGCTGGTGGCGCCAATCCGGAGCTCTATGCGACCGAGCTGTTCACTCGGGTGGTTGGCCCGGTCGACCTCGGCAGCGCTCGCGTGGCGGTACAACATGCCTTGGAGGCGCAGCGCGCCCGGTCGAAGCTCGCGCCGCTCGCCCCGGACAAGGCGCTTGACGGCGTCGCGCAAGCCTTCGCTCAGGCCCTTGCCCGCTCGGGCGGCGAAGCGAAACCGCCGTCCCTCGAACGCGCGGCAAGGCGCTATGCGACCGTGACCACCGAGATCGTCGTGGTGGCCGACGCCGAGCGGGTATCTTCGGAGCGGCTGCTTCGCCACGGCGCCGCGGGCATTGGGATTGGGGTCGCCCAGGGACGCCACGCTCAGTTAGGCGAAAACGCCGTCTACGTCGTCATCATGATTGGTCACAAGGGCGCGAGCTAGAGTTGCTTGTTCTCGACTTTGAGGAGCGTTCCTCCCGGGTGTCCGTAGAGCAGTCGATACATCCCATAAGACGCGATGACCTTCTGCACGTAGCGGCGCGTGCTCGCGTAGGGGATCTCCTCGATGAACTCATCGAGCGCGAGGTCTCCAAGGCGATTGCGCCAGCGCGACACAGCTGTCTCGCCGGCATGGTAGGACGCCGCGACCGCCGCGACGTCGCCATCGAACATCTCGAGGAGGCTCGAAAGATAGTGTGTGCCGAAGCGGATCGAGATCGGCGGGTCGAAGAGCTGTCGGGCCTGGAAGCCGCGCTCCTTGAGGTCCTTCGCAATGCGCATCGCAGTCGGGCGCATCATCTGCATGAGGCCGCGGGCGGCGCGAGGCGACAGGGCTCGCACATCGAACGAGCTCTCTTCGCGAATCACCGCGTAGACGAGCTCCGGAGGCAGGTCGTAGCTCTCCGCGGTTTTGTCGACGATCTCCTTGTGTGGTCGTGGGTACGCTAGAGCGATCACGAGCGGATCTGAGAGCTGAGCGAGTGGTCCAGTCACCAGCTTGCGGGTCGCCATGGCGCTGTGTCGGACGTCTCCGTCGCGTGCGTGCAACCAGGCGATGACGAGCTTGTCCGCGCCTTCGAGTGAGCTCTGCGGGACGAGCCGCGCTAGCTTCTCCGCTTCGCGTGTCAGGCCCGCCATCTGCAAGGTAACGACGCCGACGAAGGCGCGACTGGGCTTCTGCGGAGGTGGCGCGAGATCACCCGGCACGCGTGCCGCTTCGGTGATCGTGAGCCGGCCCGGGCAGACAGGGTCGGGACCGCAGGTGAGGTCGGCCGCGGCAAGCGCGTAATACGACGTGGGCGCGACTTCGAGCAAAGTCGTCGCGAAGTGTCGGGCCCGCTCGTCGTCTTTCTGGTCGAGCGCGTAGCGCAGCCTCCAGTAGAGCGCGGCAGGCCCCATCGAGCCGCGGACATCGATGGCGCCGAGCAGGGTATCGATGAGCTCGCGCGGGGCGCCTTTGCGTCTTTCCGTCCATGCGGCGTACCAGCTCGCCGCGTCCACGAGCTCGCTCGTCGTGTGTCCCGGACCGATAGCGCCGTCTTCTGTGATGAGCGCCGGCGCTCGCTCTGCGGGAGCGGCCTTGATGAGCCAATCCGTGAACCAGGCGGCACGCGTGAGGTCGCGACTGACGTACGCGATCCGTGCTCCCATGAGCGCACCTTCGCGGCTATAGGGCTCGGCAGGCTGCTCGGTACATGCGGTCGCGAAATCATCCAGGGCCGCCGAGAGCTTGCCGTTGCGCGCGTGTACATCGCCGCGCAAGAACAGCGCATGCGCGCGGATCTCTGGATGCCGCGCATCCGCCAGCAAACTGTCGAGCGATGTCATTGCCCGCCAGTAGTACTTGTCGACGATGTCCAGCTCGATCTGCCCGAGCCGGGCGCGCCCGCGAATGAGGGGCGGGGCCTTGGGAAACGCGAGGGCGGCGCGGTACGTGCGACGTGCCAACCATTTCGCCTGGATTCGCTCGAGGTCAGCGCGCTCTACCATATCCTCCGCTGTCGCCGCTGGAGCGCGCGCCCCCATGCCTTCGAGCTGTGTCCGCGCTGCGCGACCGGCTGCGGTGAGCGGGTAGCTCGCCGCTGTACGCCGCAACATCGTCACCGCCGCCTTGCGATCACCCGTGGCAAGGGCGAGCCTCGCTCGCGTCACCTCGATTTCCGCCACTTGTCCGTCGTTGCGAGCAAGAGAGCTCGCTTTCGTCGCGGCGGAGTTGGCTCGCGCGATATCTCGGGCTCGCAGCCAGCAGGCGGCGACGCGTGACCATCCGGCGGCCGCGAAGGGCGAGCCTTCTCCGACCTGCTCGGCCTTCGCCTCAGCAGCCGCGCAATCGCGCAGACCCATCTGGGCGTTGACTTCGAGGAGGGCGGCGTAGTCGCCGAGCTCGGCGCCAGTGAGGGTCACTTGCTGCAGCTCGGCGATGACCGTCGCATGGTCGCCGCGACGCACCGCCGCGAACAGACGCACTAGTGCGGCGCTCTTTAACGCGTCTGGGGGACTCGCCGGGTCCTCGGCGATGGTCGCGGCGAGGCGCACCGCTCTGCCGACCTCGCCGCGCTCGAAAGCGGCGGTCATCTGCTCGGGCGGCGATTGTTTCGCCAATGTCACGAGGAGCGCAAAGAGCCCCAAGCTTACCATCTTCGCGACTGTACTCTGGCCGCGCTGCCGACGTAATGTTTCGGCCGATGCTCGACCTGAAACGTCTCACGAAGCTGCGCCTCCATCGCCGTCCGTTCGGCCAGATCGCCCTGGCGGACACCGTGATGCGCCTCGACTACAGCTGGCCACGCCCGACCGAGATCATCCTCGAGGGAGTGGGCAACATACCAGTTGACCGGCCCGTGTTTTTCGCCATGAACCACACCGACCGCTACAACTACTGGCCGTTTCAGTATCAGATGTATCGCCAGGGGCTGCCTCGCTTCACCGCGACCTGGGTGAAGGGCAAGTACTACGAGAACGCGATCATGGCGCGGTTCTTCGATGCTACCAACAACATCCCCGTTCCATCGCGGGGCTACGTCATCACGACCGAGTTCCGCAAGCTCATGAAGCGGCCGCCGAGCGACTCGGTGTATCGAACCCTTCGCGACATCGTGGACGGAAAAGGGCTGCCATCCATCGAGTCCCTCGAGCCCGAGGCGCGCGAGATGGTCGAACGTTTCGGTGAGGGCGGGCAGGCTCGCGACACCGCGACCTTCCGCGAGCGCTTCGACGCTCTTTTCGACGCGATGATGCGCGAGGTCGTGCGTTTGAATCGCGCCGCCCTGTTCACCCAGGAATGTAACGTGCTCGTCTTCCCGGAGGGGACGCGCTCCCTGCGGTTGCAGAGAGGTTTCACCGGCTTGATGCAAATGGCCCAACACGTCGGCGTCGATATCGTCTGTGTGGGTAGCAATGGCGCCGACAAAGCTTATCCGGGCAACAGTCCGCTCTCAAAAGGCGGGCGCATCGTTTATCGTATTGCCCCGCCGCTCTCGCTCGACGGTCCCGAGCTCCGCCAATATCGCGTGCGTGAGGAGTTCACTCCGTTCACGCGGCAAGCGACCGAAAAACACGGCGACGCCTTCGAGGGTGCAACCCGGGTCATGATGGCGCGCATTAGCGAGCTGCTCGACCCAGAATACCGGGCCGACGGGAGCATCGGTGGAACGCAGGGGGCCGCGCGCTTCATGTAAGCGCGGCAAGGACCTTTTGGCTCGTCCGCCGCGGCTCGTTAGCCGCGCTTGCGTGGACGCACTGGCTTTCGCGCTGGCCTCGGGCAGCGCCCACTTTCGATCTCTTGCTCGACCTCGACTGCCAGAGCCGCGACCTGGTCGCGGAACCACTTGTGCGCTGGGTCGTAGTGGGTGCGCTCGTGCCAAAGCTGGAACCAAGAGCCTTTGGCGAACTCGAGGGGTGGTTCGTGGAAAACGAGGGGCAAGAGCGCGCCTAGCGGCCGTGCGACGTATTCCGAGATGGTGACGATGAAGTCGGTCTGTGCCACGAGGAAAGGCGCCATCATGAAGTGGGGCACGACGACCGCGACGCGCCGTGAGAGACCACGCGCGTCCAGCGCGTCGTCGACGATGCCGCGCCGCCCGCCACGCGGGGACACCAGGATGTGCGAGAGGGCGCAGTACGTCGCGAGATCGAGCTCCTCGCCCACACCTGGATGCCCTTCGCGCACCAAGCACACGAAGCGGTCTCCGAAGAGACGACGCCGGTAGATGCCTGCTGGCGCTTCAGAGAAGCTGCCGACGCTCAAAAGCAAGTCGATCTCGCCAGCCTGGAGCTCGCGGTAGTTGAGGTCATCGCCGCGCCACGCCACCGCCTCCACGCTCATGTTTGGCGCGACAGCAGCCAGACGCTTGACGATGCGTGGCATGAAAACGAAGGCGCTGTGGTCGAGCAACGCGATACGAAAGTTGCCCGTTGCGCGCTCCGGCACAAAGCTTCCGTGTTCGCTGATTGCGCGCGATAGCAGAGCCAGCGCCTGCCGTACTGGCTCGGCGAGCTCGAGCGCACGTGGGGTCGGCAACATTCCCTCGGGGCTACGCACGAGCAGCTGGTCGCCGGTGACCTGCCGAAGTCGCGTGAGCGCGTTGCTCATCGCGGGTTGCGACAGGCCGAGGGCGCGACCAGCACGTGTCACGTTCCGCTCGCGCACCAGCACGTCGAGTGCGCGCAGCAGGTTCAGGTCCATATCGTTTATATTCATGAAACCCATGCATAATGTCCGGACTATCGATTTTGCAAATATCAACGACGCGGGCATGGTGGGGACATGAAGACCACTTACAAAATCGATCCCTCCCATACCCATGCCCAGTTCTCGGTTCGCCACATGATGGTGAGCAACGTCCGCGGTGAGTTCACGAAGCTCGAAGGCGAGGCCGTCATTGATGATGCGGATCTCGAGAGCTCGCGGGTCAGCGTCACCATCGACGCCGCGAGCATCAGCTCCCGTGACGAAAAGCGCGATGCGCACCTGAGGAGCGCCGACTTCTTCGACGTAGCCCGGTTTCCCACACTGACCTTCACGTCGACGGCTGTCCGCAAGAACGGCAACAGGCTCGAGATTGTCGGCGACCTCACCATGCATGGCGTCACACGCGAGGTGAAGCTCGACGTCGAAGAGCTCACAGAGGCCATCACGGACCCCTATGGAGCTGTACGGCGCGGTGCGCGCGCGAGCACGAGCGTCGATCGCAAGGACTATGGGCTGGTGTGGAACGCCGCACTCGACAAAGGTGGTGTGGCCGTGGGGGACAAAGTGTCCATCAATCTCGAAGCTGAATTCATACGCATTTAATCTACAATGCGATCGTGTCGATGCCTTAAAGCAGGAGCGTCGTCCGATGCGTCGCAAGATCTTGGTCGTCGATGATAGCGACATCGTGATTGCCTGGTTGCGCTCTCAGCTCGAGCGGGCGGGTTACGAGGTCGTCGCTGCAAGCAGCCCCGCCGAGGCAGCGGAGCTCGTCGCGCGCGAGCATCCGACCGCTATCGTGGTCGATATCGTGATGCCCAACGTCGATGGCGGTGAGGTCATCCGCGTCGTCCGCGGTCGCGACCCGAACCACCTCGTTCCGGTCGTCATCTATTCGGGGCTGCCACTGCGCCGCTTGCATGAGGCCGTCGCTCGCTATGGCGTAAGCGGTTGCGCCCCCAAGAAGCGTGATGTCACCGAACTGCTCGCGGAGCTCGAGCGATGTATCGGCGGCGACGGAGCCGGTATCATCACCCCGAAACTCCCCGGCCTCACGACGCAGGCCTCGAGCCAGTGCCTGTTCGTCGACGACGATGCGAGTGTCTTGCGTAGCTACCAGCGCTGGTTTGCCAACAAGATCGACGCCGCCTTCGTGACCTCGCCACTCGACGCGCTTGGACGTCTGCACGCTGGCAATCCTCCAAGTCTTGTGGTCGCCGATATCGTCATGCCTGGGATGTCTGGGCTCGACCTTTACGCGCGGGCGGTGAGCTTGAGCGACGGTTGGCGTGGACGCTTCGTCTTCGTGACTGGCAGCGACCGTTTTGCCGGAGCTGGTGAGTCCTGGAATGTCCCGGTGCTGCAGAAACCGATCAGCGTTGAACGCTTGCACGCCATTATTGCCGAACGGTCGTTCGCGGCCTGACCGCCGTCCCCCTCAGCGCTACCCAGTCGACCCATCATGAGGGAGCATACTCGCCAAAACGCTTCGGCTCGGGCATAGGCAGAGAGCATGGAGTGGACTCCCGATAGCTGGGCCGCGAAAGCGGCAACCACCCTCTATCCCGACACCGAGGCACTGGCAGTCGCCAAGGCTAAGTTGGCAAGCCTTCCGCCTCTCGTCACCTCTTGGGAGGTCGAACGATTGCGCGAGCTCATCGCCGAGGCCCAGGACGGCAAACGCTTGTGGCTCCAGGGCGGCGACTGCGCCGAGTCACTCGTCGATTGTACGAGCGACATCGTCACCAGCAAGCTGAAGATCCTGCTGCAGATGTCGCTGGTGTTGCTCGATGCCACCAAGAAGCCGGTGATCCGCGTTGGCAGACTCGCTGGGCAATACGCCAAACCGCGGAGCAATCCCTTCGAGACCGTGAAAGGCAGCGACGGAACCCCCGTGGAGTTGCACAGCTACCAAGGCGACCTCGTGAACCGGCACGAAGCCAATGCGGCGGCACGCAGGCCCGACCCGATGCGCTTGGTCGAAGGCTATCACCACGCCGCCATGACCTTGAACTTCGTGCGCTCCCTCGTGCACGGCGGATTCGCCGATCCTCACCACCCCGAGAATTGGGAGCTCGGTGATCGCGCGCAAGAGCTCGCTACCGAGCTGCGCAACGCGTACGGTCGAGCGCGCGAGAGCCTGCGCCGCGTCCTCGACCTCGCGGCGGCTCTCGACGTCCGCGATGCCGCACTGACAGGCGTCGAGTTCTTCATCAGTCACGAGGGGCTGAACCTTCACTACGAGGAGGCGCAGACCCGGCGCGTCCCGCGACGTCAGGGCTACTACGACCTGACCACCCACTTCCCTTGGATAGGCGAGCGTACGCGCGCCCTCGATGGTCCTCACATCGAGTACTTCCGCGGCATCGTGAACCCGGTCGGCGTGAAGCTGGGACCGAAGGCAACCGCTGACGAGGTGCTGCGTCTCATCGAGGTGCTCAACCCGTCGAATGCCGCCGGCAAGATCGTGCTTATTGCTCGCATCGGCGCGTCGAAGGTGCGTGAGGTTCTGCCCGGTTGGGTACGGGCCATCGAGCATGCCAAGAAGCGCGTGCTCTGGGTTTGCGACCCAATGCACGCGAATACCCGAGGCACAGCGGCTGGAATCAAGACGCGCGACGTTGGCGATGTCGTCAGCGAGGTTTCCGCGTCGATCGCGGTCCATCGCGAGCTCGGCTCTGTATTCGGCGGCGTACACGTCGAGCTTACTGGCGAAAACGTGACCGAGTGTGTCGGCGGCGCCATGGGACTCGCGGACGACGACCTTACCCGCAACTACGCCACATTGTGCGACCCTCGGTTGAACTACGCCCAGTCCATCGAGCTTGCAGTCTCCATGGCGCGTGCGCTAACCGCGGCGGAATGATCGCGACAGTTCTCGTGGTAGCGGCTTTGGCAGCGCCAGACTTCGCCGCGGTAGAGGCCTCATATCGTAACGTGCTGGCTGCTCTGGTTGCTGCCGACACTACGAATCCGCCTGGCAACGAGGCGCGCGCGGTGTCCATCATTGCGGCGCGCCTCAAGAAAGAAGGTATTGCCTTCGAGATCACGGACTTCGGTCCGAATCGCAAGAACCTCGTTGCTCGGCTGGCTGGTTCTGGCTCCGAGAAGCCAGTGTTGTTGCTCGCGCACACTGATGTGGTTGGCACCGAAGGCCAACGATGGTCGACCCCTCCACACACCATGACAGAGGTCGGCGGCTATCTGCAGGGCCGGGGCGTGCGCGACGATCTCTCGATGGTGGCGGCAAACCTCGAGACCATCGTTATGCTAAAGCGGACGGGTGTGAAGCTGCGGCGTGACGTGATAGTGGCGTTCACAGGCGATGAGGAATCCGGCGGGCTCGGTGTGAGAACGCTCCTCGAACAGAAGCCCGAGCTCGCGCAGGTCGGGTTGGTCATCAACGAAGGCGCTTGGCCGGTCCTGCGTGAGGTCGGCGCGCAGCCGTCATTCGTGGCTTACGAAGCGGCGCAGAAGACCTACCAGGATTTCAAGATCAGCACCTCTGGCGCTACCGGTCACGCTTCGGTGCCGCGCGATGACAACGCAATTTACAAGCTGGCGCGAGCGCTGGCTCGGCTTCAGGGAGCAGAGCCACCGGCGCGGCTGATTCCAGCGACGCGGGCCTATTTCAAGGCGCGAGCCGCTCTCGAGACACCGCAGATCGCCGCTGCCATGAATGCTATAGCGGATGCAGGTGAAAACCTGCCCCGCGACGCCGTGAAGCTGATCGAGAAGACCCCTTTGTTCGCGGCGCTCATGCGCACCACCTGTGTCCCGACCTTGTTGTCCGCGGGCAGCAAGGTGAACTCTCTGGCAGCGTCCGCTGAGGCGAGCCTAAACTGCCGAATTCTCCCCGACGAAACGATCGCTGCAACCGAGGAGCGATTGCGGGCCATCATCGCCGACCCAGCCGTCACGGTGGAGCGCATCGGTGACGTGCAACACGGTCCGCCGTCGGACCTGGAGGGTGAGTTGCTCACCGCGCTGACCACGGTCGTCGGTGACCTCTATCCCGGCGTGCCGGTGATGCCGGTCTTTGCGACCGGGATGACGGACTCCCGCTTCTTTCGGCAGAAGGGGGTGCCAGCCTACGGCTTCACTCCGTTTGCAGTAACCGACCAAGACGTCGTCCGGGCGCACGGCATCGACGAGCGAGTTCACGTGTCGAGTATTCGTCCAGGCCTCGAGCTCTACTGGAAACTCATTTTGGAGCTTTGCCAGTCCAAGTAGCTTTCGCGGGGTCTAATTGACCCTGGTCGGAGGCAACCCGAGGGGCTCGCGCCGCTGCCCGCTGATATTCGCCTTGTTCTGGCCGTTCTGGACCTCCGGTCGACTGGCACGTGTTCTGCTTCGGTCATGGTCGAACAGGGAAGCAGGTCATGATGACGGTTGGAAGTCCACAGGCCGACGGCGGGACAGCACGCCACGTGACCCACATCCTCGCAGCGTCGCGTCGCATCCTGGTCGTCGACGACGACCCGACGTATTCGCGCGCGATTCGTCGTTTGCTCGAGATCGATGGCTGGGATGTGACCGTCGCCGCCGGTCCAAACGAGGCTCTGACTCTCCTTGGCCACCGCGACTTCGCGATCGTCCTATCCGACTATGAGATGGGTACGGTCGACGGTGTACGATTCCTCCGCCTTGTCCGCCTGAGCGCACCAGCGACGGTTCGCGTACTCCTCACCGGCAACTCCGACTTCCAAGTCGCAGTGAACGCAGTGAACGAAGGCAACATATTTCGTTTCGTCACCAAGGTCGCCGGTCCCGAGAGCATCGTCGCCACTGTTCGTGAGGCAGGCGAAGAGTTTCTCGCCCGCCAACGCGAGCGCAATCATGGAGCCGAGCTGCGGGCGAGCGAGCTGCGCGCTCTCGAGTCGCAGTTCGACATGGCGTTGTCGAACCTTTGGATGGCCTACCAACCCATCATCTCACACTCGCGCGGCGGTAACGTCATCGCGTACGAGGCTCTACTACGCTCTTCTTCGAAAGAGCTGTCGAACCCGCTCAAGATTCTCGACGCCGCGGAGCGCTTGAACGGCGTCGGCGAGCTCGGACGTACGGTTCGAAAGCGCGTCGCCGATGAGCTCACGCGCACCGCTGGCATCGATGTGTTCATCAACCTGCACGCCCTCGAGCTGATGGACGACCAGCTTTATCACGAGAGTGCGCCGCTCACTCGTCATGCCCAACGTGTGGTCCTCGAGATCACCGAGCGCGTCGCCCTCGACGAGGTCTCCGACATGCGCGACCGCTTGAAGCGCCTGCGCGCGCTGGGCTTCCGCATCGCGGTTGACGACCTTGGCGCTGGCTATGCTGGGCTTGGCTCGCTCGTCGACCTCGAGCCCGAAGTCGTCAAGGTCGACATGGCACTGACGCGCGACATTCACGTAACCCCGACAAAGCAGAAGCTGGTGCAGGGAGTCGCCGCGTTGGGCCGCGAGCTGGAGTGGATGTTGGTCGTCGAAGGCGTCGAGAGTGCGGCTGAGCGCGACTGCCTGGTCGATCTGGGCTGCGACATTTTCCAGGGCTACTTCTACGGTAAGCCCGCCAAACTCGCAGTGTAGAACTGGGTGCGCGTGCGATGGCTCAGGTGACGAACACTTCGAAAAATACAGTGCGTGGGTGGCGCCAAAGCATGCTTATCTTCCCCGCATGACAGCGAACTCAGAACAGCCATCGTCGTTCAGCAAGTCACTGTTTCTCGGCGAGATCCACGATGAGCTCGTCTTTCCTTTCCCGGTGATGCCGAAGGACGAAAACGCGCGGGTGCGCGATCTGGTTCAGCAGGCGAGGGAGTTTGGCAAAGGATACGATGCGCGCAAGGTCGAGGCCGATGGCTGGGTTGGCGACGACAAGATCCGTGAGCTCGGCGAACGTGGTTTGATGGGCCTTTACGTGCCGCGCGAGCTTGGCGGCGCTGGCCTTACGCAGACCGGCTACTGCCGCGTCTCCGAAGAGTTCGGTCGTATCGACGCGACGCTCGCGGTCATCATGGGTGTCCACCAATCCATCGGCATGAAGGGCATCCATCTCTTCGGGACCAAAGAGCAGAAACAGCGTCTCTTGCCAGACCTTGCAGCCGGCAAGAAGCTCGCCGGTTTCGCGCTGACAGAGCCAAACGCCGGCTCGGACGCCTACAACATCGAGACCTGGGCCGAAGAGAAGCCCGACGGTAGCTGGGTCGTGAACGGCGAGAAGCGATGGATCGGTAACGGCAACAAGGACGTGCTCGTCACCTTCGCACGTTCGGCCAAAGGGCACGTCGCGTTCATCCTCGAGAAGGGTACACAAGGCTTCGAGTTCGTGAAGCGCTACGAGACGATGGGTTTGCACGGCAACAACCTTTGTCATCTCCGCTATCGCGACATGAAGGTTCCCAAAGCGAACGTGCTCGGAGAGCCCGGCGATGGCTTTCGGATCGCGGTGCAGGTCTTGAACAATGGGCGCATGTCGCTGGGCACCGGCTGCGTCGGCGCGACCAAGCTTCTGCTCAACATGGTCATCAAGCACATCCACGAGCGTCGGCAGTTCGGGCACAAGCTCGCCGATTTCGAGCTCGTGCAAGACAAGATCGGCTGGCTGGTCAGTCAGCTCTACGGGCTCGAATCGATGTCATATCTGACCACCGGAATGGTCGACCGGGGCGTCGCCGACTACTCCATCGAGTCCGCGATGGTGAAAGTCGCCGCCACCGAATTCATCTGGTACGCGGCGAATCGCGTGTTCCAACTCGTTGGCGGCTTGGCCTACATGAAGGACCAGCCCTACGAGAAGCTGCTGCGCGATCTGCGCATCTTCCCGATCTTCGAAGGCTCGAACGATGTCATGCGCTGCTTCATCGCGCTCACGGGTTTGAAGCCGCTGGCCGACGAGCTCAAAGATCTCGCGAGCGTCGAGCTCAACGATCCCATCCGCTCCATCGGAGTCGTTGCCGACTACTTGCGTGGCCGCATCGTACGCGAGTTGCGACCGGACGCCATTCGCATGGCTCACCCCAGGGTGGCTTCCCTGGCCGATCCGATCGCTGGACAAGTCAAAGGCCTGCGTGACGCGTCGGAATCGATGCTGCGAAAACACGGCAAGAAGGTGCAAGACCGCCAGTGGCAGCAGAGACGTCTCGCCCACGCCGCCATGGACATCTTCGCCCAGATCGCGACGGTGTCGCGCGCCTCGGTGGAAGGAGACAAGCTCTCATCTCGCGCGCACCACGTCGCGGAGACGTTCTGCACCCGGGCGGCGCGGCGCGTCGCTGGCAACTTCAAGACCATCGACAACAACGACGACGCTCGGATGGGAGTTATCGCGCCTGAGGCTTACGCGGTAGGAGGTTACGAACATCCGCTCTACGACTAGATGGTATTTCACGACCCGCGCTGAGACAGCTCGAGACACGTCCGCCAAAGAGGACGCAATGTCCGCGCGAACTATCTAGATTTTCACCAGTAGTGCTAGCGTCAGGCGGTTTTCGGCGTTGTCGAGATCGGGAACCCAGCCCACTACCGTGGACCCAGGCGAACCCTGGTTGCCGCCGGGAGGGGTCACGCCACCATGGCCGGTGAAGTAGGGTACGTTCGCTTGCCGGTGGTTGTACTCGAAGCGAAACGTGACCTGGTCGCGGGGCATGAAGTCGAGCGTGAGCTGTGCGTCCCACGCCTTGAAGGTGTCACCTGGCTGCGTCGTGAAATAGGGCGTGCCGGAAAACGCCGTCGCCCCATTCACCGGAGGTAGGAGTACTAGATAGCGTCCAGGATTGGTGAGCGCGCCGCCGCCTACGGTTACCGCGAACAGGTCGGCTAGAAACCACCAGCGCGTGTAGAGCATGAAGGCAAGAAAGTACTGCTCGCTGCAGCGGACACCACCGCCATCTTCGCAACCTGCGTCAACGGTCAGCGACACAGCTCCCTTGCTCAGCAGGGCGCCCGGTGCATCGTAGACCTTCGCCATGGCGCTGTTGTCCGTGTGGAAGCGACGCCGTCCCTTGACCCCCAAAGTGTCTTTGCCAGCGTAGTCGTTGGTGACGAGAGAGAGCCAGCCAGTTGGCCGCCACAAAATCTGCGCGCCACCACCCGGAGCGTCGTTGAAGCGGCCGTACGATTGCCAACCGTTGACCAACCACGGCTCGATCTTCAGGTGCTCGTTGACGAATATCTGTAGCCGTGCGCCGGTGAAGAACCAGGGAGTGTTCGATGACACCAGAGACGGTTGGTACGTCCAGTTGTCCGCCTGGTAGTAGCTCCACAGGCCGATATACGACATGAAGATGCCGGCCTGGATGTTGATGCCGGAGAGCACATCGAGGTGGTAGCCGCCGTAGGCTTCCGAGATGTAGCGATAGGCGTCGTCGAGCTGCCACTGCCCGCGTGCGGTGCTTGCGTCGTTGCGTGGCGTAGTCTGCGAGTACAGCCCAAACTGAGTCATCAACCGGGCGTGCACGCCCTGGTAGTGGAAGTCTCCGCCGACACCTAGATAAGTCAGGTGGAGCTCACCATGCCGGAACACCTCGCTCGAACCAGAGATGGTGTCGTCGACGGGGCGCGCGAAGCTGTAGTGATACGACGTGTCGACGCGGAGCTCGCCAGTGAAGAATTCGCTCGCCAGGGGTGACTCGTGGGTGCGGCTATTGCCCGGAAGCCAGGTGAAGTCCGCGAAAGCAAACGGCTCGGACAAGACACAGGCAGTGATGACAGCGGCAATCATGAGACCTCAGCTTTCCGGAGCGCGGAAGCGGTAGCCGACGCCCGACTCGGTCAGGAGATTCTTCGGCTGGGCGGCGTCGACCTCGATTTTGCGGCGCAGCTGCGCGGTGTAGACGCGCAGGTAGTGCGTCTGATTGGCGTAGGCCGCTCCCCAGACTTCGACGAGCAACTGGCGGTGAGTCAGGACCTTTCCCGCGTTTTTCACGAGCATGACGAGCAAGCGATATTCTATCGGTGTGAGCTTGACGTCGTTGCCACGGGCTTTGACTTCACGGCGCGCGAGGTCAATGACGACATCGCCCGCGCTGATGAGTTGCTTGACCTCTCCTACCGCTTCGCCGCGGTGACGCATTGCCACCCGCATGCGTGCCAGGAGCTCGCCAACGCCGAACGGCTTCGTCACGTAGTCATCCGCTCCAGCGTCCAAGGCTTGAACCTTGTCGCTCTCGAGTCCTCGAGCCGACAAGACGATGATCGGCACCTTGCTCCACTCCCGTAGCTTCTTGGTGATCTCGATCCCGTCTCCATCCGGCAATCCCAAGTCGAGCAACACGATATCCGGTGGCTGGGTGGTGATTCGCTCCATCGCTTCGCTGGCGGTTTCCGCCTCGTAGACCTCGAAGTCGTGTGTAGAAAGCGCGGTTCGCAGGAACTTGCGCATGGGCGCTTCGTCTTCGACCACGAGCACGCGCGTGCGACTGTTCATGACAGCCGTTCCTCCGGCTGCACGGTAGGCGCCTCACCGACGATTGGGATCGAAAAGCGCAGCACGGCACCACCCTCGCGCCTGTTCTCGGCGTTCAGCTCCCCGCCGTGTGCCTGGACGATGCCACGGACGATGGCGAGCCCCAACCCGACACCCGTACGATCGCGCTGTCCGCCGCGCACGAACTTCTCGAACAGCTTGCGCGGGTCGTCTACCGAGAAGCCTGGTCCGCGGTCCGCGACCTCGACCACGACCGCGTGGGCGCCGAGCTTCGCATCGATACTTATGGTTGCCTCGCGTGGCGTGTATTTGATGGCGTTGTCGATCAAGTTGACAAACACCTGGGGGAACAACACGGCGTCGACCGCGATCATGGGAACGTCTTCGGCGATGTGGACGTCGACACGTCGGCCAGAAAGCTGACGCTCGAGCTGTGCAGTTGCTGCGCCGATGATGTCCTCGAGCATCACCCAGTCGCGCTTGACCTCGATGCCGGCCTCGAGTCGCGTCATGTCGAGCAGATTCGCGACGAGACGCTCCATCCTCCCCGCTTCCTCACACACTGCGTGGATGAGCTCACGCCGGTCGTCGGCGCTCACTGCATCACCGCCATCACGAAGCGTCGTTGCCGACCCCGTAATGATGGCGAGGGGGGTACGAAGGTCGTGGGAGACCGTCGAGAGAAGAGCGCTGCGAAGCTCCTCGGTGCGAGCACGTACCGCCGCCGTACGCGCCTCCTCGGCAAGTCGGTTGCGCTCGACCGCGATGGCGGCCTGCCGAGCCATGACCTCTAGGAAGTGACGCTGGTCAGAGCTCAGTGAGCCCTCGGGTTCGAGCGCTAGGGCTCCAACGACGCGGGTCGATGCGAGCGGAATGCACACCACGCGCGCGCAAGGGAGAGTATCGGTGCCACGGCCAGCAGGGCGGCCGTGATCAATGGTCCAACGAGCAACCGCCAGTTCCTGTGCGCCCATGACAATCGACCGGGTTTGCGCAGCGACGCGCACAGCGCCTTCGGTTGGATAAAGCACCGCGGTCGGGCTCTCGAAGATAGTGCTCAACTGCGCGGTTACGATGCGTGCGGCGTCGTCTGCGTCCGTCGCGCCACCGAGCTCACGGGCGAGCACGTACAGAGAGGCGTTCCGCTCTTCGCGCGCGCGCGCGTCTAGCGCTTGTCGGCGGATGCGCTGAGTCAGGGTGCTGATCATCGCACCGACTCCGAACAGCATCGCAAAGGTGAGCCAGTGCCTCGCATCCGCGACTGCGAAGGTCAACAGCGGTGGCACGAAGAAGAAGTCGTAACCGATGACCGCCAGGGCGGCCGTGACGAGTGATGCTCGTCGCGAGAAGCGCGTCGCCGTGATGACGACTGCGAGAAGGTACAACATCACGACGTCGACCGCGTCGAAAAACGCCGGCCCGAGCCAACCGAGCGCCGTCGCCGTCGCTACGAGGATGAGACCCGTGAAGACCCCAAGCCATTGCCCGGGTTCCCTCGGGCGCTTGTCATCGCGTGGAGCTGCCGTGCCCTCTTCCCCGGAGATGATGAGGACGTCGATGTCACCGCTTCCGCGGACGACTTCGTCGAGCAGAGAGCCGCGATAGAGGTCGCGCCAACGCGAGTGCGTTGGCTTGCCCAAGATAATGCGCGTGATGTCGTGCCGGCGCGCATAGTCGAGCATCGCGTCGCTGACGCGCGTTCCCGTGAGACGGACGATCTCGGCTCCGAGGCTCTCCGCCAAGCGAAGCTGGGCTTCGAGTCGCTGACGGTCTGCTTCGGCGAGTGGACGCGCGGCTGGCAATTCGACGTAGACAGCGAGCCAATGCGCCTTCAGACGCGTGGCCATCCGTTTGGTGGCGCGGATGAGGCGGGCGGAGCTGGGGCTGGGACCAACCGCGACGAGTAGCCGCTCGTTGGTTGCCCAAGCATTGGTGATTGCGTGGGTCTCGCGATAGCTGCGCACCTCCGCGTCCACGCGATCGGCGGTGCGTCGTAAAGCCAGCTCGCGCAGCGCCAGTAGATTGCCGTAGTTGAAGAAGTTGCTGGCAGCCCGATTCGCCTGTTCGGGGACGTAGACCTTGCCGTCGCGCAGGCGCGCCAGCAGGTCCTCGAGCGAGATGTCGACGAGCTCGATTTCGTCGGCACGTTCGAGCACTGCGTCTGGCACCGTTTCGCGCACCGGAACGCCGGTGATGCGCGCGACGACGTCGTTCAGGCTCTCGATATGTTGCACGTTGAGCGTGGTGTGGACGTCGATGCCGGCGTCGAGGAGATCGAACACGTCTTGCCAGCGTTTTGCGTGCCTACCTTCGGGAGCGTTCGTGTGTGGCAGCTCGTCGACGAGCAGCACTTTCGGCCGCCGAACCAGTGCTGCCTCGAGGTCGAAGTCCTCGAGCCGGGTACCGCGATAATGGACAGCTCGGCGTGGCAAGACCTCCATACCATCGAGCAACGCGGATGTTTCGGCGCGCCCGTGTGTCTCGACATACCCGACTACGACGTCGACCCCTTCGTCGCGCAGCCGGCGCGCCGACTGAAGCATCGTGTAAGTCTTGCCCACGCCTGGCGCGAACCCGAAGTAGACCTTCAGCGTTGCGCGATTGCTCTTCTCCTCATCGCGTTGTAGGCGCGTGAGCAGACGATCGGGGTCGGGACGTTCTTCATCCACGTGTCTGGCTTTTCAGATCTTGACCAGCAGCGCCAGCGTGAGTCGGTTCTCTGCTTTGTCGAGGTCGGGTGCCCAACCGTCGACGAACGTGCCAGGTGAGCCTTGGTTACCACCGGGCGGAGTGACGCCACCGCGCCCCGCGAAGTACGGCACGTTGGCCTCGCGATGGTTGTACTCAAGGCGGAACGTGATCTGTTCTTGCGGCACAAAGTCGAACGTCAGCTGCGTGTCCCACGCCTTGAAGCGGTCGCCCGGGGCCGCTGTGAAATAGGGCGTGCCGGAGAAGGCCGTGGCCCCGTTGATGGGCGGAATGAGCACGAGGTAGCGGCCTGGGTTGGTGATGGCACCGCCGCCCACCGTGACCGCGAAGAGCTCGTCGAGGAACCACCAGCGGGTGTAGGCCATGAAGCCCAAGAAGTACTGTTCGCCGCACCTCACGCCTCCGCCGTCCTCGCAGCCGGCGTCCACGGTAAGTGAGACAGCGCCGCGGGTCACGAAGTCCCCAGGCAGACCCTCGTAGACCTTGACGACGATGCTGTCGTCCGTGTGGTAACGCACGCGCCCTTTGACGCCCAGCGTGTCCTTGCCGATGTACTGATTGCCGATGATCGACAGCGAACCATTCGGTCGCCAGAGAACCTGGCCGCCTACCCCGGGCGCGTCGTTGAAGCGCCCGTACGATTGCCAACCGTTGACGATCCAAGGCTCGATCTTGAGGTGCTCGTTGATGAAGATCTGGACGCGCATGCCGTTGAAGAACCAAGGCGTATTCGACGAGACGTACGAGGGTTGGTAGGTCCAATTGTCGGCCTGGTAGTAACTCCATAGCCCGATGTACGACATGAAGATTCCGGCTTGGATATTGATGCCGTGCAGCACATCGAGGTGGTAGCCGCCGTACGCCTCGGAAATGTACCGATAGGCGTTGTCGAGGTTCCACTGCCCGCGCGCGGGACTCGCGTCGTTGCGTGGTGTGGTCTGCGAATACATACCGAACTGCGTCATGACCCGGGCGTGCACGTTCTGATAGTGAAAGTCGCCGCCGACGCCCAGCTGTGTGACTTGTAGCTCGCCGTGTCGGAAGACCTCACTCGAGCCTGAAATCGTGTCGTCGGTTGGGCGCGCAAAGCTGTAGTGGTAAGCCGCGTCGACGCGCAGCTCGCCCGTGAAGTACTCGAACGTGAGCGGTGAACTGCGCGTGCGGCTGTTCGCGGGCACCCAGGTGAAGTCCGCGAAAGAGAACGGTTCTCGCTTGGCTTCCTTCACCGGCGCGCTCACTGGGGGTGGCGGCGTGTCTGCGTTCGCGGATTCGTCGTCCTGCGACTGTGCCGCAACAGCGCCAGGCATGAAAACGAACGCAACGATCACTGGTGCCAAGGGCCTCATTTTTCTGCTTCTCCGTTGTCCAAACTCTCGTTGAGCGTGAGCACGTGAACGCGTGACGCGCCAAAGATCGCGAGCGTCGGCGTCTCGGTTGCGCGTGCGATCAGGGCCTCGAGCCGCGCGAGTGGAAGACCCCGCAGGTTCGCGATACGCGGTGCCTGATAGTACGCCGCTGCGGGGGATATGTGGGGGTCGAGGCCGCTCGCGCTCGCGGTGACCAAGTCAGTCGGCGGTGGGCCCCTGTCACCTGCGGCGTGCAGCGCAGCGACACGGTCCCTTACGGCGCTCGCCAGAGCTTCCGATAGAGGCCCGAGGTTCGAGCCAGAGGATGCGAGGGCGTTGTACGGGGAATCCGCCGTAGCGGAAGGCCGACCCCAGAAATACCGCGGGTCGCTATAGCGGCGGCCGATGAGTCTCGGGTCTCCCATGGACTCGTTTGGTGCGACGATGTTTGCTATGGCGGTTATGATAAATGGATAGAAAACGCCCGTGATCAGGGTCATGGTCAGCAAAAGCATGGCCGCCTGTCTGACGATCTTCATACGCTCACCAGATGAAACGCATTGAGGGCGAGGTCGACTAGCTTGATGCACGGGAAGGGCAGGAGCACACCGCCGAGTCCGTAGACGAGCAAGTTGTGGGACAATAGCTTCGCGGCTGGCGCGGGTCGGTAGCGAATACCGCGCAGCGCTAGCGGAATGAGCCCAATGATGATCAGTGCGTTGAAGATGACCGCCGACATGACGGCGCTGTTTGGCGATCCCAAACGCATGATGTCGAGGGCACCGAGTTGCGGATAGGTCGCCGCGAAAGCTGCGGGAATGATCGCGAAGTACTTGGCGACGTCGTTGGCGATGCTGAACGTTGTCAGCGCGCCTCGCGTCATTAGCATCTGCTTGCCGATTTCGACGATCGACAAAAGCTTGGTCGGATTCGAGTCGAGGTCCACCATGTTTCCGGCTTCTTTCGCGGCTTGCGTCCCGCTGTTCATGGCGACGGCGACGTCTGCTTGAGCGAGTGCTGGGGCGTCGTTGGTCCCATCGCCGGTCATGGCAACCAGGTGTCCCTTCGCCTGGTAGTCCCGGATCATGGCGAGTTTCGCCTCGGGAGTCGCTTCGGCGAGGAAGTCATCGACTCCCGCCTCCGCAGCGATCGCTGCCGCGGTCAGTGGATTGTCGCCGGTGATCATGACGGTTCGAATGCCGACGCGACGCATCTCGGCGAAGCGCTCTCGGATGCCGCCCTTTATGATGTCTTTGAGCTGAACGACGCCAAGCACCTGAACGCGCTCGGCAGCAAGCTGCGCGACCACCAGTGGAGTTCCCCCAGCGCGCGCGACCGCTTCAGCCTGCTCGCGGACTTCAGTGGGTAGGTCCTGGCCGCTATTGCGGCAGTAGGCCGTGATGGCGTCTAGGGCGCCCTTGCGAATCTTTCGGTCCGGCAGGTCGACGCCGCTCATGCGAGTCTGCGCTGTGAACGGTACGAAGGAAACTCCAGTGCCTTCGAGCTCGCGACCACGCATGTTGTGTTGCGTCTTCGCCAAGACGACGATACTGCGACCTTCGGGAGTTTCGTCGGCTAGCGATGCAAGTTGAGCTGCTTCCGCAAGCTCGACTTCGCTGACGCCGCGCGCCGGCAGAAAAGCGGTGGCCTGACGATTCCCGAGCGTGATGGTGCCGGTCTTGTCCAAGAGCAAGACGTCGACGTCACCAGCGGCTTCGACAGCACGTCCCGAGGTCGCGATCACGTTCGCCTGGATCATGCGGTCCATGCCCGCGATACCGATCGCCGACAGCAGACCACCGATAGTCGTTGGAATGAGGCACACGAGAAGCGCGACGAGTGTGGTCATCGAAACCAGGCTCCCGGCGCCGGCGCTCGCCACCGCGTAGCGGGAGAACGGGGCCAAGGTCACGCACACGAGAAGGAATACGATGGTGAGGGCAGCCAGGAGGATGTCGAGCGCGATCTCGTTCGGTGTCTTGACGCGCTTGGCTCCCTCGACCATGGCGATCATGCGATCGAGGAAGGTCTCGCCGGGGTTGACGGTGATGCGTATCACCAGCCAGTCAGACAATACGCGCGTGCCGCCAGTGACGGCATCACGGTCGCCTCCACTTTCGCGGATGACGGGAGCGCTTTCACCCGTTATGGCGCTCTCGTCGACCGATGCGATGCCCTCGACGACTTCGCCGTCGCCGGGGACCAGCATACCCGCCTCGACGAGGACGTAGTCGCCTGCGCGCAGCTGCGCGGAAGCAGTGGTTGTTTGCTCGGCGTCGCGTCGCGGTGCGACGAGGCGCTTTGCGATGATGTCCTTACGCGACTTGCGTAGCGTCTCGGCCTGAGCTTTGCCGCGGCCTTCGGCCATTGCTTCCGCGAAGCTCGCGAAGAGCACGGTGAACCACAACCATACGCTCACTGCGCCGATGAAGGCTGGCGACGCTTCGCCGTGCTCGCTCACCAAGGCGTGTACGAATAGCGCTGTCGTGAGAGTGCTTCCGACTTCGACTACGAACATCACAGGGTTCTTGACCATGTGGCGCGGGTCGAGCTTGAGGAAGGCGTCACGGACGGCGCGCCGCACGATAGCCGGCTCGAAGAGGGGACGCTGGCTCATGGCGTGGCGCCCACCAGTTGCAGGTGCTCGACGACTGGTCCGAGCGCGAGTGCCGGAATGAAGGTCAAGGCGCCTACGAGGACGACTGTACCGACGAGCAAGACGGCGAAGAGCGGCGTGTCGGTCGGCAGGGTGCCGCTGGTCGCGGGAACAGTCTTCTTCTTGGCGATGCTGCCTGCGATAGCGAGCACGGGGATGATGACCCAGAAGCGTCCGACGAGCATCGCGAACGCGATAGCGACAGCGTAGAACGTCCCGCTTGCCGTCAGTCCGGCGAAGGCGGAGCCGTTGTTGTTCGCACCCGAGGAGAACGCATAGAGTATCTCGCTGAAGCCGTGCGCTCCCCCGTTACCCAGGGGAGCCGTGCCGGAAGTGGTCACGCAGGCGATCGCGGTCCCGGCCAAGGCCGCCAAGGCGGGCAAGATGATGACGAGCGCTGCCATCTTCATCTCGAACGCTTCGATCTTCTTCTCCAAATACTCCGGGGTGCGACCCACCATGAGCCCCGCGATGAATACGGCGATGATGGCGAAGATCAGCATGCCGTAGAGCCCGGATCCGACGCCGCCGAACACGACCTCGCCGAGCTGCATGAGCCACATCGGTCCGAGGCCCCCCAGCGGCATGAAGCTGTCGTGCATGGCGTTGACCGAGCCGTTCGAGGCGGCGGTTGTCGCGGTCGCCCAGAGAGCCGCTTCGTCGATGGAGAACCGCGTCTCTTTGCCCTCGGTGTTGCCTGAAGCCGTGTCGACACCCAGCTCTTCGAGACGCGGGTTGCCCTGGCGCTCAGCGTGTACCGTAAGGACGAGTAGCGGTACGAAGATAGCGAGCATCGCCGCGAAGATGACTACGCCCTGTCTGCGATTGCCGACTAGATCTCCGAAGGTGAAGCATAGCGCGGCTGGGACGAGAAGAATCGCGAGGCACTCGATGAAATTCGACACAGGCGTTGGGTTTTCGAATGGGTGTGCCGAGTTGACATTGAAAAATCCGCCGCCGTTCGTGCCCAGTTGTTTGATGGCGACCTGTGACGCGACCGGGCCGCGTGCGATGGCGTCGACCGCTCCCGAGAAAGTCTGCGGTACACCAGTGAACACCAGGATGATCGCTACGATGACCGCGAGTGGTAACAACACGTAGAGCGCGTTGCGCGTCAGGTCGACCCAGAAGTTTCCGATGCCGTCGGCGCCGCGCCGCTTGAAGGCTCGAACGAGCGCAACCAACACGGCCATGCCCACTGCTGCAGAGACGAAGTTTTGGACTGTGAGCGCCGTCATTTGGCAGGCGTAGGACATCGTGGTTTCGCCGCCGTAGGCCTGCCAATTGGTATTGGTGACGAAGCTGACCGCTGTGTTGAATGCAACGGCCGGACCGACGGGGGGCAGGTTGTCGGGATTCAGCGGCAGTAGGGCTTGTACGCGTTGAACGCCATACGTGAAGACGAACCCGACCATGCTGAAGGCGAGGACCGCGAAAGCATACGTTGGCCAGCTCATGTCTTCGCTGGGGTCGATTCCGCAAAGGCGGTAGATGAACCGCTCTAGCGGACGGAGTAGACGCTGGGCTAGCCCGGCGGAGTCCTGGTTGACCCTTGCAATGTAACTCCCGAGGGGGACCGCGAGCGCCGTCAACAGAAGCACGTAGACCACGCAGACCGTGCTCATTGCAGCTTCTCCGGTCGTAGCAGCGCGAACGTCAGGTAGGCGACGAGCGCCGCCGCGACGACTCCGCCGATGAGCTCGAACGTTTGCATGTCAGACCTTCGTGCACAGCCGCACGAACGCGCAGCTGAGGGCAAAGAAGGCGAGGGCGGATGTGATGAACGCGACGTCAGTCATGGCGGCGTCGCTTTCAGGACTCGTTCCGGGTGACGAGCACGTAGCCCAGATAGAGGATCAGTACGCCGCCAAGGATGGCCAAGGTGATGTCGAGAACGTCAGTCACGCTGGGGAATGTGCCCCGGCTCGGCATCAAGACGTGGTCAAACACGTGACCTGGGTCATCAAGATTTCATCAAGACCGCAGTCATCCGGTGCTTGGCGTCGCTTCGACGCGCGCTACCTAGCCACGCCGCTTGATGGCGCGCACCGGGGTTAGTAGGCAATCAGCGCGTGCACGGGGAGGGGAGCGAGCAGGTCGCGTCCCTTCAGAGCCGTGAGCTCGATGACTGCGGCGACCTCGGTGACGTGGGCACCGCAGTCGGCCAGCAGCTTTGCCGCCGCAGCTGCCGTGCCGCCAGTGGCGATGAGGTCGTCGACCAAGATGACGCGGTCAGTCGGGCCGACGGCGTCAGCGTGCACGTGGAGCGTACCTTCTCCGTACTCGAGCGCGTAAGCGATGCTCTTCGTGGCGCGCGGTAGCTTACCCGGCTTGCGGACAATCACGAGCCCGCAGCCGAGCCTATACGCCAAAGCGGCCGCGAAGATGAATCCGCGGCTCTCGATGCCCGCGACCTTGGTCAACTTCTGTCCCACATAGCGCTGGGCCAAGGTGTCGATGACCTGCGCGAATGCCTGGCCATCCTCGAGGACCGGCGTGATGTCACGAAACATGATGCCCGGCTCGGGAAAGTTCGGGACATCGCGGATGAGCTGGCGCACGCGCTGCATGACGCAACGCTACGTGAAAGACGGGACTGACGCCAACGCTGCGTTCGGGGCTACTTGCCCTTGGTTACGAGACTCGCCCCACCGGGGCCAGTCAAATTGATGCCAGTGTTCCTACGCTGCTCACGGGTCACTTCGCGACGCTGCGAACGGCTCATCTCGGAATCAACGGGGTGAGCCAGATGAAGCCATTCGCGCTCTTCAGCAGCAAGGCCATTGGGGGTTGGGGCTGCAGTCATGGCCGGGGACGTCGTGGCACATGACGCGGTGACGAGGCAGCCCAATGCAAACACGACACTCAACGCTTTCATTGAGCCGCGGGTACGCCTGTCGCACTGCGTTGTAAAGGCTAAAACGTAGTGGCGTGTGGGCGTCTGTGGTTTACACTGCCTAGATTTAGCGATTTCCGCCGTTTACGCGACCGGCTCGGGTTCGCGAGACGCCCGCTTTGGGCTGCCCTGGGTTTGCCGGCCGGTTGGGGGCGAGACCAAGAGGGAGCTGCAACGTCCGCTTTCGAAGCGCGGTCGCCGCGAGAGCCAGCTCTAGTTGGTGAACCAGTCCAGCAGGTCGTCGTCAGGTGTCGTGCAGTCGACGCCCTGGCGTGCACAGTTGCCAATGCTCTGCTGACTCATATTGGTCGTGTGATCGTTGATGCCGGGCGCCCGTGGTCCAAAGTCGAGGTCATCCTGGATGATTGCGGCGGCGGTTGGCTGACCGAGACCGAGGTGATCGACATTGAGCTGGTCTTCCGGCTTCCCAAGGGCAAGCCACTCTTGCTCTTCATGGGTGAGGCCGGCCCCGTGGTGGTTCACAAGGGTTTCGTGGTCGAAATGACGACTCGCGCTCGGGGTCGCGCAAGCGGCGAGCGATGCAGTAGCGAGCACAACGACTGAAAGGGTGTGACGCAGCATGGGCAGTGTTGTAACCATGGTTGTAGGGCTCTGCAACGGGGATCGTAGCGGTCTCGTCAAGCCCGCGTTCTTGCTGCTAGACGTTACGGCACGATGACAGAGCCGCAACACTATCGCCCCAAGAACGCCGTCCGCATCGTCAGCGCCGCTGCTTTGTTCGACGGTCACGACGCCGCCATCAACGTCATGCGGCGCATCATGCAGGCCTCCGGGGCCGAGGTCATCCACCTGGGCCACAACCGCGCCGTCGAGGAGGTCGCCAACGCAGCGGTTCAAGAAGACGCGCAGGGGGTGGCGCTGACCAGCTACCAAGGTGGCCACATGGAGTACTTCACGTATCTCCGTGAGCGCCTCGATGCGCTTGGCGCCAAACACACGCGCATCTACGGCGGCGGCGGGGGCGTCATTGTGCAAAGCGAGATCGACGAGCTCCACAAGCGCGGCATCGACCGCGTCTTTTCGCCCGAAGACGGCCGCAACATGGGGCTGCAGGGCATGATCGACGAGGTCATCAAGGGGTGCGACTTTGCCGCCGACAAGCCGCTCGCTGGCCAAGGATGGATGCCTCTCGCGCGTCGCATCTCCATGGTCGAGGCGGGACAGCTCGATTCAGCCAGCCTCAATGGCCCGCCAACCACGGGCGCGCGGGCCGCCACCGGCGCAGCCTCGCGATACATTGCCAACGGCAGCGGCAAGCCCGTGCCAGTCATCGGCCTCACGGGCACCGGCGGAGCTGGAAAGAGCTCCCTTACCGACGAGCTCGTACGCCGCTTCGTCGCCGACGACGCCAAGACGCGGGTCGGCGTCCTCTGTATCGACCCCACCAAGAAGAAGACCGGCGGTGCCTTGCTCGGTGACCGCATTCGCATGAACTCGCTGAAGTCACCCCGCGTTTTCATGCGCTCGATGGCGACACGCGGCTCCGGTAGCGAGATCAGCGCGCATGCCTACGCGGTGCTCCAGCTCATGGCCCGCGAGGGTAACTTCGACGTCATTTTCGTCGAGACCGCGGGCATCGGGCAGGGTGACTCCGCTGTAACCGAGCTCGCCGACATCTCGATGTACGTCATGACCGCGGAGTACGGCGCGCAGTCGCAGCTCGAGAAAATCGACATGCTCGATCAAGCCGACTTCGTGGTCATCAACAAGTTCACGCGGCGCGGCTCGGCTGATGCGCTGCGCGATGTGCGACGGCAAGTGGCGCGCTCGCGCGGTAAGCCAGGCATCGAGCTCGAGAAGCTCCCTGTCTTCGGTACGAGCGCCGCGCACTTCAATGACGATGGGGTCAACGCTCTCTACGCGCATCTGGTGCAGGCAGTGAGCACCAAGTATGGCGTCAAGCTCGTCTCCGGCTACGAGGCGAGCGCGACACGCCAGAGCTCGCCCAAGTCCCATGTCGTGCCCGCTGGTCGTGAGCGCTACCTCTCGGAGATCTCCGACACCTGCCGCGACTATCGCGCCTGGGCGCGCGACCAGGCCGATCTCGCCGACGACATCCACGCCATCAATCGCGCGGCTACCATCGTAGGAGAGCCCGCATCGGCGGATCTTTTGCGCGAGCGCGACGGACTGGCCGAGCGTCTGGCTCCCGAGTGTCGCGCCATCCTCGCCGAGTGGCCGGCTTGGGCCGCTCGCTATGACGGTCAGGTGTTCTCCTACGACGTGCGTGGCAAGACAGTGCAGGTGGAGAATTATCGCGAGTCTCTCTCTGGGCTGAACGTGCGGAAGGTGGCTCGACCCCGTTATCGCGGTGCCGGCGATCGGCTCTACTGGCGCCTTACGGAGAACGTGCCGGGCGAGTTTCCCTATACGTCGGGAACTTTTCCGTTCAAGCGGACAGCGGAAGACCCCACTCGCATGTTCGCGGGAGAAGGTGGCGCTGACCGCACCAACAAGCGTTTCCACTACCTGGCCGACGGCCAGCCGGCCAAACGCTTGTCGACGGCGTTCGACTCGATCACGCTCTATGGCGAAGATCCGGGTCTACGCGCCGACATCTACGGCAAGATCGGCGAAAGCGGCGTGTCCATCGCCACTGTCGAAGAGGCCGAGCAACTCTACGCCGGCTTCGACCTTTGCGATCCGACCACCAGCGTGTCGATGACCATCAACGGTCCCGCCCCCACGGTACTGGCCTTCTTCGTCAACACGGCCATTCGCCAGCAGTGCCGTCGTTGGTTGCGCACCCAGGGTCGTTTGCAGATCACTCCCGAACAAGATCTGCAACCCGATCGTTTGCGCGGGTCGTCATGGGCTGAGGTTCGTAAGCTCCTCACCGACGAGGAGCTCGACCAGCTCAAGGCAAGCACACTCAAGCAAGTCCGTGGCACCGTTCAAGCGGACATCCTCAAGGAAGATCAGGGACAGAACACCTGCATCTTCTCGACCGAGTTCGCGCTGAAGGCCATGGGCGACGTTCAGCAGTACTTCATCGACAACCTGGTGCGTAACTTCTATTCGGTGTCGATCAGCGGCTACCACATCGCAGAAGCCGGGGCGAACCCCATCCACCAGCTTGCTTACACGCTCGCCAACGGGTTCACCTACGTCGAGTACTACCGCTCGCGCGGTATGGACGTGTCCGCTTTCGCGCCCAATCTGTCATTCTTCTTCTCGAACGGGATGGACCCCGAATACACGGTCATCGGCCGCGTCGCCCGCCGTATCTGGGCAGTGGCCATGAAGCGTCTCTACGGCGCCGACGCCCGCTCGCAGATGCTCAAGTATCACATCCAGACGAGTGGCCGGTCGCTGCACGCAATGGAGATCGAGTTCAACGACGTGCGCACCACGCTGCAGGCGCTGCTCGCGACCTTCGACAACGCGCAGTCTCTCCACACCAACGCATATGACGAAGCGATCACGACGCCCACCGAGCAGAGCGTGCGGCGCGCCATGGCGATTCAGCTCATCATCAACAAAGAGTTTGGTCTGGTTGGCTGTGAGAACGCCAGTCAAGGCTCGTTCATCGTCGAGGAACTCACCGATCTGGTCGAAGAGGCTGTTTTAGCGGAATTCGACCGTCTCACTGAGCGAGGCGGCGTCCTCGGAGCCATGGAACGCCAATACCAGCGCGGCCAAATTCAGGACGACTCGATGAAGTACGAGATGCTCAAGCACTCGGGAGAGCTCCCGATCATCGGCGTGAACACGTTCTTGCCGAGAAACCAGAGCGCCGCGTCGATACCGCGCGACGTCCAGCTCTCTCGCGCCAGCGCCGAGGAGAAGAAGGCAGCGATCGCGAGGCTCGAGCAATTCCAGCGCGAACATGCGAGCGCTTCGGCAAAGGCACTGGCTACGCTCAAAGACGTCGCTAGGAAGGACGGCAACCTCTTCGCCGCGCTCCTCGACGCGACCGAATGTTCCAGCTTGGGGCAGGTGACCAACGCGCTATACGAGGTCGGGGGCGAATATCGGCGCAACCTCTGAGGGACCGGCTTCATTACCGTCTTCAGGTTCTCTGCATCGAGCACCAAGAGCTCCGAGCCACGGTTCGGTTGCCAACCGTCGCACCGATCTGTAGAAGTAGCGCGAAGTTTGAGCGGTAGGTTGTTGAAGTGCTGAAGTACAGCTGTTTGGTTGCCGTCGTGGTTGCGGCTGCTTGTGGTGCAACCCCAGATGGTGGTGGCCCCGATGTCGGCTCGAACCCCGCTCAGGGCGGCGACGGCGACCGCAGCGAGAGTCCCGGTGCTGGCAATGCTGACACCGACTCACCCGCCCCAAGTGACGGCGGCCCACTGCCGGGTGACGGCGGCCAGCTGCCGGGTGACGGCGGCCCACTGCCGGGTGACGGGGGAAATCCGGCCGACAGCGTGCCAGCGAACCCCGTGCCATTTGTGAAGGGCGAAGCGCTTCGGCTGGGCGGCGACCGGCCGTATTATGTCCTCGCGCCTCTGGCGTACGACGAGACCCATCAGACACCGACTATGCTGTTCGTCTATTTGCATGGCTGTGGTGGCGCAAGCAGCGACGACGTTTACGCTGCGAGTAACTATTGGGACGCGACATGGCTCGGCATGGCTCCAGGCGACTCGCCTCTGTGCTGGCAAGAGCAAGAGAATCCCGAACGAATCGTCATGGACGCTATCGCGGACATGAAGACGCACTTCAACGTCGACCCAAAGCGCATCCACATTGGCGGCTACTCGTCTGGCGGTGATCTGAGCTACGCGACGGCGTTGGCGAACGCAGGCACCTTCGCGGCGATCCTGTCGTACAACTCGATTCCGACTTACGAAAATGCTGATCTTCCAGCGCTTGCGGCAGCGGCGACGTGGAAGCTCAACGTGGTCCATCTCTCGCAGACTGAAGACCTGGTCTATCCCATCGCCGACGTGCGCATCCAAATGCAGATGCTGCGCGATGCCGGCTTCCCAGTGGTTCATATCGAGCGGCCGGGGCCACATATCGACGAGAACACCACCATGTACCGCAACACCCTGGTGTATCCCTACTTGAGCAGCGGCTTTCGAGCGCCCTAGCGGTCCTACCCGCACGCGGTTTCGACAAGCCGTATGGCGCGCCTCGCTCGCGCCGGTCGCAATGGCCTTCTACCTGTCCCGTCTTACGCATTGTCGGACACATCAGCTACCTAGAGGGGCGATGAGCAAAAAATACGATGTCAAAGTCGACGAAGCGATTGGTGCCCTCACCCAGTTCACCACTGCGTTCTGCCACCTCTCGACGGCGTGGCTTGCAGCCATGGAAAACAGCCGCACGGAGCCCAATCAGGATGACCGCAACGCCGCGCACGCCGTGCTCAAGACCCTCGCGGAGTCGCTGCAAGCAGAGGGCGCCAATGTTGGCGGCTACGACATGATCCTCGGCATGCTCGAGTCGGCCAACAAGGCGCCAACGCGGCCCATGTTGCGCCTTATTCGCGACGACAACTGAAAAGCTCGGCGTGCAGAGCGCGACGCTCGAAGCGAAAGGCCAAACGGATCGAGCCGAGTGAAGAGCGCTCAAAGGCATCCCGCAATGTTGCTCGCCGACTTTCGCGACGTTAACGAGTCTGCCTGCTGGAGGCCGACAGACGATGTGGTCATGGGGGGCCAATCGTCGAGTGCCATGCTTGCGGGCGCGGGCGTCGGAGTTTTTGCCGGCGAGCTCTCGCTCCGAGGCGGGGGCGGTTTCGCGTCGGTGCGTCGCCAGGAGCAGATCATGGATCTCTCCCTTTGCGATGTCATCGAGCTTTACGTGCGCGGCGACGGGAAGACTTACAAGCTCAATTTGCGGACATCGTCTCGGTTCGATGGCGTCGTTTACCAAGCCCCTTTCGCGACCGAGTCTGGCACGTGGTTGACCGCGCGGCTCCCCCTCGCTGCGTTCGAGCCCCGTTTTCGCGGACGCCGCGCCGCTGGGACCCTCGAACCTGCGAACGTGTCGAGTCTTGGCTTGCTCATTTCGGACAAACAGGCCGGACCATTTCGGCTCGAGCTGTCGACCATCGTTGCGACGTTGCGTCCTCGATAGTCTTCTCCGAGCCGACCCGGTTTCGCCCGTGCGCTGGTGCTATTTCGTGCGGCGAGCTGTGAATGCTCCGCAGGCGACTGCGCCAATGGCTGTTAACGCAGCGATACCTGCCGAGGCCGGCGACTCGTAAACCAGGGCTTGGCTTGCAAGTACACCCGACACAAGCGCAAAGCAGGTGCCGGTGGTGAGGATCGTGCGCTGGAGAAGACCATCCACCTTGAGAGCTTTAGCCGCGCGCACCGCGCTTCGGCCGGTGGCTGCGGCTACGGCCAAACACGAGCCAGACATGGCGGTGAGGATACCCAGCCGTACGAGTGCCGGGCCGTCGAGAGTCATCCCCTCGAGTGCTGCGTGGACCGTCGGCAGGGCGCGATGGGCTGCGATGATGGTTGCGCCCAGCCCAAGACCTGAGAAGGCGGCGTTCGCGATCGAGGCGGCAACGGCTTCGCCGCGGGGCATGACAGCGCGTGGCCGACTGTCGATGCAGCCTTGCGACGGCATGCTACGTACGTCGGTTTGGCATCGCGTCGGTTGGAACGTGGGGCGCAAGCTTAGCTCCAATTGTGAGCGTGCAGAGGGTCCAAAACAGCCGAAGCGCGCCGACATGTCGGAACCCCGCGCACGCACCCAGGCCATTTTTCCGCTGGCTACCTTATCGACCGGAGCCTCGGGTCGGTTGTGCTGGTCGCCCCCTGACGCACCTTCATGGCACCATGGAAAGCGGTTCCCACCGTTCCTGACCCGTGCCCACGGAGGCCATCCCCAAACCGGTTGCGTCATGGCGTCAGCGCAGCGATCATCCCGCTAGCATGAGTGAGAGCGAGCGGCAGGGGCTCAAAGGAGCTCGACGAGTCGTCGTCAAGGTTGGAACGCGGGTCCTGACTCAGCCGGAGGGCGCCATTTCTCTCTCGCGCCTGGCCGGGATCGTGGAAGAGATCGTCCGCCTAAAATCGACGGGAGGCGAAGTCATCCTCGTTTCGTCGGGCGCCGTGGGCCTTGGGCGCCGTCAGCTCGGCTACACCTCGACCCCGAACGCTTTGGGGCTGCGCCAGGCGTTCGCGGCGGTCGGACAGAGCCGCCTCATGAGCCTCTATCAGGACGCATTCGCGGTCGGTGGGGTCACCTGCGCCCAGGTGCTCCTGACGGAAGACGACTTCCACGAGCGTACCCGGTACTTGAACTTGCGCCGTACGCTCGCGACCTTGCTCGAGCATGGCGTGGTGCCTGTCATCAACGAAAACGACGTGGTTTCCGTGCAAGAGCTCGCGGTCCACGAGAGCCACGGCAAGCCAGTATTCGGTGACAACGACCGCCTGTCTGCCCTCGTCGCAAGCGAGATCGGCTGCGACTTGCTGGTCATTCTCACGGATGTCGCCGGACTCTTCGACCGTGACCCCCGCAACGATCCAGCGGCCAAACGTATCTCGCGCGTCGACGATCTCGACGCTGTTGCCGCCAACATCGGGGGCAGCGTCTCGGGCGTGGGGCGCGGCGGCATGCGCACCAAGGTCGACGCAGCGGTGGTAGCGGCGCGCTCAGGATGCCATGCGGTGATCGCAAGCGGGCTCAACCAGGGAGCGCTGGCCAGGGTGCTCGCGGCCGAAGATGAAGGCACGTGGTTTCCGCGCAGCCAGGCCCTCTCCGCGCGGCACCGCTGGATCGCTTTTGCGACCCGCTCGAGCGGAGCGCTGCACTTGGATGCTGGCGCGGTGAAGGCGTTGATCGAGCGTGGAGCGTCGTTACTGGCCGCTGGCATCACCGGTGTCGACGGCGAGTTCGAAGCGGGCGCCGTCGTCGAGCTGCGTGGACCCGACAAAGCGCTCGTCGGTCGCGGCGTCTCCGAAGTCGACTCTGCTTGGGTTGCACGGTGGCTCGGGGGTGAACGAACGACCTCGCGCAAACATCTCGTCGTGCATCGTAATGACATGGTGGTCGAGCCATGATTGATCTTGCTCGCGTCAGAGCCGCGCAACGTAAGCTCGCCACCGCCAAGGCCTCCGAGCGCACGGCTGCTTTGTCGTCTTTAGCGGACATCATGCGGGAGCAGGACGCAGCCATCGCCACTGCGAATCACCAGGACCTGGCGGCTGGCGCGAGCCTCGAGCCCCAACTCAAGAGTCGCCTCGCGCTCGATGCCAAGAAACGCGCTGGCCTCATCGATGGTCTCATGCAGCTTGCTGCAAGCAGCGACCCCATCGACGTCGAAGTGAGCCGTACCAAGCTCGACGATGGGCTCGTCCTCGCCAAGGTCCAGAGCCCGATCGGGGTCATCCTGGTGATCTTCGAGAGCCGCCCAGATGCCGTCATCCAAATCGCGAGTCTCGCGATCCGTTCGGGAAACGCAGTGGTGCTCAAGGGCGGCAGCGAGGCGACCCACAGCAACCGCGTCCTGGTTGACTGTGTGCGCCAGAGCCTCGAGCGGGTCAGTCTCGATCCAGACGCGGTCATGTTGGTCGAGGGGCGCGCGGCGGTGCAAGAGCTGCTCTCACGCGGCGACGTCATCGACCTGGTCATCCCGCGCGGCTCTGGCCAGCTGGTGCGCTCGATTCAGGAGGGCACCCGCATTCCCGTTCTTGGCCACGCGGAGGGGGTCTGCCACCTCTACATCGACGCTCGTGCCGACGCTGCCATGGCGGTGCGTCTCGCCGTCGACGGCAAGTGCGACTATCCGTCGGCATGTAACGCCACCGAGACAATCTTGGTTCACGAAGCGTTCGTGCCGCATATTGGCCGGGTCGCGGACGCTCTCACCGAGCGGGGTGTCGAGCTACGCGTTGGCGAACGTTTGCAGTCGGTCCTGCCGCGTGCGAAGGCTGCTAGTGACGATGACTTCCACACCGAACACGGGGCCTTGATCGTCAACATGCAAATGGTTGGTGACATCGGCGAAGCCATCTCCCACATCGCCCGATATGGCAGCGCCCACACCGATGCCATCTGCACGCAGGACCCCGCGGCAGCCGAGCGCTTTCTGCGTGAGGTCGACAGCGCCTCTGTCTTCCACAACGCGAGCACCCGATTCGCCGACGGCTTTCGCTACGGTCTCGGTGCCGAAGTTGGGGTCAGCACGTCGCGCATCCACGCCCGCGGCCCGGTGGGCGTCGAAGGACTCCTAACGACGCGGTGGCTGTTGCGAGGCGACGGACATATCGTGGGCGACTACTCGAGTGGTGCCAAGCGCTTCAAGCACGAGCGAATGAAGTGAGGAGCTCGGATCCCTGATGACCAAGCTGGACATGATCGTCATCGGCAGCGGACCAGGTGGTCAGCGAGCCGCAGTGCAGGCCGCCAAGATTGGCAAAAACGTCATGCTCGTCGAGAAGGCGAAAGACGTAGGCGGCGTCTCTATCAACACCGGCACCTTGCCTTCGAAGACCTTGCGCGAGGCCGTGGTCGACCTGTCGGGCGCGCGCGAGCGGCAGCTGTACGGCATGATGTACCGCGACAACACGGTCACGCCCGACTCGCTGCTATCGCGCACGCGACGTGTCATGGCTGCCGAACGCGACGTCATTCGCGCGCAGCTGCACCGCAATCGCGTCAGGCTCGTGCATGGGATGGCGCGCTTCGAGTCGGCCAATACGGTCGCCGTCGGCAGCGATGTTTACGAAGCGGACTACATCGTCATCGCGGTCGGTACATTTCCCGCCGTCACGCCGGGGATCGCCATCGATCACGAGACGGTGCTGACGAGCGATGACATTCTCCAGCTCAAGCGTATTCCGAAGAACCTCATCGTTGCCGGCGCGGGGGTGATCGGCACCGAATACGCCACCATGTTCATGGAGCTAGGCTGCGAGATCACGCTCGTCGACAAGCGCAGCGTTTATCTCGACATGATCGACGACGAGATCCGCGACGCCTTCCAGGCGCACCTGCGCGAGCGCAACGTCACGTTCCGAATGAACGAAGAGGTGACCCGCGTCGAGAAGATCGGACCCGAGCGCGTAATTGTCCATGTGAAGAGTGGCAAGCGCATCGCGGGCGACATGCTGCTGGTCTCGTCTGGGCGCCAAGGCGCCGTCGACGGTCTGCAACTCGAGAAAGCAGGCATCACCGCCGACCCGCGCGGCAAGATCACCGTCGACGCCAACTACCGCACCACCGTCTCGAACATCTACGCGGTTGGAGACGTCATCGGAGCGCCGCAGCTCGCCTCGACCAGCGCCGAACAAGGTCGTATCGCCGCTTGTCACGCCTTCGGTATCAAGGCTCAATCGGTCCCGGACCTCTTCCCCTACGGCATCTACTCGATTCCCGAGATTGCCTGGGTCGGCCCCACCGAAGAAGACCTGACCCGCCGCGGCATCGGCTACGAAACAGGGCGTGCCCGCTATCGCGAAATCGCGCGCGGCCAGATCTTGGGCGACGACGATGGCATGCTGAAGATCGTCTTCGAGCTTCATACACGCAAGCTCCTCGCCGTCTGGGCGATGGGTACGCAAGCCACCGAGGTCGTGCACGTCGGCCAGGCCGTCATGGCACACGGCGGAACGCTCGACTACTTCCTCTCCAACGTCTTCAACTATCCGACGCTTGCCGAATGCTACAAAGTCGCGGCTCTGAATGGCTACAACAAGCTGCGTGGACTAGTTGACCTCGCCCAGGGTCAGACCTCCACGGACGGCGCCGAGTAGGTCGTCGAGCAGGCCCCTCTGGGGCACGACGCCACACTACGCAGCAGCTACTGCTGGACTCCTGGCGAATCCGGATGACTCTCGCGTTCCACTTGGGCCGAGATCGATCGCGTCGCAGCTCAAGTGCGCCATGCGGCGCCGAGCTTCGCTGAGCAAGGCCTCGAGAGTCGCGCTACGAAGTAGCTCTCGGACCGTGAGCCTGTCGTCCGCGATACCGCGTGCGCAATAGCGAACCATTTCCTTGAGCATGCCAAGGGTTCGTCCGGAAAAGACAGGAAGGTACTCCGCCGCAGTGTGCTCGAGGAAAACGACGAGGTCCTCTCCATTGGGACGAAAGGGCTCGCGGCCTGCCTCGAGATCGGCGATTTGCGCGAAGATCCAAGGGTTGCGAATCGCTGGACGGCCGATCATCACACCGTCACAGCCGGTCTCGGCGCGCATGCGTAAAGCGTCGGCGGCGTACCAGCAGTCGCCGTTACCGATCACTGGGATGCGGAGGACGTCTTTGATGCTCGCGATCACGCGCCAATCGGCGACGCCTTCGTATTGGTCGCGTCGCAAGCGTGGGTGAACGGAGAGAAAGTCCGCTCCGGCGTCCTCGATCGCGCGCGCCAGGGTAAGCACGTGGGCGGCATCGTCGAAGCCAGCGCGCATTTTTACCGAGACGAGCCCTGGTACCGCTGCGCGGATCGCCGAGACAACGCGGGATACCAACGCGGGATCTTTGAGCATCGCTGCGCCGACGCCGTTGTTGCTCGCCCGCTTGGTCGGGCAGCCCATGTTGACGTCGACGACATCGGCGCCAGCTTCGGCGAGAACCCGGGCAGCGTCCGCCATGTCGTCGGCTTCGTTGCCCATGAGCTGAACCAAGAGCGGTACCTCGCCGGTCTTGACGACGTGGGCGCGTACCTGCGCGGGACCGATCGGCGCTCGCGAGATACGCACGAACTCGGTGCACACGACGCCCAGACCACCACGTGACGCCATTGATGCGCGAAAGAGCGGGTGGCTTACCCCCTCCATGGGCGCGAGCAAGGTCGCGGGAGTGAAGGGAAAGCGGCTCACGCGGCTTTACATAGCCAGGCCGCGCCCGCAGTCGTCAACGTCATGAGCCTCGCTATGCGCGGGGACGTCCGTCGGTCGGGTCTCGTGTTACGTCTGGATACTTGCAAAAGCAACGCGCGTGGCCACAGATCGACCCTGCCGTAGCCAGCCGACAGGCTCCGCTCGAACGCGGACAATCGCGGCGCGCTCTAGAACCACGTGTCACGAGGCAAGCATGTGTCGCAGCATCAAGATCCTCTTTAACTTCGACCCGCCCGCCACCGACGCGGAAGTCCACGCCGCGTCATTGCAGTTCGTCCGCAAGCTTTCTGGCTTCACCGCACCATCGAAGGGCAACGAAGAGGCCTTCAACGCGGCGGTCGAAGACGTTACGCGCGTCGCGCGCAAGCTCGTCGATTCTCTGAAGACCAACGCCGCTCCCAAGAATCGCGCGACCGAGGCAGCCAAGGCAAAGGCTCGCGCTGCCGTTCGTTTCGGCGGACGACCATGAGCTTTTTGACTTCGCTCGCGGGTGGTGTCGTCATCGGGCTCGCCTCGGCTCTGCTCCTGCTCGTTCATGGGCGCGTCGCTGGTGTCAGCGGTATCGTTGGCAGGCTCGTCGATGGTCGCCGCGACACCGTCGCTATCGACCTCGCTTTCGTCGCAGGGCTCATCGGCGCGGGCGTCACCTTCGGTATGGTCGCGGGCGATGCGATCGGCCCGGCCATCATGACGCGCTGGTCGTCGGTCATCGCGGCGGGATTGTTGGTGGGATTCGGCACCCGAGTCGGCAATGGCTGCACCAGTGGACACGGCGTATGTGGGATTGGACGGGGTTCGCCGCGTTCGCTTGTCGCCACGCTAGTTTTCATGGTCACCGCCGGTGTCACCGTCTTCGTCGTGCGACACGTCCTGGCGGTGACTCCGTGAAGGCCGTCAGCGCCATGATGGCCGGGCTGCTCTTCGGTGCGGGTCTGTGTATCTCGGGAATGACTTGGCCATCGCGGGTCGTCGGCTTCCTCGACGTCGCCGGTGCCTGGGACCCGAGTCTTGCCTTCGTCATGCTCGGCGCGGTCGGCACCTACGCTGCGAGCGGGTATTGGATCCGGCGGCGCGGAGCACCACTTCTGGCGAGCTCCTTCGAGCGGCCTGCGGCCTCGACGCTGGACCTGCGCTTGCTCGGCGGCTCTGCCATCTTTGGCGTCGGGTGGGGGCTGTCGGGATATTGCCCGGGCCCAGCCATCGTTAGCATCGCGGCGCTGGCTCCGGTCACGCTCGTGTTCATGGTGGCCGTCATCGTCGGCATGCTTGCCGCGAAGCGCATCGTGTAACGAATCGGCATCGGGTGACCGGCGTCACAGTCCATCGGGCTCGATGGCGCTAATTACGGTCGCGAAGTGAATGGACGCATGGGTTCGTCCGTCGTGCATTGACACGATGGGGTCACAGCACTATTCGCCGCGTGCTCGCTGTGTCTCGCGAGGAAACCGGGAGCCGAATGAAGAGTGGTAGCGCTTGGTGGGCCATCTTCGCGGTCACGTGGGCCGGGCTTGCGGGCTGCGGCGACGACGTGCGCACCGGTGTCTTTGTGGGTGGGCCTGTCATTGGCCTCCGCTACGAAACACTCACGCGTTCGGGGCTAACCGACGAGCGTGGCAAGTTCGAGTACGCCGACACCGAGACGGTCACCTTCACAGTCGGTGGAGTCGTGCTCGGAACCGCACGGGGCGCGCAGCGGATCTCTCCGTTCGACCTTTTTGGAATCGTACCACCCACGGATCCGGCCGAGCTACGCGCTCTACTTCGCGACAACGTCCTCACCGAATTCGACCGGGCCGCGAACGTCGCGCTCTTCCTGCAGGCCCTCGATGCCGACCGCGACCCGACCAACGGCGTTGACGTGACCAGCTCAGGAGCGACGCTCGCTGGAGTCTCCCTAGGGTTCGACGAGAGCTTCGCCTCCTTCGCGTTCGGCTCGTTCGCTCGCTTTGCCGCGATGCATCCCGGAGTCGATCGGAACATCGACGTGGCTGCGGTTTTGCCCACCCTGTACGCGGCGCTAGCGATTGAAGTCGCGGGCCACGTTCCCGCGACGAACAGCATCGACTACGGCGATGACGGACGTATCGATGCGAACACGACGTTCTCCGTCGATAGCCTTGGGCGTGTCGTCTTGTCGCGGAGCGATAGTAGCGGAAACGGCGTCGTCGATCGGGAGGAAAGCATCGTCTACGGCTCCCGTGGCCGCGCCATCAACCACGACTTCCGCAGCGACCCAAACGAGGATGGTGTCTTCGAGCGCATCGAGTCAGAGGCAGTTGCCTTCGATAGCGATGGCTACAGGACGAGCAGGACTGTCCAGGACACCATGAACGGCGTCGTCGGCCTCAAGCAGGTCTTCACCTTCACACACGACAGCCGTGGCAACGAGCTCACGTCTCTGCAGGAGAACGACAATGGCGGTAACGGCTCCATCGAGAGTCGGCGCTCCGAGGCACGCGTCTACGATCTCGCGGGTAGGCGTCTTAGTAATCGCGTCGAGACCGACACCAACGGGGACGGGGCGGCCGAGAGGATCAAAACCGAGACCTTGGTCTGGAGCGCCGATGGGTTCGTCGCCGAGGCGGTGACCGACGCCGACGACGATGCCGATGGCTCAATCGACTCTCGCCTGGTGGTCACCTACACGCGTGACCCAGCCGGTCGAGCTCTCGAGCAGAATGACGAAGCTCAGAACGGCGGCGTCGTGGTCAGCCGAGGTCACTCTGCTTTCACCTACGATGGTAACGGCAACAATCTGACCAACGTCTACGAAGAAGATAGCAACGCCGATGGTACCATCGATTACCGCTCGACTTACACCGCGACCTACCGCGAGGACGGTCGTCGGCTCGACGAGATATTCACCGTCGATAGCGACGCTGATGGCGCGCATGACTTTGTCGGTACGACCACGCGGGTCTACGACGAGCTCGCCAATCTGATTTCCGTGATCTCGGAGAACGATAACGGTGGCGATGGCGTCATCGACACCCGCAGAACCGTCGAAAGCACGTACGATGCGTCGGGCAACGAGGTTTCTCGGTTGAGTCGCGCAGACGCCAACAACGACAGCACGTTCGATAGCCAAACGCGAGAAGTGACGACATACTCCGAGATCGCGGATGGCCTCTATCGGCTCGTCTTCGAGCTTGTGGGCAGTTGATTGACGAAGGTGCGGTGCGAGCGCGCAGCGCGACATTGAAAGGCGAGGTCCTCCATGAACAACAAGCTTCTTGCGTTGCCACTCATCGTTGCTGCCGTGATCGGTTGCAGCGACGACAAGAAAGAAATCAAGACCGGCGTCTTCATCGATAGCGCCGTCCAGGGCCTCCACTACAACACGGCGTCGCGCTCGGGCCTGACTAGCGCAAAGGGCGAGTTCCAGTACGAACCTGGAGAGACAGTCACCTTTTCGCTCGGCGGTATCGAGCTTGGCTCGGCGCCTGGCGCCGACCGCATCACTCCCTTCGACCTATTCGGGATCGCTCCCCCGTCCACTGAAGCGGATGCCCGAGCTGCCATGCGAGCCCGCGAAGTCGTCGACGGCTTCGACCGCGCCGCCAATATCATCTACTTTCTGGTTGCGCTCGACCGGGACGGCAATCCGGACAACGGCATCGACCTCGTTGGCTGGCACGAGACCCTGGCCGACGCGACCTTGAGCTTCGATGTGGACGCGAGCAACTTCGTCTACCGGAACTACGGACGCTTGAGCGCGCGTTACGAGGGCATGGCTCTCTGGTTGCCGGTAGAGCGCCCCCTCGCGCACTTCTATCGGACGGTTGGCATCGTCGTGCCTGCACAAGCCGTGGCGACTCTCACTGTCGACGAGGGCGACGACGGGACCATCGAGGAGCGCACTTTTTATCAATACAATAGCCGCGGTCAGGAAACCGAGCGCGAGCGCGACGAAAATGGCGACGGCACGATCGAAGAGCGCAATGTCACCACCTACGACGCGGCAGGCAATGGGCTCAGCTACGTCTACCTGCGGGACAATGATGGCAACGGGACATTCGAAAGCCGAAACGAATATACCAACTCATATGGCACCGACGGCCGATTTCTCACGGATGGCTTTCAACAGTTCGCAAACGACCTGGTGACGTCGCGCTCCACGCGCACCTATACCTATAGCAGTCGAGGTCAGCTGGTCGTTGTCGAGTTCGAGAACGACACCAACGCAGATGGCATCGCCGACACGCGAACTCGAGAAGTGACGACGTATGACGAGCGTGGTTACCTCGCGACGATCCAGACTGAGAGCGATGTGCTCGCGGACGGCACCGTCAACAGCGTGCAGCGACAGACATTTGTCTACGACGCGCAGGGGTATCAGGTCTCCGGCGCTTACGAGATTGATGCCGAAAACGACGGTGTCGTGAACACGCGCACGGTAGGTACCTATCGTCGCGACGATCAGGGACGCGAGCTGACGTATACGGCGGAGACATTCAACAATCTCGGCGTTCTCACCCGTCGTGAAGTACGCACAACCGAATATAACGCCCGTGGCGACGACATCGCGTCGAGCTTCGAGTCCGACTCGAACGCTGACGGTGTCATCGACGCGAAGAACTCCAGCCAATACACCTACGACGATGCCGGGCGCACCATGGTGGGCGTGTTCTCCTTCGATTCGGACGGCGATGGCGTCGCGAACCAGCAAGGCACCGACACGTTTGCGCGCGCGCCCGACGGTCAGGTCGTCACGTCCATTCAGACTCGCGATGGCAACGGGGACGGCGTCATCGACCAGCGAACGACTCGAACGAATACCTACGATGCCGTAGGTCGCATGACGAGTACCTTTACCGAGCGCGACACGAACGGTGATGGCGTCACTGACGAGCGCCGTCGAACGAGCGTGACCTTCATTGAGATTGCTGACGGCATCGAGTATCTCGCTTACTCCATCATCGCGGACTGAGGCCCATCATGAACCATCGCTTTTTTTCTGTTGCAGTCGTCGCGGTTGGGCTCGTCGCGTGCAGTGATGACGGCGACGACGGCGCTAATGTCCTTACTGGCGTCTTCGTCGACAGCCCAGTCGCCGGACTGCGCTTCACGACGCCAACCCGCTCGGGTCTCACCAACGCGGCCGGCGAGTTCAAGTACCTCGCAGACGAAACGGTAGCCTTCTCTGTTGGCGCCGTCGTCCTTGGCTCGGCTTCGGGCAAAGCTATCGTGTCACCCTTCGACTTGTTCGGGCTGACGCCGCCGTCGACGGAGCGCGACCTACGCACCGCGATCGCACAGCCCGGCGTCGACGACTTCGACAGGGTACTCAACGTCGCCATGTTTCTGCAGTCTCTCGACGGTGACGGCGATCCGGGCAACGGCATCGATCTGGGCACCTGGGACGAGAGGCTCGCGGCTGCGACCATCGACTTCGAGGTCGAACACTCCGTCTTCATCGAAGAGGTCTCTACGCTGTCCGGGCTCTACCCGGGGGTCAACCGTCAGGTCCAAGCAACTCGCGTCTTGGGCAACCTCTATCGCGGTCTCGGGATCGGCTTTCCCGTGCACATGCCGGCGGTCATCCACGAAGACGAAGACGGCAACGGCTCAGTGGATTCGGTTCAACGTCGGACTTACGACGCCGTTGGGCGTGAGACGCAACGGGCGAGTGACTATCAGGCCAACGGCGTCGACGATGACATCGAAGAGACCACCTACGACGCGCAAGGGCGTGCCGTAAGCTACGTCAACCGTTATGACGGAGACGACGATGGTTCCCTCGAGACGCGTGGGGTCACGACGTACACCTTCGACGTGAGCGGCAACAGTGTCTCCAATGTCTTCGATCGCTACACCAATGAGGTGCTGACCCGGCGCGTCACCAACACGCAAACGTTCGACGCGTTCGGCAATACACTGACGCGGGTCAGCACGACCGACGAGGATGCCGACGGCGTCATCGAGGTGAGGTCCACGCGGACTAGCACATACAACGATCTGGGCAAGGTGCTCACCTATCGCACGGAGACCGACAGTGACGCCGACGGTGTCACCGACGCGATCGATAGCGTGGTCACAACGTATGGTATCGACGGCTTCAGCGTTGGCGAAGTAAGTACGCGCGATAGCGACGCGGACGGGGTTGAAGACACGCGCTACACGTTCACCTTCACGCGAGACGCCAAAGGTCGAATCCTCACCCGCACGACACAACGCGATGAGGGCGGCGTCACTCTCTCGCGCAGTCTGCAAACGTTTACCTACAATGTCGCCGGTCAAGAGCTCACGTCCGTCCTCCAGAACGACAGCAATGGCGACGGCGTCGTCAACAGCGTTCGCAGCAGCACCTACACGTACAACGCGAACGGCAACCTGCTCACCTACGTGAGCGAGTCCGACAGCGACGGTAACGGCACCGTCAACAGTCGTCGCACGACTGTATGGACCTATACGAACGGCAAGCCACAGACCGAAACCGACACCGAAGACGGCAACGTCGACGGGACGATCGACTATCGCCGTACCGTCCAGATGACCTACGACGACAGTGGCAACCTCATCGAAGAGTTCGCGAGCACCGATGACGATGGCGACGGTACGCCGGATAGCGCGCGGCGAAGCTCGTATGAGTACACGACCGTCGACGATGTTGGCGCGGCACTCGAGTCCCTCGGCCTCAAGGGCGGGGCAATCCTGATCTAAGTCGTGGCCTGTCTGCTACGGTGATGCCGTGACCGAATACGAGACGCAGTCCGAACACTGGAACGGACCCAACGGCGAGACCTGGGCTCGGGAGAGTTGCGCCACTGACCCGCGACTCGAGCACTTCGGCCAGGCTGCTATCGCGACGCTCGCGCCTCGGCGTGGTGAACGGGTTCTCGACGTCGGCTGCGGGGCCGGCGCAACCAGCCGCGCGCTAGCAAGACTCGTGGAGCCTCGCGGACATGTGGTGGGCGTCGACATATCGAGGCCTCTGCTCGCCGTTGCGCGATCTCTGGGCGGTGGAGTTGAGTACGTTGAAGCGGACGCAGGTCGCGCCGGACTCGAAGGTGCCTTCGACGCTGTGTTCTCGCGTTTCGGCGTCATGTTCTTCGACGATCCGCGCACGGCATTCGCAAATCTACGCCGCGCCGCACCGCGCGGGCGCCTTGTTTTCGTGTGCTGGCGCAGCCCTCAAGAGAATCCGGCCATGACCCGACCATTGGCGTTGGCCAAGCACTTGTTGCCCGAGTCGGCGCCGTTTGACCCAGAGGCACCCGGTCCCTTCGCATTCGCCGACCGCAACAAAATCGAAAATGTCCTGCGTGCCGCTGGGTGGCATGGCATTGAAGTGGTCGGCCACGACTCCAGCTATCTGCTTGGCGAAAGCCCGCAGGCCGCGACCGACTACGTCATGACCATTGGTCCGCTTGCGCGGGCCATACGCGAAGCGCCAGAGCGGACGTCCAAAGTGCGCGCCCTGCTCGAGACGACGTTCGCATCGGAAGCCAGCGGGGGCGTGGTCTCCGCTGCGGCCGCAACCTGGATCGTCAGCGCGTCAGCGTGACTACCAGCAGCTCGACGACGAACGCCGAAACGGCGAGGTAGCCAGTCACGGTCGCGAAGAGCAGGCGCATCGGTATGTTGCGGCCGAGTTGCCTGCCCATCATGATTGGATACGCCACTCGCGATACGACGTAAGCAGCGCCGTACGCGGCTGCACGTACGGGACTGACGAATACGGCCGTGAGCCAGAAGAGCAAGAGGAACAGAGGCATGTGCTCGAGCATATTGAGCTGGATGCGATCAGCGGCGAGCATTCGAGGGTCGGGTGTGCGATAGCGGTCAAACTTGTCACCTTTGGCCTTGTATTCGCTGAAGAGCTTGTTCTTGACGGCCGCGACGTTGACCATGGTCAGGTAGTAGACGACCGCGTAGGCGATGGTTACGAGAAGCGGATAGCGAAGTGCTGCGACGGTGAGCATGCGCGCTTATGCCTCGCGTCTACCGCGCCGCCAATAGAAATAGGTCGGCGCGCCAAGGAGGACGAGGGCGACGCCGATGAGCGACTCGTAGGGGCTCTCGACGAGAGTGTTGAAGACGAGGGCCAGCATCGCCACGATGAATAGCGCCGGAACGACCGGGTAACCCCAGACGCGGTAGGGCCGTGACGCGTCGGGCAGCTTCTTGCGAAGGACGAACAGCGCTGCGCCCGTCGCGACGTGGAACCCGACACAGGCGAACGTCACATAGGTGTAGAGGCGCGCATATGAGCCCGAGAGCACGAGGATGGAGGCCCAGATGCTTTGCGCCCAGAGACTTCGCACGGGGGTCCGGTAGCGCGGATGAATAACAGCGAGAGCACGAAAGAAGATGCCTGCTTGTGCCATGGGCGCGTAGACGCGTGAGCTGTAGAAGATGGTGGCCGAGAGGCAGCCGAATGCAGACACCGCGATAGCCGCCGACATCAGTCTACCGGCACCCTCGCCGAGTAACTCCGCTGCAGCGGTCTCTGCGACCCGAGGCGCCGAAGCGATGACATCAACGGGCAAGACGCGCGCGTAGACCGCCATGGCAGCCGCGTAGATCGCGACCGTCAGCGCTACTCCGCCGACCATACCACGCGGCAGACTGCGCGCGGGGTCCTCGAGCTCGCCTGCCGAAAACGTCATGGCGTACCAGCCGTCGTACGCCCAGAGTGCGGCGATCATCGCGACGCCGAAGGCACTCGCGAGGCCCGGTCCCGGCAGCGGGCTCGTCCAATCGGTTGCTTGCGCGGCTGGGGTAAGCCAGCCAAGCGCGATGAAGCCGGCGAGGGAGACGACCTTGATGACAGTGAGGATGTTTTGGACCCAGGCGCCTTCTTGCACACCAAGCGAGTTCACCGCCGTCAGCACGATGATGGCTAGGACCGCCGCCGTTTGCTCGCCGCCGGGCACGGGTACGAAGCTGACGATGTAGTGACCAAAGCCGCTCGCGATCGCCGCGATGCCGCCCGACATGATGACGAGGAAACAGGTCCAGCCGTACAGAAAGCCCCAGAACGAGCCGTAGGCCTCGTGGAGAAAGTGGTAGATTCCTCCCGCCCTGGGGAAGAGGGCGCCAAGCTCGGCGTAGGTGAGCGCGCCGGCGACGATGACGAGGCCCGCGAGCACCCAGACGAGCACGAGCAGTCCAGGGTGAGGGAGTGTCTTCGCCATCTCACTTGGCGTCATGAAAATGCCGGTGCCGACGATCGCGCCAATGGTGAGCATGACGCCGTCTCGAAGGCTCAGGCGTCGCGCGAGCTCCGCAACGGTTTCGCTCAAGCGTTCAAGGACAGCGTGAGCATGCGGTGGAAATGATGCAGGCCAGTCTCGCGCGATGGAGAATAACGGCCCCGATCGTAGAGCCGCGACCGCACTCCGTGTTGCACGCTCACCACGACCTCTTGGTCTTCCTGCTCGAGGGCATCGAGGCCACGGCCGGCACCTTGATCGATGCGAGTCGTGTCCCAGACATAGATCAAGTATTCGACCGTCGTGCGGTCGACGGCGCGCGGTTTAACGCGGTTCACCGAGAGCCCCCACGGGTAGAAGTTCAGCATGGTGTTGGGGAACAACCAGAAGTAGTAGGCCGCGATGAGCTGGCCGTGGTCTGGAGATGAACGCGGAAGCTCGAAAGCGTCCCGCGGATTCTTGGCGGTGCCTATTTGCAGGCTGCCACCTTCGAAGAGCTCGGTTCGGTAGTCGCCGTAGTCGATGACTCGATTCAGGCCCGCGTGGACGTAGGGGATATGGAAGCCCTCGAGGTAGTTGTCGCAGTAGAGCGCCCAGTTGGCAGCGATATCGTACGAGCGGCTTCGGTCTCGGTCCAAGACCGCGTTCTCGAGCGGTAACCAACCCACGCGCTCCTGCAGAAAGGCGGCAAGCTGCGCGAACGGCTGCGCCGGTGCGAGTGACGCGAAGAGCAGCTTCTTCCATTGGCCAAACGCCACCTTGGGAAGATCGTCCTTGGGCGAAGGAAAACCCTGGACGCCCTCGAACTCGGGCATCGATACGAAGCTACCGTCATGCCGGAAGCGACGTCCGTGATAGCGGCATTTCAGTGACGGCTCCATACCCTCTTTTTCGCAGACGAGATTGCCACGGTGGGTACACACGTTCGAAACGCAGTGCAGCCCGCCTTCGAGATCGCGCGCGAAGAGCAGCGGCTCCTCGATCCAGCCGTCGATGAAGCGGGTCGGGCAGACCGAGCCCGGGCGGCTCAGACGATCGAGGTCCGAGAGAAGTTGCCAGCTCGAGGCAAAGACCTTCTCGCGCGACAGTTCGAAGATCCGCGGATCGGTATAGGCCTTACCGGGCAGCGTTTCGGCCTTGGTGATGTCGGCGTCGATGCTCCAGGGAGTCTGCATGCGCCGGAAGCTAGCACCTTGGGGTGGGCTGCTGAAGAGTCGATCCGGCTCTACTCCGACTCGACGCTACCTGCGCGGGCATCGATTGCGGCGACGCATGCTTGCGTGTTGCCCGCGAAGAGCTCGCGACCGTTCGCGAGCAGACGCGCGAAGACCGCCTCATCGTCTGGAGTATGGGCTGGCGAGTCCATGTCCTTCTGAATGGTGCCGCCGATGACGATGTCGTCCTGACGGCAGAACGCGTAGGCGATCACCCAGTTGGCGCAGCCGCCACTAAAGAAGTAGTGCTGCTTCTCGTCAGTCTTCTTGAGCACGATGTTGTGACCGCGTTGAGCAACGAGGGTCGTATCGCCAAAGAGCTGTTTCGAGCCGTAACCGGTGCAGTTGACGATCACGCTAGCGGCCAACTGGGCGACGTCTGCGGTTGACGCGAAGTTGCGTTCTTCGAAGCGGACGCCCGAGCTCTGCAATTCGCTGACAAGCTTCGGCATCAGGATCGCAGGCGTCATCAACCAGGTCTGGTACTCGCGTCCCGGCGCGTTGAGCCTCCTGAACGGCAGGCTCCCGCGCAGAGGCGCGGCGACTACATCGCGTGGCGTCGCGACGTCGAGGGCGGGCACCTTGCGGTCGAGCGTGTAGTTCTTGCGGACCGCAACGCCATAAGCATGGCGATTCCCAGAGTTTTGTAGGTCGACGATCCGATCGCGCGAGCGTCGCAGGTAGCCCGCTAGAACGGTCTTCTGGTCAGGCGTGGTGTAAAGCCGGTGCATGCCGGACGGTTCGAATTGTCCACCCGCGACCCACGAGACCGTCGTCGTGAGGTCGAGGCTCTTCGCATAGACCGTGATGGGCATATCTGGCCAGCGTCGACGCAGCTCCGACGCGGTCGTCAGACCTATGATACCGGTGCCGAGCACCGCGACGCTTGGGAGCGCTGCGCCGGCGACGACAAGCTCACGTGCGAGGTCGGTCACGACGGAAGCGCAACCCCACGAGAGCGTTACGCCGGCGCCTCCGTGCCCATAGTTGTGAATCACACGCTTACCGTTGAGCGGCTCGGGCACCAGCTCGAGTCGCACGCCAGCCGGCCGATACGGACGCACCCCGATGAGGTAGGGGTCTTTCTCGCGTAGAAGCGAGAAGTCGGGATCGGGCAGTATCTCGCCATCGCGCAATGGTTTGGCCCGTGCCGTCCCCGGCCACAACGAGGTGGTCGCGATAGCGGACGCACCGACGAGTAGCTCACGACGGGTAAGGTCATTCATGCGGGCTCCTTGACGAGCTGCGCCGGCAGGTCGCGCTGCGGGATGGCTACGCTTACCAACACAGGACCGTTAGCACTACGAGCTTTGTCGAGGGCGCCCTTCAGCTCAGCGATGCTCGCGACCGCCTCCGACTGTTTGAACCCCAAGGCTCGCGCCAGGTCGGGATAGCTCCAGCGGTTTAGTCCCACATACGAAAGATGACCGCCCCCCCCGCCGAAGAACTTCGGTTCGAGCAAGAACTGCTCGATGCCATAGATGCCATTGTCGAGCACCACCACGATGCTCTTGAGCCCCGAACGCGCCATTGTCGACAAGGCCTGCGCGGTCATCTGGAATCCGCCGTCGCCGCAGATCACCAGGGGGCGCTTGCCACTCGCCAGCGCTACGCCCACCGCGGCGCCGACCGAGAAGCCGATGGCTTGCCAAACACTATTGCAGACGAAGGTTCCTTGGGGCGGGATGTTCAGGTCCGCCGCGGGGTACATGGAGAGGCTCGTGTCGGTGAGCACCGCGAACGAGTCATCGAGAAAGTCGCTGATGGTGCCGAGCACGGCATCGTAGGTCGCTCCATTCGACTCGCGCTTTGGGACTGACTTGCGGCGCGCTGTGTAGTCACGACCCGATAACGGATTCCGCGCGGCGTGCTCCGGTCGCGCGGTATACGACTGGTCGTTCAGGGCATCGATCAGGGCGCCCAAGAAGGCCGGAGTCGACTCGCCACCCATGCGAAGCATGCCCCCACTCGCCGACACCAGAGCTTTCGCAGACCTGGTGGCGAGCTCGCGGTACTGCCGACCAAAGACGCAGCCCAAGGCGAGTACCGCGTCAGACTGATCGACGAGCTCCCTGACCGCCGGGACGGAATTGGCGCCGATGTATACTCCAGCGAAACCCGCGGTCGACTCCGGGATGACCGCTTTGGCGAGCATCGTCGTCGTGTATGGGATGCCTAGCTTTCTCACGAGCGCGATAGCCTGTTTCGTGAGTCCGTAGCGTTGGATTTCGATACCGAGAAGCAAGAGAGGCCGTTTGGCGCTGCCTATGCGCTCGATGACTCGCGTAGCCACCGCGCCCTCGTGACCCGACGGCTGCGGAGCCACCGCAAGCGCTCCACCGCTCGAATTCACATCGGCGTCCCACATATCCTTCGGGATTTCGATGTAGACTGGGCGTCGCTCGCGGAGCGCAGTGGCCAGGGCCTCGTCAACGACACGCGGCACCCTCTCTCGCGATTCCGCGCGCTCCGCGTATGCTGTGACCTCGCGAAACATCGTGAGGTCCGAGCGCTCGCGTCCAGTCGAGTGCGAAAAGAGCGTCTGATGTTCGTTCTGTAGCTTCAAGTCGAGCCGCGTTGGCCCCCCATTTACGATGACGATGGGGCTGCGCTCCGCGTACGCTCCAGCGACCACGCCAATGAGACTCATCGTGCCGACCCCGTAGGTCACCGAAAGAGCGCTGAGCCCGCGAATGCGCGCGAAGCCGTCAGCGGCGTATCCGGCTTCGAGGTCGCTGCTCGCAACGACCACCGACATGCCGTTCGTGCTTGCGGCGGCAGCGAACAGAGGGTCGCACGTGGCGCCAGGGACACCAAACAAGATGTCGGCCCCGTGTTGAGTCAGCCGATTTGCGACATAGCGTGCGGCTGATGCCGTGCCCTTCGTGGAGGCAGCTGTCTCGGCTAGGGCAACCCTCGTCTCGAGTGTCGCTTGAGCGGACAGGACAGCCGAGGCCGATGCTTGAAGGAACGCTCGGCGGGAGAAGAACGCGTTGTCGTGGAAGGGCATGCGGATGCATGGTACTCGATTGTCGCGTCTAACGCCGAAATCGGGGCCGAGGGACCGAAGACGCGGACGATGGGACCCGCTTCGAGCGAAACAGATGGCTCTTGCGGCCAAAGGGCCAGAGCAGCAGGCCAACGTAGCTGGTGGCCGCTGGCTGATCGATGCCGAGCTCGCGCGGAGGCTCCGGTGGGCACGCGTGCGTACCGAACAACATGTCGGTCCATGGCGCGAGATTGCCGTAGTTCGGTGCTTTGCGATCCTTGGCGTGGTGCCAATGGTGAAGCTCCGGCGCGCCGAATAGGTGCTTTAGCGGACCCGTCGGCAGACGGGTGTTGCTGTGGATCAAGATTGCCCACATCCCGCGGAACGTGACGAGCCAGAATATCGAGCTCATCCCGAACCCGAGCAACATGGCAGGCAGGTTGACCGCTAGCTGCGTGTAGATGCCGTCGAGCGGATGCTCGCGATGCGCGGCGAGCCAATCGAGGTGCTCAGAGGTGTGATGAACGGCGTGGAAGCGCCAGAGGACGTCGAAATGGTGCTGCGCGCGATGGGCCCAGTACGCGCAGAGATCCCCCAGGCCAATCACCAGCGCGACCTGCACGATGGCCGGAGAGCGTGCGAACCAATCGGGCGACGGGACGCCGATGAGCGAACGGACTTGCGCCAACACGTAGGCCGCGGCGAATCCGAAGACCCAGTACTGTCCGAAGAAGAAGGCGAGGTCGGTCGACCAGCGAGGTCGGAACGTACCTTGCTCTCGCAAGCGCCAGACGCGCTCGATGGGGATGTACGCGAAAGCGAAGAGCAATAGAACGATGAAGCTCTGGACGAAAGCGAACCACCACTGGCCTTCGAGGCCGAGCATCTCGGTCAGACGCAGCGTGCTGGCACCAAGCTCCAAGCGACTCAGGCTTTCACGACAACGAACGACAGAACCACCCTGCCGTTGCTGCGAGCGGCCTTTTGCGTGGCGCTGGGCTTGGCCGGCGGCTTCCAGTCCGCGAGCCGACGCGTCAGACACTCGGTCAGCGCCGGTGGACCGTCAGTCTCGAGGTTCGACGCTCTCGACCCTGACACGTCGAAGCTCACGTTGTGCTCGCGCGCGAACGCCCATGTGTGATCAGCGCAGGCGACCGCCGTTACGTGAAAGAAGTCGAGGAGCGTCGACGGCACCTCGGGTGCCAGCGCGCGCGAGTACCACAGACGCGTGAAGCGCAGACGGTTCTTACGCGCGGTCATCTGGACATGGTCGTCGTAGCTGTTCGGTACGAACGCTATACCGGACTTCGTCGCGGGCATGTTGGCGCGTGTCTCTCGCTCGCGCTCGTAGTCGGCCTTCGACATGGGAGCGACGCGTGCGGGCAGGTCCGCCCAAGCGATCATCGACGCCTCGGGGTTTCCATGGGTCGCTACAGGCACGTCCCAGGCGTCACGAATGACCGGGGCCGCTGGCTGTGGCGTTGGCGTTGGAGCGGACGAGCCGCCGGCAGGCAAAGCACCGACGATCCACGCGAAGACCGCAGTGGCAGGCAACAGAGCAAGAGGTTGGAGGAATCGAAGACGCGTCATGATGCCTGTGGTGGCGACACCTACATTGTGTTTGGTCGGCCCTTACATGGCCCCAAAACAACCGACCGGTGTATGTGCCCATAAGCCCGACAGCTGGAGGCGCCGCATGGCTGAGAACAACCGCATTGGAATCCAGACTACCAGACCACCACAATTCATGGTCGACCTCGCCAACAAAGGCATCAAGGCGACCCGGGAGCTCAACGCAACAGCCAACCTCAGGGGAGTTCGCGACCCAAACGCTGCCGCTGGAATTCGCGATGCCAATACAGCACGCGGGATTCGCGACCCCAATGCCGCACAAGCCCCGCGCGATCCCAACGCTCCGGCGGGCGCCACTGGCGCGGCCCCCGTTCGGTTGCGTGAGGGTCCTACACCCAACGAGCAGCGTTTGGTTAACGAAGCTGCCTTCGGTCGCACGCGCGAAGAATATCAGCGCGACATGGATGCGAACCCCAGCCTCGTCGAAGCGCTCAAGGTTGCGAATTTCCATCCGACCGCCGAAGGTTTGGTGCGGGTCGAGCAAGCCATCAACAAGAACCCGTCGAGCTGGGGTGATGTCGTCGAGGCCGCCAATGCGGTTGTGGCCACCGGCGGCAAGAGCGCCGCGGCCAACAAAGCTCTCGGTACGGCGATGAGCAACTTTGCGAAGGCCGCCGGCTTGCGCAAGACCGACACTGCGGACCTCGCCTATTTGCTCGCGCGCATCATGATGAAGAGCGACGAGACCGAGCGCGACGACGCGATGAAGCGTCTCACCGCGGCGCTACAGGCGGCCCAGGCCCGTCTCGATCGGTTGACCGAAGACCGCAACAAGCTCGGGCCTGCCGAGCAGCAGCAGGCGGTGCAGCCCCCCGCTCAATCCGACGGCGGCAAGAAAGACGACGGCGGCTCGCAACCGAACAACACGGCGGCCGTCGCAGACGAGGTTGCCCGCAGAAACACCGAGCGCGCCCAGCTCGATGCGCAAATCAACAACACCAAAGGTCTCATCGAAGATCTGCAGCAGCAGATTCAGCAGGCCCAGGCCGGCGGCAATCAGACGGGCAGCAATCAAGACCTGGTCACAGAAGCGATCCTCGCAATGGTCGAACAAGCCCACGCCATGGCGAAGCTTTTCGACGCCGATCAGGTCGAGGGCACGGCAGCGCCGGTGAACGGCACCAATGGCCAGAACAACGGCGGCACCAGAAACCAAACAGGTAACGGCGCGACCACGTGAGATCGGTATCCGAGGCGGAGGCTGCGACACTCACCTCGCAGCTTCGCCAGGATCCCGCCTCGCTGCCGGGGTTCACTTGGTCTCTGCCGGGTCTTGCCATCTGTACCGATGGCGAAGCTGTCTGCTTTCACCGTGGGCTCGCGTGCGCCGACGACTGGGTGCGCGAGCTCTGGATCGTCGCGCCCCCACAGCAGTGGCTACGATGCGCGCGTCGCTTCTGCACACACTTGTTCGCGGCCGGAGCGCGGCAGCTGCGCTGGCGTGTTGCACTACCTATCGACCCACGGCATGAGGCCGTCTGGGCGCGATACGGGGCGCATCCGATCTCGCTCGCCCAAAATTCGCTGACGGTCGTTCTCGACGACCCCTCGCTGCCGTCCGCGGTGGCGGACCCGTGGACGCGAACTGTTCGTCTGGGCGCGGGTACAAGCTTTGGACCGGCGCGCTACAGTGAGCTGCAGCGTATCGCTTCGCTCCTCGCGGCGCCGCAGAATCACCAGGCTCTCGGCTATGCGCGAGGACCGACGGTAGACGAGCTCGTCGCGACGTTCATGCCGGAAGATCCTCGCTACCACGCACACTCGCCGAGGAACGTCTACACTGTGCGCCGTAGCGGCGTTCCCGTCGGCATCGTCATCGAGCACCCGCGAAACTACTCCGGCGATACAGTGCGTGAGATTGACATGGTGCTCGAGGAGGGCGCGCTGCCGCTCCGTACCTGGGCCGATCTCCTCGCAACGATCGCTGACCTTGCGTTCCGTCGCGGCGCGAGCCGCATGCTGGTGAACGTGCGTGAGGACTTCGAGAACATGGCGCAGATCTTCGGCGCCGAGAAAGTCACGTCGTGGACGAACGACAAGAGTCCGCGACGCTCGCATTACACTGCGACGGCCGCGCAGTTTTACGCCTCGGTCGCCGCGCGTTCGTATGCGTCGACGCGCCGACGCCGCTCTCGTCAGACCATGGTGTAGACGCTCGAACCGCGCACGCGCTGCGTTTCGACGACGGTGCCCGCGATGCCGATGACGCCCAGCAGCACGACGACGAGCGCCTCCTCGAGGACGCTGTCGGCTGGTGAAACGAAAAGCTCGCCCACTTTGTCGTTCGGCAGGAGCCGCACCAGCACCGCGCCCCCTTGCCCCGTGTGCATCAGATACGAGCGAACGCCGCCGTCTTCGAAGTAGCTACGTTCGACGACATTCAGACGTCCTGTCCGCTCGAGCACACGAATCATCGTATCGAGATGAATGATCTGAGAGGTCCCGGGGTCGATGTTCTTGAAGACGTAGCGTGACGCGGGTGTGGTGGGAAAATGATCCTCGGTGGTGAGTCCACGGGGCAGGAACGGCTCGTCTGGGCGCGGGCGTAGTGTCGTGTCAGCGCGCGGACGGATGATGGCGAGATCGCTTGTATGGAAGGCGAGGGTGTAGTCGGGCGCGTAGTAGTGATTGAAGTCTGTGTATTGCTCGCTGACCTCCACGGTCAGCTCGCGCGCGACAGCGGCGAAGCTTGCTGCGCCGGCTTCTGATACACAAACGAAGCCTCGACCGCCTGGTGCGAGAGCCGCCAGGCCCCGCGCGATGAATAGACGCAGGGCGCCTGGGCCGCTTACTGGGTCCGCGAAAAAAGCGTCGAATGCGCTGTTTAAGGCGGGCGGCAATGGCTCGCGAAGATCGTACGTCAGGAGCTCGAGCGAGGCGTCCGCTCGAGCGAGTCGACGGGTCAAGCTCACAATGGCTTCGTCGATCTCGAGCACGGTCACATGATGACCAAGCTCGAGGAGAGCGAGACTCGAAAGGTCATCGTCGCCAAGGACCAACACCCGTTTCGGTTCCGTACCGACGAGGGCGGCGCGGCGCGCGATGGTCTCTGGCAAAGCCGAACGCTGCGCGAAGCCACGATGGGTGTGTCGCCGCGCGGAGTGTCCGGCAAGAACGGCCTCATGCGCGGTTGGAGGCAACGCGCTGCGACACCAGGCGAAATGTCGCTCGAGCGCTTCGACCCGCTGCCGCACATGGGCGTCGACCGTGCTGGTGGCTTGCACGGCCCAGCCGCGCTTGGCTGCGGCGTTGAGCTCGCGGTGCTTGTCGGCGTCGTGCTCCGGGAGGCCGGCAGCGAGAGCGCGCACGATGGACAGATCCTCGGGACGAAGGTCCCAGCGCTCGCCGGTGGCGAGGGAGCGCAGCTCACCCCAGCCCTTCTGAGTCGAGGCCACAAGGCCCGGTGCAAGTGTCCACAAAGCTCCCCGAGGTTAGCGGATCGGTCGCGTCTGACGGAAGGCGTTACGTGGTCATTGCAGCGCCGCGAAGGCCACCTGTGGCAGAGAAACCTAGATGATGACACTCACCATGGTGGCGATGGGCTGGGTCTCGCCTCCACGCCGCGAATAGATCGAGGTCGGCTTTCGGCGGTCGTGTGGCGCACATGGACCCTGAGACGGCAGCGTAAAGGTGTCGCACGGGGACGTCCGGAAGACGTCTTGTATGACGGCCTGGGTCATCCGTTCGCCGATAGGTGCCGCATGTGGCGCCGTCCGCTCGAGCTGTCCTTGATAGGGGACTATCGCGGCGCTGTGAGTCTGGTTCGAACGGGCCACGTAGGCAATCGCCCATCGCGCGATGCGAACCGCGTCCCCGAGGCGCGCGTAGTAGTTGCGCAGGTTGGGGTCGAGATGTCCCTTCTTTTGGGCGTCGTAGGCGGCACGTATCAACGAAACCGCGATGTCGACGAGCCGGGAGTCGTCCGCGTCGAGCGTCCCCAAGACGTCGGCGTGAAGCTTTCGCAGGGCGACCTTGTAGTCGAACGCGAGCAGCAGGGCCCCCGGCGACGGACGCCCAGTAGCGAGACGAATGATGCTCAGCGCGTAGTCACGCGCCGTCATGAGCTCGCGCTCGCTACGACCTCGATTCGAAAGCGAATCGTTCACCATACACAATGAGCATCGCACCGAACGTGCCAGACGTTTCCTGTCAACGAAGGGCTATTTCGCCTTCGTTCCGCTGCTGGGTGTTCCATGGTGGTACAGAATGGAACACTTGAAGTGTGTCATTCGGGGACATCCAGCCGTTGTTCCGCTGCCGCCATGCGACCTCAATCCGCGGCGGTCAGAAGGTCCATCGCTTCTTTGATCGCCGCCTTGGCTTCATCGTCTCCGCGATTGGCGGCAGCCAGCACGACGATGTTCTCGGATGGTATCGCCATGACCGAGGCGTAGAACATGGTGTTCGAGCCGTCGTGGGCTAACGCTCGCGCTGTAGGCCAGCGCGGATGTGCAGTGACACCCCAGCCCAAAGCGTAGCTCCCCGTGGGGCCAATGGCCGCGTGCAGCTTCTCGAACGCCGCTCGCGACAGACCGAGACGCGTTGTGGCACCTCGCTCACCGCGCGCGTGCGCATCCACGAAGGCGTGCCAATCCTTGAGCGCGCAGTGGACCGTACCGGCTGGCCCCATCGCGGGAGGATTGTCCGACCCACGACCAGGCGGAACCGGCTCGAGTTTGCCATCGCGGACGCGATGCGCCCATGGAGCGTCAACCTTCTCTGGCGAAGCAGGGGGGCCAAAGCCACACGAACGCATGCCGAGCGGCTCGAACAGGCGCTCGCGCATCAGCGACTCCCAGGTGTCGCCGCCAACCTTCTCGAGCATGACACCCGCCACCATATAGCCCGCGTTCGAGTACGAGAACTCACCGACTTTGCCGTCGGGGGGACGTCGCAGAAGGGCGTGAATCAAGTTGGATCGCTGACCGCCGGGATCTTTCGGCTTCCACATCAATTTTCGCAGGTCGTCGGGGAGGTTGGCGGCCAAGCCGGCCCGATGGGAGAGCAACATTTCGAGCGTGATGGTCGCGAAGGCCGGGTCGAGATCTTGCCATTCCGCCAAAGCGGTGCCGACTGTCGTATTCCACGCTAGCTTGCCTTCCTCGACCAGAAGCGCCGCCAAGGTCGCCGTCATCGCCTTCGTGTCCGAACCCAGGTGCCACCGATCGGCGATCTCTACAGGGGTGGCATCCCCCTGCTTGCGCACGCCCCACGCCGCCTCGCGAACCGCGTTCCCATGCGACGCGTAGACTGCGAGCGCTGGAACGCCGTGACGCGTGGCGATACCACCCAACTCGTTGGTGAGACGGTCGAGACCAGGCTGACCGGAGTCCGAAGCGCTCAAGATTACCAACATGGCGATCAACATGACCCTGGTGGCGTAGCAGAGCCTCACGTCGCGGTCTATCTGAGCGCTCAACGCAACGGCGGTGCCTTGGGCAAGGGCGCCTATGACGGGTCTGCCCAGCCTCGTCCGCGTTCGAGGACAGATGCGCTCTCTTGCTGGTCCGCGTTAGCGAACAAGGTGATCTCTTTCCTGTACGTCACGGGCGATATGTCTTGCCAGTTGAGTCCGCGAAGGCTATTCTTGGCCGGTCTCTGGGCTTCATCCGTTTGTCGATCCGAGCTTCTGTTCGTTTCTCCTCTCAGATTCACCCTCAGGCGTTTTTTCAACTGCTGGCACGTGTGGCTAGCGTAACGCCGCCGCGTGCGGTGAATCAGGATAGAGAAATGCAGACCGGTAAAGTGAAGTGGTTCAACGAGTCCAAGGGCTTTGGCTTCATCACCCCAGACGATGGCGGAGCCGATTTGTTCGTCCATCACTCGGGCATCAGTGGCGAAGGCTTCAAGACGCTGCAAGAAGGCCAGCCTGTCCGCTTTAACGGCGTTCGTGGCAACAAGGGCATGCAGGCTCAAGACGTTCAGGCCGCGAACTAGCGCATGACGTTTCGGCGCGGAGTGGCCTCTGGTCGCATCCGCGCCTTTTTCTCGGGGAGGCGTTCTTGCAAAGCACCAGCTTCTTGAAGCGCCAGAAAGAGCTGCGTCGATTGGAGAAGCAGCAACAGAAGCAGGCCAAGCGTGCTGCGCGCGCCACAGAGAAGCGCGAGCGAGCCGCTACTGAGGCGTCACCGACGCCCGATACAATCGCAATCGCAATCCCAGCTCACGCCATCGAGGAGTGATCATGCGTGCACCGGACAATGAAAGTGGAGCCGAGGTTCCCGCGACCCTGTGGGACGCGTTGCTCTACGACGCGGTAGATTCTCTGCAAACACTGCAGGTCCACAGTCCCGCCGATGGTGTGATGGCGACCTTCCGCGGTAAGACGGCCAAAGACGACGTCGCCGAGTTTCGCCGAGAGCTCGTCAAGCAGCTCAAGGCCAAAGCGAAAGACAAGCGCGTTTTTCGTGGCACCTCGAACGCCTTCCTCATCTTCGCCTCGGCCAACACGCCGTCGACCTGGTCGATGCGCTTTCGCGACGCCGACATCGACATCGATGTTCGCACAGTTCGCGTCACGGTGAGCCCCGAGAGCTGACGGCGCTGCCGCTGAACCCTCGCCATGATGACGGCGTCGCTGCGCGCTGCTATCTGGCAGAGTAGCAATCGTCCATGAAGCTCGACGCCGACGCCATACGCGAGCGTATACAGCGCAACACCGCCCCTGCGGTGCTCGAGTTCCTGCCCGAGCTCCGGCTCCACCTGGTGACCCAGGAGACCCCGTTGTGGCGAGCGACCGACGCCGACCTGGAACGTGCAGGCCTGCAATCGCCCTATTGGGCCTTTGCGTGGGCCGGCGGTCAAAGCCTCGCACGCTACGTGCTCGATAATCCCAAGCTCGTGGCGGGCAAGCGGGTCTTGGACTTCGCGGCGGGATCCGGGCTTGTCGCTATCGCGGCCATGAAGTCGGGTGCTTCATGTGCTCGCGCCACCGATATCGACGCTTTCGCGATCGAGGCGACCAACCTAAACGCGTCACTGAATCAGGTTGTGGTGGAGGTCGTGCTTGGCGACATCATCGGTGACCCCTGCGCGGACATCGATGTGGTCTTGGCGGGTGACGTCTTCTTCGAACGCGAGCTCGCACAGCGTTGCATGCCGTGGTTCCGTGGTCTCGCTGCGCGTGGCGCCCTCGTGTTGTTCGGTGACCCCGGGCGCTACCACCTGCCAAAGGGGGGCGCTACGCGACGTGCTCGCTACGTCTTGCCCGACAGCCCGAAGATCGACGGCGAGGGCGTGCGCCATTGCGATGTGTATGCCGTCGATACGCCCTAGGACGTCGCGTCCCGTCGTATCGATGTGCCGACGCTTCGGTCTCACCGCACCACGGAGCTGACAAGCGCGAAAATGCCGCGCGGGTTGCGCCGGGCGGCGCACTTTTCACGCGTTTTACGAGCGCAAAGCAGTGATTTCCGTGCCCTCAGGCAGTGGCACGGGGTGTGCTGCAAAACGAGAGTAAAAAGGAGACCGCCAATGCGGACGCGAGCAGCGGAAATCATGACCCGAGAAGTCGTTTGCGTAACACCCGATACACACGCGAAGGAGGCGCTGGCGTTGATGCGCAAGGAAGGCATTCGTCACCTGCCGGTTGTCAGCTCCGCTCGCTTAATCGGTGTCCTCTCGGACCGCGATCTTCTCGCGGTCGACGACGATACGACGCGTGTCGATGCCGTCATGACGCGCGACCCAGTGACCTGTTCTCCAAAGACCCATGTCGGCCGGCTTGCCGAGCTCATGCTGCAGCATGGGTTCGACTCTCTGCCCATCGTCTCGGGCGAGGAGCTCAAGGGCATCATCACCTCGGTCGACTTGCTGCAGCTTCTCGTGCAACGCACCGAGGGGCTCGCCCAGGTCCTGCCCTTCGACTTCAGTATTCGCGAGTATCGAGGAATGAGCCTCGCGGTTCCCTGCTGAACCGTCGTCGCCCGCATCATAGTCGTCCGACGCGCGAGCAACGCTCCGCGTCATAGGGAACGCGCTCGCGCTAGGCTCTGACGAACGCTGAGCCGAGGCTCAGTTTATTGCCGCTGTAACGGAGCGCCCGCGCGAGTCAACACGCGTGCGACCGATGGTTTTTTTGAGGTCGCTATGAGACCATCCGCAGCGGCAACACCTCGAATGGCGACGTCAACCTTATTCGCGCAACGAGAACGTGCTGTTCTCGAAAAGATTGCCAAGGGTGGTCCGCTAAAAGAGAGTCTCGAGGCAATCGTCGAGCTCATCGAGCAGCAAGCCCCGGGGATGATCTGTACCATCCTGTTGCTCGACGAAGACGGCCATACCGTGCGCAACGGCGCGGGTCCGAGTATGCCGGCCGTCGTAACCCAGGCGCTCGACGGTCTGCAGATTGGCCCGGCAGCTGGCTCATGCGGGACAGCTGCTTATCGGCGTGAGCGCGTCATCGTCGAGGACATTGCAACGCATCCATATTGGGAAGCCTATAAGTCGCTGGCGCTCGACCATGGGCTACGCGCCTGTTGGTCCTCACCGATCTTGAGCGCGGAGCGTGATGTGCTGGGCACATTCGCCATCTACTATCGCGAGGTCCGTGGACCGTCCGCCGAGGAGCTCGCGTGGGTCGATGCTGCGACGCATCTCGCATCCATCGCTATCGCGAGGGAGCGGGCCGACCTGCGCTTGCGGCGCAGCGAGGCGCTGCTTTCCCTGGTCTACGACAACGTCGACGACGTCATTTTTTACATGGGCGTCGAAGGCGAAGACCGCTATCGCGTTCTGTACGCGAACTCGGCTTTCGAACGCATCACTGGTGTGCCGTGCGCGTCGATCATCGGTCGCCTGATGACTGATCTCATGCCGGCGAAGGCGCTCAAAACGGCGCTCGCGAAGTACCGCGAGGCGGTCACCACTGGCGAAAACGTCACGTGGGAGTACGAGGACAATTTTCCCAAGGGAGTGAAGATCGGCGAGGTCACCCTATGCCCCGTACGCGATGCGCGCGGCGTCTGTACGAACGTGGTCTCGACCGTGCACGATGTGACATCGAGAAAGTCTGCGGAGCGTGAGCGGGAAGAACTGCACGCCAAGGTGTCGCTCGCACACCGCATGCAAGCACTCGGGACTTTAGCAGGTGGCATCGCGCACGACTTCAACAACGTCTTGTCGGTCATCTTGAGCTATGCCGAGATTTTGAGTCACGAGTTCGCTTCGGGTGAGCCGCTCGCAGAAGACGTCGGCGAGATTCGCAAGGCGGCGTTGCGTGCGACCGAGATGACGCGACAGCTTCTTGCATTCAGTCACAAGCAGGTGCTCGAGCCGCGGGTCGTCGACCCCACTCAGGCACTTTCCAGCATGACGAAGATGCTTACGCGTTTGCTCGGTGCCGACATCGAGTTGACGGTCATCGCTCCTTCTAGCGTTGCGAACATCCGAGTTGACCCGACTCAGCTCGAGCAGGTCCTCATGAACCTTGCCGTTAATGCGCGCGACGCGATGCCTCAAGGCGGCAAGCTCACCATCGAGATCGCTAACGTGAGCCTCGACGCTGACTATGTTCGGCTCCACCCGGGCGCGATCGTCGGGCCTCATGTGGTGCTCGCCGTATCGGACACCGGTATCGGGATGGATCGAGCGACCCAGGCTCGCATCTTCGAGCCCTTCTTCACGACGAAGGAGAAGGGCAAGGGCACTGGCCTAGGCCTCGCCACTGTTTTCGGCATCGTCAAGCAGAGCGGTGGAAGCATCTGGCTGTACAGCGAGCCGGGGCAAGGAACGACGTTCAAGATCTATCTGCCAGCGATCGACGCGGTTGCCGATGCTCCTACCGACCGAAGCGTCTCCGACGTCGTGGTCACAGGCTCAGAGACCATTCTTCTCGTGGAAGACGACGAGCAAGTGCGCCAGGTCGCTCGCGAGACGTTGCGTCGAGGTGGGTATCGCGTCCTCGACGCCTCGAACGGCGGCGAGGCCCTGCTCATCTGCGAGCAGCACGGTGCGAAGATCGATCTCTTGCTCACCGACGTCGTGATGCCGCGCATGGGCGGACGCCAGCTCGCCGAGCGGTTGCTCGCCATGCGGCCTCAGATGCGGGTGCTCTACATGTCCGGGTACACCGACGACGCGATCTTTCACCACGGCGTTCTCGATTCTGGGGCCCACTACCTCCAGAAGCCCATCACGCCCAGCACGCTTCTGCACAAGATTCGTTCGGTCATCGACGCGCGCATCTAAGCCGAGCCAATCCCGACGACCGACGTCAATCGCGCCAATGTCGAGCACGCTGGCGTGCGCTCCGCTCAGAAGCTCACGCCCGTGCTCAGTTGCATGGACACCTCGGCGACGTCGATGTCGGTGGTAGTCTGCGCGACGTCCGCACCGGTCACGGCAATGACCGATGACTTACCTTGGCCCGCGGCGAGACGAACGCTGAGAGCGGTGAAGAAGAGAATCGACGACTCATCGCCACCGTCGGCGTTGCGCCAGCTGCTCACCAGACGACCAAGGTAACGGGTTTCGCCACGTACCCCCAGGGTGACACCGGAATAGTCGACAGTCGTGCTGCCTGTGTCCGCTGCATCGGGTCTGAATGGACTGCGGTCCGTGAAGACGCCACCGCCTAGCCAGAGGCCCTCGGAGATCTTGGCTTGCCCACCGGCGCGGACATTCCAAACATCGCGGGCGCCGGCTTCGTTAACCGCGCCTTGAAAGCTCCCTTCGACGGACAGGCGCACACTTGGCCGTTTGAGGGCGGCGCCTACGAAGAAGCGGCCTGTGTTGGTCTGAGCAAGTGAGAAGCGAGAGCGTATGAACACATTGTCACCTCCGCTTGCGGAGTCGAAGGTGCTGGTGCTTATGGCATCCCGGTCGTAGAGCCTGACCGAGGGCGCAAACCAGGCGAGCCCAATACTGACGTCACTGCGGGGCTGCCATTGCAGACCGATGATCGGGCGGACCCCGAAAGCGACACCCTCGGCGTTGGTGCTGACGATGACCCCTTGCCCGCTGCCCGCCGTATCCCCGGCGAAGCCCGAGAAGTCGAAGTGCAGCGTTCGCACCAGGTAGGTCGCGAAAACGGATGCCCCAACACGAAGCTGGTCGGTGACGGCGTAGCCGATTCCGCCGCCAACGTGGAATTCGCTTGCCACGAGCCTTAGCTCGAGAGCGACCCGCTGACGCGCGTCACCCGAGCTCGCGGTCGCGGACGCACGCTGCCATTCATTCGTGGACGAGGGCGTGAAGAAACCTCCTCCGACACCAACACGTGGGCTCAAAGGTGCAAAGAACGCCACCGCCGCCGGGACGTTGTTGAATTGCAAAGAGGTCAAATTGTCGTCGCGCTGGCTGGGTGCGTCGGTGACAACCGCTGGAGTCGAGCGGGAGCTCACACCATACGACGAGGTCGACAGCGAAATGCTCGCGTGTGAGGTGTCTCCGGCAAGGCCCGCAGGGTTGTAGTAGACTGCGGTCGTGTCAGTTGCGATAGCGGTCACGGCCCCGGCCATCATGGCGGCTTGTTCCGACACGAAGACCCCGTCGAGGTTTCCAGCGCGCGCCAATTTCAGCGGAGCTGTAGCGAGTCCCACGAGCAACAGCAGGGTCGCAACCCGATGGACGCGGTGACGCTGCAACATGGCGTGATCACCCCTTAAGCACGACGGCGACGACCCAAGCAATCGCCGAGAAGACGACGTCATGCTGAGTTTGCCGTTCGAACGCCAACTAGCACTTGATCGGCGAACGTCGTCGGTGAACAACAGCCCGGTGAGCTCGTGGCCGCGAGGGCGTCCTCGTATTCCTTCGCCCAGCGGACGGTTCACCGCACGACGCGCCGCCGCGATTGGGGAGCTCGCCCGGGCGCTATGGGATGCGCGTGGAGAGCGGCGACTCCCTCGGCATGCGGAGCTCCAGCGCGCGGTCGACGCGTGTACACGTGGCGACGTGTGGTGGACCTGCGAAATGAACGAGGCCGGACCCATCTACCTCCTGCCTACGCGCGAGTGGGTCTCGGCGCTGGCCACCTATGTCGACGGTTTGGGTGTACGGACGGTGCTCGAAGTCGCCGCTGGGGACGGATTCCTCTCGCGGTGTCTCGCTGCGAAGTGTCCGCAATTGCGAATTGTCGCGACCGACGATGGCTCATGGGAGAAGGCGAAAGCCCGCATGACCACTCGTGAACGTCGCGACTACGCTGGTGTCGATGTGCGCGGTCTTGCGCTCGGCAACAACGTGAAGAAGGTCTCGGCACAGCGCGCGGTGCAGCGCTACCGTCCCGACCTGGTGATCGTCAGCTGGGCCCCCCCCGGACAGCTCGTGCGCCGCGTCATGCGTGGTCCCTGCAAATACGTGCTCGACGTCGGCACCGAGGGTGACGAATGCGGTGGCGGACCTGCGTTGTGGCGGAGCGCCCAGGACTTCGTCGAGGGACCGGTCGAGCAACTCGCGTGGTGTCGCCTCGACGAGAGAAGCGCCGAGCAACGCCGAACACGTGTCACCCTCTATCATGGCGCGCGGCACCCGGAAGTGCGCAAGCGGCCATAGCGTGTCTTCGGTTCCTCGGAGAAACCCGCGTGCGCCCAGGGGCGAGTGGGACTAGATTGGCTGGCCATGACACCCCCCAATGCCTTCCGACCGCACCCGTGGCACGGCGTGATGCAGCACGAGAGCTTCCCCGAGCTCGTCACCGCCTACATCGAGATCGTTCCCACCGACGGCGTGAAGTATGAGATCGACAAGGTCTCGGGCTATCTGCGCATTGATCGACCGCAGCGCTTCTCGAGCTTTTGTCCGACGCTCTACGGATTTCTGCCGCGGACGTATTGCGGTGCGACGGTCGCGAGCGTGGAGCTGCCAGGCGCTCCCCTGGTGACGCGTGGAGACGGCGATCCTCTCGATGTCTGCGTGCTCACGGACCGCCCGGTACCCCGTGGTGATATCCTACTCACGGCACGGCCGATTGGTGGTCTGCGTATGGTGGAGTCCGCGGAAGCGGACGACAAAATCATCGGCGTGCTCGTCGGCGACCCCGTGTACGGGGCTCTACGCGACCTATCCGAACTGCCCCGCACCGTTGTCGACAGGCTTCGCCACTACTTCCTCACCTACAAGCAGATCCCGGGCGAAGCCGGGCCCACGATTACCGTCGACCCGTTCTACGGCGTCGCGACGGCTCACACGGTGATCGCGGCCGCCGTGCGTGACTACGACGCCGAGTTCCCAACGGGTGTTTGAGCCCGACCGCTCAAGCGTTGCGGCTACAACTGGGCGTGACGCTCGCCGCGCACCCGATGAAGCCGACGCCCGCGCATCTCGACCACGGTGAGGCGATAGCCTCCAGCGTCGATGAAGGCGCCCTTGCTCACGACAGGGAGACGCGAGGCTAGGTAGTCGCCGACCGTCTCGACTGCCCTAGGCACGTCATCGAGTCGCAATCCTAGCTCGCGGTGGGCTACGTCGAGAGTGAGACGGCTGTCGATCTCGAAGCCCTGACCCCCACGCACGATGGGTGCGACTTCGGCGGCGTCTTGTTCGTCGCGAATTTCCCCCACGAACTCTTCGAGAAGGTCCTCGAGAGTCACGACCCCGAGAAAAGCCTCGTCGGTGCCGCGAATGACCGCTAGATGCACGGCGCGGTCCTCGAACTCGCGGCGTAGACCTTCGAGACCGTCATCCTCTGAAGCGTACACGGGCTGTCGGATGACCTCGCGCATCGTGACGTCCGACTTGCCAGCGACCAGCGCAGCCGTCATGTCCTTGATGTGGACATAGCCGCAGACGTGATCGCTCGCGTCGACCACTGGGTAGCGCGTGAACTGATGAGCGACCGCTTTCTTGAGGTTGTCCGAGAACGAGTCGTCGACCTTGAGTACTACGACGTCGCGTCGCATCGTCATCACCTGACGCGCCTTGCGCTGGGTGTAGTCGAAGATGCGATCGATGAGGCCGCGTGCGCGCGGGTCGAGGTTGACCTGCGCAAGCACGAGCCGCAACTCTTCTGGTGAGCGACCACGCTCGTCGTCGGTCGCGCCGCGCAGGCGCAAGGCGCGTACGAGCAGCTGCGCGACGGCGTTTAGCGACCACGTGAGTGGCAGCGTCGCGACGTAGAAGACATGGAGCGGGACGGCGGTGAGCAAGGCCACCGACTCCGCGCGTGCCAGCGCAAGCGACTTTGGTACGAGCTCACCGATAACGACGTGAACGATAGTGATGAGCGCCAATGCAAGCGCCGCGGCGAGGCCGTGCGTGGTCACACCCGCCCAGGCGCCGAGCCCCGCGAGGTGCGGCGCTAGCAAGCTCGCGAACGCAGGTTCGCCAAGCCAGCCGAGACCCAGAGAGGCCAGAGTGATGCCCAGTTGGTTGGCCGACAGGTACACGTCGAGACGCTGCGCGATGTGCAACGCGATTCGCGCTCGCCGGCTTCCCTGGGCCACGAGCGCGGTAAGCCGTGTCCGCCGCACCTTCACGAGCGCGAACTCGGAGGCGACGAAGAAAAAATTCGCCAGCACGAGGGCGATGCTCGCGCAAAGCGAAAGCGTCAACATGGTTTACATGACAGTACAGAGCGCTGGGGTATCTGGCAATCAGGGGGGCGCGCAGTTGCCGTCACGCGCCTATGTCCGCGCACCCCGTTCCCCTGTAAAACGGTGGTCATGGTCCGTGCCGTCGCCGTCTGTCGGTTCGCGCTAATGATGGGGCTCACGGCCTGCACCGCGAATCTGATACTCCCGGAGGAGACGCAGATCGTTTGTGTCGATGATGGCGATTGCCCAAGTCCCCGCACCTGCGAGGTTGCCATCAAGCGGTGCGTCGATGTTGGCCTCGTCGACGAAGAGCCCCCGACGCTCATCGCCGCCACCGCGAGCGACAGCACACATGTCGTGCTCGAGCTCAGCGAGGTCATCGATCCGCGGACCAGTGACATCACGCGTTATGCGCTGACGCCAACGTTGACCGTCGAGGACGCCGAGGTCGCTACCAGCTATCGCCAGGTGCGGCTCACCGTCGACCCCCAAGAGCCCGGGCGCGACTACGTCGTACGCGTGAGCGGAATTGCCGACGTGGCGGGAAACGCCATCGCGGATGGGGCGCAGATCTCGTTCATCGGCTTTGGAGCAGCGCCCGATCGCAACCCGCCAGAGATCATCGCGCCCCTTGACGCGGAAGTGCGGCGCGAAGCGTCCGTCACCCTCGTGTGGACACGGCGTGCCTACGCTGAACAGTACGAGGTCGAGGTCGCTTACGACGCCGCCTTCACGCAGCCTGTCGCAGGCTTTCCGCTGAGCGTTGTCGACCCACAGACAAGTCTGACGTACGACTTCCCTGCCGAGGTCCGCTACTATTGGCGCGTGCGCGCCACCTCGACGCGCCAGGGCGAATACGGCATCGGCATGTTCGACCGCCTGGGCGCGGTCATGCATGTGTATTGCCCAGCGGGTGACTCTTGTAGCGACGATGGTGCCGCAGGCAACGTGAGCGCTCCCTTTCGTACGCTCGTGGGCGCGGTCGCGCGCGCTCGTGCTTCAGGGATCCATACGTTTCGCGTCGCTGCGCGGGGCGGTGGCGCCGCGTACGCCGAGCATGTGACGATTGGTTTTGGCGTCGAGCTGCGTGGCGGCTACACCCCGACCTTCGACGAAGCGAGCCGGGACCCGGCGGTCAACGTCACCAACATTGCGGCCTCCGCTGGTCCCGCTCTCTTGGTCTTCGGCGTCAGCGAGCCGATCGTGATCGACGGATTTTTTCTTCGTAGCGTCGCCGACGATGCGCTTCGTGTGAACGGTGGCAGCGACGTCACCATCAGCAACAACGATGTAGCGGGCGCCGAGAGCGCAATCGCCGTCGAGAATTCCGTGCTCGACACCGATCAGAACCTCATCGTCGGCAACGTCATCCACTCGCTTACGCCGCAGAGTGGGCACGGCATCGTGGTGCGCTCCGCTGGTGCGACCATTCGTGACAATGTCATCGATATCAGCGCGTGCACGAGCGCGTGCAAGGATGCCGCGGGCATTGCCACCAACGCGGCGGATGTTCTCGTCACCGGCAACGTCATCACCCATGGCGGGCAGTTGGGCCTTACGAATGGCATCGAGCTCATCGAGTCCCACTTCGACATCCGCGCCAATCGCGTCACGATGGGCAACGGCGCGACCAACGCCGTCAAGACGACGGCCGTGTTCAGCATTCAGCCCCCCTCGGTGATTGCCAACAACATCTTGCTGGGTGGAACCACGTCGATTGCTGGGTCGCACTTTTCGACCGCTCTCGATGTGCAGAGCTTCTTTACGGTACTGGTCAGCAATAACGTTCTCTATGGCGGCTCTGGTGCGGGGATGGCGCGCACGATCCTCGACGCGAGCGGCCAGGTCACTGAAACGAGCTACACAAACAACATCATCTTCAACGGCGACGCGACGCCAAGTTACTGCTTCTACGAGACCGATACTGCCCGTCCGACGTTCTTCCGCGCGAACCTGCTCTTCGGCTGCGCCGACGCCCTCTACCGCAACTACAACAGCACGACCGGCGAGACTCTGCTCACGAGCATTGCTCTGGTGAACCAAGCGGCGAACACCACCCAAGGCGCCGCGTCGACCGCGGGCGGGAATCTGACGCTTGCAAGTCTCGCTGACGTAGGTTTCGTCGCATTTCCCTCCGACTTGCATCTCACCGCCGCGACACCGGTGGCTGTACGTCGTAGCGGAGTAAACACCGCGCAGAACCTCTGCGGCACGTCGAGCAACCTGGGGTGCGGCGATGTGGTCGACGACTACGACGGCGCTGGTCGCACCTGCCCGACCCCGGGCAGCGTTTGCTACTCGCTCGGCGCCTACGAGCGTGACCAATGAGCCTGCGGCTGACGTGTATGGTTATCGTCGCGCTGAGCGCCGCGTGTGGAGTTGACCTCGCTGTTCCCCCCGAGGCTCGCGTCCTCTGTTCGGTCGATGGCGATTGTCCGGACGCCATGGTTTGCAACCTAGGCTCCCGCGAGTGTGTGACGCGCGAGGCGCTCGACCGTTCGCCACCGCGGCTTGTCTCTGCCGCCGCCGCGAGCCCCATCGCCATCGTCCTCACGTTCGACGAGCGCGTCAGTAACGTCACCGCCGAACAAGTCTCGAGCTACAGAACCGAGCCTGCGCTGGCTTTCACGAGTGCAGTTCTCGGAAGCGAAGGGCAGAGCGTACTCCTCGGAGTCGAGCGACAGGACGCCATCGACTACACGGTCATCGTCGCCGAGGTCATTGACGCATCCGGAAACCTCATCCAGACGCCGAACGACCGCGCGATCTTTCGAGGAGTGCCAACCCAACCCGATACGCAAGCTCCCGAGCTGTTGGTGCCGAACGCAGGGGAGCGTTTCGTGGGGCGCGACGCGGTAGACCTGCGCTGGACGCAGCGCGACGGTGCGGCATCGTACACAGTCGACGTCGCGTACGATGACGCCATGCTCGAGCCCATTCCCGGGAGCCCGTTTCAAGTCGCGCCGCTGCGGCCGGGAGGGGCGCCCGAGCCGAGCCTGCGTGTGCCGCTACCAGGTGCAGTGACCTTCTATTGGAGCGTGCGGGCCGACGTGACCGTTGGGCCTGCCGCGCGCTCGTTTTTCGAGCTGATCGGCGACGCGATACACGTCTATTGTCCGCAACAGCAGGCGTGTCTCGATGACGGGGCCGCCGGGAACGTCACGCATCCCTTCCGCACCATCGGGCGCGCCATCGCAGTCGCGGCGGCCGACGGTCTGTCGCGGGTGCTCGTCGCCGACCGCGGCGCGGGAACGGCCTACATCGAATTGGTGACGTTGAGCGCGGGGGTAAGCCTCTACGGCGGCTACAGCCCTGACTTCACCGCCCGCGGCTTCACGACCCGGCTTCGCAACGAAGGCTCCGTGACGATCTACGGTGAAGACATCGACGTGCCGACGGTTGTCGACGGTTTCACCATCGAAGGCGGCACCAGCTCCGTCGTCCACACCGTCGAGCTCTTGCGTGGCCACAACGTGACCTTGAGCAATGACGTCATCACGGGCGGCACAACGATCCTCGAGTCTATCGCAGTCAACCTCACGGACTCAGGGACGCGCAGCGGCCCACAGCCGGTCATCGACGCTTGCGCCATCACCGCATCGGAAGCCGGTCAAACGAGCGTCGGTGTGGCTGGCGTCGACTCGAATGTCGTCGTCCGTGATTCCTCGGTGACATCAGGCTCCGCTATAGCCCCGTTCACCAGTGACTCGATCGCGCTGCGCTTGCGCGGGGGCGCGGTGCTCACTGGGAACGTCATTCACAGCGGCCAGGCGGGACGTTTTTCGTCGGGCGTTCGCTTGGCAATCAATGAGCTCGGCGTTGCGTCGCGCATCGCAGGCAACACGGTAACGACATCCAGCTGCGATCAGGCTGCTGGCATCGTCGTCGGCAGCCAACTTGACGCGCCCGCGGCGCAGCTGATCTCGCCCGTCATCGTCAACAACGTGGTCGACATCACGACTGGAACCTCACCGTTCGGACCTGCAGCTACCGGCATCGGCGCGCACCGCGGGGCGGTCGTCAACAACACACTTCGGATCAGACCATGTCCGCTCGGCAGCTGCATTCGCTACGGCGTGTTCACGAACGTGCAGGACGGCGAGCTGGTCCTCGCCAACAACTTCGTGGTGATGGGAAGCAACAGCGAGACCGTTGGGGCATGCCTGGGCATGGACACGTCGCCGTCGCAGGGCTCGCGTCCGCCCGCGCGCATTGAGAACAACCTGTTGGTTGAATGCGCGGCCTCCACCTTCGTGCGCCTCGTCGACATCTTCGGTCCAGCCAGTGCCATCGACACCATTGGCGGCGTCAACACACCTTCGCTGTACACCGCGCTCGTCCCGAACGCGCCCGTGAGTGCCACTGGAAACTTCGTGGAGAACGCAGCGGCGTACTTCGTGAACGCCGCGAGCGGCAACTACCGTCTAGGGTCGTCAACATCCGCGGCCGTGCGTGGGGGAGGCCTCGACGCATCGGGCCCCCTCTATGGCTTGGTCACCACTGACTTCGATGGAGCGTCGCGAACATGCGGCGGTGCTGGTGTTTGCTATAGCGTAGGTGCTTACGAGCTCGACTAGCCCCGGATGTCGACGTAGATTGGGCTCGGCTACGCGCTGGATTGGGCAGCCATCGCGCCAACACGCGCTGCGGAACCGTAGACCACCAGGACTTCACCCGCCGCAACCGGGGTGCCCGCGGTCTGCGCGGTGTCGCGAATGTCCGGATGGCGTCCGCGTGCAAGCACGCGGATACCGTGGCGCTCCTCGAGCTCGGCCAGCTGTCGTCCGGCCAGCTTACCGTCGGCTGTGACCTCGGCGGTGACGTGCGGGACGCCAGCGACTCCGAACGACGCGAGCACCCGCGCACCCAGGGTCATCGCCGCGACGATCGGAGCGGCGAGAGCTGACGACGAGAACGCCACGTCGACCGCGAGGGGTTGCGAAATTTTGGCGGCGATCTGCTGATCGAACAGGCGCATGAGAATGCGGATGCGGGGATTCATGCGCCGCGCATCCAATGCGACCTCGAGGTTCGCCATGTCATCGTTCGTTGCCACGACGATGGCGCGCGCGTGTTCGACGCCTGCTTCACGTAGCGCGTCGTCGTCTTTCATGTCGCGCACGAGCACCGGGATGCCCATGACCTTCGCTTGTGCGAGGAAGCGTGCCTCGGGGTCCTTCTCGATAGCGACCACTGAAACAGAGCCTGCAACGAGCTCTTGCACCACGCGGAACCCGAGATGACCAACGCCACAAAGCACGACATGGTCGCGATAGGTCGATGCCTTCACTTTGGTCCACTCCCTTTCGGAATGCTGCTTCGAGGAGACGAGCAGCGCCAAGCGTACGATGCCTTCGCCAATGACGACGAAGCCGACCAGGGGATAGGACCCGAAGAGCAACACGAGCGTCCAAGGGTCCGTCGGCGAGATCACGTTTTCGCCGAGGATCGCCATCCATGCATCGTAATAAGAGGTCAGGATGGACGATGGGCGTGGATCGCCCAGCAAGACGTGCAGGGTTCCTCCGATAAGCACCGCGGTCGCGAGGAGCAGGAGCGTCGTACGGAACTGGCGTAGCACCGCGCGCGTGTAGAGCAACATCGTCAGAAGGTCGCGCCGTCTCTTGCTTCTGAGCGCGGTCTTCAAGGCTCGCTCCTCCGCGCACGCACGCCCCACCTCATCACGATGGCCATACCGCAGGCTGGCCCGGCGTTGAAGGACCAACCTCGCGCGATGCCGGGTCGGAGGTGAACAACGCGGGTTGTCCCGTGGCGATCGTCCGGCTCGTCAGAGCAAGGGACGCTGCTCAGCGCCGCTTGCGAGCTCGCACGCCGACCGCAGCAGGCCGCTCTATGGGGGGCGCCTTCTGCTTGTTCTGCGCACGCACACGTCGGCCTGTGCGCTCGGCACGGGCTCCCTGCGAGACTGCGAGCAACACCCGCTCGAGCAACCCACGCTCGAGCTGCGTCGCGGCCGCCGCTCCACCACGCTGTTGGCGTAGCGCCTCGATGACCACGACGACCGGTTTGACCATTGCGTAGAGCTCGGCGGCGGTCCGCTGCGTAACCAGCTCTTGCACGAACCGCTCGAGACCCTTCGGATCGATGCTGAGGTCACTGCCGCCGCGCCGCATTAGCGGTCGCAAGGCACCTGAGAGCTGTTCGGCGTTCACGACAGCAGGTCGCACGTCTCCGGCCGGTCGATCGCCGGGCGCTCGGTGCCGTGATGCTGAAGGAACTGCTCGTAGGAATCGGCGTATTCACCCGATGAGATGCCGCGATAACAGCCGCCATCGTAAGCGTCCTGGGAGCCTTGTTCGAGGACCCGGTTTACTGATGGGCCGTGCGTGACACCTAGAAGCGCCATTGCGAGCTCACTGATTGGTCGAAGGATTCTAGTACCACTTCGTTCCGATGTTTTCGACAGGTCGTCGCGGCGCGCTGCCGTGAGCCAGACGCGCAGCGTCCCTGCCGGAGAAGGGGGGCCGCTCCTGCTTCGGCGCCGCGCCCGGCGTCGAATAGCCACCCCAACGACCAATTGAGCTCGCCGTGTTTTGCGGGGGCGCGCCGTTAGCAACAAGCACCGCGTGAACCCTGGCGGTGATGCGCGGTCGTTCATTTTGTCGTTGCGAGGCCTTTGCTCTGCTAGGCTTCCTCGACTGTGGGTCGATGTGTTGCGGTGACACAGATCGCGTTGTTGACGACCCTCGTGACGGCGCGGGTCGCCTCGGCGTCTGGCTTCGACCTGCAGACACTGCGGCTTACGCCTGACGCGAGCGGCCTCATCACGTTGCCCGTTGGCGAGGTGCTGCCACACGGCACGCTGGGGGTCGCACTCGGGTTCGACGTGGCGTACAAGCCGCTGTCGCTCTCGCTGCCGAGCCTGTCGGTGCCACGCGGCACCATCGTGAAGGAGCGCGTGTCGCTCCAGGCGGCGTTTGCCTGGGGCCTTTGGGGCTGGCTCGAGATCGACGGCTGGCTGGGCATGGTGGCCCACCAGGGCGGTATCGACACGTCGTTTACACGCGCGACGCTTGGTTTCGACAACCTGGGTGAGCCACGCCTCGAAGACGTCAACATTGGCGCGCGGGTCTGGGCGACCAAACAACGGCGCGCAGTGCCGGCAATCTCCGTGGGTGGGCGCGTCGGCGTACCGGTTGGGGCGGAGGGCTCCTTCGCAGGCGAGCCTGGCCTCACGGTGACGCCGGAGGTCGTCGCGAGCTACAGCGGCGGTCGCACGACGTGGTCGTCCCGCTTTGGCTATGAGTTTCGGCCCAACCGCGTCGAGCTCGGCGATGCGACGCTTGGTGACCGCTTACGTGTCGGCCTCGGCGGCGCCATTGGTCTCGACCCGAGCACGTACGTGCAACGAAGGTCGGTCATCGGCGAGGTCCATGTTTCGGCCTGGGCTCTGGGGTCGAGCGTCCCCGAACGCGCGATCGGACTCGAGGCGCTGGTCGCGTATCGTCATCGTTTCGCGAACGGCTTTCCTTACGCGGTCGCGTTCGGCGCCTCAGGAGGGATCTCGCCCGCCTACGGTGTGCCGCTCGCGCGCGTCTTCTTGACCATCGAGTCGGTGACGCGGGACCCGTATCGCGACTCGGATGAGGATTCGGTCCCAAACCGGCGTGACGTGTGTCCGGGCTCCGAGGAGGACCTCGACGGCTTCGACGACTCTGATGGCTGCAACGACAGCGACAACGACGGTGACGATATCGTCGACGGAGATGACGAATGCCCGCTCGCGGCCGAGGACCAGCCGGGCCCTGACGCCGATGGGTGTCCCCTCGTCATTCCCGACGACAACGACCGCGACACGGTCCCTGACGACGAAGACCGTTGCCCCGATCAGAACGAAGATCTCGATCTGTACCAAGACTGGGACGGCTGTCCGGATCCTGACAACGATGGCGACGGACTCCCGGACATCGCTGACCAGTGTCCGCTTGCACCGGAGGACAAGAATCGCGTTCAAGACGATGACGGCTGCCCCGATGACGGGCGCGGGCCCCAGCTCGTCTCACTCAAGAACCGGCGTCTGCGCGTCCATCGCGCCATCGGCTTCGAGGCCGGGAAGCCACAGCTCAACAAAGACAGCGGCCGTGTGTTGCTCCAGCTCGCGCAACTGGTTCGCGATCACGGCGAGATCGAGAAGCTCACCATCGCGGTGTATCCGGAAAAGGGCGGGCGGCGCGCGCGCAAGCTTGCCCAGGACCGCGCGAACGCGATCATCAACGAGCTCGGCGTACTCGGGTTGCAAAGAGACCAGGTCAGCGGCGGCGGCGCGCGCTGGGATCGCAAGCTCGCGGGCACGGTCGCTATCAACGCGGTGATTGCGCCCGGCAAGGGCCGTTAGGGCGCCCTAGCGGCGTCTACTCGCTGACCACGTTCGGATCGCGCGCTTCGCAGAGCCGTACGGTCTCGGTGAGACCAAGCTCGGGCACGACGGTGCACGCGTTGATCCACGCGTTACCGCAATCGGTATCTTGTTGGCACTGCTTCCACGTGCAGAATTTTCGATCTTTGAACGGTCCGTACGTCATCACGACGCGGCACTCGAACGCCTCGGGACAGCTGGCGTCGCTGCGGCACTCGCTGGTGCAGTAGGCGCCCCGGCCGAGCGAGGCCACGCACACGATGTCCTGGCAGGGGAACTCGGTGTTGTATTCGACGACCTCGGAGCCTTCCGTGCGCCGGAGGTCACCCTCGGTCGTCGCCTCTCCCTGAAACGGGACGACCATGTTCGGACACGCCGAGCCGATGTCTTCACTTTGCCCAGCGCAAGCAAGCAGCGGGAGCAACAAGACGAGGTGTCTCATTCACCCACTCCTTCGAGCTCGTTGAGCACGGTGAGCACGAACTCTTGGCCCACCTCTTTCTTCAGGCCGCATTCGAGGCAAAACGTTCGCTCGTCCACGTAACGCCAAGCGCCTTGCTCACAGGCGCCGCCGCACGTTTGGCAGTCGGCACTGTTGTCGCTACCGTCGTAGCGCGGAATGATGCGCACTTGCGAGGCTCCTCCTCCGTCGGTCGCGCGGATAGCGAGCTGGACGGCGTCGGGGCCGAGCGCCGGCTCTTGCAGCACGAAGCAGCTCGAGAGCACCACGGTGCTTGCGATCTTGAGCAGCGTCTCGTCGTATTCGTCGCGGCAGATGGAGTCGGCGAACGTGCCGCCCGGGAAGCTTACCGCGACACGGCGTCGGCGTAGCTCGTTCAAGAAATCATAGTAGCGCGAGCTTGGCAGGGCGTCGCAGCGTTCCACATTGCAACCGGCGACGGTCGCACACGGGTGACCAAAGTCGTTGAGGTATTCGCAGAACGCGGCATCGTTCGATTCGTTCCAGCAGCCACACTCGACCGATGGATCGCCCGCCGCGGTGAGGCGGCAACCGCTTGGGCTAAAGCTCGACCCATCAGGTCCTTCGGGCGCACCGCCGGCGATGAGAGCGGCGCGGATCTTTCGCACTCCCGCGGCCGGGTCCTTCGTGCTCACCAAGAAGTCAATGAAGTTGTTGATGGGCGTCGCGGTGGCGATGCTCTCGTAGCACCATCGCTGGTCGGAGGCGTCCTGCGGATACGTCGCATGACTGCAATCCTCTTCGTCGGTGAGGAAGACCAAGGCGAAGTCGGCCTCGGGTCGGATGAAGCCGTCGTTGATGTCCGCTGCCTCGGATGAAGGGTCCACCGCCTTACGCATGGCAAGCAAGCCGGCCTCGCGGCCCGACCCATCGACACCGATGCTACCAACGGTTGCGACCATGTCTTCCACGAGACGGCAGCGCTCGGCGTCGACCCGTGGGCTGTCGAGCGCGGGACGCTCGAGATAGCGCCGGCCGCTCATGTCTGGGCCGATACCACAGCCCGCGTTGTTCAGCTGCGTCTGGGTCGCCCGCCGCATGCGCAATCGACCACCGTCTTGTCCAGCGTCTTCTTCGTCGAGTGCGTCCGTCGTGATGATGCCGATGCGGTAGGCGTTCTCCGACAGACTCACCGCCTCGATGAACGCGCGCGTGTTACGTCGCAGGTTGTCTTGCTCGTCTTGCATGCTGCCCGAGCTGTCGATGACGAAGAGGATATCTGTGTCTGAGTTGCGCACGACAACTTCACGCACCGAGGTGACGGCGACGCGCTGCTTCGGCCGAAAGGAGAATGGGTACTCCTGACAGCCCGCAAGCACGATGGTCAGCATGGCGACGGAACGCCAAGCCACTACATGCGAAGACAACGCCATACAGAAAGGTATCAGCCGTGGAGCAACTTGCCAGCGGGAGGCGCAGGCCCGTGACATCTTATTTGTCGCTCTCCGACGCTTGTGTCGGCGCCGACCGTGGTGGCCTGCGGCACGTCGCGTTCTGAGGCGGCGCGTGTCGCCGTGCGACGCGCCCGTGGCCCGACGGACGCGAATTCGGGCGAGTAGAGCCGGCATCGTTCCTGCTCTTGCCCGTGCACATGTTGATCGCAGCGCGCACCTCATCCAACGCGGCCAGCCATCCGCCACGCCCACGCGAAGGTCGGCTCCAGGGTCACAATCGCGGTCGAGCGCAGACGAACGACATCCGCGAAGCGCCGCGCCCGCCGTTGGGTCACGCCAAGCCGATCCGGACGTGTCCCGCGCTCGCCCTCTGCGAGCCGAGCGCCGCCTGTGAGGCTCGGGAGCAGCAGGCCCTGGCGGTGTTCGTTCGCGCCGCGGGCCTCGAGCACGGCGAGGTTGCCCGTGTCATGGCCAAGGCGCCTGGCAACAAGCTCGAGACCGCCAAGCTATACGTCGTTCTAGCCGACGCGGTGAACGGCAAGGTTACAACACCGCGCGCCGAGCGATTTCGCGTCGTCATGGGAGCCCTCCGCGATGGGCGCATCCATGTACAGACGGCAGAGCTGCGCGGCTCGCGCGCCGAGTACAACCACACCACGAATACGGTGCGGGTCCCAGCGGACGGCATAGCGCTCACCTGCGAAGCCGACCGAGTCGCCCTCGTTCACGAAGCCGAGCACGTGGCGCAGGACATTCACAAGGCGTCGCAGTCTCGCTATGCGTCCGAGGGCGAAGGCCACGAGGCGGCCGCTGACTACCTTCTGCACCTCGCCGGTGCGCTGACCGAAGACGGGGTGATCACGCGCATCGATGTGAACCGCGCGAGCGAGGCGATCGGAGCCCTGCAGGCGCGTGGCTACGAAGGCGTCGACGTCGTCGCGGCAACCCATCTGTGCTTTCGTTTGGCGCGATTGGCAGCAGCGCGGGGAGAAGATGTCGACGAATCCGAGGTCCAGCAGATCTTCTCGGCCGAATCGTTCGCTAAAGCGTATTTAAGTGCGCAGGAAGCGATGGGGCGCGGGGGCCTCGCCCTCGAGGCAGTGATGACCAAGAGTGGTCTCTAGACCGAACGTGTTCGCATACCGCCCCGGGTGCCGCCCGCGCCGTGGCGACGTCGAACTACCGCTTCCGGCGTCGCTGGTTGCGCTTGCGTGCTGCCGTGACCTCCAAGCGGGCTGCGATGACCGGGCCAGGGCCACCCGAAAAGGTCGTGCGACACGCGTCGGCGGTCAGAGCCTTCGCCGCGCTCAGGTAGCTGACCTGCTCTTGGACGTCGGTGACATCACCTGGGAAGCTCGCCGCTAAGGCGACTAGACCATCGACCGCAGCGGCGCGCGATAGGCCCTGGCTCTGCAAGCGGGTAAGAGCGTCGCGAAGGATGGTCATTGATGGGCTCGCGAGCAGCTCTTCCACCATGCAGTGGAGTCGGGCGCGCTCGCGCAACTGCACGCCTGGCTGCCTGGGCTCGCGCCGCGCTAGTGCCTGCATCACCGCTGCTTCGAAAGCGGACACGCGGTCGCTGTCACCCCATGCCTGGAAATGCGGCTCTCGGTCCGGATTGTATGTCACCGTAAAGAACGCCCCCCGCAGGCGCTCGTTCAAGGGCGTAATGTCCGCATCGGCCGCGAGCACCGCGAAGTCGTCGTTCGAACGCTCTTCTGTCCGCTCCAGCGTCTCGGCGATGACGGTGAGCTCGAACTGGTCGTCATAGCGGTAGCCGACCGAGACGTCAGGAGCGCTGAATATGTTTTCGACCTTGGCTGCGCTGCTGTACGCCGCACGCGCGGCACCGAGCTTCCAGCGGTGGGGACGACTGTCATCCCAGCCCATCACCGCTTGGATGACGACATGTAGGTCGTCGAGACTGATATCGGCCGGCACTCGCACCCGGCGCCAGGGCCCCCCGGGACTGCTATCCGCGATTTTCAAGATGAGAAGCTTCATCTAGCGACCGGACACATAGCAGCAGTGGCCGAATCCACGCGAGGCCATCGCGGTCGCGCGCTACTTGGCCTCGAGTCGAACATCAACGGCGCGGTTATCGCCGAACCACTTACCGGTCAGCGTTGCTCCGACGAGCGTCAGCGCGAAGCGCGCGTTGGCCGACTCGATGAGCTCGATGGCACCGTTGCGCTCCAAGTGACCGCGCAACGGGATCGCGGCACGCCGCTTGTCGTACGCGTACTGGCCGTTGAACGTTCCGTCACGGTTTGGTCGCTCGAGAATCGCTGTGACGGCGGCGGGGCCGATCGTGCCGCGCAACGCCTGGCCGAAGGGAGAGGTGGGTGGCGCCACGTCGCCATGGCCGAGGAGGAGCGACTTGCCGTAACCGGTCATGGGCACCTTCGCGTCGCCGTAGGCGAACGTGACGCTCACTTCACCCACCTCGTCGTAGGCACGCGTCGCTTGCGACCCGCAGCGCTCTGCGGTGACGGTAACGCTCCTCGCGGCAAAGGCGGCAGCTAGAGATTCGATTGGTGTGTCGTGTTTGGTCTCGGTCTTCAGGCAGGCCTCGTTGAACGTCAGCTTATTGCCTAGCTCGCTAAAACGGTCATCCTTGAAACGAGCGAGTCGCCGCACTTGGTCGTGATAGCGGCGTACGCGTTCGGCCCTCATGCTTGCGGCGATGGCCTTCTGGCCCGCCGGCGCGAAGACATCGAGCAGGTCGATCGACCGCCCTGTGCGGACGTCGAACGTGAGGGTGCGGCGGACAGGCTCGCAGGTCGTGCCGCAAGTCTCGCTGGCGATATCGAGCTCGAGCACCCGGTCATCGTTGCGAGTGACCTTGAACCCGAGCGTCTTGTACCACTTCGCATCCCCGTCCTCTGTGAGTGTTGCCTCACCGACGGGCGGCGCGGTGGACAGGAGGGTCATGTAGATCACGATGTTGATGCGCTCGGTTGCCGCACCTGCGCCGACGACGAACGGTAGCTTCAACGGCTCGCGCCCAGCCGCCCTGGTCACGGTTCGCGTCTGCACCTCGAGGGGAGCCGCGAGGGCGAGCATCAAAAGGCATAGCTGAGCCATTCGACGCGCATCATAAGTGCACTTCGGGGAAGGACCCACCACGAAGTGAGAAGAACCACCGGGAGTGGCTAAATGGCGCGCCCGGAAGGATTTGAACCTTCGACCCTCGGATTCGTAGTCCGATACTCTATCCAGCTGAGCTACGGGCGCGTTCGCGTGCCAGGAGGCACGTGCCGTTAAGGAATCGCGCGTGTAGCAAGGGAGCCCCGCGCTTGTCCAGACCTTTGTTAGGGGGAGCGGCGTGCTTACTCTCTGGGGTTGGGGGAGCAATAAAATGGTCGACGTGTGGCCGGGTAAGCCCTATCCGCAAGGGGCTAGTTCTGATGGGGCAGGGGTCAACTTCGCGGTCTATTCGCAGGGCGCCGAGAAGGTCGAAGTGTGCTTGTTCGACCCGCAAGACCCAGCCAAGGAGACCGCGCGATTCGCGCTGCCAGAGACGACTGACTTCGTCTGGCACGGCTACGTTCCGCATCTGAAGCCCGGCACGCTCTATGGCTTGCGCGTGCATGGGCCGTACGAGCCGGCGCGAGGACTGCGCTTCAACCCCGCGAAGCTCCTCGTCGATCCGTATGCCACCGCTCTGCATGGTGAAGTCGATTGGGCGCAGCCGGTCTTCGGCTACAAGGTCGGTGGCGAGCAGGACGACCTCGAGCGGGACGAGCAGGACAGCGCCGCTGGTGTGCCCAAAGGTGTCGTCATGGCGCGAGATCTCGACTGGAGCGGCGACGAGCGGCTCGAGACGCCCTGGCGCAAGACGGTCATCTACGAGGCGCACGTCAAAGGCTTCACGAAGCTCCATCCCGATGTCCCTGAAGAGCACCGCGGCACCTACCTGGGATTGTGCGCTCCAGCGGTCATCAAGCACCTCACCGAGTTGGGTGTCACCGCAATCGAGCTCTTGCCTGTACACGCTGCCGTCGACGACTCGTTTCTCACGGAGAAGGGGCTCAGCAACTTCTGGCGCTACAACACGCTCAACTTCTTCGCGCCCGAGCAGAAGCTCGCAGCGGCCGACCGCCGCTTGGGCGGACAGGTCGATCAATTCCGGACGATGGTGAAGACCTTTCACCAGGCGGGCATCGAGGTCATCCTCGACGTCGTCTACAACCACACCTGCGAAGGCAACCACCTCGGGCCGACGCTCTCGTTCAAGGGCATCGACAACAGCACGTACTACTGGCTGATGCCTGAGCAGCGCTTCAATCTCGACTTCACCGGTACTGGCAACAGTGTGCGCGCCGCGCATCCGCAGGTGGCACGGATGATTGTCGACAGTTTGCGGTATTGGGTCGATACCATGCATGTCGACGGGTTTCGCTTCGACCTTGCGACGACTCTCGGCCGCATTGGCGAAGGAGGCTTCAGCGCCCACGCCCCGATCCTCCAGATTATCGCGCAAGACCCGGTCCTCTCGCGCGTGAAGCTCATCGCCGAGCCCTGGGACATTGGCCTCGGCGGCTATCAGGTCGGCGGCTTTCGTTCGCCCTGGCGTGAGTGGAACGGGAAGTACCGCGATGCCGTCCGCCGGTTCTGGAAAGGCGATGAGAACCTTGCGGGCGAGATGGGCTATCGGCTCGCCGGATCCGCCGACCTCTATCAGCAGCAAGGGCGTCGGCCGCAGGCGTCCATCAACTTCGTCACCGCGCACGACGGCTTCACGCTGCACGACCTCGTGACCTACAGCCACAAGCACAACGAGGCGAACGGCGAGCTGAACCGCGACGGAGCCGATGACAACCAGGCGTGGAACCATGGCGCCGAGGGCGAGACCAACGACCCCGAGGTCATCACGCTTCGCGAGCGGCAGAAGCGCAACCTCCTCGCGACCATGTTCCTTTCCCAAGGTGTGCCGATGCTGGTGGCGGGCGACGAGATGGGTCGCACCCAAGGTGGCAACAACAACGCATATTGCCAGGACAGCGCCATCTCATGGATCGACTGGAAGCTCGACGACCGCCGCCAGGCCCTTCTCGATTTCACGAAGCGCGTGATCGCTTTCCGCCATAGCGAGCCGGTCTTGCAGCGCCGCCGCTACTTTAGCGGCGACTTCATCTGGGACTCGCAGCAGAAAGACCTGCAATGGTTTCGTCACGACGGCAGCGAGATGAGCCAGGAGGACTGGGAACAGCCGTTCACGCGCTCGTTCGGCTGGCTCCTCGGGGGAGACGCGACCGGACTGCGTGACGAGCGGGGCAGGGACGTTACCGGCGACGCCGTGCTCGTGCTCATGAACGCGCACTACGAGGCCGTGCGGTTTACCTTGCCCGATGCTCCCAGCGGGCTTCGCTGGAAGGTCGTCTTCGATACCAGCGATGACGCGCGAAGTGGGCAAGTCGACGACGCCAATTGCGAAGTCGCGGGCCGCTCGATGGTCGTGCTTGCGCACCCGATGCGTTAGCGCCGATTCTTATGGTCGCCGCGGAAGGGTGCCGCGCCGTAGCGTGTGAACTTGTTGCGCATGCGTCGTCGACGTCGTCGCTCGAAGAACTCGAAGCCGAAGAAGCCCTTCTGCTTGAAAAATTTCACGATGCGTTCGGTGAGGCTCTGTGCCGAAACCTCGTAGGGCTCACCGAAGGGCTCGCCCCCACCGCGCATGATCGACTCATAGATGAGCTCGCTGCTCTTGCGCAGGTGGCCGGCTGGCCCGACGAGACTGTCGGCTTCAGGGCGATGCGGATCGACCAATGGCGAGCTGGCGCTCGTCGAGCTCGTCTTCTCGATCTTGCGCGGCGTGCTACCGCTCTTGCTGTCTTCCTTGGCCATTTCCGAAAAGACGCTCCAGCGCTAGACTAGCCTGCCGTGATGAACGTGACCAGAGTCGCAGCGCTCCTCGCCGTCCTCGTGTCGGCCTGCAAGGCGCGTAAGGCCGAGGACCTCGCCGAGGCCTCGAGTATCCTCGTGGTCAGCGCCCTGCGCGGAACGACCGAGCCCTGCGGATGCACGTCGCATCCCTTGGGTGGACTCGATCGCTTGGCGGCCAAGGTTGGGATGCACCGCGCCGCCGGTGCCGGGGCCTTGTTGATGGTCGGTGACACGTATTTCGAACACGCTACATCGGCAGATCACGCGCGTGCTCAAGACGAGGCGCGTGCTTCCGTGATCAGTGACGTGATCGAGCGTCTCGGACCCGCCGCGCTCGTACTTGGGCCCGCCGACATCGCGCGCGGTCGTCGCCAAGAACAGGTCCCCCGTACCATCGAGCTCGGAGGTCTCACGGTCGCCTTGTTCCAGCGCGCCGAGCTCGACTCCAAGTCGTGCGGTGCCTTGCGGGCGGAGATCGCGCGCGCCCAAGCTGATGCCCGGGTGTTGCTTCTCGGTAACGAGACACCCTCTGCTCGTGTCTGCGAAAGCGGAGCCGATATCGTTCTTGTTCCGGGTGGCGAAGAAGCGCGCGTTCCCACGGTAGCCGCCGGTGCCCTGTGGATCGATGCAGCTGATCGCGGACGTTACCTCGGTCAGGTAGTCTTCCACATGGGACCGCCGGGCCCGTGGACTTTTTACGACGAGGGCAAGAGCGCCCGCGTGACCCACGATGCCAAACGCGAGCGTCTCCGTCGCGAGATCGAAGCCTTGGACGACGGACCAGCCAAGGAGGCGCGGCGTGCCAAGCTCGCGGTTCTCGAGGCCGCGTCCAGTACCAGCGAAAAGCCGAGTGGGCGCTACGTCACGTGGAAGCTCGAGGCCATCGATCGCGACGTCGAGCCCGCTGGCTGGGCGACGGATGCTCTACAGGGCTTCAACCAGTCACTCTGCGACATCACCCGCGCGGCCACCCGCGAGCGAACGTGTGAGCGCGCTTCCAGCGTAGCCGACCATTTCATTGGCACCGGCGTCTGCCAGGGCTGCCACGTCGAGGAGATGGAGGTCTATCGCAAGAGCGCGCACGCGCACGCGTGGGCCACGCTCGAGAGAGCGTCGAAGAGCTGCGACCTGACGTGTGTGGGTTGTCACAGCGTTGGGTGGGAGAGGCCCGGCGGCTATTGCCGTCTCGATGACGTCGAGCGCTTCGCCAACGTTGGTTGCGAGAGCTGCCACGGCCCAGGACGCGGCCACGCCATGAATCCCACTGACCGGACCGGCTGGAGCGCGTCGTTCGTCCGCGATCCCGCAGTCACGACCTGCGTGACGTGTCACAACCCGCAGCACTCCGACACGTTCGACTTTGCCACCTACCGTCCGCGCATCCTGGGGCCCGGCCACGGCGGCTGAGCGCGGCTACTCGCGACGCGTGCGCTCCGCAACCCGGGTCTCACGCATGGCCTGCAAGACGTCTTCGTGGGGTGAGAACTTCGCTCGCTGCTTGTCGGTGAAGTGCGGGCTCGCCGCGAGCAGCCAGGCGAGGGTCTGCGTGAGGGTGAGACGCATCGAGCGGGGGTTGAAGCCGAGGCGTGCGACTTTTGCGTTGCTGTACCAAAAGTAGCGACCCGTTTGGCGGGCGAGCTCGACGGTCGCCAAAGGCTCTTTCTTGGTCACCTTGGCGCCGAGCTCCATCAGCGAAGCGGCGATGACTGCAGGGCCGCGTGTCACGGTGAGACGCGGCCTTGCGACGCCCGCGAGCTCCGCGAGTGTCTCGTGCATGTCACGCCATGTGACGTTTTCAGCGGCAAGGATGTAGCGCTCACCAGACGCGCCCTTTTCGGCAAGCAGCAGATGTCCGCGCGCGACGTCGGCGGCGTGGAGCACGTTCGCCCCACCCGGGTAGGTGAGCTTCATCGGGTCGGTGAGATAGCCAGTCACGGTGTTGAGGGAGGCGCTCGGCCGGTGGTCGTGGGGGCCTATGAAGACGCTGGGGTTCGCGAAGACGATGTCGACGCCGATCTCGGCCGCATGCTGGCGGGCCGCGTTCTCTTGCTCGGCCTTGCTCACGAAGTAGTCGGGTACCCCCTCGCTAACTGTAGGGGCACGTTCGTCGAGAACTTTCGGACCGTCACTGCCACCAAACACCGCCGTGCTCGAGGTCATGACGACACGACGCGCACCGACTGCCTTGGCGGCGTCGAGGACGTTGAGCGAGCCTTTCTTGGCCGTCTCCATCATCACGTCGCGGGTGTAGCCCCAATAGGCGAAAACCGCCGCGCAGTGAAAAATGACCTCGCAGTCCTTGGCGGCTTCGAGCACTTCGTCAGCGTTACGAACGTCTCCGTAGACGAGGGCGCACGGCAGTCCTTCGAGGCCCTGAAGCTTGCTCGAGCGGCGCACCATGGCGCGAACGTCGTGCCCGGACGCGAGCAGCTCGCGGACGAGGTTGCAACCGAGTAGGCCGTTGGCGCCGGTGACCAGGGCTCGCATGGTCCCCGCATAGCGCGGCGGGTCCTCGCAAGCAATTCAGGGGACCGATTCGAGTCATTCGGCGTACCGATGGTCGTTCGGCTTCAAACGACCTATCGTCTCATGGTCTATGACCTCGCGCGACGGCAAATGCGCTGTCGCTTGAATGGAGAAATCAATGTCCCGCTTTGCTCTCACGGCCCTGCTGGCCTTCGCTCTGCCGGTCGCAGCGCGCGCCGCTGATACCTATAACATCGACCAGTCGCACTCGGCGCTCATCTTCAAAGCCCACCACCTCGGGGCTGGCCATGTTTACGGTATGTTCACCGAGATGTCGGGCAGCATCGTTCACGATGCCGCGAACCCAGCTGCCAGCTCGATCGACTTGACCGTCAAAACGGACAGTCTGACGACCCATGCGGGCCAGCGTGACACGCACCTGAAGAGCCCCGACTTCTTCAACTCCAAGCAGTTTCCGAAGATCACCTTCAAGAGCAAGTCGGTGACCAAGGTCGATGACAAGAGCATGAACGTCACCGGCGACCTCACCATTCACGGCGTCACCAAGCCCGTGACGGCGAAGGTCACGCACACGGGGACCGGCAAAGACCCGACGGGTGCGACGATCATCGGTTTCGAGACTGCCTTCACCATCAAGCGCAGCGACTACGGCATCACCTACTGGATCCCGCAGATCGACGACGAGATTCCGCTGATCATCAGCATCGAAGGCAACAAGAAGTAGAGGTCTGAAGCGCGCGGGGGGCGGGGTCGTCCCGTCCCCTCGCCGTCGGGGAGCTTCGCATGGTGGTCGCCGGCCTCATCATCGCACTTTTGCCGGCCGTCATCTGCGCGCTTGCGCTCGTCGCGCTCCGCGCCTGGCGACCTGACTCCGATGCGTCGCTCCGCTGGGGCGCACCTCTCGCCGTCACGGCCGGCTTCGTCGCTGCGCAGACCATGATCGACGGCGCCCCACGCATACCGCCGATCGAGGCCTCGGGGTGGTTCTCGATCATTGCCGTCACTTTGGCGCTGTTCGTCCTGGTGCTGAGGTCGCGCGTTCCGGCCAAACTTTGGGCGGTCGCTTCGTTCGTGATTGCCCTGGCGATCGTGTTCGTCATCGTTCACCCCCTCATCGGCGAGAGCTGGCCCTTGCCTGTCGCCATCGCCTGGATCGCGGGGATGACCGCCGTAGCGGGCAGCGTCGCTTGGATCGTCGATCGGCGTGCCGCCGCCGGCCCTGGCGCGCCCGCTGTTCTGCTCGTCGCGGCGACTGGCATTGCCGCAGGACTCACTCTTTGTGGCAGCGCGCGCTACGGCCAGCTCGCCGGTGCGATCGCAAGCGTCATGGGACCGCTTTCGCTCCTAGGGTTCGTCCGCCGCGACGCGCGCGTAGTGGAGGGTGCTGCTTGGGTCGCGTCATTGATCCTCGCAATGCTCGTGATCGCTGGCGTAACCTACGTCGATGTGCCTGTATTCGTTGGCCTTCTCTTGGCGTTGGCTCCCCTTGCGGTGCTCACCGGGGAGCTCCCGATGTTGGCCTCGGGGTCGCTCTGGAAGCGCGACGGCGCGCGTGTGGTCGCTGCGATAGCGATCGTGGCACTTGCCCTGGGAGTCGCAGCGGCCACCGTCACGCGTTCGGCCGCTTATTGACGAGTCTACGAATCCGTTGGATGTCGTCGTGCGTAGTCATCACAAAGGGTCGATTTGCCCATGACTCCGACGCACCACCTCCCGGAAGACCTGCTCGCGGTTTATGCAGCCGGGACATGTGGTGAGCCTGAGGCGCTCTTCGTCGCGACCCACCTGACGCTGTGCAAGCAGTGCCGCGAATCTGTCGCCGTGCTCGAGTCGATTGGGGGGCACACCATCGAGACCATGACCCCGATGAACGTTGGGGTCGATGTCGACGCACTGCTGGCCCGCGCCGATTCTTCCTCTAGCAAGGACGCGCCGAAGGTCGACGAAAGGCTCGTCGCGGCTCAAAGCCAGCTGGCTGAAGCAGGCATGCCGACGATCCTCGCGCGCTACTTGCCGGATGGTCTGAAGTGGCGCTTCCTTGCGCCAGGCGTTAAGCAAGTCGAGCTCGACGTGCGTTGGAACGGTTACCCCGCACGTCTCGTGAAGTTCCCTGCGGGCTACGTTGTGCCCATGCACACCCATCCCGGCTCCGAATACACGATCGTTCTCGCCGGCGCCTTCGAGGACGGGGACGACACCATGCGGCGCGGCGATGTCGAAGTCCGCGATGAGGCACACCGCCACGAGCTACGCATCACCAAAGACGCGAGCTGCGTCTGCCTCTTCGTTGCCGACGCGGCGCCCATCCCGCTGACGTGGTTGGGGCGGCTGCTCCGCCCTTTTCTCGGCTAGGTCCCAGCTCGGGCGTCAGTCACTGGCGGCCCAGAGCGACTGCGCAGAGGTCGCGCTAGTGGGCGCGGACGTCGTGAAACGTGACCATGGCTTGCGCCCCAGCATCGTTCGAGCCGACCGCCGCGAAAAGCCCGATTCGGGTGGGCGCCTCGGGGCCGAACAGGTGCGCGAAGAACTCCGGTCCGACAAGCTCCGCGATCGGAACGTCATGGCGCACGCGTATGCCGGGGGTCGCCGGTATGCCGATGACCCTGCACTGACGTTTGCCAATCGTCCGCTCCGCGATGTGGGGTTGGGCCTGACTCGTGAAAATGCCTCGTACGCAGTAGCCCGGCCCAAGTAGCTCGAAACCGCTGGTTGACTGCGGCGTTTCGAGATCGGTCGCGACTTGCTCCGGCTCCGCCACCAAGGAGACGCTTCGGACCTGGCGGTCGATCGTTTGTTCAAGCGAGCTTAGCAACAGGCGCGACGCACCCGTCACCCCATGGGAGCCATTGACTCCAATCTTCGCTCCATCGTCGAAACTCATGGTTGTGTGACCGTGAGGCAGGGCTAGCGATGGACGAGCAGTCCACAATAGCGGTTGCCGTAGGCCGTTGTCGGCGTTGAGCACCCATTGCTGAAACGTCGGGTTACGAAGGGCAGGGATGCTCTTCGCGTCCATACGCTGCGTAACGATCGAAATGCGTCGCTCGCTGCCGCTGTCGTAGACGCGGAGGTGCATCGCCGCGTCGTAGGGAATCGAGGCAATGCCAATCGGTGCACTTATCTTATAGGCGCCGGTACTGTTCGCTCCAAGCTCACTCGGTCCCGCATCGATGCGCCAATGCACGGGTGACTGGTGCCCAGTGTGAACGATGCCGAAAGAGGGCCTGATAGGCGTCGCGCCTTCGTTCGTGACTTGGATGTCGAGCTCCGAGATGCGGCCTAGCTCGCCCGGATCCCGCTTGTCAGTAATGACTGCCTGCGCCTTGAGCGCGACTCGTGGCGAAAGCCGAGCGTAGGCGGCAAAAATCACCAGGCACGCGGATACGAAACAGGCTCCGAATAGGATGCCAGGTCGCCGCCAACGTTGTGGCAATGGGGCGTCGTGGCTTGCGTATTTGAGTAGTACGCCCATGAGTGCGACCGGAAGGAAGTAAACATAGTAGTTGTGAAGCGAACGGTAGTTGAACCACAGGATGACCATTGGCGCGCAGAACGCGAACCACTTCAATCGCTCGAACCAGAAAACGTACGCGATAGCGACCAAGGCCAATACGGTCACCATCATCAGGGAATAAAAAGCCTTGGGTGCGTGCCAGAGCCCGGCGATATTGAACATGACGGGGCCAGCGCCAAGCTCGACGAGAGGGGCGCCGCCCGCGACCGGCACGAGTACGCCGCGAAGCCAGGCGTCGAAATCTGCGACCATGAACGGCCCGTTGACGATCAAGAACGCGGCCACAGCGACGCCGCCAAAGCGGAGCGTGTTTCCGATGCGGGTGCGGTAGTCGCCACGCTCCAGCATCAGCCAAAGAACGATGAACGGTGCGATGAACCACGGCGTTTGCTTGACGCTGCAGGCGACGCCGAAGAGGAATCCGGCGAGGTAGAGTCGTCGCTTTGCGAACGCGGCCATGGTGGCAATGACGGGCAGCGTCCACAAAATGTCGAATACGCCGCCGGCGGTGAAGCTCACGAGTCCCCACTCGGTCCAAAGCATGCCAGGCGTCGCCCATTTCGTGGCGAGTGGAGAGCGCACGACGAGCCAGACGCAGACAACCATCAGCGCTACCAACGACGTAAGGTCGAAACACGGCAGGCCAATGAGCTTCTGCGGCACGAACGCCAAGACGGACATCGCAGGGTACGAGAGCTCCGCGACCAGACTGCCATCGATGCGGTAGGTGCCGAAGGATTCGTCAGAGGCGTAGCGCAGAAAGGCAGCCTCCATCGACATGGCATAGGGGTTGCGGCCCTCGAAGAGGCTATCGACGGCGTATTGAGCGAACAAGAGACCGTCGGTGCCGAAGTAGTCGACACCAAAGCGCGTCCACACGCGTCGACCAACGAAGTAGATCACAGCAAAGGCTGGGCCCGCGGTGTTGAAGAGTTTGAGCCCGCCTCGCACCGCAGGCGGTAAGCGCTGCAACGACGCATTCACCGTAGCGACCTTGAGAGCGAGGTGCTCGACGAGTCGCGAGGGCGGACCCGCCAGAGCCGAGACGATGCTGGCAAACGCCACGGCATACAGCGCCAAGAAGCCAAAAAGGGCGTGGAGCTCGAACGATTCGAGTCCACCCCACGCCTTGAAGCCCATACGTAGGCACCGCGCGCCGATCACGACGAGCAGCGATGAAACAGCGCAAGCAACTGTCTTGCGCAACTCTGGATTAGGGTGATTTTCCATCATCGAACCGCAGGTGGGTACGTAAACGCGCGAGCGCAAGGCGCATGCGGGTCTTCACGGTGCCGAGTGGCGTGCTGCTCGCGTTGGCGACGTCGTTGAGTGACTTTCCCTCGCCGTAGACCTGGGCGACGACTTGCGCCTGCTCTTCCGGGAGCTCCGCGAGCGCGGTCTTTAGCACGGCGGCGAAGCGGGTGCGCTCCACGGTCACGTCTGGGGTGGCGGGCTCATCGACGAGGGCTGGGTCGAGCGGGTCGTATTCGGGACGGCGTTCGCGGCGGATGCGATCGATGAGAGTGTTGCGTGCGATGGTAAACAACCAGGTGCTAACCCCTCCGCGTGCTGGGTCGAAGTAGCGGGCTTTGACCCAGACGGTGAGCATCACATCCTGTACCAACTCGTCCGCTGCAGCGTTCGCGACCCCGCGCTTGACGAAGTAGCTCTTCACGCGCGGCGCGAAATGCGCGAAAAGCGCCGCGAAGGCCGCGCGGTCTTGCGAGCGGGCAACTGCCAGTACTGCCTCTTGTGCTGCGGCTGCGTCCACTCGAAAGCGGACCCTAGCTTGCCTCCGCCTCTCGTGCGAGAGGGTAGGCGATGATAGATGCCACGCACGATCCAGAAGCGTCGAGCTGGGTAGCGAGCGCTAACGGTCACCCGGATTTCCCCATCCAGAACCTGCCGCTCGGCGTCCTCTCTTACGGCACCGATTCGCCGCGGGTTGTCGTCGCCATTGGCGACATGGCTCTCGATGTTGGCCGCCTGTTGAGCGCCGGCTTGCTCGAGGGTGAGGCTGCGCTTGCGGCGCAAATGGCGAGCGGTCAGTGGTTGAACGCGCTCTTCGCGATGGGCGCAGGCCCCCGGCGAGCTTTGCGCACACGGCTCTTCGCGCTGCTGTCGAGCAAGGGCCGCGACCGCGCGCCAGAAGACGCTCTCAAGCCGATTGCTGATGGTATCGTCCATCTCCCCGCGTTTATCGGCGACTACACGGACTTCTACGCCGGCATTCACCACGCGATGAACGTGGGCAAGCTGTTTCGTCCCGACAATCCGCTGCTGCCCAACTACAAACACGTGCCTATCGGCTATCACGGACGTTCCTCGTCGGTGCGACCGTCCGGCGCGCCCGTGGTGCGGCCGACGGGCCAACGCAAGTCGCCCGATGGCGACGTCCCGGTCTTTGGGCCTTCGCAGCGGCTCGACTACGAGCTCGAGCTTGGCGTTTGGATTGGTCCGGGAAATCAGCTCGGCTCACGTATTCCGATCGCGTCCGCTGCGGCGCACATCGCTGGCCTCTCGCTCTTGAACGATTGGTCTGCGCGCGACCTGCAAGCCTGGGAATACCAGCCTCTCGGCCCCTTTCTTGCGAAAAGCTTCATCACGACGGTCTCCCCGTGGGTGGTCACGAGCGAAGCGCTCGCTGCGTATCGTTTGCCGCAGCCTCCTCGGCCCGATGGCGACCCTGCCCCCTTGCCTTACCTCGCTGGCGGCGAGGCGTACGCGATCGAGCTCGACGTGCTACTCGAGACGCCAGCGATGCGAGAGAGAAAGCTCGCGCCGCATCGTCTGAGCCGCACCGAAGCAACGAACCTGTACTGGACCGTGGAACAGCTCGTCGCACACCATACGGTCAATGGCTGTAACCTGCAGGCCGGCGACCTTCTCGGTACCGGCACCATCTCGGCTCCCCGCGCCGACGGCTACGGCAGCTTGCTGGAGCTGACTGGAGGCGGGAAGACCGCGCTCGAGCTCCCCAGCGGCGAAACGCGAACCTTCCTGCAAGATGGGGATACCGTCATCATGCGCGGGCGTGCTCATGCCCCAGGGCGTGTGAGCATCGGCTTCGGCGAATGCCGCGGTACGGTTGCGCCGTCCCCGCCGGTCTCGTAGGGTTTCGCGGGCGATGTCCGACTACGTTCTGACTCTCGATTGCCCTGACGCCATCGGCATCGTGCACACCGTCACCGGTCTGCTTGCCGAGCGACGTTGCAACATCACCGATAGCGCGCAGTATGGCGACCCCGAGACTGGGCACTTCTTCATGCGCGTCTCGTTTGCCGGCTCCACCGCCGAAGCCGAGAAGTTGGCGCTAGACGAGGGCTTCGGGGCGCTCGCGGCCAAGAACGGCATGACCTGGACGTTGCACGACGCCAGGCGCAAGCAACGTGTCTTGATTCTGGTGTCGCGCGCCGGCCACTGCCTCAACGACTTGCTCTATCGCTACCGCGCCGGAATCTTGCAGATGGACATCCCGGCGATCGTCTCGAATCATCGCGACTTCTATCAGCTCGCGGCCTGGCACAACGTGCCCTTTCACTGCTGGCCGGTTAGCGCAGCGACCAAGGAGCGCGCCGAAGCACAACTCCTTCAGCTCATCGACGAAGAGAAAATCGATCTCGTTGTTCTTGCGCGTTACATGCAGATCTTGTCGCCCTCTGTCTGTGACCGTTTGCGCGGACGCATTATCAACATCCACCACTCGTTCTTGCCGAGCTTCAAGGGGGCGAAGCCCTATCACCAGGCGCATGCTCGTGGTGTGAAGCTGATCGGCGCGACCGCGCACTACGTGACCAGCGATCTCGACGAAGGACCGATCATCGACCAAGAGGTCGAACGTGTCGATCACGCGATGTCGGCCGACGACTTGGCCGAAGTGGGTCACGATTGCGAAAACGTCTGCCTTGCGCGGGCGGTTCGCTTGCACATCGAACACCGCGTCATGATCAACGGTAACCGAACGGTCGTCTTCAAGTAGCCCGTTCGCGCTCTACGACTTTCCCGTTGCCTCGAGTGCGTAGATGGCGCCGCGAAACGCCTCGCCGATCGGTACCTTCGTCCCGAGCTTGTAGTCGAACCAGACACCCGTCGACTCCCCCTCGCAGACCAACTCGCCGCTGCCATTTATCATGCGGTAGGCGTTTACGATCGAGGTGTTACCGAGCCTTCGCGTGGTCACCGCGATGGAGATCGTATCGGGATAAAGAACGGGTTTGCGATAGTGGACCGTTTGGCTGACCAGAATCGGCCCCTCCTCGACGCCGTCGAGAGGCAGCCCGGCCCGTTCGAGGTAGGCGATGCGCGCCGATTCCATGTAGCGTACGTAGATCACGTTGTTCAGGTGCTTGAAGGCGTCCATTTCGCCCCAAGCCACGCGCACATCGATGGTTACCGGCCAGCGGCCGAGGCGTGGGTCTTCAACATCGCTCATGACGAGCTCCTTAAGTTGGGCCAAAGTTGAGCGGACCAGCCTCCTCGACCAAGCGGTCGGTGAGTCGCGTATCGAGCCAACGATTCACGCGAAGTCTCGTCGTGCGGCGCGGCCTGCCGCGAGCGCCCAGACCGGGAAGATGCTCCAATAAGAGACGTAGTCGATGGCGCAGTTGCGGTTCGTGACGCCCGCGACATGCTCTTTGTCCCAGCCACCGTCCGCGCGTTGCTTACGGCAGAGGTTCCGCATGGCGCGCCGAACAGCGGTCGTGTCGCCTTCGCCAGCGGCGACGAGGCCGAGGATCCCCCACGCTGTCTGCACTGTTTGGCTGGTCTCTGCCTCGACGTAGTTGCGCTTACGGGAGCTCTCGATGGACTCACTCCAACCACCGTCGTCACGCTGCTTCGAGCGCAAGAAGCGGGCGGCGCGACGGATGGCGGGGTGTTTCGTGGACAGGCCGGCCGCACGCAGACCCTCGAGTGCGAACCAGGTGCCATACGTGAAACAGACGCCCCAGAACCCCTCCCAGGAACCGTCCTCGCGCTGGACGCGCAGCAGATAGCGTACCGCTTGCTCCATGGAGCGATCGACTTGCGCACGGCGTTTGCGCGAGAGGCCCGGCTGTCTGCGATAGCGATCGAGGGCCTGCATGCACGACGAAGTGCACTCGATATAGCTGTAGTCGATCATGATCTCGGCGAAGAAGTCCGAGGGATTGAAGAGCTCGAGCCAGCGGGGCCCGCGCGTGCGCTCGTAGGTGGGAAAACCTCCTTCGGGGTTCTGCATGGCGAGGATCCAGTCGATGCCTGCCTCGATGCGGTCGTCGGGAACCTGCGGCGCGCTGAGCTTTAGCGGTCGCATGATGTCCAGCGCTTTCAGGGCTTCAGCGGTGCAATCGGTCACTGGCCAGCCCTGCTTGCGGTGACCGAAGCCCCAGCCTCCACGCTGCGGGTTGCGAAAATATTTGGCGCCGTTGGGCACGTCTTCGATGACCTGCTCAGCCTCGAGGAAACGCTGAGCTCCGGTGAGTTGGTCGCGATAGTCGTCGAGGGCGCCGGCCGCGTCGATGGCCTGGACCGCGAAAGCGGTGTCCCATACCTCGGACGAGTAGTAGCTCTTCACCTTGACGCCGTCTTGGCCGAACCAGAGGTACTCGGGCATGCGTGCGATGTGGCGCCTTACGCGTTCGCTCTGCGATCCGTCTTCGACGTGCCAGACGATAGCATTGAGGACCTTGTTCAGCGGGCCGACGCAGGAGTAGTCGCTCGATTCGTCTTCGACGCGGATGTGCTCGAGGACCATCTCGACCGCCTTGGCGCGGAGCTTCGGGGAGTGGAATGGCTCGAGAGCGCCGAGCAGCTTGAATGACCAGACGAGCGTTCGGCTGTATTGAGCGTAAGCGTCGGACGTAGCGACGGCGCCGCGAGCTGCCTTCCAGTCGACGTCGGCGTAGGGGGTCGGATAGATTTCCTCGCGAAGCTCCTCTAAAACGGACGTCAGCGGCGTGACGAAGCGCTTGGCGTAGAGATAGCTCATTGGCAGGTAGACGATGCGACAATGCACCCAGAAGTTCGAAGGATGCAGTGGCAACTTCGGTGGCAAGAGCCACATCTCGGGCACCAAGGGGTTCAGGCCGTCGTAGTCGTAGACGCCAAGAATGGCGAGCAAGAACTTGCCCCACGATGATGCCTTGAGGGCGCCGCCGCGCGGGAGAAACCATTCGCGGCAGCGGACCATACGTGGATCGTCCGCCGGCACTCCCATGAGTCGCAGACCCACGTAGTTCGTGACCGACGAGACGACGTAGCTCGGCGACTCGATGTCGAGACCGAAGCCGCCGTCGTCGTGTTGCTGACTCCAAAGGTAACGGATGAACCCGTCGCGAATAGGCGCCGGGAGGGGCTCGCCGAGAATGTGGTAGGTGCCAATGTAGTACGGGATGAGAAAGAGCGTGCCTGCGTATTCGCCGCGGAACGATCCCGATGGCGTCGTGAGGGCCATCATCGCATCGAGGCCGCGGGCGATGGCTGCGTCGACATCGTGGCTCTGAACTGGTCCTGCGGAGTGCTCGCCGCCGGTCGGTGGGGCGGGGCGTGCCTCAGTCGAGTGCAGGAGACACCTCGCGCGCGAGGCCCATCGTTGCGCCCTTGAAGGTGAGGCGCAGGGCGCGATCGAATCCAACGAGCGCCGAGGTGACGGACATGACGAGTTTCACCATGCTGCGCTGAATCTTCACCCGCTTGGGACCAAAAGCCTCGCGGTTACCTTGCAGGGCGCGCAGGGTGAGCACCGCGTTGAAGAGCGGCCAGAGACAGAATGTGCGGATGCCGGTCTCGGACTTTGGGATGCGCAGAGTGTACTCGAAGGCTGCTTGCGCCTCGCGGTGCGCGACCGCAATCAGATCGTCGAGTAGCGCTAAGGCCTGCTCGCGGTAGGCGGGGTCGACGAGCTGCTTGGGCGTCAGCCCATGACGCGACAGTGCTGTCCGCGGTAGCCAACAGCTTCCGCGCTCCATGTCGGCGTGGACGTCCTGCAAGATATTGGTGAGTTGCAGAGCACGGCCAAACGAACCCGCGTTCGCGGCGAGAAAGTCGCTGTGTTCGCGGCACGCGGGCGAGTAGCCGATGAAAAGCGCTGTGAGCATCTCACCAACGGTGCCGGCAACGTAGTGGCAATAGAGCAGGGTCTCGTCGAGGTTCGCCAAGCCCTGAGGCACGCCGTTGCTGGCGGTCAGCTCCGCCATACCGGTCGTCATGGCGCGGATGCACTTTACGACGTGACCATGCGACCAGCTGGGCTGGGCCGCGTAGCAGACGAGGACGTGCGGCAAGCCCAAGCACAAGTCACGCTCGGCATCGGGTGCTTCGCGACGCAGACTGCCAGCGATACGTGCAGCAAGGGCGCGCGCAGCCGGCTGCCAGCTCGAGCCGAGCTCTGCGACGCGCGTCAGCTCGGCCAGTTGTGCGGCGCGTTCGTCGTCGGGCGCGGCGCTCTCGTCTTCGATGGTGTCTGCGATGCGACACAACAGGTAGGCGACAGTGACGACGATATCGAGAGGCGCCGGCAGCACCGGGATGTTCAGCGCGAAGGTCCGGGACACACGGGGCAGCATCCGCCTGCAAAACGCAGTGGCGGCGGAAGCCTGAAGGTCGGGGGCGTTCTCTGGGCGGCTCGATTCCATCGTAGACTTTCGTCGGGCGTTTACTATACGACGAGGGCGCCATGGAAGAGCTGCCAGACTGCGTCTTTGATGCAGTAATCGTCGGCGCAGGCCCGGCCGGTTGCGCCGTTGCCGCCGCGCTCTCGGGTCTTGGCAAGAAGACCCTCCTCGTCGACTCGGGAGTCGACCGCAAGAAGCTGTTTTCAGGCGAGCTTCTCCATCCCGTCGGAGTTTCCGGTCTCGCCCAACTCGGCTTCTTGACCGCACTCGAGCGTTGCGGAGCCCTGCCCGTCAAAGGGTTCGCAGTGCTCGAGCCGGGTGAACCGGCGATGCTTCTGTCGTACGACACCCTAGGCGCTGGGGTGACCATCGAGCACGCTCGCCTGGTTGATGCGCTCCAAGAAGACGTGCTGCGCCGACCGCACGTCACGTTCTGGTCGAACGCGCGTGTCGAGGGCCTGGTGAGCCAGAGCGACGAAGAGGTCTCGGTCCGCATCCATCGGGAGGGTCAGCGCCTCATCGCGCGCGGCAGCATGCTGGTCATCGCGACAGGTCGCGCTGGCGCACTCCGCGAAGAGCTCGGCATCCGCGAGCGTCACCAGAAGATCTCGACCATGCTTGGCCTGACGGTGAGCGCCGACGATCTGCCGTTCGCGGAGCACGGTCATGTCTTCGTCGACGGCCAGGCACCGATTCTGGGCTACGCGATCGGCGACGGCCTCGCGCGCATCCTCGTCGACGTCCCGGAACACGTCGATTGGAAGACCCTAGCGGACGATCCGAGTTGGCCACGCGCCGTTCCCGAACCGTTACACTCCGCCATGCGCAGTGCGGTAAAGCGCGGCAAGCCTCTCTTTGCCTCCAACGACGTTCGCTTGCCAAACACCTCGGTGCGCGGCCGTGTTTGCCTCGTTGGCGACGCTGCTGGCTGCTGCCACCCGTTGTCGGTTTCTGGAATGACCTCGGCAATTCGCGATGCCTTGGCCCTTCGCGAGGCCCTCGTTGCGTCGCCCAGAAGCGTCAGGTCGGCGTTGCGGAGTTATGCACGCGCCCGTCGCGCGCCGCAGCGGACGCGCATAGCGCTTTCGTCCGCGCTTTACCGCTGCTTTGCCGAATCGAGCGCAGAGATGGGCCTGCTACGCCGAGGCATGCGGCGGTACTGGACGTCGTCGATTGAAAATCAGCAGGCGTCGCTCGCGCTGCTCGCGGGCCGCGATCTTCGCATGACGGCGATGGCCAAGGAGTACGGCTCGGTCGTCACGCACGCCCTCGTCGACTGGAGCCGAAACGCCATCGCAGAGCGCAACCCGGTTGGCACCGTCGCCGAGCTGGGTCCTGTTGCGCGTCTCATCGGGACCCTCATGCCGCACGCACGGGACGCTCTCGTCGGTGCTCTCTCCGACACCGCAGGCCATCTGAAAGCGCAGGCGTCGCGCATGCCAACACGCCTCGCGCTCCCCGTCAGCCTGCCAGCCGCCCTTCGTTCGCAACGTCGGGCGCGGCACGCCGCCGGGCGAGGAACTTCGGCGCCCACCAATTGAGGTCGCCAAGCAGTGCCATCGTCGACGGCACGATGAGGAGCCTGACGATGGTCGCATCCATGAGGATGGCCACCACGATACCGACGCCAGTGGCCTTCACCACCAGAATGCGAGCGAGCGAGAAGGCCGCGAAAACGGACACCATGATTGCGGCTGCGCTGGTGATGAGGCCGCTCGTGCGCTCGAGCCCGAACGCGACCGCCTGGGCGTTGTCGCCGGTGCGCTCGTATTCTTCTTGCATGCGGTGCAAGAGCAGCACCTCGTAGTCCATCGAGAGTCCGAAGACGATGCAGAAGAGCATCACCGGAAGGGTTGGGTCGATGAACCCCGGCTCGAACATCAAAATGTCGCGCCCGTGCCCCTCCTGAAATATCCAGACCAGAGCTCCGAACGAGGCGCCGATGGAGAGCAGATTCATGAGGACTGCCTTGATTGGCAAGATCACCGACCGCAGCAGCGCGAAGAGAATGACGAGCGTCACCACGATGATGAATGCAACCGCCGACGGGCTGCGGTCAGCGACGAGGGCGAGGCTATCGAGGTCACGCGCTGTTTGACCACCAACCAGAATGGTTCCGTCCGCGACGCTACGGTCTGCGCGCAGAGCGCGCACCAGGTTGCGCGCTTCCGGGCTCGAAGGGCGCACGTCGCTGATGATGGTCATGAGCGTTGCCCGTTCGGCAACGAACGTGCGCATCGCGTAGCCGAGGTCCGGAGGCTGCATCGCGGCGGGAAGGGTGAGCATCATCGCATAGGTCGTGCCGTCTAGCCCTGGTGACAGGTCGACGATGCTCTCGACCGAGCGCACGTTCGGTAAGCCAGCCAGGCGGCGACTGGTCGCATGAAGCGCGTGAACACGCTCGCTGGTGAGGGCTGGTGCCGAAGGGAACTCGACGACCGCGTTGATTCGCGTCGCGGCGATTTCGGGAAATGCATCGCGTAGGACTCCAAAGCCCACGCGTGCCTCGGCTTGCGGCGGCAGCACGCTGACGTCGGTGGTTGCGACCTCGAGACGCGAGTACGGCCAGGCGGCAAAGCCCACGAAGGCCATCGCAGGCACGAGGACCAGCCATGGCCTGCGCGTCACAGCCAAGGCAAAGCCATGCCAACGTCCGCTCGAGCGGTCGACGCGACTCGGCCCGAACCGACCCCACTCAATGCGGTTGCCGAGTACGCCGAGGAGCGCTGGTAGCGTCGTCAGCGCCGCGACCACCGCGAAGGCAACTACGAGCGCCCCAGCGACGCCCAGCGCGGCGAGGAACGACCCGTGGAAAAAGAGGAGGGCGGTCAGCCCCGTTGCGACCGAAAGGCCTGAGAAGACCACCGAGCGCCCGGCTGTATGCAGCGCGATGACGAGTGCGTCTTCGACAGACCGACCCAGGGCTAGCTCGTCGCGATAGCGACTGACGATGAACAGCGAGTAGTCGATGGCGACACCGAGCCCGATGAGCGAGCAGATGTTGATCGCGTAGTTGGGCACGTCGGCGACCTGCGACAGCGCGAAGACAGCCGCGACGCCCGCCGCGACGGCTAGTCCCCCGACGACCACCGGCAAGAGGGCAGCGACGAAGCTGCGAAATACCAAGAGGAGAAGGAGCAACGAGATTGGGAGTGCGATAGCCTCGGCTCGTAGGAGGTCGTCGCGCAGGCCAACCTCGATATCGTTCATGAGGACGAGCTTGCCAGTGAAGTTCGAGTCCAGAGGACCGCTCGGCACGAGCGCGCGAACGTCGGCGTAGTGCTTGGCCGCGGTCGGCAAGTCCCCACGCATGGTTACGGCAACAAGGGCACGTCTTGCGTCTTGGGAGTAGAAGCGTTGCGCCGCGGGGCCAGGCAGCCCCACCGGCGAGATCACGGAGATGACCTCGGGACTCGCCTTCAATGCGCTCACTGTCGCTGCGAGAGCACTCTGGAAATCGTCGTCGCCCACCGTCCACTGTTTGGAGGAGAGCACCACGAGAAACGACGAGTCGCCAGGTCGCGCGAGCGTCGCAATGAGCTCGTCAGCGCGCTTGGACTCGGCGTTCTCGAAGTCGCCAATCGAGAGATGGCCTCCATGCGCCAGCACGATGCTCGCCAAGCCAAGCAAGACCGCGCTCGCAACCAGGATGCCCCGCCGGGCTCGGTAGACCCATCGACCCCAGGACCCGCTTCTTTGTTTCGACGGCTGCAAGCGCGCGGATGATGGGGCGGTCAACTCCGACTTTCAAGGTGCTTCCGCCTCTTGGCACCGCCCCGCGATCCCGACTAGGAGATCGTCCGGGCATGGAGCCCGACGACACTCCCACGCCGCTTTGCGGCTTGGTGTATCGCTTCGTTAACTGGCGACCTGAGGTCGCCCTAGGAATGCCGCCGTGGCCAATCCAACTGCAACGTTCGAGACCTCCCTCGGAACCTTCAAGGCTGAACTGTTCGTCGACAAGATGCCCATCACCGCAGGGAACTTTCTGAAGCTCGCCAAGGAAGGCTTCTATGACGGACTGCACTTCCACCGGGTCATCGAAGGCTTCATGATTCAGTTCGGCTGTCCGCACAGTAAAGACCCGGCGAGCCCACGCGCTGGCACCGGCGACAGCCCCCACGGCCGACTCAAAGACGAGCATCCGGCGAACGCGAAAATTTCGAATGAACCGGGCACGCTGTCGATGGCCAACACGGGCCAACCAGACAGCGGCGGTTGCCAGTTCTTCATCAACACGGCTCACAACGCCCGTCTGGACTGGTTCAGCCCCGGCCCGTCGCGCCACCCCGTGTTCGGTAAGGTCATCGAGGGGATGGACGTCGTGCAGTCGATCGAGCGCACCAAGACCGACCGTGGTGACCGGCCGATGACGCCGGTGAAGATGATCAAGATCACGACGAGCGGCTACTAAAAGCGGCGCCAGGCAATCGACGCTGTCGCGTCCGCGTCGCGCTAGCGGCATGCGCGCTCCACGAGCTCGAGGGTGTCGGGTGGTGTCAGACGCGCCGCCCGCGCCCCAACCCGCAGTCGCGCGGCCGTTGTCGCTTCGAGTGGTCGCGCTCCGCGCAGCTCGCCCAGTACCGCTGCCTGTGCCGATGATCGTGGCGCAATACCCGTGAAGGGAAAGTCGCTCGGCGTTAGACCGACGGAGGCCGTGCAGATGCTGCGGCGGGTAAGCTCCGGGTCGATCGTGTAAAGGTCGCTGCCTGCGAGCTTGCCGTTCTCGAGCGCTCGAATGAGGACGTCGGCTTCGCGAAGGTCGCGCCGCGCCTGGGCCGCGTCTTCGGCTTGGGTCGTGGGATCGTTGACGCGGTGCTCGAGCAAGCGGTTGTGGGTGACGAGGCCCCGGCGGAGCGCCGCCGAGATCGGGCCTCGCAACGACGCGTCGACAATGCTGTTCTTGGCGGTCCTGTCCTGGGTCGAGATGCTGGAAGCGGGCATGTGTAAGCTCCTTGCCCGAGCACCAAAGCAGCTTCCGTACCACCCTCACTTGGTCGCCGAACGATTCGTAGAGGCTCGAAACGCCGATTGTACGCGTTGGGTGTCGCATTTCGCGACGCGAATTTGCGACAATGCCGCGCATGCTTGACGTTCTCGTTGTGTTTGCCGTGCTCGCAGCCGACCCGCACAAGTCCTTCATCACCGCGGCGTCCGGTGTTCGGCTTCGGGCCACAGCAGCGGCCAATGGTGCCGAGGTCGCGCGTTTGCCAATCTGTACGGTGCTCAAAGAGCTCGAGCCTCCCGGTGCCAAGGTCAACGTCGGCGGTCAGGAGGGTGTCTGGGAGCACCTCGAGGCGCCTGACGGCAAACAAGGCTGGATGTTCAGCCCCGGCCTACGACCGCTCGACGCTGCTACAGCGGACGAAACCTATGTGGCGTTGGCTTCGGAACGCTCCGGCAAGAAGGACTTGAGCTTCGTCGAGCGCGCCGACCTCTACAACTGCCTCAAGCGCGCCTCGGGCGAAAGCAAGGACGCCGAGCACGGCGGTAAGCTCGCGCTCGCCCGATTCATGTTGCTACGCGATACGCTTGTCGGCATCGGGATAGAAGGCGACAAACAGCCTTACAAAGGGTTTCTGAGCCAACACAAAGACGATGTCGTCTATAGCGAACCAGCAGGTGAATGGTTCGCCAACGCGTCGACCATCTGGGGCGCCGAGCAGAAGTACCATGCGACCAGCAGTGGCGAGGCGCTGGCGTGGCTAGCGGCGTCCACGCAGCACCCCGGAGAATGCGAGGGATATCTGGGCTGCTCCCTCACGTATTCGGCGATGGAAGAAGGCGAATACTTGAAGCGTCACGTGGCTGGCGCGCACGTCAGCGATGCGCTCAAGCGCTACGCCGAGTATACGGTCGAGAGTGCCTTCATCGACGATCTCGACGGCTCCGACATTCCAGGGATCATCACGCAGGTCGACGCGCAGCTAGCGCTCATCCGCGCCTGTGCTGATTCGCCCGACCGCAAGAAGGCCGAGCGCGCGATGAATGCGTTGAAGGCTGCGCTCAAGAAGAAGCAGAAGGCTTAACGCCGCGGTCAACACGGGCGAGACGGGGGTTACTAGAGCTCAGTTTGCCGGCCAACAGTCGATTGGACCGCTCTTCGGAGTGATGCCGAAGCTCGTCCGATCGACGCTCACTGGATACGCGATGACGGACGGGCTGCTCTTGAAACTGTCGAGCTGCGCCCGGCGCTCTTTTTTACAGGTCGCGTCGCAAGGCGCATCGATTTTGGCGACACTTGCCTGAAACTGTGCCAGCCATTTCGCGTAACCCTTCTTGCACGTGCCTCCGAGATCTTGCTTCGAGCCAGCCAGCTTCATCCCCTTGGCGGCGCACTTCTTGTCCGCGGAAGCGTTGCACTCGAGGAGGACCACGCGCTTGTAGAGAAGGGCGTTGTCCTTCAGCACGATGTCGTCGAGGCGCGCGTCTTTGAACACCTGATTGCCGCTCGTTGTATCGAAGATCGCAAAGCCCATGCCGCCATTCCAGCCATCGTCGCCGTTGAACACCACCAGGTCACCTACCGCGCCCGCGTAGTAGCCGCCCCAGTCGTCGAGGACCTTCTCTACCCCCACGGCGATGGTGCGGTCGCACACCGGCGCCGCGCCGCTGAAACGGACGAAGGAGAGACGTTCTGCGCCTTTGAGATCGGGGGCCGCGAGTTGCTTCACCATGAACGAGGGATAAAGCCAGCAGGTGAGCGCACGGCTTCCGTCGGTCCTGACCGTGTCGATCTTCGCGGGTTGGTCGAAGGCAGACAATAAAATGAGCGCTGCGTAGGCAAGCATGCAAGCGAAGCTTACGCCCGGCTCCCGCCCCCTTCAATGTTGTTGATGAGTGTGTCCCAGCGTAACGTCCCAGGACCATGTTGACCTTGCTCGTCGCTGTCCTCGTGGCGCTACCCGCAAACCTCAAGATCGACGAGAAGCCCTCGAAGCTGCCGCCGGGTCTGTGGACCGCCGGTAAGCTCATGGCCGTTGCGACCTATGACGACAACGAGGGTAGCCACGCCGTCTACATCGAGCAGGCCACCAAGCGAGGGGATCTCGAGTTGCGTGCATTCGGCTACGTCAAGGCCGCGGGCTGGTCCAAGCAATGGCAGGCCACCGACTTCGTCCGCGATTGCGAGCTCGACAAGGTTCTCGACTACCGGCCGGGTAGCCTTCGCGTCACTGACCTCGACGACGACGGCATCGCTGAAGTGACGTTCGCTTACGAGCTCACCTGCGCAGGAGACGTGAGCCCGCACACGCGCAAGCTCCTCATGTACGAAGGCACTGCGAAATACGCGTTGCGGGGAGAGACGTTGGTCGACATCGGCAACGGTGAGAAAGCCGGCGGCTCTTACGAGCTTGACCCTGCGTTGAAGAACGGGCCAGCGGTATTCTCTGACCATCTCAAAGCGCGTTGGTTGGAGCTCAACGGAAAGTGAGCGTCGACGTTCATGCGCTAGCCCCCGGTAGGGGATGGGCTGGCGTGGCGGTTACGGCCCGAGCCGCTCCGTCCGCCACACAGGACCGTGAGGCAGGTACGCGATACGGTCGTGGAGTCGCGACTGCCGCCCATGCCAGAACTCGAATCGGTTCGGCGCGACGCGGTAGCCGCCCCAGTGCGGCGGCCTCTCGATAGGCCCTTCGCCGTAGCGTGCCTTCGCGTCCGCGAGGCGCTTCTCGAGCTCGGCACGGTCGCGAACCGGGCTTGACTGCGGTGATGCCCAGGCGCCGAGCTGACTGGCGCGCGGGCGCGTCGCGAAGTAGCGCGCCGACTCGTCGTCGCTCACCTTGCTGGCCACACCCTCGATGCGAACCTGACGTTCGAGCTCTCCCCACCAGAAGCACAGAGCTACGCGGGGATTTGCGGCGATCGCTCGCCCTTTTCGCGAGTCGTAGTTCGTGAAGAAGACGAAGCCGCTTTGGTCAACGCCCTTGAGTAGCGCGATGCGCGCCGAGGGAGTCCCGTCTGGGTCGATGGTTGCCACGGTCATGGCAGTTGGCTCGCGGACCTGTGCTTTGATGGCCTCGTCGAGCCACTTGTTGAACTGGGTGAAGGGGTCGAGAGCGACGTCGCTCTCGTCGAGCGCGCCGCGCGCGTATTCGAGACGAAGGTCCTCGATGCTCATGAACGAAACCCTACTTTACGCGACCCTTCCACAATAGATGTGAGCAGCGCCAAAGGCGAGCCGGTCGATACCAACCTCGGAGAGGCCAGCTTTGCCCATCATCGCGGCGAACTCCTCCGGCGGGGGAAACGCGGCGATCGAACGCTGCAGATAGCGATACTCTGGAGCACGCGACAGATACGCACCGAGCCGCGGTACGATGTGATGCACGTGCAAGCGCGCGAAGAACGCAAGCGGGCCGCCCTTCGGTTCGCCTAGCTCCAAAACGACGACCCGACCGCCCGGCTTCACGACACGACGCATCTCGGCGAGTCCCTTGGCGCGGTCGGGCACGTTACGGATGCCGAAGCTGATACAGGCCCCGTCGAAGCTCGCATCGGGAAACGGCAGCGCCTGCGCGTCGCCGAGCACCAATTCGATACGGTCGCCGTAGGACGCAATCTTGCTCCGTCCGACATCGAGCATGTTGGCGCTGGGGTCGAGCCCGACCACCTTGGCGTCGGTGTGCGCGTCGGCGATGGCGATGGCCACGTCGGCGGTTCCGGTCGCGACGTCGAGCACGCGAGCAGATCGCGGCAGCTGCATGGCACGCACCAGGCGGTCGCGCCAACCGCGGTCCATGCCGAGGCTGATGATTCGGTTCAATCGGTCGTAGCGACCGGCGATACGGTCGAACATGGCGCCGCTACCGGCGGGAGCTCCTGCGACGTCTGTCATTTCGATCTCCTGATGGCATCCCGAACCACCATCGCGATGGCGTCGCGGGCGGGGCCGGGGGGCAAATGGCTGAGTGCTTCGGCGGCGCGCTCGCCTTGTTGCTCGGCGTACGCGCGCGTGACTTGCAGGGCGCCCGTCGCGCGAATGCGCTCGACCAAGCTCTTGGCGAAGGCTAGGTCGTCGCTCGCGTTGCCGCGGACGTGGTGCTCGAGATCACGCGCCAGCGCGGGGTCGCGCTCGGCAGCGACGATGACCGGCCAGGTGAGCTTGCCCTCGCGGAGGTCCGCGAGTGGCGTCTTGCCGGTGACAGCGGTGGTACCCTCGAGGTCGATCACGTCGTCGATCAGCTGGAACGCCATGCCGAGCGCATCACCGACGCGCGCGAGGTGTCCAAGACTATCAGCCGACAGCTTGGCGACGAACCCTCCCGCCGTAAGACCCCAGCGAAAGAGGGCCGCTGTCTTGCCATGGATGACCTTGAGATACACGTCCCGTTCGGGACGGAAGCGGCCGCGCTGCTCGAGCTGAATCGCTTCGGCGTGAACCATTTCGGAGATCACGTTGAGCAGAGAGCGAAGCAGCGTCGGTTCGTTGGCGCCGTCGACGAGCTTCAAGGCTTCGACCAGCAAGTGGTCGCCTCCAAGAATACTCGCGCTGTTGCCGTAGATGAGACGCGCGGTTGCGGCGCCACGGCGCTCCTCACCCTGATCGAGGACATCGTCGTGCAGAAGCGTCGCGGCGTGAACGATTTCACACGCGACGGCGAGGTTGCGCACGACACTGTCGAGCTCGCGGCCACCCATACGGGCCGCGAGGAGCACGCATAGCGGGCGAATGCGTTTGCCAGGGCGATCGAGGAGCTGCCGGGCGGCGCGGCGAGCCAAGAGCCCATCGACGCTCGGCGCACAGCCGTCGGCGTTCGCGGCTCGGGCATCGGCGTTGGGCAACTGGCCGTCGGCCGTGGGCGCTCCGCCATCGGTGTTCCGCTCGCGGACCTCGGCATCAATCCCCTGAATCGCCAGCTCGATCTGCATGAGATCATCGGCGAGGAGCGCCTTGAGCTCGTCGAGCCGCTCTGCCAAGGCGTCGACGCCGTTGGCTCGCGCCACATTCGCCAGTGGATCGAGGACGGGTTCACGTCGCGCTTCGCGCGGCCGTCGCGACAAGCTATCCTCGCGATTGACCAATACGAGCGCAGGCGCGTTGCTTGCGTCACTCATACGTCCTCCTCGTTCCGGGGGTTCTTACCTTGGCTTTCGAGCATGTCTTGACCGTCCGTTTTGGCGACGTCGACCGCGCCGGCATCGTGTTCTTTGCGCGGGTATTCGAGTATTGCCACGAGGCTTTCGAAGAGCTTCTTGCCGTGACGACGGGCGGCATCCAGGCTCTCTTCGAGGCCAAAGATTGGGGCGCGCCGCTGGTTCATGCCGACGCCGACTTCGTGAAGCCGATGCGTCTCGGGGAGCGCCTCCACATCAACGTTGCCATCGAGGCCGCGAGCCGCAAGACCATTACCATTGCGTATCGCCTTCTTGGAGAGGACGAAGTGCTGCGCGCCACCGCCCGCACCGTGCATGCGTTCGTCGACCTCGGAACTTTTCGAGGCGTGACCTTCCCGGCTGCTTTCGCGGACGCCTTGCGCCGCGTCGGCATCGACGGCCACGAAAAGATCGGGAGCGCGCAGGCGCAGTAGCTCGGCCAACGCGATGCGCGACCGTTTGTCCATGGCGCTAGTCGACAGGCTGTCGACCCACACGTAGCGGTCTGGCGTCTTGAAGCGCGACAACGACTTGCCGCACCATGCGTCGAGGTCGGTATCGAGCGGCCTTTGTGTGCCGCGCGCGACGACGAGAGCCACGGGTCTCTCACCCCATCGAGGGTTGGGGACCCCTAGCACGCAGACATCGCGGACCATGGGATGCTCGCCGAGGACACGCTCGATCTCCAGGGGGTCCAGCTTCTCGCCGCCCGAGACGATAACGCCGTCGTCGCGGCCTTCGACCTGAACGCGGCCCTTCGCGTCGACAAAGCCGCGATCGCGGGTGGTCAAGACGCCGCCCACGGTCGGTCCAGCGATCTCGAGTAAGCCGTCGTTGGTGCGCACGCGTGCGAATGCCAGCGGCGCTCCCGCACCGGCGTCATCACTGGCGTCACCGATCGCCCGTGTCGCAACTTGCGAAGCGGCCTCGCTCATTCCCCATGTCAGCGCTACCGGCACTTCGAGAGCCCTGCAACGCGCGAGCAGATCGCTCGGCGTCTTGGCGCCGCCGATGAGCGCGACGCGCAGGCTTGCGGGGAACGGTTTGCCATCACGCACGTCGAGCACGCGCTCGAGCATGGTCGGCACCAGCGACACCATGGTCGCTTGGCCGAGGTCGAGGGCGCGAGCCACGCGTGTCGCAACGAATCGCGAATGTAAAACCACGGTGGTGCCATAGAACGCGCAGCGGGTGATCACCGACAAGCCGCCGACGTGATGGAGTGGTAGGCAGGCGAGCCAGCGATCGGAAGCCCGGTGCTCCAAGCGGATCGCCGAGCCAAACGCCTGCAAAGCGATCTGCTGAGTGCTGAGCGACACCGGGCGCGGCGTCCCCGTGGTTCCCGAGGTGAGCAAGACGAGGCGCGTCTCGTTCCAAGGCCAGAATCGTTCGGCGGCGCGCTTAGCGTCCTGCGCGACGTCACCAAGCTCGAAGCGAATGGCCATCGCGTGGTCGGCGAGCACGCTCGGAGCGCCTTGCGTCAGCACGACGGCGTCGGGGGTGAGCGTCGCGAGATCGCGCGCTAGCTCGTCGCCTGAGGCCTCATGGGCAAGCGGCGCGACGGTCGCACCCAGCCAGCCGAGAGCATGAAAAGCAACCACCCAAGCGGAGCTCGCGACGCCGGACAACACGACCCGCATCCCAGGCTCGATACCCAGGGCAGACAGCCGTGCCGCCTCGATGGCGACGCGGTCACACAGGTCGCCGTAGCTCCATTCACCATCGTCGGCCACGAGCGCGCAATGCGAAGGACGCGCGATTGAAGCACTGCGGAGCGGATGGGGAATGGCGCCGCTGTCCGGGATGATCCAATCCTCGATCATACGACGCCTCCAGGAACGACGCCCAGACCAGGCCCGCGTGCGTGTGCGATACGACCGGAGATGACCGGGGAGAGGTTGGCGACGTCTTCGCTGAGCGGCTGGCCGAGACCGCAGATCGGATCGTCCGCCAAAGCGCACGCTAGGTGTACTGCGTGAGCCCGTCCGACCGCAGATTCGAGCGCGTGTGTGACCACGACCGCGAGCCCGGCTCGGCGAACGGCGTCGGCGAGGTCGAAGGTCGCGCGGACACCGCCGAGGAACGCTGGCTTGAGCACGACGACGTCGGCCGCCTGGAGCGTGACGGCGCGTTCAAGACTCGCGATGCTGGTGATGTCTTCGTCAGCCGCAATGCGAATTCTAGTCGTCGCGCGGACGCGAGCCATGGCGTCGAGGCCGGTCACGGGCTGCTCGACGAAGTCGATGTCGAGGTCGTTCATTGCAGCCAGGGCGTCGCAGGCGGCGGCCACGGTCCATCCGCCGTTCGCGTCGAGCCGCAAGCGTATTTCACCCCCGACAGCCTCACGAATCTCGCGCACACGGCGGCAGTCGACAGCGACTGGCTCGGCGGCCACTTTGACCTTGATCGCCACGTAACCCGAACGAGTGGCGGCCACGGCACTTTCGGCGTCGTTGACGAGCGCATGCGTGGCTGCGGCCGGGCGCGCCGCCGGCGAAAGCCACTGCGCGAGGGGCAGCCCCGCCTTCTGTGCCGCAAGGTCGCTCATGGCGCACGCGACGGCGCTTCGCACCTCTGGGAGCTCGGAGCTCTCGAGTGCTGTCAGCTCCGCCATGTGTGAGCGCACGCGCGACAACGTGCTACCGAAGCCGGGCCATGGCGAGCAGTCCCCATAGCCAGCGCGACCGTCGGCATCGCGCACGCGTACGATCCAACCCTCGCGATGTGAGAACGACCCGGCCGCCGTGAGCAGCGGCTTCACGAAAGCGAGACGGTAAGGCTGCACCTGGATCGAGGTCATCGCCATAACGTGACCCCCATCGTGAGAAGGACGCCGTAAAGGAGCATCAGCTGGGCAGTGCCGCCAAGGTGTCGGTTCAGTGCCGCGCCGTCGCTCGTGAGTACGCCGTGCGTGCGCATAACCGCCTGAGGCACGCTCAGTGCGACCGCGAGCCAACCGACGGGCGTCACACTGGTGAAGTAACCGACAACGGGGATGATGTAGGCAGCTGCGACGAGTAGAACGTACTCAGTTCGCGCGAAGTGTGCGCCAAAGCGAACAGCCAGGGTGCGCTTGCCAACCTTGGCGTCACCGATGCGGTCGCGCAGATTGTTGACCACGAGGATCGCGGTGCATAGCGCCCCGAGAGCGGCACCCGCATACATGGTCGTTTGCGCAAGTTGGAGCGCTTGGACGTAATACGCACCGCCGACCGCCACGAGCCCGAAGAACACGAACACGAACAGATCGGCGATGCCAAGATATGCAAGAGGGGCCGGACCTCCGGTGTAGAGGAAGCCGCAAGCCACGCTCGCGAGGCCGATGGCAACGATCGGCCAGCCCCCGCGTACAACCAGTGCGACGCCTACGACGATGGCAAGCGCGAACGCCAGTATCGCCGCGATGAGCACCGCCCGCGGTGTGACCCACCCTCGCTGCGTGACGCGCGCCGGACCCAACCGCTCCGCGGTGTCCGCTCCCCGCTTGAAGTCGGCGTAGTCATTGAAGAGGTTCGTACCAATCTGGATCAGCATTGCACCGACGGCGGCAAGCAAGGCGTAAACCAGATGAAAGAGGCCGTCAGCGTATGCCAAAGCGGATGCGACGAGCACTGGGGCGATGGCCGCGGGTAGCGTTCGCGGACGCACAGCCAGAAACCACGTGCGCACACGCCCGGGCCGTGCATCAGCCGCCGATGCTAGCTCGGTGTCCACTTTCGCGGGCATGTGCGTCGCGCTCGTCATGATTTTCCCTTCAGGGAACCCTCTTGAACTTCTTGAAGTCTGGCTTACGCTTCTCCACGTACGCGTTGCGTCCTTCCTGGCCCTCTTCGCTCATGTAGAAGAGCAGGGTCGCGTCGCCAGCGAGCTGCTGGACGCCGGTCATGCCGTCGACGTCGGCGTTGAACCCAGCCTTCAGCAAGCGCAGCGCCATGGGCGAGAGTGCCAACATCTCGCGACACCACTTCACCGTCTCCTTTTCGAGCTCGGCGAGCGGTACCACGTGATTTACCAACCCCATGTCGAGAGCCTCTTGGGCGCCGTACTGGCGGCACAAGAACCAGATTTCTCGCGCCTTCTTCTGACCGACCATCCGCGCCAGTAAGCCCGCGCCGAAACCGGCATCGAAGCTACCGACACGGGGACCCGTCTGTCCGAATCTCGCATTGTCGGCGGCGATGGTGAGGTCGCAGCACACATGCAAGACGTGACCGCCACCGATGGCGTAGCCCGCGACCATCGCGACGACCGGCTTCGGACAGGTTCGAATGAAGCGCTGTAGATCGAGGACGTTCAAGCGCGGCACGCCATCGGGCCCGACATAGCCCTTGTCGCCACGCACGCGTTGGTCGCCTCCCGAGCAGAACGCGAGATCGCCCTTGCCCGTCAGGACGATGACGCCGATCTCCGGATCTTCACGCGCGTCGTAGAAAGCCGACGAGAGCTCGAAGATGGTCTGCGGCCGGAATGCGTTGCGGCACTCGGGACGGTTGATGGTGATCTTCGCGATGCCTTCGGCCTTGTGATACTCGATGTCCTCGAAGGCTTTGACCTTCACCCAGTTTGGTAGCTCAGTTCCCATAATCTCCCTCTACTTGCTGGATTCGAGCGCGTGTGCGACCGCTGTAGCGGACGCGCGGTGGCGCATGACGTTGCGACTGCGATCGACGACTGCGTGAATGACGCGGCAACCCTGACCCGGTGCCGCGAGGGCCTGCTCGAGCTCGGGCAATGACCCGACTTTCGTGGCGGTGAACCCGAAGGCCACGGCGACCGCGCCGACGTCCACATCTTGAGGTGTGCTGAAGTAGCGGTTGAAGGCGCGTTGGTCGTGGTCGGCGATCGGCAGGAAGTCGAAGATGCCGCCGCCGTTGTTGTCGACGACTACGATGGTCAGGTTGGCGCTCAACGCGCGCGCGGTGGCCAGGGACCCGACGTCATGCAAGAAGGCAAGATCACCGAGAAGTGCGACGGTCGGGCCATCCCATGCGAGCGAGGCGCCACACGCGGTCGCGATGGTCCCGTCGATTCCGTTCGCGCCTCGGTTGGCGGTGACGAACGGTACTCGCGCTGCGAAGGCTTCGAGATCACGGACAGGCATACTGCTCGCGACATGCAACAACGCGTTCGCGGGCAAGCTGCGGCCAACCGCTGCGGCGATCGCGCCCTCCCAGAAACCGTCGCTCACAGTCTCGTCAAGCGCTCGTCGAGCTGCGCGCTCGGCGCGCTTCCATTGAGCGAGCCACCCTCCGCCGGTGTGCTCGGCGGTCTTCGCAAGTTCGAGGCAGAGAGCGGTAGCGTCGCAGGCGATTAGCATGTCCGCGACACTCGCGGGGTCGTGAAGAGCGCCGCTCGGCTCCACCAAAATCGTGCTGGTGCTGGCGTTGTTTAGCCATCCGGCGAGCGGCTTCGACGCTGGTAGCTGACCGAATCGCAACACGAGATCGGGTCGCATCGCGTCCGCGAAGGCGGACGAACGCAGCAGCGCGTCGTAGGTCGTGATGGTGCCATCACGGCGCGCACCCGAGACAGCGTCAGCTAGCACGGGCCAGCCGAGACGTTCGCCGAGCTTGGTAACCGCCGAGGCAAACCCGGGGTCCGCGGCGAGCGACGAGCCTGCGGCCCGCGGCCCGCAGACCACGACACCACGCTTGGCCTTGGCGAGCCGTTCGCGCACCCGTTCGCTGGGTGGGGCGGCTGCGTCGCCGCGCTGGATGCGCAAGGCTTCCTGCGAAGGCGGACCGTAGCCAACACCTGGAGCCCAGAGCGGCTCGCGGAAAGCAGCGTTCAGGTGAACGGGGCCCGGGCTCGGCCCGGTCGCGATGCCGATCGCCTGTGCACCCATATGGCCCCAGGTGCGTGGTGCGGCCCCGTCTCCAGGGGCGCCGAGGCTCGCGGACCATCGCACGTAATCGCCGTAGAGATTCTCTTGCTCGATGCTTTGGCCCGCTCCGTTGTGATGGAGCTCGGGGGGGCGGTCAGCGGTCATGACGACGAGCGGCACACGGCTGTAGTGCGCCTCGATGATGGCCGGAAAGTAGTGTGCGGCGGCGGACCCCGAGGTGCAAAGCAAGGCGACGGGGTGTCCGCTCGCGCGTGCGAGACCCAACGCCACGAAACCGGCGCTGCGCTCGTCGAGCACCACGAGCGCTCGGTCGCCCAGGACCGCGTCCAGGGCGAGCACAAGCGGCGTGTTGCGCGAACCAGGCGAGATCACGGCGTGCCGCAAACCGTTGGCAACCAGCGCTGCGGCGAGGTGCGACGCCCAGGTCGCGTTGCGCTGCGCATGAACGAGACCGATGGCATCCCCGTCGCGCGCGCCTTCGAGCCGCGGGGTCATGCGTTGCTCGCCTGACGACTATCATGTTCGCCGGTTTCGAGCTCGAGGCTCACGGCGTCGGTGATGCCGGCGAGCTTGAGCTCGGTCTCTCGCCACTCGTCACGTGGGTTCGAGGTGGCGACGATGCCACCGCCAGCGAATGCCCAAGCGCGGTCACCTCGAAGCATCATCGAGCGAATCGCGACGACCAAGGTGCCTTCGCCTGCCGCGTCGACGACGCCGACTGGTCCGCTGTACCAGCCACGCGCGAGGGGTTCGCTCTCGGCGAGATAGTGTGCGGCGCGTTCGCCCGGGAAGCCGCCCACCGCGGGAGTGGGGTGCAGCTCGGCAGCCAACGCCAAGATGTGGCAGTCGCCGGCGAGCTTGCCGCGCATCACGGTTTCCAAGTGCTGGACGTGCGTAAGCTTCACGAGTCGCGGTGTCTGCTCGTTGGCTGCTTCGATCACCGTGCAGTGCGCCGCGAGGCGGTCCCGCAGGGCGTGGGCAACAACGTCATGCTCTTCACGATTCTTGGCGCTCGCCACCAGCGCGGCCGCGAGATCGTCGTCTTCGCGTTGCGAGGCGCCCCGCGGCGCGGTCCCTGCCAACGCGTGCGTCTCGACCCAGCCCCCGGAGACCTTGAGCAATGTTTCGGGCGTGGCTCCCACGAAATAGCTGCCATCGTCGTTACCGACCGCAAAGCAGGTTGCTGCTGGGTGCCTCTCGATGAGGCTGATGAGCGTCCGCACAGGGTCGATGACGGCCCCGCGTGGGGTCTTCATGCGCGTCGCGCGGGCGAGGACGATCTTTTCCATGGAGCCCGCGCCGATGACCTCGCAGGCAGCCTCGACGCGTTTTGCCCACGCATCTTCCGATTCGAGCGAGACCCACGCGTTGCGCCCGACGCGGGGTGCCATACCCGGCGCTTGACCATGACGATGCGCTGGCGTACGCCCCAACGCCGCAAGCTCGGCGACCAACGTCGTGACGATGGCGTCGCGTTGATCGGCGGGCCTGACCCAGGTCGTGATCACGACACGAGGGTCGCCGTCGCCGGCGAGCAGCATGGTGCGTGGGATCCAGAACCGCGCGTCCGGCCAGCCCGCCCAAGCTTCGGAGGCGAAGAGCTCGCGGCGCGACGAGGCGCTCTCGGCAAATGCCGCGCCACCAACCCACAAGGGTGTCTGCTCCGAGCAGCCAATCATCTCGAGTTCACGAACCCGTGAACAATGCTCCATCGCTGAAGCGAAGCGCGACGAGGCAGCCCCGTGCGCGATTTCGATGGGGCCCCACGCCACGATGGTTTGCTCGCCGCGCGGTCGTCGGAGGATGAAGGGAAGCTCCGCAGCGAGCGCGAGCGGCGCGTAACGAGCAAGGATGTCGACCTCTCCCAGCGCGATCTCGCAGCGCAGAAGGCAGGGAGCCGCGCTGTCGCGTGCGGTGCTCAGCGCACGGTCAACGTCGGCCAAGTGGGCGGCGGACAGGGTCGGTTGCGGGGCGCCTTTGCCGTTCGAAATGCCCAGTGCGGTTGCCTGCATGGCGTTCGGCCTCTTGCGTTGTTCACGAGTTTGTGAACAACTTGGACTATAGCCCGTCGGGACGCGAGATGGCAAGGCCAGCCGAGACCACCAACCACGCAAAGAGCCGCCTCGACAGGCGCATCGATGACGTCTGCGACGCGGCTGGGGCTTTCATCGAATACTGGGGCTTCAAGCACGTCCTCGGTCGAGCGTGGGCTCACCTCGCACTGCATGTTGGTCCTATGTCGCAGATCGACCTCGCCGAGCGCATGGGCGTCAGCCGTTCGCTCATGAGTGGGGTCATCGCCGAACTGGAGAAGCGCGGCCTGGTGCGCCCCGTGTCGCAGCACCGCAATGCCCCCTACGATGCGAACATCGACGTTTGGCCCACGATCGCAGAGGTCTTGCGCTCACGTGAATGGATGTTGCTCGAGCGCGCCCGTAACGCCCTCGAGGCGGCCATCGAAGAGGCCGACATCGCCGTCAGCGCTGGCGAGCTGATCCCCTACGATGTCAGCCGCATGCGCTTGTTGTTGGCCATGACCGACGCGGCCCAGAGCTTTTTGCGGATGCTCATCAGCATGCGCGTACCTCGCGCCGTCGAATCCTTCGGCGGGTGGGTTGCAAAAGCCGCGACCATCATTCAATCCATCCGCCGTGGAGAATAAGTTAGACGCAAGCGAGCAAGCCGCGCTGGACGAAGATGGCTTTCGCCCCGGCGAGCCGGTCATCGTTTTCGATCGTAAGCATCGCTCCTTTCTCGTGTTCCCGCTCCCAGGAAAGCGGCTATCCGTGCAGGCCGGCGCCTTCGACAGCGAGCTCTTGTTCGGGCAGCAGCCCGGCGCGCGCATCGTGACCATGAAGGGCGAATACCTCACCGCCTATCGCCCGACCCTCGAGGAGTACATCCTCTTGATGCCGCGCGCAGCGCAGATCATCCCGCCCAAAGATCTGGGTTACATGCTCACGATGGCGGACGTTTTCCCCGGTGCGCACGTGGTCGAGGCGGGCATCGGCTCTGGTGCGCTGACCTTGGTCCTCTTGCGGGCGGTGGGTGAGCGCGGCAGCGTCACCTCGTTCGAACTACGTGACGACCACGCCAACTGTGCCATCAAGAACATCGAGCGCTGGCCGGAGCGCGATCTCATCAAGCGACTGACCGTGCACAAGATGGATGTCGTGGAGGGCCTCAAGGACAAGAAGCGTGTCGATCGCATCTTCTTCGATTTGCCAGAGCCTTGGGTCGCCGTGACCGCTGCGGCGGACGCACTCAAGCCCGGTGGGCTCATGCTTTGCTATTTGCCCACCATGCGACAGGTCGACCAGCTGGTATTGACCATTCTCGACGAGGCTCGCTTCGCGATGCCCGAGGTCGCCGAGGTCATCGTTCGACCCTGGATGGCCGACCGGACCCGCTTGCGGCCCGTGATGCGTATGGTGGGGCACAGCGGCTTTCTCGTCTGTGTCCGCCGGCGCGGCCCGAAGCCCGACGACGCGACGAAGGTCGAGAGCGCGATCGAAGCCCTAGATGAAGCCCAGAGCGCCGAGGCTAGCTAAGCTAGCGCGCCGTTAGCGAGCGACCCGACGCTGGCCGAGTCTCTTTAACTCGGACTTTGAGCCGGGCCGTCGTCTTCGACTTCGTCCGCTTCCGCAACTTCCGTGATGATCTCGTTCAGTACGACCGTCGCGTAGCCACCCGCGGGCAGCTCGAAGCGCACGACGAAACCGTCGTCTGCGGTGTCGAAGCCGAAATCGTCGAGCCAGAGTCGATACGGCCGACGTGTTCCAGGAAGCTCGCGTTTGCGTGCGAACGCGGCGCGGTCGAGGCCGGCCGACGTCAGCACCGCCGCTTCGCGCACCGCGACATCGTGACGAGCTTCGCGCATCTTGGGGCCGAACATCGGGCCCATGGTCACGACCCGGCCTGCTCGGGCGCGTTCCTCTTCGACCGCGGCGTCGATGGCGACGCTGACGATACCAAGCTTGCGGTCGGCGATGACGTCGCCACGCAAGACACGGGCGTATAGACCGTCGACGACGCGCGCGGCCAGACATGCGTTGAAGAGCGCCGACTGGACGCTCGACAATGCAAGTCGCGAGAGCATGGCGTTGAGCTTGAGCATCTCTCCCGCGATGAGCTTGCGCCCCATTGCCAGAGTGTTGCCGTCGCGTCCGAAGCGTTGCGGTCCAAAGTAGTTGGGAATCCCGGTAGCGCGCAGACCCTCGACCAAGCTCCGCGCTCGCGCGACATCCGCTTCGGCGACGCCGCGCACGCGAATCACGAAACGATTCCCTTGCAGATGGCCCGTGCGAAGACGCGTGGTGTCGCGAGAGACCTTGAGCACCTTCAGTGCGTCGTCTTCGATCGCGGCGAGCCGGCTCTCGACCCTGGCAGGCAGCGACAGCCATTGGCGCGTCACCGCGCGGGCGTCTTTGAGGCCCGCTGACCCAATCTCTCTCGCGTCGAGGTTGAGGCCTCGCGTCAGCCGCTGCATGAGCTGATGCACGGGCAGGTTGCGCTTCTCGACCCAGATGTAGAGATGTTCGCCGTTCCCAGATGGCTCGGCGTCCGGGATCTCCTCGACGACGAAATCCTCGGGTTCACTCTTCAAGCGGCCGTTGACCGGCGCGCCGCTGCTTACGCGCACCATCGCCGTCCATGGTGCTACTACCCACTGCTCGAGCTGTTTGGAATCCACGCTCAGCTCACTACTCCCCAACGCTTGAGCTGCGAATACGCAGCGTTGATTTCTTTAGTTTTCTTCTCCGCGACTTCACGAAATTCGACCGGCATGGTGGCGACGAGGTCCGGGTGATACTTGCGCACCAAGGTCTGGTAGGCGCTGCGAATTTCGCTGGCCGTCGAGCTCCGGCTCACACCGAGCACGGCATAGGGCGAGTCGGGCGCATCGGAGGCTGGGGGCGGGGGCGGCGGTGCGCTCGCTCGCGGGTCCGCCCGAAAGCGCGGCTCGGAGGGCGCCCCTTGCCGCACCACGACGCGAACTCGCTTCCAAATCAGGTAGATGACGAGCGCCCAGAACACGAGGCGCACGAGCTGCATCAGCATGTCTTAGCTATGGCACGTTCGCAGTAGGCCCGCCCACTCCTTGAACCCCAAAGCCAACTTGTGTAGCGTCGGCGCGCTCTTATATGCGCCAAACCCTCGCTCTAACGGGCCTCTTTGCCCTCGTCGTGACCTTCGCTGCGGCGGTGGCGCGTGCACAGGTCGATGACACCGCGCCGAAGAAGGCGCGCATCGTGTCGATCGTCCGCGGCACCGGAGCTGGCTCTGACAAGGCCGCTGGTTTCGTCGGGCACTTCATGCGTGAAGCGCTCTATACCGATCAGCGCTACGAGCTCATCACCATCGATAGCGCGCTTGGCTCGACCGACGATCCACAGCAGGTGCTGACGCGAGCTCAGAACCTACTCACCCAGGGTCGCGATGCCTACGACTCGCTCGATCTCGATCAAGCCGTCGAGTACTTGAACGGCGCATTGCGCGAGCTCGAGCGCCGCGCGTACGTGGTCCGCGACATCAAGCGGGTCTCCGAGATCCTCATGTTGCTGGGCGCGACGCACATCTTGCGCGGCGAAGACGCCAAGGGTCGCGAGCGTCTCGCTCAAGCGATCACCCTCGATGGCTCCATCGAGCCCGACCCGACGATCTTCAACCCCAGCATGCGCACGATCTTCAAATCCGCGCAGGCTTCCGTGAACAAGGCGCGCAAGGGCTCGATCGCTGTGAGCTCGAACCCGAGCTACGGCGAAGTCTTCGTCGACGGGAAGTTCGTTGGTATCGCTCCGGTGACCGTCGACAGTACCCTCGAGGGCCGCCACTACGCGCGCGTCATTCGCGATGGCTACCGTGAATACGGCACGGTGATCTCCGTCAAAGGCAATGCTGAAGCCAGTGAGGTTGCCGAGCTCGCGCCGTCGCCGAAGCTCGACGAATACGAGCACCTCGTGAACCTCACGATCGACGCGCGCAACGAGGTCATGCAGAAGCCCAACGCCAAACCCAACGAGGACCTGCTGACGCTGGCTTCGCAACTGGGCGTTCTCTTGGGTGTCGAACAGGTCTTCTTGACCGACGTCCGTCTCGATGGCGAGCGTGTGCTATTGCGTACAACACAGTTCGACCTGACGACCGACGAGAAGATGAAGAGCGCCTCGCACAGTTTTACCTACGACACTGTCGCTGCGAGCTACCAGCGCGAGATCAAGCTGATGATGGACCGTCACTTCGCGGCCGAGACGCTCGCGAAGAAGACCGAAGGCTCCATTTTCTACGGTCGCTGGGACACCGGTGGAGGTCTCGTACATGCTGGCTCGAACGTATGCATGGGCGAGAGCTGCCAGGAATTTCGCCGCCGCGTCCTCTTTTATGGCGGCATCACCGCCGGCGCCCTCTTGGTCTCGGGCGGCGTGCTTGCCTATCTGGGCAAAAGCAACAACGACAAGTTCCGCGACGCGCCGCAGGGCACCCCAGAAGCCGATAGCGCTCGCAGCGCTGGCAAGATCCAAGCACTCACGGGCGATGTGCTCCTTGGTCTCGGCGTCGCCACGGTCGTGACCGGCACGATGCTCTACTTCTTCTATCACCCGTCACCTTCGTCGGACGACGTGATGTCGCGGCGCGCATCGCTCGTACCGCAGCTCGACATCGCGCCGATGGTGCGCGGCGGCGCCATGGTGGGCACATGGACCTTCTGACCTTGCCACGCTTGGCCGCACTTGCCGGGCTTGCCACCGTGGTCGCGTGTTCGTTGACCTACGACTGGGATCCGGACGGTCAACCCTGCCGTCAGTCAGGCACCGGCGCGACCGCGAGCTTCGCTTGTGACGAGGGCTTTAGCTGCTATCAGCGGGCTGGGGTCACGGGTAACGAGTGTGTCCGCGATGGCAGTCGACGTCGCGGCGAGGCCTGTTCGCTCGACCCCATGTGCGAAGAGGGTTTGCAGTGCGTCGATGGTGCCTGTCGCGAGCAGTGTGGTGCTTCGTATTTCTCGCAAACCGCTTGCCGTGGCGATGAGTTCTGTAAGCCGTTCCCCAATGAGGCGACTGGCTTCTGCGCGCGTAGCGAGTGCCTGAACGAGACCTGTCCTACCGGCCGCGTGTGTGCGCAGGTCAAAGACGGGGCTGGCGCTTGTTTGATCGAATGCACGCCGAGCTTCACCGACCAGTCCTACAGCGACAATTGCGGCAGCACGAGCGGCGAGCGCTATTGCCAAGCCGTCGGTCGCGGGGCGCAGCGACGTCTCGTTTGCCTCGATACGACACGCAATGGACAGCCGATCGGCACCTTCTGCAACGTCATCGACCAGCCGTGCGCGGGTAACCAGAGCTACATCGACGGTGGCGGGCAGACGCGGTCTTTTGGCCTGACGTGCGCGACGAGTCAGTGCGTCGAGCTCTGCGATCCCACGCTGCCCAACCCCGGGACGAATAACCTCGACTGCGGCGCTAGTACGGCACGCGGCGCGACATATTGCTGCGCTCAAGAAGGCGCGCCGGACGCGAGCGGCACGCCAACGGCTTGGGGGATCTGCATACCGTTCGGCGGTAGCAGCACCTGCGACAAGTTTCTCTACTGAGACGACGAATCAGTCGCGCAGGAAGGCTGCGAGACGCTGGCGGTCGTCTTCGGCCATGTCGACGAACTCGATACCCATGCCAGCGTTACCCTTGATGCGCGGGTCGCGCGTCACCCACACGACTCGGCCGAGCGCGCGCACCGGATCTTGTTTCGGTAACGGTATGGCCATCTCGAGCTGATCACCCAGCTCGAGGAGCAGGTCAGAGCGCAGGAAGGCTCCCCCGATGCTAACGTCGACACTCTCGAAAACCAGCTCACCGGCGCGGTCGCCAGTCGGGGCGGCACGCACGTCCACCGAGATGGGACGGCGCGCGTGCTTGCGCTTCGTCGAGAGGCTCTTGTCGCTCTTCATGGCTATCTCGAAAGCCTAACACGTAGGAGTCTTGCGGCAACTTTCGCTGCCCGCAACACCCTAGACGCGATGGTACTTCTCGCCGCGAAGAATGGTGTGCGCGCGGTACAGTTGCTCGAGCAACAGCATCTGCGCCATGCGATGCGGTAGGGTCAGTCGGGATAGTGCCATCGTGGTCTGAGCCCGGGACTTGATGTCGGCATGAAGGCCGTCTGCGCCGCCAAGGACCAAGGTGACGGTTTGCGCGCGCTCGAGCCAGGTCCGGCACCAACTCGCTAGCTCCATCGTGGTTGGCTCTTTGCCGCGCTCGTCGAGGGCGACGACGACGTCCGAGGGCCGGATGTGTTTGAGCAGCGCATCACGCTCACCCACCATGTCACTCTCGCGGATCATCAGCCGCTCGAGCGGAGCGTAGTGCGTTAGGCGCTCGGCATAGTCGTCAGCCGCGGCGAGCAGCGGGTCATTGGCTTTACGCCCGACCCAAAGAATGCGGTAGGCGAAACTCAGGAGAGTTGTTGGCGAGCTTTGGCAGCGACCACCGGCGCGTCCGCTGAGATGCGCGTGCGGGGGGCTTTGTCGTAGAGGGACTCGAGGTCATACAGGTCACGCGCGAACTGGTGGAACACGTGGACGACGACGCCGCCAAGGTCGAGCAACGCCCATTGGCCCTCGCGCGCTCCTTCGGCGCCGACGATGCTGACGTGCTCACGCTTGAGAGTGACCTCGACCGACTCGGCGACGGCCTGCACGTGGCGGTCGCTCGTACCTGATGCGATCACGAGAAAGTCCGCGTAGGTCGAACGGCTGCGCAAGTCGACGATGACGACGTTCTGCGCTTTCATGTCGAGAGCAACTGCGGCGGCGCGGCGGGCCAAGGCTTCAGTATCCAGAACTTCCTCCTACCCCGCGAAGATACGCTCGCTGACCCGATCTGTAAACGCTGCATCAGCTAGTATCGGCAGGTCCGGCGCCCTGCCACCGTCAATCTTTCGGCGGCAACGGATCGAGGTGCTCGCGAAAGAAGCTCACCGGATCGGCGGGCGGGGTGGCGATACGGAATTCGGGTATCGCCTTTGGGGCGGTGATCTTTGCCACCTTGCCCACGTTTTTGACCGCGCCCTCGTAGGTGAGGGCCATCTCGGTGACGCGGCCTTCTTTCTCGTCGATGGCGAGGCGACCGCTCACCGACAGCTTTAGCGGAGTCCCTGTGGCCTTGTCGATGAATAGGCTACCGGTGAGCTCACGTGGCTTCGCCCGTTCGCGCCATCCCGCCGGCGCGGTGACCGCCAACGTTGTGGGCGGCAGGGTGTCGACCTTGGGCTTGCCGTCGGGATCGGGCTGAGTGAGCCCGAGGTCGAAGCGCACCGCCTCACGATCGCCGACGCGGGCGGCCCGCCCCTGAGAGAAGCGGAGCGCCGGCCGGAATGGCTCCAAGGCCTGCGCCATGCTCGACCAGGCGATGTCGCTCCAACCCGGCGCCTGGAAGTCGTGGTTGTCGGCGACGCGCATCTGGCCCTTGTCCTGGCGGATGTAGGTCTTGCGATCGACGATGCTGACCTCGATCTGATTTCCTGGTGTGTCGAGCCGTACGTAGAGGTTGTCGTTGGGGTCCTGGCGCACCAAATAGGTGTCCGCTTGCTCGCTGTCACGGCTACCCGCAGTCAGCTTGATGACCGATGACGCCTCGAGCTCGAGCGACCCCAAGCGTGCCGCCGCCTCGCCGAACGGCATGTACAGACAGCGCCGCTGCACCTTGGCCGACTTCTCGAAGTCGTCGACATCGATGGGAGAGGTGTCGAAAGTGACTGGTTTGTGCGGGGCGATGGTCGAAGAGGCGGTGTCACCCTTGCAGCCCGAAATGGCGAAGAGCGCTGCCAGGGCGCATCCAAAGGCCGATATGCCGCGATTCATCGCCGCTCGATATATCGAGGCAGGAAGGCCGGCGCCACCGGTGATTCGCTTGCAGGGCCCTTTCCCGCATACTACCCTTTGAATGATGCGCCGCGCCCCTGGAGATGCCATTTGACGGCCGGCCAACGCACCGCCCGCTTCATCGTCGCCGTCACGGCGACGGTCGCGGTTTTGACGCTTGGCGCCGTGACCCTTACCACGCAAGGATTCGGTGTCTTCGCGCGTGGTGACATCGAGCTGCCCGCAACCGATCTCGGGAGCGCCGCAGACTATCACGCTGACTATCCTGCTTCTCCGGAAAGCGCCGCGACCCTGGGGGGAGCCGCTCTCGATAGCGCTCCGACGCCAGTCGCAACGCCTAGCTACGACCTCTCGGCCCATCAGACGCTCAGCCGCGTCATCATCTTGCTCAAGGAAAACTACGTCGAGCCCGAGCGCATCAAGCCGTACGACATGTTCATCGCGGCGCTCGACTACATCCAGAAGACCATCCCCGAGGTCATCGTCGACGACAGCGAAGCACCGCGCCGCATCAAGGTCGCGGTCATGAACAACGAGCACGTCTTCGATCTCGAGCGGCTTGGCGGGCTCGACCAGCTTTGGGAAGTGACGCTCGCATTGCGCGACATCTTCCGCTTCATTCAGACCTACATCACGGACCCCGAACAGCGGCACGACATCGAATACGCCGCCATCAACGGTATGCTTTCCACGCTGGACCCGCACAGCGTGTTGCTCAAGCCCGAGAGCTTCAACGAGATGCGGCTGTCGACGCGTGGCGAGTTCGGCGGCCTAGGTATCGTCATCTCTATCCGCGACGGCGGACTCACGGTCGTTTCGCCCATCGAGGACACGCCAGCAGCGCGCGCTGGCATCAAGGCGCAGGACCAGATCGTCAAGATTGGCGAGGAGTCGACCGTCAACATGGGCCTCGAGGACGCAGTCGAGCGGCTTCGCGGCAAGCCTGGCTCGAAGATCAACATCTGGGTGAAGCGCAAGAAGTGGACGGAGGCGAAGCGCTTCGTGCTCACCCGCGCCGTCATCAAGATTCAGAGCGTCGCTTCGAGGCTGCTCGACCGCGGCGTCGGTTACGTACGCATCAAGAACTTCCAGGCGAACACGTTCGACGACTTGCATAGTCACCTCGAGGGACTGCGAAAGAAGAACAAGGGCGAGCTCAAGGGCTTGGTTCTCGACTTGCGCAACAACCCTGGTGGTCTCCTCGACCAGGCCATCTTGGTGAGCGATCGCTTCATCGATCGCGGTCCCCTGGTCATCACGGTTGGGGAGGGCAATCGCAAACGTGACGTCAAGTCGGCGCACGCGCAGGGGACGGAGCCGCCGTATCCGATGGCCGTTCTGGTGAACAGCGGGAGCGCATCTGCGAGCGAAATCGTCGCCGGTGCTCTGAAGAACCACGATCGCGCGGTCATCGTGGGGCAGCAGACATTTGGTAAGGGTTCTGTCCAGGTGCTCTACGACTTCAAAGACAAGTCGGCGCTCAAGCTCACGATCGCTCAGTACCTGACCCCAGGTGACGTTTCGATCCAGGGGCTCGGAATCTCGCCTGACGTCGCTGTGCAGCCCGCCTCCATCGAGGGTCACGACGTCCATGTCTTCGTGAGTGACGATGCGACGCGCGAGAAAGATCTCGAGCACCATCTCGACGTTCCCCAGGTGGTCCGCGAAAGCGAAGACCTGGTCGTCGAAGGGGCCAAGAGCGCGACGGCCTCGCAGCCCTCGGTGACCATCGTTCACCTCGCGGAAACGACGACTGGCGATGGCGAGCCCAAGACGCAGGGCGACGACGAACAAGAGGGGCCGAACGAGTTCACGTACGACTTCGAGACGCAGCTCGCGCACGACCTCGTGGCCAGCGCGAAGAGCTCCGATCGCAAGAAGATCATCGCCGAGAGCCGCACCGTATTTCTGGGGCGCGCCGATGAGCAGGAGCAGCGAGTCGCCAAGCGCCTCGAGAGCCTCGGCGTCGATTGGACCGCCGCCAAGGACGCCGAGAAAGGCGGGCGCGCGGAGGCCACCGTCGACTTGGCGATGACGCCGCAAACCACCGGCCGCCCACTCACGGCTGGCGACACAGTGACGCTGACCGCGACTGTCCGCAACACCGGGAGCTCGCCGCTTTATCGCGTCTACGGCATCACCCAGTCCGAGAACCCGCTCTTCAAGAATCTCGAGTTCGCGTTTGGTCGTCTCGCCCCGGGGGCCTCTAAGAGCTGGACGACCGAGGTGAAGCTACCGCGGGAAATGTCCGCGCGCGCCGACGACATGACGATCACCATCGGTGATCAACAGCGGCGACTCGACTCTGTGAAGACCGGACTCGTGGTGTCGATCGAGGAGCAGAAGAAGCCGCGTTTTGCCTACAGCATGTGGCTCGACGACCGCGGCGGCGGCAATGGCGACGGCGTGCTGCAGGTCGGCGAAAAGGTCAACCTCATCGTCGACGTGAAGAACATCGGCACCGGCCAGTCCGACGAGGCGGTGATAAGCCTCAAGAATCTCTCCGGAGATGCTCTGTTCCTCGAGCGTGGCCGCGACAAGATCGAGGCGCTCAAGCCCGGAAAGAACAAAGCGGTCGAGCTCAAGTTCTCACTGCGCGTAGGTCCCGGTGGACGGGACGGTCGCGGAACCGCGCGCGAAGCCGTGACCAAACAGCTAAGCCCAGACGGGGAGGGAGAAGACGTCATCGAAGACGACGTGCCTCGCGCCGGCGACGCAATCGATCTGAAGGTGTCCGTTTGGGACTCGACGTACGGCGAGACCGTCTCCGAGCACCTGCATGTCCCAGTACGTGAGGCGCGCAAGGCGCGGATAGAGAATCGGCCGCTACTGCTCGCCGGCAACGACGAAGTCCCGATCTTCGCGGGCGCCGATGCCGCAATGCCAGTGGTCGCCTACGCAAAGAGCGGCGCTTCGCTTCGCACTGACGCGAGCTTCGATGGCTGGTACCGCGTCGAGGTGGGCAACGGCGCGCCCGGATACATCCGCGATAGCGACATCAAGCTCGGCGCCAAGGCCGCCTCTGCGCGCAAAGCGACCGTGCGGCCGATCATGGCGCACTCGGTGCCCTCGATCGAGCTCGATGTCCCCGCGCTCGTCACCGCGCAGCCGTCGATGCGTCTGTCTGGTTTCGTGCGCGACGAGCAAGCGCTCAAAGACGTCTTCGTCTTCGTAAACGACAAGAAGGTGTTTTACGGCGGCCTTTCCGCCATGCAGGCCGACAAGGGCATCTACCGGGCTCCCTTCGACGTGACGGTGCCGCTCCGAACGGGCTCGAACACGGTTGCGGTCGTCGCGCGCGAGAGCAACGACCTCGTGACCCGCAAGATCTTCGGTGTTTACCGTTCCGACCCAGCGCTCGCGGCCGTGCGCGAGCCCAATGCCCCGAAGCGCTGAAGACGAGGGATGGTCCCGACGTGAAAGGCTTCGTTCTTGCCGCCGGCTTCGGAACGCGTTTGGCTCCGCTGACGCAGACCGTGCCCAAGCCGCTGTTCCCAGTCGGTCACCTGCCGCTCATCGGTTACGCCCTGCGCTTGCTCGCGCACCACGGCATCACCGACGTCATCGTCAATCTGCATCACCTCGGTAAGCAGCTCCGCGAGGCGGTCGGAGATGGCTCTGCGTACGGCGTTTCGGTGACCTACAGCGAGGAGCCCGAGATTCTGGGCACGGGTGGGGGCTTGAAGAAGATGCACCACGCCCTCGATGACACCTTCGTCGTGGTCAACAGCGACACCATCCTCGACGTCGATCTCCACGCCGTCATAGCGACACATCGCCGCCGGCGGGCCCTCGCCACCATGATCCTGCGCCGTGATCCCGATCAGGGCAGCTATGGCCAGATCGAGATCGACGGAGACGGCCGTGTGCGTCGCATTTTGGGGCACATGAGCCCGACTGACGAGAAGAACGCCAAAGAGATCGAAGCGGTTATCACACCGTACATGTTCACCGGCGTCCACGTCCTCGAGCCGGGCTTGCTCGAGTACCTACCCGAGGGCGTCGAGACGTGCGTCATGCGGTACGGTTACATGAAGGCCATGAACAACGACGAGCTCATTCAAGGGGTCGTTACCAACGACTACTGGGTCGATGCCGGTACACCGAAGCGCTATTTCGATGCCAACCTCGATGTCATGAGCGGCCGTGCGCGTGTCCGCTATGCCGGAGGACTGCCACCGGAACGCGAATCCCGCGTCTGGGTGTCGCCGAGCGCGGACGTCGCGAGCAGCGCAAAGCTTCAGGCCCCCACTATCGTCTGCGACGGTGTGCGCATCGCAGAAGGCGCACATGTTGGGCCGAACACCGTGCTCGCCTCTGGCGCGAGTGTGGGCCGTGACGTCATCGTGGAGAACAGCATCATCCTCGACGGGGCTCGCGCCGACGCTCAGGCCGTCGGCGTCATTGTAGGCAAAAAAGCCCGCGTCGAAATCGTCAAGGACGCGTGAATCGCGCAAGGCTGTGGGGTGGGAGAACCCCACAGCCAGCACGCAAGGAGAAGCACGAACCGTCCACGACGCGACGGCGACGTATCCTATTGCCGGCGCGTGGTGGTCGCCACGCGCCGGCGTGCCGTATTGAGCAAGCGATGTGCCACGGCAGCGACTGCGGCGGTCACACCGTCCGAGGTATGAAGAGTCTGGTTCTCGTTGAGCATTTTGCCCGAGTTCCAGCATGCCTACAGCACCCCACGTCTCCGGTGCGGCGAACCAAACCCGACTTTTATGTCGTGTCGGTGCCCGTGGGCGATACAGCGCTCGGCGCCAACCGAGACACGATGTCAGCGTGTACGACAGCGCGTGATGACCAGCAGTAACAGCAGCAATGGTCGCGAGCGCCGCAGGGCGGAACGTCACCCAGTCATTCTCGACATCACCATGAACCTCGGCGGAGCAGCACCTGTGCTCAGCGGCAGGTCGGTCGATGTTTCGCGCAGCGGCATTTTCATCATGACCGATGCGACCATCGCTGCGGGTCGGCGCGTCGATCTCGTCATCAAGGGCGAGGCCAACGAGCCGCCGGTGCTGACCAGTGGTACCGTGGTTCACGTCGTTCAGTCGCTGGGGGTTGGCATCCGCTTTAGCACACAAACCGCCATGACGCGTCAGCGCATCGAGCAGCTCATCGAGAACTTCTACGAACGCAAGGCCGACCGCCAAGATCAAACCGATCAGACGGAGCCGTCGATACGAACGATGGCCGAGCTCAGCCGTGCATCGGAAAGATCAGATCACGAACCGATACGAAGACGATGAGTGCCAAGATCAACACGAAGCCGACGGTGTGAATCATCGATTCGATGCGCTCGTTGACCGGACGGCCCCGCAACGCTTCGGCGATCAAGAAGACGAGCCGACCACCGTCGAGGGTCGGGAACGGCACGACGTTGAAGATGCAAAGCCCGAGCGACACCGCAGCCAGGATGAGCATGAACTGCTCGAAGCCGCGACTGGCGGCGCCCGACATGATCCGCACCATCCCCGGTAGCCCCGATAGAGTCGCGTCGTTGGTCCGCATGATGAGGCCCGCGATCAGTCGAACCTGATCCACCGTACGCCTCCAGGTCTCCTTGATTGCGAAAGCGATGCCGCCCCCAACGCTCTCGCGCACGCGCACGGTGCTCTGTTGCACGCCGAGCACGCCATGCCCTTTGCCATCGTTCTTGGGCGTCACCTGCATCACGAAGCGCTGGCCCTCGCGCTCGACCTCGACGGGCACTGCCTCGTCGGGATGCGCACGCACGGAGCGGACGACATCCGCCCAGTTACCAGGGACGTCGCCAGCGAACTTCAAGATGGTATCGCCAGCTTGGAGCCCTGCGTCTTGAGCTGCACTACCGTTGACCACGACACCTAAGCGGGGCGCGTCGTCGGGACGCTCGTAGCCGACGCTCATCACCAGGACGCCAATGAGGAAGGCTGCAATCACCCAGTTCATGACCGGGCCCGCAGCGATGACGGCGGCCCGCATCCAGACCGGCCGGTTCCGGTAGTTGCGGTCGTCGTTTTCGTAGACGTCGGTCTCTTTGGGACCCATCCCATCGACTTGGACGAACCCGCCCAGGGGAATCGCGGCGAGCTGCCACTGGGTCTCCCCGAACGTGCGCTTGGCGATGACCGGCCCGAAGCCCAGCGAGAACTTCAAGACGCGCATGTTGCACCACTTGGCGACCAAATAGTGGCCAAGCTCGTGCAGGATGATGAGCAGCGAGATGCCGAGGATGCTGGTGGCGACTGACATTGGGCCGCGTCTGTAGCGCAAAGCCAGGCGGATGCGAAGGGTGGCGGGGGGAGTGGTTTACACAGGCGAGCCGGGACTTAGAACCGCTCGATCTCGAGCTCGTCTGGCTTGGCAGCGCTCCGTTGCTGCGGAACGGGCGCCGGTTGTTGAGCTTGAGGCCCGGTCGTGCGTCGCGGTGGGACAGGTGGTTGCGATTGCGCGACGGCGGGGCGCGAGGGCGCGCCTTGGTGCCGCGACTGCGCCTGCGTCCCAGCGCTTGGACCTTCGAAGCCATCCCAGCTGCTATCGCTGGTTCCGCTGATGCCTGAGACGCGCAGCGCGAAGTCGTCGGGGTTGGACGATTGCCGGAGGGCCTCTTGGTACGTGATGGTGCCGGCCTGCAGGTGCGCCATGAGTGACTGATCGAACGACTGCATACCGTACGTGATGTGGCCGCTAGCGATGGCTTCGGGGATCTCTTTGGTGTGATCTTCTTGCTCGATGAGCTCGCGGACGCGGGCAGTGGCGCGAAGCACTTCCATGGCGGCGACACGGCCACGGCCGTCGGCGCGCGGCACCAAGCGCTGGCTGATGACGCTGCGCAAGACGGACGCAAGCTGCATGCGGATCTGCTTTTGCTGGTGCGGCGGGAAGACGCTGACGATGCGGGTGATCGACTCGGTGGCGTCCACGGTGTGCAGCGTCGACATCACCAAGTGACCCGTTTCGGCGGCAGTCAACGCGATCTCGATGGTCTCGATGTCGCGCATCTCGCCGACCAGGATGACGTCGGGGTCCTGGCGCAACGAGCTGCGCAGCGCCGAGGCGAAGCTCGGCGTGTCGACACCGACTTCACGCTGATTGACGATCGAGCGCTTGTCGCGAATCAGGAACTCGATTGGGTCTTCGATGGTGAGCAGGTGCGCCGTGCGGTTGGTGTTGATGTGATCGATCATGGCCGCCAGCGTCGTCGACTTGCCTGAGCCGGTGGCGCCGGTGACAAGAACGAGACCTCGGGGCTCGAGAGAGATGGTCTCGATGACCTTCGGCAAGCCGAGCTGGGCGAGCGTCTGGATCTGCAGTGGGATGACGCGAAACACGGCGCCGAGAGTGCCGCGCTGCTGAAAGACGTTGACGCGGAAGCGGCCGAGCCCGGGCACGCCATGCGCCATGTCGAGCTCGTTTTGTACGCGAAAGCGTTCCTTTTGGTAGTTGTTCATGATGCTGAACACCAGTCGCTGCACATCCTCTGGCGACAGGCGGGCCGCGTCCTTGAGCGGCACCAAGGCGCCGTCGATGCGGAACATCGGCGGCAGGCCAGCCTTCATGTGGATGTCGGAAGCGTTTCCCTTGTGGGCGATCGCGAGGATGTCGTTCAGCTCCATCGCCTAGGAGTGTACGCGCTCGCGGCACCTCGGACGGAAAATACGTCCCCAAGTCGTGGGCCTAGATGGCAAAAGCTCGCCGAAAACCTACAAATCGGGAAAATTGTAAGTGTTTCCGGGGTTTGCCTCGTCGCGACAGCTCTTCGCTAGCGCCAGACCGCGTCGCGTGCGACACTGGGGATGACGTTTATTCTCCCCCAGCTGTGCACCTCGCGAGGTGAAGTCAAAGGCCCATGTCGACGGTAGGCTCCGGACGCGATAGCCGCATGAACTACCCGATTACGTTCGGCAAATACCTCTTGCTCGAGCGGATCAACGTAGGCGGCATGGCCGAGGTCTTCAAGGCCAAGGCGTTCGGCGTCGAGGGCTTCGAGCGGGTCCTCGCCATCAAGCGCATTTTGCCTTCGATGGCGGACGACGACGAATTCATCAACATGTTCGTCGATGAGGCCCGCATCGCGGTTCAGCTCTCGCACGCGAACATCGTGCAGATCTACGAGCTCGGCAAATACGAGAATCAATACTACATCGCGATGGAGTACGTGTCCGGCAAGGACCTCCGTCAGATCCTCGATCGCTTTCGCAAGCGCAAACAGACGCTGCCAATCCCTGCCGCCGCCTTCCTGACCAGCAAGATTTGCGAGGGCCTCGACTACGCACACCGCAAGAGCGACCCCACCGGTAAGCCGCTCAATCTCATTCACCGCGACGTCAGCCCGCAGAACATCTTGGTGTCCTACGAAGGCGCGGTGAAGATCACCGACTTCGGCATTGCGAAAGCGGAGGATCGCGCATCGAAGACACAGGCCGGCGTCCTAAAGGGCAAGTTCGGCTACATGTCGCCCGAGCAGGTTCGCGGCCTCGAAATCGACCATCGGTCCGATATCTTCGCGGTCGGCATCCTCATGTACGAGATGCTGACCGGTAAGCGCCTGTTCATCGGTGAGAGCGACTTCTCGACTCTCGAGAAGGTGCGTAACGCCGACGTGCCGCCACCCACGCAGCACAACCCCGCGATTCCCCCTGAGCTCGAGCGGGTCATGCTCAAGGCGTTGGCCCGCGAGCGCGAGGAGCGCTACCAGTGGACGAGCGAGCTGCACGACGACCTGCAGCAGTTCCTCATCGAAGACAACACCATCTACAACGCAAAACGCCTCTCGGGGCTCTTGCGGCAGGAGTTCACCTCGGACATCGAGGGCGAGCTCGCGAAGATGGAAGAGTTCATGCGCATGGCGCCACCGACCAGCGAGAAAGCGCTGTCGGCCGCCCGCGCCATGAAGAACGCGCCCGTATCGCGCGACCGCGCCGCGAGCGCCCGGCAAGTCGTGGGCGAGAAGACGATGATCTTCGAGTCCGGCTTCTCGGAGATGGCGAATGCTCCCACCCAAATCAGCGACGAGTCGCACGACCCGGCGAGCGTCAGCGCCGCGCGCTTTTCCGGTCACAAGGAAGATCATGCGACCGGCTCCGTCGTCGTCGGAAAGGGTCTGCGGCTCGAGCAGGAGCGCTCGGCGAGTCGCAGCGCCAGCAGCCCGGTGCAGGTGCGGCAAAAGGCCGGACGCGACACGACGATACTCATCGCCGCCGGGACCGCGTTCTTGGCACTTCTCATCGTGCTCTTGGTGATGGTCTTCAAGCCGAAGGCCGAGGTCGGCACCCTGATTGTCGTGACTACCCCGGTGGATCGCGATCTCGACGTGCTTCTCGACGGGCAGTCGCTAGGTAACCGGTCGCCCATTATCCGAGATGACGTGCGACTCGGGGCCCACACGCTGGTGGTGCGTGCGCCGGGTTACAAAGAGCAAACGTTCGCGGTCAACGTCGAGTCCGCCGGAACGGCCTATCACGTGCCCGTCAACTTCGGGCGCCCCATCAGTGAGTCGTCGGGCGAGATCGAAGTGGCTAGCGAGCCACCAGGCGCGCAGGTCATCGTCGATGGCAAAGAGCTGGGCCTCACCCCCACCTCGATCAAAGATCGCGACACGCAGAAGGCCGCGACCGTTACCGTCTCCAAGGAAGGCTACGAACGTCAGACCGTGACGGCGACCTTCGAAACCGGAAAGAACAAGACGCGGGTCGCGGTGACGCTGAAGCCGATCGATCCCAACAGAGCGAACCTCGCAGCAAGACTCACGGTCGAGACGACGCCGCTCGGCGCGACAGTTTTCGTCAACGGGCGGCGCATGGGTGAGACGCCGCTCCAGATTCAAGACATGAACCCCAAGGAAGCCGTCGAGATCAAAGTCGTGAAGGACGGCTACCGCTCTCAGACCCGAAGTGTCCGCTTCGATGGACAACTCGATCGCACCGAGCCCTTCTCACTCGAGGTCGGGAGCGATCCCATCGCCGCCAAACCCCCGCAGCCCGCGGTCAGTAACCCCCAAACGACGCGACGCAACGACGACCGTCCGCTCCCTCGCAAGGCGCCTCCGCCTCAGGTCGCGGTGGAGCGTCAACCGAGTCCACAGCCGCCGCCGCGCAAGGACCCCGACACGCCGGTCGAGCGAACGCCGCCAGGCAAGAACGTCCCGTCGGGTTGCAGTGGCGACGGCGCCAAGCTCTCCGTCAACACCATCGGCGAGGTAAACTGCCAGGTTCAGGTCGGCACCAAGAAGCTAGGTGGCGCTCCGGTCTTCCGGCAGTCGGTGCCCATCGGCAAGTGCGAGGTTCGCATCACGTGCCCGTCCGGAAAGCAGTACAAGCAGACGGTGAGCCTGGGCAAAGGCGACGAAGAGAAGGTTATCGTCAAGCCTGGCATGTGGCAGTAAAAGTGAACGTCCGCTAAAGCGGCACACCGTCTGCGGTCTGGCCGGCAATACGGTGCAGAAGCGTCGGAGTGGTTCGAGCCGATCAGCTGCGGTGCAGCACGTAGATGGCTTCGCCGGGGCCTCTCACGGCACGAACGAACTCCTGGAAGACTCGGTGATCGATGACCTGGCAACCGCGGCTACCCACTGGGTACAGCGTGCCGTTTTGCGCGATAGCGTCAGCGTGGAATGTGATGGCGCTCGTCGCCACGAGTTGCGTCTCGCCTCGGTCGACGGCGCCGTTTCGATTGGTGTCACGGATTGCGCGCGAAGCGTTGACGAGGAAGCTTCCGAGCTGACCGCCAAGCTGCCGACTCACCCGGTAGAAGGGCTCTTCGCCCGGACGGACCTCCGGAATGTAGGGTGCATCGACCCGACGCCCCGTGTCGGCGCGCATGATGCCCTCGGTCCAGGTTGGCTGCGATGTGGAGCGAAACGTGCCAGCAAGCCTGGGTTCCCCTGCTGCATTCGTATGGAACACGTAAGTCGTGCCCTTGAGCTCCCCGACGCTGCGGGGCGTGTTGTTGCGGTCGATCTGGACGATATAGACCTGATTGGGCTGCAAGCGTCCGGGGACACGCTCGCGCAACAGGCGCAGCGCCTGTTCGGTTGTTCCGCCATAGCGGCCGCGACGCGGGTCGCCCTGGTTGATGCGAAACTCACTGTAGTCGACTTCAGCTGGCGCTTGCGGAGCCATCGCACGTGGTGCGGATGAGCCGTTGGGCGCCGGCCGCCCAGTTGGGCTTCGCGGAGCTGGTACGGGGCGCCGCGTTTCTTCGCTGCGCGGTTGGAAGCGACGCCAGAAAGAGCCAGCGTCGGATGCGTGCTCCGGGGAGCGATACTGCTCGGCCTGCCGGAGCGCCGCGGCATTCGGCTGGTACCCGTAACGCCGCAGCGCAGCGATGGTGTCGGGGCCGAGCCCGCCCTCGCGGATGCCGTTGCGCCGCTGAAACGAAGGCAGGTTGACCTCAGGTGGATCAACGAGAGTGCGCCCCCAGTAGGTTTCAAGGGCGCGATGCAGAGCAGCCGCTGTTTCCGACCGGTAGACCCGCGAGACTGGGACGGAGGAAGCCATTGCGACCGCGCACTCCTGGCTGTATCCGAATTATCGGGTGCCAAGGCGGCAGGGTTGCGTGAAACTGTGCTGCGACAGCGCGTGCTAGCGGCGCCCGAACACGTTCCGCACCAGATCGCGTAGGCCGCCGCGCGGCTCGTCGCCGCCGCCAAGGCTAGGCTTCCCTGGACCGAGCTCGGGCATGTTGGGAGGGACCGGCGGGACCTCGTCCGAGATTTCAGGCTCGAATGGGCCGGTCACGGTGTCGATGAGATTTACCATGTCGCCCTTGTCGAGCGAATCGCCGACCAAGGCGGCGCCAAGCGCGACGCTCTCGTCGGGATGTACACCCTTGCGGGGCTGTTTGTTGAAGTGTGCGGCGACGCTGTCGATGACGAGCGGCATGCGGGTCTGGCCGCCCACCAAGATGAGCTCGTCGATGCTCTCCTTGGGAATCTTGCGACGTTCGAGGAGGAGGTCGACGACTTGCAGAGAGCGCAGCACCAGATCGCTGGTGAGGGTGTTCAAGGTCTCGCGCCCGATCATCAGCTCGACATCGATGGGCTTTCCGCGTCGCTCGACCAACGATGGTATTCGAAGCTGCGTGTTCGCCAAGATGGACAGCTCGACCTTGGCCCGCTCTGCGACGCCACGCAGGCGCTGCAACACCGCGGGGTCGTCGATTGTCTCGACCTTGGTCTGCTTTTTGACCTCGTGGATGATCCAGTGCAGCACGCGCTCGTCGAAGTCGGCGCCTCCCAAGAAGACATCGCCGCCTGTTGCGAGCACCTCGAACGTGTTGTTGCGGACGTCGAGGATGCTGATGTCGAACGTGCCTCCACCGAAATCGTACACCAGAACGCGCTGGGCGAAGCTGCGGTTGAAACCATACGCCAATGCGGCGGCGGTCGGCTCGTTCACGACACGGCGAATTTGGAAGCCAGCCCGTTTTCCCGCCTCAATGACGATCGCGCGCTGCCGCTCGTTGAAGTACGCGGGTACCGCAATGACGGCCTCGGGCACGTCTTCGCCGAGGTTGATTTCGACGTAGCGCTTCATCTGCGCGAGGATCACAGCTTGCACGTCGGCCGCAGTGTGGATCTGCGAGCCTACCCGCACCGCCGATTCACCGCTGGTGTCGGCCACCACAGCGAATCGCATCCGGCGCGAGAGCGCCTCCGCGACCTTACTTGCGAAGGGACGTCCGATGAGTCGTTTCGACTCCGGCACCGTGGCGGCGGGCAGGGTGACGCCAAGGTCCTTGGCCGCTTGACCAACGTAAACCGAGCCGTTCGGATGGTAGGTCACGACCGAGGGCATGGTGTTGAAGCCCGACTCGATCGGGATGACGCGCGGGATCTTGTTGACGACGTGGGCGGCGCAACTGTTGGTCGTTCCGAGATCTATGCCGACGATTTTACCCATGAGGCAGCAAACACAGCGCTCCAGCGACCAAGTCTAGGAGGCGCCCCCGCAAGAATCAAGGAACGCGCTGGACGCGGCACTTCGAGACGAAGGCGCTGTCCACGTAGAATCGCCACGGCAGGTCGACTGCCTTGCTGATGCCGATGCGGGGCGACGTCTTTATGGGGCCCGTGCTGGGGGTGTCGCGGATCGTCAAGTTGCCACGCGTCAGGTCGACTCCTTGCTGCGCGGCAGAGAGGGCGAGTGCCTGTGCGAGCTTTCCTGGGCCACGCATCAGCTCGCCGTGTGGCACCTGACCACGATGGGCCCGCATCAACTCGAGACCGCAGACGGGCTCGAGGGCACGCACCAGCACTGCGGCCGCGAAGTCCAACGGGCCGGTGACGACGTTGAGCATCCAATGCATGCCGTACGAGAAATAGACGTACGCGTGACCGGCGCGTCCGTAGAGCACTTCGACGCGCGCGGTTCGGCGCTGATAAGCGTGACAGGCGGGCTCGCTCCCCTCGTAAGCTTCCGTTTCGACGATGCGTCCGCCGATGAGGACCCCCGAAACGTCGTGAACCACGACCTTACCCAGAAGCTCGCGCGACACGGTGACGACGTCGCGCTCGTAGAACACGCGCGGCAGTGGTTTGGCCCGGCGCACTTCCGCTTCGCTGAGAGACGGGGCAGGGAGGGCCCTATGTGCAGGCAGCATCACACGATCTCGCGAATCGCCCCCGACCCCTGACAGCGCGTCATCCTGGGGTGGGTTCAGGTGTGTACGTACCACTAACGCCCCCGTTTTTTGGAGTCGTTTATGAACGCCACCCGTTCTCATGGCCTCGTGTTGTCTCCGGCGCCCATTTCCGGCGCCCGGCTTGCCGCTGAGTGGCTAGCCGCGCGTGAGAAAGGCAACTCCCGGGTCGGCTACGACGTCCAGAAGATCGTGAGCGTTGCGGACGAGCTTGGTGTTCCACGAGAGGAGGCGATAGCGGACTTTTTCGCGATGCTCGATCGCGAGGAGATAGCGACGCGTCCAGCTTCGCTTCAGGACATCGTCGTGTTGGCGCTCTCACAGGGTCTCACCTTCGACAGTAGCACCCAGGCCTTTTTGCTCGATCTCTGTGAGCGCCTAGACGGTGACGCGCGTGTCGCTGCCCCCGCGAGTGCAAACCGACTCACCGAGGAGCTCCAAGCGCTCGGTCGGACCCTCAACGAGCTTATGCTCGCCGGCGACATCCCGGGCGGCGATGCAGCGCTTGCGGCTCATGTGTGGCGAGTCGAGGCGATCGCGACCCACGAACGCCAGCTCGAGGCCATCTCGCATCTGGCCGCTGAGCGCGCCACCATCACGCGCCGGCATGGATTGCACTATTTCGCTGACGAAGATCTCGCCGTGCTCGCGACGGCGCTGACGCAGGCGCGCGATATCGGACAGGAGCCCGAGACTGTTTCGCGAGCATCCTGGCGCGCTCTCGCCCGCGGCGTCGTCGCTTGTTTCTGGGTCCCCGTCGAAGAGCGATGTTTCATGCTCGACCAAATGGCAAGCTACCTGCTCGAAGAGGCGGGGCTCACGCTCGCGAGCGATGCGCGTAGCCTCATCCAAGCGGTCGCCGACGGGGAAACGGCAACAATCGAACGCTGACGAGTTGACGCGAGGCTCGGCATCGCCGACGAACACGGTCGCTCGATGAGTGCTCCCCGCATCACCTATGACTCCCGCGGCACGCCGGGGATCCTCGCTGAAGATCCCGTCAGCGCGTTTCAGGGGCTTGGCTGGCTGCACGGCCGCCATCGCCCGGTTCAGACGCTGCTGCTCGCGACCGCGGCACGCGGTGAGCTCGCACAATCCATCTTGCCGCGCTCTGACCTTCTCGAGCTCGATCGACTCGTCCATCGGCACGACATCCCACGAATCGGCGCCTCGGAGGCCAAGCTCCTCGGGGAGCACGATCGCCGCTGCCTCGACGCCTTCGTGGACGGGATTGCCCGCGCTTTCCGCGAGAACGGCATGCCCATCGAGTTGCGCATCCTCGGATGTCGCATTCCGCCGCCAAGTCGCGAGACGGTGCTCTCCGGCTTTCTGATCAGCGCCTGCCTTGGCCTCGCACAAGCGCAGGAGCGTATGGAACGCGCACTCGTCGATGCCTTGTCATTTGGCGCGAACGCGGGGCTGCTGGAAGCCATCTTCGCGCCGCACCTCACGGGCTGGCGTCCCGACGTGCTGCGGGGCGTCCTGCGTCATGGGGAGCTCGCGCCCAGTGTTCGTGGCATCGTCCAACCCACTGGGGGGAGCAACACCTGGGCGGTCGCGGGTGAGCGGAGCGCGAGCGGCAAGCCACTCCTCGCGGGTGACCCGCACCTGCAGGCGAATCAGTTGCCGTCCTTGATGTTCGAGGTGCGAGCGCGCGTCGCCGATGACTTCTGGCTTGGCGCCACCATTCCAGGGCTGCCGGGGGTCGGTGTGGGTCGTAACCGGCGGGTCGCGTGGTCCGGGACCTTCGGTGTGGCCGACAACGTCGATCACTGGATCGAACCGCTCCGCGACGGCGTTCTCGTTCGCGATGGCAAACCGCCGGTCGCGCGCGAGATCGAGATCGGTCGCCGCTTTCGCACCAGCTTTCGTGAGACGTCGTGGAGCTCGCCACGCGGCGTGCTCGCCTGGGACGGCTTCGCGGATGGCCCAACGCTCTCAGCGCGTTGGGCCGCAACCGAGGCGGGAGTCGCCTCGACGCTCTCTGCTTACATGCGGCTCGCTTCGAGCCATAGCGCCGCGGATGCCGAGCGCATCCTCGAAGATGCGCAGACTCTAAGTCTGCATTTCGTTTTGGCGGATGTTTCCGGCGACGTACGCTACGTGCAGGTTGGACGCATCCCCCAGCGCAGTGGGGGATGGTCAGGACTCTACCCGACGGACGTCGAGGACTGGGTCGGCGTTTACACTGGCAAGCGTCTACCGCACGCGCTCGCTCTAAGTGGTGTCGAGGCATCGGCGAACGAAGCGCGACGCGCCGACGACGGCGCCACGCTATCGACGCTCGCGCAACCGCCATACCGACGTACACGCATTCTAGAGTTGCTCGAGAGCCGCCAGATTCACGACCGAGCGAGCATGCAAGCCATCCAGCAGGATCTCTTCTCCCTGCAGGCGCACGCTCTCCGCCCCTTGTTCGTCTCCGCCCTTCCCGACGGACCGCTAAGGCGGACGCTCGCCGCATGGGACTGCCGCTACCATCCCGACAGCGTGGGCGCGCACGCCTTCGAGCTAGCGCGTGCCGCTGCTTTCAACGGGGTGGCGCCCGACCTCGGTGGCGAGTGGTTCAGGCACATGCTCGACGAGAGCGAGCTCGGCGTCTGGTGGTGCACGGCGCTCGACCGCCTTTTGTCGCGAACCCTGTCGCTCGACGAGACGCCGGGAAGGCGCGTGCGCGCCGAGCTTGCCAAGGTCGCCGGTGTGACGTCATCGCGCTGGGGAGACATCCAGCGTGTTCACTATACGAACCTCATCCTCGGTGGACTGCCCGCGTGGTTGCGCTTCGACGCAGGCCCGTACCCCTTGCCAGGCTCGATCGCCACGGTCTCGCAAGGCAACGTCGTGCGCTCGGAAGGGGTCAGTGTCTGCGTTGCGCCAGTGTACCGCTTTGTCACGGATCTCGCCGAGGACGCCGCGTGGACATCACTACCCGGGGGGGTCGATGGTTCGCGCTTCGACCGAACCTACCTTTCCTGGCTGGACGAGCACCGCGCTGGCGTCTATCACCGCATCGCACCGCCCGATCTCTCCGAGACTTAGCAACTCCCTATGCTTCTCATCTTGCTCATCGGCTCCACCATCGCGAGTCCAGATCGTCCCACCGCCGGCACCCTGATCGATCCCATCGCAGGAGAGACCGTCACAGCCCGTGACCGCGACGTGTTGCCCAGCGGGCACAATCTCGGCGAGCTGTCGGACTTGTGGTTTGCGTCCATCGTCAACCAGCAGGACAGCGACGGTGGCATCGGCGCATTCGATCCGCTGCGCCTCGCGTCACACGGCCGCTCGTGGACACTGCTGCGGCACACGCTGAACGGTCTTTCGATCGACGACCCAGGTCGGCCTGGTTCGCCTGTGATCGATCTGCCTTTCTCGTCGTGGGACACTCTGACCTATCAATCCTTGTGGACCGCCACGCCCGGCTTCTCGGCGACCATCCGTGCAACTCCTGGCACGCGGCCGACGCGCGCCTGGCTGCGTGGAAGTCTCGGCGGAGAGATTGGCGGCCCAAGCCTCGTCCCGCGGAACTTCATGGACCGCGACCCGGCGACCGATGCAGGCGCCTCGCCCATTCGTCGAAAGGTCCGCCAGTCGCGTGAGCTCGAAGGCCAGGTGACGGTCGGGACCGAGACCTTTGGTGCTCGCTTGATTTACGAGCACCGTGATCAAGACAACCGATACCCCACGCTCGTCTCGGACGTCGACGGCAAACGCTTCGACGATAGTGCGCAGCGCGACACGATCATGGCGGTCGGCGAGCTCACTCTGGGTGGTATGCCCCTGTCCGCTGTCGCGGCTGTGCAGAAGCGCTCACGCTCGCACGAAGGCGCTGAGTTCCGGTTACCGTCGTACTACACGCAAGACACGGTTGGAGAATCGTACCTCTTGCAGCTCGGTACCTCGGGCAACCTCACACGAGCGATGGTGTTCGACGCCGCGGTGGGCCTCTCGTATCGTAACGATACGGCCGAGCAGAACAGTCGGCGTCCCATCGTCAGCGATATCGAGCGCGAGTGGCTCTGGTTGCAGCGACCAACTCCCGCCGAACATCTGACCCGGACGTCGGTCGACCTCAACGCAGGCGTGAACTGGGACGCGACGATCCCCGTCGAGATCCGTTTCACCGGCAATCAGTCGTTCTTGCGGCGACGCGCGCGCTTCGCAGGCGACGTCACGGCCACCACTTATGAGCGCTCGGACACCGACCGCTCACGCGACATCACCCTCTACGAGGTGCCGGGGCGTGGCGAAGAGTGGCTTCGCTCACTCCGCCTCGAGGGGAATGCCGAGAAAGAGCTCGGCGGTGTCACGCTGCATGCGATGCTGGCGATCGACCACGGCGCGGCGGGGGCGACGGGCGGACCCAGCCTGTCCTTCTGGACCCCGGCTGCTGGCGTTGCCGCGCGACATGGCTTCGCGAATGGGGGCGAGCTCTTTACCTTGCTGCGGCGCGAGCCCGATCGCCTCACGGCGGAAGTGGCGCGTTTTCTCGACCCAGCGCTCGATAACGGCGAGCGCTTCGCCTGGAACGACAACGGTGATCTCCTCCCGACGGTCGATGAAGCGGGTAGTCTGCAGGCGCGGACGGGCGGCCGGTATCACACGGTCGATCCGAATCTCGCGCGGCCGACGAGCAATCAGTTCGCGATTGGCTGGCTGACACCACGGTTCGGCCCGTTTCGCGCGGTGATGACCGGCACTCTCCGTTTTCATCTCGATGCGTTCGTCGCGCGGCTCAACGGTGCCGCTGAGAACAGCTACCAGCAAACGACGTTCTTCGACCCCGGTGGCGACGGTCGCGGGGAGGATCTCTTACCCGGTGGCGGCCAGAACCTCACGGCGTACGAGCGCACGCCTGGGACCGAGGGCCAGGAACTCTACCGTCTCGAGAATCGCCTGCGTGACAACCGTTTCATCGGTGCCGAGTTGCAGCTCGTAAGCGTCGAGTCGGACGAGGTCGGCGATCGGCGCCCGTGGTTCTTGAACCTAACCGCTGCGGGATATTGGGATATCGGCAGCGGCACGTTCGGCTCGTTTCCGGATCGCAACGACCCCGGTGTCATCAACGAGAGTAGCGCTGACCCCAACGCACGCGTCAATGACCGTGGTCGGTTCGATCACGACCGCGCTTTCTCCATCAAGTGCCTTGCTGGGTTGACGCCTATCGACGGACTAACACTCTCCACCGCCATCCGTTATCGCGACGGGCAGCCGTTCTCACGTATCGTCGTCGCGGACCTACCCCAAGGCCCAACGCCGATCATGGCGACCTGGCGAGGCGCCGCGCGCCATACGTTCCACATGACCGCCGATGTGAAGGTGCGGTGGGCTTCGCGCTTCAAGATGTTCGACTACGCGATCAGCGGCGAGGTCTACAATCTGTTCCAGCAAAGCCTCGAGCTTCTCGAAGACCCACGCACCGGTCGTTTATTCCGTCGTGCCGTCGAGATGACGCCAGGCCGAACAGGCTTCGTGACACTGGAGCTTGCTCTTCAGTAACGGACACCGAAGCGCAAGAAGACATCGTTGGTTAGAAATCCGGCGTTCTGGGCCGAAAACACCTGCTCCGCGATGGCTTGGTTGTAGACGTAGTTCGTGTTGCGGTAGTCGAGGCGATCGACAACCGAGACGGTGATGAACTCGGTGACGTAGTAGGCGATCGCGAGGCTCGCCTGGATGCTGTTGTCCTCGCGCCTATCGCTGCCGTCATCGGTGGCACCGCCGGTAGCCGCAGCGCCACGCTGATACGAGAAGTTGTAGTACTCAAAACCCAAACTGAGGTTGAGGCGCGAGGCTATCGCTTGATCGAAGCGCGTGTAAGCCTTCCACATGGTCGCGTAGACGAAGATCGGGATAGGCTCGAGCGTACGCATGCCACCGACGCGCAATTTGGTGGTGGCCGTCGCGCTCCAGGTGACCTCGGCTTGCGTACCGATGGTGTTCTTGCTCGGGTCGAGAGACGGCACCGTATCGCTGGTGATGCCGGTGTAGCCCACCTTGAGTAGGGCGGAGATTTTCGGCGTGATGACACCGTTCAAGCCCGCGAACGCGGAATAGATGAAGCTGTCACCGTTGGCGAAGGCACCCTGCGTTTCGCGGAAATTCGTGAAGGTGGTCGTTGCCTCCACGAAGACCTGCGTCTTGGGAAGGAAGGACCACGCGGCGCGCAGTGTCGGCGTATAGCGCTCGTTGTTCAGGAACTCGGGCGGCACCTGCGAGTCGTTGTCGTACCAATCGAAGTAGAAGCTCATATCGGCCGACAGCTTCAGCGCGCCCCCGCCCGGCTCGACGTCGACGCCGACGCCGGTGCTGTTGGTCCAGTGGTCGAAGCGCTGCGTGAAGGTCTGGTTACCTGGCGCGGCGATGCGCGTGAGACGCTCGGAGGCCCGCAGCTGTAGAGGGCCGTCCTTGTTGAAGTGAAGGTTACCACCGAGGCCGCCTTGCCAAGACGAGAACTCGTCGTTGTCGAGATACTGCTGACGCTCGAGGTAGGCCGTGGCCGAAAGATCGAGGTGGGGAGACGGGAGCTTGTAGTCCACGCCGGGGCGCCCGACGAAGTAGAAGTCGTTGCGTCGGCCATCGAGAGCTGGCGCTTGGTCGTAGAGCCCAGCGCTGAAGCGACCCGGGTTGTGGATTGCGTGAGCGTCGAGCTCGAGGAAGGGGTGGAGCCTGCCCTCGCCGACTTTGATGCCTTTGCTCTCAGGCAAGAGCGGGCTGGCACGCACCTCGCCACCGCTAAAGAGGACCTCTTGAGCCCCAGCCGGCGCCGCGGCGACGAGGATCGCGACCCCCAGTATGCCGGCGTTGAGCGACCGCATGGTCGCTGCCTTGTGAGTCGTGCCGGTCACGTATTTCCGCCGCAGTCCCGAATACTTAACAGGGTAGGCCGTTCCGAAGTGAAACGCTCATTAATCTAGTAACGACCGCGTCCAGCCCTGTCAAACTTGTGGGTGGGAACCCACACCCGCCTCGAGGAGAGCCTCGGCGATAAGGAGGTCATCGGCGTCGTCGATATCGAGGCTTCTTCGCTTGGGCATGGCGACGGCGATGCTCCTCTTCGCCACGACGAAACGTTTGTGGTCACGAAGCCAATCCGGGCTTGCGGCGTAGACTGCACCGTTCAGACGCCAGCAGGTCGTTTCGCTCTGCCGTCGACCGGGGCGCCGACTGCCGAGCGCCAAGAGAACGTCATCGCGCATGCTGAAGCGCAGCGACGCGGGAGTATCGCGGCACACCGTGGCGATGCCGACGCGATGGCGCTTCCATGCCTTCACGACCTCGCGCACGTCGTCTGGCAAAGTCAGAGGTGTCGTGGCCGACAGAAGTAGCACCAGGTCAAAGGAACTGCCCGCGATAGCGTGCAAGACCACGTCGATGAGCCGAGCGTGATCGCTGGCGAGCTTCTTTGGCCTGTCGATGACTTCAGCGGCCACTTCCCTCGCGAGGTCTGCGTATCTTGCGCTATCGGTGCTCACCGCGACGCGCCATTGTTCGCCCCGGCGGGCACTCGCACGCGCCAAGCGGATGGCCCGCTGCAACAGCGGCTCACCACCCACGACCCGAATGTTCTTGTCGCGCAGGCCCTTCGACCCGGCGCGCGCGGCTATGAGTGCGAAGACCTTCACGACGCGTCCTGCGCTTTTTCGGCGAGACCGGCGAGCACCTTGCGAGCGGTGGCGACGCCCACGACCTTCGCGACCTCGTCGACGCTCGCGGCACGCAAGCGCGTAATCGAGCCGAAGGTGCGCAGCAGGAGCTTGCGGCGTTTGGGGCCGACGCCGGGGATGTTGTCGAGCGCCGAGCGTGTGCCGGCTTTACCGCGCAGCTCTCGGTGGAAGGTGATTGCGAAGCGGTGAGCTTCGTCACGCGCACGCGTGAGCAGGAAGAGCTCGGCGGAGTTTTGGCGCAAGACTACCGCGTCCTTGCGGCCCGAGACGAATACGCGTTCGGGTGAGCGTTGGACCTCGGTCGGCACATCCGAGTCGTCGGTGCCCGCCTGAGACATCTCTGTCACTGCTTGCGCGCCAGCGAGTGAGTCGCTAGCGGCCTCGAGAACCGCGAGGTCACTCACATCGACCGGCAAGCCGCCGTCGCGGACGTCGTCATCCTGAATGCGTGACTTCGCGAGGGAGATGAGGTCGACGTCGTGAACCGCGTGATCGTCTAGCGCGGCTCGCGCTGCCGCGAGCTGCCCCTTACCACCGTCGATGACGATGAGGTCGGGGAGGTCCTGCTCCTCGAGGCCGCGTCGTGCGCGTCGATTGATCACTTCGTACATCGACTGAAAATCGTCCTGACCCACGGTCGTTCGGATCTTGTAGCGGCGGTAGAGATCCTTGTTCGGCATGCCGTGATCGAAACGCACGAGGCTCGCGACGATTTGGCCACCCTGGAAGTGCGAGATGTCGAAACACTCGATCCGCTCTGGCGGTCGACGCAAATGTAGGGCGCGCTGGAGCTTCTCGATGGAGGTCTTGGCGGCACCGGCCTCACGTTGTTTGTCCACGAAGGCCTGATGGGCATTTTTGCCCGCGAGCTCGATGAGGCGAACCTTGTCGCCACGCTGCGGCGCGAAGACGGCCACCTTACGACCGCGCTTCTCGGAGAGCAGCTCGGCGAGCGCGCCATCCCACTCGAACTCCGGTGGGAACAAGATCTCGTCCGGGACATCGCTTTCGTTGGTGTAGAAGCGGCCCGCGAAGTCGCTAAGGATCTCGGAGGTTGGCTGTTCGAGACCGTCCAGGGAGTACCTCTGAGCGTCGACGAGGCGGCCGTCGCGGGTGCGCATGACGTGGATTTCGATGTTGGGGCCCTCACGGTAGATGCCGACGACGTCGCGATTCACGAAGTCGCTCGTCACTAACTTCTGTCGCTCGAGCGAGCGCTGCACGGCGAGCATTTGGTCGCGAATGAGCGCCGCCGCTTCGAATGCCTCCTCGCTTGCGCGCGCCCGCATGCGCCTTTCGAGGGTCGCGATGAGCTCGGTCTCTTTGCCCTCGAGGAACGCGATGACGCTCTCGACGTTCTGCTTGTATTCGCCGCTCGAGAGGTCGAAAACGCACGGCGCCGGGCAACGCTTGATTTGGTATTGCAGGCAAGGGCGCACGCGGTTGGCGAGTACCTGGTCGTTGCAGGTCCTGAGCTGGAAGTGACGATTGACCAGGCGGACGACTTCGCGCAGCGAGTGTGCCGAGTGATAGGGACCGAAATAGCGGGCACCGTCTTTGCCGAAGCGACGAACGACTTGGAGACGAGGGTAGGGCTCCCGTAGATCGAGGCGGATACACAAGAAACGTTTGTCGTCCTTGAGGTGGACGTTGAAGCGTGGCGAGTGTTCCTTGATGAGCTCGCTCTCGACGAGCATCGCCTCTTTTTCGTTGTTGGTGAGTACGACGTCGAGGTCGGCCAGCATGCGGTCGAGGAGGGACACGAAGGCGCGCGTATCCGAGCCGGAGAAGTAGCTGCGTACGCGATCGCGGAGGCTTTTGGCCTTGCCTATGTAGAACACGACGCCCTTGGCGTCGCGCATGATGTAGACGCCAGGACTAGGTGGTAGCGCGGCGATCTTGTCGGCGATGTCCTGACGCATTCGCGGATGTTTTTCACACGCTGCGCGCGGATATTCTAGGGTGGAGACACGTTCTCCGCAGGGCTCGGGAAGCGGCGATTTGGCGGCGGGAAACGCACGTGAGGCACCCGAGATGAGGGGCGACCTCATCTCGGGCACCTGCGAGAAATTCAGCTCGGGCAAGCTGATCTCTACGGGCTAACTTCGATGGCTGCCCGGGCAGGCAGCCGTCTCCGCCTCTTGGGAAGGCGTCACAAACAAACTTACGGGCTATCAGAAACTGGCTTTGCCTTGGGAGCGAGAGCCAAACCGACGGTAAGGGTTGCCCCAAACATCAGTTACGAAGTTTTTCGGCGGATCGCTGACAATGTTGCTGAAAATCGACGTGACGCAGCACGCAACACCGCCGTTGCCGGTCCGATAAGGTGTCCACTTCCGTCACACGGGCGTGACGAAGTTTGGGAGCGAGAAAAAATTATGACTTCTGTTCAACAGAAGGTGAGCGCCGGTTTGGACCGCGTTATCGCGGCCGGTGATGCCACCTCGGGCAAGCTGAAAGTAACTGGAACCGTCGTTGCCATTGGCACGGGCATCGTGACCGTTCCGGCCGGCACCGTCGGTGGTGCAGCGGCTGGCGCGATCAAGGGCTTCGTCAAGGGCGAGACGATCGTCAACAACGACCGCACCATTCAGGCAGCGCGCGTTGTCGGCGGCGCTACCACCGTCTTGGCTGGTATCGCTGCTGTCGCGGGCGTGGCTGTTCCTGGCCTCGGCCCCATCACCATCCCGGCGGCGCTGGTCCTCGGCGCTACTGGCGCGGGTCTCACCATCGCTGGCGCTGGTGTTGTCAACGGTGTTGCCGCTGCGTTCGACGGTGCGGTGGACGGTGGCAAGAAGGGCTACAAGGTTGGTGTTGCCGCAGCGAAGGCCACGGGCGGCGTCGCCCAAGAAGTCGCCGATGACGCGGTGAAGGCCATCAAGAAGGTTGCCAAGGACGCGGTTCGCGCGGCCGGGATCGTCGTGCACAACGGCGCCGAGGCGACTCGCGAAGGTTACGAAGAGCTGAGCGTCAAGGAAGCCGATGCGGCTCAGGCTGTTGCCGACGCCCTCAAAGAGAAGGCGAACGCGGTTGCCAACGGTGGCCCGCGCTACGACGCCAACGGCAAGAAGCTTGCGGACTTCCCCCCGGATTACAAGAAGATCTAATCGCGTAAGCGGATAGAATACGGAGAGGCGTCGTCGAGCGAGAGCTGGACGGCGCCTTTTTCGTTTTCTGGGGGAGCGGTGATCGGCTGTCGGCAATCGGCAATCGGCAATCGGTCTTCGGTGGTCGGCGTTCGGCTCTCGGGCTTCTTGGGCTCGGCCTTCGGCCCTCGCTCATTTGAGGGGAGTCGGCTCTCGGGCTTCTTGGGCTCGGCCTTCGGCCCTCGCTCGTTTGAGGGGAGTCGGCTCTTGG
>JALHOP010000007.1 GCA_022842935.1 Myxococcota bacterium
GAGATCCCGGGCATCGTTTGCAGGAGCTTGAAGCAGTGCGCGTCCACGGCCTTGGCTTCGGGCACCACAGCGCTCTCGAGCATATCGATTTGCTCGGTGAACCACGCATAACGCTCGCGGTGCTGACGCACTTCGAGCTGCTCGAGCGGGTGCGTCATCACGACATCGGCACCGGGCGAGACGATGCGCCACGTTCGGCGGCGGCCAATCCAGAATCGCCGCAACGTTTCGCCGCGCTCCCAGTGCTCCAGAGTGAGCATCACTCCGCGGCGAAATCGCCGGCCGTCCTCGCGGAGTTCTAGCCCGTTGCGGTCCACACCGGCATAGCGCACAACTCTGCACAGGGCCGGCGACGGCCATTTTGGGCGCCTGCCAGTCGTTTCGTTGGCTGCGTTGACGCTGTACACCTAAGCGTGTACGTTGTCTTGCGTGAAACGACGCCAGCTGGAAAGCGAACTTCGCGAGCTTGGCTGGCGGTTCTTGCGGCATGGCGGCAATCACGACGTTTGGACCGATGGGGAACGCCAAGAAGCTGTGCCGCGCCACAATGAGATCAACGAGTTGCTCGCCCGCGCGATTCTTCGCCGGGCGCGGAGGCCAAAGACATGAGATTGCAAGGCCGGATCTTCAAGGAAGGTCGTCACTGGCTCGTTGAGATCCCGATTCTCGACGCGATGACGCAGGGCCGCTCCCGCAAGGAAGCGTTTGCGATGGCCGCGGATCTTCTCGAGGCGCTTTCTGACCGACCGAAGTTTAAGGCCTTCGTTCATCCGGGGCCTGGCGACGATTTCGAATTGAGCACCAACGATGTACGCGGCCTTGTTGCGTTACTCCTTCGAAGAAAGCGCGAAGCAAGTGGCCTCTCGCTTGCTCAGGCTGCACGCCGCCTCGGCGTTAAGTCGCGCAACGCCTACGCGCGTTATGAGCAAGGAGCTTCGATGCCAACGCTTGAACAGCTCAACAGACTCGTCGCCGCCGTTGCGCCTGGCCGACACCTAGTTCTTCGAGACAGCACTGCAGCGTAGGGCGCCCAATCCACGATGTCCGCAGGGCTCGCGGCGGAAGCGCCGCGAGTCGCCGGCATCACTCACGCAGTTCTAGTCCGTTGCAAGACACACCGGCATAGCGCACAACATCTGCACGATGCCGGCGACGGACATCGTCCACATTAGGCGTCCAACGCGAGTGACGCTTCGGGTGACAGGACGATCGATGGGAAGAGCTTCGCGAGCTTTTGATCGTACGTGATCAATGGAGCGCCCAGCTGTTCCGCCAACGCCACGAACATCATGTCGTAGGCTGGATGCTTCGAATCGAAAGCTAGCTCGAGCGCGCGTTCCCAGATCGATTCTGCCGACTCGACCGTCGTTATCAATGCCGCCGCATCCCGCAGACACTCGACTCCGATATCGAGGCCGAGCTTCTCGGCTCGCATCCATTGCCACACGACGTTCGTGAGCTCCGAATGAAACGTGTCGGGAACCGCGATCGCTTGGACCGATTCGAGCACGCGCGTCGCTTCGTCTCGGTGTCGCGTCACTCCGAGCAAGGCGTACGCGAACACCATCGTATCAACGACTGCTGTTTCTAGCGGCGATTTGCTTTGCGCCATCGCTTCACGTCGCTTGCTGCCGTTGCCGGCAATCCTTCCCACCTCTGGCGAATGCGGCGCACCACTTCGTTGCGGCCCGCATACCGGCGCAGCAGAACATCTCGCACCTCTTGCTCCATCGAGCGCCCCTGGTGCTTCGCCGCAGTCTTGATGCGATCGACCACCTCGTCGGGAAGATTTCGAATCGTCAATGTCGCCATGGTGCTAGCATACTGCTAGCAAGCGCGAGCGTCAACGTAGCCCAATCGCCAATAGAGGCGGTCCGTCAAGCGGAAAGTCTTGTCCACTCTCGGTCGTGCGAGTCCGCTGACGCATACATTGGTTTCCAGCACAGCCTCGCTTCGTCGCTTCACGTCTGACTCGTCACTTCGATGTCGGTGCTGAGCGCGCGAGGCGCTGCACCAAACTGCCAACAGGGTTGCGCCGGCATGCCGGCGTCCCAGAAGATCACTCCGAAGTTCTAACCCGTTGCGGTCCACACCGGCATAGCGCACAAATCTGCTGAGGGCCGGCGACGGCCATTCTTCACATTGGGCGGCATCACGATCGTGCTGGGTTGACATACATATGTCAGCCCGTCATCATGGCCGTATGCAGCGCACCACTGTTCGACTCGACGACAAGCTTCTAAGGGACGTCAAGCGACACGCTGCGCAGACAGGTCGAACGGTGACCGCCCTGATCGAAGACGCTCTGCGACGCACCCTGGCGGTTGAACGTGACGGTAGCGTGGCTCGTCCGAAGCGGTTGCCTGTCTTCAGAGGCACTGGGCTTCGTAGCGGCGTCAGTCTCGAGTCCAACGAAGCGCTTCGAGACGTGATGGACGACCTCTGATGCTTCTCTGTGACGTTAACGTTCTGGTCTACGCGCATCGAGCCGATGCACCCGATCACAAACGTTATGCAGCGTTCGTAAACGAGATGCTAACCGGCGCCAGCACCTTCGGTTTGAGCAACCTTGTGCTCAGTGGCTTTATTCGCGTCGTCACGCACGCCCGCGTGTTCAAGAAGCCGTCTCCACTCTCGGCCGCCTTGAGTTTCGTCGACACGTTGCAGGCCGCTCCAAACGCTGCGCCGGTAGTACCCGGTCCTCGCCACTGGCTGATTTTTCGGGAGCTCGTGGCAAAGCAGCGTCTCCGTGGAAACGAGATCCCAGATGCCTACCTCGCCGCGCTCGCGATCGAAGCTGGAGCAGAGTGGGCATCAGCCGATCGTGGGTTCGCGCGCTTCGAAGAACTACGCTGGCGTCATCCGCTGGATTGATGCCGGGTTAGCCGCCCAACTCAAGATGGCCACAGGGGGCGCTGAAGCGCCGCGACTGAAAGAAGTAGTTCTTGCCCGCCTCCGCGACCACAACGACGGGAGCCTCCTCTTCGCCTTGTGAGAGGAGGGTGTACTCGCCCGGCTCGACGGCGGCGTATAGATACGTTCCAACCTTGGTCAAGCCGAATCCACGTCCGTTGAGCAAGACGCTCACCGCAATAGCGGAGAGCACGAAGCGTTCGGGACGGTAGACATAGAGACCGGCCTTTCCCTCAAGCGGTTGAAACGTCTTCGCCGATCGATCGACGCTCACTGGGGCAAGCGGTACCGTCGCGCTGCAACCCGTTATTGCGAGCGCGACGACGAACGCGGCACCGTACCTCATCGGACCCCTGCTCGTCGGACGCGAGCGCCACCGTTGGGGCTCCAAGACATCACCGTCGATCATCGCACTACCCCGTCGTGATGTCCGTGAAGATGACATGCAGGTTCGACTGCGCCCCAGCAGGCCCCCACGTACCAACCTGAAGGACGACGCTCGCCCATACCGAATACTGGGCGTTGGGATCGCCGTCCCAAGGCAATGAGAGGGATCAAGCTACGGCCGAAACACGACCCGGGCCAACTACAGCCGGCATCGCAGAAGCCGCGCAGCGTGGTCCAGTTGCAAGTGCTCGTGCGACTGCTCTGGCCTTTCGGAACCCACACGCCGAGCGCGCAGTAGAAGGTAAAGTCCCCCTCGGCTTGACTCACCAACTTGCCGCCGCAGTCGCCTGAGAACTGATTGGGACCATCCCATTCGATCTCCTTCTCGCGATCCCGACCTCTCCAGGCGAGATCGTAAGGGGCGACTCGCTGCGGAGGCCGGCGACGGCCCTGCGGCTGTTCCCAGCGGCGCCGTGCCTCCCGCTGCTCAAGGCGCTGGGGTGCTGAAGACCTCGCGACCCGCGACGATGGTGCGTAGCACGCTCATGTCGCGGAGCGCGCTCGGCGCGACCTTGAACGGATCGCTCGCGACGACGACGAAGTCGGCCGGCGCCCCCGCGCGAAGCACGCCCGGATGGCCGTCATCGATGATGCGGTGGGGGGTCACACAGTACCGCTCGAGCGCTTGCTCGAGCGTGATCTTCTGCTCGGGAAGAAACCCCTGCGGCGGTTCCCCCTGCGCGTTCTGTCGGCTCACCGCCGCGTGCAGGCCCCACCACGGGTTTGCCGACTCGATGGGAAAATCCGAGCCCAGGACGACGGTCGCGCCCGAGTCGATGAGTGTGCGCGCCGCGTATGAACCAGCCCTCAAGCGCTCCCAGCCGACGCGCTCCACGGCCCAGGTCATGTCGCTCGGCGCGTGAATGGGTTGAATGCTTGCGATGACACCGCTCGTCGCGAAGCGCGCAAGGTCCGTGCGCTCGACGATCTGGGCGTGCTCGATGCGCGGAGGGAGCTTTGCCGAAGCGACCAACGGCGAGAGTACGTCGAGCGCCTGGCGATTAGCGGCGTCACCGATGGCGTGGATCGCTACCTGGTAGCCCGCAGCGGTGATCGCGCTTGCCCGCTTTCGCAGATCGTCGGTCGTATGGATGGTGAGGCCGCGGCTCTTGACGTCGTCGCTGTAGGGTTCGAGCAACGCGGCGCTGCGTGACCCCAGTGCGCCGTCGCCGAAGAGCTTGACCCCGACGACCCAGACCATGCCCTCGCGATCGGGCGGCATCGCGAGCAAGCCCTCGACCGCCGGCCAGCCGTCGGTCACGTATGCGGTCACGCGGATGGGCACACGTCCTTCAGCTTCGAGCTGATGTAGAGCTTCGATTTCGGCCATCGTCAGCATCATGCTGTGGACGCCGGTGAGACCAAGCCGCGCGACGTGCGCAAAGGCGCGCTCGAAGGCGGCGCGACGATCGTCCATCGATGGCTCAGGGAGGAACGGTTTGACGAGCTCGCCAGCCGTGTCGACCAGCACGCCGGTGGGCTCGCGGTCCTTTCGGCGCAGGATGTCGCCGCCTTGCGGGCTGCCGGTCTCCTTGCCGACGGCAGCCACCTCAAGCACGGCGCTGTTCACCCAGACCGCATGTGAGATGCGTCGTAGCCAGACCTTGTGCGCTGGAGCGGCCTCGTCGAGCACAGCGCGATCGGGGAACTGCTTGCCCTCCCAGAGGTTCTGATCCCAGCCGAAGCCGATGATCCAGCCACCGCTCGGGGTCGTCGCGGCGCGCTCGCGTACCAGGGCCGCAACCTCCTCGACCGAGCGGGCGTTACGCAGGTCGAGCTGCCCCATCTGGCGGCCGAGCATGTCGAGGTGGCCGTGTGCGTCGACGAGGCCCGGGACAACCGTCGCTCCACCCAGGTCGACGACGCGCTCCCCTGGCTGTGGCGGCGGGGGGGCGTCATACACGTCGACGATCCACGCCCCAGCGACGCGCAGCGCTTGTGCGGTCTTTCCCTGGTCCAGCGTATGGACGCGGGCATTGACGTAAAGCGTCGAAGCCGGCGCCGGTGCGGTTTCAGCAACGCCCGCGCGCTTGGAGCAGGCGGCGGCGAGCAGGACGAGGCAAGCGAGACGCGCGATCATCGTGTCCGAGCTGCCAGAATGGCTTGAATGGCGCAACGGCACGGAAATCCTCTCGATGATCTTTGGCGTGGTAAGTACGCAAAGGCCAGCACCCGGATTTGCGCCCCCGACGGCATCAATGCGCGGATTGACCTACGCCGCCGCAGCGCCCTGGCCTACTATCCGCGAAAGGATTGTACGGGCGAGTGTCGGCATCGCGAGCGACCTCGTGCATGTGCTCGACCGGGTCGATCCGACGCGCCCAGGCGAAGGTTTTCCGCTGACCCATCGGGAGGCCTTCGAGACGGTGAGGTTCGATTCAGAGGCGGTCGTGCTCCGACCCGAACACTTCGTGGTCGGCTCCGTGAAGGACGCCTACGCCCAGACCGCGCTCGTCGCCGCGTATACCGCGCTCGGCTCCAATGAAACGCTCGGTTATGTCGTCCGCTTCTTCGACATCCCCGACCGCGCCTGTCACCGCAAATACCTGATGTTCGCGGCCGGTGACCCGCGCACCAAAGGCGTCGGCATGCAGGTGGCCGCCACCTGGGACACATTCGTGCCTCGCCTGGGTATCGCCACCTCGACCATGGAGGCCGCTTACGTCGGCCGTCTGGTCTGGGCTCTCGAGGGTTTCGACTTCAACACCGATGCGACCTGCGCCATGGTCGCCGAGAGGTTCGGTCGCTTCATGGAGCGCTTCGGGCTCGATGCGGCGGACCTCTACTTCCGACGCGACGATGGCAGCAGCGAGCCCTTCGCGTTCGATAAGTTGCGGCACGCCTGGGACTTCGCCCACGTCGTGTCGAAGAAGGGGACGATCCGGCTGCCGACGCGGACGAGCAATGGCAAAGACGACGAAGCCGTCCTCGACGTTGGCCGCGCCTTCATGCTTGGCGACTTCCGGCGACCCGAGCTCGCCGATTGCGTTTGCCCCGACTACTTTTGCCAGCGCCCAACGGACCCCGACTCGCCGAATCAATGGCAGGCTCGCGCATACGCTGCTGCGCGCGCGGCAAGAGAGCGCAAATCCTGAACCCCGGCTACTTCGATCTGTTCCGCTGTGGCGGACATATGCCAGAGCGCGATGCTTGGCAGAGCCTCTGCGAAGCCATGCAGGACGGTCGACGCGACGTTGCGGCTCTCGAGCTCGCCGCGATCGACGCTACGCTGCGTCGCCGCTCTCGTGGGGAGGCGCTGCCGGTGGATGACCTATACCCCGAAGAGCATCGACTCGCTCCTTACCCCGAGTGGGGCGAAGCCTGGAACGCCTACAAGGGCGCGGTGCGTGCGGGCGCCTGGGCCTCCGCCCGCCGGTCGCTCGATGAGCTCGTGCGACTACTCGAAGCCGCGCCGTAACAGCTTGACGCACGTGAATCCGTTACGGCGGAGCACCTCCCAGCCGCGTCGCGCCCGCGCGCCGCTTTTGCAGTAGAGCACGACCTCTTGGCCGCCCAGCTCGGCGAGACGCTCGTGAAGCTCCGAGAGAGGCAGATGGACTGCGCCCTCGAAGTGCCCAGCCGCGAACTCGTGGGCGTCACGGACGTCGACGAGCAAGGCGCCACGAGCGTCGTCGACGATGTCAGAGGGCAGCGGACAGGGAGGCACATCGACGCGATGGCGGACTGGTCCACAACTTGGACAATCGAGACGCTTGGCGAATCGTAGCTCGTGCATCGTTAGCGCTAGCGCATCAACAACCAAGAGGCGGCCGATGAGCGGCTCGCCGATGCCCAATAACAGCTTGAGCGTCTCGTTCGCTTGAAGGGTACCGAGCATGCCGGGCAAGACGCCCAGCACACCGTCTTCGGCGCACGAAGGCACCAGACCCTCTGCGGGGGGCTCGCTGAACAAGCAGCGGTAGCAGGGCCCCCGGTCGGGGGCGAAGACAGTGACCTGGCCTTCGAAGCGCAAGATGCTCGCGTGGACGACCGGCTTGTTCGCCGCGACACAGGCGTCGTTGATGAGATATCGCGTGGCGAAGTTGTCGCTTGCGTCGACGACGACGTCGCACGCAAGCACAAGCGCCGCCGCGTTCTCCTCCGTCAGGTGCGTGGCGTGGGTTTCAACCTCGATGAGCGGGTTCACGTCGCGCAGACGCGCGCGTGCGCTCTCGACTTTGGAAACACCGATGCTCGATACACCATGCACGACCTGGCGATGCAGATTGCTCGCGTCGACCGTATCCCCGTCGACGAGCGTCATGTGGCCGACCCCCGCTGCGGCGAGGTAGAGCGCGACTGGTGAGCCGAGGCCCCCGACTCCGATGAGCAAGACGCGGCTTTGCTTGAGCTTGAGCTGACCTCTGTCGCCGACCTCGGGCAGCGCGAGGTGCCGGGCGTAGCGCTTGCGTTCGTCTGGCGTCAGCATGCGCGCGAGAACCTAACGCCGCTGCGCATTGCTGTCGACCCAGCGCAAGGCGGTTGCGCTAGGGCGGGCGGATACGCGACACGTGGGACGCTATGTTCCCCATCTATCCGAGCCTCCCGCGTCCTCTCCTGTTTGGGCACCGGGGCGCCAGCATGCACGCGCCCGAGAACACAATGGACGCCTTCGAGCTTGCTCTTCGGCAAGGCGCGAACGTCCTCGAGCTCGACGTCCACCTCACGCGGGACGGCGAGGTCGTCGTCATGCACGACGCCACTGTCGACCGCACGACCAACGGCAAAGGCGCTGTTCGCGACATGTCCTACGCCGAGATCGCCGCGCTCGACGCCGGCTACACGTTCGTCAATCGCAGTGGCCACCCTGTATTCCGTGGTCGCGGGGCGGAGGTGCCGCGCCTTCGGGATGTGCTGCAAGCGTTCCCGCGTGCGGGATTCAATATCGAGCTGAAAGCCTCCGGCATGGTTCAGCCGACGCTGCGACTCCTCGATCGCTTAAAGCCCGAGAACCTCGTCCTCACCGCTGGAGCGGATGCCATCATGCGCGAGCTCGAAGAAGGTAAGCCCTCCTTTGCCCTCGGGATGTCCGGGTCCCAGTGCCGTGCCATGGTCGATGGCGCCAAGAAGGGGAAGGCCCCAGCAGAGCTCCGTGGCCGTGCCGCGCAGGTCCCGCCGCGTTACTGGCTCAAGCGCATCGTCACCAAGCGGTTCGTCGATGTGGCCCACGACGGAGGCGTTGAGGTCCACGTCTGGACCATCAACGACCCGCGTAAGGCCGCGACCCTGCTCGCATTGGGCATCGATGGCATCATGAGCGACGACCCGGGGGCCCTGGTCGACGTGGTACGTCAGCGTTGACACGTCGACGTTTGTCACCCACAACGAAAAGCCAAGGAGTAACGCCCGAGTGAACGGACGCGAGCAGACCCTGGTGTGGATGGATCTCGAGATGACCGGTCTCGATCCCGAGACCTGCACCATCGTGCAGATGGCCATCATCTTGACCGATACCGAGCTCAACGAGCTCGACGACCCGCTCGAGATCACCATCTGGCAGCCACCGTCAGCGCTCGAGACCATGACGCCCTACGTGCGCTCGATGCACGAGAAGAGTGGTCTGCTCGAGCAGATTCGCCGCTCGACCGTGTCGGTCGACGTCGCCGAGCACCGCGCCATGGAGCTTGTTAGCCACCACTGCAGCTACCGCACCGCGCGCCTCGCTGGTAACTCCATCCAGCAAGACCGACGCTTCCTGGTGAAATACATGCCGCGGCTCGAGGGCTACCTGCACTACCGCCAGGTCGACGTCTCGAGCATCAAGGAGCTCGCCGGCTATTGGTACGGGCTTCGCTACGAGAAGGCCGACGACGAAGGTGCAAAGCACACAGCGCTTTATGACATTCGTCAGTCGATTGCCGAGCTCAAGTTCTATCGCGACCGCGTCTTCAAGGAGCGGTAAGCCTGCGCTCCGCGCGGGCGTAGCAGGTTACAGCGGCTGCAACTGCTGGCCTAGCATCGATGGCCTTCAGCTTGCCACTTACGAACCGAACGCTCGGCTGCCTCGCCGAGCGCGACCATGTGTTCGCGGAGGCCAGGAGGCGCCGGTGGGAGGGCGGCCAGGTGAGCGACGGTTTCGCCAACCAGGGCCTCGACGCGTGCGTCGAACGCCTGCCGCGCACCCGCGAGCATGGCGCTGGCCGTGGCTGAAGGGATGCCCGATGCCGCTAACGCGGTCTGCCTTGGCCTCGTCGACCGTCACCGACGTCGATGACGACGCTGCATCGAGGACTCTGTGTGAGGCACAGTTCGCCGCGTAGCTTGGATTACGGTTCCCCACGCAGTCGCTCCACGCGAGCCCTAGGAGTCGCGGCTGGTGCCGCACTACGGGATCTTCAGTCGATCGATCGTGCACCACTCGCTGCCGCGAGCCCTCGCTGAAACCATGGCGAGGCCCGAGGGCAGTTCCGCCGTCCAAACCAGGCCGGTTGGGTTGTCGCACACGGGTACTGAAGTCGGAGTGATGGACAGGAAGGCGCCGACCGTGGCGCCGGTCGTATCGCCGTACGTGAGCATGCCGCCGCAGCCCACGTTGACTTCGTCACCGTCGTCATCGCCGGCTTCATCGCTGTCGCCAGCTCTATCGCCGTCGTTGTTCGACCCATCGCGTGCCCGGTCTTCCGCACCGCCGGAACCGCACGCCGCAACCACGATACAGGCAAGAAACGAAACGAAAGTGATTTTCACAACGAGCGCTATCGCAGACTTGCGCTTCTGGCAGGGAGGTGTGGCGCCCTGCCATTGCGACAGCTCGCGCTAGGGAGCGCTAGCCCGCGGCTCGCTCGTCGTCCCGTCCGCCATCACTTGCTTCGCGTCCTTGATGAGCATCTCGGCGGCGCTCTTGGCGACCAACACGCCGGTTGGAAAGCCGTTCGAGACGACTGGCGCTGTCTCGTTCGCGGCTTCGTAGACCTTCAGCGTGCGTTCCTTGCCGTCGTCGCCGCGGACGGTGACGGTCAGCTTGGCCTCGCCGCTGGGTGTCTCGCTTGCCTGGCTCAGCGCGCGCAAACGCAGCACCGCGTCAACCCAGCTGCTCGCTTTCTCGATCTTGGTGTCTGGCGAAGCCTTGTCCGCAAAATAGGACTGTGCGCGGTCCCCCGCGTTCTTGTGGATGAGCGTTCGCGAGGCGCCATCGGCGCTGACCGTGATTTGTTCGACGTGTTCGCGTAGCAGGTTCACCACCATCCGCTCGGTGACCGCGGCGCCACCGCCACGCAGCGGCTGGATCGCTTCTTGGGCGACGAGGAAAACCTCACCCGTCGGCTGCCGCATATAGTAGCTGCCGGTGCCGAACGCCGCGTCGCCGACCTCGAGCTTCACCGCCTTGTCGCCGAAGTGAAGGACGAGAGACTGCGTCGGATTTTCGAGGCCCACTTCTTTGAGGCGCGGCCCGTCGACCTTGCCAAGCGACCGCTCGGCCCGTAGGGGCGCGAGGCGCTTGAGCAGCTCTTGACCCTTCTCGGTGACCGGGAAGCCGCTGATGTTGCGCTTCTCGTCCTTGGCGCTCTTCACCGAGGAGCTTACCGAGAGCTTGCCACCCTCGTTGGCGAGCTCGACGTGGTAGTTGCTTTCGTCCCACTCGACGCGCGTCAGTCGGTCGACTGAGCCCGCGACTACGACGATCCCGGCGTCGTACTTGCTGGTGGAGGGTTTCGTCCAAGCGGCGTAGGCGGCGACGCTAGCGACGAGAGCGAGGACGGCATGCCCAACGAGAGACTTGTCCATGGCGTTACTCCTTCATCTCGCGCGTGACGCGGCGTGACCTGCGACTGGCGGTGAGCCCCAAGCCGAGCACCGCGGCGGGCACGAGGAAGCTGGTGCCGTAGAACCACACCGTGTCCTTCTCTTTGCGATGGACGATGGCAACGTCCTTTTCGCTCTCTGGGAGACCGACGACCTGCTTGTCTTCGCCGGCGAGCCAGCGCAGGCCATCGACGAAGAACGTGTGATTGCCCTCGAGCGACATGACGATGCCCGTCGCGGCGAGGTCGCTGTCCCCGGTGACGATCGCGCGGGCGACACCCGGCGTCTTCCCTTCTTCCGTTTTGGCGGCCGCATAGTGACCCTCGATGGCGACCGCCACGTCGTGCGGCTCGCGCTTCTCTCCCTCGTCGAGCTTGTTGTTGCGGTTCGCGTCCTCCCACGAGTCGCTCATACTGCGCAGGGTCGGCGACACCGAGAGAGCGGGGGGCGCATCGGGCTTCTTCACGACGCTGCCCGCGTTGATGAAGACCAAGGGAAGGCGACCAAACGCCTTGCCGAGCGTTGGGACCGAGTCGTGCGAGGCGACGTTGTTCGAGGCCCAGAAGTACGGCGACTCGCCGCGATCGGGGAGTCGTACCAGGTTCTTGTCGTTCGCGAGAGGCACTCCGGTGATTTTGACGCCAAGCATGTCGGCGATCGGCTGCGCCACAGCCGCGTCATCCGGATCGACCATGACCAGCATCCGACCGCCGCGCTCGAGGTAGCCGCGCAGCGCATCGAGCTCGCCCTGCAACAGGGCGCGTGTCGGACCGGCGACGACCACGAGGGTCGCGTTCTCGGGTACGCCGGTGCCCGCGCCGCCCTCGGCAACGCTAAGGCGCTCGACGCTGAAGCCTTGGGACTCGAGCAAGGTGCGAAAATCGGCGAGCGTCGCGCGTCCATCGGTGGACTGCACCGAGTAGTCACGCTCACCGTGGCCAGTCGTGAAGTATGCGAGCCGCGGCGGACGAACCGCCTTGAGAAGCCGGTTGTGAAAGTCGACGTCGAGGGTCTTCAACGCGTTGCGGGCGTTGTCGAGCTCGACCTCGGTCTTGATCTGTTCGTTGCGCCCGTTCGCCCGTACGATGATGAATCCGTTGTTGCGGACTTTGAGCTCCTTGGCGAGCTCGATGTCGAGGGCCTGGTCGACGACCCGGACCGTGACGCGGTCGGAAGCGGCCGCCACAGCATCGACGTAGGTCTGGACGTGGTCGAGTACCTCGTTGGCCTGCGGATAGAACAACAACACCTCGACCGGCACCGTGAGGCTACGGGCGAGACCGAGAGTCGCTTCGCTCGGCCGCGTGGTCTTGAAGTACGAGAGGTCGACTTTGTGGTTCCATACGTTGGCTGCGTAGTTGACGCCCGCGAACGCGATGACCGCGAGCACGACGATGCGGGCAGCGCGGGCTCCCGCCACGACACGGTAGGTCTCCACCATGCCGGCGCGCTCGGTCGAAGCCACCGCGCGCTCCATGGCGACGGCGGGCGCGATGGCCAGCAGCAAAAGTGCTGGCCAGACCACTTGGATGATGGTCTGAGCGCTACCAGCGGGAACGAGCGCGATGTCCTTCGTTTGTGCGAAGTAGAGGAGAACCGCCGCCGCTGCGACCATGTAGTGCAAGAGGATCCGCAGGTAGGCACCGCGGGCATCTCCGCTTGCGCGGACGTAGCGCATTGCCGATGTGCCGATCGCCGCGAGGAGTAGCAAACCTCCGGCCGAAAGGGTCACGACCCGGGCTGTTTCGGTGAGGACGCGCTCGCCAATGTAGAGCAACACGAGCGCTGCGGGCATCAAGATGAGGGGAAGACGTTTTTGCATGATGATCATCCGCGCCAACGGCGCGCTTCGAGGGCTCGCGTGGCGGCGAGCAACGCAACGTAAGAGAGGCTCACGTAGAAGACGACGTCAGCGACGCTGACCAAGCCCTTCTGGAACGGCCGGAAGTGCTTGTCATGAATCGACAGGTACGCGAGCACGTCCTCGAGGGGCGGCGTGGTGAGACGCGCCAAGAGCCACAGGAGGATGAAGACCAGCACGACTCCAGTGCCCGCGATGGCGGCGATGAGCTGGTTGGGGGCGAGCGATGAACACAACAAGCCGAGCGATACAGCCGCGGAGCCGATCAGCATGAGCCCCACGTAACCAGCCACCAGGTGGCCGGCGGAGATCTTGCCGTTCAACATGAGCAGGAGTGGCATATAGAGCGTGAGCGCGTTCATCACCGCGAGCAGCACGAGCGCCCCCAAGAATTTACCGAATACGATCTGCCAGTCGCGGATGGGAGACGTCGCGAGCAGAGTGAGCGTACCGGTTTGCCGTTCCTCGGCGATGAGGCGCATCGCGATGAAGATCGACGCCGCCATCGTCGTACCCGACGCGCACCAGAAGAAGTCCTGCAGCACCACCGAAGACAGGCGCTGGGACGGTCCAACCGCGACCGCGTTGAACAACAGGCCGTCGATGACGAGCGCGATCGTGATGATCACGTAGCCCAGTGGGGACCGCAGATAGTGAATGAGCTCGCGGCGGGTGATCCACCAAACGTTCGACATGAATGACCTCGTTAGGCGGCGGCGCTCTGCGCGCGGTTACCGGTGAGTGTTAGGAAGATGCTCTCGAGCTCGAGTTGGACGCGTTCCATGCGCCTTAGCCCGAGCCCGGCGCCAATCAGCGATTGTGCCAACGCCTCTCGCGCGTCGTTTGCAAGCTCGAGAGTCGCGACGATGATTCCCCCCTCGTCACGCTCGATGGCCGTCTTGGTCACTGCACCGCTCTGGCGGACAGCGGCCTCGAAGGCGGCACGGGTGCCACGAACCTCGACCACGACCTTGGCGGCGCCCTGCACGTTACCTGCGAGCTCGGCCTCGGTGCCAATGGCTGCGATGCGGCCGCGGTTGATCACCACCAAACGGTCACAGGTCTCTTCGATTTCGTTCAAGATGTGACTCGAGACCAGCACGGTGTGGCGCTGTTTGAGCTTGCGGATCAGCGCCCGCATTTGAACCATCTGCTTGGGATCGAGCCCGGCGGTCGGCTCGTCGAGGACGATGAGCGCAGGTCGGTGAACGATGGCCTGAGCGATACCCACGCGCCTCTGGAAGCCGTTCGATAGAGTGCCAATGAACTCGTTGCGGACGTCCGCGAGGTCGGTATCGGCGATTGCGGCATCGACATGGCCGGCGACGTCGACCTTCACGCCTTTGATGTGGGCGACGAAGGTTAGGTATTCGGCCACGCGCATCTCGGGATAAAGCGGCGGCACCTCCGGCAAGAAGCCAATACGGGCTCGTACCGCGTCGACGTTGGTCATGAGGTCGATGCCGTCGACGGAAATACGGCCGGCCGTCGGGAGGAGGACGCCCGCAAGCATTTTCAAGGTGGTCGTCTTTCCGGCGCCGTTCAGGCCCAGGAGTCCGACGACCTCGCCGGCCTCAATCGAGAAGCTCGCGTCTATGACCGCGGCGCGCTCACCGTAGTATTTGCTGACCTTATCGAGGACGATCATGATCTACCTCTTTTTCGCGCCGGTTTGGTTTCCATAGGCGCGGGGTGTCGCGCAAGAGGGGCTGCGAACGTGCGCGACGCTGTTGCCCGATGCGATGCCGCCGCGCTATAGCGCCGCCCCATGCTCGAGTCGATGCGCAAGTATCATCAGTCGATTTTCATCTACATCGTGTTCGGTCTGCTCATTCTCGTCTTCGGCGTGAACTTCGGGCCCGGCTCGACTGGCTGCAACCCCTCACAGGGTAGCGATTATGCCGCCGTCGTGAACGGCGAGACCATCCCACGCGAGGAGTGGGCCCAGCACTACAACCGCCAGATCGACATGTACAAGCGCATGATGCAGGGCAGCCGTGACCTCGACGAGGCTTTCCTCGAGCGACTCGGTGTGCGCCAGACGGTCATGAACAACCTGGTCGGCGCGCGTCTGGTGGCTCAGGAAGCCAAGCGTCGTGGTATCGGCGTTTCCGACGACGAGCTCATCAAGTACCTGGCTGATGTTTACGGCGTAAAGGGCGAGGTCACGCCCCAGCAGTACCAAAACTGGGTGCAGCGCACGTTCGGCCTCACGGTCGACCGCTTCGAGGAGCAGACCAAGAGCGAGCTCGCGGCGCAGAAGCTCGCGTCCATCGTCCAGGAAGGTGTCGACGTCAGCGACTCGGAGCTACGCGCGAGCTTCGTCAAGGAGCATGACCGCGCGATGGCGACCTTCGTAAAGTTCGACCCGGATGCCTTGCCGAAGAGCGCGGTGAGCGCGGCGCAGGTGGACAAGCTGCTGGCCGAGAAGAGCGCCGACGTCGAGGCGCGCTACAAGAAAGACCAGTTCAAGTACAACACGCCCAAGCAGCAGCGGGTGCGCCAGATCGTCAAGAGTGTGGCGCAAGACGCGAGCGACGCGGACGTGCAGAAAGCGCGCGGCGCTTTGCTCGAGCTCAAGAGCCGCATCGACGGTGGAGCTGATTTCGCGGCGATCGCCAAAGAGCAATCAGACGACGAGGCTACCAAAGACAAGGGTGGTGACATCGGCTACGTCTCGGCTGGCCAAATGGCGCGCGTCCTCGACGAGGCTGTGGCGAAGCTCAAGGCGGGTGAGATCACGGCCGAGCCGGTACGCACGCCGCGCGGCTTGTACCTTTTGCAGGTCAGCGAAATTCGCGAGGCGTCGCAAAAGCCGTTCGATGAGGTGAAGCGCGACGTCGCCCAGGCGATGCTCGCCGAGCAGCAGAGCGACGAAGCAGCGCAAACGGCGGCCAAGGCGTTCCTTGCCAAGCTCAAGGGCGGCGCCACGCTCGAATCCATCACGGTCGCCGAGTCCGAGGTGCGCGACCAGCCGCAAGCCGACGCGAAGCCAACCCGCCAAGAGACGCCTTGGGTCTTGAAGAGCCAAGAAGCCATCCCGCGCATCGGTGCCTCGAAAGAGCTGCACGACACCATCTTCGCCCTCACCAAGGAGGCGCCGCTGCCTGGCGACGCTTACAAGGTCGGCCGGTCGTACTACGTGGTCGTCTACAAGGACCGCGAGATCCCGGACGACGCAAAGTTCGCCGCCACCAAAGAGACACTGCGGCGCGATGCGCTCTCCGAGAAGCGTGATCGCGTCTTCCGCGACTGGGTCGAGCACCTGCGCGAGAAAGCGACCGTCGAGGTCAACCCGGCGTTGATGCCGCAGGCTCCAGCCGAAGCGCGGGGCTAGACCGCAACACGAGGGTCAGCTCCTGCTGACGAGTGACGTGCGGCCTTCGGCTACACGTCGCTCGAGCTGGAGGGGGGGGCCTAGCGCGCTTGGCGCTTTCTGATCGCTAGGACGCCGCTTGGGTTCACGGCACGGGGCTGTAGGTGAAGATGACCCGGCCATCGCCCAGGCGAACGCCGTTTTGGGTCGAGCCGTTGGTCACGCCAATCGTCGAGCTGGTGCCCCCTCCACCGCCCCCGCCGGCGCCCTTCACGCTCCCCACGCAACCGGTATTGCCGCCGGAGCCAGCCCCGCCGCCAGCTCCGCCAAGGAAGCCGCCCCCTCCTCCTCCGCCCCCAGGCACTGAGCTGGCGCAGCCACTTACAGGACCGTCCCCGCCGTCGCCTCCGACGCCTCCTGTGGGGTTCGTGCCGGGAATGCCAAGGATGAAGCTGCAGCCGGTGCCCGCGAGACCACCCGTCGTGGATGCGCCCTCGCCACCCCCCGCGAAGCTGCCATCGCCAACAGGGGAATCGACGCCGTCGAGACCGCTCCCGCCGCCGCCAGCGCCGCCGTCGCCGCCTTCCACGGTAATTGATACGCACCCCGCGGTGCCTCCTCCACCACCACCGCCGGCGACCAAGATCCGGTCGCTCTCCGCAGTGCCGCCATAGCGGACATCGGAAGCCCCGCCACCTCCACCAGCGTTTTCCGCGCCGCCCGAACCGCCACCGTTGAAGCCGCCCGCGCTCCCCTGCGCCTGGGAGCCGACGACGACGTTGAATGTCTCCCCGGGGACGACCAGTCGGGTTCCCGCAGCATAGCCGCCCAATCCCGCCGAACCGCCCGTTGCGAAGGTCAAGCCTCCTTCGGCTCCCTGGGCGCCCCACGCCTCCATGAAGATGCTCGACACTCCCGTCGGCACCGTGAATACGCGCGTCGTGCCCTCCGCAGCGAAAGTTGCAACGCAACTTCCGCCGACACAGGCGTCACCAACTGCGCACACGGCGCCGCACGCGCCACAGTTGTTTTCGTCGTCGGCGGTGCTCGTCTCGCACCCGGCGGCCTCGGTGCAGTCGGCAAAGCCCGTGGCGCAGGCATAAGCGCATTGACCATTTTGGCAGCTCGGTACACTCACGGCGTCCGCCGCACACGACCTGCCGCACCGACCGCAATGGTCGACATCGCTCGTCGTATTGGTCTCGCAGCCTGGAGCGGCGTCGCAGTCCCCGTAGCCCGCGTTGCAGACGATGCCGCAAGCGCCCTGCGCGCACACCGCGACAAGATTGGGGCCTCCCGGGCAGGCGGTGCCGCTGTTTGCGCCCACGCAATCTCCCGATGCCCCGCAGAAACGCGGGTTGCTCATGGGATCGACACACGTCGCGTCGCAGGCGATGAGCGGCGACCCGCAGCTCGTCGAACACGCGCCGCCACTGCAGAGAGTTCCCGGAAGACACGCGGCGCCTTGGTTCGCCCCAAGACAATCTCCGGCGGCGCCGCAGAAGACATTGTCGGTCGCCGGGTCGACACAGCGGTTACCGCAGGCCACGAGGCCGGGCGCGCAGAAGAGGCTACAGGCGCCGTCGACGCACACCTGGCCGGCTTCGCAGGCCGCGCCGCAAGCGCCACAATGTGCCGCATCGCCTCTGGTGTCCACGCAGGCGGCTCCGCATTGGACCGTGCCGCCACCGCAGACGCTCATGGTGGCGTCGTCGCAGGCGACGAAGAATATGGGCGAGACCGACGACACGAGCAGCACAACGAGCGAGCGCAGCGGGTGCATGGGGGACTCCTCGGCCTCGAGGACTTAACACTCCGGTCTCGGAGGAGTCGAGCTGTACGCCAGCGAAGAGGCCAGGGAAGCCGCTTAGGGCTCCGCGTCCATATCGACGAGCGGAGGCAAGACGCCTTCCGGGATCTCCGTCTTCGTCATCATCGCGAGGTCGCGAGCGTCGAAGTATACCGGCTGCCCTTCCTTACCCACCATGACGACCCGCCCGGCGTCCACGATGCCATTGATCTCCATGTACGACAGGTTGAAGACGCCCGTGTCGGTGAGCACCTGAAGGTCGGAGACCATTGTCGCGTACTGGGTGACATCGGCGCCGGAGGCCTCTAGCGACTGGACGTACGATAAAGCCATCGCTGCGGCCTGGAGCGCAGCTCCGGGGTTGGATTCGAACTGCGCTCCGAACGCAATAGCGTAGTACGCATTTGCGAGCGCTCGTTGCATGCCCGCGACATCGCTCGGGTCCATGTCGAACGGTTCGTTGAACATGGCCTCGATATTCTGCTCGGCCGTGACGAGGACCTGATCCCACTCATCCGTCAGCTCGTCGGTGATGGTGGCGTCTTCGACGAACGTGTTGCTGCCGTTTGAGGGACTGAAAGCCGGGCCAGTCACGCTTGGGTCCGCATCGCTCGAGACCGGCGTGGTGTGCACACCGTTTGCAACCGTGCTGAGCCAGGCGCCGACGGCTGCGTCGCGGTCACCCGTCGCGAGGTAGATCGCCGCCGCACGCGCAGCACCGTCGACGAACGGCTGAGCCGAGGGGCTAAATTGGCCCGCGAGCCCGGCCGCACCGGCTGCCCCGGCACCCGCACCCAGCAAGACGCTTGGGTCGAGCTGACCTGTGCTGATGAGCTGTGCGACCGCACTTGTCGCTACGGCGCTCAGCCCGGAGGATACCGTCGCTCCCAGGCCCGCGGTCGCGCTACCTACGGCGTTTCCGACCTGGCCACCGACGAACATCGATGCCCAGCTGGTTGCGAAGTCGCTGAAGTCGCCTCCCGTCATGGTCGTGCTCACGGCCGCGGCAACGCCCGTAGTCACCGCCGTAGCGCCCACCCCGGTGATTCCCAACGCTGCGGCCGCGCCTGCGCCTGCACCTGCAGAGGCGACAGTGATGCCGATGCTCACGACGACAGGCAGTAGACGCTCGAGGAACGAGCCTTGTTCGTGGCGTTCACTGAAGAGCGCCGTCGCCGCCGATGCGACGTCCGCGGGGACGAGGACGCCAAAGCTCGGATCGTATTTGAAGAGCGCGTCGCGCACGTGACCTAAGTGCGCATCGGGAACGCCCTGGGCGCGCGCCGCCTGATCGATCACGTCGTTGATTTCGGTCAGCGCGTACACCGGGACCTGTGTCCAGCCGGCGTAACGCTCGTCGAGCACCGCGAAGCCGGCCGCACTACCCGGTAGGACCCCGCCTTCCGACTCGTGATCCGCGGTTTTCGCGAGAAACACTCTGGCGTTGTCGCCGAGGCCCGGGACCGCGCCAGCAGGAAGCGGGAAAGCACCGTACGGGCTATCGAAAATCGCCGGGTTCGCGCCGTCGGTGACGAGAAAGACACGACCCGCGAGTGTCCCGCCCGCTTCGATCAGAGCGCGGATTGCCGGCGGCAGCTCGCTCAACGCATCCGGGTGTTCGCGGAAAGGCACCGAAGCGTCGGAGAAGAATTGTGCGACGATGCGGTTTGCTTCGGCCGGAACCGGCCTGTTGTCGCCGGCGCTTGGTGCGTGCGTGTATCCTTGCGGGAACTGGAAGCCCTGGTTTGCGAGGTCCGCTAGAGCGACCTGATTGCCCGAGTTGTCGACGAACGCCCCCGAGGCACGGTCGACGCGGCCGACGACCACGTTGTTGGCATCGGTGACCGTGTTGTCCGCTCCCACCGTATAAGTTTGGCCGTCGGGACTGGTGACACGGACTGGCTCTGCCTCGGGCGGGTTCTCCGGCAATACCCAGGAGCCTTGCGCGAGCGCTTGGCGCGCGATGGTCGTCCAGTAGTCGATCGATGTTTGCACCGCCTCGGGCGAGTCCTCGTACGCCTCGGCGAGCTGGCGCAACGCGGAGGCCGCGGTCGCGGCGAGAGCTGGATTCGCGGCAACGAATGCGCTGTCGGTGAGCTGGTCGGCGACTTGCAAAGCGCTTTGCGCACCCGACTGCATGGGGTCGACGAACCGCGTGTCTTCGGTGCCCCCGCTTGCGAGAGCGTACACCTCGAACGCTGGTTCGTGATCAGCCGTGGCCGCGACTAGCGGGGCCGGACTGTCAAACTGGGTCTGCGCGGGTGCGAATTCGTAGGTGTCGGGAAACGCAAAGCCTTGCGCGGCGAGATCGGCGAGGGCGACTTGCCCTCCCGCGTTGTCGACGAAAGACCCACCGTCGACGCGCCCCACCACGACGTTGTTGGCGTCGGTGACCGCGTTGTCCGCATTAACGGTGTAAACTTGCCCGTTAGGTCCAGTGACTTGCATTGCATGCTCCCAGCGCCCACACCTGGGACAGTAGAAGCAGACCAGCAGCTCTTCAACGCGTTCTTGCTTGTACGGGACTGACAGCGAGCCAGACACCAAATCTAACCAGTGGGTCCGCGCGCGTTGGCCGACCACTGCCCGATTGTCAGGTCGAGGGTCGACCGGTCTAGCTGACGGTGTTCGCTTGCGCGGCGTAGCGGGCCGTAAGCTCGCGTACTGCGGTGCTCGCCGACGGCAAGCCGAAGAGCGCACTGACAGCGAGCAGCGCGGCTCCAATGGCTGGCTCGGCCCAGGTGACTGCCGCTGATAGGGGTACCGCGACACCGATGGCGCGGACGGCTTCGAGAGCACGGTCGATACGGCCGCTGCGCACGGCGGTCTCGCCGAGGTGCCGACCCGCGTCGACGATGGCGGTCTGCGCGCGGCGGCTCTGGATTGCGCAATGCACGCTGCCCGCGATCAGCAAGGCGGCGCCGCATAGAGCGGTCGTGGCACCGACGGCCGACGGGCTCGACGCGGTTAGCCAATGCGCGATCTGTGGAGCCGCGCAGAGCGTGGTGTAAACCGCCCCGGTCCCAAGCGCACTCGCTGCCATCGACGTCGAGGCGACCTCGATGACGTCGTAGCGCGCCGCACGCGTGGCGAGCGCAGGACGCGTCGTCGCTGCGACGTCGAGCGCGGTCGGGTCAGACGGGCGACAGGTGGCGGGTACCCTCACGTGCAGCCCTCAGCTGGCTCGGTCTTCGCGAAATCCGATGACGCGCGACGCGTAGCGCGCCTTGCCCAGGCGATCGGCGGTGCGCCGGGCGAAGACCACCGCGACCAGGCCAAAGATCGCCGCAGCGGACAACAACGGAAGCGAGGCGAGCTGGATCTTGGCGATAGCGAACACCGCGTAGACGGGCGCCAGGGTCGCGGCGATACGAACCACGGTCATGTCGCGCTTTGCCTCACGGCAGGCGGTCACCTCGGCAATGCGTGGCTCGCTACCCGTTGCGATGAGGCGGCGCGTCGCGGTCGCGGCATGTCGGGCCGCCCTCCACGCAAGCAGTGCGAGCAGCACCGCGAGCACGGCGGCGCTCACGACGACCCACGGCGCGTAGCGCTGCGACGACGAAGCAAGCCCATGAGCCGCCCACACGGCGATACCGCAGCAGGTGATCAAGGCACCCTGGAGCAACGAGCTCGTGAGCACCCGTTCGGCCGCCTCGCTTGCGGTGCCACGGGGGTCGTCGATGAGGGTGCGGCGGCGCTCGAAGATCGGCACGACACCTGTCGCCTCCGGAGGCGGCGGCGGCGGCATGAGCATCGCGATGCGTTTCGAATTTTCGACGGCAGCCATGGGGTTGGGTTGTCGTCCGAGTTGGAGAGAGGTTGTCCCGCGCAGCCATGACTCCACGGCACACGCCACCTTGTGACTGAAGCTGCCGAGGGGAACCGGAAGCCAGCACACCCCCCAGAGAGGGGCGACGGCCCCGAAGACGCGTCAGCCTCTTGGCCTGACCTCAAGGCCTCTCATAGAGTCGGTGCCATGTTCGAAACCCGACTGACCGAAGACCAAGAGATGATGATTCAAAGCGCTCGCAAGCTCGTGCGCGACGTCATCATCACCCCGAAGCGCGACATGCAGCTCGACAAGAGCGGTGAGTTTCCCCACGACGTCTACAAGAAGCTCTGGGAAGCGGGGATGGTGAATCTCGAGTTCCCCGAGTCGGTCGGTGGGCCTGGGCTCTCGTGCGTCGACCACGTCGCCATCGGCGAAGAGATTCACTACGGCTGCTTGGGCATCAGCACCTCCGTCATGGCGAACAACCTCGCGGCCATGCCGCTCATCATCGCCAAACACGAAGCGCTCATGAAGAAGTACATGGCGCCACTCTGCGAAGAGCCACGTTATGCGGCGTACGGATGCAGCGAGCCTGACGCCGGCTCGGACGTCGCTGCCATGAGTACGAAGTTCGTCAAGAAGGGCGACAAGTACATCCTCAACGGACAGAAACGTTGGATCAGCAACGGTGATGTCGCGGACTGGTGGCTCGTTTTCGCACGCGAGGACGGTACCAAGGGTCACAAGGGCATCGCGGCGTTCGTCGTCGAGGCCAAGTGGCCGGGCGCCCGCTGGGATGCGCTCGTGCACAAGCTGGGACAGCGCGCTTCGCACACGTGCGATCTGGTGTTCGAAGACGTCGAGGTGCCGGCCGAAAACATGGTCGTCGGCCCAGAGCATGGCTTCAAGCTCGCCATGAGCACGTTCGATCGGTCCCGGCCCTGGATTGCCGCTGGCGCGACCGGCATCATCCGCCGTGCTCGCGACGAGTCGCTACGCTACGCGACACAGCGCAAGACCTTCGGTACCGCCATCATCAATCACCAGGCGGTCGCGACCATGATCGCTGACATGGAGATTGCTTATCAGGCGACCCGCTTGCTGGCGTTGTCCGCTGCAGCGGCCGTCGACCGTGGTGACTTGCGCGGCACGCACAGCGCGTGTGCCAAGGCCTATGGCGCCGACGCCGCCATGCAGGCGACCACCGACGCCGTGCAAATCTTTGGCGGCTATGGCTACACGAGCGAGTTCGTCGTCGAGAAGCTGATGCGGGACGCGAAGCTCCTGCAGATCTACGAGGGCACCTCACAGATCCAGCGCATGGTCATCGCCCGCGATCTGTTGCGTCAGCTCGGCGAGCAATAGTCGAAAATCATTGAGGAATTTTGGTTGGGGCAGGTTTTTACACAACCTGCCAGCCTGGCGTGCCGATAACTCGGACAACGGGTGCTTTGCGCCCCGACGAGTGGGTGTTCGGCCATGGGCATGAGCGACGCACTGACCACGTTGCGCGTGAGCGTCAACCAGACGTTCAGCCGTCCGGGCGATGCAGGCAGCGTCGTCCCGCGCGGGCGGGCCCCATTGCAGCTCGACTGCGAAGTGATCGCGAGCAACGCCGAGGTCTGCACGGTCCCCTCGGGGCCAGGCATCGCCAATGCGCTCGACATCCCCTCGCTTGCAGCCAGCCCGCGCTCGCGAGCCGCGACTGCGCGTCCGGCGCATGAACGCGCGACACCGGCAGGAGCCGCGCCCGCCGCCGTCGAGCCGGCTGCCGCAGCAGACGGAACCCCCATTGTCGCGGTTCAAAATCGTCCGCAGTTCAGCAGTGAGGTAGGCGCCGCCATCGCGGGTTCGACCTCGGAGCTCGCGCTCGCATCTGGCAATGCAGACGGCGTCATCATCACACCGCCCGACCGCCCAGGCGCCATCGCCGCGCTGACCGCCGCGACCCGGCGCGACACCGAGGCCTACACCGAGGTCAACCGCGTTCGCGAGCTCTTCAACCGCCGCTTCGGCACGAACTACACGACCGAGCAGTTCAACTACATTCTCGGTGCCGCCCGCTACTCGCTCGAAGCAGGCGGCCACGCCTTGCCCGATGGACGTCGCGTCTACGCGAAGCTCACGCGCGCCGCATGGATGGCGGTCGCCGCGCACGCCATCCAGCTCGCCAACGCCGACGGCACACTCCGCTTTGGCAATCAGCCCGTCAACGTGGCCGAGGCAACGCAGTTCGTCGAGACCGTCCTGGCCTCGAACGTCGCCGAAGACCTCCGTCGTCTCGGCAAAGCGGGCACCCAGAGCGAAGTGGCCGACGCGGTCGAGCAAGCCGGTCAGCGCTTCATGAGCACGCCGATGCCGGGCGAGCGTCGGGCGGCGCTGCGCTTCCGGATGTTGCCGGGTCAGAGCGAAGACGCCATCGTCTTCAGCGGTCGACGTCGGGTCGACCACATCTACGCCGCGACGCCCGAGCTTCGCCGCATCGCTGTCGCCGGCACGGTCGCCCCCTCGGCCGCGCCGCTCATCGAAGGCCTGCAGAGCACTGGCGTCATTGTCGCCTCCGACGCCTTGAGTCCGACGCAGCGCCGTGCCCTACAGCTCGAAGCACAACGGCAAGATGCCTTCGACCGCGCCATCGGCCGTGAAGCGCACAACCTCGATCGCCACCGCGCCTATGTCGCGCGTCTTGTCGAGCGCCGCATCGAGGTTCGCGAGGCCGAGCAGGCTGCAGACGCACGGGATCCATCGGCGCCTCGGGTTGTGCGCGTTTAGCCTGGGCCGGGTGCTTGTGCATCGGCCCCGTACCAACTCACTCGAGTGATTCGACGTCGAGCCGGGCCTTGGTTTGGCCAGCTGCGCGTTTGTTGCGCAGGTCAACGCTCGCTGGCGAGCAACGGCGCGTCGCGGCGCAGCTCCAAGGCAACCCCTGTGCACGCGTCGAAAGCCCAGAAGGAGCCGAGCTGGTCGCTCACGATAGAGCTCAGGCATCGAACAAGACCGTCGCGGGTCTCGGGTGTGCTTGACGCGCTGAAAATAGTTGCCTGGCCCGAGGTCACATCGGGCTCACTGCCAGCGGCCGCCGCCGACGCGAAAATGAGCTCCACCGACGCTCCAGTGGCGACGACGAGATTTCCGAAAGCATCGAAGGCGATTCCGCGGGGTGCATCGACGTTCGCCACCGGCTCAATGACAAGGACACCCGCGGCATCACGCCGCAGTCGGCGCACACGGCGGTTACCAGCGTCAGCAACGTAGACATTCTTCCCCCGCGAGACCGCAAGTCCACGTGGCTTGTCGAGGAGCGCAGCGACCGCATCACCACCATCACCAGCGCCCCCAACCGTGTCGAGTTGGCCGGCGACGACCGCAGTCTGCGTGACCGCGTCTCGCATCGCAGGGTCCACGGAATAAATCACGTTGCGGTCTGCGTCGCTCGCGTAGAGCACCGGTCCGATGACGTCGTCCTCGACGTAGACCAAGTCTTCAATTGCGCCGATCTCGCCTGATTGCGGCACGAGCGTCGTGGTCCGCGCGACTCGCCACCGACGCTCGGCATCGCGCTCGATGGCAAACAGCGCCTCGCCACGCGTCACAGCGTACAGCGTGTCGGCGCCTGCGGTCGTGACCGCGACGACCCCGTCTTCCACGGCTGTATACCGCGCCAGGCGAAGCGGCTCCGGAGGGTCACCGTTAGTCGCGCCAAAGAGCGTTTCGACCCGGCGATTCGCCAGATCGACGCGGCGGATGAAACCGCTATCGACGACAAGAATGCCATCGTCGCTGAGCACACTCCGCAATGGCGCAACCAGCTCTGCGGTCGTGAAGTCGCCGAGAGTGACCTGGTCCAAGTCACCAGCGATGGTTACCAGACGACCATCGCGGACGTTGCGAATGACCCGATCTGCCTTCACGGCATGGGAGACGAAAAGTCCGCTTCCGAGGTTCGCGGCAATCGACAGGTCTCGTCTGAGTGGGGCGAAAGGCAAGACTCTGTCACCCGAGAACGCGATGGCATCTGCCGCCGCACCTTCGTTGAGGGTGTTCAAAGGAGGCGTTTGATTGTCGTAGGCCGCTCCGGCGACAAGCGCGAGGCCAGCGCCATCGAAGCGCCAGACTTGGCGCATGGGACCGGTGGCTACGTAGAGGGAATCGCCCGCGCGCGCCAATTCTTGGGGAGCCCAAGCGGGTAGCTGCGTCGACCAGCTCGCGCATCTTTCTGTGTCGACCGTCCCACTATCCGGACATGCTCCGGGCGCGATGAGAGTTGATACGACACCGTTCTGAAGACGCCTTACGCGGCAGTTGTCCACATCAGCGACGTCAATGACCCCTGGAGCTGCGACAGCGATGCCTTGCGGACAGCGCCAGGTGCTCATTATCGCGTCGCCGCCGTCGCCCGCGGATCCCCGGGTGCCGTCGCCAGCGATCCGGCTCGCCCCGCCGCTGGCGAAGCTTGCGCGCCAAACTGCGTTTCCCACATCGTCGGTTACGTACAAAAATTCGTCATCTGCGGTGATGCCGGCGATCTGTTTGAGACTTGCGGAACGGGCGTCGCTTACGTCGGCGCAATAAGGGTCTGGACACGATACTCCGCTTCCGAAGACGTGCTGCACCACGCCGCCGTCGATGGCGAACACGCGTTGGTTATCGACCACGAAGATGCGCCCGGCTTGACTTGCGAGGGCGCTGATATCGCAGAACGGGAAGGTCGCTGCATCGCCATTGGACAGCCGCGAGACTACGTCGCAACCGATCGTATTTGGCAGGCCGGCGAAGACGCGAACGGTTTGAGCGCTTACATCCACGCGAAAGATCTGCTGCGACGTCGCGAACAACAGTTCATTGTCCGCCAAAGCGGTTATCGTGCGTTCGTCGGTCGTCTTGGCTCCCGCGGCTGGGCGCTCGCCAAGCGTGATTGCGCTGCTCGCACTCGTTTGTCCGAACAAATTGCTTACCCGGTCGCTTTCGAGATCGACGCGCCGAATCCGTGAGGGTGTCGCGAAGCCCAGCTCGTCGACGCTCGCGGCCTCGTCAATAACCACGAGACTTCCGTCGCCACGAAGGGCTATATCCCAAATGGCGCCAGTGGCTGCAGCGGTGGCAGCGCTCCCGTCTCCACACGGCTGCGCGATACACGGAACACCAGTGCCGAGCACGACGCGCTGTGCGACGGGGGTCTCCGACGCGTCGAGCGTGAACATACGGACGACGTCGCCGCCCTGGGAGACCAAGCCAGACTGGACATCGGTGGCAGACACGGGCTCGTCGCGACGGTCGACGACGAAGAGGGTGTTGCTGCTCATGACGACCGCCGTTGGATAGCGAAGCGGCGCCGTGTCGGGACAGTTGGGAAACGCAGAGATGTCGCAGGCAACGCCGGTCCCGATGTACCTGCGGATCGTGCCGTCGGTGTCGATGACGCGGAGTCGGTGGGCGCCGGCATCGGACACTACGATGCGCCCGGCGGCGCTGACTGCGATCCATAGTGGCCCAATGAAGCCCGCAACCACCGCTGATCCGTCGTCGCCGCAACTGTCGCCAGGCACGGAGCAAGAGCTTCCCCCTGCGACGGCGCGCATGTAGCCGCTCCCATCGATGCGCCGGACACGCTTGTCGTCAACGAAGAGCAGTTCTCCAGCGCGGTCGAACGTCAAGTCGCCCGGCGTCGTCAGACCACCGAAACGGGCCAGAGCCTCGTCGCCGCATGAGCCGGAGGAGCAGATCGAGCCGTTCCCCGTGACGATCGTGATCTCGTCATCGCGTCCCAGCTGCAGAATGAAAGGGACGTTCGAAAAGACTCCGTTGAACACATAAACGCCATTGGTCGCTATCGCGAGCTCACCGTCAGGGCCTGTTGCGAGACCGCTGACAAGGCCAAGTTGAACGAGCGCTGCGCGGGTGGTCTCCTCGAGCTGTAACAGCCCGGTTGTCGAGCCCGTCAGGTACGATGAGAGACCAGCGGCGCCGCTCACGCTGATGAGCGCGCCTAGTCCTTGTAAAGCATCGGCGCTTGGGCCCCCCGCGCTTGCGAGCCGTCGAAGCTCAGCCGTTCCCAAGATGAGCCCACGGTCAGACTGCGTCATCACGCGTTGAAAAGGGACGCTTGCGCGGTCAGGCAGTCGCCCACCTTGGCCTACTCCGAACGCGATCTCCGCTGCCCATGCGTTTCGTCGGCAAGCTCCGCATGCGTCGTTTTCGTTGGCGTTGCCATCGTCGCACTGCTCGCCCAGCTCTGTTTGGGCGAAGCCGTCTCCGCAAAACGCAGCAACGCAACCACCCTCGCGGCAGACGCCGGCAGTCCCGTCGACGCTGCACTGATTGCCGTTGGCCGCCGGACGAAACCCACCATCAACGCGTTCCACGCACGGGCTGTCTGGCAACACACAAACGCCGGCGGGTGAGAGGCAAACCCGTCCCACCGGGCAGCTTCCATCGGCACCGCAACTCACCGTCGCGCTCGCCGGGAGCTCGAGAGAGACGTTACACGCTGTGGTGTGGCCGACCAGGGCTGCCAGCGTCGTGCAGAGAGCCGCCCAGGGGTGATGACGCCGCACCATTTGGTGCGAGTGTACTAGGGCACGGCGTTCGTTGCATGCCGGATACGGGCCGTGCCGATACTTGGTTGCCGCGCGCCGCGCTGAAGACGTTCAAAGGGCGCTGATAACATCGGTGGCGGCGAAGTCGTCACCCTTGAACAGGAGTGGTTCGCCCCGAAGCTTGGCGAGCGCGTAGGAGAAGCAGTCACTAAAGTTGAGCTTGGCGGGGTGGCGCCCGCGACCGAACCTCCGATAGGCGGCGCTGGCTATAGCGTATTGCTCGCGGTCGAAGGCGATGACCTCGACCAGTTGCTCGGACAACAACTGGTCGAGTTTGACCGCTCCGACGGGTCCGTAGCGATGCTCGAGCACGATCTTGCATTCGAGAGCCGTTGCCGCGCTGATCACGAGACTGTCCGCTTCAGCGACCGCCGTCTCGTAACGGTCTGCGTCTGGTTCATTGTCGAGGAGGGCGATCAATGCGGAGGTATCGACAACCATCAGATGGGCAGACCCTTGTCATCGTAACCCAGAATCGAGTCCGCACTCCGCGCGTCGAGCACGCGCAACTCACGCGTCGCGCTGCGCAGGGCCTGCAACTTCCGCCGGCGATCATTCACTCCGCTTTGGCGCCGCTGGCGAGCGAGGCGTTCACGAAGAGCCACGACGATGGTCTCCGTGATGGACTCGCCGGTCTGCTTGGCTAGCTCGCGGGCTAGGCGATCAGCTTCCGGGTCCTTGATGCTCAGTGCCATATAGAAAAAATGGTAGAATTATTCCCAACTGTCAATACAGGACGGGTGCTCATCGGTCAGCGGTAGCGGAAAACGCGCAACTCAATTGCAGAGGGGGCGATTGAGGTGCGCGAGGCGCCGCGCCGAAAAGGGCTAGGAACCGCTGCGGCTCAATAGAAGTGCAAGAACTCTCCGAGCGAGGCGGTCAGGGTGAGCATCTGGTCTTTGCGCGGTCCAGCGGGCTTCGTGTAGGCGAGGTTTGCGCCCGCGACGATGTCTGCGGCGACCGCGTCACTGCCGTATTGCACGAGCAGCTGGCGCAGGGTGCTATCCGATTCGGCCGGGTTCCTCGCGAAGTCGGCCTCGGCGGCGCGCAGAAGCGGGGCGCGCTCGCTTTCTGGGAGATGGCACAGTGCAATCGCCAGGGCCGCGTACTTGTAACGTTGCGACCTCGAGTCACTGAGCCGATCGTAGGTTGCGCGGGCCTCTTGCGCGACCGCCCGGGCCTCGTCGGGGGACAGCGCTGTGCGGCTCGCGACCGCGAGGTACTGAAGGCGCTCGATATCGCCACCAGCCTGGGCGGCCCGGCGCATCGCATCGGCGTGCGTGGCTTTGTACTGCGGCACCGAGTTGCTCGCGATAGCAGTTGCCTCGAGCCAGCGACGCTGCGCGGCCGCGTTGGTGCCGACAGCTGGGATGGCGAGGACTTGCGCGCGTTCCGCGTCGGTCCTGGCCGTCATAGCGGCCGCATAACGCGCGTAGGCGATCGTGACGTCGCTTGCGCCCGGCGCGGTTGCTGCGGCGATCGAGGTCTTGAAGAGCTGGGCTCGCGACTCGGGGTGCGTCTGCACGGCGTGGGCGGCTGTCAGCCAGTAGGTTGGGTTCTCGGCCACCCTTTTCATCGACGTGTTGAACAGCTGCGCCGTAGCGACATCGGCGGGGGCCTGCATGTAAGTGGTCGTCGTCGGGGTCTCGCTAATGACCTCGGCCGCTTGCGGGGTGAGCTTGGCGCGCAGTTCGGTGTACTCGGCACGTCGCCCATAGATGGCATCCGCAGTGACGCGCCCGTCACGCAACATCCCACGCTTGGCCATCGCCGGGGCCATCGCTTCGGCGAGATTCTGGCGCATGTCGAGCGAGCTGGGGTCGAGCTTCGCGAGCAACCGCCGCACATCGGAGGGGTCTTGCAGCTCGTTCAACGCGTTCGCGAGCGCTGTATAGCCGCCCGCCGCGATCACTTCGCGGTCAGCGATGACACCGTCGCCTTTGGAGTTGGTGAAGCCGCTTCCGTTGTCGAAGCGGGATAGGATGGAATCAATGGTGGTCGCCATGGCGGACAGGTCCTCGATGTTGCGGCGGGCTTATAACACCGCCGCGCAAGAAACGGTGGCGCACGAACCTGTCTCCTCGTCAGGTCCGACACGCAGGCAGTCCTCTCGCGACCCGTTTGCTCGAGCGGCGAGCTAGAGCTTGCCGTCGACCAAGAGCTGCGCGAACTCACGCCCGTTTCTGAACGCCTCGTGGGTGGCCTCGTACGCAAAGTAGCTGCCGGCAAGCCACGCCCCGCCGCGGCCTTGGCTCGCCATGATGCCCTGGTCGATCGTTTGTGCGTCACCCAAAGGACGCGGAAAATAGGCCCACTGACGCGAGGTGATGACGCGGGCGGCGACTCCGAGCTTCGCGAGGGCGCTGACGATACGCTTGTTTGCTTCGTCTTGGGTGAGGCTCGCGTCGCCGTTCAGGTAGACGATGGCGACGTTCGCGTCGGCGTGCGGCTTGAGCAGCAAGACTGGCTCGCCGACCACCATGGTCCGGCTACCGTCACTCTCGAGCTTCCCGAAGATGTGCGGGCGCACGCCGCTCGAGTTGGCGACCCCAGAGAGGTGACTGAGCTTGCTGGACGCCAGATTGTCGAGCTGCACGAGGTAGCTGCGGAAGTCGCTGTTGACGACCTTGTCAAAGAGGGCTTTCTCTTCCGGGGTACAGTCCGCCAAGACGTTCGTCCAGCTTCCTAGGTTACCCGTGTAAATCACGTGGTCAGAGGCGAGCTCGGCTCGCCCCGTCTTTCCCAACACCGTGGTCCGTACCGGCCCGCTGCTCGACCGCTCGACACGCTCGACCGCGGTGTCGTACGCGAACTTCACGCCTTTGGCCGCGAGATCAGCGGCGACGCGCCGCCAAAGCTCCTGATAGCCTGACTCTGCGAAGATCTGCGCGCCGTTTCCTTCAACGAAGAGGCTCTGGAAGATCTCTGGGCGCAAGACGCGAACGATACGTGATGCTGGCGCCGGGCTTGCGTTGTCGCGGTAGTTCGCGCCGGTCAACAAGCTCGCCAGAACGCGATCGATCATCTCGAAGCCGTGCGTGCGAACCAGCTCCGGCCAGGTGACCCTCAAGCTCGGGTGCAGGTTCAAGAGGCCGAGCGGGTCGAGCAACCGGTACGCACCTCGCGCGCTCGGCTGGTGCCAGAGCTCACTGTACATCTTCAAGTAGCGACCGAGCTGCTCCGTGAGCTGGGCTTGCTCTTGCGCGTTCAGTACGGGAGCGAGCGATCCGGTGCTCGCGTCGATGGCCGTGCCGCGCGGGAGCGCCCGCACGTTCAGGCCAAACTCAGCCTTGAGCGCCTCGATCTCGGCATAGAGCTTGGGGATGATGACCTGGGCGCCCATCTCGTACGAGCGACCCTCGTGGTGCACGCTCGTGACCTTGCCACCGGCCGCCGATGCGCTCTCGACCACAGTGATGTTGTTCGGCGGCACGTTGTTCGCGAGGAGCCCGCGCACGAACCCCATCGCGGCAACGCCCGCGCCGACGACCACGATCGTATCGTGCTGGGGGTGAAACGCTTTCTTGTCCACCGACGTGAGCGCCATGTTGGCCCCAGCGCCCAATGGCGAGGCAGCCGTTGCAAGGCGTGCCCCCAGGGTGACGGGAGCCGCAGCGACTTCCAAGGGTGGCAAGACGCCGTTCGTCTGCGCGGGGGCCGCGACGCGCGCGGCGTGCGGCTCGGCGGTATGGAGGGGCGTCACGAGAATCGGGGCGCCAACAGTGATCTGCATCGCGGCAGGTCTCGGCAGCGATGCGTCGGCGGTTGCCTGACGCTGGGGCAGACCTACCGGCAGCTGGCCACCCTCGCGCGCGAGACTATACTCGCAAACGTGATCGCCGCCTTCGCCCGTCGCTACACGGGCCTCACCCTGTTGTTTTGCATCGGCGCCGCGTGTGCAGCCGGCCCCACCCGCGACCTTGGCGGCGACCCCCCGGGAGACGGCGACGCGGACCGGGGTGATGAAGATGGCGGCGATGGCGCCGACGAGCTCACGGCGAGTGACCTGGACGGCGATGCGGACCACGACACGACTCCCGTCGAGCCGAGCGCGAGCCTACGCCGCTGCCCAACCGCCGGCACTGGGAGTATCCTTGGCGACTACTGCTTCGTCTTGACCCCGGGCGAGACAGGGCTGCCCGCGACCGGGGTCAACGCGGACGCCAACCAGTACGCCTTACGCCCGACCGGAGCCCGACGCGGCAAGCTGCTGCTTTTTCTGAATGCTAGCGGCAGCGTTCCTCAGAACGCTATCGCGGACGAAGAGACGAGCTTCTACAGCGTAGGCCGCGCGGAAGGCTTGAACGTCCTCGCTATCGCGTACCGCGCAAGCGACGTCATCGGCATCATTTGCTCGAACGACGACGCTTGCTTCGAGCCGACGCGCCTCAGCGTCATCACCGGTGAGTACGTGACCGGCGGCGCCTCCCAGGTCGACGACATCACCGTCGACGAGGGCATCTACGCCCGTACCGCGTCGGCGCTCGCCAAGCTCATCGAGCTGGATCCCTCTGGTGGTTGGGATTCCTTCATCGACTTGTCCGCCATCGCAAACCCGAGTGCGGCGCTTCGGTGGGACAAGATGATGGTGTCCGGTCACTCCCAGGGCGGTGGGCACGCTGCGATGCTCGGAAAGCTTCACGCGACCGAACGCGTCGTCATGCTCGCGTCACCTTGTGACAGCATCAGTGGTGTTCCGGCGACGTGGCTTCAGAGCCCGGCCGGCTGGGCCACCAACACAGCGACGCGCTTCTACGGCCTGAACGCCGTGAATGACCCGATTTGCCCAAGCTACGAGCTCGCCTGGGAGCAGCTCGGGCTCCCGACCACGGCGACCCGCGCGGATGCCTTCGAGTGCCCGGGCGGCGGTGGCGGCCACAGTGCGGCCATCAAATGCGAGAGCAACGCCGAGATTTGGCGCGAGCAGCTCCAGTGACCTGAGCCGTTGGAGCAAGGCGACCCAATTCGTCGGACCCACCCTGTATATCCGTTCAGAATGAAAGGCGCTGCTAAGCTCAGGAGCATCTACGTCTGCCAGGCGTGCGGGCAAAACGAGCAGAAGTGGCTCGGGCGCTGTAACGCCTGCGGCGCCTGGAACACCTTCGTCGAAGAGGTCACCGCCAAGTCGGCCAAGCGCGAGGTCGCGGGGCCCAAGGTAAAGAGCACGCGCCTCGCCGACGTTGCCATGGACGACGAGCCCCGTCGCTCGACCGGCATTGTCGAGCTCGACCGCGTGCTCGGGGGCGGCTTGGTTCACGGTGCGCTCATTCTCGTGGGTGGCGACCCGGGTATTGGCAAGTCGACACTCCTCTTGCAGGCCATGGGTGCCATGGCGCGCCAAGGGCTCACCACGCTGTATGTGAGCGCCGAAGAGTCGTTGCGTCAGGTGAAGCTCCGGGCCGATCGCTTGGGCATCGCAAGCGACAACCTGCACCTGCTCGCCGAGACGCGCCTCGAAGCGCTCGAAGAGGCGCGCCAAGAGCTATCTCCCGATGTTCTGGTGGTCGACTCCATCCAGACGGTCGGTCTGTCCGCTATCGAGAGCGCGACGGGCTCCGTGTCACAGATCCGCGGTGTCACGCAGCGCTTGATGGAGATCGCCAAGGGCGATGGGGTCACCACGTTCGTCGTCGGTCACGTCACCAAAGACGGCGCCATCGCCGGCCCCAAGGTGATGGAGCACATGGTCGACACGGTGCTCTACTTCGAAGGCGAGCGCACCGGGCCCTATCGTATCTTGCGCGCCCACAAGAATCGTTTCGGCTCGTCACAAGAGATTGGCGTCTTCGAGATGCTTCCCGAGGGGCTAGCTCCGGTGGGCAACCCATCGCAGCTCTTTCTTTCGCAGCGCGTCCAAGGCCCCGGTGCGACGGTGGTCACTTCGCTCGAGGGGTCTCGGCCCATCTTGCTCGAAGTCCAGGCGCTCGCGACACCTGCCATCTACGGTACGCCAAGGCGTACCACGATTGGTTTCGACCAGCAGCGCGTCGCGATGTTGTGCGCCGTGCTCGAACAGCACACTGGCATCAGTCTCAGCGGTGCCGACGTCTATGTGAACGTCGCTGGTGGTGTCCGCTTGAGCGAACCCGCGGCCGACCTTGGGGTTGTGGTTGCCTTGGCTTCGGCGGCGGCCCGTGAGCCGGTGCCGCCCGACGTCGTGATGATCGGCGAGGTTGGTCTTGCGGGCGAGGTTCGCGGTGTCTCGCAGTTGGGGGCGCGGGTCCACGAGGCGGCGCAGCTCGGCTTCAAGCGCTGTTACGTGCCAGCCATCGACGTGCAGCGCTGGTCGGGGCCCCCCGCGGCGCTACCGCTTCACGGTGTGGGTGGCGTTCGAGAGCTCCTTGGTGATCTCGGGCTCGAGCGCACCAGGACGTTGCCGCGCGCCGCTTCGTAGGTTCGTCATGACGCCGGTCATGCCTTTCACCGCGCCGCCCGGGACGTTCGAGACCTTGCGTACGAGCTGAGCGACCTCACCGTAAAGCTCGCCGATGACCACGTCCTCTTCCACCTCGCCGACCTCCGCGACCGCGAGCAAGCGGTGCAGCGCGTAGAGCCCGAAGACGAAGGCGATGACAAAGATGAAGTCGAGACCCTGCAGGTCAATGGCGGTGATGTGCGCGCGCACGACGGCGCCCGACAGCCAGTGCAGGTCGAGCGAGATGTGCTCGTCGGCGAAGTGGTCAGAGGCGATACCCGCGAGGATGGGTGCGATGGTCGCGGCGGTGCCGCTGATGATGGCGTTCACCGCCAGGAACGCGGTGGCCTTTCCCTTGGGCGCCGATTTGAGAGCGAGGCCCGCGGCCGAGAGATTGACCCCCGCCGTGGAAACGCCCGTGAGCACGTGGATGAGCACGAGCAGCGGGATGGTGAGCACGTATTTCCCGGGCAACGTGGTGAATGTCCAGAGCGCGATGGTCAAGACGAAGAGCGAGCCTGATACGCTCATCACCGACTTGTTGCTGAAGCGGTCGGCGAGACGCCCCCATATACGATAGAACACGACGTTCGCGACCTGGCTCGATACCGAGAAGCCAATGACCCAGGCCATCGGGAGCTCGAGCGTCTTGATCATGTAGACCGTGAAGAACGGCATCGCGAGGTTCACCGCGAAGTTCCACGAGCCCAGGAACATCAAAAGCTTACGAAAGTTACCGTCGCGTAAGGGCTCGGAGAGCAGGCGGAAGATGCTCGCGCCGCTCGCTGGTGCCATACGTGGCTCGGGGACGTTGGCGAGCGCGCCGGCACCCACGAAGCCGAAGACCGCGCCGACCGCGAACAAGACGCTATAGACCGCTAAAGCAGATGCAAAGAGCTGCGACCCTTGGTCGATAACGACGCCGGACGAGAGGGTGAGGACCGCGGCGAGCGCGGTGGCAATAGTGAGGCGCTTGGCCAGGTAGCGACCCATGATCGCTTCGGGGACGAGGTCGCGCTTCCACGAATTGAAGGCGCAGCTCTGGATGGTGGCAAACGCAGAGTAGAGCGTCAGGCACAACAAGAGCACCGGGATGCTCATGGGACTGTCGACCGAGGCCCCGAGCCACGGCAGCGCCGCGATGACCAACCAAAACGAGCGACTGAAGACCGCCGACACGACCGCGAGAAGCTTACGGCGGCGGGTGACCTCGATGAGGTAGATGGCCGGCACCTGGAGAATCTGCGTGAGCGGCGCGATGCTCGCGATGAGCCCGATGATGGTGTTCGAGGCGCCGAGGAGCAGCGCGTAGGCGACCAGAAAGGCGCCGCCCGTAAGCGAGGTCATCACCTGCGAGGCAACCCCGTCGACCAGGAGCAGCTTGAGCCCGTGTTGGACCTCGACGTCGTCGAGTTGGTCTCGCGGCTTGAAGTCGAAGGCGGAAGTGTGGGCGCTCACAGCGGGTTTCGGGCGACTTCTGACACGCGCGATCGGAACTGGCAACACGGCGGCCTTCGGCTAAGCTTCTGGTCAATGGCAGGCAGCGAGCGTCGTATCCATCCGCGTGTGCCCCTGAAATTGTTGGTCCAGTTCCGTCTGAGCGATGTCGACCAGTTCATGCGCGAGCATGCGGTCAACCTGTCGGTCGGGGGGATGTTCATCGCGACCCCCGAACCGCGACCCATCGGTGTCCTGGTTTACCTGCAATTTCGCGTGGCTGACGGTGGAACCCTCATCGAGGGGCTGGGCAGGGTGGTGCACGTGAACGACCCCAAGACGAACGAGCCGGGGATGGGCATCGAGTTCGTCAACCTCGACGAAGGCTCGCGCGAGTTCATCGACGCTGCCATCCATGCACGGCTGACACGTGCGATAGCCTAGTCGAGCGTAAGGGTCGCTGTTGCCTCCCGGCGGCGCTCCCTTGTACGAGCGCACATGCCGATTCGCGTCCTGCTTGTCGTTGCCGTTCTCGCGGTCACCGCGTGCGAAACTCGCGACCCCACCCAGCCGCTCACGCCCGAGCCGCCGCGCCCGACGCCCAAGCGTATCGACACCACGTTCCTCGCCCAATACGCGGCCACCAATAAGTTCACGCTTGGGCGTCCGACGTCGTTCAAGGTGAGCCGCGATGGCGCGCTGGTTTATTTCTTGCGCTCGACCGCACGCAGCTTTTCGCGCGACCTCTACGTTTACGATGTGGTCGCCAAAACGGAGCGCGTGATCGCGACTGCGGCGCAGCTGTTGTCGGGTGGAACCGAAAATCTCTCTGCCGAAGAGAAAGCGCGTCGCGAACGCATGCGGTCTACTGCTCGCGGCATCGCGACGTTCGAGCTCGCCAAAGACGGCAAGCGTCTCCTCATACCGCTCTCGGGCAAGCTCTACGTCGTCGACGCCACATCGGGCCAAGCCAAAGAGCTCATCGATGCTGGAGGCTACGCCAACGACCCGAGTCTGTCGCCCCTCGGCGACAAGGTCGCTTGTGTACGTAACGGTGATCTCTATGTGATCGACATCGCCACCAATCAGCAGACGCGCCTCACGACCACCGCGAGCGAAACGATTAGCAATGGTCTCCCTGAGTTCGTAGCGCAGGAAGAGATGGACCGCTTTCGCGGATATTGGTGGTCGCCTGACGGTAAGTCGATGGTCTACCAAGAGACCGACACGCGCGGCATGGACCGTTCGTACATTGCCGACCCGTCGAAGCCCGACCATCCGCCGCAGAGCTGGCCTTACCCGCGACCTGGCCGCGCCAACGCCTCGGTGCGCGCAGGCATCGTCGATATTCGCGGCGGCGCGACCCGCTGGATCAACTGGGATAGCGGTGTCTTTCCCTATCTGGTGTCGGTCACTTGGGACGACGGCGCGCCGCTGCTCATCGCGGTGCAGAACCGGGCTCAGACCGATCTCAAGCTCTACGAGGTCGAGCAGGGTCGTGGCGCGACGCGCGAGCTGCTCACCGAAAACGATGACGCGTGGGTGAACATCGCGCAGAGCGTGCCGCGCTTCTACGACAAGGGGCGAAAACTCTTGTGGATCAGCGAAGAGAGCGGCGCGCCGGTGCTGGAAGCGCGTGAGACCTCGGGAGCGATGCTAAAGGAACTGACGAAAGCGGCGCTCGGCCTGCATGAGTTGGTGTCTGTCGACGAGGCCGCGGGTCACGTCTACGTGCTGGCGAGTGACGACGCGACCGACAAACGGCTGTTTCGCGTGCCGCTGGATGGCGGAGACGCGACCGCCGTCGCAGCGACGCGCGGCAAAGAGTCCGCTGCGTTCACGGAGGGCGCCCCCGTGTTCGTTCACTCGCAGACCTTGGAGGACGGAAGCGCTCGCGACGTCGTGCGCAAGCTCGACGGCAGCGAAGTCGGAGTCATTGCGTCGGTCGCCGAGCAGCCGCCTCTCATGCCCAAGCTCGAGCTCACGCGCGTTGCAGAGCACGACCTCAACGCGGTCATTGTCCGTCCGCGCGACTTCGCGGCCGGCACCAAGTATCCCGTGATCGTGCACGTCTACGCGGGTCCTCACAACCGCATCGTCGACCGGGTTCCCCGTTCGTATTTCCTCGACCAGTGGATCGCCGACAACGGCTTCGTCGTCGTCGCCATCGACAACCGCGGAACGCCCGGGCGCGGTCGCGTCTTCGAGCGCGTCATCAAGAAAGATCTCATCACGGTCGCGCTCGCGGACCAGGTCGCGGGCTTGCAGGCACTGGTCAAGAAGTACCCCGAGCTGGACGGCAGTCGCGTGGGTATCTACGGCTGGTCATTCGGTGGCTACGCGTCTGCTCACGCCGTGATGCAGCGCCCCGACATCTACAAAGCGGGCGTAGCAGGCGCGCCGGTCACCGAATGGCGTGACTACGACACACACTACACCGAGCGCTACATGGGTTTGCCCGACGAGAACCCAGAGGGATACGCCGCGACGTCCGTTTTGACGTACGCCGACAAGCTCGAGCGCCCGCTCCTCGTCGTGCATGGCACCGCCGACGATAACGTGTACTTCGCGCACTCCTTGAAGCTTGCAAACCTGTTGTTCCGCGCCGGCAAACCCTTCGAGCTGTTGCCGCTCCTGAACTTCACGCACATGGTCCCCGAGCCCGAGGTGACCACGCGCCTCTATGAGAAGGTGGTGGATTTCTTCCAGCGCAGCCTCTGAGTCGCGTGCGTCTGCGCACTTCACGGCATGGGCTCTCTGGTGCAACGATGACCAGAGGCTCCATGTACAGTCACGTTTACGTCTACTACCTGTTGCGTTCCGATGCGGTCTATTCACGCCCCGTCGCCACGCATCGTGCGGTCGAGGCATGTGAGCGCGCTGGGATGCGCGTCGCGGCCGAGCCTTTGGCGTTCGTTGGCGCGCCCGGTTTTCCGTGGTGTTCGGTTTCCCTGGTCCGTGCCGACGCGTCGGGCAACTACCACAGCGACCCGAATGCGCGAGAGGTCAACGCCGCCCCGTTCGTTGGTCTTCGTAGCGTCCCCTCCCAACCCTACGAGGCTCTTCTCAGGGAGATCGCGTCGACGCTCGGCTGGCAGCTCCTCCTCGAGGACGATGACGAGGGGCGCGAAAACGTCCTGCTGTTTGAGCCAACCTAGGCAGCGTCGCAGGCACAGAAGACTTTTTTCTGCACTCGATGTCTGCGGTCTGCCGTCGCCTCGCGTGGATGCGGATCCGTGCGCCGTGTTAGTCGACAACGGAGGATTGGCATGAAGACCTGGTTCACCGCGGCCGCGTCGTCCGCTTTGCTCGTCGTCGCGCCCTTCGTGGTCCATGCCGCGGGTGATGCGGCCGAGCTCGCCGCCATCGCGACGCGTTGCGACGAGCTCGAGCGTGTCGCGGCCACCACGCGGCGTGAGAACATGACGTCGCTCAAGCCACGCGCGAAAGCGCTCGTCGACCGCGCCGAGAAGGTCACGACCGAGCTCTACGAGGCTGTCACCGAAGCGCTCAAAGAATCGAACGGTGCCGTGGTCGCCTCGCTTCAAGAGCGGCTCATCACCGCCAGCGACTTGGCTGACCGCGTTCGCCAGCTGCACGAGAGTATCGATGCGGAGGCCGAAGATGTCGAGGTGCGCACTCTTCACGACATCGGCATCTGCGGCGTCTACAACGAGCTCACCGGCAAAGTGGAATGGAAACAAGAGGGTAAACAGGGCCTGAGCGGCCGCTACAACCCCACCACCAAGCGCATCGACTGGATCCCCATCGCGCGCTCCGGACCGGGGCCGCATTCCGGCTTCGCGCGTGTCGAGCGCGTCGGCACGACCTACCGCTCGACGTGCACCTTCACGCCGGTCGGCTCGAAATAACGGACCGCGCGGGCGGTTGGTCCCGAACCACTGATCCTCACCTCGGTTTTGAGGCTCTCCTAGCGGTCGCAAGAGGGAAGAACATAGAGCAGCGTTGGCGAGGTTCCCATCTGCGAGCCAAGACCGACGAGCGATAGGAGCAAGACAACGCGCAACTACGTCGCAGCCAAACCGAGCGGTTGGCGCATCCGATCGAGGAGCCGCGAGGCCCTGTCACCAGAATCAACTTCGCCGCGCAACGAGAACGTCACGCAGCTCGCCCCCGACTCTCTCGACATCCGCCAGCAGTCGACGCGCGACCCGGCCAAGCACCAACAGGCCGGCACAGCCGAGCGCCGTCACCCCTACACCCAACCAGAGAATGGCGCTGGCTGTGGCCGCGAGCTCCTCGTGGGGCGCAGGTCCGGCCTTGCTGTAAGTGAAACTCATGCCAACGAACGTCACGCCGACCGCGCAAAGCGTGAGGAGGCGCAGCAGTATGGTGGCCGGTGATGCGAGCTTCGCGCGGGCATCGTCCGTGGCTTCGCGCGCGGCAATCGCGATAGCGGACCGACCACCAGCTGCTGCGCTCACGACCCGCGACGTGGCGCGTACCACGAGCGCTGCCGGGGCCGCCTGGCAAAGCTTCAGCACCCGCCCCAGGTCGCCATTAGCAATCAGCCGGCGAACATGTTTCATGAACGCGGTGGCGTCGATGTTGTAGCGGGCGTACAGCGTCCACGCACGGTGACCAGTGGTGACCAGTGTAACCAAGCCGATAATGGCAAGCGCGTGGATCGCGGGACTGCCGCTGGCCCATAAGCGCGCGACGTGAATAGCTAGCGTCATTCTGGCGACCCGCTTGGCGTGTGCGTACTGACGGCTTGCACTGCTAGCTCCATCGCGGCGACTTCGGCATCGCTGAGCTCGGGGAACTGAGGTCGCTTGCCAGCGGAGAGCTTGCCGTTGTTCTGCAGCAGATAGCGCACGAAGGAGGCCAAGCGCTTATCGGGCATATCGACGATGTCGCGGACCGCTCGCATGGAGGCGTCGAAACGCTCTAGATAGTCGAGCTCATGCGCCAAGTCGTCGTCGATGGTCTTGGCAACGCAGGCGTAGAGATACTCGGCCATGACCGTGGCGTCGAAGTAGCGATAGAGATGAGCTGTGGCGTTGCGGACCTCGAGGCGCTCGTCGGCGACGATTTCCCAATCGATCCATTCAGCGAGCGGTTTCGAGAACGTCTCCAGCACCTCGTCGTAGACGCGTCGCTCCCGTTCCATGATGGCGGATACAGGGAAGATGATGCCCGGCGGTGTGAAGTGGTGACGGGCAAGAAGCGCGTGCACCAGAAAGCGGTGAATGCGGCCGTTGCCGTCCTCGAACGGATGAATGAACACGAAAGCGAACGCCACCACCGCGGCGGCCACGACGGGGTCCACGGTGGGTTCCGATAGCCGAGCGAAGAGCGCGCTAAATCCGTCCATCAGGCTCGTCACGTCGTCTGGCTTCGGGCAAATGAAATGGACTCGCTGACGAAAGTTACCGAGCGTTTCGCCCACGAAGCTTTGCTCCTGGCGATAGCCGGTGGCGGCGTAACGCGGCTCGACGATGGTCTGCTGTAGCGACACCAGAGACGCGAGGTCTGGCTCGAAGCGTTCGGCGTCACGCAACGCGAGCATGAAGCGCTCGGCGCGCTTCGGAGATGGTGTCTCGTGCTCGATGGCGAAGCTCGAGCGCGTTTCCTTGGTGTAGAGATACGAGCTCGCGCGGGCGAGGACCGTTCTGTCGTGCGCGGCGATGATCGACAGCGCCCTCTCGCGCAAAGCGTTGCTCTTCGCCATGGCCGCGACGAGTGAGTCGCTTTTGCGAACTGTAACGCAGAGGCGTGCGTCGCCGACTAAATTGTCTAGTACGCGATGCCGGACACTCTTTCGGGCTGGTGCGGTGACCTGAAGGCTGTCGTCGAGGGCCGGCGTCCAGCCCATTGCCATGCGCGTCTCGGTCACACGCAGCGTCTTGCCGCTAAATGTCTCGTATAAAAACCACGCGCGGCGCGCGTACTGACTCGTCCTCTCACGATTTATCCAGTCCGCTATCGCGTCTCCGTCGATTGCGCGCATTACGCCAGCCACGACACCCATGTCGAGGGGCTCGTATCGCAGCGCGAAGCGTAGGTGCCCTTCGACGGTGTCGTCGACCGTGTAGCGCGCAGTATAGAGTTCGGTCGTGGTCTGGCCGACGACGCGCGTCTTGCGTACGGATGCCCCGACGAAGCTCTGCACTGCAGGCGCTGGGGTCGACAGCTCGAGACGGTCACGCAGCCAGGATTGGCCTATAGGGCGGAGCTTACTGTCCATTGTAGACCGATCAGTAACCGAGTAGAATTATCACGAAATTAGAACAGCGGGGAAATTCTATCAGAGACGCCGTGTGGTAAACCAATCAGACTGAGTAAAATTCTATCAAGACAGCGCAAGTTCTGAGAAATTCGATCAGTACGGGCGTTTCTCTCGGACGTCATGGGCCGCCGCACATGCCTTCGAGAAGGAAGTTCGACCAGGTGAGCGGCCTGCATTCGCAGCGCCCTTCTTCGCCACGCTTTATGGCGACACGCCGCTCGCCAAGCTCTGCTCGCCGGCGAGTCTTGCGTTGTTTCACGCGCTACGTCCCGACGAATAGCTCGTCGACGCGTCGTAGCTCTGACCGAAAGTGCGGTTCCAGGCACCAGCCTGTGGTGCCGCGCGTGTTGCTATTGCGGACGGCTACCAGACGGTCTTTCCAGCCCTGCGGCAGAGTCGCGGTACTCTCGTCGAAGCCTTGGGCGTAGTAGCCGTAGCTGTGAAAAGGGGACCTTGGCTACCGCGGCTCCTATCGCTGCGCCCGCCGGGTCTGCCTGCGCGTGGCGCGGCGGGGTGCCGCTGGCGGCGCGGTTGGCAGCGGATCCTGTGTGAGCTCGGGCAAGCCGTAGAAGCGACGCGCCGCGTTGGGCAAGCGATCCACCCGGTACTCCCAGTGCCAGTGCTCGACCGCGGAGTGGCCGTCGCGATTGATGTAGCGGTAGCCAGGCAGCACGAAGCCGAAGCGACGACCATTGGTGCGCAGCCATGTGTCACCGGCCGCGTTGACCTCTTCGGTGTCGATGGCGATGCCGCTCTGGTGGGTCGAGTAGCCAGGGGTTGCGGCCCGACCGGGCTGATTGCGATAGCGGCGCGCGATGTCGCGCTGGTTCTGCATGGTGCGAAAGCTCGACCCGGCTTGGAAGCGCGCACCTGACTGCACCGCCTCGGCGCGCATCGCGTAGTACGCCATCGCGGCGCGTGTCTCGAGGCGTCCGTTGGTGCCATCGCCGAGGGCGCGCACGACGATGTGGGTTGGCGTGCCACGGGTGTAGCCGACTTCGACCTGGCCGCGCCGCAGCGCCTCGGGCAAGCGATCGAGGATACGGTTCTGCCGTGCGCTCATCAGGGCGATGCGTGTCGAGTCACCGAGAACGCCGTCGGCGACCAGGACCTCGCCGGTGAACATCGTGTAGAGACGCTGGAAGTCGGTGAGAGCTGCGGCGGTCGCCGGACCGAAGTCACCATCCGGCGTGATGTCGTAGTTCAAGGCCCGCAGCGTATTCTGCAGCTCGGTCACCGCCGCGCGGTCCGAGGACCCTTGGCGTAGTGCCGGTCCGGTGCGCACCTGTGGCTGGACTGGCGGGCGTGGCTCGGGGCTAGGTTGCTGAGGCAAGCCGGGCTCTGGCGCTGGAGAGGGCTGCGGATGTTCTGCGCGATAGCGGCGCGCATATTCGAGCCAGTTCGTCGGCGATTCACGGGTGCGCCGCGCCGCCAAGGCCATCGAAGCGCCGGTGTTTGGACCCAGCACACCGTCGGGCTCGAGCTGAGCGCCCATCGCGAGCGTATAGAGCGACTGGAAGTCCGCTACAGCGGCTCGCGTCGGTTCGTCGAACACGCCGGTGACTTCGATGTCGTAGCCGAGAGCGCGAATCATCTTCTGAGCGCGCGTCACCTCGGGGCCGGTCGCGTTGAGGCGAAGCACCTGCACCGCGCCGATGCCGTCGAAGTTTGGCTCCATCTCGACGAGCTCTTCTGGGGGCTGCGGCTGTGGGTTCTTGCGCTGCTCGTCGACATACGCCTTGTAGTCACGCAGGGCGCGCATGGTCATTGGATCGGCGACGCCGGTGACGGGGAGCTGCTCGCCGTCCGCGCCGGAGTACTGCGACTGGAAGTCGAGGAGGGCGCGTTCCGTGGTACGGCCGAAGTCGCCGTCCGGCTCGGTCTTCAAGAGACCGATGTCTCTTAGCAACGTCTGCAGCTCGCGAACCCGCTCGCTGTTGGTCTCGCCGCGTTGCATCGGTGGCGGTGGCGTAGGCGGAGCGGGTGGTCCCTGGACGGCCGCATCGAGGCGCGGGCCGGTTGCGGCGGCGCGTGGCTCGCCGCGTGTCGCCAAGGGGCGGGTCGGCACACCGAGGTAGCTCGGCGGCGGCAGCGGTGCGGCCGCTGAAGCGGCGCCGACTGGCGCAAGGCCGAAGATGCGACGTGCGAAAGCGGGGAGCCGCGGCAAGAAATCATGCGCTGGATCTTCGCGAACCAGCGGCGCCGGCGCCGGCGGCGCGACGGACGTATCCCGAGGAAGCGTGGGAGACCGGAGCTGGGTGACTGTGTCTGCCACTCAGGACCTCGCGAGCGAAGGTTGTTCGGGATGAGGAGCTAACGCTCCCTGATCGCTGTTTCGGTCGTGATTTCCGGTTGTTGCGAAAAATCACCGCGACTCGAGTGCCGAGCCGGCGCTCGCTCTCCCCCCCCCGGGGATTTGTCCTCCCGCCGCGACCGGCGTCGTGGTGTCCGGTTGGCCGGAAGAGGGCCTGCTTTAGGCCTTGATGCGAAAGCCGCGCCCGGAATGCGGCTTGCCACCGGTTGGGCGGTGGTCGCGCGGTTCGCGCGCAGGACGCTGCGGCTCGACAGGAGGAGGAGGTACCGGCGGCTCATCGAGCTCTACGCGAGCGTTGGTCTCCGACTGGGCGAGGCTTGCGACCGCAAGCGCCGCGACGCCGGCGATGCTGCGGACCGAGCCTCGGCCGGTCTCGATGCTCGTGGTGCCGACCATCGCGAGGCTCACCGGCACGTGGGCGGCGAGACGCCCGCTCCACATGCACTCCGAGACGCCGCGCAAGCAGCCCGCATGACCCACCTCGATTCCCGCGACGCGGAAGCGCCGCGCGATGGCTTCGATGTGCGTGGCCGAGAGAAGCAGGGGCGTAGGGACCGAAACGATCGCTCCGCGCGTGACTGGCGTATCGCTGAAGGCGAGCAGTGACGCTTCGTCCCACGCCGCGAGGGTGGGGAAGGTAGAGAGTGCGTCCCCAGCCCAATGCACTGCGATTTCTGGTTGCACGACGGAGCCTGCGCCGCCCGCAAGCGCCATGCCCTCGAGCACGACGGTGAGTCGCGCCAGGCGTTCACCGAGCGCTTCGACGAGCTCGCGCACCGCAGCGCCGCTCTGGTCTTCGAAGCTCACTGGGACCCGTACCAGCACGTAGCCCTCGTCCGCACCCGCGACGACGGACACACGCGGGTCACAGCTCCCGATCTCGACGCGCGCCAGGTCGACGATCTCGAAGCCGGTATCGTCGAAGACCTCGCGATAGATACCAACGGTTCGATCGGCAGCGGCTCGCTCTTCGGACAAGCGGGTGTCGAGGCGAAGCAGGTCGTGTGTTATAGCGTAGAGAGCGTCCTCGCCGATGACAGGCGGTAGTCGCGTCAGATCGGAACCCAGCTGGGGCGGTGAAGACGCAGCCCAGTGCGTCAGGGCGGGACGTAGCTCGCGCGCGAAGGGCGACAGACAGTCGACGACCCATGACGGGCCGAGCCACACATGCAGCGGCCTACCGAGCAGTCCGGACTCGGCGAGAACGGCCACGACTCTCTGAGCGTGTGCGCGTGCTCGCGCCTCACCGGCCGCCGGCGCGACGTCGGGTTGCACAGCGATCGCTGGTAAGCTTGCGGCGCTGGTGAGCCAGGGCACTAGGATACCGCCGCTCGCGGTTTGCGCTTGCATGAGCGCGACCTCGTCGACACCGAGCGCGAGCGCCATATGTGTAATCAAGGCGGCCGCGTCATCGGGGACACCACCGTAGACCTCGAAGAGATGGTGCGCCTTGCGGCGCTCATGCTCGAGGACGCACAGGCTCGCCACGAAGGCGGCGAGCTGCGTCATGCCGTAGCGGATCTCGACCAGCATGGTGCCGTCAGAGAGCACGTGATGATTCAGCCCCTGCCCCTTTGCAAAACCGGCGAGACGCGCTACGAGCCGCAGACGTGGCGCCGAGCAAATGCCGGGGGGCAAACGGGAGAAGGCGCCGACCAAGGCGTCAAGATCGACTTGGCGTGGCTCACTGGCACGTGGATGACTCGACGGCGTGAGCCCGGCATAGGTATCGACCAAAGCGGCGAGATCGAGCTCGCCCAACCGCGCGCCGCGCTGGATGAGCATTTCGAGCTCGCTCGTCAAAGCGGCCGGCAACGCAGACATTGAACGTGCATACCACAACACTGGATCTAACGCGCCTAAACCCTGCCCAAACGCAGGCCGTCCTCCACGGTGACGCGCCGCTTCTCGTTCTCGCGGGTGCCGGCACCGGCAAGACCACGGTCATCACCTACCGTATCGCTCACCTGCTGCACGACCGAGGGGTTCTGCCCTACCGTTTTCTCGCGGTGACCTTCACCAACAAAGCAGCGCGCGAGATGCGTGAGCGCACCGGCCGCTTGGTGCGACTCGACCCTCGTGCTCTCGACATCGGAACCTTCCACGGTATCTGCGGGCGGCTCCTGCGCCAATACGGCAACCGGGTCGGCCTGGATCGCAACTTTCTCATCTACGACGAAGACGACCAACTCTCACTCATCAAGAAGGTCTGCGCCGAGCTCAATATCGATCAACAAGCGTTCTCTCCCCGCGTCATCCGTCATCACATCGAAGGCTGGAAGAACGAGGGCCTGACGCCAGAGGAGGCGAGCGCGTCGCCTCTCGATCTGTCTAGCGAAAAAGCCTACCGCGTCTACGGCGCCTACCAAAAGCAACTGCTCAGCGCCAACGCCGTCGACTTCGGGGATATGTTATTGCAGACGCTTGCGCTGCTCAGGCGTGACGAAAGTGTCCGCGAAAGCCTCCGCAGACGCTGGTCACATCTCTTGGTCGACGAGTATCAGGATACGAACCCCGTGCAGTACAAGCTGCTCAGGGAGCTCGCAACGCCCGAGCACAGCGTCACGGTCGTCGGCGACGACGATCAATCCATCTATCGTTGGCGCGGCGCGGACATCGGCAACATTCTGCGCTTCGAGCACGACTTCCCAGGGGCGCAAGTCATCCGGCTCGAGCAAAACTACCGGTCGACGCAGACCATCTTGTCCGCGGCCAATGGTGTCATCGCTCACAACGCTGCTCGCAAAGGGAAGACACTCTATACGCTGGGCGATCAGGGCGCGAAGCTCCCGCTGCGCTTCTTCGAAACCGAGCGCCAAGAGGGTGATTCGATCGGGGACACCATCTCCGAGGGCTTGGCCGAGGGCCGGTCTGCGAACGACTTCGCGGTGCTTTACCGCATGAACGCGCAGTCCCGAGCGATTGAAGATGCGCTTCGCCGCCGCCGCATCCCTTACGTCATTTATGGCGGCGTGCGTTTCTACGACCGTAAAGAAATCAAAGACGCTTTAGCGTACATCCGCTTGATCTTGAACCCACGCTCCGACGTCGACTTCTCACGCATCGTGAATGTTCCGCCGCGCGGCCTCGGCAAAACGTCGCTCGACCGCATCTCGGAGCTTGGCCGCGAGCGTGGCATGTCGCTTGTCGAAGCCGCCGGTATTGCGGCCCAAGGGGAGGTGAAGCTCACCAGCAAGGCGAAGGCCTCGATCGACCAGCTCTTGGGCGTCATCACCAAGACGCAAATCGACGCTTTCACCGAAGAGCCTGGGCGCGTCATCGAGAACGTTCTCGAGGACGTTGGCTACCTGCAGATGCTGCGGCTCGAGGGCACCGAGGAGTCGGCGCAGCGTCTCGAGAACTTGCAAGAGCTCGTCGCTGGTGTCGACGAATACGCCGAGCGGGTCGAAGAGCCGTCCCTGGCTGGTTTTCTCGAAGAGGTCGCGCTCGCCACCGATCTCGACAAGATGGCCGAGAGCGACGCGCAGGTCGTGCTCATGACCCTGCATGCGGCCAAGGGACTCGAGTTCCCGGTCGTTTTCTTGCCTGGCATGGAAGAGATGGTCTTTCCCCACAGCCGCAGCATGGACGACCGCGCTGGTCTCGAGGAGGAGCGTCGGCTCTGTTACGTGGGCATCACGCGTGCCAAAGAGCTCGTCTATCTCTCCGCGGCGCGCGTCCGCTACGTCTTCGGCGACGTGAAGTATTCAGAGCCTTCGCGCTTTCTTTCCGAGATTCCCGTCGACTTGATGGATGCAGGCGAGCGGCCACTGCGTCGCCTCGAGACAACTGTGCCGAGCTCCGACGACTACTATCGTGACGCCATGCCCGACGATGACGTCGTCGCCCCACCGAAGCAGCCGGCTTACACGATGCGATCGAGTGAGCGCGACGCGTTTCCTCCGGGAACGCGGGTTCGCCATTCTACATTCGGAGAAGGGAAAGTCGTCGCAAGCGAGGGCGAAGGCGTGCGGCGAAAGCTCACAGTGCGTTTTCCCGAGCTCCCAGAGCCCAAGGTGATCGTTGCCCGATTCGTCGAGCGGGTTTAGGCGAGCCCAAGGCCGAAAAACGCGCGTCACGGCTTTCACCGGCTCGGCCGCCGGTCGTTGGGGCGAGGTCGTTTTGCCAGGCCCACCGCCGGGTTGTGCATTTGCGTTCAAACGACTAAGGAAGCCCGCGAATGGACGTGCGCTGTCCCTCATGCGGGACTGACTACGAGCTCGATGACGCACGCGTGCCCGACACCGGGTTGCCGGTGAAGTGCAGCAAATGCGGACACGTGTTTCGAGCGGTGCGCCCTTCGCCCAATACTGGCGGCGCCGCCAAGGTGGTCACCGGCATCCATTCGATTGCGACCGAATGGATGATTCGGCGAACGACCGGCGAGATGGTGCGTTTCAGGGAGCTGACCACGCTTCAGCGCTGGATTGTCGAACGCAAGGTCACGCGGGTCGACGAGATCTCGAAGACTGGCAAGAAGTGGGAGAAGCTCGGCAACATCCCCGAGCTCGCCATTTTCTTCCAGGTCGTTGAAGGGCCGGGGGCGACTCCCGCCGCCGCGGACGTCGCCGCCGAAGTCGAGTCGACCACCGGGCCTGCCCCTGCCGAGGCGGCGCCACCGAGCTCGCCTTGGCCGACGAATCCCCCTCCTGCGATTCCCGTGGCTGTGAAGCCGAGCTGGCCGGTCGATAAGCCCTGGTCGCCGTTGCGGGGGGCAGCGGGTGTACCGCCTCCGCCCCCACTGGCTACCGATCCCGGGCGACCCGCAGCGCCCGCTCGCACGGGCCCCGATCCGTTCTCAGAGACCCTGCCCGATGCGACGGGCGTCAATGCCGCGATCGGCAGTCCCCCCGAGCCGACCATGCAGCCACCCGCTCTCGAGCCTGGCGAGACGCGGCAAGAAACGGTGCGCTGGGATCTGGCGCCGAATCTGCCAGACGACGTGCGTGAAGAGTACGAGGTTGGCGGCAATCGCCCGGGGCGCGAAGCGCGTCCTGCCAAGCGGGGGACGGTCGGGCAGGTGGCTATGATCAGCGCTGCGCTCGCGCTCGGCCTGCTCGCTATCACCTATGTCATGCGGCCGGCGTGGCTCACCTCGATCTACCGGCGTTACGTCGCCGGCGTGCCGCCCGCGGCGATCCATTCGGTCGAAGAAGCCTACATCGCGTTGTTGCTCGACACTGGCGCGAGTATCGACACCGCGGTCGAGAAGCTCGAAGCCGCGCTTGGTCTCGACGGCAGTTACGCTGCGGCGCGAGCTGGACTCGCCGAAGCGCTGGCCGCGCGCGCCGACGCCGGTCGCGAGCTCGCCGACCTCCGTGGGGCCAACTTGGCCGCGACCCCGGCCGCAGACCCGGCACCCGAGCTCGCCGCGCTGGCGGAGCTACGGCGTAGGGCCGAGAGCGACCTCGAACGCGCTCGCGCCGAGGCTGCGCAGGCCCTCGAGATCGACTCCGCGGGACTCGCCTCGAACCGCGCCATGCTCGACGTCGTCCGCTTGAGCGGAGACAAGAGCCGCGTCGACCGGCTGGCGCTGGTGGCGCACGCGGCAGGGCCCGATGATGTGCGCTTGAACATCATCATGGCCGCGATCGCCTTACCCGAGCCGTCGCAAGCCGAACGCGTCCAGAAACATCTCGAGGACGTGCTCGCCAAGGAGCCGCGCGCAAATCACGCCCGTTATCTGCTCGCGCGCCTGCACTTAGCGCGAGGCAACAAAGACAAAGCAACCGCAACGCTCAAGGAGCTTGTGGCGACGACGCCAGCACACGAGCGTGGCGCCGCGTTGCTCAGGTCCCTCGAGCAGGGCGGTCCTGGGCAGCAGCCGCAGCCTGGGCGCCCGATCGCCGAGGCGGGCGCGCAGAGCCCCGGCAGCCCGCCCGCCGAACCCGTGAATGCGGACAACCCGAGTGTCGACGGGCCGAGCGCCGACAAGCCGACGACCGAAGCGCCGGCCACCGACAAGCCGTCTGGGCCGAAAGCCGCAGACGACCCCTCGCTCACCTTCGCCGAGGCCATGGCGCGCGGCGAACGCCTCCGTGAGTCGGATAAGCCTGGTCAGGCCGTCCGCTTCTACGAAAGGGCGGCGTCGTTGAATCCCCGTGATCCCGACGCCCACCTCGGCGTTGGTTTCTGCCGTCTCGACCTGCGCGAGAGCAACGCCGCCATCGCGGCCTTTCGGCGCGCCATTGACCTATCACCGCGCTTCTCCGACGCACACTTCGGCCTCGCCGAGGCGTATCGGGCGCGTGGCAACAAGATCTACGCGATCCGGTACTACCGGCAGTACCTCGACATCGCCCCGCACGGCCCCGACTCAGACGTCGCGCGCAGTCAGCTCGCCAAGCTCGAAGACGACAACTCCGAGGCTCCCGTCACTCCGCCAGCGCGAGAGGCCCAACCCGAGCCGCCACCGCCGCCGCCACCACCGGCGCCATCACCATGACCCCGAGGTTTTTCGCATGAGCAAAGAAGCGCCCATCGACCGCGCGGCCGTCTTGCACGTCGCCAAGCTTGCGCGGCTTACCGTCAGCGACGCGGAGGCCGATGCCCTGACCCGCGACATGCAGAGCATTCTCGCCTACGTGAAGAAGCTCGATGAGCTCGATGTCGCGAAAGTGCCCGCGACGTCGCACGCCGTTCACCTCGAAACCCTCTTGCGGCCGGACGAGCCTCGTCCCTGTATGCCGCTCGAGAAGGTCATCGCTAACAGCCCGGAACGCATCGGCGATGGTTTCGGCGTTCCCAAGATCATCGAGTGACCACCATGGATCTCGCAAACCTCTCCGCCCACGAGCTCGCCGACCAACTCAAGTCTGGCAAAGTTTCCAGCGTCGAAGCGACTTCGGCTTGTCTGCAACGCCTCGAAAAGACGGCGGGCCTAGGCGCCTATCTCCACGTCGACGCCAATGGTGCCAAGAAGCAGGCCGCTGAAGCGGACGCCCGCCGCGCGAAGAAGCAGAGTGCTGGCCCTCTCGACGGCGTGCCCATCGCCTTGAAGGACATTTTCCTCACTGAAGGCCTTCCCACCACCTGCGCCTCGCGCATCCTCGAGGGTTTCGTCGCGCCTTATGACGGTACCGCGGTCCGTAAGCTCAAGGAGGCTGGCACCGTTCTGCTCGGCAAGCTCAACATGGACGAGTTCGCCATGGGCTCGTCGAACGAGCACTCCGGTTACCTGCCCGCGAAGAATCCCTGGGACGCGACCCGTGTCCCCGGTGGCAGCTCTGGCGGGTCCGCTGTCGCGGTCGCCGCGGGCTCGTGTTTCGCGACCCTCGGCACCGACACCGGCGGCTCCATCCGCCAGCCTGCAGCGCTCACCGGCATCGTCGGCTTGAAGCCTACCTACGGTCGCGTTTCGCGCTACGGCGTCATCGCCTTCGCGAGCTCGCTCGACCAGGTCGGTCCAATGACCAAAGACGTGACCGACTGTGCCAACATGCTGCAGGCTATCGCAGGGCACGACCCGCGTGACTCGACGAGCTCCACCGAGAAGGTGCCGAGCTACACGGAAACGCTCGAGAAGGGCGTGCAGGGGCTCAAGGTCGGCGTGCCGAAGGAATATTTCATCGACGGCATGGACCCCGAGGTGCGCGCCTCCGTCGACGCCGCGCTAGAGAGTTACAAGAAACTCGGCGCGACGCTCGTCGACGTCTCGCTGCCGCACACCGACTACGGCATAGCGGTCTACTACCTGGTCGCGACCGCCGAGGCCTCGAGCAACCTCGCCCGCTTCGATGGTGTCCGCTATGGCAAGCGCGTCGACCCGGGTAAGGGTCTTCTCGACATGTACCTCGAGACACGCGGCAAGGGCTTCGGTCCCGAGGTGAAGCGACGCATCATGCTGGGCACGTACGCGCTGTCGGCCGGTTACTACGACGCTTATTACGTAAAGGCGCAGAAGGTCCGCACGCTGGTGGCGCAGGACTTCAAAGAGGCGTTCGCTAAGTGTGACGTCATCGTCACTCCGACGACCCCCACACCGGCGTTCAAGCTCGGCGAGAACACCGGTGATCCCATCAAGATGTACCTCGCTGACGTGTTCACCGTGGCAGTGAACCTCGCGGGTCTCCCGGGGCTGTCGTTGCCTTGCGGCTTCTCGAAGTCGGGGCTGCCCATCGGTATGCAGGTGCTTGGCCGACCGTTCGACGAGGCGACGATTTTGCGCACTGCCCGCGCCTTCGAGCGCGAGCACGACTTCTCCGCGCGTAGGGCAATCTCATGAGCAACGATATCGAATTCGAGCCGGTCATCGGTCTCGAGGTTCACGCCCAGCTTTCAACCAAGACCAAGTTGTTCTGCGGCTGCAGTACCGCTTTTGGCGCTCCGCCCAACACCAACGTGTGCGAGGTATGCACCGGCATGCCGGGTGTGTTGCCCGTGCTCAATGCACAGGCGGTGGAGCTTGCCGTGCGAGCCGGACTCGGCCTGCACTGCACGGTGCACGAGCGCAGTCAGTGGTCGCGCAAGAACTACTTCTACCCCGATCTGCCGAAGGGCTATCAGATCAGCCAATACGACAAGCCGATCTGTACCGGGGGTAAGCTCGACATCGAGGTCGATGGCCAGACCATGACCGTCGGCATCACGCGCATCCACATGGAAGAGGACGCGGGCAAAAACGTCCACGATGATCTGGTCGCGGGCGCCCGCTCGTACGTCGACTTCAACCGATCGAGCGTGCCGCTGATCGAGATCGTCAGCGAACCAGATATCCGTAGCAGCGCACAAGCGGCTGCCTACATGAAAGCCATGCGGCAGCTGCTCCGTTATCTCGGAGTTTGCGACGGCAACATGGAAGAGGGCTCGTTGCGTTGCGACGCCAACGTCTCCGTGCGTCCCAAGGGTACGGAGAAATTCGGTACCCGCGCCGAGATCAAGAACATCAACTCCTTTCGCTTCGTGCAGCAGGCCATCGACTACGAGATCGAGCGCCAGTCCGAGCTCATCCGCGCAGGCGGCAAGGTGGTGCAGGAGACGCGTTTGTGGGACTCGCAGGCGAAGTCGACGCGCTCGATGCGCAGCAAAGAAGAGGCGCACGACTACCGCTACTTCCCGGAGCCCGATCTCCCCGATCTCGTTCTCAGGGACGGCTTCGTCGCCGAGGTTGGCAAGCGCTTGCCGGAGTTGCCAAGCGACAAGCTCACTCGCTACACGAGCAAGCTCGGGCTGTCGCCGTACGATGCGAAAATCCTCACCGAAGACGCAGAGGTCGCGGCCTTCTTCGACGCCGCGCTTGCCACGCACAAGAACACCAAGTCGATCGCCAACTGGGTGATCAACGAGGTCTTGCGTGAGCTCAAGGGCAACAGCGTCGAGAGCCTGAAGTTCAAGGGCGACGCCATTGGCGAGCTCGTCAAGCTCATCGATGACAGCACAATCAGTGGCAAGATCGCCAAAGACGTGCTCGTCGAGCTCATGGCCCACGGTGGCTCGCCACGCGCCATCGTCGACTCCAAGGGCTGGGTGCAGGTCACCGACACGGGCGCCATCGAGCCCATCGTCGATCAGGTGCTCGCCGCCAATGCGGAGTCGGTCGAGAAGTACAAGGCTGGCAAGACCAACGTCATCGGTTTCCTCGTTGGCCTCGTCATGAAGGAGAGCAAGGGGAAGGCGAACCCGGCCATGGTGAACGAGCTGCTCAAGAAGAAGATGGGCGGCTGACTCCAGCGGCAATCGCCGCGTGAGCTCCCCGTGAAGTGCTGTCGGAGTGTCGGCGGCGGCGCCTCAGCCAGCGCTCTGCCGAGTATCGGGCGCAATCAAGCCGAGCGGCATGGCGCGCCCGGGGTTGCCGATCACCAAGCTGTCGGGTGGCACGTCACTGACGACGACCGTGCCGGCCGAGACAGCGGAGTTCTTGCCGATGCGGACCCCGGGCCGGATGGTGACCCCATGGGCCAGCCAGACATTGTCTTCGATGACGATGGGGTCGCCGCCTTCGTCGCTGATGAGGACGGCCGAGGCGATGAGGCAGTCGCGCCCGATGCGTATCGATGTATGGGCGTCGTAAATCGAGCCCGCGTTGATCATACACGACGAGCCGATGGTTAGTTCGCCGCCGGTGCGAGCGACCAGACGTGTGGGAACCAGACCGCGCATGAACGCGACGCGATCAGCGATTGTGATCCGCCCGAGCGGACTGACCTCGACACGGCCATAGGTGCCGACGTTGTACCCCACGGCGCAGCCGCGCAGCTGCAGCCGCGCATACACGACAGTGACGATCCGCTTGATGCGGCCCAGGTGACGATTCATACGCGCACCGGCCTTGCGGGATTGCCTGCGACCACGACGCCCGCGGGGACCCGCCGAGTTACGACCGCGCCGGGTTGGACCTTGGCGCCGGCACCAATGGTGACGCCAGGCAAGACGATGGCGCGCTCACCCAGCTCGACGCCCTCCTCGATGACGATCGGGTGGGGCGGCGGACGCTCGTGACGGTTACCGTGCAGGGAGTGGAAGTTCGAATCCATGACCTTCACGAAGGGTCCAATCCGAGTGTTGTCGCCGATGATGATGGATTGGCTGGTCTCGATGGAGACGCCCTCGCTGAGCAGACAACGAGCGCCGATATGGAGCTCGGCACCAGGGAAGGTGCGTAGCTCGATGCCAACCTTGCCGCCGTCGAGTTTGCTATCGCGGCCAACGACGACCTTCCCAGGGCCGTGCAGCCATAATCGGCCCACGATCACAACGTCGTTTTTGGCGGCGCGCAGTCGCCGTCCGGCCATCATGTTGGTGAAGCGGGTCCAAAGGTTCATGCTGCTTCGTTGATGTCCGTTTTCAAGGACACTGGTGGGGGTTCTCGGATCTGCGCCACGAAATCGCGGTACAGTATCTGCGTCGAGAGTACGGCGACGATGGCCATGTTGTCGAAGTTCGAGAATTGAGTCGCATCGCCCCGGTGGGTCGCCTTACTCCACAGCTGAGCGACAGCCTTGGCGTCGAAGACACCGGCGGCCTCGACCGCAGTCGGCGTCATGAGCTCGTCCACCCATTCAGGGCGCCCGGCGCCAGCGAAGGCCAGCGCGTCGGGGGCGCGATACGGCTGCTTCGGACGCTCCCGTATACTCTCGGGCACGAGCTCACGCGCGGCTGCCTTCAACACGTGTTTCTCGTCGAGGACCGCGAGCTTGTAGGCGTCAGGGAAGCTATTGGCGAGGGCCATGACCTCTTTGTCGAGGAACGGGAAGCGTCCTTCAACGGAGCTTGCCATCAGCATGCGGTCGCCTTGGGACGACAAGAGATAACCTGACAGCAAGGTGCGCATCTCGAGATACTGATCTTGGGCGAGCGGCGTCCAGCCGCGGAACTCGCCGGGCAAATCGGCGAGCAGCTCGGCCACGACGTCGTGGGTCCCCACCGCGTCGCGCTGCGCGTGCCCGAACAGTCGCTTCAACGCGGCGGCGCTGGCCCAGCGCGGATGATGCGCGAATCCCGGTTCGAGGTGGCGGTCGAGACCGCGACCGAAGAACTGACGAGCGCTCGCCTGTTGCGCCACAGGGGAGCGCGCAAGGTAAGGGTAGAGACGCTCGAGCAAGCGGTGGCGGAAGGTGGACTCCGGCCGCCGCGCCCAGAAGCGACGCACTTTGCCCTCGCGAAACAGGTCGTAGCCCGCGAGCACCTCGTCGGCACCTTCGCCCGTGAGGACCACCTTGACGCCGCGTTCGCGAACAAGCTGTGCGAGCAAGTAGAGAGGGGCGGGGCCATTCCGCAGGATCGGTCGCTCCGTGTGCCAGATGGTCTTCGGGAAGACGTCCGCGATCTCGCGTGCGTGAACGACGATGTCCGCGTGATCGGTACCCAGGTGGTCCACCATGACGCGCTGGTAACTCGTCTCGTCATATTCGGCGTCCGCGAAGCGCAACGAAAACGTGGTGAAGCCGAAGGGCTTGGCGCGCTTTGCTAGCGACGCGATCACGCTGCTGTCGAGTCCACCCGACAGGCAGCTGCCCACGGCTACATCGGCGCGCAACATGCGCACAGCTGTCGCTCGCTCGAGCGCCTCGCGAAGCGCCACCGCCGCGTCGGCCAGGCTCCCACGAAACTTGTCGACGTCCCCGCGTGGGTAGCGCGGCTCGAAGTAGGCGACCTCGCGTACCGGACGGTCGGGTTGGTAGACCCGCACATGCCCCGGCCGCAGCTCCTGCACCCCGCGAAACACGCTGCGTGGCGGCACGACGCTCCAGAACGTGAACGTCTGCTCGAGCCCAATCGGGTCCAAAGCGCGCGGTAGCTCCGGCATGCCCGCAAAAAGTGCCTTCACCTCGCTCGCGAACGCCAAACGTCCATCGTGCTCCGCGTAGTAGATGGGACGTACGCCAACGCGGTCGCGACAGAGCACGAGAGTGTCCGTTCTCGAGTCCCACAACGCGATGGCCCATTGTCCGTTGAAGCGGTCAAAAGCCGCTTCGCCCCATTGTTCCCATGCGTGGACGATGATCTCGGTGTCGCTCTTGGTGGCGAACTGGTGCCCGTGTCCCTCGAGCTCACCACGAAGCTCGACATAGTTGAAGATCTCTCCGTTGAAGACGACCCAGAGCTCACGCGTCTCGTTGGCGAGCGGCTGCTGCCCAGTCGTAAGGTCGATGATGGAGAGGCGAGCGTGTGCGAGACCAGCTCGACGGTCACGGTAGATGCCGAGCTCGTCCGGGCCGCGATGAGCCATGCTTCCAAGCATACGTTCGAGGCGCTCCCGCCTCACTGGCTCTGGACGGCCTCGCAGATCGACGATGCCCGCGATCCCACACACCTTATTGACCGAGCTTTCGCCGAACGTAGGCCGCGATGTTTTCGACGCTGTCGAGATTGGCTGGGACCATCTCGGCGTCAGCGACCTTGAGCTTGAACTCCTCCTCGATGAACATGATGATCTCGAGGACCCCGGTGGAGTCGACGATGCCCCCGTCGAGGAGAGAGGCCGAGTCGACCAGGGCGCTCGCGTCCGCGACGTAGAAGTTCCTTACGATGAAGGAACGCACTTTCTCCTTCGGGGTCGCTTCCGCGGAAACATCGAGTTGGGAGCTCATTGCTAGTTGACTCTTCTCGGGCCGGTCATCGTAGGCCCGCTTTCGTGATCTTGCCGGTCGTCGTTTTGGGGAGCTCGGACAGGAGCTCGACGTGTTTGGGCACCATGAAGCTTTCGAGGCGCTTCTGGCACTCGCGGACGATGTCCTTGGCCGTGAGGGTGGATCCGCTTTCGAGGACTACGAAAGCCTTGATGGCCTGACCCAATATGTCGTCAGGAACACCGATAACGGCCGCCTCGCGGACACCAGCGATGTTCATGAGCGTGGACTCGACTTCTTTGGGGGCCACTTTTTCGGCGCGTGTCTTGATGATGTCGTCCATGCGCGACACGAAGTAGAGGTAGCCTTCGTCATCGAGACGGCAGAGATCGCCAGTGTAGAGAACCTGCTCGCCTGGCAGGGGGCCGGGCCTTAAGACCCGCGCGGTCTCTTCTGGCTTCTCCCAATATCCGCGCATGACTGTGGCGCCGCGGATGACGAGTTGGCCAACGACGTTGGGCCCAACCTTGTTGCCCGCCTCGTCGACGAGCCAGAGCTCGGTGTTTGGGATAGCGATGCCCACGCTCGACGGCTTTCGGGCAAGGTCGTCTGGTGGCAGATAGGTGCAGCGCTTGCACTCTGTGAGCCCGTACATGGAATAGATTCGCGCGGCCGGAAAGAAACGCCGCAAGGCCGCGACGTGCTTCTCGAGGAGCGCGGCCGCGGTGTTGGTCACGTAGCGAACGGACGGCAAGTCGAGCAGCGACTGGTCGGTCATACCGGCGAGCACCGCGAACATGGTCGGTACACCCGGGAACCCCGTGACCCTTTCGTCTGCCATGACGGACAGTATCTGCGCTGGGTACGCGAAGCTCCGCTCGAGTATCAGTCGTCCACCGACCGCGAACGTCATGATCATCTGATAAAGACCGTAGTTGAACGCGAGCGGTAAGACCCCGAGGACGACATCGTCTGCGGTCATGCCGAGAAGTGTCGTGATCGAGCTCGAGGCGGCGAGCATGTTGCGGTGGGTGAGCATGACGCCTTTCGGATCCCCGGTACTGCCGCTCGTATAGATGATCGCCGCGAGGTCGATATCGAGGTTGTGTCGGGGCGGCGCCCCGTTCGCGGGTGCATCGAGGGCGGCCGACCACGGGATGGCGTTCCGAACTCCCGTAACCTCGGCGTGGGTCGCGCCCGCGACGATGGTATGACCCAAATGAGCCGCTTTGGCGCTGGCGCTGGCGACGACGGTCGCGAGGTGAGCTTCGGTGACCAGCACCTTGGCCCGGCAGTCGTTGAGCAAGTAGGCGAGCTTCTCCTGTTTGGTCAGCGGATTGATGATGATGGGGACGGCGTTGGCCTTTAGCGCTGCCCAAAAAGAAACGACGGTTTCGACCGAATTGTCCGCAAAAACGAGCACGCGATCGCCGCGTGTGACACCAAGGCGCTCGAGAGTATGTGCAACGCGGTTGGCCTGCTGATCGAGCTCCGCGTAGGTGGTTCGGTTGCCCTTTGCGACCAGGGCCACTTTGTCGGGGTGACGAATCGCCGCTGTTTCGATGAAGTCATGCAACTGAGGCGTTGCGCGGTGGTGCGTCGCTGGCAGTGGCGCTAGCGCGTTCAAGTGGGCTCCACGAGCTTGGGCGGGCTGTGGAGGTAAGCCGCGAAGCGGCGCTTGCTTTGGATGTCCTTGTAGACCCGCTCGAGCTGTTCGGTCGTGATGCCGATGACGGGGGCGGCTTCGGCCGCCGGCACTTGATGGTTCCACGCGTAGAGACAGAGGTCCATGCGGTCATACGGCAGCGCGAAGTAAAACTCTTCTTGGGTCTGCGGCATCGAGTAGGTGTCAGTCGTGGGTGTGCGGGAGCGAATCTCTTCCGGCACGCCCAATGCCTCGGCGAGCGCGTAAACCTGCGACTTATAGAGGTGCGCGATGGGCTTTAAGTCCGCCGCGCCATCGCCCAGCTTCACGAAGAATCCCTGGTCGTATTCGAGCAGATTGGGGGTGCCCGCTACAGCGTACATGAGTCTGTCCGCATGATAATATTCGGTCATCTTGCGGACGCGCTGCTTGTAGTTGGTCGCTGCGACGAGCTGCAGGTAAGCCGCGGGTGGCATGCGCTCTGTCATTTGGCGACCGTCGGGTGCTTGAACCGTGAGGCGGTAGATGTTGAGGCGATCGCTATCCAAGATCGACGGCAGCGTGATCTTGCACTTCCATCCATCGCCGTAGTCCGGAAAAACGGAGCGGATCGCCTCGTTCTGACGCGCGTAACAGCCGGCGGCCTCGAGCGCTGGAGCGAGATTTTCGGTGATCGCGTCGATCCCCATCGCACGGGCGAGCGCCTTGCCGAGAATCAACGCATCATCGCTCGAGTGGTGCTCTGGCATGAACAGCCCGAGGACGCGCTCCTTGCCGAGGGCGCGCACCGCAAGCGCTGCGGTGACCGAGCTGTCGATGCCGCCCGAAAGGCCAACCACGATACCGCGACGCTTCAGCTCACCAACGCTTGCGCGGATGAAAACGCAGATGCGTTCGATTTCGCGTTGGGAATCGATCTTAAGGGCACTCTTTGCGAAGGCCACGCGTGCAATCCGCCGCGGGTTGCGCGGCGTCCTCAGGGGCGCACTTGGGGGACAAGGCGCACCCAAGAGCATACACCGGCACGCTCGCGTTTTGTGCAATAGCTTCGCGAGGTCACCGCCGTCGGCTCCAAGCCCTGGTCACAACGGGGGTTTTCGACACGGGTGCGCGCTCGGCCGACGTGACGCGTCGCACTACTACTTTGTGTCAATCGTCATTTCCCGCCTTGTCGGAGGCGATCCCCACGCGCATAACAAGGCCCTCGGGTTAGCACTGCATGGTTTCGACTTCGGTTGTCCGCGAAGTCTCTGGCAAGCGTGTTCGGGAGGGGAACATGGACTTCGAGCGTACGAAGGGCCGGCAGGGTTCGTCGCCAGCGCATGGTCTGATCAACGCTGCGGCGCGCGTCATGTCTGCCAAACGCCCAGGCTCTCCGTTCGATGCACTCTACGCCTTGCTCACCGGCAACGCCTTCGAGGGAGGCGCATCACAGCGCAAGCTCGACATGAGCATGCGGTACGTCGAGCACGTGCTCGGTATGTACAGCCACCTGCCGGTCGTCGACGCGCTGCCCAAAGTGGTCGATGCTTTGTTTGCGTACACGGCGATCGACTCGACCTTGCGCGCGGCGCTGACTGGTCACGTCGCCGGTGCCGAGGGCAGTCACGGCGTGAGTTACGAGCTCGCGCACCAGGTTCGCGAGCGTGTGCGCCAGAGCCTCGCGACACATCTGGCATGGCGGCGTGACGTGAAAGACGAGTCCATTCTGGCTGGCCTCGAGCTCGACGACGTCGTCGTGCAGTTCACGCGGACGGTGCGTGATGTGTTCAGCCGGTCCTTGCGTGAGGGGGCTGCGATTCTCGCTGACCCGCAGACCCGGGACGATGTCGCAAGACGATGTCTTTCTGTCCTTGCTGGCCACTGATCCATTGCCGAATCGTGTGATCTAAGGCAATTTAGCGCGGCTCGTCCGAGTGGCGATCGCCCGCCCGTTTCTTGTCGTCATTCGAGAAAACACCAAATTTACGAGCACGTTTGGTGACTCAGGGCGCGGTACGCGCAGCGGATAGAGAACTATGGCTAAGAAGATCGCACTGGCGGTTCTCGCCGTGCTGGTGATCGTTGGCGTCCTCGCTGGCATCAAGGGCGCGCAGATCGGGGCGATGATCAAGGCGGGCGAGAGCTTCAAGATGCCGCCGACGGTCGTGACCGCGACCGAGACCAAAGAAGAGACCTGGCAGCCGACGCTGACGGCGGTCGGCACGCTCAACGCCATCCAGCAGGTCACTGTGGCCCCCGAGTCACCCGGCCAAGTGAAGAAGATCGAGTTCCAGTCGGGCCAGATGGTCAAGCAGGGCCAGCTCTTGGTGCGACTCGATACGCAGGTCGAAGCGGCCCAGCTCGCGTCCGCTGAAGCAGACGCAAAGCTCGCGCGTGTACAGCTCGAGCGCACGCAGAAGCTCTTCGAGACCAAGGCGATTTCGCAGGCCGAGCTCGACAGTGCCGAGGCACGGTTTGCCTCCGCCGAAGCGCAGGTCGCGAACCTCCGCGGTCTCATCGACCGCAAGACCATCAAAGCACCGTTTGCTGGTCGCCTGGGCATTCGCCAGGTCGACCCGGGCGCCTACGTGAATAGCGGTATGGCTCTGGTGACTCTGCAAGCGCTCGGACAAATGTACGTCGACTTCAGCATGCCGCAGCAGCGCTTGTCGCAACTCGCGACCGACCAGGTGGTTCGCGTCACCTCCGACGCGTTTCCCGGCGTCGAGTGGCTCGGCAAGCTCGTGACCGTCGACGCCGCCGTGGACGAGTCGACCCGCAACGTCAAGGTGCGCGCCGTCATCGACAATCCCGAAGAGAAGCTGCGCCCAGGTATGTTCGTCGACGTGGCGGTGCTGCTGCCCAACACCGAGAAAGTCATCGTCGTCCCGGCGACGTCGGTCGCTTATGCGCCCTACGGCGACCGCGTCTTCATCGTGCAAGAGCGCAAGAACGAAGCTGGCGAAACCGAGAAGTTCGTCAAGCAGACGATTGTCCGCTTAGGCGAACGCCGCGGCGACTTCGTCGTCGTCTCCGAGGGCCTTGCGCCAGGACAAACCGTCGTCACGAGTGGCGCCTTCAAGCTGCAAGAGAACGCCCCCGTCTCGATCACCGACAAGCTCGCCCCCGACGCCAAGATCTCGCCCAAGCCCGAGGACTCATAACGTCATGCGTTTCACGGACTTGTTCATTCGGCGACCTGTCATCGCCATCGTCGTCAATTTGGTCATCGTCATCGCCGGCGTGCAGGCGATCAAGCGGCTGACCGTTCGCCAATACCCCGAGAGTCAAAACGCCTCGATCACCATCACGACCGCCTACGTGGGCGCGTCAGCCGATCTGGTGCGCGGCTTCATCACGACCCCGCTCGAGCGCGCTATCGCCGCCGCCGATGGTATCGATTACGTTTCGTCGAAGAGCACTCTGGGCGTTTCCGTCATCACGGCGCGTCTTGCGCTCAACTACGACTCCAACAAGGCCCTCGCCGAGATCAGCTCGAAGGTCGACCAGGTGCGCAACGACCTGCCTCCCGAAGCGCAGGTGCCCATCATCAACCTCGAGTCCGCCGACAGTCAGTTTGCCGCGGCCTACTTGTCGTTCAGCTCCGACGTCCTTGAGCAGAACGAGATCACCGACTATCTGGTGCGCGAGATCCAGCCACGCCTGACCTCCGTCGAGGGTGTGCAACGCGCTGACCTCTTGGGTGGCCGTACGTTCGCGATGCGGATCTGGCTCAAGCCAGAGCGCTTGGCGGCCTTCAACATCTCGCCAGCGCAGATCCGAGCGGCGCTCGCCAACAACAACTACCTGGCGGCGGTCGGCAAGACGAAGGGCTCGCTCATTCAAGTCAATCTGTCGGCGAACACGGACCTGCAGAGTGTCGCCGAATTCAAACGGCTCGTCATTCGTGAGGGTGGTGGGGCGCTGGTGCGGCTCGAAGACGTCGCCGACGTTCAGCTCGGTGCCGAAAACTACGACGAAGAAGTTCGCTTCAGCGGACAGACCGCCGTGTTCGTCGGCGTCTGGGTTTTGCCCAACGCCAACAGCCTCGATGTCATCAAGGCGGTGCGCGCCGAGCTCGAAGACATCAAGAAGTCGGTACCCGGTCAGCTCAAGGTCTTCATGGCGTACGACGCCACCGAATACATCCAGAGCGCCATCGACGATGTCATCGAGACGCTTCTCGAGACGTTGCTCATCGTCGTCGTCATCATCTTCTTGTTCTTGGGCTCGCTGCGCTCGGTGCTCATCCCCATCGTCGCCATCCCGGTGTCGCTCATTGGCGCCGTGTTCTTGATGCAGGCGTTCGGGTTCACCATCAACCTGCTGACGCTGCTCGCCATCGTCCTCTCGGTAGGTCTCGTTGTCGACGACGCCATCGTCGTCGTCGAGAACACCGAACGTCACTTGCGCGACGGTCTGAGCCCCATGGAGGCGGCCAAGCTCGGGGCGCGCGAGCTCGTAGGCCCCATCATCGCCATGACCATCACCCTGGCCGCCGTGTACGCGCCCATCGGTCTGCAGGGTGGCTTGACGGGTGCGCTGTTTCGCGAGTTCGCCTTTACTCTCGCGGGCGCGGTGACCATCTCGGGCGTTGTCGCGCTCACTCTGTCGCCGGTCATGGCGTCGCGGTTGTTGCGCTCGGGCGACGCCGAGCGCGGCTTTGCTGGCAAGGTCAATCACTTCTTCGATGGAGTGCGCGACCGTTACGGCCGAGCGCTCTCGCGGACCCTCGCGGCGCGGCCGGCCGTGTATGCGATCTGGGGCGGCCTGTCGCTGGTTGCGCTCTTGCTCTTCACGATGTCGGCGAGCGAGCTCGCGCCTGAAGAAGATCAGGGCGTCGTGTTCGGTATCGTCGACCCACCCGCCAATCTCACCGTCGACGAGCTTGGTCATACAACCGCGGCGATCCAGGAGAGCTTCGAGAAGATCCCCGAATATGGCTTCAGCTTCCAGATCACGATGCCGACGCTCGGCTTCAGTGGCATGGGGCTCGTGCCCTGGGATAAGCGCGAGCGCACCACGAAGCAGGTGACCGGTGAGCTGCAGGGGACGCTCTCGCAGATCCCGACCGTCAACGTGTTCCCGGTCGTGCCTCCAGCGCTCCCGGGTGGTGGTCAGTTCCCGGTCGAGTTCGTGCTCGCTTCGACGGCAGATACCTCACAGATCCTCGAGTTCGCCCAGCAACTCCAAGCCAAAGCCGCGACGAGCGGCATCTTCGCGTTTCCGCCGCTCATCGACGTGAAATACGACCAGCCCGAGTCACGCGTCGTCATCGATCGCGACAAGGTGGCCGAGCTCGGCTTGAACTTGCAGCAGATTGGCGCCGATCTCTCGGCTGCGATCGGCGGTAACTTCGTGAACCGTTTCAACATCGAAGGCCGCAGCTACAAGGTCATTCCGCAGGTGAAGCGCACCAGCCGCCTGAACCCCGAACAACTCTCTGACATCTACGTCACCGGCCCAAATGGCGCGCTGGTCCCGTTGAGTACGGTTGCCCACATCGAAAACCATGTGGAGCCGCGTTCGCTCAACCGCTTCCAGCAGCTCAACGCCGTGATGATTTCGGGCGTCGCCATCCGGCCACTCGACGAAGCGCTCACGTACCTCGAGACCGAGGCGGCTCAGATTCTGCCCAAGGGCTACAGCATCGACTACACGGGTGAGTCACGCCAGCTGCGCACAGAGGGTAATCGCTTCTTGCCGGCGTTTGCTTTAGCGGTCGTGCTCATCTTCTTGGTGCTCGCCGCCCAGTTCAATAGCTTCCGGGACCCGTTCGTCATTCTGGCGGGCTCGGTGCCGCTCGCCATGTTCGGCGCGCTCATCTTCACCTTCTTGAAGATGCCAAACCCGAACATGCCGTTCTTCACCGACGGATGGACGACGACGCTCAACGTGTATTCGCAGGTCGGTCTGGTCACGCTCGTCGGGCTCATCGCCAAGAACGGCATTCTCATCGTGGAGTTCGCAAACGAGCTGCAGCGGCAGGGACGCTCGAAGCTCGACGCGGTCCACGAAGCTGCCATGACGCGCCTACGTCCGGTTCTGATGACGACCATCGCGACGGTTGTCGGCCACTTCCCGCTCACCTTGGTGAGCGGTCCCGGGGCGGCGGCGCGTAACAGCATCGGTCTCGTGCTGTGCTCGGGGATGACCATCGGCACCCTGTTCACGATCTTCGTCGTTCCCTCCATCTACGTGCTCTTTGCGAAAGATCACTCGCACGAGCGGCAAGACGAAGAAGACTTCGCCAAGGAGACCACCGCCGTGGGCGGCACGCTCGCGCATCGTGCGGCGAGCGCCCAGCACGATTGACCGGCGTCAACCGACGACGGTTGTTGGCGTGGCACTGCGATTGCCACGGCCTAACCCTGGTCCGCGTGATAGGCACCCCCTTCACTCTCCGGCGCGTAGGCGCAAGCGATGGGGGTCGTCATGCGTAGTTGGTCACTATTGGTGTGTGTACTCGTTGTGCTTTCGGGCTGCGGCTCCGAGGTCGAAGTCAGCGAAGACAACGAAGCGTTGCTCGGGGAAGGGCTCGACTCCGACGTCGAGACGCTTCTCGGCTCGAGTCGGTTGCGCGACTTTGCTTCATCCAATGTCCCTGTCGTTGGTGCCGCAGTCATCGTGGCTCCGGCAACGAGCAATCCCCAGTATGCAGCCGCGCTGGCCACGCATTACAACGAGGTCAGCCCAGAGGTCGCACTCAAGTGGGAGGTGCTCCGCCCCTCGCCAGTCGAGTATCGCTTCGGCGACGCTGACGCTCTGGTTTCGCTTGCCGAGGCCAGCGGCCAATCGGTGCGCGGCCATACGCTGGTCTGGGAAGTGAACTTGCCGGCCTGGCTCAACGACACGCTTGGCCCAACAGGTGTTCGCGACGCGATGTTGACGCACATCGACACCGTTGTGCGCCGCTATAGCGGTCGCATCGCGCACTGGGACGTCGTCAACGAAGCGCTCACCTCGGGTGGCACGTATCGTAACAACGTCTTCTTGCGCGCCATGGGGCCTTCGTACATTTCTCAGGCCTTCGTTGCGGCGCACGCCGCCGACCCCACCGCGAAGCTCGCTTACAATGACTTCGCCATCGAGTTTCCAGGCGCGAAGCAAGATGCGGCCTTTGCGATGGTGCGTGACCTGCGCGCCGCTGGCGTCCCGGTGCACGAGGTCGGCATTCAACTCCACACCAGGCCCACCGACTGGGTGAACGGCGTCATCACCACACAGATGCTGCGCGACACGATTCGCCGCTTCGGTTCGCTCGGCGTCGAGGTGTACATCACCGAGCTCGACGCGCGGCTCGATCAGTTAAGCGGTCCTGACAACTTTCGCCTCGAGGTGCAGCGTCAGGTCTATTGGAACGTGGCTGCGGCTTGCTACGCCGAGCCGGCCTGCAATGGCGTGACGACCTGGGGCTTCACCGACCTGCACACGTGGTTGCCCGCCGGGTCGAAACCTTTGCCCTTCGACAGCAGCTTTGTCGCCAAGCCGGCGGCGGATGGCCTTGCGTCTGGACTACTGGGGCTCGCGGCCCAGCCGGTCACTCGAACCTCCGATACCTCGTGTTTTGGGCTGAGCGGCGCCTTGTTCTGCGACGCGCTCGAGAGCGACTCGCTCTATGGATGGGGACAGGTCAGGCAAGCTGGAGGTCAGGTCGCATCGCTTGCGACTGGAGCTTATCGCGGCCTACGCGCGGTCCGCGCGACGACACCAACCGCGCCTGCGACGCGGCGTGGCTACGTCGAGAAACGTGTGAATGGCACCGGCACCACGATTTGGAGTCGCGCCCGTCTTTTCGTCCCGTCGACCAGCGCCAACGACCTGACCATGTTCACGATGGATGAGCCACTCGCCCCCTATTTTGGCGTCGGCGTCGGTATGGACGCGACCGGGCGTGTCATCTTGCGCGTCGCCGGCACGCCAGCGACTCGCGTGCTGGGGCCCACGTTCCCGCGCGGGCGCTGGGTGTGCGCCGAGCTGCGTATCCAGGTCGCGGACGTCGGTGGCCAGGCCGAGCTCTTCCTCGACGGCAGCCGCGTCGGTTTGCTGCAGAACGTCGACACGCTCTTCGCGAGTGGCTACGGCACCGTCAAGGCCGGCATCATCTACGCACCGCCTGCTGGGACACCGGCTGAAGTCCGCGCCGACGAGATCGTTGTGTCGGCGACTCGGCCGGGTTGCCAGTAGCGGCTCGCCTCGCGGGTTGGAGCCCCCGCTCTCAAAGCCGTGGCCCTTGTCGGTGCCGCGCGGCTCGACGCAGACGATGGTTTTACGGACCGGGAGGGACCCCTTGCCCAAGGTCTTTCTTTGGAGCGTGCCGCAGCGTGCAAGCGATGCGCGGTTCCATGACCAACGGTCAGGGCGAGCCTCCGGCGCTTCCAAGCATCCGCGCCCCGAGCGGGACGATAAACCTGTGGAACGCTAATTGGGGTGGGTCTTGCATGGCGGTGCGCTTCAATTCGGATCCACGGCTCGCAAAGCAGCAATACGCATTGAACCAGGCGCAGCAGCGCCGCGAGGTCGCTCGCCCAACCGAAATCCCGAGCGTGAAGCCCACGCATGCCGGCGATAAGCTGGACAGTTCGCGGACGAAGACGAGCGGCCAAGGCGCGCTCGACCGGGCACTCGCGCAGTCGCTCTGGAGCGACGAGGACGCCGGCCGCGGGGCGGTGCTGCGACGACTCGCCTCGGGGCCTATCGACATCAACCAGGTCCTCGCGGCTTGCGCAAAGGTCAAGAACGAGTTTGGTGGTGATGTCGATGACGTGCGCAGCAACGTCGGTCGACGACTCGAGGGAACCCTCGCGCGCGCCGCGAAGAGCGGGGGCCATCCGGCCGTGGTCGCTAACGCCGCAACCTCGCTCGTCGCCGTAGCTCGAGCGAAGCTTGCGGACCCCGAGACGACAACCGTAGCGCTCGCGCGAGCGTTAGAGCACCTCGACCTTGCGCGGCTGGTCATCGTTCCGGTCGTTTCGGACGCCGCGTTGCGCTCGACGGCCGCGAAGAAGGCGGCGAGCGTCGACGCGCTTCGTGAGCGCGCACACGCGGCCTTAGTGGCCCGTGCCGAGGTCGTTATTGCGGACTCGGAGCGCGCCGTCGCCATCCCCGACGGCCACCCATCGACTTCGTTTTACACACTCGTCGCGTCGCGCCAGCACCTGAGCGCCGAGCAGGCCGCGCGCTTCGACGCCGTTTGCGTTCGCGCTTCAGTCAAGAATTGCCGCGCGAGCCAGGGCTGGATGCCGCAGATGGCGCTCGATGCGGCCGCTCGATGCGACTTCGAGGGCGCCGAACGCATCATGGCCAACTTCAGACTTTCGCGGCCCGAACTAGTTGACGCGGCGGGCGCCTACTTGAGCGCCGCCGAGCGCGACGAGGCTCGGCAGGTCTTCTCCGCGCACGACGCATCGGTCGAGGCGACGCGCCGTGGTATCGAGGAGCTGCTCGCCCTTGCCGCTACGCCAAGCGCGGGAAGCGCCTAGTCAGCGTCAGACCAGCCGACGATGACTTGCCGGCGCCGGCGGCATGGGGCCAACGGCGGCGACTGGTCGCAGTGAGCTTGCGAGCGGCGCGAGGCCGGGCTCGGTCGTCGCCGCGGACTTCCGCGGAGTCGGCGGCAGCCCATTGATCCAGTTGCGGATCGTCGCGACCTCCTGGTCGGTGGCGTAGGGCCCGCCCAGGGGCATGCGGGGCATGCCGCCAGTGCCGGTCAGGACGCGAATGAGACTCGTCTCGTCAGCCCGGCCGTTGCCACGCAGCTCCGGCGCGATGAGGTCGTAGCCGAAGGCGTTCGAGTTGAGGAGCTGCTCGGGCGTGCCCCAACGGATGTCTCCGAAGTGCACGTCGAGGTCGGGCTCGCGGCCGCGCTGTGCGGTCCAACGGCCAATGATTGCGTCCATGGCCGCCTTCACCTCGGAAAACGGGACCGGCTGGGACGCGATGGGTTCGACACGGGCGCCTTGCGGGGTCGGGGCCAGAGCTAAACCTGAAGACATGGACATGCTCATTTCTTGGCGGCCCCGGACATACACGGGACGCCAATCGATCTGGTTGCCAGGATGAGGGCCCCGGGAAAAAATTGAGGCGTCTCCTTTGTCGGCATTTGAGGCCCGTTTGTCTCGACAAATCGAACCCGCTTACGCCGGGTTCGGTCGGCGCACGTTCTGACCCGCCGGCGAACCTAGGGTCAATGGTGTCGGCGACGCGGCTGGTTTGCCAGTAGCGCCTCGCGTTGCGGGGTGGCGCCCCGCTCTCAGAGCCTCGAGAGTGCCCGGCTCTGCCGTTCGACACGCGCGACGGTCGAGCCGGGATCGACGACGATGCGCGCGCCGGCGCGGGTTGCGAGGTCGCGGTAGGCCCCCATCGGGAACGGCTGTGTGGCGGAGATCATGATGGTGGTGTTCGGGGCGTAGTGATCGAGCTTCTTCTCTACGTGTGGCAACTTCGCGATGAGGCGCGCGTCGACGCGGTGCGTACGACGCGCGTGCTCGATCCACGGCACCGAGACGATGTCGAAGTTGTCGGGATCAGCGCGGCCGATGCCAGTGATGATGCGAAGAGCGACTTGTTTCGGCCACAACGAAAACTCCTGAACCGCGCCGGCCTCCTTGAGGCCACGCGACGTCCACACCGCGCAGTTGCCGCTCTCGCGATGATCCCGCCCGAGCAGGCGATCGATGTGATCGCGCCAGTCACCGGCGACGAGTCGGAAACGAGCGCCTTGGGGTCCGCGCACGCTCTGGCGTTCGTTCACCTTCTCGAAGTAAGCGTGCATAGCGTCGAGCTTCTCTTGGGGCCAGTCCCAGACGACGAACATCTCGAGGTCACGGTGGTACGCACCGCCCTCGGGATTGCGCCATGGGCCACCCTGCTTGACGGGGCGCTTGATCTCGACGCCGCGCGCGTCGAAGCGGGTCAGCTCGCTCACTCCGAAGAGGTACTCTTCGAGCGGCATGAAGTTGCAGATCTGCTGGCCGAGCTTACCCACGACGTTCATCGTGGTGAGCTCGCCGTTCGGGCGCTTGTACGCGATAGCGGCATGGCCGAAGCCGTCGACGCCTTTGGCCATCACGTAAACCATAGCTGGGCGCGTCTTGCTGCCAAGGGCGCGCCAGGTGTCGTCGAGGATGGACGTCATGTTGCGAATAGGCACGCCCCCTGGGACGCCAAAGAGCGGGGGGACGCCTGTGCCCTCGGCGCGTTCGGCGGCCAAGTGCGCGGCCGACTCGGGACCCATGGGATAAGGCCGCCAGCGGCTCGTCGCGCGGTCTACAGGCTTAACCTGCACGTTGCGCGCGCGCTCTTCTTCCGCGGGTCGAACGTGTGAAGGAGGAAGGTCGGGAAGCGTCGTAGCGCTCGCCACGCCGCGCTGCTGGACGGCTTTCGGTGACCCATCGTTCACGGGCGGGGGCGCTTCGGGCGACCTCGCGCGTGGACGCAGTGGCCTGTCCGTGGTCGTGCGCATCATTCGTCTCCCCCGGTGACGGCGAGCCGCGCTCGCGCCGCAAGCGTAGGGTTCTCGCGCGCGAGCTCCGCGAGGGTGGTGTGCGACGCAACCGCGACCGTCGCGCCACGCAAGCGTCCGAGCTCGGCGGCAGTCGCGATGTGGCGCGGATCGTCGACACACACCGCTGGCACGCTCGCGACTGCGGGGAGCAGGCCAGCCAGGTGGCTCGATTCTTCGCACGCTGGGGCGAGATGCAAGATGACATCGCCGGTGGTGAGGTCGAGCTTCTTGGCGAGCTCCGCGAGGGAGGCGGCGAGCTGCGCATGACTCCGCACGATGGAATGCGCGCCTGCCGCGTCGTGCTGAACGAACACCGCAGCTGGTGCGTCGCCGCTGATTTGTCGCGCGCGACGCTCCATGCTCTTCAAGCGTCGGTCAAAGAACAGCCCGGCGGTGAGCGCACGCCAGTCGGAGGCGTCTCGCAGGACCTGTTCAATGGGGAAAAACCGCTCCTCGACGGATGGGAAAGGAGTGCGTGCGACGTCCACAACCTGGTTTTTGGCGTCGCTTGCCCGCGCGGTCGTATCGCTTGCGCGCTTCTGTGCCTTGAGGCGGCGGATCATGGTCTGCGAGGTCAGCACGCGCGTTGCTCCGGAGACCTCCATCGCGCAGCGCAGCTGGTCGTCCGTCCAGCTCGGATCGAGCATGACGGGTGTCTTGCCGGCGAGGGCGAGCGCGAGCTGGGTCGCCGTGCTCACGGCGCCGTTTTGCATGAGCAGCCCGACGCGCCGATCGGTTTTCTCGAGGTCCGGCAAGAGGAGTGAAACGAGGCTCGCGAGTTGCGCAGCCGTCACTTCCCCCATGGTCTCGTCGACGAGCACGATACGCTGTGGCGTCGCGCGGACCATTTGCACGAAGTCCTGGAGGGCGTTGTTCGCACCGCGCGCGCGCGCGGGCTCGACGCCTCGCGTTTGCTCCAAGAACGCCTGGCTTACGGGCTTGAGCTCGCGGCCGGCCATGGCGGGTAGCGCACCTGTCGCGGCATCGATGATGTCGCCGACTGTCACGAAGGCTTCGGCGGTCGTGAAGTGACGACCATAGGTCGTGTTTACCCAGGGCACGACGTGGTCACTGATGGTGAGGCTATCGAGTCCTAAGTCCGCCAAAGCGGTATCACGCGTGAGCTCGTTGACGCGAGCGATGGCGCGCACATGGGCCATGCAGGCATCCGCAACGATGGCCGCTTTGCTGGCGTCGATAGCGCGGAGCTCCGGGCGGGGTCGCTCAGGGGTCGCGAACGTCTCGAGGGGGCGGGGGTCGTCATGTCGACGTGGTACGTACCAGGCCGGGTTGATGCGACCTGTCTTGGCGCAGGGTTTGTTGCCAAGCTGCTCGAGGATGAGATTCTGAGCACGGACGGAGCCCGCGGCACGGAGCTGCTCTGTCACATCGTGCAGCTCGATGGTGACCTGGCGCCGCTCTTTCACGGCCCCGTGCCAAAGGCTGCGGAACGGAAAGCGCTTGAAGTTGTGCACGAGGTCGCTGCCGTAGGCCGCGATGGCGGCCGCGGGCGTCGGGAACTGCGTTTGTCCGGCGCGGCTCATCGGGCTACCGTTCAGGCCGCGAGGCACGACGGCGATGAGTCGGGTGTCCGGCTTGAGCGCGAGTACACGCCCGATCAACGAGTTCGCGCCGATGGCGTCCTTGTCGTCGCGGAGTATCTCGCCGGCAACGTGGATACCGACGTTTCCATAGCCACCGGGCGACGCTTCGGCGCGGCGCAGAGCGCTGGTCACTTGCACCGCAAGGAGATCGATCTCGTCGCTTGCACCCGAGATATTGATTGTATCGGGCACCGGGAAACCACCAAGAATGCGCATGGCGCTTTTGGTGCCGGTTTCGACGAAGACCCCTTCGGTCGCGACTGGGATGGCCGGCATCTGCCGCCAGATATTGGCGTACACGAGCGGCGGGTCGTCGATCCCGGTGTGTGGCGTCAGCAAGAGCAGGGCGCCCTTGATGGGGCCGTCGAGTCCCGGCGTCTTCTTTTCGACTTTGACGTCGTACCAGGTCGCGAGCAGTCGTTTCACCAAGGCGACGACCAAGTTTCGCGCGAAACGCCTGCCTGTCTTCGTGGTTGCGCTTGTTGGAGCGAGGCCGACCCATCGCTTGCTAGCGAGGCCAGACTGCATGAGGTCGAGCGCGTCCAGTCCCCTGAATGGACCATGGGTGACGACCTCGCGGGGCCCAAGCGGTGCAAGCTCGCCTGCGGCGCTCGTCGTCGCGCGTGGCTGAAGGACGAGCGTCTCCCTAGCGAGTCGAGTCATCGCTCGCGCATTATCGGGCCGCCGCTGCGCTTGTTGTGTCCCTTCATCGCCGCGACGCGGTGACACAGCGGGTCATACGCAACCATTGGCAGTTGCGTACGAAACCCTTGAGGACAGTGAAAAGTGCGCCAGCAACACAAGCGAGGCCGTTTGCCGAGCCAAATCCGGAGACTACGTCTCCAAGGTTGACGCTCGTCCCGCCGCTCCCGGCGACAGCCGGCGCCCTCACGGTTGCGCCAGTTTACCGGCGAAACAAGCACGATAAAGTGCTGCCCCCGCCGCCTCACGACTGGTTCATCGACAGCATGCGCTTCCGCGAAGCGCGTGCCTATGCGGCGGCTCACGGCAACTACGTCCCGGGCGCTATGCGCACCCGAATCGCCCAGGTCGACTGCGGCATTACCAAGCATCCGGCGATCGCCAACTGGCCACGCGAAGACCGCTCTCTTGGGCGCGACTTCTTGAAGAGCAACGAGGGCTCCGGCTCCGGAATCGATGGTGAAGCGTTCGTCGGGCCGCTCGTCACCAACCGCTCGATTCCGCCCCTCATTTGGCCCAATCACGGTACGTCGACAGCGTACATGATTCTGGGTGACGCGAGCGTTGCTCGCGAAGATGGCAAACCCGCGCCTGGCGGTGTTCTGCCGGACGCGCGCCTCATCCCCTATCGCATCTCACGCTCCATCGTTTCGATGAACGGAGGGCGCATGATGAGCGCCTTCGATGACGCGCTCGCCAACGACTGCAAGGTCATCACCGTGAGTCACATGGTGGCGTTCCGACCGAAGACCGTCGACGCAGCGCTCGCCAAGGCATACGAGGCCGGTGTCATCGTGTGCGCCGCTGCCGGCTCGCACTTCTTGCCGCTGCGTCGTTCGTTTTCGCGGATCGCAACCTCGCCCATGGCGATTGGTGTCGGTTGCGCGATGCACGACGATGTGCCCTGGCATCTCACCCATGCCTCGCCCACGCTCGACGTGTTGGCGCCCGCTTACGACATCGTGTCGCCATTCACCAATCACAACCTTGGGCGGGGGGAGCTGACCTACGGCTTCTTCGTCAGCGAAGGCTCGAGCTACGCGACACCCCTGGTCGCCGCGGCCGCCGCGCTCTGGGTCGAACATCATGGTGATGCTCTTGACCGCTATAGCGAAAAATGGATGCGCGTCGAGGCGTTCAAGCACTGCTTGCGTCACTCGTCGCGCCCGGCTCGCGGTGTCACTGAAGACCAGCGTGGCCTGTATGGCTCGGGCGTTATCGACGCTTTGCGTCTGCTCCAGGTCGCGCTGCCGCCAGAGTCCATTCTGCGCAAGGCGACGGTTCGTTAGCCCCCGAACTTTTTCCAGAAGCTCGCTCGCAGCGGATAGCTTGCGTTCTGTTGTACGCGCGCGAGCTCTTCCATGAGTTGGCGCTCACGCTCACTCGCCGGCAGCGGTGTCTCGACGAAGATTCGGACGTGTTGATCGCCCCGCTCGCCATCGCTTTTGGGCACGCCTTTACCGCGCAGCCGGAATACACGCCCGGTCTGAGTGCCAGGCGGCAAGCGCATGCGAACCCGTCCCTCGAGCGTCGGTACCTCGACAGGAAGGCCAAGAATGGCGTCGGCGGGTGTCACGGGGAGCTCGATGTGGATGTCCTCGCCCTCGCGAACGAACACGGGGTGGGGGTTCACGGTGACGCTGACGTGGAGATCCCCCGGCGGCGCACCGCCGACTCCGGGCTCGCCTTCGCCGTTAAAGCGGAGTATCGCGCCGTTCTCGGTTCCGGGAGGTAGGTTGATCCGCAGGGCTTGCTTGCTTTGGCTGGTTCCTTCGCCATTGCAGGTGACACAAGGACTGCCGATCACCTTGCCGCGTCCTTTGCAGTAAGCGCAGAGCTTGTGCACCGAGGTGATGCTGTGCTGGACGCGAATGCCACCGGTGCCGCCACAAGCGTGGCAGATCTGGGGTACCGAGCCCGGCTTTGCACCGGTGCCCCGGCAGTTGGTGCAGCGTTCGCTGCGATTGACGTCGACCATGCGCTCACCGCCCATGACGGCGGTTCTGAAGTCGAGAACGACCTCGACCGAGCGGTCTTTTCCCTTCTCGCGGACAGTATTCCCCTGGCGCCTCCCGAAAATGTCGCCGAAGATTTCACTGAACACGTCTTTGGCGCTCTGGGTCCGCGAGCGCGCGGCGCCGTTGATGCCTTCTGGCCCTAGGCGGTCATAGCGTTCGCGCAGTCCGCGGTCGGTCAGCACCTCGTAGGCCTGCGTGGCTTCCTTGAAGCGCTCCTCGGCCGTGCGGTCGCCCGGGTTCTTGTCGGGGTGAAACTGGTGCGCGAGACGCCGAAAGGCGCTCTTGATGGCGAGCGTGTCGGCGGTCCGCTCGACCCCGAGGACTTCATAGAAATCGCGCATCATCGGCTGCTGCGCGTAAGCTTATGTCGAATTTACCTGCGCGTCACCCAGGCGACTGACGGTCATGAGGTTGCCCGTTGGGGCTCGTTCTGCGCGACCTGTCCTTCGCCCTTGAGGAAGAGCTCGGCCTTGCGTGCCCCGATGCTCGCGGCCCCGATGCCGCCCTTGAGCCCGAGCTTGCCGCCGGCCCAAGCGCCGCTCACCACTGTCTTGGCCGCCCACGCGATGCCCGCCGCGACAAAGCCAATCAGCGCGGCACCCGTGAGGCTCCAGAGCCCACCCCCGCTAACGAGAAGCGCGTAGGCGTTGTAGACGCCGGCCGCGGCGACACCCACTCCCGCGGGGATCGCGAGGAAGCGTGCCGTCTGCACGAGGTTCGAGGGCTCCCATACGATGGTCTGGCGGTAGCCGGCCTCGCCGGGCTTGCCGTGTGTGATGATCTCGCCGGTGCTCTTGGGGTCGAAGCTCGAGATCACCCGGTCGAGGCTGCCGACGGCGCCGCCAGCCATCGCGCCGATCGGAGCGACGACCACCGCGCCTACGCGGCCTGCGACCTGAGCCACGCGGCCGGACTGCTTGTGGGCCACGGCGCCCTCCTGCGAGAGGCGCGTAGCGAAACGCTCGAGTCTATTGAAGTAGCTCACGGAGCACTCCTCTGAAGGTCCAACGTGTCGGGGGATCATCAGTGTCGTTGTGCGGATGCCGCTTGTTGCGCCTTAACGAAGGCGTGAGGCTGCGTGCGCGGTGACGTACGCGATAGTGCTTGGGCGCAACCTAGAACCAGAGCACTTCGATACTGCCCGATAACCTCTTTTCTTTCTTGGGGTTGGTGCGTGGGCGAGCCCAGGACCGTGAATGGCGTGGCAGTCGCGCGCGTCGCTGCGCCGGTATCGCTCGAAGAAGCGGTTGCCGAGGGTGCGCCCTCAGCGGTCGCCGCGTCTCCGCCACCGATGGCCCCGAGCCGACTCGAGCGCTGGGGCGCGCGTTTGCTCCGCACCTCCAACCGTGTGTTCGAGCAGATGCTCGAGACGCTCGAGGCACGCGAACCGTGGGAGCGCTACCGACCGCGCTCGACAGCTCTCCCCCCGACGTTTCCCACCCGCGACGACCGTCCCGCCGTTGATGCGCCATCGGCGCTCGCACCCATGGCCTACAGCACGCGCTACGACATCCACTATGACGGAGACTTTCTCGTCAACGGTCGCCCCGGGATGGCTGTGCGCTTCGACGATGTGATGGCGCGCCCGGACTGGCCTACGCTGCTGCGCGATCAACTCAGTCACGGTGACGTCCGGCCCGGCGATCCGCTCCGCGTCTTCATCCCGGGCTTGAACACGCCGAATCCGATCACGGTCGCGAGCATCCCGGTCGTCGCGCAGGCCACCACTGTTGGTTTCGTGACGATGGCCAACGGCTCGACAGTCGGCCTCGACCCGATCGTCATGACCCTGCCGGGAGGCAGGCGTGTCACCTTGCCGACCCGAGGTCGCGAGTGGCTGCAAGGTGGCTTTCAGCGCATCGGTATCTCGGTTGGTCCCCGCTCCGAGCTCCGGGACGACATGCCACGCGACGCTGAAGGGCGCGTCGAGGTCCCACCGGGCTCGGGGCAGTGGCTCGCGCCCACCGAGCTGCGCGATTTGCGCAGTGCTCTGAACGAGCTCTCGGACCCCAACAAGGTTCTCATCGACAACGTTCAGCGTTTGGTGATGGCGCACATCGACCGTGACGATGCGCCTCCGCTCGAGCTCTGGGGCTACAGCGAGGGCAGCCTCGTGCTCGGAAAGGCCTTCGAAGACCTCGAGGCGCGCTACCTTGCCGAGCGCATGCGTGATTGTCCTCCGCAAGAGCGGACACAGCGCCTGGCGTCGCTGCGAGCGCGCTTTGCTAGCCGGCTCGATCGCGTCACGGTGCTCGGCATTGGCTCGGCCTACGGGCAACTCGGTACGCCGGTGCGCCGGGTCGACTTCTATGCCGCCGACGCAGCCGATCAAGTCTCGCGTTTCACGGGCTCGCCGCGCATGACGCCGAGCTATCGTTTCGTGAACGACCTCGTGCGCCCACCACGGGTGCGCGATGCATTCATCCCCTATCAGCAGCCGTTCTCGGGGTTCGACGCGCACAACTTCTACGCAGCTGGCGGGAGCGCGCTCGGACTCTACTTCGAGCAAAACGGTGCGCGTAGTGTCCGCGCGTTGCATGAGCGCGAGCGGACCGGCGACTTGGTTCACCCGACCCTCGAGCAGGTCATCGCACGCATCCGTCGAAATGGCGGCGAACAGCGTATTTGGGACGCGAACAACCGCCTGCCCCCGCTCGGTGATGATAACGCTCGTCACGCGCGTTGATGCCTTGCCAGTCCACATAGTCGGCAGGTGAAAAGCGGGCCTCGTGGCGCTCCCCGCGCTAACTTAAGGCCGACGGAGACGTTCCATGCACAAGGCACTTGGTATCGCGGCCCTCGCGGTCGGTATCGCTTGCAGTAGCGACAAGAGCATCAACCAGCCGCCGGCTGCCGACCCATCGGCCTGTCCAGGCACCACCCTCTCGACGGGGGCGACCGCAACTGCTCCCGGCACGCCCGATCTCACCATCCAAAGTGGTTTGCGCCTCGAGGTCATCGCTCGGGTGAACGGCGCGCGCGAGCTCGCCGCGCTGCCCAACGGCGACCTCATCGTCGGTACTGGTGGTACCGGCGTGTTCATCGTGCCGCATGCTGACCTCGACGACGGTACCTACGCACCGATTCGCTTCGCCACCATCGATGATGCTCCGGCGGCGGGTGTCACCTTCGACGCGAGCACGTGTCGCGTCTACGTGGGCACGAATCACGGTGTGTACTCCATCGCGTACGAAGACGGCGCTACAACGGGTACACCGGTTGGGCCGATCGCCCTGTTGCGTCAGAGCAACGACAATAGTCACGCGACGACCTCGGTCGCGGTCGCGGGCGACAAGCTCTACGCAGCGGTCGGCTCTTCATGCAACGCCTGCACCGAGTCCGATCCAACGCGCGCTACGGTTCAGGTGATGAACCTCGACGGCACCGACATGACGACCTGCGCACGACGCTTCCGCAACCCCATCGCGCTCACGGTCAATCCAGCGACAGGCGCGGTCTGGGCCGGCGGGGCGGGCCAAGACGACCTGCCGCTCGGGCACCCGTACGAGATCTTCGATCCCGTTTCGCTTCGTTCCGCCGGAGCGGACTACGGCTGGCCCGACTGCGAAGAGAATCGGCGCGTCTACCGCGCAGGGGCCAATTGCTCGAACGTCGTTGTTCCCCGCGTCGCCATGCCTGCTTATTCGACGCTCATCGGGGCCGCCTTCTATCCGCTATCGCCGACGGGAGCTCACGCCTTGCCCGCCCAGTATCGCGGAGGTGCCTTCGTCACCATGCACGGCTCCTGGCACCAAGAGAACGGCGACTACTACTCACCGCCCAGCGTCGCCTTCGTGCCCATGAACGGTGACACGCCCGTCACGCAAGCCGATTGGGACGACCCCCATGCGCAGTGGACCGAGCTCGTCGGTGCCTTCCAAAACAGCGACGGCATCAGTCGCTTGGCGCGTCCTACGGGGATCGCGGTGGGGTCTCGCGGAAGCGTCTTCTTCGCCGATGACGCAAACGGCCTCATCTTCCGTATCCGTCCGGAGTAGCAGGCGCCACAGCTGGGGCCATTGTCCGCCACAGCGGTGTCGCGTTTCGCCCCCACCGGGTCGTGGGTGGGGAGAAATGCCGCAACTCAGCGATGGCCAAAGGAAATTCGTTGGTGGACCCACTCCCCATTTGGGGCGCGCCGCTTACATTTGAGTAGCGTTCGCGTCATTCAAATAGGGGGACAGGGCCATGGGCGTTTGGTGGACCAAGCGGTTAGGTGCAGTGGTGTTGGCTGCGGTAGCTCAGTTGACGGCATGTGGCGGTGAGGGCGGCAACGGTGGCGATGATGGCGGCGACGAGCAGAACACCCCCGGCGAGCCCAGTCAGCGGACCGGAAGCGGCATCAGCGAAGCGTGTGCGTTGTTCCCCGGCGCCAGCACGCAAGTCAATCTGACGGCCAGCGCGGCCGGCGCGCCGCTCCTCAATGGCGCGACCAACTATCATGTGATCACCGCGGAAGGAGCCGCAGGTTGGACCGGCTACTTCTCGTTCACCACGCGCGGTGGCGACGTTGTTTTCAGCGTGGACACCACTGCGATCACGCTCGACCTGCCGCAGGGCCAGGCCAAGCCGCCGACCCCGACGTTCATCGTGACCTCGAACGGCGGTGCGGTCTCGGCATCCGAGGCAGTTGCCGCTCCGCTCGAGTGTGAATCCGTCGCTGGAGCCTATCGCTACGAGCTCGGCGCAGGCACGTATCAGGTCCTCGTGAACCCAACTGCCTGGTACCAGTTCCGTCTCGTCGCGTCCGAGGTTGACTGAAGCGCGATCGCGTCGGGATCATGCCGTTCAAACGCGCCTGACGAGGCGATAGGCTGGCGAGCGTCGCCCGAGAGATTCCCGCCGCTATCTCTTCTGTTGCCCGTCCTTCAAGACGTGAGCACCTCGTCCGCGCGGAGGTCATCGATAGCGGTGGCTTGACGTCCAACGAGCGTTTCCAACAACGATTTGGCGCTCCCTTGCGCAGAGTTGTGGAGAGAGACGCTGGTCGCGGTGCGGTAGAACGCGACGTTGACGCAGTGTCTGTAGAGGTCGAACCACGCGTCATAAGCTGGGGTGATTGCGGCCTCGTCGTAGTAGGTGCGCAGGCTCGTCATCTCGAGAGAGCGCCGAACTTCGGGCGCGACCGAGCTCGAGAAAAAGAACGCGACATCGAAGGCTCCCGCGCCGCGACTGACGAGCTGCCAATCGAAGATGATCGGTTCTCCGCTTTGGCGGAAGAACATGTTGTCAGCTTTGCAGTCGCCGTGAAGCAAGACAGGCGATGAATCCGCAACGCGACGAATCGAGGATACAGCTCCTCGTGCCATCCGGTCCCCGACGCGGCGGGCGCGTTCGCCCAAGGATTCGCCTCTTTCGGCCCGCCACCGTGCCCAGCGGTCGGCACGCGGATCCGCGCCTTGCTGCCGTTGTGCGATGTGCATGAACGGGGGAGGCCAGGAGGCGGACGCCAGCTGCCGAAACGTGGACGGCTGATGCAGGTCCGCGAGCGTACGGAGTACCTGCTCGGCCTGTCGTTGCGAGCAGCCAGCGTCGATGTCGCCCGCTGTCAGCGTCACATCATGGCTCAGGTCTTCGAGGACCAGCACCCCTTTGCCGTCCGCATCGACGTGTCCAAAGTAGAACTTCGGCGTGAGAACCGTCAGGCGTGGGGAGCAGTTGCGGTAAAAGTCGATCTCGTGCGCGCTCCAACCAGCGATACGATTGGCGCGCGCAATGGTGGGGTTGCTCGTGGGGAGCTTCACGATAAGGCGCAGCGGCGTTGGGTTTCGAGCGTCTGCAACGACGGCACTCACGCGAACAGTCTGGCTCGCGGCCCCAGTCGCGACGGGTTCGACAGCCGACGCCTGGACACGCTCGTTGACGCCTACGACTGCGGCACAGCGCAATGCGCGGGTGAGCCAGTCGTCCGTCAGGTCGCCTGCGCTAAGTGGCAAATCGATGGGCGTTGGGGGCACTGGCGTCCAGCTCATCACACGGTCCCGGCGACCCGCAAATGCACTCGAGCAGCAAGTTTAAGCGCAACTACGTTTTAGCGTACAGAGCTTCGGCCATACGGTGCGCTGAGGCTTCGAGCGCCGTATAGAGCTCAGGGAGCTTCGCGATGTCTTGCTTCTCGAGGGCCTGCTTGAGCTTGGTCAGGTCGTCTTTGATGAGCTCGACGTCATCGGGGTCGAGTGACGACGCGTACTCCTGCAAAGCATGTTCGGTCGTGTAGATGAGGCCCTCGGCGTTGTTCACGAGCTCGACGTTCTTGCGCTTCTTCTCGTCGTCACCGCGCGCCGCGTCCGCTTCACCGACGATGCGCGCCACCTCGTCTTTGGTGAGACCGCTCTGAGCGCTCACCTTCATGTTCTGCGATCTGCCGGTGCCGAGGTCTTTTGCGGTGACGCTGACGATGCCGTTGGCGTCGATGTCGAAGGCTACCTCGATCTGCGGCACGCCGCGCGGCGCCGGTGGAATGCCCACGAGCTCGAGCCTGGCAAGAGTTTGATTGTCGTCGGCGAGCTGGCGCTCACCCTGCAAGACGTGGACATTGACCATCGGCTGATTGTCGACCGCGGTCGAGAAGACCTGCGATTTGCGACACGGCACCGTGGTGTTGCGTGGGATGAGCGGCGTGAACACGCCCCCCTTGGTCTCGACGCCGAGCGACAGGGGCGTCACGTCGAGCAGCAGGACGTTCTTGACCTCGCCAGTGAGCACCGCGCCTTGGACGGCGGCGCCGATGGCGACGACCTCATCGGGGTTCACTTCGCGGTTTGGCGCGCGACCAAAGAACTCCGCGACGCGTGCTTGCACACGCGGCATTCTTGTCATGCCGCCAACGAGGAGCACCTCGTTGATGTCCTTGGCTTGCAGGCCAGCGTCCTTGAGCGCCTGCGTGCATGGACCCATGGTGCGCTCGATGAGCTCGGCGGCGAGCTTCTCGAGCTCGGCGCGCGTGATCTCGCGTAGCAGGTGCTTTGGCCCAGACGCGTCGGCCGCAACGAAGGGCAGGTTCACCTCGGTCTCGGTCGACGACGACAGCTCGTGTTTGGCCTTCTCAGCTGCCTCCTTCAGTCGCTGCAACGCCACCGGGTCGCGCCGCAGATCGATGCCGTTCGCCGCGATGAACTCTTCGGCGAGCACGTCGATGAGCTTCTGATCGAAGTCCTCACCGCCGAGGTGCGTATCGCCATTGGTGGCGCGTACTTTGAAAACGCCATTTTCGAGCTCGAGGATCGAGATATCGAAGGTGCCGCCGCCGAGGTCGTAGACCGCGACAAGCTGATGCCCTTTCTTGTCGAGGCCGAAGGCGAGAGCCGCCGCGGTTGGTTCGTTGATGATGCGTTCGATTTTCAAGCCGGCGATCTGTCCGGCATCGCGGGTTGCCTGGCGCTGGGCGTCGTTGAAGTAAGCCGGGACCGTGATGACGGCGTTCTCGACCGGCTCGCCCATGTAGTCCTGGGCGATCTCCTTCATCTTGGCGAGCACGAGCGCCGAGATCTCGGGCGGCGAATATTGTTTACCGCGCACCTCGACCCACGCATCACCTCGGTCAGACGCGACGACCTTGAACGGCAGGCGCTTGGCGTCGCGGCTCACCTCGATGTCGTCGTAGCGACGGCCGATGAGTCGCTTCGCCGAGTAAACGGTGCTCTGCGCGTTGGTCACGGCTTGGCGCTTGGCCACCTGCCCGACCAGCCGGTCGCCGCTCTCGGTGAAGCCGACGATCGAGGGCGTGGTGCGAGCACCCTCGTTGTTGGGGATAACCACCGCCCTGCCGCCTTCCATGACGGCGACGCAGGAGTTGGTGGTTCCTAGGTCGATTCCGATCGTCTTCATGGGCTTCGTGGCTCGGGAAAACCACGACAGTCGCAAGAATGTCACACATTGGTGCCCGGCGCACGTCGAGGTGGGCACGACCATCCAGAGGGCTATCGTCACTGGGGGGCGACGGCCGGGGCCGGGGATGACCCGAGCCGAGCGAGAGCGCCCCATCATGGCAGTGCCCCTCACCGCGTGGACCGCGAAGACGCACGCGTGTTACGCTTTGTCCATGGTCGACAAGGCTCGCATCGTCAGTGCGCTCGTCGAGCTAGAGCTCGACCTGGTCGCCGCGTACCTGTTCGGCTCCGCCGCGCGGAATCAGCTCCGGAAGGGTAGTGACTTCGATCTCGGGGTCCTGACTGCGGGAGTGCCTCTTCTGCCCGTTCAGCGCTGGGAGCTTCAGGAGCAGCTAGCGGCGCAGCTCAATCGCAACATCGACCTCATCAAGCAGCGCGGTTCTGTCTATGGTCGATGACGTCGTCCTCAACAAAGTCGCGAGCATCGAACGATGTCTGCAACGCGTGCGCGACGAGTACGACGGCCGGCCAGAGAATCTCGACAACCAAACAAAGCAGGACGCGATCGTCTTGAATCTGCAGCGAGCGTGCGAAGCCTCGATCGACCTCGCGATGCATCTGGTGAGCCGTTTGCGTCTCGGCGTCCCGCAGGAGAGGCGTGACGCATTCGAGCTCCTCGCAGGCGCTGGTCTGCTGCAGCGGTCACTAAGTGACGCTTTGAAGCAAATGGTCGGTTTTCGAAACGTCGCGGTGGACGACTATCAGAAGCTAAGCTTGCCCATCGTGAGGGCGATAGTGGAGCACCGGCTCGCTGACTTCGTCGATTTCTCGCGCGTGGCCATCGCGACGGCAGAGCGCACCGCATCCCAATAGAGCGCTGAAAAGTTACGCCAAGGCGCTCGCGGTTCTCGAGGCGGATCACTCTCCGCGCAGAGAAACGAGTGCTGCGGCCTGGCGAAGCGACATGCCCAGCTTATCGATCTGGGAAAGTAGCCGCATCGCGACGTCTTGGACGTTGCTCGGCTCGGTTGCGCCGCGCCGCTCGATACAGCTCAGCGCCGCCCGGGCGTGGAAGGCATAGATTCCGTTGCTGTCGAGCTCACCACGCATGCGCTTTGCGAGGACTCCAATCAGCACACGTTCGACCCCAGTGCGTGCGGGGTCGACCGCAAAAGCATAGCCACGCCGAACGTCGTCCTCAGGCACCTTCGCGCCGATCTTCTTCGGAAGCCGAAACGCTTCTTCGAAATCGGCCAACGCGGCCATTGCCTGCGAGGCGCTCGAGCTCGGAACGTGTGCCACTTCGAACTCTGTCGGATACGGGTCTGACAGGGGCGCGGCTTGGTCGATCGAAGCGCGCAAGCGCATAGCGATCTCGAACGTCACCATGTGTTCCCAGGGCTTGGTGTACTCGTTGCGTTGCCACTCCGGCCGCTGCGCTTCAATTTCGCGCTTCTCGCAGCTCTGGGTGAGCCCCTCGCCGTCAAACACTGCATTGCGAATGATCGGCGCAAGCTCTGCTTTGGCCTCGGGCGAGATTGCGTCGAAGCTCGCCGCGATAGCGCTTAGCCGCTCGGCACGAAGCACGTCGAAGCTGCCGGACATCGTCTCGCGAACGAGGGGAGCAAGCTCTGCTCTGGCCTCGAGCGAGAGTGCGTCGAAGCTCGTCGCGATAGCGCTGAACTTCCCGCCCAGAAGCGCGTCGAAGAAGTCTGCACGCATCGCGATGTCGGGGTGGGTGACTGGGTTGATGTGATCGCCCGCAGCCACGAAGCCTTCGAGAAGTGCGCGGGTGCTGGCGTCAACCTTTCGTCGTGTGTGGTCGAGCCGTTGAAGGAGCTGCTTTGAGCGCCGGGCGAGAAGTACTACCACCTCTGGAGCCTCGACCCGTGCCTCGTCGGTCCCCACACGGTTGGTCCCTGGTGGGATGAGCTCTGCGAGGTTTGCGCGCGCCTCGTCGTTGAGGGTCTGCCCCTGCCGACGGTAGCTCAACTCCTCCCGGTAGCCCCAAATGTGGAACGCCGCGTGACAGGCCGCGGCACCTGCCGCGCAGGCCTGCAACAGAGGTCCGCCCGCTCCCAGGAGGGGGACCGGGATGAGTCCCCACAGGATGAGCGCGAACATGCTAGGATCAGCTAGTTTCTCCACGAAATCGGCCGGTAAATCGCTCGGCTTCGGCGTCCGCACGAGGTGGTCCGTGTTACGCTCGAACGTCGTGACGCTCTTTTTGACTCGTTGCTGGAGCTCGCTTCCCGAGGGGGCGCGCACGACCAGCTCTCCGCCAGTCGAGGGCAGAACGACGAATCGCTGGCTGACAAGTGTGGAAGCTGTCGTCGTGCTCGTCATGAATCACCTCTAGTTTCCAGCTTGAGCCAAAGCGTTTTTCGCATCGCGAACCCCAAAAAGGCCCCATCCCGGCGACCCGCGGCTGAATTGCTGCGCTATGCCGCCTTGAACGCGGCACGAAGGCGTTCGACAGCCTCCGCGAGCGTGCGACCGTGTTCGCTATCGCGGGCGCCACTCATCCGCGTGAGTACCTGCTCGAGCTTTGCGGGGTACTTGAAGTCGTCGAGGCTCTTTGCGATCGGCGCGGCGAGTGGTCCAGCGCGTAGGCTCCTCACGAGTAGTGCGAGCTCATCGCACAGTGTCGCGGCCTTCACCGCGTCGCCCGGATCGGTGAAGCGCCCATAGCCCGCGATCTTGCTGAGACCGTCCACGTAAGCACCGACGACCTCACGCGCCCCGTTGACCGCGGTCTCACGCGAGCGTGGCGTGTCGACGAACCCCTCGAACACGATGACGTCGAGGCCGTGATTGAGACGGTAGTCTTCGGCCTTGCTGACGCCCAGGCCGTTCGCGGCGATGACGTGCGGTAGACCCTTGGTGACGAGAATCTGCTCGACCGTCTCGGGTGCGCGGTCGCGGTGGTTGATGGTGAACTTGCGCTCGAACGGATAGCCTACCCGGTGACGCGGGAGCGTTGTATCGACGGCCGCGCTGCGCCGCATGTCACCAAGGTCGAGCTTTGCTGCAACGTTGGGCTTTACCGCGCGCAAAATGGCCAGCGCTTCATGCGCCACGTCCGCGATCGCGGCACGACAAACTGCCCCGCGTCCGGCAAAGTGACTTAGCAGGGCTTGATGCGATGCTTCGGGGGTCAACGCAGGCATGGCGTCTTGCCACTGATAGCCATCCCAGGACCTGACGGACACCGAATCGGTGACGCGAAGGAACGGCACCGGCGTTCCGAAGACTGACGCGGGGCGTTGGTTGTGCATCGCCTTTGCGGCGCCAACTAGGTCGACGAGCGATGCGACTTCTTTTTCTCCTACGATCGTCGAGAGGTCGATGAGGCTGCGTTCGGCGAGTGCGTTCACGAGCCCAAGGCCTGCCGCGATGTATTCGGCACGTGTGCTGCCCGCGTCGACCCCCCGTCGGGGATGCGACTCCGTCTCGAAAAGCTGCTCTGGCCAATCTTTGATGTTCCAAGCGAGGGAGCCGGTGAGCGCCTTGAAGATCGAATCCCCAACCTGCTTGAGCCTGACTGCGGCATCGCAACCCGGCTGAAACCAACCGCGCAGCATGTCATGAACGGCGACTCGCGCTCGGTGAGCCTGACCCGCTTCGCCCGTAAAGTCGCGTTTGATGTTGGCGAAATGATGCATGTTGCCGAGCACGCCCGCGACAACAACAGCACGCTGCATGGCCTCGGGCGACAACGTCTTCGCCGGCCGCGGTGGTTGTTTGCACTCGACGCCGTCCGGCCCATGAGGCTGACGAAGGGATTGCATTTGCGGGCCGCTCGCTGTCAGCGAAGGGCCAAGGTCGATTAGCCTGAGAGTCAGCCAGGGTAGGTTGAGGGCGACTGCATTTGGGGCATTGTCGACGTTCATGGTGACAGTATCGGACGGCACCTAAGGCTAGTTCGCCCCAGAACACTGCCACCTCGTCATGGCCCCGACGGCGTGCGCTAGCGGCGGCGCTCGCGGTTCTCCTTCATGCGCTCGCGCACGCGCTGGCGTTGCTCCTCGCTTAGGTTGTCGCGCTTGTCGAGTCGCTCGAGCAGTCGCTGTCGGTCTTCGGGGGCCATGCGCGAGAGGTTTCGGTAGACTTCCCGCAGGCGCTCGCGGCGCTCGGGTGAATACGTCTTGAAGCGCTCGAACTGGTCGCGAACGCGGCGCTGGTCGTCGGCCGATAACCGCTTGAACGCACGGTAACTATCGACGAGCGCAGCGCGTCGTTCGGGCGACAAAGCGCGGAACTTGGCGTAGCGCTCGCGCACTGCCTGCTTCTGCTCGGGCGTAAGCGTCTTGAAGCGCTCGAAAGCGGTCCGTACCTTCGCTTTTTCGTCTTCGGAAAGCTCGTTCCAGCGCTCCATGGGGGCGACTTCGCGCGGAGCGTCCTGGGCCACCGCGACGCGCGCGACGGCGAGAATGGCGAGCGTCACCAGGGTCGTGAGCTTCATTGCGGCACCTCATCGGTCTTGGGGCTGTCTGCCGAGGCGAGCAGCTCGAGCACTTCGAGGTCGGCGACGACGTCGTAGTCCTCGTAGAGATCCATCTCGTAGGCGATCTCGAGCGCCGCTTGGGCTTCGTCGGTCTTGTCGGGGACGATGATAGCGACCGCGATAGCGGCTGCCGTTGCGGCGATAGCGCCGAGACTCATCACCCAAACACGAAACCCGCGTCGCGCGCGCTGGGCCTTGTGCTCCGCGAGCCGCGCGTGAAAGCGCGTATCGAACCCTGGGCGCATCTCTTCATCGGCGTCCGTTGCCAGCAAGGCATCGAGCGGATCGGTTTCGGGCTTCATGTGCTGCTCCTTGCTTCGGTAGCCGCTGGCATCCATGGGGCGAGGTCCGTGGTGAGACGTGCGCGCGCCCGATGAACCAGTGACTTCACGGCTGCTTCGGTGACGTCGAGCATGTCTGCGGCTTCGCGGTAGCTCGCGCCTTCGTAGTGGCACAACACTAGCGCTGCTCGCTGTGTGTCGGGAAGCTTGGCGAGCGCGATGCGCAGCGACTCGCGCAGGTCGCTGCGCTCGACCAGATGGTCCGCTGAGGCGTTGTCGCCTTGCATCGTGCGGTCGAGATCGGGATCGACGCTCGTCATGCGTTCGCTCTTCTTGGCGCGGCTGTTCAAGCAGTGGTTGATGGCGATGCGGTAAAGGAAGGTCGAGAAGCGCGCCTTGGGCGTGTAGCTCTTCTTTGCCCCGTAGAGCTTCAAGAAGACGTCCTGGGCTGCCTCTTCGGCGCGCGCGCGATCCCCGAGCATGCGCCTCGCCAGGTTGAAGATGCGGGTCTTGTAGCGATCGTAAAGCTCCACGAAAGCACCCTCATTGCCCTGCACGAACGCGGTCATGGCCCGGGCATCGGCGTCGTCCACACTCCCTTCAACCGGGGAGCGGCCGTTTGGTTGCGGGTCGGCCTCAGTCACCCAGGACCTCCCAGCTCTCGAGTAGCTCTAGCGAGCGCAGGAGCTCGAGGTCTTCGAGGAGCTCAGGTGGTGGCGCACAGGTCGGTAGAGGTGGGCCAACGAAGGTCGGTGGCGGCGGGACGTCAGAGCACGGGACGACTACGGGGTCGCCGAGGAGAGCGAGCAGGATGAGGGCCCGGGCGCTCACCGACGGGTTGCCGTCCTTCGGCGCAGCTCGCGCAAGCGCTCGTAGATGCGGCGGGCCTGGGGTGGGTCGATGTCGAGCGGGTTGTCGCGTCTGTTGCGATATGCTTCGCGAAGCGCGTCGCGCACACCGTCCCGGGCGACCGGGCTTGCTCCGTCGCTTTCGCGTGCGCGTCGCCAGGCGTTGCGGAGCCGATCTAGCCCATCGCGCTCGAAGAGATCGCGCGGCTGCTGGACGCTGATGCGTCCCCGCAAGGCGTCGAAGGCGGCGCTGTCGAGCATGGCGCGCTCGATCCTGCTGCCAATCACCACAGCGCGTTCCGATGCCCCTACGAGTGCGCGCTCACCGCTCGCGCTCGCGACCTCGACGGCGCCGGCTTCAACGCTGATAGTGGTTTCGTCGCCGTCCACTTCGCTGAAGAACGACGTGCCGCGAACTCCAGCCACGGCGTTGACGGTCGTGACCTCGACCGTGTTGCCATCGAAGAGCGAGCTCACGCGGGCCCACAGACGGCCGGTGAGTAAGCGCAGCGAGGTGCTGCCCTCGCGAGCGGCTGGTTGCAGACGTAGCTCGGCGCGAGCACCCAACTCGATCACCGCTTGGTCATCGACGAGAAGGCGCGCTTGGCTGCCGTCACCGACGCGTATGAGATCGCCATCGCGGAGCGTGTCTCCCCGTACGAGCGAGATGCTCTCGCCATTCGCGCTGACGCGCGCGACCTCACCATGAGCCTCGACGACGCGAGCCGTGCTAGCACTCGCGAGTTGCGTCATGAACAGCACCGTTAGGGCGACGAGTGCACGCATCAAAGGCTCCCCGTGAGCGTGAGGCGGACGATATGGCGCGCGTAGCGAAAGTTATCGGCGGTCGAGCCGTTGTGCGTGAAAGCGTACCCCGCCGCGACGCCGAAGTGTTTGCTGAAATCGTAGGCCAGGTCGACCGAGGGTGACAGCCGCGTGTCCACGCGTCCCGTGGTCGCGTCGTCGTACCACCGACGGGTGAACGAGACCGCGGCCGTTAGCTCGAAGTCGCCGACGCGTCCTCGTCCATACGCGCTCGCCTCGATGCCTCTCTGGCGCTGCTCGAGACCCTGCGCACGCTCGGCTATGTATCCGCCACGTGCGAGGTACGACCAGCGGCCAACGCGGTCGTCGCTCACCACGCCTCCGCCATAGAGCTTAGCGTCGCGGTCGAAGGGCTCATCTTCGAGGTTGCCGGCAGCGTAGTTGCGCACGCCGCCGCGCGCGTAGATGCCTGGCCTCAGCGGTATGGCGTCGAGCTGGAGGTCCACGCGCGCCGTTCCTTCGCTGGTGAAGACTTCGTTGACCAAGCTCGAGGTGACGATGGTGCCGGAGAGATCGGCGGTCAACGCCAACGGACCAACGGTGTCGCCGAGGCTCGCGACGGCGCTCGCGATACCGTAGTCGTAGTCCTCGAGAGCGTCACGGTCGTTGACGTGGCGCGCGAGTTGGGCGACGACGCCGAGCTCGAGGATGTCGACGGGTTGCCATCCGAGCGTGCTATCGAGCACCAAGCGCGTCCCGGCCTCTTGCGCGCCTTCGCTGTCTGGCAGCAACGTGACGTTGCTATCGCGCTCGGCGCCGACACGCGCATCGAGCGCTAACCGCCGACCCGTGTTTGCTTCAGCGAGCAGAGCGCGCAGCTCGGCGTCCTCTTCAGCGTCGAAGCGCGCAGCCGCGAGCGCACGTGATGCCTCGTTGCCGCGACCGGCTGCGAGCAGGGCGTAGACCTTGAGCCGGCGGCTCGCTTCGAAGTGGAGCTGCATGCCGAGCAGCGGCTGCAAGTCTTCGTTGGCAGGGTGCCTGTCTTCGAGGGCCAGGCGCGCGAGGTCGAAGGCGATGAGCTCGCTCGAAGGATCTTCGCGATGCGCCTGACGTAGGAGGATGAGGGCAAGAGCCTTGTCGCCGTCATCTTCGCTGAGCAGCGCGCGCGCGTGCAGGACCGCCGCGTTGGACCCAGCATCGGCGGCCACCGAATCGGGGACGACGAGCAAAATAGCTATGAAAACGGTGCGCTTGATGATGACGCCCCCGGTCCTTCAAGACGTTTAACCGGCGAAGAAGGCAAAAGGTTGCGCGACCCCACCGCCACCGCAACTTCTTGGCGCGCGCCCGGTTCAGGGGAGGGAAATGGCGGACCTCAATCGACGGCCGCAGAGAACAGGAGAGATGACGTGAAGATCAACGTATTGAGCCTTGCACTGATGGGCGCGCTGGCCGTGGCGCCGGCATGCGGTAGTGACGACAGCGTTAGCGAGACCCCGGAAGCAGCGTCGCTGCCGAGCGCCGAGATGATGAGCCTTGCGCTCGAGAGCAGCCAAAACGGCGCCGCGCTCACCGATGACCCGTCGCTGACCGACGCCATCGCCCAGGAGCTCGTCAGCCAGCTCGACGACGCCATCGCTTTGTTGCAGCCGCGTCTCGATGCGCTACGCGAAGGCGCGACACCAGTACGCGATGGCGAAGGCTGTGCGGTTTGGGAAAAGCGCCACGAGGGCGTGGCCTACAAGCTCAGGGCATGCCGTCGCGACGGCCGCGTCGACAATTACGCGTTCGTCTTGCTCGGTCGTCCCGCCGAATCGACCTCCGATGATGACTACATTCGCTTGGTCGCGGGTCACGGTACAGCGCTTCCTCGCTTCGACGGCGGCCGTCGTGGCTTCGGGGTCGTCGGCTACAACTTCACGGGTTTGAATCGTCTCCGCGGGAGCGGACCGGTGGGCGAGGTCGCTATCGGCTACCGCGTCGCCGGGCGGGCTCGCTCGCTCAGTGCCGCCTACAATGACTTCGCGGCGAGCGACGATCGCGAGACCCATTCGGCCCGCCTGTCTTACCTGCACGTGTCGGGGCGTGGTGGTCGCATCGTCTTCGGTGTTGGCGCCGACGTCATTGCCCCCGGTGAAACCGATGGCACCTACGTCATTGGTCAGGACGAGCAGAATGAGCGCGTGCGCCTCGCCCTTGCCTGGGCGCGCGGGGTTGGTGCCAGAGTTACTGGCGTTGCGTGCGGCGGCACAGTCGGTGATGACTGCATCGCCATTGCGCAGTGCTACAGCTTCAACACCGCAGTGACCTTCGAGGACGTTCGTGCGGGCAATACGCGGGCGTTCGAAGAACGTGACTGCCCGCGCCTCGAGATCGACCTGCCGCCGGCGCCCAGCGAAGACGAGATCAGCGGTGGTCTCGACACCGACGAGCTCGTACCAGGCTGGGACGTCGCTGTGCCGGTCGCGAACGACGCCGAGTGAAGCTAGTTTGAGGTTCTCAAACGTCGGCCGGTGGCACTTCAGCGCCACTGGCCGATGTGTCCGTTTCAAGGGACGCGATGGCCACCTGGGCTGGGCGTAGCAAGCGATCGTGAATCGTGTAGCCGCGCTGTATCTGAGCGACGACGCTGCCCGGCTCGGCGCCTGGGCTTGCGACCTGGCTCAGGGCCTCGTGGCGCTCTGGATCGAAGGGCTGGCCAACCGATTCGAAGCCCTTCACCCCGAACTGACCAAGGACATCGAGGAGCTGCTTGGCGACCATGCGTACGCCGTCGACCACTGGGTCTCCACCCTTGGCGTGCTGCAGGGCCCGCTCGAGGTTGTCGACGACGGGCAAGATGTCGCGCGCGAGACGCTCCATGCCCATTTTGCGCGCCTCTTCGACCTCGCGGTGGGAGCGCTTGCGCAGATTCTCGAAGTCCGCTCCGAGGCGGAGCATTTGATCGCGCATGGTGGCCATCTCGGCAGTCTTCGCCTCGAGGGCTTTCCGAGCTTCCGCGAGCTCGGCGCTTGCGGTCGAGTCGGCAACGGTGGGCTCTTCGATCATCTCACCCGCGGCTTCACGCTCGCGGGTCTCTACGGATTCCAAAGCGTCTTGCATGGCGCGGTCCAGGTCGTTCGAAGCGTTGCGCTTGCTGCTCATTCAGATTCGTTCCCAGTACTTGCTCAGAAGCTGTGATGCATAGTCGACGAGCGCAACCAGGCGACCGTAGTCCATGCGACGAGGCCCTAGAATACTCACGGTAGCCTGCTCACCGGAAGGACCAGCGATCGATCGACCGACGAACGACACCTCGAGCATGTCGCTCATGTCGAGCTCGGATGCGAGCACGACCTTGGCACCAGGGTCTTCTCCAGCCGCTTTAGCGGTGGCCGGAACTTCGATGAGCTTGTCGAGCAGACCCAAGAGCGCCGCCTTGTCCTCGATGGCGTGAACGAGGCTGCGGAGCTTGGCGACATCGGCAAACTCGGGCTGCTCGATAAGCTGCGCGGTCCCTTCCACGACGAGCGACGGCTCGGGTGTGGGGATGGCCTGCTGACCGATGGCGTAGGCGCGTTGCTTGAGCAGGTCGAGCTCGCTCTGCGCCTCGGTGAGCTCGCGCGCGATGAGCGTGCGCACCTCGTCGAGCGAGCGCCCGGCCAAGCGCTCGTTGAGGAAGTTCTGGATACGCATGAGCTCGTCCGGCGTCAGGTCGAAGTCGACCTCGACGAGCTTTTGCTGGATGAGACCAGCCAGCGACACGAAGAAGGCGATGAAGCGACCTGGGTTCACGCGGACCAACCCGATCTCGCGGAAACGCCCGCCGATGAAGCTTGGCATCACGATGAGAGCGACTTGGCCCGAGAGCCCAGCCAGGCTCTGACCCAAGGCGGTTGGTAGGGTCGAGGGCGCGGCGACAGCGGCGACCTCGTCGAGGCGCGTGCGATCCCAGGGCCGCAACTTCGGGCTCATGAGGTCATCGAGATAGAGTCGCAGACCTTTTTCGGTCGGGATACGCCCGGCACTCGTGTGCGGCTGCGCGAGGTAACCTCCCGCCTCGAGCTCGGCCATGACGTTGCGGATGGTCGCGGGGGACCACGACATCGCATGCCGCTCGCGGGCATTCCTCGCCGTCGACAGCAAATCGAGCTGCCTGGCGACCACCGCAGAGCTTACGGGCTGCGCATCATCGATGTAGGCCTCGATGACCACCCGCAACACCGCGCGTTTGCGGACATCCAGCTCCATGTCGACACACGACTCCAAAGGGACAATTAAGGAGGCGCTTACGAGGTGTCAAGCAGCCTGACGCGGTGCGATACGGGGATCGTCGTTCGTGCGTCGACGACGCGTGTTGCCTAGCCACATTGCCCATGACTGCTTTAATTAGACAGTTGTAGGCGCGTCTGCCGGGAATTCACTTGGCCGCCGCGAAAAGCCTCTGCTACGCTCAACGTTGTAGGGCCTGGAAGTTCAAGGAGCTTGGCGTGCCGCGCAAAGATTTTCAGGGTGGACAGCTCACCTGCTCGTTTTGCGGCAAAAGTCAGCGTGAAGTCCGCAAGCTGATCGCTGGCCCGACCGTCTACATCTGCGACGAGTGCATCCGACTGTGCACTGAGATCATCGAAGAAGAGAGTGAACGCGAGAACGGCGAACGCCGGCCGCAGAAGCTCCCGACGCCCCAAGAAATCGCCGAGCACCTCGACCAATACGTGGTCGGCCAGACGCGCGCGAAGAAGATCCTCGCCGTCGCGGTCTACAATCACTACAAGCGCATCGAGTCGAAGGCGAAGGGCAACGACGACGGCATCGAGCTGTCGAAGTCCAATGTCTTGATGATCGGTCCTACCGGCACCGGCAAGACGCTGCTCGCGCAAACCTTGGCGCGTATGCTCGACGTGCCGTTCACCATCGCGGACGCGACGACGCTGACCGAAGCTGGCTACGTCGGCGAAGACGTCGAGAACATCATCGCAAACCTCCTGGTTGCCGCCGACAACGATGTCGAGCGCGCACAGAAGGGCATCGTCTACATCGACGAGATCGACAAGATCGCTCGCAAGGGCGAGTCGCCGTCGATGACGCGCGACGTGTCAGGTGAGGGTGTGCAGCAGGCGCTCCTCAAGATCATCGAAGGCACCCGTGCCAACGTCGCGCCGCGCGGTTCGAAGAAGTACGGGCAGTCCGAGATGATCCCGGTCGACACGGCGAACATCTTGTTCATCTGCGGCGGCAGCTTCACCGGCATCGAACAAGTCGTACAACGCCGTATTGGTCGGCGTGGGTTGGGCTTCGGCGCCGAGATCACCCGCAAGGAAGACCGTCGTCTCGGCGAAATTCTCCGCGAGGTCGAGCCGGAAGATCTGACGAAGTTCGGTCTCATCCCCGAGTTCGTGGGCCGCTTGCCGGTCATCGCCACGCTCGACGATCTCGACGAGGCTGACCTCAAGCGCATCCTCACCGAGCCCAAAAACGCGCTCGTGCGTCAGTACCAGAAGCTCTTCGCGATGGAGCGCGTGGAGCTGGTGTTCGACGATCCCGCGATCCACGCGGTCGCCAAAGAGGCGATCCGCTCGAACAGCGGCGCCCGCGGCCTGCGCACCATTCTCGAGAGCGCCATGCTCGACATCATGTACGAGGTGCCGTTCCTCGATGGCATCAAGCGCTGCAAGATCACGGAAGACGTGGTCAACAAGAAGGGCGAGCCTGAGCTCGCGTTCGAAGCCAAGAAGTCTGCCTAGACCGGCGAGGGGCCGTTTTTCGTCGTCGCGTTGCGCTCCTCGGTTTGGGGGACGCGACCCCCAAGGGCTAGACTGGCGCCTCTTCTTCGCTCTTTCAACCGCGGTGCAGAGGGACGGGCTCGCCGTCGAGTCGAACTTCCCAGCTATCTTCGAGGGCGTACTGCGCGCGGACGCGCGCAAGCGAAACGTCGCGACCAAGCACCGCGCTCAGCGCTGTCGCGAGCGACCGCACGTAGATATTGATCTCGGCGGTCGGTATGTCGGTCACGAAGGAGAGCGAGCTCACCCTGTCGCCTCTACACACCCCGTCGACGTGCGACAGGAAACCGACGAGATGCCGCGCCACGTCGGTCGCTTCGCCGAAGCGCCCAGGGAAACCGTCGACGAACGCCTCGACGATGGCGTCGTAAGCCGGCGTCGCTAAGTCGTGGTCCGCGCCGCGTAGGCCTGCTGCGATATCGAGGTCACCGAGTAAAGCGCGTCGAGGCTGGGGTAACCACTCCACACCCACTTGCTGAGCCGCTCTCTGAGCCCTGGCGATCGCTTCAGCTCGGTCGCGCACACCCTGAACGGAGACCCAGGCGTCGAGCAAGCTCGTGAAGCGCTCTGGCGTGAGGTTCCCGCGCTCGGTGTGCAGCACGAGACGCTCGGGGATCGACGAAAACGGTCTCTTCTCGACGTCGTGGACGACGGCTTCGCAGTCCTTGGCGAGGGCTTGCTGGATGGCCTCGCGCGCGCTGTCTCCCAGCGACCGCGTCTCAGCCCCAAGCGATGGAGTGAAGAGGGCGTTCACCTTGTCCTCGAGCTCGTTGAGGCAGCGACGCTCGCCCTTGTAAGCCAAGATCTGGGCGCCCCGCCCCAGAGACGCGACGATGGACGCGTCACTCGCCCCACTCTGTCGCAACACGGCCAGCAACTCGACGGAGCCCGCGATGCCGTGGTCGCGATTGGCCGAGTTCGTCCAGTCAATCCGCGCCGCGACCGAGTCAGCTGCGGCACGACGCTCGACGCCGGTCACCTCGAGGTCGTAGCCGTCGAACTGGCTCATGCTCGTCCGGTAGTCCCGAACGGGGTCGTCACTCGCGGAAGGCGCGGTCGAGAGGGCTTGCAGGTAGGCGACCTTCGCCGCCTGGGCGAAGTCGTCGACACCAATGACGCCGTGGGCGAGCAGGTGCTCGAGCACCTCGAGGTTTTGCGGCAGTTTCGCCAGTCCTTCCCGCACCGCCTCCGCGACCTCGATCGTCGTCGGTGCGTAGTAGGGGTGCGTGCGCCGCACCATGGCATTGGCATCTTCGAGCTTTCCGCTCCTGAGCGTCTCGAGGTGAGCGTCGCGCAGCGCTTCGCGAAGCTGGGTGGTGTCGAGCTTGCCGGCGCCGAGCGCCTTGGTGATTGCAGCGTTGTCGGCGTAGCGGGGCTCGGTGCCGAGCGCGCGTCTCCAGCCCACACGCATCGCCGCGTCGACGCCGGCCATGATGGCATCGCGTGAACGCCCCTTGAGCGCGAGAGTAGCTCCGAGCTCCACCTCGGCGATGCGCTCGAGCACAACGCGGAGGGCACGGGCTGTCGGTTTGCCGTCAACAAGCGGGATGTCACCTTGTTGAGCGATGACCGCCAGGGCGCTGGCGCCGAGCTTGGGCTCCCGCGCTTCAGCCGCGGAGCCGCCGAGCTCGAAGTAACGATCAACGAGGCTGGTCAGCGTCGTACGGGAGATCATGGAGCCTCGAGCGGGAGACGAAAGAAAACCGCAGGTTCACCCGTTCTGTTTCGAGTATCGGCTCGCCGGGGGGGACGTTGTCAGGCGCCAACCTGACACCGTTTCAGATCCTGGACGCATAGGATGGGAAATTCGGGCCAGGCAACGAGAGCGTAAAGGCGCGCTCTTCGCGAGCTTGAAGAGCTAGACCGGCGCGTCTTTTTCGTTGTTGCCCTCGGCGACCTCGAGGACGGTCTCGTCGCCCTTCACATCGACCCGCACCTGGCCGCTGCCCTGGAGGAGCTTGCCGAAGAGGATCTCGTCGGCGAGCGGCCGGCGCCTTGGCATCGCGTTGCGCTCCTCGGTTTGGGGGACGCGACCCCCAAAAGAGCCTCGCATTTTTCGCGACCGCCTTGGCATCGCGTTGCGCTCCTCGGTTTGGGGGACGCGACCCCCAAAAGAGCCTCGCATTTTGCGCGACCGCCCTGGCATCGCGTTGCGCTCCTCGGTTTGGGGGACGCGACCCCCAAACCTCCGGTGCCCGCTCAGCCAAGGCTGTGCACTGCTCGGTCACCCCGGGGTGGTGAGCAATTTCAGCCAGTTCGGATACCTCGCCGTGTACGACGTGGCATGGCTTCGCCAATTGTTGCTCGTGAGTCCCATTCGCCTGTTGTCACCGAGCCGACGGCCGCGCAGCCTGCGCCACCAGAGGCCGCCGAGAAGCTCACCACCGACGACAAGTTGTGCGTCCTTGGTGGCGTCATGGGCCTGCTTTTCCTTTCGGCGGGTGGGGTCAACGAAGGTGCCCACATGCTCCAGCAGTCGTGCAGCGGTCGGGCTGCCTCTGGGCTTACTCCGGGGCAAGGTGGTGTCGCCGTGCGTGGTAGGCGCTGAGCGTCGCGTTCGACACAACGGACGAAGTAGTGGGTGAGCTCCCCGTTGCGACCGTAGAATTGGATCATGCGAGGCACCCCGCGTTGTCCGCGACCGCGTGGTACGAGCCCACCCCGCTCCAGGGTCGCAGCCGCGTTTGTCGAAAGACGCATCGGGAGAACACGTGGAGCCGGGCGGTGGGGGGCTTGGGTGGCCGGCTGCGGGGGTTTCCCGGGCGTCGGTGAAAAGCTACCTCGGGTTTGCAAGATCGACGCAAACAGCGCTTAATTGCGTTGTATGCCCGCTGTGGCCGCCGTCGATGTTGGCTCATCCGCGATTCGCCTGTCCGTCGCGGTGGTGAGCCCCACGGGTTCCCTTGCTGGCAGTGACTTTCACCGCTACGGACTGCGTCTCGGTAGCGACGTCTTCAGCCGTGGTGTTATCGCGGACAACACCTCTCGCTTGCTTGTCGACGTCTTTGGCGACATCGCCGGCAAGCTCCGCGAGCACGACGTTTCGAGTTATCGCGCCGTCGCGACCAGCGCGATGCGCGACGCCGGCAACGGGCGGGACATCGCGCGGGCCATCCGTGACGCCACCGGCGTCCGCCTCGAGATCATAAGCGGCCGTGAAGAAGCGCGGCTCGCCCGGCAGGCGCTCACCCGTTCACTTGGCTCATCGGCGACCGGCGCTCTGCTCGTCGACATCGGTGGCGGTAGCCTCGAGATCGAGACCTCACGCCGGGCTGCGCGCTCCTTGCCGTTCGGCACGGTTCGGCTAGTCGAGCGCTATCCTGAGCTGCGTGGGCCACTCCGCTTGAAGGCGCTACGCGAGGTGCAGCGCGCCATCGCTCGTGACCTCGCGCGGCGGGTCAAGCGGCGCCGCTACGCAGTCGCCATCGCAACCGGTGGTAACCTCGACGTTTTGGCTCGTCACGCGCCGTTTGCTAGTGGCTTCTGGCCAGCCATCGACCTGTCGCGTCTGCAGCAGCTCACCGAGAGCCTGGCGGCACTGACGGTCGACGAACGCCGCGAGGCGATGGAGCTTCGCGCCGACCGCGCCGATGTCATCCTTCCAGCCGCGCTCCTGCTGCTCGCCTTGAAGCGCGTGTTCGGCCTGCAGGTCGTGGTCGTTCCCGGGACCGGGTTACGCGAATCCATCCTGCACGACCTCGTGGCGACAGAGTCAGTGCGTTCGTCCGCTAAAGCGGTTGCTAGGCGTTTCGGGATCGATACCAAGCGAGCGGCGCATCGCGCGAGCCTTGCGCGTGGCCTATTCGAAGCGCTGTTGCCGGTGCATCGCCTATGGGCGCCAGCGCTGCGCATCCTCGAGACCGCGGCGTACCTCTACGACCTCGGCGGGCTGGTCGACGGGGAAGACGCGGCTCGCCACACTGCCTATCTGGTGCGCCACGCCAGCGGCCTGGCTCTCGACAACCGCTGCCGCGACGTCGTCGGTTACGCTTTAGCGGTCGCGTCTGATGGGCCACTCTTCGAGGCGACCGACGACCTGCGTCCCGATGACTTGTCGTCTGGCCGTATCCTGGGAGGTATCCTCGCCCTCGCGCACTGCCTCGCTGGTGCCACAAACCGGCGTCAAGTCCGCGTCGACCTCTTGCGCTCGCCGATCGTCGTCGACGTGGGCCTCGACCGGCCCATCGATGCGCGGAAGGTCCTGCTCCTCACCCGGGTCCTCGGGCAGCGGGTAAGCGTTTTGTGAGACAGGGGCGGCCGCGAACGTGACTCGTGGTCGTCTCGGGGCTTATCTTGAGGCCGATGGCCACCACCGACTCCACCGAGCTGCTGTCGAACCTCGTCGACGATGTACGCACCGCCTTCCGTGAGGACCGCACCATCCTCTCGTTCAAGGAGTACTTCGCGGCGGTGGTCGAAGACCCGGCCAAACACCTGCGCTCGTCGGCGCAGTACCTGGTCGATATGTTCGAGCACTTCGGCCGCCAGGAGCTCGAGCTGCCCACCGGCAGAGCCACGCGCTTCACGCTCTTCGACGCGCCCTTCGCCGACGGCGAGGGCCGAGTCGCGGGCCAGGAGCACATCCAGGAGCAGCTCTACCGCATCATTGCGAACTTCGCGCGCGAGGGCCGCGTCAACAAGCTGGTCCTGCTGCACGGCCCCAACGGCAGCGCCAAGAGCTCGATGGTGCGCTGTGTGATGGCGGCGATGGAGGCGTATTCGCGCGTCCCCGCGGGTGCGCTCTACAGCTTCAACTGGATCTTTCCGAGCGAACGACTCTCGAGCGGCTCCATCGGTTTTTCGAACAACGGCCGACGCGCGCCAGCCGCCGCAGGTGACACCTACGCGTATCTGTCGGCCGAGCAGATCGACGCGCGCATCCCCGCCGAGATGCATGACCACCCGATCTTCTTGATCTCGCAAGAGCGACGCGCCGACCTCTTGAAAAAGCTCTTGCCAGAGTCCGCCAAAACGGTCGAGAACCCTGACGCGCCGCCGCGCGCGAGTATCAGCGATTACCTGCGCTTCGGTGATTTGTCCTACAAGTCGCGCAAGATCTACGACGCTCTGCTTGCGAGCTATGACGGCGATATCGACAAGGTGCTCTCGCACGTTCAGGTCGAGCGCTTCTATCTTTCGAAGCGCTACCGCCGCGGCGTCGCCACCATCGAGCCGCAGATGTCGGTCGACGCCCGTATCCAACAGATCACCGCCGACCGTTCGCTTGGCTCGCTCCCGAAGGCGCTGCAACACACATCGCTCTACGAGCTCTCGGGGCCGCTGGTCGATGCCAACCGGGGTGTCCTCGAGTTCAGCGATCTGCTCAAGCGGCCAGTCGAGGCGTTCAAGTACCTTCTCAACACCATCGAGACCGCGACCGTTTCGATGGACTCGTTCGTGCTCCACCTCGACATGGTGTTCCTCGCATCGACCAACGAGATCTACCTCGACGCCTTCAAGGAGCACCCCGACTTTGCGTCGTTCAAGGGGCGTATGGAGCTCGTGAAGGTCCCGTATCTACTGCGCTACAAGGACGAAAAGGCGATCTACCAGCCGCAGATCACGCCGCGCGTCGTAGGTCGTCATATCGCACCGCACTCCATCGACGTTGCCGCGCTCTGGGCGGTGCTCACCCGCATGCGCAAATGTGATGCGTCGCTCTATCCGAAAGAGATGCGTGGGGTCGTCGACTCGCTCACGCCTTACGAGAAGCTGCGGCTCTACGATGAAGGCGAGACGCCCGACCGGCTGAGCAACCGTGAGTCCGCCGAGCTCCGGAATCTCGTCCACCAGCTCTACCGCGAGTCGCTTGGCTACCCGAACTACGAGGGCCGCTTCGGTGCCTCGGCGCGCGAGATCCGCACAGCGCTGCTCAACGCCGCCCACCACGACACGTACCAGTATCTGAGCCCCGTCGCCGTGCTCGACGAGCTACGCGAGATCCTCAAAGCCAAGAGCGTCTACGAATTCCTGCGCCAAGAGGTGGTCGGCAAGTACCACGACCACGAGGCATTTCTGAAGCAAGCCGAGCAGCACTACATCCACTGGATCGATGAAGAAGTGCGCGATTCGATGGGGCTTGCCACCGAGTCGTCGTACGGCGAGCTCTTCACGAAATACGTGAGCAATGTCTCGCACTGGGTGAAGGGCGAGAAGATGCTCGACACCGTCTCGGGCCAGTACCGCGACGCCGACAAGGCGTTCATGGCGGAGATCGAGGGCGTCTTGATGAGCGAAGGTGAGCGGTCCGAGGACTTCCGGCGGGCGGTCATCGGCACGATCGGCGCCCGTGCTCTCGAGAACCCCAACGCGCGACCCAACTACAACGAGCTCTTCAAACACTACATCGTAAGGCTACGCGAGGACTTCTTCACCAAGCGTCGCAAGGTCATCGAGCGCAATATCGAGAATTTCTTGAAGCTCACGAGCGACGATAAGGGCGTCGGCCTCGACCCCAAAGACGCCACGCAGGCGAAGGCCATGCTCGAGCGCCTCGTCACGACCTACAGCTACACAGAGCCCTCGGCGCGTGACACGGTCGCTTTCTTGCTCAAGCGCAAATACGCGGGGTAGGGTTTTAACGCCAAAACTAAGCTAGGGTAACGCCATGTCGAGCTCCACGGCCGCAGCGCGCAAGAAATTCCTGGTCCCGTTCAACTTCAGCCGCAAGTCCGAGATGGCGCTCGACTTCGCCCTCCGCTATGGCGCACACATCGAAGTCGATATTTACATGTTCCACGTCTTCGAGGGGAAGGCCGGCGACTTCCGCAAGCTCGACCGCCAAAACGAAGAGTACCTCGAGCGCATGAAGCTGACGGTGAACCAGTGGGTCGAGCGTGCCGCGCAGGAGGGCATCAACGCCCAGGCGCACGACGTCCATCGCCGTGTCGCCAACGGAAAGCCCGGTCTCGAGATCTTGAAGATGGCCGGCGGCATCAACGCCGACATGATCATCATGGGGGCCCCGACGTCGTTCGGGTTCAGGCGCCTGCTCTCCAAGACGCCTTGCACCACGGTGCTCGTGAAGGATAAGGACCCGGCGTTCGTCGTCGCGTAAGCCCCTATTGTGTGGGCTCCGGCGCGTTTCGGGAGCCTTGACCATGGCAGGCGCAGCAGAAGAGAAGAACGAAAATCCGACGCGCTACACCGACATCGTGCGCGGCATGAGCAAAGAGAAGTTCGTCGAGGTTCTGAGCGTCTCGACCCGTACGTCGCGCGAGGCCTATTTTCACCGCCACAACATCAAGGCACCGCCGTCCGGCCGTGGCTTCACCAAGCCTGGCGCCAAGAACGAAGCGCGTGCCGCGGGTCTCTACGAGGCGCTGATGGAGCGCGTCGACGAGCAGGTCGCCGAAGAGATCGTACGCACCTGGCTACTTGGTAAGCGCCCGATGCTCGCTGCCGCCCTCGACCACTTGAAGATCGCGCACGACAACGGCCTCACCGAAAGCGACGACGTTGACCGCTTCGAGAAGCTGTCAGCCGCCGAGCTCAAGGAGATGGTCAAGACGCTCTCCAAGGTCGCTCCCGCGGACGAGATCAAGGCGTATCTCAAGTACATGGGCGCCGAGAACGTCGACGCAGCGTTTTAGGATTCGTGCCAAGGCTAGAGCGCCGGGCTAACCCGAAAGTGTCTGTCCACGCCTGAGCCGCGTGAGCCAGGTGTCGAGCATCGTCTCGAGCTTGCCGACGGTCTCTTCGGAGAGCCGGTCGGCGCTGCTCCAGGTTTGTCCGGGGAATGCGACACGCAGCTCGGCGGCGTGTCCGTAGAAGCGACTCGAACCGGGCTTTTGGGCCTCGGTCTTTAGGTCCGCGATAGCGTTGCGAACCACCTCGAGCTGGCGTAGTCCAAAGCTCCCGTCGCCGCTCGACCAGACCGGATGGCCGCTCATGTATGACTCGCTGGAGAGGAAGGCGCGGCGACCTTCGCTGCCGCGCTGCCAGATGAGGATACGGAAGCTGTCAGCGGGGGTCGGCACGAAGTCGCCCGCGTGATCGTCAGCGTCCCGCAGGGCGGGTCGTTCGAGCGGAAAGGGTGGGGTCTGTTCGTTCATGACGGGGGGCGCGGCGAGCAAGCAGAGTGCCACGATGTCATGGTTGCTAACTGGTTGAATTTACGTTGTCCTTGTGTGGTTGTTATGACCACAGTGTGGGTTTGTATCCACTTTGTGCCCACTATTGCCCTCACTTTTACCCCACACGGATGACTTCGAGCTCGGAAGCCTCGCGGTCGAAGCCGGCGCGCGCCTGGACGGGGTGCCCTTCCGCATCGGTTGGTCGACTGGCGATGATGAACATGCCACATGTGGATCGACGGCGTGCCGATGCCGGAGCTTGCCGATGGGTCCGAGCTGCCGAGCGTCGAAGGAGAAGCACGAGTTACCGGGCGCAACATGAACAAAGCCGTCTCGCATGACTTGAAGCTTGGGCGATGGCGACTTCATGCGCTCTGCCTTACCTGCCTCGTCGCGTTCAACGGTTGCGCTACCGAGTCAGCCCGCATCAACCCGCACGACGTCGCCGCGGCACTGCTCGGCGAGATGAACCCGGCCCCGACCATCGACGACCTGCGTGACGCTCGGCAGCGCGCAAACCCTTCGCGCCGGCTGCTCCTCGAGCGGGTGCTTGCCGTTCTCGAGACAGCGCCCGCCGAGCGCACTGCCACGGGTGCTAGCTTCGATCGCTTCTTGCAGGTGCTCCGCGATCTCATCGACTCCGCGCAAGCGGACGTCGAGGCGCGCCGCGCATATGTTTCCGCCTTCGTGCAAGCGTCGATTTCACCGGCGCCGCCGCTCAGCGACCCAGCCGTGCTCGCTGACGAAGCCCTGGCGCACGCGCGACGCCTGGTTGCCGCTTTTCCCGGGGACGGCAAGAGTTATCGGGTGCTCGCCGAGGCGCTAGGCAACGCACAAGAAGACCAGGTCGCTGTGGGCGTGGCGTATAAGCAATGCGTGGCGCTCGCCCCGGCTGCGGGGTCGTGCGTGGTTCGGCTCGATGCCATCCGCGAGCGATTGCGGGCCCCGCATTGTGGCGGCTCCCAGGTCGCGAGGGCTCTGGTCTTTCATGCGGCGACCGATGACGGCCAGCTCAGCGAGGAGCCGCAGCTCACACTCGAGGCGACGCCAGTGCTCACCGCAGTTGATATCGCGACGATCGCGGTCGACCCGACGTCGGACCGGGCGCTCGACATCAGCATCACGCCAGCCGCGGCAAAGACGTTCGGTTTGACGACGGCGCGCCTTGCAGCCTCGCGTTCCTGGCTCGTCATGCGACTCGGCGAGGTGTCGGTCATCGCCGCACGCGTCACGGGTCCCATGCCCGACGGCGTGATGAGACTCCACACGGCGCGGGAGCCGGCGATCGACGTTCTACGCAGGCTGTGCGTGACACTCGAGCGGCGCGCCTTGCCACCTGAGCTGCAATAGCGGATCGCAGTGGGTGACTGCCCTGTGCCCTGAGCTCGGGGTGGAGGAAAGCGCGGGCAACCGCGTTCAGTGACCCTGTCCGCAACGGCTGCAGACGTGGGCGCGTCCTTCGAGACTCATGTCGCCGTCGCTCGCCGCGACCAGACGACCATTGCGGTCGAAGACCAGCGAGCCGGCGACAGCAGCCAAAATTTCGTTCGGCTTGCCAAAGCGGACGCGGGTGAAGCCATAGCCGTCGGTGATGCGCTCGAGCTCGACCACGCCTTCGGCGCTCGTCCAGCCACCGACGCGCGCGGCAAGCGGGCCCTGACCACGCCGAGCAGAATCGACGTCGCCGATGGTTGCGACGGGGAGGTCGCGGGTGATGCGCGGAGTGGTGTCAGCGGCGAGGAGGCCCCGTTCCCGCAGGATGCTCTCGAAGCGCGCAACGGACTCGGGCGACTCGGTTTCGCGCGCGCCGCGCAATAGAGCAGCACCGATATCGTGCAGGGAGCCGCCGTTCTCGGGCATGAACAGCATCGCGGCGTGTAACGTGCTCGCGCTGACATCACGCACCCGTTGCACACTGGCGACCGGGTCGGTGGCGCCACGCGCCGCGTCGGACGCCTCGCGAGCGAAGTGCTCGTAGAGAGCACCCGAGATGATCCGTGAAACATAGTGGTGCTCACCGGCTCGGCTGCCGTCTGGCACTGGCGGGTTCCCGGATGCCGCCGGATCGAGCCCCGCGATGTCGCTGACGCGAAGCACGCTCGCGGCGTCACGCAGCGCTTGGTTGCCGTCGTCGGCTGGGTCGCGCGTGCTCGAAGCGATGGTGCGCGCGAGTTGTTCGGCGATACGAGAGACAGAGTTGCTACGGGTGAGATCGCCTTCCGTCTCGGCGAGGGCCGCACGAATCACCTCGGGAGAGTCGAACGCGGTGAGAAGCGCGACCGAGTCGCCATAGGCCTCGTGCATGGCGCGCCCTGGCGCCGAGGAGAACATCGCTGGCATCAGCGTCGCGAGCGCCGCGTGACCCGCCTCATGGCTGCCTACGAAGCGATCTTGAGCGAGTCGAACGAGCTGCCCGGTGAGTGGCCGGATGCGCGCGATCTCGAACCCCGCCCGCATGAGGTCGCCGCCATAGCGCGCGCGCGCGCTGAGGGTCAGAAATCTGTCGATGGGTAGAGGCTCTTCACCCGAGGGCGGCCTGGCAAAACCCCCAAAGAGCCTGCCCGCGAGGCCTCCGTTGGTTTGGCGCGGGTCAGTGATCGTCTCTCGCGCCCGCTCCGCGGTGAGGAGGCGCTCGACCTCGGCGACGTCGTCACGGCGGGCGGCGTCGACGATGGCGCGCAGCGCGGCAGCTTGCGCCCGCACTTCGCGCAAGCCGGCGGGATTGAGCTCGGGGCGACTTTCGGCGGAGAGGCGCGACTCTGTCTCGGAGACGGCACTCTCGCGCTCAGCGAGGGCGTGCTCGAGGAACGCGACGCTCGAGCCGTCGAGCGGCACCAGCCGCCCGTCCCGGACGTTACCCAGCGAGCCGAGTTGCACTTCACGTGTGCCGCCAACGAAAAACGCGTTCAGCTCCACGCTGCTCGAGCCGACAAACGCGTTGGGGCGCACCGTGAGCTGACCGCCATCGCCCCAAGGGATGGGGCGCCGTGCCGCGCGCTCGGCCAAGGTGATGGTCTGGTTCGCGGCATAAAACGCGGTGGTCTGAGCCGTGTCCACCTCTGGGGCGTCGAAGTGGCCCTCGGCGTTGGCGGTCACGGGTGCGACCTGGCTCGGCTCGGTGATGACGTTGGTGGTGAGCAGGCCGATGAGCGGCAGCTGCGCAAGACCCGGGATGTTCGACTCGGCCGTCTTGATGTCGCCATCGACGGCGATGCGCACACGCGGACCTTCGAGGAGCGAGGGCGCGTTACGCGTGCAATAAAAGGCGCTGCCGGGGAGGCTCGCAACCGTGGCTGGCCGACTTCCGTCGTCTTGGTGGACCCGGAGGTTTACCCCCGGGGTGGTGCAGATCGGCGGCCGCAAGGCGCCCGCTGAGCCTCGGGTGATTGGGGGAACACCGAACGGGAGCCCCGGTAGATTCACCTCGGGTCTCTGAACCTCGCGCTCGGGGTTGCGCACGTCGGTGGGGGCTGCGCCTTCGCCTGCACCTGCAAGGGCGGCACGGGAGGGGATACGGGTCGGCGCGATTGGAGTCACTTGCCTCGCATCCTCTCTGGTGCGCGATACACGCCACCTAGTTTCGTTCAGGATGTTTATCGGCATGCTGACGCCGATGGTGCGTGAAAGTGCAAAGGGCTATAGTCGCCAGTCTGTGGCGTTCGTTCGCGTAGCATCACGTGGCAGCAGCATGTGGCCGACGCTCCGGCACGGCGACACCTTGCTCGTCGACAACATGGCGCCGCCCGCCGTTGGCGACATCGTCGTGCTGCGAGCGGGTGAGGGGAGCTTTATCGCCCACCGTCTGGTGGCCATGGCAAACGGCCTGGTGCGTTGCACGAATGCCCGCGGCGAGCCCGACCCCTGGGTCAGTCGAGACCATGTGTTCGGGCGGGTCGCCTGTGTCGAGCGCGATGGGCGCTTGCTCGCGGTTGGGCGCGAACCGCCAAATGTGCGTATCCTTTGGGCGTTGCGTTCGAGCTATGGTCTAGCGCGACGCATCGCGCATCGCGTGCGCAGGAGCCTTCGTGATCGCCAAGCGTAAGTCACATGTCGTCGCGCGCCAGGTCGACGACGAAGCCGTGCTCGTGCCCATCCGCAACGACGCGTCGACGCCGCTCGCCATTCACGCCTTGGGGCCGGTCGCCGCTTTCGTATGGGGATTGTTGGATGGGGCGCGGGCGAGCGATGTCATCGCGGACATGGTGAGCGACGAGTTCGAGGTCGACGCGGCCACGGCGCGCGTTGACGTCGCGACCTTCTTGACCGAGCTCGAGGCTGCGGGTCTCGTGGAGGTCACATGACCGACGTTGCCGCAAGCAAAGGTGACAATGGCGCTGTTCGTGACCTGTACCAGCGCGCGCTGCGGAAGCGGCGCATCCCCATGCAAGCGATCTTCGAGCTCACGTTGCGTTGCAACTTGCGGTGCGATCACTGCTACCTGGGAAGTGATCGCAAGCGTGACGAGCTGTCGACTGCCGAGGTCACGCGCATCCTCGATGAGCTCGCGGGTGCGGGGACGCTCATTCTCACGTTGACCGGCGGCGAGGTCATGCTGCGGCCGGACTTCGAAGACATTTATCGGCACGCCATCGCGCGCGGATTTTTGGTCAGCGTGTTCACCAACGCGACGCTCATCAAGCCTCGCCACGTCCAGCTGTTCAAGGAGCTGCCGCCACGCGTCGTCGAGGTCTCGCTGTACGGCTTGAGTGACGACGACTACGTCGACTTCACGCATGCGACGATCCCTTTTGCCGACGTCGACGCCAACCTGCGCGCGCTCAAGAGCGCGGGCGTCCATTTCGTCTTGAAGAGCGTCGCGACGGTCACGCTGGGTCCCAAGATCCGAGCCATGCGCGCCTACGCCGAAGCGCTCGGTGTGCACTTCCGATTCTCGACGACAGTCTACGGCGCCAATGACGAGACGGCGCTTGCCGACCACGAGCGACCCTCGGCCGAGACAGTCTGCGACAACGAGCGCGGCATCGTGCCAGTCGAGAGCCCGAACCGCGTGCCGCTCCCAACTCTTCCGAATCGTGTCTTCAACTGCGGAGCGGGTCGCGTCGCCATGCACGTCGACCCCGAAGGCATCGCTTCGCGTTGTGGCATCGTTACGAGCGCGCTTGGCGCACACACCGACTTGCGCAAGGTTTCGGTGCGCGAAGCCTGGGAGCGATTGGGCGTTGGCCTCGACGACGAGCTGGCCGAGGGGCATCCGTGCCGCGACTGTGAGATTAGGGCGCTATGCCACCGGTGCCCTGCGACCTCGACGCCCGAGCAAGAGATCGCCATGTGCGAGACTGCGCATGCCCGGGCGCGCGAGCTCGACCTTCAGGTGGCGGCGGTAGCGCCGATGCGCCAATTCTGGCAACCTCGGGAAGAGTCGATCTTGAAGCGGAGATTTCGTGGCTGACAGCAACCATCCGGCGCGCAAGCGCAAAGCCTATCAGCCACCGAAGCTCGAGACCGTCGAGGTCGTCGCCGAGGAAGCGCTGCTCGCTCTCTGCGCTTTCGGTGGTGGAACGCCCCAGACCGTCATGCAGGGCGCCCCCTGCGAGGTCTGCAAGAGTTGACGGGTGGGCGCCGCTCGCGTTTGTAGCGGGCGTGCGTGACATTGCTTTTGGGCCCATCGCTCTGCGCATCGCCGGAGACCTCGCGGCTGTTCGCTGGCCGCTCGGGGCCGACGACGTGCAGGTCGCTCCGCGGGTAGGCGCGAAAGTCGTGCACACCGAGCTCGTCGACGACCTACCGCCGCTCGCGAACCCGACCATCGACACGGGGGTGTGGCGCGCCGCTGCCTCGGGAGACGGCACGCGCTTCGCAATCACGGTTCCTCCTGACGCTCGCGTCGTCGCCGATTTTCACTGGGGTACATCGATGGTTTTGCGCGTTGTTCGCGATTTCATCGGCTTCGACCGCGCCCCCTGGTTCGACATCCTCGTACAGCTTGCGGTGGCCGAGATGGCGCCTTCCTGCGCAGGCTTGGCGCTCCATGCGGCCTGCCTCGAGATCGGGGGTCGCGCTGTACTCCTGTGTGGGCGTTCGGGGGCAGGCAAGACCACGCTCGCTGGCCGCCTAATCCGTGCGGGGGGGCATCTGATGAGTCATGATCGAACAATCCTGTTCGGAAGCGGCGCATGGCGTGCCGTTTCGACTCCCTGGGGACACGATGGAAGGTTGGCGAGCGCCGAGCGCGAACGGGATGTCGGCGCTGTCTTGTTTCTCGAGCAAGCCCCCGTCAACAGTAGTGAACGACTGACCGGCGTGCGTGGTATGGCGCGCGTTGGGTCGGTGGTGCTCGGAGCCCGGTCTGCCAAAGCGGTTATGAGCAAAGCAATGGAAGTGGCGGAGCACCTCGTGCGTGAGGTGCCCTGCCACGTCGTGCGTTTGACGAACGACGAGCGAGCGACGGAACACGTGCTGGAGTTGTTGCGATGAGATTCGCAGTTTTGGTGATTGTGGGCTCGGCCCTCCTGGCGAGTAGCGCAAACGCCGCCTACATCGCCAACATCACCATCGACGGAAATGCCGCAGACTGGAGCGGCATGTATCAGTTTCGTGACCGCAACGAGACGACCCAGACTGGTACCGACATCCCCGACCGCTACGATGTCGACACCGTCTACGTCGCGAATGACGGCACGTACCTGTACTGGGCGATCAACACGTACGGTGCGATCAGCGGTAACCTCTCATGGCGCATCTACGTCGACCCGAACAACGACACGGCTTCGGGTGGCGGCTACGGCCAAGACGACCGCTACGTCGAGTTCGATACCAACAACGGCACCTGCCAGGCAGTGACCGTCCACGACGCCGACAACAATGCGGTGCGCAACCCTGCCATCGGGTGCGGGAACGGCGCCAACATCAACGTGGCTTTCAGCGGCACCTTCATCGAGGGGCGCATCTTGCTTTCGCGCCTTTTCACGACGGTCCCCACCGGCGGCAACCTCAACATCGGCGTCCTCGTGCAGGTCATTCCGAACACGGGCAACACGGCGACCGAGCTCGCGCCGGGGCAGCCGCTTCCGTCGTTCATCGACTACGACAATCGTGGCACTCTGGTCCCCACCTTTGTCCGCGTCCGCGGACTGACCGCCGAAGCAGCTGAAGGTGGCGTACTCGTGCGTTGGCGCACGAGCGCTGAGTACTTCAGCGCCGGTACCTGGGTGGTCCGGGCGAGCGGCGACGACTGGGTGCCCGTAAGTGGCGAACCTTCCGCGACACAGAACCAGGCGACCGGCGACAGTTACGCCGTGGTCGATGCCAATGGAGGGCCGGGGGACATCTACGCGCTCGTCGAAGTCGACAGCCGCACTATCGTGCGCGTCTTCGGGCCCGTGACGGCCGTGAAGAGCGCCGTGACCTTGCCCACGCGCTCACAGCGTCTCGCCAGCAACCTGACGAGCAACGCCCGTCGCATCGCGTCCCTCGATCAGCGCCTGCGCGTGCGCACCGCTGCCCTGGACAACATCCTGAGTGGCGGCCCGCTCCCCGGGCGCTTCCCGCAGCTCGACGTCGATGTAACCCGCGAAGGTCTATTCGTCGTCTGCGATAGCGATACGCTACGTTATGGTGGCGTGCCTGCGAAGATCACGCGCGGCGCCGAGGTCGTACGTGGCTTTGCGGTGAGTACGCCGTGCGCGGGCCTTGGCTTCTACGCGCCGGCTCCGAGCTCGCCCTACGCGCCGTTCGACGTCTACCGCGTGCAACTCGCGGCCGCGCGCAACCTCTCGCTCATCGACGCGCCCCTCGTGACGACGTACGACGGCCCCGTATCATTGGCAACGCTGTCCACGCTCGTGACACCGCGCCGCTATCTCGACATGCGCGACGGGCAGCCCAACCGTTTCTTCTGGAGCTACGCCTCGACCTCGCCAAGCGCTCCCGTCGACCTTCCCGCGATTCCGGGTTACGCCGACATGACCGTCGACGTGCATCCGCTCTCTGGCGGCGCGACGCACACCCTCGTGGTTGCGACCGATCGCGAGCTTGGTCGCTACACGGTCGGTGACGGTTGGAGCCGAATCGACTTCACCAACCTGGCGGTGAACGGCGCTCCGGCTCTCACCTTCGTGGTCGAAGCAGAACAAGGCGTCATCGAGACGGTCTTGCTCGCCGACGCTACCGTCCGCTATCGCGGCGAGCCTGCCCAGGCCGAAAACGGTGTGCATTTCGGCGCCGACGGTGACAGCTGGGTCGGTGTCCGAGGCGGCGAAGGTTTCGCCTTCGATGTCACGCAACCGCGCGACCCAAGCCTCCTCGTCGTCGCCCCATACGCGAACGGCACCGTCGTACACACGCAACCCGAGACCCGCGATGTCTTCATCGCCAAGACCTTCACGAAGCTCCAAGCCGTGCCCACCCTCGTCGATGCGTTCATTGACGAGCCGGGGAGCGGCGCCGAATACCTAGTTCTCACACCGGCCTCGCTCGTGGACACCGCGCGTGAGCTCGCACAGCTGCGGGCCGAAGAGGGGATGAGCACAGCGGTGCTCTCCTACGAGGCTGTCTACGCGCGTTTCACTGGCTCGAACCCCGACCCGACGGCCGTCGCGAAGCTCCTCGATTGGGCCGCTGTCCGCTGGAGCGTCGCACCGCGCTACCTCGTGCTCGTAGGTAGCACGAGCTCGGACCCGTATGGCTATACTGGGTCGCAGCGGCTCGCCGACGCGCCCATCGCCGAGAGCTTGGACCCCGACTTTACCTACCGGCGCTTCAGTGACCGCGACCTCACGGGCTCGCATCAGGTCGCCGTCGGGCGCATTCCTACCTCTGACGCTTATGAGCTTGGCCGCTACGTCGAGAAACTCCGCGCCCACCGCGAGCGGAGCGCAACGGGCGTCTGGTCAGTACTCGCTGGGGCCTCGACCCCCGATGAGCCCTCGTATGCTGGCCTCGTCAACAACATCGCGGCGCAGGTCGCCGAGTCGGTGACCATCGATCGCTTGGACGACGCAACCACCGTTGACCTCGTGAATGCATGGGGCGCGGCCGACGTCATTGCCTACGCTGGTCACGGCGATGCCGAGTCGTGGGCAGACGACGTGCTCTACACCGAGCTTGCGCCAAACCTCGTGACGGAGCGGCCACCCGTGACCCTTTCTGCGGCTTGCATGGACGCAATGACCACCAGCGCCAACGGAGGCCTCGCCTGGTCCTTGGTGTCCGCTGAAGTGGGTCGCGGTAGCATCGCAGCCATTGCGCCAAGCAGCATCATCGAGCCTATCAGGGCCTCTGCGTTCCTCGGACGGGCGGCTGCAGCCATCGCGCACGGTGAGGCGGCGCGCTGGGGGGATGCCTGGTTGCTCGCGCAGATGAGTGATACGAGTGTCGCCGCGCGGTCGATGGTGCTCATCGGCGACCCAGCGCTCAGCCCATGAAACAGGTCCTCCCTGTTGTACTTCTAGTTTGCGTGTTCGCGGCGTGCTCCGGTGACGGGAGCGAGGCGCTACTGCGGGTCGACGCGCGCGGTGTCCAAGCGCTGCGCTCCGCGCTCGACCTCGCCACTGGTCGTCTCACCATCAACTGCACCGACGGGCGTCGGTTCGACGTACCGGTCGCGCTCGATGCAATCGAGCCGCCGGGGCAAGAGCTGACCGTGGCGGTCCCTGCGTGCGGCGATGCGCGCATCGAGTTCCAAATCCTTTCGGGCGTCGGCGTCCCCGAGCTACGGGGCGCGAACGACGCCGTCCTCGTGCCGGGCTTCGTGGATGTGGAGATCCCGCTCGGCTATGTTGGCCAGCTCTCACTAAGTCTTGCCACTGACTCGCTCGTCGAGAGCTGCGTCGCCGTGGTCGAGCGCACCTCACCCGATCGCGTCCTCGTCGAAAGCGCGCTCACGCTGACCCGCACCGAAGTGACGTCGCTCATCGTCCCCATCGGTAGCTACGACGTCACGTGCGACGGCCGCATCGCCCAGACTCTCGTGAGCCCGGGCCTCAACGTCGACGTCGCCCTCATTGACCCGGTGCCCGGTCCGCGGCTCATCAGCACCACCCTGCAGCCGAGCTATCCGCCGACCACCGCGCGCATCGACGTGACCTTCACATTTTCGGCGCCGGTGACTGGTGTCGACGCGAGTAGCGTGAGCCTCGACAACGACGGCACCATCCAGGCCGTGAGCGGGAGCGGTTCGAGCTACACCGTGACCTTCAATGGCCTCAACATTGGCACTGACTACATCGTCACCCTGTCAGCCAGCATCGTCGACAGCGAAGGTCTTCCCCTGGTCGGCGCTCCGCTCCGCCTGCCCTTCCGCATCCGCGCCAACGAATACTTCGTGTCGACAGCTGGCGACGACAGCGTCAACAGCGGCACCGACCCGACGAGCCCTTGGCGCAATATCGCGTTTGCGGTGGCCAGTGCCTCGACGCCCGCGCGCATCTACGTCGCCGCTGGTACGTATGACGAGCAGGTGTTTCTCGCCAGCGATGTCACCATCGAAGGCGGCTGGTCAGCGGACTTCGTGACACGCGACCTTGCCACTAACGAGAGCCGTGTCCGCGCGAGCAATCAGACGGTCTTTTTCGGCAGTGTCGGCAACGCCGTTGTCGATGGGCTGACCATCGAAGCGACGCAGCCGCAGCAAGTCGTGGTGATGCAGAACGCCGATGCCACCTTGCGTAACTGCATCGTCACCGGAGCGGGAGGAACCTTTCCGACTGGCTATGGCGTGTTCATCGAAGGCCTGGGTCTACCGAGTCTCGTCAACAACGTCATCGCGGTGTCGGCGGGCTCTTCGAGCACCTACGCGGTCTTCGTTCAGAACGGCGGTAGCGCCCGCGTCATCCACAACACCATCGACGCGGGTGATCGTGGCATCGTCTCCGGTGTCTACCTCGACAGCGCCGCGGGCGACGTCAGCATCGTGAACAACCTCTTTGTTGGTGGCACCACCGTCAACACCCGCGTCGGCATCACCGGGGAAGCGCCTCCTACCGCCCTTGTGAACAACGCGTTCTCGGCCGAACACGATGATGCGTATCGCAACGCCGCTGGCACCGGGCTTCCCATCGGCGCGGCCGGTGACTTCGGCTTTACCGCGCCGCACCGCTTTAGCGGCAACGTGCTCGTGGCAGCTACCGCAGCCTTGGTTAGCGGTGGCGACTACCGCAGCACACCCGACAGCTCACTCCAGATCGGCATTGACTCGGCGCCCGCGGATTGCGGATTCACAGACACCTCCGCCTACCCGTGTTTCGGTCCGACGACGGACCGCTTGGGACAGGCGCGCGCGGTCCCGACGACGGTTGGTGCCTACGCGTCCGGTGCCGGAGCGCTTTGACGCCGCGCTCGCGGCGGAGCCTGGCCGGTGCGAGCGCGTCGAACCTGTGCGACACTGCTATCGATGAGGCGAAGGCTCACACTGTTCGCGCTGCTGTCTAGTTGCTCGGTCGATCTCCAGATCCCGGATGCTGCGGACATCGCCTGCGAGAGCGACGATGACTGCCCATCGGGCTTCATCTGCGATGTGCGCAGTCAGTGCCGCAGCCCGGAGGTCGCGGCGCGCGGTGTCCCCGGGTTCGACATTACTCCGACGACCGTCACCGTCGGGGAGTCCGGCACGCCGACGGTCGTTAACGTGCGCCTCACCGCGCAGCCGACCGCGGCGGTCACTCTCGTGCTCGCGCCCGATGACGGCAGCGAAGCGTTCATCTCCAAGAATGTGCTGACGTTTACACCGGAAAACTACAACATCGCTCAAGCAGTCACGGTCGTCGGCGAGCGCGACTGCCTCGCGGACGGGCCCATCGTCTCGCACATCCTGATTTCTCCGGCCCAGAGTCTGGACCCCGACTACAACGGCCTCGACGCGCCAGATCTGGAAGTCACCACCAACGACGACGTGCCTTCCGCGGGGATCGTGGTTACGCCTCCCAGCGGCCTCGAGACCAACGAGAGCGGCAACGTGACCCAGTTCACCGTCGTCGTCGCTTGTAAGCCCACGGCGGACGTTCATTTTACCCTGGCGTCGACGGACGAAACCGAAGGCACCATCACCACGACTGAGCTCACTTTCACGCCTGACAACTGGGCGGTCCCGCGCGTCATCAACGTAGCGGGCAAGGGTGACTGCGAAACCGACGGTGACGTCACCTATGCCGTCGATCTCGGTAGGGTCGCGAGCGACGACCCGCTCTACGCGGGCATCGATGCGCCGAACGTCGAGCTCGTCAATCGTGACGTTGTTTTCGGGCGGGTCAACGTCTCGCCCAACAACGGCCTGCGGACCACCGAAGGCGGCGGGCAAGCGACGTTCTCGGTGACGCTCACTTGCGCGCCGAGCGCCAATGTCATCGTGCCGATTGGCACAGGTGACGGAAGCGAAGGCACTCCGGGCGCGACGACGAGCCTCACGTTTACTCCGGCCAACTGGGGCGAGCCGCAAGCGGTCATCATCACCGGCGTAAATGACTTCTACGACGACGGTAACATTGCGTACGCCATCACCACCGGCACGCTCAATAGCACCGACCTTGGCTTCAATGGGCTCGATCCTGTCGATGTCAGCGTTACCAACGAAGACGACGACACAGCGAGCGTCACCGTGACCCCGACCACCGGTCTGCACACGACCGAAGCCGCGGGCACGGCGCAGTTCAGCATTCAGCTCGGGGCCGAGCCCCTATCACCCGTGCAGATCGCCATCGCCAGCACCGACACAGCCGAAGGGACCGTCGTCGGCACCACGGTGACGATCGCCGACCGCAATCCACGTTTCATCACCATCACCGGCGTGAACGACCCGGTCGACGACGACAACAAGAGTTACACCATCACGCTGGGCGACATCGTCAGCAGCGACCCCGCCTTTAGCGGCATGGCGGTGCCCGACGTCGCAGTCATCAACGACGACGACGACACCGCGGGATTCACGCGCTGGGAGAACGCTGTATACGTCACCGAGGCGGGCAGCACCGCGGACGTGCGGCTCAGTCTCGCCTCGAGGCCGAGCGCCGACGTCAATTGCGTGGTCGACGACACGTTCAACGACAACGAGATCCGTGTGGGCACTACCGGTTCGGTGAACGTGACGTTTACGCCGGTGACCTACGGCCTGTTGCAGTCGGTGACCGTGACGGGGGTGAACGACGGCGTCGCTGATGGCCTCTCGAATCCGTTGCCTTCGGTCCGTACCCAGTGCACGTCCGCGGACCCAAAGTACAACGGCATGCAATACTACGTGACAGCCTACACCATCGAGCCGGCCAGCTCGCGGCGCGTCTACCAGACCGCAACAGCGGGCTACACCGGCAATCAGATCGCGATCACCACGGCTGACACCATTTGTCAGAACAACAACCCCATCGGCAGCGGCACCTGGAAGGCGATGCTCACCTCGTCGGATCCTACGGCGCCATCGGCGTTGCGGCGCGCCTGCACGACGCCCAACTGTGTCAGCAGTAGTGAGAATCAAAACTGGGTCTTCAGGCCGGCCTTCACGTATTACTGGTCCGGTGTGAACGGCATCGTCGGCACGACGAACGCCGCTGGCATCTTCACCGGCATGATCGATGGCACACCGCCTAGCTCGGGCACCGCAGGTTTCGCTGGCTACTGGACCGGCATGAGCGCCGATTTCACGAACAACGCCAATTGCAACAATTGGTCGACCACCAGCGGCACGGGGTCGGTTGGTCTCGACCGCCAGTCCACTGTCGGCAACACATTCGGCTGGAATCCGGGCATCGCCACCTTCGACTGCACCCAGACCCATCAGCTGCTGTGCATCGAGCAGTGAACGGTGAGGGTCCCTCGGCGCCCGCGTTGCGCGAACCGACGAGCCTCGGACCTGCTACGCCGACAGGGTAGGCACGGCAACCGCGTATAAACCCGCGCCGATACAGCACCACCTCAAACCTAGCGCTGGGAGTGGTGTGCCATGCTTGAGCAGACGACAAATGCCGTGAGCGGCTGGAAAGACTTCCCGGTTTCGCGGCAAATCAAAGACGCCATCAGCGGACGCGATAAGGTCTCGTCGTCGAGTGATGACGTGCCCGCCGCGGAGCGTTGGCTCGCGTCCGCTCTAGCGTCCATGGGGTTCCGCAGCCAAGGCGCGGGCGTCGACGTCCTGTATTTCCCCGCGACCAAGCAATCCAGCGCAACGCTTCGGTTTCACACTGAAGTCGCCGGTCCCGTTCAGGTCACCATCGACAACGTCGACCTGCGCCGCGGCAAGCTCAGCTTGAACGCCTACGATACGACCACGAAGCTCGCGTTGGCCTTCGTGGAGCGGGTCGTCGAACGGGTCATGAACGATACCAACGGGGCCAAGCAGGCCTTCACCATCAGCCTTCGTCCGATGGGCCACTACCCCGATATGTCCGTCGCATTCTTCGCGCAGTCGTTGAACAAGCAGTTCGACTACGTCTTCGACGATCGATCGAGCTCTGGCACGGCGAACGCCAACTGGAACGGCGTCCTCGCTGTGACGCGCGGCGGCAAGCTCGTCGACGAAGCCAGCATCTTGAAGCAGGTCCAGGGTTTCGTGGCGGAAGTGCTGAAAAAAGATGCCGCGATCACCAAGCGGCGGACCGTCAACGCGCTGTGGGGCTACACCATGAGCGACGCGGTCGAGCCCAAGAAATAGCCTCGATGAATACCCCCGCCCTGGGCGTCCGTCTTTGACGCTACGTTTTCGAGCTTTGAGACGGCTCTCGACCTTAGTCGGCTTCTACATAGCCCTGCTTGAGCAGCTTGTGCACGTCCATGATGACCGCGTGGTCGGACCGCGGGTCCTTGTCGAGCACGTCTTGGTAGTGGTCGAAGTTCATGATCGACTGCAGCGTGTCGAGCTCGCTCTTTGACAGGTCGGAGAGCCGCGGCATCATCGGAATGCTGACAATGAGCTTCGCTTCGCCCGCCGGCAGGTCTTTCTGGATGCGGCGGATCTCGTCGACCTGGCGTAGCGCTTCGATGAGCACGCTCTCGGTGTTCTCGGTGAAGTTCTCCGGGAACCGCATGCTCTCGTCGATAGGCTCGAGCTGGAACGAGCCGGCGCTCCACGTCATCATGCGCGCGATCGCCTTCATCGCTGGCAATGAGAGGCCCTTGATGACGGCAGACTGAAGCTGACCGTTCTTGATGTAAATCTGCCCGTTGTTCGGCCCCTTGATGGTCAAGGCGCCGGACTTGCGGTTGGTGGCGAACAGCTGCAGCAAGTCGGGCAGCGGCACCTCTTGCAGGTCGCCACTCATGGTCGTCGACTCGCCCGCGCGGTTGCCCAGAGCCTGCATCATGTCTTTGACGGACTTGGTGTCGCGGCGCCCCATGTCGAGCGTCATCTCGGATTCATCGATGAGCTTGAGGATCGACGTGCCGATGAGGATGCGGTCGTTGCGTTTGAGCTCGGCGCGGCGGATTTTTTCGCCGTTTACGAAGGTGCCGTTGGTCGAGCCGAGGTCGGTGATCGACAGTTGGCCGCTTGCGACCGTGAGCTTTGCGTGTTTGCGCGACACCATGTCTTCGACGAGCACGAGGTCGAGGTCGCTTGCGCGCCCGATGAGCAACTCACCGTCATCGGGGATTGGAAACTCTCCGCCTACATATTTGCCGGAGATGAACTTGAAGGCGTTTTTACCCATGATCGATCGCGTGCCGTCCTAACCCTACGTGCTCGCCGGCACCAGCTTCAAGTACATTGCTGCGCGAGCATTACCGGGTTCTTTGGCCAGCACTTCCTTCCATTCGGCGATGGCTTCGGGGAGCTTACCCATCGAGTAGTGGCACACGCCCAGGAGCACGCGTGCCGGAGTGTACGCCGGCCGGTCGACCAGCGCTTGTTGCAGGTGTGCCACGGCGTCGTTCATTTGTCCGGTATCGCGGAGCGCCGAGGCGAGCCGCGTGCGGATGTCGGCGAAGGTCGGACGCAGCTCGATGGCCTTGTGGTATTCCATGATGCCGCGCTCGGGATGGCCAGCAGAGCAATAGGCGTCCGCGATCTCGGCATGCATGTTGGCGATCTTGCCCGCGACGAACGGGTCGAGCTCGCCGGTCTGAACACGGCTGTTAACCAGCGCCTTTTTGTAGATGTCTTTCGCCTCGTTGTACTTGCCGAGGTCGTTGTAGAGGACCGCGAGGTTCAGGGCCGCTTCAGTGTAAGCTGGGTTGAGCGCCAGGGCGCGTTCGAGCGCACCTTGCGCTTTCGAGAACTGGCCCATGTCGTGATAGACGACGCCGAGCATGTTGTAGACGTCGGCGAAGCTCTGGCTCTTTTCGACGACCTGCTCGAGGTAGGCGCGCGCTCCCGGGAAGTCGCGCTTCAGGTAGTACTCTTTGCCGAGGTTGAGCAGTTGGCGGAGCTGTTCGTCCATGGATTGACCTATGGTCGTCTCAACCCGAGTACCGGTCAACTATTCGCGTCGATTTGCTGCGCTGTCGACCGCGTAGCCGCGAATCTATCGCGGCGGGTTCGCGCGGGGGGGCTGGTTGCCGGTGGCCGTCGCCGATGGCGCAGGATTGGCCACATCGCTCCCAGCTGGGCTCTTGGCACTGGCTTGGTCGGTAGCCTTGTCGTCGAGCTTGCTCTTGTTCATCTCCTCTAAAACGGACTTGGCCTTGCCGGCCTCGGGCGAGTCGGCGAATTCGGTTTCGAGCTTGGTCAAGTGGACACGGGCCTCCACCAGCTCTTTGGTGAAGTAGCGCGAGTTACCAGCGATCCAGAGCGCTTCGGGGTCGAGACCGAGGCCGTTGTAGTCGCGCAACACACCCTCGGCACGCACGGCCGAAGCCATCCACTTCTCGCGCTTGAAGTAGAAGCGGGCGACGTACATTTCGTGGTCGGCGAGCTTCTTGCGGCACTGATTGAGCTTGTCCTGCGCTTTCTCCGCATACTCGGAGGTGGGATACCGCGCGAGCATGTCCCGGAACGCCGAGATCGCGAGCTTGGTCTGGGCCTGGTCCTTTTCGGCGGAGGGCGGCAAAAAGAAAAAGTCGCCCGGGATTTGCTGCTGGTAGGCGTCGGCGATGCGGAACATGGCGTAGGGCGCTTCCGAGTGCGTCGGATGGTACTTCAGGAAGTTCCGGTAGGCATCGACCGCCTCTACGTACGCCTGCCGCTCGAAGTGCACGTCGGCGATGCGCAGGTCGGAGAGCGCCGCGTACTTCGAATAGGGGAAGCGGGCCTTGATGGTCTCGAAGGCGTCGAGCGCCTCGGGATAGAGCCCGTCTTTCAGGTCGGTGACGGCCTGCGCGTACATATCGTCGACTGTCTTGACCGCGGCTCGGCCGCCCGTCGTGGCGCAGGAAAGTGGAGCCAGGAGGAGGAAAAAGCTCGCGACCTGCAGGGCTCGCGGAAAAAAGATGCGTCGCATGTGGGACCTTCGGATACGATAGCATGCGTTCAAGATTCTTGAACAGCACGCCGACTTCGGAGAGAACACCAACCCTATGGCACGTGACATCCACGAGCTTGAGGTCGAGTTCGCTAAGAACCCGAACCTCGACGCGTGCATACCTCTTTGCGAGGCCTACCTCGGCGCCAAGCGCTTCATGGAAGCGATGGTCGTCTGCAAGAAGGGCATCAAGACTGCCCCGGACGACGTGCGTGGCCCAATCATGCTGGCCCGCATTTACCTCGAGCAGGGGAAAGCACCCAAGGCCGAGCAAGAGCTCGCGGGAGCCGTCCAGAAGTTCCCCAACAATCCGTTTCTCCTCGAGATCCAGGGACGGATGTTCCTGGAGCTGGGAAGGCGCGATGAGGGCATTCGCGCGCTCACCCAAGCGCTGACGGTCAACCCCAACCTCCCGCAAGCGCAAGCCATGTTGCGCCAGCTTGGCGTGCCGCTACCGCAGCAGCAGCCGGCAGCTCCGCCTCCCCAGGCGGCCCCGCCGCAGCAAGCGCCCGTGCAGCAGCAGCGACCGCCCCAGCAGGTCGCTCAGCAGGCCGCTCCTCAGCAGCAGCCAGCGCAGCAGCAACGTCCGCCCCAACAACAAGCGGCGCCGCCCGGTTTTCAGCCGCAGCAGATGCCGCCGCCGGTCCAGCAGCGTCCACCACAGGGAGCGCCGCCACCTCGTCCGGCCACCGGCCCCGCGCCTGGTCCGGGCCCGCAGCAGGCGGTGGCGCAAGCCCCGCAACAGGTCGCGCAGCCACAGCCTGCGCCGCCGATGCCGGTCTACTCCGACACGCCATCGCAGCCCGAGAAGCAGCTCGAGCACGTCAACGACTTCTTCGCCCCTGACACCCTGGGCTTCGCGAATGACTCGGCCATCGAGACGGCTGGCCCCGGCCGCCTGACCATCTTGGGCTTCGTTCCGAAGACGACGGGCTCCATCAAGACGACCATCATGGTTGCGCTCGGCGTGCTCGCGGTGGCCATGGCTTGGATGGGCTACCAGTGGCACCACTCCACGCAAGAGAAGAAGCTTGCCGCGGTCATCCGCGACGTGCGCGCGGCGATCGACGACGACACCTACGTGCGTTACCTCGAAGCGGCCAAACGCGGCGAAGATGCGATGAACATCGACGACGGGTCGCCGATCGCGCTGTCCACTTTAGCGTACGCCAACGCAGTGCTTGCGGTCGATCACCAAATCCCAGAGGTCGTCGACAAGGCGCGCAACTATCTCGAGCGAGCCGACAAGGCGGGCGGCGACGAGAGCGCGTATCGCATCGCGGCTCGCGCGCTGATGTCGTACTACGACAAGAGCTACGACGTCGGCATCTCGGCCGTGAAGAAGATGCAGGATCGCAACATCAACGATCCGAAGATCGAGGTCGAAGCCTTCCGCCTGTTGCTCGCCTCGAAGCCCTCCGACAAAGACACCCAGATCCAGGAGCGCCGCCTTCTCGGCATCGCCGCCGGTAGTGTCCGGGCCCAGAACTTCCTTGGCTGGTACTACTACATTCGCGACAACTGGGAAGGCGCGGACGCCAAGTTCGCGGGCGCTTTGCAGAGCAACCGCAATCACCCGCAGGCTCTCATTGGCAAGTCGCTCGTCGACCTCGACCGTGGCATCGGCTTGAAGGAGCGGCAGCTCGAGATCGAGGCGAACATCAAGAAGGTCTTCGCGCAGGAGGAAGACCTATCGCAGCCCATCAAGGCCCTAGCGTACTTCGCTCGCTCGCAGCTCTTGCAGTTCCAGAACAAACACGCCGAAGCGGACACCGACTTCAAGAAAGCGCAGCAGCTCGACCCCCAGAACCCCATCTTCGACTATCGCCGTGGCGTCTCGTTGCTCGCCTTGAAGAAGAACAGCGAAGCCCTCGACGCGCTCAAGCGAGCAGCCTCCAAGGCGCCGAACGACCCGCGCTACTTCAAGCGCTTGGCCGAGGCGCAATCGGCTACCGGGGATGCAGCGGGTGCAAAAGCCTCTCTCGAGCGTGCGCAACAACTTGCGCCCAACGACTTCGAGGTCCGGCTCCTCGAGGGCACGCGTCTTCGCGCTCAGCGGCAATACGATGCCGCCATCGCCGCTTACGAAGGCATCCCGCGTGAGCTCGGCCCCGAGGCGTTTTCTCGGGCGCAGATGGGTATTTCGCAGGCGCTGCGCGAGTCGGGCCGCCCCGCCAAGGCCGTCAAGCAAATGATGGACTACCTGAGCAAGCTGCCGTCGGGTACGTCGAAGCCGCTGCTCGCTCAGAGCTGGTGCGAGCTTGGCCAGGCGCACGAGGCCAACAAGGACAACGATGGTGCGATGACGGCCTACCAGACCGGCATCGACGAATACATGTACGATCCGAACTGCCACTACTTCTATTGCCGAGCCTTGGGTGGCGGCGGCGAGGCGAAGCAGCAGTGCGAGCTCTACGTGACGCTCGCTCCCAACGGCGAGCATGTCGCTGACGCCAAGCGACGCGCTAGCGGTGGCGGGAAGGCCCCCCAAGAGTAGGCTCTTCGGGTGACCCGACGAGAGACCGCAAGCACGGGCTCTCTCTCAAGGTCCTGCGAATAGGCGTGCGAGCGTCGTCGATGGGTCGCGTCGTAGGGCCCTGTGGAAGAGCGCCGCGCCAGCTTGCCAGTCATCGCGCGCGCCATCGCTCGAGAGCCGCGCACTCGCGACACGTTCGAGAAACGCGAGGAGCGCGGCGACGACGACGGTGTCGTAGGGCTTCTGCGCTGTCTTGCAGGCGTCCCAGAACAAACCGTCCGCGTCTGGCTTGGCGTCGGCTCGATAGTCGCGGAAGCTGCGATGCACGATGAAGCTCTCATGTGCTTGCGAAAACAGCGCTGAGCCGTTGAAGGCTACCAGCGTAGGGCCCAAGACCGGCGCTCCGAAACCAGCCGATCCGCTAACGCGGATGCCACCGAATAGTCCCAGAAGTGGACGCGCGGTAGCGATGATGCGTCGTAGATCGCCGAGCCAGGCCTCGAACTCGGCTGCCGGGATATCCGCGGTGCGCGCCCAGGCGTGCGAGTAACCCATCGCTACCTACCGCCGTCGGCTCTGCTTGCGGGTCATCGCCGCGAACACCGCGAGGGTCTCTTGACTTACGTGATGTTCGACTCCCTCTGCGTCGGTGTCCGCTGTAGCGGGTGACACGCCAATGCTCACGAGAAAGTCGCGTACGATTCCGTGGCGAGCGCGCGAGCGAGCGGCGAGCGCGTGGCCCTTGTCGGTGAGGAAAATGGAGCGATAGCGCTTGGCGGTGACCAGCCCGTCGCGGGCGAGACGCCGGATGGTATTCGTGACGGTTGGCTGCGAGACGCCAAGGACCTGCGCGATGTGAACTGTGCGCGCCTCACCGTGCGCAGCAATGAGCTCGGCGATTAGCTCGACGTAGTCTTCGGCGACCTCTGTCTGACGGGCTTCGCGTGCGCGCACGTAGCGGTTCGGCAGAGAGCTGCCCTCCGAGCGCTTGCGCGGTTTGGCGGCTCTGCGCGGGCGGGGCGTGGTCATCGGCGGAAGAGAACCAGAGGGTGAGGGCAGCCGCAAGCGCGGGCGCTCTTGGCCTGCCCGCTTCATCGTCGTGGGCTCGTGAGACGACATAACTTTCACCTGCGTGCTTGGGCATCGTGCACCCGGCGCCACGCATCACTCCGCTTGCTCAAGGGATTGAAAGTGAACGAAGCTCACGTGTCCCGCAGAATAGTCTCCGCTTGAGGATTGAAAATGTATTGTCCCTTTAGGGCACCAACCCTCAGGTCTATCTGGTAGGCGCTCAACAGTTTTTCGCCACCATTGATGGCGTCGTGCAGTGACTGGAACGCGCGCGTCTCATCCAGTTCGTAGGTCTCGGACGCCATCTTCGTCTCAACAATGACATGCGCATGCATGAGGTATTCGTTACCAAGTTTCTGGAACGCAACGCTTATCCATTTTAGGCCGACTTCTGTATTCAGCTGAATCGAGGCACCGACCTGTTTGCCGCGCTCGAGGCTCCGTACCGCTTCGGTCTGCATGTGAATCATCTCGGCATCCTCATGAGCACCTGGAGCGCGAGAGCTTTGCGTCGCGCATGTGTCGCGATGTTTCGGCCACGCTCAACGGCCTTACTGAACACGCGGTGGTTCGTACCGGCCCAGCATCACCATGTCGATCAGCGAGCATGAAGATGCCCAACGGGAGCTAGCCGTCTCCGAACATTCCCTGGAAGGCGGCAACCATCTCCGCCTCGGGAACATCCCGGATACGCGTCGCGATGATCCAGTGGTGACCGAAGGGGTCGCGTACCCGTCCCGCGCGGTCGCCGTAGAACTGGTCGGCGAGCGCGTAGATCTGCGTTGCACCCGCGTCGAGCGCACGTGCGAAGGTCGCGTCGGCATCGGCCACGTGCAGGTCGAGGACCACCGAGGTCCCTCCGAGTGTTGCCGGGCTCATCGAACCGGTCGTTGGCATCTCGTCTGCCAGCATCAGTCGGGTACCCTCGATCGCGATCTCGGCGTTCATGCAAACCCCGTCAGGCGCCACCAAGCGCGCACGAACCTCTTTCGCGCCGAACACGCGCTCGTACCAGGCGATCGCGTCGGCGGTAATCTTGAACTGCAAATAGGGTGTGATCCCGTGCATCGCGTCTGCCCCTTCTCGTTAAACGGTCGACCTCGGGCGCGGTTTCAAAAACGCGCGCGTCGATCGCTTCGCATCGAAACAATACCGGACTGTTCTCGGTATTCACGCTTGTTCGAGCCAACTTCCGCAACGGCGTACGTCATTCTCTCTGCTTTCCACGATAGGCTGACTCGAGCGTGGCGATGTTGATCTTCTTCATCTGCATCATGGCGGACTGCGCTCGCCCCGCTGCTTCACGGTCTGGCCCGCCAAGCAAACGGGGCAAGGCCTCGGGGACTATTTGCCACGACACGCCCCAACGATCGGTCAGCCAACCGCAATTGCTCTCTGCTCCACCGTTGGCGATCAGTGCGGACCACAGGTCGTCGGTTTCGGCCTGGTCTTTGGTCAAGACGCTGATCGATGCAGCCGGCGAGAGTCTGTAGTGCGGGCCTGCGGTCAAGATCATCATCGGGGTCCCGTGCAGTATGAACTCGACGACCATGGGGTCGTCGGGTTTGCCGTGGGCGTAGACGGCGTCGATTGCGCTCCACGGCAAGAGCGATACGTAGAACTCTGCGGCTTGCAAACCACCTTTCTCAAACCACAGACAGGTTCGCACCTTGGACCGGTAGGCCATCGGAAGCACTCCTTCGTGCGGTTCGTTCTGCGCAATGGACTTCATTCTCATCCCCTTTCAGCGCCTTGCGATTCTCTTCGGGCGGCTCCTGAACAACAGCTCGACGTAGCGGCGTAGGTGATCGATGCTCTCGATCGCCACGCTTACGTCGTTTTTGGCCTTCGCGAGGACAAACGCGCCTTGCAAGACGGCTTGCATGTGGGTCGCCAGGCCCTCGGCGCTCCAGTCGGCACTGACGTCGTGCTGCTTCATGGCCTGCGCGATGTCGTCCTCGAGCGTTCCTGCGTGTCCGAAGATGCTTGCGGCGCAGGCGTCCCGAATGTCGGGATGCTGCGCGTAGGTCTCTTGAACCATGGTGCCCACCACACAGGTGAACTCTGGTATGGCGCCTCGGAGTAGCGCGCGACGGAACGCGATGTAGGCGAGCACGCGGTCGAGCGGGGCCTTCGGGGTGTGGTAGGGCGCGCGCTCGAAGATTGCGCTTGTGACCGCCGACCAATGCTCGGCGGCGGCGACACCGAGCTCGTTTTTACTCTTGAAGTAGTGAAAAAAAGCTCCCTTCGTTACGCTGGCGCGCGCGCAGAGGTCATCGACCGTCATCGCCGAGAAGCCCCTCTCGCGAATCAACGCTAGTGCCGCGTCGAGCAACTTCACTCTTGCGGCCTTCGGCTTCGCCATGGAGAAACATACCAACTGGTTGGTATGTAAATCAAGTGAACTGATGCGACTCCAGGCGGGCGCCGTGCTTTGGAGGCACGTCGCGAGTTTTGCGCCTGCGCTGCGGCAGGTCGTGTGAAGCGCAACCTCCGGCGCGAAACGTGATTGACTGGGAGCATGCTCACGAGTTCCTCACTGGCTCTCGAAGTCGAAGCCTCGCTCCGTCGTGCGATCGATGACGGCCTGGTCGGTGCCGACCTGCGAAAGATCGTCATCGGCCCGAGCGACGACCGCCATCGCATCGACATCTGGGCCGTCGCGGGCTGGAGCGACTACGACGACCGCCCGCCGGCCGCCCCCTTGGCAAGTGTCGACAACCGAGCGGCGCTCGAGGTTATCGACGCGCTCGAAGCCAAGGCCAAGAAGACGTCCGGGACCAAAGCCAAAGTCCTGTTCGATCGCTACGAGAGCGCATTGCGGCCGTCGCGCCTTGCGCATCCAGACCCGCGTGTCGACGCCGCCATCGTCGCCCATGAAGAACGCCTGGAGGCGACGATCGTTGCCGCCCTGCGTGAAGTCGCGACGGGGGGGCGTCTGCCGCAGTTGACCGCCAAAGTCGTTGGGCTGTTTTCGTTCAACGTCGGCAAGCGCTCGTCGATGCGGCTCGAGGCCTTCTATCATCCGCACGGGGCCGGACGCTTGCTGTCGGTCATGGAGAAGATCCCACCGACCACTCTGGTTTACCCGTGGGCGTCACTACACGACGACGGCATCACGTTGTTCTTCAAGGGCGACGACGACACCGCGTCAGAAGTCAAAGAGCGGCTGTTCGCCAACATGTCCTTCTACGCCTTCGATGACGGCGAGGCGCACGTACGCATGAAGACGGAGGCCATGACCTACGCGTACCAGCACGGTCACGAGAATCAGTCGCTGAGCAACGACGAGGTCGATGCGTTGCTTGCCGTGCATTTGAAGAAGCGGCCTGAGCTCGCGCTCGATCTGGAAGGGTTTCCGGCGCCGAACGACAAGAAGGCAGTCGACCGCTTCGTCGCGCTCTACCGCGAAAGCGGATTCGAGCACGAGACACGCAAAGTGGTCGCCTCGATCGTGAAGAGACATGGGCCACTCGCGCCCGCGGTTCTACTCGATGAGCTGCCACAGTCTCACCCCGGGCGTACGCAGGGCTACGGCGTCTGGTCAGAATTGCTCGCGAAAGCGGAGCGATACGAGGAGGCGCTGGCTGCGGCTCGACAGATCGACGCGAGCTGGCGCTACTACTACTGGGAAGCCGAGCTCGAGAGCCTCGTTGAGCTCGGCCGTTTCGATGAGCTCGAACGATTCTGCGCGGAACGCGCCAAAGATCAAGGGCGCGGGCATAGCGGTCCGCCGCTCGAGCGGACGGCGCCGTACAGGGCGTTGGCCTTGGTGAAGCAAGGACGAAGCGGCGAGGCCATGGCGCTTCTCGAGCGACACAAAGACGACCGGGGCGAACACGAGCACGCCTGGGCGAAGGCTGCCGCGCTCGCCGCGACGAATCCTGCGGCCGCAGAGTCAGCGTTGCGAGCTGCGTTGGGTGCGGGGTCGTCATTCGTGCACCGCGCTACACGCGACTTCGCGGCGTACCCACGCCTCATGGCACTGCTCGAGGAGCGCGCGCGCCACGAACGCGCTCGTGAGCAGAGCGCCGTCGCGGCTGAGAGGCGCGTTCGGCGCGTGATCGCGAAAACCTTGCCGAAGCCGCGCGCCGCGCAAGGCTCCTGGCACGTCGCGGGGCGGCAGGCGAAGCGACCTACCAAGAGAAAGTCCAAGAGTACACTGCGGGGCCCGAGCATGCAGGCGCTGCAGCGCGTGCTCTTGACCGACGATCACGTCGACTCCTGGCATCACGCCAAAGGCTTCTCGGTTGCCATGACCTCGAGCGGCCTGTGCGTTGTCGATACGTCACGGCCCAAGCGGCCAGTCCTGCTCGCGAGTTTTGCCGCGTCGACCGAGCGCCACACTGCGGCGCTGCTCGACGGCCACGAGCTCATCGTCGCTGCGACCGACCGCATCGCGTGGTTCGACCTTGCGAAACCGAGCGCGCCGAAGCTCAGGAGCGTTCTTGCCGTTGGCATCGAGGACGATGACCGCGTCTACATCGACCGCCTCGAGCGTCGCGGAGACCTCGTGTTTGCGTTTCGCTCTGGTCTCATCATCGTTCGGTCCCCGCGCGGCGGGCGACCGTCCGTGGTCGGTCGACTTCCTATCAACCCAGTCCAGCTCGCTTTGTCTGGAACGCGTCTCATGGTCGCCGACGGCGCCAAGGACCTGCTCTGGGAGGTGAAGGTGCCCAAGGCAGGCGCTGCGCAGGTGGTTGGTGTGCACCCGGTGAAGACGAGCAAAGGCGATAAAGTCGTTCTCGATGACGCGACCGCATTTGCGTGGCAGGGTAAGCGGCTCGTGCTCACGCGCCCGGGCGGTACCGTTCTTTGCCGCCACGTCGCGCCGAAAGCGCGTCCGGACGGTCTCGATGCACGCGGCAAGAAGCTGGTTCGACCCATCGTCGAGCTCGTGGCGCGCGCCCTGGCGGAACTTCGCCAGAGCAAGCCAGACTTTCTCGCCGGCGTTCTGAAGCTCGGGTGGGGCGGGGGACCGAGCCTTACGCTGACGGTCGACGCTCCTAGAGGGTTCGTGGGTCTCGAGAGTGGCTATGCGCTCGAAGAGCCACTCGCTGTGGAGCTCGCTTTCGCGGATGTCATCGCTGACGTGCAGCTCGAGGGGCTACTTTCGTGGGGACCGCAGGTCGACGCGCTGCGACGCAAGGCCGATGAGGACCAAGACAGGCTGCGCGCCATGAACACTCGCCGTCACGAGGTTTGGCACGCCACCTTGCGCGACGTGGCGCGCGCGTTGACACGCCGATCCGAGGTCGAGGCAGTCGCTAGCGGCCGCGTCTACTTGCTCATCGAGGCAGCTGGCCTCGAGCTTGCGAGCATCATGCACACGCGTAAGCCATGGGTTCCGCATCGCCCACTGCCCACCGGCGAGGTTCCCATCGAAAAGCTCATTGAGGACTATCAGCAGACCTCGACCATCTATCGACGCGCGCGCAAGGATGCAGCGGTACGCACCGAGGTGTTCCGCTTGAGCGCACAGGGTCGTTGGATGGCAATCAAGATCGCGCTCGCTCTCGCGGATATCGACATCGAAGGTGTCATGGGGTGCCTGTCGCAAGCGGTTGCGACGACCGACGCCGAGGGGTTTGCCACGATTCCCGTGATGAAGTTCCTCGCCAGTCATCGCGAGCGCCCGGACGCGCGGCGCATTCTCGAAACGGTGCTGGCCGAGGGTCGCGAGCATTGGGTTGTTCACGCCGCCGCCGCGTTGCAGCGCAATGACGTCCTTACGCGCGAGGCGACCCGTATGCTGGACGCCCTGTTCGAGGACGGCTCGCAGCTCTGGGGATCTCAGCTCGAGACGTTTGATGCGTGCTTCGAGGCCCTGCGGGATGGGCTCGAGCCGCTCCGGCCTCGCCTGGTAGCGGCGATGGCGAATCTCAAACCGAGCCACGACGACGCTCTGGCCGCGTTAGCCATGGCTCTCTATCGGAGCGGCCATGCGCAGGCTCCCGAGCTCGTGCGCGAGAAGGCACAGGTGGCCAAGCAAGACGAGGAGTACCACGGCGCGTCCGGTATCGCGGAGCTCGACGAGGAGTCGAATTTCGCGCCTGAGAAGATCGCAACAGCCGAGCGTGAGTGGACTAGCGACGCTCTCGTCACGCGCGTCGCAACCCTCGCCAAGAGCAACGCGCTCGACGAAAGCGTTTGGCCGTCCGATCTACCTCCTGAGCCGTATCCCGCGAGCTGGCGCTATTTTTTCGCGCTTGCTTGGCCCAAGATCGAACGTGCTGGCCAGGTGGATTGGCTGGTGGCGACACTCGCCCGCCACACGGATCTCGAGCCCAAGTGGCGCAATGACAAGAAGCTGCTCCTCGCGGTCTACGACGAGCTAGCGCGGCGCAACGATGCTGTGCGAGCCGCCGCGCTTGCCAAGGCAGTCATGGATTCGCCGACGGGGGCATTCGACGGGGTCGCGACACGGAGCGACGCGAGCATCCGCGCCAGCATGGAGAAGCTTCATGGCCAGGCCTCCGCCGTGCAAGGCTTTGCCTTGGCGCGGGCCGGTAAGCTCGACGAGGCGCGGGCGCTGTGCGACGCGCTGCTTGCGACCGCTCCAGCGGACGGCCAAGCATTGTTCCTCGACGCGCGGCTCGCGTGGCTCGCCAGTACTCCAGAAGCGGGCATCGAGCGCGCCAAGCAGAACCTCGACAGAACAAGCGACGCCCCGGGGCGTGGGCGCCTGTTCAACCTCATGGGCTGCGCCTTCGATGAGCTCAAACGGTGGCCGGAGGCCATCGAAGCCTTCAAGCAAGCCCACAGTATCCATACGGATGCCGAATACCTGGCCAATATCGCCGAGTGCTATCAGAAGCTCGGTGACGTCGAGAGCGCGCGCAGCCACGCCGTGGCGGCGAAGCGAGCGGGCTCGAAGGCGCCCATTGTCGCCACGATCCTCGCCGAGTAAGGCGCGGTTGCAGCGCGCGCTCGTCGCCGTTAGCAGTCGTCGAAGATGTACCCGCTCGCACCTTCGGGCACGAGGTCGCGGTCGCGCAACACGATCGACAGGTCGGGGTAGGCTTGGCAGCCGCGCGTGAAATCCTGACGACGGTATTCGATGACGAGCACGCCAAATCCGTATGCGTCGGTGTACGCGTCACACTCGTCATAGCGGTTGCACTCCTCGGCGACCACGAAATCGGTTGCCATCTCGTCGCGGCGGCCGACAAGCTCGCTTGCGTTCTTTTGCGCGATGGCGAGATCGCGGGCGTGTGCTGCGTCCGCGAAAGCGCGCAGGGTGGCGACCGCGTCGTCTTCGTTCAAGAGCCCCTGCGAGCGCGTGTAGGTATCGAGGTTGTCGATCTCGATGGCGTCGAAGCCAGCATCAGCGCAGCCGGCGATCCATGTGCCCACGACGGTCGCGAGCTCGGCTCGACGCGTGCTCCCCCGGGTGTCGAGGATGGCTTCGTTCCAGTCGTCGTCGATGACCAAGTCGCCTTGGGCGTCGCGCAACAAGAGGCCCGGGTGCTCGCTCTCCCAAAAAGCTTGCTCACCGGGCTGCACCTGAAAGCCGTTCACGTAGCAGATGTTGTAGGCACCAGCCGCTGGCGTGTCGCTACGGTCGCGCGCGACGATGCCGACCCCGGCGGGCAGCGGGTAACCGCCCCCGAGCTGATAGTCGAGCCCGGTGTCGACCGGCGGGCGGCCCCAGGGACCAACCTGCGCAGCGTCGTCGATGACCTTGGGGTCGCCTGTATTGCCCGAACAAGCGCTTAACGCGACCGCGGCGAGGAAAATCCAGCGCATAGGCAAATCCAACGAACGTGGACGTAGCCTACCCCGGCAAATTGCGCAATGCGATGTCGGCGCGACGCACCACATCGAGGGCTGCGCGCGCGCTCTCCAAGGCGGGCGCGAGAAAGCGGCTTGGGGAGGCGGGATCGTCCCTGTGCGCGTTGACGGACGCTTGGACAGCGACGCGCTTGAGCTCATCCGCAGGCGCGCCTCTCAGGTGACCGAGATAGATGGCCCAAGCACCAGCTAGCGCATCGCGCTCGGCGGCGGCACTTGGAGATGCATGAGAACGGCCATAGCGGCCGTGGCTATAGTGCGCTTCGCGGATCTGCTCTGCTGTCGTAGTCGGCGGGGTATTGGTCTCAGCCGTGAACAGGGGTGAACGCCTCCCTAGGGATGACACGTCATGCATTAGGAAGTCCTCACTGCTGGCTGAAGCTCGGCCGTTGTCGCCACGGCTAGGAATATCGGAGGCGACGTGTCGCCGGTGCCCGAAATAGGGCCAGACATGGCGTCATGACGCGCGTGTTCGCTCGCGTCGCGTCGCGGCACGACGACGAACGTTCGGGGAGCTCGGCCTTGCGCACGCTCCCGCTTACCCAGCGTCGCTCGCGAGCTTCGTGAAGTCGTGCTTGGCAAGCCGGTCCGCCTCGATGAAGACCATGAGCTTGTCGCCGTCGTGCCACTCCCACCAGAGGTCCCCATCGGAGCCGAGCGTGATGAGACTCTTCCACCCCTGGCCTGGTGTTGGATCGTAGCCGAGGGAACAGTGCGAGGGGTAGCCAAGTAGATAGTGCGGACTCACGTGCAGAGAATCACGCAGGCGACCGTAGTCCTCCATGCGATCGTAGTCTGTGCCGAGCGGCCAAGCGTCGACCTGATACTGGTCGAACGGCAGGTCGACGCCGCTGTGAAAGCGTACCGCTCGCGCTCCGCCAAAAGAGACGCTTTCGGGTGGGGCAACCGTGGTGAGCGCGTTGTCGGGCGCAAACACGAACGCCTTGACGTAGCCAGGGCTCCGCCAGAAAAACTTGCCGTCGTCCGAGTCGATGCCTACGAACAGGCTCAAGAGCCCCTTGGTGGGAAGCGCCGCGCCAATCGCTGGGAGCTCGCCGCAGTCGATCTGAGCGATGAAACGGTAGGGGCCGTGTGGAGACTCCGGCCAGGGCATTCCTCGGGGCAGATCCGGCGAGCCGCCGAACCTGCTCCTACGGGTTTGAATCGCCGCGCCCGTGATCTCGATATCGATGCACGGCCGTGCGTGTGCTACGAGGTAGTCCGAATGCGCCGAGAACGGCGAGTCACGCAGGCATTGCGTGAGGCGCGCAAGGTCCATGTTGGCGACTCCTAGCGGGTCGCGACTCCTCGCGCAATGCTAACGCCCGGTGCACGGTTCTCCGCGCACCGTGCGGCTACGCCGGTAGCGTCGCGTTGCTCGCGATGCGTGCGACCTCGGCCGTCAGGTCGCGGAACCTGCGCACCTTGTTCCCTCCGTTATCGCGGATGATTTTGTCGACCGTGTCGGTCGGCTGGTGGTAGTCCGAGTGCAAGTCACCGCCGCCCCGCGGGTTCGAGAGACCTTCGAAGGCGAAGACCGTGGGGATGCCCGCCTGCGTGAAGTTCCAGCCGTCCTGGCGTTGCTCGAACTGATCGATGTCGCGGTTCACCGTGGTGAACTTGTTTGCGCCCAACGCCTCGTTGGCCTTGAGGACGGCGTCACGCATGAAGCCAGAGCCGCTGCCACCGCCCAGAGACATGCGCTCGAGCTCCCAGCGGCCGCACATGTCGACGTTGTAGCAACCCTTGATCGCCGTCACCGGGATGCCTGGCAATGGATGCTTGATGAAGTAGCGTGAGCCGACCAGACCCTTCTCTTCGGCCGCGGTCAGCAGCACGATGACCGAGCGGTTGAGCTTGCCCGCCTTCTGCAGCTCCTGGAGCTGGGGCAGCGCCGCCAAGAGGGTGCCCGAGCCCGACGCGTTGTCGTCGGCGCCGAAGTTGATGGTGTTGCCACGCGCACCGATGTGATCGAGGTGCGCCATCAAGACGATGTATTCGTTCGCCTGTGGACCCGTACCGCGAACGACGCCAATCACGTTCTGCACCGGGCTTGCGGCCATGCCAGCGCGTTTCAACGCGTCGACACTAAGGTTGCCGCTAAAGCCGCCGCTGCGCGGTAGGCGGTGGCCATGCTGCTTGCGGATAGCGTCGTGCTCGTCTTTGGTCGTGGTGTCGTCGAGATAGAAGCCGTACTGGAAGAGCTGCGGGCCGATCGTCGGCCGGCCGTGGATGTGAAGGTGCGGCACGATGTCGAAGCCGAAAAGATCGAACGTCTGGTAGAACGGATTGCCCGAGGGGTCGCCCGAGTTCACACCCTCGAGGCCATATTTCTTCATGAGGTTCGTCGCGTATTGCGACGCGGCGTTGTAGCCCTCGGAGGGGCTGCCGCGGCCGCGGAGCTCGGCGGAAGCAAGGTACGTGATGTGCGTCATCGGGTCGGCGTCAGGGTTGGCGACACCTGGTCGAATCGACGTGATTGCCGTGATGCCTCTGCTGCCGACGCGCTCGAGGCTACTCGAGAGACGCGCGACACCCTGGCCACTACGGAGGACCGGACCCTTGACCTTCGCGGGCTGGGACAATTGCCCAGAAGACGCGGACAAAAAGGGCTTCGTGCCCAGCGTGGCGCGCTGGGCCTTACGGATGTCGTTGGTCATGTTGCGGTTTCCGGAGAAGGGGAAGAACCAAGGTTATCTCGTGAGAGGGCGTGAAAGTTGCGGGGATTCGGAAGCGCGACCCTGGCTGGTTCACGGGTCGAAATCACGCAATGGTCACGCACACACGCGTCTTGCGCGTGCGTTAGTCGTCGTTGCCCGCAGAACCCGTGCTTGGGGCGCTAGATGCCCATGTTTTGATGAGCTGCTTGTCGGCATCCGAGAGCATTGCCGCTGTATGTAACGGAGTGTAGAGGCCCGGTGGCATCTCGCCCTCGGCAACCTCCTCGCCAATCTCGCGCTGAAGCTTCGATTGTGTTGCCACGGGCAGGGCCTCCCAGGTCGAGAAGTTCAGCGCGGCGCGTCCCTCTGCGACGTCGTAGTGCACCAACCAGGAGATGGGTGCGACGCGGCTATACCAGGGCCAGCTCGTTTCGTTGGAGTGGCAATCGTAACAAGCGCGCCTGAGTACCGCCTTGACCTCGGGCGTGGCCCGAATGTCGGCGGTCGCAGGGGCGTTCGTATGCTCGCAGGTCACCAGCTGGATGGCTGCGAGCGTCGCGACTAATCCGAGTCCGATCTTCTTCGATACCTTCATGACGTGGGGTTCCTACAGCACGGCAGCGCCGAAGGCATCCACCACGTCTGCGACACCTACTGGTGTCGCAGTGCCGTAGAGCATCGCCGTTTTCGCCTGAATGTCATCGCTGTTGGCCTTTCAGAGACCGGCGGCGACCAGTTCGGCTCGCTCGCTTGAGCCGCAGGCCGCCCGTTTCGCCTCACCCGGCGGTCGAAGAGCGGCTTCCACGCGCGAGCTGCAAGAAGACAGCCAGCACAACGAGCAACGCGAAACCATCAACTGCGATTGCAGCGCATCCACCGCGAACATCCTCGACACCATTGAATGTGTTGTCCGCTAAAGAGGTCGACTCGAAGTTGGTGAAGCGCGGCTCCGTGCACGCGCGAGCCTCGAGCTCTGCGCCTTCGAACCCCGAGGTGTCGAGAAATCCGTAGGCATGGCGGGTGAGAACAATCTGCGTTGTTCTCCCTGCGCCGTCGTTATCGTTCACCGCAAGATCAAAGCCGAAGCGGTGACCCACGGATGGGGGGCCACCGAGGGCCGCCCAGGGAACCACGTAATTGATCGCGTAGCCCGTTGTGGTGCGTTCGGCTTTCGTGACCGTGCCACTCGGCGCGCCCCGCACTCCACCGATTGCGCCGTCGACGCCAACCGTGATCTGCCAATCGTCCGATCCGTAGGACGTCGCGCGATCGCCATCCCCGTCGAGATAGAGCTCGACACTGTCTCTTTCGTAAACCTCGCGAGCGTCGGCTTCGATGCGCTCGTCTGTGACACCAACGCGAACGTAGAGCGCTTCGGTGTCCCAGGCGACCATCGCCTTCGCCGAAAGGTCGGCACTCGTGGCGGGTGGCTCGGTCAAGCCCAAAGCCGGTTCGATCACGGCCTGTTCCGGTCCGAGCGCAATCACATCCGCTTGCGACCATGGATCGGCATCGGCGCAGCTACCGCTTGGTGCGGGTTCGAGCGAACAGGGGCGGATCGTCGCGCTGGTACCAGCGCATGAACAGTCCGCAGCACAACTGTCGCACGTCTCGCTTGCCGAACAGGCGCCATCACCGCACGCTTGCGCTCCGTCACAGTCGCCACACGTGCTCGCTTCGAAGAACACGTCGCAGACACCGTCTCCGCAATGAGGAAAGACCGATGCATCGAAGCGACCACGCTCGTAGTAGCCCACGTTCAATGTGCCGTCGACCCATGCCACATTGTCGTCGACCAAGGTGGCGCGCATGTGATGGCTATCGGGGTACATCGCTTCGTTGGCGAGCAATAGATTGTCCCCGCCAGTAATGCGGAACAGATCGAAGTCGCCACGGCGTGACGCATTGCACGTCACGCCAAAGTCGAACTGACAGTGTCCAGAGACACCCGAGTGCATGAAGTTCCTGGTGTTGGAAACCATCAGGTACGCCAGGCGCACCTCCGTCTTGTTGCCGCCGATGAAGCGGATATTCTGCGCGTTGCGCACCTCCATCATCGGTGCGTTCGAGTACTCCATGTTGCTCGCGTAGAACGTCAGAGGCGCGCTGGTTCCATCAATCAACACAGTTCGATGGTCAGGATGTTCTGAGGCCCCGTCATACTGCTGAAAGAGCTGGAGGCCGTAGAACCGTCCCCCTCCGTGTCCGCTAAAGCGAGATATGGCGCGGTTGACACCACGACGGTCCGGAGTCCACGGCAGATCGGCATAGAGCTCCGATACGACGGATGCTGGCCCAGCACGCCAGTCGAGCGCCGGACGCGCCGCATCCCCGTCGAGAAGAAGCTGCAGGTCGGACACAAAGATGGTCGCATCTGCGTCATCGACGGTGCGAAGCATGGGCTCGCCGCTCGTAAACCCATAGGTGACGAGGCGGGAGCGCCCCGTCGGGACGCCGAAGACGCGGGTGTTGCTGCGAAGCACGATGGTGCGCGAAATCCGGTAGTCACCGCGTGGCATGAACACATAGCCGCCGGCATCGAAGGCGCGCTGCAGCGCATCACTATCGTCGGTGGTGCCATCTCCCCTGGCTCCCAGACTCAGCACGTTGACAACACCTGGGGCGTCGAAGGCGGGGAGCATGGGAAGCTCGTGACGGAGTCGCAAGTCCGCGGGAGCAGAGTCCGTGCCTTCGAGCTCGACGTAGGGCGCGTCAAGCAGACGGCCGTTTGCATACGACGCATTGGCAACGTCACCGCGCGACCACGGATCGCCGTAGGCGTAGCGTGTGATATGCGTCCATTCTGAGCCGGCGGCGCGGCCAACGACGTGTGAGCCGCTCTGCACCAGGGGACCCGAGCCGCCGCCCATCCAGACGTCCTGCAGGAAGAGCGAGCGCCCAGCACTCTCGTTCGCCGCGTTCGCTACGAGTGGTGCGCCGCCGCCCCGCACGTGAATGCGACTATCGACAACCGTGAGCTGGCTGGTTTGCGGTCCAGAGATAGTGCCAGAACGGTCGATGACGATTGCAGGTCCCGTCGCTTTCTCGATCTCAACGCCGACCAGCGTTGCCGGGCTGTACGCGCTCACGACAACCGCGGCTTCGGTTTGGTCGGTCAGGCGAGCACCGGCAATCGTCTCCGAGCCAAGCTCCAGGATGATCCCGAACCGTCCACCCACGACATCAAGACCAACGCTCACGCGCGTCTGCACAACACCCTGAAAACCCGCGAAGCCACCGTTTGCAACAACGCGAACATTCTGGACCGAGCTCCATTGCGCGAGCGGCGCTCGCACTCCGACCGCCCCCGGATTCCCCGACCCGAGGTGAACTTCGAGGTTACGCAGATGGATCCCCATGCCGCAGTCGAACTGGCCCCACCAGCCGGGCTCGTAGCCATACCCAGGACCGTTGCTATACATGTGAATGACGCCGCGCGGATTGTTCGGGTCGCCAAAGCCGGGAGCACCATCAGCCAACCGAATGATCGGCCGTGGGCCACTCGACGGTCCGACGAGCGACGGCGCTTTGCGCATGACCCAACCGGTGCCGTAGTCGATGTTTGCTTCCCCGGCGATGGGGCGCCCGAAGTGGTCGGCGCACGCCCATAACTGGTAGCGCTGGACGCCCACGAGTGAGCCGCTCACGAGGTACGTTCCGGCGGGCACATAGGCGATGAGCCCCGACTCGCGCGCCGCGAGAATCGCAGCGTTGATCGCGTCGGTCGAATCGGTCTGCCCCGACGGATCGGCGTTGAAGAACGTGACGGGAAGATATCCCGCGCGAATGAGCGGGTCGTCTTGTCTTCCGAGCTGAACGACACGCGCCGGAAGTGGCGGCAGCGCGCGTGCGGCAGCGGGCAAGAACAGTCCGAGCAAAGCGACGACGACGATGGCGCGATGGTTCATGAGGGAGCTCATGAGCAATCGTTGCGCCAATACGAATGTTCAACGATGGCAGCGGGTTACCACGCGACGACGGACCTTGCCTGGACCGAATCGTGACCACCTGCGCGTGTGGTGCGGCCCCCATGCGTGGAGTCGAAGCGACACGTCTTGGCTGCGTTGCCCAACTATGTCGGGTCGGGTCTCATTGCCCTCTCATTTGATGCGTTCGTAGAGACCGTGCTTGCGCAACAAGGCGCGCAGCAGGTGCCGCTCGAGTCTCGAAGCCCGCGAGGCACTCGAGAGATTGCCGTCGTGTGCGGTCATCAATGCCTCGAGGTAGGTCCGTTCAAAGTCATCGAGCACGCGACGCCGTTCGTCGCGATAGCGCTGGCGGACGTCGATGTGGCCGGACGCAGATGGACTGTCGGGGCCCGGCTCCTGGTCGAAAGGCGATTGATCGAAAGGCGAGCTGCCGAGCGCAAGCAAGCGGGTCACTGCGTTGCGCAGCTCCCGCACGTTGCCCGGCCAGGTGTGGCTGCTCATGCGGTCGAGGACGCTCGCGGGTAGCGCCGCGGAGTCTTTGTCGTAGTCCTTGGCAAAGCGGGCGGCGAGCATCGGGATGTCTTCTTTGCGTTCGCGTAGAGGCGGAACCTCGATCTCGAGGACCGCCAATCGATAGTAGAGATCCTCGCGAAACGTTTTCTGCTGAACGGCGCGTGCCAGGTCGCGGTGTGTCGCTGCAACCACACGCACGTTGACGGTACGGACGGTGTTTTCCCCCAAGCGTTTGAGCTCCCCACTCTCGAGAACGCGCAACAGCCGCGCCTGTAGCTCGAGCGAAAGCTCGCCGATCTCGTCCATGAACACGGTGCCATGGTCAGCAAGCTCAAAGACGCCGGCGTGCTCGTCTTCAGCACCGGTAAAGGCGCCGCGTGCATGACCGAAAAGCGCATCACTTGCGAGGTCCGGCGAGAGCGTCGAGCAGTCGAGGACGACGAACGGTCCGTCTCGGCGGACGCTGTTGCGATGGATGGCCCGGGCGACGAGCTCCTTGCCGGTACCGGTCTCGCCTTGCAACAAGGCCGGTGCCTCTGAGGGCTCGATACGCGTAAGCAGGGCGAAGAGTCGACGCATGGAGGCGCTCGCGCCAAGCAGCTCATCGTACCTGTCTCCACTATAGAGCGGCAGGCCGTCGCCACGGGACAGAGGTAGAAGCGCAAGGAGGCTGCGGCCAATGCGGAGCCGCGCTCCTGGCTGGAGCACTGCCCGCTCGATGCGTTGGTTGTCGATATAGGTGCCGTTGGTGCTCCCTAGATCTGTGGCAACGATTCCTGCGTTGGTGACGCGAAGCTCGAGGTGCTGGCGCGACAACAGCTTGTCCTCGAGCTGCAAGCGACAACTCGGCGCCTTGCCGACAATCGCGGTCCCTTTGCGCAATGTGATGTGCTTGCCCGCGTCACTAGGGGCGCCACCCGACACGTAGACGACACACCCAGGCAGGCTCGGACTTTGATTCGACCCGTCGAGCTCGGTCGAGCTCTCGCTCTCATCGACCATGTTGCGCTACGTTGACACAAACATGACTGCCGGGCTGCTTGTCTTTGTCGTTGCTGCCGCCGGTCGTGTCGTCGTGTTGTGCGACGACGACGCAACGCTCAAGCGCGTTCGTGTGGCCCTCGATGCGGCGCCCCACGAGTCTACGATCGGGCCGTTTCGCGCGTGCCACGGGACTGCCTCGACAACGACTCTGCGCGACAAGCTCGACCGTGCGCGGCAGTCACTCTACCGCATGAACTTCAAAGCTGCCGAGTCGGATCTGACGGCGCTGACGCATGAAGCCGAGCTCGTCGCGTTGCCTGCGGGCGACGATCTCCTTGCCGAAGCGCGCGTTCTACTCGTCTGGGCTGCTCTCGATGGGCGCGCGGAATCTCGAGCACGTGACTATGCCACGGCCCTGGTTCACATTCGCCCGGGTCTTCACCTGTCGCCGAACGTCTATCCTCCGCACCTCATTGCCTTCATCGAGGCGATCGACGCGCGCCAGCGGCATGAAGGCTCACTCGAAGTCACTACCTCGATTGCAGGGACACCGCTCGCCGTCGATGGGCTGACACGGTGCACGACACCTTGTGTGCTTCACGGGCTGTCTGCTGGAGCGCATCGGGTTACACTCACGCCAACCGGAGTGGCAGTCTACACCGGCATCGTGTTGGTCGGCGGCGCAGCGCGGCTCCACGTGGCGCTTGATCCCGATGGCCGAGACGCCTTGGTGGCAGCGCTCGCACGTAACGACATCGCGGCGATTCGTACTCTCGCGCCCGAGGCACGGGTCATCCTCGGACCTGGCGCGGTGGGAGGCACGACGGCGTGGGTAAGCGACGCCGACCGCGCCACCGCTATGACACTGTCGTTCTCCGAAGGCACCGACGCCGAGACTGTAGCGAGCGCCATTCGGGCGCGCCTCGAAGCAACACGCCCCGTTGACGACGAGGTCGTCCGGGCAAAACCAGCGATATCCACGCGCGACCACCCCTTGGCTTTGGAGCTCGCGCTGCTCGGCGTCGTGCCACTCACGGCACCACAAAGCGATGCCTTCTCGGGCGGTGCCATGCTGCTTGCCCGCCTTCGCGGAGCGCTATCGACCCGCTGGGCGCTCGAAGCGCAACTTGGCTATGTCGGTCTCGTCCCGAAGCACGACGCTCAGTTCGGCGGCGTCGGACAGCTTGCGGGCGGGGTACGGTTTGCCTTCGTACGCTGGCTCGTATTTTCGGCGCACGGCGGCGCGGCACTCACGGACGGCCACGTCCGCCCATGGTTTGATGCGTCGCTGGCCGCGCCGTTGGCCCTGGGCGGGCTTTCCCTGAGTCCTAGCCTGATGTACGCGCATGTGGTTGACCGGGGTAACACCCCGCTCGCCGGGGATGCGAAGCTGCTCGCGGTGGGGGTCGCACTGGCGCTTTGACCGCGCTCCGGCTTTACTTGTGGGGCAGATGCTTTCATCAGCAAAAACATCGCTGGTGTGTTCCGTCGTTCTTGCGGTCGGTTCTGCGTGTGGGCCGGTCGTCGATTTCGGCGCGCGGACGACGAATCTTGCGACTGACCCCGACCCGTCGGGCGACGAGGCCGGAGGTGACGAGGACCCGGCGGACATCGACAGTAGCAATGGTGACGTGACGACCACCGACGAGGTCAGCCAATCGGATAGCGATGGCCAGGGGGACCAGGATGGGGACGCGGGCTCGCCCACCGACACCGACCCGATCGTCTATTTCGTAAGCGACGTGTTTGACCGTACCATCACCAGCGGACTTGGCACGCCAACCTCGGGTCCCCCGGCCTACACCTGCCTTGCGAGTGGCCCGGCGGACTACCGAGTCGATGGCGGTGTCGCGCGCTTAAGCGTCACCAACCTCAGCGGTGAGCGCGATGTTGCTTGCCAGCTCATCGATGCGACACCGGCCAATATCGAGGTCGAGGCCATCTTTACGGGGGTCAATGGCGGGGCAACATTGTTCGGCCGCTTGTCAGCCGACTACACGCGTTATCACCTCACGATCGGCATGGGCGCTGGACCCGACACGGCGACGATCGCACGCAACGTCAACACGACGTACACACCTCTCGACTCTATCGTGTTGCCGCTCGAGGGCGCCGCCTACAACGTGCGCTTGCGCATTGAGGGACCGACCAACAACACCACCCTAAGCGCGACAGTCTGGCCTGTCGGTAGCGCGGAACCTGCGGCACCGACCCTTGTGGTCACCGACACCAGCGCACTCGCCGGCCGCGGGGTCGGCTTTGGCGCTTGGGTGTCGAATGGCACCTTCGATATGACCATCGACAACTTCCGAGCGCGAGAGTGGTGAGCGCGGAACGTGCCCCGCGGCGCGCCGGAAAACAGTTTGGGCGCTATCACCTACTCGAGCTCATCGCCTCCGGCGGCATGGGAGAGGTGTATCGCGCGCGCCTCGCCGGCGTTGAAGGCTTCAATAAGAACGTGGCGCTCAAGCGCATTTACCCGCACCTGAGCAGCGACGAAAGCTATCGCAAGCTCTTCATTCAAGAAGCCAAGGTTGTCGCGCAGCTCTCGCACCCCAACATCGTGCAGGTGCTGGAGCTTGGCGCACACGACGACGACCTGTTCATTGCAATGGAGTTCGTCGACGGCGTCGACGTGGGGAAGCTCATCAACGAGCTCGAACGCCACGATGCTCGGCTGCTATCGGGACTTGCCGCGGTCGTCGCCTTCGATGTGCTCGAAGCCTTGGACTACGCGCACAACAAGCACGACCGCGATGGCAGACACTTGGGCCTGGTGCATCAAGACGTATCGCCGCAGAATATACTCATCGACCCTGAGTCTGGACTCGCGAAGCTTTGCGATTTCGGGGTCATGCGTTTGAGCAACGAAACTCAAGTGGCATCGATGCGCGGCAAGCTGGCGTACATGGCGCCGGAGCAGGCCCGCTGTGAACCGATTGATGGGCGCGCCGACGTTTTCGCCTTGGGCGCCGTCATGTACCGCATGTTCACGGGCCGCTACCTAGTCGAGACGGAAGACGAGGCGAGCCGCCTCGAGCTCTGTCGCAAAGGCCAATGGGGCGACGTGAGGGATGCGCTCGTTCGGGTCGACCCGACAATCGCAGCAATCGTTGCTAAAGCGCTCCAAGCGGAGCCCAGCGAACGCTACCAGTCAGCAAACGCCATGCGGACTGACATCGAAGCCTATCTGGTCGACGCAGACCCTCGAACTCTGCGCTCGCGGTTGAAGGCGCACGCTGCCAGCCTCGCGATGGCGCGCGGGCCTCGCGAGGCAAGCGATGCCGCGATGGACGCGACGGGTCGCGATTCCGAAGCCACACAGGGATGGGAACGAGTGCTCAGCAAAGCGCGTGCGGCGCGCGACCCTGTGGGCGCTCATTCTCGCAAGCCGAATCGACAACGGGGCGTAGCTCCGGCGCTGATTTTTGGCCTCGCTGCAGCAATCACTGTGGCGGTCGGAGCCGTGTTGGTCTGGCCATCGCTGAGCCCCTTGCCAGAGCCGCCACCACCTGTGTCCGCTATGGTGGATACGGCGCCCGAGTCGGTGCCTGCCGTGTCGGTCTCCGAAACGGTTCCCGGAGAGCCGGGGAAGACCGCGCCAGCGCCGGACCACCCGACGGGTCATCGCAGCGAGGCCAGGCGGGGCGGCGATAGCGGTGTGCTCAACCTCAACGCCATTCCTTGGGCCTACGTCACCATCGACGGCAAGCGGCTTGCACGCTCGACGCCACTTGTTGACTACAAGCTTGCCGCGGGCGACTACGTCATCGCTCTCGAAGGCCCCCAGCACACCAAGACCATCAAGCTGCGCGTCCGGCCTGGCACGACAGTCACGCGAGTCGTAGACCTGCGTAGCCCTTAACTGGTCGGCGCGAACAGCACAGATTCGAGCGACCCTCACCTCGAGTCGGGCTCGCGGCAGTGGCGCGCATTGCGGCGGCCTCTATCTTGGCGCGCTTCGTCCTGAGCGACGGCGCGCAGTGCCTATTGGGCGAGGCCCTTGAGGTCGTAAATGATCGTGCCCGCGACCATGGTCAGCACGGCCCGCCCCGTCATGGTTTGGCCGATGAAGGCGCTATTTGCGCTCTTCGAGTGGAGGGCGCCGGCGCTCACCTGCCATTTCTCCTCGAGATCGAGACAGACGACGTCAGCGCTCGCGCCGGGTCGCAGCGAGCCGCCCGGTAGACCAAGAACGCGTGCCGGGCCGGCAGTGAGTCGTTCAAGAACTTGAACGAGAGGGAAGTCGTCGTTAACCAACGACAGCGCGAGTGGCAGCGCTGTTTCGAGGCCGATCATTCCGAACGCAGCGCAGCTGAACTCCACGTCCTTCTCGGCCGGGCCGTGCGGAGCATGGTCGGTCGCGATTGCGTCCACCGTGCCGTCCATCAAGCCGGCCCGGAGCGCCGAGACATCGGCTGCCGTTCGAAGGGGAGGGTACATCTTTGTGGACGTATCGAGGCTGAGACACGCCTCATCGGTCAAGGTCAGATGGTGTGGCGTGACCTCGCAGGTCACGTGAAGCCCCTTGGCCTTGGCCGCGCGAATCAAGGCGACGCTGCGGGCCGTCGACGCGTGCGCGAGGTGGTAACGCGCACCGGTGAGCTCCACCAAGATCAGGTCGCGCGCGACCATGATGTCCTCCGCCTCCTGGGGCTGACCGTGTAGCCCTGCCTTAACCGAGCTTGCGCCCTCATTCATGGCGCCACCGTCGGACAGATTGGTGTCCTCTGCATGTTGAATCAACGTGAGCTCGCAACGCCGCGCTGACTCCAAGGCACGACGCATGAGCAGCGCGTTCATGACCGGTCGCCCATCGTCCGACACCGCGACAACCCCGGCGCTCTTCAGGTCGCGAAAGTCCGTTAGCGATACGCCCCGCAGGCCTTGCGAGATCGCACCGATGGGGTAGACGCGCACGAGGCCTGCCGCCTTCGAGCGGGCCAGAATCAGCTCCGTGACCTCACGTGAGTCGTTTGGCGGCGAGGTATTCGGCATGCAGCAGATGGCTGTAAAACCGCCTGCCGCTGCGGCAAGGGCTCCGGACGCGATCGTTTCTTTCCGCTCGTCGCCAGGTTCGCGCACGTGGGCGTGCAGGTCGATGAACCCCGGTGCGACGACGAGGCCGCGGCAATCAACGGGCATCCCGCCATCTGGCGTGGCGAGCGAGCGACCTATCGCGCTGACCCTGCCGTCGGAGATGATGAGGTCAAGCTCCGCGTCGACCCCGGTCGCGGGATCGACCAGACGACCGCCGCGAAGATGAACTGGTCGCGGGCTCATGGCTTGCGTTGGTCGCAGCGCGCGGGGGCCGCATTCGCCATCCGCGTCGCATGCGCCAAACGGTGATCGCGCAGGAGCGCGCCGATGTGCTCGTCTTCGCGAAGTTCTCGGCGTTGAGCCACGACGCTGCGACAGCGGAGGGGTTGCAGCGCATCCTGCGTGCGCGCCATGTCAGTCCTCGCCTTGAGCGAGGGAGTATGCTGCGACACCGTCGAACTCCTGGAGCTTCTCGATGTGCATCCACCTGTGGGCGCTGGCGACACGAGCTAGGTGCGTAGCAAGCGTCTCATCGCGCAGGTCTGCCTCGCCATCGCGCAGCACGAACCGGCAGCGCCATTGGTCCACGCAGTCGGTCATTGCGCCATTGTCTGCGTAGACCTTCGTGCCGCGGTTAGAGATCATCTTCAGACGAAGCGGGCTCTCCTGGGAGAGCTTGTCGAGGCTCTTGCCGAGCTCAGTCGCCGATAGGCCAGACTCCAGGAAGATGTCGGCGCCGATGGTGCGGCGCTTGGCCACGTGGACGAAGTCGGGCGCCGCAGGAAGCTTGGGCATCTTCAGCGGACGATGCTCGCGAACCCGCGCTAGCTCGGAGCGCTTGCCGAGGTTCGCGATGACGCGATCCGCGAACTCGCTCGTGGAGAGGCTCCCTTCCTGACGCACGTCGCGCGTGTAGAAGCCCTGCTCCAGCGTCAATAGGAGCGCGTGCTCGATGGCTTGGGCCGCCGCGAACTCGTCCAGGTGACGGAGCATCATGACGCCGGACTGGAGCACCGCCGTCGGGTTGATGACGTTCTTGCCGGCATACTTCGGCGCGCTGCCATGCACCGCCTCGAAGATACACACCTCATTGCCGAGGTTTGCGCCTGGCGCAAAACCGAGCCCGCCGATGAGGCCGGACGCGAGGTCCGAGATGATGTCGCCGTTCATGTTCGAGGTCACGATCACGTCGAACTGCTGAGGCGTGCGCACCAGTTGGTGCGCACAGTTGTCGATGATGATGTGGCTCGACTCGAGCTCGGGGTACTCTGGGGCGATCTGCTCGAAGGTCTTCTTGAGTAGACCTTCGGTAAACTTCATGATGTTCGCCTTGGTCGCGCAGTGGACTTTCTTGCGCCCCTCCGCTCGCGCCAGCTCGAAGGCCAGGCGCACGATCTTCTCGCAGCCTTTGCGCGACATGATTTTGAGGCACTGCGCGACGCCCGGGGTCTGCATGTGCTCGATCCCGGCGTAGAGGTCTTCGACGTTCTCACGGACGATGACGAGGTCGATGCCCGCGCCGGAGTAGCGCGTCTTGACGTTCGGCATTTCGCGGACGGGCCGCACGTTGGCGTAGGTCTCGAAGAGCTTGCGGAGGGTGACGTTGGCGCTCTTCTCGCCGAAGCCCACCGGGGTCTCGAGCGGGCCCTTGAGCGCGACGCGCGTCCTCTTGATCGACTCAATGGTCTCCTGCGGCACGCCGGAGGCTACGCCCTGCCGGAACACGCTCGCGCCCGCGTGTTGCTCCTCCCAGGCGATGGGCGCGCCGCTCGCTTCGATGATGCGCTGGGTGGCGCGGACGCACTCGGGTCCAACCCCGTCGCCAGGGATGAGGGTCACGAGCTTCTTGGTGGTTTGAGCTGACGGCTTGGTCATGGAGTCTTTCCTTGGGTTGGGTTTTTTTCGGGGGGGCGAGGCGGGTGCGGGGCCGGAACGCGGTGAGGAAGGACCACGCCTCGAGTCTTTCCATCGCCGGCCATGTAGCCCTAGGGGTTGGTTCTTGGAAAACACATAATTGTGCTAATGACGTTCTGTTCTATAGATGGACATGAAGACCTCGACGGCGAGGCGAGAAAGCCACGCGGTCACTCGAAAGCGCGCAATCGCAAGGCGACAGAGCGAGCCCGTGCCGGCTTCCCTAAACTGTGCGTGCGCCCGCGCTCGGGGAGGGGACTGCGTTTTCTCTGGGCTCTTCCTGGGTATAGCCGATGCTATATGTTATATTCGCGTCAATGAATCGCCGCGGAACCCTGAGCGAACGCACGCACGCCGGCATGGTCGAAGCGCTCGCCGGCCGCCGCTCGGCTCTGCGATCGTTCCTCTTGTTTGCCGGGCCAGCTGTGATCGCGTCCATCGCCTACATGGATCCCGGAAACTTCGCGACCAACATCCAGGCGGGGTCGAAGTTCGGCTACCGGCTCCTTTGGGTCGTCGCGCTTGCAAACCTCATCGCCATGTTGTTCCAAGGACTGTCGGCAAAGCTCGGCATCGTGACTGGCAAGAACCTCGCAGAGATGTGTCGCGAGCGCTTCAAGAAGCCGGTCGTTATCGCCATGTGGGTCGTCAGCGAGATAGCCGCGATGGCGACCGACCTCGCAGAGTTTTTAGGGGGAGCCATCGGGCTGTCGCTGCTGTTCGGCATGCCGATGCTCGCGGGTATGGCGGTGACCGCGGTCGTCACCTTCGCCATTCTTGGGCTCGAGCGGCACGGCTTTCGACCCATGGAGCTCGTCATCGGCCTGCTCGTTGGGGTCATCGCGGTCTGCTACGTCGCTGAGCTCTTCATTGCGCCCATCGACTGGCTCGATGTCGGCAAGAGCTTCGTGACACCCAGCATCCCCAGCGCCGAGGCGCTCGCCATCGCGGTCGGCATCATCGGGGCCACGGTCATGCCGCACGCCATCTTTCTGCATTCGTCTCTCACTCAGGGGCGCTTCGTCGCTCGCGATGTCGTCGAGAAGCGCGCGCTGGTGCGCATCTCGAACCGCGAGGTGGTGATCGCGCTCGCGCTCGCCGGCATCGTCAACGCCGCCATGGTGATGATGGCATCGAGCGCGTTCCACGCCGGCCACAGTGACGTTGCCGAAATCGAGACCGCCTACCACACGCTCACTCCGCTGCTTGGTGGCGCCGCCGCCGGCATTTTTCTCGTTTCGCTCATCGCCTCGGGCATCTCGAGCTCGGTGGTCGGCACCATGGCGGGGCAGGTGATCATGCAAGGCTTCGTCGGCTTTCGCATCCCCGTGTGGGTTCGGCGCGTGGTCACGATGGTGCCCGCGTTCATCGTGGTCGGCCTGGGGCTCGACGCGACACGTTCGCTAGTCCTCAGTCAGGTGGTCTTGTCGATTGCGCTACCCGTGCCGATGGTCGCGCTCGTCCTCTTCACCCGCGACCGGCGCATCATGGGCGATCAGGCGAACGGTCGGTTCACCGATGGCGCTGCTTGGCTGGGTGCGGCGCTCGTGTTGACCCTCAACGTCGTGCTCATTCTTTCGACCTTGGGAGTCGAGATTTCGCTTTTGGGTTAGCGTTGCCGGACGATGAAGCTCCGAGCGATTGCGTGCGCTAGCTTCTCGAGTGACAGGGGCGACAGAGCGTCGACGGTCTTGCCTTCGGACCAGGCAATCAAGTAGTCGCGCAACGCCTCGGTGGACTGCTTCTCGTTGGCCTCGAGCGCGACCACATCGTTGACCGCCGCAGCGGACTCCCCACCGTCAGGCCCGCCCAGCCACGGTGGGAGGTTCACGGCCCTGACGTCTTGTTCTGTGACCCAGTCGACGATGCGCTCGCGCATGCGTGCATCGCGGAATTCGAACCAACGGCGACGTTCGTCGGGGAGCGTCAGCAGGATGTCCTTGAAGCGCCGAAAGGCACCTTTGCCATTGATGGCCGCTTCCATGCGCCGCTTCACGTCGGGGTCTTGGACCTCGCGAATGAAGTCATCGAGCCACTGGTACTGGATGCGCGAGGGGATCGCTTCGATGGGCGCGTAGCGACTCGACTGTTCGCGGACCTGAGCAAGGCGCGCGTCGCCCGGCGGTACCTTGAGCACACGGCCATCCTCGAGGGACAGGAAGCACCGTACCTCGGGCATATTCATCTGGAAGGCGCTGTGTAGCGCTGACCAATCGACGTTGAGATCACGCACGGTACGTATCCTAGTGGCTTCACGACGATCCTGGATCGCCCGGACCATGACCCAGTCGTCGCTAACCTAAGATTCGCCGTCGACCGCGTTCTCGCCAGTGGGGCCGGTGATTTCTTTGCCGGAATTGGTGTTTAAGGCCTTTTCCAGGCCGTCGGCGCGTCGCCTTTCGCTCTCCAAGGCATCCTTGAGCTCGGCTAGCTGCTGCCGATCGAGGTCGAGACTGCGCGTGAGGTCGTCACCTCGTCGGCGGCTCATGTCGAGCGCGCGCTGAACCTCCTCGAGACGACGTTTCATGCTCTCGCGTTCGTGTTCCGCGGCTTGCTTGGCGTGAGCAGCCGCGGTGCGCTCGATCGCGATGGTGTCCTGAAGCTCGGCCAAGGCGGCGTGATCGCGGGTCGCCGCGTTTTCGAGCTCGACGATCAACGCCTTGGCCTTCTCGAGATCCGGAGCCGAGGCGTTCTCTTGGCTCTCCCGGTCGGCGAGCTCGCCGAGCCGCGCGTGCAGCTCCGCAATGGTGGCTTCCAGCACATGCGTCCGCTCGCCAGCCTCGGCGAGCCGTGCGTGCAGCTCTGCGACCGTTTCTTCGAGCTCCATGGTGCGTTGGCCAGTCTCGGCGAGGCGCGCGTGCAACTCGGCGACCTGCCCTTCTAGCTCGCTTGCCCGCTCGGCACCGCGCTCGTCCGTCGTTGCAAGCTCGTTCGTGAGGTCCGCGACTCGATCTTGCGCGACCACGAGCTCCTGCTCGAGTGTTGCCAGTCGGTCTTCCCAGACGAGCGCCGACGCGCTCATGGAGGCGCTCTCCTCGAGCAGGTCAGCGATCTGAGCTTCGAGCGTGGCGCGGTCGCTGCGATGACGCGCGAGCTCGTCGTGAGTTTCGCCCGCCGTTGGGGTCAACGAACGCAGCTGCTCCGCCTCGTACCGGAGGCTTGCAAGCTCGCTCATCGCGACTTCCAGCTCGCTGCGAGCGTTCGCGAGCTCGAGCCGCGTCGTGCTAAGCTCGCTCGAGGCGCCACCAAGCTGCCACTGGCTGTGCGCGATATGCTCGTTCGCAGCCGCGAGCTCGCGTTCGAGCGCGGCGCGCTCTTGGCGGAGCGTCTCGAGGTCGGCGTTCGCCACACGTTCCCAGGCGACGAACGGCATCTGCACCATCGTGAGCTTTTCGTTGTGGCGCGTATCGGGCGCGAAGATGACCACGTAGCTCGTGGGCTCGTCATCGTCGCCATCGGCCCAGGTGCGGTCGAGCTCGGGCTCGAGCTCCTCGGCGCCGAGGTCATAGACCATGTGGCCGACCAATGGGGTTTGCGCAAAGACCGTCGGGACGCCAAACGTCTCACCCAAGATGCGGGTTGCGTCGTCGGCCGAGGTGGCGGCGATGACGATGGCGCCTTCGGCCGTCAGCACGGTGCGCAAGGCACTCATCCACGCTGGGTCTTGGGCGATACGGGCGATGAGATCGAAGCAGACGACGACATCGAAGGCGCTGGGCGCGAACGGGAGCGGCAGGTTCACCGTCGGGACGAGCTGGAGGTCGACGTTATGAGTCGTCAAATCCCGCCGCACCTGCGCAGGAGCACAGACGGTAATGCTCTGGGCGCCCGCGGTCACCAACGCGTCAATGCAGCGCGCGTCGTGGTGCGTCGCGAGGTCGAGAACGCGCGCTCCGTGAACGAGCCCCGAGAGAGCGGCATAACGCGCCTCCGTCTCTCCGTAGAGCGTGGCGCTCATCGGCTAGAGAGCCTCGCCCTTGGGCTTGTCGACAGGTTGTTCATCCGAGGGTTGCGGAGTTGCCGGTGTCGACCCATTCGGTGCGTTCGGGGCGCCCTCGGGCTTTGTGCGCTCACCGAGCGCCGCGCGGTAATCGTGCGCCCATTTGTTCATCTGCGTCACCCACGCATCAGCGTCACTTGGCCGCGATGTACCCAGCTCGAGGGCGAGTTTGAGCTCGGCGACAGCTTTGTCGAAGTCGTCCGCGATAGCGTAGGCGAGGCGCTTGCCGTTGCGGTAGGCGAGGTCGGCGCGCAGCGATTTGAGCTCCGAGCGCTGTTCCTCGGAGAGGCCGGGGAGCAATGCGCAGCGACCCACGTAGCTGCTGGCCAGCTCGAACGATTCACCATCGCTGGCTTGCAGACGGGCGCGCGCCCAGCCGGCGAGCAGCGAAAACAGCGCCCGATCGAGCTCCACACGGTCCTCGAAGTTCTCGACCTCGTCGACCCTTTCGCCCGCCGGCACCTTGATGGGGGCGTATGCGGATTGCAGGTCTTTGGCGCCGGGCGCGAAGGGCTCGTAGCCGACGGGCAGCAAGCGACCGCGCTCGATGAAGACGATACCGCCCTGGTTGCGCATGCGGAAATGTCGCTGGTTGCGTTCCGCGAGCAGGTAGGTGACCGCGGCTCCCAAGGCTACGACCAGGCAAAACACCAAGAAGCCGGTGAAGAGCCGACCGATGCCGCCATATTGGTTACGTCGGACCACGGTACACACCGATGAACGGGAGGTTGCGATATTTGCCAGCGTAGTCGAGGCCATAGCCAATGACGAACTCGTTGGGGATGCGAAAGCCGACGTAGTCGAGCGGGATCTTCACGCGGGCGTTGTCGGGCTTCTCGAGCAGGGTGCACACGCGTACCGAGCGTGGGCGGCGTGTCGCCATACTCGCGAGCAGGTACTGCATCGACAGACCGGTGTCGACGATGTCCTCGACGAGGACCACGTCTTGGCCTTCGATGGTCTTCGTCAAGTCGTAGGTGATCTGCACCACGCCGCTCGACTCGGTGTCGTCGCCGTAGCTCGAGATGCCCATGAACTCGCACTGCACCGGCAAGTCGACGGCGCGGATCAAGTCCGCGAAAAAAGGCACGGACCCCTTGAGGATACCGACGAAGATCGGTGAGCGCCCCGCGAGGTCACGCGTGATCTGCGCGCCGAGCTCGGCGATACGCCGTTTGATGGTCTCGGCATCATAGAGAACGTCGATGTGGTCACGCCAAGTGGTCATACGTAGCTGTTGTTCAATATCTCCCCGAGGCCGCCGGCTCCCGGGACGATGTATTGCTTTTCGTTGAGGCCGCGCTCCTCGGGCCAGCGCTCGCCTAAACCGGTCTTGAGCACGTCGGGTTCCGACATGCCGCGGTCGAGGCGGACCGCATACACGATGGCGTCCGGATGCGTGGTGGTCATGTGCTTCAAGTATTCGGGCGTGACGATGAGGTGCAGCGCGATGAGCTTCATTGGCGTACCGCCCTCCATGTCTTTGTACATGTTCATCGCCCAGCTCATGCTCCCGCCTGTCGCGCCCATCGGGTCGGGAAACAAGACGACCGCGCGATCGACACCACCGCCGATCTTGCTGCCGGACACCGAGACACCTTGTACGGCTCCGGCATCGTCGGTGACGCGGTTCATATAGACGTGATCTTGGCGAACGGCGTCCGGGTTGAGCAACCGGACCAGGGTCTCGAAAGCGATTTGCGACGGGAGGGTTCCGGCGCGGGCGACGTCGACCGTGACGACCTTGGTGGCCGCGTCGAGGACCTGACCGCTCCATACGCCGTTCGGCGTCGCGGCGAACATGCGCGTGCGCACCTCGGCCGGACTGCGCGGAAACTCAGCGGCGATGACGATGCGCACCAGGGTTTCGTAGATGTCGCGCACCAGCCAGGTGACCTCGGGCTGCAAGGTCTCGGGCCGCGATAGACGCGCGAGCTGCGTGAGCATCACAGGGTCACCCAGCAGGTGGACATTGGCGCCGTAACGGTGCTCGAGCTGCGGAGGGCGGTAGGAGTAGGAGCGGTAGACGGTCTCTCGCATCGCCGAGGGACCATAGCGGCTTTGCTTCACGCGATCCAACGGCGACGGTGACAATTCGCGTCAGGCGGCATTTGACGCGGTGGCGCATGCCGGTCACCGCTGTGACCGCTATCGCAGACAGATGATGCAAGCTCGGGGGAGCGGCGCGGCCGGTGACCGCCAGGCAAAACGCACCACTGCTTGCCGCGGTGCGGCATACGCGCACGCGGTGCCCGACACAACTTGCTTGATCCGCCAACCACATGGACCTACCCAGGTGTAAGTAGGCGAAGGGGCGCTTTCCGCCAAGCGACCCCCGTTAGTTCGAGGCACACTCAAATCCATGTCCGGCGCGGCTACAGCAGTGCGCCCTCGGGAGGCCTCCCGGGCCGTCGACCCCGAGGTCCAAGAACGCCTTCAGGACCCGGCGGCGCGAAAGGCCGCCGCCGACGAGTTGCGACGACTCGCGAGCACCCTCGGCGCGTCCCTTCGCCGGGACCAGCGGGCCGAGCCAGGGCAGGTCGCTGCGCTGCAGCGCGCCATCAACCTGTACACCGGCGGCGCGAAGCTCGAGGTCGACGACGTCTTCGGCCGGCACACCGAACGCGCGCTCCGCGATGTCCAGGCGGCGCTGCGCGCTGATAGCCGTGTCCGCGCGCGTGACGACATCGGGGGTGGGCGTGCCGCCGGGCCCACGCTCAACGGCCTTGCTGACGCGCTCGACTCCGATGCGCAGGCTCCGGAGGGTCTTCGCGATCGTTTCCAAAGGGTCCACGCGCAGCCGAACGTTACCGATCCCATCGGCCAGACGCGGGTGCCGCGCGCTGTCACGCGGCCCGGTCCGACGCCGCCAGAAGAGACGCCGCGGGCGGTCACGCGTGGTGACCCCGAGGCTCTTTCGGCGGCTCGCCGCCTCGCTGCGAACGAGCACTCTCCGGTTGGTTTCGATGACGCCGACGCGACCGCGCTCCGCGAGCGGGTGAGCGGCCTCCCGAACGACGCGCGGCGACGCACGCTCGAGGCGCTGGGCACCGAGGTCCAGAATCAGCCCGAGGCGTCACGGGGCCAGTTCGCCGCGACGCTTCTCGTAAGCCTCGACAACCGAAACGCTGCCGAGCTCTACGAGCGACTTGCCCCACGCGAAAACCAACCGGGTCGGCTCACGCCCGATCAGCACCTCGACGCGGCACGCGCGCTCGGGACCCTCGAGGGCAACGGTCGGGAGTTCGCAGGCTCGATTCCTGCGAACGCGCTTGCCGGCATGCACGGCGCCATTCGCGAGCGTGCGCTTTCTCCGGAGGGCACCGACGCTGACCGCGATGCCGCCGCAAACTTACGCGCCGCCATGATCAGGCGGAGCGCCGATCAGCCGGTCGACATTCGCGACCCGGCGCAGCGAGAAGCGCTCCTCGCCGATGTTCGGTTTGCCCGTGGTGGTGCTGGCGACGATCCGATAGCGGCTCGCTTGCGTGATAGCGATAGTGAAGAGCTCCAGCGCGCTATCCTCGAGCGACTCGAGAAAGCGCGACCGCCGACGAATGCGGCCGCCGCGCGTGCGTATCGTGAGGGCCTCCGCGAGGTCTTGGGCGAGGTGTCGGAACCATTGATTCCAACCAGCTTGGGCGATCGCCTTGTGGAGCCACCGGCCGCACGGCCCGCCGCCGATGAGCCTCCTGTGGTTGCGCCTCGGAGGCGTGTGGCTCCCGATGCACCCGCCGTTGTCGAGCCTGGGAGGCGCGCGGCCTCTGACGCTCCCGCCGTGCGTGACCGCCGCGACGGGGCGCTCAGCCTTGCGAGCCTCACTGCGGCGAGCCCCGATCTGGGCATCCCCCACTACGTCCAGCCCGATGGCAGCACGTGTATCCCAACCACGCATCGCATGATCCGCGCCGCGAATGGCCACATCGGCAGGGAGCGCGTCGGTAACAACGAAGCCGTGCGCTTTGACGGGGCCCTGTTGCAGCGCGTGCTCACCCAGGTTCAAACCACCGGCATTCAGGTCGGCGTCCGTTCGCGCAACAGCCCGGGGGGCTCGATCCGCGGCTCCGAGAGTGGCCACGTCGTAGCCTTGACGGGCTATCAATTCGTCAATGCGGAGGGGCGCCGCGTCACGAACGCCGACGTGCAGGCCGCTGTGGCCGCCACAGGGGGCGACTGGAACCAACTGCTCGGCGCGCTCGATCGCCGCGGGATCCGTCTTCGCTTGAACATCAACGACCCCGGCATCAACTCCCAGAGCCCAGGCGCGCGTTCTTACCTCGATGTGGCCCCCAACGGCCTCATCAGCCGACCCGCCATCGGCTCCCGCTACGTTTCGCTCGGGCACTACACGGTCCGCTACTTCATGCTCGACTAGCGCGAGCCGAGCGCGTCTTACGCCGTCGTCGCTTCGAATGCGCGGTCGCGCGCGCTTACCGGGTTCGTATCGTGCCTTCTGGCGAGTAGCTGCTGCGCATCGTCGCCGGGTCATAGAAGCCGAACACGCCGCGCGGAGAGCTGAAGTAAACGATGAGCTGGTGGCGGGCCGCAAACTCTCGGTCCGGGCCCGACAGTCGCTCGGTGTTTACGCAGGCAATGCATGCTTGCGGCGAGTAGGGCGCCGCGTGCGTGTGGCCCACACCGACGATCTGTCCATCGGTCGGCGGCGTGAGATCGAGATTCGCGATCGTGTACGCGCCCTCGGCCCCGACCGTGAAGGGACCGACGCGGAAACCGTCGGGCCCCTTGATGACGACGAAGGCAATCTCCGAGTTCATCAGGATGGAAAGAGGGTTGAGCGCGTTGAGCGCGGCGCGTACGGCGGCGTCGCTGCTCAGATAGCGTCGCGTGAGGAAGGCGCTTTCGAGATCCGCGACTTCGGCGAGCGCCCCACCCCGATCCACGGCGGCGAGGGCCACGCGTCGCGTGACTGCCGGCGTCGCGAGCATCGCTGGCGGTGAAACCAAGGCGAGCGGCCCCATCCCAACCAGCGTGAGCACAGGCTCTTGACGCACTGTCGCCGCAGACTCGTCGAGGTCGCACAGACGCCCGGAGGCTTTGGCAGTTGATGCTTGCAGATCGATTGGTCGCACGCCGCCTTATCGGCCGCGCGTCAGTCGCGTTGCTAATCGCGGGGCATGCGCGACTCGCCAAGTGGCTTTCTGTCACTCAGCGGCCCCCCGCGAATGATTCGCGCAACTCCCCGACGCAATGCCGATACTCGATCTGAGTACATAGCGAGACCGGTCTCGCGGGCTGCACAAGGGCAGCACATGGAAGCGGTCTCGCGAGGAGACCCACCATGGCAGGACCGTTCGGTGTCGGACCGAGTGTGCCCGGCAACAGCTCCTTTCGCGCAGCACCTCCAGGAATCATGTCACGGCCGATACCCGTGCCGCTTGCGACTGGACCAGTCGTCGGGCGGCCGCCGGTGCTCGTGCCGGGTACGGTTCCCGGTGGCATCCTGGGCGGGGCGCGGCCGCTCCCCACCATGCCAGGCATTGGCATCGCGCCTCCAAGTCGCGCCGGTGGTATCCCGCAGCGCCCGCCGGTGCTCGTGCCGGGAGGCAATCCAGCCATTGGGCGGCCGATGCCGACCGCGCCTGGTGTGACGTTGCCTGGCCGCACGTCCCCAGGAGTCATGCCGCCGCGAACCGGAGGCTATACGCCGCAGCAACCCCCGGTGCTCGTGCCTGGGGGTACGCCCAGCGGTGTAAACCCGACGATGCCGGGTGGCCGTCCGATGCCCACCGTTCCACCAGGCATCGGGCAATATCCCAGCCGCGCCGGCACGCCGACCAACGGGCAATGCGGCATGTTCAACAACTACGGTCTCATCGGTTTCTTCGACAAGACCGTCGGTGCGGTGGTGAAGCGGCTCATGGGTATGCGTGACACGTGTATCCCGGGCTACTCGGGTACCGGCAGCCCGACCATGACGGCACCCGGGACTATGACGGCTCCCGGAACGATGACAGCGCCTGGTGTGACGCCCGGCGCGGGGTTGACTCCCGGCGGACGCGTCATGCCGCAGATGACGCCGAGGGTTTATCGATGAGGCAGACGGCGCTGCTCTTGCTCTCGGGCTGCGTGCTCGCTTGTAGCGGGAGCACGCGCACCACACCGCTGTCGCCCCTCGGTGGCGACAGCGGTGGGGACTCACGCACCACGACCGACCGCGATGACCCGGTCGATGACCCGCCCGAAGACGATGAGGATCCCATCATCATCCCAGAGGTCGACGATCCGACGTTTGGCGACGATTGCGATACCACTGCAGAGTGCGGGCCGGGCCTCGTGTGCAGCGGTCTCGTCGTTGGGGCGACCATCTGCACTGTGCCGTGTATCGGCACCGGGCGTGGCGGCAACGACGATTGTCCGTCGGGCTTTGCTTGCTACAACTACGAATCGACGACGCTCGATGGCGTTCAGATCTGTCTTGCCGACTGGCAACTCGGCGCTGGTGAGGCGGGGTACCCTTTCACGACGCCTCCGGGCGGCGCGTGCAGCGCCTCGGATAACGCGTGCCAGACCCAGGTCTGCGATCTCGAAAGCGGGACCTGCGTGGTGCAGTGCGCAGCCGATCGCGACTGCGCGAGTGGCGAAGTCTGCTACGCCTACCCGTCGGACATGGGTTATCTGCATGTCTGCCTCGCGAGTGACCTCTCCACCTATCGGTCCGTCGGCGAGAGCTGCGCCGATCCAAGTGAATGCGATAGCGGAATATGCCTCGGCAGCGAGTGCGTAGAGCACTGCCGCGCGACGCCGGACTGCGCACCTGGGCAAACATGTGCGTTCTGGCCACTCATCGACGACGGGAGTGTGCGCGGTTGGACGAGCGTTTGCAGTGCGCTTCAATACAGCGGCCGGGGTGACCTGTGGGATGCATGCGATAGCGACTCGGACTGCCGGGGCGAGTGGTGCCTCGAGGGCTCGTGCACGACGCCGTGTGCGACGCGCGACGACTGCGACGATCTCATGCCGGGGACCGAGTGTATCCAGCTCAACTTCGCAAGCGACGATTCGGCCTTTTCGGGTGGTTTCTGCCTGATGCGTTGAGTGATAGCGTCAGAGCGTGGGTGAGCTGACGTTCCTGTATCCTTGGTTGCTCGGCGGTGCTGCGCTCGCGAGCCTTCCGGTCATCATCCACTTGATCGGGCGGCGCCGCGCGCCCGTCGTCAAGTTCGCGGCGTTCGACTTCCTCATGGCGGTCAACAAGCGCCTGGCCCGGCGTGAGCGGCTGCGTCAGCTCCTGTTGCTCGTCTTGCGCACGCTCGCCGTACTCGCGCTCGTCTTCGCGGTCGCCCGCCCCATGCCCAAGCGCGCAGCCGACGCCGGGACTGCGAGCAAGCGCGTCGCTATCGTCTTCGACGCGTCGGCGTCGATGCGCTACGAGCGGGGTGGCCGCTCGCTCTTCGAAAACGCGAAGCGCCAAGTGCGCGACGTCATCTCGCATCTCGCGCCGGGTGATGCCGCTACGCTGGTGGTCGCGGGACGCGACGTCACGCCCGTCTTCCAGGCGCCGACGCTCGACCTCGCGGCGGTGCGCGGCGCCGTCGACAAGATCGCGCCCCCCGAAGGTGTCGCGAACATGGGCGCGGCCATCGATATGGCGCTGTCGCAGCTCGGAAGCGACGGCGGCAACGCGACCCTCGTCATCGTCAGTGACCTTGCCGAAAACGGCTTCGCGAATCTGCGGCCAACCGCCATGGAACCACCGCCCGAAGTCCGCCTCATCGACGCGGCCGAGCGTCCGCAACCCGTGGCGCTACCGAACCTTGCCATCGAGACCGTGTCCGTGGAGGGCGCGGGCGAGCAGGCTTCGGAGCGTCGCATTCGTGTTGCCGTCCGCAATTACGGACCTGAGGCCGTGCGCGAGTTGCCGCTCGAGCTGCGCGTCGGTGGCGATGTCACGCAACGCGTGCTCGTCGAGGTACCCGCTTTCGGCGTCAGCGAGAAGACTCTCACGTACGCCTTTGCGGGGACCGGTGTGTTTCGCTGCGAGGTGAAGCTCAGTGGGGACGGCGCCTATGCGAGCGACGACACCATGGCGTTCGTGGTCGAGATTGCCCCCGGCGTCCACGTGCTCGCCATCGACGGTGACCCGCGCACCACGCCCTATGACGACGAGCTCTTTTTCTTCGAACACGCCGTTCAAGCAGTGCCCAAGGGCGATCCCACGATCGACCTACGTATCGTCGGTGTCGACGAGGTCAGTGCCGATTTCTCCCTCGAGGGCTACGACGTCGTCGTGCTCGCAAACGTTGCCGAGCTTCCCGCCGAAGTCGTCTCGCGCTTGGTGAGCTTCGTCGGTGCCGGCGGTGGCCTGCTCTTCACTCTTGGCAGCGAAATCCGCTTTGAACGCTATAACGCACTATTTGGTGGGCTCCTGCCGCATCCGCTGCGTGACTTACACAAGGCTGCCGACGAGGTCGCTGGAACACCGCCCCTGGCTCTTGGAGACATGGACTGGGACCACCCCGTGCTCGCGGGACTTGGTCAGGCCGCGCAGGAAGGCCTGCGGGCGTCGCGGACGCGCAGCTATTTCAATGTCGATGTCGGCTCGCGCAACAAGACGCTTGCTGTATTGCGCTTCGATAACGGAGCCCCTGCACTCATGGAACGTCGCGATGCCTCCAAGGGCCGCGTCATGCTGCTTGCCACGAGTATCGACGTCGACATGAGCGACCTCGCGTTGCGTAGCACGTATCCAGCCCTTGTACAGCGATGCGTGCGCTACCTTGCCAAGGCGATCGATGCTTCGAGCCTTGCTCCGGCGCGGGTGGGGGCAACCATCGAACTTCCTGTCCCGACCGGCGCGGATGCGGTCGCCCTCGTTTCGCCCGGTGGAACGCGTATCGAGCGCAGTAGCGATGACGGCACGCGGAGGCGTCTCGAGATGGGGCCCTTGACCGAACCTGGCTTCTATAGCGCACAGGTGCTTGGCAAAGACTGGCAGGCTGCGCCGCGTCTCGATGTTGCCGTCAATGCCACGCTCGACGAGTCCGACTGGAAGCCAGTTCAGCCCTCGCGTATCGCCGAAGCGCTGGGCGGAGGCAGCGGGGACCGCGTGGTCTCGGTAACCATCGGCGCCGGTCAATACGACGATCCATTCGCGCAGCGAGGCTACGCATCGTATCTCTTGCTGACGTTGTGTTTGGTGTTCATCGGCGAGAGCTTCCTGGGCTCCCGTGGCTGAGGTAAGGGAGACGCATGCGCAAGGCTGACTGGATCTGGCGAGACGGTTCGTTCGTGCCCTGGGATGAAGCGACGCTGCACGTCACCACGCACTCGTTGCACTATGGGCTTGCCGCCTTCGAGGGCATGCGCTGTTACGCAGATGACAAGGGCGGCGCCGCCATCTTCCGTCTGCACGAGCATCTCAAGCGCCTCTATGACTCGGCGCACATCGCCACCATGCAGATCAACGTGCCGCTCCAGCAGGTCGTCGAGGCGTGTGTGGAGCTCGTGCGCAAAAATCAGATGCTCGATGGCTGCTACCTTCGCCCCATCGTTTACATGGGCGATGGCGAGCTTGGCATCGCTGCGCAGAACCCGACGCACGTCGAGGTCATCGCCTGGCGCTGGGGCACGTATCTCGGTGACGACGGCGTGAAGAACGGCATCCGGTGCAAGATCTCGAGCTTCCGCCGCCCGGCGGTCGACTCGATGCTGGCCAAGGGAAAGATCACGGGCAACTACGTGAGCTCGATCCTTGCGCGACGCGAAGCGAACTCCGCAGGCTATCAAGAAGCGCTGCTGCTCGACCCTCAAGGCTATGTCGCCGAGGGCTCGGGCGAGAACCTGTTCCTCGTGGTCGACGGCAAGGTTCGCACGCCACCCAAAGGCGCGGCCATTCTGCACGGCATCACGCGCGACACGGTCATCCAGCTGCTGGGCGATCGTGGCATTGGCGTCGAGGAGAGTTTCATCTCACGCGACGAGCTCTACTGTGCGGGTGAAGTATTCCTGACAGGCACCGCTGCCGAGATCACGCCCGTTCGCGAAATCGACAATCGCCGTATCGCCGATGGAACGCCCGGCGAGGTCACGCGGCTCGTTCAGAAAGCCTACGCCGCCGCGGTGCGTGGCCAGGACGACAAGCACAGCGCTTGGCTCACACGCGTCTAGCTCAGCGCGGCCTGCGCTGATGTGATGGTGCAGACAACAGACCCGCTAATTACTTAGCGTCGCCGAACAGCTTCGCCTTCGAAGGCGTCGAGCCGTTCTTGGCCAGCGCCTTCTTGCGGCGCTTGCCGAGGGCGCGGGTCTTGTTCTTCAGCTTGGTCATGTGCGCTTTGGTCGTCGAGGCCACGTCGAGCTCCGGTTGACGATTGAGGCGGCGCAAATGCCGCTATCGCTCTGATTTGTCAAGGCACGTAGGCGGCGCATGGGATGTAAGCCCTCACCGACCGCCAAGGCCTCGGGGGCTGTGGGCTCCGGTAAGCGCCCCTGGGGCATGGCAAAAACCGGCGTGCATCGACCGCGTCGAGTACGATATGGGCCCGACCCAGGTGTTTTGCCTTTACGCTAGGGAAACGCCTGGGAATCGCTGTTGTGTTGAAGGAGCCGGTCGAATGCTCGGGCTGTGTCTTAATCGTTCGTATCTGACGGGCGCGCTCATGCTCGTCGGCTTGGTTGGCCTCGCGAGCTGCGGCAAGGTGAACGAACCGCAGGTGGTTTGCCCTCCGCCCGGTGATGTCTGTTACGACGAAAACGGTAACCGCGTTTACCCCGACGGCGACCCCTTCGATCGCGAGCCGAGCGATAGCCCGACCACCGACGAGGTGACCGACGACGACGGCGATAGTGGCGGCGACGCGGGCGACGGCGGTGACATCATCAACCCCGGCCCGACCTGCGACTGCCCGGTGAGCGGTAGCGACCAGGACGGCGACTGCATCGCCGACACCACCGAATCGAGTAACGGCTACACCAACCCCGCCCAGAAAGACTCCGACGGCGACGGCATCAATGACGGCTGCGAAGACCGCAACCTCAACGGACAGCGCGACCCGGGCGAGAGCAACGCTGGCGATGCCGACAGCGACAACGACTGTATTCCGGACGGCGTCGAGGATCGTGATCGCGACGGGCGCTTCGAGCTGCTCTTCGGTGAGACCAGTCCGAATCTCGTCGACTCCGACCGCGATAACATACCGGACGGTGGTCCTTCCGGCGAAGACAAAGACTGCGACGGCGTCGTCGACCCGTTCGTCGACAGCAACGGCAATAGCTGCTGGGATCCGGCCGAGGCGCAAGGCGAGACGAACCCGGCGCTTGCTGACACCGACGGTGACGGCATTGGCGACGGGCGAGAGGACTTCAATCAGAACGGCACGTGCGACAGCGACGAGAACAGCTGCGCCTTCGTGACCGACACCGACTGCGATCAGCTGCCGGATGGCTCCGAAGACAAGAATCGCAACGGTCAGCAAAACAGCGGCGAGACCAACCCGCGCAACAACGATAGCGACAACGACGGCATCCTCGATGGAGTCGAAGACGCAAACCGCAACGGCATCGTCGAGTCGGCCACCGAGACCGACCCGCGCAGCATCGACAGCGACGGCGACACCATCCCCGACGGCGTCGAAGACGCCGACCGCGATGGGCAGGTCGACCCCGCGCCGACCGGCGCCGATGGCTGCTGGACCGGAGTGACGCCAGGCGAGACCGACCCGCGCCGTGTCGACTCCGACGGCGACCTCATCAGCGATGACGCCGAAGACAAGAACAAGAACGGCCAGTGCGACAGCGGCACCATCGCCGACCCGAACGCGCCCGGCGGCACCCGCGAGGGGCTGGTCGAGAGCTGCTCCTTCCTTGCCGACACCGACTGCGACGGCCTGTCCGACAGCGCCGAAGACAAGAACCGCGACGGCACTTACCAGCTCGCCGAGACGGACGCGCGTTTCAATGACACCGACCGCGATGGCCTCATCGACGGGTGTCCGATCGGCTTCAACCTCACGACCTGCGAGGACCTCACCAATGACGGACGCGTCGACCCAGGCGAGACGGATCCGCGCAGCGTCGACACCGACCTCGACGGCTTGAACGACCGCTGCGAAGTTCAGTTCGACTCGAGCAACTGCACCTCACCGACATGCACCACCAACGCCACCGTCGAGGACACCGACGGCGACGGCAAGCTCGACGGCGAAGAAGACGCCAACCGCAACTGCCGGTTCGACCCGCCCAGCGAGACCGACCCGCGCGTGAACAACCCGCCGCCGGCGCCAGGCACACCAGAGTATCCGCGCTCGCAGGTGTGCGACGCGCAGAACTTGAAGCAGCTCACCTTTGCCGAGGCTCCCGACCCGGCGGTCGACTATCGCGTCGCCTTCGAGGTCGAGAAGTTCAACGGCGTCACCGCCGAATACCGGACGCGCGCTTACGGTATCGAGCTCAACGCCGCCAACAATCAGATCGTCGAAGATGATCCGAACGACATGGTGTGGGGACATCTCTTCGAGTCACCAACAGGCGTGGTGGTCGAGTCCGGCAATCCGGCTCCGGTCAACCGGAACGTGTACGGCTTTACCTACGTGACCCAGGACACGACGCCGCTCGACGATCGGCTCGACGATTTGCGTGACCAGCTTGCCGCTCTATACGGCGCCGCCGTCGTCACCGAGGTGAGCAATGTCCCGGCGCGCCCGGCGCACGACGATTTGCCGAACTTCCGCGTGACCCGCGCCTCACGCCAGTATCGCGTCACCGTCGGTGCTTCGGCAGCGCAAGCCAAGTCTGCCGTGTTTGTCCGCCAGGACCTGCTGGCGCGCGCCTTCTTGCCGCTGGCCGAGCTCGCCAACGTCCGCCCGACGAGCATTCTTGGCGACACCACCTCGGACGCGGTTTACGGCCAGGTGAACTGCCCCGGTAACCCGCAGTGCTACCAGCGCTTCACCATGAACATCGCGGCGGTGCAGCGCCTCGACCAGATCGTCATCAACAACGAAGCGCCGACGCCGGACGTGACCGGCGTGACCATGTACGTCGTGGCCCTGACCCCCGACGACTCGACCGCCGACAGCAATGCCACCGTCACGCGTCTTTACAACGAGCGTCTCACCCGACTCGAAGACCTCACCGGTGGCTCGGCCGTCGCCCGCTTCGAAGCGCGGCGCTCGAGCATCTGCGAGGACCGCAATGCCAAGCAGGCAAAGGCAGATCTCCTCTTCGTGGTCGACGACTCGGCGTCCATGCAGGCGGTCATCGACAAGCTCCAGCAAGCCTCGCGCGATGCGCAAGCGGTGCTCACGGCGAACTCGACGAACGTCGACTACCGCGTCGCCATGACCACCACGAATCCGTCACTCTATGGACGCACTGTCTGCGAAAACGTGCAACCCGGCACGGCGCCGTCGGGCACCTTCGACGAAGACATTGGCTGCATGAAGATCTGCCCCGCCAACTGCACGACGACGTGCGGCAACTCGGGTGGGACGTGCCCCGCCTCGTGCGGCACCTCATGCCGGCCGGCCATCGGCACGCTGCTCGCCGACGAACAAGCCGCGCCTGGCGGAGACGGTGAGTTCATGTATCGCCTGCCCGGTGGTGGCGGCACCTTCTACTACGAAGACACGGCGTGGCTCGACTGCGATGGCACCGAGCTCGGACCAAATCCCTGCAACGATCCCGACTTCGCGCTCTTCCGTAGCGGACCGCGCAAGCGCCTGCTTGCGAACCGCGGCTTCTTGGGAGCCGATCCCGCTGCTGCCTGCCCGACCTTGCCTGTTGATCTTGCGGCCGTCACCAGCGCTCCGGGTACGACGTGCGACAGCGACCCCAACAACGCCGATTGTTGCGAGCGCTTGATCGACGCTTGCACCGACGGTCCGCGCGTCTTGAGCTCGCAGATGTGCGATCTGATTCGCGCCATGGGCGGTCGGCGTGAGTCGTTCGGGCAGGCGCCGAGCGCGCGTCCGAACTCGGCGAACGAGTCTGGCGTGCGCATGGCGCGGCGGCTCATCAACACCCTGCTACCGGCGCTGCCCAGCACATCGAGCGCCACAGCGGACAAGCTGCGTTTGCGCCTGGATTGTGACCCAGCGGGCTCGAACGAGGCCTGCGACACCGATTCCGACTGCGGCAACTACGACTTCTGCGATCGTACGACGCTCGTCGACAATCGCGGACAGTGCAAGCCCACCGGCAACTGCGTGCAGTGCGATCCGCGCGCTGGCTCGAAGACGATGATCGGCCTCGACTTCGATGACGATGAAGACGGCCACGAGGTCGCCGCCGCGTCATGTACGCCTGGGCCCTGTACCTGCACCCAGGACTCCGACTGCGGTCGCGGCGAGGTTTGCGGCGCGACGGGAACCTGCATCGTCGACTGCTCGCCAGTCCCGCTCGTTACCATCTTCCTCTCCGACGAAGAGGACTTCTTCTTCAAGGACGAGTGCGCAACGTCCGTGACGCTCCCGAGCGCCACCGACGGTTGGCAGCGTTCTGCGCAGCAAGCGGCAGACGAGTCGCAGCTGCAGACCGACTGCTACTACCGTGTGAACAATGTCGATGGGAACGGTCTGCAGGGCCCGGAGCCTTGCGTTGACTCCACTATCCCGGATGACCCGCTCTCGTATTGCCGCACGTACCTCACGCCGAACGTCATCGGGCTCGCGACCGGCTACAACCCTGATGGGGTGCCGACCTCGAACCTCGAGCTCATGGACTGGCGCGCCTTCAACGCCCCCGAGTGCTTGCCGACCGGACAGGGTGCGCCGAATACGTTCGCGCCGCCCGAGGATACCTGCGTCGCTGACCCGTGCCGCTTGCTGAACAGCCAAGGCGCCTGCGAGGGCGGGGCGTACAACAATCAGTGCGTGTGGACACCGGGCCTCGACGTCTGCACCAATCGCTGTACCGCGATCACGGTGGGCACGGTGAGCCCGACCCCCACCGAGCGTAACAACCAGCGCGCCGCGTGCAACGCCGACCCGGCCTGTTTCTTCGACCCCGGCATGGGCGTCGATGGCAACTTGAACGGCGGCGACGACAACTCGGTGGTGAACCAGCAGTACGCTTGCGTGCCGCGCGTGCCGCTCAACGATTGCCAGGCGTGCAAGCGCTTGCTGCGTCGTTACCAGGCGGTCCACGGCGAAGACACTGCGGGCAATGACAATGGCACTGCCGGTCTTGGTGACGCCGGCCCCGTGTACGCTATCGCGCGCAACCGCGGCCAGGAAGGCTTCCGTCTCGAGCAGGCTCTCATTGGTCAGGATCAGTGCGGCGGTGGTCCCATCACCTGGGGCCGCGGCGACGGTCAGGCCTATCGCGACATCGCAGTCGACACCTTCGGTCGTACCCAGAACGTCTGTGCCTCGAGCTACCGTGACTTCATGCAGCTCGTCGTCACCGATATCGTTGCCCTCTCGGCGCCGTATCGCCTGGCCGAGTCGCCGATCGCCGCGACCTTGAAGGTCGGCATCGGGCGCCCGAACGGTGACGGCTCTTGGACGTACATCGAGGTGCCACGCTCGAAGACGCGCGGCTTCGTCTACGACGCGACCAGTAACTCGCTCGGCTTCAAGAGCGACCCGATCGACGGTGTTGGCGGGACGGCGAACGGCGTCATCGATCCGAGCGAGGTCGAAGCGGCCCGCGCGGCGCAAGAAGTGCCGCGCACCGATGACCTGGTGTTCATCTCATATCGCTTCTGGCGACCCGTTCCCTGCCCCCAGGGTTGCGACCCAGATACCGAGACCTGCTTGCGCACCATCTGCCCCGACGACACGGCGACGCCAGAAGCCTGCACGGGCCAAGGCACACAAAATTGCGACGACGGTCGCGTTTGTATCGATGACCTTTGCCGCTTCCCCTGCACCGACGACGGTTACTTCGAGCGCTGCGTGCCGAACCCATGCCGCGAGTGCGAGACGTACAACGAGGTCACTGGCGCCTGCACGTTGCAGACCGACACCTGCATCTGCTTCAGCGGCAACGGTATCCCCTGCGATCCGACGGGACCGAATACCTGTCCGCCGGGCATGACCTGCGATGAGCAGTGCTTCTGCGAGCCGCTACCCGGCTGTACCGGCGCGTTCGCCGAAGACGGCTCGGTCATCGACTGCCAGGCGGCGCTCAACTGTTGCGCGCTATTCTCCGCCTGCTTCGGTCTCGAGACCTCGGGGGCCTGCACGGGCAACGCCAACTGCACCTGGAACGGCAGCTCGTGCGAGCCGTCGGCGGGCAGTTGCTGCGGCGCGAACGAGGTCGCGATTTGCTACACGCCGATCGAAGATCCGTCGCGCAACATCTTCGCCTGCCAGGGCGCGGCGTGCTCATGTGAGTCGGAGATTGCCTGCAACAACGACGCTGACTGCGCAGCGATGAGCGCCGACGACAACCCAGCCGGCGCGAGCAAGTGCGTCAACAATGTTTGTATCTGCAATCCAGTGACCGAGAGCTGCTTGCCCGACGCTGCGACTGGCTGCTCGTGCGAGCCGACGCCCGGTTGATGGCGCTGGGCCGCTAGGGGACGCGGCCCGACGCATGTTTCACCTGGCGGGCCCGATTGGGCCGCCAGCGCTCTCGACCCCTTGGCGCGGCGCCCGATCGTCCCCAAGGTGTGTCGGGGAGGGCATTGTGCGCGTCGTCGTCGTTGTGTGGGCTGTTATTTTCGGCTGCGTCACCGCCTGTGGAAGCTCCGGTGAGGGCTCCGCAGTGCGGCAGGACGATCCGACCGACGCGGTCCTGGGCGAGACCTCCTCGAGAGTTCGTTACGCGAGCGACCGCACGCACTCGCCCATCACGGCGGCAATCGCGACCACGATCCGCGCCATCGCCAGCGCAGCCGCCGACCGCAACGACGACATGTTCATGAAGGTAGGCGACTCCATCACCGAGTCGTTCGCGGTCATGGCGTGTTTCGCCGACGGCACGGTCGAGCTCGCGGGTCGCACCGATCTGCAGCCCACCATCGATTTCTACCGCTCAGCGCGCATCAGCGGTGCCTCACCGTGCGGCGAAGAGTGGTGCCGGGGCTCTTCGACGGCGCTCGACCGGGCGAGCTATGCCGCGCAGGGCGGAGCCACCGCCGACTTCCCGCTAGCATCATCACCACTGCCACTCGACCAAGAAGACGCCGCCATCAGGCCGCGTATCGCCCTGGTGCAGTTCGGTACCAATGACGCGACCCTCATCACGACCGCGGCGGACGTCGACGGCTTCGTGACCTTCCACGACCGCATGCACGCGCTCGTCGACAGCCTAACGTCGCGCGGCATCGTGCCAGTGCTCTACACCATTCCTCCCTACGTCGCGCCGCGCCCCGGTTTCGCCAACGTGCCGACCATGAATGCCATCATTCGCGTCATCGCCCAGGGCCGCGCTATCCCGCTCATCGACTTCGAGCGCGAGCTCATGCCGCTGCCTGACTACGGCCTTTGGGACGGCACTCATCCGAAGGTCGAGTTTGGTGGCTGTGTTTTCACGTCGGCGGGCCTTCAGTACGGCTACAACGTGCGCAACCTCATCAGCATGCAGGCGCTTGCGCGTGTGAAGCACGTACTCGATGGCGGCGGCGCGCTCGATTCTGGTTCTTCCGTGAGCGGGGCGGGCAGCGCGTCCTCGCCGTTCGCAGTAGATGGGTTACCGTTCGTCGACGCCCATGAGACGGGACCGAAGACCTATCGCCTAGAGATTCTCAGCTCGACGCGCGTGCGGTTTCTAGCGCTCATGCGCAGGGGGCGCGCTACAGTCGCCGTAACGAACGGCGCGACCCTGGTCGCTGCGGGAAACGCGATTGTCCACGCGACGCTCCCTGCCGGGGCGTACGACATCACTGTGTCTGGTGGCGCCTTTGGCTTCGTTGTCGTTCGCTGCGACAGCGCCGATGCGACATGCGACTGAGGCGACCCGGTTTGTACGTGCGGCGCCCCAAAGGCCGTGGGCTTCAAGGTGAGTCCTGAGGGCCACGTGCAGCAGGACCTTGAGGCGGCCGCTTCTCGCGAGCACACTCATCGCATGAGCGAGCGAAGACGTAAGATCGACGGAGCGGGAATGCGGGCGGCGTTCCATCACTTCGACAAGAATCACAACGGCAGCATCGACCGTGCCGAGTTCGCGCAACTCATGGCGTTGCTCGTCGTCGATTTGGATATCGAGCACCTCGACGCGGAGTGGCGCGCAGCGGACAGCAACGGCAATGGGCGTATCTCATACGATGAGTTCGCACATTGGTGGGCGCAACGCGGCGTGTGAAGGCTGCCCACCGGCGGGCACCACGACCTGCCCAGGGCGGCTGGCGGTCGTCAGTCGAAGGCATTCGTTCAGCTCCAAGGGGCTCGACTAACAGGGCGCACGCGCGCTAAACGAGCGCGTATGTCCTCTGAAAAGCAGCCTGAGCGCATCACCCCGCGCGCCGAAGACTATTCACGTTGGTACCTGGACGTCATTCGCCAGGCGAGCCTCGCCGAGCCGGCCGAGGTCGTCAAAGGCTGCATGGTCATCAAGCCGCATGGCTACGCCATCTGGGAGAAAATCCAGCGGGCGCTCGATGACATGTTCAAGGCCACGGGTCACCAGAACGCCTACTTCCCGCTGCTCATCCCCGAGAGCTTCTTGAAGAAGGAGGCCGAGCACGTCGAAGGCTTCTCGCCAGAGCTCGCGGTCGTGACGCACGCCGGCGGCAAGGAGCTCGAAGAGCGTTACGTCATTCGCCCGACCTCCGAGACCATCATTGGGCACTTCTTCGCCAAGTGGATCGAATCGTGGCGCGACCTGCCGCTGCTCATCAACCAGTGGGCGAACGTCATGCGCTGGGAGATGCGCACTCGTATGTTTTTGCGGACGGGAGAGTTCCTCTGGCAAGAGGGTCACACCGCGCATGCGACGCACGACGAGGCGCGTGAAGAGGTCATCCGTATGTTGCACGTCTATGGCGACTTCGCCGAGACGTTCATGGCGATGCCGGTCGTTCGTGGCATCAAGACGCAGAGCGAGAAGTTCGCTGGCGCTCTCGAATCATTCTGCATCGAGGCGATGATGCAAGACGGCAAGGCGCTGCAGGCTGGCACCTCGCACGACCTCGGGCAGAACTTTGGTAAGGCCTTCGACGTCAAGTTCCAAAATAAAGAAGGCCAGCAGGACTTCGTCTGGCAGACGAGCTGGGGCGTCTCGACCCGTCTCATCGGCGCTTTGATCATGAGCCACTCCGACGACAACGGCCTCGTGCTCCCGCCCAAGCTTGCGCCCGTGCACGTCGTCGTCGTGCCAATCTACGGCAAGGGCGCCGACGAGGCGCTGGTCCGTGAGCACGGCGAGGCCATCGCCAAGGAGCTGCGCGGCGTGGGGCTCACCGTGGTCTTCGATACGCGCGACTACAAGCCCGGCTTCAAATACTTCGAGTGGGAGCAGAAGGGCGTACCGCTCCGCATCGAGATTGGCCCCAAAGATATCGAGAAGAACGCTATCGCGTACAAAGATCGTCTCGCCGAGAAGAAAGACTTCCGCAGCCGTGACGGGCTTGGTCCATGGGCGAGCGCGTTCATGGATGACTTCCAGAAACGTCTTTTCGAGCGGGCAAAGCAACGCCTCGCCGACAACACCATCGAGGTCGACGACTGGGAGACCTTCAAGAAGGTCTTCGAGGGCCAGGAGTCTAAGTTCGTGATGGCGCATTGGGACGGCACGGCCGAAACCGAAGCGCGCATCAAGGAAGAGCTCAAGGTGACGGTGCGGTGCATCCCACTCGACGCCAAGCCCGAAGAGGGCAAGTGCGTTCTCACGGGCAAGCCGTCGAAGCGGCGGGTGCTGTTCTCGAAGTCGTATTGACTGCCGCCGGTTGCTCCTCGCGATCCGACGCAGAGAGCTCGAGCGCGCTCCGACGTGCTTTAGCTTCCGTACATATCTTCGCCGATGACGTCGGCGACGCTCGCGACGTGTGCCGCGCCTTGTGACTTGACGCGCTCGCTTGCTCGCGCGAGCTGCGCTGGTGTGGCCGCGACCGCCGCAAGGTAGTTGCGTGCCATGACCGGCGACGAGTGCTCGAGCGTGATGCGCTCGGCGACTTCAGCGGCTCGCTGGTAACGGGCCGAATAGCCGGGATCGTGTCGACGCGCGTCGAAGATCTCCTTGAGTTTGGCGGCGAGCAGGTCCTGAATGGCCTGCGCCTCAGGGCTTGCCACCACCTTGCCGTCAACCAGCCGATACATTTGGGTCGGGTCGTCGATGGTGTCGACGAGGTTTGCGATGCTCACCGAAAACGCCGCCGTATCGGGCTCTTCGCCGTACCGCGAGAAGCCGCCCTGCAAGAATGTGAGGACTGCGGCACGCTGGCGCGCAGCTTCGTCGCCCACCATGCCATAGCCCTCACGGCACGAAGCGGCGACGTACGGTAGCTCGGAGTGGGCAGCGAGCGCATAGGCGGCGGCGATCTCGACGCTCGAGCGGTCATCCATGCGCCTAACGCGCTTTGCCGCCTCGGGGAACTCGGCGAGCGAGGCGTCGAAGAGGTCGCGCTGTGCGATCTTGCGGTCATCGCCCTTGCCGATGCCCGCGAACACGAAGAGACCGATCTCGGGATATTGCTCGGCGATGGAGAGGAAGGCGCGCTGGACGATGATGTTTCCTTTCCAGGCCACGAAGCGTCCGCCGGTCACCAGGTACTTCAGGTCGAGATCGATATCCGGCACTTCCTTCTTCAAGATCGCCTGCGCGCAGTCCCAGTCGAGACGCTGGTTCTTCGGCGATAGCGGATCGATCCCGGGGGGACAGACGAAAACGCTGCACGGCAAGTTGTAGCCCTGCGGCACGCTGCCCGGCTGGAAAAAGACAGCGTCGTTGGGGCCCAAGAGCCTGAGGTTCGGTAGGATGGCTTTCTGCCAGAGGTCCGTGGCGGCTTGCTTGCCATCGAGCACACCGGCCATGTCGACATGGCTGCGCCAGATGATACGCATGTCGGGATTGTGCTTCTTGATCTCGGGAATGAAGTGGATCGCGTGGTGGTCCTCGAGGAAGACCGCGCCGACCTTGGAGTCGCTGAAGACGTCACGGTAGATGCTTGCGAGCAGCGTGTTGTGCGCGGCCCAGCGGCCGTGCTCCTCGGCCTTGATGAGCGTCGCTCCGCCCTGGAACGCGTCGAACGCCTTGCGGCCGATCTCGCCGTAGTCGCCGTCGTGATCCCACGTCTTGTGCCACTCGACGTCGATGCCGAGCTGCTGCACGATGTGACCCTGCGTCTGGAACATCTCGGCGACGCCGCCACCGCTGAAGGTGGCATTGATGAGGCAGACTTTCGGGTTTCCCCCGGCCCTGAGTGTGCTCGCCAACGCGTGCAGATTTTCCACGTAGAGGCGGGCACCCTCGACGCCCAAGCTCTTCGCCAGCTCGACCTCGTATTCGGCGATCGTGTGGTACGGCGTGCCGACGTCATAGCGGAGGGCCTCGCGAACCGCCTTGGGCTGGTGCGCTGCCAGGTTGGCAAGCTCATGCAGCGCACCGAGGCGCTCATCGCTCGTGGCTCCCTTGTCGACCTGCAGGGCCAAGCGGTCGGCTTCGGCACGACCAAGGCTCGCGGGAGAATGGGCCTTTCCGACGGGCCTGACCCCCAGGGCCGCTTGTGTGCGTCCCACGGCACCATCGTAGCCGATGGGCAGCTGGAGGCGGGGGCGCTCGTTCTTGGCGGTCGCAGCCGCTGGTCCGGAAGCCTCGGTTACGCTGTCTGGGACGCCAGGGCGCTCAGCCTGCGGTTGATTAATGATGGGACGCACAGGTAGTCTCCCCTCAGTACTTGTCTCGGGTGACGCCCGGAGCTCGATGGTCCCGCCCGTTCGCAACGTGACCTTGGAAATCGCTGGCGCCGCGTCCTGGAAGAACGCGAGCGCTGAGGCCTTGGCGCGCGCCAAAAGGCCGCTGCTCGTGCTCGACTACGACGGCACGCTTGCCGAGATCGCGCCCACTCCCGAGCAGGCAAAGCCGACGCGTGAGGTCATTGCGCTTCTCGAGTCTGCGATCGCGGCCGGAATCACCGTAGCGATCGTCAGCGGGCGGGACGCTCCGACCCTGCAAAAATGGCTTGGCCACCTGCCAATCCACCTGGTCTCGGAGCATGGTGGGGCACATCGAAAACCCGGCGGCGTCTTCGTTGACCGCGTCAAGACAGAGTCGCTCACCTGGTTCCCCGCGGCGCGCGCCATCCTGACCGAGGCGGTGGCCAAGGCGGCCGGCGCCATGCTCGAGACCAAGCGCTTCTCGTTTTCCTTCCACTACCGCAACGTCGCAGCCGAGGTAGGTGAGAAGGTTGTCTCTGGCCTCGCTCTGCGACTCCGCGAGCAGCTGCCAGAGACCGTCGAGCTGCACCACGGAAAGAAGGTCCTCGAGGTACGCCCCACGGGTGTCCATAAAGGTGTCGCGCTGGTCGATCTTGCTGCCCATACGCGCGCCGACTTCGTGCTCGCCGCCGGCGACGACCGGACCGACGAGGACATGTTTGCTCACGCTCCGCGCGGAACGTGGACTCTCAAGATCGGCGCTGGAGAGACCAACGCGCGCGCCCGCCTCGACAGCGTCACCGAGCTGCGGGGGTTCTTGCTCGAGATCATCTCGGCGCGACGGGTCATGAGAGAAAAGAAGCTGCACGGCTAGGTTTTCGCTTTCGTCGTTCCCCCGTATCGGCAGCGTGCGTTGCAATGTTGCGAAAGAAGCGACCGGAAGGTTATGGGGCGCAATTCATGCGCCTCTACGCCTCAACGACCTCCCCGTTCGTCCGCAAAGTCAGGGTTGTGCTGCACGAGCTCGGCATCGCCGAAAAGTGCGAAATCATCGCCGTGACCAGCGCGCCGCACGAGCCGGACGCGGCCCTCGGCCGAGCTAACCCCTTGAACAAGCTACCGACTCTCGAGCTCGACGACGGGACGACGCTCTACGACTCGGCGGTCATCTGCGAATACCTCGACGCGGTGCATGGGCGAGGACAGCTGCTCCCACAGACGGGAGCCGGTCGCTGGCAGGTCCTACGCACGCAGGCGCTTGCGGACGGGATCGTCGATGCCGGCATTCTGGTGCGCTACGAGACCGTTATGCGGCCGGCAGAGCTTGCCTGGCAGCCATGGATCGACGGTCAGCGGCTCAAAGTCACGCAGGGCCTCAGCGAGCTCGAAGCCACCATCGATCGTCAGCCTCCCGCCCTCGATCTCGGGGGGATCGCGATTGCATGCATGATGGGTTGGCTCGAGTTTCGCGGCATCGAGCCGAATCTACGCCAGTCGTTTCCGCGCCTGTCCGCTTGGAACGATACTCTGCAAAAACGCCCATCGCTCGCTGCGACCAAACCATATTCTTGATCATCGCGGTTTGCTCCCGAGACGTTGATCGTTTCTTGCCTGCGGGTGACGTTTTTCTGTCCCCCTCGCCCCGGCCCGCCCTTTTTTGAGGGTTACGGTACTGATCGACGTACAGCCCGATCCACGCAACCGCCCAACAACCAGCACGATAATGGCCCGACTACCACCACACCGCCGCTCATATTGAGGTGCCGCCGCAGTCGTAGCGCTGGCCAAGCCTCGGAACCTGACACATGAGTCCGATCAACTTCGATCAGCCAGGCGCTGACTGCGGCGCTGGTTTCACCGAAGAGCATCATTCGCGGCCGATTCCGTTTCGGGTTCGCATCGATCCGGCCGTGTGCATGGACCACGACGACATGATGGCCGACATCGTCGCGGTGCAGCGCCGCCGTGACGATGACCGTGACGGCCGCCGCAAGCGGCCGGCGCAGCGTCGCAAGGATCCACGGGCTGGCTATTACGACAGATACGGGAACTTCCATCCGGCTCGTCCGCAGCGCGGCCCACACCGCGCCGGCAGCAGTCAGGGCGATCGGCCCGCGCCACGTTACGATGGCTACGGCGGCAGACCGGTTGACCAGGGTGACTTCTACGACTCGCAGCAAATCCGCTATCGCGGTGAAGCACGATCCAGCGACGACAAAAGCGGCAGCTTCTGGGCCACGATGAAGACCACGGCGGTCGGCATCGGTGGTATCGCGGCGCTCGGTGGAGGCGGTTTCATCGCGCTCACTGGGGTGATGAACATGGTGCACAGCGCCGGTCGCTCGCCGTCTTTTCTGTTGATCGCCGGGGGCGCTTTGCTCGCAATCGCCGGCATGGCCGCCATCAAAGCAGCATTCAAGGACGAGGCCGACCGAAGCTGATATAGGCCCGGCGTGAACGAGCTCCTCGCCTACGTCGTGGTCGGCTTCGTGGCGCAGCTCATCGATGGCGCGCTCGGCATGGCTTACGGCGTTGCGTGCAACTCCGTCCTGCTCAGCATGGGGTTGTCCCCCCTCGCCGCCAGCGCCAGCGTTCACGCGGCCGAGGTGTTTACGACCGGGGCGAGTGGACTTGCGCACTGGCGTATCGGCAACATCGACAAACGTCTGGTCTGGCAACTCGCCGTCCCCGGCATGGTCGGGGGCTTCATCGGCGCCTACCTGTTGTGGTGGGCGCCGCCGACTTTCGTGCGTCCCGCGGTCAGCATCTATCTGTTCCTCGCTGGGTCGTGGATCTTGATCAAGGCTTTGCCTGTCCGCCAACGCGAACATCGCATTCCACGCGGGGTGCGCACTCTAGGCTTCGTTGGCGCCTTTCTCGACGCTGTAGGCGGCGGGGGGTGGGGCTCGATCGTCACCACGACGCTCATCGGCGGTGGCAGCAAGGCGCGGTTCGCTATTGGCTCATCCAACGCGGCGGAGTTCTTCGTGACGGTGGTCATTTCAGCGACGTTCCTTGCGACGTCGGGCTTTGCGATCTGGCCCATCATGACAGGCCTGCTCATCGGCGGCGTTCTGGCGGCGCCGCTCGCGGCCCGTGTCGCCAAGCGCTTGCCCGAGCGCCCCTTGCTGTTCGTGGTTGGCACCGTGATCGTGCTGCTGTCGGTGCGCGGTATCGTCAACTTCTTCTGGCCGGGGTCGCTGCCATGAGTCGTCGTCGCGTCGAAGCCAACGAGCTCAAGAAAGAGCTCGCCCCCGGCCAATCTGTCGAGCTCCTCAAAGATCTGCACCTGGTCACCCGTGACGGCGCCATGAACGCCGACACGTTGCGCAAGCTCAAGCAGGTGAATCACCTGGTGCAGCTCGTGCGCCCCGCGCTGGACGACGTGCTTGCGCGTTTTGCCGACCCAGTGGTCATCGACTGCGGTGCGGGGAAGAGCTACCTCGGGTTCATTCTCTATGAGCTGTTCTTGCGCGATGCGGGCAAAGGCAAGCTCATGCTCCTCGAATCGCGCGACGATCTGGTGAAGGGAGCGCGCGAAAGAGCGGCTCGTCTGGGCTTTGCGCGCCTCGAGGTCTTGGGCTCCGATATCGCGGGTGCGACGTTGCCCGCGCGCGTGAACCTGGTCGTCGCGCTGCATGCATGTGACACCGCGACCGATGATGCGGTAGCCCTCGCCATCCAGCACGGCGCCGACCACGTCGCGGTGGTCCCTTGCTGCCAGGCGGAGGTTGCGCGCCAGCTCAAGGAGAAGGGTGGTGCGTCGTCCGTTATAGCGGAGCTGCACTCACACCCATGGCACCGACGAGAGTTCGGTTCACATCTGACGAACGTCATTCGTGCGCTTACCCTCGAAGCGTACGGCTATAGCGTCACGGTGACCGAGCTCGCCGGCTGGGAACACTCCCTGAAGAACGAGCTCATCCTCGCGAAGAAGGTGCGCGGCGCCAACCCAGAAGCGCGGCGGCGTCTCATGGATCTTCTCGATGCGACGGGAGTCGAGCCAAAGATTACGCGAACCCTCGCAAACGCGTCGGTCTAGCTTAGCTAAGCAAGACCTAGCCGACATGGGCCCTCCAGCATCGATAGCCGTCGTGGTATTGCCCGCCGTATGAACAAACCCACCCTGCGCGAACACCTTCGGTATCGCTTCGACGGACTGATGTCGAAAGGGACTCCGGCGCTCATCGCGGGTCTGGCGCTCGTCTCGGCTTTCGTCGTCATTGTGTTCTCAGCGCTCATCTATGTGAGCGGCGTGGCTCCGGCCGCCGACGACGGACAACGCCCAGCTCTGCCGCAGATCATCTGGATGTCGCTCATGCGCACGCTCGACGCCGGCACCATGGGTGGCGACGCCGGCAGCTGGGGCTATCTGTTCGCGATGCTCGGAGTAACGCTTGGTGGCGTTTTCATCATCAGCACGCTCATCGGCGTACTCACAAGCGGCATCGAAGCGCGCATTGAGGAGCTGCGGAAGGGCCGCTCCCGAGTCATCGAATCAGGCCACACGGTCATCTTGGGTTGGTCCCCGCACGTTTTCACCATCGTTTCGGAGCTCGTTGAGGCCAACGCGAACCAGCGCCGGGGCTGCGTTGTGGTGCTCGGAGCCGAGGACAAGGTCACCATGGAGGATGCGATCCGGGCGCACGTACCGGACACAAAGAACACGCGTGTGGTCTGCCGCACCGGTGACCCGACCGACCTCGCAGATCTTGCGATCGTGGGTGTTGATGCCGCACGCTCGATCGTCGTCCTCGCGGCTGGAGGAGACGCCCCCGACGCGCAGGTGATCAAGACTCTACTTGCGATCACCAATGATCCGCAGCGCAAGCCGGAGCCCTACCACCTCGTGGCTGAGCTTCGCGATGCCAAGAATCAGGACGTGGCCCGGTTGGCCGGTAAGGGCGAGGCGACGTTCGTCCTTGTCGGCGATCTCCTCTCACGCATCACGGTGCAGACCTGCCGGCAGTCAGGCCTCTCGGTCGTCTACACCGAGCTGCTCGATTTCGGCGGCGATGAGATCTACCTCAAGGAAGAGCCCTCACTCGTCGGCAAGCGCTTCTTCGATGCATCACTGGCTTATGAGGACTCGGCGCTAATGGGCGTGCGCAAGAAGGATGGCCGTGTCGTCCTCAATCCACCTCCCGAGTCGCTCGTCGAAGCCGGCGACAGCTTGATCGCAATTTCGGAGGACGACGACACCGTGGTTCTCTCTGGCCGCAAGAACTTCGGCATCGATCCGAGCCTAGTACAGAAACACGGTTCGGAGCCGCGCAAGCCGGAGCAGGCGTTGATCTTGGGGTGGAACTGGCGTGTCCCATCTCTGATTGCGGAGCTAGACAAATACGTGGCGCCCGGGAGCTCAGTCACTGTGTTGTGCGCACACGACGTCGAGGCTGGTCTTGGCCGCGTGCGCGCTGGACTCGAGCGCCAGAAGCTCCTCGCGCGGATCGGTGACGCCACCGATCGTTCAACCCTTGAGAGCCTCGACCCCTCCAAATTCGATCACATCATCGTGGTCAGTGACGAGGCCGTCAGTCACGAACAGGCGGATGCACGTTCACTCATCACGCTGCTTCACTTACGCGACATGGCAGACCGCCAGGGTGCACGCTACTCGATCGTCAGCGAGATACTCGACGTACGCAATCGCGTTCTTGCCGACGTGACCAGGGCGGATGACTTCATCGTGAGTGACAAGCTCGTCAGCTTGATGCTCGCGCAGGTCTCCGAGAACAAAGACCTCAAGGCGGTGTTCGAAGATCTGTTCAGCCCCGAGGGGTCGGAGATCTATCTAAAGCCCGTCGAGCACTACGTCGTCGTCGACAAGCCTATGAACTTCTACACTGTGATGTACGCGGCGGCGCGCCAGAAGCAGGTCGCCATCGGTTATCGACGCAACGCGATAGCGAACCGGGCAGACCAAGAGTATGGGGTAGTCGTCAATCCGACGAAGAGTGATCTCATCACCTTCACTGCAGGCGACAAGGTGATCGTGCTTGCCGAGGACTAACAAGGCGCTGCGGATACTGCCAATCGGCCCCGGGCCCGGCGGCGAGTACCACGACGACCTTGCCCGTATGTAGTATCTCGCAATCTACGATTGCTCGGGCGCGTGCCCTTCGTGCAACTCTGCCGTTCGTGGGTGCAATACGCGCCACTCTATCGGCTACGCAGAAGCGGACATGTCCATCGCCTCGCTCTGAGACTACCATTTTCATCTTTGCAATGCGTCGACGGCTTCCCCGCCGCAGGTGGAGCCGGGATGCCCAGGCGAGCGAGTACTCCATCAGGACGGATTGGGGGCGTCGACGTCCACCTAAAAACTGACATAAGGATGACAATCGACCTGTGTAGGCTGCTCATGAACTCGTTTCAGGGAGACTTTTTCATGAGCAATGCGATTTCCTGGTTTGAGATCTTCGTCGCCGACATGGCGCGCGCCAAGCGCTTCTATGAGCAGACGCTGGCTGTCGATTTGAAGAGCGAAACCTTCAACGGCGAGCCCCACGCCGTCTTCGCAGCGCAGGGCGTCGCAGGCGCTCTCGTTTCGCGTCGCGGCCGCGCTCCATCGGCTGAAGGCTGTGTCGTTTACATCAATTGTAACGGCAAGCTCGATGCCTGTTTGAACAGGGTCACGAGCGCCGGGGGGCGGTTGGTCGTCGACAAGACCGATATCGGCGAGCCCGGATTCATTGCACTCATCCATGACAGCGAGGGCAATCTCATCGGACTACATGCCGAGCGCTGAAGAGCTTCTGCTGCGTCGAGCTTTGCCGACCGACGCCTGAGCGAGTACGCGCCGCTCGGTCTCACCGCAGGTAGTCACCGGCAAGGGCGTCCGCGTATTCGTTCCAGCGCGACCCGTCGTGAGCGCGGATCCATTGCAGTGTCAGGTTCTTCTTCTCCAGGGAGAGCGCGTAGAGCTCCTGCACCAGCTCGAGATTCTTGATTTCGCCGTCTTTGCGGCGCCAACCCCGGCGTGCCCACGAAGCGGCCCACTCGTTGACCGTTTTGACGCATAGCTGACTGTCCGTGAAAACGGTCAATGGCATGGTCGACGAGGCCATTCTGTAAGCGGTGATCAGTCCGGTCAGCTCCATGCGATTGTTGGTGGTATGGGGTTCGCGACCGGACATGCTGTCGATGAGCTCGTCGTCGACGACATAGACCGCGCTCCAGCCTCCGGGGCCGGGGTTGGGAGTCGCGCTCCCATCGGTGAATAGACCGGTTGTCGGCCCCTTGCGATATCGGGCGAGCACTTGCTCGGGCGTCAGTTGCGGACGGTTGAATGGAGGCACGTCAGCTCACACGCGCGGCAACGCGACGAGCCGCCGCCCGCGCGTCTTTGAGGGTCTTGTTGACATCGAGGGTGAGCAGTTCGCCCTCCCTTACGATGAGGCGCCCGTCGATCATCACGGTGTGGACGTCGGTGGGTCTTGCGGAATAGACGACGCGGGACGTCAGGTCGCCGATGTCCGGATAGACGTGCGGCTTGTGCAGGTCGAGCATGACGAGATCGGCTCGCATACCGGGAGCGACGACACCCGCGTCTTCCACACCAAGCGCTTGCGCTCCGGCGCGAGTCGCCATGTGCAGCGCCTTGCGCGCGGGGATAGCCGTCGGTCCACCTCGGACTTTGTGGAGAACGGCGGCAAGGCGCATTTCCATGAACGCGTCGAGACCGTTATTGCACGCAGCACCGTCGGCCCCCAATGCGACATGAATGTCCATTTGCAAGAGCTCGTCGATCCGAGCGATGCCGCTCGCGAGCTTCAGGTTCGAGGACGGGCAATGTGCAAGGCGCGTCTTGGTGTCGCGGAGGATGCGGCGCTCTTCGGCCGAGAGCCAGACCCCGTGGGCCAAAACGACGTCAGGGCCAGTGAGGCCCAACGAATGCAGGTACTCGATGTTGCTTTTGCCGCTGCGCTCGCGGACGAGCTCGATCTCTTCGGAGTTCTCAGAGGCATGCGTATGCAACATTGCGCCGTGAGCGCGAGCGTTCGCGGCGCACATCTTCATGGCGTGCTCGCTGCACGACAGCGCGAATCGTGGCGAGAAGGCGTAGCGCAGGCGGCCCTCCGCGGCCCCATGCCACCGCTCACAGAGGGTGACACTCTCGTCGATAGCGCTCTCGGTGGTCTCGCGCAGGCCGGCCGGGTAACCCTGGCCGACGTCCATCAAACACTTACCGCCGACGTAGCGGATACCCGAACGGGCCGCCTCCTCGAACAACACGTCAGCGTGGCGGACTGTGCCCATGTCGAGGATGCCAGTGGTCCCCGACAACAAAAGCTCGGCCAAGCCCAACCGAGCGGCTGCTCGCATGTCGTCCGGCTCGAGGGCTCCCTCCATGGGCCATATGCGTTCGCGCAACCAGTCGAGCAGAACCATGTCGTCAGCTTGAGCGCGAAACAGCGTCTGGCACAGGTGGATGTGGCACTGAACGAAACCGGGCATGACGACCAAGCCCTTGGCCTCAATCACCATGTCGGCGCCGCGTGTCGCGAGCTTCGGCCCGAGACCGACGATGCGACCGTCTTCGATGGCGATATCGAGCTTCGCGACATCGAAGCGCTCGTTCATGGTGATGACGTCGGCGCCGCGAATGACGATGCTGCCATCGCGTTTGACGGGGACGTGCTTCTTTTTGGCCGGCACGCGGGGGGCGCTATGGCGGACTGTCATGCGAGCGACTGCACGGCGCGCGCGAGCATCATGCGCAAGGGCTTCTGAACGCGGCCAGCGACCTCCTTGACCTCGTCGTGCGACAGTGTCGTCTTGGAAATGCCTGCGGCGCTATTGGTGATGACGGACAGGCCCGCGACCGTGATGCCCATATGACGGGCCGCTATGACCTCTGGAACGGTGGACATCCCGACAGCATCGGCGCCGAGTGTGCGCAACATGCGAACTTCCGCGGGTGTTTCGTAGCAGGGACCTGGGAGAAACGCGTAAACACCCTCGCGAACGCTCGCACGCGCGAACTGACCTGCCTCACGGAGCTTGTCCCGCGCTGTCTTGGCGTAGGCTTCGGTGAAGTCGGGGAAGCGCACGCCGAAGCGTTCGTCGTTGGCGCCGCGCAGGGGGTTGTCGGCAACCAAGTTCAAGTGATCGGTGATGATCATGAAATCGCCCGGGGCGAAAGCTTCGTTGACCGCTCCAGCGGCGTTGGTGACCAGCAGCGTCTTGATGCCAAGGCCAGCGAGCACGCGGATCGGGAAGGTCACCGCGCTCATGGCGTGACCTTCGTAGTAGTGGACGCGTCCGCTCATGACGACGATACGCGCGGCGCCGATCTTGCCGAGCACCAAGTCACCCTTGTGACCCTCGACATTGCTGACGGGAAAGTTCGGGATGTTGCGATAGGGGATGACGCGAGGCTCGTCGATCTGCTCGACGAAAGCGGACAAGCCTGAGCCTAGAACGACGCCGACGGTAGGGCGGTCGACCGCATTGATGGCACGGACGGCTTCCTGGACTTGATCGTAATATGTGCTCACTGCTCGGGATATATTGTGATAGCGATGCGCCCGCAATGGCGCGTAAGGTCTCCCGGAAGCGACTGTTCGTGACGGCTTTCTTGGGCGCGGTGGCAAGCGCGGGCGCCGTGTTCGCGTGGCCGACCGCCTTCGCTCAAACGACCGAACAGCTCCCCGTTCCTGGGCAGCCCGAGCCCGAGCCAGACCCCTCGATGCCCGAGAGACCTGTTTGGGCAGCCTACTGTGGGCCGCAAACCATCACCGTCCCAGACAACGCTGAAGCGTACCGTCGTGCCGAGACGTTGGTGCGTCTCGGGCAGCTCGACAGCGCCGCCGACCAGCTGTGTGGCGTCATCGCCAGCGGCGACGCCGCGCTCGAGCTCAAGGCGCACGAGAAGCTGCGGCGCGTCTTCATCCAGTGGCAGCGCCGTCAGGGTCTAGCTGAGCTTTTGGCGCACATCGCGCAGCTCGCCTTGAAGGCTGGCGACCGCGATCTCGCTGACCGCCGACTCGACGACCTCATCGCGGTCTCACCGCAGCATCCCGATCGCAAGGCGCTCGAAGCGGCGCTCGTCCGCAACTACACACAGACCGAGCAGAGCACTCCCATCTTGCTGCGCCTGCGCGGCATTCTAGGCATGATCGTCATTCTTGGCCTTGCCGTGTTGATGTCCGTCAACCGCAAGGCCATCGACTGGCGCATGGTTCGCTGGGGCTTGGGCTTGCAGTTCGTTTTCGCATTGCTCGTTCTGGTCTTGCCCGCCGGGCGAGCGGTGTTCTCTTACGCGAATGCGGGTGTCACCAAGCTCATTTCCTTCACCGACGCGGGGGCGAGCTTTCTTTTCGGTAACCTCTATAGCGGAGTGACCGCCGGCCCGACGCGCGGTCCGATGTCACTCGTCGATGGCGCGAGCGGTGACGTCTTGAACGTCGGTATCGTCTTCGCTTTCCACGTCTTGCCGACCATCATCTTCTTTGGCGCCTTGATGTCGGTGCTCTATCACTTCGGCATCATTCAACGGGTGGTTCGTGTCATCGCGTGGGTCATGGCACGCGCATTACGCACGAGCGGCTCGGAGTCACTCTCGGCTGCAATCAACATCTTCGTCGGACAAACCGAGGCCCCGTTGGTGGTGAAGCCCTACCTCGCCAAGATGACCATGTCCGAGCTGATGGCGGTCATGACGGGAGGCTTTGCGTCCGTTGCTGGTGGGGTCCTCGCGGCCTACGTGCGTTTCGGTATCGACGCCGGTCACCTGGTCGCGGCGAGCGTGATGAGCGCTCCGGCCGGCCTGATGATGGCGAAGATCATCTGGCCGGAGACCGAAGAGTCCGAGACCAAAGGTGGCCACGTCAAAGACCCACCGCGCACCTCCTCGAACGTCATCGATGCGGCCGCGGCTGGCGCAGGCGACGGTTTGTCGCTCGCCCTCAACGTTGCGGCCATGCTCATCGCCTTCATTGCCCTCATCGCCCTAGTGAACTGGATGTTGGGGGTCGCCGGGGGCTTTATGGGCTATCCGGAGCTCGCCCTGGGCCAGATTTTCGGGTGGGTCTTTGCGCCCCTGTCCTGGTGTATGGGGATTGAGCAGAACGACATCCTGGCCTTCGGGAAGCTCCTGGGGCTCAAGATTTCCCTAAATGAATTCGTGGCTTACGTGGAGCTTGGGGCTATCCGCGATCAGATCTCGCCGCGTACCTTTACGATTGCCACCTACGCCCTTTGCGGCTTCGCCAACTTCTCGTCCATCGGCATCCAGATTGGCGGCATCAGCGCCATGGTGCCCGCGCGACGCGCGGATCTGGCAAAACTCGGCCTACGCGCTATGCTAGCAGGAGCCATGACAACGGCGTTGACCGGGTGTCTGGCTGGTCTCCTAATCTGACGCAACGCCCGGTTTTTCAAGGCGATACTCTCCCCACGATGTCTTCTGCTTCCAAAGTGCATACCGGCGCCGCGAATTGGCTGCCGAACGCTGGTCCGAAGCCTCTCGCGAACGAGAGCGCTGTCGTGGGCCGCGCGGCTGTACCGCCGCTCCCAACCCGCGTGCACATTCCCGAGAAGCTCTATCGCGAGAGCAGCAACCCGGACACGTTCGTCGGCTCAGGCCATTTCAACTTCATCGCCGACACGTTGGCGCGTGGCCAGCTGCCCAATTACAGCGCAATGTGGAAGTCAGGCGAGGTGTTCGCTGTCCAGGACGTCACTGGCGCGCTCATGAACGCCTCCGTCCGTGCAGCCCTTGCGGCTGCGGTCGAGCAGCGCAGCGGCGGCAAGGTCCGACTTGTCGAGTCGACTCCTGACGAGCTCGGCGGCGTGCCGATCGCAGGAGAAGCAGCGCACTTGGCTATCGAGCGGCCTGGTGCCCGCGTGCCGTTTGCCATCGTCGAAGAAGGTTTCGAGCCTCACCGCCGCGGTCGGTAGCCTCCGCGCGATACGTGTGGGGACCCGTCCGGGCTACTTGGCGAGGCCCGTTCTCCAGCCTACAGCGCGACAGGCGGTCAAGCCCGCCTGAAAGTCCGCATCCATCGCCTGCCTGACTTCGGCCACCTTGGTGGCGGCGTCGTTCGCGCGCCCGCTCAAGCAAGCTTCGGCGTCGTAGCTCTGCAGTGGGGTGAGGTCGAGGCGGGCCCCAAAGCCTGCTTGCTCGAGCGTCTGCTTCTCCGGGCGCGCGACGGCCAGCACCTTCTGAGCGGTGCGGAAGCCGTCCAGGCGCGCGCCGACCACCAGCAGGTCGCGATGAATGAAGCCACACTGGCGCCCGTCGGGCTGCGGCTCGCCGGCCTGCCGCCTGAGCGCATCGGCGAGGTTGTCGAGGTCGCTCTTCACCCGGTTCGAGAGCAGCTCGAGCTCTTGGCAATATTCCGCCCGCGCGCGCTCCCACTTGGCCTCGTTCCCACAGGAGGCGAGCAACGCAATGGCGACAGCGAACGGCAACTTCGTCATTCCCAAGTCGTTACAGACATCAGGCCTCACCGCAATGTCCATGCGGCTCAGGTGAGGTTCCCGAGTTGCTTAACCCGCCGCTCGAGGTCTGCGGCGGTGACGGTCGTAGGGGGCACGGCTGCCTCGACCAGCAGGGTGACGCGTGACCAGAACCGCTTGCCGACTCGCTTGTTCTTGCTCTTGCTAAAGACGCTGCCCCACATGCCGACCAGCGCCATGGGGACCACCGGGACGGGGCTTCGCGCGATGATCTTTTCGATGCCCGGCCTGAACGGGTTCATGTTGCCGTCGGTCGTGAGCTTGCCCTCTGGGAAAATACAGACGATTTCGTTGTCTTCTAAAGCGGAGGCTATGCGCTCGAAAGCCTTCTCGAGCGTTTCGGGGTCCTCCTTGGCGCCGGCGATAGGGATGATCTTGGCGTCTTTGAAGAGATACTTCGCGACCGGGATGTGCATGAAGCTGTAGTGCATGACGAAGCGGAGCGGCAGCGGTGAGGCGCTGCCGATGATCAACCAATCGACGAAGGTCACGTGGTTGCAGACGAGCACTGCCGGGCCATGCAAGGGAAGGTGCTCGCGACCGACGACGCGTACGCGATAGAGGACGTGTGAGAGAAGCCAGATGACGAAGCGAAGCGCGAACTCGGGCGCGTAGGCATAGATGAAGAACGCCACCGCGCCGTTCATGGCAGCGAGGGTTGCAAACACCCAGTACGCGGGCCATTGGTAAACGAACGCTGCCCACAAAATGCCAGCAGCGCCGATCGCGAATGCGCTGCTTATGCGATCGGAACGCGCTGCGATCACGGCCGCGTCCGCGGGCTCACTGCGATGATAGATGAGCGCGTATAGCGGTACGACGAACCAGGCGAGCGATGTTCCGCATAGCAGTACCGTCGCGTACGCATGCCAAGGTGTTGGTTCGACCACCACGCCACCAAACCAGAGCAGCGCCGTGAAGACGGTGATGCCCAGAGCCCCTAGCGGGACCACACCAAGCTCGAGGACGCCGCGCGAAAGCCATGAGCAGGTGAGGGAGCCGCCGACGAAGCCCGCCGTGAGGCAAGCCGTAAGACCCACGGCACCCCAGGTGCTTAGAGTCAGCGTGACGTAGCCATACGGCACCAACAGCCCCACGAGGAGCGTCGCGAGCGCCCAGAACCATCCGATGCCGAGGAGCGAGAGGCCAAGAGTGCGCTGGGACAACAGGCTGGGCGTGGGCCTGCGCGCTTGCGCAGCCTCGTCCGCGGCTGGCACCAACCAACCGACGATGGCGACGGCGACGAGGACCGCCGCGAGGACGCGGCTACCGAGTCTCTGCTGCAAGTCGAGGCCAGCGATGATGCCGACGACCATCGACACCGCGGTGGTGGTGGCCACCAGCATGCTGGCGCGCAGCAGGGCGTCGCCGCTCCCCCCGAGGCGCGGCGCGCTCGAATACTTGATGGGCGCCAAGAGAGCGCCTTTGGCGCCCAAGACGACTAGCCCGAGATACGTGCCAAAGAAGAAACCGAAGCCCGCCGAGGCGCAGGCGGCGACGCCAGCGAGCTCGACGACCTTGGCGATGCGCAGCGACCTCCGTATGCCATAGCGGTCAACAAGGCGAGCGCCGACAGGAGCCAAGAACAAGCTTGGTAGGGTGAGCGCGATGAGTGACGCCGGCGCATGCATGAGCGCACCGGCCCCGAGCGCGCCGCCGAGCGCTAGGTGGTCGACGAGGGTCGAGAGCAGCGCGATGATGGGGAGGCGCTTCACCCGCTGATGACGTCCACGACGAGGGGGCGCGCCGCCTTTGCCGATGCGCCGATGACCATCCCCGCTTCGATGGTCTTGAGCTCGCGCTCGATGATGCCACCGCCGCGGTGGTGGACGTAGGCCATGGGCTCACCGCGCTCCACGATGTCACCGACTTTCTTGACGAGGACGATCCCGACGGCGTGGTCCACGCGATCTTCTGCTTTGGCGCGGCCAGCACCCAAGCGCATCGCCGACGTACCGAGCACATAGGGGTCGATATCGGTGATGACGCCGGCCATCTTCGCGAGCACGGCTGACTTGTGCTCGGTGCTCGGGAGCTTCTCTGGGTGATCGACCACGGTGGGGTCTCCGTGCTGAGCCTCGATGATGGCGCGGAACTTTGCGAGACCCGCGCCCGAGCGCATGGCGTTACCTAGCTGCGCGCGTGCTTCGATGCTGTCCTTGGCGACGCCGCCCAGGATCAACATTTCGGCTCCCAGGGCCATGGTGAGCTCGGTGGTGTCCTCTGGGCCGTGCCCCCGAAGAATCTCGATCGACTCGCGCACCTCGAGGGAGTTGCCGATTGTTTTCCCCAGCGGCTGATCCATGTCGGTGATGAGCGCCCGCATCTTGACCCCGGCTTGTGTGCCGACGCGGACGAGCGACTGCGCAAGCGCCCTGGCGTGCTCTTCGGTTTTCATGAACGCGCCGCGACCAACCTTGACGTCGAGCACCAGCGCGTCGATGCCCTCGGCGAGCTTCTTCGAAAGGATGCTCGAGGTGATGAGCGGGATCGACTCGACGGTCGAGGTGACATCACGCAGGGCGTAGAGCTTCTTGTCCGCTGGAGCGAGGTCAGCGGTCTGACCGATGAGGCACAACCCCAGCGTCTGGACGAGCTCGACGAAGCGGGTGAGTGAGAGGTCGACCCGGAAGCCTGGGATCGACTCGAGCTTGTCCAAGGTGCCGCCCGTGTGGCCCAGGCCGCGACCGCTGACCATGGGGACGGGAACCCCGCAGGCTGCCACCAGCGGCGCTAAGGGCAGCGAGATCTTGTCGCCGACACCCCCGGTTGAGTGCTTGTCCACCTTTAGTCCAGGCACGCTCGTCAAGTCGATGACCCGGCCGCTGTCGCGCATGGCCAGGGTCATCGCGGCGGTGAGCTCATCGGAAAGGCCGTTGAAAAAGACGGCCATGAGGAAGGCGCTCGCCTGGTAGTCGGGGACATCGCCGCGGGCGATGCCCTGGACGAAGGCCGCGAGCTCCGCAGGCAAAATGGCTTGTTTGTCACGAACGGCTCGGATGAGGTCTGCGCTGCGCATGTCCCGCAAAGCGCTCATATGTCGGCTTTCGCCGCAAGTCGGCCGCGCGACCTGACGCAGTGTCAGACAACCGACGGGCGTGGCATCCGATAACGCAGGCGAACTGGATGGAGACGGCGATGGTGGGTGGCGAGTGCGAAGTCGCGGCGGCGATTGAAGAGGTCAGGGCCGCGTTGCGGCGGGATGTCGAGGAAGCTCGGGCGGCCCGCAAGAACGTCTTCGTGCCCCTCGCGGTCGAAGCCTGGCTCGAGCGCCTTGCCAAGGCGGCCCACGAGAGAGCCGCAAACACGGACGGCGCCGGTCGTTAGCCCCCGCTTGTCGAGCACCTGTCAGTCGTGCGACGCAGGCGCCCATGAAACGCATCTTCTCGGGCGTCCAACCCACCGGCGATTTTCACCTCGGCAACTACCTCGGTGCCGTACGCAACTGGGTAGCCCTGCAACGCGATTTCGACTGCATTTACTGCATCGTCGACTTGCATGCGTTGACGGTGCAGCCCGAGCCCGTACGCCTTGCTTCGCGCACCCGCGAGGTTGCCGCAGCCTACATCGCCGCTGGCGTCGATCCGAAGCGATGCATCATCTTCAACCAGAGTATGGTCTCGGGCCACGCTGAGCTCTCGTGGGTCTTGTCATGCCACACGCCACTCGGCTGGCTGAACCGCATGACGCAGTTCAAGGACAAGGCGGGCAAGCACAAGGACAACGCGGTGCTCGGTCTCTACGGCTACCCCGTGCTCATGGCTGCCGACATTCTGCTCTACAAAGCCACACACGTGCCGGTCGGCGAAGATCAGAAGCAGCACCTCGAGCTGTCGCGCGATATCGCGGGCGCGTTCAATCATCACTACGGCAAAGATGTGTTCCCATTGCCCGAGCCGCAGATCTTCGGGGTCGCGACGCGCATCATGTCGCTGCGTGACGCTACCAAGAAGATGAGCTCGTCCGACCCCTCGGATGCGTCGCGTATCAACATGACCGATGACGCCGACACCATCGCGGCGAAAGTCCGCAAAGCGAAGACCGACCCGGAGCCGCTACCCGGCGACGTGAAGGGCCTCGAAAATCGGCCCGAGGCCGCGAACCTCGTCGCCATCTACGCGGCTCTCGCCGAGACCACGAAGGAACAGGCCCTTGCGCCTCATGCTGGCGCCCAGTTTTCGAGCTTCAAGAACGCCCTTGTCGATCTCGCAGTGAGCAAGCTCGCGCCGATCACCAGCGAAATGAAACGCCTGATGAGTGACCCCGCCTCGATCGACGCCATCTTGCGTGACGGCGCCGAACGAGCGTCCGCCATCGCAGATAAGACACTGCGCGAGGTGAAGGACCTCATCGGCTTGGTCGTGCCCTGACACCGAGCTTTGCCCGGTGTGCTACGCTTTGGTGGTGAGGCGGAGCATGCGGGAGCTTTCGGGTGTGACAGGGCTCATGCTAGTCGCCCTGGCGGCGTGTACCGGGAGTGTCTCGCGTTTGCCTGACGCCGACGCGCAGAGCGCTGATAACGACGTGACTGAGTCCGATGGACTCCCTGGCGAGGGCGCCGACACCGGTGGCGACGCCCCCGCATCGTCCGACAACGGACCAGATTTCGACCCGCCGGCCATCGGCCCGCTCGTCGGCTTGCCGAGCGCGGAAGGCGCGCACATAGCCGACATTCGTGCGCTGGCGGACGACAGCTGGCTCGAGCTCCAAGCACCCGCTGGTGATCCCACGTATGGGACCGCGCCGGGCCGTTCCTGGGGCGGTAGGGCGTTCGCCTGGGCGCCCGACCTCGGGGGCGCGTTTCTCTACGGCGAAGGTCCACATGCCTTCATCTGGCGCGACACGCTCGCCAACGACGAGCTCTGGTTCTATGACGTCAACGCCAACCGCTGGGTCACCGTCCATCCCGGCACGGACACGGCGACGTTCTCCGCGCGGGTCGCTTCGGGCGCGCTCGCGCTCGACGACAATCTTCAGCTCGTCGACCGTAGCGGGCAGCAGCTGCCCGTGCACGTGCTCATTCACGCCTGGGGTTTTCTCGCTTACCAGCCCGATGGGCGCGCCTTCACCTTCTTCGCGGGGCGTGGCCTCGGCACGTATTTCCTCCCTGGATGGGATGACGGCACCGGGCCGATGGCCGCTGGCATCGCGGCGCTCGAAGAGCAGGCCAGTGGTCGCAGCGAGCCCTTGATGGGGCCGTGGACATACTCCGTCGCGACCGGGCGTTTCGCCCGCGCGCCAGCGAGCGGAACTGGGCCGCCAGCAGGAGATAGTACGTTTCCGCAGCTCCACGCCGTGACCTCGATGCACGCGCTGGTGCTCGCGGGTAGCTCGGGTGTCTTCGCCTTCGACACGGTCGCCCGTCGCTGGTCGGTGGTCGACGACGGCGGCACGCGACCGTCTGGATACGATCAGGGTGCCTGCTACGACCCGACGCGTGAGCGCATCTACATGGGCGGTGGCAGCGACGAGAGCGCCTCGGGGCTCTACGCCTTCGACCTCGTGGGCAACACCTGGATCGCTCCAGCGAGCGGCGGTCCCACGGGTTTTGGCACCAACGCCGCGACAGTCAGTTACGACGTTGCGAGCGACGTGGTCACGGTCATTCACCGCGAGGACCGTGTGATCTACGCCTTCGACCCGGCGACCTCGCTATGGTCGAGTCAGCCCTTCGCGCCCGAGGTTGCGTTCTCCGACTATGCCTCGATGATGGGCTTCTACGACGCGTCACTCAACGCCTACTTTCTTTACTTCGCCATCGACGGCGTACCCGACGGGCGTATGTGGGTGTACCGCTATCGCGTTGCCGATTGAGTCACCCAGGGACGCAAGCCTTGGGCTTCGTTACAAGAAGGTCATGCGCGCGTTGTCGCGTGCCGGGGTGAAGCCGGGGAATACGGCGTCGAGGCGCGTCGCACCCAGGTGCTTCGTGGCGACGCGCCACAACACGTCGCGGAAGTCGGTTGTCACCGCGAGGTCGCGGTGCTCGAAGAGCGACCCATCGTCGAGTCCCGGCCAGGCCCCATAGACCTTACCGCCTTGCACGCTGCCATGCGCGACCAGCATGACGTTGCCGTGCCCGTGATCTGTTCCGCGTGAACCGTTTTCGCGGACGGTACGTCCGAACTCCGACATCGCGATGACCACGACGTCATCCATGCGCTTGCCGAGGTCGGTCGCGAAGGCGTCGAGGCCCTTCGCGAACACGTCGAGGCGTTTGGCGAGCTGACCCGTCGCTGCACCCTGTGCGGCGTGCGTGTCCCAGCCGCCGATATCGGTGAAGGCCACCTGAACGCCAAGGTCCGCCTTGATGAGGGCGGCGATCTCCCCGAGCGATCGTCCGAATGCGTCCTTCGGATAGACCGCATCGTTCTGTGGCTTCATGCGCGTGACGCCAGCCTTCTCGATCTGGCGGGCCACATCGAAAACGTCCTGGGTTGGTCCGTGAAGCACGTCTCGGACTGCCGCGGCGTACATCGCTTCGAAGCTCGCCCCGGCGCTGTTTGCTGCTTTGCCCGTGCCAAGTGAGAGGTCGCCGAGCGTCGAGAAGACCACCGCCCGGGCGGGACCGCTCATGATGCGCGGCATGGCATTCGTGACCGCTATGGCGCGCAGCTCGGAATCGGTGGGCTTGGCCGATATCGCGAGCAGGCGATTCAAGAAGCCGTCTTCGGTGGACTTGTTGTCCGGAGTCCCGCTCTCCATGTAGTCCTGCGCATCGAAGTGCGAGCGCGTCGCCGCCTGTGAGCCTGCGGCATGGACGAATGCGAGTCGGCGTTCGTTGAAGGCGCGGTGCAAGGGCAACATGGCTGGATGCAGGCCGAAGCGATCGTCGAGGCGCAATAGCCTCTCGGTCTCGGGTTTTGCGCCGTCGTCGGGTCGGGGCAACGCGATGGTGGGACGCGCGTCGTAGTATGCGTTTTCGGCATAGGGCGCGACGACCGACAAACCGTCCACCGCGCCGCGCAGCATCACCACCACGAGTACCTTTTTGGAGCTGGGCGCGGCACGTGCTACACGGCCGAGTAACGTCGGGGCGACGAGGCCGCAAACGCCGGCCTGTAAGAACGCTCGTCGGTCGATCATCGGTGCTGGAACTCCGGTGAGCCGAGCAGCAGGCCCACGGCGCGGGCGCTATTCGGGTCGTCGGCTAGCGCCGCGACGGCTGTGTCACGCGTACTCTTCGACAGGGCGGCACCGAGCAGACGACTCGCAATGGCGTCAATGAGCTCCGGAGCGTCGAGGGCTTTCTGACCATTGCCAATCTCATCACCCACGATCTTGCGTAGCTCGATGCGTGTGCCGGGAATGCCGTTGCCCGCGAGCGCGATGCCGAAGCGCAGACGCTGGGTCAGGGCGCCGACGTTGATCCAGCGGATGGCGTCGTCGGGGTACCCGTTTGGTGTCTGCCACGCGTAAGGCATGTGATTGAGCGCGCGAAGGTATCGACGGGTGATCACATCGCCGTCCGTTTCGGCGTCCACCGCGCGTAGGCTGCTCACCACCAAGTCGAAAGGGCGCTTGACCTTGGAGCGTTGCAGCGTCGCCGCGACAGTCGCTTCGTCGAGCGCTACCGCGCGCATCACGGCTCGCAGGTCACCGTTCGTCTTGATGAACACGGCTGCGACCCTGTCGACGAGTCCTGGTGGCGGCACGTCGCTGACGAACCTGCGTACGAGCTTCGTCGCGATGAAGCGCGCGGTCGCCGGGTGGTGTGCAAGCATGCGGAGCACCTGCAGGCCTTCGTCACGCCCTCCGTTCGTGATGGTCCGCCCCAAAACGACCTTGTCTCCTGGGTCATGCAGCTCGGGTACGAACACGGCGCGCCCTGAATCTGGGCAGCCGAGTGCTCCTTCGGGGTCGAACACAGTCCAACCCGTGAAGACGCGCGCCACCTCGGTGACATCGCTCTGCGTGTAGCCGCCCTCGACGCCCAGTGTGTGCAACTCGAGCAGCTCACGGGCGTAGTTTTCGTTGATGCCGCGCTGCCGCTTGGGCTCCTTGCCCTTGGGGCTTCTGTTCTTCGAGGCGCGGCGCGTCAGCTTGTCGATGCGCTCTTGTGGCAGGTACTTGCAGGCGCGCAGGTCGATGGCATCGGGGATCGCCTGCATCGGCCATGGCGCATTCGGACGAACGTTGTCGTCATTGTCGAGGTACATGGCTATGGCGGCGCTCTCAGCCACGCCAACGAGGAGCTCGTCGAACGAACCAAGCGCGTTTTTGCGAACACCACGCTCATAGTCCGCTATGGCATACATGACGCCACGTTTGCGGGCAAAGACGTTGAAGTGATCGAGCCAAAGCTCAACCGTTGCTTCGTAGAGCTGTCTCCGGGTGGTCACTGCACGTACCAGGCGTCGGGCTTGCAGCGCCTGGATGAGCTCGCCAGGCCTGTCGACATCGGGCGGTGGCTCGCGGGTGATGCCCATGCGCTCCATGCCCTTCTGCAACATGTTGGGCTTCGGGAAGCGTGCGATGAGCTCGCCCGCGTTCGAGGGCAAGTCGTCGAGCGCGCGCACGGCTGCGTCGCTCGCGGCGTCATCAATGAGCTCGTAGGCGAGCTGCTGTTCGATGACCGCCTTCCAGCTCATGGTTTCGAGCGCAGCGCGCTCACTGCCGCGTGGTCCGTAGCCGAAGCGCGTGAGCGCGAAGGCGCCGTTCGCGGGGACCTCGGCGGTGCAGAGGACGGTGGTCAGCCAGATGACGAGCATGGACGGTCATCGTAGCTACTGTCTGACGTGCGCACTGTCCACGTGGAACGCATGCGAGACTATGACTTGAAATACATACCAACAGTATGTAAAGTGAAACACCAAGGAGTCGAGCATGTCTCTCACTGGTTTTTTTCCCGTGCTCTTGTCGCGCAACGTTCAACACGCGCAGGCCTTCTTCGAGCGCTGCTTCGGAATGGCAACGCGATTCGAGTGCGATTGGTATGTGCACCTTGCGCATCCAACGATGGCTTTCGAGGTGGCGGTCATGACCACCGCGCACGAATCGCTGCCGCCGTTCGCGCAAACCCCGGCATCTGGCGTGCTCCTGAGCTTCGAGGTCTCGGATGCGACTGCAGAGCACGCTCGGCTCGCCAGCATCGGCGTCGAGCTCGTCCATGGCTTGCGTGACGAGGCCTGGGGGCAGCGGCACTTCATGCTTCGAGGTCCCGACGGGGTCCTTGTCGATGTCATCGAGCGGATCGCGCCGAGCCCAGCCTACGAAGCGGCCTACAGGAGCGCGGAGTCATGAACGCGCTCGGACGTCTCGCGAATTTGGGGCCGACGATTTGCCGTCGGCTCGCCGAGGTTGGCATCAAGGACCGCCGCACGCTCGCCCGCGTTGGGCCGGTAGGCGCTTACGTGTCGATGGTGCATGCGGCGGGGCGGCTGCTGCCCGTTTGCTACTATCTCTATTCCCTCGAGGGGGCCCTCCGTGGCGAAGACTGGCGATGCCTGAGCGAACACGACAAGGAGCGACTGCGCAGCGAGGTGGGCGTGCTGCAGGGCAAACGAGGTCGCGACAGCGCACGCGAACCAACGAGGAGTGGTCGGCGGCGACGATCGACGGTCTGATTCGCATCGCTCGGCGCGAGTTCGCGCAACACGGCTATGCGGGCACCTCCGTCGACCGCATTGCGCACGACGCGAAGCTGACCAAGGGAGCGGTCTACTACCACTTCCGCAACAAAGAGGGACTCTTCGAAGCGGTCCTGCGTCACGTGCAGCGCGACCTCTTGAAGCGAATCGAAGCGCCGTCCGACGAAGCTGGGGTCACCCTTGAGGCGGTTCGCGACGGCTGCGAAGTTTTCCTCGAGCTCGCGACCGATGACGAGCTTCGGCAGATCGTCTTGACCGACGGTCCCGCCGTCTTGGGTTGGTCGAAATGGCGAGCCATCGACGCTGAGTACGGGCTTGGTTCGTTGAAGCAAGCACTAGCTGCGTGTCGGGAGGCGGGTCTACTTGGAGCTTCCAGCGTGGCGCCCAGCGTGCTCGCACACTGGCTGTCGGGTGCTCTGAACGAAGCCGTTTTCCTTATCGCCGAATCCGTCGACCGCAAGACCGCGCTTGCGGAGGCCAAGGTCGCTCTCTCCGCGTTTCTTTCAGCTCTCGGTCCGCGTCATGATGGACACAAGCCAAGCCGCCGCCCTCCTCGAGGTGGTCGCAACCAAGGCTGACCAGCGTCTCGGTTTTGGCGCGAAGAGCGCCTCGCGGTCGAGCGCGCTAGGCGGTGCGCTGCAGGTTCGCGAATACCGCAAGCTCATGTGGCATGCGCGGCAGAGCAAAGTTTGGGTCAGATAGGCAGCATGCCTGTATCGATGACGTGAATGACGCCGTTTGACGCCGCGATGTCCGTCTGCGTCACGGTCGACTTGTCGACTGTGACTTCGCCCATCGCGGATCCGTCGAGGTGTTCGTTGTCGCACGCAGGGCGCCAGACGTGTGGCTCGATGCTATGCACGATCGCGAAACAAACAAGGTCGCGCGCGGCAGACCGAAACGCGTCGCGTGGCGGCGCTAGGCTCGCGTGACGGCCCCGGACTGTGCGCTACGACGGACTGTCTCGCAGCACGCAGTTACTTCTTCAGCGGGCCATCGGGACCACTGCAACGTGGCCACTTGACTCTCCACGCCACCACGCCACCACGCTTCACGTTCCGCCGCGGCGCGGCCTTCCATAGCGAAAGACAAGCGTGGATCGAGTCCTCGGAAATTACCGGGGGACAACGGTGTCGTCTTCCTCGGACTCCGCGTCATCATCGCCGGACACTTCTTCGTACTCTTCGGCTTCGGTCTCGGCGACCACGTGCTCGGCGTGGTGCGGTGCCGGAATGAGCTGAAGCGTTAGCTGTGCCGCTGCTTCATCTTCGGCGCGCAGCACGGGAACGATGATGAAGCCCTGCGAGAGATCGTCGCGTGACGCGGGAGCCGTCCATACTTCGAGCGCGGGCGTGAGTGATAGCTCGACCACGCCGCCGTCGGCGGCCTCGACGCGCACACTGCTGACGTCATCATGACGAGCGATGCCCGGCTTAGCGGACACACCGTTCACCGTCAGGCTGGTGTCAGCCGTGCCCAAGCGGACTGGGATACGGGTGGCGAGCAAGACGCCTTTACCCTGCGTGACGCGTGCCTTGGTCGCGAGGGTCACCTCGGCCCTGTCGATGGCGATGCCGAGGCTCTTCTGAACCTCGACGTTGCTCGCGGTGTGGCCGCCTGTCGCGACGGTTCCGCCGACTTCGAGATGGTAGGTGAGGTCGCCCGCTTCGTCGATGGCGCTCTCACGCTGCACGTAGCAGCCGGGGGCCAGCTCTTTCGTGCTACCAGAGAAAAGCTCTTCCGGCGACGTCTCGAGGTCGAGCACGAGCTCTCGCATGCCCTGTGTGGTCGGCTTCTCGCGATCGACGCCACCAACGTCGAACACGTTGCGTCCGCTCAAACGGTCGTCGAGCGTCCGCACGCGCGCGCCTTCTCCAGGGATGATCCACGCCGCAAGATGGCGGCTCGACACCACCACCTCATCGACGAGGTCCCCGTCGCGGTCTTCTTCTTCGGCGCTGATCCAGTCGTCTTCACCCTGAACGAGGGCGTCGATGAGGCGCTCGGCACGGGTGACGCGCGCCATGACCGCGTCGCGCAGCGCGGGGTCGGTGAAGCCCTTGCCGCGACCGCGCCAGTAGGCGTCGGGGGCCTGCGCCGAGAAGATGCAACGTTGAGCGGTGGCGAGATCGCTCGACCACTCTTCTTCCATCCCCTCCTCTTCCATGGTGGCAATGGCCTCGCGCAGCTTATCGGAAGCGCGCAACATGCGGCGATGCAACGCGTCGACCTCGGGGAACTGCAGCGGAAAGTCGGTCCAGTCGACGCTTTCGTTCGCCTTGCCGTCGAGCACCACGTCGGCGCAGCGGTGCAGGAGCCTCACGGGGCGCGCGGGTCGGGCCCCGGCGTAGCCTTCACTTGGCAACACCGTCGACAACTCGTCGCGGCCGCCGCTCACGGCTTCGAGCCACTCGGGAAGCCACTCGCGCGCCCATTCTTGCGACTTACCATCGAGCCCCAGGCTCTCCGCCCGCAACCAGACCGTGTGAACTTGGCTACGCGCGCGTTGCATGTTGTCGACGGCGCCGTCCGCCCATTCGCCTGCGTCGCTGCCGAGCGCGGCCTTCGAGAGCTGATCAGCCAAAACAAACGCGTGCGCGGCGGCGCCGCCTCGCTCGATGGAGACGACCCCATGCTGCATACCGGGCTCGATGGCGATTTGCGACGCCGATACGAAGCCGTAGTCGAGGCCGGTCTCGTGGAGCATGCGCGGTAGCTCGGCGCTCCAGGCAAGCTCAGGCAGCCAAAAACCCGACGGGGCGCGTCCGATGAACGACTCCCAATACTCGGCCGTCATCTGCACTTGGGCACGGACATCGGCTTCCGGCAGCAACGCCGGGATGCTGCCGTAGAACAGACCACCGAGAATCTCGACGCGGCCAGCGCGGGCGAGCGCCTTCAAGCGCATGAGGAAGTCCTCGCGCTTGCGCGAGAGGTGATCGAGCAAATGGCCCGAAAAATGGACCGCCACACGTGCCCGCGCGGCTTCCTCGAGCGCTACGAGGACCGGCTCATAACATACGGAGACCGCGTGCTCGATGGCATCGCCTTGGGCGGCTAGCGGCTGGTGAAACGGGATGACCACCTGCAAACGAATCGGATCCATGCTGTCCTCTGAAACGGAACGACGATGTACGAACGGTTAGTGAGCGTTACCTATGCCGAGTTCGGCGAGGCGCTCTTTTGCTGCTTGGTGCCGCGGGTCTTTTGCATCCGGAAAGTAGCGCAAGATATCGCGCAGGGCATCTCTTGCACGCTCCGTATCACCGAAGCGCAGGGCCTGCTCGGCCGAGAAAACATGCGCTTCGAAGGTGGTCTGTAGCTCGGCCCGTACCTTTTCGAGGAGCGTCACGACTTCATGCGCCACCGGCGACGGCGCTTCTTCGGCGGCGGTGTAGAGCTCGGCCTCTTCGAGATATGCGACCGCTCGGGTGAGGTTCTGCGGCGCCACCGACCGGCTGTCGAATGCGACTTTGCCGAGCTCGTGGAGTTGTTTGGCCTTGGTCGGGTTCGGCGCGGGCAGCGCTACCTCTGTGAGCGTCAGCTGGCCAATCGCCCAGCGATCGTCGTCTTTGCCTGCGCGGGCGGGAATGTCGAGGTTGTCGAAGATCACGATATTGCGCTCTGCCTTGAGCAGCCGTCGCGGCACGATGAAGCTCAAGCCGGTCGTCCATCCACTTGCGGTTTGCGGAGCGTAGCCGACGCGCTCACCATTCACCACAATCTCTACCTGGTCGCCCCGGTCGATCGATGCCGCCGCATAGCCGATGACGACGCGGCCGCCCTGGCAGTCGAAAGTGAAGGTAGCACGGTCACTTGCGACGACGTCGACGTTCCCTTTGCCGTACGAGGTGTTCTGCGTTGCTTTGTCGATGGGGAAGACCTTGAACGACTCGTCGGGCTTTTTGTGCTTGGCGATATAATACGCCAGGCAGACCGCTATGATGAGCGCGGTCAATCCGGCCACGCGCACGATACGACGTTGCGATGACTGAGCGCGCGGGCTCTGCACGACCCCTTGGCTCTTGAAGATCCCAGTGAGCTTGCCCGCCACTTTGGTGACGAGCTTGGCGCGTTTCTGGGGCGGTGCCGCTGGCTTGGTGCCTGGGTCGCCCTCGCCCATGGGCTTGGGAACGATTTTGTCCGCTTTAGCGGCTTGAGCGCCGCTGGCGCGAATTTCGGCGTGGGCGTCGACCTCGAGCACTTCGAAGATGACGGGCCCCATGCCGATAGTGTCACCCGTCCTGAGCTCGGTCTCGGTGGCGATGACGTCGTTCACCTTGGTGCCGTTGGCGCTTTCGAGATCGCGCAGCATCACTCCGGCGGGCTCGATGACCAGCTCGCACTGGAGGCGCGAGATGCCGTCGTCGTTGAGCACCAGATCATTGTCGGGAGCGCGACCGATACGCACTGGCGCTTTGGTGAAGACGAACGATTTCCCTTCGCCGGCTCCCTTGACGATCTTGAGACGCAGCTTCATCGCGCAAGCCCACCGCCGAAGACGAGTGGGGCCGCGAAAGCGTTGAGGTCGGGGCTTGCGACCTCGACATCGACGCGTTGCACTCCCGCAAGGGCTGCGCCGAGGAGTGATTTGGTCTTGGCAACGGTCCAAGGTTTGCTGGAACGCCCAAAGGGTGTCGGTACGACCATCAGCATGACATGCAGCGCGCCGAGAACCACGAAGATTGCGAGCGGCAACGCGATGGCCGCCTCGACCAGGATCTGGCCGCGACCGCCGCGCGTACGGCCGCCCTCAGTCATAGCGCATCGCATCGACCGGGCGCTGCCGTGCCGCGCGCAAGGCCGGGTAGATGGTGGCGAGATGCGAAATGACGAAGGCCGCTACAGCGGTCAAGACGATCTCGAACGGGCGGATACGTACGGTGAGTGAGTCGACCATATAGACATCGGCTGCGATCTGGAGCTTGAGCTGCGAGAGCGCGATAGCGACGCCAATCCCGAGTACGAGCCCGAAACCAGTGCCAACGAGGCCGACGATCCACCCCTCGAGTACGAAGATCTTCATGATGCTACCGTCGCGCGCGCCCATGGACTTGAGCACGCCGATCTCTCGCGCCTTTTCAATGACGGTCATGAAGAGAGTCGAGGCGATGTTGAAGGCCGCGACCACGATGATCATGACCAGGATGCTATAGAAGACAGCTTTCTGGAGAAAGAGGGCGCGAAAGATACCCTGGTTGAGCTCACGCCAATCGAGGGTGCGGTATGGGTAGCGGCCGACCGCGCGGAGCACTTTGGCCGCGATCGCCTCGACGCGCTGCGGGTCACTCAGCTTCAGCTCGACACCCGACACCGAGGCGCCTAAGCCCAAGAGCTCCTGGGCGGCGCCGAGCTCGAGGTACGTGAGCCGTGAGTCGAACTCGTGCATGCCTGAGCGAAAGGCGCCGGTGACCTGGAACTGCATGCGTTTCGGTGCGGTATTGCGGACGCTCGCCAGTGACACAGGTGTCGTCAAGGTGACGAGGTCGCCGACAGCGAGGCCTTGGCGCTTGAAGAGCTCGAGCCCGACGACGATACCGGGCACTCCGCCACCCGGGCGCAGCATCTTGGCGAATTGGGCGTCACCGTCGCGCGTGAACGGGATGCAACGCCCGGCCTCGACGCGCTCGCAGAGGTTGCGCGTCACCTCGGTGACCGCTCCAGCGGTCTCGGGTACGACACCCTTGAGCAGGACGCCAAGGCCACGATCGCCAAAGCTGAACGAAGCCTCGTTGAAGACGAATGGTGTCGTCGCGATGACCTCGGGTACGTCGCGGGTGGTCTGGGCTATCTTTTCGTGCTCGCTGAAATCGACGCCGTACTTCTGCACCACCAGGTGGGCGTTGGTGGACAAGATGCGCGACTGGATGTCCGCCTGGTAGCCGCTCATCACGGCGGTGACAGCGACGAGCGCCGCGACACCCACCGCGACACCCGTGATTGCGACCATCGCGGTGACCGAAACCAAGCCCCGCCGTTGCGACACGAGCTGGCGTAGGCCCAGGAAGCGCTCGTAGCCCATCTTGAAGTCCCGGATGCCGTCATCGCCGTAGACCAGGAAGACGAGCGAGCCGCCGAAGATCATCAGCACGAAGCCGATGAACAACCACAAGCCCCAGAGCGCGAGCCACAAATCGCCCAGCATGCGCTGGCCAGGCGCGAGGACCCCAAGCATGTCGAGGTATGAGGTGTGCTCGCCCGCGACTTTGGCCCAGAGGTTCTGAAAACCATAACGCAGGTGGACGTACGCGGCCGCGCCGCTCACCAACATCGCCGCGTAACTCTCCCAGTAGCCGATGCGTCTTGCGAGCCGACCGATGACCGCGCCGGCCAGCATCGCGACGAGTAGCGCGGCGGCCCAGGTGAGGATGACGGCGTCGTCGCCGAAGCGGTTTGGGTCGACCTGGATAGCCATCGTCGTCGCGGTGACGCCCGCCATCATGAGCAGGGTCCCCAGGCAGAACGCAGCCCAGCGAAAGCGGCGCTTCGTGATCGCGTCGATGAGGCCGAGGATGGCGACCCAGAGCAGGCCGTAGATCGCCATGACGAGCTGCCAAGCACCCCAATGCATGAGGGATCGCGAGGTTTTCGGCTCGCGCGCTGCGGGCACCACGATGCTGGTCATGACCTGGGCGACCTCTGCGGGCGTAATCCCAGGTGCGCGTGGTTTTTTCAAGGCGCGGCGGCCGCTCTGGTGGGTGCCAGTCGCTGCGCCTAGGGCGAACCGCCGCTCATCTGTCCTCAAAGGTTCGCACGCTTGGGTCCACGTATGGGTCCAGGTAGTCGTTCATTTTCGTCTCGCGCAATTTGCAACCACCTCCGCGTTGCCTTTAGGCTCCGCGTGCCGGGTTTCATATCCCCTGGAGACTTCATGTCTTTGTCGCGGATCCCTCGTCGTGTCACTTGGTTCGGCGTGCTGGCTTTGGCGGTGGCGAGCGGTTGTGGGGACGATCCCGATGACAACATTGGCGACGACAACACCTCCGATAGCGACACGACGACCGATAGCGACACGACGACCGACACGGATACTGGCGCGGACGGTGACTGTAACTGCGCCGCGGTGAGCGCGTGCTGCGACGGCTGCAATGTGATCAACCAGGGTGGGTCATGCACCGACGGTAACTTCTGCAACGGCACCGAGACCTGCAGCGCGGGAGTCTGCGGCGGCAGCACCGGTAACCCCTGCCCTGGACCCGATGGCGATGACAACTGCTCCGAATCCTGCGACGAGGCGACGGATTCGTGCACCGCGCCCGATACCAACGGCAGCGCCTGCACCGATGGAAACTACTGCAATGGTGCCGAGACCTGCAGCGGTGGCGCTTGCGGCGGCAGCACCGGTAACCCTTGCCCGGGCCCCGATGGTGACGACAATTGCAACGAGTCGTGCGACGAAGCCGCCGATTCATGCACCGCCTTCGACGGGAACGGCGCAGCGTGTTCTGACGGCGTGGGTTGCACCACCGAGAATTGCAGCGCTGGGGCCTGCACCGTGGACCTCGTCTGCCCAGTCTTCGTCGACGTCAACGCGACGGGCGCAAACGACGGCTCGAGCTGGGCGGACGCTTTCACGACCGTGCAGGCTGGTATCGACTTTGCGGTGGCGTCGTCCAACCCGCGCGTCTTCGTAGCCGACGGCACGTACGTGGCGACCGGGCCGGTGGTCGTTGATACGCCGCTAGTCGCTATGGCGGACGACGTGGCTATCTACGGCAGCTTCGTCGGCACCGAGGATACACTGGCGCAGCGGCCAAGCCCCACCGAGCGCAACTCCGTCCTCGATGGCGGCAATACCCAGCGCGTCGTGACCGGCGCATCGAATGCGCGACTCGATGGCTTCGTCGTGCGCAATGGACGGGCGGCAGCATTCGGGGGCGGCATGTACAACGAGAGCGTCACCGGGCTAACCGTGGCGGATACGAGCTTCGTCAACAATCGGGCGGGCACGTCCAGCACAGGCGAAGGCGGCGGCATGGCTGCCCGCTCTGCAAGCGTGGTGCTCGACAACGTTCTCTTCCAAGACAACCGTGCCGGGGGAAGTGTGAGGAGCTTTGGTGGCGGCGTTTCCGGGAGCGAGTCGAATCTGTCGCTAACTGACGTTACGTTCTTGGAGAACGTGGCGGCCGGTTCGTCGACTGCTCGAGGTGGCGCCATCGCCGTCGCTCAAGCGGGCACGACGGTTCTGCAAGACGTGGTCATCGCGGACAACCAGGTGACGTCGGCGGGGGCAAGCCGAGGCGGTGGCCTCGCGGCGTTTGGCCATACATCGCTGACCGTCAACGACGTGCAGTTCGTTGCGAACAGCGCGCAAAACAACTCGTCAAGGAGCGCCTCGGGTGGCGGCATGTTCATGCAGAGCGTTACTACGGCAACCCTCGCTGACGTTCGCTTCGAAAACAACAGTGTCAATGGTGCCTACGTGTTCGGCGGCGGCCTCGCCATCACGGTCGGCGGCACCCACACCCTCACCGACGTGACGTTCAGTGGCAACCAGGCAGTCGCAAGCTCCTCTGCGTCTGGTGGCGGTCTGTTCGCGGCCAACGCAGGGAACCTCACCGTCACCGATTCGACCTTCTTCGACAACAGTGCGAGCAATGGTGGCGGCATGCAGGTCCAAAACGGCCCAGTCACAGTCACGAATACGAACTTCCTGCGCAACGGCCGGGCCATCGAGTTCGACAACGCGCTTGCCGAGGTGCGCTTCTCGAGCTTCAGCTTCAACTCCGACGGTGGCATTTCCGCTGGCGCGTCGACGCTGACCGTGACGAACTCGGTGTTCTTCGACAATGGCGGGAGCGACGTGAGCGTCGGGGGGCCCGTCGCGACCACGGCCACGAATAACTGCGCGTTCCAGATCTTCGGCGCAATCGATCCGAGTAATGTCTTCATCACCACTAACCCGTTCATCCAGTCACCAAGTGGCCGACTCTTCCTCGACCAGGGCAGCGCCTGCGTCGACATCGGCTCGAACGCCGCAGCGGACACCGCCTACGGCGCGGACGTTTGGCGTGCCTACACGACCGACATCGAAGGTGCGACGATCGAAGGGGCGGGCACTGCTGACCCTGGCGTGCATCACGACCCGGCCCGGGCATGGATCAAGACCTTGGTCGTCGGCGACACCAGCGTGACCTGGACCACCAACGCCCCAGCGGGCGGCACCTGCTTCCTGCGCACTTCGACAGGCACCTTCGTCTACGACATACCCGACGCCGACCGCGCCTCGGGTACGACGTCGCACACCGAGCCAGGGGGTACGCCGTTCATCTTGACCTGCGCTGATAGCGCCGGTCACCGCGATATCGCGACCGCGAACTTTTCGCCTTGATGCGTTTGGTTGGGCTCGTAGCCCTTGCGTGCGTCGTGGCATCTTGCGACGCGCGCGGCGGTGTGCGCGAGCCCAACGTCCTGCTCATCACCATCGACACACTGCGGGCTGACCATCTCCCGATGTACGGCTACAAAGATGGGCGCACGCCGGCACTCGACGCCTTGGCGCGCGAGGCGACGGTATTCGAGCATGCGACATCGCACGCGCCCATCACGCTCCCGTCACACACCACCATTCTCACCGGCCTCTACCCGCCGCAGCATGGAGCGCGCAGCAATGGCAGCTACCGCGCTCCCGCCGAGCTCGACACCCTCGCCGAAAAGATGCGGGCTGCCGGCTATCGAACCGGGGCGTTCGTATCGGCGTTCGTTCTCGATTCGCGCTACGGGCTCGATCAGGGTTTCGACGTTTACGATGACGACCTCGTCGACGGTCGCAAGAAGCTCTCCAAGTTCGGCGTCAAGGACCGCCAGGCCGACAACACTCTGTCGCGAGCGCTCGCTTGGATTGACGGTGAAAGCGGCCGGTTCTTCGCGTGGGTGCACCTTTATGACCCACACTTTCCATACGAAGCACCCGAGCCTTTCCGCAGCGCCTTCGCGAACCCATATGACGCTGAGATTGCTTACGTCGACGCGGCGCTCGGTCGCTTCTTCGACGGCTTGAAGAAGAGCGACCGTTTCGCCGAGACGCTGGTAGTGCTGACGAGCGACCATGGCGAGAGCTTTGGCGAGCACGGCGAAAGCACCCACTCGTTGTTCGTTTACGAAGCGACACAGCACATCCCACTGCTGGTACGGCTACCCGGCGGACGCGATGGCGGACAACGCGTCAAGGAGCTCGCGCGTCACGTCGACATCCTGCCAACGGTCATGGGGGTGGTGGCGGGAGACAAGCAGCCTGGGTTACTTGCGCGCGGGCGAAGCGAAGCACCCTCGTACGCAGAGGCCTATTTGCCGCTCGAGCAGTTCGGTTGGAGCCCGCTCTACGCCTGGCGCGATGCGCGCTACAAGTTCATCGACGCGCCCAAGCCAGAGCTCTACGACCTCGCGAGCGACCCCCATGAGCTGCGTAACCTCGCGACCGACACCGACCTCGCTCCGTACAGAAAGCGACTTGCCGCTTTGCAGGCTACCTTGATGCCGGTCGCGCGTGACGCCACGGTCGAAGTAGACGCCGCAGCCACGGACGCACTCGCCGCTCTGGGTTACGTGAACCGCGACGACAAACGTCCGAGCGATCGTGGTCGTGACCCGAAGGACATGGTGGGGATGCACGAGATCCGCGAGCTGGCGCATGCACGCATAGAACGCGGTGAGTACCTCGAGGCCATTCCGATTCTCCAAGAAGGTCTCGTCAAGGACCCCGGCAATCACGCCATCTACAACGACTTGGGGGCCGTTTACGGTGAGCTCGCGCGCTGGGCCGAGGCCGAGCAAGCCTTCAAGGCCGCCGCGCGACTCTCGCCAGCCAACTCCGAGGCTCACTGTGGTCTCGCGAAAGTCTATTTTCGCGGACTGCGTAACTTCGCTGCCGCTGCCCCCGAAATCGCGCTAGCGCTCGAACATGACCCCAAGAACCCAGGTCTATGGACCTTGAAGGGCGATTTCCTGCACGACCAGGGCCATATGGCGCAGGCTGCCGAGGCGTACGCCAAAGCGGTCGCATTGGGCGAGCAGAACGCTTCGCTCTACGCTGGCTACGCAAGCGCCTTGAGTAACCTCGGACGGCTCGAGGAGGCAAAGCGCACGGCGCTCGAGTCCTTGCGTATCGACGACACCAACGTCATCGCCCACTACAACCTTGCCGTTGTCCTCGAGCGCTTGGGCGACACCCGCGAAGCCGAAGCGAGCTATCGCCGGGCCATCGAACACGACCCACGTCGTACCATGCTCGTTTACGAAGGGCTGGGTAACCTGCTCGATCGCCAAGGGCGCGAAGGTGACGCATTGAGCGTCCTCAACGCTGGCCTGGGAGTCCAGCCCGACGCGCCCGGTTTACTTTACCTGGTGGGCTCCCTCCACCTGCGCCACGGGCGCGCCGAGGAGGCGCTCCCCTTCCTCGAGAAGGCTGTGCGTCTGCGTCCCGAGGCTCCGCCTGATCGAACGAATCTAGGCTACGCTTACGAAAAGCTCGGTCGACACGCTGCCGCCACCACGCAGTACACCATCTTGCGGACGCTCTATCCGAAGAACACGGGTGGGTACGCGGACGCGTCGCTGCGCATCGCCCGTATGCTCGTGCGGCAAGGCAAGCGCGACAAAGCAGAGAGCGCTGTGCGTGAGGGCCTCGCGACCGGCATCCCACTTGTCGCCGAGACGGTTCGCCAGGACCCCGAGCTCGCGGCCCTTATCCGCTAGGCAGCCGGTGGCGTAGTCACCCGCCAACCCGCGAGGGCGTTGGTAAGCCCCGACCGGCGACAATCGGGGCTGCTTCTGCTATTCTCTAGAACGATTGGGAATCGACCGTTCAGCTATGGGGCATGCGAGCGGCGGGGTCACTGCCACGCGGGGCCACGGCTTTGACTGACCCAATTCACCCGTTCTCGGCGCGTGTGGTCGACACGCTCCTCGAGCCGCGCGCAGGCGGGGCGCTCTCCGCCGCACAGATGGAAGCTGCCCGGGCCCAGTTCGCTGCCCTGGCACCCTTCTTTCGCGAAGAGGTGCTCGCTACGTTGAGCAACCCGAGCCATCCGGTAGCGGATCAGGCGCTGCGCGTAGGTATCGAACAAGGTTACCAAGCGTACCTGGAAACACGAGACGGCTATAGCGGACTGCGCTCCGGCCAACGCGTCGGCGAGCTCGATTTGCTCATTGACCGGAGCGTCAACATCACCGGGCCCGGGCGCGGCTTCGCATCGCTTGCGGATGCTCAGACCGCCGCGCGCGTGGTTGCCGCTGGAAGCGAGCGCGACGCCGCCGTGTTCCGGGCTCCGAATGGCACCTTCGTCATGCATCCCATCAGTGACCTGGGACGCCTCGGCGCCGGGCGCAATCCGGTTGTCCACGACCTCGACCAGCTCGGTGGGTATCGGCTGATCTCGATTGCCACCGAGACAAGTCAGCTTCACCTCGCAGATGACGTGACTCAGGTCGATCGGCCCATCCGAAGGACCGCGCTCGCTGCCCTCAATAGCGGACGACCAGTCACCATCATTACGGGCGAAGGCGTCATCTACGCATCGCGAGGCTTGCAGCCTGACGGCACTTACCGCAACTCGGTCGGCAGCGAACGATTCCACCAATTCAACATTGCGAGTAGCGACGTGCTCGAGGCAGCGCAGGCCGGCCGCGTCAATGCCAAGGTGTTGTTCGTCCTCGGCTGCTTTACATCCGAGTACAACGGTCGCCCGACAGAGATGCCGCGGGCCTTCATGCAAGCGCCGGGTGCGCGTGCTTAAGTGGGCACGCGCGGCGAGCTCAACAACGGCGCCGAGATTGCTATCGCACAGCGGATGATGGCTGCCTGGCGAGCCCATCCACAACGCACTCTCGGGGAGCTGGTCGCCGAGGAGAATCGCCGTCCCAAAATGTACGGGCCCCAGCTCGTGCTCCATGGCGACGCCTCAGTGACCTACGACGAACTGATGCGCGACGACGCGCGCTAACCCTTGGGGCGTCGCCCTCGAGGCGAGCGCTGCCGTCACACCTTGCCCGGAAGGCCACCCGCGACGGTTAGCGCCGTTTCGTCCTGATCGAGACCCCCGCGCGTCCCCGTGGCTGCGGCATGGTCGTCGGATTCTCGCGAACGCCATCGCGGATACGCGCATGGAGCTCGCTTGGCAGGGTGGCATCGGTACGCGCGGCGAGCCGCTCGGCCAGGACTGGGATGACCTCGTGGGTCAACGTGCTCGCGACGCGGACTGCCTTGGCGTGCACGCCGACATATTGGGCGACATCCAGAAGCTCTCGAATGAGCTCGAGGAGCTCGTGGGGCTCCTGACAGCGTGGTTCCAGGTGCTCGAGAAGCCGCGCGGCGTCGAGCGATGCAGCGGCAATCGCGCCACCAGGTGGCGTACGCATACAGTCAAGTGTCGCGTCCAACGTCGCGGTCGCGACCTTCGGGGCCGGCTTACTCAATGGGGAGAAGTCTAGCAGATCCGGCTCTGTCGGTCTGCCGACGCGCCTCCTGCATCGGCTTACCGCGCCGGCGCCCACGTTCGCGTCGCCGCGCACGAAGCCGAGGGTACGCTTGGTCTTTTCAATGCGCGGTGGCTATTCTCGGAGGCCGTAAGGGGGAGCTCGCATGCGGCGTATCGGTTTGGTGCTGGCGTTTGCGGCGCTTGGTCTTGCGGCGTGTTTTGCGGACGAGGGTGACGCGTCGCTCACCCTCGAGCTCGGTGTCCTGCGTGAGCGTGCCGTCGCCGCCGGTCAGCGCGTCGACGAAGCGACGGTTGGAGTCACCTCCGACCGCCTGGCGGGCGAGGTCGTGCGGCCGGTCGACCTTGACGCGCTAAGCTTCGAGCTCGACGTCCCATCGGGTGTCCCGCTCCTCTTCGAGGCTCGTGCTTGCATCGCAGCCGGTGGGCGCTGCATCGCGAACTATTGGGGTGTCGCCCGCGCGACGCCGGCTCCGCGCAGCCGGGCCGAGGTCGTCATTCCCGCGTACGCGGCGGGCGAGCTCCTGGTCGACGTCAGGCGTCTCGACGGAGGGGCTGTAACTCCGGGCTTTCGTGTCGAGCTCGAGGCCGTGGCCCCGCGCGACGCACGCGTGGCGAAGTTTGCGACACGCCAAGGCGAGCAGCTCGTGGTACCGGCCGGGCGCTATCGGGTCGTTACGAGCGCGCTTAGCGAGGGTGGACTGACGCTGGGTCTCGTCAGCGACCCGTTGCTGACCGTGGGGCAAGGCGCGATCGTTAGCCAGACCCTGTTCTTCGGCGTGTGTACGGCTGGAATCGATGTGGACCTGGACGGGCTGGATTGCGCGACCGACTGCGATGAGTCGAGCCCTGCCTGCGGAAGCGATTGCGCGACCGACATCGACGCCGACGGCACACCCGACTGCCGTGATACCTGCATTGACACCGACCGTGATGGCTATGGTCACGGCGCTGCGGGTTGTCTAGGCCCAGATTGTGACGACACCACCGCATCGCGGGCGCCCGACCGACCCGAGCGTTGCAATGGCGCCGACGACGACTGCGACCCAGGGACGAGCGACGCCGCGGCCTGTGTTTTCGAAGAGGGTGGGCCGGGCCCCGACGGCATCAACGACGATGATGGTGACCCAGGCACCGGCGACCCCGACGATGACGGGCATGGAGCGGACGGACTCGACGGTGACTGCGACCCCGCCATGGGAGACGACATGTCGGTCTGTGGGGCGCCCTGACAGGCTCGACGCTCCACTAGACAGCTTCGCGCGCCTCCGTTAAAGGGCAAAGCTCGAAGCGTTCATGCGATCCCTCTCCTCAGCTCTGCTCGTCGCGTTGCTCGCCCTGACTCACGTCGGCTCGGCGCTGCACTACGCCCTGGTCGAGCACGCAATCGCGGAGAACGGAGCTCTCGTCCACGTCGCCGAGGGCGTCGCCGAGGCGACCCCGAATAGCATCTCGGCCGACGCGGCGATCACGCGACTGCCGAGCACGAGCTGCGCGGTCTCGGCCTTGCAACGCCAGGCTTATCAAATGCCGGTGCCCGCTCAAGCGGTCAGCACCTTCGGTACCGCCGTCAGTCCCGTGCTGGTCTTCTGTCGCCGGGTCGCCGATAGCGGCGATACCTACCGGCTCGCACCAAAGATGGGTCCACCAGCCTAACGACGTGCGTCGTTGCGCGCTCGCGAGCTGGCGATCGTTTCGCCCACCTCGTGAACGCGGTCTGTGTCGATCCTTCTCCTGGTGGATAGAGCTTGCACACCCTTTCTTCGCTGCTGACCGCTATCGCGGCATCGACGACACTTACGTTCGTCGGGGGGGCGCTGTTTTGCGTCATGCCCGCAAGCGCCGCCGCCCAAGAAGCCTCGGCGGTCTCTCCGCCGGAGGTGCTTACGAACGTCGACGCTGTGTATCCGGCGGAGGCGCTCGAGAGCCGCCAGGAAGGGACCTCCGTGCTGCTCGTGACGGTCGACAGCGATGGCGCCGTGGTGGACGCGGAGGTCGCCGAGTCGGGAGGTGCGGCCTTCGACGGCGCCGCGATGGCGGCTATTCGGCAGTGGACCTTCAGGCCGGCCTTCCGCGATGGCGCACCCGTGCGGTCGCGCCTGCGCGTGCCGTTTCGCTTCGCGGCCCCCGACGCTCCGCCTGCGCCTGAAGTTTCGCCGCCGGTCGCAGAGGGAGTCGCGGGCGACGAGCAGTCAACCACGGCCCTGTCGGAGAAGCCCATCGACGTCACGGTTCACGGCGAGCGGCAGTTGCGAACCGAAGACCGGTCGGCGAGCGACTTCACCGTCGACCGGGCGGTCCTCGAAGCGGCTCCTCGGCAGGAGGGTGCGGAGACCTTGCGGACCGTGCCCGGGCTTTACATCGCGCGCGCCGAAGGCCTCGCGGTGGCGCACCGGTATTCCTTGCGCGGCTTCGACGCCGACCACGGCCAAGACATCGAATTCCGCGTTGGCGGCCTCCCCATCAACTTGCCGTCGCATATCCACGGCCAAGGTTACGCCGACCTCGGCTTCATGATCGCCGAGGCGACGAACGAGCTGCAGGCCTCCGAGGGCGTCTACGATCCGCGCCAAGGCGACTTCGCGGTCGCTGGTAGCATCGACGCTTCACTGGGTGTCGCGCGCCGCGGGATACAGCTCAAGTCGTCGTACGGTGCCTTCGACACCTCGCGCCAGCTCCTCCTCTGGGCTCCCGAGGGCGAACCAACGGGTACCTTCGGCGCGGTTCAGTACGTCCGTACGGGCGGCTTCGGCCAGAACCGAGCGGGTCAGGCGGCGAGCGCCATGGCGCAGTCCGTCTTCGGTAGCGGACCTTGGCGCTACCGCGCGCTGGGCATTCTCTACGGCGCGCGCGCAAACCTCGCGGGCGTCGTGCGCGCCGACGACGTCGCCGACGGACGCATCGGGTACTACGACGTCTATCCCTACGCTACCGCGCGAGGACAGAACGCGCTGTCAGCTCGATTCCTTGGCGGCCTCTTTGCGGAGTACCGCGGGGCCGCTGGTGACAATGGTGAGATTGGCGTCTGGGCTGGCCTCGACAACCTGCGCTTGCAGCAGAACTTCACAGGTTTCATTCAGCGCTCCCAAACCCTCGCAAATGTCGCGGGGCGCGGCGATCTGATCGAGCAACAGAACCGCACCTTGTCGTTGGGCCTCACTGCCCGCTATCGCACACGACCCTATCGTGCCTCGGCGTCAACTCACGGAACCCTCGAGCTCGGGCTCGCAGGACGTCTCGACACCATCGAGCAAGCTCAGAACCTGCTCGACGCTGGTGTGCGTGGTCAGACCTGGGATCGCAGGGTCGACGCGAACATCTTGGGCGCCGACGTTGGCTTCTGGAGCGACATCGACACGCGCCTTACGCGCCTCGTGCACCTGCGACTCGGTGTGCGCGGCGATGTGCTCTACTACGACGTCGACGACCGCTTGGGTAACTTCGCGCCGCTCACACGTGCGCAGGACAACTACATCGTTGGCTATCGCCGTGGCGCGTATGGGCTCGCCGCGGGGCCGAGGACGAGTCTCGAGGTCAAGCCGCGCGAGTGGCTCGCACTACGAGCGGCCTACGGTGAAGGATATCGCTCGCCGCAGGCCCGCATCCTCGACGATGGCGAGTCAGCGCCGTTTTCGAAGGTTCGCTCGGCCGACCTCGGAGCGCGCCTATCTTGGGACGACCGCTACCAGCTCACCTTTTCCGGCTACTTCACGCAGCTCTCCGATGACGTTGCCTTCGACGCCGAGGAGGGGCGCCTCGAGCGTATCGGAGCCACCCGCCGACTCGGTGGCGTTCTGCACGCGCAGGCGCGCCCGGTCGATTGGATCATCGGAGCGTTTTCGGTCACCTATGTGAACGCCGAACTGCTCGAGCCGCCGCCCGCCTCCGCTGAAGAGCCGCAACCGCCGTTCGAGCCCGGACAGCAGCTGCCGTTCGTGCCGCCAGTCGTCGCTCGGCTCGACCTAGGCGCGACTCCGACGATCGCTCGTGGCCTTGGCGCATACGATCTTCGTGGTCGCGCGGGAGTTGGCTTCTCGTACTTGTCGCCGCGGCCCCTTCCTTACGGAGTGTTTGCTCGCCACGTCGCGCTCCTCGACGCTTCGGCCGGTCTTGGCTGGGGGCCGTTCGATCTCACCATCGAGATCTACAATCTGCTCGATAGCCGCTACGCCGCGACCGAGCTCAACTTTCCCTCGAGCTGGGACCCCGAGTCGGCGCGGTCCCGCACACCCGCCCGCCACATCGCGGCAGGAGCGCCGCTATCGTGGCTTGCGACACTGGGGGTGACGCTGTGAAGAGACTAAACTGCTGCTCGCTCGTCGTTGCCGTCGTCGCCGCCGCTTGTGTCGACACAGGACAAGAGACCGTCACGATTCCGCTGCGCGTTTCGGGGACGCTCGTGAGCGACGCCGTGAGCACGACTGGTGGCTGGGCAGTGACGCTCGAGAGCGCACAACTCGCTTTTGGTCCGCTCTATCTGTGCGCGGGTTACCAAGCCGGTAGTCTCTGCGATACGGCGCGGGCCGAGTGGACCGGAAGCGCGCTCGTCGATGTGTTGAACCCAGAGTCAGTCGACGTCGGCGTGCTCACCGGTGTCACGGGTGACGTCTACTCGTGGATGTACGACCTCGGCATCACCTCGTTGCTCACCCAGCAGCGTCCCCTGGTCCTCGACGCCGCCGAAGCGCTCGACGGCAACTCGGTGCGCCTCGAAGGCGTTGCCGTGAAGGCGCCGCACGCCATCAGCTTCGTGCTCGAGGTCGCGGTGCAACAAGAAGAAGAGACCGAGATCGGCGTCTCTGTTGTACGCAAAAGCGGAAGCGACGATTTCGAGTACGCCATCACCGGGGATGAGGCCGCCTTGACGGTCGGCTTCGACCCGCGTCTCTGGGTGCGCGACGTCGACTTCGACGCGCTTCTCGACGCCTCCTGCGCGCCCGACCCCGGCTGCCAGCTCGAGACGCGCTTCCCCAAGACTAGCCAGGGATATCGCGCGGTTCGCAGTGCGTTGGTCGCTGGTGCGCGGCCAACGTTCGTGTGGAGCACCAGCCCTTGAAGGGCACTACTCAAACCATGATGGAGAGAAGGACCATGATATTGAAGAACTTGGCGGGCGCGGCGGTCGTCGCCTTGACGGTAGGGCTCGTTGCCTGCGGCGACGACAACGCAAGTGGCACCGGGACCTTGTCAGTGATCCTCGAGTCCGAGGACTCGATTACCGACGGCGTCGAGCCGGGCGACGACGTCGAGAACATCGGCGACGGCTGGCAGGTCAGCTTCGATAAGTACATCGTCGCGATCGGTGAGATTGAGATCGAGCTGTCCACCGGAGACGACGTGCACGCCCACGCCGACGAGGTGTTCGTCGTCGACCTCAAGACCGTCCCGTCGTCGGGTCTTCCGCTCTGGACTCTCAATGACCTGCGCGCTGGGCGCTGGGAGTTCAACTACGCGACGCCAGGCGCTGGTGATAGCGCCCCGACCCGACATAGCAGCGTAACGCAGGCCGACTTCGACGCACTGGTGAACGCCGACGGCACCTACCTCATCGCCGGAGAGCTCACGAAGACCGGTGGCGTGTCGTGCCCGCCGCCGTCCCTCGCTGTCCCTGGCGGGCGCACGCCGACTGGCGAAAACGACGCCGGCCACGCTTGCTACGCCAACGCGTCGGTAAGCTTCGAGCTGCTCGTCGCCGCCGAGACCTTTTTTGGCCCCTGCGAGCTCGACGGCGTGCCCGGGGTCAGCATCGTTGATGACACCACGCAGACCGTCGCCGCGACCATCCACGGTGACCACCTGTTCTTCAATGGCTTTCCCGAAGGCGACGAAGGCGGCACGGTTCGCCTCGCGCAGTGGCTTGCCGACTGCGACCTGAACCTCGACGGCCAGGTGACACGGGCGGAGCTCACGGCCATCGCGCCAGCGGCGCTCGCCGAGATCGACGCGCGCTACCAACTCGGTGGCTCGCCCATCACGCCGCTCGACAACATGTGGGAGTACGTCGAGGCGCAGCTCAAAACCCAGGGTCACATGAACGGCGAGGGTGAGTGCCCGTTCGATGGCCAGGCACACGAGCATTGAGGTAGCTAGCTCTTCCGGAGCCTTTACATGCACCCACGGCCCTTGCCATCCATGATGTTGCTTGCGAGTCGATCATGAACGCCGTCGAGGCGGTCAAACATCTTCTCCTCGAATCTGGCGCGGCCTGGGTGCTGTATTTCCTCGGCATATTGTCCGTCGTCACCGTCGCCCTGGTGGTCGAGCGGGTCGTGTTCTACCGCGCCGTGAGCGCCGATCTGCGCTCACTCGTGGTCGAGGTCGACGGCCTGCTCGCCAAGGGTGACCGTTTGTCCGCGATGGCGGAGCTTGGGAAGTCGGACTCGGTAGCGGCGTCCATCGCGGTCGCGGGTATTCGCCTGTCAGACCGGGGTGTCGCCGCCGCCGAGCACGGCATGCGCAGCGCAACGGCTCTGCAGCGCGCCCGGCTCGAGCGGTGGCTCGCGTATCTCGGTACTGTCGGAAACAACGCCCCGTTCGTTGGCCTCTTCGGGACCGTCATTGGCGTCATCCACGCCTTCGAGGAGCTCGGCAGAAGCACAGGGCAACAGGCTGCCGCGAGCGCCTCCCAGGTGGCGTCGCAGGCGGTCATGGCTGCCGTCGCCGAGGCGTTGGTCGCCACTGCGGTAGGCATCCTCGTCGCGCTTCCGGCGGTTGCGTTCTACAACTATTTTCAGCGGCGTGTGACTGCGATCCTGGGCGAGTCGGAGGCGCTCTCGAGTCTCGTGCTCGCGTACATCGGTGACGGCGAGCAAAAGGGGGCCTGACGCGATGGCCGGCTCCCAAGAACGCGACACCGGCATCATCAGCGGCATCAATGTCACGCCGCTCGTCGACATCACGCTCGTGCTCCTGGTCATCTTCATCGTCACCGCGAAGATCATCGTGACACCTGCGGTACATCTCGACCTGCCGGCCGCCAAGAGCACCGAAGAGCACGAGGTCGTGCTTTCGGTCATCGTGCCCAAAGACGGACCGACACTCATGAACGGCGTCACCGTCCCCAATGACGAAGCGCTACTCACCCAAGCGCGAGCCGTGCACGATGCTGACCCATCCGCGCGAGCGGTCATCAGCGCCGATGGTGACGTGCCGCACCGTACGATGCTGCATGTGCTCGATTTGCTCAAGCAGTCAGGCTTCTCGGCAATCGCGTTTGCGGCGCGGCCGCTCGAGACCGCGCCGTGAACAGGAGCATCGCCGAGGTCATCTACGAAGGCACTCCACCCGCACCGCAGCAGCGCTGGCTGTTAGGAGTCCTGTTCGCCCTCGTGGTCCATGTCGGCATTCTCATTGCCGCACTCGAGAGCGAGCCGACCCTCGAGTTCTGGGCAAGCGATCTGGCGACACGCATCCATCACGAGCTATCCCGGCTCCACGAAGCCCCTCTCGAGCCGGACCTGCCCCCACCACCCCAGGCTCCGCCACCGCCTCCCGCGCCGGCGAAGGTGCTGCCTCCGACCGCCAAAGCGGACGCTCCCGCCGCACCAGTGAACGCGACTCCCGCCGCAGCACCGGCTCAGGCCGCCGATGTCGTTGCTGCAAGCGATGTTGCCGAAGACTTCACAGGTACGACGATCGTGACCGGCAAGGCTTCTGTCTACGCCGGCGGCGTCACAACGAGCTCCGGAACCACGTCCACCGCCGTACCACCAGGAACACCTGTCGCCCAGGACGCTCGCTCGTACGCCAAAGCGATCGAGCCTACCAATGCGGATTGGGCCTGCCCCTGGCCCAAAGAGGCCGAGCGCGCCGACGTCAATGAAGAGTCTGCCACTGTGCGCGTCACGGTGGGCGTCGACGGTACCCCCCTTTCGGTTCGAATCGTCCGCGACCCTGGCTTTGGCTTCGGAGCAGCCGCAGCTGCGTGCGCCATGCGTGAGCGCTACGCCGCGGCGCGTGACGCCGCAGGCACACCTATACGCACCGAGTCGGCCCCAATCCGGGTGACGTTCAGCAGATGAAGGTCGTTGCGCTGACCATAATGATCGCGGCACTCGTCGGCTGCCAGCGGCACGAGCGCGCTGACATCCACCTCTGCGAATCCATCATGGACCGCATCGTCGACCTCGAGCTCACCGCCATGAATATTCACGACCGCACGTTGGCCGAGCGCCGGCGTCTCGAGCTGCGTCGGGACCTCGCGCCCGAGTTACAGGCTTGCGTTGGCCGCCGCGCACCCAAGAACGCACACGTTTGCGTAGAGTCCGCTCGCACGATGACTGAGCTGACACACGCGTGCCTCGCGTTATGAAGCGCTTTCGCGGCCGAGCATGCGAGACGCTCGTTTCTCAGCGCCGTTCCCGGTCCATATACCACTGAATCAAGAGGACCTCCGCCGTGAGGAGTCCGGCCATCCCGGCACCGAAGTAGAGAACCTCTGGTGGAACGTTGGCGCGCGAGGTGACGTCGTCGCGAAAGCTGCTCTCGATCCTTTCGCGCCCGAAGCGAAAGCCCCGCCCGGGCTCGTAGCGAATCATTGGCGTATTCTGGACCATCGTGTTCGGTACGCCATAGTAGGCGTTGCCAGATGCCACGGTGCCTGGACGCTCCGCGAGGAGTACGTTGACTGGGTCGATGCCCATCCCGTGTAAGTGACGATTGAGCGCTGTACGAAACACGTGTCCGCTAGAACGGCCAATGACCATCAGGCGCCGATCGGTCTGGAAGCAGGAGTCCAAGACCACATGGAGTGGACGCCGCTCCGGAGGGAGGCTCGCGATGGTATCCGCGATGTTGCGTGCCGCGGCTGAAGGACTCATGCCGGGGCCTCCGTGCCAGCCGTGTGTGCCGAAGACCAGCACCCGGTTGAGATTCGCGAGCGGTTCCCCGTTGACGATGAGTTGCCGTGGGTTCAGCGCGCCCATACCGGTGAATGTCGATGCCATACTTCGCGCACCAAACAGACCAGGTGGCAGAGCAACATGATAGTGCATGGCGCTGTTGTGGTCCGCGATGTGGTTCTGCATGACGGAGACCTCGGGCATCCACGCTGGAGCATCCGGACCCCGCCGCATCAGAAGGAAGTTGCGCATCGTTGGGTGTGGCTCGATCGTCGGCAGCATGCGGCGCGCTCGAGCGGCCGCGTTTTCGAAGCCCTGCGTTTCGATCAGGTGACGGGGGTTCTCCATCATCGCCGTCGCGTGAATCAGGTCGCGGGCACCACTTGGATTGGCCCTGGCGAAGTTTGCGAAACCAGGCATGTCACCGATGAGCGACGCGACCCACGGCCCAGGCCGATCGCCAAAGATCGCCCCCATTTCCGCTGCACTGAGCGTCCCCATCTCCGCGCGCACGGACGCCGGTGCACTCGCGAGAAAGGCATCACGCCGCATCTCGGGGGTCCAACGCTCGGGCGGTAGGTGTGAGCGAACCCATGTGCGGAATCCCTCGGCGCGGCCGAGGTCCGCAACGACTTCGGCCGAGCGACCGAGGCCCACACGGTCGGCAACTTCGGCGATCACGCTGTTGAGCTCGGCATCTGTGAGTGGTGCGCCGCGGGCCGCTTGCTCGCGCACCAAGCGCTCCGTGGCTCCGCGTTGGAACGCTTCACGCTGAACATCCGCGAGCACCAGGTCAGCGTCACTGTTATGGAGCCCGAGCGCGCGCAGGCGCCTGTTGAGCTCGGCGCGTGCTCTGTCGACCTCGGTACGCGTCACGGGTTCCCGCGCTGCCGCGAGCTCGCGCATCCTCTGCAGCTCGCGGGCGACGAGGTTCTCGAGATCACCGCCCGCTGCCGGGTTCAGCTCGGGCAGGCCCGCTCGGATCTCGGCGGCCGTCACGCGGTCGAACAGCACGCCGCGTGCTTCGGGATCCGCCCTGAGCGCCCGACCAACGGCTTGCATCGCTTCCGAGAAAACGTTCGTGGGCGGCACACTGTCGGGTGCACCGCGCGACTCCTCGATGCGCCGTTGGACGCGATCGATGAGCTGAGGAAGCTCGGCCGCCGTAACGCTGGTGCGTCCGCCCAGCTCGAGCTCGGCGGCGCGAGTGGCCTGCAGCTCGAGGAGGACGCGGCGCGCGAGCTGCGCACGGTCGCTTCCGGGGAGGTCAGCGGCGCTCTGCTCGAGGGCTCGAACGAGGTTTGCCCCTTCGGACTCCGTCATGACTCGGCCGCGGGTCGTCTCGAGGAGGCGAGTGAGCTCGCGGTACGCTTCGCCGCGCGCGCCCAACGTCGCCGGATCGGGGTCGACTTGACCGCGTGTCCCGATGGAGAACGGCTCGATGCCAGGGTCTGCCTGCCATCGCGGACTTCCCCTAACCATCCGCGCCGCGTAGGCGGCGGTGCCCAGGGTCGCCGCCGTGATCAACATGCCAGAGGCCAGGCTCTCGTTGAACCGCCGCGACGCCGCCTCACGCTCGGGTCCCGGCGGCATCCCCTGAATGCGTACGGCCTCGGCGGCAAGGGGCGCGGTGATCGCTGTCGCCCCCGCGAGCGCCAGAGGACGTCCGCCAAAGCTCAAGGTTCCTTCGGCGAATGCCTGGTACACGAGACGCCGAGCCTCGCGCTCGATCTCCTGCCGAGTCGCGGCGACTCCCATCGCTCCAACCGATCGCTCGAGCGCACCGATGAGCTCGGTGGGACGGGCGAGAGCGCTTACCCCTCCCAGGCGTGAAACCCGCGCGAGGCCCCCCAGCGGCGCGGTGCTCGCGACGGTGTTGAGGCCAAGAAAAGCGGTGTCGGTGAGGGTGTCCATAAAGGACAGCGGCGAGAGCCCGGTGCGATAAGCCTGCGCGACTTGATCCCAAGACCGGTAGGCGTGATGCGCCGCCGCAAGCGTTGCACCGACCGCGCTTCCCGCGATGAAGCCGCCTGCGGCACCTGGGCCGTTCCCGAATAGGAAGCCAACGCCTGCGCCGGCAAGGCCTGCACCAAAGGTGTAGCTCAAGGCGAGCTCGGGGGGAGCGCTGCCGGCGGCATGGAGCACCTGCTGCATGGCGGCGACGAAGCCTGGGCGGGATGCTTCCTCGCGTAGTTGCGCGGCGGCACGGTGCGCCTCGGGGACGTCGCGGAAGATCGCATCGACGTAGCGGAAAACGTGGTCAGCGAGCTCGGCGCGTCCCTGTTGCAGATAGGTCTGCGCCTCGAGCACCGCGAGTCGCGCAACCTGGTCCCGTGAGAGACCTTGGCCGTTTTGTTCCAGCGCTCGCCGCAGGTCGGTAAGCCGCTCGGCGGCGCGATGCCGCGCCTCTTCGGTGCCCCCGGCGAATGCTTCGGCACGATGTGTCGCGATGAGACCGACGGTTGCCTCCACCTCGAGGTCGCGCCCGCGCGCGTCGCCTAGGGCGCGGGCCTCTTCGAGCGCGCGACCAAGCAGCTCACGCGCACCACCGAAGTTGCGCACACGCGAGGCGTAACGCGCCTCGACGAATGTTGCGCGTACAGCGAGCTCGGCGTCCCCCGCCTGTGTCGCCAGTGCGCTAAGCACTTGTTGCGCTCCGCGAAAGCGTCCGCGATCATCGCGTGTGCCGTAGATGTCCGCGAGCTCGAGCAACCCGGCCATGGCGCTACGCCTTTGTTCGGCAGGTAGCTGCATGATTTGCCTGACCACCTCGGCGCGCCGAGCCTCGGAAAGCTGCGGTACGTGCGTGCCCGAAGTGAAAAGACTCAAGATGCCAGTCAGCGGCTGCCCGTCGGCGCCGACGCGCATCGACGTGTCTGGGCGCAGAAGTTCGCCGCCGCGCGCTAGTGCTTCGGGTAGAAACACCCGCTCAGCCGCGGCTGGGTCGCCACTCGCGAGATGGACCTGAGCCAACGCCCGCTGACGTTCGCGCTCGAGAGCCGCGATGGCCGATGTTACGTTCGCCCCGGCATCTGGATTTGCCGCCGCCAACGCTTCGAGCCGCTCCCGCGCGGTGGTCGTCGCCTGTTCGATGGCGCGCACCGTCGGCTCACGGTGTTGGGCGATGTATCGGTCGAGCTGACGCGAATGGTGGATGACTGCCATACCCCCACTTGGGTCGTACCCCTCGATACGGCTCTGATGGGTTTGAACCTCCCGGGCGAATCCGGCGCCAAGGCTCGTGACCGCGTTTGTCAGTCGGCTCGCTTCGGCGGCGTCAATGTGCCGGCGCGCGAGTGCAGCTTGCTCCGGCGTGAGCTCGCCCGCATCCAGGCGGCGAGCCACATCGCGCCGCACGTGTTCGTAGGCGCTGGGGATAGCGTCGATACGACGCTCACGAACCAGAGCATCAGTCGTGGTGTTCGCGTGGTCCAAGTGGCGGCCGATCGCTTGCGCCTGCAGGCGACCGTTCACCTCCGTCAATCGAGCATTCACGGCCTCGCGCTGAGCGTCGCGTTCAGGGCTTGCGGGTTCGCTTTCGAGGTACGTTTGTGCGAGCTGCAGGTGTTCACGCGCGAGCCGCAGGGACAGCGGAGTTCCACGCAGCTCGACCTCGGTGTTGGCGGGTACGTCGTCACGAACCAACGTGGGATTGGCGCGTCGAAAGGCCGCAATCTCGGCTTCACTTGGTTGCGGATTGTCGTACGCGAGCCCAGTGAGGTCGCGGACGCTCATCGGCCTGCGTGTTTTGCCCGGCGGCTCGAGGGTCGCGTGGCGAACGTCGACCTCGAGACCCGCTTCCCGCAAGCGCGCGGCCTCGCGCGTCAGCGCCTCGACATGGTGCTGGGCGCGCGCTGTCGGTACGGATGGCGAGTCGGGCGGAGGTGGTTCCCCACGCTCTTTATCGCCTTGGGCTGGCTCTTCGGGCCGCACGTCGAGGTGCGGCTGCGCCTCACCTGGGCGCTGCGGCGGCGCCGGATCGACCACGTCCGGCTGGGGGGGCCCTGCGCGTGTGGTTTCGGGAGGGCTTGGGCGGGCTGGGGGAAGCTCCGGCGGCGTATCGACGCGGCGGCGGGGAGCTTCGACTCTGATGACTGGCTCCGCCATTCTTCAACCGTAAACTTACACGCATGCGTCCGAATCGGCTCTAGGGACCAACGCTCTGCGTGGCACTGTGCCGCTAACCCCCGATGATCGTTGGGCTACTCGCCATCCCCCATGCGCCCTGCGCGCCAACCGCGCGCTTGGGTTTCGTTCGTGAGCTCGGCTTGGAGGCGCGCTTGGTTTCGTGCGTGCTTTCGTGTTGGGAGCGCGTTGGGGTTGGGCTTCCGTGCCGAAGTCTTCTTCTTGGCCATCGCTAGGAGCTACGCGACGTCGGGGAGTGGACAAAAACGCGACGCGGGTTCATGGCACACCTGAACGTGCGCCCTTGATCGCTTGAGTAACGCAACAAGCAAGGACACCCTGCCGATATGTCAGGGCCCCCCGGGGGCCTTGGCTTCGCCTCGGTCTTCAGGGCGGTACGTCGCGGCTTTGCTGCGGCATGGCCGCTTCCGTTGCGGTCATTCCACGCGCGAATCAATCCAAAAAAAGTCCTGGAGCAATCGTCATGGGCGACCCCACCGTCCGTCCGGCGCAGTCCATCGCTGCGACCGCACCTGGTTCAACTGCCGCTGTCACCGCGCCCGCGACTCCAGCGCCTGCCACGTCGATCATCCGCCGTTTCACCGACCTCATCGACCTTCGTCAGCGTAGCTACATCGTCTTCGGGGATCCGGGCGTCATGGAGTTGCAGGCGCCCAAAGCTTTCACCATGCGCGGCACGTCGCCGACTGGCGAAGCCTGGACGACCGCGCTCCTCACCAGCGGACAAGCTCGCGCTCTTCAAGAGCGCGGCGTGCGCGTCGTCGAGGACATCGAGTTCTCCGTCCCGCAACCGCCCATGGAGAGCTCGGAAGATTTCGAAGCCGACAACATCTTCGGGCGCGACATCCACCAGGTGACCCAGCTCAACGCCATGGGCCCAGCGTTCGAGGGCGAAGGTGGTTTGTTCATCACGGTCGACACCGGCGTTGGCCGTCATCGTGACCTCCCCGCGACTGTCCGCTTCGACAACGTGTACACCGAGGCTCCAGAAGATCCGCAGGCCGACGCGCGTAGCCACGGGACCCACGTGAGCGGCTCTGCCGTGGCCCGCGGCAATCCCGACACGGGCGGCACGCGCGGCATGGCGCCACGCGCGAGTCTCGCCGGCGTGCAGGTGTTGCAGGACAACGGTCGCGGTAACCTCTCGGCGATCCTTCGCGGCATCGAACGTGCCGTCGAATTTGCGCGCGAGCACGACGGCTTCGTGGTCGTCAACATGTCGCTCGGCGCGAACGCCCGTCAGGACGCAGCCAATGATCCGATGGTGCAAGCCATCGAGCGCGCCACCCGTGAGCACGGCATCTTGTTCACCATCTCGGCGGGCAACCGCGGCCCCGGCCTCGGCACCGTCGGTACCCCCGGCATCACGCCGAACGCCATCACGGTCGGCGCCATGGACCACCGCAATACGCCGGCTACCAATGACGACGTTGTCGCGCGTTTCTCGTCGCGTGACCGCGAAGGCGGACCGAAGCCGACGCTCACCGCCCGCGGTGTCAACGTGCGCTCGACGCTGCCGAACGACGGCTACGGTAGCATGAGTGGAACGTCCATGGCCTCGCCCATCGCTGGCGGGGCAACGCTTGCGCTCGGCCAGGGTCTCCTCGCCATGTATCGGCGCGGCGAGCTCCGCGTCGACCCGCGTGAGCTGGTGAAGACCGGCGAGTTTCAACGCATCGTCGCCGAAGCGTCGCTCGATAACCCCGCCGTGGCGTCGAACCACGAAGGCGCGGGGGACCTGCGCATCATGGCCGCCTACCGCCTCTTCGTGCAGCGCTTCGGCACCGCGACCACCGCGGGGCCGGCGCCATACGTGCCGAATGGTCGCCTGCCGCAGGCGTCGTATCGGACGCCGTTCTAAGGGTTCTGGGCCCGGCTAGCCCTTGCGTGGGGTACGGCACGCGCCAACGTTTGCCGCACGGTCGCGGGGTTTGCAGGAGCTTGCGCGAGCCTTCCGTCAATCAAGCGTTGCGAGGCGCGACGTCGAGCAAAGGCCGCCTCCGTTGAGATGTGCCTGGTCGACGATACTTTGAGTCACGAATTCGCGCAGGTTCGTGACGTCGTATGCGCCTGGGTCATAGACCACCGGAGTGCCATTGGAGTCGCGAAGAGGCTGACCGGAGCGATCTTTCAGGTCGAGGATGGGTTGGCTACCGAGCGCTTCGGCGCGAATGACCCCAGCCTCGTCCGCAACCGCCGCAAGCGCAGCGAAACGCAGCTTGACGCCGCGATGTGTCCCCAGCTTGTCGTAGAACATGTGCTCAACATGAATCGTGATTTCTGCTTGCGCGGCCGAGCCTTCCGGAACCACGACGCCGAGCGTTCCGTCGACACCGTTCGTGCACTCGCTCATGACGACGTCGCTCGCGAAGCCCATGGCGAAGGTAAAGACGCCTTCGGGTTGCCGCACGGCGACCCCCTCGAGCCAGTAGGTGAAGCCCGAAGCCTGCATGCGCTCAACGTCCGCTGTCGCGACATGGCCGTCTGGCGTCTGCGTCGAAGTCGTCGGCGCAGCCGTCACGAACGAAACGCCCCATCGTCCAGCCGGGATGCCCTCGAGCGCGCCCAGCTCCACGTCGCCCTTCTGCAGATCCACCAGCACATCACCAGCGATGGCGCGGCGCTCTCCATCGGCAGCGACGAGCTCGACGTTTCGTACTGACACCAGATAGCGATCGAACTGCACCGACCAACCGTCGTGAAACAGACTCGAGGGATAGCCTCGTTGAGCACCTATTTCGCCGCTCACGGTGACCACGACATCGCCGGGCGTCGCCTGCCCGCACGCGGCACAGAAGCAAGTGAGCACGACGCCAAAGCGGATCATGGGTTCAGTTCCGTAGCACCCGGCAGACCCAGGAGCGCACGAGGACAGAGGTTGGCAACACCAGGGCCGTCACCGCACCACCCCGCTGCGCTCGAACACGATTTGAACCGAGGGCACGCTCGTTGGCCCGAGCTCCACCACGTGCGTCCCCTCCGCTGAGAGCAAGACCTGCAGCCAGTAGAGAATCCCGTCGCAATGCGCCGACCGCTCGCCGGCCTCCGGCACTACGACCGTACCATCGGGGGCGCGCACGACGATGGGGACCAGGTGGTCGACGAAAAGACTCACGGTCTGCCCGGCCCGGGAGGGGCGTAGTGACACGAAGCCCCGCTGCGGCCCACCGCCCGGCGGCATGGTCACCCGGTACGCGACGTGACCGCGCGCGAGCTCGGACTCGCCCGCTGCGCTCACCGTCTCCATCGCGAGCACGTCAGCAAAGGGGCCGTCAGCCGCATGGCCGCACGCATGATCAACGCTCCCGAGCACCGGCACCGACTCCGGCTCGAGCTCGAGGCCAACCGGGGGAGGCTGCGCCGGTGTGAGGCGGTAGGAGCGCACGAACCCGAGGAGGTCGCGAAACGCGCCCACGACCTCGGTACCGTTGGTTCCGTGCGCCCAGGTGTCGAGCGCGAACGCGAAGTCGAAGCTGGAGCGCGCCGGGAGACCGCTAGAAACGAAACCCCGCCAGCCGCGGGCGCCGACCCGTTCACTCCCGACATAGAGGAGCTCCCCGCCAGCCGCGCCCACGTCCTCGACGCGAACCTCTCCGCCATCGACGGGGGGTGCCGTGATCAGGGTGTCCCCCTCGAGCACGAAGCCCGCGCCGTCCCCGAGAACCCCAGTGATGCGTGTTCCGCCAGCGCTCAGCGCGCGCACCGCCCCGTCCACCGGGAACTGGAACGGTTCGAGCGTGTCGCTGCGGGCGGCATGGAGCCTCGGGCCGGCCCCTGTGTCGGCAGTCATGATTAGGGTGCCGTCCGTGAGCGTGCCGGCGGGTTGAGTGCCGGTGGCCCCAGACACGCGCCAGCGGCCAACGACCGCCGCCTGCCACTCTATCGCTTCCTCGACCCCGCCGTGTCGCGAGGCGCCGAAGGCGACGCCACTGGAATCGAAACGCTGGAGTCGAGTCTCGTCCGCGCCTGGGTCCTGCACCTCCGCCATCGCGCCGGCAGTACCTTCGACCCCGGTCCAAACCCCAGACCGCAGCGTGCGCCCGATCATCCTCCCGCCGTGGTCAACGTCGGCGAGCTCGCTCCCGTGTTGCTCGGGCATCACGCCGGCCGGTGGGGCGAAGCCGGTGGGCCCGGACTCGACGTCCAGGGCGACGTCGTAGGCGCGCCCCCCTGCCGTGATGCGGATCGCGGGGCGAACCAGCACGGTCACCTCGGCAGAGCCTATCTCGTCGGCGCCCTCACGGATTCGATAGCGAAACCGGTCCGTGCCGTTGAAGTGCCAGTCAGGCGTGTAACGGATGGCGCTGCCGAGCGTCTCCGACTGCACGACCGTGGCGCGGCCCCCTGTGGGTGCGACCGCGACCTCGAGTTGGGCCTGTTGGGGGACGGTCGTGGCGTCGTTGGCGAGGACCGCAATGACGGCGCTCCAGTTCTCCGGCGTGTCGAGCGTGTCGGGTCGCGCGAGGCCGGTATAGCCTTGCCCGCCGATCACGTCCGTGGTGTCGCTGTCAGAGTCGCCACCGCACGCCGATAGCGTCGCGAGTAGTGAGACCACCAGTCGGCGCGAGGCCGTAGGCCGCAGGAGCTCGATCACGTCACGCCTCCTCAGGGACCGAAGTACGTCGCGGTGCCCCAGATGCGCCCGTTGCCAATCCCGGCGTACGACATGAAGCCGCCACCCTCCGCGCGGAAGATGAGCGGCGGGTCGGCAACCGGGACCGGCCGCGCGGCGCCAGGAGGCCAGGTCGCGATCACCGTGGACGGCACGTCACCTGGCAGATCGTACGAGACGAGCAGGGTGCCGTCTCTGTCGACTCCGATCACCCAAGTCTCCACTGCTGTCCCGTCCTCGAGGACGACGTCGACGAACTCGTGTTGCAAGGTCCCGTCGGTGCGGAGGGTCGAGAGCACCGCACCGGCGGGATCGCCGGGCCGGCTCGCGACCAGTCGTCCGTCGGCAGCAAAGCCCTGGTACGTGAGCGACCGCTCGAATCCGGGTCGCCCGAGGTCCACGCGCTCGCCATCCGGGCGCTCGACAAAGTAGCCATTCTGCGCCGAGTCCTCGCCGAAGAAAACATTACCGAGAGCGTTGCCGGCCTCATCGATGGACACGAAAGAGGTCGCGACCGCACCCGGAACCGCGCTTTCCTGGACGGTCCTCGTCGCCAAGTCGACGCGAAACGCTATCGTGACGTCCGAGCCATCGCTCAACCGACGGACGAAGCTGCCCACACCGATCCCTGCTTCGTTCGCACCCTGGATCCACACGTCGGAGCCATCCGGAACACGGAGCAGCGTTGCGTCGCCTGTCGAGAGGTCCTGGATATAGCTCTCTGATCCTTCGGTCGTGAGGGTGCGACCGATGAGGTAGCGCGAGGTCAAGACGTCGATGACCGTGTCCGTGGCGAAGAGCTCAACGTACACGAACGAATTCTCCGTCAGGACGAAACCCACCCGGACATAGTCATTCACCGTGTCGGGGGAAAAGTTTCCCGCGACCGGGTAGACGGTGGTCGTGTTGTCGGTCGTATCGTCGGGGACCCCAGGCTCGTCATTGGAACAGGATGCGGCGATCGCGATCAGGGCAACGGAGAGAACGGTGAGCGCGCGTTTCATGGCAGTTTCTGCACCAGCGGTGAGTGAGTGTGTCGCGGCTGCTAACACACCAAGCGTGCATATGCAATCATGTTGCGTTTCCATCGCGAAGCGGCTAGAACCCAAGTCGCCGAGGTTGTGCATGCTGTTGCGGTCCCGGTTGGCCTTTCTGACATGCGTCACTGCTGTGGCCGCCTGCGGTGATGAGGCGTCGCCCGTGGCGGACGTGGATAACGCCGACCCGTGCGCGCCAAACGGGCACGTTCACCGTGAGCCAGAGGGCGATTGGTGTCACTGCAACCGTGGCTACCTCGCCGCCGAAACCGAGCTCGCCTGCGTCGCCGACCCAAGCTACGTGCCCAGGGTCGGCTTCGACTTTGGCGACAACGGCGAACACGCCTGCTGGCACGTCGCCAACGGCCCCTACGAGACGGTGCAAGCGTCGACGTCCAGCGCTCCCGACGTTGGTCGCTTCCACACCCACTACACGGTGACCCTCGCCGAGATCGAGGCCGGTAGCTACGAAGCAAGGCTCACCTACCCGGCGCGCACGACCGGCGACTACGTCGTCTACCTCAGCCAGGACGTTCCACTGACCGTTTACGAGGGTGAGCTCCTGGTCGATCCAGTCGACCGGGAACCCACGAACGCCTGCGCCGGGCTCGTGATTCAAGCGGGTTACGAGCTGACCGAGCGGGTGACGTACACGCTGGTCATCGGCCCCACGAGCAGCGCTGAGCTCGCGCTCGTCATCGAAGAAGTGTATTAACTGACGGGGTTAGCGTGCTGGCCGTCATGCTGGTCGCGGTGTACGCCGCGGCGGACTTAGATCCAGCGTCGCAAGACGACGACCTTGTCCCCCCCGAGGTTGTGGAGGCGCAACCGCCGGTGCTCGCGGAGGAGGTCCTGCCATCGGCTGTGACCTACGTCGTGGCGATCGCATCGGTCGATGCGGACGGCGCGGTCACCGCGACGCAGATCGAGACGTCTGGTGGCGAAGCCCTCGACGCAGCGGTCATGCGGGCCCTCGCCACGTGGCGCTTCACTCCGGCGAGGCGCAACGGCCTGCCAATCCCGTCAACCGTGCGTGTACCCTTCACATTCGCTCCGAACGACGCGGCAGCCGAAACACCCACGCCTCCACCACCCCCCGTCGCTCCAGAACCCGAGGCTCCCGCGTCGCCGACCTACGAAACCGTGGTGTCGACGCGTGGGCATCGCGCCATGGTCTCGGTCTCCGATTTCGGCGTCGAGCTCGGCGAACTGAAGCGCATTCCGCGGCGGTCGGCGACTTCGTACCTGACGCTGGTTCCGAGCGTCATGCTCACGAACCATGGCGGCGAGGGCCACGCCGATTCCGTCTTCCTGCGCGGCATCGCTGCCGGCGAAGGCAAGGACATCGCCATGTCGGTCCAGGGGGTACCCCTGAACGAGGTCGCGAACGCGCATGGCCACGGCTACGCCGATACGTATTTCATCATCCCCGAGCTCGTAAGCCGACTCCGAGTGGTCGAAGGCCCTTTCGATCCTGCGCAGGGTGACTTCGCGGTAGCTGGCTCGGCAAGCTTCGAGCTCGGTGTCGAGCGTCGGGGCGTGTCGGTAAGCGGGTCGGTCGGCAACTTCGGCAGCAAGCGCTTGAGTGGCGTGTGGGGTCCAGGTGCGAGCTCGGACACGTTCGTGGGCATGCTCGTGCGCCGTGGCGATGGCTTCGGCCCCAATCGCGCGTACAGCAACGTCTCTGCGATGGCGCAACACAAACTGGTGCTCGACCAGGCGACCACATTGACGCTCTTCGCGGCGAGCTACGCCGGACGCTTCTCCTCGGCGGGCGTCTTGCGGGACCCCGATCTCCGCCGCGGCGACATTGACTGTGGCAACAGCGAGCCGTTCTTTTGCAGCTACGACCGCAATCAGGGCGGTGCCATTCAGCGACACATCGGCTCCGTGTCCTTAGCCTGGCGCGGCGAGGATGGCAGCAGCGCCGAACAAAACGTCTATGCCCACCTGCGTACGCAGCGCATGCGCGAGAATTTCACGGGCTTCCTCAACGACGTGCCGCCGCTAGGCGAAACGCAGCGGGGCGATCTCAACGAGCAGTCGTACGGGGGCATCACCATCGGCGCCGCCGGTCACTACCGCGCGCGCGCGCGCATGGTGGACATCGAGCTGGGCTACTTCACGCGCTACGACGATGTGAACACACGCTCACGCCGTCTGCGGGCGAGCAATGGCGCGCCCTATGCGCAGCTCTTCGACAACGACGTGCGGTCGACCAATGTAGCCGGCTATGTCACCGCGCGCGGCCGCTGGGCGTGGCTGACTGCACGCGTTGGCTTGCGGCTCGAGAGCTTCTTCTTCACGGTTCGCGATCGCAATCGATCCACTGTCGACCGCGAGGGCACGCGCTTGAGCGACGACAGCATCGACGCGTACGGCCAGACGGTGAACCCGCGGGCATCGCTCGAAGCCAAGCTCAACTCGACGAGCTCACTGTTCGCGAGCTTCGGTATGGGAGCCCGCTCGAGTGACGCCGCCGCGCTCTCGAATGGCGAGCTTGCGCCCTTCGCGCGTATCGTCGCCGCGGACTTCGGAGCCCGGGATGTGCGTGCCATAGCGGATACGCAAATCGACTCGCGAGCTGGCGTCTTCGCGACCCGCGTGAGCCGCGACCTCGTGTTCGACGAGGTTGCCGGACGCAATCAGCCCATCGGGGCGAGCAACCGCTCGGGCGCATTCACGAGCGTGCGTGTCACCCATGGCTCGCACCTCGATCTGCTAGCGAGTGCATCATACACCCGCGCCTATCAGCCCGCGCCAGGCACGAGCGTCTGGCGGATCTTCGACGGGCCAGAGCTCCCGTACGCTCCACGCGGTCTCGTCCGCTTCGACGGATGGGTCGGAGACGAGGGCACGCTGTTCGGCCACGCCTCGACCTACGGATTCGCGCTCGGGGTCGGCGTCATAGGCCCCCGCCCCCTGCCGCTCGGCACCTCGAGCCAGGCGATCGTGCTGGTCGACACCTCACTCAACTTCGGCGTTGGTCCACTCGAGATCACGGCCTCGGTGACGAACCTCTTCGATCGGCGCTGGCGCGAGAGTGAGTTCAACTATGCGTCGAACTTCCGCGAGGCCGGTGCCGAGCCGTCGCTGGTGGCGGTACGTCACTTCTCGGCGGGGGCACCGCGCATGGTCTTGTTCACCACGGCTCTTCATTGGGACGCACCATGATCCGAACCACCTGTGTCTTTTGCCTGCTGGTGTTGTCATCGTGCGGTAGCGCCACCGGCGGCCGTCCTGTCGACTTCACGATGCAGATGGAGCTGGTCACCGCGCCGGGAGACGCCGATGGTGACCCACGCACGTTCACGGTGAACGACTTCGCCGTCGAGTTGACTTCGATTCGCCTCGAGGTGGGCGCGATCTACTTGTTCGAGAAGCAGCCACTCGTGGACGCGCGCCGATGGCTCGACACGCTGGGTAACGCGCTCCTCCCCGCGGCGCACGCCCACCCGGGCGACAGCTTCTTTGCCGGCGGCCGAGCGCTGGGAGAGTGGGTGTCTGCTTTCACGTACGAGCTTGACCGCGATGACGACACCCTCATGCAACTCGGAGACGTCGAGGGCATCGCGGGCTGGGTGCGTTCGTTTTCGATCGTGTTCGCTGCGCGCGGAACGCAAGTTGGACACGTTGCCATCGCCGGAACCGCGACGCGCGCCGAAACGACGATCCCGTTTCGCATGACGGTGACGTTTCCGGCCGACATCGAGTCACGGCGTCTCGACTTCGCGAGCGCAACGGTGGAGCTCTCGGAAAGCGGAGCGCTCCTTGTCCGGGCGAACCCCGCGGCATGGTTCGAGGGAGCGATGTTCGAGAGGCTGAGCCCGCCCGTCGCGACTAGCACGGTCGAGCTTGACCCCGACGACCAGGTTCACCGCGCGGTCACCACGAACTTGCGCCGCGGACGTCCCTACAGCCTCGAGTGGCAGCAGGCGCTACCGTGATGAACAACCCTCCGAAGCCTTGCGAATTGCATCACTGATGCAATAAGTAGGTTGGGCCTCGTTTTGTCGGACCTCACGCGGGGGAGTGCCTAGGAAACACAAAGCCCCTCTCCAGTGCCAGACGGTGGAGTTTACGGAACCGCCGTTATCAGCCAAGCGGCACCGAGGCACCTCTCACCGGCCGGCCTCGTCCGCTCAGTCGGTCTGTTCGCCTTCCTCACCACCATCATCAACTGCGTGATTGGAGCGGGCGCGCTCGCGGCTGGCGGTATCTCGGTGGCCTTCGCCGAGACCATGGGTGTGCTGGTGCCCGCGCTTTCTGGTCCGCTTGGGCGGAATATTCTCGTCGTTCTGGTCGCCCTGGTGTTCACGGCCGTGAACCTCGCGAGCGTCGCCACCGCAGCGCGTATCATCTCGTGGGCGACACTGGTAAAGCTGATGCCGCTCATCGTGTTTCTCGCGGTCGCTGCCTTCGCCGTGCACGGCGAGAACTTCGCGATGCCCGAGACCTTCGACGTCGGCGCCTTCGGTCGCGCGAGCGTCCTCGGCTTGTTCGCGTTCACCGGCATGGAGACGGCGCTCGGCGCGAGCGGAGAGGTTCGCGACCCAGCGCGCACCGTGCCGCGCGCCTTGATGTGGGCCATGGGTATCGTGGCGGTCGCCTACGTCGCCATTCAGGTGGTCGCCCAGGGTCTGCTCGGTGGCGCCCTCGGTGGCTCGCCCGCCCCCATCGCCGATGGCCTCGCCACCGTGAGCCCCGCCCTGCGCAACCTGGTGCTCGCCGGCATGCTCGTGTCGATGCTCGGGTGGCTGACGGGCAACGCACTGGGCTCGCCGCGCGTCCTGTTCGCCTTCGCGCGTGACGGCTTGCTCCCGAAGGCCATGGGCAGGGTGCATCCCAAGACGCGCGTGCCGCACGTCGCGATCATCGTGAACTCGGTCATCACCATGTCGCTCGCGCTCAGTGGCACGTTCACCAAGCTGGTCGTGCTGCCGACCCTGGCGGCGGCGATCGTCTATTTCATGGGCTGCATCGCCTGCCTCATCTTGCGCAAGCGCGACGTGAAGAGCGTCGGCGAGCCCTTGAACCTACGGATCACCCCGGCGGTCGCGATGATGGGCATGCTCGGGATGGCGGCCATCGTGGTCCAAGCCACCAAGGACGAGATCATCGCTTGGGTCGGCACCATCGTGGTCTGCGTCGGCTACTACTCCGTCTTGAAGCGCCTCGGCCGGGCGGGGGGCGAGCGCCCAGGTGGCCCCGCAGCCGCAGTAGTGAAGCAATGTCGCTAGCCGGCGCGCATACGGAACCTGATGGAGCCGATAAGCTCCGCATGGAAACGTCCGTGACGACCCCGTTAGCTGCTAGCAATCGCGACATCGGCGAGACTGTCGCCCCCGCCACGACGCCAACCGCGCTACTCGTGCCGCTCGCGACGCAGGCCAAACGATCAGCGGTCGCGGAGACCTGGGAGCGAGTCAAAGCGAGTCCCCATCTCCGCGCGGCCAGGGAGCTCGTCGCCGGCACCCCCACATTTCTCGCAGCCACCACACCAGCAGTGGTGCTGGCCGGCGTAGGCTATGCCGTGGGCGCCCACAATGCGCACGAAGGCTCGCAACAGTTTGGGTGGGCTCTCGGTGCCATGGGGGGGCTGTTGCTGACGATCCCGCAGTTCGCCGGCAGACTGAGCTTGACCGAGACGTTCGCGCGACTTGGGCACAGATACCCAAACCTCGCGAGCTGCCTCAATGTAACCTTGTGCACCGCGCTACCAAGCGCAACACTGGGGCTGGCGGCGGCGCACTATGCGCACGGCGGCTGGGGTGTGGGGGCCGCGGTCCTCGGCGGCATTTTGGGCGCCTTCTTTTGCGATGCGGTCCAGACCGAACGCGTGGGCGACGCCGCTTGGGCAGAGGCAAGGCGCAAATGGGAAAGCCGCCCGGTCGTCGTGGTTGACGTCGAGGCGCGCGCCTAGGCGGAAGGCCCGCGGGATTGCCCGCCACCACCGCCGACGACAAAAGTAGGCGAGCCACGACCCACGGGCGCGACCTACGTCGGGCGTGAGCTACGCCCCAGGATGGCTTCGTCGTTCTTCGGATCGACGGGGACACCGAAGCGGGTGTTCGCGTCGTCCGCCTTGGCGGACTTCTTCATCTCGCGAACCTTCTTGTTGCCGGCAACTTCGGCGAGCTTGCCGTAATACACGCCAGCCTCGGCACAACTGAATCGCCCCGGGTTTCCCAGAGCCTCCCAAAGTTGGGAGACTGGAAGCCATGGGACATCAGAGCAAATTTCCACCAGAGGTGCGTGAGCGGGCCGTTCGCCTCGTCTTAGACAGCGAGCGCGAACAGGGTTCGCGATGGGCAGCAACGGTGTCGGTGGCGAGCAAGCTGGGCTGCACGGCAGAGACTTTGCGCAAGTGGGTTCGGCAGGCCGAGCGCGATAGCGGTCGCGCTCCGGGCCTAACGACATCCGAGCGGGATCGACTAAAGCAGCTTGAGCGCGAGAACTTCGAGCTCAAGCGCGCCAATGAGATCTTGCGCAAGGCGTCGGCGTTTTTCGCACAGGCGGAGCTCGACCGCCGACCGAGGTGATGGTGGACTTCATCGACCAACACCGCGACGCCTATGGGGTCGAGCCGATCTGCAGTGTGCTGCCGATCGCCCCGGCGACCTATTACGCGCACCGCGCATGGCGGCGCGACCCCGAGCTGCGCTGCACGCGCAAGAAGCGCGATGCTGTGCTGCGCGATGAGATCAAACGTGTCTGGGACGAGAGCGAGGACGGCGTCTACGGCGCTGACAAGGTGTGGCGTCAGCTTCATCGCGAAGGTACCAGGGTTGCGCGCTGTACAGTGGAACGGCTCATGCGGAGCCAGGGCTCAAGCGGCGTGGTCCGCGGTAAGGCATTCAAGGACCCCGGTACAGCTACCGTTCGCACGAATTGGCTTGGTTAACTTCGCAACCGCGTCAGAGCGCAATGAATATGATTACTTTGGAAGAAATACTCAAATCGCAAAATCGAGTAATAGAGCTACTCAACCGTAACCAACTATTTGGAACTCCCTTTGCGGGTTTAAGCGGAGATGTTGTGACGACGCGTGACGTGCGTCTCGCGGATCGCTATTCCTGGATGCAAGATGTCAGTGAGCTAGATGATCTGACCCGTACAGCAATTGATGCTGGATTTTCAGGTGACTTCTCTTTTTGGCCCGGCTTACGAGAAGAAGAATTAGCCAACCTTAAGCACGATAAACCGAAGATTCAAAATAACGTTAGTAAGTTTTTATCGGATCATGTTTGGAAAAATCTGTCGCTTCCGATGCTACTAGAACAGCAAACTAATTCAATACGTGATGAAATTTTTGTTGATTTTCATGGAGCGCTGTTAAACGAGTTTTTCGGCCGACCTAGCGCGCTCTTCGCAAGAATCCTTGAGGTCTACGAACAAGGCGGCTGGCCCTGCGGCTGGCTAGGCAAATACCCAGAAGGCAAGCTGATCGTTCTCGATCCGAATCCGAAGTAGCGTTGAACCCGGTATCCTGCGTGGGCAAACCACTGCCGACAGTGACGCGGTTTTACGCGATGACGCGCTCGTCGTGTGACGCGGCGAAGAGCGAGTCGATCTCTGGGGGCATGGCGTCGGACGTACTGCTTCTGAAGCGCCCAGCCGGACTCGATCGGATTGAAGTCGTGTGAGTAGGGGGGCAGGTAGATCACCCGCACGCCGAAGCGGCGACATAGGGGAGCGACGCGCTTGTCGTGGTGAGCTGCGAGATTGTCGAGCACGAGCACGTCGCCGCGATTGAGGCGCGGTAGCAATTGCGCACCGAGCCAGGCGACAAAGCGTTCCTTATTGGTGGTAGCGAACATGGTGCTCAACACAACCCACCCCGTGAGACGCATCGCGCCGAGGAGGGTCAAGTTCGTGCCCCAGTTCATGGGCGTGCGCTCGACGTACTCTGTTCCTCTTTTCACCCAGGCGTGGCTCCGGGTCATCGAAGCGTTCAGCCCCGACTCGTCGAGGAAGACGAGCTTGGAGGCGGGCACGCGCCGGATCACTCTCCAGAAGGGCTTGGCGCTTGATGACGACGTCCGGCCGGAGTTGCTCCAGCGCACGGAGCCGCTTTTTTTCACGACGTACCCAGCGCGGTATAGAGCGCGCTTGATGCTCGAGACGTGTCGCCGAGCCTTTCCGCGGCGACCACGGTTGTACGCTACGGCAATCTCTCCTGCGTTGGCGTCACCGAGGTCGACGACAATCCGCTCTAGCGCATCGACGTCTACGTGTGCGTAGGAAACACAAAGCCCCTCTCCAGCGCCAGACGGTGGAGTTTACGGAACCGCCGTTATCAGCCAAGCGGCACCGAGGCACCTCTCACCGGCCGCATCCCTAGCGCCGACCTCGAGCGCGACGTTCTTCCCTAAGACTGGTGAGCGTCCCGTCGGTGACTAACCTGACGCAGTGGCACTTCGAGTCAGGCGCTGCTGCTTCACGCGCTACCGATAAGGAAGCCACCTGAATCGGTGAAAGGCCTGCCCGTGCATCACGCCATTGCTGCAATTGCCGCGCGCTCAGGCGCGACCTTGACGTGGGTGAAGCATGGATAGCGCCGCCGCAATTCGTAGTTTGCCGGCGGTTGCCGCGTTTCAGGACGGCAATCTCTTCGAGGCCTACGGACTTGCGCGGACGGACGTCGAGGCGTTGGCGGCCGCTCGTGCTGCGGTCGACACGTATGTCGATCGTCTCGATGCCGCGGTCACGGCGCACTTTTCGGCGATGAAAGAGTCCGGGCAGAATCCCTACCTTCCAAGCGTCGAGCTCGTGGACGAGAAGTTTCGTTTCGCGACGCTCGTCGAGCTGCCAGCGCCCCACGATCTATATTCTGTTCCCGATGCGACTGGCAGCGTGCTCTTCAAGCGCGCCATCGAGCTATTCGGCGAGCGCTTGCGCACCCATGGCTTCGAGCTCGCGAAAGCGGGTGAGACGCGCTACGGCAGAACATGCGCGGTCATTCGCGACCGAGTCTACGTCGAGGAGGCCACGAAACAAGCGCTCGCAGCCGATGATGGTCTGCGCCTCGTGGGGGACGTCGGCATTCGCGGTCCGGTGAACGCCGAACAGATGCGCGCGGTTCGTCAGATAGCCAGCGACTTCTGTACGACGGCAATGGAGCACATCGCGGTTCAGCTGCGCGGCATGTACGCTGGAGGGGGAACGCCGTTCGGTCACGCTGATTACGAGCTCCCAAGCGAGCACCTCACGGTCGTCGACAACACGAAGGTCAAACGCGGCAAACGCGACTTCGTCCCTGGAGGGTTGCCTGTCGTCGTGGCCCGCTTGGCTGACCTCTGGCGCGCGACAGACGCCCATACCTCGGTCGACCACACCGTGTTCCTCGCGTTCCTCGGCGCAAATCTCGCCGAGCGTTTGCGGCAGAGACCCGATCTGAAAGCCGCCGCCATCGCGACCACCGGCATCGGCTATCATCTCCAAGACGTCGTGGTCGTGTGCGCCGAAGACCGCAGTGGCAGCGCACCGCGAGCGATGCTGCCACAGACCACCTCCTCGCAGGTGGAGGTCGCCACGACGTCGGTCACCACTCCTCCATCGCAGCCTCTCGTCACCACGCCGCAGCCGGTGCCGACCCGCTGGTATGATCGCCTCCTCGCGCTCGTAGGTCTGCAGCGTCGTGCCATAGCCGCGTCACCCCAACTGCTCGCACTACCCGCGCCAGCCGAGCGTCAAGTCGTCGGGCCTGTCACCACGGGCCCCTACGCCATCAGACAGAAATGAGCGCCCGGCCGATACGAAGCCACTGATTCGCCGGTTCGGTCCAGGTGTCAAACGCCGGGTGGACGTCAAGGTTGAAGGCAGGGCGTCTGCCGGCATCCCGCCGGAAACAGCCACTGTACCTGCGATAGCGGACGATAACTCCGCTCGCGCGGTGGGAAGAGGCTGCACGGCTGTAACTCAGGCCGCCGGCGCGACAGGGGGCGGGCGCGCAACTGGCTGGGGCGAGCGCCGAGGATGGCTTTACGGTCATCGGTCGACATCGTAAGGACGGCGTCACGTGTTACTTGCTCCAGAAGGTCTACGACGGCCGTCGCGTCGGCGAGAAGACGGTGACGCTCCCGCAACTTCGCGAGCTCGACCCAAAGCCGGCCACGACGGAGGTTGTCGAAGAAGCGGTGGCTCACCTCGAGATGCTGCTTGAGACGCTGGCCTCCCGCGTGGACGACGCTGGACGGGCGAAGCATGTGCTTCATGCGGTCACCGATGTCACCGACAACCTCGTGGGCGAGCGCATCCCCGTCGTATTCTGCGGCGCATCGGGTGTTGGGCAACTCGCTCAGCCAGCGGACGACATCGAGCGCACGTTGCGTGACTGGCGAGCATCGACCTGAGCAAGGTCATTTTCTTCACCGGCGGAACTGACATGGAGGGTGGTTTCGAGTTGATCGTCCACAAGCTTGCCTCCGAGCTCGGCGTCCCTGTCGTCGGCTTCATCAACGAAGGAACCGTGCCCGGTCAGATCGCGATGGTCAAAGACCTGGTGCTCGCTGGTGCCTACAAGGACTGGGTGGCGCCCGCCGCTGCAGCCATGGGGATCGCGGACGAAGCTGGCGGCTACACCATCTTTGCTGGTGGTGGCGGCACAGTGACCAAAGCGATCGCCGAGGCGCGTCGCATGGGAGTACGTTTCGCCCTTATGCAAAAGCGGAATGTTCCGGGCGACGGTGGCTCGTCCGCTATTGCGTGTGCCGACGACCCAGACCGAGCGTTTCATTCGGTCGACGATCTACTACGGCTGGTCCAGGTACCGACGAGCAGAGCGTTGCCGCGAGCCCGGCAATGACGACATAGGAGTGAAACGTGTCTCTTCGCGCGGTCGTCATGGTGCCACGAGTCTTCGTATGAGCGTGAGAAGCCAGGTGTGGCGGGGGTCCCTGTCGCGCGCCGGTCAGAGGTGCCTCGGTGCCGCTTGGCTGATAGCGCCGGTTCCGTAAACTACAGCGTCTGGCGTGGGACGGGGCCTTTGTGCCGCCTACGCACGGACAGATCCCACGCCCCTTGCACGCGAAAGCGACCAGTCTATCGAAGCCGCATCCGCTGCAGCGCACCCGCGCGAAGCCATGTGCGAGAACACCGCACGCTAGGAACCCCTCGAGCTCGCGTGTGACGAACCTTGGCAGCGACGCCGGGGCCAGGCGCGCGAGGAACGTGTCGAGGTGCTCCTGAACGCACAGATAGCGCCTCGCGCGCTGTGTGCGCAGCCTCTATTCCAACGGGCCTCCGGAGCGGTAGAGCGTGAACCCATGCGTCAGCTCATTCCCTTTTTTTTGGTCTGGACCGCGTGCGCTTCACCGTCGCCCACGGTCAATGACGTGTCTCTCTCTGCCTTGGTGGTCACTGGCATCACCGCCAATTCGGCGACGGTTTCATGGACCACGAACGTGACGACGCCGCGAACGGTCGAAGTCGCCACTGACGCGTCTTTCAGCGATTCTGAGAGGCTGCAGACGGACATGAATGTCATCTTCCTCACCGGCCTCGCCGCGGGCACGGAGTACTTCGTGCGTGTCACGGCCGGCACATGGGCACGAGTGGCGGCGTTCACGACGCTGCGGGGCGACACGAACGCATTGCTGGCCACACTGACGGTGGACGGTGTGACGCCGCCGACGTTTTTGCCTGACGTGTTCGCGAATACGATCGCCGTCGACAGCAACCTCGACGCCGTGGTCGTCGCGGCCAGCGCGCAAGCGGCCACTGCGACGGTCACGGGTGGCGGCATGCAGGTGTTGTCCGGGGAGGATACGGTCGTCGAGATCACCGTCACCGCCGAAGCGGGCAACACGCAGACGTACACGCTCACCGTGCATCGTTATCCGCAGACGTTGGGTGCCGGGTTCTCCGTGACGGGGGTGGTGGCGGTGGAAGACTCCGGCGATGCGACGGATGCGCGCGCGTACGTCTCTCAAGACACCACGACCGTGTCGGTCAGCTCGTTGTGCAGCTCGAATTGCCCCACCTTCAGCGCGACCTACCAGACGAGTCCGTACACGCTCGGTGATGCCGTCGCGCCTAACGACGGGGCGATTTTTGCGATCTCGGCGACCGACAACGTCACAGGTGTGGTGAGCACGCGGCAGTACACGATCGTCCGCAACATATTGCTGACGTTTTTGGCGCGCGACGATTCGGACAACTCGACACTGTCTCTGTCGCCTGCGTACACTCCCGGGACGAAGACCTACGCGGTGGGTCCGACGACCAGCGCCGGTCTCGTACCGATCCTGACACGGGTAGCAAGCGGCAGCGTCCTGCCCGCGACCAATACGTTCATCGGGCTGCTTCCGGGCGTGAACAACCTCACTTTCAACGCACGCTCGTCGGCGGGAACCACGGTCGACACCTATGTTTTTCAAGCCACACATCACCGGCTGATGCCAATCAACTACGACGTCACGAACGACCGCTTCTTCTTCGGCCACTCGCGGCCGCAGCCTTTGTCCGTGTTGCCCAGCGTTTGGGCGACGAGCGGCACGGCGCCCGGCAATCCGATCACGTTCTTCAAGCAACGGCCCAACACGCGTTACGTCTACGCGATCCACAGCGGCACGGGAAACGACGGGGTCAGTGTCGCGCGTGTGGACGTCACGGCGCCAACGAGCAACAGCAGCTCGGCCGCGACCATCGCGTTTCGCGATCGTGGCAGCGCCGTTTTCGTGCTCGACGTCGGGCCGACGTTCACGCCGACGGACATCGTGTTTCATCCGACGCTGCCGATTTTCTACGCGTGGGCAGAGGATGGGCTCGTCTACAAGTTCCCGCTGACGGGTACGTTCATCGACGGCCCCGACAGCGGACAGCCCGGATTGCCCTTGGCACCAACGGTTCAAAACGTTGCGGATCCCTTCGGTGCCAGCGGCACACGCAAGTTGCTCATCTCTAGCGACGGCTCGTTCTTGCTGGCGGTAAATCTCGCCAGCGTCGGGCAGGTGCGGACCATGCCGCTATCCACCGCTGGCGACGCGACTGCCTTCGCACCGGCGTTCACGCTTGCGGCGGCGCCCATCGATGTGGGGCTGTCCATTGACGACGTGACCCTGTTTTTGACGACGTCGGCGGGCATCACGCGCTACCCCGTCGCTGCTGGGTTCGTGTCCTCCGCGAGCGGCAGCGATGTTTTCGCTGGCGCGTCGAGTCTCATCATGCACCCTACGCTGCGCACGCTATACCTGAGGGTCGGGACCGCGTGGCAAGCACACGCCTACGGCAGCAGTTCAGGGGTGGCGGTCAGCGCGGGCAGCGGCGGTACCCTCGGGGTGACCGCCGCATCGATCGACTGGACTGGCGCGTATTTCTACGGCCGTACAGGCCAGGACTACAGCTTGAACGTGCTCAACGCGACCAACGGCAACATCGGCGGCGGCGGCGGCGAAATCGGGGCGCTCCCCGCGGGAACCACGAACAGCGTGCTGCTCCTCTTCACGCAATGAGCTCGCCACGTTGGGATCGGCGGAACTCGCTTCTGCACCTCCGCCTCCCCTCTCAGCCGCTTCCCCAAGCACGCGCCCAGGACTCGCCTCAGTTCGAGCTCCACGCCTGATTCACCTCCACACTCGGGCTACACCTTTCGCCTTTCTTGCCAAGGACGGCGAAGCCTTGCCCTTCCACCTTCACGCAGCACTCCGCGCGCTGGGCAAGGACGGTGACGCTATCGCGTACTGAAGGGAGGATGTCGAAGTGCGCAGACTTGCCGAGCAACGACGGTTCGACCATTTGCTCATCGAGTCGACGGGAATATCCGAGCCCATCCGAGCGGACTTTCTACCGTCGCTTCAGGAAAGCAGCGGGCGTGACCCCGGCAACCTTCGTCGAGACCATTCGACTCGACCACGCGAAGCGACTGCTCGAGGCGGGCGCGTCGGTCAAGGTGACCGCCGCGAACGTTGGCTTTCGATCGGAAGGCGGGTTCCGAGCTTCGTTCGTCGCGCGTTTTGGCGTGTCGCCATCGAAACATCGTCTCTTGAACGGGTCGCCATGACGCGTGCCGAGCGGCGTCTTCTACGGAGCTCATCGCTTGTGAATAGCGCCATTGAGCGCGAAGCCGAGCTGCGCCCGACGCGACCGGACGCCATCACGACGCCGCCTGCGATTCGAGCTTCGTCTGATTCCACCTCCCCGAAGCCGGCAAGGACTTGCTGACACCCGAGTGACCTTCCCTGGAGGTCGCCGGCGATGCAACTTACGCGACGAGCGTCGTAATTATGGGGGAGTCGAGTTTGTTGCTCACCGAGCGTTCTCGTTTCTTTTTGCCAATCGGGTTAATCGGGGCGCTCTTCGCGGCCTGCCATGACGAAGGCGACGACCTCGTCGGGGACTCCTATGGGGACAGCGACCTGGCGCCAAGCGACGACGTCCAAGCGGGCGATGGTGACGACGCGGGTGTTGAGGAAAGCGACAGCACACCTGTCGATGACGACCCGCCCCCGGTCTTCGGCCTCGACGAGCGTCCGTCGCAGCAGACATGTAAGGCCTTTACAGCGCCGCCGGTGACCGACAACATCGAGTTCGTCGACCGCTTTCCGGGCATCCGCTTCGACGCAGCAGTGTCCATGTCGCAGCGCCCCGGCGACAACTCACGCATCTACGTCAACGAGCGCGGCGGCCGCATCTACTCGTTCCCTAACGACCCAACGGCCACCGCCGCCGATAAGGCCCTCGCCCTCGACCTCTCGGACGTGCAGTACGAGGGCTGGGACTGCTCGACGGCGGCGCTGGTCTTCCCGAACGACTTCGAGGCCGTTGACGCGGCTTACGTGGCCTACTGCCACGAGTTCGCCTCGGACGGCGGCAATCCTCACATCCAGATCCGCCTGTCGCGTTTCCGCACCGAGGATGGGGGCATGACCTTCGACCGCGATAGCGAACAGGTGCTCATAGCCATCAACTACAACGAGACGGACGACCCCGCGGACGCCGACCCGGGCTACACACGCCCCTGCAGCCACACGGTCAACGAGAGCGGCCTACACGCGGGCAACGCCGCGCACTTCGGCACCGATGGCTACCTCTACTGGGCAGTCGGCGACGGCGGACCACAAGGCCATTGCGGTGGTAAGCAGGCGCAACACCTGTCGACCCTCCGTGGCAAGCTCCTGCGCATCGACGTCTCGGACCTCAACAAGGCGATCGATCCGTCGTTGCTCGCGTTCAACGAGGGTTGGCAATACACTGCGGTCGACGCACCGCCGGACAATCCGTATTACGGCACCGGCGTCGACCCGAACCCGACATACAACATCGAAGCAGGCGTCGTTCAGCCGCTCATCTACGCGCGCGGCTTTCGCAACCCGTGGCAATGGAGCTTCGATCCCGCCGACAACAGCATCTGGCTCGGCGATGTGGGCAACGGCGTTTGGGAAGAAGTGAACCGCAACGTCGTCGCCGGTGGCAACTACGGCTGGGGCTACTTTGAGGGCTACGGCTGCGCCTCTGATAGCGGTTGGACAAACAACGAATATCCGTTCGTGGATGACGGCATCCTGAACCCGGCATGCACCGCCTACCTGCCGCTCGTGAAGCAGCCGATGCTCCAAGTTTGCCATTCGGCGACCTACAACCGCAGCGAAACACCGGAGGACGCGCGCCTGCCGGCCGACATCTACGGACGCGCCATCAGCGGCGGCTTGGTGTACCGCGGCACCGGCGTTCCTGCCTTCACCGGTAGCTATTTCTTCGGCGACTACTCCGAGGCTCGCATCTGGGCCGTCCGCAATGTCGATGGCATATCCGAGAACACGGGTGTTGCGTGCACGACGTCCGCCGACTGCGGGCCCGGCCTCGTGTGCAAAGCGCTCGAGATCCCGTGGGAGAACGGCATCGACCCCGACATCGACGACGACTCGCCGCCGCTCGCGAGCGACGCGCGCTGCACGGCTGACTATCAAACGGTGCAGACGGGTGTGCCTGTCGCCTCGTTCGGACGCGACCAGGATGGTGAGATCTACGCCGTCATGCTGTACGGCGCCCCAGGCACCGGCAACGGCTGGATTGGAATGCTCCGCGCTACAGCGGCGACCGGCGGCACCGGCGGACCACCGGCTCTGCTATCGGACACCAACTGCTTCGAGGTCGTCGACAACGCGGGCACGCCGTCGGTTGGCGGTCCCGTCGTCGACCTCATCCCATTCGAACCGGCTGCCGAGCTCTGGTCGGACGGCGCGACGAAGCGACGCTGGCTCACGGTGCCCGACAATCAGACCGTCACGCTCGACGCCAGCGGTGACTTCGAGTTCCCGCCCGGCAGCGTGCTCATCAAGGAGTTCAGCCTCTTCGGTCGGAAGATTGAGACGCGCTTCCTGGTTCGCCAGACTAATGACGACCGCTGGGCGGGTTATACCTACGAGTGGAACGACGCGGGCACCGACGCGGCTCTGGTTGCGGAGATTGGCGACGAGAAAGACTGGGGCACCGCTCCCAACGACCAGCTTTGGCACTACCCGGGCCGCTCGCAGTGCTTCCGCTGCCACAACGTCGTGGACAAGGTGACGCTAGGACCGGAGGCCGCGCAGCTCAATCACGCAATCGAGTATCCCTCTACCGGCAGGACAGCGAACCAGATGGCGACGCTCGAGCACATCGGCCTCGTCGATACGACGAACGATCCGGCGCCTTGGGCGAGCTTGGCCTCTATCGCGGACGAGTCACGCACTGTCGCGGAGCGCGCACGCTCCTACCTGCACGCCAACTGCTCGATCTGTCACCGCCCCAACGGACCGACATTCACCGCATCCGACATGCGCTTCAGCACGGCGTTCGCGGAGATGAACATCTGCGGCCAACAACCGAGCATCAGCGATATGGGAGAGCCAACGTCCCGCCTGCTACTCCCCGGCGACGCCACACGATCACAGGTGTACATGCGTCCGGCTTCGACCAACGCCGCGTACCGCATGCCGCCGCTAGCGACGGACATTCCGCACGCCCAGGCACTCGAGGTGCTCGCGGCGTGGATCGAATCGATCACCGCCTGCGAATGACCGTTCAGGTCGTCGAGACCAGAACCTCGGCGACCGGTTCACGCTGTTGCGACGATCAGGCGATCGAACGGGTCACGCCGCGGCAGAGGACTGTTCGCAGCGTCAGCTGCGATCTGCGCGTCGATCGGGAGCACGCGTCCGGCTACCGCGTCATGTCATGCAGTCAGACGCGCGAGCGCATCACCATCGTTCGGTCTCGCGATAACCAGACACCTAGAACGACGACTGAGGCAACGTACATGCGCATTCCGGACAGGACCACCCAGAGCGAGCCTTCGGGGCCGAGTCGCGTAACCCCGCTCGCAATGCCCGCGTCACGCGTCGCCGAGCCAGCGAGACCGAACCCCATTAGCCGGATGCTCGCTGCTTGTGCTTCACGCTTGGGTGGCGGTCGGGGTCCGGCGGCGCTGGTCACCGTGCGCATGTCGCGCCCGACACTCACCTCGTGCGAGGAAATGTCGCGACAATCGCTGACCGCCCTCACCAGCGACCTCGCAAGAGCCGCAGGCCTAAAACGTGAGCCGTTGCTCGTGCTCGAGCGTGCCACGGCGCTTCGGTCGCGCGTCCCCGCGAGCGAGCTCGAGGTTCATGTCGTTGCGGCGCTTCGCTACCTCGACCAGATGTTCTCGACGGTGCGCCCGTACGCTGAAGCGTACACAGACCTTGCTCGTCAGCAGGTCGAACGTGACGGGCATCACTACGTCTCCTTCGTGCCCACCGCGCTTTCAGCTACGCAGGCCGCGATCGATGCGGGGCTCTCCGACCCACAAGCCCAGCAGCTTGCTGCGTCCGTCATCGCACACGGCAACGATGTCCTCGCGAAGGCCGCGGATCCTCGCCTTATTGCCGTTCCCGAGCCGCGCGCGCCGGGCGAACCGGGTAACTATGAACGCAGCGTCATGGCGGCGGCGCGAGCGAGCCTGGTCCCTGGTAAGCCGCCTATCGCGTGCCTCACCGAGGCTCGCAAGGTCGTGGGCGCGGCCGGACTCGCCTACCACGGGCCAATTCTGGTTGCTGACGATCACCCAGTTCTCGCGCCGTTTTTCCGGGAAGTTCTCGAAGGCGTTTGCGCTCGAGCGGTCGATGCGCGCAGCAGCGCGCTTCGGGACGTGCTCTCCTGGCAAGAGGTGTGTTCTGACCTCGCAAAGCCGTATGCCACTGCGACGTTCGGCCCGGAGCTCGAGGCGTTACGACAGCGTGCCCGCGATGCCGCAGCAGAGTGTCTACGTGCCATCAACATTGCGCCCTATGACGACGCTATCGCCCGCGGTGATGACGGCATTCACGAAGCCCTGTCAGTTATCGCGTTCGACCGTGGGCTCGCGAAACACGATCCGGTGCGACGGCGTCTCGCTCAGGCATATAGCGAGCTCTTCGTTCGAAGTACGTTGCAACGTCGTGAAGCAAGCTCGCTCGATCTCGACGACTTATGGCGGAAGCTGAACGACACCGGCGCGGCCTGGAGCTCAGCGGAGGTTGCAAGCGTCGTGAATCGTGTCGCCGCGCATCAGCTCGGGCTCATCGACGCGGCAACGGAGAACCTGATCACGAACGCAACCCAGTACCAGACCCGCGACGACGCGGTCGCCGCCGCGAGAGAGGCGGCACGACTCAGCCATCTGTACTACGAAGTTGGCGCGGTCCCGCGGCCGGAGATCTCCCAGATCGCCGCGTCTGCAGCGCAGGCGAGCAACGCGTTCCGTAGCGCGCAAGTAGCGGCCGAGGTAGAGGCGCGCAGCGCTAGCGCCTGGAGCACGGCCTACGCTGATTGGGGCGTTCGCACCCAGTACGTCCCGCGCGTCGGGGACGTTTTTCGGGGGCGCACTGTCGTGGCGGTGGAGTATGACAAAGGCGGCGGCATCAATCCCGGGTGGCGTGTGCGTTTCGCCTAGCCGCCGGCCGTCGTTGTCTTGGCGTGGTGGCTCGGAACTCGGCTAGTGCTCCCGCAGGGCATCCGATGGCTAAGCTCCATGTCACGACCAGCAACCGTGACGGTAGCCTCGGCGTAAACCGCTCGCTCACGTCCCGCAAAACGTCGCGCGCACGACCTCGTCGGGTGTTGGTGGCTGAGCGTACGTCGCAAGCTCGGGCCGCCGCTCGTACGGCGCGCGCACCACCGCGAGGAGCTCATCGAAGGTACCGAGGTCCCCAGTCAGGGCCGCTGCCAGCGCCGCCTCGACGCGATGATTTCGGCAGATGTAGACCGGGTTGACGGCGCGCATCGAGGCGTCGTCGTGTCCAGAACGCGCACGCCGCGCACGCCATGCGTCGCGCCAGTCACCTAGCGCCTCGGGAACGTCGCCTTCCGCCAGCGCCCGAAAGGTATTCGTGAAGTCGAGCTTGGCCGCCGTCATGCGCTCGAGCAGGTCGGTCACCAGGTCTTGATCTCCGTCTTCAGAGCCAGCCAAGCCGAGCTTTGCGCGCATCGCCTCGTCGTAGCGAGCTTCGAAGGCACCAGGAAACTCGTCGATCGCGCGCTGCAGCCGATCGATCGCGACCGCCTCATCGGTGTCCGCGATAGGAAGCAGGCTTTGAGCTAGCCGCGCCATATTCCATTGCGCGATACGCGGTTGATTCGCATACGCGTAACGCCCTGCACGGTCGATCGAGCTGAAGACGGTGTTGGGATGGTAGACGTCCATGAAAGCACACGGACCGTAGTCGATGGTCTCCGCAGAAATGGACATGTTGTCGGTGTTCATGACGCCATGGATGAAGCCGACGCTTTGCCACTTGGCGACGAGGGCCGCCGTCCGCTGAAGCACGACTTCGAGGAGCGCGACATAACGATCGGATCGTTCGGCGATCTCTGGGTACAAACGCGCGATTGCATAGTCAGCAAGGAGGCGTAGCCCGTCGATGTCACCCCGCGCCGCGAAATGCTCGAAGGTACCAACGCGCAGGTGGCCGAGCGCGACACGTGCGAGGACAGCGCCGGGTAGCGGCCCCTCCTGACGTGCGACCTGTTCGCCAGTCGCCACAGCGGACAGTACGCGGGTGGTCGGCACGCCGAGAGCGAACATCGCCTCGCTTACCACCAGCTCCCTTAGGACCGGCCCGAGTGCAGCGCGTCCGTCGCCGCCGCGCGAGAACGGTGTGCGTCCGGATCCTTTGAGATGGATATCGTACCGATTGCCGTCGCGTCCGATGGTCTCGCCCAACAGAATGGCGCGTCCGTCGCCCAGTTGTCCCGCCCAGTTTCCGAATTGGTGCCCGGAGTAGGCCATGGCAACGGGTTCGGCGCCCGGCGGAAGCTCGTTGCCCGCTATTGCGGACACACCTTCGGCACTTGCAAGCCAGTCGGGCTCGATGTCGAGCGTGCTAGCCAGCGCTGCGTTGAGTCGCAGCAACGTCGGCCTAGCAACCGGTGTCGGCGGCACACGCGCGTAGAATCGCGATGGGAGACGGGCGAACGAGTTGTCGAAGCGAATGGGAGCTCGCATGGCGCACCTTACCTTGCGCTCTATTCGATTTCTTTCTCGTCCGCTCCCTCTTTCACATCCGGCACCTTGATTGCGTCCGGCGAGGTCGGAAGCATGGCCGGGGCGTCCTTTGTGGAGGTCACGATCGCGTGAATCGCTTCCGCAAGCCGGGCATGGTCCTCAGCGGCGTTGCGCTTGAGCTCGTTCGACATGACTGCGACCAGGTAAATGTAGGGTTTGCCCGCCGCGTTCACGCTGGGGGTCTTGGCGGCGAGGTCGGCGGTCGCCCCTGTGACCGCGGCAAGCGCCTCGGGCGGCGGCGGCGTGGTGTCGATCTCGATGAGTGAGTTGAGGACGTTCTGAAGATCGCCCTCGTACTGCACGCGCTCGGTGGTCTCGGGCTTGAACTTGAAGAGGCTGCCGCTCTTGAAGAAGGCAGCGAAGTTGTCGAGCTTGTGCGTGTGCAGGTAACGAACGCGGCGGCGCGTGAGGTACATCATCTTCTTGAGCTCGAGGCTCGACCACTCATCGACCATGCGACCCTGCTCGACGCGGAGCAGCCACTGCACGAGTGAAAGTGCCGTCGCGCTGCTTGTTTGCGAGCGGATGTATTTGCCCGCGCCCGTCGTGAAGTAGAGGCGCAAGCGGAACACCTCGGGGTCGAGTCCGGCGTCGGACAGCGGTTTGCTAACGACCTCGAACGAGGCTTGCGTGAGCGCGTCGCGGCCGAGCTGCTTCCACAGGTCAGCGTTGGCCTTGGGGGGAGGGTAGTCCGCGCCCAAGAGTCGCATCAACGTGGCCTCGCGCCACAACATCGCCGCCGCCGAGTTGTTGCTCGCCGAAAGCGCGCCGTCCATCCACTCCCACAGGCTGAACTTGTCGCCAATCACCACGCGCCGGCTCGTACTCTTGTCGAGGTTTGCGCCCGTGATGACGGGAAGGTCGTGCGAGTCCTTCATCGCCCAATCGTCGGCGGTGACGATGGTTTCTCGGAGTAGTTTCTCGCGTGCGGCGATGTCGTTCGGAAAACGCTGTTTGAGTTGTTCGAACATGCCTGACGCAACGAGGACCTTGGCGACGCTGCCCGGCGTGAGAGGCACCTGCTCGTTGACCGCGGCGTAGCGTGGGCGCGCGGGATCGGTGATGTCGAGAATGGCGACGTCGTACTTGTGCCACGCCCACTGCTTGAGCACTTTCTCGAGGGCCGGTTGCAGAATGGGATCTTTGGGCGTTGCGCTCGTCAGCTCGAAGTCGCGACCCTGATCGCGCATGCGTAGCTTGATGTTTGCGGAGGGCCAGCGCGCACCCGGTACGAGCCTGGGCCCTCGGTGCAAACCGTTGAGCGCGTCCTGCTGGAACTTGAGTCGGCGGATACCGGTGCGCGCGTAGTCGTCGACTGGATAGGCGCGCGCCGAGGTGGCCCACGCACAAGCGAGCAGCGCAGCACAGAACCACGGCAGGAGGGATGTGAGTTTCATATGGAGTTCCCGCAGCTCCTCATGATGCAAGTATCCTTCGCCCCGGGGCGCAAGTCACGTTCAGCCCCACGCAACCGGTTCGCCGTTGTCACATTGGGGCCCGTATCGAGTCGAGACATGCGGTGCTTTTGACAGGTCGCGCGTTGCGCCGTCAGCCGAGCGGCGCGCGCCTTTGCAGCCTTCAAACGAAGTGCGCGCCCAAGAGCTCGGGAATACCGAGGGTCAGCATCGAGCGGTATCCCAGCAGAAACGCCGCCAAGAGCAGCGCCCACGCAAGCCGCTTTGGCGGACGGGTATCGTGTGTCCAGGCAAGCGCGATGATCGGGATGATTGCGAAGATGTAACGCCCTTGCGGCTGGAAGTCATAGGTCCACGCGAAGTTCAGCGCCGCTGCGATGACGCCGAATCCGAGTATCAACGCCGCCGCCAGCGACAACGGATTGCTCCGCGCCCCCCACAATGCGAGGAGCGCGAGCGTTAGGAAGGCAAGGCCGCGCAGGACATACTCCCACGGCGGAAACCAGATCGACATGGGTCCGTAGACTCCGAGGAATGTCTTGTAGATGCCCTCTGCCCAGTTCCAGGGCTTGCCGACGACATCGAGGAGCGGCACGCCCTTCTGCTTGAGCCCGAGACCATTCATTGCGGTACCGTTGTCGATCGAGCTCTGCTTCCACGGCTGCATCGCGTGCGCCTCACGCAAGACGAGCGCACGCCCCTCCTTATCGAAGCCATTGCGTGCTTCGTCGAACACCAAGACCGAGCCTGCCAAGAGGGCGCCGACGCCGAGTGCCAGCGCCCACCGTTGCATGCGGATCCGATCCCGGAAAGAGATCAAAGTCCCGTACGCCAAAGCGTACATAAAGAACGGCACATAGTTGCGTTTGCACAGCGCCAACGCTGCGAGCGCGAGCCCCAGTGTGACGATACCCCAGCGCGAGCATGCCGACTCGATGTAGCGCCGTCCCATGGCGCTGGGGTTTCCGAGCTGCCAAACGACCCAGAACGAAGCGAACATGCCGAACGCATCGCCGTTCACGTATGCGAAGACGTACCAAACTTGCGGCGTCGCCAAGATGACGAAGGCGTGCGCAGGGTGCTCGGGACGTTTCACGACCAGCCAGCCGCAGAGCAGGGCGAAGAGAAGGAGGGCACCGTACCGGCACCCGTCCGAGAAATCGCCGCCGACGGTGGTTACGATGGCGCCCACCTTGCCATAGATGAAGTAGACCGCTTCTGGCGGCACCGACAGCGCGTAGGACACGCCATAGGCGGGGTCGAGGTATGGAACGAACGCGTCGTCGGCGCGCGGTGGTAGCCAATGCTCCTCGAAGTAACGCGCGCTGTTGATGTGGAGAGGCTCATCGGGATGAACGCCGACGCGACTCTTGATGCCAATGATCGCGACACACACGAAGACGACGACGAGCATCGCGGCTTCTAGGCTGCGCAATAAACGCCGTGTCACGCCCCGTTCGACGATTTCCGTCACGTCGCCCATCTCGTGGCAGGGCTTTCGCATGACTGGCGCTTCCCCCGCAAATGAGGTTTAGGGCGGCAGCGATGCGTGGCTCGGTTGCAATCTTCGGTATTTGTATTGCGGTGCTGTCGGCCTGCGGTGGCGACAGCAACGACGGCTCGGATAACACCTTCAGGCGGGCCCAGGTGCGCGTCGTCCAGGCGGTCATCGACGCACCCGCCCTCGACGTTTACATCGCGACCTCAGCGCGGCTGCCGGCTTTCCCGAACATCGCGAGTGGCACGGCCACAGGCTACGTCGGTCTCGACCAGGGAACCCCCTATCAGTTCATCGTGCGCCAGGCCGGGGACCCCGACATCCTCGCCCAGCTCGACCTGACCCTGAGCGAGTCGGAGCGAAGACTCCTCTTCGTGTCCGGAGCGCGCACTCCCGCGGCTGACGAGCAACCCATCACCATCACTGCTTTCGACGATGCGCGGGTCGATTTGGGCCCAGGCCTCACCCAGATGCGGGTCGTCAACGCGATCCTCGAAGGCACGCCGATCGAGGCCAGGGTGGCTGGCGAGAGTCGCGTGCTCGAAGCCAATGCCGAAGCGGTCCTCGCGGTCGCTGCCAACGAAGCCTTGCCCACCGTTGTCACGTGGCCCCCGCCACCGCCTTCAGCCCTGCCACCGGGTACAACCGTCAAGGCGTTTACCACCCCGGCGCTCGCTTCGGCGACGGACGTCATCGTTGCGGTCATCGGCGCGTCGAATCCAGGCAAAGGCGATGCGCGTGCCTTGCGCCTGCTGAACATCCCGGCCGTTGGCATCAGCAACACGACGGTGACTAGCACCACGCAGCCGAACCCCACCGTCATTTTCGTCAACGGTGTGCCTGGCGGGGACGGAGCGCTCGTCGTTGACGGCGGGACGGAACGTACGGTGCCCTTTGCGGCGGTTTCGCTCCCAACTCAGGTTTCGACCTCACCGCGTCTCACCCTCGACGGCGAAGACGCAACACTCAACGGCGCCCTCGACGCCGGTGCGACTTACCTCGTGGTCATCGCGCAAGACCCCTCGGGGGGCATCACCATGTTCGCTTACCGCGACACGTTAGCGGACGCCGCTGAGACCCGCATCCGCGCCATCAACGCGACCATCGGATCCGGCGCGCGCGACGTCGCCTTGTCACCCGCGCCGGTCCTCGGGAGCGATCTGGTGTTTGGCGCCGCGTCTTCAAGCGGCGGAACAGTGGTCAACGATCCCGCGGCGGTCACCGCCATTACTGCAACGGCCACCAGTGGAGCGCCGTTCGTTTATCCGACCACCATCGCCGCAGCGACCCGCTATGTGGTGCTGGTTGGCGACGCCGCGAGCGACTTCGGCGCCGTCGTTATCGCCTCCGATTGGTCGGCGAGCTTCGTCGCCGCCGATTAGAGATAGCTGTTGCGCGCGTGCCTCGCGCGGCACACCGACATCGTGGCGCATTGCGCAACTCCCTCGCACCAGAGCCGAAACTAGGCCCGCTGTGTTGCATGGGCTGCAACGCGGCATGGGCTACGGGCTGCAGAAAAAACTTGGGAGCATGGAATGTCCAGCGTTCGTTGTGAAGGTGTGCAAGTTGGTTTGGGTATCGATGTTCGTTTCGGCACGTGCCGCGATGAGCAAGGGAATACCTTCCTCGATGTCGGTGCCGGTATCGGTCCGAACGGCGGTCTCTACTACTTCCGTAACGAGACCCCTGTTCAGCGTGACGGCTTCAACGTCGAAGGTCGCCTCTACGGCGGACTCGGCGTCGCCGGCTCGGCTTCGACTCTGCGCGGCGAGCGTGGCTACGGCCTCGGTCTCGGCGCTACGGTCGGCATTCGCGCGCTGATCCCGACGGGCAATTCGGGCGTGAACACGCGTCGGTCGCAGTAGTTTCGAGCGAGCGAAAGGGAGGCCGGCGTGAACCGCCGGTCTCCCTTTACGCGTTTTGTCCGCGCACTTCGCCCCTACTACTCGACGAGGGTGCTGTAGATCTCACTCGCCTTTTCACCCGGCGCGGGCGGTCGGTATTCGTTGGAGTGTTTCACCAGAACCCGATCCGCGGTGAACACCTGTCCGTCATAACGTCCCTCGACGACGACGCCCATGCCTTCGCGGAACATTTGCGGCGGCGCCCCGGTGGCGTGCACGACGACCGAGGGGCCCACCGCCTCGGGTGCGATGCCCACCGCGAAGTCGAGCTTCAGGGTCGAGGCGTCCCACTTCACCGATCCGTTTTTGACGACGCCGCCCAAGCGGACGGTGGCGCCGTATGCCTTCTCGCCGCGGTCGAGCAGCTCTTGCGCGTTCCAGTAGTATACGAGGTTCTGCTCGAGGCCGCCGAGCGCGATGAACGAAAGAGCGCCACCCGCCACGAGCACGGCGACGAGCGCGACGAGCCGTTTCTTGCCCGCGTTGGTCATTTGCTTCTCCGCCATAGCGACACGGCGTAGCCGCCTGCCGCGAGCCAGGCGAACCCATAGGCCGCCCAAACGAATTCCCAGTGGGCCTCAATCATGAGCTCATCCGCAGCACGGCCTTGGGCTCGCCCGTCGGTGTGCTCTGTTCACGGTCTTGCTCGGCGCGGCCGATACGGTAACGCGTCCACAAGAGCGCGAGGAACACGAGGAACCACGCCGTGATATTGATGCGCAATGGACCCGCCATGCGTGGGTCGACGGTGCTCGGGTTCGACTGCATCTGGTGCAGGCTGTTCCACCACTTCACCGAGAAGTAGACGATCGGCACATCGACCGAAATGATGATGGCCGTGACAGCGCTCCAGGTCGCGCGCTTGTCTGGATCGTCTACGAAGCGGCGCAGTGCGAGATAGCCGATGAAGGCGATCCACAAGATGGCGACGCTTGTGAGTCGCGGGTCCCAGGTCCACCAGACGCCCCAGGTCGGGCGCCCGAAGATGCTCCCCGTCACCAGGCACAACGTCGAGAATAGGACCGAGACTTCGGCACCTGCCTCGGCGAGCGCGTCGGCTGCCCGAGTGCTCTTCATGAGATACGCAAGGCTTGCGATACACACGACCGTTGGTGCGAGTAGCGACATCATGGCCGTCGGCACGTGCACGTACATGATGCGATAGACCTCGCCCATCATCCGCTCTGCCGGTGCCACCGCGAGGCCCTGATAGGCGCCCCAGACGACCAGCACGAGGGCTACGATGGGAAGGCCGATGTTCAAGGCGCGTTTCATTCAGTCCTCGATGACTCGACCGTACATGAGTGTACACAAGATCCAGTAGAGCGCGTCGAACACGGCAAGCAAAAGAAGCCAGCTGCCCGTCTGGTCCATGGGATCGCCTTGCATGATCAGGCTGCTCGCGCGGACCGAGGCGAGGAGTCCAGGTACCAGAACCGGAAACAAAAGTAGCGGCAGCAAAACGTCGCGGGCGCGAATTTGCACGGCGATGGTCGCGTACAGCGTTCCAGGAGCTGCGATGGCGAGGGTGCCAAGGGCGACGACGCCAACCAGGCGAGGGAAACCAAGCTTCACCTCGGCCCCATAGAGACCCACCGCGACTGGGACGAGGACGACGCCGAGGAGGAAACAAAATAGCGCGTTGGTGAGCGCCTTGGACACGAAGAGCGCGCGCGCGTCGACCGCCATGGCGCGCAGGGCTTCCAGGCTGTCGTTCTCCAGCTCGATACGCAGGGACTCCCCGAGCAAGAGGACGCTCGACAGGAGCAGAGCGAGCCACAGATAGCCCGGTGCGTTGGCCGCTTGCAGAGCCTGCGCCGGACCCGCGGCGAACGAGAACAGCAGCAGCGTCAGCAGGGCGAAAAAGAGAGTCGCGTTGATACGCGCGCGGCTGCGCCACTCAAGGCGCAGATCTTTCGCAACCAGGGTCAGGACCTCGCCCACGAAGGTCACGCGGCCACCTTCGTCAGGGATTCGGCCGTGCCCTGTGCAAGCGTGAGGTGCGCATCGGCGAGCGCCTTGCCCCTGTCGATGTCGTGGGTGGCCAGGATGACGAGCGAGCCCGCCCCGCGCAGCTCGCGGACGACCTCCTCCATGAGCTCGACACCGCCGGGGTCGAGCTGTGTGAACGGCTCGTCGAGCAAAGCGATTTGGGGGCGCTGCAGGAGCAACTTGGCAACGCTCACGCGCCGTTTCTGTCCTGCGGACATCGTGCGGACCAGTTGCGATCTGCGATCGGCCAGGCCGACGCGTGCGAGGAGTCCGTCGACCGCTTGGGGGTCGCCGCCGGTGAGTCGGGCCACCAGGAGGAGGTTTTCGCGCGCCGTCAGGTCGAAATAGAGGTGTGCTTGGTGTGTAATGAGACCCAGTCGGCGTCGAACAGATTTGAGGTTATCCAAGGCTCGAACGCCGAAGAGCTCGACTTCGCCGGAGGTGGGGCGCTGCAAGGTCGCGATGATTTTGAGCAGCGTGGTCTTGCCGGCGCCGTTGTCACCCGTCAGCAGGACCACGGCGGAGCGGTCGAGCTCGAGTGACACACGCGCCACGGCCCAGCGGCCACCATAACGCTTGGAGACATCGACGAGGCGAACGAACACCGCGGCAAGCTAACCCGGTCCAGGCGACCAAACCAAGGATTGGGCGGCGCATGGCTCCGGTGCCACGACTGCTCCTCGTTTCGGCGACGGGAGCAAAGTGCCCGGCCATTTTATTAATGGCAGTCGCGCCCTGGACTTGGACGATGTTTGTCGCAAGGGGTATGATGTCAGCCGGGGATCTCGCTGCCACCTTCGACCGTCACGTCCGTGGCGGGGGCGGCGAGAGCGTGCAATCGAGTCATGAGAACCTGTCCGCAATGCGGCAAACAATTCGCTGACGGCGTCGCCTATTGCGAAGGTGATGGCACTCGCTTGTCGACGCTCGATTCGAGCGACAGTCCGCAGAACCCGAACATCGGCCGCGTCCTTGGGTCCTACCGGCTGCTGCAGTTGCTCGGCGAGGGCGGCATGGGCCAGGTCTACCTCGGCGAGCACACGCGTCTTGGCCGCAAGGTGGCTCTCAAGCTCCTACGCCCGGAGTATGCGCGCCACACCAAGGCAGTGCAGCGTTTCTTCGGCGAGGCGCGCGCCGTCAATCAGATCAGCCACGACAACATCGTCGAGATCACGGACTTCATCGAGAACGAAGTCGACGCCGAAGGTAAGCCCGCCGAAAAGTACTACATCATGGAGCTCCTGAAGGGTCGCTCGCTGGGCGACGTTCAGAAGACCGAGGGGATTATTCCGCTACAGCGGACGCTCCCGATCATGCTCCAGGTCTGTAGCGCCCTCGCGGCGGTTCACGAGGCGGGTATTGTCCACCGTGACCTCAAGCCCGACAACATCTTCCTCATCGAGAAAGCCGGCAAGACGGATTTCGTGAAGCTACTCGACTTCGGGGTCGCGAAGTTCACGGACCTCTCGGCGAGCCAGCAGATGGGCCGGACCGGTGTTGGCGCGCTCGTCGGTACGCCCGAATACATGTCGCCCGAACAAATGAGCGGCAAGACCGTCGACCATCGCTCGGACATCTACGCGCTCGGTATCATCCTTTACGAGGTCGTGACGGGTCGCCAGCCGTTCACCGCGAAGTCGCTGGGTGAGATGGCCATCAAACACCTTACGGTAACGCCACCCAAGCCCTCGAAGCTCAAGGACCTTCCGCACATGCCCTCGCGTGAGCTCGAGCAGCTCATCATGCAGTGCTTGCAGAAGGATCCTCTGAAGCGGCCGCAAAACGTGGGCGAGATCAACGAGCGCTTGGCGCCGATCGCCGCCGAGATCGCGGCGGCGGTCCCCGGAGCTGAGTCGCCGGTGCGCAGAGCGCGGAACACACGTTACGCGATCGCGGCGGGTCTTGCGCTCGTGGTCGCCGCGGGCGCCGGAGTCGTTACATTGCGGTCTTCGCGAGGTCAGGCTCAGGGCGACGCGCAACCTTCGCAGGAGCTGGCCGCGGCACCGTCCGCGCAGCCGCAGGTGACCGATACCCTACCGCCGCCCGACAAGGCCGAACCGCCCCCGGCCGACAACGCTCTGGCCCTCGAAGCGCTGCCAGCGCCCCCGCCATCGGTGCCCAAGGTTCAGATCCACCTCGATTCGACACCCTCCGGAGCCGAGGTCTATCGCGATGGCGTCGAAGCGCCGCTGGGGGTGACGCCGTTCATCTTGAGCGCCGAGCGCTCCGAAGTCTCACAGGTCCTCGAGTTCCGCCGCAGCGGTTACCGCTCGAGTCGTGAGACCGTCGCGTTCAATAGCGACCACCATGTCAGCACGACGCTCGCGAAGCTCGACTCCGGAAAGCCCCGCCGGAAACCCGAGGATGGCAAGCCGGAGTCCGATCCGTCGAGCCGCGGAACCATCGACCCCTTTGCTGACTGACATTCGCGGCGCGGCCGCTAGTCTTTGCTGCGTCCCCTGTGGCGCTTGAACGGTAGTTTGACGATGTGCGATCCGGGTGGGAGAGTTCTGCGGATGCTTCGGCGGATCCTTGCGGCGATAGTGGTAAGTGCTCTTTTTTCCGCGAGCGCGTCAGCCGCCCCCAGGAAAGAAGTCGCAGAAGACGAAGGCACGAAGAAGGCGAAGGCGCTCTTCAAGGCGGCAGAGACCGACTTCGCGCTCGGCCGTTTCCAGGAAGCGCTCGAGGGCTATTCGATGGCCTATGAAGCCAAGCCCTTGCCCGCGATGCTCTTCAACATTGGTCAGTGCCACTTCGAGCTCGCGAGCTATGAGCGCGCCATCTTCTTCTACGAGCAGTTTCTCCGTGGCGACGTCGATACCAAGAAGCGCCAGCTCGCCAACAAACGCCTGCAAGAGGCGAAAGTCGCTTACGCGGCGGCCGAAGAGAAGCGTCAGCGTGAAGAGGCCGAGGAGCGCGAACGTCAAGAGCTAGCGATGCGCGCGCAAGAGCAAGCCCACATGGCGGCCGTGAAACAGGCCGAGCTCGATGCGCAGCGACTGCGCCTTACCGAGCAGACGGCGGCTCCGGTTTATAAGAAGTGGTGGTTCTGGGCCGCTGCCGCCGGGGTGGTCGCCATCGCGACCACGACGATCATCCTCACCACCCGCGGCGGCGATGACGAGCTGCCGAGCGGGGATTTGCCGACCATCGACGCCCGAGATCCTCTATGAGCTACCGTCGTCTCGCGCGGGTTTGGGCCGCGGTGTGTTTGCTCCTGGTTGCCGCCTGTAGTGGTGGCGGCACCGCGGTGGTGACCGCGGTCAAGCTCACCGTCGAGTTCGGTGACGCCGCGGGCCTCGATCAGATCCGCGTCTATGCGAACTTCGCGAGCGGCGGCGGCAACGTCTTGCCGCCTGTCGTACGTCCCGAGGCGCGAGCGACGCTCGAAGGCACGAACACGAGCGTCGTCATCGTCTTTCCCGACGAGTACGCCGGCCGCGCCATGGTCTTGCGCGTCGACGGCATGCGAAGCGGTGCCATCGTCGGCTCGGGCATCGTGCCCGTAACGCTCAGCCGGCGCCGGCTCATCGAGACCTCCGTCCAGCTCGGCACAGCGGTCACATGCGGCGACAACATCACCGCCGAGGGCATCGAAGAGTGCGACGACGGTAACGCAAACCAAGGCGACGGCTGCGATCAATATTGCTTCGCCGAGGGCGGCTTCACCTGCTTCATCGTTGGTTCACAGTCGACCTGCGTGTCTGCCAACACCCCAGCCTGCGGCAACACTGTCGACGACGACGGCGACGGCCTCACTGATTTGCAAGACCCAGGCTGCACCGGCAGCGGCGACGGAAGCGAACGCAGCGACGCCAGTGGACCTCCGTGCGACAACGGAGTCGACGATGATGGTGACGGGACGCTCGACTACCGCATCGATGGCCGCGGCGATCCGGGTTGTGCTGACATCTTCGATTTCTCCGAGCGCGGTACAAGCAGCTGTGACGACGGCGTCGACAACGATGGCGATGGTCTTGCGGATGCGGGACCTAGCGCCGAAAACGATCCCGGCTGCACCGGCCCCAACGACGGCGACGAGCGGGGCGCCCTCGCGTGTGACAACGGTGTCGACGACGACGGCGACGGGCGTGGTGACTTTTCGATCGACGGCAATGGTGACATTGGCTGCACGTCAGCGACCGACCCTTCGGAGCGCGGCACCAACGCCTGCGACAACGGACTCGACGACGACAACGATGGTCGTGGTGACTTCAGCCTCGACGCCGAGATCTCGGATCCGGGCTGCGACTCTCCGCTCGACAACAGCGAGCGAGGATCACGACCCTGCGACGACGACGTCGACAACGACAACGACGGGGTCAGGGACTACAGTCCGAGTGGCCTCGGCGATCCAGGTTGTGAGTCGTCACTCGACCTGTCCGAGCGTGGGGTCGCTCAGTGCGATGACGGGATCGACCAAGACAACGACGGTCGAGCCGACTTTACGCTGAGCGAGCAGACCCGCGACCCGGGCTGCGCTGATCCCAACGACAACGACGAGAAGTGCTCTCCAGGTGCGGGTTGCCCGGCTTGCGACGACGGCATCAGTAACGGTGATTCCGACTCGCTGATCGACGCGCGTTTGGACCTCTTGGGCGACCCCGAGTGCACGGGACCGGACGACACGAGCGAAGACGGCTTCCCGGCCTGCAACGACGGTGAAGACAACGACAACGACGGCTTCGACGACCTCAACGACCCGGGCTGCTTCAATCTCTCCGACACCAGTGAGCGCGGTACGCTCGCCTGCGATGACGGCATGGATAACGACGGCGATGGGCTCGTCGACTACGTCTTCGAGCTGGGCGCGCCAACCGCCGATAGTGATCCGGGTTGTACTGGTCCCGACGACCCTTCAGAGCTCGGTATCGTCGTCTGCGATGACGGACTCGACAACGACGGCGACGGACGCATCGACTACAAGAGTAACGGCAGTGGCGATCCTGGCTGCGTCGCCGCGAGTGACACGAGTGAGCGTGGTGTTGCGCCGTGCGATGACGGGGCAGACAACGATGGCGACGGTCGCGCCGACTTCACCGTCGTCGGTACGAGCAGTGACCCGGGCTGCGCAAGCCTCGCGGATACCAGCGAGGTCGGTACGGCGGTTTGTGACGACGATATCGACAACGACAACGACGGCTTGCGCGACTTCCGACTGAGCGGCGGAGATCCGGGTTGTGCGTCACTGGCCGCGACTCTCGAGCGCTGCACCGGTGGCGGCTGCCCCGCCTGCGACAACGACGCGGACGACGACAACGACGGTCTACGCAATTTCCGGCTCGACGGCACCGGCGACCCAGGCTGTACCGACCGGGCCGACACCAATGAGCGATGTGTCAGCGGCGCCCTCGGTTGTGCCCAATGCGACGACGGCATCGACAACGAGCCGGACGGCGCGATCGATTTCCGCCTCGATGGCAGCGGCGACATCCAGTGCACCAGCGCAACCGACCCCGCCGAGACGGGCAGCACCGCCTGCGCCGACGGACTCGACAACGATGGCGACGGCCGCGCTGACTTCAAGGTCGATGGGACCGGCGATCCGGGATGCACGAGCTCCGTCGACACAGACGAGCGCGAGTCGACTCTTGTCTGCGATAACGGTGTCGACGACGACAATGATGGCTTGCTCGGCGGTGGTATCGGCGGCGACCCCGGCTGCTCCGGACCGACCGACAGCACGGAGAAGTGCGCGCCCGGCGCCGGCTGCCCGCAGTGCGACGACGGTATCGACAACGACGGCGACGGGCGCGTCGACTTCAACCTGAATGCGGCGCTCTCCGACCCCGGCTGCGCGAGTCCCAACGACGACACCGAGACCGGCGCCAACGAGTGCGATGACGGCAGCGACAACGACAATGATGGGCGTACTGATTACAGGGTGCTCGCTGGCGGCGCGGTCGATACCGCGACCTCCGACCCAGGGTGCACTGGGCCAAGCGACACGAGCGAGAAGCAAAACGGTATTCCCTGTGACGACAATCTCGACAATGACAGTGACGGCCGCACCGACTTCAACCTGAACGCGGGCCTCCTCGACCCCGGCTGTAGCGGCCCCGCCGACGGCAGCGAAAAGTGCGTGCCGGGCGCTGGGTGCCCACGGTGCGACGACGGCGTCGACAACGACGGCGACTCGTTCACCGACGTCAACGCGTTCGTGAGCACCTCGACCGACCTAGGCTGTGCAACGCCCGCGGACGATCTGGAGACCTGCAGCGGCACGACGTGTGCGGCGTGCGACAACGGTGTCGACGACGAGCCCGATGGCGCGACCGACATGGCGGACAGTGGTTGCTCCGATGGGCGCGACGACTCGGAGAATACCCTCACCATCGCGTGTCAAGACCTCATCGACAACGATGGCGACGGGCTCATCGACGCGGGGTCCGGCAACGACCCGGGTTGCAGCGACGCCAACGACACGAGCGAGCGCGGTACCACGGCGTGCGACAACGACTCCGACGACGACAACGATGGGCTATCGAACTTCCGCGTCGATGGCAGTGGCGACCCCGGTTGCTGGTCACCTATTGACACGAGCGAACGGTGTGTCACCGGCGCCCCCATTCCTGGCGGATGCCCGACGTGTGGCTGCTCGCTCTGCGATAACGGAATCGATGACGACGCCGACAACCGCAATGACTTTTCGAATGCGGCTTATGATCCGGGTGGCGCGGTCGGTAGTCGCGACCCAGGCTGTGACGGGGTGACCGACAACACCGAGACCAGCGATGGTCTGGCCTGTGACAACACCCTCGATGACGACGGCGACGGTCTCAACAACTTCCGCGCTTCGGGCGGGGACCCTGGCTGCACATCGCTCACCGACGCAAGCGAGCGCGAGGCCGGCCGCGTCTGCGACGATGACCTCGACAACGACAACGATGCCCTCTCGGATTTCGTCAGTGACCCAGGCAACCCCGCCTATGCCAATCGTGACCCAGGGTGCATTGGCCCGAACGACACCGATGAGCGCGAGAGCGGCGGCGCTGATTGTGACGACGGCGTCGACAACGACAACGACGGCGCCATTGACTTCGTGCAAGGCGGAACAGGTGACTTGGGCTGCGACAGCGCCCTCGACGTCAGCGAGCTCAGCCCCACGCTTGTTTGCGACGACGGCATCGACAACGACGTTCCCGCTGACGGGCTCGCCGACTTCCGCCTCACCGGGGGGGACCCGGCATGCTCGAGCACGAGTGACTCCTCCGAAGCCTTCGCTTGTGAAGATGGTCTCGACAATGATGGTCAGGGCGGAATCGACCTCGCCGACTCGGATTGCAGTGGCCCGACCGACGACGACGAAAGCCAATGAAGGGGTTCTGCCGCGTCCTGGGGGACGATTTGAGGCTTGATCAGCAGCCCCCGGCGTGGAGATAGTGTTCGCTAGATGAACGTTGTGTTGACGCCGGGTGAGTACGAGACCCTGTCCCACTACGTGGCAGACGCTCGCCTTTTACCTCCCGAGGACTTCCGCCAGCGCCACGGCGACGCCTTCCTGGTGCATGAGGCGGGCATGAACAGCTTAAAGCCTGTTCCGCGCACCAAGGCGACAGTGGCCATCGACACGATGGCCGAGAGCACGACACCGGGAGCGCCGGCCATCAGGCTCAACTTCGCGGTGTTTCCGGTGCGCCGCACGGGCCGATCGCCGTTTCCGAATTTCATCTCCATCGGTCGGGCCAAGAGCAACGACGTCATCATCGAGGACGAGTCAGTCTCGAAGTTTCATGCGTTCTTTCGCCGCACCGACAGCGGTGAGTTCGTGTTGCAAGATGGTGGTTCGAAGAACGGCACGTCCGTCGATGGTGACGAGGTCCCCGAGAAGAACAAGGGGGGCCCCGTCGTCGTCGAGTCGGGCATGCGGATCCGTTTTGGCAATGTCGAAATGACGTTCTTGGTCGCCTCCGAGTTCGCGGACCTCGTGAAGCGAAGTATGTAGATAACCCGCTCGGGGCCGGGCTCGGTCATCGGCGGTCGGTCTTCGGCAATCGGTCTTCGGGCAATCGGTCTTCGTTTCTGGGGAAGGGGTTCCAACGTGTCTCTGGTAGAAATCGCTCGCGCCTGGCTCGCCCAGGATCCCGACCCCAACACCCGCGCCGAAGTCGAACGACTGATCACCGCCGCCGACCAAACAGGCCTCGCCGACCGCTTCGGCACGCGCCTCGCCTTTGGCACTGCCGGCCTGCGTGGCCTCTTCGGTGCGGGGCCCAACCGCATGAATCGCCTCGTCGTTCGCCAGACCACGAGTGGGCTCGCCGCCTACCTCCTCGAGCACATCAACGAAGCCGGTCGCCGTGGCGTTGTTGTCGGCTATGACGGCCGCCGCCAATCGCGCGAGTTCGCGCGTGACACGGCCTCGGTGCTCGCTGGGTACGGGATTGTCGTGCACCTGTTCGACCGTGAGCTGCCGACGCCACTGACTGCTTTCGCGGTCAAAGAGTACGGCGCCGCTGCTGGCGTGATGATTACGGCCAGCCACAACCCGCCAGACTACAACGGCTACAAGGTTTACTGGGAAAACGGCGCCCAGATCATCTCACCCATCGACGAAGGCATCGCCTTCGCTATCGAAAAAGCCGCCAAGAGCGAGATCCTTTGGCGAGACTGCGACGGGGCGGCGCGTGACGGCATCGTACGGACTCTCGGTAGCGACTCCATCGAGGCCTACTTGAAGGCGGTGCGGGCTCTGTCCGTCCATCCGGTGACGCCTGCCCGCGGCAACATGGTCATCGCCTACACCCCAATGCACGGCGTCGGTGCGGCGGTCACGGAGACCGCGCTCGCGCGCGCCGGCTTCACGAAGGTCCACACCGTCGCGGAGCAACGGCTGCCGGACGGCGAGTTCCCGACTGTGAAGTTTCCGAATCCAGAAGAGCCCGGCGCGATGGATCTCGCCATCGCGTTGGCGACGAAGGTCAAGGCTGACCTGGTCATGGCCAACGACCCTGACGCCGATCGGCTAGCAGTCGGACTGCCACACCCGAGCGGCGGCTATCGCATGCTCACTGGAGATCAGGTCGGCGTGCTTCTCGGCGACGACCTCATCGCCGCGCAGCCCAAGAACGCGGTGGTCGGCTGTTCGATCGTGTCCTCGCGCATGCTCGGCCTCATTGCCCGCGCTCGCGGCGCCGACCACTTCGAGACGCTGACGGGCTTCAAGTGGATCGCCAACGCCGCCATCGCCCACCGCGCGCGCGGCCGGCACTTCGTCTTCGGCTACGAAGAGGCGCTCGGCTACACCATCGGCGAGCTCGTGCGCGACAAGGATGGGGTGTCCGCGGTAGTCGCCTTTGCCGAGCTCGCGGCCAGCTGTGCGGAGCGGGGCGAGACCCTCTGGCAGCGACTCGAGAAGCTCTACCGTGAGCACGGCCTGTTTCTCACCATGCAAAAGAGCCTGGCGCTCAAACCCGGCGCCTCCGTTGGCGCAGCTCTACGCGCAAACCCCCCCAGGCAGATCGGGCGTCGCGCAGTCGTGCGCACCTTGGACTTCGCCACCGCTACGGCGACCACCCATCGTGGCGACGAGGAGCCAATCGACCTACCGAAGAGCGATGTGCTGATCTATCTGCTCGAGGACGACGCGCGGGTCATCGTCAGGCCCTCCGGTACCGAGCCGAAGCTCAAGTGCTACTACGAGGTGCGCGAGACGGTGGCGGCGGGCGAGCCCATCGAGCAAGCGGAAGGTCGGGCCAAGCGGATGCTCGACGAGCTCGCACAGCAGCACGGGGCGACGCTTAGCGGCTGACACGCGGACCAGCGTGCTCATCTAGCATCCGCCTGAGTGATGAACGCTTTCCTCTACCGCTCGATGTCGAGGGGGGCTCCCCGACCCTGACAGCGTGCCGACGCATCACGTCGATTCTTCAGGCGACTTGTTTGGCCGCAATAGCGGTCACAAATGAACTGTGAATTAATAGAAGAAACGTTCATAATCTGGCGCCGAACAAAGTACTTTACCTTAAATTGCGTGATAAATTACGCGGTTTTGTGCGGTAAAGCCTTACAAACACGTGCATGTCAGGTTTATTGGGGTGATTGTTGTTGCGGGTGTTGATTGATTCGGGCTAAACAATGGCCCTGTGGTTGAGCGTGGAAAGCAGCTGTTCGGCGCCAGGGTAACTCTTACCTCGACCCCGTTCAGACGGCCTTCCGCGACGCGCTGCAATGGTTTCCCTGTCGGTTGGTCGACCGACAACGTCACAGAGAGCTGAGGTGCGGCATGGCAGGTGAGCAGATGGAGAAGGCGAGCGGTACGGTGAAGTGGTTCAACGACAGCAAGGGATTCGGCTTCATCACCCCTGCTGACGGCGGCGAAGACGTGTTCGTCCATTTCACAGCAATTATGGCGGATGGCTTCAAGTCGCTCGCCGAGGGCCAGCGCGTGGAGTTCGAGGTCGTTCGTGGCGACAAGGGCCTTCAGGCCAAGTCGGTTCGCGCCCTCGCGTAACTTATAGGGGAGATCATGCCGCTAGCTCTTCGGCTAGCGGCTGTCTATCCAAGACACGAAAGCCCAGCGCCTCACGCACGTGCCCGATATCAACGTCGGCTGCGCCCGCGAGGTCCGCGATGGTTCGTGCCACTTTCAAGGCTCGCGTCACTGCACGGGTGGACAGCCCGTGCCTCTCGATCGCTTGCTCGAGCAGGCGAACGACCTCGGTGTCGAGCTGGACGTGCGCTTCGATATCGGGCTGCCCCATCATCGCATTGCAGCGGCCGTTACCCAGCCGCGTGGTTTGGCGCACCCGCGCCGCTTCGACGCGCCCGCGTACGACAGAGCTACTCTCGGCCGCGCCATCGCGTCGCGTGAGCTCGCGGTAAGGGACCGCGTCGACGGTGACGTGAAGGTCGATGCGGTCGAGAAGCGGGCCGGAAACGCGCGAGCGATAGCGCTGGACTACGTCGAGTCCGCACAGGCACGGGCGGGACGACGCGCTGGTCGCGTCACTGTAGTGTCCGCAGGGGCAGGGGTTCATCGCCGCGATCAGCAGACTCCGTGCCGGATAGATGACCGCGATGGCGGCCCGTGAAACGTGGATGACGCCATCTTCGAGGGGCTCACGTAGGGCCTCGAGGGCGCGTCGAGAAAACTCTGGTAGCTCGTCGAGAAAGAGCACGCCGCAGTGAGCGAGCGAGACTTCTCCTGGTCGTGGCGGCGAGCCACCCCCGCACAATGCAACGTCGCTGGCGGTGTGATGCGGGGCTCGAAACGGGCGAGCGTCGTAGGCCGTGTCGAAGTCTCCCACAGCCGAGCGTATGCGCATCGACTCGATCTGCTCCTCGGGTGTGAGCGGGGGCATGATCGTCGGCAACCGTCGCGCGAGCATGGTCTTGCCGCTGCCGGGGGGCCCGATCATCAGCATGTTGTGGCCGCCAGCCGCCGCGATCTCGAGCGCTCTCTTGGCGCGCGGTTGACCGTAGACTTCCGAAAGACACGGACCTCGCCTCGTCACGTGCGACCTGGGCGCCCTGATGTGCGGCGCGATCACTGTTTTGCCCGTGAGATGAGCGACCACGTCGCTCAAGTTGCGCGCTCCGATGATGTCGATGCCGGTGATATGGCTCGCCTCGTCCGCGTTCGCGGCGGCCAAGACGAGCTCGCGGTCACCACGACGCTTGGCGAGATCAGCCACCATCAGCGCGCCGCGTACCGATTGCAGCGCGCCGCTCAACGAAAGCTCGCCGTAGAACATGCGGCCTTCGAGGCTCGCGTCAGCCAACGCGCCGTAGACCTTGAGCAAGCCGATGACGACCGCCAGATCGAGCGCACTCGCGGTCTTGGGGAGCTCGGCAGGCAGCAGGCTGACGATGGTGCGCTCTTTGGAGAGGGCGAGCCCCGAGCCGGTCACCGCGGAGGTGATGCGCGGCAGAGACTCGCGCATCGCGCCACGCGCAAGGCCAACCAGATGAATACCCGGGAGGCCTCCGCCTTTGAATACCTCCGCGATAACGGGCAGGGCTTCGATACCAAAGATGGTCGCAGTCGTGCATCGCGTGAACATGCACGCACGACTAAGCAACTCCCGCGCCAGTGACTTTACCTAGGACAGGGGCCCGTCATGCGTGGCCCGTGTCGCACGTTGCTACGCGCTTTTTGGGGTTACTGAGCGGCGATGACCTGGTCGAGCATGAGCTCGACACCAGTTGCTCCCTTGGGCACCGCCATCTTCACGACGCCGGTCAGGTCGCCCGGCGATTTCGAGATGGCATCCCCGTCCTGGTCGTAGCGTGCGGAAACCGTGAGCTTCTCAGGCAGCGGCGCCCCCTGCATCATCACGTCGTCAGACGCCAGAGTGAACGTGTAGGGAAAGCCAACACCTGCGACACGCTTCACCAAGATGGGCGGGCCGCCTCCGCCTTCAGCCTTGGCGACGATGAAGAGCGTGGCTGCCGCGGGCGTCTTATCCTTCAGGTCGTCGGCGATCTTGATGGTGCCGGTGATGATGTCTTGACCCGGGGCCGTGGCGGGCTGAGCGGCTTGGGCGGTTTGGCCGGGGCGCGCGCCGAGTGGGACGTCCTCCGGTGGCTTCTGGTGGTCATTGCAGGCGACGAGGGCAAATACAGGCAAAAGGGCCAAGACTTTCATGGGGCGGACCTTACGCCGGCACCTTCTTCAGGTCCACGCCCTGGTATGATCGGTTAGCGGTCAATGAAGCTGACGAAGACAGACCTGGTGGCGGGCTTGACCGTGGCGGCGGTCGGCGCACCGCAATGTCTCGCGTACGCCATGATGGCCGGACTGCCGCCGGTCTACGGGCTCGTGTCGGCCGCAGTCCCTGGACTCATCGCCGCCGCAATGAGCCGCAGCCACAACATGGTGACTGGCCCGACCAACACGACCGCGCTCCTCGTGCTCGCGGCGTTGTTGCCCCACCTCACCGCGGACGGCGTCGTCGACGCCAGAGGCCTCGCGGCCCTCGGTACACTCACGTTGCTTACTGGCGTGCTTCGTCTTGCCCTCTCCGGGATCGGTGGCTCGACGCTAGTACGTTTCCTTCCCGAGTCGGTGCTGGTGGGTTTCATGTGCGGCGTTGCCGTGCTCATCGTCGTCATGCAGCTCGACGAGGCCATGGGACTCTCGCACGTCGTTGGCACCGGCCTTGCCTCGGAAGCCGCGAGCCTCACGCGCGCGTTTCAGGCTGGCATCTATCCCAAGTGGACCGCTATCGCGGTCACAGTCGTCACCGTGGCCATGCTCATTCCGCTCCAGCGCCGCTATCCGCGCCTGCCCATGGCCCTCATCGTCATGGTCGGGTCGAGCTTGCTCGCCTACGCCCTGGGCCTCGACGAGACCAACGGTCTGCCCATCGTGTCGGACCGCACGCCGCTATCGCGCGGTATGCCGCCGCACGCCCTGCCAAGCCTCGACCCCGATATCGTCGAAGCTTTCCTCACCCCAGCGGCCGCCATTGCCCTCTTGGGGACGCTCGAGCTCACGGCCGTCTTGCGCAGCGATGGCCTGCGTATCGACATGCGTCGCGAAATCCGAGCCCAGGCATTCGCAAACATCGTCGGAAGCCTCGTGAGCGCGCAGCCCGCGTCAGTGAGTCTGACGCGCTCAGCGCTGCTACGGCAGACGCCGAACACCACGCGAATGGCTCCAATCGTCACGGCTCTCGCGACGGTCCCTCTGGTCATCGCGGCGCCACTCCTCGGCTTCGTGCCGCAGGCGACGCTCGCGGGTGTCTTGTTCGCTACGGCGTTCAAGATGGTCGACCGTGTGAAAGTTCGCCGTATCTGGTTGGCCTCGCGCAAAGCGCGCTTGGTCCTCGCCGTCACTCTAACCGCTGCACTCTTGTTCAAGCTCGAGTGGGCCATCGTTTTGGGGGTTGCGTTTAGTCTCGTCCAATATCTCGCCGATAGCGCGACCCCGCGCTTACGCCTGTATGTTCCAGCGTACGGGATGCGCTTGAACCCATATGTGAAGGGCGAGGCGGCCGACATCATCATCGTCGAGGTGAGCGGAGAGCTGCACTTCGCCGCAGCGCAGGCGTTTCTTAGCGAGATCTTCGAGCTCATGCCCGCGTCACCCAAACACGTTGTGCTCGACCTCTCTCATGCGCACGCCATGCGCTTCACGGCGCTGGTCGCGTTCGAGGAGCTCGAAGGGGAGCTCGCTACTCAGGGTGCCAGGCTCCATATCGCTGGCGTCTCGAGCGAGTTCGCGAGCGTGTTGCGCAAGGCCGAGAGCAACCTTGCCGTGACCCCAGCGTTCGATGAGCCGGGCCGCAGCGTGCAAGAGGCGCTGCAGAGCTTCTACATCGACCCATCGCTCACCGAGACAGCGCGCCTCGCGCGATTTTTCGGCAAGAACAACTAGGCTAGGCCCGCCCCGAGCGGACGCGAGTCTTCGGGCTTCGGGTGGTCGCGTCGATGTGGTCGAGGAAGCGACCAACCAACTCGGCGCCCGAGAGCTTCTGGGAGCTCTGAAAGCCAATGGTCGCGTCGAGTGTTGGATGGACGAAGGGTGCTGACCCGGGGACGGCGTGACCGTTGTCGTCGATGCGCACGACGGCAACGAGCTTGCCGCTGGGGCAGTGCTTCGCCTTGATGGCGACGCCGGGCTGAGCGAACGCGGCCAAGAAGCCGGGGAGATTGCGCGCCGAGAGTTTCGCACCGCTGGCCCCATTGGTCTCCAGGAAGATCCGGGCGGCGTGCTCGGCCACCAAGAAGCCCGGCTGCGTGAATCGCGTGGCGCCGCTAGGCGGCACCAGCGTGTCCATCAGACCTTCGACGAACACCATGTTGGCGGGCTTGCCCCGTGCACGCTCGGCAAGGTCGAGAGTCGTCGGACCCGAGAACGAGATGGCATGCTCGACGACGCCTTCGGCGGCGAGGGTCGTTGCGAGCGCGCCGCCATTCGAGAAGCCCACCGCCACTGTCCGCGTTGGGTCGATTGCCGCGCGACGCAACCGGTGTTCGGCTTCGTAGATCTTGAGCGCCTTCGAAAGCTCATCCATGAGCCAGGTCACGAGCCTTGCGCCGTCTGCTTCCTTGAAGCGGTGTCCAGTCCGCGCGTTCATCCCGTCGTGTGAACGTACCAGCGTAAAAAGAGGCACGAAGTGCTCGCCACGGCTGCCGCCGAGGGCAAGCGCAATCGAACCCCGCCGAACGATCGTTTCGGAGACGCCCGAGCGTGCGGAGTGACGCCTGGGGGCATCGCCAAAACCGTGCGAATCGAGCACCACCCGCATGCCGCCTGTCCGCCAGGCCGGATGCTCGCGCGCTGGCAAGTGGACGAGCGCGTTCGAAATCTGACCGCCGAAGCTGATGAGGAGCTCGAAGCCTAGGCCACTCGAGGTGAGGTCCGTTGCTCGGGCCCGGCGCATGGTCACGTGATCGCCCGGATGGCTGCCGAGCTTTGCGAGGAGGGTGCGACCCGAGGCGACATCGTACAGGTCGCCCACGCGAAGGCGGTCGGGCACGCGTTCATCGACGGCGTCGATGATGCGCGTAGCAATGGTTCCAAGAGCCTTCGTCAGCACGTTGAAATGAACCCGCCCAATCAGCCGCGTCGTTGCATAGCTTTATCGGCTTGCTCGCCCGCCCGTTGCGGCCAGGCGACCTGCCACGCTGCCGCCCGAGCCGCGCTGACGAGGACTTTTCTCGGACGCCCACGTGACATGCGCTTGGGCTTGCCCAGAAACGCGCAACCCCACCTTGGGCCCGACCGACAAACGTCCATCCACTCAACCCAGACAATTCGGCGGACCCGCTAAGGTTCGCTAGGGGAGTTACGTCAAATGGACCGCATCACACTCGACTCGCGCGTTCGCGAAGCCATGAATTCGGGCAACGTCGTCGACTCGCGCGAGAGCGCCGACATCTTGGATGAAGCCTTGCTCGGCGGCATTAGCCCCCTCGAGCTCGTCATCGTTCGCAACTCGCTCGAGCGCGCCAAGCAGCACCTGAGCACGACCGAGCGCGACATGTATCGCGCCGAGCGCAACGTCGACGCCGCTAGCAACCCCATCGAGCTCGCTAGAGCCATCGTCGAGCGCGAAGCCGCGCGTCGGGACCGCAACCGTGCCGAGGGCTTCGTGCGTGGTTATGAGCGCGTCGAGAGCTTGTTTCGTCAGAGCGCGAGCCCGTGGGCTATCGCCTTGGCCGCTGCTGGTAACGTCGTCGGCGACGTAGGTCGGGGTCTCGAAGAGCTGTTCGAGTAACCCGACTTTCTGACCGGTCTCGGCAGCGCCGCTCGAGCCCACCGACTCCAGCTCAGTCAAGGAGTCGGCGGCTCGGCGGGGCTAGACCGCCGCCTCTTGTGAGGCGACGCTCGCCGGCACGTCGATGGCCTCGGCTACAAGCTCGGCGATGTCCCGTGTCTTCACGTCTTCTTTTCCCTGAGCGGCGACGCCGTCGCGCATCATGATGAGACAAAACGGGCAGGCGCTTCCGACCGTGTCCGTTTTAGCGGCGAGAGCTTCCTTGGCGCGATGTTCGTTGATGCGCTCGCCGATGTGCTCCTCCATCCAGAAGCGACCGCCACCGGCGCCACAACACACCGAGCGCGACTTGTTGCGCGGTAGCTCGACGAGCTTTGCGCCCGGGATCGCCTTCACGACGTTGCGCGGAGCATCGTAGATGTCGTGATAGCGGCCGAGATAACAGGAGTCGTGCCAGGCGACCTCTGTGCGGATCTCTTTGGTCATCTTCAGGCGGCCCGAGTCGATGAGTCCTTCGATGAGCTGGGTGTGGTGAACCAGCTCGAAGTTGCCCCCGAACTGCGGGTATTCGGTCTTGAGCGTGTGGTAGCAGTGCGGGCAATGGGTGAGGATCTTCTTCACCTTGTAGCGGTTGAGCACCTCGACGTTGTTCGCCGCGAGCATCTGGAACAGATACTCGTTGCCCGTGCGACGCGCGGGGTCGCCGGTGCAGCCCTCTTCTTTGCCGAGAATCGCGAACTCGACTCCCGCTGCACGCAAGATCTTCACCATGGCCAGCGTGATCTTCTTGTTGCGGTCGTCGAACGAGCCAGCACAGCCAATCCAGTAAAGCAGCGGCGCCTCGCCGCCCTCTCCAGAGAGCGCCTCCATGCGCGGTACGTCGAGGCCCTCGGCCCACGCGTCGCGCTTGTCGAAGCCGATGCCCCAAGGATTCGAGTTGTTCTCCATGCCCTTGAAGGCGCGGGCGAGCTCTGGGGCCATGTCGCCTTCCATGAGCACCTTGTGCATGCGCATCTGGATGATGCGTGGAACTTGCTCGATGAAGACCGGGCACTCCTGCTCGCACGAGCCGCACGTGGTGCATGCCCAGATGGTCTCGGGGCTAATCCGACCGCCAATGAGATCCGCTAACGTGGGCGCGGCGGCCTCGGCCGGCAGAGAATCTTTCTTCTCGACGTCACCGGTCGGCTTCGCCCCCCCGAAGCGCGCTGGGTAATCGTCGATCAGCGCCTTCTTGAGGTCGAGGTTGAGCTGGCGGTGCGACAGCGGCTTGCCCGTGAGCACGGTCGGACAATAGACGTTGCAGCGCCCGCACTCGGTGCACGAGTACGTGTCGAGCACCATCTTCCAGTTGAGGTCGGCGGTCGTCTGGATGCCGAACTTCTCCGTCTTCTCGAGGTCGATGGCTGGGACCTGCTCGGTGTGCGAGTGTCTTCGAAAGAAGACATCGGGGATGCCGGTGATGACGTGGAAGTGTTTGCCGATCGGCAAGAAGTTCAAGAACACGAGCACCGTAAGGCAGTGCAGCCAGTACGAGCCGGTTGCGATGAGGTGTGCGGCCTCGGGTCCTAGCGGCGCCATGAGCTGCGCCGCGAAGTGGCCAGCGGGGTTCCAGGGCAGGCCGCCACGCCCGGCGACGACCAGCTCGCCACCGTACGCCGCGAAGTCGGTGAGCATGAGCGTGGTGATCATGCCGAGCACGAAGACGCCCTCCCACGAGCGGCCGACGCGCGAAGGCGTGGGCTTCAAGCGGCGCCAGAAGCCGTAGACGCAGCCCAAGACCACCAAGATCTCGAAGATGTCCTTGATGAGCAGGTAGTAGAGCCCGACGGTCCCGCGTAGACCCCAGACTTGCCAGCCGGGCGCGTAGGCTTGCGCGAAGTGCTGGATGGTCGCGATCTGCACCACCAGGAACCCGGCGAAGATGAAGATGTGCGCGAGGCCAGCGACGAGATCGCGCGGCATGCGCCATTGACCGATGGCGAACTTCACCGCGTACATGACACGGGTTGGAATCGCGTCGAACCGATTGACGGGCGCGGCCGCGAGCAGGAGCTTCACACGCGGCACCATGAGGTAAGCGAATGTCGCTAAGGCGACGGCGAGCATCAAAGACATGACCACTGCGGCAACCATGACGTATGTATACATTGTCTAGAAAACGCGAAGCCAGAGGGGAAGCCTCGCTGTGAACCGGGAAGCCTGCGCCATCGTGCTGACCCGCGGCGGGGGCGGGGACCTCGAGCTCTTTCTCACGCTGCGCTCGCTCAAGCTCGCCTTCCTCGGCGGCTTCCACGCCTTTCCCGGTGGAGGTGTCGCCAAGGTCGATCGTGAGGTCGAGGTCGCCAACACGTCTCCTGAGCTGCCCGCACACATCGTTTCATGCGCGGCACGCGAGCTCCTTGAAGAGTGCGGCGTCGTCATTTCCGGCAGACTCGCCGGAAACCCGGGCGGCATCGCCGAGGCGCGCCGACAGCTGCTCGCGAGCGAAGGCGTCTGGCCCGCGATGGTTCGCAGGGGCGACGTCACGCTCGATGCGCGCGCCTTCAATATCTTCGGGCGCTGGGTGACGCCGCCCTTCGGTCTCATGCGCTTCGACGCGCAGTACCTTCAGCTCGACGCCGCCACGTACGAGCCGACGATATGGCCCGGCGAGCTCGACTCCGGGATGTGGCTGACGCCTCGGTCCGCTTTGACGTCCCACGATGCCGGCAACATCTTCATTTCGTACCCGGTGCTCGAGACCATCCGAACCATCCAGGCAGCCCACAATGATCTGAGCGTTGCCGCGCGAGCGATGGAAGCGCGCGGCGACAAGGCGCCGAGTGGGGGCGAGATGCTCACGGGCGTCCACGTCTTGCCGCTCAAGAGCCCGACCTTGCCACCGGCGACGCACACCAACGTTTACACACTGGGTCATCACGACCTCGTCGTCGTCGACCCCGCGCCGGTCGAGGCCGAGCCGCAAACGGCGCTCGTCGACTACCTCACGCGACTCTTGGCGAGCGGGGTTCGCCTACGTGAGATCTGGCTCACGCATCACCACCCCGACCATGTCGGCAGCGCCACGCTTTTGCGTGACCGTTTCAGCATACCGATCGCCGCCCACGAGATCACGGCGCACGCTCTGCGTGGTCTCATCCCGGTTGATCGCTTCATCGCCGACGGCGAAGTTACGCGCATGCCGCTCATCGGTGACCATTTCGCCGAGTGGACCGCGATCTTCACGCCCGGGCACGCGCGCGGTCACTTCTGCTTCTTCGACGCCCGCATGCGCACCTTGCTCGCCGGCGACCTGCTCGCGAGCGTTGGCACCATCATCGTCGCTCCCCCCGACGGCGATATGCGCGACTACATGGCGTCGCTCGCGAAGGTCCGCGCTTTGAGTCCCCGCTTGCTGTTCCCCGCGCACGGCCCGCCGGTTGGCGCCGTCGGCAAGATCGACGAATACATTGCCCATCGCAGAGCGCGTGAAGAAGCCATCTTCGAGGCCTTGCGCACCGCGAGCACCGCGCACGACATCGTGCCCCTCGTCTACTCGGACATCCCCGAGGCGACCTGGCCGCTCGCCGAGATCAACGTCCAGGCCGTCCTCGATAAGCTCGAAGCCGAGGGGCGTGTCCGCAAAAGCGGTCATGTCTATTTGCGCAGCTCGGCCTGACCTCGGGCGCCCTTGGCTCGCAGCGCGTTGAAGATCGACTTTGGAGCCTTGTAGGCCTCAGCGAGATCGAGCGCCGTCCCCTCTGGAGTCGGAAAGTTCACCTGGGCGCCAGCCTTGAGCAGAGCATCGACCATCTTGAAGTTGTGCTTGACGATGGCGAAGTGTAGCGGGCCGAAGTCGCAGCCGGGGATGATGAGGCCGGCGTTGGGGTCGGCGTCGCCGCTCAATAGCCTGAGGACATCGCTGAGCTCGCCCTGTGCGGCCGCCGTCCGCAGCGCATCGTTGCGTGTCGGTTTCGGTGACTTCATCAGCTCGATGGTGTCGGAGCGGGCGACCGCCTGGGCCAGCTCGAGTGGCGTCGTGTCCGTCTTGCCGGGATTGTCGAAGGTGACGCCGTTGCGTACCAAGCTGACCAGCAAATCGGCGTCTTCGGCGTGAGCCGCATAGTGCGCGAGGGTGCCAGCAGCGAAGTCCTGCGTTGCGTAGTCCTTGGGGCAACCGTGGTCGGGGTAGCGTTCGGCGAGGCGCTGGCCTTCGTGCTGCACGATGAAGCGTGGCACCTCCACTTTCGCGGGGTCGACACCCGTCAGCTCGGCCGACGCGCGCGCCGCAAGGTTCGCGTCACGCAACTCGGTTAGGGTCAGCGGATACGCGGCGAGTGATACGGTGTGCCGCGCGGTGTCGCGAAGCCAGTAGCCGCGATGTTCCTTCGGCTCGAGGCTGGGCGCCAAGGTGACGAGACGGCCGTTCTTCGTGTCGAAGATGGCCGCGGTGACGTCGTCTTCGATGTGTGGCCCAGCCCAGACGACGCCGGCCGCTCTCTTCTGGCTGTCGATGACCAAGATGCCGGTGCGCTCGGTGCGAAAACTCACTGGCGCGGCGAGCAACGTAGGGCCCGTCGCGAAGTAGTCATGCACGGCGCCGCGCATGTTCGCTCCAGCGAACAGTGACGAAGCGCGGCCGTTATCGAGGTACGCCTGGCTCTGCGCTGCTAGGTACAAGTGCAAGGCGTCGCTCGCTGCGTTGGTCGCTGCGGCGGCGAGGCGTGACCCGCCGGGGTTGGTGAGCGTCAGCTCGTGCAAAGAGTCGTAGGCCGCACGCCGTGCCGCGGTGAGGACGGCGGCGGTCGTGGCTGGAATCGCCGTGTTGTTGATGAGCCACGCGTGGTGGAGTCGCTCGAGGATCGACCATTCGTGCGTATGTCCCGCCACCACTGGCATCGACCACTCGACCTTCATGGTCGCGAGGTCGACCACCGCGACTCCGCGCTCGCGCCGTACGTGCAGGTCGCGGTTGTGAAAGCTCAGGTAGTCAGGCAAGCCGCGCTTGGTGACCAGCTCGAGCGGCAGCTTTGCCTTGGCGACGATGGCACCCGAGCGGGCGTCGATGCGCATGGCCTGAGCCGCGGTCGTGACCACGATGAAGCCATCGTCGTCGATCACGGGGCCACCTCTGAGCTCGGGGAGCGGTTCGCTGTGCCAGATGAGGGTGCCAACCGTGTCGTGCAGTGTGAGCTCGCTGGCGATGGCGCTGCTGGTGTGCGTCCACGCGACCATCAGGTTCACGCCCGCCATCCCGACCGAGACCGGCTTTAAGCCCTCACGCGCGTGACGCCAGCTCACCCGACCGTCGACTGTGGAGAAGCTGGTGATCGCGGCTGCACCCACCGTGATGAGCTGGTCGGAGATGCGCACAGCCTGAGTGACCGGTGCGTCGACGTTTTCGTTGCTCGTCCAGTCGAGGCGGCCGCCATCGATCGACAGTCGCTGCAAACGATCAGTGACCATATAGACGGCAGGTTCGGCGAGCCAAGCGCTAAAGCCCAGCGGGGTCGCGCTCGCGGCGATCGGCGAGCTCCAGCGATTGACGCCGGTCGCGAGCTCCACCGCATGCACGGCCTGGTCGTCGACCACGAGGATTGCTGGCCGCGCCAGCACCGGTGAGAGGACGTAGGCCGAGCGTCGCCCAAAGCGCCGGTTCCACAAGACGGTTCCGCTCTCGCGTTCGATGCCGGTCACCATCATCGCGTCACCAGTGATGGTGGCGATGACGATGCACGGCTCGTCGGTGACCAACAGCGACTGGCCGCTTGGCAAGGCCGCCGCGTCGACACGCCAGCGTGGCTTACCCGTCGCGAGGTCGACCAGGGCGAGGGGACCGCGCCGGAAAGCCGCGAATTTGTCATTCCAGACGATTGCCCCGACCAGCACGGCGTCTTCACCGATAGGCGCCAGGAGATCCGCGAAAGGCGCTTCCAAGGGAAGCGACCACGCCGGTGCGGGGACCGCGGCCTTCAGTGTGGCCGTCGCGGCGAGCACGTCCGGGCGAAGCTTCGCGGGTCGTGCGCACGACAGTGCCGAGGCACATATGATGACGGCGGTGAGGGGTTTGACCATCGATTAGCACCGTAAGACTACACGCTTTTGACCCAACCTCTACACGCGTATGGTCGCGATATGGTTTGTCTCGTCTTGCTTGTTGCCGTCGCCGCGTCGGAGCCCTCGCCCAAAGATGCGGACATCCGCCGCCTGATGGAGCTCACCACGACGTCGCAGCTCGCGTCCCAGATCACCCAGCAGATGATGGAGTCCTTCAAGGCTGCTTTCACCAAGGTCCCGGATGCCACCTGGAGCGAGCTCAAGAAAGAGCTGACGCCCGAGGACCTGCTCGCGAAAATCGCAGCCGTTTACGATCGCCACTTCACCCACGACGACATCAAGGCGCTCATCACCTTTTACGAAACGCCGCTCGGCAGGAAGCTCTTGAAGGAGCTCCCAGCGGTCACGCAAGAGAGTCTCGAGGTCGGTCAGACCTGGGGGCGTACGATGGGCCAACGCATGATGGAGCGGCTCGATGCCAAGGGCTATCGCCTGCCGCCACCGAAGTAGTAGTCTCTGCGTCGCATGATTCACCCGAGACTGCGCTTGGCCCCCGAGGTGGTGACGCCGGCCATGATCGACGGTTCGCTCGTCGCCGACGGTAATGTCGACCGATTGGGCCGACGTATCGACTACATGCGCATCTCGATTACCGATCGCTGCAATCTCCGCTGCGTGTACTGCATGCCCGAAGACGGTGTGCGGCTTTCACCCAAAGACGAGCTGCTCTCCTTCGAGGAGATCTGGCGCGTTGCCGCTGCCGCGTACACGCTTGGCTTCACCAAGTTTCGTGTCACTGGCGGCGAGCCTCTCGTGGTGAAGAACGTCCTCGCTTTTCTTCAGGGGCTGCGGCGGGTCACTGGTGAGGCGACGTTGTGTCTGACGACCAACGGCATTTTGCTGGGCGAGTACATCGACGACCTGCGCGACATCGGCATCGCCAAGATCAACATCTCCCTCGATACCCTCGATCCGGTTCGCTTCAAGAAACTTGCGCGACGCGATGGTCTCGCCCAGGTGCTCGCCGCCATCGAGCGCGCCGCCTTCGCGGGGTTCGAGCGCGTGAAGGTGAACGCCGTGATCGTTCCGGGCGTCAACGAAGACGATCTTCTTCCGCTTACCCAGCTCGCCGAGCGCTTGCCTATCGACGTACGCTTCATCGAGCAGATGCCGCTCGACGGCGAGGTTGACGGCGGGTTCATGGGCGCCGACGAGATGTTGGCCCGAATCGGTGCGGTTTATCCGCTATCACGGTCGGAGCCAGACGACAAACGCCAGGCCGCACAGCTGATGTACCGCTCGTCGAAGCTGCGGGGGCGCATTGGCGTCATCGCGCCGCGCTCGAAGAAGTTCTGCGCTTCGTGCAATCGCTTACGGCTCACACCCAACGGCGAGCTCAAGGGTTGCCTGCTGTCCGAGGGTACTCTCGACCTTCGTGGCGCTTTGCGTGCTGGAGTCGATGACGACGGATTGAATACGCTATTGCGTTACGCCATCGGTATCAAGCCAGCCGAATACAAGGACGAGCGCTATGGTCTCGACCGATCGATGAGCGCCATCGGTGGCTGAGCGACGCAACTTTCGCCGGACGCTCCTCACCGGCTTTTTCATCATCCTGCCTCTGGCGGTGACTCTGTGGTTTTTGCAGGTCGTTTTCGGCGCGGTCGATCGTGCCATGACGCCGGTCATCCTGCGCACCTTCCACCTCGTCGGCTTTGGCGAGTGGAGCACGGTTGCGTGGGTCAAGGTGATGCTCCCCATCGCGAGCCTCACTATCGCCGTGCTCTCGACGTGGCTATTGGGGTTGGTCGGCGGGAACGTCGTTGGCCGTCAGATCGGCGCCTGGCTCGAACGTCTGCTCCAGCAGATCCCGGTCGTACGCAGCATCTATTCGGCGACTCGGCAGTTCGTCGATACGTTCTCGTCCGGGGATGGTCGCTCCTTCAATCGCGTGGTGCTCATCGAGTGGCCCCGCACGGGCTCGTGGACGATCGGCCTCGTGACCCAGGATACGGGTGGTGAAATCCGCCAGAAGCTGGGCGGCCGGAAGCTGCTGACGGTCTACGTGCCCACGACCCCAAATCCGACGGGGGGCTATCTCGTCTTTGTCGCCGAAGAAGACGTCACGCCCTTGAGCATGAGTGTCGATGAGGCACTGAAGATGGTGATTTCGCTCGGCGTTCTTGGCGGCGATTCGCAGGACCCGGTCACGTAGCCAATCTGGGCCCACGCGGTTTTTTTGGCGGCTCAGTGCCACTTCGGTAGTTTCGCGGCATGCTGTCGCTCCTGCGCTTCGCGTTCTATATGGCCGTGCTCGTGTTTGGGACGTACTTCGCCTTTTTCAAGGACTTCGGAGGTAAGTCGCTCGCCGGCCACGTCGCGGAGGTGCTCGATTCGGACATGGTCCAGCGCAAGATCGCTGGCATCAAGGACGACATGCGCGAAGACCTCGAGGTGCGACTCGCCAAAGCCAAAGCCGAGCGCGCTGAGAAGTCCGGTAAAGCGGACAATAAAAAGCACGACGGCTACGACATCATCAACGAAGCCGACCGTGAGTCTCTCTCGCAGCTGATCGAGAAGAAGACCCAACCAAAGAAGTGACCAGCAAGCGTGAGCCCTGGCGCGAGGTGCTCCTCGCGGTGACGGTGCTGATAGGCGGCATCGTTTTCGGCGTCTACGCCTATTCGCGCAACCAAGAGGACGACGGCGTTACCGCCATCGCTGTCGCTAGGCACTTCAACGTCAAAGGTTACCGCCTCGAGGAGGTGGTGCAGCGCGACAACCCCGGCGCCGCGCTCGACTGGCACTCGCTTGCCGGGGACGGAACCATGGTACGCGTGGCGGTGAAAGCAGTCCGTGAAAGCGGAACGACCGAATATCGCTTCGATGTGGATATTCCAACTGGACGTGTGCATGCCGCGAACCCCCACGCCCGCGAGCTCCTCGATGAGGGACCCGACCAGCGGGAATAGACCCGCATTCTGAGATGGTTGCATGGCGGCCCGAACGGCGTCACGTTCACGCGGCCAGGTTTTTCAAGGGACCGACCCATGCTCAAGCTCGTGCTGCCCCTCGCGGCGGCGTTGCTCGCTTCTCCGGCATTCGCACAATCTTCGAAGCTCTTCATGGAGCGCCCGAGCGGCGCTGGCCCGCTTGCTCAGATCCCGAACTTCGCGGCTCTCGCCAAACAAGTCACCCCAGCGGTGGTCAGCATCTCCGTCGAAGCACGCACCAAGATGAGCCGCGGTCGCGGCGGCCAGGACTTTCATTGGTTTGGTCCCGAAGGCCCCGGGTCGCGCGGTCCAGATCGCGACTTCGCCAAGGGCCTGGGCAGCGGCTTCGTCATTCGCCCGGAGGGCCTCATCTTGACCAACAATCACGTGGTCGAAGATGCCGAGCGCATCGAGGTGACCATCGAATACGCCAACGGCAGCGAGCGTAAGCTGTCCGCCAAGGTGCTCGGCACCGCGCCCGAATATGATGTCGCGCTCATCCAAACCGAAGAAGACGCGAAGGCACCGGTCGCCTATCTGGGCGACTCGGATGCAGTCGAGATCGGCGACTGGGTGATGGCGGTTGGCAATCCGTTCGGTCTTTCGCACTCGGTGTCGACCGGCATCATCTCAGCCAAGGAGCGTCGCGATATCGCACCGTCCGGGCGCTCGGGTCTCTACGATTTCTTGCAGACGGACGCGTCGATTAACCCTGGCAACTCCGGCGGTCCGCTCATCAACATGAAGGGCGAGGTGATCGGCATCAACTCGGCGATCAACGCGCAGGGGGCCGGTATTGGCTTTGCCATCCCCATCAACATGGTGAAGGCGATGCTTCCCGATTTGAAGAACAAAGGACGCTACACGCGCAGCTGGATCGGCATCCGTATCCAGGGGCTCACGCCCGAGCTCGCGCAGAGCTACGGCTTGTCAGGGACCTCCGGCGCGCTGGTGAGCGAGGTCGTGCCGCAGGGCCCGGCCGCCAACGCGGGTCTCAAAGAGGGCGATGTCATCTTGTCGTTCGACGGCAAGGAGCTACGCCGCTCGACCGACTTGCCGCTCTTTGCGAGCATGGCCGGCATTGGCAAAGAGGTGCCCCTCAAGCTCTGGCGCGACCGCAAGGAGCAGACCGTCAAGGTGAAGCTCAGCGAGTTTCCGGACGGCATCGCCAAGCTCGACGATGGATCTCCGGCGGGTGAGGCGACCCCTGCCCAGCTCGGCATGACGGTGGGTGACATTACGCCACAGGTCCAAAAGGAGCTCGAGCTCGACAGCGATCGTGGCGTCGTCATCCGGGATGTCCAGGCGGCTGGCTTGGCCGCCCGGGCTGGCCTGCGTCCTGGGGACGTCGTACTCAGCCTCAACGGGCAAGAAGTCCGGAATTCCAAGGGTTTTCTCGCCGCAGTCAAGCCCATCAAGAGCGGCGGCGTTATGCGGCTGCAAGTTCAGCGCGGAGACGCTAAGGTCTACGTGGCCCTGAAACAGCCCTGATTTCTGGGGGTGCCGGCGGGGCGCTTTGCCCCTGACAAGCGCAAGCGAAGCAATTCAGCCCAGTTGGCGGCAGGGCGTGTACGGGGTAAAGCACGGGCTCTCAAGGGCTTCCTGAGACCCGGTTTGCACGAAAGGTCGCAATCGCCATGGCCATCAATCGCATCGATCAACTCCAGCGCACCACGGCCGTTCCGACCGCTGAAGACTCCCAGGCTGGACGTCAGTCGCGCCTCGAGCTCAACACCCAATCCAGCTTCGAGCGCGGCAGTGACTCCGACTTCGACCCCGCGAACTTCCAGCCGACCTTCACCGACGATCAGCGTCGTCAGGCGCAAGAGCGCTTCGACAGCCTCCCCGTCGAAGACCAGCAAGCCGTAGAGGCGGTGGTCACCCGCGTGCATCTTGGTCTGTCTGGGGTGCGTACCGGCACGACAACTGTCGGTGAGCTTGGCGCTGCTCTCGCCGAGGGTCTGTCGAGCTACACGGGAGCGCTAAACGGTGCGCGCAGTCTCCCAGCGGACAACCGCATCCGTCGCGGCAGCGGTGGCTCCGGCGAAGTCACCGACATCATGATTCGCGTGATGGGCCGCGTCGAAGACTCGGTGGCGCAGTTCGCGATCGACCTCCAAGGCAAGCTCAACATGAAGAGTGAGCTGCGTACGCAGCTCGCCGAGGTTCGCGACATGATCGCTAACTGGCCCGAAGGCCAGGACACGCAGACCTTGACCTGGACGTCGTACGACGCCGACCCGCAGACGGGCAAGATCACCGAGACGGTGCATACGAAGGAGCTCACCAAAGAAGAGGCCGTGTCGCTGCAAGAGCGCATGCAGGCAGAGCTCGACACCATCTCGGACATCACGCAGATGCAGCAGTATGAGCTGCAGCAAAAGTATCAGGCACAGCAGGAAGCGATGCAGACTCTGAGCGAAATTCTGCGCTCGATGCACGACACCATGAAGAACACGATCGCGAACGTCAAAGCGTCGTAGTCCCGACGTCGGTCTACTCTCGCGCGTTCTCGACGCGACGCAGCTCATGGTAGAGAGCGTCGCCGTCGGACGCGTTCATGTTCAACGTGCAGCGCTCGTCGCTGAAGCAGCGTGCAAGCAGCAAGCTCGCCACCTCGCGGCGCTCGCCCAGGGAATACTGCTCCAGGACGCCTTGCAGGTCGCTTTGCCAGTCCACGAGCGCGTGTGTCTTCGCTCGGTGCACGAAGGCCGCGACCTTCGCGCTGCGCTGCTCGGCGATGAGCTCAGTGCCCTCAGGCTCGAAGCTACTGAGGAGCCGCTCGTTTGCGGCTGGACTCAACCGACCTACCGCGACCATCTCGCGTATCGCCTGCTTTGCGAACGGCGCGAGTAAGGCGCGCTCCTGGGTCGACAAGCCGCTGATGAACGCCTGCGTCTCGCTCACGTCGTTCGTTCGAAGCTGCTCGCGTGTGAAGCATCTGTGGCGATTTACTTCGTCGCGATCAAGCAGGCAGAACAAAGCCGTGAAGGCGCCGACAGCAGCTCCCACGGCTGGGCCGGCGACCGGTGGCGCTTGCGAGAAGGCTGCGATGCTACCGGCGACGAGCACGCTCGGTACGGCGATGAGCGTCGCCATCGCTTGCCAAGGTTTCTTGAAGAGCCATCGACTGACTGGGTTTTTGGTCGCCAAGTAGCGGGTGTCGAGCGCCTGGTTCAACGAGGCCTCGAAACGACCCATGCATGCGATCGCGTCGTCGAGCCGTTTCGCCTCCAGAGTGGGCTCCGAGCGCACGACAGCTGGCAACTGCGTCTCCAGTTGCGACGGCGGGAGGACGATAAACCTAGAGCCCACGTTTTCGGCCACGTTGTGCATTCGCAGCTGTATCGCCCCGTCCCTGTCTGGTGTTCGCTGCACCCTACCTGCCATTGGGTCAGGTCAGTTGATGATGCGCGGCGAGTTGTCGGCGCTGTCGCAATCGACCAGCTCGTTGTTCGCTTCTTCTGCCTCGTGGAGCGTCGCGCTCACCCAGCGCGGCAGCTCCACCGCTTGGCTCTCGCTACCTTTTGCCTCGGCGGTGCCAATGCCTCCGGGCTTTGGGAGGGCGCGATCGACCAACGAGAGAATGGCGGCCATGGCCATGGGGCTCGCGGCTTGCGCGAGGATCGCGAGTTTGGCCGGGACGCCGAGGACGAGCTCGGCTTTGCCGCGCTCGAGAGCGTCGACGACGCTTCGGGCGGCGCGCTTCACTGCGATGGAGATGAACGGGAGTGTCGACGCCGTCGCAAACCAGGCGTATTCGAGGTTGTGCTTGCCCTTGAAGGTCGCGTGCCGGGCGCTGCCTGTGCGCATGAGACCTGGGCACACCGTGGTGACATGAATGCCGTGTTTGCGTAGTGGGGCGCGCAGCCCGCGTGACAGACCGACGAGCGCGAACTTGCTAACCGTGTAGGGCAACATGTGTGGCACCGCGATGCCGCCGCCCACCGACGCGATGTTGACGATGTGGCCAGCGCCACGTTCGCGCATCGATGGCAAGACGATCTCGATGAGCTGCAGCGGTGCCCAGAGGTGGATCTTCATTGCGTATGCGTAGTTATCGAGGGTCATGCTCTCCATGGGACCCACCTGGATGATCCCGGCGTTGTTGATGAGAGCGTCGATGGGGCCGAGCTCGCTCACCACCTCACGCACCAGGTCGACGACCTGGCTCGGGTCGGCGAGGTCGCATGGGACCGCGAGGACTTCGCCAAGCTCAGCGGCGACGTGACCCAACTCTTCGGTGTCGCGCGCGGTGATCGCGACCTTCGCGCCCCTGCGCGACAGCTCACGGGCAAGGGAGAGCCCCAGTCCCCGCGAGCCCCCGGTCACCAGGACGACCTTGCCCGCGACACGTTCGCGTCGACGCCAAGTGAAGCGCATGCCCTAGCCCCCCAAATCTAGAGAAAGGCGGCTTAACCAGCTCGGCAAGGGACAAGATTCCCCGCCTTCAACGGCGTCGCGCTCGATGCCAGCGGCTAGACGATGCCGCGGCCAGCCAGGTCCGCTCGCAAATCCGGGGTGTTGCTGAAGCGGTGAGCGTGCATCCCGACCGCACGCGCGGCCGCGCAATTCACGTCGCGGTCATCGATGAACAGGAAGCGTTCGGCGGGTCCGCCCAGTGTGTCGAGCACACGGGTATAGGCCTTCGGGTCGGGTTTGCGCACCTTCGTCGTGAAGGACACGAAGGTCCACGGCATATACCGGGAAACTCCGAGACGCTCGTCGACGAGCTTGTACCAGCTCGGGTAGTTCGAGAAGGCATGCATCTCGACGCCTTTGGCGGAGAGCTCCTCGAGCAACTCGCGCATGCCGTCGACGTAGCGATAGGCATCCCGGACGCACGTGCGGAACGCGTCGTGGTCGAAGGGCCCTTGCTCCGCGAATACGCGATTTAAGCACTCGGTCTCGCTGATGGCGTCGACTTCGAAAGACCGCCACGCCGTCGGATCGCGCTTGGCGAAGAGCTCCCGGGTGGTCATCCCGAAGAAGCCGGGGAGCTCTTTGGCAACCGGATCGACGACCACGGTGTCCATCATGTCGAAAAGCAGAATCACAGAACCACCAAGACGCTGCCAACGAAGCCCAGGAGCACGGCGAGGACCTTCATGGGAGTGAGCTTCTCGCCCAAGAACAAAGCAGCAAGCACCACAATGAAGAGTGTGCTCGTTTGATTCAAGATCGCCGCGATGCTCGCTTTAGCGTACTTGAAGCCAGCAACCCAGAGCTGCATCGACAGAAACATGCCGAAGAATGCCGCGGGGAGGGCGAAACGCCAGGCTGGCTGCGGTCTCAAGGCGGCGATGGTCGCGCGCATCCAGCTCGGACGAAAGAGAGCAATCAACACGGTCGCCAACAGGCCGCCACCCATGCGCACCGTCGCGATCCAGCTGACGTCGTGAGCGGTGAGCTGCGCCTTGATCGCGACGATGGCGACGGCGAAGAAGAGACACGCGGTGAGTCCGGCGAAGACACCACGCACGGCGTGCAGCTTGGTCACCGGCGCGGCGTCTTGCTCGCGGGCCTCGAGGCCGACCAGGAAGATTCCCGAGACGACGAGCGCGGCCCCAATGACATCCCGCACGGTCATGCGCTCACCGAGGTAAAGGTAAGCACCAAGGACGGTGAGCGGGCCGTAGGCGGTCTCAATGATGGCGGCGCGGCCCGCCCCCACGTCGTTCAGACACAAGAAGTACAAGCTGTCGGCGATGCCGATGCCTACGGCACCGCTCGCGGCAAAGAGCAGGGTGGTGCGCCAGGAGACATCGGGCGTGAGATCAACGCCGGTGACCAAGGCGAGGAGCACCATGCACAAGAGCCCCACCGCGCAGTTGATGATGCTCAGCGGGAGGGGATGCATCACCTCGCCGGCGCGCTTGAAGAACAACGACGCGACAGACCAAGTAAGCGCAGTGGCGAGCGCGAAGGCCGCGCCAAGCAGGGCAGGTGACACGTCAAGGTCCGTTGAAGAAAAGCGCGAGCGTACGGGCGTAGATGCGTACGAGGGTTTCGAGGTCGGCGACGCTCACGTGCTCGTTGACCTTGTGCATCGACTCGCCCGCAAGACCAAGCTCGACAACGGGCGCGTAGGCGCGAATGAAGCGCGCGTCCGAGGTGCCGCCGCTGGTGCTGAGCTCGGCAGGCCGCCCCGTCACCTCCTGTACCGCGCGCTGGACGACGTCGAGGAGTGGCCCGCCCGTGGTCACGAACGCGCCGCCGCCGCTCACCGCCGCGGTCAGAGCATAGCGCCGATCGACAGCGTCGAGCGTCTCGCGGATGCGCGACTCGAGCGATTCCGGCGTGAAGGTGTCGTTGAAGCGGACGTTGAAGCGTGTCGTGGCGCGAGCCGGGATCACGTTGGTCGCGGGGTTACCGACATCGACGCTCGTGAGCTGCAAGCTCGACGGCGCAAAGTGTTCGGTGCCTTGGTCGAGCGGGGTCGTCACCAGCGCGTGGGTGAGGCGCGCCATGCGGTGGACCGGGTTGTCGGCGAGCTCGGGATAAGCGACGTGTCCTTGGACGCCATCGACGGTGAGCACGGCGTTGAAGCTGCCGCGCCGTCCGACCTTGATGGCGCTACCGACCCAGCCGCGGCTCGTTGGCTCACCCACCAGGCATGCGTCGATACGCTCGCCACGCGCCTCGAGAGCCTCCAGGACGGGGCGCGTGCCGTGAATGGCGCGTCCTTCTTCATCGCCGGTGATGAGTAGGCTCACCGAACCGTCTGTTGGCGTTGCGGCGACCGCCGCGATGAAGGCGGCGATAGCGCCTTTCATGTCGACAGCGCCGCGGCCAACGACCTGACCATTCACGAGCTCGGCCGCGAATGGGCCGTGCGTCCAAGCGCGTTCGTCACCGGGAGGGACGACGTCTGTATGGCCAGCGAAGCAAAAGTTGGGCCCGCGACTGCCGCGTCGCGCATAGAGGTTGTCGATGCGCTCGTCGCCGTCCCCATAAGGGAGACGTTCACAGGTGAACCCGAGCTGCGTCAGCGCTTCTTGGACAACGCCGAGCGCCCCGGCGTCGCTGGGTGTGACGCTAGGACAACGCAACAACGCACGGGTGAGCTCGACGACATCCACGTCTTCAGCGTCTTAGCATGGAGGCGGCTGTAGTCGCGACTCCAGACCACAGCGCGGACAACTCTCCCCAAACCGCTTGTCGACCTCCCGTTGCTGGCGGTGACAACGGTCCTCAGGTGCCAATGTAGTCAGTCCTGATCTCGGGCGTGTCGCGACATGGCACATGCGTTGCTCTTTCCTCGACGCATGATGAACAGCTACACCCCCTGGGACGTGGGCGCCGACGCAGTGGGCGGGGGCGCATGGCTACTGGACGAGATCGATTCCGAGATCGACCGCTGGGCGGAGAAGATCGAAGACGAGGTCACGGCCGGCAATATGAGTTTGGAAGAGGCATATGAGCTCTTACGGCAACGCAGCGGCTGACCTTCGCATCGTCAAGCGCAGCGGCTGGACTCGCCAGCCGTGGCGCAACGGTAAGGGGACCACCAACGAGGTGCTGCGCGACGGCGATAGCGAGAGCTTCGTCTGGCGCATCTCGGTGGCTGAAGTCTCGGAGAGCGCGCATTTTTCACAGTTCAATGGCGTCGACCGCATCTTGACTCAACTCGAAGGCGGTCCGCTGTTGCTGACGATCGCGGACACGACCGTGAAGACCGCGGCTCTTGGGGAGCCTTGTCCGTTTGCGGGCGAGGTGCCCGTGTATTGTCACGTCACCGGTGGCAAGGCGCGTGACCTCAACGTCATGACGCGGCGCGACCGCGTGCGGGCGACCATGGCGCGTCTCACTGGCGACTTCGAGCTCACGGCGCCCCCTGGTGGGCGGTCGTTCGCGTATGTTGCACAGGGCGAAGTCACTTTTGCCGGCAAGCGCCTCGAGGCCGACGACCTCGTCGAGGCCATCCCGGGAGAGTCGCTGAAGCTAACGGTGTCACCCGATGCGGTCGTGTATCGCATCGACATCGTCGATCGCGAACGCGCCTAACCCCGTGCCCCGCCGAGGGTGTCCGTAGACGTCAGCCGTTATCGCGTACGCGCACCGAACTGTTACGCGCCCGTCACCTGCTTGTGGGGACGCTGTCTCGTGAGCCCGCTACTCACGGGAGCATGCGGATTCAAACGCTCGCGCATGTCTCCGATCTGCACTTGGGCGGCGGCGCCTACAGCGCCGAAATGGCATGCGCCATCGCTGACACGCTGCTCGCCACCAAGGTCGACCATGTGGTGGTCACTGGCGACCTGACGCATCGGGGCCGAGCCGCCGAGCTCGATGCATACGAAGAAGCCTTCGCGCCGCTCATCGCGCGTGGTCGCGTCACCTGTGTCCCCGGTAACCACGATCGCTTGGGTGACGATGTTCGCGAGCGCATCATGGGCGGTGCTCGCATCCAGATCGAAGGTCGCGACGGGCTGTACATCGTGCGCGTCGATTCGACGGGTCCGCACAACCGCTCGTGGCTGCATGGACACGGTCGGCTCACCAAGCAGGACGTCCACGCCATCGACGAGGCGCTCGACGAAGCGCCGCGTGACGCCCTGCGCGTCGTCGTCTTGCACCACCACCCGCTGCCTCTGCGCGAAGAGTCGTTGGGGGAGCGCCTGTCGCACTGGATGGGCTGGCCGTTTACCCGCGAGCTGGCGTCTGGCGTGAGCTTACTCGAATGCATCCAGGGACGCTGCGACCTGGTCTTGCACGGTCACCGTCACGTGCCTTCGGCGACCCAGGTCGGCAGAGGCGCCCATGGCCGACCGCTGTTGGTCTGCAACGCCGGCAGCTCGACACAGCTCGGACGAGTTCGCTTGTTTGCGCACCGTGATGGCGGACTTTGTCTTGCGCCGATGTGGCTCGATGTCGCTGCCGATACGATGGCACTCCCCGAGGCCGTGCGGGCGCTCGAGCCTGTCGCTATCGCGGAATCCATGGCTGCATGATACAGCGGATCACACGATCCCACACGTAGGGTCTCGCCCCCGCATAGCGCGGTCTCGCAGCCACGATCTGAGGCCAGCCGTCCACGCTGACACGCCGTCGCAATCGACCGGGTGCGGTCGATGTGAAAAGGCGAAGCCCAGTGTCGACTGGCACTTGCGGCGGTTGCCATGATCGCAATGTCGGACTCTTGCAAGTGGGCGCAATACTTGCACATACACGCGCCGATGCTGTCACACCTCCTAGCCGTCTCGCTCCTTGCTGTCGCGTCAAGCGCCCCAAAAGCCGCGCCCACGAAATCCGCCAAAGCGGTCAAGACCGCGAAGCCCGATGTGAGTGTGCCGCTGCATGCTGCCCCTGCGTCGGCCCCTGTCTACTACGGCGCCGACCTCGATCTCCCCAAGCTAGGCACCGACCGCCGCGTCGTTCTTTCAGAGATGCGCCGCGGTGGTCTCCACATGGTGAGTGGAGAGGGCGCCCATCTCGTCTTCGATGGCGGACCTCTCGGTTGGAAAGCGGTCGACAAGGCCACCTTCGGTTTCGAGGGCATGGCACTCGATCAGATCGACCTCGAGTTTGCCGAGCCCGCCGACGACGCAGCGACGCGCGATCTGTTTCTTGCGCTGCGTCGCGCGCTCGCTGAGCGCAACGGACTCCCCTGGTTCGACCGCGTGCGGGACGGCGACGCCAAGGTCGACAAGGGTGTCGACGCTCTCGTGTTGCAGAGTCACCAGACGAGCTGGGCCAACAACGGCTTCAAGATGACACTCTCGGCGAGCTACGGCCGCCAGCGCGGCGTCCGTGTGACTGTCGTCCGTGACACGCATAGCGAAGCTGCCTCCGAGCTCACGAGCAACGCGACCGATGACGATCGCACGTGGGCAGCACAAGACCTCACCAACCTCGCCCTCGTGACCCGCCACGCAGCGGACTCGCTCTTCGACGATTTCGGCGAGCAACCAGCGGTCATCCAAGCTGCGAAGCTAAAGGGTAAGCCCGTCACCGTCCGCCTCTCGAAGGTCGTGATTCCCAAGGAGATCGCGGGCATCAACGAGCAGGTGCTCAATCGCCGCTTCGAGGCGTTCGCGGACGGCCACTGGGACGTCGACTCGGTCAAGCAAGGAAAGCAGGGCGCGGACATCGAGCTCGAGGTCGATGTCGTGCCGCTCAGCAAGTCACAGCCGAACGTCTTTGCCATGCGCTTGAACGCCAAGGTGGCGAGCGGAAAGCAGAAGGGCGAGACCCTGTACTCGGCGGTGCAAGCGCTTCGCTAGTCCGCTGCAGCGTCCTGGGGAAGTCGGATCTTCGGCTTCTCGGGATGTTGGCGATACAAGATGACGGTGTGGCCGATGAGACCGGCGAGGTGTGCACCCGTCTTTTGGGTGAGCTCTTCGGCGGCGCCCCTCTTGTTTTCGGGGCGCTGGAGTCGAACCTTGATGAGCTCGTGATCGAGCAACGCCTGATTCACGGCGGCGACGAGAGCGTCTGTAATGCCAGACTGGCCGACCTGCACCACGGGTCGCAGCGGATGCGCCAAGCTCTTCAGGTACTGCCGCTGCTGCGAGGTCAGCGTTGTGCCGACCTCCACGTCCTCGTCCTCATCGGTCATGCCAACACCCTATACGCGAACGTCGATGCTAGATAAACGGGAACCCATTCGCTAGTGTGTTCCCCGATGGTTCGCGGCATTACGACCCTACCACCCCGCGTCGTCGGCGAGCTCCAAGCAGACTTGGTGCAGCCGGCCGTTGTGCGTTCCCCGGTCGGTGTCGATACCACGGACCCGTCCCTCAGGCCGACGCTCGCTCAGGCTGACGCCCCCTTGCCCGGGCCACTGGACGCGCCACGGGTCGGGAGACTGTCCCTGGGCCAGCCTGGCTTGACGCTCTCGACTCAGGCGGGGCTTCGGCGCGCCTTTGACTCCCTGGGCGCGGATCCGTCGACCCGTGACGCCCTCGTGGCGCGTCTCGCGGCCCTCCCGTGGGGCGATACCTTGAGCTTCGATCGCACCGACAGCGAATCCATCTTGCGCGCCTTGCCGCGCATGCATGACATCCTGAAGGCAGGTCTGAAGGTCGACAGCGGTGAAAACTCGCTCACCCTTCGCGATGTGGCGGCGAACGGCAACGCCAACTGCTTCGGTTCGTCACAGGTCTTCTTGGCGTTGGCCGATGCTCTCGGCTTGCATGCACGATCCATTCAAGTGAGCGAGACGACATCGGGACGTGGGACCCTGCACGTGGCTTCGATGGTCGACCTGCCTGACGGGCGCCAGGTGACGGTTGACCTTCTCTATCGCGACGCGGTTAGCCAACCATTCAAGCTCGACGAAGCGTACCGGCGCGACGGTAACGTTCTGCGCCTGAATGAGGCTCTTGCCGGGCAGCACTATGCCGCCATTCGACCACTCTCCTTGGCGCAGCTACGCACCTTCGTTGATTCGCAGTCGCCGCCGCCGTTGGATCTGCGTGCGACGTCTGCCGAGCGAGGGGCGTTGACTGTCGCGCACGCCCGGACAGCAATCGGCGCGGATCCGGGCAACCCCTGGCTGTACGCGACTCTAGCCGACGGTCTCGAGGTCGCGCGTCCAGGTCGCTTCGACGACACACCGCGGCCCGAGGATTTTTCCAACTTGCGTGAGCAAGAAGCCGCACTCCGACGCGCTACTGAGCTCTCGCCGAGCTTCGAAGAGTTCTACATGCAATTGGGTCGAGTGCAGGACAAGCTTGGCGAGCATGGCGCGGCGGTCGCCACGCGCCGGCGTGTTCTAGAGGTGCTCGAAGCGGACTTTATCCCGCGTCTGCGCGCTGCATCGGGTCTCGGTGCGAGCGCAAGTCTTTCGGAGCTGTTGGCCTCGCCGGCCGCCGCGAGTCGCGACCTTGGCTACCTCGTCGAGACGCTTATCTCGGCGCGCATCGATCTCGGCGTTTCGCTTGGCCGTACGGGCGACCGCGCGACGGCGCGTGCATACCTCGAAGAGACCCGAAGGCTTGCCTCAATGCCGCCCGGGTCGACAAACTGGTTCGACTACTATAGCGGACAATCTTACATCGACAAGTTTCAGGGGCCCTGACGTGCTCAAGGCTCCGTGGCCGGCCGCCGAGTGCAAGCACTTCGTCGACACCTTCTTCTATGGACCCGGTGCCTTCCTGGTCGACGAGGTAACCTTCGCCGACCCTGACGATGGTGTGCTGCAGGCGCGCGTCGATACGACCCGTCACATGCACTACACCGCGGAGCAGCGCGGTGACGAGAAGCTCCATCCCCGTCACGTCAACGGCGGCGACTTGCTCACCATCACCGGCAACCTTGGGTGCTTGCATGCCTACTTCTTTCACGGCTGCCGTTGGGACGAAGGTTGGGTGGGGTTTGGCGCCAAGATCTACCGCGCCGACTTCAAGAACCTGGCTCGGCTCGGCCCCCCGCTCATCTGCCGCTCCGTCGAGATGCAGAAGAAGCGTCTGACGGACCGGCTCATCGTGCGCTTCGATTTCGAGCTCAAGCAGGGCGACAAGCTCATCTACGCGAGCGAGCAGAGCGCCATCTTCACCAAGGACTTCGTCATTCCGGCATGAAGATCCTCGTCACCGGCGGTAGCGGCTTCATCGGCAGGGCTGTGTGCGCTGCAGCGGTCGACCGCGGACTCTCCGTGACCAGTCTGTCGCGGCACGGGGCTTCGTTACCGACACACACGCCGGCCCTCGAGAAAGTGACTTGGCTGCGCGGGAGCGTTTTCGATGAAGAGGCTCTCGAGGCGGCCCTTCACGAGGCGGGCGCGGTCGTTCACTGTGTCGGTATCGGCCGCGAGCGACCCGGAAAAGACGAGTCGTTCAAACGCGTAAACGGCGATTCCGCGATAGTGGTCGGGGAGGCAGCGAAGAAAGCCAAGGTGCCAGCCTTCGTGTTCCTCTCCGCAGGCGAGAAGCCGCCCTGGGCTCACGAAGAGTACTTGAGCTCGAAGCGTCGCGCCGAGGTCGCCCTCGCCAAGCTTTGCGAACGCCTCCTCGTCATCCGGCCAGGCCTCGTCTACGGGCCCGAGAAGCGCCTCGCAAGTTACGCCGCTGGCGTGTTGCGACTCGTCGCCGCGGTGCGGACCCCGGGGCCGCGCCTCGAGGCCAACACACCAATCTCGGTCGGCGTCGTGGCTCTAGCGGTGCTGCGCGGGGTCCTCGACCCAACTGCGCGCGGCGTCATCGAGCCCGCGCGTATCGCGGGCTTCGCCGAGGTCGCCTTGTCGACGGTAGGCTAACGTTATCGCTCGATCGCGCTCGATCGACGCATCGAGCGGCAGGGCAACGAACGACCAGCCAAACGCGAGGTTCAGGCCGGCTCGGCGCCGACCGGCACGCGCGTGCCGCCTTCCACTAGGGCATCACCGTTCGCCACGACCGCCGCCTGCGCTTCGCGCACCCGTTCACGCATCTCAACGCGGCGCAGGTTCACTTCTCCATCGCGCGTCACGCGCGAGAAGAGGGTGACCTGCGGCTGGAACAAGAAGAGCAGCCAGAGCTTCGTGTACGAATTGTACGACGCGAGCGTGTCGTACATCTCGGGCGCGAGCTTCTTGAGAGCGGGCAGGCGATGCCACGGGATGAACGGGAAGTCGTGGTGCTCGTTGTGGTAGCCGACGTTGAGCGCGAGGATGTTGGCGGGCCCGTAGTAGCTGCCGGTCTCCTGGTTGTGCTCCCAGGTAAGGTAGTGCTCCTGGATCCAGCGGGCACCGGCGGGGTGCGGGCCGATGCTGAAGACGAGTGACGCGCCCATGTAGAGGATCGCCATCGGCCCGAAGAAGTAGAGCATCAAGCCATCGAAAGCGAACGACAGCACGATATTGGTGATGACGCCTGGCGTGACGAACGAGATGTTGCCCGCTTTCGAAAAGCGCACGACGCGCAGCGATTGGAAGATCGGGAAGAACAACTGCCATAGCAGCTTGCCGAAGAACGACGAGCCGATGAGCTTTGCTTCCCAGTGCGATGGAAGGTCGGCGTCGAGCAAATAGTCACCCTGAAACTTGTGATGCTTGAGGTGATAAATGCGAAACGACTCTGCCGCAGGCACGAGCATCGGTAGATTCGCGAGAATGCCGAACGCGCGGTTCGTCCACTTCTCTTTGTTGATGAGGTTGTGCGTCGCCTCATGGATGAGGACCCACAAAGCGTGGGTCGCCCAAGCGCCGACCACCCAAGCCACTGCGAGCACGAGCCACCACGGTTGATCGCGCAGCGCGATGGCAAGACCAACCTGAAGGGCTACCACGGCGGTGATGATCAAAGCCGAGAGCGGCTGGCGCCCGAAGAGCTTGCGCACATCAGGGTGGTCTTCGAGGATCTTGCGTGCCCGGTCGCGATGGGGCTCGGGGTATTCGACGTGGGTGAACTTCTTGCCACGGATTGAGGGGGCCGCAGTTTCCATGGCGCCTAATGGGGTTTTGGGGCTCATTTCGTCAAGATGAGAGTGCTCGCCGCGACATTTCGCCGCCTATGTTACGAGCACCACTTTCCCCGTGTTCTTGCGGTCTTGGATGTAGTGGTGAGCCGCCGCCGCGTCCGCGAGCGGGAATGTCTGGCCGACATGGGGGCGGATCTTCCCTTCGCGCGCCCACGCCACGATCTGTCGCATCCAGCTGCCCACCATGTCCTGGTGCTTCCAGAGGTGACCAAGGTTCACACCGATGACCGCCTTGTTGGCGTTCATCAGGGCAATGGGGCTGAACGACAGCCACGGCACCTTCACGAAGTTGCCGAGCGCCGCCATGACGTTACGGCCCTTGCTCTTGGCAGCGCCCGAGAAACCGATGCAGGCGAGCCGGCCGGTCGGCGCGAGGACCGCCATGCTCTTCGTCCAGGACTCACCACCGATGGGATCGATCACCAGATGCACACCTTCGCCGCTCGTCGTGCGCATCACCTCGGCCGCGAAATCTTGGGTGCGGTAGTCGATGCAGTGATGGACGCCGCGATCGCGAAGGAACGGATGTTTGCTCGCGCTTGCGGTCCCGTAGATCTCGGCGCCGATGATTCGGGCGATGTCGACCGCTGCAAGACCAACGCCGCCTGCGGCACCGTGGATGAGGACGCGCTCGCGAGGCTTTAGGGCGCCCATGACCACCATCGTCTGGTACGCCGTGGCGCCGTTCACCGGTAGCGCGACAGCCTCGGGGAACGTCATGTTGTCCGGGATAGCAAACACTTGTCGTGGTGACACACAGACCAGGTCCGAGTAGCCACCGAAGCGAGTGAGGGCGACGACCTTGTCGCCGACCTTGAAGCCCGACGACGGGTCGTCGAGCTTGTCGATCACTCCCGCGACTTCATAGCCGACCACGCATGGAAGCGGCGGGGCATCGGGATAGACGCCGATGCGCGCCATGATGTCGGCGAAGTTGACCCCGATTGCTTGGACCTGGATACGGACCTCGCCTGGGCCAGGCTCGGGGTCACGGTCTTCGCGGAGCTGCAACACTTCGGGTGATCCAACCCGGGTGATCCAAACCTGACGCATGTTATGGTCGCTCCGTCATGAGTCTGCGCATCGAAACCTTTACCTTGGGCGTCTTCGGCGTGAACGTCTACCTCGTCACCGACGCGGTGACTGGCACACAAGCGATCATCGACACCAGTGAGACCGACGAGGTGGTCGGACTCTTCGCGAAAAGTAACCCGTCGATGATTCTGCTCACGCACGCGCACGTTGACCACGCCGGAGCTCTGCCATTTCTGCAAGCGCGCTTCCCAAAAGCGACGACGGTGCTGCCGCGGCTCGAACAAGAGTTCTTCACCACGCTCACCCAGCAGGGCTCCTGGTTCGGAGCACCCGAAATGAATCGTCCGCTTGGGCGGATTGACAGACTCGTCGACGATGGCGACGTTGTCGAGCTAGGAGCGACGCGCCTCACGTTCATCTCGACGCCGGGGCACACGCCGGGCATGGGCTGTTTTTATGATGACCACGACATCTTCGTCGGCGACACGCTCTTTGCGGGCAGTATCGGACGCACTGATTTGCCGACCGGCGACGCGGTCGTCATGAAGGCGAGCCTCGAGAAGCTCATGGCGCTTCCGGGGCATCTCCGCGTGCATAGCGGCCACGGCCCCATGACGACCCTCGGCGAGGAGCTCGCGACCAATCCCTTTCTCGGCTTCATCCGCGCCGAGCGCGGCCTCGAAGGTGATGACGGGGTCGATTGGTGACCGTCTTCGTCGAATATTCGACGGACCCCATCCGTCTGACCGAACAAGGTGCGTGGATGCACGGCGACGACAGGATCATCCCGCGCGTCGCCGAGCTCTTCGCCCGCCACCTCGCAGTGACCCCGGAGGGTCGATACCTCATCGTCATCAATCGCCAGAGCGCGCCCGTCGAGGTCGCCGACACGGCTTGGTTCGTGCGCAGCCTCGACGTACGCAAAGACGGCGACGTGCTACGTGAGGTCGACCTCACGCTGTCGGACGGTAGTACGTGCCGCCTCGATGGCTCGACGCTGATGCAGAGCGACGCCCATGTTCTGTATTGCCGGGTTGCCTGCCGGCGCTACGTCGATGGGGCTCTGCGAGGTGAGCTCTTGGTCCCCTGTCGCTTCCCGCCCGGTCTCTATCACCAGCTTGCGTTGCACGCGGAGCTCGAGGAAGGAGCCGGTGTGTTGCCGCTTGGCGGCATGCGCTTTCGCTTCGGCCCCTATGATCGGTCGCCGAAACCAATCGAAAATGCGTAGACTAGATGTTTGGGGGTGTCGCCCATGAGCTCGATCGGTTGGTTGATGACGATCCTATTGGCCGCAGGCACGCCGAAAGTCGGCGATATCGCTCCGGATTTTAGCGCCAAGGATGTCGAGGGCCGTGACATCAGCCTCTCTCAGCTAGCCTCCCAGGGGACCGTGCTGCTCGCCTTCTTCCCCAAGGCCTTCACCCCCGGTTGCACCAAGCAGCTGTCGGCATACGCCACCGAATACGCCGAGCTACGCGAACGCAACGCCCAGGTCGTGGCCGTCTCGATGGACGATCCGATGACCCAGAAGAGGTTCAAGGAGTCACTCGGCGCGGGCTTCATCTTCATCGCCGACCCGCAGGGCAAGATCGTTCGCTTGTTCGATCTGCGCGAGCAAACTCAGTCCAAACGTGCCGCCTTCGTCATCGATCGTGAGCGCCGGGTTCTGCGCGTCGATCTCGGCGATCACGCGATTGACGGCACGGACAAGACCATCAAATCGTGTGAGACGTCCGGCTAGCCATGCGGCCCGCCGCGTCCGGCACCCGGTCGCGGCAATCCATCGCGCCTGTCGTTAACCCCTGTGCAAAGACGCGCTGATCCCTTACATGGCGCTCCCTCGGAGCCCTCTGCCATGCGCCGCCAAGTCCTCACCGAACAAGCGCACCACCTCTGGTGGAATGACGTTTGCGAACGTCTCGATGCAATCCGGTACCAGCTGCCACCCGACCTCGTTGGCCGCCTCCAGTTCGTCACCGAGACCGTCGCGGGTGGTGACTTCTTCTATCTTGTGGTCGATGGCGTGCGTTCGCGCGCGGGTGTTGGCGTCCTGCAAGGCCCAGATACGCTGGTCGAGGTCGACCGCGTGGCGCTCGCCGACATCCTCGCTGGAGAAGTGAAGTCCGCTCCAGCGTTCCGTGTCGCCGGCCAAGAGCAGCTATTCACGCGCCTGCACGAGGCGCTCAGCCGCGTCGCCGAGCACGCGTCGTGGGTGACGCTCACCAACGCGAACTAACGGCCTGCAAGCGAGTCGCGTGCGCTCTAGACGCGTCGAAGCGTCGAGGCTATTGCAGCGTCATTCTCTCGAAGGGACTGCCATGCGTCGTTCGTACCTTGCGGTTTGTGGTGTCGTTGGCGTCGCGATGGCGTCCTGCAGCGTCCTCGACATCATCGCGCCAGACACCGCGACCATCGGTGCATCGATTCCGATTCGCGTCTCTCTCGGGCGGGCGCTGGGAAACGGGCTGACTTATTCGTTCTGCGCGCGGCGGCCGACCGGCTGGGTGATCACAACCCCTACCTACACGCTCGAGAGAGAACCTCCGATGAGCGGAAGCCTCGCGACGGTCAACGCAGCCGATACCGACGCGCTCAACGCTAGCGCCTCTATGCCTGGCTCCACGTGGACGTGTTTCGACGGGCCCGCGGCAGCTGTTTCGGGCGATCGGGGCTTCGTCGACCTGCAGATGACGGTGACCAGCGCTGGAACCCATCTGCTCGAGCTCGGTATGCGCGTGCATGAAACCGAACCGTATCTAGTCAGCGGGTCGCACAACATCGTGGTGAACGGTACGCCGCGCTACGACCAGAATCTGCTCGCCCAGGGTTCGATTCCTCCCCACCTCGCTATTGCGTACGGCAGCGGTCGCTTCGTGATGGTGGGTGACGACGACTTGGTGCTGGTCGAAGAAAACGGCACGCGTACCGAGTACGACAGCGGCCTCGACGAGTCGTTGTCCGATGTCGCCTTTGGCGAGGGCAAGTTCATCGCAGTGGGCACCAACCGCACGGTCTTGAGCTCGGCTGACGGCATAACGTGGAGTGGCCCGCTCGCGCCGCACGTGACGGACGTCCAGCTCAACACAGTCTTCCGTGGCGCGACGCGCTTCATCGCGGCGGGCGAAGGGCCCATTCTTCAGAGCGCCGACGGCGTAACCTGGAGCGACGCCGCGAGCGATGGCCTTGACCCGGCGCTGCAATGGGCCAACGGTGCCGCAAGCGCGACGACCGAGGTGCTCATCGACATCGATGGTACCGTCATCGCAGTTTCGGAGAACGGCGGGCCGTTCGTGCCTCGCGCCCTCTCTGGTGTAGCGAGCCAGGGGGCGCTCGCTTACGCTCCTTCAGTGGGGTGGGTCTTCGGTCGCGCCGGCGGCGCCTTCCGCTCGGCGGACCTCGTCACGTTTACAGCCGTCGACTTCGGGCCGGCGAGCACGACGCCACGCCTTTTCAGTGCTGGCGGTGCTGTCTATGGCACTGACAGCAGTTGGGCGTACCGAATTACCGCGAGCGAGGCGATCGTGGTCGGCACGCATAGCAGTGCGATGCTCCGCGACGCCGCTGAAGATGGCAAGCGCGCTGTCGTCCTCGGCTCTCTTGGCATCTTGGGCGAGAGCTTCTTGCTCTCCGTTGACCTCCCCCGCCTCGCGCTCGACCTGACCGGGCTGACTTTCTCGACGGCAGGCGAAGAGAAGACTTTCGCCGTCCGCAATGACGGGCTTGGTCTCTTGCGCGTCACCGCGTTGCAGTCGAGCGGAGGGAGCACGGCGACGGGTTGCGCTGCGGCACTCGCAGCGAACGAGAGCTGTACCGTCACCGTGACGCTCAACGACGCGGACAACCCTGGAACGGTAACGGTCGTCACCAACGGGGCCTTCGAAGCGTCGGCGGTCGTCACGCTTACGTTCGCGCCAGCTCCCGTCGACGCGAGCGGTGCAGACGACGATGGCTGCGCCGCCGCTCCTGGCTCCCCGCTCTTCGTGTTGCTCGCGCTCGTCGCGTCGCGAAGGAGAAGCCTTACTTCTGCTTGTCCTTCTTCTCGTCCCTGACGCGCTCGACGCGCTTGCTGGGGCGGGACAAGCCGTTCTGGTACTCCTCGAACGACTGTTCGCGAAAGACGGCGTCGACGAGCTGCGCGGCGGCCCCCTCGTCGTCGTTCTTGGCGAGGTTCTTCTGGATCCAGGGGCGAAGTAGAGCTTTCGCCGCCTCCATCTCTCGGGGACCGATCTGGCGGACGGCAGAGTTGTACTGCGCCGCGATTGCTCGGTACTCGTGCTCACTGATGCGACCCTGAGCGTTACGCGCGGCTGGTTGGTTTGTCGTCGTGGACTGGCTGACGGCGGTGCGAGCGACGTCGCGGAACGCCCCTGGGTTGAAGTCGACCATGGTCACGCGCTCCTTAGGTGTGCCGTCGGTTGATGCCAATGCGGGTCGGCTCAGGGGGCTTGAAGGCGCCTTTGACGCTGCTGCTCGGCTCCTCTGGGAGCGCTTTGGCGGACGGTTGGCGCGACCTGCCATGCATCATTGCGGCGAGCTTCGCGGCCCGTTCGCTGACATTGGGCAACACGCGCTGCATGAGGATGCGCGCTACCTCGGGACCGTCACCGGCATTGAAGAACGCCGCGATGCAGGTGATCTCGCTGACCAAGTCGTAGAGCTGAACCGCGTCGTTGACGCTCAGAAAATCGCGGGTGATCTCGGCGATGTCCATCTCCGTAAGGAAGACCGAACCGCTGGCGCGCCGGCGGATGCGGCTGGCTACGATGTCGATGGCTGGCATCATGGCGCTGAAACGGCCTCTTTCTCCGCTAGGTTACGCTATCAGACGTACACGCGAGCGCCCGGAAACGTGTAAAAAACGGGTTCTCGCCCGATTCTGGACTCCGGGGGGCCCCAAAAGTAAGCAAAGACATTGAAGAAGTCGGCCGCCAAAGGCCAAGGACATCATGCGCGTTACGGTCATTGGCACTGGGTACGTTGGGCTCGTCACGGGGACGTGCCTTGCCGACATGGGCAACGACGTCGTCTGTCAGGATATCGACCCCGCGAAGATCGAAAAGCTCACGCGGGGTGAGATCCCCATCTATGAGCCGGGTCTCTCGGAGCTGGTCATGCAGAATCTGCGCGGCAGACGCTTGACCTTCACCACCGACCTCACCGCGGCCTTGCGTGACACCGAAGTCGTCTTCATCGCCGTGGGCACGCCTCCAGCCGAAGATGGCAGCGCCGATCTCAAGCACGTGCTGGGTTGTGCGCGCGACGTCGCAGGTGGACTGCAAAGCGCTGCGCTCGTCGTCGTCAAGAGCACGGTCCCCATTGGCACTTGCGACCGCGTACGCGACACGGTGAACGACATCTTGCGCGAGCGTCGCGCCGGCTTCACGTGCGACGTCGTATCGAACCCCGAGTTCCTCAAGGAAGGCTCGGCGATCGAGGACTTCATGCGCCCCGACCGAATCATCGTCGGCGCCGCGAGCGAAGACGGTGCGGCGACGATGCGCAGGCTCTACGCCCCATTCGTGCGCAACAAACATCCTCTCATCGTCATGGATGTCCGCTCCAGCGAAATGACGAAATACGCTTCGAACGTCATGCTTGCCGCGCGCATCTCGATGATGAACGAGCTCGCGTCCATCTGTGAACGGGTCGGCGCCGACATCATGAGTGTCCGTGACGGTGTCGGTAGCGACCAGCGCCTCGGTATGTCGTTTCTCTACGCCGGAGTCGGCTACGGCGGATCGTGCTTCCCGAAAGACGTGCAGGCGCTCGCGCGCATCGCTCGCGACGTGGGGGTCGCCCCGGACGTGTTGGATGCCGTTGAGCGCGTCAACGCGCGGCAGAAGCTCCTCGTCGCCGAGCGTGTGATTTCACACTTCGGCGGCAATCTCTCGGACAAGCGCATTGCTCTGTGGGGTCTCGCCTTCAAGCCCAAGACGGATGACATGCGCGAAGCGCCCTCGCTCGTCATCATCGAAGCGCTGACCAAAGCCGGCGCGAGCGTGCGTGCCTTCGACCCCGAGGCGATGCCGAACGCCGAGAAGCTGCTCGGGCACAACCCGCGCGTCACCTTCGCCCCCGACGCATATAGCGCCCTCGAGGGTGCCGACGCCCTTTGCTTGGTCACCGAGTGGGGCATGTTCCGGACCCCAGACTTCGGGCGTATGCGCGCCTCGATGCGCACGCCCTTCATCGTCGACGGGCGCAACCAATACGAGCCTGGCGAAATGCAGCGCGCTGGGTTTACCTACGTCGGCGTAGGAAGGGCGAGGTCATGAGTCGCGTCCTGGTTACGGGCGGTGCGGGTTTCATCGGCTCTCACCTGTGTGAGCGGTTGATCGCCGACGGCCACGAGGTCATTTGCCTCGACAACTTTCTCACCGGACGCAAGGCGAACCTCGAGAGTATCGCGCGACATCCGCGGTTCGAGCTCGTCCGCCACGACGTAGTCGAACCGCTGCTCCTGGAGGTCGACGAAATCTACAACCTGGCGTGCCCGGCTTCGCCAAGACACTACCAGGCGAACTCCGTAAAAACGGTCAAGACCAACGTACTCGGCGCCTTGCACGTACTCGGCGCCGCCAAGCGGCTGAAGGCGCGCGTGCTTCAAGCGTCGACCAGCGAGGTGTACGGCGACCCGCAAGTGCACCCACAGCCCGAAGACTACTGGGGTCACGTGAACCCTATCGGCACCCGAGCCTGTTACGACGAAGGTAAGCGGGTCGCCGAGACGCTTTTTTACGACTATCTGCGGCAGCACAAGCTGCAGATCCGCGTTGCACGCATCTTCAACACGTATGGACCCCGAATGCTCGAGAACGACGGGCGCGTGGTCAGTAACTTCGTGGTTCAAGCCCTACGCGGCGAGCCCATTACCATCTACGGCGATGGATCACAGACGCGCTCGTTTTGCTTCGTCGACGACCTCGTGGAGGGTCTCGTCCGCTTGATGAACAGCAACTGCACCGAGCCCGTGAACCTCGGCAACCCCGCAGAGTACACGATAGCGGACTTGGCTCATAAGATCGTTGCGATGACGAGCAGCAAGTCGCGCATCGATAAACTTCCGCTTCCCGCGGACGATCCACGCCGCCGGCGGCCGGATATCAGCCGGGCCAAGACGGTGATCGGATGGCAGCCCACCATCGCGCTCGAGCAGGGCCTCGGGAAGACGATCGCCTACTTTCGCGAGGCCATGAAATGAACGTCGTGAAGAAGCGCGCGCTCATCACCGGCATCACCGGCCAAGACGGTAGCTACCTCGCAGAGCTACTGCTCGCGAAAGGTTATGACGTTTATGGGCTCATCCGGCGCGCGTCGACCTTCAACACCGCCCGCATCGACCACATCTACGCCGACCCACACGACAAGCCTCCTCTACGCCTGATCTACGGCGACTTGAGTGACGCGTCGAGCTTGAACCAGGCGCTACGCGAGTCACAACCCGACGAAATCTACAATCTCGGCGCGCAGTCGCACGTGCGTGTCTCGTTCGACATTCCGGAGTACACGGGTGACGTCACGGGGTTGGGCACGCTGCGCATGCTCGAGGCGGTCCGCGAGACCGGTAGCAAGGCGCGTTTCTATCAGGCCTCGTCGAGCGAGCTTTACGGCGCCGTGCGCGAGGTGCCGCAACGCGAGACGACCCCGTTCAACCCGCGTAGCCCTTATGCAGCCGCTAAAGCGTACGCGTTCTACCTGGTCGCCAACTATCGTGACGCTTACGGTATGCACGCATCGAACGGCATCTTGTTCAACCACGAGAGCGAGCGTCGCGGCGAAACCTTCGTGTCACGCAAGATCACGCGCGCCGTCGCTCACATCAAATACGGTCTGCAAGACAAGCTCTACCTCGGGAACCTCGACGCCAAGCGGGACTGGGGGTACGCGCCCGACTACGTGCACGCCATGTGGCTGATGCTGCAGGCCGACACACCCGATGACTACGTGGTCGCCACCGGCGAGATGCACACCGTCCGCGAGATGGTCGAGCTGGCTTTCGGCACTGCGCAGCTCGACTGGCAAAAGCACGTCGCCATCGATCCCAAATACTTCAGACCCACCGAGGTCGAACAGCTCTTGGGCGACGCCACGAAGGCGCGCACGAAGCTTGGGTGGAAGCCGCAGGTCGGCTTCGAGGAGCTGGTCAAGCGCATGGTCGCGCACGATCTGGAGCAGGTGCGGCGCAAGGTCGAGGGACACCGCGAGCGGGCCAACGAGACGCGCAGCGACTGAGCGCATCGGGTGTGGGTGTGGGTCGCGCAACGCGCCAGCCGTGAGCTAGAGCTTGCGAGATGCGCAATGCTTGCGCGCGAGCTCGAAATCCAAGCCTTCTGCGCAAACATTTCGCGCCCGACCCACTCGGAAATCCGCTGGGGCGTACAGAGACGCTGGTATTCTCAATGGTTGATGACGAGTAGCACCGAACGCACCGAACGCATCCGAGCGCGCCTTCGCGTGCTTGCCCCCGCGGATCTGAAGCTCCGCGGCGCACCACGCTATCAGTGGGCGCGGCGGGCGACCCTCGCGGCGTCCTGGCTGGTCATCATCGTCGTGCCGCTCTCGCACGCGCGGCTCTTCGAGCGAACGAGCGCGGGCATCTTCGATGCACCGGCCGCGGCCGTGTTGCCGCTACCCGACGTCTTCGCGAGCTCTGCGATTGGTAGCCCGACCGCGATCGCGATCTTCGGCTTCGAGCTCGTCGACCCGCTCGCGGCGCTGGGGGTCTGGCTCGGGGGCGGTGGTTCGTGGGCGCTGCTCGAGGTGATGGCGCTCGCTGCCCTCCTCGTACTGTTCCTCGGGCGATTTTTTTGTGGGTGGCTTTGCCCGTACACACCAATCGTTGCGGCAAGCAACGCGCTACGGGCACTGCTGGCGCGCTTCGGTTGGCGGCCGCGCGACGTCGGTTTGCCAAAGAGCGCGAGCTTCGTAGCGCTCGCCGTGCTTCTCACCGCGACCCTCGTCAGCGGTAGCCAGGTCGCGTTGTTGTTCTATCCACCTGCGGTCCTCGGCAGAGAGGTCTGGCGCTTGGTGTATTTCGGAGGTCTGGGCGGCGGCGCGGGATTGCTCACGGTGTGCTTCGTCTTCGATACGTTCTACGCACGCGCGGGGACGTGCCGATACCTGTGCCCGGGCGGGGCGCTCTTCACGTTGCTGGGGCGATGGTCGCCGATTCACATTGTCCGTGACAGCGGACGATGCACCGATTGTGCGCTGTGCGACCTTGTCTGCAACATGCGTCAGTCGCCGATGACTGACGGCGTGGATAGCGGTTGCGACCGTTGCGCGCGTTGCGTCTCGGTTTGCCCCACGAAAGCGCTGCGTATCGGAAGCGCCAAGCCGTGAGCCCGCTCGAGCCCGAAGACAAGGTGACGCGCCGCGATTGGTTAGGAGTCGCGGCTGCGGCGCTCGCGCTCGTCGCAGCATTCTGGTCGCGGCGTGCGGGAGCGCGCCGCTTGCGACCGCCCGGAGCGGTGCCGTCGCCGCTCTTCGAGCGTCGTTGTATTCGCTGTTTCCGATGCGCCGAGGCCTGTCCCGTGAAGGCCATCCAGTTCGACTCGAGCCTTGACCCACGCGGAGGCGACACTCCGTTCATCGTAGCGCGAGAGCAAGCTTGTATCGCGTGCATGGAGTGCACGCAGGTTTGCCCGACCGACGCGTTGCTTCCGATCGCGAGCGAGCTCACCGTGGTGGCGCGACAGGTGCGCCTCGGCACTCCCGTGCTCACCAAGGGGAAGTGCCTCGCGTGGACAGGGAAGGGCATCTGCCGATTGTGCTACTACGTGTGCCCCCTCCCCGAGAGCGCGGTTCGGCTCGACGGGGCACGCCAGGGCCCGGTGTTCGACCCGACCGCTTGCATCGGCTGCGGTCTGTGTGAGGAGGCCTGTCCCGAGCCGGCGCGCGCCATCCGCATCGAGCCCATCGCGTGAGTCGCAAGCTATCCCGAAGGGACCTTCTGAAGGTCGCGCAAGTTGGCGGCCTGGGAGCCGCGGCGGTAACCGCCGGCGTTGCGGCGCGCGATCCGCAGGTGACGCGCAAACGTGCGGTCTGCCGCTTGTGCACCATGCATTGTGGCACCATCGTCACGCTGCGTGATGGGCGGCTCATTCGGGTCGAGGGCGATCCGCAATCGCAGACGCGCGGCTTCGTCTGTCTCAATGGCCACGCCGTGCCCGAGATGGTGCGCGCGCCGGGTCGCGCCTCGCGTCCGCTCGTGCGGCGCGGGACAGAGCTTGCGCCCGTCTCGTGGGAGGAGGCGCTCACCTTCACCGCTGCCCAACTTCAGGCCATCGCCGCCCGCTACGGTCCGCGCGCCCTGTTCGTCCAGACCGGCTGGCCTTTCGTGCGGCATCCGCTCGTCGCGCTGCTGCAGCGCTTCGTTCATGCCTTCGGCTCGCCGAACCTCGCCACCATCGCGAGCCTCTGCGAAGCCTCGGCGCGCATGGGGCGGGCGCTTACGTGCGGTACCAACTATCTGCCCGATCTCGAGAAAGCGAGTACGCTGGTCGTCTGGGGCGCAAACCCAACCCACGCGGCACCACCCTTCGCACATCTGGTGGGCGGATTCGGCCGCACGGCCGGCAAGAGCTTGGTTGCCATCGACCCGATGCGCAACGAGGTGACGCGCGCGGCCACGCTGCACCTGCAGATCCGACCTGGCACCGATGGTGCCCTCGCGCTCGCGTTTATCGACTGCTTGCGTCAGCGCGGTTCGGCCGACGCCCGGGTCGCCGCGCAAGACCCCGAGGGGTTCGCGAGTCTCATGCGCCTCGCCAGCGAATATCCGGCGGGGCGTGCCGCGGAGCTTTGCGGTCTTACGGTCGCCGACATCGAGCGCGCCGTCGACCTGATGCTCGCGGGAAAACCCACGGCGGTCTGGTCGGGACTTGGTATCGAGCATCACGTGAACGGCGTGCAGACGGTGCGCGCCGTGAGCTGTTTCGAAGCCCTCTTGGGGTCGCTGACCGACGGGGCAGCGCAGCTCGCACACCGTGCATCCCCACAAGCGGACAACGAGCCCCTGGCGCAGCTCTATCGGCTGGCGACAGCGGAGCCCGTGCCACCCGAGGCCTCGGACCGACCCGTTGGCCATGATGCCTATCCGCTCTTCGACGTCTACAATCGCCAGGCTCATGGCATGCTGCTGCCGGCCGCGGTGCTCGAGGACGACCCGTATCCCGTGCGCGCTCTCATCCTCGTCGGCTGTAACCCGCTGGTGAGCTTCCCGGACGGCGCCCTGATGCGCCGCGTTTTCGACAAGCTCGAGCTCATCGTCACCGTCGACCCATTCATGAGCGCGTCCGCACGAGCCTCGCACGTCGTGTTGCCAGCGGCGACGTTCGTCGAGTCCGAGGTCATTCAGAACCCACGCTCGGCACATGGGCAACGCGCCGAGAAGATAGCGAGCGGCCGCGCAGAATACGAGGGCGACGCGTCCGCGGAAGCGGTCATTGAGCCGCTCGGCGAGGCGCGCCCCGATTGGCGCATCGTCTTCGACCTGGCCGCGGCTCTCGGGCTTGGCGCCTACTTTCCCTGGCGAAGCCTGCGTGAAGCTTTGCAAGCCCCAACGCGCCGCTGGCTGCGAGACCCCGAGCGCGAGCTGTACGCAGACAAGGGAGCGCCGACTGTATTTGCGACGCCGTCGGGTCGCATCGAGCTCGCAAGCCCCACCATGCTGCGCTTCGGCCACGACCCGCTGCCGAGCTATCAGCCACCTGGCGATGCTCCGAGCGCCGAGCTCCCGCTCATCCTCGTGACCGGTCCGCGCGAGCGGTCATTCATCAACTCTCAACTCCGTACGGTACCGTCGGTGCGCCGCAAGTTGCCCGAGCCCCTCTTGCGTATCCACCCGCAGACCGCAGCGCCTCTCGGTATCACAGACGGAGATCTGGTCGAGGTGACGACGCGCGCTGGGCGACTCACCATGAAGGCGCGGCTCGGCGATGACACACGTCCCGACACGGTGATCGCGCCCCACGGTTGGGAGGAAGCCAACGCCAATGTGCTCGTGCCTGGCGATGTTCGCGACCCGATCTCGGGCTTCCCCGCATTTCGCTATCAGCCGTGTCGGGTGCGGCGGGTTGCTAGTGCCTGACCCCCGCTAGGGTGTTCTGCCTGGTTGGCAGGTCAACGCGCCTCCGCCCGCTTGTGCATCGTCACCGCAGGGCCGTCGGCGTCGACGTCGCATGTCGAAGAGAAGGCCCTACGTAACGCTTCGATGTGCCGGTCGACCGCGTCGGGACTGCCGAGGTTGAAGCGCACCTCGCCACCGGGTCGTGTCACGCGGAGAGCCTCATCAAGAATCGTTCGCGCCCTGCGGAGATCTGCGACGCCGATGTGAGTGCGGAGATCGGACTCGATGTACCACTGCAGCACGTTCGCGAGATACACGCGCGCGAAGGCTCCTTCTGCGAAGGGCAGCTGCTCAGCGAGGGCTGCGACCTTGAGGCGCGGTAGGCCAGCGATGGCCTCGCGTGGCGTGACGATCTTGACGAGGTTTTTGTCGACGTAGCGATGGCCGATGGCGAGTCTTGCGGCCTGGCCGCTGGCTGCCAAGTGGTACCACCAGTCGACCGCAACCGCGATCGCGCCGGATCGCTCTTCGAGACCCTTTGCGAAGCCGCTCGCTCCCTCACCAATGCTGAGCACCGTTTCGCCCGCGAGGCCGGCCAAGTGCTCGTCACGCAAGCGCAGGCAGGCCGCAGCGACCTCGTAGGCGCGGGGCGTGATGTGCACGAGCTCTTCGGCCTTTGCGGCGGTAGCGCCAGCGCGCCGATGTTGGTCGAACCGCGTCTTGCTGGTCCAGCGGAAGGAATCAACCTCAGGCAGATACTCGAGCAACGCGTCACGCAGCGTGCGCACGGCCGTTTCGAGCTCTCTAGGGGCCTCGGCCGGGTGCGCGAGCGACGAACGGAGCGTCGCGGCCGCTGCAGGGTCAACCTCCCGAAGAAGGTAGATCTCACGTCCAGAGAGGCTGCCAACGACGCTTTCGCCTTCCTCGGAGAGGCTCGCGATGCGTTGCCTCACGTCCTCGAGCTTGCCGTAGAGATCGGGCCGAGCCGTTTGGAGCGCGCGGTAGTCCAGACCGTTTGGGTCGACGCCACGCATCAACACGAAGTCCTCACGGTTTGTTATGCCGTTCGATACCCGCTATGACAAGACGCCAATGGATCGGCCTAGTTAGCGACCCGCGGAGCGCCGCACTGCAGCACTGGAGCGCTCAAGCGACCGCCGCCGCTTCGCCGGGGCGTACGATCAACTTAGGGCGCAGGCACGAGGCTCGCGCGAGCGCGCTTGCTTCACAGTGCTCGATTGGCGCGCACGTTGGTGACCGCGCGTCTTTCGCTCCGGGCACGCCGCAGCCCGCTCCGGGGCACACGCCCCTTTCTTCATGCGGGGGTGCTTGGCGATGAGTTGCCCAGGATGAGCCTGTCCGCACGTCGCGAACCGGGTGTCGGTGGCGCCGTCGTGCCCCGGATCGGACTGCGTCGTGTCCTCACTACGCCGCGCTATTTCGCTCAAGCTTCGGTCGCTAGACGGCGCGGTAAAAGCGCGTCGGTCCGGCGTAGCCGGCGCGCAAGCGCTTCGATCACACGCAACACCGTCTGTCGATTCTCACAACGCATCAAAACCGCCGAAAGCTACGCCGAATCCCAACTTGAACGTGCGCCCCCCCGCGCGCGCAGGGAGGGGCGCGCAACTTCGCGCCTGGTCGGGCCGATACTGTGCACAGAGCCGACGAAAATGTCGGGCTGCGTACGTTTTCGGGGCCCAGCCCCAGCCCCAGCCCCAGCCAACCCGAACCAGGAGCCGCCGCCCGATGTTGACCACAGAGCTCGTCCGAGGGCCCGTCACGGGCGCTCCCGACATCGACGCCCTCGCCTCCGAAGACCTCGCCGACCTCGAAGCTCTTGCGCGCCTCGCATGGCAGCGCGGCCGGCATGACGACGCCCGGGACATCGTGCATGGCTTGATCGTCCTTCAGCGCGACAACCCTGACTTCTGGACCCTGCTCGGCGAGGTCGAGCGCGACGCCGGCGAGCTCGACGCAGCGTGGGCGGCGATGAACGAGGGTATGGAGCTCGACACCACCTACGCGCGCGCGGTCGCACTCGCTGACGTGCATCTGCTGCGCGGCGATCTCGAGCGCGCGAGCGACGCCTTGACCTTCGTGCGCCTCAACTGGCCTGCGGACGATGACGAGTGTGTGAGCGAGCTCGACGCGCGTCTTGCCCGCCAACGCGATGGGAGCACCGTGTGAACACACCGACCGTAACCTCCCCCGCGCGTAGCGATGGCCCGCACGGCACGAGCGGGGTCGAGCAGCCAGCCGCGCCCAGCCAGCCCGTGAGGGTCAGCACCGCGCGTGATGTCTTCGCGCCCGAGAAGCCGCGCGGACCCCGCCTCATCCGCGAGCTCCCGCACCCTCGCGCGGTCGAGAAGCTCGCCGAGATCGCAGCGCACGCGAAAGGTGCCGCCCAGGGCATCCTCAAGGCAGCCGCGGCCGCCGCAGCGCGCACCGCCCGTCCGTCACTGCTCGAGGTCGTCCTTACCGACCGCTCGGAGGGTCGCGATAAAGCGCTCGCCGAGATCCGCGAGCCGGTTACCGGCGTCCTCAAGCGCGAGATCGTCGTCCGGCCCGATGGCGACGTCATCGTGCGCGCCCGCTTCCGCCCGCACCAGGCCGTCGGTGAGACGGACCTCAAGGTCCCCGGGGCGACGTGGATCGATCTGCCGACGCGCGACTTCGCAGGCATCCCCAACGGCGCGGTCATCGAGCTCAGCACGGCGCGCCAAAAGAAAGGCCGCGATAGCAGTTGGAAACTAGAGTTCGACCGTAGCCACGCTCATCCGGTCGTCAACATGGTTGGCACGGTCGTCGAGGAGGGCGACAAGCTATATGTCGCGGCTTCGACCGACTTGAGTCCGCTAAAGCGTCTGGAGCTCAAGAGCAGTGCTCCTGCCCGCGAGCTCGTCGGCAAGACCGTCGTGGTGGACGTCAAGGACGGGCTCGGCGCCAAACCTTACGGCATTCTCCACGACATCCTCGACGAGACCGACACGCTGCGGGTACGCCAAATGCGCGCCGCCGCAGACTGCGGGATCGCGATCGCCTTCCCGTCGGCCGTGCTCGCCGAGTCGCAAGCTCTGGAGAACGCTCGCCCCGACTTCGGGCCCAGGCCCGGCATCGTCGACATGAGCGATAAGGCGTGGACTTCGACCGACAACCCCGGCTCGCAGAGCGACTACCGCTCGGTCGATCCCGAGCAGGCAAGTTACATCGAGAAGCGCCCCGATGGCGGCTGGACGGTCTACGATGCGCTTACCTACCGCCGTAGCTTCGTCGCGCGCGATAGCGCCACCGAAGCGCACGCCGCCATCCAGCAGTTCACCGTCTACGCCGACGGCGCCGACGCTCCGGCCTTCCCGAGTACCGTTAGCGAAGACCTGGCGGTCTTCATCCAGGGGAAACCGCGCTACGCCAAGGTGGTCAAGACCGTGTACGACGCGAGCGGCACGCTGCTCGAAGGCAATACCGAAGTGTTCTTGGCCCGCATCGTGAACCAGTGGCAAGGCAGTTATCGCGAAGCCGAGCGCTATTTCGTCGATCCGAGCAAGGTCGATCTCACACCGGCGGTGCGTGAGCAGCTCGACCTAGGGCGCGCACTTCTCGAAGCCCGCGCCACAGCAAAAGGCTCTGGTGCCCGCCATGACGGACGCTACCGGGCCGAGCTCTTGCGCGAGCTCTTCTCGATCTCCGGCAACAAGGAGGTCGGTCGGCTCATCAAGAGCATGGGCGGCGTCTCTGTGCACCGTCACCACCCCGAAGCGAGCACTGGCCGGCTTGCCGGCTTTCAGGAGTTCGCCGAAGCGATGGGTGTGCCTTGGGGCGACGCGCTCGATCTCGTTGGCTACGTCGACAAGCTCGACCCCGCTGACCCGCGCTCCGAGGTCCTCGCTTTGCAAGCCATGCGGACCATGGCGTGGGCCTACTTCTCAACCACCGAGAGTGGTCATGCGGGTCTGCAAGCCGAGGACTACGATCAGGTGACTGCGGCCAATCGCCGTGGCCCCGACATCGTCAACCTCGAGCAGGGGGCGGCGGCTTCCGAGGCCAAGACGAGCGGGACGGCGCCGACGTGGCCATGGACCGAGAAGCAAGCCAAGCGCATCGAGGACCAGGCAAACGCACGCCAGGCCTTAGTGAAGCGCGACGTCGACGACTACTTCGTTGGGTTGCGGGCGGCGGAGGCTTTGAAGGACTTCGTCGGCCAGACCGTGAGCGCGAAGCTCATCGATATCCGCCCGAGCGGACTGACCTTCGCGGTGACCGGTATGAACGTGCGGGTCAAGGTGGGTCTGCGCAAAGTCGCGGACACCTTTGGCGAGTACTTCGACGTGATCAAGGGAGGGGCCCGGCTGGAGTCGCAAGGCGGCACGCACGTCTTCGATGCCGCCAAGACCTACACCCTGCATATCCACGGCGTGGATCGCGAGCTCGGTGTCGTCAAGGCGGTGCCAACCTCCGCGGCGCCGGTCGCGGTGGCGGGCGCACCTGCCCCTTTCGCACTGCGCATCGAGTAGAGCTCGCCGCCCACGATCGTCCGATACTTGGCGCGGGCCTTTCATGCGCTGTCGCTCAACCCGGAAACGCCGCCGCTTCGTCCCTGGCTATTCAAGATCGCCGACAACGCCTGCAGCGGTACGCGACGCTCTTCAATGCCAAGGACTGGGATGGGGTTCGCGCACTCATCGCGGACGATCGTCACCTCGACCTGGTGGGGTGGTTAGGACAGGATCCTACTCGGGTTAGGCAACGCCGACGACGTGATCGACCGCTTCCTTCATGGCGGCGGCCAGCTCCTTGCGCGTTAGTCCGGCGCGCGCCGAAGCGGCAACTCCCTGCTGCATGACGATGAGAAATCGCGCGAGCTCGGTCGGGCTCGAGGTCCCGCGCAGCTCCCCGCTCGCTTGACCTCGCGCGATGATCTTCGCAAGGACGCGTTGTCGCGCAGCCACCGCGCGCAACAAGAGCTCCCTCACCATTTCGCCGCTTGCGCCGCCGCTCGTTCCAGAAATGCTCAAGAAGCAGCCGCGCTGGCCCTGGCTCGGACACACACCGTCTACCCAACGTGAGGTCAGCTCGCGCAGGGTTCGATCCGCCGAATCGCCGTCCGCTGAAGCGAGCTCCACGGCCTCGATTTGGTCGAGATAGTGGTCGAGCACGCGCGAGAACAACTGCTCTTTGCTACCGAAGGCGCCATAGAGGCTTGCTCGGCCGAGCCCGGTCACCTGCACGAGGTCTTCGATCGACGTGCCGTCGTATCCCTTCGACCAAAACGTCTCGAGCGCTCTTCCGAGCACCTCGCTTTCGTCGAACTCCCTGGGACGTGCCATGACGATCCCACTTTATCGATCCTGGACCGCCTTGCACAACGTGACCTCGCCCGGCGGCGGGCGGTACCGAGGTCACGCCGGTGATGCTGCTCCTGATCAGAGCTGCGTTACGCCACCGTCAACGGGCAACTCCGCGCCGGTGGTGTAACTCGCGTCGAAGCCCAAAAACAGCGCGGCCCGGGCCACCTCGTCGGGTGTTCCGAAGCGCTTCATGGGGTTCATTTCGCGCATCTGCGCCTGGAAACCGTCGAGCGCTGGCGCCGGGAGGCCGAGCTTGCCGTAGATGGGCGTGGTGACCGGTCCAGGGCTTACCGCGTTGACACGGATGCCGCGCGGCAATAGCTCGGCCGAGAGCGTCCGCGCGAGCGAACGCAGCGCCGATTTCGAGGCCGCGTAGACGCTCGTCGTCGCCATGCCCTTCTCGTCGACGACGGATGTGTTCAGTACGACCCCCCCGCCTTGCCGCATCAGTGGGGCGAGCTTCTGTATGGTGAAGAAGGCTCCCTTGGTGTTGATGTCGAAGATTTCGTCATAGAACGCTTCATCGACCGCGCTCAGCGGCGCGAACTTGGCGATGCCGGCGTTGACGAAGAGGAAGTCCACTTCGCCGAGCGTCGCTTTCACCTTGGCGGCGAGCGCATCGATGTCGGCAAGCTTCGACGTGTCAGAGACCAGCCCGGTGGCGCCGGCCCCGAGCTCGCCAGCAGCTGCATGGACCGCGTCTTTGGAGCGCGCTGTGAAGACCACCTTGGCGCCGCCCTGCACCAGAAGCTTCGCGGCCGCAAAGCCGATACCCGTGCTGCCGCCCGTCACGACTGCTGTCTTTCCTTCGTACCGACCCATCGTCCTCATCCTTTTTTCGAAAACGCAAAAGCGTTATGGAACGATCGGTATGTAATGATTGTGGAACGATGAGTCAATAACGGGCTGAGCGATGAGGTCCCCGCTTGCGCAGTCCAAGTCCAGCCAATGCCACCGCGGCGGTTTTGCCCGCCGATCCCGCCGCGCAATCCGTGCGCGCCGCTGATGCCACCGCGCAACCACTTCGCACCTGTCCCCGCAGGACGCGGTTCGATCGGTCACATGCGCCTGGACCGATACTTGCTTCCGTGAACGGGAAAAAAGGAGCGTCCCGATGACACGGGCAGCAGCGATCATGTCGCGTGAGGTTGTTTGCGTCACGCCGAGCTATTCGGCGATCGAAGCACTTCGGCTCATGCGCGAAGAGGGTGTGCGGCACCTGCCTGTGGTTTCCCGGCAGAAGCTGGTGGGCGTGCTCTCCGACCGTGACCTCTTGGGTAACCAGGACCTCGACCGCGAGGTGGTCACCCTCATGACTCCTCTCCCGATCACCTGTCCGCCGTCTGCGACCGTGGGCCGTCTCGCCGAGCTTATGGTGCAACAACGTATCGACTGCGTTCCCATCGTCGAGGGCGACACGCTCGTCGGGATCATCACCTCGACCGACCTTCTCGAGCTGCTCACCAAACGCAACTCGCCGTTGAGCCAGGTCTTGCCGGTCGACTTTGTCATCCGGCAGCTGGGGGCTTTCTCGGCGGCGGTCAACGCCTAGACCCAGCCGAGCGGCAGGGTCACAGGTCGTCGATGCGGTCGATCAGCGTGCGGCATAACGACTGCGGCCACACGTGCTCGATGTTCATATCGTCGGCGGCTGGTGGCGCTCCGCCTGGGCGGACACGACGCCCAAACGTCGGCTGGGCTTTGTGCATGGCGGGTTTGTCGACAGGCAGCGGCGCGCGACCCGCCTTTAGGGCGACAGCGCGGCGACATTGACCGTCGTCACAGGGCGCGATGGTGACGCGATGCGCGCGGTGCTCTTCCTCCATGGTCTGCGACGCTCGGGGGCCAGGCTCAGCGTCTGACCTGCCAGTTCTTTGGACCCGCTGCCACTTTCCCGGTAGCCTTCTCCCGCTATGCGGAATCCAGCGCGCTTTCTGATTGTCGCGACTCTCGCCTCCTGTCTCGAGCTGTTGACCGCCTGCGGCCAAGACTGCGGCGAGGGCACGGTCTTGCGGGGTGATGCCTGCGTACCGGTCAGCTTCGCCTGCGGCGCCGGCACCGTCCTCGCCGGCGGCGTTTGCGTCGCCGAGGTCGAGGCGTGCGGCGAGGGTACCGCCCTCGACGCGACCGCCTGCGTGCTCGATGACGGCTCGGTCGTCTGTGGCGCCGGCACCCAATGGGATGTCCTGCAGGGTCGGTGCGTCGCCACCGTCGCGAGCGCCTGCGGAGCGAACACGATCGCGGTCGATGCCACCTGTGAGGTCTCTGGTCGCCTGCAGATCATTCACGCGATCGAGGCGGCGAACGCGTCGGCGGTCGACCTCTACATCGATGGCGCGCTCGCCGTGAACGATTTCGCCTATCGCACCGGCACCCGCTTCATCGAGGTCGCCTCCGGCGCCCACGCTATCGGCATCGCACTCCCCGACAGCGGGAATGTCATCGGCGCACCGATCCCTGAAAGCGGCGCGGTGGAAACCACGGTGACGGTCAGCCCCGTCACCGACACTGTTGCCGTGCTTCGCGGCGTCGACACCGCAAGCTTCGGCGCCGGCTCACGTCAGCTTCCACGCTCCGTCGCAACGGACAGCCTTGCGTTCGCCTTCGTTCACGCCGCGCCCGACGCGCCGTCGCCCGTCGACCTCGAAAACGAGGGTCCGGATCACGACAGCGAGAGCGACGATACGACCCTGGTCAACGATACCGCCTTCGGATCGGCGTCGCAGGCAGTGACCATGGAAGCGGCGCGCTTCGTCCTCGGCGTCGCCGACGGCGGTGGCAACGACGTGCTGCGCTTTCGCGCCTCGTGGGAGAACCTCGGCGGCACGGCCTTCACGTTGGTGGCGAGCGGCTTCGTCGCCGCACCCTCCGATGACCGCGCGTTCGCTTTACTGCTCTTCTCGCGCGACGGCGGAGCGGGTGTCGCCCTACCGCTGTTTGACTGAACGCTGCTCGAGGTACCAGCGCACCGTGCGCGCGAGGCCCTCTTCGAGTCCCACCTTGGCCTGAAAGCCCAGGCTGCTGAGCCGTGAGACGTCCATCAGTTTGCGCGGCGTCCCGTCGGGCTTGGTCGTGTCCCAGTCGATCTGGCCGCTGTAGCCGACAGTCTTCGCGATGAGCTCGGCCAGCTCCTTGATCGTGACGTCGACGCCGGTCCCGACGTTCAACGGACCCGGTCCCGAGAAGTGCTCGAGCAAATGCAGGGCGGCGTCCGCCATGTCGTCGACATAGAGAAACTCGCGCCGGGGTTTGCCCGTTCCCCACAGCGTCACGGGCCCACCGCTCTCCTTGGCTTCGACGAGCTTGCGGATCATCGCCGGAACGACGTGCGAGCTCATGAGGTCGAAGTTGTCGTGCGGGCCGTAGAGATTCGTGGGCATGGCGCTGATGAAGTCGCAGCCGTATTGCGTGCGATAGTGATCACACAGCTCGATGGCGGCGATCTTGGCGATGGCGTAGGCGCGGTTCGTCTCTTCGAGCGGACCGGTCAAGAGGTGCTCTTCGCGCAGAGGCTGCGGCGCAAGCTTCGGGTAGATGCAGCTACTGCCAAGGTTGAGCAGCTTCTTCACGCCGCTTTCGTACGATGTGTGGATGACGTGCGTCGCGATGGTGAGGTTTTCGTAAATGAAGGTCGCGGGCGCCGAGGCGTTGGCGTGAATGCCCCCGACCTTGGCCGCCGCAAGCACGACGATCTCGGGCTTTTCCGTGGCGAAGAAGCGGCGCACAGCGGCTTGGTCGAGCAAGTCGAGCTCGGCGCGGGTGCGCAGGATGAGGTTCGTGAAGCCCTTGGCGGTGAGGGCGCGGTGCACGGCGCTGCCGACGAGGCCCCGGTGGCCAGCGACGTAGATGCGGCTGCTTGGCTTCATGGAGGTAAACCCCTTCGTTCCAAGCCTTTGACAGGTTCCCGAATGGCTGAAAAGATCCCGATGTGCGTATCCTCCTTGCCGTCGGCTGCGTTCTTTGGGCGGCGTGTACCTCGAGCACGAGCGCGCCCGTCAAGCCTGCGGCACTCCCGACTCCCAGTGAGAACGCGGTTCTGGGCCCGGGTGACGTTTTCGAGGTGAGGGTGTTCGGCGAGGAGGGAATGTCCGGCGCCTACCGCGTAGCGGGTGACGGCACGATCGACTTTCCCCTGGTCGGCAAGACCATGGTCGACGGTCTGACGGCGAGCACCCTCGCCGATGAGCTTCGTCAGACGCTCTCGAAGTATCTCAACAACCCAAGCGTCTCGGTTTTTCTCAAGGAGTACAACTCGCGCAAAGTGTTCGTCTTCGGGCAGGTTCGACAGCCCGGCACGTTCGCCTACGAGCAGGGAATGAACATCGTGCAGGCAATTACTCTGGCGGGCGGGTTCGAGAAGTTGGCCGACCAGGACGGTACCTCCGTGACACGTGTCGTCGAGGGACGCGAGCAGAGGCTCAAGGTTTCAGTGAAAGCCATCGCGGAGGGACGGGCGCAGAACTTCCGACTCGAGCCAGGAGACATCGTCTTCGTCCCCGAGACTCTCTTCTAGCGCATGAAGACCATGCTGCCGCGGCTTGCGGTTTGTGCATGCGTTGTCATCCTGCCCAGCGCGGCTGGCTTCACCGCCCCAATACGCGACACGATCACTGCGGCTCTGTTGCTCGCCGTCATGGTCGCCTACGCGGTTCAACGACGGTCCTTGCGTTTCTGCCCCAATCCGGTGACGGCGGCTGTGCTCGTCGCCCTCGCGGTCGCGTCTATCCAGTGTCTCCCGCTCCCAGCGTCGCTCGTCAGCCTGCTTTCACCAGGGGCGCGCGACATCTACGCAGTCACGCGTCCTGATGCCTTGCGTCTTTCATTGAGCTTGGACGTGCCTGCCACCGCGCACTGGCTGGTCAAGCTCGTCGCCCTGTACGCCGCAGCGGTGCTTGCTCCCGCCGCTTTCCCCTCGCGCGAGGAGCGTCGCTGGCTGAGCGCCGCGGTTGCACTTGGCGGCGTCGTCTTCGTCCTCACGAGCCTCGCTGGCGGCGATGCGCTCGACGGAAGTGAGCCTTTGCGCGGCGCGCTCACGAACCCAAACCACGCTGGAACGTATCTCGGGCTTGCTTGCTTCTTCGCGATCGCAGGCTGGGTTCGCGACGAGGAGACGCGATGGCCGCTCTATGCCGTTGCGACCTTCGTCTGTGGCGCTGGCGTGTTCATGACCGCATCACGCGGCGCCGCGCTGAGCTTCGTCCTTGCTGCATGGGTCGTCATGGTCGTCTGGTGGCGAGGCTCGGCGAAGCCGGCCCTTGCGGGCGTCGTGCTGATGGCATCCGCTTTAGCGCTCGCGGGTATGGCGTATTGGGTTTACACGACGGAGACCGTTGGACGACCGAAGGTCATCGACAAGACTGCACTTTGGCCCGTGGTGGCCGGCATGGTGCCCGATTTCGGCTGGCTCGGGGTCGGGCGCGGTGCCTTCGCCACGGTATTCACGCGCTACACCATTTTCCCAGTCGACCTGACTTTCACGCACGTCGAGAACGAATATCTGCAAGCGGTCATCGACTTCGGTGTCCCAGCCGCCCTGGTTCTCATGGGACTCCTTGCATGGCAGGTGGTGCGCATCGCGCGCGGCGTTCAGAGGCGTACGACCATGGTCGTCGTCGTCGGGTTACTGTTCGTTGCAAGTCGCGACATCGCCGACTTCGGTGCCTCACGCCTCGCGATCGCCGTGCCATGCGTTCTGATGCTTTCTGCTTTAGCGACGACGCGTCGGTTGCCGTCGTCACGCCGCTGGACGCACGTCGCACCCGCACTTCTCGTCGTTGCGGTTCTGCTTGCCGTCGCCGCACCTCATGCCGTGGCCCACGAGCTGGCGCGCGACACGCGCTCTCTTGCCGCCTTGCCACTCGATGCGGGGTTAGAGGCCCGCAGGCTCATCGAGCTCCATCCAGCGGACTTCGTCATGCGCGCCGTTCGCGTCGAACGCCGCCTCAACGCTCGCGCTCTCGATCGTGAGCTCTGGCATGACCTGAACGCCGCGCTTTACCTCGCCCCGTTGCACGCGACGCCGCACCGCCTCGCCGGTCGCGCTCTCCTCCTCGCTGGACACCGCGCTCAGGCGCTGGGGGAATATCGCGCCGCCGTGCGCTGTGACGGCAGCAAGACCCCTCAGATCATCGCGGAGCTCGGAAGCTACGACGCGACTGATGACGAGGTCGCAAGCCTCGCCGAGGAACCCGACGCGCGGGAGTCGGTCGCCCTACACTTTCTGCGACGTGGTTTGCCGGAGCGCGCGCTCGCTGCGTTAGGCGTCCAGACGCAAAACGACTCCGTGGTTGCCGTCGAGATCAGGGGTCGCTCCGCCCTTGCTCTCGGCCAAGAACAACGGGCGTTGGCGCTCGCCGAGACTCTCCAGGACCAGGCGCCCGGCTACTACGCCGGGTACGAGCTCGAGGTGCTCGCGCTGCGCAAGGTCGGCAGTCCAGAGCGGGCCGAGCTCGCGTTGCGGCGGGGACTCGAACGCGTACCCACGTCCCGTGAGCTCGCTTACCTTGCGTTCGCGAGCGCACTCGACAGAGGCGCCAGTGAAGAGGCCCGCGGCATCGCCCGCGCCTATCTCGCTCGCGCCACGCGTCCGAGCGACATGGCGCAAGCGCATCTCTGGGCTGCCACGACGCACCAACGCGATGGCAACAACGCGCGGGCCTTGCGCGAGCTCGAGCGTGCGCGCGAGCTCGCGCCCGCCGACGGTATGGTGCGTATTGGTCTCGTACGCGCGCTGTGTGCCAATGGAGATCTAGCAGGCGCTCGTCGCGAGCTTGGAGCCGCGCGTGCCATCCTGGGGGGGACCTCGGATCTCGAGGCGCTCGAACAACTCATCGAAGCCGCTTCTAGGCCGCATTGATGTGCCTGCGAGCCACCGCTTCGACGACCTCGCAGAAGCCACCGCACAGCCGCGCTTTGCTGTAAGTTTCGACCGCCAGGGCACGGGCCTTTTGCCCAAGCGCAGCCAGCTCGGCTGCCGGCATGACCGCGATGGTCCGCAACAGACGCTCGGCGGCCTCGACGTCACCGTGCGCGACACGCCAGCCGATGCCGTGCGACGTGATGAGTCGGTCGATGTGCGAGCCCTCGGGGCCCAAGTAGATGATGGGGCGCCCAGCGGCGAGCGCCCCGTAGACCTTGCTTGGGTGCACGATGCCACGCATGGCATCGCCCAGTGACACGAGATGAACGTCAGCGGCCGAGAGCGAATAGCGCAAGCGCGTTAGGGGTTCATAAGGAAGGCTCGTCACGTTGGCGATCGGCTCTCGCGCGAGCGACGCATCGAGACGCTTCTTGCCTTCGCCGCCGCCGACGACGAATAGGCGTAGCTTCGCGACATCCGTGACGCGCCTGGCCGCGTCCAAGAGGGTGGTGATCGGTGAAGCAGTGCTCAAGTTGCCGCTGAACATGACGAGTCGTGTGTCCGCTAAAGCGTGTTCATGTCGAAACGGGTTGTCGGCGTGTGCAACAGGCTCGATGTAGTCGTCGAGCGGCCAGGGTGGCAGAACGCTCATGCGTTCTGGTCTCGCGCCTTTAGCGCGCATCCGAGTCGCCATGTCGTCGTCGAGCACGACCAAACGCGTCGCGGCGCGGGCGACCCGCGCGTTCCAGAACCTGAGCGCGACGACGGCAGGGTGTGTTGCTGGTAGGCGGCCCAGGGCGACGATCTGATCTGGGTTCACGTCCATCACCCAGTAGACCAGCGCTGCGCCATGCAGCCGCGCAAGAGCCTCACCCACGAGCGAGGAGAGCGGCGGCGAGGTACCCACGATGACAACGTCGGGACGGAAACCTCGCAGGCTGCGCAAAGTGCTCTGAAGCACGAACCCCATGGAGCCCGCAACGCGCCTCGCAATCGAGGTCTTGCCGAAGGACGACCAGGGGACGCGCAGCACGTCGACGCCTTGCATGTTCTCCCGCGCCGGAAAGACGAGGCGCGGATCGTCGAAGCCGCGGCGTGAGGTCACGACGCGCACTTCGGCCCCGCGCTTGGCGAGCTCGATGGCTGCTTGGGCCATGTGCTCGCCGACACTGCCCGGCTCCGGTGCAAAGACTTGCGAGACGACGAGGACGCGCATCAGCGTTGGTGCCAGCCGGGCTCGCGTGTCTTGATGACCCGTGCCGGCGCGCCAACGGCCGTGACGTTCTCCGGGAGATCGCTTACCACGACCGAGCCGGCCCCGACGATGGACCAGGCCCCCACCTTCGCTCCGGGGATGAGCGCGACCCCGGTGCCCAGATCACAGCCCTCGCCGACCTGGGCATAGCCGGAGATATTCACGCTGGGAGCGAGCGTCGCATAGTCGCCGATACGCGCGTCGTGGCCGATGGTTGCCGACAGGTTGACGATGCTATGCGCGCCGATCGTGATGTCGCACGTTGCGGCCGCGTGGGCGCAAACGATACTGCCGGTGCCCAGGGCGACTCGCTCTCCGACCCAAGCGCGTGGGTGCACGAGGGTCGCGAATTGGGTGCGCCTGAGACGCGATACGATCTTGCGCTTCGCGGCTGGGCTTCCGACGCCAATGCTGCAGGAGACCTCCGCGTGCGCTTCGAGCCATTCGGCGCCCCCCAGTACGGGCAAACCCGCAACGGTCGAGCCGTGTTTGCCGACGTCGTCGTCGATGAAACCCAGAAGCGTCCACGTCGGCGTTACCGCATTGATGTCGCGAATGACCTGGGCAACCTCGCGAGCGAAGCCGCCACATCCGAAGATCGCCAGGTCAGCCATCGTGGTCATTCCCCATGAACTCCGGCATCGTCGCGTGCCCCGGTGCGTTGATATCGCGCCGGGCGAGGACGCTCCATACCGTCTCGAACACGATGCGCGCGTCGAGCAGCAGGCTCCAGTTGTCGACGTACCACACGTCGAGCTCGAACTTCTCTGGCCAACTGAGCGCGTTGCGCCCGCGCACTTGTGCGAGTCCAGTCAGACCAGGCAGCACCTCATGACGTCGTGCTTGTTCGGCGTTGTAGCGCGATATGTAGCGCGTTAAGAGCGGCCTCGGGCCGACCAAGCTCATGTCACCGCGCAAGACGTTCCAAAGGGTCGGGAGCTCGTCGACACTCGTTGTCCGCAATAGGCGACCTACGGGCGTCAAGCGCTCGGCGTCGGGGACACCGTCGGCAGCGTCCCGCATGGTTCGAAACTTTCGCAGTCGGAAGGGGACGCCGTGCAGGCCTGGACGGTCTTGCGCGAAGAGCACGGGAGACCCCATCGATACCCGAACCGCGGCCGCGGCGAGGCCAAGCAGAGGAGCGCCGAGAACGAGTCCGGTGGCCGCCGCCGCCACGTCGACGGCTCGCTTGAGGCGCTTCGATTTGACCAGTCGCTCGAGCACGGCGACTAGTTTAGCGCAGGCGGCGGCGAGCTCTCAGCAACAGGCACGTCATCGTCGCGTCGGTTCTGTGGATTGTACTCGGGAACGACGACGCCAAGAGCGGCACGAATTTCGGCGGGCTCCGCATGTCCGACGAGTCCCCCGAGACGCGAGACAATCGCGGTAGCGTCCTCGAGACCCCGCACGGCAGTGCGCGCTACGAACACCTTTTCATGGGTGGTCCGCTCAGCCGACTCGCTTCCCAACATGAGCTCTTCGAACATCTTTTCGCCTGGCCGCATGCCAGTGAACTTGATGGCGATGTCCTCGTCGGGCACGAAGCCCGATAGCCGGATGAGGTCACGTGCCAGGTCGACGATCTTCACCGATTCACCCATGTCGAGGATGAAGATCTCGCCGCCGCGGCCCATCGCGCCCGCCTGCAAAACGAGTTGGCAGGCCTCTGGAATCGTCATGAAGTAGCGACGCATCTCGGGATGGGTGACCGTCACCGGACCGCCGCGCGAGATCTGCTCTTTGAATAGTGGAACGACGCTACCTGCCGAGCCGAGCACATTGCCAAAGCGGACAGCAACGAACTTGGTGCGACTGCGCCCCGATAGCGCTTGGATGTAGATCTCGGCGATACGCTTGGTGACGCCCATCACAGAGGTCGGGTTCACGGCTTTGTCCGTCGAGATCATCACGAAGTGGTGGACGCCGTGCGTGTGAGCCAGGTCGGCTAGAACCTGCGTGCCGAGGAGGTTGTTCTTGATGGCTTCGCCTGGGTTCCACTCCATCATCGGCACGTGCTTGTGCGCCGCGGCATGAAAGACGACCTCGGGTGTTTCGCGCACGAAGACCTGCCGCATACCGGCTTCGTCGCCGACATCGGCCACGAGAGGCAAAATCTGCACGTTCGTCCAATTGGCGACCAGCTCGCGATGAATTTCGAAGAGCGCGTTCTCGGCGCGTTCGACCAGGAGCAGGCGCGCGGGGCCGAAACGGCACACCTGTCGGCATAGCTCGGCGCCGATGCTGCCTCCCGCGCCGGTAACCATGACAACCCGTCCGCTGACGCGGTCGGCGATCGATTGCTCGTCGAGGACGACTGGCTCGCGTCGCAAAAGGTCATCGATGGCGACCGAACGGATGCGATTCAAGTTCACCGCGCCACCCACGATCTCGTACAGACCTGGGATGATCTTGGTGGGTAAGCCGAGCTCTCGGCAGCGCGTCTCGATGCGGCGCACCACGTGACCGGGCGCGTTGGCGATGGTGATGAGGACCTGGTCGAACGCGTGCTCGGCCGCAAGACGCGTCAGGTCCTCCATGGTTCCGAGGACAGGAATTCCGAAAATATCGGTTCCGATCTTGAGGCGCTCGTCGTCGACGAACCCCACTGGCAACATGCCGAGGTCAGGCCTACGGCTCATCTCCCTGGCGACCGCGACTCCGCTCTCTCCAGCCCCAACCAGGAGGGTCCGGAGTTGCGCGGTCGACAGAGGGCGGCGTCCTTCGCGCTCGACATATTCACCCACGAGACGACGTGATGCGCGTAAACCCGTCGAGCCAAGCACGAAGAGGGCGGCGTTGATGAGCAAGACTCCAAGCGGAAGCGCGGCGAAACGCGAAAGCCCGCCGCCATCGCCCAGCAACGTCGCACCGACCCGCGCGCCGACGAGCACGAGCGTACTGGTCCCCGCGGCAGCGGCGATCCGACTCGCTTCGCGTAGACCAACGTAGCGCCACGAGAAGCGGGGGATACGAAACGCGAGGAGAACCACGAACTCGAGCGCGATGACGTACGGCCACGCCACCAGGTGACGCTCGAGCATCTCGGCGCCTGGCTGCCAGTCGAAGCGCAGAGCGACCGCAAGCCAGAACGCGAGCGACAGCACGATGACGTCGAGGAAGTTCTGAGTCGTACGGTTGAGCAACTTGGTCATGAGCTACGCGCTTCCAGGACGAGCTCGATGACTTCGTCGCGTTCGGCGTCGGTCATGTTCGAGCCGCTCGGCAGACACAGCCCCGAGTCGAACAAAGATTGGGCGACCGCTCCTCCCGCGCAACGGCAGCTCGAAAATACAGGTTGCAGATGCATCGGCTTCCACACTGGACGTGCCTCGATGAGGCGCGCGTCGAGATGGCGACGTACGCTCTCGCGGTCGGTGCCGAAACGCTTGCGGTCGATAGTGAGACATGTCAGCCAAAACGTACAACGTCCGTAAGGAGCTTCAGGCATGAACGTCAAGCCGTCGAGGCTTTCGAGTCGCTCGCGGTACTTGCGATTGTGAAAACGTCTGCGCTCCACCCGTTGCGCCAAGCTTTCGAGCTGCCCCCGCCCCACGGCCGCGAGGAGGTTGCTCAGGCGGTAGTTGTACCCGATGTCGCGGTGTTCATAGTGCGGAGCTGGCTCGCGGGCCTGCGTCGCGAGGTGGCGCGCCCGTTCGATGAGTCGCGCATCGTGGCTGACTAGCATCCCACCGCCGCTCGTGGTCACGATCTTGTTTCCGTTGAACGAGAACACCCCCATCGCGCCGTAGCTGCCAGCCGGCTTGCCGTTGCAAGTGGCACCCAAGGCCTCCGCGGCGTCCTCGATAAGCACGACATCGTGGCGTTTGCAGATTTCCACGATGCGCCCGTAGTCGCAGCATTGCCCGTAAAGGTCGACTGTGATGACAGCTTTGACGCGGCGGTTGCTGCGCCGGGCGGTGGTGAGCTCTTCGTCGAGCAGGTCTGGGTCGATGGTCCAGGTCCCCAAGGTGCAATCGACGAAGACCGGCTCTGCCCCCACGTAACGGACGGCGTTGGCCGTGGCTGCGAACGTCAACGTTGGGACCAGGACCTGGTCGCCTGGACCGACGCCGTGAAGGATGAGGGAGAGATGGAGCCCTGCCGTGCCGCTCGCCAAAGCCAGGCAGTGATCGACCCCAACGACAGCCGCGACCTCCTTTTCGAAGGCGTCCACGTGGGGACCCAGCGGCGCGAGCCAGTTCGAGTCGAAGGCGTCCAACAAGAGCTCCCGGTCCCGAGGGCCGGCATCAGGTGGCGAGAGGTAAAGACGTGTGGTTCGCATGGCTCGCCTGGTTTGCCGGAGGCAAACACCCCACCGGCGCTAGTCCGCTCGCGCGGCTCGAGCAACCATCATACTCGCGTTTACCAGTGCCGCGTAATCATTGGCGACGCGACCGTCGATTCTCGAACGCCCAGCGACGCGCAGGCGCTCGCGCAGCGTGGCGTCGGTTAGGCCTCGCTTCATGACGTCGGCGATGGCAGACGGGTCCAGCGGATCGAAGTAGAAGGCAGCGTCGCCGCAAATCTCACGTGCATAGGGCCTGTCCGCCGCAGCGACCGGAACGTCCAAGGCCATGGCCTCGAGGAGCGGTAGACCGACGGTCTCGATGAGAGAGGGCATGACGACGAGGTCCGATGCTTCGTAGGCGGCTCGGAGTCCAGCGCGGTCGAGACTCCCCAGGCAACGGGTACCCTCCAGCGAGACGTTGAAGGACTCGGGGGTGACCATCAGCAGTCGCGCGCGCATCGAGCGTCGCAGCAGCCGGAACGCGGTGAGTAGCCGGTCGACGTTCTTGTAGCCAACCGTGCTACCAACGTAGAGCGCCGTAGGCACGTCGGGTTCGCGCAGTTCGCTGGCGAGAGTCGAGTCTGCCGCTGGGAAGGTGGGCAGCTGGGGCGCGAATACGCGAACGTGGTTGGCGTCGAGGCCAAACGACCTCCGCACCGTGTCGCGCATCACCTCGGTCTGTACACCAACGATGACGGCGCTGCGTGCCGAGCGTCGCATGACCTCCCGCAACGTTCTGAACCGTAGTCGCTCGAGCGGACGCATACGCGCCATGCCTTCGCTCGAGAAGGGTAACGACTGCTGGATGTAAAGGACGGTGGGCATCGCGCGACTGCCAACACCAGCATTCGAGATGCAGAGGAGTACAGCCGCACCATGTCTGCGCGCGGCTCGCCGCGATAGCCCGAGATTCCAGGCGAGTCGGCCGGCTGTGGTACTCGACGCCGAACGATGCTCGATCACCTCGAGCTTCGGCGACGTTGGTAGCGTGAAGCGCCGCTCGTTGCTTGGCGAGACGAAGACGACGAGGCGCTCCACGTCGGGATGTTCGAGAGCGGCGGCGATGATACCCAGGCCAACGACGACTCCGCCGCCGTGGCGCGCACCGACCATGTCGATGGCGAAACAGGTCATCGTAGGCGTCAGGCTCGTGCCGGCGCGCTCTTGTCCTCTTCGCCGTACACCGAGTAGCCGTATTCGTAGTATTGCGCGCTCGCGTTGTTGCCGAGCTTCACATTGTTGAGGACGACGCCGAAGATACGAGCGCCGACGTCGACGAGTCGCCGTTTGGCGGCACGCGCCGATGGCCAAGTCGTTTTGTTGGCGTGGACGACTAGGACGACACCGTCCACCAAAGAGGACAGCACCTGTGCATCTGTCACCACACCGACGGGCGGCGAGTCGAAGATGACACGGTCGTATCTGTCGCGCAGAGACGCGACCAGGTTGCGAAACGCCTCGGTGTGGAGAAGCTCCGCGGGGTTCGGCGGGATGGGACCACACGCCATGATGTCGAGGCGGGGGACGTTCGTGTGCTGAATCGCGTCGTCGAGCTTTGCTTCGCCGAGCACCAGGTTCGAGACACCGACGTCGTTGGCGAGGCGAAAGCTCTTGTGCAAGCGGGGCCGACGCATGTCGGTGTCGACGATGAGGGTGCGTGCTCCCGACTCGGCGAGCGTGATGGCCAAGTTCGACACCAACGTGCTCTTGCCCTCACGCGGGCGACTGCTTGCGACGAGGAGTGTCTTGGCCGGTGACTCCGGCGAAGAGAACATGAGGTTGGTGCGTAGGGTGCGGCAGCACTCGGCGACGCTCGAGCGGGGGAATTCGATGATGTAGTGGTCGCGCGCGGTGTCGTCTTCGCGCCCGCTGCCCTTGATGGCCGGTACGATGCCGAGGAATGGAATGCGCAGCAGACGCTCGACCTGCTCCTGCGTCTTCAGGGTGTTGTCGAGCAGATCCACCAAGAACGCAGCGCACAATCCGAAGAGAAGACCCGCCATCAGGCCGACGGCGGTATTCATGACGCGCCGTGGGCGCACCGGAGAAAGCGGTAGGAGGGCGTTCTCGAGAATGCGCACGTTATTGACGCGCAGCATCCGCGTGAGGTCCGTCTCTTTCTGGCGATTCAAGACGAGCGAATAGAGCTGCTGGTTGTTGTCGCGCTCGCGCCGCAAGCGGCTGTACTCGATCTCCTTCTTGTTGAGCTCGTGAGATTCCACTTTGACGGAGTCGATTGCGGCCTTTAGGCGGTTCTCGGTATCACGCGCCGTGGCGTATTCATTCTCGACGGCCATGGCGATTTTCGTGGTCTCTTGGTCGAGCTCGGCCCGTAGCATGTTTTCGCGCTCGCGCAGCGCGATGACGCGAGGATGCTCCGCCGTGTAGCGCACGAGGAGGTCTGATTCCTCCTCGCGGAGCTTGGCGAGCGTGACCTTGAGCTCCTGCACGATCGGACTGACGCGAACCTCCTCGACGCTGTCGAGTGGAGCTTTCGCGTCGCGCACCCGCTGCATTTGACCGCGTCGGCTTTCGACCGCGATCCGGCGCGCGGTCGCGGCCGAGAGCTGGCCATTGAGCTGCTCGAGGGTCTGCGAGTTCATGGTTTGGCGGTCTTCCATCGACGCGGACACCATGTTGTTGGCGCGCTTGAACTCGTGAAGGGCGAGCTCGCTCTCTTCGAGCTTGTGCTTGAGGTCGTTCATCTGATCGCTGAGCCAGTTGACCGCGGTTTCCGTCAGGTCGAGCTTCGTCTCGAGATTGCTGTCGACGTAAGCAGCCGCGACCGCGTTTACGAGGTCACGCGCCACGGCAGGGTTCCGATGTTCGATAGCGATACGAACGAGCTTGCTCTCTTTGACCGGTCGCACAAGTACCTTGCGTTGTAGAGCGCTCGGACCGTCGGCATGCGGGAGGACCTGCATGAGCTTGGCGACCGAGCTATCGCGTGCCAGATCGAAAACGTCGAGGCGGTGGAGAAAGGCTTCACGCTCGCCTTCAGGTAGGTGCGCATATGCAGGGTCGTGACTCGCGGCGATCGATGGGTCGTCCGCTAGAGCCTTCACTCGGTCGAACAACCCCTGTGTCGACATTCCGAGGCGCTCGAGTGCCGCGGTCGCGACACCGCGACTTCGAATGAGGTTGTACTGCGTTTGGTAGTACTCCTCGTTGGCCCAGAATCCCGCGGTGCCGAGGTCGTAGATCTCGCGCACACCCGAGAGCACTTGAGGAGCATTGCTCTCGATGAGCACGGTCGCCTCGGCTTCGTAGATGCGCGGTGAGCGAATCGTGGAGGTGATGGCGAAACCCAAAATCGCGAGGAAGGTCGCGACAACGACCCAGCGACGCCGTCGAATGATGTCCCACCACGCGCGCAGGTCGACGATGGGCTGCTCGGCTGCCTCCTCGTACGCCTCGATGCGTGTCTGTGAGTTATCGATCGTCACTCAAGCCTCACTCGAACACACCGCATAACATGAGATGTGTTCTGTCTGCCGGAGGCAGACGAGCTAGCGAAGCGAAGTAAGCAGGCCCGAAAAGGCCGAGAGCGTTTCTGATAACCCGCTGAGCCCCCCAAACTACCTCAACGCGGGTTATAAGATACGCGCTAGGCTCGGCGTCGGGCGAGAGCCGTCGCGACAACGTCGAGGAAGCGGCCAATCGCCTCGTCGGTGTTCCAGAACCGCGCTTGCTCCCGCGAACGCCGGCCCATCGTCGCCAATTCCGCAGTCGCTGCACCAAATGCCCTTCGCGCCGCATCGCGCATTGCCTCGGGATCGCGTGGGTCGAAGCTGACGCCGTTCTCCCCGTCGCGCAAGGCCTCAGGAAGGTTACCAATCCGTTGCGAAACCAGCAAAGAAAGCCCCGAATGGAGGGCCTCGACCACAGTCAGCGGGTTGGGGTCGTAGAGCGATGGGAGCACGAAGAGCTCGGCGGCTCGATACAATGCCGGCATGCGCTCGTAGGGCAGCGATCCGACCACCGCGACCCGCCCTGACAGGCCGCGGCGAGCGATGGCTGCCCGAACCTCGTTGCGCAGTGGGCCATCGCCAACGATGCGGAGCTGCCAGTCCCGCAACAGGCTGGAATCGAGAACCTCCAGCAGCTCGACAATGCCCTTTTCCGGCGCCAAGCGGGCTGGGAGCAACGCCAAGCGCTCGCCGGGCCCGAGGCCCAGCTCCTGTCGGAGCTCGTCAGCTTGGTGCTGGCTAACCCGCGCGAACGCTCGTTCGTCGACCAGGTTCGGCAAGGTGACCACCGGCATGGCCATACCCAGCATCTCGCGCGTGTAACGTTCGCCTTCGCTGCCCGGGACCGCGACCAGGTGGTAGCGGCCGAGCAGCGCCCGCTTGAGTCGTCGCGCAGCGCCAGTAACGCGCCCCGGGGTTTGGGTGTTGGGTTCGTACCAAGCAATGCGCAGCGTCCCCACCTGCAGTGCGGAGGCGAGCAAAGTCGTCGGTGAGTCCCACGGTCCGCCAACCATGACGACGTCGGGTCGGGCGCGCCGAAGCTCGAGCAAGAGGCCCGGGTTCAGATGGAGCTGCCTTCCCCTCCAGGTGGGGCCAACGTCGCGGCTCAGGCTGGCTGGGAACGCTAACGTGTCGGGTCGGCGCGCCCAGCTCGACGGTCGATCGGCGTGGTTTGTCGCCATGAAATGCACGTGCAGCGACCCGCCAGCGGCGGCGATGGCTGTACCGAGGCGTTCGAAGAGATGGAGTCGATAGGGCGACGGAATGTTGTGGACGATGTGGAAGCGCATCAGGCGCGGCTGTCGGTGAGGAACGGGCGCTCGCGGCGACGACTCGGATTGATGAAGCACTCGATGGTGATGCCGCAGTCGATCGCGGGGATGTTCAGTGGTTCGAGCTGCTTGATGATGTTGATCGCACCGATGCCGCCAGCCACCAAGGCAATATCTGGATTGCCAACGCTGCTGCAGTCGATGGTGTCGAACATGGCGCGCGACTTCGAGATCGGGAGGAAGCTCACACGGGCCGCGCCGATGGCCGCGAGTCCACGCGTGATCGCTTCGCGTCGTGCGTCATCGACGAACGTCGCGACGAGCACATGTTTGCCGGCGAAGAGCTCGTTGCGTCTGGGGCCGTTGAGCAGCGCATAGACGAAGTAGAATGGAACGTAGTTGTCTTCGGTGAGCGTTACTCTATGGCGCGACAGCCAACGAAACATCGGTCCAACGAACTCGTCTCCCCAGCCGTCACCGCGTTCCATGAAATAAGCGGCGAGGATGCCGTGCTCGGCGAGCCACGGGATGAGCTCCGCGAGACGGCGCCTCGCGTAGGTGATCTCCGTGCGCGAGAACTGTTCGCCCCACATGGTGCCGAAGCGCCTTACGCGCAAGCGAGAAGCGACTTCCAGTAGCACCCCTTTGACGCGCATCTTGATGCTGCGACCGGGCGCGCGTGAGCGCCGATAGCCAAGTAGCAACGAGAACTCGCCGTCGGCCATGCGATAGATCGGCAGGTACGTTTTGCCCACCGCGTCGACCACACGCTGTGCAAAACGCTGAAATTGTTCATCTGCTGAAGCGGACGCAAGCGAATGAAAAGCGAAGGCGCCGTAGTCGCGCCAGGGCGGAAAGCCCGAGAGCTCGAAGGCAACGCGGTGTGGAAGCATGGTGTGACTACTCCTTGGCCCAACCAGCTCTTGGGCCGAGACGAATTCGCTCGAGGGTCGCAAGAAAGCGACGCGCTTGATGGTCCCACGTGTGCTGGCGCGCGAAGTCCTTGATGCGGTCGTAGTTGGCCAAGAGATCCGCTGAGCTGAGGCCCAAACAGTTGTCGATCGCGGCGGCAAGTGGTGCGCTGTCCGCCTCAGCGGTGTGTAGCAGGGCTCTGTAGCCCTCGCTAAGGCCAGCGGTCCACGTCGAGACGATGGGTTTTCCTTGCGCTAGGTAGTCGAGAAGCTTCGAAGGGAAGTTTCGTGCATTTTCCGCGAGGTAGGGTAGCCGCGGGTTGAGCAGCACCCTCGCGCGTGCAAGGCCCCGCGCAAGCTCGTCACGCGGCACCATGCCCTTGATGTCGATGCGTGCGTCGCCAGCGGCCAGAGACCGCACCCGATTCGCGTCGCCGTTGCCGAAAACCGTGAGCCTCGCGTCGGGATGTTTCACGTGGCGAAAGGACGAAATCGCGAGGTCGACTCCAGCGCCAGTCGTAAGTGCGCCCGCGTAGACGACGTGTCCGGGCTCGCCGGGCTCGTACGCCTGCATGACATCGATTCCGCCATCCATGTGCAGATCGCCGTCACGCCGGAACCGAGGCGCGAGCGCCGCCGACAGGTAGACGCGCGCGTCGGCCGCGGCAAGCGCCGTCCATTCCGCTATGGCGAGCGGCGAGCGTGAGGTGAGCGGGGAAGGGCTCTGGAGGTCCGCGACCAGACACGCCCATGGTACGCGGGTGAGCGCGCGGAGCGCGACCGATGCTAGCGCCGCATTGGGATGCGCGTTGTAGCAAACGATTGCGCGAGGTAGCCGCCCACGCGCACGTCGCAGGCCAGCGCTGACGCGTTTGGCAGTAATCTCTCCAACCCGCCACCAGGGCACATTGCGATAGGCCACCTGCGACACGGTGACGTTCGCGGCCACGCTCACGGGCATTGACTCGAGCAGGCCCAACGGGCCTCTTGGCCATGCGGGTCGCGCGATGAAGCTCACGACTTCGATTGCTATGCCTTGGCGTGCGATGGCGCTAGCGAGCTCACGTTGCCAGCGGTCTGCAGCTGGGCTCATGGCGTTCGTTGCGTCCGCTGGAGCGTTGCCGGTCGCGAGCGACCCGAACCACACGATGTATTCCTCGCTCACGTCTGGGGCCTGGTCACCAGGTGCTCGCCGAGCACGAGTAGGTCCATGCGGGTGCGCAAGAAGCAGTCGAGCGCTTCCTCGGGACGGCACACCACCGGCTCGTTCTCGTTGAACGACGTGTTCAAGACCATGGGCACGCCGGTCAGCTCGCGGAAGCTCTCGATGAGGCGCCAGTAGCGCTGGTTGGTCTCGCGGTACACGGACTGTAGACGGCCCGAACCATCCACATGGGTGACCGCTGGGATGGTCGCGCGTTTGCTTTGGCGGATCTGAAAGACCTGCATCATGAACGGAACATCGCCGTCTTCTTCGAACCAATCGCTTACGTGCTCGACGAGCACCGAAGGCGCGAACGGACGAAAGCTCTCGCGACGTTTGATCTTGAGGTTGAGTATGTCCTTCATGTCGGCGCGTCGCGGGTCGCAAACAATCGAACGATTTCCGAGCGCACGCGGGCCCCACTCCATGCGGCCCTGGAACCAGCCGACGACGTGACCGTCAGCGACAGCGGCGGCGACGCGCTTGCAAAGAGCGACCTCGTCGTCGATGCGCGTGACCGTACAACCTGACGCGTTGATCTCCGCCGCGCGCTTTTCGAGCAAAACGCGGATCGTTTCGTCGTCTGCCTGCGGACCCAAATAGGCATGCTCCATGATGGCGCGACCACGCAGCGTGTCACCCTTAAGCGCCGTCGGACGACAGACCGTTTGCTCTCCGGCCGCCGAAAGTGCGTGCCATGTGTGAACGGCGGCGCCGATCGCGCCCCCGGCGTCGCCCGCTGCTGACTGCACGTAGAGACGCTCGAACGTGCCGCGCCGGATCACCTTGCCGTTGGCGACCGAGTTCATGGCGCAGCCCCCTGCCAAGGTTAGGCTCGGAAGCCGGTGCCGCTCATGCAAGTGGTCGACGAGGTGAAAGAAGGCTTCTTCGTAGACCGCCTGCACGGAGTGCGCGAGATCCCGATGCCTCTCGGTGAGCGGCTCGTCTCTGCCCCTTCTGGGACCCAGCAGGCCCTCGAGCTCCGCGGAGAACAACGTGCCGACCTGCGGACTCCCGCCGGACCACTGATAAGGCACCCGCTCTTTGGCGTGCCGGAAGAAGCGCATGTCGAGCTCGAAGGTGCCATCGGGGAGCAGGTGGACGAGCCTGCGCAGCTCGGCTGCGAAGCTGGGCTTTCCATAGGGTGCTAGACCCATGACCTTGTATTCGTCGCCATAGTTCGGGAAGCCCAGGAACTGTGTGATGGCTTGGTAGAACGCTCCGAGTGAGTGCGGGAAGAACACCCGCCCCTCGACCGCGATGCTGGTGCCGCTACCGACCCCCCAGGCCGCGCTTGCGAAGTCGCCTGACCCGTCGACCGAAACGACGGTTGCCTCCGCGAATGGCGACACAAGGAATGCAGAGGCCAAGTGCGCGACGTGGTGCTCGACCCGATGAACGGCGCCGCGAAAGCGCGAGGTCGGGAAGGCGGCTTCGAGCTCGCCTTCGATCGATTGTCGCTTCGAGCGGTTGCGCAAGCGATCGACAATTAAACGCGGGTCGGGTCGCTCGCGCAGGGCATAGCGCACCTTGCGAAAGAAGCTCGCCGAAGGGTCGGAGTTCACCGCGACGTGGTCGACATCGGCGAGAGTTGCCTTGACCTCTTGTAGGCAATAGCGGATGGACTCGGAAGGAAAGCCCGCCCAGTGTTTGATGCGACGGAAGCGCTCCTCTTCTGCAGCAGCGATCACTTCCCCATCGCGCACGACACAGGCCGAGGCATCGCCGTGATATGCGTTCAAACCCACGATCAACATCGACGAGCCAGACTCCTGCCACGACAACGTGCCGATGGTCGCGATGCAGTGCAAGTTTCCACGCTCTTGGCTGCAGTCGTTTTTTGGAGCCCCGTCCCGGTCAAGCGACCGCAAGACGTGAGCGCGTTAGCACCCACAAGAAGCCCGCTCCCCAGAACCCGATGAAGGCACCGTAGTCTCCGGGAGGGAAAATGATCGGGGTGACCGCTATCGTATACACAATCCACGCCAGCGCCCAGGCGGCAACAGCGTTGCCGCGCGCCTGCAAGACGTCGCGCCAGCTCGACGCGAAGACGAAGCCCAAGAGCAGGAAGAAGAACGGCGTGCCGATGCTTCCGACGTCCGACCATACCCAGGCGTAGACGGTGACCCACAACGCTCCCGAGTAACCATCTTCTTCCATGAGACGGGTGAAACAGGAGAGTTGGTTCAAGCGCTGGTCACCCGTGATCTTCTCCCAGGTGCGCATCAAAAACGACGAGTGGGCGAGCCCGAAGCCGATCCCGACGAACGGTTTGTGCAAACACGCCGCGAGACCGTCGAAGCCGTGGGTCAGATAGAAGGAGCCCGAGAGGATGATGGGCTCGAGCGACGGTGGCGCGTCGGACACGAACGGGTGATTGAAGTCGACGTTCGACGACGTGCGCATGACGTACTTCGAGTAGTCGATGGTCTTCTTCGAGGCGCGCTTGGCGCTCACGTAGCCAGCGTAGAAGCCGAACCCCAAAAACAGCACGGTGCCAATGGTCACGACGCTGCGTAGGCTGCCCACGGCGCGGTTTGCGATCGCCGCGGCCACGTTGAAGAAGAGAGCGACCACCAAGATCGCGTGCATGCCGGCGCGCGACCCGCTCCAGACGGCGATGAGGCACATGCCGAGGGCGGTCGTCACCGCGCACCACTTGGCGCGGGTCGTAATGGTCTTCCAGTAGCCGAAGGCCGTCGCCACGAGGGGAAAGTGCGCCACGCTGAAGAGCAGGGCGGCGTACGAGAACATCGAGAAGCCGCGTGTCTCGATCCATTCGCGGCGGCTCGACGCAGGGTCCGTGATCGCGGCGAGAAGCGAGGGACCGGATCTATACTGATCGATCAGTCCAAAGAGGATGCCGATGCTCGACAGCAGCGCGAGGACGCGGACGACTTTGTCGATCGCGATGACCCTTCGCGGACGCGCTAGAGGGCGGGCGAGGCCGAGCGTGAAGCCGACGGCGCTCGCCAAGTGCACGATGAAGAGAAACCCATAGAGAGTGGAGTCATCACGGTATCGCCACTCGAATGGTCCGAAGCGAAAGAGTAGCAAGAGGCCGGCGAGGTAAGCAGTCCACACGAAGAGGGGCAGCCAGGCCACCAGGCGCGAGTTGGCGGTTGGCAAAGTCCCTGGGGTCGCGTACTCAAGCACAGTGAGGTCACTCTTGCAGCAGCTCGTGCCGCGCGATCTGCCGCACGTCGACAGCCTTCGGCGTCTCGTTGGATCGATGCGTCAGGAACGGGCCTACGCCCGACTGCTGGACGATATCCTGAAACGCAGCGATGGACGAATTCCCGGGTCTGTCGCGAGCCGGCTCGCCTCACGTCGCGCGCAACGCCGGGCATTGCGCCGCGAGCACTTGCACGTGGTCGGCTTCGGGGCGCGGCAATGGGAGCAGTTCGGACTGTGGCAAGCGTTCGAGGCCGAGAGCGACTTTCATCTCTCCCTCTATGGCGACGGGCAGGTCCGCTCGATAGGGGCTGACGAAGACGGTGATGCCCGCCGAGCCTCCCATCGGGATGGCTTTCTCGCGTTCGTCGCCGAGCGCGAGAAGCACAATCCAGTCGACCTCGCTTTCTTCTATGCCTCGGGCGAGCACATCGACCCCAGCCTCCTCGACGCGCTACACGCGCGCGGTATCTGGACCGTCATGATGGGGCTCGATGACAAGCACCAGTTCACGCGCCCGATGAGCGCCGATGGCCAGTCGTTCCAGTTGCGAGCCGCTGCGCGCTGTGACCTCTATTGGACGACCTGGCATCTTGGCGCCGCTTGGGTGGCTGCGCATGGAGGCAATCCCTGGGTTGCCCCGGAAGCTGCGGATCCCGAGTTCCATCGCCTCTCCGCGTTGCCACGCGACCTCGATGTCGTGTTTGTCGGCGCGGCGTACGGTCGGCGGCTCGAGCTCGTGCGCTACCTGCGCGCCCGAGGCATCGCGGTGCATGCGGTGGGCAAAGGGTGGCCGGACGGTCCCGTGGATTTCGCGACCACCATCGAGCTCTTCAATCGCGCGCATGTCGTCCTCGGCATGGGCGACGTTGGTCACATGCAGGGGGTCAAGCACTTGAAGGGGCGCGACTTCGAGGTCCCGATGACCGGCGCGTTGTACCTGACCACCTTCAACGACGAGCTCGCTGGTTACTTCGACATCGGCCGCGAGATCCTCTGCTATGGCTCGTATGCCGAATGCGCCGAGATCGGAAGAGCAC
>JALHOP010000008.1:0-325000 GCA_022842935.1 Myxococcota bacterium
CGCGGGCGCCGACGTTGGCCCACGTGGCCGAGTCACGCAGCCCGGCGTCGTGCCCCGCGCGAAGGGCCACAGGCGCGCCCGGGCGCAACGTCGTCGCAGCCCATCGCCGTGTAGGCAGCCGGCCTCCAAGTGGCTGAAAGAACATCAAGAATCGACATCCGCCGGCCTTGCTATGGGTCGAAACGGAAGCCTGTATGTCCTCACGCGACGGGCACTTCGCACGACGCGCCACGGAGGACGACGATGAGCACGACGACGACGAACACGCTGGCGACGAAGACGGTGAGCCAGGGCGAGAGCCGCTACGGAACGCCGGAGCCGCAGATCGCGCTCCGCTTCCCCAAGGGCACCAGCTACCGCGTCGTAAAGGCCACGCTGCACAAGCTCGCCGCCGAGATCGAGCTGGCCACGCCCGCGAGCGAGCGCTGGTGCGTGAAACACCGAGGACTTCAACGAGAGCGGGCGCGTGTACCTCGAGCTCGCCGACGCGACGCCCGCCGAGGCCGAGCGGGGGATGGCGCTACTCCGGAAGCTCGCGGGCTGAACGAGGAAGGCGCCCCGGGTGGCGAATAGCCGCTTTTCTCCGGAAGCGGCTATTCGACCCTCGCCTACGAGGCTTGGCTGCGCGGCAATGTAGTTCGATTTCCTGACATACGCTCCGGGCCTTGACGTACCGGCCATGCTTTGCTAACTTATGATGGCAAACGGAGGACTCAATGTCAGACGGAAGAACCCATCGAGCTATCGGCACCCTCGTCGGAGGGGGCTTCGCCCTCGCCAAGGCCCAGCAGCAGCGCCCCGAGCATCTCCTCCTGGAGGTCCTTGGCGGGCTGATCGCCGGCAACCTGGGGGCCCGTCTGCCCGACGTGTTCGATCCGCCGATGCACCCGGGGCACCGGAGCGTCGCGCACGGGATCGCGCCTGTCGCGGCTGTGGGCCGCGCGGCCGTTCGCGGGCTCGATGGTGCTCAAGTCCGGCTTCGCGCTGAAGCCGATCGTCGTACAGCGCTTCGCGCGTCCGCCACCACGCCCCTGCAGCGTCTCTGGCAGGCGGTCCTCGAGATCCTCTGCCGGCTTGGTGCCGGCGCGCTGGCCGGGCTCCTCGGCGGTTACGGCTCGCACGTCGCGCTCGATGCGCTCACCCCCGCCGGCCTACCTCTTCTCGCGTGAGGCCATCGATGACTGTCACCCAGGAAGAACTCGGACGCCGAATTCGCGCCGCACGTGAAGCGTGCCGCATGACCCAAGACGACGCCGCGAAGCACATCGGCGTCTCCCGACCGACCTTTGTCCAGATCGAGGCGGGCAAGCGCTCGGTCTCCAGCCTTGAGCTCGACAAGCTCGCGTACCTGTTCGGCCGCGACATCCGCGAGTTCGTGGCAAACGAGTTCCAGCAGGAAGACTCGCTCACCGCACTGTTCCGCGCGCAGGCCTCCGTCGTTGGCGAGCCCGAGGTTCTCGACAAGCTTCGCGAGTGCATGGCGCTCGGGCGCGAGCTGACGAACCTCGAGCGGCTCGTCGGCATCGACCGCGATCTGTCGGCGGTCGCCTCGTACCCGTTCCCGGTGCCGAAGGCGCGCTGGGAGGCGGTGCAGCAGGGCCAACGCCTCGCTGAGGAGGAACGTCGTCGTCTAGGCTTGGGCTTCGCGCCGCTCCCCGACATGACCGAGCTACTCGAGTCGCAGGGCGTCCGCACGGCGATGGTCGAGCTGCCGAACGACGTCTCGGGCCTGACGCTCAGCGACCGGAAGGTGGGCCTCTTCGTCGTCGCGAACGACGTGCATCACTACCTGCGTCGCCGCTTCTCGTTTGCACACGAGTACGCCCACGTCGTCGCCGATCGTGATCGCTCCGGGCTCATCAGCCAGACCTCGGCGCGCGACGATCTCATCGAGGTTCGCGCCAACGCGTTCGCCGCGAACTTCCTCATGCCGGAGGACGGCGTCCGTCAGTTCGTCAGTGGCCTTGGCAAGGGCAAGCCGAGCCGCGTCTTCGCTGAAGTGTTCGACGAGGAAGCGGCGCTCAACGTCGAAGGGCGCTCGGAGCCAGGCACCCAGACGATCCAGCTCTACGACGTCGTGCTGCTCGCGCACCATTTCGGCGTGAGCCGGATCTCCGCGCTGTACCGGCTGCGCAACCTGCGCCTGCTCTCCGAGGCCGAGTTCAACCACCTCAAGGCGCTCGATGACGAGGGCAAGGGTAAGCCACTCGCGATGGCGCTCGGTCTCTCCGAGCCCGATCACGCGGAGATGCGCAGTGAGTTCAAGCACCGCTTCCTCGGGCTGGCGCTCGAGGCCTACCGTCGCGACGAGATCTCACGCGGCAAGCTCCGCGAGCTCGTGGCGATGGTCGGCCTTAGCGTCGACGACCTGGACCAACTCCTCGATGACGCCGGTCTCGACGGCGAGGACGACCCCGCGCCGTGAGCACACCGATCCTCCGCATCGTCGTGACCGACGCCAACGTGCTCATCAACCTGATGCACGTGTCGCGACTTGGCCTGCTGGCCAAGATCCCCAACCACGAGTTCGTGGTGCCGGAGCACGTGCGCGAGGAGATCACGATCGCCGAGCAGCGGACGACGCTCGACGCCGCGGTCACCGCGGGCTGGCTGAAGATCGAGGTCATCGATGACATCGGCGCCATCACGGTCTTCACGGAGCTCATCGCTCACATCGGTCGTGGCGAAGCGGCGTGCATCGCGATCGCCGCGCAGAAGGGCTGGCTCATCGCCTCCGACGAGAAGAAGCGGTTCCTCCGCGAGGCCACAGCGCGCGTTGGTGTCGGCCACGTCCTCACCACCGTCGACGTGTTCGTCCTCGCGATCAAGGCGGGGCTCCTCACCATCGAGGAAGCCGACGCGGACAAGATCACGCTCGAAGGTAGGCGGTTCAAGGTGTCGTTCGGCTCGTATCGGGAACTCGTGAAGTAGCCCCACCCGGGGAGAAGGAGCAGTCCACATGTCCACGGAAATGGAAGCTGAAGTCGACGAGATCGAGATCGAGGTTCACACCCAGAAGGTCAGCGGGAAGGAGAAGCCGCCCAAGGCGAAGAAGTACATCATCCGCGTCGACAAGACGAAGTTCACCGTCGAGGTCTCGTCGATGACTGGGCGCGAGATCCTCTCCCTCGCCGGCAAGACGCCGGTCGAGCAGTACAAGCTGACCCAGAAGATGCATGGCGGCGCGGCGAAGACGATCAACCTCGACGACCCGGTCGACTTCACGGAGCCCGGCGTTGAGCGCTTCATGACGCTGAAGCGTGACCAGACCGAGGGCTGACATGCGCCGGCAGTTCGAGCTCCCTTCGTTCGACACGCAGTACCTGGAGACGACCGGCCTCGAGTGGGAGACCATCGTCGAGGGCGCGGGGCGGTGGCTGCTTCTCCACGGTCGTCCCCTACCCAACGGGTACAACGTCGAGCGCGCCATCGTCGCGCTGCAGATCCCGCCCGGGTATCCCGACGCGCAGATCGACATGGTGTACTTCTTCCCCGCACTCGCGAGGAAGGACAATCAGGCCATCGGTGCGACCCAAAGCGCGCAGGCTCTCGACGGAAAGTCGTTCCAGCGTTGGTCTCGACACCGCACCGCTGCTGCCCCGTGGCGGCCGGGCGAGGACGACATCTCGAGCCATCTCGTGCTCGTCGACGACTGGCTCGAACGCGAGTTCAAGATCCGATGAAGAACCGTCCAGCTCATCTCCGGCTCGCGGGCGTTCACGCCGAGGAACTTCATCGTCACCTGTTTCCCGGTGACGGCAAGGAAGCCGTGGCGTTCGCGCTCTGCGGTCGTCACCACGCCACCGAACACGACGTCCTACTCGTGCAGGAAGTGCTTCCGGTCCCCTACGCAGACTGTCCGGTCCGCAAGGCCGACCAAATCACCTGGCGCACGGAGGCCATCGAACCGCTCCTGCTTCGGGCGTCTCGGGCCACGCCGAAGCTTGGGGTCGTGAAGTTCCACAGCCACCCCACGGGTTACGAAGACTTCTCGCGCACCGACGACATCTCGGACCGGGACCTCTTCCCCTCGATCTACGGGTGGGTCGACGACGACGGACCTCACGCCAGCGTCGTCATGCTCCCAGACCGCCGCATGTTCGGTCGCAGCATCGACAGTGAGAATCGCTTCCATCGGCTTCAGCAGATCCTCGTCGCTGACCACGACATCGGCCTCTTTGGGACGATCGCTTCGGCAGCGCTGCCGGCGCACGCGGAGCGCCACGCGCAGGTCTTTGGCGACAGTACGACCAGCCGCCTTCGGCAGCTCGCCATCGGGGTGGTCGGATGCTCTGGCACGGGCAGCTTCGTCATCGAGATGCTGGCCCGCCTCGGCGTGAGAAAGCTGGTGTTGGTTGACCCTGACCGAGTCGAGTACAGGAACCTCAACCGGATCGTCGGCACGACCGCCGCTGACGCGGCGACGAGCAGGAGCAAGGTCGAGGCAATTGGCGAGCACGTGGCCCGCCTCGGCCTCGACACCCGCGTCGAGATCGTGCCGCGCGAGTTGGCTTCCGTAGAGGCCGTTCGCGCGCTGGCAGGTTGCGACGTGCTCTTCGGCTGCATGGACAGCCACGACGGTCGCCGCACCCTGAACCGGCTCGCGTCCTTCTACGTGCTGCCGTACTTCGACTGCGGCGTCGGCTTGGCTGCCGACGGCACCGGCAACATCGACGACGTCACAGCGGCGGCGCACTACGTTCAGCCAGGGCGATCGACTTTGCTCGCGCGCAGAGTGATCTCGCAGAAGCGGGCCGACGCCGAAGCGATGGCCCGCCGCGATCCTGAGCAGTACCGAGCGCTTCACGCGGAGAAATACATCGAGGGAGCAGAGATCGACAGCCCCGCCGTTATCAGCGTCAACGCGCTCGCAGCCTCTCTGGTAGTGAACGAGTTCCTTGCGCGACTACACCCGTTCCGCCAGACGGCAAACGCGGACTACGCGTCCGTCCGTCTGAAGTACGACGCGATGCTGCTCGACGTGGAGCAAGAGACGGATGCCACCCCCCTTCGCAGGGCGCTCGGGAGGGGCGACGTCCAACCGCTGCTCGACTTGCCCGAGCTGTCGTCGGTGGGAGCGTAGAGAAATGCGTTGGCTGCGTCGGCTCTGGGCTCGGTTCTCCGAGTGGATTCGCTCCCTGCGCTTGCCGGGAGGAGTGAGCAACGACGACTCGGCTTCCGCGCCCGCGCCGCAGCTACCACCGGCGGCACCACCACCCCAGTATCGCGTCGTCCACCTTACCGACGATCCCGACGATCTGCTGCCGGAGACTCTCTACGCCATCGGGGAGAACGGCCACCTCTGGCACGTCTCGCTCGTGTGCCCCTGCGGCTGCGGCGCAACGATCGCGCTCAACGTGCTCCCCGACGACTCGCCGCGCTGGCGGCTGTACGAGAGCGCCGACGGTCCGACGCTGTCTCCGTCGGTCTGGAGAACTACGGGCTGCCGGAGTCACTTCATCCTTCGAAGGGGCCACGTCATTTGGTGCCATGGTCGACGACCGGACGACGTGAGCGAGACCGAGTACAGCGCATAGGACCGAACCGCACCAACTCCAGCCCTGAGCCCCGCCGCGTAGGATGCTCAAATGGCCATCACCCGCGAGACCCTCTACGAGGAGGTCTGGGCCGAGCCGATGACGAAGGTCGCGGCTCGGTACGCCGTCTCGTCGAGCTTCCTCGCGCGGGTCTGCGAGCGGCTGAACGTCCCGCGGCCGTCTCGCGGCTACTGGGCGCAACTCGATGTCGGGAAGGCCAGCGCGAAGCCCGCGCTGCCGGAGGCGCGCCCGGGCGACGAGCTGGAGTGGTCGCGCGAGGGTGAGCCGCGCCGCGTCCCCCGCGCACTGCCGCAGCCGCCTTCCGAGAACGAGCCCCCGCCGCGGCGCCGTCGACGCGAGCGGCCGTCGCGACACGAACTGATCGTCGGCGCACGCGAGCACTTCGAGGGCGCAAAGGAGTCCGACAGCGGGTACCTGCGGCCGCTCAAGAAGCGGCTCGTCGACGCGTTCGTGACGAAGGCGACGCTGGACCACGCGCTGGACGTAGCAAACGCACTGTTCTTGGCGCTCGAGGATCGCGGGCACCGGGTCACCTTTGCGCCCTTGGACCAGCACCTGCGCCGGCCCGAGGTCGACGAGCGCACCGAGGGAGGAGGCGAGCGGTACAGCTACGGACGCTGGGGCCCGGATCGCCCGACGGTCGTCTACGTCGGCTCCGTCGCAATCGGCCTGACGATGTTCGAGCTCAGCGAAGAGGTGGAGGTCCGATACGTGGACGGCAAGTACGTTCGCGTCGCCGACGTCCCGCAGCCAGCCACAAGGCGGCGGCGCTGGGCACCGCCAGAGCACGTCTGGACGCACAAGCGTGACATGCCGAGCGGGCGCCTGTGCCTCCGGGCTTCATCCCCGTACGCGCGCGCCAAGTGGGAGAAGCAGTGGCGAGAAGGCAGGGGCTCGGGGGGCTCGGACCTTTCGTCGAAGGTGCCTCAGATCGTCCGCGAGCTGGAGACCGAGGCTGCAACCATCGCCGCGCTCGTTGCCGAGGGAGAACGGCAAGCCGAGATCGAGCGGCAGAAGTGGGAGGCGCAGCAGGCAAAGTGGCGTGCAGAGGAAGCGGAGCGTCGGCGCATCCAGAACACGAAGGAGAGCAGGGAGGAGCTCTTCGCCATCATCGAGGCGTGGGGCGTGGCGAAGCAGATCGAGGGCTTCTTCGAGGACGCACAGCGCCGCGCGGCCGAGCTCGACGAGGACGCAAGGGACGCGATCCGGGACCGGCTCAAGCTAGCACGCGCGCTCCTGGGCGATGTCGACGCTCTCCGGCGGTTCCGCGCCTGGCGGTCACCCGAAGAGCGGTAGCGTGCGGGGCGGCGCGACGGCCCCAACGAGCGAGGCGCGCATGGCGCTCCACGCGCGACGCGCGACAGGACGGTGCGAATCACGGAGAGCGTCCCGAGTCGCCGCCCGCAACCTGCCGGATTCGCAAGCGTTCGCATTTTCGGGACCGTGCGAGCGGAGCGAACCCGTCCCGCCGAGAGCACTGCGAACGGGTTGGTGAACGGCTCCCAATGCGGAGCTTCCTTCTAGCGAGAAGAGCCGGTTTCCGGCTCGCACAGCTCCAGCGCGCTCTCGTCTCGCTCGGTCTTCTGCCTCGTGCTCTCCGGCGTGGCGACCGGCACTTCGCCGCGAACGAGTCCGTGATGGCCCGCACAAGGCTCGTCACCACGTTGGGGTCGACGATGCGGGTGGCGCCCTCATGCCCCAGGTCTGCCAGCTCCCCTACTCCTCTCGAAGCAGCGTCGCCGGCTTCTGGCCCAGAGCCCGCCAAGTTCCGAAAGCGCCGAGCACCAGCGAGGTTGCGGTACCAAGCAGGAGAGTCACCGCCAGTGCCGCTGGCTCAACTTGCCACGGCATCTTCATGAGTCCTGCGACCACGCCATAAGCGGTGGCCGAGCCCAAGAGGCTCGCAACCAGCGCGGTACCGAAACCAGTGAAGGCGTGTTCGGCGATGAACGTGAGTGCAGCCGTGGCGCGCGTCGCGCCAACGACCTTGAAGATGACCGCATCATGGACGCGCTGGGTGTGCGCCGCGAGCACGCCACCGACGAGCACCAATACGCCCATCAGCAACGTCAATCCCGCCGCCGAGCGCACCGCCGTGGCAATGCCCGCCATGATGGACTGCACGCGCTCGAGAGCATCGCGCACCCGAACTGTCGAAACGTGCGGGAAGTCCTTGGCGATGCGCGAGAAGACGTTCTCTTCGAACGACGAGTCGACGTGCGCGGTCGCGAGGACGGTGTGCGGCGCGCCAACGAGCGACGCGGGCGAGAGGATGACCGCGAAGTTGATACTCATGCCGCGCCAATCGATATCGCGAAGACTCGCGACGGTCGCCGTGAGCTCACGTCCCAAAATGCTAAAGGTGAGAGTGTCACCGCGTACAACGCCGAGGTCACGTGCCAGCTCGGCGTCGAACGAGACGAGCGGAGGTCCGGCGTAGTCCGCGGCCCACCACGCGCCCTCGGCGATGCGGGTTCCCTCGGGCGGTGTCGCGGCATAAGTGATACCGCGGTCACTCTCGATGGCCGAGCGTGAGCGTTCCGGAACCTCGAGCGTGTCGACCGACGCGCCGCGTACGGCGACGATGCGACCGCGCAGCATCGGAACGCTGTCGACACGCGCAACGCCAGGAAGAGCGGTGAGCTCACGCGTAAATGCGTCCGCTTCGGCGGCCTGGACATCGAGAAAGAAGAAGGACGGTGGCTTGAGACTGCGCGCGTCGCCGAGCTCACGGGCTAGGTTCTTCTCGACAACCGCGATCGCAGATAGAACGGTGAGCGCGAGCCCCAGCGTCAAGACCGTGCGCTGGGTGCCAACCCCGTTTCGGACGATACCAGCGAGCCCAACTCTGAGCGCCGAGGGCCGCATACGACGGACCAGCAGCGACGCTCCCCGTCGGAAGACCTGCGCGACCAGCGCGAAGACGCCAAACGCAAGAGCGACCGCGCCGACGAACTCGATGGCGATGACGAGGTCGCGTGCGCTCGCGAGTACGAGGGCGACCAAGGCGATGACTCCCCCGATGGTTGCCGCGAGCATTCCCCCAGAAGGCGTCGCGCGGGCCTCCGTCACGCGCGAACGGAATAGCGTCGCTGGCTTCACGGCGGCGACGCGCGCCAGCGGCCAAAGGGCGAACACCAGCGCGGTCACGACGCCGAAGGCCGCCGCCTGCGCAAGTGGCTCCCAGTACACGCCCGAACGAGCCGCAACGGGCAAGAGCCGCGCGACGAGCGGCAACAGTGCGGCGGGAGCCAGTGCTCCGACAACCAGGCCGGCCGCGATGCCGGCGAGCCCAAGCACCGCGGTCATCGACAGATAGACGGCGGTCACGGTTCGGGTCGACGCGCCAACACACTTGAGCGTCGCGATGGTGGTGAGCTTGCTCTCGATGAAGGTCGACACGGCGTTGCTCACCCCAACGCCACCGACGAGGAGCGCCGTCAGCCCGACCAGCGTCAGAAACTGCGTGACACGGTCGATGAAGCGCTTCACGCCGGGGGTGGCTTGTCCGTGTGTGACGACACGCACACCGGAGAGCGTCTCGCGTAGCGATTCTGCCAAATTCTCGGCGTCGACCACCTCAGACAGCCGCAAGCGATAGCTATAGCGGACAAGGCTCCCCGGCTGGATGAGCCCTGTGGCGCGCACCGCATCATGCGAGACCATGACACGCGGGCCGAGCTCGAAGCCGCGAATGCCGCGATCTGGTTCGCGGGCAAGGACGCCGCGTACAGTGAGCGTCGCGTCTCCGACCACGAGGGCGTCGCCAGGCCCTACCCCAAGCCGCGCTGCCAGCGTCGGGTCGATGAGAGCGCCGCCAAGCTCGACCGTGTCGCGCAGGGCCCCCGCAGGCTCGGTCTCGACGTCGCCGTAGAGCGGATAAGCCCCATCGACGCCCTTCAGCTCAACGAGGGCGCTAGTTTCCCCGTGGCGCGCCATAGCGCGAAGGTCAACCGTGTGTGACAGAACACGGCCGGTGGCGATGTTCGTAAGCAGCGTGCCGTCGAGTGGCGTGGTGGTGGAGGAGATCTCGAGGTCCCCGCCGAGAAGAGCGCGCGCGTCCGCGCGAAGACCAGCGATGAGAGCCGCGCGCGTCGAGCCAATTGCGGCTATCGCGGCCACTCCCAGCGCCAGGCAGATCACCAATAGGCGAAACGGTCGCACGCCGCCGCGCAGCTCCCGAAGCGTGAGTCGCCAGACGACGCTCACGCGCCACCGTGAGCGACCAGGGGGCTCGTAACCAGGCGGCCGTCGTGCATGGTCACCGACCGGTCACAACGCCGAGCCAACTCGGGGTCATGCGTGACCAACACCAGCGTCGTTCCGCGCTCCGCGCGCAACGTGAAGAGCGTCTCGATGATGCGTCGACCGGTGGCGCCATCGAGGTTACCGGTGGGCTCGTCCGCGAGGAGCAACGCGGGCTCGGCCACCACCGCGCGGGCAAGGGCCACGCGTTGCTGCTCGCCACCCGATAGCTCACTTGGGTGATGCCCGAGACGCTCGCCCAAGCCCACCGAGGCCAGCGCTCTCTCTGCCCTCTCCCAGGCATCGGCTCGGCCCGCGAGCTCGAGTGGAAGGGCCACGTTTTCGTGCGCGGTCATCGTCGGCACTAGACGAAACGACTGGAAAACGATGCCGACATTGCGACCGCGAAAGCGGGCAAGCTCGTCCTCGTTCGCGTCGGTGATCTCGACACCCGCGACGCGAACACGACCCCTGGTGACACGCTCGAGTCCAGCCGTTACCATCATGAGCGTCGACTTGCCGGCGCCCGATGGACCTACGATGCTGACACTTTCACCACGGGCAATGGCGAGGTTGACCCCGCGCAAGACGTCGACGGCGTGCGATGCGCTGCCGAGCGTTACGTGGACGTCAGTCAGCTCGACCACATTTTCGGTATCAGTCATCTTGGAGGGGGCACCTTGGGGCGATTTGCTTTGTGTATCCTAAGCGTCGCGCTGCTCGCCGCAAGCACGCAACGTAAGGCCAAACCCGGCGAGCCCGTGCGAATCGTCGTCCTTGGTGACAGTCTGAGCGCCGGCTACGAGCTCAAGGCGAGCGAAGCGTTTCCTGCGCAGCTCGAGAGAGCCCTCAACGCGCGCGGTACCAGCGTTAAGGTCGTTAACGCCGGGGTGTCGGGCGACACCGCGAGCGGCGGCGCGGCCCGCTTGGCCTGGGCCATCGCCGACGATCCGCACGTGGTCATCGTCGAGCTGGGCGCCAATGATGGACTTCGCGGAATCGAACCAGCTGTCACCCACGCGAAGCTCGACGAGATCCTGACCGCTCTCGAGGCCAAAGGCATCGCCGTGTTGTTCACGGGCATGCGCATGCCACCCAACATGGGTGACTATACAAAGCGATACGCGGAGACCTTCGATAAGCTCGCCAAGGCACACCCCGGCGTCGTCTACTATCCCTTCTTTCTCGAGGGCGTCGCGCGCGATCCCAAGCTCTCCCTTCCCGACGGCGTTCACCCTAACGCAGAAGGTGTCCGCCGGATCGTCGAGCGTATCTTGCCCTCCGTCGAGAGAGTCCTGGAGCGTGCGCGTGGCTAGCGGCATCTCCTGAAAGCAACCTCGTTTTAGGGCGCAAGAAGCCGGTCCATGAGCCATGTTTTGAAGCCCGCCAGAGGCGTTGCGTAGTACGTGACCGCGCGTCCTTGTTTGGGTTCAACGATAAGGTAGGGCTTCTCGGCCCTCTCTTCCCCCTGCATGCGCTCCTCGGTGACGTCGTCCGGCAGCACCTGGATCGACACCGAGAGGTCCTCGGCCACGAGGAGCTCGGGGCGCGCGGCAACCGCTATGGCGAGCGTGTCGAAGGGGTTGAAGCCCGAAACAGCAAAGACATCGCGCCAGAGCGTGAGCCACTCGCGTGCGGGCGCCAGCAACGAGCGGACCACGGGAGGCCCCGCCTCGAGGCGCGCAAGGTCGTCCTCCGTGATCCACACCTGCGACGACACTTCGAACGGCGCGAGGAGCAAGGGGACACGCGCCGCGAGGATGACTCGAAACGCTTCCGGGTCGAGCTCGAAGTTGAAGTCGCGATGACCTTTGCGATTGTGCGTCCCCGTCGTGAACCGCTGTCCGGGACGGCGGCCGGCTACGGCGATGACCGCGCGGATGCGCGGTGTAAGGTCGGGACGCAGCATGAGCACACTCGCGACGTTGGTCGCCGGGCCAAGCGCAAGCACCGTGAGCTCCTCGCGCTCGAGCGCCGCAATGAGTGCCGCCGTCGCAGGTGTCGCGATACCGAGATCCGCTGCGCTACTTGCCCCGCGCGAGACCCGGATGTCGTCACGTCCGGCCTGCGCAACGAGCGAGCGAGCGATCGGCTCGCCCTGATCGAGCTCAGCATTGCCGAACACCACGCTCACACCACGGACGAGGAGATCGGGGCCTTGCAACGCCAGCGCTAGCGCCAATCCGTCGTCGACGTCGCGCTTGGGAACGCCAACTGCGGGATCGGTGTCTATCCATACCGCGCTGGCCGTCCCACGGGGGTCGCGAGGCTGCGAACCCGCATGCGCGCAGCTCACCAAGACGAGTGCAAGACAAGCTCGTCTCATGCGTCGCCAGCCACGACCAACGCCCGCGCTCTGCGAACGAGCTCGGTCTTGCGCTTCAGGTCGGCCTCAAGCGGGAGCTGCGCGACCCCTAGCAGTCGCCGCAAGATCTCAACGCCCGCAAAGCGCATCGCCAGCTCGCGCGAGGTGCTGCGCGAACCTTGGTAGCCATCAAAGAAGTGCTGCAGCTCCGCGGCGGAACGGTCGGCGAGGATGAGATGCGCGCTCGCCACCCCGAGGTCAAACTCAGTCGGCCCGAGGAAACAAAACTCCGGGTCGATCACCCGAATGCCCTGGTCGGTTCGCAACCAGCTCCCCGGATAGTAGTCACCGTGCAAAAGGCACGGGCCAGCGCCGAGGTAGAGGCTCCCAAGCTCAGTGACCTTGGCAACGAGCGACCGATCATCGGCGACTTCGCGGGCCAAGCCAGCGAGCCCCGGGGTAAGCGCTTCGAGATTCAGACCGTTATCGTGGACGAACGGAAGCACGAAGATGTGCTCGTGGTTGAGCCGTCGCATGCTGTGGTTCGCGAACGTCTCGCGCTCGCCATCCGCGACGGGCAGCGCATGTAACCGGCACAGAAATTCCGCGAGCTGCGCGAGATCCACGAGCCGCAGCGCATCGCCTGCGTAGAGCGTCGTAAGGTCGGAGACCTCGCCGAGATCGTCGAGCGCGAGCATACGGGCCTCGGCGTCGAGGCCAAGCAAGGCCGGCATGCGGCCAGCGAGCGACGGGTCGCGCCCCACTGCCCGGTAGAACGCGCCTTCAGTCAACGTGCGGGCCTCCGGCGCGGCGATCGATGGGTACTTCTCGACCCACCCTCGGCCCTGCTTGACGATGAACGTACGCTCGCCAGTCGATGCGCGCAGCGTGAGGTTCATGTTTCCGGCGCCGGCCGGCGTGAGCGTCATCAAGTCCTCGGTCGCGCGCAGCCAGCCTAGGGCGCGAAATCGCTCTTGCGCCTCGCGCAGGCGCGCAGCGTCCAAATGGAAGGTGTCGGGTCCTGGGGTCTTCAAGAACACTCTCGATGGGCGAGTTCCGTGCACGCGCGCATGAAAATCGGCACGAACACACATCAAATACGCTCTAGACCAATCCAATACGCCACCTGATATTCACGGTCACGCGGCAGTGTGAGCGCGACACATCAAAAGCGAGGTAGATGGTGGCAAGAGCAGTCTGGAACGGCGCGACAATCGCCGAAAGCGACGACGTCGTGGTGGTCGAGGGCAACACTTACTTCCCAGCCTCATCTGTCAAATCGGCACATATGAAACCAAGTGCGCATCAGACGGTCTGCGGCTGGAAGGGCAACTGCTCGTATTACGATGTGGTCGTCGGAGCCGAGACCAATCGCGACGCGGCGTGGGAGTACAAAGATCCGAAGCCAGCTGCCTCCAACATTCGCGGCAGAGTCGCGTTCTGGCGCGGGGTGAAGGTCGAGGGTTAACCATCGCGGCGCGGGCACCGGGATCGCTCCGAGCCTTCACCCTTCTAGGAGGTTTTGTTTCGTGGAGAAGGACGAACCAGTACGGTCGCCGCGCGTGCGCAGCAGGCCGCGGAATGGGCTTTCGATCTCGGCGATCATCCCGACGTGGCGGGAGGCCAATGCGATCGCTGAAGCAGTCCACATGGCGCACGCAATCGCGGACGAGGTGATCGTCGTCGATGCGGCGAGTCCCGATCGAACCGCCGAGTTGGCGACGCGCGCGGGAGCGCATGTCGTCCATGCTCCCAAAGGTCGCGGCGTCCAGCTCGACGCTGGGGCGCGGGTCGCCACCGGCGACGTCCTCTTGTTCCTCCATGCCGACGCACACCTGCCACCCGAAGCGCGCGGGGCGATGGAGACGGCGCTCGCATCTCCTCGTATCGCGGGGGGCAACTTCCGCATCGGGTTCGCTTGCGAAGGGCTCACGGCCCGCGCCTTCGACTGGGCTTATCACCAGCGTAGTAAGTGGCTTCGCATCTACTACGGTGACTCTGCCCTATTCCTACGCAGAAGCGCCTACGTCGCGCTCGGAGGCTTTCGTCCCCTACCGATCTTCGAAGACTATGAGCTCGTCCGACGGCTGGAACGCACGTTCGAAACCGAATACGTCGACAGTGTGACCGTCCGCGTCAGCGCACGCCGTTTCGCCCGAACGCCGCTACGAACACTGCTCTTGTGGACAGGGATCCAGATGCTCTTCTCCTCCGGGGTAAGCGCTCACAAGCTGTCACGCTTCTACGCGGATGTGCGCGATGCTTGAACGCTGCGTACTCAGCCTCGTCCTGCTAGTCGCGGGCGTTGCATGGAACCCTCGGGCACAAGCCGCCGAGAGACCAAGCGGCGCGACCGGCCAGGCCAGTGACGCGTGCGCCCGGTTCGACCACGGACACGCCGCGTGGACGACGATTCTTGGACGCTACGTGCGGAACGGCTCGGTCGACTACGCGGCGCTGAAGCGCGTGGGACAAGCTGAACTCAGGGAGTACCTGCGAGCGCTCGAGTCGGTTGAACGTAGCTGTCACGACGGATGGTCGCGCCCCCAGAAGCTCGCATACTGGATAAACGCATACAACGCCTACACGCTGCGGCTGATCCTCGACCACTATCCGCTCACGAGCATCCGCTCGATCGGCGTGCTTCCCGGCGCCGCTTTCCGAACGGAGTTCATCCCGTCCGAGCGTCTGCGTGGGCGCATACTCGCGCTCAACGATATCGAACATGAGATCTTGCGCAAGGAGCTCCAAGAGGCGCGCATTCACTTTGCCATCGTCTGCGCCTCCAAGAGCTGTCCGACCCTCCGAGGCGAGGCCTATCGAGCGACAGATCTCGAGAACCAACTCGACGACGCGGCGCGGACTTTCGTCGCCGACACCAGCAAGAACCGCTTTGACGCGGCAACTCGGATTCTGTCGCTCTCCTCGATCTTCAAGTGGTTTCACGAAGACTTCGAGCGTGGTGGGCGCACGATCCCCGAGTTCGTCGCACGCTACAGTGACGAAGCGACAGCTAACGCGCTGCGCAAAGCCGAGGTCGAGGTGAAGTTCCTCGACTACGATTGGTCGCTGAACGGGACGTAAGGTCGGCGACGGGCGGCTGTCGTCGACGAGCGGTTCGCCCCGTTGCGGTCGGTCGGCTAAGGCGCGGTCGCCTGCTGCGGAACCGACTCCGTTTCGTGAAGGCCCCTCGGCTCGAAGAACCGTCGCAGCACGAAATACAGCACGAGCGCACTCAAGACACCCGTGAGGAAATCGGTCAGGGGCACCATCACCGCCGTGTAGACCATGAGCGTCGTGTGGAACCAACCTGTGTGGGCAACCTCACGAATCTCTGCCGGCTTCACCATGTTCGTGGCGACCCACAACAAGATGCCGGCGATGCAGGCGACCGGGATGAGCTCGAGCTGGCGCGCGAGGAAATACGCAAGGCCGAGCTTGAGCACTGCCTTGAAGTAGCCTGCGAGCGGCGTCATGGCGCCCGCTTTGATGCTGGTGGCGGTGCGCGCGAGAGCGCCGGTGCAGGGGAAGCCGTTGACCATGGGAGTGATCACCTGCACGAGGCCCTGCCCCCAGAACTCACGGTCGGGGCTGAACGGCGTCTTCTTGTTGTTCGCAAGACGGTCCGCCATCGAGGAGCACAGGAGACTCTCGACGCCGGAAACGAAGATGATCGCTGCGGCGAAATACGCGAGGTCAAGGAACACCTGCGGGGTGACGGCGGGGAGCGCGGGCGGCGTGAACATGAAGAAGTGCGTCGGAATCGAGCCGTATTCGTCGCGTACAATCGTGATGCCCTTGTCCGAAAGCACAGTCGCGGTGAGCAACGAGCAGACGCCGAGGGCGACCAGTGGGGCTGGGATGAAGATCGATATCTTCAGAAGTACACGGGTCATCAGGAACGTGGACAGGGCGAGCCCGAGGGCCCAGAGATTCGCCTGGCCGATGTTCGCGACGATGGTTTGCAGCTGATGAATCAGCCGGCCTTCAGCAGGGATGCCAAGGGCTTCACTGGCGTTAGTGAGCGCGATGGCGCAGGCAATACCGACCGTGAAGCCGACGACGATGGAGGCTGGCACGTGGCGCGCGAGCCGCCCGAGCCCGAACAGGCCGCAAACCATGAGAACAACGCCGGCGACGAGAGAGCAAAGTACGAGAAAGCCGTGCGCCTGCGCGAACGAGCCGCCGTTCGCCTCGCCGTACTTCAACATCACCCCCGCGATGACGGGGATGAACGCAGCCGTCGGGCCGTAGACCTGATACTTCGATCCGCCAAAGGTGCGGCCGATAGCACACGCAAGCGCGCCCGCGATGATGCCCTGCTCGGGACGCAGACCGCTCGCCATTGCGAAGCCCATAGCCATCGGGATCGCGGTCAGGGCGACGACGAGGCCGGCGCTGAAGTCCCGATAGACGGTGCGCTTCCAGTTGGCGTGCGTGAGGTCCTCGTAGCGCGAGTCGATGAAGGTCATGAAGCTCTTGAAGCGGCTCCATGGGGTGGTGGGGAACGTCTCGATAGCGCTGCTGCTGGAAGTCATCACGGCTCGCCATAGCAATGCCGGTGCAACCCTGAAACGACGCGTTGGGGCACCGACAGCTCAACGAGTGTCTGCTTTTGCCGTCACCTGGTGGTGACTGACGACACTCTAGCGGCTTCCTTACGCCGACAGCTTCGCCTGCGCTAGTGGCCACGACTTGGCGCACACTCCGGCTGCCGCAGCTGTGGCGCGAGCTCGCCCGATCCCGTCGGACATGCATCGGACCGCTCGCCTAGCCGCGATATTCGGCAACCCAGGCGTCAAAGACTTTGGCGAACGCGACGGGATCGGTTCCGAGTCCGCGCCACGCTTGGTCGGCTGAGCTCCCCGTCGCGATCGCGCGGTAGAAACCGATCACCTTGGCGCGCCCATGCCTCTGCATGAGGAGCGTGACCGCGGCGAAGCTCTGGAGGTAGCGACTGGCGTCGAGGGGCGCCCGCACGCTGGTAAGCAGGCCGATCTCGCCATTGCGACGCGCGTCCTTCAAGAACAACCGTTGGACGTCATCGACCTCTCCCACCCCCATGGCCTCGTGCTCGAAGACCTCGGCGAGACCTTCGTTGAGCCAGGTATCGAAGTTACCCGCTTTGCCCGCAGCGTCGAGTACCGCGTGTGTCATCTCGTGGACCAACATGCCTGAGAACTCGCCGTCGATGGCGATGCCACCGTTGATGTGGACCTGCCCACCTTGATAGTGGGCCCACCAGCGCTGCGCCGCGGCGGCGCCGAAGTTGCGCTCGTACGAACGCGGTGCGTGCACGGTTGCGACAATGGCACGAGGGAGCGTCAGTCCGATATTGCGGACCACATGATTGGTCGCGCCAGTTAGTGCCTGGGTGACCGCGACGTCGTAGCCCCCACGCTTGATGTCATCGGCGAGCTCCGCGTCCCAGTTGACGATCACCGGGCCCGGGGAGCTCCCCAGAAGCGCCAGAGCAGCGAGCGCGCCGAGCATCAACGTTTCTCCAGCGGTTCCTCGATGATGCGGAACTCGACGCGCCGGTTCGCGGCGCGCCCCTGCTCCGTCGCATTGTCAGCGATTGGCTTGTCCTGCCCAAAGCCGTGCGACTCGAGACGCTCGGCGCCGATACCGTGCTCGATGAGCCAGGTCATTGCGGCTCTCGCGCGGCGCTCCGAGAGCTCCTGGTTCTTCTCCGCCTTGCCCTTACTGTCCGTATGGCCCTCGACCGAGATGCGCTCGATGTCGGGATGCAACACAAGAGCGTTCACCACCGCCTGCAAAACAGGGAAGCTCTTTGCGAGGATCTTGTCCTTGCCCGTCTCGAAGAAGATCGGTTGGGTAATGACGATCTGGTTGTTCTTGATCTGAACGAGGCCTGGGCAGCCATTCTTCTTGGGGTCCGGATCGGGAGCGCCGGGCTGATCGGGGCATGCGTCCACCGCATCGACGATCTGGTCCATGTCACGGTCCGGAAGCGGGCAACCTTCCCGCGTCGCATCCGGTTGTCGACCCTTGGGCTCGTTCGGACATACGTCGAACGAGTCGAACACCTGGTCACCGTCCGCGTCCGTATCGGGGCAACCGGCCTTGTCCTTGTCCGGGTGCGGGCCCTGCGGCACCTCGATGCACTGATCGACGCGGTCATAATAGCCATCGCCGTCGGTGTCGCGCTCGGGGCAGCCGAGCTGGTCCGGGTCTGGACGGTCGCCCTTGTGCTCGTCGGGGCATTTGTCGTCGACGTCGATGACGCCGTCTTTGTCGCGGTCGGATGGGGGCGGCGCTGGCGGCGGCGCCTTCTTCTCTTGCATGGGCGCGAATGCGAACCGCACAAGAACACGCAGATCGGGCGTACCAGGCTGACGCGAGACGCCTGTGCCCACAGCGGCGCCGAGGTTGAACATGCGAGCGATGTTGTAGTGGCCGCCAAGCAGTGCCTCGAAGCTGGTAAATCGTTGTTCGAAGAAATGTCCGTCATTGAGGACAGTGGCAACTGTGGCCTCGGGGCCGACGGCGAAGCGCTTGTCGAGATCGGCATAGTAGATTGCGGCGCCCACAGAGAGCTCGGAACCCGCGGTGTTGCCAGGATACGGCGCGCGGTCGCCAATGGTCGCCTCGGGGCGGTACTGAAAGGCGCCCACGGCTGACCACCAGATATGGTTCTTGAAGCCGGCGGCGACCAGCTTTGGCATGAATCGCACACCGCTATCCCCGACGTTCTTGCCCTGATCGAGCGGGATCCACAGCAACGCTCCAGCGGACAGTGAAAACGCGTCGCGATCTGGATGATTGTAGAGCCGCACCATGGCGCCGAGGCGCGGGTCGCCGAGGGCGGCTCCCGCCAGGGGTCCCGTGCCATCGGCATTCTCCCCTTCTTCGAGCAGCACCGCCGGCAAGCTCGCGCTCACCGTCAGCCGGTCGGCGAACGAGAGAGCAACGTCGGCGTGCACCAGCAGCTGATGCTCGATGACGCTACGAAGCGTGTCGAAGTCGTCGCCCGAGGGGCTCGCAAGGCCGTAGACCAATGGGTCGTGGGCATAGTTGAGGGTCAGCCCCGCCGCGAGGAAACGTGTCGACGAGTACCACGGATGGTCCACCATAAAGGACCATTCGCCTGCCGGTGTTGGCTCGTAACGATTGATCGTGAAACCGCGATTCTGCGCGAAGCCGCTTGCGGGCAAGAGCATCACCAACGCTGCGATAGCAACGCCCCTGCGGCGACGCGCGAGCCAAATCCCCGCCACGAGCGCGAAGCCCAAGACCCCGTCGGCCGCGCCGGTGCTCGAACATGAGAGACCTCCACCATCGAGTCGATAGCGTTGGTCGTCCCCCGGGTCGGTGGGGTCGGTACCATTGTCTACTTCAGTACCGTCATCGATGCCGCCCCCGTCCGTGTCGGGGTTTCGCGGGTCGGTCTCACCCGGGTCAAGAGTGCCGTTCTGATTCGCATCCTCGACGCCGTCCAGAATGCCGTCGTCGTCAGTGTCTGGATCCAGCGGGTCGGTGCCGCCATCTACTTCGGCGCCATCAGGCAACCCGTCGTCGTCGCTGTCCGGGTCGTTCGGGTCGGTCCCGTTGTCGGCCTCTTGGCCGTTGGTGAGTCCATCGCCATCGTCGTCGAGGATAGCGTCCAAGGGGTCGTTCACCGGCAACACAGTCACCGCGATGACGTCGGTGTCGGTCTGCGGACCACCGGCGCCAGTGTTGCCGAGGTCGTCGGCCACGACGGTGATGGTCGCTTCCCCGCTGTAGCCTGCCGTGGGGGTGTAAACGACACTCGCGAGGGTCGCGAGCACGTCGGGGAAGGAACCTTCGATGATGATCGACGACGAGCCATTGTCGAGCACGGTCACGGTATTGACGCCAGTCGCGGTCAGCACACCGTCGGTCGCGGTGAGGGTCACACGCAGATCCCCACTCCCAACGTCGACGTCTTCGATGGATAGGCTGTTGGCCCGTTCGGCGTTGAATGGCAGCGACGTATCCTGAGGGATGGTCTGCTGCGCTGGAACGCGGTTGACCGGCGGAGCGTTGTTGCCCGACGCCACCACTGTCACGGAGACCGTCGCGGTTGCAGTCCCACCGTTGCCGTCGCTGACGGTGTACGTGAAGGTGTCGACACCCACGAAGCCCGGCGCGGGTGAATAGCTCACGAGTGAGCCAACGATGGTTGCGACTCCGTTCGTCGGCGCCGTCACAGCAACGATAGTCAACGCTTCGCCTCGGTCCGGCGCGACGGTGTCATTCGCGAGCACCGAAAGGAGGACCGCTCCGCCATCTTGCGTCACCGCCGCCGCGTCATCGTTCGCTGTCGGGTCATCGTTGACCGGCACCACGGCGATAGTGAGCGTCTGAAGGTCGTAGGCCGGGCCACCCGTGCCGCTGTTACCTTGGTCATCAACCAGGACATCCACCCGCAGAGGCCCGAAGTAGTCGGCTGCCGGGGTCACAGTGGCACCGTCGAGTGCCCTGTTGAGATCGGCGATGGTGCCGCGCACGACAACAAATCTATCGTCAGCGCCGTCACCGAGGATGAACGTGATGCCCGCGAGCGTCGCGAACGTGAACGTGCCGTGGTCGAGAGCGATGCGCAGCTCGACGACCGCGCTCCCGGCGTCCGCATCACCCACTTGAATGGACGGAGTGAGCGCGACCGGAACGTCCTCGGTCGTCGAAGGCGGCTCAGGCAGCGCCACGCGTGGCGCCTGGTTGCTCCCCCCGGCGACCGAGGTCACGAGGACAGTGGCGGTGGCGGTGCCGCCATTACCGTCATCGACCGTGTACGTGAACGAATCGGGCCCAACGTGGCTCGGGTCCGGCGTGTAGACTAGGGTGTTGTCGACCTGAGTCACGGTGCCGTGCGTAGGCGAAGAGAACCCAGTGACAGTCAGGGTCTCGCTTCCGTCGGGACGTGACGAGTCGTTGGCAAGCACAACGATGGCCACCTCGCCTCCGTCGTTCGGCACAGACACCCGGTCATCAACGAGAGTTGGCGGATCATTGACGGCGTTCACGGTGATGGCGATGACGTCGTTGTCCGACTGCGCTCCACCGATACCGAACCCACCCAGATCGTTGGTGTTGACGCTTACCTGCGCTGGCCCGTTGAAGTTCGCCGCGGGCAGGAAGGTCAGTGACGCGAACGCCATGTTCACGTCGGCAATGGTGCCGCGGAAACGAAGGACCGCGTCATCGACGCCGTTGCCAACGCTGAACGTGAGGCCACTCGTAACGCCGAGGGTCAGCGCGCCGTTCGTCGCGACCAAGGTGACCTCGAGCGCGTCGGTTCCAATGTCGGGGTCGGCAACCGAGATGCCCCCTACAACGAGGGGGACGTCTTCGTCTGTCGCGAGCGGACCGGGTACCGCGTTGGTCGGCCCGTCGTTGATGGCAAGCGTAAAGCCGTTCGTATTGGAGACTGGCGAGACGTTGCCGCCAACATCGGTGACCGTGGCGTTCACGGAATGACTTTCGGTGGTCAGCGCCGCGACCGGCGTACACGACCAGTTGCCGCTGCCATCTGCGATTGCCGTGCACGCCACGTCGCCGTCGACGCGCACCGTCACGGTGCCGAAGGCCTCGGCGGTGCCACGATACGTCGGAGTCGCGTCGAGAATCGTGCTGCCGTCGGCGGGGCTCACCACAGTCGGAGCAGCAGGAGGTGTCGCGTCAACAGTGAAGGTGTTGACGTTCGAATCGGGGCTCGGGTTGCCCGCCTGATCGGTCGCGGTGGCGACCACCGCATGAGCGCCTTCGGTGAGCGTCGTTGCTGAGGTGCAACTCCAGTTACCCGCCCCATCGGCCAGCGCCGTGCACACCACGTTCCCGTCGACGCGGACGGTCACCGTGCTGTTCGCTTCAGCGGTGCCCGTGATTGTCGGCGTGGTGTCGCTCGTACCCCCACCGTTTGCGGGGAACACAACGACAGGGGCAGAGGGCGCCGTCGTATCGATCGTAAAGGTGTTGGTATTGGAGCTCGCCGAGACGTTTAGCCCTGCGTCGGTCGCCGTGGCGTCCGCGACTATGGTCCCGGGTGCAAGTGGTGACCCCGGTGTGCAGCTAAACGTACCCGCGCCTGTCGCCAACACCGTGCACACGGGGGTGCCGCCAACCCGGACAACGACCGTGCTATACGGTTCGGCGGTCCCAGTGAATGTCGGGGTCGTATCGTTCGTCGCGGACCCGTTGGCTGGGGCGATCAAGACCGGCGCGGCCGGCGCCGCGTTGTCGACCACGAACGTGCCGGTCACCACGTGGCTCGTCGTCACGTTGCTCAGCACGTAGGTCGGGCCTTGCACCAAGCTTGTGACGTCGACCGCCGCATCAGGCGGAACCTGATCGGTCAACGTCCCGAGCGCGAAGCCAGGACTCGGCGTGATCGTGCACGTGACACTCTCGCCCTGCAGCACTGGGCTCGGCGAGCAGCTCACGACTCCGTTGCCCCCCGAGTTGCTGCTCACGGTTGGACCGGAAAACGACGCGGTCACGCTCGTCGCGGCCGCGATCAAGACAGTGCAGCTCCCCGTGCCGCTGCAGCCCGCTCCCGACCAACCCACGAAGGTGTCACCGCTACGGGCAACCGCGGTCAGGACCACGCTCGTGCCCTGCGCGAAGCTCGCGCTCTGCGACGTACATGCCTCGCCGCAGCCGATCGCAGCGGGCGCCGAGGCGACCGAACCACGCCCTGTGTCTCCCGCGCCCTTTTGTACCGTGAGGGACGAGAGTGGATTGACGTTGTCGATATCGGTGTCGCTGTTGTTCAGCGAGTTGGTATCGGTGACACCGCCAGGGACGGTGGCGGTCGCCGTTGCGCTCACCTGGGACCCGTTGGCTGCAACGATGGTGGTGTTGACGCGGAAGGTCGCCGTCGCACCAGGTCCGAGCGACACCAAGCTGGCGACGATATCGCCGCTGCCGCTCGCCGTCGTGCACGTGCCAGCGCCGGTGACCGAGCAGGTCCAGCTTCCGGGCGAAATACCGGCGGGAAAGACCGCATCGATCTGCGCGTCGGTGACGCCCGAAGGTCCGTTATTACGGACAACGACATCGTAGACCGAGGCGCTGCCCGAGGCGACCGCGGGAACCCCGTTACTCACCGTCATGGCGAGGTCGACGAGAGTTGCGCCAGTGGTCAAGATCGTCTCCGCTGGCGGGCCGAGCAAACGCGAGCTGGTGTCGCTACGCACGCTATAGTTGCCGTTGACCAGCGTTCCGATGGGGTAGTTGATGGCGTAGCGGGTTGTGTTGTTGGGATTGGTCGTCCACGCTGGGCTCACGCTCAGCGTGGTGGCGGAGTTGGCCAAGATCGTGCGGCTTTGACCGGCGCCCTGCCCGGTGAGCAACGTCACCGTCCAGCCGGTCCATTGATTGACCGACCAGCCGAGGTTGTCGGTGAGTGAGCTGCCACCTCCACTGCTCGCCTGATCAGACACCGCTGGGGCATTGAGGACCAGGTAGTTGCTCGTATTGTCTGGAGTCGTCGTCCATGCCTGGGCCACCGTGATCACCCCACCCGCGGTGTTCGAGGCGATGGCGCGCTGTTGGCCCGCGCCGGTGCCACTCGCAATGTAGAGCGTGTAACCTCGCCATTGATCGACGCTGAAGCTTTGGCTCGAATCGGTAAGCGTGGTCGCAGAGCTAGCGGTGGCGGTGCCGCTCGCGGAAGGTGCGTTCTGGTGAAGGGTTAGTGAGAACGTGCGCGACTCGCCGTCGTTGAGGGCGCCGAAGTTGCACTCAACCGTGCCAATGCTGCCGACCGGCGGATTGATACAACTAACCGAGGGCGGCACAGCGACCGACACGAAGGTCGTGTTGCGCGGCAAGACGTCTTCGACACGTACGTTGCGCTGCAAGCCGCCAGAATTGTTCGTCACCGTGAAGTCGTAGGTGACATCCGTGTCCAAGTTCGCGGTCTGTGGGGCGACCTTCTTCGCGGACAGGCCGGGAAACTTTGCACCGAAACCGTCGACGTAAACCTCGCCCCAGTGTCCGCCCAACGAGCAGCCACCCGCGAACACCTCGACTTCGACCTCGTCACCCGGCGGCAGAAGACCGTTGCCGGGCGCCACGTCGTAGATTTGCCAGTTGGTGTAAGCGACAGCGCTTCCCCCCGAGCCTTGGACGAGCCAAGGGACACCAGGCTGGTTCGAGAAGTTGAAATCGGTGAAGAGCACCGTATTCGTCGTGACGTTGCGGACTTGCACGAAGAAGTAGGGCTGCTGGGTTGGTACATGGCCTGGATTCTGAAGGACGGGTGCGAGGGCCCAGCGCACGTGGATCTTGTTGTCAGTCGTGTCGACGTCGGCGAACGAGCTCACGAAGCTCTGCTTGAGCGAGTTGACGTTGTGGTTAAAGCCGCGGGTCGATTCGTTGACGACCGCAGACGTCAAGCCGAACTGCGGATAGAACGGCGGACCGGACGATAGACCCGAGAGATTCGCGCTCTGGGTCGTGAGCTGGCTGCGCGCGAACGTGCTCGTCGGCGCACGCACGACCGAACCGACCGTGTGCAAAGCAGATGCGGTGCCGACCTGAGCACGGCTTACGCCAGTGAACTGGGTTGCGTTGCGCGCTGTGTAAACGAAGAGCTCGTCATCGATCTGCAGGAACGCGTCGGGAGAGAATGATGCGGTGGACGCTACGGTGATCGTAATCGTACCGGTGGTCGACGCGGGGATCTGAGCGCCGAGCGTCGTCTGCGCTGAGAGGAGCTGGAGCTGGCCAACGCTCGTCGGCGAATCGGTGCCGAGCCCGGTGTTCTGGAAACTGCTCGTTGTCCAATTGGAAAGGCTCCCCGCTTCGAAGCCCCCGTTGTCGAAAAGGGGCTGCACGAGTGTGCGCGGATCGACGGGTGCGGTCATACGCGATGGCGGGTCCGCTTGCGTTTCTGACTGATCGCAGCCGACCACAAAAACAACGCAGAGTAGCGCGGCGTTACGGCGAAACATCATTCAAGTCGCTCTCTATTTTGCTCCGCGCGGACGAAAACCGACTGCAGGGGTGCGCGGGGCACGCCCTATGGTTGCCACGCTCCCCCGCACAATTCACTGAATTGTTAGTGAGTTACGCGCACCCTGTAGGGCTACGTGCGATCATTGGGGGCTGTTGACCGCTGAAGCGTCCGCCGACGTTAGCTTCAAACCGATGATAGCCGTGATTAGTAGGACAATGAAGAACGCGCGTGCGGGTGAAATCGGCTCGTCGAACAGAAACGCCCCGAGCACCGTTGCCCCAAGGGCGCCAATGCCAACCCATATTGAGTAAGCCGTTCCGATCGGCAGCGAGCGCGCCGCGATGCCGAGGAGCCACATGCTCGCTATGACGGACGAAGCGGTGATGAGAGTCGGCACCAACTTGGTGAAACCGGCGCTATACTTCAGGCCAATCGTCCAGGTGGTTTCGAGCAAGCCGGCGATGAGGAGAATGACCCAGGGCACGGCCTCGGAACGTACCATGACGGACACCCGAATGCTGCCTTCATGTCCGCTATCAATTCCCTCGGAGCTAGACGCGGAAAGACGATAGCATCCGAAAACGATGGGTCATTTGCCCCTGCTCGACGAGCTCGCGGTCGTCGCGGCGCTCGCAGTCGCGGTGACAGTCGTCTTGTCGCGCTTGAAGCTGCCTGCGGTGGCCGGGCTCCTCGCCGCGGGCGCCCTGCTCGGCCCCTATGGATTGCACCTGGCGACGAAGGTCGAGGCCATCGAGGTGCTCGCCGAGGTCGGCGTCGTCCTCTTGCTGTTCTCGATTGGCCTCGAGTTCTCGTTCGGCCGCATGCGCGACGTGATGAAACAGGGCGCGGTGGGTGGCCTGCTGCAGGTGGTACTCACCACGGCCGTCACCGTGGTGGTCGCATTGGCCTTAGGTCAGAGCCTCGGCCGCGGCGTGTTCTTCGGTTTCGCTTTCGCTCTTTCGAGCACGGCGATCGTCCTACGCGCGCTGAACGAACGGCGCGAGCTCGACGCACCGCACGGTCGCTTCATCGTCGGTACTCTCATCTTCCAGGATCTGTGTGTGGTCCCCATGGTGCTCATCGTGCCGTTGCTGAACGCGCCCGACGGCGCCGACCACGCTGCGGTGAATATCGGCGTCGCACTGTTCAAAGCTGCGGTCGTCGTCGTCGGCACCATCGCGGTGTCGCGTTTCGTGGTGCCGCGTGTCTTGCGCTGGGTGGACGCGAGTCGCAGCCGCGAGATCTTCCTGCTCGCGATTCTCGGCTTGTGCATCGGCACGGCGTGGCTCACGTCGCTTGCTGGCCTATCGCTCGCCCTGGGCGCGTTCCTCGGCGGCATGGTCGTCGCGGACACTGAATATGGTCATCGCGCTCTTGGAGACATCTTGCCGCTGCGCGATGCCTTCGTGTCGATCTTCTTCATCTCGCTTGGGATGCTCTTCGACCTTCGCGTGGTGCTCGATAACCTGGCGCTGGTTGCCGCGCTCTTGGGTGGCTTCCTCATCGCCAAGGGCCTCCTCGCGTCGGTCGCCGCGATGGCCATGCGCTTTCCATCCCGCGTCGCGTGGCTCGCGGGTGTCGGTCTCGCGCAGTTCGGCGAGTTTGGCTTCGTCTTGACGGGCCTCGCCCAATCCAATGGCGTGATCGACGATAGCATCGCGGCACCGCTGCTCGCCGCGGGCATCATCTCGATGTTCCTGACGCCGCTCTTGGTCCGCGCCGCACCGCACGTCAAGGCGGGAGAGAGGCTTCTTGCGCCGCTCGAGCGGATGATTGGCGTTCGCGGTATCGACGCCGCGGACGAGGACAAAGTTCAGCTCGACAACCACGTTGTCGTCGTCGGCTTTGGCCTCGCGGGACGTTTCTCGGCGCAAGCCCTCCATGAATGCGGCGTCCCGTTCGTCTGTCTCGAGCTAAACGCCGAGAACGTGCGTAGGGCACGGCTACTCGATCTCCCCGTCTTCTACGGCGATGCGACGAGCGAGGAAGCGCTTCATCACGCGGGCATCGAGCGCGCCCGGCTGGTGGTCCTGCTCATGAACGACGCCCTCGCCGCCGAGCGGGTCTGTGACACCATTCGGCGGGTCTCCCCTGGGACAGCGATTCTCATGCGTACACGCTACCTCGCCGAAAGGCATTCGCTGTTCGCGCTCGGCGCCACCGATGTCGTCGCCGAGGAGGTCGAGAGCGCTGTCGAGGTCATTGCACGGATGCTGCGTTTCATCGACGTCCCGCGCAATGTCATCGACGCGAGCATCCGCCATGTGCGCGCCGAGTCACAGACAAGCGAGCGCAAACACACCATGCCACGCAGCAAGCTCGGCGATGTTCGTGCTCTGGCGGACATGAAAATCGAAACAGCACTCGTCCACATGAATAGCCCTCTCGCGGGCGCGTCGTTGGTCAGCCTGCGACTGCGCAACGAAACTGGCGCACTGGTCGTTGGCGTCCGCCGGGGCGAGACGCTTCTCGACAACCCCGATCCCACGGTCCCGTTCGAGCCAGGTGACGTCGTCTATCTCGCCGGCACCCGCGACGCCTTGGGCAAGGCGCTACAACTCTTCGCTCCCGCGGAGTGAAGCGCTTGGCCCTGCCGTTCTCATCGTGTAGTGCCGCAGGCATGAGGTTTGGTGAAGTGTTCTGGAAGACCTGGAACGCGACCGGCGGGGCGCTCCTCGTCACGCTCTTCCTCACGACGACGACGCTCGCCTTGTTGCCAACGCCGCCAGAGCTCGCGTTCGCGTTAGTCGCGCATGCCGTGATTCCTCTCTGGGTGCTTCTTGCGTGTCTCTTTCCGCTCGCCGTACGAAGTCGTTGAAGCTCTCAGCACATGCGTTCCGTGTCGAATGGGAGCTGCACGCTTGGGCTGGCGTGATCATCAGCGTTTGGGCCTTCGTCGTCTTCTACTGCGGAATCTTTTCCCTCTTTCGACGCGAGCTCGCGGTCTGGCAGGAGCCGGCGTTGTACGCTGTGGCCGACAAGTCGCCCTCCTTCGAACAAGCGCGTGTCGCACTTCGCAACGCGGCGCTCCTCCCCGAGGGTGCGTACCTCTCCATGGTCCCGTACGCGGACACGCGCTTCGTTGCGACCTACGTGAAGTTGGGCGACGCGCCAACCCGCATGGCCTGGGTCGACCCCACCTCTGGGCGGGTCATCCCGGAGCGCACGCGGCTATCGCACGAACTCTACCACCTGCATCACCTCCAGCAGCTACCGTGGGGTGAGGAGGCGAGTGGGTTCGCGGCGGTCTTCTTGATGGTCACACTCCTCACGGGTGTGGTCATCCATCTCAAAGACTTGCCCGAGCAACTCGTTCGCATGCGCCTGACGCTGAGGCCGCGCTTCGCCATGTCAGATGTCCACAAAGTGTTCGGGATTTTCGGCCTACCCTTCATGACGCTCGTCGCTTGGTCGGGCGCCGTCTTCGTGCTCGGCGGCATGTACGGGGCCGGTGTGCGTAAAGTTCTCAGAGATGGACCGGCGCTCGAAGTATTGATGGGCGACGCCAAGCTCGACCGTCCCAAACATGGGGTCCCCGCACCGACGCTCGACTTCGACACCTTGGTGCGACGCGCCCAAGAATCCATCGGCGACGGCGCCACTCCGACCTACCTGCAGCTCTTCAATGGAGGAGACCGGGCCGCGTGGATGCGTATCTACTTCCGAGGGGCGCCTTTTGCCGGCGAACGCGTGATGCATCTCGACGCAGTCGACGGAACCATTATCGAGCAGTCGACACCGCCTTACGCCGTCGTCGCCCATGCTCTACATGATTTCCACTTCGCACGCTATGGCGGACGATCCGTGCGCGTCATCCACGCCATTCTAGCCCTCGCCTGTGCAATCGTCGTCATCACGGGCAACGTCGTATGGGTGACGCGCAGAGACCCGAACCGGACGCGCCTCGCCCACCGCCTCATCGAAGCGACGACCGTCGGCGTATGTTGTGGTCTGGTTCTGGCCTCCGCGTTCTACGCCGCCGCCAACCGTCTCGGGATGCCCTATGAGCGTGGGGTATTCTATGGCACCTGGCTCGCCGCAGCGTCAGTCGTGGTCATGGTCCGTCCAAGCGCCCGCGCAAGCATCGCATGGCTCCTGGGTGGGGCCGCGGTCCTCTTTGCGTGCGTGGTCGCGAGTGACGTCATGTTCGCTGTCCCCTTACCGTCAGTCGTGGTTAGTGACCTCCTCTTTGCGACGCTTGCGGTATGCTCAGCTGCCGCGGCCGGCGCATCACTGCGAGCGTTTCGGCGCTGAGGCTGAGACACCAAACGCTCTCTAAGGCGCGATCGGAAGGGGCCTCATCGACCGACACCCGTCGGCGCAGGGACTCAGGCTGCGGCCTTCCCGCCTGGTATAGCCGGTGCTATATTAGATAGCTCATACCATGAGAGTCCTTGGCCTTGTCGTGATCGTGCTCACCGCCTGTTTCCCTGGCACCCCCGACGACACTACTCTGCTCGACGGTCCCCTCGACGGATTGACGCCTCCAGAGACGGCTGCATTTCTCAGGGGCGACGCTCAGTTCGCGCGCCGCTTCTCGGTCGCCGAAGGCCTGGGTCCTACGTTCGTCGCCACGTCCTGCGACACCTGCCATCCCGGCGACGGGCGGTCCCACCCTGAGCTCGCCCTGGTCAGATTCGGACGCCTGGTGGAGGGTGGCGCCTTCGACCCCATGACCGAGCAAGGTGGTCCGCAGCTACAGTCTCGAGCCGTTCCTGGCCAAGCCCCCGAGCGCGTGCCTGAGGACGCGACCGGCGTCACGCGCTTCCTCGCGCCGCAGGTGAGTGGTCTCGGCCTCGTGGAGGCCGTACCGGACGCGACGCTGCTAGCGCTCGCGGATCCGAACGATGCGGACGGCGATGGCATCTCCGGCCGGCCCCAAGAGATCGTGCCGACCGTTGCGCTCGCCGACATGTTTGCCCGCGACGTGGCGCTTCCAACCGGCGTCGGCACCTCGACACCCTATGTCGGACGCTTTGGCCGCAAAGCTTCGGCAACAACCCTGTTGCATCAAACACTCACCGCCTACGTGCAGGACATGGGGATCACGACCCCTTTCAATGGCGTAAGCCTACTGGCGGGCTCCGAGGTCCTCGACGCTGGCTTCGAGATCGATGCGGCAGAAGTCGCGGACGTGACGGTCTACTTGCGTACTCTGAAGGCGCCGCCCAGACGTAATGCGGGCGACACGCGGGTGACAGAGGGTGAGCGCGTCTTCGGCGAGTTGGGCTGTTCTACCTGCCACACAGCGAGCATGGTGACGGGTCCGTCCGTCATTGCGGTCCTCGCTCATGTAACCTTCGCTCCCTATTCCGACTTCTTGCTTCACGACATGGGTCCGGAGCTCGACGACGGCTACACCGAAGGAATTGCCCTGCCGTCCGAATGGCGCACGACACCGCTCTGGGGACTAGGTCTCGCGGCGCAATCCCAGGGAGGGCAAGGCTTCTACTTGCACGACGGACGCGCCCATTCGTTCGCAGAGGCGATTGGATATCACGGCGGCGAGGCCGCGGCCTCCCGGTCTCGCTTCGACGCGCTGGCTGAAGACGATCGCCGCGCGCTCTACGCTTTCCTGGAGTCCCTATGACATCGCTGTGCCGGCGCACGGTGCTTCTCGCGCCGCTCGGTTACCTCGTCGCCTGCTCTACAGCCCGATGGTATCGCCCGCCGCCAAGCAAAGACGGTGTGGTCCGTGTACCGCTCGTCGAGCTCGAGCCAGACGGCTTCGTCCAGGTAGAGCTCGGGCACGACGCGTTCTTGCTACAACGCGAGCCGAACGGGGACCTGTCCGCTGTAACGCTCACCTGTTCCCATCAAGGCTGCGCGGTCAGCAAGCGGCGTGATGAGCTCGTGTGCCCGTGCCACGGCAGCCGCTTCGACCTCCACGGGGCGGTGCTCAATGGCCCCGCAACCGAGCCGCTGACAAGGTATCGAGTGGTGGTCGATGGCACGACTGCGCTGGTCTACAGGGAGCGTGCGTGAACGCCGCGCTTCTGCTGCTCACATTGCTCTCGGCCGAGTCACCGCAAGACGTTCTCGACGAGACACCCGAGCAAACGCATCAGTCGCCCAATCCCATCAGCGGCACTGCCAAGCAGGACGCCGTGTTTTCGCGCCCGTTCATGCTTTCAGGCGCCAAGGCTTCGCTCGGTGGCTACACGGAGTTTAGCCTCAACTACGCCCGCACCGATGGTATCGACGCCGGGCCATCGTTCGAGTTCCGGCGCTTCAATCTATTCATCTACTCGCCGATCACACGCTTCATCCGCTTTGTCGCCGAGGTCGAGTTCGAGCACGGCACGCGGGAGATCAAGCTCGAGACCGCGACGGTCGACGTCGAAGCCATGCCCGAGCTCATCTTTCGCGCTGGCATCATCCTGACACCGCTCGGGGCTTTCAATCAGGCGCACGATGGCCCCTTGTGGGATTTCGTCGAACGGCCGCTGGTATCGACCACCATCGTTCCATCGACGTTCTCCGAGGTCGGCGCTGGCGCCCATGGCACTCTCCTCCTAGGCCCCCTGGACCTCGACTATCAGGCTTACGTCACCCAGGGACTCGGTGACGGTATCCTCGACAACCCGCTAGGGCGGACGGACATCGCTGCCGGCCGTAACAACGCGCTCTTCGCGCAGGACAACAACAGAAGCCCAGCGGTCACGGGTCGCGCGGCACTGCGCTATCGGCGACTCGCCGAGCTCGGGATGTCAGCGTACTACGGGGCGTTCAACACATACGCTGTCGACGGCCTGCGCATCGACGACCGTCGCGATGTGTCCATCGTCGCGATCGACTATCGACTCTCGCTCGCTTGGCTCGAGCTTCGGGGCGAGGCAGCGCACGCCGCGGTGGATGTACCGGCAAACCTCCGGTCGACATTCGGCAACCGCCAGTGGGGAACCCACACCGACGTCGTGGCGCCGGTCTGGTCGTTCGCGGCGCTTGGCTACGATGCGACACAGCTCGAGCTTGGCGGACGCTTCGAGTACGTCGACTACAATGCAGGCGAGCTGCCAGCCACTGGGACGTCAGCCGCGCAGGACATCACGCGTCTCACCTCCTCGGTAGCATGGCGATGGTCGGCTAGTACGGTGCTGCGGTTCAACTATGGCTACACGTGGTCTCGCGACCTAGTGCGCTCGGCCACGGCACGCACCGGAACGGCCCAGCTAGGTTTCTCCACGTATTTCTGAGTATCGCGCCCGCTCGCCCCATCGTGCGCCGAGCCCGCCCGCGTCAACCCTCAAGTCTTCCGGCCGCGCTGCTCCGCGGCCATGGCCACCCACTTGTCGACCTCGCTCGCGTAACCTGCGCCTTCAAGGAAGTTTCGGTCGAGCAAGGCGTCGCGACTCTCCAGGTGACCATCCCGCATCATCGCGTCGACGGCGTGCATGATCGCGAGCACCTCGTTGCCGACCACGGCTCGCGCGGGCTCGTGGTGATACGCAACCGCTTCCACGAGCTCGAATGGCAGTCCCCAGACCCCGATGAGGTAGGCGCTGACCTCGGCGTGTGAAGCACCGAACAACTCGCGTTCGACAACATGGAACGGCCGTCTACTGGCGCGCGCGACTCGGACCATCTCAGCAAGCTTGTCCGGGAAAGCGGACGCAAGCGCCATATAGAAGACATCGTGAACGATGGAGGCAGTGAAAGCGGCGTCACCCACTTTACGGTCGCGCGCGAACCGACGCGCTAGCCCGGCCGCCTCGAGCGACGCGCGTCGCATTGCTTCGAGTGAGAATCCCTCGATCGCAGGTCCCTCGCCCATCGCGAACACGTGGACTCCAAGCGCCATACCCTTGAGCAGGTCGGCGCCCAGATAAACGACCGCCTGCTGGATTGAGCCCACGCGCCGGGCAAGTCCGAAGAAGGCGGAGTTGCAAACCTGCAGGATTTTCATCGACATGGCAGGGTCGCGCTCGACGATCGAGGCGAGCCCCGCAACCGAAACGGACCTGTCGTTGATAGCGGAGCAGAGCTCGAGGTAGGCTGCCGGTGGCGTCGGCAACTTGTCGATGTTCGACATCATGGCTCGAATCGCCGGGTTGGCCAGCAAGACGTTGAGCTTACACGTGCGGTCGATCACGTTGCGAAGCTCCGCCATGTCGGCGGGCTTGCCGAGAAACTGGTGAGCGACTGGCAGCGTGCGCGCGGCTGTCTCGCGGTCCGCGTGCCCAGACAGGATGATGCGCGCCGCCGTTGGACAGAGCTCCTTTACGCGCGAGAGTAGCTCGGCGCCGTCCATGCCGGGCATCCGCATGTCAGAAACGACCACGTCGAAGGCGCTCTGGGCGATCTCACGGAGCGCCTCCTCGCCACTGGTCACAAACACCATCTCCCAGAGGTAGCGCTGGCCGGAAAGAGTCTTGCGTAGCGCGCTCAGGATACTCGGCTCGTCGTCGACGAAGAGAATGCGCCGTTTGACGGTCTCTTCGCGCGGAACGTCCGTGATCATGCGACGACCGCCTTCCCGACCGCTGAGCGAGCCTGGGTGCCGGGTGTGCTCATGTAGCGCGCGTTCCCACCCCTGCGCTGACACGGCTCCACTCCGCGTGTGATGGGCCACCGAGGTAGCTTTGGTGTGGTGTCGCGTCTTGAAATGACTTCCAGAGATCGTTCCTCGATGGAGTGTAACGACGCGCGGAGCTCAGAACTTAAGGCTCACCCTGACCCACATGCGGCCGCCCGATCGCGGAGGAGCTTCTTCTCGCGTTCATTCAGCGCAAGCTCGGCGCCCCGCAGCAGCTCGGCGCGCGCCTCGTCGATGCGCCCCAGCTTCGTCAGGAAATCACCGCGGACGGCAGGCAGAAGGTGATAACCCGTCAAGGCGGACATGTCGCTCCCGTCGAGGTGAGCGAGGCCGGCGGCCGGGCCGTTGACCATGCCGATCGCAACGCTCCGGTTGAGCTCGACCACAGGGGACTCCATGACCGCCGCGAGCTCTGCGTACAGATCTGCGATGCGCGGCCAGTCGGTAGCTTCAGCGGTAGTCGCCCGAGCATGGCAAGCCGCGAGAGCCGCCTGAAGCGCATAAGGCCCACGAGCGCCCCCGAGTCGCTCGGCGGTCTCGAGGGCGCGCAAGCCGTGGCCTATAAGCGTGTAGTCCCAGCGTGCGCGATTCTGCTCGGCGAGCAACACCGGCGCACCACTGGCGTCGATGCGCGCTGCAGTGCGTGACGCCTGCAACGCCATCAAGGCCGTGAGTCCATGCACCTCCGGCTCGTCGGGCATCAGACCCGACAAGATGCGGGCCAACCGCAGCGCGTCTTGGCACAGCTCTGGACGAACCCAATCGTCACCGATCGTCGCCGAGTACCCTTCGTTGAAAATGAGATAGATAACCGCCAAAACGGACATCAAACGAGCTCTGCGTTCCTCACCACGTGGCAGCTCGAAAGGAACTTTCTTTTCGCTCAGGGTCCGCTTGGCGCGGACGATGCGCTGGCTGATGGTGGGCTCGGGCACCAAGAAGGCTCGCGCAATCTCGCTGGTCGTGAGGCCAGCCAGCAGCCTCAAGGTCAACGCGACCTGAGCCTCGGTCGATAGCACTGGGTGACAGGAGATGAACACGAGGCGCAGCAGGTCGTCGCCAACGTCATCGTCCGCTGCTGTCTCCATGTCCGGCCCGGCTCTCGCAAGCTCAGTCGCGTAGCCGAGCTCGCGCTGTTTTTTTTCGCGAACCTTGAGGTGTCGCGTGGCGTCGATCGCGCGCCGCTTGGCCGTCTGCATGAGCCAAGCGGCGGGGTTGTCGGGCACACCGCTCGCGGGCCATTGCTCGAGAGCCGCGAGTAAGGCCGTTTGGGCGAGCTCCTCGGCTGATCCAACATCGCGCGTGAATCGGGTGAGGCGCGCGATGAGCTTCGCCGACTCCATACGGTAGACGGCTTCGATGGTGCGCTGCGTGGCCGAAGTGCTCACCTTTCGGCCTTACGCACTCAGCCTCCACCAAGGCAAGCCAACGTCAGCTTTCGCGAGACTCGATCTGCTTGCGCAGCTTGTCCTCATTGGCGCGAAGCTCTGGCGTGTATTCAGCGCCGAAGTCCGACGCCTCGAAAAGCGGTCGAAGCTCGAGCTGCCCCATGGCGCCCGTCGGATTCGGGCAGCGCTTGCCCCACTCGATGGCCTCTTCGAGCGACTTCACCTGCCAGATCCAGAAGCCAGCGATCAGCTCTTTGCTCTCGGCGAAGGGACCGTCGACGACGACGCGCTTGTCACCGTTGAACTGAATGCGCGCCGCCCGCTTCGTGGGATGCAGGCCGTCGCCCGCCAGCATGATGCCGGCCTTCACCAGCTCTTCGTTGTACTTGCCCATCGCCGCCAGCTCGTCGGTGGTGGGCATGACGCCAGCTTCGGTTGCCTTGGTTGCGTTGACGATGACCATGACGCGCATTTCGGTTGTCCTCTTTGTTGGAGCCGAACCTCGACTCACGGGGATGTCGATCGAGACGGGCTGCGATCGACACAAGCCATCGATTTTTTTCTCAAGGGGCTTTGAGGGTTTCCAAATAGCCAATGACGGCGGCGCGTTGGGCTGGGTCCCGCAGGCCGGTGACCATCATGCTGCCGGGGACCTTGCCCATGGGGTTCGCTAGAAACGCGTCGAGTGTCGCGACGTCCCAGGTGAGCCCGCTCTCGCGCAGTGCCTTGGTATAGGCAAATCCCGCTGAGCTCGCCGCTGCCCTGCCAACCACTCCCTTCAGCGAAGGGCCAGTCGAGCGGCTGCCGTCGACGGTGTGGCAAAGCGCGCATTGTTGCTGAAACACGGCTTTCCCGGGGTGCGGGGCATCGGCGACTTGCGTGTCAGAGTTGCAGGCAGCAAAGGCCATGAAGGCAAAGATAGGCAAAGCTCTCATCATCACTGCACGTGCCTACCAAACATGGGCAAGCCTCTGCCATGGGTTGCGCCCCGCCGCCGTGAACGTTAGCTGTGGAGACGCATGGAGTCCGTCGCGCGTTCACCCCTTTGGCTGGTCGCCGAAGAGCCGCTCATCGAGGAGCTGGTGCTCGCGCTCGACGCATCGCGCAAACGCATCATGGACGAGCCACAGACGGAGCACTCTCTGCTCTTCTCGCGCGCCAAGCTCGAGTCGTGCCGCAACGCTTTCGCGGCCATGATCCGCCGCGGCGAGGCCAAGCTGCACAAGATCTGCGAGCTCCTGGGCGAGCGTTTCCTAGGCGAGACCTTCGACATGGACAGCATCGTGGTTGGCGAGGTGCCCAGCACACGTGAGCGTTTCACCTTGAGCCACCGCATCAACGCCGCAGATTTGTACTCGCACACCGACCTCGATCTCGGCACTCGGCAGCTCCAGCGTTTCCGCGTGCACGACGGCACGCGCTTTCAAGCACCGGTGCTCGTGGCCAACGTCGTCGAGTATCAGCCGCGCAGCATGGGTCGCTTCTCGGTTCACAAGCTGGTGTCGCGCATCAAGGCGGAAGAAGAGATCTGGAATAAAGTCGTCGATGAGATCTTCGGGCTCGACACCCTCGTCAACCGCGACAAGCAGCTCCGTGAGCTGTCACGCTTCGTCAAAGACGTCTTCGGCATCAAGTTCGTCGTCGACGAAGCGGCAGATGTCTTGCGGCTGCAGGAGTCCCTCGCGACCTTGCGCTTCGATGACGCAGAGCTCAGCCGCTACGAGGTCCCAGCCAGCCCCGCCACCCACCGACTCGACCTCGTTGAGGTCAAAAGCTACATGGAAGACGACAAGAAACGCAGCGGCTGGGGTGCCGTGAAGAGCGTCGCCTCCTGGTGGGAGAAGCTCTTCGAGATCCAGATTCTGACCCTCGCGACTCACCACAACGAGCGCGAGCACCTGACTCGCGAAAGCCACACCGGTCACAAAAGCCGCCGCGAGAGCGTCCGCGACGCCGTTGCCGAGCGCATCCCGCTCTTCGGGTTTTACCGCGACCTCTTGCGCTGGTTGTTCATCGCGCAGCCCGACGAGCCGGCGCCCTCTTTTCCTAAGGTCTCTATCGTCGTGGATGCTTAGACTGTAGACACGTTTGAAAATACGCCAGGAGAGACCGATGAACCCAACGAAGAACGATATGAGCCGTGATCTGCGCGGCAAGATGGTGAAGCTCTTGAACGACCGTTTGGTCGACACCATCGATGTGTTCAATCAGCTCAAGCAGGCGCATTGGAACGTCAAGGGCCCGAGCTTCATCGCCATTCATGAGCTCTTCGACCAGATCGCCGAGCACGCCGAAGAATGGAGCGACGACATAGCCGAACGCGCCGTCCAAATGGGCGGCGTCGTCGACGGTACGTCGCAGAACGTGGCGCAGCGCAGCACCCTCGAGCCCTACGACGTCACCATCACCGATGGTCTGGCCCACATCGACGCCATTGCTGCGGCGCTTGCCCGCTACGGGCAGCAAATCCGCCGCGCTATCGACGCAGCCGACAAGGCCGGAGATGCCGGGACGGCCGATCTCTTCACGCAGGTGAGCCGAGCAGTCGACAAAGATCTCTGGTTCGTCGAAGCGCACCTCCAGAACGCAGAGCCGGACACCGCCCACGCGAGCGACAAGAGCAGCAACAACGGCAAGCACCCGGCCGCGAGCAAAGTCAGCGCGAAGCAGGCGGCGTCTGCAAGCCGCGCAAAGAATAGGCACGCGCTGTCGTAACCAGTTGGTGGTAGGCCTCGTCGCGGCTCATGGGCTCGCGGCTCCCCGTCGTCACGACGTCCGTGAAAGCGGTGCGCCAGATCTCGGGCGCAAGGCTCGACGAGCCGGTCATCACGACAACCGGCCGTCCGGCTGCCCTCGCCCGCCTCGCCAGCTCCCAAGTGCCCTTACCCTGCGTCGATTGAGCGTCGAGCCGTCCCTCGGCGGTGATGACGATGCTGCAGCTCTCGAGCGCTTGTGTGAGGCCGACCGCTTCAGCGACTGCATCGAAGCCCGAGCGCGCCTTGGCGCCGCACAAGACGCGCAGCCCCCAGCCGAGACCACCGCCCGCGCCGTCGCTTGGAACGCCCGGAGCTATGGCGCGGGTGAGTCGCTCGGCTTCGTGCTCGAGGCTGACCATCTCGGCCGCGCCAAGCCCCTTCTGTCCGCCATAACGATACACGAATCCATCTGGCCCTAGGAGCGGCGCTTGGACGTCACACCAGGTCGCCAAGCGCACACCGATGAGCGCGTCTGTGACGGCCTCGCGGTGCATGACACAGATGCGTGCGAAGTCGCGGGGCACTGGCAGGACCTCACGGCCGCCGGCATCCAAGCAACGCGCCCCGAGCGCCGTGGCGCAACCAAGCCCGAGGTCGACCGTTGCGGTTCCCCCAATGCCGACAGCGACTTCACGCGCACCGCGCTCGAGCGCGGCCGCGATGAGCTCCCCAACGCCGCGGCTCGTGTAGTCGAGCGCCCTTCGTCCGGGAAAGCGCGTCATGCCGATCGCTTCAGCCGACTCGATGATGGCGAGGCCTCCGTCGACGAGCCAGCGCGCCGAGGTTTGCGAGCCATCGGCGCCGGTGACCTTCGTGGTCTCCACGCGTGCTGCGCGCGCGCGAGTGAGCGCGGCCAACGTGCCGGGACCACCGTCGGCAAGTGGTAAGAGCTCGATGGCAGCGCTCTGGTTGGCGGCGCGAAGCCCCTCAGCGATCGCCTGCGCCGCTTCGCTGGCGTCGAGGGTCCCCTTGAGCTCGAGCGGTGCCACCAAAACGCGCATGATGTCGGTGCAGTATGCAGTCGCTTGGCGCTCCCGTCATCTGCTATGCACGCGGTCTATGAAGTCCTCGTGCGTGCTTCTCTTGTCGCTGGTCGCCGCCTGCGCTCATCCCGCGCCGGCGACTCCGGACGCAGCGGCAGCCAGCTACACGGCGATGGTTGCCGAGAGCGATCGCGCGGATGCCGACAAGGCCCTCGACGAGGGTCGGCGTCCTGTCCAGTTCTTGGAGTTCGCGCGCGTTCAGCCGGGCATGAGAGTCGCAGAGCTCGCAGCCGGCAGCGGCTACACCACGGAGCTCTTGGCCCGCGCTGTCGCGCCGACCGGCAAGGTGTACGCGCAGAACCCGGAGCTGTTCGTCAAATTCGTCGGGGAAAGCTGGCCACAACGTCTCGCACGCCCGGTCAACCAGAACGTCGTCCGCGTCGACCGCGAGATGGAGTCACCAATGCCGCCCGAGGCCAAGGACCTCGACGTCGTGATCGCGAACCTGGTCTACCACGACTTCGTTTGGATGGGTGTCGACCGAACGACGATGAACCGCGCGGTCTTCGCAAGCCTCAAGCAGGGCGGCACGTTCCTCGTGATTGACCACTCCGCTGCCAAGGGTCACGGGGTCGACGATGTGAAGACGCTGCACCGCATCGAAGACGAGACCATCATCGCCGAGCTCACTCAGGCAGGGTTCAAGCTCGAGAATCGTGGTGAGTTCCTTCGCAATCCCGAAGACATCCGCGATTGGAGCACGTCACCGAGTGCCGCGGGCGAGAAGCGGGGACGCAGCGACCGCTTTGCGCTGCGCTTCACGCGCCCCTAGTCGCACCATGGCACGCATCGACGACATCCGGCGCGAGCGCGACGAGCTCGACAGCAAGCTGCAAGGGTTGGCTGGCGAGCAAAGGCGCGTGTTGTGGGGCAGCGTACTGGGCATCGCCGCGATCCCTGTCGGCTTGGTTTGGGGCGGACTCGCCGCGCTGGCCGCCCTGGGCCTGACCCTCGGCGTCGTAGGCGTCGCGCTCTACATCATCCACGGGCACCGCTACGAATACGAAACACGTCTGAAGATCATCGACGAGGAGCTGAAAAAACCAGGCCACGCGGGCAGTTGAGTACCCCGCAACCGGCTTCGGGCAGCGACCGATAAGTCATCCATGACGTGGGCGCTCGGAGGCGGCTCTTTTGGCCGTCGTTTCGCCTTTCTGGCCGCTGTAGCCGCATGCGCTCATCCGGGCTGCGGAGGCACCTCCGTCGACCCTCTGCAACGCGGCGGGGGCGATAGCCGCGCGCAGGGGGACGGTGACGGGGATGCCGACGCGAGCAACCAGCTCCTCGACGCCCCGGAAAAGACGCACAGCTCGGGCGGCACGTCGTGGACCGTCCTCGTGTACATGGTTGCCGACAACGACCTCGAGCCCTTTGCCCTCCTCGACCTCGCGGAGATGATGCAGGTGGGGCGCAACGACGACTTCACCATCGTCCTGCAGATCGACCGCGCCATCGGCTTCACCGACGCCCCCATTGGCATGATGCCGAATTGGACGGGCACCCTGCGTGTGCGGGTCGACAGCGGCAAGCTCATCGAGCTCGACGACCTCGGCGAGAAGAACATGGGCGACCCCATGGTGCTTGCGGATTTTCTGACCTGGGGCATCGACACATTCCCCGCAGACAAGATCGCCCTCGTGTTCTGGGACCATGGAAGCGCCTGGCCAGGCTTCGGCGCCGACGCGTCTGCGGCGTACGACGGCCTGACGATGGCAGAGCTCGCGACCGGCATGGCTGCCGGTCTCGCGGGCGCGCAGCGCGAACGTATTGCCCTCGTCGGCTTCGATGCGTGTCTAATGGGCTCGCTCGAGACCGCGCTGGTCATGCGCGACTACGCCGAATACATGCTCGCCTCCCAGGAGCTCGAGCCCGGTCACGGTTGGGACTACGCGTCGTTTGCGTCAGCGCTCGACGACCCGACGATCGACCCTGTCGAGCTCTCGCAAGATGTGATGCAGGGCTTTCGAGCTCAGGCCATTCTCGAGAACACAAGCGCCAACATCACGCTGTCCTTGGTCGACCTCTACAACCTCAAAGCCGTCGAGCGCGCCTTGAACGCGATGACGCGCGTCTTCGACCCCCAGATCGCAAGTCTCGTGACTCTCTTTGGACGTGCCCGCGCCGGGGCCCTCGAGTTCGGCAGACAGGCATCCGAAGCCGATTCAGCCCTGATGGTCGACCTCGCTGGTGCTGCCTCCACGATAGCGGACGCGGGTGGCCCCATCGCGGTCGCGGCAGACGCGCTGATCGACGCCGTGGATGCCGCCGTTCTCAACCGCACGAGTGGGAGCGCGACCGCGAGCGCTACGGGCATTTCCGTCTATTGGCCTCCCTACCGCACTTTGTATGACGAAGCCTACGATCGCGTCCCTGCCATCGGCGTATGGCGTGACCTTTTGACCGTCGTTCAAGACGCCAGCACGAGCAACAGCAACGCGCCGAGGTTTAGCAGCCAGAGCGCCACGATGAGCTCGGCCGGCGCAGGCGTACGTCTCACCGCAAATCTCGTGAGCGGAACGCAAGCCAGCGTTGTCGCCGAAGGCATGTACTACGGGCTGAAGCTCGACGACCAATACATCGTCCTCGGCGACACCTTCGGGAGCCTCGCGGGCGTGACCGTTTCAGCGGACTGGGACGCCACCGCGCTCGTCGTGCGTCAAGGTGGTTTGGCCGAGTATACGTATTTCAGCTACCAACCCGGCACCAACGGGACGTTCGTCGCCACCATTCCGTTCGGCTACGCGGCGAACGCCTCTCAGCAAAATCTCGATACCGCGCTACTTGTCATCGTCTACGACGCTGGTGGCAATGTGCAGCAGCAAACATTCTATCTTTCGACGGCGGCCGGGTACGGGCAGCTGACGCCAGCCCCCGGCTCACAGCTGTTTGCGGTGTTCGCCGAACGCGACGGGGACGCCATGATATGGGCGGCGAACGACACCATTTTCAATGCGGCCCAGGACTTCTCGCTCGAGCTCGAGCCACTCTCGACGTCGCCCGCAAACACCACCGCCTTCGGCCTGCTCTACGCGCAAGACTATGCGGGACAAGAAGCGAAATGTGTTTGGGAAGGTGAGCTCTAGCGGCAAACGAAGTCCGATGGATTCCTCGAGAGCACACCGCTGGCTGCGACATTCTTCAACACTTGCGGGTGCACAGCCCCCGCGATGAGGGGATGCTCGATGTCGTAGGCTCCCGCGTAGACCAGGTCCTTGCCGCGCACGAATGGTGCGTCGACGAGACGAAAGTGGGGTCCGAGACGCGGAGGAAGAGTGGGCCCGAGGTTGAAAAGCTCGAGCTCGGGTTTGCTGATGTCCATCTCGGGACTGACCGCCCACCAGGCGCCATCTTTCTTGTACGCGATCATGGTGTGAACGACCGGCCGTGGCTCTTGGGCACGCTCGCCCGAACCGCCTCGCGGGCACATCGTGCCGTAGGCAGCGAAATCCATGAGCACGAAGAAACGCAGGTCGGCGCTCGGGTCGATGCGGTACGCGCGGTAGGCGACGGCTTTGGTGTAGTCGAAGCAGTTCAAGAACCACTGGGCTTCGTAGGCGGCGCGTCCGGTGCGAGCGAGCTGATTGCCCGGCAGGTCAGGCATCGCAGAAGTGACACGTGCCGCAAGCACCGCCTCGACGTACGGCGCGAGACCCCGAGGGGAGAGCACGACGCGCACGTCGACCCCGCGGTCGACGAGCGTCTTGCGAAGGGCCGCGAGCTCCTTCGCGCGCGCGGGCTGCGGCGTGAAGAGCGAGTGATAGGCGTAGGCATAAGCTTCACGCACCGCGAGCCGGTTCCCTGCGGTGCGCTCGCGGACCTCGGTAAGCGCGCGCAAGAGCGCGGGGGTAAGCTTTGCAGCGGAGGTGGCGCCAATGGGCACGGCGGCGAAAGCTTGTGCTTGCGGCGTCGTGGCCGAGCGAGCGTGCGATACGAACATGCCGGCTTATCGGCGACGCACGGTCGGGGTCGCCCTGTCAGAGTGGCAGCGCGTCGCCTAACGCTTCGGACCCGCAGTGCTCCGCGGAGCTCGGGCGCTTCGAGCCGATCGGAACAGCAACCTCGTGTCTAGCCGCGCGCCAATAGACCCGAGACAATCCACACCACCGCAAGCACGGCTGCGAGAATCGACCACCACTCCATCTTGATGAAAAACAAGCTGTGCGAGCGCCGGAGCCTGACGACCTCACCGTTCGCCGGATCGACGAGGTCGCGACCGGGGGCGCTGTTGAGCTTGCGGCCCACAACCCAGTTCAGCGCGGCGCCCCCAAGCAAGCCGAAACCTAGCGGGACTGTTCCTCCGGGCTGGCCGTTCAATGCCCGCATGAGAGCCTCGATGCCGAGAGTAACCGGAACCGTGCCGAGAATGAAAATGAGCGGGGTCAAGATACCCCAGCCACTCCAAATGATCATGGTGACGCTCCACGCGCTGCGCGAATCGAAATTGCACGGCATGGTTGGCTGGGACAAGGCCGAACGCACGACAAGACGACGCGCTGACCTGCCGCCCGGGCATGACCCACGCGCGCGTGCATCGAGGCGGGTCCGCGACCCAAGCTCTCGACGCCATCGGACCTGACGACTGGCTCTACTCGCTGAGCCGCCCCGACAGGTAAGCTCTAGCGCGCGAACACCTGATCGACAGGCGTGACCGTGACCGCCGAAGCGGACAAGCCGAGCTTCATCGCACCGATCTTGGCATCTTCCGCCATCAGCTCGTCCGGCTTCGGCGCGTCGTAAATGACGGCGCTCGGCGCATCCTTGAGGAGAGTACCGCGCAGACCGTTCGCGTCTTTGGTGACCATGACGACCCGCAGATCCCTCGGCTTGATGTGCTTCTTCAGCGCCGCGTTGACCTTGTCGAGCGTCAGCGCCGCGAGCCCGTCGCGCATGAACTGCACGAAGTCGGGTGTGCCGTGCCAGCGCGCGTCGAGAGCGTACCCCAACGCCTGGTCTTGCCGCGCCGTCATCACCAACACGTTCTTCATCAAATATGCACGCGTCGCGTCGAGCTGCTCTTGCGTGAGACCTTCGCTCACGAGTCGCTCGAGCTCGTAGAGAGCGATACGCAGGGCCATCTGTGCGTTCTTTGGCTGCACGGGGCGAATCCAGACCTCGAAGAGCTGCCGATGGCGCGGGCGGTTCGGGGACGGCAGCAGTTGGAACATGCCGTTCGGAAACGCCTCGATATAGGCGTAGTCACCGTAGTTCAGGCCACGCACCTCGCGAATGCGCTGGTAAAGACGCGACATGGGCGAGCGGTGTTCCCCAAGCCAGGTGCGCGCCAGATAGAGCGCAACGAAATCCGGATGCGAGCGCGTCACCTCGATGGGGTGACCAAGTGAGATGGATGTTGCTCGCGTATCCTTGGCGATAATCTCGACGCTCAGACCTTTGGCCGGCGCGTCCTTCACCGACGGTGCTGCGGCGTGCTCACCCGCCGGTAGCGCTGCGAGCTCCGAGCGTACACGCTCGATGATCTGTTCTGTCGCCTTACCCGTAAGGCCGACGACGAGGTTCGCGCGCGTGTAATTCTTGGCGACGAAGTCGCGTACGTCGTCCAGGGTGATGGCCTTGAGACCCGCGATAGTGCCCAAGGTCGGATGCGCGTACGACGTGCCCTTCCAGGTATTCGCTTGCAGCCTCTCCTTGGCAAGCTCCTCGTCGTTCGAGACGCGCAAGTCTTCGGTCAGCGCAACCAGCTGCGCATCCCGCAGGCGCGTGAAGTCTTCGGCGCGCATGCCCGGTGCAGTGAGGAGTGGGAACACCACGTCCGCGAAAGACGACCAGACATCGACATGAGAGATGCCCGTGAGCGTCGTCAACTCTTTGTCGACCTGCGCCTCGAAAGTCGCCGCAAGCGGATAAAGCGCGGCCGCAACCTCATCGGTGCGAGCAAGCTGCGAGCCCGCCTCGGAGACCATGGCCGCCGCCAGAGCCGCAAGGCCCTCCTTGCCCTTCGGATCGTGGGCCGAGCCAACGGCGAACGTGAGCTTCATGTCGATGGTGAGGAGACTCGAAGGTCGCACTAGCAGCTCGAGGCTCGTCTGTTTGTCGCGCGTGGTGTCGAAAGTCTTGAGTTTCGACGGGCGACCGCAATCGGGGCTCATGGGCTCGTGCGACAGCGTCGCCAGCACGAGATTCTCGTCCGTGAAAACCGCGCGCGCGGCGTCGCGGAGTTGCTCGGCCGTAATGGCCGCCATGGTCCGGTAGTACTGGTTGGTGGTGCCGAAGCGGCGTTCGAAGCGGGCGCTCTCGGCCACGCGGGCGGCGATCGACGAGGTGCTATCGAGGGCCTTGGCGAAGTGGTAACGTGCCGCGGATTTGGCAGCCGTCAAGCGCTGCGCGGGCACCAGCGCGCTGCGCGCCTCACCGACGGCCTTCAAAATCGCGTCCCGCACCTCGACTGCGTCACCCACTCTCTTCAACCGCGCCGCGATGAGGATGAGGCCGGGATCCACACTCTCCGGGATCTCTGTATAAAGTGTGTCGATCTTCTGCTCGCGCTCTACCAGACGCTTGTGGAGCTCGCTGGTTGGGCCCGCATAAACATCGAGCGCCAAGCGCATGGCGGCGTGACGCTGGTTGGTGGGCGAATACGCCGGGCCGTGAAAAGCCACCCAAACGAGCGGCGCAGTCGGGGTTGGCCAGTCCAGATGCGTGTAAGCCGGTCCCTTGGCTTGCGGCTCCACTGGGATATCGACGCGGCCCTCGGCTGGCTTCACCTTCCACGCGCCGAAATACTTGTCCGCTAAAGCGATGGCCTTGTCGGCCTCGACGTCACCCGCGATGACGAGAGTCGTAAGCTCCGGACGATACCAACGCGAGAAGAACGTCTTGGCGTAGGAGAAATTGTCCGGCATCGCCTGGATATCGGCGATGAACCCCATGGTCGTGTGCTTGTATGGATGCGCAACGAAGGCAGCGTCGCGCAGACGCTCGTAGAGCTTGTTGGTGGGGTCAGCACTGTTCTTGTCGTATTCGCCGAGGACGGCGCGCGTCTCGGTGATGAACGTGTTCTCGGTAAACGAAAGGTTAGCGAAGCGGTCCGCCTCGAGCGCCAAAACCTCCTCGAGGTCCTCCTTGGCGAAGGTCAGGAAGTAGTTGGTGTAGTCATCGCTGGTGTAGGCGTTCTGACGAGCGCCAACGCGATTCATGACCGCCTGGTACTGCTCGGGGGGATTCGCCGGTGTCCCGCGGAACATCATATGCTCGAACAGGTGGGCAAAGCCCGTCTTCCCCGGTTCGACTTCGTTGCGCGAGCCGGTCTGTACCGGAATCTGGATAGAGACGAGCCCCGGGAAGCCTGTGGGGACCACGATGACCCTCAGGCCGTTGGCCAGGGACTTCTCCGTGACCGTGAGCGGCATGACGTCGGTGTTGGTCGTTGGGGCAGCGATGGCCGGATGCGCGAGCGCAATCAAGCAAGTGGCGATGACGGTCCGCATACAGGCACCCTTCTTCCAGATCGCGGCCCGCCTGTCGACAAGCGATGTGTCGACTCGGTATATGCGCCGCCGATGGAACCAAGCGAGGGCTCCGTCCGCTTTGGCGGTATTGAACGACTCTACGGCCCCGAGGCCGCAGCACGTATCGCCCGGGGCCACGTTTGCGTCATTGGCCTTGGTGGGGTCGGTTCGTGGGTCGTCGAGGCCTTGGCCCGAACCGGCGTCGGTACGTTGACTCTCGTCGACCTCGACGAGATCTGCGCGAGCAACGTCAACCGCCAGCTCCACGCCCTCTCGCAAACCATCGGCAAAGGCAAAGCATCGACGCTCGGCGAGCGCGTCCGCGCCATCAACCCCGAGGTCCGCGTCAACGTCATCGAGGACTTCTTCACCGAGTCGACGGCGGAGGACATCCTTGCCCCTGGCTACGATGTGGTGATCGACTGCATCGACAACTTCACCAACAAGCTCATCATGATCAAGGCGTGCCGCCGCAAACGCCAGCGCCTCATCGTGGTGGGTGGCGCCGGCGGTCGACGGGACCCAACGCAAATCAAGGTCACCGACATCACCAAGGCGCAGGGCGACAAGATGCTCGCGATGCTACGCAAGAAGCTCCGGCAGAAACACGACTTCCCACGCAAAGGCACCTGGAGCATTCGCTGCGTCTACAGCGACGAGGTCCCGGTGCTACCCGAGGGGATGGCCTGCTCACCCGATGGCCTCGATTGCGAGACCGGGTACGGTGCGGTCACCTATGTGACCGGCACCTTCGGATTCCTGGCGAGTGCCGCGGCCGTCGAGTGGATGCTCATCCCGAAGACCGCAGCACCAGGGCAACCGTAGCCGCCAGCGCGGCACGTGACCCTACTTCTTGTAAGTGAGCGAGTACTTGAGCGGAATCGGCAGCTGCTCGCTGACCAAGACAACGTCCATGGTCAACGTCTGGCCGTCGGCGCCGAGTGTGAACGTCGCCTCGCGCTTGCCTTCCTTGGTGGTGAACACCTGAGTCAGCTTGTTGCCCGAGATTTTCTGGGTGAGCTTTGCGTCGTCGCCAGTGGACGTCTTCACGTCAGCGGGGGAGCCATTCTCCGGGCTCGACCAAGTCATGATGCCCTCGGCGGCCGACTTGATCTGCCCGCCAGCCACAGTGAACGTCCAAGCGCTCGCGACCTTGTTGCGGTCCTTGAGGCGACCGCGCGCGATCGGACGCTTGAGGAAGAGCATTTCTTGGACGACCTTCTCAATCGCTTCTTCGACGCCCTTGTTCTCCTTGTCGCCGCCGACGAAGCGATACTTGCCATCGATGGTGGGGGCAGGCGGAGGTGTCGGTGCCGCAGGCGTGTCACTGGCGGGCTGAGCCGCGGGCGGCGTGGTCTTGGCAGGTTCCTGGTCCGCGTGCGCGGTGGCGAGCGGAGCAAGAAGCAAGGCGGCAACGGCAATGGATTTCAACATGATCTCAATTTTCCTCAGTGTAAGGTCAGGTGACGCGCACGCGGCGAATGATGCGTGCGAATGTCGCGGGTGAAGCGCGTTTCACGAAGCCAGCGAGCTTTTCAGGCGCCCTGGCCACGTAGACTTCGACGGCGTTGCGCCTTACGGCCTTCACGATGCCGCGGGCGCAGGCCTCGGGAGTTATCCCTGATTGCGGATCCCGATCGCTCTTCCCCAACGGCGAGCCGTCAGGGGTGAGCGCATGGGCAGAGATACCCGTCCGCACGAAGCCGGGGCAAGCGATGGTCACTGGCACGCCTTGATCGGCCACTTCGGCCCGTAGCGATTCGCACCACCCGTGCATGGCATGCTTGGCGGCTGCGTAGCCGGACCGCCATGGCGTACCAAAGACACCCAGCAGACTCGTCACCACCACGATATGGCCGCTTTTGCGTTCGAGCATCTCTGGCAAGACCAAGCGCGTAAGCTCGACCGGTCCGAAGAAGTCGACCTCCATAAGTCGACGCAGAACATCTACGCTCGTGTCTACCGCCCGTCCGCGCTGGGAAACTCCCGCGTTGTTGATAAGGACGTCGACGCGGCCAAAGTGCTTCACGACCCGAGCATATGCGGCTTGGCGACTGGATGCGTCGGTGACGTCCATCTGCGCAACCAGTGTCGATTCCGTCTTGCCAACCTCGCGGGCAACCCGCTCGAGCTCCCCTTCGCGGCGAGCCGACAGCACAACCTGGGAGCCCGCCTCGACGAGCGCATGAACGAGCGCCTCGCCAATGCCAGACGAAGCACCAGTTACCCAGACGACTTTGTCTTGTAGGCGGGTCATCTCAGTGCGCGCTATCGCATCAACGCGCGATGCGCAAACCGGTGAACACGCAGCTCACCTGAAAACAGGGCGTTCAGGTGACACTCGCGGACCCTGTGGATGTCGACGGTGCCCCCCCGCATCGACTCGACCATGCTCAGTCGCGGCGGGTGCCGAAGAGTCGCAACAAGAACAAGAACAGGTTGATGAAATCGAGGTAGAGCGTGAGCGCTCCGCGCAACGCGAGGTTGCCGGCCTCCCCCCGCTCCGCATAGATCGTTTTGAGCTTCTGCGTGTCGTATGCGGTGAGACCAGCGAAGATGAGGACGCCCGCACAGGACATGACGAACTCGAAGGCGCTGTTGTGCCAGAACCAGTTGACCACCATCGCGATGACGAGGCCGAAAAGACCCATCATCATGAAACGGCCGACCGGCGTCAGATCGCGCTTCGTCGTCGCCCCTGCCAGCGATAGGCCGCCGAAAGCTCCTGCGGTGACGAAGAACATCCGGGCAACCGAGCCCTCGGTGTACAGCATGAAAATGGAAGAGAGCGTCAAGCCGACCGTCGCGGCATAACCCGTAAACATGAGTGCGGCGGTCGTCCCGCTCACCCGGTGCGCTGTCGCCGCGAACGCCCAGACCAGCGCGATCTGGCCGAAGAGCAGGCCCCAAACCACGGCGCGGTTACCATAGATGAGGTTCATCATGGTCTCGGAGTTAGCGACCGCGACGGCCACGCAGCCCGTCATGGCAAGCCCGAGACCCATCCACGCGTAGGTCTTCGCGAAGAAGGCCGAAAGCTCCGATGAAACGTGCGAGCGGTCGGCTGCGCTAATGGAGCGGCGGTAGAGGTCGTTTGCCGGATTCATGCAATCATCCTTTTGGCGTCGAAAGCCCGAGACAAGGTCGCCCTACAAGCTGGGATGCGGCGAAATATGGCCTGCGGGGGCCCAAGCGCAAGGCACAACGCGTCTCGAGCTATACAAGGTAAGGACCGAAGTGCCACAGCGCAACAACGCCCGAGCGAGGCACGTTCATGCCCAGAAAAGCGAAATCTCCGGCGAGCACGAGGTGCCGCAGGCTAGTCCCAAGAGGCAACACACGCACGACGCCACCGTCATCTCAACGCCGCTTGGATTCCATGCTGCATAACACGTCGAAGTTCATGTGCATCCTGACCGCGCGCGTAAGCAACGCATAGGCGCTCTCGTACGCAAAAGCGGCCTGACGTAAGTCGTGATGTTCACCGACGAGGGTCATCTTGGCGATCGAGCCCTTCGCGCATTGCGTGCAAGCCGCGACGATGGCGCGAAGGCGCGTGCGGGTCGCGAGGCGTAGCTCGCTCCAGCGCTCAGCGACGACTGCCCGCAGGTCGAGGTCTTCGAGATCCATGAGCGACGGAATGTCGCGAGCAAGCGCCAAGGTTAGGGAGACCTCGTGCATCACCACGGGGTCTTGCACCGTGGCGCGTGCCTCTTCGAGGAGCCCCACGGCGTGGGTGAGCGTGCGGACGTTGGCCCGGTTCATCACCTGAGCACGGGTGACCAGGCAATTGACCGGATCGGGAGGCTCGCTGCCAACGGGCACACGTCGGGCCCGAACCAGCTCGCGAATGACTAGGCGCGCCATCTCGCTGCGTTGACGCAAATCGAGATTACGTACCGACGCGGTCATGCCCACGTCATACCTCCGTACTGCAACGAACTTTTCTGAATTGGATTGTGCCACGAGCGCGAGAACCGCGCCGCAGCAAGACACGAGGAAAGCAAGACGAGTATCGGCTTGCCCGATCACAAGTTGCGAGCCCACGTACGCGCTGCGTCAAGATGGAAAGTGACGCGCGATCGGGGGGGGCCCGGTCGTCAATACCCCGAATACGTTGCTTGATTTCGGCCCCTGGCTGGGTCACGACAAGGGCCATGAAACGCTCGATTGCAGTATTTGCCCACACGTCGGCGCTGCTGCTCGTGTGCGCGTGTGGCCCCAAGCCCGAAGAGATCGCCGCCAAGCTCGAGTCCACCTTCAACGGCAACGAGCCGGACGCCATCATGGCGCTCTTCGCCGAAGAGCCGTTCGTGAAGGTGGATGGCGAGAGCATGTTGAACAACGATGAGATCGTCTCCTGGCTGGGCCGCGTCCTGCCCAAGAAACCGCAGATGAAAGCCACCAGCGAAAAGACGGGGTCGCACGGCAAGCTTTCTTGGAGCCTGACCATCGAGCGCACCGATTGGAAGTCGCTCGGGCTCGACCCCCTGCCCTTCAAGGCAGAGGCGGTCATCGACCGCGACAAGGTAAAGCTCCTCACGCTCACGATGGATGAGACCGCCAAACAGACGCTCGTCTCCACCATCACCAACCGCAACGATCGGTGGCTCGCGGCCATCCAAGACGCCATCAAGACCAGAAACGGGCCGGCGGTCCTCCAACTCGTCACCGACGACTTCACGATGACCGCACCCGACTTCAAGTCCCCCGTGAAGAAGGCAGGAGTCGCGAGCTTCGTAAAGGAGCTCGAGAAGCAAAACATCGAGCTGGTCTGCTGCTCGAAAAAGAACGGCGACGGTACGTGGAACGGCACCTTCGGGAGTGACCACTATCGCAACGATCTGCGCTTGGAGAGCCTCGAGGTCATCTCCACGCCGACCTTCGCCGACGACGGTCATATCCGCACCTTGCACATGGCATGGTCAGCAGCAGCGAAGACGAAAATCGAGACCGCTTTGGCGGACACTCAGACCACCGCCGCCGCGACCAAGAAGCGTCGCTAGTGGTCCTACGCGCCTGGCTGTTTCTGGCGCTCGGCACTCCGCTGTTCGCCATGATGGACGCAAAGGCACAGGAGGAAGAGCCGGCGCCCCCGAACATCGACGTCGCGGTGAACGCCGTGATCGGTCAAGGAGGCGAATGGCCGGCCGGGACGGTGCGCTCTCAGCTCGAGCGCGACCCGACGCTCGTGCCTTTCGGAAAGGGAGCGATCTTCGTACCCTCGATGACCACCGGGCTCGACGAACCGCCGGTCACCGTCTATTTCGGTCCTCGGGTCATCGCCGAATCGACGACTGGCAAGCGCATCGTGGTCTCGCCGGGTAAGTACCGTGTGCAGGTGGGCTCAGGCGCCATTCAGCAGCAGCTGGCCTACGACGTCGACGTGCGCGAACAGAACACAACGGTCATTCCGGTCGCTTGGTCGGGCCTGTCCGTTCACGTCGTAGCTCAGACCTACGCGAGCTTGCGCGCCTCTTACGAGCTCATTCGCATGGAGGACCGCCAATACATTGGCATCGGCTTCGGCACGGACGAGCAAGCGGGCGAACCGGTGCAGACCTGGGTATTGAAGCCCGGCCTCTACAAAGTCGTCCGCGTCGGCGAGAACTATCGCGCACGCACCGATTTCTCGACGGTCCGCCTCCTCCCCGGACAGCACACCCACTACATCCTCGTGCTCGATGAGAACACCAACGCGTTCCAAGGGGCGGGCGAGATCAGCGAGTCCGAGCTTTTCAAACCACGCGACGCCGTTGCGGGCTTGCTCGTGTTAGGTGGCAACGCCTCGTTGACCTCGCGAAGCAACGTGCTCAATCAACCCGCCGGCGAGAGTTACGCGGCGAGCGCCTTCGTCGACGGACGCGTGAACTTCTTGATCGCGAAGAACCCACTCTTGCTGCGTCTCCAAGTCGAGGAGGGTCAGGGGAAGCTCCCGAACCTGCCATGGCAGAAAACCCGCGACCGCCTCGCCTTGGACGCGCTCTACATCTATCGCTGGCAACCTTGGATTGGCCCCTACGTACGCTTTGGCGGAGAGACGAACCTCTTCGACACGTATCGTTACTTCGATGAAGACGACCCGCCCATCTACCGTGTTTTCAACAGAGCCGGGCAGCAACTCGCCGAACAGTCGGTCGATGAGCGTTTGAAAACCGCGCCACCGTTCGGCTTTACAACTCTGCGCGAAGGCATCGGGGTCAATACGCGCGTGCTGAAAACACTGTTCGCCGAGATGAATTTCCGCGTCGGGCCGGGCGCACGCCAAACGATTACGCGCGATCTCTTGGTCGAAGACAACGCCAATGACAACGACCGTAGCACGGCCGATTTCAGTCGCGTGGCGTCAGACACGACCTTTGGTGTCGAAGCGACGGTGCTCGCGATCGCGCGTATCACGAACTACGTGATCATCAATCTGGAGCTGGATACGCTGACGCCGTTCTCGCGCAACGATGCACTCATCATCGACATGAGCTCGACCATCGCCTTGAAGCTCACTCAGTTCGCCAGCATCAACTACGTCATCGATTTCCTGCGCAATCGGAACGTGTCGGCACGCGACCAGATCGAGCACGACTTGTTGTTGCGCTTCAGCGTGGCGGTGCCATGAACGAACGACACGTTTTGGAAGGAAATCTGACGCGCGATCGCGCCGCGGACGTAGCGTCGGAGCTACGAGCGCTCGAGCTTGGCCCGGCGCTCACCCTCGACATGTCCAAGGTCGTGACCATCGACACCGCGGGCGTCGCCATCGTCGCTGCCTTTGCCCGCCGCGCACGTGAACATGGGACCAAGCTCGACGTCGTTGGCGCGTCCGAAAACGTGGCACGCACGCTCGATCTGTTTCCACTGCCCGACCCGTCGCGTATCGAGAAGGTAGCACCACAGGGCATGCTCGAGGACCTCGCCGACACCATCGCGACGGCCCGCGAAGTCGGTATGGCCTACCTGCTGCTGTGCGCCGACATCGTTTGGTTCACCGTCCAAGCGATTGTCACGCGGACGGTGCGCGCTCGCGACGTGGCGATGCAGATGGCGTTCATGGGGTCGCAAGCCCTCGGTGTCGTCGGCCTCATGTCGTTTCTCATCGGCGCGGTCATGGCGTTGCAAGGGGCGGCACAGCTACGGCAGTTCGGCGCGAGCATTTTCATCGCGGATCTCGTCGGCGTATCGCTTGCACGCGAGCTTGGCCCGCTGCTCACCGCGATCATGGTGGCTGGGCGAACGGGATCTGCGGTCGCCGCCGAGATCGGCACGATGGTGATCACAGAAGAAGTCGACGCGCTGCACACGATGGGGTTGAACCCCACGCGCTTCCTCATCGTGCCCAAGACCATGTCGATCACCATCACCCAGCCTCTGCTTACGATGTACGCCGACATCATCGCGATCTTCGGTGGCTTCCTGGTGGCGGTCTTCTACCTGGACATCGGCCCGGGAGCTTTCTGGAACCGCCTGCGCGAGGCCGTCCTCTTGAAAGACATCCTCACGGGGCTCTTCAAGAGCGTGGTTTTCGCGAACATCATCGTGAGTATCGGGGCGCTGTGCGGTCTGCGAACAGGGGGCGGCGCCGACGCGGTAGGCAGAAGTACGACGACGAGCGTCGTCGCTGGCATCTTCATGGTCATCGTCGCCGATGCGGGCTTTAGCCTCCTGTTTTACTTCGACTGAACCCCATGCCAAACACCACTCACCCTCTCGAGGTTCGCAAGCTCATCGCCAAGTATGGCGAGCGCGTGGTCCTGAACCAGATCGACATGCACGTTCGGCGCGGCACCATCCACGTCATCCTCGGCGGCTCCGGATCTGGCAAAAGCACGCTCCTCAAGCACGTGGTGGGCCTCAAGGAGCCGGCGGGCGGCGAAGTCTGGCTACTCGATACCAACATCGCGCAAGCGGACGAGCCGGAGTACGAAGCGGTCATGAGCCGCGTCGGCATGCTCTTCCAAGGCGGCGCCCTGCTCAATTCGCTGACGCTTCATGACAACGTGGCTCTCCCGCTGCAGGAGAAGACCTCGCTGCCGCAGTCCGTCATCGACGACATCGTGGGTATGAAGCTCGACCAGGTGAGCCTGCTACACGCGGCCCAACGCTTTCCGCCGGAGCTGTCGGGCGGTATGAAGAAGCGCGCCGCCTTGGCGCGGGCCATGGCACTCGACCCCGAAATCTTGTTCTGCGACGAGCCGTCGGCTGGGCTCGATCCAATCACTGCCGTCGAGCTGGACGACCTGCTCATCGAGCTACGCGACCGATTCGGCATGACCATCGTCGTGGTCACCCACGAGCTCGCGAGCATCGACAAGATCGCGGACGACGTCACCATGCTCGGAAAAGGCAATGTGGTTGCGAGCGGTCCCCTGGCCGACGTGCGACAGTACGATGTGCCTTTGATCCGCTCGTTCTTCGATCGCATCGCTGGAAAGAGCGGTGGCGGTAGCGAATCGGTGCTGCACGCGCTCGGGGGTCATCTGCCCGGAGACCCGTCATGAAGCTCACACCCGCTCAGAAACTTCGCCTCTCCGTGTTCCTGTTCGTCGGGGTCGGCCTGATGGTCGCGGCCATCCTATGGGTCGGTGGCACACTCGTGTTCGAGGAGCGGGCGCACTACGTCGTGCGCTTCACCGACGACGTGTCGGGCCTCGAGACGGCGGCGACAGTCAAATATCGCGGTCTGCGCGTCGGCCGTGTGGAGCGCATCCGCATCGCGCCCGATGACCCGTTGATCATCGAGGTCATTCTCTCGCTCAACCCAGAAGTCCCTCTCTTCGAGGGCGTGAAGGCCCAGCTCGATATGAGCGGCCTCACGGGTCTGCGGACCGTGAACCTCGTGGGCGGAGATCCGAGCTCGCCACGTCTTGGCGAATACGCGCACATCCCACCCGATCTTTCGTTCATCGGCCAGATCGTCGACCAGGCGACGATGGTCGCGGCGCGGGTCAACGAGATCGCAAACAACGTGAACGCCTGGACGAGCCTCGAGAATCGCAAGCGCTTCGAGAGCATCCTCGTGTCGCTCGACAATACGCTGCGCACGACCGACAAGATGATGGCGCGCAATCAAGAGCCACTAGCACAGGCGCTTGGCGCCGTAACCAAGGCGAGCGAGCAAATCGCGGTGCTCTCGAGCGAAAGCACACTGACCATTCGCCAGCTCCGCGATGACGTTCACGCCTCGGTCATCGCGGTGCGCCGTCCGCTAGAGCGGATCGACCCTGACGCGCTCGCCGGGACGCTAAAGGCGACCCGTGGCGTTATGGCGGCCTTGGAGCAACGCCTGTCTCCCGAAGAGGGGGGCGTCGCCATCCGCAACCTGGGCATCGCCATGACCGAAGTCGCGAAGATCCTCCAAGAAGCCGATATCGCCTTCCGCGCCAGCCGCGAGGACTTCACGGCCACGATGGCGTCGATGCGGGAGGCAGCTGACAACTTCCGCGAGTTCAGTCGCATTTTGGCGCAGGATCCATCGGCGCTGCTGCGTGGACGGGAGCTGCGTGAATGAAACGCTTGGGATTTTGCATCATGCTGCTCGCGTTGCAGAGCGCGGCGTGCGGGCTCTTTGGTCGGGCGCAGCAGCCGCGCAACTTCTACGTTCTCGCTGTCGATCCGCTCGAGAAGGGCACGGGACGTGTCCTGCCGGGACTCGTGCGCGTGTCGAGCATGGACACCGCGAGTACCTACGACAAGTTTCAGATCGTCGTGCGCGAGAGTCCCTACCAGCTGCAGTACAGCGACCTGAACGTTTGGGCGGTCAAGCCCGGCCGCATGGTCAGCGACGTGATGGCCGCTGCACTGCGTGATGCGGGGGCCTTCGATGCGGTGACGCGCGAGCTAGGTGAGCGTCGCCCAGACTACACCATGGCGGGCGACCTTCTCTCGATCGAAGTCTACAATAGCGGAGACGCGTGGTTTGCTCACCTCGCCTTGTCGTTGGCTTTTACCCGCTTCAGCGACGGACAGGTGCTGTGGACGTACAGCTTCGATCGTCGTAAGCAGGTTCCCGCTGGCGATTTTGCAGCCGCCATTCGTGGCATCTCGGAGCTGCTCTCGGCTGCGACCCAGGAAGCGATCGGCCAATTGGGCGCGTCCCTCACGGGCAATCTCGATCAGTCCCCACGAGGCGGCGCGCTCGCGACCCCGATGTGGCCGGTCGGGCGCGACCCAGGCCCGATGCGCGAGCGACGCGACGTAGACGTCGCAACCGATCCGACGAACACGAAACCAGCTGTTCCCGCGACGCCGGTGCAGGTCCCAGAGGTCAAACCGCGCACGAAGTCGTCGACCGCGCCGTAGCAACCCCGAGCGAGCACTGCGAGCTGAAAAGGCTCTATGGCCGAAGTCCGTTGAGTCCGCGGCGCACCACAGCGACGGCGTCTTCACTGGTCTCGGCGCTCGCCGTCAGGTGCCCCATCTTTCGCCCTGGCCTCGGCTTCTTGCCATAGAGCGACAGCTTCAGATTCGGAATGGCGAGCGCACGCTCGAACTTTGGCTCTCCCTTCTCCCATACGTCGCCGAGGATGTTTGCTATAGCCGACGGACGCACGGTCGCAACCGACCCCAGCGGCAACCCGCAAACAGCGCGTATGACCTGTTCGAACTGTGAAGTAACGCAGGCCGAGTCGCTCGCGTGATACGAATTGTGAGGGCGTGGCGCGAGCTCGTTGACCAGGAGCTCGCCGGTCTTGGTGACGAACATCTCGACGGCGAGGAGCCCGACGACCTTCAAGCCATCGGCGATGCCGCGCGCTAGGTCCTTGGCCTTGGTCGCAAGCTCTTCGGAGATCTCGGCCGGGATGACCGACCAGGCGAGGATGCGCTTCTCGTGATGGTTGTGGGCCACCGGGTAGACGGCGATTTCTCCACTGGCGCTGCGCGCTACCAGTACCGAGATCTCCTTGTCGAGATCGAGCGCGAACTCGCAGACAACCGAGTCTGCCTTAAGCTCCTCCCACGCGGCCGGGGCCTCCTCGGCGGAGGCGAGCTCCATCTGGCCGCGGCCGTCGTAGCCACCATGGGCCGCCTTCACGAAGCAACGGCCTCCGAGCTGCTCTGCCGCGCGCTTGAGCTGAGCCGGGGTCGCGGCCTCCATGTAGGGACCAATGGGGATGGCGTGCCCCTTGAGCCAGCGCTTTTGCAAGGCACGGTCCTGAATGGTTTCGAGAATCGTGGCGTCCGGTCGACACGGCGCATGCTCCGCAGCTGCGGTGAGGGCCGCGAGTCCGATCTTTTCGATCTCGAGCGTCACCACGTCGACGCCCTTTGCCAGGGCGCGCGCCGCGTCGACGTCGTCGAACGACGCGGCGATCACCTTCTCGACGACCGGCTTCGCCGCGCAATCGGGATCGGGGTCGAGGACGTGCACGCGGTAGCCCATGGGCCGCGCCGCGAGCGCCATCATGCGGGCGAGCTGACCGCCGCCGAAGATTCCAATCGTTTTTCCGGGAGGGAGAACTGCACCCTTGATCATGTCAACGTCTGCGCCAGAACGAGGTCGCGCTGCTTGTCGCGGTAAGCTTTCAAGGCAACGCGCACGGTGGGATGGGAATTAGCAACGATCTGGGCGGCGAGGATACCGGCGTTCGCCGCTCCCGGTTTGCCGATGGCCACGGTGGCAACAGGCACACCTTTGGGCATCTGAACGATCGACATCAACGCGTCGACGCCGTTCAGCAGCGTTGCCGGCACCGGCACGCCAATCACCGGCAAAGTCGTCTTCGCAGCGACCATGCCGGGCAAGTGCGCCGCTCCGCCTGCCCCAGCAATGACGACCAAGAGTCCGCGCTCCTCTGCCGCCTCGGCAAAGGCAAACATGGCATCGGGCGTGCGGTGAGCCGACACGACCTTCGCTTCGTACGGCACCCCAAGCTCGCCCAAGATCTCACAGGCGTGCCGCATGGTGTCGTAGTCAGACTGGCTGCCCATGATCACGGCCACCAGGGGCGTCGCTGAATCCATGGGACGTCATTTGCGCGAGCGGCGCGAGCTGGTCAAGCGCGCTTGCGGCTTACCATGCAGATGGGTAGACCGGCCGCCATGTTGCAGGTCACGCGCGTCGCCAAGAGCTTTGGCGGGCGAACCCTGTTCAGCGACGTCAGCTGGACGGTGAACGAGGGGGAACGGGTCGGCTTGGTGGGGCCCAACGGCGCCGGGAAGACCACCCTGCTCAAGATCATCGCAGGCGACGAGCCGCGCGACGGCGGCGCGGTCGCGCTCGGCAAGGACGTTCGACTCGGCTACCTACCCCAGGAGGTCACGCGGACTACCAGCGGCACCATCCTCGAGCACGTCCTCGAAGGCAGCGCCGACATCATGCGGGCGCGACGACGACTCGACGACGTCGAAGCCAAGCTAACCCGAGGTGACCTGACGAACGCCGCCGACCTCGCCCACGAGCAGATCGAGCTCATCGAGTCACTTGCGCGGATGGGTTCGCACAGCCTCGAAGCGCGTGCTCACCGCATCCTCGAAGGGTTGGGCTTCGCGCCCGAGCAGCTATCGGGAGCCATGGCGGCGCTGTCGGGTGGTTGGGCAATGCGCGCCGAGCTCGCGCGCTTGCTGCTGTCGGCGCCGCAGGTCTTGCTCCTCGACGAGCCAACCAACCATCTCGATCTCGCAAGCCTCGCTTGGCTCGAGAGCTTCCTCGCTGACTATGAAGGGGCTTGGGTCGTCGTCAGCCACGACCGTTGGTTCTTGAACCGCATGGTGACCAGCATCGCTGAGCTAACGCCAGACGGCGTCCTGGTCTTTCCCGGCACGTACGACGACTACGTAGAAGGTCGCGACGAGCTCGATGCGCAACTGGCCGCGCAGGCGATGGACCGCGAGCGCCGCATCGCGCACCTCAAGTCATTCGTCGAACGCTTCGGCGCCAAAGCGAGCAAGGCAACGCAAGCTCAGAGCAAGCAGAAGGCGCTGGACAAATTGTCCGCTGAAGCGTCAAGCGCTGGCCGGCCCAAGCGGAAGCACCGCTCGTTGAAGCTCACACTGCCACAACCGATTCGCTCGGGTGACATTGTGGCGCGCCTCACCGGCGTGAAGAAGGCTTACGGGCACAACGTGGTGTACGACGGCGTCGACTTGCAGATCCGGCGCGGCGACCGCATCGCCCTCGTTGGAGACAACGGCGCCGGTAAATCGACTCTCCTCAAGATGTTGGCGGGTAGTCTGCCCATCGACGCCGGAACGCGGGACATCGGGCACAACGTGGCCACGTATTATTTCGCGCAGCATCAGATGGACGCACTCGAGTTCGGGCAGAGCGTTCTGCAGCACATGCGCGCCGCCATGCCCGATGCCGCCGAATCGACCGTCCGCGGCATTCTCGGCGCTTTCTTGTTCAGCGGCGACGACGTCGACAAACTCGTCGACGTGCTGTCGGGTGGCGAGAAGAGCAGACTCGTTCTTGCGATGATGCTCGCTCGCCCCGGAAACTTCCTCTTGCTCGACGAACCGACGAACCACCTCGACCTAGCGAGCCGCGCCGTACTCGAGGATGCTCTCTCGGCCTTCACGGGCACGGTTGTCTTCATTAGCCACGACCGTTACTTCATCGACCGCGTCGCCACCAAGCTCATCGAGGTCCGGCCTGGCCCGGAAAAGCACGCGGCTCCCACCTCCCCGGGGACGACGACTTCCAGCTCCTCCTTACGTGGCGCTCGCGCGTCGATACTCACGGAGTTCGTGGGTGATTATGATTACTACTTGTGGAAGCGCCAGGAGCTGATGCCAGCCTCGGCGCCAGCGCCGACCCGCAATGACGACGGCGCCGCCTCAAGCAGTCAAATAAGCCGTGAAGAAAAGAAGTCGCAACAACGCGAAGCAACGCGCCGAGCCAAGGAGAGCGCCCGTCTCGAAGCCGAGATCGGAGCGCACGAGGCTCGGATGCGCGAAATCGACGCGTTGCTCTGTGACCCGAGCGTCTATGCCGATGTGGCTAGGAGCAAGACCTTGCTCGACGAACGTCGCGGCCTCGACGAGCAGCTCCCGGCTCTGTACGCGGCTTGGGAAGCGGTCAGCGGCTAAGGACACGCCGTGAGGGTCATCAAGCGCTTCGTCAAGGTGGTCTTCTGGGCCATCGCCGGCGTGTTTGCTTTGGCGGTCATGGCCGTCGTTGGTGCAAAGCTCTACCTCTCGGACGAGCGCTTGGCCCAACTCGTCGAGGACACTCTCAACGACGTGTTCGCTGGTCACTTCGAAGTCGGCGAAGTCCACTGGTCGCTGCCTTTTCATTTCGTCATCGACGATGTCTCCATCGACGACCCCGGCGGACGGCCCGCCATCCGGGCTTCGCACGTCGACGCGCGTCTGCGCTGGCGGGCGCTCTTGCACGGCACACTCGCCATCGACGACATCGCCGCCCACGGTCTCGACATCCGTGTGCTGGCGCTGGCTGAGAACCCCGAGCGCCTCGGCATCGCCGAGGCGTTCACGCCCAAGGCCCCAGCTAAAAAAGCTGACGAAGACAACGGGCCACCGCTCACGCTCGACTTCCACGGAACGACCCTCGATCGCGTCGAGTTCATCTATGACGACGGGACCACACAACTCATCGTATCGGGAGGCCACATCGAGAACGTCACGTTCGGGATGCGGGGTGACATTCTGGACATCGATGGCGATGTCGAAGCGGCACGTTTCACCCTGCGCACGAACGGTTACGCATACGACGGAGGTCCTGTGCGACTTCACACCGAGGCGTTCGACATCGACCTCGGGGACGCGCTCGGTTTCGCGACGAAAAAGACGCGGGTCATCGTTGACGGTGTCACCATCGACGTGAGCGGCGACCTGCACTTCCCGCAGGGCTCACTGCCCCGCGGCACGTTAGTCGCCGACGCATTCCTGCCGCTCGACCACCCACTTCTCCGTGGCGCTTTGCCCAAGGGGATGACCGGTCGTGGCCAGCTCGCAGTCCATGCCGCGACCGACGGCCGCAAAGTCGACCTGACGGCGCGCGGCACCGACGCAAGCCTATCGGGCCTCGCCATCGAGCTGGTGACCTTGACCGGCACTGTTGACGGTGACCGCATCGATATCGAGCGCTTGCGCGCGGAGCTCGAGGGCGGCACCGCCAGCGTGAGCGGCGAGATCGAGCTACGCGCGCCGATGGCCCACGACCTCACCGCTGAGCTCGAACGGTTTCCAGTCGCGGAGACGGCGAGGGTCTTCGCGGACTCGAACGCTCTGTTGCCCCAACGCGTAAGCGGACGCCTCAAGGCGCGCGGTAACGGACTGACCGACCTGTCTTCACACGTCGAGGCCGAGCTGCGCGCCGAGGGCTTGCCGGACGCGTTGTCAGTTGTACCCGACCCGCTCCGCGTCGAGCTCGAGGGAGACCTGACGCCAGCTCATGCGAACATCGCGCGTCTCGTGGCAATGGGTGATGGCGCCGTGCTCGAAGCGCATGGGCGCATTCCCTTCACCGAAGACGGGCCAATCGACGCGAACCTGACGCTGACACACAAGCGACCCTCCACGACCCTCGCAAAGGCCAGAGCCCAAGCGCCCGTACAGCTCGAAAGTCTCGTCCTTACCGCCAGGGCGCAAGGCAAGCTGTCACGCCTCGTGGCCGAAGCGCTCCTCGAAGCGCAGGGCGTCTCCGCCGAAGGTATCGGCCCGGCGAGCGTGCGAGCACCGCTGCGCGTCGAAGGAGGTGTCTTGACGCTGAGCGCAGCGACCGTTGGCATCGGCGGGGGCGAGATCGTGATCGACGGTACCGTCGGTGTCATGGATCAAAGCGGCCGGGTGCGAGACGCCATGCCGCTCGCGGCGACGGTTTCGGCGCACAATGTTGCCCTTGCGTCCATCACGAATGGCCACGCAGCGGGCAGGCTCGTCATCGACGGTGAGCTCGGCGGCACGCTGCAGGCGCCACGCGGGCAGCTCGTCCTCGGTGTCGACGATCTTGCGGCGCGTGGAGTCGTCTTCAGCAGAGCACGCGCGGTCGCGGTCCTCGAGCCCGAGCATTTGACGGTGCGAGAACTGGCGCTCGACCCGAAAGACGGAGGCGACTTGCAGGCCAAAGGTCGCTACACCTTCGCAAGCGCGAAGGTGGATGGAGAGGTCACAATCACGGATCTGCCCCTCGTCGCCGTGCTCGCGCTCAGCGCGCCAGACGTCCCGTTACGTGGCAGCGTCGCGTCACGACTCGCGATCAGCGGACCGGTAGCGGCTCCCAGCATCACGGGACAGGTCCGCGTCAGCGAGCTCGCGTCGGGCAACGTCGTGATCGGTACGCTGACCGCCGATATCAGCGACGCCAAGATTGTGAGCGGCAAGGGGCAGGCTCTGCAGGTCACCGCGCAACTGCGCGGGCCGCTGGGTAAGGCCGACGTCGACGCGGGGTTCGTCCCCGCGACGGGTCACATCGAAGCGAAGCTCACGGTCGGCGACGTCGGAGTAGCGAACGCCCTGAGCGCGGCGAAGCTCGACCTACCGCTCGATGGTCGATTCGTCGCGACCGCGGACCTCCAAGGCGAGCTGCCCTACCCGAGCGTCAATGCGAGGCTCGAAGTCGCGGACATCTCGCTCGACGGTGTCGCGCCAGCAACCAACGTCATCACGGTCGTCGTCACCACCAATACGGCAGACACGCGCTATGACGCCCGTGTCGACTTCGGTGAGATTCTAACAGCGAGTCTCGAATTCTGGCCCGCGCGTGGCCCGGTCGCCGAGCTACGAGCAACCTTCGACGACTTCCGCGCCTCGGCCTTCTCGCCCAAGCTGGCAAAGGCTGGATACGAGCTCACGCTCAGCGGCAACACCCATGTCCGCTACAACGCCCCGAGCGCCGTCGACGGGACTCTGACGCTCGACAGACTGGTCGCGAGCGTCGACAGACATGCCGTGCAGCTTGCGCGCCCCACGACGATTTCGTTTCAAGGCACGAACGTTGACATCCCCGGCTTCACGCTCGAGGGCGCTGGCAGCACGCTGACCGTAAAGGGAGCACTGCGCGACGGGGACATCGACGGAGAGATGGAGGGTGACCTCGACCTCGCCGTCCTCGGACCTTTCGTGACAGCCGTTTCCGAGCCGACCGGCGTCTTGCATGTGCTCGCCAAAGCAAGCGGCAGGCTCGCTAGCCCCGAGCTAACCGGCGAGGTGAGCATCGCGAAGGAAGTGCGCGGGCGGCCGCGAGGGATCGCGCAGGAGCTCGTCGTTACCAACGGTCGCGTTACCCTTGACGGCGACAGCATCGTCGTCAGCGACTTCGCGGGGCGCCTCGAGACCGGCAGCTTCGAGGTGCGCGGCCGCATCGGCCTCCGCGACTGGCGACCCGACAGCTACGACGTACGCTTGCTCGGGAGGAAGCTTGCGTTCCAAAGCCGCGAGGTCCGCGTGGAGGCCGACGCAGACCTCAGACTCTCGGGGCGTGGTCGCATCCCAGACGTTGCGGGGGAAATCGTCGTTCTCACGGGCCGCTACAGCAAGAAGTTTGCTCTCAGGGACTTCAACTTCGTTGGCGGTGAGCCAGACACCTCTGCACCGCTATCGCAGACGATGCCGTTTCTCGCGGACATGGAGCTCGACCTTCACGCCACCAGCCGAGAGGACGTCGAGGTTGCCGTCGACGCTAGCGCCTTCGCGATCGCCTTGCCGCTGCAGCTCGACCTGCAGGTGCGCGGCACCCCGCTGTCACCCTCGATCGGCGGCCGCATCACAGCCCAAGCTGGGAGCATCAGATTCCCAGAGGCGACTCTCACCGTTCAAGAGACCCTGGTGAGCTTCACGCCCGGACTATCGCCAGCGGAGGGCGCCAACATCCAGCTCGTCGCCGAGGGCGAAGTCCCCGCCAAGGGTGAAGATTCAACCGCCGACGAGATCTATCTCGTATCGATGACACTCTCGGGCACGCTCGCCGAAATGCACTTCGATCTATCGGCGTCGCCGGGGCTCGACCGCAATCAAACCTTGGCGCTGCTCATCACGGGCAAGGCCGGCTTCGACCAACTGTTCTACGGCACCGGTACAACAGGCACGGCATCGAGTCGCAGTACGTCCCCAGAGGTCGACGCAGCCATCGCGCTCGCTGGCGCCGGCGTCACTGGGCCGCTCACAGGCTTCGTCGAGAATCAGCTCGAAGACCGCATCAACTTACGTGTCGATCTCTCTGCGTCTTTCACGAGCGACCAGGTGCGCGTCACCGCGCGCAAGGAGTTGACGCCCCGCCTACGCCTCGAGGGCTCGGTTCAACGCGCGCTGCAGGCGAGCGGCACCAACCTCAATGTCGCCACGGCCACCTTCGTGCTCGGCAACCGCTGGTTCTTGCAAGCCATCGCTCAGGCGGCACAGGGCAACAGTGTCCTCACCGACAACTCGGTGGTGCGTCCGCGCAGCGACAATCGCCTCGAGATGCGCTACCGGCTGATTGGCGACTGATGCGCGGCTCACTCGCCATAGCCGTTCTCTTTGTATCCGCGATGCCCGCCAGAGCGGACACACAACCTTTGGTCCTGTTGCCGACGCTGCAGCCGGGGACGCCGTCCACCCTATGCAGCATGCGCACCGACGGGACGATCTCATCCGACGAAACTGGTCCCGTCGACATCCGTATCATCGGGGTCGAGCTTGGTCGTAGTTGGCGGCGTTTGTGCTCCCACATGGTCCAAGCCGCGCACGTCCAGGACCCGCCCTTCGACGGTCGCACCATCCAGCTGTTTCACGAGCACCTTCTCAGGCTCGGCTACTTCGAAATGGCGCGCTGTTCGCTCGACAAGAGCCAGACACGTCTGTCGTGCGACGTCACCCCGAAGCAAATGGTCTACTCGAACGCGGTGTCGGGTGACCTGCCGTGGTCCATCTTGCGCAGTGACGTCAAACAGCGCCTCTACCTGCGACCTGGTGCCCTGCTCGACGGCGACAACGAGAGCCTCGACCGCCAAGCCCAGCGACTGCACGACTACTTGCAGGAAGCGGGCTACTTCGACTCGGACGTTACACTCGAGCTGTCACCCCACCGGGGTGCCGAGCCAAACGCGGGGGTGCACGTCGAGGCGCGCGTCACCCATGGCAAGAAGTACCGGCTGGGCAAGATCGTCATCACGGGAACGCCACTGCTCACCGAAGACGAGGCGCGCGATGTCCTCACACATTACTGGCTGCCGTTCTTGCGCATCCACTTTCAGCCGCTCGAGCTAAGCGCCGATCTCGACCGCTTGTCACGGAAGTTACAGCGCCGTGGTTGGCCGCAAGCGCGCGTGAAGGGCAGCTACCAACTCGACGACAGCAAAGGCCTCGCCAACATCACGCTCGAGATCGACAGCGGCCCCATCGTGCGTGTCGCCTTCATCGGCAACCGTGCCCTCGACGACGACGACCTGCTCGACGAGTCGACCTTCGAGGACGCCCAGTCCGTCGATAGCGGCACGGTCCAGGACATGGCCGACAAGATCCGAGAGCGCTATCAGCGTGAGGGGTACTACGACGCGCGTGTCGAGGGCCAACTGCGCTCGGTCAGCAAAACGGTCGCCGAAGCCGTGTTCACGATCACCGAAGGCCCCAAGGCGAAGCTCACGCGCGTCGTCTTCGTGGGCAACGACACCTTCGGCGCGGACTGGCTCGATGAGAGTGTCGGCCTTTTGCTGAACGGGTCGAAGCGTTGGGTGTACTCGTACTCGGACCACGATATCGCGGTGCTCCGCGACTTCTACTTCCGGCAGGGCTTCGCAACCGCACAGGTCGGCACCAGCATCCAGCAGGTGAGCGACGGTGAGCTCGAGCTGACGTTCACCATCGCCGAGGGACCACGTCGCACCATCGAGAGCGTGACCCTTAGCGGTCTACCCGATACCCCCAACGCCGAGCTCGCGCGCAAGCGGCTCGAGGCCCGTACCGGCCAGCCATTCATCGCCGACCAAGCCGAGGACGACAAACGCATGATCTCCGCCCTCCTCGCGGCGGACGGCTATCCCCGTGCCGAGGTCGCCCAAGAGGTGGAGGGCCCTCCCGCCGAGACTGGCGGCACGATGCGGATTTCCTATCGCGTCACGCCGAACGATCGCAGCCGCTATGGCGGACTTCTCCTGCGGGGCGACTTCCGCACCCGGCGCAGCCTCATCGAGAAAGAGCTGGGGCTCGAGCAAGGCGACCCACTCGACGTCGTTGCGGTCGGAGCGGCAACCCGGAGGCTGCGGGCGCTCGGTATCTTCAGCTCGGTGCAGCTCACCCCGCTCGACGACTACGGCGGTGGCGAGACCTGGTTACTCGCCGCTCTGCAGGAGCGACCGGCCATTCGGCTCGACGCCACGGTAAGCTTTTCGACCAACGATGCTTTCCAGGTGGGCGGCGACTTCACGGACCGCAATGTCCTTGGCCGCGGAATACAGTTCACGCTGCGTCTGCGCTGGGGTAACGCGAATCAGGGCCTCGCCTTCTTGCCGGCCATCGGCAACATGGACGAAGCGGTCGCGACCCTGCGCGCGCCTCGCCCTCTGGGGCTGCCCTTCGACGTGGTCTACCGGGCAAGCTACGTTTACGAAGACCGTAGTCGCTACGACGAAGTGTTCGACACCACCAACGATCTCGATCCCAGCGTCGACCGCAGCACGCTCGGCGACTACGACGAGCGGCGTGTACGCGGTGCCGTTGCTTTGATACGTACCCTCGTCGAGCGAGGCAAATGCACGCTTTGTCCCCAGGTGGTGGGGAGCTTGAACTACGAGGTCTCGGGCGTCACGACGTGGTTTTCGGATGGCCGTATCACGGCAAACTTTGGCCGCGTCTATCCGCTCGTCAGCCTCGATGCGCGCGACTCGGCAACGGACCCGCAGAAGGGATACTACGCCGAGGGCCGCATCGAGGCCGCGCAACGCTTCATGGGGCTCGTGCTCGAGAATCCGCAGTCGTTCTGGCGGTTCATCTCTCGGCTGTCGATATTCATCCCGCTGGGACGTCCGCTAGAGCGTCCACATCCAAAAGACGATATTGCGATCGGGGGGCCTCTCGTGCTCGCCCTGAGTGGCACCTACGGAATCGGCGCACCGATCGGCGCGAGTGACGCCACCTGCGACCAGAGTGGTGAGCAACGCTGCGAGCTTCCACCGTCCGAGGTGTTCGCTTATGGCGGTGATTTCAGCTTGCGCGGCCTACGATTGCGCGAGTCGTTCGACGCAGTTTCGGACGCGCGCACCATTTTCAACGGCACCGCCGAGCTGCGCTGGTACATGATCCCGAACCTGGGCTTTGGAACTCTACAAGTCGCGGCGTTCATGGATTACGGGAGCGTCGCCAACAAGGACGGCGCCCTATTCGCCGACCAAACGTTGAGCGCCGGCCCCGCGCTTCGTTACGTCACGCCGGTCGGCCCCTTGAGCATCGCTTACGGGCACGTCATCCAGGTAGCAGACCAACTCATCAACTACAGCCAGTTGAACGGCACCAGCCCACCCAAAGGTCGATTCGTCATCGGCTTCGGCTATACCTTTTGACGCCGCCTGTGTTCGACGCAGTGCTCGCGCCAAACGCCCGCGCTCCCCAGGCCACGATGACGTCGATGAAGGCCCGCTGTGCTGGCGGCATCAGCTCGCGCTCACGGTAGACGACGGCGAAGCGTACTGGCGTCTCGAGCACCCCGGGTAGGACGGCGACGAGCTCGCCCGACTCGAGATGGGGCCGCACCAAGATCTCCGGGAGGAACCCGATGCCGAGATGCCGACGCGTCGCCGACAGCAAGAGATGCAACGCGTTGCTGCTAAAGACCGTCGCCACCGCCAACTTGCCGCCGCTCGCGAGGGGCCAACTTGGTTGCGGCAGCTCGCCACGCATGAAGCCAGAGAGGCACTTGTGGCGGGCGAGCTCGCGCGTGTTCTTGGGCATCCCGTGCTCGTCGATGTAGCGGCGCGAGGCCACCGCGAGGAGCCGTGTACGAGAAAGCGTCCGGGCGATAAGGCCAGGCTCAAGGCTCGTACCGGCGCGGATGGCCACGTCGTAGCCCTCACGGTTCAGATCGACGTAACGCGTGGACACGTCGATGGTGAGCTTCACGCGCGGATGCTTCGCCGCGAAGTCGAGTAGCACGTTCTCAAAGTCGTCATCCATGACGGGCGGCAGAGAAACGCGCACCTCGCCGGACAACTCGTCGCCAGCAACGCGAACACTCGCCGCTGCCTGCTCCACGGCATCGATGGCGATACGCGCCTGCCGGTAAAAGACCTCGCCAGCATCGGTGAGCGCTAGGCTCCGTGTCGTCCGCTTTAGGAGACGCACGTTCAGGTGTCGTTCGAGGCGCGAGAGTCTCCTGCCGATCGTAGCGCGTGGCACGCCAAGCTCGTTCGCCGCGCGAGACAACGACTTGGCATCGACGATGCGGGTGAAGGCTTCGAGCTCGGCGAATTCGATGGGAGCGCGCATTAGGATCGTTTTGTAGCATATGATGCGCATTTGCGCGTCATTGTCGCCAATGCTCCGGGCGCACATGTTGAAGCCTCCATGTTTCAAGGGGCCCTCATGAACAAGCAAACGATCGGCTACTGGGTGGCGACGGTTCTCGTCGCCTTCGTTTTTCTCGCTGGCGGTGTCTTCGACCTCATGCGGCCACCGCAGATCGTCGAAACCCTCCAGCACTTGGGCTACGCATCTTACGTCGCCGTCATCCTGGGCGGCTGGAAGGTCGCAGGTGCGCTCGTCATCGTCGCACCGCGCTTGCCGCTGCTGAAGGAGTGGGCGTACGCCGGGATGGTCTTCGACCTCACGGGCGCCGCGCTCTCGCATGGCGCCGTCGGTGACCCTGCGAGCGCGGTCGCCACCCCCGTCATCATTCTTGGCATCGTCGCCGCGTCGTGGTTGTTGAGACCGGCAAGCCGGCGTCTTGCTGACACCGTCTGGAAGGGCGTGCTACAGCCTGCCCCGCTTGCCACCCAGCGCTGACACACTTTTCGTCGCTTGCGCACCGGGATGCGAAGACCTCCTTGCGCGTGAGCTCGGGCGACTTGGCTATCCGGGCGAGGCGAGCGCGGGAGGAGTGACGGTCACCGGTGGCGACGACGCCATCTATGCCATCAACTTACGCTCCCGCATCGCTGGGCGGGTCTTGCTCCGACTCGCCTCGTTCCCCGCGAAGTCCTTCGGCGCGCTCGAGAACGGCATCGCGTCCATTCGCTTTGGCGGACGGCTCGACAAGCGCGCCCCCCTTGCGGTGCGCGTGAGCTGTCACCGCTCCAAGCTGTACCACACGAAGGCGGTCGCTGAACGCGTCCACGGCAAGCTCGGTGCTCCCCCGGCGCCGGTTTCGCACCTCGACGAAGACGACGCACCGCCGCCGACTCTGCTCGTACGCGTCGACCACGACGTTTGTACCGTCAGCCTGGACACCTCGGGGGCGCACCTGCACAAGCGAGGCTACCGCTTGGCGACGGCGAAGGCGCCGATACGCGAGACCTTGGCCGCGGCCTTACTCGCCGCCGCCGACTACGACGGCAGCGTGCCGTTCGTCGACCCGATGTGCGGTGCTGGCACGATTGTCATCGAGGCCGCGCTTATCGCGTGTCGCAAAGCCCCAGGGATGACTCGGCGTTTCGCCTTCGAGAGCTGGCAAGCCTTCGACCCGAAGCTTTGGCGCGAGCTGCGCGATGCTGCGCGGCGTGAGGAGCGCCGCGCCATCGTGCCCATCGCCGCTGCCGACCGCGATAGCGGCGCCATCGAAGCGACGCGCGCGAACGCTGCGCGAGCTGGGGTTCCTGTCGAGTCTGCCATCCAGCCGCTATCTCGCTCCGTACCGACGGCCGCCTCGGGTCTCGTGCTCGCAAATCCTCCATATGGCGCGCGCATCGGCGACGCGTCGCACTTGCGCGATCTCTATGCCACGCTCGGCAATCTCGCGCGCGGCCCGTTCGACGCATGGACGTTCGGCTTCGTGACCACCGATCCGAAGCTCGCCCGCGCCGCAGGCGAAGGGTTTTCCACGCCCTACCCGCCCATGGCCCACGGCGGCCTGAAGATCCGTCTCTGGCTCAAGAGGCCAAGTTGACGTTCGCGTATTCAGATTCGTCGGTGACGTCGCGAACGACGTAGGGTGTGAGCCACTCGGGAATGACGATCGCGCGGCTCTCACTGTCGACTTCGATCTCGCAAAGCACGAGCTTGCGCCCGCGAAAGACGTCGAACACCCAGGTGTCCTCGCCGACGGCGACGATGTAGCGCCGCTTGATGACACGCTTTCCGCGCGTCAGAGGCCAGAGCTTCTTGAAGAGATCGGCTGTCGTCTCTTCTTCGATCTCGGTGCGCACCATGCCGCTGCCGAACTTCATCGTCCTGTAGAAGCGCTCGCCGCTTTGGCCCCTCACGCGTCGGAGACGCTCGAGGAGACGCTCGCCTGGCAAATAGCCCTGTTCGATCTGGTCGTACGGGGCTTTGCGCACATCGCGCGGGAGCTCCGTCAGCAGGTACTTGCGCTCGATCTCGACGTCATCGCGCTTCGCCAAGGTGTCCGCGATGGCCCGCACGTGCCCAACAAAGCTCGCCAGCTTGTCCGGACTCCAGTTCTCCTGGAAGCGTGCGTAGAGTCGATCGCGGTCCGTGCGAGCGGCGTCGGTGAGCCATAGGAGTCCTTCGCACTCCTCGCGCTGAAGCTGTGACACCGCGACTTCCATCGCCGCAGCCAAGGTCGCGCCGACCACGTGCATATCGTGGATTTCGCCGAGCACGTCTTGCAGGTCTTTGAGCCGCTTCACCAACCCACCGACGCCCTCGACTTCGCTCTTGATTGGCTCGAGCAGGTAACGGAGGCGCTTGGCCGCAATGCGGGTGTTGTGGATGTTCTCTTGTTCGGTTGGGTCCGCCACCGAGCCGTGTTGGCCGATGAGGTCCCCAGCGTGTTCGCGGAGCAAGTCGGCGGTGACCTCACCAAAGGTCGGTTGCCGAACCTGCTCACCGAGACGCACACGCAAATCGTAGTACGACAGCCGTTCGCGCAGCGCCCGCTCGGCCTTGGCGAAGTGTCCGGTGGTCTCGCCACGCGCCGAGGCATAGCCAGCCTCCATCCGGGCGCGAACCTGTGGCAGTAGCCACGCGATGCCAGCACGCATGGTCACCGGCGCTTCCTGCAACCGCGCTTCGAGCCAGAGCAGCTGCACTTCGGCGTCCCGCCCGTCGTTCGTGCCTCGGGCAATAGCAGCGATGCGGTCCCGATCTTTGGCCCGCACCGTGTCCGAGAGCTCTCCCTTGTAGGCGCGAAGAACACTTCGGAGCCGGCGCAAACCGACCCGGAAATCATGCAGGGATTCGGTGTCATTTGGGTCAGCGAGGCGCGGAATCGCTTGCGTCGCCTCATCCAGGTAGCGCAGGGCGAGCAGGCGCGCGCCCTCGGCGGCCGGGCGGCCACGGAGGCGAGCTTCATCGGACATGCAACTTAGTCTTGCGTCAAAGCGCGATCGCAAACAAGGTTGCGGTAGCGATGGCATTGTTTGGACGCTCCGCCACTCCCAAGAACCCTCCCACCAGCCCCATCCGCGAGGCCATCGCCGCGCGCGCCGTCTCCATTGCCTATCAGCCCATCGTCGATGTCCACACGGGCAAGATCTTCGCCTACGAGGCCCTGGCTCGCAGCAAGACACCGGCGTTCAAGGGTCCTCTGGAGCTTCTAACCGCGGCTATCGAAGAAAAGGTCATGGGTGAGCTCGGCCACGTCCTCCGCCAGATGACGGTGGAGGGCTGTCCGGGCCGGCCGCTCTTCGTCAACGTCAACCCCAACGAGTTCGACGAGGGCTGGCTCGTCCGCACGGACGACCCCATCTTCTTCCACGACGAGCAGGTCTACCTCGAGATCACCGAGTCGGTACCGCTTTCGCACTTCGCCTTCTGCAGCAGCGTCCTCCACGAGATCCGCGGAAAGGGTGTACGCCTGGTCATCGACGATTTCGGCGCCGGCTACTCGAACTTGCGCTACATCGCAGAGCTCGTCCCGGACATCGTCAAGCTCGACATGGACCTGGTGCATGGCATCAGCAAGAACGAGCGAACCCGCCGGTTGGTGCGCTCGATCGTCACCTTGTGCAATGACATGGGGAGCCGGGTCGTCGCTGAAGGTATCGAGGAACGCGACGATTTCCTCGCGGTGCGCGACGCCGGTGTCCACTTCGGACAGGGCTACCTGCTGGCAAGACCAGCGTTTCCACCTCCTGCAGTCACCTTCCCGACATAATCCACGAAACCAGATCGCGCCGCACCGCGATAAGTCACGCACACCGCAACATGTCGTGAGCACCGCGTAGCGAGCCTCAGCTGCAAGAGCAGCGGCGTACGACGCTCCACTCTGTTTCGGTCCCACCATCGTGACGCGTCGAACCAACGAACGACGCGCCGCACCATTGTTCCCAAAAACCATAGTGAGCTGCCAAATGACCGACACAATCCGCGTCAATAAGACCTCAATCGCCGGCCCCGCCGTCGCGGGCGATGCCACCCCAGCGGTCAAAACGTCCAAGAAAGCCTCCGCCGTCGCGCCGCAAGCTCCGGTCGCCGGCCTCGCCGCCGCCGCGAGCCGCCCCCAGCCGATGGCGATGGATGAAAGTCAATCGACGACACACATGGGCGGCGCGCTCAAAATCCTATCGGGCGCCGCTGCTTTCGGACCGCAGTTCAAGTTCATCAACATGAGCGAAGCGAAGGCAGTCGCCGCGGTCCACACCGCCATGGCCGCGCTCAAGTCGCGCCTCGCTTTTGCTCCTACGAAGCACGGCTTTGCCCCTGCCCTCGCAACGACCGACGAGCTCGGCAAGACCCACGTCCGCATGAATCGCCTCTATGACGGCATCCCGGTCTTCGGTGAGCAGGTCATCAGCCACCTCGACGCCAGCGGCAAGGTGGCGGACTTCACGGGCAACACGTTGCCAGCGCAGCTCCTCGTCGACACCAAGCCGACGCAATCGGCCGAGTCCGCTCTAGCGACAGCGCGCGCCTGCTTCTCCGGTAAAGCCGAGCAGATCGGCGGCCCAACGTTGCTCATCGCCAAGACCGACGACGGCGTCTATCACCTCGCTCATCACGTCACGGTCGCGACCTACGGTGACGCCAGAGCTCCACGCAAGATGCACTACTTCGTCGACGCCCACAGCGGCGACGTCTTGCCGCTCACCTTCAACGAGCACGGCGGCTTCATCCCGGACTTCCGGCTGCAGGGCGCTCGGGAAAAGGCGGCGACGCAAGGCAAGGCGTTCACTGGTTCGGTCGTCGAAGGCACCGGCAACAGCATCTACCTGGGCAACGTGTCGCTCTCGACCACCGAAGAGAACGGAAAGTTTCTGCTGCGTGACCCGCAAGCCAACAACGCCGAAACCCGTGACGCGCGCAACGGCTCTGGCGGCACGGGCTCGAGCAACGTCGTCTTAACCGACAACAACAACAAGTGGGGCGAGACCTCCGACGACATGCGCCAGCGCGCGGGCATCGACGCGCAGTTCGGCGCCGTGCAGTTCCTGAAGTTCTTGAAGGACTTCTTCGGTCGCGATTCGCTCGACGGCAGGGGCATGCGCCTCTTGTCGAACGTCCACGTGCGCTCGAACTACGTGAACGCGTACTGGGATGGCTCGACGATGAACTACGGCGACGGCGACGGCCGCACTGCCGGCCCCCTGGTCGACAAAGACGTCGCGAGTCACGAACCGATGCACGGCCTCACTCAGGCGGCAAACGGGTTGGTCTATCGCGGTGAGTCGGGCGCCCTGAACGAGGCGGCCTCCGACATCCTCGGCAGCGCCGGCTTCAGCTGGTTCCTCCGCGGCATGAAGGACACCGGTATCGAGACCGACTTCCTCATCGGTGAGGACTGTTGGACGCCAGCGACTCCTGGTGACGCGCTCCGCTACATGAACGACCCGATGCGCGACCGTGAACAGCGCAGCGGCGACCTGTACTCGCGCGACAACTACAAGTCCCGCTACACCGGCAGCGGCGACAACGGCGGCGTCCACTTGAACTCCGGCATTGCCAACAACTTCTTCTACCTCCTGAGCCAGGGCGGGACGAACCGTACCTCGCAGATGAAGGTCGAGAAGGGTATCGGCATGGAGAAGGCGCTCAAGATCTACTACCGCGCTCACACCGTCTACACGACGGCGAGCACGAACTTCGCGCAGGCGCGCGAGGGCTGGATCAAGGCGGCGACCGATCTCTACGGCGCCGATTCCGTCGAGACCAAGACGGTGATCCAAGCCTGCAATGCGGTTGGCATCGAAGCACGTCCACGTGCCGACTTCGCGTTGGTCGCCTAGCAAGGCCTACGGCGCGCCGTGACCACCACGCGGCGCGCCTTCTCTTCCTCTGCTCTCTTCCCCGGGTCCCGCGCCATGAACGACATCCACAGCCTCGTTTCCGCCTTCACCAAAATCGCGCCTGACTCGTGTTTCGTGCCGCGCGGCGCAGCGCCATCTCAAAAGGCGGGCGTCACACCGGATGCTCCCGTCCTCGATCTGTCGGCATCGCTCATCCGTCCGCGACCGCTGTCCGCGCAAGCGAGCAAGCAGTCCGCTGGTGTGGCGGACGCCATCTCGGCACTCGCCGGCATCAAGGCGTTCGGTCCGCAGTTCAAGGTGGTTGGCTTGAGCGACGAGCGCGCCTTTGCCGCCACCGTCGCTAGCCTGAACGCAGTCAAGTCGAAGATCGTCGGAGCGGGCTTCGCCACGTCGCCACATGGCTTCGCGCCAGCCATCGCCTTCAAGGATGAGCTCGGTCGCGTCAATGTCCGCATGAACCGTGTCTACGACGGCGTGCCGATCTTCGGCGAGCAAATCGTCTCCCATCTCGGCGCCGACGACACGGTAACCGACATGACCGGCACCAAGCTCCCAGCGCGTCTGCCGGTCGACACAAAGGCAACCATCACGGAGGAAGCAGCGCTCTCGACCGCGCTCGCCGTTTTTGGCGCGCGGCCGACCCGGCCCGCGGGCTCGCGCCTGGTCATCATCGCCGACGATGCCGGCGCTTATCACCTCGCCCACCACGTGGTGCTTTTCGCACGCACCGAAACGGGCGCGACCAAGATGCACTACTTCGTCGACGCGCACAGCGGCGCCATGTTGCCGCTCTCCTTCGACGAGCTCGGCGGCTATGCCGACCCGGAGCACGTCGAAGCGGTGCGCAAGTCGTTGCCGCGGGGTCCCCGCATCGGCGCGCCGACGCCATCACCCGCGCCCGCGATCGCGGATGGCAGCGGTAGCTCGGTCTACTCTGGTGTCGTGCCGCTCGCGACGACCAAGGACGCATCCGGTAAGTTCATCTTGCGCGACCCCGGCACGAGCAAGACCGAGACGCGTGACGCCTTGAACGGGGACGGCGGCGCCGGCTCTGCGAACAGGGTGTTCACCGACGATAACAACAAGTGGGGGGAGACAACGGACGACGCTCGGCAGCGCGCGGGCATCGACGCGCACTACGCGGCGGTTTCGTTCTTGAGTCTCCTCAAGCAGCTCTTCGATCGCGACTCGATCGACGGCAAGGGCCAGCAGCTGCTCTCCAACGTCCACGTGCGTGAAAATTTCGTCAACGCCTACTGGGACGGCGACACCATGAACTACGGCGATGGTGACGGCCGTGTCGCTGGGCCCATGGTCGACCGCGACGTTGGCGGACACGAGATCACCCACGGCCTGACGCAGCACACGAGCGGCCTCATCTACCGCAACGAGTCGGGGGCTCTGAACGAAGCGGGCTCGGATATCCTAGGTAGCGCAGGGCTCTCTTGGTTCATGCGCGGCATGAAAGATCAGGGCATCGATCGCGACTGGCTCCTCGGAGAGGACTCGTTCACGCCCGGCAAAGAAGGCGACGCCTGGCGCTACATGGACAGCCCGACGCGCGACAAGGCGACGCGCGGCAACACCAACTACTCGCGCGACAACTACAAGGACCTCTACAAGGGCGGCGGCGACAACGGCGGCGTCCATATCAACTCGGGGATCGCCAACAACTTCTTCTTCCTACTCGCTGCCGGCGGCGAGAATGCGACCTCGAAGCTCAAGGTCGAAAAGGGCCTGGGCATGGAAAAGGCGCTGCGCATCTACTACCGCGCGCACACCGTCTACTTCACCCCGAGCACCAACTTCGCGCAGGCCCGTGTCGGTTGGGAGAAGGCGGCCGCCGATCTGTACGGCGCCGATTCCGTCGAGCTGAAGACTGTTCGTGAAGCCGCCGCCGCGGTCGGTATCGAAGCACCCCCGCCCGCATCGGGCGGCGTCACTCTTGTCGGCTGAGGAGAAGTTTCATGGCTAGTGATCTCTTGGGTCCCGTTCGCCCCGCGCCCGTCGCACCGACGCAATCCCAGATGGTCCTCGATGCGCAGCCGTCGGCGCTCGACGGCACTCCCCTGCCCTTCGAGCTGCCGCCCGCGGTGACCACCCGCTTCAGCGGACCCGCGGCACCCCCGCAGAGCGCGCTGACCTTTGGACCTCAGTTCCGCTACAGCCGGATGAGCGAGGCCGAAGCGGTCGGAGCGGCGAACGCGGCAGTCGCTGCCGCACGCAGCCAGGTCGCAAGCACTGGCTTCGTCGGGAACCCGCACGACTTCGTGGCGTCTCAGGCCTTTCGCGACGAGCTTGGTCGCAACCACGTGCGTATGGACCGCACGTACAACGGCGTGCCGATCTTCGGCGCCCAAGCCATTGCGCATCTCGACGAACAAGGCCGAGTCGCGTCGATGACCGGGGCGCCAATCCCCTCGCGCCTGCCGCTCGACGTTACGCCCACGGTGAGCGCGGCGGTCGCCCAGGCAACAGCGGTCGCTTCTCTCGACGCCGCCCCGAAAGAGGTCGCGGCGCCCGAGCTCGTCATCGTGCAACTCGATGACGGCAGCTATCGGCTTGCTCATCATATCGTCGCGCTGGTCGACGAGCCCGAGCACGCGCCGCACCGGATGCACACGTTCATCGATGCCCACAGCGGCGAGCTCTTGCCGCTTTCGTTCGAAGAGGGGTGCGGCTTTCTCGACGAGGCCGAAGTCGAGCGGACACGCACTCATCTGGGCAGCCGCGCCACTACGGGCTTCGCTCTGCGTCCGCAGGCAGCTCCGTCAGCCATTCCGCCAGGTCACGGCAACTCCATCTACTCGGGCGTCGTGCCGCTCGCGACCTCGCGCGGCGGCTTCAATGGCTACATCTTGCGCGACCCCGCGAGTGGCAGCGAAACGCGGGACGCAGGCAATGCGCAGGGCCTCTTCGGCGGACTCGGGGGCATCTTCGGTGGCCGCAGTGCCGCGGGTGGGCAGCCCATCACAGACGCCAACAACGTCTGGGGCGAGCGCGGCGACAGTGAGCGCCAGCGGGCAGGTATCGACGCGCACTTCGCGGCGGTGAGCTACCTGCGCTACTTGCGCGAGATGTTCGGTCGCAACTCGATCGACGACCGTGGCGCCCGCATCATCTCGAATGTCCACGTCCGCCGGAACCTGGTGAACGCCTACTGGGACGGTTCGAGCGTAAACTATGGTGACGGCGACGGCCGGGTCGCGGGCCCGATGGTCGACCCCGACATCGCCGGGCACGAGATCACCCACGGTCTCATCGCGAACACCAGCCGACTCGTCTACCGTGGCGAGTCGGGGGCCTTGAACGAAGCAGCAGCCGACATCCTCGGGAGTGCCGGATTGTCGTGGTTCCTCCGCGGCCGCAGCGACCAAGGCATCGCAACCGACTATCTGGTTGGCGAAAACGCGTTCACGCCGAGCATCGACGGCGATGCCCTTCGCTACATGGATCAACCATCGCGCGACCGACGCAACCCGACGAGCGAAATGTACTCGCGCGACAACGTGCGGAACATCTACCGAGGCGACCAGGATCGCGGCGGCGTTCACATCAACTCGGGCATCCCCAACAACTTCTTCTACCTGCTCGCGAACGGCGGCGCGAATCCAACCTCGGGTCAGCGGGTCGCGCAGGGCATCGGTATGGAGAAAGCCCTTCGCATCTTCTACCGGGCCAACACGGTCTACTTCACTCCCAACACCACCTTCGTCCAGGCTCGCGCGGCGTGGGAGCGCGCGGCCGAGGACCTCTACGGACGCGACTCGGCGGAGCTCCGCACGGTTCGGGCGGCAGCGAGCGCGGTCGGTATCGAGGCGCAAGCCACAGCCGTCGGGCTGGTGAGCTAGCCTCATGACGGACGTGGGCCGGAGCATCAACCCGTCCGCTCGAGCAAACATCGAGCATCGCTCGCTCGCGGTTGGCCCCAGGCCGTCCGGCGGCGGCGTTTGGTCATCGGCGGGCGGAGCTCGGCCGTCGGCCATCGTTGCAGCGACGGTCGGTACTCGGCCATCGACGCTCGCCGAGCGCCCCTCAGCCGGGGTCGTGCGCCCGTCGCCAAACGCGGTCGCCTCTACCGACAACCTGGGTCGTTCCCTCGCCCTCCTCTCCGCCAGCGAGATCTTCGGACCCGAATTCGACTACGTGCGGATGTCGGAGCGCGAGGCGGTGGCCGCCACCATGGCAAGCCTCACCGCTCTGCAGTCACGCATCATCGGCTCGGCCCACGGCTTCGCGCCGCGGCTCGCCTTCCGCGACGAGATCGGTCGCACGAACGTTCGCCTGGCGCGCACCTACGACGGCGTTCCCATCTTCGGCTGCGAGGTGGTGACACACCTTGGCAGCGACGGCACCGTCCGCGATGTTACGAACGGCACCGTGCCGACCGACCTCGCGCTCGACACCAAGCCGCGCATCAGTGAACGGGCCGCCATGGCTACTGCCGCGCGAGAGTTCGCTGCCGCGCCCGAACGAACGCAAGGTCCGAATCTGGTCGTCGTAAGGCTCGATGACGGCGAATACCGCCTCGCGCACTACATCGCGCTATCCGCTTTCACGGACGGAACGCCTCGGCGCACCCACTATTTCGTCGACGCACACAGTGGTGAGCTCTTGCCGCTCACCTTCAGCGATCGCACGGGCGTGCGTCACGAGCACCTCGCACGTCAAGTCGCGAAGGTTCGTGGCCAGACTATCGCGGCAACGCGCGCTGACCGCGATGCGCCGGCCGAAGGGACCGGCAACTCAATCTTCAGCGGGAGCGTCCCCCTAACCACGACGCGCGACGGCGACCGGTACATCTTGCGCGATCCCACCAACAACGACGCCGAGACGCGCGACGCGCACAACGGTTCAGGTGGCACCAGCTCGCGCAACACCGTTTTTACGGACAACGACAACCGCTGGGCAGGCCCAGGTGACGACGCCCGCGTTCGCGACGCGGTCGACGCGCAATACGCCGCGGTTCAGTATCTGCGCTACCTGCGTGAGATCTTCGGGCGCAACTCGCTCGATGACCGTGGCAAGCGCCTCATCTCGAACGTCCACGTCTACAACAACTACGCCAACGCCTTCTGGGACGGCGAGACGATGAACTACGGCGACGGTGACGGTGGCGAGAACCTCTCGCAAACCGACTCCGACACTGGCGGTCACGAGGCGACCCACGGCCTCACGGACGCAACGAGCCGCCTCATCTATCGTGGCGAGTCCGGCGCGCTGAACGAGGCCGGCTCCGACGTCATTGGCGCAGCCGGCTTCAATTGGTTCCTGCGGGGGGCGCGCGGGGCGGGCGTGCTCCGTGACTATCTGTTGTTCGAGGACAGCTACACCCCCAGCAATCCCGACGACGCCATCCGGTACATGAACGACCCGGTGAAAGACGGCGCTTCGCGTGACAACTACCGCACGCGCTACACGGGCAGCGCCGACAACGGCGGCGTTCACTGGAACTCCGGCATCGCCAACAATTTCTTCTATTTGCTGGCGGAAGGCGGCGCGAACCGCACCTCTCAGGCGCGCGTCGCGCAAGGCATCGGCATGGAGAAGGCGCTGCGCATCTACTACCGCGCCCACAACGTCTACTTCACCCCCGATACGACCTTCCAGGCCGCCCGCATCGGCTGGCTCAAAGCCGCGACCGATCTCTTCGGGGCGGACTCGGCCGAAGTCCGCACGGTAGCGCAAGCCGCTGACGCCGTCGGCATCCCCGGCCCCCCCCGGCCGCCGACGACCGTGGCCCTGCTCGCCTAGCGCCTCGGCTTCGATTTTCTTCAGCCTGAGCAACGAATTGGCTAGCGGTATTTCAATAGCCATCAGCCGCGCCAGCCTCCTCTAGCCACCCGTCTCGCCAACAAAATTGGGCGACTTCGCAACGATCGCGTGATTAGTGACGATAAGTCAGGGTATGGGAAGCAGCTCGATAGCTGATCAGGGGCTGTCTCGGCTCAGTCAGCCCCCAACCTCCGAGGCGAAGGAAAACGCCCAGCCACCGGCTGTGAGCTTTGCCGTTGGCCCGGGAGCTCAAACCGTCGCGGCGCCGGTCATGCAGACCCCCCATGGGAGCATGCCGGGCAACACGCTGTCGTTCGTCGTCCCCAACGAAGTGCTCGTCAACGGGCGCCGCTTGGACCTGAGCGTCGCGGGCCTCATTGGCATTGCTCGGGGGCCCCAGGTGCTCGAGCAGGAGGGCCTGCTCGGCAGCTTCACGACCGCCACCTTGAAGGCCTTCACGACCCGCCTGCAGGTTCTGCCGGGGGTTGGTGAGGTCGTCCGTCAGGGCGCCGAGACCTGGTTGCGCGGGAGCACCTGGCTTGGCAGCGCGGGTGCTGGTGTCAGCGCCGCCCTCGGCCATCTCGTCGATACGCGGCCACGCAACGTGATCCACTTCGACATGACCGCGCTCGATATTGACTTGAACGCGATCTACTGTGGCGCTCAGTACGGCATGCGCGGACTCGGCATCGCGACGAATGCGTCCGACATCGTGGTCTTGCCCGAGGATATGCCGCAGGAAGGCATCGACGCGGTTCGCCGCTCGCGGCGGCTCGCTGGGTTGCCGAACCCGTACATCATCAGCGAGGGCGACTTCCGCAAGCATCGCCGCGAGCTCGAGCGCGAGTACGGGCCCGTGGAAATGTTCATGCGCGACGCCAAGCACGTGGACCAGAAATCCGTCGCGTGGAGCAAGATCCTCAACAACAAGCTCGACGGAGCCACCATCTGCCAGCGACTCGGCGTTCCGCTCCCACAAACGTTCCACAACGACGTCGCGGGCAAGCTCGACTACACCCGCATCCCCGCAAACACCCCGCTGATCCTCAAGGCCGAATACTCGGCCGGGGGTTCGGGCGTGAAGTTCGTCGCGAACGTCGATGACCTCAAGGAACGCGTAGCCGCGCTCAACGCGACGGACCGCATCCAGGTCCAGCGCTGGGTGCCCGGCGAAGACATCAGCTTCCTGTTCCACTGCGGCGAGCACGGCGCGACGCTCATCTCGTCGAGTCAGCAGGAGATGGAAGGAGGCGTGAGCCACGTCGGAAATGCCATCCCAGGTGACCGCCATCGCATCCGTGATGCCTACGCGACGGCCATGAAGCCGTTCGCGGACTACGCGCAGCGCAAGGGCTTCCGCGGTCACTTGGGCATCGATGCGCGCATCAGCGACGTCGATGGCGAGGTCGATTTCATCGAATGCAACCCGCGCCGCACCGCAGTGTCGACACCGACCGTCATCGCGACGCAGCTCGGCTTCCCGGAGTTCTGTCACCGGCAAATGGTGTTCAAGGACAAAGCGAGCCTCGACATAACGCTCGATCGATTCGCTTACCGTCCCGACAACAAGCAGGGCGTGGTGATCACGACCTGCCTCGGTAAGCCCGGGAACAAGTACAAGTCAGAGTTCGTATTTTTGGAGAGCGGCGCCGACGGGACGAAGTTCCGCGACGAGGTGATCCGCTGGGCAAAGGAGATGGGTTACCTCTACGACGCGAAATGAGTGTGGCCGACGACCAGTGGCCTCGACAGCTCAAACTCGACCGATGACCGATGACCGATGACCGATGACCGATGACCGATGACCGATGACCGATGACCGATGACCGATGACCGATGACCGATGACCGATGACCGATGACCGATGACCGAGGTGCGCCTTAGCGCCCTGCTCGGTTACCTTTTTCTCGCTCGAGCTGCTCTTTGTACTCCAGTGAGTACCGCGTCCACGGGCGGATCTCGAGGCGGCGGAGCTCGATAGGCTCGCCGGTCCCTTCGCACACGCCGTACGTGCCATGCTCGAACTTCGCGAGCGCATGATCGATCTCGGCGAGGAGCTTGTGCTCTTTGTCGGCCAAGCGAAGCAGGTAGGCCTGGTCGGAGTGCCGCGTCGCCATGTCCATTTCGTCGGCGAGGTTATCGCGGTCCTCGGTGGCCTGCGTGACGTGACTATCGAGACGGGAAAGGACGCGGCCGCGCTCTTCGAGCAGCGCCTTCTTCAGCCCATCAAGATCTTTCTTGGTGAGCTCGCGGTCTTCTTGTTCCTCTTGTCCCTTACGTCCACGCTTGGCCAATGCCATTTGCAGCTCCTACCCCAGTGAATACGCTCCGCGCGCAGGGCGGTTCGTCAAGCAGCCCAAGGTGGCGCGGTTTCAAGCCGAGCGCAAGGGCTTATGTGGTGGCGTGATCGCAGTCAGGCGTTAGAGGTCCCCGACCAAAGGCTGCCTCATCGCGAGCGACAACCGCGTAAAATCCATGGGTTTGGAGATGCGCGCATGCCGAATTGTCCGTGGCGGGTGCCTCGACAGCGGCAATCTAGGCGCGCGGCTTGTTTTGCGGACTGGCCGCAAAAGGCCCGCGCCCTCCGCGGGACACCGCTATTACGGACAAAGACCACCTCGTCAGCGGGCCACGCTTGGAATGAATATCCCTGGGGTCGGCCGCGTCGTCATGGCCACGTTGATGAACGAGCAGCGACTTGCTCCCCCAACGCGCGCGATAAACCCTTCGCAGCGGTCTCGGTGGGCATCCGTCGTCGCCCCCAAGGCTTGCGGTTTGGGCGCGTTTTGGTATGACGCGCCCGCCCAACAAGGACACCGTCATGAAGAAACCCACTGCGATCAAGCCCGCCAGCGGCAAGCTCGGCATCCTGCTTCCCGGTATGGGAGCGGTCGGAACGACCATCATCGCCGGCGCCATGCTCGTCCGTAAGGGCCACGCCAAGCCGTTCGGCTCGCTCACGCAGATGGGCGCTATCCGTCTGGGCAAGCGTACCGACAACCGCTCACCGCTCATCAAGGACTTCATCTCGCTCGCAAGCCTCGACAATGTGGTGTTTGGCGGCTGGGACCTCTTCCCTGCGAACGCCTACGAATCGGCCATGGACGCCAAAGTGCTCACGGCCGACCACCTGAACCTCATCAAAGACGAGCTCTCGGCGGTGAAGCCGATGGAGTCGGTGTTCTTCCCCGAATACGTGAAGCGTCTTCGTGGCGAAAACGTGAAGAAGCAGACATCGAAGCGTGAGCTCGCTGAGGCGGTCCGCGAAGACATTCGCAACTTCAAGAAGACCAACGGTCTCGACCGCGCCGTCGCAGTTTGGTGCGGCTCGACCGAAGTGCATCGCGAGCCGACGGCGGTCCACGCCTCGCTCAAGGCGTTCGAGAAGGGGCTCGATAGCTCGGACGGCTCCATCGCGCCGTCGCAAATCTACGCCTACGCGTGCTTGATGGAAGGCGTCTCGTACGCAAACGGCGCTCCTAATCTGACCGTCGACGTGCCGGCCATGCTCGAGCTTGCGCGCGAGCGGCAGGTGCCCATCAGCGGCAAGGACTTCAAGACCGGTCAGACGTTGATGAAGACCATCCTCGCGCCTGGCCTGAAGTCCCGCATGTTGGGCATTCGCGGCTGGTTCTCGACCAATATCCTCGGCAATCGCGACGGCGAGGTTCTCGACGATCCAGAGAGCTTCAAGTCGAAGGAAGTGTCGAAGCTCGGCGTTCTCGAGCAGATCCTGCAGCCGGAGAAGTACCCAGATCTCTACGGCAACATGTACCACAAGGTCCGCATCGAATATTACCCGCCACGCGGTGACGAGAAGGAAGGCTGGGACAACCTCGATATCTTCGGTTGGCTGGGCTACCCGATGCAAATCAAGGTCGACTTCCTTTGTCGCGACTCGATCCTCGCGGCCCCTGTCGCGCTCGACCTTGCGCTCTTCTCCGACTGGGCGCACCGCGCGGGCATGCACGGCATCCAAGAGTGGCTGTCGTTCTACTACAAGTCACCGCAGGCGGCGCCCGGCCTCTACGCCGAGAACGACCTGTTCATTCAGCAGATGAAGCTCAAGAACACGCTGCGCTGGGCGCAGGGTGAAGAGCAGATCACGCATCTCGGCCACGAGTACTACGACTAGTCAGTGATAACCGCTCCTTGGCTGGGTGCGCGTCGCGCATCCAGCGTTGCCGCATGAGTTCGTCTGAGCTCAGCGGGAGAGCGCTATTTTTGCGGACGCTCGCGGCGCAAGCTTGGATTCTTGTGCCGCGCGGCACGCGTCCGATGCGTCGCTGACCGCGCTGTTCGGTATGCGCGGACGAGCCTCATCTCGTCGTTCGCTTTAACGGATGCAGGCGCGCAACGATTGTCCGCCATGGCAGACGGGCGCAGCTCCGCTTAGGGGGCCGCGTCGCCCGCGAACGATTCTGGCGCGTCTGAATGGGCCCACGTGCACGCGATGATGCCAAGGCGTCAGCGCCGATGAACGCTAAAGCGGGAAGCCGCCCTACTTACGCTGGACTGCGTTTGAACGCAAAAAGTCCACCGAATAATCGACCATTGCGCGTACATTTCCGATCGCCCGGCCAAAACACGAGTCATGACGATGAGTTGACGCACGGCGCCAATGTGCGTTTTGGGGATCTGGATCCCCTCCGCGATCCCACAACCGCACAAACCCACTTCTGTCAGACCCCTTTTGTATTTAACTGCCCATCACAACAAACACGTCGGCGGACGTGCGAGTTGCGACTTACCACCACCCGGCAGCGCGTGACTGTCGAACCGAACGGGGCCAAGCGGCATGCAACAGACTGGCGTCGATCAAGCGAACGGTGTGTCTCACGGCGGGTCAAGCGCTGCTGATAAAGCTAAGCGCAAAGAGCCAGCCCACAGCGTCGGAACCGGGCGTATGCATGTGCGCAAGCGCGATGGCGCGCTCGAGCCCGTCGACCTGAACAAGATCGTCCGCGCGGTCGAGCGCTGCGGTGAAGGCTTGGTCGATGTCGATCCCATGCGGGTCGCAACACGCACGATTTCGGGTCTCTACGACGGTGCAACCACCGCTGAGCTCGATCAGCTCTCGATTCAGACCGCAGCGTCACTCATGGCCGAAGAGCCGCAGTACTCGCGACTCGCGGCTCGCCTTCTCTGTACGTACATCGAGAAAGAAGTCTCTGGCCAAGAGATCCACTCGTTTTCGCAGTCCGTGAAGACGAATCTGCAGCACGGGATCGTGGCTCCGAAGGTCGCCGAGTTCGTGCAGAAGAATGCGCGCAAGCTCAACGACGCCATCAAGCCTGGCCGTAACGACCTCTTCGGCTACTTCGGTATCCGCACGGTCTACGATCGCTACCTACTGAAGAACCCGGAGACGCGCAAAGTCACCGAGACGCCGCAGCACTTCTTCATGCGCGTTGCCTGCGGTCTCGCCGAGTCGCCCTCCGAAGCCATCGAGCTCTACGAGCTGGTGAGCTCGCTCGCCTATCTGCCAAGCTCGCCAACGCTGTTCAACGCCGGCACCCTGCACAGCCAGCTATCGAGCTGCTACCTGCTCGACTCGCCGCAAGACGAGCTCGTCTCCATCTACAACCGCTACACCGACATCGCGAAGCTGTCGAAGTATGCGGGTGGCATCGGCCTCGCGTTTCACCGTGTCCGCAGCCAGGGCTCGCTCATCCGCAGCACCAACGGCCTGTCGAACGGCATCGTCCCTTGGCTCAAGACGCTCGACTCGTCCGTCGCGGCGGTCAATCAGGGGGGACGTCGCAAGGGTGCTTGCTGCGTCTATCTCGAGACCTGGCACGCCGACATCGAGCAGTTCCTCGAGCTGCGTGACAACACGGGCGACCACGCACGTCGCACCCACAACCTCAACCTCGCCAACTGGGTCCCCGACCTCTTCATGCGCCGCGTCGAAGAGGACGGCATGTGGTCGCTCTTCGATCCCAAGGCGGTCCCCGAGCTCACCGATCGCTTCGGTCACGAGTTCGAGCGGGTCTATCTCGACGCTGAGGCGCGCAAGCAGTACGTCCGCCAAATCAAGGCGCGCGAGCTGTATGCGCGCATGATGCGGACTCTCGCCCAGACTGGCAACGGCTGGATGACCTTCAAGGACGCGTCGAACGCCAAGTGCAATCAGACCGGCAACGGTGGCACCGACGGCAAGGTCGTTCACAGCTCGAATCTCTGCACCGAGATCATCGAGGTCACGAACGCCGGCGAGACCGCCGTCTGTAACCTCGGCTCGGTCAACCTTGGTGCCTTCGTGCGCCAGGTGAACAACCAGCTCGAGTTCGACTACGACGCCCTGCGCACCTGCGTGCGCATCGCGGTGAAGTACTTGGACCGCGTCATCGACATCAACTACTACCCGACCGATGAGGCAGGCGCCTCGAACAACCGCTGGCGCCCCGTGGGCCTCGGCTTGATGGGCCTGCAGGACGTGTTTTTCAAGATGCGTCTGCCATTCGAGAGCGCGCAGGCTCGCGAGCTGTCGAAGCGCATCCAAGAAGAGATCTACTTCGGCGCGTTGACGATGTCGTGTGACCTTGCCGAGCAGCTCGGCCCGCACAAGGCATTCGCCGAGACGCGCGCCGCCAAGGGCGAGTTCCAGTTCGATCTCTGGAACGTCAAGCCGTCGGGCATGGAGCGCTGGAATCAGCTCCGCGAGCGCATGATGAAGGTTGGTCTGCGCAACTCGTTGCTCATCGCCATCGCGCCGACCGCGACCATCGCGTCGATCGCTGGCTGCTACGAGTGCATCGAGCCGCAGGTCTCGAATCTCTTCAAGCGTGAAACGCTATCCGGCGACTTCCTGCAGGTGAACACCTATCTCATCAATGACTTGAAGCGTTTGGGTCTGTGGACCGAGGAGATGCGCAACCGCATCAAGCAGGCCGACGGATCGATTCAGGGCATCGATGAAATTCCTGCGGACCTGCGCACCGTTTACCGCACGGTTTGGGAGATTCCTCAGAAGGCTTTGGTCGACATGGCGGCCGAGCGCGGCCCCTATATCGATCAGTCACAGTCTCTGAACCTGTTCATCGAGACACCGACCATCGGAAAGCTGTCGTCGATGTACGCCTACGCCTGGAAGGCCGGCCTCAAGACCACGTACTACCTGCGTTCACGTCCAGCGACGCGTATCGCTCAGACCACTGCCTCGAACGACGGTGGCATGAGCACGCGCAACTCGGGCTCTGCGGGCGGTATGGCAGCGAGCAGCGCTGCCGGCGCCTCGGCAGTGAGCGCTACGGTAACCGCGGCGAGCGCCACCGAGCCAAGCGCTTCGGCGCTCGTTCCCAGCAGCACTGCGGAGCAAGCGCAAGGGGCGGCGGCTACTGGCGAACCCGTGAGCACGGCCTCGGCGACGAGCGCCGAGCCAACCGTGGAGAGTGCCACGACGTCGACGATGGTCATGGCACCCTCGGTGTCTGACAGCGTTGCCGAGCTAGCGTCCGCAGGAGCAGACACGACACCGGTGACGGCGGACGTGAACCTCGACCTCGGTGATTCGTTGCGCGACGACACGCCGATTGGTCTCGGCTTCGAAGGCGCCGAACGTTCGGATCTCGAGATCATTGCTTGCTCTCTCGAGAACCCCGAAGCCTGCGAGGCTTGTCAGTAGCAGTTTGCGGCTCGGAGGCTCTTCGAGCTAGCCGAGACGGTCGCTCGCGGCTCGCGCCGCGGCTGGCCCCGTAAGGTCTTCGTTTGCTGTCACGCGTGGCTGCGCAGGCGCCGCGTCGCGAAGCAAACGAGGCTTTACGGGGCATCCGTCGTTCTGGCGTACTGATCGCCAGACACTTTGCGTGGGCGGCCTAAGGGGTATGCTGTTTGGCATGGGGCCAGTGGGTCGCATTCCGAGAGCACCGGGTACGGCGCACGCACCCGAGGACACCGTCGCCCCGTCAACCCAGGAGGGCGGCGCCGTCGTCCCCTTCGGTCCATCGGACCCAAGTCGCCTGATTGGCGGCGTAGCGACCCACCGTGTGGCCCTCGCCGACCCGGTCGCGGTCGCGGTCGACATCAACGACGCTGTGAACGTATCGACCGGACGCTTCGGGATCATTACACGCGACACTGCCGCGCAGGTCCTTCAGACCGCCGGAGCCGGGCCATGCGTCGTCGTCGTGCTGCATGATGCGACCCATGGTGTCGCTGCCCTGGCGCACTTCCATCCAAACCAAGACGCCACCCGCTCGGTGGCAGCCATGGTCGACGCTGCCCGCAGGGCGGGGCTCAACCCGGCATCGACCGTGGCACACGTCACGGGTGGACGGGACGACGCTCCGGAGCTTCCGCCGCGCGTGCTCGCTGCGCTCGCGCCCTATGGGTTCGCGCCGGGCGAGTCAGACCTCTTGGGCCTTGGCGTTCGCGATGTTCAGTTCCACCTGCGCAGCGGCCGCATTGAGCGGTATCGCGAAGTGGTTAGCGACAGGCCACCGAATGCCCACGAGGGCAGTGTTGCGGCGCTCGAGAGGCACCCCAGGGCTTGGCGGCCACGCCGATAGGCGCGTTGACCCAGCCCCGAAGGCGCATCAGCGCTTGGTTTGCACGTGCCCGGACTTCGCGAGCACGAACCGTCGCAGCCCTTCGAGCGTTCCGAGAGCCTGCACTCTGCCTACCGACGCGCTACTCGAGACGATCCGCGCCAGGCTATCGAGCGTCGCCAAGCACTGCTCGACACGCTCAGCGTTTCTGTCGAGCTCGAGGCGCTCGTCGTTTTCGCCGCGCGGCCGCAGCTCCGCAATCGCGTCCATCGCCTCCTGCGCATGCACGCCGTTGGGGTAGCGGGCGAGATACTCGCCCCAGTAGGCTCGCGCGCGCGCCACGGCACAAGCCACCTCGCGGCCGCAGATCTTCGGCACGGCTGAATACGCCGCCGCGGTCCACGCTAGAGCCTCGGCCGCGGGTTCTCCGCGATACTTTTCCTCGGCTGCCCACATATCACCGGCGCGTACGGCGTAGCCATCAGGGTCCCAATCGAGCTGTCCGCCGTAGCGTTGCATGAAGCCCTTGTACGGCTCGGCGAGCTTATCGCTGCGCTCGACCATCTCCGCCGCGCGTCCAAGCGCGATGGCACGAGCAAGGAACAACTCCGCAGCGTCGCGGTTGTTGCCCGACTCGCCGAGCGCCCGGGTCAGGCACGTCACATAGTCGACGCGTTCGAGGAAACGCTCGCGGGTCGTCGAGGCCTCATCCTCGGCTTCGCGCGCGACACCGCAGCAACGCAAGTATCCAAGCCCCTCTTGGCCTGGCGCGACCTCGTGGGTGGCGGTCTCGAGGATCCAGCCTTTCTTGCCGTCGGCCTCGACATGCAACCAATCAGACACATCACCGTTGCCGGCAAGGCCGGCTTGCCCTCTTTTCACCAGCTTCAATCGGGTGCCCACGGGCAAGCGAGCGACCGCGCCCGACTCTTCGCTGGCCGATTTGTGCAGGGGGTAACGGGGCCTGCAGCTCAAGCGCTGACGGGGACGGTTGTCGACGACCGCCTTGGCTGCGTCCTTCTTGGCATCGGGGGCCGGTGCATCATCGGGATCAGGCGCGAACGGATCGAGGGCCTTGCCCATCACGGTATCGAACGCCGCGTCGGCGCGGTGGGCATCATCGACGTCGTATTCGGTGTCGTAGCCTTCAGGTAGGTCGAAGAGCCCAGGCTCTCTCTGCTCGACCGGACGCTGCTGGTCCGGCAGCCGCGGCGGAGGGTCCGGAACGACCGGAACGACTTTCGGCTCGGCCTTGGGAGGCGGTGCGCTGGTGATGATCTGGGGCGCGGGACGCTCCCGTTTACGGTCACCCGCGTCGGCCGGTTCATTCGAGCAGGCCGAAGCCACAATGATGGAAGCCCAAAACGCCGCCCGCATCGCCGGGCGCGCACAACGACGGCTCATGTACCAACTTTCGACGGCACGGCCACGATTGTCAAAGGCCGTAACGGCAGGCGGCGAATCCCGGCATCGGTCATCGGTGTTCGGTCATCGGTGTTCGGTCATCGGTGTTCGGTCGTCGGTGTTCGGTGTTCGGTGTTCGGTCATCGGCCATCGGTCGTCCTGGCGCTTTTGCGTGCCCCACACTCCCCGCGCGTTGCATCCTCTGCGCACCCGCGCTAGCGATGCGGCCGCATGTCGCGTTCCCTGAGCGTTTCCGGCCCTATCCTCGACTACGTCCAAACCGTCGGGGTGCGTGAGCATCCCACGCTCGTCCGTTGCCGCGAGGAGACACGCTCGATGGCCGATGGCCGCATGCAGATTTGCCCCGAGCAGGGAGCATTCATGCAGACGATGGTCGCCGCGACCCGCGCGCGCAGAGCGGTCGAGATCGGGGTCTTCACCGGCTACTCGTCCCTCGCAGTCGCGCTCACGATGAAGGAGCTGCACGGCAGCCAAGCCAGGCTCATTGGCTGCGACATCTCCGAGGAGACCAGCAGCAAGGCACGAGGTTACTGGCGCGAGGCTCACGTCGACGACGTCATCGACCTGCGCATCGGGTCGGCGGTTGACACGCTCGACCGCCTCATCGCCGATGGGGGCGCAGACACCTTCGACCTCGCCTTCATCGACGCCGACAAGACCTCCTACGGCCGCTACTACGAGCAATGCCTCACCCTTCTGCGCCGTGGCGGGGTCATTCTGATCGACAACATGTTGTGGAGCGGCCACGTGGCCGACCCCACCAATCATGAGCCGGACACCGCCGCCTTGCGGGCGCTCGCGAAGACCATCCACGCAGACAAGCGGGTCACCATGACCCTCGCGACCATCGGCGATGGGGTCTCGATCGTGGTCAAGCGGTAGCTAGACGGCGATCATTTTTGATCGCGACGGCCACGAATAGCCGTTTTCGGGTTGGTCTCGGCGCCCCGAGACGAGGATGCTCAAAATGATCGGACCCGCCTGGTAGTCCTAGGCCGTGTCGATTCGCACGTGGAGGTCACGATGATTCTCGATCCCGGCTTCAACCTCACGCTCCGCCCCATGAATTACCCGGCGTTCTACGAGATGTATCTGAACGCCATCAAGAACACCTGGACCGTCGACGAGGTCGACTTTTCCACTGACGTCGCCGACCTCCACAACCGCCTCCTCCCTGCCGAGCGCCACATGGTGCATCGCTTGGTCGCGTTTTTCGCCACCGGTGACAGCATCGTCTCGAACAACCTGGTCCTGAACCTCTACAAGCACATCAACTCACCCGAAGCGCGCATGTACCTGTCGCGCCAGCTCTACGAAGAGGCGCTGCACGTTCAGTTCTACCTGACGCTCCTCGACACCTATATTCCCGACATCAAAGAGCGCGAGCGCGCCTTTTCGGCGGTGGCCAGCATCCCGTCCATCAAGCGCAAGGCCGACTTCTGCTTCAAATGGATCGACTCCATCAACGAGCTCCAGGCCACCGAGACCGACGCGCAAAAGCGGCAGTTCTTGCTCAACATCATCTGCTTCGCCGCATGCATCGAAGGACTCTTCTTCTTCGCCGCCTTCGCCTACGTCTACTTCATGCGCTCGAAGGGCCTTCTCGGTGGGCTCGCGTCGGGTACCAACTGGGTCTTCCGTGACGAGAGCTGCCATATGACCTTCGCCTTCGAGGTCGTCGAGACCGTCCGGCGCGAGGCCCCGCACCTCTTCGACGCCGAGCTCAAGGCCGAAATCGTCACCATGCTGCAGGAAGCCGTCGACTGCGAAACGCAGTTCGCCGAGGACTTGTTGGGCGAAGGTGTCCCGGGCCTCTCGGTCCGCGACATGCGCCAGTATCTCGAGTTCATGGCCGACCAGCGGCTCCAGAACCTCGGCCTCACGCCCGTCTTCAACGTGAAGAACCCCTTCTCGTTCATGGAGTTGCAGGACGTGCAGGAGCTCTCGAACTTCTTCGAGCGCCGGGTTTCTGCCTACCAGATGGGCGTCGGCGGTGACGTTTCGTTCGGGGAGGCCTTCTAGACCCGGCGGGCGGACCGTTCCGCCTGCCCGCGCCCGCTTGGAAAGAAGCGGTCGTTCAGCCCCGGCGGACGGCCCACCAGTGTAGCGTCGGGCAGAACGGCGACCCGCTGGGGCGCTTGCTCGAGGTGTGCGCGGGGTTCGGAGGTTGCCCAGGGAGGGCACCCCCAGTTCGTGAGTGGTTTGCTCTTGCTTTTTTTGGTGCGCGTCGGCATGAAGGCGCGCTCGATTCCCGAGGTCGTGTCATGTCTAGAGTTTGTGAAGTCACTGGTAAGCGTCCGATGAGCGGCAACAAAGTGTCGCACTCCAACATCAAGACGCGTCGCCGTTCGCTCCCCAACGTCCGCCTGCAGCGCTTTTGGGTCCCCACCCAGAATCGGTTCGTGAAGCTCAAGGTGAGCGCGCGCGGCATCAAGATCATCAACAAGATCGGCATCGAGCAAGCGCTCAAGCAGATCGCCCAGCTTCAGGGCTAAGCGAGGAACACCATGCGCGAGAAAATCCGCCTCAATTCGTCGGCCGGCACGGGTCACTTCTACACGACGTACAAGAACAAGAAGACCACGCCAGACAAGATCAAGAAGAAGAAGTACGACCCGGTCGTGCGTAAGCACGTCGAGTACGTCGAAGGCAAAATCTAGTGCCTTTGTGCTAGCGGGTCGACGCTAGCCTTCAAGAGCCGCGTCCTGCGAGGTGCCGTTTTGCCCCTTGCGACGCGGCTTTCGTTTTTGCGTAGCGTTGCGCGGGCCAAAGGTCTCGAAACTATCGGCCTCCCCAGCATTCGGCGTTGCCCAGTGGGGGCCTAGCCCGGTGTCAGGCTCGTCAGACGGATCGTGCAGTCCTAACCGCGCAGCGTCACGAGGGTGACCCCGTCGCCACCCTCGTGTCGCTCGCCTGGGCGGGAGCTCTCGACGTATGGCGAGAGCTTGAGCGTGTCGCGGATGGCGTCCTTGAGAGCGCCGGTGCCGTGGCCGTGCACGACGACTCCAAACGACGCGCCTTTGAGGTAGAGCGCGTCGAGAAAAGCCTCGAGGTTACGAATGGCGTCGTCGGCGCGCTGACCGCGGATGTCGAGCCGTGCGGACGGCTCGTCCGCTCCTAGCGCCCCACCGCGCGCGGCCCGCGCCTTCTCGTCACGCGTACGGCCGCGCAGGCCGTCCCCCCCCTTGGCGGCACCGCCAGCAGCCTTCACAGGCACGAGGTCCTGGAGCTTCGCGCGAGTACGGAGCGCACCGACCAACACGGTCGCGACGTTGTCAGCAAGAGCAATGACCTCGCCGTCTTTGCCGAGACTCGCCACCCGCACCTTGCTACCGACTTTGATGGCGCCTCCCGCCGCACGATCGCTCGCGCGCACCTCCGCGACGTTTTGCTCTCGCATGCTCTGCGCCGCGAGCTCTTGCGCTTTCTCGGCGAGCTCGCGCTGCGCTCGCTGGGCCTCACGCATGTCAGGCGCCGCCTGCAGGTGAGCGATGAGCTTTGCGACCTGCGCGCGGGCCGCATCGATCTCGCTGGCGAGCTCGGCGCGAGCCTCGGCCCGAGCTTGGTCGCGAGCGCGAGCAGCGTCTTGCTCGATCGCTGCGGCCGCCGCACGGATCCGCTCGGCTTCCTCGAGAGCTTCACGCGCCCTCGCCCGATCTCCTTCGGCGGACCGGGAGAGCTCGTCGAGCCTCGCGAGCGCCTGACTGAGCTGCGAGCCCTCGCTCATGCGTTTGCGGGCGACCTCGAGAATAGCCGGCGGCAGCCCGACCTGCCCCGCAACCTCGAGCGCGTTCGACATACCCGCGGTGCCCAGTTGCAGCGCATAGGTCGGTCGCATCGTATTCGGGTCGAGGCCAACGCGCGCGTTCACGAAGCGCTCGTCGGTCACGGCCAGCGCCTTCACCTCTTCGAGATGCGTGGTGACGAAGGTTCGCGCTTCTTTGTCCGCAAGATAGTCGAGCACAGCCGTGGCGATGGCAGCGCCTTCACGGGGATCGGTGTCGGCCGCGATTTCGTCGACCAGCACCCAGTGCCCGGCGCGAGCGACCTCGAGGACATCCTTCAGACGGGTGAGGTGTGCCGAGAAGCTCGACAGGCCTTGCGCCATGTTCTGAGCGTCCCCCACCACCGACAGCACCCCTCGGACCAACGGTAGAGCGGAGCTGTCGCTCGCGGGGATGGGCAGACCCGCCCGCAACATGAGGGCACACAACCCAGCAGCCGTGATGGTGACTGTCTTGCCACCCGCATTGGGGCCAGACACGACCAGCGTGGTCTGCCGTTCACCGAGCACGACGCGGTTGGCGACCACGTCCTTGCCCTGCAGGAGCAATATCGGGTGACGTAGCCGCTCGAGTACCACCTCGCTCCGCGATGGAGGAACGATGCGAGGCACGGCGGCGTCGAGCTCGTTGGACAGCCGCGCTGCCGCTTGCACGAAGTCGAGCGCCGCGAACGCCTGCGTCGCCGCGCGAATGGCCTCGACCTGACCTGCGACGTCTTCGGAGAGCTCGTGTAGGACTCGGCGCTCCTCCTCGGCGGCCAGCGATTCGGCGATGGAGAGCTCGTTGCCGAGTCCGATGATCTGCTCGGGCTCGACGAAGATGGTCTGCCCGCTCTGCGATGCGTTGTGCACGATGCCGGGAACGCGTGCACGATACGAGGCATTGATAGGCAAGACGTACCGATCGTTGCGCGTACTGAAATAGCTATCCCGCAGGTTCTCCGCGAACATCGGATCGCGCATGAGCTCGTCGATGCGCGCTTGGATCTGTTGATGGAGAGCTCGCGCCCGCTGGCGGTACATGGCCAACGCGTCACTCGCCGTGTCGCGTACCGTACCCGACGGCTCGAGCGCGTCATCGATTCGCGAGCCGATGGGGCCTAGGTTGGGAACAGCTTGGGCTTCCCGCGCAAGGAGCGGCGCCTCCATGGCCTGCTGACGCCCAAAAGCGCGCACGCGTAGCGCCGTGTGCGCGACCCGCGCGACCGCCAGCAGCTCGGTGGCGGCCAAGGGGGCGCCCTTGGAAACGCGGTCGAGCGCCGGCCGCACGTCATCGGTGCCAGCCAAGGGGACCTCGAGCTGCTTGCGCAAAATAGTCCGCGCTTCCTCGACGCGAGCAAGTGACGTTTCGACTTCCCCTTCGCTCGCCAAAAACCCGAGTGCGGCCGCGGGTTCGCGGCCTAGGCTACTACCGCAGCGGGCGACCAGCGCCTCACGGATACGCGGCCAGCCGAGCTCGTTGAGGGTCGTGTCGTTGACTTGGAAGGATGTCATGGCCAATACGTCTACGTCCTACAACCTGGTCATGCCCGAAAGGAAACGACAATGGCCTATCCGTTCAAGCTTCCAGAGCTTGGTTACTCGTACGACGCAGTCGAGCCACACGTCGACAGCAAGACGATGGAAATCCACCACACCAAGCATCACAACACCTATGTCACCAACCTGAACAAGGCGCTCGAGAGCAAGCCCGACCTCCAGAAGATGGAGCTCGAGGAGCTGGTCGCGAAGTGCAACAGCCTCCCAGAGGACGTAAAGACGGTCGTCCGCAATAACGGAGGCGGTCATCACAACCACTCGCTATTCTGGCAGTGGCTCAAGCCGAAAGGCCCGGCGGCGCCAACCGGCAAGCTCGCCGACGCCATCACCAAGAAGTTCGGTGACCTCGAGAAGCTCAAGACGCTGTTCAACGAAGCAGCCACCAAGCGCTTCGGATCTGGCTGGGCCTGGCTCGTCGTCGACGCCAAGGGTGAGCTCGAGGTGATGTCGACCGCGAACCAAGACTCGCCCCTGATGGACGGCAAGACCCCTGTGCTGGGTCTCGATGTGTGGGAGCACGCGTACTACTTGAAGTACCAAAACAAGCGCCCCGACTACATCACGGCGTTTTGGAGCGCGGTGAACTGGGACGCTGCGGCGAAGATGTACGATGCGGTGAAGAAATAAGATCTGGCTTGGCGAGCGAAAACCGGTGATCGCAGCTCGGTCATCGGTTTTCGCTTGTTGGCACGCAGCTCTCGTTCACTCTGTCGCTGCTTCGAGGACCTTCTCGACGTGGCCCGGCACCTTCACCGGCGACCACACCTTGAGCACCTTGCCCTTCTCGTCGATGAGGACGGTCGTACGTATCGTCCCCATGACTTTCTTCCCGTACATGTTCTTTTCGCCGTAGGCCCCGTAGGCTTTGGCGACCTTGTTGTCTGCGTCGCTCAACAGCTCGAACGGTAACTTCTGTGCCGCGCGAAACTTCTCGTGCGACGCAAGCGAGTCCTTCGAGACGCCGACGACCGCGGCGCCGGCCTTCTTCAAGCGCGCCATATTGTCGCGAAAGTCGCAGGCCTCTTGGGTGCAGCCCGGCGTCGCGTCTTTCGGATAAAAATACAACACCAGCTTCTTGCCGGCGTAGTCCTTGAGCGACTTCTCGCCACCCTCAGTCGACGGCAGCGTAAATTGGGGGGCCTTGTCACCTGCTTCCATTTTCTTCTCCTCGCGGCGGCGGCGGCTTTGCCTCCGCGTCGTCGGCAGCCTTGGGCGGCGCCGTCTTTGTGTAGCCCTTCGGAACCTCGAACGCGTCGTCAGCGAGCTTCTTGCGCTCGACCTTCACGGTCGTCACCGTGATGACGTGGCCGGCTTCGTTGCTGATGGCCTTCATCGGATAGCCGCCAAAACCTCGGCGCACCAGAGCGTCGCCGAAGCGCTGATCGTTCCCGATCTCGGGTGCGATCAGGGTGAACGCGCCCTCGACAACAATGTCTGGAGTCAACCAGACGTCGATGACCGCCCCGGAGGGAACCTCGCGCAACTGCACATGTTCGGTCATGACGCCCGACACCCGCTCGCGGCCGATCCGCTTGACGTCGATGGTCTTGGGCAGCTCCGGCGGTCCCTCGGGGAGTGACGCACCGACCGCTTCAGCCGAAAGCTCCACCCACTGCTTCTCGTCGTGCAAGAGCTGTACGACGCGCGCGGGCTGGTCGTGCCAGCGCAACATGCTGACCTGAGCGTCGACGCCCCCGCCGGCCGTATCGACACGCGAGTCGCCATTTCTACGTACGAGGACGTGGCTCTTCACGGCTCCCACCTGCTCAATGGTCGCTTCGACGTGGAGCACCCCTTCGAAAGGCGGCGGAGCCTTTGCCGGAGCTGTCCCCAGCAGTGACAGGAGCAGCAGCATCACAACCAGTCGCGGCGCTTGAAGTACCAATAGGGGGTGATCGCCGAGACCAACATCAACACCAGTGCAAGCGGATACCCGGCGCGCCAACCGAGCTCCGGCATGAACTGAAAATTCATGCCGTAGATACTCGCGATGAGCGTCGGCGGCAGGAAGACGACTGCCACGACCGAGAAGAGCTTGATGATGTTGTTCTGCTCGATGTTGATGAGCCCGAGGTTGGCGTCGAGCAGAAAACTGACCTTCGCGGACAGCGCGGCGGCATGCTCGCTGAGCGCCCGAAGGTCGCGCGAGACGCTCTTCTCGCGCTCACGCACCGCTGGAGCGGACCACGAGGGCTTCACGTTCAACCAGAAGGCGAGCAGACGCGTGATGCTAACGATGCTGTCTTGCGCCTTCGAGACCAGTTCGCCCTGCCGCCCCAGCCGCCGCAAGACCGCCTGCAGGGTGTTTTCCGTGTCGACGTTCAAGTTCTTGCGCACCAGGTGCCTGGTCGGCCGGGGGGCCGCATCGCCACCAATCGAGCGCGAGCTGAAGATATGGCGCGAGACCTCTTCGGCTTGGTGCCCGACCGCCTCGAGAACATCGGCCATGCGCTCGACCAGGGTCTCGAGCAAATTGATGAGCACCAACTCGCCCGACGAGCAGAACGTCGGATGCTTGAGCAGACGGCTCTCGTAGATGCTGAAGGCGCGCGCGCTGCCATAGCGGATCGTTACGAGAAGCGCTTTGGTGAGAATGAATGTGCAGGGGATCTGCTCGGGCTCTTCCGTATCGGCGCGCGTGAGCAGGGTCGCAGTCATGAAGATGGCATCGCTCTCTTCATAAAAGCGGCTCGAGAACTCGATACCCTCCATCTCTTCGCGGGTGGGGGCGTTCAAGCCCAGGACCCCTTCGACCAGCTCTTCCTCGGTGGGGGTCGGTTCGAGCAGATCGATCCAGACCGCACCCTTGGGCATGGTCCCGTCATCGTTCCAAGGGAGCTTCTTGACGGTTATGCCGTTCTCGAGCACGTAGACCGACAACATAAGGGCCCTGGGGCGACCCTCTGGTCGCCAGCTAGCGAAGCGATATACGAAGCCGCAAAGCGGCGTGGGAGCCTGGAGGGCTGAATGCCCGACTGGTGCCTAGGTAGCAATGTCGCCCCATGGGCCGCAATCTGGAGTTGATGTCCCGTGAAGGTATCGAGATCTGACCTCTTGGCCAGCGAGCTCAAGGTCGCACCCCGTCAGGTGGACGCGGTGCTCACGCTCTTCAAGGATGGGGCGACCGTCCCCTTCATCGCACGCTACCGTAAGGAGGCGACCGGCAACCTCGACGAGGTGCAGATCCGGGCCATCCAGGAGCGAAACGAATATCTGACGCAACTCGATGACCGTCGCACGGCGATCGTTAGCTCGGTCCGTGAACAAGGCAAGCTCACCCCAGAGCTCGAAGCCAAGCTCATGGCCGCGGACTCCAAGGCCGCGCTCGAGGACCTCTACGCCCCCTTCAAGCCCAAGCGGCGCACCCGCGGCACCATGGCTCAAGAAAAGGGCCTCTTGCCGCTCGCCGAACGCATTCTCGCCCAAACGACCATCGGCGACCCGGCTGCGGAGGCCGCTGCCTACGTCAGCGAAGAGCGCGGCGTGAAGAGCGCCGAGGAAGCCCTCCAGGGTGCGCGTGACATCGTCGCGGAGGTGGTCGCGGACAATTCTGAGATCCGCACGCTCGTGCGAACCGCCATGGTCGAGCATGGCGTCGTGGCGAGCCAGCCAGTTCCGGAAAAAACCAAAAGTCCGACGAAGTTCGAGCAGTACTACAGCTTCCGAGAGGCCTTCAAAACCATCCCGTCGCACCGCTTTCTGGCCATTCGTCGTGGCGAGCGCGAAGGCGTCCTCAAGCTTCACGTCGAGCTCGACGGCGCGCCGCTCGTCGCCCGCATGCACGCCATCATGGGCGTCTCGGCGCAGTCCCCCTTCGCGAGAGACCTGAGCGCCGCTATCCAGGACGGCTATGACAGGCTCATCGTGCCCAGCGTCGAGACTGACGTTCGGGTCGACGTGAAGATGCGTGCCGACCGCGAAGCGGTCGAGGTCTTCTCCACCAACTTGAAGAGCCTCTTGTTGTCGGCGCCGCTCGGCGCGCGCAGCGTCATCGGGATTGATCCGGGCGTGCGAACGGGCTGCAAATGCGCCGCGGTCGACATGACCGGGAAGTTCCTGGACGCCGTCACCATCTATCCGACACAAAAAGCCGAGGAGGCGGCGGTCCAGCTGCTCGCATTCGTTGCCAAGCACCAGCCCTACGCGCTCGCGATTGGCAACGGCACGCATGGCCGCGAAACCGAGACCTTCACCCGCAAGGCCCTCCTGGCAGCCAAGGTCGAGGGCGTGATCGTGGTCAGCGTCAACGAGTCCGGCGCGAGCGTGTACAGTGCTTCAGACGTCGCGCGCGACGAGTTCCCCAATCTCGACCTCACGGTGCGTGGCGCCATTTCGATCGCAAGGCGCCTTCAAGACCCGCTCGCCGAGCTGGTGAAGATCGACCCCAAAGCCATCGGGGTCGGGCAGTATCAGCACGACGTCCATCAGCCGCTGCTCGCCCGTAAGCTCGATGAAGTCGTCGAGAGCTGCGTCAACCACGTCGGAGTCGAGCTCAACACGGCGAGCGCCCCCCTGCTCGCCCGCGTCGCTGGCATTGGACCTGCTCTTGCGAAGAAGATCGTCGCGCATCGCGAGGAACGCGGCGCGTTCAAGAGCCGGGCCGACCTTCACGAGGTCGCAGGTCTCGGCCCGCGGGCGTTCGAGCAGGCCGCAGGCTTCTTGCGCGTCCGCAACAGCGACCATCCGCTCGACGACTCGGCAGTGCATCCCGAACGCTACGACTTGGTCGCCCGAATCGCTCGGGACCTCGGCGTCGAGCTCGCCGTGCTGGTGGGCAACCGGGAGCTCGCCAAGAACATCGACGTCGAGAAGTACGTCGGTGAGGGCGTCGGCGTCCCGACGTTGAAGGACATCGTCAGCGAGTTGCAGAAGCCTGGCCGTGACCCGCGCGAGACGTTTACGCCACCCAAGTTTCGCGACGATGTTTTCAGCGTCGAAGATTTGAAGCCGGGCATGACGTTCGAGGGCGTGGTCACGAACGTGACTGCATTCGGCGCCTTCGTCGATATCGGAGTGCACCAGGACGGCCTCGTGCACGTGTCGCAGCTCGCGAACGGCTTCGTGAAGAACCCCGCCGAAGTGGTCAAGGCGGGCGACAAGCTGCAGGTGCGCGTCCTCGAGGTTGACCTGCAGAGGAAACGCATCGCGCTGTCGGCCAAGAGCGAGCAGCCGCGCGTCGAGCGGCCACGGCGTGAAGAGCGGCGGCCGGATCGGCAGGCACAGAGCGAGGCTCAGGCACGAGGCCGAGGCGGCAGACGCGGCGGCGGTAGACAAAACGACCGGCGCGAACAACCCCAGCAACCCGAGAAACCACGTTTTTCGAACAACCCGTTCGCAAACCTCAAGATCCGGTGAGGGGCAACGAAGCGATTCGAGCCCTTAAGGCCAACTCAGCTCGGTTGAACGCCGTGCGGTACTCGCGAGCCGCAGGTCGGTGCAGCTCACAGCGGCGGGTCGCGGCGCTGCCGTGAAGGTGATCAACCCAAGCGATGGCTTGCAACGGCGTCGCGAGCGTCCTACCCGCTCTGCGAACTGCTGTCGTCCCCGGTAGACAAGACTCGACCGCTGCGCTCAGGGGCGAGCAGGCCTGCATCGAGAGCGTAGCGCACTAGATCGGCGCGGTTCTTCAAGCCGACCTTCTCGGCGACGCGGGCCCGATAGGTCTCGACGGTCTTCACGGACAGCCCCAGGCTGTCGGCGATTTGCTGGTTGGTGTAACCGTGCGCGACGCTGGTTAGCACTTCGCGTTCGCGCTGCGACAAGCGTACGTCACGCCATCCGCCGTCGCGGTCGCCTGCCTTGGGGTTCACGATCTCTTCGAGGCTGCCTGTGCTCGCGAGCGAGACATCGATGTAGGATCGGCCTTGGCTCACCGTACGAATCGCAGAGAGAAGCTCGGAGTCCGCCGCACGCTTGACCACGAAACCCGCGCCGCCCGCCGCGAGAACGGAGCGCACATAAGCGTATTCGTCGTGCATGGTGAGTACCAACACGCGTGTCCGCGGGTAGCGCTCGCGAATCACCTCCAAGGCGCGGATGCCGCCCATTCCAGGCATCGACAGATCGAGAAGCACGATGTCGGGGTCGAGCTCGCCGACCCTGCGGATAGCGTCTTCACCATCGACGGCTTCTCCGACGACCTCCATGTCGTTCTGCGTGTTGATCAACATGCGCAGCCCGCTGCGCAGGATGGCGTGGTCATCCGCCACGAGAATGCGAATACGGGGTGTTCCTTCGTCGTCGACACGCCCGGGGGTAACGTCTTCGCCGTTCATTTTTTCCTCGCGTCTGCTTCTCGCGTTAGTCCGAGTTTCTTCATCTTGCTCTGGAGAGTCGATGGCTTGAGGCCAAGCAGGGCTGCCGCGCCTCGTGAGCCATAGATCCGCCCGTCCGTAAGCTTCAACACCTGGGCGATGTGTTGGCGCTGCACGCTGGCGAGAGTGGGCACGTTCGCGTGGTCCGCAGAAGTGGACGCGCGCACGTCGAGGATGTCGGCATCGATGACCGGATCCTTGGTAACGATGGCCGCACGCTCGAGTACGGTTGCCAGCTCGCGCACGTTTCCGGGCCAACCGTAGCGGCAAAGCTTCTTCAAGCCTTCGTCGCTAATCCGTAGACCCTGCCGACCAGTGCGCCGCTCGATATCGGAGAGCAGCGCCGCGCACAGCTGCGCGAGGTCGCGCCCGCGCTCACGAAGAGCCGGCACGTTCAGCGTGAAGGCGACGAGACGTTCGAAGAGCTCGGCATCGAAGTGGTCGACCCCAACTTCGGCTTCCAGCTGGAAGGCAGCGAGCGAGCTCGCCGCGATGAGACGGACGTCGGGAGCCGCGTCGAGGGCGCGCACCAGGCGACGCTGAAGCGCGAGAGGCAGCGCATGGATGCTCGAGAGATAGAGCGTGCCGCCGCGCGCGAGGTCCACCCGTCCACGCGTCTCGAGGCTACCAAAGAGGTCCCGCTCACAATCGCCCTCACTCGTGCAATCGACCGCGACGAAGGGTTCTTGTGCCCTCTTGCTCCATCCGTGCACCGCGCGCGCGAGCCTGCCTTTGCCGGCGCCATCTTCGCCGCAAATGAGCACGGGTGCGTCCGCCATAGCAACCTGACGGGCGCGGGTGACCAACCGTCGCATGGGTGAATCGTTGCTGTCGTCGTAGTCGAGCAGCGCCGTGCCAACCAGTTCGCGTTCGAGCAAGCGGACCTGTTCGCGGTCACGCTCATGCAGCCGCGCGAGGCTCACACCGCGCTGCGCATTGACGATCGCGAGCGCGAGCACCTGCCCATAGACCTCGACGAGGTTCACGACCGCAGGCGCGTAGGCCTCACAGCGTTCGCGATCGAGGGTCATGACCCCGTAGCTCACGTTGCCGGCGCAAAGCGGCACGACCATACAGGAGTGGCCAGGCGCAAGGTCGAGCACGCCGTCGAAGGGATCGCCGTCCCCGTGCGCGTGGTCATCTTCCGAGAAGCCCCGCGCACGTCGGGTTTCGAGCGCTTCGCGAATGGTCGGGAACGCTGCGAGGTCGAGCCGATGGCCGCGCACCGCTTCGCTGGCGAGGCGGCCGCGGGCGCAGCGCACCACCAGGTGGTGGCCCTCGAGGACGAGGATTGCCGCCAGGTCGTAAGGGGCAACCCTCTCGATCCAATCCAGGCCCCGCCGCAGGAGGTCGTCGAGATCTCCTTCGCCCCGCTCGGACGTCGTCGTTGGCTCAGGCGCAGCGTGCAGACTCGACATCACACCCAATTAAAGCCGTTCAGAACAAGAAATCAAGAGGTGCACCGATATGATGGTATTATTGCACCGAAAAATCGGTGGCGTTTTTAGGCTCTGCCCTCTTGCACCGGCCCCTTGGTGTAAGCAGTATGTGCCGCACCTTTATACCGCTCGCTGTTTCGGCGAGCCCGGAGAGACGCACGATGTTGACCGTTGGTGACAAGCTGCCGAAGTTCAAAATGCTCGCGACCGTTAGCCTCGAGAAGGGCAAGGAGTTCGTGGAGATGACCGAGAAGAGCCACGAAGGCAAATGGCTCGTCCTCTTCTACTGGCCCAAAGACTTCACCTTCATCTGCCCCACCGAGATCGCGGAGTTCGGCCGCATGAACAAGGATTTCAAGGCGCGGGAAGCTCAGGTGCTCGGCGCCTCGACCGACAGCGAGTTCGTCCATTTGGCGTGGCGCAACAATCACAAGGACCTCAAAGACCTCCCCTTCCCGATGCTCGCCGACATCAAGCGCGAGCTCGCTCAGGACCTCGGCATCCTGCACAAGAGCGAGGGTGTCGCTCTGCGCGCCACGTTCATCGTCGACCCCGAGGGGACCATCCGTTGGGTCAGCGTCAACGACCTCTCCGTGGGCCGTAACGTCAAGGAAGTGCTGCGCACCCTCGACGGCTTGCAGACCGACGAGCTCTGCCCATGCAACTGGGAGAAGGGTCAAGCGACCCTCAACCCATGAGCGGGATCGAAGCACTCCGCGACGCGCTACCTGACGCCGCAGCGGACATCCGGCTCAACCTGCAATCGGTGCTCGACAACTCGTCGCTCAACGATGCGCAGCGCTGGATGGTCGCGATAGCGAGTGCGCTCGCGGCGCGCAACGAGCGCTTACGCGACGCGGTGCTTGCCGATGCATCCGCCAAAGTGTCCTCCGAGATCATCGAGGATGCGAAAGCGGCTGCGGCGCTCATGGCCATGAACAACGTCTACTACCGCTTCCGTCACTTCATGGAGACGAAAGAGGTCTACAAGACGCTGCGCGCTGGTCTGCGCATGAACCGCATCGCCAGGCCTCTGTCGAACAAGATCGACTTCGAGCTCGCTTGCCTTGCGGTGAGCGCCATCAACGGTTGTGAAGCCTGCGTGCGGAGCCACGAAGAGGTGGTCATCAAGGGCGGTCTCACCGAAGAGAACGTCAACGACGCCGTGCGCATCGCGGCAACGATGCACGCCGTGGCTCAGGCCATCGAGCTGTGAGGGTCGAGAGCTCGCGCCGCCTTCCGCGGTGGCGCGAGCGCTACTCCAGAGCCTTGATGGTTTCGACTGCTTCCTTCTGAAGGCAGCCGTTCTTGAACGAGTTGATGAAGCCGTCGCTTGCGAGCTCCCGAAGCTGCGGCAACGCTTCTTTGGTCGCGTGCTCGCGCACCTTCTTTACGGCGGCGAGCCGTTGACTGCAGTCAGGTGCTTCTCTGAGGTCCGCTAGAGCGGTTTGCTCTTCGTCGATGCGGTCGGTCTCGCCCGTCTGCTCGAGAACCTCATTGGCGCGACGACGCCCCCAGTAGCCGGCCTGGCGACTACGCTCGCCCAGGGCGTCGGCCGACGCGCCGCTTGGGTAGGCAACGAGAACGTCTTGCGCGGGTTTACCTACCGACGCGAGCGCATCGACCAGGTTTTTGACGAGGCGCGGGTTGTCGCGCAGAGAGCCATCGGCAGCAAGGGCCCGTTCGTAGGCCTTGATGCCAGTCTGACGGCTCCCACGCGCGAAGGCGACATGCCCCGAAACGAGCAGCCCTTCAGCGTCGGTGGGGTCGTCAACGAGCCGCTGTTGCGCCTTGGCTTCGGCCTCGGCAACGCGACCCGCCGCGAGCAACTGCTCGGCGTCGTCGCGGATCGAGCCGCAGGAGCCCCGCGCCACCACAAAGAGCAAACCCACCGCCGCGATCGTCGCAACGACGGATGCAACCTGACGGCGCGGAAGCCTCTCGACCACGGCACGCGCCTGGGCCGTGGCCTGGATGATTGCATGGCCCCGCGGAGTAACGGCGCGGTGCAAGCCGCCGAATGGCAGCTTCTGGTCGTCGGCCTTGAAAGGAACCACGCGATAGACCGTCACGGGCTCGGGGATACCCTTAAGCTCATGGGTACCGACGCGTTCGTTCGGGACCTCGGCCTTGGTCATCGCGAGATACACAGACTCGCTGAAGTAGACCTCACCCGCCGGCGTCAGCGCCTCGATGCGGGCGGCGATGTTCACAGGCTCACCGAAGACATCGCCCTTCTCGAACCGCACCTCCCCCTGGTTCAATGCGACGCGCACATGCATCGCGCTCTCGGGCGGACGCGCCTGGTTGTGTTCATGCAAAGCGTCTTGCACGGCCATGCCGCAGCGCACGGCATCGGTGGGCGAGGTGAACACCACCAGGAGAGCGTCGCCGATGGACTTGATTCGACGACCGCCGAAATGAGCAACGATCGGCAGCAACAGGTCGTCGTGGGCCTTGAGCATCGCGGCGTTTTCGGCCCGCGATTGCTGAGACGTGCGGGCCGTGAAGCCCGCAATGTCCGTAAACATGATGGTGAGAGTCTGCGACCTGGCCACGGAGGGCCGATCTAGAAGATTTGCAGCTCGCCCACCAGACCCGTCGAGATCCGCCACGCATCACCGACGTACATCGGCAGGGCTTCGACGCCGATGCGGAGGGCTGCAATATCCTTGCGCTGGTAGACGGTCACGCCTGCACGCAACGACGCTCCGACTCCCACTTGCCCATCGGTGTCGTGAAAATCGCCTTCGTCGGTATCCTCGACGGATAACCGCACCGTGTCGAGAGTGCCGCCGAGACCGACACCAGCGGCCAACATGAACCGGTCAATCGGGAAAAACTGAATCTGCGGGCCGACGAAATATGCGGTCCGTCCGCGATAACGTATTGCGTCGCGGTCCTCGCCGTCAGCAAAGAGGCTCTCGTCGTCGTTGTCGTTCACCGAGGAGGCAACGACCCGCAACAAGAGCGCAGTCCGTTCGTTGAGGAAATAACCGATGCTACCACCGAAGGCCCCCGCGACCCGCCGGTCGTCCTCGAGGTACTCGCTCGTGTAGTGGATGCCCGCGCCCAGCTCGAAGGTGAAGCCTTCACGCGCGATGGGGTTGGTCCGCTCGCGTGTCTCGGTCGCTGCCTCGACGGCCGGCGCAGGCACCGATTTGACTTCCGTCTTCTCGACCACCGCCTCGTGCGCCTCCTTCATGTCATTGGAGAGCTGCTGCTGCTCCGTCGCGGGGGCCTCGCTCGAGCTCTCGGCGCGGACCGCTTCGGCGTCGACATCGTTCATCAACTGCGCTTCGCCCGCGCTCGCCGTAACGCTCATGCTAAGGGCCAAAACCGCGATCGCCACTGCTGCCTTCATCGGAAACACTCCTCCGTCACGACGTCCTGGCTGCACCCGACATTCACCCACGTGACCTACATCACGCGTGCACCCTTTGGAAACGCCGCGTAAAATGACATCCGTGCCGACCACCGCTTCGCGCCTGACCCGTTGTGAGACCTGCGCTCGCGTCTTCGACACCAGCCCCTACAACACCGGAGCCTCCTTTTCGTGTCACTGCGGTGCCAACGTCGTGGTGCGCGACATCACAGCCCATGACAGCCCCGTCATTCGCTGCTCGTCCTGTGGTGGCTCGCGTCCCACGAAAGCTGACGCATGCGGCTTTTGCGGCGCTTCGTTCACGTTGCGCGACAAACAACTCACGGGGCTGTGCTCGGGGTGCGGTGCTCGTGCAAGCAGCACCGACATCTACTGTCGCGCCTGCGGCGATACGTTGGTGACAGGAGAGCAAGCGGCGCACCCGGGCACCAAGAGCTGCCCGGTCTGTGACGACCATCCCGCCTTGCACCATCGTGGACTGCAAGACGTGGCCTTGCTCGAGTGCATGCGCTGCGGCGGCGTTTGGCTCGATCGACATGCGTTCGGCGCGCTAGCGGCTCGGGCGCGCGAGCAGGCTCGACTCACGGGGGCGGCCAAATCGAAGGTCCCTAGCGGCGTGCGGCCGCAGCAAGGCCCTGCGTATCGCCGCTGCATCGAGTGCGAAACGGTCATGCAGCGCAAGAACTATGGTCGCAAGAGCGGCGTCATCATCGACATCTGCGCTCGCCACGGCATGTGGTTCGACCTTCACGAGCTCGAAGAGCTGCTGGGCTGGCTGCGAGCAGGTGGTGTCGAAGCGAAAGACCCGGCGCCTACGCAACGCACCGAGAGAGTGACAGGGGGGTTCAGCAGCGCATCGCTCGAGCCGCGGGCGGATTCACTGCTGAGCGTCGGTGACCTGCTCACCGACATCCTGCACACCTTCTTCTTTCGTTAGCACTCCCGCCCGCGATGCGAGTGTGGTTTAGCGAGACACGATGAGGCGCCGTCCGGTGGAGCTCCGTCGATGCACTCATCGTCAAGCTCGTACGCGTCAATACGGCAGGTTTAGCTGCAGCTTCGCCTCGTCACTCATCTTGTCCGGCGTCCACGGAGGCTCCCAAACCACCTCGGCTTTGGCAGAGGTCACGCCAGCAACGCTCGCGACTTTCTGCTCGACCTCGGGTGGCAGTGTTCCGGCCACGGGACAGGCAGGCGATGTCAGCGTCATGCGAATGAGCGCGCTTCCGGCATCGTCGATGACGATGTTGTAAACCAAGCCGAGCTCGTAGATGTTCACGGGGATTTCGGGGTCGTAGATGGTCTTCAACGCCTCGACGATGCCAGCGCGCATCTCCTGCGTGCCACCGACCAACACGACCTCGTGTTTGGCAGCTGGCTCTCCTGGTGCGTGGACGCTGTCGGTGACCATGCCGACCGGCCCCCCGCGCATTGCCTCATCGTCGGCGACCGGTACGCCAAACGCGTTGCGGCGAGGCTCACCCTCGCGGCGCGGCTCGGCATCGTGGCCAACGGCGCGCGGCTCCTCCATGATCACCGGTGTCATCTGCGAAAGAAGATCATCGCTCATGACACGCCTCCTGCGAGAGCACGGTTCAAGGCATCGTCGACCACGCCCGCAACAAGGGCGCGAATGGCCGGATGCGCAATGCTGTGAACAACCTCTCCGGCGAAAGCCTGCGTGAGGATTCGCTGGGCCGCGGCGCGCTCGATGCCACGGGCGCGTAGATAGAAGAGCGCCTCGTCGTCGAGCCGTCCAATGGTCGCACCGTGGCTACACTTCACGTCGTCGGCATAGATCTCGAGTTGCGGGCGCGTGTCGACGACGGCGCTATCCGAAAGCAAAACATTGCGGTTGCTCTGGAAGGCGGCGGTCTTCTGAGCATCCTTGCGAACAAGCACCTTGCCGTTGAAGACACCCCGCGACATGTCACCGAGGACACCCTTGTACAGCTCGTTGCTCGTGCATTGCGGCACTGCGTGATCGAGAAACGTGGTGTGATCGACGAGCTGGCGACCGCGCGCCACATAGGCACCAAAGAGCTGCGCGTCGGCGCCTTCTCCGAGCAGCGCCGAAGAGATCTCTGTCCGTGCCAAAGCGCCGCCAGCTGCCGCGGAGCAAGAGTAGAAGCGCGAGTTGCGCGCCTGCTCACAAGCGATAGTCGCGACATGGAAGGCGCTCTGTCCTTCGCGCTGAATCTTGACGTGTGCGAGACAAGCGGACTCGGCAAGGCTCGCCTCGGTCACGCTGTTGGTCAACGACACCGCGTTGCCGTCCCCCAGATAGTGCTCGACGACGGTCGCCTCCGCGTTCGCTTCGACGCGGACGAGATTGCGCAGGTTCGTCGAGACCGGCTGCACTTGGTTGCTCGCGATCGACAGGATCTCGATGGGTTTTTCGACCCGCACACCGCGTGGCACCGCGATGAATGCACCGTCGCTCGCCATCGCGGTGTTGAGCGCCGCAAACCCGTGCCGCGAAGCGTCGACGAGCTTGCCGAATGCCATCCGCACGCGATCGCTATGCGAGCCGAGGGCCGACGCGAGATTCGTTACGACCACGCCATCAGGCAGGCCAGCGAGGCGCGAGGCTTCGGCAATATACACGCCGTCGACGAAAACCAATCGGTAGGCATCGGTGAGCCCGCCACTCTCGGCCAAGCTCGCCGCCCGCGCGGTCGCGAGACTCGTTGCCGGCGAAAACGGTACCGTGAGCAGTTGGGCTACATCGGTGTAGCGCCACGCCTCGTCACGCGTGGTGGGAAAGCCAGTGGACGCAAGAGCCGCCATCGCCGCGCGACGCTTGTCGACGAGCCACGGCACCGCGCTACCCGGAAGGCCGTTTTCACTGCCCGCGAACGCGGACGTGTAGTGCGCGACTGCGTTCACGCCTGCGCTCCCTGCTGTAGCCACTCGTAGCCACGCTTTTCGAGCTCGAGTGCCAGCTCTTTTCCAGCGGTCTTTACGATCCGCCCCCCCAAGAGGACATGCGTGATGTCGGGGACCAGGTAGTCGAGTAAGCGCTGATAGTGCGTGATGACGATGAGGGCGCGATCTGGCGAGCGCAGCGCATTCACCCCGCTCGCAACGATCCGCAGAGCGTCGATATCGAGGCCGCTGTCGGTCTCGTCGAGGACCGCGAGCTTCGGGGCCAACATAGCCATCTGGAAGATCTCGTTGCGCTTGCGCTCACCACCAGAGAAGCCCTCGTTGACGGCCCGGTTGAGCATCTTCTCGTCCATGGCGACGAGCTTCATGTTCTCGCGAGCGAGCTTGAGGAAAGCACCTGCATCGAGCTCGGGCTCACCGCGGTGCTTCCTATGGGCGTTGACGGCCGAGCGCATGAAGTACGCGTTCGTCACGCCGGGGATCTCGACCGGGTACTGGAAGGACATGAACACGCCCTCGCGAGCCCGTTCTTCCGGCGCAAGCTCGAGCAACGACTTGCCGTCGAGGGTGACGCTGCCCTGCGTGACTTCGTACTCTTCGCGGCCCGCGAGGACCTTGGCGAGTGTGCTCTTTCCTGCGGCATTGGGCCCCATGATGGCGTGAACTTCGCCCGGCTTCACGGTGAGGTTCACGCCCCGGAGGATCTCTTTACCGTCTACGCGAGCGTGCAAATCCTTGATGACCAGCATGACTAACCGACACTCCCTTCGAGACTCACCGCGAGGAGCTTCTGCGCCTCGACCGCGAACTCCATGGGGAGCTCGCGGAATACGTCCTTGCAGAAACCATTGACGATCATCGAGACCGCATCCTCTTCCGATAGTCCGCGTTGGCGGAGATAGAAGAGCTGGTCCTCGCCGATCTTCGACGTCGAAGCTTCGTGCTCGACCGTGCTGGCCGCGTTCTTCACGTCGATATACGGGAATGTGTGCGCCCCACACTTGTCGCCGATGAGCAGAGAGTCACACTGCGAGTGGTTGCGAGCTCCGGTAGCGCGCTGATTGATGAGGACTTGGCCACGATAGGCGTTGCTGCTCTTGCCCGCGCTGATGCCCTTCGAAACAATCGTGCTCTTCGTGTTTTTGCCGAGATGCAACATCTTCGTGCCGGTGTCGGCCTGTTGCATGTTGTTCGTAACGGCGACCGAGTAAAACTCGCCGACCGAGTCGTCCCCCTGCAAGATCACGCTCGGATACTTCCACGTGATGGCACTTCCGGTTTCGACCTGCGTCCACGAGATCTTCGCGCGCTCGAAGCACTTCCCGCGCTTGGTCACGAAGTTGTAGATGCCGCCGCGGCCCTCTTTGTCGCCGGGGTACCAGTTCTGGACAGTCGAGTACTTGATGATGGCACCGGGCAGCGCCACGAGCTCGACCACCGCCGCATGGAGCTGATTTTCGTCACGCATCGGGGCAGTGCAGCCCTCGAGGTAGCTGACGTACGACCCTTCGTCGGCGACGATGAGTGTTCGCTCGAACTGGCCGGTGTTGCGTTCGTTGATGCGGAAGTACGTCGAGAGCTCCATCGGGCAACGGACGCCCTTGGGAATGTAGACGAACGATCCGTCGCTGAAGACGGCGCTGTTTAGCGCGCTGAAGAAGTTATCTGAGTAAGGAACAACCGAGCCCAGATACTTGCGGACGAGGTCGGGGTGGTTCTTCACTGCGTCGCTGAACGAGCAGAAGATGATCCCGACCTCCGCGAGCTTCGCTTTGAAGGTCGTGGCCACTGATACGCTATCGAAGACCGCATCGACCGCGACATTGGCGAGGAGCTTCTGCTCCGAAAGAGGAATACCAAGCTTCTCGAAGGTCGCGAGCAGCTCCGGATCGACCTCGTCGAGGCTCGCGAGCTTTTCTTTTTGCTTGGGCGCCGCGTAGTAGCTGATGCCTTGGTAGTCGATGGGGGGATACGTCACGTGTGCCCAGCGGGGCTCGCGCATCTCCTTCCAGCGCTGGAAGGCTTTGAGGCGCCAGGCGAGCATGAACTCGGGCTCGCCCTTCTTGCCGCTGATATGACGAATGACGTCCTCGGAGAGGCCGGGCGGGACGACGTCGGACGCGATGTTGGTGACGAAGCCGTACTTGTAGTCACCATCCAACTGAACGTCGGCCTCGGCCAGAGCGTTTGGAGGGGTGATACTGCTCATGATTGCACCCGCGCGGTTGGAAGGGGGACGAGCTGGAGGCGCTGGCTCATCACGCCTTCGGAGGTCAAAAGATCGGAGAGGCTGATTGCCGATAGCGCGGCGCGTACGGCATCACCGAGCCAGGTCCACATACTGCGCATGGAGCAGTCACCCATGTGGACACAGTCGGCCTTCAGGCCGGCATGCGAGTTACAGAGGCTCTCGGAAAACAGCGGTCCCCCGAGGATCTCGAGCGCCTGCCAGACGCTGATGGCAGTGGCGGGCCGAGCAAGCACGTAGCCCCCGGCGGCGCCGCGCGTGCTGGTGAGCAGCTCACCCTGGCGCAGGACGCGGAGGAGCTTCGCGGTGTAGTCGGGGGACAGACCCTCGGCATCGGCCACCTCGGCGATGCCGACCGGACCTTCGCCGCAGCGCCGTGCCACCTGGACAAGGCAGCGTAATCCGTACTCTTCTTGGGCAGACAGATGCATGCGCGCGGCTCCCTACGGAAACTGTACTAATATGTCAAGATTAACCTGGGAGGGCGCGTGATATTCCGCCAGCTCTTCGACAACACGAGCTCGACCTACACCTATCTGCTTGGAGACGAAGCGACCGGTAGGGCCGTGCTCATCGATCCGGTGCTCGAGCTCGCGGATCGAGATCTGACCCAGATCCACGACCTCGGGCTCACGCTTTCACACGTGCTCGACACACACGTTCATGCCGACCACGTCACGGCCGCCGCTGTCTTGAAGAGCAAGACGAGCTGCACGACGGTCTCATCGGAGCGCGGCGCACTCTGCGCCGACGTGAAGATCAAGCACGGAGACACACTTCGCGTTGGAGCAATCGCCATACGAGCGCTCGCGACGCCGGGTCATACAGACGACAGCTTGTCTTACGCGCTGGATGACCGCGTTTTCACGGGCGACGCCCTGCTCGTCCGCGGCTGCGGACGCACCGATTTCCAGAACGGCGACCCCGAGACACTGTATCGCTCGATCACGGAGGTTCTATTCGCTTTACCGGACACCACGCAGGTGTACCCTGCGCACGACTACAAGGGACTGACGGTGACGACAATCGGCGAGGAGCGCCGCTACAATCCACGCGTCGCAGGCAAATCGATGACCGAGTTTTCTGCGATCATGCGGGGCCTGAATCTGCCGCCGCCGAAGCTCCTCGACAAGGCCGTCCCGGCGAACCGTCTCTGTGGCAACCTACAGATGGGTTAGCGATTCCGCAGTGACCGCGATCCGACGACCTCGCGATGATTGTCCGGTGGCGTCTCGATGCGCTAAGGCCCGCCAATGAAAAAGACTATCGTCGTCCTGCTGCTCGGCGCGTTCGTCGGATGTGGCGTCTCCGAGAAGGAAGCCAAGGAGACACTTCAAGGCATCGAGAGCATCGCAGCGGCGCCTGCGGACGTTCGTGTCGTGCTTCTCGGGAGCTTGTGCGTCGAAAGCGAGGCTTGCGCCAGGGACTGCAGGGAGGTCTTGAAAGCACTCGGTAGCGTCGCCCCGCAAGACCGCATGCTGCTCGTCAGCCAGTGCGACACGAGCGTCAAACCACTCCCGGAGACGGATGGACAAAAAGCGTTCGCGGAATGGATGGCCAAACGCATCGGCCTGTACGTGAAGGGCGTGCGCGAGGCGCTCCCCGAGGCAGAGCGCGCGCGTCTCGACCAGGCGTGGAACGGAATCAAGGCGAACTAACCCCAGTGCTCTGAGCGGCGGGGCAAAGAGACCGCCGAGCCGACCCCTTAGCCGGCGGCCTTCTGGAAGTCGCGCATGAAGGCGACGAGCGCGTCGACGGCGGTCACGGGAACCGCGTTGTAAATGGAGGCGCGTAGGCCACCGACACTACGATGACCCTTTAGGCCGACAAGACCCGCCGCCGCCGACTCCTTGACGAACCTGTTCTCGAGCTCTTCGCTGGGCAAGCGAAACGTCACGTTCATGAACGAACGGCTATCGGCGACGGCATGTCCGCGATAGAAGCCGCCCGACCCGTCGATGGCATCGTAGATTTTCTTGGCCTTGGCTTCATTCACCTTGGCCATGGCGGCGAGCCCGCCCTTGTCGATGAGATATTTGGTGGTCAAGGCGCACATGTAGATGGCGAACGATGGCGGCGTATTGAACAGGGAGTTGTGCTCGGCCATGAGCGCGTAGTTGAACATCTCGGGGAGAGCCTTGTCGGAGCGCGCCAGCAGGTCCTTACGCACGATGACGACGGTCACCCCGGAAGGGCCGATGTTCTTCTGTGCCCCAGCGTAGATGAGTCCGAACTTGGAGGCGTCGAGAGGAGTCGACAGGATATCGCTCGACATGTCGCATACCAGCGGCACCTGTCCGCTATCGGGGACATAGTGATACTGCGTCCCGTAAATCGTGTTGTTCGAGGTGTAGTGGAAGTAGGCCGCCTTTGGGTCGACGACCAGCGTCCCCTGCTTGGGCACGTGATTGTGCTTGCTCGCGGCCGAAGAGAAGGTCTCGCGTACGTCACCGAGCTTCTTGCCTTCTTTGATGGCGCCCTCGGCCCAGACGCCGGTGATGGCGTATTCGGCGAACCCCTGGCGGGGTAAGATGTTCATGGGCACCAAGGCGAACTGCGTGCGCGCACCGCCCCCCATGAAGAGTACCGCGTGGTCGTCGCCGAGCTGAAGGAGCGTCTTAAGGTTGGCGATGGCTTCGTTGTGGACGGCCTCGTAGGGCTTGTCGCGATGGCTCATCTCCATCACCGACATCCCTGTCCCCTTGTAGTCGAGGAGCTCGGCTTGGACCTTCTCCAAAACCTCGAGTGGGATAGCAGCTGGACCAGCAGAAAAATTATGAGCGCGTCGTGCCATACGCATGGCCATGCCCGATCGCGTGGCAGGCTTCAAGACACGGCACCGCGCGCCTACAAGCCGACGCGTAAAACCTGGCCAGCGTGTGGGCCATACCCGGTGAGCTCGACGAAGCCGCGTCCCGAGACGCTCCCAACCACCTTCACGGCTCCCTCCCAATAGTAGAGCGCGGGGATGGCTCTGCTGACGTTCTCCTGGGCTCTGGCCTCTGCGTCGACCTCGAGTATGAGGCCATGGGCGGGGAGGCTTACTTTCCAATGCGTCGGATAACGTGCTCCGCTCGCCTGGCTGACCCAGGCTCCGCTCGAAGTAATCGAGAAATCCTCGCGGCCGAGATATGTCGGCGCGCCGTGGCGATCGACCAGAGTGCCGCTCGCCCAGTCGACCCCGCCGTCGGCGCGTCGCAGCACGTAAAGCATCAGCTCACGCCCGTCCTCGAGCTGCAGGCTGAACCAATCCCAACCTACTTGGTCCCCGCCGAGCAGGTTCGAACCGAACTCCTTGTCCATCCAGCTCTCGCCCGTCACGTCGTAACGGGTGCCATCGAGCTCGATAGAGCCATGCGTCGCGAGCCGCGTTTGGCTGTAGTAGAGGCTCGCGGCGGCCTGGTCGCGGCCCTTCTTTGACAGCCCGTTCGGCCCTTCGAAGACAAGGGGCTTGGCCTCACGCGTCGATAAGTTCATGGCGAACTTCTGTCTGCTATCGCGTGCTCGGAAGGTGAAGCCCCCGTCTTCCCAAACGAGCTCCCAGGGCTCGCTAGTCCCGGCAGGCCCGCGGCACCAGATGATGAGGGGCTCGGGATACACCCCGTATCCGGCGAGCTCCGGCTGTACGCGTTGAAGGACCTCCGCGAAGCGATGCTCACCACTCGCAAGATCGGTGAGGGCGACATGGCCCATGACCAAGGTCTCGGTCGACCACCGGCTGCCAGGTAGCTGCGTCTGCGACAATCCGACCTTGAACATCGTGAACTGATAGGCGAATCGGCCGGCGTGGCCGGTGAAGTACCACCATTCGGTCTTGTAGCCGTGATGCCCCCAGTGATCCTCGGGGAAGCGCCATGCGTAGTCCGCTTTGGCATTCGTCCATGCCAGCGCCATGACCGTAACGAGACTAGAGATCGTCACGCACGAGCTCCTGTGACGGTGTTCGCGAGGCGCGCATGGCGGGATAAAGCGCGGCGAGCACCGCGGCCGCAAGAATCGTGGCGGCTTGCTCGGCGAGAGCCCATCCGGGCAGCGCCAAACGAATGGTCCAACCGAAATAGGCGCGGTTGATGAGCAGAATCAGCACCATGACGAGCGCTGCGCCGCCGATCGCTCCGAGAACGAGGCCAAAAGCGCCGAGCGACAGACCTTGGCCGACGAAGATACGGAACACCTGGCAGCGCGTCGCTCCGAGCGCCCGATACAAAGCCAGCTCGGCGGCACGCTCGCGCGCAGCGATGAGCAACGTGAGCGCGATGCCAGCGACCGCGATGAGAAAGCTCATCGCCTGCAAGATGACCGTGATAGCGAAAGTCTGGTCGAAGATGTCGAGGATGGTGGCCCGCAGGCGCTGGTTGCTACGCACGACCACCGGTGAGTCGCCGAGGCGCCTCTGGAGATCGCGCACCGTCGCGTCGATGTCGACCCCATGGTTCAGATAGAGCGCGACGCTGCTCGGTGCCACGGGCCCAACCAGGCGCACAAACGTCGCGGTGTCGACGACCATGGTGCCTTGTTCGGTCGTATAGTCATAGAAGACGCCGGCGATGGTGAGCTCATGCTCGCCGGTGAGCGTCCGTAGTTGGATTCGCTCGCCACGCGCTAGGTTCGCTTTGCGAGCAAGGGGCTCGCTCACCAGCAAGCCCCCACCCGCGACCGCCTCGAGCACGCCCCCTTCCGCATGCAGAAGAGGCCAGCGAGAAGGCACGCCGGGAAGCGACACATTGACTCCACTAAGACGGACGGTTCGTTCACCCATCCGCGCTTCGCCCTTGCGCAAGACGTCGCTCGCGCGAGTTCCTGGTGTCGCAGCGATGGTCCGCAAGACATCGTCGTCGAGCCGGCCGCGCGTCTCCGTCGATACGTAAATGTCGGCACGCACGGTGCTGCCGATCCACGACTCGAGCGTCGCCCTAAAGCTTCCGACCATGGCGGTGATGCCGAACATCATGCTGACGGCAATCGCGAGCGAAGCCACGGCAAACGCGTTGGCCGCGAGCTTCTGACCGAGAGACCGCATGCTGTAGCCAAAACCGAAGCCGCGCGGTCTTACCAGGCGAGACACGCGCAACACGAGCCAGGGTGTCGCGAGCACCACCGTCGCGAGGATCGTCACCGCGATAACAAACCCAGCCGGTGCCCATGAACGCGCCGCGACCCCAAAGATCGCGGTCGCGCTGCCGAGTAGCGCTGCCCCAACGAGGAGCCGAGGCGCGAGCACCAGCAAGCTCTCCTGCAGGGTCGAGACGACGAGCAACGCGCGCGCGTCCTCCCGCCGTAGCTCGATGAGAGAGAGCGTCGCCCCGAGTAGAGCACTACCCAAACCGACCGCCGCGCCGACGGCGATGACCCATACGGGGACACGGAGCTCCTCGACGGTCTGGAGCAGATAGAGATTCGTGAGCGTCCCACTCACGACATCGATGTTGGCCCGCGCCGCGACGACGCCCAACGGCAACCCAAGCGCGGTCCCGAGGCAGCCGATGAGCATGACCTCACCGATGACGAGACCCACGACCTGGCGCCGCGTCGCGCCGAGGGCGCGGAGCACGCCGAGCTCGGTCCGTCGTCGCAAAAGCGTCGCCTGAAGCGCACCGTGAATGAGGAAGACTCCCACCGCGAGACTGATGAGGCTCAGAGCGGTGAGGTTCAGGCGAAATGCCGCGAGAAGTCCTGCCGCTTCCTCGGCGCGCTCGTCTGGCGTCAGGACGCGGGCGCGCTCACCAAGCACCTCACCAATTCGCGCCGCCGCCGCGAGCACGTCGGCGCCGTCGAGCAGATCGATCGCGACCTCGTCGAGGCCGGGCGACAGGCCGAAGACCGCCTGCGCTTGGGCGATATCCATGACCGCGATCGACGATGGAGCAAGCGGCAAAGTCGCTTTGAAGTCGACCAGCGCCCCTGCGGTGAGCACGACCCGTCGACTGCCGTTTACGGCGGTGAAGGTACCGCCGGGAGTCACCCCGAGCCGCGCCGCGAGCTCGTGCGACAACGCTATCCACCCCGGCGTGACGAGTGGGTCACCCGCGCGCTCAGCGCCTAGCTCGAGGGGGCCGCGCGTCGGCTGCGTGAGGTCGGTGGCAACGATGCTGAGGCGCTCTTCGCCCGCGAGGGCATCGACCCGAACGATGGGACGAGCCGTTTGGGTTGCGGCGTCCGCGAGCGCCACGCGCATGGCGCTGTCGTCGAGCGCCCCCAAGGTCGGCACGATGGTGAGCTCGTCGTCGCCTGTGACGGCGCGAACACTTGCAGCGAAGGCCGCGATCGCGTTGTCGTTGATGAGCTGAATCGTGACGACGCTTGCAACCCCCAACGCGACGCCAAGTACGGTTAGCACGTAGAGAACAGGGCTCTTGGCGACCATCGCAGCAAGCGCCTTTGCGAAATAGCGGACCACCTAAGGCGCCTTCTCGAGCACACCACTATGGAGAACGAAGCGCGCGTCAGCGAGCGCTGCGAGCTCTTGGCTGTGGGTCACGTAGACGAGGGTCGCTCCTTCGTCGCCGCACGCCTCGAGCAGGAGTCGCATGACCTCACGTCCGGTCACGTCGTCGAGATTGCCGGTAGGCTCATCGGCAAGGATGAGCTTTGGAGACAAGAGCAAGGCGCGGCAGATGGCGACCCGCTGCATCTCACCCCCCGAAAGCTTCTGCACCGAGTCTGCGGAGCGGTCGGCGAGCCCAACCCGGGTCAGCAAGTGCCTGACGCGGTCGCGCATGCGGCCCGACATCGTGCCCGCGATCATGGCAGGCAGACCCACGTTCTCGGCGACGGAGAGATGCGGCAACAAGAAAAACGACTGGAAGACGAGGCCCACCGCGTCACGTCGCAGAAGGGTGCGCCCACGGTCATCGAGCTCGTGCAAAGCCTTCCCGAAGAGGCCGACGGTACCTTGGGTGGCGACTTCGATGCCGGCCGCGATGTGCAAGAGCGTCGACTTACCGCTGCCACTGCGCCCGACGACGGCATAGCGCGCCCCGCGAGGGACCTCGAGCGAAACCGCATCGAGCACCAAGCGTCCGCCCTCGAACCGCTTGCTCACCTTGTCGAAGACCAGCGCACTCACAACGGCACTACGTGTCCGTCAGCAACGGCATACAAAGCAACCCCTGGCGCGGCCGACATCACCAAACCATTGGTGAATGTGCTGAACGCCGGCAGGACCCCGTAACGCTGGGCGACATAGAAGCACGGGAGGCGCAACTTGTCGCCCCCACCTTCGAGGCGCACCGTCGGGTGCAGATGCCCGCCCCAGACGAATCCACGCTGGTCGACCTCGGGAGTATGCCGGAAGCAGAACGGCCCCTCGCAAAGCGCGACACCCTGACGCTCGATGTGCCAGTTTTGCGGCAGCTCGCTCGTATCGTGATTGCCCGTGACCAGCTCGATGCGCACCGCCTGGGCCGACCGCCATGAAGCGACAACGGCGACGAGCCGCGGCGTCAGTCCGCGTCGCGCGTGAACCAGGTCGCCGAGCACCAGCAGCCGTTCCGCCATCGTGTCCGTGATGGCGGCAGACAGCCGTTGGAGGTCCACGTCCGTCGCGCCGAGCGCAAGTGGAACTCCTGAGGCGACGAAGGTCTCGCTCTTCCCCCAGTGGAGATCGGCCACGACGAGTGTCCGCCGCCGCGGCCAATAGAGAGCGCGGTGTGGCGTAAGCACCAGGTTCTCCCCGGCAACGATGACGTTCACGCCGTTTGCCATTGCCTCTTCAGACGCTCGATACGCTCGAGGAGAGATTCACTCGACAAGCGTGCGCCAACGCGTTCGACGAGGAGCGGCAAGGCGAGCGGCGTCGGTCTGCGCGGCATCACAACGAGCTTCTTGGCTTTGCTCAACCGGCGCAGGGTATCCACGAGCCGCGACTCCTCGAAGTGCTGCTCCATGACCTCACGCCGCGCTTGCGCGAGCAAGAGGTTCTCCGGGTCGTATCGCGCGAAAACATCGTAGATGAGCGCGCCGCTCGCCTGAAGCTGGCCCGCCGTCTTCTGACGCCCGGGATAGCCTTGCACGATGAGCCCCGCGACGCGCGCGATGTCACGGAACTGGCGCCTCGCGAGCTCGCCGACATTGACGCTCTCGAGAGCGTCCTCGCCGACGCGCTCGGGAGAGAACAGTGTCTCATCGAGCTCGCTCGCGAACTGAAAGCTGTCGTGGGTGAGTAGCTCGAAGCCATAGTCGTTCACGGAGATCGCGAAGGTTGCCTTGTGTCGACGCGACAGACGCAACGCGACGATCGCCGCGAGCCCCTCGTGAACGAGCCGACCCTCGAAGGGGAAGACGAAGAGATGGTGGCCGTCGCGCGTGGTCGTGCTCTCGATGAGTACCTCGTCCAGCGCTGGCAACGCGGATAGGCGCATTTGCACTTCGAGCACCGGCCAAACCGCCTCCATCTCGGTCCAAGGCCTCTCGCCTCGCTTGGCGGCGTCGAGCATGCGCCGCACCGCCTGCGAGAGCTGCGCCGACCATGGGAGGCGACCGCCGAGCCAGCGCGGAGTCACGGTTGCCGGACGCGACGCGGCACGCACGTAGGCCGTCATGTCGCGAAGCTTCAACACCTCGAGATCTTTTCCGCCGAAGCGAAAGACCTCACCCGTCTTGAGCTTGGAAAGAAACTGCTCTTCGACAGAACCAAGAGCCTTGCCGGTCATCGTCTTGATCACGAACGACGTGTCACTCGCGATGGTCCCGATGTTCATGCGGTGCATGCGAGCGACCTTGTCGTCACGCGCGAGGTAGCGACCATCACGAGCGACGAGCCTCTTGTATTCTGGATACGCCTGCAGGGTCTTTCCGCCGTCAGCGGCAAGCTCGATTGTCCAGTCGAGCTCCGCGCGGGTGAGGTCAGCGTAGGCGACCGTCGTGCGCAGCTCATCGAGTAGCTCGTCGGCGGCAAAGCCACCACCGAGCGCGCAGGTCACGAGGTGTTGAACCAACACATCGAGGGGTTTGTGCAAAGGTGTGCGTCGCTCGATCTCACCGCGCGCCATCGCATCGCGCGCTGCGGCGATCTCGATCAGCTCGAAGGCGTGCGTCGGTGCGCAGCTCAGCACCGCCTTCTCTCCTGGTCGGTGGGCAGAGCGCCCCGCCCTTTGCAGAAGACGAGCCACGCTCTTGACCGAGCCGAGCTGCACCACCTCTTGGACCGGCCCGAAGTCGACACCGAGGTCCAGGGACGCCGTGCAGACGACCGCGCGCACCGCCCCGCTCTTCAACCCTTGTTCGACGCGCTCGCGCTCGTCGCGGTCGAGTGAGCCGTGATGAACAGCGAGGGCATTGCCCCAGTCCGGCAGCGCCGAAGCGAGGGCGTCGTACCAGCGTTCGGCCTGTGAGCGCGTGTTTGTGAACACCAGCGTCGAGCGCGAACGCTTGAGCACCTCGACGACCCGCCCGACCATCGCTAGACCAAGATGTCCAGCCCAAGGAAACGCGTCGACCGAGTCGGGCAGCAACGTGTTGAGCTCGAGATCGCGGGTGGCGCCGCTGCGCACCACCACGGGTTTGCTACCCAGTCCGCAGGCCGTGCGCGCGGCTTCGTCAAGGTTCGCGATGGTCGCGGAGAGCGCCCATGTCCGCGAATGCGGAGCAAGCTTACGCAGTCGCGCCAGGGCAAGCTCGGTTTGCGTGCCACGCTTGGTTCCCATGAGCTCGTGCCATTCGTCGACAATGACGCAGCGAAGCGACGCGAAGCGCTCGGCGGCGAGCGCATGTGTGAGAAAGAGTGAAAGCGACTCTGGGGTCGTGACTAGCACGCTCGGTAGGCGACTGCGTTGTTTGGCGCGCGTTGCCTGCGTCGTGTCCCCCGTGCGCGTCTCGACGAGGAACGGCAAACCGAGCTCGGTCACCGGTGCCAGGAAGGCAAGCTCGACGTCGCGCGACACCGCGCGTAACGGGCTGACATACAAGACGGTGATGCCACTCGCGGGTTGGTCGATGAGCTCGGCTAAGGGACCCAGAAAAGCGGCGTAGGTTTTGCCCGCGCCGGTCGCGACGTTGACGAGTCCCGAGGAGCCGGCAGCGTAAGCGTCCCAGGTGGCGCGCTGGAAGTCATGGGGCAGCCAACCGCGTGCAGCGAACCAGGCTTCGATGCGCGCGCGCCCCGCTCCGGATTGACTCCCGGTCGAGTTCCCGAGGACATTTCGCCCGCCTTTACGCATCGAGGGTTCTTGCATGGGTCTCGCTGAGCGTCGTCGCATCACCACCATCAGAGGTCAGCACGCGCCACGCTTTCAGAAAGAAGACGACCTGCGCAAGACGCTCGAGGACGTGCTGTAAGTCATGCGCGACGAGCACAAGCGTCTGCGGGCGTTGCCGGCTCGCCCTACCGACGAGGTCTTAGCCGCACTGGCGTCCGTTTCAGCGGATGCGGGCAAGAGCAGTGAGGGCCTGCCGGTCGTGACGCTGCATCTCGCTAGCGGGCGCGACCTCACCGGCTGTGTCGTCGCGCTCGGGGACCGACGCGGCACGACGGTCGTCGTCATGCAGACGGGCAGCAGTGGCCGTCACGACGCCGGCAGCGATGCGACGTACGTGGCGCTGGGGTCCATCGCCGCGGTGACGGTACACGACGCCGCGAGCATCGCGGAGGCGCTCGCGGGAGGCGCCCTGCACACAAACGAGCCGCCGCCAACCCGCCTTGCCGCGCGTCGCAGCGTCCTCGAGGATAGCGGCCGTCTTTCGAACGCGCTCGGCACGCAGATTGTTTACCGTGTCGATATCGACGGCACAGCCGACGGGGAACCGATGCGCTCGCTCACCGAGGCCTCCCGTCGCACCTGCAGTGTCTTGATCGCTGTCGCCGGCGACGACATGGGTAGGCAGGCGCTCGCGCAGGTCCGCGAAGTCGCGGTCGAGGTTGGCGGCATCGCCAACGCCCGTCGCAACGGAGGTACCCTACTCGTCACCGCTGACAACCGTGTCGATCCCGCCGAGCTCCTCAAAGTGATCGAAGCCGCGCTCTGACGCGCGGGGTCGGCATCAAGCGCGCGGTTTCGCGCCCGCCTTGTCGAGGAAGATGTCGGCATAGATGGGATAAAGCGCCGCGATGAACGCGGGGCCGGCGACGAGAAGGCCCAAACCAAGTGGGATCATCGCCACGACGATCACGACGAAGGCACCAACGCCGTAGAGCAAGAAAGGCACGAAGTTCTTCAAACAAGCGTTGAAGCTCTGTTGCATCGCCTCGACGGCGCCGAGGTTGTTGAACATGACGAGCGGGGGCGCAAACCAAGCCGCCATCATCACGGGCACGAAGAGCAAAAGCACGACGAGATAGGCGAGCACCATCTTGCCGACGAAGTCTGCCGGGGGCTCGCCGCCTCCGGCCGTGATGGCGCCAAACAGCGCCGGCCCGCCGGCCAATACGAACCCGATCCCCAGGATGACGATGCTCGCCACGAGGACGAGCCCGCCGACCGCCAAGAGCTGAGCCGTGCGCCTGCGAAACCCATCGAATACGACGCCAACCGGAAACTTACCGGTCCGCGCCTGGGCCTCGCCAGCAGCGAAGAAGCCGCCCAAGATGATGGGGTTCATGAACGGCGACGCGATGACCATTAGAATGTTCAAGAGCGGGATGACCGCCCCGAGAATCAGCGCGCCATAGAGCGCGAGGATGCCGAGGAACCACGGGCCTGGCGCCGCGAAGAGCTGGCGAAAGCCCATCTTGATCCACTCGATGCCCTGCCCCGCGTCGACCTGTTTGCCGTTAGGGACGAAGGTTCCCCCCAATTGCTCCTGGGGTTGGGCGAGTGTGGCGGCGGGGGTGGCATACGGATTGGTGTCGGTCATGGCGCACGAAAATTCCACGACCACGAGTTGATTTCAACGAACTTCGCCGAGGAACGCCCGCAGCCGGTCTAGTGTATCGGCCTCGGCTGCCACCTTGTCGGTTCGCCAGCGCGCGATCCGCGGAAAGCGCAGCGCGAGACCCGCCTTGTGTCGACCGGACGGTTGAATCGCTTCGAAGTGCAGCTCGAATACTTGGACCGGCTCGACGGCCCGCACCGGCCCGAACTTCTCGGTGGTATGGGCGCGAATCCAACGGTCGAGCTCGGCGATCTCGGCATCGGTGAGGCCGCTGTACGCTTTAGCGACAGTGGTGAGTGCTTCTCCTTGCCAAACAGCGAAGGTGTAGTCGGTGTAGAGACCAGAGCGCTTGCCACTCCCGGGTTGCGCGTAGGTGAGGACCGCATCGATGCTGTAGGGGTCGATCTTCCATTTCCACCAGTCGCCTCGCTTACGGCCAGCCCGGTAGGGAGAGCTCTTGCGTTTGAGCATGAGGCCTTCGACGCCGAGCGTCCGAGCCTCTTCGCGGCGGATGGCAAGCTCCGACCAGGTCGATGCGCCGATCAACTCGGACGCTGGGAACATGGGCGAGGCTGCCTCGAGGCGCGCGCGGCGGTCGCTCAAGGGTTGCTCGCGGATATCGGCGCCGTTCAGCTCGAGCACGTCGTAGACCATGAAAACGACCGGTGCGTGGGCGAGCACGCTGGGCGTGAGCTTGTTGCGACCAATACGCTGCTGCAGCACAGCAAAGGGCAACGGTCGGCCGTCACGAAAAGCGAGAATCTCGCCGTCGAGTACCGTGCCGTCGCCTAACGCTAGGCCCCGCGAGACAACCTCGGGAAACCTGTCGCTCACCAGCTCTTCACCCCGAGACCACAGATAGACGACTCCTCCGCGCTTCACGAGCTGGGCGCGAATACCGTCCCACTTCCACTCGGCCTGCCATTCAGCAGGGTCGCCGAGGACACCGACGGCGGTCTCGAGGGGCGATGCCAAATAGAACGGATACGGTCGTGACGCGTCGATGTCGCTGCCATCGGCGCGCAGCAAACGCGCCACGAGATCTGGCGTCGGGTCCCAAGCACCCATCAGCCGATGCGCAATTGCGGCTGGCGGCAGATCGGCGACCTTGGCGAGCGCGCGGGTCACGAGCGTCTGCGAAACACCTACGCGCAACGCTCCCGTCAGGAGCTTGTTGAAGATGAAGAGCTCGCGACCGCTCAGCTCACTCCACCAGCTGCTGACAGCCTCTCGTTGCGCCTCTCGCGTCATGCCACCGAGCGTGAGAATCCGCTCGGTGAGCCAGCGGTGGAGCGGTAGGTCGCTCGCTCGCCGCTCGCGACTCTGGTCGTCGAGCAGGAGCGATACCGTCTCGGCGAGGTCTCCAACGCGCGCGTAAGACTCCTCGATGAGCCAACCCGGTAGACCGGTCGCCTCGCCAACCCACCCGGCGAGCTGCCGTACGCTCATCAGACGCGTGAGCCGCCGGCCAGTCAGGAAGAACAACACCCATGCCGCATCTGCCGGCTCGGCCACGGAAAAGTACTCCACCATCGCTTCAACTTTCGCGTTCGTCGAGGTGGTGCGGTCGAGACGCTCATAGAGCTCGGCGAAGGCTCTCAAGTGGCCTCCCCTTCGTCGTCGTTCTCCGAAAACTCGGTGCTAAGGACGTCGGCGCTAAGCCCAGCCTCTCGACATGCACGCGCAAGGACATCTTTGTATCCATGTGTCGCAAGGACGCGCTGCGCGCCACACTCCGCGATGGTGGTCAGCAAACCGTTCCAGTCGGCGTGGTCCGACAGCGAGAAGCCCCGATCGAAGCCCTGACGCCTGCGATTGCCGCGCACGCGCATCCATCCAGAGGCGAACGCGGTCTCATAGTCGCCGAAGCGGCGCAGCCACGTACTTCCATAGGCGCCTGGCGGAGCAAGGACGAGCTCGCCCGCGAACCGCCGACCCTTTTCGGCATTGGTGACCTTCAACGTCGGCAAGAGCGCAACGCCAGCCGCGCGATACGCCTCGACGAGCGGCTCCAGCGCGCCGTGCACGTAGACCGGCCGGTCGACCAGCCGCGCCAGCTCTCCGAGGATGCGTTGCGCTTTACCGAGCGCATAGCAAAAGAGGACACAGGCGTGGCCTCGCCGGACGCCTTCGTCCCACCAGGCGAGAATCTCCCGTGCGGTCACCTCGCCGGGCGCCCAGCTGTAAATGGGGAGCGCAAAGGTCGCCTCGGTGATCAGAACGTCACACGGCACGACCTCGAACGGTGCACAGGTCGGATCATCGCCTCGCTTGTAGTCGCCGGTGCAGACCCAGACCTCGCGTCCGTCGCTCACGCGGACCTGCGAGGAGCCAAGCACATGGCCGGCCGGATGAAACGACACCGTCACGTCACCAACACGCAGCGCATCACCTGACCGTACCGTGGCAATGTTCGCCGCCTCGCCCACCCGCCGCCGCAGCAGTCCGGCACCCTCCTCGGCGCAGGTGTAGCTCCCCATGCCCCAACGCGCGTGATCGGCGTGGGCATGGGTGATGAACGCCCGCGGCACGGGTTTCCAGGGGTCGATGTGAAAGTCACCGCGCGAACAATAGAGACCGGCCGGCGTCAAGTTCAGCAATGGTTCGCTCACGCCTTGCTCCACCCTGCGCCGCGTGCTTTCAACGATTTCCGGACCCGCGCAAAGGAACCCGACATGACCGCTACTCCACTCGACATCTTATCGGTGAACACGATTCGGACGCTGTCCATCGACGGAGTGCAAAAAGCGAATTCGGGTCACCCAGGCCTCCCGCTCGGCGCCGCGCCGATGGCCTATGTGGTGTGGCAGCGCCACCTGCGCCACAATCCCAAAAATCCTAAATGGGCCGACCGCGATCGTTTCGTCCTGTCCGCGGGTCACGGCAGCATGCTGCTGTATTCGCTCCTGCATCTCACCGGCTACGAGTCGATGAGCATGGACGACATCAAGGCCTTCCGGCAGTGGCACAGCCGCACCCCCGGGCACCCCGAGAGCTTCGAGACACCCGGCGTCGAGGCAACCACGGGCCCGCTCGGCCAGGGCATCGCGAACGCCGTCGGCATGGCCATGGCGGAGCGCGCGCTCGCCGCCATCTTCAACAAGGACGGTCATACCATCGTCGACCACCATACGTATTGTCTGGTCGGCGATGGCGACGTCATGGAGGGCGTTGCCCAGGAAGCGTGCTCGCTCGCAGGCCATCTGAAACTCGGCAAGCTCGTCGTGCTCTACGACGCCAATCAGGTGACCCTCGACGGCCCGGCCTCGCAGTCGTTCACCGAAGACGTGGGCAAGCGTTACGAAGCCTACGGCTGGAAGGTGCAGCACGTAAAAAATGGCGACGACGACATCGAGGGCCTCGACCGCACCATTGCGTCCGCTAAGAAGGACATGTCGGCGCCGCATCTCATCATCGTCAACACCACCATCGGTTACGGCTCGCCCAAGGCAGGAACGAGCAAGGTGCATGGCTCGCCGTTGGGGCCGGACGGCGTGAAGGAAACGAAAAAGGCGCTCGGCTTCGACCCCGAGAAGCAGTTCTTTGTCCCCGATGAGGCCTTGAAAAACTTCCGCAGCGCGCTCACCCGCGGGAACGAGCTCGAGTCCGAGTGGAACAAACGCTTCGAGGCGTTCGCCAAGGCACGGCCAGACCTCGCTACCCAGTGGAAGCACCTGATGGCAGGCGAGCTGCCCAAGGGATGGGATACGAATCTGCCGACCTTCAAGGCTGGCGAGTCTCTTGCGACGCGCGAGGCGGGTGGCAAGGTCCTGAACGCCATCGCCAAGACGGTCCCGTGGATCTTCGGTGGCGACGCCGACCTCTCGGAGTCGACGAAGACACACCTCGAGGAGGTCAAGCCATTCGACGGCGCTCACGGGACCGGCGGCAACATTCACTTCGGGGTCCGCGAGCATGCAATGGCGGCCGCCTGCAACGGCATCGCCTACCACGGCGGTCTGCATCCATACTGCGCGACGTTCTTCACGTTCTCTGACTACATGCGCCCGTCGGTTCGTCTCTCCGCGCTGTCGCGCTTGTCGGTCACCTACGTGTGGACGCATGACTCGGTGGGACTTGGCGAAGACGGCCCGACCCACCAACCAGTCGAGCAGCTCATGTCCCTACGCTGCATGCCGAACATGGTGGTCATCCGTCCCGGTGATGCAAACGAGACAACTGAAGCGTGGCGCTACGCCATGACACACAAAAACGGCCCGGTTGGTCTCGTCCTGTCGCGGCAAAAGTTGCCGACCCTCGACCGAACCAAATTCGCGCCGGCGCATGGGGCCGCCAAGGGTGCGTACGTTCTAGCGGACGCAAAGCCTGGCAAGGTCGACGCGATCATCATGGCGACGGGGTCTGAGCTCGTCATCGCCGTGAAAGCTTACGAGAAGCTCGCCGCCGACGGCGTGGCGGTACGGCTCGTCTCCATGCCCTCGTGGGAGATCTTCAAGGCTCAGGACGTAAGCTACCGCGAACAGGTGCTCCCCAAGGCATGCACCGCGCGCGTGTCCATCGAGGCGGGGGTCACCTTCGGCTGGAGCACGTGGCTCGGTGATCGCGGCATCGCCATTGGAGTCGACCGCTACGGCGCATCGGCCCCGGCCGAGGTGATCTACGAGAAGCTCGGGCTCACGGCGGAAGCGGTCATTGGGGCGGTGAAGAAGCTACTCGGCTGAGGACCGCAGGTGGACGGTCGGCGATCGGTCGGCGGTTATCGGTCGGCGGTCATCGGTCGGCGGTTATCGGTCGTCGGTTATCGGTCGTCGGTTATCGGTCGTCGGTCATCGGTCACCGGTCACCGGTCACCGGTCATCGGTTAACGGCCGTCGGTCGTCGGCGATCGGCTCGTCGGGCATCGCCACCGGCATCCGCGGTCCCGCTTACGGCCGTGTCGCCAACCCCTTGATCCGCGCAGCATACCCGGCATCCGGCTCCGCCTTCGGACCCATCCGTCGATCGAGGAAGTGCTCGATCACTGCGGACTCGGTGCCGTCACAGCGCATAGCACACGCCCACACCAACCAGGCCGCCTCACTCGCGAGCGGCCGCATGCGTAACGTCGCCTCGCTGTCCGGAGCATCGAGCGTACGCGCGAAACGCTTCGCTGTAGCGTCGACGAGCGCGGTGAGCCGAGCATCCCCCCGCGCCTGTCCGGCAAGGTGGGCGAAGAACGGCTCGTGGATGCGCTTGCGCTGAGCGTCTTTCCAGACCTGCGTGATGAGGACGTTGTGCGTGCCCTCCCAGTTCTCGAAGACGACGTTGTCTCGCAACAGGCGAGGCAGCACAGAAAAGGTCTCGATGGCGCCATTGCCACCCAGCACCTCGATACCCTGGAGCGCCACCTCGTGTGAGGACACGGCGCTGCGCATCTTGTTCACGTTGACCGCCATCCGCAGGTAAGCGGCGCCCGCGTCGTCGAGCTGACCGAGCTCGGCACGGTCCATGAGGTGCGCAAGGTACAACGAGCCCGACACCATAGCGTCGGTCTCGCTACGCATGTCGGCGAGTGTCTCTTGCACCAGCGGGTAGTTCGCAATGGCGGTGCCGAAGGCAGTACGGGCGTGCGCATACGTATGGGCGGTGATGCTTGCGCGACGCGCGATTCCTGCGCACCCGAAGGCGTTGACGACACGTGAGGTATTGATGACCCAGGTCATCACCGTGTTGAAGCCTTGCGAAACGTCGCCGACGTTCCATGCGTAAGCGCCCTCGAAATCGACCTCGGCGCTCGCCATGCTCCGCGTTCCGAGCTTCTCTTTGAGCCGACGCAGCGTGTAGCTGTTCAGAGTTCCATCGGGGAGGCGTCGCGGGACGAGGAACAAACCGAGACCTTTGGTGCCATCGGAGGCCCCCTCCGGTCGCGCGGTCATCAAGATGAGATCGGCAGTGCAGTTCGAGCAAAACCACTTCTCACCATGAATGCGGTAAGGGGCGACCCCAGAGGCGTCCGGTACCGCGCGCACGGCATTGGCACCGACGTCGGAGCCCCCCTGTACCTCGGTGAGGAACTGAGCGCCGTGCGCGAGCGCCGCGTAGTCGTTCGAAAGCAAGCGTCCGAGATAGCGTTCTTGAAGCTCGGGCGAGCCCACCGCCTTTATCGCCTTGATGAGACCAGCGGTGCAGGCGAGCGGGCAGTTGTGCCCGGCTTCGCCGTTGTGGCTCGACAGGTAAAACAGCGCCATCGAGTGCAAGTTCGCGCCCCACTCCCCCAGCACCGACATGACGCCAGAGCCGTAAATCAGAGCGCCGGCTTCGTGGTAGCTCGGATGGAACTCGACTTCTTCGATGCGCTCGCCAAAGGGCGACCAGCGATCGAGCCTTGGAAGGTTCTGCGGCAGGTTGTTCGTACGCACGAGCCGATCGATGGGCCCAGCGCACTCGGCGCCGAAACGGTCGAGGCCGTCGAGCCACCCGTTCGTCGCGTCGCCACCCAGGTGCTTCACGACGCGCTGCAGGTGGATCTCGGTGCGCCAGAAGTTGTCGGGTTGAAGACGCTCGAACTCGAGCAATCCAGCGCGGCCAGCCTCGGTTCCGTTCATGGCAACCAAGCTGGCACGCGGGTTACGCGGTGCGCAAGTCGCGGGCTGGACGTGCGACCTAGCCTCCGAGCGCCGTCAGGCGCGCGCGGGCGTCGGCGTGACTCGGATCGAGCTCGAGGACACGAGAGAACTCGCGCTTGGCTTTCTCGGTCTCCTTCGCGAAGAAATAGACGAGGCCAAGCTTGTAGTGTGCAGAGAGCTCATCGGGTCGCGTCTCGACCACCTGCTCGAGGATCTCGCGCGCCGGCGCGGGCTTGTTCTGATTGAAGTACACGTTGACGAGTGTGTCCGCGGCGATCCACCAGTCCATCGACTCACGCGGCAGCTCCAGCCCCTTCTTCAAGTGTGGAATGGCGCGGCCGTACTGCTTGGTGAAATTGCACAGCATCCCGAGCATGATGTGCGCGCGACCGTGATTAGGCGCGAGCTTGAGGGCGCGCTCGTAGGCCTTGTCTGCCTCGGTGGCCACGGTTTTGTCTTCAGATGAGAGCTCGCCGGCACGCAGCTGGGGTTCGATGGAGCGCATCAGCGCAAGCCCAAGGTTGAACTGTGCGTTGGCGTCCTTAGGAGCGGCCTTGGCGCTGGCTCGCGCGTCATCCAGGCCATCGGCTTGCGCAACCGAGGACACCAGCAAACATGCAGCGATGATGAGAGCTTTCATGGGTTCGAGCTTAGCAGCAACACTGTCGCCACGCTCTCGTCTTCCTCACGATGAACCTCTGCCACGGCGCCAGTGGTACGGCGTCTGGTTTTCGATGTCGGAGCGGCATGCCACCGATGTCCGTGATAGCGACGTCAGGCGGTTGCGTGCTCGAGGACCCGCACGAGAAAGCGCACCAGGTCGGCCTCGGTGATGATGCCAACCAGCTTTTCACCGTCGAGCACCGGAAGACACCCAACCCGCGCCTCGAGCATGCGTCGCGCCGCGTCGCGTACCGCTGTATCGGGCGCGGCGGTCGCAATGTCGGTCTTCATGATGCTGTGCGCTGGGATGCGTCGCTCGAGCGCAACGGTCTCGCGCGCCGATAGGTGCAAAGTGGAGCTCGGCTGGGCCGCCAAGAGGTCGCGATGGCTGATGAGGCCCACGAGCTTTCCATCAGCCACAACAGGTAAGTGGCGCACGTGTTTCAAGGCTGCAATCGCGGACGCGGCGGCCAGGTCATCATCGGGTTCCAGTGTGACAACGGGGCTGCTCATGAGGTCAGCGACCACCACTTTCGGCTTTTCCACGGAGCCAAGCTTGCCGGACGGCACGGCTTTCGCAAGAGTCTCTGAACATGGCCGTCGACATTCCCCGATTGAAGAATTTGGCCGCAAATATTGCGCGGACCTTGTCAGCGGTTGCGTCCGCGCCGCCCCACAAGCCTGTAGCGAGCACCGCCCTCGAGCGTGCCTTCGCCGATGTCGAGACCCTGATCGCCGCAGTGCGTGACGAACCGTCCCTGTGGCGGCAACCGACACTCTCGACCCTGGAGAAGCTCGAGCAACACTACGGGCGAGCCTTGGGCCGCATCATCGCAGCGCTTGGTGGCTTACCAGTAGGTACGCACGTCCGGAACGCAACGCTCGCGCGCCTCATCGACGAAGACGACGCCACGCGTGCCGAGCTCTTGCGTCTCGACGCGGCCAACAACGCAGAGCTCTTGGAGACCCTGTTCGAGCTGTTCGTCTCGCCGCGCCCGGCCAGCGCCAGGAAGGCCGCCCCGGCGGACGCCCAGCGTGAGTCGAAGACCGCGCCCCGAAAGGACAACCGCAGCGCAGCAGAGCAGGCCGCGGTGCTCGTCGCGGAGCGCGCCGCCTTCGTCATCCCCGCGCTCCTGCCACGCAGTGACCCACCCTTCACGTCGCCCGAAGCCGACCCCGATCAGGAACCCGAGCATCACGTCGACGACGTCAAGCGCGTCGAGCCCGGAGCCCGTCCGCGCAAGCGTTGACTGGAGCGGAGCCCGGTTCCAACGACTCGGCGCTTGCACGGGAGTCGGTTGACCCGGTAACGCGCGAGCGCTGGGGTTTAGTGTGCGACCTTGGGCGGCTGCCCCCAAAGCTTCTCGAGGCGTGCATCCCGCCCACAGCCCTTGCGATATCCGTAATAGCGGTCCGGATCTTTCTTCCAGAAGTCCTGGTGGTAGTCCTCGGCCGGGTAGAAGGTGTTAGCCTTGGTAATCTCGATGACGATGGGGCCTTTCACCTTGAGGCGCGACGCGGCCGCCTCCTTCGAGGCCTCCGCCGCTTTCTTCTGCGCGTCGTCGATGAAGAAAATTCCGGGCCGGTATTGGCTGCCGCGGTCACAGAACTGCCCTTCCTTGTCGAGCGGGTCGACATTGTTCCAGAACACCTCGAGCATGGTCGCGTAGCTCGTCACGCTCGGGTCGAAGGTCACCTTGACGGCTTCCGTGTAGCCGGTCGCACCGTTCGAAACCTCCTTGTAGGTTGGGTTCGCCTTGGTGCCGCCGATGAAACCCGAGATCACCTGGCTGACGCCAGGTTGCCCTTCGAAGCCGGTCTCGGCGCACCAAAAGCAGCCGGCCGCGAAGTACGCTTCCTGAACAGACGGGGCGGCCGACGCACCAGTCGCCTGCAAGAGGACGGCTGTGAACACGGTCACGAACATTTGTTGGTCTCCTTCCTGGGCGCCCATGGATACGCCGCGGACGCATTCTTGGTTTCAGCGGCGACGGTGATGCGCCGAAAGACCCGCTCCAATGATTCCGGCGTTGTCCCCGAGGGTTGTCTGCACGATGCGAAGTTTCTGCAAGAACGACGACCATGCGTAGCGCGGGACGGCGTCGTCGACGCTCTTCGCGAGAGTCGGCGCGGTCTGTAACACGCCACCACCAAGCACGATGACCCGCGGGTTCCAAGCCATGATGACGGTCCCCAGAAGCCAGGCGCACCGCTCAGCGATGTCGTGCCAAAGAAGCCGCGCCGCGCGGTCGCCTGCCACAGCAGCATCCTCGATATCTCTCGAGGTGATGTTGGCCCAGTCAGCTCCGCGCTGCTGGATGAGCTGGGACGGCGTGCCGTTCTCGTGAACGTCACGCAAGAGCTCCGGCAGATGCCGACCTCCGACGTAAGCCTCGATGCAGCCCAGTTGACCACACCCGCAGCGCCGGCCTGTGACCGAGGACTCGTATTTGATGTGACCGATCTCCGGCGCGAGACCATCAGCCCCTTCCATCAACACACCGTTCGACACGGCACCCATGCCGACGCCCGTACCGATGAACACGCAGACGACGTCACGCTCACCTTTGCCGTCGCCGACCATCGCTTCACCGTAGGTGATCGCGTTGAGGTCGTTGACGAGGCGAACCGGGAGGCCAGCGGCCCTCTCGAGGATGGGCCCGAAGTGAACATCACGCCAACCGAGATTGGGAGCATTCGCGACCAGCCCCGTCTCGGTCCACACCGAGCTTGGGACTGTCATGGTAATGCCAAGCTCGCGAGTCGCGCCCTTCAAGGTCGCGATCAACCGCGCCACATCGGCGGCGATGCCTTCGGGCGATCGATCGTCGACCTTTACTTTGGTGAACTGCTCGACGTCACCACGCGCGCTAACCAGGGCGGCGCGAATGTTCGTGCCCCCGAGATCCACGGCGATGGCCTTGGCGGCCGAAGTCACGCCCCGAGCTCCTTGCGCACCCGCGCAATCTCCGTCTCGAAAAGGACCTGAAGCTCCTTCGCGCGCGCGGCCGACAGCGCCTCGAAGCGCATGACCAGGATTGGCGTCGTGTTGCTCGCGCGCACGAGACCCCAACCATCGCTCCACTCGACGCGAGCGCCGTCGATGTCGATGACCTTCGAGCCGTCTTTGCGCGCCTTGAAAGCCTCTGTGACCTTCTTGACGATCGGAAACTTGGTTGCCTCGGTGACATCCATGCGCAACTCGGGCGTCGCGTGCATCACTGGTACGTCCTTCAAACGCTCGCCGACCGACCCATCGCCCGTCGACAGGATCTCGAGCAAACGCCCCGCCGTGTAGCAGGCGTCGTCGAATCCGTAATAGCGGTGTTTGAAGAAGATGTGCCCGCTCATCTCACCTGCGAGCTCGGCGCCCGACTCCTTCATCTTCTCCTTGATGAGAGAGTGTCCGGTTCGCCACATGATCGGCTTACCACCGTGCTTGGCAATATCGTCGTAGAGGGTCTTCGAGCACTTCACTTCGCCAATGATCGAAGCGCCAGGAGCCTCGGCGAGCACGGCGCGCGACAGTAGGATCATCAGGCGGTCGCCCCAGATGGCGTCGCCGTTGGAGTCGACGACCCCAATGCGATCGGCGTCACCATCGAAGGCGATACCAACGTCGGCCTTGGTCTCGGCGACCTTCCTCTTCAGGTCGACAAGGTTCTTCTCGACGGTGGGATCCGGATGGTGATTGGGATAGCGCGAGTCGGGCTCAATGAAGAGCGGCACGATATCGTAACCCAGCTTCTGCAAGACCGGCATGGCGGTGATGCCGCCGACGCCATTGCCGCCGTCGAGCACCACCTTGAGCCGCTTGGCCGGCTTCTTGAGCAACTTCACGCAATCGTCGACGTAGGCTTCGAGCACGGGTGACTGCTGGGAACCACCCTTTCCAAGCGCGAATCGGTCCGTCTCGATTGTGCGGCGCAGCTCCTGGATTTGTTCACCGTAGAGCGACTTGCCGAGAAGCGTGAGCTTGAAGCCGTTGTATTCGGGCGGGTTGTGACTACCCGTGATTTGCACGCCGCCATCGGCTTCGAGATGCTTGATTGCCCAGTAGTTTACCGGCGTCGGCGTGACACCAATGAGGAGTGCGGTGCAACCGGTGGCCGCGAGCCCCTCCGCGAAAGCGTCCTCTAGAATCTTGCCGTGTTCACGGTTGTCGCGACCAACGACGACACGACTCTTGCCGGCGTTCCGGATGTGCGTCCCGACGGATTTGCCGAGCGCGCGGGCCACATCAGCGGTGAGGTCGCGGCCGTAAATGCCGCGGATGTCGTACTCGCGAAAAATCTCCTGGGCGATCTTCATCACAATCCCTTGTTCACATCGTGCTCGAGCTCGTCGAGCTTGTCTTCGACGTTGTCCTTGGTGATCTCGCGCTTGGCCTCTTCGTAGGCCTCGCGGTACGTCGAGCCCATCTCGGGCACGTCGCGCTCGAGCTCGGGCTGTTTGACGGAGACCGGCCCCGTGGCGGTGGGTTTATTGCTCGGCGAGTCCTGCTTCTTGGCGCAGGCAAGCGAAGAGAGGGCGACGGCGACCACTATAGCAAACGAGCGCATCAGAAGCCCACCATGGCGCGGGCCCGAGCTTGGGCGCCGAACTCGGTCATCGTCGCACGGTGTCGTTGGGTCTCGCGGCGACGAACGTTCTCGACGCGCTCGAGCAATCGGTTGTCGTTCTGCGCCGTCGCGAGCTCGGCGATGTAGTCGAGTCGCGCCAAGCGCTGGTAGTGGACGATGAGCTCGTCGTCCCGCGCCTTCTCATAAGTGCCGCGAAGGTCAGGTGGTTGCGGCATGGGAGTGTTGTTGACGATGAGCGAGCCGTCTCGTGTCTCTTTTTTCTTGTTGGGCTTCGACTTCGCGGGCGCCTTGCCCTTCTCGGGCACGGCCCAGAGCTCCGGCGATTGCATGAGTACCGCCATCGCGGCCACAGCCCACAGCCAGCGGCGCCACCCTCGTACGGCGGCCGCTAGGCCATGTCGTATCGCGCTGCGCTGCCTCAAAGATACGCGTCCCATCCCCGCTCCTTCAGTTGTTCGACGATGGCCCGTACATCTTGGGCACGATTGCTGGGGACCACCAGAGTAGCGTCTTTGGTTCGCACGACCACCAGTCCGTCGACCCCAACAACACCAGCGACGCCGTCCTCGGCGTAAACCACGCTGTTGGTGGTGTCGACCAGGATGGTTTGGCCCCGCGTGACGTTTCCGGCGCCGTCTGGCTCGATGACGGAGCCGGTCGCGTTCCAGCTTCCGATGTCGCTCCAGCCGCAGCTGACTGGAACCACGGCGAGGTCCTTGGCCTTCTCCATGACACCATGGTCGATGGAGACCGAGCGCAACGTCGCGTATTCGCGCTTGACGACTCTTGGCTTGGCATCGCCAGCCTCGATGCGACGCATGGCGACGTGGAGATCTGGCAGCGAGCGCTCGATTTCTGTTTCGACGATCGACGGCTTCATCACGAACATGCCCGCGTTCCAGTCGAAGCCCCCTTTGGTGACGAGCTGGATGGCGCGCTCCTTGGTGGGCTTCTCGATGAAGCGCTTCACCGCAAACGAGCCCTGAACGGCGCGATCGGGCTTGCCTCGCTCGATGTAACCGTAGCCGGTCTCAGGGTAGGTCGGCTCGATACCCAAGGTGACGATACGATCCTCGCGCGCCAGGCGAACCGCCTTCTTCAGGGCGTCACACAAAGCGGGACCGTTGCGTACGAAATGATCGGCCGGCAGAACGACCATGACCGCCTGCGGGTCGCTGCGGCGAACAGAAAGCGCCGCGTACGCTATCGCGGCGGCCGTGTTCTTGGCCTGTGGTTCGACGAGCACATGCGACGACGGCAGCTTGGGCACTGCGGCGGCGCAAGCCTTCGCATGACTCTCTCCAACCACCATCCACCAGCGTGAGGGCGTCGCAAGGGCGCGGACACGGTCGAAGGTCTGCGCCAGAAGACTCTTCTTGTTGGCGAAACGCAGGAGCTGCTTGGGCTGATGGTGGCGCGAGACGGGCCAGAAGCGCGTTCCAGAGCCGCCGGCCATGACGACGATGTGGACGTTCACGTTAGGCCTTTACAGCAGCTCTACCAAGCGCAGCAACATGAAGGCCGTGAGCCCCCAGATGTCTTCGCCGTCGGCGTAGAAATGCGGCAGCTCATAGACCTTGCCGCCGCGCTCATGACTTTCGAGCTTCCAGCGCGGTCGCTCGACGAGCTCGGCGAGTGGTACCGCGAATACCCGAGCGACCTCATCGGCGTTGGGCACCAGCGGCGCCTTCGCATCGATGACGCCGACGACGGGAGTGATGTGATAACCGGTGTGCGATAGCACGTGGTCGAGGCTGCCGAGCACATGGACCGCGGTCGCTGGCAACGCCATCTCCTCGTAAGCTTCGCGTAGCGCGGTTGCCTCGGCGCTGCCGTCGAAGGGATCGACGCTACCACCGGGGAACGAGACCTGCCCACTGTGGGTAGCAAGTGTCTCGGCCCTTCGCGTGAAGACGACCTCGAGCTCCCGCGACTCGCCCATCCGCCGTAGCGGAACGAGCACCGCCGCCTGCCGCCACGTGGAGACAGGCAGCTTCGCCGGTGCGTACTCCGAAATGACCGCCGAGACGTGCTCTAGGTCAGTTGCCGGCCGAGGCACGCGACTCCGTGTGCGCCTTGCCACCGTCGGCCTTGCAAGCCTTCTGGAGGCGCTCGGCCGCGTCGGTGCGCTCCCAACCGAACTCCGGCTCGCTGCGACCGAAGTGCCCATAGGCCGCTGTCTTCGTGTAGATGGGCTTGAGAAGGTCGAGCCGCTTGATGATGTCGGCGGGCTTGCCGCTGAACTCTGCCATCACGGCCTGCTCGATGCGCTGTTCGCTCACCGTGCCTGTACCGAAGGTCTCAACCATGATCGATACTGGCTGCGCGACGCCAATCGCGTAGGCGAGCTGGACTTCACAACGGGCCGCGAGACCGGCCGCAACGACGTTCTTGGCGATGTAGCGCGCGAAGTACGCGGCGCTGCGGTCGACCTTCGACGGATCCTTACCGCTAAATGCACCGCCGCCGTGACGACCCATGCCGCCGTAGGTGTCAACGATGATCTTGCGGCCGGTGACGCCAGCGTCGCCCATGGGGCCGCCGACGACAAAACGGCCGGTCGGGTTCACGTGGTAGACGATGTTCGGAGCGCGCAGCTCCTTGGGAATGACCTGCTCGATGATCTGGCTGATGACGGCGTCGCGCAGGGTCTTCTGATCGACGTCGGGCGAGTGCTGAGTCGAAATGACGACGTTCTGTACGCGCGTCGGCTTGTTATCGACGTACTCGAACGTCACCTGGCTCTTACCATCGGGCCGCAGGAACGGCAGAGTCCCGTCCTTGCGGAGCTTGGCGAGACGGCGCGTCAAGTGGTGCGCGTAGGTGATGGGTGCGGGCATGAGCTCTGGGGTCTCGTTGCAGGCATAGCCAAACATCATGCCCTGGTCGCCGGCGCCCTGCTCCTTTTGTGCGCCGGTATCGACGCCTTGGGCGATGTCGGGAGACTGCTTGCCGATGGCCGTGAGCACGGCGCAGGTGTTGGCGTCGAAGCCCATGTCGCTCGATGTGTAGCCGATGCTTTTGATGGTCTGGCGTACGATGGCGGGCATTTCAACGTAGCAGCTGGTCGTAATCTCACCGGCGACGACCGCCATGCCCGTGGTCACGAGCGTCTCGCAGGCAACGCGCGCCTTTGGATCCTCACGGAGGATGGCGTCGAGGATCGAGTCCGAGATTTGGTCGGCGACCTTGTCGGGGTGACCTTCGGTGACGGACTCGGACGTAAAGAGGAAATCACGATTCATCGGCTTTGATTCTCCAGGGGTCGCCGCTTTTAGCGGCCCGCGCGGCGAAGTGTCAAAGGGATGTGAGATCGTGCCTGCGCAAACCCGCGCAATTCCTGGCCCTGAGGTCGCAGGTGGCTGCGGGCGCCGCTCATTCTCCCGTGAGGCGAAGCTGCACTTGAGTTGCGCCTGGGGGGCTCACGCGCTGGTTGGGCGGCCCGTGGACATAAGCGACCTTCGGCTCGCGCTCGCGGGGTTCGGCGAGGCCCAGCACGCTCGTTGCCTCCCGTGAGGGTAGCTGGTCGACGTTCTTGAGGGTCTTCTCCATGGCGCGTGTGCGGACCGCCGCGTCGTCGATGGTGTTCGAGGCCTCGGTGAGCTTCTTCTGGACCTTGGTCAGGACGTCACTGAAGCGGCCGAACTCGGATTTCACGGCCCCGAGGACGGTCCAAACCTCGCTCGAACGCTTCTGGAGCGCGAGTGTCCGGAAGCCCATTTGCAAGCTGTTGAGCAACGCCGCGAGCGTCATCGGCCCAACGAGCAACACACGATAGTCGCGCTGCAGGCCGTCGGCGAGGCCGGGCCGCCGCACGAGCTCTGCGTAGAGGCCCTCGGTGGGTACGAACATCAGGCCGAAGTCGGTGGTGTGCGGTGACATCACGTATTTGTCGCGGATGGCCCCCGCGCATCGCTTGGCACAAACCTCGAGCGCTTTGGCGGACTGCTCGACGCCAGCGGCGTCGCCGCGCTCGGACGCCTCGACCAAGCGCTGGTAGTCTTCCTGCGGGAACTTGGAGTCGATGGGGAGCCAGGTGATGTCGTCGTGGCCAGGCATGCGGATGGCGAACTCGACGCGCTCGCGACTACCGGGCACGGTGGCCACGTTGGTGGCGTATTGCTCGGGTGTAAGGATCTGCTCGAGGAGATTGCCCAGCTGCACCTCGCCCCATGTCCCGCGCGTCTTGACGTTCGTTAGCACCTTGCGCAGGTCGCCGACGCCCGAGGCGAGGTTCTGCATTTCGCCAAGGCCCTTGTGAACCTGTTCGAGCCGCTCGCTCACCAGCTTGAATGACTCGCCCAAGCGCTTCTCGAGGGTGCCCTGCAGTTTCTCGTCGACGGTGGCGCGCATCTCTTCGAGGCGCTTGCCGTTGTCTTCTTGCATGTTGCGCATGCGCTCATCGACCATCGTGGTGAGCTGCACGATGTGTTGCGACGCCTCGGCGAAACGCGACTGCAGGCCGTTGGCAAGAGTCGTGAGCGACACCCGAACGTCTTCGCGTACCTGCTGGGACGTGCGCGAAGCGTCGTCTCGCCCGCGCGCAAGGTCTTCACGCAGCCCGCGTTCGAGCCGCTCTTGCGCCCGCTCGATGACCGCGAATCGCTCGGCTGTGCCATGTTGCGCCGCGACCATGCGCAATAACAGCGCGACGACCACCGCAAGGGTCACGACGCTAGCAATGAGAACGGCGATCAGCATGGATACACCCCACGCAGGGAGGTTATGCCGCGAGTCTGACAATTCCGACGCGCCGTTGGCCGGCGCGCGCCGCGCTCAGTTGACGATAAGGAGAGGCGGACGGTCGGGACGCACACGAACCACGCCGCGGACCGAATATCGCCCGTCGGAAATACCACCGTGAGCGCTCCCCAGCGAGCGCCCCCCCATGGTCGCATACGAGGCATCCTCGACCCGGTTGTACACCACCAAGTGGGCTTCACGTTCTCCCGGCGAAAAGAAGCGATGGTAGGTCTCGAGAATCGACGTGTCCCGCAGGCCATTTCGAAGCTGGCCGGTTGCCACATCGAAATGCGGGCTGTAGACCGCGCCTGTGGACGTGTGGCGCGAGATCTCTTCGGCCTGGCCGGTGACGAGCAGCCGCGCTCCGTCGTAGCGTTGCGGCTCCATCGCGATCGCTCGCACCAAGGCGCTTGCCGCAACCGGTGGAGCCTGCCCTGGATGCTGGGCGAGGAACTGGCCCAGCTCAACCATGGTCATGGGCGGCCGACCGCTCAAGCGTTCACGGAGCAGCTCGATGCGGTACTCGGCGGAGGAAATCGGAATGGCGCGCAGCGGAAGGCGGGCCACTTGCGGTGCTTCGACGCCTCGCGCGGTCTCGGCGAATGTCAGTCCGAGCGTCTCGACGGCGAAGCGGCGCGCCTCACCGGCGAGCCGCGCATCGGCCGTCGTGAGCCCGGGAGCAAGGCCCTGCTCGAGCATCGCGCGAGCCTCGGGACTGCGGACCGCGAGCAACGCCCGGCGCTGGTCGGCAGCTGGCAAGGCGCGAACATCGCGAGCAAACGACGCAGCGCCGCCGCCGTCGGCAATCTCCACCGCATCGATGAAGCCGTCCGCTTCGCGTGCCGCGTCGAATAGCCCGCCGCCGTTGTCCCAGCGCCCGTCGAAGGAGCCGCTAGACGTTACTTTCGCCATCGAACCCTCGTTGCGCATCGGACCGACATCGACACGATCCAACCCGTGAGTCTGTCCCCGCGGTGGACAGCCTGGCAACGGACAAAACGCCGGCGGCCAATCCGACAGCACGTCAGGGCCCAGCCCTCAAACCCCGGCCCCAGGGAGCCCCAGGCCGGAAAGCGTCACGTTCCGGCGCCTCTGCGATGGACCTTCGGGCGTTCAGCGCAAGGCCGGCCTCCAGCTCGATCCAACGATCGGGCGGTGCCGCTCGATTGGGTCCGGCTCGACCTTGCAGGCCTCGGCCCACAGCGTCGCCTGGCTCACACCCGAGGCGTTCGCGACCTCTCGAATGGCCTTGTAGATGGCAAGCTCCATGGTCTGTTCCTCGAATGCCTCGAGCGTGTCGAGGCGCTCGAGCAGCCGGCGGGCTGCATCGTAGAGTTTGTTGCTCACGGTATGATCTCGAAGACCCCAGTGCGCTGTATCTGTTCCCACAGGGCGGTGCGCGCGAACGCCTGTTGGGCGGCTGCACCCTCCCGCGCCTCGCGGTTCGTCGGCAGGATCGGGCGGTCGCCGAGTTGGTTCAAATAGCGCCGCAGGGCGAGGTCACCGCCCTCGAGGTGCAGCAAAGTGAGAAAAACAAGACCGCGCTGATCGAGGTCGCGCCGCGGCGCCAACTGGCCGACCGCCGCGAGTGCATGGTCACGCCCGCGGGCAATGCGCGCCGCCGTGTAGGTTAGAGAGTTGGTGAGGGCCGAGCGAGCGCCGGCCGGGACGAACACGGGGCGACCCGAATCGCCGTGAAATGCCTGTCCGAACCAGCTGGGGAGATAGCCGGCGCGCTGCAACGACGCCACGTCGTCCGCAATAGAAGTCACGCCAAGCACCTGCTCGCCATCAATACGGTCGGGTATCTCGATGTCGGCGATGCCGCGGTGCCAGCCCACAACCGCTTGCGACATGCCTTGTTCGCTCGCCACGGCATACAGCAATGCGGGGTCGAGATTCCGTGCGGCCAGCGCCGCCGCCGAAAGAGCCTGCGCGATGGGCTGCTCCCGCGGCTCGTCGACCATCGCTGGAGTACGTGGTTCGATACCACAATCGTAGATGGGTCCCAGCGCGCGAGCGATTGCGTAAGCTTGCGCGCGCTGCACGCGGGCGCCGCGATGAACGATGCGAGCCGCCCCTTCGCCCGGCTCTGCTGCGTCCTCGAAAGCCGCGATGGCAGTCAGCGCCCTGTGCGCCCGTGACACGAGCGGAGACGAAGCAATCGACTCTTGCGAAGCCCCAGCGAGCAGCGCCGCTAGCGCCTGGTTGATGGCGCGACTCTCCGCGAAAGCGTACGCACGTTCGCGGGGCGCGTCGTCATGCGTGCCGAAATGAAAAAAAGGGGTCTCGGCGACCACAGTCCGAGCACGGTCAATCAAGACGAAGCTCATCACGATCGGGTCGCCCAAGGGCAGAGCTTCGTCACTCACCGCGACCTGCAACGCCACGGAACGCGGTACGGAGCCAGTCACACGAGCTCGCTCGCCGTCCAGCAGCTCGACACGTAAACCCGTGGGGCGCGCCCAGAGCTGCGTGATGCCCGCAGCACGGACACGCGCCGGACGGGCGCCAAGGTCTGCCGGCAGCTCGAGGGCGCCGATGAGCGCCGCGGACGCAGCGACTGGCTGGGGGCCAAGAGCCACTCGCGTAAGGCCAGGTCGCTCCGGGAGATAACGCAGGGGGCCCCGCTCGCCGCGAGGCTTGCGCAGCTGTTCGGTGATGCCGAGAAAGCACTCTGGCGCGGACAAGGGCCCGCGCTGCGTAAGCGCGAACGCGTTGGACATGAGCCCTCCCCTGTTTGGTGTTCCGCCTTTTCGGACGGCACGCGCGCGAAGTTGCCTGACAAACCCGGCAAGGCGTGATTTCAAGCGTGCCCGGTAGAGACGGGCTGGCGCTACTGGCGCGGCCGTGGAGAGCAACAGTGAAAACACTCCTCCTTCTTGGTGCAACCTTGGTTCAGGCCAAATCGCCGCTCTTGAACGCATGGAAAGGCCCGCACGGCGGGGTTCCCCCGCTCGACCAGGTGAATACCGCCGAGCTCGGTCAAGCCCTCGAGGCCGCGATGGACGACTACCGCCGCGAGCTCCACGCCATCGGCGAGAACAAAGCGGCGCCGACCTTCGCCAACACCATTGTCGCTCTCGAGAAGGCGGGCGAGCCCTTCACGCGAGTCCGAACCATTTACGCGATCTGGAGCTCGTCGATGAAGACACCCGAGTTTCAGAAAGTCGAAGAGACGATGGCGCCAAAGCTCGCTGCCTTCAAGGACGAGATCACGCACGATCCGAAGCTCTGGAAGCGCATCGAAGCCGTGTACGCCAAAGCGGATAAGCTCAAAGGAGAAGACCGTCGTCTCGCCTGGTACTACTACACGCAGTTCGCCCAAGAAGGCGCGAAACTTGCCGAGGCCGACAAACACAAGCTCTCCGAAATCAACCAAACGCTCGCCGGCCTCTATACGAAGTTCAGCCAGAACCTGCTCGCCGACGAGGAGTCGCAGGCGCTCATCGTCGAGAGCAAAAAGGATCTTGCTGGCCTGCCGCAGTCGCTCATCGATGCCGCCGCCGAAGAGGCGGCTCGGCGCAACATGAAGGGCAAGTGGGCGTTCGCGAACACCCGCTCGTCGATGGATCCATTCCTTACCTACGCGTCAAGCCGAGCTCTGCGCGAGAAAGCCTTCTCGATGTGGGTCACGCGTGGCGATAGCGGCGGTGCCACCGACAACAACGCCATCGTCACCCAGATTCTCAGGCTACGGGGCGAGCGCGCGAAGCTCCTGGGTTACCCGACTTACGCCCACTGGCACCTCGCCGACACCATGGCGAAGGAGCCGCAGGCGACCATGGATCTGATGATGCAAGTGTGGAAGCCAGCCGTCGCACAGGTGAAGAAGGACGTGGCCGCCATGCAAGCCATCGTCGATGCGGAAAAAGGCGGTTTTGCCATCAAGCCATGGGACTACCGCTATTACGCCGAGAAGGTGCGCAAGGCGAAATACGACCTCGACTTCAGTGAGGTGAAGCCCTACCTGCAACTCGACAGGCTTCGCGAGGCGATGTTCTGGGTCGCCGGCGAGCTCTATGGCCTGCGCTTCAAAGAAGCGAAGGGCCTCCCAGTCTTTCACCCATCGATGAGCGTTTACGAGGTCGTCGACCGCAATAGCAAACACGTCGGCCTATGGTATTTCGACCCTTATGCACGCCCTGGCAAAGCCTCGGGTGCATGGATGAACGCCTACCGCGAACAGAGCCGGGTCAACGGCAATGTCACGACGATCGTCTCCAACAATTCGAACTTTATCGCGGCTAAGCCAGGCGAGCCGGTGCTCATATCGTGGGACGACGCGCGCACCCTCTTCCACGAGTTCGGCCACGCCCTCCACGGCCTCCTCGCGAATGCCACGTATCCCTCGCTCTCGGGCACCAACACCGCGCGCGACTTCGTCGAGTTCCCCTCGCAGTTCGCGGAGAACTACCTGCGGACGCCCGAGGTCCAGAAGATGCTCGTGAACGCCAAGGGTGAGGCCATTCCCGTGTCCCTGATCGCCAAGATCGAAAAGGCCGCCACCTTCAACGAGGGCTTCCGCACCACCGAATTCTTGGCATCCGCAATCGTGGACATGAAGATGCACCTCGCGGTCGAGACGGTCGAGCCCAAGAGCTTCGAAGCAGGGACCCTCGCGGAGCTTGGCATGCCGAAGGAAATCGTGATGCGGCATCGCATCCCCCAGTTCGCGCATCTCTTCGCCGACGACGGATACGCCGCAGGCTACTACGGCTATCTGTGGGCCGAGGTGCTCGACCACGACGCTTATCAGGCGTTCGTCGAGGCGGGCAGTCCCTACGACAAGGTCACCGCCAAGAAGCTCGTCGACACCCTGTTCTCAGTCGGCAACACAGTGGATCCCGCCGAGGCCTATCGGAGCTTCCGTGGACGCGATCCAAAGGCCTCCGCGCTCTTGAAGGCACGCGGCCTCGACGGGGTGACGGCCACCAACTGATGCCAGTACGGGTCAGCCCGCGGAAACATCGAGCATTCCGGCAACTGGCGCGGCTGGCACGGCGATACAACAATCGGCCGCACTCGGCGGCCCCCCCCTCAAGCACTGATTCATTCCGAAGGCGCTTCCAAACGCCTTCCAGAGCCGTATCGCCGTGTCGTCACTTCCTCTTTCGCGCCTTCTTTCCTCGGCGTCGCCTCGCGCGCTCGGCGCGACCGAGTCGCCTTCCACCGCCACCTCGCCACCCGGGCCAAGCATGCGGCGAGGGACCGGCGGCATCGCCGGTGACGACTACACCCGGGGAGTGAGCGACGCCTCCCGTCGGGCGCGCACGACGAGCGCGCGTGGGGTGACGCCGGTCCGGCCATCTCTGCTTTCGGCAACGGCCGTGAAGAACGCTGTCGTCGTCGGGGCGGGTCCATGTGGCCTGCTCGCGTCGCTTGAGCTCGTCCAGAACGGCGCCTCCGTGACGCTGGTCGAGCAACGCAATGGCTACACCCGACCGATCCACTGGAACGTCCGCGCCGACCTCCTGCATCGCATCGCCGAGACTTGCCCGGGCGCGCTGCAGCGGGTGCTCGAGCGCCTTGGCGCCATCGAGAGCGCCGAGAGTATCGACGCGACGACGACGACACTGCCGCCGGAGAAGCTCGAGGCTCTGCGCAAAGACAAGCCTCAGCGCCGCGTTACGATTGGCCCATCTGGCCTCGTTCTCCAGCAGAAGGGTGTCGCCGCCCCACCGGCGGATGCACAGCGCGCCCGCTTCGGCGGACGCACGATGCTAAAGTCGGCGTCGGTGGGACAGATCCTCACCGTCGATCTCGAGAACATTCTCTTTGGGGAGCTCGAACGGATCGCAGCGCAACCCAAAGGCGACCGCCCGAGCGTTACCATTTTGCGCAACCACCGCCTCGAGCTCGTCGACAGCGCAGATAAGAAGGGCTTCAAGGCGTGTACGGCCTACGAAGTCACCGAGCGCACCGAGCCGGGCGGTAAGGCGGTCTTCGCCGCCACCGGCAAGCGTATTCGTCTGGGTACACCCGACCTCATCGTCAGCTGTGACGGCGCGAACAGTCAGATGCGGACCATGGCTGGCATTGCGCGCACGCACGTTTCGGCCCCAACCCGCTTCATCGCCGCGTCGATCGCCTCAGCCGCGATCTCGGCAGAGGCTCCGCATGGAGGGCTGGCCCGGCGACGCTACGCTGAGGTCACGAACCCCGAAGACGGCAAGGTCCATGGACTCCGGCAGGTGGTCCTCGGTATCACGACCGCGCCCCAGAGCTGGGTGCTCGTCGAGGTGCCGCCATGGGTCGACCTCACCACCAAGGAGGCTACCGCCGACTTCTTCTACGCGCATGCGGCGCCGGTCGTCGGCCGCTCGGAGGCAGAGCTTCGCAAGCTCCCCGTCACGTGGGGACCGAACCCCTTCGGCATACAGCAGTACATCTCCGCGACCGCCGTCCACGGCGAAAACGTCATCTTCGCTGGTGATGCAGTCGGCAGCGCTCACTTCCTAACCAGCGGCGGCGTGATGGTGGCAACGGTGCCGCACATCTTCGCGCTCGAGAAACTACTGGCAAACCTTGCCGATGGCGTGCCGCGAAAAATCGCGCTCGACCGCTACGACAGATGGGCGCTTGCCGGTACGAAGGAATGGCTGCGACTCGGCTTCGGTGAGTTCGGCCGCCGCGGCGCACAAACCGAAACCTTCGAGTCCGCGATGGCGGCCGCGCTCGAGCGCCTGCGCCACGCGCGGGGTAGCGCTTAGCGACGCGAAGCACCGGGTCCTACTGCTCTGGCACCCGGTGTTTTCTAGCGTCGCTATGCGAAAGCCACGGAAGGGGGCGCTCGTTTACTTGCCCGCTCGCACCTGGATCTTCTGAACGCGCGCCTCCTTCGCCTTCGGCAGGGTCACACGAAGCACCCCGTCCGTCGCACGCGCCGTGATGGCGTCGCGGTCGATGGGAGTGTGAACCGTGAATGTGCGTCGGTAGTTGCCGACGTCGTATTCGCGATGCGCGAGCGTCAACCCTTCCACGTCGCGCTTTGCGAGTCGGGCCTCGACTGTCAAGACATCGCCCTCGAACGTCACGTTGATGTCGCTGTCCGCGGCGCCGGGTACGTCGGCGACAAGCACGATGCTGTCGGCCGTCTCGTAGACATCGGTGCGCGGCGCGAAGAACACTTCGGGCTCTGATTGCGGAGCGACCTGATCGTCACGCCGCTGGGTCGTGGGTTGCATAGTCGTTTGCATGGTCATGTCTCCTCGTTCTGTCTCGTCTAGTTGGCGTTGATGGCGATGCTCCGGCGCTTGTCGGCCTCGGCTCGCGGTAAGGTGATCTGCAAGACGCCGCGCTCGAACTTCGCGTCGACCCTGTCGGAGTCGATACGGAACGGCAGCTCGATGGCCCGGACGAAGCTCCCCGTCTGACGCTCACGTCGATGCGCGGTCGCCCCATCGAGCTCGATGGGCTTGCGCTCGCCTTTCACCGTAACGGTCTTGCCGAAGACAGAAACATCGAAGGCCTCCGCCGAGAAACCCGGAAGCTCGGCGGTGACGACCGCGCTGTCTTGGCCGGTCCATACGTTGAACGCCGGGCCGTTTGCGCCAGCAAAAGCACGGTTCAGGTCGACTTGAAGACGGGACAACTCGCGGAAAGGGTCCCAGCTAAAGAAGGAATCGCTAAGCATGGTATCTCCCTGGAATCACGATTGTTATGGACTCCGCATGGAGATTATTTAGCTAACGATTAAGCACGTCGTCAAGTCCGACGTAGTCAATGCATACTCTTTTTATATGCGCCATTGCCCCGGGGGCCGGTGCCGACTACTGTGCAGCCTGGACATGGCCGTGCACCAAAGCAGCTTCGTCGCGAAGACACCTGGGCGTGGGACGACGAATGTGACCGCCGACGTGCAACGTGTCGCGGACGCCTCGGGCATCACGACGGGTGTCTGCACCGTTTTCATCCAGCACACGAGCGCCTCGCTCCTCATCACCGAAAACGCAGACCCGGACGTTCGCGTCGACCTCGAAACGTGGATGAGCGGCGCCGTCCGCGATGGCGACCCGAAGTTCGTTCACGACGCAGAGGGGCCAGACGACATGTCCGCGCACGTTCGGACCGTGTTGACTGACACGACGGTGACCATCCCGCTCCGCGATGGGAAGCTCGCCCTTGGGACCTGGCAAGGCGTTTATGTTTGGGAGCACCGAACCTCACCGCATGAGCGCAAGCTCATCGTGACCGTGCTCGGCGAATAGCTATCGCTGCGCTGGGGTCGAAACCCTCAGAACATGATGGCGATGCTCACAGGCGCCGAAGTCCATTCCGTGCCGTCGGGCTCGACGTTGACCGCGTAGACCCAACCGTTGAACGCACCGCCCTCAGCGCCGAAGCCACGGGGCGCCGAGCCCGCGTCGAAGACGAAGGTCGCCTCGCTAGCCGAGACGTAAGTCGCACGATAGCGGACGTCGACCTCTGCTGCGGCGCGACCATCGGCTGTGTAGTCGCCGACGAAGCGGACCACGAGGCTCGCCTGGTCAGGATGGGCGAAGTGACCACCGTGGATGGTGAGAACATCCCCATCGCAAAGCTGCGGCCACTCGGGACACTCGACGGTCGGGCAGCTTACCGGAGGCGGCGGTACCGGTTCACAGTCAGCCGGGTCGACGTCACCGTCAGCGCCCGGCGTGCCGTCCACATCGCCATCGCCCACGTCATGACTGTCATCCGCGTCGCTGGGTACAATCGCGTCCGAATCGCCGCCGGTCGCGTCGCCACCACCGCCGCCGCCGCCGCCGCGTTGCGCGAGCGTGTCGTCTTCGGGATTGCCCGAGCCGTACAAGCCGTCGAGCCCCTCATCCGCCGCTCCACATGCCGCCGAGAGCGCCCAGACCACCACCATCGCGAAACGACGCATGAGCCTACTTTGCTTGGATTTGTTTGAGCATCTCTTGCTCGCGCCGCTTCTGTTCGATCTGTTTCATCAAACCAGCGCGCACATGAGGCGGCAGCCCCTCGAGCGCGTTCGGATCGAGCTTCGACAAGGCATCATTCTCATCACTCGCGCCGCGCTTGGCAAATGACGAAACGCCACCGGCGAGGTTCGTGCGCACGTAAGCGGTGGCGATGACCACGTTCCCGGTGTTGCCGCGCGCGTAGACGACGTCACGGTTGTCTTCTTTGACCTGCGCGCCGAAGACGAGCGTGTCTTCCTTACCACCCTCGAGCTTGACGGTAACCTTCGTCTTGCTCGCCGCGAGGCCGTTGTCCTTTGCGTCGTCGACGATGCGCATGCCCTTCGCGCTCGCGACCTGGGTGACCCGGCGCTCGACTGCTTGTGGATCGAGAACCCAGCCGTCTGGCTTCTTCTCGGTGGTCGTGACCAGCTCCCAAGCTCCCTTCTTCTTGGCGAAGACCGTCTTGTTGGCGCCGTCGACGATAGTGAGACCGATCGCCTTGGTGTTGTCGAAGCTCATGAGAGACGCATCGCGGAGGTCGCGCTTGCGCTTGCGCAGCGGCGACGCGGTGCCCTCGCTCAGCACGAAGGTGCGCGGCCTACCATCGACGAGCGCGTGCAGGTTATCGGCATCGGTCGGGGTACGCGGGACGTGCAAGGTCGAGGCGCCGTCTTTCCAAGTCAACACGAACACGTCTTCGAGGCCAGCGGCGCTCACGGCCTCGGCCGTCGCGAGCACGTCTTTGGCGCGCAGGTTGACCACCTGCGAAACGAAGCTCGCCGCGACCCCGGCATCGAGCTTGAAACCCTCGGGCACCCCGCCCTCGAGCGTCCATGCCTCGTTCTCCTTCACCAGAGCGTAGGGTTCTTCGCCCGCAAGCCGAATCTCGAGCTTCGTCGCGTCACCCACCGTCTGCGAGAAGAGCTTTCGCTCGAGCCAGGTTGTCGCCGCTTTGGCGTACAAGCCAGCGTTCAAGCCTTTCACTTGGTAAATGTCGTCGCCGACCCGCACCGCCGAGCCACCGCCGGACAAGCTCTTGCCGACGATGAAGTCGCTGACGTTCTTGCCGCTTTTTTTGAAGGTAACGTGCGCACCTTTGGCGTCGTCGACCTCGTACGCTGCAAAGTGCTCGCTTCCGCGCGCGATGAGGTCACTGCTTTGAGCCTTCGCAGCGGCCTCGATTGCGCGCGTCACGGCGCTTTGATCGGCTTCGCGACCATCAGCAAGCGTCCAGACCTCGCCTGTCTTCTTGAGCTCGACCGAGACCGGCCCAGTGACGGTGAGAGCGTCGACGTCGCTCGCCTGGATCTTCGGCAACGACAAGCGGGTCATGCCTCGCTCTGGCGGCTTGCGCATGAACACGAAAGCCAGACCGGCCAGGACGACGAATACCGCCAGGATAATGAGCGTGCTCTTCTTCACGAATAACTCCGCTATAGCGTCACTTTACCACGGCGCGATTCACGCATACGCCAGCGCGCAAGCCCGAAGGCAACGAACGCGAATGGCAGTCCGACGACGTTCGCGAGCTTCATGGCGTTGCGACCACCGTCGGAGACCTCGCCCAGCGGCGCCGCCGAGAGTCCGCGCGAACGAACCTGCAACAATGCTTCGTCCATGACCATCCAGTCGGTCATGTTGAGGACGAACGCCTCGTTGGCTTTGCCGCTGTATTGATCCTGAATGAACGCCGAGCCTCCGGCAACGAGGACGCGCGAATTGCCGGCTTCGTTCGCGGGCGTTCCGTAGGGCGACTTGAGTTGCCCCACCAGCGTCAACATCAGCGGGTGCGACTTCTGATCCTTCACCTTGTCGGCGGTCCATCGCTGGAGCGGATCGAGGTCGTACGGCGGCTCCGCAAGCCATGACTCGCGCGAGCTCTCCGCCAGCACCGTCACCGTGACGCCATCCGTGGTTTTGGGCGTCAACGCCGCCATGAACGGGAAGGCAATGCCGCCAAGGCCACGGCTGATCGGCGAGTTCGCCGCCAGCGCCTCGACGATTGGCACGTACGGGTAACGGACCGGTTGCATGATGCGCATCGCACCGCGCTGCTGCGCCACATTCAACGTCGCGCAGCGCGGGTCGAGCACGAGGCCTGGCTCGATTGTCGCACCGTAGCTTGCGAGCAACGCGTTCAAACCATGAGTGACATCCTGCGTTTGCAGGTTCTGGAGGTCGGGCTTGGTGTTGTCGAGGAAAAACGCGGCAGAGCGTCCCGACATGACGAAGCTATCGATAGCGCGGAGCTCCGCGTCACCAAGAGGCGTCGTCGGGCCGGCGACGATGATGGCATCCACATCCTCGGGGATGGTCGGCGTGCTGGCGAGATCGAGCGGCGCCACATCGTAGTTCGCGGCAAGGAGTTGAGCGACGCGCTGGAGACCCTCTTGTGGGGTCGGGCCGCCGTGGCCCTGGAGCACTGCGACCTTCGGCGCTTTGTCGCGCGTCAGCTTGCGCATGAGCGTGGTCAAGTCGTACTCGAGCGTGCTCGTCTCCTGCACCACGGGGATGACCTCGTGTTTGTCACCGACGCGCACGGCGATGCCCATGTACGCGCGCTTCACCTCAAGCTTGTCGTCCTCGTTGACCCGCACTTGCACCGGCGGGATGCCGAGCGTCTGCAGCTCCTTCTCCATGCTAGTGGCTTCGCGGACCTGGCGACCGAAGATATCCTGCTTGACGTCCTTCTTTTTCTCTTTGTCGGCGTCGGTCTCCTCGGCGGTGGGGTCGATGAGCTCGTAGCGGAAGTTGTCCGCTGAAGCGTTGTAATACTCCTCGAGCAGGTCCTTCACGTAACGGGCGTTGGTCGAATACGGCGGTGGGAGATCTTTGGTGAAGTACGCCTGGACAGTGACCGGCGTCTTCAAAGAACGCACGGTGTCGCGCGAAGCGTCGCTCAACGTGAACTGATCGTCGCGCGTGAGGTCGGCGCGCCCGAACACAGACATGCCGATGACGTTCACGGCAACGAGAATGCCTACGACCGCGATAGCGGATACAGTCGAATCGATGGCTTTCTTTTTCATGGCGATAGACCCTTTACGAACGCTGCCGCGACAACACGCGCATGGCGACGAACAACGCGCCCCCGATGAGCGACAGATAATAGAAGATATTGCGGGTATCGATGACCCCACGGGCCATGCTTTCGAGGTGCGAGCTCACAGAGATGAACTCGACGAACGACGCCAAGCCCGGCGGCACGAAAAACTGCAGCCAGTAGACGAAGTAAAGCACCGCGCAAACGATGAAGCCCGCGATGAAGGCGACGATCTGGTTCTGCGTGATCGTCGAGCACAACAGGCCGATGGCGGTAAGCGCGCCGGCGAACAAGAGCATACCGAAGTAGCCGGCGGCGACCGGCCCCCAGTCGAGGTCTCCGATGGCGGACACCGAGATCGCGTACACGAGCGTCGACAGGATCGAGACCGCGAGGAGAGCGAACGCCGCGGTGAACTTGCCCGCGATGATCTCCCACTTGCGGATCGGCATCGTCGAGATGAGCTCGATGGTCCCGCTTTTGCGTTCTTCAGCAATGAGCCGCATCGTCACCGCAGGTGCGATGATGACCAGCAGCATCGATGGCGAGAACGGCGACGGCGCGAACAAGGGACGCAGGTCAGCCCGGCCCATCAAGAACAGCGAGCTGAAGAACATCCAGCCCGCCACCAACAAAAACGTGACGATGACGATGTACGCCACCGGTGCATTGAAATAGCTCGCGAGCTCACGGCGCGCGATGACGGCGACCTTACGCACGTGCAGCCTCCTTTTCGCCACGCGTCAGGCGGCGGAACGTATCCTCGAGTGAAACGCCACGACGCTGCATCCCCACGAGCACCATGTCGTTCGAGACCGCGGTGTTGAAGATGCCTTCGCGTGGGTCAACGTCGCCAGCGGCGCGAAGCGCGAAGCCCAGAGTGCCAGGCCCTTCCGCCTCGGCGTTGGCGACACCACGCACGCCTGGGATATTCGACAGCAGCGCCATGACGCGCGCCGCTTCGAGAGCGGCCCCAGCTTTCGCCTTGACGACGATCTGGATGGTGGCGCCAGCGGTGCCTTCGGTCAGGGCCTCGGGCGTGTCGTCGGCTACGAGCTTGCCATCAGCGATGATGATGATGCGATCGCAGGTCGCCTGCACCTCGGGAAGGATGTGCGTCGACAACAAGATGGTCTTGTCGCGGCCCAGGTCCTTGATGAGCTGTCGGATCTCGACGATCTGGTTGGGATCAAGACCGCTCGTGGGCTCGTCGAGGATCAGCAAGTCGGGGTCGTGCACCAAGGCCTGCGCAAGGCCAACACGCTGACGATAGCCCTTCGAGAGCTGGCCGATGTCCTTGCCGAGGACGTTCAGCAAGCCGCAGCGCTCGCAGATCCCCTTGAGCTTCTCACGGCGGCCCGCTTTGGCGACACCCCGCAAGTCGGCGGCGAACTCGAGGAAATCGAGAACCATCATGTCGTCGTAAAGCGGGGCGCTCTCGGGGAGGTAACCCAGCTTGCTCTGAGCGGTGAGCGGGTCGTCGCCCACATCGATGCCACCAATGAAGGCACTGCCCCGGCTCGGCTTGAGATAGCCCGTGAGCATCTTCATGGTGGTGGATTTACCGGCGCCGTTCGGGCCCAGGAAGCCCACGACCTCGCCGCGCGCCACCTTGAACGAGACGGTGTCGACGGCACGGGTCGTACCGTAGTCTTTTCCCAGACCTCGGGCTTCGACCATCGCTTGCGATGCATCGCTCATGCTTCACCTCTAAAGTCTTCGGTGAGCGCCACTACCACCCACGGCTGGCGATGTTCAAGCGTGAGCTGCCTTCAGCGTGGGACATGCGCCGTATCGACGACGCTCGCTCGCTCGAGCGCGGTCGTCGGCTGGCGGTTCGCGTCCGGGCGGGTTCTGACGGCGCGTCAGAGTTCCGCTTCCATCTGCGGACGCGAGATGCGCGAAAAGCCCGTGAAGTCACCGCGAGCAAGACCACGCCACAACGCCTCGAGCGGGCCGCTCCGAAAAAAACGCAGCCAGAGGTTCGCCAGAGCGACCTGGAAGATCCAGAAGAGCGCCGCCGCGACGAATAAGCCAGCACGACCGACGCTTCCAAAGAGGCCGAGGCCTTGCCCCCCGAACAGCGCGGTACCCACGAGTGATTGCATGACGTAGGCGCTGAACGCTGTCCGCCCAAGCGTAGCGACACCTCGTACCGCCCAGGTGTCACCGAAGCGCCTCGCGGCGGCGATGACGGTGAGCGCGATGGCGATCGCTAGCGGCACCGCCCCGACTTCGTGCACGGCCTCGGCCGCTAGCCACGGGCGGGCAGCGAACGAGGTCGCGACCTGGATCACCATACCGCCAGCGGTGACGGCGAGTCCGACGATCCACAACGCGATGACCCACGCGACGCCAGGCTTGCGCGTCGTGAAGACTCCAAGGCGCATCCCCGCCATGCCGAGCAACATGCAACCGGCGGCGCGAAGGCCGGTCTCCGTGAGCAAGCCGGTGGTCTGGCTCTCGAACGAGAGCATGGCTCGGATCGGGGTTTGCTCGAGCCACCCCGAGCGATAGGCAGCGAGCTCGGCGGCGACGCTGCTCGCATCGAGATGGTCGGTGATTGGCCGCAGGAGCTCGCTCGGCAGCTCATGGAACGCGGCAGCGAGGGTCGCGGCAACGACGGGCCCGGCCGCGAGGAGCACGCTACCTACGGCAACGAGACGCCTAGCCGGCCACGGGCGCGCGCCAACCACGACGAGACCAACCACGCCGTAGGTGAACAAGATGTCGCCGTACCAGACGAGGTAAGCGTGCAGCAGACCAAAAGCGACGAGCCAGACGAGGCGACGCCTGGGCCGCGTCGCATCACCACCAAGCACCAGAGATGCCCCAAAGAGCATGGCGAACATATTCAGAAACTTGAAGTCGAAAAGCAGCCGACCAACCGCCCAGGCGACTCCATCGAGGCCGGCGAGAGAGCCGAAGACCAAGGGGTTCAGATAGGCGGCATGGGGCATCGCGAAGGACTGGATGTTGATGACGAGGATCCCGAAAAGACAGAATCCCCGCAGGACGTCGATGGAGGGAACTCGCAAGCGCTCGCTCATCCGGGTAATATTAAACAAGAACTCACATTCTTGAGCTCGCCCGGTGCTCGCGTTGGGAGGTGGGAATGGCCCGTGAAGCGCGCCGCCGTTCAATGCGGACGAACCTGCGCAAACAGCCGATGCAGGAACGTAGCAAAGCTCTGGTCACAGCGCTGATTCGGACAACAGCTCGCATTTTGATTCGCGACGGCTGGCCGGCCCTGACGACCAACCGCGTGGCGCGGGAGGCCGGCGTAAGCATCGGGAGCCTCTATCAGTATTTTCCAGACAAAGACGCGCTCGCCCGCGCGCTCGTCGAGCAAATCAGCGCCGAGATGCTGGAGAGCCTGATGACGCTCGCGGTCTCCTTGCACGACAAGTCGCTGCGCGCGGGAGTGGGCATGATCGTCCACGCCGCTATCGACGCCACGCGCAAGGACGCGGCGCTCTATCGTGCCCTCCTGCTCGAGCTACCGCGTCTCGGGATGCTCGAGCTCTTCGAGCGCGTGAACGGCCGTCTCGAGGACGCTCTGGCGGACTGGCTCGCGAGCCGCCGCGATGAGGTCGTCATGAGGGACCCCTCCCTAGCGGCGCACCTCATCGTGACGGCTCTGGACGCGCTCACCGACAGGGCGCTGCTCTTCCGGCCAGAGCTCTTGGAAAGCCCGCGCTTGGCACGCGAGCTCGAGGCGATGATCTTGGGCTACCTGAGCGATCGGGGCGGCGTGCTCCGAGGCTGAAAGCGCGCACGATCGCGAGTTGGGTTGCGCGGGCCGCGCGGTGGCTCACACCGACGCCGTTTCCGAACGCGAGACCTCGACAAGTCGACGACTAGGACGTAGGTGCCGTCCCGAAATGAGCGGTTCTCGTCACTTTACGCAGCTTCGCGACCTTGGTGTCGCCGGTCTCGAGGAAGTCATCGGGAAGGCCAGCGCCTGGAAAAAATCCGCGCCGCAAGGAAAGCTCGCGGGCCGCATCCTGGGCATGGTCTTCTTCAACCCCAGCCTGCGCACGCGCGCGAGCTTCGAAGCCGCCATGCTCCGTAGTGGCGGACACGCCATCGTCCTCGAGGTGGGCTCCGGAGTGTGGACGCTCGAGCACCGCGACGGCGTGGTCATGGACCAGAACCGCACCGAGCACATTCGCGAGGCTGTGCCGGTCTTGTCACGCTACGTCGACGCGCTCGCCATCCGTACGTTCTCCGATGGCAGCGGCGACCAAGCCGATGAAGCGGATGTGGTCTTGAATGGGTTTCGCCGCTATTCGGAGAAGCCAGTGATCAGCATGGAGAGTGCGCGAGAGCACCCCTGCCAGGGTCTCGCCGACGTTCTGACCATGCGCGAGCGCTTCGGACAGACCAAAGGCCTCGACGTCACCCTCACCTGGGCCCCGCACGTGAAGCCGCTACCGAAGGCCGTGCCCAACTCGTTTTTGCTGTCCGCCGCGGCGGCCGGGTGCAAGGTGCGCGTTGCTCACCCCAAGGGCTTCGAGCTCACAACGTCGGTGCTCGACGAAGCCCGCGCTTTCGCCAAGCAGGCCGGCGGCACGGTCGAGGTCACCAACGACCAGAGCGCCGCACTCGAGGGGTCGCACGTCATCTACGCAAAGGCGTGGGGTCCTTCGTCGGCGAGCCCGGACGCGGCCGTCCGCCAGGACGCGTGGATGCCCACCAAGAAGCACTTGGGGCTACTCGAAGACGACGGGATCTTCATGCACTGCCTGCCAACCCGCCGGGGCCTCGAGGTCGCCGACGAGGTGCTCGACGACCCGCGCTCGCGCGTCGTCGACGAGGCCGAAAATCGCTTTCACGTGCAGCGCGTGATCTTGCACGACCTTTTGAGCTAAAGAGCCAAAAAAATGCAACCTCAACATCCCCTGCGAGCCGCGGTTCCGTATTTGAAGGAGTTCCGCGGTAAGACCTTCGTCGTCAAAGTCGGCGGCGAAATCCTCGAGAGCCAAGCGGCGCGCAAGAGCGTCAGCGAGCAGCTTGCCCTCCTCTGGCACCTCGGCATCAAGTTGGTCGTCGTCCACGGTGGCGGCGCTGCAATCGACGACGTCTGCACCCGCCTGCAGTTGCCAACCACCAAGGTCGCCGGCCGACGCATCACCAGCCCCGAGGTGCTCAAGGTCGTCAAAATGGTGCTCGCCGGTGACATTCACGTCGACCTCACCGCGCAGCTCCGTGCCGCTGGATTGCCCGTCTGCGGAGTCTCGGGCGTCGACACTGGCGTCTTGCGCGCTCAGCGCCGCCCGCCGATGCAGGTCCGCGAAGACGGAGCGTCGGAAAGCAAAGAAGTCGACTTCGGACTGGTAGGTGACCTCGTACCAACCGAGCCGACGCTCGTACATCACCTGCTCGCTGGCGGCTTCGTGCCGCTGGTGGCGCCGCTCGCCGGCAACGACAACGGAGAGGTGTTCAACACCAACGCCGACACCGTCGCGGCGTCCCTCGCCGGCACCCTGCGGGCCGAAAAACTCATCTTCATGCTGGCCGTACCCGGCCTCATGCGTGATCCCAAACAGCCGTCGAGCCTCGTCCCCTTCGCGACGACACACGATGTCGATACCTTGATCGCCGAGGGCGTCGTCACTGGTGGCATGCGACCCAAGCTCGCGGCCGCCCTGACCGCGCTCGAGGCGGGAGTCGGGAGCGTGCATCTCGTGAGCGGCATGCAGCAAGACGCGCTTCTCGGCGAGATCTTCACCAATGAAGGCAGCGGCACCATGCTTCGGCGGGGCTGAAAGGGAGCGTCGTGAGAATCACCGTCGACAAGATCGCCTCGGTTACTCGCAACCTCGACCTAGGAAAGACCCTCACACTTACTGACCGTATCGAGGTGCGGCCGGGCGCGGTCATCGCGGGGCGCGTCCTCAACCACAAGGGCGCCTACAACACGCTCGAAGACCGTCACGGCCGCATGAGCACGGTGCAGAGCGGCGACATCGTCATCGGCGCCCTCGGTCACCGTAACGCGCTGCATGGCTACGAAGGCGTGCTGCCCGCGAAGGTGAACGTCGGCGATAAGCTGCAGATCTTGAACCTGGGTGGCGTCATCGGCCACTGCATCTCGTTCAACCCCGACGTGGGACCGCCGTTCGACCTCGAGGTGCTGGGTCAGGTGCTGGTCTTCCCCGAGTTCAACTCGCGTGTCGGGCAGCCGGCTCACATCGGCATGAACGCACTCGAAGGCGTCGCGGACGCGGCGATGGTCCCTGTCATTTACGTGGCGGGCACCTGCATGAACTCGGGCAAGACGGCAGCGGCATGCACGCTGGTGCGGAGTCTGTCGCAGGCTGGCTACCGCGTGGGCGGCGGCAAACTGACTGGAGTGTCGCTGCAGAAAGACATCCTCAACATGAGGGACTACGGCGCCGACATCGCCTACGACTTCACCGACACCGGGGTCGTCTCGTCGGACGCTTCCACCAGCCAACGGTCCGCGCGCATCGTCTTCTCGGAGCTCGCCGCGGAGGGCGCCCAAATCATCGTCGCCGAGACGGGTGATGGCATCATGGGAGACTACGGCGTTCAGTCTATTTTAGCGGACAAAGAGCTCATGAAGCGCGCCGCGGCCATCCTGCTGTGCGCCAACGACCCGGTCGGCTGCGCTGGCGGCGTTCGCGACATGAAGGAGCGTTACGGGCTCCAGGTCGATGTGGTCACCGGCCCAGCCACCGACAACAACGTCGGGGTTCGCTTCGTGCAACGCGAGCTCGGCCTACCAGCCTTGAACGCGCGAACCAACGCTCAAGCGCTCAGCGACTTCATCAAGGCCAAGATGATCGAGCGCGGGGCGTTGAAGTGAGCGAGCGGCGTATCGTCGTGCTCGGCGCATCCGGGTACGGCGGTGGCGAGCTTTTGCGGCTACTCGCGCAGCACCCCGAGCGGCCCCGCGTCCGCGGCGTGTCGCGCTCGTATGCCGGGAAGCCTTTCCATAACGTCCATCCGAACCTCCGGGGCGTCGTCCCAGGCGCCTTCGATGGCAGCGTCGACTGGACCTGGCTCTCGGAGAGCGACAAACCGGTGCTGTTCTGTGCCATGCCGCATGGCGAGTTGTCGCAGCAGTACAAAGCGCTCGCCGCATCCGCACCTGGCGACACCTGGCGTCGACTCACGCTCATCGATCTCTCGGCAGATTTCCGCATTCACGACGTCGACCTCTATAAGCGCTTCTATAAAGTCGAGCATCCCTGCCCCGACGAGATCCCCGCCTTCACGTACGGGTTTTGCGAGTGGCAGCACGATGCCATCAAGGCGGCCAAGCGCATTGCCAATCCCGGTTGTTTCGCGACGGCATTGCAACTGGCGCTCTTGCCGCTCGCCAAGCAGCACCTCGGGCTCATCGCGGTGAGTGGCGTCACGGGCTCGTCGGGCTCGGGCATGAAGCTCTCGGAGACCACACATCACCCGACGCGGGCGCACGACTTCCGCGCCTACAAAGCCCTCGGCCACCAGCACCAGGCCGAGGCCATTCAGCTCATGTTGTCGCTCGGCGTGGGCGGTGACCTCGCGTTCGTGCCACACTCGGCGCCCATCGTACGCGGAATCTTCCTCACGATGCAGGTCGCTGGCGTATCCGACGTTCGCTCGCGATTCGAGAGCGTGTACGCGAACGCCCCCTTCGTGCGCCTCGTCGAGGACTCGCCACGCCTCGCCTCCGTCACCGGCAGCAACTTCGTCGACATCGGCGTCGTCACACACGGCAAGGTCACGGCGATCATGGTCGCGCTCGACAACTTGGTGAAGGGCATGGCTGGCCAGGCGATCCAGAACATGAACCTCGCGACTGGGCTCGACGAGCGCGCCGGGCTTTGGGCCGCGGCGGCATACCCGGCTTGATTCCCGCAACGCTCGCGACGAGCTGCTCCGGCGTTTCAGCGCGGAGCTGCGGGGGTGGCAAGCGATTGAGCCGCGAAGAGGGTCGCTGCTTCTCGGTTACGCACCCAGGGGGCCGAGCCCTTCTCGAGACTCACCGTCTCCGTGAGAGTCCCCCGCGCGTAGGCGTAGTTCTGTTCGATGCGATACGTGTCGAAGGGAGCGAAGGCACTGCCGTCAGCGTGCAAGGTCAGGCTTGCGACGCGGAACTCCGGGTCGCTGTAGCCTTCGCCCGAGCCGAGCGACGATTGGACGCTTGCGGCCAGACGACCGTTTGCCTCCGTTGAAGCCCAGTCGATGCCGAAGAAGTAGGTCTGCTCGCGTGGCCCCGCGACGCCGTCATACCCGGGATGAAGTCTGCGGAGCTGCTTGACGGACTCCCAGCGCCCCTCGTAGCGGCGCTGCTCGACGCTGAACTCGTAGTCGAGCTCCGGGTGGCGCACCCAGCTGCCACCCTCGAAGCGCTCGGCTTCGCCGAATCCGATCCACACCAAGGTCTGGTCAGGGGCTCGCGCCGGACCTTCGCGTAACGGGACCGCACCGCGCCCGGCAGGACCGCAAGCGGCAGCACAAGAAACCACGAGGACCGAAAGGAAAACGACGCGCCTATTTTTCATGGATTACATCCTCCTGGCGCTAGACTCGCGCGTGGGGTGTTGATCCACAATCTAGTAAGGTGTCTGCTTAGTGTTGCCATGCAGACAACAATCAATCTGAACCATCTAGCCGTCTTCCGCAGCGTTGCGGACCACAAGAGCTTCACGGGCGCCGCGCGTGCTCTGGGTAGCGACAAAGCGCACGTCAGTCGCGTCGTGCGAGCTCTCGAAGCCTCACTTGGTGTAGCACTCGTCAGCCGTACAACCCGCAGCGTCGAGCTCACACCGGCCGGCGACGGCCTGCTAGCCATGGTCCAGGACCCGCTCGACGCTCTGCGATTCGCGAGCAAAGCAATCGCTGATCGCACCAAGACCCCATCGGGGCGCGTGACCCTCGCGACGACCGCGGACCTGGCGCGCGACTTACTCGCTCCCCTCCTTCCCTCGTTTCGAGCTCGCTTTCCGAAGGTGTTCGTCGAGATACGGGTTGGAAGCCACGTCGAGAGCTTTCGCGACCCTACCCTCGACCTCGCGCTCCGCGTGGGTCGGCAGACCGACCGGACCGCACGCGTCCGCAAACTCGGCCGCCTCGAAGCCGCCTTCTTCGCGGCGCCGCGCTACGTGTCGGCGCGTGGCGAGCCCAGGAGCTTGGCTGAGCTCGCTACGCACGAAACCGCCTGGCCAATTGCCAAGAGAGTCAGTTTCCAAGGCCGGGACAGTCCCCCGGCTCCTTCGGTGGGTTGTGACGACTTCGCGACCGTCCTCGCATTCGCTCGCGCCGGCGGAGGGGTCGCGTTACTCCCGACGCACCTTGCCAGGGTGCATCTGCGCGATGGCAGTTTGGTGAGGATCCTACCCAACGTCGCTGTTCCCGAAGCGCCGCTGTACTTGGTCACGCGCGACGCGCGACCACTACCCGGGCGCGTCGAGGTCCTGCGAGCGCACATCGCGGCGAGCTTGCCGTCCTTGCTGGCTGCATGAGGCGCTGGCCGTGGCCATGTCACGGGTGATGTTTTCCTTTCTCGCTCGATTGGAGTGTCTGTTGATGATGCGCGCGCGTCTGACTTTTTTCATCGCCTTGGTCGCTAGTTGTGGGCGCGACGAGCCGCGCACTCCGAAGGACGAGCCGCAGGAGGTCCTTTGCGACGACACCGCGGACGGTGAGCTCGTGTTCCCGAGCAGCCAGAACAATGGCGTGTTCGACGCCTCGATCGCCATCGCCCCCGACGGGCGAGCATGGATGGCATATTCGGTGGTGAACCGCGACGCAGAGGGCGACGACCACGTGGCAACGCGCCTTGCGTCGAGCGATGACGGACTCACCTGGTGTGAGTCGGTCGCGCTCGGGCAGACATCCGCGGTGAACGGGTACCCCGCAGCGAGCTGGAACAACGAAGTGGCATCGTTGGTGTTCGACGCTCATGCGCCCATCGACGAGCGCTGGAAGCTCTTCTGGCATGCCTACGTGCTCATCGGCTCCGAGCGCCATTTCGAGACCGGCCGCATTCTCTGGCGCGCGGCGGAGTCGCCTGAGGGTCTTGCGTCGGCGTCCGACCGCCCCCTCGTCTTCGACACCTGGGAGGAGCTTAGTGACTGCGTCGTACTGACTGAGCCTGGCGCCGTCACGCATGACGATCACCTATTTCTTGCCCTTCAGTGCCAAGCCGTCGACCAGCGCATCGTCGTCACCGAGCTTGACCGCAATAGCGGAGCATTCGTATTTCGCGGTGCGCCCATTCGTGCCGGCGACGTCGAAGCCTTGAGTCCGCTCATCACGGGTGTCGCCGCTCCAGCGCTCGTCGCGGGCGCGAGCGCGAGCGCGGGTGGGCTCACGCTCATCGTCAGCCCCGAGGTTGGCGCGCTCTACGGTGGGTGCCTCGCCTATGCGCTCGACATCTCGACGTTCGCCGTCGGCTCGCCGCTGCAGGTCTTCGCTGGAGCTCCCGCGGAGCTTACCGGTGCCTGCGAGCTCGACAGCGCCCTCCCCGCTCTGGGCCTGGTGGTGTCGCAAACGACGCTGCTGACGCAGCCGGTCTTCCACCTCAGGGTGCCGGGCGTGTTCTGGTAACTGGCGCCGGGGCGATGGTGTACGATCGAACAGGATGGAGGCATTCAAGCGCAACTTCCTGCGCCACGTCGAAGCGGTGGGGAAGTGGATGACGGCGCGCCGCGCCGGCGGCGCCATCAATCCGGTGACGCTGCAGCTCGAGATCTCCTGCAACGGAACGACGCGCAGATTCACACCACAGTTTCTTCGAGACGAAGCCTGACGGCACGGCCAGCTTCGCGCGCGAGCTCAAGCCGAGCGTCATCGGCTTCGTCAGCTGGTTGCCGTACGCGAGCAAGGGCTGGCCCGTGGCCCAGGACAAGGCTGCCTTCAAGGAGTTTGCACACGCTCACGGCGTGCCGACGCCCCCGTCGTGGACCGACACTCCGCGCGCAGAGCCGTTCCTCGTCAAAACCAACAAGTCATCCCTCGGCCAAGGCCAACGGGGCCCGTTTGCCGCAGGCACCCAGGTACAACTCGCTCCCGGCGAATATTGTGAGCGTTTCATCTTCGGCAGCTTGGTGAAGGCCTGGTACTGGAACGCCGAGCTGGTGGTGGCCGAGCACGTCACCATGCCCATGGTGCAGGGCGACCGCCGGCAGACATTGCGACAGCTCGCGACCGCGCGGCTCGACGCCGGAGTAGCGCTCCCCCGCCACTTCGCGAACGTCGCTCAGCTTCAAGGGCTTGGGCCCGAATCCGTTTTGGCGAGCGGCCAGGTCGCGTTCGCCGACTACCAGTACATGTCGCCGATGAACTGCGCTCAGGAGTCGCGTCGTCGCTCGACGCCGTTCTCGATGAGGAAGGCCGGGTCTGGTTTCTCGAGGCCAACTGCAACCCGCTGCTGCACCCGTCGTTCTATCATCACATGCTCGACGCGCTTTTCCCCGCACCTTCTCCCAGCACCCCGTAGCGACGCCTGTCGCGTAGCCGAGCGACGAGGCGTCCTTGCATGATGCGCGGGGCGGGGCTCCTACGGCGCGGGCCGACTCAGCCCGCTCACGTCGCCGCCCAAGTGATCGATGCTGTCGATCAAGAGCTGCGCGGTGTAGCTGAAGTTGTGCGCGTACGAGCCTGGGTCTTTGACGCTGAGCTGGTAGTTGTGCGCCGCGCGCAGGAGGTCTGCGGGCCAAGGTGAGAAGCGCGCGGTGTCCTCGCTGCCGCAAGTGCCGCTGGGGTTCGGCGGTGCCGCGTCGTTGAAGAAGTACGGATGTCGGTCTTCGTTGTAGCAAATCGAACGACTGAGAGCGGCGGCGCGGGTGCGAAGCTCGGCGAGCAAACGGGCTTGCAGGCCTTGAATCTCGCTCTTGAGCGATTCCGCGACGTTGCCGTCGCCGTCGTAGTCGGCGGTGCGCAGCGCCCCACGGATCTCGTCGGGGCCGTCGTCGTTCGAGTGGCAAACCGCGCAGCGGGTCTCCCACACATCGCTTATTGCAAACGTGTGGTTGCTCGTGACGGGGTCGTGGCACGAGGTGCACTCGGCCCGATCACCGAGCCCTGGCGGGTGGATGAGCGGCCCCGAATAGGTCGGCCCTGTGAACTCGTAGCCGATCTTCAAGGTCGTACCGGCGCGCGTCCCGGCAGCCGGGAAATAGTGGACGTTCAGGAAGCTCGATGGGCCGCTCGGCGGCGCAGCAGCAATAGCCGCGTCAATGGTCGCCTTGGATTGTCGGCCGATGTGGCAGTTGGCGCAGAGATTGTCATTGTTTTCGCTACCGGCATCGCCGTCGCTCGGCGTTGGATCGAACGACGTGGTGACTGCCGAGCCCGGGAGATAGACCAGCGTGGGCACGTTCACGGCGAAGGCGCCGGCTTGGCCCTCGAGGCCAAAGGTGTCGTGACACGTGCTACATTCGAGGCCGTTGTCTTGCTCAGGCACCGACTTGCCGACACCGAACTGCGTGAAGAAGCGAAAGCCCTCCGCGCCGCCGTGGCAACGCGAGCAGCTCGCGACCACACCCTCGGCGTTGCTGTCCCAATTGCGAAAGGCCTGCGCCGCCCCATTGAAGTGACCCACGTCTTCGCGAACCAGGTTCGTCACGTTGGTGTCCGCTGTGAGACCATCGTTCAAGTCGACGATGGAGTCGTGCAACAGCTGGATGACGTATTTACCGTTGTGCGCGAAGTTGCCCGGGTCAACCGCCATCATCTGGTAGTTGTATGCGGCGCGCAGCAAACGCGGCGTCCAGCTGGCGTAGCCATTCGGGAACGTCGACTCGGAGGCGCTGCATGCACCGTCCCCGTCGCTGTCCTTGAACCAGTACGGATAGGCGGCGCCGTAACACAGGCGAGCCGAGCGTTCGCTGCCATAGCGCTGAATGGCGGCGTAGAGGATGTCCTTGAGCCCCTGAATCTCGCCGTAGATGCCCTCGGTGCGGTTGTTGTCGCCATCGTAGTCCTGATTGCGTGAGGCGATCATCCTGATGTTGCGCACGCTATCGCGGTCGGTCGCACCTTGATGGCAAGTAGCGCAGACGTCGAAGCGAACCTGCGCGGTATGCGGGTCGTGACAACCCACGCAGCTGTCGAGCCCCGGCACATGGCGGAAGCGCACGTCATAGACCTGCGTTGGATATTGGTAGCCTCCCTGGGCGACGCCAGCGTAGAGGGTGGCGGCTGCCGGGTAGTAGTGCACATTCAAGAAACCAAGATCGGGGTCGCTCTGGTCGGGATCGGTCAGGCCTTGCGCGCTAACCAGCGCGTCGACATCGGCGCCAGAGGCGCGACCCTGGTGGCACGTCATGCAGCGCGCCTCGGGGCCGAGGCCATCGACGGTCACTCCAGAGGGGAAAGTCACGCTCGTTAGCGCCGTGGTCGCCGCGTTGTGGCAGGTCTCGCAATCGACGACCCCGCCGATGGCTGCGGGGTTGTCGACGACACCTGAAGGAGTGCCATCGCCCCCGAGATAGTCGAGGTAGCCCGCCGGGCTGTGGCAACGCGCGCACTCAACGGGAACGCTGCCGTCTTCGTTCCAATGGTTGAACGCTTCGCTCGTCGTGTCCGCGTGCGGCGAGGAAAGCCAAGCCTCGTAGCTTGGTACCGCGCCGAAGTCGGGCGGGCCCGCGAGCTCCGCGACGACAACCACGACGTGACGACCGATGGCAGCGCTCTGATCGCCGACAACGCGGATGATCGCCTCACCCAGGGTCACACCGGTGACCGCTCCAGCGGCGTCGACGGTGGCGACCTCGGGGCGCTCGCTCACCCAGCTGTAGCTCGTGTCGACCGCGTTGGCGGTCGCGGCGCTCACCTGGATGGTCGCCCCCACCACCACCGAATTCGGGCCGGTCGTAGACACGAGAGGAGACTTCTCGCGCTCGAGGTCAGCGCAGGCCGCAAGGCAAACCGTTCCAAGCAAGACCAACCGACCGATGACGCGACATTGACTATGATTGTTCATGGCTGAGCGCCCCCCGCGATCCATGTGACGAGCGTTTGCAATTCAACAGAGCCTTGCGGCCAGACCGCGCCACCGCCGTGACCCCGCCCACTCGCGTTGCCGACGAGCGCGCTCCCCGCCGGGTCGCCTTCGTCGACGAAGCCAAGGGACGCTTCGTAAGCGCCATCGGCTGCGTTGGGGAAACCGAAGCTGCCGCCACCTTGACCGTTGTGACAGCGTCCACAATCGCGCTGCAGCGCTGGAAAGACATCGCTTGCAAACGACACGGTGCCGCCGTCGCTGTCGCCGACCGCATCGCTATCGCCTTGCACGTCATCGCCAGCCTGCGCCGGAGTGGGTTCGCCGCGATCGAACCCCGCGCAGCCGAGCGTGAGCACGAGCGCTACCCCAGAACCGAACGTCGCGACCCGCATTGCTCTAGAACTCATAGGCCAGGCTCACCCGCGTGAAGTCGTCGTCGACCTCGTCGGCTCGCTCGAGGTTCCAGAAGTGGAACACACCGAAGGACAACCCGTGGTACCGCGCCACGACACCGACGTTGTGCGCCGAGGCGTCCGCGACCGTCCAGCGCGTGTCATCTTGGATGACACCGCGCCGGTTGTCGTAGTTCTGGATGCCCTGGCGGTACTGGATGAAGAGCCAGTCCACCGGGAAGTAGCGCACCATAAAGTAACTTGCGAAGTGGTAGTAGTCGCGACCCGAGCCACCGCCGGTCACGTCGGCCCGCATCGCGCCGGCGGAGAAGGTGAAGTCCTGCAAGAACGGAACTCCACGCAGCTTCCAGAGCTGAGCATCGAGGGCTTGCAACACGAGTCGTCGGTCGAAGCGCAGGTCGTTGTAGTAAACCGAGTAGTAGAGGGACGCTGGTCCGTACGAAGCGCCCAAACGATTGCCGATCGCGATCTGCGCGTCGTCGAGGGCCGCCAGATCGCTCTGCAGGTTCAGCACCGCGTCTTGCTGGCGCAGGGCGTGACCAGCCACGGCGTAGAGGTCGTGGTTGAAGGCGAACGGCCCGACGCGAGCGTAGGTCGACAGCTGGACGCCTTCGCGCGCCCAGATGATTGGCAGCATGCGTTGGTCGAACGCAGCAAGGCCGCCGTAGTTGTGGTGATAGAGCGGGTCCGAGCCGAAGGGCACCAAGAGCTTGCCAGCCTTTGCGGTGAGCCGGACTGGCCAGTGTTTGGGCGAGAGGCGGTACGCCAGCTCCCACAGTTGCAGGGTGATGAGCTCGGCGGTGAACGAAAGCGGGGAGTCCTTCTCCTGCCAGCTCAAGAACAAGAAGTTGTGATAGACCTGAATGGCGTTGCGGCCGCCCTTGAACAAAGGTTGGTCGCGATAGTCGCGGCGCTCATAGTTGAGATCGAATCGCCCATTGAGGCGAAAGCCCGCAAAGAGCGGCAGACCCGATCCGAACATCGTCCGCAGATCACCGCCGACACCGCGCATCGTCGCATGTGGATGTGGCGCGTCACCAGGCGTCGCGCTTGCTGTCGCCGCTTGCGTTCCGTCGGCCGTCACGCGCGAGGCGGCGGTCGGTTGCACCTGCGCAGCCGAGCTATCCGTCGCGCTCGGCTCCGCCACGGCGCCGCTCGCGATCCAGCTCCTCAGGAGTTGAAGCTCCGGCGAGCCATCGGACAAGATGACGCCAGCACCGTGCCCTTCCCCACGCGCCTTGGCGACCAACGCACTCGCGTCGGGGTCTCCGGGGATGACGTTTCGACGCGCCGACGCGTAGTGCGTGAGCGGCGCGCTGTCGACGCCGTACGTCGTGGACGCGGCCATGCCGTCGGCGCCGTGGCAGCTGGCACAGCCCTGCACCAACGCTTGGTGGACAGAGGGCACGAAAAAGACCCCAGCGCTCTGAACAGCAGCGCTGCCGTCCGCCGGAGCAGACGTTTCGGCGGGGACAGGCTCGACAGGCGCCGGCGGCACTGCGGGCACTGGCGCCGCCACGCTCGCCTGCGGCACGGCCGCACTCTTGGCTTGGCCGTCCGCGATGGCGGCTTTGGCGGCGGCGTTCCCGCGACGCGCCCCCGTCTCGATCCACTTCAGAAAGAGATCATACTCAACGCTGGGACTTGCGATCGCCTTGGCGTGTTTCTCACCCGTACCTCGCCTGAGCAACGGACTCGTTGCCGCCTTGCTCGGGTCGACTTGCGCGCGCGCCACCTCGAAGCTAGCGGCAACGTCCGCACTCAAGATCAGCTTGCTGCGACCGCCTGAGCCGCCCACTTTGTGGCAGCTCCCGCACTTCGCCATCAGGACGGGATAGACCTGCGTGTCGAAGTCTGGCCCGCGTGGCGTGGCCTTGCCGGACTGCTGCTGGGTGGGGCTCGCCGGCGCCGCCGCAGGGGTGGGCGCTGTCGCAGGAGCGGCCGCTGGCTGCTCCGTTGGCTTCTTGGGTGCCGGCTCGATTCCCACCTTCTTCTCGATCGCGCGTCGCTTCTCGGCTTCGCGCGATTCGACACCCGCCTTGCGTTCGAGCTCCTTGCGCTGATCGGCCTGCGCTGCGACCCCGCTCGCGGAAAAGAGCAGACCGAGAAGCACGAAGGCACATGCCGCGTTCGCTCGGACGTCACGGCGCATGGCACGCCTCACATGGCATCGCGCTTATGTTCGGCGCTTGGCCGCCGTCGTGGCAGGCACCGCAATAGCGGCCCTCCTTCATGGCGGCGTGCGAAAATCCCTCGAGGCGCTGAGGGAAAAGGCTCGGATGGCAGGTGTAGCAATATTGCGCGTGATGCTCCCAGTGCGAGAACATTGCAGGCTGCGGGCTCTTGCGTTCCTTCACGGGCGGGATACGCAGGTCCTGAGGCATGGAATACGCCCCGACCCAGGTGCCGACGAGGAGCAACCCAACGACAGCACCGCAACGGAGAACCAATCGTGTTGCAAAGCCAGACATCGGTGCTAGAGCGCCTTCGTCTGGCGCAAGACGCGCCAAACCGCGAAGAAGAAAAGCGCCGCGCCGGCCAGAATGAGCCCCAGCCCAAGGCTCGCGAAGATCACAAAGGCACCAGGCGTCCAGAAAAAGGTGCAGACGAGCTGCACGAGCAAGCCAAGAAGCACCAGCATCGCAGCGACGCGAATCAGCTTGGTCGGTGTCATGGTGGGCTCCAGAAGTTGCCAGCCTTTACGCCGGCCATGTCGTGCGCGATGTCGTGGCAACTCAGGCACGAGGTCTTGTTTTCGGTGAGCTCGGCTCGCACTGAATCGTGGGCGCCTTGCTCGAGATAGGCGCGTCCGTCTTCGTGGCAGTGCAGGCAGATGGAGTTCGGGTAGGCTTGCGCAAGCTCGATCGTCTCGGGAACGCCGCCGATGTAGTGATAGTAGACGTGACGCAGGCCGTTGAGCTTCGCCTGGATGGTCCCGAACATTGCGTAGTTGGTGTGGCAGGAGAAGCAAACCTGGTCACGACCGATCAAGCGCTTCTGGTAATGCATCGCCACAAGCGAGCGCGGGTTGTCGACGAAAAGGCTCTTCCCCCAAGGCTCCATCTCGTGACAGTCGAGGCAGAACTCGGCGTTGCTCGAGCGGACAGCGCCAGTCGTCACGCCCGTGCCCGCCACAGCGACCGGCAAGATGACGAGGCCGCCCAAGAGCACGAGGCGGCCAGCCGTGTGTTGAGCCAGTGCCTCGGCTCCGACGGCTAAAAAGACAACCAGGACTGCGGTCGCAGCGATGAGGACAACGATGACGGTCGGCATCGGTTTCCTACAAGCCGCTGTGCGCGGTCACGGCATCGGCGGTTCGCCCAGCCCCGTGACAGACATTGCAAGTCTCGAGATTGCCTGTAGCGAGCTGGCTGCGCGGGGCGTTCACCAAAGCACCGTTGAGTCGCATGTGATTCACCGCCTGGACACCGTCGTGGCACGAAACGCACGCCGCCGCCGCCGGGGTGGTCACGATATCGTCGCCGTTCGGCAACGAGCCACGCGCCGCGATGATGGCCGCGCGGCTATCGGGCGTGCCACTCGGCACCAGCTGAGTGCTCGCGAGCTCGCCAGGCGGAAGGTTGGTGTCGTACGAGCCGGGCATATGACAGGTCTCGCAGTTGTTGATGTCGCTCGGGTAGGTGATCTCGCTGAAGTTGTAGCCAGTCACCGATGACCCACGCACCCGAACGAAGTCGAACACGTTATTGCGGACGCCAGCGGAGTGAATGGAGTGGATCATGTCCTTGAAGTTCTGCGGCGCTTCTGGCCAGGTCAGCGGGTTCGCGGGGTCGAGCGGGCCGCTCACCAGCGGATTGGTTGGGAGCACGCCGCTCGAGAGCGCGGCACCGATCTGTGTTTGTACCGGACCCGACACCGGAGTCGATGCCGTCCGACCGCTCGAGGTGAGATTCGGGTTGTGGCAGGTGACGCACACCTGGACCTCGTAGACCCGATTGCCGCCATGCGCTTCGAACCACTCGTGGCAGTTCGAACATTTGGCTGGGTCAGCGACGGTCCGCCGAGGCACGTCACCAGCGACCGTCTCGACGCGCGAGACCGTGTGCCTGTCGACGTTGCCCAAGAGAGGCACCCCCAGCTGGGTGAAGTAGCCCTGCAGCGATACAGTGCGCATCACAGAGCCCGGGGGAAACACGAAGTTGGTGGTCGCCGTATGAAAGCCCTCGCTGTCGGCCGCGCTCAGCGTGCCACCCGTCGGCCCCGCCACTGCGTTGCGTAGATTGGCGAGCGAAACCGTAGAGGGTTGCGACCCCGCCTGCCCCGAGCCCAAGTTGTTGTAGTCGATGGGGGCGTCAATGCCGTCTTGCGCGTTCGCCCAGGCGAGCAGGAAGCTCGGCCCGCCCGACAGGCCCAGCGTTGCCGGGTTAACGCTCAAATCAATCGCGGTCCCATTGCGCAAGATCTTGAACCGAATGACCGCCTCCCCGAGTGAGCCGACCGTCACGCTGTCGATCGCGTAGTCGATACGGTCGACGCCGGGCGGCAATGCCTCGTTGTTCTGGGTGGGATTCACCGTGCGGTGCACGTCAACGATGCGACAGCTCTGGTTGTTCGCCGGGCCGCATGTACTGATGAGGCCCTGGACGTGGCACGTATTGCAGAGAGCGCTCGCTGGGTCGGCGGTATGGGCCGCATAGGTGGGCCCTTCGTGGCAGCCTCCGCACGAGATGACGTTGGGGGTAACCTGCCAGTTGTCGCCCTGCGGCGCCGCAGTGCTTGCCTCGTGGCACTTGTTGCAGTGCTTGAGATCTTGCGGGTACGTCGTCTCGCTGAAGTCCTCGCCGCCGAGCAGAAAGGGCGCAGCGCCGTTCGCGGCCCGAAAGCTCGCGCCGTGGATGGCGTGCGTCATGTACGACATGTCGGCCAAGGGCAGCGTCGCGCCCGGAATCGCCGTGTTGACGTTGTGACAGACAACGCAGTAGCCGGCCTCGTAACGACTGCCATGCGCGACGATGCGGCCGTGGCATTCATTGCAGCTCTTGCTCTCGATGATGTTGCGCGTCTCGGTCACGGTGCCGCCGGCGGGCACCACATCGAGAACTGCGTTGATGGCTGGCAACGTGTTGCCATTCACGGCACCGCTGATCTGCAGCACGACACGGTGTGTCCGCGTCGCCTCGAATGGGATGAGCTCGCCGGTCACCGGATTGCGAGCGTCGGAGAGATCGGTGGCGAGCGTGTACGTATACGTGCCGTCGAGGTTGTCGGTGAGCGTCCCGGTGCGTTCGTTGGTGGCCTGCATGACCTGACCGGGGGGCGTACCCGCGGCGCGGTTCACCATGCTTTGCCAGCGGGTCGGATCGGCCGGCTCGGGTCCAGGAACGAGCTTGGCGAGTGCAACCCGCACGTTGCCAGAAGAGCCGGCGCGCAGACCAATCGCCCCACGGCCGGCGCCGTCCGTAACTGCGAACGTGATGCTGGTCGGGGTGCCAAACGTCACTGCGCTGATCGCGGCGTTGAGCACTGAAACTCGCTCGGCCGCGAGGTTAACGGCGAGCGCCCCTGGGGGACCCGCGCTTCCAGGACCGCCTGGTTGCCCGGCGTCACCGGGCGCTCCTGAGCTACCGTCGTTACCCGCCTCACCGGGCGGGCCAGCAGGACCTTCAGGGCCGCGCTGCGGGTCATCGTCGCAAGCACTCAGCGAAGAAAACGACAGAGCAAGAGCCGAACACAGAAGAAACCTGGCCATGGACGGACCCTGGGCTTGAAAGTCCCGAAACGAGCACTCCATCTACGAAAACCAAGTTCGTTGTCGAGCGAAACTATTGCGCGCAAGGCTTGCGCAGAAGCCCGCGACGCTGATGACAGGACGCCCGCTTTAGCGTTGCACGTGCAAAATGTGCGCGGGAACCCGAGCGCCCGGATCGAGCCTTACGTAGTTGTGCTCACCCCAGTTGAAACGCTCGCCCGTGACCAAATCGACGACGTCGTAGCGCCCATTCGACGGTAGGCCGAGCAGCCGCATATCGATGGACGCCGTACCGATCTGCGCGTTGTGGGGGTCGAGATTCACGACGCAGATGATGATGTCGGTTCCAGCCCGCTTCACGTAAGCAAGAAGCTGTTCGTTGTCGGTGCGCGCAAAGTCGAGGTTCGCGAGGGTTCGCAGTGCTTCGTGTTCGCTGCGAAGACGATTCACGCGGCGGATCAAGTCCTTGATGTTTCCTGCCTGGTTCCAGTCCCGCACCTTGATCTCGTACTTCTCGCTGTCGAGGTACTCTTCGCGGCCAGGGAGGGCTGCGTTCTCGCAGAGCTCGTAACCGCTATAGATGCCATACGTCGGCGATAGCGTCGCCGCTAAAACGAACCGCATCTGAAACGCCGCACGCCCTCCGTGCTGCAGTATCGGAGGCAAAATGTCCGGCGTGTTGGCGAAGAAGTTAGGACGAAAGTAGTGCCGCATCTCCGTGCGCGTCAGCTCAGTGAGGTATTCGACCAGCTCGTCGCGCGTGTTGCGCCACGTGAAGTAGGTGTACGACTGGGAGAAGCCGATCTTGGCGAGGTGTTGCATGACCTTCGGCCGCGTGAACGCTTCGGCCAAAAAAACGACCCCGGGATCCCGAGCGTGCACGTGCGCGATGAGCCACTTCCAGAAGGGGAACGCCTTGGTGTGGGGATTGTCGACGCGGAAAATGCGCACGCCGTGATCGACCCAGTGCTCGACGACGCTGAGCAACGCTTGCCAGAGCTCTTCCACGTTGGGCGCGTCGAAGTTCAAATGGTGGACGTCTTCGTACGTCTTGGGGGGGTTCTCGGCGTATTTGATGCTGCCGTCGGGGCGCTGGATGAACCACTCGGGGTGCTGCGCGATCCAGGGATGGTCGGGTGAGCACTGAATCGCGAAGTCGAGCGCCACCTCCAAGTCGTGCGCGTGCGCGGCCGCTACGAAGCGGTCGAAGTCGGTGATCGTACCCAGATCTGGATGAACCGCATCGTGTCCGCCCTCACGGGCACCGATGGCCCACGGACTGCCGACGTCGTCGGGCTCGCACTTGAGAACGTTGTTCTTGCCCTTGCGGTTGGTGACGCCAATGGGATGGATGGGTGGCAGGTAGACGACGTCGAAGCCCATGTCGCGAATATCCGCGAGCCGCCCTTCTGCTTCGCGCAGGGTCGCGTGTTTTCCGGGTACTCGCCCCGCCGACCGTGGGAAAAGCTCGTACCAGGCACCCACCAGCGCACGCTCGCGATCGACGACCAAGTCGAGGGCCGGGCTATGTGCGACGCGGTCGGGTTTCGGCGCGTAGCGAAGCATCAGCTCGCCGAGTTTGTCGGCGCGTGCGAGGTGCAAAGCTTGCTCGCCCGCTGCGGCGGACTCCTCGAGCTGCTCCGCGAACGAGGTGAGCGCGGTCTTGTCACTCGAACGCGCTTTACCGCGCGCTTCGCGCACCAAGGCGACACCTTCGAGGACACAGCTACGAACATCGAGCCTCGCCGCTACCTTCTTCTCGAGCTCGTCGAGCCACGATGCGAAGTGATCGGTCCAGGCCTCGACGGTGTATTGGTAGCGCGTGTTCTCGCGCGGCACGAACTCGCCCCGGAAGCGGTCGTTTCCGAGTGCGTCCATCGGCGCGGTCTGAAAGCTGCGGTCGCGCTCGCGCTTCCACTTGAGCACCACGCGGATCCTGTCATGACCGTCCCGAAAGGCATCCGCTTCGACCACGACCTGGCGCCCTACCACGGTCTTCACGGGATAGCGGCCGCCGTCGACCGCCGGCGTTAGCCCTTCGATAGTGATGTGCTCCGCCACGGCGCAAAGAATAATCTCGCCAAGCGCTCGAGGCTACTTTGGAGCGTCGCCCTTGAGCTGTGATGCGGCTGCTTCAGGTGAAACCGGGTTGATGTGCGCCCCGCTCCCCCACTCGAGACCCGCGAGCTCGGCCAGGCGAGGCGCTATCTCGAAGTGCCAATGAAACGGCGCCTTGGGGTCGTCCGGACCGGGCCGCGAGGAATGCAGGATGGCATTGAACGGCACGTTGCCGAGCTGGTTGGTCAACCGTTCGAAGATGTCGCGTAAGTGGGTGGCGAAGCGCCGCCGGTCACCCGCAGGCACGCTCAAGAAGGTCGACCGATGTGCGCGCGGCACGATCCACAACTCGTAAGGCAGTCGCGACGCGAACGGGGCAATGGTCACGTACGTCTTGTCCTGCGCCACGATGCGAACGTCCTGCGTCACCTCGCTCTGCAAGATGTCGCAGACCATGCAGGTCTGCTTCGCCTTGTAGTGCGCTCGAAGAGAGGTGAGCATGCGGTCACTCACTGGTGCGCTCACCGGTGCCGAGACGATTTGCATGTGCGGGTGCTCGCGCGAGGCGCCCGCCGCTGGGCCGTGGTTCATGAAAAGAGCCACGTGCTGGGTGTTTGGATCGCGCCACAGCTCGTGCATGCGGTGCTGACACACCGCAAGCACGGTGTTCCAGTGGTCGACCGAGAGCTGAGCGCAGGAGCGGTCATGCTCGGGACTCAGGATGACGAGCTCGTGCACCCCCATCGCCGGGACGCGCTCGAACAACCCGCCGGTCTCGATGGGGCGCTCGGGGAGGTCGTTCTGTACCGCCGGGTACTTGTTGGGAATGACGCGCACGGACCATCCGGGCTGGTTCGCCGGGTCGTCACTAGGCCTCACCGCCATGACCTCTTCGGGCGTCAGGCGCTCGTTGCCTGGGCAAAACGGGCACACCTTGCCGCGCTCGGTCGCGTGGGCGGACCGCGTAAAGTCGCTCGGACGCTTACCGCGCGCGTGGGCAATGATGGTCCAGTGCCCTCGCAGGGGGTCGCGGCGGATCTCGGACATAGTCGAGCATCACAGGTATGCGAGATTCAACGCGCACACAATTCGTGCGATTGAGCGGTTTGGCTACGTTTCGTCGCGCAAGGCGTCGAGCTCGTCGACTTCGATGGTCTGACGCGTTCGGAAGACGCCGATGATGATGGCAAGGCCAACAGCGGCTTCGGCGGCGGCGATCGCCATGACGAAGAACGCGATGACGTGGCCGGCCGGGTCACCGTACTGTTTGGCGTACGCAATGAACACTAGGTTCGCGGCGTTGAGCATGAGCTCGATGCTCATGAGAAGCGTGAGTGCGTTGCGGCGGATGATGGCGCCGGCCGTGCCGATGCCGAACAGCAGCGCGCCGAGCATCACGAAGTGCGCGGGCAATAGCTGAAAGCTCATTGCAGCCTCTTCAAGCCCAAGACCACCGGACCGACGATAGCGACCAGCAGGAGGACGCCAATAGCCTCGAAGGCAAACAGGTACTGCGACAGCATCAGCTCGCCGACGACCTTTACAGTCGCGACCACGGGCTTACCGACTCCCGATGGTACGCCAAAGCGGAATGCACCTTCGGCGATGCGTGCCGAGAAGTACAGAGCCGCCAAGCCACCCAAGACCTTCGAGATCGAGAAGTAGATGGGTCGCTGGGTCCCCGGCTGCAGGTTCAAGAGCATGATGACGAACACGAACAGAACCAGGATGGCGCCCGCGTAGACCAGAACCTGCATGGCGGCCACGAACGATGCGTCGAGCAAAACGAAGAGTACCGACAAGAACACCAGCGCGACGATCAGCGAAAGAGCGCCCTTAAGGGGCGTCCGCGCCATGATTGTGCCTCCGGCTGTCACCAAGAGTCCTGCCGCGGCGATGACGAAAACGGCGATGTCCATTACGAGGCCCGCTCCGCGGTAGCGTCTTCCCAGAAGTTGTACGGCGTCGGCTCGACCGCGTAGTCGCCGAAGCTGCACTTTTTGTTGCGCACGTGATCCATGAACTCATCGCGGTACTTGTCGAAGAAGCTCTTGACCGGCATCGCAATGGAGTCGGCCAGCACGCAGATGGTCATGCCCATCATGTAGTCGGTCGCGGACATGAGCTTGGCGATGTCGGCATCGGTGCCTTCACCATGTTCGAGCTTGTAGAGAATCTTGGCGACCCAGCCCGTACCCTCGCGGCAAGGCGTACACTGGCCACACGATTCGTGGGCGTAGAAGTTCGCGAGCGTCAGGAGCGAGCGCACCATGCAGGTGTTCTCGTCGAAGACCATCATGCCGGCGCTGCCGAACATCGAGCCCGCTTTTTTCACGTTGTCGAAGTCGAGCGGGGTGTCGGTCTCGAGGGGCCAGGCGTGCTCGGGCGCACCCTCGGGTGCAAGCGCCTTGCAGGGTTGCGGCTTCAAAACAGGCGTCGAGCTGCCGCCTGGCTGGATTCCCTTGAGCTTGCGACCCTTCCAGACGCCACCGCAGAGCTCGAGAAACTTGTTGGCTGGATAGCCGTTCGGAATCTCGTAGATGCCCGGGCGCTCGACGTGCCCACTGACGCACATCAGCTTGGGTCCGCCATTACCGGGCGACCCCTGCTTCAAGAACCAATCGACACCACGTGAGAAGATGAGCGGCACGCACGCAATGGTCTCGACGTTGTTGACCGACGTTGGCCCCGCGAAAGCACCCTTCACCGCGGGAAACGGCGGTTTCAATCGCGGACGGCCAATCTTGCCCTCGAGCGATTCGAGCAGTGCTGTCTCTTCGCCGCAGATGTAAGCGCCGGCGCCACGGTGCACGACGCAGTCGATGCGGTAACCCGAGCCCATCGACGAGTCGCCGAAAATGCCCTTCTCGTAGGCTTCCTTCACCGCGTGTTGGATGCGCCGATACGGCAGACCGAACTCGCCTCGGATGTAGATGTAGATTTTGTTTGCGCCGATGGCTTTGGCGCCGATGGCGCAGCCCTCGAGCAATAGGTGCGGATCGCGCGAGAGAATGTAGCGATCTTTGTAGGTGCCCGGCTCCGACTCGTCGGCGTTGATGACGAGGTACTTCGGAACCTTCGACTCCTTGGGCACGAAGCCCCACTTCATGCCCGTCGGAAAGCCCGCACCGCCACGGCCGCGCAGGTTCGACTTCTTCACCTGATCGATGATCTCGTCGGGCTGCATGCCAAGGCATTTGCGCAAGGCTTCATATCCGCCATCGCGGACGTAGCCGGCATAGGTCCAACCATCGGACACGAACCAGCGCTTCGATAGAGTTTGCTCGAAGCCCTTCGGAGCCCAATCCGCAGCGTTCGTCATGACAGCCCTCTCAGGAACTTCTCCAGCTTCTCTTCCGTGAGATTTTCGACGAAGGTCTCGTTGCCGGGGCTGCCGCCGTCACCGGGCATGCCGTGCCACAACATCGGTGCGGTTCCGCAGGCGGCCAGGCACTCTTCGTGCTCGAGAGTGACACGCCCATCGGCGGTGGTCTCGCCGCATTTGATGCCAAGAACCTTCTCGGCGTGCGCGATCACCTTGTCGGCACCGCGCAGCTGGCATGCGAGGTTGCGACAGATTTTGACGACGTGACGGCCAACTTTGTGGTCGTGAAACATCGTGTAGAACGTCACGACTTCGTGAACGCGCGCAGGTGGCACGTCGAGCACTTCCGCCACGTCGTGTTCGGCATCTTCCGACAGAAAGCCGAGCTGCTTTTGCGCGAGGTGGAGAGCAGGCAATGTGCAGGCGAGCGTCGTCGGGTAGCGCTTCTTGAGCGACTCGATAGCGTCGACGGTGTCTTTGGAGAGGACGCGCATCGGAACTCCCTTGCGAGCGCGAGGGTTTATTACGAGTGCGGGGCCCGAGTGTCAACGACGCCGAATGGGAACCTGCCGACTTCCAGCGAACTAAGCCGCGGAGCTCTGCGCGTCCTTGGGAGCTTCGATCGCGGGCACGTCCTCGCGCCTCAAGCCAACGAAGAGTGTGTGCGGTGTGCGCGCGTCATGCACCTTGAAGCGCGGTAAATCGCCGCGCTTGAAGTATTGACGAAACAGCACGGGCCGCGCAGCCACGCGCGAGCGCACGCTGCTCGGGCGACCTTGCCGCGTCACCGCGGCGCACGAGCTCATGCGTCGCTTCGTATCCATCGACGCCCTTTACGACCCGCGTATCGAGGCGATCGACCTGGTCACGGGCCACGGCGGCACAGCGCTCTGTCTCGGTGCGTCAATTCGCTCAGCATGGGGAGAGCTGTGAACACTCTGGCGCGGCGTTGGACACCCGCCCATCACAGCTCGAATTCAGCCCACAGCGGCAAGTGGTCTGACAAAACGGTCCATGGATCGCCTGTGAGTCGTGTGGTCCGGTGTGTCGCAACGTTGCGCACGTAGACGCGATCGAGGCAGAACACCGGACGCCGCGCCGGCCATGTCCGCGCCAGCGGAGCCCCCGTCCCTAGAGAGTTTTCGACCCCGAGATCACGCTGGATAATCGGGTCGAGGTAGCGGTTCCAGTCGTTGAAATCACCAGCCAGGACGAACGCCGCGTTGCTGGGCACGCGCGCTTTTACGATCTCGCGGATCATGCCGACCTGCGCGACGCGCTGCCGCTGATTGAGCCCGAGATGCACGTTCAAGACGTGCAAGGCCTTGCCGCCGACATCGAGGTGGCAATAGAGCGCGCCGCGACGTTCGAAGCGGTTCGTCGAGATATCGTAGTTCTGCGAGTCCACGATGGTGTGCTTGGTGACGGTGGCGTTGCCGTGGTGACCGACCCGCCGGTGCTTGTTTGGCTCGTAGAACGAGCGCATGCCCAGGCGCGCCGCGAGCTCCTTGCTCTGGTGGCGCGCCTCATCGTCGCTTGGGTGAAAGACCTCCTGCACGAGCACGACGTCGGGCTCGCGGGAACGCAAGGCGTCAGTGAGTTGCTCGAAAGCAGTCTGGGAGCGGCCCGAGGCCCCTTTGCCCTTGCGAATATTGTAGGTGACGAAGCGCAACACTGCGATGCGGTCCCGGCGACCTCGGGTCGCCAGCTAGCGAATCGACAAACGACGCCGCACGGGCGGCGCGGGAACCCTGGCGGGCGCGGCGCCCGACAGTGACTCCCATTATGCGCTATGCAGGGCCAACCTGGTAGTCGACCTCACCCTCGGTCGCGCGCGGCGAAAAAACGTAGTCGCGCTGAAGAGGGAAGTTCCAGAGCGCGAAGACAGCGCCGCGCACGATGACCCAGGCAATGCGGTAGTCGACGTCGGGCAGAAGCAAAATGACCGCGACGCCACCTGAGTTCAAAAGCGCGCTGGTGAACGACACGAACGTATAGCGACGCGCCTGCGGCAGCGTGGGATCGTGGCTAGCGAAGGTCCAGACGCGATTGATCGAGAAGTTCACCACGGCCCCGACCACGCAACCGCACGCGGTCGCGAGGGGAGGCGGGAGTTTTGCGTAAACGAACAGCAACACCGCCGTGAAATCAACGGCCGTCGCGACCACCGCGGCGAAGATGTTACGCAGCGCGCTGCCTCGACCAAGACGTAGCCAGCTCGAGTTGCGCCGGACTCCGTCGCCAAGGGCCGCGAGCAGGAACTTGAAACGCTGCAGAGCCGTGATCTGCGTCGAGACAGCAAGGAGGACGATACCGCCAACCGCGAGCCAGTGCATCGGTCGCGGGTCTTGGGGTCGGAAGTAGACTTCGATGACCGGCGAAAGTGCGACCGAGCCACCGAGATAGATGATGCGCTCGGCGCGCTGCATGAAGCCGATGTCCTTCATGCCGACGCCCGATGCCTCTGCCTTGGCACGGATATACGGCACGAGCGACGAACCGACCAGCGCGATGAGCGAGGCCATCAGCACCCACGAGTCGCGATAGAACCAAGCAAGCCCAACGAGGACAGCCGCGTCCGCATAGCGGTCGAGAATGGAGTCGAGCGCGGCCCCACTTGCGGTCGCCTTGCCCGTGGTGCGCGCAAGCCGGCCATCTACGACGTCGAGAATGCCCGAGAAGATGTAGAGCCAGCCGCCAAGCGCAAAGCGGCCCGCAGCCAGCGATACGCCGGCCCCCGTCGACAGAAGCATCGACAGCGTCGTGATGGCGTTTGGCGGCAGACCGCTGCGCATAGCGGCGGACCAAAGCGGCCGCATCACCCAGGCGAAATACAAGCGCAACCACATACCGGTGAGGAACGTTGTTGGGCGCGACTCCATCTCTTTGTCGGAGTAGGAGCCCTTGATGAAGTAGCGAATGGTGTAGAGGAAAAGACCGACCGCGAAATACGCAAAGAACAGGATCGTGGGGGCGAGCGCCGTCCAGACACGCTGGGCCGGCGACAAATTGCCCTGGATGATGTTGATCAGTGCGTCCATGTCCCTCGTCGGGTCTCCGGCTCACGCAGAAACTGGTGCTGCGCCGGAAAGATGTCAATTTATCGCCGCGGGAGGGCGATCGTCCTGGCTTCGACGGTGACGCCTGGCAGGAGGTCCTTTAAACCTCCCGGGGCGATTTGTCATCCAAAGACGTCCGACGCTGGATCGAAGGGCGAAATTCCCTCTCCCAAGCCCCTGAATTAATTCGCTTCTTTGTCGATGGCCTTCTTCATGCGCTCGTTCGCAAAGATGGCAATCTCGACCCGCCGATTCTTGGCACGTCCGTCTTCGCTGTCGTTGTCAGCGACAGGGGTGTCCTCACCCTCGCCCACCGTCTTGATGCGCACACCCTTGATGCCTTGGGCTTGCGCGTATTCTGCCACCGCGTTGGCACGCTTCTGGGAAAGTTGGTGGTTGTATTCGGTCTTGCCGCTGCTGTCGGTGTGACCAGCAATCAAGACGTCGGTGTCGTCGTAACGCTCGAGGACCTTGGCCAGCTCCGCGATGTTTGCCTTGGCGGCGGGCTTCAAGTCGGCCTCGTTGACGTCGAACAAGATACCCGACTCGAAGGTGACGAGAATGCCCTCACCCACGCGCTCGACCTTGGCGCCCTTCAAGTCCTTGTCGAGTTGCTCGGCGCGCTTGTCCATGTGCCGCCCGATGAGAGCGCCCGTGGTGCCGCCGACCGCCGCGCCGATGATGGCACCGATGGCAGCGCCCTTACCGCCTCCAACCGCCGCACCGACGCCGGCGCCTGCGGCTCCGCCTGCGCCAATGCCCAACAACGCGCCCGTGCCGCTCTTGGTGGCGCAAGCGCCCAGGGTGAGGGACGAAGCGATAGATAGTGCGACGATTGCCTTCTTCATGGGGCTCTCCTTCTGGTTTTTCGCTTTTGGAAAGCCCTGAACCACCACAGGAAGGGGGGCCATTTCAACCACCTTGCGCTTGGTGCCGCTCATGGGGCTTCAAGTTGCCGGATGTGCGACCTCGTCGTCTTGGGAAACGTGACGCGGCTGCGGCGCTCACGGTTGCTTTGTGGCGCGGCGCCTCCCCTGTGGACGCCGCGACGCAAGCAGCGTATGCCGCCGCTCGGGCCGTGGAAGGCCCGGGACTAGGCAATTTGAGGTGACCATGTCGCGTGTCATTCGAGCTCCCCGTGGAAGCGAGCGCACCTGCAAGGGGTGGGTCCAGGAAGCGGCCTTGCGCATGCTCATGAACAACCTCGACCCCGACGTCGCCGAGCGTCCGCAAGACCTAGTCGTCTATGGCGGTACCGGCAAAGCGGCACGCAACTGGGAAGCCTTCGACGCCATGGTCGCGACCTTGAGGAGCCTTGGCGAGGACGAGACCATGCTGGTGCAGAGCGGCAAGCCCGTAGCGGTCTTCAAATCGCACCCCGACGCGCCACGCGTGCTGATCGCCAACAGCAATCTCGTGGGCAAATGGGCCGACTGGGACACGTTCCGTGACCTCGAGGCGCGCGGTCTGACCATGTACGGCCAGATGACCGCGGGCAGCTGGATCTACATCGGCACCCAGGGGATCTTGCAGGGCACCTACGAAACCTTCTGCGCCGCCGGCCGCACGCACTTTGGCGACGCCAATCTCGCTGGCCGCACCATCCTCACAGCAGGCCTTGGCGGTATGGGCGGAGCGCAACCCCTCGCCGGCACGATGGCGGGCGCGGCTGTTCTCGCTGTCGAGGTCGATCCGCACCGCATCAAGCGGAGACTCGAAACCCGCTACCTCGACACGACCGAGCCCACCCTCGACGCCGCGCTAAAACGCCTCGAGCAAGCCAAGGCGAAGCGCGAGGCCATCTCGATTGGCCTGCTCGCCAACGCCGCCGACGTTTTCCCAGAGCTCGTCAAGCGCGGCTATCGCTTCGATCTCGTCACCGACCAAACGTCGGCGCACGACCCGCTGGTGGGATACGTTCCCAACAAGATGACACTCGACGAGGCGAACGCCCTACGCGCGAGCGATCCGAAAGGATACGTCGAACGATCGATGGCCGCTATGGCGGATCACTGCCGCGCGATGGTGCAGATGACCAAAAGCGGAATGCATGTGTTCGACTACGGCAACAACCTGCGCGCACAGGCACAGAGCGCCGGCGTTACCGACGCGTTCTCGTACCCGGGCTTTGTGCCCGCCTACATCCGGCCATTGTTCTGCGAAGGCTCGGGACCGTTCCGCTGGGTGGCTTTGTCAGGTGACCCGGCCGACATCGCCAAAACGGACGAGTGTGTCATGAAGACCATCGACCGTCCCGAGCTGCACCGCTGGATCAAGATGGCGCGCGAGCGCGTTGCCTACCAGGGCTTGCCCGCCCGCATTTGCTGGTTGTCGTACGGCGAGCGCAAGCGCGTCGGTCTTGCCTTCAACGACTTGGTACGACGTGGTGAGGTCAAAGCGCCGCTCGTCATCGGACGCGACCACCTGGATTGTGGCTCGGTCGCGAGCCCCAACCGCGAGACCGAGGCGATGAAAGACGGCTCAGACGCTATCGCGGACTGGCCCATCCTGAACGCGATGATCAACGCCGTGAACGGCGCGTCGTGGGTCAGCTTCCACCACGGTGGTGGCGTTGGCATGGGCTATTCGCTGCACGCCGGTATGGTCATCGTCGCCGACGGTACCGACGCGGCGGCTTCGCGTCTGGCGCGCGTTCTCGACAGCGACCCTGGCATGGGCGTCGTGCGCCACGTGGACGCGGGCTATGACCGCGCGGTCGACGTGGCAAAGCAGCGCGGCGTCGCCATTCCGGGCCTCACCAGGTGAGCGCGACTCTCTACGTCGGCATCAGCGAGCTCGTGCAGCCGCATGCCGACGCTGGTAGTAGCCGAGATCCGCTCTCGGTGACGCGCGACGCGGCGCTCCTCGTACGCAACGGCGTCGTCGTGGCTGCGGGACCCCGCGAGCTGGTGCGTTCGGTGCCCGACGTCGCGGCGGCCGAGCAGGTCGACCTTGGGGGCCGTGCCGTCATCCCTGGGTTCATCGACTCGCACACCCACGTGGTCCATGCGGGCGAGCGCGTCGACGACCTGGCGCGGCGGGCGCGGGGCGAGACCTACGCAAGCATCGCCAAAGCTGGTGGGGGCATCAGGCGCTCAGTTCGACATCTCGCTGAAGCGACGATCGAGGAGATCGCCCAGCAGTCCCTGCCCCGACTCGATGCCATGTTCGCGTGCGGCACCACGACGGTCGAAGTGAAGACGGGCTACGGGCTCACCCCAGAGCTCGAGGAGAAGCACGTCGCGGCCATCGAGCTGACCGCCAAGAGCGTCAAGCAGCAGCTCCTCCCGACCCTGCTCGCGCACGTCCCCGTCTCCCCTACCGGAATCGAGCGCGAGGACGTCGTTCGTGCCTGGCACGACACGGTCATCCCAAAGCTCGCCAAACGTGTGCGGTACTTCGACGTGTTCGTCGAGGACGGCGCTTTCACGGCCGATGAGGCACGTAAGTTATGTGGCTATGCGCGTAGTCACGGATTGGGCTTGAAGCTTCATGTCGACCAGCTCCGCGATGGCGGAGGGGCAGCCCTTGCTGCGTCGCTTGGCGCTCTGTCTGCCGATCACCTCGAGCATACGAGCGCCGTGGGGGCGCGCGCGCTGGCGGATACCGGGGTGCTCGCGTGCATTCTTCCCGGCTGCTCCCTCATGCTGCGCGATTGGCCCAACGCCCGGGCGCTCCGCGAAGCTGGCTGCGAGGTGGCCATCGCGAGCGACTGTAACCCAGGCTCCTCGCCGCTCGTCGACCTGACCCTGTGCGGCCTGTTGGCCGCGACACAGTGTGGGTTAACCCTGGACGAGGCCTTGTGGGGGATTACCCGGGGTGGTGCGAAGGCTCTCGGCCTGCACGATCGCGGTCGTTTGGTGCCGGGTGAGCGTGCGGACCTCGTTGTGGTCGATCACACTGATTTTCGGGCGATTTTTGCTCGTCCAAATCGACCTCCAGTGCATCGTGTGATCGTGGGGGGCCTGCCCAAATAGCAAAGCGGAATTAGCTTACGGGCATGCAGTGTTACCCCCAAGAGGTGCGCCATGCAGACCGTTCGTGAAGTCCCCCGCGGTAAGCCGGTGCGCATCGACGTGTCCGAGGGCCGGCTCGTCGGTGAGCTGACCCTACCGCGAAATCCCAAAGGCCTCGTCATCTTTGCCCATGGCAGTGGCGTGAGCCATCACAACCATCCCAAAAGCGCGAGCGTCGCGCGCAACCTCGAGCAGAACGAGCTCGGCACTTTGGCCGTCGAGCTGCTCACCGAAGAGGAAGCGCACATTGATCGCATCACCACGCAGCTACGACTCGAGGTCGATATGCTGGCCGCCCGCATTGGCAGCATCCTCGACTGGGTTGGCGCCGACAAGCGCACCTCCCAGCTCAAGGTCGGCATCGTCGCCACCGGAACCGCAGCCGGTGCGGTCATGAAGGCGCTGGCCGAAAAGCCCGAGCGGGCTTTTGCAGTCGTGGTGCGGAGCGGCCGTCCGGATCTTGCACTCGGTGCGCTTCGCGACGTGACGACGCCAACGATGTTGGTCGTCGGCAGCCGCGACCTCGGCACCCTCGAGCTCAATCGGGGTGCTTTGGAGAAGCTTGCCGGGCCGAAGCGCCTGGAGATCGTCCAGGGTGCGGGAGCCGCTTTCGAAGAGGAAGGCGCGATCGACCGCGTTGCCTTGCTCGCGAACGCTTGGCTCAAGCGCTATCTGCAAGGAAAGAAGCCCGACTGAGCACACCCGAGAGCCAAGGCGAATGGCCCCAACGCCAACGCCTTGGCTCGAGGAGACACCGGCACCTTGCCCTTGGCGCGCTCTTATCTCGCAGTGCAGGAGCTAGCGGGCATACGGATGGTGCGCAAGGAGCTCGCTTCGCCGAGCGGGTTCTTCACCAGCTCGAAGACAAAGCCGTCGAAGCTCGTGTCACGCCCATCACTGTCGACTGCGGTCTCGCGAATCCGGTTGCCGTTTGCCCCCCAAGCACCTTGTTTGGCGAGGCACGAGAAGACCCCGGGCTCGGTCTTGTGAAACATGCACGTCATGCCGGTGCGCTTCTCCGCCTTGGCTGCGTTGTCGAGCGTGAAGGTGTAAACGCCAGCCTCGTCGGCGACGAGCTCTGCCCGAAGTGTGTCCGGCAAGTTCTTCATTGGTTTGTGCTGGCAGCGGATCTCGGTCGGCGCTTGCAGCAAGGACGCGGTGAGAACGAGGAGGCTGAGCATGGAGACTCCGGGTGTTGCGCGCGCTACCGCAGACGCGACGGTAGCGCGTGGGCCGGCAATGTCGCTCGACCCCGGGGCGCGTCGCAAGCGGCCGCTTCAATCATAGCGATAGAAGCCGACGCCGGTCTTCTTGCCGAGCTCGCCTCTGGCGACCTTGGGCTTTAACCACGCGATGAGACGGCGCAAGCGCTTGTCGTTGGGGCTCCGCTGGAGAGCCGCGTCAGCGTTGCGCAACATAGTGTCGAGGCCAATGAGGTCCATGATGGCGAATGGCCCCTGCTCCATGCCGGTCGCCGTGGTCCAGGCGTGGTCGATGCTCGCGACCGAGGCCACCTCGTCGAGCGCGAGCTCTTGCGCGGCGGTCAGCACAGCGATCAACATCGCGTTGAAGACATACTCGCGGTGCTCGCGCGCATGCACCATCGGCTCGTGTCCGAGCTTGCGCGTTAGCTCCGCGATAGCGTCTATCGCGCCGGGGGAGGTTTCGGCGTGCCCCATGACGTCGACGAGACGGTTGCGATCGACTGGCGGATGGAAATGCCAAGCGAGGAAGCGCTCGGGCCGCTCCACCGCCTCGGCGATCTCCGACGGCAACAACGTCGAGGTGTTACTCGTAAGCAGAGCGTCGGCGCGAACCACACGCGAAAGAGCCGACCATAGTCGCCTCTTCGCGGCGAGGTCTTCGATGATGGACTCGCTGACGACATCAGCATCGAGCGCTGCCTCGAGGCTCGCGACCGTAAGAAAACGGTCGGCAACGCGTGCGAGCGCCCGCGCATCGCTATCGTAGAGCACCACCGCGCACCCCGCCTTCACGCAGAGGGCGGCAATTTGCGTTCCCATCGTCCCAGCGCCGACGATGAAGATGCGGGTCATATTCCGAGCAACATCTTGGTTGTGTTGCAAACGTGCGCTGCTTGTACGGGCTTCGAGATGTACGCATTGGCGCCAAGTTGCATGGCGCGCTGCCGGTCACTCTCGGCGCCCTCGGTGGTGATCACCACGATGCGCAGATCCTGATACTTGGCGTCACCGCGCAACGTACTGACCAGCTTGAACCCGTCCATGACCGGCATGTTGATGTCGGTGATTACGAGGTCATAGTGGTCGCGCGCGAGCTTCTTGAGGGCATCGACGCCGTCGTCGGCCTCGTACACCTCGAGCGCCCTTAGCCTCTTCAAGGCGAAGACGATGAGGTGGCGCATGGTCGGAGAGTCTTCGACGACCAGTGCTTTCTTGTTCTCGGACATCGCAGAAGCAGTTTAGCGCCAAGACGAAGAGAATCCACGCAAACCAGACTCTTCGAGCCTTTGCCACCGCGAGGCGCGCGAAAGCTCTCTAACCCCAGTGGGCGCCTGTGTTGACCAGGCCGCCGGGTTAGAGCTTGAGGAGCTGTTTCACCGTATTGATGACGTGTGGCGCCTGGATGGGCTTGGTGATGTAGGCGTTCGCCCCCAAGGCAAGGGCGCGCTGGCGATCTTCTTGGGCGCCCTCGGTGGTGATGATGATGATCGGGATCTCTTTGTGAGTCTCGTCCTTGCGCACGAGGCTAACGAGCTTGAGGCCGTCCATGATCGGCATGTTGATGTCGGTGATGAGGATGTCGAACTTGCTACTCTGAAGCTTCTTGAGAGCATCCACCCCGTCGTCTGCCTCGATCACCTTAAGCGCGGGAAGACGCTTGAGCGCGAAAACGATGAGCTGACGCATGGTCGGCGAGTCTTCGACGACCAGCGCGGTGTACTCAGCCATTCAGCACCTGCGTGGCGACAGTGCCAGCGTGCCTGCGTCCGTCGCGGGCTCTACTCCGATGTGGACGACGAGGTGACAAGGTCGATGAACCCCTGAATCGTGGTGAGCTTGCGCTTCGAATCCGTGTAGAGCTTTGCCGCGAAAATCGCGGTGGCCGCGTGCCCGGCGAGCAGCGTGAACAGCTCGTGATCAACACTAGCAAGGCGCTTCTTCTGCCGCAAAAATTTATAGATCGACAGAACCCCGATCGTGAGCTCCTTGATCTTCAGGGGGACGCAAACGACTGGCGAGCTGAGGTCGGCGTCGACGCCTTCGAGCTCGGATACGAAATGCGGCACGCCGGTTTCGATGACCTCGTGTGCGATAGGTGACACCGGCACCTCCTGGGCGGTGCCCCAATCGAGTCCTTCGGCGACGAGCAGCTTCGGCTCCCAGCCACCGCGCGGAGTCGACTCGACGGCGGTCACAGTGAAGATCTCGGCGCCGATGAAGTTCAGAGTGACCTCGGTGATGGCGCGCAGCACCTCATCGTAGTCGAGGGTCGAATGCAGCTGGTAGGTTGCAACGTAGATGTTCAGGAGGTTGTTGTTCTCCTGCTCGATCTCGACGTAGCGGTCCGCAAAGCTCCGGTTGGCTGCCTCGACGCCGCTGATGTTTTTCTCGAGCTCCGCGACGCGATAGCGGAGTCGCTCGTTCTCACGCATCAGCTCTTCGGTGAATTCCGCGCCGCGCTTGAAAACCTGCAAAAACTCCTGGCGAGCGGCGAGCAACTCCTCGATTCGGTCTTCGGGCTCAATCGGCGCTTTGCCTCGCCCGGCAGCGGCCTCAATGGGGCCGTCCTCGTCGTCTCGTGCCATTCGACGCGCGTTAGTTTTAGCATTACCGCGCTGTCACCGCGCGGATTTCTCTGATCGCAGCAACGGAAGGCCGGGGTCGCCGAGAATAGGCCCGCAATGACCGGCACCGCCTCTAGAGTCGTGGAAACAGTTGCCTTACGGCCAACGACGCCGACCGTTGCTCTTGAGCCCCAAGACGAGTTCGAGCTCACCACGGTGCGGGCGCCGGACTTCGCACGGATGGCATCGGTGCAGCGCACCGTGCGCCCAGGGCTGCCAAATGCCGCGGCTCGTGCGGGTTTGCCTGACCTTGGCGGTGTTCGTCCTCTGGCCGTCGACCTCGCCGCCAGCTCGGCTTCGTCTTCCGCGCCCCGCTCACCCTACCGCGAGCGTCCCGAGGTCCGAGCGTTCATCGAGCGCATGGTGAGCGTCCATGGCCTCGACCGCGCCGAGCTCGAGCGTCTCATCTTCGCCGTCCCACCGCCGCCCCCGTCGAGTGGAGGCGTCGCCGAGGGTCTTCCGTGGTGGCAATACCGCCAGCGCTTCGTGACGCCAGAGCTGCGTCAGCGCGGCGTCGAGTTCGCGCGAAGGCACGACGCGGCGCTGCGTGAGATCACGCGCACCTATCGCGTCGATCGCCGCGCCATTCTCGGTATCGCCGGGGTAGAGACCCGCTATGGCGGTTTCACGGGCAACGTTCGTGTCTTGCCCGCCCTCACGCGTCTGGCGTTCGACGACGAGCGCCGCCAAGACTACTTCCGCTCGGAGCTCGAGGCTCTTCTCTTGCTTGCGCGCGATCATGGACTCGACCTGCGCACGCTCGAGGGGTCCTACGCTGGGGCCTTGGGCATCCCGCAGTTCATGCCGAGCAACTACCGCAACCTCGCTGTTCGTTATCGCGGCGAGGGCCGCCCCAACCTATGGGAGCCGCTCGACGCGGTCGCAAGCATCGCCAACTATTTCGTGCGCTATGACCCCACACGTGCATGGCAATACGGCGAACCCGTGGTTGCCGCAGCTCGCGTCCGCGGTAGCGTGCCCGATGCCCTCCTGAACACCGTGACGAGCCTGGACCGCTTACGGCAGAGCGGCGTCGAGATCACCGGCGACACCGGTAACGCCACGACAGGCCGCTTGATCAAGATGCAGCGGCGCGATGGTAGCTTCGAATATTGGGTGGGTCTGCCGAACTTCGAGGCCATCCGCTCGTACAACCCGAGCAACAACTACGCTTTAGCGGTCGCTCAGCTTGGCGACGAAGTCTTGCGTGGCGTGAACCTGCGGCCTTAGGAGCCGACTCTTGGTCAGGGCACGGGTGGCGACGCGAACTTGGCGACGCGCTCGATGATCTGCCCGAGGGCCAAGATCTCGTCGACGCAGCCAGTCTGAATCGCCTCCTTGGGCATACCAAAGACGATCGAGCTCTCCTGCGATTCGGCGATGGTGCGACCGCCCGCCTGGCGTACGATACGGACACCGGCCGCGCCGTCTGCCCCCATGCCCGTGAGGACGACGGCGAGCATGCTCATCTCGAAGCTCATCGCAGCGCTCTCGAACAGCCGATCGATCGAGGGCACGTAGCGGTCAGTCTCACGCACGTCCTGCAGCTTGATGAAGTGCGCATCGCCGGAGCGCGTTAGCTCCATGTGTTTGCCACCGGGTGCGATGTAGACGCAGCCCCCGAGGATCTCCATGCCCTCCTCTGCTTCGCGGATGTCGAGACTCGTCATGCGGTTGAGCCGTTCCGCGAAAGCCCGTGTGAACTTCGCGGGCATGTGCTGCGCAACCAGAAAGGCGCACTGCGGAGAGGTTCCCATGGCTTTGAAGAGCGATTCGAGCGCCGGCGGACCTCCGGTCGAGGCGCCGACGCAGACAAGACGCGTCGCGGGCTGAGCCGCGCGGGGCGCTTGCCACTCGGTGGCACCGCCGCGTTGCTCGCGCGGCTCGGCCTTGGGCACGTTCATGTTGACACGCTTGGTGAAGTGCACCGGCTCCAAGCTGTGCACCGTGAGGGCCTTGGCAATGATCTCGTTGCGCAGCGATGCGATGTCGGGTGCGATGTGATGGGAGGGCTTCGCAATGAAGTCGAGGGCACCCAGCTCGAGGGCCTGAAAAACTTCCTGCTTTCGGCTGTGCGAGCTGATCACAATGACAGGCGTCGGCATCTTGGACATGACGATGCGTAGGAAGGTGAACCCGTCCATGCGTGGCATCTCGATGTCGAGGGTGACGAGGTCGGGCTTGAGCTGGGCGACGAGCTTGAGTCCTTCTTCACCGTCGTATGCCTTACCAACCACCTCGATTTCGGGATGACCGTTCAGAATCTCGGCAATCGTCTGGCGGTTGTAAGCGGAGTCATCAACCACCAGGACCCGCAGCTTCTTCATGGCCCCCCCGTTGTGCCACACGCTTAGCGTGGCCGCCGGTAAACGATGTCGTGGGTAAGGGGTACGAGCTCGAATTTCGTCGAAGCGTTGATCAACGATTCAGAGTGGCCGAGCAGCAAGAAGCCGCCGGGTCGCAGCTTCTTATGGAACATGTCGAGCAGGGCGGCGCGCGCCTCGTTAGCGAAGTAGATGATCACGTTCCGACAGAAGATGACGTCGACGTTGCTCATGATCGCCATCGCCGCCTCGTCCATCAGATTGAGGTGACCAAAGTTGACGCGATTGCGAATGTCCTCGTTGAGCTTGAACATTCGTCCGTCGCGCGTGAAGTGCTTGTCGATCCAGTGCGGCTCGGTCTGACGAAAGGAGGACTCCCGGTAGAGCCCGGACCGCGCGGTCTTCAGGACTTTGCGCGAGATATCGTTGCCAAAGATCTCCATTGGCAGACCCCGCGTGAGCGGCAAGTCGTGGGTCAACATGGCGAGCGAATACGGCTCTTCGCCGGTCGAGCAACCCGCCGACCAGATACGTATGCGGTCGCCTGGCTTCTTGTGCTTCACGACAGCCGGCAAGATCTCGTCCGTGAAAGCGCGCAGCTGGTACGCCTCGCGAAAGAAATACGTTTCGTTGGTTGTGACACGCTCGACGATCTCGTCGAACTCCTTGGCCCGATCCGACCCGTACTTCAGCAGGCGGTAGTAGTCGCGAAAGCTCGTGAGGTTGTGGACGGGTAGACGGGGCTGAAGCCGGCGCTCGATCAAGTACTTGAACGAGTCGGCAAAATAGATGCCGCAGTACTCGGTGATGAGATCGCGCAGGAGCCGAAACTCCTCGTCGGTCATGGCGACCGCTCTGCCCGTGCCCCAGGTCACGTGCGCCCCCCCGCTCGCGCGAGTCGCTCGAGCTCGTCGCGGACCAAAGGCTCGGTCTCATCACGAAGCCGCTCAGACAACACGTCGAGAGGCAGCGCGAGAGCACGATTGACCAGCGACTCGGCGGCGGCGCGGCGAACGCTCCAGGAGTGGTGCGACAACGCGGCGAGCAGGTGTGGCAACGCCGTAGCAGGCGGTAGCCGCAACGTGACGTCGATCGCCTCGCGAACGACTTCGGGGTCGAGGTGACGAACACCGACGCGGACCGCGTCCTCGAGCTCCGGAGGCGCGAGCAAGAACAAGCTCTGCAATGCCGCGATGGCTATTGGAGATGCGGTCGCCGCCACTGCGGTGAGCAACGTTTGCGCCGCTCGCGTGCCACCAACAGCCCCGAGCGCGCGCAGGGCGCTCGCGACGACCCTCTCTGAAGGGTCGGTGCATGCCGCGATCAGCGCGGCGACTACCTCATCACCCTGATAGCTCGCGAGGGCGCGCGCAGCGGCAGATCGAACCTCCTCGTGCTCATCCGCCAAAGCAAACACAAGCGTCTCACGTGGGAAACGGCTTGCGAAAGTCGTAGCAGCGTCGACAGCAGCGCGTCGAATATCGGGATCGGTATGCCGCACCCCCGACACCAACACATCGATATCGCGCTCGCGGCCAATGGCCCCCAACACCGTCAGCCACCCAGCGTGCCAGTCGCCCGCGTCGACCAGCTCGCGAACCGACATTGCCACCGCATCTGCGTGGCGTCGGGCGACCGCGACGAGCGCGAAGATGGCCTGTCGCGCAAGGTCGGGATCGTCGCCGCGCCCGAGCTCGACCAAAGGCTCGACCACCGAAGCATCACCGAAGGCGCCGAGGGCACGCATGGCCGCCTCGGCGCTGCGCATCTCGGGACCGTGAGCCAACTCGATGAGGTCGGCGACCGCAACGGGATCGGCGAGGCTCTCGAGCGTCTCGAGGTAGAGCACACGCGCCTCGACACCTACGCGATCAATCTCGCGTAGCAGATGTTTGGTGGCGGACCGGCCCAGCTCGAGCACCGCCATCACCGCGGTCTCGACGATGGTACGACAGGCAGCGGCGGCGAGAAATCGGGGTGCGAGGCTCGGCTCGCGCATCGTAGCAAGGAGCACGATGGTGCTGGCGACCACGGCGTCGCTCTCGGCATCGAGCGATGCGACGAGGCGCTCGTGCGCACGGTGATGCTTGCGTAGCATGGCGCCGAGCTCGTCATGGGCGCTGGTGTCGTGGACCAAGATGTCGAGTGCGAGGATTGCGGCGAAGCGGTTACCCTCGGGAGCACTGGCGATCGCCTCGAGCAAGATGGGGAGGACTCTCCGATCAGCAGTGTTGCCGAGCACGGGATAGAGCGAACGCGCGAGCGAGGGGTTCGCGACGAACCACTGCAGCTCCGCGAAAGGCACGCGCGCACCAGATCTGGACAAAGCGTCGAGCACGTAAACCGCGGCCTGCAAATCGTTCTGGGTGCCTTGGAGTCGCTCGCGCAGGCGGCCGATGACCGCTTCGCCCCCGATGCGCCCCAGGCTCTCCGCGACGGCGGCACGAACGTTGACATCGACGTCATCCTGGACCGCAAAGAGTGCCATCTGGGCCTCCACGGTCCCGATGGCGCCTAACACTTCGACCATGAACTTGCGCTGATCGGCGTCGGCTTGCGTCAAGTGCTCGATGAGCTGCGCAACGACGGGCGCGCCGAGACGAACGAGCGTCTCGCTCGCCGCGTTGCGCAGACCAGCATTGTCGCCGTCCGCCAAGGCGGAGATCAGCGCGGGCGCGAGCTCTGGGCTCCGCGCGAAACGCAGCGCTGCCGAGACGGCGGCCTTGCGCACACGCCAGCTTGCATCGCCCAAGGCGACGACCAGCGCGCCGACGTCATGCGTCGTCGGTGTCATGGCCACCGCCGTCTCGTAGCGTTCGTCTTCCTGGATCACGCGGGGCGCCCTCCCCCCATCTGCATGATCAACACGTCGAATGCTTCGCGTACCGGGTCAGGTACCGGCCAGCGACTCTCGGGGACCATCGTCGCGAGAACGCGACGTCCCTCGACGAGAGCGCTCTCGAGCGCGGCATCCGAGCCCCCCGTCAATACGGCCTCGAGTCCGAGGTGATTGTACAGGGCGATATCGGCGACGATGCTGTGGGCGAGCGCCAGCACCCTCTCGCCGTCCGCGACGCTCACCGCGCTACTTGGTATCGCCACGGGCGCGTCGATACCGGGGTCCTGATGATGAGCCGGGAAGGCGACCGGTGGGCTGCGCAGACCCAAGAGGTCGTAAAGCTTCGCGGGGAGAAGGTCGACGATGTGGTGCTGCTCGACGTAGTCGTCGGCCCCGTACAGCTTCGTCGGCTTTCGCTTATAGGCGGTCCGGTTGTAGACCGAAGCGACGAGGATGATCTTCGTAGGTGCGAGCTCTTCCGATGCGCGGACCTGCTCGATGAGGTCGAACGCGCGCACCGTCGTCAATGCAACGTCCAGAACGGCAGCGGCGGGACGCGTCTGTGCCATCAGGCGCAGTGCGTCGCCGCTATCGCTCACCGAGACGACGGTGAAGCCGGCGTTAGAAAGCACGCTCGCGATATCGGCGAGCAAGGCATCCGTTTCGTGTGCAACCAAAACGCGTGGGGCGGCGCTTCCGGTCAAGTGAGCCCCTCGGCAAGCTCGGCGGCTGAGGGCGCTCCGATGGCCTCGTCGGATCCGACGATATTCTTGACGTTCAGCAGGATGAGCGTGCGCCCGCGGTACTGGACGACGCCCAGGAAATAAGGGGCGCGGTCCGCACCCAAGAGGCCGGGCGCGGCGCGGATCTCGCCCCGCGGTACGCGTACGACCTCGGTCATGCCGTCGACGACGAGGCCGAGAACGCGGCCGTCGATCATCAAGATGATGATCTTCCGTAAGCGATGCTCCTCTGCCGTGACATCGAAGCGTCGGCGCAAATCGACGATCGGGATAACCTGCCCGCGCAACGAGATGACACCTTCGACGTATTTTGGTCCCTTGCGCACGCGCGTGATGGGTAGCGGCCGGAGGATCTCACGCACTCGCATGATGTCGACGACATACTCCTCCGACCCGACACGGAAGGCCGCCAGCTGCACGATGTCGCTGTCGCGACCGCGCGTCTCGGGCGAAAGACGCGTCACTTCGGATGCTCCAACAGAGCCATGATGGCGGACAGGTCGAGGACAATGAGCAAGCGATCGTCGACGCGGCCGACGCCCGAGAGCAGGTCACCCACCTCTGTCTGCATGGTCCGCGGCACGGGCTCGATGCTCTCGCGCTCGATGCGAACCACGCTGGTAACGCGGTCGACCACCAGGCCTATTGGATCACCGTCGCCGCGCAAGACGAGGACACGCGTCGTCCGCGATACCGGACGCGTACCGAGCCGCAACATCCGTGAGAGCTCGACGATGGGAACGATGGTGCCCCGCAGCGAGATGATTCCGATGATGCTCTCGGACGTACGCGGCACCTGCGTCACCGTCGGCAGCTTGATGAGTTCCTGAATCTCGAGGATATCAATGGCGTACTCTTCGTCACCAACCCAGAAGACCAGCAGCTCCGCCATCTCGCGGCCGAGACGCTGGCCTCCAGTGAACGGGTCACCGCCATAGCTTGTGACCACGTGTTCTTGCTCGGAGGGGCCGACAAAGAAGTCGGCAAGCGGGTCGTTAGCGATCAGCTCGTGCCAGGTGTCGTCGGTTTCAGGCGACTTGTCGCGGCCGTGGCTCATGGCGCGCTCCGTCGTGGACTGCCGCTCCGCGCTTCGGCCGACATCTCGCCGAGGAGCTCGACCATGTCGATGACGAGGATGGTTTGGCTATTGCCGAGCTCTGCGGCCCCCGCGATGCCCGGCACGTTGCGCAACCAGCGCCCCAGCGATTTGATGACGATATCCTGCTGAGCAACCAGGTCGTCAACCACGAGCGCCATCCGATTCTGGCCGGCGCCAGCGACGACGCCGTACACCGTCTTGGGACGAGCTTCGTCAGGGAGCATGAAGATGCGACGCAAGTCGAGCAGGGGCACGGTGGCGCCGCGCACCGAGATGACCTCGCGCCGCTCGATGGTCTTCACGTCGGCCGCAGTGAGCGCCAGAGTTTCTTGGACGTTGTTCAGCGGTATGGCGTAGGTGCGTCCAGCGACGGCCACGATGAGCGCGGGGATGATGGCGAGCGTGATGGGGAGCGTCACCACCACTTTCGTGCCGAGCCCTTCTTGCGAATCGACGTCGATGACACCCGAGAGCTGGGCGATGTTGGTCTTGACGACGTCCATGCCGACACCGCGACCGCTGTATTCGCTGACCTCGGTCCGCGTCGAGAATCCCGGCAAGAACAACAGGTTGTAGATCTCGCGGCGCGTGAGCTCGCTCGCTCGCTCGGGCGTCAAGAGTCCTCGCTCGACCGCGAGAGCGAGCGTGCGTTTGACGTCAATGCCGCGTCCGTCATCGGAGACCTCAACGACGACGTGGTTGCCCTGAGCTGCGGCGGACAGCTTGACGACCCCTTCGCCCGGCTTCCCGGCGGCAACACGCTCCTCGGGCGGCTCGATGCCGTGATCGAGGGCGTTGCGGATGAGGTGCATGAGCGGGTCGGCAAGATCCTCGACGATGAGCTTGTCGAGCTCGGTGTTTTCGCCGGTCGTCTCGATGCGCACCTCGCGCTTGAGCTCGCGGCCGATCTTGCGGCCGATACGCTGCATCCGCTCGAACAGGTTCTCGAGCGGGACCATACGCACTTCCATGATGCCGGCTTGCAGCTCGGCGAGGCGTCGCTCGAAATTGCGCCCTTCCTTGTATAGATCGACGGCGAGGCCTGAAAAGCCGTGCTCGCGCTTCATGGCGTCGGTGATGCGCAAGAAGGCCGCGCGGGTCAGGCCCAGCTCACCGACCAGGTTCATGAGGCGGTCCAGCCTGCGGATATCCACGCGGACGGTCCGCGAGACGCTGCGTACGCTAGGCGCCTCTTCGGACCCTTCATTTTCGGGGACGATGATGTGGTCGAGGAGGTCGCGCGCCGTACCCTGCCCAGACGGGGCTGGGTTTGGGCGCGCTTTGGGTCGGCGTCGAGGAATCGGTACGACCTCGACACGCTCATCGCCGATGGCCTTCGCGAGGTCGTCGCTGGTGGCATCGGAGCCGACGATGATGTCGAACGAAATCGCTCCGGGGTCGGCCGCCTTGCTGCTCGGCAACTTGGTGATGACCTCGCCGAGCTTCTTCACGGTAGCGTCGATCTCGGCGAGACCCACATCGAAGTTCGTCAGATCGAACGACGTACGCAGCATGTAGAGCTGCCGGCCTTTCGAGATGTTCTCGCGAAGGCGGTGCTCTTCGTATTCGGTGAGTACGCTGAGGACGTCTTCCCCCAGCTCGAAGAGATCGAGTGGCTCGGCGACCTTGAGGTTGCTGTCGCCACGCGCCACCTTTGTGAGGCGCGCGCCCATGTCTTCAATGGCGGCCACCGGCACGTCTTCGCCAGCAGCGGCGGCGGCAATCAGCGAGCCGGCGCGCTCGACCGCAGCGAACAAAGCGTCGAGAGCGGCCTTGTCGAACTGCACTCGCCCGAGACGCATGGCGTCGAGAACACTCTCGAGGTCGTGGGCAAGACGCGCCATGGCGTCGAGGCCGAACATGCCGGCCAGGCCCTTGAGCGAGTGCGCACTTCGGAAAAGGTTGTTCACCCGGTCGGGGTCGACTTCTTCGCGGCCCTCACGGGTCTCTTGTTCGGCCCCGATGAGATCGCGACCGAGCGCGTCGACGATCTCCTGCGCCTCGGCGATGAACTCGGGGCTGACGCCCCCGGAACCAGAGCTGGTCATCGGGGGTCAAAAGCCTTTCGGGAGTAGTCCACGCACTGCGTCGAGCAAGCCCTCGGCATCGAACGGTTTCACCAGATAGGCATTGGCGCCAAGCGCGAGTGCCTTCTCCTTGTCGCGATCACTGCTCTCTGACGTGACCACCAGCACCGGAACCTTGGCGAGTGCCGGACTTCGCCGGACAAAGGCCAAGAGCTCGAGCCCGTTGATGTCGGGCATGTTGATGTCCGTGACGATGAGATCGACGGCGGAGCGGGGAAGCTGGCGCAAGGCCTCGAAGCCAGTCGACACCTCGAGTACCTCGCAGCCTGTGATCTGGCCGAGCACGGACGCGATGAGCCCACGCATGGCCGCGGAGTCTTCGACGACCATCACCTTCATCGGAACCCCATGCTTTCAAGCACGCGCTTAACGATTTTTCTTCGACTCTTCGAGACGACGCTCCAGCAAGGCACGGTCCATGGCGAGGCCGGCCTGCTGCAAGAATATCTCAAGACTGTCGGTGGCACCCAAAGGTTTGCCACTCGGGTTATCGCCAAAGAGGATGGCCGCCACACGGTCGCCAGAAACGATCGGTATGGCGACTGCCGGATGGTCGTGCCAACCTCCTAGGCCTTCGAGCAGTGCGCGGTTGGCACCGGTCGCGGCCAACGGACCGTGGATGGTCGTGCGGTACTGGGCGACCTTCGCGAACACCGAGTCATGCTCGACGGGGATTTGAATGCGGCGGACCAAGGCGACGAAGCCATCGCTCTGCTCGGCGTTGAGAAAGCCACCAAGGCCGACGAAAGCACGCCGGGTCGCAAGGAACAGGCCACCGCGCTCGAACACATCGCTCGCGTAGCGAAGGACGAGCAATGTGATGGTGTCACGATTCGCGGGGTCGATGAGCTCGGCAAGCATGGAGCGCAGGCTCGCAAGGTCGGCGCGGGCGGTGGGCGGCGGAGCCCCAAGGTCGCGCTCGGCCCCATCGAGATGACCCACGTCGACATCGAGCTCGCCAATCGTGAACGGCGGCGAGGGCGTGCTCTCTGCCGACGGCGTGCTGGCGACTTGCGCAGCGCCTATCGCATCGGCCGCTTGGACGCGCGCGTCGAACCCGCGGTCCACGAACCCAGGCGCGGGCGGTAGCACCGCGTCGCGCGTCGCGATGTCAGCCGCATCCGCGAGGCTCCGCAGGAACGCTCGCATCGCGGGGCTCGACGTCTTGCCACTCGCATCGGCGACATCGCGCTTCTTCGGCTTACCGAGAAAGGTGTGGACGCCAAGCGCCTTGGCGCGGACCACCGCCTCTTCGTTCTTGTAGTCACTGAACGCGATGACCGGGCACGCGAGGTCGCGCTGGCGCAAATGCGCGATGACCTCGACACCACCCAAGATGCCGCGGCCGTCGGCGCGGGGCATGATGAGATCAACCGCGAGCATGTGGGGCTCGCCAGCGAGTCGCCCCAAAAGCTCGTTCGCCTCGCCGACGCGATGCGCGGTGTGAACTTGCGCGAAGTGTAAGGCCAGTTCGCCGGCGATGAGGGTCGCGGTCAACACATCGTCATCGACGACGACGAGGTGCCACTGCTTGAGCGCTGCTTCGTGCGCCGGACTGGTCGCGAACACCGAGTCAGGGGGGATGACGAGACCGGGCACCGCGGCGCTGCGCGCGTTCTGCTCGCGTTGCGGTGACGGCGTGATGCGCGCGGGAGGCGGCACCAAGGCTTCCTTTTCCTCGTACGCGAAGGGAGGCGAGCCTTCGGGCTCCGGCGGCTTTCGGCGGCCCTGGGGGAACGGGATGATGTTCTGGTCGGGCGCCGACTCCGTGAGCGCATCGTCGAGGTCGAGATCCGCGGCACGCAGCGCCGTCGAGAGCTCGGCGGTCGCCTGACTCGAGCTCTCACGCGGGGGACGCGCGCGTGCAAGGAAGCTCTCGAGGGGGTCTTGCCGTTGACGCTCGTCGCGTATCCGCGCGCCCTCGATCGCGAGGTACTGAGGGTTCAAGCCGCGGGCAAGCACGACCCGCGCCGCGGTCAAGGAGAATCCGTTCCACAGTGGCGGATCCTGGGCGAGCACGAACGAGAAGGTTCCTTCTTCCCACTCGAACATCTCGTAGACGATACGCGTGAGGAGCGACTCGAGGGCGCGGTCGAGCGCGTCCGCGTCCAGATTGAACTGTGCGAAAAGGTCGGCGCCCGCGACGCCACGGGCCTGCTGGGCGAGCATTTCTTGATAAAGGAGCGGCGTCACCACGCCCATGTGCAGGAGCACGTCGCCCACCGTCTGCGGCGGCCGGCTGCGTTCGGCGGCCACGACCTTGCCCGAAACGAATACGATCTCGCCCGACTCGGCGGGCGTGTCGAGCTTCAAACTGCCCGAACGACGGCTCAGCGAGACGATCTGAAAGATGTCTCCGAGGCCAAGATCAGCGAGATTTCCAACCAGACTCATGGGACAGACCGACTCTGACCATACCTCGCGAACGCCGGCAATCGGCCACTCGCTGTCACCCGCGCCTTTCGGCCGGTTTCGTGCCAAACACGCTAGCCTACCGCGTCTTTCGCGGCGAACAGCGATGCCATCTCGTCCGTTGGTTGCTCGACGAAGATGACGCGAAGCTGGTCGGCAACGGCGCTGGCCGCCGCTTTCACGAAGGTCAGCTCCACGCCCTTCTGCTTGCGGGAGGCAGGTGCGGCGATCGCCAGATCGGTCACTCCTGCATCACGCATGACACGCGCCGCCTTACGCAGCTCGTTCCTGAAGATCCCTTCGTCACATTCCTGAGCAACGCCCAGTCCAAACACGAAGATCCGCCGAAACGCGGCGCGCATGCGCGTCGGCAGGAGCATCGATTCGCCACGCCCCGCCTTGAAGGCAGAGCTTTCGAGGGTGCGCGACACCGCGCCGCAGGCTCGCCAGTCGACGAACCCGGCGACTCCCGCGAGAGGCCTCTGATCACTGAACAAGAACAGGCCAATGGAATCACCGCCCCAAGCATCGAGGCCATCGAGGGTGCCAGCAGCGACCCTACCAGGCCTCTTGCTCACGGCTTGTCCTTGGCGAGTTGGTCGAGGATGCCGTTGATGAACGATGCCGACTCTTGCCCGCTAAAGCGTTTGGCGATCTCGATGGCTTCGTTGATGCTCGCGGCGCGCGGAATGTCGGGGCAACGCGTGATCTCGTAGGCCGCGAGGCGCAAGAGACTGCGGTCGACCTTGGCCATGCGGTCAACCTTCCAATTGTGCGAGACGTTGCCGAGGATGGCGTCCACCGCATCGATGTCCGCAGCGACGCCACGCACCAGACGCTCGGCAAACTCGCGGTCCTCGGGGCTTACTGGTTCGAAGCTCGCCCAGTAGTCGCGGATGGCCGTGTCGAGGGCTGTCTGGTCTTGCGTGCCCAAGATGCGGGCAACATCGAGCTGATAGATGAGCTGCAGTGCGCTTTCGCGGGCACGACGTCGCATTATTCGGACTTTGGCATCGTGTTGAGCAAGCGGGCCATCTCGATGGCGACGCCGGCGGCCTCGAAGCCCTTGTTACCAGCCTTCGTACCGGCGCGCTCGAGAGCTTGTTCGATGGTGTCGGTCGTCAACACGCCAAAGACGACAGGGACGCCGGTGTCGAGGGCTGCCCGGCTGATGCCGGCGGCCGCCTGGTTGCACACGATGTCGTAGTGCGAGGTGGCGCCGCGGATCACAGTTCCCAGGCAAATGACCGCGTCGTACTTCTTCGACTCGGCGAGACGCTTGGCCGCCAGAGGAAGCTCGAAGGCGCCAGGCACCCAGGCGACGTCGATGTGGGCGTCGTTGACCCCATGACGGCCAAGACCATCGCGTGCGCCGGCGAGCAGACGTTCCGTCACCAGCTCATTCCAGCGGGTCACGACGATTGCGAAGCGCAGGTCGCGCCCGTCGAGCATGCCTACGAATGTCTTCCCCATGACTTGAGCGTATCTCATAACCCGCGCTGGTGTAATTCCGAGGTGTCTTGCGGGTGATGAGACACGCTCTGTCGACCCTTCCGGGCCCGTTCATTTCGCTTCGTTGGTTTTGCCTGCTGCCTGCGGCAGACTGAAACGCTTTACCTCTTCTCGCGGACGACCTCGAGTCGGATTGGATCCACCGGCTTTGGGCGCGCTGATTCCAGCAGGACGACGTCGTCGATGACCAGACCGAAACCGTCGAGACCGACTGGCCGCTTCGTGCTCTTGCTGAGCAGGCGAATGTGCGACAGACCGAGGTCGCGAAGAATCTGGGCGCCCACCCCGATCTCGCGGACGGTACCAGCGGGCTGTGGGTCGACGTCAGGCTCACCGAGACGTTTGACGCGCTCCTCGAGAGTAGCACTGGGGACGCCGCGGTCGAGACAAAGGAGGACCGCGGACGCCTCTTCGCCCATACGGCTGAGCGCGGCGTTCAGGCTCGCGCGGTCGTCGCTGAAGATATCGCCAAAGATGCTCGGGAATGGGTAGCCGCTCTGTACACGCACCAAGGGCGCGGCCCCGTCCGAAAGACTCCCCCGCACCACCGCGAGGTGTTGGCGCTTGTCGAGCGTCGTGCCGTAGACGTGCAACGTGACGTGTCCCCAACTCGGGTGGACCACTTCGCGCGACACGAGCCGGCGGACCAACGACTCATGCGCCAGGCGGTACTGGATGAGCTCCGCGATGGTGAGGATGTTGAGGCTGTGCGTTTTGGCGAACTGCTCGAGGTCGCCCATGCGGGCCATCGAGCCGTCGTCGTTCATGATCTCGCAGATGACCCCGGCCGGCGTGAGGCCGGAAAGGTGCGCGAGATCGACGCTGCCTTCGGTCTGGCCGGTTCGCACCAGCACCCCACCCTCGCGAGCACGGAGCGGGAAGACGTGACCAGGACGGACGAGATCGCTTGGCTTGGCATTCGGGGCGACGGCCGCCTTGATGGTGGTGGACCGATCCGCGGCGCTGATACCGGTGCTCACGCCCTGCGCGGCCTCGATCGAGACCGTGAAAGCAGTACCGTAAGGTGAACCGTTTTCGCTGACCATGAGCGGCAGCTCGAGTTGGCTTACCCGGGCAGCGTCGAGGGTAAGGCAAATCAGACCGCGCGCGTGGCGCGCCATGAAGTTGATGGCCTCGGGAGTCACGAGCTCGGCGGCCATGCAAAGGTCGCCCTCGTTCTCGCGGTCCTCGTCGTCGACCAGAATGATCATCCGACCGGCACGAATGTCGGCGAGGGCTCTTTGGACGGCTTCGAAGCTCATTCTTGAGCCGGTCGTCTACACTAGCGGCGCATATCCAACAAGCGCTGCACGTAGCGCGCCATGACGTCGGCCTCGAGGTTGATGGGCGCGCCGACCGCGTAGTCCGCGAGGGTCGTCACCTGCCAGGTATGGGGGATCAGGCCGACTTTGAACACGGCCCCGTGCGCCTCGACCACCGTCAAGGAGACACCCGCGATGGTGACCGAGCCGCGCGTCGCGATAAGGGGGGCGAGCTCCGCCGGCGCCTCGATCGCTACATACCAGGCGCTGTCGATCTGTTCGCGTCCGCGGACAATGCCGAGGCCGTCCACGTGGCCAAGAACCAGGTGTCCGTCCAAGCGGTCGCCGAGCTTGAGCGAGCGCTCGAGATTCACGCGGCTACCTACGGTCAGATTGCCAATGGTCGTTCGCTTGAGCGTCTCGGTCGCGGCTTCGAAGGTTAGGCCGTCGGTGATCTTCTCGACGACCGTGAGACAGCACCCGTCGATGGCGATCGAGGCGCCAATCTCGACCTGACCCACGTCATAGCTCGACTGGATGGTGATACGTTTCGGCGAACTCCCGCTCGCGCGCGTGACCGTACCAACCGTCTCGACGAGTCCCGTGAACATCAGCGCTTTACCTTGGCGTCGCCAACCAGCTTGAAACCGTCGTTCTCGAGCCTGACCACGAAGGAGGCGCCCCCCTTACCGTCCACGGCCGCACCCCAGGCGATCGCGTTGCCACCTGCGTTCGTCACTTTGCCGCGGGCCTTGCTCGCGAAGTGGGCCTGTAGCGCTTTGCTGCTGGGAGCAACGACGATGGCGTTGGTATCGAATGCGAGGGCGATGCTCTCTTTGCTCGGCAGCGTTGCCGTGATGACGTCACGCTTACCGACCTTCGAGCGCGAGACCGTGCTCCCTGGGACCAACGCCCCCAGAGCATCGACATAGCGGTCGAGAAACGCCCTCACGAGACCGACGTCGGCCACCTCGAGCACTGCGGCGCCCTCGCGTCCGCGCTCGTAGAAGCTCCAGACCCGCGGCGTCGAGCCCAAGGCATCATCAGCGAAGCGTTTGCCGAGCTGCGATTCAAGTCCCTTGAGGTGGGTGACGAACAACGCCTGATCGACGGGTGACGCCGCTGCGAAGGCCAGATTCGCCTGATTGAAGACAGCAGATGGACGCACCGAGGCCATCAGCAGTCCATCGGAGGCGGGCGCCGACGCCGGGATGACGGCGGCAGCGGCCGGGCCGAGTGCCTCGACGAAGCCACTGCGCGGCGGCGGGTAGCTCACCAATCCGTCGATGTGCAGTCCATCTTTGCCGACAAGCTTTGCGCCCCCGAGAGCCGGCCCCAGCTTGTCGAGCCCCAAGCGTTGCATGGCGCGAACGGTATCGAAGCGTCCACCGCTGGGCAGGTGCGCGGCAGCGATTTGCTGGGTATCGGCCCCGAAAAACAGATCGGCCTCACGCGCGACTGACTCGACCTTGCCGACCGCCTCCTTGATGGTGGTCGCTTGAGCCAGCGTCGCCAGGGAGCCCGCGCCTTCGGCATCGTAGGCAATGTAGAGCGTTTCGCCGGTTGGTGGCTTGTCGAGTCTCAGCAAGACGTTGCGAAGCGGTGTCGCGTCGATCTTCGCGAGAGACGTTTGCGGCACAACCATCCACGCGGCCGGCTTCGCGGGGGACTGCGTCAGGAGAAGGGTCAAAATGAATACGGTCACAGTGTCCGCCTCAGCAAATCGAGCGCGGCATAGGCGCTCACCATCTTGTTGCGCCGTCGGTCGAACGGCCAGCGCATGGTCCTAGCTTCTCGGATCTTGGGCCCAATGAGCGCCATGCACGTGGTACCGACTGGCTTCTCTTCACTACCGCCTCCGGGACCCGCGATGCCACTGACCGCTATCGCGTAGGTCGCGCCGGTAACCTTCGCAGCACCGTCGGCCATTGCCAAGACGACCGGTTCGCTTACCACACCGCCATCGACCATGAGCCCCTTGGGCACGGCGAGCGCGGCCTCCTTGAGCTCGTTGCCGTAGGCGACGAAGCCGCCCAAGAACACCTCGCTCGAGCCCGGGATGTCGGTGAGCAGATCACCGATGAGCCCACCCGTGCAGGACTCGGCGACCGTCAGCGTCGCGCCGTGCTTCTTCAACGCGTCGAGGATGACCTTGGCAAATGGCTCTTTGTCTTCCGTGAAGACGGCAACGCCTAGCTGCTCGCGCGTGAAACCGAGGGCCTTCTCGAGCGCACCGATCTCCTGCGCTGGCGCCGAGAGGCTGACGTGGATCTCGGGAATGTGCGCGCGAAAGCCGACTCGCACCGACGGACAAAGCTCTGCGAGAGGCGCGAGGCGTGCATCGACTTCGCCCTCGGTCACGCCGAAGCAATACAGAGAACGCTTCTCGATGGGAGCGGCGCGTCGCTTCAAGGGGGCGACGACGTCGTTTGCGATCATGGCATCGAACTCGCTCGGCACGCCGGGCGTCGACACGAAGACGCACCCACCATGCCGCAACGCAAACCCCGGTGCGGTGCCGTTCGGGTTTGGGATGAGCTCAGCGCCTTTGGGGCGGTCGGCCTGCTTACGCTGATTTTCGGTCATCGGGCGGCCGCGACGGGCCAGGCGCTCTTCGATGCGCCTCATCTGCGCCTCGTCGCGCACCATGCCGACCCCTGCGAGCTCTGCGAATGCCTCGCTGGTCACGTCGTCTCGCGTCGGCCCGAGACCGCCACTGACCACGCAGAGCTGGGTTCCGCGCGCAGCCACTGCTTTCGCCTCCCGCACGATGGCGTCGATATCGTCGGTGACAGTCGTGCGCTGGCTAATCTTCAAACCGAGGTCGGCCAGAGCGAGAGCGAGGCGCAACGTGTTGGTGTCGGCGACCCGCCCATCGAGAAGCTCGTCCCCGATCGCCAGGACCTCGACACGAAAGCCGCGCGACGCGTCGAGCTCGGCAAGAAAGCTCACAGATGTCCTCCCAGGAAATAAAGGGCGAGCTGCAGCACGACGCATCCGAAGATACCGGCGACGACATCGTCGAGAACGACCCCGAAGCCACCGTGGAGATGCTGATCGACCCAGCGGATCGGCCAAGGCTTGGCGATGTCGAAGATGCGAAACACCAAGAATGCCACTATAGCGGTCTTGTAGTTGAATGGTAGCGCGATGGTGGCGGTCAACAGACCGACGACTTCATCGATGACGATATGCTGGTTGTCCTGGCCAGGGAACACGCGTTCCGCGAGCCCGGCGAGCCAGACAGCGAGCGCGATGAGCGCGGCCAACACGACGAGGTAGAGGTACAGGGGCAGCTGCGCCATGAGCCAAAAGACGGCGAGCCCGACGACGGTGCCGACGGTCCCTGGGGCGATCGGAGACAAACCCGCTCCGCCCGCCGTGGCGCCGACAACGACGAGAAAGCGCGCGACCGGCGAAAGCGGCCTTACGCTACTCATGTTCCGACCCTCGCGCTTGGAGTGGTCACCGGCTCGAGGTGCTTGAACGCGCGTTTCCAGGCCGCGAAGGCCCCGCCATCGCGGTGGGCCTGCAGCGCCGCGAGCCCGGCGGCGAACCCGCCCTGCGCGAGCTGGTACTCCGCCCACGCCCAACGCGCGCTGGTTGGCCGCACCTCGACGCGCGGATGAAGGCCGTCGCGAAGTTTGTCGAGCCGGCGCTCGGCCTCGCGTACGCCAACGAAGCGCGTTCCGTCGAGCGGCGTGTTGCGCTTGGCGACGAACGGCGCGATCCCCAAAGAGACGCGTACACGCGGTCCGGCGATCTCTGCTTGCCGCTGCGAGAATGCAATGAGCTCATCGAGGTCAGCGTCGGTCTCACCAGGCACACCGATCATCATATAGTTCTTGAGCTGCTGCATGCCGCAGTCCCGGGCAAGCTCGGCGGCGCGCAAGAGATGCTTCTCGCGGATGCGCTTTTGCATCTCGTCGCGCATCCGTTCGCTCGCCGCGTCGCTCGCGATGGTCAGGGTCCTGTAACCACCGCGCACGAGCCCACCGACGAACTCCGGCGTTAGGCGATCTGCCCGCAGGCTCGACAGACCTATTTCGCGACCACCATCGACGATCGCGTTGATGATCTGAACGATGCGTGGATGATCGCTAACTGCGGCACCCACGAGGCCCACGCGCGACGCGGCGTCGGGAATCGTCGCGAGGATGCGCTCGACCGGCACCACGCGCATGCCGCCGTTGGTCGAGCGGCGCATGACACAAAACGTGCACCCGCGTGAACAGCCACGCTCGGTCTCGACGAGGAACATATTCTTGAGCGCCGACTCGGGCGTGACGATGGATGAGCGCGCTGGCAGAAGGTCGTCGCTCGCAGCGGCGACCGGCGGCATCCACTCGCCATGGATCGACGGCACGTAGAAGCCAGGCTTGTCTGCCAAAGCGCGCAGGGTCGCGTGTTTCGGCGCTCCCGAAAAGACCGCGTCGACGAGCGTCGACAAGAGGCCCTCTGACTCACCCATGACAATGACGTCGGCGAACGGCCCCAGCGGTACGGGGTTCGAAAACGTGAGCGGTCCGCCCATGATGATCCACGGGTCGTGCTCGCGGCGCTCCTCACGCAACGCCGGCACGCCCATGCGGTTCATGCAGGTGAACAGCCCCATCATCTCGATTTCGTAGGCCACCGAGAAGGCGATCATCGAGAAGTCGGAGACTGGACGCTTGCTCTCGTAGGTGACGAGTGGTGCTCGTCCCGGCTGCACGTCCTCGTCGTGCAGAAACGCCCGCTCGGCGACGGTATCCGGCAGTGCGTTCAAGATGCCGTAGACCGCCTGGTAACCAAGGGATGCCATGCCGACTGGGTAAGGACTCGGATACACGAGCGCGACGGCGCGGCGGCCGTGGCCGCGCAGAGTGCCCTGCTCCTGGGCTAACCGTCGATCGATGATTGCGCTCTCGTCCAAGCCGGCGACCTTCTATATGAGCCGGCGCCGCTTGGCGACCCTTCGGGATGGGATCCAATGTGGGCGCGAAGGATGTGCGCGCTGTGACATCGGTGCCCTGATTTCGCGACTCCCACCGTCCCGGCTCATCGGGGACTGCCCGGAAATTGCCCAGGATCTCCACTGCGGCATATGTTTTGCTCTTGGTTGCGCCCCGACGCATGATGGATCTGTTTGGCTCGATGCCGCGCCGCCTCACCCAGCGAGCGGTTGCGCTCTTGGTATGTACGCCTCTGTGGGCGTGTAGCTCCAACGAGCTCTACTTCGTCAATGACACCATCGCGCCGCCCGAGAAGACCGGCCACGCCGAGGCCACGTTGCCGCCGCTCGCGAGCGCCGGACCGGACCGCGAAGTGCTGCGCGGAACGCGTACCCAGCTCGACGCTACGGGGACCTGGAGCCTCGACGACGCGCCAGTCACCTTGAGCTGGCAGCAGACCGGCGGTGAGCTCGTCTATCTCTCCAATCCCAACGACGCCGCGCCCTACTTCATTGCGCCGCTCGATGAGCAGTTGCTCACGTTCTCACTCACGGTCACCAACGGTGCCTTCACGGTCAACGACGCAGTGGTGATCGCCGTGAAGAACGAGCCGCGTCGCATCGCACCTGTCGTCAACGGCGGGCCGGACCAGGTGGGAGATACTCTCGATGTCAGCAGCGCCTCGCCCGCCATCGCGGACGACGACACCGCCGTCACCTGGGAAGAGGTGACACCAGACCGCGCGGCTTTGGCCGCCCACAAGACAAGTTACGACGGCCCTCGCATCTACAAGATCGTTGGAGTCCGCGACGGACTCACGTCAGCTCCCGACTACGTCTTGCTGCACGCTCCAGCCGACAACGCGACCGCCCCCCCGGTCTCCAGTGTCGAGGGGCCGTCTCAGGCAGCGACCGGTAGCGCCATCACGCTCGCCGCGTCCGGACAAGCCGACGCGGGCAAGAGCTTGAGCTACCACTGGGAACAGACCCGAGGAGCGCCCGTGCTGCAGACGCTTGGCGCAAGGAGCCCCGCGCTCGACATCGAGATACCGCGCGTCTCGCAACAGCTCCGCTTCCGCGTGCATGCCTTCGACGGTCGACTCGCCTCGGCCCCCAGTGAGATTATCCTCGAGGTGGTACCTGGGGACGGCCTGCACCCCGGCCAGCTCGTCCCAGGCAGCGATGTCCGAGCCCGCCCGGGATCGCAAGTCGCTTTGAGGGCGAGCACCAACAACGCGACGCCGGGAGCCCAGCTTGCCTGGCAACAGACGCGCGGCACGACAGTCGACTTCGACGGGAGCGATGATCGTATCGTCTTCCCGACCCCCGCCCAGGATGACGAGCTCGCGTTCGTCGTGAGCTCGACCATCGACGACTCCGAGAGCGATCCGGCGGCCTACCGTATCGTGGTTACGAGCCAGGGAAACACGGCGCCGCGCATCACCGCATGTCCCCAAGACGTGATCGTTCCAGGTGAGCAGGTTCAAGTGAGTGTCCGCATCACGGACCCGGACGGCGACAGCATTGCTCAGCTGTCCGCGCAAGTGGACGGCTCGGAGGCCGGCGAGATCCCAGACGGGACCGTCAACGGCGAGTGCACCGAAGAGCCCAGCGCCGCGGTCGGCAGCAGCATCACCCGCGTCTATACTCTCGACGCGCCCCTTTCAGGTTCGGTCGATCTCGAGCTCATCGCGGTCGACGCCTTGGGCGCCGAGCGCAGTTTGACGGTCACCCTCGCGCCCTGAGCGCGCTGGAGGCGCCATGAGGCTCGCGAAAATCGCATGGATCGGCGCATTGGCGCTCACTGCATGTCTCGACGACGACGCCGGCTACTACTGGTGGGACGAGACCAACGACGTCTGGTGCTACACGTACGATGACGGTGCTACGGTGTGCGACGAAACCTCGAGCTCACGTCGCGTCTCCTGCAGCGACAGCGCTGACGGGGGCCGGCGCTGCGAGGTCTACGACGGTGGCTACCTCTGCGTGTTCGAGTACGCCCCCGACGGCACAATGACGCCTGGCGCGTGCATCCTCATCGATGACGACGCAGAGAGCCCCGTGCGCCGTGACTGTGAGCCAGCCAACGACGGAAGCCTCATCTGTCAGTTCCAGAGCTCGGCCGGCACGCACTGCGTCGTGATCTTCGATGGGAGCGGCGCGGTCAGCTACGACCCGTGCGGGTATTTCGTTCCGGTCGGGCCGTAAGGTGAGTCTGCTGCGCTATCGCGTTGCGATACTCGCTCTCTTGGTAGCGATCGCACCGTCCCGCGCGACGTTTCCGTGTGATCTTGCGAGCCCTTCGCTGCCGGCCAGCTCGCCCTGGGACGCCAATGTTCAAGGCGCGGACCTGCACGTTGGACCCACCCCTCGGATCTTCGCCTTCGAGCCGGGCGACGTTCCCAAGCTAACGACTCCAGGAGGCCAGCCGCTGGACGTGAGATTCGAGCTCGCCGACACCGCGGGGCTCGATGCGGTCGACGGGCTGTTCGTCTTCGCTCCCAACGCGCCGCTCGAGCCCGGCGTGTATTGCGTCGCGAACCAGCGGTGCGTCACTGTCGAGGCGACGTTTGATGCGAGCGTCCCTGTTTTCACCGTGGAGGTCCTGGCCAGTGCGTACGACGGCGAGTCGGGGCCGAGTTGCTCTGACGACTCCTGTGGTCCGCGCGAGGGCCGCAGCGTCGGCGTGGTCGTCCGTGGCTACGACCACGCCGCCGATCACCGTGTCGCCAACTACCTGGTCAGCCTTTCGGACCAACCAGACGGCACCGGTAACGTGTTTTCGACCATCGTTGCGGCCGACGGTTACCTGAACCTCGACGGAGCTCTGCGCAATGGGCGGTTCGAGCTCGATGACCTCGACCTCGTCTGCGCCCGCGTCAGGGCCGTGCTTTGGGATGGAACCGTGGGTCCCGCCGTCGACGCCGGCTGCGACGTGTTCGACTAGTCCGCCAGCAGAACGTCGTAAGCGCCTGCCAGTCGGTCAGGTAACCGGAACGCCGTGGCGGCGATAACGCCGCGCATGAACACGTCTCAAGCCAGCCGCAAGCCAGGGGTCGTCGCCCCAACGGTCGCGAGGCCTGTCGTCACCGCACCCCCACCCTCGGTGCCACCCCCGGGCACGCTTCCGTCCGCCCCGATCAGCAACTGGAACGGCGAAGTCGTCTCCAAGCCGCGTGCGGTTTACACCCCCGTTCGCGACGCCGAGATCATTCAGATCATGACGAGCGAGAAGAAGGTCCGCGTCAGTGGAGCCATGCACTCGTTCAACGAACAGCTCTTCGTCGACCGCGACACCGCCTTGATCAACATGACGCACTTCAACCGAGTCGGCGAGCCGCAACGCCTGGCCGGCGGTAGCGCAACCATCTGGGTCGAGGCGGGCGCTCTCGTCAAAGACGTCTCGACCGCGCTTCACAGGCACGGTCTCGCACTCGAGAACCTACCCTCTCTCGAATACATCACCGTCGGCGGCGCCATCGCCAACGGCGTCCATGGGTCGGGTCTCACCAGCCCCGCGACCCTCGCCGAGCAAGTCATCGGCATGGAGGTGATCACGAGCGCCGGAGAAAAGAAGGTGGTCTCCGAGGCAGAGCTGCCGGTCTACCGTATCAACCTGGGCAGCCTCGGCGTGGTCACCCGCGTTCAGCTCAAGTGCGTGCCCGACTTCGACATGGTGACGAACGACGGCAAGATCGTCGGTGAAGATGCCGTCGTCGCGGCACTCGAGCACAAGCGCTTGCTCGCCGACGTGGGCGCTCAGCAGAGCGTCACGTACTTCTTCAATCCCAACCTCGCGGATCCCACCAAGACAACCTTGGTGTCGTGGGGCATGACCCGTGCGACGGCCGAGCAGAGCCGCGCAGCAGAAGGCGAAGGATTGCAACGCAAGGTCAACTACGACGGGCGCGGCTCACTTGGAACCTTCGCGGTCTTCAAGGCGTACGAACGCGCGGCGAACGCCACCGGGGCCTCGGCGAGCGAGGTGAAGGCCTTTCTGCGGGACCGCTTCCAACCCCGCGAGCGACGCATCGGGCGGTCTGCCTTGATGTACCAGATGCACCTCGACCATCCGTCGCACGACGTCTCCTACGGTGTACCGCTCGAGCGTGCACAGGAGGCCTTCGTGCGCGTAATGAAGAAAATGCGCGAGCTCAACTACGAGGCGCCGATCCCGATGGGGATGCGCTTCCTCAAGGGAACCGACAAGACCCTGGTGGGCATGAACAGCGGCCGCGACGTCGCGGTCTTCGAGATCTTCACGTCGGTGTTGTTCGACGACACGACGACTGGCGCGCTACGCGATGACGTCAAAGCGGCCCACGAAGCCTTCGAGGCCATCATGATCGAGCTGGGCGGTCGGCCGCACTGGGCCAAAGAATTCTTCGTCAACCCCAGGAGCCGCCACGATCCGCGAGCGTGGCAGCGGTTTGCGACCGAAAGCGCGGCAGTTGGCGGCAAGCTCGTGAACGCCTGGGCAAAACAAATGACGCCGGCAGGGGGCGCATAGACCGCCTCGGTCAGCGCCACTCCACTGGGAACATCCACAGAGGAGGTGGGCGGCCGCCTCCTGCGTGTCTACTCGACGCGGCGTCGCAAGAACGCCGGGATGTCGTACTCGTCGGCTGACACCTGCTCCTGGCGCTCCGGCGGACGAACCTTCGCGAGCTTCTCGTTCTCCCAGCGATTGCGGATGATCGTCGGAATGTCGGTCGCGACTTGCGGCAACGCTGCCGGCATCTGATGCGTATCGAGCTTCTTCGACTCGCTGCGGTCGAAGCCGGTCGCGATGACGGTGACCTTGAGGTCGTCGCCCATGCTCTCGTCGATGACTGAGCCGAAGATGATGTTGGCGTCTTCGTCAGCCGCCTCTTGGATGAGGATCGAAGCCGCGTTGATCTCGTGCAGCGTCATGCCGGGTCCGCCGGTGACGTTGATGAGAATGCCGGTGGCCCCGTCGATGCTCACATCTTCGAGCAGCGGCGAGCTCACAGCTTGTGTGGCCGCCTCGATGGCGCGGCGCGGACCCGATGCACGTCCAGTCCCCATGAGCGCCATGCCTTGATCGGTCATGATGGTGCGCACGTCGGCGAAGTCGACGTTGACGATACCGTGGAAGGTGATGAGGTCGCTGATGCCCTGAACCGCGTTGAGGAGCACCTCGTCGGCCTTCTTGAAGGCGTCCATCATCGACGTGCTCTCCTCGGTGATCGAGAGGAGCCGCTGATTTGGGATGGTGATGAGCGTGTCAACGGCTTCGCGCAGCGCCAGAATGCCGGACTCGGCATGGCGGCGGCGACGGTTCCCTTCGAAGAAGAACGGCTTGGTCACGACGCCGACGGTGAGCGCGCCAAGCGAGCGAGCGATCGAGGCGATGACCGGAGCCGCACCAGTCCCGGTGCCACCCCCCATCCCGGCGGTGACGAACACCATGTCGGCACCCTCGAGTGCCGCCGCGATCTGATCTTTGTCCTCGAGCGCAGCCTCGCGGCCCACTTCGGGATTGGCGCCAGCACCGAGGCCCTTGGTGAGACCGTGGCCGAGCTGGATGCGGATGGGCGCGAGGTTGTTGCTGAGCGCCTGGCGGTCGGTGTTGGCAGCGAGGAACTCGACCCCGTGGATGTTCCCCTCGATCATCGTGTTGATGGCGTTTCCTCCGCCACCGCCACAGCCGATGACCTTGATTAGCGCATCACCAAAACCGTTCTCATCCAACTCGATCATGAACACCCTCCGGAAAATGCGAGCCGCGCAGCCCGCACACTCAATTCAGTAGATTCGTTCGAATAGAATCGAGCTAACGCGTCGATCTTAATTCAACACGATCGCGCGTGGAATCGATTTTTCTTGCAACACGTACGTTTTCACGTGCGCGACGTACGCGCGGCCGCTATCGCGGCCACACTCTGTTTTCTGCGCCTCGTTCCGCCTTCGGCGGCGGCGCTGTCGAGTTCGCCGCAAAAAACGTCGGAGAACCCGACGCCAGGCCACGCCGGAGCTTCGTTCGCAACGGGCGTTGCGGCACGAACCGGTTCGCGAACCGGGTCAGCGGCCCGCTCACTTGCAATCAGGCTCATCAGAACAACTCTCCCAGCCACGAGCGCATGCGACTCTTCACTTTGTTGTAGACGTTGTCGTCGCGGACCTTGAAGAAGCGGCTCTCCTCGTGATCGCGGCCGTACATCACGAGGCCAACACCGGTCGCGTACATCGGGCTCTTCACGACGTCGACGAGACCGCCGATGTTCGACGGCACGCCTTGGCGCACCGGCAGCCCCAAGATGTCCTCGGCGAGCTCAGGCATGCCCTTGAGCAAGGTCGCACCTCCCGTGACCACGACCCCCGAAGCCAACAGGTCTTCGTAGCCGGTACGCTGAATCTCCTGGTGGACGAGCGAAAACATCTCTTCGACGCGCGGCTCGATGATCTCGGTGAGGATCTGCTTGGAGAGCTGACGGGCCTTGCGGCCGCCGACGCTCGGCACCTCGATGGTGTCTTCGGGCTCGACCATCGATTGCATCGCGCAACCGTACTTCTGCTTGATCTGTTCGGCCTCCTCCATGGGCGTACGAAGACCGACCGCGATGTCGCTCGTGATGTGATCGCCGCCAATGGCGAGCACGCTGGTGTGCACGATGGAGCCGTTCGACCAAATGGCGATATCCGTGGTGCCACCGCCGATATCGATCAACGCGACGCCAAGCTCCTTTTCGTCCGCCGAGAGCACCGCATGCGACGACGCGAGCTGCTCGAGCACGATGTCGGCGACGGTCAGTCCGCACCGTTGGGCGCACTTGATGATGTTCTGGGCGCTGGTGACGGCCCCGGTGACGATGTGGACGCGGGCCTCGAGGCGCACGCCGCTCATCCCGAGCGGCTCCTTGATGCCGTCCTGATCGTCGATAATGTATTCCTGAGGTAGGATGTGAATGACCTCGCGATCGAGCGGGATGGCCACCGCCCGCGCGGCGTCGATAACGCGGTTGATGTCGGCGCGAACGACCTCTTTGTCCTTCACGGCGACGATACCGTGGCTGTTGAAGCCCTTGATGTGGCCCCCCGCGATGCCCGCGTAGACGTGGGAAATCTCGCAGCCAGCCATCAGCTCGGCTTCCTGGATGGCCTGCTTGATCGAGTCGACCGTCGCCTCGATGTTGATGACCACGCCTTTGCGCAGCCCCTTGGACGGGTGGGTCCCAATACCAACGATGTCGATGCCGCCGGTTGCCGTCACTTCTCCGACAATGGCGCAGATCTTCGTGGTCCCGATGTCCAGGCCAACGACCAACTCACCTTTTTGAGCCATCTCAATTACCTCGCGGTTGCTAGGAGATCAGTTGCCGGGTCCGCGTCGGTGCGCGTGGGCGCCTCGATACGAGCCTGGATGAAGCTTCGACCGACGGGCGCGTCCGCCCACAAGACTCGGGGCGCGGCGCCCAACTGTGCCAAGCGTGCGAGCGACGCGGCGGCGACGTCCAGCGCCTGGCGCGGCTCGCGACCCAAGTGCGTCGTCATGGCGTGGGCGCCTGTGACACGGGTCACGACGCTCCAGCCTAGCGCCTCGTCCCAGTGCAGCTCGTCGACACGACCGAGCGCACTCACGCGACTCTGGACGAGCTGTGCAACCTCCGTCGCATCGCGGACGCGCGCATGGACCCCTTCGGCGTCGCGCGCGGCTGACTCGCGTGAAAGGCCGGTCAACACCGGCACATCGAGCTTGTCGTCGGCGCTTTGGCGCTTCACCAACTCGCCGCGCCGATTCGCGACGTAGAGATCGACGACGCCAGTCCCAGCCTCGCTGCCGAGAGCCACCACGATGATGGGATCGTGCTCGACAACCTCGATGGTCACCTTGTCGGGCAGGCGACGCTTCACGGTGGCGCTGTCGACCCAGGGATGCCGCCGCAAGCTCATCGCGATGTCATCGAGGTCGAGCGCGAGCATGGGATCGCCGAGCTTCACGCCGGCGTAGGCGACAATGTCAGGCTCGAGGGCACGCACGGCACCGCTGACTTCGATGTTCCGAACAGCGAACGTGCCCGACTTGGCGAGAGCTTCCCATCCGTAGCGTCCCCCCAGAACGACACCCGCGAGGGTCGCGACCGCCGCCATCCACGAAGCGATGATGCGGAACACCGGTAGACGCGTCGCTTCGTCGGCTCGACTGCGCCGATTCTTCTTACTCACGCTTTCACCTCCGAACGCGCCGCGAGGAATTCCTCACCGGCTTGGTAGACGTTTCCGGCACCTAGCGTGAGGATGAGATCGCCGGGCGTGGCGATGTCGGCGAGGCGCGCCGCGACCCGCTCGACCGGACCGATGTATTCGGCATTCGGGTGACCGTGCTTGCGAACGGCCTCCGTCAGGGCCCAGGCGTTGACGTCGGCAATAGGCGCCTCGCCGGCCGCGTAGACATCAGCAATGAGAACGACGTCGGCGTTGCCGAACGATGTCGCGAACTCACCCATCAGATCGCGGGTCCGCGTATAGCGGTGGGGCTGGAACACGACGACGAGGCGCCGCTTGTGTGAGCCCTTGGCTGCTTCGAGAGTCGCTTGAATCTCCGCCGGGTGGTGCCCGTAGTCGTCGACCACGAGGATGTCATTGACGTGACCCTTGACCTCGAAACGGCGACCAACGCCGTCGAAGCTCGCGAGGGCCTGGCTCGCGACATCGAACTTCACACCGACTTCATCAGCGACCGCCAAAGCAGCCAGTGCGTTGAGCACGTTATGCTTCCCGATCATCGCGAGCCTGGCGCGTCCGAGCTCGACCCCTTTCTTCTTCACGGTGAAGCTCATGGCGCCCTCGAGGGCCTCGAGCTCGGTTGCCACCCAGTCGGCTTGGGGCGCGAAGCCGTAAGTGACCGCCCGTTTCTCGAAGCGAGGCAACGCCTGCTGAACTGTCGGATGATCGAGGCAGACCACGGCAGCTCCGTAGAACGGCACTTTGTTGGCGAAATCCACGAACGCGTCGACGATTTGTGGGAGGCCGCCCCGCCAGTGATCGAGGTGCTCGGGGTCAATGTTCGTGATGATCGCGATCGTCGGCATGAGGCGCAGAAACGAGCCGTCGCTCTCGTCCGCTTCAGCGACCAAGTATTCGCCGCCGCCGAGGCTTGCGTTCGTGCCAATCGAACGCAGGCGGCCGCCGATGACGACCGTGGGGTCGAGTCCACCCTGGCGCAAGATCGTGGAGACCAGCGAGGTCGTCGTGGTCTTGCCGTGGGTGCCGGCGACAGCAATGCCGTACTTGAGGCGCATGAGCTCGGCGAGCATCTCGGCACGCCGGATGACGGGAATTCCGCGGCTGCGCGCCTCGCGTACCTCGGGGTTGGTGGCATGAACCGCGCTCGACACCACGACCACGTCAGCGTCGCCGACATGGCTCATGGCGTGGCCCTTGTGAATCGTAGCGCCAAGCGAGGCGAGCCTCTTGGTGACGCTCGATTCGGCGAGGTCGCTGCCGCGGACGTCGAAGCCCAGGGCGATAAGCACTTCGGCGATGCCGCTCATCCCAATGCCGCCGATACCCACGAAGTGGAGCTTTCGCGCGCGCTCTCTAAACACGACCTACCTCCTCGAGAGCATCGGCGATGGCGCTCGCGGCGTACGGGCGGCCGACATCGTGGGCAGCCTTCGCCATGGACACCAGGCGATTGCCATCGAGCTCCGTCAAGAGCTTTGCCAGATCGTCCGCCAAGCTAGCGGACTGCGCGAGATGAATGGCGGCGCCCGTCGCGGCGAGCGCTTTGGCGTTCGCCGTCTGGTGGTCGTCGGTGGCGCCCGGGAACGGCACCAAGATCGATGGGCGTCCGACCACCGTGAGCTCGGCGATACTCGTCGCCCCAGCCCGGCACACGACGATATCGGCGTCCCGGTAGGCTGCCGCCATGTCGTCGATGAACGCGGACACGTGAGCGTCAGTCACGCCGGCCGAGACATACGCATCCCGCACGCGTTGCTGATCGGCTTCACCTGTCTGATGACGCACCGTGAGGTTGAGATCCCGGAGACGCGGCGCGAGCTTCATCATGGCCTCGTTGATCGCGCGCGCGCCCTGCGAGCCGCCAAACACGAACAACCGACGTGGCGATGATGGCGTGTAGACGCTCTCTCGAACGGGGACCAGATCGGCGCGCACCGGATTGCCAAGCACCTTCACCTTGTCACCGCTCAGGGTCGTCGTTGGTAGCGAAGCGATGACGCGTGCGGAAACGCCAGCAAGGATTTTGTTGGTAAGACCGGGGATCGCGTTCTGCTCCATGACCACGCACGGGACGCCGAGCAAGCGCGCGGCCAACACTGCGGGGCCAGCGGCGTAGCCACCGACGCTCACCGCGACTTGGGGCTTGAAGCGGCGCACGACGCCCAGGGCCTTGACGAGCGCTATCGGCAGACGCGCAAGCCCCATGAACAAGCCGACGACGCCCGTACGCTTCAAACCGGACACCGGCAAGAGGGCGAGCTCGAACCCAGCCTTCGGTACGGCGCGCGTCTCGATCCCCCGTGCCGTGCCAACGAAGAGGATGCGAGCCTGCGCATCGCGCCGCTTGAGCTCTTGGGCGAGTGCGATCCCCGGAAACAAGTGACCACCTGTGCCGCCGCCTGCGATGAGGACGTCCATCACGTAGCGCCCCCTCTTTCGCGGGCGATACGCAGCAAGATGCCCGTGCCCATGAGGGCCGTGAGCAAATTCGAACCGCCATAGCTGACGAACGGCAAGGGTAAACCTTTGCAGGGCAACAAGCCGGTGGCGACGCACACGTTGAAGATTGCTGGGACGCCGATGAGGGCGACGATACCGACCGCAAGATACGCCGCGAAAGGGTCTTTCGCATCGCTCGCGATCGACAGACCGCGCCAGATGAACAGACCGAAACCGCTGAGCAGCGCAACGATGCCGACGAGGCCCAGTTCTTCTCCCAAGATCGCGAAGATGAAATCGGTGTGCGCTTCCGGCAGGAAGAAGAGCTTGTGCTTACCGTCACCGAGGCCGAGCCCGAAGACGCCGCCGGAGCCTATCGAAATGAGAGCTTCGGTCACCTGGTAGCCCACCGTGCTGCGGTAAGCCCACGGGTCGATGTAGCCCAGCATGCGCTGCAGACGAAACGGCGTCCCCATGACCAGGTGGTAGAAGACGGGTAGCGCCGCCAGGGCGAGTACCGCGATCGTCCGCAAGCGCAAACCCGCCGCGAAGATCATCGTGAACATGATGAGCTCGATGACGAGCGCGGTACCAAGGTCGGTCTCGGCGAGAATGAGCGCGACCGGAACCTGCGTGAGCATGACGGGGACCAAGAGCTTACCCGCCTTGCCTTGTTTCTTTTCGCGCTTGGCCAGGACGGCGGCGAGCATGACGATAACCGACATCTTGGCGAGCTCACTCGGCTGGAAACCCAACGGACCGAGCTGCAGCCAGCGTCGCGCACCACCGGCGACGTGACCGATACCGGGGATGAGCACGAGCACACAAAGCGCGGTACAGACGAGGAAGATCTTGAGCGCGTTGTCTCGCAGCCAATCGGTCGACGTGCGCATGAGCAAGAGACACGCGACTCCGCCGATGGCGCACGCTCGAAGCTGTGCGCGCAAGAAGACCTCGGCGTCACCGAAGTTGCGCTGTGCGTAGACCGAGCTGGCGCTGTAGACGAGTACAAGCCCGAGCGAGACCAGCGCGACGACCAGGCCGACGATGACCCCGTCGGTTCGGCTCGCGGCGACCGAACGGTCCTCATGGGCGACGGCCCACTTGAAGTAGTGAGCAAAACCGGCAGAGCGGTAAGACGCCGCGAAGCTGCGCACACGCGTCATGACGCTCCCCTCCCCAGACTGGTCACCAACTCTTTGAACGTGCGGCCACGGTGCGCGTAGTTCGTGAACTCGTCGAACGAAGAGCAGGCGGGCGCGAGCAAGACGACCTCGCCAGCCTTGGCTTCCATCGCGGCTTGCGCGAAAGCGGCTCTCATGGTCGTCGCCAGGCGAAGACCAGGATGCTCACGGAACGCTTCGGCGATGGGCTTCTGAGCCGCGCCGTAAGCATAGACAACACGCACGCGCTGCTTCGAAGCTTCCACCAGACGCGCATAGCCGCCGCCTTTGTCGACGCCACCAGCGAGCAGGACCACTGGACGATCCATGGCCTCGACCGCGATGGCGGCCGAGTCGTCGTTCGTCGCTTTGGTGTCGTTGACGTATCGCACGCCACCGACCTCGGCGACGAGCTCGAGGCGGTGCTCGAGCCCCTTGAATTCCCGATAGGCGCGTTCGAAAAGTGGACGGCTCGTCGCGTCGACAATGCCAAGTCCGACAACCGCCAGGAACGCAGCCAAGGCGTTCTCGCGGTTGTGCCTGCCGAAGAGACGCGCATGCGTGAGGTCGAGCCCCTCCAGCACCGCGGCAGCCCCGACGCCGCGAACGGTATCGCCCTCGAGCCAGGCTCCGTGATGACCTGGGAGCTTCGCGGCGCGCGTCGAGAACCACATCAGCCGCGCATTGGTCTTCTTTGCCATCGCCGCAACGATCGCATCGTCAGCGTTGAGGACCGCGCTGTCTTCAGGCCCTTGGTTCTCGAGGATGTGCGCCTTCGCGTCGGCGTAATCGTCGATGGTCGCGTAGCGTTCGGCGTGGTCGGGCGTCAAGTTCAACACAACCGAGACGCGGGGCTTGAAACGGTAGGCCGTCTCGAGCTGGTAGCTCGACAGTTCGAGACTCGCGAGGTCGGTCGGCCGCTGATCGACCCAGTTCGCGATCGGCGAGCCGAGGTTGCCCCCCGCGAACGTGCGAGCACCGCGAGCCGAGGCGAGCACCCCGAGCAGTGCCGTCGTGGTGCTCTTGCCATTCGTCCCGGTGACCGCGGCGACGAGGCCCGGGAGCGGCGCGCACAGCTCGAGCTCACCGACGATCGGTACACCGCGGTCGCGAGCTCGCCTGACCTCGGCCTTGCGCGGATCGATGCCAGGCGAGATGGCAAGCAAGTCGCAGTCGTCGAAGGCGTCGACCGCAACAGGGCCGAAACGGTGGACGATCGTGTCAGAAGCCTCGAGGACGACCGGGAGCTCTGGTGTCTTGGCATCGACCAGCACCACGGTCGCCCCGCGCCGCATGAGGTACTCCGCCATGGCGCGGCCCGAGATACCAAGACCGTAGACACCAACACGCCGGTTCACGAGATCCGCTTTTGCGGCGTCGATGCGAGCGAGCATCGCCGTATCGGAGAACCAGTTGGTCATCGAAGTTTCAACGTCGTCAGAGACACCAGGGCCAAGATGATGGACACGATCCAGAATCGAACGATGATCTTGGGCTCGGGCAGCCCCTGTAGCTCGAAGTGATGGTGAATCGGCGCCATGCGGAAGACGCGACGGCGAAACAGCTTGAAGCTCGTCACCTGCGTGATGACGCTGACTGCTTCGGTGAGAAAGACGCCATGCAAGATCGCCGAAAGAAACTCGTTCTTGGTGAGCACCGCCATGGTGCCAAGGGCGCCGCCGAGCGCGAGCGAGCCGACGTCGCCCATGAAGACGGAGGCGGGATAGGTATTGAACCAGAGGAAGCCGATGCCAGCTCCGGCGATAGCTGCGCTCACCACCGCGAGCTCCGAGACGCCCTCGATGTGCGAGATATTCAGGTACTTGGCAACGTTGAAGTCGACCCATTCGCCCTGCACGTGAAAGGTGAGCACCAGACCGGCGGCGTAGGCGAGGAAGAGCCAAGTCGCGGCCGAGACGACGGTTGGTCCAATCGCAAGACCATCGAGACCGTCGGTCAGGTTCACCGCGTTGGACGTGCCGATGATCACGAGGATGGCGAACGGTAGATAGAGCCAACCGATATCGGGATTCCAGCGGTCGACCGAGATGAAAGGGAATGTGAGGCGCGTATCGAACTCGGCGTGGGTACCAGGGATATGCCCCATGTGACTCGCCATCAGTAGACCGGCGACCGCCAGGAGCACGACGAGCTGCCAGACGAGCTTCCAGCGACCGGCGAGACCCTTCGAGTTCTTCTTGCTCACCTTGCGGTAGTCGTCGACGAAGCCGATGACGCCGAAGCCTGCAGTGACGATGAGCACCGCCCACACCAATAGGTTCGAAATGTCGGCCCACAGTAGCGCCGCCGAAATCATCGACACGAGGATGAACAGCCCCCCCATGGTCGGGGTCCCGCCCTTCTTCTTGTGCGTCTCCGGCGTGTCTTCACGGACGTTCGAGACGCCATATTGGGTCTTGCGCAGGAACTCGATGAACGCCGGAAAGAACCAAAGCATCATCACCAGCGCGGTCAGCGCCGCAGCCGGGATGCGGAACGAGGGATACTCGAAGACGCGGAAGGCGCCGAACTCGTTCCTGAGCGATGAGAACAAGAGATAGAGCATTAGTGGGAATCCCCCCCTGACTGCCCGGACAGGTGTTCGACGACGCGCTCCATCTTCATGCCGCGCGAGCCCTTCACCGTGATCCAGTCGCCGCGCCGCATGCCGGAAGTCAGCGTTCGATTCAACGCATCGATGTCGAGAAAGGCTTCCGCCTCTGCTCCGTTATCGCGGGCACCCGAGGCTGTCTCGGTGGCATTGGGGCCGAGTGCGAGCACCCAGGTGATTCCAGAACGAGCGGCTGCTTCACCGACTTGGCGGTGCAATGCGGGTGCCGTATCGCCGAGCTCGAACATGTCGCCGATGACAGCCACGCGGCGGGCACCCTTTGGCGCGAGCTCGGCCAGGCTAGCGAATGAGGCGATCATCGACTGCGGGTTGGCGTTGTACGTGTCGTCGACGATCGAGACGCCGTTCGGAAGATCGCGCAGGATGCGCTGACGGCCGCCCGGAACCTTCACGCTCGCCAGACCCTGCGCGATGGCCGCGGCGTCGAGCCCAAGCGCGTAGGCGCAAGCGGCGGCCGCTGCGGCGTTGGCTACGTTGTGACCACCGACCAGCGGCAACGCGACGTCGACCACAGCGCCAGCGATGGCGAGGGTCACGAGACTTCCTTCGCGGGCGCCGACGCTCTTGACGATGCGCACATCACAGCCGGGCCCGCGTCCGAACGTGAGCTGCTTTCGCTTCCCCACGAAGGGTAAGGCGATCTTCATGATCAGGGGGTCGTCGGTGTTGACGACCGCGGTGGCGTTTTCGGGCAACATTTCGAAGAGCTCTGCCTTGGCGCGCGCGATGTTCTCGATGGTCCCAAGTCCCTCGAGGTGCGCGGGGCCGACAGTGGTGATGACACCGATATCTGGAACGGCAATGAGCGCCAGACGATCGATCTCGTGCCGCGCGTTCATCCCCATTTCGATGACTTGCGCCCAGGTACCTTCCGGCCGGGCAACCAACGTCAGCGGCACGCCAATCAAGTTGTTGAGGTTGCCCTGCGTCTTGTGAACGGGGCCACGCGCAGAGAGCGCCGCCGCGATGAGCTCCTTCGTGGTGGTCTTGCCATTCGAACCGGTGACCGCGACGACTGGGCCATCTTCGCCGAGGCGGATGCCACGAGCGATGTCGCCAAGGGCGCGCAACGTATCGTCGACCACGATGGTCGGGACTCCGACATCGCCAGCGGTGTTTGCAAACGCCCGGTCGACACAGACGGCGACGGCGCCGCCTGCGACGGCTGCAGGCACGAACTGATGTCCGTCGAAGCGGTCACCGCGGAGCGCTACGAACAAGCACGCGGGCGGTAGGGACCTCGAGTCGGTCCCTACCGCCTTCACGCTCACGGGGAGCGCCCCTCCGCTGACTTGTGCCCCGGCGGCTCGCGCAAGCGCGCCGAGATCCCAAGATTTCATCGTCTGTTACCTCTTCCCATCATGTGTTGGAGCGGCGGGCCATTGGCACCCGCGCTGGTTCAAGTCGACTGTTGACCCCTGAAACGCGGCCGCCAAGAAGGCTGCCTACTCGCGCCGATGCCCCGAAGGACTGCTCCGTCCCTTGCCCACCGCTCCCACGAGCGCGCCAGGCCTCTGGCAAACGCCACGACATGGGCTCCTCGCTCTGAACCCTCTCGTCGCCGTTGCGCAACGCAAACGCCGCAGGCACCACGTACCAAGTCTCACTCACGAGGACCCCCGAGGTTTCTTTGGTTTTGGTGACACGTCATCGTGCGAGGCGGGAACCCGAGGCTCCATCGTTGCCGGCGACGATGACGAGGTGTTGGCGATCTTGGCGAGCGCCTTCTTGGCTATCTCGCGGTCATCGAAGGCGCGCCTTTCGGCCCCGACAATCTGGTAGTTTTCGTGCCCTTTGCCAGCGATGAGCACCGCGTCTTCGTTCGCAGCTTTACCGATGGCAAGCTCGATGGCGGCGGCGCGATCGAGCTCGACGAGATAACCACCGCCGCTCTTTTTCATGCCTACCTCGATCTGCGCCGCGATGAGCGCAGGGTCTTCGGTGCGCGGGTTATCGTTCGTAATGATGCTGAAGTCGGCGCCATTGCCGGCCGCCTCGCCCATCGGCGCACGTTTCTTGGCGTCGCGGTCTCCACCGCATCCGAAGACACAGATGAGCTTACCGTCGGTGAGCTCGCGCACCGTCGCCAGCGCTTTGGTGAGCGCGTCGGGTGTGTGCGCGTAATCGACCAGCACCACGGGTCCAGAACCGCTCCCCGCTCGCTCGAGGCGGCCGGGTACAACGCCGCGATTGCGGATTGCGGACAGCATGGTGGCGTCGGGGATGCCGAGCGCCTTGGCGACGCCGATCGCGAGCAGCAAATTTTCGACGTTGAAGCGGCCGACCAGCGGCGAGTCGATGTCGAGCGGACCAGCCGACCGTAAGGCCGTGAAGCGCGTGCCAGTCAGCGCCAGCTGCACGTTCGTCGCCGCGATGTCGGCATCGGCGCCGAACGGGCTCACACCAATCACCTGGCGACCCGAGTCGCGCAGCTCACGCGCGAGGCTCGCGCCATAGCGGTCGTCGATGTTGATGACGGCGCAGCCCCCGCTCTTTAGGTGTGTTCGAAAGAGCGCCGCCTTGGCCTCGAAGTAGTTCTCCATGGTGCCGTGAAAATCGAGATGGTCGTGCGTGAGGTTCGTGAATACACCGACGTCGTAGGCGACACCTTCCACGCGCCCCTGCGCCAACGCGTGCGAGCTCACTTCCATACTGACCGCTTTCGCGCCCTGGTCGCGCATCGATCCGAACGCCTGCTGCAGCTCAAGTGATTCCGGCGTCGTGAGGCCAGTGTCGATCGTGGTGTTGCCGAGGCGAACCCCAAGAGTCCCGACGACACCGGTCGGCATTCCGGCGGTCTCGAGCAACGCTGCCACTAGATGGCTGGTGGTGGTTTTGCCGTTGGTACCGGTGACACCAACCATGGTCAGGTGGTCGGAGGGCTCGCCATAAAAACGCTTCGCTGCGAGGGCCAATGCCCGTCGACTGTCTGACGCGACGACACGTGTGACGTTCCCCGTATCGACCTCACGCTCGCAGAGGATGCTCGTAGCCCCGGACGCAATCGCCTTGGCGATGAAGTCGTGGCCGTCGCTCTTCGCCCCGGGAATAGCGGCGAAGAGCGAACCGGACACAACGCGGCGTGAATCGTAGGCCAGAGCAGACACATCGACGTCTCCGCCGTCGATGCGAACGCCCTGACCTTCGAAGAGCCGCGTCAGATTCACGGTTGCTCCCCTTGTGAGGTGAGCACCAAATGCAAGCGTCGATTCGGGTCGTCTTGGCTACCCGCCGCGGGCGACTGGCGCACCACACGCCCACTGCCCTCGAGCTGAAGCTCGGCGTGGAGTTGCAGTTCGCTATAGCGGTCCATCGCCTCGCGCGCGGTCAGACCAATGAAGCTCGGGACAGTCCCTTTCTCGACAGCGCGGTCGGCGAGGTCCGGCATCTGGGGCGCGATGGCCGCGGCGACCTTTGGGGCATCCGTCGACTCGGCGGTCGCCGCCTTGCCTTCAGGCTTCTTGTCCAGAGCGACGACGGCCGAAGGGACAACACCCATGGCGCGCATAGCAACTTCACCGATTCGCGCGAAGACGGGCGCCGCGGTGTCGCCACCGTGATGAAGCTTCATGGGCTCGTCGATGGCAACCGCGATAACGACGCGGGGCGCTTCGGCGGGCAGGAAGCCCGCGAACGACGCGGCATAGCGGTCATTCGTGTAACCGCCCGCGACCGTGTCGATCTTGGTCGAGGTGCCGGTCTTACCCGCTACCCGGTAGCCGGGTACACGCGCGAGGTAACCAGTGCCTTCGTCTGAGACCACTGCCTCGAGCATCGGCGTCACCAAGCGCACGGTCGACGACTTGAAGACTCGGCGCTCGGGAGGCGCAGCGAGCTTCATCACACGGCCGTCGGCATAACGAACTTCGCGAACCAGGCGCGGCGCTCTGTACATGCCGTCCGCCGCGAGCGCGCGATATGCCGCGGCCAGCTGCAAGGTCGTCACCGCGATGCCGTGGCCGTACGACATGGTTGCGACGTGAATCGGGCCCCACGTGTTCGATGGCCGCATCAAGCCGGGCAACTCGCCGGGCAGCTCGATACCGCTGCGTGCGCCGAAACCGACGCCCTTGAACAACTCGCCCAGCCGCTCGCGACCGAGCTTCTCGCCGACCTTGGCAGCACCGATATTCGACGAGCGTTGCAGAATGCCCGTCAGGCTCATCCAGCCGGCCGGATGAATGTCGTGGATGGTGTGCGAGCCGATCTTCATTTCGCCGTTCTCGCAAAAGAACGGATCGTTCTTGCCGACGGCGCCAGCATCGAGCGCTGCGGCGATGACCAGCGGCTTCATCGCCGAGCCCGGCTCGAAAACGTCGGTCACGGGGCGATTTTTCATGCGCGCTTTCGGCGTCGTCTGCGCGGCATTCGGGTTGAAGGTGGGCTCGGTCGCGAGCGCCAACACTTCAGCGGTGGCGACATCGAGGACGACGGCGGTGCCAGATTGGGCGTCATACTCCTTGAGCGCCTGGGCCAACGCGTCTTGCGCGGCGTGCTGCAGGGTCAAGTCGATGCTGAGCTTCACGTCGGCACCGTGCGAAGCCTCGCTATCGAGGCTACCCTCGAGCACGCTACGACCGCGGGCATCGCGTACAGCCGCGACCACGTGTGGTTCGCCTGCGAGAGCTTCGTCGAGCTGCCTCTCGACGCCTTCGAGCCCCTTCGATTCGATGCCCGCGAAGCCGATGATGTTCGCTGCGATGGTGGTGTTCGGATAGAAGCGCCGAGGCTCCTTTGCGATACCGATCCCCGGGAGCTTGGCCGTCTCGATGGCCTTGGCGACCTCGGGCGAGACCTGGCGCGACAGCCATACGAAGTACCGCTCGCTCGCAAGCTTCTGGTAGGTTGCGTCCAGGTCGAGCTTGAGGATCTGCGCGACCTTGCGCGCTGTCCCACGCGGGTCCTTGATGTCGCCCGGGTTCGCGAAAACGGACGGTGCATCAACCGAGATGGCGAGCTGCCGACCTTCGCGATCGCTGATGACGCCTCGCGCGGCGGGTACCTTGACGTCGGAGAGATATTGCCCGCGCGAAAGCTTCGCGAGGCTCTCGTGCTGTGAAACCTGAAGTTGAAAAGCGCGCGCCGCGACGCCCACGAGCGCCGCGACCATGACGACGAACACGATACGTACGCGAGATTGGAAGGCTCTGCGCTCAGCCACGGCGGCCTCCCTTGCTATCCGCTTTGGCGGGCTTATCGGGAGCGGCATGCAGACGAGGCGCGTTCTTGCCGACAACCTGGGTCGGAGCAGGAGGTCGCAGGCCCAACTGCTTCGCTAGCTGCACGAGGTGGGTGGGCGAGCGCTCCGCGGCCAGCTCGAGCTCGAGCTGGCGCTCTAGATGAGCGAGCTCGGTGCCCCTTCGTTCCTCGCTGGAAAGCTGGTAGCCGAGGCGCACTGCTTCTTGATGCACCCAAACGCGGAAGAGGCACGCCGAGACTGGCGTCACAGTCGCAGCGACGAAGATGAGGCGCATGAGCAACGTGCCGATGCTCATGTGGACCTCGGGGAGCGGCGCACCGCACGCAGCCTCGCGCTGCGCGCCCGCGGATTGCTCGCGACCTCGGCGTTGCTCGCCGTTTCGTTGGCGACTTCCATGAAAACGCCCGCTGCGGAAGTAATCGGCGACGCGGCACTCGTAGCGGCGGCCTTGTACTTCGAAACATGGCGACGCTTCGTTCCGTGCTCGCGGAAGAAGTGTTTCACCGCACGGTCTTCGAGCGAATGAAACGTAATCACCATTCCCATACCGCCGTCGGCGAGAAGGTCCGGAAGTTGCGCGAGATATTTGTCGAGCTCGCCGAGCTCGTCGTTCACGGCCATGCGCAGGGCCTGGAAGGTTCGGGTCGCTGGGTGGATGGCGTCGCGCGGCGCGGGGGCGACGCGCTTGACCAACTCGGCCAGAGCGCCCGTGGTCCGAGGCAGGTCCGCCTTCACGGCTCGGGCAATGCGGCGCGACTGGCGTTCTTCACCGAGTTGGAAAATCAAATTGGCGAGATCTTCCTCGTCGGTCGTGTCGATGAGCTCGAACGCCGTCATGCCGCGCGTTGTGTCCATACGCATGTCGAGCGGTGCATCGAAGCGAAACGAAAAGCCACGATCGGCGGTGTCGAACTGATGCGAGGACACGCCAAGGTCGACGAGCGTTGCATCGACCTGCGCGATACCGAGGTCCGCGAGAACCCGGGAAGCCTCGGAGAAAGAGGCGTGGACCAGCGTTACACGATCGCTAAAGCGGTCAAGCCGAGCACGGGCCGCGTCGAGCGCTTCAGGGTCGCGATCGATGCCGACCAACTTGGCTTCGGGCAACGCATCGAGCATCGCGGCGGCGTGTCCCGCCCCACCTAACGTTCCGTCGAGGATGAGCCGGGGGCCGCTTGCCTCGACCAGCTTGAGGACCTCAGAGAGCAGGACCGGTTGATGCTGGAAAGCGATGGCCAAGGCAGCGCTCACAGTCCCAGCTCCGCGAGCTTTTGAGCCACGGCCTGGCGGTCAGAACGCGACAGCCGCGACTGCTCGGTCCACGTCTCTTTCGACCACATCTCGATGGTAGCGACCATGCCCGCAAAGACGACGTCGCGCGTGAGACCGGCGTACTCGCGAAGCATCGGCGGCACGAGGAGCCGGCCGTGGCGGTCGATGGGACACTCGGTCGCGCCGGCAACGTAGATGCGCTTCACCTGGACCACCGCCGGGTCGAACTGCGGCAGGGCCGCGAGGCGCGCTTCGAAAGCGTCCCATTCGGCTCGCGGGTACGCAACCAGGCACTTGTCGATGCCAGTCGTGATGATGAGGCTCGCATCGTGGTCGCCATTGTCGCCGTCATTCTGTCCGCTATTGCGGCCAAGAAGCTCCCGAAAGCGCTGCGGCAGGCTCACTCGGCCTTTGGCGTCGATGGTGTGCTCGTGCAGGCCGCGAAACATTGCGCGTAAGAGCCCTCTCGACCGCGGTGGTGCTTACACCACCCTTCCCAACCCAGCACCGCTTGGATCCACCTGGATCCACTTTTTGCCACCCCGGTTGTCTCTTAGCCGAGGCATGCAGATCAAGATCTTTGTGTTGGAAAAACTTATGGAAAAACGCGGCAGTCGGTGAGGGGATGTAGGCCTATACATACATTTTGACATGCATGTGGCGGACGGACGTTACACTGCCTTGCCATACATGTGTGGTGAAAGCGGCAGGCCCGATTCTGCTTAGATCTCGCTAAGTGCCTGAGATCATTTGGGCGGGCGATCGTCCGAGATCGTCAGACCCTCCCGCTACGCTATGGGGCCCTTAGGGTCGAGCCGTCGTCATCCCGCGACGAGCCCAACCCACCTAACGCTCGGTGAACACGTACTCGTGCTGAGCGTCCCGCATGATGAGCGCGCGCTTGCCGGCTTTTTCGCCCATCACGAGCTCGAAGCCGTCGTGGCCAGGATCGATCGTGATGAATGAGAGCGAACCGTCGTCGTTCATGCGGCTCGCGACGGCGCTTTGGAACTCGCCGAAATCGAACACGACCTTCTTGACGCCTTTCTGCACACTGATGCTGCCGAGCTCGGGACTGCTGTAGCGACTAGCGAGCTTCGCCACCTCGGCGGGGTTCGGTGGAATGGTGACGCGCAAACGTTCCTTGGCCTGGCGCTCTTTGAGTTGATTGATGGCGGTGAGCACGTCTTCGGAGGCCTCCGGACGGCCGTCGAAGAGCACCTCGAGCGTTCTTCGGATGAAGGCCCGCCGCAAGAGAACCCCACTATCGGCGTTGGTCAGAATGACGCCACCGACACCGTGCTCCGGAAGCCAGAACATGTCGCTGTGGTAACCAATCAAGTCTCCGCCATGGCGGACAACTGGTGTGCCATATTGGACGTCGACGAACAGGCCCATGCCGTAGGTGAGGTCTTCGCCAATCTCGACTTGAGGCGCCTGACGCGCGAGGATGTTGGCTTCGCTGACGTGCTGCTTGCCGTCCGGCAGCTTGCCCTTGGCGAGCTCAACCATGATGTATTTGGCGAGGTCGTGGACGCTCGACCAGGCGCCGCCAGCCGGGCGCGCCGCCTCAATGGCGTAGTCGAGATCCAAAGCGGCATTCTGGACCCTGCCCTCGATGTCGGTCCCGTGAGGCGTCGCATGATTCGTCGCCAAAGCGCGCGTGAAGTCGAAGGTCGTCTCGCGCATGCCAAGAGGCGTGAACACGCGGCTCTGCATGACGGCGTCGTAGGCGGAGCCGAGCTCACTGCGCGGGAACACCACGGCGCCACCGACATAGCCGGCGGCGGCCGCCATCAGATTCGAGTACTGGAACACCTCGCCAAACTTGGACGTAGGTTGCATGGTCGACAGCAGCTTCATGACCCCGCTCGGGGTCTGCTTGTCGAACTCGAGCAGCCACTCGAGATCCTGGCGCGGCAACCCCGTGCAAGCGCACAGCAGGTGCTTCACCAAGACCTGCTTGGTGATCTCCGGAGTCCCCAGCGCGAACTTCGAGTAGAGCTTGGTGACCGGCGTGTCCCATGCAAAGCGTCCCTCGTCGACGAGCTTCGCAAGCATGAGAGTCGTCAAGGCCTTGGTGTTCGACGCGATCATGAACAGGGTGTGCTCGTTCACCGGAGCACGCTTTCCGTGGCTGCGCACACCGAGCCCGCCGGCGTGGACCACCTTGCCGTTCTGGACCAACGCAATGGCCACACCAGGAACTTCCGCCGCGATGCGTGCCTGGTCGACGACGTTGACAATCTTTGCGACAGCGTCACCGTCGAGCTCATGCGCGGTCTTGCCCGCGAAAGATTCGCGCGAGAACCCGGCGGGCCGCAAGCTGTCGCCCACGAGCTGGATCTGACCAGCACGTCTCTCGAAGCCGCCTTGGTCTCCGTCCATGGCGAGCACGGTCCACTGCTCCGCTCGCCGCAACGCGATAGCGGTCACAACGCGTCTCTCGTTAGGCGAAGTTTCGTAGGAGAACACCCTGCGCTCGTCCCAGCCCTTACGAGGCGGGCGCCCCTGAGCGACGCGCAGCGGCCGCGACCACCCGGGGTCGAACGCCTGCCAGACCTTCATGACGGCGTCGTCAGCTCCCGTCGCGCCATGCACGTCTCCGACGGCGAGCCGGATGTCGTGTTCGGGGGACTCGAGGACCAAAAAAGCGTTGGAGGTGTCCAACGTCCAGCCGACTGGAACCCGAAAGGTCGCGCCAGACGCAAGCGTCAGGGTCTCTTCCACCACGATCGGCAGCTTTTCGGGGGGCGATACCGCTGCGGTCGCGGGCGCCGGCTTCTCGGGCTCCACGGGCACAGGAGTCGGCGCGGGTGCCGGTGGCGGGGTCTGCGGCTCGGGTACCGACGGCTTGGAGCTGCCACAGGCATCCAGCGTCAAGAGGGCCGATAACGCGAACAGGACGCCGCGACGTCGCATGGGATGCCTCTGCCGGCGGCTGCAGGTCTGCGCCGTCGCTCTTGGCCATCCATCGCAACGCCTGTGGTTGCCCATCAACGATCGGAGGCACGCCGCAGGCGCGCGTTGTCGCCGCGCTCGGGAACGGCGCGCGGCTCACCCCCCCCCACTGGAGCAGTCAACAAGCGATAGATGGGCTCGACGAAATGGTCGGAGCGCCAGCCCACGAGCTCGGGGTGGTCTTCGAGGTCGGCCTTGTCGACGCGAGGTTTGCGCGCCAGCTCCTCGAGAACCGCGTTACCTAGCGCCACCTCGGGCTCGAGCCCGATTCCGGTAGCGATCTCGCGCCGCAGGTTGCGCAGCTCTTCGTAGCGCGCGCGCGCATCGGGATCGAGGAACCGACCCGATCGGCGGCGGCGCACCGCGCCGCTGGGCGCTTTGCCATGAACCGGTTTGGCGGACGCCAGAGCAGTCGCGATCTCTTTGCCGAACCTGTCGACGCCGGCGCGGCGCAATCCAGGCCGGGGACGCAAACTGTCGCCGCTCGGAGGTTTCAGGGCGAGCTCGACGAGCACATGATCGCCGAAAACTTTGAAGGCGGGGCGGTCGAGTCGCTCGGCGATACGCTCACGGGCAACATACAGCGCCTGAACGCGACCTAAAGCCTCAGGCGACAAGCCTCGAATGCCCTTGATGCGCCAGAATCCATCGGGGTCGGCACCAGCGATGCGCGGCGTGATGCGCGCGGCGACGTCGGGCAAACGCGTGAATTCCTCGCGCGCCCACAACCAGCGGTCTGCCGCTTCCAATTCTGTCTGCAATAGCGTCGTGAGCCGCGGCAAGAAGTGGGTGTCGAAGCGCGCGTACTGCAGTTGCTCGTCGGAGAGCGGGCGGCGCGCCCAGTCGGACCGCTGCATGCGCTTGTCTGCCTTGAACCCGAAGTACTCATCGAGCACCGCAGCGAGGCCGAAGTTGCGCTTTCCAAGCAAGCGGCTCGCCACCATGGTGTCGAACAAACCGCGCAGCTTGAGGTCGAAGTCACGTCGCAAGCAGATGAGGTCGTAAACGGCGTCGTGGAAGACTTTAATGACGCTCGGATCCTCGAACATGTCCCGCAGCGGCTCGAGTGATCGCGTCGCGAGCGGGTCGATGATGACGTCCGTATCGCCGACGGTCATTTGAACCAGGCAGACTTTTTCGCGGTAGTGATGGAATGAGTCGCTCTCGGTATCGACGGCGACGAGCTTGGCTCCAGCACATTCCTTTGCCCAGGCCGCCAGTGCCTCTTCGGTGTCGATGATGAGCGGCGGCTTCAGGGATTGCACCCCCTTAAAATAGGCGACAGGAGCGCAAAAGCACAATCGCAACCGTGCCGTCAGGGGCCGCAGAATGTCACCGCGCGTACGCGGCGCGATCGGGCTAACTCACCGATAAAACGCCAGATAATCGTCCGGAGCCAGGTCATAGGCGCCGTCACCAAGGATTCGGATGCGAGTTTCTTGGTCCCAAGGTCCTGAACCATAGGCGGCGATGGCCTGGTCGGCGCGGGTGGTCCGTGAGGCGACCAGAGGCTCCAAAGGCGCCAAGAAGTGACTTTCGTCGCGCCCCTTGGCATCGCGAACGTCGAGGCGCTGGAGACCCTCTTTACCCAACCGAAGCACTTCGCTCGCGAGCTCACCGAGATCGAAGGTCGACGCCCGCCCCGCTAGACCGTCCCGAGCTGCGGCGATTTGCATGGCCTCGCGCTCCGGCATGCTGAACCCCGCCGTCAGCGCACAGACGTCACGGAGTGCCTGCTCGTCGTAGAGTAAGCCCTTCCACAGCGCCACCATGGCGAGTGCTAGTGGCGGCGGCACCGAGTCGCCGCAGCGCACCTCGACGAAGCGTTTCAGACGAACCTCGGGGAACAACGCCGAGATGTGATTCTCGAAGTCGGTGAGGTTTGCGTGCTCGCCGTTCCAACCCTTTTCCATGTACTGGCGGAACGTGAGATCGGAGACCTCGAGATAGCGACCGTCGCGTCGCAGGAAGAACATCGGCACGTCGAGGGCCCACTCGACATAGTCGCGATAGCCGAAATCGTCCGCGAAAACGAACGGAAGGATACCCGTGCGGTCGCGATCGACGTTGCGCCACATCGCGTAACGCCGACTACGCTGGCCACCCCAGGCGCCGAACTCGAATGGGGAGTTCGCGAACATCGCGGCGACGATCGGCGAGACCCCCATGGACGCACGCATCTTACGCGCCATGTCGCTCTCGGAGCTGAAGTCGAGGTTCGCTTGCACGGTCGCCGAGAGGAGCATCATTTCAAGGCCGCCACGACCTCGAGGCCCCAGGTGCTCACGCATGATTCGATAGCGATCCTTGGGCATCCACGGCATTTCGTCAGTCCGCTGGAACGGACGAAAGCCCCAGGTAGAAAAACCAATACCCAACGACTTGCCTACTTGAACGAGCTCCGCAACATGACGCGCGAGCTCGCGCGCGACGTCGTGGATACTGGGCTGGGGAGCGCCCGATAGCTCGAACTGTCCGCCTGGTTCGAGCGACACGCTAGCGCCGTCACGTTCGAGAGCCACCACCGGCTCGCCACCGGTAGGCTTCCAGCCGAAACCTGTCAGCGCGTTGAGCAACGCGCCGATCCCGCCTTCGTATTGCACGGGTCGGCCATCGCGTACCCAATAAGCCAGCTTCTCGTATTCGGCACCGATGCGGAACGCCTCGCGAGACTTCTCTCCCGCGCTGAAGACCTGGGTAAGCTCTTGGACACTTCCGATGCGGCCGCTTTTGGCCTCGAAGTCACGCGACATGGACGCCTTTCGGCCAGAAGCTCTCACGGCGGGAGGGCACGCAATGGGGGGCATCGAATGGGGCCGGTTTCATGCGGCCAGCAAGAAAATCGGCGAACTGATCGTCGTAGTGAGCAGAGAGGCGGTCGCCGCTTTGGCCGCCCGGGATGATGGTAGCGGCCTCGTCCAGCTTGGCCGCGTTCACGACCATGCGCATTGCGGCACCCGCGCGGTGGGCGAACGTGCCGGCGTAGAGGTCGCCGCGATTTACGGTATCGGTGGAACCGTCGGACGGCTCGGGTCCGATGGAGAACATGGAGCCGATCCCCGCGGCGTGGTGAAACGGATGGCGCAGCGTGAGCGTGTGGATGCGCCCCCAACGCCAGTCCGAGATGTCCGGGCCGAGCTCGGCGGTGAGTCGCGCGACCGTCCGCGCGAACGCCTCACGCGTAATGGCCGCGAGATCGACGCCCAGCTGGGCCAGACGCTGGCGCATCTTCGGAAAGCGCATGAGCGGCAAGTGCGCGAAGGCGGGCTGCTCGAGCAAGCCATGCGCCACGTCGTCGTCCGCCAGGGTCGCTACGACCGTGCGGCCGATCTCGAATACCGTCATATAAGCGATCGTCGCCCCCACCGAGTCGCGGCGGGCCTCACCATCCCAGGTCGCCCAAGCCTGCGCCGCAGACTCGCCGTTGGGCACTTGGGCGGCAAGCATGGCGGCGCCGCCGGCTATACCAATGTAGGCATCGCGCGTTGCACGCCCCATGGTGGAGGCGGTGTCGAGTTGCATGGCAACCAGATCATCGAAGGTCACCTTGCGCCCGAGCTCCCTGACGAGCTGCGTGAGACGGTCGGCGCGGTCATTGGGCTCGAACACCCCGCCGAGCTCGAACGGGTACGATGCACCGGCCACGCGCTGATTGGCGGTGACGATGAACCCGCACGGTGGATCGTAGACGTAGGGGTGCTGCGCGAACGGCACTGTTCCCTGCCACTCCCACTCCCCGCTCCACCCCTCGAGCGGCCGCGTCGGTGAGCCCACGCGCCGTTTCGGAATGTTGCCCGTCATCACGTAACCGATGTGACCGTCGCGGTCCGCGTAGCTGATGTTGAATGGGCACGAGCCGATATCGGCGAGCGATGCCCTGAAGGACTCGAAGCTCGAAGCGCTCCATGAACGCACGAGGCCTTCGAAGTCGCGTGACGGCGCAAGGCCTGCCCACGCCATCGCATAGCGCTCCCGCCGCGAGGCCTTCGGCCGCGTCGCAACGTCGATAAGAGGCCCGTGACGCGTCCGCGAAAGCGTACGGACGAGCGATGGTTTGCCTTTGATGTGGAAGGTCTCTTGGCGCTGCTCGAGCTCTTGCCAGCCATCAGGCGTGAGGTAGCGGTGAGGCGCCCGCGGGTGGATTTTCTCGACGTAGATGTCGAGATCCTGCGCGAGAGCAGCTGTGATGCCCCACGCGTGGTGGGGTGTACGACCAATCGCGACGCCCGGCAGACCGGCGAGAGCGAAACCCTGCAGCTCGAAGCCAGGGGGCCCATGCAACGCGACCTCGTGCCATCGGCTGGGCGCCTGCATCATGAGGTGCGTGTCATTGGCGAGCAGAGCGTCGCCCGACTCGGTATGCGAGCCGGCGACCGCCACACAATTGCTACCTAGCCCAGGGAGGTTCCCCATGCCCGTAAGCTCGCGTGTCGCCTCTGATGCGGCGAGCAGCTCACGCGCGGAATTTGCGACGCCATCACGAACGATGCTCGAGCCCGACAGCGGGTACGACGGCCATATGCAACGCGCCACGTCCTCGGGCACACCCGCCGCGAGAAGCATCGCGCCGAACAACGCGGAACGCCACGCCGGCGAGAGCTCGAGGCCGATGGCCTTGAACAGCAGCACGCTATCCACCGCGGACCACGGCCCCACTATGGCATTGAGCAGCTTGTGCTCGATGGGCCGCTCCCCGGTCGCAATGTACGCGTTCACCCCCGCGGCGTAGGCCTCGAGCATGGCGCGCGTGTCGGCCGAATACAGCATGAGCGACGCCTCGGCGGACTCAGCGAGGCCCATGCTCCGCAGGAACACGTCGGCATCGAGGGTATCGAAGCCGCGCATTTGCACGGACAGCTCGCGCCAGGGAACGGGCTTCTCACCGACGAGCTCGGCGAGCCGTCCACGCGCGACATGACGCGTGAAGTCCATCTGGAAAAGGCGATCACGCGCTGTGATGAAGCCCTGGGCAAGGAAGAGGTCGTAGCTGCTAGCGGCGTGCAGGTGTGGGACGCCCCAAGCGTCGGTGAGCGCCTCGACCGGCGCGGTGAGTCCGTCGAGCTCGAGGCGGACCGGTCGCGTCAACGCACGCTGCGCGTGAATCGCCTTCTGCGCCCATCCGACGACGGCCCTGGTGACACCACTCAACCGCAAAGTTCACGATCCTTCACGCACGCGCATACTGGACAACCGACGCGCATCGGGCAAGGCTTCCGACGCATGGCCAGTAAGCCTTCCGATCCGCGTGCCGAGAAAATCAGGCGCTTGACGCGCGAGCTCCTCGAAGCATTGGGCTACGAAGCGACCGGTGATCTAGCGCGCACACCAGAGCGCGTCGCCGAGCTCTGGACCGAACACCTCGTGTTGCCTGCCACCGACATCGGGTCCCTCTTGAAGCGCGGACTCGTGCCAGCGGACGCTGGGGCCGCCGGGCAGCCGACCGCCATCGTCGATATGGGCGTTCAGCTCGTCTGTCCCCATCACCTCACGATCGCATTCGGACGAGCACACGTCGTTTATGTGCCAGGGGCTCAGGTTCTCGGCTTCGGCACCATCTCGGAGCTCGTCACGCACCTCACCGCGCGCCTCGTCCTGCAAGAGCGCGCGACTCTGGAGATCGCCGAAGCGCTCGTCCGCCATGCCGGAGCCCAAGCAGCGGCGGCGGCGCTACAGGCCACGCATCCGTGTCACAATGTCGGCCACCCCCGCTCGCACGACGCACAAGCGGTCACCTGGGCGTTCGCTGGCGAAGAAAAGCACCAGGCCGCGATGCGCGAGACCGTCCGCATCGCGCTCGACGGCCGACTACCACGTCACGGCGAGCGCTAGCCGAGCGCCGCCAGGAGTCGCGGCCGCGAGGGGCACGATGCTGACACCGCGGAGCTCGGCGTTCGTATGGGCCGCCGCGCGGTAGCCGTCGATCGCCTGAAAGACGCGCGAGACGCCCGCCGCAACGCCAAGCCCCCACGAGAGCGCGTAGAGCGTCGACTCGGTTCCGTCCCGGGAGCGTTCATTGCGCGCGAGGGAAAGTCCCGTGCGACGGTCCTCTTGCACCGCGTGCTCGTTGAGTGCCCAGAGGCTCCCTGCAAGACCACCCAGGAGAAGTGTGTCTGTAATCGCCATGACGAGCCCACGGCGTGGCGCCCCAGCGTAGAAGTGGCCGGTTCCAAACCCGACCAGCCCGCCAAGCAGCGCAGCCCCGGGCTCCCAGCGTGGCGCAAACAGACGCGGAGCGAGCGCGCTGTCAGAGGGCAAGCCTGGAGGGACACAGTCAGCCGAAGGCTTCGTGCGCGTTGGAGGAAATACATCACGTACCGACCTGTCGCTTGCACGGCCAGCGGGTGGAGGGACGCTGTCGCTTGCCTGCGGCGCTTGGGCGACCGGCTTGGACGATGCGTCGGGGGTGGCCTCGATGGGGACCGTGTCGTCCAGCGGCACCGACAAGCTCGATAGCTCGTCATCGCTCATCGGCGCGACATCGTCGGCGTCACGCGCGGAGGCCTTGTCGCGCGGCATCGAGGTGGGCTGCGAAGGCTCGGTCGGGCGAGGCAGCAGGACCTGCACCACCAGCAAGCAAACCCGGGTCGCGACCAGCGCCGTCACCCGTTACCCCTTGTCAGCGCCTGAGCAAGCTCCATCTTGTCCACACGCCGTATGCGCTCGGCCATGATGATGGCGGACATCTCGCGTACCGCATGATCGAGATCGTCGTTCACCAGCCAGTAGTTGTAGAACGTCGCCGATTCGATCTCGGTCTTCGTGGCGGCCAGCCGTCTCTGAATCTGTGCTTCGAGGTCGGTGGCGCGCGCCCGCAACCGGCGCTCGAGCACCTCGATGTTCGGCGGCAATACGAACACGAGGACGGCTCCGGGCAGGCGCTCGGCAATCTGGCGGCCACCCTGCACATCAATGTCGAAGAAGACGTCGACGCCGTTCGCCAAATGTCCCGTCACTTGATCGCGAGTCGTGCCATAACGTTTGCCGTGGACGTTCGCCCACTCGAGAAAAGCACCCTTGGCGATCAGGTCGTCGAACGCGTTGTCATCGACGAAGTGGTAGTCGATTCCCTCGCGCTCGCTACCGCGCATGGCTCGTGTCGTATGCGATACGCTAAAGACCGCGCCGCCGAGCTCGCTAATGACCCGGCGGCAAAGGGTGGTCTTGCCACCGCCGCTAGGCGCCGAAACGACTATGGGAACTCCGGAGCGCACCGCCATGACCGATTCTAATACAACGTCCGCCCTGGGCGATGCGAATCTTCGCGGCGCCCACGTCATCGTCGTCGGCGCCGGGTTCTTGGGACGCGTCGTCGCAAAGCAACTCAAGTCGGCGGGCGCCCGGGTCACCGGCACCACGCGTAGCGAAGCCGGGGCGGAGCCCCTCCATGCGATGGGCATCGAGCACCGCCCGCTTCACCTCACCAGCAACAGCCGGCAAACGGTGCTCACGCGGTCGCTCGCGGACGCCGACATGATCGTTTACGCCGTGTCCCCGGGCGAAGAGGGTCAGACAGTGGTCTTCCGCGACGCCCTCCTTGGCGTCGCGCAGGCAACCAATGGCCCCCTCGTCGTCGTCTCGAGCACCGGAGTTTACGACGCAGACGACGGCTCGTGGGTCGATGAGACCAGCCACACCACCGGCATCATCGCAGGGAGCGAACGCCTCTTGTGGGCAAGGCCTCACACAGCGGTCGTCCGCTGTGGCGGTCTCTACGGGCCGGGACGCTCCCCGGTTGCGTGGGTCAAGAACGAGCAGCAGCGTAAGCGCGCAAGCAACGGCAACCAACTCGCCTGGATGAACTGGGTCAACGTCGAAGACGCCGCGAGCGCCATCATCCTCGCGCTATCCCACGGCGAGGGCCCGTTCAATGTCGCGCACACGCCGGTCACGCGCGAGGACTTCTACGGCGAGGCGTGCAAACTGGCAGGCGTCGAGGAGCTGACGTTCCGCGACTCGGGATACGGGCTTGGCAAGCGCGTCTCCTCGACCCGTGCGCAGTCGGTGCTGGGCTGGCAGCCCCGCCACCCGACTCACGTTGAAGGTTTGAGGGCCTGCACCAAAGCGGTCGTCGAGTGATCTTTGGGGTCGCCCGCGATGCGAACGACACCGCCATTGCGAACAACCTCGTCGCGTTCTGGGACGGTATCCTCGCGATAGTCGGTGCCCTTCGCGTGAACGTCGGGCTTCAAGGCGCGGATAATCGGCACCACGGTGTCGTCCTCGAAAACCGTCACCCAGTCCACGCAACGTAGCGCCGCGACCAGCTCGGCCCGCTCGGACGCGGCGACGACCGGCCTTTCCGCTCCTTTGGCTCGGCGTACCGACGCATCGCTATTCACGGCAACCACCAAGACGTCGCCGAAGCCCCGGGCCGCCTCGAGGTAGCGCACGTGGCCGACGTGCAAGAGATCGAAGGCGCCGTTGGCAAGCACGATGCGTTGGCCGCGACTGCGCGCTGCCGCGACACCGCGCTCCAAGGTGGTTAGGTCGACGATGCGTCCCATGGCTCGAGCTCGACTCCGGCGCGCTCGGCGACGGCGGTGATCTCCTGCGGGCTCGCTGTGGCGGTCCCGAGGCGAGTGACGACAATGCCCGCCGCGACGTTCGCGAGCTTCATGCCGTTGGTCATACCGATGTTGCCCGCGAGGGCGGCGCTGAAGGTGGCGGTCACGGTATCGCCCGCGCCAGTGACGTCGGTCACCTCGTCCTCTCCAACGATATCGACGTGTGCCGTGGCCATGCCCGCGCGAAACAGGCTCATGCCTCCCTTCCCCTGCGTGAGCAAAACCGCTTGGTACTTCAGTCGCGCCAAGATCTCCGAGCCGGCGCGGTTGACGGCATCCTTGCTGCTCAACGGGAACCCAGCGAGCGCCTCCGCCTCCGGGACGTTCGGCATGATCGCGGTCGCGCCCGCGAAAGCGGAAGCCTGGTATCGTGAGTCCACGCACACGAGCGCGCCTCTTGCGATCAGCTCACGAACCGTCTCGACGACCGCGCCCGTGACGGCCCCCATGCCGTAGTCACTGACAACCACCACGTCGGCGTGTGCGGCGTGCTTACGCAGCTGCTCGGCGATGCGCTCCTGGACGGCCGCGCCGATTGGCCGCTCGGGCTCGTCGTCGATACGCAACACCTGCTGGCGGGTCGTTCCGAACGCACCTGCAAGGATCCGCGTCTTCACCGGGGTTGCGACGTCGCTCGTCATCACCGCTTCGGTCGACACCTGGGCAGCCTGCAGCATCGCCCGTGTCGTGTCACCGGAGCTGTCGCTGCCCAAGGCGCTGACCATGGTTGTCGACAGACCGAGGGCCGCGAGGTTCGCCGCGGTGTTTGCGGCTCCGCCCAAGCGATGGGTGGTGCGCTCCTTGCGGACGACCAGCACAGGCGCCTCGCGCGAAACCCGCACGGTCTCTCCGTACACGTATGCGTCAAGGACCAGGTCGCCGACCAGCACAGCGCGCTTGCCCCGTAGAGACGCGAGCGCCCCCGCGACACTTGGCTTCAACTCTCGAGCTCCGAGAGCAACGCCCTGGACTTGCGGGCAACTTCTTGCTTGAGCTCGCGCGCCTCGTCGAGCGCCCTGAAGTAGTCGTCGGCGATGTTCAAGGCGAGCAGCGCGCCCGCCTTTCCCGGCGGCAATGGCGTCTTGGAGGTCAGCTCGTCGGCCTTGCGGCTCACGTAAGCAGCCAGCCGCTCGACGCGCGCGGGGTCATCATCGACCTTGAGGGTCATGCGCTGGCCGAGGATCACAACCTCGATGGAGCGGTCGTTGCCCTTGTTGCTGGTCATGGCCGCCGACTAGTACGCGGGTCTCGCCTGGTCAAGGCGCGACGGCCTGACCAGGCCGTCGGCGGCAGGTGCCGGTCCGCGTCAGCCCGTGAAGAGCGCCTCCACGAACTGCCTCGCGTCGAAGGGGCGGAGGTCCTCGGCTTTTTCACCAACACCGACGAAGCGCACCGGGATCTTGAGCGCGTCGCGAATAGCGATGACCACGCCCCCCTTGGCGGTGCCGTCGAGCTTGGTCAGGATCACTCCCGTGAGGCCGAGAACCTGATTGAACTCGCGGGCTTGCTGCAAGGCGTTTTGACCGGTCGTGGCGTCGACCACGAGCCAGGTCTCGTCAGGCGCGCCTGGACGTGCTTTGCCGCAGGCCCGCTGCACCTTCTTGATCTCGTCCATGAGCTCGGTCTTGGTATGAAGGCGACCTGCGGTATCGCAAAGGACCACGTCCGCGTCGTGTGCCTTGGCGTGCTCTAAGGCGTTGAAGACGACGCTCGCTGGATCGGCGCCCTCGTTGCCGCGTACGATCTTGGCTCCCGTGCGGTCCGCCCAAACAGACAGCTGCTCCGCGGCAGCAGCCCGAAACGTGTCGCCAGCGGCAAGCACGACAGAGGCGCCTCGGCCCCGTAGCTGCGCTGCGACCTTGCCGATGGTCGTGGTCTTGCCGACCCCGTTCACACCGACGAAAAGGATGATGCGCGGCTTCGCGCCACCGAGCGCGAGCGGATCCGCGCTCGCCTCCTCGACGCCCATTGCCTGAGCGACGCGAGCCTTCAAGGCCGCGCGCACGGCTGCCGCCCCATCGAGCTTTTTGGCTTTCCAATCGGCACGTAGCTCGTCGACCAGCTTCGATGCGAGGCCAACACCGACGTCAGCGGTGATGAGCGCCTCCTCGAGACCATCGAGCACGGTTGCGTCGATCGTCCCCTTTCCGAGGAGGCCGGCGACCTTTCCCCAAAGTGAGGTCCGCGTCCGTTCGAGGCCCTGCTGCAAGACCGCGTCGTCCGTTCGCAGGTCGACCGTCCGTCGCTCGTGCGCAGCCTCCGCGAGAGCGGCTTGTTGCGCCACCGCGTCGGTGGCCACCTCTTCGGCCTCGTCCTCTTCGTCCGCAATAGCATCCTGAGAAGCGTTCTGCGCCGCCCGCGCGAGTGCGGCGCTCTCTTCGGGATGCTCGCGAGCCTCGAGCGCATCACGCTGCTCTTCTTCGGCAAAGTCACGACGACGGCGCCGCCGCGCGGCGACCAGGGCCAAGATGAACATCAGCGCCACGGCGAACACCGCGCCGATGACGATGAGGCCCCTTATCTGTTCCACTTGCATGCCCGCGCAGTTAGGAGAGGGCCGTGACCCCTGTCAATGACATCGATATCGTCAAGGTGAGCGAGCGGACCCTCAATGGTCTGCACAAGGCACTCGGCGCCGTCGCCCGCGAGCGCAAGTACCTGGCCCTCACCGACGCGCCGCCGCTCGCCGCAGTGGCGGCCTTTTCGCATATGCTGTCCCAAGCCGGGTGCCCGCAGCTCGTCGCCCTCGACGGCAAGAACGTCATTGGCTGGGGCGACTTGCGGCCGCGCGACGACGCGCTCGCCAAACACGTCGGCGTGCTCGGCATGGGTCTTCTGCCCGAATATCGGCGACGCGGTATCGGTCGCAGGCTGCTCGACGAGCTCCTCGAGCGCTCCCCGTTCGAGCGCGTCGAGCTGTCGGTTTTCGCGCACAACACGGCGGCTATATCTCTCTACGAGAAAGCCGGCTTCGTGCATGAGGGTGTGAGGAGGCGCGCGGTGAAGCTCGATGGATACATCGACATCGTGCTCATGGGGCGCCTCGTCGGCGCGGCCCATGAGCACGTGCCTTCAAGCTAGAAGCGGATGCCCTTGCCCGCAAGCAGGGCGATCACCAGCGGCAAGCCGAGGATGATCTGACCGAAGACGTCCTTGAGCGGCGTCCGGCTGCCGTCGGCTTCGATACGGAACAAGGCAGGCTTGTTGCCCTCGACGCTGACGAGCAAGTTCTCAGTCGTGTAGACGCGCGGCTTGCCGAGATCGAGCGTGTCTTTGTCGGCCTCGTCGAGCGTGAGCTTCGTGTGACCGTCGACGCGCGGATAGCCTTCGTCCACTTCATCGAGCGCATGATCGACCTGGATATCGAGCGCGTTCTTGCCGCCCGTCAGGTGCGCCTTGCTAACGCCCTTTTCTCCGGCCACGTCGATCTTGAAGACCTGCGAGCTCTCGATGAGACCGCGGAAGAACTCGACGCCGGCCGTCGACGTGCGCTTGAGCGCGCGCTTGAGGCTCTCGGCGAGCTCGGCCTTCATCTCCTCGGTGACCGTCTGACCAACCGGGAGCTGCTCGAGGATGCGGCCGATGTTCTTCTCGAACTCGGCGAGCTTGTCACCCGAGAGCTTGGGGAGGTTTGCGACGCTCGCCTCGGCCTTGATGCTCCCGATCTCACCCCGCTCGTTGATCTTGCCGGTGAGGGTCATCTTGACGACGATCGGGTCCTTGCTCTGCTTCTCGTCGGGGGCGAGGTAGTCTTTCAGAACGTCCTTGACGAGATCTTGGCTGATGTTCACGCCGCACTCGATGAGAACGTTGCTATCGCGAGCCGTGAAGTCCGCGAAGGCGTGGCCAACGCGCTCGACCGGCGCCTCGAAGTGATAGCGCACCTCGGTACCGTTCTCGGAGTCGGCCGACAGCTTCTGGAGGAAGTCGACCGAGTTCTCGACCGCGAGCTGCGCGAGCGCCGCGCCTTCGGCTTCGCTGATGCCGTCGCTCGTGTCGATACGCTCGCCCGCGGCGGTGCGGGTCGGCTCGTAGACGTCCTTGTCGCCGAGGGGTTTTCCGCTCTGCGGATCGCGGCCCGGACGGGTCCCGGGGGCCGCCTGCGCGGCGGGTTGCTGCTGAACGAACGGACGAACGCCCGGAGTATTCGAAACACTCGAAGAAGAAGCCATTTGTGGTGAGTCCCCTGTTAGAGGCCGGGTTATCGGAGCGGTACGCGACGGGTTGCTTCGTTGAACCTGACACCCTCACAGGCGTGTCGTGCGTTCCCCGAAGGAACGCTAGGCGGTCACCTGGGTTTCGCGTTCCTGCGGCGCGATGTCGAGCGCTCGCAACGTGTGCAACGGTCCGATGCGACGGAGCTGCGGAAATACGATAGCGACGCTGCCGGCGACGAGTAGCGAGATGATGCCACCACCAACCGTGCCCCAAATCGGCCCAAAGAAGCTCGCAGCAGCGCCACTCTCGAACGCACCGAGCTCGTTCGAAAAGCCAACGAAAACGTAGTTCACGGCTGCGACGCGACCACGCAGGTAGTCGGGTGTGATGAGCTGCTGCAGGGTCGAGCGCACCACGACGCTGATCTCGTCGCATAGACCCGCGACGTAAAGACACAACAGAGACACGGCCACGTTGGTCGAGAGCGCAAAGCAGATGTTGGCGAGCGCAAAACCGACAACCGCGATCAGCATGACTTTGCCTGGCCGTGCCCAGGGCCGGATGCGCGTGAGGATGAGAGCCATGGTGAGCGCGCCGAGCGAGGGAGCTGCGCGCAACCACCCGAGGCCCATCGGCCCGACGTGCAAGATGTCGCGGGCGAAGACGGGCAACAGCGCCACGGCTCCGCCAAAGAGCACCACGAAAAGATCGAGGGTGATCGCGGAGAGGAATAGCGGATTGCTCTTGATGAACTGAAAGCCCGCCAAAAAGTCCGACGGCGCACGCTGCTGGTCGTGTTGCGGAGGCAGCGCGGGGAAGGTCGAGAGCACCGCGATGAAAATGAGCTGTCCGAGTCCGGCAACCCCGAACGCGAGGGTCGGCGTCACCGCTGCGAGAAAGCCGCCGATCGCAGGTCCAGAGATGGCTGCAATCTCGTAACTCGACGAGAGCCATGCCATGGCACCCGGGAGCTGACGAGGAGGCAGGAGTTGCGGGATGATGCTGCCGACAGACGGCGCGGCGAAGGCGCGCGCCACCCCGATGAAGCAGAGCAGCACGTACATGGAGGCAACCGGCAAGCGGAGCGCCGACACCGCCGCGAGCCCCAAGGCGGCTAGCGCGAGCATCGCGTTCGCGAACATGGCGACGTTACGACGCGGATAGCGATCGGCCGCGATGCCCGCGGGCAACATCAACACCAACGCTGGCGCCAGCTCGACGAGCCCGACGAGGCCAAGCGACCACGGATCGTGAGTGATCTCGTAGAGCTGAAAGCCGGCGGTCACGGATACGATCTGCGCACCGATGACGGACGCAACGCGTCCGCCCGCAAACGACCGCAAATACGGAGTCTTGAAGAGCTCTACGCGCGCCGGCTCCTCGCTCATGATTCGATGAGCTGCGCGAGCGTCCGGGGATCAATGTTGCCTCCGGAGATGATGAGGCCGACCTTGCGTCCCCCCAGCTCGGTGAGCTTACCGGACAACATGGCGGCCAAAGGGACCGCGCCCGAGGGCTCGACCACGAGCTTCATGCGCGTGAACATGGTGCGAAGCGCATAGACGATCAGGCTCTCGTCGACGAGGACAATCTTCTGTACGCCCTGGCGGATAATCGAGAACGTGCGTTCGGAAAGCGCGGTGAGCAGACCGTCGGCGATCGACTTGTGGTCCTTGGCACCATAGAGAACGTTGTCGCGCAGCGAGCGGAACGCGTCGTCGGCACCTTCTGGCTCGGCGCCGATGACACGCAGCAGGGGCGAGTGTGCCCGCGCCACGAGGCTCGTACCCGAGATGAGGCCCCCGCCGCCCACCGATACGATGATCACGTCCAGATCGGGTCTCTCGTCGAGGAGCTCGAGGGCGACCGTGCCCTGGCCGGCGATGACGCGCTGGTCATCGTACGCGTGGACGAAATGGGCGCCAGTCTCGGCGACCACGCGCTGAAGAGTCTCTTCGCGGTCCTTCAACGTCGGTTTGCAGTGAACGATCTTGCCGCCGTACTCGCGCACAGCCGCTTGCTTCACCTCGGGGGAGTTGCTCGGCATCACGACGTAGGCCGGCACGCCCCGCATCCACGCCGCGAGGGAAAGCGCCTGCGCGTGATTGCCCGACGAGTGGGTGGCGACACCGTTTTTGGCCTCGCCGTCGCTGAGCGAAAAAACCGCGTTCGCGGCCCCGCGGAACTTGAAGGCTCCGACACGCTGAAACGATTCGCATTTGAAGTACAGGTGCGCCCCGGTCATGCGGTCGAGCGTCGCGCTGGTCAGGACGGGTGTGCGGTGCGCGTACGGGGCGATGCGTTTGGCAGCGGCACGGATGTCGTCGATGGTTGGTACTTCCACACCCTCGGAATTATTGGCAAGGGCGCCACTTGGCAAGGGGCGTGACAGGAGGCTATCTGCCCGCTCGCACCCCATGACCAGCTCAGTCCTCATCGTCGCCGGAGAAGCCTCCGCCGATCATCACGGCGCGGCATTGGTGCGCGAGCTCAAAGGGCTGCGACCCGATGTTCAGTGCTTCGGCGTCGGCGGCAAGCATATGCGCGATCTCGGCTTCGACTGTGTGGCGCGCGCAGAAGACATGGCAGTCGCTGGTCTCACCGAGGTTCTCTGGGCCCTGCCCCGCCTGCTCGGTATCGCAAATAGCCTCACGCGGGCAGCCGCCGAGCGCCGGCCCGACGTCGCCGTGCTCATCGATCATCCCGACTTCAATCTGCGCCTGGCCAAGCGCCTGAAGGCCCTCGGCATCCGCGTCGTCTACTACATCAGCCCGCAAGTCTGGGCGTGGCGCCAGAGCCGGGTCGAGGTGATCCGCGAGCGTGTCGACGAGATGCTCGTGATCCTCCCGTTCGAGCAAGAGTTCTACGCCAAGCACGGCGTACGGGCGCAGTTCGTCGGCCATCCGTTCGTCGAGGAGCTGCCGCGCGACCCGGATCGCGCGCAAGCGCGCGCCTCACTCGCACTCGCAGCAGCAGGACCGCTCGTCGCGCTGCTTCCCGGGAGCCGCCGAAAAGAGGTCAGCCGTCATCTGCCCATCATGCTCGAAGCCATGCGCGTATTGCGCCAGACCATCCCCAATGCGCGCGCGCTGATCCCAGTGGCCAGCACCATCGACAAGAGCTCGGTCGAGCTCGCAGTGCAGCGCGCTGGTGTCGACGCTCAAGTCATCGATGGGCATGCAACCGAGGTGTTGTCAGCCGCCGACGCTGCCGTGGTCTGCTCGGGCACGGCGACACTGCAGACGGCGCTGCTCAAGCGACCCATGGTCGTCGTCTATCGAGTGTCGTGGCTGACGTACCAGATCTTGAAACGCATGATCAAAGTAGCGCACATCGCGATGGTGAATCTCATCGCCGGCCGCGCGCTCGTGCCCGAGCTCATCCAGGGCGCATTCACGGCCGAAAACGTGGCGCGTCACATCAGCGGATTGCTCGCAGACAAACACGCGCGTGAGTCCGTGGAAGCGGACCTGTCGCGTTTGCGCGACCAGCTCGGCGATGGCGAAACCGCGAAGAGAGTCGCCCAAGTAGTTGTTACCTATCTGTCACCCGCAAAGGCCATTGCGTGAGCGTCAAGCGTACACACGACGCGGTCGTGCTTCTCCCCACCTACAACGAGCGCGAAAATCTGCCGCGCATCGTACCTGCGATCCTCGAGGCGGCGCCTGTCGACGTCTGGGTCCTCGATGACAACTCCCCTGACGGTACCGGTCAGCTCGCCGACGAGCTTGCGGCTCGGCACCCCCGCGTCCACGTCGCCCACCGCGCCGGTAAGGAAGGACTGGGGAAGGCCTATCTCGATGGGTTCCGCCGCGCGCTTGCCGCTGGCTACTCGCGTATCTTGGAGATGGACGCCGACTTCTCGCACCCACCCCGCTACCTCGGCGACTTACTCGCATTGGCCGACACGCACGACGTCGTCCTGGGGTCCCGCTGGGTGAGTGGCGGCGGCACCGAAAACTGGCCGCTGCACCGGCAGTTCATCTCGCGCGCCGGCTCGTTGTACGCGCGAACCGTTCTGGGCGTTGGTATCAAGGACTTGACCGGCGGCTTCAAGTGTTTCAATCGCCGCGTCCTCGAAGCCATCGACTTGGACAGCGTCCAGTCGACAGGCTACGCGTTTCAGATCGAAATGACATATCGCGCGCTGAAGCTCGGCTTCACCGTCGTCGAGACGCCCATCGTCTTCGTCGAACGGGAACAAGGCGCCTCGAAGATGTCACGGCGCATCGTGTTCGAAGCGGTAGCGCGGGTGCCGAAGCTGCGCGCCGAGATCCGGTGAAGACCCTCCGCCGTCTCCTACGTTACGTGCGTCCGCACGTGGGCGCGCTGGTGACGGCGTACGTTTGCATGATCGTCTTGGCGGCGACCGGCGCAGTGTTTGCTCTGCTCGCGGGCCCGCTGCTCAAGTTCGTCTTCACCGGCGATCTCCACGACATGATCTACGACTCGCGCGGTCAGCTACGCACGGGGTGGGACCTGCTCCCGCCTGCCGCCATCGAGTCGCTCAATGGGCTAGCTGACGTCTTGTGGTTCGTCCCAGTCCTCATCGTGGTCTCGACGGTCATTCAGGGCATTGCCCAGACGGGACAGTTTTTTCTGCTCGGGCGCATGGCGCAGAGCATCCTCATCGCTCTACGCCGCGACGCGTTCGGCGCGATGCTGCGCTTGTCTCCGCGCTTCTACAATACGACGGCGCATGGTGATCTGCTGTCGCGGTTAACCAGTGACGCCGCGCAGGTCGAGCAACTCGTTTTCTACGGTCTCGCGCCTCTCTTGCGCGATTCGCTAGCCGTGGTTGTTCTCCTCGCCCTGTGCTTCGTCATGGATGCCAAGCTCGCACTCGTGACCTTCGTGGTCGTGCCCCTCGCGGTTCTGCCCATCGTACGGTTCGCGCGTTGGCTCAAGCGCGTCTCACGTCGCGGCCAGGCCGCTCAGGGCGCAATCAACGCGGTGTGCTACGAAGCGCTCGCGGGCATCCGTGTCGTCCAAGCATTCGCCAACGAGGCGCACGAAGAGCAACGGCTCGAGAAGGCGGCCCGCAAGTATTACGGCGAGATGCTGGTCTCGTATTTCATTCGGGCGGTGCGGACACCGACCATGGAGACCCTGGGCTTGTCCGCTCTAGCGGTTCTACTCGCCTATCTTGCGCGTGAGGTGCGCTTGAATCAGGCCGATCCAGCCCACTTCATCAGCTTCTTCGTTGCGATCGTCCTCATGTACGATCCGCTAAAGAAGTTGGGAAACACGAGCGACTTCCTTGCAGCCGGGTCCGCGGCGGCGGAGCGCATCTTCGAGATCGTGGACCTAACGCCGGATATACGCGACGCCGCAGGCGCCCGCGCCCTACCACCGTTCAGCGACGCGGTCCGATTCGAAAATGTGAGCTTCGACTACGTCGGCACACCCGTGCTCGCAGGGGTCACGCTCGACGTCCCCAAGGGTCAGATGGTGGCGCTGGTCGGGCCCTCGGGGTCGGGCAAGACCACGATGGCGAACCTCGTGCCGCGCTTCTATGACGTCACCCAAGGCCGCCTGAGTATTGATGGCATCGACGTGCGGGAGCTCGAGCTCGCGTCTCTGCGTCGTCAGGTGAGCGTCGTCAGTCAGGACACATTCCTCTTCAATACCAGCGTCGCGGACAACATCGCCTACGGGTCACCAAACGCGACGCCCGAACAAGTCCGTGCTGCGGCCAAGGCCGCCTACGCGGAGGAGTTCATCGACAAGCTCCCGAAGGGGTACGAGACGGTGATCGGGGAGCGCGGAGTCACGCTCTCTGGCGGCCAGCGCCAGCGCCTGGCCATCGCCCGCGCCCTGCTGCGCGACGCTCCTCTCTTGGTACTCGACGAAGCGACGAGCGCCCTCGATGTCGAGAGCGAGCGCTACGTACAAGAAGCGCTCGACGTGTTGATGCGCGGGCGAACGAGCCTAGTCATTGCCCACCGACTGTCGACCGTGCGACGCGCGAGCCTCATCTGCGTTCTGAAGGAAGGCAAGATCATCGAGCGTGGAACACACGAAACCCTCATAGGCGCCGCTGGCGAGTATGCTCGTCTTTACGCCATGCAATTCGACGACAAAGAACCATCCGAGGCCTCGTCTGCAGCCCGGCCGAGCTGAGACATTCATCCTGCGCGCCATCATCGTGGTGGTGCTCGGAGCGTTCGCCTTCGGCCTTGCACGTCACGTGCATGACAGACGCACGCCTGTCCTCGAGAGCGGCCCATCGTTTCGCCCCCGCGGCGCCTATCACGTGCGCGCTGATGTGCAGGAGCGCGGCCTTACTTCGTTAGACGCCCTCGCGTCGCGAGCCAAAGCGTCCGGACTGTCCTTCGTGGTCATCACCGACCCCAATGCGCAGCTCGCGGGTCCCATGGTCCGCGATGGTGTCGTGATCTTGTCGTACGCAGAGCTCGCGACCCCCGCCGGCCTCGTCGTCGGCCTAGGCACGGGGTACGTCCTGTCGGCGGGCGAACGCATGGCACCGCGTGTCCACGCCGCGATTCGCTCTCTCGGCGGCGTTCCTGTCATTAGCCATCCGAGCGACCCCAAGCGTCCGTGGACTGGGGAGCTCGAGGGCGCAGGTGGCTTCGAGATCGCTAGCTTCGCCGCTACCGCGCGGCGGGTCGCAGGAAGCTTTTCGTTTGGTCTCGTTCCGCTTCTACTCGGTGCGCAAGTCAACCCGAGACTCGCGCTCGCGCAGCTCTATGAGCGCGACCGCGATGCCTTACGACTTTGGGACAGCGAAGCAGGCGAGGTCGTCGGCTTCTGCGGCGCAGGCTCGCTCGACGCCGTCGACGCGAGCCAGGATCTCTCCACCTGGAACATCATCCTCGACGACGCCTTGCCCGATGACCCAGCGCAGCGCCCTGTCGCGCTTCTCGATCAGCTAAGTCATGGCGCCTTCTTCTGCGCCGCGGGCCTCTTCGGCGAGGCTCCCTACTTCGAGTTCGGCGCTCGCAAGGGTAATGCCTGGACCGGGAAGAACGGCAGCATCGTCCGCGACATCGATGCCGCCGAGCTCGTCGTCCTCGCTCCGTCGACCACGAGCGGCTTGCCGAACATCGTTTTGTTGCGCAACGGTGAGGAGGTCGCACGCGTGTACGGCCGGGAGCTCCGCTATGGCGAACCCGTACCCGGCACCTACCGCGTCGAGGTTCGCATTCCAATGCCTTTCGTGGTGAGCGGTGAGCGCTCCGTGCCCGTCATCTATTCGAACCGAATCCGCGTCGTATCGACCTTGCTCCCGGGCATGCTCGAGTCGCCCGGCGCCGAAGAGCTGCTTCCGTGAACCGCATCATCGGCTGGGTCCTCGCTTGCTTCATGCTACTCCTGCGCTGGTTGACGCGCGGGAGCTTCGTGAACGATCCGCGTCCGGCCTTGCGCGCCGCACGGACTCCCTACGTGATGGCAGCGTTGCACGCCCACCAAGTCGCGGCCGTCTGTCACAACGACGAGAAGGGGCTCGTCGCGATGGTGTCACGCTCGACGGACGGAGACTTGCTCGTCCCGAGCCTCAAAGTCCGCAGCATCATTCCCGTACGCGGCTCGTCGAGCAAGAACGGCAAGGACAAAGGCGGGCTGCGAGCCATGGTGAGCATGGCGAAGCTGATGGAGCAGGGTCACGGCGCGATCATCACGGTCGACGGGCCGCGCGGCCCACGCGGGGTCCCGCAACCGGGTATCGCGGTGCTGGCCCAGCGAACGAATGCACTGGTGCTGCCGGTGGTCTCGGTCGCCTCGCGCTACTGGACCCTCACCAAGACGTGGGACCGTATGCAAATCCCCAAGCCGTTCAGCCGCGTGCGCATCATCTACGGACCGCCGATCCGCGCAAACGACTTTACCGACAAGCAGGCGCTCCTCGACGCGGTCCAGGCGGCGCTTGCTGCCTTGGAGCGCGAACACGATCTCATGGGAGGCTAAAGTCGGTCCCGTTCCACGCGCTCTCGCAAACCCTATCGTCTTGGGGCACAATCCCTAAGTCGTCATGCGCCGCCCACGCATCGGTTTCGTCGCCTACACCTCGACCCGAGATCCAACGCGCTACGTGGCGCCGATTGACTACGTTCAAGCGGTGGAACGGGCCGGCGCCGACGCCGTGATCGTGCCGCCGGGCCCAACTGCGGCGCACCTGCTCGACCTCGTGCAAGGCCTCGTCTTGGTTGGCGGTGGCGACATTTGCCCGAGTCGCTATAGCGCACAGCCCCATCCCGCTTGTTATGGGATCGACGCGCTGCGCGACGCGACCGAGCTGGCAGTCCTCGAGGTGGCGATGACGACCCGGCATCCGGTGCTCGCCATCTGCCGAGGGATGCAGCTCGTCAATGTGGCGCTTGGCGGTACGCTGCACCAGCATCTGCCTGACGTCGTCGGCGATACGGTCGCTCACCGCGTTGTCCGCGAGAGCGCAGAGCTGGTCGCGGTCGATCACGAGGTGAGCCTCGAGCCAACGAGCCTCGTCGCGCAGGTTTGCGGCGCGCCCCGCCTCAGCATCGCGTCGACCCATCATCAAGCCGTCGATCGATTGGGCCAAGGCGTACGAGCGATCGGCTGGGCCGAAGACGACGTCATCGAGGCCATCGCCGTCGACGACCATCCGCAGCTCCTTGCGGTGCAGTGGCATCCGGAGCTGACAGCAGCGAAAGACAAGCGGCAGCAAAGCCTGTTCGACTGGCTCGTGCGGGAGGCTCGGGACGGTCGCACCGAACGGTAGCTTGCAATCGGCTGGCGGAGCGGCGATTGAGCCTCGTCCCCGACGACGGCTCGGTCCATGGCACTCAAATCCACCATCTACAAGGTCGCACTGACGGTTGCGGACGTCGATCGTGGTCACTACGCCGATCACGCGCTAACCGTCGCACGACATCCTTCCGAGACAGACGAGCGCTTGATGGTTCGCGTCGTCATTTTCGCGCTGCACGCTCACGAGCACCTCGAGTTCGGCAAGGGCGTGAGCAGCGCGGAAGAACCGGACCTGTGGAGGAAAGATCTCACCGGTGTCATCGAAGAGTGGATCGAGCTGGGACAGCCGGATCCAAAAGACGTGATGCGCGCGTGCGGACGAGCCCGGAGGGTCTCGGTCTACGCCTACGGCGGCGGCGCCCTCCCGTGGTGGAAGAGTGCAGCATCGACGCTCGAGCGCGCGAAGAACCTCTCCGTGTACAAGCTCGAGCTTGGTGAAGCCGGCGCACTATCCGCCTTCGCGGACAGGACCTTCGCCCTCCAAGCGACAATTCAAGACGGCCAGGTGATGCTCAGCAACGACAGTGGCAGCCTCACCGTCGAGACGGTCAAGCTTCGCTGAGCGGCCGCAACTCCACACCGAGCTCGTCGCTATAGCGTTTGAGGAGAAACATCTCACGCTTGGCGACCATCATGACCGAGGCACCTTCACGCCCTGCTCTCCCGGTGCGCCCGATGCGATGGACGTAGACGTCTTTGTCGCGCGCAACGTCATAGTGGACGACCCAATCGAGCCCGGGCACGTCGATGCCGCGCGCCGCGGTATCCGTGGCGACGAGCACGCGCGCATCCCCTTTCTTGAAGGCGCGGATCGCTTGCTCGCGGTCTCTCTTGCGTCGCTCGCTGCTCACCGTCACCGCGCTCACGCCGCTCTCGTTGAAAAAGCGGTAGAGGTGGGCAACGGTCTCGAGCTTGTTGACGAACACCAGAGCGCGTTTGATGCGGTGCTTGTCGAGGAGTCGCGCGAGCCAGACCTCTTTGCGCCGCTCGTCAAAGGTCGTGAAGTAGTGCTCGACCTGACTCGGCATGGGCTGCGCGGGCGGAGCGAGCCTGACGAAATCGTCGCGCATGAGATCTTTGGCGAGCTGGTCGGCCTTGGGCGCGAAGGTGGCCGAGGTGAATACGAGCTGCGGCTTGAACTCCGGACGCGACGCGATCTCGCGTAAGTTCTTCTCGTTGGCCGGCGACAAGATTTCGTCCGTCTCATCGAGAACCACTGCGGCGAGCTGCGCGACCTTCAGGCGCCGGTCGAAGATCATCTCGATGACGCGCCCGGGCGTACCGACGATGATGCGCGGGTGTTTCTTGAGCCGCTCGCGTTGGCGGTCAGGGTTCGCACCGCCGACGAGCGAGGTGCTGGTGACCCCGGGCCCTGAAAACGCCTCGACCACGCGCAGAATCTGGATTGCGAGCTCGGGCGATGGCGCGAGAACCAGAACGCGAAACGTGTCGTCGCCTCGCGCACGCTGTAACAGGGGCAACAGATAGGCGAGCGTCTTGCCGGTACCCGTCGCCGACTGGATGAGAACGTCTTTGCCGGCCAAGATGACGGGAATCGCCGCACGTTGAACGTCCGACGCCTCACGAATGCCCGCCTTGCGAAGCGCGGCGGCGAGGAAGTCGGGCATGTCGAGTCCACTGTCGCTGAAGGCGCTGCTCATCTCGTACGGGTGTCTAGCACGGATCCCCGCTCGAGCGATGGCCGCCACGTCGGGCGTTCACGTTGGCAACTCCATGAGCGCTCGCCAGCTGCTTCGAATCCTGACAAGAACCACCTCATGCAGTTCGGAATCGATAGCTTCGTCGAGCACACGCAAGACCCGGTGAGCGGTGCCACCGTCACTGCGGCCGAACGCATGCAGCAGCTCATCGCGGAGGCTGTCTGCGCGGATGTGTCGGGCCTCGACGTGGTGGCCATCGGTGAGCACCACCGCGGCGAATATCTCGCGTCGTCTCCTGCGGTGGTTCTCGCCGCCATCGCGACCTGCACCAAGAAGGTGCGTCTCGCGAGCGCCGTCACTGTGCTTGGCTCCGACGATCCGGTCCGCGTGTTCCAGTCATTTGCGACCGTCGATCTGGTGTCGAATGGTCGCGCCGAGATCATCGCCGGCCGCGGCTCCTTCATCGAGTCATTTCCGCTCTTCGGCTATGACCTCGACGACTACGACGCAGTGTTCGCGGAGAAGCTGGACCTCCTACTCGCGCTTCGCGACCACGAGCACGTCACCTGGTCTGGCAAGTTTCGCCCCGCGCTCACGGGTCAAGGCGTCTACCCGCGCCCAGCCCAAGCCTCGCTACCGGTCTGGCTCGGTGTCGGTGGTACCCCGCAATCGTTCGTTCGCGCCGGGGTCCTGGGCTTACCCTTGATGATCGCGATCATCGGTGGCGAGCCGCACCGCTTCCGCCCCCTCGTCGACCTCTATCGCGAGGCCGGCAAACGCGCTGGTCACCCGCCCGAGCGCCTCGCCGTCGGCGTGCACGTCCATGGCTTCCTCGCCGACGATGACGCCACGGCCCGAGAGCTGTTGTTCCCCTACCATGCGGCGGCGTTCACTCGCATCGGACGAGAGCGCGGCTGGCCACCGACGACCCGCGCTCACTATGACGCCATGAGCGGTCCGACCGGTTCACTGTTCGTTGGCAGCGCCAAGACGGTCATCGACAAGGTGCGCCACATCGATCGGGCGCTCGGCGGGGTCGCGCGGCTCACCATGCTGATGACGCCGGCCACGATGCCACACGACGCCGTCCTCCGTTCGATCGCGATCTTTGGGCGTGACGTAGCAAGCCAAGTGAACGCCTAGAGAGCGCTTTTCCCCCAAGCTCAGCGGCATCCGCGGGCGCGAGGAAACTTCGGGCGGTCTCGCGCACCGAAAGGGTGGAGGACACAGCAGATGTCGACCATCGCGACCTGGATGCCCAATGCTTTCTCTCCGCTTGCCCCGACGCAGACCCTTGAGCTCGGTACGCCGAGCCTCGGGCGTGCGAAGCTCGTCAATGACGTGCATGTGCTGGCGCGTCGCGGTCAGCAACTCGACACGGCCGCCTTCCAAGCGGAAACGAACCGCTACATCACTGCAATGCAGACGGCGACGCGTTCCCGCGAGCCCGGCGCGCTAAGCAAGGTTCCGCCGTTCGATACGACTCCAACGCCCGCAGCGGATCAGCTGATTAAGCACGCCAGCGATGTTCACGCGATGCTGCAGGCCTTCGCAGCGGGCGACCCGGCAATCACGGCGCAGATCGGAGGCTATCTCGACGCGTTCGCTACGCAGCTCGCTCCGCAGGGGCAAGAGCCGGGGCGCACCGACCCTCAAGCAGCCGACCAGCTCTGGGCGCTCGCGCAAGCGGCCACGCAGTTCATGATGGTGCACACGCTCGCCGGCTAGGAGCGCCACGGCACTCAGGTGCCGCGCGGCCTGTAGACCCAGATCTGGTCGTCGCCAGTACGCGCCGCGAGCGGCATGTAGACGATGCTGCGCACCTTCGCGTCGTAATGAAACTTCTTGTACGTGAGCCCAATGCCGACCGCAGGGTCAGCGGGGGCAAAGGTCTGTCCAGCACCAAGGGGCGCTCGGGTCACGGGCCACGCCGAACCCAGATCGCTCGGAATCGCAATCTCGTACAAGGCGCTGTCATCGCCCGCAACGCCAGCGACGAGGATACGCTCGTTGTCAGGGCACCAGCATCCTGCGGACCACGGCAGGTCGAGGGTGAGCGGCTGATCGAGCGCGGCGCTACCGCCAAGCGTCGGCTGCGCGACCGACACGTCCATCCACTGCAGGCGCAGAGCACCCGCCAAGGGGAACATGCAAACCACAAGGTTACGCGAAGGAACCGAAAAGAGGACACCGCTATCGAAACCGTCGCCAACGTCCAGCTCGAAGCCCGTTCCGGTACCGCGGACGTACATGTTGGTCGCGCGGTCGAACCAACGCACGGCTCCAGGTAAGCCGCCGCCCTGGGAGGCGATGTAGACGCGTTGCTGCGAGGCAACGAAGGCCGTGTACCAAGGCGCCGCGGTCGTTCCCCATCCGGCGCCCGGAGTGTTGCTCGTCACGCGGGTCCACTTGCGATTGGTACCGCCGGCAGTCTGCAAGGTCGTCGTATCGAAGCGTAGCTGATGAGCGGCCCACGCCCCCGCATCGTTGGCTGCGTTGACCGCCGCGCCACCGACCTGCAACAGCGTCCCGAACGGGGCACCGCCGTGCTCAGGCCCGATGATGTCGCCGCAACAGTAGCTATGGGGCGAGCCCGGCTGTCCATCGATGGTCGACTCCATGTACGCGAAGTCAAGAGAGCTGTTTGCGTTGCCACGGCTGTTGTCGAAGCGCGTCGCGGCATCCGTGCCAACTCCGAACCACGGCGTCGGATCAGAGACGCGGCGAAAGCGGATACCGTCGCTACCGTATTCGGCGACGGTCACCGTGTTGTCGTTAGTGCCGGCGTGCCCGCCGCCCCAAAAAACGGTGGCCCCCCATTCTCCCCAGTACGGGTTCTTGAAGGCGCCGCTATAGTCGTTGACGGTGTTCACGAAATAGAATGGCTCGAAGTACGGCGCGCATTGGTCGATGAACCGGTTCAGCAAGCCGCCGTTGCTCTGGGTGAGCAGCGCGACGTTACCCGGCGAAGGCACCCAACTCGGCAGCGGCGGTGGGGCCTGCACACGAACGTTGAAGGTCTGGGATGTTCGAGCCAGAACGTTCTCCTTGGGCTATCAGGCGCGGCCGTCGTCAGCGGTCGCCACGTAGGTCGTCGCAGCGAGGGCCGTCGTCGGGGTCCCGCTGATGACACTCCCGACGCGCGTGACTCCGGCCGGAAGGGCCGCATCGAGCTCGTAGGCGAGCGTGTCGAGATCGGGGTCGGTACAATAGTCGGCAAGGTCGAGGTAGACCGGAACACCGATCGTCCAGACCTGGTCCGGGATCGGCGTCCAGACCGGCGCCTGATTGGCGGCCGCAACGTCATCTCCCGGGGGCGGGTCGACGTCACTCCCATCATCGCCAGCGAGCCCGGTCGAACCAACGCTCCCAGGCGAGCACCCCACCGCTGCTCCCACGAGCGCGCCGCCCGCGATGAGGACATCGCGTCGGCTCAACGTGAGGGGCGAGACGGGTGCTATCGCGCGGGGTTTTGTTTGGCTCGACACGGCCGTCCTCGACGTGGCTGGCTTCTGCAGCGACCAACGTCTCCATGATACCCCGCTCGCGCGAGCGGCGCCCCTGACAACCGGACGGGGCCTACCCCCGCCGCTCGAGCACGGGGGTTAGGCCGCCACTCTGGCCGCTTCGCGCCCGGTCAGTTGAGATCGAACCGCGTATTGCGCGCCTGCGCGAGAGCGTTGCGCGCCACCTGTTGCATGTCGTTCGACGCGCCGAGCTCGAGCACCTTGTAGAAATGATTGCTGGCCTCGGCCGAGTCGTTCTTGAAGTGCAGGTCGATGAGACCCGCCCGCAGGTGGGCGCGCGCGAGCCATTGCGGGTCCCGCTGGACCTCGATGAAGCGTCGCAGCAACGCCAGCGCCACGTCGTAGTCGCCTTGATCAGTCAGCCAGTCCGCAAAGCGAATCGCTTCGTTCTTGTCGATTTGATCACGTTCGTTCGGGGACATTGCCACGTACGCACGGTACACCTCGTGCCAGTTGCCAAGCGCCAGGGACTCGCGAAACGCCTGGAACGGGTTCGCCGCGACCCGCGCTTGGCGTACGGGCTCGAACACGGGCTGCTGTGGCCGGGTCCAGGGATCGCGGGGCGCGAAGCGCTCGAGAGCCTGCGACGTGGCGCCCGCGCGTTGCAAACCCCAGGCAAGCAAGAACCCAGCGATGAAGCCACCGATGTGGGCGCCGTGCGCGACGCCCCCACTCCCGGCGCCACGCGTGACGAACGGCAAAATGTTGTCGATGATGAGATACGACCCGAGCACCAACCGCGACGGCAGTCGAACGAGTTGGAAGAAGAACACCGTCTTCACGACGTTCCTTGGAAACCAGACAAAGTAGAGGCCGAGCACGCCCGAGATGGCTCCCGAGGCGCCCACCAGCGGGGTCTGCGAATCGCCCGCCATGAGGGCGAAGAAGAACGTCGCCGCCGCGCCGCACGCAAGATACGTGACCAGGTAGCCAGCCCGGCCCATGCGATGCTCGACGTTGTCGCCAAAGATGTAGAGGAACAACATGTTCCCGAAGAGGTGAGCCCAGCCACCGTGCATGAACATCGAGGTGAACACCGTCGTAAGGCTGGGCGAGCCGGGACGGTAACCCCAATGGAAGACGAACAGATCATACGCCGAGATCTGACCCGCCAGAGCCTGCGCGGCGAGGTCGGGCGCCCGTCGTCGCAGAAACTGCATGTACTCGCCAAACAAGGGGTCTGCCGGGTCTGCGGCCTGCGCCATCATGGGCGCCGCCGTGAGCAAAAAAATGACGACGTTGGCCGCGATCAACGTCCAATTGACATAAGCCCGCCCACGGGGATTGGGCTCGTCGCCTAGGGGGAAGAACATTTCTGCCTTTACTTCGCTTTGGCCCTGTTGCGTGTTTCGCGGCTTCGCCGCTCGTACGCCCCACGCCTGTCGCGGGACCTTAGAATAAGCCCAGTTGCGGTTGTTGGCGATGCCTTGTAAGAGGCGCGCCCGGGAGACCTCATGAAGAGTGCATCGTTCGCGTTCGTGCTGTCGCTCGCCTTGTCCAGCGTTGCCTTCGCTCAGGCGCCCTCCGCCGCCGAAGGCCAGAAGCCCATCAAGACGCTGATCAACGCCATCCGCTATAGCAAGGACGACCTCGCCACCAAGCAGGTCGGCTACGACGTGATGGTCGAGAAGCTCATGGATACGTCCTGGAAAGATGCGACTGACGCAGACAAGAAGGAGCTCATCGCCGGCATGGAGAAGCTCATCCGCGGCATCTCTTTCCCCGCCGGCCGTGACATCTTCAAGTACTTGGACAACGTCCTCTACGACGCGCCACGCATGGACGGCAACGCGGTCAAGGTGAAGTCGACCGTTGTCATCCACCGCGACCTCAAGAAGAGTGAGATCGTCATCGACTGGGTGCTGGGCAAGAGCGCAGGCCAGTGGAAGGTCTACGACACCATCATGCAGGGCGAGAGCACCCTCGCCGGCATCCGCGATGAGCAAATTAAGCCTCTCCTCAAGGAAGGCGGCATCGGCGCGGTGAAGAAAGCGATGAACGACAAGGTCGCCGAGATCAGCAAGAAATGAAGTACGCCGTTGTCCTCACGCTCGCTCTAGTGGGTTGCAGCTCGCTAGGCACGACCTACGTCGCGCCAGGCTATCTGTCCACTTCAGCGGATGCAGTGAAGCGCATCACGGTTGGCGCCTGGGCCCCAGCCGACCAAGCCGGCGCGGCGCCAGTCATTGCGCGCATCGCCGCTGACTTCGTCAAGCTGCGCAAGAACTACATCGTCCCCGAGTCGCTCGCCCTCAAAGGGTGGGAAGAAGGCTGCAAGGACAACCGGGAGGGCGTGCTCGCGGTACGCGTCCTGAAGAGCGCAATCGAAAACCAAGACGTCGAGCTGACAGTGGCCGTCGAGCTCTTCCGCTGTAGGGACGGCGCGTTGTTATGGCGCGCGGAGGGCAAAGGTGACGGTAAGTCGAACGACGAAAGTCTCAAGGAGATGGTCAGCAACTACGCGCGCGACGTCGACCCTGCGGCAGCCCAGTTCGCGGCCCCCGCGTTCGTCGTTCTGCAAGACGTCCTGAACGCCCTCCCCGACGTCGTCCTGAGCGACGCCGAGGTCGAGGAGAAAATCGAGATTGGACTGGTCAAACCCGTTTACGACCGGGTGCAGGTCCTGTCAGCAAGTCTAGAAGTCATCTGAGAGGCACAGCAATGGCGCTCATGTCCGGTGCGGTCGGTAACATTCTCGATGCAGTGGGTTGCACGCCACTGGTGAAGCTCAACCACGTGGGCGCACACACCAAAGCCGAGATCTACGCGAAGTGCGAGTTCCTCAATCCCGGCGGGTCCATGAAGGACCGCATCGCCATCAACATCATGAACGAAGCCGAGGCGCGCGGCGAGATCCGCCCCGGCGGAACCATCGTCGAGGCGACGAGCGGCAACACGGGTATGGGCCTCGCGCTTGTCGCGGCCGTGCGCGGTTACAAGTGCGTGTTCGTGATGCCGGACAAGATGTCCGACGAGAAGATCCGCGTGCTGCGCGCCGTCGGGGCGAAGGTCGTCGTCTGTCCAACCGACGTCGAGCCCGAGGATCCCCGCAGCTACTACTCGGTCTCGCGACGCATCGCCGAAGAGACGCCGAACGCGATGCTCGCCAACCAGTACCACAATCCCGCCAACCCCGAGGCCCACTACAAGAGCACCGGCCCCGAACTGTGGAACCAGACCAAAGGCGAGCTCGATGTCTTCGTGTCCGGCATGGGCACCGGTGGGACGCTCTCCGGTACCGGCAAGTACCTCAAAGAGCAGAAGCCATCGATCCAGGTCGTGGGCGTCGATCCTGTCGGCTCGCTCTACTACGACTACGTGAAGACCGGTCGCGTGACGACCGCTCATCCGTACAAGGTCGAGGGCATCGGCGAGGACTTCTTCCCCTCGACCATGAACCTCAAGATCTTGGATGAAGTCATCCGCGTCACCGACAAAGAATGCTTCATGGCGGCGCGCGACATGGTCAAGAAAGAGGGAATCCTCTGCGGCGGCTCTGCCGGTGCCGCGGTCATCGGAGCGGTGAAGTACGCCGAGATGATGAACAAGCCGATGAAGATCGTCGTGCTCTTGCCCGACAGCGCTGTGCGCTACCTCACCAAGTACCTCGACGACGAGTGGATGCGCCAAAACGGATTCTTGGGACCAGAGCCGGGACTTGGGCGCGTAAGCGACCTCCTCGCTCAGCGGCCCAAGGTGACGCTACAAACCGCGCAGGCGAAAGATCCGGTGAAGCAGATCATCATGCGCATGAAGGAGCACGGTATCAGTCAGGTACCGGTTCTCGACGGCACCAAGATCATGGGCCTCGTCAACGAGCGCGACCTCTTGCAGTTCTTCATGACACAAAACGCGAAGCTCGAAGGCGAGGTCGGCCCCTTGGTCGACACGCAGTTCACGACCGTCGACACGGCGACCCCGGTCGCGACGCTGTCGGGCCTGTTCAACCAGAACCCGGTCGTGCTCGTCGTGGAGAACCGCGAGCTGAAGGCGGTGATCACCAAGATCGACCTCATCGAATACATGGCCAAACACCTAAACGCTGCTTGAACGCGCGTTCGAGGTTCTAGCGGTCGCAGGTGGGCACTGTCGCGCTGGTAAGCGAGGCCGCCATCGCGGACCCCGTTCGTGTCATCGGCACGGGTACCGACGCGAACCCAGCGCCGCTCGACCTTCGTCGACTCATCGAAGCTACACCTTGATGCGAAGTCGGCGCGCGACCGCGTACTGACGCACCCGCGCTTTCACGGCGAGCATGAGCTCCGGAATGGCTTTGCGATTGGCCGCGCTGACGATCCACTGCGGGATCGAGCCCCCGGGCGTCGTGTGCACCCAGTAGTTGACCCACGCCCCGTCCTTGCCGCCGGGCTCGACGACCCAGGCGCCTTCGACACGCTTCAAGCGGACGGCGTCGCCAGCCGCCGGGCCGCGATGGTTCGCCGTGGTCCAGGTCTGTTTGTAGGTAGCGCGCTCGGCGTCGACATCGTTGATGACGCGAACCGTGTAGTCGCGATCGTCGACCAGAGGTGGGCTGATGCGTTGATAGAGAAACACGGCGCCGGCCTCTTCGCGATCGACGACCCTCGACTCGAGCAAATGAGGAATGAACGCTGGGTGCTTCTCGATGTCCGCGAGAACGGACCATACGTGCTCGGGAGCGTCCTCGACGAACATGCGCGCCTTGACTTCGCGCAAACCGGTGGCCGCGTTTTCGCGCGACCAAACAGTGAGCTCCGCGCTCTCCATCTCGACCGACCAATCACCGGACGCGACCAAGAGGCAAACGACCGTCTGGACCAGCATGTTCCAATAGTACGCCGTGCGACGCGACGTTGCGTCGACAGCGAAGTGCCTTTGCGGTGGATTTTGTGCGGTGTCTCCCAGGCACGACCACGTTGCCCCACCCGCTCCCGATCCCTCGGACGCCGGCTCAGGCAGCCTTCTGCTCGGCTTGATAGGGCGCAACCTTCAAGAGCAGCAGCATGCCCGGGAGAGCCAGCGCGGTACACAGAAAGAAGAAGTTCAGCCAACCGACCGTTTCGATGATCTTACCCGTGTACGCGTTCACCAGCGACCGTGGCACCGCGGCCAGACTCGTGAACAGCGCGTATTGCGTCGCGGTGTACATCGGGTTCGTCGTACGCGCGATGAACGCCACCAAGGCAGCGCTGCCGAGACCCACACCTAGCGCTTCGAAGCCGATCACCGCTGCCAGCGACACCAGCCGTCCGGAGTCCGCTGGCGACGGCCCCTGCCAGGCGAGCCACGCGAATCCCAAGATCGAGACGACCTGAACCACGCCGAAAATCCACAGCGCCCGGTTGATGCCGAGCTTCACCATCCAGACACCGCCCAGAAGACCGCCGATTACGGCGGGCCAAAGGCCGGCGTTCTTCGCGACGATGCCGATCTCCGACTTGGTGAAGCCCATGTCCAGGTAGAAGAGCGTAGCGTTGGCGGTGCACATGGCGTCGCCCAGCTTGTAGAGAAACATGAAGGCGAGAATGAGCGCCGCCGTTTGCCATCCCGCCCGGGTCATGAACTCGCGAAAGGGTTCGACGACCGCTTTATAGATGGTGCGCGGCGCGGATACTGCGACAGGCTCGGCGATGAGCAGAGTCGTCACCAAGCCCGGCAACATGAAGAGCGCAACAATGGGGAAGACCCAGCGCCATTCGATGCGGTCGGCGAGGATGAGCGCGACTGAGCCGGGGATGAGTCCCGCCACGCGGTAAGCGTTGACGTAGAGGGAGTTGCCCATGCCGAGCTCGCTCTCGTTCAGGAGCTCCCGGCGGTACGCGTCGATGACGATGTCCTGCGTAGCGGACACGAACGCGAGCGATACCACTGCGACGATGATCGGCATCATCTGCTCGGAGGGCGATAGCTGCCCGACCATCGCGATGATCAGGATGAGCAAGACTTGGGTTGCGAGCATCCAGGTCCGGCGACGCCCAAAGCTCTGAATGCCATAGCGGTCGACGAGTGGCGCCCAGAGAAACTTCCAGGTGTACGGCAGCTGCGCCAGCGCGAACGCCGCGATGGTCTTGATGTTGATCTCGTAGGACCTCATCCAGGCCGGCAACATGTTCAAGAAAATGAACAGAGGAAGCCCAGAGGTGAATCCTCCTGAGGCGCAGATGAGCATGCGCCGGTTCGCGACGACCTTCCAGATCGAGGGTTTGCCCTCGGGGATCGCGGTCCTTGCAGTCACTGCAACGCTCATAGCGCCCAAAGCCAAGGCAGGGCAAAGTGTTGGCGCAGGCAAGGCTTCACATCGGTGCTGGCGTGTGCCAAACCGATAGGCATCAAATACAGGGGTGAGCGGCACAGCGGCGGATGGAAACGCGCAAGATACCCTTCGAGATTTGGCGACAACCGGATGAGACGACGTGCGGCCCCACGTGTCTCCACGCCATCTACAACCACTACGGCGATGCCATCGACCTCGACAAGCTCGTTACCGAGGTCACACAGCTCTCTGGAGGCGGGACCTACGCCGTGCATCTGGCGAACCACGCCTTGAAGCGTGGCTATCCCGTTCGCCTGTACTCCTACAATATGCAGGTCTTCGACCCGACGTGGTTCCAGGGCAACGTCGACCTCTCGCAGAAGCTCCTCGCCCGCCGGGAGGTCATGAAGTCTCCTGACTTGCGGGGGGCGGCCGATGCCTACTTGCAGTTCATCCGCTTGGGCGGCGAGCTGCGCTGGCGTGACCTCACTGCCTCGCTCATCCGCAAGTACATCAGCCGTAGCGTTCCCATCCTGACTGGCCTCTCGGCGACGTATCTCTACCAGAGCGCCCGCGAGAGCACCGTCAACCAAGACTACGATGACGTGCGTGGCGAGCCCACCGGCCACTTCGTCGTGCTCACCGGCTACGACGCCGAGGAGCGAAATGTCCTCATCGCCGATCCTTATCCTGTTGCCGAAGGGCACAAGTACGCGGTCAACATCGATCGCGTGTTGTGTTCCATCCTATTGGGAGTGCTGACCTATGACGCAAACCTCGTCATCATCGGGAGCCGCCAAGCCCACCGAAACGAGTTCAGCGGCGTCACCCAGAGACCCGCAGGCGTCGTCCGTCGGCGGTGACGAAGCGGCTCCCGAGTGGACGAGCGACACGGCGAAGGGCGAAAGCGCTCAACGCAGGGTGAAGCGCGCTGCGCAGCCGGTTCGTCTCGAGACCGTCGACACCAAAGCGACCGCCGAGGTTCCCAACACCATCATCGTGGTCGACAACCCGAAGGACTTCGCGCTGGGCGTGCCGAACGTCAAGGTCATATCGGCGCGCAACTATCTCTCTGACGGGTCTCTGCAGGCGCGCCGGCGCCTCAAAGTCTTCAACCTCTGCAAGAGCTATCGCTACCAGAGTGTCGGCTATTACGTATCGCTCCTGGCCGAAGCGCGCGGGCATCGTCCCTTGCCAAGCGTCGCCACAATCCAGGACATGAAGCTCCAGACACTCATCAGACTGACCTCCGAGGAGCTCGACGAGCTCATTCAGAAGACGCTCTCGACCATGCCGACGAACGAAGTGGAGCTGCACATTTACTTCGGCCGCAGCGTGTACTCGATGTACGAGCGGCTCGCCTTGCAACTGTTCAACCTCTTCCAGGCTCCGTTTTTGCGGGCAGACTTTGCGAAGCGCGAAGGCACCTGGGAGCTGCAGGCCATCGGTCCGATCGCGGCCAACGAGATCCCGGCGCACGAGATCCCCCACGTCATCGGCTTCTGCCGTGAATACTTTGCCGGCCGTCGTCGCGTCTCGGCCAAGGAGAAACCGGCACGCTACGAGCTGGCGATCTTGTGGGACGCCAAAGAGAAAACATCGCCCTCGGACGAGAAGGCCATTAAGCGCATCACGCGGGCCGCCGAGGCCAAGGACCTGAACGTCGAGATCCTCGGCAAGGACGACTACGCCCGCATCGGTGAGTTCGATGCCCTACTCATTCGCGAGACAACTGCCGTCAACCATCACACGTATCGCTTCGCGCGCCGAGCTGCCGCTGAAGGCCTGGTGGTCATCGATGACCCCCATTCGATTCTACGCTGCACCAACAAGGTCTATCTCGCCGAGCTCCTGGCGCGGCACCAGATCCCGACACCCAAGACGCTCGTCGTGCATGACGATAATATCGCCCTCATTCAGAAGACACTGGGCCTCCCCTGTGTGCTCAAGCAGCCGGATAGCTCCTTCTCGCAGGGTGTCGTCAGGGTCGAGACTAAGGATCGACTCGTGTCCGTCGTCGAGGACTACCTGGAGAAAAGCGAGCTGGTCATCGCGCAGGAATACATTCCGACCGAGTTCGACTGGCGAGTCGGCGTGCTCGACAAGAAGCCACTGTTCGTCTGCAAGTATTTCATGGCCCGCCGTCACTGGCAGATCGTCAAAAACGAAGACGACGGCGACAAGGACTTCGGGCGCGTCGAGTGCGTGGCCATCGAAGACGCCCCGCACGAGCTCATTCGAGTCGCCGTGGGCGCCGCCAATCTCATTGGCGACGGACTCTACGGCGTCGACGTCAAGCAGCTCGCCGACAACAAGTTCGTGGTCATCGAGATCAACGACAATCCGAACATCGATGCCGGTTACGAGGACTCCGTGGGTAAAGACAGTCTCTATGCCCGACTCATCGACGTCTTCATACGGCGGCTCGAGGCGCGTACCGACCGGAGTGCCCGTCCATGACACTTTCGCTGTTTCAAGGCTTCGGCGTCGAGCTCGAGTACATGGTGGTCGCCGAGGGCAGCCTCGACGTCATGCCCATCGTCGACGAGCTGTTCTTGCAATACGCGGGGTCGTACGTCTCCGACATCGAACGTGGTCCGCTATCCTGGTCGAACGAGCTGGTCGCGCACGTCGTCGAGCTCAAGACCACCATGCCCGTCGGCACGCTCGATGGGGTCGCGGCCGCTTTCCAGCGTGACGTGCAAGAGATCAACCGGTTGCTCGCGGGCAGCGATGCCCGCCTACTGCCAACCGGCATGCACCCGTGGATGGACCCGAGCAAAGAAACGCGTCTGTGGCCGCACGACAACGACGCCATCTACAAGGCCTTTGACCGCGTCTTCGGTTGTAGCGGACACGGTTGGTCGAACCTGCAAAGTGCTCATCTCAACCTGCCGTTTGCAAACGACGCCGAGTTCGGAAAGCTCCACGCGGCGATTCGTTTGATCTTGCCGCTCATTCCCGCGCTCTCGGCAAGCACCCCGTTCATGGACGGCAAGCTCGGCGGCGCGCTCGACCAGCGTCTGGCCGTCTACCGCACCAACTCCAAGCGCATCCCGTCGGTCTGCGGCCGTGTGATCCCCGAGCCGGTCTATACGCGCGCGACCTACGAGCGCGACCTGCTCGGACGCATCTATGCCGACATCGCACCACTCGACCCCGAGGGAATTCTCCAGGACGAGTTCTTGAACGCTCGCGGTGCAATCGCGCGGTTCGGTCGCGGCAGTATCGAGATCCGCATCATCGATACCCAGGAATGCCCAGCCGCCGACCTTGCGATCATCGCGCTCGTCGTGACGACCCTCGAAGACCTCGTCGCCGAGCGATGGAGCACAGGGCGCGAGCAGGCGGGCTGGCCGACCGAGCGCTTGGCCGACCTCTACGACCGCGTGGTGGCCGAAGGCGACCTCGCCGTCATCGACGACCCGGAGTACCTGCGGACATTCGGTCTCGGCGTCGAAAAGGCGACCGCCGCCGAGGTCTGGCACGCCATCCTCGAACTCGTGGTCGGGGCACCGCGGTTGCAGCAGCACCTACCTGCCTTGTCGATCTTGACCCAGGGGGGCCCCTTAGCTCGCCGCATCGTACGTCGCACCGGCCAGAAGCCCAAACGCGAGAAGCTTCACGAAGTCTACTCCGAGCTCTCCCAATGCCTCTCGCAGGGGCGAATGCTGAGTGCCTCATGATGGGACAAGTTGGCCTCGTGCTCTCCTGTGAGCACGCAGGTAACGAAGTGCCCCAGGTCTTCTCGACCAGCTTTCGAGCGAGCAAACAGACTCTGGGGAGTCATCGCGGCTACGATCCCGGCGCTCACGCCCTGGCGCAGGCATTCGCGACGACCCTCGGCCTGCGACTCTACGCGCAAAGTGTCTCGCGCCTCCTCATCGACTGCAACCGGTCCGAGGATAGCCCGACGCTGTTCTCGCCGTTCAGCCCCCTCACGGCGGACGCACGGGCGCGCCTGCTCAATGAGCACTACCGCCCCTATCGTGACGCAGTGAAGGCCGAGGTCGAGCGGCTACTCAGCATACACGTGCGCGTCGTTCATCTGTCGGTGCACAGTTTCACGCCCGAGCTGCGCGGTAAGGTGCGCGCCACCGACATCGGCCTGCTTTTCGATCCGACCCATGCGTTCGAGACCTCGGTCTGCAGCCGCTGGCGAAGCGCTCTCTTGTCCACGAAAACGGACTATGTCGTGCATGACAACGAGCCCTATCGCGGCGACGGCGATGGTCTCACCACCACGTTGCGCAACACCTTCCCGCGCGACCGCTACGCGGGCATCGAGCTCGAGGTAAACCAGAAGTATCCACGTCGACACCCAGTGCGCTGGAGCGCGATGCAACTCTTGGTCACCACCACCTTCGCGACGGCCATCCGCCAGCTCACTTCTTGAGGTCGGCCGTCATGATGACGCGCGTTAGGGCGGTGAAACCCTGACGCTCGTATAGAGCGCGCGCCCGCGCGTTGGCGGCGTTGGTCTCGAGGGTCAAGCGCACCCAGCCGCGCTCCTTTGCAACGGCCGTGGCGAGCGCCAGTATTCGGCCGCCGATACCGGCCCCCCGTCGCTCGGCGCGAACGAACAACTCATCGACGACACCAACGACACCGCCATATTCGTTCGAGAAGAACGGCACGAGGATCACATAGCCGACGACCTCGTCGCCCAGCCTGACCAGGAACGGGGAGACCTTCTCGGGCTCACGCAACATGCGCTCGGCCTGGGCAGTCGCGCGCTCCGACGTCATCACGGTGCTGCTCGGGTCGTCCACGTACAGCCGCACGACCATCGCCGCGAAGGTCGAAACGTCGGCGCGCTCGAGAGGCGTCAGGATGAATTCAGAACGTGTCACGGGCTTGGCGACGTTCTGTAAACGTCGCAAGGTCGGGTGAACGCAAGAACGGATTCACGGCGCGCTCGACGCCGATGGTCGATGGGAGCGAAGGCACCCCGCTCGCACGCAAGGACTGAACTTCGGCAAGTCGCCTGGATACCGCGTCGTTCGTTGGCTCGGTCGCGGCCGCGAACGCAAGGTTCTTTTCAGTGTACTCATGGCCGCAGAAGACCTTGGTATCGTCCGGAAGCTCGCCCAGGCGACGCAACGAGTCGAAAAGCTGACCCGCGGTGCCCTCGAACAGACGCCCGCAGCCGGCGGAGAACATGGTGTCGCCGGTGAAAACCATTCCCCCGCCGTAGTAGCAAACCGCGCCCGAGGTGTGGCCGGGGGTTTCCATGATGGTGAACATCGTGCCCGCCACCGTGATGGTCGTGCCATCGCTCACTCCGCGGGTGACACCTGGAATTCGACGCAGGTCGCTCGTCGAAGCGAAGACATCGACATCGGAGCTTGCAAGGCCAATGACCCCCGCAACGTGGTCCCGATGATGATGCGTGAGCAGAATTGCCTCGACCTCGAGCCCACTCTCTTTGAGGTACCTCTGCACCGGCTCGAGCTCGCCCGGATCGATGACCACGCAACGGTCGCCGTTCTCGACGACCCAGACGTAGTTGTCGGAGAGAACCGGAATGGGCCTGACAGTGACCATGAAGCACAGTGTTATAGCGTACGGACGACTGGCGCCAAGTGGTGTTGATCGCCCCGGGTTGCAAACCTCGGGTCCAGCTCGCTATGACAGCGCGCACCATGCGATTCGACACCCTAGCGATTCACGCCGGCCAGAAGCCGGATCCCGTCACCGGCGCCATCATGACCCCGGTTTACCAAACCTCGACCTACGTCCAGGAAGGCCCAGGCGAGCATAAAGGCTTCGAATACAGCCGTACCCACAACCTGACGCGGTATGCCCTCGAGGATAACCTGGCGGCGCTCGAAGGGGCCTCCCTAGGGGTTGCCTTCGCAAGTGGCCTCGCCGCCACGACGACCGTCATGCACACGCTGAAGGCTGGCGATCACGTCATTTGCGGCGACGACGTTTACGGCGGCACCTTCCGGCTGTTCGACAAGGTCCTACGCCACATGGGCCTGTCGTTTTCGTATGTCGATCTGTGCGATGAGAAGGCCTTCGCGGCCGCCATTCGCCCCGAGACGAAGGTGGTGTGGCTCGAGACACCAACCAACCCGATGCTCAAGGTCATCGACATCGAGACCATTGCGGGGATTGCCCACAAGCGCGGCGTGAAGGTGTTTGTCGACAACACCTTTTGCTCGCCAGCGATTCAGCAACCGCTCAAGCTCGGCGCTGACCTGGTCATGCACTCGACCACGAAGTTCCTCAACGGCCACTCCGACGTCGTGGGTGGGTTTGCCTGCACGAGCGACAAGGAGCTCGGCGAGCGCCTGAAGTTCCTGCAAAACGCGATCGGCGCCGTGCCCGGTCCCTGGGACGCATGGCTCGTGCTCCGCGGCACCAAGACGCTGCACGTCCGTATGAAGGCGCATGACATGAACGGCCGTCGGGTCGCCGCGTTCCTCGCGGAGAGCGCGGATATCGAAAAAGTGTATTACCCGGGCCTGTCCTCGCATCCGCAGCATGCCATCGCCCAGAAACAAATGAAGGGCTACGGCGGCATGATCTCGTGCGTGGTCAAGGGGGGCCTGCCGCGGGCGCGCGCCTTCCTGAAATCGCTCAAGATCTTCGCCCTGGCCGAGTCGCTGGGTGGAGTCGAGTCGCTCATCGAGCACCCGGCCATCATGACGCACGCGTCGGTGCCACCCGAGACGCGCAAGAAGCTCGGTATCGACGATGGCTTTATCCGCCTCTCCGTCGGTATCGAAGACGTCCAGGACCTGCTCGACGACATCGCGCAGGCGCTCGTCGCGAGCGCTCACCTCGCCGGATGAAGACGCTCTTTGGTTTGCTGCTCGTCATGTTGCTCGCGCGTCCGGCAGGGGCGACGCGCGCCTTGCCGGTGAGCCTCGAGTCCCTCACGCGCACCGCCCAGCTCATTGTCGATGGCGACGCGCAACGAGGCCAGAGCTTCCGCATCGACGGACGTATTTTCACGCGTGTCGAGGTGCGCGTGCGCGGCGTATGGAAAGGTGATGAGCGTCCCGCATCGGTGAGCATCGTCCTTCGCGGCGGCGTCGTCGACGGTGTCGGCCAGCGTGTGGATGGCGAAGCGGTGCTCGAGGAAGGTGACCACGCGGTCCTCTTCCTGCGCTACGACGAGGACCTCGCCGGATACCGTCCGGTCGCACTCGAACAAGGCGCGTTCCGTGTCCGCGCGAGTGACGACGGACGCTCGGCGCGCCTCGACGCCATTAACCTACCGAGCTTCGAGCGCCGGGTCCGAGGACTTGTGCGTGCGCCGTAGCGCCCTTGCGGTTCTCGTGATTGTGGGCTGCATGTGCGCCCCCGCCGTGGCGCGGGCTTTCGCCTGTGCCCGCGTCAGTACAACGGGTGGCAGCGAGGGCGCTTCACTCGCATGGTTCTCACGCACCATCACCTTTACCCTCTTTGCGGCCGGTACCAACGACATCGCTGGCGATGCCGAGCGTGACGTCCTGCGCGAATCGTTCGCGGTCTGGGCGGGACTGGACCTCGGTGACGACGTTGTGGACTGTCAGCTCGCAGCGGGGGTCGACCTTACGTTCGTCGAGACGTCGCTCTCGACCACCGACCGTATCGGCTATGACTTCGGAGATCCCGCGGCAACGGAGAACCTGCTCATCTTCCGCGATAGCGGATGGGATAGCGCGGAAAACAATGTCATCGCACTCACCACCACGACCTACGACCCGGTGAGCGGAGAGATCCTCGACGCGGACATCGAGTTCAATAGCACCGTGTTCGACTTCACCATCACGGATGATGGTGTGGCGATGGATCTGAAGAACACGGCGGTCCACGAGATCGGCCACTTCTTGGGCCTAGCACACACCTCGAGTGCGTTCCCGCGCGCGACGATGGCAGCGCGCGCCGTACCGGGCGAGGTCGAAAAGCGCGACCTTGCCTGCGATGACGCGACCGCCATCACCTTCAAGTATCCGACCGGCAGCGAGAACGGCTATTGCAGCCCTCCCACACCCGCATGCGGCAACTGCGCGCCGCCCGACGCCGCGACGAGCGAAGCCGTCGTCCGGGTCACCGCGCAGTCGGCCAACGGTGACCTCGGAGGCTGCGCGGCGACGGCACCCTCCTGGCTGATGCTGGTCGCCGGGCTTGCTTTCGGCAGGTGGCTTGGTGCGGAGCGGTCGCGACGCGCGTTACGCTCGGGTCGACTTCAGGCGCTCTTGAGCGAACGCGCCACGTCCGCGAACTGATCGCGGTAACGCTCGAAGAGCTCGCCCAGAGCGGTGCCGGTCACGATGACCATGCGCGACCCGACGCGGCGGACGGCAAGCATCTGCTGTAGGTCGCGCCCAGCGTCGAACTGAAAGCGTATGAAAGGGATCGCTGGCCCGAGCTCGCCCTCCTCGAGCACCTCGAAGTTGTCGAACGCCTCCGCAAACTGCTTGTGGAGGTCGGCCAGGTACTCTTCGGGCGCGGCATCGTTACCGTCCACCCAGTTGATGACCACGTTGCCGGGCGACAAGGCTTGCCCTTGCCCAACGTCGGTCGGGGGGATCGTGAACGTCATCGTCGATTCATCGTGCCAGCCGTCAGGCAGTTCGGTCACGAGACCCATGAATGAGGCGCGCATGGCGGAAGGCATATCACCGTTCGTGGCGGAGATCTCGCTGGCTTGGGCTCACGTCACCTCGGTGAAGAGCGCCACCTTCGCGTGTCGGCAGGTTAGCGCTCGTCAGGCTTGCCAACCCGCGTGGTGTCTTCGGGCGACCAGGTGGGATCCACGATCGGACGGTCGGCCCAGTCGTCGGGTCCTTTCCCACGCGTCTTGCGCTTGCGCTTCGGCAGACGCAGCCCGGTAAGCTTTCCGAGCAGCGGCATTGCCGTGCCGAGGAGCGCGACGAGCATCCCGCCGGCCGCCGAGGCAACCAGGTCGTCGTGGTCGAGCGCAATGAGGGAGCACCCGACCACGACCGACGCGGAGGCAGCAACGCGCGTCGGTCCATAAGTATAGAGGACATCGAGCACGACGACGCGACGACGGATGAACCACTCATCGACCGCGATCGCTACGAGTGGAGGCAAACCAAGTGCGAAGATCCAGGTCGGAACGCTAGCCATCGCAGCGAGCAACGCGGCGAGGGCTGCTGTGACGTACGCCACGTAGGGATAGCGCCAGCGCGGCACCGCGGAGCAAAGCGCGAGCGACGCGCTCAACACGCCGAACAAAGGCAGCACCGCGAAACAAAGAGCCAGCGCCACCGTCGCGCCCAGCCAGCCAAAGACCAGACCGAAAGCGCCTGCGGCATCGCCGATCAACGAGGCATCCGAGTGTCCGCGCGCCGACTGCGACGCTGCCGCGAGTCCGACCACGAGCAAGGGCACCGCGACCGTGGCGGCGAGCAGCCACGTCCACGGCGGCCGCGTGCTGGTATGGCGCTCGCGATAGCGGACCCATTCCGGCACGGCCCAGACCAGAACCATCGCGTCCAGCAACGCAAGACCGATTTGATCGACGAGAGCATGCGGTGAAAACGGGCGACTTGCGGCGAGCAGCCAGCTCCCCGAAAGGACGAGCACGCCAAACAAGACGACGAAGGCGGCGCCTCCCAACGCGATGAGGATCCGCGCCGTCAGGCGGGAGCGCCGCACCCTGCCCCTCGCCACCCACCCCAGTGCGACACCGAGCACACCAAGCACGACGAAACCGGTCAGCCGGGGCGTTGCGGTCCACTCGAAACCAAGCTGAGGCGCGCCCCACAGCGCGGTCGCTTGCACCAGGAGCCCAAGCCATTCCGCGAAGGGCTGCAGGTGCGCCGCCGTCCACGCGAGTCCGACACCCCACCGCAAGATGTGCACGGGTATCGCGGCCCGCGCTCCAAACGCCGCCCGCGACAGCGGGCCGGACCCGACCCCGAAGCGCGTGGCGCTGCCGGTGAACAACAAGCCTGCCGCAACCGTGACGAGGACCACGGCGAGCGCACGCGACGCAACGCTCCAGACACTTTCGCCGAGGTAGCGCCCGGTGCTGACGCTCGCAGCTCCCAGAGCAACACCGAGCCAAAGCACCCTCTCGCGCGCGCCGTTGAGGGTACGTTGCTGCTCGTACGTCGGCGCGATGTCTGACGAGACGAGCCCCGGATCGCCGAAGGCGTCGGTCCCTTTCGTCAAGGCTCGAGCGCGTCCTTCGGGATCTGCGCGAGGTCGAGCTGCGCCAAGGCGTAGCGGATGAGCTGGCTCTTGTTCGCCTTGTAGTGCCCGCGGCGCTTGAGCTCGGTCACCATGCGGTCGAGACGCTCGATGTCTTCGTTGTAGAGCGAAATCGAAACGATCTTGTAGTGCGAGGGCTTGGGCGCCGCCGGGCGCGTGGTCACCGCATGCGGCCGTCGCGGAGCCTGTCGACTCGGACCATACATGGCATCGACGAGGAGCTCTTCGCCGGCGAGCGGGTTCTCGATGAGGACAGTCGACTCTTGGGCTTTCATGGTCCTACTCATCTCCTGGGGCGACCTCGGGCCGCCAGTTAGCGAAGTGATACGAGCGACGCGAAGCGGCCGAGCTGCGTCTAGGCCGCCTGTTGCGGGTCGCTGTTTTCGGTCACGTGCTGATCGATGGTGTGCGCTTCGAGCGCCGCACCCGTGCGCAGCCACTCGACGACGCGTACATAGTCACGCGCGCCATTCGACTCGGGCGCGAGCTCGAAGATGGTCTTCTTGAGACTAGGCGCCTCTGCCAGCTTGGTGTTCACGCGCACCGGCGGCAAGGTGCGCGGCCCGAATGTCTGCTTCAGGTGACCGTACGCACTGACGCTCACCTTGTTGCGCACGTCGAAGAAGGTGGGGAGGACGCCTGCGATGTGCAGGCTACGTCCGGTGTTCTCGCTTACGCGTCGCAGGGTTCGGAGGAGCTGCTTGACGCCAACGAGCGCGAGATAGTCGCAGCTCACCGGGATGAGCACTTCGCTCGCGTACGTTAGAGCGTTGTGGTTCATCAGGGACAGCGCCGGTGCGCAATCGAGCACGACGTAGTCGTAGCCCCGCAGCTTGTCCATTGCCATCGTGAGACGCCACATGCGGTGTTGCTCGTCGTCACGCGCGAGCTCGATGTCGGCAGCGGCGAGCCCCTCGTCGCTGGTGATGACGTCGAGGTTTTCGCGCACCGGCACTGTACAGTGCGACGGGTCGAGGCCACGCAACATCGGATAGAACACCGAACGTGGCGACGAGATGCCGAGCGACACGCCAACGTTGCCTTGCGAGTCGAGATCAATGAGCAAGGTCCGCTCGCCGACCTGCGCCAAACCCGCTGCCACGGATACGGCCGTCGTTGTCTTTCCAGTGCCGCCTTTCTGATTGAGGACGGCGATGACACGGGGCGGCTTCTCTGGTGGCTGGTCCGCTTGGACGGTCGAAGCGGTGACGCACGCCTCGCTGCAGTAGTAGGTGGTCTGTGGCAAGCCCTCGGCATCGACATGGCTTTCGACTTGCCAGGCGTGCGTCGGGTTAAAGTTACTATTGCAGACACTGCAAGCATGACTCTGTGTGAGCGTATGCATGCGGCAACGCTGCGTGCAGTAGTAGTTCACGTCGCTGCCGCGCTGCTCGACCTGCATCTTGAGGCGCGGAACGAACTGCGTACCGCAGGCGGTACAGAGGACGGCCTGAGTGGTATCCACGAACCCTCCGAAGCTCTTGAGTAGGCACACCAAGCTCGCGGACGCCGCACGGCCCGACGCGCATCGGGCTCGTGAAGCACTTCCATAAGCTTGCCTCTCACCTTACGGACGGCCGATCGCGTGTCAATTTTTCCGCGCGAAAAATCGACGTCGCGCGTACGCGGTGACTCAGCCGCGAAGCTGGGGGCGAAGCACGATCTCTGAGCCAAACTGTCCGCGAAACCAGTGCGGCAAGAGCGGCCGATGCGCCCGTGCGCCGTGGCCGCCGTCCACCGAGACCATCGCAAACTTGCGGTTACGCTGCCCGAAACGCCGCTCGAGGATGTTCATCGAGAGCTGGGGCGAGCCCGGCTCCGCGCGGTCATCCTGGTTCTGAACGCAAAACAGCATGGTGGGGAGCTTCGGGGCCTCGGCCAACCGCTGCGGCGAGCTCAGGCGGCGTGCCTGTTCGAACGCAACGTCCTGATCGTCCCACTGACCATTCGGGTCCATGCCAGCGCCGAAGTCACCCGCCGACCATATTTCGGGGTTCTGAACCACGAGGCGTTGTGAGTTGCCTGCGGAGACCACCGAGATGCGGTGGGTAAAGGCCTCCGGGTCACGTGCCGCGCCGTTCTCCTCTTTCCATCCCCCCCAGCTGCGACCGTACCCGACGCGCACGTCGAACCCACGGTCGCGTAAGAAGTACCCCGCGTCGCTCTGGTCGTCGATGGTCAGCGTCCGGTCACGCGCGCCTAGGTTGCGCCACTTGGCCCCATGCTCGCCGCCACCGCGAGCGCCGACCTCCATGACAGAAAATCCGAGCGCGAGGTGCAGGTGGTGCGTCAAATCCCAACCGCGATTCAAGACGATGCCGATCGAGCCGTAGCTCTCGGCGACGACGCGCTTCTGCTGGCCGGCCGGCACATCGAGCGGCGTCCACAGGTGGTAAGGGATCTTGGTGCCGTCGCGTGCCGTGAAGAAGCCGTGCTCTTCCTTGAATTTCTTGGGGTCGAGGTCGACCTCTTTGCCGCTGAAGCGACCCTCCACCGCGAGCGTCTCGAGGTTCAGGCGGTACGTGCGTCGGGACTTGAGCTTCGAGCTCACCGTGAAGTCCGTGAAGCGCTCGGAGCTCGCATCACCGGTGAACTTGAGGCTCGGTTCGCACCAATCGGGCATGCCGAGCTCGCGCATCGACACCGTTTTGAGCTCGCGCCCCTCGAGGTCGAAGATGCGCAGCGACCAACGCTGATCGGTGCTCAGATACCAGGTGCAGAGCTTGTCGCCGACACGTTGAGCGACGTGAAGAGTCGCATCGGGCAGCGAGGGCACGATCTCCGTCGGCTGGCCCGTCTTCGGATCGACCTTCGTCAACGCGTAGGTATCGTGGACACCGGGCGTTTGGTAGATGACGGCATCCGCTTCGGCAGACACGATACGCCCGATGTCGCCGGAAGGTAACAGCGTGCCGGCGTCGTCACTGAAGACACCCTCGGCGGAGCGCGACAGCAAGGTGTTGAACAACGGAAAGCCAGGCGTTTGGTCAATCGTGAGGTTGGCGGCCACGAGGACATCGTCGGCCGTGAGCGGATAGATGAAATGGGGCAACGACGATGCGCCCTTGAAGACCATCACGGGCTTTGCTTGCGGCGCGCCTGTGCCCACGTGGTCGAGCGACTGAAACATCACCTCGGGGCGGACCTTGAAGCCGGCTGGCTTGCTGTTCGGATAGTAGACGCCGCGCGAATCGGCGGCGAAGCGCAAACCGTTGCCGAATGAGTTGAAGACAATCTGCGGTAGAACCAGCTCATGGCTCTTACGATCGATGACGCTCCAAACGCGGTCGTCACCGGTGCCAGCGGTGCTAAAGGCCACGAAACGACCATCCGCGCTCAGGTCGAGCTCGGCCACACTCCGACCCGCCGGAACGAGACGCGCGGGCACCAGGATCTCGACCGCACCCGCCTCGTCGGTCAGGGTGACATCGGGGCCCATGGCGAGGCGTTTGCCCCGGTAGTCGGTCTCGGGCGGGAGGTTTGCCGGCCGTAGCCGCGCCAGATAGTCCTCGACCTGTGCGCGTAGCTCGGGCTCGGGTGTCACGTAGGTCGCGACGAAGTCGGCATGGCGCTCGAGGCGCCAAGCAAGCGCCTTCTCACCGCGACCGTCCCCGATCTCGATGTCGCGGATGGTCGACATGAGGGGCGGTTCTGTCGCCGCGAGCCGCGCGCGCGTGGGTGCAGCGTTGACGAGCTGGTCGATGGGCTTGCAACGCTCAAAACGAGCCGCCCCGCTCGACGCTTCCTGGGATCCTGACGCTTCCGCCGGGCCCGTGGTCCCCGACTTCGCCGTGCTCCGCTCGATCTTCATGGCAGCCCCTGCTGACGATGCTCTCGACCGCTTATCGGTCGAGAGCGATAGGGGGATGCCCCCGAGGCGGTGTTGCTTCGTCACCCCAGGAGATCACCGACCGTCAGAAGGCGGCAGCCAATCGCTCGCCAGTGACACGTCAGATGTGAACGATAGAGACCTCATACCGCGTGAGGTCACCCTTGCCGGTGACGTAGGCCTGCGTCGCGCCGTCGAGCGCTGCCTGCAGCTCTTGCCCGACGAGCAGCGCCGACTTGGCGCCGGAGAGCCTGCGTCCCGCGATGGTGATCTCGGCGCCATCGTAGGTGAGGCGCAACGCGTCGCCAAAGCCACGCGCCTCACCGGAGACGGTGATGGTCGCCGAGAAGAACGAGGTGGCAACCTTGATGTCGAGGCCCCGGGCCACATGCGCGATACGCACGTCGGGGACGTCGGTCGATGTGGGGGTGCGGACGGCTGGCGTGGAACCAACGCGGGTCATGATGCGCTCCATTTGTGGATGGGAAGCCACGTTTATCGTTCGACAGCGCGCGCAGGTGCGTTGATATGGCGCCCAGCGTGAGGGGGCGTACGATCAACTTAGGGCGCTGACACGAGCTCGCGCGAGCGCGCTTGCTTCATAGTGCTCGATTGGCGCGCACGTTGGTGACCGCGCGTCTTTCGCTCCGGGCACGCCGCAGCCCGCTCCGGGGCACTTCGGTCGCTAGACGGCGCGGTAAAAGCGCGTCGGTCCGGCGTAGCCGGCGCGCAAGCGCTTCGATCACACGCAACATCGTCTGTCGATCCTCACAACGCATCAAAACCGCCGAAAGCTACGCCGAATCCCAACTTGAACGCGCGCCCAGCGTGAGGCAGCGGCGCAACTTCGTCGAAACCATGCCCGATAACGTCGCGGCGCAACTCGGGAGAGATTGGGTGAGTGCTAGCATCGAACCATCACGTTTCCTCGTTGCGACAACCCACGTCGTTCCCCCGCTCGACACGGTGGCAGCGGTACCAGGACGCGCGCACGTCACGACGAACGCCGTGGTCCCCGCCTCGGCAGCGGCCCTCCCAGCCCTCCGATCGGTTCAACCTCTCACCGCCGCGAGCTACATTCTGCCGGGCGCTGCCTGCTCCGGTTGGCTCGTCAGCGTGGGCTTGGCGTGGTCACAGGGTGCCTCGCTTCCGTTGATCGCCGCGGTCACTGCCGCTGGCGTGGCCTCTGTCGCTGTCATGGGCAGAGAGCTCGCCGCGCGCTGGGTCTCGGGACCACGCCCCCCCGCACCGCCGAGCGATCCAACCGAGCTCATCACCCACTTCAACTACGCCACAGACACCGCCGCGGACGCGAATCTGCGGGTGGACCACGCGGCCAAGTACGCAAACCTGGCGGTAACCGTGCCAGGTGCCGACGCCGAACGTCTCTTCGGGGACTTGCCCAGGGGCTCCGATTGGGGAGTTCGTAACGGCCAGCCCAAGATGTACGGCGTGCTCAAGACGATCGGTCTCACCCAGTGGTCGAGCCAAGGCTGGTCGCCGTTCGACCTCGAAGCGGTGATCGTCGGCTTGTCGAAACTGGGGCCCGTCACCGAGTCCCAGCGGGCGAATATCGAAAAGAGCGCCATGGAGATTGTCAAGAGATCCCAAGGTCGCGACAACAAGCGCGATGCGTACCTCGCCGAGCTTGACGCTGCGGTGCGCGAGCTCGTCCGCCGGGCACCTAAGGCGACAGCTGCAGCCGACTGACGCGTCCCGCCCTTTCGCGCCAGCTCGCTCTGCGGGGGTTGCGATAGACTCCTTGTCGTCATCAAGCGACAGTCAATAGCGCGCCGACGTCCTGTCTATGCGACCGCGATAGTAGACAGCGTCGATCCGACGCGTGTCCTCGATTTGCACGAGCGGATTCGCACGCAACACGATGAAGCTCGCCTGTTTGCCGACCTCGAGCGTCCCAGTATCGTTGTCGATGCCGAGCAACTTGGCGCCGTTTCGTGTCGCGACCGTGATGGCCTCGAGGGGCGAAAGTCCGGCGGCGACCATGTTGACGAGCTCGTGGTGCTCGCTAAAGCCCTGCACGCGAATTGCGTTCGCGCCTGCATCGGTGCCCATGGCAACGGTCACACCGCCATCGTAGAGCGCCTTCAGGTTGTGGAGCGCCGTGCTGTACGCATCGCGTTCCGTGGCAGTCACCGGATTGTTGCGCACCCTCTCGAGGTATTCGGGGCTCTTCACCATCTCGAGCACGCCGGGCTCACACGCGTTGGTGAAGAAGAGCTCGTTCAGCCACGCGGGCGAGCTTGTGTACGCGAAAGCAAACTCGTCGATGGACAGCGTCGGAACATACACGACCCCGCGTGCAGCCATCGCGGCGACGAGCTCCGCATCGACCTTCGCGTCACGGATGCTGTGCGCGAATATGTCGATACCGGCCGCGACGAGGGCCCGGGCATCATCGAGGTGGTAGACGTGAGCGGCCACGCGCACGTGGTGCCGATGCGCTTCGTCGATGATGGCGGTGAAGACCTCGGGCCTCATCTTGGCGTATTTGCCCCAGAAGTCGTCGACCCAGATCTTCAGCACGTCCGGCCGGTACCCAACGAGCTTGCGGACGTCCGCGCGTGCCTCGTCTGGCGTGGATGGCCGCAAGACCTGGTCGAAGCCCATCTCGATCGGCGGCATCCCGCCGGGGACCCCAAAGCCTAGCCCCGCGCTGTAAAATCGGGCACCCGCGAGCGAGCCTTCGCGCGAGGCATCGCGCCACGCAAAACCTTCGACGCGGTCGCTGCCGAGCGCGAGTACGGCCTGCACACCATAATCGCGAAAGCGGACGAGTTGTCGTTCCACGTTGTCGCGCGTGTAGTGAGCCGCCGCCGTCGTCGTGCCTGCGAGCAGGCCGAGATGCGTGTGAACGTCGACCATCATCGGCATCATGAACTTGCCGCTCACATCGACGATGGTGGCACCGTCGAGCATCGCCTTGTCGACCTCGCCGCGCCCGACGATGCGATCACCACGAATGACGAGGTCATCGACGACCGCATCCGCCCCCGTGCCGTCGATGATCACGGCGCCGCGAAAGATGGTGACGGGGGTGTTCGTCTTGTGGTTGTGCGCGCAAGCGGAGAGGACGATCAAACCAAGCAGAGCCGATCGCATGGACCCGGCGGAAAAAGTGCTCAGGAGGTCAGCCAGGAGAGATCGCCCGAGCCCTTGCGCAGCACCTTGGGTTCGCTGCCAGTCAGGTCGATGACGCTCGATGGCTCTCCGTAGAGCATACCGACGTCGAGGAACACGTCGACCGTCCGCCCGAACAGACGCATGATGTCGTCAGGATTGTTCGTGTAGGCCGGTGCGCCGTCGTCGGCCGTGCGCCCCACGGTCGTGCTCACGATGGGATGTCCGAGCTCGTCGATGAGCGCCTTGCACACCGCGCTTTTCGGAATGCGGATGCCGACGCTACGCGCGTTCGACTGCATGAGCTTGGGTACCTCACGCGTCGCCGGCAGGATGAACGTGTATTCGCCGGGCACGTGATGGCGGAGGATGCGGTAGTTCTTGTTCTCGACAGACGCGTATTGAGCGACTTGCGACAGGTCGCTGCAGATGAACGACAGCGGGTGCTTTTGGTCGAGACCCTTGAGCTGGTAGATGCGGTCAATCGAGCGCTTGTTGTTGATGTCGCAGCCCAAGCCGTACGTTGTGTCGGTCGGATAGATGATGGTCGAGCCCTGACGCAGCAGCTCGACGGCGCGGCTGATGTGACGCGGCTGCGGGTGCTCGAGGTTCGTCTGCAGGCGAAGGATGCTCACGACTCGCTCTGCCCCCCGGTGAGCAGCGGCGCGATGGCCGTCGCCTGGGCTGGGACCGCTCCCGCGCGCTCTGGCCAGGCGTAGTCACGCTCGACCTCGGCGACATCACCCCCCCGAGCCCGCACGAGTCGGAGCAACAGCGCCCTGTAAGCCTCGAATTCGCGACGCTTGTCCATCAAGGCTAAGTGCCTCAAAGGAGTGCTCTCAATCAAGTTGTGAGCGTTGACTGGCCACCCGAACATGGGCTCAATACGGCCCACATGGCCAAAAAGCGCGACGAGATCGTCCAATCCGACGAGCACAACGCTCGAGGCATCGAGCTCGCCGACCGCGGCTGGCTCGATGAAGCAGTCAGCGAGTTCCGTAAGGCCATCGCGCTCGACCCCAAATCGGCGCATGCCCACGACAACCTCGCCACCGTGCTCGCCGAGAAGGGCGAGCTGACCGAAGCGCTCTTCGAATACGTCGAGGCGTTGAAAAGCGACGAAGGCAGTGCCACCGCGCGGCACTATCTGGCGAGCTTCCTCGCCTCGCAGGGCCACGATCTCGCGGTCGCGCTCTACCGCCGAGCCATCGAGCTCGAGCCCGACTTTCCCGACGCACACTTGAATCTTGCAATGTCGCTCGCCGACCATGGCCGCCTCGACGAAGCCTTGGTTGAGCTCGAAATCGCGCACAAGCAGGCGCCCGAAGACGCGCTCATCCAGCACGAGCTCGCGTGTTGTCTCATCGACCTCGAACGCTACCCGGAGGCCATTGGGCACCTGAAGAAGGTGGTCAAGGCGACTCCCGAACATGTCGAAGCGCACGTCGACCTTGGCATCGCGTACACAGCGCAGGGCTTCTACGCAGAGGCAGAAAGCACCTTCCAGCGAGCGCTCGAAATCGACGCCCACGACTTCGCGACGCACTACCACCTGGCCGCGCTTTACGCGACCTGGGACCGGCTGAAGGAGTCGCTCGATCACCTCGAGATGGCCGCCGCCCAAGACCGTGAAAAGGCACGGCTTTGGGTGCGAGAAGATCGCCTCTTCGATCCGTTGCGCGCCGACGACCGCTACCTTGCCTTGATGGCTTAGGGCGAGTAGAGGCCGGCTCGATGTCGGCGACCGCGGCGCACACCTCGAGCACGTTTGGTTGGCCGGTGGAGCCCGCTCGACTCGTGCTGTGGCTCGCGGCGCTCACACTTTGCGTGTTCTGTTTCACGCACCATCGCGTTGGTCACAACGTGGCGTCCCGCTACTGGACGGTCCAGCGTCTCGTTGACGACGGGACCATGGAGCATCCGGACGCCTGGTCCATCGACACGGTCCGCATCGACGGCCGCTACTATTCGTCGAAGCCACCAAACTATAGCCTCATCCTCGCCGGCGAAGCTTGGGTAGTGAAGACGCTGACCGGCATGCCGGTCGGCGAGCACGAGCGCTTCTACCTCACGTACCTGGTGTTCGTGAGCCAGGTGGTGCCGTATTGCTTGATGTTGTGGCTCGGCGCGCGCTTTGTCGCCGAGCTCACCGAAGAACGGTGGGAGCGCGCGTACGCGATGGCGGCCTTGTCGTTCGCTTGCCTACCCTTCGGTTACGCGGTCACGCTCAACAATCACACGCCAACAGCGATCTTCTTGTTCGTCGTGCTCGTACTCGTGGTGCGGGCACGCGAAAGGATGCGCCGCGGCATCGCCTTCACCATCGGCTGCCTTTGCGGTCTCGCGTTCACCTTCGAGCTCACCGCTGGCGCGTTCGCTGCGGCGTTCATGGCGCTCGTGGCATACCGCGACCGTCGGATGATCGGCTGGGCGCTCTGCGGCGCCTTGCTGCCAATCGTCCCGACGCTCGCGACGTACTACGTGATCAGCGGCAAACCTCTGCCCTTCTACGCCCAGAAGGAGCTCTACGACTACGCCGGTAGTTACTGGAACTCCCCCAAGAGCCTCGACGCCCTCAACGAGCCAAAGCTAGTCTACGGTTTCCAGGCCTTGTTCGGCCTCCGAGGCCTCTTCTCGCTGACCCCAATCGGTATCTTGGCGCTTGTCGGTATGATTCGCGAAGTTCGCAATCGCGGACTAATGGCTGGTGAAATGCTGGCCATTGGAGGCGCGTCGCTCACGGTTATCGCGTACATCATCTCGACGACCAACAACTACGGCGGCGCGGCCATGGGCATGCGCTGGTTCGCACAGTTCGGTCCTCTATGGGCCATTGCCGCCATACCCGTTGCAGGCGACATGTTGCGCAACAATCGAGGCCGTCTGCTCGCGCTGTTCCTGCTGGCACTTTCTTGCGACATCGTCGTCGAGTCGCTCATACGCTCGGCGTTCAAGAACGGCGGCTGGGTGCTTGGCCTCACCAAGGTGCTCGGATGAGCGACGATCAGCGCCTGCGTCGGCGACTGTGGTGGCTCATCGCCGGGCTGCACCTCGTCGCGGCGGTCTTGAGCAAGGGCTATCACCATCCGGATGAGTACTTTCAGATCATCGAGTTCGCGCGACACAAGCTGCTCGGCACGAGCGGCGACGAGCTCGCGTGGGAATACGGGGCGCGGATCCGTCCTTGGCTCCAGCCCGCGTTCTACGCGCTGATCATTGATGGGCTCTCGGCAGCGGGACTCGCCAACCCCTTCTTGCAGACTCTCATCCTGCGGCTCGTGTCCTCCGCGATCGGCTTCGCCTCCATCGTCGTGCTCGCGCGAGCGGCCTCGCGGTGGATGACTTCAGAGTCGGGACGAACATGGCTGGTGGCCGCCCTCGGCCTCGCCTGGTGTGTTCCCTATCTGCATGCCCGCACCTCGTCCGAGAACCTCTCGACGAGCTTCATATGTTTTGCCGTCGCGGCGCTCTGCGCGTGTATCGACGAGAACGCATCGAGGCAGCGCCGCATCTGGCTGGGCGTTCTAACCGGAGCCTGCGCAGGCATCGCGTTCGAGGCGAGGTTCCAAGTCGGCTTGATGATCGCCGGGGTCGTGTTCTGGGTCATTTATCGCCGCCAGTGGCTGTTGCTTGTGTCCGCTACGGCGGGCATGACGGTCGTTTTCGGCCTAGGACGGATCGTCGACCACTGGGGTTATGGCGACTGGACGCTCACCCCGCTCGCGTATTTTCGCGTCAACATCGTCGAGTCGAAGGCCTCGAGCTTCGGGGTGCAACCTTGGTGGTGGTACTTCCGAAAGGTCGTCAGCGAGACACCTCCCCCCGTTGGTCTCCTAGCGCTCGTGCTGCTCCCTTGGGCTTGGCTGCGCGGCAGAAGGCACCTGCTCACGTGGGCAACGGTGCCCTTCTTCGTGGGTCATGTGGTCATTGCACACAAGGAGCTACGCTTCCTCTTCCCCATGGTCCCGCTCGCGACGGCACTACTCGTGGTCACCTTCCAGCGCTTTACGCTGCCGCTTGCTACGCTACCGCGATGGGGCCGCGTGCTCGTGGTCCTCGGCGTGCTGCCGAACCTTGCCTACCTCGTGATGAACTGCGTGAAGCCAGTCCGCGGCGAGGTGCTGGTCCTCGAGTCGATCTGGGACCATACCCCCCAGGAGCGCGACCTCTACGTGGCCGACGCGAGTCCATTTGCCTACCGCGAGCTCTCCTTTGGCTTCTACACATCGCCGCGGGTGCGCCTGCACTATATCGATGACTACGCAGCCGTAGAACGCGCGTTCGCGGAGGGTCGGGCGCCCTTCCTCGTCTACATGTCGAGCAACTGGCTACCGCCGGAAGCCGAGGGACTCGCTGCGCGCTGCAGCGTCGTCCACCAGAGCTTCCCTACGTGGGTCAAGCGTTTCAACTTCAAGAACTGGCTTCAGCGCACCTACCAAGCGCTGCTCCTCGAGTGTCGCTAGTATTCCGAGGTCATAGCGGCCGCCCAACCGAGCCTCCCGTGGAAGGTGACCCTTCCGCCCCCCCCAAAACCGGCTAACTTGACAGGCCGTTTGCCCGCGCGGGACCGAGAACCATCAAGGGGCGAGCGGCTTTTCTGCTTGCATTCCCGCGCCTGCAGTGAGATTGCGAGTCATTCTCAATTGCAGAGGGAGCGATGTTTCGTTTGCGAACCGTACGTTTCCCACGCTCGAACGAAGGTCCCGTCGGCATCATCGGCGGTGGCAACAGCGCCCATGCTCTGGCCGCCTATCTCGCCCAGCGTGGTTACGCGCCGCACATGTTCGTTCGCTCGCCACACAAGGTCGCGACGCTCGCGAAGGCGAAGTTGCTGCGAGCCACAGGCGCGATCGACGGGCTCTTCGCCATCCCCATGGTCACCGGCTCCATCGAGGAGCTCGCCGCGGCGTGCCCGACCATCTTCGTGTGCACCGTCGCAACCGCTTACCGTGATGTGGCCCGGCAGCTCGCGCCCTATCTCACCGCCGCGCACGAGGTCATCGTCTTCTCGAGCAAGCTGTTTGGCTCTCTCGAGCTGGCACGCGCCTTCGACGAATACGGCGGCGCAGAGCCTGGCCTCATCGCCGAGACAGACGCCCTGTTCGCCGCGCGTCTGCAGCGCGACGGGTCCGTTCACGTTCGCGGCATCAAGAAATGGAACCTCGCGGCGACGCCACGCCCGGAAGATATGCAGCGCGGCGTCGAGCTCGTGCAGCGCTTCTTCCCCCAAGTCGAGCGCGCTACGAACCTCGTCCAACGCGGCCTGACCGACTTCGGCGCCTTGGTTCACCCCCTCACCGTCATCGTGAACGCGAGCCGCGTCGATCGCGGAGAGTCTTTTCTTTTCTACGTAGACGGGTTCACCCCGCGGACCGCTGCCCTCGTCGAGGCGCTCGAGGCCGAGTTCCAAGCCATCGCGGCGGCGTACGGGAGCTCACTCATCTCCGCGCGCAACCTTCTCGACCGCTACTACGGCTGCGACGCGAGCGGTACCCTGTTGAACGCGATGCGCACTGTCCCGAACTATCAGACCAGCGTCTCGCCAACCGAGCTCGACCACCGTTACCTGCGTGAAGACGTTAGCTGCACGCTGCTGCCTGCGCATCAGCTCGCCAGAAAGGCGATGCTCGAGGTCCCAGTGCTCGACTCGGTGGTCGCCCTTGCACGGGTCCTCCTCGGCACGGAGGCATTCGCGAGCGCGAGGACCCTCACGAGCCTCGGCTGGGATGCGCTCTCGGCCTCGGAGATCCGAGAGCAGTTGCACCCGCCCGCACCGCGCGCGCGTGAGGGGCAGCGCTACGAGTTGGTGTCGTGACAACGGTCTGGCTCCTGCTCGCGCTCCTCGCGGCTTCGTTCGAGCCACTCGTCGCAAAGCTAGGCTACACCAACGGCGTCGCTCTCGAGTCGCTGTTCGTTGGCCGCTGCCTCGTCGCCGCGCTGGCGGTGTGGCCGATTACCCGCTTTCGTACCGGCGTCGATACGCGTCTACCGGCGAGCGCGCGCGATCGTCGTGGTGTCGTCCTCGGGGGGTTGTTGCTCGCGACAACCTCGGGCCTGACGCTCTTTGCGCTCACGCGCGTTCCCACCAGCATCGTCGTGGTCGCCGTCACGACCACGCCAGCCCTCGTCGCCGCGGTAAACCACATACGCGGTCAAGAGCGCACGGGTCTGCTCTTCTGGTTGGGCGTGGCCGCGTGCGTAAGCGGCGTTCTCATGACCCTCGAGCTGCCGGGCGACGAAAGCCTCGACAGGTTCGGCATCGCGGCATCGGTCGCCGCCGTCATCTCGTCATGCGTCTATCGCCTGCACCTCGACACATTGATGAAGCGGGTCGCTCCGGCGGTGGTCTCGTCGTGGGTCATGACCGTTCAGGGCGTCTGCGCCATCGTCATTTTCGGACCGTTCGTGCGCGCCTTCCCCACTGCGGCTGTGCTGGCAAGCGTGTGGACTGGCATCTTCGCCGCGCTCGCCAACGTGGCCTTCCTCAAGGCGATGCAGCTGGTCGGAGCTACCCGCGTGTCGATCTTCACGCTGTTGCAACGCCCCCTCGTCATCGGCGTCGCCGCGCTCGTCCTCGACGAGCCACTCGGCCCCATGCAGTGGATCGGCACTGGGCTCGTGATTGCCGGCATGCTGGCAACGCGCGGCCTCTTCTCAAGCCGCTGGCAACGCGCTAAGCCGATGCCCCCATGCGCCATATCCTATTCGCGGTAGCCGCATTTTCCTTCGCTGCTTGTTCTCACGTCACGTCGACCACCGGAACGCTGCGAGGTCCCCCGACAGCGCCGGCAAAGCTTGACGTCCACTCGCACGCCCGACCCGCCGAGGCCGTCGTGCGTCATGTGAGCCTCGATCTGACGACGGACTTCGAGCACCGCACCATGCACGGTGAGGCTACGCTCACCATCGACCGCCAGCCCTCGGCCAAACAAATCGTCCTCGACATCAAGGGGCTCCTCATCGCGCGCATCGTGGACGGGGCCGGTAAGCCGCTCACCTTCGAAGTCGGCGCGTCCGACGGTCTCATCGGCGCGGCCTTGTCAGTGGCTCTACCCGAGGTCGGTGACCAAATCGTCATCGCATACGTCACGGCGCCGGACGCCACCGCCTTGCAGTTTCTCGCGCCCTCGCAAACCGCGGGCAAGCAGAAGCCGTTTCTCTTCACGCAGGGCCAGGCCATCCTCACGCGGACCTGGATCCCACTGCAAGACTCGCCGGGAGTGCGCGTCACTTACGACGCAACCATCCATGTTCCGAGCGATCTGCGCGCAGTCATGAGCGCCGCACACGTCGGAGAAGAGGACGGCGAAGTCGACGGCATCATGCGCACGTTCAAGTTCAACATGCCGGAGAGGATTCCGCCCTACCTGATCGCTTTAGCGGTCGGCGACCTCGCGTTCCGCAAGATTGGAGACCGGACCGGCGTTTATGCAGAGCCTTCGATTGTCGAGGCGGCCGCGCATGAATACGGCGACACCGAGAACATGGTGGAAGCCGCCGAGAGCCTCTATGGACCGTACCGCTGGGGTCGCTACGACATCCTGGTTTTGCCGCCTTCCTTCCCATTCGGCGGCATGGAAAACCCGCGGCTTACTTTCGTTTCGCCGACGTCGATCGTCGGCGATCGCTCGATGGTGTCGCTCATCGCACACGAATTGGCGCATTCCTGGTCCGGCAACCTCGTCACCAATGCCACCTGGAACGACTTCTGGCTGAACGAGGGCGCCACGCAATACTTCGAGAATCGCATCCTCGAGACGCTTTATGGGCAGGACCGCATGGCCCTCAACCAAGTGCTCGAGTGGCAGGAGCTCGCCGCCGAGCTCGCCGAGTCCAAAGACAAACCCGACCACACCAAGCTGTGCCTCGACATGAAGGCCAACGAGGACCCCGATGACGGCGTCAACGCCGTTCCGTACACCAAGGGGGCCAGCTTCTTTAGTATGCTCGAGCGGACGGTCGGACGCATGCGCTTCGACGCCTTTTTGAAGAACTACTTCAACACGCATGCCTTCCAAAGCATCACCAGCGAAGAGTTCGTCCGCTTGGTGAAGCAAGACCTCTTCAATGGCGACGCCGGCGCGGTGCAGGCCGCACAAGTCGATACATGGGTGTTCGAGCCAGGCCTGCCGAATAACGCGGTGCCGCCGACCTCGAAGCTGCTCGCCAATGTCGACACCGAGCTCGACAAGCTCAAGACCGGCGTAGAGCCGCCCTCGCTTGCCACCAACGGCTGGATCACTGCGCAATGGCTGCACTTCTTGAAGAACATGCCGCAGCCGCGCAGCGCCGATCAGCTCACGGCGCTCGACAAGACGTTCGCCTTTTCACAGACGAACAACCGAGCGATTCGCTTCGAGTGGCTGCGCATCGCCGCTAAGAATCACTACGACGGCGCCGTCGCCTCCATGGAGGAGCATCTCTCCACCCAGGGTCGCCGCCGCTACATCATTCCAGTCTACAAGGATCTGGTTGCGAGCGATTGGGGTCGCCCTATTGCCGAGCGAGTCTTCGCCGCTGCGAAACCGAGCTACCATCCACTCACGGCGCGCTCGATCGAGCAGGTGCTAGCGACGGGCGCCCAGGCGCCGCACTAGAGCGTATCTCATAACCCGCGCTGAGATGGTTCGAGGCGTGTTGCGGGTTATGAGACACGCTCTCGGCCCTTACGGGCCTGGTTATTTCGCTTCGCTAGTTCGTCTGCCTCCGGGCAGACAGAACACATCTCATGTTGTGAGATGTGTTCTAGCTAAAGCTGCGCCGCCTCGGGAACGAGCTTCACGAGGGCGGTCATCTCGGCGTCCGTGTGGTTCTCGCGCTTCGCTTTGACGGACTGCTTCGGGAAGACGCGCACCGAGTTGTGCTGATGATTCGACTTGAAGAGGACTGGCTTCTTGACCTTACCGGTGAGTAGCTCCACCTCGCCGTTGCAGTCGCAGACGTAGGTGCTCTTGGCGGCCTTCTCGACGAAGAAAATGGTGCCACGTACGCCCGCGACCGCGTTTTCGGTCTGGACCTCGTAGCTCGTACCCGCCGGTAGGAAGCTCCACAACGCGCCGGCGAGCAGCTTGAGTGAGTGGGTCTTGCGCTCGGAGCTGCCAAGCTCAACGCGGCTCTTGGCGCGCACTTCGATGAGGGAGCCGGCAACCACGGCAATGACGGCATGCCCGTCATCTCCCGTGACGATGACCGCCTTCTCGGGAATCGCCATGTCGAGCGCTGCGGGTTTGTCATCGATGGTGACCGTGCCCTTGACCTCGAGGAAACGACGCGGAGACTTCTCCTCGGAGGGTGACGTCGGCGCGGCGGCCTGGTCGCCGTCACCGCCGGGGGTCGCAGGAGCTGCGGCATCGCCAGCCGAAGCAGCGCCAGCTGTGTCAGCCGCTGCGGCGTCACCAACGGGCGTTGCCACAGGGGCGTCACCGACCGGCGGCTGGAAATCGGTGTTCTCTTCACACGCTACGAACGCGAGACAAGCGGCGGCAACGAAGATGCGTCTCATGGGACAAAGGGTAGCCGCGTCCCCTCCGTTGTTCCAGAAAGGCGCGCGTCAAAGGCCGCTCAGCACCTCCGTTGATTCCGGCCGATCCCCGAGCAAGGCGCGGGCCTTTTTGCGCATGCTCGCGATGATGCGGGCGACGACTTCCATATGGGGGTCATCGAGTCCGAGTGCCCGGGCGCTGTAGTCGACCTCGCCAAGGTAGCGCTCACGCAGCGGCGTCCCGGCCTTGAGCATCGATAGCGCCGCAGTGAGTCGCATCAGGTGGTGCACCTCGCGCGATGCGTGGTTGGGTTCGTCCAGGTGATGGTCGCGGCAAACTTCGAGAATACTGGGTGGCACATTCCAGAATCTCAGAGCGGCCTCGCCGGTCGTCACGTGCAGCTCGTCAAGGATATGCTCGACGACATTTTGCTCGATGTCGGCTGGCAGCTTCTTCTCGATGACGAGCGCACACACCGAGCGGAGGGTGAATGTACGGCCGATGTCGAGGAACAAGCCGCACGAGAAGGCGTGATCGGCGTCCACCACACCGAGGATTCGCGAGAGCGCGCTCGCGGCGAGCGCGATCGTGACCGCGTGGGCGTGCTCGTCGTACCAGCTACGCGGCAACACCGAGCGAAGGCGACGCGTGTAGAGGTTGAACATGAACCGCGACGCAGCGACCGCCGCGACTTCACCGACCTCGCGTCGTCCGAGCCGGATCACCGCATCGCGGAGGCTCGTGAGCTGCGAAACGCCGCGATAAAAGGGTGAGTTTGCGACCTTTAGCACGTGCGCAGCGGTGTCAGGATCGCGGGCGATCGTTGCAACCACCTCGGCCGCTTCGACCATCTGGATGCGCCGCGACAGGTCGAGGATGGCGAGCGCGTACATGGGCATAGCGGGCAGCTGCTGGCGATCGACGGTGATCTCGCTAACCACGGCCGGCACGATCGCCTGCGCCCTCGTCCGGTAGGCGGGGTGGTCTGGGCGCGACTCCGGTAATGCGAGCAAGGTCGCCAGCCGCTGCGCTCTGGTCTCGGCCTCGGGCTCGCCGACGGGTAGGACGACGCTCGCCATCGACGCTGCCATCGACGGTTTTGTGCGGAACTGAAACGTCGCCATAAGACCCGGAAATGTCTGTGTGATCGTCCTCACCCTCGGTATCGCCGTCACAGCACGCACCGAACTGGGTGGGGTCGCCGATACCGGCGACAAGGAAAACACATGACCAGTATGGCTATCGTTTCGTCCGTCCCCACCCGCGAAGAAATCATCGCGGCAATCCCCTGCCCTGTGATCGCGGCTATTGCGAAAGCCTTCCCCGAAGTGAAGGTCACCGAGGCAGGGATCGAGCGGCAGTCACTCATCGATGCGCTCGCGAAACGCGGGTTCTCACCCCGGCTGCTCCGCCTCCTGAACGACGCGCTTTTGCAGGCCGCTCGCGCGAACGGCAAGGACGGCACCCATTTCGACGCGGCGGATCTTCGCAAGACGCCGTTCTTCGACGCACTCACGACAGGCATTTTCCGGAACGGCTTCAACGCCACGCGCTTTGAGGAGCTCATGCAGGTCGCAAAGAATGGCGAGCTTGGGGCACCCGAGATCGCGCGCATGATTCGAGCTCTCGCCGCGGAACAAAAGACGGGCTTGAAGCCCATCCTCTTCACGGCCGCCGAGTATTCGGCACTCCGACAAGTCACCGTCGGAAGCGGAAAGATGACGACCGCTCAGCTGGAGTCGTTCTTCCGCAACGGCAACCTCGGGCCACGCTTCCACGACCCCAGCTACTCGAAGGACCTAGGCCGCATTGGCTGGAGCACCGCCAAGACTCTGGTGTGCTACGGGGCGCAGGTCTCGGTTGGCTACTTCACGGGCAACGCCGACCTGCCCCGCCTCTCGCCGTTGCCACCGACGGCCGCTGCTGGCGCCGCTGCGGCGACCGAGCGCCCCAAAGGTAAATGCCCGTTCGGTCACGGGTGAGACGCGATTCGCTCATCGTAAGCTAGCGTAGAAGCACATTCGAGCGGCGTATCCATGCAGCGTTGCTACGTCGCTTGGTTTAGACTTTCGGCATGCTCTCCGCGCTCTTGTCCGTGCTGCTGTCGCTCCCCTACCAGGACGGCGAGCAGCGCTTCGTCATCGATCTGCCAAACGGTTGGTCTGCGTCGGCTGCCGACCCAGGCGGCGTGACCTTCACGCGTAACCGCGACGGCGTGCTCGCGATCTGCTCGGTGCGGGTCACGCGTTTGGGGCAGACGTCGCTCGACGGCTACGTGAAGGCCCTGGTTAGCTCGACGCAGGGTCAACCCGGCTACAGGCTGGTCGCCCAAGGCAACGACAAGCTCGCCGGGGCAACGGCCTTTAGGCGACGATTCGTCGCCAACATCGACCCCGCAGGCAAGCTCCAGAAGATGGCGGACGAGCGCGTCACCGCGTCCAATGGGGTCGCGTATCTGGTCCACGTGGAGACCGTCTCGCAGGCTTTCGAAAGCTTCGTTCCCGAGTTCTCTCAGCTGGTGAACAGCTTTGATTTCCCGCGCCCGCAGCAGCAAGACCAAGGGATCGGCTTGCCGAACTACGTTCTGGTCGGCTCGTGGGCCTCGCAAACCGACGCCGCCTCACGCGTCACCTTCTACGCAGACGGTCGTGTGTTCTTCGGCGCCTTCAGCGGCGCGTACCGCATCGACGGCAATCAGCTGGTGGTCCAGCTCACCAATCGCGAGCCTCAGGTATTCTACTGGGAGCTCGTCTCTGGAAATCTCACGCTGGTGTCACCGCAGCTCGCAGTCCCATTGCGCTATCGTCGCGTCCTCATCAACTAACACGTCGTCTAGCCCCCGCTTCAGGGCATGACCGTCGGTGGTCGAATTACGATGCTCGGGCTCTTTGCTGGGTCGAGCCGGCTGAGGAGCTGCTCCAGGGCGGCGCGGTCGAGCGCGATACATCCCGAGGTTGGGCTGTCGGGCCCGGCCCAGACGTGCAAGAAGATCGCACTGCCATGGCCCGGTGTGACGGGCGACGTGTTGTACGCGACGACGAGACCCAAGGCGTATTGGCCGTCGCTTCGCTGCATGACCTCGAACGACTGAGCGTTCGTCATCCCGCGCTTCATCCAACGGTTGTAGTCAGGCGACTCGGCGTCATCGACCCAGACGTCGGCGGCGGTCACCTGCCGGTAGGGCAAACGCGTTGGGCTGCCTGCGGCCTCGCCGAAGGCAGTGCCCAGCCCAAACGTGCCGCTCGGCGTCTTCCCGTCTCCCTCGCGTTTGCTTCCTGGACGCGCAATCCCGTTGCGGCCAACGACCGCAGCGAACGGGCCAAGAACGAGCTGCCAATCGCCCCCGACCATCTCGTGGAGGCTGACGCTGCCCCGCGATGCGCCGTCACCTTCGACGATGATCACCTGACTCGGCCCGTCGGCGGTTGGTGTCGAGCAGGCGGCAAGCAGGACAATGGCAGCGAAGCGTTGCATGTGCTTGAGCCCGAGAGTCGTTCCCAAACGCCTGCGGGGTCGCGAGCCCCGCGGTCCCGCGGCACGACGCAAAAACACGAAGGCCCCGCGACACATTGCTGTGGCACGGGGCCTTCTAAAATTATTCCGGCAGCGACCTACTCTCCCACACGGTTACCCGTGCAGTACCATTGGCTCAGGTGGGCTTAACTTCCGAGTTCGAGATGGGATCGGGTGGAACCCCACCGACATTGCCACCGGAAACTTAAAACACTGAATAGTAAGAACTTGTCGAATCTTGGCGAGAGCGTGTGAACAACTCTCTAGAAGCTTACGCTTCTCTCTGAATCATCGCACTCGGCGATGTTTTGTGCGGTCTATTTCGAGACCGCACTCTGCGTGCTACGCGCTGAAATCTAGCTTCGAACCACTAGAAAAACAGTGCTAAAGCCTCACGGTCAATTAGTACCAGTTAGCTCCGTACATTGCTGTACTTCCACATCTGGCCTATCGACGTCCTGGTCTAGGACGGACCTTTAGGGGGCAAGCCCCAGGGAGACCTAGTCTTAGAGGAGGCTTCCCGCTTAGATGCTTTCAGCGGTTATCCGTTCCGTAGTTAGCTACCCGGCGATGCTCTTGGTGAACAACCGGTACACCAGCGCTACGTCCTTCCCGGTCCTCTCGTACTAAGGAAAGCTCTCTTCAAGTCTCCTACGCCCACAACAGATAGGGACCAAACTGTCTCACGACGTTTTGAACCCAGCTCGCGTGCCACTTTAATCGGCGAACAGCCGAACCCTTGGGACCGACTTCAGCCCCAGGATGTGACGAGCCGACATCGAGGTGCCAAACCTCCCCGTCGATGTGAACTCTTGGGGGAGATAAGCCTGTTATCCCCGGAGTACCTTTTATCCGTTGAGCGATGGCCCTTCCATATGGAACCACCGGATCACTATGACCTGCTTTCGCACCTGCTCGACCCGTCGGTCTCGCAGTTAAGCCCCCTTGTGCCATTACACTCGACGCCTGGTTTCCAATCAGGCTGAGGGGACCTTCGTGCGCCTCCGTTACTGTTTGGGAGGCGACCGCCCCAGTCAAACTGCCCACCAGACAGTGTCCCCAGTCCAGATGATGGACTCAGGTTAGACATCCAAGAAAGCCAGGGTGGTATTTCAACGTTGGCTCCACCGAAGCTAGCGCCCCGGTCTCAAAGCCTCCCACCTATCCTACACAAGCATTCTCGAATGTCACTGCCAAGCTACAGTAAAGGTTCACGGGGTCTTTCCGTCTTGCTGCGGGTACATGGCATCTGCGCCACAATTTCAGTTTCGCTGGGATCGAGGTCGAGACAGTAGGGAAGTCGTTACTCCATTCGTGCAGGACGGAACTTACCCGCCAAGGAATTTCGCTACCTTAGGACCGTTATAGTTACGGCCGCCGTTCACCGGGGCTTCGGTTCATCGCTTCGACTTGCGTCTGACGACTCGCCTTAACCTTCCGGCACCGGGCAGGAGTCAGCCCCTATACTTCCGCTTTCGCGTTAGCAGAGACCTGTGTTTTTGGTAAACAGTCGCTACCCTCATTTCACTGCGACCCATCAATGCTCTGTGGAGTAAATCCACTCACACTAACAGGCACACCTTATCCCGAAGTTACGGTGTCAATATGCAGAGTTCCTTAACCTCGATTCTCCCAAGCGCCTTGGAATACTCTTCCCGCCCACCTGTGTCGGTTTCCGGTACGGGCGTCCTATGTTCTCCGCACGAGACTTTTCTCGGGAGCGTGGTGTCACTCACTAATGCCGCATCCGAAGATTTGGCACCGCATCACCTCTCGGCTTTGACCTCACGTTTTTATCCAATGAGATCAGCCTACCGGCTTCGACCAGGACTTCCAGAACCTGGCTGAGCTAACCTTCTCCGTCCTCCCTTGCTTCAACGAACATAAGACGGTTCAGGAATATTAACCTGATTTCCATCGACTACGCATTTCTGCCTCGTCTTAGGACCCGACTGACCCTGGGTGGATTAACCTGCCCCAGGAACCCTTGGGCTTTCGGCGAACAAGTTTCTCACTTGTTTAATCGCTACTCGTGTTGGCATAATCACCTGTAACAACTCCAGCCCTCCTTACCGGTAGACCTTCACAGTCGTTACAGAGCTCCCCTACCACTCCTATTAGGAATCCAAAGCTTCGGTATCTAGTTTTAGCCCCGTTACATTTTCGGCGCAGGTTCGCTTGACCAGTGAGCTGTTACGCTTTCTTTAAAGGATTGCTGCTTCTAAGCCAACCTCCTGGTTGTCTAAGCGCCCCCACATCCTTCTCCACTTAACTAGAATTTTGGGACCTTAGCTGTTGGTCTGGGCTCTTTCCCTCTTGACGACGGACCTTATCACCCGCCGTCTGTCTCCTGAGATAACAGTTGTCGGCATTCGGAGTTTAATAGGGTTTGGTACACTGGTGAGTGCCCTAGCCCAATTAGTGCTCTACCTCCGACACTGAATGCCTCAAGGCGATACCTAAATATCTTTCGGGGAGAACCAGCTATCACCGGCCTTGATTGGCCTTTCACCCCTAGGCACAGCTCATCCGAGGAATTTTCAACTTCCAGCGGTTCGGACCTCCACGAGGTTTTACCCTCGCTTCATCCTGGCCATGCCTAGATCGACCGGCTTCGGGTCCAATTCACGCGACTTAAACGCCCGTTTAAGACTCGCTTTCGCTTCGGCTACACCTGTAACGGCTTAACCTTGCCGCGTAAACTGACTCGCCAACCCATGATGCAAAAGGTACGCGGTCGGGCATTTCTCTTTCGAGACATAGCCCTTCCACTGATTGTAGACGTACGGGTTCAGGTTCTCTTTCACTCCCCTCACCGGGGTTCTTTTCACCTTTCCCTCACGGTACTATGCGCTATCGGTCGCTAGTTGATATTTAGCCTTGGGAGATGGTCCTCCCGGCTTCCCACCGAGTTTCTCGTGCTCTGTGGTACTCGGGGACAGGCTAGAGCCATTGTAGATTTCGGTTACAGGAGTATCACCCTCTATGCTCGACCTTTCCAGGTCGTTCACCTATCTACTTTGGTCTCATATCGCCGCCCCACAACCCCAGGGGTACATGTACCTATGGTTTGGGCTACTCCCCTTTCGCTCGCCACTACTAGGGGAATCTCTGACTTGATTTCTTTTCCTCCGGTTACTGAGATGTTTCACTTCACCGGGTCGGCAGTTGGTAGCTATGAATTCACTAACAACTAGTATGGCTTTCACCATACTGGGTTACCCCATTCGGACACCCTCGGATCAAAGCTTGCTAGGCAGCTCCCCGAGGCTTTTCGCAGCCTTCCACGTCCTTCATCGCTCACTAGCGCCAAGGCATTCACCGTACGCCCTTACTAGCTTCAGCGTGTCTGTTTTTCTGGCGACCGCTCTTGCGAGCGACCGCTTCGAATAATCGACGCAGCTCGAAGCTAGATTTCAAAACGTAGCTTGGTTCTTTCGAACTAATGAATGCTGATGTGTCTCACGACAGCATCAACTTCCAGACTTCGTCATCTGCCCATCTCGCCGCTGCGGCTCGATGTTTGACTACTACCGCGTCTCACGACGCAGAGAGTGCAGTGACGATAAACAGTGAGAATCGTTCGCTTCTAAAGAGTATTGTTCTTTACGTGTCGTCTAATCCGCTGACGCGGACCAAACACACTCGCGTTTGATTCGATATCGTTTCTTACTATTCAGTTTTCAAAGAGCACTTCGAAACCATCCGAGCACACACCCATGAAGAGCATGGCCGGATCTGTATCGATCTGTTTCACGTGTACTGATGTCGCGTATCCCCACTCCGCCTCGACCCAGAGGGTCGATGGTGGAGCCGATGGGGATCGAACCCACGGCCTCAGGCTTGCAAAGCCCGCGCTCTCCCAGCTGAGCTACGGCCCCGTCTCGTTGCCTTGACGGCTTCGAGGTGGTTCACATCGACATCACCGACGAACATTGGGTTGCGTTCGTCGTTTTCGTGAGCCGCGCCTTCTAGCTGCGATGCTCACGTGCTGTCAACCTCTTTTTTTGCTGCCGTCGTTTTTGTTTCGGCGCAGGTTTTTGCGAGGTTGGCCGGGCGGGTCTAACGAAGTTGCGCCTGAAGTGGCGGGCAACGAAGACTGCGCGGCGCGGATGCAGGACTGAATGGGCCTGGAAAGATTTGAACTTTCGACCCCACGCTTATCAAGCGTGTGCTCTAACCAACTGAGCTACAGGCCCGCGATCGGTTCCCTGCGGGAAGCCCGAATCCGCTTGCAACAACACACGTTTTCGAACTCAAAGAGCTTTGCTTCGTGACCCCAACCAGGGAGCCCGTCGCAACGAGGTGCGCGGGTATAGAGGTTGGCTTTCACACCGTCAACGACTTTTTCTGGGGGGAGCGCTTTTTTTTGCTCATGCCTCGATCCCGCGCGCCGTACGCGGTTCTAGGAACGTTCTGGCGACGCCGCCCCTAGCCCCTTTTTGCGCCTGACGTCGGTCAACGCATGCCTTCCGTCGGAGGCGCACCCGTTGCGTCGCGCACGCAAAAGCAGACAGGCCTCCCGACGGCTCGTTACGCTCGACGACAGCTGGGTGAGGTCAATTGTGACTGCGCCGCGATGGCGCATCTAACTGTTCCAGCAGGACTTTTTGTATGCCCGGTGGTCGTTTGGTGGGCGCTGGTTTGCGTTGACAAGTATGACGCGCCCCCGTCAAATCGACGTCATGGGTCCGCGACCGAGCGCAGCCAACGTCGGCAAGCACCCCCTCACAACGCAGCTGGTCGGCTGCTTGAAGAGGCAGGGGAAAACGTTCGCTATTGCCGACAAGGACGTGGTCCGCTTCCGCGACAGCGGCCTAGGCCTGCGACCCGACGGGCTACTGGACTGGCTGCGCGACCTTACGGTCCTCATCGCAACACTCGAGGGGCCGATGAGCTCGCCAGCAACCGCCAAGCAGCTGCGCGAGCTGCTTTTCGCGCCCTTGTGCTCGGCTCTCGACGGGCACGTCCATGCGGACGGGGTGCGACAGAAGCGCCAAGCAGGCGCCAAACGCGCCGCAGCCAATCAGTTGAAGTCGTTAGAGGCACACAATCGAACGGCGGGTTTGCCACGCGCGAGCAAGTCGTCCGGGGCTACGCTGCGCCCACGCAGCAAATGAGAGGTGATTCTTGGGTAATCCAGTCATAGGCAGCGGCACCGTCGACCAAGTTTACCAGGAGGTCCGCGGCTACGAGGGCGGGTCACTGCGAGGCGACAAGATCACGAGTCAAGAGCTAGCCGCCCTGCGTGAGGCATTCGCTCGCACGAGCGACGGCATCCTCGGGATCGGAAACCAGCAAGAAAGCTTCCTCGAGGGCCTCGCTGGCGACAACGAGTCCCTGGCGGCGGCGCTGCGTGACCCGAATATGGACTACACCGGCTACCTGCAGCTGCGCTCGCAAGAGCTCACCGCGCGCCAGGCCGTCTTCGACGCAGGCCAAGGCAACGACATTTCGGCATCAGAGCTCGAGGCGCTACGTCAGCAATATGGACGCACACCCGAGGGCTCGGCCGAGCGCCAAAGCCTCCTCGAGAGTATTGGGAAGAACGCGTCCCTCGTCGCGGCGGTCCAGGATCCGTCGATCAGCTACACGCAGTATCGCTCGATGCGCGGAGCAGAAGAAGCCCGCAAGTCCTAAAGGTGCCGGCGCCGCCCCGCGACTTCGCCACGGCGGCGCCAACTCACCCGGGTGCCTTTAGGTCAGCGCCCAACGGAGCTCGCGAGCTCATCCATGAAGTGGCTAACGGGCGGACGGACGAGGCTACCAGCCATGGCGTCGGCAACGAGCTTGCCGGCGCGGCCCGAGGCCGCGTAAGCGCGACTGCCGCCCACCACGAGACCGCTCGCGGCTGCCGCGAGAGCGGAGCGTGCTGCAAACGTCTTCGCACACTTCGCGCGCTCCATGCTCCGCGCGGGGAAGGGCCAGGCGTCCGTCATAGCGACGGCCTCGACGAAGCCCCACGCGGCTTCGAGCTCGAGGGCATGCTCGGCGAGCTTGCCACGGGCCCAAATGGCTTCCTTGCCGACCGAAGAAGCCCCCAAGGTGACGGCGCCGTCGCCGACACCTACGAAGATGGCCGCGAAAAGAACGGTCGACCAGTGGCGAGCGTTGACTCCCGAAAGGGCGCCGGGGTGACCGTAGTAGCTCGCGGCCTCGGCGTTCTCGAGGGTGAGCCCGACGCTCGCCGTCGAGCGCATACCCCAGGCATCCCAGGCGCTGTCGAGTGTCAGTCCATGCGCTTGACGCGCCACGAAGAATCCGTCGACGACGTCGCCGCTGCGGGCCGCGCACAAGAAGTAGTCGGCATCCGGGCCAAACGTCGCGAACGCTTTGCGTCCGCTCAAGAAGATACGACCTTCCTTATCTTGCTTGGCGGTGGTCTTCGTTTGCTGGAGGTCGCCATGCGAGCCTGGTTCGGCGTTGGCAACCGCGAGAATTTTGCCGGCGCCGACAGCGGCGGCTACCCACTCGGCGCCCTTCTGCTGAGCTGGGCGCAGTGCGGACGGTATGACGTTCGCGGGCAGACGCGCGATGGCGGTGTTTCCCCAGGGCATGGCGAGCGCAAGAGCAGTCGAAGGCGCGTGTCGCGCGAGCGTACGCACCGCTGTGCAACAATCGAACAACGACGATCCCCACCCACCGAGTGCCTCTGGCAGAGGAGCCTTGAGGATACCGCTAGCGCGCAACTCAGCGACGACCGTCGGTTCGAGCCGGGTTGCCCCAGCGTTTTCCGCCGCGAGCTCTCTCTCGCCCCACTTCGGCGCCAGCTCATCCATCAGAGCGAGGACGCGGTTATCCTTCACCATGGTCGTCACCCCAGAGCCGCGCGGGTGTCGAATTCGACGGTCTCGTCGTCGTTCGATGCGGCGGCCGTGCCGTAGAACTCTTCGCAGGCCGTGATGAGCGTCGGCAAGTCATCGATGCGCGTCGCGCGCTCGCGAAACGCGCGTGCGCCGGCGAGACCATGCGCGTACCACATCAGGTGCTGACGGAAGCGCCGAAGCGCAGTCAGCTCGTCACCGACGAACGCGATGTGGTCACTCAGATGGCGCCGCACGAGCAACCAGCGCTCCGCCGCTGTCGGCGGCTTGGCGCCTGGCCTGACGAGCTGTTCGAAGATCCAGGGGTTCCCGAGCGCGCCGCGACCGATCATCACGGCAGCGCAGCCCGTCTCGGCGAGCATCTTGCGAGCTAGGTCCGGAGTGTACGCATCGCCGTTGCCTATAACGGGGATGGGCGACGCCTCGACGAGGGCCGCGATCAACGACCAGTCCGCTTTACCGGAGTACCCTTGCGCCCGCGTACGCGCGTGCATTGCGATGGCCGCTGCCCCAGCATCGGCCACTGACTTCACCATGTCGCGGAAGTTCAGAGTCGCCGCGTCCCAACCGGCCCGAATCTTAACGGTTACGGGCACGCCTGTCCGCTTGGCGATGGCGGCGACGATGGATCCCGCGCGCTGCGGGTCACAGAGCAGCGCGGAGCCGGCACCGTTCTTGGTCACCTTCTTCACCGGGCAGCCCATGTTGATGTCGATGATCTTGGCGCCGAGCTCGACCGCCCGAGCCGCGCCTTCGGCCATCGAATCGGCATCGCCCCCAAAGATCTGCACCCAGAACGGCTGCTCGCTCGCGGCGTGAGTCACGTAACGCGCGGTGCGCGTTTGGCCGTAGAGGAGACCCTTGGCGCTGACAAGCTCGGTCGGCGCAGCGCCAGCCCCAAGCTCCCGCGCAATGACGCGGAAAGGCATCTCACTGACACCGGCCATGGGCGCCAGGATCCAGGGATTCGGCAAGACATACGGACCGAGCTGCATCACTCCTGTGCCATATCCGTCTGTTCACGTTCTGGCGAGGGCGCCCCTTCATCTTGATGACGTGACACGAGGCCCATGACCGCCGCCTCGATCTGCGGCAACGCGAGCCGCGCAGCCACCGCCAAGAGCGCCTTGCCTGTCCGTGATCGAAGACCGCCACCAAGCACGAAGCCGACACCAAGCGCAGCTCCCAGCGCGATGTACGGATGTTCACGCGTCGCCCGCACCACCTGTTTCGTGAGTGTACGGGCGGCGCGTGCCATCTCTTCGATGTCGTAGTCGTCGAAAGGCTCGCGAGAAGTCATCACGCCTGCTTTCGCACGTCAGGCGCCGTGTGTCGACGTCGCAAAACGCCGCACAGGCGCCGTCGCTTCAAGAAGCGCTTTTGTCGACGTTCTCGCCGCTGAAACGGCTACGCAGCTCGTCGAAGCGTCCAACGAGGTCGCTGCGCAGATCGCCGCCAGCCTTTGGCGCAAATGCGAGGCCGAGCGCCGTGCCAACCAAGATCCCGAGACCGAAGACCCCGATGGCTTGACCTACCATGGCGTAGGGATTGTGACGCTCGAGGCCGATGGCCTCGAGAATCTGATCCCGACCAAAGCGCTTCATCAAATCTTTGCGATTCATTTTCATCTCCTTGCCGCGGTAAGGCGGCGCATGCCCATGTCTGCCGGAGCCTAGCGAAAGGAACCAACCCGGTCCGTCCGGCCCGAGACCGGCTCATCGACCCGAGCTACGCACTGCGCTCTAGCGGCGGACGTTGTCCAACAGCTCACTCCCAAGATTCGCGAGCATGTAGCGTCCAGCCACCGCAAGGCCGACACGCGTGAGCCGGCTCGATAGGCCGCCGGCAAGCAGATAGCCGACGGCAAACGCTCCGACGATCGCGACATACGGGCGCGTTTCCATGAGCTCCGTCAGCGCGCCTCGCGCCTGGTCCGTGAACGCGCCCACAGACGAGGCTAGTTGCTTGGCGTCGTCGCGAATTCGATTGCCAGCTTCAATCACCTGGCCGTTGTCCACGCTGGTCATCTTCTTTTTCTCCGTCACCGTGAAACGATGCGTCCGAGGACGTAACCGACCAGCAGGGCGGAAGCGACGACGACGAGCGGACGCTCGCGCGCCATGGTCCGCAATTGCGAATCGACCGTTGCGAGGCGCTCGCGAAGCTCTTCCGCCTCGATACCGAGCATCTCGGCTGCCTCGGGCTGATGGCCGTTCTTCTTCTTGCGACCGACTTCTTTCTCGTTCTGCATGGATGATTCGTCCTCAAGCACCAAAGGTTTCTGCAGTCCGGCCGCGGCGCAAGCCCCTCCCCCCGAAGTTGCCTGCGCCGCGGCGGGCGTCAGCTCTGCATTCTATTCGCCCGCCGGGCCCACCGGCTCTCCCCCCGAATCGCCGGTGGCGGCGAGCATGCTCCGACACTGAGCACAGGCCGTGCCACACCTTGAGAAAGCTCTCCGGCACGTACCGACGCGGCGCATGCATCGGTGACGCGAACGCGCGTGGCGCCATCGCGCCCCGTGTGCGGCAAAACGCTACAGCAACTGAAGATGTGCTTGGTCGTTCCAGCGGATGATCGCGGGCCGGCCGTGTTCGAGCCCGAGAACGCCAATGCTCGCGGTGCCAATGCCGAGGTGGTGGCCCCACGAAGGCTCTTCTCCCAGGAATACGGCAGTGAGGATGCGCAGGAGATGGCCATGCGCCACCAGCGCCACGGTCTCATTGCTAGAGAGAAGCGCGAGCACGCGCTCGCAACGCTCGCCCACCTGGGCCAGCGTTTCGCCGCCGTGCGTCCCATGGGTAAAGAAGTGCCAACCTGGATGGTCGGCGCGAATCTCGGAGGTCGTCCGGCCCTCGTCTGCACCGTAGTCGACCTCGACCAGCTCATCGACGATCGTGTACGGCGTCAGACCTGCAAGCTCAGCCGTCGTCGTCGCGCGCCGGAGGGGACTCACTAGCGTCCGCGCGATGCGCTGCGTCGACAATGCTGCGCCCAGCGCGCGGGCTTGCGCAATGCCCGCGGACGTGAGCGGTAGGTCCGTCCTTCCGGTGTGGCGCCCAGCCTCGCTCCACTCCGTGGCACCATGACGGATCAAAAGAATTCGCATGAGCTTCCCGTGCAACCGGCCAGGGTCTGGCCGCGATGGCTACGCATCGGCGTCGTTCTTTGCATCTCGCTCGGGGCGCACGCCAGCCTCCTGTGGATAGCCGGGTCGCGGTTCGTCCGCGAGCCACCCAGGCGCAAGAGCCAACCCATCAGCCTGGTGATTCGCGAGCGTCCAAGCACTCAAACTCCACGCATCGACACCCCTCTAACGCCGCAGCCAGCGGCGCTCGAGCCCGAGGTGGCAACGCGCGCACCGGAGCCCAAGGTCGAGCGCCCCCGCGACAGGGGGCCTGCAGGTATTCTCGACTTCCCAGAAATGGCGCCCCCGCGCGAGCCGTCAATGCGCACGCAGCGGGAAACAGCCTCTGGCCGCGGAGGCGGTACGGGCGGCGAGGCTGGGTTGACCGGAACGCCCACGGGCGACGTCGACCTTCTCGACGCAAGGGCCGCGAGCGGCGCCGCTAGCACCTTCTCGAAGCCAAACGACTCGAGCGAGGGGCCAAACCTACCTCAGCGCGGCGAGCTGACCGCAGCTCAGCGTGCCGATGATGCCCTCGCTCGCATGCGCAGCGATCAAGCCGCCGAACAGCACGCCGAGAAACCCCGCGAAGCGCCAGCCGAGCTCGTCGTTGCGCAAGCCGAGGCCGATCGTCGATGGGCCCCACCATCTGCGGCTGTCGCTGGCTCGCGCAACAAGTGCAAGACCTGCGAGCACGAAATCGGGCGTCTGTCCGCTATCGTCGACGTGTCGCGCTCCGAAGGCGACGGTGAAGCGACGATCATCGTGGCTCAGCCGTCCGGAGACCCCGCGTTCGACAGAAGCGCTGTCGAGGCGGTGAAGGCGGCTTTACCTTCGGCACCCAAGGCCTACGTTTGGTCGCGCTGGCGCTTTAACGCGGAAGTCTATCGCTGGAGTGCCTCGGACATGCTACTCGACCCAACATTCAAGCCTCCGGGGCGCAAGCTGCCCAGCTCGGGGCTCGGCGCGATGTCGATGACAACGAGCGTTCGGCTCGTCGCTTTTCGCTAACGCATTTCGGTTTGAGGAATGGAATGAACTTTCGCTACCTGCCGCTGCTCGCCATTCTGCTCCTGCCCAGCTCCGCCTTCGCGGTCATCGAGCCTTACACGGGCTTCGACACCACCAGCTCGCAAGATTATGCGTTGCGCGGTCGGGGGCTCACGCTCTCGTCGCACACCGCCGAGCTGAGCGCGCGAGCCCAGTGGATCTTGCTCGACGACGCGCCGAATATCTTTGCGCTCCGGCCCGGGTTTGCGTTTGGAATCACGGGCAACCTCGAGCTCGGCGTTGAGGCCATCGTGCAGCTCGAGCCGGGCTCGGAGGTTCTCTTCGTTCCGCGCCTCGTCTACTCGATCATCGAGAGCAGCACCGTCGACGTGGCCATCACCGGCTTGCTCGTTTTCGACTTCGACGACAACGGCGGTGACAGCAACATTCTGCCGACGCGCCAGTTCGGAGTCCCAGTGCGTATCAAGCTCCTCGACAGCCTCTCGCTTTTCACCGGCAACAACGCGATCACATGGCAGCACATCGGCGACGACGACTTTATCGACCTCAATGTCAACGTGGGGCTCAGCTACCAGTTCGACAGCGACATGGCGTTCCGCTTCGACACCCAGATCCTCGCGGTGAACCTCGTTGGTGACCGCGATTCGACGACCATCAGTGACATCTTCCCTCTCGGCTTCAGCATCGTCTACGCGGTGGCGAGCCGCGTCGATATCACCGCCGGGGCGACGTATTACGCAGTCGACGGAGGCAATGACTTTCTCGCGCTCGATGGTGGTCTACTCGCTCGGTTCTGAGCAACGTGACCTCGCCGGAGAGAAGCAGCGCGACCGTTGCCATCGGCACCTTTTCGTTGCATTTCGCCGGCATGCGTTACTTGCACACGATGATACGCGTCAGCGACCTCGAGGCCTCGATCGACTTTTTCTGCAACAAGCTCGGTCTCGTCGAGGTAAGCCGAAAGTCGAACGACAAAGGTCGCTTCACGTTGGTCTTTCTGGCTGCGCCGGGCGACGTCGAACGCGCAAGCACAGAGAGCGCGCCGCTCATCGAGCTCACGTACAACTGGGACCCAGAAGCCTACACAGGCGGCCGCAACTTCGGTCACCTCGCCTATCGCGTCGACGACATCTACGCGGTCTGCGACAGGCTCATGAAAGCAGGCATTACCATCAATCGGCCGCCACGTGACGGGCACATGGCGTTCATCAAGACACCTGACGGCATCTCGATCGAGCTCTTGCAGAATGGAACACTCCCGCCGAAGGAGCCCTGGGTCTCGATGCCAAACACCGGGACCTGGTAGGCCGCCATGACGGACGTCGTCGAGGTCGCGTCGAGCGGGCGAGCGAAGTGTCGCGGTTGCACCAAGACAATCGCCAAAGACGACCTGCGATTCGGCGAGCGCGTTGCCAACCCGTTCGCCGAGGGCGAAGCGGAGCTGACCTACTGGTTCCACGTGAAGTGCGCGGCGTATCGACGCTGCGAGCGATTCGTCACGCTCACGCCGGAGCAACTCGCGGGCATCCCTGACGCTGGCCTCTTGAAGGAACGCGCCGAGCACGGCGTCGCCCATCACCGGCTGCCACGCATCGATGGGCTCGAGCGCGCGAAGTCTGGCCGTGCCAAGTGCAAACACTGCAAGGAGACCATCGAAGCCCAAGTTGCGCGCGTCATCCTGGCCTTCTGGGAGGAGGGCCGATTTGGACCGATGGGTTTCGTGCACCTAACGTGCGGCCCGGCCTACTTCGAAACACGAGCGCTGCTGCCGTGGCTCGACCATGCGGCGCCAGAGGCGACCGCGGCCCTCGCGAGCGAGGTGAGTGCCGCGCTCGCCGGCTGACCTTCCACCCTGCTCAGCCGTCGGAAACACCCGGCGCCGCACGCCGCACGCGTCAGGGCTTGCCCCAAAAAAACTCCGCGTTGACGGTGACTTGAAGACGCGCGTCGATTTCATCGCTAGCTGGGCGATAGCCACCGTAGTGGCAGGGAAAGGGAGCACACAGCCCCATGGAGACTCTTACATCATGAAAATCTCATCCTTCTTCCTCACCGCAGGGGCGGCCCTAGCGCTCGCTGCCTGCGGCAACGACGGCACCTCGAAGGTTTCGCTAGCGGTCGCGGTGAGGGGCAGCAACGCCAACGCGTTGTCGGCCGCCGTCGTCGGCACGCCCGGCGCATCGGGCCTGACACTCTCGGACGGGACGAACACGTTGGTCATCACGACTGCGGAGGTTGTCCTGCGCGAGATCGAGCTCAAGCGAACTGACGTCACTGCGTGCGCTGGCAGCGGCGGCATCCTGCTGCAACAGGGGCTCGCCGCCGATCAGGGTGACGACGACCCGGTCGACCACGACGCCGGCGACGACAAAGGCGGCAATCGTGACGACGACAGCGACGACGATCGCGACGGCTGTGAAAAATTCGAGACCGGCCCGCGCCTGGTCAGCTTGCCTCTCGACGGCGGCGTCTCCGAGCAGGTCATCGCTGCGGTACCCGAGGGCACGTATGACCGCCTCGAGTTCGAGGTCCACAAGCTGAGCGACGACAACGGTAGCGACATTTTGCGCGATCGCCCTGATCTCGCCGACGCGAGCATCCGCATCGTCGGCACCTTCAACGGCGCGTCGTTCGTCTTCGTGAGCGACGAGTCGTTCGAGCAGCGCGTCGAGCTCGAGCCGCCGGTCGTCGTCGGTGCGGGCGGCTCTGATGTCAACGTCACCTTGTCGATCGATATCGGCAAGTGGTTCACCAACGCGAGCGGCATGCTGGTCGACCCAAACCAAGTGGACGACGACATCATCGAGGACGGGATCGACGACTCGTTCGCTTGCTTCGAAGACGACGACCGTGATGGCGACGACGACGACGGGGATGATGAAAACGGCGACGACGACGGGGATGACGACCACGGCAGCGATGACGACTCGACCGACGACGGGGATGACGACCACGGCGGCGATGACGACTCGACCGACGACAGCGGCGCTGACTCGCCCGGAGATCTTGACGATTCTGGGGACGACAGCTCCTCGAACGGCTAAGGTCGTAGCGCGCGGCGCGAGCCCATCCCAGCACTTGAGATGGGCCCCGTTTGCCCCTGGCGAAACCAGGTAGCCCTCGAGAAATTGCAAAGCCCCGAAGGGGCAACAGCCTGTGCCCGCCTTTGGCGGGCACAGGTTTTTTTCGTCGCTAGTTTCGCAAGCCGCACCGTAGTGATTGGAAAGGCTCGCGAAAGAGCCGAATGGAGACCCTAGTCATGCGTTCCTTAAGCCTTATCCTTGGTTCCTGTATCGCGGTGGCCTCGGCAGCCTGTGGAGACGGCACACCCGAGGTGCGAATGTCAGTCGCGGTCCGTGGCACGAATCCCAACGCCTTGTCGGCGGCGGTCACGACCCTACCGGGCAGCGGGGGGCTCGTGCTCGAAGACGGCACCAACACTCTGCTCATCACCAAGGCCGAGCTCGTGTTGCGAGAGATCGAGCTCAAACGCACCGAGGCAACCGCCTGCCCCGACGGTAGTGAGGATGGCGACGACGACGACTGCGAGAAGTTCGAGACCGCGCCGCGCCTCGTCGACCTACCGCTCGACGGCAAGGTCTCGCAGGAGCTCGCGACCAATGTGCCGGCTGGCAGCTACGACGAGCTCGAGTTCGAGCTGCACAAGCTCGATGGCTCCGAGGGTAGCGACATCCTGCGTAGCCGTCCCGACCTCGAAGACACGAGCGTGCGCATCGTCGGCACCTTCAACGGCACCCCGTTCATCTTCGTCAGCGAGGAGTCGCAGGAGCTCGAGATCGAGCTCTCCCCGCCCCTGGTCGTCGCCGCGGATGGCTCTGACGTCAACCTCACGCTGGCCGTCGACCTCGCGGCCTGGTTCACCAACGGGTCCGGCACGCTATTGAACCCGACCGTGCAAAGCAGCGCGGACATCATCGACAACAACATCGATCAGTCTTTCGAATGCTTCGAGGACGACGATAGCGATGGTTCCGATGACGACAGCGAAGATGAAGACGACGATAGCAACGACGCGTAGGTCCTGATGTCCTGTATCTTGTCCGAAGATCGAGCTCTGCTCGACCGCTTTCGTAGAGGCGAGCGCGACGCGCTGGGACGGGTGTTTTCACACTACGCGCCACACGTCGCCTCCCTCTTGAAGAGCGGCTTCGGGTTCTCGGCTGGAGGTCAGCGCGTCCGCTTCGGCGGCTATAAGCGAACCTTCGAGCTGGAGGATGCCTTGCAAGAGGTCTTCAAGCGGGCCTTCTCGGAGAGAGCACGCATGAGCTACGACGGACTTCGACCCTACGCGGCGTACGTCGCGGTCATCGCCCGCAACTTGGTGATCGACCAATACGCGTCGCGCAAGCGCGAGCTGTCGCACTTTAGCTTCGACGAAAGCGCAGCGCCCGAGAACGACACCGCACCCGAGACAGGCAGGCCAGAGCGAGAGCTGTTGGCAGGCGAGCTTCGCGCGATTCTCGCCGACTTCCGAGCCAAGCTCGACCAGCGCGAGCAGACTATCTTCACGCTCCGCTTCGAAGAAAATCTCTCGCACGCCGCCATCACGGAGCGAACGGGGCTCACCGCCTCGCAGGTGAAGACCACTGAAGCAAAACTGCGGGTCGCTCTCATGAAGCACCTGCACAAACACGGCTATCTCGACGAACGAGCTTCTCACGTGACGCCAGCGGCCGAGGCCGCACCGTCAGGAGACAACGGATGATGAATCACAAGAACGCGCTGCGTGACGCACAGGAGCTGGTCGCGAAGGGGCTCCCGACCCGACGTCATCGTCGCTTGAGAGAACATCTGCGCGGCTGCGACGATTGCATGCGGCACTACGAACGACTGCGGGCCGTCGAAGACGCCCTTACGCCCGCATCGGTGATCTCCGACGTCGCGCTCGAGCGCATCGGCGCCCTGGTCCTCGACGAGGTGAGCCCACCCGCAACGCGGCGTGGCTATTGGGCATGGGTCGGCGGACTGGGGACAGTATCCGCCATGGCACTGATGCTTGTCCTCGTCAGCCCGCGAACACCGGACGATGAGCTCACACCTCGCGGCGTCACCGCGACGGGCAACGGGCACGGCCTCGCCGCTTTCGTCGTTGACCCGACGCGCGGCGATGTCGCGCGTGCGACGGTTGGCGCCGATCGGCGCGTCATCGTCCCCGCCGGCAAAGTCGTCCAGCTCGCCTACCGCAACGCGGCGTATCGCTACGTGATGGTCGTCGGCGTCGATGCGAGCCATGAGGTGCAGTGGTATCATCCGGCCGAGCAAGAACGAGCGTCGGGGGGTGTTGCTCTCGTCGCCGGTGCGATCGACGAACCGCTGCCAGGCGCATGGAGCATCGACCGCGATATGACACCACAACGCCTGTTCGCCGTTTTCGCCGATGCGCCGATCGACGCGGAAGCAGTCACACGCGCCGTCGAGCGTCTACGCGCGAGTGGCCAATCGGTTCGTAACGCCGAGCGCCTCCCGGGCCTAGCTTACGCTCAAGACAGTCTCCTCCTCGACATCGCCGAGCCCACGGGCCATTGATGCACGTGATGCGCGCCATAGCAGTATTCGGCGTGGGCATGGCTCTCGCCGCGTGCGGCCTCGACCTCGCACGACGCGACGGCGAGCTTTCGGTCGTGTTGCTCGATAACGAGCCGTTTCGGGACAACGAAGCGGTGATCCGTATCGAGCACGACGACGTCGAATCCGAGAGTCGGCATCCGGTCGCCAACGAGATCATCCTCGAGTCGGTCCCAGCCGGGAACTGCCGCGTGAGCGCAGTGATTAGCGGCCAGGATCTCACCTCCAACCGCCTTCCCGTCTACGTCTACGAAACAACGCGCGCGAGCATCGGGCTCACGTTCTTTGCCCAATCCGCCGCAGCGGACGACGACGACGGCGACACCATAAGCAACGTCGATGACAATTGCATCGACGTCGCAAATCCCGATCAGAGCGATGGCGACCGCGATGGCGTCGGCGATACGTGCGACAACTGCCCTGCCTTTCCACATCCCCTACAGACCAACAGTGACGGCGATCTCTTCGGAGACCTCTGCGACCCAGACATCGACGGCGACGGCATCCTGAACGTCCAAGATGCGTGTCCTCGCGACAGCGCTGGCAGCGTCGATCGAGACGGCGACCGCGTCTGCGATGGTCGCGACACATGTCCAGACCAAGACAACCCGACCCAGGACGACTGTGACGGCGACGGGGTCGGTGACGCGTGCGACACTGACATCGACGGCGATGGCGTCGACAACGAGAACGGCGACAACTGCCCGTTCGCATGGAACCCCGATCAAGAGGACAGCAACGGCGACCGCATCGGTGACGCCTGCGCGACCGGCGCCAACACCTGTGTCCCGGAGGCATCATGAGACAGGGCATGTTGTTTCTAGCCTTGCTGCTCGCGGCCTGCGGCACCGAGCCGCCCGGCGGCGGCGGTGGCGGCGACGACCCCCCGGACGGGTCGAATCTCATCCGCGTCTCGCTGGGTGTGATCGGCAACGAGGACGAGCGTATCTTTTCGCTGCTGATGCGGTGCTCCCGTGTCATCGTCAAGATGAGCGACGGCTCCGACATTGTCGGGTCCGCTTCGAACGCCGATGTCCTGCGGGGCGCCTTGTTGATCGAGCGCCGTAGCGACGCCTTACCCCGCGAGGTCGAGCTGCGCTTCGAGGTGCCACCGGACGGTAGCGGCGTCATTCCTGGAGACGAAGTCGCGGTCTTCGTCGGCGGACTCATCGGCACTGACTCTCTCGAGTACTACGCCGAGGAGCTCGAAAGTGTGCGGCGCTCGGTGACGACCCCACGCATCGATCTGCGCTTCGACGTGTCAGGCTGGCTGACCGGGCTGACGCGCGACAGCTTCGACAGCGACCCGCCGTATCGGGTCGACGCCGATGACGATGCCGATGACGATGCCGACGACGACGGCGACATCGCCGCGCTCTTAGAGCTCCGCATCATCGACTCCCTACGAGTATGTGGCGAATGCGACTAGTCACTCTCATTCTGGCGTTAGCACTGCTCCCTCGCGCGGCGCTCGCAGATGAGGGCACCCGTGTCTTCGTCATCATCGTCGCCAACAACAACAGCTACGACGGCTCGCGCCCTCCCCTGCGCTTCGCTGACGACGACGGCGTCCGCTACCGCGAGCTCTTCGAGCTCTTCTCCCGCGACGTCGAGCTCTACACAGTCATGGACCCCGACACGCAGCAGACGTTCCCCGACGCGGTCAGCACGGCGCGCTTGCCCAAACGCGCCGAGATTCGCGCCGGACTCGCGCGCGCCTTCGAGAAGATCCGGGCCGCCAAAGCAGAGGGTGTGCGTACTGCGCTTTACTTCATTTACTCAGGTCATGGCGACATTCGCGACGGCGTTGGCTTCGTGCACCTTCTCGATGGTCCGCTATCGCGTCAGGATCTCTACGCAGAGGTCATCGAGCCCTCGCCGGCCGACGTGAACCACGTCGTCGTCGACGCCTGTAACGCCTACTTCATGGTCGCGAGCCGGGGCAAAGGCGCGAAGGCTGCAGGTGACTACGCCGGTCTCGTGAAGACCTTGGTGAGCCGCGAGAGCCTCGATGCGCATCCGAATACTGGCGTCGTGCTAGCGACCACCACGGCCGCCGAAGTCCACGAGTGGAGCCGCGTCGAGGCCGGCGTATTCTCGCACGAGCTGCGCACCGCCATGAGCGGGGCCGCCGACGCTAACGGGGATGGCGCGGTGAGCTACGACGAGGTCGCAGCTTTCCTCGCCGCAGCCAACGGCGGTGTGCCCGATCCGAAAGCCCGCGTTCAAGCGCTCACCCGGCCCCCCCGACAGAATCTCGCTGAGCCCTTCGTACGCGTGACGAGCCAAGGTTCCGCAGCGGTCTTCCCCAAGGACTGGCAGGGACGCTTTTACATCGAGGACGACCGACGCGTCCGTTATGCCGACATCAACAAGGCGGCGGGCCAGGACTTGACGCTCCGTCTGGTGCCGCGGCCTACCTACTACGTGCGCGGCGGCGATCGTGAGTATCGCCTGCGCGACGTCAATGCGGGTAGCAGTCATGACCTCGGCGCGACGGCCGCAGAACCGATCTCGGTGGCTGCGCGCGGCTCGGCGGATGACCAACTCGACGCCCACCTCTTCGCCATTCCCTACGACGGCGAATACGCGCGCGGCTTCGCGCAAGCTCGCGCCCTTGCGGACGACCCGCTGGCGGTCGCCATGGCCGCCCCAGAACCGCCTCCGCCCGATCGCCTGCAGCCATGGAAGATCGGCGCCTTGGCGGTCGGCGGCAGCACGGCTATCGCGGCTATCGTCCTCGAGGTCATGGCGCGTCACAACTCCGAGCTCTACCGCGACTCCGCTGGCAGCCGCGAAGACGTTAGGGCTCTGCGCGAGCGGGCGGACACCCAGCACGACGCGGCCGTGGTCCTGGGAGCCGTTGCTGGCGGTGCCCTGCTCTCGGCTGGGGGAATGTACCTATACGATTGGTTGGTAGACGACTGACCAGCTATCCGCGGTCAACAGCGGCGTCCGCGCCTGCGCGAAGCGGCCCGAGAATGCGAGCAATAGCCGGCTCGTCGGCGGCCAACACTTCCGCAGAGGAACGCGATACGCAAACCAAGTTCAAGGCCGCCTGATCGACCAAGGTGGAGGCGGCCAATTCCGATGCCTCGCCTCGCGTTCGCCAGAACATCACGCGGGAGCGCAACATGGGCAGCACCCCGGCTCGTTCCGCGTCCAAGAGCAGCCGGTCGCGATGCGCGACACGGTGGCCGACGACATTGAAATAAGCGTCTGCGGCGCGGCTTACCGTTCCCGTGACCGTCCGTATCGTATGGGCGCAGGCCGAGAAGCGTCCCGCTCCGTGCGCTCGCGCGTCGCTGAAGGCCGCTGACGGCCCGACCCAGCTCGCGCGTAAAATGCCGAGCGGATTCGTGCCCGCCCGCTTCGCGGCGTGAAACTCGTCGACCGCCGCGGCAAGGGTGTCTGGCCGATAGGCGCCGCGAAGAGGCGTTGTGAGAGTGGTCATGGAAGCGCTCCGGCTGAGTTGGGTTCAGATGCTCGCGTCGAACCAGCCGCCACCAGTGAGCTCGCGGACCTGCCCCCGAAGCCCCGCCAAGGCCGCCCGCACGCCTGCTGCAGCAGCACTCACCTCGCGGTCACGGGGATTGAACCACGAAGCGAAACGGGTCGACATGACCAGCGCGTTGCCGTGGAACTTGGCTGCGGTTGGGCCGTCACTCCAGAGGTCAGACTTCCGTGCGAGAGCGTGGCGATTGGCGTCCAGGACATACGGCGCGGCAGCGTCGTGCGGCCCCGGTCGCGTGTCGAGCTTGGCAACAAGGCCTTCTGTCGCGCTGTTGAGCCGCTCCACCGCGGCGCGGAGCCGGGCAACGTGCGAACCTTCGCCCAACGCACCGGTTTCACCGTCGCGCCGCTCCGCGACCTCGAGGGCCCTCGTCAAGCGGCCGGTGGCCGCACCCAGATAGCGAGCATGGTCCGAGGCAACCGAGGCGGCGATCGCAACGTTGATAGACATCTGAGTGGACCCCTTTGGCGACAAACGTCGCGCGATAATCGATGCGCACGTTATCGGCCGCGGACATGACACGTTGTCACTATTGTGCGTGCGGCTGATCACAACCGTTTGGGCCGCGACCTACCGATCGGTAGGTCACCCATTGCGCGTCGCGTCGAATTGCTTTAAGGCGAGCCCGCTAAGGGAAAGAAACAATGGCGAAAAAACTTCATGACGGTGCCAAGCAGGCCCTGGCGGGTTTGTTGTTCGACGGCATGACCATCGCAGCGGGCGGCTTCGGCCTCTGCGGCATCCCCGAGACCTTGATCCTCGCGATCCGCGACAGCGGCGTGAAGAACCTGACGGTCATCTCGAATAACGCGGGTGTCGATGACTGGGGCTTGGGTCTGCTTCTGCGGACACGGCAGGTCAAGAAGATGATCTCCTCGTACGTCGGCGAGAACAAGGAGTTCGAACGGCAGTTCCTAGCCAAGGAGCTCGAGCTCGAGTTCAACCCGCAAGGCACGCTCGCCGAGCGCCTGCGCGCCGGCGGCGCCGGCATCGCCGGCTTCTACACCCGCACAGGGGTTGGCACCGTGGTCGCCGAAGGCAAAGACACCAAGGTGTTCAACGGCGAGACGTATATCCTCGAGACCGGGTTGGTCGCCGACCTCGCCATCGTCAAGGCTTGGCGAGGCGACTCCTTCGGAAACCTGCTCTACCGAAAGACCGCGCGGAACTTCAATCCGATGGTTGCGACCTGCAGCCGCAATACCGTCGCTGAGATCGAAGAGTTGGTGCCATCCATCGACGCCAACCTCGTTCACACCCCGAGCATCTACGTGCGTCGGATGATCAAGGCCGCATCTAACGAGAAGCGCATCGAGAAGCGCATCACCCGCAAGGAGGCGTAACATGCCTTGGGATCGCAACCAGATGGCGGCGCGCGCCGCGCGTGAGCTCAAAGACGGATTCTACGTGAACCTCGGCATCGGCATCCCGACGCTCGTGGCCGGCAACATCCCGCCTGGGATGGAGGTGACGCTGCAGTCGGAGAACGGGATCCTCGGTCTCGGGCCGTACCCGACAGACAACGAAGTCGACGCTGACCTCATCAACGCAGGCAAAGAGACCATCACGGAGATCGCCGGCTCGTCGTACTTCTCGTCGGCGGACAGCTTCGCAATGATCCGCGGTGGCCACATCGACCTGTCGGTGCTCGGAGCCATGGAGGTCGCCGAGAACGGTGACATCGCAAACTGGATGGTGCCCGGCAAAATGGTGAAGGGCATGGGCGGCGCCATGGACCTGGTCGCTGGCGTACGACGCATCGTCGTGCTCATGGAACACGTGAGCAAAGACGGTAGCTCGAAGTTTCGCAAGAAGTGCACTCTCCCGCTCACCGGAACCAACGTCGTCGACATGGTGATCACCGACCTCGCCGTGTTCGCGCGCGACGGCCGCAAAGGTCCATTCAAGCTCATCGAGCTGGCCCCCGGCGTCACTGCCGAGCAGGTCAAGGCGTCGACCGAGGCGCACTACGTGGAGGCTTGACGGCGTCGCATGCACGCCGCGCTGCTCCCGCTCGACACGTTCCTCAACACGCCGCTCTCGGCTCTCGATGAGCCCCCTGGAGACGGCGCGGCGATCGCGGAGGCTCTTCTGCGAGACGTCCGCGAAAGCGTCCCCGCGTACCGCGCTTTTGCCCCGTCCGTTACGTCTCTGGCCGACGCGCCGCTCGTCACCAAGGACAACTACATCACCCGATATACCCTCGCGGAACGCTGTCGCGGCGGCACGATAGCGCCAAGCGACTTCATTGCGTTATCGTCCGGCTCTACCGGCGAGCCTACCGTGTGGCTCCGGTCCGCAGCGAACGAGCTTCCCGTGGCCATGCGCTTCGAGCAAGTGCTAGCCGACACCTGCGGCGCCCGCGACAAGAGTACGCTGGGCGTTGTCTGTTTCCCGCTCGGGACCTGGGTCGGAGGTATGTACACGACGCTCGCTTGCCGCTGGGTGGCCATGAAGGGCTACCCGCTCACCTTGGCGACGCCGGGCAACAACGTTGCTGAGATCGTGAAGGTTGTGCGCGAGCTCGGCGATAGCTTCGAGCAGGTCGTCTTGTTCGGCTATCCGCCGTTCTTGAAGGACGTCGTCGATAGCGGACGCCATCAGGGTCTCGCTTGGTCGCGGTATCGCGTGAAGCTCGTCCTGGCTGGCGAGGTCGTAAGCGAGTCGTGGCGGACGCTGATGGCCGAGCGCCTGGGTCAGCTCGACGTCCTGCGGGGGTCCGCGTCGCTCTACGGCACCGCCGACGCCGGGGTGCTCGGCTGCGAATCGCCCCTCTCCATCGCTATTCGCCGCTTCCTCGCCGACAGGCCAGAGCTTGCGACGCAGCTCTTCGGCAAGACGCGACTGCCGACCCTCGTGCAATACGACCCGCGGGTTCGCTACTTCGAAGTCCATGATGGAACGCTCGTCGTCACCGCCGATGGTGGCACGCCGCTCGTGCGCTACCACCTGGCCGATGAAGGTGGCGTTTACGGCTTCGAGGAGCTGCTGGAGCTGTGCCGAGCTGCGGGCTTCGAACCTCGCGCGGCCGTCGGAGAAGCACCCGTGCGGCCGCTGCCGTTCGTCTACGTGTTTGGCCGCGCGCGCTTCGCGCTCTCCATCTATGGCGCCAACGTTTTCCCCGAGACGATGTCGCTCGCCCTCGAGCAGACCGCGGTCGCAAACCACGTGACAGGCAAGTTCGTGATGCACCTGCTCACCGACCAAGAACAGAACAAGCAGCTCGCCGTCGCGGTCGAGCTCGCAGCGGGCGTCACTGCGAGTGAGGAGCTCAGGGCGCAAGTCACCCTAGCCATCACGCGCGAGCTCGAACAGCGCAATAGCGAGTACTGGGCCTATGTGCCAGCGGCGCGCCGGGTGCCGAACATCACGCTCTTTGCGCGTCATCACCCCGAGTGGTTCCCCGCGGGCGTGAAGCACCGCTACTCCCGCTAGATCCTCACCGAGACCGCTGGCCTGCCTGTCCGCAAGGTGGGTGCTTGTCCGCGCCACGGGTGCGAGAGGTGTGTGGGTGGCTTTGCCCACAACGTTGAGGGGCACACACTCCACACGAAGGATGGCGACCGTCACGTTGCTAGGCTATCAACCCATTGTCGCGATGGCTCGTCCCTTGCGTGCCGTCGCTCCTAAGCCATGCGACTTCATCGCTTCATCATCCCTATCGTGCTGCTAGCGGGCGCCTGCACCGGCGAGATTGGCGACACGGGCCCGTCCAACGAGACGCCCGAGCCGCTCGTCTTGATGGCGCCACAGGTACGCCGCCTGACCTCACTGCAATACGCGAACTCCGTGCGGGCGGTCCTCGGTGACATCTTCGATGGCGTCGACTTCCCAGCTTTCAACGACGACATGCCAACCCTTGGCTTCGCCAACGACGCCCGCATCCTGCGTATCAGCGACGTGAACATCGAGTCCCTCTATACAGCGACCGCGGGCCTTGCCGTTCGCGCGGTGGCACAGGTGCCGTCGCTCGCGTCTTGTGTGTCCGCCGCAACGGACACGTGTTTCGCGAGCATCATCGATGATGTCGGACGCAGACTGTGGCGTCGACCCGTCACGCCTGAAGAGCGTGACGACCTCCTGGCGACGGTCGCGAGCGTAAGCTCATCCACTACGCGAGCCGAACGCGTCGAGCTGCTCACGCACTTACTCCTCGCAGCGCCGCATCTCATCTACCGTACCGAGTTCGGAGTGCTCGCCGAGAACATCGCGCGGCTGACCGACTACGAAATCGCGAGCGCGCTGGCTTACGGCTTGTCGAACTACCCACCCGACGACGAGCTCCTTGGTCTTGCCGCCGCGGGCGCCTTGCATGACCAGGCGACCCTCCTCTCACAAGTTCAGCGACTCACCTCCCATGACCAGTACGCCGACGCCCTTACCGAGTTCTATGTCGACTTCCTCAAGCTCGATGCCCTACCAGGAAAAACCAAACTCCCGTCGCTCGGCTTGACTGCCGAGGTGCGTGCGGCGCTGGTGGCTGGCGCCCGTGAAGACCTGCGCGCCATTTTCCGCCAAAGCGGTGCCGAGCTCGCTGACCCTTTTCAGTCACAGGTTGCCCACGTCAGCGCGCTCACCGCGCCCTTCTTCGGAGTGGCTTCGACGTCTACGGCACCGCAGAGCGTGGCACTCCCAACGGACCAGCGCTCGGGTATTCTCACTCATCCGGCGTTCCTGTCGGTGCACGCAGGCGAGGGCGAGAGCGGTATCGTCAAACGCGGCGTCTTCACCCTCGAGCAGCTCTTGTGTTTCGGGCTCGGACCGCCACCCGATGACGTCACACCGCTGACCGAACTACCAGTCGGCTTCGACCCCGACAACGAGACCAGCCGTCGCGTGCTCTTCGTGCAGCACACGTCGCAGGCAGCTTGCGTCGGTTGCCACCAGATCATCGACCCCGCCGGCGCCGGCTACGAGAACTTCGACGCGGCCGGTCGCTATCGCACCACCGAAAAGGCGGCGAATCTCCCAATCGACGCCTCTGGTGAGCTGCGCATCGGCGAAGAGGTGCTCACGTACGCGAACAGCGTCGAATACGTGACGGCTCTGTCCGGCTCGCAAGGCCTACGCAGCTGCCTCGCGGAGCGCTTCGCGACCTATGTCTTCGGCGTGCCACCCAACGACGTCGAACGTTACGGCTTTGTCGAGGCTGTGAGCGCGGCGCGTCCGGACATCAGGCAACTCGCCGAGATGATCGTCGCGAGCCCAAGCTTCGTGCAACGCGAGGTCCCGAGGAGCAACCGATGAAGCCCATCGATCGACGTCACTTCTTGAAGGGCCTCACCGCCGGCGCCGGCGTCGCAAGCATGTTCTTCAACTCACCCGTGGCCCGCGGCCAGACGACCGTGGCCCCAACGCGCGTTCTCCTGGTGCCGCTCACGCACGGCTGGGGTTACGACCCCGAAGTTGGTGACGCCTTCACGGGTACCGAGTTCGACTTCACGATTCCGCGCCCGTTACACGGCTTCGAAGCCATAAAAAGTCAGTGCGTTTTCGTGGACGGCGTGCGCGGTACGCTCTGGGGAAACGCGCACGATGTCTCGTACTCGGATATCTTCACCGCGGCGGTTCCTTGGGGCGAAGGCTCCTCGGCGCAGCTCGGAGCGGTATTCCCGGAGCCGATGGGTCCGTCGCTCGACTATGTCATCGGCGCCTATCACGAGAAGCAGGTGCTGCGTGTTTCGGCGGACTACGCGTCGTGGGGCTTTCAGCACAACCCAACCTGCTTCGACACCAACGCCCGCCTGCTCTCCCATTATACGACGCCGCGCGCGGCCTACGATGGCATCATCGCCCCCATCCGCGACTCGGTGAGCCCGCTGCCGCCCGGTCGAAGCGCCATGCGCAACGCGTTTTTCGACTTTCTGGGGCGTGACACGAACCGGCTTCTCGCCAAGGTGAGCGGCACGGAGCGCTTGAAGCTCGAGGGCTACCTCGACGCTTTGAACCACCTGGGCGATAGACTCAACGCAAATGTGCCGGTCGAGCTGACGCCCGAAGACATCCCGCCGCGACCAGGGACCGGGCTGCCTTTCCTCGACGATGTCGATCAGTACTTCGAGCTCATCACCCTCGCCTTCCGCGCCGACACGCATCGGGTGGCAGTGCTCGGATTGGGCGAAGGCCTGCCGACATGGAGCTGGACCAACGAAAACGGTCAGCCGCAGCAAGGCAACGTCTGGGTTTCCGATTTCCACCATAACGTGGCGCACTACAACCCGTCGAATCACATGAGTATGGACCACCGGCTCGCGTTTGAGGGTTGGGTTCACGGCTACGTGCAGAAGATCGTTCAGCTCGCCAATCAGCTCGCCAGCATCGAAGACGTCGACGGGCGCACGTTGCTCGACAACACCATCATCGTTCTGACCGGTGAGGTCAGCAACGGTGAGCACGACACCCGCCGCAAGACGCACATCCTGGTCGGCGGTGGCGGCGGCATCCGACGCGGTCGCTGGATTCGAACCGCCGGTGTTCCACCCCGCAGCCGTGGCGGCTTCTTCATTGGTGGTCAGACGCGCGACGGGACGCGCATCGAGTCGGGGATCAACTACGGCGGCGACTTCAGCGCCCCCGGCACCGGCGATCTGCTCGCTGCGGTGGGACGCCTGGCCGGTGTGCCCATGGATTCATTCGGCTTCCCGACCAACAATACGGCGCCACTGCAGCTGACTTGAGCGGTCACCTGCCGGCGTGCTTTGAACGTCCCCATGGGCAAACGTCATGAAGAGCCGGCCAAAGAGTCCGCCGCAGCGTTCAACGCGCCGTTCGCGAAGCTCGCGGGCCAGCGCGATAGCCTCCCGCGCGCATCCGCCATACCGGGCGACAAGCCCAAGGCTCCTACGCCGCCAAGAACGCCCAGTAAACCCGTCGTGGTGCGCTACGAGCGTAAGGGGCACGGCGGCAAGGAGATGACGCGCCTCGAGCGCCTCGAGCTCGGGACCGCTGAGCTCGCGAAGTGGCTCAAGGAAGCCAAGCAAGCGCTCGGCTGCGGCGGAGTGGTGGACGGTAGCGATATCTTGCTTCAGGGCGATCAACGCGAGCGCGCGGCAGCGTGGCTCGCTAAGCGCAACATTCGCACGACGATTTCCTAGTGCTCGAGGTCGGTATCGCGCTGGGCGTCGTCGCCGTCTTCGTCGCCATCGTCTGGACCGCAGCCACGGTGCCGGTGCTCACACTCGTGTGGGGAGGCGTCGCGACCATCGTCGCCGGCATGGTGCTCGGCCTCCCAGCGGGTGTCGGTTACCACGTCGCGATGCACAAAGGCCTAGCCGCGTCGGGCATCGACGCTCGAGGCTGGTGGTGGTCGCCCGTCCGCTATCACGCACAACTAGCAACTGCGAGCCGGCGTGCTGTGATGCCGTGGTTCATCGCCGGCGTCATTGGCGCGACCCTCGCGTTCATGGGGTGCGCGATCCTCGTGCTCTGTCTGTTCAGGCTGCGTGAGCTTGCAGGTAGCGGATGATGTCGTCGGACTCGTACATCCACTCGATTTTCCCTCCTACATGCTCGATGCGCAGGCACGGCACCTGAGTCTTCCCGCCCCCTCGGAGCAACACGTCGCGGTGATGCGACTCTCCGATATCGCGGAGAGGGATCTCGATGCCGAGCCCTTTCATAGCGGTCCGCACCTTGGTGCAGTACCCGCACCAGTCGCGGACGTAGAGAGAGAGGCCGGAAGACATTTCGCCAATATAAGCGAGGCGAAGCTCAGCCGCACTTACCGCTGGGGCAGATGAGGTTTTTTGCGTTGCAATTCGCCCCCGCTCACGGGGCGCACGATCAACTTAGGGCGCAGGCACGAGGCTCGCGCGAGCGCGCTTGCTTCACAGTGCGGGAACGTGTCGCGTCCGCGTGGTGCCGGGGCCGGTCTTCTTGGAGCACCCGAGGCACGAAGTCGAGCACCCACGCTTCCATTTCAGGGGTGAGGTCGCCATCGTCGGTCAGGCCCAAAAGCCGGTCGACTGGGTAGAAGCCCGTTCGACAGTGGCGGCAGCAGTGGTAGTCGCGCGTGAAGGTCACAGGACCGCCAAGACTCTCGACGGTATGCGGCCGTGCGCGCTCTTTGACGGGCACACGCTTGCCGCACGCCGGGCAGTTGCATCTCGAGTACGGCACGCTTCTCCCATCAAGCGCTTCGATCACACGCAACATCGTCTGTCGATTCTCACAACGCATCAAAACCGCCGAAAGCTAAGCCGAATCCCAACTGAACGTGCGCCCCTGTTCACGCGACGGGGCAACTTTATTGGACCAACGATCGATACTCCGCTCCCCACCACAGGAGTCACCACCATGACCCCGCCCCAAGTAAACGCCCGAGCTCCGGGTCGTAACGCCAGTCCTCACCTCTCCGGCCCCGCGGCAATTCAATTCACCGCTGGGGAGCACGACGTCAGCGTGTGGCAGGGTCCAAGCGGCGACTCCATCTACGAGGTGCGAGGCCGAGGTGGCGTCGACATCGGGCAGGGACGCGCTTCTGGCCACATTCACCTTGACGGCGGCGCCATCTACTCGCCCTTCAGAGCGCCAGTGCGGTCGGGTTTCGCGCCACGCGAGGTCCAGGCCGGACAGCACATTGTCCAGCTCCACACGCAGGCCTTGCCCGCCTACAGGGACCAGATCGAGCAGCTCGGCGGCCGCGTCATTGGCTACCTACCCGACAACGCTTACCTCGTGCTCGCCAAGGGCCAGGCGCTCGAGGCAGTGCAGCGTCTGCCATTCGTGCGCGCCACGACACCCATGCCGTCGCGCTTCAAGATGGACGAAATGTTCCGGGATGCCAGCACCGACAGGCCCTTCTTGGACGAGCGTACCGGCGTCGTGGTGTCTGTCGCTGGCCACCAAGCTACGGCCTCCGTCGAGCGCCAGCTCGCAGCGCTAGGCTTCACGGACATCGAGCGCGGGCACGACACGTTGGTAGCCAAGGGCACCCGTCAGCAAATCCGCCAGGCAGCGGGGCTCGACGACGTCGTTTGGGTGGGGCCCGATTCGGTTCCTAGCGACGACCTCGACAACGCCCGTATCGTCGGCGGCGCCGATTTCCTGAGCCGAAATACGACGAGCTTCCAGGGTCAGGGTCAGCGCGCCCACATCCTCGAGGGCATCGAGGCTGGACACCCAGCCTTTGCTGCCAACGCCTTTCGCGGGGCACCGATCGCCATCCTCGATGGCGCACCTGACAGTCACGGCCAAGCGACGGCTGGGATCGTGTTTGGCAATGACCCGAGCTCGACTCACCCCGGTGCGGTCGGCATCGTGCCCCACGCGCAGCCGTATTACACGAACCGTAACGCGATCTTCCGAGCCGCCCCGGGCAGCCGCGAGCCGGGCAGCCGCTACGCGTTGACCAAGGAGCTGGTCGAGCAGCACAACATCGACGCGCAGACCGCCTCCTGGGGCCATGCCCTCACGACCAAATACGATGAACGATCGCGCGAGCTCGACGGTATCATGGAGGAGTTCGACCTTGTCGTCACCCAGAGCCAAAGCAACAGCGGTACTCCGCAATCGCGACCGCAGGCATGGGCAAAGAACGTCATCCCGGTAACCGCGCTCTATCACTTCGACAACGCCGACTTCGGCGACGATCGATGGAATCGAGGCTCGAGCACGCGCGACGGTGGCGACAAGCGTATCGGTCGCACACTCAGCGCCTTTTACGACAGGACCGCCACCACGGCGCTCAATGGTCGGTATCGTCTCGACTTCGGTGGCACTTCGGGGGCAACGCCCATCGTCAACGGCTACATGCACGTCATCCTACAGATGTACAAAGAGGGCACGTTCCGCGACGCACTGCTGAACCCCGACAGCTTCCAGCAGGGACAGCGCCCGCGCGCGGCAACCGCGGCGGCGCTCGCAATCGCGAGCGCGCGACAGCATCCGTTCACTGGACGCGATGCCGACGCCAACCGCTACCGTCAGGGCTGGGGCTTCCCCGACGTCAGGCGCCTCTACGAGGCACGCGACCGGTTGTTCATCGTCAACGAAGACGTCAAGCTCGCAACCTTCGAGAACGCTCGCTATAGCGTTGACGTCGCGGCGGGCGAACCTGAGCTCAAGATCTCGATGGTCTACAAAGATCCGCCAGCGCTCGTGCCAGCCGCGAGAGCACAGGTGAATGACCTCGACCTCAAAGTCACGGCGCCAGACGGCACTGTCTACTTCGGTAACTTCGGTCTACTCGACGGCATCTATTCGCAACCCGGTGGCGAACCCGACCGCATTGACACGGTCGAAAACGTCTTCGTCCAGAATCCCCAGGCCGGTCGCTGGACCATCGAGGTCATCGGTCAAGCCGTCAACCAACCGCTCGCGGGCGATCCCAAAGTGAGTTTCGCGCTTGTCGCGTTGGGCGGTCGGCAG
>JALHOP010000009.1 GCA_022842935.1 Myxococcota bacterium
CGGCTGCCATCGCGCTGACGGCACGACTCTCCGCACCACACGCGGCGGTCGCGAGGGGCCTCGTGATGGGAGACCGCGGCGGTCTTGCCGCTGCCGACCGTGAAGCGTGGGCCGATGCTGGGCTTGCTCACTTGCTCGCAGTGAGCGGCATGCACGTCACCATGGTCGTCGTCGTCATCAGTGCTGGTGTGCGGCTGTTTGCCGGCCGCGTGCCTGGGCTGGTCGAGCGTTGGTCGCTACCCCGCGTCGCTGCGGTGATTGCCCTCCCCACCGCGCTCCTCTTCTGCGCCTGGTCGGCATCGCCTGCCTCGGCCGTGCGGGCGACGATCATGGGCGGCGTGGGCCTCGTCGGGGTCGTGCTTGGGCGCCCGGCGCGCGCAGTCGAGGCTCTCGCGTTCACGGGTCTCGTCATGCTCGTCGAGCAACCGCTGCTCCTTCACGACGCGGGCTTCGGCTTGTCGATGGCCGCGGTTGCCGCACTGCTCGCGTCGCCTCGGTTGCGGGTGGACTCCGCCGCCCTCCTCGCTCGACCCCTCTCGCGCTTGCTGCTCACGGCGCGGCGCACCGTGATGCTCGGGTTCATCGCGTCGGTCTCGGCCACACTCGCGGCACTACCCCTCACTGCGGTGTTCTTCGGGCGGGTCTCTCTCGTGGCGCCACTTACGAACCTTGCCGCCGTTCCGATCGGCGCTACGGTGGCTACGCCGCTCGCGCTGGTTTTGGTGATCGTCGCCCCGGTTGCACCCCGTTTGGCGGACCTTCTCGCGGTGCCACTCGAGCGGCTGCTCGGCTGGCTTCTCGCTGTCGTACGCTTCGGTGAAAAGTTGCCCGGCGCGACCGTGGTCCTCGCGACGCCGCGCACCCATGAGCTCGTGTTCTATGTCGTGTCGCTCGTTTCGGCCTTTGCGGCAGCACGAGCTTCGCGTCAGCGAGCACGCCTTGGCCTGCTTTCATTGGCAGGCGCAGTTGGTCTCGTGGCAAGCGGGGTTGCGCGCTGGGTGGTCACGCGAGCGCGCAGCGAGCTCGTCGTCATGGTTCCGTATGTGGGGCAGGGTGACGGGGTCATTGTCCACTTCCCGGGCGGTCAGACCGGGGTCGTCGACGCCGGCGGCGCGATCGCGACGAGCGACTGGGACCCAGGCCGACAGGTCATAGCTCCGCTATTGCGGAGAAGCGGCGTCGCGACTATCGACCTCGCGGTCGTTAGCCATCCTCATCCTGACCATATCGGCGGCTTCGTCTATCTGGCGGAGCGGTTTCGCATCGCCGAGCTCTGGCGAAGTGGGCAAAGGGACGATGCCGGTGCGCTGCTGCGCTTGGAGCAGAGCGTGATGCGCCGCGGGGGACGTATTCGCGCTCCCGCTCAGCTCGCCGCCACGGTCAACTACGGTGGTATCAGCATCGACGTCGTTCATCCCCGTATCGACGAGACGTCGTACCTGCCCGAGCTCGACCTCAACGACAACTCCGTAGTGTTGCGCCTGAGGCACGGTGCACGCTCCATCTTGCTCACCGGTGACATCGAGGCCATCGCGGAACGCGAAATCGTCGCGGCCGGCGCTCAGGTGGCGGCCGACGTGCTGAAGGTTGCCCACCATGGTAGTCGCACATCGTCCACCCCCGAGATGCTCGACGCCGTTCGGCCGTCGCTCGCAGTGGTCTCGTGCGGCGTCCATAACCAATTCGGTTTTCCGCATCCCGAGACTATAGACCGCTTTCGCGGACGAAATATCCCTCTTCTGTCGACCTCCCGGTTTGGAGCCATCACCCTGCGCAGCGACGGGCTGACCTGGCGCGTCAGCGGTCATCGCCCTGGCCTCATGCTGCCGGCAACGCCAATACTCGAGGAGGTGCCCGATGATGATTGACTGAGGGGCGGACCCCCCAGGACAATGCAAACATCTTGGTTTCCCGACTGGGAAAATATCTGCTGCTCGAACATGTGAGCCAGGGCGGCATGGCCGACGTCTTCCTCGCCAAGACGTTCGGTTTCGGAGGAGCCGACCAGCTCATCGCGCTCAAGTGTATTCGACCAGAGGTGCAGGCGAACCACGACTTCATCACGATGTTCATCGATGAAGCCAAACTCTCCGCCCTGCTCAGCCACGCCAATATCGCCAAGACCTACGAGCTCGGTCGTATCGATGACTCCTACTTCATCGCCATGGAGTACGTGAGCGGACGCGACCTACGAGCGCTCATCGATCGCGCGCGCGCCCGCGGCATGGAGATCCCGGTTGGGCTGGCTCTCTTCATCGTCGCGTCCGTCCTCGAGGGCCTCGACTACGCGCATCGCAAAGCCGATCTCAAAGGAGAGCCCCTCCACATCGTGCATAGCGACGTCAGCCCGAGGAACGTGCTCGTCGGTTACGCCGGCGAGGTCAAGCTCATCGATTTCGGCATCGCGCGCGCGGCCCGGGGGCCATCGCACACCGAAGGACACGGCAAGGTCGGGTACATGTCTCCAGAGCAGGTCCGGGGTGAGGTGATCGACGCCCGTTCGGACATCTTCGCGGTGGGTTCGCTCATGTTCGAGCTGTTGACCCGCTCCCGCCTTTTCGACGGACCAAGCGATACGGCGGTGCGCGATAAAGTGAAGAGCGCGGAGGTCTTTCCGCCAAGTCTCGTTGCTCCGGGTCTTGTTCCGGATATCGAATCGGTCGTGATGCGCGCGCTGGGGCGGCGACCAGACGATCGTTACGAGAGCGCCGAAGCGATGCACCGCGACGTCGTCGAAGTCATGCTCCGCCATCACGGACATCCGCAGCCGCGTGAGCTTGGCAACTTCGTGCGGCGACTTTTCGACGAAGAACATCGAGAGGACCTGGCGCGTATCGAGCGTGCGATGAACGTGCGGACAGTCTCCGAGCACGGGGAGGGCGAGTCGGCGGACGCGACTGACAACTCAGTCGACATCGCAAAGCTCGCGCCGCTCATCGAGGAGACGACGTCCCCCGAGGCGACGCGTTTCGCCAGCATCTTGCCCAGCGGTGTCATCCTCACGCACCCGTTCGCGAAGCCAGCTGCGGCTGCCGCCGCCGCCGCCGAAGCGACCGCGGCCATCGCCGCCGCCAAGGAGCAAAGGCCGACGCCCCCGGTCGTTGGGCCGGTAACGACAGGCGAAAGTGTCACGTTAGCCTCGCCGTCGTTCGCACCTGTGACGACGAGCCACGGGGCGCCACGGGCCCCCGACCTTTCACCACCGGTCGTGTCAGAACGCTCCTTTGCCCAGACGAGGCCAGATGCGACTTCCGGAGGGCCAACCGAGCCTGCGGTCGTCAGCGGTTCCGTCGTGCCGCCCCCGAGGTCCGCCTCGGCGGCCTTATCGCCGGCGGGGACCGCGCCACGCGTGGGCGCGCTCCCCCAGCCGATGACCGAGATCGAAGCGGCCGATGTCGGAGAGGGGTCCGATGGTGACACCGCTGTCGTGTTTCGCGATGTCGGTACCGACCCGCGAGCGACGACCTTCGACACAGATCGCCATCGTTCGCTAAAGCGGGTGCTTGGTGAAGATGCCGACGATGACGCAAATGACGGTGATACAGCGATCGTGCGCATGGACGGCACGCGTCTCGCTTCGTTGCACGATCGCGCCCACGGCGACGAAGACGACTTCACCGACCGTTTTCACAAGTCACTTGCGATTTTGGGAGTCCATGAGGACAGCGACGCAGGTCTCGAGCCGACCCAGGTCGCATTCAAGATCGAGGCCGCCCAGCAGGGGAGCGTCACGCAGTCCGCGCCCAACACACCGAGCGGCGTCCCCTCTGCGACCTCGGCGCCCAGGGTTCGGCGGGAGACGGCCGAGAGCCTCGCTGCCATCGGGATCACACCCGCGCCCGCTACGATCGACACCGATGACTCGACAGACAGGGTGATGCGCTCGGGTACAGGTGCGGTCGAGCCTGTGCCTCGAGAAATTACCATCATCGACCATTCGCGTCGCTCCGGTGCCGCCGATGACTTGGCGCGCGAGGCAGTCCGCCCGCGTCGCTCAATCGTCCGTGGTGTCGTCCTCTTCTTGTTTCTGTGCGTGTTGTTTGGCGCGGCTGGGGTGGGCTATCTGTGGCTTCGGCGGACTGGGCGGCTTCCCGGTCACGCTGCCCCTGTTGGTGGTCTCGTCATCATCAGCCAGCCGGTGGGAGCCGAGGTTCTCATCGATGGAGTCGTCGTCGGGACGACCCCGTTCTCGTCGCAGAAGGTGCCGTCGGGCGTCCATCAGCTCCTGATTCGCGGAGTGTCTGGCAAGCAGCGTGCGCTCGAGGTCGAGGTCAGGGAGCGCGAGGTCGTGACTCGCGAAGTAAGCCTGCTCGACTGATCCGCCGTAGATTGGGAGCGGCTCGGCTTAGCGGGTATGATCGAGTCGTGCGTTCGTACTGGCTTTGCGTTTTCACTATCGTTGCGGTCGCCGTGTTCGCGAGAGCGGACGTGTTCGCCCAGTCAAAAATCAAGGTTGTCGTCCTCGACCTCAATGGCCTCGGACTCCACGGCCGGGATGCGGAGCTACCGAGAGCGCTCGGCACGTATCTCCGCAACAGCGTCGCTACCATCGACGGATTGCAGCTCTTGCCGCCTGTCGACGTGCAACTCGCAGTCCAGGCGTCCAAAAACCCGAAGCTCATCGACTGTGCTGGAGGCGCGAAATGCGCCGCCGATATTGGCAAGTTGGTAGGCGCCGACCGGGTCATCTTCGGTGGCATAAGTGCCGTGGGCGAGGCTTACAGCTTGAACGCGCGCGTCCTCGAGACGGCGACCGGAAAAGAGGTTGCGCGTCACCAGGCGACCTTTGCTGGCTCCCGTGATGCGCTCATCCCCGAGATTCGTCTGGCCGCATATCGCTTGCTCGCTCCCGAGCGCATCCTCGGCTCGCTCATGGTGCAAGCCGACGTCGATGGCGTTAGCGTCGAGATTGACGGTGAGCCGCGCGGCGTGACCCCGTTCCGCGAGCCCATCAAAGACCTTCTTCCAGGTAAACACACCGTGGTGCTCAAGCGGTCGGGTTACTCCCAATTCCAACAAGAGCTCACCATTCGGCCGTTCGAGACCGCGAAGCTCCAGCTCAAGCTCGATCGATCCGTGAAGGCCGAGCCGTGAGCGACGAACCCGCCGGGCCGGATATCGGAGAGACACTGCCGCAGGTCTACTCCGTGGTGAAAGAAGGACGGCTGGTCGCCTACGCCCGCCGTGTGACGCCCGAGACTGGCGGGGCGGTTCGTCGGGCGAGTGCCAAAGAACCGCGTGTACTGCACGCTATAGCATACGGTGTGGTCGACTGTTTCGACAACAAGGCCGCGCCAACCATCGTCGATAAAGCCAAGAGCGTCGAGACGCTCGACGCGCTGCTCTTCGAGCTCAAGCTCGAGGGCTACGATGTCCACGTCGGTGAGACGAAGCCGAACGGCGCGCGCTGGACATTTTAGGCTCGCGCGACCTCGTCTTCTTCGTCCCAGTTGGGCTGTAGTAGCGTCTTGCTGCTCATGAATTGACGCACGAGCTCGACGACTTCTTCCCGCTTGGCGCAAGCCAGCGTTTCGGACAAGAGCGCGTCACACTCGCTCTTGGCGAGCTCGAGCACCAACCTCTTCACCTTGGGGATCGACGTCGCGTTCATGCTGAGCTGATCGAACCCCAGCCCCAGCAGTAGTGCCGTGTTCTCGAGGTCTCCCGCCATTTCGCCGCACACTGAGGTGTGAATGTGGGCGGCGCGGGCCGCGTCGGCGATGGTACGCAGTGTACGCAGTACCGACGGGTGAAGAGGATGATTGAGGTAGTCGACTCGTTCGTTGGTGCGGTCGGCAGCGAGCAAGAACTGGAGAAGGTCGTTGGTTCCGACAGCGAAGAAGTCCACGTGTTTTGCGAGGTGGTCAGCGATGAATACCGCGCTCGGCACTTCGATCATGATGCCCACTGGTACGTCGGTCTTGTGCGGCACGCCGTCGCGCGTAAGACGGGCAGACACCTGCGAGATGACCTCGCGAGCGTCCTCTACCTCTTCGACAGCGGCGACCATCGGCAACATGACCCGCACGTCGCCATGCATGGCGGCCCGCAAGACGCCGGCAATCTGGGGCTCGAAAATCTCCGGATGTCGTAGGCAATAGCGGATTGCTCGCAAACCCAAGGCCGGGTTGGCTTCGAGCTCGAGCGGCGCCATGCCCTGGAAGATCTTATCGCCACCAAGGTCGAACGTACGGATCGTCACCTGCCGGTCGCCAACCTCGGCGAGCACCTTGCGGTAGGTCTGATAGTGGTCCTCTTCGCTGGGGGGCTCGCGTCGACCCAAAAACATGAACTCGGTGCGGTAGAGTCCGATCGCTTCGCCGCCACGACTGATGACGGTGGCAACCTCCACGGGAAGCTCGATGTTGCCGGCGACGCGGATGGAGTGTCCGTCCGTCGTCTGCGCTGGCAAAGCCTGGGCTTCGAGGAGCTCCAGCGTCATGCGGTCGAAGATGACGCGTCGCCGATCGCTGCGTTCGACTTGAATCTTCGTGGGCCGCAACAAGACCTGCCCGTCGAGACCGTCGATGATGATCTGGTCGCCGGAGCCGGCCGCGTCGACTATGCCATGAGCGCCGACCACCGCGGGAATCTCGAGCGCGCGTGCGATGATCGAGCTGTGCGAGGTCTTGCCACCAACCTCGGTGACGAACGCCTTGACCTTGTGCTGCGATAGCACCGCCGTGTCGACCGGCGAGAGATCGTGCGCGACCAAGACCACCCCTTCCGCGTGCGCAGGTACCTCGGCGATGTCGTTCATTTGCCCGACGAGATTGCGTAGGATGCGCTCGCCAGCGAACTCGACGTCCCCCTTGCGTTCGCGGAAGTACGGGTCAGCGACGCTGTCGAAGAGGCTGCGGATGCGGGCGATGACCTGCGACACTGCCCACTCGGCGTTGACCAACTCGTCGCGGATCGTCCTAGAGGCCTCCGTAAACAGTGAACGGTCGCGCAGCATCATCTCGTGGGCTTCGAGGATCGCCTTGTGGTCCATTGCTGAACCCGCGAACGACGTACGCACCGCCTCGAGCTGCGCCACCGAGGCGGTGATGGCGGACTCGAGCCTCGCGATCTCGGCCTCGACGTCTTTGGCTTCGATATGATGACGGCGGAAGCGAACGCTGCGTCTGTCGAGGAGCACGACGCGGCCAATGGCAATGCCCGCCGAGGTGCCGATGCCGCGAAAAATCCGCGGTCGACCGCTGCCCGGCGGCATCACCTTCACGACTCGAAGCCCCGATCGATTAAGGCGCAAAGCGCTTCGACGGCGCGCTCAGCATCGCTCCCCTCGGCTTCGACGGTCAACGCGGTGCCACGGCCCGCAGCCAGCGCGAGGACACTCATGATGCTCTTGGCGTTAGCGCGTTGGCCACCAGCACCATCGCGCTCGAGGGTGATCTCGCAGGCAAAGCCACCAGCCATTTGAACCAAGACGCCAGCGGCGCGAAGATGCAGCCCCAGGTCGTTGGAAACCCGTACGCTACGGCGGATGCGCGCGCTCACGATGCACTCTCCTTCACGGCGCTACCCAGCACCTCGCTGGCGACGGCGATTGATCGCAGACCGGCTTCCTTCACCTGTCGAGCCGCTGTCGCGAGGTCCACGTCTTTGACGCTCAGCTGCAGGGCCTTGATCGCCATGGGAAGGTTGGCTCCCGTCAAGACTTCGACGACGCCAACCCTGTGGAGCGTGAGACCTACGTTCGAAGGGGTGCCGCCGAACATGTCGGTGAGGATCAAAACGCCCCGGGCGCCTTGGACCGCAGTGACGGCTTCGCGCAGACGTGTCTCGTACGTTTGCGTTGTATCGTCCTCATTTATCTCGACAGCGACGAAGCGCGTCGCGTCTGCGACGACGCCTCTGGCGGTCGCCAGCAGCGATTCCGCGAGGCGGCTATGCGTTGCGATGACCACACCAATCACGACGACTCCTTGGTGGCTTTCACGACGCTTTCGCGCGGTCGGGCAAGCCGCGCGGCGTTGTGTACATCTCGGTGGCGCAAGTCGACATTGAGTCCGAGCTCGCGCAGTTTGTCTGCTATCGCGGAAGACACGACGACGGAACGGTGCTGGCCGCCGGTGCAACCAATGGCCAAGGTTAGGTAGCGCTTGCCCTCGCTCTGGAAACGCGGCGTCAGAAATTTCAAGAAGGCCATCGCCTGGTCGATGAAGGCTGCTGTCTCGGTACTGTCCATAACGTTCTTCACCACCGCGTCGTCGAGACCGGTGAGCTCGCGCAGGCCGGGGACGAAAAATGGGTTCGCGAGGAAGCGCACATCGAAGACCATGTCGGCGTCGAGAGGGAGGCCGTGCTTGAAGCCGAAGCTCAAGACAGCGACGCGCAGCGTGTCGCGCATACTGACGCCGGCGATCTGCTCGATCACACGGGCCTTGAGCTCATGGGGCGACATGGCGGAGGTGTCCAGCGTGTCGTCGGCGATCTCGCGCAGAGGCACCAGGAGCTCGCGCTCGCGCTCGATAGCGTCGCGCAAGCCACCGCCGCTATCCAACGGATGTTTGCGGCGCGTCTCGGAGTAGCGGCGCAACAGCGCCTCCTCACGGGCTTCGAAGTAGACGACCCGGACCGTGTGGATCGAGCGTAGGGTCTCGACCAGCGCAGGTGCGCCTCGTAGCGAGGCAGGATTGCGCGCATCCATGACAAGCACCACACGCGCCGTCGTCGGGTCGTCGGGGAGGGTGCGGACCAGCTCCGAGACCAAAGACGTCGGCAGGTTGTCGACGCAGTAGAAGCCCTGGTCTTCGAGGACGCGCACCGCGGTGGACTTGCCCGACCCGGATTGCCCGGTGAGGATGACGATCTGGCGCTTCATTCGCTCTCCACGGTGCCGCGCATGAGACGCTTCTCGAGAGCTTCTTTGAAGTTCACAGCGGCGTTGTGGCCGCGCAGTTTGAGGAGCTGGTTGCGCGCAGCGACCTCGACGATGGAGGCCACGTTGCGACCGGGGCGAATCGGCAAGCGCACCTTCGCGACACCGACCTCGAGGATTGTCTCGTAGAGCTCGTCGACACCCAAGCGGTCGTACTGATCGTCGTTGCGCCACTCGGCCATCTCGACCACAAGCTCGACGCGCTTGCGATCACGGACCGATGCGGCTCCAAAGAGGTCTGCGGCGTTGATGATGCCGAGGCCCCGCACTTCCATGTGGTGCTTGGTGATCTGCGGCGAGAATCCCTCGAGATAACCTGACCGGCGCTTCACCTGAATGACGTCGTCGGCCACCAAACGGTGGCCACGCAAGACCAGGTCCAGCGCGCACTCGCTCTTGCCGACCCCGGAAGGCCCGGTCAGCAGGACGCCGACACCGAAGACGTCGAGCAATACGCCGTGCATCGAAACTTCGGGCGATAGGTGCTCGTCGAGGAACTGGTGGACGCGGCTCGTGAAGATATGAGTGACGAGCGGTGTCCGAAATAGCGGCAGCTCGAGTCGTTCGCACAGCGCAATGAGCTCCGCCTGCGGCACGAGTGCGCTCGTCACCACCAAGCAGGGAATATTGACGCTTCCCAAATAGTCGACTGCGTCGCGCCGGGCGTCGCCTTCGAGGCTCGCGAGGTAGGAAATCTCGGTGGCACCGACGACCTGCATGCGACCAGGCTGCAACGACGCGGTAAAGCCGGTGAGCGCAAGGCCAGGGCGCTGCGTGCGTACGTGATCAATCTCGCGGCGAAGGCCCGCGGCGCCGGCCACGAGCTCCAGCTCGAGCTTGAAGTCGGTATCGTCGCGAAGCGCTTTGGCGAGAACGGTGTTCAACAGCGCGCATCCTCATCAAGAAAGGCCCGGAACAACGGTGCCTGGCCGCCGGCGCGCTGGAGACCTTCTCGGAAGGCGGGGTTCTTCAGAAGGCGCGAGATGCGGGCCAACGCTTTCAGGTGAACCCCAGCAGAGTTTTCGGGGACGAGGAGCGCGACCACCAGGGTGACAGGTTGCTGATCGATGGCATCGAACGGGATCCCACGCACGCTACGTCCGAACGCCGCAGTGAGCCGCACGAGACCAGGCACCTTGGCGTGCGGTATAGCGACGCCCTCGCCGACGCCGGTGGAGCCGAGGCGCTCGCGGTCGAGGAGCGCACGCAACACGCGCTCTTCGGCGTCGCTCATGCCGGGGGCGACCGCGCAGAGGTGGTGCGCCATTTCGCGGAGCACCCCCTCCTTGTCGCTCGCCTTGAGGTCCGGGAGGATCATCTCCTCGGACAGGAACTCACTGATTCGCAACATCGCGATGCCAAGCCTCGCCGCGCCCAGCCGCTCACGGAGGCGCTGGCGTCGCTTGTAGCACGGGCTCCAACGCGGCGGCACCCCCTGCGCGCCCGGGGGTGAAAGCGTCTACCCGCCGAGTCCCTGAATGTGGATGTGGTTGTCGTGGGCGCCGAAGGCCCGCACGCCGCGCACGTTGATGTGGGGGTCGTTGAAGAGAATGTCCGCGTTCGGGTTGAGGCTTCTAAACAGCCTTAGGATGATCCGAGTCGATTCACGATCGTAGTTTGGGCTGCGATAGGTTGCCTCATCGGAGCCGCGTTGCGGGTGCGCCGTTGTCCGGCCGTCGCTGAAAGCCAAATCGAGGTCGATGTTGATGCCTCGCTCGTGGGAGCTGTGCCCAGGGATATCGCCGCCGCCGTACTTGGACAGATCGCCCACTCGCAGCTTCATGCCGGTCTGACGGTAGTAGAGCTCCGCGACCATTTGAATCATCGCGACCGTTCGCGCCGTGCCATAACGGAAGGGGTTGGCGGTGCCCTCGCCGTGCGAATGGGGTCGGTAGACCATGTGGTAGGGCCCCTCGAGCGGCAACTCGGTCTCGACTCTGGTGTTGTTCAGGCGCCGGAGTTGCGCGCGCAACGCCGCGAAGTCGACGCCCTCTATTGAACCCGGGGGCACCCGGACTGCTTCGCGGGGCTGGGCCGTGGGTGCACCCTCTAGCTCGGCAGGCACGGCCGGCCGCTCGCGGGGTCGCGCCCTGGGCCGCACCGTCGGGGTGCCGTCGAGAATTGTACGCAGCTGGGAGCCAGCCGGCAGCGCGGCGCGCGTCGCTTCAAGGATGCGGCGCCCTTCGGCATCGTTGCGAGCGCGCAGGGCCGCCGCGACTGTACGCTGAGCCTCGGCCTCGACGCGGGCGGCGACCTCTGGGGAGCTGATCGTTTCGCCTGCGCCTTGCATGAGGTCGCGCATCGTCGGCTGCGGACGGCCGTCGGGGCCCGTGTGAGGCAGGTTGAAGGCGAACGCGACGTTGGCGGCGAGATCGTCGGGCTTGGCCCGCTGGAGCTGCTCCATCCGAAGATGGAGAGCCGCAAATCGCGTCTCCGGAGTCGCTCCGGAGAGGTCGGCGCGCAGGAGCGCCGCAGTGAGCTCGGCGTGTTGATGATCCGGCAGGTTCGGACGCGTGTCGCCGCGCTCGTCGGTTGGAACATGCGACTGGCTGTACACGGTCGCGACGTCAATGAGCCCGCGGTCGACACCAGCCCGAATAGCGCGCGCTGTCGGCGTATCGCCGGCGGTGAGCAAGGCGAGGCGTCGCTGACGCTCAGTGGCCGCGTCCGCAGACTCGCCCGCCCTGGGCGTCAGCTCGCGGGTAAGCGCTCCGACCAGTTCATCGGCGTCGGCGGCTCCGTTCGGACCCGCTGCGCGCCATTGCTCGATACGCTGTCCGAGCGCCGTGGCGGACTCGGGGCGCAGGCCCTGCAGGCTTGCGCGCGCCACCTCGTCGATGGCTACCGGAGCCGCACTGAGACGGCCCTCGAGATCCGCGCGCACGGCCGGGTCGAGCCGCGGCAGCTGGTCACCGAGCGGGGCGAGTGCGGCTCGCAGAGCCGCTTGGTAGGCCTCGAGTTGGCGGCGGCCCCCGAGGCTCGGCACCTCGGTCGCGCGAATCCTTTCGATCTCGGCGTTGCGCAAGCGTGCTCGCTCGTCGTCGTTCATTGCGGCGGCGACGCGGTCGTCGTAGCTGCCGTCAGCTCGCGGCGTGCTGAGCAAGCGCACGCGCTCCGCTATCGCGGCAGCCTGGTCGGGATCTTGGAGGTCGAGAGGTTGTGACTCGGCCTGTTGGGCACGAAGCGCGGCTGCCCGTACGGTCGCTGCCGCAGCCATGGTGTGGCGATCGGTGCTGTTTTCAAAGCCGCGCGCCATCGCCGCGTCGATTGCGCGCAACGCCTCGGGCGGGAGGCTCCTTAGCGCCGGATTTTCAGCGCCTGGGGTTGCGGTGCCGAGACCGATCGACATGCCAAGCGCGGCGAGCTGGCCCTCGTCATAGCGACTCTCGCCGGGGGCGACAGCTTGACCCTCGCCTGCCGGGCGAATGCCTTCCCAAAGACGCGCTGCATCCGTCGGATTCAGGGTCGCGAGCGCGTCGCGGGTAAACGCGTGACGTCGCGATAGTGGACCCTGGCGGATCATCGCGGCAAGGCGATCGATGGCGTGTCGACGATCTTCGCCGGCTGGGCCACCGAGCTGATCGAGCTTGTCGAGCTCGGCCGCAAGGTCAGGATTGGGCGTCGTGGCGTTGCCCGCGCGCGGGTAGCCACGTCGAGCCGCAGCGATGGCTGCGTCGGTGACGTCGCCACCGTCGGCGAGCGTCTTGAGTCGCGTGAAACGACCCGCCAGCTCGCCCTCGGGCGGGGTGACGTTGCCCAGGGCGGCAGCAACCGCCGCGTTCGCCGTTCGGCCGACTTGGGGCTCGAGCTTCGCGAGCAAATCGCTTTGCAGCTGTGCGCGAACCTCGGGGGGAAGCGCTGTGTGCGCGGGGTCTTCGGGGTTGCGCTCCTGCAACAACAAATTGCGCGAGCGATCGGGCCCGAAAGCGAACGCCGCGTCTTGCGCTAGCCGCTCACGCCCCGCGTCGGTCGAAAGGTCGTAGCTCTCGCCGGCGCGCGCACGCATGAGCGCAGCGCGAGCGGTCGCCGCCGCGCCCGCGTTGTCGGGCGTCTGCGCGAGCGTACCCGCTAGGTAGCGGTCGAGATCGCCGAGGACCTCGGGAGACATACCGTCGAGCGTCGAATTGGGCGCGCCAACGCGGGCGCGATCTTCGGCAACGCTTGCGCGGAGGGCATCGGCGACGCGTGTGACTTCGCGCTGATACGCCGCCTGATCGCCTCCCGCACGCAGGCGCGTGAGGTCGGCTGCGGTGGGAACGCCCGCTGGCGGCTGCGCGACCGGGAGGCCTGGCGGCGCCGCGATGATGGTGCCGGGCAATCCTTGGAGCGCCGGAGGCGGCTCGGCTGGTGCATCGGCCGCAACGCCCCCCAAAAGGCCAGCGCGTAAGCGAATGCGTGCAAGCTGCTCGGCGGTCTCTCGAGGCAGGCCGTCGGGCGTCACGCCATTCAATACCTCATCGATCTGCTGCTTGAAGGCGCGTCGCGTTGGCTCGTCAGCGCCCTCGGGCGGCCGTACCGCGTCGAGACGTTGAAGGACCTGCGACTGCAAGGCCGCGCGGGCCTCTGGACTCAGGCGCGCGGCGATGCGCCCGTCGGGGTCGGTCGGGTTTGCGGCGTTCGCGAACGCAAAACGCGCATCTGCAGCCAGCGCGGTGCGCTGACCCGGGTCGCCCAAGTCGGGCGCGTCGGTGCCGCCGCGGCGAACCAGCTGAGCGCGGATGGTTGCCGCCGCGTCGAGATCGCCATCGAGCTCGGCGGCCGGCGTGTCGGTCGCGGCATTTGCAACGCGATCGCGGAGCGCACCATACATGCCCCGGAGCGCGTTGTCGGGTAGCGCGTCGATGTGCTCGTGCGTCCCTCCCACGACCCCGTCGCCAGACGCCGGATGGGTGAGGGCACGTGCCATCGCCAGGTGTTGCGCGTCGGTAAGACGGCCGGTCGCATCAGGCCGCGGTTGTCCCCGCTCATCACGCGGCGCCAGCCGCTCGTACAGTGCCGCAGCATCATCGCGGTCCAAGCTGCCGAGCAAATTGGCGGCAAATGCAGGGCGCGTGGCTTCTGGGTGCTGTTGCACCGCATCGACAAGTCCATCCCGTCCGCGTCGGCGCGCTTCGTCGGGGAGGCTTGAAAGTCTGCGTAGGGCCGCCGCTTGAGCGTCGGTCGGGGGGCCCGCATCACGCTCACGGTCTGCCTGGCTTAGCTCACGTGCAGCCGAGAGCACCGGTTGCTCGGGACGCGCATTGGCCGCGATGTCGTCTGGGCTCGCGGGCGCCGGCCGCGTTGGCGCGCGCGCCGCAGGAATATTGCCGATTGGGTTGGTGACATTCGGTTGGGCGTGGACACGTTGAAAGCGGTCGACGACCTGGCGGCTTGGCGCGACGTCGGAGGCCAGCGCGTCTGCCAGCCCGGTGAGGGTAGGAGCGGCGGCGCGGCCACCACCAATGTCGGACGCATCGCGCACACGCGCGTCGGCGCGCAGCGCGGCCTGAACGTCCATGAGCGCCTGTTCGGTGTGACGACCGAATTTGTCGTCAACTTCGAGCTTGGCGCTGCCCGTGTACAGGTTGATAGCGCGCTGGAGCGCTGCCACCTGTCCCGGCGGCGCTGTCCGATCGCGTCGAAGCGACCGCTCGAGAGAGCTCGCGATCGCCCGGAGCTCATCGGCTGCGGCTCTGCGCGCACTGGGGTCTTGGAGCCGCTGCTCGAATTCTGCGTCAACGTTTCTAGTGGCCGCCCGCGGGCGCGCGGCTGGAGCTGCGCCTGTCATGAATGAACTCTACCTCGAACTGACCGCGGCGCGCTGGCGGAGGGCGTGCCACGATTTCACCTTACCCCGCTGAGGGCGAACCTGGATGCAGGAAAAAACGAACAAAGACCCGATGCCGCACTGCGGCAGGTTCGAGGCGGGCGTCTACAGCGTCTACGCGTGAAGCAGCGAACTGACCTAGAACACTTGTTTGCGCTTGGACGAGGACGGAATCCTCAACATTTCCCTGTACTTCGCAACGGTGCGACGCGCGATGTCGATGTCGCGCTTCTTGAGGAGCTCGACGATTTGTTGGTCGCTAACCGGTGACTTGGGGTTCTCGTTGTCGATGAGCTGCTTGATGAAGTCGCGAACCGACTCGGATGCAATGCTCTCACCGCCGACGCGGTTGATGGACGAGTTGAAGAAGAACTTCAGCTCGTAGATGCCCTGCGGGGTGTGAACGTATTTGTTCGAGGTGACGCGTGAGATGGTGGACTCGTGCATGCCGACGTCTTCGGCCACGTCCTTCAAGATGAGCGGGCGTAGATGCTGCACACCTTTGTCGAAGAAGTCGCGCTGGAACTTCAGGATGCTCTCCATCACGCGGTAGATCGTGCGCTGCCGCATGTGGATGCTGCGAATCAGCCAAACGGCGCTGCGCAGCTTCTCCTGGATGAACGACTTGGTCTGGCCGCCGCTGCTTTGCAGAGCGTCACGGTAGTAGTTCGAGATCTTGAGCTTCGGCAGTCCGTCTTCGTTGAGGACGATCTGATAGTCGTCGCCGACCTTGTGAACATAGATATCGGGCGTGATGTACTGCGGCTCTTTGACGCTGAAGATGCGGCCTGGCCGCGGCTCGAGGTGCCCGATGAGCTTGACGACGTCGCCGATCTCCTGAAGCGAGACCTTCAAGTCCTTGGCGATTGCGGCGTAGTTGCGCCGCTCGACGTTCTTCAAGTGTTTGTCGATGACTGCGTGCAATAGCGGATGATCGGCCTTGAGCTTCTCGGCTTGTATCAACAAGCACTCGCGTAGATCGCGTGCCGCCACGCCCGGGGGGTCGAACTCGCGCAGCTCGGCAGCGACGACTTCGACGGCGTCGACACTCTGGCCGAGCTCCTCGGCGACCGTGGCGATCGCGTCGGCCGCCAGGTAGCCGTCGTCGTTGATCTCTTCGATGAGCATGACGGCAACGATGCACTCGGCCTCGGCCATCTCGCTCATCTGGACCTGCCAGCGCAGGTGATCATGGAGCGACTCGGGTTGCGACATGGTCGCTTCGAAGGGCGGCAGCTCGTCCGACGAGCCCGGTCCCGCAGTTGCGGGCAACGCGTAGGTGTTGCTCTCGAGGTATGCTTCCCAATCGATTTCTTTCTCGACCTCGCGTGACGTTGGCTCGGGCGTGGCGTCGACTGGGCTCGATTCGACGACGCTGCTCGCGTCGATGGTGCCGCCTTCGTTGCCAGCGCTTGGCTCGACCGACGTCGACCCGTTACTCGACAACACTTCGAAGTCGGTCTGGTCGTAGTCGGCACCGTTTCCGTCGTTCGCTTCAGCGGACGGGGCTTCGAGACTATAGCTCTCGCCGCTCGCTTCGTAGTCACCCTCGGCCTCGCCCCGCGTCTCCATGGGCTCGGGCTCACTCGAGCGGTCGAGCTCGCTGCGCTCGTGCGCTTCGCCCTCCTCGAGGGTCGGGTTTTCCTCCATCTCCTTGCGGAGCACTTCGGCCATCTCGAGGTGAGACAGCTGGAGGAGCTTGATCGCTTGTTGCAGCTGGGGGGTCATCACCAGCTGCTGACTCATCTTTTGCTGCAGTCTTAGGTCGAGAGCCATGCGAGACGTCAGGATAGTGCAAGAGTCATGCACAGCCAACCCGATTTTCGAACATTGCTCGTTCGTTCGTCTTTTCAGAGAGTTAGGCGGGGGAAAATCCGTGCCAGCAGGTTTGGCATGATCTTGCGTGGACGCGCTTCTGACGGGGCGCGGTCAGTCCACGCGAATCAACGCCACCTCGAAGCGCTGACTCGCCGGGTCGACGTCCACGGCGAGGAAGTGGCGACCCACCCCATCCATGCGCTCGGGGAGAGCGCCGCCGCCGCCGGCGATGAAGGCTGGGATGCCTGCATTCTCGAAGGCGTGGAACGAATGCACATGTCCGTAGAGCGTGAGGTCGACGTTGGCGCGGGCGAGCTCGCTCAAGAAGACGTACGCCTCGTTCTTGCTGGAGAAGGAGCCTGCGCGTGCGCCGACCGGGTCGATGGGCGGGATGTGCATGATTGCGACGTGAGCAAGCTCGCGGGCGGCCTCGAGCCATGTGTCGAGCCACATCCGGGTGCGCGTCGCGACGGTTGCGCTCGCGGTGTCGACGAAGGTGAACTGCACGCCCCGGAACTGAAACGTGTGCGAGCCGCGCCCGAACCACGCGTAGTAGGGGTCACCGCGTGCACCCAGCTCATGGTTCCCAAGCGTCGCGTAGATGGGGATGGCAAGACCCCGCAGGCGTTCGCGGAACTCGGCGAGCTGCTCTTCAGTGCCGCGCTCCGTTAGATCGCCCGCCATCACCACGAAGCGCGCGTCGGTCACCGTGTTCATGACGTCGTAGATGTCCTGCACGCGGTCCAACGCATCTTGGACGTCCGCGAACATCAAGAAACGAAACGGCGTGACGTCGCTCGAATCAGGGGCACGTAGGGCGACGCGCGCTTCGCCGCTCGAGCTGGTCACCTGCCACTCGTACTCCGTTGCGGAACGTTGCAGCCGCTCACCGACAGCTGTCGTCGGCTCCAAACCAACGAGAGCTGCGTCCGCTAAAACGTTTTCGATTCTCAGGGTCAAGCTTCCAGAATGTACCGTCGCCTCGAGCTCGGGTGCGCTCGCCCAAAGCGTGACGCTGGTGTCGCTTGCGGCGCGAACCGCGGCGCGACCTTCGTCGACGTGGACGAGCGCGTGTTGACCCACGGTTTCGTCCCGAAGCGCCCGCTCCTCGGCGAGGTTGAGACAACTAGCGACGAACAAGAGAGCCAAGCACCACGCGCGCTTCATCGGCCTTCTCCGAGGCGCATGGCCAGCCCAACGCCCGCAAGTAGAGCACTGCCAACCTCGACGGTGGCGGTAGCACCGAGATGACGTGTCGGAAACCAGGTGGCGCTGGCGCCAACGAAGCCCAAGAAGCCAGCGCCGACGCCGCCACCCAAGAGGCCGCCAGCCAGCGTATCCCGCCGGTGGTCGTAGTAGAGCTTCACCTCGCCGTCGCCTTCCCCGAGGTAGGCTCCCAAAGTGCCGCGCGCCATCAAGGCGCTGTCTGTGTCGCGGCTGTCCACTGCGTCATAGTTGACTGTGCCGATGAGACCACCGAAGGCGAGCTCGGCAAAGGCCCCGCGCAGCGTTGGGCCTATATGCGCAAGATCGAATCGCAGGGGGACGACCAGCTCGACGCTCGTGGTATCGATCTCGTCTGCGGCCAAGAAGAGCTGCGTGACGGCGAGCTGTAGGTCGATGAAGCCAAAGTAGGGCGAGCTCTCTTGCCAAATGCGATAGCGGAGCTCTCCTCGCAGTCGCGAGGTCGCGGTATTGGGAGCGAGCTGCCCCTCGGCGCCGACCGTCCAACTGCCAAAGGTCGCTGCGACCCTTGGTGAGATCACGGCGTCGGTCGCGGCGCGTGGATCGTAGCGGTAGCTCGTGAACAGCGCGGCCTCGAGGCGCGGCGCGGCCGGAGGACTTCCGCGGCGACTAGCGGGAACGCTCACCCCATAGACGTCCGCAAGGAACGAGCCGACGAATGCAAAGCCACCGCCAATGGTCATGCCGGCCAGAGGCGCAACGAAACGCCGGGAAGCGCCGGTCACCGCGAGCATGGCGATGCCTGATGCCGCAAGACCCAGACCGATGCCCTCGATGGCGAGCAGCCGCTTCGCCGTCGTTCGCTCACCTGCCACGAAGCTACCCGAGCCATGCAGCAAAAAGCCCGGGACCAGCGATGCAGCCACTGGAAGTAGCTCGAACGAAGTCGGTGGGTGCTTCGTTTCAGCGGACACGGCTTCGGAGCCGGACGCGGCTCGAGGTAGCGCCACGATCATGCAGCACGCGAAGGCGCCTACGATGGTCGTACCCATCTAGTAGATGGTCTTGCCCAAAGCGCTCTGCGCAAGCTCGGTCGTCAGGATCGCGGTGATATTCTGATTGTCGAGGACCGGATTCACCTCGACGAAGTCCATCGACACGATGTTCGCGCGGTCAGCGCAGATCTCCATCGCGAGGTGGGCTTCGCGGTAGGTGATGCCGCCCCAGACCGGCGTTCCCGTGCCGGGTGCATCCTCGGGGTCGACGACGTCGAGGTCGAAGGACAAGTGAACGCCGACCGTACCGTCGCCAGCGATACGCACCGCTTCTTCGACGACGTCACGCATGCCGCGCTCGTCGATATCGCGCATCGTGTAGACGGTGACGCCGCTCTTTTTGAGCGTCTTGCGTTCTTCGGTGTCGAGGTCCCGCACGCCGATGAGCACCACGTTGCGCGGATCGATCTTCGGTGAGTGTCCGTTCAAGCCGACGAGGTCTTTGTCACCAAGCCCACAGGTCGCGGCGAGCGACATGCCGTGGATATTTCCCGACGGGCTGGTCTCGTCGGTATTGGCATCGCCATGGGCGTCGAACCACAAGAGACCAAGTTTTTCGTTGCGCTTGTGGAAGAAGGTCGCCGAGCCGGCTGCGCTGCCGATGGTGATGCTGTGATCACCGCCCAAGACCAGAGGGATGCGGCCTTCGGTGAGCGACTGCTCGACCATCTTGGCGAGCTCGGCGCAGGCGGCGAGGATGGGCTTCTTGTACTTCAGGCGCGTGTCGCCGACCTCTTGGGTCTCGGGGATCATGACGTCGACATCGCCGTAGTCGACGACGTTGTGGCCGAGTTGCTCGAGGCGAGCCTCGAGACCCGCGACGCGAATGGCCGACGGGCCCATGTCGACGCCACGGCGGCTGGCTCCGAGATCGATTGGGATGCCAATGACGGCGACCCGCTTATTTTTGCTCGCAGCTGGCATGGGCGGGTTCCGTAGCACCGCGTTTGGTCGCCGTCTACTCGACCGCGACTTGGCCCGGCCTGATGGGCCTGCTAGTCACCAACGCCAAGGAGAGGAAATCCCATGAACCGTTTAGTCGTCGTCGCAGCTCTAGCCGTCGCAAGCAGCGCTTTTGCCGCAGGTGAAGGCCCCAAGACCGCGCCCAACGCCATGCTCGAGGCCGCCTTCAAGGACGGCGTCGGCAACTGGACCTGCACGGGGACCTGGTATGACCCATCGGGCAAGTCGATGACGGTGACCAGCAAGGGCAAGATCACCAAGGTCCTCGGGGGCCACCAGTACCTGGGCGAGTTCAGCTCGCCGAAGGCTGGTGACATGCCCGCCATGAAATCGACCGCAGAGTGGCACTATGATCCACTCAGCAAGGGCCTGGTTGGTACCATGGTCTGCGATAGCGGAGATGCTTCGCGTTCTACCTCGAACGGAATGCAGGGCCAGAGCATCATTTGGACCGCTGAAGGCACCATGATGGGCCAGCCCATGAAGATGCGGACCACTGAGACAGTGAAGAGCGCAAAGGAAATGACCATGCTTCACGAGGTCGAGACCAACGGCAACTGGGCCAAGATGGGCGAAGAGACCTGTAAGAAAAACTAGCGCCGGTGACCGGCCGTCGCACATTGGCGGTCGGTCATCCAGCCCTGCGCATCAGAGCTCGAAGTCCTTGCCGAGATACGACGCTCGCGCGACCGGGTTCGCGACAATCTCTTTGGGCGTCCCTCCCAAGAGAATCGCCCCCTCGCTAATGATGTACGCGCGGTCGCAGATCTTCAGCGTTTCGCGGACATTGTGGTCCGTAATGAGAACCCCGATACCATCTCCTCGCATCTGGGTGATGAAGGCTTTGATGTCGCCTACCGCGATTGGGTCGACGCCCGCGAACGGCTCATCGAGTAGCACCACCTTGGGTGAGTGAATCAGCGTGCGCGCCATCTCGAGGCGCCGGCGCTCGCCCCCCGATAGCTGCGACCCGAGATTGTCGCGCACATGCTGCAGAGCGTACTTCGCGATGATGGCGTCCGCTTCAGCGACACACGCCGCCCGAGTCATGCGACGCGTCTCGAGCACTGCCAAGAGGTTCTCGTGAACGGTGAGCCCGCGGAACACCGTCGGCTCCTGCGCGAGATATCCGAGGCCCATGCGGGCTCGTTCGTAGAGCGGGAGGCGAGCAAGGTCCGCGTCGCCCAAGCGAATCCGTCCAGCATCCGGCCGCACCAACCCAGCTACCATGTTGAACGACGTCGATTTGCCGGCTCCATTTGGTCCCAAGAGCCCGACGATCTCGCCGGCGCTCACGTCGAACGAGACATCGCGCACGACTTTTCGCCGGCGGAAGGCTTTGCTGAGGTTCGAGGCCGTCAATAGGGGCTGCACGCCCGCCTCTTAGTGCCCGTGGGGCTGAACGAGCAACCCCAGAGGCAAGCAACCCGATAATCAACAATGGGGTTTGTCTTGCCTCTCAACGTCTTAGCGTTCCGATCTACCGCGCATGCGGTGTTTGCCAGCGAGATCGGGCAGGTCACCACCCCGCGGCAAGCCCACGCCACTGACGCGATAGAACGCGTTCGCACGAGTCGTGCCGACGCACCCGCGCAGCGCGACGCTGTCTGCGCTCGCATTCTCGAGACCACCGCCGATCTCGTAAGTATCCCCAGCCAGGGCGGTATCGATGACCCACGGCCGATCTGTGAGGCGCTCATCGCGAAGCTCGCGGCGGTGGGCATTGGCGGGCGCATGCTCATGCAAGGCGCGCGCCCGGTGGGCGTCGTCGCCGAGGTCGTCGGCGAACACCCCGGCCCCACGTATTGCTTGAACGCCGTCGTCGACACCGCCCCGGTGGGCGATGCCAACAGTTGGTCCACGGTCACGCCGTTTAGCGCGGAGCTGCGAGGCAACCGCCTGGTGGGGCGCGGAGTCGGCGACAGCAAGGTCGCTGCGGCGATGTTCATCGAGGTTGGGCGGGAGCTCGCCCAGCGCACCAGCGACATGCATGGCCGCGCCGTCCTCTTCTTTGACGCAGCCGAGCACGCGGGCAACTTCGAGGGCATGAAAGCCTTCATCGACGCTTTCGGTACGGGGCCCGCGCGTGTGCAGGGGATGGTGATTGGCTATCCTGGCAACAAGTCGCTGCAAGTCGGCAGTCGCGGCTTTCATCGCACGCAATGGCGGATGTCACTCGAAACCCTGGGTTCGCTGAGCGAGGTCCAGGCGCTTTTGCGGTCGACTCTGGATCTGCCGCTCCCGGAAGGACGCTCGCTCGAGTTTCCACTCCCGACGAAGCGGTCGGTCACCGCAGTGCGCTGCGAGACGGGCGGACCAGCGGGGCCTGGCACCGTCGTATCGGTCGCTCTCAGCGGCAAAGCTGACCACTCCGGAGCTTCGGCGCGCTCGGGTGTCAACGCGATCGAGAAAGCCGAGCTCTTCATGCATGCGCTCGAGCTGAAGGGCCGCACCCTGTTCGGAGACGCCTTCGCGCCGGCACTCACGCGGCTCGATGGGGGCCAGGACTTCTCGGTAATACCCGATCAGGTGCGACTCGACGTCTTCGTTCCCGAGGGCATCCCAAAGGCGAGTTGTGAGCACCTCGCCCGGCTCGCCGCAGAAACGGCCGACGAGCTGATGCCGGCGCCCGTGCGATCAGAGCTCAAGTCATCCGCTCCGGCGGACGCTGACACCCGCTTCGTGAGCGCTCTGACTCTCAACGTCGATGTTCGTACGACGGTCGTCTTCGATATCGACGCCGTTGACGCGCTCGTGCAGCAAAGAGTGGCCGCGTTGCGTGGGCGTGGTGTGCAGTGCTCGGTGGCCACCGCTGGCGCCTGGCCCGCCTACAAGCTACCAGAGGGCTCGCCGCTCTCGACCGCTATGCAGACGGCCATCAATGCCCACGCGAAGAAACCGGGGCAACCTCGCATCTCCGGACCCTCGAACGCCGGCAACGTAGCAGCGGCGTTTGGTATCCCCGCGACTGCCGGATTTGGCGTCAGTTGTAAGGCTGCTCATGCGGCCGACGAGTCGATCGACATCTCCACAATCCCCGTAGCCTACGCCGTGCACGTCGAGGCGATGGAGTCGCTTTTCAGAATACGCGCGCCCGCGCGTGACGCTCGAGGCTAGAGGCATCCCTGAGCGCAAGCCGCTTGGACCCGCCGCTTCGATGGGACACTCGCCCGCCCAGGGACCTTAGGGCTTACGGGGCGCTGGCTCACGCGCTGGCATGATGCGTGGCACCGGGCAGGTCGCCGGTAGCTGCTTCTCGTCGACCTGCGGTGCAAGCGGCTTCTTGTCGAGCTTGGTGTCGGCTTGCTCGATGCGGCCGCGCGGGTTCTCGATGTGCGCCTCGTTGGTGTTGACGTCGACGACGATCCGCGAGCCCGCGAGCAGACTTTGACCGCGCTGCAATCGTGGACGGCCGGTCAGCAGCAGGCTTGAAGAGCCGAGCTCGAAGACCGCTTCGTCGGACTCGACGAGCTCGTCGGGGCGTTGAGCACGGACGTCGTTCTTGCAGATGAACTTCTGCCACTGCCACTGGTCATCGGCGATGCCCTCGAAGTAGTCGCAGCAGAGCAAGACGTCACGCCGCCGCACAACGACGTTCCCTTTGCACTCGACGCGGTTGGGCTTGCTGAAGATCTGCATACCGTCGCATCGATAGTCGATGGGGCCCTGCTGGCCGGGCGCGCTTGTTTTGGCGGCGGGCGGGGCGACAACGACCAACAAGGCGAAGACAAAGCTCATTGCGGACCACTATCACCAGAAGGCGGCCGCGTTTTCCAGCGCTTGTGGAGCCATACCCATTGTGCGGGTACGCGACGGATCGCCTTCTCGAGTTTGGCGGTGAGCTGCGCGGTGAGCTCCTCGACATCACGTTCTCCGTTGTCTCGCGCGACGAACCGAAAGCGCTCGACGTGAACGTCGAAACCGTCGGGGTAACGATGCGCCCAACTCAAGATGATGGGCGCCTGGAAGCGCAGGGACAGAGCGGCCGCGGCGATTGGTGTGTAGGCGAGGCGGTCGAAGAACGGAACGAAGGTCCCTTGGACCTTGGTGTCCTGATCGATGAGTAGTCCCAAGATCTCGCCGCGCTTGAAGACGCGGAGCATATCCTTGCCAACCGAGGCGTCGCCTCGCCACAAGATCTTGGTGCCGAATTGTCGGCGCATCTTGTCCGCCAAAGCGGTGAGTCTGGGGTCGTAGAGCGGTTTTGCAATCGCGTTCATGGGCAAGCCGGCGCGCGCATATGCGTGCGACAGTAGCTCCCAGTTGCCAATATGGCCCCCGACCAACACGACGCCTTTCCCGTGAGACAGAGCCTCGGCGACGAGCGCGCGCTGCTCCGCCGAAAGCACCGGCCCACCGCCTCGCGCGAACAGGCTGTCCGCCTTGAGCACTTCGACCGCCGAGAGTCCGAGGTGCGCGAACATGTCGCCCGCGATGCGCCGATGGAAACGCGGCTCGAGGGCGGGCAGAGACTGCGCGAGCTGTTTCACCGCGCGACGCCGTTCAGCGACAGCGATCACGCCCGCCAAGCGCCCGGCCCACATTCCCCAGGAACGCAGAAGCCAAAGTGGAAAACATCGCGCCACCGCGATAGCGAACACGATGGCGAAATAGATGAGAGTGTTTTTCCAGCGCTGTAGGCGCCCCCATCGGGTGGGTAGTGCGACCTTGCTCAGCGGTTCACCAGCTTGGCGCTGTGCTCCCAGAGGTCTCTTGCGAGAGCTTCGTCCATGGCAAGCCTCGTCGGTCGACGAGGCTTTGCGGCGTCGAAGTAGGCGCCGTTCAGGCCGGCCTCGAGCGGGGCGGTCGCGCAGTAGACGCTGGTACGTGCCCCGTCGCTGGTGTTGCCCATGAAGAGCTTCATGCCCAAGCGCAGTGGAGCTGGGATATGCCGCCAGATGTCGGACGCGATGACCCCCGGGTGGAGGCTGACCGCAGTCACCCCGTGCTCGCCATACCGACGCGCAAGCTCGCTCGCGAACAAGACGTTGCACAGCTTCGAGTCACAGTATTCGGCAAAGCCCGTCCGACTCTTGGTGGGTTCTTCGAAGGCGGCAAAGTCTAGCTGACCGGCGCGGCGATGCGCCTCGCTCGCGACGCAAACGACCCGCGTCTTGCTGGCCTTGAGGCCTTCGATGAGCGCCATCGTGAGCGCGAAGTGACCGAGGTGATTGATGCCGACGTTGACCTCGAAGCCGTCGGACGTCTTGCCCCGCATCCCGGCGACGCCGGCATTGTTGATGAGTACGTCGATATGGGGAGCGGCGGCGAGGATCTGGGCGGCCGCCTTGCGGGTGGATGCGAGGTTTGCAAGGTCGAGCTCGACGAACTCGACCTCGGCCCCACGAGCTTTCGCCGCGTCGATGACCGGTTGTGTGCGCTCGAGCGAGCGGCCAGCCAAGATCAAGCGGGTGCCAGGCGCTGCCAGGTTCTCCGCAGTCGCACGGCCGATGCCAGTGTTTGCGCCGGTGATCACGATGGTCGTCATGCCGTTTCCTTTCGTGCGCGGTCGATGGCAACGACTTGGTCGAGCGTCTTCTCGAGTAGCTCGAAGGTGAGGGAGTTGGGGCCGTCCGACAAGGCCTTGTCAGGGTCCGGGTGGACTTCGCAGAAAAGGCCGTCGATACCCACCGCGGCGGCGGCGCGCGCGAGCACTGGGGCGAAACGCCGATCGCCGCCGGTGACGCCGTCACCGGCACTTGGGCGCTGAACGGAGTGGGTCGCGTCGAAGACCACCGGGCATTGGGCGCTCTCGCGCATCTGCACGAGGCCGCGCATGTCGACCACGAGGTTGTGATAGCCGAACGACGCTCCCCGCTCGGTCAGCGCCACGTGTTTCGCCCCGCCGTCGCGGACCTTCTTGACCGCGTGTTTCATGTCTTCGGGCGCGACGAACTGACCCTTCTTGACGTTGACGGCCTTACCCGTCTTGGCGGCGGCGAGGAGCAGATCGGTCTGCCGGCATAGAAACGCGGGGATCTGGAGCACGTCGACGACCTCGGCCGCCGTTGCGCAGTGAGCGCTCTCGTGGACGTCCGTCAAAACGGGCACGCCTATCTCTGCCTTGACCCGCGCGAGCACTCCCAGACCCTCGTCCATGCCGCGCCCGCGGAACGAACCGCCGGAGGTGCGGTTGGCTTTATCGTACGACGCCTTGAAAATGTAAGAAACCCCGCGTTTGTCGCACATCCGGCGCACCCGCTCGGCGATGGCGAGACACATGTCGGGAGCTTCGACGACGCAAGGCCCGGCGATGAGGGTCAGGCGGCGCGCCTCGAAGAGATCGAGGATGGCGCTCACGCGTGACCTTTTTTGTGGTCGAGCGCCGCTTTGACGAAACCGACGAAGAGTGGATGCGGCGTGAACGGGCGGCTTTGCAGCTCGGGATGAAACTGACAGCCCAAAAACCATGGGTGTGACGGTAGCTCGACGATCTCGACGAGGGCGCCGTCGGGTGAGGTCCCGGAGATGTTCAGGCCCGCCTTGGTGAGCGGCTCGCGATAAGCGTTGTTGACTTCGAGGCGATGGCGGTGGCGCTCGGAGATCTCCGCTTTGCCGTACAATTTCCGGGCGAGCGAGCCCTCTGCAAGCTTGCACGGATAGGCACCGAGTCGCATCGTGCCGCCCTTTTTGGTGATGCGCTTTTGGTCCTCCATCATGGCGATGACCAGCTCTTTGCCGTCGGGCTCGAACTCTTGCGAGTTGGCGTTGGCGAGGTGCATGACGTCACGCGCGTATTCGATCATCGCGACCTGCAGCCCCAGGCAGATCCCGAAAAAGGGCTGCTTGGACTCGCGGGCCTGCTTGATGGCTCGGATCTTACCCATGACTCCGCGGCTACCGAAGCCCCCTGGCACGAGCACTCCGTCCGCTGTAGCGACACGCTCCATCATGGTGGTGTCGCTCTCGAGCAACTCGCTGTCGATGTAGTCGATCTTGACGCGGCAGTCATTGGCCACGCCGCCGTGCAGCAAGGCCTCGTGCAACGACTTGTAGGAGTCCGTCAGATCGACGTATTTCCCGACGATCGCGATCTTGACCTCATCGCGTGGCTTCAAGATGGTGTCGACGAGCTTCTGCCACTTGTCGAGTGATGCGGCGCGCGACCAGATGTTCAGGAGCTCGGCGACCTTATCGTCGAAGCCCTCACGCGCAAGCTCGAGCGGGAGCTGATAGATGGTCGGCACGTCCATCGCCGAGAACACGCAGTCGGGTCGAACGCTGCCGAACAGCGCAATCTTCTGCTTGACGCTTTTCTCGAGCGGCTGCTCGCAGCGGCACAACAAGATGTCGGGGGAGATGCCGATCTCGCGCAACTCCTTCACGCTGTGTTGGGTCGGCTTGGTCTTCACCTCACCGGCGGTCTTGATGAAGGGCACGAGCGTCAGGTGAATGTAGAGGCAGTCGTCTTGGCCGACGTCGTAGGCCATCTGCCGGATCGCTTCGAGGAAGGGGAGCGACTCGATGTCGCCGACCGTGCCGCCGATCTCTACGATCATGATGTCGTGACCTTCTGCGGCCTCCTTGACGAGGGCCTTGATCTCGTCAGTGATGTGCGGAATCACCTGGACGGTGGCGCCGAGGTAGTCGCCCCGCCGTTCTTTCTCGATGACGCGCGTATAGATGCGACCCGTCGTGTAGTTGTTCTTCTGGGTCATTTTAGCGGACACGAACCGCTCATAGTGCCCAAGGTCGAGGTCGGCTTCGGCGCCGTCGTCCGTGACGTAGACCTCACCGTGCTGGAACGGGCTCATCGTGCCCGGGTCGACGTTGATGTACGGGTCGAGCTTCATCACGCCGACCTTGAGGCCACGATTCTCCATCAAGGCGCCGAGGGAGGCCGCAGCGAGGCCCTTGCCGAGCGACGATACGACGCCGCCGGTGACGAACACGAACTTCGGACCGCGGGGCTTCGGCTGCTGTCTCATGGAAAGCATTCCTCTCCGAGCCGTGCGACTTCGCCGCGGGCCCACGTAAGGTCTTCTTCCGTATCGATACCGCGACCCCGGCTCATCGCCGACACCGTTTGGATCGTCATGCCGATGGCGAGCGCGCGGAGTTGCTCGAGCCCCTCGCGGCGCTCCATGACGTGGACCTCTTCGTTCGTCAGACGTTCCAAGGCACGGCGTTTGTAGCCGTAAACGCCGATGTGGCGATATGCATTCGCGAAGGCATTGTTGCCCGTGCGATCGTAGGGGATCGGGGCGCGCGAGAAATACATGGCTTGGTTGTCGTCGCGCACCACGACTTTCACGACGTTCGGGTTCAAGAAGTCGTCTTGCGTCTGAATCGGCCGTTTTAGCGTTGCGATGTCGCAGTCGCGGGTCTTGAGCGTGTCGACGATGGCGGCGAGGTCGCGCGGGTCGATGAAGGGCTCGTCGCCTTGGAGGTTGACCACCAGGTCATATCCGCGGGCGCGCGCCACCTCGGCGCAGCGATCGGTACCGCTTTGGTGGTCGGCCGAGGTGAGCATGGCGACGCCGGCGTGCTCGCGCACCACCCGGGCGATTTCCTCGGAGTCCGTGGCGATCACGACCTCGTCGACCCCCGGGACCTTCTTGGCCTGGTGCATCACGCGCACCACGACGGGGAAATTTCCCAACGCTAGCAACGGCTTCCTAGGAAGTCGCGTCGCCCCGAGTCGCGCCGGAATGACGATGGCAATACGCACGGTCGGGAGGCGCGTATAGGGTGGCCGGCGGCGCATCGTCAAGGCCGGGGCGCCGCGCCCGTGACATGGCGGCGCCACAAAACGACGATCCCGGATCGTGGCCTTTCCGTAGTACAATCGTGGGAATGACTGGACTGGGCCGCGTCGGCTCCGTAGACACCGTGGCGCCGAAACCCGAAGTCCGCGATGGCGGTGTCGTGTTGGCGCGCGTCGAGCCTGAGCGCGATACTCCGACCGATGCTCTCCCTGGTCGTGCGGCTCCTGGCGCTGTGCGACGTGCTCCCACCGCCGAGCCCGCCCCACCGGGCGAGCGCCGTGGCCGCCAGGACGCGACACTTCCTCCCGCCGTCATGCAGGCCATGCGCGAGCAGCTGGGCGTCGACTTCACGCGTTTGCCACCTGCGGAGCTTGCCCGTCTTACCGCAGCTTACAGTGACTTCGTTCGCAACGACACTGGACGTCGCGATGTCCCGGCGTTCTTGCAGACAGTTGGCCGGGCCATGGTCCTCGATCGCCGCCGCGTCGTCGGCGAAATGGTTGCTAACCCCGCCGAGCATCTGGCTCGCTTGGCGCCCGCACTCGAGCGGCAAGCCGGACTCATGCGCGTCGTGCAATCGGCCGATTTCGTCGGGCGGCTGGGCGACCTGGCTTATCGCCAGATGCGCGACAGGATGTTCCTCAGCAGGAACGCACAGGCAGCGCGTGACATGACGCGCGAGAGCATCAACACACCCGACGGGTGGCGCGCGTTCGTGCGGCTCTACGGTCAAAGTGTGGGGCCTTCCGAGATGATGCGCTTGGGTCGCCTCGCGGGGCGTGAAGGGCGCGACCAGAACGTCGTGGCTGACTTCATGCGCGCCATGGAAACGCTCCATCAGCCCGGACCCAATGGCTCGACCACACTCCTCGCGGCGACTCCGAAGCAGATTGGCGACGCCGCCACCGCGAGCCTCGTGGCGCTGGGGCGTGAGCATCCTGGCTTGCAAGCGTTTTCGCCCGAGCAGGTGCGGCAGATTGCCGACGCGTTGCGCGTCCCGGGCGTACAACACCGTTTCGCGATGAGCGGCGAGCCGATGCGCCTCGTCGATGACCTCACCTTGACGAGGGGCCAAGGGCCCGACCCGAGCGCCTCCTATGACGCGGCGGTCCGCGCGCGACTGAACGAAAGCTCGATTCTGCGTCGCGACCCGGCCATGGCGCACATGCCGCTCGGCGGCGGTCCCATGGAACAGGTCTCTCCTCTCACGGTGTTTCGCGAGGGCGCGACGGCGACGCTCGGCGGGATCGACGCCGCCACCGTCAAGCTGCGCGACAACACCATGACCGCGGGCGATCTGTTGCCACTCGCCTATCAGCTCCAGGAGCATCTGGTTGGTCAGTTGTTCAATGACGGCAACCTGCGGCAAGGCGTCGTTGCCGCCGTGACGGATCTGACGGGCGAGATCCGACGCGCGGAGCAGGCGGCGTCGACCGAGCGACGCGCGCGCGCTGGCGCTGCCGTCGTAGGCGTGGTCGCTGGAGTCGGGCTGCTCGCATCTGGTCCGCTCGGCTGGGGTGTCGGCCTCACCTCGACCCTTGCGACTGGCGCTGGCGCGGCGGCGGTCACCACCATGGCCCTCGACGTAAACGCGTACCGCGACCGCCTGCGCGCGGGGGGCCTCAATGCTGCGGGCCTCGTGCTCACGAACCTCGAGAGCGAGAGCGCGGGGGGGCTCGCGGCGAGCCTCGTGCTCAATACGGCCGGAACGCTAGGCGGCATTGCGCCAGTTTTGGCCGCCCAGCGACTCCAGTACGCCCGTGGGCTCATCACCGCGATGCGTACCGAGGGCGACACGGCCCGCACCGCAGCCGTCACGAGCTTCCTCGAGCGCAACAACGTCTTCACGGCCAGCGAGTGGCAAGCGCTCAGCCCCGAGCGCCAGGCGACTGCGCTTCGCCTCGTCGAGCGCTTCGGCTCCGAGATCGACAAAGGCGGCATGCGCGCCATCTTGCAGTTCGGAGCACGTGACGCTGAGGTCACGAACGGTCCGGGCGCGGTCGCGAACGTCGATCACATGTACGCCGCCTACAACGAGATGAACGTCGCCGAGGTCGTCGCGCGTGGCCGCCCGCTCACCGAGCGCGAGCGCACCATCAACGCGATCGCCACCGTCGGTACCGACGCGCAGGGTAAGTTCGGTCACGCGGCGCTCGACATCATCCCCACGCTCGCGCCAGGGGGTGTCGCGCGCACGAGTCCAGAGTACCTGCGGGCCGTGCGTGAGCGTGCCGTCCGCGAGGCCTTCGCGGGCGCCGACCAGGCGACAACCGCCGACCCCCGGGCGCTCGCCGGGTGGCGCGATCGCTATTTGCGCGAGGTTGTCGTCGAGGCGGACGCGACCCGGCGCAACCAGGCGCTCGCGCGTATCATCGGAGACTTGCAGCGCGATCCGCGGTCCGCCGCGTGGATCAACCGTCAATTCAACCAGACCGACTACGCCATCCGCATGCAGGGGTTCGTCGAAGGGGCGTTCGTTCACAACGTCGTCGACCCCGGTCGCATCTTCAGTATGGGGCGCCTCGCCGGCTTGAGCGAAGCCGACGCCGCCGAAGCCGCCTATCGCGCGACGATGCATGGTTTCGGGAACGCTTTCGTCGCTACCGCCTACCCGGGGATGCCCCAATTCGCGGCCGTCGTGCGTCCCGGAACGAACGTACCGCTTTTCAGTGCAGCGCAACTTCGCAGCCTCGATCGCGTCGGCCGCGCCTCTCTCCACTACAACCAGGAGCTGCAGCCGACCGCTGCCCAGGCCGCCCGGTGGGGCATCGCGACTGACCCACCACCGCGGGGCGTACGCCAGGTGTACACGGCGGCGCTGCGCGCCAATGGCGGCCGCTTGCCCGACGGTCTGCAAGATTGGCTCGTCGAGCAGAGCGCGGCGTTTCGTGCCGCGCGGCGTGAGGCTGGTATCGGCGCGGGCGCCACCAACGCCGACAACCTCGGCAACTACGTGCCCGAGGGCATGCGCAAGTGGGCCGGCATCTTCTCGGCGAACGACTTCACGCCGGCGGCGCAGCGCACGATTGGCGACCAGGTCGAGCGTCTCTTGGGCGGCGTCAACGGCTACAGTATCGAGGAGTTCTCGGTCGGCAACATCGTTCGCTTCGACGCGAACTTCGCAGGCGCTGCCGCCCGCCTGGGCCTTACGCGCTCGCCGAGCTCGGCGACCTACACGTGGATCATGCGTCGGGGCCCCGACGGCGCCTTCGACGTCGTCCAGGGAGCCCACCCCGGCGCGGTCCATAGCGCGGCGGAGGCGATCCGCGCTCGCTTCGCGGGGCTCCGCGGGAGTGACGTCGAGGTCCTGCGGACCTTCTACAACCGCCCGCAAGCCGGTGACTTGCAATCGGCGCTCGCGGTCATCGCCGAGGGCAACCTGCCGCCAGCGTTCAACGTCGCCGCGGCCTTGCGCACCGCGCGTCTCGACCGCAGCGTTAGCGTCATCACCCAGCTTCTCTTGTACCAGCAAGCGGTCGCTCAGGGCGTGCGTCCGTTCGACGGTCGGTGATAGAGCGGGCCTGTCGTGAGTACCAACCGCACCGCCCCCGATCTCATCAGCGTCGTCGAAGCCGCGTATAACGTCGATGTTCCCGAGTCTGAATGGCTGCGCGCCATCGTGGAGGCGTTGCGGCCGACCCTCGAGGACGGCCTCGGAATGTTCGCGTATCTCTACGACACCTCCGAGCGCCCGTTCCGCGTGCACAGCTTGATGCACGACACTCCGGTCGACGCGAACGGAGTCGCCATGCTCACCGCAGAAGTGAACGACGAATACGTGCGCAAGTCGTGGCGCTCGCCCAGCGTCGCCATGGCAAGCGAGACGGAAGGGTATAGCGACCATCCGGCGGTCCACGAGGTCTTCTTCCCGCACGGGATTCAAGACGTTTTCACCATCAACGCGCGCGATGATGTCGGGGTTGGCGCGTGGATTGGCGCGCCGCTGCGCAAGCTGATGGTGATGAACGAAGACGTGCGTGCACGTTGGACACGCGTCGCAGCGCACGTGCGGGCGGCGCTGCGCCTGCGGCTACGGCTCGCGGGGAAAGGCACGGATGGCGACGGCACCAACGGGAAGGCGGAAGCGGTGTTACGGCCGAACGGGACGATCGAGCACCTAGAAGGCGACGCGTCGTCGGCGAAGGCGGCTCTTCGTCAAGCAGTGCTCGGCATGCGAAGCGCCCGTGGCGAGCTGCGGGGTGACCCCGACCGCGCTTTGCCTGCGTGGCGCGCGCTCGTTAAAGCGCGCTGGTCGCTGGTCGATGACTTCGAGTCGGGTGGTGAACACTACATCGTGGCGCGGGCGAACAGTGTTGCTTCCAGCGGACTGGGGCTCTTGTCGTCGCGCGAGGCCCAGGTCGTTGCTTGTCTCGCCAACGGCCTCACCAACAAGGAAGCGGCGTACGAGCTTGGCATCTCCGACTCGACCGTTCGTGTTCTCGTGGTCCGCGCTTCGCAGAAGCTCAAGGTGAGCGGGCGTGAAGCGCTCATCGCCGCGTACCGCGCTGAAGCGCTCAGGGAGGGCTGACGTTGCGAGACGGCATGGCGATGACGCGCGACCAGATGCCTGCCGAGACGACCGACTTCTTCGAGGGCGTCGCCGAGATGCGGGCGTACCTCGATCGAGACAAGGCGCAACGCGGTCGCGAACAGCTCACGCGGATGGCCTTCGAGCTGACGCGCTCGCGCTCGGCGGAGGCTCTCGCCAAGTGGTTGTGCGAGGCGACGGCGCAAGCGCTCGAGGCGCGAGCTGTGGCCCTGGTACTCAAGCGGGCCGGCACGCTCGTGCGCCAGGCGGCTCATGGGGTGGTGCAGCGCCAACCTGGCGACGCTGAGCTCGTCGCGGCTGTCGAGGCCGCGGCCGCACAGCACATCCTCGTGCGTAAGCGCGGCGGTTCGCTCGCTGCGCTGGTTGGCAGTGACCGCTCGATCGGGGCGCTATGGATCGAGCATGAGGCGCCACTCGATTCCGGCCTGACACCGCTCTTGCTTGCGGTGGTCGACGCGGGCGCCATGGCTCTCGAGGCGACACTGTTGCGTCCCGCCTTCGTCCTCGAGCGTCAGCCGTAGCGTTGCTCGCTCGGGCAAGAGAGCGACGGTATGGCAAAGCCCATCGCCTTGGCCCAACCTCTACGCGGGTCATGAGAGACGCTCGTGAGCTTCGAGACGTCAAGTTCTCCACAATCTCAAGCGCCAGCGGCGCTTTGGACCGCCTCCTGGAAGACGGGGTCGATGGCGAGCGTGCCCGCGGCTTGGCGAGCAAGCATCTCCTGAGCGATGAGTGCGAGGGCTTCCGTGCGCTCGCCGATTGGACGTCGCGAGACGCCGGCTACGATCGACTGGATTTCGGCTGCCGAGACGAACGCCTGCTGCTCGGCATGGCCGAACGTGCGCACACACTGGTCGACGATGCCTGTCACCTCGGCTGCGCTCAACGTGCCGTAACTTCGCGCGTTATTGCGGACAGTGTCCTCGAGCGCGTTCAGGGCCCGTGCCTGGGCCATGTCGACCTGATACTGAGTCCTCAATGCCTCGACCCCATGGGGGTCGTAGGCGCTGCCCCAGGTCGCATGCTGCATGGCTTGGACGTAGTTGCGCTGCACGACCAGCTCGCGATCGACTGGGGCCGGGCCGAAGACGACATCACTGCGATTCGCAATAAACGACAGGGTAGCAAGCTGCCCGACGATTTGTTCGCGTTGCAAGGAAGTGCTGTTCACCAGAAGCTCGGCGATCCGGTCCCCGACGAAGCCCTGATTCTCTGCGACCGCCGAGATCCCCAGAGCGTCGACGATGTCCTGAACCGCAGTCTGGACCGGGACCCCGCGAACCTCCGCGAGGGCGAGCATGGCGTTCGTGTTCGGGACGTTTTCGTTGGCGAGAATCGCGAGCTGTTCTTGCCAAACCGCGTACTCGTCGCTCGCCGTTGCCGCGACGCCGTCGATGTCGGCAGGGTTTGCCGCTAAAGCGGATGGCGTAACGCCGCCAGCGCCAGTGGCCGGCAGGCCGCTGTCCAGCTTGTCGACGTCGAGAACCGACTGCACTTGGCCCGCGCCCACGGGTGCAGCGACGGTGGTGGACGGAGGCGCGTCGACATAGTGGTACTTGGAATCGAAGTTGATCGAGGACATGGCAAAACCCGTTGCGTAACGTTGAACGACTTTCAGCCAGCCACGTCGGCGGCGCGCGCGCCGCATAGCTTGGCGGAGATGTCGCGGGCCGTATTGACGCGGTACCCGCGACGCACCAGGAGATCGGCCAACACCTCGGCAGACAACTCACGCTCAGGGGCGATCTCGAGCTGGCGCCGCAACGCCCCGATCATTCCCGACCCGAGACTCCGCTTGCGGCTATCGATCCACCCTTTGCCGATCCAGGCCTGAATGTCGTGCAGGTCTTCGGCGACGACGTGCTCGCGCTTCGTACGGGCCCGCAGCACGGTGAGCGCCCCCCGGGCGTCGCCACGCGGTACCCCGAACGCGGTGAGGAAACGCAGCAACTCGTCGTGCGTCATGCTGTCTTTGTGGCTCGCCCGCATCTGACTGGTGACTGCGCGCTCGACGTTCGGCGGCACCACGGAGCCAGCATCGAACATGCTCGAGTCGCGACGCTCAGCGACGCGGCGCAGCTGCCGCTCCTGGCTCGGCCGGAGCTCGATGACTTCTGCCACCTGAGCGACGCTGCGTTCCGTAGGGAAGCGCTGCAAAACTTCGGTGTGCGACATACCTGCCCAGAGCGCTAGCCTTCGGCTCAGTGCGACGAGAAGGCGATGATGCAGGGCTTTCGCCCGTGAACGCCCATCCATGGTTGCCGCGTCGATCACCGCCGCTAACGCCGCCGCGAGGTTTCTGAACGCCGCCCGAAGATTCTGACTCATGGTGCACGACTTACTGGTGCCGAGACTCCTCGGGTTTGGTTCGCTCGTATGCCGTCGCGTCAGCGGCATGCCGAGCTGTCAGAAGTGGGCTCGCGGACACGAACGCCCGTGGAGAAGCATGTCGCTCTGACTCGTCGTCAGTTCATCATAGCGGATATCGTGGCGGGCAGCGCAGCCAGAGGAGTCCGCGCTCCGGTACGTACGTCGAAACCGATCCAGAAGGGAAAAGGGTGGCTGTCATGGCGGTCGATCGCGTCTTACGTTTTCGTTCTTCGTTCATCTCCGCCGAGGAGCTTGCGGCACTCCAACCGCGTACCGCGAACGTTCGCGGCCTGCCCATCCTCGACGACGACGTTTACGATACGAGCGCTGCGGGCGGCCTCGACGACATTCAGCATGAAGTTCTCCCCGTGGGCGATGACGAGGGCGTTACGCAAGAGCAGGCGCCGGTCGAGACCTACCTCGCCTGGCTGGGCAAGCTCGCAGTGTTCGCGCGGTCGCCGAGACCGAACGTGAAGGAGATGCTTGCGGCCGCGGATGAGCTCTACATTCCGCGCCACACCGCGCTGCAGGACATCTTCGACGCGCTCGGTATCTCCGCGGCGGGCCAGGAAGACCCACGCATCCAGGATTGGATGAGCATGCTGCTCCGCAACGGCGACGACCTCGACCTCGACACGTTGTCGAACGTGCTCGAGATGCTACGCACGCTCGCCGACCCAGAGCGCAAGCGCAAAGCGAGTAGCAGCCGGAAGTTCGAGGACCGCGTGCTGGCCGAGATCGAGGCACTCAAAGACCAGCTGAGCACGGCGCTGGTCGAGCTCGACCGTATGCAGGAGCGGACAAGCAACGCTCTATCTATGGTCGACGGCCAGATCGGCGCGCTCGTTCAGCAGCTCCAGGCGTGGGACAACTATCGCACCGACCTCCAGGGTCTCTCCCTTGGGGTCCAAGCGGCCGCCGAGACTGATGGCTTCGACGCCGACGACCTCGAAGAGATCGTCACGACGATGCGAACCCTTCACGCCCCTGGCGAGCAGCCCAACTTCGTATCGCGGGCCGAATGGCTGGCGGCGGTCGCGGGGGTCGTCAACACCCGCGAGCTCACTCTGTCGGAGCAGGTCATCGCTACCGGCCAGCTCGCTCAGCAGATTCTCGACATGAACGAAGCGGGCGATCTCATCATCGACCCCAAGGTTCGCGAAGACATCGTCATCGCGCGTGACACCGGCGAGGTTGCGGCCAACACCGCCGCCGAGGCCGAAGGTGAAACGGTGGTTACCGCCGACACCGCGACGTCTGAGACCAGCGTCTAACTCCGGGGCTCGCGTAGGTCGGCGTGGTCAACACAGGCGAGCACTGGGGTTAGAACACGCCGACCGAAAAATGTACCTGCGCGCGAGCTTCGGCGTTCTGCAGTCTTCGATCGGGGTTGACGCCGAAGTCGAGCGCCAGCGCTCCGACTGGCGTCGAATAACGTAGCCCCGCGCCGGTGCCATAACGTAGCTCGACATCACCCCACGACGATGGTTGCGCGAACCAGAGGTTGCCGGCGTCCAGGAATAGACCGACAGACACCCGCTCGGACAGCGGCACCCGTAGCTCGGTCTTGAAGAGAACGAAGGTTTCGCCGCCGGGCGAGATCGGGGGGCGACCGGGCGCGCGAATGACGGTCGATTTACAACCCAGGGCCGCAGCGCTCCCGTCGTCGACGACGCACACGTCCTGGGGGATGAGCGTGCGCTCCACGTAGCCGCGCAGGGTGTCGCGACCGCCAAGGAAAAATCGCTCGTCGATGGGAATTGCCTGGCCAATGTTGCCGATGATGCCGCCGCGCGCCGAGAAGGCGAGCACCAACTTCCATACGGGGAAGTACGCTGTAGCGGTACCCTGCACCGTGACCAAGCGAACCGGGGCTGGGACCTCGCTCGTGCGTAGGTCACCGATGGCGTAGTACGCTTTGACGTTGCCATAAAAACCGCGGGTCGGATTGAAGGCGTTATCGCGGCGATCATAAGTGATTGAAGGCCCGACCTTGAACGTGCGTCGCGTGCCGCGGTCGAGACGCAGACGGTCGGGACGAAGGGACTGCACGTCGCCCACGCAGTCTGCTTGCGAAGGACATTGCAAGTCCGTGTAGGAGATCTGCGGCTCGAGTGACACCGTCCAGCGTTTTCCTGGGTAGGTGTCGATACCGAAGATGAGCGCCGTCGAATCGAGCGAATACGAGATGACGTTGGTGCGCTCCTGAACGAGATCCATGCGGAACGATGGAGTGAGTGGCCAGGCGACGATGCGGGGCGAGTGAATACCGGCGCGTAGCTCACGCTCGAGTTGTTGAAGCGTGCTGAACTGCGCGTAGCGGTCGCGCATCAGGTCGTCGTATTGGCCATAGAGGTCGAAGAAGATCTGGCGGTTGACCTTGGCCGATATGGTCGCTGTCGACGCCGTACCGAACACGTTGATGTGTGAATACGATACGAGAAGGCGTGGCCCGTCGGCGGTCGACAATCCTGGCGAGATCTCGACCGGCTGTCGGTCGCGCTCGACAACGTCCGCGATGAGGTCCTTGGTCTCTGCTGCCTTCTCCTCGTCGATAAGCTTCACGCGTACGCTCGAGAAGACACCGAGGGCACCGATGGCGCGCTGATCGGTGAGCGCCTGCTCGAGTCTGTAAATGTCTCCCGGCTTAAGGGTGATGCGACTACGGATGACGCCCTCGCGCGTGTAGCGATTCCCGCGCACGAGCACGCGGCCTATCCGGACTTGCGGACCCTCTTCGAAGCGATAGACCACGTCGGCCCACTGACGGTCGGCGCTCAGGGTTACGTCCGCGAAGACGCGGGCATAGACATAGCCCTTGTCACGATAGCTGCGCACCGCCGCGATGCGGGCGTCCTCGACACCTGTGCTGGAGAACGGAGCGCCCGGGCGCAACGGCGCTTGCACCTCGCGGTTCGAGGTCGTCGCGTCCGCTAGCGCAAGCAGGTCCCCAGACGGCACGGCGTCGTTGCCGTTGTAGGCGATGGTACGAATGAATGTCTGTAGGCCTTCGCGGACCGGCACGGTGACGTGCACGACGTTTCCGTCGAACGAGGTCTGCGCTGGTCCAACCTGCGCGGAAAGAAAGCCAAGGTTGTTGTAGACGCTAGTGATCTCGTCGAACGCCTGCTGGTAGAGGTCTGGCACCCAGCGTTCCGCTGGCGGTGTCTCGGCCTCAGGGCAGGCTGTAGGGTCGCGCCGCACGCCTTCGTCCGCGACGTTGGCGAGGCACTGCGAGTTGCGAGTAAGGGGCTCGAACACCCCTTCTTGTGGCACGGCTCTCTCGAGCACCGCTCGTACCTGCGCGATCAGAAGTTGTTCTTCGAACGCCGTCGCACCGGAGAAATGGATGTCTGCCACCCGAAGAGGCGGTCCCTCGTCGATGACAATGACGTAGCGAATGATGTCGCTATCACGGTCGGTGAACCCCTTCACTTGTGCCGTCGTCGAGAAGCGACCGAGCTTTCTGTAGTGCTCGACCACCCGCTCAGCGAGGTCGCGCACGTCACGCTCGCGCATGGGGTCCTCGGTCGCCGGCATGAGCTTGCGAAGCTCGACATCCGTGAAGACGGTGTTGCCGCTGAAGTCGATTGCGATGCGCTCACCTGCACGAACGGGAAAGACCACCGTGACGCCATCGCCGCCTTCGCGCAGCTCCGGTTCGTCGACGATGGCGCGCAAGAAGCCTCGCCTCCTGAGCTCCGAGGTCAGGCGCGCACGGTCCTCGGCGAGCGTCTTGGCGCGTACGATGCTCCCAGGTCGGGTGCTCGTGAGCTCCAGGAGGGCGAACCAGGGAACACGAGGTTCACCGCTGAAGCGGACAGCCGCGGCTCGTCGAGGAGGGCCTTCTTCGATAGTGACCCGGAGTCGCACGGCCACGTCGTCCGCCGGGCTCGTGACGACCGTCTCGACGGTTGCGTTCGGATAGCCTTCATCCTGCAAATACGCCTGCGCTCGCTCGCTTGCGCGTTCCGTGGCTCGGCCGTCGACCTCGTCGCCTTTTCGCAGTTGCAGGGCGTCACGGAGGCCGTCAGCCGAAACCCCCTTGGTGCCGACGACGTCGATGTCCACGAGTCGCTTGATGGGGGAGACGGCGAAAGTCAGGGTGATGACACCCTGTGAGCGCTGCGCATAAACGTTGACGTCGCTGTAGCGGCCGAGCGCGTAGATGCGCTTCACGGCGGTCTGCACGTCCACCGCCGCCAAGAGGTAACCAGGCTCGATCTCGACGAGGCTGCGAAGCTCGGCGAGCTCCTCTGGCGGCGCGCCAGCGAAGTCCACCGCCAGCACAGGCTGACCGCGATAGCTGGCAAGCGGGTCGGCTTGCGCGAGCATGAGCGCGATCAACGCTGCTACCATTTCACCTGAATTCCCAGCGTAACCGCAAATCGAGGCCGAAGTCGGCAATCGGCGCGTCGGTCACTGATAGCCATGTACCCTGGACGGTGGCGACGTTCGAGAGGTGATATTCGAGGGCAACGTTGTGATCCTGGTCGTCCTCGATGGAGCGTGAGTAGCGTAGGACGACGTTCTTGCCGATGTCCTTGCCTACGAGGATGCGCGCCGTGGTGCGGCGCGCGCGACTCGACCAGCCGCTCGTCAGGCGCACTTCGTCGAGCTCGATGGGAAGAACACGGCGTACTTTTTCGTCCATGCCCGACACCGTCCAGAGCGCGTCCAAGCCACCTGCGTAGGTATCACGCAGGGTCGTGGTGGCGCCGGCCGCTTCGTGACCCTCGAATTGGCGCAGTCGTATGCCGAACTGAAGACACGCGAGCACGTCTTGGGGATCGACGATGCCCTTCAGGTCGCTTCCCGTCGCCGTGACGTTGTAACTTTCTGTATCGCCAAAGACGCTGACGCGAGCGTCGATACCGCATGCTTTTGTTACGGCGCGGATGTCGAACTGCGTAAAGATGCGGTACTCGTCGGTAAAGTCGATGCTCGCACGCTCGACGTTGAACACGTTGTTGCGGTAGCGGGCGCGGGCCCAGAGCGGCGTCACGCTACCGAGGAGGCCAACGCGGTTGCTAGTGCCGGTGATCGTGAGATCGGCACGCAGCTCGGCCTCGAGGACATTGTTCGAAACAACGAGGTTGTTTGGTGCTGTGACACCGACCGCCAGGCGAACGACCTCGCTCGACTCGATCGCCGGCACCTGGAGCGGTCGCGTTGTCTGCTCGGGGATGAACGACACCAGCTCGATGTTTTGCATGTAGCGCAGCTGGTCGACTTTGATGTGGCCTGACAGTAGCAGATCGTCCATCGGACCCTGCAGGGCCAGGTTGCCTGACAACGTTGTAGTCACGTCAGTCGACGGTGTGAGCGTGACGTGAGCGAGCTCCGCCCGCAGCGACACCTCCGAGGCGGCCCCGCCCGCGAGCACCGCCTGACCCTCCATCTTCAGACTGCCGCCGCCAACCTTGGCCTGCGCGGCGTCGAGCGTGAGGGTGCGGCCACTGAACGAAACGTCCGCTGAAACGGCCTCGAGGGTCTGATGTGAGTTGGTGGCACGTACCTCGCCGTTGCGCACAGAGGCGATTCCGTCGAGCTCGATGTTCGCCCAAGTGCCGCGTGTGCGCAGGTCGAGCTCGAGACGTCCCTCGGCGCTCTGAATGCGCGGCGACAACAGGCGAATGGCGCGCAGCGAGCCCCCTCCCTTCGCCTGCACGTCGAGCTCGGCGTGCAGGGGCGCGTCACCGCTCATTTCGAGCGTAAGGCCCGAGCCTGCGAGCCTCAGCGTGTTCACGTGTAGGATCTCGTTGTCGTAGCGGAGCCGCACGGGCTCGACGTTCGTGAGGGCGAGCTCGCGCCAGCGGGCCTCGGCGTGCGACATCGTGATGTCCGCGGTCAGACTCTTGGGATCCGTGAGCTTCCCCTTGGTCACCATGTTGGCGTCGAAGATGACGGTGGCTGGGCCGGTGACTGGCAACATGCGCGCGAAGTCGATGCGCTTGCCGCTGAGCGTTGCTTCGTAGGTGCCGGAGTCGTCGAGAAGCAGGACACCCTTGCCGCTCGCGTCGCCCGAGAGCAACTCCGCCGCGAGCAGGACGCGGCCGGGCTCGAACGTAGCGTCGACTTGACTGGTCTCGAGACGACAGTCGTACACGCTCCAGTCGCGCAGGCGCGCGGTTGCGCTGCCGGTCAAGGTTTGCTTCGTCCCTTCGAGGCGCACCTGTCCGCTGACGCTGCCGGTCATGGGGATGTTTCCGACGAAAGGAGTCACGAGTCGCGCGGGGACCTGCGCAATGTTGCCGGTGAGCGCGAGGGTTCCGTCCTTGCGATAGGCGGCACGGCCGTCCGCCTTGCCGCCGCCGGGCTGCATGCTGATGCGGCCCCAGGCAAGCTCGCCGGTCTTCCCGCCTGCCGGGACCTCGCGTTGCTTGGTAACCGCGACGCTTGGCGCGGACACTTCGCTCGCCTGTCCGTGTTCGGCCTGCCCCCACGGTGTCGCGTCGAAGCCGCCCTCGAAGTCGGCAGCTCCGAGCTCGACACCGTCGATAGAAAATGCCGTCGAGCGGAGCTTCGCGGTACCGGCTGGCGCGAGCAGGGACCCATCCACTTTGACTTCACCGCTGACGCGCGCTGCGACGCGTCCCGACACCGCGGCTGGTACTCCCACATCGATGAGCGCCGAGGTCAGATCGACGTGGTCCACCGTGAGGTCTGCTTTCGCGGCCGGGTCGCGGGTCCCGAAGTCGATGAGGCCGCTGCCGTGCGCTGTACCCTCGTGCCGCTTCACCGTGACATCGTTGAAGGCGAGTTGTGGGTGGTGGTAGCTGAGCTGACCCTTGGCATCGCCGATGGCATAGCCCGCCACGATGAGTCCGACGATGTCGGAGGTGCCCGCAATGGTCGGAGAGCGGTAAGGCCCGACGACCTTCGCTTGCACTGGACCCCGACCCTCGAGCGTCAAGCCAGCGATCGAGCCGAGATGGCCGAGCTCGGCCTCGTCGCTCGTTACGTCCAGCGACAACCCGACGTCCGGATCGAAGTCGAGCGTGCCCGAGGTGATGTAGCGCGCGTCACGCAGCAGGATGTTGAGACCCTCGAGCGCGACCGCGCGATGGTCGAGACGGGCGGTGCCGCGCAGGCCGATGTCGTCCAAGGCAATGTAGGTCTTCGAGCCCGAAGCTCGGTAGCTGCGGTCACCGACACGGAGGTCGTCGCCGCGTCCGTCGACACGCAGCTCCAGCGCAAATGGCTTCAAGGTGCCCGCGACCTCGACGCCGCCGTCGAAGAGCAACCTCACCCAAGCATCGGGTAAGCCCGCCATGTCCAGTATCTCGGGCAACGACGCGCGATGGGTCTGCGCCTTGGCTTGCACCGCGTAGCTCCCGGCAAGGGTCACCGAGCCGGTGCCTTCCACTTTGCCGGCGCGCGGGTTGTCGACCGCGATGGTTTCGACGTCGATACGGCCGCCGCCATAACGCGCCCGCACGCTGACATCGCCGAGCTCGACACGCGGTTCGCGGCCGCGCGCGTAACCGGGTCGCGGCCGGCCTGGCAGGGTGACGCCGCGCACGTCGGCGCCAACCGTCGCAGATATTTCGTTTACGCCCCCGGCGAGGTCGAGCTGTACGCGCCCCTGGCCGCCGATACGCGGCGCATGCGGCACGAGGGTAAGGGCCCGCTCGAGATCGGCGACCGTATCGATATGGACCGTGAAATCAAGCAAAGGCAGCAGACGTGCTTGGCCGTCGCCGTGAATATCCACGGTGGGATTCGAGAGCTCGAAGCGACTCAACGTAATCCGTTGCGGGTCGTCGAGGCTGCCGTAGAAGGTCGCTTTAGCGGACAGGTGCGCTTTCAGCGGACGACCGTCGGGACTCACGGCGAGCGCGCCGACGTCGACCTGAACGTTCTTCACCGCGCCGCGTGATTGGCGCATCCACAGCTGCAGGTCGTCGATCACGACCTCGCCGAGGGCCGAGGTCGTAGCCGTCACATGCGCGTTCCATACATGGAGATTGAGCACGTCGACTGGGAGCTTCGCTTCGGCCTTGGTGGCGCCGGTGTCGAGGTTGGTGAAACGGCTGACGTCGGTGCGAAGGCCGTCGACCTCCAGCGCCTGGATGATCACGGCGCCCGTCGGCGATGGCCACGGCTGGACGACCACGCGCGCGCGGTGTGCGGTAAGCCACGGCGCGGTTGCCGCGTCGTCTGCGAGGCGGAGCCCGCGGACTTCGAGCGCCGGTGGCAGCAGCTCGACGCGAAGCTGCTCGAGCATGAGCTCGACCCCGAAACGGTCGCGGGCCATTGTCATCGCGCGCGCTCGGAGACTGTCGGCTACACGAGGGCTCGTCAGCGCGAAAACGCATCCTGTGACCGCCCCGAGAAAGACGGCGAAGAGTATGACGAGCCGGCGGCCCACGGTGACTTCGAATGGTACCGGTCGTCGCGAAACTCCGCAAAAGTTCAGGGACTTTCGCGACCGACCTTCAGGCGCTCTTGGCCCGCCGTAGCCGCATCACATGATCGAGAATGGCCCAGGCGACATCGTCTTTGTCGAGGCTCGGCAGGGCGGTGTGTTGTCCGGCGCGGTCGAGGATGTCGACCCTGTTGGTATCACTGGCGAATCCCGCTCCCGGTTCGTTGATGTCGTTGGCCACGACCATGTCGACGTCTTTGCGCGCGAGCTTCTCGCGAGCGTATCCCAGCACGTCTTTGCTCTCGGCCGCGAAGGCGACGACGATGCGGCCGCCGCGGCGGGCATTCAAGGTCAGGAGGATGTCGGGGGTTCGGGTCAGGACGACAGTCAGGTCGCCTGGCCCTTTTTTGAGCTTGTCGCGGGACTGGTCGCGTGGGGTGAAGTCCGCTGGAGCCGCCGCCATGATCAGTGAGCTGCTCCACGCGATGTGGCGCTCGCACGCTGCGAGCATCTCCGCGGTCGTTTCGACGCGCTCGACCAACATACCCGGGGGCGGCGCGATCTGCGTGGGGCCGCTTACCAGACGCACCTCGGCGCCGCGCATCCGGGCGGCGCGGGCGATCGCGTAGCCCATCTTCCCCGACGACGCGTTCGACAGGAAACGCGCGGGGTCGAACGCCTCCCGCGTTGGACCGGCGGTCACCAAAATACGCTCACCCTTACAATCCGCTCCCGCGAACAGCTCTGCGACGCGCTCGACGATGACCTCGGGCTCCGCCAGCCGACCGATGCCGCTACGACCTGACGCTAGGTCGCCGCTCTCTGGCCAGACGAGATGGGCACCGCGCTCGCGAAGGGTCGCGATGTGCTCTTGGGTCGCTGGGTGCTCCCACATACCGCTCTCCATGGCGGGAGCGATGAGCATCGGCGCTTTGCTCGCCAGCGCCACCGCGGTCAGCGGCTCATCCGCGCGGCCCAGGGCGATGCGTGCCAGAAGGTCAGCAGTCGCTGGCGCGATGACCAGCGCGTCGGCTTGGTGCGCGAGCTCGACGTGCCCAACCTCGCCGTTTTCGGCGGCGCTCCAGAGATCCGTGACAGCCCGCTCACCGGCGAGCACCGAAAATGACAGAGGACCCACGAAACGGGTCGCGGCGCGTGTGAGGATCGGCGACACGCGCGCTTTCGCGTCGAGAAGAAGGCGCGTCAGATAGAGCGCCTTGTAGGCCGCGATGCTGCCCGCAACGCCCAAAACGACGTGTTTTTCCCGCAGAGTTCGCAACATGATTGGAGCCTTGAGGAGGCTACCATCACGGCGGCCTTGAGGTCGCCAATTAGCGTTCCCCGGACGAAACTTCGAAAAAAGGCGACTGCGTCGCTACGTGTGGAGGTGGCGACGCCCCTCTGGCGACCAGGCAGAGCGGAGTGATACAGAGCCGCGCGTCATGGGATTTCTCGGACTCTTTGGCGGCGGCACCATGTCCGACCGCCGCATCGACAAGAGCGCCAAGCTCGCAGCCAACCCGTTCGCGCAGCCCGATGTGCGTATGCGGGAGATGCAACGTTTGCTCGCCGACGGCAGTCCTGCCGCCTTGAGGGGACTGCTCAAGCGGTTCACCGCCAACGCGAGCGGCCACATCGCGGATGAAGACGAAAAGAAGTGGCTCGAGAACGCCCTGGTCGACGTCGGTGACGACGCTCTCGAGCCGCTGCGTGTATTCATCAAGAGTGAGGAGCGGCTCACCTACGCGCTGCACGCTTACGAGCGTATCGCTGGCGTCGACGAGTCGGTGCGCTTCTACCTCGAGGTCATGCACGCCTATGGCCCCGACGATCACCGGTCGAGCGAAGCGAAGCTTCAACTGGTTCACGCCCTGGCGGAGCACCTCGACGACGCACGCGTCCTCGAAGGACTCGTACCATTCGTGCTCGACCACGCCGATGAGGTTCGCACGGCTGTCCTCGAGCTCATCGACACGGCGGCGGAAAGGGGCTTGGTGAAAGAGACGCTGGTGGTCGCACTCGCCGAGCCTTTCGGCACGCTGGTTTGCGACGCGACGGTGGGGCCCCGCGTTCAGCGCCGCGCTGCCGAGCTCTTGGAGAAGCGAGGCTGGCCTACCGGCGGGACCGCCGAAGAGCTCGCGACGCTCATCAACGACGTGTTCTTTCTCGACAAGAAACGGTTCGTGCGCAGGCGCGCGAAGAAGTGAGGGCGCGATCGCGCCGCAGAGAAGTCGTCGGAACGTAACGTCCGCGTCAGCGGCTCGTCGACCGGCTACGTCACATGTGAGGTCATGCAACCGACCTTCGTGATGTGCCGCCCAGACCACTTCGCTGTCTCATACGTCATCAACCCGTGGATGGACCCGGTGGCCTGGGCGTCCGATAGCGAACGGCTTGCGTTCGAGAGCCTCGCGGGTTGGGAGACTCTCTGCGCCGCCATGCGTGAGCGCGGGGCGCGTATCGAGCTGGTACCGCCCGTGCGCGGCTTACCTGACCTCGTGTTTACGGCCAACGCCGCCGTTTGTCTCGACGGCGTTGCCCTGATGGCGCGTTTTCGTCACGGCGTGCGACGCGCGGAAGAACACCACTATTTCAACTTCTTCCAGAGTCTGCACAATCGCGGCTTCGTGCGGCGCGTGCACACGATGCCGGACGACGTCGTCCTCGAGGGCGCGGGGGATTGCGTCTGGGACGCTTCGCGTCACTGCTTCTGGCTCGGTCATGGTCAGCGCTCCGACGCCCGGGCTGCCGCGACGCTCGCGCGCGTCTTCGACGTCGACGTCGTACCTCTCGAGCTCGTCGACCCGCGCTTTTATCACATGGACACAGCCCTGGTACCGCTGCCGTACGGAGACGTTCTCGCCGTGCGGCAGGCCTTCAGTCACGATGGTTGGCGGGTGGTTCGCGGTCGCATTGGCACCGATAACCTCATCGAGGTGCCCGCTGACGACGCCGCTACCCTGGCGGCCAATGTCGTCTGTTTGGGTAATGACATCCTCATGGGCCGCTGCAGCACCCAACTTGAGTCTTTGCTAGCCGGTCGCGGCTACCGGGCTGTTCGCCTCCCACTCGACGGTTTCAACAGGTCTGGCGGTTCAGCGTTTTGCCTGACGCTGCGTCTCGATCGGGCTTCGTTCTTGCGCCCAGCGGCCAAGCCCCACCGCGAGCCATTCGGATTCGCGGCGGTGACAGCCTGAGCGGAGGCATCTCCGTTCCGTTGGACGGTTGGGTTGAGTTGACGGCACAGGGGGCTTGTGCAACACCAAGTGGGACGGGCGATTCCGCTCGTCAGCTCCCGCCAGGCTTTCTCTCCCCGATGTTGCAGTCGCCGCGCTCGCCTGCGCGCGACTCGAGGCTCATCTCATGGGCACTACGGCCAAGACCGACGAAGAGGAGACGCCAGTCGTCCAGGTCGTCGGCAAAGACATCAACCTCAACGACCTCAAGAAGAAGAAGCCAGCCGAGCTCGGTCGTATGGCGGCGGACCTCAACATCGAGGGCGTCGCGGGCATGCGCAAGCAGGACCTCATCTTCGCCCTGCTACAAGCGCACACGGAAAACAGCGGCGCCATCTACTCCGAGGGTGTCCTCGAGACCTTGCCTGACGGCTACGGCTTCTTGCGCGCGCCGGACTACAACTACTTGCCGGGTCCGGACGACATCTACGTCTCGCCCTCGCAAATCCGCCGGCTGAACCTGCGCACCGGCGACACGGTCTCCGGCCAGATACGTCCGCCGAAGGACAGTGAGCGCTACTACGCGATGCTCAAGATCGACAAGGTGAACTTCGAGCTGCCCGAGAAGGCGCGCGAGAAGATCCTCTTCGACAACTTGACGCCGCTCTACCCGTCTCGCCGCTTCGTCATGGAGAGCGAGACGGCGAACATGTCGACGCGCATCATCGACCTCCTGGTGCCCATCGGCATGGGCCAGCGCGCGCTCATCGTCTCGCCGCCGCGCGCTGGCAAGACGGTGATGCTGCAGAACCTCGCCAACTCGATCAGCGCGAACCACCCGGAAGCTTGGCTCATGGTGCTGCTCATCGACGAGCGCCCTGAAGAAGTCACCGACATGGAGCGCTCGGTGAAGGGCGAGGTCGTCTCGTCGACGTTCGACGAGCCCGCCCAGCGTCACGTGCAAGTGGCAGAGATGGTCATCGAGAAAGCCAAGCGTCTGGTCGAGCACGGCAAAGACGTCGTCATCTTGCTCGACTCGATCACGCGGCTCGCGCGCGCCTACAACACGGTGGTGCCCCCGTCCGGCAAAATCCTCTCGGGCGGTGTCGACTCGAACGCCCTGCACAAACCCAAACGATTCTTCGGCGCGGCCCGCAACGTCGAAGAGGGTGGCTCGCTCACCATCATCGGCACTGCTTTGGTGGACACCGGCAGCCGTATGGACGAGGTCATCTTCGAGGAGTTCAAGGGCACCGGCAACAGCGAGATCCATCTCGACCGCAAGCTGATGGAGAAGCGCATCTTCCCGACCATGGACATCAACCGATCGGCGACGCGCAAAGAGGAGCTGCTCCTGCCCTCCGAGGTGCTCAACCGCGTGTGGATCCTGCGGCAGCTGCTCCACCCGCTCAACCCTATCGATTCGATGGAGTTCCTGCTCTCCAAGATGAAGGGCACGAAGTCCAATAAGGAGTTCCTGGCGTCGATGGGGATGTAGCGCCTCGGCGGCAATTTATCCGAGGCGAGTGCGCCACCGTTGCGGCTGGCGTATGCCGTTTCGGAGGTCGGCCTCCATACGCACGCGCGCGTCTGCGACCTCGCCAAGGTGACGGCGAACACCGTATGCGTGGGTGTAGCGCGACTCTGCCATACCCCCCGCAATCGCCGCACGCATGGCGTCGTGACCATTCGCGATTCGGCGCGTCAAATCCGACCGGGCCGCAGCTACGAGGGCGGGCGACTCGGAGTAATGCGGCTCACGGGTCTCTGCCAGCTCCGAATCGCTGTAGTACGGGTCGTCGCTCGGGTCGTAGATGTCGCGGTCATACACAGGCGAGCTTCGGTAACCTTGAACGACCTGCTGGCGTGTAAACGCCCGGTCACTCTCGGTATAGGCGCGGAACGTCTCGGTATCGCCGCCAGTGCGCTGTGCCCAAGCCGCCAGCTCGTTCGCGCGCGCCTCGACGCGACCCTCGACCCGCCGCATCGCCTCCGGACGCGACGTGCCCCGCGCGACTTCCTGGGCGATCTCGACGCCGACCATCGTGGCGTGAGCATGAGCGACTTCTTCTCGCTTGGTCCGCGCGTAGGTGCGTGCCAGGCGCCAGACGAAACCAATATTGTCTGGGATCGCGATCGCGGACCGACCGTCACCAGCGTCGATACGTCTGTTCCAGACCTCGTCTGCGAGTAGACGCGCGAGCTCGGCCTGAGTGAGGTCGTTACGCTCCGCGATGAAGCCGAATTTTGGATGAGAGACGAACCTGCCGAGTAAGGCATCGACCTCGGCCCGACCGCCGACGACCTTCACCATTTCGCTGTCGGGTATAGAGGCAGCTGCGGTGAGGGCCGCTTGCACGCGAGGGTCACGCGATGCTGCCGCGATAGCGGCAGCGTTGTCTACCGCCGCCTCGGGCGAGGCTGGGCTCGCTGGGTCAGCGACCGTTGCTGGCGCGGGCGTTCCCGGTGCGGCCGGGATGGGCGTTTGGTTGGGACGCGCGCCAATCGGCGACAAGTTCCTGGCTCCGCCGACGCGGACACCGGCGCTCGTCTGGTCCCTCGGTACAGGTAACGCGTGCAGCGGGGGCACATCGCCCCGCTTGATGACCGACAGCCCCTCCGGCGGCAGCTCGGCTCCACTGCAGACGCCATCGACGATCGACGCGCCGTTGTTCTCGGGCTTCTGGAGGCACACCGCAGGGCCGTTGGCGTTGAGATCAACGACCACCCTGGGATCAACGACCACCCTGGGAACGTCCGCTGGTTTGCGAACTTCAGCCACGCATCACCCTCAAACGAACAATGACGGTCAGCTACGCACTACACATTAACCGCAAACGCTTGATTTGGCGACATCTTTCAACCCTCACAGCAGACGCCATTTAACCCAATTTCTTTAAGTAGCGCGCGGGCTTAGGGGCGCGTACAACCGCCCACATGCGGGCGACGCTGCTCGGGCATGCGAGTTACGTGGTCGAGGGTGGGGGGCGACCATCTTCGTCGGCCCCGTGTTTCTTCGAACCCTTCGAGGCGACCTGCATCTCGTGTCCGAAGCGCGTTTCGCCCTTCGAGCCGACCCGCATCGAGGACCTCACCGTGGTCGCCAGGTTGTCCCGAGACCCACGCGAATATGGGTACGTCTTCGCGGACGCGAGCGCCTGCGTTTGGGATCAGGGCGACACCATCGTCGACCAGCGAAGTTGCGTCGAAGTCGCCAAGCTCCTCGGGCGGCCACTCGATGTCGCCATCGTCACGTACATGCCGTTGCTCGACCATGCCGAGGCCTGGATCAGCGAAGAGGAGTTTCCCCGCGCGCGCTACGACCGGGTCCTCGAGACTGCGTTGATGGCGCAGGCTCGCACTGTCATGCCCGGCTCCTCTGGGAAGCGCCACGAGGCCGACCGCGAGTGGCTCAATCAGGGTGGCGTACGCGATTGAGGACGTACCGCGACGAGAATGTCCTCGCGCTACGGGGGAGTTGGCTGAAGGTCGTGGCCTTCTTCGTTGGCGTCGTCGTCGCGCCCGCCGTCGTTGGGTGGCGCTTCGCTTGGATTGGGCCGACGGTCGCGGGAGTGCTCGTCGTTTTGATGCTGCTCCGGCATCTTGCCTCCGAGAAGCGCAACTCCAACGCGCTCGACCTTGCGTCGCCCGACGCGGTCGCGCGGGTTTGGTACGGTGCCTACGTCAACAGCGAAATGCCGCTGATGGTGCCCATCGCGACGCTGGGACTCGCGCAGCTGCATGCGGTCTATGGCGACACGCCGCGTGCCGAGGAGCTGCTCGAGCGTGTCGACTGGGACAAGCAATCGCCCTTGATGCGCGGCAACCGCGACTACGTGCGTGCCTTCATCGAGCACATACGGGGCAACGACGTCGCGGCCGCGCGGCTCGCGCGGGCGGCGGCGCCGTTGATCGAGCTGCCTCGCTGGTTCCCCGGGGCGAGGCAGGCGCGCCGCTACGCCGCCGTGATGGACGACCTTGGAAAGATGCTCGCCGAGGACGACCGCGCCGCTGCGTCGCGGCTCGACGCATCGAAGGTCGTGCGTAAGGGGAGGCTCCTGCGGGGCTTCGTCGCGTGGGCGCGCTCCCGCGCGGAGGAGCGCTGGGGCGACCATGAGGCAGCGACGGTGTGGCTCGGGCGCTCGCGTGCGGATTTGCCACATGCCTACGGGCTTGGTGTGCCCCGCCCCGAGACGGTGGCGCCGATGCGCGCGCCTGCGGTGCTTGACCCTGCGAATCCCTACGCTGCCCCAGCCGCCAACGTGACCGGGGCCTCCGACGCGCCATTCGAGCTCCGCCCGAGGGAGAAGGGGCCCAAGACGGCCACTTGGGCAGGGATCGTGTTGTGGGTGGTGCTCGTCGCTGTCGTGTATGCCATCTACACCTTCGTCCGCTTTCGATGACCACCTTTCGCGAAGAGAACGTCCGCTACCTTCGGCCCCTCTGGCTGCGCGCCCTCGCGGTGTACGCGTTACTCGTCACGATCCTCGGCTACTCGTTTTGGAACTGGCCGCAGAGCGTCGGTGGCGCCTGGCCGATCGTCGTAGGCATCGCCGTCGGTCTGGGCCTCGTCATTTTCCGTCGCGTCAGCCGGAAAGTTAGGGTCGACACCGCGATGCAGCTCGCTTCAGCGGACGCTGCGGCGCGCCACCTTTTCGGCGACTACATCAACACGCCGGGCCGCGCGGTCGTACCGCTGGTCGTCACAGGCACCGCCCAGATCCACGTCATCTACGGTAACGTCGCGCGCGTCCACGAGCTGCTCAACGGCTACCCTTGGGATCGGGAGCCCCCTTTCATCCGCGGCGATCGTGACTTCGTGCTCGCCTTGCTCGAGCACGTGCGAGGCAACCACGCCGAAGCGCTCGCCCTCCGAGCGAAGCTCATACCGATGATGGAGATCCCGAAGATCATTCCGGGAGCGGCGCGGCTGCGGCGCTCACTTGCCTTCCTCGAGCTCGTCGGCGAGGTGCTCGCCCACGACGATCGGGAGGCGGCGCGCAAGCTGGGCGACGCAAGGCTCACCCGCAGCTCGCGTCTTCACCGTGGCATCGCAGCCTGGGCGCTCGCAACCGCGCACGAGCGTTGGGGAGACCCAACCGCCGCCGCCACATGGCTATCGGAGTCGCGACGCATCTTGCCTCACGCGTACGGTCTGGGAGTCGAACGTCCACCAGGCAGCGCACCAACATCGGCGCCTTCCCGCGATGCGGCGAATCCCTATGCAGCACCGTCCGCCGACGCGATCGACGAGGCGCCTTTCGAGGCCCGGCCAGGCAAGGTGAGCTTTTACCGGCGTTACAAGGTCGTGATCGTATGTGTGTGGGCCTTTGTGTTGATTGCCGCCCACACCTACTTATCGTGTGTCGCCCGCGTTCCTTGAGCTGGGCGCGCGCCGAGAACGCACCGTAATTGGACAATATACGGGACCCGAGTACCATTCGGTTGCCCGGCGCTCTCGCTCGGGCACCAAGGTGCCGTGTTGTGGCGGCTCTGCCGCTCGTTGGCCCGCGTTCGGCGCGGGAAGTGCGTTTTGACCCCTACTTGAATCACGCGGTGACGATTTCAAATGGCACGACTCGGTGAGCTGCTCGTTCGCGAGAACATCATCAGCGTCAAACAACTCCAAGCAGCCCAGGATGAGCAGAAACGCTCCGGCGGACGGCTTGGCTCGTCGCTCGTCAAGCTCGGACTCATCGGCGAAGGCGACCTGCTCAACTTCTTGTCGAAGCAGTACCACGTACCGTCGATCAATCTAGACGACTTCCAGGTCGACGCCGAGATCATCAAGCTGATCAACGAGGACGTCGCGCAGAAGCACCAGGTCATCCCTGTGCACCGTAGTGGCTCATCGCTCGTCATCGCCATGGCGGACCCCTCGAACATCTACGCCATCGATGACGTCAAGTTCCTCACGGGCTACAACGTCGAGGTCGTCGTCGCGAGTGAGACGCAGATCGCGCGCGCCATCGAGCGAAGCTACAAGAGCGGCAGCGAGGCTTCGTACGACGAAGTCATGCAGGGCTTCGACGAAGGCGAGATCGAGTTCACCGGCGACGAAGAGGGCGCGCTCAACACCAACGACCTCGAGAAGAGCGCCGAAGACGCACCAGTCGTGAAGCTCGTCAACCTCATGCTGGTCGACGCCATAAAGCGCGGCGCCTCCGATATCCATATCGAGCCCTATGAGAAGGATTTCCGTGTCCGCTATCGCATAGACGGCGCCCTCTATGAGGCGATGAAGCCGCCGAGCAAGCTCAAGAACGCGGTGCTCTCACGCATCAAGATCATGAGCTCGCTCGACATCGCCGAGCGTCGCTTGCCGCAAGACGGCCGCATCAAGCTCAAGCTCGGTAAAGGCCGCGAGATGGACTTTCGCGTCTCTGTGCTCCCGACGTTGTTCGGCGAGAAAGCCTGCTTGCGTCTCCTCGACAAGTCGAACCTCCAGCTCGACATGACCAAGCTGGGCTTCGACGAAGATCAGCTCAAAGACTTCCAGCACGGCATCCACAAGCCGTTCGGTATGGTGCTGGTCACGGGGCCCACCGGCTCCGGAAAAACGACCACCCTGTACTCCGCTTTGTCGGAGCTCAATACCATCAGCGATAACATCAGCACCGCCGAGGACCCGGTCGAGTTCAACCTGATGGGAATCAATCAGGTGCAGATGAACGAGGCAGTCGGCCTGAACTTCGCGGCCGCGTTGCGCTCGTTTCTTCGTCAGGATCCGGACATCATCATGGTCGGCGAGATCCGCGACTTCGAGACCGCAGAGATCGCCATCAAGGCGGCGCTGACCGGCCATATGGTGCTGTCGACGCTTCATACCAACGACGCGCCGGCGACGATCTCACGTCTGCTCAACATGGGCATCGAGCCCTTCCTCATTACTGCGGCGCTCAACTGCATCGTGGCGCAGCGTCTTGCCCGTAAGATCTGCGTCGAGTGCAAGGCGCCGACTGACATTCCCGCGAACGTGCTCAAGGACATGCAGGTGCCCGCCGATCAGATCGGCAAGTTCCAGCCCATGAAGGGCAAAGGCTGCGAGAAGTGCTCGAACACGGGCTACAAGGGCCGCATCGCTGTCTACGAGGTGCTGGTTGCCAACGACGCCGTCAAGGAGATGATCCTGAATGGAGCCTCGACCGCCGAGGTCAAGGCCGAGGCCATTCGCACCGGCATGCGTACCTTGCGACAGTCGATGGTGCGTAAGCTCATTCAAGGCGTGACCACGGTCGACGAAATTCCGCGCGTGTCGGCGGCGGACTAGGAGCGGTATGAGCTCGCAGAGCCCCATGGGTACCCCACAAGGCGCCCCCGGCGCGCAGCCAGCCGCGCCGCCGCAGCAGAAGCTCACGCTGCAACAGCTGCTCAAGGTGATGCACGAGAAGGGTGCGAGCGACCTTCATCTCACTGCCGGCTCGGCGCCGCAGCTGCGCATCGACGGCAAGCTCAATCCTCTGCGCGTAAACCCGCTTACACCCACCGAGACCAAACAGCTCTGCTACTCCATCTTGACGGACGCGCAGCGCCACGTCTTCGAGGAAGAAAACGAGCTCGACCTTTCGTTCGGCGTGAAGAACCTCGCGCGCTTCCGCGCCAATCTCTTCGTGCAGCGCGGCGCGGTCGGCGGTGCGTTCCGTACCATCCCCTACGAGATTCGCACGATGGACGACCTCGGCTTGCCGCCGATCTTTCGCGAGATCGCCAAGAAGCCGCGCGGTCTAGTGCTCGTCACGGGGCCAACGGGGTCGGGCAAGTCGACGACGCTCGCTTCGATCATCGACATGATCAACACCGAGCGACACGGCCACATCATGACGATCGAAGATCCGATCGAGTATCTGCATCCGCACAAGAACTGCATCGTCAACCAGCGTGAGCTCGGAGCCGACACGCACAGCTTCAAGGCGGCCTTGAAGCACGTTCTTCGTCAGGACCCGAACGTCGTGCTCATCGGCGAAATGCGCGACCTCGAGACCATCGAAGCGGCCATGACCATCGGCGAGACCGGTCACTTGACGTTCGGGACCCTGCATACGAACTCGTGTGTGCAGACGATCAACCGTATCATCGACGTCTTCCCGCCATACCAGCAACCGCAGGTTCGGGCGCAGCTCTCCTTCACAATCGAGGCCATCGCCTGTCAGCAGCTCATCCCCAAGATCGGCGGTGGTCGTTGCCTCGCCATCGAGGTGCTGATGCCGAACCCCGCGGTTCGCAATCTCATTCGCGAAGATAAGGTCCACCAGATTTACTCGTCGATGCAGGTCGGCCAGTCGAAGTTCGGTATGCAGACGATGAACCAGTCGCTCGCGGAGCTCGTGCAAAAGCGTCTGGTCAACGTCGAGGATGCCGCAGCGAAGAGCCCCGACGTCGACGAGCTGCGGGCGCTCATCGCCCAAGGTCCTGCCCGTAAAAGCGCACCACCACCCAAGTGAGAACCTGAGCCATGCCCGTCTTCGTTTGGGAAGCGAAAACTCGTGTCGGTGAGATGAAGCGCGGCGAGATGGAGGCCGACACGGCCGACGTCGTCTCGCAACGCCTGCGGCAGCAGCAGCTGGTCAACGCCAAGGTCAAGAAGAAGGCCGCCGAGATCTCGTTGAAGTTGCCCGGGTCGGGTGGTGTTACGACCAAAGACCTCGTGGTCTTCACGCGCCAATTCGCGACCATGATCGATGCGGGTCTGCCGCTGGTGCAGTGTCTCGATATTCTCTCGTCACAGATGGAGAACGTCGCCTTCCGCAAGACACTCTTCGACGTCAAGACGACGGTCGAGAGTGGTAGCACCCTCGCCGAAGCGCTCCGCAAACATCCGAAGGTCTTCAACCGGCTGTACGTGAATCTCGTGGCCGCTGGCGAAGCGGGCGGCGTCCTCGACACGATCTTGAATCGTCTCGCGGTCTACATCGAGAAGAACATGAAGCTGGTCAAGCAAGTGAAGAGCGCGATGACCTACCCGGTCCTCGTCATCGCGGTCTCGTTTGCGGTCACAGTCGTGCTCTTGGTCTTCGTCATCCCCGTCTTCCAGAAGATGTTTCAGGACTTCGGTCAGGCTCTGCCAGCGCCGACGCAGATGGTCATCGACCTGTCGCAGTTCATGCAGGACTACATCGTTCTCATCCTCATCGTGCTGGGAGCGGCTGGGGCTGGTTTCGCCGCTTTTCTCAAGAGTCCGAAAGGGCGTGCGAAGTTCGATGCCTTCATTCTGAAGGCACCGATCGTCGGGCCGCTCATCCAGAAGATCGCGGTCGCAAAGTTCACACGCACGCTCGGCACGATGATGAGCTCGGGTGTTCCGATTCTCGAGGCGCTCGACATCTGTGCTGGTACGGCCGGTAACGTCGTCGTCGAAGACGGGTTGAAGCGAGTGCGCTCCAAGATCAGCGAAGGTAAGACGATGGCGCAGCCGCTCGCCGAGATCCCCGTGTTCCCTCCAATGGTGGTGCAAATGATCTCGGTTGGTGAAGCGGCGGGCGCCCTCGACACCATGCTCAACAAGATCGCCGACTTCTACGATGACGAGGTGGATGGCGCGATCGGTACGATGATGAGCCTCCTCGAACCGCTCATCATGGCCTTCCTCGCCGTCATCTTGGGCGGCTTGGTCGTTTCGATGTATCTGCCGGTCTTCTCGATGGCGGGCGCCGTCGGCGGGTGAACCGGCCCGAACCCTCTCTCTGGAACGAAGTCGAAGCCGCGCGGCGGCTGCCATGGTTGCTCGTCTTTCGAGCGGCCATCGGCACCGTTCTGCTGCTCGTCACCATCATCGTCGACCTCGCCGACTGGCGCATGGAGCGCGTCTCAGCAACGCTCTATGCTGTCTCTGCCGGGATTTACTTTTTGGTCGTGGTGCTGGGGCTCCTGCTACGCAATGGCGTGCAGCCCCTGGTCCTGGGGTCGGTGCATCTGGCGGCGGCCATCTTCACGGCCTACCTCGTGGTGGGCGCGACGGGTGGAGTCGAGAGCGGCCTTGCCTACCTGTATTTCCTGGCGATTCTCGATGGCGCCATCATTGGTGGTCGCAGGGTCGCGCTCGCGGTGGCAACCGGCTGCGCTCTCGTTTATGGCGGACAGATCGTCGCGCAGTTCTATGGCTATACCGGTGGGAGTGTCGCGCCGGACGATAGCATCTATGCCAACGCTGTCGTCTCTCACCTCGCGGGCTTCTATCTCATCGCTCTGCTTGCGGGCTACCTGGGCGAGCTGCTGCGCACCGCGCGCGCCGAAACCGGGGCGGCGCAAACGGACCGCGACCTTGCAGAACGTCTGCACGAGCAGATCTTGCAGGCGCTGCCCCTCGGCGTACTCACGATCGACGCCGAACGCTATGTGCGCACGGCCAACGACGCCGCAGCGCGTATACTCGGCCGCTCGCTCGAGGAGCTCGTGGGCGAGCGCGTTCCGTTGGGGCTCGCCGCGGACCTTGGTGGCCCGGCATCCAAAGAAGTCAGCTACCACATCAGGGGAGACGACAAGCGTCTTGGCGTGACGTTTGCTCGAACGGACGCTCCGGGAGGCTCGCTCGGCCTCTTGGTCATCGAGGACCGAACGGAGATGCGGGCGCTGGAACATGATCTGCAGACGAAAGAGCGCCTGGCCTCGCTTGGACAAATGGCTGCGGGTATCGCCCACGAGATCAGAAATCCACTCGCCGCGATCTCCGGTGCGGTCGAGCTGATGCGTGGCTCCGATGATGCGACCTCGCGGTCCACTTTAGAAGATATCGTCGCGCGCGAAATCGAGCGGCTCAATGCCATGATCGTCGACTTCCTAGGCTACGCCCGACCCATGCGCCCCGAGCGCGGGCAGATCGACATGGTGGCGCTTGCACGCGAGGTGTGTGCGCTGATCACCCAGGATCCGCGCTGGTCGACGCGCATCCTCGACGTCGTCGCCTCGGGTCGCGCAATAGCCGACGTCGACGCCGGCCAGATGCGCCAGGTGCTGTGGAACCTCCTGCGTAACGCCGTCGAAGCGTCGTCCGCCGAGAGCACGGTGCAGCTCTGTGTTGGCGTCATCGACGGCATGGTGGAGCTGGCCGTGCTCGATGAGGGGCCGGGTATCGCGCCCGAGGTCTTGAAGCACCTCTTCGAGCCCTTCCGCACCACCAAAGCGGACGGCACGGGCCTCGGGCTTGCCATGGTTCACCGCATCATCGACGCGCATCAGGGCACCATCGACATCGTCAATCGCGACGCCCGCGGGGCGGTCGCCACGGTCCGTCTGCCTCTCGGCGCTGTGAGCGCCCCCCCGGAGCACCTGTCGCGATGACCCTCGACGGCGTGGCGCTGGGACGATAAGGTCTCGCAATCGTGGCACAAATCGTCGTCGTCGATGATGAGCGCTCCATGCGCGAGATCTTGCAGACCCTGCTCGAGCGGGAGGGCCACACCGTCGCGACCGCGGCCGACGTGAAGTCGGGCCTCGAGACCGCCAAAGCACTGCAGCCCGACCTCGTGTTTACCGACCTGAAGCTGCCCGATGGCTCCGGGATGGAAGTCTTGACGGGTGTGCGTGAGGCGCTCCCCGAGACCCAAGTCATCATCATGACGGCCTTCGCGACCACCGAAAACGCGGTCTCGGCGATGCGCCTCGGCGCCTACGACTATCAGATCAAGCCTTTCAAGATGGACGAGATCCGCGTCCTCACGCAAAAGGCACTCGAGAAGCGCGAGCTCATTCGTGAGAACCGCGAGCTCATCGGACAGCTGCAAGGGCGCTACGGCTTCACCAACATTGTCGGCCGCAGCCCGCGCATGACCGAGCTGGTGGCGATGATCGAAAAGGTGGCCAAGTCGCGTGCCAACGTGCTCATCGAGGGCGAGAGCGGTACGGGTAAAGAGCTGGTCGCCCGTGCCATCCACGACGCTTCGCCACGCGCCGGAGGACCGTTCGTCGCTGTCAACTGTGGCGCCATTCCCGAGACGCTCATTGAAGCAGAGCTGTTCGGCCACGTCGCCGGCGCCTTTACCGGTGCCACCAAGGCGCGCGCGGGTCTCTTCGAGACCGCCCACGGGGGAACCTTGCTGCTCGACGAGATCGGGGAGCTGCCGCAGCCCATGCAGGTGAAGCTCCTGCGCGTTATTCAGGAGCGCTTGGTGCGCCGCGTCGGCGAAGAGAAAGAGCGTGAGGTGGACGTCCGCATCGTCGCCGCGACCAACCGCGATCTGCAGCAGATGGCGCAGCAAGGTAAGTTCCGCGAAGATCTCTTCTATCGCTTAAACGTCGTCCGCATTCGCGTACCACCGCTGCGTGAGCGGAGCGACGACGTACCTCTGCTCGCGCGCACGTTTCTTGCCAAATTCGCAAGCGAGCTGGGCAAGACGCTCGACGGCTTCACCGAGTCCGCGATGAACGCGCTCAAGAGCTTTCCGTTTCCGGGCAACGTTCGCGAGCTCGAGAACGTGGTCGAGCGCGCGGTCGCCTTGGCTGGCGGCCAGTCTATCGATCTCGCAGACCTCCCGGACGAAGTGCGCAAAGCGGCTTCGACCGTGCCCTCGAGCGCCATGACATTGCCAGAACAAGGCATGAACCTCGAGGCGACGCTCGACGCTTTGGAGCGTAGCCTCATACAGCAAGCGCTAGAGAAGAGCGGTGGCGTCAAGACACGCGCGGCGGAGCTCTTGGGACTGACCTTCCGGTCGCTGCGTTACCGCTTGAAGAAGCTTGGCATGCAGGGGGGCGAAGGCGAGGGCGATGACGAAGAGGCTTGAGCTCTCAGTGAGCAGCCTGCGCGATGTCGTGAAGGCTTTCGCAGGCGCGCGTGTCTGGGTCGTCGGCGACGTGATGCTCGACGAGTACATCACCGGTGACGTGCGCCGGATTTCGCCGGATGCGCCCGTTCAGGTGGTCAACGTCGCGGACGCCTACGTTCGCTTAGGCGGAGCTGCGAACGTTGCCCACGGCGTCGCCGCTCTCGGTGCTCAGGTCGAGCTCGTTGGCGTCATCGGCAGCGACCCTTCCGGCGAGCAAGTGCGCATGGCGTGCGCGACCGCGGGCATCGGTTGCGACGGGCTCATCGTCGATAGCGCGCGCCCGACCACCCGCAAGCTGCGCGTTGTCGCTCGTCATCAGCACGTGTTGCGTCTCGACTGGGAAGAGGTGCGCGCCTATCCCGCGCCACCGATCATCGCGGCCTTCGACGAGCTCGCGGGCCGCGCGCCCGACGTCATCGTGCTGAGTGACTATGCGAAAGGCACGTTGAGCGACGCCGCGGTCGCGCACATGATTGCTTGGGCGCGCAAACAAGGCGTCCCCGTGCTCGTCGACCCGAAGCGCAACGACTTCGAGGCCTATCGGGGTGCCTCGGTCATCACTCCGAACGCCAAGGAGCTCGCCGCCGCCGCTGGTAGCCAACCCGCCGACCTACGCGCCGTCGAAGGCGCTGCTCGCTCGCTCGTGAGACAAGCGGGTTGTGACGCGATGGTCGTTACGCTCGGCGAAAACGGAATGCTGGTCGTGCCCCGCGACGACGCGGCGTTGCATATTCAGTCGGCCGCCCGCGAAGTGTACGACGTCACTGGGGCGGGCGATACCGTCATTGCTTTGCTGGCCTTGGGACTAGCGACACGCTTGCCGCTCACCGTGACCGCTGAGCTTGCCAACATCGCCGCAGGCCTGGTCGTCGAGAAGGTTGGCACGGCAGTCGTCGCGCCGCAGGAGCTCCTCGCGGCGTGCGCGCCTTCGCTCGAGAGCAAGGTCTTGAGCCGGGACGAACTGGCGGAGCGTATGGCCTGGTGGCGCTTGCAGAAAAAGAAGGTCGTGCTCACCAACGGCTGCTTTGACGTCCTTCATTCGGGACACGTGAGTCTCCTGCGACACGCGCGCGCGGAAGGTGACGTGTTGGTCGTCGCGATCAATAGCGACGCCTCGGTGCGACGATTGAAAGGCGAAGGTCGCCCGGTCATCGGTGAAAACGAGCGGGCCATGATCTTGTCCGCGCTCGAGAGCGTCGACGCGGTGGTCGTCTTCGACGAGGATACCCCCGGCGCCCTCATCGAGGTTTGCACACCCGACGTACTGGTCAAAGGGGGCGACTACAAGCCCGAGAACGTCGTTGGTCGCGACGTTGTCGAACGTAATGGCGGGCGTCTGGTTCTCGTTCCGGTGGTCGAAGGTCGCTCGACGAGTCGCATCGTCGAAAAGATGCGTGGCTCGTGAGCTTCGAGCGTGTCGTCGTCGCGCCCGGCGCCGTAGCCCAACCAGGCCGTATTCGCGCGGTGGTTTTCGACTTCGATGGTGTGATGACCGACAACGCGGTCTACGTCGATCAGAACGGCGTCGAATCCGTCCGCTGCAGTCGTGGTGATGGCATGGGCGTCGGCCGTCTGGTCGGGGCTGGCGTGTTCTGCGCTGTGCTTTCGAAAGAGCCGAACCCCGTCGTCGCGGCGCGTTGCAAGAAGCTCAAAATCGCATGCCGGCAGGGTGTCGACGACAAGCTTCCAGCGCTCATTGCATGGATGACGGAGCTCGGATTCGCGCAAGCCGATGTCGCCTACGTGGGTAACGACGTCAACGACCTCGAGTGCCTCGAGTGGGCCGGCACCGCCATCGCGGTGGCTGACTCCGAGCCCGAGGTCCTGGCCGCGACGCGTATCCACACCGTCCGCCGCGGCGGCCATGGAGCTGTGCGCGACGTTTGCGAGTGGATCCTCGAGGCACGCGGCGCCGAAGGCTGAGGCGATTCGCTACACGCACTGCTTGGCAGGCAAGTTGCTCTATCCACCCGTGTGTATCGCCGGAAGGGGGAGATCATGCGAAAGCGCCTGTTTGGGGTGGTTGCGCTGGGGTTTTTTGGGACAGGTTGCGCCGGTACTGGGGCAGATGCCGCGCGGCGCTTCGACAAGAATCTCTACGCTCGCGCGCAGGAGCCAGAGCTCGCCGGGCTCGACCCAGCACTCCAGAAGTGCGCGGGCAACGAGGGTCCGTTGAAGGTCACCTGGAAAGTAGCTGGCGACGGCCATATCGAAGACGTGACGATCGTCGAGCCGAAGGCCTACTCTGAGAAGCTCCTAAGCTGTGTACGCGCGGCGGCCTATCGCGCACAGTTCACGGCGCCGGCCAACCAAAAGCCGTTGGTCGTCAGCCGTGAAGTGGGCCAAACCTACCTCGCAGGTGACGGCGCGGAGCTCTGACCCCTACGCTCGGTTGTGCCGGTCCGACGCGGCTGGGGTTAGATAGCCCGACGGCGCGTGAACACCACCATCGCGACCATGAGGATGACCGCAGCATAGAGCACACCGTAGCCGATCCCGAAGCCAACGAAGGCGCCAGGGACGGGTAGGGCATTGGCCGCTTGGCCGCGGACCGAGAGATTTTGTAGGTCGGGCAACACGTAGTAGGCAAAACGCAGCACGTAGCCAGTTTCTTTGCCCTCCGCGATCTGGCGGTTGGCAATGCGCATGACGTCGTCGGCAAGACTCCCGGCGACGATGATGCCGGCGGCGTAAGCGGCTGCGAGCGCAGGGACCGCCATGGTCGAGAACATGAGCGCGATAGCGGCCACGACGCCGATCTCCACGAGCTCCAAGGGCCACTGGATCCAGAGGGCCGTCGGCACGGGGTCTCCGTAAATCCACGTGGTAAGGGCCGTGGCGATGATCATCACGCTGACCACCGCCCACATCGCGAACACGACACCCAGATATTTGCCCAGAATGAACGCCCAGCGTGGCATTGGACGGGCGAGGACGGGGAATGCGGTGTGTTTGGAGATCTCTCCAGCGAAGCTCACGACTGCTAAGGCTATGGTCATGGCGCTGCCGATGACGCTGGCGGCACCGAGACCAATATCGACGATGAGGCGGGCACGCTCGCCGATTGCGATGGCGGCCGCTGTGACGGACAGGCCGACGAGGATGATGCCGAATGCCAAGGCAATGAGCAGCAGCTTGTTGCGCAGCGCTTCGAGGGTCGTGGTCCAGGCGACGACGCCCGCGGCGCGGAGGTTCTTGGTCATGAGGCGGCCTTCGCGTCGGCGATGAACAGGTCCTCGAGTGAGGCGCGTTGGCCGTGCATCTCGACGACGTCGACGCCGGCCTTACGCAGGATATCGACGGCACTGTTCGCGCTCTTCAGATCGCGCATGTGCAACACGAGCGCCTCGGGACGCTCCTCGATGCGAACCGCCACTGGCGTCAGGATCGAACGTAGCTCGGGCGAGAGCGCTGCGACGACGATCTGTACTCCTTGGCTTGCGACCGGTACGAGCTCGGCCAGCCGGCCGACACGCGTGCTGCGACCCTTCACGACGATGGCGACCCGGTCGCAGATCATCTCGGCGTCGGGCAAGATATGCGTCGAGAAGAACACGGTCGTGCCTTTGGCGCGCAGCTCGAGCATGATGTCGCGCACGTCGGCGCGGCCGAGCGGGTCGAGGCCGCTCATCGGCTCGTCGAAGACAACCAGGGCGGGTTCCGACACCAACGCTTGGGCGATGCCGACGCGCTGGAGCATGCCTTTCGAGTAGCTCTTCAAGCGCCTGTCCGCCGCAGCGGCCAAGCCGACGCGCTCGAGGAGATTTTTTGCGCGCATCTTGGCGTCGCTCGACGAGAGGCCTGCAAGCAGGCCGTGGGCAGTGACCACTTCGCGCCCCGTTAGGTGCTCGGAGAAGTAAGCCCGCTCGGGCAGAAACCCCAGCTTCGCACGGCTCGACGCTCGTGTCGGCGGCTCGCCGAAGAGGCGAATGTCGCCGCCGTCGGGTTCGAGTAGCCCCAGGATGGCCTTGATGGTCGTCGTCTTGCCCGCGCCGTTGGGGCCCAAGAAGCCGAAGATCTCGCGCTCGGCGACCGAGAAGGTGACACCCCTCAAGATCTGCGTCGTCTTCGACCAGAAGTGGGGTTTCACCGCATAGGTGAGATTGTCGACGGTGAGGACGCTCATTCGGGTGGCAGCTGATCTTCACGATACGGGGGATGCCAGCCATCCGAAAAAATCGCGCCGGCAGCCTGCGGCTTCAAGCGCAGACGTGACCCCTCGGAGTCGCTATGGACGAAGCCGTCGCTCTCCAAACGATAGGGCTTGCCGAAGGGGTCATGCGGCGGCTCGCGGAGGTAACCTGCCGTCACGAAGTCGGCGATGCTCTTGGGTTCGACTCCATGCTCACCGTGATAGCGTTGAACCAGGCGGTTCAAGAAGCCGAGCTCGAGATCGAGCTGAAGCGACTTGCGACGCTCGAGGTAGCTCGCCCGGAGCTGCTCGTCCTTCGTGCGCTCCAGGATCTCGTCGATGAGCTGGATCCCGAACTCGGGTCGCCCGGCGTGCGCCGCGACACGGGTCGCGAGCTGCGCCGTGATGGGAGGAGCCTCGGGGTACTTCGAAGCAATGCTCAGCGCTTCGGCAGCGCCCACGTAGTCCTGTTGGAAATAGTACCGGTTGAAGCCGAGGTAGAAGGGGATCTGCCAAACGTCGGGTCGGTACTTTAGGCCTTGTTCGAGAAGCGCGTTGGCTTTCGCGGGATCCATCCGCTGGAGAGTCAGAGCCGTGCCCGCGAAGACGTACGCGGTCTTGAAGTATGGGTCGAGCGTCAGGACGCGACGCAGCATCGGCTCGAGGAGGGGATAGGCGAAGGCGTTGTAGGCCGGCGTACCGAAGTGTTCGAGCGCTCGCATCCAGTAGTAGTCGGCGACGACGTGGTCGTAGCCAAGGCTTACGAGTTGCAGCGATCCGATGGTCGGCAGCGTCTCGGCGAGCGCGTCGGGTGCGGCAAGGATGACGCGATCCAGGCGTTCGTGGAGCCAATGGGCTATTGTCGCCGATGCGCAGAGCACGATGGTAAACAGGAGCCGCGTCACGTCAGTTGGCTAGATCATCGCCTTGCGCGGGCTCGGCGCAAGAGGTCGCCGACGCCGCGCTGCCGTTACAGAGGAGGTTGTTGTTGTCGATGCGCCAGGCGTCGATGAAGCTGTCGGCATCGACGTTGCCGGCAGCGGTCGCAATGAAGGCTGACGCAGCCTCTGACGCGGACTCCACCGCTGCTGAAGAGAAGGTACTCGCGGGGCGCTGCGACGGGATGACCGATGTGCCCCCACCCCGGTAGGTGTAACGGTTGCCTTGCTCAGGGATGAAGTTCGCCGTCCCGCAAACGTAGGTCTCGTATTCGGCGGCGTACGACTTCTTGGCTACGAACAATGACTTCAGGTTCGCCTTGGCTTCCGACTGCTTCGACTTCGCCTGGAACCGGGCGAAGTTTGGTATCGCGATAGCGGCCAAGATGCCGATGATGGCCACTACGATCATGAGCTCGATGAGAGTGAAGCCGTTCCGCCGACCGCCCATGTTGCTCCCCGAGGCGCACCCTTACCGTTTGGCTTTTTTCTCGATTAGCGACTCACGTCGTCCGCTGCTTGCGGATTGTTGGTCGCGCACGCCGTCGCACTGCCGCGGGTGCCATTGCAGAGGACGTTGTTCTCGTTGATTTCCCAACCATCGACCGTCGCGTCGGTATCGATGTTACCCATGGCGGTCGCCGTGAAGCTGGTGGCGTTCTCGGCGGGCGAGGTCACGCTCGCGCCGCTGAAGGTCGAAGCCGGCTTCTGCGACGGATAGGCCGAGCTGCCACCGTGGTAGGTGTAGCGATTGCCCATCTCGGGGATGAAGTTACAGAGGTTGCAAGCGAAGGTGTCGTTCTCGGCGAAGTTCGACTTCTTGGCCACAAAGATGGCCTTGAGGTTGGCCTTGGCTTCCGACTGCTTGGACTTCGCCTGGAAGCGTACGAAGTTGGGGATCGCAATCGCAGCCAGAATGCCGATGATCGCGACGACGATCATGAGCTCGATGAGGGTGAAGCCCTTTTGCAGCTTGCGCATCAGTTCTGTGCTTCCTCGTGATGGGGCAGGTTCTGAGGGACAATGTTCGCGAGCTTGGTTCGGAAAGGGCGCGTTCTTCGACGCGCCCTTTCCTAAGCATTCCGACTAGAGAGAGACGTCGTCCGCTGCTTGCGGATTGTTGGTCGCGCACGCCGTCGCACTGCCGCGGGTGCCATTGCAGAGGACGTTGTTCTCGTTGATTTCCCAACCATCGACCGTCGCGTCGGTATCGATGTTACCCATGGCGGTCGCCGTGAAGCTGGTGGCGTTCTCGGCGGGCGAGGTCACGCTCGCGCCGCTGAAGGTCGAAGCCGGCTTCTGCGACGGATAGGCCGAGCTGCCACCGTGGTAGGTGTAGCGATTGCCCATCTCGGGGATGAAGTTACAGAGGTTGCAAGCGAAGGTGTCGTTCTCGGCGAAGTTCGACTTCTTGGCCACAAAGATGGCCTTGAGGTTGGCCTTGGCTTCCGACTGCTTGGACTTCGCCTGGAAGCGTACGAAGTTGGGGATCGCAATCGCAGCCAGAATGCCGATGATCGCGACGACGATCATGAGCTCGATGAGGGTGAAGCCCTTTTGCAGCTTGCGCATAGTCAGTTTGCTCCTAACAGCATCTCGGGAATGAAAAGTTGCAGTGCGCGTCGTGGGGATCACGTCGTGCTCGGCTGCTCTTGTCAGCAACCGTAGTGCCAAACGACCAGTTGAGCAAAAAACCTTAGCAATGCCTTTCCTCGTGCCGACCGGTGACAAAAACTGTCGCGCGAACCCCCGCGAGTGACAAACTCGGTCACCCACCTGGAGTAGGTCGCTGGTGCCGATGGAGGACGAGGACACACACGAGCGTTCGGCCTGGAGGCTGCGATGGTTGCTGCTGGTCGTGTTCGCCCTTCTCTATGGCGCATCACTCCCGAGCACGGTGCAGACGCTCGATACAGGGGAGGTCGTCGCGGCGGCTTGGAAGCTGACCGTCGCCCATCCTCCCGGCTACCCACTGTTCGTGTGGCTGCAACACGCCTTCATGAAGGCGTGCCCCGTTGGTAGCGTGTTCTTCCGGGCCGCCCTTGGAAATGCCCTGTGCGCGCTTGGCACCCTCGCCATCCTCCTGCGCGTTGCGCGCTCATGGCTGTCAGTCGCGCTGATCGCCGCCGTGGGTACGACGTCGCTCGTCTGGCGTTATGCGGTGCTGCCGGATGTATTCGGCCTCCATCTGTTTCTGTCGACCGCCCTGGTCGCATTCGCGTTCGCACGGCCATTCGAGCTGCGGGTTTTTGGGGCCGCGATCGCGTTCGGTCTGGGAGCCGCGAATCACCAGTCGATCGTGTTTCTCGTTCCACTTCTCGTCGTGGTGGCTCTCGAGGAGCCTTCACGCCCCCGCGCCTTCATGGCGCTCGCCTTGGGTGCCGCGATCACCATCGCCCTTTACGCGTCGCTACTCGCCCTCGACAGTACGTCGCTCTTGGCCTGGAGCTCGCTCCGCGGACCCTCCGATGTTCTCGACCACTTCCTTCGTCGCTCCTACGGTACCTTCAAGCTCAGCGGATACGAGACGGAAGCCGACTTCGGCCGGATCTTGAGCGCTTTCGCGCGCGCCTGCGGTCCGTTCGGTGTCGCCGCGCTCCTGGTCGTTTGCGTCGGCTGTGCCCAGAACGCCCGCAGCATCAAGGCACGCGCGTTGCACCCCTGGTGGGTGACCCTTGCTTGCCTCGTCCTTTACGTCGCTGTGTTCTTCCCGCGCATGAACTCGAGCTCACACGTGCTTCATGACGGCGTACGCGAGCGGTTCTTCTTGTTCCCCATGGTCCTACTGACCGCCCTTGCGGTGCGTGTGGTCGTAGCGCCGGGCCGCGTCCCATGGGCTTCGACTGCTTTGGCGAGCACCATGGCGCTGCTCTCCGTCGTGCAGGCCGTCACGTCCGATGCTTACGCCCTACGCAACGACACTGTCGTCGAAGACTACGCACGCAATCTCCTCAGTATCGCAAGATCTGCTGGAAAGCCTTCGCTCGTGATCGTTGAAACGGACACCCAGCTCTTCGCGTCGTACTACGTGAAGGCCGTGGAGCCGGGCTACGACGATGTCGTTCCCGTCGGCGTCGGCAACATTTTCCTCATCGACCGACTCGAGAAGATGAAGCGAGCTTGGCCTCGGTTCACATTCGATCTGAAGGAGATATTCGAAGGGGATCGGCGCAGCATATTCCGGAGCTTCATTGCGCCGAACCTCGACGCGTTCGCGGTGTTCTCGACCGTGCCGGTTACCAATCCGAGTTGGCGGACGACGTTCTATCCGCTCGGCCGACGCATCGAGGTCGGCGCCGGGGTCGCCATCGCTGGGGCACCCGTCGTCATTCGACCGCCACGCTTCCGCGCCGAAAGCGTGGACTACGTGGAGACCAAGGAGCTCTACGCCGACTACGCCGTCCAACACCTCGCGCGCGGGAAGGCTCTGCTGTCCACCGGCGATCCCGAAGGGGCCAAGCGAGCCTTCCTCGCTGGCCTCGAACGCGTCCCGTATTGCATCCCGTGCCTCAAGAACTATTGCACGCTCGACGAGCACCGGGACGAACGTTGTGGCGCGCCGCTCAGCGCGCTGCAAGAGAGCGAGTACCATTACCTTGAGTAATTACGACTTGCGCTACCGATGGCTGGTGCTCTTGCCGCTCGCCGCCATCTACCTTGCGAGCCTGCCGCACTCGGTCCAGATCCTCGACAGTGGTGAGCTGGTCACCAGCGCCTGGGACCTCACCGTGCCCCACGCGCCAGGGTATCCACTCTACGTTTGGCTCTACCACGCTTTCATGAAGATCTTCGGCGCGGGAACCGTCTTCTTTCGCGCGGCGCTGCTCACCGCGCTGTGTTGCCTTGGGGCGCTAGCGTTACTCCTCAAGCTCGCGCGTAGCTGGCTCGGCGTAGCCGCTATAGCGGCCATGGGAACGCTGGGTGCCGTCTGGCGCTATGCCGTGCTCCCCGACGTGTTCGCCTTGAATCTCGTCTTGGGCGCCGCGCTCATCGTGCTGGCGTTTGCTCCGCCGAGCGCGCGACGAACGGCCGGCGCTGCCGTCGTTTTCGGTCTCGGCGCGGCCAATCACCACACCATCGTGTTTCTTTCGCCGCTGGTCGTGTTGATTGCTTGGGAGGAGCCCAAGCGCTGGCGTGCACTCGCGGCGCTCGTGGCCGGCGCCGCTATCTCCGTGGGGCTCTACGCCTCGCTGTTTCTGCTCGACACGGGTCATGTCAATTCGTTTGGTGACCTGTCGACCCTGCGCGGGCTCGTGCGGCATTTCCTTCGTACCGACTACGGTACTTTCAACTTGAGCACCGGCGGGGGGACCGCGAACATCGGGCGAGTCGCCCTCGACCTAGCGGTCACTGTCGGCGCTGCTGGTCTCGCTGCCGTCACCATCGTGGGGCTTGGCGTCGCGGCGGACTGGAAGACGCGCACCCATCGCACCTGGTGGGTTTTGCTGGCCTGCGTGGTTGCCTACCTCGTGTTGTTCCTCCCTCGTATGAATCTCGGCGGCGACGACACCAACGCTATCGGTCTGCGAGAGCGCTTCTTTTTGCTGCCGGTTCTCATGCTGACCGCGCTGGCGGTGTGCTCTCCCTTGGGCGGTGTGAAGGCCCAGCTTCATCGAGCGTTGCTCCTCTGCCTGGCGGCGATCTCCTTGGTGCAGGCGGTTCTCGGAGACACGTATGGCTTGGCTCACGATGTCGTCGTTCAAGAGTACATGCGCAATCTCCTGAAGACCGCTGTGAGCCGCGGTACCCCAGCGATCCTCATCGTCGACTCCGACACCAAGACCTTCGGAGGACGATACGTGCAGTCCACCGAACCGGGCTATGAAGACGTCTTCATCCTGCCACGGTCGCGGACCTTCGATCGCAGACTGCTCGAGCGCGCCAAGAAGCGTTGGCCCCAGCTCTACTACGACGCCGAGGTGGTGAAGACGCAGAAGAACATGGACATCTTCAAGCAGCTTCTGGCGCCCAACATGAGCTCCTTTTCGATAACCCACGTCATGCCCTTCAGCTCGCCACGTGGCATGACGACCTATTACCCCGTGGGGCGCGGGCTCGATCCGGGTACGGGGATCGTGATCGCGGACGCGCCTGCGGTGAAGCCTACGCCGCCGAGCTATCGCGCCGATTCGTCGGACTACGTCGACACGAAGGAGATCTTCGCGGAGTACACCGTGTATTATCTCGCGCTCGGCAACGAGCTACTCGCGAAAGGCGACAAGCGCGCGGCTCGTCAGGCGTTCTTGGATGGTTTGGGCCTCGTTCCCTACTGTGTGACGTGTTTGCGCAAGGCCTGCGAGTTGGAAGCCCCTGATCCTCGACGGTGCGACAATGCCGTCAACAAGATCCTGGAGAACGAGTACGACTACTTTGAGTGACGGACACGACATGTTTGACTGGGCCGCCATCGTCTACTTCTTCTTCGTCGGCTCCGTCGTTGGGTCGTTTTTGAACGTCGTTGTTGCTCGCTTGCCCGAAGGGCTGTCCGTCGTCAGTCCGCGATCGCGGTGTCCACGTTGCCAGAAGCAGATCGCATGGTACGATAACATCCCCATCGTTAGCTGGCTGCTTCTCGGCGCCAAGTGCCGAAATTGCAAGCTCCCGGTAAGCCCCCGCTATCCGCTCGTCGAGCTGCTCATGGGTTGCATCGGTGCTGTGTCGTTCGTTCAACTCGGGCTCACCTGGCAACTGCTCGTCTGGTTTCCTGTCGCGGCGATCCTGCTCGCCATCGTGTTTCTCGACATCGACCACTGGTGGGTGCCCGATGTGCTCACGTATCCCGCCATGGCCTGGGCGCTCGCGGGGGCGTTTTTGCCGGGCGGCATCGGCTGGGTGGCGGCGCTCCTCGGGCTCGCGCCGGCGCTGTTCCTCTGGGGACTCGCGTGGGCGTTTTTGAAGATCACCAAACGTGAAGGCCTTGGCCTGGGTGACGTGAAGCTCCTCGCCCTGATGGGCCTCGTGCTCGGGCCGATGGGGGCGGTGACCGCACTGTTCTGCGCGGCGATCCAGGGTGCCGTCATCGGCGTCATCGTCATCGCCACAGGCGGCCACAAGGCTATCCCTCAGCCGGCAAACGATGACGGCTGGGTACCCCATCCGCGCGCCATCCCATTCGGGCCGTTCCTCGCGCTCGGCACCTACGAGGTGATGTTGATGCCCGACGTTTTCGCGGACATCCCCGCGCGCATCGCGGCGGCGCTGCTGCCGCTCCTGCAATGAACGCGCTCTCGGCCCGCATAGGGTTTAGCTTGATGGTCGCGGCGCTGACTGGCCTCGTCATCCTCGACTTGCTCTACATCTTCGACGGCCAGCGCACGCTCTCACGCCAGCGCCAGCACGAGCTCGCTTGGGTCGCGACCCGGGTCGCGGGTGACCTACCCGCGCTGACCCGAGTCGAGCCTTACGTCGCGCGGATGGGCGCCGAACACGGGATCGTCATCACCCTGGTCGGCGACGACGGCCGCCTCGTGCAGAGCCACTCCGCGCCGCAGCTCGCGAAATTCGTGTTCGCGAACGCGCCCCTACGCGCCGAGGGCTACGAGAATCTCGCGGTGCAGACGAGCGCCAAGCCTTGGGTCTACGTGATCGCGTCACGTCCGCTAAAAGAGACCATTGACATGGTGATGGCGCGCCAGCCTCGGGTGCTCGCGCTCATCGCACTTTCCGCTAGTCTCATCACGTTCATCGCTCTGGGTTTCATGCGGCGCAGCGTCCTGCAGCCTATCGAGCGGAGCGAAGCGGATCGCCGTCGCATCGAGCAGCAGCTCTCCGAACTCACCGTTGCCAACCGCGCCCTCGAGGAGACGCGCGATCGCTTGGTACGCGCGGAGCGCCTGGCCGCAGTCGGGCGGCTCGCCGCGGGGCTCGCGCACGAGGTTGGTAACCCTCTGGCCGTCCTCACGGGTTACACGTCGGTGCTGAGGGACCCGGGTCTCCCGCAGCCGCAGCGCGACGATGCGCTCGAGCGGATGGAGCGCGAGCTCGCCCGTATCCAGAGCACGGTGCGGAGCCTCCTCGACTATGCGCGGGCGCCCAGCGGCGTCGCTGGGACCGCGCGTGTCGCCGACGTCGCGGAACACGTGCAGAAGCTCGTGCAGCCGCAAGCCAGCAAGAAGAACGTCATCGTCAGCACGCAGGTCGGTGTCGAGCAGGTGGCGATGAGCGCCGACGCGCTCACCCAAGTTCTCCTGAACCTCACCCTCAACGCCCTCGACGCGGTGCCAGCAGGCGCCAGCATCGTCATTGCGAGCACGGCGGACGAAGGGACGGCGGTCGTCACCGTCGACGACTCGGGGCCTGGCATCGCCGCTGCCGACGCCCCGAGGCTCTTCGAGCCGTTCTTCACCACCAAGCCAGCGGGCGTTGGCACCGGTCTCGGACTTTCGGTCTGCGAAAGCCTCGTCACCGCCGCCCATGGTAGCATCACCGCTGGCGCTAGCTCGACGCTTGGTGGTGCCCGCTTCAGCGTGAGACTTCCAAGACCATGATCTTCACCATCGGCTACGAACGGGCCACGCCAAAGACGCTCCTCGTGGCGCTCGAGCAAGCGAAGGTCCAGACGCTCATTGACGTGCGCGAGCTCCCCGCTTCGCGTCGGCCCGGGTTCTCCAAGAAAGCGCTTAGCCTCGCGCTCGCGACGCGGGGCATCGCCTATGAGCATCTGCGCGGACTCGGCACCCCCAAAGAAGGCCGCGAGGCCAACAAGCGCGGCGATATGACCACCTTTTGGCGAATCGTCGATGAGAAGCTCGCGACCGACGAGGCGCAGGCCGACCTACAGCGCGCGCGTGCGCTCGTCGCGCAGGGTACCGTCTGTTTGCTCTGCCTCGAGGCCGACCACACCACCTGTCACCGCGATCGGGTCGCCGGGATACTTGCGAAGGCGACCACTGAAGCGGTCACGCATCTCCACCTCGAGTTTCCGCTCGCCTGACCTTGGGGGGCGCTCCTTTTGTGCCGCGTCTGGCGGACAGTGTCGATTGCCAGAGCTTGCTCGGAACGCGAGCTCAGGTGCGTGGAATGATCAGATCGAGCGCGATCAACGAGTAGATGACGCGCAGCGCGTCTGGCGGGTCGAGAGGCATGGTGCCGAGCAGCTCGCGCGTCGTGCGTCCGTCGCGCATCTGCTGTAGCGCGTCGAGCTCGAGCTTGGTGAAGCGCAGGCCCCGTAGGTCGATCTGCGGATCGCGGTAGGTCAGAGGCACGTCGAGGATTGGCACCATCAGCGAGCGCAAGCGCGTCTCGTCGAACGCTCGCCGGATACCCTCGACGACCAGCGCTCCGCCACGCCACTCGATCTGCACGCCATCGCGCATCTCAGGAGCAATCGAGGAGTTGAAGCGATATTCGCCCGCGTCCCAAAGGAAGACCTCGAAGAGCTTGGTTTCGAGCTGCATCTCGAGGCCGAACTGCAGGTTCTTGTCGGTGACGACGTTCATCTCGACCAGGACCTGGCCCTGGCGCTTGCCCGAGCTCTTCATGCGCTTGATCGACTCGGTACACTGGTCGGCGGAAATCAGACGCTCCCGCACCAGCAAGCGTCCCAGACACTCGCTCACCAGGTTCGACTTCACCGCGACGACCTCGCCGGCGTCCATATAGATGATCTTCTTGACCTTGTCGTTCCGCAATAGCAGAGCGCCGGTTTCTTTCTGGCGCCAAAGCTTGCCAAGGACCGGCGCGACCGGGGTCTTCTTGATGGAGCCCTGCAAGACGAAGGCGCTCTGCTTGAACTCCTCGCGCGCCGCGGCCTCGACCTCGGCTTTCTCTTCGCGGGCTTCGGGCTCGACCAGGCGTTCTTCACGCGGTGACAAGGGCGCGGCACTCGACCGCTCGATGTGCGGTACCTCTTCGACGGCCGACACCTCGTCGCGTTCGGTGGAGCGTCGGCGCTTCTTGCCGGCGCCCACGGCGTCTTCCACGAGGCTGAGCAGCTGGGTCGGCTGCAGTGGCTTGTCGAGGTACTCGATGACGCCGAAACGCTGCGCCATCTCGCTACGGTGATTGCGGCTGCGATAAATGCCGCTCATCATGATGACGGGGAGCTCGGTCAGGTCGGCGTCGCTGCGGAGCTGCTCAAGCAGTGCAAAGCCGTTGATGTGCGGTATCAAGACGTCGAGCAAAAGAAGATCGATGTCGCCTTCACGAAGGCGCTCGAGCGCTTGGCGGCCATTGCGCGACGTATCGACCTCGTAGCCGCGCTCTTCGAGCAGATCGACGAGCATGGTCTGCACGGCGCGGTCGTCATCCACGACCAGAATCTTCGGCATGCGAGCCACGAGTATTACAAAGGTTCGAGGGAAACGCTAACTTCCGGCGTCTCGTGCCAAGACCTTGGCTAGCTTCAGGCCTGTGCGGACACGATCGGCAGACGAGCGTGCGAGGCCGCGACAGCGTCCGGCTCGGCCGGCTCCACAGGCTCGGTGAGCTCGGGCAAGTCTGCGGCGCCCTCTGTGAACCATGGGTGGAGCGCCCGATCGAGCAAGTGCGACGGCCGGACGTTTCCGAGCGACGCCAGAATGCTCTGCTTGATGCGCATCTCGGGGTACTTGGCGTCCATCTCGGTCAAAAGGTTCTTCACGGCCTTGCGCTGCTTTTCCTGCGAACCGCAAAGCTTGCAGGGCACGACCGGGAATTTGTAGTTGTCCGACAGCTCGATGAGCTCGGCCTCGGGTACGTAGGCGAGTGGTCGGATCAGCTCCTGGGCCCCGTCTTCGCTCTTCAAGCGCGGCGGCATGGTTTTGATTTGGCCGGCAAAGAACATGTTGAGAATGACCGTCTCGGCGAGATCGTCGGCGTGATGTCCCAACGCGACCTTGTTGCAGCCGTGACGGATAGCCGCCTTGTAAAGAATGGCCCGTCGGAAGCGCGAGCAGAGGGAGCAGTAGATTTTGCCGGGCTCGGTTTTCTCGACGACGCGGGTGTACGTGTCCTGGTACTCGACCTCGTAGGGGACCCCGAGGGTCTTCATGTGCCCTTCGATGGGGTGCGTGTCGTGGCCCGGTTGCCCCTGATCGAGGTGATACGCGACGAGCTCGATGCGGAAGGGTGCGGCCGCTTGAATGCGCTTGAGCGCCCAAGCGAGGGCATAGCTATCCTTGCCTCCCGACAGGGCGACGAGGATCTTGTCGTCAGGTTTGAGCAGCGCAAAGTCCTTGCAGGCGCGGTGGACGGCTTTGAGAATGCGGTGCTCGAGGCGTTTGGGGTGCATCTGGGCGTCGGCGTATAGCGATATCGACGCGATTTCTCAATCCTCCGCGAGGCGAGCCTGGATGACGTTCAAAATCTATACAAAGACCGGCGACGAGGGTGACACCGGCCTGTTCGGTGGCCAGCGCGTTCGCAAAGACCATATCCGAGTCGAGACCTATGGGACCGTCGACGAGCTAAACGCCGCCCTGGGCATGGCGCGAGCCTTGAATCCGCCGCATCAAATCGACGGATTGCTTGCGACCCTGCAGAGCCTGCTGTTCGAGCTGGGGGCCGAGCTTGCCACCCCGCCCGACAAGAAGAAGCGGCCAAACGGGGTCATGCCGGCCGACATCACGCTCATGGAAGAGGCTATCGACCGCGCCGAGGGCGAGTTACCACCCCTCAAATCGTTCATTTTGCCGGGCGGCCACCCGGTCGCTGCCGCCCTTCATCAGGCCCGCGGTGTTTGCCGCCGGGCCGAGCGGCTGTGCGTGACTCTGCGCACCGAGGAGCCAGAGACGGCGGAGACGACCGTGGTTTTCCTCAATCGGCTATCCGATCTCTTGTTCGTTTATGCGCGCTACGCAAATCACCTTGCCGGCGTTCCCGATGTGGCTTGGCAGGCAAGGCTATTGCGTTGACCCAAGCGTCGGCGCTACGCATCGCAGCTGCATTAGTCGTCCACAAAAACGATCCGAGGTTGCCCATGGCCGCCAAGAAGAAAAAGAAGAAGACCGCTCCGAAGAAGAAAGCCGGCAACAAGAAGGCCGCTAAAGCGGGCAAGAAGAAAGCCGCGAAGAAGAAGGTCGCCAAAAAAGCGGCCAAGAAGAAGCCCGCGGCCAAGAAGTCGGCCAAGCCGGCGAAGAAGGCAGCGGCGAAAAAGCCCGCCCCGAAGAAGGCCGCCGCCAAGAAGCCCGCCGCCAAAAAGGCCGCGGCGCCGAAGCCCGAGAAGCGTGACACGACCATCGGCATGACTGCCCCGATCGCCATGCCGAGCTCGAACGACACGCGTGGGGGCTCCTACGGTGGCTCGCAAGGCGGTGGCGACGATGGCGACGAAGACGCGGCTCCCGCAGTCGCCAAGGGCGGCGAAGCTGACTCGGAGATGACCGAAGACTTCGGTGATGACGAGGGTGGCTGGGCCGGCGGCGATAGCGACGACGAAGACGACGCCTCCGACGAGGAGGAAGAAGAAGAAGGCGGTGACTACTGATTCAGTAGTCGTCGCGGCGGTGCAGACAAGGAGCACCGCCGACGTCGCCACCAATCTGGCGTCGGCCTTGGAACATGCCGAAAGGGCGGCCAAGGCCGGTGCCTCGATCGTGGCGCTTCCGGAGACCTTTGGGATTCTGGCCGAACGTGGGGGCCTCGCCGAAGCGAGACCTCTCGAGGGTCACCCCCACCTAGCGGGCCTGGTGTCGCTCGCCAAGCGTCATGGTGTGTATGTCTTAGCGGGCAGCGTGCCCGAGACCGGTCACGACGCAAATCACTTCTACAACACCTCGACGATGATCTCTCCGGAAGGGAAAGTCATCGCGGCCTACCGCAAAATCCACATGTTCGACGCGACGCTCGCCGGCGGTCAGGTGCTGCGTGAGTCCGACAGCGTGTCCGCCGGTAAAGACATCGTGGTGACCGAGCCAATCCACGGCTTCAAGGTCGGCATGAGCATCTGTTACGACCTGCGGTTCCCCGAGCTCTATCGCGGGCTCGTCGATCGCGGTGCGCACCTCATCGCGATCCCGGCCGCGTTCACCCTCCACACCGGCAAAGATCACTGGGAGCCACTCGTTCGTGCACGCGCCATCGAGAGCCAGTGTTACGTGGTCGCGCCCGCGCAATGGGGCGAACATGGTGGCGGCCGCTCGTCGTGGGGCAAGTCGATGATCGTCGACCCGTGGGGCACGACGCTCGCGGTAGCGCCGGAGAGCGAGGGCTTCATCATGGCACCGATCGCGATGAGCTTCCTGCAGAGCGTCCGGGACCGCGTGCCAAGCCTCAAACACCGTAGGCTCTGAGCGGACGACGACCCGCGTGTCGGGGTAGGCGAGCCTCACCCCCGCGCAAAGCCCGAGGTCTGCTCGACCACTGGGTTGTCTCGCCCCAGCCGTAATCGGCTGAATTCGACGATCCGCGCGCCTTGGTGATGCAGACCGAGACGGCCCGTCGTTTGCACAGCAGGTCACTGCGGGAGCCGCCGACATGCAAACCTCCGAACGAATCCTCTTTGTCGATGACGATGCCATGGTGCGGTCCGCTTTCGCTCGGTCGCTGCGCAGGCAGGGCTTCGAAGTCGACCTCGCCGGCGGTGAAGAAGAAGCGACAAGGCTTGTCTCGGAGCATCAATACGCCGTCATCGCCGCCGACTACCGCATGCCCGACATCGACGGCCTCAATCTCGTTGGTCACCTGCGCGGGTTCCAGCCGGATGCCACGTATATGCTGGTAAGTGGCGAATGCGATCTCGACCTCGCACTCCAAGCGGTCAACGAGTTCGCTGTCTCGTACGTCATCGCGAAGCCCTGGGACATCGAGGAGCTCAGCTCGATGTTGCGCCGCTCGATCGAGACGCATTGCGAGAAGGTCGGCCAGCGTAAGCTCCAAGCCGTGAAGATGAACGCCACGCGCGAGATCGACGCGCAGCGCCGGAGCCTGCAGAGCACGGCCTTGGCCACCGAAGCGAGTATGGCCGAGGTGCTCCTGAATACGTTGAACCTTCGCGACAACGAAACGCGTGGTCACTGCAAGCGCGTGGCTGCCTACGCGAAGCTCATTGCCGATGCCCTTGGCATCAAGGGCCAGCCTTTGACCTCCATCGAGCAAGGGGCATTGCTCCACGACATCGGTAAAGTCGGCATCCCCGACAGCATCCTCAAGAAGCCAGACCGACTGACCGACGAAGACTGGCAGGTCATGAAGCGCCACACGACGATCGGCGCTCAGCTCCTCGACGGCATCGAGGCCATGAAATATGCGCGCGCCATCGTCCTGCAGCATCACGAGCGCTGGGACGGGGGCGGCTATCCGAGTGGTCTTGCCGGTGAGGAAATCGTCCTCGGCGCTCGCATCTTTGCCGTCGTCGACGCGCTCGATGCGATTCTGTCGGACCGCCCGTATCGCCCGGCGCGCGATATCGACACGGCCATTGCGGAGATCGAGAGCTGCTCGAGCTCGCAGTTCGACCCCAACGTGGTGCGCGCCTTCTTGAGCATCCCGAAAGAGAAGTGGCTCGAGATCCGGGTGCTGTACCCGGACGAGCAGAAGCTGACGGTAAGCTCTGCCTAGTGTTCGTGCTCCCAACGGGCGTAGACCGCTCTGACCACCTTGGCTGCCATCGAGCCTCTCAAGCACATCATCGAGCTCCGTCGCCTTGAACGCCCCCGACTTGTGCTACTGGCGTTCATGTTGGCATGAGGTATGATGTGGTGAACCCCAAGGTCGCGTACGCTATCGCGGCTGACGCGGTACTCCTTCACCGCTGAAGGTCTCGCAATGAAGGTGGCTGTCCCCGACAAGCTCGACCTCAATAACGACGTTCCTGATCTCGCGTTGCATGCGAAGTCGATGCAGCACGATATGGGGAACTTCCCATGGATCGCGGCCGCCGCATGCAGTGCCGATGGCAACCTCGTAACCGTCGACGTCTGTAAGACCTTCGTGGTTACTGTCGATCTCGTCACCAGCACCCACAAGGTCACAAAACGCTGAAGCGCGTCTCAAAAACGTTCTGGCTTGCAAGCGGTCTCGCCGCAGCTGCCTGTGGGCGTGGCGGGTTCGAGAAAGGCGCGGCGCCCTGCGAAGCGACTGTCACGTTCACCGACGCCGCATCTGTGGTGTCCGAGGATAACGGCACCGGACGCATCGGTGTGACGTTGAACGGACAACGCTGTGGCGACGTAACGCTATCGGTCGTCGTCACTGGGGGAGATGCCACCTCGCTCATCGACTTTGTCGTACCAAACGCGAGCCCATTCGAGGATGCGACGTCTTCCATAGCGTTCGACGTCGTCAATGACGGGGACGTAGAAGGTGAAGAGTCGTTTTCTGTCGCTATCGTGGACGTATCTGGCGCGGTCGTCGGCACCGCTTCTACGCACACGGTGACGATTCGCGACGATGACTTCACACCGCTTACGCTACCTCAGGCTTGTGCGCCGCTGGGCGCTCTCGGAGCGCGCGAGATCGCCGTGTCACCAGCGGACGCACCGAACCTCGGCGCCTTGGTCGCGGGCGCGCTGCCGGGAGACGCGTTCGTGTTCGCGAGTGGCCTCTACGTGCTCGACGAGTCCAATACGATGGTCATTCGGAGAAACGGGGTTGTGGTCCGCTCTGCCAGCGGTCGGGCGGCGGACGTCATACTTGACCATGGGGCGCTCGACACAGGTCCGGTGTTTGATGTGCGAGCCGACAACGTAACCATTGCCGATCTTTCGATAAAGAACATCGGGGTGGGCGGCGCAGTCCGCTTTCGCGATGCGGATCGGAGTGTGAGAAACACGACGCTCTACAACGTCACCTTCACGCAACCGCACGGCAACGTGATTCAGACCCCGCCTGGCCCGGCGTATGCCGACAACGGTATGGTCGCTTGCTCGCGCTTCGTCCTCGATGACGAGCACCGCGACGCCTTGGAGCTCGCGGGCGAGTGTACCTTCGCCGTGCGCGCGGTCGCGCTTAACGCCGCACGGAACTGGAGCATCATCGGCAACGCGTTCTCCGGATTTTGGTGCAGCGCCGCGCTCGAGCTGGTGACCGTGCAGGCGACGCTAAACACGCGCGACCTACGCGTCGAAAGGAACACCTTCGTCGACAACTTCATCAGCATGCGTTTTGGTTTGGCGGAGTTCCGTCCAGCCGACGTGCGCACCTACGGCGACGAGGTGGCGACCTGCGGGTCGAGCTACGTCGACGTCATCGGCGTGGTCGCCCTTGCCAACTCCGTGTACTCACGCGTCGCGCCCCTCGACACCGGGCTTGCTGTCTGGAATGGGTGCAACGTGGATGTCGCCCACAATACGGTGGCGGCCCTCAGCACGCCGTTGTCGAGCGGCATCGAGTATCGCTACGCCACCTCGAGTGGCGCGCGTCTCGTCAACAACCTCGTCAGCCTTTCGTCCGGCGTCGCGTATCGGCAACGCGAGGGCGCGCCGCTTTCGCTGTCCGCCGGCAACGCGAGCGGACCCCCCGCAACGCACTTCGTCGACCCAACGGCAGGCGATCTGCGCCTCATTGCGATTTCAAGCGCCGTCAACGGGGGCGACGCCACGGCCGCGCCCGAGCTCGTGACGGCGGATATCGAGGGCGTTAGCCGGGATGCACTGCCAGACGCGGGTGCTTACGAATACGTGCCGTAGCACGAGGCTGCGACTGTCCGACCACCAAGATCGGATGCAAGCGGAGCGGACATCCGCACCTTGTAGTAGATCCCTCGAGACCCCATGCGCTGGTTGGACCCGACCTCAACCAGAAACCGGTCTTACGAGAAGACCGCCTCGAAGACATCGCCGACGTGAAGCGTCGCCCCGGCGCCCTCGCCGACGGCGACGTTCATGCCGAACTTCACCCCCCGAATCGATCGGTCGTTGCGGTAGCGTGCAAGAGTCCGCAAGGGCTCCGAGCGGTCGTCGCGCTGGCCGGTCATCTGGTCGGTGGTCGTGACCACGCAGCGGACGCAAGGCTTCACGCCGCGCAGCACCACACCAGGACGCTGCGCCCGCACAAGCGCATCTTCGCCATAGGCAGGGATGCCGTCGACGACGATGTTCGGGCGAAAACGCATCATGGGTACGGGCTCGGGGAGCCGCTCGTTCAAGTCGTTGAGCGAGGCCTCGCCAACGAGCAGTAGCGGATAGCCATCAGCGAACGCGAGCGGGCCGGTCTGGCCCCCGTAGGAGAACGAGCGCTGCCATCGTGGCCCCGCCCGGACGAGGCGCACAGGCCGGCCAAGCAAGCGGCCGAGCCATACCGCAGCTTCGTCACCAGTATCAGCGCCGATGCCGCGCGAGCTCCACACTTGAACCTCGCGCGGGCGGCCCGGCGCGTCGAGTTGCACCACGAGCTCCTCGCGGTCGTCGCTTGCGAGCACCAGCGTATTGCCGCGATAGAGGGCATCGATGCGGGCGAGCTCGGGTACGTCACGCTGCGTGAGGAACAGGCCCTTGTCGTCGACGATGACGAATTCGCGATCACCGCGGATGCCGGTGTCGCTCAAGCGGACCTCAGCGGCCTGCACACCGCGACACCCCTTCACCGGGTAGAACCACAGGCCGGTGACGCGCATCGATTGGTGCCTAGCGCTGGACGAAGGTGCGCGCTTCCCAGAGCAGCGGGAAGAAGACGCGGTTCAGGGTGGTCCGGAGGTAGTCGACGCCGCTCGTACCCATGTGCGAATAGCCGGCCTCGGCAAGCTGCGCGACGCTAACCTGACCGGTGCCGGGCTTGGCGCCGATCATGCGCATCACCATCTGCACGTGGCGGTTACGCCAGAGCGCGAAGTGCTCGTCGAACTCGATGAGCTGCTCGGCGAGTATGCCCAGGTCATCGTTGCCCTCGCGCTGCAAGATATCGATGACTGCGGCAACGACCTGCTTTTCGTCTCCCACGTCGTGTCCGTTCGCGCGGAGCACTGCGATGAACGCATCCCACACCGTCGGCTCTTCGGCGCGCTTGGCCAGGCGTTCGCGGGCGTATCCTTGCCAGAGAGACAGGTAGCGGGCGTCGCGCGCGCCGCACAAGAACTCGACCTCGCGGTATTGAAGGCTTTGCACGCCGCTCGCCGGATTGAGGAAGTCGCGGAACTGGGCGAAGTCGTACGGCCGCATGGTCTCGATGACCTCGAAGCCTGCGATGAGCTGCTTGATGAGCGTTTGGACGCGGCGCAGATAGTGCGAGGCCTGTGTGAGCTTGCCCTCGAGCATCGCGGCGCGGGTCGATTCGAGCTCGAAGAGCATGAGCTTGAACCAAAGCTCCGCTGTCTGGTGGACGATGATGAACTGGAGCTCGTCGTGCGCTTGGGTGAGCGTCGTTTGGCAGTCGAGGAGCTGCGGAAGCTTCAGATATTCGCCGTAGCTCGAGGCAAGTTTGGTCGTCGTCATGGCGCCGATGCCTCTAGGTCAAGCGGCCTGGCGTGGCAAGCCGCGGCGTGTCTTGCCGCTACAGCGGCCCCGCGCAGTGACTTACGGTAGGCCTCGGAGGATAGCCACCTGCCGGCGGCCGATCGGGCGGATCTCGCCTCCCTGCCACTCACCCAGCACGAGACCGCTTTCGGGATAGGCCCGCCCCAACGCAACCACGGCACAGGCCAAGGCGTCGAGCTCATCAGGGGTCTTCGGCGGCTCGGCTTCGACGCGAATGATGCCCGTCTCTTCGAGCCGGCCGACCAAGCGCTGGATGTGGGTGGCGACCTCTTCGTCAGAGGCATCGCGCGCGCGGTAGCCGAGCACCGCATCGCGCAGATCACTTGCGATACAGGCGAGGGACAAGCGCGGGTTGGTCTCGACCAGGCTGTGCTCGGGGAGCTGGCCGTTGCGGATCTCTTGCGCGAGCGCCCAACCAAGGGCGGGCCCTTGCACCGAGATCGCGCCGGGGATGGTCGTCGGGGGTTTGATCCACGTCTTCGGGACCCACGCGGGAAGGCCCTTGCGCAACGCGAGGTCACAGGCACGCCAACCACTCGGCGCACCCGACCACGTGAGCGGCGCGTCGATGGCGATGCCGGCAAGGGAGCCCCATTCGCCTTGAACACCAACGATGTCAGCGAGAACATCGTCGACACCCGAGTAGGAGCGGGCGCGAAACACGCTGACCGGGAGCCTGCCGCTCCAGAACATGGCGCAGACCGCGAACTTCATGCGACCGCCGGGGTGGACGCCGATGAGCACGCTCATGACGACGATATCGCACCAAGCACCGGGTCAGGGCCAGCACGTTAATCTTTTTGCGTACTTGGAGCGCGCCCGACTACCCCGGCCCAGCTGGGCGGTCGTCAGGTCGACAGCTTGCAGAGCAAGACACTGCAGAACTTTGCCGAGAAGCGCGCTCTGGCAGTTCGCCGTCAGTCTGGCACCACCTACGCCCACAAAAAACTACGTCAAAAAATTGCTCTGGTGATCCCGCGCCTCGATGATGCGCCGAGATGGCTCCCGCGCTCTTCATCGTGGCGCTCACTGCAGCTGCCCCGCCAGGTCTGACCCAAACGGTCGAAGACCAGCCGGAAGGCCCGCAGTGGACGCTCAGCATGCAAGCCGGTGGCGGCCGGTTGAGTGAAGACCCGGTCGCGATGTTTCGCCCGCGCGTGACTCTCGAGGGCTCGCAGCTGCGTGTCGCACTAGCGGCACCCTTGTTCTTGAAGATCTCTGACGAGTCGCCGACCGCTGACAGTCGCACGATGCCGGTGACTTGGCAGAACGACTGGAGCGACTTCGAGACCTACGCCGCGTGGATCGAAGATCTCGCGTACCGATCGAAGCGCGGCGCCATCCAGCTACGCGCTGGCGGATTGCGCCGTCAGACCCTCGGGCACGGGACCTTGGTCGACGACTACACGGGCAGCTACGACCCCAGTATGCCGCGTAGCGGCGTCGACTTCGTGGTGACCACCGACGTCGTCGAGGCCAAGCTCATCACCGATGGCCTCGTGCGGCCGCGGCTGGTGGCCGCGTCGATCGCCATCGCACCTTTTCAGATCGACGACCGCGCCGCCGGGGAGCCCCTCACCGTAGCGCTCGAGGTCGCGACCGACATGCGCGCGCCGATCACCCAAGGCACGACGCAAATCGGCGGTGCCGACATCGTGGTGACAGGGGCGCCTTACGTTGGCGACGAGTTGATGTGGTCGCTGTACGGTTCGCTTGGCTCGTTCTTCACAGAGACACGCTCGGGCGCCCTCGGTACGCACATCGGCACAGAGCTCAACTGGGTGCGTGGGCGCGAGGCGTTGCTCTTGCGGGTCGAGGCGACCGTTGCGGGCGCGGGCTACGACCCGTCCTATTTCGACGACCAATATGCCGCCGAGCGTAACGCGCTCGACCGCGACGGCGCGACGTCAAAGGCCATGCGGGTCGCTCCGGCGGGCTATGGGACGCGTGGACGCGTCGAATTCCAGACGGGCCCTCTCACTCTCGGTACGTCGGTCGAGCACTCCTTCGCGCGGGCGGCGGAGAACCCCACGCGCGCGTCGCTCTACGGCGAGCTTACCAGCAATCTCTGGCACGTCGGCATGCGGGTGTCGCAGCGAGCGATGCGCGACAGCGGTGACTGGTTTGCCATGGGCACGAACAGTATGGCCATCCTCGACGCCGCGGTACGCATCCACGAGGAGTGGTTCGCTTACACGTTGTTGCACCACGGGATCCGCGCGGGCGATGACGGCATCGTCACGCCGGTCTCCGACTGGGTCATTGGGGTCGGCTACGGCATGGCCGGGACGTTGAACCGCCTGTAAGGAGCGGGATCCGTCGCGAGGATCCGCTCTATCGACGCTGTGGGTTTGGGCGCGGGAAACGCCAACTTTTCTCAACGCGGGTCGTGCGATGTGCTGTAAACACGCCGCGTGCGTACGCCTCTGCTCATCGTCGTCGTTGCTATCGTGGTGAGTAGCACACTCTCGGCGGTGCGCTGCGCGCACGTGGCCGCGCAAGCAGACTTCGAGACCGTGGCCGGCGTGGTGCGCTCGGCATACCGAGAGGGCGATCTCATCGTCGTGACACCATTCCATCAGGCGGTGCCGCGCAGCTTGTTGGGCGACTTGCCGCTGATCGAGCCTCGCCGCATCGAGCCCGATTCGTTGCGCATGCATCAACGCTTGCTCGTCGTCGCGGTCGACGCTGTTGGCTCCGCGCGCGACGAGCTCGAAGCGCTGGGTACGGTCGAGCCGCTCGTCTCCGCGGGACGGGTCGACGCTCTGACGGTCGTCGTACGTGACCCGCAACGGCCCACGTTTCATCTCCGTGCTGGGCTCGCCGACGTGCAGGTGCTTGCGAGCTACGGTGGCGGCGACCCCGTACACTGCGCGCGATGGGACGGCTCGAGCTTCCGTTGTCCTCGCGACAGCGACTGGAACTGGGTGGGGCGTGTGACGCTCAACCTCGAAGACGGTCCGCGCGCCTGCGTCTGGATGCACCCTCTGAACGGGGGGCGCGAGCTCAGCGTGACCATGCCCGAAGCGCCTGGTTCTCGTCTGCTGCTCGGTCATGGCTTCGTTTTGTCGGCTGCCGCGCGCGCACCCGTGCAAGTCGAGGTGCGGCGCGGCGGTATGCGGTTGTACGCTGGCGAAGCGATGCCCCGCAGCGGCTGGCAAACCACCTCCATTGCGCTCGACCGCGGTAGCGGACCACTCGTTCTGGCCGTCAAAACGAACGACAACGGTGGGGCCCATTTTTGCGTCGACGCGTGGGTATTGCCTTGAAACGCCATGGTCGAATCGCGTTCGCGGTCGGATTTGGCGTGCTTCTGCTTTTGCTCGCCACCGCATCTCAGGGCTTCGTGCGCGACGAGGGTTACTATTTTCGCGCGGCGCGCGAATACCATGCGTGGTTCGAAAACCTGTTCGAACGGGGGCTGGACGCTTTCGCGGACAATACGCTGACTCGTGACTTTGGCTACAACACAGAGCACCCAGGCTTCGTCAAGATCCTCATGGGTTGGACGTGGAAGGTAGCGCACGTCTGGTTGGGAGCGGTCTCGGGCGCGACGGGTTTTCGTCTTGGCTCGATGGTGCTCGTCGCCGTGGGCGCGGCCTTTACCTTCTTGTTCGGCGCGCGCCTTGCGCGCGCGCACGGCGCGATCGTTGGCCTGCTTGCCGTCGCCTTCTTGTTCACCTCACCGCACGTGTTTTTCCATGCTCATCTAGCGGCCTTCGACGGCCCCATCATGGGGTTGTCGGTGGCCGCGACGTACGCGTTCTGGCGGGCGGCGAGCGAGCGCCGCTGGGTCTTGCCTGCACTCGTACTCTTTGGCGTAGCGCTCGCCACCAAGCACAATGCCGTCTTCTTGTGGGCTGGTCTTGGGCTCGCGGTGATGGTCGCCCGCGGTCGCGACTGGTCGTTCTCCGACGGAAAACTGTCGCTGCCGCCCCTGCCGATCGCGTGGTTCTTGGCGCCCATCGCGGGTCTCGCCATACTCTATGTGTTCTATCCTTATGGATGGGTGCATCCGCTACAGCGCATCGGCGCGTATTACGACTATCACGCTCATCACGAGCACTATCCGGTCGACTTTTTCGGGACCATGTACACCGCGCCGCCGTTTCCTTGGGGGTACGCGTTTCGCATGACCGCGCTCACGGTCCCGCTGGTCACGCTAGTGCTCGGCGTGATGGGACTGATCGCCTGCGCACGACGTGCACGCGAGGTCGACGGGGATGAACGCTTGGGGCTCGTCCTGCTCTTGGTGAGCTGCCTCGTGCCTCCATTGGTTATCTCGTTTCCGTCGGTACCGATCTTCGGCGGTACCAAACACTGGATGCCCATGATGCCTTTCTTCTGCATCGCGGCGGCCCTGGCTCTCATGGAGGCGGTAGGCTCTATACGCTATCGCGTTGTTGCCCCGCTGGTCGTCGTTGCGGCGCTCGTCATGCCGTTCACCGATACCATTCGGACGCACCCCTACGGTCACACCTACTTCAACGAGCTCATCCTCGGGCATCAAGGTGCTGCGGTGTTGGGGTTACCGCGGACGTTCTGGGGCGGTGATGCCCGCCCGCTGCTTGTCGTTTTGAACGAGAAAGCAGCGGTGGGAGCGCGCGTCTACACGCACCGCATGAACTACAGCGACTGGCAGCAATACGTGACCGACGGGCTCGCGCGACGGGACTTGGTGTTCGTCAATGACGTCGCCAGCGCCGATTGGGCGTTCGTGAATCACCAGCGCGAGTACCAGGACGCCGAGTACGCAGTCTGGCAGCTCGGAGCCACGCGCCCCGAAGCCATGGTCGCCTTCGATGGCGTGCCGATCGTCAGCTTGTACCGGCTCGGTCGAGCCGCGGCACGGTGACGCGCGCACCCGCGTTTTCGATGACGTCGACGTTGACCCCGTAAAGACGCGACAGGCTCTCGGTGGTGATGACCTCAGCCGGTCTGCCACTCGCGACTAGCTTACCCTTGGCGAGCAAGAAGGCATGATCCGCGATGGCGAGCGCGTGATCGGGTTCGTGGGTGGCGATGATCGCCGAGACACCTTCTCCGGCCAAGCGACGCAGCTGAGACAAAACGCGCACCCGATTGCCGAGGTCCAGGCTCGCGGTGGGCTCGTCCATGATCATCGTGCGACACTCTTGTACGAGCGCGCGCGCGATGAGCACGAGCTGTCGTTCGCCGCCGGATAGCTCAGTCGCGACGCGGTCGGCGAGGTCAATGATGCCGACGCGGGCCAGGGCGCTCTCGGCCTTGTCGTGGTCGAGTTTCGATGGCACCGCGAAAACGGAGAGATGGGGGGCTCGTCCCATCAGCACGAGCTCGCGCACTGTGAAGGCGAAGCTCGTCGCGGCGGCCTGTGGAACGTAGGCGAGCGACCGTGCGCGTGCCTGCGGGGTCCAGTCCGTGATGTCGGCGCCGTCGATGGTGATGGTGCCCCCGAGAGGTGGCAAAAGTCCGAGGAGCGTCTTGAAGAGAGTCGTCTTGCCACTGCCATTCGGTCCGAGCAGACAAGCGATCTCGCCCGGGGCTATTGCGAGGCTGACATCTTCGCCGACGCGGCGATCGCCGTAGCCGAAGGCGAGCTGCTGGGTCGCAAGCATCAGCTCCACCCCCTGCGGCCGGCCGCGAGGGCCCAGACGAAGAAGGGCGCGCCGCAGAACGCCGTGAGAACACCGAGCGGGATCTCGATGGCCGCGATCGTCCGCGCGAGCGTATCGACGATGACGAGGAACGTCGCGCCAACGAGGAGCGTTGCGGGGCCGAGCCTGCGAAAATCCGAGCCCAACAGGTTGCGACAGATGTGCGGCACAATCAGGCCAACCCAACCCACCACACCCGTGGTGGCGACGGTTGCCGCGCTCACCAGGGTCGCGGCGCCGACGATGACGAGACGCATGCGACGCACATCGATACCGAGCGCTCGGGCTTCGTCGTCGCCGAGCGACATCAGGTTGATGCGCCAGCGCAGGAGCAACAGAGGGACCAGGCCGGCGAGCACGATAGGCGCCATCCAGACGAGGTCTGCTCCGGTGGTTGCGGCGAGGCTCCCGAGCAACCAGTAGGTGATGGTCGGCAGCTGATTGTACGGGTCGGCGAGCATCTTGAGCAGGGACAAGCCAGCGCCGAGAAGGGCGCCGACTGCGATACCAGCGAGCACGAGAACGAGCACGGGGTCGCGGGTGCGCAGCGCCGACCCCAGGCCGTACACTGCGACGACGGCGAGCACGCCGCCCGCGAATGCGAACGCTTGGATGGCGATGACCGGTAGCTGCAGCACGATGGCGAGGACAGCGCCCAGGCTCGCTCCAGCGGACACACCCAGGATGTCTGGCGAGACCAGCGGATTGCGGAACAAACTCTGGTACGTGGCTCCGGCAATGGCGAGCGCGCCGCCGACGAGTGCTCCCGCGAGCACGCGCGGTACCCGGATGTTGAAGAGCACGGTGTCGACCAGGGGCTCGATCTGTCCGCCGGAGAGCTTCGCCCAAAGGGCATGGGTGAGCTCTGGGATGCTCAGCGCGTAGGGCCCGACGCTCACACCGACGACCAGCGCCACGGCTAGGGCGCCAATGAGGAGCAGCCAGCGACTGGTCATGGTGTCAGCACCTTCGTGAGCTGTTCGTCGTCGAGGCTCACGTGGAAGATGCGCTGGTAAAACGTGCGGACCACGGCGCGCTCGTCCCACGTGTGTGGGTGCAGTCGCGCGGTCAGCCACAACAAGCCGAGGACGCGGTTCACCGAGGGTGGCGCGTCGAGCCAACCGAACGGAACCCTGGGCGCTAGCAAGACGCGGGCTCCCAGCCCTCGCCAGGTCGAATCGGTTTGCGCGAGCTTGGCGAAGCGCCTGTCCTGGGTGACGATCACATCGGGGTGACCGCCCGCGATCGACTCGAACGACATGGTGACGATCGCGTCGGTCTCACCGCGCTTGGCGATGTTGACGGCGCCGGCGGCGTCGATGACCTCGGCGAAAAGCGAGCCGGCAAGCGTCGTCTCCAGTCCAGTCGCGTTGCGGCCAAAATAGACGCGTGGGCGCTTGGTGTCCTTGGCAATCGCGTCGCGTGCGAGCGCCAACAACTCGTCGACGTACAAGGCAAGCGTTTCCGCTTCTGCGGCCCGACCAGTGAGCTCACCGAGGCGGCGGAAGGTTCTGGCACCGTCCCAAAGGCTTCCGTTCAACAATACGTAGGGAACGCCGAGCTGGGCCTGGATGCGATCCGCTAAAGCGGCGTGAGTTGGATCGACTGTCCCGATGTCCACGAGGACATCCGGCCTGGCGGCCACCAGCGCCTCGAGGCTCGCGGTGCCACCGTGGCCGGTCAGTCTGCCAATGACGGGGAGCGAGCGATAGGGCTCGGGGAGCAACTCGGCCTCATCTGACCTGAATGCGCGCGTCCAGCCTGCCAACGCATCGGGGGCTAGCGCGTAGACCCAAGGCGCCGCCGGCGGACCGCAGGCGACGATGCGCTTGGGATGCGGCGGCACCTCGACCTTGCGGCCCGCGTCGTCGACGAAGGCGAGCGACACCACGATGACGAACGTCGTGATCAATCGTTCACCTGAGCGCGCTCGGGCCCCCTAAGGAGCTGCTCGAGAAGCTCGTAAGCACGTTCGACCTCGAGGTCATTCATACAGCGAAAGTGCTTTCGCGGACATCGCGCGAGCCCGTGTAACGAGCACGGCGAGCATTCGACGCCAGTGTAAGCGAGTGCGTGTCCGTCAAAGCGGAATTGGGCTGGATCTGTCGAGCCGAAGAAGGCGAGGGTAGGGACGGCGAGCGCACGCGCCATGTGCATCGGGCCGCTGTCGTTCGCTACCGCAGCGCGCGCGTGTGAGATCACACCACCGAGCTCGGCTAAGGTCAGAGCGCCCGCCAGGTCGACGGCGAGGGGGGCGATGGCACGCACCTGTTTGGTCAAGTCCGCTTCGAGAGAGCTGCCAGTCAGCACGACGTTGGCGCCGTTCACAGATGCCTTGGCGGCGAGAGCGCCAAACCGGTCGACTGGCCATTGTTTGGTGGGCCAAAGAGCGCCTGGCGACATCACGACGATAGGTCGCGTGAGGTCCACTCCCTTTGCGATGAGTTTCTCGCGGGCAGCTTCGAAGGCGGCCGCACCAGTCACGTAAACGAGCGGTTCGCGCGGAAGCGACTTGCCAACGAATCGCTCGACCGCTCCGTGGTAGCGGGCGGCGATCGGCATGAGAGCCCGATAGCGCCGAACCCGCAATGGCACCAACACGGTGTCCGAGAGGGGCCGCTTCTGCCAGACCACCTTGCGTCGCGCGCCCGTACGCGCCGCGATCCATCGGCTACGGAGCTTGCCGTGCAGATCGATGACACCGTCGTAGGGACCGTGCTCGCGTACACGCGCGAGCAGGGCGTGGACCGACTCGCCAGGAGCCAGACCCACGACGTTCGTCACCGCTGGGTGATGGCGTACGAGATCGACGAACGCGGATTTGGTCACGTACGTGATGGTCGCGTCGGGCGTCTCGCGTTTGAGCGCGCTCAGGGCTCCGCTGGTCAGCACAACGTCGCCAACCGAGCTGAAGCGGAGAACCAGGAGATTGCGCGCCATCGCGGCGCGGACCATACAGCAGACGTGAAGCACATCGCGAGCCTTCGCGCCGCTATCCTGGGCCACTACGATAGGCACAAGCGCGACCTGCCTTGGCGTCGCACCCGTGACCCCTACGCAATCTGGGTGTCTGAGATCATGCTGCAGCAAACGCAGGTCGATGTGGTGGCTCCGCGCTGGGCGAGCTTCATGAGCCGTTTCCCTGACGTCGCGAGCCTGGCCGCCGCCAGCGAGGCCACCGTTTGCGAGGCGTGGGCGGGTCTCGGCTACTACCGTCGTGCACGCTTTCTGCACAGGGCGGCGCAGGTGCTGGTCAGCGACCACGCCGCCGTGTTTCCGCGAACGGCAAGCGAGCTTCGCAAGCTGCCCGGCATCGGCCGCTACACCGCCGGCGCCATCGCCTCCATCGCGTTCGGCGAGGAGGCGGCAATCGTCGATGGCAACGTGGCGCGGGTCCTTTCGCGCCTCTTCGCCATTGATGACGCCCCTGACAGTCCGGCTGGCCAGCGGCGTCTTTGGCAGCTCGCGGGCGAGCTGGTCCCGGGCGAGCGGCCGGGCGACCTCAATCAGGGCCTGATGGAGATGGGCGCGACTGTGTGCACCCCACGCAGTCCCAAGTGCCTGACCTGCCCGGTTCGCAACGCCTGCGTCGCCGCGAGCCGCGGTGAACAGGAGCTCTTTCCCAAAGCGAGCCGCGCCGCCAAGGTCGCTCCAATGACCATGGCTTTCGCTGTTTACACCGATGAATCAGGCACTTATCTCGAGCAGCGTCCCCTCGACGGCCTCTGGGCCGGCCTCTGGGAGCCCCCCAGCGCGAGCGGCCCAGAGATGCTCCAGGAACTTTCTCGACGGGTTGGCCCGCTGGGCGAGCCAGTCGCCGCTGTGACGCACCAGCTCAGCCACCGCGCCATCACCGCCCAGGTCCACCGCGTGACTCGGCTTCCTGCGGAGCTCCGCAAGGCCCTCACCCCGTGGCGCGATCCCCTTGCGGCGCCGCTGAGTGGCCTCGCCAAAAAGGTCCTGAAGGCTTGCTTGACGCAGTGGGTCGATGTGGGTGATGTGGGCGTTAAGTCCCCGAGAACAGGCGCAAAAAAGACGCACCGGGATCGCCGCCTCGGCCGATAATGACGATCGAGCAGAAAACCATCGGCTTGAAGCCTCGTTGGCGAAGCCGTCAAACTGGCCCTGGGCCAAGCGAAGCACCATGAGTCACACCCGCCGCGCGTCAGCTCCGATCCGAGTGGATCAAGCCGCCGGTGTAGTGACCAACGGGCCGGACGATCTCGTCGCCGATCCACAGCTGGCCATCGAAGCGCAGCGCCTCGAGCAGCCCCAGCAGCCCGGCCTTGGCAAGCGTGATGCGGTCGTCGCCAAGGACGCTGGCGGTCCTGCGGTCACGGCGCGTGACCTCGTCGCTGAGCGTCTCGACAACCCGCTCAACGCCGCCCAGTTGATGAACGTCATGCAGCCGCTCCCCGGCGGCTCCATCCCACGCGTCATCATCGAAAACGAAATCGCGCGCATGTCGGCCGACGGCTTCAGCGAGACCAGCCAGCGCGATTTCATCAAAGAGGTGAAGAAGCTCGCCAAGCTCAAGTCGCTCACCGGTTTGCCGAGCGCCATCAAGCGCCACGAGCTGAGCTCCGAGCAGCGCCAGGACCTCGCGTGGATCGCGCAGGTCGTGCGGGACTCCACCAGCCACAAACCCAAGCTCGACCTTGGCAGCTTGTCTGAGTTCTTCGGGGATCACGGTCTGCGCCTGCAATGGTCCGACAAGCACGACTCCGACAAGCACTTCAGCAGCCTCGACCGCGGCGCCTTCAAGTCGCGCCTGCGGGTGATCCTCGAAGACGTCGCGCACAACGGCGGCGTGATGACCAAACATCAGCTCGATAGCCTGCTTGGCATGCTCGAGCAGGTCACTGACGTCGCCGACATGAAGCACGCGCGCTGGATGATCGAGCGACGTGTCATGGCGGGTCAGCTCGAGATCCCCGAGGCCATCGAGATCCAGGGCAGGCGTCCGGGCGATCCGCCGCGCGTGCTGCGCTTGCGTGACCGCTTCGATGACTTCATGGGCGAGAAGCTGGTCGACTCCATCGATGTCCGCCAGATCGGATGGGAGGCGCGTGCCCTGCGCAAGGCTATCCAGGCAGCTCACGACCCCACGAAGTCGGGCGACGGTATCGACCGCGAAGAGCTCCTCGCGGCGGTCGAGCAAGCGCGCGATCGCTTCTTGCAGACCGTCGAGGTCGCCGCCTCAGACAAGAACCCCGACCTCCTGCACTACGCTCGTCGCGCGTTGGACCGCGAGCTCGGAGGCAAATGTCACGTCGAGCAGGGTCACGTCTGTCGCAACGAGCTGCTTGCGTCGATCGACGCGCGTATGGGCGACCGCAGTGATCGCTACAGCAGACGACGCGAAATCGAGGCGCTGGTTGCCGAGGGCAAGCTCACCGAAAAAGAGGCATTCGTCGCCCATGTCGGTGTCACTGTCACCACGACCAACACCGAGTATCGTCAGGTCCTCCCGCGCTTCGATGACCTTCTCGGTCTGCGCATTTCCTCAGTCGTTCTGGCGGCGATGGCGCTGGTCAACAAAGTCATCACCGACAACATCGGTGGCAGTGATGCCGAACGCGCGCGCGACGAGCAGCAGCGCCTTCGTAAAGCAGACGAGCGCCTGCGCGAGCAGCGCCTCTTCGATGCGCGGATCTTCGAAGACGGGCAGCGACTTCGTCGGAGCAACGAGCGCGTCGATGGTGCGTCCACTGATCTGAAGCGCGCACAGACCTCCGAGATCGTGGTCAGACGCTCGCAGGTGCGCGTCGACGGGGCGCGTCGCGAGCATCAGCAAGCCGTCGTCTTCCGCGTCGCAAATCGCGAGCGAATCGCCAATGTTTTGTTCCGTGGTCGCCAGAGTCGTTTGTTTGGTGCCCAGACCGCACGAACCGGCGCCTTCAACCTCCTCACGACGGCAAGGGGCCCGGAACAAGTGAGCCGTGCGCTCGGTCAGATCAACCTCTTCGCTGGTGAAGCCGCGAAGAACAGTGGTCCGGCGCGCTAAGGCGCATTCAACGAATCCCGTCGTGGTCGACGCGATGCCGCGGCAGGTGACCCCTTGCCTTCAGCAGCGGCTTCGCGCGAAGACGTGGACATGTCTGAAATCAAGATCGAGCGTAATCACCAGCTGGGTTCCTCTGAAGCGCGCAAGCGCGTCGACGGGCTCGAAGCCAAGCTCAAAGAGAAATACGGCGTGACCCTCGAGTGGAAGGGCAACGTCGCGAACGTCAAGGGCAGCGGCGTCTCCGGAACGCTCGCGGTCGAAGACGCCAAGGTCGCCGTCAACCTCAAGCTCGGGCTCCTGTTGCGGCCGCTCGCTGGCAAGATCAAGGAAGGCCTCGAGCATCAGGTCAACAAGGCGCTCGCTTAAGCTACAGCGCCCCCCAGGGGCCGTGCTTATCTTGTCGTGTCCATGGGCTTAGCATCGACCAAGCACGCCCCGGCGGCCCCCCGCGATCTATTCGCGGATATCGAGCGCTTGAAGCGCGAACGCAACGCGGTCGTGCTCGCGCATTACTACCAAGAGCCAGACATCCAAGATGTCGCCGACATCTTGGGTGATTCGCTGCAGCTTGCGCGCGAAGCCCAGAAGACGAGCGCTGATGTCATCGTCTTGGCCGGTGTTCACTTCATGGCCGAGACCGCCAAGATCTTGAACCCCGGCAAACGCGTGCTCATCCCCGAGCCGAAGGCTGGCTGCTCCCTCGCGGACAGCTGCCCCCCAGACAAGTTCGCGGCGTTCAAGGCGGCGCACCCCGGTCACGTGGTGGTGAGCTACGTGAACACCACGGCCGCTATCAAGGCGCTCTCGGACTACTGCTGCACGTCGAGCAACGCCAAAGCGGTCATCGAGAGCATCCCACGCGAAACGCCCATCATCTTCGGCCCCGACAAGAACCTTGGCCGCTGGCTCATGGGCGAGACCCATCGTGACCTCGTCCTTTGGCCAGGCGCCTGTATCGTCCACGAGACTTTCAACGAGCGGCGCATCTTGAAGATGATGGCCGAGCATCCCGACGCCGAGCTCATCGCCCATCCCGAGTGCGAGACGGCGGTCCTGCGGCACGCGCATTTCATCGGCTCGACCAAGGCGATGCTCGAGTATACGCAAAAACGGACGACACAAACGTTCATTGTTGCTACCGAGAACGGCATCCTTCACACCATGCAGAAGGCGTCGCCCGGTAAGGTCTTCATCCCAGCAGCGCCGGTCGACAGCCGTGATCCGACGTGCGGTTGCAGCACCTGCCCGTTCATGAAGATGAACACGCTCGAGAAAGTCCACGCCTGCCTCGAACACATGGCCCCCGAGATCCTCATGGACGAGCAGCTTCGCAAAGCAGCGCTGTTGCCCATCGAGCGCATGGTTGCGATTGGCTGATTCGCCACCACTTGACCAAGGTGACCTCTAGTGGTCACCTGGTTTGGTGAAAGCCGTCGGCATCAAAGCCTTCAAGGCTAAGCTCAGCGAGTACGTACGGCTCGTCAAAGGCGGCGAGACCATTCTCATTACTGAGCGGGATGACGTCGTGGCTGAGCTTCGGCCGGCGCGTCGACAAGATCGTCCACGCGATTCGCTCGTCGAAGCGCTGGACGTGATGGCTGAGCAAGGCGCCGTCACGTTGCGAAGCGCTGACGGACCGTGGTCGGGTCCGCAGGTTGTGACCAAGCTCGCCGGTCAATCATCGCAGCAGTTGCTCGATGCACTACGCGGAGAATAGGGACTGAGCGCGGTTTTTCTCGAAACCACGGCCTTGCTGCGTGTGCTGTTCGATGAACCAGGCGCGGATGAGGTTCGGCTCGCTCTGACGACGCCCGAGCGCATCTTCGCGTCGCGTCTTCTTCGCATCGAGGCCGAGAGGGCCGTACTGCGTGCGACGCTCGATGACGCGCGTCTCGAGCGGCATGCGGCTTCGTTCGACAGAGTTCTCCGTGAGTTGTGGACACGCATAGACTTCTTCGAGATGACCAAGGAGATCTGTGACCTCGCAGGGCGCATCGTTCCGCGTGCGCGATTGCGTAGTCTCGACGCCATTCACATGGCGACCTTCCGACACACCCAGATCTTAGTGCCGGAAATCACGATGTTGACGTTCGACAAGCGACTCATCGATCTCTTGTAGCCGGTGCGAGGTACCTCGGCGCCCCGTGACTGATAAACGGAGCTTCGGCAAACTCGCGACTGAGCCCGAGAGGGGGCCGATATGCTACGTGTGCACGGACGACGGGTGCCTGCTCTTCGCGAATAGAAGGTATGTACCGGCAGTGACGTCGAAGGCGAGGCAAAACCCAGGCCACCAAGAGGGAACGCCATGATTGGTAACAATACGTTCGTGTACGAGATCGAATAGTCCGTGCGCAAACAGGCCGACTGCAACAAGTAGCGGCCACGGTCGTGCGCCGAGGATCGCCAAAACCAGAAATCCGACGAACGGGACGAGCTCCGCTGCTAGAACGCCGAGAGCACCCGTCATGGTTGCGAACAGGAGATAGTACGCAGCAATGACAATCAGTACAGTCGGATAGAAGCTGCGATCCTTTTCGAAGTTCGCGACTCTAGCGAATACGCATACGACGAGAGCGAGCACGATTCCGGTGATGTAGTGCATGTGAGCAGTTTCTTCTCTGCGGCCTAACGTTTGAGCTGGGGGGCCGGTGGATGTCCCGGCTCGAGCGAAAAGTTAGGCCTCACTGCTTTGCGCGGCGATTCAGAACAGAGGCTTGGCCAAGACCGAGTTGCCGCAGAAGCACATTACTTCCCTGGGCACGTTCCGCCGACTCTCCGGGGAGTCCGGTTGGATGTAGAGCTTTCGCAGCGCGAAGCAGCGGATAGCAGAGCTTGGCGCACTTGTCATCGGACGTCGGGGTCCGCCATTCACGCAGCCTCGGGGCTCGATAGGAACTACGCACAATGATCACCATCGCTCTCGCCACACTGCTCGCTACAACGCCTACCAAACCGGCGCGCACCGAAGTCACGCACGCCGAGTACGCGCGGTGCGTCGAGGCCAAGGCCTGCACGCCGCGGTCGACGGATGAGCTCCTTTGGAAGGACCAGTGTGTTGATCCAAAGCTCGGGACCAATCCAGTGGACTGCATCTCGGCGGCTCAAGCTGCCGAGTATTGCCGTTTTGTCGGCTCGCGTTTACCGACCGCCAAGGAGTGGCGGAGCTGGGTCTCCGGTTTGGACGTCGCGCAGATGCGCGCGTCCGCGAAAGCGTTTGCCAATCTCGCCGACCGGGAGCTTCGCCACCGCGTGGTGCACGGACCGCTAAGCCCGTTGGCGTATATCGACAAGCACGTTTTTGCGGCGCCAGTCGGCTCCTATCCGGCGAGTACCGTGGATGGTGTCGCGGACCTTGTTGGGAACGTCTCGGAGTGGACCTCGGATGGGATTGCACTCGGGACCAGCTACTTGAGTGTGCCCGAGCCGCTGGACGTGGTCGAACTGGCCGAGGCCACATCGGATATGCGACGGCCGGATATCGGGGTCCGGTGCGTCGCTCAGCCGCAGTGATGCGATGGCACAATCACGGCACTGCTAGGTAAGCCGCTTGTTGAGCGCATCGAGGCGCCGCTCCGCCATGGTCACGTCTTCGCGCGATGCGAATGCGCGCGATGACGTCGGCTTGAGAGCGTCGGTGCCAGCCAGCATGATCGGCACGTGCAAGAGACCCTGCACGAATGCCCGGTCGCGTTTGTCTTCCGAGTAGTCGTCCGCCTCGGTCTCGACCTTTTGCAGCCATGCGGCGACTACAGGGTCGCGCGCCATCACGCCCGCGCGCTTTTGCAAGGGCACGCTCTCTTGGTACCCCTGACGGAAGAGGTCGACCAGCGACCAAGACGTAAGCAGCGTCGCTAGAGCAGCGTCCGACGCGTCAGGGCCCGTCGCCGACTCGAGCCCGAGCGATACGGTATCGCGGACACGTCGCGCGATGTCGGCGACGTTTGAGACCTCGCGCGGTGACTCGCCGAAGGCAATGACCGCAAGGTTGACGAGTTGCAAGAAGTCGCGCTCGAGCTGGGCAATGAGCTCCTCGTTGTCGAGCGCCGAGAGGCCGCGCGAGAGAAGAGAGCGGTCGAGCAGAGGAGCTGCATAAAGAGCCGGGAGCGTCTGGACCCAGCCGTGCGCGGCGATGCGGGGCGGACGCGGTTGAACGGGCGGTGGCGTAAACAGGACGAGCGCTTCGTCGCGCGAAGGGAAACCCATGTCCTCGACGCGGCCGGCGCGGAAGCGATAGGCCTCCTCTGCGAGTGTGCTCATCAGCTCCCAGCGTGCGGCCACTAGCGAGCGGTGGGCTTCCTCGAGATCCTGACGGTAAAGCGCGTCGACCAGCACGAGCGGATCGAGCTCTCCTTCGTAGCTCTGCTTCACGTCGATCACGAACAGGCGGTCGGGGGTGTTGAAGCGACGCGCGTTTTCGGCGGGCTCCGGCGCCGGTTGGTCGCCCTCGGCCTCATAGACGTCGAGCGCCTCGGCGAGGAACCAAACCTGCAACTCCGTGTCCAGCGATGTAAACGCCGACGCCAACGCCTCCATTCCGTCGGCCGCGAAAGCAGACAGCCAGGCGTCGAGCTCGACAGGGTCGGGCAGGTCGCCGCGCCAGCAGTCGAGATCGACGAAGGCTTGGAGCTGGTCCGCGGTGGCGGCTCGCAAAATTGGTAGCGCTGACTCGAGGCCGACTTCCTTGACGATGAAATAGGCTTCGAGCGGCTCGAGAGCCTGCACCTGCTCGCGCAGGTTTGGAGACTCGATGAGCTTGTCGGCGCGTCGCGACAACGAGCGGGCGAGATCGGCCCGAAAACGCGTCAACGTAATGACGTTGATGTCACTCATCTGTCGGTCGTTTGCCATGCGGCACGATGCGACCCATGCGGATCGCCACAAAAGAGTGGGGTTCGCGCATGTCAGTTGTTGGAGGCATCGCGCTGGCGCAGGACGCCCACCAGCTCGTTCGACAGCGCATGAACGTCGTCAGCATCATCGCCTGCTTCGCTGGCGTCAGGGGCGGCCCCTGGGGCGGCATCGTTCGCGGCCGATGCGCGCGGTTCGGACGGCTTTTCCGCCGGTGGGCGCGGCGCCGGCGGTGCGCTCTCGCCTTTCAGAGCTGCGAGCTCACTGATGGCATCGTAGTACTGCCGCCCGATGCTGCCGAGCTTGTCGTTGAGCAACTCGACGCGGCTCTTGGCCACTAGATCGGCGCGGCGGTAGTCGTCGACCTTCTTTTTCATGCGGCGCTGCTCGCCCAAGGCATGGCGCAGGTCGGACTCGAGCTTGCCGAGCCGCTCGGCCAGCTCATTGTTTTCTTTGGTGGCGTTTTCGAGCTTACGTGCGAGCTCGTTGTCCGCTGGAGTAGTCACCCCTCCCATCGGCGGCCGGCTTTCGGACATCGGCTTCTCGGCCTCGGCGCTCGACGGCCGGATGTCGCCGTTGCGGCCATCGGTCTTCGATGCCTCCCCCTTCATGACCTTCGGCTTTTCCGCCTCGACGTGCTCGAACGCCGGGCGCGCGACCAGCTGCTTTTCGCGCTCCTCGAGCTTCGCCTCGAGCGACGTCTTGGTCTTCTTTGCGCCTTCCTGGAGGGCAAAGTTCTTCTTTTTGAGAGCGCCGATCTCTTTCTTGATCTCGGTGAGCTCCTCGCTGCGCGTCTCCAAGAGCTTCGCGTTCTTCTTTTGATCGGCGGCCACCTGCTTCACTTGCTCCTGCAGTGAAGCATTCTCGACGAGCAGCGACGCGACGCGCGCCGAGGCGGCTTTGGCTTTGGAGAGGCCCGAGAGCCAGAGGACGAAGGCAATGACGGCCAAGGCGAGCGCGGCGAAGGCGATTGGCATAGGGCGCGGGTTCTGCCGCTCGCCACTAGCGGTGTCAAGGGAACGGCTGTTTGCGGCCACTCGAGCTTGAGATACAAGAGGCTCTCCCTTGGAAGTGTTTGGCCGCTACCGTCTTTTGGACCGCGTCGCCGTCGGCGGCATGGCCGAGGTGTTCCTCGCTCGGACTTCGAGCATCGACGGCTTCGACAAAGACCTGGTCATCAAGCGCATCCGGCCGGAGCTGACGCGCGACGAGACTTTCGTCTCGATGTTCATCGACGAGGCGCGCGTCTCCATCGCCCTCGCGCACCCAAACGTCGTCCAGGTCTTCGACTTTGGCTCCGTCCCGACCGACGATGGCAATAGCTACTATCTGGCGATGGAGTTCGTTCGGGGGTGTGACCTCGGCGCGCTCCTCGGGCTCGACGAGTTCGACGCCCGCGGCTTACCCCCCGAAGTTGCGCTCTATTGCGTCGGGCAAATGTGCCGCGGCCTCGACTACGCGCACAACCTGCGTGGTCGACACGGCGAGCCCCTGCAGGTCATTCACCGCGACATCAGCCCCCGCAACGTCCTCCTGAGCTTCGATGGCGGAGTGAAGATCGCCGACTTCGGCATTGCCAAAGCGAAGAACCGCATCAGTCAAACACAGCCGGGCATGGTGCTCGGTAAGCTCGTCTACATGGCGCCCGAGCACGCCACCGGCCTCGCTATCGACGCGCGGGCAGACGTCTTTTCCACCGGCGCCGTACTTTGGGAGCTGTTGACCGGACACCAGCTATACGGCGGTCAGCTCACGCCGGAGGCCATGAACCGCATCCGTGTGGCCGATGTCGAGCGGCCCTCGGTGTACGCGAAACGTATTGGCCGCAAGCTCGACGCGCTGGTGATGAAGGCGCTGGCGCGCGAAGCCGCCGACCGCTTCCAGTCGGCGCGTGAAATGGGGGTGGCTATCTCGGAGCTCCTCGCCAAAGAGTATCGATCGTTCAGCGACTACGATCTGCAAAGCTTTCTCGACGAGCGACGGCAACTACTGCCCTCACACAGCTTCGAAGCCTTCGCGGACGAGCCAGCGCCACCGCAACCAGCGGAACCGGAGGTGGTCCTCCTCGACCAGGTCAAGCAGCCGTTCGTGAAGTCGGGTACGAGCATGGCCTATCCCGACCCCGCCCATGCACAAGCGAGTCATGCGTTCTCCTGGAGCCCCGAGTTCGTAGAGGCTGTCGAGCAGTTCCGCGAGCGGCCGAGCATCTGGGCCCTCGTCCACATGGCCGACCTGTGCCGTCACGAAGGCCAGACCGATGCTGCCCTGGCGATCTACCGTATCGCCGCGCTCACCTTCGCGCAGCACGGTCTGCTCACCCAGGCCATGCTCTGCTGCCGTGGTGCGCTCGAGAGTCGCCGCGACGAAGCGACGCGCGCCATGGTCACGCTGGTGCCCCGCTGCGCGTTCGCTTCGGCGGACACGATGCGTAGCGTGTTGTTCGCGAGTAGCGGACCTGTCGAGAGCCTCATGACCGAGCTCCTCGAGCTCGCGCCGGTGCGAATCGGCCGCGCCGAGAGCCCCACCAAGCTCCTCACCGAGCTCTCCGCAAACGGGTTCGCGACTCTCGTCGAGCGCTGCGAGTTACGACACGTCGGCGAGGGCGAGCTCATCGTCCGACAAGGCGATATCGGTCGCGAGCTCTTCCTCATCGCCAACGGGCGAGCCTTGGTGCATGCGACGCGCGCAAACGGCGAGCGTGTCTACATCGCCTCGCTCACCAGCGGCGATTTCTTCGGCGAGAACGGCTTCTTCACGGGGTCGCCGCGCACCGCTTCCATCGAGGCGCTTTATCCGACCCAGGTCTTCGTCATCACCCAGGAACTTTACGCGAAAGCGGCGGCTGACAACGCTCGAGCGGACGCGACACTGCTTGCCTTCTACAAGGAAAGAGTCGTCGACGCCGTGCTCGCCACCTCGCAGGTCTTCGGCCTACTTCCGCACGGTTCACGGCGCGCGATGATCGAACGCTTCCGTTTGCGCACATTCATTGCCGGCTCGATGGTCCTGCGCGAAGGGGAAACGTCCGACGACATCTACGTCATCAAGAATGGCGAGGCAGAGGTCTTCACCGCCCACAACGGCACACGTACGAACCTGTCGACCCTGGGTCCGGGCACGTTGTTCGGGGAGGTCGCGGCGCTGCGCGGCATCCCACGCACCGCGTCGATCGTCGCAAAGAGCGATTTGACCGCCTTGGTGCTGTCTAAACGGGATTTCTTGGCGGTCGTCGATGAGCGGCCAGCGGTGCGCAAGCAGGTGATGGACGTCATCGCCTCACGGGTTAGGGAAAACCTCGACAAGCTCATGGCACGCTGACAGGCTAGCGAGACAGAATGGCCCGCAAGTCCAACAGTGCCGACGACAGTGCGCCGATCCCTGGTGAGCGACGCGGTCATACCGGCTTCGAGCCCTTCGCGAACACCACCGAAGAGGTGGCGCTTTCGGTCCCTCTTCCCCAACCCAACGACGGGGGAGAGGCGACGACGCACAACGAAGCCCTCGAGCCCATGCCTGGTGGCGCGACCACGCGCGGCGATGGGCGTGCGGTGCGCAGAGACCCGCCCGACTCCGATTCGCAGCCGATTCTCGAGCCCGTGCAAATCATCGAATCGACGTCGCATAGCGCGCTCCCGCCCGTGGTCGGCGGTGCCTTGGACTTCGACGCGACGTCGCACGAGTCCCCTCCCGATGACGGCATGAGCCCGATCATCGGAGAACCAACGCCGGCAGACACCCCTGCCGCGCGTGAGGCTCTTGGAGCCTTCGCCGACCCGCCTGGCGACTCACCCGAGCACACCACCATCGACGGCGACCTCCTTAGCAAGATCGCCGCGCTCCCACCTCGGGAGAAAAGCCCCCGAGCCGAGCGTGAAAGCGGGCGCGGTTCTCGCCCAAAGCGTCGTGGAACCGATGTCGACCAGGCGCTAGCCGCCGCGGCGATCGAAGCCATCACCACCGGCGCCGAGTCTCAGCCATTCGAAGAGAGCAAGAGTGCGAGCGTTAGCAAGGGTGATGGGCCGGGCAGCACGGTCATCTTGAACGGAGAAGGGCGGCGCGGCCGCGATCTCGAGTCGTCCGCAGTCGGGCGTCTGGGGCCGGCCTTCCCCGAAAACGAGGACGATCCGCCGTCGTCCGAGATGCCGACCAGCGCGCGTCCTTCCGTTGCACCCCCGTATTCGGGGGACGGTCCACGCAGCGCCATGAAGACGCGGGCCGGTGGTGGCGGCCCCGGGCTCGCGCAAGGTCCTGGGTCGGGCTCGATCACCGGTGATGTGCCGACCGCGGACGACGACGGCTGGAGCGATTTTCAGGAAGCGAGTGATGAATGGGGACGCAGCGATAGCGTCTCGGCGGTCAAGCCCAGCTCGCGCCGCTCCGTGTCCGCTCAGAAACCCACCAAGCGCAAGCGCGATACGGGTGTCTACGGGCCGCAAGAGCGCGAGCACCCCGAGCCGGTGGTTCGCCTCATCGTCATCTCCGCCGAAGACAAGGGACCGATCGAAATCCACGGCGAAGACGTGACGCTGGGACGCGAGGCCGACAATCAGGTGGTTCTCAAGGACCCGTCCATCTCGCGCAAGCACGCCCGCCTGACCCGCGTCGAAGACGGCTGGGACCTCATCGACTTGCACAGCGGCAACGGCACCTACGTGAACGGCAAGCGTATCGAACGCGCGCTGGTCAAGAACAACGATGAGATTCGGCTCGGCAGCGCAACCTTCCGCTTCGCCGATACCAGTGATGGAATGCGTCCCGTAGATGCCAGTGCCGCGCCGGTGCTCGCTGGCAGCAACCGGGTTGCCTTCTTCGCCAGGCTCCGTGAGAATCCGCGATTGCGAACTGTCGTGTACGGTTCAGCGATCTTGACGTGCGTTTTGCTCGCGACGCTCGTCGTGATGTTCTCGAATCGCGGCGCCTCGAAGACGCATGCCGAGGTCTTCGAGTACTACTTGCAAGGGGTCGAGGCTTTCAAGCAGCGGCACTGGGTGTCCGCCGAGGGTTTTTTCGCGGCGGCGCTGCAACACGATCGCGACCACCAGCGCAGCCGTCGGTACCTCGAAGCGATCGCGGTCGAAAAACGCGCCGAGCAGGCGCTGCTCGCCGCCAAAGAACGCCTCAACGCTCAGGACCTTTCGGGCGCCTATGAGAACGCCTTGCAGGGCTCTGACTCTCTCTTCTTCGGCATCGAAGCCCAGAAGCTCATCGGCATCGTCGCGCGGGACGCCGATGAGCGCATCAATCGCGCACGTGCCGCGCTCGTGAACGACGACAAGACGACTGCCAAGGCGTTGCTCGATGGTCTCGAGTTCTACTCGGCCTATCGCTCCGACCTGAACGAGCTACGCAGGCAGGCTGGCCTGCCGCCCATCGCCGGCCGTTCCGTAAACATTTTGCAGCAATACGACACGCCGACGCCTCGCGATGAGCGAAAGCGCCGCGAAGGGCCCGATCATAAACCCACGGAGACGCGGCCACGCTCCGCGACGAGTGAGGCGACAGACATCCTCGCTGAGGGCCGCATCGACGAGGCCATCTCGAAGCTCCGTGCTTTGGGCGACAACAAAGAAGCGGTCGAGCTCATCGAACGTATCGGTAAGTTCGGCTCGCTCTACGACGAAGGCCTCCAGGAGCTGCGCCTCAAGCGCCAAGAGAACGCCATCCGCCAGCTCACTCAGGCACTGCAACTCCTCGAGCGCATGACCGGGCAGGGGAGGGGGGAGCTGTCAAAGAAGGTCCGTGCCGACCTTGCCGACGGGCTGTATCTGCGTGCAGTGGCGCAATATCAGGCCGGCAGTCTCGAAGATGCTGAAAAAACGCTCAAGTTGGCTACCAACTACAGCGAACGGCACCAGCAGTCGGTGAACCTTCTGACGAAGATCCAGACCGAGCGCTAGCGCGGGGCCTGACCCGGCGTTGCTCCCCAGGATGCAGGGTCGCCCGAGGCACCCGGCCGGTTGATGCGCGATGGCGACCTAAGCCGGCTCGGCACCTGCCATTTCGGCCCCTGGCCGATGATCCTTTGCGTTGATGTTTGTCGCAGGCGCGTGCTAAGCCTCCGCGCGTCATGAATCAGGATATCGACCAGGCCGCGACTAACGACCTGGACCTGTTCCACGCGGCAAAGCGCGGCAACTACGACGCGTTCGAGCAGATTGTTCGTCGTTATCACGAGCGCGTCTATCGACTCGCTTTCGGCATGATGAAGAGCCAGAGCGACGCCGAAGAGGTGGTTCAAGACACCTTCCTCAACGCGTGGAAGAGCCTCGACGGTTTTCGCGGCGACGCCAAGCCAGCCACCTGGATCTATCGCATCGCCGCGAACGCCGCGCTCATGCGCTTGCGCGGTAAACAGCGCAAGCCGACCTTGAGCTTCGAGGAGGTTCCCAACGGAGCCTCGCTCTCCGGCGAGGTCGAGCTGCTCGGACCGCCGACCGCTTGGAGCCGCGAGCCGCTCGAGAAGCTGCTCACCAGCGAGCTCGGGCAGATCATTGACGCCGCCGTTGACCTGCTGCCGGAGAAATATCGCCTCGTGCTCCTCTTGCGCGATGTCGAGGGTCTCTCGAACGAAGAAGTAGCAAGCACGGTTGGACTGACGGTCCCCACCGTGAAGAGCCGCCTCCACCGGTCGCGCATGTTCGTGCGCGAACGCATCGAAGAATACTTCCGGAAACAATGACGATGATCAGCCGCGAACAAGCCGTCGAGATGTTGACCGACTACTTCGAGCAGCGCCTGGCTCCGGATCTGCGGCGCGCCGTCGAGACGCACATCGCTAGCAACGCCATCACCAAACACGTGCTCGAGACCTACAAGAAGACCGTGGTCCTCTGCCGCGAGAGCCAGAAGCATCGCGCTGCTCCGGCGGACTTCGGCCCGCGCCTCTTGGCATTCTTGCGAGAGCACACTCGTGCCTAGCGCAAGTCTTTACATCTACATCGGCTTGCTCGTCGTGTTGTCAGCGGTATCGGTGCACCGCATGCTGCTCGCTCTAGCGGCCAGGCGCTTGCGCAACCGCGTCCCCGAGGCCCCACGCGACTGGCCGACCGTGCTGGTCCAACTGCCGATGTACAACGAGCGCTACGTCGCCGAGCGCTTAATCGATGCGGTCTGCGCGCTCGACTATCCTCACGACAAGCTCTCGATTCAAGTTCTCGACGACTCCAACGACGAGACAGTCGACATCGCCGAAGCCCGCGTTGAGCTGTGGCGGCGCCGTGGCATCGACATCGCGTACGTGCGGCGCCCCACCCGCGAGCAGTTCAAGGCCGGCGCTCTGGCTCACGGCCTCACGCTGAGCAATGCCGAGCTGGTCGCTATCTTCGACGCCGACTTCGTTCCGGAGCCCGACTTCGTCAAGCTCTTGGTTCCGCACTTCAATGACACTGGCGTGGGCATGGTGCAGGCGCGCTGGGGTCATCTGAATCGCCACTATTCGAAGCTGACCGAGTCGCAGGCGATCCTCCTCGACGGCCACTTCGTCAACGAGCACGGTGGACGTGCGGCCATGGGCAGCTTCTTCAACTTCAACGGCACCGCAGGTATCTGGCGGCGAAGGTGTATCGACGAAGCAGGAGGCTGGTCGGGGCTCACGCTCACAGAAGATCTCGATCTGTCCTACCGCGCCCAGCTCAAGGGCTGGCGGTTCGTTTATCGCCAGGACGTCGAGGTGCCGGCCGAGCTACCGCCCGATGTCAACGCCTTCAAGACCCAGCAACACCGCTGGGCCAAAGGCTCGACCGAGACCGCTCGCTTGCTCTTGCCGACGATCTGGAAGCACCCCACGTTGTCGTTCCGTCACCGCTGCGAGGCGACCTTCCACCTGGCTGGCAATATCGCCTACCCGATGGTCTTGCTCCTCGCTGTGCTCATGCCGTTCGCGGTGTCGAGCCGCTACGAGCTCTTGTCGTGGAAGCTCGCCGTGATGGACGGCTTGATGTTCGTCGGCTCTGCCGCCTCGCTCGTGACTTTCTATGCCTTGGCCGAACGCAGCGTCGGTCACGGCGACCGTATCTTGCGACGCCTGCCGTTGACCCTTGCTATCGGGGTCGGGCTCGCGGTCAACAACAGCCGGGCCGTGATCGAGGCGGTCATCGGGCGACGCACGCCGTTTGCCCGCACGCCGAAGTGGGGTGATCGCAAAGCGTCGCGCGTCGATCCAGCCTACCTTCTTTCGGCCAACTGGCAGGCTTTGGTCGAGTTCGTGTTGGGGCTCTACATGGTTGGCGCCATGGGGGTAGCCGCCGCCAACCAGCGTTTCTTGCCCATCCCGTTCATGGCCATCTTCGCCACAGGATTCTTGCTGCTCGCCGTGGGGTCACTGCGCAAGGCGTTCTTGGGTCTGCGCACCGCGAAAGCCGCATTGACACCACGGGAAGGGGCGTCGACAATTGCCGAGCCGCACCACCCCGCGGCGGATCATGGCTAGACAGAAGCTCGTTGCGCTCGTTGTTAGTGCCGTGTGTCTTGCTGTCTTCGCCCTGGTGACGGTGAAGGGCATGGCGGCCCGAGAGCGCCGTTCGTTCGAGGCGAGCCGAGCCTTGCTCGACGCTGGTGCGCAGCTCGTCACTTCGGAGCTCGGCGCTGCTGGCGATGACTTGCCCGAGACCGCGGAGCACATGGCCGTCGACGCCGATCTCGCGCAACAGTTGCACTTGCTTACCGGTCAGATCGCGACGCTTGCCGCGATGCCGCGGCCCGGCGAGCGCATGAAGGCGCTGGTCCTCGCCCAGACCACGAAGGTGAACGACCGGCTGTCCACGCTGCGCGGTGAGCTCGCGCGTGGCGCGGAGGTCGACGCCATTGCGTTACTGGACGAGCAGGGGCTGGTCTTGCTCTCGGACTCGCCGGTGCTCGCGGTTGGCAATCGCGTGCGCTTACCGACTGCGGCGATACAGGCCGGTGGGCAGCCAGCCGTGCAGCAGCAGGTGCAAACGGTGACGCCTGCCGGGAAGGCGCCCGAGGGAGTGGAGACCATTGGCGGCGACGCGCCGGACAAGCGCAGGCAGCCCGACGAGACAGCGCCCGACGAACCGACCGCCGATGGCCGCGAGGCGGCAGCCGACACCCGCGCGTCGGATGGGTCCGAGCCGAGCGCGGACGGCCGAGAGACGAGTGCCCAGGTTCGGACCGCCGCGCCCATGGGTGCGCCGATGCCGACGATGGACGATACGCAGACCGAAGCCGTTCGCGGTGCCTTGGCCGGCGGTCTCGCCCAAGCTGCGCTGGTCGTAGACGGCAACATCACACATATCGGTGCCGCGCCGATCATGTTCAAGGGCAAGCTCGCTGGCGCCATCGTGGTGGAACGTCGCCTGCGGAGCTTGCCGAAGCCAACCGGCGTCGATCCGGTGTTGTCGCTCGACGGACAGGTGCGCATGGGACGGGCTCCCGAGGGAGCAAGCGTCGACAGTAACGCCACCGAGAGCGCCTTCTTGCTGGCTCCGCGACACGTACGCTCGGCGGTACCCGGCCTTGGTAGCGTTGGCTTTGGTCCTCTCTTCGTCGCGCCCGGCAGCGTTGGCGTTTGGGCGCGCCGCTTCGAGGTGCCGCGCGTGCCGAGCGCGGTTGGCTACGTTTACACGGACGTCACGCCCGCCTTCGCCGAGCTTGGCGGTTTGCAACTCCTCACGTTGCTCCTCGCGGTCGTTACCTTCGCAATCCACGCATTGTTGATCGCGACGAGCGGTCTCGGAATGGCGCGTGGCATCGCGGCCATGTCCGACTTTCTGGGCAAGCAGCAGCAAGGTTTGGGGGACGGCTCGCGACTCTCCGAGCGTAACTTGCCCGCTGGACTCCACCGCCTAGCGCGCCTGGTGAACAAGAGCCTCGAGCGCGGCAGCGGCAGCACCTCGAGCATCGTCTCAGCACGCAACGCGAGCCTCGACGACGTCATCGCTCATCATGAGCCGGCGACTCCTGATATGTCGGAGCTGGATTTCGGTAGCTTCGCCGCGCCTAAGCCCGAGCTGAGTCAGTTCAAGGCGCCTACAATGGAGATGAAGCGGCCCCCGCCGCCGAGCACCGCTCCCACCAAGGCAGAGGGGCGCGAGCCGCCGGCCGATGACCGTCCGCCTGGCGCCGATGGCCGTTCACCGATGGCTGAGCCGATCGCGCCGCCGGCCGATGTGCGTCAGCCGGTTGCGGCGAGGCCAACCGCCCCGCCGCCCTCGCCCGCGCTCAGCGACCCAGGCTCTGCCGCGCTGCTCGCCTCTCTCGAAGAGCTCAGTGACTCGCTCGCCGCGGGCGAGGACGCCGCCAGCGATTCGGGTCGGAGCTTCACGGCCGAAGCCCCACGTCCAGCGCCCAAGACGAATGGCGCCTCCGGCAGGGCTGTCCCCGTTCTCCCCTCGGCGGTGCCCACCAAGGACGAGAGCGCTGGCCCCGTGCCCGGCGTCGGCTCCGCCGAAATACCCCGCGACGTCCACTATCGCGAGGTCTACCAGCGTTTCGTCGAGGTGCGCGTCGAATGCGGAGAACCCACCGACGACCTTACGTACGACAAGTTCACCGCGAAGCTCGGCCAGAGCCGTGACGCCGTGATGGCCAAACACGCCTGTGCCGACGTGCGTTTCCAGGTCTACGTGAAAAACGGCAAGGCCGCTCTGAAGGCGACGCCCGTCAAATAGGAAGCGCGCGAGCGTGCTCGGCGAGCAGGCGCTTCCACTCGATCTTGAACCAAGGGGTGTAGCGCTCGTCGTTGACGTCCGCTGCGAGCTCGCGGGTGACCGCCTCGACAGAGAGCCACTTGAGCGCTGCAATCTCCTGCGGATGCGACCTCGGAGTAGCGTCACTCCTGCCGACGTAGACCGAGCATAGCTCGTGCTCCGAGCCGGCGGAGCCGAAGTGCGCCTGGTACTCGAACTTGAAGAGGTAGGTGAGCGCCGTGCGCATGCCCAGCTCTTGCTCGAGCCGACGCACCGTCGCGGTCGGCATGTCTTCCCCAGCGCGCGGGTGACTGCAGCAGGTATTCGACCAGTAGAGGGGCCACAGGCGCTTGTCGGCACTGCGTTGCTGCAAGAGCAGCTCACCCTTGCTGTTGAAGATGAAGATCGAGAAGGCGCGGTGGAGCACACCCTTGCCGTCGTGCGCCGCGGCTTTGGTGATGGTCCCCAGCGCGTTGTCTGCACTATCGACGGTGATGAGCTCTTCGCTCTCTGACGAGACGGCTTCCACGTGCGTTACCCGATCTGTGTGATCAACGTCTTGTAGCCCGCGCGTTGCATGGCCCGCGACACTTCATCGGTGCCGCTGCTGCTCTCGCAAAGCGCGATCATCGATCCGCCGCCGCCGCCGCCGGTTAGCTTGGCGCCTAGCGCTCCATGTTTGCGGGCGATCTCGATGAGCTCCTCGAGCTCCCATGAAGACACCTGCAGCGCGTTGAGCAAGCCGTGGTTGATGTTCATGAGCTCGCCGAGCTCGGCGAGGCTCCCGCGTTCGACTGCCTCGACAGCACGCAGGGTGAGCTGGTCGATGTCATTGAAGATGCGCTGGTAGAGGTCGGGGCTACGCTGCGCGGCTTCCGCGACGCGGCCGACCGTCGTGGCGGTGAGCGACTCGATGCCGCTCATGCCGATGACCAGCGGGATTGCCTTCGCTGGCGTCACTTTGCGCATGGTGGCTTTCGGCTCGCCGCGCTTGAACAGCATGAATCCGCCGTGCGTCGCCATGGTGTTATCGATGCCGGATGCTTTACCGTGCGCTACCTTCTCGCATTCGTACGCTAAAGCGCACACTTCATCTTCGCTGATGGTCAGCTTGAAGTGGCGGGCGACCGCCCGAATCATCGCGACCGCGAGAGCTGCGCTGCCACCCAAGCCCATGGCTCGCGGCACATGTGGGAAAATCTCCAGACGCATGCCGCGATCGCGGACCTTCAGACTGTCGAGGATGAGGTCGATCGTGCTGTAGAGCGAATGGCTGTGATTCTCTTGCGCGTTGAGGTTTACCTCGAGGCCCCAACGCGGCACGACCACGTGGACGCCCTTGTCACTGTCTTCGACCTTGGCCTGGATGGCGAGCGGGATTGCAGCCGCCAGCGCGTGGCTGCCGTAGACGACCGCATGCTCGCCGAGGAGAATCACCTTGCCGTAGCCCGAAGCGAGGTTGTCTTTGACCGCCGTCTCGCTCTCCATGGCGCTACGGCCACGCCGGACCGCCGCGAGCGTCGTGTTGAGCTCTTGCGCTTTCCAGACCTTGATTTCGCCGCTTTCGATCATCTCCTCCACGACCTCGTCAAAGAGCTCGGGAGGCGTGCCGGCGGCCATCGCTACCGTGCGGGCGTGAAGCGTCATGTGGCCGCGCTGAATGCCCTCGGTCGACAACGCGCGTAGCGCCGAGAAGTTCTGCGCGAGGCCCACCGCGCCCATCACTTCGGCGAGCTCTCTTGCGCTCGAGACGCTCAAGATGCGGTGCCCGATGCGCACGGCCGGATTCGACTGGAGCGGTCCGCCGACGGTGCCGACCTTCATCGGCATTTCGAGCTCGCCGACCAGGTCGCCTGCTTCATTGCGATACCACTTCGTCAGCGATGTGTAGTGCGAACCGCGTGCCGCGTAGGCGTGCGCGGCTGCTTCGATGGCACGCCAGTCGTTGCCGGTAGCGATGGCGACGGCGTCGACGCCGTTCATGATGCCCTTGTTGTGGGTGGCGGCTCGGTACGGGTCGACTCGCGCCATGTCGTTCGCGAGGATGACGCCATCGCGGACTTGCTCACCGGTGTAGCCCTTGCCGGCGAGGTCCTTCACGGGAATCACGCAGCGGGCCGAGACCATGGCCCGGTCGGTGAGGTTCGAGAGGATGCGCAAGAACACTTTGCCTGAGGTCATCTTCTCGACCAGGCCGGCGACGCCTTCGCACATCGAATTGACGAGGTTTGCGCCCATCGCGTCGCGGGTGTCGACGAGCAGGTGCACGATCATCATGTCGCCGCGAGCACAGGCGGCGGGATGAATGAACACCTCGACATCTTTGGCGCCACCACCCCGCGCGACCATCTTGGGGTGAAGCGAATTGGCCAGGGAAATGATCTCGTCTTTGTTCTGTAGCAGCGCCTGACGCGCCTTCGCAGGATGCTGAACGTCGACGACTTGGATCTGACCGATGAGGATGGGCTCGGTGCTTTCGGTGGTGAAGCCTCCGACGTTGCGAACGACCTTGGCCGCCGAGGAGAGGGCCGCGATGATGGACGGTTCTTCGACCACCATCGGCACGATGTACGGCTTGCCGTTGATGAGAAAGTTCAGGCCGAGACCGATCGGCAGGCTAAACACGCCGATGACGTTCTCGACCATCTTGTCGGCTTGCTCGGGGGAGAGCACCGAAGCCCCGTCGAGGAGGGCCTTGTATTCGCCTTCTCCGAGAACGTCCCGCTCGTGTAGCAGGGCGAGTCGCTCTCGCACCGACTTCTTGTAGAACTCTGGAATTCTCGAGGCGTCCATCAGCTTCCTTGGGCTTGCGTTGCCAGTGCGCCCGTATTGGACACACCGACCGGGACGATGGGGAAACCCGCGCTCGTCAGAGCGTCGTGAACCTGTGTAACCTCGTCCCGCCGGCAAAACGCGACCCCCAGGTCGCCTCCACCTGCGCCGGCCGGCTTATAGCGAGCGCCACCAGATCGCGCAATCGCGCCGATTTTGGCGTGCTCGGGCGTTTCAATGTCGATTCCTGCGGTCTTGCCGAGGTTCGCGAGACCCGCACCGTACTGGCCAATGAGCTCGAGGAACCCTGCCACATCGCCGGCCTGAAAGGCGGCGCAAGCGAGCTCGGTCAAGCGCTTCAACGTTCCCATGAGCGCGGCGTAGCTCGACGGCTCACGGCCAGCAAACTGCGCCACGGCCCCAACGAAGCTACGTGTGTCCGCCGACGCCCCCGACCATACGGCGATCATGGCGAGGTCGGCAGGCCACGTCATGGCGGTACGTTCGGGGAGCTCGTTGCCGCGCAGGCGATAGCGCAGGACCCCGCCATGGACGCTTGCGGCGAGATCGATGCCACTGCCAGCGCCCTTCTGGAACTCGCGGTGCGCCTGCAGGGCGCGCTCGAAGATCACGTCCGGGGTGGCCTGCGGATCGAGGATGCGTTCAAGCGCCACGGTGAGAGCAGCGGAGGAGCCGAGGCCAAGCTTGTCTTTGCCCTCGAAGAAGGCACGCGTGTCGAGGGTCACGTGCTCGACGTTGAACGGTAGCCGCTTCAGGCGCGGCAAGACCAAGCGCAAGGCTTCGGCTGCTGGACCCGTCAGGTCCGGGCGGGTCAGGCGTGCTGCGTGGACGCCTACCTCCGCGGCCTCGACTGTAAGCGTCGCACTCGCATCGCCTCCCGTGCGTGTCTCGACGCAGGCGTAGCGGTCGACCGCGACGACGAGCGCGGGGGCTCCTTCGAGCACCGCGTATTCACCGACGAGGACGAGTTTCCCGGGCGCCTGGCTCTTCATCAGACAAGCCGCGCAGCCGGCCCCAGCTCGCTTTCGACGACGCGCAAGACGCCGGGTACCGCAGCGATACGCGAAGCGACCGCGGCCGCATGTTCTGCGGTGGTGAGCACTTTGACCTGTGGGCCCGCGTCGATGGTGTACGTCGCTGGCAGGCCATTCTTCTGGAGCTCGCGGACCGCGTGGACACAGTCGATGGTCGCCCCACGCCAGTAAACCAGCGCCGGATCGGTCGCCAGCATGACCGCGTGCATCTTCATGCACGAGCGTTCCGTGACCCGTGCGAGTAGGGCAAAGTCACGGTCTGCGATTGCGGACCGTAGCGCGGCGAGGTCGTGCGCATGTGTGTCGACCCAGGCCGGGTAGTAGGGTGACGTCGTGCGCGAGGCGTCCATGCCGGTGGTCGAGCCGGTCTCCTTCTTCGCGTCGCTCACCACCGCCACCAACACCTTCAACGGCCAGTGGGAGGCTGGCGCCAGCTCTTTGGCGACACAGTCACTCCCATCGTCACGCTGGCCGCGCGCGAGCTCCACGAATCCGCCAAAGATCGAGCGTGCCGCCGAGCCCGAACCGCGCCGCGCCAGCTCCGAAAGCTCCGTCGCATCGAGCTGGAGCTCAGCCGCCGCGCTGGCGGCGAGGGCTAGAGCCGCAAAGCCAGAGGCGGATGAAGCAAGGCCTGCACCGGTGGGGAAGTCGTTCGTGCTCACGACCCGCGCATGATCGGTGAGGTTTGCCTTACCGCGGATGAGGTCGAGGAAGCGGCTGACGCGCTGCGTGTCTTCGACGCTGGCCGGCTTGCCGTTGAGCTCGAGTGTGTCCTCGGGCGCTGCGGAGTCGAAGGTCACGCTGGTTTCCGTCGACAGGCCGGCGAGCGTCACGGAGATTGAGCCCACGGCGGGGAGGTTCAGCGCGCTGCCGCGCTTGCCCCAATATTTAACCAGCGCGAAGTTGGTGTGCGCGCGGGCGCGAGCTTGTCTCATGGCAAAGCTTCAGTCGCGGCGTTTGCCGTGCAGCTCGGTGCTACGCAGCAGAGGGCCATGCATCACGACGCTCACGGCGAACAAGCGGATGGCGCGCTCTTGTGCCCGCGCGCGATGGAGCTGCTGCAGACGCGCTGGTGGCCGATGGGTGAGGCCTTGTGGGCGCATGCGCCTGGGCAAGGGACGTAAGCCGCTGCGATGCGTTGTATCAGCCACGCGTCAGACTCCCGGTTTGGTGAGCTCCATGCATACCCGCTTTCGCCCCGAATGCTCAAGTACGCAAAACTTCCAGCAATCTCCGCCGTTGCTGCTCTTTTTCACCTCTTCGCGCTGAACGCGTGTAGATCAAAGGAGTATGGGCGAGAAAAACGCCGAGCGCGCTACGCCGTCGAAAATCGGGCGCTATCAGGTCCTCGACCGACTGGCGGCTGGCGGCATGGCCGAGGTTTACAGGGCGCGCAGCGCGAGCGACGGCAACCGCCTCATTGCCATCAAGTGCATGTTACCGGCGCTGGTGGATGACGAAGAGTTCGCCAACATGTTCGTCGACGAGGCGAAGCTCGCCTCGCAGCTCTCACACCCGAACATCGTCCAAATCTACGAGCTCGGCAGCTACAAAGAGCAGCTCTACATCGCCATGGAGCTCATTCACGGGCGCGACCTCCGTGCCATCGTTCGCAAGGCGAAGAAGCGCGGCCAGGCCCTCTCGCCGCAATTCGTTGCGTATGTGATCGCGAAGACGGCCGAAGCTCTCGACTATGCGCATCGTAAAACCAGCATCGACGGTAAGCCGCTCAAGCTGGTTCATCGCGACATCAGTCCGCAGAACATCCTCGTTGGCTACGACGGCAACGTAAAAGTCGTCGACTTCGGCATCGCGAAAGCGGACTTCCGTCGCACGATGTCCCGCGTCGGTATCCTGAAGGGTAAGTTCGCGTACATGGCGCCAGAGCAGGTGAAGACTGGCGATGTCGACGGACGCACCGATATCTTCGCGCTTGGCGCGGTGCTCTACGAGGCCTTTGCGCACCGCAAGCTGTTCTTCGGCGAGAGCGACTTCTCGATCCTCGAGCGCGTCACCAACGGCACGTTGCCTGATGACGCGGCATCGTGGGACCGACTCCCGCCCGATGTTGCTGCCGTCGTTCGACGCGCGGTCAGCGTCGACCCAGCCGAGCGCTTTCAGGAAGCATCGAACATGGCGGAGGCGCTCGAACCGCTGCTTATCGACGGCCGAACCATCTACGGCCCCAAACAAGCGCGCGAGCTGATGACGGGGCTGTTTGCACACGAGATCGAAGACAACGAGACGGCCTTGCGCGCGTTCGCGCAGACGGCCGGTGAGATGTCGGGCATCTTGCGAAGGCCGTCGCAGAAGGTCGAGAAGCTCCAGACCGCCGAAGCCGAAGAAGAAGAGGGGAGGCCAGGACGTGACTGGAGCATCGTCACGCGCGATCCAGCCAAGGCGGCCGAAGAGGTCGAGCAAGAGCTGCAGCGCGACCGTGAGAGCCGGAGTACGCGCGGCCGCGGTCGTGAAGAGAGCAACACCTCGACCGACCATATTCACAACACGTCGACGCGTCCCGAGCCCGAACGGCGGCCAAGCGGCAGACAGCGCAACGCGGCCGAAGATGACGCGACGCGCGTGACAAGCGTCGAGCCCGCCCCCATCGAGAGGGTGAAGAGCTCGGCTCGCGGTCGTTCGCCATCGCAGACTCTCGTACCAGTGACCGAGACGCGCGGCATTCCACTGGTGGGCGGCTTTTTGGGTGGTAACCCCGAGGAACAGCGACGACGCTTGTTGTGGACGCTCACTGCCGCAATCGGGGTGGTGTTGGTTCTGCTTGTCATCGTCATGGTCAAGCGCGCGGCGCCAACATCGACCGAAGTCGTCAGCGAAGCCGACACGCTCGCGGACATCGCCGAGCGTCCAAGCATTCCACGTGTCACCACGACTCCGCTCGACCAGCCCCTAGAGGAGCCGCAACCCAGCGCACCCGAGCCCAGGGAAGCCAAGCTCGAGAAGACCGACCTCGCCGCGGCTGTCACACCGGCCGCGCCTGCACCCGACGCGGCGCCGGAGCCGCAATACGGCTACTTGACCGTACGCACGAGTGACGGCCGCCCGGCCACGGTGTTCATCGACAAGAAAGAGGTCGGCCCAGCCCCGATCGTGAAGCGCAAGATGCCGTACGGCGAGCACATCGTACGCGTCGTCGATCGAGCCAATCGGGCCAAGGTCCTGCAGGTGATTCTGACCTCGAAAAACAGCCGCAAGGCGCCCGTCGAGCTCGAAGTCTCGCCATAGTGCAGCCGCGCATCGGCCCGAACCGGCGCTTGCTTGCCAGGCCGCCTGTCCGCTTGACCGGACAGATGACCGCCTGCTTCGGACGCTGCGAACCCACCTAATGCCTTGAAAAGACGAGAACCGGCGGGCGGCACGGAGACTGCACTAGTGGTCACCAAACACGCTCAGCGGACACGAGGCTCCCCATGCATCACATTCGATTCGCAACGCTGCTCGTCACGCTGATGGTGATTGTCACGGGTTGTGCGACAGCCACCCCACATGGCCAGCGCGCCGCCAAGATGAAGCAATACGAACAGACCAGTGCGGCCATGGAGCGCGCGCATCGGGTTCGCGCCTGGCGCAGCGCCGATGCGTTCGCCCTCGGCAGCGACTGACGACCTCGCGCTCGGCGCTGATCGCGACCCCTCTAGCGTTGCGCCGAGTACCGGAAAAACAACAACGCCGGTGGAGACTCTTTCGAGCTCCACCGGCGTTGTGTCGATTGCATCAACCCTTACGGGCCGACACGCTCTTTGAGCCCGCCGCTTCCGGCGGACAAAATCTTAGAGCTTGTCCTTGAAGGCCTTCGCGGCGCGGAAGCCCACGGTCTTCGAGGCCTTGATCTTGATGGCCTCGCCGGTCTGCGGGTTGCGGCCCGGACGAGCCTTGCGGGTGCGCACGACGAACGTGCCGAAGCCGGGGTACGAGAAGCGCTTGTCCTTGCGGATGGCGCCGGCGAGGTTCTCGAACACGGTCTCGACCATCTCGGCCGCGAGCTTCTTGGTGACTTCGCCGTTGTGCTTCTCGTACATCTTCTCGATGAGCTCAGCCTTCGTCATTGTCTTTTCCTTGGTGTTGCTCGTCTTGCTCCGGACTTGAATTTACAGCCTCGGGAGCACGCTACGAGCGAATCTGCCCAGTGAATTAGCGGTCGTCCCGATCGGGGTCAAGCGAAACCCGCATCACAACAACGCCAATCGCGATCGCGTACGCAAAAAATGTGGGTGTGCGCGGCTCCGCGCGTCGCCGACCGGCCCGGCGCTGACGCTCGCCGAGACTACACAGTCCGCAATAACAAACATGACACCTGGTCATGTGGGGCGGCGGCGTCGGGTCCAGGCTCGATCTGCGCGAGGCCGTCGACCTCGGCGAGGCTCGTCAAGTCGGCAGACCCCTGCCGCGCGTTCGGAGTTGCGAGAAGCTTGCCGTTATCGCGGACGAGCTTGACGCGAACATAGTTGCGTCGGTCGGCCGAGCGAGGCGCTTTGGCGGTGAGCGTCGCCATCAGCCTGACGCGCTCGAGGTCGCGCGCGCCCTGCATGGCGCGCAGGGCTGGGCGCACGAACAGCTCGAACGACACGAAAGAGGACACGGGATTCCCGGGAAGCCCGAAGAATGGCCTTCCCGCGATGGACCCGACCGCGAGCGGCTTCCCAGGACGCATGGCCACCTTGTGAAAAACGACCTTGCCGCGCTCAGCGAGCACACGCTTCACGTAGTCGTGCTCTCCCACCGAGACGCCGCCGCTCGTCACCACCAGATCGGCGACGGCGGCCGCTTGCTCGAGAGCCTCGCCGATGGCCTCGGGTGAGTCACCGACGATGGGCAGTCGTACCGGCACGCCGCCCGCCTCGCGGACCTGAGCTGCGAGCATCAGTGCGTTGCCGTTGCCCACCTTGGTGAGCGGACTCGTGAGCAGCGCGTCGATCTCCACCAACTCGTTGCCCGTGGGTAAAATAGCAACCCTTGGGCGGCGCGTGACGGCCAGTAAGAGGCGGCCTTGGGCCGCCGCTACCGCGATGTCTCCAGCTCCAATCACCGTGCCGCGCTGCAGTAGAAGCGCACCGACGTCGACATCTTCGGCGACGTGCCGAACGTTCGCCCCGGTCCCCACTGGCTCGCTGATCAGCACATAGTGGCGATCGCGCGTCACGTTCTCTTGCATGACGACGGCGTCGCAGCCCTTGGGGAGGGGTGCACCCGTGAAGATGCGTGCCGCTTCTTTGCGCGTGACTACCAACTCGCCGTCGTCGCCAGCGGCGGATTCGCCGATGACATCGAGGCGCACGGGCTCGGCGGTGCTTGCCTGCGCGGTCGACCGGGAATGGAGCGCGTAGCCATCCATCGCAGCGTTGGTGAAGCGGGGCACCGGCACGCTTGCCAGGACGTCGTGGGCGAGCACTCGTCCCAAAGCCTCATCGACCGAGACGAGCTCGGCGCCAAGGGCGGCGACTCCGAGAAGCGCCGCTTTCTGCGCTTGCTCGACCGAGATCATTGCAGCATCGCTTCGGCCACGCGCTGGCCTTGCGCGTTGAAGGCGATACGCTTGTCCTCGGCCTTCTTCCCCTTGGTCGCCTTGACCGCGTAGATGAAGACGCGGCCGCCACCTTTGCTCTCGATGCGTGTCGGGATGCCCTCGCGGCGCGCCACTTCCTTCTCATCACCCTTGGCTGTCGCGATGAAGTCTTCGACCTTCTTCGCGTTAATCGCCTCGTCGAGATCCTTCTGAGCGCGCGTCAATGCGGTAGCGCACTCGCTCTGCAGCTTCTTGCGGTTGACCTGACCGAATGGACTGCCGATCTCGAGCTTGGGGTCGGCGCCCACGCTGCTCGCGAGACCGTCAGCCCGCTCGCTGCACTCTTTCAAGCCGCCCATCGCAGTCGACAGGAGCTGGACGCGCTGGGCCGCAGTGGGGGCGTTCTTGGCGGCCCCAACGTCTGCTTGCGCTTGCGCGGCACGATCACGAACCTTTTCGAACTGGGCCTTCCAGCGCAGCGGTGTGATCGAGGCCTGCAGCTTCTCGCGCTCGCTGGCGCAAGCCTTGGGGATCTGTACAGCGTAGAGCTTGCCGAGGGGCGTCGCGAACTCCGCCTCGGGATCGAAGCCGGGACGGCGATCAATCTGAGGCAGTGCGTTTTGGCACTGGCTCATGCCGTTGATGGCGGCGTCGGTCGCCGACAGCTGCGCCTCGGCGGTCGCGGCGCTGCGGACAGGGGTCACGAAACGGGTAACGTCCGCGACGACAGCGTCGACCTTCTGCTTCCAAGCGGCGCGAAAGTCGAAGTTCTTGCCCTGGCCGTCGAAGCCAAACTGATTCTTCTCGTAGATGAAGACCCGCCCGCCTTCGACGCTCTCGATGCGCTGCGGAATGCCGTTCTTTTTGGCGACCTCGAGCTCGTCACCTTTCAAGGTTGTCATGAACTGCTCGAGCTCGACCGCGCTGCGCGCTTTCTTGAGCTCGTCGTCGGAGAGCTTCGCGAAGGCCGCGCACTCGTCACGCAGGCGACCGATGGTGAGCGGACCATCAGCGGTCGTGATGGGAAATTTCTTGTCTGCGTCCTTTTGCGCTTCGAGCTTGGTGGCCTGCTCGGCACAAACTGCGGCGTTCGTCTTCGATGTGGACCACAGCTCGATCTTCTCACCGCTCTTTTGCGACGCCTTCGCGAGATCGATGTTCTTCTTGGCGACGTTGTACGGGTCGCGCAGCGTCTCGGCTGAGCCACGCCAGATGAACATGGGGCGATCGCGCATCAGCCGCTCGCGCTCGCGTGCGCAATTTTTTGCGATGACGGGTGCGGTCACCGTGCCATAGGCCGACTCGAACTGGGCCTTGGCGTCGTAGCCAGGCATCTTGTTGCCGCCCTCGAGCTCCGTGTTGCAAGCGGCGAGCGCGTTGATCATGCCGTCAACCGCCGCTGCCACCTCGGGGGCGTTTTTCGCCGCGTTGCGCTTGGCGTCCGCCTGCGCGAGCGAAGCAAGCGCCTGAGCGATGCGACCTCGCCACGCCAACTTGTCGACCTCGTGACGCAGGCGGGCGTTGCGTTCGGTGCATTCCTTACGCGTGTTAGCGACAGTCAGCGTGCCGAGCGGCGTGGCCACCAAACGCGGTTCGATGTCCTGATCTCTGCTCTCGAGCGATTGGATCGTCGAAAGGCATGTCGCGAAGGCCTGGGCCGCGGTGCGGTACTGCGAAGTCTGCTCGTCCGGGTTGCTCGTCTTGCCGGCGGCGACGATCGCCTGCCTGGCCGATTCGACACTCACACTCAGAGACTGGGAGGCATCGATCTGCCACTGCGCGACCCCTTCGCGCACCGCAAGCTGCCTCGCCTTCACGTCCCGCTCACGAGCGTGTTCGACGTAGACTTGGTCGTCGCCGTACTGCTGTCCGCTGATGCGAACATCGGCGAGCTCTTGAAGTACCGCACGCATTGCGCCCACGTCTTGCACGGTTGGCACACGGTCTTGGAGCTGCTTCTGCAAATCGGCTGCTTTCTGGAGAGCGATATTGCCGCGCTTGATCAGCTCGTCGATGGCGGCGTTACGGCGGGCGATGCGATCTTGCTCGACTGCGGTCTCATAGCGCTTCTCCGCCGCGACGACCGCCTCGCTTGCGTCCTCGAACTCGGGGTGTGAGCGGGTGAGCTCGGTGGCGCGCTGCACCGCGAGCTGAGCCTTACGCAAATGCGACGCCGCCTCATCGAAGCTCTTCTGCCCGAGCGAGGCGTTGAACTGACGAAGCTGAGCGTTGATTGAGGCGACGCCTGCGTCTTCGCTTTCTTCCGGCTCGTCTTTGGCCACCTCTTTTTTCGCCTTCGACGGGCCGTGCATGGTGGCGCAGCCAGCCAAGGCAACGCTCAAGTGGACGGCAAGCAAGGCTTTGAAGAGTGCTTTCATGGTCATGAACCCCAGCGCGCGACGATCTCGCGCACCTCGCTGATGAAACGCTCCTTCTCGAAGCGCTCGAAGTGATCCCACGTGCACAGGCTCTTGGTGTCGACCATACGGTCCACGAACAAGACACCGTTCAAATGATCGAGCTCGTGCTGGAAAGTGCCTGCAGAGACGCCGCGCACCTCGAATTCCAAGGGTCCGCCGTTGCGGTCGAGGCCGCGCACGCGTACCTCGGCATGGCGCGGCACGCGACCGCGCAGATTGGGGATCGAGAGGCAGCCCTCATAGTTGGAGAACGTTTCCGTCGAGAGCGGGGTGACCTCTGGGTTGATGACCACGGTCAACGGGTAACGTGGCTTGTAGGGATAGCGCGGGTTGTCGCGCACCTCGACGGCGAAGATACGCAGCTTCTCGTAGACCTGTGTGGCGGCGATGCCGGCGCCCGAGGCGTCACGCATGGTCTCGACGAGGTCGTCGATGAAGCCCTGCACCTCACGGGAGGCGAGCTCGGTCTGGGTCAGCGGACGGGCCGTCTCGCGGAGCACCGGGTGTCCGATTTGCGCGATCTTACGAAGGGCCATGAGGCAAAGGGTCTACCACTTTAGCCCAGCGTCACACCATGGCCGCGATCGATATGCCCGACATCTAGATCGCCGCCAGTCTGACGAAATCCGCCCTTGAAAGGGTGCGACTGGATGAACATCGGCGTGTCGAGGTCGACGATGTCGATGCCGCCAAACCCGGCGGCTAGGTGCGCCGAGAAAGTCATCGCCAGGATGCTCTCCACCATCCCGCCGATCATGAGCGCCAGCCCGTTTTGGCGGGCGGCGTTCATCATGGCCCAGGCTTCGGCGACGCCGGACTTCATCGTCTTGATGTTGATGAAGCGCACCGCGCCGTCGCGCACCAGCTCGAGCACATCCGCGGCGCTGCGTGCGGACTCGTCGGCGCAAAGCGGGATCGGGGTCAAGCTCGCGAGCTTCTTCCAGTCGTCGTGCGCCCCCCGGGGTAAGGGCTGCTCGAAAATCTGTAACGGGATGTGGTTTGCTTCCATGCCGCGAGCGAACGCTACGGCCTGTTCGAGATCGTAGCCGCTGTTGGCATCCGCGAAAATGCGCGCTTCGGGGGCCGCATCACGGATGGCAAGCATACGCTGCACGTCTTCCGCCGCGGAGCCAGCGCCCACCTTCACTTTGATGGTGTTGATGCCACGGGCGACAATCGATTTCGCGGAGCGTCGCGCGTGCTCGACGTCGCCGGCGGTGACCGTCATGTCCGTGACGAGGCGCGTCCCAGCCCCCCCGAACTCCTTGTAGAGCGGCTTTTTCGCTTTGCGGGCGAGGGCATCGATGATCGCCATCTCGAGACCGCAGCGCGCCGCGGGTGCGCCGGGGTGCTTTGCGCGCAAGAGCGAGCCGATGGCTTGCCAGTCCGACACCTCGGTGTCCAGCACCAGCGACTTCATGGCCAGCACGGCGGCGTGCGTTTGCTCCTGGGTTTCGCCACTCACTTCCGCGAAGGGCGCCGCCTCGCCGAGACCGACGGTCCCATCATCGAGCGTTGCGCGAACCAACACGTTGCGCGCGACGGTAGGCGCGCCGGTCGCCACCGCGAAAGGCTCTGTGAGAGCAAGGTCGAGGCGCTCGACGTTCAGGCTCTTGAGGATGCTCACGAGTTCTCCTTAGTTTCCCACCCAAACGCGCGGGACGGGACGCTTGGCCGCCGTTGCTCGCTCTGCTTGGCCTGCGAGCGCAAGCAATACTTGCTCGGCACCGAACCGACCCATGACTTGCACGCCGATTGGGATGCCTCCGTGGTTCCAGTGCAGGGGCAGGCTCATCGCCGGCAGTCCGGTTGTGTTTCCGATGGGGGTGAAGCCAGCGTAGCGCATGAGCTTTCTCCCCGTCTCCGCGTCGGTCTCGCCGAGAGTAAATGTTCCTGTCCGCCATGGCGGTGTGGCGAGCGTCGGCGTCAAGATGACATCGTAGCGATCGAATGCCTTAAAGAGCGGCTGCGCAACCTCGTTCAGCTTGCTCCAAGCCATCCAGTGGTCGGCTGGCGTGAGCTTCGCGTTGATTTTGATGAGCCGGCGCGTCATTCGCTCGAGCGGTGGTAGGCCCTGGCTCGCGTTGGTCGCCCAGGCGATCGCCGAGAAGACGTTTGGATCGACCATGACACGGCGAACGGCCGGCGGCACGTTCATCGGCGTCATGGTCTCGAGCGCTGCGCGGATGAAGTAGCCGGTGGCCATGGCCCAGATGGTCGTGAAGTGTGCCGCGAAGGCTTCGCCGTCCAACTCGACACGCACCTCTTCGACGTCGTGACCGAATGCGGCGAAGAGGCGCGCGGCTTGGTCGACTGCGTCGCAGCAGTCGGGATGGGACTCGTCGCCGAGTATCGTGCGGGTGGTGAAGCCGATGCGCAGGGGCTTCGGGTCGCGGCTCGCGGCCTCGAGATAGCTGCCGCGTGGCGGGGGCGCCTGCCAGCGGTCGAATGGCCGCGCCCCAGCCAGGACATCGAGCATGAGTGCGCTATCTCGCACCGTACGACTGACCACGCCGTGCATGACGAAAGCGTCGGGCGAGTCCCACGGCTCTTGCGGCAGCCGCCCTCGGCCGGCCTTTAAGCCCCACAAGCCGCATGCCGAAGCCGGAATACGGATGGAGCCACCGCCGTCCTCGGCGTGAGCGCAGGGCACGATACCAGCTGCCACCGCCGCGGCGGCGCCACCGCTCGAGCCGCCCGGTGATAGCGTCGTATCCCATGGATTGTGCGCCGGACCGTGCAGCGCGCCTTCCGTGCTTGGCAGCAGTCCCAGCTCGCTCATGTTGGTACGGCCGATTGTGAGCAGGCCGGCATCGTCGATGCGACGAGCGACTTCGTGGGTTCGCTTGGAGATGTTTTCCTTGGCGAGAGTGCAGCCCCAGGATGCTTTGAGGCCTGTACGCTCGAGCGAGTCTTTGATTAGAAACGGCGCGCCGCGTAGCTTGCCGTCGGGGAGCGCGCGCAAGAGCAGTTGCCGAGCGTGGGACTCGGTGACCTCGACGACGGCGTTGAGACGCGGGTTGACCTCGGCGATGGCGCGAAATGCCACATCGAGGATCTCGGCGGCCGTGGCACGTCGTGTCCTTACTAGCTCGACAAGGCCCATGGCGTCGTGTCGTACGTAGTCGTCGAGATTCACGCGGCGGTTCTTACGACGCCGGTGGCCAAGCTGTACACAGAAGTGAACCGCAATCATCGTGTGGGGGCATAGATGAGCGCGCAGGGAGCATTTTCCGATTGGCCGGCGTGTCTGCGTACCGTCGTCCAGGCGTGCCTGGCGTCGCGCTTTCCCATGGCCGTATGGCGTGGCGCAGAGCTTACCGCCGTCTATAACGACGCTTACGCGTATTTGCTGGGCGCGCGGCATCCCGCGGCGCTCGGACGACCGGCGTTCGAGGGTTGGGGCGGTTGCTGGCGGCACTTCGCGTCGCAGGCCAGCGAGGTTCTCGCGCGGGGGACCTCCACCTGGAACGAGCGTACCTATATGGCGATGGAGCGCCAGGGCACTCTCGTCGACGTCTGGCTTACGTGGTCGCTTTCGCCAGTTCGCGACGACGATGGAAACGTCCGAGCGGTCCTTTGTGCGATGACGGACGACACCGCCGCCGAGCTGGTTGACCGCGAACGAGAGCAGCTCGAGCGCGCGGAAGTGGCGCTCTTCGCGGCACGTACCCGCCTAGAGAACATCTTGTCCGCAGCGGAGATCGGGACATGGTCGCTCGACTTGCGCACGGGCCGGCTCGACAGTGACCGAAACGTGGCGGAGTTTCATGCCCTTGGCGAGACTGACCTCCGCGATCGCGGACCGTCGGCATTCGTCGATCGCGTGCATCCAGAAGACGCGCCACTTCTCGAAGCAGCGCTCACGCGGGCGCACGACACGGGTGCGTTCTTCGAGCCGACCTACCGTATCGTTCGTCCCGATGGATCGATCCGCTGGATAGCCAATCGCGGTCGCGTCATCACCGACGAAACTGGTGAGCCGAGCTCTATCGACGGTGTGGCCATCGACGTCACGGATCGGCACTTGGCCGAGGAGAGGCGGCGTCAGAGCGAAGAGCGCTTGGCTCTCGCGACCCGCGCGGCCGAGCTCGGCATCATCGAGTGGAACGCCGTTTGTGACGTATCTGTTTGGGAGAACGCGCGCGCCTACTCAATCTTCGGCCGGGACCCGTGCCTGGGGCCGCTCAACCTTCGGCAAGCGCTCGAGGCGGGCATCGTTCATCCCGATGATATTCCGAAGTTCGAGTTGGCCATGAAAGCCGCATCGCGTCCCGACGGGATCTTCAAGCTGACGACACGCATCAGGCGGCAGAACGATGGCGCCTGGCGCTGGCTCGAGCTCGCTGGCGTCCTCGCCAGCTCGGTCGATGGCATGCCCCTAAAGCTCGTCGCAGTCGTGGCGGACATCACCGAGCGCAAACGCGCAGAAGCCGAGCGCGCTATGCTCCTCGACTCCGAACGCGCGGCCCGTGGTGAAGCAGAGCGCGTCAGCCGTATGAAGGACGAGTTCCTCGCCACGTTGAGCCACGAGCTGCGCACGCCGCTCAATGCGATTCTCGGCTGGGCGCAGCTTTTGAAGTCCGAGACCCTAACCGGAGCGACCCGCAGCCAGGCCGTCGAGACCATTGACCGCAATGCGCGCCTGCAGACGCGTCTCATCGAAGACTTGCTCGAGACGAGCCGCATCATTTCCGGGAAGGTACGCCTCGATCTGCAGACCATCGATCTCGCCGATGTCGTCCAAGCGGCCGCAGAGAGCGCGCAGCCCGCGGCGACCGTCAAGGGTGTGCGCCTGACACCGGTGATCGACGCCGGCGGCTGCCATGTCTGCGGTGACCCGGCTCGCCTCCAGCAAGTGGTGACGAATCTGCTTTCCAACGCCATCAAGTTCACGCCCGTGGGCGGTCACGTTCTCGTTCGGCTCGTGCAGGGACCTTGCGAAGCCCGCGTCGTCGTACGCGATAACGGCAGTGGCATCGCGCCCGACTTCGCGCCGTTTCTCTTCGACCGCTTCGCGCAGGCCGAGCCCAGCCATACCCGCCGCTTCGGTGGTCTCGGGTTGGGACTATCCATCGTCAAACAGCTCGTCGAGATGCACGGCGGCGAGGTGGCCGCCGCGAGCGACGGTCCCGGTAAGGGTGCAACCTTCACAGTCACCTTGCCGCTGACGATGAGACGGACAGCCACTAGCGAAGGTGTCGCCGGCGAGGCGCCTGCGCACGCCGAGCGGAGTTTTCGGCTCGACGCGAGGAAGCTCACGGGGATCAAGATCCTAGTCGTGGATGACGAGGCGGATGCTCGCGATCTCATGAAACGGGTCCTCGAAACACGCGAGGCGATGGTCGTGACGGCCGCGTCCGCCGCCGTTGGCCTCGAGCTCGTGGAGCGGTTTCGGCCAGATGTCGTTCTCTCCGATATTGGTATGCCGGGAATCGACGGCTACGACTTCATCCGCCAGGTGCGGGCCCTCGGACCGACACGCGGCGGCGCGGTGCCTGCTATAGCCGTCACGGCTTTCGCGCGCGCCGAGGACCGCGACCGTGCACTACGTGCGGGGTATCAATCGCATTTGCCCAAGCCCATGCAGGTCTTCGACCTCATCGAAGCGATTGTGGCCTCGACGGGGCCTAGGGCCCAGGCGTAGCACGAATGCGGCTTTGCTCCCCGCCGCTCTTGCTCGGCGTAGACCTCTCGTGCGAGGCAATCGCTCATGCGGATGCGCCGCACGCCCCCGACCTCCGAGCGCGAGCTGATGGTCCGCGCCACCGCTCTCACCGGCCACAGCATCGGCGAGATCGCGACCGGTATGGGCTGGCCCTTGCCTCCTGACCCCCGCCGCGCCAAGGGTTTCGTGGGGCAGCTCATCGAGGCTGCTCTCGGCGCCGAGCCCGATGCCGCGGAGCTCCCCGACTTCGTGACTCTGGGGATCGAGCTCAAGACCATTCCCGTCAAGCCCGACGGCCGTCCTGGCGAGAGCACGTTCTGCTGCTCGATCGATATGGACGCTGTCGACCGCGAGCTGTGGGAGACATCGAGGCTGCGCATCCGTCTCGCACGCGTGCTCTGGATACCAGTGACCGCAGCACGCTTCGCACCGCTTCCCGAGCGACGGGTGGGTAAGCCCGTCATCTGGAGCCCGTCCGCTGAAGAAGACATTCTGTTAAGACACGATTGGGAGTGCATCGCTGGTGTCATCGGGGCCGGCGGTTCCGTCTCGGCACACGTCGGGGCGGTTTTGCAGGCGCGTCCCAAAGCGGCCTCGTCGAAGGTACGTGCGCTCGGACTCGCCGAAGATGGCCTGGTGCGTCGCTTGCCCCTCGGGTTTTATCTGCGTACTGCGTTCACCGCAGGTATCGTCGCTTGAGTGCAGCGAGCGAGCGCACCGTTTTGGTTCCAGGCCTCACCCTGGCTGCCCGGGAGTGGGGCGACCTAGGGTCTGACCACAAGTTACTGGCGCTTCATGGCTGGCTCGACAACTGCGCCACCTTCGACCGGTTGGCGCCCATGCTTGCCGGCGTTCACTTGATTGCGCTCGACCTGCCCGGTCACGGTCGCTCGGAACATCGGGGTGCCAACGCCACCTATCACTTCATCGACTGGGTTCCCGAGGTTGTCGCCGCAGCGGACTACCTGGGTTGGCGGCGTTTCAGCGTGATGGGGCACTCGATGGGCGCGGCTATCGCAAGCATTACCGCGGGCACCGTACCCGAGCGCCTGCGCGGCGTCGTCCTGCTCGATGGCCTCGCGCCCTTCACCACACCGGCGCAGGATGTGCCGGAAACGCTCGCGTCCTATATCCGCCAGCGTGCGCGCTTACTCGACAAAGAGCGGCCGCTGTACCCATCCCGCGAAGCGGCGACGCAGCGACTCTTGAAGGTGACCAACCTCACGCCGGCGGCCGCCGCAACACTGGTCGCTCGCAATACGGTCGAAACCGCCGAGGGAATCGCCTGGACCTACGACGCGCGCTTGCGGCGTGTGTCGCCCATGCGCTTCACCGAGGAACACAACCGAGCGTTTCTGCGTGGGATCACGGCGCCAGTTTTGTTTGTGCGACCAGAGGATGGAATTGCCGTGGACCCTGGGACACTTGCCTCCTGGCTCGCAGACGTTCGTGACCTGACGCACGTTTCGGTGAGCGGTGGTCACCACGTCCACCTCGAGCATCCCGAGCGCGTCGCCCCGGCGGTACAGACTTTTCTCCAGCGCCTGCGTGAATAGACCGGCAACAGGCCCCGTCCGACTGGCTCCCCATGCGATGGCTCGCCTCCGCGGCGCTCGTGTCGTTGTTTGCTGGCACGGCCCTGGCCGAGCCGCGTGGGCCGCCGACTAGCACGGGCGATGCGGTCATGCGGGCGCTCGGCGGTATCGAGCTGTCCCTGTTGCGTGGCGGCGCTGATGTCGCGTCGGCGGTCCGCACCGACACTGGCAGCGACCTCACGGTGGCGAGCGGCCGCGCGCGGCAGTCAGGCTATCGCATCTCGACCTACAGCTCGCCTGGGTCGACCGGTTTTCGCCTGACCCCGAACTTCGGTTTCCTCGACCAGCGTATCGACATCAGCGACTTTCGCGAAGACCTGCCGCTCGCCGGGAGCGGCAGCGGCACCGACGTGGGTGTCACGTGCTCGACAGCCGCGACTGGGGAGCTCATCGACTGCAACGAGCCCAACACCTACGCACTGCGCATGCGCAGCGGCTTTCTTGGCGCCCGCGGAGGACTCGACATCGTCGGCGGCCGCATCGGCTATGAGTGGTTCTTCTCCGCCGACGTCATCCTCAATGTCGTCGAATATCGCTACGTCAACGCGCGCATCGGCCGCTACCGCGCAAGCGGTGGCGACTTCACGGCGCTCCAATCCGGCGGACTCGGCGTAGGCTTCGGCGTGCGCGTCCCGCAGATCCACGCCGCCACGCGTATCGCCTTCGAGTACATGGGGTATCGCGACTTCGACTACGCGGAGCCGCTCGAGTTCAAGGGGCCGGTCGCCTTCAATGACGAGAAGCAGGTCTACGAAAGACCGCGTGTCTTCGTGAGCGGAGCATCTCTGACCACCTGGAGCTTCATATGGGCCTTCGCCATTACCTACTGATCGCCTCAACTTTCGTCGCAGCGTGTGGAGACGCCTCGGCCCCGGTGGGCCCGGCCAACATTACAGTCCGCAATAGAAGCCAATTCGAGTTGCTAGACCTCCGCTTCCACTCCGAGCCCAGCTGGGCCGCGAGCGAAAATCTCTTGGCTGTACCACTTGGCGTCGATGGAGAGCTTGGGCTCGTCTTCGATAACGGCCAATACGTGACGGCGATGCGTCGAAAGGTCGAAGTGGGTGACGTCATCGCCATCAGCAGCGCCGCACCCCTTCCGGCGATGGCCGACGGTGACGTCCTCGTCGTCTTCGACCTGTCGTTTCGTGTCGAAGCCGCGGCCCCCACGGAGCCACCGCCGATCGAGCCACCAGAGGAGCAGCCAGGCGAGCCAGCTGCGCCGGAACCTCCCCCCAGCCTGAACATTCGGCGACCACCACCGTTCCCGCGCGGATGAACTGCCCGAGCGCCTGTCGTGTGCCGCTTGGCCGCACGATCAACTTAGGGCGCTGACACGAGCTCGCGCGAGCGCGCTTGCTTCACAGTGCTCGATTGGCGCGCACGTTGGTGACCGCGCGTCTTTCGCTCCGGGCACGCCGCAGCCCGCTCCGGGGCACACGCCCCTTTCTTCATGCGGGGGTGCTTGGCGATGAGTTGCCCAGGATGAGCCTGGCCGCACGTCGGGAACCGGGTGTCGGTGGCGCCGTCGTGCCCCGGATCGGACTGCGTCGTGTCCTCACTACGCCGCGCTAATTCGCTCAAGCTTCGGTCGCTAGACGGCGCGGTAAAAGCGCGTCGGTCCGGCGTAGCCGGCGCGCAAGCGCTTCGATCACACGCAACATCGTCTGTCGATTCTCACAACGCATCAAAACCGCCGAAAGCTACGCCGAATCCCAACTTGAATGCGCGCCCATGCCGCTCTTCTCCCACAACAAATCCGAGCGTCCTGCGATGATGGTCGATGCGCCTCTTCTGGCGCACCAATCCACAATTCGGAGCTCTCCATGGCGATGACTGAGACCCAGTCGCTGCGTGCGGCCGTTTCTTCTTCGGGGGCCGTTCAGGGGCCTGCCACCACGATGAGCCGTTCGGCGGTCTCGCTCGACCTTTCGGCTGGCTTCACCACTAGCGAGGCCGTGAGCGCGCGCTTGTTGCTGGGCGACTACCGCGATTGGGACCGCGACGGTCGCTACGACCGAAACCACCGCTGGCCCGGCCCGACACGCCCAGGCCCATACCGCCCGGGCGGCCCGTTCTACCCGCGCCCCCCATATCATCCGGCTCCGTGGCCAGACCCGTATTACCCCTCGCCGCTCCCGGGTCCGCTGCCAGGAGAGCGTCTGTGCAGCTACTGGGAAGAGGGACGCCTCGGCTCGCGCCAGGACATTTTCGGCCGCTGGTGGTGCCGCTGGTAGCAGCACGCCTTCGCGATGACCTCGCCGGTTCAGAGTAGGGCCGGCGGGGTGTCGACCGGCTTCGCTACGGCCGAATCAGCCGGCGAATGACTACGAGTGCTCTTCCTCGACGTGTGGCATGTTCGGGATCTGCGCGAGCTCGTTCGCCCGATCGGTCGCCGCCTTCTTGCGCATCGCGGTGAGAAAATCGCGGATGTAGCGTTCGATCGCCTTCTTGTCCTTGCGCGTGATCTTTACGAACTCGAGGCCCATGCCCTGCGCAAAGGCCCCGGCCTCGTCATTGGCCTTGCCGGTCGACCAGCGGACGATACAGGTCGCCGTGATGGGAGACTTTTGGTCGGGCAACGTGAAGCTGACGTCGAACTCGGAGCCGCGCGGCATCGGGTTCGGGGTCGAGATGAAGACGCCGTTGTTGGAGATGTTGGTGATGCGACTCTTCAAGAGCACATCACGGCCCGGGTAGTCCGGCGCGATGAACTGGCGCGACGGAACTCGGAAGTACCGCGACAACACCGCGATAGGGATCTCGCCTTTCACTGCCACCGATCCTAACCGAATCAGGCGCTGCGCGCAGCACCCTCGTGTTTGCTGAAGTCGCGTAGCAGCCAGTTGCGCAAGCCGTTGCTCTCCCGCGCCGCGAGGTCCGCCTTTAGACGCATGGCCTCCAAGGCCTTCTGAAGCGCACGTTTGGCCTCGTCCACGGGGTTCTTGGTGAAGAAGCGCTCGACGTCCGGGCCGAGGTCGGCCGGCAGCGAGCCTGTGGACTCGACCAAGCGCGCCACCCCCATCGACCCCACACGTGGGCCAATGGCAGACCAGTGTTTCTTCAAGAACTCCCACGCGATGCGTCCAGTCGCCTTGCGGCCAAGCATCGGCGAGATGACCACGCGAAGCTGCTCCTGCGGGACCGTCTCGTCGAGGCACATGGCGAGCACGCGGGCGTTGGCTTTCTTGTCTTCGAAAGCGGACAGGGCGCCCAAGTATCGCGCCTGCAGATCCGGAGTGCTGCGCGCTTCCTTGCGCTTCAAGTAGACGCCCACGTAGCGGTCGAGCAGCCCACTGTCGCCGGCCAAGGCGCCGAGCGCGACCAGCGTACCGGCCAGGTTCGGATCGATGGCGGTGGGGTCGTCCATCTCGCGGGCGACGAGGCGCGCCGCCTCTGCGAGCACCTTCGGGTCGCGTCCGAGCTCACCGAGTGCGTAGACGATCGAAGCGCGACGCACACCCTGTGCCTCGGGCTCTTCTGCCTTCGCCTGCATGCCGAGCGACTCGAGCTGTGGTGAGAAGAACCAGCGCACCAGCTCGGCGAAGCGGACCTCTTCGGCGGGTCCCACCAGGTAGTTGTGGATCGCGGCAAGGGCCTTGGTCATCGAGCGGGTCACGATGTGGTCGTTGTCCCCGCGGAAGGCCGACAGAACGTCGAGGAAGGCACCGACGTCGCTCTCGCCGTTGCGAACCAGCGCCCACTGATCTTCGATGAGCGTCATCCGCTCCGAAGGCGCGAGATCCGCGACCGCGGTCAACAAGCGAGCCCGCATCAACGCGTCCATCTGCACCCGATAGAAGCCGCCGGCCGCAGCGTTCGCGTGGACCCAACGTACGCCCGCGGGGAGCTCGAGGGTCTCTTCGGCGTTACGCATCAGGTGGCGGTGCGTCTGAATCCCCTTTGGTCCGCTGTAGCGGATGACCATGGGGATGGTCCAGACCTGGGCCGTCCCTTTCTTCATCATGCTGGCGTCGGAGAAGAAGCGACGCTGGCGGAGCGTGATGGTGGTCTTGCCGCCGCTCTCGCCCATGGAAGGTTGGGCGCTGACGGTCACCAGAGGAAAGCCCTCTTGCTCGACCCAGCTACGCATGAGCTCACCGACCGGCTCGCCCGAAGCCTCGGCAAGACACCGCCACAAGTCGGCTCCAGCGGCGTTCTTGTTCTTGAACTCGACCTGATAAGCCTTGATGCCTTTCTGGAAGACCGCGTCTCCGAGGTAGGCCTCGCACATGCGCAACACGGCGCAGCCCTTCTCGTAAGTGATGACGTCGAAGAGCTCGGTCGCCTCGGCGGGCGTCTTGACCGGCGTATACACCGGGTGCGTGTTGACGAGCGCGTCGGCGGCGAGGGCGCTCTCTTTCGACTCGAGATAGTCGTCCCACATGCGCCAGCTGGGCTGCCAAACGTCGACCGCCTTGTAGGCGATCCACGTGGCAAAGGCTTCGTTCAGCCACAAGTCGTCCCACCACTTCATGGTGACGAGGTTGCCGAACCACTGGTGTGCAAGCTCGTGGGCGATTACCTCTGCAATCCGCTTCTGCGAGGTCCACGATGTCGCGCGGGGCTCCATGAGCAGAAGGTTCTGCCGGTAGAAGATGGCGCCAACGTTTTCCATGGCGCCGGCGTCGAAGCCGGGCACCGCCACCTGATCGAGCTTCTGGTAGTTGTACCTCTGACCGAAGTACTGCTCGTACCAGGGCAAGACTTGCGCGGTGACGTCTTGCGCGAAGTCGGTGAGCTTGCCTTTGCCGGGGCCCGCCCAGCTGCGACAAGGGATCTTGGCGATGACGCGCTTCTTCGAGGCTTCAAGCTTTCCGATGGTTACGGCGACGAGGTAGCTCGAGATGATGCGCGTTGCGCCGAAAGTGTGCGTGTCGCGTGCTGGCGATCCCCGCTCTTTCTTGACGCCCTTGGGAACGCCGTTGGTGATCACGGTCAGGCCGGCATCCGTGGTCACGGTCCATTGGAAGGTCGCCTTGAGCTCCGGTTCGTCGAAGCAAGGGAAGATGCCGCGCGCGTCGGTGGCCTCGCATTGCGAGACGATGGCGCGTTCGTCGCCGTCTTTGGCCAAGTAGAGGCCATGCATGCTGGGGTTGAGCTTGCCCTTGAAGCTCGTCGTGATCACGAAGGCGCCCTTCGGAAGCTCCTTGGCAAAGCGCAGTTCGACGGTCTCGCGATCTTTATGGAGCTTGGCCTTGCCCTTGATCTTCTTCTTGCCGACGAAGGCGACGACATCGCCGACGTTGAGGTCGCGGGCGTGCAGCTCGACGACATCGGTCGCGACCCGGCTCTTCAGGCTAATGCGGACGGTGCCCGAGAAGGTCGCCTTCCTGGGCGAGGCGTGCAGGTGGATGGCGTAAGCGCGGGGGAAGACGTCTTTCGAGAGGCGGTAGTCCGTCGTGGTCATACTGGACGACAGTTAGTGCCCCCCGGAGATTGGCGCAACAGGTCGCCGGCAATACCGATAGTCGACGGACGTATGCCGGGACGTGCTGGATGAAGGTTGCGCGCAACTCCCTGCTCTTCGACACCTTGGGGCCTGCCTACGTCGCCTTGAAGGAACATGGGCTCTGGGCGCAACAGAACCAGCTGCTCGCCGCACACTGGGGCGAGGTCGGGCAGGGGTCGACCGTACTCGATCTTGGGGCCGGCACCGGGATTGGCACCTTAGCGCTCGAGAAGCACCTGCCACCGGGCGCTCGCATCATCGGCGTCGATATCGTGCCAGCCATGGTGGCGCGGGCCAAGAAGCGCCTCGATGCTTCGGGCCTGCCCCCGCAGCGGGTCGACTTCCGTACCGGGGATGCTACCGCCATGTCGGACGTCCCGACCGGGTCGGTGAAAGCCGTCGTCGCCAACAGCTTCCTCTACCTCGTCCCCGAGCCTGCCAAGGTCCTGGCCGAAGTGCATCGCATCCTCGCGCCGGGGGGGCGTGTCGTTTTCATGGAGCCTAGCGCTGAAGTCGATTGGCTCGCGAGCCTGCGTTCCGGAGCGACGCACGCTGGCGTGGCATTGCGCGAGCCGTTGGCGGCTGGCCAGCTCGTCGCTGCGATGACCGCCTGGTGGGTCGCTGGGTCCCTCGTCGGTCGTCGTAGCCGAGCCGAGCTCACGCAGCTGTTTCGTGACGCAGGCTTCGAGAAGGTCGAGTTCAAGTCGACCCTCTCGGGCCTGGGTCAACACATCATTGCCGAGCGGCAGGCTTAGCTAGTCGCAGGCCGACAGGCACGATGGCACGGTGCCGCCGGCGAATTCGCCGCTGGTGGTGCGTGTGACGTTGACCAGCGCGGCTTCTGGGAAGGCGAACTGATAGATGTCGAGGCTCACGGTCGTGCCTTCGGTGCACTGGTAGGTGTACTGAAGGACGCTGTTGTTGCTGACCTGCGGCTGACCCAAGATGGCCTGCGCTTGCGCGAGCGTGGTTGCGCCGCAGGTGAGCTCGCAGAGCTTGGCTTCGGCCAGCCGGGTGCCGGTGCAGTTGTCGCCACCGCCGTCTCCTCCGCCCCCATCGTCACCGCAGGCGAAACTGAGGCAAAGCACGAAGGGCAGAGCGAGGAACTGATGCTTCATTGGGGGAACATCCTTTGGGTGACCGAGGTTCGTGCAGCATTATCACGGCGCCACCTGCTTGCCAGTTCCCGCGCGACATTGACTCTTTGCGAGAGTAGGGGCTCTGTACCGCTTGCATGAGCGGCACCCCGCCGAGCGCGATGGCCCGTTTGTGGCGCGTTGCTCGGGTACATACGCGGCGATGGCTTTGGGGCTTCGTGTTGCTGCTCTTGACCAATGCCTCCGCCATGGTGATCCCGCAGCTCGTGCGCCGCGCCATTGACGACATCAACGCTTCCGGTGTCGACGCAGCGAGTTTACGCGACCTCGCGATCTTGATGATCGCCATCGCGGTCGCGGGCGCTGTGGTGAGGAGCCTATCGCGCATCCACATCTTTTACGCCGCGCGCGACGTCGAGATGGACCTGCGTAACCAGTTCTACGCCCACTTGACCCGGATGCCCGCGTCGTTCTTCCAGCGTCATCCCACGGGCGATCTCATGAGCCGTGCCACCAACGACCTCACCCAGGTACGGCTGTTTTTGGGACCGGGCCTGCTCAATATGGTGAATACCGCTATCGCGTACGCGTCGGCTTTGCCATTGCTCTTCACTTTGTCACCGAAGCTTACCGCCATTACCCTCGCCATCTATCCACCGTCGTTCTTCGTGGTGCAGCGCGTCTCGCGTTGGCTCTATCAGCAGAACCTCGCCCAGCAGGCGCAGATGGGTAAGGTCTCGAATTTCGTTCAGGAGAGCCTTGCTGGGGCGCACGTGACCCGCGCCTTCGGTCGCGAACAACACCAGGCCCGGCGTTTCGAAGAGCTCAACGCTGGCCTCTACGCCATCAACGCCAAGCTCACCAAAGTGCGCGCGGTGCTCTTTCGCTTGGTGACCGCGCTTGGGTCGTTCGGCGTCCTGCTGGCCGTCATGGTTGGAGCTCGGGACGTACTCGCGGGTGATCTGACGGCCGGCGAGCTGGTCGCAGCTGTCGAATATATGGCTCTGCTGTCGTGGCCGACCTTCGCGCTCGGCTGGGTGCTGTCGATGGTCCAACGCGGCCGGTCGTCGATGGACCGAATCGACGGTATCCTGCGCGAAGAGCCAACTATCCGCTCTGGCGGACTCACGCCCGAAGCCATGGACCCTTCGGTGGAAACACGCGCGCTCACCATCGCCTTCGGGGAGCGGCGGGCGCTCGATGATGTCTCGGTGCGATTGCTCTCTGGCAAGACGCTCGGCATCGTCGGTCCCATCGGCAGCGGCAAGACCACCTGGGTGCGCGCGTTGCTGCGCCTCACCGAGATCGAGCGGGGCCAAGTGTTCGTGGGTGGCCACGATATCGTGGATCTCGACCTTGGAGCCTTGCGCCGCATGTTCGGTTACGTGTCGCAGACGCATACGCTTTTCTCGAAGACCCTTGCCGAGAACGTGTCCTTCGGCGACAGCGCTGCCTCTGTCGAGCGCATCATGCGCGCTCTCACGGAGGCGTCCTTCGAACGTGACCTCACCGCTCTGCCACAGGGCCTCGAGACCCCTGTCGGTGAACGGGGCATCATGTTGTCAGGCGGGCAGAAGCAGCGCGCTTCCATCGCGCGCGCCTTGCTCATCGACCCTCCGATCCTGGTCCTCGACGACGCGCTGTCGAGCGTCGACACCGAGACCGAGCAACGCATCCTCGGGCATTTGCGTCGCGTACGTGCTGGCCGCACCACCGTCATTGTCGCTCACCGGGTTACCGCGGTGCAGCACGCCGATGAGATCATCGTCCTCGACAGGGGCAAGGTCATCGAGCGCGGGACGCACAAGACTTTGCGCGCACAAGACGGAGCCTACGCTCGCATGGCGCACCGCCAAGAGCTCGAGCGTGCCGTTGAGAAAAGCTCGCTCGCTCCGGCGGACAAGTCGTCGCCCATCGCGGACGCCCAAGCTCGCGTGACGGGAGGTGCGCGGTGACCTCGATGGCCCTAGAGGGAAACGCTCGGTCCCAAGCCGACTGGAAGATGCTCAAGCGCCTGCTCGTGCACGTCATGCGCGACAAGCGGCTCTTGCTCTTCGCGCTGATCGCCTACCCCCTCGACGCTCTGGCGGCCATCTTGCCTCCGTTTCTGGTGCGACAGATTCTCGATGTCGCCATCCCTCGGCATGATGCCGACCTTTTGCTCTGGTTCTGCGGGGCCTATCTAGCCACACTCTTCCTCGAATACGGCGCCGGTTTCGCCTCGCTCTACGCCATGGGCATCCTCGGTCAGCGTGGCATGCAGTCGCTGCGGCGCGACCTCTTCGCACACGTACAGCGCCTCCCCGCTTCGTTCTTCGACCGCAACCCGGTGGGGCGGACCCTCACCCGTCTCACCAACGACGTGGAAGCAGTCTCGGACGTCTTCGCGACTGGCGCCGTCACCATCATCGCGGACGTGCTCACCATCTGTGCCGTCGTGGGGATGATGTTGTGGCTCGACGTGCGGCTGACGTTGCTCGCCTTCCTGGTCGTGCCGCCGCTCGTTCTCATGGCTGCGGTCATGCAACGGTACGCGCGTATCTCATTCCGTGAGGTGCGAAAACACATCGCCCGCATCAATGCCTATCTCGCCGAGCACATCGGCGGCATGGGCGTGGTTCAGACCTTCCGTCAAGAGGCGCGTACCGCCCAAGAGTTCACCAAGTTGTCCGCGGAGTTTCGCGATGCCAATCGCGACGCCATCTTCTACGACGCGGTTCTTTTTGCGGCGGTGGAGGCCATCGGCACCGCGGCGGTTGCAGTGCTCATCTGGTTCGGTGCCCTCGATATGACGACCGGTATCGTGGGTGCCGGAACGCTGGTTGCCTTCATTCAGTACATTCGCCGTTTCTTCGTACCCATCCGCGACCTATCCACGAAGTACACGGTGCTGCAGAGCGCGTTCGCTTCAGCGGAGCGCATCTTTCAGCTCCTCGACGAGCGCGTGACGATCGTGAGCGAAAGCGACGCCAAGCCCATGGAGCAGCTACGGCACGAGGTCGCGCTCGAGGATGTTTGGTTCGCTTATCGCGAGCCCGAGCAGGATGCCGACTGGGTTCTCCGTGGGGTGAGCCTGCGGGTCAGGAAAGGCGAGCGCGTCGCTTTGGTCGGCGCAACCGGTTGCGGCAAGACCACGATCTTGAAGTTGATGACACGCTTCTACGAGCCACAGAAGGGCCGCGTGACCGTCGACGGCATCGATATTCGCGAGCTCGAGCTGACGTCGTTGCGGCGCGCCTTTGCCGTGGTGCTGCAGGACGTCCACCTTTTCTCCGGAACGGTGATGGAGAACCTGTCTTTCGGAGCGGACGCGACGCCCGCGGCGGTCGAGGCTGCGGCGAAGCTCGTTCAGGCCGACGACTTCGTGCGCAAGCTCGAGAAAGGCTACGCAACGGAAGTTGCCGAGTGGGGCGCGAACTTTTCGGCGGGTGAGCGACAGCTACTCGCGTTCGCGCGCGCCATGGTGGCGAACCCGCAAGTGTTGGTTCTCGACGAGGCGACCAGCAACGTCGACACCGAGACCGAGGCGCGCATCGATCATGCCCTCGATGTCTTGCTTGCGGACCGTACCGCCATCATCGTCGCGCATCGCTTGTCGACCGTTCGCAAAGTCGACCGGATCGTCGTGCTGCAACGCGGTCAGATCGTCGAAGAGGGCAGCCACGCCGAGCTCATGCGTGGAGACGGCCTCTACAAACGTTTGGTGGAGCTCCAGTTTGCCGAGCAGATGGGCTGACCAGCCCGCAAACACGATCGCGGTTCGGCAAACGAGCTCGGCAGCCGGCGCCGGCGCGTCAGCGCGGGGTCGCCGAACCGCAGCCGTCACTGGAGTTGCTCGACGTGCACGGTACCCGTTGCGCCCGAGTCGCCACGTATTGCGCCGTAGATGCCCGCCGCGCCGCCGGCGACGCTCGTCAAGGCGGTGTTGCTCAGTGAGCTCGTGTAGAAGATCTTGATGCGCCCACCGCCGCCGCCCCCGCCGCCATCGTTGATGGGCATCGTTCCGTCACTGCCTTGGCCGCCGTCGGCCCGCAGCGTCCCGCCCATCACGGCATCTTGCGCCATGATGAGGATACCGCCTCCGGCGCCACCGCCACCGCCCAGCGCGTAGCCGGGGAGCTCGGCGTTCCCGCCGCTCACATCGATGGTGCCGCTCATCTCGAGTTGGCCCACGCGCAAGATGAAGGCCGCACCTCCGGCGCCGCCGCGGGTATCTTGCGAGGAGCCACCGCTCGAGCCCATGTCGACCGTCTGCGACGTTGCATCGCCGTAGCTCGCACCGCCCGCTCCAGGGTTGTCGCCCGGGTCGGAGCCGCCTTTGCCGCCTGCTCCGCCGTACCCGCCGCCGCCGGCACCCGCAAAAATCGGTGAGGCAATGCCTCCGCCACCTGGGCCTGTGCCAACAGCGTTAGGCGGTGCTGGCGCGGGGTGACCACCACCCACGCCGAGAATGAAACCGTCGATCTGAGAGTCAACGGCCGTAATGTCGATGTGGCCGCTGATCGTCAACGTGACGCCCGCGGGCACGACGAGCCGGTCGAAGAGATACGTCCCCCCGGTGAGCTCACGGTTGTTGACGAGGACGAGCGTATCGTAGGCCGTCGTGCTGGCAGAGCCGGAGGCGGTGCCTCCGTGACCGTCGTCGCAAACGACGTCACAGCGAAACACGTGGTCCTTGTGGCCTGGAAACAAGGGCAAGGTGTCGCCGTCGAAGGTCGTCGTCCCGGGCGTCCGAGGATAGGGCAGGCCGTCCTGCCACCACGTGACGACCACGTCCACGATGTCGCCGTCCGCATCCGAGACCGCGATGTTGCAGATGATGTCGTAGTCGGGAGCATGGTTGCGGGGCATCGTGACGGTCACAACCGGTTCGCTATTGACGACGTCGACGACGGCAGAGGTCGCGCTCGGCCCGTCCGCGAAGCCGTCGCTTGGCGTGACCTCGACGCTGACGGTGTCCATGCGCGAGAAGAACGTCGAGTCGAGCGTGTCCGTTGTAGTGACAACAGTGCCGTTGACGGACCAGGCGTAGCGGAAGGTCAGCGGGTCACCTTCGGCGTCGCTCGCCGTCTCGAGTGCCACTGACAAGACATCGCCCTTCCGTGGGGTCGCGGGGCTGATAGCCACCGACACGAGGACCGGCGCGAGATTGCCGATCGCGACTGGCGAGGCAGCGCGTTCAGTCGATGTCCAGCCGTCCGAAGCAGAGACGGTCAGCGCAACCACGTCACCAGGGGTCAGCGTCGCCGCGGAGAGCGTCTCGGTCGTCGCGACAAAAGCGCCGTTCACGGTCCACGCGTAGGTATAGGCGAGCGGGTCGGCGTCGGCGTCGGCACCCGCGACCACCGCGCTCAGCGTGCTGAGTCGCGTCGGCGTCTCGGGCACGATGGTCACGGACGCGAGCACCGGCGCGATGTTGGCGACGGTCACGGCTGCTGTCTGCGGCTCGCCACTCACCCTACCGTCGCTCGGCGTCACGGTCACCGACCATGTCTCGCCGTTGCGTATGACGCTCGTGGGGATGGTGTTGCTCGTGTGGTCCGGCGCAAGGACGCCGTCGATGCGCCACTCGTACGCGAGCAAGGTCGAGTCGCCATCGGGATCAGTCGCGTCGATCACGTCCGCGACGAGCGCGTCCGCAGGGAGCGGCTGGGCAGGACTGATCGTCACCCCGGCGATCGAGGGGGGATGGTTGGCGCGGTTATCGGCATCGTCAGCGCACGCTGCGAGCGCGAGCGTCGCAAACAAAGTGAGCGATGATGTGGCGCGCATCCAAGGGGTAGTGTCCGCCGCCCGGCCTGATACGTCAATCGAACCGGCGCGAGCCCTTCAGCCAGCGCCCCAGCCGACCCAAGCCTCACCGTCTTCACCCAGCTCGTTCTTCCAGATGGGGACGTCTGTTTTGATGCGCTCGAGCACTGCGCGACAGGCCGCGAAAGCGGACTCTCGATGTGGACTAGCCACCGCGATGACGACCGCGACTTCGCCGACACCCAGTATGCCATAGCGGTGCGTGACGTGGATGCGTGCGTCCGGGAAGGACGCTTCGCAGTCCGCCGCGACGCGATCGAGCTCGCGGCTCGCCATGGGCTCGTAGACTTCGTAGGTGATTTGCCTGACAGGGCGACCCCGCGTGTTGTCTCGGACGGTTCCGACGAAGGTCACCACCGCTCCGGCTGTGGGACTACGCACTGCGTCGATGGCGGCGCCGATGTCGATCGGGGTGTTGACGATCGTGCTGCGCGCCGCGCCACCTGCCACCGGTGGCAGGAGTGCCACCTCGTCACCCTCGGCGACAGGTGCGTCGAGGTCAACGAGCGTGTGATTGCGGGCCCATCGGACGCTTTTGGCCAGGGGCCCGAGGGCAGGGTGGCGTTCGATCACGGCGGTGACGATGGAGTGCATCGTCGCTGGTGGCACCACATCCACGTCCTCGGCCGCACATCCCGCTTGCACCCGACTGCCACCGAGGTAAACCACTCGTACCTTCACTGATTGCCTCTTTGGAGCCGCTTCTTGCGTGCTCCGTACCCTAGCGCTTGTTACAGTGTGTGACGCTGCATGGAAGACGCTTTGAACCTGCTGGATGGATTGGACGTCGACATCCCGGACGTCCCCCTCCCGGTGGCGCGACCGCAGCAGCAAGTCCTCGCGACTAATCCCGAGTTTTTTGGTCCGTATCAACTCATCGAAGAGGTCGGCGCAGGCGGCGTTGCCAAGGTGATGCGCGCACGACACATCCACCCGCGTTACGCCGAGACCACCTTCGCCATCAAGATTCTCCATCCCGAGTTGTCGCGCGACCCCAAGGTCGTGCAGCTCTTCCGGCACGAGGCCTACGTGTTGTCGATGCTCAAGCATCCCAACATCGTGCAGACCTTCGAAGGCGGTGTGCAGGACGAAGAGCTGTTCATCGCCATGGAGTACATCGACGGACGCGACCTCGAGAACATGCTCAACCGCTGCCAGAAGGCGAAGAGCACCGTGCCGATCCCGGTCGCCATGTACATCGTCGGCGAGGTTCTGAAGGGCCTCTCGTATGCCCACGACCTTTGCGATGGAGATGGCAACCGCTTGTCGCTCGTTCACCGCGACATCAATCCCGCAAATGTCTTCCTCTCGTACGACGGCCGCGTGAAGCTCGGTGACTTTGGCGTTGCGTCGATGACCGCGGGACGCGCCGAGAAATCCCGCGAGACCGCCGGCAAGGCGGGGTACTTCGCCCCCGAGCAGCTCGCTGGCGAGCCGGTCGACCAGCGCGCCGATCTCTTCGCCATGGGCGTCATGATGTACGAGGTGCTCTGCAACGAGCGTCTCTTCGACGGTGACGATGCCGAGAAGATCATGCGCCTGAATCGCAAGGCGAAGATCCCGCGCCCTTCGAAGGTGAACCCCGAGATCCCGCAAGGGCTCGAAGACTTGATGCTCAAAGCGCTCGAGCGCAAGCCCAACGATCGCTTCCCCAACGCGCGCGCCATGTACTTCGCGCTGCGTCCGTTCATTCCCGACCCCGCGGGTATGGCGCTCGCCGTGGCTGCGATGGTTCGCAAGGTTTTCCTGCGCGAGCACATCCAGGAGCTGCAACTCCGCGAGGGCTTGGCGGGCGGTAGCGCGTCACGTGGCTCGGGCCAGCGCATCGTCGTACTCTCCGAAGATGAGCGCGCCCACGCCGCGTTCAGCGAGCTCCTTTCATCCCGTGGGTACCGCGTCGACGTCGCGACGCGCATCGAGCAGCTTGCGAGCATGGTGGTTGGCGCTCATGCTCCCAACGTCGTTTTAGCGGACGTGGCGTTGCCCTCGTTCAACGCCGAGCAATTCGTGCGGGCTTTGGCGCCAGCGCAGCAGACCATCCCCGTGGTCGCGGTAAGCGAGGGGCTAGACACCGCGTGGATCCGTAACGCCGATGCCATTGGCTCGGTCGACCTCTTGTTCAAGCCGTTCAACATCGAGCGCGTCCTCACTGCGGTGCGCGGCGCAGTGACCGGTGCGGCTCGCGTCGCCATCGCCGAGCCGACCGTTACCGAAGCTCGTCCGGTATCGCGGACGAAGATCCTCGTGATGACCCGCGACAATTCGTTCACGCACATCATCGCTCAAGGCTTCGCCGACCGCGGCTACAGCGTCGAAATCGTCTCGAACGGCTCCGAGGCCATCGAGCGCGCTGATCAGACGACCTTCGACGCGTTCGTCTACGACGCATTCCCCCCGTCGCCGGCCGACCGCTTCTTTGCCTCGCAGGTGCGCGGCCGCCCCGGCATGGGTCTCGTGCCCATCCTCTATTTGGTGCCTGGTGAGACCCAGACGCAGATCGTCGGCCTGGACGCCGATCGAAGCGCTGTGCGTCTGCGCTCTGACTCGACCGTGGTGCTCGCCGAGACCCTCAATCGCTTGCTCGCGGACACGCGACTCGGCCGCTCGTTCATCCGTTACCCGACGACCTTTCCGCTGGAGCTCCGTTATGCGGGACGCGTCTTCGGCGGTGAGGCGATGGATATATCGCGTGGTGGTCTCATGCTGCGCTGCGAGCAGATGCCGCCGGTCGGAGAAGAGGTGAGCGTCTCGCTGCGCTTCGATCAGAGCGGTCAGCCGGTCGAGGCCTCGGGGCGCGTGATTCGGGTCGACTTGCCTCGCCACGAGGGTGAGCCTCCAGGAATCGGTGTGTCGTTCGAGCGCTTCGCTGGACGCGGCGAGGCGCAGCTCATCGCGCATCTGGCGACGCTCGACCGCAACGCCCAGCAGGTCAAGACCGTGATCATGGGGGTGCCCGCGCCAGCGCGGGCCTGACAGCGTAGCAGGCAACCGGTCCCCCGGGCGCTCGATAAGCCCTGGCATGCAACTTCGCAAAACGTCCGCCTCGTCGGCTCAGCCCGCTAACGGTATCACTCCTGGTCGCCTTCCTTTCGGGGATGGCAACGCGGCTAGCCAGTGGCACCCAGCGATGACCGAGATCAACGCTTACGCCAAAAAGAACGGACTTGGCACCGTGACGTATCGCGGCTCGGGAATCAGCGCGCGCGGTATTCCGCCGCCGGTTCCGCCGGTGTCTGCGATCGAGCTCCAGACGATTACGCTCACCACCAAAGACGGCAAAAAGCACGACATCGGCCAGATCATGCCCCAGGGTGAGCAGCACATGACGGAGATCAAGTCGACGGCCGAGCTGGTTGCCGAGATGAAGCGGTTGATCGCGAAGTTCCGCAAGGGCTAACGCCGTTGTCGGGTGCGGCGCGCTGCTCTATGGTGCGCGCTGCATGAAACGACTACTCGTTGTCGCGCTCGCCTTCGTTGCTGGCTGCAAGGATCGTCCGGTTTCGCCGACCGTGGGTGCCGACGCACCCAAGGTCGTCGCGAGCCCCACGGCGGCTCCGCCCGCGTCACCGTTCGCCGACATCGAGGCGTTCGACGATACCTACGGCATTTATTTTCAGGGGCAGAAGGTCGGCTGGATGCGCAGCACCTTCTCCCAAGACGGGACGCTCACCACCGAGCTCTACGCCAAGGTTGGCGGCATGGGGCAGGTCTCCGAGGTTCGCTTCGACGAAAAGCGCACGTACGGCGCCGACAAGTCCTTAGCGCGCATCTCGTTCTCTCAAAGCGCCGCCACCGGTTCCGTGCATGTCGTCGGCGAGCGTAAGGCAGACAAGCTCGCGGTGACGACCACGGCGGGTGGGAAGAGCTCGTCCGAGGAGATCGTCGCCACCGAGACCATCGACGATGCGCTCGAGCTGCAGGTCCTCGCGAGGGCTCACAAGGTCGGCGCCACCGCCACCTCGAAGCGCTACGACCCATCGATCCAAAAGGTCGTCACTGCGAACCACGTGATCAGCGCCCTCGAGAAAAAGGCGTTTGGTGGGGTCGAGACCGAGGTCGTCAAAATCGACACCAGCTACCCGGAGCTTGGCATCGCCGAAAGCGCCTGGGTCGATGCCAAGGGTACGACGCTCGAGTCGCGCATCGGCGGCTTCTTCGTGGCGCGTCTCGAGCCACCGGAAGAAGCCAAGCGTCTCGACTATAGCCAAGACCTGCTCGTCTCGGCGGTCGTCGCGGTGCCCAAGCCCATCGAGAAGCAAGCGGAGCTCAAGAAGCTCACTGTCCGTTTCAGCGGCTTTGCTGGTGTGGCGCCTCCCCCGCAGTCGAAGCGCCAGGTGCCGACCTGGAACGGCGATGACCTGACGTTGTCTTTGACCAAAGATAGTCCGCCAAAGCAGTCGTTCAGCCCTGGCGTAGCGCTCCCCGCCGAGTCGCCAGGAGACCTCGCGGCCACCGCCTTCGTCCAGAGTACCGACCCAGAGATCGTCGCCGCAGCCAAGGCCGCGGTGGGAGACGCAAGTGACGTCTACACCGCGACGACGCGGCTCGCGCAGTTCGTCTATGCCTACGTCGAAGACGAATACGTTCCGGCGTATTCGAACGCTCTCGAGGCCTTGAAGTCACGGCGCGGCGACTGCACCGAGCACAGCGTCCTGTTCGTGGCCCTGGCGCGTGCCATCGGGATCCCGGCGCGTGTCGCGGTCGGCATCGCTTACTGGCAGCCCGGACACGGCTTCGGTTGGCACGCCTGGGCCGAGATTTTCGCGGGTGACTCGTGGTACGCGGTCGACCCGACCTGGAACCAACCGATCGCCGACGTCACGCACGTGAAGCTCGCCGATGGAGGCCCCGCCGAGCAGGCGCGGATCGTCATGCTGCTGGGCCGGCTGCGCGTGCTCGATGTCCGGACCTGAAGCGCCACTCGGCGTCTACGTCCACATTCCGTATTGTCCGGCGGTTTGTCCGTACTGCGATTTCAACGTCGCGGTTCGCAGCCAACCACCATGGTCCGATTTCGTTGCGGCGATCGCGAACGAGCTCGAGCAACGTCGGCCCGAGCTCGACGGGCGCCTGCAGTCGATCTACTTCGGTGGCGGTACTCCATCGCTCGCGCCGCCCGAGACGATCGCGGCAATCATCGACGCTGTTCGCGATAGCTTACAGGGCGATCCTCGTGAGGTGACGCTCGAAGCCAACCCCGGCACGGTGACGCGCGCGTCGCTCGCTGGATATCGTGCCGCGGGTGTCAATCGCGTGAGCCTCGGTTGGCAGTCTACCCACGACCATCTGCTCGTGCTCCTTGGTCGCACGCATGACGCGGCAGCGAGCCGAGCCGCCGCCATCGCGGTGCGTGAGGCTGGTTTCGCGGCGATGAGCATCGATCTCATCTTCGCGGTGCCGGGCCAGAGCATGGAGGACCTCGAGGTCGATCTCGATGCCGTGCTCGCCATGAGTCCGGAACACGTGTCTCTCTATGGACTCACGTATCACGAGGGGACGCCGTTCTTTCGCGCGCGTGCGCGCGGCACCGTTACGCCGGTCGATGAGGCGACGGAGGCCGCGATGTTCACGCGCATCGCCGAGCGGCTCACGGGGTCGGCGTATCGGCACTACGAGGTGTCGAACTTCGCCAAGCCCGGCCACGAAGCGGTCCACAACGCGAGCTACTGGCAGGGGACGCCGTATTTGGGTCTTGGACCCGGGGCGCATAGCTTCGTTCGCGATGGCTGGACCAGCGGAGTACGCTGGGAAAGCGTGCGCAACCCCGAGCGCTACTTGGCCATCTTCAAAAAGGGACGACCGGTCGGTTTCTCCCCAGACGAGACCACCTTCCGCGAGCAGCTCAGCGCAGTCGACCTGCTCCGCGAGCGTATCCTCACCGGGGTGCGGCTCATCGACGGCATCGACCTCGCCGCGCAGCCATTCGCGTCCTTCGACCTTGCGCGGGGCGCGGCCGAGGCCGTGAAGCGGGGACTCGCGCGTCGTGACGGTACGCGCCTCGTGCCCACCTTCGCTGGGCGCTTGCAGGCGGACACGCTGGCCGAGCTCGTGGCTCCATGACCTGGCTGCGGGGCCTTGCGGTCCACCGTCATCGCGTGCGCAGGCCGTCACGCGCGTTTTGTCTGCCTTTGGCAGACCACAGCTCATGATATGAGGCGTGAGCCCATGACCTCCAGCACGCCTGGTTCACGAAGCATGCTCCTCGGCGCCTTGATTGGCGCCGTCTCCGGCATCGCAGCGCACGTCCTTTGGAACGGCACCAAAGTCCTCGCCATCGTCGTCGACTACGTTTCGGTGCCGCTCGGCCAGATCTTTCTGCGTTTGCTGTTCATGCTAGTGATGCCAGTCGTCTTCGCGGCGCTGGTCATGGGGGTGTGCGAGCTCGAGCTTGGCTCGCTCGCGCGTATCGCCATCAAGACCATGGCGTACACGCTCGTCGTTTCGTTCATAGCCGTCGTCATTGGGCTCACCGCGGTCAACTTGGTGCAGCCTGGTCGCATCGGCTCTTACGATGTCGCGAGCGCCGGTCAGTCAAGTCCGCAACAGCAGACAGTCGAGAAGTCTCCCGTCGAGCTTATCTTGGGTATCATCCCCGACAACCCCATCAAGGCCGTCGCTCAGGGCGACATGCTCGCCTGGCTCACGTTCTCGCTGGTCTTCGGCGTTGGCTTGTCGCTCACGCGCACCCACGGCGCTGCGACGCTCAAGAGCGCCATCCAGGGCCTCTACGACGTGCTCATGCGGCTCATCAACATGGTGCTCAAGCTCGGCCCCATCGGTGTTGGCGCGCTCATGTTCACGACGACGGCGCGCCTTGGGCCGGGCATTCTTGGCAGCGTTGGCGCCTACGCCGCGACCGTCATCGTCGCGCTCGCCATCCACATGTTCGGTGTCTACCCCGCGCTTTTGTGGCTGCTCGCGCGCAAGAACCCCATCACATTCTTCAAGCAGGCCAAAGACGCGGCCATCACGGCCTTCTCGACGGCGTCGTCGACTGCGACCCTGCCGACCGCGCTACGCGTCGCAGAAGACGAGCTCGAGCTGCCGCGTGACGTCAGTCGCTTCGTTTTGACCGCGGGTGCCACCATGAACCAGAACGGCTCGGCGCTGTTCGAAGGCGTTACGGTGCTTTTCCTCGCGCAGGTTTACGGCGTCGACATGAGCATCGCAAAGCAGCTGATGGTTCTGCTCATTTGCGTGCTCGCGGGGATCGGCACTGCGGGTGTCCCCGCGGGGACGCTGCCGGTCATCGCCATGATGATGCGTATGCTCGAGATCGATGCCGAGGGGCTTGGTCTCATTCTCGGCGTCGACCGCTTGCTCGATATGTGTCGTACCTCGCTCAACGTCACGGGCGACCTGGTCGCGGCGGTGGTCGTCGCCAAAGGCGAGGAGAAACCGCCGCCCACTTTGGCGCCGCCACCCTCGCGGATGTGAGCCACGTACGCGGCGCGTCATTTTCGTCGCCAAAAGCTTGACTTGCGATCTGTCAGCCCTGGCAGGCATAAACCGCGACCATGGGTTTATGGTCGACGAAGAATATTCAGCATCTCCAGAGTGAGGCGGACGAAGGGCAGAGCGGCCTGCGCCGGTCGTTGAACGCCATGAACCTGACGTTGCTGGGTATCGGCGCCATCATTGGGGCCGGTATCTTCGTGCTCACGGGTACGGCGGCCGCCCAACACGCGGGCCCCGCGATCGTCTACTCGTTCATCCTCGCCGGCATGGGCTGCCTGTTCGCCGGCCTTTGCTACGCTGAATTCGCGGCCATGATCCCCATCGCGGGCAGCGCCTACACCTACGGGTACGCGACCCTCGGCGAGCTCATCGCCTGGATCATCGGCTGGGATCTCATCCTCGAATATCTCTTCGCCGCTTCGACAGTGGCGGTCGGTTGGTCGGGCTACTTCGTCGCCTTCCTTCGCGACTACCTCGGCATCAACCTTCCGCCTGGCCTCACCAACGCCCCGCTCGGTCTCGGTGCTGGTGACCATGTCCCGCATCTGACCGGCGCGCTCGTCAACCTGCCCGCCGTCGTCTTGTGCCTAGTGATCACCGCGCTCCTCGTGGTCGGCATCAAGGAGTCGGCGCGCTTCAACAACATCATCGTCTTCGTGAAGATGGCCATCGTGCTCGCGGTCATCATTTGCGGCGCCGCGTATGTGAACGCCGACAACTGGACTCCTTTCGTTCCCGAGAACACTGGCACGTTCGGCGTCTACGGCTGGAGCGGCGTGCTCGCTGGAGCTGGCGTCATCTTCTTCGCTTACATCGGCTTCGACGCCGTCAGCACCGCGGCGCAAGAGTGCAAGAATCCACAGCGGGACTTGCCGATCGGCATCATTGCTTCGCTCGCCGTGTGCACGGTCCTCTACATCGCCATGGCGCTCGTCATGACGGGCATCGCGAACTACAAAGAGCTCGATGTGCCCGAGCCCGTCTACGTCGCCATCTCGAAAGCGGGCGAGGGCCTCCACTGGCTCAAGCCGATCGTCAGCCTCGGCGCCATCGCCGGCTTGTCGTCTGTCGTGCTCGTCATGCTCATGGGGCAGCCGCGTATCTTCTTCGCCATGTCGCGCGACGGGCTTCTGCCGCCCATCTTCTCGCGCGTCCACGAGAAGTTCCGCACCCCGCACCTCGCGACCATCATCACGGGTTGCGTCGCGGCCGTCATCGCTGGCCTATTTCCGATCGGGCTCTTGGGCCACCTCGTTTCCATCGGCACGCTCTTCGCTTTCGTCATCGTTTGCGCCGGCATCTTGGTGCTCCGTAAGCGTCGCCCCGAGCTTCCCCGACCCTTCAGGACTCCGTGGGTGCCCGTCGTACCGCTGCTTGGTATCGTTTCCTGTCTGGGCTTGATGTCGGGTCTTGGCATCGACACGTGGATCCGGCTGGCTGTGTGGATGGCGCTCGGTCTTGCCATCTACTTCGGCTACGGCAAGCGCAACTCGCGTCTCGGGCGAGCAGAGAGCTCCGCTCCGCGGAACGCAGCTTAACCAGGTTCACTCATCATGAACGTACGTTGTTCAGGCCTGCTCGCGCTGGTCGTCGCTAGCGTCTTGCCCGTTTCCGTCGCCACGGCGAAAGCGCGCTGGTGGGAAGGCGCGGTCATCTACGAGATCTATCCGCGCAGCTTTCAAGACTCGAACGGCGACGGTGTTGGCGACTTGCCTGGCATCATCTCGCGGCTCGACTATCTGAAGGCGCTAGGCGTCGATGCCATCTGGCTAACGCCCATCTACCCATCGCCCCAGGTCGACTTCGGCTACGACGTCGCCGACTACACCAACATCGATCCGCAGTTCGGTACCCTCAAGGATTTCGACCGCCTCGTGGCCGAGGCCAAGAAGCGGGGCATCCGTGTGCTCATGGACATGGTGCTCAACCATACGTCCGACAAACATGCGTGGTTCCTCGAGTCGATGTCCAGCAAGGACAACCCGAAGCGCGACTGGTATGTATGGAATAGCGGACGGACCGGCAAAGACGGGAAGCGCTTGCCGCCCAACAACTGGCAGAGCCTCTTCGGCCACTCGGCCTGGACCCCCGCAGGCGCGACCTCGGACCTCTACTATCACTTCTTCTACAAGCAGCAGCCCGATCTCAACTGGCGGAACCCCGCGGTCGAGAAGGCGATGTTCGACGCGGTTCGCTTCTGGCTCGACCGCGGTGCCGCTGGCTACCGTTTCGACGCCGTCGACACCTTGTTCGAGGTGACCGACCTGCGTGACGCCAAGGAAGGGCCTGGCGTCAACGCTTACGGTGACCCCGCCCCCGACTTCACGCTGCAGTCCAAGCAGCCCGAAGTTCACGACGTTCTTCGCCGCCTGCGTGCCTTGGCGGACAGCTATCCAGGCGACCGTCTCTTCATGGGCGAGATCTACAGCAAGGATATGGCGGAGCTTGCCAGCTGGTATGGCGCCAAGAACGACGAGCTTCACCTGCCCATGAATATGGCTCTCCTGCCGCTCGACGTCGACGCCGCGAGCTTTCGTAAGGCGCTCGAGGCCGGCCAGACTCAGCTCGGGGGCAATGTCCCGCTCTTCGTTACCGACAACCACGACCAGCCGCGCAGTTGGGACCGCTATGGCGACAAGACCAACGACACTGCAATCGCTCGCGCCGTTGCCACCATGCTTTTGGGCACGCGCTCGACAGCACTCCTCTATTACGGACAGGAGATCGGCATGCTCACGACTGCGCCGACACGCGTCGAGGACGTCAAAGATCCCATCGGCATCACGGGCTGGCCGAAGGAGAAGGGTCGTGACGGTGAGCGTACGCCCATGCAGTGGGACGGCAGCAAGAACGCTGGATTCACCAAGGGAACGCCTTGGCTACCGGTGCCGTCCTCGGCGGCGACCGTCAATGTCGAGGCCCAGCGCAACGAACAAGATTCGCTATTCACTTGGTACAAGAAGCTCATCACGTTGCGGCACACGAACGCCGCCGTCCGCGATGGTTTGACGACCTTCCTCGACCGCGATGCGCAGCATGCCGTTGTCTGGTTGCGCACCGTGAAGAGCGCCGCTCCAGTGGTGTTTGCAGTGAACATGAAGGCAGAAGCCGTGACCTTGACCGTTGCAGCGGATGTCGCACAGGGGCGCGTCAAGGGTTTGAAGCCCTTGGCCGTGAGTCACGAGGTCTTGAAATCGTCGACGCCGGATGCGATTTCGCTGCCGCCGTTCGGCGTGTACATCGGCCAGATTCAGCGATAAACAGCGCCCGCAAAAGGAGACCGCCATGAGTGACAATCAAGCCGCCCCGCAGGGCCCAAAGCCGAAGAAATCCGTCGCCTTGTCGGGCGTAGTCGCCGGCAACACCGCGCTATGTACGGTCGGCCGGAGCGGCAACGACCTGCACTACCGCGGCTACGACATCCTCGACGTCGCGGACCGCTGCCAGTTCGAAGAGGTCGCCTATCTCCTGGTCCACGGCAAGCTGCCGACCAACGCTGAGCTCGCCGGCTACAAGGCAAAGCTCAAGGCTCTCCGCGGCATTCCAGCTCAGGTAAAAGCTGCCCTCGAGTCGCTGCCAGCATCGAGCCATCCCATGGATGTGATGCGCACCGGCGTTTCGGCGCTCGGTTGCTCCCTGCCGGAGAAGGAAGACCACAACCACGCAGGTGCCCGTGACATCGCCGATCGCTTGATGGCCTCCCTCGGCTCGATGCTCCTCTACTGGTACCACTACGCCTTCAACGGCCGGCGCATCGAGGTCGAGACCGATGACGACTCGATCGGTGGGCACTTCTTGCACCTCTTGCACGGTACGGCGCCCAAGAAGTCGTGGGTGGATGCCATGCACGTCTCGCTCGTCTTGTACGCCGAGCACGAGTTCAATGCTTCGACGTTCACCTCGCGCGTCATCGCGGGCACGGGCTCGGATATGTACTCGTGCATCACCGGCGGCATCGGCGCTCTGCGCGGTCCGAAACACGGCGGCGCCAACGAAGTCGCCTTCGATATTCAGAAACGCTACGAGAACGCCGATGAGGCTGAGAAGGACATCGTCGAACGGGTTGGCCGCAAAGAGGTCGTCATCGGCTTTGGTCACCCGGTCTATACGGTCAGCGACCCGCGCAACAAGGTGATCAAAGAAGTGGCACGTCGCCTCTCCAAAGAGGCGGGCAACATGAAGATGTTCGACATTGCGGAGCGCCTCGAGTCGGTCATGTGGCGCGAAAAGAAGATGTTTCCGAACCTCGATTGGTTCAGCGCCGTCAGCTACCACATGATGGGCGTGCCAACGACGTTCTTCACGCCTCTATTCGTGATCTCGCGGACCAGCGGCTGGGCCGCCCACGTCATCGAGCAACGCATGGATGGAAAGATCATTCGGCCGACCGCGAACTACACGGGGCCGGAAGACCGCAAGTACGTGCCCATCGAACAGCGCAGCTAGGGCCGCGGCGTGGATCCTCGGGTTCGCCTTTGGTGGGTGTCGCTTTCGCTCGTTGGCGTCGTGAACATCCTGGTCTTCTTGCGCCTCGCCGTCCGGGCGCGGCCATGGCGAACCCAGCTTACCCTTGCCGGCATCTACACGGTCGTGTGCGCGTCGCGCTCGTGGCTGCCGCGCGCCGACGTACAACGGTTTTGTATCGTCGACTCATGGTGGTCGACGGTGCTGGTGGGCCGCTCGCTCGCGACTGTCGCCGAGATCTGCTTCGCGGCGCAGTGGGCTCTGTTGCTGCGCGACTACGCCCGTGACCTCGGGGCGACCACCGCTGAGCGCCTCTCCCGAGTCATCGTTCCCATCATTTGTGTCGCAGAGGTCTTCTCCTGGTACGCGACCATCACGACGAACTACATCGGCAACGCCGTCGAGGAGTCCCTCTGGGCCGTGGCGGTCACCGTTCTGGCCATCGGTATCGTACTGATGCGGGGGCGCGCCGCACTCCCCATGCGCCGCAAGCTGGATGCTACGATCGCAGCTTGCGCGATCTACGTTGCTTACATGGTGACCGCCGACGTGCCCATGTACATCGCACGTTGGCGCACCGACCAAGCTGCTGGCCGACCCTATTTCGACCTCGCGAATGGACTCGTCGATGTCGCCAGCCGATGGGTCGTGACGACGTCGTTCGAAGACTGGGGACCCGAGATGCCCTGGATGTCTCTCTACTTCAGCCTCGCCGTTTGGGGGAGCTTGTTCATCGCTTGGGTATCCGCCCGGCGGAGCACCGCGTCCGCTATGGCGAACTAGAACGCATCTAGATGCGTTCTCGGCGCCTGGGCGCTCATCTCCAACGCCTTGGTACGAACCTCCCTCCGTGCGGTCGCGCGTGAAATGGCCCTGGCCCGATCCGCTGATAGGGCGCGAACCTCGGACCACTGGGGTAGCTTGGGTGTGGACGAAACCATGGACGCACGTGCCAGGCGAAGTTACGCGGCCCGAACGCACCCCAATACGGTCGCGGGCCCATCCTGAACACCCAGGGCGATAACAGCCAGGCCCAGCCCACGCCAGCACGCCACAGATACATCTGCGCCGTCGACGCGTCGTCGGGGACATAGGTGTACGCTTGAGCGTACGGCGCGTAGACCCAACCGTACTGCTGTGTGTACACCCATTGCCCGTCAGGTACCTCGGGGGTGGGCGTGGTCGCTAACGCCTGCTCGCGTGGTCGCGGCGGGTTCGGGATCGTCGTTGGAGCCGGCTTGTCGAGCGGCTGCGGCGTCGTTGGGATGGGAGCGCTCGCCGAGGGGTCGCCAAGCACGGGGGTGTCGGCGTCGAGCGCGGAAACCTCCGTGCCGAGGTCTGCGTCGCGACTTCCCGCCCAGTTGCTCTCGAGGGTGCGGTCCTGCTGCGCGAGCGCGCTATTCGCGAAAAGAACCGCGACGATGAACGCCAACGCTCTGATGGCAGCCTCCGCCTGTTGCGTATCTACAATTCTATCGCACGCGCATCGGCAAGCACGTCAAGCCTTGGGGTCGAGAAGCCGGCCTACGAAAAGCGCTTCTCCATTGCGGGTATCGCGGATGACCACCATGAACGGATGATCGGCACGGAACTTCACGGGCTCGTCGCGTCGTGGGGCGGCGCCAGCCTCCATCATGACCGCGGTTGCGGCTGCGGCCTCCGTGCCTTTCTCGTCGACGGCGACGAAGGCCTGATGGACGACCTTCGAGATGTAGAGCTCGTGTGTGCCGTCCATGGTCGAAAAGTCGGCGTCTGGATATTTGAACGCGCGCCTCATGCCCATCAGCTCGAGCACCTTTGCGAGCTCGAGAGACGCCTGCATCTTGAACGAGGGGAGAGCAACATCGACGCGCTTGTGCTCGAGCTTGGCGAGCCAGCTGGCGAGCGCTCCCTCTGCGAAACGTTTCTCCAGCGCTGGAAGCCCCTGGCGGCCATCGGGCAGGATCACATCCATGGCGAGTGCTCCATCGCCGTAGGGCATTTCGAGCATCAGCCCGTCGTCGATCCGGGCAATTCGGAAATGGTCGAGCTGCCGCATCATGGGCACCTGCTTCGAGCCGGTCGGCGCATGGAAAGGCTCTGGCTTTGTCGCGCCGGTCTCGAACTGCTTTGACCACTGACCCTTGAAGTAGACCGCGTTGGTGATGATGAGCTTGGTCTCGGGTGAGATGCTGTCTCGCTTGATGAGCTCAGCGATCTTCTTTTCTGTCTGGTCGCTCACCCACGTGTTGATGGTGACACGCGCGGTCTCCACCGCACCCTTGAAGTCCACCTGCTCGAGGGGTGCGCCATAGCGGTCCCGCAGGCTCGCCAGAAACCCATCGTTGAACTTGCGATCCTTTTGCCCCCACAAGCGATTGACGACGCGAAGAACGATGCGACGGCGTTCCATCTCTGCTTCCGCGTACTTCTGTGTTTGCGGGTCGTTGGACTGCGTCGCCCAGCCGGGCATCTGCGGGTCGCCGAGGGACTTCCAGTCGGACCTGAGCTTGGCGATCTCTGCGGCTGGGTCATCGCCCAGGTGGAGCACGCGCCTCATCTCTTCGGCGGTCTCACCCGCGGCACCGGCTTGTGCCATCGCCATCGCCATACGAATGCTCGCCGGCGAATAGAACAGGTTGCCCTTCTGAGCCATGAGCTCACCGTGCAGGCGGGCGGTGAAGTCGACTTTGTGCGGCGCTGTGGTCGCTGGCAGCTGTACTTCCGTTGGGCGCGTGGGAGCGGCGCCGGCGGTTCCGTGACCAAAAAGGACGAGGATGGCCGAGAGCAGTCGTCGCATGAGGTCACGCTACCTCAAGCGCGATTGGCGGTCATGCGCTACAACAACCGCCTTGGCTGCCGAATACTCAATGCGTGACGACGCAGTCGACGCCCTCTCCCTCGCCAATCTGCGCAGCTGGTTAGCCGCAAGCGATCTCGTGGGTGCAAGTCCGCTAATGGGTACCTTTGGCGCGAGCCGCGGCTTCGCCATCACCTTCACTTGCGCCGGCTTCGACGAGCTCGCACATCGCTTCCCGGCGCTCCAGCCATTCGTGGCGGTTGGTGTTGCCGCGAAGCCTTGGCGCTCGCTCTACGGACCACTCGCTTGGTTGCGCGACACCCGCGCCTTCTATCTCAACGTCTTGGTCGTGCCCGCCGGGGCGAACGTCGCGCGCCACGTCGACGCGACGCTGAGCCCGCGGCTCGGAACAACCGTTGTGACGCCGCTCGCGGTGAGCGTCCTTTATCTCGACACTCCCCCCGGCGGCGTCCTGCGCCTGTGGCGCGGTGACCGCCGGATCGCCGAGCTCGCACCTAAACCGGGACGCCTTGTCTGCTTTCGCGGCGACCTGGGCCACGAGGTCGCTGCGGTGGAGGGGGAGGGAGAGCGTGTCAGCGTCGTGTGCGAGCAATACGCATGTTCGCGGCGCGCCGCCGCCCAGCTGCCGCCGCTACGCTTGGACTCACGCGGCCACTTCGGGCGCGTGCTCGACCGCCTCGCGTCCAGGTAGCTATTTCTGGTGCTTCGCCTTCCACTCGGCGTAGGGCATCCCATAGATCGTAGCGCGCGCCTCTTCGTCGGCCATTGCGACGCCGCGTGCTTCCGCAGCCTCGCGGTACCAACGCGATAGACAGTTGCGACAGAAGCCAGCAAGCTCCATCAGTGCGATGTTTTGCACGTCGTTGCGCTCGCGCAGGTGCTCGACCAAGCGCCGAAACGCGGCGGCTTCGAGCTGGGTGCGGGTGTGCTCATCCATGGCGAAAGTCCTGGCTGGTCAGGCGGTGCGCGTCAACCCTGCATTCATCGCGATGCGCCGCGTGGCCACGCGAGAGAGCTCCATCGCAGCCACACGGTCGTCGTGCGTGACGTGAATCAACGTGAAGGGTCGGGTGCGGTACCGCGTTTCGAGCACGCCCGCCGCCAACGTGCGACTCGCCTCATCGAGCGAAGCGAAAGGCTCGTCGAGGAGCAAAATGTCGGGTTCGGTCGCCAGGGCCCGGGCCAGCGCGACCCGGCTTTGTTCGCCGCGCGACAGGGTCGGGGGCCGCCGCGCCAACAGATGCGCGATGTCGCAGGCGGTCGCGATGGCCGTGGGGTCGAAGTCTCTTGGGCGAGCGTAAGCGACGTTGTCTCGAACGTTGAGGTGTCCGAAGAGGCCAAGCGACTGGGGCACCCAAGCGCAGCGCCGCTCGTGCGTGGGTATCTTGGCGACATCGACACCGCGCAAGAGAACGCGCCCACCCTCGAGGCGCCGCAGGCCGACCAGCGTCTCGAGGAGGACGCTCTTTCCCGCTCCAGACGGTCCGGTGAGCACGACGTGCTCACCCGCCGTGACCTCGAGGTCGATCGGTCCGAGGCGAAAATCGCCAGCCGTGACCCGCACGCCTTCGAGATGGATCATCTCTCGAGCTCCTGGACGCGCGGACCGCCGTCGGCAAGCCAGCGCAGAGCCAAGAACACCAACAAGCAGGTGAGCATCAACAAGGTGGCTGGCGCCAGCGCGGCGCGCATACCGTGCGCACTGAATCGGTCCCAGATAAGCACCGGAGCGGTTCGTGGGTAGTAGGCGAAGACCACCACCGAGCCGAACTCGCTGACGGCGCGCGCCCAGGCAAGGACGGCCCCGGCGCGGATTTGCGGCCAAGCCATTGGCAATTCGATGGTCGTAAAGCGCCGCCAGGGTGGGGCGCCCAAGGTTGCTGCGACGTTGACGGCGCTCATGGGCACGGCGCGAAAGCCCTCGAGCGCTGCTTTGACCACGAAGGGGGCCGAGACGACTAGCATGCACAGCACGATCCCGGGCGCCGCCGACGCGACCGCGAGACCCAAGCGGTCCTCGAGGGCCGCGCCGAGCAGCCGACCGCGCGCTAGCACCAGGAGCAAGCCAAGGCCGATCACTGGATGGGGGACGACAACCGGCAAGTCGAGCAAAGCCTCGATGAGGCGACGTCCGCGGACCAGACGGCGCGCGAGCACGTAGCCGGCCGCCCCGCCGAGGACCAACGCTAGCGCAGTCGCGACCGCCGCGCATGCGAGACTCGTCGCCACCGCTAGCAGCACGTCGGCGTCCGCCGCGGCGGTCACTATGTCCATGGGAGAGGCGCCGAAGAGAAGCGCCGCGAGTGGGGTCAGCGTTAGTAGCGCCAGTGTCGCGGCGAGCAAGACGAAGAAGCGATTCATTGCGGTTCGCCCTCGATCTGGGGTTGGTCGAGCATTTCGAGAAACCTCGCCGCTGCAACTTGTCGGCCGGTCTCCGAAACGAGCAGATCGAGCAGCTCTTGGCCTTGTCGCGGGTGTCGAGCCCGGTGCGGCACGGTGGCGGCGTAAAAAGTCGTGGCGCTGCCATCGATGCGTTGGTCGAGCTTGGCATAGGCAAACCCATATTGCCGCGCCTCACTCTCGTAGACGAAGGCCGCGTCGATCTCGCCCGTCTCGAGCGGCGCGATGAGCTTAGCGACGTCGGGTCGCATGAAGCGCGGGTCTAGCGGCGCGGAGCCGACGCGCAAACCTTCCTCGCCGACCACAGCATCGTTCTCTCGCAATGCCGTCATCGTGCGCGCTCCAACCGGTGCTTGTTCGGGATCGGCGAAACCGATGCGTATGCCCGGCTTGGTCACCGTGTGCTGCCACGGCGTCCGGGTCAGGAGCTCTGCAACCGCGCTTCCGCGCGACGCGGCGAGCACGACACGGTTGCGAGCAAATCGCGTCAAGTGTTTCGCCTCCCTAGGTAGCATGAGCGCGTGCATGAGATCTGCATCAGCGGACACGACGAGATCGGCGCTCCGATTCTCCGTCGTTACTTTGGTACACGCCATGCGAGAGCTCGATAGCTCGACCTCCAGATGGAAACCCGGTTGTCGGGACGCGAACAGGGGCGCGAGGTCCTCGAGCGTTGACCCCATCGACGCCGCGGCGAACACCGTGACTGGCTCTGAATTACCACGGCAAGCCGCAACGAGAGCAAAGGCCGCTACGACCACGCTACGGTACACGTGTGGAAATCGGGAGCGGGGGACAAGGCAACCAGTCACGGTCGTCACCCATAGGGACTTTCTCGCCCTTGGTGAAGGCCCCACGACTGGCACGCGGCCATGGTCGATTGAATCAGCTACGTCTCGCCCGGAGCGCGCCGCATCAAGACTGCCGCGAACGCCTCTTCGCGGGTCTCGTAGAGCGTTGCGTCGGCCTGGTAGCGTATCCCGCTCGTCAACATTGCAATGCGAATGACCGGGGTACCAGCATAGCGTGCGCTATAGCGATAGAATGCACCCGCCACCGCTGCGCGCTCCTTTGCGTAAACCGGGCGGACATCGGCGGCGACCGTCAGATTGTCTAGACAGATGACGACGTCACGCGGTTCCGGAAACTTCGCGAGTTTGTTCTTGAAGGCCGCGAAAAACTCGTGCACCCGACTCTCGGTGTCGATGAGACAGGCGTCGAAGGTGAATTCGATGACGCCCGTGATGGCGTCGCGTGTCGCCTGAATGAGCGACTCGAAACCAGTGCTCATGCGTCGATGTAGCCCCAACTCGAGCGGGTCGGCAACCTATGGCGCGCTAGGGGCAGACGCCAATGACGTCCGCTCCCGCGTCCGCGCTTGCGAAAGACCTGGATTCACCGTCGATGTCGCGAAGGTCCGAGACATCAAGGTCGGCGCCGCTCACATGCAAGACGCGCCCCACTTGTGGCCCGAGCGGGTCTCCATGGATTCCGTCGGAGCACATGAGGGGAGCCTCTGCGTGGTTACCCTCGGCGGTCTCGGCGACCATGCTGTTGATGGAGTCCTCGTCCATCGCAGCGTGGTTCTGGGGCAGATCGAGGTCCTCGGTCGAGGATTGCTCGAAGCGCACGAAGAGAGCCGCAGGGCTGCTTGGGTTCTCGATTCCGTAGACGTTGTCCCGCATGGCGCTCAAGCCAAGTCCGGCGCTGACGTTGGCATGCTCGACCGCGAATGGAGTGGCCCTGCTGTCGCCACTACCAAAGCTTTGGTCAAAGACACCGAAGCCGTTGGCGAGGAGCAACACGGGGTCCGTCCGCGCGACGTGCATCAAGTAGAACGCGGTGGCGAAGGCCCCGGAACAGCTCGGCGCCGTACAGCTCGCCACGCGTACGTTGTTGAAGGCAAGCGTCGCCGCGGTCGTGAAGGCGAGCACGCCAACGTTTGCGGAGCTTTGCTTGATGTTGATGACGTTGTTGTCGATCACCGTGACCTTGTCGGGGTCCTGTCCGGCTGCGGTGTATTTTCCCGAGAGTCGCACGCCGATCGCAAGGCTACTCGGAGCGTCTATCGTCACGACGTTGCGTGTCGCACGCAGACCGAGGGAGCCAAGCGTCGAGCTGCGCCGCGAGCCGTCCTGAATGCCGATGAGCCGCACTGCCGACCCAGGGACCGCGTCGCCGATACGAATCACCGAGTCGGAGAGCAAGACATCGCGGGTGAGGAGTGTGACGACTCCCGCCATGGTCGGGCTCGACTCGTCCTCACTGGTACCGAGTCGACAGTCGACGGTGTTGTTTTGGAGGGACGCGCTGTCAGTGCCGAATAGACCAATGCAAGCGCGCACAGGGACGGTCCCCGTATTGTTCACCGAAAGGGGACCCACGAACGTGGTGTTGGCGACCGTGAGCAGTCTCGAGCCATAGTTGGCACCTCCTAGTCCCGTCGCGATGTCGTCGTTCGCTAGGTTCATCTGGCCATCGATGAGACCGCCTCCGATCCACGTCGCTGCGAGATTGGCGATGGTCACGGTACCGCCCGTCATCGTCACGCCATTGGTGCGCAGCAGACGCATGCCGGCAATGCGGCCGACCGACCAGCCGTTCACCGGTAGGACGCCGTCCGCCGCTTCCACGGTGGCGACGACATTGTTGAGCTCGGCCTCGTGGGAGTCACGCAAGACGACAGCAGCGGCCTCGCTGACGTCCTGGCTGCCCACCCGTACTCGGATGAGGGCATCGTTCATCACGGCCCCGTACGAGCCGAGACCCAGATTCGCGCTGGTGACATCGGGGTTTGGCTCTTCGTAGCCGTCACTCCACCCTGCTGCGACGGAAGTCGGAAGTCCTGGGCTTGCCGTCGCGGTGACGTCGAGCGTCACACCGTTACAGTCCATCCCAGACTGACCGCTTTCGCGGTCGCCAAGGTCCATGCTGAGCAGGCCGTAAGCTTGACGGCCCGACGCGACGAGCGTCGAGCGCGTGCTTAGGCCAGGCGATGAAAACACCAAACGACGCGTACCGAGCGCGGCGACGGCGACCGCAAGCCGCGCTTGTGAGGCGCTGACCGTCGTGCCCACGAGCGTGAGGCTCCGGGAGCCGCCACAGGTCGCGCTGAAGCCTGGTAGGCAGCCACCGAGCTCGAGCGCGCTCGAGCTTCCGTCGCTGACGCCGAGCGCAGACGACGTTTCGGCCCGTGCCTCATCGGCGGTGCGGGCATCGCTCTTGACGTCGATGCTCGAGACTTGGATGCGCACGTCTCCCGCGCCCAGCATGCGCAAACCCGTCGCAGTACGCGATTCTTCATTGATGGTGGTCGCCGTGATGATGGCGTCCACATTGTCAGTAAGCTCGATGCCCACCGAAGCCAGGCCCGAGAGCGCGCCGCGGATGTTCACCGCGCTGGTCGACAGAAGTGCCCGCCCGCTATCGGGAGCGCCTGCCGCACGTAGGCTATAGTGGATTGCGTCTGCGGCTCCTGCGTTGACCGCCGCGCCTGACCGCGGGCTCGAGCCGAGGTCGACGCTGGTAAGCGCGAGGTTTGTGGATGCGGCGTCCACGAGGACGCATTCAGCTGTGCAGGCTGCGGACCTGAAAATGGCGACATTTTCGATGGCGACCGTATCGCTGAGGCTTGGCGCCGCGACGGCCAGGCGCGCGTTCGCGGCCAGCGCGAGCTCACTGCGGCTTTCTGCCGCGGGCGCATCCCACGACCCGTCATTGCGAACGTACCCACCGCGCACGGTGACGCCGCGGTCGATGAGCAGGTCGGTCGTCACTTGCTGAGGCGGGCCCGAGGCTAGGCTCACTTGCGCAAGTTGATAGTCTGTCGCCGCGCGTAAGGCGTCGCGCAGGTCGCAAAACGGCAGCTCCGGCGTTCCTTGCGCCGCTTCGCTCGTCGCATCATACGCGGCCGCGCAAGGTGTGGCCGCGGAGACATGCGCCCCTACGTCGCGGATGAGTAACCGCGCGGACGTCGTGCCTTCGGCCGTTCCGTCGCTGACGGTGAGTGTGACACTGCAGTCACTTTCGGCCGTCAGGTCCGACAATTGTAGCTCTATCGCGTTGGTCGCGCCGACGACGCTGCCCGAGCAGTCTTCCGCCACGGACCAGGCAAAGGTCAGCGGGTCGAGGTCCGGGTCCGAGGACGGAGCTGCGCTGATGAGGACACGCGTGCGTGCCCCCACACGGAGATTGCCTTCCCCGTCAACGCCGCGGATGCGCGCGAGCGGAGCCTCGTTCGCGAGGCATGTGTCGTCCGTGCAGGGGTCACCCGCTTCGAAGACACACGCAGCGGGCAGCGTTGACGCCACCACGATCAGGCAACGCATGATCCGCACCCAAAGACGGTGCCCCACGCGACGACCCTCCGCCAGCTGCACGGCCGTGGCATGTGTGGGCATGTGCGGAGGTGCGAATCGCTAGGCGGCCGTCTGCGCCTTTTCACGGACGTAGCGGGGCTTCAAGCTTGCTCCAACGACGACGCGCTTGATGCTGGCGTCATCGGGTACCTGAAACACCGGGTCGCGCAAGATTTGCTCGAAGATCGCCTGCAGACCGCGGCCGCCCGTGCCACGCGCGAGGCCCCGTCGTGCGATCTCCTTGATGGCGTCCGGCTTGATGTCGAGCTCGACACCTTCGGCGGCGAACGAACCCTTGTACTGCTTGGCGATCGCGTCGCGCGGCGTCGTGATGATGTGCGCGAGGTCCTCGACTGTGAGGGGCAAAAGACCCGCGATCGCCGGGAAGCGACCGACGAGCTCGCGCATCATGCCGTAGTTCACCAGGTCGGCCGGCTCGAGGCTCGAGTAGGCGGCGCGCAGGTCGACCTTGTTGCGCTCCTCCGGCGTCTTCACCTCTCCACCGAAGCCAATCGAGGGCCTGCTGCCAGTTTCTTCCGCGGTCATGCGCCGCTTCCAGATCTCCTCGATACCCGAGAAAGCGCCGCCACCGATGAACAAGACGTTCGACGTGTCGAACTTGATGAAGTCTTGTCCCGGGTGCTTGCGGCCTCCCGTCGGCGGCACGTTGAAGACGCCGCCTTCGACGATCTTGAGCAACATTTGCTGAACGCCAGCACCGGAGACATCACGGGTGATCGAGACACTGTCGCCCTCGGGCTTACGCTTCTTGTCGAACTCGTCGATGAAGAGAATGCCGCGCTGCGCCTTCTCGACATCGCCGCCAGCGGCCTCGACGAGTTTCAGCAGCATGGCCTCGACGTCCTCTCCGACGTATCCGGCCTCCGTATAGGAGTTTGCGTCCACCATGGCGAAGGGCACATCGAGGAGCTTCGCGATGGTTTGGGCGATGAGCGTCTTGCCAACGCCGGTGGGGCCGGCAAGCAGGATGTTCACCTTCTTGAGCAAGTCTTCGGGGACGGGCACGCCACGCTTCTTGCAGTCATCGATGACGGCAGCTCGCTTCAGGTGCTGATAGACCGCGTTCGCGACCACTTTTTTGGCGAGCTCTTGGCCCCATACGTATTGGTCGAGATGTTTGACGATCTGCGAAGGTGTCGGAATATCCGCAAGCAGGGGGCTTCGGGCTCTCGGTAGCGGCTCGATCGCGGCAACTTGGCCAGCGAGCGACGGAGTGAGAAACATGTCGCCGATGCTGGCATTGGTGCCCGCTTTAGCGGCTAGTTGCTCGACGTGTGTCAATGTCTTCAAGAAGCGCTCGGCTCCGTACGCCTGAACCGCGCTCCGTACGGCCGCCATAGCGTCTTCGAAAGCCCCGGCGTTCGGGTGCGTCTCGGCGCCCCTCAGCGCGGTCTCGAGCTCCGACTGGTTACGCGGCGACTTCGAAGGAACGAGCGTGCCCGTCTTCATGGCGATGTACGCGAGTGACGCTTCGGTCCCAACGGGGAGAACATTGCCAAGACTGCTCAAAACCGCCTCCAGGTCGCTGACATGTTGTCAGGGTTCCTATCGGCACGAATTCTTCGAGGTTGTGCAGCCCCGCCAACATTTATTGATCTGCTGGCACTTCATCAGAGTGTGTCTCATGACCGCGTCGAGGCACCTCGAGGCGTGTAGCCGAGTCATGAGGAACGCATCGATACGCGATGGCGGCGCGTCTATCAGGGATGCGTTGCTGTCGAGCCGCTAGCTGCGACGCTTCTGATCACGGCGCTGGTGCTCCATGAACACCTGCCACACGTGTTTGACTTCGCTTGCGCCCTCGACGTTGTCGTCGCTCATCCCCAAGCGCTCGACCTCTGCGTCATGCGGGTCGGTGCCGGAGATGAAGATATGACCTTTGCGCATCTCGGCTTCGATGGCGCCGACTTTGCGGACTACTTGCTCTGGCGCCGTGAGCGGCCCGAGCTGTCCAGCTTGCGCGTGGGCGATGTCCGCCCGAGCGACCTGCTGCGACCTCGTTGCGGCCTGGCTGCGAGCACTCGCCATGGCTTGGTGCCACTGGTGCGTGTCGTTCGCGAGCTGCTGCGCCTTGACCAGGGCCTCGTCGCGATTGTCGTGCTTGACGTTCGCATCGTGGCGCCGTGAGGCGTGGAGGTCTTTGCCCTTCCAGGCGTCGTATTGTTGAATCTCGACTAGCCACTCGTCGTTCAGCGTTGCGTGCATGTGCCTGGTCGCGTCGACCTGAGCACGGCGTTGGGCACGCACGCCGTCGATACTTATGTCCGAATCCATAGCTCCTTGTCCCTGAATGCGCGGACTGCTTCCGAGCGTTCTGAAAAACACGCCCGACATTCGCATCGTGCGTTACGACCCGCTTATCGGTCGCGGCGACTGATCGTTGCGCCTCGATCGGTGACAAAAATCGCTACCTTAAAAAAACGCTGCCAGGCCGTATGATTAGGGCCCCCGGGCAGGCTGACTAAAATGTCTCGCCCTGCCGTCTACGGAGCTCGAGCTCGGCGTGGGTCTGAGCGAGCGCCAACCGACCGAGCGCACGATGGTGCTCTCGGTCTCGAGCGTGGTGACGATGATCGAGACGAGGCTCACGGGCGTACGGCGGCGTACGGGCGAAGGGCGCCGTCGATCTTGATGAACGAAAGGAGAACGGGATTGTCGCCAATCTTGAAGGTCTCCCGCGTGCCTTTTCGCATACACACAGCCAGATGCTGATACGCCTCGAGGTTGACGACCAAGAGCTTTTCGTCCGGGAGCGGCGACACGGCATGTTTGGCGAGGGCCCTGCGTAGCCCGTCCGCGTCGCGCCGGCGCAGCGCCTCACCCTTCACCATCGGGAAGAGGCGCTCCGTTTCGGCGTACGACTCCGCGAACTGGGCGAGAAATTCGTCGACTTTCTTGGCCACCAAGAGGCCGTGCAACTCCTTCACCTTTGCGCGGTAGGTGACTTCGGTGTCGTAGTCGAGCGTCGCGCCGAGCCGCCAAAGCGGTTCGCGTAGCGAACTAGGCACAGTGAACACAGCGCCGCCGCGTTTGAGAGTCGCGATGACCTGCCCGTCGTCGGTCTCCCAGCTCCGCGAGTCGTCGCGGCCGAGCACGAGCATCACTCGGGCCATCACCGCGGGAGCTTTCTCCGTGGCATTCTGCGGTTCGATGAACACGTGGTTTGCGCCCGGGACCACGTAGTGCTCGATGGCTGTCCGCTTGGTGGCGGCTTCGACGCGCACGCCGTTGACGACCAGGCGCACCGGCGCATCGTAGTCGATTGCAAGCACGTAGGTCTCGAACGTCGCTGGGGCCGCCAACAGAACGGCGAGCGCGAGGTACACGTCTCTAACTCTGCCGCTCGACCAAGCGGGAGTGAGTGGACCCGTGGGCAATAGGGAAGAGCACAGCGGTCATGGCTCGTCGCCGTAGCAGGTCATCTTCTTCACGTCGTCTTTGACCCATTTGTTCTTGCCGAGATCGACATGCCACGACTCGCTTGGCTTGAAAGTCGAAACTTCCCCGGTCGCCGCTTTGGCGTGCGCGAGCACCGCGTGATTCATGAGCAAGGCGTCGCCCTTCGCGCCCTTCATCACACAGGTCGCGCCATCGAAGAACCAAGTCTGATTGGCGAGCGGACTAGTCACTTTCACGCGATGCAATTCGTTCCACGCGCCGTCGGCGTGCTCACGTCGGGAAAAGACCAGGGAACGCTCGCCCGCGCACTCGATGACGGCGACCTTGGTGTTTTCGTAGCCGATGTCGCCGCTTGCGCTGAAGCGGGGGCGGGCGTCGTGCAATTCGCGGCACTCGGGAGCGAAGAGGAGCAGCACTGCGAGGGCGTATCCCATGGCAAAACCTCCGTGCGCTTGCTCCTACCAACTCTATTGGCGCAAAACCACTCCGGGGAACGGAGTTGAAGAATGGCACTATATCTGGGCGTTGATGCGGGCGGCAGTCACTGTCGGGCGCGGCTCACCGACGATACCGGTAAGGTGCTGGGCACGGGCCAGTCAGGTCCGGCAAACACACGCATGGGTGTCGAGCCGCTGCACGCGCGACTCCTCGAAACCTGTACCCAGGCGACCACGATGGCGAGCCTGTCTGCGGCCGACGTCGCCAAGGTCCACGTTGGCATGGGTATCGCCGGCATCAACCGCATGGGCGCCAAGGCGAAGCTTCGGGCGCTGCCTTTCCCCTTCGCGAGTCTCGCGCTCACCAGCGACGCCGTCATCGCAAACCTCGGTGCTCATATGGGTGCCGACGGCGCGACCCTCATCCTCGGCACGGGTAGCGTGGGCATCATCAAGCTCGGTGAAGACAGCATCAGCATCGGCGGCTATGGATTTCCAATCTCTGACGAAGGAAGTGGGGCCGCGCTGGGCTTGTCAGCGATTCGCCATGCGTTGCGCGCGCTCGATGGTCGCAGCCGCTCGACGCCGCTAAGTCAGGAAGTGACGCGCCAGTTCGACCATGTCACTGCGCGCATGGTTGCCTGGATGGACGAGGCGACTCCGGCCGACTACGCGACCTTTGCGCCGCTCGTCATGGACTACGCCGAGAATGGTGATGAAATCGCGCGCTCCATCGTCAGCGAAGCAGCAGGTCACGTCGAGCGTTTCATCGAGACCATCTTCGCGCGCGGTGCGACGCGATTGTGCTTGGCGGGCGGCTTGTCATCGCGCATGAAACCGTGGTTGCGGGCGCGCATCGTCGACAAGGTTTCGCCCCCGTTGGGTGATCCTTTGGATGGCGCCCTGCTGCTGGCGGGGCGGCCTTCGCCCACGGACTGACGTCTACGGGTCTCGTGGTCACTGGCCGCGTCAAGCGATGCTGCTATAGCGTACACCATCGACCCAGGTCGCCGTGACCTGTAGCGCGTCATCCAAGTGGACGAGGTCGGCTTTGCGCCCAGGGGCGAGCACTCCGTGGCTGTCCTCGAGACCGAGGAACAGCGCCGGGGTTGCGCTCGCCATCCTGGATGCGGTCGCGAGATCGATGCCCATCATGGCGGTTGCGTTGCGCACGGCCGAGGCCATGTCGAGGTGAGAGCCAGCGAGCTGACCCTCCGGTCCACGCAGGGCGCCGTTCGCGACTGTGATGGTCTGGCCAAAGAGCGTGAATCGCTCGATGTTCGCGCCGACCGAGGCCATGGCGTCGGTGACGAGCATGAGCCCGCCGGGACCTCGTGCTTTCAATGCGACACGTAAGCTCGCGGGCGATACGTGGTGTCCGTCGACGATGATGCCTGAAATGCACGAATGGCTCTCGAGCGCGGCGCCCACCACGCCTGGTGCACGGCTATCGAGCTGGGTCATGGCGTTGAAGAGGTGGGTTGCGCCCCGCATGCCCTCCGCGAAAGCGGCTTGCATCTGCTCGTAGGTTGCGAGCGTGTGCCCAGCCGCCACGACGACTCCCCGCTCGACCAGCGCGGCGATGAGGCCTGCTTCGCAGAGCTCGGGTGCCAGAGTGACGAGCGTCTTGCCATGCTTCAGTGACGAGAGCAGCGTGACCGCTTCGCGATCGAGCCGACGGAACTTGCTGGCATCGTGGATGCCACGCTTCTGGGCGTTCAAGAACGGGCCCTCGATATGGATGCCCAGCACGCCGGGTATCTTGGCCGCGATAGCGTCGTCTACCGCGGCGATGGCGCGGGCTACCTTCTCGAGCTCATCGCTGATGAGCGTAGGCAAGAACCCGGTGGTGCCGAAGCGTCGATGCGCCGCAGCGATGGCGCCGACGCCCTCGACCGTCGGCGCGTCGTTCAAGAGCACGCCGCCGCCTCCGTTCACCTGTGTGTCGATGAAACCCGGCAAGAGCGCGCCCCCATCGAGCGCCTCGTGGCCGACATCGTGTGGTACTTGCGTCGCTGGCACGATTGCTTGGACACGACCGTCCGCCATGACGAGAGCATGGTGGTCGTACCAGACCCCGCCCGATAGAATTCGAGCGCCGAGGAGAGCCACGCGCGTCATCGGGTTTGGGTCACCTTCGCGAGGTGCGGAGGGTTGTCCGGATCATATCCCTTGAGGACCGCTAAAGCATTCACCATCCGGTAGAAGCTTTGGACCATAGCCATTGGAACCACTGCGGGGTGCAACCCCTGCTTCAACGGAAGCCGGATGGCGCCGATGCCGGCCTCGCCCGCGATTGCGACGCGAGCCCCACGCTCGACGAACTTCGCGATCAAAGCCTCGGCGCCGAGACGGGCTTCGTCGTTGGGCGGCAAAACCAGGAGAGGGAAACCCTCCTTGATGAGCGCCATCGGGCCGTGGGCGACTTCAGCCAAACTGAACGATTCTCCGTGAAGGCCACATGTCTCTTTGAGCTTCAGGGCTGCTTCCTGAGCTACTGCGTAGGTCAGACCGCGCCCGAGCACGTACATGCTGTGCGCGCTCGCAAACAGCGGCAAAGCAGGCGACCAGTCGGCGTTCCAAGCGTCGAGGAGCGCTTCGTCGAGACCGGTGAGTGCGGCGGCCAGCTCGTGGTCGTCAGCCCATTCCGAGACAAGGTGTGCAATAGCACACAGCGTTCCGATATAGCTCTTCGTGGCGGCGACGCTCGTTTCTGGTCCGGCATGGACCGGAAGTACGATGTCGGCGAGCTCAGCAAGCGGGCTGTCGATATTGTTGGTGACGGCGATGACCAAGGCGCCTGCTGCCTTGACCGCTGTCGCGGACATTAGCAGATCGGGGCTGCGGCCCGACTGCGATATGACAATGAATGGGGCGCCGCGCACCTCGAGTGGCGGATCTCCGTAGACCGAGATGATCGAAGGCGCCTGCGACACCGTCGGAATACGCAAGCGTGTTTCGAAGAGATACTTCGCGAAGGTGGCAGCGTGATCGGAGCTGCCACGGGCACAGGTGAAGATGATGGCGGGCTTACTGCCCTTGAGTCGCTTTGCGGTCTCGCGCATCAACGAGGCGTTCGCGGCGAGTTGAGCACGCACCACCGAAGCACCCTCGCTCGCCTCGACGAACATGCGGGTCGTTTCGGGTTGTATGTTCATCGCAGGCTCTCGATTGCTCGTCGTAGGTCGTCGCCGTTCTCCCCGAGAGCCTTGCCCGCGTTGGCTACATCGACACCCATGGCAATGAGAACGGCCTTCTTGATGTTACCGCGCGCTACCTTCAGCGCATCGGAGGCAACAGCGGGTTCGCAGCTCGTGAGGGTCGTCACCATGTCGCGCGCCCGAGCCTCGAGCTTCGCGTTCGAGATGATCATGTCGACCATGAGGCCGCGGTACACCCTCCCCATGCGCAGCATCGTACCCGTCGACAGCAGGTTCAGGACCGCCTTCTGGGCCGTACCAGCCTTCATGCGCGTCGAGCCGGCGATGACCTCGCTACCGGTGACCACGACGATGGGGTGCTCGGCTGCGGCGGCGAGCGGCGTATCGCGGTTGTTGGCGACGCCAATGGTGAGCGCGCCGAACCCCCGCGCCTGGCTGATAGCGCCGACCGTGAACGGGGTGCGACCGCTCGCCGCGACGCCGATGACCACATCATCGGCATTGAGAGACAACGCATTGATGGCCCGGCGTGCCGCCTCGCCATCGTCCTCGGCGCCCTCTACGCTCTTCATCAGCGCCGACATGCCGCCAGCGATGATGTAGGCGGTGCGCTCGTCGGGCCACCCGAAGGTGGGTCCAAGCTCGACCCCGTCCTGAACCGCAAGACGGCCTGAGGTGCCGGCGCCGCAATAAACCAGGCGCCCGCCGCGCATAAGCCGTTGCGCTGAGGCTTCGCACGCCGCTGCAATACGAGGCACCTCGTGCTTGATGGCCGCGATAGAAGACTCTTGTCCCTCGAGCATCGCTTCGACTGCTTTGACGGTCGGCCACACGTCGATGTCGACGTAACGCGGGTCGACGGTCTCAGTGCTAGACATTCGACTTCTCGATCATGGGCTTCTCAACCACGCAGATGAGGAACGCGACAAGTGTGCCGATACAAAGCTGCCAAGGGAAGGCGAGGCGGGCGAGCGCTTCTGGCAGGCCCAAGCTGGTTGCGACGTACTTCTGCAAGACGAGAATGGTAACGAAGCCACCGCCAAGCGCGAGGACGACCGAGCGATCCGTGCCTCGCCTCGTGAAAACGGCCGCGAAGTAGACACCGAGTAGGCCAGCGTAAGCGAAGGCCATGACGCCGAGCACGAGCTCGAGGATGGGTACCTCGGCGTAGCGCTGCCAGTAGTAGGACAAGACCGCCACCACGAACATGGCAAAGCCCATCAAGCCCATGCCGAGGCGCCCGGCCGTAACGAAGTGTTTCTCCTCACGGTGTTCGCCACGGCGGATACGCCACGGGCGGTAGAAGTCCTCGACCAGCACCGATGACATGGCGTTCATCGCCGAGTTCGTCGTTGCGACCGCGGCTGCGATGACCCCGGTGGTTGCAAGACCGCGGAGTCCAGGCGGGACGCGCGTAAGGATGAAGTGCATGAAGACGCTCACTTGCTGTCCCTGAAACGTGCTCGCGACGTTTGGTCCGTCATAGAAGACAAAGAGTAGAGACCCAATGGCCATGAACACTGCGACGATCGGGATAACCATGAGTTGCGACATGATGAGGCCACGGGCGCCGCTCGCCGCATCTTTGCAGGCGAGCAGCCGCTGGGTGGTGTCCTGATCGAGACCGGTATTGCCAACGCACAACAGAAATACGCCAGTGAAGATGGCGGGCACCGTGAATGGCTGGGAGAGGTCGAACGAGAAGTCCAGTAGACGAAGTTTGCTCGGCCCGCCCCCAGGCGGCTCGCGGAGCGTGGCAATGATCTCGCCCGCTGAAGCGGGGATGAGCAACCAGAGGAAGACGAGAATGGTCACCGCGGCGCCAACGTAGATGACGAACTGCACCAGGTCGTTCCATACGATCGACTTCAGGCCGCCAACGAACGTGAAGACGAAGCTCAAGACCACCAGCACGAGCGCCGCTACCACGATCTCCATACCGCCGACCGCGCCGAACATGATCATCGAGACCGCGATTGCGCCGAGGTACACCCGCGTTCCGCCAGCCAGGACCCGCCCCACGAGGAACATGCCGCCTGCGGCTCGCATCGCCGTCGTACCAATCCGGCGTGCGAGAAGCTCGTACACGGTCGTGACTCCCAGCGCGTAATAGCGTGGAATGAGCACCCGGGCCGTGAAGAGGGCGGCCAGCATCGCGCCGATGTTGCTCGACAAGTAGGTGAAGTCGCCGCGGTATCCATAGTCCGGCCCGCCGAGAAAGGTCGCGGCCGACATGGTCGCCGACAGCACCGAGACCGCCGCGAGCCATGGGGGAAGCTCTCCGCCGGCCAGGAAGTAATCTTTTGCGTCGGAGGTGCTGCGCGGCATGAAATAGACGCCCGCGGCCACCATGACCCCAAAGTAGAGGCCGACGACGCACCAATCGAGGATTTCGAAGCCGGGGGTCATGCTCTCTGGACCCTGATAGGCTAGATTCCGCCGCCGATGAAACGCACGCTGACGATTTTCGTGGCTGCCCTCGTGGTCGCCTGTAGCGCCGATGAAAAGCCCAAGCCCTTGGCTGGTGACAAGCCCAAGGTGATCGAAGAGGTACCCGCTAGAGCGGACTATGCCGAGCCGTCGGACCGCGCCTCTCTGGCGACGCCGCCGCCTGATGCCGAGCGTACCCCCTCGGGGCTCGCCTCTTTGGTGCTGCACCCCGGGAGCGGAAAGAACCATCCCAGGAAGCATTCGGTGGTGCGTGTCCACTACGTGGGCTGGACCAGCGACGGCCAAGTCTTCGATAGCTCGCGGGCCCGCGGCGAGCCGGCCGAGTTCGGACTCGATAAGGTCATCGCTGGCTGGACCGAAGGCGTACCGCTCATGGTCGTGGGCGAAGAGCGCCGTTTCTGGATCCCGGCCGAGCTCGCCTACGGTAACGGGGGGCGGCAGGGGACGCCGCAGGGCGCGCTCACATTCGATGTGGAGCTGCTCGCCATCGTCTCGACGCCCATGGTGCCCGACGTACCACCGGACGTGGCGGCGGCACCGTCCGACGCCAAACGCACGAGCTCGGGGCTCGCCTACAAGACGCTCACCCCTGGCGACGGAGACCGTCCCGACAAGGACGACATGATCAGTATCGAGTTCACCGGCTGGACCCCCGACGGTCGCATGTTCGACTCCACGTTTACCAATGACCACGGGCCGACCACGTTTCACCTCGGACGCGGCATCCCGGGCTGGGTCGAAGGGATCCAGCTCATGCGGGTCGGCGAGACCACGCGCTTCTGGATCCCGCAGAAGCTGTTCTTCGGAGACAAGCCCCCGGAAGGCCAGCCGAAGGGTGATGTCGTTTTCGACATTCACCTGGTCGAGATAGTCGACTAGCAGTGACGGCGGGTGCGCTACCATGGTGACGATGCAGCGCGTCGTCTTCGTGGCTCTGGTCGCTCTCTGCGCGTGTGGCGACGAGGCCGCGGGAGTGCTGCTGGTCGAACCGGACTGCACCGGCAAGCTTGGCGGCCCGGCTCGCCTCGACCGGTGTGGAGTTTGCGACAGTGACCCGGAGAACGACTGCGAGCAAGACTGCTTGGGGGCATGGGGTGGGCCGGCGCGCCGCGATCAGTGCAGTGTTTGCAATGCAAATCCCGATGACGATTGTGCGCTTGACTGCCTTGGGGAGTGGGGCGGACCAGCCATCCTCGATGCTTGCGGCTTCTGCGATGCCGATCCGGTGAATGACTGCATCGAGGACTGCGGCGGCGTCTTTGGCGGCGATGCGACAACCGATGCGTGCGGAACCTGCGATTCCAACCCAGACAACGACTGCCTGCCGTAGGCACTTCTGTTCTCTACCCAGTCGCGCTTCGCCAAGCTTCTGGGTATAGTGCCTCCGCTCATGAGCCGTCTTCGCATCTCGTCGCTCGCTCTCTTGGCGTTCACCTCGGCCGCCTGCGCGTCGGTGCGCTTTCGCGAGCGTCCCGAATGGGTCAATCACGACCCGCTCCCCATTCAGCCTGCTCCCGACTCGTGCCGTGGGGCCATGGTCAATCTCGGCACCGTCAGCCTCGAGGCGCCGCTTGACGGCAGTCGTCACACAGACGACGCGCGCCGCGCTCTCGAAGTAGCCCTAAACGACGCCGGCTATGCACTCACCAACCAGGCCGAACAAGCCGTGCAAATGCGGGTGGTCTACACCGCGAAGTATAAAGACTTCGCCAAGGACAACTGGGCTGACGCGTGCTGCCTGCAGATTTGGTCGATCTGTGCCACGGCGCACCTTGCGCGGCTCCAAGAGACGCTCGAAGACCTCACCGTTTGCGACGACAACATTGACGTTCGCGACGTCGCGGATCTCGGCATGGAGCGTATTGCCGCCATGCTCGTGGCGTCGCTCAATCAAGACGAGACCGCCCGCTCGATTCTGAAGAACGAGCCGCTACCGCTACCGGCCGGCGAAGCGCCAGACAGCGAAGAGTGACCATCGGCGAGACCGAGGTCGGGCGGGCATCTGCAAGGGCATGCGGCGTCAGCCGCCGATGGCTGCCGTCGCTCCCGCACTTAGCGGCAACGTGAAGTCGATGAGCAGGCCGCGGTGGTCGGTCGGATAGGGATGAACCACGATGTCGGAGGTCGCGGCGCTCTCTCCGATGATGCGCGCTCGGGTCGGTGTCAGTGAGCCGCGATAGTAGACAAAGTCGATACGGTCGTGATGGTCTTTGGGGTCGTCCGGGGCGGTCTTCGGCGTCCAGGTGAAGCCTGGTTTCGCAATCGCGTCAGGAAAAAGTGTTCGATAGGCATCGTTGAAGCCGGCGCGTGCGAAGGCGGTGCTCTCGGGCCAACGGACGCGCAGTGGATGGCGTCGCATGCGAGCAGCTGCTTCGGTCCAGTCGAGGTGGGATGGTTGGTTGAAGTCGCCGACCGCGATAGTGGGCAGCCGAGCGCCGCGGTTCGACAGCTCGGTGACAGCGTCGTCGACGTCGCCGCCACGCGTCGCGATGGCCGCCGCGATGGCCTCGGCTTCCGTGTTCAGAAACGGGGCGTCGGCATAGGGGATGCGCAGCAGCTGGAAGGGCTGATAGGGCGCGTGCGCGAGGTGCAGGTTCATGAACAGCACCTCGCCGCTCGGGTGCCGCACGATGACACCCCGCCGACCGGGTGGCGGAGGCTCGATGCGGTGGGGGCTCAGAACCGGGGTTCCGCCACCTGTCTGGACGACGTTGTAACCGAGCTCGCGGGCGATCCGGTTCGCCGTGTCCGCCGAACATTCCTGGAGTCCGACGAGGTCGGCGCCCGAGTTTCGGATGATGCCGATGATGCCTGGGAGACGGCCGCTGTCGCCGTTGAGTTGGATATTGAGGCTGAGTACGCGCAGATCGCCGCGTTCGCTTGGCGAAGACCGCCGCGGTGGTGTCAGGGCACGAAGGGTGGGGGGCGGGGACGAAGCGCCGTCGAAGAGGCGACGCGGTCGCTCGGGGGCCAAGCCCGATCGCGACACGTCTGTGGCGCTCACGCTCGGGAGCTCGGCCTGCTCGGACCTCGCGAGCTCGGCTGCACGCGGCGGCGCAATAGACACAGCTGAGCTCATCGTTGCGACCCGCCTTACTCGAGCGCGTCAAAATGACGGGCAAGCTCCTGGTAGCCGCTCGATCGCGTCGCCGCGCCGCCCATGATGTCGCGCATGATTTGGCGAAGACCACCGGCGGTGCGACCGCGCGCCGCGACGGGGTTTGCCTCGTAGCCGTCGCGCTCGAAGAAGTTGACGGTAAGCCGTTCCGCGAGCGCGGGATGCGCGATCTGGAAGCCCGGGAATATGCCCGCGAGGTTCATGCTCTCCAGGACATCACCGGGAATCGGCTCTTCCGGCATGCCATTCGCGCGAGCCTGGTCGCGATACGACTGCGCAGTGTCGGCGAGCTTGACGGTCTGCAGGTGCGGACCGATGTCGATATCGAGGTTGGCTGCATGACAGGCGCGTCCCAGGTCCGTTCGCGCGATACGCTGCGCTTCCGCCCACTCTGGAGGCCGGCCGTGGATGGCGAGCACCTCGCGTTGCAGCCGGCGCACCAGCGCGGCTTTCTCGGGCCGGCCCTCGGCTTCGAGGCGGCTTGCGATCAATGCTCCGTGCGTCGCGAAGACGGAGTTGGAGTTGGCGGCGAGCAGCTGCGCATAACCGAGCGCGGTCGAGATCTGTCGTCCGCGGCCAGTTACCGGGTCGAGCCCCGCTTGCATGTTGTGCGTCCCGCGGCCGCCCGTCTCGAAGGCATAGACCCCCATGATCTGCTCGCGCGTCAGACCAGCGCGTAGCGCCACTTCTGCATAGCGTCGCTTGAAGCGCGACTCGAAAGCGGCGCGCTGAGCATCCGTTGCATTGTCGCGGAGCAAATCGTAGCGCACGTCGAGACGATCAGCGGCGGCGATGAAGTCACGCACCACCGCGATAGTGGACGGTTCGCGCGGCTGCGCCGGCAGACCGAAGTCCGTGGGGTTGGGTTTGGTTGGCCCGCCATAGACCGGGGGCGGCTCGTTCATGAAGTCGGAATCAGTCAGGCTCGCGACGGAGCGTCCCCTACGTCCAGCCGCGAGCTCGACGACGCGGGCCCAGTAAGGCCGGGCCTTTTCAGCCTCGAAGCGCGCGTAGGCTGCTTCGTAGACCGAAAGTGCCTGGCGGTAGCGCGCCTCGTTGTTCGCTAGCGTCACTGCTTGGCGAATGTCGACCTCGAGGCTCGGGCGAACGGACTGCATGAGGTCCGGCTCGAAGGCTTGAGCTAAACGGACCCCGGGTGAAGAAACGGGTTCGGACGCCGGAGCAGAGCCCCTGCCCGAACCGATGCGCGTGGTTGGTTCGAGCATGGTGGTTGCTCGCGTGTATCGGCGGCTGCCGCCATGGCGGCGCGTAATTTTTCGATGCCGTGGACATCGCCGGGCGGCGTGGCAAGCGATGGCTCACGTCGCCGGCATGAGCTGTGCCTTGATGGACTTTGCGAGCATTCGGCTCGCGGCCGAGCGCTGCGCGTCGGTTCGATACACCAAGCAGTGACGGTCGAGGACCGTCGGCAAGCCACGCGAGAGCATCTTCAAGCCGCCACTGCGCTGCGCCACACGCCGCGGCAGTAGGCCGACGCCTGTGCCGGCCGCGGTGAGCTGTGCGATGACCTCGAGGTTCGTGCTGCGGACGGTCCTCCGAAACGAAACCTTGCGCTTGGCGAGTGCTCGCATGACCTGCTGGCTCTGCGAGAGGTCGGGGTCGCAGATGAGCACGCAGCGCTCGTCGTCGAGGTTCTGCAGGGTCGACGGGACGCGGGCACCCCAGAGCGTAAACTCGTCGTCGTAGAGGTGGGTGATCGTCAGGTCGGGGTGTGGTCGCGGATTCACTACCAGGCCGAAGTCGACCTGAAAGTTGATGACGAGCTCGGTGATCTCACGCGAGCTGTCGTGGACGAGGTGCACTTCGAGGCCTTGGAACGTTTGCAGGAGGCGCGGCATGACAAGCGGTAGCGTGCCGAGAGCGACTGACGGATGTAGTCCCAGAGTGTAGCGGCCGGCGACCTCGGTCTCCTCGCGCTGGGTCAACGCGCGCAGCTCGTTCCACTCGTCGAGGAGCTGCCGCGACCGCGAGAGAAATCGACGCCCCGCGCGCGTGAGCTGCACGCCCGTCTTGCTGCGGACGAGGAGTCGTACCGCCACCGCGTCTTCGAGACGCTTCATAGCAAGACTGAGGGTCGGCTGGCGGACACCTAGCTTGTCGGCCGCGCGCGACAGGTTCAGGGCTTCGGCGACTTCGATGAAATAGCGGATGTCGTGGGGCGCGGGGAGAGAGAACATCTCCGCTCGGCGCTACCACCTGCCCCCGACAGGAATCGTAGGCGCCGCCAGTTGTGGAGCGCCCCCCCAACGGCTATGACGCGCGCCCATGCCCTTCACGGCTGCTGACGTCATCCAGAATATTCCCGTCGTGCTGTCGCTCATCCTCATCGAGGGTTTGCTGTCGGTCGACAACTCACTTGCAATCGCGGCGCTGGCGCGACGCCTTCCCGAGCATCAACGCCCACGCGCGCTCACTTGGGGCATGGCAGGCGCCTACGGCTTCCGCTGCCTTTGTCTGCTCTTTGCGGCGTACATTCTGCACAACCGTTGGCTCAAGCTCGCCGGAGCGGCCTACCTCATCTACCTGATGTGCAAGGAGATCACTGCCGAGGAAGAAGCCGAAGAAGATGCGGACGTGGCGAGCGACATGACCGGCACGCCCGTGCAGCCACAGGTCGAGCGAACCTTTTTCTCGGTCGTGAGCGGTATCCTCATCCTCGACGCCAGCTTGAGCGTTGACAACGTGGTCGCGGCGGTCGCCATGACGCCGAAGCTATGGGTGGTCTACCTCGGAGTCGGTATCGGTATCCTCACGCTCCGCTTCGTCGCCGGCTTCGCCATGCGCATGATTGCGCGGTTCCCCATTCTCGAGGAGACCGCGTTCTTGCTCGTCGGTTTCGTTGGCATCTTGCTCATCAGCGAGATGGAGTTCGAGTTTCACCTGGGACCGGCTGGCAAGTTCGCAGGTATCGTCGCGATCGTCGCGACATGCCTTGCTTACGAGCGCTTCCCACTGGTGCGGACCATCTTGGGACCAATCGTGAAGGTGATGCACCCGGTGATGCGCTTGGTAGCGTACGCCGTGGGCATCGTGTTGTGGCCCATTGCCAAGGCGGGCAAGACCGTCGCAGGCGCGTTTCGCCCTCGACCCCAGCCGTCGAAAGGCTAGAGTAGGGGTCTTGCCACGCCACCGCCGACGGGCTAGTCCAAGGGTCGGTTTGCGGGTGTAGCTCAGTTGGTAGAGCACAAGCTTCCCAAGCTTGGGGTCGCGAGTTCGAGCCTCGTCGCCCGCTTCCTTCTCCCGGTCATGCGGGGGTGCCTCGCGATGGGTTGCTCAGAGAGGACCCGTCCGCACGACGTGCGCCCCCGGTAGCCCGGTTTCAGCAACATCTTCGACGCGCTGCCGATGTCGAGGCGGGTCGCTCGTTTCGGAGCGCTCCACCTCCACATCTATGACAGCGTGTGATCCCGTCGTCGCTCCACGGACCTCCGTGGGTGTGTCTGGCTTCGTCCAGAACCTTACCGGCACCGGTGTGCGCGCTTGCGAGGCGACGCCCCAGGTGGCCGATCGCATGGAGCGTCCACGGCGTCTCCTCTCGGCCGTTCCTGCCCAGCAGGCCGCGCCCGCCGCCCCCGCATCCCTTCCCGAGCAACCTCATCGGACGCGTCTGCCGCGAACTCGCGAGCAGCTGCAGGCGCTGAAGTCGAACCCGGCGACCGAAGGTCTCTACTGGCGGGCCATTGACGCGCTCGCCGCCGAGATCCGCGCCAAGCGCGACGACCGCGTGCCCTACGCGCGGAGCGTGCTCGAGGGGCTGCGCGACCCCGAGTCGCATGACGGGCGCGGCGAGATCGCAGCCGATGTCTATCAGCGCATCGAGCCCCCCGTCCTCCCCACTCCAGGGGACGAACACGAAGGGCGACTCACTCGCGAGGAGAAGCAGCTCCTTGGCGCCGAGATTGCCGAGGTGCCTCCGGCAGCGGTCGCGGGCAGCGGTGGACCAACCTGGTCGCGCTCGCTGGCGTCGTTCGACAACGTGCGCATCGATGTCGAGCTACCGCGCGGGGCCTCCGACTATCTGTCGTACAAGCCCTATCGCTATGGCACGGCGCGGACCATCGAGTCGCTCAAGAGGATCGCGAGCCGCTACCGCGCGGCCACCGGCATGGTCATGCGTGTCGGCGACATCTCGAAGCGGGGCGGCGGCCGCATCCCCGACCATTCCTCGCACCAAGACGGCAAGATCTTCGATCTCGAACTTGCGTTCAACGACGGCCGTGCGACGGCCGAGCCCGACCGCGATAGCGTCAATGCGACCTGGCGGAGTCCTGCTTACGATCGTGCCGCGACGCGCAAGCTCATCCAGAACATCAAGGCGATTCGCCCCGAGGCACAGATCCTGTTCAACGATCCCGTGCTGGTGCGCGAAGGACTCGTGCGGTCTTTCCCGAACCACGACAACCACATGCACGTGCAGCGGCTACGGTAAGCACAAGTATAAAATCTGTCTATCGCAGAGATTGCTCCTAATCATTATACTTTATCGTGATCGCTGCGTAGTCCTGGGACGGCTCACCACCGGAGCTGCCCATGTACGCCGACCTCTTCACCACCTCGCCGCTCGCAGCGCCCGCCCGATGCTCTTCATTGGTGGCGCACGAGATCCTGGGGCTGTTCTTGCCGCACCGCCGCCTCGCGCAAGAGAGCGCGCCCTGCTCACCCGGGGGATGTGCAAACTGCCTGGCTCCGCACCTGCGTCGCGTCATCGACTCGGTCGAACGGGGCGCGCCTGTCGTGTTCATCCTACCTGCGTTCCCCGGGAAGTCGCCGAATCCGGCGAAGGTGTTGAGTCCTCGGGCTGACATGGCGGAGCGTCAGTCTCTGGCTTTTCTCGACGGGCTCTGCCGGCGCGTCGCGTCCGTCTACGCTCCCGGCGCGCGGATCGTGCTGTGCTCGGATGGCCGTGTCTTCAGTGACGTCGTGGGTATCGACGAGTGCGACATCACGACCTATCAGCGCGACCTTTCGTCGCTCATCGACGAGCTCGGGACGAAATCGCTTTCAACTTTCAACCTCGACGACGTCTTCGCGGACTGCACGTTCGACGGCATGCGGACGCGCCTGATGGAAAACCACGGCGAGCCGCTCGAGTCGCTAAAGGCCCGTGTCCGCGAAGGGGGGGAGCCCCAGCGCATGTATTGCGGCATCACCCGTTTTCTCCTCGAAGACGCCTCGCGGCCCGACATGACCACGAGCAAGACGTCGCTCCAGAAGGATTGCAGACGTCGGGCTTACGAGGTCGTGCGGCGTAGCAAGGCATGGGACAGTCTGCTCACGGAGTGTTTTCCCGACGCCGTTCGTTTGTCGATTCATCCGCAGGTGTGCGGTAGCCGCAAGCTCGGCATCCACCTCATGGAGACCACCGACGGTTGGCTCACCCCGTGGCACGGTGTTGCCGTCGACGTTGGTGGCGCGTTCGTGTTGCGTAAGCGCCAAGATGTGGAGAGAGCTGGAGCAACGCTCGTGTTCTCGAATGGCCGCCCCAGTCACTACGTGCTCGAAAGGACTGCCTCATGAACGTCTCGAGCGTCAGTCACTTCGGCGCCCTGGTTGTACCGTCCGATGTAGCGGACATACGTGAATTGCACATCGAAGAGCTGCGAGCTCTCGTAAGGGAACATCACTTGCTCGTCTTGCGCGATTTCTTCGCCTTCGACGACGCTGTTTCGTTCGCGGATTATTGTGAGCGGTGGGGTGAGGTGAGCGTTTGGCCGTTCGGCAAAGTGCTCGAGCTCGTCGAGCAGGCGCAGCCAGTTGACCACATCTTCGACAACAACTACGTGCCGCTGCACTGGGACGGCATGTATCGCAAACACGTTCCGGAGTTTCAGATCTTCCATTGCGTAAGCGCGCCCGCCGGTCACCAGGGTGGTCGAACCACCTTCTCAAACACCGCGAGCGCACTCGAACGCGCTCCACGCTCCGCTCGAGCGCTCTGGGAGCGTGTGACCGGGGTCTATCAGCGCAAGATGGCCTACTACGACAGCAAGACCGTCGCACCGGTCGTCACCAAACATCCCGCGCGTGATTACAATGTAATCCGATATAACGAGCCCCCTACGCAGGGGGATGAAAGTTTCGTCAACCATCCAGCTCTCGCTTTCGAGGGCATCGCCGCCGCCGATGTCGCCGCTTTTCACCGCTCCCTGCGCGACGCACTTTACGCGCCGGAGAGCTTCTATGCCCACGCATGGCGGACTGGCGACGTCGTCATCGCGGACAACTATACATTGCTGCATGGCCGGGAGGCGTTTGCAACCGGCGCGCCGCGTCACCTCCGTCGTGTCCACGTGCTTGGCGACCCGCCGCTCGACAACCCCCATCTCGTGGCCTACGGATGAGCTCGCTCGAGACAGACGTGGTGATCGTGGGCGCGGGCCCCGTGGGCCTCATGTGCGCCTTCCTCGGTCGCCTCCGTGGGATGCGCACACTCGTCGTCGACAAGTCATCGTCGCCGCTGCAGGTGGGCCGCGCTGACGCCCTCAATGCACGTACTCTGCAGTTGCTCGAGGTCGTAGGGCTCTTCGACGCGCTGTATCCCCTAGGCAAGCCGTGCAACACGAGCTCTGTCTGGGCAGACGGCAAGTTCGTGTCGCGACAGTCAACCTGGTGGGACGCGCTTGAGGGCTGTTTCCACAAGCACTTCCTCATGCTCGGGCAAGCTTTCGTCGAACAGCTCCTCGATGCAAAGCTTCGCGCGATGGACGCGGGGGTGCGTCGCAACACCCGCGTGAGCGACATCGCTGTGACGGACACGGGTTGTTTTACGACCCTGTCGACAGGCGAGACCGTGAAGAGCAAATTCGTCATTGGTGCCGACGGCTCGCGTTCGTTCGTTCGAGAGCTCCTTGGCGTCGGCTTCGAGGTAACGCGCCCGCAAATCGTCTGGGCGGTCGTCGACGGCGTCATCGCGACCGACTTCGTGAAAGTGCCCGAGATCATCGTCTTTCAGGCGGACACCTCCGACGTCGCCTGGATCCCTCGTGAGGGCGACATCGACCGCTTTTACGTCAGAATGGACAGCAAGGAGTTTTCGTTCGAGGAGGTGGTGGCCAAGATCAACCGCGCGATGCGACCGCACGCCTTGCGATTCGACGAAGTGAAGTGGTTCTCCCACTTCTCGGTGAAGGAGTCGGTCGCTGAGCGCTACGCGGTGCACGACCGCGTTTTTCTGGCCGGTGACGCGTGCCACATCCACTCCGTCAACGGGGGCCAAGGCTTGAACACCGGCCTCGCGGACGCGTTCAATCTGATGTGGAAACTCGACATGGTCGAAAGTCACGGCGCGCCCGTCGCTCTCGCGCGCACCTATGAGGAGGAGCGAAAGCCGGTCGCCATGAGCGTCGTCGCAACCTCCGGTGAGCTCACCCGCTCGACCAAGTTCTCGGCGAGCGGGACGCACGCCGAAGACTACGTCAAAATCGTCGAGCGTCGCGCCGGCAACATTACGGGCATGGGTGTCTGCTATGGCGAACACCCATTGCATGGTCGCCGCTTGTTCGATTTCGCGCTCGAAGCTGGTCGCGTCTACTCGGCGCTCGACTACCGATTCTTCACGCTGCTCGTGTTCGGCGATGCGGAGCCCAGCTTCGCGCCGCCGGCATTCGTCAAGGTTGTTCAGGTACCCGACGCGAAGAGCACTCCGTATGACGGATTGGCTCTCTTGGTGCGACCCGACGCGTACATTGCGTCGTCATCGTCGCTCGAGGACATGACCGCGATCGCCACCTACCTTGCGGCTTCGGCTTCGGCTTCGGCTCGCGAACGAACGTCGAAGTAGCCAGTCATCCTGTGGTTCGGGTGATCGGTGGAGTGGCGGCCGATGTGGCAATGGAACATCCAGCGGCCCGGGTTCGAGTTGTCGACCAGGATCTCGACCGTCTGCCCCGACGGCACCATGACGGTGTCTTTCCACTGCAAGTTCGGGTTGCGCTCGCCATTCACAGACAACACGAGGAAGCGCTGGCCATGGAAGTGAATGGGGTGCTGCATCGGCCCGCCGCGCAGCTCAATCTTCCTCACGTCGCCTTCATCGAAACGCCAGCGGATGTCTTCGTTGGCGGCTCCGGTGTCGAGGTCGACGAGACGCCACACCGTGTTGTCGACGGTCGAGCGCTGGTTCACTGGCGGCGCGAGCTCTTCCCACATGATACTCTCGGTGCGCTGCCATAGCGGACGACCTGCGGGTTGCTCGCCAGGCGTGCGCGGTGGCGGCTCTCGTGGGCCTTGGCGCCTGCCGTTCATCTCCAGCTCGACGCCGAGGCGATGATCGACGGGCCGGTCGAAGTGGCGGCGAAAGGGCTCGATGTCGGCGCGTACGTCGGCGTTCTCGCGTAATCGCTCGAATGACTCGCGATGACTCTGCGCGACCGGCTCGGCTGCGACGTTGACGCGCCCCAACACCCGCGTAGCGCCGGCGGGTGTGCGACTGACAATCTGGTGCTCACCCGGGGTGTCGAAGAGCACCTCGATGGTGTAGCGCTCGGCGGGCGAGATCATGACGCTGTCTGCGTATTCTTCTCGCTCGTTTTTGCCGATGTCGGAGCCCACGACCTTGATGCGCGCTCCCGGGATCGCGAGGTTGAAGACCCGCGTGTCCGCCGCGTTGAGGACGTGAAAACGGACCACTTCGCCACGGCGTACATCGAGCGAGTAGTCGGTGCGGCCATTCACCAGCATGGTGTCGCCGTGCATACCGCCCCAAACGTGGGTCGCTGGGGAGCGACCGCCGTCGCGGGCCGACGGGTCTTGCAGCGCGATGTCGTCGAGCGCGAGCACCTCTTCGCGGTTCGCTGGACTGTAGTAGTCGGGGTCAGTGGGCTGCACGACGAAGACGCCGTAGGCCCCCTGGTCGCGCACCGCCCAGTCGCGAATATGCGGGTGGTACCAATAGACGCCGGCGTCGGGGAACGTCAGGCGGTAGTTGAATTCGCCGCCCGGGGGGACGGGGTCCTGACCGAGCCCCGGGACACCGTCGAAGCGCCAGTCGAGGCGAAGACCGTGCGGGTGCAGAGTGGTCTCGGCATCGGTGCGGTTGCGCATGAGGATGTCGACGCTTGCGCCCTGCGGCACGCGCAGCACTGGACCGGGGATCGATCCGCCATACGCGATGCCCGAGATCTCCTGCCCGGCCACTTGGCGGCGCACGCGGTGCATATCGAGTTGCATGCGGGCGCCGCTTGCGAGGTCGATGGTCCGGGTGGGCTCGACCGGGGGGGCCGGGCCTTCCTCAAAGGGCATTGCCGGCGGTTGACCGTGCGCCGGGCCGTGAACATGGCCCCCGTGATGACCGTGATGACCGTGATGACCGTGCGTGACGCCGTGGGGAGCTGCGGGCCGCAGTTGCACGGGCGCTGGGATCGGTGGGCGTAGCTCGCGCGTCGGTGCGGTCGGGACCACCACGTCGGTCTCGGACGCGTGGTGAGCGGTCGGGTGCCCCGCGTGTGCGTCGGTCGTGGGTGGCGTCGCCTGAACGACGCGGCTCGTGATGCGCTCGGCCGGGGGGATGGGTGAGGTCATGGAGGCTCTCAGTAAGGCGCCCGCGACAACATGCGGTATCCGTCTTCGGTGACCACAAGGATATCTTCGACGCGCACGCCGAAGCCATCCCGCGACAGGTAAACGCCCGGCTCCACCGTGATGACGTCCCCGACCTTGAGCTTGGTGAAGCTCCCCTGCTGGATGGTCGGTGGCTCGTGAACCTTGCGGCCGACTCCATGGCCGACCGCGTGCGGGATGCTAAAGCCCTTGCTCTTTAAAAAGTCGCGTGACGCCTTGTCGACCTCACCTGCGGTCGCGCCGGGGCGAACCTTGGCGAGCCCGAGCTTTTGGGCTTCGTGGACGAGGTTCCATACTTCCTGCTGGCGCGCTGTCGGCTGCCCGACGAAGAACGTCCGCGTCACATCGCTGCACCAGGGGCCGTCCTCACCTTCGAAGCGGGCGCCGATGTCGACCATGACGATGTCGTTCGCTTGCAGCCGGCGTTCGGAGGGGACGCCGTGAATATCGGTCGTGCCCTGACCGAAGACCGAGATGGTCGGGAACGACAGTCCCATGCCGTTGGCCTTGAAGTGATTTTCGATGATGGCCGCAGCCTCCTTTTCCGTCATGCCGGGGCGCAGCGCCGCCTTCAGAACGGCGAAAGCGCCGTCGGTCACCTTCGTGGCCTGTTCGATGCGAGCCAGGCGGTCGGGCGTGCGCGCAGAAGGGGCGATTGCGAGAGGCTCGCGCGAGCCCGCCAGCGTGGGGCCGTTGCCAACGGAGGCTGTGAGAGGGGCCACAGCGCGGACGTCTTGAGGACGAAGAGGTTGCATGGGACGTGCTTTCCGTTGGTCGTTTGGACGACCGGTTTTTGAGCCTTCGAAGTATCGAAGGGCGCGTCCCAGGGTTGCTAACGGCCGCTAATCTTTGCCCTCCGCCAGGTCACGCCATTGCGTCGCTCGTCGACGAGGGTCCGCCCATGCAGGCGGGCAAGCCGCGGGAGGTCATCGTAGGTGGCACGGCTGACCAGCATCTCGACGGCGCCAAAGTCCACCGCGAAGTAACAGCGCGGCGCGTCGTCGATGACGACCTCCGTGTCGCCACTGCCGTTCGCTTCGTACCGATGGATGGTCGGCGCCCAACGCGTGACATCCGGAAGCTCATCCAGCATGCGGTGCTCCTATTCGTGCGATCCTAAGGAGCGCGGTGCGCCTCCGCCATCGAATTAGGCTGGCGCCTGCACCGAACGCGATCAAATGCGATCGTCGTGGCGATGGTAAACTACGCGCATGTCTCACCTCACGGCGTTTCTCCTCGCCGCCACCCTCACAGCCCCCAGAACCGATGTCACCTCCGAGGAGGGGCGCAAGCTCACGCTTTTGCAATACGTCGCGTCGCGCACCGATGTCGCAAGCGACGACAAGCAAAAGTGGGACAAGGCGCTGCGCCAAGTCTTCGGCGGCAAGGCAATCAAGGATGGGAGTGACGAGGGCGTCACCGTCGCCAAGTCCGTTGTAGCGGCCAGCATTTTCTTTGGCGTCGAGCCGGTCAAGGCTGCGCGCGCGGCCTATGACGCCTACCACGACACGTACCGGTGGGTGCCGCCGCCGATCGCCATCAACTACCAGCTCATGAAGCTGCAGGGGCGCGCGCCCAAGGCTCAGCCGCGCGAGCTCGCCTTCAATTTCCCGCGCTACTTCGACTCCGAGATCGCGCCAGAGATCGTCTTCTGGTGGGAAGAGATGTTGGGGCGTGGCGCGATCGCCAAAGCGGATGTTGGACGTGTGACCGCATCACTCGAGAAGACCCGTGAGCTCATGCGTCCTTTTTTGGTCGAGCGCCTGTGGCAGGGGGTGGAGCTCGAGTCGCGCGAGCAGACCAGCACGGTGCGCGAGGAGCTGGTGGCGCTCGCCCGTGAGCTCGCCCGCGGGTACGCAAACGTCGGGCGTGTGCGGCAGGGTACGTATTACGAGCGCTACCTCGCGCTCGCCAAGGAGCTGGGACAGACCGCGCGTGCGCGGCCGCTGAGGCCCGAGGCGCAGGCACCGCGGGTGCCCACGCAACCGCCGCCGCATCGGCCGGAGCACACCTCGCAAGCACCCAAGCGCGACAAGACGCCGCCTCCTATCGCGGGTGACGAGCTGGTGCACGCTGGAGCGGACTTCGCAGGTACTCTTCGCAAAGCAACGGCAACTTGGCTCGGCACTCCGTATCGCTTCGGAGGCACCGATCGCCGCGGTATCGACTGCTCGGCTTTTTCGCGCGCCCTCTACGACGAGACCACGGCTATCGAGCTGCCGCGCAACAGCCGTGCGCAGTTTTCGCTTGGAACTGGCGTCGACAAGGCCCGGCTCGCAGTGGGCGACCTCGTCTTTTTCGACACCCTCGACCGCGGCACCGTCACCCACGTCGGCGTCTACGTCGGCAGTGGCGAATTCGCCCACGCAAGCTCGAGCCGTGGGGTGGTCATCGACGCTCTGGGTTCGGCCTACTACGAGCGGGCCTGGTGGGGTGGCAGGCGCCTGCTACTGCAGTAGAAGACCTTTCCCAGACCTAATCTACCGAAGGGACCCCCCCTGGTGTGGTCGAATGTCCCACCAGGAATTGCGCCGGTCTGGTGCCAACCTGACAGCGGCTGGAGCGGCACGTTCCGGCTATGCAGACTTATGTAAGACCGGGTAATCTTTGGGAGTCTATGGCTGAAGCAGTCCGGCTCGGCGAGCCACATCGAGCAACGGCGCCGCCGGCTCCGGCTCCGGCTCCGGTCGCGAGCCTCGTCACGCTGCTCGGTAACGCCGCCGGAGATGCGACGCGGCCAGTCAGCCACGAGGGCGCTTTCCTGCGGGCTGTCGAGTCGCAGATCACCGCGACGGTGCGTGACGAACAAAGCCGTCGCGAGCTGCGCGACCAGCTCATGCGCCTTCGTCAGCGCGATGCCGCTGGCTTCGAGCGCCTTGCCGCTTTCGTGAGTAACAACTTCGCGCGTGGCGAGCTCGCGAGCGCCATGCGTGACATCGCAGGACGCGCTGTATCGCCAGTGCGCGCTGTGGTTGACGAGCGCGCGCCGGCCAACCCTGCCTTGGTCGATGGGCGCACGGCACCTACCCCGGCCCTTGATTCTCCCGTTGGTGACCCTGCGCGCGGTCGCGCCCCGGGACCGGGAGCGGTTACTGACCCCGAACAGGTCCTCGCAACGAATCCGCAATACCGTACGCGCGCTCTCGATTCCTTGCGAGCAGCGAGTCGGCTTCTGACGCAGGCCCGCGCCGAGGCCCTACGGGCCAACAATCCCGGGCTCGCCGCTGAGCTCGATACCGTACGTCTGCGCCTCGAGACCGCGCTGCACGCCTCCGCTGGTCGCCAGCCGGCGTACGCCGACGTACCTCAGGCCCTGGTTGCTGCGCGTGCCGCGCTCCATCGGGCCCGTGATAGCGGTCTTGCGGCGCGCGGCACCGCTGGGCTCTTTGATACGGCAATCACGGATATCGAGCGGCTCGGGGTGCGTCACCCTGTCGACGCTGCTGCCGTCGCTCGTGGCGCGCGCTTCCTGGCTGCTTATCGTCGCGACAGCATGCAAGTGCTCGACGCCCTGCTCGCGCAGCCCGTTACAGACTTCAACCTGGGTGACGTTGGCTCGGGTCGGATTCGCACCGATGATGCGATGCACGCTTCTCTGCGGCTCAATACCGCCCTGTGGACGGTGCAGCGCGACATCGCCGGCGGAAGTGTTCTGCCCGCCCGCTTCGGGCGCAGCAGCTGGAACGAAGTCACCCCTGGCGACATGCATGAGGAGGCGCTCAGGAGGCTGCGGGAAGGGAATCACGATTGGTCAGCCGAAACACGCGCCATGGTTGCTGACGCGACCATAGAGCCTCTCATGATGCGTCGCCCCGGTGCAGCGCAATCGACGGCGCTACGCTCTGAAGATATCGATCTCTTGGGGCGCTCGGTTGGCTCGCTCGTTGGCCCGAGCGATGCCGCGCTCGAGCTCGCCAACATGAGTGTTTCGCGGAGCGTTGCCGAGGGCGCGGCGCATGTCGCCACGGTTCCGGACAGCGACGTTGACGGCGCCGTGTTGCGCGCGCAGTTCAACACTGCTTACGCGCTGTTCACCGGCTCGGCGGGTGGCCCCGGCCAGCGCGCTTTGCCACCGAACGCATCGCAGATGCGCCAGGCCCTCATGAACCTCACGGGGATCGGCTCGCGCCTCGAAGAGGTGCGCGCTGGCGAGACCGTGGAGCAGTTGCGCGCTCGAGGGGCCGTGGTCGGGGGGGTCGTGGTCGAAGGAAGTGACGGACGCGAGCGCCGCTTCGCGATTCGACCCCTCGCCTCGACCGCCGAGCTCGTGGAGCAGATTCGGCTCGCCGATCGAAGCGGCAACCTTGCCCATCTCGACCCGGAAACGCTGGCGCGGGTCCGAGCGCTGGCTGGTCGCGGTGAGGGCGCGCTGGCGGCGCGCGAGAGCCGTGAGGAGTCGGAGCGTTGGTGGCGCGAAACATCAGGCGCAGTCGTAGGAACACCGCTGACGGTGCTCGCCGCGCTCAATCCCGCGATGCGCGTTGGACGCCTGGGCATGGCCGGTGTGCAGGCCCTCGGTGCGACTGGCAGGGTCGTCACTGGTACCGGCCTCGTCGGAACCTCGCTCGCCATGACCGGTATCAGTCAAGGGCTCGACCGCCGCTTTGACGCCGCGCAGTATCCGATCGACCTAGCGACCATGGGTCTTCTTTCGCGGGCGGGGGTCATCGCAACACCGCTATCGCGGATGATTGGCGGCAACAATAGTGCCCTGCGACGCGGTGTAGCGACGGTCGCAACGGGTGTCGCGCTCTCGACGCTCGGTGCTGGCGTCGGCGTCGGAGTGAATAGCATCCGCAGCTATGTCTCGACGGGGGCGGTTGACTGGAACCAGCAGCTCTCCGATTTCTATCGCGGAGCCATCACCGGCGTCGTGCTCCACCACGCAGCGCGGGCGATCACCCCCAGCGCTTCCGCGACAGCTCCGCGGCCGACGGTCACTGGAGACAGGCTGTCGTTGCGTTTCGGCTACGACCGCATTGATGGCGTCGTCGAAGCGGTGCAGAACGGTCGCGCCCGCGTCCGCATCCCTGGTGGCCAGACGCTCGAGGTCGACGTCGCGGCTGTACGCGAGCGTGAGACACGTCGCGGCGAGACGCCGCCTGCAGGGTGGGTGAGTCGCGAAGTCGAGGTCTCCCCAAGCGCACGAGCTCAGCTGCGTGACGCGAACTGGCGCTGGGGCGCTGCACGGCGAGCTCTGGACGCAACGCCGCTCCCAGTGGCCGAAGGAATGACGCCGGCCCGAGGCGAGTACTTGGGGAGCGGGCAGTTTTCGAATGCCTGGCTGTCGCGCGACGGCGCCATGGTCGTCAAAGAGATTCAAGCCGAGTTGCGCATCCACCCCCGCAATCGTACCGAGGGTGGGCCAACGCATGTGCGCCTGACAGACGCAGAGCGCGCCGAGCTCGCGCGCGAAACGGTTCGGCAGATCAACATGCTGCGCGACGCTGGCTTTCCTGTACCGCGCGCCTGGGTGTCGCGCGACAACCCCTTCGTCGTCGTGCAACAGCGTGCCCCTGGTGTGCCCAGAAGCGAGTTATCGCCTGATGTCCGTGCTGCGTCTGCGCTCGACTACATGCACATGCGCGAGAGTGGGCAGAGCCTCAGCCGCAGCTTGCGTATCGATCAAGAGACGGAGGCGAACAACGTACGCTTCAATCGCGATGGCTCGGTCGCGGCTTGGTTCGATCCAGCGATGCCGTTGAACGACCGACTGTCTCGGATCGCTTCGCTCATCCTCGACTGGTAGGACCAGTGCGCCATGTAGGAGTGAATACGACCTGGGGAACACCCCCGTCGGGCAATCGCGAATGAGTTGACTGATGCCCCAGACGTCGCGATTCTAATCACAACCCAGGAGAGCCACCATGTTGCGTACGTGCCGAGCATGCGGGGCCCAGAACCGCGTCCCCGCCAAGTTCCTGGCCGTGAAGGGGAAGTGCGGCAGCTGCAAGGCGTCCCTACCGCCGGTCGATTCGCCCATCGATGTCGACGCAGGTGCGTTCGATGAGCTGGTCGCCGAAGCGAAGGTTCCAGTGCTCGTCGACTTCTGGGCGAACTGGTGCGGCCCCTGCAAAATGGCGGCGCCTGAGGTCCAGAAGGTCGCTCGTGAAAAGGCCGGCGCGGCGCTCGTACTGAAGGTCGACACCGATCGTTACCCCGAGCTTGCTGCCCGCTACGGCGTGCAGGGGATACCGAACTTCGTCGTCTTTCGCGACGGTGCAAAGGTCTTTCAACAGGCCGGCCTCGTCAGGTCGGCCGACATGAGTAAGTGGCTCACCCCATCGAAGAAGTAGGGCTCTACTTTTTGGTCCACCGCTTCAGCCAGGCCTCGACCGTCTCGTGCCACTGGGCGCTGTTCTGTGGCTTCAAGACCCAGTGGTTCTCGTTGGGAAAATAGAGAAACTGCGAAGGGATGCCGCGGCTCTGCAGGGCCGTGAAGGCGCCGAGGCCTTGCTCGAGTGGGACGCGATGATCGTTGCCGCCGTGGATGACCAGCATCGGCGTCTTCCACTTGCCAACGTGGTGGACCGGATTCCACTGCTCGTAGCCTTCGGGGTGCTCGTGGTACTTGCCGCCAAACTCCCACTCCTCGAACCACTGCTCTTCGGTCGTGTACGCCATCGAACGAGCGTCGAAGATCCCGTCGTGGTTCACCAGGCACTTCCATGGGTCCTGCCACTTGCCGGCGATCCAATTGACCATGAAGCCACCGTACGAGGCGCCAGCCGCGCAAGCGCGCGCTGCGTCGATGAACTTGTACGTTTTGACGGAGTGGGCCCAGCCCTTCTGCAAGTCCTCGAGGGGCTTACCGCCCCAGTCGCGGCTGATGGAGTCGGTGAAGGCCTGGCCGTAGCCAGTCGAGCCGTGGAAATCGATGGCGACAGCAACGAACCCGGCGCCGGCGTAGGTCTGGGGATTCCAGCGGTAGTGCCAGTGATTGCCAAAGCTTCCCTGGGGGCCACCGTGGATGAGCAGCACGGCGGGGTAGGTTTGACCGGCGACGAAGCCCGCCGGCTTGACGATGTGCCCGTACACCATCTCGCCGTTCCAGCCTTCGAAGCTGAACTGCTCGACATCGCCGAGCGCCAGCTGATCCATACGCTCGGCGTTGTGATGCGTCAGCTGCTCGCGCGCTCCTTGTGGCAGTGGGACCCGGAAGAGCTGGGCCGGCGAGCGCAGGTCGTCCATGGCCACGACAATGGCGTCCTGACCAACCGCCATGCTGGCGACATGGCCTTTGTCGGTCAACGCCTTGACGCCTCCGTTGACGGCTTCGATCGCGAACAGGCGACGCTGCCCGACGTCGTCCGCGATGGCATACAGCGTCTTGCCGTCGGGTGACCAGGCGAGGGCGTCCGCCGACCGATCCCAACCACCGGCGAGCTCACGCGCCGTGCCTCCCGTGATCGCTTGGACCATGATCCCGTAACGGTCGGCTTCGAAACCCGAACGCTTCATGGCGCGCCAGGCTACATGTTTGCCATCGGGCGAGACGACAGGCCCGGTATCGGTCGCGAGGTTCCCGTGACTCAAGTTCACCGGCCTCGGCGTGCCGTCGAGCGCGACACGGTAGACATCGAGGTTCGTGCTCCACGGCTCCGTGCGGCCGGCGATGCGCGCTGTGAAGAAGAAGGTCTTGCCGTCTGGCGAAAAGGACCACTCCTCGTCGTCACCGAAGGGCTTGGTGGGGACGTCCCCGTCGATGTCGCGCGATAGACGCACCGGCTCGCTGGTGGCGCCAGGGGTGACCAGGAACGCTTGGCTGCGCGTGCCGTCTTTCCACGCGTCCCAGTGGCGTACGAAAAGCTGGTCGTAGAGCTGACCGCTGTTTTTCTTCGCCGCGCGCGCGTCGAACCTCTGCTTGCTGCACGCAAGGGTCGGGCAGTCCGCGAAAACATCCATCGCGACGACGATGCGTCCGCTGCCTGGGGCCACCGCAAAGGCGGTGACATCAAGAGGCAGCGCGGTGATTGCTTGCGGTTCGCCACCTGCGAGATCGAGCTTCCATACCTGCTGTTTGCCATCGCGTGGCGACAGGAAATAGACGGCGCTTCCATCCCGGGACAGGCGCGGCTGTGCGCTCTCGACGCCAGGCGCCGTGAGACGCCGTGTCTCCTTGGTGCCGACGTCGAGGACCCAAACGGAGTGGACGCCTTTGTTCGCATCCCAATCGGTCTCGCGCAGCTCATAGACGACGCGTTTTCCATCGGCCGACAGGCTGGGCTTGGCGACGCGCTCGAGGCGAACGAGGTCGTGTGCGCTGAACGGCTTCTTGGCTGGCGTGGCTGGTGCGGCAGTCAGAGTTAAGGCTAGAGCAAGAAGGGCATGCATGGGCCAAGGCGATAGCGCGTTCGAGGCGCGGGGAACAAGAACATGCGCATAGGGATAGACCTCGGCGGCACCAAGACCGAGGGTGTCTTGCTGGCCCCCGACGGGACCATCGTCCACCGCGAGCGGCGTCCGACGCCCGCGAGCGAAGGATACGAGGCCATCCTGGGCACAATCGTTGGCCTCATCGTCGATCTGAAGAAGCGCGCCGGACGCCCCTGTAGCATCGGCATTGGCACGCCGGGCTCCATCTCCGTGAAGACGGGTATGCTCAAGAACTCGAACACCACGGCACTCAACGGCATGCCCTTGCAGCAAGATCTGCAGGCAACCCTGACGCAGGACGTTCGTATCCAGAACGACGCCAACTGCTTTGCGCTCGCCGAGGCCGTGAGCGGCGCGGGTCGCGGTCACCGCGTCGTCTTCGGTATCATTCTCGGCACCGGAGTGGGTGGCGGTATCGTCATCGACCGCAACGTCCACGATGGGCCGAACCACGTGGCCGGCGAGTGGGGGCACAACGTGCTCGAATCCGACGGCCCTGCTTGTTATTGCGGAAAGCGCGGCTGTGTCGAGACTCTCCTCTCGGGGCCAGGTCTCGCTCGCGACTACGGGCAGGGTATCGCTGGGCCCGAGGTCGTCGCGCGTGCTCAGACGGGTGAGCCAGCCGCTGTCGCCGCCATGCAGCGTTACGTGGCCCGCTTCGGGAGGGCCCTTTCGTACGTGGTGAACATCCTCGACCCCGACGTCATCGTGCTCGGCGGCGGGCTGTCGTCCATCCCGCGCCTGACCCGCGACGCACCCGAAGCGGTCGCGCGCGCCATCTTCAACGACACCTTCGCGACCCCAATCGTCAAGAACGAGCTCGGCGACTCTGCGGGTGTCATCGGTGCAGCCTGGCTTTGGCCTGCCGGAGGCGTCTAGCCACGCAGTCGGCGCTGCTTCGATCGCGTGCCGCCGCTCGCGCGCGGCCTGACCTGCTCCGCACGTCCGCGGGTCAGGTCAAGCCGGCGAAAAGGGTTCGAGCGCCTAGAACTGATTCCAGAGGTACTGGTTGGTTACCTCGTGGTGGAACTGAATCTCGGGGACCTTGATGAGGGAGCCCAGGGCTTTCGGGCAGCGGTCCGCCTGCGACTGTTTGAGCTCGGCGAATTTCGTCTGCACGGTTTCGCCCAGCACTTCGGCCACGAATTTGCTCGACTTGAACAAGCGGATGGCGTCGTAGATGTTGTCGGGCAAGAAGCGCGTGCGGCTACGCTTCGACTCGTCGGCTGGAGCGTCGGCACCCTCGAGCGCGGTACGAATCAAGGTGTAGAACACCATATACGGATTCGCGTCGGGAGCGACGCTGCGAACCTCGATGCGCGCGGAACGCTCGTTACCCGTCGGGATGCGAACCATGGCGCCGCGGTTGTTTGGCGACGCCTTGATCTGGTTCGGTGCCTCGTAGTGCGGGTCCAAGCGGCGGTACGCATTAACGGACGAGTTCAAGATGAGACAGATGTCGTCGGCCGACGCCAGAATGCGGTCGATCGCGGTCCAACCGGTCTTCGAAAGGCCGTCCTGGCCTTTGGCGTCCCAGTAGAGGTTCACCTTGTCACGCGAGAACGACATGTTGGTGTGCATGCCGTTGCCGTTTACCCCGGTCACCGGCTTGGGGAGGAACGACGCCGTCATGTCGAGCTTCTGAGCGACCTGGCGGCAAAGCAGCTTGTAGAGTTGGACCTGGTCTGCCGTGATCAGCGCTTCACTGTACGAGAAGTTCATCTCGAACTGCGAGGGAGCGACCTCGGGGTGATCTTTCTCGTTGCCGAAGCCCATGGCGCGCTGCACCTCCGCGGCGGCGTCGATGAAGTTGCGGAGGGCATCGCCTGGTAGCGAATGATAGTAACCGCCAGTCGAGACGTACTCGAACTTGCCGGTTTCGTTGTAGCGGCGCTCGGCGTCCCGGCCTTTGAAGAGAAAGCCTTCGATCTCCGGCGCGACGTGGCAGACCATCTTCTCCTTCTGCCAAAGCTGCTCACAGTACGACTTGAGCATGCTGCGCATATCGGACGCGTACGGCGCTCCGTCGCGTCCCATGACCTGCGAGAAGACGAGAACTTTACCGGGGCCGAAGATGTCTGCCGGCAGCCAGTACAGCGAGCCCCAGTCGATTTGCAGGCGGAGGTCGGACTCGTGCTGCGCGGAGAAGCCGCGGACCGACGAACCGTCGAAGGTGAGATTGTCCTCGCTCTTGAGCAGGAATTTCTTGTCGTAGTCGAGCATCTGCAGGCGACCCTCGAGGTCGGTGAAGCAGACCGTGACGGCCTTGATGCCCCGCTCATCGCTGAGCGCCTTGACCGCGACCTCGCGCAGCTTGTCGGCCGGCTGGTGGTCCAGGCGCGCCTGCTTGGTCGCGAGGTTCTTTTCCTCGAGCTTGTCATAGGGGATTTCGAGGAAGTCACGCAGGCCGGAGCTCAAACTCGTTGTCATCAATGGTTCCTTTTGGACGGACAACATTTCTTGGACCTAAATTTAGCGTAGATCAAGTGTAACGAGCCTCGTTGGCCTATGGATTAGGCTTTCGAGGCACCCGGTACGCGCGGTTACCGTGAGACGGGGTTGCGGCGGGGCCATCGCCCGCCTATGCCTTGCCCCATGCAGATCGAGACGATGGTGGTCCACGCGGGTGAGCGACGGGTGGAAGGCGCGGTGGTCACGCCGATCTTTCAGAGCGCGACCTACGTTCATGACGAGGCCAAGGGATACCACGACCTTCGCTACCTCAGGCTCAACAACACACCGAGTCAGGTCGTCCTGCACGAGAAGCTCGCCGCCCTCGAGGGTGCGGTTTCGGCGCTGGTCACCGCGAGCGGCATGGCGGCGATCACGACGACCCTATTCGCGCTGCTCAAGGCCGGCGACCACATCATCGCGCAGAATGTCCTTTATGGCGGAACATACGATTTCGTCACGAAAGACCTGCCACAGCTCGGCATCACATACGACCTTGTGGATGCTAGCGACGTGGCGAGCTGGGAGGCGAAGAGAAAGCCGAACACCAAGGTCGTCTACGTCGAGACCATCGCAAACCCCCTCCTCGCGGTCCCCGACCTCCCCGCGGTGGTCAAGTTCGCAAGAGAGCACCGGCTCGTGTCGGTCATCGACAACACCTTCGCGAGTCCGGTGCTCTATCAACCGGTGGCGCAAGGGTTCGACCTCTCGCTGCACTCGTGCACCAAATACATGAACGGGCACAGTGACCTCGTCGCAGGGGCCGTCATCGGCGGGCGTGACCTCGTCGAGAGGGTGAAGCACAAGCTCGATCACTTGGGGGGATCGCTCGATCCGCATGCGTGTTTCCTGCTGCAGCGGGGCATGAAGACCCTCGCACTGCGGGTACGCGCGCAGTCGACCAACGCGATGGCAGTCGCGAAGTGCCTCACCGGGCACGCGGCGGTCGAGCGCGTCTACTATCCCGGCCTCGCCACGCATGCGTCCCATGCTGCGGCGGTGCGCGCTCTCACCGGCGGCTTCGGGGGGATGGTGAGCTTCGATCTCCGCGGCGGACGCGATGCCGCGAATCGCTTCGTCAAGCGCTTGAAGCTTCCCATCGATGCGCCAAGCTTGGGCGGCGTCGACTCGCTCGTCTCGATTCCCGCGCAGTCGTCGCACGCAAACCTCTCGCCAGAGGCGCGGGCCCGCGCCGGGATTGGAGATGGGCTCGTGCGCTTATCGGTTGGCATCGAAGGAACTGACGATCTTGTCGCGGACGTTCTTCAGGCCTTGGGGTGACGACCAGCGGCCCACGGAGACACCGGGGAGGGTTCAACGCAGGGAGCGGTACGCAAGTACGCTTACCTCGGCGTCTTCGCTGACGAGCTCGAAGTAACCGCTGGCGATGAGTTTGTCGCGACCCTCGGTGCCAAGCCGCAACCGCCGCTTGCCATACGCGACGTCGCGGTCGTGAACCACATGGGTGACGCCGTAGTAATCGAGCGCGGCTCGTACCGTTTCGTTTACGACGCCATCGTTGAGCTCCGCGAGCGCGGTGTGCGCATCGAAGGCGGCCTGCGGCCCCACCGGCTCGTAGCCGTTCACGAACGGCCTCCCCGTCGCCATGATGTAGCGATGTGCCGCCGAGCCAACCGCGTCATTCGGCGCGCCGTAGGGCAAGTAGAGCAAGGGGCCGGCGCCAGGGATGGTGAGGTGCGCCGTGGGACCCCGAGACAAGAGGGTTTGCGGCGACACCACCACGAAGTCGAGGAGCGCGGCGGCGACCGCGATGGCGGCGAGCCTCGGCTTTGCGGTGGTACGGAGCCTGTCGATGGCCCACGCGGCGAGCATTGCCAACGCGAATACGAGCACGAACGACAGACGACCCTTGACCCGCACGAAGCCCCAATACGGTACGAGCACCTTGAGGAGGGCGTACAGAGGCGGCAGGACGGGGCTGAACATCAAGAAGAGCGTGATGAGCAATGTCCAGCCGAGTACGCGCGCCTGACCGTCGAGAACGGTGACGTCCGTGCGCCTACGCCGATGGAGCGCGAGGCCGATGAGTACCAAGACGGACAAGCCAACGTAGTGCGAGCGGCGCTCGAGCTCGTGACTGAACACGACCTGACGCGTGAAGCGGACCCACGGGACGAAAAAATCGAAGGGTAGCGGCGTGAGAGCCTCAGCCTCGTGGGCGGAGCGACCTGCTTTCACGGGCGATAGGTCGAGGCCGAACCGCTGGACCCAGCGCACCCAGACCAGTCCGCACAACGCGAGGAAACCCGACGGCACGAGGCTCGCAATGCGATACGCCGTTGCGCGCCATCCTTCACCGCGATGGCGGACTAGAACGGTTGCGACGAACACGCCCACGAGCAGAGTCGTGTAGTAGAAGAGGTGCCACTCACCGCACGCGAGAAACAGTAGCAAGGCGCCGAGGCCAGTGGCCGTCCAGGTGCGTCGCAAGAAGCGCTTTTCGCCTAGCCACGACCACAACGAGAGCCACACCAGGGGAAACGTTCCGACGAGAAAGCCGTTGGCGTGCCCGCAGGTTGCTTGCACGACGCGAAACACACAAAAGGCGTAGGCCAGACCAGCCACGAAAGCTGCCGCCTTCGATGCGCCTAGGCGCCTCGCGCAAAAGGCCATGGTCACCCCCGTGACGGGGAAGCTCGCTAGGAACAGGACGTTGTAGGCCGCTTCAGCGGACAAACCTGTCGCCACGCCAAGCCCCCATAGCGGCTGCATTGGAAACCCCCAAGCGCCCATGAGGTGAATGCCGCCAGGGTTGGTACCCGCGAACTCGAGGTCGTTGGCGAAGGGGAAGCGGCCTTCTCGAAGGTTCTTCACGAAGAGCCAGCAGTAGAACAGCAGCTGGTGCGGGTCGCCGGTGAGGAAGTCGACTGGCGCGCTCTTCGGCGTCGTCCCCATCGGGATGGCCGAGCTCACGTGCGCGACCAGTGGCCGGCTCACCCAAAGAGCCGCCACCGTGTACGCCAGTGCGGACACCACATAGAACATCGCGGACGCACCTTAGCCGTTGCCGTGCCCGCAAGCGATGAGATCTTGCCAACTCGCGAGCTCCGTAAGCATATCCACCCCATGCAAAAGGCGATCGTGGTGGCGTTTGTTGGGCTTGCGGCCTGCGGCGCGGACCTGCAGGTCCCCGGCGGCCCGAACCAGAACAACAACAATGCTGGCAACAGCGCGCCGACCTGCAGCGGGCTCGAGGGCGAGACGTTCAGCACCGTCGAAGACCAGTTCATCGACCAGCGCTGCCAGTTCGACGCCGCGATGAACTACCAGTGCACCGACCTGTACGGGAGCTGGGACATTTTCTTCGACGACGGTGACTTTTACTGGAGCACGTTCCAGCAGACGTTGGTCGGCTCATATACGTGCCGTGGTGGCACCATCACGGCCGAGGCCGATGGCATCGACTACGAGGGCAGCTTCGGCGGCACCACCTTGACCTGGGAAGGGTTGCAGTACCGCCGCTGAGCGCGTAGTGACGAGTGCGCCGCCTCGTCTACGAGCCCATGGGTCGAATCACCCGTGGCTCTGGCCGCTTGGGTTGGCTCCGTGCTAGCCTTCCGGTCAAACGGAGCGCCTTTGAGCACCAGCACTACCGTCAAGCTCGGCCTACCTAAGGGCCGCATGCAAGATGGCGTCCTCAAGTTACTCGCTGACGCTGGAGTCCAGCTTCGCACGGGCAGTCGCGGCTATCGCCCGAGCATCAATCTTGCGGGCTTCGAAGTGAAGGTCTTGAAGCCGCAGAACATCGTCGAGATGCTCGAGGCCGGCTCGCGGGATGTTGGCTTCGCGGGCGCCGACTGGGTTGCCGAGCTCAACGCCCACGTCGTCGACCTCGTCGACACCGGTCTCGATCCCGTGCGTCTCGTGGCCGCGGCGCCGAGCGCCCTCCTCGAGGATGGCAAGCTTCCCAAACGCACACTCGTGGTCGCGTCTGAGTACCAGCGCTTGGCGCAGGACTGGATTGCCAAAGCCGGCATCTCGGCGCGCTTCGTGCGCTCTTACGGGGCGACCGAAGTTTTTCCACCCGAAGACGCCGACTGCATCATCGACAACACAGCGACGGGCGCGACGCTCGTAGCCAATGGTCTCGAGATCGTGGGCGACGTCATGCGGTCGTCGACACGGCTATATGCCAACCCGCACGCCCTCGAGAATCGCGAGAAGCGTGATGCGATCGACCGCCTCGTCATGTTGTTGCGCTCGGTGCTCGAAGCGCGGCGTCGCGTCATGCTCGAAGTCAACGTCTCGCCTCAAGACCTCGAGCGCCTGGTCGCCATCTTGCCGTGCATGCGCGAGCCTACGGTTTCGCCGCTTCACGCATCGCGGGGCTACGCCGTGAAAGCCGCGGTTCCACGTGAGGACCTTCCCAAGCTCATTCCCACCATCAAAGCCAACGGAGGCACCGACATCGTCGTGTCGAGCCTCGGACAGATCGTCCCGTGATTACGCCGGTGCCGGAGGTCGCGGCACTCACGGCCTATGCGTCACCCCAGCCGGTGGCCGGCATCGATTTGCGCTTGGACGGCACCGAACGACCGCTGCCGCTGCCGGTGGGCGAGGCTGCGAGTTATCCCAAGGCAACCGAGCTCGAAGCCGCTCTCGCGCAGCGCTTGGACCTTCCGAAAGACCGCGTTCTCGTGACCGCTGGAGCGGACGAAGCGCTCGATCGCATTTGCCGCGCCTATTTGTCGTCAGCGCGGGCCGCCGTGACGACCGCGCCGACCTTCGAGATGATCCGTCACTACGCGAAGCTCGCGGGTAGCGCGCTTCGCGAGGTTCCCTGGTACGACGACAAGCTCGAGCTCGCTGCCTTGCTCGAAGCAACGCAAGGCATGCGCGGAATCGCCGCCGTGGCGACGCCGAACAACCCCACGGGGGTCGCGGTCGATCACGAGGTGCTCGTCGAGCTGGCCCGGCATCGGCCCGAAGTGCTCGTCGTCGCTGACCTCGCCTACATCGAGTTTGCGGCGGTCGACCCCACCAAAGACCTCGCCAAGCACGACAACGTCGTGATGACGCGGACCTTCTCGAAGGCGTGGGGGATCCCGGGGGCGCGCGTCGGCTACGCGGTTGGTCCCCCGAGCGTCATCGCCGCCATGCGTGTTGCTGGTGGCCCGTATTCGGTTGCGCGCCCGTCGCTTGCACTCGCGCTCGAGCGCCTAAGGGGTGGAGAAGCCGAGATGCGCGCGTACGTCGCCAAGGCACGCGACGAGGTGAAACGCATGAGTCTCTTCCTCGCCAAGCACGGCATCACCGTCCCTGTCTCGCAGGCGAACTTCGTACTGCTCACCGGCCCCAAAGTTCCACGGCTCTCAGAAGCGCTCGCCAAGCGTGGCATCGGGTTGCGCGCTTTCCCGAACGACCCGCACTTGGCCCAGGCCCGGCGCATGGTCATGCCCGCGGATGACCCCACCTACCGTCGTCTGGAGGGCGCCCTCGGCGAAGCCTTCGCGGAGCTCCACCTATGAGACACGCCGAGGTCACTCGTAAAACCGCCGAGACCGACGTCCGCTGTAGCGTCAACCTGGACGGCGAGGGCAAGTCGGACATCCAGACGGGGATCGGCTTTCTCGACCACATGTTCGCGGCGCTTGCGAAACATGCGCGGTTCGATTTGACGCTCACGTGCAAGGGCGATCTCGAGGTCGACGATCACCACACGGCCGAGGACTGTGCGTTGGCGCTGGGCGCCGCCATCGACAAGGCACTCGGTGAGCGCCGCGGTATCTTCCGTTTCGGAGACGCGCACGCTCCGCTCGATGAGGCACTTGCTCGCGCGGTGGTCGACCTCGCAGGGAGGCCCTCGCCGCACGTCGCGCTCGGCCTGCGCCGCGATAGCATTGGCGACATCTCCTGCGAGTCACTCACGCACGTGCTTACGTCGCTTGGCACCGCTATGCGCGCGGCGCTGCACGTCGACGTGCTCAAGGGTGAAAACGATCACCACAAGGTCGAAGCCGCCTTCAAGGCCACGGCGTTGGCCTTGCGTCACGCCGTCGCCCACGACGGCTCGACCCAAGTGCCGAGCACCAAAGGCGTTCTGTGAGCCGGACCATCGTCATCGTGCGCACCGGCACGGCGAATCTTGCGTCTGTGCGCGCCGCCTTCGAACGGCAGGGCCTCGGCATCGAGCTCACGCAAGATCCACGACGCGTCGCCGATGCGGATCGTGTGGTTCTGCCAGGGGTCGGCGCTTTCGGTGCTTCGATGGCCGAGCTCGTCGAGCGAGGCCTCGCTGCTGCGCTCGCCGAGCGCGCCCGCGAAGGTCGCTCGCTCCTCGCGATCTGCGTCGGCATGCAGCTCCTCTGCAGGGAAAGCACCGAGTCACCCGGCGCGCGGGGACTTTGCGTGGTCGACGCGCTAGTCGAGCGCTTCGGTGGACCTGGCTTGCGCGTACCCCAGCTTGGCTGGAACGACGTCGACGCTCCGCCGCATGCCCGTTTCCTGCGTAGTGGCGTTGCGTATTTCGCGAACTCGTATCGTTTGCCGCGCGCGGCGAACGGATGGACTGCGGCTACCGCCGAGCACGGTGGGTCATTCGTCGCCGCCATGGAGCGCGGCAATGTCCTCGCCTGCCAGTTCCATCCCGAGCTGTCGGGAGAGTGGGGAGCGCGGCTCCTGGCCCGCTGGGTCGAGGAGAGCGGTTGATGCTCAAGACCCGAATTATCCCCTGTCTCGATTGCAAAGACGGGCGCGTCGTCAAAGGCGTTCGCTTCGAAGGCCTGCGTGACGCGGGATCGCCAGCGGAGCTCGCTGCGGCGTACGAACGGCAAGGCGCCGACGAGATCGTCGTCCTCGACATCTCGGCGACGACCGAGGGCCGCAACGCTGCGCTCGCAACGGTCCGCGCAGTGCGGCGTGAGCTTGCGATTCCGCTCACCGTGGGTGGCGGCGTCGGTTCGGCCGAGCAGGCGGGTGTCTTGCTCGACGCGGGCGCCGACAAGGTCAGCGTCAACAGCGCCGCCGTCAGAGACCCTTCGATCATCGAGGCAATCGCTAACCGCTTTGGCAGACAGTGTGCGGTCATCGCCATCGACGCCGCTCGTAAGGGAGCAGCCTGGGAGGTCGTGACCCATAGTGGCAAGAACCGTACGGGCCTCGATGTCATCGCCTGGGTCCGTGAGTCTGTCGAGCGCGGCGCCGGCGAGGTGTTGCTCACGAGCTTCGATCGCGACGGCACGCGCTCAGGGTACGACCTCGAGCTCTTGACGGCCGTGAGCTCCGCGGTATCGGTGCCAGTCATCGCCTCGGGCGGCGCGGCGCACGCCGAACATTTGCTCGACGCTCTGCGCGCCGGTGCCACCGATGTCCTGGCGGCAAGTATCTTCCATGACGGCGATCTGACGGTTGGTGCGGTGAAGGCTTATCTCGCCCAGCACGGCGCGCGGGTGCGCTTGTGATTGTTCCTTCGATTGACTTGCAAGGTGGCTCGACCGTTCAGCTCGTCGGCGGCGAGAAGAAAGCGCTCGATGCAGGCGACCCGCGGCCGATCGCCTCGAAGTTCGGGCGTGTCGGCGAGATAGCGGTTGTCGACCTCGATGCCGCGCTGGGTACGGGCTCGAACGCTGCCCTGATTCGCGAGCTGTTGCCGCTCGCGCGCTGTCGCGTTGGGGGGGGGATCCGCGACGTGCGCACGGCTATTGATTGGCTCGATGCGGGTGCGGTCAAGGTGGTGCTCGGCACCGCGGCGAAGCCCGAGATCTTACGGGAGCTCCCCAAAGAGCGCGTCATCGCGGCGCTCGACGCCAAACACGGCGAGGTTGTCACGCATGGCTGGGTGCAGGGCACTGGTCGCGGCATCGCCGAACGTATGCTCGAGCTTCGTGACTACGTTGGTGGCTTTCTCGTCACCTTCGTCGAGCGCGAAGGGCGCATGCAGGGCACCAACATGGGCGAAGTCGCCGAGCTGGTGAGAGCTGCGGGTGGCGCGCGTCTCACCATCGCCGGTGGGGTCACGACTCCCAACGACGTTGCCGAGCTGCATCGCATCGGCGCTGACGCTCAGGTGGGGATGGCTCTCTACACCGGTCGCTTCGACCTGGCAGACGCCACGGCCGCACTCTTGACGTCCGACCGCCCTGACGGCTTGTGGCCGACTGTGGTGGTCGATGAGCTGGGCGTCGCGCTCGGCCTTGCGTACTCCGACAAAGAGAGCTTGAAGACCGCGCTTGCGCGCGGCGTCGGCGCCTATCATTCGCGCAAGCGCGGCCTGTGGGTAAAAGGCGAGAGCTCCGGTGCGACCCAAGTGCTGCTCGCGGTCGATGTGGACTGCGACGCCGACGCGCTGCGCTTCACGGTGAAGCAAGCGCCCCCGGGCTTCTGCCATCGCGAGACGGCGACCTGTTGGGGCGATGCCACTGGCATCGATGCGACAGCGCGGCTCGTGGCGCAGCGTATGAAAGATGCGCCAGCAGGCTCGTATACCAAGCGCCTGTTCGACGAGCCCGATCTTCTCGCGGCCAAGCTCGTCGAAGAGGCTGGGGAGCTTTCGGCTGCACGGACGCCCAGCGAAGTCGCCCACGAGGCTGCCGACCTTCTCTATTTCACCCTCGTCGCCATGGCGCGTCAGGGCGTCTCGCTCGGCGACGTCGCCCGGGTTCTCGACAAGCGCGCCTTGAAGGTGACACGTCGCCCCGGAAACAAGAAATGACCCTACGCCGCATCGCTTTCGCGGACATCGCCCGTACCCGCTTTGACCCAATCGACGAGCCTACGCGCCACGGAGCGGCGGCGATTCTCGCTGACGTCCGTTCCGGCGGAGAGGCGGCAGTCCGCAAACACGCCGAGCGCTTGGGCGACGTCAAGCCGGGCGAGCCGCTGCTCATCGATGCCAAGACCCTGGCGAGCGCCCTCGCTGGTCTCCCAAGAGGTGATCGGGAGACGCTCGAGCGGACCGCCGAGCGCATCCAGCGCTTCGCCGACGCACAGAAGAAGAGTCTCGTCGCCACGGAGCTCGAGGTCGAGGGTGGAAGGGCGGGTCACGAGGTACGACCGATGCGCGCGGCGGGCTGCTACGCGCCCGGCGGCCGTTTTCCTTTGCCTTCATCGGTGCTCATGACTGCTGTCACGGCCAAGGTCGCCGGAGTCGCCGACGTCATCGTCGCTTCGCCGAAACCGACTCCCGTGACCCTTGCTGCCGCGGCTGTCGCTAAAGCGGACGCACTGCTCGCGGTGGGGGGGGCCCAGGCCATTGCTGCGTTCACCTACGGCGCCGGCCTCATGGCGCCCCGCGATGTCATCGCCGGCCCAGGCAATCGCTGGGTCACTGCCGCCAAACAGCTGGTCGCCGGCGTCGTGGCCATCGACATGCTCGCTGGCCCGTCGGAGCTCGTCGTCATCGCCGACGACACGGCCATGCCCGACGTCATCGCCGCCGACCTTCTCGCGCAGGCCGAACACGACGACGACGCTTTGCCCGTGCTCATCACGACGAGCACGATGCTCGCCGACGCTGTCGACCTTGCGCTCGCCGAGCAGCTGTCGACCTTGCCAACCAAGGCAACGGCGAGCGCGGCGCTCAAGAATGGGTTCTGCGTGCTAGCGCGCGACTTCGACGAGGCAGCTGCAGCGTCCGATCTCCTCGCTCCGGAGCACCTCGAGCTGCAGGTCAAGGACATCGACGCGCTGCGCCAGAAGCTCAATGCCTACGGGGCCCTGTTTGTCGGGAGCGCGGCGGCCGAGGTCTTCGGTGACTACGGCGTCGGTCCAAATCACGTCTTGCCGACGGGCGGCAGCGCGCGCTTCACCGGCGGCCTGTCGGTGCTTACGTTTTTACGGGTGAGGACCTGGCTTTCCATGAGCGCCGCTCCGGCTCACCTCATCGACGATGTCGCAAGGCTTGCTCGACTCGAAGGCCTCGAAGCCCACGCCCGCGCTGCGGAGAAGCGCCGCTAGAGGAGCCGACGCCGCCCCGCTTGGCCACCGTCGGGGGGGGGGCCGTATGACCCGGTGCCAAGGCTGTCCGGCCGCGGCCGCCAAGTGTGCGTAACAGAGAGCGAAAATTGTCGAAAACAATACCCTTGCGTAGCGACGCGCTTTTCGTCATGTCGCAGCCACCGCAACAGACTCGATTGGTTTACGGATTGCTTCGGCACGCTTTCGTCATGTCCCTACGTCTCATTCCCTTGGTTTTGGCCTCCTGTGTGGCTGCTGCGACCCCGGTGCAAGCCGGTTCGCGGGCTCTTGGTGGCAACGGCAAGCAGTTCAGCTTCGATTGGTTGAAGAACCAGGCGAAGCAGCTCGCCCAGAAGGACTACGAGAGTCCGGGGGTCGAGCTTCCGGATTCGCTGCAGAACCTTACCTACGATCAGTTCCGCGACATTCGATTCCGCCATGAGCAGGCGGTCTGGAAGAAAGAAGGTCTGCCGTTCCAGCTGCAGTTCTTCCATATGGGCTTCTTCTACAAAGAGCCCATCTTCGTACATGTCGTCTCGGGCGGGCGCACCCAGAACGTCGACTTCTCGACGTCAATGTTCGACTACGGCCACAACACTCTGGGCGACCTACCGCGCGACCTCGGCTTTGCCGGGTTTCGCATCCACTTTCGGCTCAACAAGCCAGAGTACATGGACGAGCTCGTCGTTTTTCTGGGCGCGAGCTATTTCCGTGCCCTCGGCAAAGGCCAGTTGTATGGACTTTCCGCCCGTGGCCTTGCGCTCGATACGGCGCTTCCTTCGGGCGAGGAGTTCCCATCGTTCCGCGAGTTTTGGATCGAAAAGCCCGGCCCGCAGGCCAAAGAAATCGTCATCCATGCGCTTCTGGACAGCCGCAGCTACGTGGGTGCGTATAGGTTCGTGGTTCGCCCCGGCAACGCGACGGCAATGGAAGTGACTGCTACACTTTATGCGCGTCGTAACGTCGAGAAGATCGGCGTTGCGCCGCTCACGAGTATGTATCTCTTCGGTGAAAACGATCACGCGGGCTTCGACGACTTCCGTCCCGAGGTGCACGACTCCGACGGCCTGTTCGTGTGGACCGGGCAAGGCGAGCAGATTTGGCGCCCGCTGGTGAATCCGCAACGCCTGCGCGTGTCCGCCTTCACCGTGGAAGACCCCCGCGGTTTCGGCCTCCTGCAGCGGGACCGTGCCTTCACGAGCTACGAAGACCTCGAGTCGCGGTACGAAAAGCGCCCGAGCGTCTGGGTGGAGCCCCTGCAGAAATGGGGGCGCGGCCAAGTGCAGCTGGTCGAGATCCCAGCGACCGAAGAATATCACGACAACATCGTGGCCTTCTGGACCCCCGACCGCGTCCCCGGGCCAGGCGAGCCCATGCCTCTGTCCTATCGACTGTGGTGGGGGGATGGTCCGCCCGACTGGCAGTCTGGACAGCATACCGTTGCGACACGTATCGCCGCGGGCAGTGAGCCCGGCAACCGTCGCTTCGTTCTCGACTTTCTCCCCAGTGCCGCGAAAGCGGATGATGGCGCCGTAGCCAGCGCTGAGCCAGTCATCAGCGTATCGAGCGGACAGGTGATTCGCCCCATCGCCCAGCGCAACGAAGTGACCGGTGGGTGGCGTGCCTTCTTCGAGTTCAAGCCCGCCAATGACGAGCCGGTCGAGATGCGCGCGTACTTGCGGAGCGGCGAGAAGAGTCTCACCGAGACCTGGAGTTACTTGTGGAGCCCATGAGTCGGTTGGTTGCATTTTTCCGGTCCTTTGGGTTCGACGTCGATGCCAGCGTCGCGCTTGCTCGCCGTTTCGACGGCAGCGACGATCCGATGCGCAGCGCGCATGACGCCGTGAGCGCGTGGCTCGTGAAGGCGACAGGGCCCTGGGCGGGCGACTCGCACGCGGGGTTTGCCGCCGCGCGTCTCGCTTTCGTGCGTGCCGACATTGCCAAGCGGTTCCCCGAAACGTTCCTCGCCGATGAAATGCCAAGCGCCGTGCGCGAAGCTTTCGCGGGCGACAGGCCGCTCCCGCTCCCGGCTCTTGTGCCGAGCCAGATGGTACCGCAAGACGTGCGGATGCTTCCGGTCGTCGACGACGTGTTGCGCTCGTTGCTGCCGCTTGCGCCCCGCCGCTCGTAGGCTTTCTTGAACGCGACGCTCGTCGCGGTGCGTCCGCCCTACGACTGGGAGACCATCATCGCGTTCTTTCGCTTGCGCGCCATTGCGGGCGTCGAGTGCGTTACAGCGGATGCCTACCGGCGCACCATTGTCCTTGGCGGAGAACCGAGTGTGTTGTCGGTCGCGCCGACACCGGAACGTGACGCGTTGCTGGTGAGTGGACCCGTCGATGTGGCGCTGCCACGCGTTCGACGTATGTTCGACGTCGACCTAGAGCCGAAGACCCTGACGCTACACTTCGCGCGTGACGCACGGATCGCGTCGCTGGTTGCGTCGCGGCCGGGGCTGCGTATTCCAATGGCCTGGGACGGATTCGAGCTCGCGGTGCGCGCCGTGCTCGGGCAACAGATCACCGTGGTCCAGGCGGCAAAGCTCGCTGGGAGGCTCGTCGACCGCTATGGGACGCGCATCGCGGCCACGGGCGTGCACACACACACTTTTCCAGGGCCGGCGGCGCTCGTCGACCAAGACATCGCGGCTTTGGGCATGCCTCGCGCCCGAGGTGAGGCGATACGCGCCGTCGCTCGCGCGGCCCTCGACGATCCTACGGTCTTCGAACCTGGCAGCAGCGCAGAGCGCTTGCGCGGCCTGCGCGGTATCGGCGAGTGGACGGCGCAATACATTGCGATGCGCGCCATTGGCGACCGCGACGCGTTCCCCGCCGCCGATGTTGGGCTCTTGCGCGCCATGGCGGACGCCACCGGCGCGCGCCCAACGCCCAAAGAGCTACTTGCTCGAGCCGAGTCCTGGCGGCCCTTCAGAGCGTACGCGGCGCAGCACCTCTGGGTCGCCGATGCGGCCAACAACTGACAACTAGTCAGTGAGTTGGCCCTCCGCGACTGCCGATACAGCCGGCTCAACCAAATAGGGGCGCGGTGCGTCCACTGGCGGAGAAGAGCATGTCAGACGTACGAGTTGGTTCGAACGGCGCAAAGAGCATTGGGTGGGAGAACGAGGGCGGCGTGAAGCGCGGTAATGACGCGATCGTGCGCCAAGGGTTCGTCGCCGCGCGTGCGAGCGGCCAAGTAACGCTGACACCTCTGAAGGACTTCGAGGTCGTGGCGCTCGAGGCCAAGCTCAAGAGCGGCACGAAGACTTCCGGCGATCGGAGTGTCGATCTTGGCGACGGCGAGCGGCTCATCCAACGCGACGGCCGCGTCTACCTGCGCGCTGGCGACAAGTACTCCAGCGTTACTGGCTACACGTTTCCACCGTTGCGCATGGCCTCACCGGTGCGACGCAACGGCTGAGCGGGCTCGGCGGGACGGGCGTGCCTCGGCGCGTCTAGCGGCGTTACTAGCGCGGGCTAGTAATGACGCATGCGTCTCGCGTTTGTTGCGGCAATCTCATTCGCCGTGGAGAAAAGCGTGACGCTGACCACCCTCTGCGAGAGATTCGTTTCTGCGCCTGCGGGTGAGAGCATCATGCAAGCGGCGGCGCGGGCTGCCGACTTCGTGGAGGCTGCGCTGCCGGAGTTTACCGAGGCCGTTACGGAGAGCCTTCGGCGTCCCAAGCTTCTAGCCGCCGACGGCATTGGAGATCTTGGCGCTGCACTCACAGCGTTTCGTAGTGCGTCAACGCGTGTTCCGCATGAGACGCAACGAATCATCGCGCTGGCGGAGGAGCGCTTGAGTGCGTCGCTCCCTAGCGCCGTGCGCGAGCTTTGGGAGTTTCTCGGTGAAGCGTCGCGTGCGCGGTGGGTGCGCGGCGTGCTCACGCACACGCTGATCGACCCGAGGCAGCTCGTGACCCCCCCTCTCTGGGCGTCTGACGCTCGCCTTTGCTGCGTCGCTGACGAAGACTCTGCCAGTGACACGCGCGAACGCTTCGCCGACGACTACGAAGAGTGGTTCGCGGAAGCGGACAGTCGCCAGCGGGTCACCGACCACGCGGACCTCGCCGCACGCCAACCCGGCGCCCTCGTGATGCTCGACCCGAAGCTGCGAGATAGCCTGATTTCGGTGGCCTATTGGCACGACACTGACTGGTTCGTGGTCTACGACTTGCGAGGCGACGGCGCAGAGTCCCCAGTGTTTTCGAATCACGATGACGATGGGGGACTCTCCGAATACATTGCGCGCGACGTGCGGGCCTGGTTCTCGCTGGAGGTCAGCCAGGCGATCAGAGCTGTCGCCGAGCAAGAGTAGACATTCGGACCACGGCTGCTCACCATGCGTTGCTTGAAGCCACGCGTCCCAAGAGTCTACTTCGGGTCAAGGGCGAAGAAGCGAAGAGTTCGACTTCATGGGAGGTGATGGCCAGAGAAAGGTGCGGCGCCGCGTTGGCTTCGGCATGGGCGAGGGTGTGCCGCGTGCGCGCATCAAATGGCCCTTAGCTTCTTCACCCACTTTTTGGCACCCGTTTCCGACATTTCTTCGATGGCCTCCGCTATCGCGGCACACGCGCTCTTTAGGCGCGCTACGGGCAAGCTTCCGAGGAACGCCGCGATGGTCTCGGGGCCTTCCTCGTCACGCAGAAGCTGTTCGAGTGCAACTGCGTCTTCACCCGCAGTGTCTGCGAGCGTCGCGTGATGTTCTCGCGCGAATGCGAATAGGGCGCGTTCGAGCCCCGCATCACCCATCCACGGGCCTTCGAAGAAGTTGCCAGCGTACGCGGCATAGATTGCTTCCACCTCGGTGGCGCGGAGCGGCCGTTTAGCCGTGGCCTTGGGGGGCGTGGCGCCGCCGGCGAGCAGTTTGCGGATCGTTTGGTTTTTTGCGACCCGCGCGATGCTCTTGCCTCTGCACACGGCTGCTCGATCGGCTCCGTGAGTGAGATACACCCGCAACACGTCGTCGCGTCCGCTCGCCGCGGCGAGGTAGAGTGGGGTTCGGTCGTAGGCGTCGCGCGCTTCGATGAGCGCGCCTCGGGCGATCATGTCTTCGGCAACTTCCGCAGCCCCCTTCACGTCCCCCTCGGCGAGCGCGTGCAGCACGGTTGCCTTCGAGCCGACCAACGCTGGCTTCTCGGGTGCGCAGCCTTGCTCCAAGCAGAAGGCGATCGACTTCTGCGTGCCGAATAGGCATTGCGCAACCAGAGCGTCCGAGCCTGCTGCGATGCCCTTGCCTCGTAGAAACCGCACCGTGGTGACGTTGCCAGCGCAAAGAGCAGCCGTCATCGCACGGTCACCGACAATCGAGTAACCGTCCGGAGTAGCGAGGTTTGCGCCCAGCTCGATGAGCACTCCCAAGAGCTCGGTGCCGTTTTCGGAACCGCCGGCTGCAGTCACTGGATACGTGAGGGAGCGCATCTTGTTCAGGCCTCTCGCGTTGACGTCCGCTCCGGCGGAGACAAGCATGCGAGCCTGTTTGACGTCGCCCCTTTCGCAAGCGGCCACCAGGTCGTTCTGCATCGCTTCGTTCATCGGTGAAAATTTACCACGCGCGAGGTGGGCTGCATCCGCCACGGCGTCAGACTTTGAGGCTTCCGGACTGGCGTCTCGCTCTGTTGTCGCGCGGGGCTCCGTAGGACGCGCCTCACAGCGTTTCATCCTCGGCACAAAGTCCGGCATCGCGGATGTCGACACCCCTCCGCTTCGGCGCCGTCGCGCGCCGCACAGCCTGACGGCCTGACAGGCACCAGCTCGGCACGGCCGCCGATGATCAGGCAGAACCCGCAAGACGATCATGAGACCTGCATGCGTTCATTGACCAACGGCGTTGTGACGACCCCTGTGGCGACGACCGCCGAGGCCGTCGGCGCGGCGGCGCCAGCTCAGACGAAAGCGGCCCTGGTGCCGGTCGAGACCACGCGGACCCCGGCCCGCTTTCAGGGCCTGCGCGCGTTTGTGGCGCGTGTCACCGGAATGGGACCGCTAGCGCTCCGTACCAAGCCCTTCCCAGCGGCGAAGCTGACCATCGACGAGATCAAAGTCGCGCTCAAGGACGTCTCGGCCGGCCTCATCACTGGGCTTGCCGACTACCACGCCGCGGTCGCGCGCGCCGCGGATGCCGGTGGCTCGACGACGCTCGAGCCTAAACGCGAGGCGCAGTTCGTCGCCGTGGCTCGCGACCTGCTCGTCGCTGAGAGCACGAAGGCGAGGAAGGGGCTCGACGAATACCTGGCCGGCATGAATCACGCCACGATGGGCCTCGTGAATGCGTCGCGTGCCCTTGCGCGCGCCGCACAGCTCTCGGACATCGAGTCTCTGCTCGCCATCAAGCACGGCAAGGTCGATCGCAAGATCCTCGAGCTTACGCACGAGCCGCCTCGCTACGAGCGCGCCGCGAGTCGTGCCCTCGATGTGCTCGCCCGCCATTTGAACCGAGAGTGTTTCTGGCAAGAGCAGTACGCGAGCTTGAGCAACGATATCGTCGACGGGGCCAATCTCGTCGATACGACTCTCGTCAACGCAGGACGCATCGCGACCTGTTACGCCGAGACGGACACTGCGCGTCGGGCGTCCCAGCTCGCTGAGCGCTGCCGCGAGATCATTGCCCGCGCGACCGACGCATCCGCCATCCCGCAGGTCGAGGCGACGTGGTTATTGCCCCCCGTTGCTTTCTCGTTCCGGCCGATGCTGGACAGCCTTCGCCACCACCTCGACAATCAAGACATCGCGGGCGCCTTGGGAGCCGCCACGAAGCTGTTCATTGCGTTTGCCGCACGGGGGCCGGTCAATCTCCCCGACGACCACGCCGAGCTACGCCCGCTCCTCGACAGGCTTTACGGGAATGCCATGTACCCACCGCCGGGTACGCCTGTGAGCGCTGCGCCGCACGAGCTGCGCGCTCACTTTGCGAGAACCAGCAACCTCGTCAATTTTGGTCCCGAGGTTGCGGACTTGCGGGCCACGGCCCTTACCGCGATCGATGCGCTGCCTCCCGGACGCGTCGGGATGCCTTCGTCGGCGGTTGGCGTCGGTCTCGGACCGTCCATTAAACTCCTCGACGCGCTTTTACTTCGGAGTGGGCGAACTTGAGAGCCACCACCTAGCTGGCCGAATCGGGCGCGGCGCGCTCGGCGCCACCGAACAAATCCGTCAAAGCGCTTGGGTCCCAGAGGAGCGCCATCTTCTCGCGTGGCGTGAGCGTTGCGACCCCGGCCTCGAGCGCCTTACGGCGTGCATCGGCAGCCAGGGGTGGGGGAGCCGTGCCGTCGAGCTCGTGTTGTGCGACGACCGCGAGGTGCAGGGCGTGGGCAAGCGGATCGCTGATCACCCTCTCGAGGCCCGTGGTGGGGAAGGCCGGAGGCTCGAGCTCGCGCGTCAACTCGGCGACGCGCGCGACAACGGGTGGCGGCTCGGTCTCTTCTGGGATCAAGAAGAGCTTCATGCGCTTGGCTGCAAGACCCCACGAGGTGCGCGAAGTGAACACCGAGAGGGGCACGGAAAGCGCGAGCCCGGCGAGTACCGGCACGACCCAACCAATGAGCACGGGGGCGACCTTGTACGTCGCGTAGCCTAAGCCCACCCCAAACAGAGTGTGCCAGCCATGGGTCCGCAGGGCGGTCCACCAGCTCGTGCTATCTTCGCCGCGGTTCTGCGTGCCCCAGTTGACGCTGACGCCGAGTAGCGTCGAGATCACGAAGAACGTCTGGAACAACATCATCGTCGGTGCGAGCAGCACCGAATAAATGCTCTCGACCAGGAAGCTCGCGAACGCAGCGAATACGCCGCCAACCTGCCGGCGCGTCTCGCGGTCCTTCAAGATCACCAACAAGCCAAAAAGCTTTGGCAAAAAGAGCATCGCGAGCGAAACGAAAAATAGCGCTATAGCGGTCGATGCATCGAAGATGGGCCAATCGGGAAAGAGGGTGCGCTGGTGGTGCGGAAAGTAGACGGGCTCGATCGTTTTGTCCTGTTGCGCGACCAGCACGCCCGCGGCCAGAAAAGAGAGCCAGATCGGCGATGCCACATACGACATGATGCCCATGATGAAGTGCAAACGACTCATGAGGCGCATGCGACTCGCGAACACTAGGCGAAGATGCTGCAGGTTTCCCTGGCACCATCTCTGGTCACGCTTGGCGTAGTCGATAACGTTCGGCGGCATCTCCTCGTAGGAGCCACCCATCTCGGGGATGAGCCAGACCGTGAAGCCGGCGCGGCGCATGAGGGCGGCCTCGACGAAGTCGTGGCTCAGGATGTGTCCGCCAAACGGCGGCTCGCCCGACAACACCGGCAAGCCGCAGTGTTCCATGAACGGCTGTGCGCGGATGATGGCGTTGTGGCCCCAGTAGTTCGAGTCCGAGCAGAGCCACCACGACAGGCCGGCGGAGTTCACGGGCCCGTAAACGCGGCTCGCGAACTGCTGCACTCGTGCGAACCAGGTGTTGCGATTGACGACCGCGGGCGAGGCTTGGATGATGCCGGCGTGAGGGTTGGCGTCCATCAAGCGGACGAGATCTGAGAGCGCCTCGCCGGACATGATGCTGTCGGCGTCGAGCACCAGCATGTACGTGTAGCTCTTCCCGAATTGCTTCAAGAACGACTCGATGTTGCCGCTCTTCTTGCCGACATTGTCGCGGCGCTTGCGGTAAAAGACGCGGCCGTGGCCACCGACGCGGTCGCAGAGGGCGGCCCAGGCGAGCTCCTCGGCAACCCACGCGTCAGGATGCGTCGAGTCGGATAACATGAAAAAATCGAAGGCCTCGATGGTGCCGCTATTGCGGACACTTTCGTAGATTGCCTGCAGCTTGATGGTTACAGCGAGAGGGTCCTCGTTGTAGACGGGCATGACCACGGCAGTGCGACCGACCAGCGCGGCTCTCGGGACGACCCTGTCGGCTCGGACGAGACCCGGGAGGCTCGGCCGGGTCATGAGCTGGACGAAGCCGAAGACGGAGCTCCAGAACGAGAGCACCACCCAGGCGAAGCTCAGGGTGAAGAGAGCAAGCATCGCGAGCTCTAAGTTCGTGATTCCTTTGACCTTGAAGAGTGCATGGAGCTGTAACGCTGCAGCCAGGCTCGAGATCAATGCCAGGGAAAACACGACAAGGCGTCTCACTGGCATGGGGAGAGCGCGCTCGGCACGTGCGGGTTGCGCGGGTGGCGTCACCCGATGGATTTAACAAGCGTCTGGCCGCCTGTCAGCAGCTCTCGGAAAACGGTTGCCTTTGTAAGCGCGTTTCGGCCCGGAAACCTTTGCACGGCAGAGCGTGTGAAGGGACAATTCGGGCGCGAAAGCGATGATCCCGACAGTCATTTCTCGGTTCGAATCTCAGGCCGACCGTACACCAGACGCGCCAGCCGCCACCTTCCAGGGCGCGACGCTGAGCTATGCCCAGCTCGACGCGCGCGCGAACGGACTCGCGGCGACCCTGCGCGAGCGCGGCGTGGGGCCCGATGTCGTCGTCGCCGTCTGCGTCCCCCGCTCGTTCGAGATGGCAGTCGCCGTGCTCGGGGTCTTGAAGGCGGGTGGCGCGTACGTGCCGCTCGACCCGGCGTATCCCCGCGAGCGGCTCTCGGCGATGCTCGATGACGCACGCGTGCAACACGTCGTCGCGCACAGCGCGACCGCCGAGCTCGTCCCCGGCCGTAACGCTATCTTAATGGACAAAGACGCGCCGTACCCACGTCGCGAACGCTTGCCGATCGTCGCTGGGCTCACGCACCTCGCCTACGTCATTTTCACCTCGGGATCGACCGGACGCCCCAAAGGCGTTGCGATGATCCACCACCCACTCGCGAACCTCATCGCCTGGCAACTCGACGACTCCAAGGTCGGGGCCGGCGAACGCACGCTGCAGTTCTCCCCGCTCGCATTCGACGTCTCGTTCCAGGAGCTCTTCGGAACCTGGTGCGCTGGGGGCGAGCTGATGCTCGTCGACGAGGCGCTACGCATCGACACCGTGCGCTTGCTGCGCTTCATGAAGGACGAGCGCGTCGCCCGTGTCTTCATGCCCTTCATTGCGATGCAGTCGCTCGCAGAGATCGTTCCGTCACCCGAGCTGACCCCATCGTCGCTGCGCGAGATGATCACGGCGGGCGAGCAACTGCAGGTCACGCCCCAGCTCGTCCGTTTCTTCGAGTCGGTGCCGGGAGTCACCCTCGCCAACCACTACGGTCCATCCGAGACCCACGTGGTGACGGCCATGACCTTGAAGGGAGCGCCTTCCGCATGGCCGAAGCTGCCGTCCATCGGCAAAGCTCTGCCAAACGTCACGACGCCGATTCTCGACGACAAGCGAAACGTCGTTCCGGCCGGCGAAGTCGGGGAGCTCTATCTCGGCGGCGTCCACCTGGCGCGCGGCTACCTGCATCGGCCGGAGCTCACCGCTGAGCGCTTCGTGACCGTGAATGGCGAACGTCTGTACAAGACGGGTGACCTCGCCCGTGTCCGGCCAGACGGCGAAATCGATTTCTTGGGACGCGCCGACGGTCAGGTGAAGATCCGCGGCCATCGCGTTGAGCTCGGCGAGGTCGAGATAGCGGTCACCGAGCATCCGAAGGTACGCCAGGCCGCCGCGACTGTCCGCGATGGAAGACTCGTCGCATACATGGTTGGCGATGACGACGGCACGCTCGTCGCGCGGGTGCGCGACCTGCTCACGCAGAAGTTGCCAGCCTACATGGTGCCGACGAGCTTCGTCGTTCTGCCCGAGTTGCCCAAGACGCCGAGCGGCAAGATCGATCGTAAGTCGCTGCCCGACCCGCCACGCGCCAGACCGGATCTCGCGACTCCTTGGGCCGCGCCGGAAGGGCCGGTCGAGGCATCGATCGCGCAGGGCTGGGCCGATATCCTCAAGATCGACAATGTCGGCCGCGACGACAATTTCTTCGACCTTGGCGGCAACTCGTTGCTTGCGGTGCGTGCTATCGCGGAGCTGCGCGAGGCGCAAGGCGTCGACGTGTCGGTCGTGCGTCTCTACGAGCGTCCTACGGTGCGAGGCATTGCCGAGGCGGTGGCGAGTGAGCGCGCCGCCGACCCGACGCACGAGTCGCTTCTGGGCGCAGCGCAACCGAAGACGACGAAGGCGCGGCTCGGTGTCGACAAGGTGCCGATCGCCATCGTCGGCATGGCGGCGCGCTACCCCGGCGCCCGCGACCTAACCGCCTTCTGGGATAACCTCGCCCGCGGCGTTGAATCGATCGGGCGCTTCGCTGAGCACGAGCTACCGCCGGCACATCGCAGCCTCGCCGACTATGTGCCTGCGCGTGGGCTTCTCGACGGCATCGAAGACTTCGATGCGTCGTTCTTCGGCGTGACTCCGGGCGAAGCGTCGGTCCTCGATCCGCAGCAGCGGTTGTTGCTCGAGCTCGCCTGGGAGGCGCTCGAGCACGCGGGGCATGCCCCAGAGCGCATCATGGGGAGCGTCGGCGTCTTCGCGGGCACACACGTCAACACCTACTTCCAGAATCACCTGTTCAAGCGGGCCGACGTCGACGCGCGTATCGGCGCCTTCAACGTCATGGTCGCGAACGAAAAAGACTACGTCGCGACCCGCATCGCGCATCGCTTGTCGCTCACGGGACCCGCCATCAGCGTTCATACCGCTTGCTCGACGTCGCTCGTCGCCATTGCGCAGGCCATCGACAGCCTCCACCTGGGCCACTGCGACGTGGCGCTCGCTGGCGGCGCCGCCGTCACTCTGCCGCAGAAGACGGGTCACGTCTTCGCCGATGGCGGCATCATGTCGAGAGACGGCAGCACGCGCTCGTTCGATGCCCAAGGCTCGGGCACCGTCTTCAGCGACGGCGGCGGCATGGTGGTCCTCAAACGACTCCCCGACGCCGTGCGTGATGGCGACACGATCTACGCGTTGCTCGTGGGCAGTGCACTGAACAACGACGGCGGCGACAAAGCGAGTTTCATGGCGCCTTCGTCGAGTGGCCAGTCGAAGGTCGTCTCGCTGGCGCTCGCTGACGCTGGCGTCAGTGCACGCGACATCGACTACGTGGAGGCCCACGGGACGGCCACTCCGATTGGCGACCCCATCGAGGTCGAGGGTCTCACTCGGGCCTATCGCCAGCACACTCAGGATGTCGGTTATTGCGGACTTGGGTCCGTGAAGTCGAACATCGGCCATACCGTCGCCGCGGCGGGCGTCGCTGGTGTGATCAAGACGGCCTTGGCGCTGCATCATCAGATGATTCCGGCGTCGCTGCACTACGAGAAGCCCAACCCGGCAATCGATTTCGGCAAGAGCCCGTTCAATGTGGTCGCGACGGCCAAGAGCTGGCATCGCAGTGAGCGCGTGCGTCGTGCCGGCGTGAGCTCGTTCGGCGTTGGCGGTACGAACGCGCACGTGATCATGCAAGAGGCACCGGTCGCGCCCGTCCGCGACGTTCGCTCGCGCGCCTACGTGTTGCCCATCTCGGCACGCAATCCTCAAGTGCTGGCCGCTATGACGGACCGCCTTGTTGCCTCTTTGGCGGACGGCAATCTGCTCGTTGCCGACGTCGCTGCGACCCTCGCGCTTGGTCGCCGTGCCTTCTCCGAGCGCCGCGCCGTGGTCGCGAGCACGCGCGACGAAGCTATGACGGCTTTCAAGTCGGGCGAGGCCCGCCGTGTCATCACGCGAAGCATGCCGCCAAAGGCCGTGCACGCCGTCTTCATGTTCCCGGGGCAAGGCTCGCAGACCGTGGGCATGGGCAAGAAGCTCTACGAGCGCTTCGCTGCCTTTCGCGCGGTCGTCGATGACTGCGCGGAGGTACTCGAGCCCCATTTGGGCCGCGACCTGCGCGAGCTCATCTGGCCGGCCTCGTCCGTGTCAGCCGACGACGCGGCAGCGGCCTTGCGCGATACCGCGATTGCGCAGTCGGCGCTCTTCACCATCGAGTTGGCCACGGCGACGCTGTGGATGGACTTCGGGGTCGTCCCGACCGCGATGGTTGGACACAGTGTGGGCGAGTTCGTCGCAGCGTGTTTGTCCGGGGTCTTCTCGCGCGCAGATGGCCTGCGTTTGGTTGCGACCCGCGGGCGCCTCATGGCGGCAATGGCGCCTGGCGCCATGATGTCGGTGCGCATGGCGGAGGCCGACCTTGCGAAAGAGCTCCCCGATGGCGTCTCGATCGCCACGGTCAACGCGCCGATGCTCTCCGTGGTCTCTGGCCCGACCGATGCCATCGCGGCTTTCGGTCAGAAGCTCGAGGCCAAGGGTATCGCCGCCAAGGCGCTCCACACCTCACACGCTTTCCACTCCGCGATGATGGATGGTGCTCTTCCGGCCTTCCGCGAAACCGTAAAGAGCGTCAAGCTCGCGGCGCCCACCATCCCGTTCGCGTCGACCGTCAACGGGGCCTGGGTGGACGCAAAGGTCGCCACCGACGTCGAATATTGGGCGACGCATCTGCGCAAGACCGTGCGCTTCGTCGACGCCATGGCGACGATCGCCGGCGACGATGCGCGTTTGCTCATCGAGTGCGGTCCGCGTAACGCGCTCTCGCAGCTGGCCCGCCAGCAGCCCAGCGAGAAGGGCAGGGGGCGCGTCGTCGCAAGTCTTGCCGAGGGCCTCGTGGATGACGACGAGGACAACGCCTTCGCGCATGCCTTGGCGCAAGCTTGGAGTTGGGGCGCGCCCATCGATTGGTCGCGCGTCTACGCCGACGACCAGGTGCGTCGTGTTGCGCTGCCTTCGTATCCGTTCGACCGCAAACGTCATTGGGTGGAGCCAACTGCGCAGGCCGCGCCAGAGGCCACCCCCGTGCAACAGGCCGCAGTGGCTGTGCCGCCTCCCGCGCAGCCCATCGAGGAAAGCTCCAACCCCATGGCAAATAGCAACGCAACGCTCGAGGCGCTCAAGCGAGCCTTCGAGGATGTCTCAGGACTCGATCTCGCGAACGCGGATCCAGGTGCTTCGTTCTTCGAGCTGGGTGTCGACTCTTTGCTTCTCACGCAGCTAGCCCTGAAGGTGCAGAGCGCTTTCGGCGTCAAGGTCACGTTCCGCCAGCTCACCGAGAGCTTCGGTACCTTGAGCGCACTCGTCGCGCACCTCGAGGCCAGCGGCGCTGGCGTTGTCGCCGCGAGGCTGGCGCCTGCGCCGGTAGCGACACCGAGCGCCGCGCCGCAGGTAGCGAGCGCACCGCAGGTGATGGTCGCTCCGCACATGATGGCCCCGCAGATGATGTCCGCTCCAGTCGTGGGAGGCGACCCTGTCCGTCAGCTCATCGACGCGCAGCTTCGGGTCATGCAGCAGCAGCTCGCGTTGCTTGCTGGGCAGCCGATGGCGTCGGCGCCGATGACCATGACGGCGCCGACGGTCGATAGCCGACCCGCGATGGCTGATAGCCGAACGCCGAGTACCGAGAGCTTAGGAGCGACGGCCGAGCACCGCGCACCTGCGGCACCGACAACCGGCAAGGACGACGATGAGGTCAAGGCAACGCAGAAGTACGACGTCAAGAAGGCCTTTGGCGCCATTGCTCGGATCACGACGACGAACGACGGAGGCCTGACGCCCAAGCAGCAAGCACGCGTCGACGCCCTGACGCGGCGTTATACTCAGAAGACCGCGAAGTCGAAGGCGTACACCACCCAGCACCGGCCGCACCTCGCCGACCCGCGTGTGGTCACCGGCTTTCGACCCGCCATCAAGGAGCTCGTCTATCAGATCGTCGTCGAGCGCTCGAAAGGCTGTCGGCTCTGGGACATCGACGGCAACGAATACATCGATGCCTTGAACGGCTTCGGTTCGAACTTCTTCGGCAACAGTCCCGATTTCATCGTCAAGGCGATTCGCGAGCAGCTCGACAAGGGCTACGAGCTTGGCCCGCAGCATGTCCTTGCTGGAGAAGTCGCGAAGATGTTCTGCGAGCTGGTCGGCGCCGACCGCGCCGGCTGGTGCAATACCGGCTCCGAAGCGGTGATGGGCGCCTTGCGTGTCGCGCGTACGGTCACCGGTCGCAAGACCGTCGCCATCTTCACGGGCAGCTACCACGGTATCTTCGACGAGGTCCTGGTGCGAGGCACCAAGACCTTGCGCTCGCTCCCCGCAGCCCCGGGCATCATGCCGGAATACGTGGGTAACGTCTTGGTGCTCGACTACGGCACTGATGAGTCGCTCAAGATCATCCGCGAGCGCGCAGGTGAGCTCGCCGCCGTCATGATCGAGCCCATTCAGAGTCGCCGGCCGGACTTCGCGCCGCGCGAGTTCGTCCACGCGCTACGCGAGATCACGACGAAGTCGGGTAGCGCTTTGATCTTCGATGAGGTGATCACTGGCCTGCGTATGGGCCACGGCGGTGCCCAGGAGTTCTATGGCGTCAAGGCGGACATTGCGACCTACGGTAAGGTCATCGGTGGCGGTATGCCCATCGGTGTCATCGCCGGTAAGCGCGAATGGCTCGACGCACTCGATGGTGGCTTCTGGCAGTTTGGCGATGCTTCGACACCGCCTGTCGGTGTCACGTATTTCGCGGGGACCTTCGTGCGTCACCCCTTCGCGCTCGTGGCCGCCAAAGCGGTCTGCGAGTATCTCAAGACACATGGCCCTTCGGTTCAGCAGGGCGTGAGCGAGAAGGCGGCCCGATTCCAGAACGAGCTCAATGCCTTCTTCGAGGGCGTCGAAGCCCCCGTGAAGGTGAAGCGCTTCGCGTCGCTGTGGAAGATCACGATGACCAGCGACCAGCCTTGGGGCGACTTGTTGTTCGTCACCATGCGCGAGAAGGGGCTGCACATCCTCGATGGCTTCCCATGCTTCATGACGCTCGCGCACACGGACGCCGACGTCGATCGCATGATCGCCATCGTCAAGGAGGCCACGCGCGAGCTCATCGCCGGGGACCTGCTGCCTGGCAAAGCCGAGTCCGAGCCTCAAGCGCTCGATGCGAACAAGCCGCCCGTTCCCGGAGCTCGGCTGGGTAAAGATCGCGACGGTCGCCCCGCTTGGTTCGTTCCGAACCCAAATGAGCCCGGCAAATATTTGCAGGTGAACGCGTGAGTGGTCCCAAGCTCGAGGCAGTCGACTTCGATCCGTTCGCGGGAGCAGAGCTCGTCAGCACCGGCGCATCGACCGAGGCGCAGCGTGAGCTTTGGACAGCGTCGCAGCTCGGTGACGATGCCTCGTGCGCCTTCAACGAATCGGTGAGCTTGGTCCTCGAAGGGACCCTCGACGTCGAGGCCATGAACCTCGCTTTGGGTGATCTCACGCAGCGGCACGAATCGCTGCGCATGACTTTTGCGCCCGATGGCGCGAGCTTCGTCGTCGCGCAGTCGGTAAGCAGCGCGCCTCGCCGAGAGGACTTCTCCGGTAAGGGCGCATCCGAGCGCGAAGCCGCTCTCGCCAAGCTCAAGGTCGCGGAAGTCGAGACGGCTTTCGACCTCGGTACGGGTCCCCTCTGTCGCTTCGTGCTCATCACGATGGCGCCCGACCGGCACGTGCTCATCATCACTGCCCACCACGTGGTCTGCGACGGCTGGTCGCTCGCCGTCATGCTTGCCGACTTGGGCAAGCTATACACGGCGCGAAAGAACAAGACCGAACACACCGCCAAGCCAGTCCGCTTCAGCGACTACGCCGCCGCGCAAGCAGCCTACGAGAAGTCCCCAGACTACGCCGCTGACGAAGCCTTTTGGATGAAGCAGTTCAGCGTGCAGCCAGATCCGCTCGAGCTGCCGCTCGATCGCGCGCGTCCAAAGGTCAAGACCTACGCCTCGCGGCGCATCGATCACGTTCTCGACGCGCAGCTCGTCGACGCCGTGAAGAAGCTCGGTTCCAAGAGCAGCACGTCTTTCTTTACGACCTTGCTTGCCGGTTTTGGTGCTCTGTTGCACCGGCTAACCCACCAAGACGAAGTCGTCATCGCCATCCCGTCCGCCGGCCAGTCGGCAACTGGTATGCTCGAGCTTGTTGGTCACTGCGTCAACGCGCTACCCCTGCGTTTTGCGACCCAGCGCGCCGAGCCTGCGGCAACCCTCCTGTCACGTGTTCGCGGCGTCATGCTCGACGCCGTCGAGCATCAGCGCCTCACCTTCGGCAGCCTGGTTAAGAAGCTCGGCGTAACGCGCGACCCCTCGCGCCTCCCATTGGTCTCGGTGCTCTTCAACGTCGACCAAGCGATTGATGGCGACAAGCTCGGCTTCGCGGGCCTTCGGGCGTCGTTCGCGAGTAACCCGCGCCACTACGAGAACTTCGAGATCTTCATCAACGCCGCTGAATACCGCGGCGTGTTGACGCTCGAGTGCCAGTACAACACCGACCTCTTCGACGATGCCACCATCCGCCGCTGGCTCGCCTCTTACGAGACTATGTTGCGTGACTGGACAGCGCACGCTGACCGCACTGTCGGCGCACTCGACATCGGTGCGAAGCTCACGCGCGACGAAACGCAGTCCGAATTCCCCCTTGTGGAGGCGCATGCGCTCGTGTTCGCGCAAGCGGACAGAACGCCGAATGCGGTCGCCGTCGTCCAGGGTAGCCGCAAGCTCACGTATAAAGAGCTCGCCGACAGGGCGCGGTCGCTAGCCGACGTGCTAGTCGAGAGTGGGGTAGGGGACGAGACCATCGTCGGCATCCACCTGAACCGTACTCCCGAGATGGTGGTGGCCGTCCTCGCCGTGCAAGAGGCCGGTGGCGCTTACGTTCCGCTCGACCCCGCGTTCCCGGCGGAGCGTCTGCAGTTCATGATCGCGGACTCTAAGGCGCCGGTGGTGATCACCGAGAGTGCCCTCGCGCATACCTTTGTCGATGTCGGCGTCAAACAGCTGCTCGTCGACAAGCTCGAAGCAAAGCCTCCCAAGCTCGATCGTCCAAAGCGAAACCGCCCCGAGGCACTCGCCTACGTGCTGTACACCTCCGGCTCGACCGGTAAGCCCAAGGGGGTCGCGGTGCCGCATCGCGCCCTCGTGAACTTCCTCGTCAGCATGCAGAAAGAGCCGGGCTTGAAGGCGACCGACCGCTTGCTGGCGGTTACGACACTCTCGTTCGATATCGCCGGCCTCGAGCTCTTCCTCCCGCTCATCACTGGCGCGCGTGTCGTGCTCGCCACGAAGGAGCAAACGACGGACGGTGCCGAGCTCGTGCGGCTCATCAACGACGAAGGCGTTACGTACATGCAAGCGACGCCCTCGACGTGGCGCTTGCTTCTCGCGACGGGCTGGACTGGCAACCCTGCTTTTACGGCCTTGTGCGGTGGCGAGGCCGTCTCGCCCGAGCTCGCGCGCGACGTGGGTAGCAAGGTCGGCGCCCTTTGGAACATGTACGGCCCCACCGAGACGACGATCTGGTCGACGTGCGCCAAGCTCGCGCCCAATCTTGCCCGCGTGACGCTCGGGCCGCCCATCGCGAACACCCGTCTTTACGTGCTCGACGCCGACAGGCAGCCCGTGCTCCCGGGTATCGTCGGTGAGCTCTACATCGCCGGCGACGGCGTCGCGCGCGAATACCTTGGCAGACCAGACCTCACTGCCGAGCGATTTCTCGCGGTGAACGGTGAGCGGGCCTACCGCACTGGCGACCTCGTGCGCCGCCACGCCAACGGGCACCTGGAGTTCATTGGTCGCGCTGATACCCAGATCAAGTTGCGCGGCTTCCGTATAGAGCTCGGCGAGATCGAAAGCGCCATGCGAGCGCACCCTGACGTCGACGACGCGGTTGCCATTGTCCGCGAAGACCGACAAGGCGACCCCCGCCTCGTCGGCTACATCGTCGCCAAGCGTGAGATCGCTGCGGACGACATGCGCCATCACCTGGGCAAGACCTTGCCCGAGTACATGCGTCCGCAAGTGTACGTCCGGCTCGAGGCCTTCCCGCTGACACCGAACAACAAGGTGGACCGTAAACGACTACCGGCCCCGAGCGGCGAGCAGGAGAGTAAGCGAGCCCATATCGAGCCCCAAACCGAGCTCGAGAAGCAGGTGGCTGCCATCTTCGGCGATGTCCTCGGCATGACGAAGGTAAGCGCCGAGGACAATTTTTTCCATTTGGGTGGTCACTCGCTGCTCGCTGCGCATGTGGTGTCGCGACTTGCTCGCGATCTCAAGGTCGCGGTGCCGATGCGCCGCATCTTCGAGTCGCCGACGGTGAAGCAGCTTGCCGCGGGTATCGAAGCGGCCAAAGGCGCGTCGACTCAGGTGCACTCCGTTCCCCGCGGTAGCGATCAGAGCACAGCACCGCTCACGCCGATGCAGATGCGCGTCTGGTTCGCCGAGCAGATGGACCCGGGAACAGCGGTGTTCAATCTCCCTTCGGCGTTTCGCATCAAGGGTAAGTTCGACGCCGAGGCTATGCAGAAGTCGTTGCAAGCTTTGGTGGACCGGCACTCCACGCTACGCACGCGGTTCGAGACCGTAGGCGACGCGCCTGTGCAGCGCATCGTCGAGCACTACACTCTCGAGGTTCCGCTCGCTGACTTGGTGAAGCTTCCACAAGCCGAGCGCGAAGCGACGATGCTCGCCGACATGCAGCGCATGGCGGATACGCCGATCGATACCACCAAGGTTCCGATGGTGGTCACGAAGCTCTTTAGGCTCGCTGCCGACGAGCACGTGCTCTACTGGATGCCGCACCACGCGATCTGGGACGGCTGGTCGTTCGACGTTTTCCTCGAAGAGCTCGACCAAGCCTATACCGCGTTTGCCAAGAACGAACCGCCCCCCTGGAAGGCCTTGACGGTGAGCTACGCCGACTTCGCGCGGTGGCAGACGGAACGACTCACGGGACCGGAGCTCACACGGCAGACCGAATACTGGAAGCGGTTGCTCAAGGCTCCACTCCCGACGCTCGAGCTCGCGACCGACAAGCCGCGCCCGGCCCAGTTTGACTTCGTTGGCCTCACCGAGCCGTTCCTCATGTCCAACGAGGAGGTCGATAACCTTACCGCGATGGCACGCCGGTACGACGCGACCTTATACATGACGCTGCTCGCTGGCTTCGCGGTGCTGTTGCATCGTGTGTCGGAGGGCGACGACCTGGTCATCGGTACGCCGGTGCGCGGTCGCGGGTTGCCGGAGATCGACGGTCTCCTGGGATTTTTCGTCAACACACTCGCGTTGCGGCTCGACCTGTCCGGTAACCCAAGCTTCGGTGAGGTCCTGCATCGCGTTCGTGCCGTCGTGCTCGACGCGTTTAGCAATCAGGACATGCCGTTCGACGCCTTGGTCAAGGACCTCAACGTCGTCCGCGACCGCTCGCGCACGCCAGTCTACCAGTCGTTTTTCACTTTTCAGGATGTCCGTAATCGCGGAACGAGTTTTGGCGGTACGGGCTACGATCAGATCCACGTTCACGCCAAAGTGACTCCCACCGATTTGTCGTTCTGGGTGAAGCAGTTCGACCAGGGCATTGTTGGCGGTTTGGACTACGCGACCAGCATCTTCGACGGCAGTACGATGAAGCGTCTGCTCGACGAGCTGCGAACGCTTCTCGCGAGCGCTGCCGCGAGTCCCGACACTCCCATCGGCAGACTCGAACTACTTCCGGCCGCGGAGCGAGCGCAGCTCGAGCGCTGGAACGCAACCGCGATGGAGTACCCGCAGACTCTCGCGCATCAACTCGTCTTCGCGCAGGCGAAGAAGACGCCTGACTCCGTCGCCATCGTACAGGGCGACCAGAAGCTCACTTACGCGCAGCTCGCCGCCAAAGCGACCAAGCTCTCCGACGTCTTGGTCGCGGCTGGCGTCAAGGACGAGACGCTAGTCGGTATCCACCTCAATCGAACCATCGAGATGGTGGTGGCTATTTTGGGAGTGCAGCAGGCGGGTGGCGCCTACGTCCCGCTTGACCCCGCGTTTCCCGCGGAACGCTTGCAGTTCATGCTCGACGACTCGAAGGCACCGGTCGTCGTGACCGAGAGGGCGCTCGTCAGCACCTTCGCCAAGAGCGGTGCCAGGCAAATCCTCGTCGACGACCTAGAAAATGCGCCCCCCGCTAGTCGTACAGGCAGCGCGAAGCCCGACGCGCTTGCGTACGTTCTCTACACCTCGGGCTCGACTGGCAAACCCAAGGGTGTGGCTGTGTCGCATCGCGCCCTCGTGAACTTTCTTTCCACGATGGAGCAGACGCCGGGTCTCGACGCGAGCGACGCGTTGCTTGCGGTGACGACGCTGTCATTCGACATCGCAGGGCTCGAGCTCTTTTTGCCGCTGACCATTGGTGCGCGTATCGTCCTCGCGACCAAAGAGCAGGCGATGGATGGGCACGAGCTCGCTCGCCTGATCAGAGAGCACCAGGTTACGGTCATGCAAGCGACACCGACGACCTGGCGTCTCCTATTGCAGACGGGATTCCAGCACGCGCGCTTCAAGGCTCTGTGTGGTGGCGAAGCGCTGTCTCCCGAGCTAGGTCGAGAGCTCGCCGGAAAGGTCGGCGAGCTATGGAACATGTACGGCCCGACCGAGACCACCATCTGGTCGACGTGTTCGCGAGTTCTGCCCGGCAGCGAGCGCATCAGTATTGGTAAGCCGATCGGCAACACCACCTGTTTCGTCGTCGACCCGCGCCGTGAGCTCGTGCCCATCGGTGTCCTCGGCGAGCTGTATATCGGTGGCGCTGGAGTCGCCCGCGAGTACTTGAATCGGCCTGACTTGACTGCCGAGCGTTTCGTGACCGTGAACGGCACCCGCGCCTATCGAACAGGCGATGTCGTGCGTTGGGAAGCGAGCGGCGAGCTTACCTACGTGCGGCGCAATGACACGCAGGTGAAGCTGCGCGGCTACCGTATCGAGCTCGGCGAAATCGAAAGTGCGCTCCGCACGCATCCCGACATTCAAGATGCGGTCTGCATGGTCCGCGAAGACAGGCAAGACGATGCTCGTCTCGTGGGATATTTGGTGAGCAACCGCGAGATTGCCGCCGAGGAGCTACGCGTCCATCTCGGGAAGACATTGCCCGAGTACATGCAGCCTCAGGTCTACGCCCGGCTCGATGCCTTCCCGCTGACGCCAAACAACAAGGTCGACCGCAAGCGACTCCCGGCTCCGAGTGGCTTCGTTGAAGAGCCTCGTATGCACATCGAGCCAGCGACTCCGCTCGAACACCAGATAGCCGCGATCTTCGGCGATATCCTCGGTCTAAAGCAGGTCAGCGCTACCGAGAACTTTTTCCACATGGGCGGACACTCGTTGCTCGCCGCGCACGTCGTGTCGCGACTGAACCGCGACTTGAAGATCGCTGTCCCCATGCGCCGCATCTTCGACGCACCCACGGTACAGCAGCTTGCCGCGACTATCTCCGGCGAGGGCGCGGACATCGTCAAAGCCACGTCGATCGCGCGCGCCAAGGACCAAGAGCTCGCGCCGCTCACAGCGATGCAGCAGCGTATCTGGTTCGTCGAGCAGATGGCCGCCGGCACTACCGTCTACAACCTGCCGCTCGTCCTCCGCCTGCGCGGCGAGTTCAACGCAAACGCCATGCAGAAGGCGCTTCAGGCGCTGGTTGACCGACAGCCGTCGCTGCGCACCACCCTCGCCTGGGTCGATGGTGTCCCGATGCAACGCGTTGCTCCGACGTTGAGCGTCGATGCTCCGATCGTTGACCTTTCTGGGATGCCGGCGCCGCAGGCCGAAGCCACGATGGTTTCCGAGATGCACTCTATCGCCAACGTCCCGCTCGACATTACGAAGGCGCCGTTGTTCAGCACCAAGATGTACAAGCTCGGCTCCGTCGATCACGTCCTGTTTTGGATGCCTCACCATCTCATCTGGGATGGATGGTCTTTCGACATTTTTCTCGCCGAGCTCGACCAAGCATACACAGCGCTCGCCAAAGGCAAAGAGCCGAATTGGAAACCGCTGCCGGTCTCCTATGTCGACTTCACCCATTGGCACCGTGACCGCTTGGGCGGACCCGAGCTCGCTCAGCAGACGGAGTACTGGAAGCGGACGCTGAAGGCTCCGCTACCAGTCCTCGAGCTCGCGGTCGATAAGGCGCGCCCGGCGACCTTCGACTTCATCGGCCTTACCGAAGAGTTCGAGATGTCCTCGGACGCGGTCGACAGTCTCGTGCGCATGGCGCGTAAGTACGACGCGACGCTCTACATGACTCTCCTTGCGGCGTTCGCGGTGCTGCTGCATCGTTTGAGCGGCGCTGACGATGTGGTCGTGGGTACGCCTGTGCGCGGCCGCGGAACTCCTGAGCTCGACGACGTCCTCGGTTTCTTCGTGAACACGCTTGCGCTTCGTGTGGACCTTTCCGGCGAGCCCACCTTCGGCGAGGTTTTGCGTCGAACTCGCAACGTCGTGCTTGACGCCTTCAGCAATCAGGACATGCCCTTCGACGCGCTGGTGAAAGACCTCGATGTGAAGCGCGACAATAGCCGGACGCCGGTTTATCAGTCGTTCTTCACCTTTCAAGATGTTCGCAATCGCGGCGTGAGTTTCGGTGGCACACCGTACGAACAGGTCCACGTGCATACCAAGGCAACGCCGACCGACCTGTCGTTCTGGGTGAAACAAGAAGAGAACGGCATCGTCGGTGGGATCGACTACGCGAGCAGCCTCTACGAAGGGTCGACCATCGCGCGCATGCTAGACGGCTTGCAGGTCTTGCTCGCGAGCGTCGCTGCTGAGCCCGAAAAGGAAATTGGTCGTCTCGACATCGTGCCTAAGGCCGAGCGCCAGCAGCTCGAGCGCTGGAACGCGACGAAGATGGACTACCCGCGCGCGCTCGCTCACCAGTTGGTGTTCGCACAAGCTCAGCGAACCCCGGACGCCGTCGCGATAAGTCAGGGTGCAGAGCAGCTCACGTACGCCCAACTCACCGAGCGCGTGAAGATGGTCGCCGATGTGCTGGCCGTGACTGGGGTGCAGCACGAAACGCTCGTGGGGGTTCACCTCAATCGTACGATCGACATGGTCGTGGCCATCTTGGCGGTACACGAGGCTGGTGGCGCCTACGTGCCACTCGATCCGGCGTTCCCTGCCGAGCGCCTGCAGTTCATGGTCCAAGACTCGAAGGCGCAGGTCGTCATCACCGAGAAGGCGCTCGGAGGGACCTTTGCTCAGTCGGGCGCGAAACAGGTCATGATGGACGATCTGCCAACTGTCTCGCCCGTTCGGCGGCAGACCCGCGACGATCCCGAGACCCTCGCCTACGTACTCTACACGTCGGGCTCCACCGGCAAGCCGAAGGGCGTTGCAGTTCCGCATCGTGCTCTCGTGAACTTCTTGAGCTCCATGCAGAAGACGCCGGGACTCAAGGCGGGCGACCGGCTGCTTGCTGTGACCACGCTATCGTTCGACATCGCTGGCCTCGAGCTCTTCCTGCCGCTTACCGTGGGTGCTCGCGTCGTGCTCGCCACCAAAGAACAAGCTGGCGACGGAAGCGACCTCGCTCGCATCATCAGAGACGATGCGATCAACGTCATGCAGGCTACGCCGACGACCTGGCGTCTTCTATTGCAGACCGGTTTCCAGAACCCACATTTCAAGGCGCTGTGTGGCGGTGAGGCGTTGCCCCCCGAGCTCGGCCGCGAGCTCGCAAGCAAGGTCGGCGAGCTGTGGAACATGTACGGCCCGACTGAAACCACCATCTGGTCGACGTGCTCGCGCGTGCGCGCCGACAGCGAGCGCATCAGCATTGGCAAACCCATTGGCAACACGACCTGCTTCGTCGTCGATCCGCGGCGTGAAGTCTTGCCCATCGGCGCGATTGGGGAGCTCTACATCGGCGGCGACGGAGTTGCCCGGGAGTACCTGAATCGCCCCGACCTCACTGCGGAGCGCTTCGTCACTATCGCCGGGACGCGCGTCTACCGCACGGGAGATCTGGTGCGATGGGAAGCGAATGGCGAGCTCACGTATATGCGCCGCAACGACACGCAGGTGAAAGTCCGCGGGTATCGCATCGAGCTCGGCGAGATCGAGAGCGCGCTGCGCGCGCACCCGGCGGCAGAAGACGCCGTCGCGAGCGTGCGCGAAGACTACCCTGGGGACGTCCGCCTCGTCGGATATGTCATCCACAAGAAGGGCGCTCACGTGACCGACTCCGAGATGCGCAAGCACTTGCGCGCGACTCTGCCCGACTACATGGTCCCTCAGCACTTCGTGCAGCTCGATAGCTTCCCTCTCACACCCAACGGCAAGGTTGACCGCAAGCGCTTGCCGGCGCCGTTTGCGAACGCTTCGCTTGAAGAGCAGACGGTGGTACCGCCGGTGACCCCAAGCGAGAAGCTCGTCGCGGCTGCCTATGTCGAGGCGCTCTCGAACCCAAGGGTTGGTCTGCACGACAACTTCTTCGAGCTCGGTGGGCACTCTCTGCTTTGCCTCACAGTCATCGCTCGCATCGAAAAAGAGACCGGCAAACGCTTGAGCCCGCGGGTCGTTTTGCGCGACTCTCTGCAGCAGGTCGCTGCGGCTCTCGACAGCATGGCTGCCGAGTCGGTTGTTGCGCCTTCGGAGAACAATGCGTCGCGCAAGGGCCTATTCGGAAAGCTCTTCGGTCGCTGACGGCGCCGACGGATGAATCCAACCTTTTTTGGCCCGTCCGAAAAGCAACTCTACGGCGTTTATCACCCGCCCCGTGCCGCGCCCCGCGACGTTGGTATCCTTCTTTGCTATCCCGCCCCTCAGGAGTACATGCGTACGCACTGGGCGATGCGCCGGCTCGCTACCATGTTGGCGCAGCGTGGCTTCCATGTGCTGCGCTTCGACTACTCGTGCACGGGGGATTCCGCGGGCGACAGTCATGAGGCGGCGTTAGCGCAATGGCGCCTCGATATCGGACTCGCCACCGCGGAGCTCAAGGACATGTCGGGAGTCAACCACGTCTCGGTCGTTGGTCTCCGCTTGGGCGCAACCCTCGCCGCGCAGGCGACCGCAGAAGGTGTCACCGTTCGCGACCTGGTCTTGTGGGAACCGGTCGTCAAGGGTGACGCTTACCTGGAGGGGCTCGTCGCTGTTGGCGTTCGCAAGTTCGCGCGGTTGCTCTACCACGCGCGAGCGCAAGCGGATGAGCTCGTCGGCTTCCCGTTCCCCGAGAGCCTCGCGCGCGACACGCGTGCCCTCGACCTCCTCGCTGCTCAACCCAAGGCCAAACGAACCATCCTGGTGACGACCGAAGAACGCCCAGAGCACCTCCTGCTCATCGAGCGTCTGACTGCGGCCGGTCTTGCCGCCAAGCGCGCCGAGGTGCGACAGGAGGTCGGCGGACCCATGCCCAGCGACGCTGCACTCTTGTCGACCGCTGCGCTCCAGACAATCGTGCGTTCTCTCGAGGAGCCATGACCGCAGCCGAACCCTCCGTGCCAAGAACAGGAGCGTCGTCCTACCGCGAGAGGGCGATGCGCTTCGGCGCCCATGGTGGCCTAGCCGGGGTGCTCACCGAGCCGGCGCTCGATAGGAGTATCGCTGGGGCGCCCGTGGTCGTCCTAACGAACGTGGGCTTGAACCACCACGTCGGCCCGTTCCGCCTTTGGGTTGAGCTCGCGCGGAAGCTCGCCAGCGCCGGTTTCGCGGTCCTTCGCTTCGACAGCGCAGGCCTTGGCGACAGCGAGCCGCGGCGCGAGACCATTTCCGACATCGAGCGCGCAGTACTCGATCTCAACGACGCGGCGGCGATGCTTGGTGAGCGTATCGGCGCGACCCGCTTCGTGCCGATGGCGTTGTGCTCGGGTGTCGACGCTGCACACCGCTTTAGCATCCGTAACGCCAGCGTTGCCGGGGCGGTCTTCCTCGACGGATATGCCTACCGCACGACGGGTTTTCGTCTCCGCTACCTCACGCGACGGTGGCTGCAGTTCGCCCGCTGGCGCCGCTTTATCAGGCGCCGCTGGATTTACAACTACGCCGCGGCAACCAAGGGTGTGCGTGAGACGGGTGAAGTCGACGAGATCTTCGTGCGCTCGTACCCGCCGCTTGCGGACCTCGCCAAGGACTTCGACTCCATGGTGGCGCGCGGTACGAAGCTCTTCTTCGGTTTCACCGGCGAGGTGGACCATAGCTACAACGGCGAGAGGCAACTCTTCGAGATGTTCCCGAACCTCAGGTCCTCTCAAGCGGTGAGCAACGCCTACTATCACGCCGCTGACCACCTGTTTTCGTTCGCCCGCGACCGGCGCTTGCTCCTCGAACATTTGACGTCCTGGATGAGCACGAGCTTCGGCAAGTAGACGAAAGAAAGAAAGCCCGCCGCGCACAGCGCCCGGCGGGCTTCCTAAATCACGCTGACGGGCTCGAACATCGACCCGTTGATTTCATTCACGCACCGTCACGTACGGCGCCGGATGAAGGCTGCGTACAGCCCCGCAAGACTCCTCGTCCGACCCTTCTCAGCGCTCGACCTTCAAATCCTCCTCCACCGCACGCACACCGGTTTGCGAACGAGCAATCGTCGCGGCGCGGAGTTTGTCGCCGAGCGAGGCGACCTCGCCGGTGAGTCGCACCACGCCGTTCTTGGCGTCGACGTCGACCTTCTCGAAGTCCTTCAAACTCTTGAAGGCACCCGCCACGCTCTTCTCGATTTCATCGTCTTTGGCGGCGACCATCTTGCGCTCCGACGTCGCCACGACCTGAAGCTCGTTCTTCACCTTGACGACGCCGTTGATCTTGCGGACGTCCGCTTCAGCGGCGGCTTTGGCCGCGGCGTTCGGTACGATACCGAACAGCGTCACCACGCCATCGTCCGTGTCGACGTTGACGTCCAAAGCAGGGACGCGCGAGTCGCCGATCATGCGGAGCTTCGCAGCCGAAGTGATGCGCGCGTCGCTGCTCGCGCTCACGGTTTTGTGCCCGGCCTCTCGGGTGCGAGCCTTGACGTCGCCCATCGTGTCTTTGGCGTTCGCTGCCGCGTCGTTGGTCTTGGCCGTGATGTCTTTGCCGGTTTCACGGGCGGTGTTCTTGGCGTCCTCGCGGACCGTCGTGCCGGGAGCGGTAGCGCTCGCGAGGGCGTCGTCGTCGTCCGTCTTGATCTCCGAGGCGACGCGGCGAACGCCGTTGATGCGGGCGACCTGCCGTACCGCGCGGAGATGCTGATCCAGCGTGTCGGTCTCACCCCGCAGGAGAACGACGCCGTCGTTCACGGAGACGATGCTCAAGTCGCCGAACGACTTGTCTGCCTTCATGGCCTTCTCGGCAGCGTTCTTGATCTTCTCATCACTCTGCTTGACGGTCTTCTCCTGGCTCGCTGGCACGACCTGGAGGAGGTTTTTGACCGATTTGACGCCGTCGATGCCGCGCGCCAGCGTCTCCGCGCGCTGCTTTTCCATATCGGTGCCGACCTTGCCGTGCAGCACCACCGCACCGTCAGTGGTGTCGACGTTGATGTCGGTGCCGCTGACCCCATCAGAGGTCATCAGCTGCAGCTTGGTCTTCATGGTGATCCAGCCGTCCGCTGCCGCGTACGCGGGCTCGGCGAAGGCCACACCCGATATGAGGACGCCCGAAAGGGCCAAGCTCTTGAGAATTCTAGTGTGCATACGAAAGGCTCCCGTTGGAATCGACTACGTGCGGCGCTCTAGTCAGCAAGCGACGTGCCACCCAAAGACTACGCAATCGCGGGCAGTTGGGCCCCGCGTGTGGGGCAAGACGCATCCAAGCTGGGCAAGGCGGTGCCATCGCGCCACGCCCGGTCCGACACTGTGTTGGCGCAACCGCTGCGAACGACACAAAACGCGCGTCGAGGCCGAAGCCGCCGACGCGCGTTCTCCCGACACGGATCTCCGGTCCCAAGCCCACGCGCTATCCGGCGAACTACGGGGTTGTCCGACTAGCGCCCATGGTCGCTGGCTCGTTGCTGACCAGAATCTCGACGCGTCGATTCATCGCTCGACCCTCCGCCGTGCGGTTGTCGGCAATAGGCGCCGACTCACCCATACCCTGAATGCGCAGCTGCTCCGGGTTCACGCCGCGTTGGACGAGATAGTCACGTACCGAATACGCACGAGACTCCGAAAGTTGTTGGTTGCTGGTGTCGGAGCCGCGCGAATCTGTGTAGCCCTCGATGGTCAACTGCCGGTCACGCATACTGATCAACACCGACGCGACTTGGTCGAGGCTCTCTTTCGCCCCAGGCAAGAGGTCCGAACGCCCTGTCTTGAAGAGCACGTTGCCTTGCAGCGTGATGACTTTGCCCCGCTCGGTTTCGCGTACGGCCCCGGCTTGTTGCAAAGCCAGCTCAGCCTCACGGGCGCGACGAAGAGCTTCGTCGCCTTCGGCGCGGGCTGCGGCGAGCTGAGCCCGCTGTGCATCCGACATCTTGTCGCTCAGACTCGCTGCTTCGGCGTCCGCGACGCGTTGACTCTCCATCTGCATCGCGATGCCCCCCATCGTGGTGGCTACCCGCGCCTTGCGGTCGGCGATGTATGAAAGATCATAGGCCTGCTGCGCGTCGTCGTCCGCTTCGAATGAGGCCTCCGCGCGATCCAGGGCCTCTTTGGCGTCAGCGAGCTCACCAGGCGCGTATTTGGCCGCGGGTCCTTGTGCGGCGAGCTGGTACTGTTGACGTGCCTGAACCAAGGCTTCCGGGGTGTGCGCGCATCCAACGAAGGCGAGAGACGATGCGAGCAGCCCTACGGTTGTGAGCGTATTCATGAGCTTCATGGCTTAGTTCCCCTGCGTAGCGCGGTCGCCGTCGACCACGTTATTGTTGTTTTGTCGCGTGCGTAGCGTCTGCAATCGCAGACGTGCTTGGTCGGCTTCCGTTGAGGCCGTGCCGTAGCTCGCGATGGCCATCGCGAGCTCACCATCGGCTGCGGCGCGCCTGAGGATGTATTGCGCCTCGAGGTTCTCTTCGTCGGCGATGAGTTTCTGGCCCTCGTCGAGCTGTTGCTGCGCGAGACGCAAGTGATAGGCCGCGTCGGAATTGTCAGCGGCGCCCATTTGTTGTGCACGGGCGACGTTGGCCTGTGCCGCGGCGAGTTGATCTGTCGGCACTGGTACCGATGCACACGCTACGGCTCCAACGCCTAGCAGCACTGCCATCGTCGTAAATCTGATTTTCATTGGTTGGTTCCCCCGGCCACGAGCCATCGCAAGACGTGTGCCGAGACCAATAGGCGGCGCAGGCTCGGTTTGACGCGTGCGCGCCTGCCGATCGGCGGCAAAACGCGCCAGCGGACACCAAAGCGCCCCTCTTTGATTCCCCGGTCGGCCACCGTTGAGCGCTAGCCTCGCGTCGCGCGCGGCGTGCATCAGCGCGAGGACTTGGTACCCGCCTTCACCCGCGCGTCCTTCTTGAGGGTCTCGAGGTCGTCGAGCGTCTTGGGCCAGTCCTTCTTGAGGAGCTGAGACAGAGACCGGTCGGCGAGCAGCTTCCCGGCGTTCTGGCACGTGGCGCAATAGTTCGCCTCGTTGTCGGCATAACGGATCCGTTGAACGGGGGAGCCGCAGCGGGGGCAGGGTTTGCCATAGCGGCCATGCACGGCCATCGCCGCGTGAAACGCTGTGACCTTGTCTGGAAAGCCCGTGCCCACCTCGGCACGCAGGCGGTCGGTCCATGTTCGGAGCACCGTGCGTATCGATGCGATGAGCGTCGCCATCTCGTCGACGGCGAGCTTTTGGGTCTGCTTGAACGGCGAAAGCCGGGCGTCATGGAGGATCTCATCGGAGTAAGCGTTGCCGATTCCCGACAGCACCGCCGGGTCGGTCAAGGCCCGCTTTACGGTGTGATTGTCGCGTCGCAACGCCGCAGCGACCGCCTCGTCGGAAGACGCGAACACGTCGATGCCGCCTCTGTCGTGCTCAGCAAGCCCCGCCCGACCCGCGATGAGATGAATGGACGCGCGTTTCTTGGGACTGGCCTCCGTGAGCAGCAGGGTACCGCTCGATAGCTCGAGCTGCGCGAGGGTCAGCTTGTTGGGAGCGACCGGACCAGGTTCGCGCCATCGCAGGCGTCCGGCAATCATGAGGTGGATGACCATGTAGAGCTCGCTGTCGAGCTCGAGGACGATGCGTTTGCCGATGGCGGTCACCGCGCGGATTGCCCTGCCTTCGGTGGCCGCGACTGGCGGCTCGACCGTGCGCAGGACGAACGGAGAGAGAAGACGCAGCCGTGTGACCTTCGCGCCAACCGCGTAGGCTCGCAAGCGTTCGACATAGACCGTGATGTCAGGCAACTCGGGCACGCGACTTCGCTTGGCTGGACGTGCACGCGGCACGCCTGAACATGGCTGCGCCGGTGGCGCGCCAGGCTCCGTCGCCGCTGGCTATATCAGGCCCGCTTTACCAGCGCGCCATGCTTGTCGCCGAAAGCGCGCCGCAACGAGCCCATGACCGCTCCCACCCACGAATTGACCCGGGCGAGGGCTGCCTCGGCCCAGCGAAACTGCTTGGCGAGCACGGTAAGCCCTGCAACGATGAAGACGACGCCGGGCCCAGGAAGCACCAACATCACCACCCCGAGGGCGAGAAGGGACAGGCCGGCGACGGTCATGCCAATCTTTCGTACTGATTTGATCGTGGCTTCCATCGCGCTACTCAAACCCTTCTTGGAGATCATCGGCGTTGCATGGTGTTTCGTTGCGACGTCGCTCCCTGATCCTAGAGCATCATCCGTGCCACGCTGCAGAAGGACGCAGATCGCGGTTTGGCGGGCTTCTGCCAGTGTGATCTGTCCGACGAGCCTGACGGGAATGTCATGTCCGGACATGTGTCTGTGTCCGCTGGTAGCCAAGAAGCCGTCCAACGTGGCAAACACAGCCGCGCATGAGCCTCATCGCCATCACGTCCGAGCTGCGTGACGCCGTCGGGCGCCTGAAGTTCAGCCCTCCGGTGACCCACGTTTACAACCCGCTCGAATACGCCTGGGATGTCCACGCGAGGTACCTGAGCCAGTTTGGCCGGGGCAACCAACCTGTCGTGCTCCTGGGGATGAACCCGGGTCCGTTTGGCATGGCCCAGACCGGTGTTCCCTTCGGCGAAGTCAACGTCGTCCGCGACTGGCTTCGCCTCGATGGGACTGTCGGCAAGCCGAAGCGTGAGAACCCCAAGCGCCCCATCACGGGTCTCGCATGCACCAAAAGTGAGGTCAGCGGCGCCCGTCTGTGGGGCTGGGCGCGCGACACCTTCAAGACGCCGGAAGCGTTTTTCTCCCGCTACTTCGTGGTCAACTATTGCCCCCTCGTCTTCATGGAGGAGAGTGGCAAGAACTTCACTCCCGACAAGCTACCCGTGCGTGAGGCGGCGGCGCTCTACGCGGTGTGCGACCGGGCCCTTCTCGAAGTGGTCAAAACCTTGAAGGCGCCCATGGTCATCGGCGTGGGCGCGTTTGCCCACCAGAGGGCCGATGTCGCCTTGAAGGGCGTCGGGGTGGTCACCGGCCGCATCTTGCACCCAAGCCCCGCGAGTCCCCTGGCGAACCGGGGTTGGGCGGAGGCGGCTACTCGCGAGCTACGGGCGTTGGGGGCACCAGCGCCGGATTGATCTCCTGAGTCAACTTCGTGTCGAGCTCGTCGTCGTCAGCCAAGGGATCGCCCGCGAGGAGGCGATAGGTGGCGGCGCCGACGACCGCACCAAGCGCGAATGTGAGCAAGGTGGATACACCGCGACCGCCCCCAATGGTGCGCGCGATGAGCGCGACGGCTCCGACTCCAACCACTGCGAGCGCCGCCGGGTGCGTTCGGGCCCTGTTGAGCAGTGACAAGGCACGGTCAACCACCTCGCCTTTGGCCTCTGCGACGATGGCCTCGGGGGCGAGCTTGCTCTGAATCGCGCCCAGCGTTTCGGTGAGCTCGGCAGTGGTCTCGCGGATGTCGCGTCGGATCTCCTCCGGGGCGCGGTGTTCGCCGCCGAACACAGAGTCGTCGTCGGTCGCGCTCATGAGAGTTGCTCCTTGATGGTATGCGCGCTCTCGCGGAGCGACTTCTCCGTGACCGTCATGTCCTTGCTCGCCTTGGCCTCGGGTACCCCAGCTTTGAGCAACATGACGCCCGCCACGCTCGCGATGACCCCGACGATGAGCGCTGCGGCCCACATGGGCATGCTCGCGCCAAGTCCGAAGACAGCGCCGAAAAGCATGATGAGCACGCCGGAGAACAACAAGGCGAGCCCACTCAATGCGGCGAGAATCGCCAGCTTGGCTTCATCCGCTTTGGCGGAAAGCTCGGCGCGCGCTAGCTCGATCTCTTTCTTGAGCAGGCTCTTGGTTTCACCCGCCAGCTCACCCAAGAGCTCGGGCAGCGTGCGTTGATCGGGCTGGGTCGATGCCATCGGCGTTGGTCCCCCATTGAGACGAAGCACGATCCGGGCCAGCCGACCTCGCGGTCAGAAAGCCATGCCAAAGCCAAGCATGGGCGGACCCGACCTCCGCGCGACGTCCGCGGATGGGTCACGTGTGGCGTTCGGCGACATGCGGTGCATCCACGGCACCAGGTAGCCAATGGCAAGACCGATGGCCGCGCCGCTGACGACGTCGGTGTAGAAGTGGCGACCAGACTGGGCGCGCGCATAGCCGGTGAGCATGGTGAGCGCTGCGCCGATACCGCCGACGGCGTAGCGCATTGGACTGTCTGGGTGTCGCTCCGCGAAAGCGAACGTGTATGCCGTCGCTGCCGCCGCCACCGAAGACGTGTGCCCAGACGGGAACGACAGCTGCTCTTCGACGAAAGTGACGTCGGTTTCGACACGATATTGCGAGGGGCGCGCTCGCCGAATCGAGTATTTGAGAATGTTCGTCGTGAGCTGCGTTAGCAAGATGGTCTCGGCGAACACGATGGAATCACGCCCCCAGCTGTCTAGGGGGTTGTCGTCGTTCGACGCATCGACGGCGGTTGCGCCGAGAACGAGCGAAAACGTGGCGTACTGGATGATGTCGCTCGCCAGGCGCCATCCTTGCGATTGATTGTCGAGCACCAGACGGTCGACGGCGTTCAGCTGTGTCGGGTCGCAGATGCTCTCCGTCACGACGCGGCATGCGCGTTGACCTGCGACGCCCGGTTTCACGACTTGCTCGGACGTCGCATACACGACGGCGAGCGCACCGGTAACGATGCCATCTGTCGACCAATCGACGCGAAACGGTGAGCCTTGGGCAAGCACGAGGGTGAGGGCGAGCGTAAGCATCGGCGGGGCAAGATAACCCAAGACATGGGACCAGTGGCGGAATGTTGCAGCGAGCGCGACTGCAAATCGCCGTCGCCCAGCCGACGACCCGATTGGCTCGCACCTTGCTCATAGTTGCGAAGCTCAACAGCGACATCCAAGGAGGAGAAGCCAAATGCTCGCGCGCGACGTGCTCCCGAACAGCGACCGCGCAGCGCGCGACGAGGACGACGACGGGGTGCTCGCCCAGCCACTCGTGCTCGTTGCCGACGACGACCCCGATTTCCGCACCGTGCTCGTCAGAACGCTCGCCCACCTGGGTCTTCGGGTGGCGGAAGTTGAGAGTGGCAACGCCTTAATCGCCGCTCTCGGCGGCGCCAAGAACGGCAACGCCGTCCCCGACCTCATCATCACCGACAATCACATGCCGGGTTGCAGCGGATTGACCGCTTTGGCGATCATGCAAGAGGCAGGGCTCGACACACCCGTGATCTTGATGACTGGGTTCCGCGACAGCGTTACCGCGTCGCGAGCGCACCGCTACGGGGCCATCGCCATGCTACAGAAGCCGTTCGACGTCGACGAGCTGCGCGCGACCATCGCACGCGCGCTCATCGTGTGAGAAGCCGCGCAGCGACGCTACTCCATTTCGGAGTCGGTCGTTGCTACACCGTAGCGCTCGAGGCGCCGGTAGAGAGTCTTGCGGTCGATACCGAGGATTCGGGCGGCCATCCGCTTGTTGCCACCTACCGCCTGGATGACGCGCTCGATGTAGCGTTGCTCCACCTTGTCGAGCGTCGGCAGATCGCTGGGGTCTTCGGCGTCGAGGATAACGCGCGTCGCTTTGTGATCGCGGACGCTGTCGGGCAGGTCCTCGACCGTGATGCGGTCATGCTGTGTGAGTACCACCGCACGCTCGATACAGTTCTGGAGCTCGCGCACGTTGCCAGGCCAGCTGTAGGTCAGCAAACGCTCGGCGGCTGGTGTCGTGATCCCCATCACTCCTTTGCTCATTTGCTTCGCGAACGTTTCGACGAAGCGCTGCGCGAGGAGGAGTACGTCGTTGCCGCGGCCACGCAATGGCGGGATGGCGACCTCGATGACCTTCAAGCGATAGAGGAGGTCCTCGCGAAAGCTACCCCTCTCGACGAGCTCGTCGAGGTCTTTGTTGGTGGCGGCAATGACCCGGACGTTGATGGGCTTTTCGGTGTTGCTGCCGAGCGGCCGCACGGTGCGCTCCTGCAGAGCGCGCAGGAGCTTGGGCTGCAGGGAGACAGGCATGTCGCCGATCTCGTCTAGGAGCAGTGTCCCGCCGTTCGCCTGCACGAACAGACCGTCGCGTGACACCCGCGCATCGGTGAAGGCGCCCTTGGTGTGGCCGAAGAGCTCACTCTCGAGAAGCGCCTCAGGCATGGCCGCGCAGTTGATGGCGACGAAATGGCCCTGGTTGCGCTTACTCAAGCGATGCAGCTCGCTCGCCACGCGCTCCTTACCGGTCCCGGATTCGCCCGTGATGAGGACTGTCGCGTCGGTCTCTGCGACGCGCGACATGATGTCGTAGACCCGCTTCATCGACGCGCTCTCGCCGACCAGGGTGCCGCTGAAGCGGTTCTCGTCGACAGCGCGACGCAGGCGTCGCACTTCTTCGCGCAAGTGGCGATGCTTGCTTGCGCGCTCGAGGGTCAGCGCCATGCTGTCGAGCTCGAAGGGTTTGGTCACGAAGTCGTACGCGCCTGCCCGGATGGCTTCGATAGCGGAGTCGAAGCTACCAAAGGCGGTCACCACCACCACGGGCAGATCAGGGCGCTGCGCGGTGATCTGGCGGCAGAGTGCGATGCCATCAATCTGTGGCATCCGCAGATCGGAGACGACGACGTCGAAGTCCTCGTTGACGAGACGGCCCATGGCCTTGCTGGGGTCGGTTTCCCAAACCACCTCGAAGTTTCGCTTCGACAGGCCGGACCCCAAGGCCTCGCACATGCTGCGGTCGTCATCAACGAGCAACACGCGACCCAGGCTCGTGGAGGTCGCGGTGTTATTGGAAGCGCCGGCCATGCCGTTACCTACAGGCATCGCACCGGCAGCGCGATAGCTGGTCGTAGCTATACTCGTCATATCCCCCCACCCAGTGGCGTTGAAAATAAGGACCCGACCCAAGTCGTGCAACACTGCTTCGATCGCGGAGGAAGTGATAGACGACGAAGTCGATGAACATCGCAGGCGAAACCCGCGCGCATCGCGCTTCCATGCATGCCCAGCTGGCGGTGCTCGCCCGTCACTCTTGGCTGGTCGCGAACGCGCGGTTGGCCGTGTTCGTCGCGGCTGCCGGGCTCGGCGTCGCGGCGCTGCTCGGGAAGGTCGGCCCATGGGCGCCCTACGGTGTTGCGGCGGGCGCGCTCGCGTACGTCGCTCTCATCTTCCTGCACAGGAGCGTGGACGACCGAGAACGTCGAGGCCGAGCGGCGGTGGCTTACGATGATCGGTTGCTCGCCCGCGCAAGCGGCACCTGGCAGAAGGCGCCGCGTGACGGCAAAGGCTACGCCCCCGCGACACACCCGTATGCGCGGGACCTCGACATCTTCGGCCATGCGTCGCTGTTTCAGCTCTTGAACGAGACGCCGACGCGGTCAGGCGAGGAGCGCCTTGCGGCGTGGCTCGCGGCTCCCGCGGACATCGCGACCATCCTGACGCGGCAGCGCGCCGTGAAGGCACTGGCTCCACGGCTCGGCTTTCGTCGCGAGCTGTCGGTTGCCGCCGCGGCGGACGGCGACGACAAGGTTGACCCATCGGCTCTTGCGCGCTGGGCCACCGACTCTTCAGTGTCTCTAGCGTCGATTGCTTGGGCGCGCTGGCTACCCTTCGTCGTGGTTCCCATTACACTCTTGGCGTATCTCGCGTCGCGCGAGGGTTGGGTGCCGCGTCTCGTGCCCATCATCGCATTCGCCGCGCAGCTCGTCATCGCGGGCGCTGTGCGTGGACCGCTCGGACGCTTCTTCACGAGCATCGCCGCCGCCGATCGGAGCCTCGACCGCTTGCGCCGAACCTTCGCGCGTCTCGAGGCCGAATCCTTCGATGAACCTCATCTCCAGGGTCTCTGGCGAGGCGGGAGTGGGGCGGTGCCGGCCTCGCGGGCGCTGCGCAAGCTCGACTTCTGGTACAGCTTCGCCGAAGCGCGGCGAAGCCAGCTCGGGCCCGTCTTCAACGTGTTGTTGTTGTGGGATCTGGTCATGCTGTTTCGCATCGCGCGTTGGCGCGACCGCTTTGGCGTACAAATTCCTGTATGGGTTTCGGGCCTTGCGGAAGTCGAGGCATTGTGCGCGTTGGCGGGCTTCGCGGCGGAGCGCCACACGGCTGTCTTCCCTGAGATCGAGGCGCACGAATCGATGGTCACGGCGCGCGACATCGCACACCCGCTGCTCGACGCGCCGGTGGCAAACGACGTCGACATCCGCGGTAACGGGCATGCTTTGCTGCTCACTGGTTCGAATATGTCGGGCAAGAGCACGCTGCTTCGCGCGCTTGGCGTGAACGTCGTCCTCGCGCTTGCCGGGGCGCCGGTCATTGCCTCGAGCATGCGTGTTGCGGTGTTGCGTCTCGCCACCAGTATGCGGGTCGAGGACTCACTCGAACGCGGGGTCTCGTTCTTCTACGCCGAGGTCCAGCGCTTGAAGCTCGTGCTCGACCTCGCGCGCGAGCACGCCGGCACCTGCATGTTTCTGCTCGACGAGCTCCTGCTGGGGACGAATACGCGTGAGCGGCAGATCGCTTCACGGGAGATCGTGGGGCGCCTGCTCGAGACTGGCGCCATCGGCGTCATCACGACCCACGACCTCGATCTGACGACGCTCGAGGCCGAAACACAGGGTCGGGTAGTCAACGCACATTTTCGCGACTTGCTGGCCGAGGGGAGAATGGCCTTCGACTACAAGCTGCGGCCGGGCATCGTCGACACCACGAACGCGCTCAAGGTGCTCGAGCTCGCTGGCATTCCGGTGCGCTCACCCGCATAGGCGCTGTTAGGTCGCGCGAGACGCGCATGCCCTGCAGGTCGGCTACTGGGCGCGCTCGACGCGCACGAGCAGCTTTCCATCGCGCTTGCGGCGCTTGACGGTGAGTTGCCAGGGCCGGCAGCAGACCTCGCAGTCCTGAATGGTCACGCCGCGCGTTTCGGGGTCGAGAGAAAGATCGACGATCTGAAAGCAGTAGGGGCACTGAACGCGGACGTCACCGCTGCTCATGCCTCTTTTTTCGACTGGTCTTGGCTAGGGTTTGCGGCTGACTTGTCTTCGCCCTTGATGGCGTCCTTGAAGCTACGCATGCCCTCCCCGAGGCCGCGGCCGAGCTGAGGCAGACGCGAGGCGCCGAAGACCAGCATGACGATGACCAGGATGATGAGAAGCTCGGAGGTTCCAAGACCAAACATAGCGACACCTCGTCTTACGGGTGACTATGCGCGACGTGACACGCCTAGGCAAGCTGGGGCGGCGTCGTGTGGCAGCATGACGCCGGTCCAATATCGTCCCCTTGTGCTACCTATGCTGCAAACCAACCTCTGACCCAAGAAACGACGATGAGCCCAGCACTTCGCTCGCGAAATCCTCGAACCATGCCGCGCAAGCGTGCGCGCTCCGGCCGCCGCGAGGCCTCGCCACGCAAGGCCGAAAAGTGGGTCTACCTTCTGTCGGAAGGCAAGGCTTCGATGCGCGACCTGCTCGGTGGAAAGGGTGCAAACCTCGCGGAGATGACGCGCATTGGTTTACCTGTTCCGCCTGGTCTCATCGTCACCACGCGGGCCTGCAATGCCTTTCTCGCCGCCGACGGCTTCCCGCCGATGATGTGGGACCAGGTGCTCGCGGCGCTCCGCAAGGTCGAGCGACTCGCCGGCAAGCGTCTCGGCGACGCCAAGAACCCGCTGCTGGTCGCCTGCCGCTCAGGCGCGAAGTTCTCGATGCCTGGCATGATGGACACGGTGCTCAACATCGGCCTGAACGACGCGGTCGCTGCCGGCCTCATCGAGCTCACCGGCGACGAGCGCTTCGTGTTCGACAGCTATCGGCGCCTGGTGCAGATGTTCGGCACCGTTGTGCTCAACTTGCCCGACGAGCCGTTCGAGGACGTGCTCGGCGCGTGGCGTAAGAAGCGGAGCGTCGCCAACGACGCGGATCTCGCCGCGACGGATCTGCAGGCGATCACCCACGAGTTCAAACGCATCGTGCGTGAGCGCGCACAGCAGCAGTTCCCGGAGGATCCACTCGAGCAACTCCGCCTTGCGATCGGCGCCGTCTTCTCGAGCTGGAACGGCAAGCGCGCCATCGACTACCGGAACGCTGCTGGCATCGCTCACGACCTCGGCACTGCGGTCAACATCGTGACGATGGTGTTTGGCAACATGGGAATTGACTCAGGCACCGGCGTGGTGACGACGCGCAACGTCACCACTGGCACCCCCGAGATCGAAGGCGACTACCTCACCAACGCGCAGGGCGAAGACGTGGTCGCCGGCATTCGCGAGACCAAACGCATCGCGGCGCTCGCCGATGAGATGCCGACGATCTACAAACAGTTCACCAAAATTTGCAGGAAGCTCGAGAAGCACTACCGCGAGGTGCAAGACGTCGAGTTCACGATCGAGCGCGGCAAGCTGTGGATGCTCCAAACGCGCGATGCCAAGCGTAGCGCGGTCGCCGCGGTGCGCATCGCGGTTGACCTCGCCAAAGAGCGCTTGATCACGCGTGAGGAAGCTGTTGCACGGGTCAAGCCCGAGCATGTCGACTACTTCTTACACCCGCAGTTCGACCCAGCTGAGCGCGCGTCCGCTAAAGCGCGCGGTGATGCCATTGCAACCGGCCTTAACGTATCGCCCGGGGCGGCGAGTGGGGCACTCGCCTTTGACGCCGACACCGCAGAGCGCTTGGGCCTGCGAGAGAAGAAGCCGGTCATCATGGTGCGGCCCGAGACCAAACCTGACGACGTGCACGGTATGCTCGCCGCGCAAGGCATCCTCACCAGCCGCGGTGGGCGAACGAGCCACGCGGCGCTGGTTGCGCGGCAGTTCGGAAAGCCTGCCGTGGTCGGTGTGCTCGCGATGGAAGTCGACGTCGCCCGACGCGAGCTCAAGGTGGGCGGGCGCACCCTCCGCGAAGGTGATGATGTTTCGATCGACGGCACGACGGGAGAGGTCTTCGCTGGGAATTTGAAGACGGTGATCCCCGACTTCAACGAACCCCACTTGCTCACGCTGCTCGGCTGGGCCGACCGCATCCGTAAGCTCGGCGTTTGGGCCAATGCGGACTACCCGCGTGACGCCGAGCGAGCGCGGGCCTATGGTGCCGAGGGCATCGGCCTCGTGCGCACCGAGCACATGTTCTTCGAGACCAATCGCCTGCCGCACGTGCAGCGCATGATCCTCGCGCAAGACGATACGTCGCGCGCCGATGCGATCGGCAAGCTCCTGCCATTCCAGCGCGACGATTTCATCGGTCTCTTCAAGGCCATGGACGGGTTGCCGGTGACCATTCGTCTCATCGACCCGCCCCTGCACGAGTTCCTGCCAAGCCACGATGCGCTGCAGAAAGCGGTGACCGAGCTCGAGACGCGCCACCGTCTGCATGACGACGCGGGCGGGACCCAAACCGCTGCTCTGCTCGGCGAGCTGTCGTCCAAGCGCGCTCTGCTCGACGCAGTCGAGTCGATGCGCGAGCAGAACCCAATGCTCGGCCTGCGCGGAGTACGCCTCGGGATCCACATGCCCGCGCTCGTGCGCATGCAGGTTCGCGCCATCTTCGAGGCCGCCTGCTTCTGCGCCAAGGCCGGCGTGAAGGTGAAGCCGAAGATCATGATTCCGCTCACGGCGATCTCGACCGAACTCAAGGTCGAGCGCGAGCTACTCGAAGACGAAGCCAAGCAGGTCCTGAAAGAGCAGGGCCTCGTGCCCAGTCAGCTCGCCTACGAGTTCGGCACGATGATCGAGGTCCCGCGGGCGGCGATTGCGGCGGAGCGTATTGCCGAGTACGCCGAGTTCTTCAGCTTCGGCACCAACGATCTCACCCAGACCACCTTCGGTATCTCACGCGACGACGCCGAGACGGGTTTCCTTTCCGAATACCTTCGCAAGGGTATCCTGCTGCGGAACCCGTTCGCGACGCTCGACCAGACAGGCGTCGGGGTGTTGATGCAGATGGGCGTGCAGCTTGGCCGCAAGCGCCGGCCGCGGTTGCAGGTGGGCATTTGCGGCGAGCACGGCGGCGACCCAGCGAGCATCGACTTCTGCCATCGCATCGGTCTGAACTACGTGAGCTGCTCACCTTTCCGTGTCCCGGTGGCTCGGCTCGCGGCCGCGCATGCTGCGCTCGCCGATGCCCTACGTTGAGTCCTCCCGGGCGATGCCTTCGACCGGAATGCGGTCCGACTCGCGTGGTGCGTGCATGTGCAGGGACAAACTTCACCCGTGGTCGCGCGGGCTGAACCGGTAAACGGTATCGCGACGCCGCAAGAATAACAGGCTCGCGAAAGGCCAACGCAGATTATGCGGAGCACAGGCAAGGCTTCACGCCGCTCACCGCCCGCTAGACTGCGGCACGCGGCATGCACCGCGCTAACCACACAACGCGACCGAGCGGCCGCACATCAAAGGACCAGCTGTGAAAGCTCTCGTCTATCTGGGCCCCGGCAACAAAGCACTCGAGGACCGTCCGCGCCCCAGGCTCGATGCGCAGACCGACGCGATCGTGCGCATCACCAAGACCACCATCTGTGGAACCGATCTCCACATCCTCAAGGGCGATGTCCCCTCGTGCACTCCCGGTCGCATTCTGGGACACGAGGGCGTTGGCGTCGTCGAGGAGCTCGGCTCGGGCGTCACGTCCTTTGCGCGCGGTGACCGCGTGCTGATTTCGTGCATTAGTTGCTGTGGCAAGTGCGTCTACTGTCGCAGGCAGATGTATTCGCACTGCACCAGCGGTGGTTGGGTCCTTGGCAACACCATCGACGGCACACAGGCAGAGTTCGTGCGCATCCCACACGCAGACACCAGCCTCTACCACATCCCGGAGGGACTCGATGACGAGGCGCTGGTGATGCTCAGCGACATCCTGCCGACTGGGTTCGAGTGCGGCGTCTTGAATGGGCGCGTGTCTCCGGGAAGCACGGTAGCGATCGTCGGCTCCGGGCCAATTGGTCTCGCTGCATTACTGACCGCGCAGTTCTACTCCCCTTCCAAGATCATCATGGTCGACCGCGACCCGAATCGGCTCGAGCTGGCCAAGAGCTTCGGGGCGACCGCTATCGTGAACAGCGCGAACGGCAAAGAAGTCGAGGTCATCAACGCCATGACCGGTGGCCGCGGTGTGGATGTCGCGATCGAAGCGGTGGGGACGCCGTCGGCCTTCGATACCTGCCAAAACATCGTCGGGCCCGGCGGGACCATCGCCAACATCGGCGTGCATGGCTCGAAGGTCGACCTGCACCTGGAGCGCCTCTGGAACCGCAACATCACCTTGACGACGCGCCTCGTCGACACCGCGAGCACGCCAATGCTCCTTGAGACTTTGCAGTCAGGCAAGCTCGAGCCGAAGCGTCTGGTCACACACAGGTTCGACCTCGCTCACATCACCGATGCGTACGCGACGTTCGGCGACGCAGCGAATACGCGGGCGCTCAAAGTGATCATCACGGCCTCGTGACCTTGCAACCGCCTATCGAGCGCGAAAGACGACTACCCCCAATCTAGGGTACCGACTGCCGAGCTGCGTCGCGAATCATGGTGCGCCGGGTGCGCTTGAACAACAGGTATACCAAGAGCCCGCCTGCGAGCGGGAAGGCCGCCATCGCGGTCATAGTGAGCTTCGCCATCGATGACAGGCTCATGCCAGGAGGCGCGACCGGGGGAGCCAGCTCGTTCGGCACGGCGCCTCCGTCCAGGAAGGTCGTGATCGTATTGGCGAGCAGATCGGGAGCGATCGCCCATAGCTCACTGGGCGAGCCGTACCCGGCGATGCGGGTAAAGCTCGGGTGCGCGAGCTCGCGCTGCATGGCGGCGACGATGGTTTCCGGGGCGTAGCGGGGGTCGAGGTCGCCATGGATGACCAGGGCTGGCTTGTCGACGGCCCCGGTCGGTAGCGCTGGGAACTCTGGTAGCGCGAGCGACACGAGACCCAGCCCGCCCAGCGCCGTCACCAGGGTCGCCGAGGGCAACACGGGATCGCCGTCCACCATGTCGACGCCCGACGGATCGAGGCTCGCGAGCGCTGGAACCACCTCACCCCAGATGAAGCTGCTGCCAAGCACCACGTCGGCACCCCAGCTCATCTGACCGATGCCAGCGAAGTCGCCAAGGGCGGCGTCGCGCCAGGCGCCGATTGAGGCGAGCGCGCCGCGACGATAGGCGAGCTGTAGCGCCGTTGCGAGACGTACGCGATCACGGTCAATTCCGTACATCAGCCAGCGTGCTGGCAGAGCCGTGTTGCGAATCGTCGCTTCTGCTGTGGCGTCGTATGCGTTCAAGACGCGGGCCGCGTCTTTGCTGCTGCCCACCGGTTGATCGGCCGGGGTTGGACCGAGCAAGACAATGCGGTCCACCTGTTCGGGGTGCAGACGCGCGAAGGTGAGCGCTGTGATCGCGCCAAAACCGTCAGCGACGAGGTGCACTCGCGACAGGCCGCTCCGCGCCAAAGACTCCTCGAGGTCTGCCACGCGTTCGAGGATGCCGTAGCCAAGCAGGCGGACACCGTCGGTTGTGTATCGGCTCATGCAGTTGACGAACGCCTTGGGGACGGCCTCGCCCCATGTTTCGCTGGGTGCCCGCAGAGCCTCGCCGACCTCGGGGCAATCGAGCGAGCGACCGCCGTCGATACCGCGGCTCCCGACGATGAGAAGCTCGCGGCCCTGTACGAACGTGCTCGGCGGGACGAACTGATAGGCCGAGCTACCCGGCCCGTCTCCGACGTAAAGAATCGGCGTGCCGCCGCCAACCTTCGTCCGCTGGAACGGAATACGCAGCGTGTCGCTAGCGGTGTCTCCCCGGAGCTCGGGCACCACGAGCGTGCCGCAGCTCGAGGGCACCTTGCCGTCGGAGAGCTGCAGATCGCATGCCTCGAGCTTGGGGTCGGTTGCGGTCGCGTCTTGCGACAATCGCGTCACCGCCGGGCGGCTATTGCCACCGCACGCCACGGCAAGGAGCACGAAAGGGAGTATGGACTTCATGGGGCGAGGAAATAGCGCACCGACAGACCGATGATGAAGTTACTTGCGCTGTAATCGCCATTGCCGAGCGCTGTTCGTCCCGAAAAGGCCGGACGGAGCGGGTTCAGTTGCAGCGCTTGGCTGTTGCGGATGCTGCGGCTCTCGAGGATGCCGTAGGCGATGGTCCCGTCGAGAGCGACCCGGCCGAGGCGATAGCCGGCCCCGCCGGTGATGAACAGCTTGTCGAGGTCGACCCACTCGGGCGAGAGGCGCTCGTCCGGAATCGCGGACGGCTCGTAGAACGCGCCCGCGCGCAGGACGAGGTCGCGAGCACCATCGATCTCGGGCGTCCACTCCGAGCCGAGCCGGAAAGACCATACGTTCTTGAAACGGGGCTCGATGAACAGCTCGGCGAGCCGATAGTCGCCAATCGCGAGCACGTTGTTGATGCGGACGTCTTGGGGGGAGAAGGTCACCTGATCGAAGCTCGACCAGTGGTCGTGCACCGCCGCGAGCTCGACGCGGACGAGATCGCTCCGTGCCTCGACGCCAAAGCGCGCCGACCATGGCAGCGACAGCCTCACGCGTGCTTTGGGCTCGGCGGGCTCCAGCGTCGCCGCATCGTATTCGCCGGCGGCAGGCAATCGCACGTTGAGATCCGCCACGCGATTGATGCGGTAGCCACTCTCCCAAGCGATGCCGATCTTCAGCCAATCGGTCGGCGTGCCGATGACGCCAACGTGGATACCGGGGGAGAAGATGTTCTTGGCGACCAGCTGGATACGCGTGTCGTGCAGCGGATCTTCTGCCTGCGTACAAATGACACCGTCGCACGCAGAGACGGACTTGGTGTCGGCGAAGGTGCCAACCATGGCCTGCAGCGACAGGCCGAAAGCGAGCTGGGGAATGGGGCGCACGGCAGCCCCGGCCGCGAGCTTGACGATGGCGGTGCCGTTGTACTCCTCGATAGCGTAGCGCTGTGGGGCGGGGCTCCCGTCTGGCAGCTCCGAAGGCCAGGTCTGCAAACCCGGTGTATCGGCTCCGAGGCTTGCACCGAAGGTCAACATCGGGCCCAGCCCAAAGTCATGGACGAAGCCGATGTTCGGCAGTGGCAGCTTCAAGGCCTCGCCGGTCACGGTCGGCAGCGGCTCGCTATCGGCGGTCACTCGACGTGTGAAGTCGACCGTGTAGAAGTTGAACGCAAGATCGAGGAGCACCTGGTTCGTCGCGAACGCTAGACCTGCTGGATTGTAGGTCAGCGCGTGGACGTCGTCGGCGCCGGCGACGAAGGCTCCAGCGCGCCCGAGAGGCCGAACACCGCGCGGCGCGATGAACAAACCTGCCGCGTGCGCCTCGGCGGACACAAGCAGTGTTAACGCGATAGCGAGCGCGCGGAGGGTGGTCGGTGCCACGCGAAGCTCAGCGATTTGCAATGATTTCATAGAGCCGTTCCAAGCCGCGGTCAGGGTCGGAGAGGAACGAACGCACCACGCTGACGCTCTTGGCGTAGTCGGTACGGGAGCGGGGAGTGCCACTACCTGGTCTGTTGCGGTTCACCTCGAGCATGATGTCGAGGAGCGCCTCGACCGGCGTCTCTGCGTTGGGGTTGTCCTCTGGGTGGCTCACGAGCCGGGCGAGTAGCTGCGGTAAAGCTCTGCCTGTGTCGCGCGCGCCCATCGCCTGCATCAGCGTGATGCCTCGCTGAAACATCCCGTTCTTGGGGTCGGCGGCCGTTGCCAATGACCGCGCGAGCGGACGCAAGTCGGCCTCATTGTCGAGCAGCTGCAAAGCGTCCGCGAGCCCCTGGACGGTGCTGGTGTAGAAGTCGTTCTCGACGAGGTGCTGCAGAAGCGCGTCCACTTGGGCTCGCGCCTCGGGGTCGCGCATCAACAGGCTGCAAAGCGGCACCAGCGTCTGCACGAGCGGCTGGTCGATCACCTCTTGCAAGCGATCGTCCATACCGTCCGCCCACGTGTTCAGATCGCCTGCCGTCACGTGCGCCTGAAGACGCGCTTGCACGAATCCCAAGAGCTGGGCTGCGAGGGGCGCGGTGTCGGAGCTCGCCATGCGCTGGCCATTGCTGTCCAAGAGGCCGCCGACCAGACCCTTGATGCCGTCGCCCATCGCGGTGGAGAGCTCGGGGTCGAGCGCCAGCGCGGCGTCGGCGCTGCGTAGCGCGTCGACCAGTAGGTGCACCGGTGTGATGTTGACCACGGTCTGGCCGTCGTTGCGGACGGTGTACGAACGGCCGGCGCGAGTCGTCAGGCCCGCGTTCTGCTCTGGCAAGATTAACGACCGCATCAGCGCGAGGACCCGGGCGCGGCCATCGATGCCGCCGACGTTGATACCCTTCAACGCAGCGAGAGCGCGTCCGATACCCGCGAGCGGGTTCGTGGCGACCGCCTCGGCGATGACTGGCTCGAAGCGGACGATGCCGGTGTTTGGCGCGTACAGGGCGGCGTTGGGGTCGTCCGACTGCACGAAGTCGCTGTCGCGGCTGCCGTAGTGTCTGTGCAGGGTCGCGAAGAGCTCGACGAAGAGATCGATGCGGCGGTGGTCGTAAAACGCCTGCACGATGGGCGCGATGTTGTCGTAGAACCCTTCGAGCTCCCAGGCGAAGATTGTGCCGTTGTGCCGGCTCTTGAGCGGTACGCCGTCCCAGGTTGGTACGTCATCGTAAAGGCCCGAGAGATACGCGTTGTAGGGCGCGAAAACGAAGCGGTCGAGCGAGGCGGGCGTCGGATAGAGGCCGAAGCCGTCGATGCCACTTTCGAATTCGATGAGCGAGTGCGTTGCGACGGCGGCGAGCGTCGAGTCTTTGATGGTGACTACCGCCTTCCCGATGATCGACTCACTGTGGAAGATGGCGATGTCATCGATCTGTGTAAGCTCGCACTCGGCGTACCCCGAGCCGAAGAAGGGGTACGAGATGCCGAGCATGGTGACGTAGGCGCCTTCTTTGTTGCACAGGCGCGCGCCGCGCGCGTCGAACATGAGATGAATGAAGCGCTGGAAGATACTTCGATTGGTGCGCAGGTCGGGCCGCGTCCGATCGACCGGGGTCCGCATGGTGCCGGTTGGCGGGCCGTTCAAATCCTGTGGGTTGTAGTCGATGAGGTCCTTGAACTTGAGGTAGCGCGCGATAGTGCTCGATAGATTGCCAACGCGTGGATCTTCGAAGGCGTCGAGAAGGCTCTCGGCAAGGCCAGGCTCGCGCAAAATCTCGACCACGACGTCGAGCAACTCCTCCGTCATCGCGGTGTCGTCTTCGAGCCGGTAGTCGGCGTACGGCTGCTCGCGCAGCATTCGCAAGGCTACCGAGAGGGCCTGCGTGCCGGCGGCAAGCGCCCGCTCGTCGCGGCGGGCTAGCTCCTGCAACGAAGCGAGTGCGGGCAACAGGGTATCGCGCTTGGCGACGACGCCGGCCACATAGGCGAGGTCCAAGAGCGGCGACCGCGTGGTGTCGTAGCCGCCAAAGCGCACTTGACCGCTCGAATAGTTGGCGCTGCGGGCGCGTTGCGGACCCAAAAGGAGCGCGCCGGGGCGCAAAAGCTGCCCGATGGCCCCCGGTGCGGCTCTCGTGATGCGCGCCACCTCTCGCGTGAGCCCGGCGAGCACGGTGCCCTCGACATTGTTGTAGCGGTAGACCAGGTCGCCACCGCCGTCGAGCAGGCGGCCAAACTGATCGCGCGGCTCCGCCCGTGACACTCGCGCGAGCGGGAAGGGCGTACCGCTCGCCTGTACTCCGCCGACGGTTAGGGCTAAGCCGCGCGCGTCGCGTTGTACGATATAGCGGGCCGTCTGGTTGTCGAGCTCTGGATCATAGCTCTCGAGGAGCTCGCGCAGCACGTACCAGCTGTGGTTGGGGTCGTCTTCCTCGTCGAAGGCGTCGACGAGCTCGGGCTGTAGCACCGACAGAGCATTGGCCAACGTCACCGTACCCGCTTCGGTGGTCGTGACGGCCTCGAGGCTCCTTGCGAGCAGCTCGGCGGTTCCGTCGAAGCTCATGAGCACGCGCATGAATCCGGGAGTCAGGTGCGGCTGCACGTAGCCATCACGCCTGGCGATGCGCTCGATGGCTCCGAGCGCTTCCGGGTCCTGCTCGAGACTCGCAAGCCAAGCTTGCATGGTGTCGGTTGCGCGGAGCATCGTGCCGTCGTCGTAGAGCGGCAGCATCTGCTCGAGCATCTCGCGCACCGCACCTCCGACCGGAGCCTCGAGCGCGGCGTTGGTCTCGCTCACCAAGCGGTCGCGTTGCAGGAAGAGAGCCTTCAGACGGGGACCGTCGGTTGCTGCCGGCTCGAGGTTGTCCATGCAGGTCGGATGCCCGGCGACGAGGGCGGGATCCTCAGCGACCGCCACGCGTTGACACATTTCGCGATAGAAGGCCGCCCCGACACTCGGGTCCTCGCGCGCGATGCGCGTTGTATCGATTTCCGGGACACAGGCTCCCGCGACCAGCAAGGCAAAGCACGGCCACAGGCCACCCAAAGGGCGGCGCCGACCGGGGGAGATGTGCCGGGCGCGGTCCATTCGTTTTGCCGCACGTGCCACAGGTTTTCGCCCGTGGCCCGTGCCGGTGAAGGATTGTCGGCGTCCCGGCGAGGCCGTTTCGTGCTTGTTGACCTCTTAGATCCCGAGTCTCAAAGGTCGGTCACCGCACCTAAGTCCGCGGAACTGACGAGCTTTGCGTATTTCGCAAGGACCCCCCGTGTGTAGCGAGGCGGGGGTGCTTTCCAGGCAGCCCGTCGCTTCGCAAGCACCTCAGGGGCCACTTTGAGGTCCAGGACTCCCGCATCGCCGTCCAGGTGGACGATATCGCCGTCTTCGACGAGCGCGATGGGTCCCCCAAGAGCCGCCTCCGGGACGATGTGGCCAACCACCAGTCCATAGGTTCCGCCCGAGAAGCGCCCATCGGTGATGAGCGCGACGCTGTCTCCCATGCCTGCGCCGATGATGGCCGCGGTAGGTGCCAGCATCTCGCGCATTCCCGGCCCACCCACGGGGCCTTCGTAGCGGATGACAACGACGTCGCCAGGCCTGATGGTGCCCCCGAGGATGGCCGCCAGCGAATCCTCTTCGCGATCGAAGACGCGTGCCGGGCCCTCGATCGCGCGTGACTTCACGCCCGAGAGCTTGGCGACGCTGCCACCGGGTGCGAGCGTCCCCTTGAGGATGGCGAGGTGTCCGCTTTTGTAGACAGGCTGGTTGAACGGCCTGATCACGTCTTGCCCCTTTGGAGGGGTTTCAGGCACGTCCTTCAAGGTCTCTGCCACGGTCTTGCCCGTGATGGTCATGCAGCTGCCATCGATGAGGCCATGCGTGAGCAGCATTTTCATCACCTGCGGCGTTCCGCCTGCCTCGTGCAGGTGCGTCGCGACGTATTTGCCCGAGGGCTTCAAGTCGCAGAGCACTGGCACCTTCGCCGAGAGCGCGGTGAAGTCGTCGAGGGTGAGCTCGACCCCAGCAGCGTGCGCGATGGCGGGGAGGTGCAGCGCCGCGTTGGTCGAGCCGCCAACAGCGATGACCACCGCGATGGCGTTCAGGAAAGACTCACGCGTCATCATCTGCCGAGCGGTGCGGCCCGCCTTCACAGCCTCGAACAGCACACGCCCCGACTCGGCAGCGCTCTCGGCTTTTTCGCGGTCGGCCGCCGACATCGTCGAGGAGCCGGGAAGCGACAGCCCCAAGGCCTCGGCTGCGCTCGACATGGTGTTGGCAGTGAACATGCCGCCGCAGGCGCCGACACCAGGGCAAGCGTGCCGCTCGACTTCGAGCAGCTCGTTGTCATCGATGAGCCCAGCCGCGTGCCGACCAACCGCCTCGAAAGCCGAGACCACCGTGAGGTCTTGTCCGCGCAGACGGCCGGGTTTGATGGTCCCCGCGTAAACGAAGATGGCGGGGATATTCAGCCGCGCCATGGCGATCAAGGCGCCAGGAATATTCTTGTCGCAGCCGCCGAGCGCGAGCACCCCATCGAGCGATTGGCCATTGCAAACCGTCTCGATGCAGTCGGCGATGACCTCGCGCGAAACCAGGGAGTATTTCATCCCCTCGGTGCCCATCGAGATGCCGTCTGAGATGGTCGGGGTGCCAAATCTCTGCGGCATCCCCCCAACTTTGCGGATAGCCTCTTCGACTCCGGGGATGAGGCTTCCGATGCCGGCATTGCAAGGCGTAATCGTGGAATCACCGCTGGCGACGCCAATCAGCGGTTTTTCGAAGTCGGCGTCGCCGAAGCCAACTGCTCGTAACATGGCCCGATTTGGGGCGCGGGCGGCGCCGTGTAAAATTGATGCGCTGCGTTTAAAAGACATAGTGGACGCCGCTGCCGATAACCCCCCAAAGGGGGCGGTGTTCAGTTTGATGGCCCGCTGACCTGGGCGTGTGGAAACAATGGCAATCTCGTACAAAACCGAGCCCAAAGAAACAGAGGCGGGTGCGGCAGCGGAAAACACCGCTACCGTTGTGCGGCCGGACCCAGTCAAACGCACCGGCGCCCAGATTGTTTGGGAGGTCCTGACCCAAGAGGGCATCGACACCGTCTTTGGCTACCCGGGTGGGGCCATTCTCCCGGTCTACGACGCCATGCTCGACTACAAGATTCGCCATGTGCTGGTGCGTCACGAGCAGGGCGCCTCGCACATGGCCGACGGCTACGCGCGCGCGACAGGTAAGGTGGGAGTCGCCATCGCCACGAGCGGACCCGGCGCGACCAACCTCGTCACTGGCATCGCGACTGCCATGCTCGATAGCTCACCGGTGGTCTTCATCACCGGTCAGGTGCCCTCCGCGCTCCTCGGCAAGGACGCTTTCCAGGAGACCGATATTGTCGGCATCACCATGCCGATCACCAAGCACAACTACCTGGTGACGCGAGCGCAGGACATCGCGAAGACGATACGCGAGGCCTTCTACGTGGCGCGCTCGGGTCGGCCAGGTCCCGTCTTGGTCGACATCACGAAAGACGCGCAGCAGGCGACCATCGACTACGTGCCAGACTATTCACCCGTTACGCTGCCGGGTTACCGTCCGCGTTTGGAGACGCCGCAGCGCGAGTACGCGATGGCGGCCGAGCTCATCAAGAGCGCCAAGCGCCCCGTTGTACTCGCTGGCCGAGGCATCATTCAGTCAGGCGCGGAGCACGAGCTGCGCACCTACATCGAGAAGACCCAGACACCAGCCGCCCTCACCCTGCACGGGCTCGGGTGTCTGCCGTCCCAGCATCCGCTCAACCTCGGCATGATGGGCATGCACGGCGAAGCCTGGGTCAACACCGCTATCCAAGAAGCCGACCTGCTGCTCGCCTTCGGTATGCGCTTCGATGACCGCGTCACCGGGAACCTCGCAACCTACGCGCGCGACGCCAAGAAGATTCACATCGAGATCGACCCAGCCGAAGTCCACAAAAACGTACGTGCCGACGTCGCCCTCATCGGCGACCTGCGTGAGGTCTTGCAGCGCTTGCTGCCCGTTGTCGGCGGCAAGGGCCACGCCGACTGGGTCGACCACATCAACTCACTTAGAGGCGACTCCGCCGTTCGCGACATCAAGAACCTGCCAGACCACGGCAAGCTATTCGCCGCGCATGTCATCCACGACCTGCACCGCATCACCAAGGGTCGGGCCGTCGTTGTTACCGATGTTGGCCAACACCAGATGTGGGAGGCGCAGTACTACCACCACGACACATCGCGCTCGCTCATCACGTCCGGCGGCCTCGGGACAATGGGGTTTGCTCTCCCCGCGGCCATCGGCGCGCGCTTCGGTAGGCCCGAAGCCGAGATCTGGGTGGTCGCCGGTGACGGTGGCTTCCAGATGACCGCCTGCGAGCTCGCCACCTGTGCTCAAGAAGGCATCAAGGTGAACATCGCCATCATTAACAACGGCTATCTCGGCATGGTGCGGCAGTGGCAAGAGTTCTTCTACAAGCGCCGCTATGCTGCGACGCCAATCACCTCGCCCGACTTCGTGAAGCTCGCCGAGGCGCACGGCCTGACGGGCCTTCGCGTCGAAAAGCGCGGCGAGCTCGAGGGCGTCGTCGAGAGGGCCCGTAACACCCCCGGCACCGTCATCATCGACTTTCGCGTCGAGCAAGAAGACGCCGTCTATCCGATGGTGCCCGCTGGAGCGGACCTCCAGGACATGATCCGCCGACCACAAGCAGCACCGAGCCCGCTGGCAGAGACCGGGGCCGACGAGTAACAAAGATGAGCAGTCCAACGAACCTTGCAGTCCAGCACACCTTCACCGCGTATCTCGAGGACCGACCAGGTGCTCTGAGCCGCGTGTCCGCGCTCTTCCTGCGCCGCAACTACAACATCATCTCGCTCACCGTCGGGCGCTCGGGTACGCCGGGCGTCTCGCGTCTCACGGTGGTCGTCGAGGCCGATGCCGCCCAAGCGCGGCTCGTCGAAGCGAATCTCTACAAGCTGGTCAACGTACTGCGCGTAGAGGACGTGACGTATTCGCCGACCATTTCGCGCGAGCTCATGTTCGTGAAGCTACGCGGCCCTGCGCACGCCCGTGACGCGCTCGAGTTGCTCTGCGCCGCGGCTCAGGCCCGCATCGTCGACGAGACGCCTGGTGCGACGATCGTCGAGGTCGTGGGTACGCAGCGCGACAACGAGCTGCTCATCGACAAGCTCGGCCCCTTCGGGGTCATGGAGATCGTTCGCACTGGCGTTGCCGCCATCAAGCGTGGGTCGCAAGTGCTCGACCCGCAGCCACACTTCATCAATGCTACGGTTCCAACCAGCGGCGAAGCCGCCTAACTCGTGTCAACTGAGACAGAAAATGAGGGTAGCCCTGTGACCAAGACCCAGCTCTTCTACGACAAAGACGCCGACCTCGGGCTCATCAAGAACAAGAAGGTCGCGATCATCGGCTACGGCTCACAGGGTCATGCACATTCGCTCAACCTGAAGGACAGCGGAGTTGCCGTGAAGATCGGCTTGCACGCTGGCTCGAAGAGCGCAGACCGCGCGCGAGCTGTCGGTCTCGAAGTCGACACGGTTCCCGCAGTGTCCGCTTGGGCGGATGTCGTGATGGTCCTCACCCCCGACCATACGCAGGCCAAGGTCTACGCTCAGGACATCGCCCCGTACATGAAGCCGGGCAAGACCTTGATGTTTAGCCATGGCTTCAACATCCGCTATGGCGCCATCACACCGCCCGAAGGGGTAGACGTGAGCATGGTCGCGCCCAAGTCGCCTGGTCACCGCGTCCGCGAGACATATCAGGAAGGTGGCGGTGTCCCGTGCCTCGTGGCCGTCCACAAAGACGCGTCCGGCAAAGCGGAAGCGATGGCTCTCGCCTATGCGAAGGCCATCGGCTGCACGCGTGCTGGCGCCTTGACCACGACGTTCAAGGAAGAGACCGAGACCGACTTGTTCGGCGAACAGGCGGTGCTGTGCGGCGGCGTTTCGGCGCTGGTCAAGGCCGGCTTCGAGACGCTGGTGAATGCCGGGTACCAGCCCGAGCTTGCGTATTTCGAGTGCTTGCACGAGCTCAAGCTCATCGTCGACCTCATGTACCGCGGTGGTCTCTCCTACATGCGCCACTCCATCTCGGACACCGCCGAATACGGCGACTATATCGCAGGCCCACGCCTCGTCACCGACGCCACCAAGCAGGCCATGGCGGGTCTCTTGAAGGACATTCAAGACGGCAAGTTTGCCAGGGACTGGATGAAAGAGAACGAAGAGGGCCGCCCGGCGTTCAACAAAATGCGCGGCGCGGACCTCGAACACCCCATCGAAACCGTCGGCAAGAAGCTGCGCGCCATGATGCCCTTCCTGGACCCGGTCGTCGCCAAGCCCGGCGAAAGGTAGTCGACCATGTCCACCGAGAAGCCCTACGTACGTATCTTCGATACGACGCTCCGCGATGGCGAGCAGTCGCCCGGAGCGACGATGACGTCCGCCGAGAAGCTTCAGGTCGCGCATGCCCTAGCGCGTCTCGGTGTCGACGTCATCGAAGCGGGCTTTCCCGCAGCGTCGCCAGATGACTGGGAGGCGGTTCACCAGATCGCCCAGACGGTCGGGCAGGGTTCGGAAGGTCGCGTTCCCGCCATTTGTGGGCTCGCGCGCGCTTCGAAGAACGACATCACGCGTGCGGCCGAGGCGGTTCGCGCGGCTGCTAAACCACGCATCCACACGTTCCTCGCGACGAGCCCGATTCATATGGAGCACAAGCTCCGCATGACGCCGGTCGAGGTCAAAGCGCGTGTGGCCGAGATGGTGGCGCTAGCGCGCTCGCTCTGCGACGACATCGAGTTCTCGCCAGAGGACGCTGGTCGCTCGGACATCGACTTCTTGATCGAGGTGCTCGGTATTGCGGTGGCCAACGGTGCGACGACGCTCAATATCCCCGATACGGTAGGCTACGTGACCCCCGCTGAATACGGGACGCTGATCGCGCGCTTGAAGCGCGACGTACCCGGAGCAGAAAAGGTCATCTTCAGCTGCCACTGCCACGACGATCTGGGACTCGCGACGGCGAACGCTCTGGCAGGTGTCATGAACGGCGCGCGACAAATCGAGGTCGCCGTGAATGGCATCGGCGAGCGAGCTGGCAACACCTCGCTCGAAGAGGTCGTGATGGCCATCGGAACGCGCGCCGACTTCTTCGGCATGCGCCATGGCATCGACACCACGCAGATCATGCGTGTCTCGAAGCTCGTGACCTCATGTACAGGCATCGCCGTGCAGCCCAACAAAGCAATCGTGGGAGCCAACGCGTTCGCGCACGAGGCCGGCATCCATCAAGATGGGATGCTCAAGAACGCTTCCACCTACGAGATCATGCGTCCGGAGTCGGTCGGCGCCGTTGTCACAAAGCTCGTCCTCGGCAAGCACTCTGGCCGTGCCGCCGTGAAGTCACGCCTTGCGGAGTTGGGCTACGCCTTGAAGGACGCAGACCTCGACAAGGCGTTCGCCCGCTTCAAGGCACTTGCGGATCGCAAGAAGACGGTGACCGACGCGGACCTCGTCGCGCTGGTCGCCGACGAGCTCTATCAGCCCGTCGAGCGCTACTCGCTGAGCTCTCTCGAGGTGAAATGCGGCACTGCGGGGCCCTCGAGCGCGACCGTCCGCTTGAAGGGACCAGAAGCGAGCGAGCTGGTGATGACCGCAACCGGAACTGGGCCTGTCGATGCGGTGTTTCGCGCCATCGATTCCCTGCTGCACGTCTCGTGCACGTTGCTCGAATACAGCGTTCAAGCCGTCACCGAGGGCATCGACGCGTTGGGTGAGGTCAGCGTGAAAGTCGAGAGCGTGCAGATCGCGCCTCAAAACCCACAGCACGAGACCAGCGGTAAGCGCGTTTATCATGGTCACGGGGCCGAGACGGACATCGTCGTGGCGAGCGCCAAGGCCTACTTGTCGGCGCTCAACCGAATCATTGCCGCGACGGACGCCGCGCAGGCGGCCGAGGCCGCTTCGTGACGCAAACGCTGTTCGACAAGGTCTGGCAGCGACACGTCGTTCATCAGGAGCCGGACTGTCCGGCCATCTTGTTCATCGATTTGCATCTCATTCACGAGGTGACCTCGCCGCAGGCCTTCACCGGGCTGTCTACACGCGGGTTGAAGGTCCGCCGTCCCGATCGAACCGTCGCCACCATGGATCATTCGACGCCGACGTCGAAGCTCGCGGTCGTCGACGCCCAAGCGCAGAAGCAGCTCGATACGCTGGTGACGAACTGCAAAGCGCACGGCGTACGGCTCTACGAGCTCGGAAACGAGCGTCAAGGCATCGTTCATGTGATCGGGCCCGAGCTCGGCCTGACACAGCCTGGCATGACCATCGTCTGCGGTGACTCGCATACGGCAACGCACGGCGCGTTCGGTTCGCTCGCTTTCGGCATCGGCACGAGCGAGGTCGAGCACGTCCTCGCGACCCAGTGCCTGTTGCAAAAGAAGGCGAAGTCGCTCGAGGTGCGCTTCGAGGGTCGGGCAGGAAAGGGTGTGACCGCCAAGGACCTCATCCTCGCGCTGTGCGCGAAGATCGGAGTGGGCGGCGCCACGGGTCACGTCATCGAATACCGCGGCGACGCGGTGCGCGCCCTGTCGATGGAGGGCCGCATGACCGTTTGCAACATGTCCATCGAAGCAGGCGCCCGCGCCGGCATGGTCGCTCCCGACGACACGACGTTTGCCTATCTTGCGGATAAGGAGTTCGCGCCCAAGGGGCGCGCGTTCGATGAGGCCGTGACGTCTTGGCGAGCGCTAGCGACGGATGATGGTGCGCTCTTCGACCGCAGCGTCAGCGTCGACGTCTCTGCGCTCGAGCCGATGATTACGTTCGGCACCAACCCCGGCATGGGCATGCCAATCACGGCGCCGGTTCCCGACCCCGAGGCGCTCGTCGGCTCGGAACGCGCTGCCCTGGAGAAGGCGCTCGCCTACATGGCCTTGAAGCCTGGCAAGCCACTCTTGGGTCAGAAGGTAGACGTCGTCTTCATTGGTTCGTGCACCAACTCGCGCTTGTCGGACTTACGCCAGGCTGCATCCGTGATGGCGGACCGAAAGGTAGCGCAAGGAGTGCGCACGCTGGTCGTCCCCGGCTCCGCCGCGGTGAAGAAAGCCGCCGAGGCGGAGGGCCTCGATCGTATCTTCAGGGACGCGGGGGCGGAGTGGCGCGATGCCGGATGCTCGATGTGTATCGGCATGAACGGCGACCAAGTCGGGCCTGGCCAATACGCGGTGTCGACCAGCAATCGTAACTTCGAGGGTCGCCAAGGACCTGGAAGTCGTACCTTTCTCGCATCGCCGCTCACAGCGGCAGCCGCGGCCGTGACTGGTGTCGTCACCGACGTGCGCACCCTCATGGGGAGCTGATTCGATGGCTGGATTCAAGCAGGTCACCTCGCCAGCTGTGCTGCTTACGGTGAACGACATCGACACCGACCAAATTATCCCCGCGCGCTTCTTGACGACGACAACGAAGGTCGGCCTTGGGCAGAAGCTCTTCAACGACTGGCGCGTCGACCCCGGCTTCGTGTTGAATCAACCTGCGGCACGCAACGCGAAGATCTTGGTCGCCGGCCACAATTTTGGCTGTGGCTCGTCGCGCGAACACGCACCCTGGGCCCTGCTCGATTTCGGCTTTCGTGCCGTCGTCGCGACGTCGTTCGCCGACATCTTCACCAACAACGCGCTCAAGAACGGCCTGCTGCCTGTCACCCTGCCGCCCGAGCCTCACGCGCGTCTCGTCGAACAAGCAAGGAGCGGCGAGCCGATCACCATCGATCTCGAGCGCCTCATGGTCATTCTGCCGCGCCGCGACGAGCTGCTGTTCGTCGTCGATGCGTTTGCCCGCCGCTGCTTGCTCGACGGCGTCGACGAGCTCGGCTACATCCTGAGCTTCCACGATCGCATCGCTGCCTACGAGGCCCGCCAGTGAAAGCCAATATCGTTTGTCTGCCCGGTGATGGGATCGGGCCAGAAGTCATTGCCGAAGCTCGGCGTGTCCTCGAAGAGGTCGCCCGCCGTGGCGCGCATCAGTTCGTCTTCGCGGAGCACATGATCGGCGGCGTCGCCATCGACAAGCTCGGCACGCCGCTCTCCGATGCGACCGTGCAAGCCTGCAAAGACGCCGACGCAGTGCTGCTCGGAGCCGTCGGCGGCCCCAAGTGGGATGACCCGAACGCCAAGATTCGACCGGAGCAGGGCCTGCTGCGGTTACGCAAAGACCTCGAGCTGTTCGCCAACGTGCGGCCGGTACGGCTCCACCCGGCACTCGTCGACGCGTCTCCGCTCAAGCCGGAGCGCTTGGCAGACGTCGATCTCGTCGTCGTGCGTGAGCTCACCGGGGGGCTCTATTTTGGCGAGCGCCGCCGCGAAAAAACCGAACGCGGCGAACGCGCCATCGATACGCTCGCATATTATGACTACGAGGTGCGCCGCGTCGTAGAGCTCGCGTTCCGCCTGGCCGCAACGCGCAAGCGGAAGGTCACTTCGGTCGACAAGGCCAACGTGCTCGATAGCTCTCGTCTGTGGCGTCAGGTCGCGGCCGAAGTCGCCAAGGACCACCCAGACGTCACGCTCACGCACCATCTGGTGGACTCCTGCGCGATGCGCCTCATCACCAATGCTGCCGAGTTCGACGTCATCGTGACCGAGAACATGTTCGGCGACATCCTCACCGACGAGGCTTCCGTGCTCGCCGGCTCGCTGGGGATGTTGCCAAGCGCTTCCTTGGGTTCGAGCAAGCTCGGCGTCTACGAGCCCATCCACGGCTCCGCGCCCGACATTGCAGGCAAGGGTGTCGCCAACCCCATTGGCGCGATCTCGAGCGCCGCGATGCTCCTGCGTCACTCCCTGCGTCTGTCCGCTGAGGCGGACGCTTTGGAGCGAGCTGTCGACAGCGTGATCGAGCGCGGCCTGGTCACAGGTGACCTCGGTGGAAAAGCGACGACGGTCGAAGTAGGGCGAGCGGTCTGCGAGTCGCTGTAGGCTAGCGGTCCCCAGGCGCGCTCGCTCGTTCGTTTCTCGGCTGGCGAAAGAAGACGCTCGTAGATGCCCGAGTCGGTACGCGCGCGGCTACGACGCCTGCCCGCGTCCCAGTACGTGTGCCACCATTTTCAACAGGGCGCTCGGTGCGAACGGCTTTGCGATGAAGCTATAACTGTCACTGTTGATTCCATCGAGCAGCACTTGCTCGCCGACGTAGCCCGAGCAGACCACCACGGGGGCGCTGACGTTGCTCTTGACGAACTCTTTAACGAGCTCGCTGACGCCGCCGCCTGGGACAATGGAGTCGGTGATGAGGCAGTCGAAGCTTTCAGTGAGCAACGCCTCGCGGGCGGTATCAGCCATTGCGTGGCTCGAGACTTGGTAGCCGTCGCCGCGCAGAAGACGTTCGATGACACGACGAACGCCGCCCTCGTCTTCGAGTACGAGAATGCGGCGGGGGCGTGTCGTGGGGCTGGGAGTCGCAGTGGCCTTACGTGGCGCGACCTCTTCGGTGCGCGGGAACGTTAGACGGAAGAGTGTGCCGGTACCTGGGTGGGAGTCGATGTCGATGGTTCCGCCGACGCCGGTCACGAGTCCCCAGACGGCGGCGAGACCGAGGCCGCTGCTACCCTCTCCTTTGGTCGTGAAATACGGGTCGAACGCGCGTTGTCGAGTCGCGTCGTCCATGCCTTCGCCTTGGTCAGCAATTTCGACGACGACCAGCTCACCCTCGGTGCGCGAGCGCAGCTGGATGATGCCGCCGCGCGGCATGGCGTCGCGTGCGTTGAGCACCAGGTTGAGCAAGACCTGCTCGAGGTGCGACGGCGGCAAATCGATGAACCCGCTCTCTTTCGCTTGGACTTCGACGACGAGACTTTCGGGCAACATGCGGCGCACACCGCTCGCGAAGCGTTCCAGCACGTGGTGCGGTTGACACTGGCCGCGTTGATCGGGACGACCGCGCGAAAACGCGATGAGGCGCGAGGCGCTCTCTGTCGCGGTGCGAGCGCTCGCCTCCATGTCCGCCAAGACCTGCGGCTGCTCGGCGAGCAGGCGCGGGTCGCGCAACGACTCAATGCCCGCGATCACGACGCTGAGGGCGTTGTTGAACTCGTGGGCGACGCCCCCGGCGAGCCGGCCAATTGACTCGAGACGACGCGCCGCTTGGAGGTCACGCTCGAGTCGGGCGCGGTCGTCGGCCTGACGCGCGATCTGCACCGTACGCTCGGCGACCCGGCGCTCGAGCTCGGCGTTCACCTGGAGCAAGTCGTGTTTTGCGCCTGCCAGCTCGTGGACGAGGTCTTGGTTTTCGAAGCGCAGCCGGAACGACGCGACGATGGCCTTGCTGATGTTGCGCGCCACCCCGGACATCAGCACGACGAACAGTGCTGCCATCGCGGACAGCCAAAGATGGGAGCGATCGCCGAGCCAGGCGAGCTTCACCACCAGCGGCAGCACGGACGGCAAAAAGTACGCATAAAACGCGGGCAGGTAACACGAGACGGTGCCGGCGGCGCTCGCGCCCATGCCGCCCAGTACGAACACGACGACGAGTTGCGCCGCCATCGAGCCCTCGATGGGGAAAAGCGCTCCAGCGACCCCCCAGAGAAGGCCGGCGGTGAAGGATCCCATCGCCGCCCGCCGCGCCCAGGTTGCCGTCTCTGCCGGGGCGCGCGGCGCCGCGAGATAGGCTCCGCGTACGCGCCAGCGTACGAGCGCCATGAGTGACATCGCCCCCGTCCAGACGACGAGCCACTCATGTGCGACCGCGCCCCACAGGGCGCACGACACGATGACCGCGTTGACCACGTTGGCGAGCAAGACGAACACGCCCTGTCGGTAGAGCGTGCGTACCTGTTCCGAGGCGACTCGGGCCTCGACGGTGATGGGAGCACCGTTTTCGCCGTGCTCGGTGCGTTGGAAGGCGCGGTCCAAGGCTCTCCCAGTATGACCCGGCCGCGCCAAGGCGCAAGCGTCAGCGCATCAGAACACGACGATGCTCTTGCCGCGCGCACCTCCGCGCGCACCTCCGCGCGCAAGCTTTTCGATGGCCGCGGCTGCTTGCTCGAGCGGATAACGCTGTTCAATCGAGGGCTTGAGCTTTCCGCTCTCGACCAGCTTCTTTAGGGTCGCGAGATCGTTTTCGGTCACCTTGGAGTCGACAGCGACCAGCTTCTGCTTCGAGCCCAGCGACCTGATCGCGGCGCCGAGCGCGCGCTCGAGAAAGCCGCCGGTCAACGCGTTGCCACCCTCACCGCCTACGATGGCAAGTACCCCGTTCGGGGTAAGCAACGAGCGCAGCTCCCCAAAGCCGCGTCGACCCGCGGTGTCGATGATGACGTCCCAGCGTCGGCCTGATGCGCTCAGCGAATCGCGCGTGTAGTCGATGACGTCATCGGCGCCGAGGCCACGTACGAAGTCGAGCTTGGTGGTGCTGCAGACCCCAGTCACCCTCGCTCCGTAGGTTTTGGCGATCTGCACGGCGTAGTGCCCGACGCCTCCGGCCGCACCGATGACGAGCACCTTCGAATCGTCGCCTACGTGTCCGTGGTCGCGGACGCATTGCAGCGCGGTGCATCCGGAGACAGCCAAAGCGGACGCCTCGTCGAGCGCGATGTTTGCTGGCTTCACTGCGCAGCGGTTCTCCGGCAGGCACGCGAGCTCGGCAATCGTCCCTGTGCCTGTGACGTCACAGTTGCCGAAGATCTCGTCACCGACCTTGAAGCGCGTCACCTTCGCACCGACCGCCTCGACCACTCCCGAAGCGTCCCAGCCGGCGACTGGAACCCGGGGGCCAAAGAACCCAAGCCCCATCAGGCGAATCATCAGCGGCCGGCCTGTCATCAAGTGCCAGATGCCAGGGTCGAGCCCTGCGGCGCGAACACGGATGAGAATCGCATCGTCCGCTGGAAAGGGTTTCGGCCAGTCGACGACGCGCAGGTCGGAGATCGGGCCGTATTTCTTCTGGACGAGGGCTTTCACGCGGTAGCTGCGCGTCGCGCGACACGACGCAACGAAGGTATCACGTTCGGCTGCTTCGCGCCGTTGCGGAGAGTCACCGGTCGACAGGCTTCGCGGGTAGAGCAAGCTCCACAGCCACGAGCCGCCATATCGCCTCGGCGGTCACGCGCGACAGCTCCGGAACCGCGGTGCTGATGGAAAGCTCGCTGGGGGTCGTGGCGACGTGAAAGTCGATCGGCTCGCCGCGCAGGAAGCCGCGCACGGTAAAGCAGTTGGCCGCCGTCGTTTCGACGTTGACCGAAAGATAGCTCCCATCGACGTAGCCGCTTACCGAGCGCTCGCCGCGGAACGGCGGCAGGTACTCCATGAGCTGGACGGTACCTGGGTCAATGGGGCGGCCTTGGTTGATGCGGCTCGCGAGGTTTGGGCTGAGTGCTCGGGACATGTTTGCTTGCCTTCGTCAGCGGACACGCCGCTTGGGATAGGTCCAATCGTGGTCTTGTTCGGCCGCGCACATTCCGAGGACATCCGCGACGACCTCTTGGCGCTCGGGACGTCTGAGGCCGCGGCGGATCTCCCACTTGGCGCTCTCGACGTTTCGGTAAAACTCGACGAAACGCACGAAATACGGATGGAGCTCGCGCACGAGGATACCGATCTCGCGGCCGTCGAGCGCCATGTCGGCGTCGAGCGCATCCCTGCCTGGTGGCTTGTGGTAGGGCACGCCGTGAACCAGCTGGAACCATATCTGCACGGGATGCACCGTGAACAGTGCGCGCACCGCGAGCGGATCCCGCGCACGATGGATGAGCTCCCGTCCGACGAGAGCCTCGCGGAAGTAGGCCTGTGACTCTTCGAAGAGCACCGAGCGCACATATTGCTCTTGCGTCTGTGCATCGATGTCGCAGCCGGTGCGGCTCACATGACAGCGAGCGTGGGTGACCTCGTGCACGAAATCGAGTGCGGTACGTGCGGTGACCTGCGTGCGGTTCAAGACGATGAGCTTCGCGCCGCGGATGTACCCAGCGCCGCCCCTGCGTGTATCGAAGGCCAGGGTGATGCCTTGATCGACGAAGAGTTGTACGTCGTCCCGACCCGTCGGACTCTGCAGGAGTAAGGTGAAGAACTCGGCCGCGTGCTCGCGGTCGACTGGCGAGCTGCCGTCTCGCAATTGGGTTACGGCTTGCTGCTCGAGAGGTACGCTCGAGCGGACGGCGACCGTTGCAGGCTTGGCGCCTCGCGCCAACCGTCTGGTCCAGTCCAGGGCGGTCACTGCTCGCCCGCTAGTGCAATAGACTGCATGGCGTCATGCGCGCTTCGAAGAGCTGGACTCATCCTGCAGGACCGCGAGATGTGGACCCACGTAGTCGAGCCATTCGGCCGAACGGGCATGTTTGCCGCGCACGGCGTCGCCGTATGCCCGCTGCAGCGTGCGCGCGACCGGCCCCATGGTGCCGTTGCCAACCATGCGGTCGTCGATCTCGCGGAGTGCGATGACCTCTGCTGCGGTGCCGCATACGAATACCTCGTCGGCCGCGTAAAGCATGTCACGGGATAGCGGACGTTCTTCGACTGTGTAGCCGTGGTCGCCAGCTAGAACGCAAAGTGCTTCGCGCGTAATCCCATCGAGGACCGGGGCCGATGGTGAAGTAAAGATCTTGTTCTTGCGCACCATGAAGAGATTCTCGCCAGTGCACTCCGCGACGTAGCCCTGCGGATCCAGCATGATCGCTTCGTCGTAGCCCAAGCGCACTGACTCGGACTTCGCGAGGAACGAGTTGACGTAGTTCCCCGCGACCTTTGCCTTGGTCATCATGACGTTGGGGTGATGGCGGGTGAACGACGCGACGTTGGCGCGGACACCGTGCTCCATGGCCTCGGCGCCAAGGTACGCCTTCCACTCCCAGACGGCGATGCCAACGTGGGCCACGGTGTTGGCAATGTTGAGGTTCCAGCCACCCTCGGCGAGGTAGGCGAGGGGTCGGATGTAGCACTCCGTTAGGCCGTTGGCCGCGACGGTTAGTTTGGCGGCCGCGCACAGCTCCGCCTCGTCATAGGGCAGGGACTTCCAGCCGAGAATGCGGGCCGACATCTCGAGACGCTTCATGTGCTCCTTGAGCCGGAACACCGCCGGGCCTCGCTCGGTCTGGTAGCAACGGATGCCCTCGAAGACGCCAATGCCGTAGTGCAGGCCAGGCGTCATGAAATGAAGCGTCGCCTCGCCGAACGGCACCAGCTTGCCGTTCATCCAGATGCATTTGGAGCGCATGGGGTCTAAGTCCTTTTAGCCAATAGCTACCGTTTAACGCGGTTCTCGTTGATTATCGTCAGCCCGCGTCAGGTGTTTCGGTCTTTCTTGACCCGTCCAGCTCGCGAGCCATAAGGTCCGCGCCGTTCGTCCCTCGAAGGAGACCACGTCAATCATGCTCCGCGCTTTGTTCCGTGCCTTCCCCCTGCGCGCCACACTCGTCGCCATTGGGCTCTTGGGCCTGTCCGCCGCCTGTGACCGGAAACTCCCCGACTCCGAGGTCGCCGCCCGCGTCAACGAGCAACCCATCACCAAGAAAGAGTTCGAAGAGGCGGCCGAACGCAACCTGTCGCGCTACCGCAACCAGGGGCACCAGCTGCAGCCCAACATCGAGGCGCGCATTCGCGAGAGTGTCCTGCGTCGAATGATCGAGGATAAGATCATCGAGCTGAAAGCCAAGGAGACGCAGGTCGCCGTCACCGAGGAAGATCTGGGCACCAAGTTCGCAGAGCAAAAAGCACGCTTCCGTACCGACGAGGCGTTCCAGGACTATCTCAAGCGCTCGCAGAACAGCGAAGCGCAGATGAAAGACGAGCTCAAGCGCAACATGCTGCGCGACCGCCTGGTCGAGAAGATGTCAGGTGAAGTCGCCGTTAGCGACGACGAAGTGAAGAAGTTCTATGACGAGAACATCAACCGCTTCAAAGATCGGGAGCAGGTCAAGCTGTCGCGCATCGTTCTGCGGGTCGCTCCGACCGCGACCGAGGCCGAGCGCAAGAAAGCCAAAGCCAAGGCGGCCGAGCTCTCCAAGGCTGCCAAGAAGCCGAACGCCGACTTCGCCAAGCTCGCGCGTGACAACTCGAACGGACCCGAAGCCGCCAAAGGCGGGGACCTTGGCTTCCTCTATCGCGGACGCATGCAGCCAGAGTTCGACGCGGTCGCTTTCGCGCTGAAGCCAGGCGAGGTCTCCGACGTCATCGAGACCAAAATGGGCTACGAGGTCGTGAAGGTCGACGAGCGCAAAGAAGAGCGCGTACGGCCGGTGGAGGAAGTCACCGACACCATCCGTACCTCGCTGCTTGCGCGCAAGCGCAACGACAAGCGCCGCGAGATCTTGCGCGATCTGAAGGCCAACGCGAAGGTCGAGCAGATCTTGAAGTTCGAGCTGCCGCCCGGCCTTCAGCCTGCGGAGATCGATCCCACCGCGCCGCGGTTGCCAGGTGCGCCGGGTCAACCCGGCGTCCCGCCGCATGGGTCGGAGATCGATCCCCACGCCGTCCCGCCGCCGGGTGGGATCGCCCCCCCACAAGCGCCGGGCGCGATGCCAAATGCTCCGGCACCGGCTGCCCCAAGCGCGCCAGCAGCGCAGCCGGGTCAGCCGACGCCAGTGCCGACCCCGGCACCGGCGCCGAATCCCTGAAGCGTCCGGGGATGAGGAGCGCTCGGGCTACGCTCAATCGACCGCCGCGCTGACGCGTACGACAGGATACGCGTCACGCAAGCGATCATGGGCGGGGTGTCTGCGATAAAAGAAGTCGATGCGCTCGGCTTCCGATGCGCCGCTCTTCACCAACGCGTCGAAATCCTTCTTCACCTGGGGATCGGACGCGAGCAACTCGCGCGCGAACGGCTCGAGCACCATGAGCTCGACATACTCCCGAGCTTCGAAGATCGCGTTCATGAAGCCCCACGCAACGAGTGAGTCGGGCGCTTGTGGTTCGAGCAGGTGCATCGCGAGCGCGCCACCCCGTTGCGCAACAGGGACGTAGAGCGACCCTGGTGTAATGTCTCCGTGATCCGCGGACCAGCTCCCCGTGACCTCGACCCGCGTGCGTCCCTCTGTCGTGCGCGGGGCGACCTTGATGGTCGCGGGCTTCCACACCTCCCGGTCAATGGGGCCTCCCTTGACCACGAGCTTGCTCGTCAGGCCGTGCGCTGCAAGTACAGGGGACACCACCGGCACCCAAGGCGCGGGTACGACGTAACCACCTCGCGGCGCGCGCGCTGTGAGCTGTGGCACCACATCGCGCAACATCGGCGTCTTCCAAATCTTCGGTCGACTCGGGTCGAACTGAACCCAGTGCTTGCCTGTGATGAGCGATGGTAGCTCTTTATACGCGACGCCGCGAAACTCGATGAGCTTCGCTGTGCCGGTCGGTGCGAACGCGAGGCTGACATCGGTGCCGCCGAGGTTCGTCATCGCGGCCTGAGCCGCGCTCGCCGCCGCTGCCAGCGCTACGCCGTCATCACGAACGAGCTCGAGCACGCCCAACAGGGCGTCGCGCGAGGCGCGAACGCGCCGGGCGTTGGTCTTTAGGGCATGGCTCTCGACAAGGACCGCAAACCGTTGCCATTGCTGCCAGTAGCCCGTCGCGAAACGTGGTGACGCGACGGCGTGGGCCCAGCCCGAGAGGGGCTGCGTCTCGTCCTCCGGCGATGGGTAGAAATCGAGCGGTATGTGACCCGACGTGCGCAGCTTCGTCATCAAGGTACGCGAGATTTTTTCGCCGGCTTCTCGCATCGCGGCGGGCCAGCCGAAGCGCGGCTCCACCAAGACTGCGACGTCGGGCTGGAAGTCCATGCCATTGGTGGTATGCAGGTCGACGTAGACCAGCGGGTCCCACTTGCGAAGCAGCGCCAACATGGCGCGCGTCTCGGGAGCGTCTGCTTTAGCGTAGTCTCGGTTGAGGTTCAGACGCTGCGCGGTGACCCGAAACCCTGGGGTCTCTGGCCCGAGCTGATTGGGGCGATTGGCCGCCGCGACGTTTTCGTGGCCGTCGACGTTGTAGACCGGTACCAACACGAAGGTAACGCGGGTCAAAAGCTTCGGTGCCGTCTTGCCTTCGAGCAAGTCACGCGCCAACGCGAGGCCGGCGTCTTTGCCGTCGAGCTCACCCGCATGAATTCCCCCCTGTGCCAAAACGACCTGGCGGCCTCTGGCGCGTGCGTCTTCCGGGGTCAGTCCACCCTCCTCGGCGAGCACCAGGGCGTGCATCGTGCGGCCTTCTGGTGTCGTTCCGAAGACCTCGCAGCGTGCCTTGGCGGGATAAAGCTCGGCCAGGCCCTTGCATAGGTTAACGACCTCGTCGTAGCGCCCGCTCTGGACGTAACGCGTGCGCTCGGCGACTGTCTCGAGGGTTTGCGTGGCGAGGATGCCGGTCAGCAGCAAGAAAAGCATGCTGCGGCTATTAGCACGGGACGTGGCTTGAACGACGCTTCATACGCTATAATAGGCCTCTCATGACGGCCGACGCCTCTTTGAGCAGCGGCGCGCCCGGACACTCCGGGGGCGAGGGGCAGCTATATGGCTACGAGGAAGCGCCACGGATCCTCGTCGTCGATGACGAGACGGTAATCCTCGACGTGTTGAAAGACGTCCTCGAGTACGAGGGCTTCGTCGTCGGCACAGCGAGCGACGGCGCTAGTGCTTTCCGCGAGCTTGGCAGCGAGCACTACGACATCGTCCTTACGGACTTGAAGATGCCCGGCGTCGACGGTCTCGAGCTCATGCAGCGTATGCGCTCCGAGGGCCTTCCGACGAAGACGATCATGATGACCGGCTTCGGCACCGTCGAGACGGCGGTCGATGCCATGAAGAAGGGCGCCTTCGACTACATCCTCAAGCCCTTCAAGCCAGAAGATGTGGTGCGCCTCTTGCGCCGCGCCTTGGACAAGCAGCGGCTCGAGCGCGAGAACGTCGCGCTGCGCGAGACTCTCGGCTACTACGAGCTGTCTGAAGCGCTCGCGTCGGGCATGCCGCTTGGCGATCAGCTCCAACTCATCGTCGAGCTCATCCGCGAGAATTTTCAGGCCGACGGGGTCGCCATCATCACCAACGACCCCCGCGACGCTGGCAAGTTCATTGCCCGGGCGACGACCGGCGTCGCGAGCGTGATGCCGCGCATCGATCACCTGCTCGACCAGTTCAAGGGCGAAGCTCGCGTGCTAGTGCACGGCAACGATGTGCAGCAGTTCTTGCTCAACCCGAGGACCGCCGAGCACATTGCGCAGAGCTTCATTTCGGCGCCGCTCCGCGTTCGCGGCCAAACGGTCGGCATCATCTACGCCGTGTCGGTGCGCGCGGGGCACCGATTCACCGAAGGGCAGCGCAAGGGTCTCGCCGTGCTTTCGAGCCGCGCCGCCAGCGCCATCGAGAACAACCGTATGCACGAGGGGCTACGAAGCACCTTCACGGAGACCATCGAGGGTCTAGCGCGTGCGCTCGAGGCAAAAGATCCCTACACCGCCGGCCACTCCGACCGCGTGGCGATTTATGCTCGCCTTATCGCCCAGTCGCTCGGCATGTCACAGCCCGAGATCGACCGTGTCTATCATGGCGGACTCATGCACGACATCGGCAAGATCGGCATCAACCTGTCGGTGTTGAACAAGCCACAGAAGCTCACCGAGGCGGAGTACGAGATGTTCAAGAGCCACACGGTGAAGGGTAAGCGCATCGTCGAGCCCATCAGCTTCCTGAATCACCTCATCCCATTCATTTACTCACACCACGAAGCCTGGAACGGCCGCGGCTATCCCGACGGGCTCGCTGGCACCGACATCCCCTTCGACGGTCGTCTGATGGCGGTGGCCGACAGCTACGACGCGATGACCTCGAACCGCCCGTACCGTAAGGCTCTGCCGCACGACATCGCGGTCCTCGAGTTGACGCGTTGCGCGGGGAAACAATTCGATGGCGACGTCGTCAAAGCGTTCATCGCGGTCATCGACGAGTTTCGTCGGCAGCGTCGCGAGCAGGGATTGTCCACCCCGGATTGAAGCCCCTAGATGCATCTCCTCCTCACGTACGCGTTGCTTGGCGCGCCTTTGGTGTCGCCCGAAGTCATCCTCGCGGGTAAGCGTTACGCGCTGACCCCGGTCGCCGAGCCGTTGATTGTGCGCGGCCAAGCGACGCCGCGGTTGAATGCCGAGGATGGCGTCGCGACCCGGGTACTCGACGAGTTTACGATCGTCGAAGGTGCGCGCTCGGTGTCGCGTCTCATGCAAACCCTCGCTAGCCAGAGCGCGGTCGACGAGGTCCTCGCCGTCTTCGAGACGCGAGATGGGACACGCCTGTATGCCGACAGAAAGGTCCGAGTCCGCTTTGGCGAACATGTTAATCGCTCGCGTATGTTCGAGCTGCTTGCCTCGGCTGGCGCGACCACCCCGCGACTGGTCAGCAGCAAGCGAAACACCTTCGAGGTGCTCGCGGCCACTCCCGAAGAGAGCGTCGAAGTCGCGCGCGTGCTCGCCGAAAGCTCGGATGTAGTCTGGGCGCACCCTGACTTCATCGTACGAGGTACGCTCGAGTTTGAGCCGAACGACCCCTTGCTGTCGCAGCAGTGGCATCACGACATCCTGAACAGTCGTGACGCTTGGGACATCGAGCAGGGCGCGTCGTCGATCATCATCGCCATCCTCGACTCCGGCGTCGACACCACCCACCCCGATCTCGCGGCAAAGATCGTCAGCCCGCGCGATACCTTGCGACAAACCAACAGCGCCGACCCAGCCGCCAACGACGCGCACGGCACCGCATGCGCGGGCATCGCTGCCGCGTCCACCAACAACTCCGAGGGCATCGCGGGTGTTTGCCCCAACTGTTCTATCTTGCCCGTGCGTCTGCTCGACCAAAACGGCTTCACGCGGGTCTCCGCCGGCGCCGACGGTATTCGCTGGGCGCTCGAGAAGGGCGCTCGCGTTCTGTCGAACAGCTGGGGCATCTCGCCGGTCTCGACCGAGCTGGGCGAAGCACTCGACGAAGCGGCGGCTGCAGGCGTCCTCGTCCTATTCGCCTCGGGCAATAGCGGCGAGGACATTGGTGACACACAGGTTGCGGCGCACCCCGCGGTCAACGCCATCGGCGCCACCAATCACTACGACTTACTCGCGGTGTATTCGAACACCGGTCCGCGTGTGGTCCTGACGGCACCCGCCGCCGAGGTTGTGACCGACATAGCGGACAGGCGCGGCTACACGTCCGGGGCTTATTACGCGAGCTTCGCGGGGACCAGCGCTTCCACGCCAGTGGTCGCTGGACTCGCCGGACTCGTCTGGAGCGAGAACCCCGCGCTCTCGGCGGCGCAAGTGCTGCAACTCATGCGGGACGGCGCTGACCGCATCGGTAGTCAGCCTTACCCCGAGGGGCGCAACGACTTGTACGGGGCTGGCCGTGTCAATGCGCTGCGCACGTTGAGACTTGCCGCCGACCTGCCGCCGTGTGTGCCGAGCTTCGAGCTCTGCGCCAACGCCGCCGACGACGACTGTGATGGACTCGTCGATGCGCTCGATCCCCAGTGCGCGCCCGACGTCGTGCCAATCGGGGGGGCCTGCACGCGTGATTTCCAGTGCAGCGTGCTTGGTTATTGTCTCGAGTCGGGCTTGGGTTTCCCGGACGGGTATTGCAGTCAGGGCTGCGCTGGCACCGGCAGCACCTGCCCAGCCGGGGCTGTGTGCGTCGGCGAAGGCTTCACAACGGGCTCGTCCTGTCACGTCGCCTGTTCGGAGCACGACGACTGCCGCCCAGGCTATCAATGCCTTCCCGTCGCCGCGGGCAGCACCGACAAGGCCTGCCTTCCGTCCTGCGTCTTGAGCCCCTGTCTCGTTGGCGAGACCTGTAACAGCATGACCGGGGTCTGTGAGCACGACGGCCCCTCCGCGGTCGGCGACCCCTGCGGCAGCCGCGTCGACTGCGCGGACAATGGCCGCTGCCTCCCCGACAATCAGGGATTTCGGGACGGTTTGTGTGTCACCGAGTGCCAGGATGACGGCGTTTGTCCCACGGGGACGACCTGCCTCGAGCTCGGAAGCGGCCAAGCATTCTGTATGCGGACGTGCACGCTACCCGAGGACTGCCGCGAGTTTTACGCCTGTCACCCCATCCGTGGCACCCAGGCAACCGCGCAGGCGCGCGGTTTTTGCTGGACGGCATGCCTGTCGGCGAGCGACTGCGGCTACGAAACCTGCAACGAATACGGGCTCTGCGGTGACGAGACGCCGCCGGACATCACAACCAAACCCGGCGATGAAGACCCGGAAGCGTCCGATGACGACGGGTGCGCGTCGACGCGCGGCGAGCCGTTGGGTGTGTTGTTCGCCACCTTGGCGCTGGCATCGCGCAAGCGAAGGACGCTTAGCTGCGCTTCAAGAAAAACCACCACTTCGGGGTGATCGTCAGAGCGGCCGCTTGAAGGCCCCGGTGGTGCTTGGCCAGCTCTTGTTGGTGCTCATCGCCGAATAGACTGCTTTGCGGATGTTGACCAGGTCTTCGCCCGTTTCCCCTCGGGCCAGCATTTCGTCGGTAATGGCCAGCCGGTGGCAAGCCACGCGCGCGACGTTGAACGTGAAGCGCATTAGGGCCGGGTGGCCGCTCGCGAACAGCCTGTCGTAGGTTTCGCGGGTGAGCGCGAACGCGCTGACACGGGTCATCGCAACTACGCTCGCCACCGAGGGAATTTGGCAGAAAAGCTCGATCTCACCGAACAGCGTGGGGCTATCGAGCTCGGCGAAGCGACGCTCGCTGCCGCCCGGCCCGCGCTTGGTAATGGCGACCTTACCCGTGGTCGCGATGTAGAGCGGGGCGGGGCTGTCTCCTTCGCGCAGGATGGCGGCGCCGACGTCAAAAGACCTAGGGGCCATCATGTCGACGAGCGAGACCAGGGCATCCATCGAGATGCCTTCGAAGTACGGTAGCTCAAGCAGGTCGACGTGCGGCATATTCACCTAGCCGGCCCTAGTGGTTGGCTGGCAAAACAACTTCTAGCCGCGCATGGTTTGCGCCGGCAAGCGTCCCTATGTTACGGCCCGAACGCTTGAGCCGCGATTTTCAGGCGCACAGACGGTCCCGTTCCAGTTCATGACGAAGGCGTACGAGCTCCCCCGGCAGGTGGGCCAATTGGTCTGGTGTCCGAGCGATCCAACGCTGGGCATCGGCGTGGTCACGGGCGTCGAGTCCGCGCAGGTGCGCGTCCGCTTTTGGAGACTCCAGGAAGAGCGGCAGTACACGACCCGTAGCGCCGAACCGATTATCGTGCGCTACCAGATCGCGAGCGGCGAGCGGGTCCGCAACCGCGGCGGCGAAGAGCATCGCGTGCGTCTGCGTCTCGAGAGCGAGCGCAAGGGCCTTGCCATCTACGAGCTCGAAGACGGCGAGCAGATCGTCGAGAGCGAGCTCGTGCCCGAGGTACGCGACATCGGCGCCATGGAGCGCCTAGGGACTCTGACCCTCGCGCATCCCGAGGTGGTCCGTGCCCGCGTCCAGGGTCTCGAGCTCGCCAAGCTCGGTAAACGCCCCGGGCGGGCGGCGGTGCTCGGTGCCCGTGTCGCCTGGCTCCCGCACCAGATCGACGTCGCTTGTCGTGCCATCGAGCGTGATCCGGTGCGCATGTTGCTGGCCGACGAGGTTGGGCTCGGCAAGACGGTCGAGGCGGCACTCATCTACGCCGGTTTGCGCCATGAAGGGCGCGCCCGTCGCGTCCTCATCCTGACGCCAGAGTCGTTGACCATCCAGTGGCTCGGCGAGATCTATCGCAAGACACACGAGCTCCTCGTCCTGCTCGACGATGAGCGCATCGACGATGCCGAAGCCGATATGCCCGGGCTTGGGCCGTTCGAGGCCTATCAGAGGATCGTCGCCTCCATCGATCGCATCGCCAAAGATCCAGACCTCGCCGAGCAGTGCGTCGCCTCGGATTGGGACCTCGTGATCATCGACGAGGCCCACCATCTGAAGTGGAAGTCCGAAAAAGGAGCCGCAGGGGGCAACGCCGCCTACAAGCTGGCGCTCGCGCTTTCCAAAAAGGCGCGACACATGCTGCTCCTGACCGCGACGCCGATGGCGCTCGACCCCGCCGAATATCACGCGCTGCTGCGCCTGCTCGACCCGACCCGCTTCGACGACCCGTCCGCTTTCGAAGCGGTTGCCCAGCGCGCTTCCATTATCCGCGATGTCGGACGTCAGGTTGGTGGCGCGCTCGAAGGAGGAACGCTCAGCAAAGCCGTGTACGCTGACGCGGTCAAGGTTCTCGAAGACGACCCCGACGATCTCGAGGTGCTCGAGCGGCTCTTCAAGACCAAGCCCTCGGCGAAAGATTACAAAGAGCTCGCCGGTCGCGTCCTCGAGGCGCTCCTGCATCGTCATGGCCTCGCCGACTACGTGGTGCGCAACCGACGAGGCCCCGTGGGTGGCCTGCCGCAGCGTAAGCCGCAGACGATTGCGCTGGTTCCGTCCGAGAAACAGGATGCGCTCATCGAGGTCGGTGAAGGCGTCATGTTCGACCTCGTGGGGTCCATGACCGGCGCCGAACGCAACGCCACCCTCGGCAGATTGCTGCGCGCGCTCTGGGCGACGCCTCGCGCCCTCGCCGATATCTTGATGCAGATAAGCCCGGCTCTCGTGAAAGAGCTAGCGCCGCTCATCGAACAGGTCACGCGGGCCCCACAGGACAAAGAAGGTCTGCCGACCGGCGATACGCGCCTGCGTTGGTTGGTGCAGCAGCTGCGCGGCCTCGCCAAGGGCGACAAGCTCCTCGTGTTCGTCGAGACACAGGTCGCCGTCACGGCCTTGCATGCCGCCCTCGAGCCATACATTGGCCAGAGCGTCGCCGTCTTCCATCGCGGACTTTCTGCCCGCGACCAAGATCGACAGGTCGCCTGGTTCCGTGACCCGACTGGCCCATCCGTCATGCTCTCGACCGAAGCGGGTGGTGAGGGCCGCAATTTCCAGTTCTGCAATAAGGTCGTGCTCTACGATCTGCCTTGGCGTCCGGCCACCATCGAGCAGCGCATCGGCCGCATCGACCGCGTAGGTCAGTCTCGCGACGTGCACGTCCTCGTGCCGTACTTCAAGTCAGGCTACGAAGCGGCCATCCTCAAGGTCATGCAGGAATCCATCGGCGTGCTCGACAGCACCGTCGGTGGTATCGACCATCAGCTCGAGTATGTTAGTGACCGCCTAGCCGAGCTCGTGATGCAATCGGCCAAGGGCAAGGGCAACACGGTCGAGGCCTGGAAGTCCCTCTATCGCGAGACGGACAAGCTGGTGCAGGAAGCGCGCGCCCGTATCGAAAACGACGTCGACGTCATCCTGGACCATGCGAGCTTCTCGCCCCAGCGCGCCCGCGCCGTCCTGCAGGCCGTCCCCGCAAACCTCGAGGAGAAGCTCGAGGACTTCGTGCAGCGCTTCGCCGAGCACAACAAGGTCGCGTTGAAGCCCAAGGGGAACGGGCTCTATGCCGTCGAGGGAGCGCCGGGCGCGACAGGCCGCGTCGACGACGAGACTAGTTTCATCGGTACGTTTTCGCGGACCTATGCGCTCGATCACGAAGACGTCGAATTTTTGTCCTTCGGACACCCTCTGGTCGCGCAAGCGCTCGAGTGGGCGCGCGAGGCACACGACGCGAGCGCGTCTCTTGCTCTTGCGCGCGGCTTCGATCGCGAGGGCGCGGCGTTCTTGTGGCGTTACGGCATCGACTTGCCCGACGACGTGCCCCAAGTCGCGACCTACTTCGACGATACGGCGTTCACCTTCGCCCTCGACGAGGCAGGCAATCGCGTGCCCGAGCTCGAGGAGCTCCTCGAGACCTCGGCGCGTCCACTCGATCGCATGGACCCCGCGCCTCTGCGGACCAGCATCCAGCGCTGGCGGCGCCTCGTCGACCAGAACTACGAGTCGGCACAGAAGCTTGCCGACGACGCGGCCAACAAGGCGCGCCAGGTCGCGGCGGGGCGTTTGCTTGCGCTGTTCGGCCAGCGTGAGCGCGATCTACGGCGTTCACAAGCGCGCGAGCTGCAGAACGTGAAACCGAAGAGCAAGCAACGCAAGGACATCGAGGCGCAGCACGATCTCGCGCGCCGCGATCTCGCGGAAGACAAGCAGAAGATTACCAACGCCATCGAAAACGCGATGCCGCGCCTACAAGCCGTGGTCGCTGTGCGCTTGATGCGCGTCAAACACGTCAGCGGCTAGCTTAGCTAGAACCCAGCTCGGAACCAGCTCGTCTTCAGCGCAAAGCTGGGTCCGGCGCCGATGGGTACGTTTTACGAACGCCTGGTCGGAAACCCACCCGGTTCCGGTCTCGGCTCATTGAAGCAGCCGAATACGACCTCGAGCACCCCGAGCTGCCGCTGTGGCTAGGGCGGAGGGAGAGGCAGCCAAAAAAGCGCGACGTCGGCCACCATCGACGTGACTTCCACGAGCAACGACGACGTCACGAGTGGTAAGTTCTAGCGATGTCCCGTCACCCCTTGAGCGCTGTTGCGCTGCGCCCACCGCAAGGCTGGCACGACGCCTCTGTCCTGTCGTTCGTCGCACCATCGGACGGCGGTTTTCGCGCCAACATCCTGGTCACCCACGAGGTGGTGCAAGACGCCACGGTCGACGCCTTCGCGGAGAGGCAGAACGCCGAGCTTTTCGTCGCCCTGCCGAAGTACAAGCGGCACAAGGTCGAACACACGGCGGTCGCAGGTCACAAGGCGGTGCGCGTCGAGTACACCTTTGCGTCAAACGACGACGAAACGGTTCGCCAATGTGTTGCCTACGTGCTCGTGGGCGACGTCGCGTACGCCCTCGTCATGACCTGTGAGGAGCGCAGCCGCGATGCGCTCCAACCGGTCTTCGATCGCGTCCTTGCGTCGTTTGCGATCGGGTAACGTCAGCGCTTCATGACTTTACGCCACTCGAGGCGCGCGATCGCATCCTCGGCTCGGGCCCGCTCGCCACTGGTTTGCGCAATTTCCGCCTGGTGACGGTAGTCCGCTATGGCGGTGTCTATCTGGCCTAGCTTGGCGTGGCTCTCCGCGATCAGGCGCAAGCGCTCGGTCTCGATAGGCATGAACGGATGCGGGCCGATGGCGTCGAGGGTCGCGACGGCGAGGTCTGGCGCGTTTTCGCGCGCTAAGAGCCGGCCGAACAAATACGGCAGGGTCGCGTCGCTGCTATCGCTGCGGACCCAACGCTCGAAAGCAAGGGCGTCGCGGACGGGTGCCACGTCTCCGTCGAGGTAAACGCGCAAGCGCTCCGCTTGCTCGGCTGGTCGGCCCAGCGCCCAGATGCGGACCCACTGGAGGCGCTGGCTTTCGCTCGCTGCATCGAGCTCGAGCACGGTTTCGAAGGCTTTGCGCGCGCTCTCGACATCGCCACGCTGCCAGGCGAGCTGGCCTTGCATCTCCACCAAGCGGGCGCGTTGGCCGGGGGTGAGGTCCTGGCGCGCGAGGAGCTCCGTTGCTTCGGTGGTAAAGCCGACATCGTCGCCGACCTTGCGCAGCGCTTGCGCAACGTCGAAGCGCGCAGACGTCGCGTCGCCCAGGTGCTTGCAGATATCGCGGTAGAGGGCGACGGCTCTTTCGCCCGAGGCACGCTGCGCCCGCACGCGGAGCTGCGCGATTTCATGAGCACACGGCTTGGCGAAGATACTCGGGGTCTTGAACTGGTCCTCGGCCATGCGGCGCTCCCGGTCGCTCAAGGGCAGCGCATCGACGAAGGCCTCCCACTCGGCAACCAGCTCAGCGAGGGTCTTGCCGTAGGCATTCTCGAAGTCGGCGGCGGGGTAGGCCGCCTTGAGGGGCTCGGGCCCGTGCTTGTCGAGCAAATACCGCACGAAGGATCCCGCAACGGTGTACGCGCGATTCGGTGCTTGCGACCAGAAGCCGCTCGCCCCGAGAATGGCGCGCATATCGGGCGCACGTCCAATCGCGCGCAGGGCTCGGGCCCAGGTGTGGAGGTCGTAGGCGCCACGCTCGGGAGTCACCGCTTCGGCGACTCCCTCCACGAGACCCATGTTGACCAGTACGCCGTAGCGGGCGCTCGCTCCGAGCAGGCCCGAGCCGAATTCCGCGGCGACCGCGTGCGCGAGCTCGTGCGGGAGCACGTCATGTGGCGCGTTAGGCCCGTGGATGTGGATCTCGTGCAGCCAGGGCTTTGCGACCTGGGTGCCGCGGCCACCCATGAGACGCGCCTTTTGCTCTGTGTCGCGGTAGACATACGAGTGGATTTGCCACTCCGGGATCGCTGCGAAGCGGCGTTGCAGGCCTTCGAGCCTGAACTGGTGATCGTCGGCGATGGCTTCGCGTTGAGCCTCGTTGAGGTTGCTCGGCAAATGGATGACGAGGCCGGGCCGCGTGACCACCAGCGGTAGCTCGCGCTCGATGTCGGCGCGCGAAACGTCGAAGCCGGCACGTGGTCCAATGAACGCGTCGTAAGTGAAGGCGATGACCATGGCCAGAATGCCGCCGAGCAAGGCGCCGCTCTGCGAACGCTCGAACAATCGCAGCACCCAGATGATGCCTGCGGTTCGCAGCAGGGTGCCCAGGCGGAAGAAGAGAACCTTTTTGTCGAGCGGAATAGTTTCGTCGTAGAGCGAGCCCGCGAAGTATCCCCACGCGTGGTCGAAGACGAAGATTGGCGGCTGCCGGTAGACGTGCCAGGCACTCATCACGAGCGGCAACATCACAACGATGACGCCGAAGAGGCGGCGGGCGAGCGTTGAGCTCGAGAACACCGTCCTTCCAAGGACCCCGAATGTCGCCATGTAAATGCCCGTGGCGCACGGCAAGAGCAGATAAAAGGCGAGGCCCTCGCCGTAGTCGCAATTGCGGACGCGCACTGCGTTTAGCGTGAGAATGAGCCAGGGGATGCCGAGCACGAGCAGCGTCGTTGCCCAGGCTCGGGGTAGAGCGCGTCGAGAGCGCCGTGTTTGGGCGGCTACACCGGAGCCGATGGCGTAGCTCGTGGGCGCGGCCAATGCCGCCACCGCGAGGGCGGCTTCGTAGCCCAAGATGTCAAAGAGCGGAACGAAACAGCACACCAACGCGAGTAACGCATGGAGGACGAGCGGGATGGTGAGCCAACGTTGTCGCATAACTTTACGGGCGGCCCTCTGCCGCCTATGCTCCTAACGTGGCGGACGGAAGTGACAAGCGCGATTCGCTGCGCGCACCTATCGAGCTCAAGGTCGAGTACAAGAAGATGAACACCTTCTTTGCCGACTACACCAAAAACATCTCGAAGGGTGGAACCTTCATCAAGACCGATCGTCCTCTACCGGTCGGGACCGAGTTCCTCTTCAAGCTCACCTTGCCCAAACGCGAGGCTCCGTTCGAGCTCAAGGGCACCGTGATGTGGACGAACAAGCCAACCGAGGTCCAAAACCCCGAGATCGGCGCCATGGGGATGGGGATCCGCTTCATCTTCGAGAACGACTCGGATCGCACCGATTTCGAGTCGCAGGTCGAGGCCTTGATGGTCGACTCCCTGGGAACGCACCTCTACAACAAGTTGCTCGAGAAGACGCGATAAGAGGCCTGGCGGCCGGGCCTCCTTTAATGCGTTGGGAGGCTCGTGCTCATGCCGCGCAGGCTGACGCGAACGCCAGCCGTAATCCCGTTCGCCGCCGCGAAGCCGCCATTGACCTCAACGACGTACGCCGCAGGTGCGTCGACGGTGCGGGGTGTCGTCGTCATGGGCTCCGCGTTCGCGACGACACCGACGACGTCGAGTCCGCTGTTCACGAAGATCATGTCCAGAGGGATGAGGGTGTTCTTCATCCAGAAGCTCTGCACCTCGTCGCCGGGGAACACGAAGATCATGCCCTGGTCGTTGCCGAGGGACCGCCGGTTCATGAGGCCCTGCGAGCGCTCGGCGGGTGAGTCGGCGATCTCGACGGTGACCACGAGGTCCCCGCTCGCGACATGGAAGACGACCTGTGCAGGCTCTGCGTCGCCGTCCGTCGGGGCTGCATGCGGTTTACCGTTTCCGTCGTCGGACCCAGATGGACCGCTGCAGGCCAGCACGATCGTCAAGGCGAGGCCGCCGAAGCGTACACGCGAGCTCACGACTATTTCGCGACCGTTTGGTCGGTTCCAACACAGGTGCCTCTGAGCACCGCGGCGCCGACGGGGAAAGCGTCACCCTGGGCGGGCTGGCACGCCAGCGCCTCGGCCTCGCAGAAGTTCGTGTTCGAGGCCTCTGTCTCGCCGTTGCACAAGCAGAACGGCACCTCTTCGCGCGGCTTACAGGTCAAGTAGTGGCTCTCGCACGACGTGCTCGCGAGCAAGCAGGCGTCGAGGCAGACGAGCACGACACACGCGACGTTGCCGACGTCACCGCAGTCGAAGTTATTGAGGCAGCCGGTCTGCCGGGTGCAGTAGCGCTTGTCCTTGAGCGGACCTGCGTCTTGGACCTGGTTGCAGGTGAATCCCGCTGGGCAGTCGTCGGCACGGCAGAGGCCATCGATGCAGTGCTCGTCGCCGTCGCTACAATCGTTATCGGCCGTGCAGCTTATGTTCGAGGAGCCGCTGTCGTAGCGGCACTCCTCCGTGCAATACGGCGCGAGCCCTCCCTCGGTGAGACACTGGAACGAGCCACAGACGCCGTCGCGCTCGATGCGCACGACCTCGTCGACCGCGGTCTCGCCCTCGACGATCTCTCCCTGGAGGATCGGTGCATCGGTCCCGCAAGCGCCGCCCAGCGGCTCCTCAGTGTTGCAGGCGGCCAACGCCACCGCGACGACGATCAGTCCTTGAAGTCGCACAGCTTGAAATCCTCTCCGGGGAACACGTTCGCGACGCTTCGACACGCTAGCTTATCCTCGTCGCCGCAATCACTATCCTTGCTGCATTGTTTCCACGTGCAGAGGCTGCGCGCAAAGGTACCAGCTGACACCGAGCGGCACGAGAAACCGTCGGGACAAGATGCGTCGCTGCGGCACTCCTTGGTGCAGTAGCCATCGCGGCCTTGGCTTGCCACGCAAATGAGCTCGTCGCAGGGGTAGGCGACGCTCGTTCCGTAGGTCTCGAGGACGGTCGCGGTCCCGTCATCGTTTACCGTCACGAGGTTGTCGCGCTGCTCATCGGTCAGCAGCGTGGGACACGATTGGCCGATATCGTCGTCGTTGCAGGCGATTGCCGACATCGCGACCGCGAGGGTCGCGAGCAAGACGCATGGCCGCTGTAGGGGTCGTGACACGCCACGAGGGGAGTAACATGGCGTCCAACGCAGCGGCAACAAAACCTCCGGATCGCGGCCCCCCGGCCCAAGTGGCGTGAAACGCTCTAGTTTGTTTGACACACACTCGTGCCGCCGATAGCCTTCGCGAGCACCCGACTCATCTTTTTGCGGAGCCGCGATTGAGCTCGTCCCTCTTTAAGGTCACTCTTACGCTTGCGGCGTTGCTTGTAGGCCGTGCCGCGTACGCGCAGAGCTCCGACGAAGATCTCCTCGGCGGCTTCGATAAGCCGGCTGCGACGCCGGCCGCGCCGACCCCCAAGAAAGCAACTCCCCCAGCAAGCAAGCCCGCAGAGGCGCCGGCCAAGCCCGCACCCGCGTCGACTCCCACACCGGCTTCGCCTCCGGCCCCCGCAACGCCGGCGTCCGCTCCTGCGGAGGCCACGCCGCCGCCAGCCCCCGCCGCGGTCGAGCCCAGCCCCGCTGCCAAGGTCGAAGAGAACCCGGCCGCTCTCGATCGCATCAAGGCCGTGCCCAAGAAGCCGCTCCTCAAGGTGCATCGCTTCGAGCTGACGCCAATGGCGAGCTTGTCTCTGAACGACGCCTACTACCAACACTACGCGGTCGGCGGCACGGCCATCTACTATCCTCACGACGCCTTCGGTATCGGCCTGGGCATCGACTATCTCTACCAGCACACCAAGCGAAACGCGGTCGACGAGGTGCGTGCCAGCCTAACGTCCGTTCCGGCGGTCTTCGAGGCGCCGAAGATGTTTGCGCATCTCGATGTTTACTGGGTGCCGCTTTACGGCAAGTTCAGCCTATTCAACACCGCGATCATTCCGTTCGATGTTTACGCAACAGCGGGTGGCGGTGCCGCGACCGCGTTCAGTAACGGTCGCTGGATGCCGGCTGCGAATGCCGGTATCGGCACGCGCCTCGGTATTGCCGACTGGCTGGCTCTTCGCGTCGAGGTTCGCAATCACTTCTTCCTCGATACGCAGCAGGTCGACACCATCGAGCGCTCCGACGTCCAGAACTACGTCATGGCGCAGATTGGCTTGTCGTTCTTCATTCCGCCGACCTTCGAGTACAGCTTCTGAGAGGCCATCGAACCATGCGCAAGCACACCTTGTTGGTCCCACCACGTGAGGTGGGACGGCTCATCTGGCTCGCGGCGTTCACCTGCCTCATGGTCGTGGCGAGCCGCGATGCGCACGCTCAGGCGGACGACGAGAACCTCTCGGCCGACGCGGAGGCCGAGCAGAAGGCCGGCAAGAGCGAGCACCACGGACGTACCCTCGCCGAGCGCATTCCGAGCGTCACGCGTCGTGTCTTCTCCAAGAAAGGGCGCGTCGAGCTCACGCCGGCGATTGGCCTGTCGCTCGATAATCCCTTTCAGGACAACTACATCTTCGGCGGCGGCGTCGCCTATCACATCAACGAGTCGTTCGCGGTGGGCGTCCAAGGCGAGTACTACGCGTCGAGCAGCGCTGCGCCCGATGTAAGCGGCGGTGGGGGCGGGGCCGACCTCGACTTCAACGGCCCGGTCTATGCGGGTCGCCTCGAGCTCATCTGGTCGCCAATCTATGGCAAGTTGAACCTCTTTGCGGAAGAGGTCTTCCATTTCGATACCTTCATCAGCGCCGGCGCCGGCTACATCGGCCTCGACCAAGATGGAGGCTCGGTTGCGGGGACCATCGCCATCGGGCAACACTATTTTCTGAACGATTGGTTGGCGCTGCGCTGGGACCTACGCGACCAGATCTTCTCGATGGACGTCAATCCAGCGGGTGGGCCTGGTAAACACGTGCAGAACTTGCTGACGTTCAATCTCGGGCTTGCGTTCTATGCGGGCGACGCGAGCCCCGAATAAATTCGCTTGGTCGTCTTTGATCGGTAGACCGTGCCGTTTGGAGCTGCTCACGTGTCGCAACGAAAATACATTCTGATGGGGGCCGCGGTCGCTCTGACCGCTGGCTTCATGGCGCACGAAGCGCGCGCTGAGCGCACGGGTTCGACGGCGACGTTGTCCGCCGAAGCCGACAACTCGATGCTCCTGGCGCAGGCCAAGACGAAGAAGAGCAAGGGCACCAAGAGCGGCAGCGGCAAGAGCAAGAAAGCCAAAGGCGCCACAGGGCAGACCACACCTGCTCCAGCGCCGGCGGTGAAACCCGCCACTCCCGTGACCAGCACGGCGAAAACGCCACCTGCTCCGCCGCCCGCGCCAGCCGCACCGTCGCAGGTGCTCGACCTCTCGGATGCCAAGAACGACGACGCCGCCCGACAAGAGGTGCTCTCCGGAAGCTCTGCCAAGCCTGCGGCCGGTGGTTTCGATTTCGGCGGCGGTGCGACGGATGGCAAGGCGGCTGGCGGCAAGGCGGGCAGCGACTTCGACTTCGGCGAGGTCGAGCTCGACATGGGCAAGCTTCAGACCGCGTCCATCGAGAACCAGCGCTTCGAGAAGGCGCTCGCCATGATGAGCGACGAGAAGTACGAAGCTGCGGCGCTCGAGTTTCGCTATTTCCTCGATGACCCCAAGTTCGCCGAAATTCACCCCGAGGCGCAGTACCAGCTCGCGAAAGCGCTCTACAAGCTGGGCTTCCTCGAGAGCTCTCTCGAGCGCTTCAAGCAGATCCTCGACGCCGGCTCGCAGCACCGCCGCTACAAGAAGTCCGTCGAGTGGCTGTTCTTCATCAGCCGCAAGATGGCGGATGAGACGCCCGTTTTGGCGGAGCTTGCCAAGTTCCGCAACGTGAACTTCCCCAAGGCGTACCGTAACGAGTACCGCTATCTGCTCTCCAAGTATCTGTTCATCCAGGCGAACCGCTTCGAAGTCGCGCGCGTGCAGGAAGAAGAGCTGCAGCGCAACAAGAAGCGCGTGCAGGGCTTCGACTTCGGCGCGGCACAGAACGCGGTCGAGTCGGGCTCGGCGAGCTTCGATTTCTCGTCGCTCGGCGGCGGCGACCTCGACTTCGGCGGCGGTGACGCCAAAGGCACCAAAGGCGTCAAGGCGACCCCCAAAGACAGCGGTGGCGGCTTCGACTTCGGCGCGGCTTCGGGTGATGCCATGGACTTCGGTGCCGCTCCCACTCAGCAGGATACCGCCACTGCGGATGGTCCTGTCCGTGAAGGCGGACCAGCGAACGCCAAGGAAGCCATTCGCCAAGGTCTAGAGTTCGTCAGCGAGGTCGAGCCCGACAGCAAGTTCTACGCGAACGCCAAGTATCTCGAGGGCCTCTTGCAGTACCTCGCTGGGGCCGACCAGGCTGCCGTGAACGCATGGCAAGAGGTCGTCCGCGTCTTGAACCCGCGTGGCGGCGCGCGACTCGACCCCAAGCTACGCGAGATGGCGTTCTTGTCGCTTGCGCGTGTTCACTATGGCTACAAGCAGTTCGACCGGGCGGCCTATTACTACGACCAGATCGACCGCGATAGCGAGAACTGGCTCACGGCGCTGTTCGAAGCCAGCTGGTCCTACTATCAGCGCGGCGATTTCGAGAAGGCGCTCGGCAATCTCTTGACCCTGCACTCGCCGTTCTTCGAGCGCGAGTACTTCCCCGAGTCGCAGCTCGTCAAAGCGATCATTTACTTCGAAGCCTGCCGCTACGGCGAGGCGCGGCAGATTACCGACGAATTTCTCGACCGATACACGACGGTCATGAACGAAATCGAGAAGCTCGCGGCAAGTGGCGAATCCGGGGAGAAGATCTACGACCGTATCGCGCAGCTCCAGGCAGGTGGCGGCGAAGACGATGTCACGGCGCGCCTGGTTTCGTTGGCGTTGAGCGACCCGGAAATCCGCACCTCGCGTGCGGTCCTTACGCAGGTAAACGATCAACAGACGCAACTGTCGAAGATGTCGGAGCAGTTCCGCGCCAGTAAGCTCGGCGAAGAGACCAAAGAAAGCATTGCCAAGGCGCAACTCGCACATGCCAAGGAAGCGGGTGAGGTGACGCGCAAGAAGTTCGAGCGCGAGCTGTACGCATTGAAGGGACTCTTGGCCCAAGCGTTACGTGTCAAGCTCGAGGTGGCCCGGTCCGAGCGCGAGACCATCGAGCGCAAGATTCGCGGCGAGCAAGGCGGGGACAAAATCGTCCCAGCAGTGCCGCGCACCGTGGTGGACGACGAGCACCACTACTGGCCCTACGAAGGCGAATACTGGCGCGACGAGCTTGGCACCTACGAGCTCGATTTCAGCATGTGCCGTGCTGACGCAGTGCCATCGGCAGCAGGTGGCGGAACCGGGCAGTAGCGGCCCGCGCTGCATCTCACTGCGGCGTAGGTATCAACTGGAATGCGGTCGCCGCCGTGGATGCGAAGTCCGGGCGCGCTGCGCGGATTTCCGCGTAAGCAGCAGGAAAGAAATCGCGCACGACGGCGACGACGTTCGCCATTGCAGGCCCGTAGACGCCGGTCACCTTCATCGGCGAGGGGCGGGTCAGCAGGTGGTCGACCGCATGGTCGAATAGACCGCGATAGTGGACACGCAGATGCCGCCAGAAGTCATCATCGCCAAACAGGGTGCGCACGTTGACCACGTTGCCGTGGGCGCGCATGTCCCTGGGGGTCGGGTGCACGGCTCGTATCGCCTCGCGGGCGAGGCGCATGTAAACGCTGTCGAGCGGTGAGGCATCAGAGTGCGGGCCGTAGGGGAGAGTCGGGTGGTGGTCGCGCGTATGCAGCGCCTCCAAATGCGCATCGAAGAGCTCGGTCACCGCTTCGCGAAAGGCTTTGACGCCAAAGCGCGCGATCAAGGCATCGAGCGCACGTCCATAGGCCTCGGGTGTCACGTCCGCGAAGGCGGCACGGAGCTTCGCCGCCGCTTCGGCATTGCCGCGCGCCTCGCTCTCGATCTCGCTCGCCGCCCAGCGCGTCGACTGCAGGGCCTGGAGCGCGACATGGATGGTCAGACCGGCCGGAGTGAGGCGCGTCCCCGTTGTGGCGTCGACGAGGCGGGGACGATGCGCCACGATGACGGCGAGCTCGCCGTCGGTCACTCGCCAGCAGCGCGGTGCCGAGGCAGCGTTGAGCTCGATCGTGCCGACGAGTCCTTCCCCGTTGCCATCGAGGCCGAAGCGCCGCGATTGGCTCACGTAACCCGCCGGCTTGACCATTCCCGCTTCAAGCGCGACGTCGTAGCCGCTTCCACCGATACGCGCGTCACCCCGGGTGTAAACGTTCAGGAACTTTCGGGCGTAGAACTCATTTGGCTCGAGCCGCGCGAGGCAGGTGAAGGTTAGCCGTGTTTGGTCGCCGAAGGCGATGAGATCGCCCGCGCGTAGGGTTTCCGGGTCCGTCGGTGGACGCGCGGTGACCGCGTCGAGGACCGCCACCACCTCGGGGAGGCCGCTGCGCTCGCGCACGTTGACGACGGGGGCGCCAAGCTTGCGGGCGGCCGCACGCACCATGCGGCCAAAGGCGTTCATCCCCGCCTCCCCGACGTGTTGCTCGTAGCGCTCGCCCTCGGAGCGGAGCATCTTGAGGCCGGTGCGGGCGTCGAAGCGCCACGACGTCTCTCGCGCGCGATCTGGCAGTTCCGCGTCGTTTGAGAGCGCGTGGTAGCAATACTCACGCGTGCGCGGCCAGTATTCCCAGCGTTGGTAACCAGGCTGCCCAGGGCGACCCTTTTCGATCACCTTGCGCGGCTCCGCCTGGCTCTCGGCGAAGTAGTGGAGCCCCTCGAGGGGGTTCGCCAAGGCGCGTATCTCCTGGGCCAGGCGTGAGTGCGGACCCGCCGCAGGTGCGCTGCTGCCGGCTTCTGCGCTCTCGCCGCGACGCGACGCGCCCGTGACGCGTGGTGTCGCGATGCGGTCGTGCAGTGCGACCTCATCACGCTTCACAGTGCCGCGCTGTTGCGCCACACCAGCCGGACGAGCCTTGCTTCGCGCCGCGCTAGAGTCGCGATTTGCCCCTTCGAGGCCAGGGCCTCGTCTCACGCGCATCCTTAAGGTTCTCCAGTTTGGACGCTCAGCCAGCACTTTGGCGGCTCGGCTGCCCGGGGAGCAAGATGCACCGGTGTCAGGGGCATCACCGCAACGCTCGCCCGACGTGGCCGATATTGCCGACGTATGGAATCGAAATTTGCCGTTGGTGTGACTACCCCCATCGCCCCGTTCGAGCAGCCGGCGCCTGCGCAGCTGCCCATCGCCCTGCCGCCAAGGGTGAGCGCGGCCTCGCTCCTCGAGCTTGGCATTTCGCTCGAGCGGTCGATGCACCGAGCCACCGAGAACCACGGCGAGCTCACACCGAATTCAGGCTTGACCTTGTTTCGTCGTTTCGCGGTGCCGTGGCTCGCGACTGCGCTCGGGGTCGGGGCTGCGGCTGCAACGGTGGTCTATGGTGGACCGAACTCTGGGCCGTTGTTTCTCATCGCTGGCCTTGCGGCTGGAGCCGCCTCCGGTATCGGACTCCAGACGGCTACGGAAGCGCTTGCGACGAAGCGCCGTATGAGCGTCGTCGATGACCAGGCAGCGGCTCCGCTCGTTGCGGCGTTTGGCAACGGCGACGCTGGGCAGAAGGCGCTCGTGACGGGACTTGCGACCACGTGGGCAAGCCGCATGAGCGACCACACCATTGGCGGGGTCTATGTCCGCCGCCAACTCGAGGGCTTGCGGGCTCAAGATGCAGGCGCGACTGGGGCGGAGCGCGGTCGTACGAAACCGCTGCTCGGAATTCTGGGCGAGCTTCATGACGATCGCGGTGCTGCCAAGAAGGAGTTCGACGCCGGCTCTCTGCAGAGCATTGCCAGCCACGTGAAGGCGCTACCCGAGGATGAGCGGCCAGCCGTAGCAAGCCTTCTGATTGGCAGACTGTACGTGAAGGAAAAGCCGAGATTCCGCTGTAGCGACCACAACGCCGTGCAGCAGCTCCTCTACGTGCTGGTCTCGCAACTGCCGCTTGATAGTCAAGTGACCAAGCGCGCCGACTGACCGCATCGCGTCGAGCTACTCGGGTGGGCCGCGTGTGTCGTCGCGTCGTCGCCGACCGGCGGGCGAACCGTTTCGCTCGTCCCACGCTGCGAGCGTGCGCGTGACAGAAGCGCGTACGAGAGCGCTCATCTCGTCTGCCGCGAGCGGCATCCAGCCACCGCCGACCTGGGCCTTACCGCCAGCGTCGATGAGCGACGACCTATCCGGGAACCTGTCCGCCGCGACCTCGCGGATGGTGGCGGTCAGCTCAGCGGCATCGGAGTGCTGGTACGAGCGCAGGAAGAAGCGTGAGCCAGCGACCCCCGCCGGGTTCACCTCCGGAATGACGGCGAAGACGACGTCACCAAGCTGCGCATGGCTTTCGAGGCGGTCGACCAGCCGCCCCGCGAGGTCGCGGTGGTGGTCCAAGCCGCGTTGCTTCCCTTCCACGCGCTCGAGGACGGCGAGAGCTTCGCGGAAGGTGAAGCTCAACTCCGTGGCGCTGCGGGGGGCGCCGCCACCGCCGTAGAAGGTGGAGCTGGTCCTGACTTGGAGAGCTCGGCGCACCTCGGCTGGCACGAGGCCACCAACACCCGAGAGTGTACCGGCGACATCCACGCGGCTCGCCAGCGCGCGCATGAACCCGATGGTCGTCGCGTTGGCGTTCATCAGTGGGCGTGCCGCCCCGCCCCAGACATCTGTGTAGGCCGCGACCAAGAGAGGTGCGCTGATGGAGCGACCGCTCGCCCCATCGAGTCCAACGGGGCTGCGCGCAGGACTGATGCGCTGGGCGTGTACCTGGCCGAGCAAGGTGATGACGTCCGCCACGAGCTGACCCGAAGACTGCGCTTGGGGGTCGACCCATGTGCTGCTGCGCGGGCCGACGTTGCGCGAGGGCTGAAGTCCCACCTCATGGTGATCGATGCGCAACATGGGTACGTCCGCCGCCATGGCCTCTGCGTTACGGCCGAAGAAGCTCTGACCGTCGACACCAATGGCGAAAGCCGGCCTGTGCGTGCGCAAGACCGTGGCCGCGTCGCTCAAGACTTCGTCGGCATGCGGCGCGTACGGGCGAAGATTGCGCGGCAGCGGTTGGCTCATGACGACATAGGCTTCGACGCCAGCGGCACGCAGAGCCCGCACGGATGCTAAAGCGGACATCGCCGAGTCTCCGTCGAGAGGGTGCGACGGAAAGACCGCGACGTAACGCGCGCCCGGCTTGGGCCCGGGAACGCGACCAGGGGTGAAGGGGCGGTCGGCGAGTAGCGGCGTCACCAGGTTTCGCAGCTTGTCCGCGAAGTCGGCAGGCACGTTGGCGGCGCTTGGCTGGCGCGGCTTTACCCGCGACGTCGCGAGGACCTCCGCGACGAGCTGTGCTGCGCGTCCCGGCATCGCAGCGTCGGTGACGCTTTGAAGGGCCGCGATGGCCTGCTCGACGAGCGCCCTGCGTTGCTCGATTGCGTGTGGCGGCAGGCGCCGCGACTGGGCGAGCAAGCGTTCGATGCGCGTCACCTCTGGCGCCACGAGTGTCGTGTTGCCGGCGAGCTTCCCGACCGCCGCCATGGCGACGAGAAATTGTACGTTTGCTGTAAGCACCTGCTCGGCGGCATCGAAGTTTCCGTCGCGCAGGTATGCCCCAGCGATGCCGACCGCGCTGCCGGCCGCAAGTTGCTCGGCGGCGTGCTGCCCAATCAAGCGCCAGTCGTGCAAGCGCAAGCCTAGGCTGCCCTGGATGGCTGGCGCGCTCTCGATGTTGCGGACGAAGCTGCGGGCGCGCACATAGTCGAACGCGGTGAGGGCAAGAAGGTTTGTCGCGAAAGCGGACGGCGACCAGTCGATGTAGCGCTCTTGGCCGATTGCATCGAGCGCCAGGTTGTTTAGTGTCGTGAACGTAGCCGCGGTCCCCACCGCACCAACGGCCAAGCGGTTGGCGGCGGCGCGCATACCAATCGCACTAGCGCGGCCAGCGCGGTATGCGAGCAGCAGCTCACCGACCTGCGGCATGTTGCGCGCGAAGGTGGCGACGCCGATTCCACGTGTCGCTGCCATGGCGCCAGCCATCACCCAGGTGTTGACCGAGTCGAACACGTCGGCGACCCCGCGGCCGAATTCGCGCAGCTCGCGGTTGGTCGCGGCGCGCAATGCGCGACGACTGAGGTCGTCGACGCGACTCAGCAGCGCGCTACCTTTCGACGCTAGAAAGGTACGATGCGGGCCACTACGTTCGACCGCTCTGACGCGCTCGATTTCCGCGTTGAGGCGCGTTCGCGCTTGAGCGAGCTCCTGGTTGCGTCGCCGCCCGCGCTCGGTCTGTGAAAGACCCTCGATTGGTCGGAGCTCCTGGCTCGTGCCCCTCTGCAGTTCGTCTCGGCGACGGTCGATGGAGATGAGCTCCAGCTCGGAGAGGTGCTTGACGAGCTCGGCCAGCTGCGCGGCCGATTGCACCAGCGGACGCTTACCGAGCTTGCCTTCTACGATCAGCTGGTTCGCCGCCATGGTCAGGCTCGGCTCGCGGCGGTCGTCGGGGCCGGGTAGGCGGTGCATACTCCCGTGCTGCTCGGAGTCCATCAGCAGGTACGGCTGCAGCGCCGCCGCCGTCGCGATCAGCGCGGCGCTTGTGCTGCCGCGCGCGAGTGCCGCCTCGGCGTTGTCGAGGTACTGGCCCAAGAGCTCAGCAGGCGAAATACTCTCTCCCGCTTCCTCGCGCGCCATCGCGAGCACCATGGGATCAGTGCTCGTCTTGGCGAGCCCATCCAACGTTTCACCGGACGCGATGAGGGCCGCCGCCCGTGAGAGGTCGACCATTTGCTCGTCGAGCGCCGCGATCTGAGCCTGGTACGCTTCGGCGGTCGCATCCCCTGCGAGCGCTTTGAGGCCGGCTCGCACGCCAGCGAGGCCCCGAGGGGCGTCTGTCGGCACCATGCCATCGACGAGGACGGTGAGCCGAAGCGGGCGGTTTGCGAGCCGCGTGTCGAGCGCCTGCTTGAGATCACGCTGCTGGCGCGCGAGGTCGTTTTGCCGACTTTGGAGGGTCATGACGCGTTCCCAGCGCTGCCGAGCTTCGGGCGTCTCTGTCGCTGCTCGCAAGGCCGCATCCAAGCGCCTCGCGGACGTGCGCATCGCTTCGCGCATCGCCTCGGTGGCAAGCGCCGGGGGGTCGGGCGCCGTGAGGTTGGGCTCGGTCTTCAAGGTCCAGGTGACGTCGCTCCCTTCCTCGACCACGGAGGGGTGAGCCGAGTGACCGTATTGCCACGCGATGCGGTTTCGCAGCCCGTCGAGCGCGACGCGCAGCGACTGGCCGGTGGTCCTCGCGAGGAGCTCCGCGCCGCTCTCGTCGAGTCGGCTGATCACGTAGACCTCGTGGCGGTAGCCGGCGCTCGCACGGTCGCGTCGCTCGATCACGACACCCTGACCGACCTGAATCGCTGGCCATTGCTGACTTGGTAGACCGGCGCGCTGGAGCTGACTCTCGATGGCGCCGCCGGTCAGGGGGCCTGGCTCGCTTTGCCGCTGCGGGGGCGGCCCGCGTAAGGGCGGCACGGGTCCCGCCGCGGCCGGTCGTGGGGCAGTGGCCGCGTCGGGTGCGGTCGGCGGCTTTCGCACCAGCTCCTCGAGCGCTCGCGTCTGCTCGCGAAGTCCTTTGGCCTCGGCGTCGCCGCTTTCGCCGGGCGGAATGTGCGCCGCGCGTTCCACGGCGTGACCGCGTTCTGTACCTCCGACTCCGGTCATCGTTGTCCACTCAGAGAGCAAGACGGGTGCCAGAAGAACATCGGCACGCCAGGGCTAAGCGCTTGAAAATACGTCATGTCGACGCGTCAGGTGGGGGACACCACCCACGAAAGCGTGGGGGACTTGCCTCCAATCGGGTGACACCATGAGGAATCCGGATGTTGGGTGCATTGATTCCCGCGGCGTCCTGCAGTCCACCGCTAAGGCGGACAATGGGACGATAGGCCTGCGGATGACGCGGGTGGGTGCGTGTGGGCACAGGGCGTGTCAGCCTGGCGATTCGCTCGCATCGCTCGGATTTGTCGCTAAAATCCGTGAGACCCGAACAAACTCGCTCGTGCCGTCGGCGCTTCGACGGCGTGAGTGATCGCCGTCCATTCACGCGGATTGCATGTCCTTTGATGCCGACGTGCACCTGGTGATATCGACGACGGGGTTTCGGACCTTTTTGGGAGTCAGTCGGTGAGACAATCACACGCAAGAGCTCGCTTGGCCGCCCTGGGCCTCGTCGCCGCGCTGTCCGCTAGCGTCGTCGTCGTCGTCGAGACGTCGGCCATACCGACCGCCCACGCTCAGTCGAAAAACAAGAGCAAGGGTAAGGCCAAGGGCAAGAAGCTCCAGAAGCGCGACGACATCAAGCGCGAGGACAAGCTCGAGACCAAGAAAGACTATGCCTTCGACGACCAGGCGTCGAAGACCTCCGCCGTCAAAACGAACCTCGACGACTCCAAAGGGCCGACGCTATCGGCCAAAGAGCTCGAGGGGCAGGGCATGCAAGCGCTCGCCGACGAGAAGCTCGACGAAGAGATCCAGCTCGCCAAACAGCTCCTGCAGTTCGAGACCAAGTGTGACGAGACCGCGCCGGTTCGTTTTCGCGTTGCCGACCTGAACTGGGAGAAGTCCAAGCGCGCCTTCTACAAGTCGCAGGACTTCAACACGCCCGAGAAAGACCGTGGCCGCTTCGAGGCCATGGAAAAGGCTCTCCAAAACGAGACGGTCGCGAACTACAAGTGGATCGTCGACGAGTGCAACGGCTACCAGGACTACGCGAAAACACTGTTCTATCTGGGCCGCGCGCTGATGGAGATGGAGCGCAGCGAAGACGGTGCTCCGTACCTGACCCGCATCATCAAGGACTTCCCCGAGTCGCAGTGGGTCCCGAATGCCTGGTTGATGATCGGCGAGTACTACTTCGACACCAAAAAAGACGTGCAGAAGGCCCTGCGCGCCTACAAAAAGGCCGCCGAATATACCAACAGCCCAGTCTACGGTTACGCCGTCTATTGGCAGGGCTGGTGCTACGTGAACACCGCTGACTGGGACCTCGCGCTCGAGCGCTTCCGCGAGGTGATCACCATCTCGGATGACCCGAGTGCCGCCTTGGATACCAAGGGAAAGATCGCGCTGCGCAAAGAAGGCATCAAGGACTACGTCCGCGCCTACGCCAACATCGGCGACCCAAAAAACGCGTACGGCACCTTCTTGAAGATCGGCGGCAAGGGCTCGGTGCAAGACATGATGGAGCGCCTGGGCAACTGGTACATCAGCCAGGGCGCCCATCGTAACGTCATCCTGGTCTATCGCGACCTCATCAAGAATTACCCACGCTCGACGCGCATCCCGATCTTCCAGGGCCGTATCGTCGACTCGTCGTCACGCTTGGGCGATCCGAAAGCGACTGTCGTTCAGGCGAAGCTCCTCACCGAGTACTTCCATCAGGTTCGTGATCGCAAAGAGAAGGGCGACCTCTCCGACGATGAGAAGAAAACGATCGACAAGGACCTCCGCGAGGCCGAGGAGATCGCCGAGAACACGCTTCGTCGCTTGGCCATGGAGTACCACGCCGACGCCAAGAAGCTTCGCGGTGTTGCGCAGGAGCGAAACTACCAGCTCGCGCATGACCTCTACTCGCACTACCTCGATGTGTTCCCGAAGCCCATCGCGGGGGCAGACGTAAACTACGTTTTCTTCATGCGCTTCTACTACGCGGAAGTGCTCTACAAGCTCGAGAAGTTCCACGACGCGGCCAAGAACTACGACATGGTCGTGCTCATGAACCCGACTCCGACCGACGAGCGTGAGAAGAAAATCGTGCTAGCGGCAGCCGAAGAGTCCGTTCGCTCTTACGACCAGCTGGTTCAGGATCTCGACCGCACGAACCCGCCCGAGATCAGCGGCACCGAGCCGAAGGAGATCCCGCAGATCAAGCAAGACCTCATCGCGGCGTGCCAGCGCTACATCCAATACGTCGGCAAAGAAGGCGATGAGATCGTGGCCATCCGCTACAAGATGGCGCGCATCTACTACACGTACAATCACTTCGATGAAGCGGCGCCGGCCTTTCACGACATCGTGACGAATCACCCCGAAAACGAGGTTGCCTGTTATGCAGCAAACCTCGCGCTCGACATCTACAACGGTCAGAAGAACTTCCGGGCGCTGAAGGCGGCCGCTCAAGCGTATCGCGAGAGTCCCAAGCTCGCCTGCGGCGAAGCAGAGAAGGCGAAGTTCGCGCGCATCGAAGAGCAATCGACCTTTTCGCTCATCAAGAGCGAATACGAAGAAAAGAAGAACTACGTAACCGCCGCAAAAGCGTACATGCAGTTCTACGAGAAGTTCCCGACCTCGGAGTTCGCCGACGACGCGGTCTACAACGCCTCGATCAACTACGATCTCGCCAACCGCAGCGATCAGGCGAACCAGGTGCGCCGCTTCCTCGTCGAGAAGCTTCCCGATTCCCCGCTCGTGCCCGAGACCCTTTACAACATTGCGCAGTCCTACGAACGCATCGTCGATTTCGACAACGCCGCGCAGTATCTCGAGCTCTTCGCGCAGCGCTATCCCGCCGACAAACGAAGTAAGGACGCCCTGTACAACGCCGGTATCTACCGCGCGACGCTCGGCGACATCGCGGGCTCGAAGAAGGACCGTGATGCGTTCATCAAGGCCTACCCGAGCGATGACGAGGTCGCGAACATTGCCTTCTCTCAATGCAAGACGCTCGAGTCACAGGCGCTCGCCATCGAGCAAAAGCGCGGCACCAAAGGCCGCGCCGCCGACGACGCGCGCAAGCTTTGGAGCGACGCGCACGACTGTTACTTCGGCTACATCAAGAATCAGCAGTTCGCGAAGAAGAGCCTCGATCAGCTCTGCCACGCCCAGTATCGGCGCGGCGAGATCATGCGCACCAAGACCAACTACAAGGCAGGCGCCGAAGAACAAGAGGCGTTCGTCCTTCGCAACTGGCCTGGTTGGCTACGTCAGGTCGGCAAGAGCGAGCTTCCGCTGTGCGCCGAAGCGGTCGCGCAGCTGAAGTTCCAGAAGCTCGACGAGGACTTCAAGTTCTACAAGACGCTCAAGATCGCCGAGCTCAATCCAACCGACGCAGGCAAGAAGAAGTTCGACGCCACCATCCTCGACAAGGTCAAGGCACGCGACAAGTTGGTCAAGGAGTACACCGAGATCGCCACCATCGGCGTCGCCGAATGGGGTCTCGCCGCGCTATTCAACATCGGCGAGCTCTACCGCGACTCCGTCGACAAGCTTGTAAACGCGCCGATTCCGAACCGCATCGAGGGCACGCAACTCACGGGCGAGCAGAAGGACATCCTGCGTGGTCAGCTGCGCGACCTTGCCGCGCCGGTCGAGGAGAAAGCGGTCGAGGCCTACCGCGTGTGCGTCCAGAAGGCGAACGACCTCGGCGTGTACAACAAGTGGTCGGTGAAGGCGTTCGACCAGCTTCAGAAGCTCCGTCCTCTCGAGTACCAGCCGGTTACCGAGCGCATTGCCAAGCTCGACTTGTCCGACAAGCTCGAGGTCGTGCGCAGCGGCGTCGTCGTTCCGGACGGTGAGAGCTACAAGATGGTCAACATCGCGGTCCAAGGCGGCGCGGTCCCAGAGGGCGAGCAGACCAAGGCAGCGGCTGGCGGTAACACCGCCACGGCTAAGGCCGAGAAGGGCGACAAGGCGGATGGCGGCGAGAACGCTACGGCGGACGCCGGCGAAAACGCGCCGAGGCCGCAGAAGGCAACGCCCAAGAAAGGCAAGCGCAAGGGAGGTGGCCGATGAAAACTCTCAAGGCTTGGACGGTCACCGCTGGTCTCGTGCTAGGCGCCGCAGCCTGTGGCGGCGGTAGCGCCGAAACGAAAGAGGTCAAGGCGGGAGAGGTTGCCAAGGCGGGTGACAAGGCTCCGGCGGGACCGTCGAACGTCGAGCAAGCACAGGCCAAGCTCGCTTCGCTGTCGGAGAACATCGATCGTCTCGGTGAGGGCAAGTCGGTCGACGCGGCGTGGCTCGAAACACAGCTCAACGAGGTCGTCGCCTTAGACCCCAAAAACAAGGCGGCTCGCTTCAACCTGGCCGCGTTGAAGGAGGCCAAGGGTGACCAGGCCGGCGCCCGTGAGATTTACCAGAAGCTCTACAAGGAGTCGCCCGAGTTCGCGCCAGCGGCGGTGAACGTGGCCGCTGATCTCGTCAGCCAGGGTGAAACGCAGAAGGCGACGCAAATCTATCAGGCGGTGGCGCAGAAGGATCCCAAGGACACGACGTCGCGTCTCGCGCTAGCGCGCATCGCGGTCCGCGAGAAGCGTTACGATGAGGCCATCGACCTCTGCCGTCAGGTCCTGCAACGCGATGGCGGTGCTCTCGAGGCCTTCCGCATCCTCGCGGAGAGCTACAAGGCGCAGGGCAACTTGCCGATGGCCGAGCTGATCGTCGCGCGCGGGTTGAAAGTACACAAGGATGACGCACAGCTGCACACGACGCTCGCGCAGATCATGTTCGAGAAGAACGACCTCGCTGGCGGAGTCAACCAGCTCAAGCTTGCGGTCGCCGACGATCCCAAGTCGGTCAAGGTACGCGGTCAGCTCGCCGACATCGCGCTGCAGTACCGCGATTTTGGCAACGCTTCGCAGAACTTCGAAGCGATCGTCAAAGAGCAGCCCAACAACAAGGGCGCCAAGATAGGACTTGCCGTGTCGTACAAGGGGCTCGGTCGTTACGATCAAGCCGAGACGCTCTACAAGGAAGTGCTGCAGCAGAGTCCCGATGATGTCGACGCGACTTGGAATTTGGCCGTCCTCTATCACAGACACCTGAACAAATATGACGAAGCGGTCTCTCTCTATCGCAAGGCGCACAAGGCGGCGGGGCCTGGCGATGCTGGCATGCAAGACGTCGACAACCTCATCGCAGACGCGGAGCGTCAGAAGAACGATCAGGTTGCAATGCGCGCCCGCGAGGAAGCCGAGCGCAAGCGCAAGGAGGCCGTCGAAGCCGTGTGCTCCGCTGTCGCGAACAAAAAGAAAGCCGACTTCGAGGCAATTGGTGACGAGAGCGATCGCGTCGGCGCCGCGTGGGCGCTCATGGTGGAGGCACAGAGCATCGTGCAGCAGGCCGCCAACGATGGTGACATGAGTAAGATGGCGCCGGCCGAAGCGAATGTCGCCTGCGCATTTGCGATCGTCCCTGAGACGCCAAAGTCGAACACCGAGGCGTGCGCTCCCATGCACATCATGTGGACGCAGATCCTCTACCAACTTGGTCGCACCGACGACGCCATGAAGACCATCAAGGACGCCCGCAAGTGCGACGCGGAGAACCCGGACGCCAAGCTCATCGAGCAGCAGCTCGAAGAGCTCATGAAGGGCGGTGGGGCCGGGGGTAGGTAAACGGGTGCGATTCTTCGCAATGACAGGGCTTTTCGGCTACAACCTGACGGTCAGCGATCTTAGAAGGAGTCGTCCATGCGCAAAATACTGAGCATTCTCGCGGCCCTGGCAGTGATGTCGGTGGCGGGGACGGCGTTTGCGCAGGAGGGCGGCGACGTCGTTTATCGCAAGCACACGGTCGTGGATTTCGGTGACGACACCATCGAAGGTGACCTCTCGAAGCCCGACGGCGCGTACCTCGAGTCGCAGAAGCGCTTGCGGCACCAGCGACTCATCAAGGTGCGTGAGAACTTCCGGCCCGAAATTTTGCAGTCGGTAACCACCCTATGACGTTCATGGGCGTTCGCCTCTGGGCCGCGCCTAACTGGCAAACGCCGTCACTGTTTTTTGTGCTGGCGGCGGAAGCTGGTAGCGTGGACGTCTAGCAGAGTTCGTTTGCGAGGAGACGATGGGAGTTTCGCTGAACGTGCAGGTGTTCCGCGGCGGCCAGCCGCTGAGCTCGCATCAATTCGATAGCGACACCAATCGCACGATCAAGATTGGGCGGCTGCCCTCGGCGCAGCTCAAGCTCGAAGATCCCAAGGTCTCGCGTATTCACGCGGTCATCGAGTTCTCCGGTCAGGACGTCTCGCTCACTGACATGGGCTCGGGACAAGGGACTGCGGTCAACGGCGCGAAGGTTCACCGTGTGAAGCTTTCGCACGGCGACCAGGTGCTCATCGGTGACACCCAGCTCGTCATTGGCTTCGGTGGGGCGGCGAGCTATGCGCCGCCAGCGGGTGCGGTCGGTGGGACGGCTACGGTGAACATGGCGGTGCCGCAGCAGCCTGCACCTCGAAACGGCATGCCGGCGGCCACCTCTCCAAACGCTTGGGCGCAGCAGCCCGCGTCCCCACCCAGTCAGCAAGCGCGGCCGCAGGGGGCTCCGGTTCCGCAGCCCATGGCATCAGCCTTCGGTCCCACCGGTGGTGGGGAGGGGATGCGCTTCGATCCCGGGTCCTCGGCCGTCCGGCCCATCCAGCGCATTACCCAAGAGAGGTTGCGCTCCGCCGCCATCGAGTCGAAGCCGCACCCCGCGCTGCCGCCCGAAGAGTCCATGTCCTCGGACAACCGCGTCCTCGAGATGCGCGTCTACTGGGGCACCATCCTCCTCGACATTGACCACCGCCGTAAGCCGAAGGCGATCACCATCGGCGAGACCAAGAACACCGACGTGTTCATCTCGTCGGAGGGTCTGCCCAAAGAAGAGTTCCCGCTCATCCGTACCATCGACGATGAGTACGTACTGACCTTCACGAACGCGATGGACGGCGAGATCGAGATCGGCGGCCAAACGCAGCCGTTGTCGGCGGTTCGCGGCACGTCGCTCGCGCAAAAGGACAGCGACTTCGAGAGCTCGTATCAGGTCAAGCTACCGGCCGACGCGCGAGCCATCGTGCACTGGGGTGGCATCACCTTCGCTTTCCGCTTCGTGCCACCAGCGCAGGCGTTGCCCAATCCGTTCTGGAAGGACCTCGATCTTCAGTACGTCAACCTCTTGTTGATGTCGATCTTCTTCCATTTGGCGCTCATCGTGACCTTCATGGTCTACCCGCACGACACCGAGTCGCTGCGCGAAGACATCTTCGATCGGCCAGGTGTCATCGCCTTGCTCCTCGAGCCTCCGAAGATGGACGAGAGCACCAAGAACAAGCTTGAGGAGATGAAGAAGCGGCAGGAGAAAGACAAAGAGAAGCTCGTCGAGAAGGAAAAGAAGAAGCAGCCGGAGAAGGAAAAGGTCGTCGATCGCACGCCGCGCAAGATCGCCGATGTCCAGGTGAAAAACGTGCCGCGCGAGAAGTCGCAGGCCGACAAGCAGAAAGAAGTCTCCGAGAAGTTCAGCAAGCTCTTCACCGGCGGCGCCTCGGGCGCGGCGGGTAGCATCCTTGGCGGTGGCGGTGGCGGCTCGCTGTCTGGCACGCTCTCGAACGTCATCGGTACGACAGGGGCAGGCACGGCTGGTGGCCTCGCGGGTCTCGGTATCCGTGGCGGAGCCATGACCGGCGGCGGCATTGGTACGAGCCGTGGTATCGCCGGCATCGGCACGGCCGGGCGCCTGGGTGGTGGTGGCCTCGCCTACGGATCGAACGTGGGTAAAGGCCTCGGCGGCCAGAAAGATCGCGGCATGGTCTCGTTGTCGACCCCTGTGGTCATGGGCGCCTTGCCCCGCGAGGTCATTCAGAAGGTCATCAACGACAACAAGGCTCAGATTCGCTACTGCTACGAGATCGAGCTGCAGCGTGACCAGACGCTCGAGGGCAAGGTGGCGGTGAAGTGGATTATCGCGGCGACTGGCGCGGTCGAGAAGGTCGTCGTGACCGAGACCACCATCAAGAGCGCGCGTGTTGGTCAGTGCCTCGCTGAAAAAATCAAAGGGTGGCGGTTCCCACAGCCCGCGGGTGGCGGTATCGTCGAAGTCAACTATCCCTTCGTCTTCAAGTCGAGCTGATGAACTACTACGCTTCGCTCATCCGACCGCCGCGCCGCGGGACCTGCTCTTCGTTGATCGCTCTAGCGTTCGCCACGCTCCTGCCGTGCGTCGCGAGCGCCCAGACCACGACCGGCCCCGCGCCTGCCGTGCAATCGCGTGAGCCGCGACAGCAGGAGCCCATCGCTAGCGTCGTGCGCGGGTTCTACATCGAGGCAAAAGCCACCGGTGGCTACACACTCGCCGACCAGAACCTCGAGGCTCCGGTCGTGGGCCCAGGGACACCGTACCCCACGCTTGCCGGCGCGAGCGAACGGCTTGGTGGCGTCGCGGGATTGCAGCTCAACATTGGCTACGACCTGACCGAACACGTCGCCTTGCAAGCGGTCGTGGGCAATATGTTTGCGTCGGGCCGCCGTGCCGACTACGTGCGCGACCTCTCAATCGCCTACGGCGGTCTGCAAGCGCGGCTCGCCTTCGATCTCACCGACCGCCTCGACCTCCTGGCGAGCGTGGGTGTGGCCTATGCGTCGCAGGACAATCAGGTCGAGGCGTCAGAGAAGGGTGCTGCGGTGCTTGGTGGCATCGGCTTCGAGTACTACGTGCACGTACGCCACTTCTCGGTGGGTCTCGAGCTGTCGGCACTTGCACCGCTGTCGCCGTCGCGCGTGTTCCTCGGCCTGTCGCCGATGATTAAGTATACGTTCTGACCTTGCCCCAACGCCGGCCGAGGGCGAGCGCCACGCGGCACCTGTCGAGCGCGCTGGACTTCGCCTAGACTGACCGTCGATGCTCAAGGTCCTCTTCGACCTCACCGGCAAGCACGGTCACGTGCTCGGTTTCGCGTTGCCACCGCCCGACGATGCATCGGCTGTCGAGTCGTTGGTCGCGGCGCTTCACGACGACGAGCGTGGGCCAGTGCGTCGCTTCGCGGTTCGTCGCAAGCTTACCTACGCGGGTGGTCGTTACGCCATGCGCGCGCTATTGCGGCGGCTCGCCCTCGCCGATGCGCCCATCCTCACTGACGAGCGCGGAGCGCCGATCTTGCCCGCTACTGTACGTGGCTCAATCAGTCACAAAGACGAGCTCGCCTGCGCGTTGATCACCACGGACACGACAGCGTACTTCGGCGTCGATGTGGAGGGACTGCCCGGGCCGTCGGATGAGCTCGCTTCACACATCTTGAGCGCGCGAGAGCTCGCGCAGGTCCAAGGCATGGGCGACGCGCAGCGCGCCCTCGAGCTCTCCCTTCGCTTTTCGGCCAAGGAATCGATCTACAAGGCACTCGATCCGTATGTGCGCCGCTATGTGGCGCACGGTGAGGTCGAGGTCACGCCACGCGCCGATGGGGGCGCCGACATTTGGTCCGAGGTCTTTCCGCCGGGCCTACATGTCGATGTAACATGGCGTAAATACGATGATTTCGTCCTTACTACCTGTCGGATCGGCAAGTGACCCCGATGCACAGTAAACTGAACTCCTGCGTCCAACTGGGGCGTATGCAGATCGTGAGCGCTCTTACGGTCGTACCAGGAGGTCGCATGGGGCAGAAGGCCCTCGCCCGTGATGAGCGTGAGTTGCTCCCACGTTATGCCGAGGGCGACCGCTCGGCCTTCGAGGAGCTGGTCCATCGCTTCCGGGCGCCCGTGTACGGGTACATCATTCGTTGTGGCGTGCCACCGTCGGCTGCCGACGATCTCTTCCAGGAAGTCTTCTTCAGCGTCCATCGGGCTGCCACGTCGTATCGGTCGACGCAGCCGCTCAAGCCTTGGCTCTTCACGATCACCGCGAACGCCGTGCGCTCGCATTTCCGCAAGCGTTCAGTCTGGTCGCGCGTGTTCACCCCCGCGCAGATGCACGAGCCGCAGGCGCTCGAGCCTGGCCTGCAGGTGGCGCGCGAAGGTGCCGAGCTCGCCGGGTTTCTCGACGGTCACATCCGCGAGCTGCCGCTCAAGCAACGTGAGGTCGTGGTCCTGTGCTGTGTCGAACAGCTCTCGCTCGAAGAAGCCTCGGCCGCTCTCGCCATGCCGCTCGAGAGCGTCAAGACCAACCTGAAACGCGGGCGTGCCACCCTGCAAAAGGCGCTCGCGCGTCGCGAGCTACGTGGGCAGCGGGAGGCGCGATGAGATCGATCGACGACATCCTGCGCGACGCACCTCGGCACACACCGCCCGCCTCGGTCGTCGCCGAAACCTTGGCTCGGGTTGCGCAAGACCCAGGCGCGGCGCCGCTCGAGGAGCGTCGGGTTCTCGCGATGGTCCGCGAACAGCGTGTCTTTGCGCGCTGGACGCTCGCCTACGCCTTTGGGCTCACGGTCGCCTTCGTTGGCTTCGTGTTGTGGCACACGGGGCACGGCGGGCTCGCCGACAAGCCACGGGTTCTCGACGGCTCTGCCGTGCGCGTCATGACGAGTGCTGCGGGTGCCTCGCGCTCGGCGAATACCATGGCCAGCGTCCGGCGTTATCTCGAAGCCGGTGAGCTGCCCCCGGTACCGCTCGTGCGCACCGATGCCATCGTCGATTATTTTCAGTATACCGACGTCGACCCCGAAGGTAGCGCGCCCGTGCGCGTCGGGATGTCGAGCATGCCGGCGCCTTGGGACCCTGCCAAGAGGCTTGTGCGCCTCGGAGTCGTTGGCCGCGAGCGTAGTTGGGGCGAGCACACCCCGACGAGCCTCGCCATCGCGGTCGACGCAGCGGCGGTAAACAAGAGTGGCGTGACGCGTGACCTGGCTCGCAGCGCGCTCGGCGCTCTGGTCGCGACGCTCGGCGAACAAGATAGTATCGCCATCATGGATGTCGGCCGTAGCGGACAAATGGTGTTGACCTCGACCAATGGTGGCAAACACGAGCTCATCAACGAGGCGCTCGCCGTACTGTTCGATACCCAGCGCGAGCGCCGGCCGTTGTCTACAGATTCGGTGCAGCGGGCCTACCAGGTTGCCCGCAGCACCTCTGGTTTCGGCCGCGTCGGGCACGTTCTCTTGGTCGGCTCCGGCAGCATGCGGCTCGACACGCCTGACCTCGCCGAGCGCGTCATGAGCTACGTTCGCAATGGCGTTCGCACGTCGATACTCACCCTGGGCGAGACGGCCGTGGACGTCCAACTCGCCGAGCTCGTCGGTGACGACGTTCGCGCGGACCTTCGCGCGCTGGCGGAGGTGCGTGAACAGTTCCTCGACCCAATGATGCGCACCATGTTGCCGGCGGCTCGCGATGTCGACGTGACGCTGGTCGCTAACCACGGGCGAGTGCGAGCGCTCTCGGAGGCATCGCTACCCCAGCTCGGCGCAGGTCAGGTGCTGACAGCGCTATACGAGGTCGAGGGAGAGCCCGAGCTCACCGTGCGCATCGGCTTTCAGCGGCTCGAGACCGGTAAGGCCGAGCGCGCCGAGGTCGCGGTCGCCGACATCCCAGAGAGCGCGACCGATGACGACAAGGTGGCGGCAGCCGCCGCGGCCTTCGCTTTCGCCTTGCAGGCGGCACGCCCGAGCGAGGCTTTTGCTTACCTCGACGGGGCGGAAACGCTACTTGCCGGTACGCGGTTGCCCGCAATTGCGGACGAGCGTGATCGACGTATCGAGCTTTCGCGCATGGTCGGCCAGGCGCGGGAGATCCTCTGCCCGCCTGACGCCTCGTCCTGCTCTCTGCGTTGAAGAGAGCAGAGCGAGTTGGTTCGACGCTCGTCAGCGAAGCTTACGGACGAGCGTATTGCGGCTGATGCTGGGTCGGTCGGTCCATCGGCTGTCGGTCCTCGGTGATCGGCAATCGGTCCTCGGTGATCGGCGTTCGGTAATCGGCTCTCGGGTTTCTCGGGCTCGGCCTTCGGCCCTCGCTCATTTGGGGGCAATCGGCTCTCGGGCTTCTTGGGCTCGGCCTTCGGCCCTCGCTCATTTGAGGGGAGTCGGCTCTCGGGCTTCTTGGGCTCGGCCTTCGGCCCTCGCTCGTTTGAGGGGAGTCGGCTCTCGGGCTTCTTGGGCTCGGCCTTCGGCCCTCGCTCATTTGAGGGGAGTCGGCTCTCGGGCTTCTTGGGCTCGGCCTTCGGCCCTCGCTCGTTTGAGGGGAGTCGGCTCTTGG
>JALHOP010000010.1:0-304043 GCA_022842935.1 Myxococcota bacterium
CACGCTCGCGGCGAGTCGCATTCACCCTGAGCACGGTCTGTTTTTGCAGTGGCTTCAGATCTACGAGCTCGCCCCCGAGCGCATCGGCGCCATCTTGAAGACGTTCCACGCGGTCTTCCCGCACGTTTACGTGTTCACGGCCCACGCCGACTCGAACGACCTCCTGCTCGTCGGCGCCCACCGTCCGGTGACGCTCGACTGGAGGCGCTTGGAAGAGCGCTTTGCGACCTGGACTGCGGAGCTCAACCGCGCCGAGCTCCGTGACCCCTACGAGCTCGCCGCGCTCTTGCTGGCCGGAAACGACGAGCTGACGGCAATCGCGGACACCACGCCGGAGAACACCGATGACAACGCGTTCATCGAGTTCGGCGCACCGCGCGACCTTTTGGAGTACGCGGACAAAGACGCCGAGCTGCCGTGGCTATCGGCCTCACGCGGAAAACGTGGGCGCCTGGTCAAGCGTATGGTGGCAGAGCAAGATGACAAGCGCTGGGCGGAGCGTGCCGTGCCGCTGGCCCGCGCCTATCTCACGAAGGGCATGATCGCCGATGCGCTCGACGCCATGGAGACCGCCCGCGAGGGGATCACCGAAGGAAGCTCGGCCGTACAAACCGAAGCTCGAAGGCTCACCGAGATCGCCATGTTACTCGAGAGCACCATCGACGAGGTCGAACCGGTCGACCCCACTGCCGCCGGTGACGCCGATTACCTACGGGTCGTGGCCCTGGCTCGCGGCGACATCCGCGCGGCGCTCGCTGACCTAGTGGCCAAACCCCAGCTCACCCGCGAAAACGCGGCCTACGGCCTACTCTACGGCTACCTGCTCTATCAGAACGGCCGTCATGACGACGCCGGGGTCGCCCTGACACGTGCCGATGAGGCCGTCCCAGACGCCGAACAGTCGCCGGCCATCGCGTATTACCGCGCCCGCGCTGCTTACGCCGACGGGGCGTACGCAGAAGCCGTCACGCAGATGAACCGCTACCGCGCAAGCCTTACTCGAAGCTTGTCCGCATCCACGACCCGGGATTAGAGTCAAAGGCAATGGACTTGCGGGTCGCCTCACGCACCGACGTCGGTCGGGTGCGTTCGAACAACGAGGACAACTTCTACGCCGATCCGAACCTCGGCCTGTTCATTGTCTGCGACGGCATGGGTGGTCACTCCGCCGGCGAGGTCGCGAGCAAGACCGCCTGTGAGGTCATCACGCGTGAGATCGCCGGCAGCGGCAAGATCCGCGAGAAGTTCTTGGCGAGCGGCAAGTCCGCCGACGTGAAGGTGGTGGCCAAGATGGTCGAAGCGGCCATCCACACCGCCTGCAAAGAGGTCTACAAGAAGGCGAGCCGCAACCCTGAGCTCGCGGGCATGGGCACGACCTGTACCGTGGTCTTGGTTGCTGGCCACAACAAGGGGATCCTCGGTCACGTCGGCGACTCACGCCTCTATGTGGTGCGCCAGAACATGGTGCACCAACTCTCCGACGACCACACCTACGTCAACGAGCTCGTCAAGCGAGGCGCTCTGTCGCGCGAGCAAGCCCGCAACCATCCGCAAGGCAACGTCCTGTCGCGGGCGCTAGGGGTGCAGCCGACCGTGCCTGTCGACACGATGATCTTCGACATCGACCCGGGCGACACGTACCTCATGTGCTCGGACGGCTTGTACAACTACTACGCTGACCCAACCGAGATCACGAAGGTCATCGGCGACGCCGACATCGAGGGCGGGCTCAATCAGCTCATCGACCGCGCCATGGAGCGCGGTGGCCACGACAATCTGACCGGCATTGTCATGCGCATCGCCGGTACGCCGCCCCCGGCCGACGCCGCTGTGGCCGCCGAGCAACGTATCGCCATCTTGAAGCGCATCCCGATCTTCGCGCACCTCTCGTACAACGAGCTGGTGAAGGTGGTCGGGCTCACGCAGCTCGTGAAGGTCAAGAGCGGCGAGACATTCATTCGCGAAGGCGAACCGGGAGACGAGCTCTACGTCGTCCTCGCTGGAGAAGTTAGTGTCGTCAAAGGCGGACAGCACATCACGGCTCTGAAGGCCGGCGCGCACATCGGCGAGATGGCGCTCATCGACAACGCCATGCGCTCGGCAACCATTGTCGCGAGCAGCGACTGTAACCTTCTCGCCATGCGACGCGACGAATTCTTCGGCGTCATCCGCACCGAGCCCGTTATCGCGACCAAGCTTTTGTGGAGCTTCGTACAAGTGCTCTCGGGCCGCCTGCGCGAGACCAACGAGGCGTTGCAGGGCGCGCGCAAAGAGCTCACCGCCAACTCCGGCGACTTCGAGATCTTCGTCGACGAGTAGGTCCCGATGAACCGCTTGGCGCTCGCCGCCCTGTTGCTGTGCGGCTGCGCATCCTCGGGAACCGGCCGCTTCGCGGTGCGTCTGTCGCAAGATGACATCATCGCGCGCAACCAAGCTCTTCAGCGTATCGACGACGACATTGGTCTGCTCGGCGATGAGCCGCTCGCAGGCTACATGCAAAACGTCGGCAACGGTTTGGGCTTTCCGCAAGTGAGCTTCTCGGTGCTCAACACATCGGAGGCCAATGCCTATGCCATAGACAGCGGCGCGGTCTTCGTCAGTCGCGGGATGCTGGCGCTCCTCAACGACGAGGGCGAGCTCGCGGCCGTCCTCGCCCACGAGGTGGGTCACATCGCCGCGAATCACGGCAAGAAGCGCGAGATCGTCGCTGCGCCCTTTGACGCCCTCGGCAAGACACTGCGTAAGCTGCTCGGACTCCTGAAACCGAGTGTTGGCGATCGGGTGGCCGATGCGACGAGCACAACCGCGCGCGTAGTCGCTTTGGCCCCCATCTCGCGCGCCCAAGAGAGCCGCGCTGACGAGGCGGGAGTCGAGCTCGCCGCAGCGAGCGGTTACGATCCGTTATCGCTGACACGCGTCCTTTCGCGGCTCCAGGACCACGTCGTGGAGAGGTCAACGAGCTGGCTCGACGCACATCCGCCCGTCGCGGACCGCACCCGTCGCATGACCGAACACATCGCATCTCTGGGTCTACCGACGGTGTCAGCCGAGCATCCAACGCTGCTGCCAATGCTCGAGGGACTGGTGATGGATGACCACCCGTTCGACGGCGCGGCAGTCGCGTCGAAGGTCATCCATGCCCGTTTCGGTGTCACCTACGATGTCCCGCCAGGCTGGGTTACGGAACGCGAAGGTGGGGTCCTGGTTTCGAGCGGCGAAGGTTGCACGGTGTTGCTGGAAAGCAGTAGCACCGAAGGCTCACCTGACGAGGTCGTGCGGCGCAATAGCGGCGATGGCGGCGTCGAGCCAGTCCCTGTCGAAGCGTCGTTGCTCCGGCTGCCGGGCAAGGTTGCGCGCAGTCGCGCCGAAGCGTCGGGCATCCACGTCGAGCTCATCGTCTTCGGTGATGAACAGCGCTCGCGCGTCCTTAGCGGCGCCTGGCCGGTGGAACACGCGGCGCGCTGCGCACCGGCTTTCGCCGAGACCATCATCACGTTCCGTGAGACCACCCAGGCGGACATCGCGCGACTACCGGTCGTTCGCTTGCGCATCATCGTTGCCCATGCGGGCGAATCGCTCGGCTCTCTGCTTTTCCGACACCCCTCGCCGTGGACGATCGAGCGCGTGGCGTCCTTGAACGGCGTCGGAGTCGATCATGTTTTTCAGCACGATACCGCTGTAAAGCTGCCGCGCCGCGAGGTGTGGGGCCAGCGCTGAGCCGCGCGCGACGGCCCGCGCCAAAGTGCCAGAGGGTCATGGCGCTTCATGACAACCCAGAGGCCCGGCGCGCCGAAAACCAAGAGACTAAGACGCGATGATGGGGAGGGTGTATTGCGACGCTCGCCTTCCCTCTTGGGGGGATCATGGCGACGACGCTCACGGCTTCTTCGAGCACACCTTCCGCCGCTGTGCTCCGTGGCGACGGGCAGCCAGTCGATGCCGGAAGCGAGACGCTCGCACGCACGCAGGACGATGCGCTCGATCGTATCGAGCCCCGGCCACCCGCGTTGACCTTCGGCACCTTGAGCCCCAGCGATCCCCGCAGCGCCTTGACGGCCTTGCGGCTCGGCCCCAACGCCGCGCTACGAAGCAACGCCCCTCTTGCCTGGCCCTCCTTGCCGCAGCGCCCGACCTGGAGTGTCTACAACGCACACACTCGGCAAACCTTCACGGCCACCGACCGTGACCGCATGAGCGTCCTGATGACGCCGCGGGCGGACAACAGCACGGTCGACTACATCGTGCAGCGCACGCGAGAAGCAGGACCGCGCTGGCTTGCCGAGATGAACGCGCGTTACTTCGTTTACGAAGATGAGCGCGCCAACGGTGGGGTCGGTCCGCGCTCCACCTATTCGGCGATCGAGACGCTGCAACACGGAGGCGTGTGCCGCGACCAGATGGGCCTCATGACGGCGGTGCTGAACGCTGCCGGCTATCGCGCCCATACGGTGGGTTACGACTCGGCGAACACCTCGCACGCCGTGACCCTGTACCAAGACCCATCGACCAAGCTCTGGGGGGTCATCGAATACGGCCGCGTGCATCAGCTCGATGCTGAGTCGCCGGGTCAAGCCATGGTGCGTTTTGCTCCCGGCGCCCTCGCCTTCGATCTCTTCCAGGAAAGCGGGTTCGACCGTGCGAGCGTCGGCGGTCGCTTCTACACCGACCGCGGCCTACGCGTTTACGCCGCCATGCGCGGTGAGGACCAGCCAGCGTCCATCGGTCAATTGGGCGCGAGCGCAGGGACCGACGGATTCGCCGTGACGGCGCCGCTCGGCCCCAACACCAATCTGTTCGCTCGCTCGGTCTCCGGGCAGCCGGGCCTTGAAATGCAGCTCGGCGGCGTCGCGCATCGCTTCAACAACGGCGCGCGCCTCACGGCCGGCGTGGGGTCACTCCGCTTCGATGAACGCACCGTCGGGCCGCGCGAGCTGTTCACCACGGACCGGACCTTTGCGTTCGTGACGCTCGACCGTGCTGGTCAGCTCGCCAACACTCGCCTTGCGCGCGGGGTAACCTTCGAAGCGGCGTTCGATTCGGCCCTCACCTTGGGATTTGCTCCCGGCGACCCGTCTGTGACCTCGGCGTTCGTCGACCTGCGTTCGAACGTGAGCGCCACGGTGCGTGCCGACGTCGCTCCGGGACTCGAGGCCTACGGACGGGGCGTGCTCGGCATCGGTACAGCCTCGGCGGAGTACCTGCTGACCGATGGACGCGACATCGGCCAGCTCCCTCTCAATCGCCGTCTCGAAGCGGGCCTGCTCTATACCCCATCCGATCGGTTTTTCATCGACGCTGGCATCGAGGTTCCGTTCGGCGTTCAAGCCGACAACCTTCATGACCGCCCGGCGCTAAACCTACGCGGCGGCGCGCTTATCGGTGAATGGACGCTGATGGCCGGTGCACGGGCATCTCTCGCCGCCGACAGCGAGCTGCTATCGACGGGCGGCTCGGGCGTCGACATGCTCTACGCCGGAGTCGAGCGCTCGTTCGGCAACTTCGCGCTGAGCGCGCAGGCCTATACGGGTGACCAGTTCGGCGAGCGCAGCAGTGGCGCCTCCCTCTCCGTGCGTGCGACGCCGGGTGCGCTCCTCCACGCGATCCGCGATGGCTTTCGCTGAAGGCTCACGTCGCTTGGCGATCGCGCCTCAATGCGCGGCGGCCTCGCTCAAGCGGTGTCGACAATCTTCGAAAGGGCCGCGGGATCGATCGGCTTGACGATGTGCATGTCGAAGCCAGCGTCTTTGACTTCGCGCATGACGTCGGGGCCGCTGTGGCCAGTCAGGGCAACGAGCGCGATGGCGTCCGCATGGCGGGCGCGTAGCTCACGCGCAACCTCAAGGCCGCTCATGCCAGCGGGGAGCCCGAGATCACACAAGACGATCTCGGGGACGACCTCGTAAGCCCGCGACAAACCCTCCTCCCCGCTGTGCGCGACCGCGACATCGTGTCCAGCGAGCTCGAGGACGAGACGCAGACTCTCTGCGGCATCGAAGTTGTCTTCGATGACGAGTACACGGCGGGAGGTGGTCATGATCGGCTCGACACTCTCTTACGTGACCGCGCACGCGCTTGCCAAGCGGCTCGCGCCGGGCCAAGACGGAACGCGTGAAGTACGTCTTGGCGATAACCGCAGTCGTGCTGATGGGGGTCGGGGTTCTTGCGATGCGTCCGACCGCTCGCCATGAGGTCCGTGACCGCTATCGGGTCGCCGAAGAACGCATCGAAGCCGAGCGCGCCCGCGGCCATCTCGACAGCGGCGAGGTCGAGCGCTTGCGCTTGGCGCTCATGGCCGCTCGCGCAGGCAGTCAGGAGCCGCACACGAAAGTTCTCAGGGGCGAGGCCCTCCAACGTGCAACCTCTGAGATCAGCGCCTGTCGCATCACCGACCTCACGCCTTGGCTCGACGAGCCTATCGGGGTCGCGTCGTGTGCGTTTACCCCAACCGGTCGATGAGCGCGGTCATACGCTTTCGCAGACGGCCCACCTTCTTGCTCACCCGCTCGAGGTCTGCCTGGGTGGCAAGACCCAGCACACCCAATAAGCGCGATGCGTTCTCGTCGATGAACGCGCGACTCTCCTGAACACGGCGCACTGCCGCTCCAACCGCGGACGAGCTCTCTTCCGACGCGAGCAAGTCGTCGATGGCGCTCTTACCCACGGTCTTGGCGCGCTCTTTCACACGCTTCCAGAGGGGCGAGTCGGCCATGGCTACTTGCCCTTTTTCTTGGTCTTCGCCTTGGCCACCACGGGCGCTTTGCCACCGCGACGCAAGATGTCGTAGCTCGCCTTGCCTTTCGAGATGGTCATGATGGCCGCCATGCCCTCGGATTCGCTCTTGTCGTTCATCATCCAGGTGACGGCATCGGCCGGGCCCGGATTGAGGTACAGCTGCTCGACCATCTTCTTCGGAGGAACCAACTCGCTGCCATCGCTGTTGGTGCCGTGACCACCGGCTTCGTGGATGTTGCCGAAGATGCCGAAGGGCACTTTGTGCTCGGCCATCAGCATCATCATGTCGGGGTCACCCACGTGGTTACCCTCGGTCGTCAGGTCGACGCCGTATTGGCCGCTCTGCTTGGGACCACCATGGGACACCAGCACGACCGGCGACTTCGCGGCCTTGATGATGGCCCCTGCCGCTTCGACGTCCGCTGGGTGATATTGGCATCCGTCCTTGGCGTGGATGAAGGCTGGGTTGAAGTAGCCGGGAAGGGAAACGAAGTCAGCCTGCGGGGTGTGAACGCGGCGCACCTTCACCAGATCGAACACGTGCGGCGAGCGCTGTTGGATCGCCGCCATCGCGGTCTTGTAAGCCATGCGCCCTTCGCCGTTACCGATGGTCACGAACACCGGCACCTGCGCGCTCGCGAGCACATCGATGGCACTCTCGATGCCGGCCTGCGTGGTCCCCGAATCGCCGTCGACGATGATGAGGTCGACCTTGTTCTTCTTGAACCATGCGATGAAGGCCTTGAGGTTCGCGAGGTTCTCCTCGGAGCTCTCCTTGATGTCGGTCACGGTGCCCACAACAACGGTGTCACGAGCCGGCCCCGTCCACGCTACGGTGCTGCCGTTCTCTTCCCAGGTTACGCCGTTCCATTGATGGGTCTTGGGTGTGCCTGCCGTCTCGGAACCCATGCAGTCAGGGTCAGCGGTCTTCGGCGCGCTTGGCGGCGGCGTCACGTCGCTGGGAGCCGGATCGGCCGGCACGGGCGGAGGGACCGTAGGAGTCTGGTCGGGCTGCTTGTCGGTTTCGCAAGCGACGAGGGCGATAAAGACCAGTGGTGAGAGGCGACGAATCATCGTGTGGAACCTCGTGAGTGGTGGCAACAAAGTGCCTTGAGCGGTGTGGGTGGTGCAAGCGACCCCCGTTTGGGGTTCGCGACGCGCCCGCCGCAGTGAGCTGCTAGCGGCGCTTGCGCCCCAACTCGGCGAGGGCGTCCTCCGCCCCGCGCCGCACCGCTTCGACGGGGTGTCCGCTCGCCAAGGTGACCAGATACCCCTCGGCCGTTGGCCCGCCCAGCGAGCCAAGCGCGAAGACCACCTGCAACACGAACTGCGGATCCTTGTTTCGGGCAAGCTCGATCATCGGCTCGGCCGCCGTCGGGTCGCCAATGGCTATCAGGGCACCGATCGCCCGCAGGGCGAGCTCTGGCTTCGTCTTCTCGTCGAGCAACCCGATGAGCGCCGGAACCGCAGCCTTCACTCGACGCTCACCGAGGCGCTGCACGGCGAAGAGTTGCAGACGCTCGTCGCTGCTCTTGAGCGCGCCAATGAGGTCGCCATCGGGGCCACGGTCGAAGAGGCGCATGCTGACACTTACCGACCAGCCATCTTGAAACGCCGCGGTCGCATCTTGGCGGACATCGCTGGTCGCGGGGGCCTTGCCGACGACGTCGTAGCTCATGGCGTCCGGTCGAGGCCGCAGCTCGAGCCGAACGCGTTGCATCGGTGGCTCTTCGCCGTCACGAACGTCGTCAGGGCGGTGATTGCGTACGTCATCGCGGACAGGCGCGGCGACCTCGACCCGCAGCGTATGCGTGCCTTCCCGCTCCTCGGGCTTGAAACGCGTGGTGCTGTCTGCGCCGAGCGTCGCGATGATGTCCGCACGCAATCCCTCGCGCAGCTCGCGGTTCCCTTCGAGCTCAGGTGGCAGATTCAGGAGGAGGCGCGTGATGACGATGGTCGAGGGTGTGCGTTTGCAGCCACCGACCGAGGTCGCCAGCACCAACGCCAAGACCAGAAACACATGCCTTCTGACCATCACCGGTTCGGATCATACCCGAATACGTTACATGCCCACCAAGAGTCGCTCACCGAAGACCGGCGCGAGCCCGGCCTCGATGATCTTCCTGCGAGCGGTGAGCACGTCATACGACATGCGCTGGAACGTGAAGACCTTGGCGTCGGTGTCATACACGCCACAGCAAGCACGTGGGTCGCGGTCACGGGGTTGCCCGACGCTACCCACGGTGATGATCGTCTTCTGCGACCCATTGCAATCGATGGCGTCGGCAATGAGCGGCGTCACGACGGCGGCTTCGTCGACGTAAAACGAGATGGTCAGGTGCGAGTGACCGATGAAGGTGACCTGAGCGAGATCGGCTAGCTGGCCGCCGAGCGCCTCGACCTGCTCGGGAGCAAAAAGATAGTCGAACGCTTCGGGATGAACCGGCGAGCCGTGCGAGAACTCGAGGTCGCCATGGCGGACTTTGAAGGGCAAGCCGGCGAGCCAGGCGCGGTTTTCGGGAGTAAGTTTGTCGGCAGACCACTGCAGCGCGTGTTTGGCTGCGTCGTAGTACTCGGAGAAATCGATACGCCCGCAAGCTGCGGCGTCGTGATTGCCGATGATGGCGACGTCGGCGATGGGACGGATGCGGTCGCATACCTCGTTTGGGTTGGCGCCGTAACCGACCGCGTCACCCAGGAAGACGTAGGCGTCGCATCTCTGCTCGAGTAGCCACGTCAGCGCGACGTCGAGCGCTTCGAGATTGCCGTGGACATCGGAGAATATTCCGTAGCGCATCGCTGCTCAGACGGCCTCTGACGCCGCGCGGTCGTCGATGAAAGCCGAGAGCGCTGCTACATCGCTCAGCGACTCGAAAGCCAGCCCCATGACTCCGCCGCGACCGCGAAATCCCTCGGCGCGCCAAACCACGCGCGCACGCGCGACAACCGGAACTGGGCTCGTTGGCAATGAGAATCGAAGCACCACACGCTCCCCAACCTCGGGTGGAGCCGCAGCCAAAACACGCGCGCCGGATAAGCTCAAGTCCGCAAGCGACACGAATCGCTCGGTCTTGGCGTCGATGAGCCAGCAGCGCAGCGGTGTCGACCGTCGCACGTGATGGCGCTGCTCCTGCGCACGCGACATTCGTTGAAAGGATCGAGGAGGCCCAAAACCGTGTCAAGGTCAGGTTTTCCATTGTCAGGCACCGACAACGGGGCCGTACGCCGCTTCCAATCACCCAGGCCGGCCGTGTAAAACCGCCCGGCGTGCCGTCAGCGACCTTCATCTCCGCCGAGGCCATCGGTTTGCTCGAAATCGACGGCCTACCGCGGGCTTTGCGTGCTCAAGACGCAGCGCTGAAGCGCGCGCCTGTGAAGATCCTCGCCTGCGCTCCAGTAAGCCCCAACAAGGTCGTGCTGTTAATGACTGGGGATGTCGCGTCGGTCCAGGAGAGCCTCGCGGCCGCAGAAGATGGACTGGGCTCGCGCCGAATCGACCGGTTGTTCTTGCCGGGGGTCCATCCCGCCGTCATCGCCGCAGTCCGTGGTGATCGCCTCGTCCCCAACGACGCCCCCTTGGGTATCTTCGAGCTCGCGACAGTCGCAACGACCATCAGCGCGGCAGACATGGTGGTGAAGGCCACCGAGGTGCGCCTCGAGCGTATGCACCTCGCGACGGGCTTTGGCGGTCGGGGCTTCTTCACGTTGCGTGGTGAACAGGCCGACGTGGAGGAGGCACACGAGCGGCTCAGCGCCGCCATGGGCGAAGCCCTGCTCGATGCCGAGGTCATTGCCGCGCCACATGCCGAGCTTCTAGAAGGCGCTTTCAGGCGGCCCTGGAATCTCGATCCGGCCGACAGGGGTTAAGACTTCCACATGAGTCTCGACGAACGTACCGTGCAGGACACCGCGGCGATGCTTGGCCGCATTCGCGACGAGGTCGCCAAGGTCATGGTTGGCCAGGGCACCCTGGTTGACCGCTTGCTCCTCGCCTTGGTCGCCGATGGCCACGTGCTCATCGAGGGCATCCCGGGCCTCGCCAAGACCACCGCGGTGAAGGCCTTGGCCGGCGCGGTCGAGACGACCTTCTCGCGTATCCAATTCACTCCCGACCTTCTACCCGCGGACCTCACCGGCACCGAGGTCTACCGCCCGCAGACCGGCGCCTTCACCGTGAAAAAGGGGCCATTGTTTGCGAACCTGGTCCTCGCCGACGAGGTCAATCGCGCGCCCGCCAAGGTGCAGAGCGCATTGCTCGAGGCCATGCAAGAGCGGCAGGTAACGCTCGGCGATACCACCCACGTTCTGCCGCAGCCCTTTCTGGTGCTGGCGACACAGAACCCGATCGAGCAGGAAGGCACCTACCCCCTCCCGGAGGCGCAGGTCGATCGCTTCATGCTCAAGCTCACGGTCGACTACCCCGACAAGGCGTCCGAAAAAGAGATCATGCGCCGCATGAGCGGCCGCGAGACACCGCGTGTGCATGCGGTGGTTCATCCGCGCGACATCATGGCGGCCCGCGAGGTAGCAGACGCCGTGCACTTGGATACCCGCCTCGAGGACTATATCGTCGATCTGGTGTTCGCGACCCGCAAGCCCGAGGCGTACGGGCTCGCGAAGCTCGCGAAGTTCATCGCCTTCGGGGCCTCTCCACGCGCGAGCATCGCGCTCGCCAAAGCCGCTCGCGTCCATGCCCTCATGCAAGGTCGCACCTACGCGACACCGCACGACGTGAAGACCATCGCACTGGACGTCCTCCGCCATCGCGTACTTCCGACCTACGAGGCCGAAGCACAAGAGCTCACGGGTGAGCGGATCGTGCGCGACGTGCTCGCGTCGGTCGATGTACCGTGAGCACTCCCGGAGCTCGTTAAGTACTTATGGAAGCGCCTCGTCCCACGCTCGACCCGGAGCTTGCGGCACGAGCCCGCCGGCTTAGAATCCGCGCGCGGCGCTTGTCGAGCGAGCTATTTACCGGCGCCTTCGCGAGCGCCTTCAAGGGCCGCGGCACCGAGCTCGATCAAGTACGTGAGTACATGCCGGGCGATGACGTCAGGCGCATCGACTGGAACGTGACGGCGCGAGCTCACTCGGGCGACAGTGCGCGCGCTTTCCTCAAGGAGCACCGCGCCGAGCGCGAGCTCACCGTCGTTCTTCTGGTCGACATGAGCGCCTCGGGCAGTTTCGGTAGCGTAAGCCGCAGCAAACGCGAGATGGCCGCCGAGCTCGCCGCGCTCCTCGCCTTCGCGTCCATCGCCACCAACGACCGGGTCGGCATCGGACTCTTCACCGACCGCATGGAGCGCTACGTGCCGCCGCGCAAGGGTCGAGCGCAGGTTGCGCGCTTGATCCGTGAGCTGCTCACCTTCGAACCAGCCGGTACCGGAACGAACCTGACTGCGGCGCTCGCGTACCTGCGGCGGGTGCAGCGTCGACGCGCGGTGGTCTTTCTTATCTCCGACTTCATGGCGCGCAACTACGACGAAATTTTGGGCGCCGTGGCTGCGCATCACGAAGTCATCGGCTTGCGACCCATCGACGCGCACGAGCTCGTTCTGCCCGACGTTGGCATGGTGACCCTACGCGATGCCGAAAGCGGCGCAACGCGGCTCGTCGACACGAGCGACCCAAGAGTCCGAGAACACTTCGCGGCGATCGCTGCGCGGCGGGGACAGGAGCTCGCCGATAGCCTGCGAAAAGCGCGTGTGCCCCTGCTGGATTTGCCGCTCGACGGGACGTACGTCGACATTCTGACCCGTTTCTTCGCGAGCAGACGGAGGCGGCGGTGATGGACGAGTTGCGCGACATCAAGCCGCTGGTGCCGCTCTCGGAGCCGGTGCCTATTTGGATCTGGGCGCTGATGGCGCTTGTCGCGTCCTCACTGCTGGTTCTTCTGTGGCGAAGGACGCGACGCAAGAGCGTCGATCAGGTGGTGCTGAGCGAGGCAGAGGCAGCCCGGCGCGCGCTCGAGGCGGTCCGGGGCTTTCGGCCGCGCGATCGCGCGAGCGCCGAAAGACTTCAGAGCCACATCGCGATCGTCTTGCGCCGCTGGCTCGAGGCGCGCTCCGAGGTTCATGCCACCGACATGACGACCGAGGAGCTCGAAGCCGATCCGCGTCTCGCGAAGGTCTTGGGTGAAGAGGGTCGCGCTACGCTGGTTGCCATCCTTACCTTCGCCGACGCGGTGCGCTTCGCCGGGCGCTCCGCTACGGAAGACGAGCACCGCGAGAGTGTCGAGCGGGCCTCGGCGCTCGTGCGAGGTAGGGCATGAGGCTCGCCGATCCACGTTGGCTCTTCGCACTCGTCCCCATCTTCGCCGCCTGGCTCGGTTGGCTGTGGTACCAGCGACGCAACGCGCTTTTACCGTCCGCAAGCTTCTCGAGTCTCGATGCATTCGCGGACCTCCGCGCCACCTGGGCTGTGCGCGCCCGGCCATGGGTTGTCGGCACGCGGTACGTGGCGGTCGCCCTCCTCTTCGCCGCTCTCGCGCGGCCTGTTGCATCGCAAGGGAAAAAGGCTCTCACCACCGACGGTCTGCACATCGTTCTCGCCATCGACACGTCTGGGAGCATGCGCGCCCTCGACCTCGACGCCGAGCGCTCGCTCGAATGGCGACGCACCCGGCTCGAGGTCGTTCGCGACGTGGTCACTGCCTTCATCGAAGCGCGCGTCAATGATGCGGTTGGCTTGGTGGTGTTCGGGAGCTTTGCCTTCACGCAGGCCCCGCTCACGCTCGACCATGCGCTCGTCGCGAACCTGGCCCAGCGGCTCGAGATTGGCGTCGCCGGAGAGCAAACGGCGATCGGTGATGCATTGGTCACAGCCGTGAAGAGACTCAAGGACGACAAGGCCAAATCGCGAGTGGTGGTATTGCTCACCGACGGACGCAACAACGCGGGCAGCGTCGAGCCGCAAGAGGCAGCGCGCCTCGCGAAAGCCTATGGCGTCAAGGTTTATACCATCGGCGCCGCGCGGCAGGGTCGCGCGCCGATGGTCGTGGGGGGCCAACTCTTCTACGAAGACGTCGATCTCGACGACGACACCCTAACCGCTATCGCGGAGACAACGGGGGGCAAGTACTACCGCGCCGAAGACGCGACGGCGTTGGAGCGCATCTACGCGGACATCGACACTCTAGAGAAGGACGCCATCGACGCACCTGAGCAGCACGAGCTCGATGAGCGATACCCGTTGTTCGTGGCACCCGCGCTATTCTTGCTGTGCTGCGAGGCTCTGCTGCTGTCGACCCGGCTGAGGACGCTGCCATGACGAGCTTCGTCATCGAGCGCCCCTGGATGTTGTGGTTCCTGGCGGTGCCGTTTCTGGTGACGCTCGTCGGAATCCAAGGCGAGCGTCTGGGACACTCGCGCCTTGCCCGTTTGGTCGCGCCACGGCTGCAGCCGCTACTCGTGACCCGCTCACCCGGCGGCTTCTGGCGGCACATCGTGATTGGCGCATCGCTGGCGGCTTTGGTGATTGCGCTAGCCGGCGTCCGCTATGGCGACGTCGAAGAAGAGATACGCGGGCGCGGCGTCGATGTGATGGTGGCGCTCGACGTCTCCGACAGCATGTTGGCGCGTGACGTCGAGAGCGACGCTGGTCTCACGCGTCTCGAGCGTGCCAAGCGCGAGATCTTGGACCTGCTCGCGCGCCTGGACGGCGATCGCATCGGCCTCGTGCTCTTCGCAGGTGACGCGGTGCTCCAACTACCGTTGACGCTCGACTACGAGGCTGCGGCACTGTTCGTCCGCGAAGTCGCGCCAGAGCTCGTCTCCACCAAGGGGACGGCTGTCGCCAAAGCTATCGACGTGGCGACGCTCGCTTTCGATGCCGGCGTCGCCGAGGGGCGCGCCATTATCTTGATCACGGATGGCGAAGACACGGAAGGCGATGTGGAAACAGCGGCCACGAAGGCCAAGGAAGCGGGTGTGCGGGTGTTCGGCATCGGCATCGGTCGCAGCGAGGGCGCGCCCATTCCGCTTGCTGGCGGCGGCTTTCGCCGCGACACGCGTGGCGAAATGGTGCTGAGCCGCCTGGACGAGGCCCAGCTCACACGGATTGCCTCGGCAACTGGCGGTGACGTCGTGCGGTCCACCAGCGGGGACTATGACCTCGAACGCATCTATGCGGGGATCAAAGCGAGGGTCGCCGCGCGGGAGCTTGGGTCGCGGCGGCGCGTGCACGGGAAAGACCGTTACCGCGTCTTGGTCTCGTTGGCTGCTGCGGGACTCATGCTCGAGTCTATCCTCCGGGGGCGACGTACGCGATGATTGTACTCCTGCTCACCATCTTCGGCGCGGACCCAGGCGTCATATCTTACGAACTCCGAGACTACGCGACCGCGATAGAGGAGCTCGCGCGAGCTCTCACCGACAAGCCCCACGACGCGCGAATCGACTTCGACCTCGGAAGCGCGCTGTACAAGGCGGGGCGATTTGCGGACGCCGAGAAGGCCTTCGGCAGAGCGGCGCGTGACCCAAAGCTCACGGCGCGAGCCCTGTACGACCAAGGAAACGCAAGGTTCAAGCAGGAGAACTTCAAGGGGGCGATCGAGAGCTACGAGAGTGCGCTGAAGACGGACACAAACGATGCGGATGCGAAAGCGAACCTCGAGCTGGCAAAGCGAAAGCTCGCAGAGAAGGAGAAAGAGGAAGAGCAGCAGAAGCAAGAGAAGCCAGAGCAGCCGAACGCCGAGCAGCCGAAGCCCGATGACCGACAGCCGAACGCCGAGCAGCCGAAGCCCGATGACCGACGGCCGAACGCCGAGCAGCCGAAGCCCGACGACCGACAGCCGAACGCCGAGCAGCCGAAGCCCGATGACCGACAGCCGAACGCCGAGCAGCCGAAGCCCGATGACCGACAGCCGAACGCCGAACAGCCGAAGCCCGATGACCGACGGCCGAACGCCGAGCAGCAAGCTGCCGGCCAGCCCAAGCGCGAGCATCGTCCGACCGACAAGTCCGTGATGACCGAGGAGCAAGCCGCGCGTCTCCTCGAGCGGGTCGACGAGAAGCGGCCGCGCGCGCGCCAGCGTCAGAAGCACTCGCGCTCGGGCAAGGACTGGTGAGCATGTCGCGCGCGGTCGTCTTGCTCGTCACCCTCGTGTCGTCCCCAGCGTTCGCAGGCAGCGCGCGCGCGACGCTCGACCGCGGCCGCGCTAGCCTCGACGACGAGCTCACCCTGACGATTCAGGTCGTTGGCAGCGCTGACACGCCTGAGCTTCCCAGCAGCATGAACACGGACTTCGAGGTCCAAAGCTCAGGACAAGCAAACCAGGTCTCAATCATCAATGGCCGCATGAGCTCGAGCACGCGCTACACCTTCACGCTCGTGCCCAAACACGCCGGCACCCTCTCCGTTCCCGCCATCCCCGTGGTCGTCGACGGCACGCGCATGGCGACCGAGCCTCTGCAGGTGCTGGTCGCGGCGGCCAGCTCCAAGCCTGGTCAGGGCGGCGACGAGATCTACCTCACTGCGGAGCTGACCCCCGCGAGCGGCCCACGTCAGTCGGCTTTCGTGGGGGAGCAGCTCGTCTACACCCTAAAGGTATGGGCGCGCGTCGACGCGTCATGCCCTAGCTTGAAACTCCCCGATTTCCCCAACGCGGTGTCATACGATCTGGGAGAGCGACGTCAGTATCGCACGCACGTGGACGGCGAAGATTTTTCGGTCGTCGAGGTGCGCAAGGCCGTTTTCGCGGACAAGGCGGGAGTGTTGGACATCGCCCCGGTGCGGCTCCAGTGCACCATAGAGCGCAACCGACGCGGCGGCGACGAGTTTGGGCGCATCTTTGGCAGCAACGGAGTCCGCAAAGTCGTACGCAGCAACGCAGCGCGTATGTCCATCGAGGCATTGCCGCCGCCGCCCGCTGATTTTTCGGGCCTTGTCGGCGATGTGGCGGTGAGTACAGCGCTCAGCAAAACAGAAGCCCGCGCTGGCGACTCGGTGACGCTCTCGCTCGCGGTACGCGGTGATGCCGAGATGACTGCTGCTCCGGAGCCGCGGGTGCAGTTCCTTAACTCGGTGAAGGTCTATGACGACAAGCCGACCCTACGCTACGACGGGTCTGGCGCGGCGCTCATCGGAGAGCGCGTCTTCCAGAAAGCATTGGTCGCGCAGAGCGCGGGCGACATACGACTCCCGGCACCGAGCCTTACTTACTTCGACCCGAAGCGACGGGCGTACGCCAAGGCGGAGTCACAGTCGCTCACACTGCGAATCGTCGGCGACGACTCTGTTGCCACCGTCGCGACACCAGCGAACCCGAGCGCGCCTCTAGCGAGCGCGGCGCCCACAACAGGTCAACCCGGGCGGCGTGCGGCGTTCGCGGTGCGCGGGGCACGACAAGACCTTGCAACGTGGCTGCGCGGCCCCCGACTCGCGGCGCTCGTCATCGCACCCCTTTTCGTCGCGTTCGTCGCACGAAGCCGTCGCCCCAAGTTGGCGGGAAGCACCCAAAAGAAGCAGCGCCGCGAAGCAGCGCGACGCGCCCTGGCAGAGCTCGAGCGACTCGGCGACGACGCGCGCGAGGTATCGCGCGTGGTTCGGGAGCTCATTGGCCACCGTGTTCAGCACCACGGCGCGGCACTCTCGACCGATGAGGCCCTGGCAGCCTTGGTCGCCAGTGGTGTGGACGCGGCCCTTGTTGGGCGAGCACGCGCGGTACTCGTAGCCTGCGACGCCTCTCTCTACGGCCATGCAAACAGTCACACGGCCGTAAAGGACGATGCCATCGCGCTGGCGCGCGGCTTCGCGGAGTCGGCATGACAGCGGACGAAGCCTTCGACGCGGGAGTGATAGCGCTTGGCCGCGATGACCACCCCACCGCTATTGCGAGCCTCCTGGTGGCGCGTGACGCCGCCCCGAGGGACGTCGAGATCGCAAGCGCGCTGGAGACGGCGCGAGAGTCGAGTGGTAGTCGCGTTCATGTTGACGTGCCGATCCCCGTCGCGGCAACGGACCTTGGTCTGCTGTTGCTGCTCGTGAACGTTGCCCTCTGCATCGCCATCGCCCGTCGCGTCAGACGCCGGCTGCTCGTCGGAACCGTCGCCGCCTGGTTCGTGGTGCTGGGAGCACTGCTAACGCGTGTCGTGACGCAACCCGACTACGTGGTGGTCGTTCGCGAAGGCACCAAGACCTACGCCGCCGACGACGTCAGCAGCCTGGAGCGCTACCAGGTCACACGCGGAGACGAGCTCGTGCTTCTCGAAAAGCGAGGCGCCTGGCTCAAGGTCGAAGGCCCCGAAGGACCGGCCTACTTGGCTGCTGGAGACGCGGTGGAGGCAACGCGCGGTAACGATGTCAGCGAGACGCGTAGCGACACTGCCAAATAGTCATCGTTGCGAATCGGTCAACATTTGCCGAGCCCCGGCGTCTGAACATAACGTTTCGCAATGGCCACCAAGACGACAGCGCCTCAGAAGATTCCCAGGAATACCCTTGCGGCGCTGAAGAAGGCGAAGCGCGTCACGAACGCTGGTGACGATGACGACCTCTCCGAGCTCATCAAAGACGAAGACATTCAAAGCTGCGTTAGCGTTGATGATGCTTGCGTGCACGACGGCGACCTTACGGTCGAAGGCGATCTCGATCTCTTCGACGGCGCAGTGCTGATCGTCAAAGGCAATCTGACCGTCTCAGAGGCTGTGCTTACCGACGAAACGGCGACTCTTGTCGTCACGGGCAAGCTCAAGTGCCGCCACCTGTTTCTCGAGGGCAACCTCGAGATTCAGCAGGGGGCGACGATGAGCGGCGTAATCTTCGGGTTCTACGAAGCCGGCATGTCGCGCATTCATGGCACGACGAAAGCGAAGGTCGCGCTCATTGGTAACCATGACTTCGAGACCGACGACGAGGACTACAAGACCGTCGCGCGCTTTTCGAATCATCACGAGCTCAGCGAAGGGGATCCCGCGGAGCTCGAAAAGGTCCTCGGAGCCAAGGCCTTTAAGGGCTTGAGCCGCCTCATGGGTATTTCCGATGCGGAGGAGGGAGATGAGGAAGACGGCAACGACGCCTGGAGCCTCAAGCTCCTTCGGCATCTCTAGATCACCCCTCCGGCGTTGCGAACCTGCCTACTCGTCAGCCCTGCCAGCCTTGCCGCGGGGTCTGTCGCCAGCAACGCGCGCGGTCCGTCTTCCGATACGCAAGGGGTGAGGTCAGAACCAGCAGGAAAGCCTCAGGGCATGACGCTCGGGTCGACCGAGCCCACCGCAGCGGAGCTTCGCCGTGCTTGGGAGCCCTTGCTCAAGGTGACCAGCACGGCGCCCCAGGCCGCCACCTACCGGCGCGGCATCGTCAGCGTCAGATCCGACGTACCGCCGCCCAAGAAGGTGTTGCTTTACGCGATGGACGCGTGGCGTACCTCGTGCGCCGACTTCTTCGGGGGGCATGTGACCAACCTGCCACCAACCGCCACGGGTGAGCTGCGCTTCGACGTCACCGTCTACACCGACTAGCAGACCACGCCCTGGCGTCAGCTGTCGCCCGCGCACCTTCTTGAAGCCGTCCCCGATCATGGAGCGATGACAATCAACGTGACTGCCTCCGGAGTCGTTCCCGCGTTCGCTTCGGCGTCCGCCGACGACCGCCTGATAGCCATTCGCAAAACACTTGCCGCCGATGGCATCACGCTCACGCCGACCGATGCCGTGAATCGCTCGGATGGCCGCGTCTACGCGCTGGCCCGCTCCGGCCAGCCTGATGTCAAGCTTCCCCTCGCCGACTCGTTGCCCGTGGATGTCGCCATCCTTCGCAGCCAGCTCGCGATGGGTATTCTCCCCCCGTTGGTCACCGCGTTTGCGCAAGGCCTGTCGGCGGTGGCGTCGTCGAGCCTCACCCGACTTCTCACTACAGGCAGCCTGCATCCCGAAGAAGAGGCCGTCCGCTATAGCAAGAGCGACAAGCAGCTTTTCCGCAAGATCAACTCGATCACTGCGACGGACAAGGACCTCGAAGCCCAATTCGGCGACGACTTCGGCGACGGCCCCGGTGTTCTGACCCTCAAGCGCAGCGGTGACGGCTTCGAGAGCTGGGCCGCCTTTGCGTTCTTCGGAACACGGCAGACCAAGCTAGACCTCGGCTAGCCGCTCCGCAATCGGGGCCGCAGTGCCGTACTGCAACGACGTCGAACGCCTTGTGCGACACGCGCGTCCCGACAGTGCTCGCCAAAGCCGACGAGCCGCTAGTCGTCGATGGCGATGCTCGGGGGCAAGGAGGCACCCACCCGCCTCGGATAGGCTACTGCTCGTCGTTGGGTACCAGGCGAACAGGATTTCGGGTGGAAACACCAGCTCGCGCCCGGGCGCCGGTGTTTCCGACGTCCCTTGCGGCGTCGCCCAAGAGAGTTCCGAGACCAAGGAGTGGCATGCCCACCAAGCAGACCGGGTTCAAAAACTGGAACTTGCTCTGGTGACAGTAGTCCACGAACGACTCGGAGGCGCTCTTGGGGGGCGGCGGGGCCGGTCTGCCGGGCTCATCGCCGTCGTTCTCGCTGAGCAAATGCTCCGCGCCCGATACAGCCCCCGCAACGGTGTTCACTTGACTCATGTTGCCGATCTCCCTTCGCGCTAGTGCCGCTTCGACCCGAACTTATCGGGTCAGGGCTCGGCACGATGCGGCACCAAGCCATGACATAGGCCCATGGTGCGGAATCGTTCCTGCACGAGCGGCAGCGGCGATCTCACTCGAATTCGGCGGGAAATGGTAGCGCTAGACGTGACGCTCTTCGCGTGAGGCGCTCGATACGGCGCGCGCTCGCGACCTCAGGCTCGGCCATGATGGCGTTGCGCGCGTACTCGAGTGCACGGGCAGGATCACGCAGCCGTCGCTCGTAGAGCTTCGCGAGCTCGAGGCACAGCGACGGTGCGTTGTCGGGCTCGACATGGGTGAGCGCCCTTTCGAGAGCCGCGACCGCTGAAGCGAACTCACCTCGGCGCTTGTGCACTCGCGCCATGAGCACGAGCGCCGGTGTCGACACGTCGGAGCCCCCCGCGGCCGCCGTTAGCGCGAACGCATGCGCGCGGTCTCCGTCACCGGCGCGTACCGAGAGCTCAGCGAGCGCGAGCTGATCGCGCAGGTCGTCGTCGCTCGAAGCGCTCTCCAGCTTGTCGGCTAGCACGCCGAGCAACGCCACCAGCGACACCAGGTCGTGCTGGTTGTGTACCAGGATCGGGTTCAAACAGGCGCCGTCTTTGCCGCGCAAGAACTCCATATAGATGGCGGGGATCTGCGCGCCACCGACATCGTCATGTCGGGTCAGCGCCAAGACCTCGCGCTCGAGCTCGGTGAGCTGGACGTTCGTGAGCCGACGGCGGAAGACGCGGCGCGCGCAATGCAGAAGGTCGACGTGCGCAGCGGGCTCGGGGACCTTCATGCGATTCAATACGAATCGCGTCCGTAAAAGCGGCCAATCGAAGCTCTTGCCGTTGTAACTGACGATGCACGACGCTTGAGCGATACGCATGGCCAGCTCCTCGAGCATCGGACCTTCCTCGCCAGGCTTGCGCAACACCAGCTGCTCGACCTGCACCGCAGCGCCATCGAACCAAGCCATGCCGATGAGAAAGGGCAACGTGCCGGCCCCATGCGACAGCCCGGTGGTCTCGGTGTCGATGTACAGGGCGCGGCTTAAATCGATTGGCGTGAGCCTCTCGTCGAGCGCCAGCTTGGCGATGAGCTCACCGGTAGCAATGAGACCTCGCCGCAAACGCGCGCAGCCCTGGGAATGATCGGGGTCGAAAGACTGGGCAACGACGTGCAGCTCGCCGCGAGCGTTTGAACGTACGGAACCAGCGAGACCCGATGCGGGCTCAGCGCGGGAACGCTTGGGCTTTGCCTGCCGATTCGCGAGGGCGAGCAAGCGCGACTTGATGTTGTCTGCGCGACCAATCGGCGCGTCGAGATTCGGCGCATCCGCCGTCGCGGCATCGACGACCGGCGTTCGGCTACCAACGATCGCAGACCGGCCATCGGCGACCTGGCCCTCGGCCATCGCCCCGTCAGGCCGAAGCCGCGACAGCTTCTTCTTCATGTCCATCAGCCGCCGACCCCCAGAGCCCGAAGCACCTCGAGCGCTAGAGCCTTCCGCATGTCGCCACTCGGCATCGACGCCATGGTGGGCTGCGCCACGGACTGCGAATTGTCAGTCACGCGGACGAGAGCCTCATCGAGCTCGCCCATCAGGGGTGCTGCTTCGAGCTGCCGCATCGCGGCGGCGGGCAGTGCGCTCTGCGGTGCCCCCGCAAGCTGGGCCACCCCCACCCCAATGCCCGGCCCAATGCAGCTCGGGCACCCCGCGCTGCAAGGACACGCTCGAATGAGCGCATGCGCACGCACCAACATCTCGACGCGATCCTCGTGCAGGCGCGGCGCGAGGCCGACACCACCGGCAACCGAATCGTACAAGAAGATGGTTGGATGAAACGGCTCACGGTCGACGAGCCAACCGCCATCCGCTGGAGCGGTTGCGCCCTCTCCGGCCTTGTCGGTGACGGTCCGCCCGAGATCGCGCGGATCAGTCATGAGGCCAACGCAGGCCACGGTGTGCAACGCGTTGGCCAGGCCACGTAGCGCGTCGATGACGAGCGGCCGCGCGACGCCCAGGCTCGTCACCAGCTCGTTCCCGATGGTGAGCCACATGGCGCTCGTGTGCATCTGCATCTCGGGCAGGTGGACGTCCCCGTAACCCACGTTTTCGTGTGTGTGGAACTTTATCTTCTTGTAGCCGACGACTTTGGAGACAACGCTGACCTCACCCATGCCGCCGGCGAGCGTCGATGCCAAGTGCTCGCTTACGCGCTCCGACGGGACATCATCCTCGAGAACGGCGACGCGCGTGTACGTCATGGCATCGGTGTAGTAATCGGGTGCCACCTTGCGCACGTAAGCCTTGTGATTTTCGTAGTCGAGGCGCTCCACCTGATACTGCTCGCCCAAGTGCTGATAAATGGCTTGTTCGTGCAGCATGGTGTGCGTGCTCCGCCAATCCATCTCGGCGATGGTGTGATCGGAGGCGATATCGATGACCGCGAAGTTGTCCCAACTAGCGGTGCGTAGAGACACGTGGTTGGCTGGATAGACGTCGCTTGCCCAGTGGTAAACGTTGCGCCCCGAAGTGGCCGGCACCGGGTGTACGATGCGCGACTCGGCGAGATAGTCGAGCGCGTCCTTGATGGCGGACGGCGGCACATCGCCGAAGGCCTCGCCCTCCTCGAACGGCAGCTCGAATGCCGCGCACTTCAAGTGCGCGACGAGGATCTCGATATTGTCGGGATCGATACGCGCATGCTCGACCGGCGCGCCGATGAGCGCTTCGGGGTCGGCGGCGAAGAACTGATCGAGCGGCGCACTCGAGGTCACGAGCAGTGCGAGCGAAGCCTCCCCGCGCCGCCCACCACGCCCGAAGCGCTGCCACAAACCTGCAACCGAGCCCGGATAGCCGGCGCAGACCACGGCGTCGAGGGCACCGATGTCGATACCCAGCTCCAAGGCGTTGGTAGCAACCACGCAACGCACCGCTCCCTCGCGCAGACCCGCTTCGATGCGGCGGCGGGTCTCTGGCAAATAGCCGCCGCGATACGCGTGGATGGTCTCGGGGTCGACACCGTCTTCTCCCAAGCGATCGCGCAGATACTTCAGCATCACCTCGACGGAGTTTCGGCTCTGCCCGAAGACGATGGTCGACACCCCAGCGCGCACGAGATCAGCGGTCAAGCGCACCGCAGTCTTGATGTAGCTCGCGCGGATCCCGAGCTCGGGGTTCAAAAGCGGCGGGTTGAACACCATGACGTGCTTCTCACCAGCAGGTGCTCCGCTCTCGTGGACGAGCGAGACCGCGTCGCCGAGGATTCGCTCGGCATGCTCGCGCGGGTTGCCGATGGTCGCCGAGGCAAACATCACGGTAGGCGAGCCGCCGTGAAACCGCGCGACGCGCAAAAGCCGTCGCAACACGTTGGCAAGATGTGAACCAAAGACGCCACGGTACGAATGCAGCTCGTCGATCACGATGAAGCGAAGGTTCGCGAACAACCTCGCCCAGCTCGCATGATGTGGCAGGATGCCAGTGTGCAGCATGTCCGGGTTGGTGACGAGGACGCCGCTCTTTTCGCGGGCCGCGCGCCGCGCATCCCCCGGTGTGTCGCCATCGTAGGTGATTGCGCCGTGCGTCAAGGCCGCCGCGTGCATGAGGTCGTGCAGCGCCACTTCTTGATCGCGGGCAAGCGCCTTCGTAGGGAAGAGGTAGAGCGCGCGCGCTTCGCTATCGCGGGCAAAGGCATCGAGGACCGGCAGGTTGTAGCAGAGGCTCTTGCCGGAAGCGGTCGGTGTCGCGACCACGACGTGTTCACCGGCACGGGCGCGCTGATACGCCTCGGCTTGGTGCGTGTAGAGTTGCTTGACCCCGCGTCGCTGCAGGGCGCTGGCAACTTGGGGCGATAGCTCGACGGGGAGCTCGGTGAGACGAGCCGGTCGCTCTGGCACGAGCGTATCGAGCGCGAAATGCCGATAGAGCCGGCCATCTTCACGCCAGCTGGAGAGAACGTGACCGATGCCGCCCGGCTTTTGCCACGGCGCCGATGGACGCCGGAACTCGAGAACGTTCGATGGTGCTAGCAGCTCAGGCGGCTCTGCCATGAGGCGCACTGTACGGATGTGCACCCCTCGAAATCAAGAGCCGATTCACTCGACGCGAATGGTGAAGGTCATGCCCGGATGAAAGCTGCAGCGGCCAGGGTGATCGCCAGCCGCTGAGGGCGCCGTGATCGCCGCGCTTGCTCCCCCGGCGATGGTGCCGGTGTCGAACCCAGCCGCTGCTGTCGCAGTTGCCGTATGGGCCGCGCTGTCGTTGTTGGTGAAGGTGACGGACGCACTCGGCGACACGCGGAGACAACGTGGGGAGAACGTGAAGTTAGTGATCGAGACGCTCGTGGTCGCTGGGCAGGCGTCGTCCTGATCGCCGCCGTTGTGATCATCGTGATTCTCCTCACCACCACCACAGCCCATGACAACAACCAGAACGGACATCGCGAGCAACGTGCGCATGGCAGACTCTCCTTAGGGAGGAGAGGTACCCCCTCGAGAACGCCAAAGTCAAAACGGCCAACGAACATCAGTGGTCCCGGGTGGCACCGAAAATTCGATTGCCACCCGGGACCTGCACCGTAGCGCACTCGCCCATAGCGCGCTCCGGAGCATCTTTGTCGATCAAGCGACGATCTGCTGCGGCGGACGTTCCTCGCGACCGGCTGCTGGGCGAAGGGACTCGACCACCTCCGCGGCTGGCGCCATCTCGTCATCATCGACGTCAGCGTTCGACTTGAAGCGCCCGAGCTGCCGAGCGAACCACTGCGACGCGTCGTCGAACAGCGAATACGCGACGGGCGTCGCAAGCAGGGTCAACAAGAGCGACATCAGCTGTCCGCCTACGACGACACCCGCTGTCGCTCGGTTGTTGCCGGCGCCGGCGCCCTCGGAGACGATGAGCGGCACCATACCCGCAACGAACGCGAACGTGGTCATCAGGATGGGGCGCAGCCGGTCTTTGTTGGCAACGATGATGGCCGTCGCCCGGTCCATACCCTCGCCACGCAAGTGGTTGGTGTGATCGATCTGCAAGATCGAGTTCTTCTTCACGACACCGAAGAGCACGAGGAGCCCCAGCATCGAATAGATGTCGAGCTGCTGCTTGAAGATGACGAGCGACAAGAGCGCAAAGGGCAAGGTGAGCGGCAAGCACAACAAGATGGTGACGGGGTGTAGCCACGACTCAAACTGCGCCGCGAGAACCAGGTACATGAACACGAGCGACAGCAAGAACGCCGCGAGGAAGAGCTTGCCAGCCTTGGCCATCTCCTTCGAGCGACCCGACGGTCCCGAACGGTACTCGGCCGGCAGCTTGAGGGAATCGATGACGGTCTTCACGCCCGCCATGATGTCGCCTTCCGAGTAGCCGGCGCCGGGGTTAGCGCGGAAGGTGATCTGCCGCACGCGGTTCAGACGATTGATGAGCGACGGTCCACTGCCACTCTCCATGTGAACGACGTCGAGGAGCGGGACGGCAGAAACTTTGGACGACGGTACCGTCATGAGAGCCAATCCCTCGAGGTCAGCGCGGTACTTGCGCTCGGCGCGCAGGTGCACCTCGTATTGTTCGCTCTTCTCCTCGTAGGTGGAGACCTCGAGACCGCCGACGAGGAGCCGCATCGCCGTCGCGATGTCCGACACCGCGACACCGAGTGACGCCGCTTTTTCGCGATCGATCTCGACCGCCATCTCGGGCTTACCCGAGATGAACGAGGAGGTTACGTCGACAGCACCGGGTACCTCTTTTTTGATGCGTTCGATGACGGTGTCGTTGATCTCGGCGAGGCGCTCGAGCGAAGGCCCGCTCACATCGTACTGGACGAGCGCGGAGCTCCCACCCGCCATAGCGAACGCAGGGACGTCCGACACATCGATCTGAAGTTCTTTGGGCTGTTTGGCGATGATGGTCTTGCGCACGAAGTTCATGACATCGTGCTGCGACAAGTCGCGCTCGCTCGAGTCGATCATGCGTACGTAGATGCGCGCCTTGTTCGGCGTGCGCTCGTTGTTGTCGCCGATGGTCATGAGCGTCGCTTTGACCGTCTCGACGTTGCGAACCTCACGCGCGATGCGTTCCGCGACGAGGCCGGTGGCCTCGAGCGACGTACCCTCTGGAGCTCGCACGTTGATCTCGAAATGCGACTCGTCGTTGGTCGGCAAGAAGCCCTTCTTGACCGTCTTCATCAACGGACCGACCGAAGCCAAGGCAGCGACGGCGGCGAGGACGATGACCCACCTGTGCGCCATCGACCAACGCAGAATACTCACGTAGCCGCGCTCGATGGGGAGGTAGAAGGAATCGACCAAACGCTCGAGGATGGGCTTTTGAACTGCACGCCCGCCCTGCGAAGCGATAGGTCGGTGCTTCTTGAGCCAGCGCGAGGCCATCATCGGCGTGAGCGTGAACGACACGAGCAACGACACGCCGATGGCGAACGCCATGGTGAGGCCGAAGCTGTTCAAAAAGCGGCCGACGATGCCGCTCATGTAAGCGACCGGCAAGAACACCGCGATGAGCGACACGGTGGTGGCGAGCACGGCCAGACCGATCTCTTTGGTCGCGTGGACCGCCGCCTCGCGCGGCCTCATCTTCTTCTCGTCGATGAAGCGGAAGATGTTCTCGAGGACGACGATGGCGTCGTCGATGACGATGCCGACCGCCAGGGCAAGCGCGAGGAGTGTGATGGTGTTGAGGGTGAAGTTCTGTTGCCACATGAGCGCGAACGTGCCGATGATCGACACCGGGATCGCGATGGCCGCGATAACGGTCGAGCGCAGATTCCCCAAAAACAAAAGAACCACCAGCGCCGCAAAGATCGCCCCGAGCACCAGATGTTCCTCGACGGCGTGAACACTGGTGCGAATAGTCTCACTGTTATCGCGGACAACCTCGAGAGTGTAACCGGCCGGCAAGATCGGCTTGATCTGCGCCATGCGTTCGAGGACCGCATCGACGACGGCCACGGTGTTGCCGCCCGATTGTTTGCGTACCGACAACACGACAGCCGGAGTGCCATCTTTGACCGCGATGGTCTCGGCTTCTTCGGCGCCATCGTCGACACGTGCCACGTCACGGATGCGAACCGGGTAACCCTTCACGTGTCGGATGACCAGGCCGCCAATATCCTCGGGGCGCTCGACGCGACCCTTGATGCGCAGCGTGACCTCGTCGGACCCGACATCGATGGCGCCGCCCGGCATGGTGAGGTTCTGGCTCTGCACGGCGCGTTGCACGTCAGCGGCAGTCAACGCATGAGCACGCAATTGCGCCGGGTCGAGCCAGATATTCACCTGCCGTTCGCGGCCACCTACGATGGAAACCTGTCCGACGCCGGAAATATTCTCGAGTTTACGCTTGATGTTCTTGTCAGCGACCTCGGTGATCTCGCGCAGCGGCCGCTCGGCATTGACCGCGATATAGAGAATGGGCGTCGCGTCGGGGTCGGCCTTGGTGACGACCGGGACGTCGATGTCTTTGGGGAGATCGGGAATGACCCCCTGAACCTTCTCGCGGACCTCTTGCGCCGCGACGTCGATGTCCTTCTCGAGGACGAACTGCACGATCACCTGCGAAACACCGTCACTCGAAATCGAGCGCAGGTCGTCGATGCCCGCGATCGTGTTGACGGCTTCTTCGATCTTGTCGGTGATCTCCGTTTCGATCTCTTGCGGGGAAGCCCCCGTCTGCCGGGTCAACACGACGACCATCGGAAAGTCGACGTCAGGGAAGCGGTCGACACCGAGCTGCGACGCCCCAGTGATACCAACGACGACGATGGTAAGCATGAGGACTGTCGCGAAGATGGGGCGTTTGATGCTGATATTGGATAGCCACTGCATGCGCTCGGTCCTTCGATTGGGGGGGCGTAAGACTACGCTTTAGCGTCCTTCGGCGAGCTCGGCGCTTGGCGGCTGCGGCGCCGACGCCTGTTTGGTGACGGTAACCTGCACCCCGTCACGAAGATCGTCGGTCACGCTTGCAACGACCCGCTCACCAGCCTCGACGCCTTTGGCAACCGCGACCAAGCCCCCCGCGAGCTCGGGTCCGAGCTGCACGAGGCGCTCCTCGATCTGCTGATGCTTACCATCGTCTCGGATCACGAAGATGCGATAGGTCTCTCCGTCATCGCGGATGGCGGCTCGCGGCACGACGGGAGTAGGCACTTCTCCGAGAGTTACCTTGGCGATCGCGAAGTTGCCTGGACGCAAAACACGGTCGCGATTGTCGATCACTGCTTCGACCACCAAGTCGCGCGTCTCGGCACGCAACGATGGACCAACGTATTTGATGGTACCGGCGAAGGTCTGCTTGTCGAAGCCGGCCACGTCGAAGCGCACGGCCTGACCGACCTGGACGTAGCGGGCGTCGGCCTCTGGTACGTTGAGCTCGAGACGAAGCGGATCGAGCTCAACGAGCGACACGACCTTTGTATCGCGACCCACATATTCACCATCGTCGACGTAGCGCTGAGCCACCATGCCGGCGAAGGGCGCTCGCACCGTCGCATCACCCAGCTGCTGCCCGGCAAGCCGAGCCCGCGCTATGGCGGCCTCTGCTTGCTTCGCCTGGGCGTTGCAGGTTGCCGTGAGCCGGTCGAACTCGGCGTTACTGATGGCGTTGGTCGCAAAGAGCTTGCTGGCGCGTTCGCAATCACTGCGCGCCAGCTGCAATGACGCCTCGGAGGCCGCGGCAGTCGCGCCGGCCTCCTGGGCGTTCAATGAAGCCGTGCGCGGATCGAGACGCACCAGCGCTTGACCCTTCGCGACTTGTTGACCCCGCTCGACCAGCGTCTCCACCACCTTGCCGGCCCAGTCGGCGGCGACCTCTGAGCTTCGGTTGCCATTCAGGGTGCCCGTGAGTGTGAGGTAGCGCGGGGTGGGCGCGGCCACGGCCTCGACCATCGTCACGGCCCGCGCCTGCGTGGTCGCCTCCTTGACGGCTGGCTCTCGGTGACCTTCGCCACAACCATAGAGCGTGAAGGCGGTCACAGCGGAGGCTGCGATGATGACAGCCAAATCTCGAAGCTGGCGGTGACGTCCGACCTTCGGCGCGGGGATGTAGGCGTTGAGGGTCGCGAGCGGGAACATCATCGAATCTCCTTGCGGGTCGGAGGACGCGGTTTGCACAGCGCGTACCAAAGCGCCATTCGTCTTAGGGACGCCGGCAACGCCAGAGAAACCGCTTTTCGTGGGGTGGACATTGACAGCCGCAGTGTCCGGACAGTTGTCCAGCGGACACCCCCGTGTCCGGGGGCGGCACCCCGATGTGTCCGGTTTGCCCGTCGTCCTTGATCCCCGCCGCGTTGCCCGCTACAGCGCCCAGCGTGGGCGAGACGGCGTTTGGCTCCACGTTATCAAGCGGTCTGACCGAGGTCGGCGCGGCGTGTTTCCACGCTGGCACGAACCTTGGAGGGGCTGCAGCCGTCACCCTAGGAGAGTTGCCCGATGCGTCCCCGTTCGCTCGCCCTCATTGCAGTCGCGCTAACCTGCACAACCCCCGCGCTCGCAGAGCCCCTGCAACTGTTCGCCGTCCAGACAGCGGCCCCGGGTGGCAACGGTCACGCCATTGCCAATCCCAACGCAGAAGCTTTCAACAGCAAGGTCGAAGCGTTGTTCACGCCAGGCACCGGCCTCACCGCTGAAGAAGCCGCGGCAAAGGCCACGCAGACCAGTTTCGACGTTCAGGCACAGCGCGAAGACATGCTCTCGGCAGAAGCGCTGCGCCAGCAGGCCAAGTACGGATTCATTCCGATGTTGACCGCTACGGCGAACTACACACGCACGCGGAGCATCACCAATCGCTTGGTCCAGACCGACCCGACCACCGGCGCCGAGCAAGCCATCATTCTGCCCTTCTTTCCGAACCAGTACAGCCTCGGCGCGAATCTCTCGATCCCGCTTTCGGACTATTTCCTGCGCCTGCCGCAGAGCCTGGCCTCCGCCAACCGCAGTCTCGATGCCGCCACTCTAAACGCGCGCCACACCGAGCTTACGACCGCAACGCAAGCCAAAGTCGCTTACTATGAATGGGCCCGCGCAAAGTTACAGCTGGTCGTTCAAGAGCAGGCCCTCGAGCAGGCCAGGGCGCAAGCCAAAGACGGACGAGCCCAGTTCGAGGCCGGCGCGTCGACGAACGCCGATGTGCTGCGCCTCGAGTCGAGCGTAGCGACGACAGAGCTCGCCGTCGAGCGCGCAAGGAACGCCGCTCAGCTCGCCGAGGAGCGACTACGCACCCAGATGCACGACGCGAGCCAGGGCCAGTACCAAATTGGTGAAGACGTTCGCGCTGAGATCACGCAGCTCGACAATGTCGGTGACATCGCAAGTCTCTGGAAAGAAGCCGAAGAGAAGCGACTCGATCTCAAGGCGGCGTCGCTCCAGGTGGAAGCACAACGCGAGCGCGCCAGCGCGAACCGCGCTGCCTACTATCCGCGTCTCACCGCCCAGGGCAGCTACTCGTACCTGAGCCCACTGCAACAGCGCTTTCCGCAGACCGACGACTTCGACCACTGGTGGACGTTGGGAGCCACGCTATCGTGGACACCGACGGACATCTTCGGCGCGCGCCAAGGTACAGAGAGCATCGAGCACCAAGCATCCAGGACAGAAGCTCTGCGAAACCTTTCGCGCGACAACATCCACGTGGCGGTGCTCAACGCTTATCAGGACTTGAACGTGGCAGCCGTTGCGATCGACACGACCACGCGTTCACTTGCCTCCGCCGAGGAGTCTTACCGTGTGCGCCGCGCTCTCTTTCAGAACGGTCGCGCGACCACCGTCGAGGTCACCGATTCGGAAACGACCCTCACGCGGGCCCGCAGCGAAGCGATGAACGCGCGCATCGACCTACGCATCGCCCGCGCTCGCCTCATCAACGCCATCGGCCGCGACACCGAGCGCCAGTAGAACCATGTAGAGCCAAACCATGATCAAGATGCAGGGGGTCAGGAAAGTCTACCGAAGCCACCTGCTGGCCATGGAGGCTCTGCGCGACTTCCACCTCACCATCGAGGACGGCGAGTTTGTCGCCATCATGGGCCCGTCGGGCTCGGGCAAGACGACGTTCCTGAACGTCGCCGGCTTGCTCGACACCTTCGACGAGGGCACCTACGAGCTGGCTGGCGTCGACGTCATGGGCTTGAAGGACGCGGAGATGGCAAAGCTCCGCAATGAGAAGATCGGCTTCATCTTTCAGAGCTTCAACCTCATCCCCGATCTCGATGTGTTCGACAACATCGATGTTCCGCTCCGCTATCGCGGCATGAACGCCCGCGAGCGCACCGAGCGCATCGAGCTCGCGCTTACACGGGTCGGCCTCATCGCCCGACGTCACAACCGTCCTTCGCAGCTCTCGGGTGGGCAGCAGCAACGCGTGGGCATCGCTCGCGCCTTGGCTGGCTCGCCGCAGCTCATTCTCGCCGACGAGCCCACGGGTAACCTCGACTCGCTCATGGCCCGTCAGATCATGGAGCTACTGCAAGAGATCAACTCACAGGGCACCACGATCGTCATGGTCACGCACGCCACGGAGCTCGCGGCTCGCGCCCATCGCAAGCTGCACATCCTCGACGGCAGGGTCATCGACCCGTGGGCCAAGAAGCGGAGCAGCGAGGTTGTACCGTGAACCCGCTCTCTCGCGCCTTGATGATGCTGGCGTATCACCTGCGTCACGCGGCGCGGAGCCTGTCGCGCACGCCCGGCTTCACCTTCGTCATGGAGCTGTCGCTCGGGCTCGGTGTCGCGCTCTGGACCGTCGCCCGCACGGCGATCGATTCGCAAGCCAACGTGGCAATCGCCGACTCCGACCAAGTGTATCTCGTCGAGATCCAGCGCGACATGCTGGTCCCGGTGCCGACGGAGAACCACGACCCGAACAGCTTCTGGGATCACGTCCCCGACATCATGCTGACCTACCGTGATGCCACCGCCCTCGCCGCTCAGAGCGCGCGGCGGCACACGATCTCCTTCTTCTCTCCCCTGCTGGTGGCCAAAGCTGGCGGACCCGCGTCGAACCTTCGCGTGCGCTTCACGACGTCACCGATATTCGAGATGTTCGACCACGTCTTCACAGAGGGGGCGCCTTGGTCGGACCAGGACGAAGCCCAAGATCCGCAGGTCTGCGTCATCACCGAGGACCTCGCCGAACGGTTGTTCGGGAGCGCCAGCGCAATCGGCGCCGTAGTCCGCATAAGCGGACGCGATTTTCGAGTTGTTGGAGTCGTCTTCGATAGTCGGACCGAGCGAAAGCTCTACGACTTCACCGCATATCCCGACACGGACAGCGTGTACGTCCCCCTCGCGGCTTGGGACGTGCTCGAAGCGCGTCCGGTCACCTACTACACTTGGGGCGGCCCCACGGTGTCGCACGACGAGCTGGTGCGCAGCGAGACCGGGTTTCTCCAGATGTTCGTCGAGCTGCCGAACGCGCAAGCAGTGGCGGACTACGAGAGGGTCTTGGCCGACTATGTGGCCGGCGAGCGCGAGACCAATCGCGCCCCGAAGATCGCGCGCCCGACCCTTCGCCCGCTCGATCAGTGGGCGAACATGCTGACGGCGACGCCTTTCGTACTCTTCCAGCTCTTCGGTGGCATCGCCTTCATCGCTTGCGTCTTCAATCTGGTCCGCCTCTTGATTGCGAAATTCTCGGCACGCGCCAACGAGGTCGCCATCCGCCGGGCACTGGGGGCGCCCCGCCGCACGGTCTTCGTTCAACACTTGCTCGAGGCCGAGCTCGTGTCATGCGGCGGCGCCGTCTTGGGCCTATTGCTCGCCGCGGGCGGCATCGCCATGCTGAACACTCTGATTATCGATCGCCCGGTCGACTTTTCGCTCGACACGCGACGCGTGCTTCTCGCTGTCGCTTCGGCGGTGCTTGCGGGCTTCGTTGCCGGCATCTACCCGGCCTGGCGTATTTGCAACACGCAGCCTGCCTCTGCGCTGAGGAGGCAATAATGAGCGGTCACTACGGCCCCATGCTACGCGCTCTTGCAGCAAACCGCCGCGACTACCGGGTCCTCGTGTTCGCTACCGCGGTCGGCTACACGGTTGTCGTTCAAGCCTTGGCCTTCGCATCGTTGTTCTGGCGCGATCTCGCCTCCGACTATGGCATCGACCCCGACCGCGTCGTGATTGTGCAGCTCGAAGCCAGTCGCGAAAACTCCGCATCCGCCGACGAGGTCAAGAGCGCCGCGCTCACAGTGCCCGGCGTCGAGAGTCTCGCGTGGCTCACACGGCGACCGTTCCGCTTCACCGAGTTCGGCGAGCCGGTGGCGCCCATCGATGACCGCATGCGTGCGCAACTCGCGTGGCCGTCTTCAGGTGACGAGAACCTCGTGCGCACGCTTGGCCTGACAATGCGCGCGGGTCGCAACTACACGCCGAAACGCGCCGAGCCCGGCGAGGACATCGAGGCGGTCGTAAGCATGTCTCTCGCGACCTTTCTCACAGGCAGCGCCAAGCCAACCGACGCACTTGGGGTGCGCTTCCTCCACGGCATCAACGACCGGGTAATGCGCATCGTCGGAATCGTGGACGATGTGTCGGTCCACACCAGCTGGGTCCCCGACGTTCACAACATCGTGTTCACCTATTCGCCGCTGGTCACCGCCCCCCGACGCTTCGCGGTCATGCGCGTAGCAAGCGGCGATCCTGCGATCATCGACCGGGTCGGCGAGACGATCCGCGCGGGCGGCAATTGGGTCGAGCTCACGAGCCTGAGGAACCTGCGGGCGTCTACCAGCGCAACGAGTCGAGGCGCCGCACGCGTCCAGATTGTCGTCATCGCTGTCGTCTTGTTCGTCGGACTTATCGGTAACTTCGGCGCCGCCTCGTTCTCGGTCGCCGAACGCGCGCGAACCATCGGCATCCGGCGTGCTTTGGGGGCCACTCGCGGGCAGATCATCCGCTACTTCCTCGAGGAGAACCTGCTCGTCACCACCGGCGGCATCGTCATCGGCATCCCCATCGCTTTAGCGGTCGGTACCGCCGCCGAGCATCTAGAGACGAGCTTCATTCTCGAATGGAAGCAGATGGTGCTCGCGGCCCTCTGTTTCTACGTCACGAGCCTGTGGGCAGCACATGCGCCGGCGCTCAAAGCCGCGCGTATTCCCCCTTCGGTGGTGAGCCAGGCCGCATAGGCTAGAGTGAGGAAGAGCATGTCGTCCCTGAAAGTGTTGATTGTCGATGACCAGGACGCCGTACGCTCGGCGCTTGAGCTTCTCCTCGACATCCAGGGCATCCCAACGGTGAGCGTCGACTCGCCCGCGGCCGCCATCGCGGCCATCGACCGTGGCGACGTCGGCTGCGTCATCCAAGACATGAACTTCACCCAGAGCAACACCACGGGCGAAGAAGGCGTCGAGCTGTTCAAGCAACTCCACGCCAAGGCGCCCGAGGTCGGCATCCTGCTGATGACGGCGTGGACCTCTCTCGAGACCGCCGTGAAGCTCGTCAAGGAAGGCGCGGCCGACTACATCGCCAAGCCCTGGGACGACGAGAAGGTCGTCCGCTCGGTGAAGTATCTGCTCGCCCTGCGCGAGCTCAAGCTCGAGAATCTTCGCCTACGCGACCAGGCGTTACGTATGCGCGACCAGATGGCCGCCAAATACGATCTGCGTGGGCTCATCTACGCGAGCCAGGGTATGCACGAGGTCGTGACCCTGGCGGTGAACGTCGCCCCCTCGGACGCCGCGGTGCTGATCACGGGTCCAAACGGCTCGGGCAAGGAGAAGATCGCAGAGATCGTTCAGGCAAACTCACGCCGCCGCGACAAGCCGTTCGTCAAGGTGAACGCGGGCGGCCTTCCCGACGAGCTTCTCGACGCCGAGCTTTTCGGCGCCGAAGCTGGCGCCTATACGGGCGCCACCAAGCTGCGTGTCGGTCGCTTCGAAGCTGCCGACGGAGGCACGCTCTTCCTCGACGAGATCGGCAATCTGTCCATGAGCGGCCAGGCCAAGATCCTGCGCATCCTGCAAACAGGCGAGTTCGAACGCCTGGGTTCCAGCGTGACTCGCAAGGTGAACGTCCGCATGGTGTCGGCCACCAATGTCGACCTGCAGACCGCTATCGCGACAGGCAAGTTCCGCGAAGACCTGTACTTCCGTCTGAACGTCATCGAGCTGCGCGTCCCGGCGCTCGCCGACCGTATCGATGACATCTTGCCGCTCGCGACTTACTTTCTGAAGCAGTACGCAGCCGAGAACACTCCCCGTCTCGGCGAGGACGCTGAGCGCTTGCTCAAACGCTACCCATGGCCCGGCAACGTCCGAGAGCTGCAGAACCGTATGCAGCGCGCCACCTTGGTCTGTCGGGACGGCATCATACGCCACGAGGACCTCGGTATCGCCCAGGAGCACGAAGCACCAGCGTCGCGTGTGCCCGCGCGCCCTGCGCCAAGCCCGCAAACCAACATGTCCAGACCCAGCACCCCGGCGGCCCCCCCAGCCGAGCTCGACCGCGGCGTCATCGAAGAGGCCCTGTTGCGAAATGGAGGCCTCGTGAGCCGAGCCGCTTCAGACCTGGGATTGAGCCGCCAGGCGCTGTATCGTCGTATGGAGAAGCTGGGGATCGTGCTCGAGCGTAAGCCGAGAATGTGAGGCAAAGCAGTATGGATCCCGTGCAAAAACTCAAAGCCGACTGTCGCGAGGCACGCCGTTTTCACGGCAAGCCAAATCTCGCCCGGCTCAACATGCGCGCCCGCGCTTTCTTCACCATCATGGCGGTCGTCGGTCTCGCGGTGCTCGCGACCATGATGACCAGCGAGATGGTGCGCTCGCCGATGCAGCAAGTCGCAGTCACCATTCTCCTTGCGGTGCCCCTCGCGGCGATCATCGTATGGATGGTGCTACGGCCGGTGCGGGAGCTGGTTCAGGCGGTGAGCGACGGCCTCTTGTCATACCGTGAAGGTGACTACACCATGCGCTTGGCCGTCGGATGCGAGGGTGGCATCGGCGACATTGTGCAGCGCTTCAACGCGCTCGGCGACATGCTCTCGACCGACCGCAACGCCACGTACCAGAAGCACATGATCTTCGAGACCGTGCTGCAGTCAGCGCCCGTATCGATCGTCCTCTGCGACGAAGCCGGCTATGTGCTCTTCGCCAACAACGCCGCTTGTGAGCTCTTCAACGAAGGCAGCTCCCTCGAGGGTGCCGACATCCATCAGGTGCTGGCGAGTGTTCCAGACGAGATGCGCGAGGCGCTCGAGTCGGGTCAAGATTCGTTGTTTACGGTGAGCCGCAACGGCAACGTCGATACGTTCCACGTGCAGAAGCGCTACTTCGAAATCAAGACGCAGCTCGTGACGTTCTACAAGGTCGAGACGTTGTCACGCGAGCTCGCGCGCCAGGAGGTCGAGGTCTGGAAGCGCGCCATCCGGGTGATCGGACACGAGATTAACAACACGCTGGCGCCGGTGAGCTCACTCGTCCACTCCGCGAAAGCGATCGCTGGTATGCCCGAGAAAGCGGACAAGCTCGTCAAGGTCTTCGACACCATCGAAGAGCGTACTGGCCACCTCAAAGACTTCCTGCAGTCGTATGCCCGCTTCGCTCAGTTGCCCCGGCCCACCAAGAGTTTGCAATCGTGGAACGCCCTGCTCGAGAGCGTGCGTCCGCTTTACAGCTTCGAGGTCGCAGGCCCCCTCCCGGACGCGGCCGGGTACTTCGACCCGACCCAGCTTCAGCAGGTACTCATCAATCTGGTGAAGAACGCGTACGAATCGGGGAGTGCCCACGGCGCCATTCAGGTGCACGTCGGTCACGCCGAGGAAGGAGGCTTCGAGCTCTGCGTCCTCGATCGCGGTTCAGGCATCAGCGACGAGGCCCTCAAGAAGGTCCTCTTGCCCTTCTACTCCACGAAGAAACAGGGCCAGGGACTGGGTCTTTCACTCAGCCGCGAAATCATCGAGGCCCACGGGGGGCGACTTTCGATCCACCGGCGCGAGGGCGGCGGCACCATGGTCCGCTGCTACTTGCCATCACGGGAGCAGCAGGCAACGACCTCGAGCACGGAGATCTCGACGGCGGCCCTGCAGGCACGTATCGAAGCCTAACCCCGCCGCTCGAGCCCTGTGGCTAGAACACGGCTCGAGCTGCCTTTGTTGGGCTGCGGCACGTGCGCGACTCATGTTATGAGCCAGCGGCCATGATGATTGTCGGCCTCGGCCGCGACGAGCTGCGGGCGGTTCTTGCCCCTCTGGAACTCGACACCCCGCGCGTCTTCCGCGCGCTGTGGACGGGGCTGTACGCACGCGGCGCGACGTCAATCGAGCAGCTCGGTCTGGGCAAGAAGGTGTGCGAGAAGCTCGCCGGAGCGGTAAGCCTCGCCCGCCCTGAGATGGTCCGCGAGCAGGTCTCGAGCGACGGAACGCGCAAGTGGCTGCTGAAGCTCGCCGACGGTAACCTCGTCGAGACCGTCTACATCCCCGAAGAAGGTCGCGGCGCGGTCTGCGTCTCATCGCAGGTCGGGTGCACCATGCGCTGCTCCTTCTGCCACACGGGTACGCAGCCCCTGGTGCGCAACCTTACCGCGGCCGAAATCGCCGCCCAGGTCGTCCTCGCACGTGACCGTCTCGGTGACTTCGTTGGCGGCAAGCGAGGCAATCTGGTCGGCAGCGTCGTGCTCATGGGTATGGGTGAGCCGCTCGCAAACTTCGATGCCGTCGTGTCTGCCATTGCGGTCATGAGTGATGCCGATGGCCTCGCCATCTCGAGGCGTCGCATCACGCTTTCCACCTCGGGTCTCGTGCCTCAGATCGACCGCCTCGGCAGCGAGTGTCCCGTGAGTCTCGCCATCAGTCTGCACGCGACGAACGACGCGCTGCGCAACGAGCTGGTGCCAATCAACACGCGCTTCAATCTCGCGACGCTCATCGATGCCTGTCGCCGCTATCCAGCGACCAATGCCCGACGCATTCTGTTCGAATACGTCATGCTCGACGGCGTCAATGACAGCGACGCCGAGGCGCGAGCGCTCGTGAAGCTACTCGCGGGCTTGCACGCCAAGGTGAACCTCATCCCCTTCAATCCGTGGCCAGGTAGCCGTTATGGCACGTCGAAACCCGAGCGGATCGAGGCCTTCGCGCGCATCCTGGTCGAGGCCGGCTACCCTTCGCCGGTACGCACGCCGCGCGGCCGGGACATCGCAGCGGCCTGCGGGCAGCTCAAGAGCGATTCGACCCGTCCCCAAAAAGCCCCTCGATCGTTGCATGCTGACATCTAAGCGTTAATTTAAGTGGTGGTCTCTGGGGAGGGACGTCCGCCATGCAAGTCAATCAACAGCGTCCGGCAACGCCGGCGCCGGTGCCCGTGTCCAACAAGGTCGATGCGCGAGTGAACCTTGACGTCGGTCGCTCGCTCGCCGAGCAGGGGCGCTTACGCCGCGACGACCGTGGACTCAACCGTTTCGGCCCGCTGCCGGGCGAGGTTTTTTCAGACGAGGCGCGCTTCGGTAGCTTCAGCTAGCTCCTTGGTGGACCGAAATAAGTGGCCGCCGCCGTCGGCCCAAGCGGTCGGTCATCATTGCATCGCGCACTCGTTCAACCGGCATATCCGGCTGACCTCGTGGTCGCGCTCGTGAAGGCAGGCGCCGACGTCAATCTTCCTTATCCCATCGAGGGCTCGACGATGCTGCCGCTGGTCATGGCCACGCTTCGTAAGCAACCCGCTCAAGTCATCTCTGCCTTTGTAACCGCTGGGGCGGACATCAACGCACCAGTTGCGATGGCTGGCGGCAAACCCTTCATCGAGGTGGCTCGTAAGAAATGGCCCGACCGCATCAAAGAGCTCGTCGGCTGACCACGAACCCGCTTCGACCAGCATTCCATCGAGGCGCGTGTCAGAGCGGCGCATCCGGGTCGTGGTTTGCTCCCTTGGGCTGAGGGGCGCCGTGCCAGCCCATCTTCACCTCGCCGGTCGTCTTGTCGATCAGGTACTGCACAGCGCCGCCAAAGTGCGTCTCGGTGTCGCGGTCGTAGACGACAGCCTCATAGTTCGTGCCCCGGTCGTAGATCACGACGCGCGCCCCGGCCCTGTCGCTAACGAATTTGTCGAGGATCGGAACGTGCTTGACCTCCGCGTCACTCAACTGCGGGCGCGCAGGCTTGTCATCCCCGACCTTCACGAGAGCCTCTTTGGAAGCGCATGCGAGCAACGTCAATGCGATGACCACGCTAGTCGCTTTCCGAGCGCCTCCGGCACCGAGCAACGACGCACGAGGCGACATTGCGACCGCCATGAGGTTTCTCATTCGCCCACGCTTGCCCACGCCTCGCTGCTTTCGGGAAGTCTATTCGACGCGAGAGCAGGTGCTGGGCCATCCGGGGCTTGCTGGCGCGCACGGTACACCCGCGCTAACATCGCGTCATTCGCTGCCCAGGGCTACAGATGATGCGAGCGCCGGACGCCGCGTCGCAACGACAACGGCGAGATCATGAACTTCGCGGTGCTCCCCGCCAACGCTTGGGTGGAGATCCCGGAGAGCAGCTACCTCGCGCAGATCAAACCGATCTTGGATGCCAACTACAGCGGCAGGCCCTGCGGCGTTTTGTCCGGTTGCTAGCCTCGCAGGCGCGGCGTACATAGGAGCCCATGCGCGGTGGCACGGGCGCAACTGCGCCTACGCGGCGCTTGGTCCTTGCGCAAACTGACGCGCCTGCGGTGGATTCCGCCCAGCGCATCGGGTTCGCCTGGCTCGTAAATCTTCGTTGGCTCGCGGCCGCTGGTCAGCTCACCCTGCTCGCCTACGCGCACTTTGCGCTCGCGCTGAGTCTGGGCTTCTCGGTGATTCTCGCGCTGATTGCCATCACAGCGACAACCAACGCCGTCCTCCACTGGCGCCTCCGCCGAGGCCTGCAGGGCTCGCCCGCGCTCGTCGCCACGTTGCTGGTTCTCGACACATTGCTGCTGACGGGCATGCTCTATGCGAGCGGTGGCGCCTCGAACCCGTTCTCCGTCTTCTACCTCGTGCACGTGGCGCTTGCGGCTACACTCTTGAGCTGGCGCTGGATCTGGGTCCTCGCGGCAACCACGACGGTCTGCTTTGGCTCGCTGTTCCTCCTCGCATCCGCGAACCCGCACGCGCACATGCATGGCGACTTCAACATCCACCTGCGTGGGATGTGGCTGTCGTACGTGTTGGCGGCTGGCTCGATTGGCTATTTCATGACGCGCGTCAAAAGGAGCCTCGCCCAGCGAGAAGCGCAGACCGAAGCGCTCGATGCGTTGCGCGCGCGCTCCGAACAAGTGGTCGCTTTGTCCGCGCTCGCGGCAGGCGCCGCGCACGAGCTGGGTACGCCCCTTGGCACGATTGCTCTCATCGCCAAGGAGCTCGAGCTTGCGACCCACGGCAAGCTCGACCCGGAGCGGGCCCGCGAAGACGCCGCTCTCCTCCGCAGCGAGGTCGACCGATGCAGGGCCATCCTCGCGACCATGGGCGACCATTCCGGAGATGCCCAGGTAGACAGCGCTGCCAAGACGTCTACAGTGCTGATCGTGCGCGAGATCATGGCAGCTCTCGGCTCGGCACGAGCAGCGCGGCTCACTGTCCGTGGGGCGCAAGAGCACATTGTGGTGCGCGCCCCTCTTCGCCCAATCGTTCAGGCCCTCGTCAACTTGGTGGTCAATGCGCTGGACGCCTCGAGCGATGCAGTGGAGCTGACTGTCGAGCCCGGACCAGGTGAGGTTTGCTTCGCGGTGAGTGACCGCGGTAGCGGAATGTCCCCCGAAACCTTGGCCCGTGTCGGGGAGCCCTTCTTCACGACCAAGGCCGCCAGCCGTGGCTTCGGTCTCGGGCTGTTCCTGGTGCGGAGCTTCGCCGAACGAACGCGCTCTCGTCTCGAGATCATTTCTACGCCAGGCGCAGGTACACGAGTCGAGCTCGCCGTCCACGGAGGGGCCTGATGCGCTTGCTTGTCATCGACGACGACGCGGTCTTTCGCACCCGGCTGGTTCGCGCCCTGAAAGAGCGCGATGTCGAGGTCTCCCCGGCGGCGGACGCGACCGAAGCGATGACGATGGCTCGCCAGCAGGCGCCGACACACGCTCTAGTGGATCTTCGGCTGGGTAACTCGGACGGCATCGAGCTCGTGCGCGACCTGAGGGCACTCGCGCCCGCCATGACCATCGTCGTGCTTACCGGCTACGGGAGTATCGTGACCGCCGTCGAAGCGATGCACGCGGGCGCCACCAACTACCTCACCAAGCCGGTCGACGCCGAGCAGATCCTCGCGACTCTCCGCGGTGAAGGTGCCGACACCCAAGCCGATGTACCGAGCCTCGCGCGGGTTGAGTGGGAACACATGCAGCGGGTGCTCGCCGACTGCGACGGCAATATCTCGGAAGCGGCACGTCGACTGGGTCTGCACCGCAGGTCGCTTCAACGAAAGCTCGCCAAGTACCCACCCACGCGTTAGGGGTCCGCAGTCATTCATCGCGCTAGTTGCGCCGGACCCAAGCCCGGGGTCGCTAGGCGGGTTGCTGGCACGCTGGGGACACGAGCCACACGCGTCCGACGCGAGGGGCAGATGTCCGCCGTTGCCGGCTGCTCCGACCTCTTCATAGCCCGCGCGCTCGACGCGCGAGGTTTTGCACGTTGCTTGCAGAGCTGTCGGCCACAAAGGGAGGAACAGCCCATGGCTGAAATCAGGAACTTGCGGGACATGCTCATCGAAGAGCTCCGCGACATCTATCACGCGGAGAAACAGATCACGAAGGCGCTACCAAAGATGCTCAAGGCGGCGACATCCGAACAACTCAAGGCCGGCTTCGAGAAGCACCTCGAGGAGACGCATGGCCAGATCGAGCGCCTGGAGCAATGCTTCGAGTTGCTCGACGAGCGGGTGCGAGGAAAGACCTGCGAAGCCATGCGCGGCATCATCGAAGAGGCTAACGATACGATGAAGGAGGACATGGAACCCGATGTGCTCGACGCAGCCCTTGTCGCCTCGGCGCAGAAGGTGGAGCACTACGAGATCGCTTCGTACGGCACAGTGATGACGTGGGCGAAACACCTGGGCTTCGACAGGGTTGCCAGGCTACTGAGCGCCACGCTCGATGAGGAGAAGGCGACTGACGTGAAGCTCACGCAGCTCGCCACCAAGGACATCAATGCGAGGGCCGCCAAAGCGGGCATGGCAGCCTGACGCCACGGGCTCAGGGCAAGCTACGCTGCGCACGAGCTAGCGGCTCTTGCGCCACGTTGCCAAAGGGGGATCCGATGCTCACCACGACGGCACCCGTCATGCCAGAAGGCGCCCGTGTCGAAGATGCCCTGAGTCCTCACTCGCACGAGTTCTATCACCGCATGCTCGCCGTCCTCCTGGACAGCGGTCTCGGATTTTTGGTCGGCGGAACCTACGCCCTCGAGCACTATGCGGGCATTACACGTCCCAGCAAGGACCTCGACCTATTTGTGCGTGCACGCGACGTCGAACCAGTGCTCGACATCTTGCAACGTCATGGCTGCCGCGTGGAGCTCACCTTCCCACACTGGCTCGGCAAGGCATTCTACGGTGAGGACTTCATCGACATCATCTTCAACGCGGGCAATGGAGTCGCACGGGTGGACGATCGGTGGTTCGCAAACGCGGAGCGCTGCAAGGCTTTCAAGCATGAGCTCATGCTCTGTCCGGCCGAAGAGACCATCTGGAGCAAAGCCTGGGTCATGGAGCGCGAACGCTACGACGGAGCCGATGTAGCGCACATCCTGCGAGCCCGGGCCCACCACCTCGACTGGCCTCGCCTCATCGACCGTTTCGGTGACCACTGGCGCATCCTCGTGTCGCACCTGGTGCTCTTCGGGTTCATCTATCCGGGAGAGCGACACCGCGTACCCGAGTGGGTCATGCGGACCATGGTCGAGCGTCTCACCGCAGAGAGCAACGAAATCTCGAACGTCGAGCGGGTCTGCCAGGGCACACTCGTGTCGCGCGAGCAGTACCTCATCGACATCGCTCGCTGGGACTACGCCGACGCACGCCTGGCGAACCGTACGATGACGGAGGCGGACGTGGCTCACTGGACCGCCGCGATTCAAAAGTAGCCAAGGAGGAGTTTAACGATGGCCAGCACTACGTTGCCCCCCGCGCCCGTGCGAGCCACTGCGTCGTTGACGTCCTCACCGTGCGAAGAATCCCCCAATGACCGCCGTAGCGTACGCAAGCTCCGCATCGGCGCCATCGGTGACACACACTACGCGATGAGCTCGAGTGGTTCGCTGCACCCCTATTTCCAAGATCTACGCCGCTACGCAGATGTGTTGCTCCTCTGCGGCGACCTCACGGACCACGGTCTACCGGACGAGGCGAAGGCGCTGGCCGTCGACCTCTCCGCTGTCCGACTGCCGATGGTCGCAGTCCTAGGCAATCACGACTACGAGGCCGGCAAAGCGGACGAGGTGGCGAACATCATCCGCAACGCTGGCGTCGAGGTACTCGACGGCGATGCCATCATGATCGGCGGTGTCGGTTTTGCTGGGGTCAAGGGCTTCGGTGGAGGGTTCGACCGCCACATGCTGCAGCCCTGGGGCGAAACCGGCGTGAAGGACTTCGCGCGCGCCGCGGTCGAAGAAGCTCTGAAGCTCGATAGTGCTCTTGCCAAGGTTCGCTCGCCGCACCGCATCGTGCTCATGCACTACGGCCCCGTGCGCGGCACCTCGGAGGGAGAGCCACCTGAAATCTTCCCTTTCCTGGGCTCGAGTCGCCTGGAGGAACCCTGCAATCGCTACGCCGCCACCTTCGTCGTCCACGGCCACGTCCACCGTGGCGCGCCCGAGGCAACGACGAGCACGGGGATCCCTGTTTACAACGTCGCGCTACCGCTCTTGCGACGTCTCTATCCCGATGGGCCCGCCCTGAAGGTCATCGAGATCGATGTCGCACGTGAGTCGACGACAGCCGGTTGATTTGCGGAGAACGAGCCCTTAGCTTGCGCGCGGGGTACCTCCATGAAGATCAGCGCGGTGGGCGTAGGTTTCCCGGCGCATTACTACGATCAGGCGACGCTCATCGACGCGGCAAAGCGTATGTGGAGCGGTCGGTTCTTTAACCCGGCACGCCTGACACAGCTGCAGGAGAACGTCCTCGTCGGTGGACGGCACCTCGCGCTCCCCATCGAACGCTACGGTGAGCTACAGGGGTTCGGCGCTGCCAACGACGCCTACATCGAGGTCGCCACCGAGGTTGGCGAGGCAGCGCTCCGCGACGCCCTCAGCGCCGCCAAGCTCGCACCGCGCGACATCGATCACCTGTTTTTCGTGTCCGTCACAGGCATCGCGACGCCGTCGATCGATGCCCGTCTGGTCAATCGCCTCGGCCTGCGCAGCGACGTCAAACGAACGCCGATCTTTGGACTCGGCTGTGTCGCGGGTGCCGCGGGGGTCGCGCGCGCCGCTGACTACGTCAAGGCTTACCCGGACCAAGTTGCCGCGTTGGTGTCGGTCGAGCTGTGTAGCCTGACCCTGCAACGCGACGACCTGTCGATTGCAAACCTGATCGCGAGCGGCCTCTTCGGCGACGGTGGCGCCGCTGTCCTGATCGCCGGAGCGGACACAACCCGACAAGGCCCCCGCATCGTCGCCAGCCGCTCGGTGTTCTATCCCGACACCGAAGAGGTCATGGGCTGGCGGCTAACGAGCGAGGGCTTCCGTGTCGTGCTGTCGCCGGAGGTACCAGCGATGACCCGCCATCTGCGCGGTGACGCTGAACGTTTTCTCGCCGCGCACGGCCTGACTCTCGCCGACATCTCTCGCTTCGTCTGCCACTCTGGCGGCCCCAAGGTCCTCGCGGGCGTAGAAGAGGCTTTCGGACTATCGCGGGACAAGCTTGCCCTCTCGTGGAAGTCCCTTGCCGAGGTCGGAAATCTTTCTAGTGCTTCCGTACTCCTGGTCCTGCGTGACACGCTAGCCGACACGCGTATCGCTCCGGGTAGCTACGGTCTCATGATCGCGATGGGCCCCGGCTTTTGCTCGGAGCTGGTGCTGTTGCAATGGTGATTGCCTACCTGGTCCTTATCGCGGCTGTGGCGTGCGAGCGCCTCTTCGAGCTAGCCCTGAGCCGCCGTCACGCGCGCGCCGCTTTCGCCCGCGGCGGCGTCGAATTCGGAGCGGGTCACTTCCGCGTCATGAGCATCATGCACACGGCGTTCCTCGTCGCGTGTGCCCTCGAGGTCGTACTGCTCGAGCGTGCCTTTCTGCCCTGGCTCGGCTGGCCTGCCTTGGGGCTAGTCGCTGGTGCGCAAGCGTTGCGCTATTGGGCCATCGTCGCACTCGCTGACCGGTGGAACGTGCGCGTGATCGTGGTCCCGGGTGAACCAGCAGTGCGCCGAGGCCCCTACCGCTTCCTGCGCCACCCAAACTACCTCGCGGTCGTCATCGAGATGGCGGCGTTACCGCTCGTGCACGGAGCCTATTTGACCGCTATCGCGTTCAGCGTGGCCAATGCCGTGGTCCTCGGGGTACGTATTCGCTGCGAGGAGCAGGCGTTGCGCACACACTGTGCCTATGACGAACGTTTTGCGCGGAGAGCATCGTGACCGAAGGCGATATCTTCCACGGCGTCAGCGAGCTCGTCATCAAGACCATGAAGCGCGAGGTCGAGCTTTCGATGACGACTGATTTTCGACGCGACCTGCAGCTCGATTCGCTGAAGCTGTTGGAGCTGGTCGTCGCCATCGAGGACCGTTTCGAGGTCTGCCTCGATCCCAGCGACGAAGCGGCGCTCGTCACGGTCGGGGATGTCGTTCGCTTTCTGGCCACGCGAGTGTCGAAGTGAAAACCCTTGCCGATGTGTTGACGCGCGCGGCGGCGTCACCGCAGGCCGTGACCTTCATCGATGCGCGCGGCGGTGAGGAGCGTGTCGCGTACGTCGCCGTGGCCGATCGCGCCCGTGCTGCCGCCGCCATGTTACGCAAGCATGGTGTCGAGCCACAGGAGCGTGTCGGCATCATCCTCCCTACGAGCATCGGCTTCTTTGACGCGTTCTTCGGGTGCATCATCGCCGGCGCCGTGCCCGTGCCGCTCTATCCGCCGACGCGGCTCGGGCGGCTCGACGAATATCACGAACGTACAGCTCAAATGTTGCGTTCGGTCGATGCCAAGCTCGTCATCACTGACGGCCGCGCCGGTAAGGTGATCGGCAACACCATGCTTGCGGCACAACCGGCGCGCGGGTGGCTCGACGTCCGCGAGCTGACACGCGACATGGTCGCGGTGATGCGTCCCACGCTCGGCGAAGACGATATCGCCTTCGTTCAGTTCTCGTCCGGTACGACCGGAGCGCCCAAGCCCATCGTCTTGACGCACAGGCAGATCCTCTCGAACGTAACGGCGATCTTAGGCGCCATCGACGAGGCTTATCCGCTCGCGGCGCCCGAACGCCACAGCTGCGTGAGCTGGTTGCCGCTCTACCACGACATGGGGCTCATAGGCTGTGTCCTTGCCGCTTTAGCGTACCCAGGCGAGCTAACCCTGCTGGGGCCAGAGACCTTCGTTACCGACCCGGTGCGTTGGCTGCGAACCATATCGGAGAAGCGCGCAACCATCAGCGCAGCTCCGAGCTTCGCTTATTCGCTATGCCTCGAGCGCATCGACGAGACTGAGCTCGTCGGGGTGAACCTGTCTTCGTGGCGCGTGGGCCTGAACGGTGCCGAGCCGGTAGCGCCGGCTGTCATGACCCGTTTCAGTGAGCGTTTTGCCCGTCGCGGCTTGCGCCCCGAGACCCTGACGCCAGTTTATGGGCTTGCCGAGGCGACGCTCGCGGTCACCTTCAGCGATCTCAAAGGAAAATGGAGCGTATCGCGCTTCGATACGCAAAAGCTTGCGGGTGAGGGAGTCGCTGTTCCCGACGAAGAGGGCATGCAGCTTGTCGCCCTCGGTCGGCCGTTGCCTTCGATACAGCTCCGCATCGCCAGCGAGGACGGTGTCGGGCTCGCGGAGAATACGCTGGGCCGCATCCAGATTCGTGGCCCGTCGGTGACGCGCGGCTACCTCGGTGAGCCACCGCGCGCCGTCGACGCCTGGCTCGACACCGGGGACACGGGCTTCATCCACGGCGGCGAGCTCTTCGTTTACGGCCGCACGAAAGACATCATCGTCCTGCGTGGCCGCAAATATGCACCCCAAGACATCGAACACGCGGTGAGCGCCGTCCCGGGAGTCCGCGCTGGCTGCGTCGCGGCGGTCGGAATCACCGGCCCCGAGGGTGAAGAGCTTCACGTGTTCGTCGAGCACGCGCGCGGCAAGACCATCGACGAGGCGGCCGTACGTGACGCCATCGGCTCCGCCACGGGGTTCAACGAGCTGCGCGTCGTGGTGCTAGAACCTGGGACGCTACCGCGGACATCGAGTGGCAAGATTTCGCGATCCGACACGGCGCGACGCTTCCGTGCAGGGACTTTGACCCCGCCGGCCCCCCTTTCGATGCTAAAGCTCGGCATCACCGCCCTGCGCTCGAAGCTCGCAATGGTGAAGACACGGAGTGGCACGTGAGGCCGTTGCTCGTCGTCGGGGCCGGCCCGGTCGGCCTCGCGGTCGCTATCGCGGCACGCCTCCGTGGTATCGCTTGCATCGTCATCGATCGACGTGAGCCGCCCTGTGACAAAGCCTGCGGCGAAGGGTTGCTACCGCACGGTCTGAAGGAGCTGGCGGAGCTGGGTGTCAAGCCACCGATCGCGCACCCCTTCGTGGGCATTCGCTACATCGACGGGGAAAGGACCGCTGCGGCGAGTTTCCCTGAACCCGCCCTCGGCGTACGCCGTATCGTGCTCTCAGAGACCCTGCTGCGCCGCGCCAAAGAAGTCGGCTGCGATGTCCGCTTTGGCGTATCGGCAACCGAGCTGCGCGACCAGCGTGACCACGTGGTCTTGACCACGAGCGACGGCGAGATCGAAGGCAGACTGCTGGTCGGAGCGGATGGCTTACACAGCAAGGTCCGCGAGCTCGCCGGCATCGAGGTGCGTCCAGGGCCGTTTCCCCGCTACGGGGCGCGTCGGCACTACGCCATCCGCCCCTGGTCCGACCACGTCGATGTTCACTGGCACGACACGTGCGAAGCTTACGTGACGCCAGTGGCGAGCAACTGTGTCGGTGTCGCAATCATCAGCCACGGAAAGCTCGTCTCGTTCGACGAGGCGCTCGAGCGTTTCCCCGCCCTCACCGCCCGCTTGGCTCACGCCGAGATCGTATCGCCGCTGCGCGGAGCGGGACCCTTTCATCAACGCGTCGAGAGCCGGCACCTTGGTCATGTGGCGCTCGTCGGCGATGCGGCGGGCTACGTCGACGCGCTAACGGGTGAAGGTCTGTCGATAGGGTTTGCTTGTGCGCGCGCTCTCGTGGACGTCGTCGCGCGTGACCAGCCACTCGCGGTCTACGAGCAACACTACCGACGCCTAACGCGGGGCTACTATCGTACCACCCGACTCATGCTCGCCTTGGCGCGCCGCCCAGCCCTGCGCCGCCAGGCGATCAAGGTCCTCTCGCGCACGCCCCGCGTGTTCGCCGCGCTGCTCGCCATGCACGCAGGCTATCCGATGACCCGCAGCACGTTGCTTGGTCGCAAATCATCGTCCTCGATTTCCCGGCTCGTTGGCACATCATAGGTCGCGAGGAGCTCGACGTTCGACGTCGGGGCGTACGCTCGCCTGGGATCACCGACGAGCACAGTGGCGCCTCGACGGGCCAACTCTCGAAACCAGCGCGTCCCCGCTTCGGCGAGCGGCCGCTCGTAGAAGACGTCGCCAGCCAAGACGACGTCGTAGCCCGTGAGGTCCTCGCCGACGACATCGCGTAAGGCGACTTCGAGTGTGACCGCGTTGAGCGCCGCGTTTAGACGCGCGGCTTGGGCAGCAAACGGGTCGAGCTCGCTCGCGCCGATATGGAGCGCGCCGGCCTTCGCCGCCGCGATCGCGACGAGGCCAGAGCCGGTCGCGAAATCGAAGACGCGGCGCCCGCGCACGACCTCGGGATGGTCGAGAATGTAGCGCGCGAGTCCTTGGCCACCGGCCCAAGCAAAGGCCCAGAACGGCGGGGGCATGTCTTCGGAAGCAAGGACAGCCGCCGTCGACCGCCAAAGCGGTGTCAACTCGGTGGCAAGATGCAAGCGTAGCTCGGGGACGAGCCCAGGCGATGCAGTCGCGGTGTTCGCGACGATGAATGCGCACATGGCGTCGGGAGAGCGCCGCACGGCTACGTGATGATGGGCAGGCTTGCGCGCCCCGGACCGCGTCGCACGGCTTCCTGTGGATCGTTGCGGGTGACGTTCTCGAGCGTCAGGACGCCACGCGGGCAGACCTCGGCACACATGCCACAGCCCACGCAGGAAGCGCGGGTGAAGCTCTGGTTGGTTTGGGCGTAGCTGCGCACGTCGATACCCATCTCGCAGTACTTCGAGCAAAGACCGCACGAGATGCACATGTCTTTCTTCACGCGAATGCGAAAGCGCCCGATTTTCTGAACCAGTCCGAGCATCGCCGCCATCGGGCAGAAGTTACGGCACCAGATGCGCGTGCCCCCGATGGGGTACAGACCAACGCCGATGACGCCGGAGAGGACTGCGCCGACGACGAGACCGTAGATCTCGCGATATTGGCCCGCGACCGCGACGATGGGTGACTCCTCGGGCAGCAACGCGGACCCAATCGCCAGCGCCGTCGCGAGCAAGGCGGCGATCAGCACGGTGTGAATCGCGACCTTCTCGAAGCGCCATGACGTCGTGCTTTTCGAGCTCAGGTGGCGGAATGGTTCACCGGCCGTGTTTGCGAGACCGCCACAGCCGCACACCCAGGAGCAATACCAGCGTTTACCGAAGAAGACGCCCAGTACCGGCACCATCACGAGCGCACCGACAACGCTATAGACGACGTACGGCCATGGCAGACTGGTGATGCTATCGGGATAGAAGTAGTCGATCTTCAGCGGCCACAGATAGCTGAAGTAGTACTCTGGCTGCCCCGCCTGCTTGAGCATCTGTGGGACGCTGAAGCCGAGGGTAACCTGGACGACCATGACCACGGTCGTGCGGACTACTTGGTAGCGGTTGTGCCGGTACTTCCAGAGCATCCAGCAGCCACCGAGCACGATCGCCAGGCTATACAAAGCGCCATAGAGAACCCACTTGCTCGACAGGCCGAGTCTCTCGGCCCACGGAGAGAAGAGGTCGGGGACGCCGTATTGGCCGCCGAAATAGAGAACGACGTAGAACGTGAAGATCACGGCCGAAAGCGCCCAGGCAGTGACGCCCCGGTGAGTGACATCGTGGAGTAGCCAGCCACGCACTCCAGCCTTACGCATGGGCAGGACTCCCGAGCTTCACGAGGGGGATCTCGACCTCGTCGAATGCTGTAGATTCATCCGACCGAACTCGACGTCATGCTGAGCCTCGGCGAGGTGGCGAAGGACATAGGCGGGCGAGCGCCGCTCCGTGACCCAGCGAACGAGAACCTCGTTGTCCCAGCGCGAGCCCAACATGTTGAAACCAATGACGCGCGTCCCGTCATGGACGATGCGTTGGCAGACGTGTTGGCCAGCGCGATGGCGAAAGATCGTGGGCGTGCCCGCGGGAGCGGACTCCACGTCACCGACCGTGGTGAACTCGATGTGAAAGAACTTCGAGCTGTTGAAGAACACCGGCGGTTCGTAGGCGACGTCATCGCCGAAGATGTTACGGGCGACCACGGCGCCGTGCCGCTTGGCCGAGTACCAGATGGTCTCGATGAGCGGTCCCTTGGTAGGCCGCGCGATCTCGCAACAGTCGCCGCACGCAAAGACACCAGCGATGTCGGTTCGAAAGCGTTCGTCGACCACGATACCTCGGCGGCTAGCCGGAGCGCTCTTCCAGGCCTTCATGCGGTCGAGATTGGCGCGGACCCCGATGCAGACCCCTAGGATGTCGCCAGCGTAGCGCTTGCCAGAGCTCGTGACCACCGCAGTGAAGCGGCCACCAGACGACTCGACCCGCTGCACGCTGTCTTCGACGACGACCTCGACGCCTTGCTCACGAAGGTGCGCGATAACCATCTGCGACTCTTCGCGCGACAGCGCAGCCGGCCAGTAGTAGGGCTCGCGAATCAAGAAGGTGGTGGCGATACCGTGATGCACTAAACACTCGACGAGCTCGATGCCGATGAGACCACCGCCGACGACCACCGCGCGCTTGGCGCTGGGGACCATGGCTTCACAAGCGTCGAGGTCCTGCATGGAAACGAAGTTGACGACGCCGTGCTTGACCTCGGTAAGGCCTTCCCAGTCGGGCTTGTTGGCGGTAGCGCCGAGTGCAAGCACCAGCACGTCGTAGGCGATCGTCCTGCCGCCAGCGAGCTTGAGCTCACGCTTGTCGGCGTCGTGATCGACGACCCAATCGGTGACCAGCCCAATGTTGCGCTTGCGCCAGACGTCACGCTCGAGGGGCTCGAGGTCACGGCGATTCATCTTGTCCATGAACGCGTACATGAGCGCGGTGCGTGAGTAGAAGTACTCAGTCTCACCGCCGACAACCGTGATGCGCGCGGAGGCGTCGCGGTCGCGCGCGTCGAGAGCGCAGGTGATGCCGGCGATACCGTTGCCGACGATGACGATGTGCATGGCCCCGGGAATGTGCCCGGCTTACGCGCCTAGGTCGAGAGCAACGACCGACCAGTCGTCGGTTGCGTCCCGGTAACGGTGGATCTCGACGAAGCCGACCCGCGCGTGCGCGCGCAAAGAACGTGGGTTCGCGAGAGAGATCTCGGTTACGCAGAGATCGTAACGGGTGGCGAGGAACCGGCGATGGCCAGCGTATAGGGCGTCGAAAACACCTTGGCCCCGCACTGCGTGAGCCACGCAGACTTGTCCCATCACGTAGTAGCGATGGGCTGTCAGGGGCTGACCCGCGAATGACAAGCTCTCGAGCAGAGCGAACATTGGTTCGAGGACCGGCACATACGACCGCGCTTCAACCGGCATGACCAGCGCATAGCCAACGACCTCTCCGTCACGCTTGGCGACGACGGACGGCGCCATGGCGTGCATGCGGGCAAGGGTCGCCCGGTCGTGCTGGACAGTGACGAACCCTTGCGAGCGGGCGGTGGCAGGGTCGACGCGACCCCGCAGGTTGAGGCCTTGGAGTCGTAGGATCCCGTCGAGGTCCGCGTCGCCATTCGACGCGGTGATGGTGACGCCGGTGCTCATTTGGTCGTATCGAGGAGTGGCATGGCTCTGACACCACCTTACCAGATTGGTATCCTCGGCCTCGGACGTTTTGGGGCGGCCTTCGCCGAGCTTACGCGCACGCATGGTTTCCCAACCCTCACTTTCGACCCCAAGCACCCCGAGGCGAGCCCCAGCACCTTCGCCGAGGTGGTTGCCCGTGCCGACGTGCTCATCGTCGCCGTGCCCATCGAGAACCTCGACGCGGTCCTGAGCGCGTGCGCTCCGCTATTGCGACCCGACCAACTCGTCATCGACGTCTGCAGCGTCAAGGTGGAGCCAGAAGCGCGCATGCGCGAGCGGCTTGGCAACCGTTCGCGCTGGATCGCAAGTCACCCGCTCTTTGGACCGGTAAGTCTCTCGCGCGGCGAGCCCCGCACCGTCGTGCTGTGCCCGCGCGTCGACCAGCCAGAGACCACCAACGACGCGGCCAGCTTCTTCCGCGCTCTCGGTTGTGAGCTCATCGAGGTGCCCGCAGAGGAGCACGACCGCGTCATGTCGCGCACCCACGTGCTGGCCTTCTTCGTGGCCCGCGCCCTGCAAGATATCGGCGCCGCAAGCGCACCGTTCGCACCGCCGTCCTTCAAGTCGATGGCGCATGTCGTATCGCTCGTTCGCGAAGATGCCGGCCACCTGTTTACGGCCATCCAGACCGGTAACCCGTTCGCCAAAGAAGCACGCCGCGAGCTCATCGCGGCCCTGCAAAAGATCGACGCGGAGCTCGACTAACGCCCCCTCAGAGCACTGGGCTAAAGGCGATTCGCGGCGCCGCGGAGCATCGTCTAGGCGCTAGTCAACGCGCGCGTCACGTCTTCGACGAGGTCATCCGCGTCCTCGAGGCCGACCGACAAGCGCACGGTGGCGTCGGTGATGCCAACACGGAGCCGGTCCTCGGGAGTCAGGCGATGATGCGTCGTGGTCGCGGGGTGCGTCGCAAGTGACTTACTGTCGCCGAGGTTATTCGAAATGCTGAAGAGCTCGAGCGCGTTCATGAAACGGAAGGCCGCAGCCTTGTCGCCCTTCAGATGGAGAGCAATGATGCTGCTGCCACCCTGCATCTGACTACGCGTAAGGGCGTATTGTGGGTGCGATTCGAGGCCGACGTAGGTGACCTTGTCGACGCCCGAATGTTTCTCGAGATGGCGCGCCAGGGTTAGAGCACTGTGGCTCTGGGCACGAACCCGCAGCTCCATGGTCTCGAGACCCTTCAAGAGCACCCACGCGTTGAACGGACTCATAGCAGGTCCGGTATGACGGACAAACGGCATCACCAACTTGGCAAACTCGAGATCGCACAGGATGGCCCCGCCGAGCACCCTGCCCTGACCATCGATATGTTTGGTCGCCGAGTAAACGACGATATCGGCGCCCAGCTCGAGTGGCTTCTGTAGAACCGGCGTTGCGAAAACGTTGTCGACGACGACGCGTGCGCCGGCGGCATGGGCGAGCTTACAGACCTTGCGGATATCCACCACTTGCAACGTCGGATTGCTTGGTGACTCCAGGAAGACGACATTGGCTCTGCGCGACAGCGCTTCTTCCCACTGCGCGTTGTCGGTACCGTCGACCAACGTGCACTCGATACCGAAGCGCACGCAGATGTCGCTGACAACGATCAGACATGAGCCAAAGAGCGCGCGTGGCGCGACGATCCGGTCGCCGGCTCTGAGCTGACACATGAGGCTAGCGAAGACCGCGGCCATGCCGCTCGCAGTCGCGAAGCATTTCTCGGCGCCCTCGTAAGCCGCCATGCGCTCCTCGAACATCGCGGTCGTCGGATTGCCGAAGCGAGAATAGATGAAGCGGCTGCCATCGTTCTTGAAGGCGGCCTCGCACTGCTCGGCGGTGTCGTACACATAGCCAGAGGTGAGATAGAGCGCTTCGCTTGTCTCGTCGAAGGCCGACCGTTTGGTGCCCGCATGAATGAGTTGAGTGCGAGGTTTCATCTACTGCGTCACACCGAGGACGAGGGTTTGCTTGACGCGGCCTAACTTGCTGATTGCGGCAACCGCGTCTTCGATGACGGATTTTGGCGCCAATGATAACACGAACCCGTAGTGCGTCACGTCTGACTCGGCTCGGCGGGCCTGCTTCAAAACGTCGACGCCGTGACGACGCATCAAGCTCTCGACACGGCGGGTTAGGCCGTCGTGCTCATCTGCGGTAACGCGCACGTAGTAGCTCCTTGGCTTGGCGTCGCTACGAAGTGTCGTCTTGCGCGGCTCCGGCCAGCGCACCGAGTTTCCCTGAGCCAGCTCGATGAGGTCAGCGAGTACGGCGCTAGCGGTCGGCAGCGACCCCGCACCCATGCCGAAGAGCGACAGGTCCCCCGAGCACGCCTGCTTAAGGTAAATGGCGTTGTACTCTTCTTCGACGGAAGCGAGCAGGTGCCAAGCGGGTAGCAACATGGGTTCCACACCGAGCGAGAGACCATCCATGTCTCGACTCGCATGCGCGAGGGAGCGGACACGGTAGCCCATGCTCTCGGCGAGGTCACAATCGGCGGCCGTGAGTTCACGGATGCCGCGTACTGCGAACTGACCCGGAAGAGCCCAGGCACCGAACGCTCGGTATGCAAGGATGGACAGCTTGGCCGCCGCATCGTGACCGTCCACATCAGCGGACGGGTCAGCCTCGGCGAAACCCTTGGCTTGAGCCTCTCTCACCGCATCGTCGAAGGGTAGCTCGTCTTGCTCGAGCCTGGTGATGATGTAGTTGCAGGTGCCGTTGACGATCCCGAGCAAGCTGTCGACCTCGTCGGAGCGGTGCGAGAGATGACGGATGATGGGGATGGCGGCTGCGACCGCAGCTTCGCAGTAAAGGGGGGTCGCGGTACGCGCAGCGAGCATGGCGAGTCCGTCGAGCTTCGCCGCGAGCAATGCCTTGTTGGCGGTGACCACGGGCTTGCCAGCGGCGAGAGCGGCACGCAGTACCGGCTCGACGCCCATGCCACCAGCAACCTCGACGACCACGTCGACATCTGGGGCCGCGACGAGAGCCAGCGCATCGGTGCCTATCGGTTTGGCGGCCGCAAGCGCCCCGCGCGGCTTCGAAGCATCACGGACAGCGATACGCGTAATCTCGAGACGTACGCCATAGCGAACAATGAGTTCCTGGCGCTGGCGCTCGATCATCTCGAGAAGACCCGACCCAACGACGCCACAGCCCACGAGACCAACACGCAGCTCACGTACAGGCTCGACCCCGACACCAACGAAGCGCTCACCAGAGGCGATGAGGGCGGGTGCCTTCCGGAAGAAGCCACTATCGCGCAGCAAGCGCGCGAGCTTGTCTTGGTCGGCGAGGAAGGCGTCGTGGCCGAACTCGGATTCGAGCTTCCATAGGTGGGAGGTCGCGCCGAGCGCTTGCAAGGTCCGGTGTAACTCGACCTGCAAGGCGTAGGGGAAAAGCATGTCGCCCGGCACACCGATGACGAGTACTTCAGCGGTGACGCGCTCGAGCGCCGCACGAACGGCCGCGTCGTCGGGGCCAAAGTTTGCGCGGTCGATGGCCTCGGAGAGGAGCAAGAAGGTACGCACCGGAAAGCGGTCTGCAAATCTCTTTCCGTGATGGTCGAGATACTCAGCGACCGGCGGTCGGTCGAGATCGCCGAGGAGCTTACCGAAACGCGTATCGAGCTCATCGCGGCCGCGATACGTCAGCATGCCGAGCTGCCGCGCGCGCGCCATCCCGGTAGCAACGTCGTTGCGGGCAATGCCATCGCGAATCAGCTCGCGCTGCAAGTGGCGCGTCGCCGTACCCCAGCCGTCAGGCCGCAGACCAGCGGAGATGGTGACGAGGCGCGCGCAGCGCTCGGGGTAGCGGGAGGCGAAGGCAATCCCAACCATGCCGCCAAGGCTCGCGCCGATGTACGTGACGGCCTCACGCGCGCCGATACCATCGAGCCAGGCAGCGAGGAGGTCCGACAGTCCCAAGGCCGACAGCGGCTTTTGCGCCCCGTCATCATCAAAGCCTGTCCAGCTCGAGCCATTGCCGGGCCAGCAGAACGTGAGCACGGTCTCGCGCGTCGGATCGACAAGGTCAGGCGATGCGAGCGCCGGCCACCACGCCTCTGCCTCGGCGCCATTGCCAAACGGGAATGGCGAGGCAGTGATGCCGCCGACCACGACGACCACCGGGGCGGTCCCGAGCTCGGGCCCGAGCATGAACCCAGCAAGCTCGACATCGCGCAAAGCGCGACCCTCGACGACACAAGCGTCTTTTCTTACGACCGCGCGACGCGGGAGCGCGCCGGTCCGGGCTTCGAGCTCACACACCGACCCCATGACCGATCCTCGGTTGTCCTGGACGAGTATCGGCGTTCACGGCTGGGAGTTGCGACTCATACGCATCTGCTTGGAATTGCTCGAGATGGGCCCGAATTTGCGAATCTGACCCTGCTGACCCAAGCCGAATGGCGCTTGACTCGAGCCCGCTTGCGACGTCGTTTTAGGCAAGTGACCGTGTCGGGGCAGAGCCTCCTCGAGCTTTTGCGACGCGAGGTGCAGATGGGCAACGGCGCCCCGCTGCGGTGTGGAGGCTTTCCTTGATCGGTCTGAACAAGACGCGCTCGTCCGCGCTCACGAAACTGCTGGCGCTCACCAGTCGGGGCATCGTCACCGGCGGCGACGCCGAGGAGTTGCTCTCGCTTCTGTTTGCGACCTTTGCAGCGAGCGGCGGTGCCTTCACCCAGAGCTTCGGCTACCGCGACTTCATGCTCGGCGTCGACGTGCGCCGCGAGTGGATTGAGGCTTACCATCGACTGCGACACCTCGATCCGTTCACCGAGCCTCTAGGCAGGTTGCCGCCGGGTGAGGTCTTCTTCACGGTTGGCGACACGAACGAGGAGCACAAGCGCCTCGAGCTCTGGCACAGCTTTCGCGCCCACGGCTACCGCGACGCCATGCAGGCGCGTCTGTACAACCCGCTGGTCGCCGACCTCTTCATGATCCTGTACCGGCAAGACGGCGAGCGTCCGTTTTCGCCGAACGACCGCGTGCTCTTCCAGCTCATCTACCCGCATCTCGCGGGAGCCCTCGCCGCAAGGCGCGCGCTCGCGGCCCTCGACGCCCCAGCAAACGAACGTATCGAGAGCGTCCTTGCCAAGGTCTCCGGCCACGCGTGGGTGTCGCTGCCCTCGGGCGAGGTCGCTTGGTCGGAAGAGGCGCGTCGCGTGTGGCAGGCGCGCTTGGGTATCGGCGCGCGCGACTGGCACAAAGCCAACGAGGTACTGCTCGCTTCTGCCCGGCGCTTCAACACCGCCCTCATCGGCGGCCGCTCGCAAGTTGTCTTTCCGGGCGTGCGCGTCGAATGGGCGAGCGTGCCGGCGCAACCGCACGAGCAGCGGCGCTTGCTTGCGCTCATGCTCGAGGAAGGCTTCGATCCCGCTGCAGACACGACTCCCGCTGAGGCCCTGCTCTCGCCGCGTCAACGAGAGGTCGCCCGCTTGGCCGCTGCCGGCAGCTCGGCGTCCGCCATTGCAGACAAGCTAAAAATCAAGCCGACGACCGTGCGCGGCTATCTTCGCGAAGTCTATGAGCGCTTGGGCATCACGAGCCGGGCACAGCTCGCCTCGGCGCTGTCGCAACGGTCCGCCGCCACCTAACGGTGACCGTATCAACGTCGGTGACCGCGCGAGAGATCGCGGTCACCAAGGATAGCGGCGCGGATGTCGTCCTCAACGCGACCGCCGAGGTCCTACTGCTGGACGTCAGCTTCACGGTCGCACCGGCCTGCCCCTGCGACATCGGCGAGCCGGTTGCTGCTGGCGCTCGTCGCAAGCTTGCGCTACACGTGGCGACGTCGCGGCCTTAGCTCAGCTGGATAGAGCATCGGACTTCGAATCCGAGGGTCGGGGGTTCAAATCCCTCAGGCCGCGCCTGCTTGCTACATTGGGTCTTCTCACTTCGCGGCCCGCCCTCCTAACGTCAAAACCTCTCGCGCGTCTCCGAGCGAGCTGGCGCAAATACGGGGGTACCCCAGTGCCTTGAGAACCCTCGCGGCGGGCGATGTTCGCGAAGTCGTGTGCGGTCAGATTCGCCATCGACAGTGCGACCATGTCAGGGCAATCGCTGAAGCCCCAGTTTGACGGTTCCTCGATGATTGCGGCAGCCTCCACCTCAAAGCTTGTGGAGATAGGCGTGACCGAAGAACACCTGGGGAGCGTTGCTTGTCCGTCTGGCTCTCTCGTCGTCGTCGACTTTGGTTTGATGGGCGGGTGGTCGAGGAAGGTCGCGACGTCGGTCACCAAGCTTCTCGCTCGCGGCGGCGGGACGAGCTCCGCGCTCGACGACGGCAATCTCATCGCCCTTCCAGGCTTGCCGCGTGAGCCGCTCGAGGTCGTCGGCGTGCGAATCGGAAATGGCCGCTGGGCGAACCTCTGGCGGCACGTCGAGCTCAAGCTCGGCTCGACTCCGGTGGCCAAAGTCGAAGAGCTCGGCGAAGTTTATGTCGAGCGCGCCCGGCTGATGTTCGCTGATCCCAGCGTTCTCGACGCATGGCAGCACGAAGACACGCTCGACGGCTTGGCCGATATAGCTTTCTGGGGACGCGACAAGGAGCTGGTCGCAAAGGCAAGCGGAGCGACCCGCCTTGACGACGGCGAGTGGGGTTTCGCCGACCTGCCCCTCGACGCGGCCAAAGCAAAGTACGCTGAGCTCGAGGAGCTCGTCGCTCGCAACGATTGGTTCGTGCGCGCAGAACCGCGGGAGCATGACCACCACTACCTGCTCCTGAAAGCCGCGAAAGCATCCCCCCTGGCAGTTGGTGAGCTCGAGCTACGTGGAGCGCGCCTCCTCGGGCTGTTGCTCCCCCACGGCGACGGGGCGTTTCCGGTACAACGATGCCGCGATGCGCATGGCGCACTGGTTGGTGTGCGCGTCGTGCTCGGAACCGATGATGCGCTCGCGACACTTGATGCCGTGAACGACTGAACACGGTGAGCCGGGTCTTCAACGCGTGCGAGGCTTCGCAACGGGAAATCCGGGCCATCGAATCCCAGCGTCGGTGCGCGCTGCGGCTACCAACAGCGAGCGGCCGTCTTGCACGTCGCCCCGCGTGACTCGCAGCCCCTGCCCTGCTAACGTTCTGCACCGTCGGTGCGGCGCAGCCCCAATGTCTCTTCATGCCGCGCCTCTTTCCCGATGGCCGCCATGCTGCACGAAAACCTGATCATCCTGGTCGGCGCGCCCCGCAGCGGTACCACCATGCTGCAGCGGGTGCTGGGTTCACACACGCGGGTCTTTACCCATCCCGAGCCACACCTTTTGACGCCGCTTGCGTATCTGGGGTTCTACGACATCGTCGAGAAAGCGCAATACGACCACGTCAACGGCGCGCAGGCGCTTCGCGAGCTCGTCGACGAGCTGCCGCGGAAAGAAGAGGACTATCTCGAGGCCCTGCGTGCCTACCCGGCAACGCTGTACGCGCGTCTTCTTGAGCGGACTGGCAAGACCCATTTCTTGGACAAGACTCCGGGGTACGCTCTGGTGCTGCCTTTCATCACCAGGCTCTTCCCTCGTGCGAAGTACGTGGTGCTCACACGCAACCCGCTCGCCATCTGGCATTCGCAGGCGCACTCGTTCTTCGACGGCGACTACGCGGCCGCACAGGCACAAAACCCGGTGGTCGAACCGTACGTTGCGGGGATCGGTAAGTTCCTGGTCGACGCGCCTGTTCCCTACGTGCATGTCCGCTACGACGATCTAGTCGCCGACCCCGAGCCGCACGCGAAGCGCATCTTCGAGCACTTGGGGCTACCGCACGAGCCGGGCGCAATCGACTACGGCGAACACGCCCACATCACCAAGAGCTTCGGCGACCCGATGTCGGTCGAGAAGCACAAACGGCCGGTCGCGAGCTCTGTCGACACCTGGGCCGCCGACATACGAGCGCGCCCCGACGTCCTCGATCTCGCCCGCGACGTGGTCGATCGCTTGGACCCAGCCCACCTCGAGGCCTGGGGCTATCCCAAAGACCAGATCTTCGCGGCACTCGAGGGCACGAGCGCCAAGACAACCAAACGCAACGCGCTCAACGGCTACCGGTTCAAGCGCAAGGTGCTGCTCTCACTGCGCAAGAACATCCAGCACAATCAGTTGGGAGCGGCCGTAAAGAAGGTACGCTACTACTGTGATGTGCTCTTGCGCAGCTAGTTTCCTCGCCACAGCCATCCTCGCTGCTCCGCTTTGGCAAACAGTGCAGCGGGGTGGAGACAGCATCGAGAAACGCTTCGAGCCGCCCAAGGGCTTTGCCAGGGCGGCGCTTTCGCCCGAGGCGCTGGGGTCCTTCCTACGCGGGCTGCCGCTCTTCGACGGCAATCCAGACATCCTGCTGCACGACGGCGGCGTGAAGCGCTATCAGCGCGGACACCTGGCGGTTGTCGATATCGACGTCGGTCCACACGACCTGCAGCAGTGCGCCGATGCAGTGATGCGCTTGCTCGCCGAATACCGCTACGCACGCAAGCTGCCGGTTTGCTTCACGGCGACCAGCGGCGATGCGATGCCATGGGAGCGCTATGCGCGCGGGGAGCGACCGAGCGTGTCAGGTAACCGACTCGGCTGGTCGACCCGCGCCGGGCCAGACGCCGGACACGAAGCCTTCCGCGCCTACCTCGACGCCGTTTTCACCTGGGCGGGCACCCTGTCTTTGCACCGCGACCTCACCCCGGTCGCCGATAGCGCCCCCATAGAGCCTGGTGACGTGTTCATCGTCGGCGGCTCCCCCGGCCACGCGGTCCTGGTCGCCGATGTCGTAGCGAACCCTCAGGGCGAGCAGCGTTTTTTGCTCGTGCAGAGCTACATGCCGGCGCAGCAGATTCACGTTTTGCGTGGCTCTGAGGGGCCCTGGTTCAGTCCCCCTGAGCGCGGTAGGGACCTGCCGACACCCGAATGGACCTTCCCAGCAGGCAGCCGCCGGCGCTACACACGCGAGCCGTGTCGCTAGTTTGCGTTCGACGGACGCAGACTAGCTTCCAAGCCTCGTGTTTTCGGGGGATTTGCCTTGTTCTTCACCATTCGTTCTCACCTTGCCCTGCCGCTCCTCTTCGTATGCGCTCTGCTCACCGCCTGCGGTGACGAAGACGACGACATCATCGATGACCCGTACGGCGACAGCGACCAGAGGCCCGCCGACGTCGACCGCCCGACCGATGGTGATGGTGATGGTGATGGCGACGGGGATACGGACGCTGGAGATAGTAGCGGCGACGGCGACGGCGAGCCGGTGGACAACGACCCCCCGCCGGTCTTCGGTCTCGACGAGCGTCCGTCACAGCAGACATGCACCGCGTTCACCGCGCCGCCGGTGACCGACACCATCAGTTTCGAAGATCGCTTTCCGAACATCCGCTTCTCGGGCTCGGTGTCGATGTCACAACGTCCGGGCGACAACGCGCGCATCTACGTCAACGAGCGCGGCGGTCGCATCTACTCGTTCCCGAACGACCCGACCGCGTTGGCCACTGACAAGCTCCTGGCGCTCGACCTCTCGGACGTGCAGTTCACCGGTTGGGACTGCTCGACAGCGAGCCTGGTCTTTCCGAGCGACTTCGCGACCTCGCGGGCGGCATACGTTGTCTATTGCCATCAGTTCCCGTCAGGTGGCGGCAATCCGCACATCCAGGTCCGCCTGTCGCGCTTCTACTCGGACGACGGTGGCTTGACCTTCGAGCGCGCAAGCGAACAGGTCCTCATCGCCATCAACTACAACGAAACGGCGGATCCTGCGGATGCAGACCCCGGCTACCTGCGCTCGTGCAGCCACACCGTCAACGAGGACGGCTTGCACGCGGGAAACGCCGCTCACTTCGGTGTCGATGGCTATCTGTATTGGGCTGTCGGCGATGGCGGACCACAAGGGCACTGCGGCGGTAAACAAGCCCAGCACCTGTCGACCTTACGCGGGAAGCTCCTGCGAATCGACGTCTCGGATCTGGCGAAACAAATCGACCCATCGTTGCTCGGCTTCAACGAGGGCTGGCAATACACCGCCGTCGACGCGCCGCCCGACAACCCATTTTACGGCACGGGCGAAGACCCGAACCCCACCTACAACATCGAAGCAGGCGTCGTTCAACCGCTCATCTACGCGCGTGGCTTTCGCAACCCCTGGCAGTGGAACTTCGACCCGGCTGACAACAGCATCTGGCTTGGGGACGTCGGCAACGGTACCTGGGAAGAGGTGAACCGCAACGTCGTGGCGGGTGGGAACTACGGGTGGGGTTATTTCGAGGGAACGCATTGCACGAACGGCTGGGGAGGTGGCGCGAACTCGGAGTATCCCGACGACGGGATGGCGCCTGTCGTGCCTGCGTGTACCGCGTACGCGAACGCGGTGCGCTGGCCGATGCTCGAGTTGCGCCACTCCGAGTCTTACAACCGCAACGCGACGCCCGAGGCGGCTCGTCTGCCCACGACCATCTACGGACGCGCCATCAGCGGCGGCCTCGTCTACCGCGGCACGAGTGTGCCGGCGTACACGGGCAGCTACTTCTTCGGCGACTACTCGACGCAGCGTATCTGGGCCATCCGCAATGTCGACGCAATCTCAGAAGCGTCGGGCACGGTGTGCGATAGCTCGGCCGACTGCGGCGCCGGCTTGGTCTGCAAGAGCCACGAGCTGCCGTACGAAGATCCTGACGGCGCAGGCACGGGCGTCAACGGCTACGACCCCGACATCGTGGGTCCACCTGGAGTCCACGGTCGCTGTGTCGCCGACTACGAGCTCGTCCAGACGGGCGTTCCAGTCGCTTCGTTTAGCCGCGATCAGGACGGCAATGTTTACGCGGTCATGTTGTTCGGAGCACCCGGCACGGGCAACGGCTGGATCGGGATGCTGCGCGCGGCACCCGCGAGCGGGGGATCGGGCGGACCGCCTGATCTGCTCTCGGAGACAGGTTGCTTCCAAGTCGCCGACGACGCGGGGACCACCACCGTCGGCGAGCCCGTCGACGACCTCATCCCGTACAAGCCTGTGGCCGAGCTATGGTCCGACGGCGCAACCAAACGTCGCTGGATGACGGTGCCCGACGCGCTCCAGATCACGCTCGATGCGAGCGGCGACTTCGAGTTCCCGCCCGGCAGCGTCTTGGTGAAGGAGTTTAGCCTCTTCGGCCAGAAGATCGAAACGCGCTTCCTCATTAGGCAAGTCGCGGACAGTCGCTGGGCGGCCTACACCTACGCGTGGAACGACGAGCAGACCGACGCGACGCTCGTGCCCGAGATTGGAGCCGAGAAGACCTGGGGCACCGCGCCCGACGATCAACTCTGGCACTACCCAGGGCGCTCGCAGTGCTTCCAGTGTCACAACACCATCGACAAGGTGGCGTTGGGCCCCGAGACCGCTCAGCTCAACAACGACCTGACGTACCCAGCGAGCGGCGAAACCGCCAATCAGATGGCGACGCTCGAACACATCGAGCTCGTCGACACCACCGGTGACCCCGCTCCATGGGCGAGTCTTGCCGCGCTCACGGACACCACGCGCAGCGTCGAAGACAGGGCACGCTCGTACCTGCACGCGAACTGCGCGATCTGTCACCGTCCTGACGGTCCGACGTTTACGCCGCCAGATCTACGCTATGCCACCGCCTTCGCGGACATGAATATCTGCCAGGCGCAACCCAGTATCAGCGCCATGGAGGGCGTGATCACGGGAGCGAGCACGTTGCTTGAGCCCGGAGACCCGACACATTCGCAGATCTATATGCGCGCATTTACCGACGATGGCCGCTATCGCATGCCACCGCTCGCGACGGAGATTCCGCACACGGTCGCTCTCGAGGTGCTCGAAGCTTGGATCAACGCGGTCACCACGTGCGAGTAGCGCTCAGATAGTTCGCGGGGCCCCGTGAAACGGGCCCGCGTCGCCGTTTGCTTACTCGGCCCGTGAAGGTTGCGGTCATGAACGTTGGCCTGCTTGTCGCCGAGCCCGCGATGCAGCCGCTTGTGGCGGTGGATGTCGAGCTCTCCACCCTCTTCGCGAACGGATGACGATCGAGAAGGCGAGACGGACGGATTCTTCACGGCAGCGGCCATTCCGACGCTCGTGGCGACGTTCAGATCGTCGGTGCCCAACGACGCGCTTCTCGTGGAGACCGAGATCACCCTGACGCCCCTCACGGGGTTGAGTGGTCTGCCCTTCCCGGGCGGCCTGCTCGCCGGCGTCGACATCGCACCAGACGGGCTCGACCTCGCCGACTTTGTAGCAACGCGCTCGAAGCAGTCGAGGGCATCCGCTCTTTCGCCCATGGAGCTGCGGCGATGAGGTGGTCAACGGCAGGCTTTAGGGCAGCGGAATCGTCGTGCCGTATGTTCCCGTCGATGGGTTCCCGAGCACGTCGAAGGCGCAGACGCGCCAGCCGACCCTCGTGGTTGTCGGCACGACGAGGCTGCGCTGCGCCGTCGTCGTGAACTGGGTGCCGCCCTCGCACGAAGCGGGAATCCCCCCGAGCAACGTGGTGACGCGGTAGCCCGCCAGTCCGCTTCCTCCTGGCACGTCCGCTACAGCGGTCCAACTCAACGAGACTGTCTTGCTGCCCCTAACCACCGCGACCGAAGGCGAAGGCGGTGCCTGCGTGTCGACCAAGATGGTATCGCTCGCGGGCGAAGGCGTAGTGTTGCCGTAGATGTCGCGAAACCAGGCGTAGAGCACGCGCGAACCACTTCCCTGCGCGAAGTTCACCGGCACGGTCGCGGTCCCATTGAACGCGGTCCAGTTGGAGCAGGTCGTGGTGCCCGATAGACACATGGAGGCGACGCCCGAAGCGTCAGATGCGGTGAGCCGCGCGACAACGGTTGCGGTCTTGCTCCACACGGCGCCTTCAGCGAGCAGCACGGTGCCAGAAGGTGGGACCGTCTCGGGGACTGGCATCGCGGTGGCAGTAGCACCCGCAGACACGTTCTCGGCCCTGTCGACCGCGCAAACACGATAGCCGTACCGCTGGCCGTTGGTAAGTCCAGCATGCACGTAGGTCTTGGCCGTGGTCTCGGCGAGCAGCGTCCCGGCAAAGCAGCTCGCGGGTGCGATGGCGCCATTCGCAAACACCACACGATAGCGCGCTATGCCGCTCGTCGGGTCGGTCGCGCCGTTCCATGTCAGGGCAACCTCGGCCACCGAACCCACCGCCATGAGCGTGCCGACGCTCGGCGGCGTCGCGTCGATGGTAACGCTCGCTGTGAGCGGCGAGGCCGTCGTGTTGCCCACGCCGTCCCGCAACCACAAGCGCACCGTCTTGACTCCGTCTCCTGCGGGAAAGGTTAGCGAGCCTGTCGCCGTGAAGGTCGTGAACGTCGTGCATGTCGTGCCGGTGTTCATGCACATGCTTGCGACACCGCTCGGGTCCGTGGCGCTGATGCTGTAAGGGACGATACGGCTCTTGGTGAGCTGCTGCCCGAACGCGAAGCTGCCGCTCGGCGGCACGATATCACCCGCCGAAGCGGCAGCACCGAAGTTCAGGCGTCTGAAAACCCGACGATTGCGCGCGTCGGTCGTCGCGACCCCGGTCACGCTCATCCTGCGCACCGTCTCGGTTGGTGTCTCGGAAGCGTAAAGCCCGCGAAGCGCAGCGAGCGATCCGGCAACGTGCGGCGTCGCCTGCGACGTGCCACTCATCACGACGCCGCCTCCCGCGATACCAACGCCGGGCGCGAGGACAGAGAGAAACGACGCAGAATTCGAGAAGCTCGCGACGGACCCGCTATTGTCGACAGCACCCACCGAGACCGCGGCTGGCGCGCAGGCGGGCGAGCTGATGGCGTTCGCGTAGCCCGAGTTGCCGGAGGCCACGACCGGCAACACTCCGGCATCGCGCAGGCGCTGCATCGCGACCGCCAGAGCGTCGGCTGGGCATGGAGCCATGAAGCCGCCGTAGCCTAGGCTGAAGTTTGCCGTCACGATGTTGTAGGCGGCGCGGTTGGCGATGAGCCAATCGATAGCGCTGATAATGGTCAACGAGGATGCAGTCGGGCCCGCGAAGACGTCGAGCCCAATGAGCCTGGCGCTCGGAGCGACCGCATGAACGATCGCGCTAACGTTGGTGCCGTGCCTGTTGCCGTCATCTAGCTGGCCATCGCTCGTGGCGAAGTCTCGAACGAGCACAACCGAGCAGCCAGGCGCACCGGCCGACTCGCACGCGCCGAAGTCCGGGTGGGTGTAGTCGAGCCCGGTATCAACGATGGCCACCGTGACCCCGTCACCGGTCGCGCCACGAGCCTCGGCGACGGGCTGCCCGATGAGCTCGAGAGGGGCGCTCGACATCGTCGTGTAGAAGCGCATCGGCTCGACGTGCTCGACTGCGCTCATGCGCTCGAGGCGCGTAAGCCCCGCCCTGTCACGTAAGCGCACGGCCGCGATGGGAAGGTGCTCGCCGACGAATAATTGCTCACCCTCGCCAGCATCCGCGAACGCGGTCGTACGTCGGACGTGCCGGTCTTCGCGCATGACGACGATGACATCTTGAGGCTCACCGCGGTCGAGCGCCTCGATGAGCGATTGCCGCTCGGCGGCCTCCTCCGCAGCACGAGCCTCCTCATCGCCATTGGCAACGGGTCCACACCCACCAGCGCCCAGCACACACACGCCGACACACAAACCGACCGACAAACGTAGCGTCCGCGTCATGCACCATGAAAGAGCAAGAACGACGCCATAGCCTAGCGTTCGGCCGCGTGGCTCCGGGAGACACCGACGCGGGCGAATGACGATACTCTGGGTCACTGGCACCTGCCGAACCGCCGTGACCCGACCCCTCGGTTTTCGCGCGTTGCCGGTTCTCCGCGTTAGCGGATCCCGCGTCGCAGGCCACATCCGTCCGACGGCACACCGGAGGTCACGCGCTAGGGCTTCGTCCGCGCGGCGCTTCGGCGCTCAGGGGACCGCGAGTTTCATGCGGTAGAGACGATGGCGCTCGGCCTCTTCTTCGCGGCCGAGTCGTCGCAGGCAATGCTCGAAGGCTTCTTGCAGATGATCGTCCGTCGGGGAGTTTTTCGCCAAGGCTTCGAAAATTGGGAGTGCCTCACTGGGTTTACCCTCCTCGAGCCAGGTCGCTGCAATCTGATAGCGGACCTCCCCGTCATCTGGGCTGTGCGTCACGCAGCGAAGGTAGTAGGAGCGTGCTGCGGCCCAGTGACCGCGAGACTGGCAAATACTGCCGGCGTTGTAGAGCGCGTCCCTATTGCCCGGGTCGTGAGCGAGAACACCCTCGAAACAATCGAGTGCGGCCGCCGTTTCGCGCATGTCGTGCAACAAGCAGCCCAGCTGCACCATCGTGTTCGCCCATGCTTCGTCACGCGCATCACGGAACAAAGCCAAGGCCCTCTCGAATGCGGCCTTGGCCTCCTGGTGCTCACCGAGGCGCGCCCGTGCAACACCAAGGTAGTAGTGAATCTTCGGGCGCTCGGGGAACGCCTTGACCGCAGCCTCGAGAATGCTCACGGCGTCGGCATTGCGCTCTTCACCGAGCGCCGCGAACGCGGCCTGCGCAAACTCCTCGAGTGTCTTCATGGCGATGAAGGTGGGGTCAGGTCGTCGAAACCAGAACCTCCGCGACGGGTCCACGGCGGTCGGCACGGCTGTTGATGGCGCGCCGGACGTGGACCGTGTCGACGCGGAAGCCCTTGTACAGCTTGCGGATGAAGGGGGTGTCCGAGTTCGAGAGTACGGCGTGGACGCCGCGCTCTGCGAGGTCACGGAAGGTCAAGGCCAAGCGCTCCTGATCGTCGGAGGTAAAGCCGCGGTCCGTGTACGACACAAACGAGGCTGTCTTGGAGGCTGGGTCGTACGGCGGGTCGAAGTAAACGAGGTCGCCGGCACGCGCCCTCTTGACCGTCGAGAAGACGTCCGAATGCTCGATGACCGCGTCTTGCAGCACGTGCGATACGGCGCGCAGGTTCTCTTCGTCACAGATGGTGGGGTTGTCGTACTTGCCGAACGGCACGTTGAAGGCGCCCGAGCGGTTGACGCGGTACAGTCCGTTATAGCAGGTACGATTCAGGAAGATCATGCGCGCGGCCCGGGCGGTCGTCGACATGCCCGAGGCGTCCTGAGCGCGCACCGCGTAGAAGTGCTCGCGCTCGGCGCGGTGACGTCGAAGCGCCGCCAGCACCCGCGGCAGCTCGTCGCGCAACGCGGTGTAGGCCGTTACGAGCTCGAGGTTCATATCGGCGAGCACCGCCCGCTCCGGGGTCAAGCCGAAGAAGACGGCGCCTCCTCCCAAGAACGGCTCGAAGTAGGTGCCGAAGTTGTGAGGAAAGCGCGTCAAGATTGTCTCGACGAGCTTCGATTTGCCGCCGGCCCACTTCAGAAAAGGTCGGGCTTTGACGGGCTGGGCTTCTGCGAGGCGAATGACGCTAGACATGCTCCGCGATCGTAGGACGCGGAAAAATCGAGAGAAAAAAAGAGGCGGGCGGCCGAAATTTTCACAACGCGAAACGCTTCCGGTAATGGGGTCTACGAAGTGACCTGGCTCGCCCCCATCACGCTGCGGCGTCCCGAAGTCATGCTCGAGCCGCTATCGCAGACCCACCACGACGGGCTGGCTGAGGCGGTACGTGACGGGGAGCTCTGGAAGCTTTGGTACACCGTCATCCCGTCGCCCGAGCGAATGCGCACAGAGATCGAACGACGCCTCGCGCTACAATCCCAGGGCGTGATGCTGCCCTTCGCGGTCATCGACCCCGCGACCTGTCAGGCCGTCGGGATGACGACCTACTTGAACATCGACTCCCAGAACCGACGCGTCGAAATCGGCGCCACTTGGTACCGACTCTCGGTGCAGCGCACAGCTGTCAATACCGCGTGCAAACTGCTGTTGCTCGCGCACGCGTTCGACACGCTCGCCTGCATCGCGGTCGAGTTTCGCACTCACATCGCCAACGCGCAGAGCCGCAGGGCCATCGAGCGTCTGGGCGCAAAGCACGACGGGATCTTGCGCAATCATATGTTCATGCCAGACGGAAGCCTGCGTGACACGTGCGTCTACAGCATCGTCGCGGCGGAGTGGCCGGTGGTAAACGACAGGCTGCGCAACCTGCTCGGCGATCGGTAGTCGTCGCTCGGAGATCGCGCATCCGCTATCAGCGACCGGCCATTGAAGACCGGCTGTTGGCTTTCGGACATCGGATGTCGGCTATCGGCTATCGGCTATCGGACATCGGATGTCGGATGTCGGATGTCGGATGTCGGATGTCGGATGTCGGCTATCGGTGACCAGATGTCGGATGTCGGACATCAAGCCTTTAGGCCTCACCCATAAACGGATACGCCACCGTCCTCGGCGGATCGTACGTCTCCTTGATCGCCCGCGCGCTCGTCCAGCGCACCAGGTTCAAGAAACTTCCCGCCTTGTCGTTGGTGCCCGATGCGCGGCTACCGCCGAACGGCTGCTGCCCAACCACCGCGCCCGTCGGCTTGTCGTTGACGTAGAAATTCCCGGCGGCAAAGCGCAACGCGTCAGTCAGGTGCGCGACGACCCCTCGGTCTTGCGCGAAGATAGCGCCCGTCAAGGCGTACGGAGAACCCTCGTCGACGAGCTTCACGGTCTCCTCGAGCTTCGCGTCATCATAGACGTAGACGGTTAGAACCGGTCCGAAGATCTCTTCGCGCATGAGCTTGTGCTTGGGGTCGTCCGCGACCACGACCGTCGGCCGCACGAACCACCCCACCTCGCTATTGCAGTCACCACCCAGCCAGACCTTTGCGCCATCACGTTTTCCGGCCTCGATGTAGCCACGGATGTTCTCGAAGCTCTTCTTGTCGATGACCGCGCCCATGAAGTTCCGGAAGTCCGCGATGTCTCCCATCTTGATCGCGTTCACCTCGGCCTCGACGCGCTGCGAAACCTCGGGCCAGAGGCTCCTCGGCACGTAGGCGCGCGAGGCGGCCGAACACTTCTGACCCTGATACTCGAAGGCGCCGCGCACCATAGCGACGGCCAGCGCCTGCGCATCCGCCGATGCATGCGCCAAGATGAAGTCCTTGCCCCCGGTCTCGCCGACGAGACGAGGATAGGCGCGATAGCTCGCCATGTTGTTGGCAACCGACTGCCAGATCGAATTGAATGTGCCGGTCGAGCCAGTGAAGTGGACGCCTGCGAGCTCGGGGTGCTTCAAGATGGCCTCGCCGAACTGAGCGCCGGGCGCGTTCACGAGGTTGATGACGCCCGGGGGTAGGCCCGCCGCTTCGAGGATCTCGAGCATGACCTGCGCCGAGAGCGCTGCGGTGGTGGCAGCCTTCCAGACGACGGTGTTACCCATGAGGGCCGGCGCCGTTGGCAAGTTGCCGCCGATAGAGCTGAAGTTGAAGGGCGTGATGGCGGCGACGAAGCCATCGAGTGGGCGCCAATCAAGGCGATTCCAGCTGCCGGGAGGCGATAGCGGCTGCTCCTCGAGCAAGCGACGGGCGAACGAGACGTTGAATCGCCAGAAGTCGATGAGCTCGCAGGCAGCGTCAATCTCTGCCTGGTGGACCGTCTTGCTCTGACCGAGCATGGTCGCCGCGTTCGCGCGTGCGCGATAGCGACCGGCGAGGAGGTCCGCCGCCTTGAGGAAGACGGCCGCGCGATCGTCGAATGATGCGGCCGCCCAGTCTCTTTTCGCCTTCATCGCCGCATCGATGGCGCGGTTGACTAGCGCGCCGTCGGCCATGTGCAGGGTTCCGAGTTGCTTCTCGTGCGCATGTGGCATGGTGATGGGCTGGGTTTTCTGGGTGCGCACCCTTTCCCCTGCGATGGTGTTCGGCACCTCGGTGTGCTCGCCCGCCATGGCGGTCAGGGCTTCCTTGATGGAGCGGCGCTCCGCGGAGCCGGGCGCATAGGAGAGGACAGGCTCGTTCACGGGTGTCGCAATGGTGCTGACGGCGTTGATCATGAGGTCCTCGCTTCGCTCAAGCCCCGGAGGGCGTCTCTGCGGCATTGCCGCTCGAAGTCCCGCGTCCGTCGCGGGACGGTTCCTCGAAAATTCGCGGCACGATGGGTGCCCTACCCCACGTGTGTCAAGCGGCGACGGTCGATGGCGCTTCTCTCAAGCAGAACGAGGACCTACAGCCGGTGGCGGAGAGGTCCAGTCGCGCGTTCTCGAGAAAAAGTAGCAACAAAAGAACACACCCCCATCCATGAACAGCCCCCTGTGAGACGGGGTGGGTATGTACGTCTACCTGACCACCATGCAGGTAGGAGAAGCCGCCATGAGCATCAACACGATCAACGGAGCAGAGAGTCGTGAGCGCGTGTTGCGCGCGCCGCTCGAAAACGTCAACGCTAACCGCAACATTCTTCGCGCCGAGCAGATGCGCGATCAGTTCGAGCTTCGCGATGTCCGCGAACGCGGCGTCGAGCGTCTTGCAGACCAGGGCATTGCGACGGGCGCGAACACCAATGGCAACGCGAATGCCATCGGCGACCTCGTTGACACGACACAAGTCGAGCTTTCAGGCGCGCAAGACGTATTGTCGCAAGGGGTCGAATCACCCCCACCAAGCCCGCCCTCGTTGCCGCCGGGCTCGCTGACCGCGAACTCGGACGGCTCCATCACCACGCCCGGCGGCTACACCATCTACAACGATGGCAACTACCAATGGCGCATCAAAGATCCGAGCGGCCTCGAGACGCGCATCTTTGGTGACCCCCACGTCGACGAAAACAACGACGGCAGCATCGATTGGCACTTCGACCAAGACGGCACCTTCGTTTTGCCTGACGGCACCAAGATCTTCTGCGACACCTTCGAGCAACAGAAGGGCATCACTCTCTCAGAGACGCTGAAGATTCAGTATGGTGACTCTCTCGGTACCATGGACGTCAAGAACGGAGGCGCCGGAACTGTCGGCGATGGCGGACTCGCCTACGACAGCGCCAACGGCGAGGGCCAGATCTACGTCATGGGCAACGACGGTAAGTGGTACGACGGCGAGACGCTGGGCAAGCTCTACGACGCCGGTGGCGACTTCGCTCGTGACGTCGACGCCGCGAATCTGGGCAAGATCAGCGAGCTCGCTCTCGTCACGCTCCAGAAGTCGCTGACCGAAGCGGGCCTCGAGCTCAAGAATGACAATCCGGTTGGTCCCGTGCAGCCGGGCGACGGCGACGGACTCGACCCGACCGCCGACCAGCTCGCTGCGTTACTCGCTCTCGAAAACAACGCCTGGATCGTCAACGACACCGATGGCGAGGTCTCTGCCGCTGCAGCGGCGCGCCGTCGTATCGACCAAGAGCACATCTTGGGCCAGGCTAACCAAGCACTCGCCGGGTTCGAGAGCCTCGAGGAGCTCGACGCGAACGGTGATGGTGTCGTGAGCGGGGCCGAGCTCGACGGCGTGAAGGTGTGGATTGATGCCAACGACGACGGCAACGCCGACGAGACGGAAATCAAGCTCCTTGCGGAGTTCCAGGTGGACGCGCTGAAGGTGAAGATGGCGGTCCAGCAGAACAACGACGGCACGACGCAGCTCGATGGCCAGTTCCAGCGCAACGGCGACATTACGCGGACCAACGACCGCATCACTCCGCTCAATGACGGGGCACAAGGTTTGAATTTTCAGCGTCAGCTGGACCGCGAAGTCGGCAACGATCAGCAGCTACGGGCGCTAGCGCGCACCCAGCTCGATCGCGTCATGGATCGCATCCAGGACGTCAACCGCGACAACGAGGTGACTCGGCAAAACGGCGCGCTTCGCAACGACGCGAATCGCCAGGCGCGCCAGGTCGCCGTCGGCGGTGCGCGCGCTTGAGTCGTTGAAGCATGGTCTACGGTAGCGAGGGCGGACCGCGACGAAGCGTTGCGGTTCGCTCTCCGTTTTGGCCGACATAGCACGCTCGGCATCGCGGCGGCGAACGCGGGCAACTCGGTCGCCGATAGAGGCGGTGCCCGGTTGGTGCTCCGAGGAGTCTGTCGAGGTCAGGCTGGCGGAGCAATCGGCCCTGCCCGCAGGCTGACAGCGCGACCTAGCCCCGGGTGATGGCGGCGTGTACGCTCTTGAACGTAGCATGAGCTCATCACGTATCGGTCCGACCGAACCGCCTAGCAATGAGGTTAAGCTTTGGTCGGTCCCAGAGCCACCATCCCGCCACGAGATCGAGCCTGCCGCGGAGCAGCGAGGCCCGCGAGCTGCCCATGGGTTGAACCCGGCTGTGCACAAGCCGCTCGACGCCGCCTTCCAGCCTCGTCCGCATCGGCCTGTGCTGGTCACCGCCACGCTCAACGAGGCGACCGAACAAGCAGTTCTGCGTGCCGGCGGCCCGCGTCTGGTTGCCTACCGGCAGTTCGACCCGGAGCGACGCCCAGTTGTGTTGGTTCACGGCATCAATGGTTCGGGTTCTTCCCTGACCGCTCTTGCTGACAAACTCACTGACGCGGGCCGGCAGGTCTTCGTCTATCAATATCAAGACTTCGACTCGATGAAGGTTAGCGCCGCACATCTCGCGCGCGAGCTACGCCACATCTGGACGACGAGTCGTTTTCGCGAGGAGCAGCTCGAGCTCGTTGCTCATAGCGTGGGCGGCATCGTCGGTCGGCTCGCGTTGAATCAACTCGAAAACGAGGGCTCATCACGGGCTGGATTTCCTGGTGCCCGTCTTCACATGTTCGACACCACCCTGGACGGCGGATGGCACGAGCCGTCATGGCTCCCCGGTCGCGGCGTCATTGAGCCTATCGTTCGGTTGCTGGGCTTTGGGGCCTTCCTCGATCTGAGTGGCTCGAGCGCGATGTTTGAAGGACTATACGCGACTGAGCTCCCAGGCGTGTCCATCGCCAATATCGTAGCTCGTGACCCAACCGGGCGAGAAGGGAACACGCGCAACTTGCACAGCCTGCAACCCGCCGACCAAGCCGCCATCGCGGCCTACCTCGATCGCGGCGAGCTACCCGAACAGCTGCGAATCCGGAACTTCGCGCGGGGGCTCGCGCAAGACGTGCAGGCGGCGAAGCTTCGTGAACGGTTGCGCCTGGAGCTCGTATCGCGCGAGCCCGCCGAAGCCATGCGCATTGCCTACGATGCGGTCGTTCCCCAGGTATGGCGTCAGCACGACGCCCTTATCGCCGACGGCACTTCGCCAGCCGTCGAGCGTCTCGTCGAGCTGCTGCGCGACGCACGGCACGCGGAGCCCGTAGAGGCGGGACCGGGTGTCGATGACTGACACCTAGCGCCTTCAGACGAAGCCGCCGCGTGACGCGTGCCAAGTGAGTCCGGCTTCTCGAGTGACGCACCATTCTACGGACGAGCGTATCAACCGAATAAAGAAGGCGGACCGCGACGTAGCGTTGCGGTTCGCTGTCCGCTTCTGCCGAAATGCAGCTCGACCCACGTCGCCTGCGCGGGAATGAGTTCGCTGAAGCGGTCGGCCCACTCGACGAGCACAATGGCATCGCGGCGGTGGAGCTGTTCGGCGATACCAAGCGCGACCGCGTTCTCGGCATCGGTCAAGCGATAGAGGTCGATGTGGACCAACACGCCTCGAGCGCCCGCATGCTCGTTCACCAGGGTGTAGGTCGGGCTGACAACGTCGCTTGGCTCGTCGACCTCGAGCGCGCGAGCAATAGCTTGGACGAGCGTCGTCTTGCCGGCGCCGAGATCACCGACGAGCGCCAACACGTCTCCGGGCTTCAAGCCCTGCGCCAGGCGCTTGCCGAGCTTGCGCGTCGCCGCAAGGGACGCGAGCGGGACTATCTCTTCCACTGCGACAACACCTCACCCATGGCATCGACGATGTCCGAGGGGCTTAAGCCCGCTTGACCGTGGCGCTCCGCCGCGACGTCGCCAGCGGACGCATGCAAGAGGGTGCCCGCCTGAGCGGCTTCGGCGGGTGCGAGTCCGTTGGCGAGCAGAGCGCCGACAATACCGGCGAGCACGTCGCCACTCCCACCCACGGCCATACCTGGGTTCCCGGCGGAGACGATGGTAACGGCACCATCACTGTCAGCGATGACGGTTCCGGCACCTTTCAAGACCACCGTGCACTGTCGGGCAACCGAGAGTTGCAGAGCCATGGCGACACGGTCGCGTTGGACATCATCGAGCGTGACGCCGACGAGTCGAGCCATCTCCTTGGGATGCGGGGTCAAAACGAGTGGTGCGCCAACGCGCTCCCAGGTCGTTGGTGACTTGGCGAGGATGTTGAGACCGTCGGCGTCGAGACAAATCGGCACCTTGGAATGCGCGATCAGCGTGTTGACGAGCGCGGCGGCGTCCGGGCCTTCGCCGAGGCCAGGTCCAACCACGAGACTGTTCGCGCGGGCGAGAATGGTTTCCGCCCACGCCTCAATGGAGGCGTCGCCACGAAGACGCAGCATAACCTCGGGCGCGAGAGCATGGGCGTGGCGCAACGACTCCTCATCGGCTGCCCAGGTCACGTTGCCGGCGCCCGCTCGCAGAGCGCCTGCGAGTGCCAACAGAGCAGCGCCCGGCATGTTTGGAGAGCCCGCCACCGCGACGACACGGCCGAACGTCCCTTTGTGCGCGCTGCCGTCACGCGGGCGGATGAGCGACGGACCGTCCGCACGTTCGATGACCCGACCGACAATGCCGAGCCTCTCCGCGAACGCGGTGGGAACACCGATGTCGGCGACCTCGAGTTTGCCAGCGTACTCGGCCCCCGGATGCAGGTAGTGCCCGCGCTTGGCGAAGCCGAAGGTCACGGTGCTCTCGGCCCGCACGGCACGCGCCAACACCGCGCCGGTATCGGCGTCGACACCCGATGGAATATCGACCGCCAAAACGGATACACCGCTCTCGTTCGTCACATCGATGGCGTCGGCGACCTGGCCACGCACTTCACCTTTGGCTCCCGTCCCGAGCAGTGCATCGACGAGTAGACCCGCCCCTCGCACAGCCGCCGCGAAGTCGTAAAGGGCGCGCGCATCCTCTACGAAGTGTAGCGGCACGCCGCCCAGCTTCTCGAGGGCAGCGAAAGCATTCTTGGCATCACCCTTGAGACGCACTCGCTCCGCGAAGACGTACACCTCGACATTGAACCCGCGGTTGGCAAGCGCCCGGGCCGCAACGAAACCGTCGCCACCGTTGTTTCCTGGACCGCAAGCAACGATGACGCGCCCATCGACACGAGGGCGCCTCTGCACGGCATTGGCGACAGCGCTTCCGGCCAGCTCCATCATGATGCGCGGCTGCAACCCCAGATCCTCGGCGGTCTGGCGCTCGAGCTCCGCCATCTCCAGGGCACTCACGGCGTAGCGCATGAATCTCTCTCTATTTGGCGGGAGCTCGGAGCGCGTCGACCATGTCGCGCACCGCGCGATCCATGCCGACGAGCATGGCACGCGCCACGATGGCGTGACCGATGTTGAACTCCTCGATCTCTTCGACCAACACGAGCTCTTGCACATTGGTATAGTGCAACCCGTGTCCTGCGGCGACACGCATGCCGAGCTTGGCCGCTGCACGCGCGGCATCAGCGATACGGCGCAGCTCGTTCCTGCGTGAAATTTCGTCCCGAGCGTCGGCGTATTTCCCCGTGTGCAGCTCGACCGACGGCGCGTCGAGTCTGTGCGCGGCTCGCAACATGTCGAGATCAGGGTCGATGAACAGGCTCACCTTGAGGTCCGCGTCTCGCAGAGATTGCACGTATTTCTTCAGGTGATCGCGGTGGTGGTTGACGTCGAGACCGCCCTCGGTAGTGAGCTCTTCGCGGCGCTCGGGCACCAGGGTCACGATGTCGGGCTTCACGTCGAGCGCGATCTTGAGCATCTCCTGCGTCGCGCCCATCTCGAGGTTGAGCGTCGTCTGCACGGTCTCGCGCAAAATGCGAACGTCGCGTTCCTGGATGTGGCGGCGATCTTCGCGCAAGTGGACGGTGATCTGGTCGGCGCCAGCCGCCTCGGCGATCGCCGCAGCGGCGACCGGGTCAGGGTACTTGGTACGCCGCGCCTGCCGGATCGTGGCGATGTGATCGATATTCAGACCGAGCTTCCTATGCACCTTGACTCCCAAACGGCCGCAATTGGACGCGGCGCTAACCCAACGCGCTGGTGATTTCGTTCGCGATCTCGTTCGCCCACTTGGCAACGTCTTTCGCCACCGGCCCTTCCACGAGGACGCGAGCCTTGGCTTCGGTTCCGCTGAAACGCACGACGACACGACCATCGCGACCCAATCGCTTCTCGACGTCGACGATTCGTTTTTGCACGGACGGCAGATCGGCCAAGGGCTTCTTCTCGCGAACCTTCACGTTGACGAGGGACTGCGGGTAGAGCGGCAGCAACTCACGCAGGCTGCTGACCGTCTGCTTCTCGCGACGCATGACGGCCAACAACTTCAACGCAGCCAGCATACCGTCGCCGGTCGTCGAGTGGCCGAGGTAGACCATGTGACCCGACTGCTCGCCGCCGAAGACGTAGCCGTGCTTACGCATGGCGTCGACGACGTAGCGATCACCCACGGCGGTGCGCACGACCTTCCCGCCCCACTCTTCCACCTTACGGTCGAGAGCGAGGTTCGACATGACGGTCGCGACCACCGTCTTCTTCTTGAGCGATCCGTCTCGCAGCATGTCGCGCGAACCGATGGCCAATAGGTGGTCACCGTCGACTACCTCGCCACGGTCGTCGACAACGATGAGCCGGTCGGCGTCGCCATCGAGCGCGATTCCGAGGTCGGCCTTGGCTTTCTTGACCGCTGCTTGGACCCCCTCGGGGTGCAACGCCCCGCACTTGCGGTTGATGTTGCGTCCGTCTGGGGAGACGCCCAGACGGATCACAGTAGCGCCGAGCTCCTCGAAAACCTTCGGCGCGACGTGGTAAGCGGCTCCGTTCGCGCAGTCGACCACGATCTTCATGCCGTCGAGGTCGAGCTCTGTTGGAAAAGCACTCTTCAAGAATCCGATATAGCGGCCTTGCGCGTCATCGATACGGAACGCTTTGCCAACCGCGCTCTTGGTTGGACGCACCTTGCCGAGGCGTTCGTCGTCGAGGAGGCGCTCGAGCTCGGCTTCGCTCGCGTCGGGGAGCTTAAAGCCGTCGCGGGCGAAGATTTTGATGCCATTGTCCTCGAAGGGATTGTGACTGGCGCTGATCATCACGCCGGCATCGCAGCGCATGTCGCGCGTCAAAAATGCAACCGCGGGGGTCGGCAAAGGGCCAATGAGCAAGGCGTCGGCACCCATCGAGCAGACGCCGCTCGCGAACGCCATCTCGAGCATGTACCCGGACAGACGTGTGTCTTTGCCGATGAGGATGCGGTGGCGGTGGGTGCCGTGCTTGGACTGGTGCGCGACGGCACGGCCAAGCGCCAGCGCGATCTCGCAGGTCATGGGGAACTGATTGGCCACACCACGCACGCCGTCGGTGCCGAACAGGCGTCGCTCCGTCGCCCCTCCGCTCGCGCTCTTCGCCTCGCTCTTCATCCCTTGCCTCTGCGCCGGTTCGCGAATTTCGTCACCTTGACACGCACCGAAGGTAAGCTCCCGGCTAGCCCGATGCGATCGGGAAGTCCCTCGACGGTGACGTTCTTCTCGAAATCGCGCACGCCATCGTCGAGCTCGCTCGCGATGTCGAGGTAAGCAACGAGGCTCTGTTTGTCAAAGCCATCGACCAACCGACGCGGCCCCCTTACTTCGACCTTGATGACCTCGGGCTCGAGCACGAGCTCGGTCCCCGGTGGCAGGTCGCGGCATTTAACACTGGCAGTGAGGACGCGCGTCGCCGTTTCTTCACGAATGTCGACATCGACCGCGACGACCTTGTCGCGTAGGCGCAACGGCGTTGGCAGTGGGCGCAGCTCGATCTCCTCGCTGAAACCCTCTTCGCGGCCGGCGATATTCAATGGTCGGGTGTAGACGGTGTCGAGGGTCTGCATCACCGTTGTCGGCCCAATGACCCGCACCCTTTCGGGGTTGGTCGTCGAACCCACGACTTCGAAACCGTAGGCGGGTCTGTCGAGCCCAAGATCGACGGTGACCGGCAACTGCTTCTCTACTTTGCGGTCGAGGGTGACGTCGACCTGTGTCGGCGTCATGGCGACGACGGTCATGCCGCCCGGCGCGTTGACATCGCTTATATCGAGCTTGCGCCGCACAGGGCCGGGCCCCGCATCACGCAGGTCGATGCGGACAGGAGCGAGCTTCTCCGGATCGTAAGAGCGAACGCTCGCCCAAGGCCCCGCGATGGTGACGTTGATGGTCGTCGGATACTCGCCGATGAGCTCAATGTCGTCAGCGGTGCGATATTCGATGGGAAAGTCGACATCGACTGAGCGATCGTTTTCGACGCTGACAAAGAAGTAGAGCGCGAGCGCCAGAGCAAGCGAGAACGCCTTGAGCGGATAGTCGCGCGTGAGCCACTCGAAGCGTGGATTCATGCCGGCGCGCCTTGCGGGGACGGCTCACGCTTGGCCTTCGTGGGACGAGGTCCGAAGTAGCGCTGCAGAACCTTGCGCAGCATCACGCCGTCGAGGTCGCGGGTAAGGGTGCCGCCCTCGGCGATGGAGATCTGACCGCGCTCCTCGCTGACGACGATTGCCACTGCATCGATCTCTTCTGTGACTCCGAGCGCGGCCCGGTGCCTCGTGCCCAGCCGCTGATCGAGCTTGGGGTTCGAGGTCAGCGGCAAGAACACCGCCGCCGCGGACACGCGTCCCTGCTGAATGATCAAGGCGCCGTCGTGAAGTGGGCCGGGCGGAGTGAAGATTTGCATGAGCAAGGCGGTCGAAATGCGGCCGTCGACACGGATGCCGGTCTCGGCGAGCTCAGACAGGTCAGCCTCGCGCTCGACGAGCAAGATCGCGCCAACACGGTCCTTCGCCATCGCCTCTGCGGCCCGCGTGAGCTCATCGACGATGAATGCGCCTTGTCCGTACGCGATGTTGCTGAACGGGCGGCGTCCGACGCGGGAAAGACCACGCCGAATGTCGTGCTGGAAGACGACGATGACGATGAGCAAGAAAGAGCTGATGAAGTTGTCGAGGATCCAGCTCACGGTCTTGAGGCCGAAGAGCTTCGAGACGAAAAACGCCACAGCAACCAGGCCCAAGCCCACCAAGATCTGCTGCGCCCTGGTGCCCCGGATGAGCAACAGGACGCGGTAGATGAGATAGGCCACCACCGCGACATCAGCGGTCGCGATGAGTACCGACACAAGTCGTGAGTCTTGCAGGAGCTCCCAGCTCATGGTCGTCCGCGTGCCGTCACCGAGAGAGTGTCGTCTATCACGCCGGTGCTTACAGCAACAAATCGACAGCTTCGGCTCTTCCCGGAGTGGGCGCGCACTCCGCTTCGCACCCCTCGAGCTTCGCCGCGGCGGCATGTGCTGTTCCCGCAACTGACGGCTGGACTTGCCGAGGATTGGTTACCGGAATTCGGCATGACCAAGGTAGGACCTGGACTGTTCGACGCGAGCCCCGAATCGCTGCGGGTGTCTAGAAAGGACTTCCGCGGGACCACGCTCACCCCGCTGACCTATTCGGTCCAGGCAGAGCTGGCCGATGCGCATGGGTCGGACGCCAAAGCTCAGGCCCAACGGCACCGCACCCGGATGCAATCGGCCCCGGCGGACGGCAGCGGCAAGGTCCTCAGGCGCCAGCTTTCCGTCAGCGACCTCCACCCGAGCTCCGGCACGAATCCCGAGACGGGCCGTTTCGACAGCATTGACGACTTCGCCCCCTACCAGCAGCGCCAGTTGTCCGTCTGGATGGGCCGCGAGTGGGTGGCCGCCCTCGCGAACGCCTCCACGTTGCCGTTGCGGAACAAAACCGCCGCGTTGCTGGATGCTTCGGGCGCGAGCAAGAGCCTGAACATCGAGGAGCTCCGGGAACTTCGAAGGGTCAAGGACAAGCTCGCGGCCAGTGGCAAAGGCGTCGAGCTGCCAGTTGTGCTCCTAGGCGACGTGGTCGACCTCCTACAGACGCCCCGGGTACGCCCTGGCTTTGCCTTTCCGGATGGGCTCGTCTCGAATGGCCGCGCCCCAAAGAACACTCCCGCGAACGCCATGGTGCAGCTCAACATCGTTCACGCTGGCCATCGCGACTACTTCCGCATCTGGGCAGCGCACCTCTTCCTTGGCCACAGCATCGACTACGTGCCTGGCAACCATGACCGCGCGGTCGGCAACCCCCATGTATGGAGCGGCGAAATCGAGGTCGATGGTCGCAAGATCTACGGGTTTACGAAGCTCATCGCGCTGGAGCTCCGTGCCATGGGCGCTACCGAGGCGGAGGTCACGGACGCCCTTTCGCGGCTTAAGCTTTTCCCGTTCATATTGGAAGGCGACAAGCTCTTCGAGCACGGCGACGTCAACGACCAGTACAACAAGGCGCGCCGACCCTTCAAAGAGTTCGTCGAGCCGACCCCGCTCCACGACGAGATGGAGCTTGCCTACGGCGACCACGGTGTGCGCGACGCCTTCAACGACATCGAGCGCGCGCGGCCCACGCTGGACGCTATCGAGCGCGGCTTTTCGTTCTTCACGAAAGCGCTGGCTGTTCCTCGTCCGCTATGGCGACTGGTCGTCAGCTTCCTTCGGGGCGCGACCCGTGACGGGTATGATGTTTCGCCAAGCGAAGACCAACGGCTCCGCGAGCAGGACATCGCGAAGGTCTTCCGGACGCTGCCCCAGATCGTCGAGCGTGCCAATGAACGACTCCCGCATGGCCGGGCTCCCTGGACCGCGGACGCGCTGACTTCGGGCTTCCAGGGGATGGACCGTGTAAGCGCCCGTCCATTTTTCTCGAACTTCAAGCGCGGCACCGGCTTCTTCCGGCGCCTCTTCACGGTCATCGCGCGCGGCAGCTCTGGCGAGGTCGATCTGCGCGACGGCGAGCGAGCGCGCCTCGACCGCATCGAAGCCGCCCATCGCCTACTCGGCATCAACGACTACATCGACGGGCACACGCACGTCGCCAAGAACGACCACTACCTGACGACGACCGAGCAGGTGGTGCGTCACGTGAACAACCACACCTGGACAAGCAAGAGCGGCAACTGGAACGAAGATGGCAACGTCTGGGGCGAACAAAGCCGGGGCGTCGTCGTCTTGATGAGCGGCGTCACAGCGACCGGCATTCCGTGGTCGGAGCTCGACCTCATGCGTGTGGTCAACGAGGACGGCATCCTCGTGGCCGGCGAGCTGCTCGAGACGTACGAGCCCAACGAGCAGGCTGTGCGTACCAGGGCTCGCGCCATTTACGACGCCAACAAACCGCCGACACCTCAGCGCGCGTTGACACCCGCAGCGCTCGACGTGTTGCCCCGCGCTGCCAAGCTCATCGAGCATTGCCACGACTCGACGCGCGTTCGCTGAAAGAACACGTTTCTAGCGTGAGCGACCAGAGCCTTGGACCTAGCGCCCCGTCGTCAAAAGTCTCCGTGCCGCTTTTACGCCGCACTTCTGGTAGCGATGATAGGCTTCAGCCGCGCGCTCGCGGATTTGGGTGGCCGACTCCTGCGCAAGCCAACCATCGAGCGCGGCGGCAAGAGTATAGGCCTCGGGGGCCATGAGCCCCGTCGTCCACAATAGCGGCCGAGCCCCAGTAGCGGCAAGCGGGCCGTCGAAATAGGACTTGCTGACACAGGCAAGGATGATGGCGTCACGCGTCTTCGCATCCGTCCGCTCGGGCATTTTATCGAGCGAGAAATCCATGAGCCCATCGTGCCCCACGTACGCCGCCAACTCGATATCGGCGCCCGCGGCCGCAGCCAGGAAGTTCTCGATCGCGTTCTTGATGGCGACACCGCGATAGGCGTCAGCCGTCAGCAGCGTCTTCGTCTCCCGGTGCTCGAAGACCGCGCGCTCGAGGACGTTGGGCGGCAGTGGGCCGGAGCTCGGAACGGCCGCCCAAGCAGCGTGACGGTCGAAGAATGTCTTCACACCGTAGGCCGCTCCCCAATAGAGATTGTTCCGCGGGTCGTCGCCGTTGCCGAGCTTCGTCGGCACCGGGACGATGCCCTGGTTCACGTTGTCCGCCAGAGCAACGAACACGTGGATGCGTCGCGGGCGGTCGGCTCTAGCGCCGCAGGGAAAGCCCAGCAGCACGATGATCCAGAGGAAGCGCACGGCTTAGGGGTTATGCCACGGCGTCAAGGCATCCGCCCGCGGGTGGCGCCGATAACCGGCGCGTGAACGACCGTATCCACAGAGTGAGGGCGTCTTCGACGCGTGCCTCGTCGTCGGCGCAGGCGGCACCCGAGACGCAGCCCATCACCCGAGAGCCCCCGATGCGACGCCCCACTGCCGAGGTCGTGTCCGGGCGCGGCGCCGACACAGTCCTGGGATTTGGACGGCGTTTCCCATTTTGGCGCGGCAGCGGCTGCGCGGGTCAGATTGGTTGGCTTGCGCGGCAGGCGCGCCCCGCCGCGAACGTGAGCGCTCAGTTCGCGGCGCTCAACGCCACGGCCTTCGCAGGCGGGGCGGTGCTTCCCGCGCATGCGAAGGACTTCGTCTACCTGTGCGTGGGCGGCATCTTTAGCGATCGCGTCCCGCGGGCGTACTACTTCAAGGAGAACCTCGAGGCGCTCAAAGGCGAGGGCCTCGATGCCCGGCGCGTCCAAATCGACAGCCTCGCCGGTGTCGCCACGAACGCGCGGGTCATTCGCGACGCAGTGCTCGCGGCGACGCTCGAAGGCAAGAAGGTCGTACTCATCGGCCACAGCAAGGGCGGGCTCGACTGCGCCGCCGCCCTCGCGATGCACCCAGAGGTGGCCGCCAAAACGCATGCGCTCATCACCATGCAGTCGCCGTACGCTGGATCACCGGTCGCACAAGACATCGCCGACGATCCGCTACAGAAGAACGTCGCAACGCTACTGCTCGAGAAAGTCATCCGCGGCAACCGAGCCATGGCGGAGGACCTCACCTATTCGAAGCGCCAAGAGTTCCTCGCGCGATACGCACTGCCCGAGGGACTCAATGTCGTTTCGCTCGCCACCGTCGACAGCGACCTGCTCTCGGTCAACCGTGCACCGAACGACTATATTCGTCTTCGCTATCGGAAGGCGTCGGACGGTCTGGTCGTGCCTGAGGACGCGCTCCTCCCCAACAGCCGGTACGCGCTCGCTGAAGGCCTCGACCACCTGAGCACCACCTGCCCCTCCGCACAGCGGACGACATACACACCTGCCAGCATCACCAAGGCCCTCGTGGCTATCGCGCTAAGCTAGCCGGCGCTGCCGCAACGGAAGACGACGATCGGTCGTTTGGCGCCGACCCTCACCTGAGAGCAGCTCGAGCCGAGTAGCTCGATCTGGTTCACCGACGCGTCATAGCGCCAGCCCACGCCGTCGAAGATCTGCACGCGGTCCTCGGGGTCCCCGTTGTCCTCGAGGAAGACCGAGAGCTGCGAGCGGCCAAGCGGAATGCCGCTTAGATCAAACCTGCAGGTTGTGACGCGCTGAATGACGTCGTCGAATGCGCCCTGAAGCGCGGCGGCGTCGGTCGCCTCGTAGTAACACGTGGGCGCGCCGGGGTCGTCACAGGTCGCCCGCGTAAGCGCGTCGCAGCCAGTCACTTCGCGGTTGGCGGTCCGCCCATGCACGGCGTTGCAGTTGAGGTTCGCGCTCTGCGCCAGCTCGAAGCCGACGACGAACGTCTTGATGCGCGGTGTCTGGCTGTAGAGCCGGTCGATAGCGGCGTTGACCCGACAACTCTGGTCGGGCCCGGCAATCGCGGAGCCACAGACCGTACAGACTCCGCTCAAGCAGTCGCTGCCCGCGGAGCAGGTGCGGGCTCCGGCGCAGTCCGGGCAAGCGCCGCCGCCGCAGTCGACATCGGTCTCGGCGCCATCGCGAATGCCATTGCCGCAGGGGTTCGCGCCGGCACAGGGTCGGCAGGGACCGCCGCAGTCGAGACCGGTTTCGCCGCCATCTGGGCCGACACCGTTGTTGCAGTGCGCAGGCTTGCACACAGTCAACGTCCCATCACAGAAAGCGCTTAGGCAATCGTCGTTCTCGCGACAAGCCGTGTTGTCGGCACACCCCGCGAGGCACGTACCTCCGCAGTCGACACCTGTCTCCGAACCGTTGGCAACGCCATCGCCACACGAACCAGCGGAACAAGTCCCGCTATCGCAGACACCGCTCAGGCAGTCGCTGCCAACGACGCAATTCAAGCTGTCGGCGCATGGTTGACAGGGACCACCACAGTCGACATCGGTCTCGAGGCCTAGTTGTAGCTCGTCACCGCAAGCTGCCGGCCGACACGAGCCTCCACGGCAGAGATGCGAGAAGCAATCGTCATCTGTGACGCAGGTCGGCGGCGCGCATCCGTCGTCGCCCAAACAAGTACCGCTGTCGCAAGCAGTGCCAGTCACACACGCCTCGCCACCAACGTCGAGGCACGGCGGGCACAAGCCTCCGCAATCACGACCCGTCTCGTCTCCATTCAAGATGCCGTCACCACAAGGAGGCTCGCAGGTCGACACGGGCGCCGTGTCGATAGTCGGCTCTCCGTCGGTTACCAGTAGCACCGCGTTCGCTCGGTCGGGATCGTTCAAACCACCGCGGTCTGGTAGCGCAAGAATATTGCGCAGGGTGCCGGCCGTGGTGGTGGCCCCGCCAGGCACAGTGCCGTCGAGAGCCGCTTCGATCGCTGCCCTGCTGTCGAGCGCCACGGGGACATCGACGATTCCGGGTGTGACATTGTTGCGATCACTACAGCTCGTCCAGTTGCACGACAGTGAGCACGTGGCTCCAACGGTCGGCCGCGGGAACATAGCGAGACCAAATGCGACCTGGTTCAAGTACGTGTCGATCAAGCCGAACACCCCACTCGCGCCAGTGTCACCTTTGATAGCGAGAAGCGCTTCAGTCCATCGCGGTGTCGTCAGCGTTTGTGAGCACACAGGCGGGTCGAGGCAATTGGCAGAACACTGCGCATCGCTGCACACGAGCGTGCCGGCGATGGGGTTGTCGAAGCCAAAGAGGGTGCATTCGGTTGTGCCATCTGGAAGCGGCGAGACACCGTCACAGCTTGCCGCGCCGGAGCACGGGTTACAGACCGTACTGGTGTCGCGGTCGTTGCAACCTTGTCCGCTATAGTTGAAGCCACAGTCACCGAAGAGCTCGCTGCCACCCCCACAGAGGTTCATGCTGCCGGAGCGGTCGAACGCGATGAGCACGTTCGGCGGGATGATGGCTCCGACGGTCAGCTCTTCGTTTCCGCACCGCGGGTTGACCTCACATTGGTACTCGGCATTGCAACGGAAGTCGTTGGGGCAGTCACTACCGGCGCAACTACCATCGGCAACACAACCCGCGACCTCGAAGCCAGAGGCGTCGCGAACGGTGGCGCAATGTTCGCCGAGCGGGCATGGACACGCGTTGTCGGGAGGCGGGATGCAGCGGAAGTCGACACAGGCAAAGCCATCGACACAGTCCGCAGCGACGTTGCACTGACCGAAGCCGATACAGCGCCCAATCGTACCGCAGCGCTGCCCGAAGGGGCAGCACGTGCCACTCGCACAACAGCTCAGCTCGCCCGGCGGACAGCTCGCCGTAAAGTCGTTGCTATTGCACACTTGACCCGTAAGCTCGCACGCGTTCGAGCCGGTGTTGCAGGCATAGCCTGGTGGACAGTCGCTCGTTACCTCGCAAGTGCCGACGTCGATGCAGACATCGCAGGCACCTCGCTCGACGCAGATCTTGCCTCCGCCGCAGTCGAGATCGACCGCGCAGCAGCCGTTCGGCGTGCACACCTGGTTGCCGGCGCAGTATTCGCTCCCGACCTCGCAGTCGGAATTGTCGTCGCAGCGGTCCGGCACGAGGCAGTTTCCGCTCGAGCTGCAGAACTTCGGAGGACGACAATCGCCGCTCGCATCGCAGGTCGTGTTCTCGACACAGGCACCGGCGATACAGGCGTGACCCTGCCCGAGCTGGATGGTGCAGTCCGCATCGACGACGCACGTGTCAAAGTCGCGGCAGGTACTATCGGCGGCACAATACTGTTCGTCGCAGTCGCCGCGCGCCCCGCAGCTACCGTCTGGGACACACGCGCCGATGACGCTGCAATATCCGCTTGCGCACAGCCCTTCTGGGTGACCCGGCGAGCACGGGATGGCCTCGCACCCGATCAACGTACAGGTTTGCCCCTGCGGACAGCTCCCCGGTGTACCGGGAGCGCAGCTTTGCGCCACGCAGCTCCCGCCGTCACAGGTCTGGCCATCGGGGCAACAGCCTTGTGTCCGCAGCGGCGAGCACGCGCACTGGTCGAGCGGCTCGCACCGCCCGTTGTTGCAGCCAAGCCCATCACCGCAAAAACCACGGGGCTCGTCGGGCGAACAAGGTCGCTGGTTGGGGATACATGCGTCGACACACACGTCGGACTGGATGCAGCAGGTGCCTGCGCAACACGCGGCGCGGTCGGCACAAAGGCCTGTGGGTCGCTCCGGAGCGCAGCTATTGGCACCCGGCCCGCTTGTGACGATGGGGAGGCAGGTGCCCGCGTCACATCCCTCTCCTGGCTGGCAGTCGCACCAACCCGTGAGACACGCTCCCTCGCACACGCAGAACTGTGGGTTCACGCAGACGCATACGCCATCGCTGCAGATTTGGCCGCGCCCGCAGTCGCCATTGGGCACAGCGAGCGAACAGGCACCTGCGGACGACACGCAGCGCTCCTCGGCCGAACAAACTTGGGAGAAGCCGCAGTCCGCCGAGCTCACGCAGCGTTGCCCAAGGGTATCCTCGAAGAGGGACAACTGCCCACTGCACCCGGCGAGCGCGAGCAGCAGAGCAGCCTGACTGGAAAACGACGTGCACCTAATCATGGAGCCCAGACCTTGAAGGGAGTCTAGGCGACGGTGATTCGCGAAGCCACTCTCAGTGTTCGAACATCTCTCCGAAACGCTCGATCACCGTCTGGCGGGCGCCGATGAGCGCCCGCTTGCCACGAGCCGTCGCACGATAGACGCGGCCATGGTGTGTGCCCTCACGCGCTCTTCATGACGTGCGCACCAGAGCGCCCTCGGCCAGGTCTTCCGACGCCCGCTTGATCACCAGGTCGCCCTCCCGGAGCTCACCAAACACCTCGACCACATCGCCGGTCGAGAGGCCACGACGCACGTCGACCCGCACGGCTTTCCCGTCACGCACGCAAACGACGAAGAGCCGTGTCGAGGTCTGGACGATCGCGGTTCTGGGGACGACGAAGGTGTTGTCGCGATGTACCGGCCAAGCAACCTCGGCGTAACTTCCCGGAGTCAACCGTCCGTCGGTGTTGGCGACGTCGACTTCGACCGGCAAAGAACGGGTCGCGGAGTCGAGCGAGCCTGCCGACCGCTGCACTTGGCCGCTAAAACGGACACCTGGATAAGCACTGACATTGAATCCAACGGTGGCGCCTGTCGCAAGTGCCCCACTCGCATGTTCGGGGACAGCCACGGTGAGTCGCAAGCGCGCGACGTCTTCGAGGCGCAAGAGCGGACTCGTATCGCCAGGTGAAACCAAAGCTCCGGGGTGCACGTTTCGTCGGGTTACGATCCCCGCGAAGGGCGCACGCATCGTCGCGTATCCCTCGAGGGCCTCGAGCGACGCAGCGCGAGCCTTCTCGGCATCCAGCGTCGTCCGAGCAATATCGACTTCATGCTCGGCGATGGCTCCAGGAGTCTCGGCCGCTTCACGCAAGCGCGCATACGTGCTTTCGTGGACCCGCGCTCGCGCTTGTGCCTCGAGACGTTGCGCCGCGAGCTCGGGCACGCGCAGGCGCACGAGCACCTCATCCTTGGCGACCTTGGAGCCTCGATCGACGCTGATGGAGCTAACGAATCCCGTGACGCGGGCGCGAACATCGACCGCTTCGTAGGGCGATAGCTCCCCCGGCAATCGCAACGTGACGTCGAGCTGCGACGGAGCGAGACGGACGACCTCGATGACCGGTGACTCAGTGACCTCGCTTGGGCGCGGCATGGCGTCGCCGACCGCGCAGGCGCCAAGAAATGCGACCACGAGGACGAGGCAGAGACGTGTCATGATGGATTCTCCAAGAGCGAGGCATCGCGATGGGTGCGCGCGGCCAAGCGGGCGTAGACCGCTGGCAAGACGAAGAGGGTCGCGAACGTGGAAGCGACCAGTCCTCCGATAACCGCCCGCCCGAGCGGGGCGGTCTGCTCACCGCCGCCGCCCACCGCGAGAGCCAACGGAATCATGCCGGCGACCATCGCGATGCTGGTCATGACGATGGGGCGCACCCGCGCCGCCGACGCCGCGAGCGCCGCCGATGCTGCATCGTCACCCAGCGCCCGTCGATCCCGCGCGCAAGACACGAGCAAAACCGCGTTGGCGACCGAGACGCCAATCGCCATCACGAGCCCCATGAGCGATTGGACGTTCCAGGTCGTTCCCGTGGCAGCCAGCATGAGCGTCGTCCCTGCAAGAACGGCCGGTATGGTGACGAGCACCGTCACGGCGTCGCGCAAGGACTGAAAAGCGGCGGTGAGCAAGAGGAGCACGATGAGCACCGTGATGGCGAGGCCAGCACGTAAACTCACGAGGGTCGCTTGCAGCTGCTCGACCTGCCCGTGAACCGCGACATTGACACCCTTGGGCGACGGCAGCCGAGCCAGCGTGTCGTTGACAACGCGCCCCGCAGTCCCCAGATCGGCCTCCGCCAAATTGGCGGTCACGACAACCGTTCTCTGATTGTTATAGCGGTCCATTTCGCCGGGTGTCGTCGTCGGGTATACGGCGGCGACCTGCCCCAACGTCACCAAAGCGCCGTTCGCGTCGCCGACGGGAATCGCGCTCACATCGTCGGCGCTACGCATCGCACGCTCCGGCACACGTAGCGCGACACGATAGGGGTTGCCGCTTTTGGGGTCGGTCCAGAACAGCGGCGTCGTAAGAATGGTAGAGGACGTCGCCGTGACTAGCGACCTGCCGATTGACTGGACATCGACGCCGAGGAGCGCGGCACGCTCTCGGTCGATGTCGACATGCATCGTAGGGTAGTCGAGCGCCTGCGGGATCTGGACGTCGCTCAGCTCCACCCGCTCCTGCATTGCGGCGCGGATCAACTCCGCATGCGTCCGAATGGCCGCGAGGCTCTTTCCCGTGACGCTAACGTGAACAGGCGTGCTCGCGCCGAAGCTCATGACGCGCGAGACGATGTCGCCTGCCTCGAACGAGACCCGCGCCTCGGGAAGGTCGCGCGCGAAACGCTCGCGCAGGCGTCGCGCCAGAACTCCAACCGATGGCCGTCGCTCGCCCTGCAGACCAACCATCAACATCGCCTCGTGGGGGCCGGCATTGAAGACGTAGACCGCGTTCACCGGAAAGGTCCAAGCCGGGTTACCAATGTTGGCGAGCGTGATCGCAACGTTCCCATGCCCGGCCTCGTCGCGAACCAGCTGGTCGACCTTGCGGACGATCTCAGTCGTGCGCTCGAGTCCGGTACCCGCAGGTGCGCGTACACGGAGCTGCATCTCACCCGCATCGACGCCCGGAAACAGCTCGGTACCAACGTGCGTCGCAAGCCACGCGCAGGGCAACAGAACGGCGCCATAGAGAGCCAAAGCGACCCACGGACGCCTGACGACGCCGCGGATACGCCGGGCGTAGCCGACGCGAAATGATGAGGTTGTGACATGCTCCGCGGACGATGGACGCAGCCACCACACGGAGAGCACCGGCACGAGCGCCGTCGACATCACGTAGGACGCGACCATCGCGAAACCCACCGCTATCGCGAGTGGCGGAAACAACGAGGCGCTGATTCCGACCATGAAGAAGGAGGGCAGGAAGACCGCAAGGATACAAAGCAGCGCGAGGAGCCTCGGCACGGTCACCTCGCGCATCGCCGCTACCACGGCCGCGCTCCTCGACGCCGAGGTCTCGAGGTGCGTGTGGATGTTCTCGATAGCTACGGTGGCCTCGTCGACCAAAATGCCCACGGACAAAGCGAGACCGCCCAAGGTCATGACGTTGAGTGTCTGTCCCACCAAGCGGAGGCCGACGACCGCCGCCAAAACGGACAACGGGATGGTTAGAGTAACGATCAGCGCCGACCGCCACGAGCGCAAGAACAGTAGGACGACGAGGCCGGTAAGCAGGGCTCCCAGCGCACCCTCTTCGACCAGCCCAGTGATGGAGCGTGTCACGTAGCGCGACTGGTCGAACTCGAAGCGCAGCGTCACGTCATCGGGCACCATGGCGCGCATGCGCGGCAGAGCGGCTTTCACGGCCGCTACGACATCGAGCGTCGAAGCGTCCGCGCGCTTGGTGACAGGCATGTATACCGTGCGCCGGCCGTCGACGAGAGCGACGTTGTAGACGATGTCGGCATCGTCGGCGACGCGTCCCACGTCGCGCAGGAAGACGTGAGTGCCGCCGTGCTCGCGTATGGAAACGCTCTCGAGGTCTTGAGGCCGCGTCACCAGCGCGTTGGTGTCGGCCACCATGGTGACATCGCCAATGCGCAAGTTGCCGGCGGGTAGCACCACATTGGCGCGAGCGATTGCCCGCGCGACCTCATCCGGCGAGATGCCGTAGGCGCGCAGCCGCTCGGGGTCGAGATAACCCACGATGGTGCGCACCTTGCCGCCGGACGGAGGCGGGGCCGAGACGCCGGGCAACGTCGCGAGCATGGGTCGCACGAGGTTCAGCGCGGCGTCCTGAACCTCAGCCTCGCCACGTGTGTCGCTTGCGAAGACGAGTTGCCCGACCGGGATGGAACCGGCGTCGAAGCGCACCATGAACGGAGGCAGCGTACCGGCCGGCATGAAAGCTATGGCGCGAAACGCCATAGCGGTCGTTTGCGCCATGGCCTGCGCGATGTCGGTGCCCGGATGAAAGTAGAGCTTGATGAGTCCCATGCCCTGAATGGACTGAGACTCGACGTGCTCGATGCCGGCGACGTAGAGGAAGTGGTACTCGTAGTAGTTGACGAGCTGACTCTCCATCTGCGTCGCGGTCATGCCGGCGTAAGGCTGCACGACGTAAATCACAGGGACGCCGAGTGTCGGGAAGATGTCGACTGGCGCGCGCGCGATGGCCAAGACGGAAGCCGCGACGACGGCCAACGCCAAAACGATGACCGTGAGGGGGCGGCGGAGCGCGGCAAGGACGATGGACATCAGCGTTCCTGCGTGAGCGCGCCGACGTCACCGGCGGCACGTGCGAGAAGGATGCGCGAGCGCGCGAGAGCGACCTCGGCAGCGATGTGCGCGAGCTCTGATTCGGTCAGCAGCTGCCGCACACGAGCAACGTCGAGAAAATCGACAAGTCCGCTCGCGTAGCGCGCCTCCGCTTGGGTGAGGGCCATGCGTGCCGCTTCGACCGCCGGCGCGGTGCGCTGCACGACGACTTCGGCCTCGCTGGCGCTTTCGCGTGCGCCACCAAGCTGATTCGCGAGCGTCAAGCGCACGACGTCGTAGCGCGCCCGCGTGCCCGCGGCCTCCGCGTGGGCGCGCGCGACGCGGGCCCTGGTCTGCGGCAGATCGAAGACGTCCCAGCTCACCACGGCTCCGACGAGCCAGTTGGCGACGTCAGGTGCAAGGCCGGAACCGGACTCACCGAGGCGCTCGCCAACAGCGCCTGGGTACGCGCTCCCTCGGGCCCATAGCGCGGCCGCGATTTCGAGGCGCGGCAGGTAGCCAGTCCGCGCCGAGGCAATGCGCCATTCCGAGGCTGTGATCTCTTTTGCCGCAGACCGCGATTGCGGATGTTCATCGAGCGCGTCGGGTCCCACCACGATGCGTGGCGGGGACGGATCGATGGCAGGGATTTCGGTGACACCCATCGCGTCGGCAAGGCGCGCCTCGGCCAAACGCAACTCGCGGCGCAGGCTTGCCGCGCGTCCCTCGGCTCCAGCAAGCTCAGCGTCGGCTTGTGCTAGCTCGGTCGCGGGGCGCAGCGAGGCCTTGGTGAGCGCAGCCGCTCGCACACGCAGCGCCTCCGCGCGCTCGCGATCTGCGTCCACTGCCTTCGCCGCGGCGACGAGCCCCGCAACGTCGAGAAACGCGGCACTCGCTTCGTACGCGGCATCGAGCACACACAGCGCTTCGCGGTCGCGGGCGCCCTCGACGCTCGCAACCTCGGCGTCGACGTCGCGCATGCGTCGGACTAGCTCGGTGACCTCGACGCTCGCGCCGAGACTCACGATGGTCGTCCAGGAGCCCCCGTCGAAGGCCGCGCCGCGGGGAGGGCCGGCGCTCGCGGGCGTACCTGGCGTCGCGAAAGCCGACCCCGGAACGACGTTGCCAGTTCCTCGGTTCAGCTGCGCCGCGATGGTAAGCGACGGAAGCTCGCTCGCTCGAGCCTCGTCACGTCGAGCTTCCGCGACCCCGGTCGCGGACGCGCAAGCGGTCACTTTAGGATGGCGCAAGGCCGCTCGTGCCGCGTCCCGCAGAGAGACTGGTGCTGCTTGCGCGATTAAGAGGAGAAGAGCGAGCTGAACCACTTGTTTTGCCGGCGCCGCTATCGTCCTTCGATATCGAGTAGTCAACGCCAGGGTGGCAGCGGCCCGGTCACACGCAGCAAACACGAGCCTCTCCGCCAGACTGGCAGTCGCGAGCAGGGCAAGTGAGCGCGGAGGTGTCTCGAGAGCGGCAGGCAGCGAGCGCGGTCTGGCGCGCGCAGCCCTCTTTGCTCTACTCTGACACATGCCTCCCGACCCTCTTCACGGCGTGACACTCGTCATGATCCTCGAACGCCTGGTGGCTCGTTACGGCTTCGAGGAGCTCGGTCGGCGCGTCGACATTCGCTGCTTCACGGTCGACCCCAGCATCATGTCCAGTCTGAAGTTCTTGCGGCGCACGCCATGGGCCCGCAAGAAGGTCGAGAACCTGTACCTCGACATGCTCGACGAAGTGGCCAAGTAGGGCCGTTTCACTCCGAGCCGCTTTCGCCGTGAGACGTTGCTCCGCCTCCCGAATCACGTCCTCTCCGCGCAGCGCCCGAAGTCCGCCATCAACAACGTTTCGACATTCATCGAAATATCTATTGACTGGCCACGGAGGTAGTATATTTTGACTGTTGTCGAAATATCGTAGTGTTAGCATCGCACGAATGAGGACGACATTGAGACGACTTACGGCAGCAAAAACCGTCGAAGCCCTGGGCGCCCTCGCTCACGAGCACCGCCTCGTCCTCTTTCGTTTGCTCGTCCAGCGCGGCGAAGAAGGCCTTTCCGCCGGCGTCCTTGCCGAGAGACTCGCTGTGCCGCCGTCATCGCTCACCTTCCACCTGCAGCAGCTCACGCACGCCGGTCTCATCGGTCAGCGCCGCGACGGTCGCCACATCATCTACGCGGCTGACTACGAGGCAATGGGCGCCCTAGTTGGCTACCTCACGGAGAATTGCTGCGGCGATGGCACCCCGCCGAAGGGCGCCAAGTGTTGTTGATGCAGCACGAGAACATCAAGTCACAGCCACAGGCTGTAAGGAGTTAGATCATGTTGCGGATGCATGTGCATGTTGGGGTCAAGAGTATCGAAGAGTCTGTGCGCTTCTACTCGAACCTTTTCGCCGCAGAGCCGACCGTCCACAAAGATGACTACGCCAAGTGGATGCTCGAGAACCCGCGTTTGAACTTCGCGATCAGCTCGCGCGGTGGGGAAGTCGGCGTCGAACACCTGGGCATTCAGGCCGAGAACGACGGCGAGCTGCGCCAAGTGTACTCGAGGCTCGCCAAAGCGGACGCGCCGGTCCTCGAAGAAGGGAAGACGGTCTGCTGCTACGCGAAAAGCGAGAAGAGCTGGGTCAACGATCCACAGGGCGTCTCCTGGGAGACTTTCCTGACGACCGGCGAGAGCACGGTCTACGGGCACGAGGGCATGGAGTCGGCGTGCTGCGTGCCGACCCAAGAGAACGCGAACGCAGCGCGATGCTGCGAGCCTGCGGCCCAAGACAAGCCGGCGACGTCTGGTTGCTGCTGACCTGCTGGTCGCGCGGAGCCGTTCCGCGCGACCCTGCTCCGCCAAAGACCATGAAACGTCTATCAACCATCGACCGTTACCTGACCTTGTGGATCTTCATTGCGATGGCGCTCGGAGTCTCGCTGGGGCAGCTCGCACCAGGAGTGACTATCGCGATCGCGGACATGCGCGCGGGGTCGACGTCTATCCCAATCGCTCTCGGGCTCATCGTGATGATGTATCCACCGCTCGCACGCGTCCGCTACGAAGAGATAGGGCGCGTGTTCAGCAACCGGCGAGTGCTTGCCCTGTCACTCGTGCAGAACTGGGTGGTTGGGCCTTTGCTCATGTTCGCGCTCGCCGTCGTCTTCCTGCGCGACCGCCCCGACTACATGTTGGGGCTCATCCTCATAGGACTGGCACGCTGTATCGCCATGGTCATCGTCTGGAACGAGCTAGCCGAAGGTGACGGCGATTACTGCGCAGGCCTCGTCGCGTTCAACTCAATCTTCCAGGTCCTATTTTTCCCGCTGTACGCCTACTTTTTCGCGACTCTTTTCCCGTCGTGGCTCGGACTCGAGGGCACCGTCGTGCGCGTCAGTATCGTCGACGTCGCCGTGAGCGTCGCCGTCTATCTGGGCATCCCGTTCGCGCTGGGGTTTCTGTCGCGTCGCGTCCTCATTGCGCGGCGCGGTCGAGCCTGGTTCGACACACGCTTCGTTCCACGCACCGCGCCGCTCACCTTGGTCGCCTTGCTGTTCACTATCGTCGTGATGTTTTCGCTTCAGGGTCAGCAGATCCTCGAGCGTCCATTCGACGTCGCGCGCGTCGCGCTCCCTCTGCTCGTCTATTTCGTGGTGATGTTCCTGGCGTCGTTCTGGATGAGTCGCAGGGCGGGCGCGAGCTACGAGCAGTCCGCGACTCTCTCGTTCACCGCCGCGTCCAACAACTTCGAGCTAGCCATCGCTGTCGCTGTCGCGTCCTTCGGGATCCACAGCGGCGCAGCTTTCGCGACGGTCATCGGCCCCCTGGTCGAGGTCCCCGTTCTCATCGGCCTGGTGCGCGTCGCGCTCGTCTTCAAGGCGCGCGCTGACGCCTCGCCACAGCTCGGGAGCGCATCATGAACATCGTCATCTTCGCCTGCGTTCACAACGCCGGCCGCTCGCAGATGGCGGCGGCCCTCTTCAACGCTCGCGCCGATGCCAGCAAAGCGCGCGCGATTTCGGCAGGCACCCAACCCGGGGAGCGGGTCCATCCCGAAGTTGTCGCGGTCATGACCGAGCTCGGTATCGACCTCGCGAGCGCGAAACCCCAGAAGCTGACCGAAGAGCTCGCGCGTGGCGCGACCCACCTCATCACCATGGGCTGCGGCGACGCGTGCCCGGTCGTCCCTGGCCTGTCGCGCGGCGATTGGCCGCTCAACGACCCCAAAGGTCGCTCCATCGCGGAGGTCCGCGCGATCCGCGACGCCATCAGCGCACGCGTGAACGACCTCGTGCAGAGCAAGGACTGGCAACCCGTGTCGTCGTAAGGCGGTTCGCGCGAGCAGGAAGCCCTGCAAACCGATGCGAGAGCTAAGCGCAAAGCTCGCAGGCCTCTACGTGCGACAAAAAAAGAGGGGCCCGCACGTGCGGGCCCCAAGTGGAGGCGCCGGGAATCGAACGGTCTGCCGGTGTTTGCGAACAGAGAGTGAAACCCTGAATGGTGACGTGACCTTGCCCCTTCGCTGTTCGCTTGTGCTTCTACTCTTCGTTGGTCGGGTCGTGCCGTTTGGTTCCTCGTTGGTCCGCGATGACAGGTCGTGTTCCGCAGGGTTCGGGCAAAGAGTGGGCAAATTCCTGAAGCCTTAGGTGGGAGTAAAGGCCTTCCCTTGTTGACGAATGCGGCGAAGCACCGTATGTTATTTTCCGAAAATAACATACAGTCATGACAGCCCCGGCCACACCACAGCTCAAGCCCGGTCGCGTGTACCGGACGCAGGCACTCGCAAAGTTCAGCGCCAACCCATCGCGCTTGGCGAAGCGCCTGGTTCGAGATCAGCAACTCGTGCCTCTCGGTAAGGGTTTATTTGCGCGCCCAGCGAAGGGGCGTTTTGGAGCGGTGCCACCAGACGATGATGAGCTGATGCGTGGCTTCCTAGATGGCGCTCCATACGTGTTCACTGGCTCCGAGCGCTGGAACGCACTGGGCCTAGGTGTCACCGCGGTGTTCGCGATGAGGCTCGTCTACAACACCAAGCGCTCGGGCACCTTTGAGCTTGGTGGTCGGCGCTTCTTACTGCGGCGGGTCGTGTTTCCAAGCAAACCATCGAAGGAGTGGTTTGTCGTCGACCTGTTCGAGAATGCCGAGAAGGCCGGGGTCTCGCGCGCCGAGTTGTCGCGGACGCTGTCGCGCGCACTGCGCGATGAAGCGTTCGATCGTGAACGGCTACGCGAAATGGCTGAGCGCTTCGGCACAAAGAGGACACAGTCCGCAGTCAACGAGGCGCTCGAGGCCGTAGCGTGAAGCTGGTCCACGACGATCGAGACTTCGACGGACTGCTCCGCATTGTCGCTGACAAGCGAAAGCTCGCAATCGGACTGGTCGAGAAGGACTACTGGGTTACGCACACGCTGTGGGCGCTTCATCGCTCGGGACTCGAACTCTGGTTCAAAGGCGGCACCTCGCTCTCGAAGGCGTTCGGGCTCATTGAGCGATTCTCCGAGGACCTCGATCTGAAAGTCGAACGCGGAAGTGTCACCGCGTTGCCAAAGGTCGAGAACTGGAAGAGCGAAGGCACGAAAGCGACGGCTAGCCGCCGGACGTTCTTTGAAAAGCTCGCCAACACGATCGAGGTGCCCGGTACGGAGGTGGAGATCGATCGGGTGACGACCGAGAAAGAGTGGCGGTCGGCCAATGTTCAAGTGATCTATCCGGGCAGACATCTGGACAGTCTCGATGACGTGTTTCGACCCTTTGTCTTGTTGGAGATCGGGAACGCCCGCGTCGCGCCGTTCGTTCGGCGCGACATCAGCTCATTCGTACACGACGAACTCGAGCGATTGGGTCAGCTCAGAGACTTCGAGCAGAACCGACCTACCGACGTTCGATGCGTGCACCCACTCGTCACCTTGATCGAGAAGCTCGATGCGTTGCAGAGGCGCGTGCCCAGGGACGATGCCGAGCCCGCAACTTTCGTACGTCACTTCGAGGACGCGGCGCACATCATCCGAGCGGGCGACGCACTGCCGCCGCTCGAAGGGTACAAGGACGTTCGGGCTCTCGCCGCGGAGATGCATGCACAGAAGCAGCTCGCGGCGCTTCCGTCCGCGCAGCATCCCGCGTTTGCGGCTGCGTCGACAACAAGAACGGATGCCATCCGGAAAGCGCACGCAGAGATCGCGCCCATGTACTTCGGAAAGCGCATCAGCATCGATGAAGCGTGCGCTGCGATTCGGACATGGGTTGCATCGAACCTCTAGCCGCACCGGACTTGCTGTCGCGAAATCAGGGTCGCCACTTGCTCGGTTCTACGCGTTGCAAGCCAGCCCGTTTTTGCGTACGCGAGTTGCTCTCGCCTATTTCGACGAACCAACGGTCTTCTTGGTCGCGTCACATCTCGCGATGCGAGGCGCGTCGATCAAGGCCGTGCAGGAACTCCTGGTCACTCGTCGATCGAGATGACCATGCGCTACGCCCACCTGAGCCTGGAGGTTCGCCGAGAGGCCGCGGAGCTTCTCGACAAGCCCGTGGGCAAAAAGTTGGGCAAAGACGGGTCGAGCGACCCGTCGAGCCAGCAAAGTGCTTAGAAGTGATTGAGGAAGGTAAGGTGGAGGCGCCGGGAATCGAACCCGGGTCCGAGAATCTTTGCTGCCAGGTCCTACGTGCGTATTCGGTGATTGAATCTCACCTCACGGGCTGTCCACCGACAGGCCACCCGCAAGGCCAGCTACTGCTTGTGTCGACATGCCTGCAGTAGCACCGGGCACATCCAAGTCCCCTGATTACGCCGGGACCCCCACTCAGAGACTTAAGCGGGGCCGGCGCTCACTTACAGTTTTTTAGGCTGCAGCGAGAGCGTACTCTTTGTCAGAGTTGGCTTTTGTGTTTTGCCACAGAGTTATTGACGCGGCTCCATGACATCCGCGGCACGCACCCAAGCACCTCCGTATCCCCGTCGAAACCAGTCGCCCCCATGAGCAACTTGGTGAAGCTCATACCATGAAACCCGTCAAGCTGTAGCCCCTTCGCTCGGGGCGCAACCCCTCTGGGGGCCGTCCCGATAAGCTTTGAGGCGGCCTGAAACAAAGGGGCGAGGCATGCAGCGCGCGGCACCACCACAGCGCGTGGGTAGCGCTCCGATTGGCGCGTGGTTCCACGACGCCCAGGCCCAGGCACAAGCAGCCCAGTCCCCTTCCCTGGTCGCCCAGCGGAGCACCGCTTTGCCCCCGTTCCTCCCCGGCGCGCGGGGCACCGGCACCACCGCCTTGCGCGCCTTCTGGGACACCTACCGCGGCAGCGCGCCGCCTCGCGACACCCCAGCCTGGGAGCGCTACATCGACGAGGCGTTTGCCCGTGGCCTCGCTCACTTGCGCGACGCTGGCGTCGGCTACGTCGACAGGCCGGAACGTCGGGTCGCTCAGCTGAGCGGCTCGGGTGACCACCCATTCAACGCCTTCGTTCGAAGACTGGGCGAACAAGGCACACCGGTTTGCTTCATCCCGGCGCATACCGAAGGCAAGTTCGCCGCGGGCATCATCCGACGCCCGAGCGGCGACCCCGTGCTGCTCCTTGGCACACGTCTGCTCCTCGAGCTCGACGCCGACGCCCCGACCCTCGCCCACGAGCGCGTTCACGTCGTCCTTCCCAAGGCGGTTGGCGCCTCACCGCACGGCGCGAGCTTCGTTGCCCGCCATGGATCACACCTGCCGGGCGCGCCGCACTGGGGGTACTCCGTTTATCAGGCTGGCGACGAGCCGCAGGCGTACTTCGCCGGCATCATCAAGGCCCTCGAGAAGGCTGCGGCCGCCGTGCGCGACGGTGATGACGCCAACGCTCAAGGTCACTTTCGCGATGCCTTTCACGACGTCGTCGGCGGACTCGAGACGACCCTGCGCAACATAGCGACGGCCAAACAGATCCTCGGCGCCCTCAAGCGTGGTGCGCTCTCCCAGCTCGTTGGCGATACGCTCGAGCCGGGTGAGGTCGGGTTCGGTTTCAGCCGCCGCGACGGCAGTGGATACGACGTCCGTTTCCGCCATGGCGGACTTGAGGTCCAAGTCGCCGCCGACGCCGCACTGGGACGTCCTGGCGAGATCGGGCCAGCGACGCACGCGCGCCTGCTCGCCCACTTCGCGTGGCAGCTGCGCGCCGGCCAGGAAGAGCTTGCGCTCTACCGCGTCCTCGGTCAGGCCATGTCGCTGGTCGCCAAGCTCCCGCGCCTCGACGCCCGCGTTCTCGACGCCGCCATCGCGGTCACGACCACCGAGCGCGCCGCTGTGCGCGAAGACGCCGAGCCCGTATCCTACGAGGAGGCGCTCAACGTCTTCAATGAACGAGCCGCATCTGAAGGCGCAACACCCACCTGAACAGCCCGCTACCGACAGGCGCGGGAGAAAGTGCTAGACTCCGCCAATGTCGAGCGAACGGCGCGAGTATCCGCGGCTGCGTGCCCCGGCCTTCTGGAAGCCGGCGCGCGTCCTCTCCTCGCCAGCACAGCTGATCGACCTGGGTGGCGGCGGCGTGCGTCTCTTTAGCGATGAAGAGATGCGCGTAGGCGACCGGTTGGACATCACGTTGTTCACACCGGATGGTGAAGAGATCGAGGCGACAGTGCGCGTCGTTTGGATCAACACGTTGCAGCCCGACGCCGACGCAGCCTTTGACGTCGGACTCACGTTCGAGCGCGTGCAGCCCGAACATGCTGAGCGGTTGACCCGTCTCGTTGCGTCCGCGGACGAGGCCAAGTTGCCCTGACGTGGGACGCTTCTCGCCCGCCAAGACGAGAGCCCTAGTCTTTCTACAGCTGCGCGCGTAGCCTCGAGCTTCGCCATGCAGGTCGAGCGCGTGCCGTTCCTCTCCGCGACGCGTTTTCACAACGAGTACCTCGACGTGCGCCCTGTGGTGATGACCGCGATGACGGCCAGGTGGCCGGCGCGTACGAGCTTCACACCTGAGCGCCTCAAGACCGAGCAGGGAGACGTCGTACTCACCCTGCGGCGCTATGCTGGAGACACGGACGCAACTTTCCTCGAGCAGACCACCCGCACGAGGCGCGTGACGACGATGCGCGAGTGGATAGATGCGTCGAGCGGTGAGCTTCAACACGACGACATCAAGACCTGGTCGGTGGGCGAGTCGCAGGAGATCTTCTTCAAGGCGCCGAAGCTTGCCCTAGACCTCGACTTCGCCGGCCTCTTCCCGCGCGGGCACAAGCGCTTCGAGCACTACCTTTGGTTGGGCCCGCCCGGGTACACGACGGGTTTGCACACGGACGAGGTCGCCGTGAACCTGCTCGCGCACTTCGTTGGCCACAAGACCGTCACCTTCTACGCCCCGGACCAGACCGAGCTCCTGTATCCCGAAACGCGCGAGAGCTTCGAAGACGGCATGTACAGCGCAGTCAACGTCATGGCGCCAGACCCCGCGAAACACCCTCGGTTCGCCGAGGCGCGATCCATCGTTGCGGAGCTCATGCCGGGCGATCTCCTGTACGTACCGCGGGGCTGGTGGCACTGGGTGCGCGGACACGACCTCTGCATAAGCGTCGGCGGCGTCTCGCACTCGGTCTGACTACTTCTTGGTGGAGCGATAGCCGAGCTGTACCAGCTCGTCGATCTCCTTGGCCGACCAGACACGGCCCTTGCCCACCCCGGCGCAAGAAGCCACCACTTCCTCGGTCCAGGCCTTTGGTGTCATGTTTTCCGGCCAGAAGGGCCAGGTTCGGCACTGCGTGGGGCGCGCCTCGTAGATGCCGCAGCGCTTGCCCTCGAGAAACGCGCAGTCCTTGTCGGGGTTCTTGAAGTGGACATGGCCGTCGGTGACAGCGCAGTGCTTCTCCATGAGCTCGGGCGCCGGAATGTCGAGGTGCTCGGCCAAGCGGCGCCGGTCCTGGCGCGTCAGGTAGACGTAGCCGTATTCACCGCGCGACGTGCAGCAGTGGCCGCTGCCTTGGCACTCGAAACGGATGCCCTCCGCCCAGAATCGCTTGGTCATGCGGGGGCGACCATACGCGCGATGGCGCATCGGCGGTAGCCGTGATAGGCGCCCCGCCCATGCGGGAAGCGTTTTTTCAGCATCTGGAGCGCGAGACGACGGCGCTCGAAGAAGCCGGTCTCTTCAAACGCGAGCGTGTCATCACCTCGCCCCAACGCGCAGTCATCGACGTCGCTGGCGGTAAGCCGGTCATCAACCTGTGCGCCAACAACTACCTTGGCCTCGCGAGCGACGCAGACGTCATCGCAGCCGCCCATGCGGCTCTCGACACGCACGGCTACGGCATGGCATCGGTGCGCTTCATCTGCGGCACACAAGACGCGCACAAAGACCTCGAAGCCGAGATCTCGAGGTTCGTCGGCTGCGAAGATACGATCCTTTACTCGTCGTGCTGGGACGCGAACGGGGGCGTCTTCGAGACCGTGCTCGGCGAAGAAGACGCGGTCATCAGCGACTCCTTGAATCACGCGAGCATCATCGACGGCATCCGCCTGTGCAAAGCCAAGCGCCTGCGCTACGCGAACAACGACATGGCGGACCTCGAGCGCTGCCTGAAAGAAGCCGAAGGCTCGCGTTTCAAGCTCATCGTCACCGACGGCGTCTTTTCGATGGACGGCATCATCGCGAACCTCGCAAAGATCTGCGATCTCGCCGACCGCTATGACGCACTGACGATGGTCGACGACTCACATGCCATCGGCTTCGTGGGCAACAAGGGTCGCGGCACGCCCGAACATTGCGGGGTCCTCGGTCGCATCGACATTATCACCGGCACGCTCGGGAAAGCCTTGGGCGGTGCTTCGGGCGGCTACACGAGCGGACGCAAGTCGATGGTCACCTGGCTGCGCCAGCGCTCGCGGCCGTACTTGTTCTCGAATAGCCTGGCGCCGAGCATCGCGGCGACGTCCCTCGCGGTGCTAAAGAAGCTCGCTACGTCCGACGCTCAGCGTCAGAAGCTGCGCGACAACACCAAGTTCTTTCGCAACGCCATGCAAGAGCTGGGCTTCAACCTCGTCCCGGGCGAGCACCCGATCATCCCCGTGATGCTCGGCGATGCGAAGCTCGCATCCACGATGGCCGACGCGTTGTTGCAAGAAGGCATCTACGTCATCGGCTTCTCGTTCCCGGTCGTGCCGCAGGGTAAGGCGCGTATCCGCACCCAGATGTCAGCGGCGCACGACCGCGACCACCTCGTTCGCGCCGTGAACGCATTTGCCAAGGTGGGCAAAAACCTCGGAGTGATTCGATGAGGGCACTGGTCAAGACGAAGTCAGCCCCTGGTTTGTGGATCGAAGACGTCAGTGAGCCGACCATCGGCCCCAACGATCTGCTGGTACGCACCCGCACGACCGGCATCTGTGGCACCGACATCCACATCTTCAACTGGGACGCCTGGGCCCAGAAGACGATCCCAGTTCCTCTCACCATCGGTCACGAGGGCTGCGGCGAGGTCGTCGACGTTGGTAGCGCCGTCGCTGGCTTCAGCAAGGGCGACCGCATCGCGGCCGAGGGTCACATCACGTGTGGGCACTGCCGCAATTGCCGAGCTGGTAAACGGCATCTCTGCCGCAACACCGTCGGTTTGGGCGTGCATCGACCTGGCTGCTTCGCGGATCGCTTCGTGATCCCAGCGGCCAACGCCTTCAAGCTCCCGACCGCAATCACGGACGACATCGGCGGCTACCTCGATCCCCTCGGCAACGCGGTCCACACCGCTCTCTCCTTCGACCTCGTGGGAGAAGACGTGCTGATCACCGGCGCGGGCCCCATCGGCTGCATGGCTGCCGCGATCGCTCGCTTCGTCGGCGCACGCTACGTTGTCGTGACGGACGTCAACGACTATCGCCTAGAGCTCGCGCGCAAGATGGGCGCGACACGCGCGATCAACGTAGCAACCGAAGACCTCACGGCGACCATGAAGTCGCTCGGCATGACCGAGGGCTTCGATGTCGGTCTCGAGATGTCGGGCAACGACCGGGCCTTCCGCCAGATGCTCGCCTCGATGAACTACGGCGGCCGCGTCGCGCTGCTCGGTATTCCGTCGAACGAGATCGCCATCGACTGGAACACGGTCATCTTCAAGGGCCTCATCCTCAAGGGCATCTACGGGCGCGAGATGTTCGAGACCTGGTACAAGATGTCGAGCATGCTTCAGAGCGGTCTCGATATCACGCCGGTGCTCACGCATCGGTTCGCCGCCAAGGACTTCGAGCAGGCCTTCGCCACCGTGCGCGGTGGTCAATCGGGCAAAGTCATCCTCGACTGGTCGTGATCGGACGAGCGTGGCTGCCGCCGCTCGTCACCGGCGTATTCTTGCGCGTCGTCGCGGCCCTGGCGGGCTACGGCTACTTCGCGAGCGATGACTACACCCATGTGCTGGGCATGGCGGCGACGTGGCTCGACGACCCGACCGCGCCCTTCAATTCGGAAATCCGTTCACCACTGCTCGCTCGCATCGTCTGGCTGTGCTTCGTGGCCGCGCGTTTGTTGTTTGGCGGCGATCCTGTCGCCCATGTCCACGTCGCCTACCTGGTCCTGGGCCTCTTCAACGCAGCCGCGATTCCCGCGGTCTACAAGCTCACAGAGCGACGATTCGGCCAGCACGCAGCGCTCTCTGCCGCCTGGCTCATGTCCGCCGAAGCGTTGCTCCCCCGCATCGCGACGCGCGCACTCATCAGCGTCGTCGCCATGGTGCCGCTCGCCTGGGGAACGGTCTTCGCGGACCGGGACGGCAACCGACCGCTGCGTGATGGCGTCATCGCGGGATTGCTCCTCGGGCTCGCCGCGATGTTTCGCTTCCAGGTGGGCCTCGTATGCGTCACGGTCGCCTTGCTACTCGCGTGGCGTGACCGTCGGAGGCTCGCCGGTCTCTCCGTTGGCGGAGCCATGGCGGCCGCGGCGCAGCTCGGTATCGATCGCTTCTCCTCGGTCGCAGGTTACCTAGGCTTCAATGCCGTTGCAGGCGGCTCGGAGCGTTACGGGACCTCCCCGTGGTTCACCTATGCACTCGACTTCGTAGCGCTCACCCTTCCCCCGCTCACCATCTGGCTCGCAAAGCCGCTGTGGAAAGCCGCGAAGGGCCATCTCATGGTGAGCATACCATTCGCGGTGTTCGTCATCGCGCACTCGTTGGTCGGCCACAAGGAGGAGCACTTCATCTTCGCGGTGCTCCCCTACTTCTTCGTGCTACTCGGCGCCGCGCTCGTTGACGCTCCGCGACGCGCGCGTCTTTCCTACTGGGTCCTGAACTGTGTCGTACTCGCGCTCGTCACGGTCTCGGACGGTCATCGCAGCCTCACGCGTCCCATCGTCGAAGCAAGCCGTGATGGCGGATTTCAGCGCCTCTACTTCGTTGGCAAGCTCTTGACACCCGATATGTATGCGGGAAGAGACCTCGAACTACGGCGCGTCGCGAATCTCGGGGAGCTGGTCGAACAGATGAGCGGCGAGACGGCGCTGAAGGTTCGCATCATCTTCGAGAAACCGCCGGAGCCTGACGTCGCGCAGGCCCTAGAGCGCGCGGGCTTCGGCTGCACGGCGCTCGAAGTGAGTCGAGGTGATCTGGTGGACCGCATCCTGGTGGCGGTGAACCCAGCCAACCGTCGCCGTGGCGAAAAGACCGTCATCGACTGCTGGCGTTGACCAACGCGTCGACGATCGTCACGCGAACAGCGCGTTTTGGGCCGCTTCTGTCTCGAGGTGCTCGACGGCTCGCATGCAGCCATGTTGGGCAAGCTCAGCGACCGAGAAGTGTCCCGTCGCGACCGCCAGGCACTGCGCGCCAATCGCGTGGGCCGCCGCGATGTCTTTTGGAGTGTCGCCAATCACCACCACACGACACCGCGATAGCGGGAGGCCAAGCCGTTCGGCTCCGCGCTCGGCCCCATGGCGAATCAAGGTTGGGCGGTCTTCAGCGTCCGAGCCGAAGCCGCCAAAGTCGAAGCGCTCATAGAGATCGACGCGCGAGAGTTTGATCTTCGCCCCAGGCACGATGTTGCCAGTACCTAGGCCCACAGCGTGGCCAGCCGCGTGGGCGCGGTCGATGGTCGCCCGAACCCCGGGATGAACGCGATACCGCTCGAGCGGAATGTTCGCGACGTGGTGCTCGAGGCGAGCCAGATAGGCGTCGAGGACCTTGGTGATGGCGGCGTCGCTGACATCGGCGCCGATGACCTGCAAGCCTTGGCGGACAATGGCTGGGTCGGTCATGCCGTCGAGACGAAAGCTCGAGATCGCGTCCCGCCGTGCGTAGAGAGCCTCGAAAGCATCCTCCAGGGCGACGCGGCCTGTCCCGGTGCTGTCTATGAGAGTGCCGTCGACATCGAAGAGTAAAATCGTGGGTTGCACGAAAGATGCATTAACAAACCGTGCCGCCCTTGCGCTACCGCCCACTCGATTGGCAGCATTTGGTCGATGCCCTCGAGCACCCAAGCGAAGGTCGTGACGCTTCCGTCCGCGAAGCTCCCCTTGCCCATCGTGCTCGGTGCAGTGGGCCTGACCCTCATCACGGTGATGATGCTCTTGGTGAGCGACGGCAACCTCGTCGTCGCACTCGTGCCGACCATACTCCTTGGCGTGGTCTGGTACATGACCGTCAAACCGGTAGCGCACTCACTCATCGTCCTGTTTGGCGTGTGCCTGCTCATGCACAACCCCGGTATGCGCCCCCACGATGGCAACTGGGACGGTCCGCTCCAGCCGGTTGGCCGGCTGCTGTATGACAACCTGCGCAACATCGTTGGCGTCGACGCGCTGCGCTTCAACGCGATCGAGGCGGTGCTCTTCTTTCTTGCACTCCTCATTCTCTTACGCTGGCTCGTTGGCAGTCGCATCGACAATCCCGAAGGCACGAGCGCCGCGCGGCCTTTGAAGCTCGCTCTCGGGCTGTGCTTGGTGACGCTCTTCGCATGGATCGCTTGGGGCATCGCGCGCGGCGGTAACTCGCAGCAGATGCTGTGGCAGACCCGTCAGATCATGTGGGCCCCGCTCATGAGCGCTATGTTCATCCACGCATTCCGAACGCCCAAGTGGCACCGTGCGCTGGGTTTCATCATCATCGGTGTGGCCATCGTCCGCTGTCTCGACGGCATTTACTTCTTCTACGGGATGGTGAAGCCGAGGGCGTTGTTCGTTGAATACAGCATCACCCACGAAGACTCGATGCTACTCATCACCACGGTGGTGATGCTCGCGGCGATGATGCTCGAGCGTCCGACAAAGCGGACGCTGCTGACGGTCATGTCCATCTTCCCGATCATCGCTGTCGGACTGGTCGTGAACCACCGGCGGCTCGCCTACGTGTCGCTCGCGATGTCGCTCATCGCAGTCTTCCTTCTCATCAACGTGAATCTGCGTAGACGCATCATCCGATGGATGCTCATCGGCGCGCCGGTGCTCATCCTCTACGTTGGCGCGGGCGTTGCTGCGAAGGGTGAGTCGATCATTTTCTTCCCGATCCGCAGCCTGGTCTCGGTCGCCGACACCAAAAACGCGTCGAACCAGACGCGCGATATCGAGAATTACAATCTGCTCTACACCTATCGGGACGCGCCCCTGCTCGGACTCGGATTCGGGCACGAGTACAACGAGGTCAGCGTCGCCTACGATATCTCGCACGCCATGCCGAACTACCGATACATCGCCCACAACAGCGTGTTGTGGCTCCTCATGTTGTGCGGAGGCATTGGCTTTGCTGGCATGTGGCTCTACTACGTCGTTTCCATCTTCCTCGGCGCACGCGTCTACCGGCTCACGACCGACCCGGACATCGCCGTAGGTGCTCTCACCTCGGTAGCCGCGGTGATCTGTTTCATCTTCCAGGCCTTCGGCGACATGGGCATGATCGGCTGGATGGGAGTCCTGCTCCTGTCAGCCGCAAACGCAGTGGTCGCGACCTCGGCGACGCGTGTCGGCGCTTGGAGCGATGTCGGCACCCCCGCACCGAAGGCGCAGGCCCACTCGAGCGGCGTGGAGTCGGAAGAGCCTCTACGCGCCGAGCAAATCGCCTAGGCCGCAAGGACCTTGCGCACCAACCGCAGGTCTTCCACCAGGAGCTCGAACATCGCGTCGCGTGCGTCGTCGTCGGGAGCGCGCAAGATGGCCGCCGGGTGATAGCTCACGATCACATCGCCCGAAGGCGATGCAAGGCGTTGTCCGCGATCACGTGCAACGGTCACCGTCTTGCCGAGTAAGCTCTGGGCAGCAGAGGCACCGAGAGCAACGATGAGGTCGGGTTTGACCAAGCGAAGCTCGGCAAAGAGCCACGGCTTGCACGCCTCGATCTCGCCGCCGTCGGGCTTTTGATGCAGACGGCGCTTGCCCATGGGGCGCCACTTGAAGTGTTTGACCGCGTTGGTGACGTACACCTCGCTGCGCGCGATGCCGGCGGCAGCGAGCGCTTTGTCGAGCATCTTGCCAGCGGGGCCCACGAAGGGGTGCCCCTGTTTGTCTTCTTCGTCACCCGGTTGCTCGCCAACCAGCACGACACGCGCGCCCCCGAGGCCCTCTCCAAACACTGTCTGGGTTGCGCTCTCGTGCAGCGGACAGGCGCGACATCGCTTCGAGGCCTCGCGCAGGACCTCGAGCGACGCGCCCTCGGGAACGAACGCGGCGGCCGAGCCGTTCGACGTGCTCTTCTTCACCATCTCCGCGGCCCTCCCCGACGCCTCGTGAACGAGCGTGGGGATTAGGGCAGCCTCGGGCAAGGTCGCCCAGTGTTTCTTGGGCATCTCGCCGCGCATGTGGCCGACCTTCAAGCGGGCCGGATTGAAGATGGAGGCGTAGTAGGTGCGCCAGAGCTCCTCGAGCTCATCACCGCTGGGCGCGGCGGACCGTGGCACACCGTCGGTGAAGCGAGCCGTGACTCCATCCCAGCTCACCGAGCGATCAGGCGTGAGGATCGCCCAACGCATGCTCGCGAAGCGCCCAACGAAGAACGGGGTCACGAGCGGGACGATGAGATGGTCGGGTCGGTGCCAGGCGATGTAGTGCGCCTCGGCATCGTCATCGCCACCAACGCGGCGAAACCGCACGAAGGCATGCATCTTGTGGGCGTCGCGATGCACTTCTTTGGAGAGAGCGCGCAAGCGATGCACGTCGGGGTCGAGCCCGTTGGCGAGCAACTCCGCCTCGCCGTGGGTGAGCCTGTGAAGCACCCGATAGAGCAGCCCCCACCGCGTGGCGCTTCGATGGTGCGCAACGTAGCGCGCTTCATCGAGAAAGCGTCGCGGGACCTTGAGAACCCCGGTCGGCGCCGGAACTGGCAAAGGAGGTCCGGAGAACAGATCGCCCGACGCGGTCGGATCGCAGAACACCACGTCGCCGGGAAGCGCGCCCTCTGCCAAAAGACCGCGCGCCGCATCACGCCAACTCTCCCAGCTACCGTCGATAGCGACCGCGCGCATGCTCAGAGCTCACCGGTCAAGGCGCTAACCTTGGGAGCAAAAAGAGGCAGCTGTTCGGACTTCGCGCTCACCATGAGTCGCAGCCTGTCGCTATCGATAAAGCGCGTCGCGGCGTTGTGATCGGCGGTGACGACGAACGGCAATGTCCGCGTCAGCGGAACCCGCAAGCGTCGCAGATCGGCGGTCGTGATGCCGCGAAACCTACGCGCCGCGACAATACGCTCGACGTTGCGCGCGCCGAGGCCCGGGACGCGCAAGAGCAGCTCGCGCGATGCCCGGTTGATATCGAGGGGGAACATGGCGCGGTGGCGCAGCGCCCAGGCGAGCTTCGGGTCGATTGCGAGGTCGAGGTTGGGCTCCTCAGGGGTTGTGATCTCAGCCGCGCTGAATCCGTAAAAGCGGATGAGCCAATCGGCCTGATAGAGTCGATGCTCGCGCACCAAGGGCGGCGCTTGTCCCGGAAGCCCCGGAGATGCGTCGGGGATCGGGCTAAAGGCTGAATAGTAGACGCGACGAAGCTTGTAGCCGGTGTAGAGCGAGGTGGCGGTCTCCAAAATGGTCGCGTCGGTGCTCGCAGTGGCTCCGACGATCATCTGCGTGCTCTGCCCCGCCGGCGCAAACCGCCGCGCCTTGTGGGCGAGCCGCGTCACGCGCGGGTTCTTGCGACTCTCGGCGCGCTCGGCTTTCACTGCGTCGCAGCCATCCCGGATCTCGCGCATGGCGGTGGTCACGTCACTCACCCGCTTGGCTGGAGCGAGGGCGTCGAGGTCGCCTTGGGTTGGCAGCTCGATGTTGGCGCTCAGGCGGTCGGCCCACGTGCCTGCCGCGCGAAGAGACTCCGCCGAGGCCCCTGGCACCGCCTTGAGATGGATGTAACCGTTGAAACGGTGCTGCTCACGCAGGCAGCGCGCGACAGCGGTGAGCTGCTCCATGGTGTAGTCGACGTCGCGAATGATGCCCGACGAAAGAAACAGGCCCTCGATGTAGTTGCGTCGGTAAAACGCGAGGGTGAGGTTCACGACCTCGTCGATGGCAAAACGCGCACGCTCGACGTTACTCGAGACACGATTCACGCAGTATTTGCAGTCGTAGATGCAGTAGTTCGTGAGCAGCAGCTTGAGCAAAGAAATGCATCGGCCGTCGGGCGTGTAGCTGTGGCAAATCCCCACCCCGGTGGTGCTGCCGAGCCCGTCGCGCGTCCCGGACCGCCGTGCGCCACTGCTCGCACATGATGCGTCGTACTTTGCCGCATCTGCGAGGATTTTTAGCTTCTGTTGGACTTGCACAGCGAACGCCCTTGCGAGCCCATACTGCACAGACTTTCAGTGCTCGGCAAGATCGCAGCAGTGGGGCAATTCGCCGCAGAAATCGGTGAGTGGCGAAAAAAGGGACCACCTCGGTGTCGGATCGCCATCAAAACGCACGTTCTTGCGCTGTCGCGATTGGCACGTCCCCTGCAATCTTTGGGGGCACTGTTCGATGGAACGTCCTGGGGGGTGATGCTCGGCGCGTCCCTGCGAAGCATGGGGGGCTGAACGGGGACGCGCTTCCGCGTCACACGCCAGAAGAAAAAGCGACTCGGGGGGGTCGCTTTTTTTTGCCCCTATCGTCCGCTATCGCGGACAATCTGACACAAGGCATTCGGGTGGCGGCCTCTTTGAGCCACTCCACCCGGCGAGGCCCTGCGCCTGTTACTTCAACCACTCAGAGTGGACTGGGCCGGCCTTTACGTTGTCACGGCGAACGTACGTATGAGCGCCAAACGCGTCACGCTGCGCCTGGGTGAGGTTCTGCGGCAGGTCGGCGCTTCGCACCCCATCGAACCAGGTCAGCGAAGCCGCGAAAGCCGGCATCGCAATGCCCTCCGCCATCGACCGGCCGACGAGTGCGCGCCACTGCGGAGCGGCTTTCCGCACATCACCGCCGAGGCTTGCGTCCGCGACGAGGTTGCGCATCTCTTTCTGCTTACCGAAAGCCTGCATGATCGTGTCGAGCAGCTTCGCTCTGATGATGCAGCCTCCTTTCCAAATGCGCGCGATCTCACGCCGATCGATATCCCACGTGTAAGCCTGGGACGCCGCGTGGATGAGCTCCATCCCCTGAGCGTAGGCGCAGACCTTCGCGGCGAGGAGGCCGTCGTGGACCTCGGCAATACGCGCTTCGCGCTCGCCAGCCGGAACCTTGCCGCGCGGCGGATCCTCGAAGGATCTCGCCATCGCCACCCTGCTGTCTTTTTGGGACGAAATCACACGCGCATCGAGCGCCGCCGCGATGCTCGGGATCGCGACCCCCAGCTCGAGCGCTGCTTCCACCGTCCAGCGACCGGTCCCTTTCTGGCCTGCTTGATCGAGGACGAGGTCCACGAGGTGCTTTTGGGTGTCGCGGTCGCGCACGCGAAAGATCTTCGCCGTGATCTCGATGAGGAACGACTGCAGCGGACCTTGGTTCCAGCGATCGAAAACATCGGCAATCGCGTCGTTGTCGAGCCCGATGCCGCGACGCAAAACGTCGTAGGCCTCGGCGATGAGCTGCATATCGGCGTATTCGATGCCGTTGTGGACCATCTTGGTGAAGTGGCCGGCACCGTCAGGGCCGCAATACGTGACACAGGGGCCCGACTCGGTCTTGGCGGCGACGCCCTCGAGCAGCGGCTTCAAGTGCTCGTACGCCTCGCGCGCTCCTCCCGGCATGAGGGAGGGCCCGCGCCGCGCACCTTCCTCGCCGCCCGACACACCCATCCCCACGAAGCGAAGCCCCTTCTCGGCGAGCGCTCGCTCGCGACGCCGCGTGTCGGTGTAGAGCGAGTTGCCACCGTCGATGATGACATCGCCCTTGTCGAGATGAGCCGAGAGCTGCTCGGCTACGGAGTCGACCGCCTTGCCAGCCGTCACCATGACGAGAATGCGCCGCGGCTTCTCGAGCGCTGCGACCAGCCCCGCGATGTCTTTTGCGTCGACAAAGCCGGGGTGCTCGGCGAGGAACTTCTCCTGCTTGTCGCGCTCGAGGTTCCATACCGCGACCCGTGCCCCATGGTCGGCGAAGTTCAGTGCGAGATTGGCGCCCATGACGCCGAGACCAACGACTCCAAAGTTTGCCTGAGCTGGCATGGCTAATCTCCCTTCGTTGCTGCTTCGTCCACGAACCAAACGCCGCGACGCGCGAGCCGCGCCGGCACATCCTCGACCTCTGTCGCTTCATCGCGCGCGCGCGCGAGCATCTGCGCCTTGTCGGCACCTGTCACCAGCATCACGATGCGGTCGGCCGCCTTCACGACTTCGGGACCCAAGGTGAGTCGCTCGGGTGGAGGCTTCGGGCTGTCATTGACAAAAAGCACGCGCCTGCTCGAACGCAGAGCCGCCTTGTGAGGGAACAGCGACGCCGTGTGGCCGTCGGGTCCCATGCCCAAAAGAACGATGTCGAACCTCTTCGGCAGCAGCTCTTCGTAGTCGCGCGCAGCGGACTCCCGGTCTTTGCGCTCGCCCTCCATGCGCACGACGTTCACGTGCGGCCCAAGCGCGGCGCGAACCATGCGGTAGTTGCTGTCGTCGTGCGTGGGCGCGACACAGCGCTCGTCGGCAAAAAAAACGTCGACGCTCGGCCAGTGGATGCGCGTGGATGCGGCGAGGCGCGCATACGTTGGGCGCGGCGTCGACCCACCGGATACAGCGATCGTCGCGCGGCCATGGCGTCCAACGACATCGGCGAGGGCGTTCTCGAGAAACGCCGCGCAAGCCTCCTGCGCATCGCTCGGTGTCTTGCCAACCCGCAGCTCGCCCAGATCCCTCACAGCGGATACCACTCGCGCCCGTCGACATCCATGAGCTCGCGAGCAGCGTCGGGGCCATCCGAGCCCTTGGCATACGAATGCACCTGCAACTCCTGCGACGGCCGCAAGAGCGGATCGATGAAGCGCCACGCTGTTTCGATCTCGTCACGGCGAGGAAACAAGGTGGCGTCGCCACGCATGGCATCGAGCAACAGTCGCTCGTACGCCTCGGCCGGTTTCTTCGAGAAAACTTCGGCGTAACGCATCTGCATGTCGACATTGGCGAGCGCGAACTCGACGCCCGGCACTTTCGACATGAACCCGAGACCGATGCCTTCGCCAGGCTGGATACGTAGCGTCAGCACGTTGTTTCGGATGGCGTCAGTGGCGCGACCAAACAGTGACAACGGGATACCTGTGAAGCAGATCTTCACCTCGGTGAGACGCGATTTGAGCCCCTTGCCAGCGCGCAAGTAGAACGGCACCCCCTGCCAACGCCAGTTGTCGATGAAGAGCTTGAGGGCCGCGTAGGTCGGCGTTCGCGAGTCACGCGCAACGTCTTTCTCGTTGCGGTAGCCCTCGTATTGTCCGAGCACCGCTTGATGCGCCACCCGTTTAGCATCGAACGGACGAAGGGCGCGCAAAACTTGCGCCTTCTCGCTACGGATTTCGTCGGCGTTCAAGGTGTTTGGCGGCTCCATGGCAAATAGCGCGAGCACCTGCAGCAAGTGGTTCTGCACGACGTCGCGAAGGATGCCGGTTTCCTCGTAGAAGCGCCCGCGGCCCTCGATGTCGATCTGCTCTGCAGCGGTGATCTGGACGTGGTCGATGAACTTGCGGTTCCAGAGCGGCTCGAAGATGCCGTTGGCGAAGCGGAAGACCAGCAAATTTTGCACGGTCTCCTTCCCCAAGTAGTGGTCAATGCGAAAAATTTGCGCCTCATCGAGCGTTTTCGCCGACAGCTCGTTGAGGCGACGTGCCGACTCGAGATCCTGGCCGAAGGGCTTCTCGACGATCACCCGTGTCCAACGGTCAGTGGCTGCCTTCGGTCCGATGAGCTGGGCAGACTGCAAGCGCGGAAGGATCTCGGGGAAGACGGACGCGGGGACCGAAAGATAGAACAACACGCTCTTGCCGGTCCCATGCACCTTCTCGCCGTTGTCGATGACGCGACGGAGCTCCTCGTACGTCCGCATGTCATCCACATCGCCGCGCACCATGTAGAGACAGCTCTCGAGCCGCTTCCAGGCGGTCGGGTCGACCTCGTTGTCGCCCGTGAATTTGTCGAGCGCTTCGAGCACCGTGGCGCGCAGAGCCTTGTCATCCGCGATGCTACGCGCGACGCCGATGACCATGAACTTCTCGGGGAGGTCGCCGCCGCGGGCGAGCTTGTAGAGCGCGGGGAACAGCTTGCGCTTGGCTAGGTCGCCAGAGGCTCCGAAGATGACGACGCTGCAAGGTCCTGGGCGGCGTTCGACCATCCCTTCGATGGCCGAGGCCTCGCCCGGCTGGAAGACTGGCTGCATTGGGGCTCCGGTGGCGTGACTAACGCTGAGATAGACGTGACCCTGGGAGGCGGGTCAAGCCACTGCCGGAGCTACTTGGGCAAAAGATCGGCGGGAAACGTCGCGAGAGCCCGGCCGTAACGGCCGGGCCGCGACTTTGAAACAACTTGGTCGGGGGCTCGTAAGGCGGGTGCTCGGGCACAGATACTCACGCCAGCGCGGTCGGTTGGAGATCCTTCGGTTCTCCGGGTGTGTACTCACGCGCAATGAACGTGCTGTCCTTTGACGCACCTAGCGGGCCTCGTCGACCTTGCGACGATTGAGGCACGTTGGACCCACCGGTCTGCTCGAGCAGCCACGGTGGAAGAAACGCGATTAGCGCTTCTTGCTTTTCTTCTTCGCGCCGCCACTCTTGGCGCCGCCACCACTCCCATCGGAGCGGAGCAACTGCCAGGGCTCCATCTTGAGCACCTCGGCGATTTTGTCGATCCAGTCGACGGACGCGCCCTTCTTGCTGCCGAGCACGTCATACAACTGGGAACGCGACACCCCGGCGAAGTCGGCGAGCTTGTTTACGCCCAAGCCCTGCTTCTCCGTGGCGCGACGAACATTATGGGCCAACGTGTTGCGAATTCCACGAGATTTCACGCCGCGAAAGCTATGCGATCCCCAGCCCGCCGTGAACCGCTATCGCGGATCCAGTGCTTTTTTTTGCGATTTTTGTGTCGTTTTTCGTGCCCGCGTACGCGGACACGCCCCCCCGGGCCGACTGCAATCGCAGACTACAAACGCGAACAGCCCGCCTGGTTGGGTAACCCGAATGAGCGGCAAACTCGCGTCGTTCTTGAATTAACCGTCTACGTCCGCTAACGCAAGCAGGAAAAGTTCGCATTCGTGGGCAAACCACTCTGAGGAGCGGCTCAACCGCACCGCCGAGGCGGACAACGCATGCACAACCAGCAGACACTCTGTCAGGCGAGGCCTAGAACACATCGCATAGCCTGAGATGTGTTCTGTCTGCCGCAGGCAGCGAACAGCTGCGCGAAACAACAAGGCCCGTCAGGGGCTTGAGAGCGTGTCTGATACGCTCTAGTCGCGACCGGTGCGTTGACGCACCAGCAGCGATAGTTTCTGGAGCTCTGCAGTCCCGCGCAGTGCGGCGAAGTCGGGGTCGGTCTCGAAGCTGGTGTTGGGAAAGCCCAGCTCGACCGAGCGGGAGAGATAAACGAGCGCAAGCTTACTGTCGCCCGCTATCGCGTAGTAGCAGGCGAGATTGTACGTGCCCCAGGTACTGTCCGTCGCCTTGGTGGCGCGCTCTGCTGCGGCGCGCGCCTCGTCTTTCTTCCCGGCGTGCTCGAGAGCGACGGCTTCGAGCGCGCAAGCGAACTGCGCGCTGCTACTCTTGCACCCAGTCGCGAAAGCCTGTCCCGCTTCCGCGTAACGTGACAGGCGCATGAACGAGAGACCGAGTGTCACATAGTTGCGCCACGAAAGCGGATTGAGTGCCACGGCTTGCTGAGCACGTTCGAGCGCATCATGCGGCCGGTCGAGCTCGCCAAGGCTCTCGGACAGCGACGCAACCGTCCAAGCGTTGGCCGGGTCGATGGACAGCGCCTCTTCGAGGACCGCGAGGCTTCGTGCCTTATCGCCGGTAACCCCTAGCGCAAGTGCGCGATAGCGCATCACCCACGCGCGTGCTGCGGGGGACAGGTCATCACGCTCGACGATGGAGGCGAAGAGGTCGAGCGCCGTCTTCATGTCACCGCGGCCATAAGCAAGGTAGGCACGGTAGAACGCCGAATACGGGTTTTTGGCGTCGATGGTCTCGAGCGCAGACATTGCCTCGCGTAGCTGCGCGGCATGTTCCGTCGAGGGGTCAGCGTCCCAGGCAAGCAGCAGCGCCTGCGTCCGTAGCGCGTGTGCCGCCATCTCTTGCGGAAAGGCGTTGACCAACCGAGCCGTCGATTCGAGAGCGCGGGCAGCGTCGCCCGTGCGAATGGCGCCCAGAGCGATGCTCGTGTCGGGCGAACGCGCCATGGCCGGGCCACCGGTCACATTACCGATATAGTCGTAGAGCCGCGGCAAGTCGGCGCCCATCTGCGTGGCGACCCCGCGTGACAGCTCGAGCGCAAGGCTCGAGAGGTCGTTGCTCGGACTGCTCGCTTGCGTACCCCAGACGATGCGGTTCTCTACGGCGTCGATGAGGTTGAGGTTGGCCTGCAGTTGCTCGCCGTTGCGGGTCACGGCGCCCGTGAGCATACGCCCCGCGCCGTGCTCGCGCGCGACCTGCGAGCGGTCCATGGCACCGGTGCCGAGCTCCGTCGCGTCGGGCACCGGCAGGACCTTCAGGCCCGCCAGGGCGAGATTGACCGCTATGGCTTCGGCGAAGGCGCGGCCGAGATACGCCGAGCCCTCGTTCTGACCACGCACCTCCATGGGCACGATAAGCACGGTGTGACCATCGATTTGGGGTGCCTTCTGGCGCTCGACGATTGTGACCGCGATTGCGGTCACGACACCAACGACCACGAGGGCCGCGAGCCAGCCCAGGCTACGACCGCGCCGCTGGACCTTGCTCGTCGGGCGCGGCACAGGCTTGGGGGCCGGCTGTACGTCGGGGGTCTCGGGGCCACGCTCGCGCTCGAGGTCGGCAGCTAGCGTGGCCGCCGACGCGTAACGCTGCTCGCGCTGCGGAGCCATCGCCTTCACGAGGATGCGCTCGACGCCAGCGGGCACCTGACCCGTGAGTGGCTTTGGCTTCGCGGAGATGATCTGCCGGGTAAGGTCTGAGCGGGAGCTACCCGGGAAAGCCCGTTGCCCGCTGAGCATTTCATAGAGAATGGCGCCAAGCGCGAAGATGTCGTCAGCGGCTTCGGCACGCCCGCCCTGCACCTGATCAGGGCTCTTGTAGGCGAGTGCGCCCAAGATGACGTCGGCCTTGCGGACGTGTGGTCGGCTTTGCGCCAGCTCCTCGAGCGCCGCGAACGTACGATTGCCATCCGCTGATAGCTCTTGGGTGATTCGCCTGCCCCGCGGCATGTCGTGAACATGGACGCGACCGTCAGCGCCGAGCTGGATGCTCGCCGGGCTCAGATCTCCATGCACCACGCCCCGCTCGTGGGCCTCACGCAGCTCGCGCGCGATTGCCAGCGCCACACGAAGGGCTTCAGGCGACCGCATGGCCCCGCGGCTTAGGCGGGCGTCCAGGGTTTCGTCGGCATGCGCGAGCATTTCCCCAACATACCGATGCGCGAATGGCCCCAGCAAGCAGGTAGACACGCGGCGGCGTCACCGCCGCGATCTATCCTGTTATCGGCCTAGTAGAACCAAATCGGGTCAATATTGCCCGGGAGGGGCAGCGAGGCGGTAAGAACCAGGTCTCCCAGGTGGGTCGCCGTGATGCCCCGGTCGCTCACCGCCACGACATAGTCGCCCATGAAGATGCTGCGGCGAATGCCAGGGTTCGACCACCAGCGCGTCGGGTCATTGAAGAAGCCCGTGTGGTCGATGGCGCCAGCGCGAGCCAGGCCGTCCGCCGAAACGGAGATGAGCTCGAGGCTACTGTAGTAGCGATACCCGGAGGAGTAGTAGCCATAGCTCGAGAGCGGCACCGCGAGAGTCTGCTTGGGCTCCCAGTAGGTGAAGGCTTTGTGCTCGTATTGCGCCTCGCTGTACGACCAGGAGTCTTTGTTCGGCAGACCCAGCTGCAGTGACGCTGCAAGCGCTGGCTCGGTTGGCACCGATACGTCAAATAGCGAGACCTGGGTCGTGCCCCAGTCGAGCCCGGTGTTGCTGCCAGCGATACCAATCGACAACAAGCGGCCCCCCGAGAGCGGGTGCACGTAGGTCGATACGCCCGGCACCTCGAGCTCGGACACCATCACGAGCTTTGCCGGATCGGAGAGATCGACCGTCCAGAGCGGGTCGATGTTGAGGAAGGTGACGAGATACGCGGTATCGCCAACGAAGCGCGTGGCCCAGAGCGTCTCGCCAGGCGAGATGCCGCGGAGCTCACCGAGCACCGAGAGATGAAAGTCGCCCGAGAGCGTGAACACATTGCTGCTCACCGGTGGGGGGGTTTCGACCCACCAGCGACCCCAGCGATTCGAGGTCGTCGAGACCCGCACGACGCCGTCCTTCTCGGACAGGTTGAACTGGTTGCTGACGGCGCCGGGGACGCGGCCGCTACCCTGATAGGTCGAGACCCCAGGCGTCGCGATGTCGAAGCGGTGCAGGTTCGTCGCGTCGTCGAAGGTGTCGTCTTGCCCGTAGAACCACCACCAGTTCCACGACGGCTCGGCGATCACCAAAGTGTCCGCCGAAGCGTACACGACGCTCGTGTTCGAGACGACGTGGTCCGCCTCGTAGCCCTCCTTGGTGGTATCGAAGCTGACGATTGACGTTACACCGCGACCCAAGCTGTCCTCGGCGATGCCGAAGCCCGCACACTCGGCATCGGCGAAGTTGCGCGGGGCAATCGCGGCGCCGCGGCGCTCATAGACATTGGGGATGAAGTCCGAGAGCGGCTTCTTGTCGATGATGGCATCGTTCTTGGCGATGGCGTCTTGCACTGCGCGCTCGCGGATCGCGCGCGCCTCGGCGCTCTTCCAGTCGAGCTGCCAATAGCGCTCGGGAAACTCAGGGTAGAACAACACGTCCCAGAGGTTGATTTGACCGTACGATACGAGGCGGATCGACGTCTCGATCTTGCGCGACGTCTGGTAGTAGCCCTCGACATAGAGCTCGCGTTTGTTCGTCGGGCGAGCGCGGTCGCTGATGTCGACGAAGGTGAGCTTCACCAGCTCGTTGGTGCGCCAGGTGCGGCCATCCGCGAAGACGGCATCGGCGAAGAGCGGGTGGTCGTAGCCAAAGTAATTCGGATAGATTTGCGAGAAGACCACCAAGGTGTCTCCCGCGATGAGCATCTCCTGCGGGTAGCCCTCGATATCGAGCGTCGCGACTTGGTCGAGCTGACCGAACTCGGGGACGGCGACGATGACCAGCGTGCGGCCATTGAGCACGTAGATGAAGTCACCATCGGTCTTGACGAAGTCGCCCTCGTCGACGCCGGTCTCCTGATTGTTGGTGCCAGAGTAGTCGACGCCTTCCTCACGACCTGCGCTGTCCGCTGCGGCGCTGGGCGCCCCATCGAACGAGGCGCTGTCTTCGGCGATGCCCCTGCCCCAGCCCCAGCCGTTCGACTCGTCGAGGTACTGCAGCAACATGGTGCGCGACTCTTCGCGGAGGTTGTCTTTGAGCTTACGCGCCAGCTCCTCGCAGCTATCGAAGCGCTTGAGGGCTGCGCTACTCGCAACCCGGGGCCCAATGTCGGGGCCATCGTTGTCCGAGCAGGCGGCGACCAGGGTCGCAGCAAGGATGAAGGTCGCAAGGCGCTTGAGCATGGGCCGATCTCCTGAGACCGTTGGGTACTGCAGGAGACACGCCAAGTTCATGGGCATGATTTTGCTTACATTTTCTGTTCGCCGCGCAGTAAGACATGTCAACCGGCGTTGACATCGTCCACGTTCGGCGTCAGGCCAAGAAGGTTCCTGGTCGATTCCGCACGCCGGCTGGTCAATTCCGCACGAGCGGCTTGTAGCGAATGCGGTGCGGCTCTACCGAGTCGACCCCGAGTCGCTTCTTCTTGTCCTCTTCGTAGTCCTGGAAGTTGCCTTCGAAGAAGAAGACCTTGCTGTCGCCCTCGAACGCCAGGATGTGGGTCGCCACGCGGTCGAGGAACCAGCGATCGTGGCTGATGACCACGGCGCAGCCTGCGAAGCTGAGCAGACCCTCTTCGAGTGAGCGCAGCGTCTCGACGTCGAGGTCGTTCGACGGTTCGTCGAGGAGCAGTAGGTTTCCTCCTTCGCGGAGCATCTTGGCGAGGTGAACGCGATTGCGCTCACCGCCCGACAGGTTGCCAACTTTCTTTTGCTGGTCGGCGCCTTTGAATGCGAACCCTGCAAGGTACGCACGCGCGTTCACGAGGCGTTTACCCAGCTCGACGACTTCGGCGCCCTGGGACACTTCGTCGAAGACCGAGGCATTGGCATCGAGCGCTTCGCGGCTCTGATCGACGTAAGCGATCTTCACGGAGTCGCCAACCAGCAGCTCGCCCGCGTCAGGCTTCTCTTTGCCAGTGAGCATGCGGAAGAGCGTCGTCTTGCCGGCGCCGTTCGGACCGATGACGCCGACAATGCCGCCGCGCGGCAACTTGAACGACAGGTCTTCGATGAGGAGCTTGTCCCCGTAGGCCTTCTTGAGATTTCTCGTCTCGATGACCAGACCGCCCAGCTCGGGCCCCGGTGGAATGTAGATCTCGCCTGACGCGTCACGACTCTCGACCTCGGCCTTGCGCATCTCTTCGTAGCGCGCAAGACGGGCCTTGCTCTTGGCCTGACGCGCCTTGGGCGACTGACGCACCCACTCGAGCTCTTGCTGCAGCTGCTTGCGGCGCGCAGATTCTTGTTTCTCTTCGACCGCGAGCTTCTTCTCTTTTTGCTCGAGCCAGCTCGTGTAGTTGCCCTGCCACGGCACGCCGGCCCCGCGGTCGAGCTCCAAGATCCAGCCCGCGACGTTGTCGAGGAAGTAACGATCGTGGGTGATGCAAACGATGGTCCCCGGGAACTCTTTGAGTGCTTGCTCGAGCCAAGCGACTGATTCGGCGTCCAGGTGGTTCGTGGGCTCGTCGAGGAGCAACATGTCGGGCTTCTCGAGGAGGATGCGGCAGAGCGCGACACGCCGCTTCTCACCACCCGAGAGCTTGGTGACGTCGGCGTCGCCAGGCGGCAAACGCAAGGCGTCCATTGCCACTTCGACCATGCGGTCGATCTCCCAGGCGTTGGTCGCGTCGATCTTGTCCTGGAGCTTTCCCTGCTCGTCGAGGAGCTTGTTCATCTCGTCGTCGCTCATCGGCTCGGCGAACTTCTCGCTGATGGCGTTGAAGCGATCTAAGAGGTCACGGATGGGCTTCAAGCCCAGCTCGACGTTGCCGCGCACGTCGAGGCTCTTGTCGAGCTCTGGCTCCTGCGCAAGGTAGCCGATACGCGCGCCCGGGTCGGGCTTGGCCTCACCACCGAACTCTTTGTCCTTGCCCGCCATGATGCGGAGCATCGTCGACTTACCGGAGCCGTTGGGGCCGATGACGCCGATCTTCGCGCCAGGGAAGAACGAGAGGTAAATGCCCTTGAGGATCTCCTTGCCGTTCACGGATTTGCGGAGATCGTGCATCTGGAAGATGTATTGCTGTGCCATCGCGCCTTCCCGTACACGCGCCCCCCCCAGCTAATCAAGAACTTGCGTTGACCTACCTGTCCGGTGTCAAAAAGGCACCGCTCGGCATTCCGCTGAGGTCCATGGAGAGTCCACGAGATGCAGTTCGCCCGTGCTTTGTTGATGGTTCTTGGTTTGAGCACCTTCGCCGCTTGTGGTGGCGACAGCTTCGCTGACGAGTGCGCGAGCGGCTGCGAAGAAGCGGACTGCGATGGCAACGAGCCAAGCGCGGCAGAAGTCACCTCGTGCCAGAACGCCTGTGACGACGCTGTTGCGTTGAACGAGAAGGCGGGCTGCAACGACCAGGCCGACGAGCTCGCGAGCTGCGGCGGCGACGCTTGCAGCGACGAAGCCAACGCCGAGTGTCAGTCGGCAAGCTCGGCTTACGTTTCCTGCATCGTAGCGTTCTGCACCCAAAATCCTAACGATACAGACTGCGCGCTCTAGATTTATTTCGTTCGCTAGGTCGGCGGGGCACCTGGCCCCGCCGACCTCGTCACGATGGCACCGTTATGATGACCTCTCTCTTCAGATGTCTTGCGCTGCTCGCTTGCATTGCCGTCGCCGCCTGCAGCAGCGACAACGCTGGCGACAAGTGTAAGGACAACTGCCGCATCGCTTGCGAAGGCGAACAAGCGCCCACCGGTCCTGCGCTCATCAACTGCGACACCGAGTGCGACGCCATCCAGGCTCGCGTCGAGAAGCGCGGTTGTGACGACGACCTCGCGGCGCTCTACGACTGTGCGGAAGAAAACCAGTGCAAGGCGACCTTCGCCGCTGACTGCCGCGTCCAGACCGACGACCTCGCGGCCTGCGAGCTCGCGTATTGCCGCGCCAACACGTCCGACCCCGACTGCTGAAACCGTTCCAAGGAGAAACCCCATGAAACTCGCCCACGTCCTCTGTTTGTCCCTCGGCTTGTTTGCTATCGCGGCCTGCGGCGGCAGCAGTGTCCAGGAAACCTGCGAAGAAGGCTGCGATCGCACCTGCGCTGGCGATGAGCCGCTCACCGCCGACGAGGTTGCCGAGTGCAAGGCCGACTGCAAGCGCTTGGCCGACCGCGTCGACACGACGGACTGCGGCGATCAAGCCGAGGCGCTGAGCAGCTGCGGCGAAGACTACGTTTGCGACCCAGCAGTCACCTCGGAGTGCGCTGACGAGTCGGCCGCGCTTCAGCGGTGCTTTGCGGACTTCTGCTTCGACAATCCCAACAACTCAGCTTGTAGCTAGTGGGTGTCCGCGTCGAGATCGACTACGAGGGCAAGCTGCACTGTCGGTGTGTGCACGCGCCCTCGGGCTCGGTGCTGCCGACGGACGCGCCGCGTGACAACCAGGGTTTGGGCGAGTCGTTTTCGCCCACCGACCTCGTCGGCACCGCGCTCGGCAGCTGCATGCTCACCACGATGGCCATCGCCGCCAGGAAGAGCGGTGTCGATCTCGGCCCCATGAGCGCGTCCGTTGACAAAGAGATGGTCGCCGACCCCAAGCGCCGCGTCGCAAAGCTCACGGTCGCCATCACCATGCCCGCCTCGGTCGACCCGGCGATGCGCGCACAGCTCGAGGACGTCGCTCACACGTGCCCCGTAGCCCTGACGCTCTCCGAGCGCACCGAGGTCGCGCTGTCGTTCACTTACGCCTGAGCGGACGGCGCGCACTCACGAGCTATTCGTCATCCCCATAGAGACCCGGTGGCGAGCGCATCACCCGGCGAATGATCTCCCCCAGGCGCATCGCGGCCGGGACATCGCTAACGCGCAGGCGCCCCGTCAGGACCGCGAGCTCGGGGGTCAGCGAGCGATCCATCAAGCGTTTGAGCGTCTCTTCCGAGAGCGCAAAGGTGCAGTCGGCATTCGGCGCCGGACCTTCGGTGATACGGCCGCCGCGCACCGTGGTGTCGATGGTGACGGTGCCGTGCCCGTAGACGGTGACTTCGTAAACCGCGTTGGCCTTGGCCACGGCGTCAGGATTGGCGCGCATGGTGCGCGCCAGCTCATCGAGCAGCTGCGGAATGGTCGATCCGCTGATGTACGCTGGGCCGGTGGCAAAACACTGGTCGGCGCGAACGGCGTAGCAGGTCGACATGGTTGAGTCCTCCTTCGGAGGCCGTGTATCGGTGCGCCGGTCTTGCGGTTGCGTCGCGCGGCGGTGCCGAGCGGACACCGGGGCTCAGCGCCAGCGCGACCAGACGTCGGCGAGCGACATTTCGAGACGCTCGGCGCTGGTGTCGGGCACGTTTGGCTTCGCGCCGCGCAAGACGTCGGTTGCCTCGCCCAACCCATCCAGGGTGAGCTCGAACATGGGGAAGATGTCGCGGATCATGCGCACACTATCGGCGTTCCAGATGCGCTTGGGCTCGGGGTTGAGCCACACCGAGCTCGGCGCCTTTTCGCGCAAGCGTTTTAGCCAGGTGAGGCCAGTCGTTCGCTGGTTGTCTGCGAGGTCGATGACCCCACCGATGTCCGTAAGCTCGTAGGGGCTCATCCAGGCATCGCCGACCATGACCAGCGACCAGGTCTGGTCGACCTCTTTGAGCACGTCGGTTGTTTGTGTTCCGCTGAAGCGGAACATATCGGTGTAGAGGCGTCGGTAGACGCAGTTGTGGAAGAAGTAGTGTTTGAAGGCCTTGAAGTGCTTTGCCGCATGCGCCGCCGAGAAGAGGCGCTCGCAGAGCTCTGCGTGTGGATCCATCGAGCCGCCGACGTCGACGAGCAGCAGGAGCTTGACGCGATTCGCACGTGGGGGTGCGAAAACGAGGTCGATGTCACCGCCATCGCGAGCGCTCTTGTCGATGGTGGCGTCGATATCGAGCTCGAGCTGGTTGTCCGTTTTGGCGAGCTTACGTAGACGTTTGAGCGCCGCGCCCATTTCGCGTGTGCCGAGAACACGATCGCTACGGAGGTTTGCGAAGCGCCGTGATTCCGCGATCTGCACGGCCGAGCGCCCGCCCCCGGCCCCGCCGACACGCACCCCCGTGGGGTTCTGCCCACCGTGACCAAAGGGCGACGTCCCGCCCGTACCGATCCAGCGGTTACCGCCGTCGTGGCGCTCTTTTTGCTCGCGGCGACGTTTCTCGAGCTCGTCTTTGAGACGGTCGAGGTCCCACGCCGCAAGCATGGCGCGCTCCTCGTCGCTGAGGTCGCGCGGTAGCACCGGATTTTCGAGCCATTTCATGAGCTCGTCGTCGACCGCGAAGGTCATCGGAACGTTCTTGAAGACGCTCGCGAAGACCTGGTCGTAAGTATCGTATTGCGCCTCGCGTTTGACCAATAGGGCCCGCGCGAGCTCGTAGAAGGTCTCGAGGCTCGAGCGCGCATGCCCCGCCGCGAGCGCCTGCATGAGCGCAAGCCACTCGGTGGTCCCCACCTTGATCCCGGCCGCGCGGAGGCCGAAAAAAAGGCTCGCGAACATCACGAGGCACGCACCCCTTTCTTCTCGAGCGCCCGCACCGCCGCCTCGACGTCTTGCTCGCGCTTCAAGAGAACACCCAGGAACGGCAGCTCCTTTTCGATCGACTCGGCGCTCATACCGCCAGCGCGCAAGGCAGCGATCCAATCGATGAGCTCACTCGTCGATGGACGCTTACGAATATCCGACTGCTTGCGTAGCCAGTAGAAGCTCGCCATGGCCTGCGACAGGAGCTTCTCCTCGAGCTGCGGGTGATGAACCGCGACGATGTCGCGCATCAAGGACTCGTCCGGGAAAGCGATGTAGTGAAAGACGCAGCGTCGCAGGAAGGCGTCGGGCAGCTCCTTCTCGTTGTTGCTCGTGACGACGACGATTGGTCGGTGCTTGGCCGTGATGGTGGCGCCGGTCTCGTCGATGGTGAAGCTCATGCGGTCGAGCTCGTGCAAGAGATCATTCGGGAACTCGAGGTCGGCCTTGTCGATCTCATCGACCAAGAGCACCACGCGCTCGCTCGCGGCGAGTGCGCGGCCAAGGCTTCCGAGCTTGATGTACTTGCCGATGTCCCGAATATCGCGGTCGTTGAAGCGCGCGTCGTTGAGGCGCGCCACCGTGTCGTAAACGTACAAGCCATCGCGTGCCTTGGTGGTCGATTTGACGTTCCAGGCGATGAGCGGCAATCCCAACCCTTCCGCGATGGCGGACGCGAGCTGCGTTTTTCCCGTGCCGGGCTCCCCTTTGACGAGCAGTGGGCGGCCCAACGAGACCGCGACGTTAACGACGTCCCGCAACGCGGGGGATACCAGATAACCCTTGGTGCCCGAAAACTGCATGCCGCTACGGTCACACGCACACCACGAAATGGCAACGCACCAAACCCGCCTCGATCGCGCATGGCCGTTGACGGCCGCCCCATGGGCGAGGGAGACCGGAGCCGTGCGCCACGCTCTCATGCTCGCCCTTTCGACGACCATCGCTTGCGCGCCCGAGAAGCCTCCCGCGCTTTCCCTGACCGTGGGAAAGCTTCAGCTCGACTATCAGGCGCTCACGGACATCGTGAAACCGGTCGACGTAAACACCGATGACCCGGTCTACGGACGCTTCAAGCACTATCGCGCCTTTCCCTTGCTCCCCATCCTCGAGCGCGCCTTCGGCGACAGGGCTTCCCTAAAGGACCGCCAGCTCATCATCCACGCAACCGATGGCTACGCGGTCCCAGTGACCGGGGACATCCTCACCGAAGACGGTGCGTATCTCGCGTTCCGCGATCGCGAACATGCCGGTTGGGAGCCGATTGGGCCGCGCAAACAAGACCCCGGCCCCCTCTACCTCGTTTGGACGGGTAGCGACCACCGCGACACCACGACCTACCCATGGCCCTACAACGTCGCGCGCATCGAGGTCGTCGAGTCGCTCGCCGTCCTCTACCCGCGCACCGTGCCCCGAGACGAGACCGCCAGGCGCGGCCACGAAATCTTCCTGCACAAGTGCGTGAAGTGCCACGCCGTGAACCGCCAGGGAGGAAGTGTGGGACCCGAGCTCAACGTGCCGATGAACGTGACCGAATATTGGACCGTCGATCAAATCAAGGCTTACGTGAAGAACCCGGCGACGTTTCGCTACGGCGCCATGCCGGCCAACCCTGATCTCACGGACGTCGATCTGAACGCTTTAGCGTACTACCTCCTGGCGATGAAAGCGCAAAAACAAGAATGATCCAGACATCCAAGCGGGCGCTATGGTCGTGGGCGCTCTTCGATTGGGCGAACTCGCCCTACACCACGCTCATCATCACCTTCGTCTTCTCGACCTATTTCACCAAGGCGGTCGCCCAGGACGAAAGCCAGCTTTGGGGCACGACGCAGGTGATCTCATCGGTTCTCATCGTCGCGTTGAGCCCCATCTTCGGCGCCATCGCCGACGTCATGGGCAACCGCAAGCCGTGGCTCATGGCCTTCAACGCTCTCACCATCCTGGGCTCGGCGATGTTGTGGTTCGCCGTGCCCGACAAATCCGCCGTCGTGCCGGCGATGATCTGGGTCATCGTGTCGAACATCGGCTTCGAGTTCGGCTCGACCTTCAACAGCGCGATGTTGCCCGACCTCGTGCCCGACAATCGCATCGGCCGCTGGTCGGGTTGGGCCTGGGGGCTCGGCTACGCTGGCGGGCTCGTGGCGATGCTGCTTGCGCTCTTCGGCTTCGTACAGGCGGAGACGCCACTCTTCGGAATCAGTAAAGAAGCGGCCGCCAACGTGCGCGTCGTTGGTCCCATCTGCGCCATCTGGCTGGTGTTGTTCTCGTGGCCGCTCTTCGTATTCACGCCCGACAAGCCACGGACCGGCGTCTCCATCAGCACCGCGGTGCGTGGCGGCTTCGCCACGCTATTCAAGACGCTTCGAGAGGTCCGCAAGTACCAGAACGTCGCGCGCTTCATGCTGGCGCGTATGTTCTACAACGACGCCCTCACGACCATCTTCATCTTCGGCGGCACGTACGCCGCCATCCAGTTCGGCATGTCGTTCGACGAGGTCATCATCTTCGGCATCCTCCTGAACGTCACCGCGGGACTCGGCGCGGCAGGCTTTGCGTTCATCGACGACAAGCTGGGGTCGCGCACCACCATCATGATCTCGATCGTCGGACTCATCATCATGTCCGTTGCGGCGGTCATGGTCACCGACGCCAAGTTCTTCTGGGCGGCTGGCGCTTTGCTGGGCATCTTCGTGGGTCCGGCACAGGCAGCGAGCCGCACCATGCTCGCGCGGCTCGCCCCGCCAGCGCTCGCCACCGAGTTCTTCGGGTTGTTTGCTTTCACGGGCAAGGCGATCTCGTTTCTGGGACCGCTAGTCTTCACCACCCTCACCCAAACCTTCCACAGCCAGCGGGCCGGCATGGTCGGCGTCGTTGTCTTCCTGGTCCTCGGCCTCCTGATGATGTTCACCGTCAAAGAGGCCGCTGGACGGGGGGAAGAGACCTCACTTCCTAGTCAGGCGCCGCCCCCCCCTGCCCAGTGATTTCAATCACTTAGCGATGGCACAAGGAGTGCTTGGTGGGTTCGTATGGGCAGACCCACCACAGCCGCCCCATTGCTCTTTATGCTCTTTACGGCGTGCGGCGGCAGTGTCGCTGGCAACCCCGGCGGCGGCGTTCCGCCGAGTAGCGCGGAGCCCAAAACCGCGCGCCCGGTGCTCACCGGCGTCCTCGCAGGTAGCGCGGCCGGCATCCACTTCCGCACCCAAATGCTCGAGGGTCTCACCGACGACGCGGGCACCTTCAGCTACTACGCTGGCGAGACCGTGAGCTTCCATCTCGGCGACATCGTGCTCGGCTCGGCGGCCGCGGCGCCCAAGCTCGACTTGTTCCAGATCGCAGGCGCCATCCCCCCCGCCAGCGAGGCGGCCCTGGTTGCGGCCGTGCTCGACACCGACACGGTGACTGGCTTTGACCGCGCCACCAACGCCGCGATGGTGCTCCTCGCCTTCGATCGTGACGACGACGCGACCAACGGAATCGAGCTGCGCGGCATTGACCTGCCCCTGACCGGGAAGCGTCTCGAACTGAATCGCGAGCACAGTATCTTCCAGGCCGACCTCGCCGCTTACGCGCAGCGGGCCGCCATGACGTGGAACGCCGTCGAACCCGCGGACGCGGTAGCCTACATCTATGCGTCACTCGACTTGCGCATCGCCGCGCACGCCCGTCGCGTCATCTTCCGCGACGACCATCCCGCGGACGCGGCCTACGACGTCACCACCACCGTCACCTACGACGAAGTTGGGCGGGTCGCGTCGAGCTCCGACGTCGTCACCGATCCAACGCTCCCCGACACCCAAACCGTCTACGTGCGCGACCGCCACGGGCGCGAGACGCGGCGTGAGACCATTAGCACTGTGAGCACCTCGCAAGGTCAGACGACCACGACGTCGGTCATTCTGACCAACCGCGACGGGCGCGGACACGCGGTGCTCAGCAACGAGACGACGCTCGAGGGCGCTGCGCTGCGCTTTTCGCGCACAGACGAACGCGCGCTCGACATGCAAGGCCGTGTCACGTCGACCGAGACGCTCACCGACCGGAACGGAGATGCGACAGCCGACGAGCACCAGAGCCGCACCTACGACTACGACCGAGCCACCGTCCGCTATGACGAGACCTTTAGCAGCGACATGAGCGCAGGCTACCTCGCTACCTCGCTCTCTGAGTTCGGCGCGGATGGCCTCGTCGCCAAGCGCCGCGACACCACCGACCAGGACGCAGATGGCGTCATCGAATTCGACTACGAAGCCGTCTACCAACGCGACGCCAGCGGCGCGCTCTCCGTCGCGACCGAGCGCTACCGCAGCGGGGTCGGCGGTCAAACCACGGGCGTCATCACGACGTATACGCGCGACGACGAAGGACGAAATACGCGCACATCTTCGACCTACGAAGGCTCGCCACAGACGTCCGTTCAGGAGGTCTTCTACGACGCCGCCCGTCGATTCATCGGTTCCCTCGCTACGCAGGATCATGACGGCAACGGCATCGCGGACTACCACAGCATCGTCGAGGTCGAGCGCGACGCCGACGGCAACGTCGTGTCGCGCGAGAGTCGGTCGATGAGCTTGGTCGACGGCGCCATGCGACTATCGTTCCGCTCCCTTTTCACGCAAACGTTCGAGGGCGGCGTTCCCGTGAGTCAGTTCGTAGGCGAAGACTACAACGGCGACGGCGTGTTCGAGACCGAGCGAATGAGTCGCTTCGAGTACACGCTCATTGCAAACGGCGCGCGGCACATCGTGGCCAACGCAAGGCAGTGGATGGAGTGACCTACGGCGCTCATCGCTTGCGATGGGCGCCAAACACGACAGCGCTACGCGAGCGCTATGAGCGCCGCGAAAGCACGAAACACTGGTGAATTCGAGAGTTGCGCTCGAAATCCTTGGGGATGGTGCTCTTGGTGATGTCGCGCGCGACAAGCCCGTGAAAATCGAGTTCCGCCTCGGCGAGCTTGAAGCGACGGAAGTTGTTCGAGAACACGATCTGCCCGCCAGCATTCAACAGCTTGGCACACCCCACCAAAAGCTCGACATGGTCGCGCTGGACGTCGAAGTCGCGCGCCCGATCCTTCGAGTTCGAGAAGGTTGGGGGGTCGACGAAGATGAGATCGAAGCGTTCACTGGTCTCGGTGACCCAGGACATGACGTCGTCTTGCACCAACCGATTGCTACGCTCCGAGAGCGAGTTCAAGCGGAAGTTCTTTTCAGCCCAGGCAAGATAGGTGCGGCTCGTGTCGACGCTGACGGTCGAGGTCGCGCCGCCGCGCGCGGCGTAGACGCTCACGGTGCAGGTATAGGCGAACAGGTTGAGGAAGCTCTTGCCGCGCACCATATCGCCGATCATTTTTCGCGTGAGGCGATGGTCTAGAAACAGCCCCGTATCGAGGTAGTCCGACAAGTTCACGAAGAAACTGTGTCCGCCTTCGCGGATCGTCACGAGCTTTCCCTCGCTGTCCTGCCGCTCGTATTGCGCGTCACCCTTCTGCTGCTTGCGTACCTTCACGAAGACGTCGTCTTCGGTGACACCAAGGGCGTCGGGCAGAGCGTGCAAAGCCTCACGCAAGCGACGCTGCGCCATGCGAGGGTCGACGGTCTTTGGGGGTGCGTACTCCTGGACGTGCACGAGCTTGCCGTAACGATCGACCGCCAACGCGTACTCGGGAATATCACCGTCGTAGAGGCGATAACATTCGATTCCAGCGCTTTTCGCCCACTTGCCGAGCTTGTCGAGGTTCTTCTTGAGGCGGTTCGCGAAAGCGGTCTCACCTTCGGAGATACGCGAGGTGCGTGGCGTTTCGGCCAGCGTGTAAACGAAGAGCCAACACGGGATCGAGCCGTTGAAGAAGCTGTAGCGCTTGTCAGCGCGCAGGCGCATGGCGCCCGCGATCTCGTCTTTGGCGGTGAGCGCCGCGGCCCGCCAACCCGGAAACTTGGTTTTGAGAACGTTGCCGAGCTCCTCGTAGAGGCTCGCCAAGGTGCGCCCCTCGTCATCGCCGAGACGAACACCGTAGGGAGGATTCACCACGACGAGGCCCGGGGGTAGCTCGTGCGCGAGCGTCGCCAAGGTGGCCCGCTCGATGCGGATGTGTTTGCCGAGCCCCGCCGCGTGCGCTCCTTGCGCCGCGAGCCTTGCGCTCCGCGGGTCAGGCTCGAAGCCGACGATAGGGGGAAGTTTGGGGACGCCTTCGGCGCGGCGTGCCTTCGCTTCCTCGACGAGACGCTTCCATGCGTCGGCTTCGTGACCGCGCCAGCGGACAAAGCCGAAGTATTCGCGCAAGAGGCCGGGGGCGACGTCGCCCAGCAGCATACCGCCTTCGATGAGCAGTGTGCCCGAGCCACACATCGGATCGACCAATGGCGCTTCGATGCTGGGGCTAGCTCGCAGCAGAACGGCCGCCGCGAGGTTCTCCTTGATGGGCGCGGGGACATTGCCATCGCGGTAGCCGCGTCGATGCAAGCTCTCGCCCGATAGATCGATACCGACGCTCGCCCGTCCAGCCTCGAGATAGACATTGACGCGCACATCCGGGCGCCCCACCTCGACGGAGGGTCGCATTCCGGTGTCGTCACGTAGGCGATCGACAACCGCGTCCTTCACCCGTTGCGCGCCGAATCGGGTATGCACCCCTTCGGCAGCGTGCGCCGTGAAGTCGACGGCCATGGTGCCACCCGAGTCGATATGATCGCTCCAGCGGATGCCGCGAACCCCTTCGTACAACGCGTCTGAAGAGTGAGCATCGACCTCGGCGATGCGCATGATGATGCGGCTCGCGAGGCGCGACCACAGACAAGCGCGGTAAGCGACGCCAAGTCCGCCACCGAAGGAGACCCCGGCGCGCGTCTGCTGCACGTTGGTCGCCCCGAGCGCGGTCAGCTCGTCGGCGAGGAGGGGCTCGAGGCCCTTGGCTGCCGTCGCGAAAAACACGGGTTTGTTCCCCTCATGGCGCCGAGAAGCGCCTTGTGACACATTCTTTTGCCCCCCATGAGCGTGACGAGCCGTCAGCCCCGAGTGGACACCCGCCTCCCCGTCGTCGAGACCGGAAGCGGCGGGGCCACGTACTACACGAAGAACCTCAGTATGGGAGGTCTCTTCTTACTCACCGAGAAGCGATGGGCGGTCGGCAGTGAGGTGAACCTCACCATCACCTTCGGCCGAGCCCGCCTGCCTATCCTCGCCCGGGTGACGCACCTCCAGCGGGATGGGGTCGGTATGTGCTTCACCGAGCCCAGCGACGCGGTACGTGAAGCGCTTCGCTTGCTCATCGCCTCGCAGATCCCCGTGAGCACGCCCTCGCGACTCGAGGCATCCTCGCGAGCCATTGGCGTTGGCGCCGGACCATCGGTCGTGCTTGCTTGGAGCGACGGCAAGCTCCGCCACGAGGCGACCGTTCGCGGCCTCAGCATGCAAGGCGGATTCTTCGAAACCCCCGATCGACCGGTGATCGGCTCGAGCATCATGGTCTACATCCCGTCCAAGATTGAAACCGAGGACGCTTCGATCGAACACGAGCTGCGGGGCTGCAGCGCCGAGGTCACGACGCACTCATTGGAGGGCTTCGACGCCCGCTTCACCGTGCCGAGCGCCGAGTTTCGTATGGCGCTCGAGCGACTCTTGCGAGAGCTGCCGACGGCGTGAGCAAGTCGTCCTCACCTGACCCCGAACCTCCACCCGCGGCTGACCTGCCCGACCACGCGAGGGCCAGGCGAGAGGGCGCCGCACGCCTGACTCTCGCCGTCGCCGCCCTCCTGTTTTCGACCGGCGGCGCCGCCATCAAGATGTCCGTGCTCTCTTCGTGGCAGGTCGCGTGTTTGCGCAGCGGCATCGCGACGCTAGTGCTCGTCGCTGTATGGCCCGTGGGCCGACGCGGCTGGACGCATCGCACGGTCCTCGTTGCCATAGCGTACGCGGCTTGCGTCGTGTCGTTCGTGTCGGCAACGAAGCTCACAACCGCAGCGAACGCCATCTACATCCAGTCGACGGCCCCCCTGTATATCTTGCTCATGGCCCCCGCGTTTCTTGGGGAGCGCTTTGAACGCCGTGACCTGGGCATCGCCGTGCTCATCGGCATGGGCCTGTTGTGCTTCTTCGTGTCAGCGGACAAACCGCAAGCGAGCGCCCCCAACCCGCTTCTTGGTAACGGCTTAGCGATGATCTCGGGCGTCACCTACGCCGGCATGCTGGTGGGCTTTCGCTGGATGCAACGCCCCGGGCGCGGTCAAAGCGATCCCGCGAGCGTCATCGTCGCGGGAAACCTCCTCGCTGCTCTCGTGTGTGCGCCGATGGCGTTTCCCTTGCCGGCGATGCGCGGCGTCGACTGGTCAGTGGTCGGTTTTCTCGGGGTGGTCCAGATTGGCATCGCCTACGTCCTGGTGACACGCGGAGTGAAACACGTTCCCGCCTTCGAGGCCTCGCTCATCTTGCTGCTCGAGCCGACACTCAATCCGGTGTGGACGTGGTTAACCGTCGGCGAGGCGCCGACCGCCGCTGCGATTATTGGCGGAGTGCTCATCCTCACCGCGACGGTCGCCAAGAGCTGGAGCGCCGTTCTTCGCAAGCCTGCCTAGCTGCCCGAGCTTGGCCATGAAACGCGCCGCGCGTCTGACGCGCCGATACGGTTGCGCCCACCGATCTGATCTTACGCAAGGCACCTGAAACTGCTAAGGAGCCGCGCCATGGGCGCAATCAAAGACTTCATCAGGCACAACTACCGGCACTTCAACGCGGCAGCAGTCGTCGACGCGGCTGAAGGTTGGGTGAAGCATCTCGAGGGTGGCGGCAAGATGCTGCTCACCATGGGCGGGGCCATGAGTACCGCCGAGATGGGCATTTCGATCGCCGAGCTCATCCGCAAAGACAAGGTGCATGCCATCTCGTGCACTGGCGCCAACCTCGAAGAAGACATTTTCAACCTGGTCGCCAACAAAGAATACCGCCGCGTCCCCCACTGGCGTGCGCTCTCGGCCGAAGATGAGCAAGAGCTGTATGACGGCGGCTACAACCGCGTCACCGACACCTGCATCCCCGAAGACGAAGCGATGCGTAAGGTCGAGAAGCCCCTCATCGAGCTTTGGCAGGAGTGCGACAGAAACAAAGAGCGCTTGTTCCCGTACGAGTTCTTCTATCGCTTGCTCAAGCGCGGGATGCTCAAGAGCGAATACCAAATCGATCCCAAAAATTCGTGGCTACTCGCCGCTGCGGAAAAGAACCTCCCGATCATCACCCCCGGCTGGGAAGACTCGACCTGCGCCAACTTTTTCGTGGCGCGCTACATCGAGAAGAAGTTCAGCTCGTTGCTCACCATGAAGAGCGGCGTCGAACAGATGGAGTTCTTCTACCGCTGGTACATGGAGACCAACGCTTCGGCGTCGATTGGGTTCTTCCAGATCGGCGGCGGCATCTCCGGTGACTTCCCGATCTGCGTGGTCCCGATGATCCGCCAAGACTTGAAGCACGACGCCAAGTTGTGGGGCTACTTCTGCCAGATTAGCGAAGCCGCGACGTCCTACGGCAGCTACAGCGGAGCAACGCCCAACGAGAAGATCACCTGGGGCAAGCTTGCGGTGGACACGCCGAAATTCGTCATCGAGAGTGACGCCACCATCGTCTTCCCGCTGATCGCCCAGTACCTGCTCGACGGCTAGCGCCGTGCAACCGGCGCGGCCGTTCTTTGTGCTCACGGCCAATTGGTGCGCGGTCGCGCTCGTCTGCGCGGTCGCCTATGTTGTCTGCTATAGCATTCCGCTTGCAGAGATCACGGCGGACCCGGGTCTTGCCCGCTTCCACGTCATCGCTCGAAGCATCGCCATGTTGCTGTTGACGCTGTCGACGCTGTCGGCGGTGCTGGCGGTGGTCGGTGTCATCGGCTGCCTAAGAGACCCTACGGTACCAGGGGGCTACGTCGTCTGGGTTGGGTTCGCCAGCATGGCGCCGTTCTTTGCCTACGTGGCCATTCACATGGTGACCTGGCCGCTCCACCGTCACGCCCTAGAGCGCGTCGCGTCCCGCGCCGCCAAAGTCATCACCGACATCGAACGATACACCGTCGAGCACGGTGCTCCGCCGGAGCGAATAGACGACACCGCGACCTCGCTCGCCGCCTATCCAACGTTTTCCTACACGCGCTTCGCCCGCAGGGACGCCCGCCGCACGTTGTGGTGGTACGACATGGGGCCGCGTTACGGGCGCACAGGCACCTCGACGTGGCGGTATCCCGACGGCAACATCGCTCACGCGATCCTCGCCATCGAGCTCGACGGTGACGACCGCGTCGCATCCGCTCAGGGAGATCGAACGAGTCTCGACATCAACACCGCGGTGTTCGACGACGACCAGTGGCGCGAGAAAACCGGCGCGAGGCAGGCCATGGTCGCCGCGGTCGTGCGCGCAATCGAACACGCGAGCGCCGCCGATGTGCGCGCGCTGCTCGGGGCGCCAGACGGAGAGCGCCTGCTGGTTGACGCTCCCTGGGAGCTATCGGTCCACACGTGGCCTGGCGGGCTCGACTTGTTCTTCTACTGGCCGACCAGACACTACCCGCCAGTGCTCGACAAACGGTCCGTGATAGCAGTTGGAGACTGGGCCTATGCACATGACTAAGGGCAAAAAAGTCTACGACGTCATCGTCGCTGGCGTCGGCGCCATGGGGGCTGCCACCTGCTGGCAACTCGCCAAGCGCGGCAAGCGCGTTCTCGGGCTCGAGCGCTTCGACATCCCGCATGCAATGGGCTCGTCGCACGGGATGAATCGCATCATCAGGCTCGCTTACTTCGAGCATTCCTCATATGTGCCGTTGTTGCGCCGCGCCTACGAGCTCTGGCGCGAAGCGGAAACGCTCTGGGGCGAGCAGCTGTTGTTCATTACTGGCGGCGTCGACGCCGGGCCGGAAGACGGACGCGTGGTACGTGGAGCGCTGGCGTCCTGCCGCGAACACGGCTTGGCGCACGAGGTGGTGAGCGCGGAAGAACTGGCGCGGCGCCACCCGGGCTGGCGCTTGCCGACGTCGCACGTAGCCGTGTTACAGCCCGATGGCGGCTTCGTCGCTTCGGAGAGGGCCATCAGCGCCCACGCTGCCATGGCAATCGCCGCCGGAGCGGATATCCACGGACGTGAGGCGGTCATCGCGTGGGAGCCAACCCCGAGTGGGGTACGCGTTCGCACCGAGCGCGGCACCTACGAAGCCGAGCGCTTGGTGCTCGCGACCGGGGCATGGATCGGCGACCACGTTCCAGAGCTTGCGGGCAAGGCGGTCCCAGAGCGCCAAGTTCTGGGGTGGTTTCGGCCACTCACCCCGGCGAGCTTCGCGCTCGGCAACTTCCCGGTGGGAATCATCGACGATGCAAAGCTCGTCTACGTGTTCCCACAATGGGGTGTCCCTGGTTTCAAGCTCGGGGTCTACAACCACCTCCGCGAAAGCGGGCATGGTGATGCGTTGTCGCGCGAGCCCAACGCTCGCGACGAGAGCCTGCTGCGCGAAGCGGTGCGCCGCTACTTCCCGGACGCCGACGGGTCGGTACTCGCACTTCGGGCATGCTTGTTCACCAACGTCGCGGACGAACACTTCGTGGTCGACACCCTCCCCGGCGCACCTCAGGTCGTCGTCGCATCGCCGTGCTCTGGTCACGGTTTCAAGTTCGCGAGCGTCATGGGCGAAGTGCTGGCAGATCTCGCGGTGGGAGCGTCGCCAGCGTTCGACCTCGAGCTGTTTCGCCTCGCGCGACTGGGCGCGCGCCGCTGAAGACCCGACGAGCACTTCGGCAACGACGATGCCAGGAAACGTGGGCCGCTCGACCTCGCTTGACGCAGCCCAGCCGATGACGCAGGTCATGTTTCGTGGCTCAGCGACTGGTTCACGACACGCGCGGAAGCGGCGGGCACACCGTGTTCATGCTGCACGGCTTCTTGGGCTCGGGCCGTAACCTTCAGTCCCTCGCCCGTCGCTGGTCGGAGCGCGAGCCCCGTCTGCGACTGGTGCTTCCCGACCTCACCGGGCACGGGATGTCGCCACCACCCGTCGACCCGCCGAGCATCGCCCAAGTGGCGGGCGACGTGTTTGCTTTGGCGGACGCAGTGAAGTCCGACGAACCGCTCACGATCGTCGGCCACTCGTTCGGGGGTCGCACTGCGCTTGCCATGCGCCTCCTCGACCCAGCGCGCATCGGTCACGTCGTGCTCCTCGACATCACTCCCAACGCGCTGCGAGGCGATGTTGGTGGGCTTGACCGCGTTCTCGAGCACGTGCTCGCGGCTCCAGCACACGTCACATCCCGTGAGGAGCTCCGCAACCTCTTCCTGGGCCGCGGCGTGAGCGCGAGCCTCACCGACTGGGTGCTCCTGAATCTGACGCAAGACGGCGACCTGCTGCGCTGGCGCTTCGATCGCGACAAACTCAAGGCGTTGCACCTCGAGGCCTCCGGGCAAGACCTTTGGGGGGCCGTCGAGGCGCCCGGGGTAAAGACCACGCTCATCTATGGCACGCGCTCGAGGTTCGTCAGGCAGGACGATGTCGACCGTCTCCACGCGGCCGGGGCGGACATCATCGCCATCGAGAACGCCGGGCATTTCCTGCATGTCGACGCACAACCGGCCCTGCTGGACCACCTGGTGACGCTCGCGCTATGAGGCGCGCCCATGCGTAATCACCACGTCCGCGTTTACCCATCGAAAGAACATCTCCCGAAGGAAAAGCAGCTGGCCTGGGCCATGGCCGAGGTCGCCACCGACCCGGTCGCAATCGACCCGGCGACCAGCGAGATGATCGTCAACCGCGTCATCGACAACGCTTCGGTGGCCATCGCCGCGGCCAATCGCACCCCAGTCGCGAACGCCCGCTCGCAGGCCCTCACGCATCCAACCCCTGATGGCGCAACTCTCTTCGGCCTTCCCGCGAGCGTGCGCGTTTCGCCTGAGTGGGCCGCCTGGGCCAACGGCACGGCGGTGCGCGAGCTCGACTTTCACGACACCTTCCTGGCCGCTGACTACTCGCACCCGGGCGACAACCTGCCGCCAATCCTCGCGGTCGCACAACGCCTCGGCAAGAGCGGCGCGGACGTCATCCGCGGCGCTGCGACCGCCTACGAGCTGCACGTGAACCTCGTGAAGGCCATCTGTTTGCACAAGCACAAGATCGATCACATCGCGCACCTGGCACCGTCCGCCGCAGCGGGTATCGGTACGATGCTGAACCTATCGACGGACGTCATTTACCAGGCCATCCAGCAGGCCGTGCACGTGTCATTCTCGACGCGCCAGTCGCGCAAGGGCGAGATCTCCTCATGGAAGGCGCACGCGCCTTCGTGGGCCGGTAAAATCGCTATCGAGGCGGTCGACCGCGCCATGCGCGGTGAGAAGTCGCCGTCGCCGATCTACGAGGGCGAAGACAGCGTCATCGCCTGGATGCTCGACGGTCCCAAAGCAGAGTACAGCGTGCCGCTCCCCGCGAAGGGTGAGGCGAAGCGCGCGATCCTCGAGACCTACACTAAGGAGCACAGCGCCGAGTATCAGGCGCAAGCGCTCATCGACCTCGCTTTCCGTCTCGGCGAGAAGGTGGGCGACGGCTCGAAGGTCGCGAGCATCGTGCTGCACACCTCGCATCACACACACTACGTCATCGGCACTGGTGCCAACGACCCGCAGAAGATGGATCCGAAGGCCTCGCGCGAGACCCTCGATCACAGCATCATGTACATCTTCGCGGTGGCGCTCCAGGACCGCACCTGGCACCACGTAAAGTCCTACGCGCCCGAGCGCGCCCAGCGCCCCGACACGGTGGCGCTCTGGCACAAGATCTCGACTGTCGAGGACGCCGAATGGACGCGTCGCTACCACGCGACCGACCCCAAGGAGAAAGCTTTCGGCGCCAAGGTCGTCGTGACCATGAACGACGGCACCACCATCACGGACGAGCTCGCGCTCGCAAACGCGAACCCGGCCGGAGCAAAGCCCTTCAAGCGCCCGGACTACATCCGTAAGTTCGAAACGCTCACCGAGGGCGTGCTCGACAACGCCGAGATCAAGCGAGTCGTCGAGCTAGCCCAGCGCCTGCCACAGCTCTCGGCGGGCGAGCTGTTGCAGCTGCACCCCGTGTTCCCCTCGGGCAAGCTCACGCACGCGACCCGCGACACCCGGGGCATCTTCTGATGTTGTTCGCGAGCGGCGATCCGAAGTCCAAGCGCGCAGCCTTCCGCGCGAAGCTGCGCGCTCCGGGGCTCCTTCGCTTTCCTGGCGCCTTCTCGCCGCTGGTCGCGATGATGGTCGAGCGGCTGGGCTTCGAGGGCGTTTACATCAGCGGAGCGGTGCTCTCGAACGACCTTGGCTATCCCGATGTCGGCCTGACGACGCTCTCCGAGGTCGCGCAGCGTGGCCGCATGATCGCGCGCGTGACGGAACTGCCGGCGATCATCGACATGGACACCGGCTTCGGCGAGCCGCTCAACGCCGCGCGCACCGTGCAGGAGCTCGAGGAGCTCGGGCTCGCTGGCGCCCATCTCGAGGACCAGGTCAATCCGAAGCGCTGCGGACACCTCGAAGGCAAGGGACTCGTCGAGGTCGACGCCATGGTCAAGAAGATCGTCGCGGCCGCCAAAGCGAAACGCGACCCGAACTTCTTGCTCATCGCACGCACCGACGCACGCGCGAGCGAAGGCTTGGACAAGGCCATCGAGCGCGCCAAGGCCTACGTCGACGCTGGCGCCGAGATGATTTTTCCCGAGGCGATGCAAGACGAACGCGAGTTCGCGGCGATGCGCAAGGCAGTACAGGTGCCGCTCCTCGCCAACATGACCGAGTTCGGCAAATCGAAGCTCCTCGACGCAAAGCAGCTCGCCGAGCTCGGCTACAATATCGTCATCTATCCCGTGACGACGCTGCGCCTCGCCATGAAGGCAGTGGAAGACGGATTGAAGCAAATCGCGGCCGACGGCACGCAGGAAGGTCTTCTATCGCGGATGCAGCACCGCAAGGAGCTTTACGACCTCATCCGCTACGACGCTTACACCGCCTTCGACGGTCAGGTCGCGGGCTTCCGAGGTAAAGCAACCGAATCCTGAGCTCGAGCATCGGGGCCGCAATCGTGCTACGAGGCGCCATGCGTTTTGCTCTGTCGCTTACCTGTTTGACCCTCCTCATTTCCTGCTCGAAGTCGTCGAAGACACCCGCCGCCGACGAGGGCACCGCAAGCAAGGCGGCGCCCGCAGCCCCGGCCGACGCGAGCGACGATGTCCCGCGCCTCGAGCTCGCCAAATACGAAGCCGTTGTCGACGACCGGGGCACGCAGCAGGTCACCATCAACGCTGTCCTGCGCGATGCCAACGCAGTCTATCTGCGTGGCCGCACCAACGACGCGTGGGGCTCCGAGAACGTGCGCTTCAAGGTCTTGGGCGACGTGTACGGGCTCGTCAACACCGGCGATGTCAGCGAAGACAACTTCTACGCTCGTTTCCCTGGCAAGAACGCTCCGGCGGAGTTCGACGTCGCGTGGGAGGCCGTGCAGGGCTACGGCGTCGTCGGCGTCAAAGGCGTCGCCCACGTCGTCGTGCCCAAATCGGTCAAGAGCGTGAAGAGCCTTCGCGACGAGTTCTTCGCGGGACTCGCGGCCTCGTTCCAAGCCGAGTCCCGGAGCGTCCCTGGCGCGGACTCCTTCTACACCTTCGCCTCCGAGAGAGCCCGATTCACGAGCCGCCCGAGCCAACGCCACAACGACGCCTTCAGTAGTGATATCGACGAAGCGATGGCGCTCTACACCGGCGCCGCGTCGTTACGTGACGCCATGCAGACCCAGCGCGCCTTGCGCATCCGCCGCGCGGGCAAGCGAACGGTGCCGGTCGCGCAAGTCGAGCCGCTCGCCCTCCCCGCGCACCCGTGGGAGCGTCTTTCACGCGAGCTTGCTTTGAAGCCGGTCATGGAGCCGCTCGCCGCCGCCGTGCCCGCAGGCATGCTGTACATGCACGCGAGCAGCGCAAAAGCGTTGCACGCGACCGTCGACACGCTCACAGACCGCTTGCTAGGAGTCGTACAAGCAAGCGGTATCGACAGCGGAGGTGGCGACGTCGTAAAGCGCTACGCCGACCAGCTAGGCCTCGAGAGCTCACCGGCCATGAGCGTGCTCGCCGATGCCGCGATCGACGGTATCGCTGTGACCTCAAGCGACCCCTTCTTTCGTGAGGGCACCGACGTCACGGTGGCGTTCCATGTCACGAACGCCGCCCTGCTCAAGACGGGTCTCGCCAAGAAGCTCGACGACCTCAAGGCGCGATTCAACACCACCAGCTCGACGTATAAGGTCGGTGCACACGAGGTGGCCTTGACTGCTTCAGCGGACGGCGCCGTGAACCGTCATCAGGTGGAGCTTGGTGATGTCATCCTCGTCTCGAACAGCCGTGCCGCGCTCGAGCGTTTCGTTGCTGTGCGCGATCGCGCCGCGCCATCGATCGCGGCGGGCGGCGACTTCGCGTACATGCGCGCGCTCTACCCGTACGATCGTAAGGGCGAAGACGCCTTCGCCTTCATCGGTGACGCCTTCGTCGCGCACGTGACGAGCCCAGCGTTCAAGATTGCGTCGGCGCGCCGGGTTCAAGCCGCTGCCGACGTGCGTGCCGTGGGCTACACGGCTTTGCTGTACGCTTGGCTCGAGGGCCACCCCCCGGCTTCGACCGACGACCTCATCAGGAGCAAGCTCCTGGTCAAGAGCGACCTCGTCCACGACAGCGGTGAGCCCATCACCTTCGACCCCACGAACGGCGCGCGCTCGCGGCCCACCACGGGCTTTGCTACGCCAATCATCGAGACCGTCGTCGACAAGGTAACGCCAGAAGAGCGCGATGCGTACGCGAGCTTCCGCGGCGAGTACGAGATGGTGTGGAGCAAGTACATCGACCCAGCGGCGCTGCGGGTCACCTCGCGAGGCAAAGCACTGACCCTCGATGTGCGGATGCTCCCCATCACGAGCCGCGGTGACTACGCCGATATCGAGTCGCTAGCGGGCCCTGCCCGCGTGGCGGCTCCAGCGGTGCGTGGCGGCGTTGCCTGGACCAGCGCCGTCGGCCCCGACGCATCCCTGCGGCATCAGCTCGAGGGCACCGGCAAAAGCATCATGGGCAATGACTTCTCGCTCGGTTGGCTCGGAACCTGGGTCACGGCCGGTGCGATGGACCGTGCGGGCCTTTACGACCTTGTGGTCGCGAGCGGGGCGCTGGGCGAGGTCGCGCGCAACGAGGACGCCGAGCAAGTGGGCTTCGTGCCGCCAGTTTGGCGCACGGCACTGCAACGCGCGCCGCTCTTCGTGGGCGCTGAGGTGAAGAACCCCGTCGCGCTCGCGGCGCTCCTCACGGGGGCGCGGCGTATGGTCGAACAAGCCGCGCCGGGTCTCGTTGAGTGGACAACCGAAGATGCCATCGACGGACAGCCGGTCTCGGTGATCCGCGAAGGCGGAGCGACCCCCGCCGACCAGCGCATCGCCATCCGCTACACGACTGCCTACGGCGCCTTCATAGCGAGCCTATCGCGCGAGACGCTGGTGGCGCAGCTTTCCGCCCTCAAGGATGGCCGGGGTCCAAAAGCCGCGGCGAGCGAGACCAAGCCGGTGCCAAACACAAAGGGGCTCGACGCAAGCACCCAGTCAGCCGTCGACTACGCTCCAGCGGAGGGCAAGTGGCTCACCAAGATCGTCGCTGGCTTGCTCGAGCAGGCTCAGAAGGCGAATGCTCGCCGCGACGAGCTCGCCGACCGCGCGGTCGCGCCCTACCTACGCGCCAACCCCGACCCCGAGGAGCGAGCGCGGATCAGCGCGGCGCTTCTAGGCTACTCGACGCAGCGCTCGGACGTGTCGGCCATCGCCAGCGTGGCACGCTTGCGTCAGATCGGCGCGCGCCTGTCGGTCGAGGGCGGGGGCGACCACCGCGGCTTGCACGCGGCGGTGACCCTGGGCGAGTAGTCGCGCCTCTTCGAACGGCGGGCTACGCCGCCTGACTGTCGTCACTCGGATGGCGACGGCGTACGTTTGCGGCATCGACGGGTTTCAGCACTGCCATCGAGATCTCGCGGGGCTTCCCGTCGACCGTCACCGTCACCACGCACGGGACGGTGGCTCGCTCGGGTGTCTTGCGAACGTCAGCCTCGAGACCCGCCCGGCGCAACATGCGGACGAACAAGCGAGCTGCTGCGAAAGGGTTCGATCGCATACCCATACGCTTTGCGTTGGGTGACTTTTTTGTTTCGGAAGCGTTCTCGAGCATGCGCCAGGCAACCAGCGCCGCACTGAAGCGCTCGCCGTCGCTGCGGTGGCCCGCGGCAGTCGTTTCATCGGCGCCAAAGAGCGCCAGATCGACGCAAGAGTCAGCCCCGAAGCGGACGGGACGGTGGCTAGAAGCTGAGCTTTTTTGAGGGTTTCGCGCCGAAAAAGGCCACATGTTGTTGAGCACGAAACGCATAGCACCCTCACGTCGACGTACACGTTGTCCCTCATCATCGGCTGACGGCCTTTGTCAGTTGCTCGCGCGAACGCAAAAGGGCTAGCTGACGTGATGGCGAAAGAAATCCAGGTGGAGGTCGAGTCTTTTTATGTGCCCGAGCGCTCGCAGCCGCAGCGCGGTTACTATTTCTTCGCCTACCACATCACCATCACCAACCGCGGCGACGTCGCGGCGCAGTTGCTTACCCGACACTGGGTGATCACTGACGGCAACGGTCAGGTCCAGGAAGTGCGAGGCGATGGTGTCGTCGGCGAGCAGCCGCACCTCGCTCCCGGCGAGAGCTTCGACTACACGAGCGCCTGTCCGCTGCAGACACCTTTTGGCACCATGGAGGGTAGCTACAACTTCGTCGCGGACACCGGCGAGGAGTTCGACGCGGCGATTCCCCTCTTCATGTTGGCGATGCCCTCCGCGTTGAACTGAAGCGCGGCCCTCGACCGGGTCGAGTCTAGGTGCCGATCCGCACAAGCGACATCAGCGGTGACTCGGGATCGCTCGCCTCGTCGAGATCGATCATTGCCTCAATCATCCACTCGTCGGTGCCCTCGGGGTCGACAAGCGTCTGGCGAACGCGGTACTGGCGGGGCCCCTCGGCGGTGAGCTGCGTCCGTGTCGGCAGGCGCGCTTCGTGGTCGAAGCGAAGCTTGGCATGCTGCGCCCAGTATGGCGCCATTGCGTCGGCGATGGCCTTGTCGTTCCACTGTTCACTTTGGCGTACGACATCGAGCACGGCTGCGTAGTGACGCGAGGCCAGCGCTTTCACGACCTGATGCATCTCGCCGCGCACACGCGCCGCAAAGCCACGCATATCCTGGCGCGGGTCGAAGACGTGTCGTCGAGGTGCTTGGGGCGCTTCGACAGTCGATTGCGCGGCCGGGTTCACGAGCTGCTCCCACTCGCGCACCAGCGAGTCGTCGACGCGCTCGAGCAAGCCGCGGAAGTAAACGGCAATCTCGAAAAGCGCCTCGTCCTTCAACGAATCGGGCACAGTCTGAGCCAGCGTGCGGTAGAAGTCGGACAAGTAGCGCAAGAGCACGCCTTCGCTTCGTTCTAAACCGTAGTCGCGGACGTACTCGTGGAAGGTCGCAATCTTCTCGTACATCTCGCGGGCGATGGACTTCGGACGAACGTTGTCTTCACCTGCCCACGGGTGCTTGACGCGAAAAGCGTTGAACGTCTCGTAGAGAAACTCAGCGAGCGGCTTGGGATAGTCGACCTTCTCGAGCTCCTCCATACGCTCGTTGTACTCCATGCCCTGTGCCTTGAGCTCAGCGATGCGTTCACCCTTGGCGCGGTCGAGTTGCTTCATGACGATGATGCGTGGCGTCTCGAGGATGGATTCGACGAGGGAGACCACGTCCAACGCGTAGGTCGGAGACGCGGGGTCGAGTAGCTTCAGCGCGTCGAGCAAATACAGCGAGAGCGTCTGGTTGAGCGAGAAGTTGCGCTGGAGCTCCTCGTTGATCACGACGCGCGCCGCCTTGACGCGATTGCGGACAATGCTGACGATGCCACCAGCGACGAGCGAGCGAAAGAGCTCGCGGGCGCGACGGCGATGGCGCGTGCGCATCCCAGGTCGCTCGTGCGAGCGCGCAATGATGCGCATGAGACGACCGTATCCGCCGCCCCGCTCTTCCGTGGCTTGCTGCAAGAGCTGGAGCAACATGGCGTGACTCACCACGAAGCGTGACTCGAGCGGCTCCGGCTCGCGCTCGATGAGCTGGTTGAAGGTCTTGTCGTCCCACGGGACAAACCCGTCAGGGGGCTTCTTCTTGACCGCCTTCTTGCCCGCCCCCGCCTTCGCCTCGAGTTTACGATTTTCGATGACGTGCTCGGGCGCCTGACACACGACCGTGCCCTGCGTATCGAAGCCGCGTCTACCGGCGCGGCCGGCCACCTGTTTGAAATCGCGGACAGTGAGGAGACCGGTCTTCTGGCCGTCGTATTTGGCCAACGCCGAGAACAGCACCGTGCGGATCGGCACGTTGACGCCAACGCCCAGAGTGTCCGTGCCCGAAATGACCTTCAACGCGCCCTGCTGCGCGAGCTGTTCGACGAGGAGCCGATACTTCGGCAAGAGGCCTGCGTGATGGAGACCAACACCGTGGCGTATGAAGCGCTGGATGTCCTTGCCGTAAGGCGTATCGAAGCGAAAGCCGCGCACGATCTCGGCGATGCGTTGCTTCTCTTCGCGAGACGAGAAGTCGACCGACAGCAGGTTCTGCGCCTGCTCGGCGGCGTCGCGCTGGGTAAAGCTCACTAAGTAGACCGGAGCCTTGCCACGCTCGACCAATTTCTTGATGGCTTCATGCAACGCGTCTTCGCTGTAAACGAACTCGAGGGGCACCGGGCGGTCGTTGCTTTTGACGACGGCAACCTCTCGCCCGGTGAGCTCGGCGAGCGATTTCTCGACCACGCTCGTGTCGCCGAGCGTCGCCGACATCAATAGGAATTGCGCCTGCGGCAACGTCAAGAGCGGAACCTGCCATGCGACTCCGCGATCGCGGTCACCATAGTAGTGAAACTCATCCATGATGACGTAAGCGACGTCCGCTTTGTCGGCTTCACGCAACGCAAGGTTGGCGAGAATCTCGGCGGTGCAGCAAACCACCGGCGCCTGCGCGTTGATACTCGCGTCACCCGTGACCATGCCGACGTTTTCGGCCCCGAGCTCTCGGCACAACGCGAAGAACTTCTCGGAGACCAGCGCCTTGATCGGGCAGGTGTAGTAAGCGCGCCGGCGCTCAGCGAGCGCCTTGAATTCGAGAGCCAGGGCCACCAGGGATTTACCCGAGCCGGTCGGCGTCGCGAGCACGACGTGTTTGCCGTCCATCAACTCGAGCACGGCCTGCTCTTGGGCCGGGTACAGCTCGAGACTCTGGCCCCCGACCCAGTCGACGAAGGCAGCGAGAATATTATCGACAGTCGGCGGTGTCGGGACACGTTCGCGCAGCATCGCGGCGCTCATGGGGCCCGATGTACCACCAGCTCGGTAGACGGCGAAGCCCTTACGGCCCGTTGGGACCCCGCATGCAGTGTTTCATTAGGGTTCACTCACCCCCGGGTCGGTCAAACCCCAGGTATTCGACGCCGCGTTCCTCCTTGAAACAGGGAGTTACGAGCGATCTGAAGCTGGCACCCGCCTTGCTCAATGGGTGTCTCGTGGAGGACGCGACCATGAGCGCTTTGACCATCGAGCTCAACGAACCGACCCCAGGCGCCGTTTCCAGAAGGACCAGCCGGTCGCGCCGAGCCCTGAACCCCCAGGCTGCCACGACCCATACGCTGACCCCGCCCGCCCGAAGCCCCCAGACTGTGGAAACGACGCGCGCCGTCGAGCGTGCTTGTACGGACCTGCAATGGCTCGTCATGCGTGAAGCACGTCGCGTCGCGCGTCGCGTTCCTTACTTCACCGAAATCGATGATCTCATCGGCGCCGGGTCGGTCGGACTCGTGACGGCGGTCCAACGGCACATCGACCGCCCAATGCCCATTCTGCAGCGCTTCGCCCAGCTGCGCATCCGCGGCGCCATCCTCGACCACCTGCGCATGAACGACCACCTCACGCGCCGTCAGCGTGCAGCGGTGGGTCAGCTTCGCAAACAAACGGAAAAGATGACCCGCGAAGGCAAGGTGGTCGACACCGACAGCCTCGCTGCGGCCATGGGAATGGGCCGGGCCCGCGTCGAGCGCATCCGCTACCAGCTGTCCGCGGTCCACGTCACCCACCTCGGAGACGACGAGCGCATGCCGGCCGGGGATGACGACCCGAGCGCATCGACCATGAAGAACGAGCTGCAAAAGCACTTGGTTGCCGCGCTTGCGACCCTGCCGGATAAGGTGCAGACCCTCCTAAGCCTCTATTACTACGAAGGTTTATCGTATCGGGAGATTGGCACCGTCCTAGGCGTGACAGACTCCCGTGTGTGCCAGCTGCATACCCAAGCGATGCTCACATTGCGCCGCCGGCTCGCCCACTTGCGCTAGTTCGGCCGATCCCTGTGACGGCACGACGATCGGGAGTCGCTAAAGTTTTTGCGAGCAAGCGCCGTTCTTGTTCTCGATGGCTACCAAGCTCGCGAGAAAAGACGATCCAGCCTTGTGGAGCACGTATCCATCCGCCGGTACTGCAACCGCGCCGTTAAGCGCCCGGCGTGATGCCTGCGAGCGGCAGCGACGCATTGCCCACCTCCGCGAGCTCGTCTCCTCTGGCACCTACAAGGTCAACCTCGAGCGCCTGGCGGGCGCCCTCATTCGCCGGGGTGGACTGGCGCGTGCGGTCTACCCCCGCGCGCTCAACTAGACGGTTGCGGTCAGGGAACGAGGACGTCGCGCGGGATGACGTAGATCTCCGTAGGCTTATCGACGATCACGTTGCTGTTGTCCGTCGACAGCAACACGTCGCCGTTCTTCGTCCAGGCGATGCCCTCGAAGTTCGGCAACGGCTGGACGAGAGGCAGGAGGTCGAGCGCGACGACGGCGGTGATCTCCTGTAACTCGCCGTCCGCAGGTACGTCGAAGCGGACAATCCGGCCGACGCCAAAGTGGCGCTCGATAGCTAGCACCTGGATGCCGTTGTCATCGCGGGCGCGGCACTCGAACGACGCGATCTTGCCTGCGTTACTCGTGAGCCAAAGCTTCCCGTAGCTCCACGCGTGCGTACCGAAGTCATAACGTGCGATGGGCGCGTAGCGACGACCTCTCTCGGAGACAACCACTTCGGTGCCAACGACGATCGAGCCCAAAGCCGCGCAAATCGCTTCGATACCGTGGTTGATTCCGGCGCGCTGCCCCCACGCGTTATAGTCGAGCTTGATTTCGTCGGTAACGTGCGCCTCGTTCTCGTTCACTTCGACGAGCAGCAGCGCGTCCTCACGACGACTGTGATGGGTCTCGGTGCCGACGGCGAAATGGCCCGGAGACAAAAAGGCGATTGCCTCTGTATCGAGCCCTTCGCGCACGCCGGCGAGCGGGATTGTCTTCTCGACTCGGAAGACACCGCCCTCATCGCGAAAGCGGACGATTCTACGCTGGCGCTCCGGAATCGCGACATAGGCTCCGTCGTGGTCAACGGCGAGGCCCGACAGACCATCGCTCGTCGAACCCGCAAGAGTGCTACGCTGAATACCCTGGGTCGCTGCCGCCTTGTTGACCTCGAGCACCTTGGCGTCGGCATTGTCTGGTTCGCGCGAGCAGGCTACGGCGTAAGCAAAGAGCACCACTGCCAAGTGGCGGCTGAGGGAGGCGCGGAAAACCACGTCCTCAGGTAGGAGAGCCGTGACGGAGCGTCAAGTGTTGGTTTCCGTGCTCATGCCGGCTCGCAACGCCGAGGCTACCATCGAGGCCGCCGTCGCGAGCATCTCGGCTCAAACGCTCACCGACCTGGAGCTCGTCGTCGTCGACGATGGCAGCAGTGATCGGACCGCCAGAATCGTGGCTCGCATTGCGACCACCGACAGGAGGATCCGGCTCATCAATGGCGCGTCGCTGGGTCTCGTGCCCGCTCTGAATCGCGCGCTCGACGCGGCACGCGCACCCTGGCTCGCCCGCATGGACGCCGATGACATCGCTCACCCCGAGCGTCTTGAGCGCCAAATGCGGCTGACCGACAACGCGGACATTATCGGCTGCGGCGTGCGCATCGTCGGAGCCGGCGAAGGCTACGCACGCTACGCCACCTGGCTCAATAGCCTCGTTACGCACGAGGCGATGATGCGCGAGCGCTTCATCGAGAGTCCGCTTGCCCACCCCTCTGTGCTCATGCGGCGAGCCACCGTCCTCGCGCTCGGTGGTTACAGAGACATGGGCTGGGCCGAAGACTACGACTTGTGGCTGCGCGCCGCGAACGAGGGCGCAAGGTTCGCTAAGGAGCCGCAAGTGCTACTCGACTGGATCGATCGCAGCGATCGCACGTCGCGCGTCGATGACCGCTATGGCGAAGAAGCATTCCAGGCATGCAAGGCTCACCACCTCGTCCTTGGTCCGCTCGCGGCGAAGCGCTGCAGCATCTGGGGCGCGGGCCCCACTGGAGCTCGCCTTGGCCGCGCCCTGCGGAAGCTCGGCGTCGTGGTCACACGATACATCGACGTCGATCCCAAGAAGATCGGAAGCACGCGGGGAGGCTCACCCGTGATCGCCGCAACGGATATCGACCGCGAGCGCGACGTCCCACTGCTCGCCGCCGTTGGCGCCCGCGGAGCGCGCGAGCTGGTGCGCGCGGAGCTCGTCTCACGTGGGTACGTGGAGGCCACCGATTTCTGGTGTGTCGCCTAGGGCGCGCGCCAGTGCCTCGTAGTCCGCGCGATCGTTGTAGAGCTGCGCAGAGACACGGAACCAGCGGTGCGGCGACGACGGCCAGGCGAACACCGGTACCTCGATTGCGTGTGTATCAAAGAGCGTGCGTGCGAGCGGGTCGATCGGAGCGGTAGGCTGCGTGCCACGCCATGCGAGATGGGCGGGCAACGGCAGTGTGACCAAGGCGCCAAGCATGCTCTCTGGCACCGGCGGCGCGAGGCCAAACGTCGAACACAGATGGTCACGCGCTGCCCGCGCCATGGCGCGATTGCGGGCGCGCAGCTCTGGCCAGCCCCCTGGGAGAAGCCCCGCCATCACTTCGATGGCCCTCGGGATGCAAAGAAAGCCGGTGCAGTCGTAGGTGCCAGGCCAGTCGTGATCGCGACGAAATCCCTCCGTGCCCCCAGCACCGCGCGCGACGACGAGTGGACGAAACCCCTTCTGTCGGTCCCGGCGGACGTGGACGAACGCCGTCCCCTTTGGACTGCATAACCACTTATGTAAGTTACCCACGTAGTAGGCCGCGCCAATCGCGCTGACGTCGAGCTCGAGCATGCCGGTGGCGTGCGCACCGTCGACGAGGACATCGATGCCACGGGCCTCGAGCTTGGCGACGAGTTTCTCGACTGGCATGACCACGCCGGTCGGACTGGTGACGTGATCGATGAGCACGAGGCGTGTTTGCGAGCTCGTGGCCGCGAGCACGGCCTCAATCACCGAGTCGCCATCACGGAGCGGCAAGGGAATCTCGACGACCACGAGACGGAGGTCGCGGCGCCGGGCGAGGGCCTGCATAGCCATGCGACAGGACAGGTAGTCGTGATTGGTGGTGACGATCTCGTCGCCCGCTTCGAGCTCGAGATTCTCGAGCACGAGGTTCACGCCGGTGGTTGCATTGGTGACGAAAATGAAGTCGTCAGCGTCTGCGTTAACGAACACACCCAAGGCATGACGCGCACGTGCGAGCTCCGGGCCGACATAGTGCGCGAAGAACTGCGCCGGCTCCCGCTCCATGCGGGCGCGAAGCTCGCTTTGGTGCTCGAGCACCGCGCGGGGTGTCGCACCGAAGGCGCCGTGGTTGAGGTAACGAACCTTCGGATCGAGCATCCAGAAGTCGCGCGATTTGGGCATTGACACAGGCCAAACTGGCTCAGACGTCATTTTCGTCTCCGCGCGAATCGCTCTTGCGCTCCGGCCGTCAATGCCTAGAATCGCCCGCGCTGTACCACTTTCAGGAGATTTGAACGATGGCCGAGCAGAAGAAAGAGCGTGAAGTCGTGGTCGTGGGCTCGAAGCTCAAGGACGCCGTGAAGGCGGCTGGTTGCCAGAGCTCGGGCGACCTGGTCGAAGCAGTCTCGGAGAAGGTCCACGACATGCTCATCGCGGCGGTCGAGCGCGCCAAGCAAAACGGCCGCGCTACGGTTCGTCCTTACGACCTCTAATTCGTTTCGGCCTCGTCGGGCGTCTCTCCGCGAGGAGAGGCGCCGACGAACGTCGGACCCAACGAACGTCGAGAAGGCCTCCCCCGAGGCCTTTTTTACGTTTTTGTCCAATCGATGACGAGCTTACCGAAGGTATCGTTCCGTTCGAGGCGTTGATGCGCTTCGCGGATGGCGCTTGGTGCGACGAGACTGTCGACGACTGGTCGCAAGCGACCGGTGGCGAGATCAGGAACGACGTGCTGCTCGACCGCTCGAGCGAGCAAGATTTTTTCGGCGACTGGGCGCGTCCTCAGAACCGTGCCGCGCAGGATGAGCCGTTTGCTGAGGAGCCGGCCGAGGTCGAGCTCGGCCGTAGAACCGGCAGTGAGGCCAATGAGAACGTGACGTCCGCGATCGCGTAGCAGGGCCAGCGACGGTCGCACCATCGCCCCCCCGACGAGGTCAATGACGACGTCGACTCCTTCTGGGGCGAGCTGCTTCACGGCGTTCGGCCATTGCGCGTCACTCACGACACCGTCGACGTCACCGAGAAGCTTTGCGCGCGAGAGCTTGTCTGCGCTGCGCGATGTACCAATGACTCGCGCCCCCGCGCGGTTTGCGAGTTGCAGAGCCGCGGTGCCGACACCGCTACCCACGGCGTGGATGAGAACGAGCTCGCCACGCTCGAGGGCGCCCTCGGTGAACAACCCGTCGTAGGCTGTCATGAATGCCTCCGGCACTGCGGCGGCATGCTGCAAGGACATGCCCGCGGGGGCGCGCATGACTTCGTCGGCGGGCACGATGATTTGCTCGGCGTAGGCGCCACCACCGACGATCCCCATCACGCTCTCGCCGACCGTCAGACCGGTGTTGCCGCCCACTTCATCGATGACCCCGGCGTACTCGACGCCGAGAACATCGGTCGGTGACCCCTTGGGTGGGGGATAGAGTCCGCGGCGTTGGAGCAGGTCGACCCGGTTCAGCCCGCTGCCATGGACGCGAACGCGAACCTCGCCACGGCCGGGCGCGGGAGTTGGCCGCTCCTCGAGTCGCAACACGTCAACGTCGCCGGGCCTGTCGAAGACGATGGCGCGCATGCGTTACAGACCTGTCCGCGCGAGGACACCTTGCAGCTCGCCGAAGCCCCGCAGTCGGTAGCCATAACGAGGGTTCTCCGGCCAAGCACCGCCGCCTCCGAGCAACAACGTCACGCCATGCTTCTCGCAGGCTGCGCCAACGCTTTCGACTTGCCGCTCCAAGTGCGACGCATCCGCAGAGATCGGGGAGGCCGAGAGCGCCACCATGCGAACGCTGCCCCCAGAGACAAAGCGTGTGAGCTCGGTGGTGGGGGTGTTGCGTCCTGCCCACCGGGGGAGCCAACCAGCCTCGCGCAGGCAAAGCTCGAGCAACGACAACCCGAACGTATGCTGGTCACCCTCGGCTGTCGCGAGGAGACAGCGCGGGGCGTCGTCGCCGACCGGGAGAGATTCCGCAAGCATCGTCAGGCCGCGCTGCAGCACTTCACTCGCGAGATGCTCCTCGACAATCGTCATGCGGCCTTCCGTCCAGCGCTGACCCGCGGCATGGAGTACCGGACCGATCGCGTCGGCTACGCGCCACCAGCAGCCGCGCGCGGCGCGCTCGGTGAGTAACGCCGCTTGGACTTCGTAAGCGACGGCGTCGCTCGTGAGCAGGTCGAGCCAACGGTCGACATGCTCGGCGTGCGTCGGCATGCCCTTGTCGAGCCCGTTGCGGCGAGCGAACGCAGTCACTGTCGAGCGTGCGAAGCGCCGGTGCCCGCCAAGCGTCTTCACGCACTCGAGCTCGCCACTCTCGGTCCAGCGCTTTACCGTCGACGGTCCCACCCCGAGGGTGCTCGCGACCTCGCCGCTGGTAAGGAGCTCCGCAGAGTCGTCACCCATGTTGCTTAAAGCTGGCCGTTTTGGGCGATTCTGTCAATCTTGGACGTTGACAAAGCGGCCGAAACGCCTAGTTTTGGCCTCATGCGCGTCGTCATCAGCGGTGCCACTGGTTTTGTTGGCCGAGCCCTCGTTCTGCGCCTCTTGCGCGATGGCCACAAGCTCACCGCCCTCGCCCGCTCGCCGGCTGCGGCGATCTCGCGACTCGGAGCTGACCTGCGGGTCGTCGACCTTGCAGACGACGCGGCGGTGCAAGAGGCGATGCGCGAGGCAGAAGCCATCATCAATCTCGCTGGCGAGTCGGTTGCACAGCGCTGGACCGCCAAGCGAAAAAGGGAGCTGCGTACGAGTCGGGTGGATAGCACGCGCAGGCTCGTCGACGCCGCCCAGAAGGCGGGCGCTAGGCCGCGTGTCTTCGTCTGCGCAAGCGCCATCGGCATCTACGGCGATACAGGCGACCGCACTGTCGACGAAACATCCGCTCCCGCGCACGACTTTCTTGCCGAGCTTTGCCGCGATTGGGAGGCCGAGGCGCGCAGCGCCGAGAATCTCGGTGCACGCGTCGCGCTCGTGCGCTTCGGTGTCGTCTTGGGTGACGGCGGTGGAGCCCTCGCCACCCTGTTACCGATGTTCAAGAGTGGGGTTGGGGGTAAGCTCGGTGACGGACGCCAGTGGTTTTCTTGGGTGCACTTGCAGGACGCGTGCGAAGTCGTCGCACAGGCATTGGTCGACGACCGCTATCGCGGCCCAATCAACGCGACCTCACCCAACCCCGTCACGAATGCTGAATTCACACGCACGCTAGGCCGCGTCCTCGGGCGCCCCACGGTCATCACGACGCCCAAGTTCGCGATACGCCTCGCGCTCGGTGAGGCCGCGACCGCCGTGCTTTCGTCGCAGCGCGTCCTGCCATCACGACTCGCCGAGCTCGGCTTCACGTTCGCGTATCCAGAGCTCGACGGTGCTCTGCGCGACCTGACCCACGCAGCTCCCACCGTCATGGTGCGTCCTATAGGACGCGAGCTGCCGAACCACCCGTACATTACTGCCAGACCTCCGACACACGTTCTGTCGCAGCGCACGGTCATTGACGCTCCCCTCGACGAGGTCTTTCCATTCTTTGCCAAGGCGGAGAATCTGGGGGCGATCACACCGCCGAACATGGCGTTCACGATCACCACAGCGGGGCCGCTGACGATGGAGAAGAACCTCGTCATCGACTACCGCATTCGCATCGGGGGGCTGCCGCTACGATGGCGCACGGTCATCGAGGAGTGGCTGCCCGGCGAAGTGTTTACCGACGCGCAGCATCGAGGCCCCTATCGGTCGTGGTTCCATGAGCACCGATTCCGCGCTGACGGGAACCGAACCATCATGGAAGACCAGGTTTGGTACGCCCTGCCCTTCGGTCCGCTGGGTCGCATCGTCAACGCGATTCAAGTGCGAGGAATGTTGCGGCGCATCTTCGAATACCGCGCCGGGCGCATCGCCTTACGTTTCGGCAAGAATCAGGCAAAGCAGACCCGCGCAACCGCGACGACGCTCTCCGCGAGCGCCGGCGTGTCGTAGCCGCCCTCGAGGACGAACGCGACTGGAACGCGCCCGGCGCGGCGTAGAATACGATCCGCCATTGCGGCGAAGCCCTGCGTCGTGACCTCGCAACTCGCGAGCGGGTCGCGAGCGTGGGCATCGAAGCCGGCGCTGACGATGATGAGCTCAGGAGCGATGCGCTCGTAGAAGTCACCGAGCGCTTCATCGATAGCGGCCAGGAACTCGGCATCACCGCTGCCCGCGCGCACCGGATGATTGAGCGTCGCACCGAGGCCCTCCTCCGCACCCCGCTCTTCACGCGCGCCGGTACCGGGGTAGAGGGGCCACTCGTGCACCGAGAAGTAGCCGACAGTCGGGTCGCGATAGAAGATGTCCTGCGTGCCGTTGCCGTGATGAACATCCCAGTCGATGATGAGCGTACGCTTCGCGGCCGCTCGAGCCGCGATGGCCACGTTGTTGAACAGACAAAACCCCATCGGTGTGTTGGCAGTCGCGTGGTGTCCGGGGGGGCGCACCAGCACGAGTCCCCTCTGGGCTTCGCCATGCACAAGCCGCGTCGTGAGCTCGACAGTGGTACCGGCAGCGCGTCGGGCAATTTCGTACGAATCGCGCGTGACATAGGTGTCCGCGTCGATCGAGCCGCCACCGGCTAGCGCCATGCCTCGCACCATCTCGATATGCCTAGACGTGTGTACGGCGGCGAGCTCGGTGTCAGTCGCCGAGCGCGCCGCGACGTCCGTGAGATCGAGACTGGCACGAGCCAGCGCCTCGTCGATGGCCACGACACGCTCAGGTCTCTCGGGATGGCCAAGCGGTCCGCGATGCCGGACATGACCAGGGTCGCGGGCCAACAGAACAGGCGTCACGCCTTACCGCCGATGTTCAGACGGTCGAGCTCACGTCCGAGGCGCCCCGTGAGAGCCAAAAACAGCATTTTCCAATCCCCCAAGAAGGACCAGACGGGATAGGTGAAGGTCGCTGGTCGATTCTTCTCGATGGCAAAGTGCGACAGCCAGGCAAGGCCGTACGAGGCGACGAGCGCCGCCGGTATCAGCGCCCAGCGTCGCGTAAGGAGCGCAAAGAGAAAGAGGGCGGCGCCGACCACCGTCCCGACGAAGTGGAAAACCCGCGTCGAGCCACGCGCGTGCTCACCCAGGTAATACGGCCAAAACTCGCCAAAGCTCCCATAGCGCTTGCCCGACATGGACATGAGCCTAACCCCGTCCCTCGATGGTGTCGATCCAACCCCTATCCCTGCGGGCAACGAACCCAATCCCGCGAGCATATCGCGTTGATCCGTTTGGCAATTGCTGCCGCAGCGCTATGTTGAAGTCATGGGATTTCTGGAAGAAGCGATTCTCGAGCCTAGCAAGAAGCTCCCGGTCCTCGTCGATTTTTGGGCGCCATGGTGCGGTCCGTGTCGGACCCTCGGCCCTGTTCTCGACCGCGTCGCCGCAACCAATCGAGAGCGCTTCACGCTGCTCAAGGTCAACACGGACGAACACCAGGATATTGCCGCCCGCTTCCGGGTCCAGAGCATACCGGCGGTGAAGCTCTTCGATCAGGGGAAGGTCATCGCCGAGTTCGTTGGCGCACTGCCGGAGCGCCAAGTGCTAGCTTGGCTCGACCAAGTGCTGCCGAGTGACGAAGGTCGCGCGCTCACGGCCGCCAAGGAAGCGCTGCAGAAGGGAGACCGCCCCGCCGCTCTCGCCGCCCTGCATGGTCGGGTGCACGAAGACGCGAAGTCCGCGGAGGCGCGCGCCCTTTATGCTGCACTCGCCTACTTCGAGCACCACGACCATGCGCTCAAGCTCGCCGCCACGGTCCGTGAAGGCGACCTCGGGTTCGACATCGCAAGCGCGGTGGTCGAGCTCGATGCGCTCGTCGGGGATGCGAGCGCCGAGGGCAAACCCGACGCGGTCAGCGCCTATCAGCGCGGTATCGCGAGCTTCAAGGTCGGCGACTTCGCCGCTGCGGCCGCCGCCTGGATCGAGTCCATGAAGCTCTCGCGCAAGGTGGCCAATGATGGCGCTAAGCGCGCTCTCATCGCCTTGTTCAAGCTACTCGGCGAACAAGATCCGGTGACCCTCGAGTACCGACGCGCCTTCGCTTCTGCGCTGTACTAAAGGCACCATCGGCCAGCGCGCGCATCGGGGAGGATCAGGGCTCGACAGGCGCCAGGTCGCTGACCAAGACCGCGCGCACCGGCGAAGCGTCGCCCTCCGCAATGCGCAGCGGCAGCGCGATGAGGGTGTAGAGGCCTGCAGGCACGTGGTCGAGCACGATGGACTCGAGCACTGCCATGTCGTGGCGTGCGATGGCGTTGTGAGCGGTCAAAGCGCGGTCGGCGAAGGGGTCGACCGAGGGAGTGTCGATACCGACGAGGCGGACGCCGCGGGCGGCAAGCTCGTCGACGAGCTCCGGCGACAGACTCGCGAAATCGGTGTTGAACGTGTCGGGGTGAGGGAATGTTCCAGTCCGCAATAGAACACGCGGGGCGTGGATGCGTGCACCCTCGAGATGGGCGGGTGTGATGCGCTCGCCGCGACCGATGTCGACGTGCACCACACTGCACGGTCCATAGTAGAGCGCGAGATCCCGCTCACCGATCGAGGCGCCGTCGCGCGCATAGTGGCTAGGCGCGTCCGCGTGAGCGCCAACGTGCAACGTCGACGTGACCGCCGAGAGCGTCAGGTTGTCTCCGCGGCGCATGTCCAGCGACACAACGCGAGCGAACTGGACATCACCCGGCCACACCGCAGTAGCGGACGAGAGCACGGGAGAGATGTCGATGATTGCGCTCACCGGTCGAGGACGTTGCGATCGCCGCGATAGACTTCGACGTCGTCCTCGTCGAACTCGACGTTGGTCGCGCCCCGCTCCATCGGATTGAGCGAAACGACGGTCGCGCCGGTGCCCCAAATGGGTTCATAGGCCAGCACCCTCCCCTCGTAGTCGTTGTTCTGACCCATGAGAGCGGCGAGCCACCAGATGGCTTTGAAGCGTTGATCTGCGTTCGCCTCGCGGAAGAACTGGCGCGCGAGCTGCGAGACGTCCTCCAGGCGACCGTTACCCAAGAACTCGAGAACCTTGCGGTTCCACTCGTCGTCCTTGAGAGAAGAGATCCGATCGGTCTTCGGGTCGATGAACTCGGTGACCATGCGATTCGACAGCTGCGTGACCGCGACCGCGATCACCTTCTTGCCGAGCTGCTCCGCCGCGTCGCGCGCCGCCTTGCCAAGTACGATGGTCTCAGCGCGATCCGCATACATGTTGCAGGACACCACGCATGCCGGGATGCGGTTCTCCGGGTTCAAGAGTTTGAGGGCCGTGATGGTGCCGGTGTCGATCGGGAAGCCGCGATACGCCACGGTGCGCGCAGTCAACCCGCGCTTCTTGGCGGCGGCCTCATAAGCCGCGGCGTATTCGGAGTCGATGACGAAGCTATAAGGAATTTCGCCCAGGTCGTGCCACTCCGGGTCGACGTGCACCCACGTGGGCTTTGGGTCCGCTTGGATCTGGTGGCCAATGACGGACAACCATTTGGTGCTGTAGATCATGATGAGATCGGCTTCCGAGGCCGCGATCTCTTCGCGCACCATTCCGAACGCATCCGCGAGCTTGCGATAGCCAGGGGCTGCGTCGGGCGTAAGCAAAGGCTGTGGCTTCCCGGGAACGATGTAACCACGCACGACGCTCATGCCGCCTCCATGTCCCAGCTCACGACTGCGTTGCCAGTCCCGATGACCGTCCCATAGGCGTGGACCTCGGCCGGTTGCGTTGGAAACCCCAGCGCCGACAACAAGAACGTGAGCGAGCCGGCACGAGCCTCACTTACCGATTGGTCGATGAAGTCTGGCATCTCGTCGAGGAGCTCGCGTGCTTTCCCGGTCTTCAGGAGCTTCACCACGTGCATGTCCCAGAGATATTGGTTGTGGTTGTAGATGCGCTCGTACGACATGTCTTCGGGAACACCGGGCTCGGTCGTGAAGTGGCGATGTGACAACGAGCACGACGAGATCACCAAGGCGCGGCGACCCAACTTCTCGACGGCCCGTCGCGCGGCCTGCCCCAGGGCGATCATCTGCCTGTCGCCGACGTCATTGCCGAAGTAGTCATAGGCCGCGTTGGCGGACACGCCGACGATAGGTTTGTCCCAGTCAGGGTTCACCATATGGCAAGCAGTGATGGTGCCGTAGTCCACGCGAAACTTCTCGTTCCGCATCATCTTGGTCACGAGACCTTGCGCAGCCGCCTCGGCACACATTGCCTCCGCCAATGGCACGTCGACCTTCAAGTCGTAGTGATAGCGAAACAGATTCGGGAAAATGGGGTCGACGGACAGTGACTTGAAGTGGGGAACTCCGAGGAAGTGGTGCCCCACGACGGTTCGCCAGTGGGGCGAGTGGACGATGATGACGTCGTAGTCCTTCTTCTTGAGCTTCGCCCGCAATGCTTCGTATCCCCAGCGCAGTACGTCCCAACCGCCTTCGGCGCGCGGCTCGTTCTGCTTGGGATTGTCGGCATAAACCAAGTGCGGTGGGTGCGGGGCGAGCGCCCCCATCACGATACGTCCACTCATGAGCTAGCCCTCTCGGTTGGTGCGTTCACCGGAGATGCACAAACGAGCCAAACACGAAGCACCGTACGCGCGTGACGGACGTGAGACGGGCTATGCGCTCGCTTCGGCTCGCGGAACCAACTCATAGCGCCACACAGACGTTACGCGCTTCGCTGAAGGTCTCGAGCGAATACACTCCGCCTTCGCGGCCAAGGCCACTGTCTTTCATGCCACCGAAAGGCACGCGCAGGTCGCGCATCATCCAGGTGTTGACCCAAACCATGCCGCTGTCGATGGCAGCGGCGACGCGATGAGCGCGAGAGAGATCGCGCGTCCACACCGAGGCAGCCAGACCGTAGCGAACTTCGTTGGCCATGCTGATGGCGCGGGCATCGTCATCGAATGGATGCACGGTCACGACCGGACCGAAGATCTCTTCGGTCGCGGCACGCGCTTTGGACGATAGACCGGTAATGATGGTTGGCTCGAGGAAAAACCCATTCGCGAGCGGCCCCGGCAGCCTTGGTCGCCCTCCACCGTGAGCGATCTTGCCACCCTCCTCCAAGGCTAGCTTGATGTAGCCCTCGACCTTCTCGCGATGCGCAGCCGACACCAGGGCGCCGAGCTGCGTCGAGGGGTCCTTGGGATCACCGATGCGCATCTTGGCGAGGCGTCGGGTCATGCCCTCCACGACCTCGTCGTGGATCGACTGCTCGACCAATACGCGTGAGCCACACAAACAGATCTGACCTTGGTTGGTGAACCCTGCCCGTACCGCGCCCTCGATTGCCTTAGCGCGGTCGGCGTCCGCGAAAACGATCGTGGGGTTCTTGCCACCAAGCTCGAGCGATGTCTTGCGAAAGGACGCAGCCGTCGCTTCGGCGACTTTTGCGCCAGTTTGTGTGCCGCCAGTGAAGGATACGAGCTTCACATCGCGATGGCGGACCAACGCGTCGCCAGCCTCGGCGCCGTAACCGTGCACGACATTGAAGACGCCTGGAGGCAACCCCACATCGCGCACGATGTCGGCCAGTGCATGCGCGGTCAAAGGCGTAAGCTCGCTAGGCTTACAGACGACCGTGTTGCCCATGGCCAGCGCCGGTGCGGCTTTCCACGACAGCAAGTAGAGAGGAAGATTCCAAGGCGTGATGAGCGCACAGACGCCAACCGGCTTACGTAGCGTGTAGTTGATAGCGGACTGATCGACAGGATGACACCCTGGGCTATCGTGCAATACCGCATTCGCGAAGAAGCGAAAGTTCGCGATGGCACGGGGGATGTCCATGCTCGCGGCCAGTGCTACGGGTTTTCCCGTATCGAGCGACTCCAGATTCGTGAGCTCTTCAGCACGCGCCTCGAGCCTCTCGGCAATGCGCAAGAGGTAGCGTGAGCGCTCTTGCGTCGATAGGCGCGACCAACCGGGCTGGGCTTCGCGCGCGGCCGCAACGGCAGCATCGACCTCGGCTTGCCCCGACCGCGGTACCCAAGCGACGACCTCGCCAGTGGCGGGGGAGACGTCGTCGATACTCGACGCGGTACTCTTCCACTCGCCAGCGATGAAGTTTCGAATCTCACGCATCATGCGACCTCACAGCGCGTTACCGCCGCCTTTCATCGCGTCCCAAGACGAGGAGCCGAAGCCTTCGCCTGGACCGCTCATGCCGAACTGCTCGGCCTGTGCTTGCCAGTCGTAGTACCAGCGGTCGCGGTCCGGATCCCATTCGTCCCACGTCGGGATCTTGTCGAGCGTGGAGACACGGTCCTTGGGCACGACGCCGGGCACGATGAAGGCCTTCTGCTTGTAGAGCGGATACGGGTTGCGTAGCTCGAAGCCAAGCACGCCGAGCACCGCCCGGGCGATGTACCAGGTCGCCTGCGGGTTCCAACCGTGAGCGATCTTGATCATGACGCCCAAGCCGTCCGGGAAGTCGTCGTGGATGATCGAGAGGGCGAGCAGACCGTCGGCACCCTCTTTCGCGATGACCTTGCCGCCACAGGCCTTCATCACCGTGCTGTCGAGACGATTGAAGCCGCCGACGAGATCGGGGTGCTCGATCATCGAAGCCCAGATCCAGTCTTCGTCGCGCGTCGCCGCGAGTCCAGCGAAGACCTTGGCAAGCTCGCCGACAGTCATCGACACGGTGGGAAAACCATCGCCGTCGCGCGCGACCCGCAGCGGCTGCCATTCGGCACCGAGAAAGCGCCGCACCTGCTGCATGTAAGCCTGGAAGAATGGGTGGCGTGGCAGCGTATACCCAACACGGCTCCAGTTCTTGAGGCGACATCCCTTCAAGATGGCGGCGTGTTGACCCGAGCTGTTGTTGTACCAACGTCGCGGCCGGCGCACCTGGCGCCCGAACTGCACGAGCGGGACGTCGAGAGGAGTCTGCATGAGGCCCCACTCGGACGGGTCGAGCAGCGATTGGGCGGCTGCCACATGTTCGGCCGTTCCATTGTGCGAAGCGACCGCGATCGCGCGTTGCTTGGAGTTGGTGACGGGCTCGAGGTCCTTGGCGAAGACCTTGAGCATCACCGGCTTCATGCAGCTGCGGCCATAACAAAGCACGTTGCCGCCAAACGAGTGGATGATGCGGTCGCCCGACGCCCACGCAACCGCGCCGTGAATCGTCGTCTCGGAGACCCCGTTGCGTCGGTAGTCGACGAGCGGCTGCCACTCGACATCGCGGCCGGTGGGAATGCGCGCGTCTGAGTCGCCCAGAGGTGAAACGGGATAAACGTCCCGGCCTACGGTTGGCATGGTCATGAGCGCGAGACCCTCGGGATCACTGCTTCGACGAAGTGCTTCATGTTGTCGATGACACGCGCGTTGTCGTGATTGAAGAAGTCGAACCAGAGCATCAACCGGTCGTCCGCGTGAAAGCGCGTCTTCATCTGCTCTGCGATGGTCTCGGGGTCGCCGATCAAGGCGTTGTCGGCGGCGTTCGCGACCTTCTTGGGGTCGAGCGTGCCCTCGAGCGCGGTCCAGTAGGCGCCCAGCGCCTTGCGCGCCGCCTCCTGTGCCTTGCCTTTGTCCTTGTCGATGAACACGAACGTGGTGCGCGGCATGTACCAGCGCTTCCAGCCGCCGCCGTCCGGATGAAACGCCTTCTGGAGACGCGTGTGCGTCTGCTCGATGACCTCGGGCGCCGTAATCGAGAGGTTGAAGACGTGCGCCGGCATGAACTTGTTGGCGAGCTCCTGCGACGCCGCATCGTGCGAACCGACCACCAGCTGCAAGAGCCTGCGATCGAAGTCCTGCGGGATGATCTTGAGCTGCTCGAAGGTCCAGCGCCGCGGCAACACGAATGCGTCGCCCTTCTCGACGAACCCTTCGGCGCGCGCCGCAGCAACCACCTTCTGCCAGTCTTCGTCGTTGCGAAACAGCGAGCGCGTCAGCAGCGGCTGGGTGACCTCGTCGCTCGACAACACGTCACCGCGCAGCAAGCGGCAAAAAATCTCCACCGCTTCAGCAAACACGAGACCTTTGACTACGGGCCAGGCGGCTCTTTCCGTCGCGTTGCGCGGCATCACGCCGTAGGCGCGGTTCATGAAGTCGAACCGGCCAGCCGAGAAGCCGACGTTCAAACGCCGCTTCTCGCCGCTGCGAAGGCCGTGCAGCGCCGCGAAGTACGCGATACGTTCCGCGGCCGCGACCGGACCGCCATTGCAGACGATGTTCATGACCGCGCTACCAACTTCGATCGTCTTGGTGCGTGCGAACACCTGGTGGGCGAGCTGTGTGATGTCGCAGTTCAGCCCGACCTCGCCGCGCCAGTGCGGGATGACCGGCTCGCGGTTCCTCTTTTGTACCTCGCTCGACAGGTGCGACTCGGCGACCCACGCCGTCCCGAAGCCCAAGGCGTCGGCTGCCTCGACCTGCGCAAAGAAGCTCTTGAACATCTCGGCTTCGCTCGGGACCGCGCCATCGACGGGGGTTTGGCTGATGGAGAAGAAAACGTCGTAGCGCATGCCAAGACCCCTAGATGCTCTGGAGGCGGCCACCATCGGCCGCGAGACTGACACCACGGATAAACGAGGCGAGCGGTGAGGCGAGGAAGACGATGGCGGCCGCGATCTCGTCCGCCGTGCCGAGGCGCTTTTCGGGCACCGCGGAGAGCCACTCGGCGAGCACAGCGTCGCCCGAAATGCCGCGACGCTTGCCTGCCCCTTCGCGCAGCTCGAGCATGCGCTCCGTGTCAGTGTAGCCCGGCAAGACGTTGTTGATGGTGACGCCCGGCGGCAGCTCACGCGACAGTGTCTTCGCCCAACCAGCCACTGCGGCGCGGCAGATGTTCGAGACGCCGAGGCCCGCGATCGGCTCCTTCACCGAGGTCGACACGACGTTGATGATGCGTCCATAGCCGGCGCTCACCATGGCTGGGACGACGAGCTTGGTGATGGCGTGCGGCGTAAGCACCAGCCGCCCCATCGCCTTGAGGATCGCGCCTTCGTCAGCTTCGAGCAGCGGACCACCGGGTGGACCACCGGTGTTGTTCACCAAGACGTGGACCGGCGCACGCGCAACGACCTCTCTGACCTTGGCGACCGTTGCATCACGCTCGTCGAGGTCGGCAGCCAGAGTCTCGACACCCGCGGCTCCTGCCTTCGTCAGCTCGCCAGCGAGGAGGTCAAGCGCGTCCTGGCGTCGGGCGACGATGGTAAGCCTCGCCCGGGCCGAGGCAAAGCCAAACGCGGCGGCTCGACCGATGCCGCGGCTCGCGCCGAAGAGCAAAACGTGTTTGCCGCCGAGGTCCATCTGCATGCGGACCGCGGTCTATCCCGTCAGGATGGTCTCGGCAATCTCTCGCGGATGGCCGACCAGATGGTCGGCGCCGGCCCTTTCGAGCTCATCGCGGCCTCGGATCCCGTAGGTGCATCCAATCGTGCGCGCGCCATAGGCCTTACCCGTCAGGACGTCGACCGCGCTGTCACCGACCATCCAGACCTGGGCGAACCTGCGCGCGCCAACCAGCTGCGCGATGACCTCGCGCGATGGCTTCTTGAACGCCCAGGTATCGCCGCCGCCGACTGCCTCGAAGCGCCGCAGCATGCCGAAGTGCTCGAGCATCTGAAGCACGAACCGCTCCGACTTGTTGCTCGCGACCGCGAGCCGACAGCCTCGAAGGGCGTCGAGCATGCTTTCGACCCCGTCGTAGGGCGCGGAGGTGGCGAACATGAGCCTCTCGTAGTGTGCCCTGTAGCAGCGCTTGAGCTCCTCGTGCGCGACACCCGTCGGCAGCGCCTCGGCGATGAGATGATCGAGGCCTTCGCCGATCCATGTACGGACGGTGTGAGGATCGACAGCGGAGCCGCCCAGCTCGACGCGCGCGGCCGACAGCGCAGCGGCAATATCACCCAGCGTGTCCACCAGGGTGCCGTCGAAGTCGAAAACCACGAGCGCTTCTGTCATCACGTCTCCAGAACGCAACAAAGCCCCCGTTCACTTCACTCGTGTGAACGGGGGCTTCGTTAAGTGTGGTCGGAGAGCTAACCGAAAGCTAGAAGCTGTAGCGAAGCGCGAACTGCACGGTCAGGGGCGCTTGATACTGCGTTGGCTGCCGGTAGTTCGGGTTGACGCGCACCGGCCGGCCGTCGACCGTTCGCACGTGCCGCAGATCGCTACGACGACCGTTGACGATGGGGTCAGCGTCCTCGAACGTGTACGTGTCGTCGACGCGCGTCGCGCCCTGATTGTTGGTGACATTGTAGATGTCAGTGCGGAAGTCGAGGTACTGCAACGGCTCGATCTGATAGCGAATCGTCGCGCTGACGTCCGCGCTCCAGATCCACGGCGTACGACCACCCTCACCCCGCTTGATCAGGAAGGCCTCGTCGGTGCCATAGGCAGGATCTGAGCCCAGCGCGTCGTACGGTCGCCCGCTGCTCGCATTGATACCGGCGCCGGGGATGATGATGATCGGGAGCGAGCTGCCGAGCTTGCGCAGGTCACCCTGATAGAAGCCGAAAAACTTGAGCCGATGACGCTGATCTTGCGGCAGGTAACCGCTGCGATTCACCAGCAGGGTCGGAAGATCGTAGGTCGTCGTAATGTTGGGGTCGAGCTGACCGTTGTTCTCGGAGAACAACCCCGGGAAGTTACCGCGCGTCCACGACAACAGGTACGACGCCTGAATCTGGAAGTCGTTCCGGAAGCGCTTGTCGAGGTTGAACTGAATCGCAAGATAGCGACGCACGGGTTTCGGGAAGTTGTTGATCGCAGCCAAGCGGTTGCGCAGCTGCTGCAGTCGTCCGCGCTTTAGTGGGTCCGTCTCGCGGGCGATATCTTGGTCAACGTCCTCAAGTCGGTTGACGTCGAACTCACCCGGGTTTGCGACGAGATACGTCGAGCCGCCGTCGGTCGACACGTCTTCGATACCGCGACCGAGGTTACGGTGAATGGCCGTAATGGCACCAACCCAGCTCGGCAGGAACTCAACCTGCGCGCCCAGCTGGACTTCCTCGGTGTACTGGCCCTTGAGCCCGGGTGCGACCAAGCCCGAGGTCTGGCCAAACGCAAGCCGCCGATAGAACTGCGCACATTGCTGCACGACATCCGTGACCAGGTTCGGATCGCCTGCGCAGCGTCCCGTGCCCACCGTGCCGGGCGCGCCAGCCCCAGCGCCCGTTGGATTCAGTCGGTAGTCGGTGATGCCGATACCTTCACCGCCGAACTGACGGTCGGTGATGTCGAGCGGGATCTGCTGGTAGAAGCGGCCCCAATTGGCGAAAATCTTCGAACGGCCGCCACCGAGGAAGTCCCAGGTACCGCCGAAACGCGGAGCCCAGTTGTCCCAAATCGCCAGGCTCTCAACGCGGTCGCCGGTCGCCCCGGTGTAGTCGAGACCAAACAGCTGTTGTCCTTCCCAGCGGACACCAGCGTTGATGGTGATGTTCGACGTTGGGTTCCACGAGTCCTGAAGGAAGGCCGCCCAGGTGCGTCCAGCGGTATCGCCGACGACGCCGCGCGGGTCGGGTCTGCCGCTGATGTCCTCGTTCGGGCGGAAGTACGATTGCTCGCGAATGCGGTCGTCGCCGTTGGCGTAGAAATCCGCAGTCACCGTCTTGAAACCGCCTCCGCCGTAGCGGCGGCGGTTGTAGTAGGCGTTCTGTTCGAAATCGATACCGTACTTGAGCTGATGGAGACCGGCGAAGTTGCCGATGTGGGTGATCGAGAGTCGCTCGGCGAACCGGTCCGCGACGGTGGTCTTGACGTTGCCGAGACCGTAGCCGTTCACACCGTAGCCTTGCACGACGCAGCGGCTCTGGCCGTTCGCAAAGTCGGCACCGGCCTGGCATTCGGGAGCATCGACACCTGGCGTTGCGGACGCACCCCACTGAGCCGCGACATCGCGATAGTTACGCGCGTAGTTGTAGCTGTAGAGCGCCGAGCCAGGTCCGTCACCGGCCACCGGCTTGATGATGCTCTCGTTATGGAACCAGCCGAACGAGCCATCGAGCTGCAGCTTGTTGTCGAAGAACTTACCGGTAATTCGGTAGAGCGCCGACATGTTGCCCGCATTTTCTTTGTAGCGAGCTGAGTTCGGCGCGTTGTTCAGATCGATGATATCCGGGTTACTGGCGAAGGGATTCTGGCGAATACCCTTGAAATACGTCGGCGCGCCGGTGACCGAAAGCGAGTGACGCAGGTTGCTGTTGATGAGGTGGGTCAGCTTGCCGGTGAATTGGTGCGACAAGACGTTCGAGTCGAAACGATCGCTCGCGACGTCTTCGGTGACGAACGCACCATCGGCGTCGAGGAGCGCGTTGCCGTCCGCGCCTGGGACGCGTGCACGCAGGGTCCGTGTCCAGCGGTCCTGCTGGAACTCGGGCGCGTAGCCCGCGTGGAACCACAGCTTGTCCTTGATGATCGGACCGCCGATCTCAAAACCAGCATTGAGATAGTGACCAAGCTTCTGGCTCTCGGCAATCGACTCGCCAGCGCGATTGATGCGCTTCGACGTGCGCGACAAGAAGCCCGGCCGCCAGTAGGTGAAGACCGTCCCGTGAAACTCGTTGCCACCGCTCTTGGTGATCGCTTCGACGTATCCACCGGTCGCGCGACCGAACTCGGGCTGATACCCACCTTCCTTGATGTTTACTTGCTCGACGAACTCGAGCACCAAGCGTTGGCCCTGCAAGCCGTACCCGATGTCATTGGTCGACAAGCCGTCGATCATGAATTGGTTTTCGGGCGAGGTGGTGCCACCAATCGAGGTACCAAATCGGTCGTTGCTCGCAGACGGCAACACGTTGATGGCGCTGGAGATGTCGCGGGTCCGACCCAACGGCACGCTCTCGATGAACTCGCGCGTCACCGTCGTTCCCACGGTCGTCGACGAAACGTCGACCGAAGGGGCCGGAGCCTCGACGGTCAAAACCTCACCCTGCGCCTGTGAGGTCGCAAGACGGATGTCGACGGTCACTGTTTGGCCCGCCAGGACGCGAACGCCTGTGCGCTCGACGGCAACCCCAGCAAACGAGTAGTTGATGCGGTACTCGCCGCTTGGCAGATTGGTGATGACGTAGCGACCATTTTCGTCGCTCAAGGCCACTTCTTCGCCTTGCAGTGCGGTGGATGTCGCAACGATCGTCGCACCCGAGAGCGGTGCATTGTTGTTGTCAGGATCCGTGACGGTGCCGCGGAGGGCGCCGGTCACGGATTGCGCGTGGGCCGTCGTCGCCGACAAACCGACGAGGGCGATGGCAGCTACAAGAAGACGCATTTTCATGTCAGCAAGTCCTCGAAGTGTGCTTTTGCGGGCAGGCATTGTCGGCGCTACTCGACGGTGAGCGGAACGATTTGGATGTCGCTTGCCGACGTGTTGCCGAAGGCATCGGCGAACGACGGGTCGATGCGAAGCTCGTAGTCTCCAGCGGCAAGAGGCACCGCGGGAACGACCTGCAACGCGTTGAGATGAGGTTCTGGATCGAGGCTGTCGCCGCTTTCCTCGTCGACCAGCGGACCGCTCTGGAAGGCGGTCACGGTAACGGCGAGGGGTGTGAGCGGATCGTCGAGAGAGACCAGCGTGAAGGCAGTCGCCGAGTCGGCAACCGACACGTCGGTATTGAACTCAACAAGAATGGCGGACTCGTCTTCATAGGTTGTGGGATCGTCCTCGACAACCAAGCTGGCATCGGACGGAAGAGCTGGTGCCGTCACCGAGGTGACCGCGATCGCGTCGGTGAGGAACACAACGACGGCGGCTATACCCCGACCGGCAGCATCGGCGACCTTGCCGATGACCTCCTCTCGTCCACCGCCAGCCGGAATCTCGGTGCGATCGGCCGCAAGAATGCGGTTGCCATCGAGGTCTTCAATGACTCCAGCGTAGACGCGTACCTGGAATTCTTCCCCAGAGGGCAAGGTCGCGGATGGGGCGAGCGAGATACCAACATCGCGAAACACCACGGACTCGATGGCCCGGATGTTGTTCAAGTAGGTCGCAACGGCCGGGATGACCTCTCCGGTCGCAACGCGAACGATGTCGACAAGACCCTCCCGGCCGGTGATGTCGATGACGCCTGGATTATTCTCGGTCTGGCGATTGTTGGGATCACCCTCAGGGTCGACCGGCTCGTCCACGTTAATGGTCAAGTCTTGCAAGACATCGCGGTTCAACGGTTCGTTGAACAACACCTGGATGTCCGTAACGCTCGTTGGCAGGGAGGCTTCGGCGCCATACGCGACGGGAGCGCCCGTTCGATCGATGACCTCTTGAGGCGCGGGCACGTCCAGCGTCGTGACCACGGTCTCGTCGCCGTCATACCATTGAGCGCCGATGACTCCGGGGGATGACAAGTCATCGTTCTCGCAGGCGGCCAGGCTTGAGAGAGCGACGGCAGCCAACGCCGCGCAACGGATCAGACTGACATTGGAGATCGGCCTCAATGTCCACTTCATGGAGTAGCTCCAGTTCCAGGTTCGGTCCGTACCGGTGGCTTAACTTGCAGCGCGACGGTCGTTGCACCCTCGCGTTTTGCGACAGCCATCCAGCGAACAACGCTTCCGTAGTCAACTTCGTCACCAGCAACAAAAAACACCGTTCGATCGAGACGGTCTTCCAGCTCAGCACGCAGCTGCTGAGGCAAGGTGGGCCCAGTCGTCAGCTTGCCCATGAAGTAAATCTGTCCGTCGTCGTGGAGTTCGATGGCGACCTGCTCGGAGGTGAGCGCTGCAGTCGTGACTGTTCCGGTCCGAGGCAACGCGTTGGGCACCTGAAATGTCGCAGCAGGGCTGACGACGAGGAAGATGATGAGAAGAACAAGCACCACATCGACGAGCGGAGTGACATTGATGTCTGCTCGCGGGCCGCCGCCACCTGCGCCAACATTCATTGCCATTGATGGTTCCCCCAAAGGCCGACAGCCGACCCTTGTCCATCGAAGACAGTGCCAACGCGCAGAAGCACACCGGCTGGTGTGTACTTACACCACTTCGATCCGAGTACAACGAGGAATCGACGTTTCAGTTCCAATTTTTCGATCGCAATGCTCATTTTTTTTGGGGTGAGCTACCGAGCCCCACGTTCGAAGCGCCGGAGTCGGCGAGCGCCTTGAGCACCGGCCGTACAACGCCGAACTTCAATGAACGATCAATCTCAAGATAGATCTGTCGGTTCATGTTGCGATTGAGCGCCTGCGACAGCTTCTGCGGCAACAACTCGATCGTCACGGAGTCGGCATCGAGCATGATCGTGCCGGCCTTGTCGATCGCGACGTTTAGGTCCTCCTCGCCGGTCTTCCATGCATCGGGTTGGTCGACCTCCGGTAGCTTGATGGCGCGTTCAAGCAGCGGTGTGACCACCATGAAGATGATGAGCAAGACCAACACCACGTCCACGAGCGGAGTGATGTTGATGTCCGCTTTGGCTTCCTGCCCCCCATGGCGGTGCCTCTTTCCATCGAACAGAGGCAAGTAGCGAACAAGCCGGCCAGGATGCCCCTCGGGCGGCCGCGTGCCGTGCAGATTACTCATCGCGCGGCGCGGACGTTTTCCCCGCCCACGACAACGATCTCGACGAGCTCGCTGCCCACCTCTTCCATATCGACGGTGAAGTGCTCAACACTCCCGTTGAACAGGTTGAACAACCCTACAGCGGGAATCGCAACGAGCAAGCCGAACGCCGTCGTCACCAGAGCTTCGGAAATGCCGGCGCTGACAGTTGCAAGCCCGCCTGAACCCGAAGCCGCCATGAGTTGGAACGCGTTGATGATACCCAAGACCGTGCCGAAAAGGCCGACGAACGGCGCTGTCGACGCGATGGTCGCGAGGCCCCCGAGACCGCGCTTCAAGTACGAGGTCTCGCGTGACGTTACGCGCTCGACCGCGCGGTTCATCCCAAGCACCAGCTCCATTGGCTCGCGCCCCGAGCCGCGGCTGACCACAATAGCGGCGGCTTGAACGACGTGAGCGAGCGGTGCCTTTGGATAGCCGTCAGCGATCGCGGTGGCGGCGCCTAGCGAGGCACGATCATGAACGAGCTTACGTAGCTGATCGACGAAGCGCGAGGAGGCGCGGCGAGCGCGAGAGAAGTGGATGTAACGCTCAATGGTGATGCCGACGACGTACACCGACATAACGCCCAAAACGAAAACGACGGCCCGCGCGCCGACGCCCATCGACGCCCAAAGCTCGGAGAATGTAAATTGCATCTGCGTTTCCTCTCTTTTCGCCGGGCGAGCCTGGGGGCCCTACCGCGGTGGTCTGTTCTACGAACGGCTAGTTGTTACTCTTCAGGGTCGGTGCCTTGAAATTGACGGTCACTGGAAAGCAAGCCGGCGTCGGAATGCCACCGACGAGGTTGGGGTCATACTTCCAGGTCCGAGCGCACGAATCGAATGACTCGTTGAAGAAGGGGGCACCGCGCATGATCTTCACGTCTGTAACGTTGCCCGCGATGTCGATGCAGACTTTCGCGGCCAGGATCAGCGTGGTCGCCTGCGACACCATCGCCGACGGGTAGTTAGGCTCGCATCCGGGATGGCGGACGGGTGCCTTGGGGATAAGCTTCGCCGGGCCCGTCCCGCTCCCACCGACGGTGCCACCGATGACTCCGCCGACAACACCTCCAAGGGTGCCACCGACAACGCCGCCTTTCACACCGCCCTCGACGCCTCCTTCGACACCGCCGTCGACTTCTTTGGTGGGCTCGGGTTCCTTAATGACGGGCTTCTCGATGATCTCGTTGGTCGGCGTCTTGGGCTCTTCCTTCGGCTCGATCTTTTCGACTTTGGGTTTCGACTTCCCGCCGCCGGGAGGTGGCGGAGGGGGTGGTGGAGGTGGCGGAGGCGCGGTCTCGAATAGCTCGACGCTCATCGATGGCGGCTCGACCGCTTGCAGCCGGATGATGGGCGCAATGATGAGGCCGATGATGACGGCTCCGTGCAGCGCTGCAGCCACGGAGAAAAACGTCGTGCGTCGCAAGATAGGAGTGCGCTGCGCTTCGACGTACGACTCGAACATCTAAGCCTCCCCCCTCGCCAAACCGCTGAAGCGGTGTGCAGTAAGCTTCAGTGCGGTACCTTCTGAGCAGTCGCGCTCGTGTCGGGCTCGCGCGTTCGCAACAGAGCGGCGATCTCCTCGGCACGTTTCAGATCAGCCTGTGCATCGACCTCGGTTGCCTGACGCTTCGCTCGCTCCCGGAGAATGAGACCTGCGTAGGTCATCGCATTCGACTGCCCGGCCTTGTCTGCTTCGAGAGTCGCGTCGTAGGCTGCGGTCGCAACCCTCAGCGCCTCTTCGTTGTCGATCGGTCCGCCTTGACGGAGCCACTCCCAGCTCAGTGTGCCGATGGCCAGCTTGAGCGACGGGTCGGTCGGGTTCTTCTGGATGCGCTTTTTGAATGCGGCAAGCGCCGCAGGGTAGTTGGCGCGCTGCGCTTCGACTTGGGCGACGAGCCGCCAAGCCTCATCGCTGTCTTCACTATTCGCCCAATCGATGAAGAACGCGGCGGCTTGGTCGAGGCGCCCGGCCTCTGTCCACGCCGAGAAGAGCTGCTCGACCGATTCCTTGTCGGTGCGGTCAGCCTTGACGAGCGGTGTGAGAATCGCAATCGCGCGCACCATGTGCGCGTCGAAGCTCGCGCGGTCGCCGGTGCCGTTGCGCGCCGCCGCCATGTGAGCGTAGGCGAGGTTCTTCTGGAGCAGCGCGTTGCCCGGTTTTCCCTGAAGGGCTTCGTCGTACTTTACGATCGCCTTGTCGTAGTCACGCGCCTTGTAGGCCTTGAAGCCATCGTTTGCGGCGATGTGTGCATCGAGCTCTTTGCACCCAGAGGAGGCAAGGAACGAGGCAAACGCCAGCAGTGCTACAACGACCCTAGGTTTCAAACGCCACCCGAGGTGAGTTGGTTCCCAACAAAGTGCAAAAAGTGGAAAGAACATAGGAACCCTGCAACCGGGTGTCAAACGACCCCATGTCTTTCCAGTGTCTAGATCACTAGGTGTCGTGACGCATCATGTCAAGTCGGTGACGCCTGACAGCTGTCCCCTACCTCTAAATATGTGCTACCCCGAACGCCGGCGCGTTCTGGGGGCTTCATGCGTGAACATCGCGGTTTTTTCGGAACTCTTTGGCTGATGGTGCGGGCGGTCGCAGCCACCCTCTTTGTCCTCTCGCTGCTCATCTTCGTGATCGCACTGTTCTCGAACCGTGGCCCCTCCGTCCCGAAGCGCGGCGTCATGCATGTCAAGTTGTCCGGCCCCCTGCTCGAGCGCGCGGAGGTCGGTCTGAAGACCTTCCTTGGTGACCCGCTCCCCATCACATTGCGCGGCCTCACTGAGAGCATTCGACGCGCCGCGTCGGACGATCGTGTGGTCGGGATTTTGTTCGAGGTCGTCGACCCCGAGCTTGGCCTCTCACAGGTGCAAGAGCTCGAAGAAGCGATGACTGCGTTTCGCGCGAGCGGCAAGTGGACCTGCGCTTTCCTCGAGACGGCGGGCGATGGCGGTCGGGGTAACGCCGCCTATGCTGCGGCCATTTTAGCGGACAAGGTCGTCTTGGCACCGCCAGGCGACGTGAACCTCGTCGGCCTCCGCGGGGAGGCCATGTTCTTCTCCGGCTTGCTCGACAAGCTGGGCATCAAAGTGCACTTCGAGCAGCGCTACGAGTACAAGAACGCCGCCAACGCGTTCACCGAGCGGGCCTTCACGCCAGCTCACCGAGAGTCGCTGAAGGCCCTCATCGACGACCTACAAGCGGACCTCACCCGTCACATCGCTGCTCGCCGCAAGGTCGATGAGGACACCGCTTCGAAGTGGGTACGTGGTGGACCTTTCCTCGGCGCTCAGGCGCTCGAGCAACGACTCGTCGACCGGCTCGCGTACTGGGACGAGGTCGAGAAAGAGGTCGACGAGCTCACCGGAGGACCGCGGCACTTGTTCGGCGTCGACACGTATTGGAACGACGGCCAGCTCCACCAAAGCGGACCCGAGGTGGCGGTGGTCACGGTGGCGGGCGCCATCGTCCGCGGTGACGCTCCCGACGGCGTCGGACGTGACGACGTCGGCTCCGAATACATCGCCCGTGGCTTACGCGAGGCACGCGAACAAAAGGTGAAGGGCGTCCTCCTGCGCATCGACAGCCCAGGCGGCTCCTACATCGCGAGCGATGTCGCGCGGCGCGAAGTTGAAGTGACACGCGCCGCTGGTATCCCAGTCGTTGTCTCGATGGGTTCTCTCGCCGCGTCGGGCGGCTATTTCATCGCCATGGACGGCGACTACATCGTGGCCGAGCCAGCGACGATTACTGGGAGCATTGGTGTCTACGCCGGCGCATTCGCCATACGCGAGGCGCTCGACAAGTGGCTTGGCATCAGCGTCGATGCGTACGAATCGACGCCGAACTCGGGGTCCTTCGCCGCCACCGAGCCGCTCGACGAGCGTCGCGTCGCCGTGCTGAAGGCTGGCGCTGATCACGTGTACCAGGACTTCATCGGCAAAGTCGCAGCGCGCAGAAAAAAAGACGTGTCCGCTATCGACGCTATCGCCAAGGGTCGCGTCTGGAGCGGTCGCGCCGCCCTCGAACGAGGCCTCGTTGACGAGCTCGGGGGCATGGAGCTCGCCCTCACGCGACTGCGCGAGCGAGCAGGCCTCGCCGACGCGAAGAACGTTCATCTCGTGGATTTTCCCGCGAGCAAGACCCCGCTCGAGGTCGCGAAGTCCATGTTCAGCGGTGGCGCCCAAGCGAGCTTCGCGTCGCTCTTCGCGGACGACGCGCTCACTCGCGAGGCGCTCGGCTTGCGACGTCGTCTTCTCGACGAGCAAGGCTTGATGATGATGATGCCGTTAGACCTTCGAATTCGCTGAGCCTCGGAGACGTCGCGCGAGTAGCTCGGCCACGCGCGGCAGCGCTTCAGGAACCGTATCGAGAAACAACCATGGCTCGATCACCTCGAGCTCCATGAGCACGAGGCGATTGGCGTGTTGAACCATGTCGACGCGGGCGTAGGCGTACTCGTACCCCAGCGTCGTCGTGGTCTCGAGGACCCGCTCGGCTGCCTCGAGCTCGAGCGGCGTCGGGGTGTGCCGGAGGTTACGTCCGCCAAAGCGTTCCTGCACACGGAAGTCGGCGTCTTTGGGAACCTTGCGGCAGGCATGCGTGAACAATCCATCCACGTAAACGAACGATAGCTCACCGCTGCTTTCGATCTGGTGACAATACTCCTGAATGATGACGTCGCCATGTTGGTGAAGAGCACGGTAACGCTCCTCGAAAGCCGCGGCGTCGTCGCGCTCGACCTTGTAGGTCTCGAAGGCTCCACCCGACACGGCGGGCTTCATCACGAGCGCGGACCAGCCGTGCTGGGTAAAGAGCGTGGATAGCGACGGCGCTGCGGCGTCCCCGCCCACCATCAGGGTTCCCGGCAGCGGCGCCCCCAGCTCACCGAGCTCGCGCAGGTAGCCTTTGTGCATGTTCCAGCGCACCGTCCGGACTGGGTTCACGAGTGGCAACCGCATGGTCTCCACGCGGTCCAACCAAGCGGCGAATTCAGCCGGGCGTCGATAGTAGTCCCACGGAGAACGGATGAGCGCCGCCTGGAAACTTTGCCAAGGCACCGCCGTATTGCTCCACACGGCCGGTTCGGCGTCGATGCCCAGAGCCTTGAAGGCCTGGGCAAGCGCCTGATCAGCGGGCATGAGCTGGGCATACTCTTCAGAGGTCACGATTGCGAGCCGCATACGGCCGGCGATCTTCGCACGCGGCGCGCGCTATCGTATAGACCTCGCAACGAGGACAAAGCATGGCTACCGCAATCGCCCTACCCAGAACCCACTTCGTCAACGGCATGCCACTCGGCACGGTGCCCCCCGGTCACGAGGTGCTCGATGTTGGTATGGGCTGCTTCTGGGGAGTCGAGCGCAAGTTCTGGCAAGTGCCGGGCGTCTACAGCACCTGGGTCGGTTACCAGGGCGGCACGGTCCCGAAGCCAAGCTACAAGGACGTTTGCACGGGCACGACTGGCCATGCCGAGACCGTGCGCATCGTTTACGACCCAGCGAAGGTAAGCATCGACGCGTTGCTCAAAGTCTTTTGGGAGAACCACGATCCAACCCAGGGCATGCGCCAGGGCAACGACGTCGGCACACAATATCGAAGCGCCATTTATTGGCATCTTCCGACGCAAAAAGACGCGGCGATGGCGTCCCGCGAAATCTACCAGGCCAAGCTCCGTGAAAGCGGATACGGGGAGATCACGACCGAGATCCGCGAGGCACCAGAGCTCTATCCGGCTGAAGAGTATCACCAGCAGTATCTCGCCAAGAACCCGCAGGGCTATTGCGGAATCGGCGGTACCGGCGTCGCGTGCCCGATCGGCCTCAAGGCGAAGGCGAGCTGAAGCGAGCGGCTTTCGTCATCGCCAGCACCGCATCGCTTGCCGTTTTGGTCGTTTCGACAATGGCCGGGCGCTCGGCCCTGGTTTGCGGCCCTAATGGGCGTTTGGCTGTGGCCGCGCGGGCGCTGAGCGGGCGATCACCAGGAGCAACGCGTAAAACCCCGCCGAGACCAGCACGTGCCAGACGGCGTGCAGCTTCCAGTCTCCGATTGCGCCGCAAAAGCGGATATCGACGAACCACGCGGTGACCGCTACGGCGTAGGAGAGCATGCCGTAGCGGTAGAGCTTACGAACGGGCGACGGCGCGCCGCGCTGCACGAGATAGGTCTTCGCGAGCGCGAAGACCTCGAGCGCGCCGAAACCGACCTGGAAGACGTAGAACTGAACCTGACCGCGGGTCCCGCTCGCTAGAACCGTGAGTACGAGCCCCGCCAGCGCGAACGGCCAGCGGACCCTGGCACCGGTGAGCTCGTAAACGACCAGCAAGACCAGGTACACCATCGGCAGCTCATCGAGCATTTGGGTCTCGAAGCGGAGCGTCGCGTGAAAGGCGACGCTGCCGATGCCAACGACCACGAGCATGGCTAACGCAACGCGATAGCGTACTGGCAAGGTCCGATGCAGAACGATACCCAGTAGCCCGGCCACCACCATCGCTAAGCTCGAGGCCGTGTTGAACGGCTCGGCGACCCAAGCGCTCACCAGGTAATTCGGCTCGCACCAATCAACGGTGGAGGTGACAGGGCCCCAAATCGACGTCACTGGCAGAACGACGACTGGTAGTAGTGATAGCCGGGCAGGAACTGCGACAGACGCAGCTCACGCACTCCCTCGGCATGCGAACGCTCGATGACGACGGCGTACTTGGGAGCCACGTAGCTCAGTCCCTGACAGGCATAGACCTCGGTGAGATGCGGCTCGAAGCAGCTGCCGTAGGTGTCGATGCAATTGTCCCAAAAGCCGAGCTGCACGAAGACGTAGTAGCTCGATCGCGAGGAGAATGCATCGACATCGAAATCCTGCGTCTCACCGACCATCACCGTGTCGCCAATGCTCGCGCGCGGTGATACGGGCGAGAGGCGGTCGGGAGCCGCCGCCGCGGAGTTGATATCGTTGCCGACGCGCAACCGAATGACCTGATTCCAGACGTTCCACGGCGCACCGGCGGGTAGATCGTTGATGATGCGCAGCACCGAGGGCGCGCGCACGCGGTCAACACGCACCATGGGGCTGTTCGGCGTCATGCCGGCTTGGGTCATGGCACGAACGCGATAGTAGTATGTCCCCACGCCACGGTTGAGCACGGTGACCTGGCGACTCACGAGGTTGCCCACGATGCCGTTGTGGATCTGCACGAACGGCCCACGAGGGGAGCTCGCCTCTTCGACGATGAACGTGTCGGCGGACCCTTTGAACGGGGGCGGAGCCGAGCCCCAGTTGAGCACGTACGAGAGCGCAAAGCTCCCCGGCCCCGTGACCTGCGTCGGCGCGTCGAGCTGAGGCACCGGCAGCATGATGGCGGTGATCGTGGTGTCGGCGGTCAGGGTGAGCGTGATGGACGCGTCTTCGGAACCTGTCGACCAGCGCGCGAGGGCGAACGACTGTGAGCTTGGGGCGGTCAGCGTTACCACGTCGCCAACTGCGTACATCGCTTTCTTCGGCGTGATGTCGACGACGCCGGCTTCGGGGATGCTGGCCTTCGCGTCGATGCTCACAGGGATACGCTCGAAGATCGCCGTGATCTCTGTGTCGGCGGTCAGCGTCACATCGATGGTCGTTGCCGCACCCTCGGCATCCCCTTCCCAGCGCGCGAGCCGAAAGCCGGCCGCCGGCTCGGCCACGATGGTCAGGCTTGTCTGTGCTGGAAGTCGCTCGTCGGCGGGCTCGCGCACGACCACGCCACCGTTCGCGGGACTAACGCCAGTGCGGACACGATACGTGTCGCGAGCGGTCGGACCGGTTGGCGACAGCTGACCCCCACTCGAGGCGCCGCCCCCCTCGACGCCGCCGCTGTCGTCGCCGCGACCGCTGTCGCCATCGTGGTTTGGGCCAGCGACTTCGGTGCCGCAAGCATTGAGGAGGAGCAGGAGGGAAGCAAAAAGGAGCTGGGTACGCATGGTCGCCGATAGAGCAGGCGGCGTGCCGAGTCCTAAGTGACTGCAATCGTTGAGATTCGGGAGTAGGACTCCGTCGCAGAGTCGAACGCGCGTCGCAAATTGCGCCGCGCTACTTCACCGCCCCTGCGGCGAGCCCGCCGACCAGCTGGCGTTGCAAGGCGAAGAACAGCAGGCAAACAGGGATACTCACGATCAGCGACCCTGCGGCGAAGGCGCCCCAGTCGGCGCCGTAAGCTCCGACGTGCCGGAAGAGCGTCACTGGCAACGTGAACTTCTCCTCGTGGGACAAAAAGGTCGCCGCCATGATGAACTCGTTCCAGGCGCTCAAGAACGAGAAGAGCGCCGTGACCGCGATAGCTGGGCGCGCGAGCGGCAGAATCACCTGGTAGAAGATCCGCACGCGCGAGGCGCCATCGACCAGCGCCGCTTCGTCGAGGTCGGCCGGGATGGTGTCGAAGTAGCCCTTGAGCATCCACACACAGAACGGCAGCGCCGTGGTCGCATAGACGACGACGAGGCCAACGACGGAATCGAGGAGTCCAAGCGCAGACATGAGCAGATAGAGCGGCACGATCATCATGGTGGCAGGGAACATCTGCACCACCACGAACGAAGCAATACCGAGTCGATGTCCGGGAAAGCGGAAGCGACTGAAGGCATAGGCCGCAGTGGTCGCCAGCAGTACGCCGAGTGCAGTCGCTCCTCCAGCGACGACGAGGCTGTTCGCGAGCTGCCGGCCAAACAGCCAGCGACCGTTTGCGTCATGGCGGGCGACGAATTTAGCAAGATGCTCGAGCGTGAAGAGCGACGGATCGGGCGACAGCACCACCGAGAAACCGGGTGCGCGACTCACCGCCATGACCGCGACAGCATAGACCGGAAACATGACGGTAAGCGTCGCCAGAGCGAGCACGAGGTAGGCGCCGAGCCGCACCAAAAACGAGGGCCGTTCGCTCATATGGCCTCCGCGACGCGTGAAGCGAGCAAGCGCTTGGTGAGGGCGCTGTAGAGCAACAGGATCGCGAAGATCACCAACGAATAGGCAGCGGCATAGCCGTACCGACCGTTACGCATGAAGGCCCAGCGGTAGGCTTCCGTCACGAGGATGTCAGTTGCGCCCTCCGGTTGACCTTCGCTCACGCAGAAGACGACGTTGAACATGTTGAAGGTCCAGATGGTGCCAAGTACGACCGAAGGAACCAGAGCCGGCCCGACGAGCGGCAAAGTGATGCTGGTGAAGCGACGCCAAGGCCCCGCTCCATCGACGCGCGCCGCCTCGTAGAGGTCGCTTGGGATTGCCTGCAAAGCCCCAAGGATGGTGACCATCATGAATGGGAAACCCAGCCAGACATTGGTTGCGAGATTGGCCGCGAAAGCAGACGCGAAGTGGTCGAACCAGTTGATGGCTGGGAGTCCCACCTTCATCAACAACGCGTTGATGGCGCCGAGCTGGGTGTTGAACAGGCCCTTGAAAATGAGCGCCGTAATGTAGTTCGGGATAGCCCACGGCAAGATGAGCAGGACACGGAACACGCCGCGCCCAAGCAGCCATGTGGGTTGTAGGAGCAACGCGAAACCGAAACCGATGCCGACATGGAGTGCGATGTTGCTCACCGTCCACAATACCGTGACGGCCATCGTGAAATAGAAGCTCATCGGTTCGAACGGGCTGTAGTCATTCGTACCGAGGATGCTCGCGAAGTTGCCGAGGCCCACGAAACGGACCTGGGAGCCTTCGTACTCGAAGAAGCCGAGACCAACGCCCATGACAAATGGGACGCCGACCAAAAGAGCCATACCGATCGCCGCAGGCGCGATGAAAGCGTAGGCGGGTCCGCTACGACGGACGTCAGCAAGGACCTGGGCTCGCTTTGCTTGGCGCAGCGCATAAGCGAGACCGGCGACAACCAGTAGGAGGGCGCCGAGCACGTAGAACCGCACCGGCGCCGCCTTGGGGAGCGGCCGCGCCAACACGAGAACGCGGGCCGTCGCTTCGCGAAACGCGGCCTCCGGCGATCGTGCACCGCGCTGGATCTGGCGCAACGCCGACTCGTAAGGGTCCCAGGCGAGCTGCATTACCGGCTGGCTCGGCAACGGCTCGGTCGACGCGAGCTGACGGGCCTGTATGGCGAGGAGCTGGTCACTCTCGACGACAGGGTCGTGGACGACCGCGACGTTGGCGACAGGCTGGCGCCCGACGCGCGCTCTTATCAACGAGGCGGCGTCGCTAGTGAGAGCATCGGTCAACACCGCGGCCCCCGCCGAGCCGTCCGCACGCGCCGTGCGATACAGTACATCGAGAGACACGAATGGTCGCGCTGGCATGCCAGTCGCGGTGACGACCGGCAGCGGTGCAACGGCCCAAGGGACATCGGCGGCGATTTCGCTCACGAACCATGGTCCATTCATGACCATCGCAGCGCGTCCGCGATTGAAGAGCTCGGTGGCGAGCGCCCCACTGATGTCCACCGGTGTCACTTTCTCTTCGAAGGTGAGCCGACGCAGAAAGTCGCCTGACGCAATTGCCGCAGGCGACTCGAAAGGTAGCAAGCGGTCGGCCTCGAAGAGCTTGCCGCCGAAGCCGAAGAGCCATGGCGCGTGATAGTACGGCAGGCTTGCTTGGTAGACGAAACCGTAGCGGCCGTCGCCTGTGAGCTTCCGGGCCGTAGCGAGCAGCTCGTCGGTGTCGCGCGGCGGCGCGTCCACCATGTCCCGCCGGTAGAAGAGCACCAGGGTCTTGTAAGCGAGTGGGTAGCCCCAGCTCTCATTCTTGAGCGTGAGGGCGCTCATGAGCCTTGGGTCGAAGCGATCGGCCGGAACCCCACGCGCTGTTGTCACCAGTTCCCGCTCGATGAAGTCGCGAAGGTGATCATTGGGCGCGATGAACAGATCTGGCCCGGCGCCCTGTGGAATCGCGGTGCGGAGCTTCTGCGGATAGGCGCCGTAGGGGACTTGCAATACACGCACCTTCACCTCGGGGTGCCGGGCGCGAAAGTCGTCGATCACCAGCTCCAAGGCCTCCGCCTCACCAGCGCGGTAGGCATGCCAGAGCACGACTTCGCCCTCGGTTGCGGGAGCTGCAACCGCCAGAACGCAAACGACGCTTAGCCAAGGCGACATCAACAGTGCGCCACGGCCAGACCACTATCGCGGTCGAAAACCGACATGTTGTCGAACGCGAGAGTAACCGTGCTCCCCGCCGCCACGCGCTCGCCGTCGCTTGCCGTCACACGCGCCACGACGGACGACTCGCCCGCCCGAGCGTGGACGTAGCTGTCGCTGCCGGTGCGCTCGACCCAAGCGACCTGGACGTCGAGTCGATGCGGAGCACTCGAATGCTCCGCCAAGCGCAAGGCCTCGGGTCGAACGCCGAGGACGAGCTCTTCCGGCAAAACATCCCAATCATCGATGCGAAGCCCGCCACGCGCGACGCGCAAGTGCGGGCTCATCAAGGCGTCAGGCTGCCGCGCCACCGACAAGAAGTTCATCGGCGGACTCCCCATGAACTCGCCAGCAAAGCGGGTGCGCGGCCTCCGGTAGAGGTCGAGGGGCGTGCCCTGCTGCTCGATATGGCCGTGGTTCAAGAGGACGATCCGGTCGGCGAGCGTCATGGCCTCGTGCTGGTCGTGGGTGACGTAGATCATCGTCGCCTTCAGACGCGCGTGCAGCTCGGCGATCTCGGCGCGCATCCGTGTCCGCAGCGCCGCGTCGAGGTTCGAAAGCGGCTCGTCGAACAGAAAGACCTTCGGCTCACGCACGATCGCGCGCCCCATGGCGACGCGCTGACGTTGTCCGCCCGAGAGATCACGTGGCCGCCGGTCGAGCAGGTGCGCAAGACCCAGCATGTCCGCGACGCGGCGGACCCGCTCGTCCAGCTCCGCCGGGCGCACGCGGCGGACCTTCAACGGGAACGCGATGTTGTCGCGCACGCTCATGTGCGGATAGAGCGCGTAGCTTTGGAACACCATGGCGATGTCGCGATCGCCAGGCTCGAGTTGAGTGACGTCGCGGCCACCGATACTGATGCGGCCCGCAGTGGGCGCGAGCAAACCAGCGACCATCCGCAGGAGCGTGCTCTTTCCACAGCCCGACGGGCCCACCAGGACGACGAGCTCGCCGTCGGCGATGGAGAGCGAGATTCCGTCGACGATGGTCGTTTCGCCGTAACGCTTGGTGACGCTGCTGAGCTCGATGGATGCCATGATTTATGCGAGGCGTTGCTTGACGAGGCGCCAGATGAGGTAGGCCGGCAAGGCCGCCGACACCAGCGCAACGCCGATGAAGAACCGCTGGGGATTGGCTATCGCAAGGCCGATGCTCATCGCCAGTGCCGTCGCGACCACGATCCATGGTGCAAACCACAGCGCCCGAAACCCATGGACCCGCCCACGCCGACGCAGCAGCAGCGCGCTCACCGCGGTGAGCCCATAAAACAACCAGATGGTCTGCCCGAAGAACTCGAGGAGGCCTCGGAAGTCCGAGGCCCAGATGTACACGGTTGTGCACGCAACCATGACCGCGATGGTGCGACTCGGCGTATGGCGACGCGGTGAGAGCTGGGCGAACCAAGGCGGGATGACCCCATCGGCGCTCATGGCGTGCCCAAGCCGCGAGGCGGTCAGAACGATGCCGTTGACCGAACCGAACGTACTCACGCAGACGATGGCGGCCAAAAGCGACGCCGCCCCGGTGCCGAGCGCGGCTTGCACCGCATCGGCGAGGACACGTGGCGACGCGGCGGCTACGGCGGGGGGTAAGAGCGCCATGACGGACAGCTGTACCAACACGTAGACAATGAAGAGCGTCACCACGCCGATACCAACGGCGCGGGCGAGGTTGCGCTCGGGACGTTCGAGCTCACCGGTGATGAGGGTCACGTCGCTCCACCCGTCGTACGACCACAAGACGCTGACCATGGCCGTGAGCAGTACCGCGAGACTTGCGGGAGGCGGCGCGGCGGCAACGACCTCTGCGGGCCTCGCGAAGAGCGCGGCGCCACAGACCCCGAGCACGGTGAGAACTTTGAACGCTGTGAGGATGCGCTGCGCGGTGGCGCCAGTGCGAACCCCGGCCCAGTTCAAGGCGCCTGTCGCGAGCACCGCCACGGTCGCGACCCAGCGTGTCTTGTCCGCTAAAGAAGGCAGGATGACCCCGCCGTATTGGGCCCCGAGCAACGCGATTGCCGCGGTCGAAGCGGGATACGTGACAAAGGTCGCCGACCACCCCCCCACGAACGCCAGCGGCTCGCCGTAGACCTCGCGATAGTAAACGTAGAACCCGCCGTTCGCCGGCAGGCGCGCACCACACTCGGCGTAGGTGAACGCCCCACACGCGGCGATGGTCGCGCCGGCAAGCCACAGGCCGATCGCAGCAAGCGGGGTCGAGGCCGCACCGATGACTTGCGCTGGAGCCACGAACACACCGGAACCAAGGATGATTCCGACGAAGATGGCGACCGCATCGATGACGTTGAGCTCGCGGCGGAGCCGCGCGGGTGGGGTCATTTGCCACCGTTCAATGCCGGGCCTGGAACCTTGCGCGCAAGCTCTGCCGTCCCTACCGTCAACAAAGTCGTTGAATGTAATCCGTAGCGTGGGGGAGCATCGTGAGCATGGGATGGCTTGAGCGGGCCCTGATCTGCATGGTCGCGGCAACGGCGGCATGCAGTACGACCGACCCGACACTCGAAAACGCAAACGAGCTCGAGGGCATTCAACGTTGCGACGCCGATGGAGACTGCGGCGGACGGACCTGCTGTGATGGGCGTTGCGAAGACGTTTCTCTATCGATGCGTGCCTGTGGCGCATGTGGCAACACCTGCGCGGCACCCACCTATTGCACGGGGTCGCGTTGCGCGCCCTTCGCCTTCGAGGCCATTTGCAGCAACGACGAGCTCCGCATCGTGCATCGCGCCGCAAAGCTCGTCGACGGCGAAAACGATGACCCCGCCCCCGATAACCAGGCCGCTGACGATCTTGCGGTCGCGCTAGCGGACCTCTGCAACAACACCCTGGCAACGGCCACCGTCATCGGCGAGGACGACGTTCTCGAGGGTGCGAACGCAGGCCCGCTCGCCACAGGCCGCGGCACGGGCCTCATCGTCGCCGGCGGGCGCGTTTTCAGCGGGGTCATCGACTATCTCGACAACGCCGACGTAACGCCAGTCGAGCTGGTCGTTGGAGGTGACGGCGATAGCTTCCAGCTGGTCGTGCGCTCGCAGAGGCGGGTCATCGTGACGGACCGGCTAACGGCGCTCTCGCCGAGCCGGGACTACATCATCGGCCAAGCCATCTACGACGACACGAGCGGCACCCAGGTCTTGAACGTCTACGGCATCTTCCGGGGAGGCACGAGCATGGGGGCCATATATTTCGCCGAGCTCGCCGCCCAATCGAGCGCCGTGGGCGAACGGTGGTTCGTTGCCAAAGCCGAGAACGGCGCGGTGACTAGGCTCGCGGGCGAGTGATGCGTTACAATCACGCGGCACAGGTAGTCCGCCCCGTCACCACCATGCCGACGAACGATAGCAAAGCCCTCCTCGAGCTGCGTCACGGAACGCGTGACTTCGCCCTCGCGCCCTTGCCGGCCATCGAGATCCAACACGCGTGGTTCAAGGTTGCCCGCTCGCGCGCTTGGAATACTCTCGCCATCGTCCCGGTCAATGACACGGTAAGCGGCCTCACGCTCGCGCAAGGTATGGGTCAGATGGCCGGGCAGGAGCCTGGAGCACGCGTGCTGGTGGTCGACGCAAGCATTCGCGGCTGTGAGCCCGGTGGACGCCGCACGAGTCCACTGGACGCTCCAGCGGAGCTCGATGACCTCGGGTCCATTCTTTCCGAAGGCATCCACGGCCGGTTCGACTTCATGGATTTTTCCCTGTTGCCGGCAGACGACGCCGAGCGCGCGCTTGCGCTCGGGCCACAGCTCCTCGACTACGCTTCGGGTGAGGGGAGCCGCTACTCGACCGTGATCATGGCGGTCGACTCACCCCTAACGCAAACGCGGTCGATCCCCGCGGCGCGTGCCGCCGACGCCGTCATCTTGTGCCTGGGCCTGCACGACACGACGTTCAGCGAGTGTGGTGAGGTCATCGAGATGGTCGGTCGCGAGCACATTCTGGGCAGCATCGTCGTCAGGCCTTGAAAAGCGCGCGCTCGTCGCCGCATTCAACGCCCGCGCACGAGCTGCCGCAGGAAGATCCCCGCGATGGCGCGGTCCCGTACGAGATAGCGATGCGCGAGCCGCTTCGGGTCCTTTAGCAAACGATACGTCCACTCGAGCCCAACGCGTGACATCCAGGCGGGGGCTCGCGACTGGACGCCAGCGATGAAATCGAGGCTCGCGCCGATGCCGAGGAGCACCGCCGGGGCGAGCTCACGTGCCGCCATGCGCATGAAGAGCTCCTGTTTGGGACAACCAAGCGCGACGAAGACGAGATGGGGCTTGGCCGCCTTTGCCGCATCGAGGACTTTCTGCAGGACCTGCGGGTCGCGCTCGAAGCCGAGAGGTGGCGCGTCGTGGCCGCAGATCTGCAGCGTCGGCAGCTGCGTGAGCAAGGTCGCCGACGCGGCTTCAGCGACTCCTGGCGCGCCACCCAGAAAGTAGACGCGGAGGCCGTCGCGCGCTGCTCGCTCAATGAGCGGCAACATGATGTCCGAGCCCGAAACCTTCTCCGGGATGCGTGTGCGTAGGAGCTTCGCCATCCACAAAAGCGGCATCCCATCGGCGAGCGACAGTGACGCATCGGCGTACGCAAGCCGTAGGCCTTCGTCGGTCTCGGCGAGAACGATGTGGTCGACGTTGGGCGTGACCACGTAGCCACCATGACCGTCGCGCACGAGGTCGACGATGTAGTCGAGGGCTTCGCGGAATGTGACCGCGTCCGCGTGGATCGAGCCGAAACGCACCTTAGTGAGTGAGCGCATCGACCGAGAAAGTAACCTAGAACAAGCCGGCGAACGACGATGACTTGTAGAGCTCGAGCGCTTCCGGCGGGGGACGCAGATGCGTTGGTTTCTCGCCGATACCAACTAGCCACTCATAGACGGCACGCGTTTTGTCGCGCTTGGCTGGTAGCGAGAATTCGTTGCCAATGCGGGCACGCGCCGCCTCTCCGAGCTTGCGGAGCTCGTCGCCGCTCATCTCGACGAGCTTGGTGAGCGTGTCACGCAGCCCAGCGATGACATCTTCGCGGGTGCCGAGCGGCACCCGGAAGCCGCAGCTCGCGTCAACGATCTCATGGGGTCCGCCATAGCCGACAACAACCGGAATGAGGCCCAGCATCATCGCCTCCATGACGGCGCCACCGCCAAACTCGCGAATGCTCGGGAAGCCAAGGACCGCCGATTGCATCAGGCGTTCCTGCAGTTCGTGGTGCGGGACCCACCCATCCATGCGGACCGCGTGCATGACGCCCTCGCGCTGGACGAGATCGAGCAGCATGGGCTTTTCGGGGCCGTCGCCGATGAGGTCGATGACGACCCGCCCCGCCTTCAAAAGTGGCGCCGCCGCTTTGATGAGCATCTCGATGCCCTTGCAGGCGACCATACGGCCGACGAAGGCGACCTTGAGGGGGCGCGCGGCATACGCATCAGTGGTCCGCGAGAACTGGCGATCGTCGATGGCGTTTTCCGGGAGATAAAACATCTTGTCGTCGTAGACGCGCGGCATCTCCCGCCACGCTGCGGCCGAGCCGACCAAAATGGCGGATGCGTGCTCCCGGACAGAGCGGTAATACGGCAGCAACCGGTAGGCCCCGCGTAGCCGTCCTAGCCACTCGCCTTCACGCTTGCGCTCTTGTTCGAAGCCCTTGGGCCACGGCACCCCGCCGTTGACCGGACCAAGCACGAAGGGGATCGCGAGATCCGCCGCACGCTTTGCGACGAAGCTCGGAACACCTGGACTTACCGGGGTAATTCGGTGAACGAGGTCGAAGCTACCCGCCTCGAGCTCGGGCAGAAAGCGGGCCCACGTTTCGCTCTCGAACTGGTAGTAGCAGGGCACGCTCATCGCCGTTTGGGTGATGCCGTTCATCGCCCCGTTGCTCGCGATCCTCTTCGACACGCCCCAGACGAAATTCTCGATCGACGTCGGGCCGATGAAGGTCACGTCACTCTTGGGAAAGGTGCTTCGCTCGATATCTTCCCGGTTGCGGTAGTGGGTCGCGACATGGACGTCCGCGAACTGAGCGACGGCCTCGATGTGACGCCAGCCGACCATCGGGACGCTAATCCAATTGGGATTGGCCATCTCGGCGAGCAAAAGCACGCGCAGACGCCGGCGCTTTACCGTCCGCGGCGTGTTATGAGAGAGCGATACCGGAGGGTCGCCGGCCAACGAATTGTGTGAGCCCATCGCAGACGGCCCATTGTACGTACGCTGTGCCACGGCGGCAACCGCCGGCCCCAACCAAGTTGACCGTTCGTGTGAACATTTTCTTCATCTCCCCCGATGCCTCTTGGAAAAAATTGCGTACGTTATCTTCGGGATGCCGATACATCGAGAGGCATGGTCAACATGCCAATCGACACTGGGGGACGTGCGTCGGCGTAGGTTGGGCGGTACAGTGGTGGATGTAATTTGATGTTTCGTTCAGAGATCCCGTTTCGCCTCACCAAAGTCGCTGCAACTCCTTCCCGATACTCGAGACTCGGCCCTTCCACTGATTCACTGGCAAGCAGCCGGGTAATGCAATGAACGCGAAGTTCGACAAGCTCACTCCAGGCATCGGCGCGAAGCTCAATCTCTTCTTCGATTGTTGCTTCACGGTGCTGACCCTTCTCGCGGCCCTACGCACCCAAGAGATTCTCCAAACCCGCGTCTTCGTGTTGCTGGCAGTCGCGCTGCTCGCGTGGCTATGCACCGCGGTTTTCCTGCGCCTGTACTCCGCCTGTACGCCCCGCAGCCGCTGGGACAATATGGTTCTCACCGGCATCGCGGCCATCACCGTCACCGCGTCGACAGCGATCGTCGACTGGATGCTCTACGGCGACAAGAGTGACGCGGTCTCGTTCCTCACATTCGCCGTCGTGCTGGCGGCGGCGAGCTGCCTCTGCCGCCTGACCTTCCTCTCGGCGTTCAGCCGTATCGATGAGCCGCTCGAGGACGTGCTCATCGTCGGGACCGGGGCGCTCGGCGTCTCCACGTACTATCGATTGAACGAAGGCAACAGCGGCCGTCGCGTCGTCGGCTTTCTTCGCTTCAAGAGCGACCCGCCTCTCCCCTACGGCATTCGCGTGCCGGTCAGCGGCACAGTCGATTCCCTGCTCGATACGTTACAGCAGCGTCCAGTCAACGAGGTCTACATCGCCGGCCGCGTCTTGTCCCAAGGCGGCGAGATGCAAGAGGTCGCGACCTCGTGCGAGCGTATCGGGATGCCGTTCGCCGTGCCGGTTCACTCGCTGCGTTACGAACGCGCGGCGCTGCTGTCGACATCGCGCAACACGGACGGCTACCTCCACTATCTTTCGACCCGAACGGCGCCTGTTCAATACGCAGTGAAGCGCCTCATCGACATCGCGGCCTCGAGCGTCGCGCTCGTTATGCTGTCGCCGCTGCTCATCGGCGTGGCGGCGGTCATCAAGATCACCTCGAAGGGCCCGGTCTTCTTCCGCCAGACGCGTGTCGGCCTGCACGGCGCACACTTCAGTCTCCTCAAGTTCCGGTCGATGGTCGTCGACGCGGAGGCCTTGAAAGAGAAGCTGATGAAGATGAACGAGCAGACTGGTCCGGTCTTCAAGATGAAGCACGACCCACGCATCACGCCGATCGGCCGCTTCATCCGCAAGTACTCGATCGACGAGCTCCCACAGCTCATCAATATCCTCCGTGGCGATATGACCATCGTCGGACCGCGTCCGGCGCTCCCGTCCGAAGTCGCGCAGTACAAGGTTTGGCAGCGTCGCCGCCTCTCGGTACGCCCCGGCCTTACGTGCTACTGGCAGGTCGGCGGCCGCAACGCCATCGGCTTCGAAGAGTGGATGCGCCTCGACCTGCGCTACGTCGACCACTGGAGCCTCTCGGTTGACATGCGGCTTATTTTGCAGACATTCCCGGTGGTGCTCGCCGGTCGTGGCGCGAGCTGAGCCAAAACCCTATCGAGCCGTCCGCTAAAGCACATGTGAGCCCGTCTTCCACGGTGGCTCACGAGACGACCAGGGCACTGCGCAACGCCCTCGTTTTGACCGGCTCGCTCGTCGCAACGCTCGGCGTCGCCATCGCCGTCCGCTTCTGGATGCCGCGCTATCTCGGCCCCGATCTCTTCGGCCAGGTCTACTTCGCCGAGTCGTTTACCGCCGCCACCGTGGTTTTCCTGAACTTCGGCATCGATGTGTACATCAGCCGCGAGATCGCGACGCGTCTCGAGCACGCCTCCGATTTCATGGGCGGGATCATCATGCTGCGCGCGGCCGCCACCGTGGTGGTCTTCGTCGCCATGGCGGTCATCCTCTTTCTAATGGGGAAGAGCGCGTTGGAGTGGCAGCTCGTCGCCATTTTCGGCGTTGGCCAGTTGTTCTTCACCTTCAACAACACCTTACAAGCCATCCTCAACGCCCGCGGCGAGGTCCGAGAGCTCGCCCTCGTCAATGTTGCGAGCAAGATCATATGGGGCGCCTTGGTCGTCGGCAGCCTCGCTCTTCATGGCGCCCTACTCCTCGTCGCCGCCGCCTTCCTCGTGACCGAGGCGGGCAAGATGCTGGCGCTGATCGGCACCTGCCGAAAGTACGTCAAGCTCGAGCTACACTGGCAAACCAAGACCGCTTTTGCGGTCATCGCCGCCTCGCTACCCTTTTACGTGAACTCCCTGGCCCACGACATTTATGCCCGCGTCGACTCCATCATGTTGTCGTGGATGATCAGCGATGCGGAAACGGCCTGGTACGGCGCCGCTGTCAACATCAACCTCCTCGCGCTGCTCGTCTTGCCGATCATGAACGCTGTGCTCATGCCGATGAGCTCCCGCGTCATCAAGGAGTCGCCCGAGGCGCTCGACGCCGTCATGCGCGGTACCCTGCGTATTGTCCTCGTGTTGTCCGTGCCGCTCACCCTGATGCTGGTGCTGCACGCGCACGCGGTGGTGCTCCTGCTCTTCGGGCCCGAATACGCAGCCTCGGCACGCACCCTGCAGATCCTCGCTCCAGTCATCCCACTTTCTTACGTCTGCGTGGTCTCGGCGTCGCACCTCGTGCAGCTCGGTAAGGTTTGGCGCGTCACGCGCGTGGCCGTCATCGGGCTCATCGTTCACCCGTTGCTCAACTTCGTGACGATCCCGAACGGCGGCGATTGGTTCGGCGCCGGCGGAGCCGGAATGGGCGCCGCTGCGGCATCGCTAACGAGCGAGGCGATGGTCGCCACGTTGTTCTTCCTCGCCCTTGGAAAAGCAGGTCCTGACCGAACGTTCGGCTTCAACATGGCGAAGCTTGCGCTGGTGTGCGCGGCGGTGACCGGAGTGCATGTTCTCTTGCCCCTTTTTGCACCCGACCCAACCCATGCGATGAGCTTGTGGCGGGTCCCTGTCGAGCTCGTGGTGTATGTCGGCTTGGGAACCGTGCTCGGGGCCATTCCCTTGCGCGAGATGCTGCAGCATCTTTCGAGTGCATTGTCGCGACGACGTGGAGCCACCGCTCCACACGCAGCAGAATAGGATCGCCATGAAGCGTTGGCTCTCGGTTTGCGTACTGTTCTTGGGCTGCTCCGCTTGCGCCGCGGGCAAATACGTCTGGGCAGAGCAAATGCCGCTCGAGCGTCATGAGCCCGAGACGTACGCCATTCGGCCAGGCGACCGCCTCTCGGTGCTCGTCTGGAACCAGCCCCAGCTCTCGGGACCGGTGCGCGTGCGTGCCGACGGCGTCGCCACGGTGCCCCTTGTTGGTGATCTTGCGGTCTCTGGGCTGACCGCTCCTGACGCTGCGGTTCAAATCAAGCGTCGGCTGCAGGGTCTGGTCGTCGAGCCCAACGTCACAGTGACGGTCGATGAGGCGCGCGAGGTGACCGTTTCGGTCATCGGTGAAGTGCGGGCCGCGGGCGCCTACCCGGTGCGCGCCGGCGAGACCGTCTTGCACATCCTCGCACGCGCGGGTGGGCTCACGGAGTTCGCGGACACGAGCTCTATTTTCGTGGTCCGGGGGTCGGGAGACGCAACACGCGTCCGCTTCAGGTATCGCGATCTCGTGGCCGGTCAGAGTCGCTCGCTCGCCTTTGCCTTGCGCGACGGTGACATCATCGTCGTCGAATAGGCGGGGCGGATGCGCTGGTCTCTCTCCGCCCGTGAGGCGCCGCGATGCTGAGCTGGGCTCTGGTGACCGCGCTGCAACTCACCTCGGTGGAGCTGCAGATTGGCCTACGCAATGAGAACCGCGTCGGCTTCGTCCCGCTAGTCACCACCATCAACGGCGTGCAGGGCGAAAGCCTGGGCACGGCGCGCACCATCTCGGGCGAGCTGTCGCCAACCATCGCTTTGCGCTTACTGGGTAGCCGCAGCGAGCTGCGCTTGTCGTACACGCCGCAGTTTCTGCTGACCAATGCCTTCGGCAACACCAACACGCTGACCCTTCACAACGCGCAGCTCACCGCCGGCTACCGCCTGACCCGCTTCACGACCGTCTACGCCAACGGCAGCGTAACCGCGGGGCAAATCGATTTCTACCGCGCCCGTCGCCTCCTAAACCCCGAACAAGCGACCATCTTCACCATCCCCGAGAACCGCATTTTGAGCTACGCGTCCTCGCAGGCGTTCGTCGGCTTCACGCAGCAACTTGGTCGCTTCACGCGCGTTGACGTTCAGGGGCTCGCCGGCCATACGGGCCCCGCCCCCGGCCAGCAGAGTTTTCAGTACTTTCGCAGACAGGACTTCGTCGGTGGCAGCGTTCGGGTCAGCGAACAGCTCGACCTACGCAACAGCGTCGCTGCCGAAGCCGAATACCGCGAGCTGTGGTTCGAGGGTGGGCCCTACTACAACTCCGTGACCCCGGCGGTGATCTACGACTATCGGTCTGACCGCCAGGTCACCGTCAACCTCCGCGCCGGTATGCAGTTCTCAGGGACCCAATACGGCTCGCGCCAAATTCCCGAGTGGATTGTCGGGGGGGGCCTCTTGCCTCCACGCACGGGTACCGAAGCGCGCGCCATGCCGGTGTTCGGTCTGGTCGTTGGCGGACTAACCTGGCGCGGGGCTGGGTATCTCTACTCCTCGCGCCTATCGCTCAACCTGCTTCCCTTTTACGACCCCGTGCAGGGTGTACTGCAGCAGCGCATTGCCTTCGGCATCGGTAACAACGTCGTCTTGTCCCGCCGCTACTCGGCCCGCATCGAGCTGAGCGTTTTCATCCCTGGCGACTTCGAGCTCACCACCACCAACCAGCCCTACATCGACCAAGACGTCTTCGCGATCCTGAACCCGGTCCTCATCCGCACCCTCTCCCGGACAGCGCAGCTCGAGGCCGGAGCGTTGATTACCCAGCGACTGGAGGACTACACAGAGGTCGTGGGCACATGGAATCGGCCGGAAGTCATCCTGTACCTCGCCTTCAGCGGCACGACCACGGTATGGTGAGCCTTGGAGAAGCTGCTCCTCATCTCGGTGTTGCTAGTCACGTTCGTGATTCCGATCGTCACGTCCTACGATGCGGACCCGAAACGTGGCTTACGTCGATGTGTCGCGGGCTTTTTGATCTTCATGGGGCTATGGGTTTTCGCGCTACTCTTCATTTACCCACGCCTACTTGCGATGTCGTCGTGATACGGGGAATCAGAGACTTGTCATTATGATGCCTGCCCAGCCACAGAGAAGCCCCCTGGTCATGGTCGCCGAGGACGATATCGACGCCCGTCGCGTCATCGCCGGCTACTTGAAAACCCTCTCCGTACGCGTGGTCGAAGTCGACGACGGTGTTACGGCCCTCGAGTCCATCGAGAAAGAAATCCCCGAGCTCCTCATCCTCGATCTGAACTTGCCGTCCATGAGCGGCTTCGAGCTTTGCGAGCGAATCCGCGAGAAAGAGACGACCGCGAAGGTCCCGGTGCTCGTCGTCACCGGCCGCAACAGCCTCGAAGATCACGCGCGAGCCCGCGAGGTCGGCGTCACCAAATACATTTCCAAGCCCTTCAAGAAGAAAGAATTCGTGGAGGCGGTGAGGACGCTGCTCAAACGGTGATTATCGTGAACGCCTAAGGAGCAAAACGTGGCGCAGCGCCCATCCTATTCCAAGACCGGCGATCTCGAATTCAACCTGGGTAGCGTGAAGCTCCTGCTTGGCTTCGCGCGACGCTCCATCAAGAGGCATCGCAAGCTGGCGCTCGCAGTCTTCTCCGGGGTCATGGTGCTTACGCTCATGGCTCTGTACTTCATGCCGCCGCTGTACCGGGTCCAGTCGCGCATCCTGACGCACACCAACTACATCATCCCGGCGCTCGCGACCCCCGGACGATCGATCCCGTGGCAGGCACAGTCGGCCGTCGATGGCGCGGTCGAGGTCATCAGGTCGCGCGAGAACCTGCGCGGCATCATCGAAGACGCAGACCTCGCCGGCACGTGGGACACGACGCGTACCCCAATCGGGCGCGTCCTCGACAAGATCCGCACCACTATTTTCGGCGAGCTGTCGTACGAGGACAAGCAGCAAGCCCTGATCAGCATCCTCGATGACCGCTTCAGCGCTTTCATCGAAGACGAGAAGATCGTGGTCATGACCCTCGACTGGCACGACCCAGGCATGGCCGTGCGCATTCTTGACACTGCTCAGAAGCGATTCCTCGATGGCCGCAAGCACCGCGAACTCTCCGAGATCAACGAGACCGTGAAGATCCTCGAAAGGCAGGTCACGGAAGGGCAGCCCATGCTCGATCGCGCCGCTGACCGTATCCGCGAAGTGGCAATGCGCACACCCGGGGTGCGCGTCGTGCAGCGGGAGAACCCCGAGAGGCCCCGCCCCGCACCAGCGGGACGCAGCGGCATCGACAGCGCAGCGCAGCGCGAGCTCGAGGAAGACCTGCGCGTCAAGCGCAACGCCATCGCCGAGCTCGAGCGCGACTACCGCACCCGCCTGCAAGGCGCCCAAGACCACCTGAACAAGCTGCGTGGGACACTCGGCCCGAACCACCCCGACGTCATCAACGCCAACCGCAACCTCGATCTGCAATCACGACCGCCTGAAGAGCTGGCTGGCCTGCGCACCGAAGAAGCGCGTATGGCGATGCAGCTCAACCGTATGTTGATCGCCGCAGGCGCGACGCCTCAAGCAGCGGCCGCCGCCGCTTCACGGCCGATCGTCACCATGTCGAACGACAAGCAGCCAAACCCCGAGCTCGACCAAGCGATGAGCGAATACGAGCGTGTCGAGCGCAGTCAGAGTGAGATCTTCCGTCGTCTCGAAGACGCGCGCATCGAGGTGCAGACGGCCACCGCTGGCTTCACGTACCGCTATCTCATCACGCAGCCACCGGTGTTCCCGCGTAAGCCGGTGAAGCCAAAGAAGCCCATGATCGTCATGTCGGGCTTCATCGCCGCTATCTTTTTGGGAATGGCGCTCGCCATCGCCGCGGACATCGTCTCGGGGCGTATCGTCGAGCCGTGGCAGGTGCCGCGCTTCGTGGGCGTGCCTCTCCTGGGTGAGATCCGCGAGCCGCCGCAGCGCCTACGTTCATGACCATCGCCATATGGGCATCGCTTGCCGTCGCGCTGTTTTTCGTGCCGCTGCTCGTCTACCTGGGCATCCTGTCTGTTTTAGCGAGCGCCCCCCGTAGGCACGTCTATGGAGGAGCCAGCACCCGCTTCGTAGTCGTCGTGCCCGCGCACAATGAGGAGACAGGTATCGCCGCTACCGTGCAGAGCGCGCTCACGGTCGACTACCCGCCCGAGCTGCGCCGGGTGCTGGTGGTCGCGGACAACTGCTCCGACGCCACCGCTGCACGAGCACGCGAGGCAGGCGCCCTCGTACTCACCCGCGAGAACAAGGAGCTGCGCGGCAAGGGCTACGCGCTCGAGCTCGCCTTCGCACACGTCGCTCGCGAGAAGCTGGGCGAGGCGGTGGTCGTCATTGACGCCGACAGCCTCGCCTCCCCCAATCTCCTGCGCTCGTTCGACGCTCTGCTAGCCGCCGGCGAGCAGGCCGCTCAAGCGGAGTACGGCGTGCGCAATCCGCAGGCCTCGTGGCGTACGCGCCTGATGACCGTGGCCCTGGCCATGTTTCATCGCACCCGCTCGCTGGGCCGCGAGCGCTTGAGCCTTTCGTGCGGTCTGCGGGGTAACGGCATGTGCTTCACCTTGCCGCTCCTCGCAAAGGTGCCGCACGCGGCCTACGGACTCGTCGAGGACGTCGAATACGGCATCTTGCTGGGCAAAAACGGAGTGCGCGTTGCATATGCCACCGACGCGTGGGTGCTGGGCGAAATGGTCTCAGGCGGGAAAGCCGCCGTGAGCCAGCGCAAGCGCTGGGAGGGAGGCCGCGCCCAGATGCGCGCCATGGTGCGGCCGCTGCTCGCGGCGGCCCTCACGCGACGCTCGGCGATGCTCCTCGATCTTGCGATGGATATCATCGTGCCGCCGCTTGCGACCCTCGGCATCGTGCTATTCGTGTTCACCTTGCTCGAGGCCGCCCTCTGGGCGCTCTCGGGCTACCCTGCGCCGGGGATGTATCTGTGGCTAGCTGGTTGGGCTGCCCTGTCGATCTACATCGCGCGCGGGATGCAGCACTCGGGGCTAGGCTTTGGCGCGGTCACCGCCCTCGCCTATGCTCCCGTCTACGTGCTCTGGAAGCTCACGTTCGCGCGGGTCGGAAAGAGCGAAAAGAGCTGGGTGCGGACGGCGCGTGAAGAGCGGTCCGACTAAGCGGTCGGCGAGCTGCCGCAACGTCATCCGACCGAGCCGCTTGCAGCTCCCTGTAAGGTCAAAGCGCCGACACTCGTCGTCTGGGGCGCTCGCCGACTATCGCGACCCATCAACCGCGAGTCGAAACCGGCAAGCTCCCGTTTGGCTCATCTAGACCGAACCCCAGCGCCTCGAAGTAGCGAGCGAGACCGAGCCCGGAACGCAACCGGCACTCTGCGTCGGTTCAAAGCAGCTGACAGTCACTAGAATCGTCCGCGAAACCGGACTTGCGCGCCCATCGCCGTCGCATCGAACGAGCCGTTGAGCTCCAACGTTCTTCGCCCATCATCGCGCATGATGCTAAAGTGCGCCCCGGGCTGGCGACTCACGATATTGACATGCGCCCCGCCGTAGAATCGAAGATTCGAACCATCGGGAAGACGAAGCTGATCGCTTAGCCCGCCCGTCACGGTCGCGGGCACGCCGATCTCCGGCCTGCCGCGAAACGCTGGATGGGTAACGTACTCGCCTGGGACGATGCCGACCACGAGACGACCAAGCCGCGCCGCGACCGACACAGCACCCTCGTCGCTATCGTTACCGCCGGTGATGACATGATTGCCCCCTGCGGCACTCACTGTAATCCCAACGTTCGGCGTCCCCAATCGCGCAACGACATGATCAATGTTTCCGGGCATGGCAAAGCGGCGCGCGAACTCGAACATCCGCGCAGGGTCGTTGGGTTCGGTGTACCGGCGCGAGCGGTGCTCGAAATCAGTGGGTACGTTCCCTAAGTCGACGCCTCGCCTCGTACTGCGGCCCGGCCCGCGCTCCTCCCCATCCTCACCCTCGTCGCCCTGGTCCTGGCTCGGGCGGTAGTCGGTCGCCAGCACCCGACCACCACGCATGAGGTCGTTGGTTTCATTCGCGATGCGGCGCAGACCAAGAAGCGTCTCACGAGGCGCGGCACCAAGACGACTCTCCGGAGCCCGACTCGAGACGCCAAGCACCGTGTTCATGCCCCGCTCGAGCGCGATGGGCACCCGATGATGATCGCCGAGGCGGACAAGCGTCTGATCGCGGAGCAGAGCCAACGCGCCCGAGAGCCCGGCATCATCGCGAGCAGCGGGGGCGAGGGCATGCACCACGGTGAGCAGGTCGCGGCGAGCCTCGTTGACTCGCCGTGGATCGCGCAGTCGATCGAGAGCGGCACTTTGGAGCGCGCTCAACTCGTGCTCACCCAAACGCATCGCGCCACGCAAACGGTCGACCGCGTTCGTTCGGCCGGCGGGTGCGAGGACGAGGCCTACGTTCCGAATACCTCGGTCAGCGCGGTTTGCGGATGGCGCGTCGGGCTGCCGGAGTGGACGCCCAGCCGGACGCCGAGGCGGCAGCGGTGCCGCTACACGCGCCACTGCCCGCCGGGTCATGGCCATGAGGTCTATGGGAGCCGCTACAGACATAACTACATCCACGTACACAACTCATCGCGCGACCGGTTCGGCTAGGTTCCTGCGTCGTGCAACCGTGTTGGTGCCGCCGTGGCACATCAGTTCGCTGCGCCCAAAAACCGGACAAACAGCATCGCGTTCGTCCCGCGCCCGACGGAACGTTCCCTTTCGTCTATCCAATTTCGACAGCGACGCTGGCTCGACGATGGGTCCCTCGTTTCGCTTTGCTTTCACACCGGTGCATCACGCCGGCCCCACGTTCGCCGGACACGTCGAGGCGTGATTCGCAACCTGCTGGCGCTAGCAGTTGGAGGAGGAGTCCGAGCGATTCAGTGCGAAGACAGGTGCTTTGTTCGCGCCCCCGAGCTCGTTACTTGCCCTTCGCGAGCTCGTAAACGGTAATCGACTGCGGCGGCAACACGTCGACGAGCGGCTTGCCGGCGAGGTGCTCACGCGTCGGTTTCGTGGGCGCAAGCGCAGGCGCGATTTCTGACATGCGGAAGGTACGCGCCAGCTGAACACCGCCGCAGGTGCTCGTCTGGATGTCAGCCTCGATAGCGTCGCTCGACGTATTCAAGACCACCGCGACCACCGTCGACTTTCCGCTATCGCGGCTAGCGAAGATCGACACATCGCGCGCATCACGCGTCGCCACCGACTGTTCGAGGAACCGCGCGTTCTTGCCGTCATAGTTGCGGAAGGCACGGAAGGCCCAATACGAGGGCGACTGATCTGGCGGGTAAGTCCAATAATACGCCGAGGCCATCACGGGCGACTGGCCGAAGCGACCGAGCGTCTCGGCCATCGCGAGCGCGCCGCTGATGTGGTTTTCTGCCCCGAAGCTCCACTCACCAATGGACAACTTGGTGCCAGGATAGTTGTCCGCGATGACGCGCTCGAAGCGCGGCAAGAGCTCAATGGCGTCGTTGATCCACGACTCGTCGCGATACACGGGATCCCACAAGGCGTGCGTCGCGCGGAGGCGCCGCGCGTTGGTGTCTGCGTCAGTGCGCGACCCGCCGTAAATGCCATCACCCTGCGGGTAGAAGTGCACGTCGAGAACGTCGAGAACGCGTGTGCCGGTGCGCTGCTCATGGTTGCGCAGCTCTTTCAAGTACCAGGCGAGGAAAGGCGTGTCGCCGTGCTTGCGACGGTCGGGCTTGGCCGAAAAACCAGCCACCTGATCGACCGCGGAGAAGAAGTAACCTGTCCATCCCCACGAGGCCGGGCCCGCGATTTGCGCCTCCGGATCGGCTTTGCGTACCGCGGTACCGTATTGAACCGTCCGCTGGAGCAACTCGTCATAGCTTGCTGGCTCGGGGTGCACATCGCGGTGGGTGATGTGCCAAAGGTCGGGCTCGTTATCGAGAATGTACTGGTGCACGCTACGGCCACCGGCCTTCTGATCGCGCTCGCGAATACGTGAGACCCAGGCACCGATATCCGCCGGGGTCATGGCAACGCTCGTCCGCGATGGAGGACCAGGCTGGATGGCCTTACCGGCTTCGTTGGTGCCATTGCCCACGTCGGGCTCACCAGGCTCGACGGCCTTCTGTTTGCCGAAAACCGAGACCGGGAAACTGTAGGAGCTCGTGTCCTTGGCGACCCAGCCGATCGTCGGCAGGGTGAGCGCCGTCTTGACCCCGCGCTGAGTGTCGGCAGCGAGAAAGTCGGTCCAGTTGAAGCGCGGATCGGGTGTGTAGTTGACGTTCTTGAAGAACCAATCAGAGGCGGTGTTCCAGGCGTTGCCGAGCTTCCAGTTGTAGCGCGTGGTGTGGTTCCCGCCCCAGCGCCGGATGGCCGGGTTCATGCTCCAGACGTGCTGATCTTTGTGATCGTTCATGGGGTAATAGGCGATGCCGTAGATCATGTCGTTGATGGCGTGTGAGGCGCCGTCGCACTCGATGGCGACGTCGACCTTGCGCGCGGCGGTGGCGACCGCTTTGGCGACATCGGCCTGCCGCTTGGCGTCGGTCGAGCCCCACAGCCCGATGGCGTCGAGCTCGATGAAGCCAGCGGGGATGGGGCGGTGCGCGCGCAGCACCAGCCGATCGAAGGAGCGTCCCTGCGGATTGAGCTCCTTCATCGACACCATGACCTCGACCTCGCCGCCCTCGAGTTGGCGCAAGTGTTTGCCGCCCACCTTGACGTCGGGGAACTCACCTTGTTTTCCCGCGCTCACCGCGACCGTGAAGAAATCGAGAGGGCGAGCGCTGCGTACGCGCAGCAAAACGGCGTCATAGGTACCCGACAGGCCCGGGCGAGCGACAATCCACCCCCCGTAGTCCGACATGTCGACGCGGGCTGGCGATTCGGCCTTGAGCTCCCGTCGCGACCAGCCAAAGTCTTGCCAGTCGCCCTTGAAGCCACGATCGTAGATGGGCTCGACGATGCGAAGACCTTCGTCGGCGGGTCCCTTGGTACGTGTTGGCTGGACCGGCCCTTCGGAGTTGCTTGCGCACGTGAGAGCTACGACACTCCAGAGAGCGATGAAACCGAACCGTGTTTGCCTCATCCTGTGCTCATCTCGCGTGCGCTATGCTCGCAACTGCTCTACGTTGGCGCAAGCTCGGGGTTGCTGGTGATCTTGCACGACCTCATCGGTGACGCCGAAGAATTGGCGCGCAACGCCTTCGGAAGCAATGACCGCTCGGCAATCGCCCGGGCCGTCATCACCAGTGACTCCTACCAGATCACTGCTATTCAACGCGTACGCGAGTTTGCCCGAGCCTGGCACGTTCCCGGTTTGAACCACATGTTGCGGGTCGTGCAGACCGCCTATCACGGCATCGAAATAGGCAACGCCGTAACGCTCGGCAAGGGCGTGTATTTCGTCCATCCGCTCGGCATCGTCATCGGCGGCGACGCCAAGGTGGGTGACCGGGTGCGCTTCTATGGCAACAATACGGTCGGCACCGCCAAGGACAACGGCTATCCGGTCATCGAAGACGACGTGGTCATTGGGGCCGGCGCCCGCATCCTGGGTCCAATTCGGGTCGGTGCCCGCTCGGTCATCGGCGCGAACGCGGTGGTTGTCACCGACGTACCACCGGACAGCTTGGCGGTTGGTGTGCCCGCGAAGATTCGGCCGCGCGGTCCGAGCGATGATTCGCGTGAAGTCTAGCGAGCAAGAATGAACGTTTCGGTCGTCGTTGCGACATACAATCGTGGTCCCCTGCTCCGGCGACTCATCGACGACCTCGAGCGCCAGAGTCTGCCCTCGGAGCGTTTCGACGTCACAGTGGTCGACGACGGCTCGAGAGAACCGGCCACCGCCATTCTCGAGGGTATGCGACCCCGCTTCTCCTTCAAGGTCGAGCGGCAAGACAACCAAGGTCCCGGTGCCGCCCGCGATCGCGGAGTCCGTTCGTCATCACACCCGCTCGTCGTCTTCATCGACGACGACATGGAGCTACCCGCCGACTTCCTCGAAGCCCATCTCGCCGCCATTGATGGAGGCTTGACCGTTGTGCAGGGGCTCATCGCGCCTGACCCCGAGCTTGCGCGTATGCCCATCTTCGAGCGCTTCCACGCCGATCAGCTCGAGCGCTTCGTGCAAGCCGTCGAGAGCGGCACGGCGACCGTGCGCGGCGTCGACCTGTGCACGGGCAACCTGGGCATGTTGCGCCGCGCCTACGAGGGCGTCGGCGGCTTCGACACGACGCTCGGCCGCAGCGAAGATCGGGAGCTTGGCGTGCGCCTCGAGACGGCGGGTGAGAAAATCGGGCTCTCGGCCCGCGCCAAGACCACACATCGCTCCGACCACGCGAGCCTCGAGGTCTGGCGCAAGCGAGCCTTCAACTACGGCATCTACGATCACCGCATCGCGAAGAAACACCAAGCTGTCGAGACGGCCGATCCCTGGCGCTTCTGGTTCATGGTGAACCCCGTGTCGCGGCCACTCTTGCTGACCGCGGCGACGGTCCCCTTCGCGGGCAAACGACTGGCCGACGTCAGCATCCATGCCGCTATGGCGCTCGATCGTATCGGCGCGACGCGCCTTGCGATCGCCGGCACGACCTTGTGTTACGGTCTCGAGTACTTCCGTGGTGTCCGCGAGGACAGCGGCTCGCTCGCTGAATGCGCGCGTGACTTCATGCGTTACCTGGGAAAGCGGAAGAAAGCTTGAGGACGAGGCGATGAGAGCACTCAAACGATTTGCCCGAGCGGCACAACACCTGCTGACCAACGTCCGCGGCGACTACGAGGCCGTGATGACGTATCGCGGTAAGTACAATGCCGACGCCAAGAGCTGGGGCGAGTTTCCGGTCGATGTCGTCAAGAAAGTCGGTGTCCAGATGATGGTCGCGGTGCGCGTCATGCACTTCGTCCGCGATGCCGGAGTGCCGCTCGCGCCGCAGGTCGCATCACGCCTCATTCGACACCTCTACGGCGCCGACATTCACTGGGATGCGCAGATCGCGCCCGGTGTCAGCATCATCCATGGGCAGGGGCTGGTGGTCAGTCATGCAGCCCGTGTCGGCGAAGGCTGCATCCTCTTTCAGGGGGTGACGCTGGGCGAAGGCCGCGATGGCGACACGCAGGCGGTCGGCTCGCCGATCCTCGAGAAAGACGTGCATGTCGGCCCCAACGCCGTCATCCTGGGCCCCATCCGCGTGGGCGAGGGCACGAAGGTCATGGCGACCTCGGTGCTAACGCAGTCGGTACCGAAAGGCTCGCTCGTCTCCTCTGGAGATACGAAGATCACGGCACGCAAGCAGCTCAAGACCAACGACTCGAAAGACACCGCCGGGCGAGGTGAACATGCGTAAAGCGACGTTACTCGCGTTCTTCGTGATCGCCGGCTGCGAGCAGCTTGGCGGAGACACTGAGCCGCAGATGCCAGCAGCCGCGGGCGGTGGGGACCCGACTCCGGTCCTCGCGAGCACCGAGGTCGACATGTTGGAAGATCCGAATGTGCCGCCTCCGGCCGACTGGGACGGCACCGGCGTGCTGAATCCAAGCGTCGTCGAAGATCGCAAGAACGCACCTGCCTGGGCGCGCAACGAAGCGGAGGTCATCGACCGAGAGGGTCAGCGCTTCCTGCTTGCTACCGGCGTTGCGCTCGGCATCGACAATCCGTCGCTGGCGCAAACGACCGCGGAGAACCGAGCCCGCGCGGTGCTAGCCCGCTACCTCAACACCCAGCGCCTGGTGAACGCGCACATCGTCGGTACGTGGCAGGACGCGTCGACAGGCGCCTTCTATGCGCGCGCCGAGATCGAGGTGCCGAGCACCTTCATGCCGAAGAACCTGCCGCCCCCAAAGCAGTAGGTCGTCATGTGCCTCGTCATTTTGGCTTCGCGCGTCCATCGCGAGGTACCGCTCATCGTCGCCGTGAACCGCGACGAGCTGTTGACCCGCCCGGCCGAGCCGGTGCACGAGCTCGAGCCCGGCATCGTCGGCGGCCGCGATGTGCTTGCGGGCGGCACCTGGCTCGCCGCCAACCGCAACGGCGTCGTCGCGGCGCTCACCAATCAACCGCTCGCAACCAAGCGTCCCAACACTCCCCAAGGCGGTCGCGATGCAAGCAAACGCTCGCGCGGTGAGCTCCCTCTTGCGCTCGCGCGACACCCCACGGCCGAGCTCGCCGTGCGAGCGTTCGCCGAGCGCATAACGCCGCGTGATTACAACCCATGCGCCCTTCTCGTTGCCGACGCGGTACGCGTGTTCTACATCGGCATGCTTGGCGGCGAGCGCCCCGACATCCGTCCGCTACCCGCTGGGATCCATGTGCTCGAGAACCGCCCTCTCGAGGCCATATCGCCGAAAGCCGACCGGGCTCGCTCCGCCGTAGCGGACTTGGCCCGCTGGCCACGCGCCGAGCTCGTTCACCGACTTGGCGCCGTCCTTGCCGATCGCACCATCCCCGCCGATGCCGAAAGCGTGCACGCCGCGACCGGCGACTGGCGTCCTCCCGAGGTCGAGGCGGCCTTCGTGGTGGCCGGGCCCTACGGCACACGCACCTCGAACATCGTGCTCGCGGCTGAGACGGTGACTGTCTACGCGACCAACGCGCCCCCGGGCACCGCGCCTTTCGTCGCGCTGCCGCTCAGTTGACCACGGCCGCTTCGCGCTCGCGCCCCATGGTCATCTCTGGAGCCATGTCGTTGGCGTCGTTCGAGGTTCGCGTCTGGGCAGCGACCAACGCGTGAAGCTCGTCTTCAGCCAAGACGCGGCGGGTGCTCTTGGCACGTTGCATGATAGTGGCGATGAGGTCTTCATCCGCCGGAAGGCCTTGCGACGCGAGCCAATAGACGACGTTCGACGCCCCGCTCATGTGGCTGACTTCGATGGTCTGGCGGCGACCAACCCAGCTCGCTGGTACGCCCGAGTAGACGCGATCGGCGTAGTCCGTGTCGCCTTTGCGCTGCGCCTTGATGATGGCAGCTGCGTGGACGCCTGTCGCGGTTCGGAAGGCGTCACGGCCGAACACCGGGTAGCTGGCTGGGATCGGTACCTGGCAAGCACTGGCGACCAGCTCGCAATAGCGAGCAAGGTTCGACAGGTCGTGATCGTAAGCACCACCGAGCTTCAAGTTGATGAGGAGCTGATCCATCGCGGCGTTGCCAACACGCTCGCCCAGGCCAAGGCCGGTACCGTGGGCCCGGTCGGCTCCCGCCTCGAGAGCGACGAGCGAGTTGATGACTGCGAGGCCGCGGTCGTTGTGGCCATGCCAGTCGAGACCAATATCGGCTCCACAACCAGCGATCAGGTTGCGCGTCCAGCCCACCAGGCCCCGCACGCCGTCAGGCGTCGCATGTCCCACGGTGTCACACAAGCAAAGGCGGCGAGCGCCCAAGCCAATCGCAGTCCGAAATAACGGGTCAAGGATATCGGGCCGAGCGCGCGTCGTATCCTCGGTGACCAGGCAGACCTCGATACCTTCCCGCACAGCGAACGTCACGGCGGCCTCGACGTGCCGAAGCAGTGTCGAGAGCGTCCAGCCCTCGGCGAATAGCCGGATCGGGCTCGAGCCGATGAAGGTATAGGCGGTCACTGCGGCGCCTGTCGCGTGCGCGATGTTTGCGATCGGACGCAGGTCCGCCTCCATGGTGCGGGCTGACAGGTTGATGCGCGCGGGCAGACGGGTACGGACGGCCTCACGCACAAGGGCCAGAGAATCGCGGTAGGCACGCTCCCCGGCGCCAGGCAAACCGACGGTAATCGCGCCGATGCCTAGCGAGCTCATCAAATGCAGCAGCTCGATCTTCTCTTCGACGGTGGGGTCGGTGGCCGACGGCGATTGTAGGCCGTCGCGCAGAGTCTCGTCGCAGAGAGTGAAGACGCGGCCCCGCAACGACGAGCTCACGCTCACGGAGTTCCAGTCGTAAATGGCGTGAGAGGTATCCGCGAGCCATTCGCTCGCGCGCCGTGTGTCGGCGAGGCGGCGCGCATCGGAGAGTCGTCGCGGTACGGCGGGTCCGCGAGAACGGGCGAGACCGCTGAGCGACCGTGTGCCCGTTAACGGACCACCGATAACGTCGTCACTGGCGGTGAAATGTTTTGCACGTGCAGGGCCGGGGCGTTTCTTTGTGCCGGTCATGTCGCACATCCCTTGCAGCAATCGCTAACGCGAGTTGCCTGGCGCCCGTCCTTGGCGGCTTCGCCGCGTTTGCACCGCAGCTTGGCGCGGAACGGTCGGGCTCAACTTGGTTACTTCATCCGCCCCCCAGCGGACCCGCGGCGTATACGGCATTGGCGCCGAGTACGATACGAGACACCTGTGCTTACCGATCGAAAAGCGATGACCGTCAGCTCTGGCGCAGCCCCGGATAACGCCCTCTTTTGGCAAAACTTTAGTGGGTATTTGTATGGCGGACGGTGTTGGCGGGCGGTGATGCGGGGAAAGGGGCGACAAAAGCGATGTTCGAACGGGACGTTATGCGACTCCGCCCGTCGTTCGATTTTTTTTCAGGTTGTGCGTTAGACTGGGGGCGAAATGTTAGACCCAATGTCCTCCCCGCGCAGGGCGCGAGCCTCGGCCCTGCTGGCTGCCATGGTGGCACTATCGGCCTCTGCCTGTGAGAGCCTCCAGAAGCTGCGGGTGTACTTCCGCGGCGAGCCCGGCGCGGCCCGCTTGCGTCTCGACATCGTGCCGGCCGTTGGGCTCACTATCGCCATCGACGGACGCGTCGTGGGAACAGCCTCGCCGTTCGAAGGCGAAGATCTTGCGCCGGGCGCGCACAAGTTATCCATCGCCGCGCCCGACCATTTCACCTTCACCGTACCGATCGAGATCGAGTCGGGCACACCGCTGAAGCTGCGCGTCGCCCTGCGACGCGTGCCACCCGAGCCTCCAACGCGATTGAAAGTGACGCAGCCGCGCGAGCCCAAAACGCAGCCAGAGGAGACCCCAAAACCCGTCGCCTTGCCTGCGGGAGTCACCGCCGTCTCGCTCACGATTGCGGGGGACCCAAGCACCAACGCCCTTCTTGATGGCGAGGTCGTGCCATCGAAGATCCTCAAGATCGACCATGTCACTGGCGAGCTCGGCATGGGTCGGTTGCGTGTCGGCTATCGCGTTGGCGCGGGTGGCATGCTCGAGCTGCGCATCCCCGACGATGGAACCCAATGGTTCCGCGATGGCGAACCAGTCGATCCAGACGCGCGCCTATCCTTCTACCGGGGGAAGACCCGTCTGCAGCAAATCCAGCCGAACGGGGAGACGCAGACGGTTTTTCTCGCTCGCTGACGCTGGCTAGAGGTCAAGCTCCGCAAAGCCAATGTGGAACTTGACGGCTGCTTGGCAGAGTTTCGCCAGACGCCCGCTGCGCCGTGCCCTGGCGGCTCCGCGAGCCGTGGATCCTGCTTCGCCGAAATTCGCGGGCGCGGAGGGTGTCTGTTTTTTTGACCAGCGCGATCGCGGACTGTAGAGGAGAAGGCACGCCACGATCGTCTGCGGGGTTGCGCGACCCTTCCGACGATCCCGAGCTGGAGGGGTCCGCCAATGGGAGCATTCAACGGCAGAGCATTCTTGCTGGGCATCCAGCATCTCGATGCCGCGAGCCGCAGGCTGTTTGACCGGCACGGCAAGAGCATGGATGGACGCTTCCGGCTCATCGAGCAGATCGTCGATGACGCGATGGTGCGGCTCGCTGGCGACCAATTGGATTGGGACGACGGTCCGAATAGAAACCGCTGAGCCAGGAAGAAACGATGACGGACAACCACGACAGTGTCTCCGAGGCGCTCGCCGCAGAGATGCAAGTCACCTTCGACAAAGACGAGCTCGCCAGCTTCTTCGACGGCTTCGAGTCACTCGAGGAAATCGCCCAGGCCCTGTGTGCCCCGCTCGGGGGCGGCCGCGACGAACCTTGACCGTACCGTCGGTGAGCCGATCGGCTCGCCAGCAAGCGAGCCAGCACTTCGAAGCGCTAGCGCTTGCCCCGTCTGACGAGTGAGGCTACAGCGGAGGGAGTCATGACCAGCTACCTCCGAGCAGGGTGGTTCGACCGCAGCTCCGGCAAGCCGAGCAAAGGTCTACGCACCGAAGTCATCGATGGCGCCATGGACGCCGCGGGCTTCCTGCTGCGCGCCAATATCTCCGGCGCGACGATTTTGCGCCTCGCGCTGCGCGTACGCGCCCTCATGGCCATCGCAGATCCCAGGATGCTCGGGGTGCCACAGTTCGGGGAGCGCGAGCGAGAGCTCGTCATGCGGGGCCTTTCGCGTCACACGGACGCGGCGCCCGAGCTCTACGCCTTCGTGGCCGACTGCGTCGACGGGGTGAACAACCTCACCGACTTGATGGCGTTCTACCTGCACCTGACGCACGTGGCGCGCATGATCGAGCTCCTGTCGGTCGCCGTGCGCAATATGCCTCCCGTGGTATCCGCCCCCGCGCGTCCTGCGGCGCGCCGCACGACCAAGAAGAAAAAAACCGTGCCCAAGAAGCGCGCCGTCGCGAAGCCGGCCAAGAAAAAACCCGCAGCCAAGAAGAAGAGCGCGCAAGGCCGCGCGAAGCGACGCAAGTAAACATGGGCCGACGCTACCTCGTCGCGCTCGCCCTGCTGTCGATCGTCGCCTGCCGCAGAGCGCAGAATCAGGATTCATCACCCTTCACCGCACCGGAGATCGGATTCTCGTTGCCGCACCTCCCCGGTTGGCTGCGCGATCCCGCCGTGAAGCTCGAGGACCCCGCCAAGGGTGGGCTCGTCATGCGTCTCACCCGCGAAGAGCGGGTGCCGGGTATGCCGCGCATCGATGTCATCATCGATCCGGTGCCTGTGAAGCCGACCTTCCTCGAGGATGTGCTGAGCCGAGCCCTGCGCGACATGGCCGACTACGAGCAGCGGGGCGACATCGATATTCAGGCGCTCGATCGCAAACCGATCCGGGTCGGCCCACGTCGTGGCTTCCGCGTGACCCATTCGTACGTGGTGGCAAGCGACGAAGACCGTGCCATGGTGACCCAGACCTCGGCCCTTTTCGTCCTCGACGGCCGCGGCATTACGGTGACCGCGACCGGCCGTGCCGAGCTCTACACGCCGCTCGCCGAGGAGATCGACCAGATCGTCTCCGGCATGAACGTGGCGCTCACCGGTCCACAGGGTACGAGCGGTCTGACCAAACCCGTCGACCTCACGCCTCGCCCGAACTAGTGACGAGGTCGTTCTATCGCTGACCTGCCGGGCGCCATCCAGCCCCCCTCAGCGAGCGTCGACTTCGCTTGCCGCCTTCAAGAATGCACCATCGGCGATGGGCGCAACGTCGCCCGTCTCGGTCGACGCGACGACCAGAGTGTCCCCGTTGTGAAGGGAACCCGACACGTCACGCACGACGGCCTGTGCCGCATCGCTTTCGATCACCTCGATGTCGCGCGCTAACGCCCGGCCCTGAGCGATGACGTAGACGTGGGTCTTGTTGTCGCCCGTCTTGGCGATCGACGACATTGGCACGCGGAAGGCTGGGTCGAGCAGCGCCTTCACCAGACGAAATTTTCCCGGCTCCATCATCGCGAATGCCCCGGACGGGTCTGCGATGCTGACGTCGACGCGCGCTTTGCCCGAGGCGACCTTGACCTCGCTGATTTTGGCGCGACTCGGAGCGCCACGATCCACGGAGATCTGCGCCTGTCCGCCCGCCGCAAACTGCACGTCGGCGGCGAGCTCGAAGGTCAAGATGGCCTCGGACTCGTCGCGCAGCAGCGCAATGGGCGCTTTGTCGCCTAGCGAATCGCCCACCTTCACCTTGATGTCCTCGATGGTGCCCGCGAACGGCGCCCGCAGGAGCCGACCCGCGATCTTGCGTTCGAGCTGCTCCGCTCTCGCCTCGGCGCCATCGAGCTTCTTCTTCGCAGCAGCCTCTGCGGCGCGCGGCGCCTTTTCCTTCTTGGCGTGCGCGGCGAGCTTCTTCATCGCGGCGGCCTTCACACGCTTCCACTTCTCGAGGTCCCGCTTGGAAACTCCGCCTTGATTGAGGAGTTGTTTCGGCTGCAGCTCCTTGAGCTTCTCGATGGCGGTGTCGCGCTCGTTCTCGATCTTCTCTCGCTCGGCCGTCAATGCGGTCAGGCGCTCGGCGGCGCTCTCGTGCGCCTCTTTCATGGACGCTACAGTCTTGCGGGCGAGCTCGATTTGCTTCTGCTGCGGCGGCGGCAGCTCGAGAGTCGCGACGACGTCGCCAAGGTTGACGCGCGCGCCCTTTTGCACCTTGACGGTATCGACCCGGCCGCGCTCCCCGAAGTGCAGCATCTTCTCCTTCAGCGGGCGCACCGAGGATGGCGACTCTGCGAAAAAGATGGGGATTTGGGTCGCTTCGAGCGTCGTGGTCTGGACGATGATCGGCGACTCGAAGATGCCGCCCTCACGCGCAAGCCAATAGAGAAGAGCACCCCCGCCGAGCACGACGACGAGCAAGAGAATCGTCCACATGACGCGGGTGCGGAGGTCTTCCTCACCCGGTAGGCGCGCGGTGTTGCGCTTGCCGGAGAGCTGCGCGGCCGGGCTCTCGGCGCTCAAGCCGCTCGACTTCGCGTCGATGACCTGACCGAGCTCGCTAACGATGCTGGGGAAGAGCCGTCTTGCCTGATCCCACAGGTACTCGACCTCGGCCGGACCACTGGCATCACCGATGATCTCGAGGTGACTCACGAGCTTGTTCAAGCGGTCATCGGCGGGATCGAGCTCGCGCGCAGCAAGGAAATAGTCGCGCGCGTGTACGATGTAGCCCTGCTTGACGTGCAAGAGCGCCGAGCGGAGGAGTCTCTCCATCTCCGCGGTATCGGTCGCGGGCGCCTCCAGCTCGATTGGCGTAACGAACATTTCCCCGGTCTTGTTCTCGAGGAGCTGGCCGTTGGGGTCGCTCGAGGCCACCGGCGCGGTGCTCGCGTCGGCGACTCCCGCGCCACGCTCCAGAAATCCCATCGCATCGAGCTGCGACACGAACCGCTGCAGATCAGCGTCGCTGATATCGAAGCTGTAGTCGCTGCGAACTGCTAGGACGACGTCCTCGAGGCTACGGGTACCGTCGAGCTTCGTCGCGATCAGGTACTCGATCTCATAGAGCCGAAAGTTGGTTTCGCTCTTGGGATCATCGACGCGATAGAACACGACGCCCTGTTGCTCTTCGCGCGAGCAGATGAGGTCGGGTCTGAAGGTTGGTTGCATACGAGAGTTGGCGCGGATCCCAATTTGTAAGCGGGGTCAGTATAGGCAAGCGCCCGAGAGCGCTGCAAAGAAAACGCGAAAATCTGGCCTCCATGCGGGAGCATCCGGCACGCTTGTGCCGTGGCCCGCCCCAAGAGCTTCCGCAAAGAGCTCGTCGAGCTGCATCGCCAGCTCTACAAGCGCAACCGCGTCCGCATCAACGCACAGGTCTTGGGCTATACGGCCGAGTTTCGCGCCTACGAGCGCGAATACGAACGTGCCGTGCGCACGTACCAACGGCGCGCCACCTTCGACGAGCTCGATCGCGAGCTCAAGCGCGCCGACCTCGTCTATGTGGGTGACTACCATACACTCAAGCAAGCGCAGCGCGGGTTCGTTCGACTGCTGCGCAGGCTGCCGGATGACCGGCCGGTCATCGTCGCCCTCGAGTACATCCAGGGCAAACACCAAGCGGTCATCGAACGTTGGATGCGCGGCGTCGCGCCGGACGCCGAGCTGACCGACACCGTCCGGGGCGAGCAATGGGCACTTGGCGGCTGGCCCTCGTTCAAGCAGATCTTCGAGCTGGCGCGCGAGCGCGGCTTTTCCGTGCTCGCCATCGACAGCCCTGGCCGACTTGCCGCGCGCGACAAGTACGCGGCCAACCGGATCGCTCGGGCTCTAGCGAAGCAGCCGAACGCGCGCGTGCTTACCCTGATTGGCGAGCTGCATATCTCCCCGAGTCACCTACCGCGGCAGGTGGATGCCCTCCTCACCAATGCGCGTCGAAGCCTCATCATCTACCAGAGCAGCCATGAGATTTACTGGCGACTCGCGGAACGGGGACTCGAACAGGACGTCGAGTTGGTAAAGGTGGCTGAAGCAGCCTATTGCCTGCTCGGCACCCCGCCCATCGTGGCCCAGCAGTCGTTCCTCAACTGGGTGGACGTCGAAGAGGAGGATGACCTCGAATCTCCCGAGGAGACATTCAAGGAGTACGCGCGGGTCATTGCCTCGTTCTTCGACATTCCCCTCGGCCAAGCCCTCGACGAGGTGGAAGTCACGACGGTGGTCAACCTGTCCTTCCTCGACCGCCTGCGCCGCCGCGGCGACTTCTCGGCGAGCGACATGCGCCACATCCGACGCCAAATCTTGAACAGCGAGAGCTATTTCATCCCGCGCGCCAGGATGGTCTACCTCGGCAAACTCTCGATCAACCACGCAGCGGAAGAGGCCACACACTATATTCGGTATATTTGCACCGGCGCACTCGAGCCGTCCGCTTTAGTGGACGCGTTCTATGCACGGTGCATGGAGGAGGCCATCGGCTTTCTCGGCTCCAAGCTTTTGAACCACAGGCGCAAAGCCCCGAGCGACGCTGCCCTCGAGAAGCTCAAGCGAAGTCGGGACACACACGAACGGGCCCTCGCCCGCGCCGTACTGAAGCACGCACGCCTCGAAGCCGGCGACAAGGTCCGGGGCATGCGCGAGATCTACGAGTCCAACGCCGATGCCTTCAACGCCATCACCCACGTCATCGGCTATCGGCTCGGCGAACGGCTGTACTATGGCGTCGTCAGCGGCGACCTTTCGAAACGAGCCATCCGCGACCTGTTCTTCGAGCGCTTCGAGGAGGAGGGCAACGCTTTGATGACGTTCTTTTCCCTGGTCGCGCGCACGCGCAACGTGAAGATGCCCGAGCGCTTGTAGTGAAGCTTGCAGCGACCTCGACGACGTTGCACCATGCGTCTAACCCCTCTCACAGACGAGACAAATCTTCATGGCTGACATCGATAGCGCAGGCGTCATCGGGCGTGGCTTGTTCATCAAGGGCGAGCTGCATGGGGAGGAAAACCTGGTCATCGAAGGCCGGGTCGAAGGCGTCATCACGCTCAAGAAGCACTTGGTCATCGAGCAAGGCGGCGTCATCCTCGCCGACATCACAACCGAGAACATCACCATCAAGGGTGAGATGCGCGGCAACATGACGGCAACCCAGAAGGTCGAGATTCACGCGGACGCCCGGGTCGTGGGGGACATCACGGCACCGCGCGTGGTCATCGCTGACGGCGCGAGCTTCAAGGGCCACATCGAAATGACCGGTACGACGCTCAAAGAAGGCCCAACTCCGACCGCCCTACCCGGCCGGCGGAGCCGGGGCTAGGCCCTCGAGCGCGCCGACTAACCTTCGACCCTGAGACTGCGTTCGATGTAGTCGGCCAAGACCCGCATGTCAGCGATGCCGATTTCCATCAAGCGCACGCCGATCCCCCGCTTGCCTTCCGCGGCGCGCGCGTGTTTGCTGGTCCAGACGACCAATCCACGACACTGGATGGTCCGAGCGGCGACGGGCAGCGCGAACTCGAGGCTAACCTCGGTGCCGAAGGTGAGCGGCTCTTCCATGTCGATGAAAACGCCCCCCAACGAGATGTTCGTCAGACGCGTGGCCGTGTGGCTAACGCCGCCCGGCACGCGAATCGTTGCTGTGACGCTCGCGGGAACGCGTGGATGAGAGCGTCTCTTCGATCGATCCATGCGGTACACTCAAAGTGCCACGCGACCGTCGTGAAAACAACTGAAGCAGTTTCACCAGAGTGAAGTGATTGTCATGGGTCACACGGAGCTGACGCCCTCTGCGCCAACATCCTCCGCGAAGTACGAGCTGGACGCGCCGCATTTGCCGCCTCCGCATCTGCGCATCTTTGTGAACCGCAACCTGCGCATGGACACCGTCGCGGCCATTGGCTTCGACATGGACTACACGCTAGCGCGCTACAAACGCGAACAGCTCGAGCGCTTGGCCCACAGGCTCACCGTCGAAAAGCTCGTGAAGCGCGGCTATCCCGAGGAGATTCTGAAGCTAGGCTACGACCCGAGCTTCGTCATCCGCGGGCTCATGGTCGACAAGCAGCTGGGCAACATCCTAAAGATCGACAGGCACAGCCACGTCGGTCGCGTCTTTCACGGTCGTCGCCCACTCAACAAGGACGAGCGGCGCCAAGTTTACCGCCGCGAACGCATCGCCTTCGTACCGCCACGTTTCGCGCTGGTCGACACGCTCTTCTCACTGCCCGAAATGTGCCTCTACGCCGACCTCGTCGACTTTTTCGCCACCCGCGGCGACGCGGGGCAGGTGGATACGTGGAAGATCTTCGACGACGTACGTGAAAGCATCGACGAAGCGCATCGCGATGACACGTTGAAGTCCGTGGTCAAACAGGACCTCGCCAAATACGTCGAGCGGGATCCGCTGATGGCGCGGACGCTCCACAAGCTGCGCTCGAGTGGCAAGAAACTCTTCCTGCTGACCAACTCTGCGTTTGACTACACCGATCACTTGATGCGGTACCTGCTCGACGGTGAGCTCCCTGAATACGCGCACTGGAGCAGCTACTTCGAGTGGGTCGTGGTGACTGCCAAAAAGCCAGCCTTCTTCAAGGACCAGGAGCCCTTCGCGCTGCTCGATCCCAAGGGCGTCCCCACCGGCAAGGCGGTCACCGCGCTCGAGCGCGGCAAGGTCTACGAAGGTGGCAACCTCAAAGACTTCGAGCGCATGACTGGGATGATCGGTGAGCAAGTGCTCTACGTTGGCGATCACATCTTCGGCGACATCTTGCGCAGCAAAAAAGCGTCGCTTTGGCGCACCGCCCTCGTCGTCGAAGAGCTCGAAGACGAGATCCGTTACAGCATTGAACACGCCGAGGACTTGCAGCGATTAGCCGACTTGGAGGTAGAGCGCCGTAACCTCGACGAGCTGACGAGTCTGCAGCGTCAGCACTTAGCCACAATCGAGAAGCGCCTGGGTGCAGAGGAAGCCCGCGGCTCCGCCGAATTCGAAGCTTTGCGCCTGCGGCGCGACCAAGCCAAGCGCCAACTCAAGTCCGTCATCGCGGCCATCGAAGCGCTCGAAACCAAAGTGGACGCAAGCTTCAACAGCACCTGGGGCTTCGTCTTCAAGGAGTCGGGCGAAAACTCGCGGTTTGCCGAACAGGTGAAGGACCACGCCTGCATCTACACCAGCCGCGTCTCGAACTTCCTCGGCTACTCGACCCACCAATATTTCCGCGCGCCGCGCGATCTTCTGCCACACGAGCGCGACATCATGAGCACCGAAGACCTCTAGCCAGTCGAAGGCCGTCCCCTTGCCGGCGCCCCAAGCGCACACCATGTTGATTTGCGGTGGGGAGTGGGGATGAGGGCGTGTCAGTTCTGCAGCATGGCCGCAGCATTCGCGTGCGTTGCGTGTGGCGGCAACGACGATGGTGAGCGTGACCCGCGGATGACGCTCAGCGGCGGCGGCGATGACGACGGTTCGGGCCACGGCGAGGCTCCGCCTGCAATGTTAGGACCGCTCGTGCGCATCTGTCCCATGGGCGATTCGATCACCGCGGGCACCGGCGAGACCGCGAGCTATCGTCGTCCCCTATGGAAGTCGCTGTTGGCCTTGGGCGCAAACGTCGATTTCGTGGGGTCGATGGACGACAACAACACCGGGCCGCCCCCGTTTGACGACTACGATTGGGACAACGAAGGCCATGGCGGGTATCGGGCTGACCAGCTCGCCGACCGCCTGCCCGAGTGGATCGTCACCTACCCAACTCCCGACATCGTTCTTCTGCACATCGGCACGAACGACTTGTTGCAGGGTGACAAGGCCGACGATGTGCTCGCGGACATCGACCGCTTACTCGCCGTGATGCGCGGCAAGAACCCCAGGGTCATCGTCATCATGGCGCGGATCATCGGCATGACCACGCAGCAGTTCACCGACAAGGCACGGTCACTCAACGAAGCAATGCCAGCCTTCGTCGCAAGCCGAGCGACCAGCGCTTCACCGCTCTACCTGGTCGATCAGATGGCGGGGTTTTCACCCGCGACGATGACCGATGATGGCACGCACCCCAACGAGGCCGGGGAGCGGGCCATGGCCGAGGTATGGCTCGCGCGTCTTCGACCGTTGCTCAGCCTCGAGTAACGAACAACCAGGCTTTGAAGACGCTCGAGGCCCATGTGCTCGGCTCCCGCGCGCGTTCGCTGTCCGAGTAGCGCCGGCGCTCAGCCGAGGCTCTTCTCGATGGCGAGCATACGCAGATACTTGGACCTGCGCACCCACGTCTTGGGATCCGGGAAGTCGCCCACCGGTTGGGGGTCACCGGTCTTCAGGCCAAGTGCGCCCGTCGCGTACGCGAGGTCCGCGATGCTGTCGTCGAGCGTTTCGCCCGACCTGTGCGAGACGACGCAGCGCATGTTGGCCTCTTTGGCCTGCTTCATCACGTCGAGCGTACCGCCGACCGTTCCGTTCTGATTGACCTTGATGAGAATTGCGCTCGCGGAGCGATTCGCGATGCCTTTTTCGAGCCGGGTCCTCTGCGTCACGAAAAGGTCGTCACCGATGGTGAGCACGCCGCGCTTGTTCATCTCGGCCGTGAGCGTAGCCCAGGCTGCCCAGTCGTTCTCGTCGAGACCGTCTTCAATCGACAACACCTTGCCGCTATAGCGGTCAACAAACTCAACGAGGTACTTGATCATCTGCTCACTGGTGAGCGCCTCGCCGCGGAATCGGTAACGCTTGGCGGCCGCATCATAAAAGGAGCTGGCGGCGACATCGAGCGCCATTTTCACATCGCGACCAGCCACGTAGCCGGCGTTTTCGACGGCCTGCCAGACGAGGCCAATGGCTTCGGTGGAGTCCCCGAGGCCCTTGACCGAGAACCCCGCTTCGTCCGCTCGCGTGACCGCTTTGGCGTCCCACTTGGCAAGCAGCAGGGCCTTCAAGGCCGCATCGATCTTCTCCCCGACAGCGAGCTGCTCGGCGTACGTCTTGGCCGAAACCGGCACGACCATGATTTCCTGCACGTCGATGCGGTCTTTGCCGAGCACCTCGCCGTCTGCCTTCTTCAACGCATGCAGGCCGCCATTGAAGATGTTCATGTAGAAGTGCACGGTGTCTTTGGCGGCGAGCTTGGTCTCGTGTTTTTGAATGTATTGCCAGAGCTCCATGCCGCCCAGCTTGGCGGCCGCACGCCACAATGCGCGCGACACTGGTAGCGTCGCGTTGGCGCCAAGGTCTTTGAAGTTCTCGCCGGCGCGGTCGATCATCATGTTCTCGAGACTGCGCAAGCCATCGTACGTCGCGAGGTCGAGATTCGCCTTCTTGAACATGGGCAAGATGACGTCGTGCACGTTCCTGATGGCGTCCGCGACGGGTACGGTCTGGGCCTCGTCTTCCCCTTTGGAGGCGCCCGCAGGCACGTCACCGATGGTCGATACACCGCCAACCGTGGCGGTCACCTCGACGGTTGGGCGGCCACGGGAGTCCTTGGCCTCGCGAGCTTCAAGACGCAAACCTTCACTCTTCGCAGATGTCATGGTGCCCCCTTCTTGGAATCCGAGGGCCGCGTTAAACGCCAGAGTGGCCAATCAATCAAGCGGCGGCACTCGGGCCACGAGCCCTACCGGGAGAACTACTTGAGCCCCAGCCCCGCAATGGCCGCCTTGATGTCGGCGATGGGCAGCTCGTACCGCTCGCTCAATTGCTGGGCCACGGTTGGGTTGGCATCGATCTGACCGCCAACCGCGAGGACCTCGATGAGGTGATGCTCTTGGCTCGCTCCAGCGTCGATGGTTGCGGTCGAGAGCGCCATGGTCGTGTAGGCCTTCACGAGCCCCTCCACGTGGCGGTCGAGCGCTTGCTGCACCACGGCAAGGATGCGTTCGGTGATGGCGGCGTTGAGCTGATTGCTACTGCGAACTTCGAGCGGGTCGTCCTTGAGACGAACGGCATCCCCGCCAGCGGTAGCCCGCGCGTTGCCTTTGTCCTTCGACATCTCCTGCACCTTGAAGGGAAAGACACGACTCTCGATACTCACCTCGCCGTTAGCGAACACCGTCCGCTTTAGCGTATCGATTTCGTATTCGTAGACGTCGTTGGGGCCTGGCGCTTGCCCTTCGGGCAACACGACTCCAGGTTTGAGCCGCGTTGCGCGCACCTTATCGGGACTCTCGAGCTCCTCGATGACGTCCATGCGGACCAGCAAGGTGAGCGGTTGGTCGCCTCCCGCGCACTTGGCGCGGGCCTCCGCGAGCTTCGCTTCTGCCCCTTCCTTGATCATGGCGATCGCGTCAGAGGGCTTCTTGCGCTTGGTGCGGTCGACCAGATTGAGCTTGGGCTGCCCGAAACAAACCCGCTCTTTCACACGGGCGTAGAGCTTGTCGATGCGGGTTTGGTCGACCACCGCCCCGTTTGCGCGAGCAAGGGCCAATGGAAACAATGGGCTCGCCCAGGCACCGTCGACCTTCGCACGCTCCTCAGCGAGGACGAGTTGCTTCGCGGCAAGCTTGGCACGGCGTTGCGTGCGCTCGACCACGGACTCCCTCGGTTCGTCCGCTTTTACGGTTGGTGGCGTGCTATCGCTGTTGGCGCCTGGCGCACCACCCGCGGTGGAGACATTGCCTACACCGGTCGGCTCGGTGGCCGGCGGTACGGAGGCCTTGGTACAACCCGCCAGCACAAGGCAAAAGCAGACCGCCCGCGCGAGCCGCGCTGTGGGCCTTACGGCGTGGTCAACACAGGCGAGCACTGGGGTTAATATTCCCGCACCGTGAGCTGATTGATGCTCTGGAACTTCGAGCTCTTCACGTCGAGTCCGAGCAAGACGATCTCGTCGCTGACGTCGTGAACCTCGCCGTTCTGCTTCGAGCGCAAAGCGCGCTGCACGATGAGCTCGGGCTTTCCGTCGTGCTGTAGGTCCATGACCGCGAGCAGGCGCGCGGAAGGCGGTGTCGGGCCACCCTCCGGCGTACCGAAGCCTTGTGCGCTCCAGGGGTCCTCCGCCTTCAAGCGCCAGCGCATCTCGATCGCGGCGGGGCGCACCTCGGCGACGAGATAACCACCCTTCCCGAGCGAATAAACACGCAAGACAGCGCCAGGGGCTGTGGGCCGCTTGAAGGCCTCCTCGAAGATTTGGGCCTGCACATCCTCTTGGACGTTGGTATGCGGCACGAAGACGCCCAGCGGGCGCGACAGAAAGATCACTGGCTCACCGTCGAGCTTGCTAACAACCTGCGCCCAGTCGACATCGTAGCAATATCGCGCACCGCCCTGGCGGCAGAACGCTCGCAAGGGGTTTGCGGGCAGGCTTTCGCCGAAGCGTTCCGCGAGGTCGTTCAAGGTAACGACCTCGGTCATGCCGACCGCGTCGCCCGTGCGATTGTAGGCGAACCAAGAGCCAAGCTTCGGTTCCGTTTTGGCGGGCTGAATGCTGTCCGACGAGCCGACATAGTGGGCGACCCCAGCAATGAGGTCGGCGCGCACGAGTCCGTAGACGATGGGCTCCATGAGAACGGCGACGTCGACGTCGGATGCGAGGGTGAGGTCAGCGCAGGCGACCGTGAACATCCGAGGCGGCTCGGCGACCGGCCGCACCTCGCACTTCTCGTCATGCGAGCCCAGCAGGAAGACGTCGCTGTTGGCCTCGATGTTCGGGAGTGGTTGCTTGTAGCGATAGCGCACCAGGACACGGTTCTTGTGATCGCTGGTGCAGCCGATCGCGTTACCCAGCCGAGACTCGGCACCCTTGGCTTCGAGAGTGCAGCCGAGCTGAGCCGCGGCGACCGGAGTCCACGTCGACAAGAAGCCCGCGACACGCAAGACGTCGAGATCATCGAGCGCGCGTGGTTCCTCGCGCACCCACGCGATCGCCATGTTGGCGATTTGCTGCATGGCGTTGGGGGGCAGACACTTGAGGCGCGAGGGATCTTCGAGGAGCGCCTTGAGCATGGTCGTGCGGTGCGATGACAAGCCAGCAAGGACGTCGCCAATTGCAAAGCTCGCATCGCAAACGTCACCTTGGGCCCGTGTGAGCCTCAACAGAGCGAGGACCGGGTGCATCTCGCCGAGCTCGCGGACGAGACGGATCTGCTCGCACAGTGAACGATCGATGAGGTGCTCGGCGTCGCCAGCGATGAAGGCGGCGCGCGCCTTGGTATCGTCGGTCCCCACGATCTCCGTCACGTAGCGTGAGCGCTGCGACACGAGCGCGCTCTGCATGTTGTCATCGAGGACCTCGTCGATCGCTCGAATCTTGGCGAGAGCGGCGCAGGCGCCTTCTTCACGGGCGATCACCTGCAGGTCCGAAAGGATCTCTTCGCGCTGCGTGGCCGCGCGGAACTCGCGGACGAAATAATAGGTCACGCCGCCGACGACAGCCAAAGTGAAGAGGATGATGAGGGACAGCGAGACCCTGGAAGACATAGGCGCCCACGATTATACGCCGGACCGCACTTGGGCAAAAGAAATGTAGGCGTCGAACGTCGGCTATTTGTCTTGCATTTCCAGCCAACGCTCACAGTCGATCGCAGCCGTGCAGCCGCTACCTGCAGCGGTAACCGCCTGCCGGTAGGTGTGGTCCTGCACATCGCCACAAGCGAAGACCCCTTCCACGCTCGTGTAAGAGCCCTTGCCCTTCGTCGTGATGTACCCGGTCTCTTCGAGCGCGAGTTGACCTTCGAAGAGGCCCGTATTGGGCTTATGGCCAATAGCGATGAACACACCGGCGACTGGGCGCTCCATCACCTCGCCGCTCTTCAAGTTCCTGAGCCGCACGCCGGTGACATGTTTGTCGCCCAGGATCTCATCGATACCCGTGTTCACGATGAACTCGATCTTCGGATTCTTACGGGCCCGATCGCGCATGATCTTCGAGGCGCGAAACTCATCGCGGCGATGGACGAGCAAGATCTTGCTGGCGAAGCGCGTCAGGAACTGAGCCTCTTCCATGGCGGTGTCGCCACCGCCGACCACGACGAGCTCCTTGTTGCGAAAGGCCGGGAGCGCGCCATCGCAAGTGGCGCAGGCGCTCACGCCCGCGTTCGCGAGCCGTCGTTCGCTCTCGATACCGAGCCACTTGGCTGCGGCCCCCGTCGCAACGATCACCGCATGCGCCTTGTGGACGACGCCGTCGGAGACCACCGTGAACGGGCGCTTGCTGAAGTCGACCTTCTCGACATCTTGCGTGAGAATGCGGGTGCCGAAGCGCTCTGACTGCTTGCGGAAGTGGAGCATGAGCTCGGGGCCGGTGATGCCCTCGGGAAAGCCAGGGTAGTTCTCGACCTCGGTGGTGGTCATGAGCTGGCCCCCGGGCAGGCCGCCGGCGCTAAACCCTTCAAACATCAGGGGCTTGAGGTTGGCGCGCGCCGTGTAAATGGCGGCGGTATGGCCGGCCGGGCCCGACCCGATGATGATGACGTTCTCCACTTCACTGCTCATGGCGCCCTCTTATGCTCCAAGGGACCGACAATACGGCGCGCGCTGGCGGTCGGCTAGGGTGTAGAATCCGCGCCCAAGATGATGTCCCTCGCCCGCCTCGCTGCCGCCCTCGTGTTCTTCACCGCCGCCTGTGGCGTCTCGCTCGACGTGCCAGACGGTACGGTCATCAACTGCGAGGTTGATTCCGAATGTCCCGAGGGCTTCCTCTGTAGTGCTGGCACGTGTGAGCAGGTGCTGGTCAACGTAGCACCCACCGTGTCGGTACGCGCCACGGCTCGCGGGGCCTCGAGCCTCCCGCTCGAGCTGACAGTCGCCGATGCCAACGGCAATATCGGTCGCACCGAGACGGTCGCCATCGAGCTCGCAAGCATCGTCGGCGGCGCGCGCTGCGCGATCACTGCGCTCGACGCACCGCTCGAGGGCATAGCGACGACCCGCAGCGGCACGACGCTGACCGCGACATGGGATGCTTTAGCGGACGCATCGGCCGCGTGCGGGCTCGTGCCGCGTGACGTCGACCGTGACGGTAACGGCGCGGCCGACACGGCGGTGTTGCCCCGTCTTTCCGGAGTTGTCATCGAGGCGACCGCGATCGACGCGAGCGGCGCGCGTGGCCCCGTGGCGACCGCGAACGTCGAGCTCGGCAATGATGCCCCGGTGGTAAGCCTCGCGGCGGTAGCCCCGCGTGTGATTGGCGACGTGGCTTTGGCCTACGCCATCGATGACACGTCACTCGACCCGAGCGACCTCGACGTCGAGTTCGCGCTGCCAGACGCTCCTGAAGTCTGGCGCAAAGCCGCCATCAAGTACGGCGCTACCGCCTCCATCGCGAGCGACGGTTCCGAGCAATTTTTCGTTTGGGACAGCGCCGACCCAACCGGGGGGGTGGGCGCGTTTCGTCTATCCGGGGTGCGCCTGCGCGCCCGAGCGCGAGACGACGTGGGAGGGTACGACTACGGTGCTTTCGATGAGACCTCGTTCGCGGTCGACAACCAGACAGCGCCAACCATCGAGTCTCTGCAGCTCAGCGGCGACGAGTTCGGCCGTCCGAGCGTCGGCTATCTTGCTTACCGCGCCATGGACGAGCAGTCCGACCCCGTCGACCTACGGGTCGAGTTGTCCATTGGGGGCGAGCCCTTTCTGCCCGCGACCGAGCTGCCGACCGAGCTTCATCACGGTCGCCTGGCTCTCGCCTCTTCGCCGCGCACGAGCAACGGCGGTGGCGTCGAGCATCTGTTCGTCTGGGACATCGCCGCCGACATGCGGGGGCGAGCGACGACCGACGTGGTCCTGCGCGTGACGCCGGCCGACCCACGGGCAGGCGTCGGCAACCCTACGTTCCTCGGGGTGGGCGCACGCATCGCCGCTTCCCCAACCGACACCAACGCCGCAGGCTACCGAATTCTCGGCGCGGTGAGCGCGGACACGCGCCACCGGGTCCTCTTGGGCAACGTCGACGGGAGTGCCGGCCTCGACGCCGTGACGGGGGTCAACCAGACAGCGGCTGGCCTTTCGAGCGTCGAGATCTTCCGCTTTACCGGGCAATCGACTGGCACCGTTCCTGACGGCAGGTTCGGCGCGGCTGTAGCTACCGACATCACCTTCGGAAACTCCGCGCGCGCCTACGCCCTCGGCCGTCTCAACGGCGACGCCTACGACGACCTCGTGGTCGTGGATCAGGACGACGTCGCCCTGGTCTTCGGCTCCGTGGCAGGCTTCGCGTCGGTCACGCTACTCAGCGGTTCCGGCTGCGAGCCGCACACCACGAGCGTTGCCATCGGCGACTTCAACGACGACGGCCAAAACGAGGTCGCCTTGCCCTGCAACGGCCAGGTGAGGATCATCCGCTTCAGCGGAACATGGCAGGTCGACCCAACGACGTATGCGGTGCCGCAGTCCGTCGTTCGTATCGCCGCCGGGGACGTCAACGGCGACGACCGCGATGACGTGGTGATTGCCACCGCGGTGACGGCGGCCGACTTCTTCGACCTCGGGGTACTCCCTGGCCAGGGTGGTGCGGTGCTGCTTGGCGCCCTCCAGGTCGTCGCCGACGACCTACCCATGAACTACGAAGACGATGCCCTCGTCTTCAACGAGCGCGGCGTCGACGTGGCGGCCGGCGACGTCGATGGCGACGGCGTCGATGACATCGTGGTCGACACAGCACCACTGCCGACCATCAGCGAGCTTCGCGTCTATCGCGGCGGCACGACCTTCTCGCCCCCCATCATCAGCGCGTCGATGCCAGAGCTCTCTGACTACTTGAACATCGTCGATGTCGACGGCGACGGTCGCAACGAGGTCATCACCTGGGCATGTATGCGCGCGGGCGGTGCGCCCTGTCCGTACATCCATGCCTTGCGGGACGGGGCTCTGCCGCTCCTCGCCAACCCCCGTCTGGAAGGCCTTGCGTGCGGCACCGCGACAAACGGAGCGGCCGCCGACCTCGATGGCGACGGCAAGGCGGAGCTCGTGGTCAACGAGCTATGCAGCCTGCAAGCCGGGGCACTCTTCACGTATTCGCTCGGCGCAGGCTTCGTTCCTGGCGCACTCGATGACGTCACGACCCTGAGCGCCGTCGAGCCTGCCTCCGACGACTTCGGCCTGTGTGACTACGATCATGACGGCGCGATCGACGTCATGACGCTCGAGTACCTCATCACGGGCGCGGAGGTGCAGGCGGGGCGAACCAGCCTGCCCACGACGACACCAGGCCTCACGACCCTCAATGCTGGCACCTTTTCGGCCTGGGCAAGCAGCCCCTCGTTTTTGCGCAGCAAGCTCGCCGACGTCAACGGCGACGGCATCCTCGACATCTTCACGCACGACAGCGCCGTCGAGCTCGCCTCCGTCGCACTCGCTTCGTTCGACGCTACGCGCGGCTACGCATTCCGGCCTTACGCAGGCGTCTCCCTGAGCGTCCCGATCGATCAGCTCATTGCCATCGCCGACGCGAACGAAGACGGACGTGATGACATCATCGGGGTCGACGCGACGCGGTTTCTCGTCTACCGCTCGAACGCGGCGGTGCCGCCGCCGCCAAGCAACACGTGGACCTTCACGGCGACGACGGATATCACGACGGGAGCGGAGGTCACGCACGTCGCCCTGGCGGACCTCGACCGCGACGGCGATCTCGATATCGCTGCGGGAGCGACAGGCGGCAACTTGTATGTCCTGCTTGGGAACGGCGCGGGAGCTTTCGTCCTTCAGGCCGGATGCAGCCGTACGACCGCGTCGACGACTGTTCGCGGCGTCGCGATCGCGGACACAGCGGATGACGGCTACCCAGACGTCATCGTTGCGTCCGGCGACGCTGGCACCACCACCCTGCAGATCTTGAACCTCACGGCAGGCACGTGCGCGACCGAAGTCTTCACGACGCAACCCGCGACCACCGCTACCGTGGGTCTCATCGCTCCCTCTCGACTCGTCGCCGCCGATGTCGATGGTGATGGGATCATGGACGTCTCGGCGGTCACGGCCAACGCAGTGGTGACCTGGATCGCCCACATCCAGGGTGGGCTGGCCCGGGGCTTCATGTCGCCGCCGGTGACCTTGTCGAACGCGTTCATGCGCGCCGATATCGCGGATTTCGATCGCGACGGTACCGCTGATCTCGTCGGCCTTTCGACGACCGCGAATACAGTGCGGGTCGCGCACGGCAGGCAGCTCGACTTCGCAACGCCCCGCACGGCGCCTTTGGACCACGTCGGTCTGTCGCTGCCTCAACGCGACGCGTTCGGCGCCACGCTGACGCCAAGAGTTCTGCGCAAACCTTACGACGGCTACGGGCGCTGGGACGAGCCCACCGTCGTCGACTTCGAGCTCGCAGCCGCCGAGGCTGGGGTATTGCCGACGGGCTTGCGAGTACTGACACGACCGTTCGAGATCAACGGCCTATCGTATCTGTTGCGTGACGAAGCAAGCGGTCGCTATCGCGTACAGATCGTTTACGCGGACGCCGACGCCGCGGCCAATCGCGGGGTGGTCGTCGACCTGCCTATTCCGCCGGCGCGCCAGGGCCTCGACCTGTCGACCGGGGTCGTCGTCGTCTTTCGTAACGATGACTTCTTGCGAGCGGCCGAGCTCGACGGCGACCCGCTGTTCGGTAGCCCCGCCGGTGCCGACGTATTGCCACTCGACGCGCGTGGCGAACCCACCATCGTCCGACGCGTGAGCAGCTGGGAGAGCCTGCCACGTGACGCTGACGGTGACTTCGCGACCGAGAGCGGTCGACGCTTCTTGGTGGAGAATGCCGGCGGCGTGCATCGCGTCCGCGTTCTCGTCGATGCCCCCGGTGTCGTACAGGCCTTCGTACCGTAGGTCCTAGAAGGCATCCTGATACGCTCTAGTACTGCACCATGGGCTCGAATCCCCCCCAGATCATGCGCTTCATATCGAAGGGCGAGGTCTTTTCATCGAACACCATGCGCGGGTCACGCAGGACCTTCGCGTTGATGAAGTCGCGCTCTTGGCGCGAGTTGTAGGTGATGAACGCGAAGACCACGGTCTCGTCGTCTTTCGCCATCACCGCCCGAGGGAAAGACGTTAGCTCGCCCTTCGGCACGTCGTCCGCGACGCACTCGACGTACGATAGCGCGCCGTGCTCTCGCCACACCTGCCCGGCAAGTGAAGCGAGCTTGCGATACTCCTCCATCTTGTTCTTCGGAACCGCCAGCACGAAGCCGTCGACGTACGCCATGGTTCACTCCTTCTTGTGCCCCATGAGGTAGTGCCACCGTCAGTGCGAAGCAAGCTCCGCCACGCTCGACCGCGTCGCGCCGCAAACGCGTATGTTCGACGGCCCACCCGGGAGATCAGGCGATATTGTGACGCCTCTGAACATCGCGCACGGTGTCGAGCAACGTCTCCTGCGGGTCACGACAGCGAAAGCCCAACTCGGTCTCCGCCTTGGCGGAGTCGCAGTACCAGGTGTGCTCGGCCATCTCGATGCTTTGGGCGTCGAGAAGGGGCGCGACGTCGAGCTTCCGGCAAATCGCCTCAATGAGACCCGCGCCGAAACGCATGGTCTTCGGGCTCACCACGGCGCGCGGCGCGGCATGGCCCGCGATACGGGCGGCACGGCCGAGAAACGTCGCTAGGGTCATGTTGGCGGCTGAGAGCAGGTAACGCTCGCCCGATTTGCCCTTCTTCATCGCCAGCACGCAGCCGGCGGCCGCATCGCGGGCGTCGACGAAGGCAACACCACCGCCACGCGGGATGAAGGGGAGCTTACCCCGAACGACCTTCTCGATGTCGCCGGTCGACGAACCGCGCTCGTCACCTGGCCCCAAGAGTAGCGATGGGTTGACGACAACCACGTCGAGACCAAGCTCCTTGGCGAGCTGCAACGCGGTCTGCTCCTGGTAGATCTTCGAGAGATAGTAGGGCCAGCGCATCACCACGTCCGTGCGGTATGGGCTCGCCTCCGTGGAGATCTCGTCTTCGTCTTTGCTCACCGCGATGGTGCCACTGGTCGAGACCACGACAGCCCTGCGCGCTTTGGCGGACGACGCCGCGTTCAGAACGTTGCGGGTGCCCTCGACGTGCAGGCGAAAGAGCTGGCCGGCTTGCTCGGGGTCCCGGGAGACCTGGCCGGCGAGATGATAGACCTCGCTGACGCCCTGCATGGCCTTGGCGCAATCCGCCGGATTGCAGACATCGCCCTGCACCACCTCGACGTCGTTTTTGGAGAGATGCAAGGTTGGCTGACGAACCAATGCGCGCAAAGGACGCTGAGGCTCTTGGTGACGCAGGGCCTCGATGAGGTGCTTGCCGAGAAAACCGGTGGCACCGGTGATCAAGACGACGCCAGCCTCGCTCTTCTTCTTAGTCGCCATCGTTCTCACCAAGCGCGCGCGCCGACAGCGTCGACCGAGTCGACGAGCGTCCCTTCACAGACTCACGACGAGCTCGCGGCACATCCTCGGTGTCGTCCTCGGGCTGCGCCGATTTCGTCGGAAGCGCCTCATCGGCGATATCACGCGCTAGCTGCTCGGGCTTGTAGCCACCTTGGTCGCGAAGCGCTTGGACCGCGCGCTCGACGAGGAGCGTCGCCATCCGATGCGCATCACTACGTGCACAACGGCTGGTGAGCTCCTTCATGAGCTCGGGTCGCAACGCCGGACCGATCAGCGCGCCGATATCACGCGTTCGCGGCAACAATGTGCTGCCCTTGGGCATCGCCTCGTAGGTGCCCCAAAGATACATCGGCACCACCGGACGCTCGGATGCGACCGCGAGATAGCCGATGGATGCCTTGAAGGGTCTCATGCGGCCGTCCGGGCTACGGGTGCCCTCCGGGAAGATGAGCAAGCTATCCCCACGTTCGATGACCGCGAGCGCCCGTCGGAGCGACGCGCGCGTGGCGCCGTGGCGCTCGATGGCGAGCAGGTTCGTGAAGTTCTCGAAGTAGGTACGCTTGAGACGCGAGCCAAAGAAGTAGTCGCGGGCGGCGAGCGACACCAAGCGATCGCCATGGTCGCCGAGCGCGAGCTCGACGAGACCTGCATCGAGGTGACTCGCGTGATTCGCGGCGACGATGAAACCCGTGTCTCTCGGCACGTAGTCGCGACCGCGCACCTCGACGTCCATCACGTGTTCGTAGAACTTCTTTTGATTCCAGCGCAGGAAGGCCTTGCCCGCCTTGGCGATAGGAGACGGCAGTGTGATGGCCTCGGGGTCCGTGGGTCGCTCGTCCTTCTTGACGACCGCTTTGGGCCTCACGGAAGCCGGGGCTGCCACGAGCAGACGCGCGAGATCGGCGACCCGCTCGATGGACATGAGCTGCTCGCTCGTCACGTCACGCTTCACGTGCGCCTCGAGCGCGGTCGCGAGCTCGACGAACATCAGCGAATCGAATCCGAGATCGACGAGACGTGCATCGGCTGGCACGTCGTTGACCGAACGCGACAGCAAGCCCGCGACGACCTGGCGCGCGAGCATCACGGGTGTCGACTCGTTGTTGGCCGCCTCATGAACGTTTGCAGTCGCCTGCGACAGGCGCAGCAGCTCGGAGACCACTTCGGGACGCTTCACCTTGCGCGTCGAGGTCCGAGGCAAGTCGTGATCGACGATGTGCACGACCTTCAGACGCTTGTGATAGGGCAGCGTGTCGCTCGTGCGCTTGACGTGGTCGTGGATCTCCCGGCGCACTTCGTCGCGCGGCCGATCGCCGTATGCCGGCACGATGAGACAGGCTACGCGCTCGCGACCGTCGGCGGTGAGCCCAACCACGGACAGTTCCTTGATGGCGTCGTGCTTGCCGTAGAGCTCCTCGAGCTCGTCCGGGTAAACATTGCGCCCATCAGCGTCGACGATGACGTCCTTCTTGCGTCCGACCAGGAAGAGGCGGCCCTCGCTGTCAAGTTGACCCAGGTCGCCCGTGTGGAACCAGCCGTCCGTCAAAGCGGGCGGCGCGTCATCGCCCCAATAGCCAAGCATGACGTTCGGACCCCGCGCGAGAACCTCACCAATGCCGTCTTCGTTGGGCTCGTCGATCTTGATGTCGACGCCGTGCAGGGGCTTGCCAACACTGCCGGTAATGACGCGATCGAGCGGGTCGGTGACTGTAAGCACCGGCGCCGTCTCGGTGAGTCCGTAGCCTTCGGTCATGTTGAAGCCGACGCCACGGAAGAACTCGAGCACCTCGGGAGACAGCGCCGAACCACCGCTCACCAGGTAGCGCAAGCGACCACCCAGGGCACGATGGACCGGGTACGCGAGCAACGGGCCGAGGTTGAATTCGGTGCGATCGCGAAGGAACGAGTTCACCGCGCGCACCCCGTCCAAGGCGAGACCCGCGAGGTGCGTCGTGTCGTTGAGCCGCGACTCGATGCGTCGCTGCAACAGCTGCCACAAGGCTGGAACGCCGATGAGCCCCGTGACACCGCGCTGAAGTGCCCGCTGAAGCGTATCGCCGTTCAGCTCTGAAAGATAGGTGATGGTAGCACCGCGCGACAGGGGCAAGAGCAGGCCGGCGGTGAACTCAAATGTGTGATGGAGCGGCAATACGCTGAGGAGGTGGTCTTTCTCGTCGAGCGTGAAGATACCGGCGAGCCGCGACACCTCGAAGGTAAAGTTGCGGTGCGACAGCATGACGCCCTTGGGCGTCCCCGTCGTGCCACTCGTGAAGATGAGCGATGCCAACCTAGCGGGCGCCTTGGGGACCACTAGCTCTCCGCGGAAGCGGACGGCATCCCGCAGGGACCATACGGCGCAGTCGAGCTTACCAAGACGCGCTTGGGCCTTGGGCGACAAGAGCACGCCAGCAGCCTTGGCCGCCTTGGCAATATTGACGATCTCGTTGGCCTTCGCTGCGGAATCGACGGGCACCACGGTGCAGCCAGCGCGCAAAATACCGAAATACGCCGCGACCCACTCGGGCCTGTTCTCTGACACGAGCAGCACCCGCTGATCGACCTCGCCGCGGGTCTGCTCGAGGACGAACGCCGAGACGCGCTCGGCGAGCTGCCGCAGCTCTCCGTAGGTAAGGTGCTCGAAGGTGTCGCCGTCGAGGAAACGCAACGCTAGGCGGTGCCGGTGAGCGTGCGTCGTCGACTCGAACATGTCGACGAGATCGCGATGCATATGGGCGAGCTTGGGCTTCTCGGCGAGCTCTTCCTCGAGCGCAGGGAAGACCCACTTCTCGAGACCCGGAATATGCGTCTTGATGAAGTAGTCGCGCCAGAGATAGCCCTCGGGCGCCCAGTTGAGGACATCGCGTTCGGCTTGCGGCACCCGGTGCATGAGCGACCGCGTGTTATCGCAGCGGAACACGTATTTGTTCTCGGCGACGAACGGGATGAATAGGTCGAGCACCATGTTGATGCGCGACGAGCTGGTTTCGACGAACTCGGCGATCTCGCGCGTTTTGCTGAGCGGCTCGCGCATCCAGCCCAATCGGTCGGGCCCGATGTCGTCGATCGTCTTGATGAGCGAGCTGGCCGCCGTCTTCAATCGCGGAGTCGAGATCTTGTTGAACGTCTCGAGCGCCATTGGCTGCGTTTCGTAGTGACGCTTGAACCAGTCGATGAGCGCGGGCCCGGGACGTGAAGCGCGGAGCTTGGTGACCTTGGCGCGGGCGCGCGTGCGCCCCTCGTATGCGGTGAGCTCGAGAGCCTTCTTGATGGTGAGTGGATTTACGTCACCCGAGGCGGCTTGGTAGACCATCTTGTTGGTCTTGGTGAGGCAGGCTGCGCCTGCGGCGATAATCGCCGTCGCCACCATGTCGCAGGGGATGACGTCGAGCAGCAGGTCTTCGGCGAAGGGGAAGTGCAAAAGCCCCTGGCGCACCATCAAGATGAGTGGTGCCGTCGTGGTGAAGCCCTCGTTCCAACCGGGCAGCGGGAACGAGTGAGCGCTTTCGACAATCGACGGTCGCACGATGGATGCGACGAGGCCGTGATTCTGCGCGGCGTCGGCGATGACCATTTCGCCGAGCGCTTTGGTGAACGTGTACGTGTTCGTCCAGCCCCAGAACTTGGCGCGCTCCATGCCGACGCGCTTGAGCTCCTGCGTGAGCCAAACCTTCTTCTGGCGTAGCACCGCGGCCTTCAGCGCAACACCATCGGAAGCGTCGCGACCCTCTTCAGCCAGCTTGTCGATGGCCTCTTTGCGCCAATGCGCTTTGGTGACTGGGTCATCGGCGCGGCTACGTACCTCCTGCGCAAGCTCGCCCAATCGGGTGATCTCGCGCTGAAAGTCGAAGTCGCTTGCGCGCTGGTCGCTCGCATCAGGAAGGCGCCCAAGGATGGGCTCATCTTCGAGGATCTGACCACTGCGCTTGCCGGCCACGAAGCAGGTCGAGACGTGGACCAACGCAGCGCCAAGATCCCGCGCGAGCTTGACCACGTTCTGAGCGCCGATGGCGTTGATGCTGAGGGCGCTATCGACGGAGGGATCGAAATCGACCAGGCCGGCGCTGTTCAAGATGAGGTCGAGGCCCTGGATGTCCCGCAAGGCCTCCTCGGACAGTCCGCAGTTCTCCTTGGTGATGTTGCCGTCGACTGGCGTCACCTTTTCGGCGAGGAACTGTTCGAGGTCGTCGGGGTGAGCGGCGACGACCGGCCCCATGGCCGGCGACGCCATGACCTTCTTGGCGAAACGGTCCTTTGCGCGATCCGAAGGGCCGGGCCTGATGAGGACGTAGATGCGGCCAATGTCAGGGAAGCGCGTGAGCAAAAACGAAAGGACGACCTTACCGAGAAACCCGGTGGTTCCCGTCAAGAGGATGCGCTTGCCGGCGTAGGTGGCGCCAATGGGCAAATCTGCCGGCGCTACCGGGCTGTCGGGGGCTGCCATGGAGGGGCGAATTGATAAGGTAAGGGCACTAAAACGTCAATTCGCGTCGCGGCGAGCCACCGATTGACACCGGAAGGCCTCCGAGACACGGATGCCGCATGCAGGTCACGGCCCCCCTTGGCGTCTTTGACTCCGGCATCGGCGGCTTGACCGTCGCCGCGGCCCTCATGCGGCGTCTCCCTGGAGAAGCACTCGCCTATCTTGGCGACACCGCAAGGGTGCCATACGGCACGAAGTCGCCCGAGGTCATTCGCCGCTATGCGCTTCGTTGCGCGCAGTTTTTGGTCGGGCAAGGCGCAAAGCTGGTGGTGATTGCTTGCAACACGGCGAGCGCGTGTGCCGTCGACGTGGTGCGGGACACCCTGGACATGCCGGTTGTCGGGGTCATCGAGCCCGGCGCGGCACTCGCTGCACGCACCACGAAGAACGGTCGTGTCGGCGTCATCGGCACCGAGAGCACCATCAACAGCGGGTCGTACCAGCGCGCGCTCGCCGCCCACGACCCGCACATCGACGTGCTGACTGCGGCGTGCCCGCTTTTCGTGCCGCTAGCCGAAGAGGGCCTGGCCGGTCACCACGCCACACGCTTGCTCGCCGAAGAATACCTTCGCCCCTTGGTGGCGCGCGGCATCGACACCTTGGTACTCGGCTGCACGCACTATCCGCTGCTCGTACCCGTCATCGCGGACGTCTGCGGCAGCGGAGTGACCATCGTCAACAGCGCTGACGCGGTCGCCGAGGCCGTGGCTACGAAGGTCGGAGCGTCGGGCGGCGGCCACCCGCGCCACAGGTTTTACGCCACGGACGTGAGCGACCGGGTGAAGCGGGTCGGCGGTGCGTTCCTGGGCAGCGTGCTCGAGCACGTCGAGCTCGTCGATTTGTAGGCTCAGTCGCGCGTCACTGTGTTCGTGGAGGAATGACCCGGGCCGAGACCGCAAACGCGTGGCCGTAGGCTGTGACGAAGTCGTTGTGGCGCTGATTGTCCTCGGGGGACTGCTTGACCATACGCGGCGCCATAAAGGTGATATACGCAGTGAGTGCCGGCGAGGTGGCCTCTTGCAGTCGCTTTTGTTCGGCCGGGTCGTCGCAGACGATATAACGCGCATACTGGTCGCGAATCGTCGCGGTTGCGGCCTGAACGGCGGGATCGGCGAAGTCCGGAAGCGAAGGCGTCGGCTGGACGCGTCGCACCTTCGCTGGCGGCGCCGGCTCGACCAACTCGGGCACGCCATAACGACGGCGATAGAACGGCACGAAGTCGGGGGCGGCGAACACCTTGCCGAAGATGTTCCCTCCGCTACTGCCGACAGTCTCGACCTCGGCGAACTCGTCATGCACCCCGTAGCGCCAGTCCTCATCGATAAACAGGCCGTCGTGAAGCCTGAACGGCCCGGTGAAGCGTTCGTTCCCGATGACGATCTTGTTCTGGAGCTTCGCGAAACCCTTCGCCGTTCGCGCGTCCGTCGCGTAGATTTCGTTCGCAACAACATAGTCGCCGAGCGTCGGGTTGATGAGCCCACCTTTGCGGCCCGCATACACGATGAAGTCGAGCTTACCGGTTGCTGGCGCCTCGAGGCTGTGCTTGCCAGGCTTGAGCGTCACCGCTTCGTCGGAACGTGCGGGAATGGTGTGTTGCGACCCATCGATGGTGACGGTCACCGGCGCATCCGTCGGATTGTCGATGCGGAAGGGAACGCTACCCGCGCAAGCCGTAAGCACCATTGCAACGCTGGCTAAACCCACCCTGATCATGTTCGGCACCTCGGTCCGGTCGGAGGAAAACAGAGACATGCTTCGTCGTCGCGCTCTCCTATACTAGAGTGCGCTCGCGTGGATGAGGGTCTAAGTCGGCGGGCATACGCTGCCATCGTATCAGGAGTTACTGTCTGGTTCGCCATCGCGGCGCTGCATGGCATCGCTGACGTATGGCTCTGGGGTCACAACGGCTTCAACGGCGCAGCGTTCTTCAACGGCGCGCGCAACAGCTTGCGCTTCGGCCTAGTCGGCCAAGCACTCTACCACTTCGACACCACGCCGCCGCATGCCGCGTCGCTCTACACACACCATCCACTCCTGGTGCATTTCCACCTCGTAGCCATGCAGTGGTTGCTTGGTTCCAGGGAGTGGGTCGGGCGCGCCGTGCCGGCCTTCTACAGCGTCGCGGACATCGTCGCGCTGGCTTGGGTGACCCGGCGCCACTGGTCACGTGCTGTGTCTGCAATGGCAGTCACAGCCTACGCGCTCACACCACTCAACCTGATCTTCGCCAACATGATCGACCACGAGCAAGGCTCGATCGCCTTCCTCCTACTGGCGCTCGACGGTGTCGCAACATGGTTCGCCACGGGGACACGGCGCTCGGCAGTTCAGACCTGTGCCGGCTTCGCGGTGGCGGCGCAGTGGGATTGGCCCGCCTACCCCATCGCCTTCTTCGTGTTTTGCGTGGCGGCATGGCGCGGTCGTCACCGCCTCCGCGCCGAGCTGTCATTTCTGATGCCGCTAGCGGTCACGATGCTCGTGTCCTTTGGGGCGTTCTTCGCGTGGATCTGGCGCACACATGGGAGCCTCGCCGATATGCGCGCGGCGCTGGCCATGCGGACTGGTGCCGTCGATGGTTATGCGGCGCGCCTCTGGGACCGCAGTCTCGACCTCTACGGTCCTGTTCTTCTCGCATTGCTGGCCGGCTGGATGTTGTGGGCAAGCAAGCGGAAGCGAGAGTCTCGCGACATCATCGTGCTGGCCTTTCTCATCGGCCAGGTCTTCCATACGGTCGTTTTCCGCCAGGCCGGCTTCATCCACGCGTATTGGACCTGGCACGCCAATCCCGGTGTCGCCATCGCGGTAGCCGAGCTGATTGCGTGGGTCTTCTTCATGTGGGGTCGCCCGTCGTACGTCATCGCGGTCGTCCTGTTGGCTTGGCAGTGTGTCTTCGCCGTACGGCAGTTCGCGTGGGGCTATGCGACCGGTGGCGCCTCGTACGCGTACGCGCCGAGTGACACCGATCAACGCGAAGAGAACCTCTGGGCGCGGGAGGTCAGTCGCCTCTTCCCTCGTGCTCGGACCCGGTACTGGCCGTCCAGCAGCATCCACCGGCGTCGCGTCGAGTTCGACGTCCAGCTCGATGCGCCGATGGTGGCAGGCGAGGCTTACCTCTCGCCACCACGTCCGCGCTTCGTGCACGAGGTTGCCCTCATCGACCTTCATCACCTGGACCTGCATCGGGTCGACGACGATGAAACTCTCGGGAAGCTCGCTCACGCGATGGCCACGCATGCGGCCTTCGTTTGGGATGACCGCTTCCTCGCCATCGATCTCGCGTCGCAGCCGCGGCCGCTCCTGCGCTTCGTCCGCGAGCCTGAGCCAACACCGTGGTGGTGGAGCTGGTTGCATCAGCCCGACGCAGAGCGCTTTCGATGGGTCGCCGCGCAAGCCCGTTCGCCGTTTCGCTTCGGCGCGGTCGCCAGTGAGCTTCACGGCGGCAGCGGTGGGCGGCCGTTTTCCTGGAGCTGTCCGGGCGATGGCTCGCTAGTGGCCGTAGAAGTTGCAATAGCAGATGACCGAATCTCGGCGCTGCAACCACGTTGCGATTCCGGAGATGGTCCCTGGGTGGGCGGTCGCTTCGCCGAGCGACCCACGGGTCTGCTCGCGCGCCTCGTCGGTCACCCGCGTCGGGCGCTGCCGACCCGAACCGTGCGGTGCTCCGATGGCCAACCCCTCTCGGGCCTGGAAGTGGTCGCCAATCGCACGGTGCAAGACATCAAGGCCCTATGCGAGGGCGACCGCGACGCCATCGGCTTGCGCGGCTACTACGGTGACCTCGTCGATGGGGTTGCTGTCTTGCACGGCCCCCTGGGACGGGAGACGTTGCCCCAGTGACCCTGAGCGTCGTCATCCCGACCTTCAACGAGGCGCGCGGCATTCGCGCAACGCTCGACACCGTGGGCTCCTATCTGGCCGCGCATCACCGCGGCGCCGAGCTCGTCATCGCGGACGATGGTAGTACCGACGATACACCCGAGATCGTGACGTCGGCGCCTCGCGTCGAGGGCGTAGCGCGCCAGCTCGTGAGGCTGCCGGTGAACCGTGGCAAGGGTGCGGCGCTGCGACTCGGAATGGCAGCGACCACCGGCCAGGTGGCCGCCTTCTTCGACGCTGACCTCGCCTATCCGCTCAGCGCGCTGCGTCTGGGTATCGAAGCGGTGACGAGCGGCGCGGACCTCGCCCTCGGGGCTCGCGACTTGGGCGACGGCCGAGACAGCCGCGCGCTCTACGGTCTGCCACGCCGCGCTGCTACGCACGCCTTCGGTGCGCTCGTCGACAAGCTGCTGCGACTCGACGTTGCCGACACTCAATGTGGCTTCAAGGTGTTTCGCGGCGAGGTCGCGCGCAGGCTCTTCGCAGAGCTAACCCTCGATGGATTCGCGTTCGATGTCGAGCTCATATGGCTCGCAAGGCGCCATGGCTACATCATCGAGCGCTTTCCAGTGGCGATGCGGCGCGGCGAACGCAGCGCCGTGAGGCTCATCCGCGATAGCGCCTCCATGTTGGCCGACATCGTCAAGCTAGCGCGGCGCGGACCCTGAAAACGAAACCGCGCGAACGCGAGAGCTAGACCGCTGTCGCGTTGACGCGATTGGCGTTCGGTGAACTGTTCCGAAGACTCTAGGGCGCTCGGGTTGGACATGGCTTTTATGCGGCCCATGCGCTCAACCCGCGCGCCTCGCCTCTAGCGAAGCACGACTCCCCCGCTCTCGTACTGCAAACTGAACGCCCTGGCGTCGATGTGAAGGAGTCCGTTGGACGGCGACTTCACGCTACCGTTCGCCGTCTCCACGTAGTTCGCGTTGACGCAGGCGCGCGCGACCGTGGGGATGCCTCTCGGGTCGTCGACCGAGGTCTGCACGACGAATAGACACAGAAGGTTGTCTCCTTTAGCGGTCGTTGCGGTCGCTTCGGTTTGTACCAGGCGCACGTTGTCCACTGAGAAGTCGAAGCAGCTCGTGCCTTCGACGAGGGTCGTCCGTGGCTTCAGCGGGCTGTAGGCGTAGACGTAGGTGTCGTCGCTCTCGGGATACATGGGGTTCGTGCCGAGGCGTATCTCGTCGGCGTCAACGCGCAGATCGAGATCGGAGTCCTCGGTCAACGTGCGCTCGTCGAGCGGGTTGGCGTAGAGCTTGAGTTCGAGGTCGTCCGAAAATCCGTCGCGGTCCGAATCGCTGCTCGAGCGCAAGTAACCGAGCGTCTGTTCCGCGCAGTCGGGCAGCCCGTCGCCGTCGCTGTCCTGAAGCGACGTCGGATCATCTCCGACCATCCTGAGCCTGCACTGCGAGGCACAGAGTCCGGCGTTGGGGCTGAGCTCCTGGTCGACGCGGTCGGTGCATCCATCGCTATTGGAGTCGACGAGCAACGCGTCGGCGGCGTTGGCCTCTTCGATGTCGCGAATGCCGTCACCGTCACTGTCTGGCCACAACCTGTCGTCCCAGAGGACGCGATTCATGTTGACCACGTAGAAGCGACGCGTCTCGAAGCGACGCAGGATCTCCGAGAAGGAGATCTTGAAATCGAGCGCGTCGCTTGTAAGCACGCGAAAGGTGCCGTCTCCAGCGGTTGCCATCGGCTCGAGGTAATCGGTCGGCGTGAGTTCTTCGCAACCGGCGACCGGGTAGCCGGCAAAAAATAGCCGCGTGGTGTTCAGCTTCATGTCGAAGAAGCCGTAGGTCTGCGACAGCTCCATGAGGCGCTCGGTCGCGGTGACGATTGGCCCTGGGCGCACACACGGATCTGGAACGCCGTCGGAGAGCCATTGAATGTCATAGCGCGTCCGCGCCCGTTCCGCTTCGGTCATGGCCTCGGCGTCGCGCTTGATGAAGTCGTATACGAGGGCGAGCGTGTCGACATAGTTCGTCCCGCCCTCGTCGCGGGTCAGCGATGCGATGACGTCAGGAATGAGGACGCTACGGTCCCGCACGAAGCCGCTGGTGAGCGCTTGCCCGGTGTCGCTGAAGCTCACCACTCCGAAGTATACCGCGCGATTCTCGAGGTACGTCTCGATGACGCGCTGGACCGCCTTGGCGCGGTTGTCGGACGGATCGCTGTCGCGATTGCTACCCGACACGTCGATGACGAAGAGGACCTTGTATGGAAAGACGACTGCACTCGGGTCTGCCGTGCACGCCGTCCCCTCGACGCGCACGACGTTGTCGTACACGATTGGGTCGGGGTCGCGACACGGCTCGACGCAAAGTTCCACGTTGGTGCACGCGAGCACGTTGGACACTCCAACCAGTGCCGCGCAGAAGTGAGTCCGTGTCATCTCTTCTCCTTGCGTCGGCTGATGCACCAGAGGCACACGAGAGCACTCCAGAGCGTCTGCGGTGGGGCTGAACAACCGCTGACACTGACGAAGCCCCCCGTGCTCTTCACGTCGGCGGCTCCTTTGGGCGCGGGTGATGTGCTGACGATGCGTACGTCGTCGATTGTCCAGCCGCCGAGCTGGACGTTGTCGTCGAAGGCGTCGGCCATCACAAAGCGAATGCGTACGTCTTTCTGACCCACTGCGACGCGGCTGATGTCGATGTCCTGGAAAGTCCACACGGGGTCGCGCCAATAGAAGGCGCCCGCGCGCTGCTCGTAGACCTTCACGATGAGCTGGTCGCCGATGCTAACCTCGATACGCGCGACGTCCGCGTTGGCGAGGCTCCGCCAGAACTGCAGACGCACCGTACTCAGGTCGCTCGCATCGAACGGGGCGAGCTCGAGCGCCGATGTGCCCTGGCGGGTGTAGCCGCCGTCGCCGTCACGTCCGAGATCGGTGCCCCAAACGTGAGAGCCCGACGCCGCTGTTGTTGGGTCTCCGCTGAGGCCCGTCGGTGTGCCCCACTCCCAGTCGGGTGCGTTGACCTTGACGTCCGCGAGTACTTGCAACGCCCCGTCACCGGACTCGAAGTCGTTCGCGTAGAGTTCCACGTCATTGGCGGCACGCAGGGTCTGTCGGTAGTAGGGCCACTGCGACGTCCGCGGAGTCTTCATGCCCTGATAGGGGTAGAAGAAGTCGACGCCCGAAAGGTTGGCGACGATGTAGTATTCGAGTGTCACCGGCGCCTGCACGTCCGGGAGCGTTACGCTATAGTGGACGGAGTCCCCGTCCGTTTTGTCGGCCCGCATGGCGATCTCGCGGTTCTCTCCGTCTGCAACGCGGTACACGACCTTGACGGAGGGAGCCGTACTGGCCGTCGCGCAGCCGCGGCTGACGCTCACCAATGCATCGAGCGTGATCGCGTCGCCGGGGCTCGCGGCGATGCTTCCCGGCGGCTGATGCGCGACGGTGACGGTGGGGGCGCTGGGGATCTTCCCCACGAGGCTGGGGAAGTGCGCGACGGCGCCGGGTGTGTCGTCGGCGAACGCTCGGTTGATCTCGCAGCTGTGCAAGGTGCCGTTGAAGGGGTCGTTGTCAGAGTCGTCATCGGCGGCGATGGCGGCGGCGTAGGTGCTGTCCATGTCGCCGACGAGCGTGAGAAACTTGAGCATGATGCGCTCGGTCGTCGCAACGCCGAGGTCTTGACCGTAGCGAGCAACAAGCTGCTCGCGCAGCTCCCAGAGAACGCCACAGATCACCTGTCCGGCATCGTGGACCTCGCTGCCAGGAGAGAGGTCGCAGCCGGACGCACAGTATGTCAGTCGATTTTCGCAGCTGCGGAAGGCGCTGCCACAGCTCGTCAGGCCCGTGATCTGCGGATGGTTGTTGATCGTCGCCGCGACGAAGTCGGCGATGCCCTCCGAGACTTGTCCGTCGAACGTCGAGCTCGAGTGGGCGTGAATGCCGTGCCCGTACTCATGGTAGACCACCGTCGCCACGCGACCGGTGTTGTTGCAGCCGCCGCCTGCGCTGAAGAAGTTGAGCGTGCCGTCGTAGAAGGCGTTACAGGTGCCGGGGAGGTTGACGTTGACGGTAACGCTCTCTTCGCTCCAGGCGAACTGACTGTTGCGCGTCTCGAGGCGGCCCCGCATCCAGGCGCGAACCCGATGTGCGTGGAAGAACGGGCTGACCTGATCGAGGGGCGCGTTGCCGATCTGCAGCGTGTTGAAGGCTGGACTCGGAGCGAGCGGAAAGACCCAGGGACCGGCTAGCGATCCCGCGTGGTTGACGATGGTGAAGTATGGACTCTCGAGGCTCACTGTCGCCGTCGTGCGAGTGTCGCTGACGCTGAAGCGCCCGGCGTCATCGGTATGTTGATCAGCGCTCCACGCGATGTTCGGCATGGCCACCTCCGCGGTCGGATCCCCGGGGCAGGTCGCGTCGACGGTGAAGCGCACGTCGCCGCTAACGGCGTCGCCGGCGAGGCGGCGGCGCTCAACGATGTGTCCGTCGCGAGCATCGACGAAGACAAGCCAGTGGCCATAAGGCGCCTCGGTGCGCACCTCGACACGCCACGCCGCAGCGTTCGTCTCGGCGTGTACGACGAGATCGCTCTTGCGGACGATCACCTCGCGCGCGAGAAGCGCGGAGCGCGCGAGCTCCGCCACCAATGGATCGAACAGCGCCGCCGCCGCGAGCTCCCTGGGCGGCTCGCGCAAGCCAAGACGGGCAAAGCGCACGCCCATGTCGTCGACGAGGAGCACGGCGCTCGCGTCATCCAGCGGCAGTCCGTCGATTTGCTGGCCCACGGTGACGATCGCATCGTCTCCGGTCATCTCGACGCGCTCGACCTTCAAGGTTGGGGCGACGCCGGTGCTCACGTTTGCTCGGACGAACGCAAGTGCGCGCTCCTCGGCGCTGCGAGCGTTGCGGACGTCGACGCGGCCGAGAAAGGTCGCGCGTCGGTCCTTGAGCCAGCGCCCACTCCTTACCTCAAGGTCGAGAGGCTGGAGACTGAGCCGCGACGCAGGGGCGGCGACTGGCAACACGAAAGCAACGAGCATGAGGGCAATCATGCAAACCTCGGGCAGCCGCGACGTGTGACCTGCGCAGGAGTGAGCATCGGACGTCGCCTGAACACGTGCACTCGACCGTCGAGGCACGGGCTCGGATTCGCGACCTGGTCAGCACGAACGGAACCTTACTGTCTTTGCCTACACGCCTCGTCGTTAGCCTGGTGGGTGAATGCCCACGAACGCGCCGACATGGCGTCAGGGGGACGCCCCTGAACAGTGGCGAATGGCGCCGTACTCGCAGTGACAGGCACGGGTGACTTCTAGATCCGCGAAAGCGAACTCACGGCAAGTCGTAAGGCCCGCACGATGGTGGCTCTGTGGTGCGCCCCTCGCCGGCAATATCCTCACCGACCGGAACGCAGGGCTGCATTGCGCAATTACCCGAGGTGTCAGCCCCCACGCGCAGAGCGGCACGATCGAGCGGATTCGCTGGCCGATAGTCGTTGTCGGCGAGGGTTAACGGGTCGCCGTCAGGCCCGGCGAGATTGGGGAGCAACTCCGCCCTCGTGCGGGAAACGAACACGTTCCCCGTTGAGTCGCCACAGCCCATTTGGGAAGGGCTCACAAAGCCAAGGTCGAAGGCGCTAATGCTGGTGGCTGGGGCGGTCGTGACAAGGGCGTTATGGAGCAGGAGTGTCCCTCGGTAGGATAGATCCTCGTCACCAGGGCCAATCTGGCACAAATTGGGGAACGCGGGGCTGGTGTTTCCTCCGGAGACCAAGATGTTGTTAACGAGTGTGTAGTTGTACGGCATGCAGCTGGTCGCGCAATTCGGGCAACGAATGAACACTACCGGGTCTTCTGAGCCAGGCGTTCCCAGAAGCAGGGAATGGTAGACGTCAACGGCTGCTTCTTCTCCATCCGCGCTAAGAGCGGCTCCGAAGCCGCCGGTCGCGGGCGAAATCACCGAGTTGACGATTCGCCCGCGGGCTCGCGGTCCCTCGAGCCTTATGCCGCTGCCAGTCGAAGGGCTACTGGTGCTCGCGACGACACTGCGTTCAAGAACTAACGTGGAGTCTTCAAATGCTCTGATGCAGGTCGAGCCGGAGAAGCCGCGGCCGACAAAGACCGAGCTGTTGCTCACGCTCAGGCTCGCGCGTTGCACCGAGATTCCAGTTGCAGCGCCAATCTGAAAAGAGGCAGCGTTGTCACCCGTTGTAACTCTCGAGCCCTCGAGCATCGCTGAGCCACCCACGACCACGATGCCGTTGAGGTTCAAGCCTGCAACGCCGACGAGCTGCGATCGCACAATGCTGATGGAACTGCGCATCGATTGCAGAATGGCCGTGCCGTTTGCGTCCGTTCTGCCACCCAGCGGTCCGCTCGGTAAGTAGAATCGGAGAGTGCTGTCGCGAAACGTGACCCCGGCGTCCAGAATAGAGACGACTGAAACGTCATCGAGCGCCACTTCGGAAATCTCGACGTTCTCGAAGGTCACATTCGTCGAGCCGACGACCGTCACTGCTGCCGAACCGAGCCCATCAGTCAGCGAACAGTTTCGAACCGTCACGGACGGTGATCGCGTAACGAACAAGGCCCCCAGAGCGTTGACGCTTGTGATGGTCGTCGGGTGCTCGGAGGGCAAGCTAGCGCCAAACGCCGTGTCGTATCCGCACTCGATCGTCACTGGGGTACGGACGAGCAGCGACTCCAAGTACGGCGAGGGTCGACCGGCGACCAAGACGTTGGAGACGCCGGTATTCTCGGCGAGCGAGAGAGCCGCCCCCAAGGCGTACAACGGTTGCTCGCGCGTTCCGAAGCCCCCGCTGCAGTCCGCAACGTCGGCCGGGCAGGACACGTAGATGGTGTCCTGGAAGAGATGGATCGCTCGTACCCCCGACGAAGCATCGCTTGACTGAACGTCGCTGCGTACGCGCCAATAGTACGTTCCATCACGGCTCAACACGATGTTCACACTGGTCGCGGGTGCATCGACTACGATGGGATCTTGCGCTGGCGTGAGGAAGTCCGCATCCAACGCCACGTCGACCGTATAGCTGCTTGCAGCGGCTCGGCCGCTCCAAGAAAGAGTCACCGCAAGACCTACGATTTGGGCGTTGTCGGGTGGTGTTACCTGGTCAGGGGCAAGCTCGTCAGGCGAGAGGCCAAAGCCGCGAAACTCCGCGCGCGGGTCCGCTGCTGCGCGCCCCGCGATGTCGCGGACTCCGGCGGCGAGGAGCGTATACGAACGCGCCGGAATCTGTTCACTCGTTTCGAGCAAGACACTGACCGTGTCGTCGCGCAGGGCCGCTGTGCGCACCGTCAAGTCAGCAACAGTGTAACTGGCGAGATCTCTTACGGAGTCCTCGAGAAGGGGGACGTCGTACTCGAGAACCACAGTGGTTGGGGCGCTTGGGGTGACCCGCAGCAAGGTCGGACCGTCGACGTTGAGGAGATCTTGGGAGACGCACAGACCAGTCTGCGCGCACACAGCTAGCCCTCTCGGACAGTCACGGTCGTCGCGGCATGTGACGACACTTCCATCGGGGACCGCTAAGCTCGGGCTGCACGCCAACGCGGTCAGGCAAAGACTTACGGTGAGCGCGAAGTCCCGCTTGTGCGAGCCGCATGTCCCTACGGACGTGAATCGATGCGTACGGCGGCCCTTCTGCCAGCGAACGCTTCGCCGCGAGTTCTCCATGGACCTATTGCTTACTCGACTGGCTTCGGCGCGTCATTCGAACTCGTAAGGGCTGATGGCAGCGGAAAAATTCGCCACGGTGCGAAGCTAGCATAAAGGCCCCCTCGCGGGCTAAGGCGCGAGCTCAAGCACGCGTCTCCCCGGAAAAACTTCGCGTGCTCGGGCAGACCCGCTCAAGTCGGCGGGGCCATGGGTCTCATCAAAGACGCTCGAGCGGACGAGCAGCAGCGGCAGCGCCACCGCGGTGGTCCGCCACGGCGGGGTTGCTAACCGGCGAGGTCGCGAAGTCAGCGCTGCTCGACCATGCCGATCTGCATATCGATGTCCGGGAACCCGCTCGGATCGCCGACCGCCCTCACGCGGCCATAGACGAAAAACAGGACGCGCTTGCCGTCAACGACCGCCACCGAGGGCTCGCCGACCACCAAGATGTCCCCAACGCCGCTCGTGGGTGCGGGGTCAAGCTCGAGCGAGGGCGCGCTCCACGAGGCCTCATCCGCTAAAGCGGCGGCAGTCGCGCCGCCCGCGTAGTGAGCACGCAACAAGCTGCTTTCGCGGCGGAAGTAGAGATAGCCATCGTCGTCGAGGAACGGCTGGGTCTCCGCGACACCCGGCTCGTTGATGATGCTCGGCAGAATGACCTTCTCCCACGTCCCTGCGGGAAAAGGGTCGCCGGAGTGGACGAACGCGGTAAGGCCGTCGGCGTCGTCATCATCGAGCGGTTCGGCGTTGCCGGCATCGAACTCGTCGTCGGTGAAGATCGCCCAGACCGCCCCGGTGGAGTCGGTCGCGAGCATGGGATTACCTTGTGTGCCGAAGGTTCCGGCGGTGCCGGTGTCGCCGAAGTCGAGTCGTGTCGACGGAAACGACGTCCCGCGCTGCGGCGGACTACCCGGCGTATACGTGCCGAGGATGGTGCTCGCATCGAGGCTGATTGGCATGGTGAAGACATCGAACCCGCGCGTCTCGCTGTCTTGTTGTGCAAACACCGCGATATTTGGTGAAACGATGTGGAGGCCGAACGGGTTCGCGATAGCGTCCTGCGCGTCGTCGAAGGCTACGTAAAACGGCTCGGCGTAGCTCCCGTCGGTCTGCCGGCGAAAACCATAGAACATGGTCATCGGCGCGACGATCGGCGCTTCCTCGTCGCCTAGACCGTACAGGTTGGAGTTGTGGCGCCAGGTGCCGGTGGCGACGTCGATGCGACCCACGAAAAAACCGGGTCGCTCGGGCGCCGCATAGGGGCCGATGGTCGTGTCAATCCACGGATGCGTACAGCGATCCGGGTCGAGCCGAAGCCCGCCACAACCACCGCTCGCCCGCGGCAACGCAGCGAGAAAGAATCCGCTAAAGTAGACAGGCCCGAATTGCACGAACAAAACACCGCCATCCGCCGTGACGTTCGCGCCATCCTCGTAGCCGGCCGTGTTGACGAGACCCTCGACCATCCTCGGCTGGCCCCAAGCGTCGCCCACGTACTGCAACACCAGCGCGGTCCGGCGCACCGTCAAATCAGCGAACCCAACCGTGATAGCGTACTCGCCAGTGCCATCGGGAGTGATGACCGCGGTGTAGTCTCCACCTCCAGCATCGTTGATGGTGCCCACGCTTCCTCGCGATGACGTCACCGTCACCGCGGCCGCGGCGACGCCGAGCCCGTGGTCGGTCAGGCGGGCACCGACGACTATCGGGCTCGGTTGGGTCGTGGTGCCGCGGGTCAGGCGAACCGTGAGCACGTAAGCGTTACCGCATGGTTCGCAAACACTCGGGTCGCCGTCGGTCGGATCCTCATCCGTCGGCTGCTCATCCGTCGGCTGGTCATCGGTCAGTTGCTCGTCGGTCGTGTCGTCGTCAGCCGCGGCGGGCGGAGACAGATCGCGCCCCCGGCAAGCCATCAACAATGACATCGTCAGCAGGACAAGAGCGCGCATGACCTACCTCTCACGGTAGCACATGGGTTGCTCCACGCGACATTTCAAAACGGGGTGCGATAGCCAGCCGGCGGCAGCGTGCGTCGGGCAAGCGATGAGGCGAGAAATACGGGGCCGGGCCCTGCGTGGTCGCGGCCGCGAAGCGTTGCACGACATCTCGCGCATCCATCAAACGCAGGTCACCGGCCCCTTCGCGGTCTAGGGCTCGTACGCAAGCACCGGGGACAGCCAGCGCTCGGCTTCGGCTTTGGTCATACCCTTGCGCCTGGCGTAGTCGCTCACCTGGTCGGCGCCGATGCGACCAACCCCGAAGTAGCGCGCCTCGGGATGGCTAAAGTACATGCCACTGACCGCGGCCGATGGCCACATCGCCATGCTCTCGGTGAGCGAAAGTCCAATGGCACGCTCGACGTCCATGAGTTGCCACAACAGCAGCTTCTCGGTGTGATCTGGACAGGCGGGGTAACCGGGAGCGGGGCGAATTCCGCGATAGCGTTCTTCTATGAGGTCCTGTTTCGAGAGGCTCTCGACGATGGCGCATTCGCGACGAGCACGCTCATGCAGCATTTCGGCGAGCGCTTCGGCCAGTCGGTCGGCGAGGGCTTTCGCCATGATGGCGTTGTAGTCATCGTGATCGGCTTCGAACTTACGAACCAGCGCGTCGACACCATGCCCCGCCGTCACAGCAAAAGCGCCCACGTAATCGGGCACGCTACCGGTCGGTGCCACGAAGTCCGCAAGAGCGAGCGACTTCTCGTCGGCGGTTCGTAGGCGTTGTTGGCGCAAGGTGTGCCAGCGCATGCGCTCCTTGGTGCGCGTCTCGTCCGTATAGAGCACGATGTCGTCGCCATCGCGTGCCGCGGGGAAGAAGCCATAGACCGCTTTGGCGGTGAAGAGCTCTTCATCGACGATACGGGTCAATAACTTCTCAGCGTTCGCGAAGAGCTCACGCGCCGTGGGACCGACGTCTGGCTTATTCAGGATCTGGGGATAGATGCCCTTGAGCTCCCAAGCGTGGAAGAACGGCGTCCAGTCGATGTAGGGAACGATGTCGGCAAGCGGTACCCTTTCGAGGGCGCGCACACCGAGGAAGCCCGGTTTCGCCACGGTCGTCGCATCGAAACGCAGCTGTTCACGACGCTCAACCGCGTTGGCGTAGGACACGACGTCGCCACCTTGGCTCGCACGATGAGCATCGCGGAGGGACTTCTGCTCGTCACGAACACCCGGCGTATAGGCCGCGAGGTTGTTCTTGACGTTGCCTACGACTGTGACCGCGCGCGACGCATCACGCACGTGCACGGTGAGGCCCTCGTATTGAGGGGCGATCTTGACCGCAGTGTGCTTGTTGCTCGTCGTGGCGCCGCCGATGAGCAACGGAATGGTCATCCCACGGCGCTGCATCTCCTTGGCGACGTGCACCATCTCGTCGAGAGACGGCGTGATGAGGCCGGAGAGTCCGAGCACGTCGGCCTTCTCGGCGGCCGCGGTGTCGAGGATCTTCTCGGCAGGAACCATGACACCGAGGTCGACAATCTCGTACCCGTTACAGCCGAGCACGACTCCGACGATGTTCTTGCCAATGTCGTGGACGTCGCCCTTGACGGTCGCGAGGACGATCTTGCCTTGAGAGGTGGCGCCTGTCGCTTGCTTTTCGGCCTCCATGTACGGCTGCAGGTACGCGACGGACTTCTTCATCACCCGCGCGCTCTTGACGACCTGCGGCAGAAACATCTTGCCGGCGCCAAAGAGGTCGCCGACGACATCCATGCCCGCCATCAACGGCCCTTCGATGACCTTCAGCGGTCGCTCGTACTTCACACGCGCTTCTTCTGTGTCGGCGTCGATGTAGTCGACGATGCCAGCGACGAGAGCGTGCTTCAGGCGCTCCTCGACTGGCTGGTTGCGCCAGGAGAGATCGGCTTCCGTTTTCGCGGTCTCGCCGGTGTGTGACTGCGCGTAGGCGATGAGCTCTTCGGTCGCCTCGGCGCGACGCGCGAAGATCACGTCTTCGAGGAGGTCACGGAGCTTTGCGGGCACCTCGTCGTAGACCATCAGGTGCCCGGCGTTGACGATCCCCATGTCGAGGCCGGCTTTGATGGCGTGAAAAAGGAAAACCGCGTTCATCGCCTGCCGAACGTGCTCGTTACCCCTGAAAGCGAACGAGAGATTGCTAATCCCGCCGCTGACCTTGGCAAGCGGGAAACGCTTTTTGAGCTCGCGCGTCGCCTCGATGAAGTCGAGGCCGTAGCGCGCGTGCTCTTCCATGCCAGTCGCGATGGTGAGGACGTTCGGATCGAAGATGATGTCCTGTGGCGCGACCCCAACCTTCTCCGTGAGGATATGGTAGGCACGGCCAAGAATGTTGAGGCGCCGGTCGAAATCGGCGGCCTGCCCTTCTTCGTCGAAGGCCATGACGACCATAGCGGCGCCGTAACGCTGAATGACGCGGGCACGCTCGATGAACGTTGCCTCGCCATCCTTGAGCGAGATCGAGTTGACGATGCACTTGCCTTGGACACACTTGAGGCCAGCCTCGAGGACCTTGAAGTCGGAGCTGTCGATCATGATCGGCAGCCGCGCCACATCGGGCTCGGACGCGACCATGTTCAGGAACGTCGTCATGGCCTGAACTGCGTCGAGCATACCCTCGTCCATGTTGACGTCGAGGACGTTGGCACCGCCACTCGCCTGCTGGCGCGCAACGTCGAGCGCCGCCTCGAAGTCGCCAGCGAGCACGAGACGGGCAAAGCGTCGGGAGCCAGTGACGTTGGTGCGCTCTCCCACGATCGTGAAATTGCTCTCCGGTCGCAACACTAGCGCTTCCAAACCGCTATAGCGCGTCATCGCGTCCGCCTGCGCTGAAGGCACGCGACGCGGCGGCAGCGCTTCGAGCTCCCTGGCAATGGCCGCGATGTGCGCGGGGGTGGTGCCGCAGCAGCCTCCGACGATGTTGAGCCAGCCCTCCCGTGCGAAGCTCCCGAGATCGGCCGCGATGTCTTGCGGCCCCTCGTCGTATTCACCGAAGGCATTGGGGAGGCCGGCGTTGGGATAGCAGCTCGTGTAGCCAGGGTTGAGGCGCGACAATTCCTCGACGTAGGGACGCATCGCCTTCGGGCCAAGCGCGCAATTCAGGCCAATCGAGAACGGGTTGTAGCGCGCGACGGAGGTAAAAAACGCCTCGAGGGTTTGCCCGCTCAGCGTACGACCGCTCGCGTCCGTGATGGTGACGCTGACGAGGACCGGGAGACGCGTTTTTCGCTCGGCAAAGAGGCGCTCGATAGCGGCAAGCGCGGCCTTCGCGTTCAACGTGTCGAAGATGGTCTCGGGCAACAGCACATCGACGCCGCCATCCATCAACGCAGAAGCTTGCTCGTGGTACGCGCGCTCGAGCTCATCGAAGCTAACCGCACGAAAGGCCGGGTTGTTCACATCCGGAGACATCGATGCCGTTCGGTTCGTCGGCCCAATGGCGCCAGCCACGAAGCGTCGTTTACCCGTCTCGCGGGCGACTTCATCCGCCGCCTCGCGGGCGACCTTGGCGGCAGCGAGGTTGATAGCGCGACAGTCGTTCTCGAGACCGTAGTCGAGCATCGAGATGGAATTGGCGTTGAAGCTGTTGGTTTCGATCATGTCGGCGCCGGCGAGCAAGAAGTCGCGGTGGATCGCCTTGATGACGTCGGGCCGCGTTACGACGAGCAGGTCGTTACAGCCGCGCAGCTCGCGGGTGTGGTTCGCGTAGGCGGCGCCGCGGAAGTCCTTCTCGGACAGCGCGTAGCCCTGGATCATCGTACCCATCGCCCCGTCGAGGACCAGGTGGCGCTCGCGGAGGATTCGTTCGAGGGCGTCGAAAGCAGGGGATCGCATGGCGCACTCTTAGCAAGTGCGTCACGGCTCAGGAAGGCCGTGGGGCGTAACGAACGGTGGCGCCCGCCCGACAACGGGCGCCACCGTCATTGAGCGCGGGATCCGTTGGTCACGGGGACCTGGCTTTGAAGACCGGCTGCGACCCTGGCCGTGGTGGCGGCCAGATCGTCGGAGTCGGCATCTTCGCCAGACCAGACGTCTTCCGCGACGTGCTGTACCCCGTCTTGAATGAACGTCGATCGCATGAGCATTTCACCGCCGGTGTTTGAGACGTTAGGCGCGGAATCCCGACGTCAGCAGTACGAACCGCGACTCCTGTGCCAGGCCGTCGGCGCGGCGCACCTGCTCGACGTTTTGCGCCACGTTATCGACCTCGGCGAGGGTCGCATCGATCCGGGCGATCATGTTGGCTAGCGCACGGTCCGACGCGTCCGCCGCGACGGTCGCGGCTGTCGCCTCGAGATTCGGCTGGCGCGGATCCTCCGCGAACCACACATCTTCGGAGACGTGTTTCTCGCCGTTCTGCGTGAACGTCGAGCGCATGATCATCTCGCCGCGGTCGTTGGCGGTTAGCTCCATCTTGAGGTCAATCTCGCTGACACCGAGCTGGGCGAGAGTCTTGAGCTCGCCAGCTTCAACCTTGGCATCTCCGTCATCGATCCAGCTCTTCAGGCCATCGAGCTCGTTACCGCTCAACTTGCCATCGCCGTTGGCGTCGAGAGCCTTCATCTTCTCGTAGCCATTCAGATACTTGCCGCCCTCGTCGCCAAAAAGCCGCTTGCCATCGATCTCTCCGTGAGTAGAAGCCGCGGCAGATGCTCCGCCATCGCGGTCATCCACCAGCATGCCGTCGCCATCGCCGCTCATCCACTCGATGCGTTCCTTCACGCCATCGGCATCGAGGTCGAAGTCGACAGTGGCACTGACTTCGTTGTCGGCACGGTACTTGGCGGTGCTGTTGCCGGTGACCCCTAGCCCCCCGTCGTGGTTGAGGTCGAGCATGACCGGCGAGCCGGTCTGGGAAGCAGCGCCCGAGAGCTCGCTCGACGCCTGGCTCAAGCTCGACGAGGTGGCGCCCGACAAGCTCACCTGATTGGTCGAGCCTTGACCGAAGGCTGTCTGGCGGTTCGCCGAGCCTGCGTCGTTGGTCATGCGACCCTTGATGAGCGTCGCACCGCTTCCACGTGCCGGACTCCGCGCGCCAGAGGCGCCACCCTCTTCTGCGTCGGCAGCCGCGACGTCCGAGCCGGTGGCCCGCGCATTACTTCGGTAGCGATCCATGGTGCGCGCCAGAACACGGGACAAGCCGGCTGCCGCGGACCGCAGCTGCTGCGCTGTCGCACCCTTAGCGTCGATGCCTGCCAAGTATTGGCCCGACGCCTCTTGGCCTCGTCCGTTGTACGAGAAGTGCCCAACGATATTGAACTTGCCCTCGGGCAGGTAGCCCATCTCCATGAGAGTCGCGAGCCGCTCCATACGGAGCTGCTGCGCCACCACCGAACGACGATTCGGTCGGCCTTGCTCGACCATTTCGGCTGCCTTATCCGCCATGGCGTTGGGGTCGTTGACGAGTCTGGCGCCCTCTTCGACATTGGCGCGCAGCTCCTCGACGGTGACCTTGCCGGTGCGCAACATTTCGATCGCGGAGGCGAGCTCGCCCTCGGTGAAGCCGATGCCGGGAAATGCCTTGGAGTAGATATCGATGACCGCCTCTATGGCATCGGCCTTCGACATCACGGCGTCTGGCTGAATCGTGGCGTCGGCACGCGCGCGCCGCTCGGCGAGCGTCTCGCGCGTCGTGCTCAGCGCCGTTCCGACCTGATGCACCACATCGGCATTCGTGGCGGCACGGCCGGAGTCGGCGACGCGATGCACACCGGTCGTGCTACCGGCTCCCGTTGCCAGGTCGGCGCGCATGACGCGGTCGACGTGGTCGAGCTCGAATGTATCGCCGCGGGTCAAAGCGGGCTTCAATGATCCGTTCGCGACGGCGCGGTCCGCTTCAGCGGGCGCACCCAGCCGTCGAACGGTGGTGGTACCGTTCACGAGAGACATGGCGGTTTTCTCCAGCGCAATGGTGGTTACGCTTGGTGTGGCACTCGTACATACCCACACAGCCGGACACGCGGCTGGTCAGAAGGTGTAGCGGACGGAAAAAGAGGTGCCGAGCCCCACGACACCGGGTCCCGGCAAGACGAGCACGGTCGCCGCGATGCCCGCGGAAAAGTCAGTAAGCAACGTGAGATACGTGAGGCCAAGGCCACCCACGAGGGCGAGGTTCATGCGCGGGACCGTGAGGGTCGGATCATCCGGATCGGTAGGCAACGGGTTGATGCGCGAGAAGCCAGCGCCGACCTTGGGCTCGATAGCAAAGCGCTGGGTGACGCGAAGCGCGTACACCAAATCGCCAGTGAGGCTGAGCAGGTCGTAACTCGTCACCGCCGCCCCGGCGGGCGTGACGGCGGGGTCGTCGAAGTCGCTGATTGGGTTCTCGGCGACATAAGCCGCCGAGGCGCTCGCCTGCAGGCTCAAGTTGTCGCTCAAGTCGTAGCCAAGGTGCAGCGCGACGTATGGCTGCAAATTCGAGATGCCGTTGGTGTTTCCAAGGCTCACGAAGGTTCCGAAGTCCGCGCCGACGTACAAACCGCGCTGCAGAACGAAGTTCGCGAGCGTGTCGTCTTCGGGCGCTTGCGCCGCGACGGCCGCGAGCGCGACCGCGGTGAGCAGTTCGATGACCACCGTCACTCACCGCCAGGCTTGAAGAGCCATGGATACGTGACCTCGGCCGTGCCACCGCCTTCGCAAGGTGGGAAGCGCATGTGGCTGGTGACTCGCGTGAGGCACTGTTCGACTGCGCTGCTGCCCAAGGTGCTCTCGATGACGCGGGATTCGAGGACGTCGCCGTTGCCACCGATGGTGAAGGCGGTGACGACCTTCCCAGAAAGGTCGGGGCTGCGTTGCAGCTCTTTTTCGTAGCAGAACTTCACCTGAGTCAGATGACGGGCGACCACGCGGCCGACCACTTGTTCGGAGAGGCAGCCCTTGATGACGGTGCGACCAGGGACGACCTCGGTCGCACGCCCGCGTCCTCCGAGCTCGACGTTGGTGAGGCCTTTGCCAGCGCCTCTGCCTTCGCCAACCCCGCCGATACCGAGGCTCTTGCCGCCAGCACCAAGCCCGGTTCCGCGACCGCCAGTACCGCCGACGCCGCCGGCCTCGCCTTGATTGCGCGCGCGTAGCCCACCAAGCGCTTCGTTGATGCCGCTACCCAGGCCCCCCGGACCGAAGACGTTCGCAGTGGCGCCGCCCGGCTTCTCTCCTAGTACCTGCAAGAGGCCCGAGCTCAAGGCGACGCGTCGGTCTTGCGACCGCTTTCGCGGATCGATGCGTGGTGCGCCCGGTTTGCTTGGCGCGGCGTCCTTCTGATCGCTAGGCCGACCCACCGCGCCTTCGTCACCCTTGCGTTTGCCGGCCTTGCTGCCAGCAGCATCGACTGGGATGCGAGGCTCCGGCTTTTTCTTGGCGCGCTCCTCGAGCACGAGCTTGGCGACGCGCGTCGGGTTCTCGAGCATCTCGATGGGCAACTCGTTCGACGGCTCTGGTGGTGTCAGAAGCACCGCCGTGAGCGCGACGATGTGCGCGGCCAAGGTGACGGCGAGCACCGTGGCGAAGTTCCTGTCGAGCCAGGCAAACGGCGTTGGTCGAACTCTCTTGGCAGCCGGAACCCAGCGGGCGGCGATCGTCACGTCGCCAATGACGATGGCGACGCGCTCGCGCGCCTCGAGCTTGACCGAGTAGACTCCCTTACCCGAGAGCGCACCCGCGTCGACGCGCTTGAGCTTCACCAAGCGATCGAGCGAGAGCGGCATCTCGTCGTCGCCACGCACCTCGATACGCATCGATGTATCGAAGAGCAGCTCCATGCCGCTCCCCAGGGGCTGCGCGATGACGAACTTGTCCGCCAGGTGTGCCGGGAGCGTCGCCGGCAAGTCGACGGCACCGATGCCCACGGTAACCGGCCGCGGAGCGTCGAGGCTTACGACGCTCATGCGTGCGTCGCGCCAGAACATGGCGAGCTCGAAACGCGGGTTCGTACCCGGCACGGTCGCCGTGAGCTCATCGAAGACCGCAGACGGAACGCCGACAGTGTCGCGAGCGACTTCGCGAAACGAGACCTCAGCGGCGGAGCCCCGTTTGGCCACGCTGACGTCCGTGTCTTCGTTCTCGAGCTCGCTCATCATCTCGAGGTTCTCACAAATCGTTTGGGGACGCGATCAGCTCGGGCAGGAAGTTCTCGCGCACGCGAATCAATGTCGAGAAACGGCTCGCCTTGCGGCTCACCACGTACGAGCCCTCCGGCTTGATGAGATCGCCTTCGATGAGCGACCCCGTGAAGTCGATAATGGTGCGCCGCTTGAACACGACCCTCTCTCGGCTCTCGGGAGACGCCTTGGGCGCCCCTTCGCTCGGCTTGGTAGCATCACGCGGACGCGTCTGCGCAGCGGCTGCGAGCGGAAGAAACATAAGGGTCACTGCTACGAAGCGCATCTTCATTGCGTCTTGTCCTTGGTGCCCTGCACCTGTGCGAGCGCGACAGAGAGACCTTGCGAGGACGCGGGACTGTCGTCACCAAGCGCGATGGCCCGGGCATATGCCGCCTTGGCCCGCGCGTAGTCCCTGTGCTCTATGGCAAGAGCGCCAATCGCCGCCTGGACCGCGGCGTCATCGGGAGCAAGGTCTGCCGCGGCCAGCAGCTCGACTAGGGCTCGGCTGTCGTCACCACGCGCCCGCGCCACCTCGGCAAGGCCCAAGCGGAGCCTTGCATCCTTGGGTGCAGCCTCCGCTGCGCGCGCAAGCATCGCCGCCGCGAGGACGACCTTCTTCTGCTTGGTGAGCGCGCGCGCAAGCTCCAAGGTCGCCGCTGGGTCGTAGGGGGTGCGCACAAGGGCCGCTTTGGCCGCTTCGCGAGCGCCATCGGCGTCACCATCGAGACGGGCGATGACCGCTTTGAAGGTCAGCAGGTCGACATCGTCGGGCCTGCGCGTTAGACCCGCCTCGACGATCGAGCGCGCCGCGCGCAGGTCGCCGCGGCGAGCGAGGATTCGCGCGAGATCGCGAGCAGCCCAACGTGTTTCTGGGGCTGCTTCGTAAGCCAAGCGATACGCTTGCAGGGCGCCGTCGAGATCACCGCTGCGCTCGAGCGCAAGACCGCGCTGCCGTCCGCCATCACGCGTGGAACCCGCCGCGGCACCGACGGCTGGCGCTTGCTGCACGCCCTTTGCGCCCTGCTTTCCTCCCGCACACGCGAGCAGGATACTTGCGGCGATGACGCACGCAAACGTCTTCACGAGGCCCCCTTCGCCGGTGGCATGAGCGCAGGGTCGAGGCTCTTGGCCGCTGGGGGTGGGTCGGCGAAACGTTTGGGTTCATAACCCTTTAGCGCTTCTTGGCTGCGGGTGAGCCATTCGTCATAGAGGCCCAGCTCGTATGCTTTAGCGGCGGCCTTGTCGAAAGCTTCGATGGCGCGTTCTTCGAGAGGAAAGGCCCGGTCACCAAGCTCTTGATGGTAGATGGAGCATTGTTCACCCGACAACCGCTTGGGGCACGGGCTGTCGAACATGGCCTTCGAGAGGTTCTTGTACAGGGTGCCGATGCGGTAGAGCGCGGCGATACCCTGCGTACCTTCACCCATCGCGATCACTTGGGTGTAGCGCTTTTGTACCGCGTCGACGGCAGCAAGCTTCTTTACGAGCTTCTGCGCGACGTCTTTCTCGGGACCTGTCAGGGTAATGCCAATGGCAGTCCGGTATTCCGGTTCGATGGCCGCGAAGGCGGCGGCGGCGGCCGAGCTCTTGACGCACGGTTCGCGTTTCGCTTTCGCAGACAGGCGCTCGTACGTTCGCGCCACGGTGTCGATCGTAACCTTCGGGGTGACGCCAGCCTCGCCGGCCCACTTGGCGGCCGCGTATTCGGCACAGTAGCGCCTAGCCTCGTCGCCAGCCGCATGGTCGCTAACGTAGCGTTCGAAGAAGGCGTGCGCGGCCTTCGCGTCTTGCTTAGCCTCGAGCGCCACTCCCGCTTTCCAAGCGACGGCGGCCGCTCGAACGTCTTTGTTGGCGGCGCGCAAGAGCTCCGCGGCGGCGAGATAGTCGGTCACCGCGACATCATATTCGCCGGCGCCTTCGCGGTCGCTCGCGGCCCGCAAGAAGAGCTCGACATCCTTCTTGTCGCGAGCACGACGCTCGAGAACGACGGCTGCCGCGGACAGCGAGGCAACACGCTCGTGAAGCTCCGCGGTCAGCATCACGACCTTGCCACGCACCTCATCATCACCGTCGGTGAGCGCCGGCGCACCCATGGCCAGCGCCGCGTCGAGGTCATGCGCTTTGTCATACGCCAGCATGGCGTTGTAGCGCGCCGTCGCCGCGTATTTACTCCGGGGATGCTCGCGGACGAAGCCCGCGTATCCCGCGGCGGTAGCGCGCTCGTCGCCCTTGGGCTCGGTAACGTACAGCACCTCGTTGAAGGACGCCGCCTGGCTGTAGTCGTTGACGCGCTCGGCGAAAGCGCGGTCGCTCATCAGCTCACGGTTGCCAGCGATGACGCGAGCGTTCGCGGCGAGCTGCGCCCATTCCTTGCGGGCCGCGAATGACTCGAGAATCGCTTCCGCGGACGTCCGCGCCAGCGGATCGCGCGGATGTTTGGCGATGATCGTTTGAAAACGAGCAGCAGCCTCGTCGTAGCGACCGGCCGCGTAGAACTGGCTAGCCGCCTTGAAGCGGACCTTCGCGAGTTCCTGGTCGTTCGGCAGCAGCTCGACATACGCGTCGCATGCGGCGATCAGCTTCTCGCGCGCCGGTGAGAGCTCGCCATGCCCCCCGGTCGTCGTCAGGTCGGCGGTGAGCTCGACACGTTTGCCAGGCTTGGCGGCGACGATGCGGCTACCCACTGTCTCGCGGGTTCCGCTGACGACTTTGTCCCACGCCATCACTGCGCTGTAGGCCGCGCGCGGAGCCAGCTCGCTCTTGGGATCTCGCGTAACGACGACCATGAACTGGTCGGCGGCGAGCGCGAAGTCTTTGAGCTCGAACGCGATGTCCGCATAGAAGAATCGAAAGCGCGTGGCGTTTGGCGAGTCGGGGAACTTGTCGAGGTATTCGCGGTAGAGGTCGCGCGCCAGCATATAGCTGTCAGTTAGCTTGGTTTGCTGCGCGGCGCGGTGTTGCTCGACGACGAGCTTACCTAGCTCGTTTTCGACGACTCCGTTAGCCAGGTCGACCGCTTGCGCATTGGCGGCATTACGCTTGGCCCAGGCACCACCCGGCGAATACACGTCGATGAGACGGCGGACCTCGCGGCGAACATCGTCGTTACGGCCCATCTGCGAGTAAGCGCTGACGAGTCCAACCTGGAGCTGCGGCGCGTCGACGGCATCGGGCTCCTCGTTGATGAGGCGCGTGCACGCCTTGATCTCGAGGAGATACTTCCCTTCCTCTTCATAACGCTTGGCGAGCTTGCGCAAGAAGCCGCGCGCCTTCGTCGGCGAAAGCTCCCCCTGATAATAGGCGAACGCGTCGTCGAGCGAATCCATGTGCGAGTAGACACGCACCATGTCATTGAGCGCTTCGTCGAGGAGCTGTACGCGATCGTGCTCGCCGAGCTCACCTTCGCCGCCTGCGCGCTGCTCCTTCGCGTAGGCGACCACGGCGCGGAACTTCGCGAGTGCGGCTGGGTAGTCCTGCAAGTTGAAGTCGCACCAGGCGAGCTTGTAGGTGGCGTATGCGTAGACGCGCGGTCGCTTGGTGGCAGCGGCCGCTTCGTAAGCCTTGACCGCGTTCACGAGCTTACCCGTGTTGAAGAAGTGCTCACCGAGCTGTAGCCAGGCGTCGGCGGCGTAGCCCGAGTCGGGATACTCCTTGATGAGCGCCCAGAAGGTCTCGACACCTAGCTTCATCTCACCAGCGTCGTACTGCGCGCTCGCTAGCGAGTAGAGCACTTCGTCGCGCCGCTCGTAGCTCGGATACTGCGCGAGGATCTGTTGGTAGAGCTTGAGCGCTTCGGCACGATAGGCGGCGCTCTCGGCGCTCTTCGGCTCACGCTCGAGCGTGGGTTCTTCGCCACGCTTGCCGTTCGCGCCCCACTTCTCGAGCGATTGGTCCCACGCCTGCATGGCGCGGAGACGTGCGTACTTCGACTTCGCCCAGTACATTTCAGAGAGGCGGAAAATCAGCTCGGCTTTCTGCGGACCCTCGCTCACCGTAGGTAGCAAGCGCTTGAGCTTCTCGATGGCCTCGTCGCGTTTGGCGTCCGCTCGGGCGTCCATGTCGACCTCGGCGCCTCGCAGCGCGAGCGGCGCCGGCCCTTCACGCGCCGAGACGGTAGATACGAGGAGGAAAAGGGCGGTCCAGGTCATCGCGACGCCTCGCGCGCTTCTTCGTCTTCACGCAAACACTCGCTGCGCAGAGTGTGACGGTAGTACCCGAGCTCGTCGAACCAAACCTCCTTGCGCTGACTCCAGTGCTGCCAGGCGTCGCTCGGGATCTCTGGCCGTGGCAGGCGTCCACGACGGTTCTTGAGGATCTCACGACCTTGCTCGAGCCAGTTGCGTTCGGCGTCGGCCACCTCGAAGTCGAGGATTCGCATCTGCGTGGTAAAGTTCTTCAGGTTCTCTTGCAGGTAGCGTAGCTGCGTTACGACGTGCCGACCGAGCGCCGCTTCGAGCTCGCCGCGCTGTTCGTCGATGATGCGACGCAGGTCACGACCGATGCGCTGATTGGACCATTCGGCGATCTTGGTAATGGCGCTCGACTCCCAAGCCATGTGCTGTAGCTCGAAATGGAAGTCCTTGAACCGCTGGCCGCGGCGCACCTCGCGCGCGAGCTCGGCCGCATATTGCTTGCCACCTTCGGCGACGACATCGCGGTAGTAGCTCGCTGGCGCGCGCTCGCCAGCGAGATAGCGTTCCAGCTCCGCCGACATGGGCTCGTAGGAGCGGCGGTAAACGTCGTAGGCGGCGCGCACGCGATCCCACTGGCAGTTGACGAAGTAGGTCGTAGCGCGGACGACCCAGACCTCCGGCACGTGCCGACGTGCGAAGTACGGCGACAGCACGCTCTCGACGTCCCCCATGGCGCGACCGAAGTCATTGTCGCGGAAATGTGCCCATGACGTCTCGTAGAGCGCGGTGAACCAATGCTCCGATGTTCGGGGAACTTCTTGGTAGAGCTCGGCTGCCGCGGCGAACTCGCCAAGCGCGTAGCTCGAACGCGCAGCAGCGATGATCGCGAGATCGCGTTCGCGCGCAGCAGCGACGTCTTGGGTCGCGTCGCCGACGTGACCACGCACCGCCATGAAGTGGCCGCGCGCGCCCGCGTGGTCGCCGGCCCGCGCAGCGAGGACACCCAGCAGATACCGCGCCTTGTTGTACTCGATGGACTCTGGTGTGACTGCTTCGAGGAAACGCTGGGCTTCAGTGTACTTGCGCTGCCGAAACGCGAGCTCGCCGATGATGAAGTTCACGCGCTCGGCTTGCGCCTTGTCGAGCTGACCGAAGGCCTGAGGTTCGTAGTGTTCATCGATCGCAATGGCGACGTACAGATGGTCGTGCAAGGCATCGCGAACGTCGAGGAGCCCCGCGATCGACGACAGATAGAAGCGGTTGCGCGGCCCCGCCTCGAAGAGGTCGCGGTAGTAGAAGTACGCCGGAACATACAAACCCAGGCGCTTCAGGCAATCCGCGAGGTAGACCTCGGCCGTGTCGCGTCTGTCTTCGACCGTGTCACGGGCCAAGACCTCGTAGAACTGGGCGGCCGCTTCGGCGTACTTGCCAGCCTCGTAGGCCTTGAGACCGCGCTGGAGATCTTGAGCCCGCGCCGAACTGCCCCACAGCAACAGCGTAATGAGCGCGATAGACGTGGCGATACGGCGGCGAAACCGCGCTCGAGCGCTCATGGCAATTGATGATGCGACGTGCTTCATAGGAGGAAGCTCAAGCCTCCGATGAGCATGATGTTGTTGCGAATGTCGGTCGTTAGACCTGCGCCCTCACCCGCGCGGTCGGCGTAGACGAGGTCACGTAGCTCGATGCGAAGGCCAATCCAATCGGCGAAGAACAGGCGTAGACCGCCTGCGAGACTGGCCGCGATCTTGTAGCGATCGGCGCTCTCGCGTGGGGGACGCAAGCCCCGTCCGAGCGCTTCGTTGTCGGGACCACAATCGCCCTGCCCAGCTGGCGCGCACGGCTCGACCGTGGTGGCGATGGCCGGGCCAGCAGAACCGTAGATGTCGTAGTCGATGAGGTGGCCGTAGAAGTCGAACTTGCCGTAGAGCGCCGAGAACTGGAGGCTCACCGCTCCGAAATAGCGGAGTTTTTTCAGATCGACGGGCTCGGGAGCGAGCCGCTCCTCGTCATTGAGCTCGTAGACCAGGCTCGAATAGGCCGAGCGCATGATCCCGGGGACCGAGCTGCTGACCTCAATCGCGAGGTTTTCTCGCGGATGGTAGACGAGCGCGACACCCGGCCCGAGCGACGAAGAGAACTTGTTGCTCATCGTCATGAAGAAGAACGGGGTGAGCTCGACGGAGCCACGCTTGAGATACGCCCGCCGCTGCACCACGTAAATCGACTCGTCAGGTAGCGTAAGGCTCCTCGGTGTCTCGTCCGCTGCAACGAGCAGGAGAGCAATCGCGAGTGGCGTCATTGCGACACCACCAATCCCACCATGGCGATGTTGCGCCACGAGGTGCTCGGCTCGAACGTGCCGTCCCCATCGTTGTCGAGGGACTGCCGCCAGATGATGCCGCGGTATTCACCGCGCAGCGCGAGCCACCGATTCAGGAAGATGGTCGCGCCAGCGCCGATGGTGACGTGTGGAACCGCGTTCGCGAACATGCCTCCCTCACCCGCGTTGCCACCACTCAAGACGTAGCCCGTCGGCGAGGCAGTGTCATAGTCAGCGGTGATGAGACGCGTCCCATTCAAACCACCGCCGGCCAGCAGGTAGAGCTGCATGTCGAAGTCGAGCTCCGACACCAGATTGACCTTGCCGTAGAAGGGCAGCCAGATGGCTGTGAAATCGACGCTGCCAGTCATCTGCTTGGTGTCGGGCACGCCAAGAGACAGGTCGCAGACGCTCGCGTTCACGGTGCGGCACGCCGTCACCTTGTTGCCGAGGACGCCGGCCCCGTCAGTCACGATGTCGGTGAGACCGCCCCCAAAGAAGCTCAGGGTTGCGCCGATCCCCCAGTGGTCGGCGACGTGATACCGCAAGTCGAGCGCTGCTCCGGTCTGTTGCACGTACTTGTCGACGAGGCTCGTCGCGAAAGCGAGCGTGAGGTCGAAGCGGCGCGCCGTCGGATGGGCGACGTTCATGATGAGCGGGACGTCGGCGAGATCTGCGTCTCCGAACGGGTCGTCGGAATAGACGGGCTCGCGGTCAGGAGGCGCAGCCAGAGCCGTGGCGGTGGCGGGTGGGACCGTCGCGCGCGCTGGACCCACTGGCGCGCGGTCCTGGGCTGCGGCCGTTCCCCCGAGGAGGACCACCGCGCAAAAAAACCCGAATGAGCCCGAGAGTACCGGGCCAGGCGCACGCTGCTTGGGTGACAAACGGAGGCTCCGAGAGGAGGGATATCCAGTGTCAGTATCGGGGCGCCAAAGCTCTTTGTTTCCAAGGACGGCGCATCGGCGAGCCGGCCGCAGTCAGGGTGGCCGGGCGCCAATTCCTGCGCGCCATTCAGCCTTTACCGGCTTTGACCATGTCAGCGAGCACGACATGGCTCACGTAGTAAAACACGCTTTGTCCGAAACGCACGCAATCCCCGGACGCAAGAGGCGTCAAGACGTGTGGCTGCAGGGCCTTGCGGTTCACGAAGGTACCATTCGAGCTACCCACGTCCTGAACCGAAACCGGATGGTCGTCGACGCCGAGCGCGAAGTGCGCGTGGACGCTGGAGGTAGCCGGATCGCTGATGACGATGTCGGCTGTCGAGGCACGTCCGACGGTAATGTGGTCCCAGAGGCTCTCTGGCTTTTTCTGGAGCGGCACGACGATCGACGCGGTCCCAACGACGCCGCGAAGCTTGTCGACTTGCTCGGCGCGCTCTGCCTTCATCATGGCGATGGTTTCATGCATGAACACCATCGTCGATGCCGGCGGACCGGCTGGCTTCTCCCGCACCACGACTTCGCCGGAGCCTTCGGCCGAGATGAGGACGTCGGCGCGACCCAGCTCAGCGATTCGCAGCGGCTCCCGCACGAGATCACCGAAGGTCAACATGACCGACACGGTATAATCGCTTTGCGACGTTCAGGCAAACCTGCGCACACCGCCGTCAAGGCAGCGCCGGCACAGTCGTCGCCCACACGCCGAACGGCTTGCAACCAGGCAGGAAAAACGCCATCTAGCGAACCCGCGACTGGCGCGCGAAATCCGCGGCCAAGCCGCGACAAAGGGCCCCCGAGGCCAAGCGGAGCGCAAGCCCCATGGCGACCTTGAAAGAGCTGTTGCAGGACCAAGCCAAGCGCCGGGCCATCGTGGATGATTGCGCGCGGTTGGTGGACGACGAAGTCAGCGCCAAGGGCGGCCTGTCTGGGCTTGCCATCAAAGGCGCCTACGCCGTGGTGAAAGCGCTCAAGCCAGGCATGGTCCGCGAGGCCTGCGACCATCTGCTCGATGAGTTCGTCGAGAAGCTCGAGCCTTACTATGCCGCACACATCGCCAGGGGCTCCGGCACGTTCGCGGCCTTCCTGACTCCCAAGAGCACCGAGGTCGCAAACGCCCTGCTCGGCGTCACCGACCAGAAGGCGGCGCGCGCCAAGAACCAGACCATCAAGAAGGCCTACGACAAGCTGCGCCCAACCGGCGTCAAGAACGTCGAGTCCGCGGTGCCCGGCATCGCCAAGATCATCGAGCGGCACGCGGCTTGAGCTGACTTGCCGCGCTGCTCCCCTCACGGGCGGCGCGCGCCACCCACGCCCTCCGTAATCGCGGAACGGGCTGCGTGAGCATGCGGATATCGAAGCCGCGCGCGAACGCCACCGGTGCGAGTACGACCGGCGCGAGCATCCGGGGACGCGGCGCGGGACCGACCTTGCGCAAAGCGACCAGGCTCGCGAAGCGCAGCAACGTCGAGACGGCGAAAACGGCGAAGTACGCGGAGTTGCCGGTCCCGAGCGCGGCGAGCATCACGCCGCCGAGAGTCGCGCCGACGACCATGGCGAGCGCGTTGCCGAGGTTGAAGACCGACAGCATGGCGGCGCGCTCGTTGGCGGGAATGGTTTCGAGGTAGAGGAAAAACGTCGCCATCTCGAAAGCGCCCCAGGCAAAGCCCGAGAACAACTGCACGAATAGCAACGTCGTGAAGTCCGAGGTGAAGATCCACGGAACTGGCAGGAGTGTTATGCCGGCGCCCCCCATCCAGAGGAGCGACCTCGCGTCCATCGTTTTCAAGATGCGGGCACAAATCGGATAGACAAAAATGCGGCCGATGTAGATGGCGGCCGTAAGCATCATGAAAGACCGATAAGGCAAATCAAGTCGCGTGAGCATGTAGGGCGTGAAGTACGGCGCGGCGAAATAGACGGCAACGTTGCTCATGAGCACGTAGCGCATCACGCGTCCGTCATCGCGACCGCGCAAGCGACTGACGAACTCGGGGATGGACACCTTCGTGGTCATGGACGGCTGGGTCGCGACATCGGGCTGGCGCGCAAGCGCGTAAATGGAAGCGATACGCGCCAACACCGCGATAGCGAGCACGCTGGCGAAAGTCACCTTGGCGTCGAGCAGTAACCCCGACAGTAGAACGGCCCCGATCAGCGAAACTTGCAGACAACGGTTACGCGTCGCGAAGTAACGCGGTCGGATACGACTCGGGACCAAACGTTCGATCCAGCCGTTCCAGCCAGCTCCCGCAGCTTGGGCGCTCGCAAAGTAGAGCGCCGCAATCGCGAACGCGAGCGGCGTCGCAATGTGGCCACGGAGACTCGCGACCGCGAGCGTCGCGAGCGCCACGGCTTGCATCGAGGCACACGCGACCACCCAGGCGCGATGCGATCCAATTCTTACGAGCAAACGCGGCGTTGCGAGTTGCAAGACCGCCCCCGCGAGCAGCGGCACCGAGCTCACGAGCCCCGCCACGGTGGCGCTCTTTCCCAGGGCAAGCAACAAGGCCGGGAAGTTGGCCTCGCCCATCCCCACCATGACGTTACAAAGCACACCGTCGGTGCTGGAGAGTTTCAGGGTGCGGCGAAGAGACATTGGGGGCGTACGTTGCGACGACGGACAGTGAAACGTCACAGGCACACGTTCTATTTATTACTCGGGAACGCGAGCCTCCGCCTCTTTCCAGCGGCCGCGCCAAAGTCTGGGTACGCGAGCAGCAAGGGGGCTTTTGTGGTCCTGGGACGCCCTACGGGACCCATTGGGGCTCAGGTGGTGGCGGCGCGGCCGACGTCAACCGCGGAAATGCGGGCGCCAGTGGCGGGGTCGACGGGCTCGAAGAACTCTTCGCCCGGTGTCTCGGCGATGATTCGCAACAGATCGATTTCCGCTTGTGTACACCAGAGGTGCTGCTCCCCGAGCGGAAGCCAGCTTGGCAGGAGCTTCTCTTGCACGAATGTGAACGTGAAGATGCGCTTCAAGAAGATGCGCATACGGTGTGTTTCGTCATCGCTGAGGGCGATGATGCGATGGGGTGTGACCCGCTCCTGCTCGCTGAAGCCTTTTGGCTGAACAGGTGGCAAAGCCTCGGTACGGGCGAGCGCACTGGTGCCCAGTCGCGAGAAGTTGTCGATGATGACTTCACCGTTTTTGGTGAGACCCTCGAGCCGAGCCGCGAGATTCACGACGCGACCGCACACTGTGTAGTCCATGCGGCGCCAGGAGCCGATGTTGCCGACAATCGCTTTGCCGCTTGCCATCGCGAAACCGAACTCGGACGGCTCGACGTCCAAACGTTCGCCCTTGACGGCGCGCTCGCGCACGAAGCGATTCAGAACGCGACATGACGCCTTCATCGCCGTGAGCGCGATGACCCCGCGCCGCTTGTGGCCGTCCATGTCTTCCGTGTCGCCCCGCTCGAAGACGGCCATGATCGCGTCGCCCATCGTCTTGTCGACGACCCCTCCGCTAAAGGCGACACACTCGATGAACAGGTGGAAGTAGGTGTTGACGATGCGTACGATTTCGTCGGCGGTGCGCCGATTCGAGATCGCGGTGTAGCCACGCATGTCGCCGAACAGCACGGAGAGGTCGTGAAGGCGGCCGCCGGGCTTGGTCAGCGACTCGTCGGCAATCAAGCGCTCGATGATCATTTTGTCGACGTAGTGGAAGAACAGCTGGGCACGCTTGAGCATGGTGTTGAACGCCACGGCCAGCTCACCGATCTCGTCTTTGCGGTCCTCGGGCATGCGCTGACTGAAGTCGCCCTTGGCGATGGCGCCCAACTGCGCACTGATGATCTGCAGTGGGCGAACTTCACGCCGCACGAAGAGCAGCGCGAAGATGCACATCACCACCGAGATCCCCGCAGTGAAAATGAATGCGTAACGAAACGCGCGCGTCAAAGCCGCTTCGAGCGGCTGACTCGAGAGCGACAGCACGAAGGTGCCCAGCTCGACGGTCCCGTACCGCATCGGAGCCCGGAAGTGGTAGGCATGATGCGCGGTATCGGCAAACACCATGGGAGCTTCGGCATCCAGGAAGAACTCCGGCAGCATCTGACCAACTTCGGTGGGTCGAACGGATGCGACGACCACGCCGCGGTGATCGGCGACACGGCCATCGAGAACGTCCGGGTCGGTAGCCAGCGCGCCCAGATTGTAGGCAAGCCGCTGCTTCTCTTCGATGGACGGAAGCCGCAGCACGAGCGGGCTATTGGCGAGTGCGAAGTTCTGGGCCAACGACGCGCCGCGCTTGGTGATCTCGCGCTCGATCGACGCGCGGAGAACGCCGAACAACGAAAAGAATACGGCAACCGCCGTGCCAACCGTCGTGAGCACGAAGACAATGGGATATTTTCGCGAGATGCGCACTCGAAAGCCTGGTCTATCATGGGTCACCCAAAAGCGCCTGGAACGGGTCGAACCAGCGAGCCCGTTGACCCGGAATGCGTGTACAATCGTCCAGGTACTCTATTGTGGGTGCCGTGCCGGCGGCCTCGCCACCGGTGGTGCCGCGCGGCAAAGTAGAAGCTCAATGACTTTACGTCCCCTGCTCCTCCTCTCAGCTCTCCTCCTCTGCATCACGCCACGACTTGCGTGGGCCACGATCATGGTCGCGCCGTCCGAAGACGAGCTCGTCGCCGGCGCGCAGGTGATCGGCATGGCCGTCGTGCAGCGCCTCGAAGTCGTGCTCTCGCCAAAAGGCCAGATCATGACGCACGCCGAGCTCAAGATCGAACGCGGCGTACGCGGGGCCGACGACGGCGACTTCGTGTCCATGGACTACCCCGGGGGCACGCTGCCCAACGGCGTGGTTGCAAGCGTGCCAGGCGCGCCTAATCTAAAGGTCGGTGACCGGGTGTTTGCGTATCTGCGGCCTGGTCGCACGGGTGCCCTGCTCCCTGTCGGCCTGCGCTTCGGCGTGCTCGACGTGCATCGCGGCAAAGACGGCCGGTTTCGCGCAAACCGCCGCCTCGATGGGCTGACCCTCGTCGACAAGACTGGCGCCGCCGCGCCTACGACGCGCTACACGCTGCACGACGTCGTCGTCGACAAGCTCGTCGAAGACGCGCAAGCGCGCATGCGCAAACTTCGCATCGACGCAGGAGCCCCCGCCCGCAATACCTCTCGCGGCCTGTCGATCCCGAAGGTGGCCAAATGAAAGCATCCACTTTAGCGGTCAGCTTGGCTCTCCTGGGTGCAGCCATTCCAGCGCACGCGGTCGATCTCGACAACGGCACAATCGCTTGCGGCACCGAGCCCACCTATTATCCGCGCGGCGACTTCTGGTCGGTCATCCGCGGTACCGGAGCCCCAGTCCCGGTTCCGTATCAGATTCACGCTGGCGGTCTCGATAGCATCCCTGGTGACACGGAGAACGGCGCTATCGACCGCGCCTTCCAGACTTGGATGGCAGTCCGCTGTAACGGAGATGTTCCCAATCTGCGACTGACACGCGGGGCCGACTATCCGACGCGCGACACCGGCGACGAATTCCAAGACGGTGCTCTCGTCCTCGACACCGTGAAGAACGTCGTTTTCTTCGTCATCGACGATGCGGCCTGGGAGGTCGACGAAGCGATCGTCGCGTACACGAACAACCTCGCCTCGGCGGCCGGCCCCATCGTCACGTCGGACATGCAGATCAACGCGGTCGACTTCCAGTGGCGGGCAGCCAATGCTGGTGGCGTGTCCTCTGGCTGCGCAAAGCCCGCGCAGGGCGCCGCCTCCACGTGCTACGACGTTGGCAACACGATCTTGCACGAAGTCGGTCACTTCATCGGCCTCAATCACGTGCAGTGCACCGACGCGGTGATGTACCCCACCTCCACGCCGACGACCGAGCTACGGCAGCTTTCGGTCCACGAGACGACCGCCATCTGTAACCTCTATGCACCGCGCGAGGCCGCTGGCGACCAACCAGCTTTCGGAGAGGCCTGCGACTTCGATGGCGGGCCTAACTGCCAGGCGGGCTTGACCTGTGTCGTTGGCGCCGAGTTTCCCGAAGCCGGGGGATGGGGCAACTGCACCTATCTCTGCAACACGACCGACGAGTGCCCGACTGCGTACATCTGCGACGGCGACGCGCCCAACAAGTTCTGTCGCCCCGGCTTGCACGACACGGGCTCGACAGTCGATCCCACCACCGGCGGCGACTCGTGCATTCCCTGTGCACAAGAGGCCGACTGCGCCAACGGCCTGTGCGTGGCAGGAGCAGAAGACGACACGGGCTACTGCTCGGAGACTTGCAGCCAGAACTTTCCCTGCGCGGCTGGCTTCTCGTGCCTACCCGCCGGCGACATCTCGGTTTGCTGGCCCGACGATCCAGCCAGCTGCGGGCTCGACGACGCGCGCGCGAAGCTCAACGAAGTCTGCTATAACGACGACCCCGATTTGAACGCGGGCACCAACGACGGCTTCTACAACGAGTGCGGCACGAGTCTCATCTGTGTTGGCTTCCGTGGCTCGTCGTGCCTCGCCGAGGTTGGCGCATGCGTCTACTATTGCAACGCGACCGACCAGTCGTATAGCGGCGAACGCTGCCCCGACCCCAACCAGGACTGCTGCTACGGCGTCACCGACAACGGTGTCTGCCGCAAGCTACCCGACGAGAATCACCAACAGGGTGGCTGCTTCACCATCCGCAAGGTCGGCGAGACCTGCGTCACCGCCGAAAACGCTATCTGCGAAGAAAACGCCAAGTGCATCTACGCGGGCAACAACGCTGGCGGCGCCCTCTGCTACGGCTTGTGCTCGACGACTGTCGCTTGCGACCCCAACGAGAGCTGCTTCACGGTGAACGACAACTGCGGTGACCCGCTGTCGTTCTGCTGCGATACGGCTGTCTACAATCGCACTGGCGAGTGCCTGCCGTACGGGGTCACCAACAAGCGCGAGCTCGGCGTCGAGTGCAGCTCGGGGAGCGAGTGTCAGAGCGGAACTTGCTACAACTTCAACGGCAAGTCGGCGTGCAGCCGCCGCTGCAACACGGTGACCGGAGCTGGCTGCCCAGGCAACATCGACGTCAACGGCGACGCGAGGAGCGACGGTGGCTTCTACTGCGCTCAGGAGAGCGGAGGCGAAGGATGGTGCTGGCTCAAGGAAGGGCCAGCGCGCTTCCTGGGTGATGGCGAGGAGACCGAAGAGAGCGGAGGATGTGCGGCCGCTCGAACGGACGGTCTGCTGACGGTCCTCCCCGTCTTGGTCTTGGCGTTGGCCGCGGCCCGCAGGCGACGTGTCACCGCGGGCTAATGATTTTATCCCGCGCGAGTCTGCTGAGAATGGCGAGCGTCTCGAGCTCGTCCATCCCGGTCACCGAGACGATGTCGTTGTAACTCGAGCGTCCATCGATCTGCGCCAGCACGAAGCCGGAGCGTTGGTCGAGATCGAGCCAGATCACCTGGTCTGCAGCGACGGCCACCATGGGAATCGCGTCGAGCGTGCCCAACTCGGAGATATGCATTTGCGTCAGAACGGAACGCGAGCGATCGCGCGCGCGGCGGGCTTCGGCATTGCCGGGGTCGATAGCGATGACCTCATCGGCGTGCTTTAGCGTGCTCGAGAAGTCGTCGAGCTCGGCAGCGCCACGCATCCGTGCAAGCAATGCATCGAGTGAGCTCGCGGCATTCGGCTGGCCGCGCGAGGCATTGGCAACGATAGGAAGCACCGGCGCCTCACTGCTGACGATCGCGGGAGGCCCGAGCAACGCGTGCTCCCCCCATGGATCTTTTCCGGGAGGAACCGCAGGTCGAACCACGGCCGGTGCGGCTTCAGTCTGCGTTGGCGCGATGGCGGGGTCGAGCTCCTGCTCGGCTGACTCGACGACCTGCGGGTGCTGGCCGCGCAAGTGCTGCAGGTACTGGGATAGCGTCTTGTCGCGGGGACTCTCGCGTTGGCCGCGGGTCCAGGCACGCGCCGCCGCGAGATAGTCGCCTCGGGCGTAGGCTTCCAGGCCTTCTTGCAGCAGCCCGCTGCTCACGGCCCGCCGAGCTTCGTGGTCACCGTCTTGAACAACGAGAGAGCGCGTTGCACCGGCCCTTTGGCGAGGGCGATCGCGTCGCGCTGGTTGCCTGCGAGGGCCGCCTTGGCTCGCTCGATGGCGGTCGCCGCCTTCTTGAGCGCTTCGGTGCCAAACTCGGTGCCGGCGATCACTGCGGACACCTTCGGCATCACGCCCTCGATCTCTGCGAGGAGAGCCTCGAGCTCGACCTGCTCGGCGTCTTTTTCGGTGGGCTTCGAGAACGCCGTGACATAGTCTTGATTCTCGGCGGTCATGTCCGCGATCTCGGACGGAGTCAGGCCGCTCGACGCTGTGACCTGAATGGTCTGAGCGCGGCCAGTGGCGACGTCTTTGGCGGCAACGCTAACGATGCCGTCGGCGCTGATCGTGAACGTGACGTCGACCTGAATCTCGCCGCGCGGCTTCGAGGGAAGTTGGTCGAGGACGAACTCGCCGAGCAGCTCGTTTTGCTGCGGCACGGCCGAGTCGCCCTGCATGACCATGATGCGGACCTGGGTCTGGTTATCGCGGACCGTGGTGAAGACCTTGGTCGAGCTCGTGGGGATGGTCGTATCTTTGGCGATGAGAACGTCGAAGAGGCCGCCTGCGACGACGATGCCGAGGTTGTGCGGCGTGACGTCGAGCAGCAGGGTCTCTTGGGAGCCCTCCGCGAGGAGCTGTCCCTGAATAGCAGCGCCAGCGGCGACGACCTCGTCGGGGTGCACGCCCTTCGACGGCGCGATGCCGAAATACTCCTGCACCCGCTGCTGGATGCGGGGCATACGCGTCATGCCGCCGACCAGGATCACCGCTTTGGTATCGGCGAGCTTCAGATCGGCGCTCTTGAACGCCTTTTCGCAAATGGTGATGGAGCGCTCGATGAGGTCGTTGGTCAGCTCGACGAGCTTGTCGCGGGTGAGCCGACGCTGCAGGTGCAGAGCCTGGCCTTTGGCTGGCGACGAGATGAACGGCAGGTTGATGTCGGTCTCGGTCTGCGCCGAGAGATCGATCTTCGCCTTTTCGGCGGCATCGCGAAGGCGCTGCAGCGCCATCTTGTCCTGACGCAGGTCGATGTTGTGCTCGCGCATGAACTCGCCACGCAACCACTCGATGATGCGCTCATCGAAGTCTTCACCGCCGAGGAACGTATCGCCGGCCGTGGACAAGACCTCGAATACGCCCTGCCCGATGTTCAGAATCGAGACATCGAAGGTGCCCCCTCCGAAGTCGTAGATTGCGACACGTTGCTCGAGACCTTTGCCATAGCCGTACGCCAAGGCTGCGGCGGTGGGCTCATTGATGATGCGAACGACGTCGAGTCCAGCGATGGCGCCCGCTGCCTTGGTCGCTTGGCGCTGGTTATCGTTGAAATACGCTGGCACCGTGACGACGGCCTGGCTGATGGTCTCGCCCAGCTGCTGCTCGGCGATGAGCTTCATCTCCTGCAGGACCATCGACGAAATCTCGGGTATCGCGTAGGCGCGGTCGCCTAGGTGGACGCGCACGTCGTCGTGCGGACCCTCCATGCAAACGAACGAGACGAGGCTGACCATGCGCTGGACTTCGGGGACCTCCCAGCGTCGGCCGATGAGTCGCTTGGCCCCGTGAATGGTGTTCTTCGGATTCGTGATGCCCTGGCGCTTGGCGAGCTGGCCAATCAGGCGCTTGCCCGTCTCGGTGACGGCGATGACCGACGGTGTGGTGTTGTGGCCCTGGCGGTTGGCAAGCACGCGCGGCCCCGTGCGTTCCGCAATAGCGACGCAGGAGTTGGTGGTGCCCAAATCGATGCCGATGATCTTATTCACTCACGCCCCGTCAAACGCTGAATCGCTTTTGTAACATCCGCGTCGGTCGCATCCAACTCCCGCGCAGCGCGATAACGCTCGAGGGCCAGAGCACGTTTTCCCTGTTTTTCGAGGAGTCGCCCCGACAGAAAGAGCGTCTCTTTGTCGTCGGGGTTCTCTGCGGTCAGCGTCTCTACAGCGGAGCGGGCCGTCTCGAGATCCCCCGAATCGAGCGCCGCGCGGGCATTGCTCACGAGCTTGCGCGCCTTGAGGCCCAAGAGCTCGCTCTTCAAGCCCTCCTTGCGCTTGACGCTGCGCTCGGCGGCGATCTGCTTGCGGCGCTCCTCGAGACGCTTTTCACGCGCGATCTCCTCGGGTGTCGGCTCGCGCGGCGGCTCGGGTGCGGGGAACTTTGCAGCGTATTGCTTGCGCTGCTCGTCGTCGACAAGGACGTCATGAGCCTTTTTGGCGCGCACGAAAAGGGCCTCGAGACGCGTACGGTAGACGCCCAGTTTCTTTCCGAAATAGCGGTCGGGGTGGTAGCGCTTGGACACCGCGAAATAGGCGCGTTTGACATCGGCGGCCGTGGGGTTGCCGACGAGACCCAACACGTCCCAGTGGGTCCCCTGCGCGAGCTTCTCGGCATCTTCGATCGCAGAGCGCTCTGCGGCGCTCAGATCACAGTCGTCCATGGTGGGAATGGCTCAAACGTTCCACTATGGAAACACACCGTCAAGGGTGAAGCCGCGCAAGCCGGTCCCTTCGTCGGTTCAGTTCTTACGGCGCCGGTAATAGTCGGCAATGATCTCGCGGACCTTCGCAACGTCTTTGTGCTGCGCATCGTAGTCGACGAATTTCTCATAGGCGAGGATGGCGCTCCGCTCCCGACCCAGCTGCATGTAAGCAACGCCCAGCGAGCGGTAGGTGCGGCCGTACGTCGGGTCGATGTCCAAACATTTGTTGAGCTCACGAATCGCGAGGTTCACCTTCTTCGCGTTCAACAGGCGGTTACCCTTGGCGTAGCAGGCTTGCATCGCCTTCGAAGGCGTGGGCGCGGGCTTGGCGTCGATAGGAGGCGTATTGTCCGTCGCGGGGTCGGGAGCAACGAGAGCTGCCTTGGTCGCAGCGTCTGTGGCGCCGCTGTCCGCGGGCTTCGACGCTCCGTTCGACGTGTCGGCCTTGGTGGTGTCGACGTTGGCCCCAGCCGCGAGCGGCTGCTCGGCCTTGGCGGCGTCCGGGCTTTGCGCATCGGGTTTGGGCTCGACCACCTTTTGCCCGTCGGCTGCCTGGTCGACTTTGTGTGCTTCGGCCGCGATCGCGTCGGCCTTCGGCGTCTCGGACACCACCGTCTCGGCACCGGCGGGCTTCGGCGCTTCGACGCCGGTCCCCGCGAGGGTTCCGTCGGGCGGCGGCTCGCGTCCCATCATGGCGCTCACCTTGACGATCAGCGCGTCCAGGTAGCCTCGACTCGCGGCGAAGCTCGCGCCGCCGACGGCGAAAACTAGGACGGCGACGGCTGCCCAAAAACGCTGCCTCTTGCCTCCGCCCAAGACCGCGAGCTCTTCGGGGGCGAGGGCGGCGTCGGCATCGCTTTTCGCGGCAGGCGGGGCGATGGATTGGTCGATGGTCGGAGTGTCATGCGGAATCTCGGTACCCACCGGCGGAACCATCGCCGCGAAGGCATCACCCACGAGCTCGGTGGGCGCGACGACCTGATGGCCAGCATACATGTCCGCTTCAGCGGCCGCGAGCGGATCGCTCGTGTCGAAGTAGCTATCGGGCGTCGGGTAGGTGCTGCGGCGTTGCCTGTCGGCGCTCCCAAGGGCTCCGTCGATCTCGTCGTCGCTCACCGGGGCCGCGAACGGCGCGGCGTAGGGCACTGCGGCGCCGAGACTCTCACCGCTCCACTCAGGCATCTCCTGCGTGAGGTCGAGCAACTCGGGGGGTGGGGCCTGCGCGGTCAGGAGTACCGGCTCGGACAACGGCGGGGCTTGCTCGCGCATCACGGGCGCGAGCCGCGTCTGTTCGGCTTCGCGCGCGGGACCACTCATGCCGCTGACGTTCGCGGCGGGGAACATGAGCGCTGGCGGCTTCTCACGCACCGGCGGTTCGTAGTGACTCTCGCCAGTCATGAGCTTGGGCGATGGCGCGCCGGGCGGGTCCGACGTTTCGAAGGGAGCCACGGGTGTCGTCCCGGACGGCACCTCGTGGGGAACGTTGATAGGCGTATGGTCGGCGTCGGCCGGAACGAAAGTCTGCTCTGGCGGAGTGAGCTCGGGGCCGTTCGTACGCGGCAGGAGCTCCGGGGGCGCAAAGTCTGGGAGCACTTGTGGCGTTGGGGGGTCGGCTGCGCCATCCTGGTCCTGGGTCAGGGGCGACTGCTGGTCACTGCCGAAAGAAGCCGGTCCACTGAAGGTCGGCTGCGGAGGCTCGACAGGGCGAGCCTCGTGACCATCGTCGATGTACGCGCGGACATCGGCACCAAGGAGCGCGTTGAAGTCCTGAGCGCCGACGGGCGGCTGTCGCGCGACGTAGAAGGTGCTGGATGCGTCCTCACGCAAGCTTTGTTCGTCCGCCGTCGCGTACTCACGCATCGTGGTTGCATGTGACGGCGGCTCGAAGGTGGGCGGGACAATGAGCTGTGGAGCTGCCGCGGGTCCAGGGGGAGGCTCGGCGAGACGTACGACGCCACCGCGCTCGACGACGAGGGCAGTACCGCAATTGCCGCAGGTCGAACGGACGTCTCCCGCCGCGACGGCCGAACCGCTCACGAAAACGGGACTCTTGCACTGAAGACAGGGAACCAGCATGGGCTGAACCGCGAAAAGTGTAGCACCCAGTCCCCCCTCCTGCGCAAAAACCCTGCAAATCCCGGCGACCGCTCGCCTACATCGCAGTTGCCCGATTTGCCGCGCGAATATACGGTGCCCGCCCGTGGCGACCGTATTAATCGTCGACGATGAGTCGAACCTCCGAAAGGTCCTGAGCACGCTCTTGACCCGGGATGGCCACGCCACAATCGCCGTGGGCAGCGGCGAAGATGCGGTCGCCGCCATCAAGAAACAGCCGGTGGACATCGTCATTACCGACATGCGCATGCCGGGCATGAGTGGCCTCGAGCTGCTCGAGCACGTGAAGCGGACTCTTCCCGGCCTGCCCGTCATCGTCATCACCGCTCACGGCTCGGTCGACACGGCGGTGATCGCCCTCAAGAACGGCGCCTTCGACTACATCACCAAGCCATTCGACAAAGACGAGCTCAAGCTCGCGGTTCGTAAAGCTGCCGCCGTGCGCGCAACCAACCAGGGCCGCCTCAACGACGCGGGTGATACGCCAGGGCGCTTCCGAATCATTGGGCAGTCGCCACGCATGCAAGAGCTCTTCGCGATCATCGAGAAAGTCGCGGCGACCCCCTCTACCGTCTTGCTTACCGGCGAGTCGGGCACGGGCAAAGAGCTGGTGGCGAGCGCTCTGCACGAGAACAGCGAGCGCCGCGGCAAGCCCTTTATCAAGGTCAATTGCGCCGCGATTCCCAAAGACCTGATGGAGAGCGAGTTCTTCGGTTACGAGCAGGGCGCCTTCACCGGAGCGGTGTCGAGCAAACCGGGACGCTTCGAGCTCGCCGACGGCGGCACGTTATTCCTCGACGAAATCGCAGAAATCCCCGGCGCGATGCAGGTGAAGCTGCTGCGCGCCCTCCAGGAGAGCGAATTCGAGCGCGTCGGCGGCGTCCGCACCATTCGCGTCGATGTGCGCGTGGTCGCCGCGACCAACCGCGACCTCGCTCGCGAGATCGAGACTGGCAACTTCCGCGACGACCTTTACTATCGACTGAACGTCGTCCCAGTCGCGCTGCCGTCCCTGCGCGACCGACGCGAGGATATCCCACTGCTGACCGAGTTCTTCGTCGACAAGTACAACAAGCGCTTGTCCAAGGCGGTGCAAGGCGTATCGCCGAGAGCACTCGAAGCGCTGGTCGCGTATCACTGGCCCGGTAACATCCGAGAGCTCGAGAACGTGATCGAGCGCATGTTGCTCTTCAGTGAGAACGAGACGGTCGATTTTGCCGATCTTCCGGAAGATGTGCGCAAAGCGAGCCCAGGCGCGAAAAAAGCCGACCTCGGAGGGTCACCGCAGCGGGCGACCCTCGAGCAGCTCGGGGACGGCAGCGCGTCCATGAAGGACATCGTGCGCCAAGCAACCGTCGAGATCGAAAAGGACCTTATCGTCAAAGCGCTCGACGAGACGCGCGGCAACGTGACCCGGGCCGCAAGTCTGCTCGGTATCAGCCGTAAAGGCCTGCAGAACAAGATGAAGGAGCTCGGGCTCCGCGACCCCGAGAACAAAGCTTGAATCGTCTCCTCCTCCCCACCCTATCGTGCCTGCTCGCCGTCGCCATCGACGCCCGCGCAGCGCAAACCACCGAGGTTGCGGACGCCTTCGACGCCTACGAGCGCGGCGGCGTCACCATCTCGAACGCCTTCCAGGCGAACCTTACCCTGTGGTTCGACGCGCAGACCGCAAGGGGCGTCATCAGCCGCGAGCCGGTGAACCGCCCCACTGTCGACACGGGCTGTGTCGCTACATCTGTACGCAATTGCGTACCTCTCGACGAGGTCGCGTGGAAGTCCAACGTCTACTGGCTGCGCATGCAAGCCGAGTTCGGTCTGTACAAAGATCTCTCGCTCACGGTCAGCACGGCGTACGCCATCAGCCAGAATTTCCAATACAATTACGCTGACGGGATTACGCCGGACGTCAGCTCGGTCGACACGACCACCGGCGAGTATTTTTTCCTCGAGGGCGAGGGTACGCGCAGCAAACAGAAAGGCTGGGGCCCTCTCGACTTCACGCTGCGCTACGCAATTTTGTCGGAGGACCGCGACGACACCGCGCCGAGCTGGGTCGTTGGCGTCGGCTTGTCGACGCCCTGGATCAGCAAGACCTATCGTCCGAACACTGACCCCGCCACGGCCGCGGAACCCGCTGGCATGGGCGACGGCGTCTACCGCCTGCTCCTTTCGACCGCTGCATCGAAGCGCTGGTACGTTTGGGAAGGCCAGGGCGATTGGCGCTCGCGGGACATGCAGGGCTTCGTCGAGCCTTACTTCACGTTGAGCTACGCCCTACCCATGGTGGGCCCAAAAGCCCCCGATGAGATGCGAAAAGCCGTCGACCCGTTCGGCCGTGGCCCCTCCCACGTCTTGGAGACGCGGACCGGAGCTGAGATCGTCCCGTACATGAACACTCGCGCGTTGCGAAAGATTGGGTTCCTCGTGGGCGCAGTCGGCCGCTTCTACACCGCGGGGCGCAACTACAGCATCCTGACACCGGCGCTGCGCGAGCTCACCTACACGCAAGAGTACTTCGACATCGGTGCTCAAGTCGCGCTGCTCGTGCGTGTCGCTGCCTTCGTTCACCTCACCATCGGTGTCGACGCCGTCTATTCGTCACCGCACCTTCTCACCAACGAGCCCGAGGGCGTCGACAGCGACGGAGATGGCACGCTCGATCAACGCAACCCTTATTTCTGCGGCAACACGTCCGGCGACAAGTGTTATCCCGACACCAGTAGCATCGGCATTAGCTATGATCAGGCCGGCACGCGCTTCCGCGATTCCGGACACGTGACCTTCAATTGGTACGGCAACGTTGCCTTCACGTTCTAGCTGGAGCGCTCCAATGACGACCATCGGCATCATCGGCGGCACTGGTCTGTATGCACTCGAGGGTCTCACCCAGGTTCGCGAGATCAAGGTCGACACGCCCTTCGGCGCCCCCTCGGACGTCTTGGTGACTGGCAAGCTGGGAGGCGCCCAGCTGGTATTCCTTCCACGCCACGGTCGCGGCCATCGCCTTAGCCCTACCGAGGTCCCCTATCGCGCCAATGTCTACGCGATGAAGTCGCTGGGTGCCGAGTGGCTCGTCTCGGTCTCATCGGTGGGCTCCATGCGCGAAGACCTTCACCCTGGCGATATGGTCATCGTCGACCAATACATCGACCGCACACGGATGCGGACGGAAACATTTTTCGGCGACGGCGTGGTCGCCCACGTCTCCATGGCCCACCCCGTTTGCCCTCGCCTCGCCAAACACCTGGCGGTCGCAGGGCGTGCCACCGGCGCGACCGTCCACGATGGCGGAACGCTGGTCTGCATCGAGGGTCCGGCGTTCTCGACCCTGGCCGAATCGCGGGCCTACCGCGCGCAGGGCGTCGACGTTATCGGGATGACAGCGATGCCCGAGGCCAAGCTCGCACGCGAGGCAGAGCTGCACTACGCCACTGTCGCGATGGTAACGGACTACGACTGCTGGCACGAGAGCGAGGGTCACGTGACGGTCGACGCCGTCGTTGCCATGCTCAAGAAGAACGGCGCCACGGCGAAGAAGATGCTCGAACACGCCCTGTCGACCGTCGCGGCGATCCCAGGAACCTGCGGTTGCGCCACGGCGCTCGGAGCCGCGCTGCAAACGGACCGGTCCGTGGTTGCCCAAGAGCGCATCGACGACCTTGGCCCCCTAGTCGCCAAATACTACACCTAAAGCGATGGCCGAGGAGACCTGAGGGCGTCCGGTGGCCCTTGCAGCGCGCGGTCAAGGCAAGCCCTCACCGCTTTCGCGGCCTCGAGATTCCCAGCTCCTTGATGCGCCGGATCAACGTGCTTCGCGACACCCCTAGCCTTTCCGCTGCAATCGACTGATTGCCCCCAACGTCAGCCAGTGCTTTTTCGATTCGCCCTCGCTCATCCTGCGGCAGCGGGCTCAGATCCTGCCCTCGCAAGCCAAGATCCGCCGCGCCGATGATGGCCGACGGCTGCAGCGCAACGGCGCGCTCGACGGCGTTCCGGAGCTCCCTGACATTCCCAGGCCACGGGTGCGTCCTGAGGGCCGCAACCGCGCCGACGTCGAATCGCGGTGCATCGATTCTCCCCATGTCGCGGCAAGCCCGTTGTAAGAAGTGGGCGGCGAGCGGCTCGATATCCCCCAAGCGCTCCCTGAGCGGCGGTACCCGTAAGCTTACCCCGTTCAACCGATAGAACAGGTCGGCTCGAAGGCGTCCGGCTGCCACCTCGGTCTCGAGGTCGCGGTTAGTCGCCGCGACGATGCGCACGTCGATCGGGATCGAGGCCGTCGCCCCAACCGGTCGCACGACTTTCTCTTCGAGTACCCGCAGGAGCTTTACCTGCGTCGCCATTGGCATCTCGCCAACTTCGTCGAGGAACAGCGTGCCTTGGCTCGCCGCCTCGAAGAGCCCCTGTTTGTCCTTCATCGCGTTGGTGAAGGCGCCCCGCGCATGTCCGAAAAGCTCGCTCTCGAGCAACGATTCGGTCAACGCAGCGCAGTTGACCTTGACGAGCGGCCCGCTCGAGCGACGCGACCGCGCGTGTACCGCCTCCGCGACGCTCTCTTTCCCGGCACCCGTTTCGCCGATGATCAACACCGCGACCGCGCTCTTGGCCACGCGGTCGACCGCCTCGTAAAGAGCCAGCATCGACGGGTCGACGAGAACGACTTCGGGCGCGGGGCCGGCAACGACGGTCTTCTTCCGCGGACGCACGACCAACGCGACACCGCCGAGCTCTACGAGCTCTCCAACCCGCAAGGGCACATCGATGCCAGCGTCGATCCGAACCCCCCTTACCTTGGTGCCGTTGACGCTCTCGAGGTCGCGAATCGACAGCACCGCTCCCTTGAGCGATAGCCGGGCATGCTTACGTGACAACGATTCGTGCTCGACACGCACATCCGCTTCAGCGGATCGCCCGACGACGACATCGCAGTCCGCTGAAAGGGCGCGTGTCACCATGCCTTCGCCAGCAAGAGCAACGACGACCAGCCCGCCATCGAAGGCTTCTTCTGGTAAAGTCTCGCGCTCATCGAAGGGCCGGGTCACCCGGCTAACCTGCCGGAATCGCGAGAATAAGGAAACAACCATGCCCGTAACCTTGGTGTATGATTCCAGACAACCGTGAGCCGCCTCCTCGCCGTTTGCAGCGTGCTTTTTTGCGCCTCGCTGGCTCGAGCCACTGACCTGCGCCTGCATGTCGACATCGACACGGGTGCCGGCGTGGTCCCCGCGGTTGACGCGATTGTCTGGGTGCCGGGGCTTTTCACGAAGCGAAGCGCGCCACGCGAGGCGCGCATCGAGCACTACGGCAAGCGTTTCGTACCCAGGGTAACGACCGCGCCCATCGGAACCGTCATCCACTTTCCCAACCTCGACGGTATCGACCACAACGCGTTCAGTCTATCGGACGCAAAACCTTTCGACCTGGGACTATACCGTGGCGGTGACGCACGCTCGGTGAGCTTCGATCGACCTGGCGTCATTCAGCTCTTCTGCAACATCCACGCGTCGATGGCCGCGTTCATCGTTATCGTGGACTCGAAGGCGCTCGCCAAGACGGACACCCAAGGAAATGCCGTGATCACAGACGTCCCGACGGGTATCCAGACGGTTGCGTTGTGGCACGAGCTCGCCGGTGAGAAGCGTCAGACCGTCGTGCTGCCACGCCAGCCGGAGGTCGAGCTCGTTTACACCCTCGACGGCAAGAGCTGGAAGCCAACCACGCACAACAACAAGTTCGGTGAATCCTACCCAAGCGACACCGAAGGACGGCATCTCTATTGAGCGAGAGCGTACCCGCATCGGCGCGACGCGCCCCGTCCGCAAAGAAGGCGCCGGTCAATCGACAGGCCTCGACAGAGGACGTAACGAAGCCCGCTATAGCGTCGAAAGCACGCGGCCGTGTCCTTTCGTCCAGCGCGCGTGTGTTCCTGGCGATGTTGTTCGTTATCGGTGTCGTCATCGCAGTCGCTGTCGGCATAACAAGCTGGCAGACCAGTAGCGTCAGCGACGAGACCCTGCGCGCGGAGATGCAACGGCTCCCCGAAAATTTCGTTGCCTACAAGCGCGAGCTGGAGATCCGCTTGCTAGCAACCACCAAGGCGCTCGCCGAGCAGCCGGGCACAAAAGCGCTGTTTGCGAGTCAAGTATCCACGGAGACGCGCGCGGACTGGGCTCGCGACATGCGCCGCACCCTCGAGGCCACCGCCATCTTCCTCTTTGGACCGCAGGCGAAGCTGCTTGCACGCGCCGGCGCGGGCACCGGCAAGACTGGTGATGACTTCCGCGATGTCGGGTGGGTCAGCGGTCCGCTGAGCAATGGCGAACCCGCCGCGGCTACCATACGCGAGGACTTCCGCGCCGCCATCGTAGCAGCCGTCCCGGTCCGTTCCACGGATCAAGCGCACATCGACGGCGTGCTCGCGACAGCCTACGCAATCGACGGAGACCGCCTTCTCGCCATGCAGTCGTCGATGCGCGCCGCCGTCGCCTTCGTGTACGACGCTGAACCGAACGCGCCGCAGCCCAAAGCGACGTTAACCCTGGCGAGCCGCGACTTCGCTGGCGACGACCTCGTCGAGCAACTCTCCCGCGCGCCGGCCTTCGCGCAGTTGTTACGTCGGGGCGGGGTGTTCGGTCCAGCGGACATTCACACCAAGGTCGGGGACCTCATCGTCGTTGGGGTGCCTGTACGCTCGGCGAGCGGTGCGATGCTCGGCGCGTTCCTGCTGACTCGCTCGCGCGATGCAGAGGGGGCGGCCTTTCGCGCCATTCGCCGTGTCATCGTCTACTCGGGGCTGATGGCCATCGCGGTGGCGCTCCCACTGGCCTGGCTCATGGGGCGCAGCATGTCGCGGCCCGTCGAGCGACTCGCACGCGCCGCAACGACCCTCCGCGATGGCGGCTTCGATGTCGATCTCCCTCCAGGTGGAGCCGAAGAGGTGCGCGCTTTGTCCCGCGCTTTTGCGTCCCTCGTCGTCGAGCTGAGGCAAAAGCAAGAGCTCGAGCGCATGCTCGCCGCGGCGACCAGACCCAACCAGCAGCGCGGCCTCGATCCGATCCGCGTCGGCGAGCGCTACGAGGTGTTCGAGCGCATCGGCCAGGGAGGGCGCGGCACCGTCATGCGCGCGTACGACCGTCAGGCCGAAGAGTACGTTGCCATGAAACTTCTGACGCCGAACGCCGAGGTCGGCGACGAGGAGATGGTCGCAGGCTTCAAGCGGGAGTTGCGCCTCAGCCGCAAGATCAGCCACGCCAACGTCGTGCGCGTCCATGACATTGGTGAGTGGCAAGGCCAGATGTTCATCAGCATGGAGCTGCTGGCGGGCACCACGCTCGCTCAGCTCATCAAGTCGAACGGTCCCCTCGATTTGGGACCAGGGCTGCAGGTGGTCAAGCAGATCTGTCGTGGCCTCGCCGCGGTGCATGAGATGGGCATCATCCATCGTGATCTGAAGCCACAGAACGTCATGGTGCTACAGAGCGGCCTGGTGAAGCTCATGGATTTCGGCATCTCGCGGCATGTCGACACACAAGTTGGCGGAGCGACGAGCACGTCCGGCACCCCCGCCTACATGAGTCCCGAACAGTTCGGCAGCGAGCCGCTCGACGTGCGGAGCGACATTTACGCACTCGGTGTCTTGCTCTATGAGGTATTCACCGGCGCCCCTCCCTTTCGCGGGGCGACCATCGAGGACATCCGCGGCCAGCAGCTCACGGTGCCGCCGGTCTTGCCGTCGCAACGACGCGCAGACCTCCCCGAACGCCTCGAGCGGCTCATCATGATGGCTCTCGCCAAGAGACGTTCGCAACGACCAGGCGCGGTCAAGGACGTGTATGCAGCCTTGCAACGGGTTAGCAGCGACCTGGAGGACGATTCGTGAAACGCTCGACGTTGGCGGCGCTTGCACTAGCTTCGCTCGTCTGTGGTCGCGCAGAAGCTGGTCGGCGGACCCTGGGTTTCACCCCAGACGCAACCCAGCTACCGCCGGGCGTCGTCGAGATCGAACAGTGGATGTGGTCGCGTGCTTATGTCGACGACATCAGCGGCGCGAGCAGCGGTTGGTTGTGGTTTGGCCCGGTGTATGGAGTCAGCGAGCGTTTCGAAATCGCGCTGCCGTGGCAGCTCAACGCGCACAAGACCAGCACGCGCATGGTCGCTTTCGGCGTCGAGGGACGCTACGCTTTCTTCGATCCCATCGATGAAACACAGTTTTTCCGTCCGCAATTGCGTGTCGGCTGGCAGCAGAACTTTTCGCACCCTGACAACGGACCCAACTGGTTGGTGCCGTGGCTCACCCTCGACTTCGTGGGCACCATGGGTCAGCCGAACCGCCAGCACGTGTCCTTCGACATCGGTCTCACCACCGACTTGAAAGGTGGGAACCGCTTTATCGAACATCAACTGGGGATCGGCGCTGTGACACCATTCCCGCTGCTCGAAGAGCTGCTCGTGGGGGCAGAGTACCGTCACCAGTTGACACTCACGACTGGAGCGGTTGGCGATCGACGTTGGTTCTTCCTCGGGCCAACTGCAGCCTATGCGCGCGGCCGTCTTTGGGTCTCGTTCGCGTTGCTCGTCGGGGTCGGCGAGCTGGTTCCGCGGTTCCTACCGCGTCTGTCGCTTGGCCTCGTACTCTGAGACCGCAGCAGGCGTGTTGAGGTCGACGATGACGTCCGGGTCATCAACGAGGAGGTCGCGCCGCGCTCCGGCAGGAAGATCGCGCAAAACGTGGTCGAGGCGAGCGACGCTGGCGTCCATGAGGAGAAGTGCCTTGGCGAGCGTGCGTGACAACAGCACTGGATGGCCACCATATCCGCCATATCGCGGCGTGGCCGCTTCAGCGGAGACAGCGCGCAGCAGGCCAATAACCGGCGGTTGACAACAGGGCACGTCGACGGGCAGCACCAAGAGCTGCTCCCAGACATACGGCTCGAGCGCCGCGATACCAGCACACAAGGAGCCAAAGGGGCCGTAGGCGCAGCGCGGATCGTCGACTAGACACGGAGCCAGCTCCGGCATCGCCTCGATGTAGGCTGGCCGATTCTTGCCGACGACGATGCGTACGTCGCGCACCATGGCAGCGCGTAGCCGCGCCAACTGGAGCAACACCAACGGCTCACCCGCCACCGTGACGAGACCCTTTGGTCTCCCCATACGACGCCCCTCGCCACCCGCGAGAACGACAGCGGCAATCACTTGCGGTTCGCCAAGGCGACGAGCTCGGCGGCCACGCTGATGGCCACCTCGCGGGGTGACTTGCCACCGATGTCGACGCCGATGGGGCACCGTACACGCTCGGCGGCAGCAACGTCGGCGCCGCGGGCGAGGAGGCGCTTCTTGATGCGAGCCCACTTGGTCGCGCTGCCAATGAGCCCGAGATAGCGGACTGGCTTGTCGATGAGGGCGCGCACGATGTCCTCGTCGAGCTGATGACTGTGGGTCATCACCGCCACATAGCTGGTCTGGTCCGACCAGGCGGTCATACTGGCGACGTCTTCCCAGGAGACATGTCGCGCCACGCGGGCGCTCACCTCCTGCGCGTTGAGCCAATCGTCACGTTCGTCGACCAAGTGCAGTCGAAACGGAGTCCCCTCGAGCACAGCCACCACGTGGCGCGCCACGTGGCCAGCGCCGAAGATGTAGAGCTCGGGGCCTCCGCCTACGGTTTCGCAAAACACATCGACCGCGCCACCACAGCACTGTCCAAGCTCGGGCCCGAGAGCCACATGGACGAGCTTGCTCTGCCCGCTCGCAAGGCACGCCTTGGCCTCGGCGATGGCGCGTTCTTCCAGTGCACCGCCACCGATGCTACCCGCGAAGAGCCCGTTGACGTCGACCAACATCTTGGCGCCAACGGCGCGTGGCGTAGAGCCCTCGCAGCGCACAACGGTGACGAGCGCGACAGGTCGACCCGCAGCCATCGCCGTCTGCACGGCACTGGCCCAGTCCCAGCTCCCGTCGCTCACGCGACAAAGCTCATGAGGCACTCGCGCAGCAAATTGCGCGTGACGCGGCCCCGATACTCAGCCGTCGAGCGAATATCGTCAATCGGTCGAGCCTCGGCGACACCGAGCGCGACGATCCGCGAAACCGCCTCGGTGCTAAGCAGACCCGCGGCCAGCGCGGACGCGAGCTCTCGCTCTACGATCCGAGCGCGCACCACTGTCGGAGCTACGCTACCAAAAGCGATGCGAACATCGTGGCCGCGACGCACTGAGGCGCTAATGCATACCTTCGAAATAGCCTGCGCCCTGCGCGTACCCACCTTGCGATAGAAGTGGCGCATCGGCGCGTCGACGAGCGGCACACGCACCCGCACGATCAGCTCGTCGGGCCGCATCACCGTCGTCTTGTAGCCGGTATGGAAGCCGGCGTAGTCGACCCAACGAGCACCAGACGCCGAGCGTAGCTCGACCTCGCAATCATGCACGAGCAGCGCCGGAGGCAGGTCGGCGGCGGGCGAGGCATTGGCGATATTGCCCCCGATCGTGCCGCGATTGCGAATGGCGACCGCCGCCGTATCACGCGCCGCGGCGGCGAGTGTCGGTGCGTGTTCGGCAACCAGCGACGACTCGATGAGATCGGTGTAGGTGGTGAGCGCCCCTATCGTCAGGTGACGCCCAACGGTCGCGATGCCGCGCAGCTCATCGAGCTGCCAGATGCTAATGAGGCGCGCGTCTCGCAAGAGTCCACGCTCGAATGCCACCATGACGTCGGTGCCACCAGCAAGCACGCGATGACCCTTGTTGTCGGCGAGGAGCGCCAAGGCACTGTCCAAGTCCGCTGGAGCGACCAGCGTGTGAGCATGGGCGTCGCCTCTCAAGGCGTACTCGCAAGTAAGCGGGCCGCTTCACGCACGGCGTCGAAGATCTTGGTGTACCCGGTGCATCGGCAGATGTTCCCGGCGAGCCCCTCACGGATCTGGTTCTCATCGGGGTTTACGACCCGCGTGAGCAAATCGACCGCAGCGATGACCATGCCTGGCGTGCACATGCCGCACTGAGCGCCGCCATGGCTGATGAATGCGGCCTGCACGGCGTGCAGCACGTTGCCCTTGGCGATGCCTTCGATCGTGGTGATGGTGGAGCCGTCGGCTTGCAAGGCGGGCACCAAGCAGCTGTTGACGATGCGGCCGTCCATGATGACGGTGCAGGCGCCGCATTCACCTTCTCCGCAACCCTCCTTGGTGCCGGTTAGGTTTGCTTCCTCGCGCAAGACGTCGAGTAGGCGCGCCATTGGGGGCACTTCGAACGAACAGGCCGCTCCGTTGACGCTGCAGCGGACTTGGCTTTTCATGCGCTCTTCCTTCGGGCCGACAACAGGTCGTCCACCGCGTCCATGAGCTGCTCAGGCATCAGCGGCACATGGTGTAAGGCCGGGTGCGGGGCACCGAGAGCCTCCTCAATGGCGTTGACGATCGCTGGCGCCGGACCGTCCATAGGGAGCTCGCCGATGCCCTTTGCGCCGCTGGGTCCGTGTGGATACGGAACCTCGTCGAAGAACACCCGGATGGCCGGCACATCGACGCTAGTGGGCACGATGTAGTTGGTGAACTGGCCATTGGCCATGCGACCTTCCCGCCAAACCACGTTTTCGTAGAGGGCAAAGCCAATGCCTTGTGCGACGCCACCTTCGATCTGGCCGGCAGCTAGCACCGGATGAATCACGCGGCCGACCTCTTGAAGTGCCACGAAGTCTTCGACGCGCGCTTCGTAGGTGACGGTGTCCAACGCGACCGTCGCGACATAGACCGCCCACGCGTACGTTCCGTAGGCGTCGCCTCGGTAGCTCTGATCGTCCCATGCGATGCCGTCGGGCGGGCTGTATTGCGCCATCGACCGCAGAGACCCGACGGTCGCGATGTACTTCTTCACAGCCGCCCTAAACTGCTGGGGGGTGTAGGGCTCGCTGAGCAGACCGGCCTGCACCAAGATCTGTTTGATGCCGAGCGCCGCTTGCTCGACCAGCTTCCCAACCACCATGGTAGTACGTGACGCGACAGTTGGTCCGCTATTGGGAACAACAGACGTATCGGGCTGTGCGACCTCGACGTCATCCCAATCGAGACCGAGCGCCTGAGCCGCGATCTGCGTGAAGATGGTGTTGGTACCCTGTCCTATCTCGGTGCTCGCGGCGAGAACCCTGACCTTGCCCTCAGCGGTGCCGGTGGCTCCGACCACCGACGCTAGGTACTTCTCACCCGACCCGGTGAAGCCCGAGCCGTGCATGAAGCTCGCGAAGCCGATGCCACGTTTGACGCTGCGACCGGGGTTTTCGCGCGCAAACCGTTCGCGCTTCGCGTCGTAGTCCGCTTCAGCGAGCGCGCGTCGGAGAATGCTCGGCATATCGACAGGCTCTTTGATGAGCTGGTGTGTCGCCGTGGTGTCGCCCTGCTTGATGAAGTTCTTGAGGCGGAGCGCTTCCGGGGTGAGCCCAACGGCACGCGCGACCTTATTCATGTGCCGCTCGAGTCCGAAGATGCTCTGAGGCGCGCCGAAGCCGCGAAAGGCGCCGTGTGGCGGATGGCTAGTGGCGACGGCACGCGCGCGGATACGCACGTTGTCGATCGAGTAGGGGCCCGCGGCGTGGATCGTGCCGCGCGAGAGAACGACTGGTGACAACGTGTTGTAGGCACCGCCGTCGATGACGAAGTCGATGTCCATTGCCACGATCGTGCCGTCTTTGGTGACGGCGGTGCGGTGCTTGGTACGCGAGGGATGGCGCTTGGTGGTGGCTACCATGTCCTCGGCACGGTCGTAGATCATCTTGACCGGCTTGCCGGCTTTGCGGGCGAGCAGCGCGGCGTGTCCGGCGATGAGCGACGGATACTCTTCTTTGCCGCCGAAGCCGCCGCCCGTCTCCGTCTGCACGACCCTGATCTTGTCGGCCGGAAGACCAAACAGGCCGAGCAGCGCCTTGTGCACGTAATACGGACACTGCAGCGAGCCCCAGACCGTCACCGAATTCTCGTCAGCGACGGCAATGACGCCGTTGTTCTCGATGTAGAGCTGCTCTTGCGCGCCGGTCGAGTATTCGCCTTCGACGACGATGATGTCCGCTCGCGCGAACACGGCGTCGACATCACCTTTGGTGAGGTTGTATTCCTTGAAGATGTTGTCTTCGCCCCAGATCACGGGGTCTTTGGCGAGCGACTTGTCGATGTCGAAGAGGGCCGGGAGCTTCTCGATATCGAAGCGAACGGCGTTGCGCGCGCGCTCGAGGAGATGACGGTCGGCATGCGCGAGCAACAGGACCGGCTCTTCGGCATGCCGGAGCTCGGTCGCCGCCAGGAAAGGCTGGTCGTTGGTGAGCAACGCGACGTGGTTGCGCTCCGCTGGGATGTCGGCGGCAGAGACCACGATGATCTCGTTCCAGGGAACGCCATCGGCAAAGCTAACCCCGCGCAGGCGACCTCGCGCGACCGGACTGCGCACGGTCACGCCATACAGCGCATCGGGCATGCGCATGTCGTCGATATAGCGAGCCCGTCCGGTAACCTTGTCCGGGCCCTCTTTTCGCGGAACCGATTTACCAACTAGCGCGTCAGGCACCGGGCGAGACTAGCGCACAGTGATAGGCAGCGGGAAGTTGGTGATCGGGGCGCCGCTCTTCGACGCCGCGAACTTCCAGGACCCCATGACGCGCGCGAAGCAGGACGGCAAGGAGGTATTCATCACCTCTTGCGGTCCCTTCAGACGCGCGGCCGTCACCGAGCCGTTCGGGTTGATGGTCCAGTCGAGGACGAACTGGACACGCCCCGGCTGAATCTCTTCCTTCGAGCGGGCGGCGGTGACACACGGGCCCAGCTTCGAGCCGTTGGCCTTGACGCCATCGATGATGTCTTCCTTCGATAGCGCTTCCTTGACCGAGGCCTGCTGCTGTTGCTGCTTCTGACCTTGTTCGATCTGCTCGAGCGGATCGTCGCTCGGCTTGGGGGCCTTGGTCTTCGCCTTCTCTGGCGTGCGGTCGCCTCTGTCACGGTCAGGATCGTTGTGGGCCGCTTTCGCCTTCGCTGGCGGGTCGTTCTTGGCGACCGGCGGTGGCATGGGAGGCGCGACTGGAGGCGCGGTCGGATCGACTGGGGCCGGGGGTGGCGTGGGCGTCGGCGCGGGCACCGGCACCTGCTGGACGATGACCTGCGGCTGTTGATGCTGCATCTGCCAGACCATGAAGCCACCGAGACCCAAGACGGCGACGACGAGCAGGCCAACGACGATTTTGGTTCCCAGGCCGCTGCCGCTGCTGCGGCGGGCGCTCGGCACAGACCAGGCAGGACTACCGCTCGACGAGAAGCTGTCGCTTGCGGGAGTGGGGGTGGACGTAGCCGCCTGCCCCATCGTGATAGGCGTGCCACCGCCGGTGTTGCCGGACCCGAAGATGTCATTGGCGCCGATGTTGAGCCCGAGCCCCTCCATGCCCTTCGGGGCCGACGCCGGTTCTGGAGCATCAGGCTTCTTGGCGACCAGCTCTTCTTGCACGAGCGACGACAAGGCGCTCGCGGCAGATGGACGCCACGACGGCTCATCGGCCATTTCTTGCGGCGCGTAGGCCTGCATGCCCATCGCCGAACCGGCCGCGGCGGTTGCCCCGCTCCGCGCCATGCTGCGCTGCACTTGCGGTCGCTCGGTAATGAGGTAGGCGAGCTCAGGCACATCGACCAGCGGAATCCAGTCCGCCATACCGGCCTTCCACACGAGCGTGTCTTCGTCGATCTCTTTGTTGTCCCACCGTTCTTCGACCTCGGCGAGGTTCACGGGACCAACCTGTGCGTCTTCGATGGCCACGTACCATACGCGTTCGCCGCCGCGATCGCTCGAGACCGGCGCCTGCTGCTGCTCGAGCTGGCCGAGCGCCATGTCGGTATCGCCGCCGTGTCCTCCAAACGAGCTCTGAAAACCGAAGGCACCGCTGTCCCCGCCACCTTCACTTGCGTGATTGCCGTTGCTGTACGAACCGTTCGTGCCCTCATTTTGGGGCGCGGAAGCCTCGCCCTGCTCGCCGCCAAACATAGAGTTGAACGCACCGCCGAGGTCGCCTTGAGGCGCTGGACTGCTGGTCTGGGTGTCGCCGAACGAGCCCCCCATGCCGGAGGCGCTCATCGAGCTCATGCCGCTCGACGCGACGCCCGCGCTCGCACTCAATCCAGCGTCCGCCATGGCCGGCGAAGACGATGCCGCAGCTTCAGGAGCGGGCTTGACGACAATCATGTTGCCGCACTTCTTGCACTTAACTTTGACGCCACGAGCGCCGACCTTTTCGTCAGCGATCATGTACTGGGCGCCACAACTGTCGCAGGCAAACCGCATACTGGGCGGCTCCGAAGCTTGAGAATACGAAAGGCTTGACTCCCCGCAGGGGACACCGCGCGGGGAAACAGACTCGCGAGGTAAGCGTAACCCACACGAGAATACTGCGCAAATTACCCGGCCGGACGCGTTTGGGCAACCCGTGCCAAGCGCGGTGTGTCAATTCGCGCTGCGGTCGATTGGGGCGGACCATGAGCACAGGTCTTTGTTTTCACTGCGAAAAGGCCTAGGTTTAGCGCCCATGCGCTTCGTTTCGTTCACCGTCCAAGGACGCCCCAGCTTCGGGGTGGTTACCGGAGCAGGCATCGTCGACCTTGGCGCACGCTTCAGTCGCATTGTCCCAGACCTCGGCACGTTTCTCGAAGCCCGGGCTCTCGACGTCGCTCCCGCGGTCAACGCAGCATGGGAGGCCGACTACCGACTCGACGAGGTGCAGCTTCTGCCGGTCATACCCAAGCCGGCCAAGATCATCTGCGTCGGCGTGAACTACGACGAACATCGGCAGGAGATGGGCCGCGAGACCGCAAGCTACCCCACTCTCTTCACGCGCTTCGCCGATACTCTGGTGGGTCACAACGGCAGCATCGTGCGGCCGCGGGTGTCGACATCGCTCGACTTCGAGGGCGAGCTCGCGTTCGTCATCGGCCGCGAGGCAAAAGCGGTCAAGGTCGACCATGCCATGGGCCATGTCGCGGGCTTCACCTGCTTCAACGACGCAACGCTCCGTGATTGGCAGCGCCACACCAGCCAGTTCGTCCCGGGAAAGAACTTTTTCTCGACTGGCGCGCTGGGGCCCCAGCTGGTCACGCCCGATGAGGTGCCCGACTTCGGCGGGCGATCTCTCACGACCCGCTTGAACGGACAGGTCATGCAGGCGGCAACGCTCGGTCAGATGATCTTCTCGGTGCCCGAAATCGTGGCGTACGTCACTAGCTTCACCCGTCTGGTGCCAGGCGACGTCATCGCGACGGGCACGCCCGCGGGCGTCGGAGCCAAACGCACACCACCGGTCTTCATGAAGCCGGGCGACATCATCGAGGTGATCATCGACGGCGTTGGGCACCTGAAGAACACCATCGTCGACGAGCTCGCCGCCTGACATGGGCGACCCAGTTCTATGCGTCTTCGCGCGGGCACCCCTCCCGGGTCGCTGCAAGACAAGGCTTGCTGCGACGATCGGTGACCATCCTGCCGCCGAGCTTTACGCGGCGATGCTGTCGGACACGCTCGAGCGTATGTCTTCCATCACGAACGCACGAAAAGTGTTGCTCGCGGCGCCCGAGCACGACGGTGTAGCTGCCTTGCGGGGGCTCGCGCCCGCTGGGTGGGATGTGGTGCCACAACACACGGGAGACCTGACGGCCCGCCTGAGCGATGCATTCGCGTCCTTGGGGAACGGTGGCACCGTCGTTTGCGTTGGAAGCGACGCGCCGCTGGTTCCTATCGATGCTCTGCAAGTCGCTTTAGCGGACGCAGATCATGACGTCGTCGTTGGCCCGAGCCGCGATGGCGGCTACTGGGCCATCGGCATGCGACGCCCCATTCCACGCCTTCTCGTCGACATGCCCTGGAGCAGCGACCGCGTGAGCGCCGAGACCCTCGAGCGCTGCCAAGCTCTAGGCCTTGCTGTACGTTTGCTCCCCGAAAGCTTCGACGTCGACGAGGTCGCCGACATCGAAGCCCTCGCGAGTGCCATTGGGCTGCGACCGGGTGCCGCGCCGCGTTGTGAAGCGTGGCTGCGCGCCTACCGCCCTTAACTACTTGCGCACGAAGCGCAGCGTCATGCGGTCACTCTCACCGATGGCGGCGTACTTCTCGCGGTCCTGGTCTTTGAGCGCGAATGTCGGAGGCAGCGCCCAGACACCTTCGGGGTAGTCTTTGGTATCCTTCGGGTTGGCGTTGATCTCGCTCTTCGCGTCGAGGGCGAAGCCCTTGGCCTCCACGGTGCTGATGACCCATGCCTCGGGCACGTAGCCCGTATCGCCGCCCTTGGCTGGGTCGGCGCCAGGATTCGCCCGGTGGTCGACAACCCCGAAGACGCCGCCTGGCTTGAGGACGTTATGGACCGCCTCGAGCAGCTGCTCCATTTCGGCGGGCTTGAGGTTGTGGAGACTGCGGAAGGTGACGACCATGTCGGCGCTACCAGCCGGTCCCAGGTCCCATGCATCGAGCGGCTGAATACGGGTCTGGGCCTTGACGAACTTGTCGGGCGCGGTCGCCATGCGCTCAGTGAGCGCTTTGGCGTACTTCACGCCCGGGCCGTCTTCTGGACCATTCGGATCAGCGATCGGCAGCACCAGCTGACCCTTTTCGGCCAGCACGGGCGCGAGGATGGCCGTGTACCAGCCACGGCCGGGCATCAACTCGACCACGGTCATGTCGTCGCGGAGCCCGAAAAACGCGAGCGTCTCGCGTGGATGACGAAACGCGTCGCGCGCACGTTCCTCGTCGCTACGATGCGCACCTGCGAGGGCGCTGTCCATTTTAGCGGTTGTTACCGAAGGCGCGGTCGTGGCGCAGGCGGCACAAAGCGCGAGCGCGGAGAGCATGAGTGAATTTTTCATGCGCTCCCCTTAGCAAAGGCATCGGCGGCTGGGAACAACCCAGGCAAGGGCCTCGAGCCTATCGTGGCATGGCGGTACGGCAGTGGAGATTTGTGGGGGGGGAGCGCGGCGCGGTAACTTGCGACGATGTTCGCTACCGAATCCGAAGCACGCTCTGCTTTAGAAGACTCGATGGACGCGTCGGACGTGGCGCTCGCGATGGCGGCTCTTGCGCCGGCTGTGTGCTTCAGTGACGGAACGGATCGCCCTGGAGGCTCGAAGCTCGGCGGCTGCCCCGAGCTCGCGCGCGGAGTGGCCTGGCCCATGCGCAAGGCTCTCGAAAACCTCGATGACGTCGTACGGCGGGGTGGCAGTAGCCACGCCGAGCACATCGCAACCTACGGGCGAGACGATGTCCCCTTCCCTTTCTTTGCGCAGATCGACTGCGCGGAGGTTCGCCGTGCCGCACCCGATGTCGCGCGTGACCTCCCCGAGCGCGGCAGACTGCTCTTCTTCTATGACATATGGTGTGGACCCTGGGGTGACGACGACGTGTCGGCGCTCGTTCTCCACGACGTCACGCCGGCCGCGAAGCTCGTCGCCTGCACGCCCCCCAAGGCGCTCCTTGCCATCGAGGAACAGGAACGCGACGCCTGGCGCGCCGCGATGGTCGCGGCCAAGCTCGACCCGAACGAATACGACGCGCCGCGATGTATCCACCCCACGCGCGCGCTTGCCCCCGAGCGTTCGCTCGTCTTGCCGGACTTCATGAGCTTCGATGCACGGCGCCATCCTGCGCTCCTCGCGCGTGCCGACGACGATGACTTCTCCGAAGCGTACGGCGCCTTCGCCGACTGGGGTGGCGGTCTCTTCGAGGGCCCGGACGGTGGCGCACGCCTGCATCGGATGCTCGGCCCGCCGGTGTGTGTGCAACGCGACCCGCGGGTGCACGGCGTGCTGCAAGACGACGCGACGCGATGGACCAACCCCGGCTGGTCCGACCCTGCATTTCGCGAGCGCATCGCCTCGGACGGACTCGCCTGGCGGGTGCTGCTTCAGATCGATCTCGCCGACCTCACACAGGTGCGGCTCACCGAGGGCGTCGTCTACTTCATCATCCGCGCCGACGCACTCGCAGCCGGAGACTTCTCCGGCGTGCGTGCCGTCTATCAGCAGACCTGAACCGCGGCGCCCTCAGCCGGCTTTACCGACCACCAGGGCCCCGCCCGACATCTGGCGGAGCTGGAAGTACTCGCGCGACACCGCGAATAGCACGAGGTCCTTGATGCGCTGCTTCACCGAGCCCGCACCCGTCTCTCCGGTCTTCGTGATGCCACGGATGGCAGCCGCGAGGTCGCCGCAGGCAATGAGCCCCGCGCGCGCCGCTGTCGTCTCGACCGCAGCCTGGTAGACCTTCAGAGCGTCGCCCTTGCCGAGCAACGGGTAGGCGTTCTTGGCGGGCTCTTGCAAGCGCTTCAAGGCCTGCGGTGGCATGCGCTCGAAGTGCTGGGCCCAGCGATCGACCTCACGTGGGTTACCGCTGTGGGTAAGCTGGCGGTTGTAGACCAAGCAAAGGCCGAACAGGACGTCGCGCAGCTCGTCGCCGGCGTGCACCCGGCCGAGGAAGAGCTCGGGGCGCGCGTAGCTCATGTTGCGTCCAACCTGGAAGAGCAACATGCGCTGGTCGGTCTCACGGAAGATGTCGTTGGCTTCGCCGGCCGCGAGCGCAGGCGGCTGCGCCGGAACGATCGCGAGAGGCTCCATCGAGCCCGACTTCTTGTAGAGGTCGACGCCCTGGACGTTCAGGAGCTTGCCGACGTAGCGCATGCGCGTCGCGAGGTAGAGCTCGTTGGTGCGAACGTCGATGAAGTCCTTCTTCTTGAGATTCAAGTCCTTCGCGGCAACCGTGCAGAAATCGGGAGCGGCGCGATACAAGTTCGCGGCGAGGTGACCAACGGGCCCGTTGAGGCCCTCGTGGAGCAGCATCGGCCACTGATCGTCGTTGAGCGACTGCGAGGCGAGCGCCGGAATGCCCTGCTGCAAGTAGGTGAAGACCTTCTTCTCTTCCTCGTCAGCCTCGTTCAAGCAGACGAGAGCGGACGCTAAAGCGTACACCTGATCGAACTGCTGACCGACGTGATAGAGCTGGCGAAGTTTCTTGACCGGCTGCACCGGATTGTCGAGCTCGGTGATGAGCTCGTGCATCATGTCGATGGCTTTCTTCCGCTGCTCGGGCTTCTCCGCGTACAGATCGGCGAGGATCTGCGTGTCGGTGAGCTTGCCCGGCTCGAGCTTGCGGATGACCTCGTACGCCATGATGGCGTTGTCGAGCTGCTTGAGCACGCGCCGATAGAGCTCGGCGAGGTTGCGCCACAAGACGATGCGCACCTGCGGCGCGAGATCTTTGGCTCGGCCGATCATCGCGCGGTAGTTGCCTTCGAGCTTGTCCCACGCGCGCTGGCCAGTGAGGATGCGCTCGATGGCCTCGAACGCCTTGATGTTCGTAGGCATGGCGTCGAGCGCCTTGTTGTAGTGCTTGACCGCGCCGCTGTCGTCCTTGACGTCCCGCTCGAGCACGGTCGCCAGCAAGAAGTTGAGCTCGGAGAGCTTGCGGGGGTCGCCGGCCATACCGACCGCCTGCGTGAGCACCTCGACGGCTTGCGGCGACTGGCGCGTCTCCATGTATTGCTGCGCCAGACGCTCGAGCACGTCGAGCGACGCAGAGCCGCTCCGGCGAGCGCGCTCGAGCGCTTCGATGGAGCGCGAGCCGTCCGCCAGCTTGTCGCGCGCGATGACGGACAAGCGCATGAGGACGTCGGAGCGCTCTTGACCGGTGAGGGCATCAGCGAGCCGTGAGAGACGCTCGTAAGTGCCGTTCCAGTTCTCCATCATCTCGTCGAGGCCGGCGAGCGCGCGCAGAGACGGGCCGTGGTCCGGATCGATCTCGAGCGCCTTCTCGAACTGCTTATAGGCGCGGTCGGGCTGGTTCATCTTCATGGAGATGTCGCCCAGCTGCCACTGCACGTCGACGACCTCACTCTCAGTCAGCGCGTCGCGGTGATGGATGAGGATGGTTTGGAAGACCTTCTGCGCTTCTTCCCAGCTCTCGGCGGTGAGCAACGCCTGCCCGAGCCCTTCGAGAGCCGGCAGGTAGGTCGCATCCGCCTCGAAGGCGACGCGATAGTAGTTGAGCGCGCGGTCTCGGTCGCCCAGCTTCTCGGAGATATAGGCCAGGCGGTAGTTCTTCTGGCAGTAGTCTTTCGCATCCTTGGCGCGGTCGATCTGCTCGACGACGATCTTGTGCAGCTCGTCGGCGCGCTGCCAATCTTCATTGCGGAAGTAGATCTCCCCCAAGGACTTCGCAGTCTCGAGGTGGTTCGGCGTAAGCTCTAGCGCACGGTTGTAGAACCGAATCGCCGACTGTTCGTCTTGGCGGATGTTCTGGAAAAACTGCGCAGCCTCGAAGAAGAGGTCTGTCTTCTCCTCGATGTCTTCGGTGCTCTCGGCCTCCGCGATGACGTGCTCGGCGTAGGTGTCCCAATCAGCCGACTGCTTGGCGAGGTTCTTCATCGCCTGCAGGGCTGGCCCGTAGTTTGGCTCGATCTCGAGGGCGCGCGCATAGGCGGTCTTGGCGGCAGCCAAGTCCATGAGCATGTCCTCGTTGATCTTGCCCACACGCATGAGCACCCCGAGACCCTTCGGGTCCTGGCCCAACGCCTCGGCTTCGCGTGACAACATCTCGAGCGCCTGGAACCAGTTGCCCGAGCGTTCGTAGAGCTGCCCTAAGGCATGCAGCGCGGCCGCGTTGTTCTCGTTGAACGAGCGCGCGGTGGTGTACGCCTCTTCTGCTTTGTCGACGCGCGTTAGCTCGCGGTAGTAGATGTCACCGATCTGCAAATAGAGTTCGGTGATCTCGTCCTTGTCCTGAATGAGCGTGATGTGGTGCGTGAGCAGCTCGATGAGGCGGGGCCACTCCGCGAGGACGCGTAACAGGCGCTCGAGCTGCTTGACCGCGACCATCTGCGTGGCGTCGAGCGCGAGCACGCGTTCGTAAGCCGCGGCTGCATCTTTCTGCGAGGAGAAGTGCTCCTCGTAGATTTGCGCTTCCTTCGACAGGATGCGGATCTTCTCTTCGTTGCCGGTCGCCTGGGCGATCTGCACCTCGAAGACCTGGATGAGCTCGCTCCAGCGCTCGAGGCCAGTGTACTGCCGCTCGAGGGACGCCAGGGCCACGGCGTTACCCGGATCGAACTCGAGGACGCCGCGGTACCACTCGATGGCTGCTTCGTTGTCGGCAAGCTCTCCTTCGCAGAGCGCCGCAACCTGAAGTCGCAGGTCCACACCCTGCTTGGGATCGTGCGCGAGCTCCACCTTGCGGGTAAGCGTGTGCGCAAGCTCACCCCAGCGTGACTCGCCCGCGAACAAGCGCGCTAGGCCGTCCAGCGCGTTGATGTCTGCACCGTCGATCTCGAGCACGCGCCCGAGCGCAACGATGGCCTCGTCGACATCACCAATGCGATCTTCCCAGATGCGCGCGATGTCGAAGAGGATGGCCTTACGGATGGTGTCCTCACCAACCGCCGAGAGCTTACGCTCCAGGGCTTGGATCTGTTTGTCGAAGCGTTCTTCGCGAGCGCCCAAGGCCGCCATCATGTCGATGGCTTCGACGTCGGCGGGCTCGAGCTCGAGTATCTTGCCGAGCGCTGTCTCCGCCTGATGAACGTCCTTGAGCTCTTCGGCGTACAAGCGGGCGAGCCGCCGCAACGAGGCGACCTTCACCTGCGTGTCGTGGATGTTCTCGAGCTCGTCTTCGAGGACGGCCGCGAGCTCCTCGGCGCCACCGGTCTCTAGACCGATGCGTTCGAGCACCTGAGCCGCGGTGAGATCTTGCGGGTTCTCCTTGTAGACACGGCACGCCGCGATGAAGCCTAGCTCTTTTTCGCCGAGCTTCTCGTCCTGAACGTCGCGAATCTCCGTGAGGATGGTCAGGCGCGAGGCGACCCCCGCGTGTGGCACGTAGTCTTCGTTGAGAGCCACCAGGCGGCGCCACTCGTTGGTGTCGCGATAGATGTGCGCCAAAGCGGTGTACGCTTCTTCGTCGTCGGGCTGCACCTCGCGGATGGCCTCGTAAGCGCCACGCGCGTCGTTCGGCTTACTGAGGCGGTCGCGGTGAATCTGCGCCGCCTCATAGAAGCGGGCGACCTTCTGACCAGGCTCAGCAGTCAAGCCGCCCGATTTCTCGAGCGCGATGACCGCTTCGTCCCACGCCTCGATGTTCTTGAGCATGTCGGCAAGCTTGGCGAGCGAGTCGGCGGTGTGAGGCTCGGTCGCGCGGACTTCACGCGCAAGCTTGATGGCTTCCTCGCGCTTGCCGAGGTTCTCGCCCAGGGCCTTGGCGAGCAAGAAGCGAACTTCTTTCGCCTCTTCGGGCGAGACCAGCGGGATGAGGCGACGAGCCGAGTCGACGAACTGCTCCCACATCGCGCGCTCGGTGTAGAGGCCCAGCAAGGCGCGCAGGGCGTCGACGTTCTTCGGGTCTGTTTGCAAAACCTCGAGCCACGAGGCCAGCGCGTCTTCGCTACGACCGAGCTTCTCGCCGAGGATGACACCCAGACGGCGGTTGATGTCCGCTTTGGCGTTGATGTAGCGGGTGTGCGCCAGCTGATTGCGATAGACCGTCGCGAGCTCTTCCCATCGCTCCTCGGAGGTGAGCAGGACGACCAGCGCGGTGTTGGCCTCGGCGTGCGCCGGGTCCAGCTCGGCCACCTTGAGCCAGTGCTCGATGGCCATGCTCATGTCGCCGAGCTCCTCGGCGAAGAGCGAGCCAGCTGCGGCGTGAATTCTGATTTGGTCGCTCTTGTCCTTCAGCACGTCGGCCTGCCGCAGCAGGTTCTTGGCGAGGGAGTCCCAGTCCTGGAGCTCGCGGTAGAGCTTCTCCATGGACTTCAACGTCAGCGGATGGTCGGGATCGATCTCGAGGATCTGCTTGTGACAGCGCAGCGCGGCCTCGGCGTCGTGCAACCTCTCGCCCCAGACGGTGGCGAGTCGCTCGAGCAGCTGGCTCTTGATGCGCGGGTCTGTCGCCAGCTCGACACGACGTTCGAGCAGGTCCGCTAGAGCAGCCCACTTCTGATGTCGCTCGAGCAGCGCGTCGAGCTGCGCCATGGCTTCGCGGTCGGCTGGGTCGTATTGCAGCGCCTGCTGCAGATAGACCATCGCGCCTTCGACGTCGTTGAGCTTGATGCCGACGATGTCGCCCAGCTTACGCAGCAAGGCCTGGCGGGTGTTGAAGTCGGGTAGCGCATCGATATCGACGCCCACGACTTCGACAAGCTCGTCCCAGTTGCCGTGTTTCTCGGACTGCTTCTCGAGCAAGCCGAGGACTTCCAAGTTGGTGCGGTCTTCGTTGTAGGCGCGGGTCAGCGCCAAGAACGCCATGTCACCGGCGTTGAGCTCGCGGTCGTAGGTCGAGGCGAGCTCGACGAAGATCTCCCGCCGCGGCTCGTGGCCGGAGACCGCTGCGAGCTTCTTCTCGAGCAGCTCGACATACTCACGCCACTTGCCCTGCCCTTTGTAGACCCGCTCGAGCAGCGCCATCGCCTCGAAGCCGCCGCCTTTGGCACGGTCTTCTAGGTACGCGATGGTCTGCGCGTGCGCTGGATCCTCCTGCAGGATGGTGCCGAAGATCTCGGCCGCGCCCTCGCGGTCGGCGAAGTGTTCTTCCGCGACGCGACCGCGACGGAATGTAAGGTCGAGCCGGCGCGCCGTGACGTCACGACCACGCTTGTCGGCGAGACGTTTGACCTGGCTGTCGTAAAACGCGGCGAGCTCTTCCCAGCGCGAAAGCTGGCCGAGGAGCGATTCGATTTTGCCGAGGGCGGCTTGGTCCTCGGGTGTGACCTCGATGATTTGCCGGTAGGTCTCGACGGCCGCCGCAAAGTCCATGAGCTTGTCGCTCTGGAGGGTCGCGATCTCGTTCATGTACTCGCGCTTGCGCTCGATGCCCGCGGTCAGCGCCAAACGCCTACGCAACAGCTCCACGAGGTCGCTGTACGACTCGGTGGAGCGGAAGATCGCCTCGAGACCGGTGAGCGCTTTTTCGTCACGGGCCTCGAGCGTGAGAATCGCCTGGTACTCGACCACCGCCGCCGGATGGTCGTTGAGCTTCTCGTGATAGATGGCCGCGGCGCGTCGGTGGAATTGCAGCTTCAGCGCCGCGTCGGCCTTCTCGGCCTCCTCGACGTAGGCGTCAGCTAGCGCTCCAAGCGCGCCGGTCTCACCTGCGAGCTTCTCGATCCACATACGCACGCCCATGTCCGCTGGGTCTTCACCCAGTGAGCGCCGCGCCATGCCGAAAGCCTTGTCCTTCTGCTGCAGGCGATTTTCGTAGATGTCGCCGATACGCCGTAGCAGCCCCTTGCGCTGCGTAAGCTCGGCGGTGCCCTCGAGGCGCTGCTCGAGCACCCAGGCGAGCTTCGCGTGGTCTTGCTTGGCTGTGTAGATGGGCTCGAGCACCTGCGCGATCTCGGTTTTGTTCGGCGCTTGCGCGAGCAAGCCCTCGAGACCACTGATGGCTGCCTGGTGGTCGCGCTTCTTGAGGAGAACCGAGCGGTACTGCTTGAGTGCTTCCTCGGGCTTACCGAGCTGCATCTGCACGTTGGCGAGCTTGAGATAGTCGTCGAGTAGCTGCGGGTTCGCGGTATTGAGGTCGACGAGCTTGTTCAAGATCTCGGCGCGCTCGGCGTGCTGATTGAGCTCACCCAACACGGTGTCGAGCTGCCGAAGTGCGGCAAGGTTCTTCGGGTCGAGCTCGATGAGTTGCTTGTACGTGTCGAGAGCGCGTGGCTTGTCGCCGACGCCCTCGGCGAGCTGCGCGACCTCGAGCAGCAACGCCTTACGCTTGGCGACGTTCTCCGGCGGTGTCTTCTTGTAGATGGCGTCGAGCACCTCGGCGAGGTCCGCCGAGGCGTTGTTCGTCCGGTAGAGCCGCTCGAGCGCTTCGAGCGACGGCAGATCGTCGGGGAGCTGGCCACCCGTGGCGGCCTTGTAGTGCTCGATGGCCTCGGCGGGTCTGCCGAGCTTCTGGTCCAGGACCTGCGCTAGCTTTCGGCGCAGCGGCTTTTGCTGTTCGACGTCCGTGATGGCGGTCAAGGCGCCGTTGTAGGCAGTGACCAGCTGCTCCCAGAGACCGCCAGCCTCTGCGAGGCGCTCCATCTCGATGCGCAGCTCGGCGTCGGAGGGCTGTTCATGGAAGACGCGCTCGATATCGTCAAAGGCCCCTGCGTTGTCGTTGAGGCGCAGCGAGCGGATTTGCGCGAGCTCCTTGGTGAGCTGCACCCGCGTCGTCGCGTCGTGCGAATTGTCGATGGCGTACCGCAAGATATTGGCCGACTCTTGCCACTTGCCAGACGCGGCGTAGGAGGCGAGCAGCATGCGTTCGATACGCTCGCGCACGTCGGACACCCCAGCCGCGTCGCCGTGAAGCTGCTCGAGCAAAGCCGTCCCGGCGGCGTGCGCAGGCTCGGCGGCGAGCACGCCTTGAAGGGCGTGCAGAGCGCCCTCGACGTCCTGCAGCTGTTTGCCGACCAGCTCGGCGTAGGCGACCTGGCGGTTGCGACGATCGTCGCCGTCCGGGAGCAAGTTGATCTCGCTCTGCATCGAATGCGCAGCCTCGTTGGGCTGACCGGCGCGCGCTTGCAGCTCCGCGAGCTTGGCCCAGACCGGCCGGCTCCCGGGCGCGATAGCGCTGATGGTGAGCAACTCGGCGATGGCAGTAGGCACGTCGTTCAGGCGATTGGCCAGAAGGTCGGCAAGCTGGACGCCATGGGTCGTGAGGCTGGCCTCGTCCCCGCTCCTCTGGATCTTCTGGCGGAGGTGGTTCGCGAGCTCGGTGGGATCCGCCGAGGAGTCGATGAGCTTATCGAGCTGCTCGAGCGCTTCTGCATCGTCCTTGTCGATATTCAGCACGTTCTTCCAAGCCTCTTTTGCGAACTGCGAAACCGGCACCGAGGGCTCGAAGCCCTGCGCGCCGCGCTCCTGGACCTTCCCGAAAAACCGACCGAGCGTCCGCCAAAACGAACGCGCGCGTTGTGGCGACAAATCCGCGGCAACGAGCGCAACGGACTCACGAAGCTCGTCGGACGGAAGGCCCGCCGCAAGCAATCGACCGAGCCCATCGAGTGTACCGGCATTGTCAGCCTCGGCAAGCGTTAGGACGCGGAGGTAATCCCGGGTCGCGCCCGTCCCATCGCTACCTTTTTCCGCCAGGGCAGCGGCGCGCAAGAGCAAGCGACGTTTCGCGTCATCGGGGGCGGCTTCGGCGGCTGCCCGGTAGACCCGCACCACGCCCTCGTAGTCACTTGCTTTCTGGGCCACCCGCTCGAGCTCGACCTGCAAGCCGGAGTCGTTCGGATCGGCCTGGAAAGCGCGCAGGAGGGCTCCCAGGGCCTCTTCGTCGCGCTTGAGACGCTGCTCGTAGATGATCGCGAGCGACCGCAAGAGGTCGGCACGGCCAGCCTCGTCGTCCGACTCGCGGGCCCTGATCTCGATCATCTCGGCGGCTTCTCGCCAGGCCCCGCTTTGCACATAGTAGGGCTGCAGGGCTTCCGCCATGCGTAGCGGATGGCGGACGCGACCAATGAGGCGCTCGGAGCCCGCGATCGCCTCCGCGTTGGTCGGAACCTCGCGCAAGACCTCGCAATAGCAGTCCCCAGCGCGATCCAGCTGCGCCAAATGCTGCTCGAGGGTCCGGGCGAGCTCGAGCTGGATGCCGATGCGGTCGGGCGACTTGCTGTCGTGCTCGAGCCTGTACGTCAGCGCCTCGGCGAGCTCGGCCCAGCGATTATCGCGGCGGTACATCGCGAGGACGCCTTCCGCCGCTTCGCGATCGTTTGCGTCGAGCTTCAAGATCTCGCGGTAGGTGTCGAGAGCACGCGCGTAGTCCTTGGCTGTCTCGACCAGCTCCTTGACGAGCTTCTTCAGGATGCGGATGCGTTCGGCGGCGTCGACGGCGTGGTCGACCTGCTCGCGATAGAACGCGACCTTGTCGGTGCTCTCGGCGACTTGATGCAGTAAGCGGTCGAGGGCCGAACGCGCACGCTCGTCCTTGTCGTCGAGCACGAGAATGCGGCGGTGGATGCGCAACGCCTCGAGCGGAGCGTCGCGCGCACCTTCGTAGAGCGCGGCCAGCGAATGCAGGGCGTCGATCTTGTCCCGATCGGTCTCGATGCGCTCGAGTGCATCCTCGAGGATCTGCACCAAGGCCGCGAACGACGAGGACATCGCCGCGAGCTCCTCGAGGCGCTCGCGCATGTCGGCGGTGGGCTTGGCCTTGTAGACCTCACCCAGGGCGTCGAGGGCTTCGGCGGGAGCCGACAACGGGCCGGCATACAGCTCGCCAAGCTCGGTGACGACAGGCAGCCGCGCGTCGCCCTGGAGGCCCGCAAGCTTGGCTTTGAGGGTGCGCGAGAGAGCCGCATGATCGCCGGCGGCGCGGTAGACCTGCTCGAGGGCGCGCGCCGCGGCTTGGTTCTCGGGGTCGAGCGCGAGAACCGCTTCGTAGTGCGGACGCGCCTTCTGCTTGTCCTTCAGCTCATCTTCGAAGATGCGCGCGAGATTGTAGTGGGCAGCAACGCGGTCTTCGGTTGTGGCCGCCCGCTCGCTCCAGCTCTCGAGGATATGGACGGCGCGGTCCCAGTTTTTCCGCTCGCGGTAGTACTCGAAGAGTGCGTTGCTCGCGACCTTGCTACCGGGGTCGAGCTGCAGCACGCGCTCATAGATGCGCGCACTGGTCTCGGGGCTATCGAGGCGCACCGAGTGGTGCATCGCGGCTTTCAGGTAGAGCTCGACGCCGAGGTGCGGGTCACGCGCGTACGCCGCCATCATCTCGAGCTTGAGCGCGAGGTCGTCATAGCGGTCTTGCGCCCCGTAGACTTCCTCGAGGAGCTTCAAGGCCAGCGGATGACCGGCTTTGCCGGCAAGCGCCTTGTCGATCGACGCAAGCGCACCGTCGTGGTCGCCGCCGTAGACGAGCTGCAGCTCGGCGACCGAGAGCCATACGTCCGCGGCCGCCGCCTTGTCGGTTAGACCGACCTCCTGGGCGCGCTGCTCGAGCATCTGGGCGCGAGCCTGCCAGTTGATTTTGATGTCATCGAGCTCTGCAATGACGCGCTGGGCGCCCTCGTCACCCTTGCGCGCGTCGAGCGCCTCACTTAGGGCGGCGCGCAATTCGACGTGAAGCTTTGCACGGTCGAGCAAGCGCTCACAAAGCAGGGCCAAGCGATCGACGACGTCCGTCGTGCCACCGCTGATGGCCAGCTCGTCGACAAGCGCCTGAAGGGCTTGTTCGCCCTTTCCTTGCATCTCGTAGATGTGCGCGGCGAGCTTGAAAATCTCGGGGTTGTCTTTGGCGATGCGCTGCGCCTGGCGGAGCGCCGCCAAAGCCTTTTCGACGCGCCCTAGGCTCTCGATATACACTTGGGCGAGGTTGAGTAGCCCTTTGGCGCGTTCACTCGTGTCCTCGACCTCGGCGAGCTCACGTTCGTAGATCTCGGTGCCGCGCTCGTAGTCTCCCTGCGCGAGATAGATGGTGCGTAGCTCGCGGAGGGCCTCGCGATCGGTCGGGTGCGCGCTAATGGCGCGCTGCAGATAGGCCTCGGCTCGGGGCGTGCTGATCAGCTCGCGAAGGCTAATCGTGGCGGCCTTGCGCAGGAGCTGCGCGGCCGAGGCGCCATGCAAGCGGTGAGCACTGTCCTCGTAGATGCGCAGAAGCTCTTCCCAGCGTCCCTCGCCAGCGAAGCTCGACTCGATGGCCGCAAGCGCCTCCGGATCCGACGGCTCTTCGGCCAGACGCGTGAGATGCGACTGTAGGTCGACGGCTGCAGTCATTTTGCCGAATCATCCGTTGCGCGCGATGTGGGCGCAAGTAAAGTTCCACCAATGTCGCCCTTCTTGGCCGCAAGCCTTTGGCTCCTCGCCGGTCCCCAGGCTTTGCCCGAACAGCCCCGTGTCGCCGCCATGCCCTTGGCGGCCAAGAATATTCCCGCCGAGACCGCGCAGATCCTCGACCTGCTCGTCGTCGCCGAGCTCGAAAACGCGGGGACCTTCACGGTGGTAAGACCCGCCGATATCGATGCGCTGCTTGGACTCGAACGCGCCAAAGACGCCGCCGGTTGCGATGACGTGAGCTGCGCGAGCACGATCGCCCAGGCACTGGGCGTCGAGCTCCTCATGACCGGCACCGCTGGGAAATTAGGGGACGAGCTGGTGCTCGCACTCACGCTGATCGACGTCCACGCCCAAGAGGTCCGACGTCGCGCACAGGTGACGGCCCGAGCGGACGAGCGCTTCTACCGGGACGCGGTGAAACGCGGAGTCGCCGAGGTTTTGGGGCGTGCCCCGCAGCCGGCGCCGGCCGCTACGCTGTCCCGGCTCACCTTGCGGTTCGACACGACGGAGCAAGCTCGAAGCTTCGAGGTGCGGCTCATCACCAGTGACGGCCAGGAGCTTGGTTGCGGCGAGCCCATCGATGTGGGGAGCGGCTGTACTCTCCAGGGCATCGCGCGCGGAACCGCACGACTCTCGGTGGTCAGTCCATCGCTCGACCCCTTGCTCGCCAACGTGAACGCCAAGAGCGACGACGAAACGTTGTTTTACACACTACGTGAGGGGCCGAGCTTGGGCAGCATCGTGTGCTGGACATACGGGGGGGTTTTGCTGGCGACCGGAATCGCCTTGGTCGCCGTCGGCGCCTCGATCGACAGTAAGGGCATGCTCTACGGTGGGGCCCCCAGCGCGCTCGCCGGGGGCGCCCTGCTTTATCTGGGATTCACCTTCGACGGGAAGGTGATGGCGGACACGCGTCGCTTACGGGAAGACGGGCGGGCGAGCGCGTTGCCGTTCTATTGACCGGCTCTAAAGATGAAGAAAACCGGTTTCCGAGGACCGAGGACCGACAGCCGATGACCGACTGCCGATGACCGAGAGCCGATGACCGACTGCCGATGACCGAGAGCCGATGACCGACTGCCGATGACCGAGAGCCGATGACCGACTGCCGATGACCGAGAGCCGATGACCGACTGCCGATGACCGAGAGCCGATGACCGACTGCCG
>JALHOP010000010.1:304053-304265 GCA_022842935.1 Myxococcota bacterium
ACTGCCGATGACCGAGAGCCGATGACCGACTGCCGATGACCGAGAGCCGATGACCGACTGCCGATGACCGAGAGCCGATGACCGACTGCCGATGACCGAGAGCCGATGACCGACTGCCGCTTCGCGGCGGACCGCTGAGGCGGTCTTGGGGACCCTTCGCGGCGACCTCCGCCGCGACCTCGCCGTGAGGCCCATTCGCCTTCGGCCACCGG
>JALHOP010000011.1 GCA_022842935.1 Myxococcota bacterium
TGGCGCCGCGCGCCTCGTGCTCCGACCAACGTGCTCGCATTCACTTCCCAAAGTTTGAGTGCGAGCAAAGATCTCCTATCCCGCTAGCCGATTGCAGGGATCCGTGGCCGGACGGTTACAGCCGTCGAGCATTTCGGCGACCGCGTGGAACAACTGGTGCGGCGCCTTGTCTTCGACACCTTGGCTTACCCCGTTGGGCGACAAGCGCACCGCCACACGATCGGCTGGGACGACCCTGGTCAGCGCTTCCACGACCTCGCGCAGCAGGCGCATCCGATTGGTCACGGAACCGCCATAGGCGTCCGTGCGATGGTTCGCGCTGCTGCGCAAGAATTGGTCGAGCAGGTAGCCGTTGGCCGCGTGAAGTTGCACACCGTCGAACCCTGCCGCTATAGCGTTCGTCGCTGCAGCGGTGTAGTCCGCGAGCAAGGCAGGGATCTCAGCGACCGCGAGCTCGCGCGCTTGCACGTGAGGTACCGTGCCCTCGTAGGTACGCGCTTGGCCTGGCGCCGTGGTTGCCGAAGCCGACACCGGCCTCTTGCCCTCGTTGAAGCTCGAGTGGACGACGCGCCCCATGTGCCAGAGCTGGGCGAAGATGCGCCCACCGGCGCGATGCACGGCCTCGGTCACGGGCCGCCAACCTGCCACTTGCCGCTCGTTCCAGAGGCCTGGCGCATACGGCCAGCCAAGACCCGCCCGCGAGATACCAGTCGCCTCGCTGATGATGAGACCTGCCGTCGCGCGCTGCGCGTAGTACTCGGCCATGATCTCCGTCGGCACACCGTCGCGGCCGGCGCGCCCTCGCGTGAGCGGCGCCATGAAGATGCGGTTGGGCGCCCGCAGCGCGCCAATACGGATGGAGTCGAAGAGCTTCATACGGACATCTCTTCGCCTCGTGTCCCGGGCCCTGTCTAGACGCAAAGACGCCCCTCGCACGTTCCCCTGCAACGACAAGTTGGCTGACGTGCGATTCTCGCGTCACGTCTCCGGATAGAGTCGCGGAAACAAGATGTCGAGGGTATCGGTTGGAAACCGAAGGGACACGGGCCCTTTGGGGGTCTCGGAGGCCAAGAGGCCTCGCCTTTCTAGAGCTCCAAGCACTTCGCGTGCGGTCCGCTCGGGCAGACCGGTCACCCGACTTGCCTCGCCGCGGGCGATCTCGCCGCGGACCAGGGCGTCTTGCAGCAGATGAGCCGCTTCCGGCTTGAGAGCGTCGGTGGCGGCAACCAGACGCACGAAACGCTCGCGCAGTTTTCCGAGCTCGAGGAGCCCAGCCATGAACTTCACTTGGTCGAGGCAGACCTCGAGAAACCACCCGACGAAGGAGAGCAAAGCGCGCAGTGAAAGATTTCCACGCCCGTCGAGGTCACCTTCACGCGGACTGTCCGCGTCGTCCATCATGCGCTTGTACTCGCTCCGACTCTCGAGGCCACGCGCGAGTCCCCGCGAGATCGACCATAGGCCGTACGCACCGATGCCCGCCTTGTGCGCCATCGCGTGGCTCATCAAGCGGCTGACGCGTCCATTTCCATCGGGGAAAGGATGGACGAAGTTAAAGCGGTGATGGGCCACGGCCATGGCGATCATGGAGGCGCCTTGACCAACTCCGTCGAGGCGGTAGCGCGACGCGAAGTACGTCATGAAGCTCGCGACGTACGCGCTTGCGGGCGGGAGAATGCCTGCCCACCGCAACGTCGTGCTCTGCGCTATGACGCCACTCGCCCGGCGTCATGACGATGTCGCGGCTCGCACCACGAACGCGGAGCATCGGGGCGGGAGCACCGTCGTAGAATTCGCGGTGAAGCCACCGAACGAAATCCTCGGAGGCGGGTTCAGGTAGTGAGCCGTCGGCGGCAAGTGCGTCGACCTTCGCTTGCACCCGAACGTGAGCCGCAGCTTCGATCTGAAGATTGCGCCGACTTTCGTCGTCGTCGAGCCATTCGAGTGTCGTCGGCTCAATGCGATGTGGGGGTTCCGGAGAGGACGTTTTTTGCCGATCCTTACCCCGTGAAACACACCATATCTATTGATAAATTTAGGAACCGCAGGCCTTCTCTGCCGATCTTGCCGCCGATCTTCTTGCCGACCTGAGCTCGAGATGCAAAGAAGCCCCGGGCCAAACCTGAGCTCGACCCGGGGGGCTTCGATTGCTAAAACGGACTTACGACTCCTCGTTTGACCTGACCCCGGAAGTTTGAGCCATGGCCAACCGGACACCGACCGAGCTAGTGTCGATTTGCGATGCCCAGAAATAGCCCAGCATACGACGAGAGCCTCGTGGCCTATCTTCGCGGTCTCACGGTCGCCGAGCGACTCGCCTTGAACGACGCTTCCGTAAACGCTGCGCATGAGTTGCGAGTCGCAATGAAGAAAGCCGTCAAACAGCCCCCGCCATCTGGCTGATCGATGGCCGCGTCACTCACAGACTTGCTCCGCGCATTGTCGCAAGCTGGCGTCGATTTCATTCTCGTCGGTGGCCTTGCTGCGGTCGCGCAGGGTGCACCCGTGACGACCTTCGACGTCGACATCGTGCACCGGCGAACCGACTCTAACGTCGACCGTCTGCTTTCAGCCCTTAACTCGCTCAACGCCTCTTTCCGCGAGCCGACGTCTCGCAAGCTGCCCCCTAATCGCGATGCGCTCCTTGGCCCCGGTCACAACCTGTTCATCACCGACCTCGGCCCGCTCGACTGCTTGGGCGCTATCGAACGCGGCCTCGACTATGAGAGCCTTCTGCCCAGGACCATCGAGATCGAGCTCGATGGCCGACCCCTGCGAGTTCTCGCGTTGGAGACGCTCGCTGAGCTGAAAGAGCAGTGGCCCGACGACGAGTCAAAACTAAGGGCTGCAATTCTACGCCGGGTGCTGAAGACGTGACGTGCGAGCGTCGCGACCAGGTGCACAGGTAGCACAAAGCCCCGTTTCAAGTCGCGCACTGATTGCGCTGTCGCGCCTCGGTGGACGCAAAGTCTTCTTGATCGCGAGGAGCGCTGGCCACGCGCGCCCGCAGCCCGCCGAGGATGTAGCGGTGCAAAATGTGCGCGAAGAAGACCTCGAGTCCGCGCCAAAACCAGCGCGGACGGCCAAGCCCGCGGTACCACGTGGTCAAGCGCACCTCGGTGCCCGTTCCGCGCGCGACGAGCTCGTATGAACCCTCGACGGCCACGACCCGCTTCTCGACGCCAAGTTCTTGTCCGACGACCGCGAAGCGCAAGAGTTTCGGGGGCTCGACGGTGGTCATCCGCTTCGTGAGTTGCCCGGAAACATACTCACAATGGATTTCGGCGCCGACGCGACCCTTATCGCCCACGCTGCGCAGCGGACGCGGTAGGAAGGTCCGCAAGAGCCATGGCGGTCGGCCCGGTACGTCCTCGTAGAACATCATGTTTCGCCAGACGGTCTCCGGGGCGGCGGGGAGCTGCATGATGGTGACGACGCGTTCGATGTCGGCGGACATTGGCGTGACCTCTCTTCGTTGGTGTCAGCCTTGCAAAGGACGATCCGTTGCGTGGGAGAGGACGATGTTCGAGCTGACGATTGGATTGCCGCCACTCTGGGTCATGCAGGGCGCAGTGGCTTTCGTGTGGTTGTACGAGGGACTCTGGTGCAAGTTACTCGGTCGCGAGCCGCGCCAGCGCGACGTCGTTGCGGCAGTCCCGCGATTCGGCGCCGCGATCGGAGGCACGTTTCTCGTGGCGCTTGGGGTCGTCGAGGTCGTGCTCGCGCTCTGGGTACTGTCGCGCGTCGCGCCACACGCGTGCGCTATTGCGCAGGTGGCGTTGCTCGTCGCGCTCAACACCGCTGGCGTCACCTTCGCCCGTCACATCATTCACGACCCAGCGGGTATGGTCGTGAAGAACCTCGCGTTCCTCGTGCTCGCCTGGACCACTGCGGCACTGCAGGCTCCATGAGCACCGACACCGCGTGGCGCGCTGGACGCTTCGACGGCAAGAGCGCGGGACAACGCGTGCTTTTCGGACGCATGTACGAGGACGCCGCCATCGAGCTCGCCGCCTTCGTGGGTGCGCGGCGCGTCTTCTGCATCGCCTCGGCGGGTTGCACCGCGCTCACCCTCAGCGCCGACCACGAGGTCGTGGCCTGCGACATCAATCGCGCGCAGCTCGCTTACACCGAGCGACGCATCGCCGGTGCTGCGCTCGCGAACGGCTCGGCTGAGCGCATCATGTCGGCGCTACGCGCGGTCGCACCCATAGCGGGTTGGACGCGCAAGGCCATCACGCGCTTCCTCGCGCTCGATGAAGGCACGGCCCAGCTCGACTACTGGCACCGCGTCCTCGACACACGACGTTTCCGCGCGGGTCTTGCGGCGGCCTTGTCGATGACCGGTCTTCGCGCCTGGTATGCGCCACGCTTACTCGCCGTGCTGCCCGCGCAGTTCGCGCGCGTCCTGCGGACCCGTATGGAGCGAGCGTTTTCGCTTCACCCGAACCAAGTGAACCCCTACGCAGCGCTCCTGCTCACCGGCGAGACCCAAACACCACCGAGCCGCGCCACGGCAACGAATATCGAGCTCGTCTTGAGCGACGCCGCAACGTACCTTGCCTCCTGCGCGCCGGGCTCCTTCGACGGGGTGTCGCTCTCGAACATCCTCGACGGCGCAAGCCCCGACTACGCCAAACGGCTCTTCGCGGCAGTGCGACACGCAAGCAGCGCGCACGCGGTCGTCGTCAGGAGGAGCTTCGCCGAGCCAGGCGAGGATGCCGCCTACAATCAGGCTGCACGTGACCGCAGCATGTTGTGGGGCGTCGTCGACGTGCGTCCGGCGAGCGCGCTGCCGCGTTGACCCGTCCGCGCTCTGATGTTTGTGTTGGTGTCATGGACGTTGCCGGCATGGGTGAACGCTGAGCGCGGTCGAGCTCCAGAACGTACGCAAGACGTACGGCGCCGCAGTCGCGCTCGAAGACGTGTCGTTTGCGGTGCGCGAGGGCGAGTTCTTTTCCATGCTGGGACCGTCGGGCTCGGGGAAGACGACATCGCTGCGGCTCATCGCCGGCTTCGAGACGCCCGACAGCGGTAGCGTCGCGCTGTTTGGCAAAGACGTGGCGAAGCTTCCGCCTTACGAGCGTGACGTCAACACCGTGTTTCAAGACTACGCGCTTTTTCCGCACCTGAGCGTCGTCGACAACATCGCTTACGGACTGCGCGTGAAGGGTGTCGGCAAGACGGAGAGACGCAAGCGCGCTTTGGCTATGCTCGAGATTGTCCGCTTGAGCGGCGTCGAAGACCGCAAGCCCGCCGCGCTGTCGGGTGGCCAAAGGCAGCGCGTAGCTCTAGCCCGAGCGCTGGTGAACGAGCCCAAAGTACTCCTCCTCGACGAGCCGCTCGGTGCGCTCGACCTCAAGCTGCGCGAAGAGATGCAGAGCGAGCTCAAAGCGCTGCAGAAGCGGCTGGGACTCACATTCGTTTACGTCACCCACGATCAGGGTGAGGCGCTGAGCATGTCCGACCGGGTCGCCGTGTTCTCGAAGGGCCGCCTCGAGCAAGTCGACGCGCCGCGCGAGCTCTATCGCACGCCGCGCACGCGTTTCGTCGCAAGCTTCGTGGGCGTCGCAAACATCCTCGACGGAGCAAAGCTCGGCGTGTCCGCTAAAGCGGCGCTGCTACGCCCGGAGAGTATCGCTATCGGCGATGCGGGTATCGCCGCACGCGTCGCCGACGTTCAGTTCCAGGGCCCCCTGACACGCTTCGAAATGGACACCGAAGCGCTGGGGCGCTTGGTCGTCATCTTGCCGAGCCACGAGCGCCTGCCCGCGACAGGCGCGTCCGTTCACTTGCGCTGGGACGCTGGCGCCGTTGTACCCTTAGGAGACGGAGCGTGAGAGCCATTGGCCGGGCGCTTTATGCGCATCCGCGCATCTGGCTCGCCGTGCTCCTCGTCCCGCCGCTCGTTTGGCTGGGAGTCGTGTACCTAGGCTCGCTCGCGGCGCTCCTCGTTCAGAGCCTGTTTCACATCGATGACTTCAGCGGCGTGATCGTGCGCGAGCCGTCGCTTGCGACGTATCGCCAGCTCGTCACGACACCTGCCAATATCGACATCATCGTGCGCACGCTGATGATGGCGATGGCCGTGACCCTGGCGTGCGCGCTCGTCGCCTACCCCATCGCCTATCGCGCCGCCTTCTTCGCGCGGGGGCGCTCCAAGGCCTTCTTCTATCTCGCGGTGATGCTCCCGATGTGGGCGAGCTACCTTGTGAAGGTCTACGCCTGGCGCCAGGTACTCGCGCGCGAGGGTATCATGACGTGGTTCGCCGACGTCCTTCACTTGCGCTGGGCGCTCGACGGCGTGCTCGGCCTCCCGGCGATTGGGGGTCCGTCTCTTTCGGCGTCGCAGCTCGGCACCTTCATCGTCTTCACGTACATGTGGCTGCCGTACATGATCTTGCCGATTCAAGCGGCCTTGGAGCGCGTTCCCTCGCACCTATTGTCCGCTTCCGCGGACCTTGGCGCGCGGCCCCATCAGACCTTCTTGCGAATCGTCTTGCCCCTTAGCCTCCCGGGTGTCATCGCGGGGTCGATCTTCACGTTCTCATTGACGCTCGGGGACTACATCATCCCTGGTCTCGTCGGCGCTCCCGGCTACTTCATCGGAATGATGGTCTACCTACAGCAGGGGACCGCCGGGAACATTCCGCTCGCGGCCGCGTTCTCCGTGGTGCCGATGGTGATCATCGCTCTCTACCTCGCCTTCGCGCGGCGGGCAGGAGCCTTCGATGCGCTCTGAGACCAAGACCCCACTCGGGCTACGCTTGACGTCGGGGGCGGGGCTCCTCTTCTTGCACTTCCCGATCGCCATCATCGCGCTCTACGCGTTCACCACCGAAGATCGCACGTATCAGTTTCCCCCGCCCGGGCTCACGCTGCGCTGGTTCGCCTCGGCCTTCGCGCGCTCGGACATGTGGCAGGCGCTCTGGCTGTCACTGCGCGTCGGCGCGCTAGCGACGCTGCTCGCTTTGCTCTTGGGAACGATGGTGGCCGCCGCCATGTTCCGTCGTGGCTTCTACGGCAAGGACGCACTGACGCTCCTGTTGACCCTGCCGATCGCCCTGCCCGGCATCATCACGGGCATCGCACTGCTCTCGAGCATCAAGCTCGCGGGCCTCACTCCGAGCATGCTTACGATCGTGCTCGGACACGCGACCTTCTGCATCGTCATCGTCTACAACAACGTCGTCGCCCGCCTGCGACGGCTGCCATACAGCATGGTCGAGGCGTCGCTCGACCTCGGCGCCGACCCGCTGCAGACCTTTCGTTTGGTGGTGTTTCCGCACATGGCGACCTCATTGCTCGCTGGCGGACTGCTCGCCTTCGCGCTTTCGTTCGACGAGATCATCGTGACCTTGTTCACGGCAGGCACCGAGCAGACCTTGCCGATCTGGTTTTACGCCGAGCTATTTCGTCCGAGGGAGCGTCCCATCACGAACGTCGTCGCGCTACTCGTCATCGCGGTCACGACAGTCCCCATTTTGCTCGCCTACCGCTTGACGCGCGGCAGCGACGACGTCGCTGGTCTTGGCAAGTAGCGCGAGCGAAGCGCTTTAGCGGAGGTCAACGGTGAATTGGCGTTGACAACCCGGAGCCGCACAAAGGACAACATGATCATCGTCGGCCGCCGTCGGGCCCCATGTCGGCAGAGGCAAACCTGGATCTCGGACGGCATAACGCGCTCTTGCATGAGCTCGCCCTGCTTGCAGGACGCGACGCGGGCGACCTCAAGCAGTCGATCGAGCCCGTCCTTGCCGCAGTTGCGAAGGCACTCGATGTCGTGCGCGTGGGCATCTGGCTTTACGCCGATGATCGCGCACAAGCACTCGCATGCGCCTGCCTACACGATACGCGCGGCGCGCAGGCGCTGACACCAACGCTGCTCGTCAAACACGACTTTCCCCGTTACTTCGCGGCGCTCGACGATGCGCGATGCCTCGCGGCCGAAAACGTCCTCGAAGACGCTCGCACTGCGGAGCTGCGCGCGGGCTACCTCATCCCACTCGGTATCCGCGCCATGCTCGATGCCGCGGTGGTCATCGAGGGGCAGACCGCGGGCATCATCTGCTGCGAAGACGTGCGCGGTCCACGCGTCTGGTCCGAAGTGGAACAGTCGCTGGTGGGCTCTGTCGGTGACCTCGTCGGCACGGTGCTCCTCACGCGAAAGCTCGCCGAACAGCAGCGCGCTCTCCAGCGTAGCGAAGAGATGTATCGGCGGGTCGTAGAAGATCAAGACGACATCATCTTGCGCAGCGACGCGCGCGGCCGCGTCGTGTTCGCCAATCGCGCGACTCTCGAGTTCCTCTTCGCGGGCGAGCCGCCAGCCGATCTCGGAACCATGTTTCGCTACGTCCCCGAAGACGATCACGCGATCATTCGTACGCACGCCGAGCGCCTCTCCATCGCGAATCCCGTCATGCGCTACGAGCATCGGGTCAAACGTCACGATGGCGAGTGCTTGGTGCACGCGTTCACGGTGCGCGGCTTCTTCTCGGCGGACGGAAAGCTCGAGGGGTACCAGGCCATCGGTCGCGACATGACCGAGGCGAGAGAGCGTGAGGCGAAGCTCCGCGAGGCCCAGCGCATCGAAGCGCTCGCGATTCTCTCGGGCGGCATCGCGCACGACTTCAACAACATCTTGGTGCCGATTGGCGTCTTGTGTGAGCACGTCTTGCAAGCGCTCCCCAGCGACTCGCGCGACGCTGACGATCTACGCAAAGTGCTGCAGGCCGCCGATCGCGCGAAGGACCTCGTGCGCCGCATCCTCGTCTTTGGGCGCAAGAGCAACGCCCCGCCGTTCGCCGTCAACGTGGGAGGGGCGGTTCGCGAGACCCTTGGGCTTGCGCGCTCGGCGATCCCCAAGGCCATCGCCATCGATGAGCAGGTCGACACCGATTGCGGCAGCGTCTTCGCGAACGCGTCCGACCTCTATCAAGTCGTCTCGAACCTGTGCACCAACGCCTTGCAGGCGATGCCGGCGGGTGGGCGCCTGACCGTGTCGGTAAGCAAGGTGCGTAGGCCACCGAACGCGGAGCGCGAGACCCACGTGCAGATCCTCGTGCGCGACACGGGAGTGGGGATGTCACCCGAGGTGCGCGAGCGCATCTTCGAGCCCTTCTACACCACCAAAGGCACTGGCGGTGGCACCGGGCTTGGCCTTGCGATGGTCCACGGCATCGTCACGCAACTCAACGGCTCAATCGACGTGCAGAGCCAACCGGGGCTGGGGACAACCTTCGTCGTCGTGTTGCCGCTCATCGAAGACGTGGGCACGGCGAGCGGCACCTCGCTCGGTCGGCAGGTGGGCGTCGGCAGGTTTCTCGTGGTCGACGACGACCCGGCGGTCACACACTCGGTGACGCGACTCCTCGAATCTCTGGGTGCCTCCGTCACCAGCCGGCAGTCGGTCAACGAAGCGCTCGTCGAGCTCGGCCGCCGCCCGAAAGATTTCCAGGGCATCATCAGCGACCTCACCATGCCCCAAGCAAGCGGCGTCGAGCTCGCCTGGCGCGCGCGTCAGTTGCGCAGCGACATTCCCATCGTGCTCATGAGTGGTTTCACGGCAGTGCTCGCAGACGCTGATCGACGCCTCTTGGAGCGGGTTGTCTTCCTCGACAAGCCCTTCACGCGCGAATCACTGGCGGACGCGCTGAGCCGGGCGGTCGCCGCCGTTGAAGCGCCCTGACGAAGGCTTGCGCGTTGGCGCCTAGCGCCCGCAAGCGAAACACTTCAGGCTGCCGCTGTGCTGCTCCCGCCCGCAAGGTTGCCCCGAATCTGTTCATACGCGGCAGCAGGGATGAAGAAGTTGTTGACCACCGCGTTGCGGTCGCTCTTCACTTTGTCTTTCTCGCGGCTGTGCTTGACGAGATGCACGCACATCAAGCGGAACGACGGGTCCTTCGCGTCGGCGATGAGCTCGACGGCGAGGGTCGACCAGGCGTTCTCGCTCGTACGCTCCTCGGCGCTCCGCGCTTTGGCTGTGTGGAGGGCTTGGAAGTCGCCGCCGGCGAAGGCGCGGCGCAAGGTCTCGACGTCGAGTCCTTCGTTTGCTTCGAGCTCACCCTCGAGCGTTGTCTCGGCCCATTGGTGGGTGGCTTCGTTGAACACCCTTGAGTCGCTGGTCGCGTATGCCGTGAAGGTCGAAACGACCAGGACGGCAAGCGCCTCGACCGCCCAGGTGACGAGCATTGCGGTCGATGAGAACTCGGCGCCGCGACCGCCTCTGCGGCTCAAGTTGATGCGATAGACTTCGGAGGTCTCGGTAAAGAACGCCTTCCAGCCGGCCGGACCTGACGTCGCAAGATCCGTGGCGACACTCGCGTCAGACATGAGCCACGCCCAAACCACCCACGATGCCCAGAGTCCGAAGAACCCGACGACGAGCCCCGCTCCCGCATCGAAAGGCGTCGATCGCGAAGCGCCCGACTGAGCGGCGCGCGTTGCGACGAGGCCGAGGAGAAAGCCAAAGGCCAAGGTCGCGATGAACGAGACGTAAACGAACGGGTTGTAGCGGGAGACGAGGCCGTAGAGAGCGCCCAGGATCACCGCACCGAGGCCACCGAAGACGAGCGTGTTGACCACCGCGCGCCCCTCGAAGCGGCCCGACGGCGTGTATTGTGTGAGCTCACGTTTCATCCGCAGCGGCGTAGCGCCACTTGGCGTTGCTTGCAACAGCCATCACGGCGTGAGGCGTTGGCGAAAGAAGTGCTCGGTGATTGCAGGCCCCCCCCGGCACTCCGGGAACGCGCAACCACTGCGGAGCTCGCGCCGATACCCGCCAGCACAAACTGGCGGTACTACGCTCAAAGGGTTTCCGAACATGACAGACTCGATCTCGCAGGTTGGCCGCAGACGCGTGGGCGAAGGCATCGCGCACGCAGCTCGGACGGACGTCGGCGGTCAGGTCGCTGGCCCGCAGTCGCAGTCGGGCGCGATCGACGACGCCATCGCCTTCAAACGCACCGAAGGCGTGACCCCAGCAGGCACCAACGTCGCCGATGCCAAGGTCCAGGCCGCCATCGCCCGCGTCGGCCGTATCCTCACCGAGAAGCTCGTCGGCGAAGGTTCAAGCGCCACGTTCTCGGCTCCCGGCGTCGCCGCCCTCATGTTCTTCGCAGCGAACGGCACCAGGCCTGGCGCCGAGCGCGACGCCTATCTCAAGGCCCTGGGCCTCGACGGCTTGTCGATGGAACAGGTCAACAAGGCTGCGGCCGACCTCGCCAAGAACCTCGCCGAGCTCGGCGGGGGTGTGAAGGTGGCGTTCGCCAACCTCGCGGTCTCGAACAGCACCAAGTCCGGCGGCTTCAACAAGAGCTTCGTGCAAGGCGCGCAGAGCGGCATTGGTACCAAGGTCATCGACGAGTCGGTATCGAACGCCGTCGATCTCGCAGCGCGGATTAACGGCTTCATCGAAGAGAACACCTTGGGACTCATCAAGGACTTCATGCCAGCCGACGCGGTCGAGGCCCTTATCTGGGGACTGTTCTCGTGCGCCGCATTCGAGGCAACGCTCACCACGCCATTCGTCGACGCCAACGAGCTCATCGCCGACCCGGGCTACAAGAAGCGTCTCGCCGCCGAGCCCGAGTTTGGCGCCTCGTTGCTCGAGAACGCCTACGAAGACAGGGACGGCAACAAACCCCCGGTCGAGACGCTTGCCGCTCAGGAGTGGATGAGCGATGCCGCCAAGTACCTTGATCTCGAGCCTTGGGCCCTGCGCGAAGCCGCCCAGCACGACGTCATTCCCCGCCTCGAGAAAGCAGTTAAAGAAGTCGACGGCCGCATGAAGATGGGCAAGGTCGGTGGTTTGACCTTTCTGGACAACGCGCGCTTCGAAGGCGTGATGTTGCCCTACGGCGCCGACCAGAACGCCTTCATGGTGGTGATGCAGCCCAAAAACGGCGTTACGCCGAAGCAGCTGCTCGCCGACGTCGGTACCGAGCCCTTCAAGGCGGCGCTCAGCGGCACCCGTCCACGTCCGGGCTTCGCCGAGGACAACCTTCAGATGAGTGCGTTCAAGACCAAGTTCAAGCCCGACGGCGCTCTCGAGGCGTTCGGTGCCATTGCGCCGCTGAAGTTCAACGGCCTCACGGCGAAGGGCCCGGCGAGCCCAACTGGTGGCAAGCTCGAAGCAGTCATCGAGTTCAGCGCGCGTAAGACCAAGGCTGGTCAAGCCGCGGGCGTGTTTGCGCTCGAGAGTGCGGCGCCGCAGCCGCCGCCCCCGAAGACCTTGGTGATCGACAAGTCGTTTGCCTACGCTATCGTCTCGGCCAAAGACTTCGGCACGATCTGGCAGGGTGTCCAGACCGTCGAAGCCAAGAAGGCCTAATCGCTTCGCGCTCGGTCCAGCTCCCGATGAGGGTCTGGGCCGGCGGCGTGGCACTCGCCCATCCGATGACGGTCACCCAGCGCAGGTCGCCGTCAGCGTAAAAGTGCTTCGGCGAGCAAAAATCGACATCCGCGGTGAATCCTCGAAGCGGCGCGTGGCTACTGATAAGCGAGAGGAGACATCATCATGTTGAGCACCATCTTTCGTTCCAATGTCCATCCTGTAGAGCGCGGCGCGCGCATCGTCTTGGGCCTCGGCCTGCTGTCCATGGCGTTCATGGGACCGCATACGCCATGGGGGTGGCTTGGACTCGTGCCCCTGACCACCGGGCTTTTGGGGTCATGCCCGCTCTACACGGTGTTTGGCTTCTCGACATGTCCAGCCCGACCGAAGACGAGCTCATAGCGCGCGTCGCGCGCGGTGACGCGGGGGCGATGGAGGGGCTCGTGACGGCGTACGGGCCGGCCGTTGCCCGCATCGTCCGGGCCTACGTGGCGCGTCCATCCGAGGTCGATGACGCGATTCAGGAGACGTTCCTCGCAGTGCTGCGCGGGGCGTCGACATACAACCCAGGCGTCGCGTCAGTGCGCGCCTGGCTCTTCGCCATCGCGCGCAACACGGCACGCCGGGGTTACCGTCGCGAACGCGAGGAGCCGACGGCGCTCGACGCCTCGTCGCTCTGGAGTCTTGGGGTGGCTGCGGGTCTTGGCTCGGATGCGCCCGACGACGCCCTGCGGCAAGACGAGAGCTCCGAGCGCCTGGCGCGCGCGATCGCATCGCTCGAGCCGCCCGATCGAGAGCTTCTGGTCTTGCGCGACATCGAAGGCCTGAGCCTGCGCGACGCGGCGACCATCGTAGGCGCGACGCTCGCCGCGACCAAGAGTCGATTGCACCGTGCCCGCCTGCGTCTCATGGGGACGCTGCGGGCTGGGGAAGGAGGCGTCGTGAACAGCGAACGGGTTGTCGGCGCGTTGAGCTGCCGCCAGGTTCTCGAGCTCCTCGGTGACTACGTCGACAGCGACCTCGATCCAGATGCGAAGGGCCGCATCGACGAGCACCTGCGCGGCTGCACCGTCTGCGAACGTTTTGGCGGACGCTACGCAAACGTAGTGTATGCGGCGCGCGAGCGTCTGGGAGCCCAGCACGACATCGACGCCGCCACACACGAGCGGGTGCTTGGTCGACTGCGCGAGAACCGCTAACCAAGAGGTCGAGAACCTGGCTTGAGGTGGCCGCCGACGAACGTCAAGAGCGCCTGCGGGCTGAAGGGCTTGGTGAGCGTTTGGCCAGCGCCTGCCGCGCGCTCGTAGCCGGACATGAAGACGACCTTCGTACGGGGCCGCTCGGCGTTGATGCGCTCGGCCAACTTGATGCCTGACACCTCCGGCATGACGATGTCGGTGAGAACGAGGTCGAAACCGACGCGATCGTTGGCTAAGAGATCGAGTGCAGGCGCGGCGTGGCTTGCGCGCAGAACGGCGTAACCAGCGCTCGCAAGCACACGGGTCACGGTGCGCGCCAACAACTCGTCGTCTTCCACGACAAGAATACGCTCGCCGTGACCGAAGGGCGTCTCGCGGCGAACGGCCTCCGGTGCCGCATCACCCTCTGCGCCAGGCAAGACGATCGTGAACGTCGTGCCTTTTCCGATAGCAGAGGTCACACCGATGCGGCCGCCAGCCTTCTCGATGATGCGGGCAACAGTCGCGAGCCCCATGCCCGTGCCGCGTCCAGGTTCTTTGGTCGTAAAGAAGGGCTCGAAAATGTGCTGGAGCGCGCTCTCCGGGATGCCGGTCCCCGTGTCCGCGACGCGTATCTCGACCCCGGCATGACGCGCGACCTCGACACGTTTTGCGCTGACGACGATGCCACCTCCGTCGGGCATGGCGTCGCGCGCGTTCACAACGAGGTTGACGATGACCTGCTCGAGCTCGCCGCGATCGATCCGCAACGATGGAAGCTGTGACTCGGCGGTCACCACGAGCGATACGTGTTCTTCGATGGTGCGCGAGAGGACCTTCTTGAGATCGTCGAGAACGTCGGCGACAGCGACCACCCTGATGGTCCCCGCCCCCTGCGCGCCGAGCATGCCGAGCTGACGCGTCAAGCGAGCTTGAGCGTCGCAGGCGTAACGTAGCTCAGCCAAGAGCTCGCGAACCTCACCCATCCGCGTGACCGGATTGTCGTCGATAACGGACGTCAGCGCCGTGAGAGTGCAATCGAGCACGCATAGCAGGTTGTTGAGGTCATGAGCGACACCACCCGCGAGCTTCCCGATGGTCTGCATGCGAGAAGAACGTTGTTGCTCGACCTCGAGTCGATCGCGCTCCGTGATGTCGCGGATGATCCAAACGAGCACGTCGCGGCCAGACAGGCGCGAGAAGCCCGTCGACACCTCGACCTTGAGGAATCCGCCGCTCTTCGTGCAGTCACGGCGTAGGCTGGGCTGACGCGCTTCGGCCGCAGTTGCGGAAGGCGCGGCGAGCTGCTCACCCGGTGCGAGAAGAGTCGAAGCCTCTAGACCGACGAGCTCGGTCTGGCTGTAACCATAAAGTTTGGCGGCCGCCGCGTTGGCCATCAGCACCCGCTGCGTCGCCACATCGATGAAGACGATACCGTCGGGAGACGCAGCGATGAGCTCGCGGTAGAGCTCTTCGCTCTGGCGAACACTCTCACGTAGCCGTTCGTGACCGCGCCGCAGGTTCGTGCGTTCGATTGCGTTGCGCAGCTTGACCTCGAGCTCCGCAGCGTTGAACGGTTTGGTGACGTAGTCGTCGACGCCAGCACCGAGAGCCTCGACGGCCGACTCTGTCGACGGATAGCCAGTCAGCAAGATGACCGCGACGTGTGGATCGCGATCACGGAGCTCGCGCGCGATGGTGAGACCGGAACCGTCCGGCAAGTTCTTGTCGAGGAGCGCGGCATCGATTGAGGTGCCGACAAGAATCTCGCGCGCCTCGACGAGGTTGCTCGCGCAAACGACCTCGAGGTCGTCGAGCAGCTCGGCGACGACCCGTCGAATCACCGGCTCGTCGTCGAGGACGAGAATGCGCGCGCGGGCCGTCACCACAGCCACAACGGATCAAACGATGCGTTGATCCAGTCCACATTGTCCGAAGAAAGACTGTTCAAGGACAACTCGATGCCGTGCCACCGTAGGTGCGTGTGACACCCGACTCGCGTGCGCCGACGTCAGGCGCCAGGCCATTGTAGAGCGCTACATCACCGTCCCACATGTCATAGCCAAGCTTGAGCCCGCTATCGACGAGCGCGTTCGCCTTGGGAAGGCAAAGACTCGGCCACGCAAGCGACGGGTCGACGGCGCGGTCGCACATCCCACCACTGGTACAATACAGGGCGCATTGGGAACCGCTACAATCCGCGCCGTTGCCGTAATTGACGTTGTTCTGCACGCTCGCAACCCCACAGCTCGCCGAAAACGTCACGTCGTCGAGCGCCAAGCCGAGTGACGCATCCGAGCTGAAGAGTACGTTGTTGCGAAAGCAGAGCCCTGTCACGTCGCTCATCGAAACCACGGTGGTCGACGAGGGTCCTGTGCCCCAAACCGTGTTGTGGTCGACGATGGTGGTGCCTCCGTCAGCACCGACCTGTGACAACGCGAGTGCGATCGCGAAGCGGCCATAGATGGTATTCATGGCGATGGTGTTGTCGTCACCGCCTACCGTGATGGCGCGGGAAGCCTCAACGGGCTTGGCGTAGTTGATGGCGTTCGCTTCGATGAGGTTCCCGTTCGATGCCACCGCGATCGCGACGTCGATGGTCTGAAGAAGATTCGAGACCGCGTTCGAACGAACGATGTTACCGCCAGCCTGAGCTCCGCTTGCCAGGTCGATCGCGGTTTCGCTTTCGAGAAACGACAGGCCCTCGATGACGTTGTTGCCCGTGACCACGCGGATGGCCGTGCCAGAAAAGCCGCCTGCCTCGGTAAGCGTCACAACCCCCGACAGTGGTCGCAGCGTGACCCCGAAGACCGCCGGGCCCGTGCAGGGACCGCCGCACTCGTCGAGGACCAACGCACTATCGAGTGCGTAGGTACCAGCCTGGAGAGCGATCACCTCGTGCCCAGGCGTGGCGTGCGCTTCGGCGATCGCCAAGCGAAGATTCGCGACCGAGTCGATGGCGCCTCCCGAGCAGCCACTCGCGATGAAGCCACTACACGTGGTGTCACAAGCGAGCGGGCCGCCGCCCGCGCGAAAGCCGCGGCTCGAGCAGCTCTCGCCACGCAGATCACCTCCATCACAGGCCTCGCCGTCTTCAGCGACACCATTGCCGCAAACGGGGTCGTGTACGGTGGTCGCCGAGCTGCCATCGTCAATCACGATGTCTCCGGTCGCATCCGAAAGTCCTAAGACGGACTCCGCGATGATGCGCGTCGTCCCACCAACGACGGCCGTGAAGATGGCCTGCGGGGCCGCGTCGACCGCGTTCAGCTCACCCACCGCATCGAGCAATCGCCACGTCGCGGCAAGCTCGCCGACCGCGTTCCCCGCGCCATCGTAGCCGACCGCATAAAGCGTGACCGAATCACCAACTTGGAGCGCGAGATCGTCGACAGGAGCGCCTGCCCCGTTTGGCGCCGATTCAATGCGTAGGGCGACTGGCGGACCTCCCGCTACCCGCAGCAAGCCGGTCGACGCGACCTGGCCACTATCCGCCGTGGCATACAGGATGCCGTTCCCCACCCGGCTAACATTGAGCGTGGCGAGCGTGCCGCGCGGCGCCACGAGGTTACCGATGTCGCCGTCCAGCGCCCAGCTCGTGGGTGCCGCCTCGACGACAGCGCCGTAGGCGTCGCGGAAGACCGCGTAAACGGTGATCGCGTCGCCAGCGTTGAGATCGCAATTGGCGACCGGGGCACCAGCACCGCTGGGCGCGTCGTCGATGCTGAGCGTGAGCCCGGATGTATCGGTCGTCACCGTGAGGGCGTCGGCGAGAGTTGCCCGTTGTCCATCGGGGATCTGAACCGTCACCTCGCACGACCCACTCGGCAGCCCCGCGGGGAGCACGACCGAAAGCGTGCTGCTATCGATGGGTGTGACGTCGACGCCCGCGATGCGTACCCCGCAAACCGTCACGGTGAACGCGGCAGAGACCTCGGGCGCATCGCCATCGAGCTGCGTGCGCACCCGCGCGAAGAACCCCTCGCCGCGCACTGTTACGCGTGTTGCAGCGAGGTTCGAGGCCGCCCGTGGCGCTAGACCAGTAACCTGCGGTGGCGGATTGCGAGCGCCTTCGCATGCGACGGTAGCGATGAAGAGCAGGAGTGGTACGTGGCGAGACATGGCTTCGAGGGGCAAGAGTCGCAAGAAACGCACCCCTAGAGTACAACGGCACGTTGGCGTCCGCCATAGCGACATTTCATCTAGAAGCGGTACCCAACCGACCCTACGAGCCCACCTGCGTTCCCCTCGAGATCAGGGGCATCCACCTGGGCGCGTCGATACGCTAGCTCGAAAACCAGCGCGCCTGGACCCGTGCGTACATGCGCGCCGACGAACCCACCGAGGGTCACGTGGGCGCTAGTGGCCCTTGTTGTACCGCTTCGGGTCGACTCGGTCGACCGGTCGACAATCGTCAAGCCGGAGGCGGCGCCGCCGTAAGCAGAGACGCGAGCACCGATTGGAATCTCAAGGCCCAAGCGCGCAAGCAAGGGCACCAGGCGAACCGATGAGCGTGTGGTGTCGCCGTCGATCTCACGCTCGCGTGCGTCCGCGAAGACGTAGGCGACTTCGATGCCGGTGATGACGCGGCGCCGCCAAACCGGCAAACGCCACGTTACGTCAGCCGCGATCATGGGCGAGGACAAGGCGCCGAAGTTCGACAAGTAGCCCACGCGAGCTCCGAGCGCCAAGGGAGCGAGGGGTGGCTCGAGATTGATGGTCGTCCGTGATTGCAGATCGGCGCCTGGGCTACGGACGACCACGACGTCGACGGCCTCGCTGACATTGGCAGGTGCGACGTATGACGCGCGGTGGGTGCCTGCAAGTTGATCGTATGCAAACGACGAGACGTGCCCCAAGGCGCGAGCTTCGAGGTCTACGGACTCTACCGAGTTTCCTAAACTGTCGCGGAGCTCAGCCACCAAGGTCGTCGTCATGGCGCCGTCGGCGACGAGCTCACGTTCCACGCTCGTGACGACCAAGTGGCTTGGCTGCCCCGGCGCGAGGACGACAGTTGCGCCCCCCGTCGTCGCCGCGTCCCGCGGCCGCGCCGTGAGGAACGCCTTGCGGCGCTCGCCGAAAGCGTTAGGCAACCGCCATTCGGCGCGATAACGACCCGGCGCGACAAGGCTCCAAGGTGACAGCGACCCGAGATCGACGTCGGCCAACAGCTCGCCAACCGCTGGGCGTCCCGCTTCGTCAGCGAGCTCGGCGGAGACGATGACCGGGGCCTCACTGCCGGCGACGAACGTGTCGGGGACGAGTTTGACGTGAATGTGGGATGGCGGACCGCTCCGGACGGTCGTTTCGCATACCGCGGGCGGCGCTCGCGCATCCGGGTCGCGCGCCTGCACGGTGACGAGCTCACCGAGCGGTGTGGAGAGAGGCAACGTCCAGGATGCCGTCACGACCCCCGGAGCGGTCGCAACCGGCGCGCCCACCACCCCCATGCTCGCAGAAAGGACCACGGCTGGGGCTGTTTCGGGGAGCCCGGTGCTGTTTGCAACCAACACGAATACGCTCGCCGCGCTGCTGTCGCAAACCGCGAGCATGCGACTCGACGGCGGTACGCCAAGGTCGAGTACGCTGCGGCGTACGTTACCTCCGCGATCACGCACGATCGTCGTTGCGGCGTTTACATCAGGAGGAACCGAGACGACCAGCGACGACCGCCCGCGCGCATCGGCGCGTACGGGGCCGTAGAGGACATCGGCGACCTGGATCTGGAGGCTCGCGAACGGAGCGCTCGCCGTCGCGACCTCGGCTTGTCCGTAGAGCGGAACGGCGAGCCAGTCGACCAGCACCCCTCGCGCGTCGAGCGCGGCCATCAAAAGAATTCGCGGGACCTTGCCGAGAGGGGGCACGTAGGTGGCTACGGCCGTGCCGTCTTCGAGGGGCGTCGTCTCTGAAACGCGTCCCGTATTGACGACGAGGCGCACGCCAGCGAGCGATTTGGAGCGCATCTCGACCCGCATGGACTGACCACCACCCAACATCAGCCGGCTCGGCGCGCGCATGTCGAGAGGGCCGCTGGAGCGCACGAAGGCGGATTCTACCACGGGGGGGTCGACATCCAGACGCTGTTGCGCCCGCAAACTTCGTCCGCTGTAGCGGGCACTTACCTCGATATCGATATCCATGCGAACAGCGACTCGCGGGGGCGTGAGTTTGACGACGTATCGCCCCTCACCGACGGCGGACACCTCGCCAAGGTCTCCCGCGCTCGCGCTGATGGCGACCGCCGTTACGGACCGCGCATGCTCGGACGGGCGCACCTCGACGAAGAGGTCAACGGGCGTCACGCCATCACCCACTATTGGCGACGCCACCGCGACATCGAAGGTCGGTGACACCGAGCCTGCTTGCGCTGGAGCGACATACGCCAAAAACGCGGCGATGAAACAAACGCGCCATCGAGCGACGATCGCGTGGCTCACCATACGACGCGCCCCTTGGCCTTTTCCTCGTCCCGCCAACGAGCCTTGCTGTCATGGGCGCGTTCTGGGTTCACCACGAGCGTGCCTGCGTCGGCGCGCTCGCGACGCCCCATGGCATCTTCGGCAACGACGACAATAGGGTTCTCCCCCTCCGCAAGGGGCAAGAGGACGCTAAAGCGTCCGTCGCGCTGCGTGGTCGCGACGACGCCGTTCACTCTGACGAAGGCGCCGGGGCTGGTCTCGCCCCGCACCACGCTCGTGCGTTCGCGCTGAACACGCTGGGAGGAGCCGACGACCTTCAAGAAAAGGGTCGAAGGAATGGCCGATGGCGTCGTCGGGGCGTCCGCGCCGAACACGCTCGACTGTTCGCCTTCACGCAGCTCGACGACCTCGCCGCCCGCAGTAAGCCGCACGCGACCGCGCCGTGCCGCCACCGTGACCTGCCCATCGCCGGACGTGAGGAGTGAAAAGTCGCCATTGCGCGCCGTGGTGACCGCGGTGGACCCGCGACTCTCCACCTGGAGATCGATGGAACTCTTGTCGCTCATACTGGCGTCGAGCCTACCGCTCTCGAGCCGCAATCGCGTCGCGTCAGGCGCGTATTCCCGAACCGAGAGCAGTGTACTCGGCGCAAGACCAAGACGAGCACCGTCGGCGACCTGCAGTGTCGCGCGCGCCCCCTCGGCCGTTCGAACGGCGTCCTCGACGGCCAACGCGTCACCGATTCGCACGGCGGTCCACGACGACGCACCCGGCGCTTGACGCTCGACGACACCCTCGACGCTGGTGACGCCGATGGGATCGCGGCGGGTGGGGGTTACGGGCGCCTTGGGTGGTGTCGGCGCAGGAGACGCGGTAACGGGTGGCGCCGCTTGTCGCGAAAGGCGGTGGACGCCCCAGGCGACAGCAACCAGCACGGCGAGCGCAAAGAGGAGCCGAGGCGACCTCATACGAGATGCGCTCTTCGTGCGCCGGCTGGTAACGTGACGATCATAGTCGTGCCTTCTCCAACGACACTTTTCGCCTTGATTGTGCCATGGTGGTCGCCGACGAGCTTGAACGCAACGGTGAGCCCAAGGCCTTCACCGCGCCAAGTCTCGTCTTTCGTGGAGAAGAAGGGGTCGAAGATCTTCTCAAGGTTCTCCGCGGCGATCCCACGGCCCGTGTCAGCAAAGACGACCTGAACAACCTTGTCTTCGAGGCAGCTGGTAGAGATGGTCAACTCGCCGCCTTGCGGCATCGCTAGACCAGCGTTCTTGACGATTTCGAGAAACGCTTGGCGTAGCTGAGCGCCGTTGCCAACAACCATGGGAAGATCGCTAGCAAAGCGCCGCGAGAGCCGGACGCCGGCCTTCGCGAGCGCATCGACCGCGAGACTCAGCGTCTCCTCGATGACCGCGTGAACATCGACAGGTGCGAAGCCCTTGCCTGCCTGATCTTGTGACAGAGCAAGGAAACGCTGCACGATGTCACGAATCCTCCAGCTCTCTTTCTCGGCGACGTCGAGAAGCTCACGTGCGCGCTCGGCGCCCCCTTCTTTGCCCATCTTTGCGCGGAGCAATTGAATGATGCCCAAGACGCCCGTAAGCGGATTGTTGATCTCGTGGGCGACCCCTGCCCCGAGCGACGTCATCGCGGCCATTTTCTGCGCCTGCAAGAGCTGCGCTTGAGCTTCGCGTAGGGCCGCGGTTCTCTCCTCGACGCGTCCTTGGAGCTCGACGTTCCAGGCGCGGATCTCACGATCGCGACGCTCGACCTCTTCGCTCATGTGGTTGAACGTCGCGCCGAGACGGCCTAGCTCGTCGTTTCCATCGACGCTCGAGCGATGGGCGAAGTTGCCACGCGCAAGCTCGAGCGCGCCACGCACCAACTCCGCGACCGGACGGCTCACGCTTCGCGCGAGCGCAAGGCCCGCGCCAACCGCGACGAGCAGGCTGATGATGGTCCATACGACCGCCTGCGCGCGGATGTGCTGGCTTGCAGCGAGCGCCATGTGGACGGGCTGCTCCGCGGTGACCCACCATCCAATGGGAGCCGGGCTTGCGGCGATCATGTGCTCAGAGCCGTCAGTGTCTTTCCGGCGCGTGACCGTTGTTTGCTTTGGCGGATCGATATTCGGCGACGTCGCGAATGGTTCGACGGAATCGCCGCACATCGCGCGGCCACGGCCGTCCACCGCTACCGTGGTCGTTCCAGAGGGCACTGAGGCAACCAGGGCATCGCAGGTGCGCGCGAGGCTCAAGACCACGGCGATGAACCAGGCACCGCCTTTCCCCTGGACCCTGAGAACGACCGGGAGGAGCGGACGCCGAAACGCGGCGGACGCGAAAGCGGTTCCGATGGCGTACCCATCGCGGCGTGCCTCGGTAAGCGGGACGTTTCGCGCGAAAGCGCGCAGCAGCTCGACATCCGCGGGGGGATGATCGGAAAGGGCGTTGTCCGCCGAGTCGACCACCCGATAGACGCTTTCGCCAATGCCCTCGCCATCCTGGTCGAGCAGGGCGACGACGGCGATATCCGGAAGCTGTCGATACAAGAGCCACAATGCGCCATCGCGTTCCCGTGCATCGAGCGTCGGCCAGTCGATAGCCCCCGCCGCGAGGCGCAGGGTCCGCTCGGTGCTCTCGAAGTAGCGCGTCACCGTTTCGGCCCCGTGTTCCGCGAGCTTGCCGTGCAGGGTGGCAAGTGCTCCGTCGAGTGCGCGCTGGTGAATCTCGAGCGCCGTGGTCGCGACGACGACGAGGGGGATCAACGCCACCAACGCGACGATCCCAACGAGCTTGGCCCGCAAGGTCATTCGGTTGCGATCTCACACCCGAGCGCCCTGCGAAGCAACATCCGCGTCCGCGAAACTTTGGCTCAATTCGAAGCCGGGCGACGCTTCGGCTTCCCGGAGGGCTTGCCCTTCTTTTTTGCCGCCTTGGCTTTCGCCGCTGCCTTCGCTTCGGCGGCGCGTACCTTCGCGATACGGGTAATCAAGCGTACCGGCACCGCCTCATCGTAGGAGAAGTGAATCGACCCTTTGCCGCGAACGCGATCGCGGACTTCGTCGCCCAACGCGTCGAGGAGACGATCGGTTGCGGGGTAGATGGCGTAGTGCTTCGTGAAGCTCGCGAAGTACAACACCATGGTGCCGTCGATCGTGTAAACGGGGATGCGGTACGAGATACCCTCGGTCGCCCGCGGTAGCGCCTTGCGCAGAAGAGCACGCAGGTGCTCGAGCGTCGCGCGATGGGCGCGCGGTCGTGCTGCGATGTACGTGTCGATGGTCGTACTGTTCACGCGAGCCTCACTGTCGCGCGAGGAGCCCGGAGATTCCCATAGCGACCGCGATGAGGCCAAGCAACGCGACGAGTGGACCAAAGAAGTATCGCGTCAACTTCATGGCGCGCTCCATGCCCAACAGAGCCACCCAGACGCGGCCGCGACCATGGGTGAGACCCCAGCGCGCCACCCCTTCACGGGTGGTCAGCAGGAAACCGATGACCAAAAACGCCGCGCCAACCCCCAAGCCAACAATCGTCTCGTGTTGCATGCTGCGGCGTCTATCCACCCGCCGGCTGGGCGGTAAAGTGCCGGGTGATGACGGCGAGGCAGGCGGAACCACCGTGGGCAAGCGCGAGGCTTTTGGCCTTCCGGTCCACGAACGTTTTGATTTGACGACCGGGCCGCGCCTCCGATAGCCGCACCGCATGCGCCCCACACCCTCTTGCCGTGCTCCCTTAGCAGTGCTCGTGTCGCTCACCCTCGCGGGCTGCGGAGAGGTTGCCGAGTCCTTCGCCCGCACCGTCGACGCCACGTATAGCCCAAGCAGCGTCACGGTCTTTGCGGGCTCGAGTGAACAAGTCACTCTCACCGTGACGTGCGCTGACGGAGCCCTCGACACGGCTTTCGGGCGCCTCAACGTCGAGATCAAGATCGACCCCGATAACACCCTACCCGCCAGCATCACGACGAGCGTGAGCGGCGACGTGTCAGTCGTCGACGGCTTTTACCGGATCCCATGCAGGACGCCAACGAGCACGCCGAACCTCAGCACCGCGACTCTGGAAATCACGCTCGTCGCGTCGACGGCGGCCTCATCCGGCAGCTACGTCGTGCCAACCTTGGTGCGGGTCGAACCCCTCACAGCCGACGACGAGTCCCGCGACTCGACCATCGTCGAGCTCGGCCTCGAGGTCGTACCCGCCTCGGGTGCCTTTGGCACCGAGCTGCTCGCTAACCCGAGCTTCGAGCTACCAACGCTGGGCTCAGGTCTCCCAACCGCGATCGGTGGCTGGAAGGGCGACCTTACGAGCGGCGTGCAAACCGAAAACGGCATCGCGCCGCACGAGGGTAGCCGCATGCTCCGCTTCGTTGCGACGGGCAGCGTTGGCAGCACCAACACGGTCGCGAGCCAGCAGTGGCAAATCGTCAACACCAACGCTTACACAACCGCGCTTGCGGGTCAGGCCTATCATCTCGAAGGCTCCGTCTGGGTGAACCGTATCGACGCTGGCGTCAGTACCGATCGGCGCTTCGACGTGCGCTTGCTCGCCTTCGACGGACCGATCACTGACTTCGCAACCCGCTTCGCGGCAGCCACCTGGCTCGAAGCGCAGACCGCAAGCGTCGATAGCGTCAGCGACACCTGGCAGCTCCTGAGCGTGAGCCTGACGCCGCCAGCAGGGACCACCTACGTGGTCATGGAGATTTACGCCTTCGAAGACGTCGTCAACGACAGCGACGGCACCGAGTTCGCCGGTCACTACGCCGATGACGCGTCACTGGTGTTCGTCGCGGACTAGAACGTATCTCGGCTAGCGCATCACGGTCGGACCGCTTCTTCGACGTACCAATGCATCACACCGTCATAGCGGTTCCAAAGCGGAACCCACATGGGACCTTTGAAACCCTGGTCACTCTCGCCAACGACGATGAGTAAGCGCCGCTTTCCCTGAGTAGTGGCGACGGATCCGGCGCCGACGACTTTGCGCCGCAGCTCGGTAACACCGGGCTGCCTGGGCCGGCAGCGCAAGACATCATCGACCACCTCGTAGTTTCCGTCGTGATGTTCGGCTTGCGGCGGTATTGCCGAGCCTGTGCCAGGGTTGAACGCGTAGTAGGAAAACCCATAGGCGTATTTCCCGTCCGGCCCGAGCGCGAGCTTGCTCGTTGCACCACGCACGGCCGTGCCAGCGCTGGTCCCTGTCTGTGCGTTGACGAACGCGCTCCCGACACTGCCGTCTTCATAGGCCCAGGCGCCGCGAATGTCGGCGGCGCCAAAAAGTGGCCCGCTCGCCGTGCGTCCCGGCATGCGAATACTGTCGAGTAGACCAAAGAGATGCTGCGAAAGAGCCCAGTGGGCGCTGCCGTCGACTGCGTCGGGGAAGTTAACGCCATCCCAGCCGCCGATGGTGGTCGCGACGATGGTCTGCGTTTGTTTGCCAAGGTCGAGAAGATACATCACCGCATAGATGGCTTGTGTTTGATTGGGCCGCTCGAAGAAGCGACCCATGAAGTAAGCGTCGACACCACCGGGTAGGCGTCCGCGATAGTGTACAACGGTAGTCTCGTTGGGCTTGCCGTACGGCACCGCGATCTGACGACGCCACTCCGTCTCGAACTGCGCCGCGAGGCCGTTCGTCGCCTGAACCGGGTTGTAGACGACGATGCGAGCCGCGTGATTCGCGCGCGGCTCGGGTGTCAGGCGCACATCGAAGGCGGTCGCCTCGGGATAGACGGTTTTCGCCCAGCCCGCTGGCGGCGTGTAGAACACGCCATCAGGATTCGCCGTGACCGCGGAAGCAGGCTCTGCTGGTGGTGTCGCATGCGCGCTCGAGCTCGCAAGCGCGACCGACACCATGAGAGCAAATGAGGCGCGGACTGGCATGGCCCCTCCCGGGAGCGGCGAGGCAACTAGCTTACGTCGACGATGGTCCACTCGCGCAGCTCGCCGTTGATCGTGACGTCGATGACATCGCCGGCGCGCTTACCGAGGAGGCTTTTGCCGAGCGGAGACCACGGTGTGATCACCGAGATGAAACCGTCTCCACCGGGCCCGGTGAGCTCGGTGCCGGCGCCAACGGGCAGCAACATGAGCGTTCGCTCTTCGCCTTCACCGTCATCGGTATCGATCGCGACGTCGACCATGGCGCCGATGGCGATGGGGCTCTTGGCGTTGAACTGCGGCAGCTCGCGCATGGCGAACTTGCCAAGCACCTCCAACTCTTCAGTGGCCCGTCGCATACGTATCGCATGCCCCTTGGCGAGGCTGCCGAACTCGACGGCCGCGCGCGCGTCTTCTTTCTTCTCGGCCTCGGTCGCCATGTTGGCGGCGGCGTCACCGGCATCCATCGCGGTGCGCTTGGCGTTGCCGACGATCTCGACATAGCGGGCCTTGAGCTGCTCGATGAAAAAACGCTTTGGCGCCATGATGGGCGCAGGTTAGCGCGGGCCGTCGACGAACGAAAAAAACTGGCGTCGCGTGAACCGATGCGTTGTCGACCGCGTAGCCTGCGGGCCGTGCGTCGCAGCGTCAGATTGCGCCGCACCCTGGCGCCAGATAGTTTCTCGGGCCATGGCAAGCCTCGCGGCAGTGGGAAAGAAGTACAAGCTTGATATCCCGCCTCAGGTTGCTGCGCTGTACGCAAAAAGAGACGGCGAGCGGGCAGGTGAATTCACCTGGCGCTTGCACACTCTCGCCGAGATGATGAACCTCGACCTCGACGATGGCTGGCTCAACCACTCGGACGATGGCGCCTTCGTCAAGACGCTCGGCGGAGTATTGCCACTCATCACCAACGACAGCTCAGACCTTCTCGTATTGCACGTGGGCGGGCCCCTTGATGGTTATCTGTCGCTCGTCGCGCATGACACCTCTGACATTGACCTCGCCCATGCCAACCTCGACGCCTTCCTGGCGGACCGCAACTCCTTCGACACCATGGGTCCTCAAACGAAGCCCACCGCGGCGGATCTGAAAGCTGCGAGCGCCCTTCAAGCAAAAGCCGTCGAGCTGCGGCGGGGTGAGGTCTATGCAGAGCGAAACGCTCGGCTGCTTCGGCGAGAGGCGCAAATCCAGGAGCCACAGTACTGGGCGGCGTCCGGCCTGCCACACCGATTGCTCGTCGTTGGCGAGCACCTCATCGCCAGTATCGTGGACGATCCGGTGGTCGACGTCTTCGACAAGAGCGGTAAGCGTCAATCGGTTCAGTCAAAGAACTCCGGTACGCCGTATATCGTCGGCAGCGCTGACCAACCGGCGGCATACTACGCGGCCGAAGACACGGCGTGGCGGCTCACCACCGATGGCAAGCAATCGCGTTTGTTCACGCGAGAGGGGCTCGGTGAGATTGTCTCGAGCATCACGGGACACTTGCTCACCTGCAGCACAGAAAGCAGCGACACGACGGAAGTGCGCATCTGGGACAGCGCCAGTGGTGAGCTCGTCCAGCGAGTCGATCTTGGCGTCGAGGGTCTGTATTTTTTCTTGGCCCTCGATCGAGCGAGTGTCGTTGTAGTCAGCGCGAGCGATGTGCGTCGTGTATTGGTTGCTGACGGGAAGAGCACCACCCTCGCTAGCCTTGACGACATCTGCATCGCGCGCATTTCAGCGACTCACGACCGCATATGTCTCATCAGCGAAACCGGGACGCTCCACGTAGTCGACCTGAAGAAGGGCAAGGTCCTTGGCAACAACCCCGAAGCACACGATGGAAGCCCCGCCGGCATGGCCATCCTGGACAACGGCTCTGTAGTCACCTGCTCGAGCATCGACAACTCGATTCGTGTTCATGACCCGCGAGCGAAAACCTTGTCGCGTCGTATCGCTGAGCGCCCCGCAGCGCTGTGCAGAGGGGAGAACAACCGCATCTACGTGGGTTTCCCTTACCGCGGTGTCGCCCGCTACGACGTAGATTCATCAGGCGTCTTGAGCTCAGTCGTTTGACCTCGTTCGTTTGGAATCGGATCGACGTGCAGCGGCACTACCTGACAACGCGACACTTAGTTTTGTCTGCTATAACGGCTGTTGTCGTATGGCCAAGCATCGCCTCTGGCCACGAAAGCGATTGGCTCTATTTCCCCATGTACGAGCGCGACACCGCGCACGCAGTCGACCTCCGCGCTCTTCGGTTTCGACCCGATGGTCTGCTCTTCTCGGCAACCCGGTATCCGAGACATTCAGACGAGAACTGGAGCGAAGAGGCGACAGCGCGCGGTTGGTACAACTACGAGACAAAGCTCATCGATTGTCGCACTGGCTTTTTCGTGGCGCTCGATGAGCAACTGCTCGACCGAGAAGGCAGACCCATCGAACGACGCGAGATTCCGCTCGCGCAGCAGCGGCAACGTCTCATCGACGCGTTGGACCCTTATAGGCAACGCCGTTGGCCCGACAACAGTGAGACGCTGCTTGCCTGCGCGGCTGCCTCGGACCCGACTTTACGTGTGCGCCGGGAACGCGCCGCGCGAGCTCCAATGCCGCTCATTTCGTACGAGCCCGCGACGCAACGCTACATGAGCGACTCTTGGGCCCTACTCGAGCGCGTGATGAAGCCGATCGATCTCGAGACGATGAAGCGCGCGAAGATTCGCACGAGCACCGAGCTGTTCTCGCACATTCGCCGCCAAGCCGTCGCATGGCGAACGAGGTTCGACTCTACCTACGAGCCAGAAACGCTCTCGCAGACAGCGCTCGAACAGATCCAGGCGCGCGCCCTCGAGCTCGTTCACGGCCCTAAACCCCACGTGCGGGTGATCGAAAGCGACGTCATCGAGTTGGCCTCGGAATGGACAACACTGTGGGGCGACGAGGACCGTCCGAAGGCCGCGGCCGCAGCGCGACTTCACGCGACGATCGCGCTCACCGACTGCTCCGTACAGGTCACCGTTCCGATTCAGCGCATCTGGCTCGACCTTCATGGTGCTGTGCTATTCGCGCGACCCATTGCGGTCGCGCAAGCGCGCGCCGATGTGCTCCGGCAGCTCGAGGGTCGCGAGGATGCGCCTTCGGTCTACACCGGGAGCGGGCCAAACGAGAGCGACTTCGTAAGCGAAGCGTGCCAGGTTCTTGCAGTGGCAAAGCGGCGCGCGAGCGCAGGAACCAACGACGCGAGCGATGCGAACGACAATCGACTCGCCTTTGGCCTCACCCGCGACGACATCAACACGGCGGACACCGCCGAGGCAGCGCTCCTGCGCGTGCGGACCCTCGCCCGTTCGTCTTCGCCCGAGACAAGCTCGTCCCCGCCGATGCCACCACGATGATCACAACGCAACGCGAACGACACGGCCGCGCCCTTCGATGCGCCATATTCGCCTGCCTCGGGTTACTTCCGCTCGTGCCCTTGGACGCCAGTGCGCAAGAGCCTTGCACGCTCCCGGCATCCTCCGGCTCTGCACTCGAATCGCTATGCCCAATGGCGAACGGGCTTGCTCGGCTGCGCATTGATGGACTGTGGGGCGCGGTAGACCGCGACGGGCGCCTCGTCATCGCGCCGCAGTTCGATGAGCTCGATGAATTCTCCGAAGGTCTCGCCGCGGCCAAGCTCGATGGTCGCTGGGGCGCGGTAGACGTTCAGGGTACGTGGGTCATCCCCCCGCGATTCGACGAGCTGCTGCGCTTCTCCTCCGGGCTTGCGGGCGCACTCCACGACGGCGCTTGGGGCTATGTCGACCGTAACGCCCGGTGGGTGATCGCGCCGCAGTTCGCGAGCGCCGGCGATTTTGTCAACGGAACCGCTGTCGTAAGCCTTGGTTTCAGGCGCGACAGGTTGATCGACGCAACCGGCGTAACCATCAAGAACTTTGACTCCAACGTCTCCGTCAGGACCTTTGCCGACGCGCAGGGACGCTACACTGCGAGTATTTCGCATCCTAACGTCCTTCGTCACCGCGATGGCCGCACCCAGGCTCTCCCAGAGTCCGCTATGGCAGCCTCAGGTGGTCCTGGTCTCGTTTTTGCCACCGCTCAAGCGGACGATGGCGTTCGCTATGGAACCATTGCGTATTCAGGCGAATGGGTGACACCCGCCAAGTTTCGTTCGCTACAGCGGTTCGTTCTGGGTCATGCGGTCGCCGAGCTCCCCGACGCACCCGTTGGTGCGAGCCTTGTCCTCGTGGATCGTGCGGGGCATCAGAGAAGTGATGCGGCCTACGCGTCCATCGAACGACACGCGGGCGGTTGGCTATTGGCCAAACGTGCCGACACGAGCGTCGACGTGCTCGCGATCGATGGCAAGCCACTTGCGCGCCTCTCCTGTGGACAATACGCCGAGCTGACCGACTGGCGCTCCACCGCGTGGAGTGTGCTGGTGGGATGCGGCAAGACGGTTCTCATTCACGCTGGGCGCCAAGCTTTCGAGCAGGAGCTCGTTGCAACAGAAGCTCACATGACAGGAGCGCACGTCTTGTTGCTGGCCGAGGAGCAAGACGGGAAGGCGAGAGACTTCGTTCTGATTGACAGTCGAGGGCGACGCATTCTCGGAACGTCCGACCTCAAATTCACGAGCCCTTACGATTCGATACAGCTCTTCCAGCCTGAGCCGCGATCGCGCGAGCCCATGCCGATGCCGGTCGCGCTCATCATCCGGCAATTCAAGACCATCGAATTGCTTCGCTGGGACTACAGCATCGCATCGCATGACAGCTGGCAATATGAACTCGCAATAGCGAGGGCGGGTGAAGGCCCGGTGCCAATGAAGACAGCCCAAGGCTGGGGTGCGGTCGATGCGCGCGGTGAGTGGGTTGTCGCACCACGCTATCGCGAGCTCGGCGCTTTCCGTGACGGTATCGCCTTCGCGACTTCTGAATCGGGCGATGATGTCGTCGTGACAACCGCTGGCAAAGAAGTGCGACTGCCGCAGGAAGGCCGTGGCTATGTACGCGACAGCGGACTTGTCTGGGGGACAAGTGACGAAGGTTCGATTCTTCGCATTGACCCGGCTGCCAAGGACGTTAGCCGCGTGGCTCTGCCCGAAGGAGCTCAGGTCGAGAGATTTCGCAACGGACTCGCGCCGGCTGCTATCGCGTCGAAGTGGGGACTCTTGAACGCGGAAGGCCGCTGGGTTGTGGCGCCAATGTACGACTGGATCGAGGCCGTCTCTGCGACCTACGACGGCCCTCACGTCGGCTGGAAGACGCGTGGCGCCGCGGACACGTCGACAGCGCGGGCAAGCGTCTATGGGTGGGTCGACAACCAAGGCGTTGAGCGGGTCCCACCACAATACGACGATATCCGCTTCGACGGCGCCGCTGACGCGCTGATCGTCACGAAGGGCAGCTCGAATGGTCTCTTGAGCCTCGACGGGCGTGTGATTTTCGAGCCGATCTACGACACCATCAGCAACTTCGGCGACGGTTGGTTCGCGACACACCGCGCGGATGAAGAGCGACTCATGGATTCGCGCGGCGAGTGGCTCATCGTGCCCGACGAGCGACGTGCCGACACGCCTTTCGACGCTGGGGAGACCATTCGCGTCAACGACGACGAGGTGAATCTCTATAACGGACGGGCCGCTGTGCGGCGCGAAGGGCGCCCAACGTCAGCAGAAGGGAGCGCGCGGCCCGCCCGCTACGGCTACCTGGACCGGTCGGGTAAGGTCGCGATCCCTTACGTCTACGACGCTGCCGCGGACTTCTCGGAGGAGCGCGCAGCTGTCGTCTGGCGCGGCAACCTTGCTCTCATCGACACGCGCGGCACCCTGCTTCTGCATAGCGCGTGGTTGTGCGGTCGTCGCCCGGTGCTGCTCAACGGCAAAGCCCAGGTCATTTGGCCCCCCGACGCCGTGCAAACGCGCAGCTGCTCGCGCGATCGCTGATCGACACAACAAAAAAGAGCGCGCCCCGAGGAGCACTCAGGTGACGACACCCCGCCGAAGCAGATCATCGGCATCACGCCCGAGCTCGCCCAGGATGGCGCGCGTGTCCTGGCCGACCGCGGGGGGCCGAGCGTTCGCGGTCGCAGGCGTCTTGGTGAGCTTGGGCGCGGGCGCTGGCTGAGAAACGCCATCGACCTCGATGAAGGTCTTGCGCGCCGCGTTGTGGGGGTAACGCGGTGCTTCGGTCATGGAGAGCACGGGGAAAACACAGGCGTCGGTATCCGTGAAAACGGTCTCCCACTCGGCGCGTGTCTTGGTGACGAAGATGTTTTCGAGCTCCCGGCGCTGCGCGGGCCAGGCGTCGGGGTCGAGCATGTTGGTCGCGGCGGACAGACCGAGGCGCTCGAGGAACAAGGCGCGAAACTGCGGTTCGATGGGTCCCACCGCGACGTGTTTGCCGTCTTTGGTGGGATAGACGTTGTAGAACGGAGCGCCGCCGTCGAGAAGATTGCTCGCGCGCGTGTCGTTCCAGAGTCCTGCCGCGCGCATCGCCATGACCGCAGTCATGAGCAAGGCCGAGCCGTCGATCATGGCGGCATCGACGACCTGCCCGACGCCAGTGCGCTGTGCGTGGAAGGCGGCGGCCAGAACGCCGAAGGCGAGCATCATACCGCCGCCGCCGAAGTCGCCAACTAGGTTTGCGGGAATCGCGGGGCGCTCGGGCGTGCCCAGCATGCCGAGCACACCCGACAAGGCGATGTAGTTGATATCGTGACCCGCGCGCTCAGCGAGGGGACCGTCCTGACCAAAGCCGGTGACCCGTCCGTAGACCAGACGCGGGTTCACGCCGAGACAAACATCGGGGCCGAGCCCGAGTCGCTCCATCACGCCCGGTCGGTGGCCCTCGATGAGAATGTCCGCTTTGGCGACGAGCTCCAAGGCGATGGCGACGCCTTCCGGATTCTTCAGGTCGATGGCGATGGAGCGCTTGCCGCGGTTCAAGGCGTCGCGACCGAGCTCGGTCGTGAGCCCTCGATTGGCGGCGGGGCGTTCAATACGCACCACCTCGGCGCCGAAGTCCGCAAGCATCATCCCGCAAAAGGGCGCTGGACCGATCGCGGCCAGCTCGAGAACCTTGAGCCCGCCAAGCGCGCTCACGATGCGAGCCTCAAGCCGGCGGGCAACGAGTCGCCGAGAATGCGAGCCGCGTCGGTGGCCGAGGTGGCGAGCGAGCGCGTCAGCATGTCGTGCCAAGAGGTGGGCGCCTTCACCGTGCGCAAGCGCTCTGCGACGCGCTCGCGCAGCGCAGCGTCGACATCGGTGCTCGCTTGCGGAGATCGCCGGGCCAAGAGCACGGCGGCGAAGCTCGCGCCTTCGGCCTTTGCCCAGTCGAGGCTCAAGAGGTGCTCGAGCCAGGCGCTCGCGACTTCGACGCGGACGACGAGCGCTGGATCGTAGCCACTCGCAGGCACACGGTTACCAAAACGACCGAGGGTCAGCCACGAAGTTGGCTTTGCGAGAAACCAGCTCCCAGCTTGTTCCTTCGAAGCGCCGGGAAGGCGCTCGAGGGCGGCGGCGAGCTGCATCATCTCGACCGCCCCGTGCAGGCGTGGTCCCTTGGTTGGAGGCTCGGGCCCGAGCCACGGCGCGATCTCGGCGAAAAGCGCGCGTTGTTCGCTCGTGCCCAAGCCCTGGGCGATGCGGCGCAAGGTGATCCACCATTCGGAGAAGTTGCCCTTCGAGGGATGCTTGAGACCCTCGCCGCGAAGTCCCCACATCGCGGCGACCCGAGCGCCATCGCCGTCAGCGCCGAGACCCGGGCGCAGGCACCAACCGACCAGACGCAGCCAAGCGAGCTCGTGCGCCTCGCTACGTCCGCGATTGCCGACACGTTCTAGTGCGATATCCGCAAGCGCGCGGCAGGTCGCCCCAGTCCACTCGCCGCGAGGGCCCAGCAGATCGTCGAGGTCGTTGCGTAGGTTCTTGGCGTCGTCGAGTTTCGTTTCCGGATCGGGCTTGGCGAAGACGCGCTCCACCAGACGTCGCGCGTCGGAGAACCGCGCGGGGAGCTTCTCCGTCGTGCCCTTGGACGGCGTGGGCGGGGCAACCGCGACTGGTGCCTCGAGCGCGAGCGCGAGCTGCCAGCGCTGCGGAGGCAATTGCACGGTTGCGAGGAACATACCGAGCGCGCCAGTGTCACTGAGACTCGAGGTCACACGCACGGCGACCCCTCCGGAGGACGACAGCGTAAGCGAACCACCGCGCGCGCGCAGCACCGCCTCGAGCTGGGGCAAGATTTCGAGATTCGCGACGTCGCTCACCAGATCACCAGGTGAATCGTTTCTGTCCGTCGCAGCGTACAGAGGAAAGCCAACACGTCGGTCGAGGGCAAGCTCGAAGACACGACCGCTCAGGTCGACGCTCGTGCCCTCGTCCATGCCACGCGGGGTGATGCACAAGGCTTGTCGTCTACCGTGCGCGTCATCAACGCCTATGTAATAGGCCCGGGCCGCGCCACCGGTGATGACGGTACCGACCCCGCGCCGCGCGAGAGCGAAGCGCGCAGCGCCACGCGCAACCGCCGTGTCGAGGGACGTATGCGCGAGGAAGCGCACCGGTTCGGGGTACCAAGCGTTGACGACCTCGGCAAAGCGCACGACCAACGCGCGGCCGTTGAACACACCACCGTTGAGCAGAACAGCGTCCGGTCGGGTGCCGCCGTGTTTCTTCAAGAACGTCGCGACATGGCGCGGGATGGCTGGGTCCGTCACATACGGTAGACCGAGCGTCGTGAGGCCTACGCGCCCACCACTGGTTGCAACGTCATCCAGCTTGGTGTGCGGCATGAATCCGTCCACGAGAATGCGCAACGCGTCGTCGCGGCGGATGCCGATGCTACGACTGCCGCCGATGAGACGCGAGCCGCGCGCTTGCAGGGTGACCACCACCTCGTCGGGCGGAGCGTCACCAAGCAGGCGCTCTTTGGCGTCGCGGCAGGCTTGCACGAGGGCAGACCACTCACTGGGGTCGAGGTTCTTGTTGCCCCCGTCTTTTTCGAGTGCGTGATGTGCGAGAGCGGCGTCCATATTGTCGCCGCCCAACATCAGGTGACCGCCGACGGCGATGCGCTCGAGGCGTGGCTTGCCGTGGGAGGTCGCGTCCGGTGGCAAGACACGCACCAGCGTGAGGTCGGTCGTACCGCCGCCGACATCGACGACGAGGATGAGCTTCGCGCCCGCCAACGTAGCGGCCAACTGCGCGTCGTTTTCACCGATGAAGTCGTAGAGGGCGGCTTGTGGCTCCTCGATCAAACGAATCTCGCCGAGACCCGCGAGCTTGGCGGCCTCGGCGGTGAGCTCGCGAGCGCTTTCGTCGAACGACGCTGGGACGGTGACCACGACGTCTTGCGCGTCGAGCGGCGCCTCGGGATGCTCGGCGTTCCACGCGGCCTTGAGGTGCGTAAGGTAGTCGACCTGCGCATCGAACGGCGACAAGTGCGGGGCCTCGTCGGGCGCACCCCATGGGAGAATCGCCGACTTGCGATTGACTCCGCCGTAGCAGATCCAACTCTTGGCGGAAGCAATGAGACGTGGCGGCACCTTGGCGCCGAGCCTGCGCGCAAGCTCACCGGCGATGCGTGGCGGCGTCCCCCACGGCAGAGCGCGGTCGTGCTCGGCAAGCTCGCCGTCCGCTGGAAGGTACGTGAACGAAGGCAAGAGCGGACGCGCCGCCACTTCGCCGGGAGCCACGAGCTGGGGAACGCCCACCACCTTCACCTGCGGCCGGTCGAGCCGGCTCGCCGCGACCACGCAATGGGTGGTGCCGAGATCGATACCGACGGCGTAAGTGGGTGCGCTCATTTCACGCGAACGTCGAAAGACAACTTCCAGCGCTGGTCGCCAGCGACCGCTTCCATGTCGAGTGTGCCGACCTCGGTGAGCCGTGCGTGCAGGCGCACCTCGACTGCTTGGCCGGCCGGGCGATTTGCGTCCTCGAAGGTGGTCTCGATGGGCGACAGCTCGGTGAGCCCCTGCGGGTCGACGACGGCTCCGACTTGATCGTCGCCGCGCGTGGACGAGCCGAAGAAGCGGAAGGACACTGGCTCGCCAACGATGAGGCCGAGTGGCGTCGCGAGTGTGACCTCTGTGCCCTCTTCCATCCCGAATGGTGCGACGCACAACGCATCGAGCTTCGGCGCGACGCCCGGGACTGCCAGCTCGGCGCGCTCGATACCCACATAGTAGGCCTGTGCCGTGCCGCCCCGGATGCGTACTCCACCATCGCGGACAACACGGGAATAGTAGGCAGCGCCGCGGCAGACTGCTAAATCTGGGTCAACCCCGGATAGCACCCTTGGTGCAGGCGCGCCCACCGCCTGCGCCCAGCTTTCGAGCACGGCTTGTAGACGCTTGCGTAGGACGGGGGATCGGGTGACGCCTCCATTGAAGAGGATGGCGCTCGGGACGCGCTGCTGGCCATCGCGGCCGAGAAAGGCGGCGAGGTGTCGCGTGACTGCGGCGTCGCTCGCATACGGAAGCCCCAGGGTCGTGAGGCCAACGCGGCGCGGGGCCTGCGGACGCGCTTGGGCCTCGACCATGGGGAAGAAGCCCTCGAGCAGGACGCTCTCGAGCTCGGGGCGGCGCAACTCGGCGGAGATGGCGCCGCCGATGAGCTTGCTACTGCGACCCGGGACGACGAGAGGTTGAGTGTCGCTGTCGCTGCCGCCGAGCATCGTCTCTTTGGCGGCGCGGCACGCGTGGGTGAGCGCCCGCATCTGCCAGTCATCGAGCTTGACGCCCTCGTTCTCGAGGCGCGCCCGCACGGTGTGGGCGAGCGCGGCGTCCATGTTGTCGCCGCCAAGCAAAATGTGATCGCCAACCGCCACGCGGTGAAGCTCGAGGTTTCCATCGCTCGCGCGAACTTCGATGAGTGAGAAGTCGGTGGTGCCGCCGCCAACGTCGCAGACGAGAATGGTGTCCCCGACCGCCAGCTCAGAGCGCCAGTCGACACCCTTGTCGGCAAGCCACGCATAGAGCGCGGCCTGCGGCTCCTCGAGCAGGCGAAGGTTTGCCGGCAGACCGGCACGCTGCGCGGCGGCCGCAGTGAGCTCACGCGCAACCGCGTCGAACGAGGCCGGGACGGTGAGCACCACGTCTTGACTGGCGAGCGGTGCATCGGGGTGTTCCGCGTCCCAGGTCGCCTTGAGGTGCGCGAGATAGCGCGCCGACACCTCGACCGGCGATAGCTTGGGCACCTCGTCGGGAGCTTGCCAAGGCAAGATGGCACCGTTGCGATCCGCGCCGGCGTACGACAACCAGCTCTTTGCGGAGGCGACGAGGCGCGCCGGAGTCGTCGACCCTTGCGTGCGTGCGAACGCACCGACCAGAGTCGAAGTGTCGCCGCCCCAAGGTAGACGCAGTGAGCCAGCGGGGAACTGTCCCTCCGCTGGAACGAACAAGAACGACGGTAACAATGGCCTCGAGGCGACCTCGCCAGCGGCGACGACCTGCGGGACCGCCATGACCTCGGGTGACTCGGCCTCGCCTTTGCCAAGGCGCGCCGAAGCGAGCGCGGTGTTGGTGGTTCCGAGATCGATGCCGATAGCGAAGGTCGCACTCACAGCTCGACCTCGGCTGGCGCGATGACCTTGGGATCGTGACCGTTGGCGAGCGTCGGCAGCTTGATGGTCGCGACCTGCCAGCCGTGGTGCGTGAGCTTGCCCTTGAAGGGCGGCTCGCCCATGACGTTGCCTGTCAGGCGTGTGCGGCCGGCATCGAAGCCCCGGTCGAGAACGACAGCGGCGCCTTCGGGCTCGCGACGCACTGGCTCGAGGGTCACATAGTCCGCTAAAGCGCGCTTGCAGCCGGCATGCACGACGCGCGCCGCCGCGCCGACCTGGGCATCAGAGAAAGAGCCCACGTCTTCCTGAAGGAAATCGATGAACCGTCCTTCGCGCTGCATAATGGAGAGGAGCTGCATCGCGGGCGAGGCGTCGGGGGTAGCGGCCACTGGCGCCGCCTCGATGATCTTGACGGCCGAGAGCGATGTCTCTGTCGCAGGCGTGTTGGGTGCGACGGGGGCGTCAACGCCCAAGCGCGCGCGCTGCACACGCGCGGCGGTGCGGCCGTTGAAGAGAACGACCCACGGCAAGACGAACGCGAGCCAAAGACGCGAAAAGAAGCCGAGAGATGATTGCATGGCAGCGGTTTCCAGCGAGCTACAGGATGTGTCTCGCCGCTGCCAAATGCCACCCGCTGGCCGAGGTTGCAACCCGCTGGGCCAGCGTGACCGTCAATGCGAACCTGCGACCGTTTCGTCGATGGCTGTACGTACACGTGGAGCCAGCGCATCGCGAACTGCCGGGTTCTTGTCGAGGAAACGTCGAATCTCCGTGGCGGTCTGCAGGCGTTCCGCGGGAGTAGCGGCGTCCCAGCTCGTTTCGATACGACGTGCCAAAGCGGCTGGCGTTGGGCGTTCGGTGGGAGCGACCTCGCCGGCGCGGCGTTGCGGCTCGACCCGCGCGCGCTGCTCGGGGGCGGGTCGGCGCGGGGTGCGGTTGACGCCCGTGTTGCGCCCCGTCGGGCGAGCCGGGGCTGCACGCGGATCGCCGCTCGGACGGCGCGGCATGGTGCGTCCGCCAGTGGGGTTACCGGCCGGACGCTCGGGCGCGTCGGGCGGAATCGAGCCAGGCCGGACCTGGCCCGCAGTCTGCTGCTCACGTGGCATCGCGGCGTACCGCTTGAGCAGGTCGGGCAGCGACAGCTCGCGCAGATTGTCGCCCGCCACAGTGATGCCCTGCGCCTTTTCGATGGCCTGGATGATCGCTTCACGCGCGTGCCCGATGTTGGGCGGCTGCCCAACGTCGATGCCCATCTGGGTGAGCTTCTCGAGGACCTTTTGCTGCGCGTTGGGCGCGTTCGGTGGAATGCCGAAGAGCTCCTGAAAGCGCTGCATCGCCAGCGGATCTTGCGGGCCCGTGCCGAAGAGACGCGCCTGCAAATTTTGTGGGCTATCGGGCTCTTGCGGCGAAACCGGTGGGCGCCCTGTCGTTGCCGCGGCGGGAGCGAAGGGTCCGGGAAACATACTGGGGGCGGGGACTCGAGCGGCTGCGGCTGCGGACATTGGGCTCCCTCCGTCGGTAAAGGAGCTGTTCGCCTACATACACAGCCATGCTGAGCACCGGTTGGGCCCGGAAGGGCGCCACGCCAAAACACGAAGATGTTGCAAAGGCTTAGGCCAGTCGAAAGACTTGACCGCGGCCAGCGCGCACGGCCTCGATGAGCCCTGCCTCGACGAGCTGGTCGAGCTCTTTCTTGGCGACGTTCCGTGGGACGGCGAACTCGTCTTGCACCGCTTGGAGCGCCACTGTGCCCATGCGCCGCATCAAGCGAAGGATCTTCTGCTGCTGGGCGCTGAGCGACCCGGCCGCGATCGCTGTCGGCACCACCAAGCAGAAGGTCTTGGGCGGCACGAGCTTCACTTCTTTGGCGGTGGCGGAGACCTTGATGGACTTCACGTCCTTCTGCAGATCTTTGACGACGCTGCCGAGCTTCTTGGCATCGCCACCCTCACCAAACACGGCGGCTGCGGCGTCGGCCAGCGACATGCCCTTCGGGTAGGCGACGACCAGCTCGCGCAGGAGCGACTCGGCCTCGCGGCTCGAGAAGCTGACCGCTTTACCGGACTGCTGATAACGCTGCGTCTGCACATCGACGAAGAGCTCGTAGCTGGCAGGCTCGAGCCAGGCCAGACGCTCGGTGCCCATGGTCGACTCGCTCTTCGCGGTGCGCACGTGCGAGCGATCGCGGGGCGGCAGCGCCAGAGCTTCGATGCTAGCGAGGAGCATCTCGCGTTGGTGGGGCGCGACCTGTGATCCGGCCTGAATCCAACGCTCGCGACGCTCACGCGCCGCTTCTTTTTCGCCAGCGACCGAGGCCAGAGCTTCACCGAAGCGGTACATGAGGGCGACCGTGCCGGGCGCCACTTGACCGTCTTTGACCTCGCGGAAGCAGCGGAGCGCGGCGTCAGGGCGTCCGCGGCGCAGCAAGGCGACACCGGTCAAGATGATCGAGCGGATGCGTACGTCGCGGATCTCGAGCTTCTCGGCGGTCTCGCTGACCTTCGGGCCAAGACGCACCGCACCGGCGAGGTCGCCAGCGACGACCAAGGCTCGAACGTGCATCTCGGCCGCGTGCAGTGCACCAACCTCGTCGCCGAGCCGACGCAGTCCCTGCATCGCTTCTTTCGAAAGGTTGACGGCAGCTTTGGCGTCGCCACGAACCAGCGCGAGGCGCGACTGCATCTCTTGTGAAAGCGCGATGGCGCGCTCGTGCTTGATTTGCTTGGCGAGCGCCACGGCCTCGGCGGCGCGCTCGCTTGCCAGCTCGAAGTTTGCCTCTTCGTAGGCGGCCTGCGCGATGCGATGCAGGGTCAGTGCTTCCTCGCGGCGATTGCCGCCTGCTGCGAGGAGCTTGCGCGCATCGGCGAGCTGCGCCTGAGCGCGCTTGACGTCGCCACGACGCATCATGAGCAGGGCGCTTTCGCGCAAGAAGACTGCGACACGGGGGCCCGCGCTCGCCCGATCGAGTCGGGCCAGGGCGTCCTTCAGAATCGCTTCGGCTTCGTCGGTACGGCCGAGCGCCATGAGCACGCGAACCTGCTGAGCGCGCAGCACGTCGGCGATATTCGGATTGCCAGCCTCGTCCCACGCCTTGACGACTTCGCCGTACACTTTGGCGGCTTCTTCGTTTTGGCCGCGGCCCGCGAGGAGCTTCGCACGAGCGACGTCGAGATAGCGCAACAAACGGCGCGTGCCGGGGCCCATGTTGGCCTCGACGTGCGCAATCGCCTTACCGGCGCTCGTGAGGTCACCGATATCGAGAGCGACCCAGGCGTCGGCGAGCTCGGCGATCTGGACTTGCGAGCGGTCGCCAGACTGCATGGCGAGCTCATGGAACTTCTTGAAGGCGGCACGGGCGGCATCGAACTCACCGACTTCGCGGTAGAGGTCTCCGATACCACCGTAGGCAGCGGCGGCGTGGTACAGATCGCCGGCGGCCTCGAACGCTTTAGCAGACGCCTGGGCCTCTTTGACGGCGTCGTCGAGGCGGCCCGAGCTCGCGTAGATGCGGGCGAGCATGCGGCGGAGCTCCGCCTCTTTGGCGGGCTCTTTCTTGAGCTTACCGAGCAAGGCTTTGACGAGCTTCTCGGCGTCGACCACCTTGTCGAGTTGCACCATGGCCGAGGCAGCGAGCGCGGCGGCGCCGGCGATGAGATCTGGCTCGGCGTTGCTCTTCTTCAAGGCTTCGTAATCGCGGATGACGCCCGCGTGGTCGCCGATGTGCGCGTGAATGTCCGTCAAAGCGGCCAAAGCGCGGACGCGTGTCCAGGCGTCGCGCTCCTCGGCAAGCTTCTCCATCTCCTCGCGTACGACGCTGGGTGCACCCTGGCGCATACGGGCTCGCGCCGAGAGGAGCCGCAACCGCTTGTCGAGCGCGCCGGTCGCGGGCATCGAAGCGATGGCCTTGAGATAGGCCTCGACGAAGCCCAGATCGCAGACGGGCTCCCAGCCTTCGGCCAGGATGTCGACCGCGGTCGCCGCGTCACCCGAGCGAGCGAGGATTTCAGCGGCGCGCAGGATGAGCGGCGGCTCGTTGCGCTCGCGACCGCGGGTCTCGAGATGTTTGGCGATGGTCTTGGCGTTTGCCGGCGACATCTGGATTTCGCCCTGCAGATGCTGAGCGACCAGGTCGTGGACCATGATGTCGCCGTCGATGACGTCGACGAGGCCACGCTTGACGAGAGTTGCGACCGGCGGACCGAAGAGCTTGGTGGCGACTTCTTTGTCGAGGGACTGGCCGATGCTCGCGATGCTGAGGATGACCTCGCGCTCTTTGTCGTCGAGGCGCTTGTCGAAGCCGCTACCGTCGCCTTCGACTCCCGCCATCAGCGCCTTGAAGGCGTTGACCGAGCGTGCCGATTGGCTGTCGAGGAACGACTTCGGAGGCAGCCCCCCACCCCGTAGCGCCAGCATGTAGCGCAGGGTGAGCGGGTGCGCGACGCATCCACCGCGAGCGGCATCGGCAACCATGCCTTCAGCAGCCTCGCCCGTGACGCGATTCGACGCGATGATTTGCTTGACCTCATCGACGGTGAGGGGACCGACGCGATCGAGGTGCAAGTCCATCTTGTCGATGGCCGACAGCTCGGGATCGCCGCGCATGGCACCGATAACGCGGGCGGCTGGGCGCTTGCCACGGCTCGAGCGCACCAAAGCAAGGAGCTCTTCGCGACGCAGGTTCTGGAGATCGTCGAGGATCACCGAGGTCTTGGCGTGCTCGAGGGTCTGCCAGAGCCGCGAATACGGGTCGCTCGATCGATCGCGAATGACGCTCGTTGGACGGTTGAGCCGGGCCTCGACGCGTGCCAGGATCGAGATCATCGTCTCGTTGGGCCATACCGGCAGATACAAGGTGCGCGTGGCACCCACCGCCTTGGTCTCCTGGCCGAGCCGGAGGACCAAGCTGGTCTTGCCGATGCCGGAAATGCCCTCGTAGACGAAGACGTTGAAATGCTCGAGGCGAGTGCGAAAGCGGGTGAGATGGTCGTTGCGACCGACGAAGCCAGTAGGGGGTGCCGCGAAGTTGTTGGCCATCTAGACGGCCATCCTGGCGAAAAGGGCTCTTACACTGAAAGAGACCACATGTAGGACCCGGGTTTTGGTACTCTTATTCCAACCCCCGCGACCAACGCAAAGTTTTTGCCACTTCCGCCGGAGGGAAAACGAAAGACTCTCGCCACGCTTGGTGGGAAAAGAACGACCGCCTGGGGACCACGTATCTTGAGTAGTCGCGATCGCATTTCGGAACATCTGCGCCGCCTGAAGAGTGCCTGGGGTCGCGCAGAAATCCGCGAAAAATCTATCTATTTTGGAGCTGCGGCGCTGCTCGCGACAGCTCTTGGTGTACTCGTCGCGCAGCTCGGCTCGACCGCCCTCGGGATTGCGACCATCGGCACCGCGATCGTCGGCGTACTTTTGGCTCTGCTCGTCATCTCAGCGCGGACGCTGGCGGAGGCAACCGGTGAGGGCATGCGGCTCGCACGCATGGCCGAAACGTTGGCTCCCGAGCTCGGAACGGGCCCGACCTCAGCGGTCGACCTCGTTGCTCGCCTCGCGCCCAACAGCGACCCCGGGTTTTCCCCTGAGCTTGCCGAGGCACACCTCGATCGCATGGCTGACGCCCTCGGGCGTGCGCAGCTCGTCGAGCGTCTCGCGAAAGCGCGCCAAGCGCGCGACCGTCGGGCCTGGAAGGTGCTCGCGGGAGCGGGCGTCGTCGTCCTCGTGGCGCTGGTAGGCCTGCGTACCGGGCGCGCTCGGCTTACCGCTTGGCTCGCCGACCCGACGGCGCCGCGCATCAGCGACACGCCGATCGCAAGCGACATCACCCTCTCCTACCACTTCCCCGCCTACACCGGCCTCACTGCTCGGGTCGTCGAAGGCGGTGATGGAAGCATCAACGCCGTCGTCGGAACTCAGGTCGACCTGTCCGCTACGGCGGATACCGATGTGCGCACAGGAGTCCTTCACGTCTACGGCGCCGACGGTAAGCCGGCACAAGACGTCCCGCTCCAAGCGGACGGCAAGAAGCTGCGCGGCGCGTTGTCGGTGATGCGCGACGGAACATACGCGTTCGAGCTCACGACCCGCGGCGGCGAGCGACTGCAAGATGGGCTGCGCCACCCCATTCGCGCGACGCTCGACGCTTCACCCGAAATCGTCATGGACTCGCCGCCGGGCGACGTCGAGCTCAAGGATGATCACAGCGTCGATATCGTGTGGCACGCGAGGGACGACTTCGGCATCGCCGAGGTTGCGCTCGTCGTCGAGCGCGAGGATGCCACCGAGCCGTCACGCACGGCACTGCCGGCGAACGGGGGTGATGGGAAGGCGCGCGAGGGCGTGTACCGCTGGTCGGTCGCCGAGCTCGGTATCAAGCCCGGGGACGAGGTGCGTTTCCACCTCGAGGTGCAGGACAACGACACCATCAACGGTCCCAAAAAGACCGTAACAGACACGCACCGCCTCACGATCTTCAGCGCCAAGCAACGTCACGAAGACCTGCTCGATCAGCAGCGCCAGACCCTCGACGACATGGTGCAGCTCTTGGGCGACGAGCTCGAGAAGCCCTTCCCACGTGAGATGAGTGGTGACGTCGCCGCGGCACGCGACGCACAGAGCGGCATCATCGAGAAGATGCAGGGCGTCACCAAGGGTCTCGAGCTCTTGGTCACTGCGCTGCGCGACGACAAGCTGACCACCGCCGAGGTCGCCAAGGCTTTCGAGAACATCCGCGAACACGTGATCATCGCCGAGCGCGAGCGTCGCCAGGCCCTTGCCTTCATCGGCAAAAACGTAGCGCAGACCGCGCCGGCTACCCGCAAGAACATCGCAGACAAACAAGCAAAAGCCGTAAGCCAGCTCGAGAAGGACATCATCTACCTCGATGACCTCCTCGCCATGGAGCAAATCCACGAGCTCAAGGAAACGGCGCGCGATCTGCTCGCGACGCAGCGCGACCTGCAGAAGATGCTCGCCGACTACCAGAAGACCAAGGACCCGGCCCTCAAGGCAGAGCTGCTCTCCCGCATCGGGGAGCTCAAAGAGAAGATGATGGGTCTGCTCGCCAAGATGAGCCAGATCAAGCAGGGGCTCCCCGGCGAATATCGCAACATGGAGGCCGCGACCATGTTGCAAATGGACGACAGCCTCTCGCGTATCGACAAGATGCTGCGCGAGGGCGACCTCGACGGCGCGGCACGCGAGCTCGAGCAGCTCGCAAACGCCGTCGAGAACATGGTCAACGAGGTCAACGAGGCCGAGCAAGAGTTCGGCGGTGAACGCTATGACGGACTTCGCAAACAGCTCGGCGAGTTCGCCCAGGAATTCCGCGAGCTCGAGAAAGAGCAACGCGAGCTAGCACAGAGCTCCGAGGAGCTGCTGCGCAACTATCGCAAGGAGGCAGTGAAGCGGGCCGGTCTATCGCCCGACGATATCGTCAAGAAAGCACGCGAGAAGACGCAGGAGGCGTTGCGCGAGCTCGACAAGATCGGCGCCGGGCCCCCGCTCTACGGCGACCTGCGCAATCGTTTGCAGTTGGCGCGTCAGCGCTTGATGGACATGGATAGTCTCCTCGAGGAGCGCGACTACGCCGAGGCTCGGGCGGCGGGAGCGACCGCGGAAGACAACGAGCGCGAGATGGAAGTCATGCTCAACGATCGGGTGCCGTACGGTGGCCGCGACATGCGAGCCCAGCAAGAGCAGGCCGCCAAATCCGCTGAACGAGCGCTCGAGCGCACCCGCGAGGTGAACGCGATGCTCGACAAGCTCTTCCCCGACCCTTCCCAGGTCATGAGCCCTGACCAGATGTCACAGTTGCAGCGCAATCAGCGTCGTCAGCAGCAGCTCGAGCAGCAGGCGCGTCAGGTCGGTCAGAAGATGGACCAACTTTCCGAGGAAGTTCCGCTGTTTGGCGGTGACTCTCGCGCCCAGCTCGAGAACGCGCGCGGCGAGATGGATAAGGCCGTCGGGCAACTCCAAGGGGGGCGTTTGCCGGGCGCGGCCGCAGCCGAACGCAGAGCCGCGGATCAGCTAGGAAAACTTCGGGAGTCTTTGGAGCGCGCTTCTCAAAGCGGGAGTGGACAGTTGCCGCTACCATTGGCAGGTAGTGGTGGTGGGCAGGGCCGCAACAATGGCGGCGACAGCGGTCTTGCTCAGCGCGACGTGCAGATCCCACAGGCCGACAAGAATCGGGCGTCACCGCGGTTCCGCCAGGAGCTTCTCGAAGCAGCAAAGCAGAAGGCACCTCAGAACTACGAAGACGCAGTACGCAAGTACTACGAGGAGTTGATCAAGTGAGGCGGCAAGCAACGCGTCATCGCGATGACAGCGAGGCGACCCGAGCCGATCAGCGCCCTACGCTTGTCATGCGCGACTCGCCGAAGGTGCAGCAACGCGTGACCCGTATCGCGTTCACCTTCGCCGCGGTCGTCATCATCGCCGACTACGCGGCGCTTGGGTGGGCGAGCGAGCCGGTAGGTGCCACGCACGAAGAAGTCGCACCCGCCCTGCCGCCCGAATACGCCGCAAAGCCGCGCGAGGCGCTGCATCCGGTCTTCAGCATCGAGCAAGCGCACCAGCTGCTGTCCGATTGGCAGCTCGAATCGGCGCTCGAGGCCGGCGAGGCCTTGCTCGCCGCCGACCCCAACAATCCCGAGGTCTTGTATCTCGCGGGGCGCATCGAGCACGCGCGTGGCGAACATCTGGCGGCCTTGGCGCTCGTTCGTGCCGCGGCGGATGGCGGTCTCGCCGAAGCCGCGCAGTTCTTGCCCATGGTCGAGCACACGGCGGCGTACGCAGCACATTTTCGCACGTACGAGACGCCGCACTTTTCGATTCGCTATCTCAACAAGGACGAGATCGTCGCCACCTATGCGGCGCCCGTGCTCGAGGCGGCGTACGCAAACATCGGCGGCGATCTCGAGTTCTTCCCCGCCGAGCGCGGTGAGAAGATCGCCGTCGAGATCTACCCGGACGCTCGCGGCCTTTCGGGCGCCACCGGCCTATCGCTGCGCGAAATCGAGACCACCGGGACGATCGCGGTCTGCAAATATCATCGCTTGATGATCACATCGCCGCTCGCGACGACCAACGGCTACAGCTGGGGCGATACGCTCGCGCACGAGTTCACACACCTCGTGATCTCGAAGAAGTCGCACAACACCATTCCGATCTGGATGCACGAGGGGATCGCCAAATACTACGAGTCGCGCTGGAAAGGCGCTGCCGGACTCGACCTCGGGCCCTACTCGGAAAACCTACTCGCCGACGCCACGCGCAGCGGCAAGTTCATCACCTTCAAGCAAATGCATCCGTCGATGGCGAAGCTGCCCTCTCAGAAAGACGCGGCGCTCGCCTTCGCGCAGGTGTTCACGGTCATCGAGTTTCTCCGCGAAAAATACGGACCCAAAGCGATCGCCCAGGTCCTCGAGCACGCCGGCGACGGCTTGCCACTCAACGTGGCGCTGCAAGCAAGCTTCGGCTTGTCGATGGATGGCGTCGAAGCCGCGTGGAAACGCCATGTGAAGAAGCGCCAGTTCCGTCTGGTTCCCGGCGCCGCCCCCGAGCGTATCCAGCTCGCTTCGGACGAAAAGCAATCACAGCAAGAAAAGCCGCTCGAGCAGATCGCCAATCGCGATGCCAACGGTTTTTCGCGCCTGGGTGAGCTCCTCCAGCGCGGCGGACGCGACCATGCCGCCATCGTCGAGTACGAGAAGGCCTTCGCTCTCTCTGGTGTCAAGCACATCACCCTGGTGACCCGGCTCGCTAAAGCGTACCAGGCGGTCGGTCGTGACCGCGACGCCCTGCGCGTCCTCGAACAGGCACTGCCAGCGCACCCTGACGACGCGGATGCACGTCTCGTGGCGGGTCGACTCGCACTCGGCCGCGGGGACCTCAAGAGCGCGCGCCAGCATTTCGAGCAGGTGAAGCTGCAGAATCCGTTCAACCCCGAAGTGCATCTCGCCTTCGCCAAGCTCTTCGAGAGTGAAGGTAAGGTCGACGAGGCGGAGCGCTCGAAGCGGTTCGCCGAGCTGGCGGTGAAGCCACGCCCGAGTCGCAACTACGAGCTCCCGCCCCAGCGCGCTGGAGCGGGCGCGCTCAACATCGTCGCGCCCGGCTGGGGCCGAATTCGCGTCGACGGCGCCGATCTAGCAACGCCCGCCTGGAACGTGGCCCTCGAGCCTGGCAATCACACCATCACGTACAAGCGGGCCGACGGCAGCACGGCCGAGGCCACTGTCGCGGTGGCCGCCGGGCCAGCACGACTCGTCACGCTCCAATGAGAGTGCTCACGCACGGGACCGGCGAAGCTCAAAACGCAGGGCCTAAGGGGTGCAGGGGATGTTGCTTAGACCCTCGCCGGCGTCGGCCACCGTGTTGTCGCAACGCACCACGTTTTCGAAATCACGCGCCCTCCCGGCTACGTTGAAACCGAACCCGCTGGCGCCGACATCGGCATGGTTGCCAGCAAAGACGTTTTCGCGGCCCCAGTCTTCGTAGGTGTTATGCACCTGGTAGCCGTCGAGCAAGGTGCTCTCACCGACGTTGCCGGTAATGAGATAGCTGTCGCCCTTCACATCGATCCACGAGTCGGCGAAGTTCTCGCCCGAAAGAGCGCTACCGTCGAAATGGTTGCCGCTGACGACACCGTCGCGCGTGCCTTCTTTGATGTCGATTGCCTCCGCCGAGAAGTCGAAGAAGCGGCTACCGATGACCTGCACACGGTCCGACGCATCGGGTCGTCCGTCGCTGTAAGTGTCCCAATTGGAGCTCGCGCTGCCGATGTACACGCCTTCGCCGAACTGCGGCGATGTGCGGCCGGTCCCATGAATGTCACAGTCTTGAACCAAACCGTCGGTTGAAAAGGCCCTGAAGTGGATAGCCTCTTGCCCGACCTCGGAGACTTCAACACGCTCGATACGCACGTGGGTGCTGCCGTCGAGCATGATGCCCTTGCTGGCCTCGGAAACCGCGAAGCCGACGAGCCGCCAATGGTGAGCGCCGACCAAGTACAGCCCATAGTGGCCGCCCGTGCCGCCTCCATCGAGAATTGCCGAACGTGACCCCGTCAGGACGATGGGTAGCGCCTCCGTGCCTGCAACCGTTGCGACGAACGAGCCCGTGTAACTTCCAACACGAGCTCTCCCAGTGTAACGACCATCTGCGAGGTGAATTGAGTCGCCTGGCCGGGCGTCCGCCATTGCAGCCGTAAGCTCCTCCGACGTAGCGACGTGAATCGTGCGCCCCGGGTTGGGAGGTGGCGGGCCCCCGCTGTCCCCCTCCGCAGAGGGAGGCGGTCGGTCCTCGCTATCGCCCGATGACGACGCGTCGTCCTGCTCCACCGCCGTTGTGGCGTCTTCGTCAGCGGGCTGTCCGAGCGGACCGACGACACTGCCACCGCAGGCGACAGACGCAAGACAAGCGAAAGCGACCACCCGGTGCATACGGCGAACCATAACAAGCTGAGGCAACGGCCGGGTAGAGCCTCGGCGCCAGATTTCGCGCGTCTGGGTTGGTTTTCCACACGATTTCCGGCGCGCTGTCGCGCGGGCAAACATCGAACGGCGCACGTCGATTCTCACTGCTATCATCAAGGGCAAAGCTTGCCGTAGAGGTTCGCGATGGCGGAGAAGTCGACCCCGGCGCGTCCAGATGTCACCTTGGCCGTGCTTCGTGACCACGCCCTCGAGCTGGTCGTGGCGCACGCCGAAGATGCTTGCGATTTCGAGATCTTGAACCTGTCGCTCGATCCGAGCGTCAGCTGGGACTCCGCAATCAAGGTCGAGCGTGAACCCGGCGGCAACTGGCTGCCCGCTGAAGCGGAGCCCAACATCGGCCGACTGCTTCTCGACGGCGCGATCGTCGAGAGACTCGCCCTGCAGCCGGATCACTCGTTGCTCATTCGCCAGGTATCGCGTGACGGCGAAGCGTCAGTACAGTCGCTCTTTCGCGTCTTTACGTACTGACATACATCCGCCCCATGGGTGACACCGAAGACCAAGGCGCAGCGGAGCTTGGGCAAATCGCACGCGAGCTTCTGGCGTCGGCCACAGTTGCGCAGACGAGCGCGCGCGATCTGGTGTGCGTGGGCATCGATGACACGACGGTGACCGTGCTCGTCGGGCCACGCTTCACGGGGCGCGCGCCACGACGACTCGAGAGTCCGTTCACGGCAGCGCACTCCGTCGACCTGGGCGGGCTCGAAGACGAGGCGGTCACGCACATGCTCGTGCCAGTGCTCGCACAGGCCCTCGCAACGCCGCCGCTACGAGCTACGAGCGCCCCCGCGTTCGCGATGATCTACGACCGCGATCTGTACGACCTGACAACCGACGTCGTCTTGGCCGCACTCGACCAAGCACCGGAGCTGCGTGACCGCTATCGGAGCACACTCCTTGGCAGCTGCATGGTGCGCGGTGACCTGACCGGCGCCGAGGCGCTCCTCGCGGCTGGCGCGAGCTTCAGCGAACCCATGGTCACCGCGACCGCCAACCTGACCCCTTGGCTAGCGCTCGTGACCTCTCGAGCAAAAGCCCAGGAGCGAGCGCGCCAAGGTCTTGACGAAGTGGAGGCCCCGAGCATCGAGGCTCTGCGCTTTGCTCTCGCGCGCGGGGTCGACCTCGAAGCGCGGACATCGCGAGCGGAAACCGCGCTGCACCTCGCGTGCTCCGAAGTGGACCTGCCCTGGGTCACTGCGCTGCTCGACGCTGGAGCGGATGCGAACGCTCGCGCAAAACACGAGAGCTGCCTGAACGCAGTCCTGGCTCTCCCCTGGAACCCGCAAGCGACGGAGGTCGCGACGCTCCTCCTCGAGCACGACGCCGCTGTCGATGCGCCCGACGACGGCCGCTGGGGCAGGACAGCGCTTCACGTGGCCGCCGAACACGGTCTCGAGGCGCTGCTCGCGCGACTCGTGGCGGCGGGTGCGAACGTTACCGCCGCCGACACGCAAGGGGTGACCCCCCTGGCGCTCGCCCTCTCGAAAAGTCACCTCGGCTGCGCGCTCAAGCTCATGGACGCGGGCGCCACGGCGTCCGCAGGTAACAATGGTCTCGCCCAGGCCTTGACCGCATATCGCGCTGGCGATCGCGTCGCCTTCGTCGCGGCTTGCGACGCGATGGACGCACGTCCAATCGGCGCCGCAGCTCTGCTCGCGGTCGCCGACAGTCTCGGCGCTCAGCGCGAAGGCTTGAAGTGGGCCGAGCGTTGGCTTCTCGACTTCGAGCCGGAGCTCTTCGCCGCAAGCGCGAGGCTCGCCCTCGCAAGTGCCGCGAGCCTGGACAGGCTGCGCGCGCTATGGCGGGCGAGTGCAATACACCTCACCAGGAGTGAAGATGAACCGGCCGATGGGCTCGCCGAGCTTGCATTTGCTTACCTGCGCGCCGGAGCCCGTCGCGAAGCGCTCCTCGACCTCGGGCTCGCGCTCGATCGCCGCAGCAATGGCGACAACGCCTGCTTGGTGGCAAGCGCGCTCGTCCTCGCGACCAACGGATGCGTGGAGCCGGCGCGCGTGCGACTCCAGATGCTCGTCGACACGGGAGTCGACCCCGCGTCATGCGCGCCGAGCGATCTCCTGTCGCGACTCGAAGCGCTCGGCCCCAGCGGCGACGACGACACCTCCCATTACCCCGATGACGTGCTCGTGTCGGAGCTCGCCGCCCGTCGCGCGCGGGCAGACAACCCGGACATCGTCACCCATGGGCCCGCCGCCGACGCGCTGACGACGCTCGCACGCGATCTGGGCGACACGCTCGAGCGCCTGGCAAGCGAGCTTCCCGAGGACGAGACCCTTGGCGCCATCCTGCTCGAGTGGGGCGGCGAAAGCACCCAGCCCTACGGTTCCGACGCGATGGCCACGGGCTACGCCTCGTGGGGCATCATCCACGGGCAACTCCGCTTGGGCGGTCAGTGTATCGACTCCACGGGCAACGTCGACCTTGCATCGCTCGTTGATGAATCGGCAGACCCCGAGAGCTTGCGGCTCGATATCGCGTACGCGCTCCGCCTCGCGTGGCTCGAAGCGCTGCGCTCCCCCGTGCTCGCGACGATCCGCGTACGCGAGCCCCTGCTCCTCGCCGTGCAAGAGCACGAACAAGAGCCCATCATGGTCTGGTCGAGCGGCCAGTGACGCTAGAGATACCGCCCCAAACCTGACGGGCCTCCCCAAAAGCGGTCGTACGCGGCATTGCTCTTGAAACCGGCCAAGAACGCAACTGCGGTGCCGAGGAGCAGGACGGGACGACGGAGTATTTCTTGCCTGCGTGCGTTTCGCGGCACGTATAACATGACGCGACCGTGCGTTCCCGTCTCGATAGCCGACCCCTGTACCTACGTCCGGGTTACACCGCGGCGTTGCGTAGCACGCAGGTGCTCGCGACCTCGGCGCAGGTCAACCACGGGGTCCACCTCTTCTTCGTCATTGCGGCGTCGGTGATCGCGCGAAACGTCGCAAACCAAGAATTGCTCGACGCGGTGGGCTCGAAGGTCTTGGGGTCGTTGTACGTGACGGTGTCGGTGGTCGCCGGCATGACGCTCGCGCTCATCGGCTACTTGTCACGCGGGTTCGAGACACATCGACTTGGCCGCTTCGTGCATACCGTGGTCGTTGGGCTGTTTGCTTTAGCGTACGCAAGCTCGTTATGGAAGCCGCGTAGCTTGAGCTTGATTCACGGGCTCGCGGTTGCCCGCTACGTCGTCATCGAGATCGCCGCCGCGGCGCTGTTGCTCGCGTTCGGGGTGGTTCTGGGGGCGCGCCTGGGCCCACGCGACGCGCGCAAGACGGCCGCGCGGGTTGGCCTCGGCGGCATCCTTGGTGGTCTCGCCGCTGGGGCCGTGTTGAAGTTCGGCTCGGTTCTTCTGGGGTCACGCTCGCTGTTCATCATCGCGGGCTTGTGCGCCCTGACCCCGGTCGTGACCATCTTGCGTCACAAGGGCAGCGCCTTCGGCGCCAGTCAGGCGATGCAAGCGCTCCGTGCCGATCGTTCCGATGTGCCCGCGCTCGCCCCCTATGGGCGGTGGGTCGCGATCAGCACCTTGATCATGGTCGCGGTGACCACGCTCATCGACTACCAGTACCGGGCCGCTGCAGCCGTTTGGTACGACGCCGATCGGATGACGGCGTTCTTTGGCGAGGTCACGCTCCTCACCGGGGTCGCCACGATGATCCTGCAGCTCACCGTCGTCGACCGCCTGCTCGATAAGGTCGGCTTGTTCGCGACGGCAACGGTCATGCCGGGCGCGCTCATCGTGTGCTCGGCGGCCTTTGGACTCGCCCCTACGGTCGCGACCTTGGTGATCTTGAAGCTCGTGGACTCCGGCACCAACATGACGGTGCAGCAAGCGACGGGCGGTCTCTTGCTAGCCCCGCTTGGCAATCGCGCGCGCGCCGTGTGGCAATCGCGCATCGATGGCCTCGCCAAGCGCGGCGGTCAGGCCCTCGCTGGCCTCTACCTGTCGTTTTTCCCCTTGGCGCCAGCACGACTTGCGCCGGTGACGCTGGTGCTGTGCGCGACATGGCTCGTATCGGTGCTGGTGACGCGACTCCGGTACGTCACGTTGCTCACCGAGCTCTTGGCCGCCCCGACGTCGTCGTCACCAGAGGTTCAAGTCGTCGACGGCAGTACCCTGCGCCTCTTGCTGCGCGAGCTCGAGGCTGCACCGCCAGCGCGCGCTGCAGTGATCCTGGACCTGCTCGAGCAAGCAGGCGAGCGAGCGCCAGAACACGTGCTGGCGCGACTCGCCACGAGCGATCCGAGCGGCGCAGCGGCGGTACGGGTCGTCGAACACCTCGCCGCCCTCGAAGACCATCGCGGGCTCGCTGACTACGCGGAGAACGCGAACCCTGCGGTGGCAGCCGCAGCACTGACCGCTTTAGCAGAACTATCGCCTGAGGCCGCCGCGCGGGCGAGCCAGATGGTGCTGGTACGCGAGGGGGTGCCCGACCCATTGCGTGCTCTGGCGGCCGGCATTCTCATCAATCGCGAGAACCGTGCGTTGTCCCTCGCGCGCAGCCTTGCTGAGTCCACCAACGTGCAAACCCGGTTGATGGCGGCGCGAGCCTTGGGCCTCGCGGCGCCGTCACTCACCGAGGCAGTGATCCCGACTTTGGTGGCCTTGGCGCGCGACGATAACCCGGATGTCGCACGCACGGCTCTCTCGTCCCTTTCTCACCACCCTTGCCCGGATGCCGTCGAGATCTGCATCGCCAAGCTACAAGCGCGCGAGCTGCGTGGAGCGGCGACGCGCGCGTTGACCGAAATCGGCCTCATCGTCGTGCCACGGGTCGCCAATGAGATGCTCGACTCCATCGCCGATCCGAAGGTCGCGGTGGCGCTCGCTTCGGTGCTCGGACGCATTGGCTCGTCACTGGGAGTCAAGGCGCTGGTCACGGCGTTGAAGGCGCCGCACGTCGAGACGCGCCTCGCAGCCTCGACCGCGCTCGGCAACATGAAACGCCGCTCGAGCTTGACCCTGCCGGCCAGCGATATCGCCGCGACCTTCGAAGCCGAGATCGCCTATTTCGGTCATATGCGCGACGGCAGCTTGTGCGACATGCCGAAAACCCCCGCTGCCGAGCTCTTACGACGCGCTTTCAAGGAGCGCGCTCAGGCGAGCCTCGAGACCCTCTTTCGTAGCATGGCTCTCATCTACCCTGACGACGCCATCCAGGGCGCCTATCGCGCCATGACCTCGCGCGTGACGCGTGACAGACAGATCGCGCTCGAGCTCCTAGACAACATCCTCGACGCTGGCACCCGCGACGCCTTGGTCGACGCCGTCGGAGAACGGGGCGTGAAGCGTGTTCGCGATGCACGCAAGATCCTCACCGCGGTCGCACGCTCGAGTGACAAGTTCTCTGGGGGCCTGGCGCGGGTCGTCCTTGTCGATATGGGTGCGGCGCCAAAGTCCGCTTTAGGAGACACGATGACGCAGCTATTGGTGAACCAGGTTCTCGAGCTACAGGGCGTCACCCTCTTCAGCCACAGTTCGGCGGAAGACCTGGCCGAGGTCGCGACCCTGCTGACGCCGCGCAGTGTTCCGGCCAAATCTCTCCTCTACGCGCAGGGCGAACAGCCCGATCTCGTCTATCTGGTGCGCTCAGGCGCCGTCGAGCTGACCCGCGACGGACGGGTGCTCGATCGTTTGGGCCCTGGCGATGCGTGCGGACTCCTCGCGGTGCTCGACCAGTTGCCGCGCGAGACAACCGCCACCACGGTGTCTGATTGCTCGCTGCTCGTCGTCAGCGGAGACGCGTTCGTGCAGCTGCTCGCCGACCGGCCAACGCTCATGCACGGAATCTTCCGCGCACTGACTGGCTCGATCCGCAATCAGCTCGAGCGGACCCAGCTCGAGCGCAAGGCGCGTTGAGGCCACTAGGTCGCGAGCCATTCCAAGTAAGCATGGAGCGCGGCCTCGCGCGGCCGCGCCAGGGCGCGGCGCACCTCGTCGGCGTAACTCTCGTCGACGGCGCGTTGCACCGCCGCGACGAAGGCCTGATCCTCGAGCATCCCACGGTTGCGCTGCGCCCAAGCGCACACGTGCGCCGGCATGCTTGGCTCGGCGTCGAGTGTCATCGCCACGAAGAGGTCCGCGTAAACGGGGTCGTGTGTCTTGCCCACAGAGCGACGCTCCTCCGCGCTGTAGCGCGTTCGCGGCGTGAGCGCTGTATCGCTCGGAGTGGCGCCAAAACCGTCGCGCCCAATGGCGTTGCGCTCACGGATGTACTGCGTCTGTGTCAACGTCTCTCCGGAGTACTTGCCCAGACCAATGACGCGGTGTTCTTCGCGCGCTACTTTTCCGGCGTCGGCGAGCACCCCGTCTTCCACGTCGACCAGCGTGACATCGCGCAGACCGTAGACCGTCCCGCGCGCATGGAGGAGCTCGTGGAGCAAGACCGAGTGACTGGGGTTTGCAAGCTCCCAGCCCGTGAGGCCTTCGCTATCCTGTGTCCAGTCCGCCCGTGCGTACGAGATACCCGGGGTGAAGAAGATGCGCGCGTCGGCGGGACCCGGCCCCGATGGACTCACGTTGGTGGCCTGAACCGAGGGTGCGTCGTGACCATCCATTACGATCGTGGTTCGGTGCTTCGCGTTGGCGAGGGCGTGCAGCACAGCCCGTCCGACGCGGGTCTGGGCGATGCGCGTCAGGTCGTCGAGCGCTAGAGCTTCGACGCGTTGGCGGGCGCGTGGACCAAGGGCCGGCAGGAGCGAGCCGTAAAGATCGGCTGCATGCGACCGCTTCGGGTCGAACGTAAGCTGTCCGACCCCGCTGAGCACGTTGCAGATCAAGCGTCCAAGCCTGCGCGCTTCGGCGGCGGAGATGGTGTTCGGCGATGCTTGCTCGTCAGGCTCGCCGGCCACGACACGGAAACACGCCGCGATGTGCTGGCGGACGCGGGCGAACCGCGACAGCTGCCCTTTGTCGTCCAACGTACCCGCCTGCGCAGGCGCTGGTGCCTGGACGTATTGGTCAGCCGATACGCGTCGGTCGGCACTTCGGTGCGCAGTCGTGCCGACGTGCGCTGTGGTTTTGCCCTCAGCGCCGGCCAAAGCGACATCGTCGCGACGGGTTTCACCTGCTCGCATGCTAGAAAGTGTCGGGAGAGCGGGTCTTCGGGTGCGATTTCACGAGTGACCACGCGGCACCGAACGGAGTCGACCCGCATGCGCAAAATCGAACGGGCTCAGGTTGAAGTAAAGAGCCGCGAAGCGTGGCGCGCCTGGCTCACAGCTCACCACGCTGCGTCGCCCGGGGTTTGGGTGGTGACCTACAAGCGCGACAGCGGTGGGCCGCATGTGCCCTACGATGACATCGCGCGCGAGGCCCTCTGTTTCGGTTGGATCGATAGCCTACCGCGCAAGCTCGACGCCGAGCGGTCGATGCTGCTCGTCACGCCGCGCAAGCCCAAGAGCGCGTGGTCGGCAGCGAACAAGAAGCGAGTCGCCGAGCTCGAGAGCGAGGGCAGCATGGCCCCTGCCGGGCAAGCAGTCGTCGCAGCCGCACGCACGAGCGGCAGCTGGAACAAGCTCAACGATATCGACGCATTGGTGATTCCCGACGACCTCGCGGCCGCTTTGAAGGCACGGGCGTTGGCGCGTAAGAACTTCGACGCGTTCCCTCCCTCGATACGTCGCGGCATCCTCGAGTGGATCAGCAACGCGAAGAAGCCCGAGACGCGGAAGGCCCGCGTCGAAGAGACCGCGTCTCGCGCAGCCAAGAACGAGCGCGCCAATCAGTGGCGGCAGCCGCGAAAGTAGCGCGACGCCTACGTGGTCAGGCAGCCGCCTGCAGGAGACGGTCGAGGAACGGGCGCAGGTCGAGCGACAAGTCGAGGCGTCGCAGCAACTGGTAGAGGCCGCCGAGCTTGCGATGCAGGAACACCAGGTTCTTCGGTGGCGGAGAGTAGCGCACGCTTCGCGCGAAGCGCTCGCCGAGCTCTTGCAAGCGCTTGGCGTAGCTCGCGTCGTCGAAAGCGAAGGGTTGCACATCGGAGATCAAGGGTGCGATGGCCGCGACCAATAGGTCGACGAACGCCGTGCGCGTCTCGGCGCTCTCGCGCGGGTCGAGCAGGCCAAAGGCTACGCTCTCGTCGATGATGCGCTCCGGAGATCCGTCCACCATAGAAGACACGAGGCGCGCGTAAGCGCCGCGAAAGGCTTCGTCGTACGCGAGGGTCGCCCCGAAATCGAGTAGCACCAGGCGGGGCTCGTCTCCACGAACGAGGAAGTTGCCAAAGTTGGGGTCGGTCTGAACGAGGCCCAGCGTGAAGAGCTCGATACAGAACAAGTCGAGAGCGGCGCGCCCCAGAGCTTCGCGCCGAGCCGCCGATTGCGGACGCCGCATCCACGCCTGCAGCGGCTCACCCTCTTCCCAGCTCATGGTGAGAACGCGCCGCGAGCACAGATCGGGGTGCGTCACTGGCACGATGAAGCGCGGGTCGCCCGCGAGTGCCGACGCGAAATATTCGAGATGACCACGCTCGCGCACGTAGTCGGTTTCGTAGTGCAACACACGACTGAGCTCGGCCATGAGCTCATCGAGCGGGACCTTTCGACCCGAAAGCGTAAGGACGCCCTGACCGAGCTTTGCCAGCAAGGCGAGGTCGGAGTCGATGCTCTCGGCGACACCCGGGTACTGAACCTTGACGGCGACCGGAGCTCCGTCGACGAAAGCGCGATAGACCTGACCGATACTCGCGGACGCGGGAGGCTCCGCGCCCAAACCCACCAGGCGTCCGAGCTTCTCGGGTCCAAGATCGTCCCTCACCACCTCGCGCATGGGTGGAAAGTCGATGGGCTCGGCGTCGCTCTGGAGCTTCGCGAGCACCTCGGCGACCTCTGGCGGCAAGAGGTCGCCGGCGTCGATCGAGAGAAGCTGGCCAGCCTTCATCGCCGCGCCCTTCATGCGGGAGAGGCTCTTGGCGACGAGCTTTGCCTGCTCGATGCGCGTTTCGAGCGCCGCAGCCGCTTCGGCACTGCCGCGCACGCGACGCGCAAGCTCCTTGCCCGCGACCTTGATGGCGAGCCCGGTCATGGTTCGCGCGCGCGCCCAGGCGCCTTTGGGGAGGTCTTTCATGCCCCGAGCCGCTTCCAGAGAACCACGATCGTACAGAGATGCACCGCGGCGATCGCGAGATTGCTCAGCACGACTGGGTTTCTCGCGTCACCAACAGTGCTGAGCAGCAAAGAGGCTGTCATCATGTGCCGGCTCGCTCCTCGCGACCATGCGCTCGCCCCAGCTCACGGCCAGTGAGGGTGTGCGCACGCTTGCGCATCGGTCAAGCCAGTGACTTACGGGGCTGGACCTCGCACGCGTCGGTACACCGCCCCGTCAAACGCAAACGATTCTTGGCAAACAGCGTGTAGGCAAGGTCGAGGATCGACGCGATACCGGGCCATCGCGAAACAGCAACGAGCTTCTCGAAGCCAACCGCGGCGTAGAGGCGTCGAAACACCTCGACGCCTTCGACAAGGCTGCCGTTGGGGAGGCGTCCGTGAATGCGCTCCATCAACGCAGTGAAAGACAATCCGACAGTGTCGGGCTCGAACTCGGGAACGGCAATGTCGGTGAAGCGTATGCGTTGCCGCTGTCCGTCCATCCGCTTGAGCATGTTGATCTCGCGCATGCACAGCGGGCAAGCTCCGTCATAGAAGACTTCGATGTCCCACGGAGGTTGAGCGTTCATGCGCTAGCCCCCGTGCTCACCTCGCCGTCGATCTCGAGGAGGTGCCCCGATCGCGCGGCCTTGGTGGCGAGATAGCGGCGATTGTGCGGATTCGCGGCGATCTGGATAGGCATGCGCTGGCGAACGACGATGCCCTCACGCTCGAGCTTGCGCACCTTGTCGGGGTTGTTGGTCATCAAGCAGATACTCCGAACGCCGAGGGCGCGAAGCATAGCGGCCGCGATGGTGTAGTCACGCTGGTCGTCTTGAAAGCCGAGCGCGAGATTGGCCTCGACGGTGTCCATGCCTTGCTCTTGCAAACGATAGGCGCGGATTTTGTTGGTTAGACCAATGCCACGACCCTCTTGGCGCATGTAGAGCACGATGCCACGCGGCAGGGAGCCGACGTGGCGCAGGGATCGCTCGAGCTGCAGACGACAGTCGCAGCGCAAGGAGCCCATGACGTCCCCGGTCAAGCACTCGGAGTGGACGCGCGTGACGACGTCGTGCGCCCCGAAGACATCTTTGTGCACCATCGCGAGGTGTTCTTTACCGTCGCGATTGTTCGAGAACACGAAGATACGGAAGTCACCGAACTCGGACGGCAAAGCCGCCTCGCTTTCGATGGAAACGCGGAGTGGCTCGAGCTCGGGGAGGCTGGATCGCATGAGAGGTCCCTTTCGTTGCTTACAGGACGTTTCTGACCGGGGGCGATTGTCTCTTGCTTTTCTCTAACTTCTATCTAAATAATATCTAACAAGCCAATGGTCAAGCCCACAGACAAGAGACGCGACGCGAAGCCCGCCCCCGGCCACGGGAGCACCATTCGCGCGGTCGAGCTCGAGACGGGCATCTCGGCCATGACCTTGCGCGATTGGGAACGGCGATTCGGATTTCCCGCTCCAGAACGGCGTCCGGGAAGTGATCGGCGGCTCTATTCGGGAGCCGACGTCGCGCGTTTGAAGCTCGTCAAACAAGCCCTCGCGCAGGGTTACCGCGTCGGTGACGTCATCACGAAGAGCAACGATGAGCTCGAGAGTATTGGCACCACCCGGCGCCTCTCGACGCTGCGGCCGGCACCGGACCTCGCGCGCGACGGTGGTTTCGACGCCTTGCTCACCCTGCTCGCCCGCGAACGAACGGAAGAGTTCGAGGCGGAGATTCGTCTTGCGGCCGCCACCTACGACCCGCGCCGCTTCGTGACCGATTTCGCTCATCCCTTGATGGTGGCTGTTGGGAAGGCTTGGGTGGACGCCCAGATCTCGGTGCGACACGAGCACCTCGCGAGCGAGTGCTTGATGACCGCGATGCGTCAGCTCTACGCGGTGCTGCAACCCGCCGGCACGCGTCCGGTCGTGCTTCTCGGCACGCTCCCTGATGAGCCCTATTCGCTGCCGCTCTTGTTCGTCGCTCTCTACTTGTCGACACTCGGCGCCAAGACACGCCTCATCGGCGGAAATACGCCAGCAAGCGAGCTCGTCGATGCCGCGGTGGCGATGCGGGTCGATGTCGTTGGGGTGAGCGTCAGCCCGCAGATCGATCGCGCTGTGGTCCGACGCGACCTGCGGCAACTTCGAGAGACTCTGCCTGCGTCGGTTGCGCTGTGGGTCGGGGGCGCGGGCGCGAAACACCTGGCCCTATCACGCGAGGTCGCCGAGACAGTGACGAGCTGGGATGAGATCGACATGCGCGTCACCGCGTTGCGCGGACGCCGGGCCTCGTAACGGCAAAGCCCCGCGGTCGCTTGCAGACCGCGGGGCTAGCGCATCGAAACCCTACAAGCTAACGACGTCGAAGCGGTCGAGCATCATCACTTTGTTCCAGGCCTTCACGAAATCCTGAACGAAGCGCTGCTTTCCGTCCGCCGCGGCGTACACCTCGGAAACCGCGCGTAGCTCGGAGTGCGAGCCGAAGACCAGGTCGATGGGCGTCGCCGTCCACTTCAACTTGCCAGAAGCACGGTCGACTCCCTCGTAAACACCGTCCGTCTTGGCGGATTTACGCCAGCTGGTCGACATGTCGAGCAGGTTGACGAAAAAGTCGTTGCTCAAGGAACCAACCTTGCTGGTGAAGACGCCGTGTTTGGCGTGCCCCGTGTTGGCGTCGAGCACACGCAGACCGCCGACGAGGGCCGTCATCTCGGGAACGGTGAGCGTCAACAAGCTCGCGCGCTCGACGAGCATCTCGAGCGGCGGCAGGTAGTTGCCCTTGCCGTAGTAGTTGCGGAAGCCATCGGCCTTTGGCTCGAGCACCGCGTAGGCTGCGGCGTCGGTCTGCTCTTGGCTCGCGTCCATACGTCCAGGCGTGAACGGAACCTGAACGTCGTGCCCCGCCGCTTTAGCGGCCTGCTCGACACCCACGCCACCCGCCAAGACGATGAGATCGGCGAGCGAGATCTTGACGCCATCGCTGCGGCCTTTGTTGAAGTCTTTCTGGATGCCCTCGAGACGCTTGATGGTTTTGCCGAGCTCGGCGGGGTCATTGACCGCCCAGTCTTTCGCGGGAGCCAGGCGGACACGCGCGCCATTGGCGCCGCCGCGCTTGTCGGTGCCGCGATAGTGAGCTGCAGCCGCCCATGCTGCGCGCACGAGCTCCGATGGCTTCGCGCCCGAGTCGCTGATTTTCTTCTTGAGCGCAGCGACGTCGCTTGCGCTCACGAGCTTGTGGTCGACCGCGGGGATCGGGTCTTGCCACGAAAGCACTTCCTTTGGCACCTCGGCGCCAACGTAACGCGCGCGCGGTCCCATGTCGCGATGTGTGAGCTTGAACCAAGCCTTGGCGAAGGCGAGCTCGAACTCCTTCGGGTTCTCGAGGAAGCGCTTCGAGACCTTCTGGTACGCCGGGTCGAAACGCAGCGCGAGATCGGTCGTGAACATGATGGGAGCGTGCTTCTTGGTGGGATCGTGCGCGTCGGGCACGGTGTTCGCGGCGGCGCCGTCCTTCGGGATCCACTGCGTCGCGCCCGCCGGGCTCTTCGTTTTCACCCATTCGTGGGCGAAGAGATTCTCGAGGTACAAGATGGAAAACCGCGTCGGCAGCGCCGTCCACGCGCCTTCGAGACCGCTCGTGATGGTGTCTTTGCCGGCGCCAGTACCGCACTTGTTCTTCCAGCCGAGTGACTGCTCTTCGAGGGTCGCGCCTGCCGGGGGCGCCGAGATGCACTTCTCTGGGTTGGCGGCGCCGTGCGCTTTGCCGAAGCTATGTCCACCCGCGATGAGCGCCACTGTCTCTTCATCATTCATCGCCATGCGACCAAAGGCCTCACGGATATCCTTCGCGGCGGCGAGCGGGTCTGGGTTGCCGTTCGGACCCTCCGGGTTCACGTAGATGAGACCCATCTGGACGGCGCCAAGTGGGTTATGCAATGCGCCGTCGGTCGAGCGGCGCTCCCCCGCGAGCCACTTGCGCTCGCCACCCCAGTAAACCTCGTCGGCCTGCCACTGGTCTTCGCGACCACCAGCAAACCCGAAGGTCTTCATGCCCATGTTCTCGAGCGCGACGTTGCCGGCGAGCACCATGAGGTCAGCCCATGACAGCGCCTTGCCGTATTTCTGCTTGACCGGCCAGAGCAGGCGGCGCGCCTTGTCGAGGTTTGCGTTGTCGGGCCAGCTGTTGAGTGGCTCGAAGCGTTGTTGGCCGCCACCCGCGCCACCGCGACCGTCGGCGATGCGGTAGGTGCCGGCGCTATGCCACGCCATGCGAATGAAGAACGGACCGTAGTTGCCGTAGTCGGCCGGCCACCATTCCTGCGACGTCGTGAGGGTCTTCTCGATGTCCTTCTTGACGGCGACGAGATCGAGCTTCTTGAATTCCGTGGCGTAGTCGAAGTCCTTCCCCATGGGATCGGACTCGACGCCGTGCTGACGAAGCGGCGACAGATCGAGTCTCTCTGGCCACCAGAACTGGTTATTGACCGGCTGCATCGCGGCCTTGTCGGCTTTAGCGGTCTCGTGGGCTTGCGCGGCCTGCGCGGAGAGCGCTAGGGCCGCGAGAACGGGAGCAAAGAGCATGACTTGCACGAGAAATATTCCTTTCAACGTTTGGGGGACACCAGCGGAGAAACTCACGGCGACACCGAGCGCGCCTTCTTACCGCGCGCCGGCCTTTCTTGACACTTCGCACACAAGCCTCGGACCTCGACCTGCGCGTTGACGATGCTACCGAGCCGGTGCACCGAGGCTGGAACGCGTAACGCATTGAGCTCGTTGCTCTCGAAGTCGCGCACGAGACCACACTGGACGCACACATAATGGTGGTGCTGGTCGAGGTTTGCGTCGAAGCGCACCGCTTCGCGCTCGGGCCCAACGGTGGTGATGAGCCCCACGTCGTGCAACATCCAGAGCGTGCGATACACGGTATCGAGTGAAACGGTCGGCATGCGGCGCTGCACGGCGCGGAAGATCTTGTCGGCGCTCGGGTGTTCATCGGTCGCCGCCAGCTCGCGGAAGATCTCGAGGCGCTGGTGGGTGAGCTTGAGGCCCTTGGCACGCGCCACCGCCTTGAGGTGCTCGAGGCGCTTGTCGAGAGAGCTTGGGTCGCGTGGGGACATGGTTGCGTAATAAGAATTATACGCAACTAGGAATTAGTCCGATCACGGTGCGGGGTCAAGATGCGACCGAGCCAAACCGCGAAAGACGCGCGTTTGCCCAATGCCCAGCACGTCGAAGCTGCCCTCGATAGGCAAGCCAGCAGCAAGCGCGACGGCGAGCTCACGGGGTGGCGCGTCGTAGTCCTCACCGGTGAGCTGAAATGTCCCGTAGTGCATGCCAATCGACACCTGGGCTGCGAGCTCGCGATGCGCCTGAACCGCGTCGGCGGGGTCCATGTGGTAGGCGCGCATGCTACCGCGAGGCGCATATGCCCCAATCGGCAACATGGCGAGACTAACAGGTCCGTACCGTTCGCGAATTGCGACGAAATGGTCCGCAAAAGCGGTGTCACCGGCAAAATAGAACGCGCGGCCGTCGTGTCGCACGAGATAAGACCCCCAGAGGCTCCGGTCGTGGCTCCAGGGCGACCTGCCCGAGTTGTGCTGCGCTGGTGTAAAGGTAATCGCGTGCCCACGGACCTCGACGCTCTCCCACCAGTCGAGCTCGGTAACGTCAGCGATGCCATAGTCATCAAGCAGCTCGCGGTCACCAAGTGGCACCAGAAAACGCGGCTGATGCTGGGCCGCGAGCTCCCGCAAGGTCGGCAAGTCGAGATGATCGAAGTGATTGTGACTTACGAGAACGACGTCGATGCGCGGTAACTCCGCGATGGACACCGGGGGCGGGTGGGCGCGCTTCGGCCCCAGCCACCCGAATGGCCCCACGCGCGTCGACCACACGGGGTCGGTGAGCAGCGTCAACCCGGGGAGCCGCAGCAGCATGGTGGCGTGATTCAGATGTGTGACCGCGACATCGGCGTCACCGAGCTCCGCGTGGAGGTCCGCGCCGACGACGACCGGGATCGGATCATCCGGCCAGGCTCCGTCGCGGCCGAACAGAACGTGACGCAACATCGCAAAGGAGCCAACCGGCGGGACCCGCTTTGAATTGAAGAATCGCTCGCCGTCGAAGTGATCGCTCACGCGGTACGAGAGCCCCGACGAGCAGCCGAGGAGCGTCACGGCGACGAGCGTCAGCAGCCTCACGACGACAGACGCGTGACGCCATGCCCCTCGATAGACGTGACCCGCGTGCCGTTGCTCCACATACCGTGCATGATGCCGGCCATGATGCGAACGCGCAGCCACCGGGGCAGCGTCGACAGCGCGTAGGTAAGGAGCTTGCCGAGAAATCCTGGGACGAGCGTCCCTGTGCGCCCGAGCGAACCGACGATGGCGTGCGCGATCGCTTCGGCCGAATCGGTCTTGCCCATCACCATGCCGGCGCGGTGTGCAAAGCCGGTCGCGACCGGCCCAGGGGCACAAGCGAGTACTTTGACCGGGGTGGTCGCGAGCTCGTGCCCGAGCGCCTCGGCGAACGACTGTACGAAAGCCTTGCTGGCCGCATAGACCGCGCTATACGGCGCGCCCTGCCAGCCGACGAGCGAGCTGAACAACACGATGGCGCCGCGATTGCGCTCGCAGAAGCGCCGGGCGAAGCCGTGCGTCATGCCGACCACTGCCCGACAGTTCACGTCGACCATTCCGAGCTCTTCGTCGACATCGCTCGCAACGAAGGGGCCGGCGCGCCCGTAGCCAGCGGCGGCGACCAACAGGCCCACGTCGTGGTCCGCGGTGGCGTTCAATAGATGCGTAGCCGCTTGCGGCTGCGCGAGATCGATCGAGAGCGTCGTGCAGCGTACGCCGTAACGACTACGCAGCTCGCTCGCGAGCTGATCGAGGGCGACGAGACGGCGAGCAACCAAGACGAGGTCGAAGCCTGCTTTCGCGAGCTCGATAGCCGTGGCGCGACCAATGCCGTCTGACGCGCCAGTGACCACCGCACAACGACCAAATCGCTCGACGATGGGGGCACTCATGAACCGCATCCTTTGAGAGTGACATCCCTGGTTGACACTGTCAACCTCGGGAGTCTGTTGACTGCAGATCAGCAGGGCGGACGGGACGGCGTTCGGCGAGAAGCTCGCAGACGCGTGTGAAGGTCTGGGCGTCGAGCTCCCTGTCAGCCGCGCTGCGCTTGGCCAGAGCACGCACCGGCTGGCCGATGCGTGGGTTTTTCGCGAGCTTGTCGGCATGCCGCGCGAGATAAGCCCAATACATCCGCGTGAGCGGACACGTCTTCTTGGGGTCGAAGGCGCACGCGCCGCAGTAGTCGCTCATGCGATGGATGTAGCCAGCCCCAGAGATGTAGGGCTTGGTCGTCGCGAGGTCGCCAACCCCGTACGTACTCATCGCGAGGACGTTCGGCTCCACCACCCAGTCGTAGGCATCGACGTAGGCGACCCAGAACCAATCGGTGAGCTCGCGCGGCGAGACATCGAGGAGCTGCGCGATGTTGGAGAGCACCATCAAGCGCGTGATGTGATGGCTGTAAGCGTCCCGCCAAACGTCGGCGACCACAGTGTCGAGGCAGGCAAAACCAGAGGGGCGACCCCAATATGCAGCGGGCAGCGGCTGGCATGCGCCCAGGTGACTCGGCGCTGCGTCGACGTCGGGGGCAGAGCGCCCATGCGGCAAGATACGAAAACCATCGGTCGCAAGATGGACGTGGCGCATGTATTCGCGCCAGCCGAGAACTTGCCGGATGAAACCCTCTTTGCTGGCGAGCGGCAGCTCCGCGGCGACGACGTCGCGAATGATGGCGCTTGGTAGCAGCCGGTGAAGATTGAGCAGACCCGAGATGCACGTGTGAAAAAGGGTGCGCTCATCCCGCGCCATGGCGTCTTCGTAGGGACCGAAGCTCGGCAAACACGCCTCGAGGGCATGACGCCACAACTGTTGCGCATCGGCGGCGCTCGCCGGGATCGTCTCGGGGTGCAACTCGCCCGGATGGTCGCCGTAGTCACGCGTCACCAGCTCGCAAACTTCGTCGGTAATGGCGTCGACCGCGAACTTTGGCAGGGGCGGCGCTGGCGGCGAGCCCCGCCAACGCTCGCGATTTTCGGTGTCGAAGCTGAAGCGCCCACCGGTCGGTGTCTTGCCCTCCATGAGGATGCCCGTCGCTCGGCGAACACCGCGATAGAACGCATCCATCCGCCAGGGCGGTTTGGGTCCAGCAAAAGCGCTGAAGTGCGCCGGGGTCGTAAGCCACCCTTCGTGCGGAACGACCTTCAATAGGTTGTCGTCAACCAGCGGCGCGAGGTCGACACGGAGCTCGCGTTCGGCGGCTTCCATCATGGTGAGCGGCCCAAGCTCGGCGGCCGCTTCGCGCAGGGCCACCGCGTAGGAACCATCGCTCACCATGTAGCGCACGGCGACGCCGCGCTCGGCTTGTTCGAGGGCAAAATGGCGAGCAGTGGTCAGCACCGTCGCGAGCTTTTGTTTGTGGTACGGGCGTCGGCCTGCTTTCCAGGGCGCCTCGACCATCACGATTCCAGCTTCTGTTGGGGATAGACGCGATAGCGGACCGAATGCGTCGTTGAGCTGGTCGTAGGGGACGTAGAACCAAGTGCGCTTGCCGGAGGCGGGCTTGGCTTTGGCAAGTGCCAGCGAGAAGGCGGAGCGGGAGCGTTTGTTCGACATGTTCGACCCCCGCGGACGGGGCCACCCAGAGAGCACGGTGACCCCGTCCGGAGGAAGCCGTCCTTAGCTCGGGGGGAGGAGGACGGTGTCGATGACGTGAATGATGCCGTTCTTGGCGATGATGTCGGTGGTCGTGACCGTCACGTCGGTGTTGAGCTTGAGCGCACCACCACTCACAGAGAGGTTGAGGACCGCGCCGCTGCTCAGCGTCGTCGCGGTGGGCGTACCCGAGGCAGCCACACCGAGCGCCGCGTTGGCATCCACCTGCGAGCCAAGCACGTGGTAGAGCAACACGCCGCTCAGACCTTCGAGGTTCGGGAGCTCGAGCGCTTCGAATGCGGCGTTCGTCGGCGCGAAGACCGTGAAGCCAGCTCCACCGTTATTGCCCTGCAGTGTCTCACCGAGGTCGTTGGCGACCGCAGCGGCGACAAGAGTCGAGAAGCCCGCGGCCGTCGCGACTTCGACGATGTTGCCGGGAACAGAGAGGACCTTGTCGATGACATGGATGACGCCGTTGCTCACCTCGATATCGGTGAAGAGCACGTTGGCGTCGTTGACCTGAACGCCAGCGGCGGTGACGGTCGCTTTGACGCGCGTTCCGATGAGCGTTGGCACCGTGGTAATGCCACGGCCGCGGACGTTCGACGCGGTGACGATCTCGGTCGACGACAGCGCGTCAGCGATGACGTGATACTGCAGCAGCTCTTGGAGAGCCGGGCGGCTGGCTGGCTGGAGAAGGCCGTCGAGTGCCCCCGCGGGAAGAGCTGCGAAGGCGGGATTGGTCGGCGCAAACACCGTGATGCTCGGCGAGGTCGACAGAGCAGTCGCAAGCTCAGCGGCGACAACCGCGTCGCGCAGAGTCGAAAGGCGCGGATAGGCGCTGACCGCCTGCACGGCGTTGCCCGGGAACGGGATGGGCAAAAGCACCGAGTCGATGGCGTGAATGACGCCGTTGCTCGCGTCGATGTCCGCGATAGAGACCTGGGTCACCCCGTTGACGATGACGGAGCTGCCCTCGAGATCGAGACGCAGCGTGCTACCCTCGACAGTGGTCGGAGTGGCGCCGTCGGTGATCGCAGCCGCTTTCACCTCGCTGCCAGCGATCACGTGGTACTGAAGAATGCTGCGCAGTGTTGCGGCGTCGAGGCTCGCCAACGTACCGGCCGGGAGACGCTCGAAGGCCTCGTTGGTCGGCGCAAAGACGGTGAACTGGCCTTCCTGGGCCAGCGTCGCATCGAGGCCCGTCGACTGAAGCGCTGCGACCAGGGTCGAGAAGCGTGCGTCCGCCGAGGCGAGCGCTGTGATGGTTTGCGGTGTGCTGTCGTCGATGTCGTCGTCTTCATCACCGCACGCTACGGCGCCGAAGAGCAGCGCTGTCGCGAGCATGAATTGTTTGATGGGATATCGCATTGGGTTGTCCCCCTGGATGGTGTGTGGTGCGCGACGTGAATCGCCGCGCCAGCGACATGAGCAACCCGCGTGCCATGCGCCAAAGGCGCTTAAGGGGGCTCGCCGAGCGGGACCTGTAAAGCGGTTGCGACAGGTGGACTGATTCAGGCTGTCAAGCCGACGTGACAGATCTCAAGGCGGGGTCACCGTGCGCGGCTCAGGCTCGCTGTCGCGCGTGAGCAACAAGACCGTCGTGAGCACCGCTGCAACGCCCACCACACCTGCGGCGATGACCATCGGCCGGCGATACCAAGGCGGTGCGGGTGCATAAAGACGAGCGAAACGCTGAGCGGTGTCGCGCAGGCTACGGGCTAAGCGCGCGTCGTCGGTGTCTTCGATGACGGACTGGATGGTGTGGTCCATGGCGCCCAGGCCGACGTCGACGCTCTGGAGGCGCAGCAGGGTGGTCGGTCCAAGTCGCGCAAGGCGCGTGACCACCAGCGTGTCGAAGCCGCGCTCTTCGCCTAGCCGCGTGAGGCAAGCGATGTCTTCGGCGCACTCGGGCGTTGGCGCCTCGCTGAGCGCTTCGACCTTACGGCCTTCGCCGCTCAGGGCATCACGGAGCTCGCCTTGCAACAGCTCGGCATCGAAAGGCTCCCCGGCAAGCCAGACTGGCGGCGCGACAGCGAAGGCGCTCGGCACGCGTTCGGGGGCGGGTCCATGGGCGCAAGCCACCGCCAAGGCGGTGGAGAGCGCCGTCCCTACTTGCCAAGCTGTGCTGCTTCGACGATGCATTTCGGCCAGTACCGCGGACGCGGTAGCGACGAATTACCATGAGCGTAAGCGACACGAAACCCAGTGCGACGGCCACCCGCGTTCTCCAGCGCGAGCGCGCCGAGGTGTGGACGCACCGCAAGATGCGCGTCGTCCTGGAAGGCGCAACACCCGAGCTCGGCGCGGAGCTCGGGGCGGCACGAACCCGCATTGGAACCGCGGAGGACAACGAGCTACGCGTCGACGATGCGAGCGTGAGCGCTCACCACTGCGAGATCGTGCTCGATCCGCGCGGCGCCCAGGTTCGTGATCTGGGCAGCACCAACGGCACCTTTGTCGACGGCGTCAGGGTCGAACGCGCATACCTTGGCACGGGCTCGCTCATCGAGGTGGGCAAGACGCGCCTGGTCCTCGTGACCGACGCCGACGAAGTGTCGCTCGCGCTATCGCAACGCACCAACTTCGGGAGCCTCCTCGGCCATAGCCCCAAGATGCGCGCCGCCTTCGGGTTGCTCGAGCAAGCCGCCAAAACCGAGGCGACGGTGCTCATCCTCGGCGAGTCGGGCACGGGGAAAGAGCTCGCGGCGCGAGGTCTTCACGAGGCATCTCCCCGACGGGATCACCCCTACATCGTCTTCGACTGCGGAGCCGCTTCGCCATCGCTCATCGAGAGCGCCCTCTTCGGCCATGCGCGCGGCGCCTTTACAGGCGCGACCGAAGCGCGGCCAGGGGTGTTCGAACAAGCTGATGGCGGCACCCTCGTGCTCGATGAGATTGGCGAGCTGCCCCTCGACCTGCAGCCAAAGCTCCTCCGCGTGCTCGAGTCACGCAGCGCGCGCCGGCTCGGCGAGAGCACCGAGCGGCGTTTCGACGTGCGCTTCGTCGCGAGCACCAACCGCAATCTTCTCGCCGAGGTGAAGGCACAGCGCTTTCGCGGCGACCTGTACTATCGCCTGTCGGTCATTACGGTGACCTTGCCGCCGCTACGCGAGCGCCTCGAAGAGCTTCCGCGTTTGGTCGCGCAGTTCGCGCGTCAACTCGGAGGCGAAAAAGGCGCCGAGATCGCGCCACAAGTCTTGCGGGTCCTCGCGAGCCATGACTGGCCGGGCAACGTCCGCGAGCTGCGCAACGTGGTGGAGCGTCTTGTCACCTTCCCTGGTCTCTCCGCCGACGCAGCAGTGGGTCGTGCGCCAAGCGAATCCACGCTGGCAGTCCCCGACACCACGTGGGGCCTCGAATTTCACGCGGCGAAAGAGGCCCACATCGAGGCGTTCGAGCGCGCATATCTCGAGCGGCGTCTCGCCGAGGCGCGCGGCAACGTCTCGGAGGCTGCGCGCACCTCGGGCCTGTCGCGCCAGAGCATCCATCGCCTCATCAACAAGTACGGCTTGGGCAGCGATGGCTGAGGCGAGCTTCGGCGACTACCGCGATCTCGTGCGGATCGCGGTCGGTGGTAGCGCCGAGGTGTTCGCGGCGCGTGAGAGCCGAAGCGGTGCACGTGTCGCGCTGAAGGTGGTGTTGCCTGGCGCGCGGCACGCCTTGGAGGAGGGCTTCGCCGAAGAGGCGCGCGTCCAGGAACGCCTGCGCCATCCGAACCTCGTGCGCGTGCTGGGTCACGGTGTCGCGCAAGGACGGCCGTATCTGAGCCTCGAGCTCATCGAGGGACCGTCTCTCGCGACGCTGCTGGCCCGGGGACGCTTGACCGCAGGCACGGCCCTGCATATCGCGCTTGGGGTTCTCGAAGCGCTCAAGGTGGTGCACGAAGCACGCGACGCGGATGGAACGCCGCTCGAGATCGTCCACCGTGATGTGACGCCGCAGAACATCATGTTTCAGCGCGATGGAACCGTGAAGCTCGGCGACTTCGGCATCGCCCGCTCGCGCATCGCGGCGCGCACGCGTACGGGGATGATCAAGGGCAAGCTCGGCTATCTCGCCCCCGAACAGGTCACCCAGAGCACCATCGATGCACGCACCGACCTCTACCAAGTGGGCTTGGTGCTCTTCGAAATGTTGTGCGGCGTCCCCTATTTCGACGGCATGAGCGAGCTCGATCTCTTGCGGGCCGCCGAAGCACCGGTGTCGAAGCGCCCCTCCGACTTCGGCGCGCCAGATGTGACCGACGCGCTCGTGCAACGCGCGCTCATGCGCTTTCCCGAAGAACGTTATGCGTCGGCGGCCGCTTTCGCGGATGCAATACGTCGGGTCGCCGCCACCATCGAGCCGCCGAACCTCGACGCTCTCCGTGTTCCGGGCGAGACGTTGCTGTCGGCGCCGACCCCTCGGAGGGCGAGGGTTGGGCTGGCCTTTGGCCTCGTTGGCGGGCTCGTGCTCACAGCGCTCGCAATCGCCACCGTGATCGAACGCGGCGAGCCCACTCCCGCGCGCACGGAAGCGGCTGCAGACAACGCGCCCGCGCCTGGACCTGCCGCCATCGCGCCCGAGACACCCGCGCCGCTCGAGACCACGGCAGCGCCGACGACGGTCATTACGCCGCCACCTGTGCCATCGCGAAAATCCCGTGGCCCCAAGCGCGAGACGCCACCGGCCGTGGCCCCGCCATCGCCGGAACCGGCTCCCGCCCCGGTACCGGCACCAGTCAACCAGCCACCGACCGATAGTCTCGCACCGTGCCTCACGCGCTTGGAGGCGCGCGATATTGCGGTGGCCGATCTTCCCGAGACGCTCAAACGTGAGCTCAAAAATCCCGCGAGTGACAAACAACTTCTTTGCGCCAAGCTCGATGCCGTCACCATCGACCGCCCGCTCGTCGAGCGGAGGCTTGCGCGCATCCAAGCGGCCATCGACCGGCTCGATGCGAACGATGAGCGTCGGCCTGGGCTCAAAGGTATAGCGCGCGACACCCTGCAAACGCTGCTCGATGGAAACGTCGCGCGCACCAACGACAAGTTACGCGAGCTCGAGCAGATGCTCGGTCGTTAGCTGCCTAGCGAACCGAGTCGCACACACCGGTCGCCTGGTTGCACAGGCTATCGCTCGGGCAGTCTTCGGTGCCGCCATACAGCCTACAGTCGACGACACAAGCGGCGCTGTCACCGTCGCAGACAAAGCCGTTCGCGCAGACATCGCCCGCGCAGTCGTGGAGCAGACACAACCCTTCTTCGCAGCGAAGGCGCCCCCCGCGGAAGTCCGGACACTCGAGGGCCGCGCCGCTCTCGTGGCACCACCGGTAGGGGTAACTCGTGCATGCCCCATCGTCGACGACGCTGAAGCTCGTGACGAAGTGTTGCGCCCCGCCAATACCTGGATCCTGGTCGAGTGGCATGCCCTCGGTGTCGAGGACCTCGCTCGTGACCCGAACACGATAGGTATCGACCTCGGGAGTAATGACGGCATAGGCGACGCGAATGACTGGCCCTTCTGCCGAGGCGGTCGCGGGCAACGGTCCGCTGTAGCCGTCGCGCTCCACAATGACTGAAACACCGCCGACGACTGTCCGTGGGTCGATGTTCTTGGAGAGCACGAGCAACGCGGTGCCGCTACGACACGTCGCTTCGCCGGAGCGTGGGTAGATTTCGTTCACCCGGGGAGGCAGGTACTGCGCCTTCAGGTTGAACTGCACGGGAACCTGTCGGCGCTCGCCCGGCACGAAGCTCACACTGCGCACGCCACCTGCGGCGATGTGACGGCCGCTCGCGTCGATACCGACGACGCGCAGGTCGATGGGACCATCGGGCAGGCCGCCGCGCTCGATGCGAACCTCGGGCAAACGCGCACCGTCGAGACCGAGGCCGATCACCAGCTCGAACGGCGCGTCCGCGTCGACGTTTTGAATGCTGAAGCCCGAGGTCGTGATTGCTGCGCCGGCATCGTACAGGCCGTCGTCCGAGTCGACTTCGACCTGGACGCGCGTCAGCGCCGTCGTCAACATGGACTCGCTGTTCAGGTTGAGATCAGCGACCAACGCGACATCGAGGGCCGTTTCGACGTCCCCGGAGCACCCCACGAGCGCGCAGACGGCGAGAGCAATGGTACGACGCATCAGGCATTGAGGATAGCAAAGCGCGGGCCAGCGTAAAGGGCCCGTTTGCGGGCTTTTTGTGCTGCTGAGTGTCAAACGGGCGCGACAGTTGAGCGGCGGGCTGTCGCAACGATGCGTCAGCTAGCCGCACTGCGACGCGCGCTGAGGGCCACGCCCCTATGCCGCGCGAGGGCCCTCAATCAGCGCTCCGCGGAGACCCCCAGCGCTTGACCGATCCGCTCGAGTGTTTGCGCCGGCGCGGCGTTGAGGGAGCGTTTGGATAGGCCGAGGGTATGGATGGTCGCGCCATCGAGGATGGTCGCAAGCCCATGCAGCGTCGCCCACACGAACAGCGCGTCTTGATTGACCTGCTCGGCGGTGACGCTCCGGCCAGCCGCGGCGTGAACGCGCTGAATGTCGGTCTGCAAGAGCGAAAACGCGTGCCGGGCCCGCTCCATCATCTCGGGGTGCTTGCTTGGATCCGGCAGCATGCCGCCGAACATCAAGCGATAGCTCAAGGGATGGTCGGTCGCGTAACCAAGATAGGCGCGCCCCATAGCCCCCATGTCCTGCACGGGCACCCCCGTTTGCGGCCGCGCATCGAGGAATGCGGCGAAGGCGACGAAGGCGCGACCGACGATCTCGGCGAGGATGTGATCACGGCTGGCGAAGTGCTTGTACGGCGCCTGATGCGACACCCCCAGACGACGCGCGACCTCGCGCAAGCTCAGCGACTCGACGCCCGAATCTTCGATGATGGCGAGCGCCTCGCGCAGGCATTCTTCACGCAGGTCGCGTGGCGCGGCTTTCCGGCGAGACTTCACCACTCAGGCTTCATACCTCGGGTGAGCTGCTACGCAAGGCTCTGGAACCGGTTTTAAGACTGAGTCGGGTCGCACCGACGCAGAAATTTGGGGTCCTACGGCAGTGAGGCCTGACGGTTGTCGCGGCGCGGCCGGTAGTCGCCGTCCATGACGATGTCGTCGAGGACCTTGATGAGCTGCTGCATGAGCTTCTCGCCCTTCGAGGTCTCCGAGATGCCGACCGCCACGTAGCGCCTCCCATGATGCTGGATGAGCGCGCTATCGGAGTGCCAGTGACGCCAAGATCCGCTCTTACGGGCGAGGAAGGTCACCCCAGGCGTGCCCTCGAGACCACCTACGAACTTGTGATGGTGCGCCGGCGGCGACATGAGACCCAGCATACGGAAGCTCCAGTGTTTGGACACGAGGAGCCCTTCGTCGAGCATGGTGTAAAAGCGCGCGGTCTGACGCGCAGTCGCGGCGTGGGACAGGTTTTGGAGCGGATCGCGGTTGGTGCCGCCACGCGGTCCGTATTGGCGACCGACCCACAAGCCCCCGTTCTTGTCATCGTAGAAGCAGTAGTCGGGGTCACGCATCGTCGATTCGATGCCCTCGAGGCCAGCGACCTCGGCACCCCACGAGGCATCGCTGTTACTCGAGGCGCGGATCATGTTCGAAAGGCGCTCTTCGTATTCGTGTGTCCACTCGAGCTTGCCCTCGTTCACCGCCTTGATGACCGAGACGAGGATCGCGATTTTCGGCAGGGACGCCGCGTACATCATGTCGTTGTCGTTGATGCCAGCGTAGAACGCCCGGCCCTGCACCGACAGGTCGACCAGGGCAACGCCAAGCTGTTTCTTGTCGAGGTAGCGGCCGAGACCCGCAGCACGCAGACGACGCTCGAGCACGCGCTGCATGCGCGTATACTTTTTGGTGAACGGAAAGGGAGCGCGGCACTGGCCGCCGCCATCGGGCTGCACGACCGTGACATTGCCGGCAGGTGCGACAGCGTCGGCCGGCGGAACCGTGACGACTTTTTCCGCGGCGGAGTAGGAGACGACGTTCGGCACCTGAGCGGCCTCGGCTGCCGCTGCGCTAGCGGTGCCCTCTGAGGTGCCGGGCTCGGCGACCGGCACAGATGGGGTGGCCGGCTTGCTGACCGTGGGCTTGGTCTTGCGTGAGCTGCTTGCGTTGCGTGCGCTATAACCTACCGCCGGAACCATCATGGTTGCCGTGACCGCGATGGCGATCACCCGGGGGTTTAGGCTCTTGCTCACGCGCACCCTCATGGATTCGCCGCCGCCCTCGTCAAAAGCTCGTGGCCTGCGGTCGCACATCGACCGTGTTTCGCCACGACGGTGGTTTTCAGCTCATTCGTCATGACTACCATGATGTGCACGGGTGTGCGAGTTAACGCGTTGGTGGGACGGGCTCTTCCTTACACGGTTGTGGGCGGCTGTGATCCACAGGCAACCCAGTTCGTCGCGCATCGGTCGCACCCGCCCCATCCGCCGTGCCCGGACTCGGGGCGACGTGTGCGGCTGGTATCTCCACCTACGGGCTTGCCTGCGCCCCTGGCGAAGAAGAGTTGGGATCGACGCGATGATGTTCATGCGGGAAAGGCAGCGCTTAGCCCGCGAACGCAAGTATGGCAACCCTTCAACGACCTTTGGACGAATCGGTCACCTACCCCAAGCCCCGGCACCGCACTCCCAGTCCATCAGGCAAGGTTGGCCGTTCTGAGCCCCTGGAGACCGTGAAGTTCAGCGATGTTTGGACGTTGTTTGAGTTCAATCGATGTTGAACCAATGCGTCAAAAGTCAAAGCCCCAGCGCAAACTTCACTCCCAGCCCAATCGCGATGGGGGCGAACAAGAGGTAGGCAGGCTTGATTCTTGCGCCTCGCTTGTAAGCGAACGCCGCGCCGGCTGCGTAGATGAAGCCGAGCAGAATGAGGAGGTAACCAAAGGTCGTGGGGCTCATGTTGATGGACATTCTTTATTCTCTCGCCTGAAGGGGGGGGAGCAGGGGTAACCAGGAACTTCTCGAAAATCGCTAGCCGGTGGGAATCGCTGCCGTCAAATCGAGGTTGCCGGTCGCCGGCTTCGCCTTCTCGTCCATCGCCGCAAGCAGCGGGTGGCGTGCGGCGGCCTTCGCGATGCGTAGCGGGCGGATCTGCAGCAGGTATGCCTTGTCCCCGATCATGCCAAACTCGACATCCCAAGGCAGATCCGTGCTCTTCGGCATCTTGTCTTCGACCTCTTTGGCGAGCTGACGGATCTCGTCAATCTTTGCCTTGTCGAGCAGCACGTCGCGGGTGCTGGTCGCGGCCACCACGACGTCCTCTTTGGGCGGTGGCGGGATGACCTTGCAGGTGACGGTGCGGTTCGAGGCGAGGAACCGCTGATCCCCGTTGTCGCGGATGACCACGGTCTCGGGTACGCCCCCATCGACCACGGCGGCCGCGCCCTCACTGATGCTCACGGTGATCGCCTTTGCGTCGCCAGTTTCGATGTCGGTGGTGACGAGCACGCCCGAGAGCTCGCTCGGAACAGTCTTGTGCAAGACGACCGAGGGGAAGACGAACTCGGGGTTGGTGAGCAGGCGCTGGCGCCACCGGTAGGAGCGATCCTGGAACGGCGAGGCCCAGACCTCGCGAATGGCCGCGAGAATGGACGCGCGACTCACGCGGTTGAAGACCGTCTTGTTCAGGCCCGCGCCGGTGAAGTCTTTGAGATCCTCGACGTTGGTGTCGGAGCGTACGAAGACGCCGAAGGTGCCGATGTCGCCCAGTTTGCTCAGCGCGGCATCGACCTCTGCCTCGAAACCCTCCGGGTACGGCAGCTCCGCGATGGCGGTGCGAAAGCGCGTGAGCTCTCCGAGCATGTAGTGTTCGGCTTCTTCGTCGGGCAAGCGCTGCGCCAGCGAATAGGCGTAGCGCAAGCGCGTGAAGGGCGAGGGTGCACCGTTCGCAGCGGGCCGGTCGACGTGTTTCACGAAAGCGCCGAACGGAATGACGGCCGCGTCGGAGACCCGGGTCGGAAAGAGACGCTTCAAGTGACCGAGCTCGCCGGCCTTGGGACCGACGCGCACACCCGAATCCTTCTCGCTCACCTCGGAGAGGGGCAAGATGCGGCTGGTCTTCAAATCGAGCTTGTCGGCGGCAATGCTGAAGGTGGTCGGTTGCTTGTCGCGCTTCTGAAGCAGAGCGGACCGCTCCGCGTCGCTGAACGCCGACGCGAGTCCAATGAGGACCCTCCTGCCGGCGCTGACGCCCACGACGATGTCTTGACCGTCATGTTCGCGAAGCTTGGCCGACAGCTCGCCGGCGGTCGCAAGCGGAATGCCGAGGTTACGCGCGAGCATGGCGACGTGCGAGAGGCTACCCACCGCGCCCGTGGTGATGATGCCGGCGACTGGCGGCAAATCGGGCGGCAGATCTTGAAGGAAAGCAATGTCATCACGTTGCAAGGCCGCGAGCTTTCCGGTGCTATCGATGACACGCAGCTTGCCGATCGCGATGCCGGCGTTTTCGCCACGCACGCCAGCGCTGTTCTGCCCCTCTCCGAGACCCACCGTGCGGTGTCCGCCACCGCGGAGCGACTCGGCATCGGCGGCGAGGCGGTCGAGGGTGACCGCGATGGGCAACATGACGCCACTGCGCAAGATGTCATCGATGACGTTCTCGGCGCGTGGCTCGATGGCTTGGTAGCGATCGAGCGCCATGCCGACGTCGGCGTAAATACGGGCGCGCGCCCATGACAAGACACGCTCGGCCTCGCCGATGCCAGCGACGTATTCGCTTGCCGTTCCCGAGCCCATGCGCGCAACCGCCGCCTGCGCATTGATGAGCTCGCGCTGCGAGAGGTAGCCCAAGGCTTTGGCGCTGCTGATGAGGTTCGCGAAGACCGCGAGCGTCTGAGCGCGCGTGAGCGGCATACGTGTGAGATCAGCCGTGACGCCAACCCAGAGCTCCTCGACGAGTTGCATGGTGTGAAGCAGCAACAAGTTACGCTCGCCTTGACGCGGGTGGTTGGACTCCGCCAAAGCGGCCTCGGCGGTCTGGATGAGGCGGCCTCCGTTCTCGATAATGGCGAGTGTGTCTTGCCCAGTTAGCTTGGCGAACGTATCGATCTGCCGCTTGGTGTCGTCGTCGCGCACCCACTTCTTGACGTTCTGGAGACGCTCGAGGCGCGCCGAGGCGTCGAAGTGCTTCTTGAGGGTCGCCGCGAGCTCGAGCGCCTGCTTGGCGAAGTCGCTGTTCTTCGTCTTCTTGGCGTAGGCCTCGACCGCTTGGATATCGGAGGGCTCGGGCGCTGCATGCACCTTGAAACGAATGGGGGCGAACATGGGATCGAGGTCACCCAGCACCGCCGCCTGATCACGCACGAGCGCAGCCGTGGAGCCCTGCTGACCGTAGGGCATCGCGTCGATGAGACGAATGGCGAGCGAGCGACGCTCCTCGAACATCGCCTTCTGCGCCATGAGCGCGATCATGATCTGGCGCGCGGCTTCGTCTTCGTCTTCGACTTGGCGAAAACCTCGATACGTCTTGGCCTTCTTCAAGGTCCAGCCGTCGAGTGCGCGCTCGAGGTAGCGCTCGACGATGAAAGCGCGCGCTCGGTAAAAGTCGTTGTCGGCGAAGCTCTTGGGCTCGAGCGCAGCCAGGATGGTGCCTGCGTAAATGCCGAGCTTACCGAGCTCGAGCGCTTCGCGCTTCAAGACGCCGTATTGCTTGCCGCTGCCGTGCTCGAGGCAATTGCCTTCTTTGGGCACGACCTCGGTCCCGTCGGCGCAGTACCACATGATGCCGCCGTACGGACCCTTGTAGTTGGCCTGCATCTCGCTGACCCAGGCTTTGGCTTTTTGAACCTGATCGGCACTGAGCTGACCAGGCATGTCAGCGCCGGGGACAAGGGCTACGGCGAGGGCGAGGGCGATCATGGTGCAACGGTTGTAACGTCGCGGGCGTGGGACGTCGACCCCGTGTGCTTGCTTGGTCGGACGATTGAGGCGCGGTCAGGTCGGACGCGAGCGCGCGAGCTGCACACCGTGCCCGCTAGGGGAGGTCAGCGCCCGAGCGGTCGATGGTAGCGCCTGTTCCGCGTGACTAAGGAGAAGCTCGCACTGATTAGGCCGTCTTTCGTTTCGATAGTCGAAGCCACTCGGCGGCCCGCCAAAGTGGGCCTCGAGCTCGCGGTCATTCATGAAATCGCCGAGCTCCCTGACCAGTGGATCGGTGGAGCTAGGCCCGCGCGTTTCGCATTGATGGACGAGCCCGCTGCAGTTGGCATCGAGGGCGGCTGCGGCACGAAAGACGGATCTACGGTCTGCGTCGGGGTTGTGCTGCATGTACGTGGAGACGAGGCTCTCGATGGTGACGGCGGAGGGGTCGAGTCGGCAGGCGCCCATGGAGTCCTCCCTGATGAACGGGGTACGTCAACGCATACAGAGAGACGTTTTCCGCGGGCTGTGACCTTCTGGCACCGCCGTTCCAGGACGCGAAGGTGAGATGCTCTAACCGGACGAAACCAACCGAACTCCGTGCCGCTCGGCCGCGGCGCGGATCACCGTGCGGGCCCGATAGAGCGTGTCGAGCAAACCGGGCGCTAGGCCCTCCGTGAGCGCCGGCGGGGCGAGCGCGACATCCCGTAGCGTTGCAACACCACGGGTGGCGAGCACCTGGGCCTCGGCCGCCGACAGCCCCGCAAGGCTCGTAATGCTGGCATCGAGCCATTTGAACGGGTCGAGGTGCTCGACGGTAGCCGCCTGCAGGATCTTCGCTGCCCGTACCTCTGCGAACGCAGTGCCGCTCGTTGCGATCAACGTGGTCCCTGGGACATTGGGCATCAATCTGCTGACCATCGAGCTCTCCAGACTCATTGGGGCTTCTCCCGTTCGGCGGCGATGACGGCGAGGAGGGCGACGGGGAGTACTGCCTGCGCGGCTCCCCGGAAAACATTGGTTGGCGCCGGGCGCCCGTCGGGTGTGAACACCGCGCCCATGACACGATCGAAGTGAGGCCAGCGCTGTGGAACGCTGGAGTCGCCCGCCACGTAGCCCTCGACGTGCGTCGCGAAATACTCACGCGGATTGAGCTCGCCATAGGCGCGCGCGGCGTGTGGCGAGCCGTGGGCGCGGTCGAGGACGGCGCTTAAGACAAGCATCCGCATGAGCGTCGGCGAGCCCCGCTCGATGTTGTGACCGGCGATCTCGTGCCCGGCAATGACATCGGCAAAGCCGCCGCGCCAGGCCTGGGGATGCGCGTGGAAGCTCACCGTGCCTGTTGACTGCTGGTACGACGCGAGACCTGTCGTGTCAGTAACGAAGTCGATGTTCTGGAGCCCGCGAAACGATTGAATGGGGAGCTCGCGGAACCAACGTACCACCTGCGCGTCCGTGGGATACATGCCTGGGTCAGCGCCTGGCGGCCGCTCGCCGAACGGAATCTCGAGAAACTCGGAGCCGCGTCGAATCACGATGTTCCGGCTTCCCCGCGTAGAGGGCCGAATCGCGACGCTATCGGGACGCGGTAGGTCGCGCCAGGCGACGCCGCGCGGTCCCACCACACGATCGAAGGCGGCACGCACCTCGCCAACCGTGGCTGGGCGCAGGGTGGAGCCTTGGTCGACGAAGATGCCAAACCGTTGCGGCCGAAAAGGCGCCGACGGCTGCCAGATATCGTGCGGCTGACGAGTTGGGGGAGGAACGTCGGACTGCACCGCCAAGACGAATGGAACGATCTCGCTTGGCGTGAAGTTGGCCGCTTCCTCGACGCGCCGGACACCGTCGCGGCCCAGCACGCCGTCGACGATTGGACCGCGACCCGCGACGAGCTCGCTCCTCAACGCTTCCATACGCAGGAAAGGTTCCGCGAGGTCGGGGCGGGTCGCGAAGGTCCCATCAGGGCCTGGCATCATGGCGCCAGCCAAACGCGCAAATATCGACGACTCAGGTCTCTCGCCCGCGCGATTGATCATCTGCATCAGCGCATTGTCAGCGAGCTGCTCACGCGTCTGGGGCTCGGAAACGACGGTGTAGGCTTCGCCGTCATGATAGACGCGTTGCGCGAGCCCAAGGGGGTCGACGACACGTACCGTGCCGGAAGGCCGCGCAGGAACAGGTATCGCGGCGTCTCCCGACCCCTCGATCGAAAAGAGCCCGTCGCGAAGCGGAGACCGCGCATAAACGAGGTTCGGATGTCCCTGCACCGTGCCACGCACCTGAAATAGCTCACCCTCGAGCAAAAGGGCGGTGACGCGGTTGGCACCAGAAGTGCCCTCGGTGATGACGCCCGTCCGCGCTGGCGGATCGCTCGAGCCGCGGCCCAACAGCGCATGCGTGCCGTCGGGAGCAGCGTGGAGACGGCCGTCGACCGGAAGCGTCTGCCAGAACGTGGTCCTGCCACCGTCGCGACGCGGGGTGAATTGTGTGCCCGACGCGGGTCCGACGCCGGCGATCTCAGAGGGTACCTGGCCCCGACCGGGAAGGACCTCGACAGGTCGACCATCGACGTCGAAGGCGACCTCGCGTGCGCCGCGCGCCTCGATTTGCACGAGGCGTCCGTTGCGGACCCTCAAGTTGATGTTTGGCGCCGCGAACATGCCAGCCAGATTGAACGACATGGCACCTCGCACGAGGTTCGCAACCTCGGGCGACAATCCGGGCGGCATCGCCTGGGCGCGAATCGAGCGCAACAGAAGCGGGAACATCGTGACCGGCTGATAGCGCTGGAACCCCGTCGCCACGCCATCCGCTTTAGCAGCCGCCTCAGTGATTGGCTGATGTGTGCCATCTGCCTCGACGAGGTAGCCCCTGCCCTCGGCGTCGACCACGACCCGGCGACCGCTCGCGTCCTGCGCGAACGATCTGAAGACGCGCCCGTCTGGCGTCACGAAGTGCGACGGAGAGCTGTGGGCGACGCGCCCATCCGGCAGTGGGGTTGGGGACAACACATCGCTGCTCACGAGGAGCGAGCGCGTATAGGCGTCGACCGCGCCAAAACGCATGGCGAGGGTTTGCCTACCTCCGTCTGTTCGCAGGAACCCGACCGGCGTCATGTCGGGGCCAATGAGCATGCCGTTCGGGAGCCGCGTCACGGCGACACCGTCGACGACACCGACGCTTCCGTCAGCACTGAAGTCAACCGCTGCGGCACGACGGAAGCGCGCGCTTCCGGTCGCCGCTGGCTCATAGATATACAAGGCACCCGTGGCCTGATCGGACGCGACGAAGACGTGAACCCTCTGCTCACCAGCGTGGATCGTATAGCGCGACCCCGAGTCGGCAACGATCGTCATGTCGTCGCGAACGCGATAGCGGTCACCATCAACGCGTAACTCGGCAATCGTCACAGGGTCGGGAACGGTCTCGGGCTGCGCCACGGCCGGGAGGCCATCCACCGCGTGGTTACTTGGCCGAGTGAGTTTGGGCGCATGAACCGCCGCGACGAGGGCGTGGGGCGCAAACCCCGGCATCGCCCGGGACAAGCCAATCCCCACACCCATGACCGAGGCGGTGAGAATGGCGTTGCGTTGCGCGCTCTCGAGCACCACGTCGGCATCAATGGCGCCACCAGCGCTGTAGCGCTCCGCCATCTCCCAGCTGACCATCACCCCTGTCGAACCGGTGGCGGCGACTCCGTACAGGAGAGCTTGGCGCGTGGCGGCCGCCGTGCGCGATGTGCCGCGCGCGACGGAAGAGATGGTGTGCCCGAGATACTGAACGCCTGCGAGCGGTACGAACAGGGCAGCGTCACGCAGATAGTCGCTACCGCGGAGCTCGCCTTGGCGGACCTGATTCAAGGTGGTGAACGTCGCGCTCTGGGCAAGAACGTTCGCGGCGGCGACACGTAAGGTCGAGCGCGTGAGGCCGGACGCTAAACCGGATGCCACGCCACCGACTCCGAACGACACCGTGGCGAAAGCGGCGGCAGTGACGACCTCGCCGCCGATGGTGCGCCAATAGCGAGCGTTCTCCTCGCCGCGCATGCGACGCGCGAGCTCGCGCCCAGGAGCTTCGCTGGGGCCAACGATCTCGAGCATCGCGGCCCGCGTCGCGTTGGAGAGGCCGAAGGCGGGGTCGTTTGCGCGCATCAGTACGTCACGGGCGACCTCCTCGGGAGCGCGGAGCGTAAATGTGCGGAACATGCCGGGCATGTTTGGAATCGCCTGATAGGCGGCGATCTCACCGCGCTGACGGCGGGCTACGAGGCTCGCTTCGGTCACGGCCTGCGTCGGCGTCCCCACGATATCGGCGCGGGCGATCGATACACGTGCCGCGGTCGCCGCCGCGAGCAACGCCTGCGAGCTGTCGCGCGGAATCCCATCGCCCCGCCACAAGGCCAGAGCCACCTGAAGCTGGCCCTCCTCTGCAGAGGCGCCTCCCGTGGCGACCGCTATCGCGGACCTTTCGGCGGCCCGCATGATTCCCAGCCGGGACACCTCCGACGCGTGGCTCGCGGCGAAGAGATAGTTGCCCACGCCCCGGTCACCGCTGAAGCCGGGCTCTTCCGTGAGAGGCACGCTGGCGCCATCGCGCACCACGCGAAGGGGCGCCTGCCGGTAGCCGGCGGAGGCAAGGTACTGCTGGACGGCGCGTCGCGCCAGAACCCCGCCCGCGGCGAGGCGCTTGTGCGCGAGCTGCATCATGCGCTCGGGCGTCACCTCGCCCCAGCTCGCCACACCGAAGTCCCTCGGGGCGATTGCGTTGCTCGCTAGGTCATGGCCCACCGACCAAACAGCGGCGTTGGCACGCAAGATCGCGGCGGCTGCGTCGTTGGGTCGTAGACGGCCCGATTGCCCCCAGCCGTCGACCATTTCGACAAACCCGCTTGCATGGGAGCTGTCGAGGACGATCTGCGTGCTGTTCTGGTAGCCCTGCGCGAGGCGTTGAGCGCGCGCCACTGCTGCGTCACGCTCCGGCGACGGCTGGCGGGCGGGGGCGAGACGCTCGATGGCGGTCACCTGAGCCGGTAGACGCAGCTCACGCGACGGCGTCACGCGCACACGTAGCGACGCCGGCTGTCCCGGCACCACGACGTCCTGGTCCACACCCGAGGCTGCGCGCGGATGCGCCTGGGCGCGATCTTCCGGCACACTTTCCCCGCGCTCCCCGGGAGGGGACACGGCTGGCCTGATGGTGGTCAGCTCCGCCACCGTCCAACTGTATCGGAAGTACTCGAATTGTCACCGCTAAAGAGCCGCAAGACCCCCTGCGACGGCGTCACTCGGTTGCCCGTCGACCCGCCGAGGAGTAGAGAGGCGGCCCATGAGCACCCCCTATGACGTCGTGGTTATTGGCTCTGGACCCGGTGGCTACGTGGCCGCCATTCGCGCCGCGCACAACGGCTTGAAAACCGCTCTTGTCGAGCGGGACGGCCGCCTGGGCGGCACCTGTGGTTTGCGTGGCTGCATCCCCACCAAGTCGCTGCTGCATTCGGCCGATATCTGGGAGGAATTTCAGAAGGCCAAGAAGTCGGGCGTCCTCGAGGGCGAGGCCAAGCTCAACTTCGACAACGTGCAGAAGGAGCGCGCCAAGGTCGTCGAGAAGAACTCGGCCGGCGTCACCTATCTGATGAAGTCGAACAAGATCGACGTGCACACGGGCTGGGGCACCATCACCGGCCCGAACAGCGTCTCGGTGAAAGGCGACAAAGGCGTCACCGAGCTGTCCGCCAAAGCAATCATCGTCGCGACCGGCAGTGTCGTTCGCCACCTACCGTTCCTGAAGACCGACGGACAGAAGGTCGTCACCTCGGACGAGATCCTCGAGCTCAAGGCCGTCCCCAAGTCGCTCCTGGTGCTAGGAGCTGGCGCGGTCGGCACCGAGTTTGCCTCGGTCTACAAGCGCTTCGGCGCCGACGTGACGCTGGTCGAGATGATGGACCGCGTGCTGCCCATCGAAGACGAAGAGGTCAGCGCCGAGCTCGGCAAGGCGCTGCGTAAGCGCGGCATCAACATGATGACCGGCACCAAGCTCGAAAAGGCCGAGGTCACCAAGAACGGGGTCGCCTGCGTGCTCGCAGGCAAAGACGGCAAGTCGCAGAACCTCGAGGTCGAGATGCTCCTTGTCGCGGTGGGCCGCGCCCCGGTCACCCAGAACATTGGCCTCGAAAAGGTCGGCGTGAAGACCGACAAGGGTGGCTACATCGAGGTGAACGAGCACCTGCAGACGGCGGTGCCCTCCATCTATGCCATCGGCGACATCCTGCGCACGCCCTGGCTCGCGCACGTGGCCTCGGCGCAGGGCATCAAGGCCGCAGACCACATCGCTGGCAAACATGTCATGCCGCTGAACGTGAACCGGGTGCCCTCTTGCACGTATTGCGACCCCGAGGTGGCGAGCGTTGGCCTCACCGAGAAGACCGCGCGCGACAAGGGCTACGACGTTCAGGTCGGTAAGTTCCCTTTCTCTGCAATCGGCAAGGCGCGCATCATCAACCAGACCGAAGGCTTCGTGAAGGTGGTGTCCGAGAAGAAGTACGGCGAGATCCTCGGCATCCACATCATCGGGCCTCACGCGACGGATCTCATCGGCGAAGCCATCGTCGCCCTGCAGCTCGAGAGCACCGCCGAGGAGCTCGCGTTCACCGTCCATCCTCACCCGACGCTGACCGAGGCGATGATGGAGGCCGCGCACGCGGCAGCCGAGGGCCGTGCGATTCATATGTAGTCGAGTCACGTCGTTGAGTATCTGGTCCGCCGCGGCAGACGCTTAGGGAGCTGTATGCAGGTCTTCGGAGGCAGCAAGAGCGTCGCGGCGGGCAGCGGTCCGTACGCCGTCGGGCTCGGCATCTTCGATGGCGTGCACCGCGGCCATCGTCTGCTCCTGGCCAAGGTTCTCGAGCTTGCGCAACGCGATAGCGTACAGCCGCTCGCCTACACCTTTCACCCGCACCCGGCGCACTTGCTCTCGCCGAAGAACGCGCCCCAGCTCATCGAGCCCATCGAGACGCGGGTCGAGCGCTTGGGCGGCATGGGTTTCGGCACGGTGCTGGTCGAGCCATTCACCCGCGAGCTCGCCGACATGCCGGCCGAGACCTTCGTGTTGCACGTGTTACTCGCGAAGCTCCAGGCGAAACACGTCGTGGTCGGTAGTGACTTCGCTTTCGGCAAAGACCGTGGTGGCAATGTCGCTTTCCTCGAGGGCATGGCGGCCCGCCTGGGCTTTGCGGTCCGCCCCATTCCCTTGGTGCAGCACGCCGGCACCCCGGTGAGCTCGACGCGCATTCGCAAGCTCATCGCGGCGGGCGCGGTACGCGGTGCGGCCGATCTCCTCGGACGTCCTTTTGCGCTTTCGGGCGTCGTCTTGCGGGGACACCAGCGCGCCACAGGCCTCGGCTTTCCGACCGCGAACCTCGAGCCGCACAACGAGCTCATGCCGCTGCCGGGTGTTTACGCGGCCCGCGTGCACGGGCCGGTCGCCAACGCTCCAGCGGTGGTCAATGTCGGCTATTCGCCGACCTTCAACGTCGGGCGCTTGCGAGTCGAGGTACACTTGCTCGATTTTCCCGCACGCCCTCTGTACGGCCTGAGTCTCGACGTCGACTTCATCGATCGCCTGCGCGACGAGCAACGCTTTAGCGGAGTCGAGGCCTTGGTCGACCAGGTCAAGCTCGACATCGCCGCGGCGCGGCGCGTCTTTGGCCTCACCCAGGCGTCATGACCTCGCGCTTCGCGCTCGCCGGCTCACCGATTGCTCACTCGCGTTCGCCAGTGATGCACCAGGCGGCGTTTCGCGCGCTGGGAATCGATGCCACCTACGAGCTGCGAGTCACCGAAGTCGAAGGCGTGCCAGGTCTGCTCTACGAGCTGCAACGTGGCGTCTGGCGCGGCATCAATGTCACGACCCCTCTGAAGACAGAAGTCGCGCGTCATTGCCTGTGTGACGACGGCGCGGCGCGAGCGGGTGCGGTCAACACGGTGTGGCTCGCGGGGGAAAGCCTGTGTGCGACGCTCACCGATGTCGACGGCGTGCGCGAGCCGCTGGTGGCGCGCAAGACGTCATTCGGGCGCATGGTCGGCGAAGCGGTGATCCTTGGCGCGGGAGGCGCCGCACGCGCAGCTGCTCTCGCGCTTGCGGGGATGGGTGCGCGCGTCTCGGTGGCCGCACGCGACGTGAGCAAAGCGCAAGCGGTGGTCGACATTTTGCACGACCATGAACGCGGTGAGGCGATGCCGCTAGCTCGACTCGCGGCTCCGGGGGCCCTGCGCAACGTCCGCGTCCTGGTGCAGGCGACGCCCCTTGGGCGGGCCGGTGAGTCGCTGGCCCTCGGCTGGGAAGGCGCAGCGCTGGTCGCCTTCGAGATGCTCTACACGCCCCGCGAGACACCCTTTCTGGCGTCCGCCAAAGCGGCTGGGTGCGACGTCGTGGAGGGCTGGGAGATGTTGCTCGCGCAAGGAGCCCGGGCGTTCGAGCTCTGGCTGGGAGTCGACCCACCACGCGACGTCATGCGCGACGCGCTGCTTGCGACGCTTCCGTAATCGCGCGACAAGACGAGTCGGAACCTTGAGTCAGGAGTGCGCCTTGCCGGCCGTAGCTACCATCGCATCGAAGGTACCCCATCTCTCACCCAATGATTCGGTGTCGGAGATCATCCGGGTGATGGCAAAGACACGCACGCAGCAGCTCCCGGTGGTGGCGAGCGGTAACCTCGTCGGCATCGTAAGCGCGCGTGACGTCCTACGCGCGGTAGCCCGCGAGGAGCTGCGCAAGACCGCGAGCGACATCATGACAGGCAACATCCACACCATCGATGCAGGTGAATCTGCTTCGGTGGTCGCAGCCCGGCTGGTCGATGAAGCCATCGGCTGCCTGCCGGTCCTACGCGCGGGGAAGCTCGTCGGTTTGCTCACGTCGGCGGACCTGCTCGCACACCTGGCCCGCGAGCAGGGAGGAGCCAAGAGCGCGGCCGCGAAGAAGCCACGCTTGCCCGCGAGCACAAAGCCCGCGAAGCGGAAGCCGCGAAAGTAGCACTCGGCTCGGGCCGCCAGAGGGGCCGGACGAAGCCTCGCGCGCGTGTTTGCCCACGGCAGCATCTGGTACGAGCTGCAGTCGCCGATCGCGACTGAGTTCCTGTCGTCCTCGAGCTCGAGCCAAGTCGCGAACGCGCTGCGACACCAAGTTGACCTGGAGCGAATTGCAGACGTTGTCTGGCAGCAGCAGGTTTGTCCGGAAAGTCGGGTTCATGTGAAACGCCGCTGTCGCCGGGAATTCGGCGCGCAGCGGGCGGCCGGCGTCGAACAGGTTGATGGCATCGAAGCCGCGCGAGTTGGTGAGCACAACCGCTTTTCAAACGCTGCGGTACCTCCCAGATCACGAGCTCGGCGGACATCCACCGAGGCTATCCTTTGTGGTGAGCGTTTCCCTGTGACCTGTCGGGCACCAGGGTCAGATGGACGCGTAGACCGCTTCGTAGGCGACGATTTGGTCTTCGATGGCGAACGCGCGACGCGCGCGCACGAAGGCATCGCGGGGTGCACGACCGCTGGTGAGGACACGCGCAAGCCCCGCAGCGAGCGCCTCGGGCGTCGCATCCGTCAGGGAGCAAAGCTTGGGGAACCCAGCGAGCAAGGCCGCGGAGCCAGCGGCGCAGGCCACCACCGGCAAGCCAGCCGAGAGGTAGGTGAGCGCCTTGACCGGAGCGCCGACAGGGAGTGTGCGAGCAATGACGCCAACGCTACATTCGGCGAGGCGTGTAGATAGGTCGCGCGCAGAGGCGTAACCCAGGTGCTCAACTCCGGGCTCTTCGGCGAGGCGACCAAAGGTTTCACGTGGATGGTTGCTGAGCAGGCGTAAGGTCGCCGTCGGATGCTGCTGACGGAGCAGGGCGAACGCCGCGCGCAAGAGGTCGAGGTTCTGATAGGCGTCTGGGTTGCCGGCGTAGACGAGACGTGGCGCCCGTTGCCGCGGGCCGCGAGCCGGGGGCAAGAGCTCATCCATCGACAAGCCAAGCGGGATGACGTGCAGACGCGACGCCGACACCCCAGAGCGCTTGAAGCGTGCGGCCTGTTCGCTATCGAAACAGATGACCGCTTTAGCGGTGCGCGGCAACGTGCTTTCGAAAAGCGCGCCCAGTGAGCGGGCAACGCCGCGGCCCAAGGTGGAGCGCGCGTACATGGGCAACTCTGCGTCGAGGCGCGTGTGGGCGTGGTAGACGAGCGGGAGGCCGGTCAATCGCGAGGCGACGACGCCAACAGCAAGACCCTCCACGTTGTGGACATGCAAGAGGTCGACGGCACGGGCGGTAAGGAGCTGCTGCGTGTAGGCGAGCAGCGCCGCGTCCGCTGCAATGCGAGAGAAGCTGGGGCCGCTGCGCAGACCAACCGGCGGAGTCGGCGCGCGATGCCACGCGACACGCGGGTCGAGTCCGGCGCCAAGGGGCTCCGACTCGGCGTAGGTCACGAGATGCACGGCGTGACCAGCGTGCGCGAGTGCATTGGCAAGGTGGCGGATGAAAACCTGGGTGCCCTGATGCGAAGGGAAGGGACACGGCGCGATCATGGCAATGGTGCGCCGAGGGCCGCTGGTAGCGAGCGCGGGTCCAGCTGCTTGGCGAGCTCCGAGCGAGGCTTGGGGGCGCGCCATGGATGGGTCGCGACGTGAGTCGCGCTCGCGTGGCTCGGGTGGCGTCTGAGTAACGCTCGGGGCGGAGGAGCCAAGATGCGCCCAGCCGTCGATCGGTTCGCTTTGTGGCGGCCCCACGGGGACCGCGTGCCGCGCTCGGGAGCCTCGCGTGTTTCCGGAGGTGGACCCGCGCAGCGGCTTCTTGTCTGTTATGGCGGACGAGCTAATGCGCTCGCCCGAACGCTCCCGATTCACGGCGCGATGGCGTCGAGGATACGATCGAGCTCGTCCAGCGAGTGGAAAAAGATCTCGATGTGGCCTTTGCCCTGGCGGTGATGGAGGCGAATTTTGGTGCCGAGCTTACGCTGAAGACGCTCTTGCACGGCGACCTCGGCCGGCGAACGAGCGTCGTCCTTTTTGGCGGCAGTGGGTTTCTTGGCGAGACGCGCACGTTGTTCGGCATCGCGAACCGAGAGCTTGCGCGCAACGATTTCGTCAGCGAGCTTCTGCATGGCCTTGGGCTCGGCGACCTGCATGAGCGCTCGCGCATGACCTGCGGTGAGACGGCCATCGGCGAGCATGAGCAGCACCGGCTCCGGCAAGTTCAAGAGGCGTAGTGCGTTGGTCACCGTCGTGCGCTTCTTGCCGACGGCGGCCGCAACTTCGTCTTGCGTGAGCTGATGCTCGCGGATGAGGCGCTGATAGGCCTCGGCCTCTTCGAGGGGGTCGAGGTCCTGACGTTGCACGTTTTCGATGAGCGCGATCTGCAGCACGTCGGTATCGGCAAGGTCTTTGACGACAGCAGGGATCTCATGGAGCCCAGCCTGCTGCGCAGCACGCCACCGGCGCTCGCCCGCGACGATCTCGTAACCATCGCCAAGCCGGCGAACGATGATCGGCTGCAGGACGCCACGGGTCTTGACCGACTCGACGAGCTCACTGAGAGCTTCGGCCTCGAACGTTTTGCGCGGCTGGCCGCGGTTGGGATGAACCTTCTCGATGGGCAGGGCGCGAAGGCCCGCTGGCGCAGGAGCCGATGGCGCGGCGCCGGGAATCAAAGCGGCGAGACCTCGCCCAAGAGCTGCGCGCTTCGGAGCGCCTGTATCTTTGTTGTGGTCCATCGTACTTCCCCCGGCAATCACGTCAGTCATCTCGAAGCTCGCTCTTCGGTTTTCGGCTATCGGTTTTCGGCTATCGGTTTTCGGCTATCGGCTATCGGCTATCGGCTGTCGGCTGTCGGCTGTCGGCTGTCGGCTATCCGGCCCGCTCGGGTCATCGGCCCCCCCCCCTACGCCGCGCTGTTTGCCATAGCGGAGTGCTCGAGCATCTCCCGTGCGAGCTCGAGGTAGCTTTGGCAGCCACGCGAACCGACGTCGTAGAGCAAGATGGGTTTGCCAAAGCTGGGTGCTTCGGAAAGGCGAACGTTGCGCGGGATGACAGCCTTGAAAACGGGCCCGGTGAAGTTTGCACGCACGTCATCGGCGACCTGGCGGGCCAGGTTGTTGCGCGCATCGAACATCGTGAGGAGGACGCCCTCGACGGAGAGGTTCGGGTTCGGGCCCGCGCGCACCATCTCGAGAGTGCGGGTGAGCTGACTCAACCCCTCGAGCGCGTAGTACTCGGTCTGGAGTGGAATGAGCACCGAGTCGGAGGCGCATAGGGCGTTGAGGGTCAGAACACCGAGCGAGGGTGGGCAGTCGATGAGGATGATGTCGTAGTTGTCGACCACTGGCGCGAGCGCGTCCTTCAGGCGCATGTAGCGATCGCTCTGCTGAATGAGCTCGACGTCGGCGCCGTAGAGGTCGGGCCCGGAGGCGACGAGATGCAACGTCGGCAGCTCGGTGGAGCGAATGAGCTGCCGCATAGGGCGGGTGCCCGCTAAAGCGGCGTACACGCTGTCGTCCATGGGCTGTGGCCCGACGCCGAGGCCGCTGCTCGCGTTCGCTTGCGGGTCCATGTCGACGAGCAAGATGCGGCGTTCGGCGGCGGCGATCGATGCGGCGAGATTGACGGCGGTCGTGGTCTTGCCGACCCCACCTTTCTGATTGGCGATTGCGATGATCTTGGCCATGCGGGTCACCTCGAGCTGCACACTAACGTGGTGATCTGACGATCTGGGGGGCAGGACATAGTTCGCGCGCATCTCAGTAGGGAAGATTGCGCGATCATTTTTGATCGTGCGGCCGGCCGAGCACCGATGGCCTCAGGTGTCCCAGATGTGAAGGGCGTTCATCTTGCCGTTCACGGCGTAGCGAACGATCTGGGTGGCCGAGCTCGTCAGTGCGTCAGCACGCCAGGCGATGAGGCGGCCACCAGGTGCGAGCCACCGAAGACAGCTCTTGAGGTCCGATTCGTCGGAGAAGGTAGCCCGGGTCACGACGTTCGCGAAGGCCTCCGGAGGTGCGTCTTCTGAACGACCGATGCGGGTCCGGACGTTGGACAGCCCAAGCCGGGTCGCGGCAACATCGAGGAAGGTGGTGCGCTTCTGGCGAGGCTCGACAAGAAGCACGCGACGTTCTGGCGCTCCGATGGCGAGCGGGATCCCCGGGTACCCAGCCCCCGAACCGAGGTCAACGACGGAGCCCGGAGTCAGGTGGGGGAGGCCGGCGAGCGAGTCCGCATAGTGCGCCCAAGCCGCTTCGAGATCATTTTTGATCGCTGTGAGGTTGACCCGTTCGTTCCATGCGAGCACGAGCCGCCAATGCTCTTCGCAGTGGCGATATTGGTCGTCTGAAAGCGACCCGGTCGTGGCATCTCGCAGCGCTGTTGCGAATGTGTGTTTCACGTGAAACCTTCTTTAGCGCTCCTCATACATGCGCCCAAGATGTTTCACGTGAAACCCCTCGCGTAGCGCTGGCCGCTCCGAGTGGCGCCGTTCAGGACGACGCGCTAGCGCCCCCGCATGCCCAGCGAGCCCCCCTCGCGCCAACCCGCCTCCTGGCTCTGGCCGGTCGTGCTGGGTACCGAGCGGCCACCCGCGCTACCCCCAGCGGCACTGGCGAACGACGGCGACGAGCGCGGCCAGCCCGACACAGGCTTGGCCAGCCGAACCCCGACGAGGGCGGCTTCGACCCGTTGTCGCCCCGTGCCACCGTCCAGCGGCCGCTGTGCCGCTGGACGGCACCCTGCAACTCGCCGCGCAGTGGGTCGACGTCAGCACGCCCGACTTCGCACGCTCGGGCGCCAGGCGAGCCGCGGCCGTACCGCCCCGGGGCGAGCCACCTCACTCGACGCGCAGACCGTCCTGGCGACCCGACGCCCGTCATGGCCCCGAGTCGGTCGGTCACCGGGCGGCGGCGGCGCCGACCGACAGCAGGTTGGCAAAGCATCGACGAGCGGGCCTGCCCGCATGTGCTGCCCCGGCGGCGAGCAGTTGCTGCGAGGTCGAGCCCAGGCGATGCGCCGTGCCGCAGTCCCGGGAACGGGGACGGAGAATGGGGAACGGAGAATGGGGAACGGGAGCGGGCGGCGGGCCGAACACCGACACTGCCAGAGGCACCAGCCGAATCGGACACCTCGGGCGCCAGGGGACCCGGGGGTCGGCGCGGCTTCCGGGGGCGGGGAGAGGCTGGCTCCCCGGCCACCGGCAGTTTCATCGCTTGGGCCAGCGACAAGGCGTGGCCCGCTTGCTGGGCGGGAGCGGCGACGCTCTCCAGGGGGCGTTGCGCATCTGCGGAGAACGGCGAGAGTTGAAAGGGCGCAGGGGTGCCCCGGGCCCCCGCGCAGAAAAAGTTTCACGTGAAACATGCCCCCGCCCAAGCATTCCGGGAACCCGCCATGAGACCAGCCGATAACCCCCCGCTTGCTCCGCATCCTCCCAAGCCAACGCGCGCAGCCCCCCGGCATTCCATCCGAGCCCTCCGCCGCTCACCCTTCGCTGATTGTCCCCCTTGGCCCGGCGCAACCCGCGGCGGGGGTGGCCCCAAGCCCCGAGACGCGCAGCTTGACCCAGCGCGCCGCTGCTGGCCTCGTAAGCAACATCGTCGAGCACCCCACGGGCTGCTACCTCAGCGCCGGCCAGAATCAGTTTCGGTCGCTCTGGACCCGCGACTTCTGCTGGTCGGTGCCTGGCCTTCTCGCCATTGGGCGTGCGGATGTCGTTCGCGACCACCTGCGCCTGCTGATCGCCTCCGCGCATCCCAAAACCGCGCTCATCCCCCGCGCCCTCGACAGCATCAACCCGAAGCTCCGCGTGGCTCGAGCGACGCTGGCCTACGCCTTTGGATGCGACGCGACCCAGTCCGCGCCAACGAAGCCTCTCGTGCCCGAATACCACGAACAGAACGGGCACCCCTGTATCGACGGTAACCTGCTCACCATTCTGGCGACCTTGAGGTACGTCGACACGTGTGGGGACGACGCGTTCCTTGCGCTGCACGCCCAAACGCTCGAACGCATCTTTCGCTTCTACGACGACCGACGCGAAGGCGCCTTGCTCGTCCAGCCCGCCTACTCTGACTGGCAGGATAGTGTGCGCCGCGAGGGCAAGACGCTCTACACGAACCTTCTCTGGTCGGTGACGTTGTGTGAGTTGGCCAAGCGCGGTCTCTTCGGCGTTACCGACGCGCAGGCCGCGCGGGTTCGCGCGGAGGTCCACACAACATTCTATGAGCCCTCCACGGGCCTGTACCGCTCGCTCGCCGAAGGGCCCCACATCTCGATCGACGGCAATCTTCTCGCGATCGATCTCGGATTCAGTCGGGGTTCGGACGCCGAGGCGCTCTATGGGGCCATGAAGCGACACGCCCTTTGGTCGGCCGGGAACGGGCTACCGGGAGTGCTGACGATGCCGGACTACCCCCGCAAGAGCCGCAACTGGACGGTGCGTTTGGTGGGTCTCGGTCACTACCACGACCGACTTTCGTGGTCGTGGCTCACCGCCATGAGCGCCAAGGTCGCGAGTCGCGTTGGCGATCAAGCCGAGGCCGAGCGCATCCTTAACGGGCTCGAGCAGCTGGTAGCTCGCGACGGCACAGTCGCCGAGATCTACGAGCCGAAGCGGACCATGAGGCCCTGGCAGCGCTGGCTTTACCACTCCGAACGCCCCTTCTCATGGGGTGCCGCCGTAACTCTCGACGCCGCCAGCCTCGTCGCGGCGAATCGCAGGACACCGCCGGCGAGCATCTGAGCACCGCATCTTTTTGCCCGCGCCGCTCAGCTCAGCTATCGTTCTTGCAGATGCCTCGCGCACGTCCAGCGGAAGCAGGTCGCGAGCTTCACAGCCTACCACCGCGACGCCGCGTCAATCGGTTGCTGCTGGGAGTGGGAGCCATCGTCGCTGCCCTCGACCTTTGGCTTCTCCGCGAAGGGTGGCTCTACCCGACGGTTCTCACTGCGCTCTACGTCGCGACGTTTGTCTGTGCGACCCTTACAAACCGCCGCCTGCCAAACCTCGTCGCCGTGTGCGAAAACGGCCTGCTCGTTGAGAGCAGGGGTGTCATCGACTGGGTCGACTGGCGTGAGCTCAATTCGGTGGTGCACTTCGAGACGCTTGCTGGCTCGCAATACGATGTGAATGCGAAAGGCGTCGGCTACCGCCTCAAGCAGAGGGATATCGGCGAGGCCCGCCTGCAGGACATCATCGGGGTCATCATCCATCGCGCGCGCTTCGAGTGGATCAATGCGACGATGGCAACGCGACCGGAGATCCTCGAGCGCTATCGCCCGACGCGTATCCAGACACCTGACTGACCCACCTTGCGATCGTCGCAGCGCGGCGTCCCGAAACGCTGCAGCACGTCGGCCGACCGACCCAGGGGCACCCGACCGCTCAGCTCTCGGCGCCTGCCCGATGCGCGTGCACACGCAGTAGTGCGAGCGCCGCCGGCGTCATCCCCGGGATACGACTCGCCTGGCCGAGCGAGAGTGGCTGGACGCTCGCGAGCTTCTCCTGCACCTCGCGCGACAGCCCGGGGGCGTTCAGATAGGTCATCGACGCGGGGAGGCGGAACGCCTCGAGCTCGCGCATGCGCTCGATCTGCTTGGCCTCGCGAGCGATGTAACCGGCGTACTTGATATCTTCGTCGACGAGCTGAACCGTGTCCGTCGTAGCGGACAGCGCGGCGGCACGCATGACCACCTCTGGGTCGGCTTCGGGTCGGCGTATGACGTCCGCAAGCCGCTGCCCTTGAATGTTCGTCAGCGCCGGAATGGAGAGGGCAAGAGACGCGGCGAGAGGCGCATCGACCACGCGCTCGGCGAGGGCGGCCCGCAGAGACGACCGCTCGGCCTCCCGACGTGCGGCGGCCTCGCGACGCTCGCTCGAAAGGAGGCGCCAACCATCAGCGACCTGCCAAAGGCGCTCTTCCGCGTTGGTCTCGCGCAAGGTGAGTCGGTGCTCCGAGCGCGACGTAAACAAACGATAGGGCTCGTCCACACCCTTGGTGACCAGGTCGTCGATGAGCACGCCGATATACGCTTGGTCACGCCCAAGGACAGCCGGCGCCTCACCGCCCAACCACCGCACCGCGTTGAGCCCGGCCATCAACCCCTGAGCGGCTGCCTCTTCGTAACCGCTCGTGCCGTTGATCTGACCTGCAAGGAACAACCCCAGGGCACATTTCACCATCAGTCGCGCATCGAGCTGCGTAGGCTGCGCGTAGTCGTATTCCACCGCGTACCCATACTGCAGCACACGCGCATGCTCGAGGCCGGGGATGGTCCGAAGAAAGGCGTCCTGGACGTCTTTCGGCAACGAGGTCGATAGGCCGTTCGGATAAACCCGATCGGAGCTCAGCCCTTCGGGCTCGAGGAAGATCTGATGGCTCTCCTTGTCGCTAAAGCGGACTATCTTGTCTTCTAAAGACGGGCAGTAGCGCGGTCCTCGACCGACGATGGTACCGCAGTAAAGAGGAGAGCGATCGAGCCCCGAGCGGATGACCGCGTGCGTCGCGGCGTCGGTATGCGTGATGTGGCAGGGCACCTGCGGCAGGGTGGAGGGGACCTGGTCAAACGAAAAACGGGGACGCGGCTCGTCACCGTGCTGGACCTCGAGCCGGTCCCAGGCGATCGAGTCAGCGGCGAGACGCGGTGTCGTACCGGTCTTGAAGCGCCCCAGTGCGACCCCGAGACGAGTGAGCGCCGACGACAAGCGCAACGCCGCGGCGTCCCCGACGCGCCCGCCCGTGAACTGCTCGCTGCCCACGTGACACAGACCGTTCAAAAACGTCCCTGTCGTGATGATCACGGCGCGGCAAGCCAAAGAACCACCGCGCGAGAGACTCACACCAGTCACACGACCATCCACCGAGGTCAGGTCGACGACCTCGTCTTCAATGACCGTGACCCCGGGCGCCGAGGCGATCACGTCCGTCATCGCGGAGCGATAGAGCGCAGCGTCGGACTGCGCACGCGTCGAGCGAACCGCCGGTCCACGCGACGTGTTCAAGCGGCGAAACTGTATCCCCGTCGCGTCCGCGACCTTTGCCATCGCCCCACCCAGGGCGTCGATCTCGCGCACGACGTGCCCCTTGGCGACGCCGCCAATCGCCGGATTGCAGCTCATCTGTGCGATGCGATCCGCGCGCAGGGTCACGAGGCCAACCCGGGCCCCCAGACGCGACGCGGCGAGTGCGGCCTCACAACCCGCGTGCCCGGCGCCAACAACGATCACGTCCAACGTCATGCCATCACTTTCCGATGCAGAAATCCGCAAACACACGATCGAGCACGGCACCATCGACGTTGCGTCCAAGTAGCCGACCAAGGGCAAATGCCCCCGCCTCGAGCGACGCGACGACAACATCAACCGTCGCTCCCGCGCGACTCTCGCTCAAGGCCAGCTCAAGAGCCTGGACGGCCTCGCGAAGCTCAGCGACCTGTCGTTCTCTGACGACCACGATGTCGCCGGCGCGCACGTCATTGTCGACGCCCCGCGACAGCCGGGAGCGCAGCTCGGCCACACCTTCGCCGGTACGCGCCGAAACCCAGCCGAGCCAGGCAAGGCCACGCTTCTGCGCTTCGGCCTCGAGCAAGGTTCGCCGTGAAACACTCGCCTGGTCCGCTTTGCCACCGACAACCTTGGCCTCGATGCCCTCGGGAGGCCAGACCGGCGCGTCGGGAGCCAGCACCCAGACAGCGAGATCTGCCGCCCGCGCCCGCTCGAGCGCCAGGGCAATCCCGCGCGCCTCGAGGCCAACGGCCTCCGCACGAAACCCTGCGGTGTCCCAGACCGACCAGCGCTGCAGGCCCTCCGTCATCTCGACCTCGATGGGGTCGCGCGTCGTTCCGGGCGCGTCATCAACCAGTACGCGCTCGGTGCCGCTCCAGGCGTTGAGCAGGCTCGACTTACCGACATTGGGGGCGCCGAACAAAACGACCGTTCGTGCTTTTTTCGCTTCGGGTCGCGCCCGCTCAACGAGCCCCCGCAGCTCCGCAACAACCTCCGCCACGACTTCGACATGCGCCGCCGAGAGTCCGGCTCCCGTATCGTATTCCGGAAAGTCGAAGCTCGCCCGGCCCTCGGCAACGACCTCTTCGAGGCGTGTCAGCAACGCGCCAATCCGCTCGGAGAGGGCTCCACCGAGCTGCGCGTTGGCCTGTGCCAGCTGGCGTGCGTTGGTCGCCGCGAGCACATCGATCACCGCCTCGGCCTGGGTAAGGTCCATACGCCCGCTGGTGAACGCCCGCAGGGTGAACTCACCCGGCTCGGCGACCCGCGCCCCAAGGGCGCATGCGCGCGCGACGACCTGCTCGACCACGAAGCGCGACCCATGCAGGTGCAGCTCGACCACGTCTTCGCCAGTGTAGGAGCGCGGTCCTGGCATCTCGACGACGAGTGCGTCGTCGATGCGGGCCCCCTCGGCATCGCGCACCGTCGCCCGATGCATCACACGGGCCTGGCGTCGCCCTGGGGCGAGCGCCTGTGCGATAACGCGCGCATCCCGGCCCGACAGACGCACGACCGCAACCGCCGCCTCGCCGGGCGCCGTCGCGGGGGCAACGATCGTGTCGGTCATGGTGGCGATGGGTTCTTGCACGGCGGGCCGCCATAACACGTCGCGACCGAACCCGTCAGCCAGTGCCGCCAGCGAGGGAGCGCTGAACACCAGTTCACCGCTCCCTCATGCGGTCGCCGAAAACACGCCCCCCTTCGGGTTCGGTGTTACGCTTGAACGCACATGTCGGAGAGCTCCGAGACCCGCACCCACCGCCCCCGCTTCAGTCTCAGCGTCAAGCTCAGCATCGGCCTCACTCTCATCATCGGCATCCTCTTCTCGGCCATCAACGTCTGGAACATCACGACACACCGCGAGGCCCGGCGCCGCGATGCCGCCAACGCCGCAAGCACCATCATGTCGATCGCCGCATCGACTCTCGTCTCGGAGCTCGCCAACACAGCGCTTCAGAGCGAGCGCTTCAAGACCGTTGTCCGCAATATCGGAACGACCAACAAGAATCTGAACAGCGACGACAAGACGCTCGCTTATCTACTGGTGACCGACAATCAGAAGCGCGTCATCACCGGCTTCGCAAAACCGAGCGTCACGGTCTTTCCGGGCGGCGTCACGTACCAAGACGAGCAGACCGTGCTCGAGAACATCGCCAAGCTCGAGGGCAATCTGGGCGGCTTCATGCGCGCCAAGTCCTTCAAGTTCACTGTCCCCCAAACGGGCGAACAAGGACGCCTCCTTGTCGGTCTCTCGCTCGCGCAGGTCGAGGTCGAAGGTCGCCGTGACCTCATCGTCAACCTCGGCGTGCTTTTCGCGGCGCTGGTCGCGCTCTTGATTTATTCGAGCATGACCCTGAGCCGCATGGTCATCCAGCCCATCACCGCGATCATGAGCTCGATGCGCAAGCTCCGCGACGGCGATCTGTCGACCCGCGCCAACATCCGACGCAGCGACGAAATCGGCATTCTCGCCGACACGTACAACTTTATGGTTCAGGGGCTCTCCGAGCGTGAAAAGCTCAAGGACGCCTTCAATCGATACGTTTCCAAGCAGGTCTACAAACAGCTCGAGGCCGGCGCCATTCGCCTGACCGGAGAGCAGCGCGAAGCCACTATCCTGTTCAGCGATATCCGCAGCTTCACGGCCCTCTCCGAACAGCTTACCCCCCGCGACGTCGTCACCATGCTCAACGAATACTTCAACGAGATGGTCGAGATCGTCTTCAAACACGACGGCTTCTTGAACAAGTTCATTGGTGACGCGCTGATGGCCGTCTACAACGCGCCCATCGAACAACCCGAGCCCGAGCTGCGCGCCGTCCGCACCGCGCTCGAAATGCTCGACGCCCTCCAGAAGCTCAACCAGAAGCGGACGGGTCGCGGGCAGTTTCCCCTGCGCATCGGCATCGGTATCAACACGGGGCCCGTGGTCGCAGGCAACATCGGCCACGAGCAACGTCTCGAATACACGGTCATTGGCGACGCCGTGAACCTCGCACAACGCATCGAGAGCCAGACCAAAGTCACCGGCAGCTCGCTGCTCATCTCAGAGACGACCTACGCCAAGATCGCGAAATACGTTATCGCGGAGGCTCTTCCGCCGGTGAAGATGAAGGGCAAACAGGAGGCGGTCGCCCTCTACGCCGTCCAGGCCCTGCGCCGAGCCCCAGCGTAGAGACACCACGTCAGATCGACGAGCCGCGCCTACGCTCTCTTGCGCGTCGATACCTCCGGGCGTGCCGCCTTTGCCCGGAGCCTACCTTGACGACCCGACGACCTGAGCGCCCCCTCTCTGAAACCATGGCCGAGTTGCATGCAACGTGGCAGCGCACGTACGACGGTATCGTGGCGTCCTGCGCGACGCGTCACCCCGCCGACCGCGCATCCGCCATCCAGCACGCCGCGCGTAGCGCTGGACTACCGGCCACTTACACCGAACACGTTTACGGCAACATCAGCCGACAGGGTGGCGTGAACTGGTACACCCACGACGAGCTCGTGCGCGGCAAACGCAAGTAAAGCCGCATCGCCAGGGTCCCCCTCCCGCAGCGAACGAACGATCGTGGAACCTTGCACCTCCGCGTGCTAACGTCGCGATCTCATTAAAGCTCAGGGAGACCTGCAATGGCAGTCTTGAAGCGCGACGAGGCGTACAATCCCGACCTCAACATCAATGACGTGCACACCATCCTCGGCCCCGAGAGCAGCTTCGAGGGCAAGTTGGTGTTCGACGGCACCGTCCGCATCGACGGCCGGTTCAAGGGCGAGATTCAGACCAACAACGTCCTGGTCGTCGGTCAGGGCGCCCATGTCGAGGCGACCATCGCGGTCGGCAGCGTGATCATCAATGGCGACGTCGTCGGCGACGTGACCGCGAAACAATCGGTCGAGATCCACTCCCCCGGTCGCCTGCGCGGCAACGTCTCCACCCCCCAGCTCATGATCGCAAAGGGCGTCATGTTCGACGGGACCTGCCGTATGCAGGACAAGACCGCGGCTCCCGTCACCCTCATCAAAGACGACAAATAATCCGTTTGGCCGCGTCCGAGCGCGGCAGATCCGCCGTGGTCGAACGGGCGAGCGACGCAACATAGCGCGCCCCGAAGGGGCCTGGTCATGAGTGATCCCAAGACGGTCTTCGCACGACACGTCGCCCGTATCGTCGCGGGTGGGCTCATGCCCGAGCGGGCGCGGCGCCTCGACGCGCTCGACCTGTCCTGCGGGCGCGGCGACGTGCTCCTCGAGGTCGCAGGTCGTCTGCCCGCGGGCTCGCGCGTCGTCGGTGTCTGTGACGACCGCGCCCAGCTCGATGCGTTGCACGCGCGACTCATGATCATCCAGGGACACCACGCGATCTTTCCACGGCACGAGCAACTCGATCGCCTCCCGTTCGCCGACTGTGTTTTCGATCGCGTCTGGGCGGGGCTCGCGAGTACGAGCCTCGAGCCGCTGCGGCCGGTGCTGCGTCAGGCCTTGAGGGTCCTACGTCCGGGCGGGCAACTCATCATCGTGGCGCTCTTGCGCGACACCTTGATGGACCTCATGCGGATCGCGAGCCTCTTCATGAACAACCACGAGGACTCGGTGCGTATGCGACCCCTCGCGCTCGACCACGCACGCGCCCTCGACCGCGCAGGCTGGGAGGACGCCGTCCGCAAAAGCGGAGCGACGCAGGTCGACACCTCGACCCATCACTTCGAGATCGAGGTGGGGACGCCCATCGCGAGCGACCCCGTTCTCCTCGAGAGCATCGTACCCGTCTGGCTGGGGCCAGACGCCAAGACCAACGGCGAGACCCTCCACTATCTGAACGGGTTCGTGAACGAGCCCTTCATCTTGCCGATCAGCATGGTCCGCATCGTCTGCCAGCGGGGTGAAGCACCTCCGCTGGCCGCGATCGGGTGAGCTCTCAGGCCGTGACTGCGACAGTGGTGCTCGACCGCTGTTTGCGCAAATAAATGTAGACCGCTATCGCGGCCGCCGCGACGACAATCGAGATGTACTGCGACGTCGACAGCAAGCCGTACACGCCGCGCTCCTTGTCACCGCGGAAGAGCTCGATGATGGAACGACCGATTGGATAGATCGCGAGCCAAATGAGGAAGAGCTGTCCATGGAAGCGCTTGTACGGCCGCACCATCAAGAGCAGCCAGAAGAGCGAGAGCTCGAAGCCGGCCTCGTAGAGCTGCGTCGGGTGCACCGGGAGCGCCGCGTCGCCCAGCTCGACCAGTCCCTGCGATTGCTGCTGTTGGTGGGCCATGGAGGCGACGGGGAAGACGATACCCCAGGGCATCTCGGTGGGCTTACCAAAGCAGCAGCCTGCCGCAAGACAGCCCAGGCGGCCGAAGGCATGCGCCATCGCGGTGTAAGGGATCATCACGTCGACGAGCTTGAAGTAATCGAGCCGGTAGCGCCGCGCGTAATAGACGAGATAAAGCGCCGCGCCGATGAAGCCGCCATAGAACACGAGGCCGCCCCGCCAGAACATGACGATCTCGAGTGGATTGGCGAGATATTGGTCGAGCTTCGTGAAGATGAAGACGATTCGGGAGCCAATGAGGCCGGCGAGCAACAGGTAGAACGCGAGATCGATGAGGCGATCGGGGTCCTCTCCCTCGCGACCTGCCTGGCGCGCTGCGAGTTGCATGGCCAGCAAGAAGCCCGCGGCGATCAAGATCCCGTAGACGTGGAGCGACCACGGCTCCTTGAACAGGCCAAAGAAGCTCGTCGAGAAAAGGACCGGATGCATGTGCTCGCCCCTACCGGCTCGGCGCCCGCGACTCGGCGGTGACCTTGGCTCGCTCGCGCGGCTTGTGGAACAACATATCAGCGGCCATGATCACGACACCGACCGTTATCGCGGAATCGGCGACATTGAAGGTCGGCCAGGTGAAGCGGCTGTACCAGTGCCAATCGATGAAATCGATCACGTATCCAAGGCGCACGCGGTCGAAGAAATTCCCGAGCGCCCCGCCGAAGACGAGACCCAAGGCGAGCCGTAAGGCGCGTTGCTGCGGCTCTGTTCGGCGGAAGTAGACGACGATGAAGACCATCGCCGCCACCGACACGAGCAAGAAGAACGGCGTGCGAAACCACTCAGGCGCATCGCGCAAGAAGCTCCAGGCGGCCCCCGGGTTCTCGGCGTAGACGAAGCTCCAGAAGCTCTCGGAGACGATGGTGCGGCCCTCGCGCACAGGGTGATGCGTGGTCAGGAACAGGCGGACCTGCTCGCCAAACCCCGGCTCGCCGGGCATCGCATTCGTGAGGTGCTTGACCACCAAGAACTTGGTGATTTGGTCGAGCACCAAGATGACAACGGCGAGCGCAGCCGCGAGGCGGGCACGCATCGACACGTAAAACGGGCGCAGGGTGCTTGGACGGTCCATCGAAGGTCAAGCGCTATACCCGCGCCATGGGCCTTCTAGCAACTCATCAACGGGGTCTCGGGCGACGTTCTTGTCGCAGGGCGCGCTGCTCCGCCTTTCGGGCTCGGCGGGCCTCGAGCCGCCTGCGTAATGCTTCGATCCGGACCTTCCGCGTTGCAAACGCGCGCCCGAAGCGCCGACGCGGCTGGTGTGCTTCGACGGCGACATCGATGGCCTGAGCGCTGCTCGCAAGCAGCCTCGGCACCGCATCGCGGCCAACCCAGCGCTTGAGCTCAGCGGCCTCGGCCGTGATCTCGACGAAGGTCATTCCCGCACCATGCTCGCCCCGCAGCACTTCGCGCGTCACCCACGAGCCACTATTCAAGTAGTAGGCGTTCTCGCCAACGCGGCGCAGCTCGGCGAAGTGTGAATGTCCAAAGGTCACGTAGCGCGCCTGCGTCACCTCGGCGAGCCGGTGCGCCGCGCGGCGCAAGACGCCCGCGATGTCGAACCGGCGATCACGGTGACCCCGCTGAACCATACCAATGCACGCCGAGAGCACGAGGACGGCGAAGATGAGGCCGGCCGGCCCCCCGATCACCAGCGAGACCAGGGTGCCCGCGATGGCGACCGCCGTGGCCAGGACGACGTCGAGCCAGAACACCCGGATCATCTTGATGACCGAATATTCGGCTGGCATCGCCTTCAAACCGTCCATCCGCGACAGCGTACCAACGTCGTAGGGCGAGTTGGCCGCGAGCGCGTGCAACTCGCGGCGATGCTCCTCCCATAGACCCAAGAGCTCGTGGCGACGCTTCTTGCCGGCCTGGCGCAAGAGCTCGAGCATGGCGACCAGGTAGACCTTGAAGAGCACCCAGGCCTTGCGGGGCCCCAGGGAGGCCATGAAGCGCAACGCCGACCGTCCGTCGAAGTCTTCGACTGGCTGCGCGGCGTACGAGCGCAACAGCTCGGTGAAGTACGGGATGGCTCGGTGAGCGAGCGGCATCGCCACCTCGCGGCGTGACACATCATCGTAGGGCGCGAGGTTGTACTCGAACGAGCAGAACTCGTCATACTGGTGGCCGTGCTCGATGTGAAACCTCGAGCCTGAAACCTCGCCTGCCTCGAACCACGTTCGAAAGCGCATGCGCTCGGCGACCAGCTCAGCCGCGATGGGAGCTTGCTGCAACGACTCTTGGTGGCGATGCGCCAGACGCATCACCGCGTTGCGCAGATCGGTGCGAACCTCGCGCCAGTAGACCTCGGCGTCGTGGTTGCCCTCGATGATGGTGATGCGGTGTCCCTCGAGAAGGAAGACCGCAAGCTCGTGGAACAACGGTTCGTGAACCTTCACGATGCGCGCGAGCCGCTCGCGAATGGCGCTCGCCTGCTCGTGCCCAACCGAGGTCGCGTCACCAAGGCGGGCAAGCTTCACGAAGTCGAACATGTCGCCGTTGATAACGAGGTGCCAGGACCCTTCGGGCGGACGGCGCTCCCGATGCGTCGCCACGAAATCGGCGAGCTCGCGGTTCAACGCGTGCACATAGTCGGCGAGCCCTGGCGCGTCCTCGTTGTAGAGGATCTCCCCAAGGTGAATGTCGCTGATCACCAGGACCCGCGCGCCGGCCATACCTTCACGTCTACCAGGTGAATGGTTGGCCGACGACCCGAACTTGGCTGCTTTTCGAGGGGCGCTTAGCCTTCGGCTTCGTCGCGGTCGTCCTGCTCATCCGGCGACTGCGGGATGATGAGGAGCGGCCGGTACAGGCCGTCACCCTGCGAACGGGTACTGACGCCGTCCATCTCTTGCAGGGTGATGTGGAAGATACGGCGATCATGCGCGCTCATCGGCGACAGACGCACCACCTTGCGTTCGGCGACCGCGCGGGTCGCAAGACGCTTGGCGAGGTCCGCCAGGGCTGCGCGGCGACGATGGCGATAGCCCGCAGCGTCGAGCACCACGTGTTGCTCGCCGTCTTCATCGCGGGCCACGATGCGATTGAGCAGGAACTGCAGCGACAGGAGGGCTTCGCCCTTCTTGCCGATGACCCGCTGCGTATCGTCACCCTTGAGGTCGAAATGAATCTCGTCCTGCTCGTCCTGGACGACGCGAACAGCAAGGCCGACGCCCATGCGCTTGACCATCTCTTCGAGAGCGGTCTTGGCGCGCTGCGCGCGGGCCGAAAGCACAGCGCTGACCTCGGGACGCTCGGGGACGTCGCTCGCAGGCACCGTGTTCATGTTGAGCAGCGATTCGATGCCGTCGTCGTCCGGTCCCCCGGGACGCGGCCCGCGACCACGGTCACGGCCGCGATCACCGCCACGACCACCACGGTCACGATCACGGTCGCCGCCACGGCCTCGGCCGCCACGACGTCCGCGACTCCGATCGCCACCGCCGCCGCCGCCGCCACCACGGCCACCGCGGTCGCCGCCTCGGTCGGAACGCGATTCGCGACGCTCACCGCCACGCTCGCGGTCACCACCACGGTCTCGGTCGCCGCCCTGGTCACGCGACTCACCGCCGCCATCGCGGTCGGCAACGCGCTCTTCGGCGCCGTCGCGCAGCGGTCCACGCTCGAGACGGGGACGGTCGTCACGCGGCGGACGCTCTTCCCGAGGACGCTCCTCGCGGGGCGGGCGCTCACTCGCCTCGACGGCGATGGTCACCACGCGCCCAAGGCCCTCACCGGCCTCGGAGACGACATCATATTTCAGCGCGGCGCGCGAAACGCCGAGCGCCTCACATGCCTTGATTGCGGCTTCAGCAGCGCTACGGCCGCGGAACTCTTGACGGGGCATGAAACTCTCTCGCGGTGGCGCGCTGTCTAGAAGCTTTGCGCGACGTCAGGTTGTGCTTCGCAGCCTCTCGAGAACCAGATGAATCTCTACGCAGGCTGGCGCCGGTTGATAGCCAGCTGCTGAAGGATGGTCAAGATGGAGTTGACCAAGATGTAAAGGACCAGGCCGGACGGCAGGGCAATCAGGAAGACGCTGAACATCACCGGCATGACGTACATCATCATCTTCATCTGCTGCGAATCCATGGTCGTTGGCGTCGTCTTCTGCTGCACGAAGGTCAACGCACCAACGCAGATCGCCATGATGGGGAAGGGCTCTGCGTGCGTGAGGTCCGAGATCCACAGAAAGGGCTGGTGATAGAGATCCACTGAGCTCCAGAGCATGCGGTAGAGCGCAAACCAGACCGGCATCTGCAGGAGCATCGGCAAGCAACCCCCAATCGGGTTCACGCCGCGCTCGCGGAACAGCTTCATCTGCTCGAGCTGCTGGCGCTCCTTGTCGTTTTCGTACTGCTTCTTGATCTTGTCGAGCTCGGGCTTGAGCAACTGCATCTTCCGCATCGACATGACGCTGCGATACGTGACCGGGAAGAGCAGCAGCTTCACCAGGAAGGTGAGGCACATGATGGCGACACCCCACGACCCCGTCCAACCGTGGAACAGGTTCATGAGGAAGACCATTGGCCGCGCGAGAAACCCGAGCGGGATGCCCCAGAGCGAATAGTTGATCGCCTCTTTCAGGAGTGGCGAGACGCGCTCCATCTCGGAGTCGCGCTTGGGGCCAGCGTAGATCCTGAACTTGCGGACCGCTGTCTGGCCCGGAGCGATGTCACCCGCAGGCAAGAAGTAGTCAACCCAGAGGGTCTTGCCCTGCGCCTCGATGCGGCAGCGGTTCTTGCCCTCGACGTCGGGCAGCAGCGCCACCAAGAAGTACTGGCGGTCGATGCCTGCCCAGCCCGCGTTCTCCGGTGATGCGAACGCTTCGCCCTCGTCGACGTCGTTTACGGCCTTGCGCTCGACGCTGCCGTTGACGACGCAAAGACCGTGGACCTGATCGGGCGCTGGCGCGAACATGCTGCCCTCGCCGCCGAACTGCTCGAGGCCGAAAGAGACCATCGGCGACACGGTGCGCGGAGCGCTCCCCTGATTGGTGACGCGCACCTCGTAAGCGACTTGATAGGTGTCCGCGTCTGGCGTCAGCTCGGCCACGACCGAAAACCCCTCGGCGCTCCCCGTGAGGTCGATGCGGCCCGCGGTCGGTGCAGCCGACGCGCTGAAGGGGATGGAGACGGGCTTACCGCCAACGTCGAGACGCAGTCGCGCCTGCCGCGGAGCGCCGTCCGCTTCCGCGGTCACAAGCGACACAGGCTGCTCGCGCGAACGGTCCTGCTTTACTTCTTTGCCGTCGCGCACCCAGACGGCCTCGTCGTACTTGGCGAGCTCGAACTTCGTGAACGCCGCGTCGGTGGTCGAGACCTCGGCGCGATAAAGCGGGTTCACAACCGGCAGGCGCTTCTCTTCGTATCGCGCGGGTGCGTCCACGGCTGGCTCGGCGGCGGGCACCGGCTTCGGGTCGTTCGGCTCGATGGCCTCGCCCTTGACCGGAATGTCCTCGGCCGAACGTTGGGCGACCGGCTCCTCCGCGGGGGGAGGAGGCGAAAAGAAAAACTGCCACACGAAGAGGATCGCCATGCAGGCGACGACTGCGGTGACGACGCGTTGCTGCTCGGTCAGCTGCATTGTGCTCTCAAGGCCTCACCGGAGGCACGAGGTCGACGCCGCCCGGGTGGTAGGGATGGCAGCGCAGGAGACGCCGGCCGGTGAGCCACAGGCCGCGACGCAGGCCGTGGACGTGAAGCGCCTCTTGCGCATAGCAAGAGCAGCTCGGATAGAAGCGGCAGCGGCCGCCAATGAAGAGGGCGAGCGTGCGCCGGTAAACGGCGATGAGGCCGATCAAGACGAGCGACAGCAACGCGTCCGCAAGCGCGAACAACCCGCGCGAGCGTGGCCGCAAGTCTAGCGCGCTTCGCCCGTCCGCCCGGCGCGTACGAGGAGATCGCCGAGCTCGTCGCGTAACCGTGCGAAATCCGCGGCGGCCGCGGCCGGGTAGGCGATGACGACGTAGTCGAAGGACGGACTCAAACATGGGGAGTGGAGACGAGCGAGCTCGCGCAGGCGTCGCCGTACGCGATTGCGGACAACGGCGTTGCCGACTTTGCGGCTGACCGTGAAACCGACACGCGGTGGGCAGCCAGGAGGGGCATCGGGTGTCGGTAGGACGAGAACGGCGATGTGTCCGCTACGGAAGCGCCGTCCCTCGCTCTGCACGCGGACGAAATCGCGACGATCGGTGAGACGCGCGACCTGGCCCATGGCATCGCTAAACGTCTTACTTGCCGCTGACCTTAACCGTCAGGACCTTGCGGCCCTTGGTGCGGCGGCGCTTGAGGACCTTACGGCCGGCGGCGGTCGCCATGCGGCTGCGGAACCCGTGCACCTTCTTGCGGCGCTTATTGTGCGGTTGAAACGTGCGCTTCATCGGGAGACTCCAAAAGAGCGTGGCGACTTACCTATGTGCTCTGAATAAGTCAACGATCGATCGCCCGAGAGCAGCCCCCTCCCCTGGTCCCGCCCAACAATCTGACGGGGCGTCAGGCCCCCCCCGGTCGCCACCGGAAGAACAAAAGAACGACGAATGATGCCGGGTTGTTTCAGCCGGGGAGCCTCCGATGAGCCTCGAACCAGGTCGCGACCGCACCCCAGCAATGGGCATTCTTCGGTCTCGACGGGATGCCCCACAACGGTTGGATGCGCCCCGTTCGCCCACTCGGCAGGTTCGGCGACGGCAGCGCTAACGAACCACGCGCACAGGCAACGACCTCTTTGGCTGTGCAGAGTGCTGCGACTGACTGCTTGTGCCCGCGGCGCCTGTCTTCTATGGCGGACGCGCATTTCCTCCCCGAGCAGCCGCAGAAGTCGTTGCGCGTTGCAATCTCTTTTTTCTCGTTTTTTTGTTGGTGGCGTGGCGACGAAAAGTACCGCGCAGACGCAACCGTACAGCCTCTCCGCGCGATGATGCGACTTGTGTCTTGACCGTGATTTTCGCTTTGCGTAGATCGCGCCAAGCGTCGCATCCGCGTCGCACATTCGCCACAGAGGCAAGTGTCCCGTTTCGAGTTTGTCTCGCCGTTCGCGGCAAGACTGTGGTTCCCATTCTGCTGTGCTCCACCATGGTGCGCAGACGGGGGCAGGGTGATCGCGTCGTTTCGACCTGTTCGTCGCACGACTTCTCAACTGCAAAGCGATCCATCCTCAACACCCTGTGGATATCTTTGTGATCCGCGTGTGAAGCGCGGTGGACAGTTGCGATTGAGTTCGCAGCTTGTGGCCGTGTTCCGCACGGTTACGACGTTTCGACGCGGAGCGCCGGGGGGCGCAAAGCTGTGGGTAGAGGTTGTCTCGTGAGTGAGCTCATGACGAAGTCGGCGGCGGAGTTGTGGGGCAGCTTCTTGACGGCGGCGGCAGGCAAGCTGTCGGCACACGTCATCGATAGCTGGCTCGCGCCAATCCGTTGCGCCCGCTACGACAACGCGACCGTCGTGCTCGAAGTGCGCGATCAATTCGCGCGCGACTGGCTGCGCGACCACTACGTCGACTTCATTCGCGATGAGCTCTCGCTCGTTGCGGGCGAATCGGTGGCGGTCGACTGGGTCGTCAATCCCGAGCTGCGTCTGACCGACGTGAGCGAGGAGACCAACGCGCCACCCGAGAGTCCACAAGAGCGAAGCGGCGTCACGGAAACCGTGGATTCCGAGAAACGCGAATCACGTCAGCTCAACAGCCGCTACGTCTTCGACACGTTCGTGTCCGGGCCTTCCAACCAGTTCGCCTTCGCGGCCTGCAAGGCCGTCGCCGAAAACCCCGCCTCCAGCTACAACCCACTCTTCCTGTTCGGCGGTGTCGGTCTCGGCAAGACGCACCTGCTCTCGGCCATCGGCCACCAGATCCTCCGCGAAAAACCTCGCGCCCGCATCATCTACACCTCGTCGGAAGCGTTCGTGAACGAGGTCATCAACGCGGTCCGCTTCTCGAAGCTCGACGAGTTCCACAACAAGTACCGTCGCAACTGCGACGTGTTCTTGGTCGACGACATCCAGCTCATCGCGGGCAAAGACCGCACCCAGCACGAGTTCTTCCACATCTTCAACACGCTCTACGACTCGCAGCGCCAAATCGTCGTGACGAGCGACAAACTGCCGCACGAGATTCCCGACATCGAAGAGCGCCTGCGTAACCGCTTCCAGTGGGGCCTCATCGCAGACGTCCAGCCGCCTGAAATCGAGACGCGCGTCGCCATCTTGCGCAAGAAGGCCGACAGTGAGCGCGTCAGCCTTGCCGACGAGGTCATCTTCTTCCTCGCCAAAAACATTCGCAGCAACGTGCGCGAGCTCGAGGGCGCGCTCGTGCGCCTCATGGCCCACGCATCGCTCACGGGCCAACCCCTCACCGCCGACTATGCGCAGACCGTTTTGGCGGACATCCTGCAGAGCCGCACACTCGCGCTCAGCGTCGAGTCCATCCAGAAGCTCGTGGCGAGCTACTACCAAGTGAAGATTGCCGACCTAAAGAGCGCTAGACGCCAGCGTATCCTCGTACGCCCGCGCCAGGTCGCCATGTACTTGTGCCGCAAGCACGCCGGCGCGTCGTTCCCCGAGCTCGGCACCCGATTCGGTGACAAAGACCATACGACCATCATGAGCGCCTGCAAGAAGGTCGACTCGCTGCTCAAGACCGACGCTGCTCTGCGCAAAGAGGTCCTCGAGCTCGAGCGTCGACTCGACGTGCTCAACCCTTAAGCAAAGCTTAAGCCAGCAACTTGCGCTCCTAACCGCGTCGCGTCACAACTGCGCCGTGGGGGATGGTCGGGCAAAGCCCAACGGGTGCCGGGTTCTCGTCGTCGACGACGACGCGGACAGCCGCGAGGCCATCGCCTTGCTGCTCGAGCAGCAGGGGTACACGGCGGCGCGCGCGGAAAACGGCCGGGCCGCACTCAATCATCTGGTCGCCGGCTTCGATCCCGACCTCGTGCTCACGGACCTCTTGATGCCGGTCATGAGCGGCTGGGAGCTGCATGCCGCTATGAAAGAGCGCCTCGCGTGGGCGGCCATTCCCATCGTGGTCCTCGCCGGCATGGGTCCCGAACAGCGTGGTCAGCTCACCGTCGAAGACGCCTTCGAAAAACCCGTGGACCTCCCGGTCCTCCTCAAACGGATCGCCGAGCTGTGCGGACTATCAGAGTAACTCCCGTCCTCGAGCTCGCGCTCATCGTCGCCATCGTTTACGTGGCGCGGCCGGTACTCGGGCCGCTCGCACTCGCGTTTTACATCGCGTTCATCCTGACTCCCCCGTCGAACGCCCTCGAGCGCTTCGGCGTACCCCGCGCGCTAACGGTCGCTGTCATGTGCAGCGCGGCGGTCGCTTTCTTTGTTTTCGTCGGCGCCGTGCTCGCCTCACAGCTCGTGGACCTCGCCTCCGAGGTCCACAACTACGTATCCCAGATGTCGGCGAAGCTCGCTGAGCTCCGCGGTGGCAAAGGAGGGTCCCTCGACACCCTCACGAGCGCCGTCAAGCAGCTCACGCGCGTGTTCGAGACGTCCATCGCCCGCACCGAGCGCGCCGACCCCGTGCGTATCGTGGGCAACGACGACACCCCCATTGAGCGGCTCGAGTCTTTCCTCGGCCCGCTTTTATCTCCCCTCACCGCCGTACTCATCGTCTCGACGTTGGCGGTCTTCGCTTTGGCGCGCCGCGAGGATCTGCGCAACCGGCTCATCCAGCTCGTCGGTCCGCAAAACGTGACTCTGACGACGCGCACGCTCGACGAAGCCGTCCAGCGTATCAGCCACCTCTTACTCGGCCTCACCTACATCAACGCTGGCTATGGCGTGCTCATCGCACTCGGCCTCACTGTGATCGGCGTTCCTTACGCAATCTTATGGGGCGCGCTCGCTGGGGTGCTGCGCTTCGTACCCTACGTGGGGACGTGGACCGCGGCGGCTCTACCGACCTTCGTGGCGTTTGCGACGACCCCTGGGTGGTTTGCGACGCTCTCGACAATGGGTTTGTTCCTCGCCCTCGACATCCTCACGGGCAACTTCGTCGAGCCTGTCCTTCTCGGTCGCCGCACGGGGGTGTCCGCTTTTGCGTTGCTCGTCTCGGTCATCTTCTGGACTTGGCTCTGGGGTGCTCTGGGTCTCGTGCTCGCGACACCCCTGACCGTGGTCGCTGCCGTGATGGGGCGCCATGTCCCGCGACTTCACTTCCTCTCGATCGTGCTGGGCGATGACCCGGGGCTACCGCCAGACGTGAACTTCTACCAGCGCGTCCTTGCGCGGGCCGGCAACGACGCCCTGCGCTTGGCGCGGAAGACCGCGAGTCAGGTAGGAACGCTGGCCACGTTCGATGCGCTCCTCGTCCCCGCTTTGCGTCACCTTGCCCGCGACATCGACGCGGGCGTTCTCAATCGTGATGCGGCCGACAGCGTGACGGCGAGCCTCTCCGAGATCGCCCGCCGCGTCCGCCCAAGCTCACGTGGGCCTGTGCGCCAATCGACGACGCGCTCCGGGGTTTTTCAGAGCGTTGCCCGCCGCCTCTCGGTCGACGAGCTACCGAAGCCCGAGGTCCTTGGCGTAGGTGCTGCGGGGTCGACCGATGCCCTGCTCATCGATCTGCTCTGCTACGGGATCGCGGCCGATATCACATTAAACCCGTTGCCCGCGGCGGCGCCGGCGCGCCTTGCGGAGACCATCATCGCACGCGAGCCACGCGTCGTGTGCGTCGCGGCGCTCCCTCCCGGCAACTCGGTGACGGCACGTTACCTCTCCCGTCGCATCCGCGCGGCGTTGCCCGCGACCAACATCGTCGTGCTCCTCCCTGCATCCGAACAGGAGAAGCCAGCTGAAACCGCCGCGCGCCTTCGTGAAGCAGGCGCCGACGCGGTCGCTTTTGACTTGAAAACGGCGCGCGAGGCTCTACTCCGCGCCTTGGGGATCGCAGGGCCGTGACCGCTGTGGCGGATTCTACTCAGTGTATTATATTCACGCGCTTTGTTCTTTCCGTTCGTCAAGACAGAAAGCGCCACTTCGGGTTCTCGGTGCACGATTCTTCTCGCTAGCAAAAAATCGACATGTGGACGAGCTGTTGGCGGGCGCGTGTACAAACGTGTGCTTCCTGCGGGGGGGCGCTTGGGGTCATCTTCACCCCCGATCCATCAGGCTCTCGCTCACCACAGTTGCGCACAAGCGGATCATGAACGTTGACGCCGAGATACGTGCTCAATTCACATATCCACAGGCGATCATTATGATCATTGATCTTGATCTGATCTATTTAGAAACATCACTTCGAACCCGCTGTCGCCGAAACCCGGGAAGCCCGAATCCTGCGCTTGACAACGACGGCGCCGCACGCAAAAAGCTGCGCCACCTTTCGCCGAGGTCGTCCCGATGAAGTTGAGCATCCGCACCGCAGAGCTGTCGCGCGCCCTCTACCGAGTGCAGGGAGTTGCCGACAAAAAGAGCACGATGCCGATTTTGGCGCACGTGCTGCTCAACGCTGCAGACGGCGGCCTCAAGGTTTCCGCTACCGACCTCGATGTTGGCTTGAGCGGCACATACGAAGCTCAAATTTCTAAACCGGGCGCCGTAGCCATTCACGCGCGCCAGCTCTACGAAATCGTCAAGTCGCTCACCAACGACATCATCGAGCTCGAGCGCCAAGACAACCACTGGGTCTCGCTCGTCAGCGGCACGAGCAAGTTTCGCCTGGTGGGTATGTCCGCCGACCAATTCCCAGCCCTCCCAGCGCAAACGCAGAACACCAAGACCTTCACGATTCCGGCCGCATTGCTCGCTCAGATGATCGAGCGCACCATCTTCTGCGTGTCGACCGACGACAACCGACACAACTTGTCCGGCATTTATTGCGAGGCTCCGAGCCCTAAAGTGCTGCGCATGGTTGCAACCGACGGCCACCGTCTCGCGATGTGCGAGAAGACCTTCGAGACCGACATCCCCATCGCTCAAGGCGTCATCGTGCCGCGCAAGGGCTTTCAAGAGCTGCGCCGTGTGCTCGCCGATGACAAAGACGCTGAGGTTCAACTCGGCTTCTCGCAGACGAGTGGCATCTTGAAGACCGGCGCCGTCGAGCTATCGACGCGTTTGGTTGAAGGCTCGTTTCCCGACTACCGGCAGGTTATCCCGAAACAGGGCACGAAGATCGCCAAGGTCCACCGAGGCGCTCTCGGTGAAGCGCTTAAGCGCGTGTCGTTGCTCTCCCAGGGCCGGGCGTACGGCGTTCGTCTCACCTTCAAAGACAATCAGCTCGAGCTGCGCGCCGAAGACCCCGAGTTCGGTGAGGCGAGCGAAATGGTCGATATCGACTACAAGGGCGACACACTGACAATCGGCTTCAACGCGCGTTATATCCTCGATGTCTTGGCGCTCACCAACGAGGAAGGGGTGGCTTTCGAGCTGTCCGACGACCTCTCGCCCGGCGTCGTAAGGCCCATCGAAGACCAGGGCTTCGTCGCCGTGGTCATGCCAATGCGTATCTGATGTTGCGGCGGGCCGTCGGGCGGCGAATCTGACGACCTGCTACCGCATCCGCGCTGGCTTGACGCTCGGCCTCGTAGTTAAAGGTGCATGGCATGCGCATCGAACGGCTCGAGGCCCGTGGCTTTCGCAATCTCCACGCGCTGACCCTCGACCTCGAGGCGCGCGCGACGGTCCTGCGTGGCGCAAACGCGCAAGGGAAAACCAACGTCCTCGAAGCCCTTTACGTCTGCGCCACGGGGCGCTCGTTCCGCAACGCGTCGCCACGCGAGCTCGTCGCGCATGAACAACCACAAGCGCGCCTCGCGAGCCGCTTTGAACGCCAAAACGTACGCCACGACGTCGAGGTCCTCATCGACGAAAAACGGCGGAGCATGCTGGTTGACGGAAGAACGCTAACGCGGACAAGCAAGCTCTTACAGCTCGTCAACGTCGTCGCTTTTTTCCCCGACGACCTGCGTATTGCCAAGGGCAGCCCCGAAGAGCGCCGCCGCTTTCTCGACCGAGCCGTGGGGAACTACCGCGCAGACTTCGTGGACGCGGCAACCAGCTACGCCAAGGTCTTGAAGAGCCGCAATGCGTTATTGCGGGCGGAGCGCGCGCCAGACCCGCAGATGCTCTCGGTTTACGACGAACAACTCGTTCAGCACGGGGTCGTCGTCCATGCCTCGCGGCAGGCGGCGCTGCGCGAGCTGCGTCCCGCAGCACAGAACTACTTCGCGTCCATCATGCAGGCAGCGACGCACATGCAAATCGAGCTCGACGGCGGTCTTGGCGGCGAGGCTGCTGTAGCGGACAACGACTACGCGACGGTGTTCACCGAGCGTCTACGTGTAGGCTACCCGCGCGACCGGGCGCGCGGCGCGACGAGTGTCGGGCCGCACCGCGCCGACCTGCTCATGCACGTCAACGGACGGGACGCACGCAGCTTTGCTTCACAAGGGCAGCAGCGCGCCCTTGTGCTTGCACTCAAGCTCGCAGAGGTCGAGACTGTTGGACGAATGATCGCCACCATGCCGGTGCTTCTGCTCGATGACGTCTCGAGTGAGCTCGATGCCGAGCGCTCGCGCCTGTTGTTTTCGACGATCGATGCGTTGGGGTGCCAGACGCTCGTGAGTACGACCGGCGCAACGGACCTGCCTTTCGCAGGCGACACCCAGATCTACGATGTTCGCGCAGGCGTCGTCGCGGTGGCCGCGTGAGGCGGCTCGTGTTGTGCGTTGTGCTGCTCGGCGCGTCGAGCTGCGGCCGCGACGCCGAGCAGCTCAACTGTGACGATATCTTGCCCGCGGAGCAGACGAGCTACCATGAGCTCGCCCTCATCATCACGAACACCCAGGACCCGCGAAACTGCTCCCAATGCCACAACGGGGACGAGCCGGCGCGAGGGTTGAACCTCGAGACACCACAGTCGGCCTACTTCACCCTGCGTGACCGCATCGATCGCATCTACGCCAATGTCGCGACCGGCGAGATGCCCGAAGACGGTTTGACCTGGGGCGAACCGGAGCTACGGCTGCTGCGGAGCTGGTATTGCCGAGGTGCGCTCTATGACTAGGCTCGTCGTTTTCTTCTTGTCCGCGATTGCGGTGACGCCCGTTGCCCATGCCACGACCTACTCTGTTGCCAGCGGTTCGCGGGTGAGCTTCCTCGCGCGCATCACGGGCGGCACCTTCACTGCCACAAACGACAGTGTGAGTGGTCATCTCGGAACCGACGCGAACGGCGTGGTCGACGCTGGCGCCGTGGTGATCAAAGCGGATGCTTTCACAACCGGCATCGGCATGCGCGATAGCCATATGCGCGAGAAGTATCTCGAGAGCGGCAAGTGCCCCGTCATCGCGCTCGACCTCAAAGGCGCAAAGCTCGTCACAAGCGGTGAAGCCGAAGTCGAGGGCACCATGGAGGCACACTGCGTCAAGAAGCCGGTGAAAGTCCGCGTGACGGTCGTCGAGAACGATGGCGTTCATACCGCGACCAGCACCTTCCCACTCGACATCACCCAGTTTGGTATTCCGCAACCGAAGATGGCCGTCGTGAAGATGGATACGACCGTTGACGTCACCGTGAGCATTCGTTTCAGCCGATGACGCGACACCTCGCCATCATCGCGGCGCTCGCCGTAACCGTGCTTGCGCGAGCGGCACAGGCGTACCCCTCCTTCATCGCCAAGGGCTACACGAACTGCGTCAGCTGCCACTACAGCCCAACCGGCGGCGGCTTCGCCAACGCCTATGGAACCGGCACACAGCAGGCGTTTTTCCCAGACGTCGTCGAGGCCGACATCGTGGCGCGTCACCGCGAGAAAGCGAGCGTGACGGGTTACGACGAGACGACGGGTGAGCCCACGTTTCAGGTGGGGCTCGGGGTCGATACCCGCATCATGTTCGCCACCGTGCCCGCTGAAGACGACATGTCGGCTGGCTTCTCGTTCATCCCCATGTTGTTCGAGGTTGGCGGCGTCGCGGCTTACGGCAAGATCCTCGCCTATGGAGCCATTGGCCCGAAGGCGCCGGAGGCCGAGGGCATTGGCTACAAGGTTTTCTCCCGCGAGCACTGGTTACAGTTTCGTTTCACCGACGCCCTGAGCGTGCGCGGCGGCCGCATGGTGTTGCCGTTCGGTATCCGTCAGCCCGACCACACGGCCTTCACCCGCAGCACCCTGGGTTTTGGCTACTACGGCCAGAGCTACGCGGCGGAAGCCGACTACGTGAGTGAGCGCCTGGCCATCGCGGTCGCAGGCTTCGGTGGCGATCTTGCCGAGCAGCCTGCGGGTCTTCGCGAGCGCGGCGCCGTTGGCTCGTTCACGTTCAACGTCGACGGTCGGGCAGCGCTCGGTGTCTCGGGTCTGTACGGCACCGCGGACCTCGCTCGGCGCACGGCAGGCGCGCTGTTCGCTCGCCTACGTCTCTTGGGTGCATCGTATCTGCTCGCCGAGGTCGACGTGCTGAGCCGCTCATCCACAGGCCTCCCGACGCATACGACCATGGCGACTTACGCAAGGCTCGGCTGGTTCGTCCTCGAGTCGCTCGACGTTTACCTGGAGCACGACTGGCGGCAGGTCGAGGCGGCTCGCGGCGGCGCGGACGCCCTCCATCAGAACCGCTACCTTGCTGGCGCCTCGTGGTGGGTGCTCCCGTGGCTCGAGCTCGCCCCCCAGCTGCGGGTCGAGCGCTTCCCGGCGACCGGGTACTACACGGCCGGATTCCTGCAGTTCCACGCCTATTACTAGGTCCGTGGATCTATAAGGTAAGAAACCGCTCGCGGCCTGGTCAGACTGGGCTCGATCTGCTATTCCGACGCCTCGCTTTTGGACCGGTTTAGGGGGCTCGTTTTGACCTCGTCACCCATCAATCCGCACCACGTCGAACAGGCCTACAACGCAGACAGCATCAAGGTCTTGAAGGGCCTCGAGGCTGTCCGCAAGCGCCCCGGAATGTACGTCGGCGACACCGACGACGGCTCCGGCTTGCATCACCTGGTCTTCGAGGTCGTCGACAACTCGGTCGACGAGGCGCTGGCCGGCCACGCCCACGACATCGCAGTCACCATCCACATCGACAACTCGGTTACGGTCAGCGACGACGGCCGCGGTATCCCCACCGACTTCATGCCCGCAGAGGGCAAGTCCGCCGCCGAGGTCATCATGACCGTCCTCCACGCCGGCGGTAAGTTCGACGAGAACTCCTACAAGGTTTCCGGCGGTCTGCACGGCGTCGGTGTGTCTGTCGTCAACGCGTTGTCCGAAAAGCTCAATCTCGAGATCCATCGCGACGGCAAGGTGCACAGACAGGACTATTCGCGCGGCGACGCGGTGAGCGAGCTGAAGCTGGTTGGCACCACCGATCGCAAGGGCACCACCATCAAGTTCAAGCCCGACGCGCAGATCTTCAAGATCACCGAGTTCAGCTACGACATCCTCGCGAACCGCCTGCGCGAGCTCGCCTTCTTGAACAAAGGCGTCTCGATCAAGTTCACCGACGAGCGCACCAACAAGGCCGAGCACTTCAAGTACGACGGCGGCATCGTCAGCTTCGTTGAGTTCTTGAACACCAACAAGAACGTCCTTCACCCCAAACCCATCTACGTGACCGGTGAAGACGGGAAGATCAGCGTCGAGCTCGCCATCCAGTGGAACGACACCTACTCCGAGCAGATGTTCCCGTACACCAACAACATCCCCAACGGGGACGGTGGTACGCACCTCGCGGGACTTCGTGCTGCGCTAACGCGGACGCTCACCGCCTACGCCACGCAAAACGACTTGCTTAAGAACAAGGTCGAGCTCAACGGCGACGACATGCGCGAGGGTCTGGTCGGGGTCTTGAACGTCAAGATGCCCGACCCCAAGTTCTCCTCGCAGACCAAAGAGAAGCTGGTCTCGAGCGAGATCAAGACCATCGTCGAAAAGATCGTCAACGATCGCCTGCAGGTCTTCCTCGACGAAAACACCGACGCGGCCAAGCAGATCATCAGCAAGGCCATCGAGGCATCGAAGGCTCGCGAGGCCGCCCGCAAGGCTCGCGAGGCAACCCGCCGCAAGGGAGCGCTCGATTCCGCGAATCTCCCCGGCAAGCTCGCCGATTGCCAGGAGAAAGACCCCGCACTCTCCGAGCTCTACATCGTCGAGGGCGACTCGGCCGGCGGCTCCGCCAAGCAGGGGCGCTCGCGCAAGAACCAAGCGGTGTTGCCGTTGCGCGGCAAGATCTTGAACGTCGAGCGCGCGCGTTTCGACCGCATGCTCACCAGCGAAGCGATCCTGACGCTCATCACCGCGATGGGCACCGGCATCGGCGCGGACGAGTTCGACATCGCGAAGCTCCGCTATCACAAGATCATCATCATGAGTGTCGACGCGGCCGAACATGTCATTGTACGCTCGCGCGGACAGGCAAGGCTCGTCGCCATTGGCGCCTTCATCGACGGCATCCTCGGGCGAAGCACCGCCGGTGTCGACAAGCGCATCGGCGGCGATCTCGGCGAGGTCCTCTGCTTCGACGTCAACAGCCAGGCCGTTCGCTACCGCCCCATCCGCGCTGTCATCCGCCACCCTCTCGAAGAAGCGCTCTATGAGGTCACCACGAGCCACGGGCGCAGCGTCCGGGTCACCGCGAGCCACAGCGTCTTCGTGCGCGACGGCGAAAAGGTCGCCCTCAAGCGCGGCGACGCCCTGAGCGTCGGCGACCAACTCGTCGTGCCTGCCCGATTGCCCTTGCCGGCCAGCGAGAGCCGCCCACTCGACCTCGTCACGGCGTTGCATGCCGTCCCGAAGCTTGCGGCCAGCTCGTGGGTGCGCGGCAGCGCCGTACGCGACTTCTTCGTCGACCGCGGCCGCACTCCGGACAGCCACGTTCACCTCTTGGCGCTCGACGCGACCGATCTCGCGTGGCTCGCCGGTCGTGACGATTGTGAGCTCACCGCGCAGCGCGACGGCAAGGCGGCGTTGCCTCGCTTCGTCGAGAAGAGCCCACAGCTCGCCACTCTCCTCGGTCTGTCGTGCGCCGCCGGCTTTTCGCGCGACGCCCTTGGCGTACGCTTCGACGCGGGTTTGCTCGCGGCGGACGAAGTACGCGACGCCCTGGCAGAGACCTTCGCCATCCCGTCCCGCCTCATCGAGACCGACGGCACGCTCGTTCGCGTCGGGCACCCGATGCTGTCGCTCGCCTGGGAAGCGCTCTTTGGCGGGGCGACCGCCGCCTTCGACGTCATGCTCGATGCAGACGACGCCGCGCGCCGCGCCTTCATTCGTGCCTGGCTCGCGAGCGCGGGGGGCATCTTCGATCGCGGCCTCACGCTGCGCGCCCCGTCGCGCGATGTCGCGAGCGGCCTCGCCTATGTCCTGTCGACACTCGGCGTCATGCCGTCGGTCACCGAGCGCGCCCCGGGCAAGTGGGAGCTGCGTGTCACCCGCGCCGCCGACCTCGAGATGACCAGCACGCTCTGGCAGGACCTCCCCGGCGCCGACCCTCTCCGCGCGGCCGTACGCTCGAGCGGACGCCAAGACGACGTGACCCTGCTTGCCGGAGACCTTGCGGCGTTGCCAATCACGAGCATTCGCGAAGTCGCTGCGTCGAACGGCAATGTTTACGACTTCTCCGTCGATACCGATGAAAACTTCATCGCGGGGCTCGGCGGTGTTTGCTGTCACAACACCGACGCGGACGTCGACGGCTCGCACATCCGCACGCTGCTCTTGACGTTCTTCTACCGGCACATGGCCGAGATCGTGAAGCGCGGCCATCTCTACATCGCGCAGCCGCCTCTCTATAAAGTGACGCGCGGCAAGCGCGAGCAGTACCTCAAAGATCAGGCTGCCCTCGACGGACTCCTCTTGGAGCTCGGCACCGAGAAAGTGTCGCTGTTGCCAACCGGTGCCGGCGACGACGTACGCATCCAGGGTGGCGATCTCGTCGACCTGTGCCGCCGTGTGCTCGCTTACGAGCAGCTCCTGGCGCGCGTCGACAAGCGTCGCGACATGCGGCTCATCGACGCAATCGTCAAGGAGACCGAGCTCGATGCCGCGGCTCTCAAGGTCGGTATGATGGCCGACATCCCGCGCATCGAGGGCTACCTGCAGCGCGTGTTCCCCGAGGCGCTCCCCATCATCGTCAAGGAAGACGAAGACAAGGAGCACGGCGCCAAGCGCTACGTCATCACCACGCGTCAGCTCGGCTCCGATCGCACCTCTGTGATCGACTCGGCGTTCTTCGAAGGCGCCGACTTTCAAGAGCTACGCAAGGCGGTGGACGGCTTTGCGTCCGCCGGCACCGCGCCCTTCGCGCTTAGCTACGAAGAAGAGATGGTCGAGTTCCCCCGTCTCGAAGACGTGGTGCACCGCATCCTCGAGGACGCCAAGAAGGGCCTATCGATCCAGCGTTACAAGGGTCTCGGCGAGATGAACCCCGAGCAGCTCTGGGAGACGACGCTCAACCCAGAGAACCGCTCGTTCCTCAACGTCCGTATCGAAGATGCCGTGGCTGCCGACCAGATCTTCACCGTGCTCATGGGCGATCAGGTCGAGCCGCGTCGCGACTTCATCGAGCGCTTCGCCCTCGACGTGCGCAACCTGGACGTCTAACGACGCTCATTGCGCGTACCAGCCCGCGCGGCCCGAGACAGCGATCGGATCATCACTCGCGTCCACGAGCGGACTCAAGTCCGCGTAAGCGGCCGACACCGTCGCCGTTGGGTCGAAGGGGACGCGGTAGAGCGTTGGGATACTGATCTCACCGCCGCAACACTTCTGCTCGAAGAGCAGATAGCGCTCGTCGGGTGAAAGCGCGGCGCGGAACTGGGAGATGCCGTCGCGCGTCAGCGGGCGAATGAGCCCAGTCGTCGTGTCGAGAATATCGAGATGCGAGAAGAAGCCCGAGTCGAAGATGACGTAGCGCCCGTCACGCGTCATCACGGGATTCTCTGCGGCCTCGAGCGTTGGAGTGTCCAGGCGGGTAAAGAGCGTGCGAGCGACATTTGATACGTAGATGCCGGTACCCTCTTCGTCCACAGCGAGCAGTCGGCCATCCGGCGCAAAGCTCGGCCCGTCCACCCCATCAAAGGTCGTGCACCGGTGTGGAGGCGCGACGTCGCAAAGATAGGTGCGCGGCCCGCGCGTCTCACCGAAGTCGACGTCCAAGCTGAAGGCGACGAGGCTCGCGTCGGGCGAGATGGCGGCGCCGCTCGTCGCGAACGACAGATCCTCCTCGACGGTGAAGCTCGTGACGAGTGCGCCCGTGCTTTGTGTGACGGTGATGCGCACGGCGTCGTCGAGCTCGCCCAACTGCGCGATGGCGCCGTTTCCCGCGACGCCAACGCCGCCCTCGATGTCCTCGTCCGCGCGAAAGAACCTTACGCTCTCGGTCGCCACATCGAAGACGTAGATGGCCTCTTCGATGCTGTCGCCAAAGGTCGCGACGAAGTTGTAGACGATGGAGCCGGCCGCAGCGTCTTGATCGCCGTCGTTCTCGCCACCACCACAGCCAACCAGCGCGACGACACCAAGCAGAGTTGCGTACCGCATGATCGGTCGCCCTAGCCGCGCGCGTGACCCATCGTCAACCTGGCGAGCCGTCGGTCGCCCAAAGAGTCCCGACCGAAACGTCATTTCCTGGTGAATGGCGGGCTACCGACACCCGTCATCATCGGTGAGGCGGGAGCAGGCCGCCCTCAACCGGAGTATCCATGCAGCGAACCGCCATTCTGGGCCTCGGCCACTACGTTCCCAGCCGAGTCGTCACCAACGTCGAGCTCTCGAAACGCATGGACACGAGCGACGAGTGGATCCAGCAACGTACCGGCATCAAAGAGCGCCGCCATGTCGATTTTCCAAACGACCCAATGGGCTCTTCCGACCTCGCGGCCCGCGCCGCCGCCAACGCTTTAGCGGACGCCGGCTGTGCCGCCACCGACATCGACTGCATCATCTACGCGACGCTCAGCCCCGACAGAAACTTCCCCGGCGACGGGGTGCTCGTGGGAGCAAAGCTTGGCCTCGCCGGGGTGCCTGCCCTCGACATTCGCAACCAGTGTTCGGGCTTTCTTTATGGTCTGCAGGTCGCCGACGCGTTCCTGAAGGCGGGGACCTACAAGCGCATCTTGCTCATCGGCAGCGAGGTCCACTCGACGGGCCTCGACTTCACTGACCGGGGTCGCGATGTCGCGGTCATTTTCGGCGACGGCGCCGGGGCGGCTGTGCTCGGGCCTGCCCGCGACGACAGTCAAGGAGTGCTCGCGGTCGCGCTGCACGCTGACGGCCGTTTTGCCGACGAGCTGCATCTTCCCTTCCCCTCGAGCGCCAAGATGCCGCGCATCACCGAAGAGGATGTTCGCGCCGGCAAGCACTACCCAGTCATGAACGGCAAGAATGTCTTCAAACACGCGATTGTGCGTATGCCCGAAGTCGTCGGCGAGGTTCTCGCTGCCGCAGGCCTTGCCGTCTCCGACATCGATATGCTCATCCCGCACCAGGCAAACCTGCGCATCAGCGAGGCGGTGCAGAAGAAGCTCGAGCTCCCCGACGCGAAGGTGTTCAACAACATTCAAAAGTACGGCAATACGACCGCCGCATCGATTCCCCTGGCTCTCGACGAGGCCGTCCGCCAAGGCAGAGTCGCGCGCGGCGATCTGGTCTGCCTGACCGCCTTCGGTGCGGGATTCACGTGGGGCGGCGCACTCTTGCGATACTAGTGCGTCGTCATAGCCCGCGTTTGCGTGCCGCCTAACCCGCGCGCGAGTTTTTGGCCAAGTTCGACGACTGCTGCCGCCGCTTCCGGCCTGACGAACGGTCAGGCGCCATAACGCACCAGCTCCGCCGCGACGTGTGCATGCTCATGGGTGAACAGCCCAACCGCGTCGGTTCGACGCCCGCCAATCGTCGTCATCGCGCTCCTCTTCCTTGCCTCGGCCTGCGGCAGCGAGACGGGGGCGACGTCAGAGGTCGAAGCGGTGCGCGGCGGCGACGGTGGAGCCTGGTGGGAGGGCGATGGGCGCGGACCAGGCGCCACCAACGACCCTCCACAGCAAGCGGGCCCGCGTGACGAGGTCTGTGATGGCCTCGACAACGACCTCGATGGAGAGACCGACGAAGACACTGGCGACGGTCAGCCATGTACGAGCGAGAACGGCTTGGCTGGCACATGGCGGTGCGTCGCCGGCGACCGTGTCTGTCAGGACTGCCGACCCGGTGACGTGCGTACACGCAGCTGCGGCTGCGGCGGAGACACGGAGGACGCATGCAACAATGCCGGCCGCTGGGTCATCGGAGCATGCGGTTGCCCCGACCTAACGGATGACAGCTGCGCTCTCGATCCAGAATGCCAGCCCGGCGAAGAAAGGGTGCGGCGATGCGATGCGTGTGTAGCTGGTCAAGACTGCGGTAGCTCGTGCATGGGGGCCCTGTTTCGCTGCACCAGCGCGTGCACGTGGCAGCAAGTCGGAGGCTGCGAAGTACGCCCGCCGTCGTGCGACCGCGATCTCGTTCGCGTCGAAGAGTGCGGCAAGTGTGGCCGCCGCGAGGTCACCTGCGACGGCTGTTTCTTCGTCGAAAGCCCGTGCAGTGACCAGGGCGCCTGTCGTCCCGGCGATTCGCAAGCCGTCTCCTGTTTCGACAACGCTTGTGTCGAGGGGTATGCGGCGTCTGTCCGCTGTAACGAACAATGCTCCTGGGAGCCGCGTTCCTGTGAGGGCTGCGCCATCGGACCGCCGCGCGACGTCGACATTCTCTGTGTTGACGGTCATGCCGAGTGCGGCAGGCGCGTCGTTCGTAGTCACTGCGAGCTGCAACGGACGGTCACCTCGTGCGAGGGCACCGCCCTCGCGATCGGCCAAGATTCCACCGAGACCGTGCTTGACGAGTGCGCCAACGTCGTCGCGGCGGGGTTTTGCACCCCGAGTGAAGTCACCACCCAATTGTTGTCGTGTGGTCCGAACGCTTGCGGTCGCAGTCGTACTCTCACGCGTACGTGCCTTGCGAACGGCTGCGGCGCGACCGAGGTGGTCTCGGGGAGCTGCCCGACGTGTTCGGAGGGTCAAACCTACCAGCGCGCATGCACGACCGCGACCGGTGGTTGCGGCAGCCAATCGGTAACCTGCGATAGCACGTGCGAGTGGGGCGACGTTTCGGAGTGCGTCCAAGTTCCCGACACGTGCGTGGCAGGCTCCGAGATCGTTGACGAGATCTCGTGCGGCCCGAACGCCTGTGGCCGCACCATCACACGCATCCGCACATGCCCAGGTAACGGTTGTGGCTGGTCTGAGACCACCGTCGGGTCGTGCGGAAGCTGTACGGACGGTCAGAACGACAGTCGCGCTTGCACCACCGCGGCAGGCGCATGTGGACTGCAATCGCGAGGTTGTGCCGCCGGGTGCGAATGGGGCGCTTGGTCGGACTGCACGCCCATCGCGGGTTTGTGCACCCCCGGCGAGCGGCAGACCCGCAGCTGCACTGCGGCATGCAATAAACCAGGCACGGCTCTATGGGAGTGCTCGGGTGGATGCGGCGAATGGACACAGGTGGGCGCCTGCGAGTCCGCGTTGGTGCAATGCAATCCGGGAACAACCGAAACGATCGGGCCGTGCCCGCTATGTCCCTCTGTCCCGCAGACGCGCACCTGTGACGCTGCAACCTGCGACTGGGTGATGTCGACGTGCCCGATTTGCCTCTGAACGAGGGCCCGAGCGCAGTCATGGAGAGCGTCAGGAGGCGGTCGAGCTCGCGAACCCATGCCTCGGCCCCCTGACGCCGCGGCAGGCTACGCCCGGTTACTGAAGCAGCTGGTCCGCAGGGTTCGGCCCCGACAGCTCAATCTCGCCAAACCGGTCTTCGTAGCGGCGGATGTTCTCTTGCAGCGCGTGCAGGAGGCGCTTGGTGTGCCGGGCACTCGAAATGATGCGCGCCCGCACTTTCGCCTTGGGCTGTTGCGGCTGTAAGTACATGACGTCAATCGTGAACTCGTTTTCGGTGTGGTTTACGAGGGCGAGGTTCACATACAGGCCCTGGGCGACGTCATCGTCGAGCTGAATCTGGATTTGCACGTGTTTGCCGCGATTTGCCTCGTCACTCATGGCCTTGGCCTCCGGCAGGGCGACTCGCATACTTTGGCCGTGGGCGCAAAGCCCAGTATAATTTCCAGAACGTTAATAAGGTGGTCTCGGGTGTGCCGATTCGTCGCCGCGGCCGTCGTCGTAACTCTCTTCGCCGCCCTGTCGGCATGCAAAGACGATCCCGTCCCCACCGAGATCGACGTCGAGATCTTCTCGACTGTCGCCCGCCTCGATCGCATCCACCTGATGGTGCGCGATCAGTCGCTTGACCGCGATCGCGGATACACCTGGGCCGAGCTCGATGTCGCGAACGTCGCCGACCGCGACCTAACCGCTTCGCCAGCGCTGGTGCGCCTGTCACAGAGCGAGGCGCTCAAGGGCAAGCCGTTTTTGCTTTACGCCACGGGCTTCGTCGCTGACGGCGGAGGCTCTCAGCGCTTGACGGTCGCGGGTGCCATCACGCTGCAATATGTGGAGAACGAGCGGCAGGTGAAGCGCGTTCGCTTGAACAGCGACTTCCTCGCGACCGACCGCGATGGCGATGGCTTCCGCACCTGCGGCAGCTTCAGTCCGCCGACCGACCCCGCCGAGCAGAACGCGCTCGACGACGCCAAGAACTGCGACTGCAACGACAACAACAACCTCATCAACGGCTTCAACACCGAGATCTGCGGCGACAACACCGACAACAATTGCACCGGCTGGCCCTACGACGAGAACTGCGCCGACTGCGTCGAAGATCAACCGTGCACCAACTTGCCCCCCGAGCAGTGGCTGTTGGCGGGTGTCGGCGCGTGCTCGCTCGGCGTCTTCCGCTGCGTCCCCACGGTCGTTGATGGACAAAGCGTGCGTCGTTTGAGCACCACCTGCGAAGGCGCGCAGGGCCCGAGCACCGAGGTCGTCGACGGTCGAGACAACGATTGTGACGGCGTCGCCGACGAGCTCACCCCCTGCCTCGACGGAACGCCTCCGCGCGTCTGCTTCATGGGGTTCATCGAGACCGAAGCCACGACGCGCGCGCGGGGCGACTGCCGGGTCGGCGAACAGCGCTGCGTCGGCGGGGTCTGGGAAAACCAGTGCCGCAATGAAGTGCGTCCGCAGCGTCCGCCACGTGACACCCTCGAGCAAGACAACGCCCTTCCCATCGCCTGGAGCGGCATCGGCTTCTTCGAGCTCGCCATTCCGAGCCGCGGCGTCCAGCAGTGCGATGGGCGCGACAATGACTGCGACGGCTTTTATGACGAGGAGCCGACCTTCGACTTCGACAACGACGGCTACACCTACTGCGGCACCAACGACGCACCGCCGGCCGTGCCGCGTCAGCACACCGTCCCCGGGCTTGCGCCCATCAACGTCGATTGCAACGACAACACAGCGGCTGTAAACCCGGGCGCCGAAGAACGCTGCGACGACAGCATCGACAACGACTGCTCGTGCGATCACGGTGATGCCATCAGCGGCAGCGGCGGCGTCGTGAGCGGCGTCGACTGCTTCAATCCCGACACGTTCCTCGATTGTTCACGGAGTGAGCGCGTCAGCTCGCCCTCGGGCACCTGCGACGAGACGGCCGGCGGCGTCTTCTACGCGCGCTACGGTAACTCGCCCACCGCGCCGAATCGTCTCTTCGGGTGTTTCCCCTGCCGCTCAGCCTACGGCCTCACCTGCGGCGGTGATGGTGTTAGTTGCTCCGCCAAGAGCGAAGCCTGCTGCATCGCGGGTGCTTGCCCCTCTCCCGATACGCTCACCGACGCAGGCGACGGCTCACGCGCCGGAGCCATCTTCCGTCCGTTCTGCGCCGAGCCCGAACCGGGCACCTGCACGTGCACCGTTGGTCCGTCATGGCGTGCAGCAGCGGCCGGCACCGAGCCGAACAACGGCGGCGCGCCCCTCGATGAGCGCGACGACTGCGGCGCTATCGATTGCACCGCCTACTTCCTCGGTGTCGATGCCGTTGACGGCCGCTGCTACACGCGCGCCGACATCCCCGAGGCCGAGGCGTTCTGCATGGGTAGGCCGCTCTGCGCGCCGAGCGTCGTCAACCCAAGTTGCTGCACCGGCGAGACCGGCCAGAACTGCTGCGAGACGCCGGCCGACCGCTGCCCGAGCCGCGATGCGCGTGGCCCCGAACACGCGGCGGGTCGTGCCATCTGCCAGCAAGTGACGGCAGGCACGTGCGTCGGCCAGGCGCCACCAACGTATCAGCCCGTGCCGGTGAACACCGACCCGTTCAATGACTGCGCCGGTGGTCTCAACTGCAATGGCGCGGGCGCCTGCTTGTTGCCGCAAGGCAGCGCGTGCAGCGGCGCGGGCCAGTGCAACTCGGGGCTCAGCTGCGTCGACGGTGTTTGCTGTGGCTCGAGTGCGTGCGGCACCTGCCAGGCGTGCAACCTGCCGGGCTCCGAGGGTACCTGCACGCCGCACAGCTTCGAAGACGATCCCGGCACCTGCGACAACGACTGCACTGTTTGCTCGGCCGGCAGCTGCGCGACGCGCGGTGATGGCGACACGACGGAGTGTGGCACCTGCGCGTCGTGCAACGGCGGCAGTGGGGCTTGTGTCGGGGTCACCGCACCCGAAGGCAAGAACTGCAACGACGACTGCACGAGTTGCAATGCAGGCTCCTGTCAGAATCGCGGCGCCGGCGACTCGACCGAGTGCAACACCTGCCAGCAGTGCAACGTGCCGGGCGGCAACTGCACCGGCATTACCGCGAACGAGGGAAGAAACTGCACGGACGATTGTACCCAGTGCTCGGGCGGGAGCTGCGTGAACCGCGGCGCGGGTGATGCTGCCGAATGCGGGACGTGTCAGCAGTGCAACGCCTCCGGCGGTGATTGCATTGGCATCACAGCGGAGGACGGCAACAACTGCGGCTCTGACTGCAACTTCTGCAACGCTGGCTCGTGCACCACGCGCGCACCAGACACTGGCACGGAATGCGGCACGTGCCAGCGCTGCGACGGTAGCTCAACGAGCTGTCAGAACGTGACTGCGGCGAACGGTCCCGGCTGTTCCGGACCGTGCTCACAATGCACCAACGGCTCCTGCCAGGGACGCGGCTCTGGCGACTTCACCGAGTGCACCACCACGTGTACCGCCTGCAGTGCCGCTTTCGCGGCATCGTGTACGAGCCGCACCGGGACGAACGGGCCAAACTGTAACGGGTCGGGGCAGTTCTGCTGCAACGGCGTATGCAACTCACCGGGGGGGAGCGCCGAGCTCGGAAACTCCTGCGGCAGCGGTGGCTGCAGCGGCTCGTGGCAGTGCTCGGGTACTGCCGGTGAGTGCTCATCCATTGGTGACGAGTGTGACACCTGCGATCTGGACACGATCGAAAACGGCACGTGTGGTGGTACCTGGGGCGAGACCTGTCAGCTCGGCACGACCACGGACTGCCCCACCTGCGAAACCTGCCAGCTGAGCGGTGGCGTCGGAGGTTGCGTCGACCGTGGTCCGGGCGACGACAATGATTCGCCGAACACCTGTCAGGGGAACAGCACCTGCGACGGCTTCGGCAACTGCCTGCTCGACCTCGGTCAGAGCTGCTCTAGTAACGGCGCGTGCTTCAGCGGCTGTTGTAGTTCGGGCTCGGGTTGCAGCGGCAGCGGCACCTGCCGCCTAAACAATGGGGACCTGTGCACCAGCAGTGCGCAGTGCGCCAACGGCTGCTGCGACGACAACACATTTGGTAGCTGCAACGCGCCAGGTACATGCCGCACACCTTGAAGCCGCTCTGGCTCGTCGCTCTCATCGCGCCCGCGTGCGCTGCAGAGTCCGAGCCCCGAGAGCCAGCGCGCCCGGCCGCTGCGGCGGCGCCTCGCGCCGTTCGCGACGACCAGGACCGTATTGAGCGTCCGCGCGTTGCCGCCGCGTCGTCGACGCGCACCGCCACCGACGCCAGCGCCGACCCCAAAGCCTTGAGTGAGGCCCAAGACCTGCTTCAACAAGGCCTCGCGGCCTACCACGTCGGCGCCTACGACGAGGCCGAGACTCTGCTAAAGCGGTCGATCACCCTCTACCCGTTCCTCGCTCCCGCAAACCTCGCGCTCGGCAAGATCTTCCTCTTGAAAGGCGCCGCAAACCGCGACGAAGCGCTCATCCAAAGTGCCCGTCTCATGTTCGACATGGCACACACCATCGACCCGTCGCTGCGCGAACCCATGGTGCTACTCGAGCTCTTCAAACCGCGCGGCAACTGACCCGCCGGCTGCCCCCTCCCAGTCGCCGCGCGGCTCAGAAAGCCAGGGGCGGAGACGACGAAAACTTTGTGGTGTTCGTCTCCGCATGACGTGCGCGCAAGGCGCGCGTCATGTCGATTCTTAAAATAATGTCTTGACGCGCTTCCGCTATAGCGACCGACCGCAACGCACGCCTCCCCGTGAAGCCGCCGTGAAACGCACAGAGATTGCACTGGAGAGGACTTCTCGCCCGAGGGCCACCAGAGGGCGAGAAACGCGAGCGTAAGCTCGTTGATGCTTTGGTCACCATGAACGCGCGCTTGGCCGCCGCCGAGTACCAGTTCTTAAAGCTCGTGCGTGAGCTCGAAGACGTCATTGTGCTCGGCTTCGACAGCTACCCGCGCTACCTCGCATGGCGGTGTGGCATGAGCCTTAAGACCGCTTACGAGCGCGTGCGGGTCGCGCGAGCGCTCGCCACCTTGCCTGCTATCGCAAAAGAGCTCGAGGCGGGACGCATCGGCTACTCGAAGGTGCGTATCGTCACGCGCGTCGCAACGCCCGAGACCGACGCCAAGTACGCAAGTCTCTGCCTGCACGGGCCGGTGCACTTCCTCGAAGACGTCGTCCGGGTCCACGGGACGATTCTCCATGCGGAGACACAGAGCCGCGAGCGACAGCGTTATGTATCCATGCATACCGACGATGCGGGCATGGTGGTCGTGCGCGCGCGGCTTGCTCCCGATGAAGCCGCCATCTTGAAGAAAGCCTTGGGTGCAGCGCGCGCGACCGCTGAGCGGCTCATTAAACGCGGCTTTCAAACCTCGTGCTTGTCTGCTCGAAACATCACCGCGCGCTTCACGAGGGTGGCTACACGCTGACCCGTGAGGGCGAGGAGCTCGTCTTTCGCTCGCCGTGCGGGACAGAGCTCGAGCCTGCCCCGGAGTCGCCAGCCGTCGCATGGGAGGAGCGCGCTTTCGCGGACATACCAACGCTGCCCACCGCGGAGCTCGCCCCCGGGGAGTATCTCACCAACCGCGACAACCGTGAGCGCTCGCTCGAATGGCTGTTGCAGCAGTGAGATGAGGGAGGGCGCTTGTGTGCCACGCGTGCACTCGAGACGCGATGCGCGCGCACAACGGGCGATGAGCGCCTGCGATAACCGACGCCTCCCATCAACCCTGGAGCGTCTCATGCAAGCCCGACCGGTCGGTATCGCTGCGCGTGCGGCCTGCCCGCCTGGAACCACCCGCATCGACCAGGAGGTCACTGTCATCGCCAAGCGTTTCTTTGCTGGCACAGTGGTCCGCAAGAAGGCAGGCGACCACGGCCCTGCGGGTTTGTACCTCAAGCTTTCGATCGACCAAGCCTGGGACAAGTATCCCGGGATCGTAACGCCGCGAGGGTCGCTGGTTCTGCTTGGGCCGTCCCTCAGCAGCCTCAAGGTCGGTCAGTACATGGCCGAGACCTGCGACATGCGAAACGCCGTGCACGCTTGCGCGGCCAACGAGCAGCCGATTCCGACCTTGAACATTCTCGAGAAGTCGAAATCCTGATCGTCCTGTGATGTGGGCACGGCAGCGGCCTACGGAAGACCTGTTGTGGCGACGGTCAGATCGGTCGCCGGGTCGCCCGCCATGCCCACGGCTTTCGCGGCAACGTTCAGGTACGGCACATCGCCGAGCGCAATCTTGGCTGAGGTCAAGCAGCGAAGCCGGCGGTTTGCTCAAAAAGCCAGCGACAAACCGAACGACATCTTCCAGATCCCGTCGCGCGTGAGCGACTGCTGGTAGCCAGCGTTGACCGAGCCGGTGGCAATCAGGATGCCGATGCCGCCGCCAATCAAACTCTCGTCGCCGTCTTGACCGTCATTGCCGATGTAAGCCTGCCGCGCGTAGCCGAGTCGTAGGGGGAAGCTGCCGCCGGCCACGTATTCGGCGCCGCCGCGAAACGCGGTCGCGCGCTTCTTGTCCTCGAGGTCCCAGTCCGCTTCAGCGGTCACGATAACCGCTTCGTCGACGTACGCGATGCCGGCGCCGATGTCGCGTCGCGTGAGCTCCGAGCGCTCGTCGCGAATGAGATTGCGGGCCGAGACGCCGATCTGCAGGTGATCGCTGATGCGCGCAAGAACGCCGACGTCACCAGCCCAGAGCTTGGGGTCCGTCTCCGCAGCGCCGCTCAACGTGTAGCCGCCGAAGACGTGGCGGCCCGAGATACCAACGGCGAGGCTCTCCGACAGCTGCACTCCGAAGGCCATCTGCAGACGGTGGATGCCCGCGTCACGGGGACCCGATCGAAGATAGGTGTAGCTCACCCCTCCCGCGACCGGCCCGGTCGTCGAGTCCACAATCGAGACGTTGAAGGCGTTTGCGGCGTCGCGGGCGGCGTACAGGTATTGCGCGTCGAACTCGTAGCGCTTGCGCATGGCGATGCCGGCGGGGTTCCAGTTGAGCGTTTCGTTGTTGTTGCCAACCGCCCGTTGGGCGCCGCCCATGGCCATCGTGCGCACGTAGGCGGGCTCATCGGTGACCTGCGCCGAGGCCGTCGCTGGCGCGAGGAGCGCCGCGAGCACGAGTGAAACGACCCGAAGACGCATGGTCAGCTAAAGGGGCTAACACGACCGGCCAGACTCCCCAAAGATTCGGCATTGCCAAGGGCCGAAGCCCCGGTCTACGAGGGCTGCCGTGAACGCCTTCGACGTCCTACAAGAGCGTGGCTTCGTCCAACAATGCACCGATGCGGACGCCGTACGCGCCATGTTCGCGGCGGGCCCTGTGACCGCGTACGTGGGCTACGACCCGACGGCCGACAGCCTGCACGTTGGTCACCTCTTTTCTCTCATGTCGCTCATGCACCTCGCGCGCACGGGCAATAAGCCGATCGTCCTCATGGGCGGCGGTACCGCTATGGTCGGGGACCCCTCGGGCAAGACCGAGATGCGACAGATGCTTACGCGCGAGGCCATCCTCACCAACATCGCGCGCATCAAAGGCCAAGTGGCGAAGCTCTTTGGCGACGGCTCCGCCATTGTCGAGAACAACGACAGCTGGCTGCTCGAGTTACGCTACATCGACTTCTTGCGCGACATCGGCCGACACTTTTCCGTCAACCGCATGTTGTCCGCTGAAGCCTACAAGATCCGGCTCGAGCGCGGCCTCTCTTTCATCGAGTTCAACTATCAGCTCCTGCAGGCTTACGACTTCCACGAGCTCTGCAAGCGCTACAACTGTACGCTGCAGATGGGCGGCGACGATCAGTGGAGCAACATCCTCGCTGGCGTCGACCTCTGTCGGCGCCTGTTGCAGAAGCAGGTGCAGGGGCTAACGAGCCCGCTGCTCATGACTGCGGCGGGCGAGAAGATGGGCAAGACCGCGGCAGGCGCGGTTTGGCTCGACCCGCAGAAGCTCTCTCCGTACGACTACTATCAGTACTGGGTGAACGTCGACGACCGCGACGTCGCGCGCATGCTTGGCTTCTTCACCTTCCTGCCGATGACCGAAGTTCGTGCGGTCTGGAAGCTCGACGGGCGCGACTTGAACGCCGCCAAAGCAATCCTCGCCTTCGAGGCGACGCGCATCGTTCACGGCGACGCCGAGGCGACCACCGCGCACACAGCGGCGCAAGCAGCCTTCGGGGGCCGTGAGCTACCTGCGAACATTTTGCCCAGCTCGGCTGTGCCGCGCGTTGCGTCCGCTACGGCGGAATCAATGCCGACCGCTCACGTGACCGCCGCGGAGCTTGCCGCGGGCCTGCCGCTCATCGAGCTCTTGCGGCGCACCGAGATCGCCGACTCGAACGGCGCGGCCCGCCGCCTCATTCAACAAGGCGGCGTACGCATCGGCGACGCCAAGGTCGACGACGAGAAGAAGCTCGTCACGGCGGCCGACTTCGTCGATGGCGTGATGCTCCTCAAGTCCGGAAAAAAGAAGGTTTTCCGCATAGTTGCGCAGGGCTAGCGGACCACTTCGAAAAATCGCGCTCTGCGCCCGAACGTCATCTGACGAACGCGCTCGCGGCGGCTATACTGGCGGTTACGAGTCGGTCGCCACACGCAAGGGGCACCGCTGGGACGAGAGCAAGCAGGGAGAGAGCGCAGCGCGCGCACGCGTTATGACGACGCGTGCCTGGGAGGCTTTTTGATCATGCGCAGGTTCGGTCACCTGCACGGGCTCACCATGGTTGCGGTGCTTTGCATCGCATCGTCGGTCTCCGCCCAGCGCCGCGAAGGCAACGCCGCCACGACGACGGCAGCCGTCACCCTGCCGAGCTCGCAGCCGGCGCCCGTGCAACTTTCCGAGCTTGGTACCAACGTCCTTCCCCCCGGCGGCGAACCCACGACCGAGCTGGGTCTCGTCGAACAAGCGTTGCCCCGCCTCGAGAAGTCCGTCATCGCGCAGTGCGCCGACCGGGCGCACAAGGCCAAGTGGGGCACCGACCATGTGCGTTTCGAAAAGTGTGTCTGTCCACAGGTCGCAAAGTGGCAGCTGCCGAAGGTGAGCCAAGGTCTGCGCGTTCAGCGGGCGCTCGCCAAAGGCAAAAACGGTTATTCGTTTACCGCCGACGTCGAGGGTCGGGCGCAGCATTGTCGCGTTTGGGCGGGCGTCGCGGCCCCCAGTGACGACACCCTGGAGTGGCGCGGAGTCGCCATGCAAAAGCCGGAGAGAAAAGCCCAGTGAGACACAAGACGAGTCAACGATCTGCCTCCTCGGCCGCGCCGCGTGACGCCTCCTCGAGCGACGTCGTTCTGCGCAGTCGTCTCGCCAACGGACTCACCGTCATCCTCTGTCCGCGCGCGCACCTGTCGCAGACGTACACCTCGCTCTTCTTCGGCGTGGGCTCGCGGCACGAGACGCCCCGCACCAACGGCATCTCGCACATGCTCGAGCACATGTTGTTCCGTGGCACCGCAAGCTACGCGGACGCCACCGCGCTCAACGCGGCCGCCGAGGGTTTCGGCGGGTTTCTCGAGGGCGCCACCTACCGCGATCACATGATCTTCGCCACCGTCAGCCACCCGAGTGCTGTCGGTGATAGCGTACGTATCTTGGGCGAGCTCGCGCAGACCCCGCGCTATCGGGCCATGGAGGTCGAGCGCGGCATCTTGCGTGAGGAGATCCTCGAGACGCTCGATGCAGACGGACGCGTCGTCGACCTCGACAACATCTCGCACGCTGCTGTGTTTGGAAAGCACGGCCTGTCGTTGCCCATCGAAGGTACACTCGCGAACCTCGAGCGTTTTGGCAGACAGGACCTCGAGCTTCATCGCGAGCGTCACCTGGTGGGTCGCAAGGCCGTCGTCGCAGTCGCAGGCCCCTTCGACGTCGAGCGGGTTCAGCGTGAGGTCGAGCGCAGCTTCGAGACACTCCCCCCCGGCGATCTCACGAACGAAGCACCCCCCGTCGTCGACGCGGCCGAGCCAGCGCTGCGCTATGTGCGCGACACCGCAAGTCAGGTCGACATTCGCCTCTCGTTTCGCGCGCCACCGGTCCACGACCCCGAGTATCCGGCGCTCATCATGCTCGCGCGTGTCCTAGCCGATGGCCTCGCCTCGCGCATGCACGCGGAGCTCGTCGACCGCAAAGGCCTCGCGTACGTGCTGCACGCGGGTCTGACGACATACACCGATTGTGGACTCTTCGAGTTCGATGTTGCGGTCGCTCCCGACCGCGCCGCCGAGACGGTCGCGACCATCCTCGCGTTCACCGAGTCGGCAGGTCGGTTGCGCTACCACCCCGAAGAGCTCGACCGTGCCCGTCGACGCTACCGCTACGGCATGGAGTTCATGCGTGACTCGGCGGTGGAGCTCGCGAGCTGGCACGGCCGCGCCGCGCTCTTCGGCATCGAAGACGCAATGCAACGCTTGGGTGGCCAGATCGAATCGGTGACCGGCGACCAAATCCGCGCCGCTGCCCGCCGCGTTTTTCAGCGGCACGGCATGGTGCTGACCGCAGTCGGCGAGCTGGCGCGAGGAGAATGGTCGCGCGTGCGCGAGGCCGTCGATCGCTTCCGGAGCTGATTTACTCGGCAGAAGCGCGTCCCGACACACGTGCGCCTTAGGGGTGCTCCGCGCGCGACTCCTGTTCCAGCACATACACGTCGAGATGTGCACCATGCGTCCACGTGACGGCACCATGTTCGAGCTCGTGCCCGTCGAGCTCCGCGATGCAATGGCCCGGCCGGTACTGCGCGCGAGGCAAACCAACGCGCAGGCGTGCGGCGCCGGCCAAGATATTGGTGATCTCCGCGAGACCATCGGCGACCAACGGGCTCCCTGGTGGAACGTTTAGCCCGCTCACCGTGCCAACGAGCGCCGCCGCGGACGTCGCATCGGCCGCGAGCACCAGTAGCCCATGCTCACACCGTTCGTGACGAAAGAGAACCGAGGCAGACACATCGGCGAGCGCCGCCGGCCCGACTCGTCGCGCCGTGCTCGACTCCGCGCCCATCCACGCGGAGGCGTGTGTACAGGTGAGCACCTCTCGGAGCGCATCGAGGACGAGGCGCGTCATCATGTGATGAACTTGCTGATGCGGTTCCAGAGATCGAGCATCTGAAAAGGTTTGGTGACGTAGTCCGACACACCCGCCCGCGCGGCCTCGAGGGCTTTGGCCGGATCGTGCACTGATGTCACCATGACGATCGGGGACTTCCATCCGCTAGCGCGGACACGCTGGACCAGCGCGACACCATCGAGACGTGGCATGTTCCAGTCGACCAGGAGCAACTCGATGCTTCTGCTACGAAGAATCTGAAACGCCTCTTCGCCGTCTCGCGCTTCGATGATCTCTGCGGTCGTGCTTCCGTAGGCTTGAATAGCGCTACGCACCATCGACCGCATCATCGCCGAGTCATCGACTACCAGAATCGTCATGAGATTTTCCTCGTGAGCTGCCGGTCGTCACGACCGAGGCTCCGTCGCAGCCTATCCGCCGCGACGCGCAAAGTGACTTCAGTGAAGACCTCGTGCTCGCTCTCGAGCACGACCTGCCCATGCAGCTGCTTTGCGATTTGCCTAACGATCGCAAGCCCCAAACCACGGCCCGCCGAAGCATCGACCCCGTCGTGAGTCGACATTCCATCAGCAAACAGAAGCTCCTCGAGGTCGTCGCGTGTGAGCGTTGCCGCCTCGTCGCTGCGCAAGAAACCACGTCTCACGACTTCTCGGCGCAAAGACTCCCAGTCCACGCCGCGTCCGTCATCGCGTACGACGATGACGACTTCATCGTCGGCACGCTTGAACGCGACTTGGATGCAGAGGACATCGGGTTTGCCGCGGAGGCGTCTCTTTTCAGCGGGCTCCGCGCCGTGCGCGACAGCATTTCGAACCAACGCCACGAGGGCGCTTCGCAGAAGCTGGAACAACTCGTTGTCGAGGCTTGCGTCCAACTCCGACGACCATTTGACGTCCACCAAGGTGCCGGTCGCCTCGGCTTCGCGTGCCGCACACGCGGCTAGGACAGCCAAGATGGCGTTCGCTTGGCGCCCGGTGCCGGTCTCGCGCAGGGCCGTGAGGCGGTCGAGCAAGGCGAGGTCTGTATCGATCTCGGCGTCAAGAGCCTCAGCCATGGACTTGATGACGTCGTGTGGCGCGTCGCGGTCCAGCAGATCTTCGAGCCGCTCCATCAAGCCAGCGACGGCCTCCAGTCCGATGGCGCGTGCGTCACCTTTGACGGCATGCGCCGCGACCTGGAGCTCGTCGCGGCGTTTCGATGCAAGACCGTGCGACAGACTTGCCGCGAGGCTCGACGCTTGTTGTGCCACATCGCGTACGGTCGCTGGTGGCGCCATGAGCATGGCGTGAGCCCGCTCGATGGACGCCAGGCGCTCGCGCGTCCGTTCTTGAATCTCTGCTGCAAGTTTCTGTTCGGTTGAGCGATCGCTGATGACCACCAAGAGATGGCGTGTGCCACCGCTCAAGAAGCGATTGAAGCGTACGGAGAGCGTCCGGCGGCCCCTGGCGTCTTCGACATCGACCTCACGCAGTGGATTGATCGCCGCGATCATCTCGGCGCTCGCGTATTCGGAGTTGATGGCGACGTCGATAAACTCGCGGATCTGCGCGGCCGTGCGTGGCGTCGTGGGGAACAACTCCGCAAAGTGGATGCCTGCCACCGTCTCGCGTCCAAGAAGCTCGAGGGCAGCGCGCGAATGATTCGGGCCGACGAGACCGTCCGGTCCGATGTCTAGAAGGCCCTCGCTGAGACTTGCGAGCATCTCGTCTTGTTGCGCCTTCAGGCGGGAAAGTCGTTCGTAGCTTGCGGAGAGCTCGCGTTGGGTCTCTTCGATGACACGGCGCGCCTGTTCGTGCTCGGCCTCCAAGCCGAACAACACGTTCTCGAGCACGTCGTGTTGCGACTGAAGCCTCTCGAGCTCGTCGAGGGCGTCGAGTCGCTCGTCGTCCGCTTTCCGCAACGCGGCGCGCAGCCTCTCGAGCTCGGCGGTGGCGTCGTCCGTCATCGCACTTCCACCAAGATGTCATCCCAGCGGATCCAAAGACGCTGTGCGTGCCGCGCTGCCGCGAGGCTGTCTTGGACGTCGTTGTACAGCGAATACCCCGAGACATTTTCTGGGCACATGAAGGAGGACTCGCGCTCGAGGGCCCGAAAGACGATGTCCGATCGCGAGCGCTGGTGTTCGAGGTCGCGATTGCCACTCCACTGCAGGGCAGCACAAGCCGGGTACGCCATGACCAGGGGCGGGGCGCCGTGGTCGCGAAGCTCGAAGGCGAGCGATTCGAGGGATGCGGGGGACGCCTCGATGAAGCGCGACCACTCTTCTGTCGCGACCGCATGCTCGAGATAGCCCAGCCAGACCTCGCTGCCACGGGCGAGTATGCGCTTCGTCGTCGCGACCGCCGCCGAAAGTCCCAAGGCGTTCGGCTCGACGAGCCAGATCCCTGTGGCCGCCACATCACAGTCGGGCCGGCGCACCACTCTGATGGTCGGCAAGTTGTTCGCTCGGCGGTGGGGTGCGTCGCCGTCGACGATCTGACGAATGCTTGGCCAACCCTTGCGTGTTGCGAGTGTTTGAAGCTCGGCGCCGCCTCGTTCGCGTGCCGCGATGAGGTCGGGCAGCGATTCGAAGACCGACAAGATCGCGGCGAGCCCGACGTAGTTGGTAAGCTCGTGGCGCCGCGCTTTCAAGAAGTCGACGTAGCTGCAGGACGGGCATTGTGAAAATGCGGCGAGATTGCTCACCTCGCCGAGTCGCGCGGCTGGGGTAAGGTCCACCACACGAAAGCACGGCCCGAGCCGGGCTCTTGCGTACTCCGTGTCCGCGTCCGCGCGATCCTTGAAGCGAACCAAGACGGGCATGACGGACTAACCCTCGCGCAGCGCCAAGAAGGTGGCCGTCTCGTTGTGGAAGCGGCACATCGGGCTTACGTCGCCGCAGTTAGCGATCTCGCCGTACGTGTAAAATCCAACCATCGGGACGCTCTGACCAAAAACCTCTCGCGCTGCTTCGATCTCGCGCGATGTCCGCCGCCCAAGGACGACCCGACGCGCCATACACGAGAAGAACATAACGGCGTCTGGCGCTCCCGACAGGTGCTGTAGGGTTCGGCGAGCAGCTTCTCGGCTTGCGTCGACCACCGCTTCAGACTTCGCTCGCGTCATCTTTACTTTTGCGCCCTGCGGGATCTCGCCCGCGAAACTGATACTTCCGGTCGCGTGGTTGACGCTCATCGGTGCACGCAGCAGCAGATACTCGTTGTCGCCAGCGGCGCCTGACTGTCCGACGCGTCCAGATTCATCGACGAGGGCAAACGGATACTCGACGCCGATCGCAGGGAGCTGGCTTGCACGATCCCCGAGGAAGGTTTGATAGAACTCGAGGGCAGACTTGCCTTCGATTTCGCGCACGACGTTGCCGCTCGCCGCTGTAATGACCTTCGCGACGCCAATGGGCTGCCAACCACTCATGACGCCAAAGCCGACCTCCAACGAGGGCGGGCCGTAGAACATCAGCGCGACCAACGCATCGCTGTAGACGCGCTCGCCGCAAATCTGCACCGTCTTGACGAAGCGCCCACGATCACCCGCTGTTCCACCCCCAATGACGAAACCGCGCCCCAAAACATCCTGGGCGCCGCGGATGATCGCGGTTCCGTTGCCGGTGAGCCCATCCGGCAAAAGGATGAGTGCCCGTGCGTCGTTCGCGGCGAGCTCGCCGGCCGCTGCGTGACCGGCCGCGAAAGAATTTTGACCCAGGCTTTCGATGGCGATCGCACGTGCGCGCACGGACCGCGATGCGATGAGCATGACGGTGACCGAATCGACGGCGAGCCCGTCGGCGATTTCACCATCCGTGCTGCAGCCGATGATGGCGGCGTTCGCGACGTTTTTTCTCAGAACTTCCGCTATCGCGGTCGCGTCGTGATCGGCGCCGAAAAAACACAGAGCCGCGACAACGGGCTCATCGGAGCCCAGCTGCTCTCGCGCACGAGCTACGGCGGCGTGTGCTGCATCGATGGAGGAACCGGTCGCACTGCTGACTGCTGAACGCATGAAGGAAGGCCTCGCGCGCGACAGAGAACTGTTGAAGTCACTCGCTGCGCAGATCCTACCTGGGGGGCCGTCGCGCTACCAACAAGCTGGCCAGCGTCGAGGAGAACTACGACGCGCTGCGGCATTCTGGAGGTGGGGGGATGTGATCAATCGCGATCGACTCGCGCCCGGTCGTCTTCAAAAAGAATAGGGCTCCGAGCTCATCCGTCATCCCCCGGACGGTACTGATACAGCCACGTCTCGCTCAACACCTGCGTGCCGCTCTTCAAGAACATGCGGATATCGACAGGGTCATCCCCTGGCTCTCGCAGGTCGAACTGCGCGCGCCAACGCTTCCCGTCTGCGATGCGCGTGACCTGGAGTCGTTCCACGGTGCCGCGCGGCGTGGTTACCACTGGAATGACGGTAGCGTCCGCCGGGAGCTTGTCGAGCAAGCCGCCCTCGAGCTCGACTGCGAAGCGTCGCACGCTGGGTGACGGTGGGCTGCCACCCCAGCCAACGCGGGTCGAGCGCACTTCAGCAACCGGTGGGCGCTTGGGTTGCTGTGCCGTCCAATGCAGCTTGTACGCTAAAGAGAACGACGCGCCCGCCTTCACTGGCGCGGCCGGTACCCAGAATGCCACCGTGTTGTCGTTTACGTCTTCGGCGGTCGCGAGCTCGAGGAGCATGACCTTGCCCTTACCCATCGGCTTGGTCGGCTCGACCCAGAGGTTCGGGCGATTCTCGTAGCGAAAGATCTCGTCCAGGTAGTGCTCGGGGTCGCGGTCACGTTGCAACAAGCCGAAGCCACGAACATCGTCGGCGTCGAAGGTGCTGGTGACGGTGAGCTTGGGGTTCTGCAGCGGCCGGGCGATCTGCTCGCCGCCCGCGGTCTGGACGACCAGCACATCGCTGTCATGCACCTCTGGGTGCCAATCGGTGGCATAGCGACGGTCGCGCTCCCCGTACCAGTACATCGAGGTGAGAGGCGCAAGTCCCAGGCGACGCACGTCCTTGCGCATGAAGTAGTTGGCCTGCACGTCCATCACCGCGTCACCAGCGACGTGAACGTCGAAGCGAATGACGCCAGCGATCGATGGGCTGTCGATATACGCGGTGATGCGCAAGTCGCCGCCGCGCTGTTCGAACCAAACGTCGGTGTAGCGCGGGTGCTCTTCGTCTTTGTAACCGCTGTCGATGGCGACGGCGCGTGCCGAGATACCGTACTGGTCGAACGGCGTCGCCGCGCGGAAGTACGAAGCGCCGAGGTACGCAAGCCAATCCGTTTCGGCGTTGTGGGGATTCATGACACGGAAGCCGGCGAAGCCGAGATCGTCCGGCAGTGTTCGCGCGAGTCGACTGGCGCCGTAGTCGTACATCGCCGGGTCGTAGAGCACCTCGCGCGCTTGTCCGTTCTCGACGACGAACATGCGCACTTTCTCGCGGAAATAGGTGTTGCGGTGGAAGAACTCGATCTTGGGCGCCTTCGGCACGTCGACCCACAAGGCCTTGTCGTGGTCGAAGTAGATGCGGTTTGCGACCTCACCCGTAATGGTCGTGAGCAGCGCGGCGTGCGGATCGGCTGTCTTGACGTACGGCTTTTGCGCCGCGACACGCGCCTTCTCGACGAGCGCCGCGTGGTCGAAGGGGTGCTTCGGGCCGAGGCGCGTCGCGGCGACGGCTGGCGCTGCGACCAGCAAGAGAACGGCAGCAACTACGGGGGACTTCACTCCAGCAGATTGAAAGTCTTCGTCTCCGAATGCAAAGAGAATCAGGATGCCCCACAGCGATCACTTCGACGGTAAACAATTCTTCAACTTGGCGAGCGACTACGAAGAACGCTCGTTCAAGGACGTGCTGCGCTGGAAGCTCTCCAGCAAGGCCACGCCGTGGGGGCCGCTGACGCCGGTTGTGCCGTGCGAGCCCGAAGACAGAGTGACGGGCCTGCGCGTCACGATGGTGAACCACTCGACCATGCTGGTTCAGCACGCGGGCGTGAACATCCTCACCGACCCCATCTGGAGTGAGCGCGCGAGCCCATTGGCGTGGGCGGGGCCCCGCCGGCACTCGTCACCCGGCGTTGCCATGGCGCGTTTGCCGCCGATTGACCTGGTGCTGGTCAGTCATGACCACTACGACCACTGCGACCTGCCGACCTTGCGCGCCTTAGAAAAGGCGCACGCACCACTGGTCATCGCTGGGCTCGGGATGCGTGGTGTGCTCGCTGACGCGGGCATTCGTCGCGTCGTCGAGCTCGACTGGTGGCAAGAGCACCGGATCGCGGGCGTCACCGTGACCTTCACTCCCGCCCAGCACTGGTCGAGTCGCAGCCCATTCGAGAGGAACACGCGGCTCTGGGGGAGCTTCATCACCCAGTCGCAGTCGCACACCTTCTACTTCGCTGCCGACAGCGGTTACGGCCCGCACTTCAAGCACATCGCCGAGCGTCTTGGCGGCATCGATCTGGCGGCGATTCCCATTGGGGCCTACGAGCCGCGCTGGTTCATGCGGCCCCAACACATGAACCCGCACGATGCAGCCATGGCGCATCGCGACCTTTCCTCGCGACGCAGCGTCGGCATCCACTGGGGATGTTTTCAGCTCACCGACGAGGGTGTCCACAAGCCGCTCGAGGAGCTCGCCGCCGCGAGGGACGCGCTCGGCATCGGTGCTGACGCCTTCGTCGCGCTTGGCAACGGCCAGGTGGCGACACCGTAAGGCAAGGAGAGTGCGCGGCGGTACCTCGGTCAAAGCCCGCCGCGCACCCGCCCGTCCGAAGCGACGGGCAACCCGTGAACTGTCCCCCCTTGGCGGCTACTCGACGCGATTCGGCGCGCAGGTTCCGCGGCACACAGCGGTGCATGCGACATCCGGGGGTGCGTCGCACGGCAAACACTCGCCATCTTCGACGGTGCAGTGCCAATACATCGGGCAGTCGTTGGTCGCCGTGCAGGTTTGCGGGATGCATGTGCCGCAGCAGTCGCCTGGTACGACGACGCGCTCGGTGCCGGGCGGGCACGCCATCATCGCCGCGCAGAGCACGTTGTCACAGCTCACCGGAGGGCAGGTGTAGCCGCAGCAGTCGTTCGGATCGCGACGAGGCTCCTGTCCGCCGGGGCAGACAGGATAGATGGCGGGGCAAGCGATCTCTTTGCATTCGTCTTCGTCGGGAGGGTTGCAGCTCGAGTAGATGACATCGCCATTGATGTAAGCGCAGACCACGCAGTCAGGCTCGGGCAGAGTGATGATCTGGCACGCAACCGACGTGTCGCCGCAGCGCTCGACCGGGTCGCGGTCATCGTTTTCGCAGCGTTCGCAGGTCTTACCGGTCGCGGTGTCGATGGTGATGACGAGCTTGTTGCATCGACCCGGGTTGGGGAGGCTCTCGCAGTAACCGTTCTTGTCGCAGTAGGCGAGGTCACCGTTCTCGTCTTCCGCCGTAAGCGTCAGGGTCTCGAGACCGCCGCCGTCGTCGGTAGGGGGATCGTCCCCACAAGCGATGAGACAACAATAAAGCAGCGCGGTCGCAACACGATGTTTCATGATATTCCTCCCGACCCGGGATTAGGGTGCAATAGCCATGCACAGCGTAGGCCAAACACACACATCGCCTTTTCAGGGACTTAAGGCGCATCGCGTCGCCGCCTGGAAGCGTGTTGTCAACGTCTGTTTACGCGCCGGCGTGTCGCTGTCGGCGCTCTGGCTACTTGCGTGTGGCGAGCCGGAGAACACTGCGCCCAGTGCGCGTGCGACCTGCGGCGCTGGAACCAACTGCCTCGTTCTCCCAAACGGCGACGCGACCCTCGACGCGCGTGGGAGCAGCGACAATGACGGCGACCTGCTCGCCTTTCGCTGGTACGCGGTGGACGACCCGAGTGCCTGCACGCGACCGACCGACTGTCCGTGCGGCTGGACCACTCAACCGTTCGAGGGCTTCATTCGTGACACGGGCTCGGCGACGACGACATTTCGTGCACCGGCTACCGTTGGGGCGCAGCTCGTCTTTCAGGTCGACGTGAGCGACGTCGAGCTCACCGACACCGCCTGCTCCATCTATTTCGTCGAGGACTTCTAGTCGCAGCTTGCCTTACGGAGCGACACGACTATTGTCCCCGCCGCCGTGTCGGTCGCAGCGCGTCTACAAGTCGGAGCCCGTATCGCGCTCGAGGACCTTCCTCCCGCGGGGCTCGCGTACGAGCTTGCACGCGACCCCCCGACGACCCCGCTGCTCATCGTCTGCCCCGACGACGAGCGGGCCGAACGCCTCACCCTCGACCTGCGCGCCTTCGGCCGCAAGAGCGTCGTGCAGTTCCCGGGCGAGTCGCATACGCCGTTCGAAGACATTTCACCCGACCCCGCCGCGACTTTTTTGCGCATGGCGGTTCGCCAGCGCCTGTTGTCGGGTGAGCGCCCTGAAATCATCGTCGCGTCTGCTTCAGCGGTGCAGGGCCGATGGATGCCCGAGCAGGCCTTTCGCGCGGCTTCGCAGACGGTCACGGTCGACGAGATGCTCGATCGTGATGCGCTCGCTCGTCGCTTCGTTGCCTGTGGCTACCAGCGCGTCAACATGGTGGAAGACGAGGGGACCTTCGCGGTGCGCGGCGGCATCGTCGACATCTTTCCTCCGGGTGAAGCGCGCCCCGTGCGTCTCGATTTCTTGGGCGACGAGATTACCTCCATCAAGTGCTTCGACCCCGAGTCGCAGCGCACCTTCGAGTCGAGAAAAGAGCTCACGGTCCACCCCATTCGCGAGGTGGTGTACGACGACGCGACCGTCGAACATGCGACGACGCGGCTCAAGGCTTTGGGCGACCAGCACCAGCTTCCGACCCGTCGCGTGCGCGCGACCATCGACGACATCAATCAGCGCACGTATTTCTACGGCATCGAGTCGCTCTGGCCCGCGTTTTATCCAACCAACGAGCGCTGCTACGACGCGTTGAAAGCAGGGGCGGTCGTCATCCTCGATGGACCACAAGCCATCGAAGAGACGCTCGGTGCTCGCTCCGAGCACGCTATCCGTGATCGCGATCGCGCGCTCGAGCGGCACCGCTTTGCCCTCGGTCTCGACGAGCACCTGGTGGCCGCAGACGTCATCGCCGCCGAGCTTCTCGCGGACGTCCGTGTGATGTCGGTGCGCCTCGCTCTCGACGACGGCTTCGAGCGCCACGAGGCCGGTCTACGTAGCTGGGACGCCCTCGCTCGCGAGATCGGCGCTCGCCGCGAAGACGCGAGCCGCGGCGAGATCCTCGACCCGTTGGTCGCCGAGCTCAACAAGCTCACGAATGATCGCTATAGCGTCTTTGTCGTCGCACAGAGCCGAGGTCACGCAGAGCGTCTGCGTGAGCTCTTGCGCGCGCGCAAGGTCGACCTCCCGCTCCTCGAGGCACTGCCGGCCGCCAAAGACTTCGGGGGGCGTCTCAAGACCAGGGTAGCTGTCTGTGTCGCCCCGCTCGGCACCGGTCTCTGTGACAGCGAGCGCAAGGTGGCGATCCTCGCGGACACCGAGCTGCTAGGCGCCGAGCCGACCCGACTGCGCAAGAAACGCCGCAAGGCGCCACAGGGTCTTACGACGCTGCGCGATCTCGCTGACGGCGATCTTGTCGTGCACGTCGACCATGGCATCGGCAAATACCTTGGTCTCTCGCGTCTCATCTTGAACGGCGTCGATGGCGACTACGTGCAGCTCGAATACGAGGGCGGCGACAAACTCTACGTCCCCACCTACCGCCTGAGCGTCCTGCAGCGCTTCCGCGGTGAGAAGGGCAGTAAGCTCGACAAGCTTGGCGGCTCGCGCTGGGCGAAGGCCAAGCAGCGGGTCCGCGAGGCCGTCCTCGCCATGGCGCACGACCTGCTCGCCTTGCAAGCCAAGCGCGCCTCCGAGCCGGGTTTGAAGTTGCCGACACCCGACGACCACTACCGCGCCTTCGAGGCGACCTTCCCGTACGAAGAAACCGCCGACCAACAGAAGGCGATCGACGACGTGCTGGCCGACCTCACGCGCGGCCGCCCCATGGACCGTCTCATCTGCGGCGATGTCGGATACGGCAAGACCGAGGTTGCGCTACGCGGCACCGCGCATACGATTTTCTCTGGCTATCAGGTTGCGGTGCTGGTGCCGACGACCGTCCTCGCCGAGCAACACGGCGAGCGCTTCAAGGAACGATTCGCGGGCCACCCCGTCACTGTCGAAGTCTTGAGCCGCTTTCGCGGACCACGCGAGAGTCGCGAGCTGCTCGAGCGCGTGCGCGAAGGTCGCGTCGACATCGTGATCGGCACACACCGTCTGCTCTCCGACGACGTGCAGTTCAAGAAGCTCGGACTTCTCGTCGTCGACGAAGAGCAACGCTTCGGCGTCAAGCACAAGGAGCGCATCAAGCAGCTCCGCTCGCAGGTCCACGTGCTCACGCTCTCGGCAACGCCCATCCCACGCACCATGCACATGGCGATGGTCGGGCTTCGTGATCTCTCGCTCATCGCCACCCCACCCGCGGCGCGCGTTGCCATCCGCACTGAGGTGGCGCGCTTCGACGAAGAGCTGATCGCCGAAGCCATCCGCAGGGAGCTTGCCCGCGGCGGCCAAACCTTCATCGTCCACAACCGCGTGCAGTCGATCGGCAAGATGGCCGACATCGTGCGCACACTCGTGCCAGAAGCGCGCGTCGTCGTGGCGCACGGGCAGATGGCGGCCGATGAGCTCGAGAAGATCATGGTCGACTTCGTCCACCGCGAGTCGAACGTGCTGGTTTGCACGGCCATCATCGAAAGCGGCATCGACATCCCCAGCGCCAACACCATGATCGTCAATCGCGCGGACACGTTCGGCCTCGCGCAGCTCTACCAGTTGCGTGGTCGCATCGGTCGCTCGCGCGAGCGCGCCTTCGCCTACCTGCTGTTACCGCCGGGCGACAATCTCACCAAAGACGCGGTCGAGCGTCTCGCGGTGCTCAAGCGCTTCAGCGAGCTCGGGAGTGGCTTTCAGATTGCTTCCCACGACCTCGACCTACGCGGCGCGGGAGACCTACTCGGCGCCGAACAGAGCGGCAACATCGCGGCGGTTGGCTTCGAGCTCTACACCGAGCTACTCGCCGAGGCCGTCGAGCGCGTGAAGGGACAGCGCGCGCGGGTCGACGTCGAGCCCGACATCAAGGTGCCAGTCACGGCGGTGCTCCCAGAATCGTACCTGCCCGACCCGATGCTCCGCCTCGATCTCTATCAGCGCATGGCGAACGCGCCGACCGACGAGGCTGTCTTCGATGTCTACACAGAGATCGGCGAGCGCTTCGGCGACCCGCCAGAAGAGGTGGCACAGCTCGCCGAGGTCATGGTGATCCGCCGTCGTCTCAAAGCGCTGGGGTGCAGTGCGCTGTCTGCGGTGGCGGACGCAGGTGTCGCCAAGATGGGTTTGTCGTTTGTACCAGAGGCCCCACTCGACCGCGACGATCTCGCAAAGAGGCTACAGCGCGAGCCGCAACGCTATAGGCTGCTGCCGAGCGGCCGTCTGCAGGTCACGGTCGACATGCCGCCAGGCTCGACCGACGCCGACCTACTGCGCGTCATTCGTCACGAGGCGGGTCTGCTCAAACACACGTGAACGCTTTACGCGGACCCACGAGAGAATCGTGCTTCGCGACGACAGCAAACGAGCCGTTCACCCAAAGCGGGGCGTCGCCGCGTAAGAGCTGGTCCAGATATCCGCTTTCGGAGTATCGCTGTCGCTCGGGGGCAAGGGAGGCCGTTTGACGCGCCGTATGCGGTGGTGGGTCGTCTTGGCGTGTGTGACCCCGTACGCGGCCGCGCAGGCGCAGTCCGAGCGTCCGCCGGACGTCGAAGACTTCTCGATGACGGACCTGCTGTCGGTGCCGGTGAGCACCGCGACCAAGACCGTGCGTGCTGCCGACGAAACGGCCGTGCTCGTCGACGTCATTAGCCACGCTCAGATCCGCGAGCGCGGCTACCGCCATCTTGGCGATGTCCTCAATGACCTGCCCTTCAATCACGAAGACCGCGCGAACTGGGGCATCGGTGAGCCGGTCACCCAGAACGTAGGCTTTGGGTTTCGCTTCGACACGGGCCAAAACATCCTGCTTCTGTTCAACGGGCAGCGACTCAACGCCTTTTTGCCTGGCAACCGCTTCGGCGGCGAGGAGTACCTGCTCGACACGATTGAGCGCATCGAGATTATCCGTGGCCCGGGCTCGGCTCTCTATGGCGCCAACGCGTTCACCGCCGTCATCAACCTCATCTCCCGATCGAGCGGCCGCCCGGCCCAAGCGCGCCTCGCGGTTGGCGGCATCGCCACATCGGGTGGTGCAAGCCTCGAAGGCTCGCTCGACACTGCGCTTGGGGGGACTGCCTATCTGACCACCGCGTTTCGTCTTGCGACCGAGCACGGCCAAAAGATTAACGTCGACAACCAGGTCTTTGGCGCGACCGAGCTGCGCGACCGCGTCTTTCATACCTACGATGCGGAAGCAAAGCTCTCCGCGGGAAACCTCAACGCTTACTTCAAGGCCAGCGACCAGGAGAGGCGCACTTTCACCGGCTTCAACAGCATCAGCGCGAGCGACAATCGCCTGCGCCTTTCGATGTACGCATACTCCGCGGGAGCGGACTACTCGATCCCCTTGGGCAGCAGCCTCAGCCTCCTCGCGCGTGCGGGCTGGCACCAAGATAACTGGACCGAAGTCGCGCGTATTCCGCTCGCGGGCACTGGCGTGCCAAACCGGATCATCGACGGCCAGGGAGCAGACACCGCGTCGTACGACGCCGAGCTTCAACTTACGTGGACCTACTTCGAAGAAAACAAGGCCGTGCTTGGTTTGAACGCGCTGCACGATCGCATCTTGGGCGCTCGTCGACCGAGTGAATTGTCGATCGAGCCGTTCGAGGTCGTCCCGTTCCGTATCTTCGACGACAACGCCAACAACTGGTTGTTCGATACGAACGCCACGCGCACATCGATCGGGACCTTCGGTCAGATTGACTACGCGCTAGCGAATACTCTCTTTCTGTCCGCAGGCGCTCGCTTCGATCACTATGCGGGCACTGGTTTGCTCGACCAAACCTACAATGAGCTCAACCCCCGCGCCGGTGCCGTGCTCAAAGACGACCGCGTCGGGTCGGTCAAGCTATCGTACGGTCGTGCCACGCGTGTCCCCAATGGCTTCGAAACGTTGTCGTCAGTTACGATTCTTGGCGCCCCATCGAATCGGCCCGAGCGCGTTCACAACGTCCAGCTCGCGTGGCAGCGTTCCTGGTTCGGCATGCTCAATACTGAGCTCGGTGCATTCTACGCCACGATTTCGAATCGTCTGCAGACTGACGCCAACGTTAGCGACGAGCTTCGCACCCGCGGGTTCGTCGGCCGGTTCGTCAACCTAGGTGGCCGCCAGTTCAGCTCGGGAGCGAACGTGAGCTTCACGCTTCGAGCTGGCTTGGTCGAGGTGCATGGCAATGCGACCCGTTACCTCGTAACCGACGACGGAACAGGTACGGCGCTGACGTACATCCCGCGCACGATGGCAAACGTGATCGTCTCCGCTCCGCTCTGGTGGCTGCGATTCAACGTCACGGCCAACTATCGAGGTGACTTCAACAAACCCGATTCGGATCCGCGACCGGCGGTAAACGACTACGTACTGCTTGGCGCGCTCGTGCGTTTGTTGCCGCCGCAGATTCCGTTGGAGCTTCGCGTGGGCGTGCGCAACGCGGCGGGGCGTCCGACCTACCCGTCATCTTCTCTCGACTTCCCGCGCAACTTTCCGGGGCGGGGCGTCGACCTGTGGGGTGACATCGCGTTCACCTCGAGGTTCTGAGTCCGCAAATGCGCATGACCCTACTCATTGGCCTTGCGTGCTGTGCGATCGGCGGCAACGCGCATCACGCGACTGCCCAGTCGATCCCGGTCCCCGGTGCGCGGCAGGCGTCAATATTGACGCGCGCTCTCGCGTACAGCCGAACGATCAAGGAGCGGGCTGGCGACGCCGTCGTCGTCGGGGTGATCTACCTCAGTGGACATTCCGGCTCTGAAGCGATGGCCAATGACGTTTACCTAGGCTTCAAGACACTCGAGTCGTTCGCTGTGCGGGGACTTCCTTTTCGTGTCACGCGCATCGCGTACACGCGTGACGACGAGCTGCGCAGGACGATACGCGAGGCGGGGGTCGATGCGCTGTTTGTGTGCGCAGGGCTCGATGACGCGATCGCCTCTATCGCGTCGATTGCGCGCGAGACGAAAGTGATTTCGTTCGGCGGCGTCGAGGACTATGTGACGCAAGGCCTGTCTCTCGGCGTTTTCGTCGTCGCCACGAAGCCAACGATCTACTTCAACAAGACGGCAAGCCTCCAAGAGGAAGCTGATTTCGCCATCGAGTTCGTCCAGCTGACGACACCAGTCGACGGCCGTTGATCCGCGCGGGCGTTGCGTCGGCTCTCAGCCTCTGGTGGCGTCGGTCGCAAGGAGGAGCTTGCCCTTCGACTTGCGCCCTTCGATGAAGCGATGCGCCTCTGCCGCCTCGGTGAGCGGAAAGATCTCGTGGACGAACGGCTTGACGACGCCCTTGGTGTAAAGCTCGAGGATGCTCTCGCCGACCCCGCGCAGATACGCGAGCTGATCCCACAACAAGAGGATCTGCATGCCCGAGACCGCCTTGTTCTCGACGATGAGCGGGAAGGGGTGGAAGACGCCGCCCTTGACGAAGTCTGTGATGATGCGGGTCCACTCGCGCAACGCTGAAACGGACAGACCTGTTTCGGGAGGAATGATGCCGGCACCACCAATCACCAGCGCGTGGCCCGGCGATGACAAGCAGCGATAGCCTTTGCGGAAGCCCTCGCCTCCCAGTGAGTCGAGCACGAAGCGCACGCCCTTCTTGTTGGTTGCGCGCGCGATCTCTTCTTCGAAGTCGACCTTGGTGTAGTTGATGCCGTGGTCGAGCCCGTGCTCCGCGGCGAATGCGAGCTTCTCGGCGGAGCTCGCGGTGCCGTAGGTGACGAGGCCGCTGTGCTTGGCGAGTTGCAGAGCCGCAAGCCCAACCCCACCAGCGACCGCCTGAATGAGGATGCTCTCGCCCTTGCGGACGCGCATCACCTCGTACAGAGCATGGTACGCGGTCGCGTACACGGCAGGAACCGCCGCGCCTTCTTCGAGCGACATACCGGCGGGCAAGAGAAAAGCGCGGTCCTCGTCGGCCGTGAGAATCTCGGCGTAGCCGCCAAAGCGGCTAAATACCATGACGGTGTCGCCGGCCTTGAAGCGCGACTGCTCGCCCACCTCGGTGACCACGCCGGAGACCTCGAACCCTGGCGAAAACGGAGGGTCACCCGCCCACTTGTAGTAGCCACGTCGCGCGAGCGTATCGGCGTAGTTGATGCCGATGAAGTGCACCTCGACGCGGATCTGTTTGGCGCCGAGCGGCGGCGTCTCGACCGTTTCGACCTCGAGGACCTCCGCGGGGCCGAACTTGGGGACGATGACGCGCCGATACGACGTGCTCATAACGTCGGAATCACAGAGTCTTCGGCATACCGGTGACGTCTTCGATGATGGTCAAGGGCTTTGCCTGATACTTCTTGTTGGGGCCGAGGTGCTTGACGATGTGCTCGTAGAACCTCTTGCGGTCAGTGCGCTCGTAGTCGGTCTTCTCAAGCTCGCGCAGCGCCGCGGCGAACTGCTTGGTGCCGGTCGCGTCGATGAGCGCACCGATTTCACGCATCGTCATGTCGCCAATGTTTCCGGTGAACGACACAAAGTGGTCCGCCTCGACGGTCACATCGGGCGGCTGGTCGGGGCCTTTGAAGCGCAGCGTGATGGTGCCATCTCCGTCTTCGAGCTTACGCACGAGCGTATCGTCACCGACGTCTTCGAAGCCCTTCTTGGCCATCCAGTACTTGGGGTTGCTCAGACGCTTGGTGCGATATTCGCCGAGCATCGTGTCGATGTCGCTTTGGCGGATCGCGCGGTTCTCGAGCTTGTAGTCGCCGGGGAAACGCTTCTCGAGCAGCAACACGTCTTCGTACGAGAGGTCGGGGTTCTGCTCCATCACGTACGGGATGGTGCGCGCGTGGCTGCCCTCCTTGAACGCCGCGTCGAGGTCGTCTTGCTTCGGGTGCACCGGGCCGACGCCAGCCTTCATTTGCTCCTTGGTGAGCGTCTTCATGAACTTGTCGACGCGCTTGTCGATGGCGTTGAACGCGTACGCGACTTCCATGATGAGCAGGAACTCGGGCAGACGGTACACCGCCGCGTCGGTCGCTTCCTGATTGTTGTAGCTGATGCTGTCGAGCAGCATGCTCACGATGTGAGCCCAGCGGTTTTCGAGCTGGTAGCCGACGATGTTCGCCGCGCGCATGAGCACGTAGTGATAAACCTCGTCGAGGAAGATGCCTTGCAGCGCCTTGTCGGCGTTCGAGCCGGGGACGGCGTTGCCCTTGAGCGTGAGGTAACCGGTGGCCGCGCCGAGCTCCGCGAACGCACGCGCGAGCATCATCGACTTGGCACCCTTGTCGGTCATCGGACGCATCACCGAGTTGATGCCTTGCTGCTGGAGCTGCGGCTCGTGCGGCAAACGGATGGCGTTGTAACACGACTCCATAATGTCGCCGTGGCGCGCCTCTTCTTGGATCCAGATGGAGCCCATCTGGACGTTACCGGGCGTGCCTTTGAGCGCGACCTTGAGCACGCGCTCACCGAGCGTCGAGCCCATGAAGTGAGCGACGCGGTGGAAGCGATCGTGCAGCGCGCGCGCCGCGGCCCAGCCGTAACGCTCTGCCGGTTCTTCGCGATCCATCGCTTGCTTGAACAGGTAGGTGAGCGCCTCGCGCGAGAGCGTCGAGTCCTTGAAGTCACCGGGCTTCGCTTGGAAGGTGAGGTGACCGTCGTGCCACTGATTGACGAGCGGCGCGTTGTTGTCGCGCAGAATGCCTTCTTGGGTCGCGAGCGCGTCGAAGCGGGTGAGCGACCAGGCGAGCTCGCTGTCCGGGATAGCGTTGACGATCTCGTTGACGCGCGCTTTGTATTGCTTGAACTTGCGGCGGACCTCGCCAAACGACATGGCCTCGCGCATCCAGCGCTGCCAAACCGGGCCGGCTTCTTTGGTGGTGTCGTAGGCTGCTGGGCGGATGACACCACTCTCGTCAACGATGGTGTGGCGCGGGTCGGCGGGGCCAAATGACGGGCGCGCCACAGAGGCAAAGGCAGCATCCAGATCCCGCAGCGCGTTTCCGAGGTTGCGGCTCGCCTCGATGGCTTGCGAGCGCTCTTGGTTGTCCACCCCTTTTACCGAGCTCGCAGCTTTTGAATACTTGGGGCCGCCGCTCATCACGTTCGCGGCGATCCCGTCGACGACGGCTGCAGTCGCCGACTGGAAGCTCACAGCGAGCGCCCGGGCTCTGTCGCGGTGGCCGGCTGCCTCAAGGCGTGCGATCTCATCGCGAAGCTCTCGAATGGCTTCGCCGGATGCATCTGGTGTTCCTTTCAGCGCCAAGCGCCCAGCCTCGTCTGCGGCGCGCGCGACGAGCTCGGGTGTCCGGTTGGTTTGGACGTGGGCGACGCTGCTCATGCTTGGCTCCGAACGATCGTTTCGTTGATGACGACAGGCTCACCGGCGAGCGGGACTGCGACGCAGGGCAAGACCTTGCCTGTGGGAACGCCGGGGTCGCCGTTGGGGTACTCGACCTTGCCGCTCTCCAGCGTGCACTGGCAGCCTTTGCAGCTGCCCGAGCGACACATCGAGTTCAGCGCAATGCCTTCGGCAAGCCCTGCTTCGAGGAGCGAGCCCTTGCCGGGGTCCCACGCGAGCGTCTTGCCGGCGCCTACGAAGTGAACTTCGACGGCGATATCCTCGACACCGCGCGCGCGCTCGGCCGGCGAGGTGCCCGCTCCCTTGGTTGGCGCCACGCCGAACGACTCAGTGTGGATGTTGCGGTGACTCACGCCCGCGGAGATGAGCTGCTCGGTAAGTGCGGCCATCATCGGCGTTGGTCCGCACATGAAAAAGTCGTAGTTGCCCTTTGGGAGCGTCTCGACGAGCGTTCCGATTCCGATGCGGCCAACCTTGTCGAAACGGGCGCCCGGCTGCTCGTTGGGCGCTGGATTCGAGACGACGAACGTCACCTTGATGTTGGGGTGTCTCGCAGCGAGCTCGCGGAGCTCGCGGCCGCGCATCAGCTCGCTCGTCTTGTTCACCGCGTAGTAGAGGTGAACCTCACGCTGGCTGCCCATATCGGCGATCATGTTGAGCATCGCCAAGAACGGTGTCACACCAACCCCACCCGCGAGAAAAACCGCCGCTGTCGTCTTCGCCATATCGAGCACGAACTCGCCTGCGGGTGTCTTGACGTCGATCGTGGTGCCGACGCCAAGCTGGTCGTGGATGAAGTTCGAGACCTTACCAGCTGGCACACCGTCCGCTTGCGAGAGCACCCGCTTGATGGTGATGCGGTAGACGTCGGCTTGCGGCGAATCGGAGAGGCTGTAGCAGCGTTCTTCGCGCTCACCTTGGATGTCGAGGGCGACGGTGAGGAACTGGCCCGGCTTGTAGCCAGGGATCGGCTGACCGTCCGAGGCTCGGAGCTCGAACGTGACCTGATGGTCGGCCTCTTCGATGCGGTTGACGACCTCGAATTGCCGCCAGCCAGTCCACGGCTCGCCTTCGGGCGCCATCGCTTCGAGAGAAGCAATGCGGGTGGCCGCGAGCTTGAGCGTTTCGTCGATAACGCCCGCGCAGGCCGCGCCACCGCAACCCGGGTCAACCACGGTCGGGGCCGTCTTGGGGGCTGCTTGGGTGGCTTGCTGGGCGTCTAATTGCCCGCTGCGACTAGGAAAAATGGATCTTAGGGCTCGGAGGTCCATGAGGCCACCCAAATTCTGTGTCACTGTGCTGACGTGTTTTCGGTTGGGTGACCTGGGTGTTGCGGACTTCGTGCTGCGCGGTTTGCAGCCGGAGAGAGAGCAACGTCACAGGTCGCGTTGCCGATTCTGTCCATCGCCAAGCACAGGATGGTGGACGTGACCTCTATTTCTCCGGCTCCCCGCGGCGTCGAACAGCAGCAACAAGCACCCCAAGCGCGTGTCGACGCGCCGGCAACGCGCCCCATCATCACGATCGCCGAAGTCACACCGTCCCTTCCGGCGGTGCGTCCTGCCTCCGTCCCCGCCAGGGCGCCGACCGCGCCTGAGCCAGCCGCTCCAAGTGCAGGTGGTTCGCGTTGGTACTCGCCGTTCTCGCGTGTCGGCGGCTGGAGCCGTGCAAACTACGGTGTCGTTCGCGACATGTGGGCGCTCGGCGGTCCGGCGTACCGCACCGGCGCGCTCGCGACGGGCATCGTTGGCGGTGCCGCAGCGCTTTGGGCGGATGCCGTGGGCTTCCTCTTCGCAGCCCCTGCTTGGGTGCCCGAGCCTGCCCCCAGCGCCAAGGGTGAGCTCTTGGGGATGTTGCGCGAGCGTGCGCTCCACCCGCCGCCGGGCTTTACGGATTTCTCGACCGCGATGCGTCTCGACACCTCACGCTACAACGACACGCTCAGCTATCCCGAGATGTTCCGCCGGGCACAGCAAGACCCAGAGCTCCAGCGCGGGCTCACCCAGCTCGTGCGTCAGCAGGTTGGCGCGCTACCGGAGAGCATCGCGCAAGCTTTGGTGCGCAGCTTGCTCAATCGCCCCGAGCTTTTCATGCGCGTTTTCGCGTGGGGGCCGGACGAGGTTCGCACGGGCTTCCAGCATCTGAATCGCGCCTACCAGGCCGGTCAGGTCGGCGGCACCCAGCGTGACCATCAGCTCGAGCGCCACGTCGATCTCAACACGTTCGACCTGTCGACCATCCGCACGAACCGCGTGAATCCGCGCCAGGTCGCTGGCCCTCTCTATTATGGCGAGCTGCCCGCGACGGGTGATCTCACCGCCGAGCGCCAGAATCGGCTGTGGTCCGAGGTGCTCGATCGCTTGGCGTCGAACGAGCATATCGCCAATCCGAGCGAGCGCTTCAGCGTCCGCTTTGGCGACAAGACGTACACCACGCTCGCCTCGTTCCTCACCGATCTCGAGGCCAGCGGTCATCAGCTCGAGGTGCGCCTGCGCATGCAGGGGGCCGACTTGCCCGACCTCTCGGTCCGCAATGCCGACGGTTCGTTCACCAAGCTCGCGGTCCCGACGTTCTCGACCATCGGTATTACTGGCAGCGACGGCCGTCAGGCGCTGGTCCCGTGGGTGCACTTCGAGCTCAACGTCAGCGTGCGTCCGCCCGCAGATCCGGCGGCACCGGGCCCGCGCGTCACCGGCGGAGCGGCCTGGTTCCAGGGCATCAACAACATCGGCTTCTTCCCGGGCAGCGTCGAGCGCGACTCGGCGTGGACCAACGGTCGCGACTACGTGACCGTGCGGGGCGCGTCCGCCTTGCGCACCATCATCGACGCTGGTCTCTATGCCGACACCATTTCGACGACCGCCACGGCGCAGCGCCTGCGGGCTGACGGCTACGGCGTGTTCGGTCACTGCGGCGACTCCATCCTCATCGGGCTCTACGCCGCGATGCAGGAGGCCGATCGCAACGGCGAGATCACCATGGATCCGGAGTTCCGCCGCCGCGTCTTCGCCGACCCCGCGCGTACCTTCGCCTTCCCGTACATGATCAACCCCGCCGCCTTCCGCGGCGAGCTCGAACGCCGCGCCGCTGAGACCTCGCGACCCGAGGCAGAGCGCGCCACCTACCGTCGCTTGTTGCAAACCGCTGACGCTGTTCAGGACGACGCCGCGCCAGGGGTGCTGCCGAACCCCGACGCCGCCCGGCGCGCCCTCGACGTACTCGAGCTGGTCTGGCCGCAGGGCCAAGAGCCGTTCGAGGCCGTCACGCACGCCAAGCAGTCGATTCGCGAGTATCTCGTGCGTCAGCCTGCTCCGGCGGCGCTCCCGGCTCCGTAAAGCGCGGCACGGCCCGGTTGGTTGCCCTGTTGGGTCCCGGGTGCTACCCACCTGGCACCGATGCACGACGGCCGCGTCTTTGCCTCACTTCTATGCCTTGCGGTGGTGGCCTGCACGCCGCCAGAAGGTCGCTCAGGCAGCAGCGGTCGCTGCCTGCAGCCCGCCGTGCATGACGGTCCAGCCGTTGCCAAGGTCGGCATCACGCCGATCACCCGCGATCAAATCATCGAAGCCATCCGCGCCCAGGGTCAGGCTGCGCCACGTCGCTACAAAGACGTGGGCGAGGTGAAGCAGTTCGTCGAAGACCAGGTGCGCCTCGAGCTTCTCGCTCAGGCTGCTCTCGAGCGTGGCCTCGACCACGACCCGGAAGTCATCGCCGCCGCGCGCAAGGTCATGGTGCGCAAGCTTCTCGAGCGCGACCTTGGTGAGGCCACCTTCAACGAAGAGGGCGTCGTGGTCTCCGAGAAGGAGATGCAAGCGTACTACGATCGCAATCGCGACCAATACATGCAGCCGGAGATGCGACGCATCGCGCACATCCAGCTGTCGCCCGACGACAAGGGCCAGGCGACCGCCGCGGCGCTCATTACCGAGCTTGCCGCCAAAACCGACAACCGCGCGCTCTTCAAGACGATGGCGCAGCGCTTTTCTACCGCCTCCGAATCGAGGGACCGCGGCGGCGAGCTTCTCTTCAAGACCAAGCAAGAGCTGGCGAGCGAGCTCGGCGTTTCCTTCGCGAACGACGTCTTTGGCCTAGGCACCAACGAGATGGCGGCCCATCCTGTTCAGAGCACCAAGGGATGGCACGTCGTGCGGGTGGTTGCGGTGCGCGAAGCCCTCGCGCGCCCCATCGACGAAGTACGTGACGAAATTCGCGAGAAGCTCCTCAAGAATCAGCGGTCACTTGCCTTCGACAAGTATCTCGTCGAGCTTCGCGCTCGTTATCCCATCGCCATTTACGACGACAAGCTCGCCCTCGTGGTCGAGGGGTTGCAGCGCAGCATCGAGGCAGCGCAGGAGCCAACTCCATGAAACGTTTCGTGCTCGTGGCCCTGCTCGCGGCCTCGGCGTGCAAAAACGAAAACACGGAAGAGCGACGTGAGGTCCTCGCCACCGTTTCGGGCTCGCCCATCTACGTCGACGAGCTCGAGCGCGAGCTCAAGCGATTCCACGGCGGTAGCGACGACGACGAGGCGGGTCTGCCATCGCAGACGTCCGACGATGCGCAGAAGCGAGCCATCCTCGATATGCTCATCGATCGGCGCTTGTTGATGCGCGCCGCCGAGGCCGAAAATGTCATCGTCGGCACCGACGAAGTCGAGCGTGCCTACGAGAACCTGCGCCAGGGCTGGCGGGACGACGAGTTCGACCAGATGCTCACGAAAAAAGATATGACGCCGGCCGAGCTCAAGGCCGAGGTTCGCGAGCTGTTGGTCATTCGCAAATACTTCCATGACCACGTGTATTCGCGCGTCGCCGTGACCGACGCCGAGATTGAAGGCTATCTGTCGAAGCATCCCGCCTTGAATGTGGCCCCCGAGCAGGTGCGTGCCCGGCAGATCATCGTGAAGACCGAAGAAGACGGAAAACGCGTCCTCCAAGAACTGCGCGCTGGCAAGGCGTTCGAAGAGATCGCGATGCGCGAGTCGATAAGCCCCGAGGCCAAAAACGGTGGCGATCTGGGTTTCTTTGCCCGTGGCGAGATGCCCAAGGTCATCGACGAAGCGTGTTTCAACTTGCCCGTGAACCAGGTGAGCGCCGTGATCCCTAGCGAATATGGCTTTCACGTGTTCAAAGTGCTTGAACATCGCCTGGCGTCGCCGCGTCCCATCGAGGTGGTACGTGATGACGTCGAAGCGCGGCTCCGCAAGGACAAGGAACGCGAGTCACAAGCGGCCAAGGTCGCGGAGCTGCGAAGCAAGTCGCAGATCGTCGTGCGTGAGGAGCAGCTGTCCCGTGTCATTTAAGACGTTTATCTTCACGGCGCTCGCCGTACTCGCTATCGCGGACAATGCTCATGCCCAATATGGTGGCGGCATGGGTGGAATGGGCGGCCGAGGTGGTTTCGGCGGCATGGGTGGTCGCAACAACAACACCTTCCCCAACCAAGACAAAGACGACAAGCGTCGCAAGCCGCCGCCAAAGCTCGCTCCCATGCAGCGGACGACCCCCAAGGGCCCCCGTACAGGCGTTGATCGCATCGCCTGCGTCATCGAAGACGAGGTCATCACCATCCGGGAGCTCGAGAAGAAGGCGCAGCCATACATGAGCCAGCTCGAGGCTGTCGCTGACCCCGGCGAGCGCGACAAGAAGCGTCTGGCGATCTTGAAGCAGGTGCTCAACCTCGAGATCGATGAGCGCATCGTCTCGCACGAGCTCGGCACCAACAAAGAGCGGCTCGGTGTCACCGAGCAAGACGTTGACCGCGCGGTACAAGAAGTCTTGCGCATGAACAACATCACCGAAGACCAGCTCCAGGCGGCCCTCTATAGCCAGGGCATGACATGGTCCGAATACCGCAAGAAGCTGCGTGACCAGATCGAGCGCGCGCGTCTGGTCCAGTTCAAGGTGCAGGGTCGCGTCCAAGTGAAAGAGGCCGAGGTCGTGCGACGCTGCGAAGAGCGGGGGCGCATCGGCGACGACAAGAAGATCTGCGCGATGCACGTGCTCCTGCGCATCCCCGACGGCGCTGGTGCCGCCGAGACCGAGCGCTTGTACGCAAAGGCCATGCAGCTCCAAGCCGAGCTTTCCCATGGCGCGGACTTCAAAGCCTACGCCGCGAAGTATTCCGACGACAAAGCGTCTCCCGACGGACGCATCTGCTTTGCTCGCGGCGAAATGGTCGAGGAATTCGAGAAGGCGACGTTCGCGCTCAAGTCCAACGAAGTCTCGAGCGTCGTAAAGACGCCGTTCGGGTTTCACGTCATCAAGCTCGCCGGCAAAGAGACCAACGTCGCCGAAGAGGCGCCCGTCGACTGCAGTGGTGATGCGCTCAATCCGTTCCGCAACGAGATCTACCAGGAAGAGATGGAGCGCCAGATGGGAGCCTGGATGCAAGAGCTGCGCGCCAAGGCCTTCATCGACGTCCGTATTTAGAGTCGGGTGGGCAACAGATGACTGTTTTAGCGGTCACGATCGGCGACCCTGCGGGCATCGGACCCGAGGTGACCGAAAAAGCCATCGCTAGCCTTCCTCCCGGGGTAGGCATCGTCATCGTTGGCCCCGAGAACATCGTGAGCCCCATGGCGACGCGCCTGCGCAAGCGCGCGCACGTGACCCCCGCGTTCGAGGGCGTCGTTGGAAAGGCGAGCGCCGCAAGCGGCCGCTCCGCGCTCGATACGCTCGCGGCTGGTATCGCGCTGTGCAAGAGCGGGCAGGCCGACGCGCTGGTTACGGCGCCCATCTCGAAGCACGCGCTGGCGCTGGCTGGCAGCGCCGATCGTGGCCACACCGAAATTCTGACGCGTGAGATGGGAACCGGGCCGACCGCCATGGCGTTCTTCTCGCCGCAACTGCGGACCGTGCTCGCGACCGTTCATGTGCCGCTCGCGCAGGCGATTCGACAGCTTACCAGCGCTCGGATCGTCGAGGTCGCCCGTCTCTTCTCTGCGTCCTTGCGCGTCCAGCTCGGTATCGTGAGGCCGAACCTCGCGCTCGCTGCCTTGAACCCTCATGCAGGCGAAGACGGTCTTCTCGGCGATGACGAGCAGCGCATCCTCGCGCCTGCGGTCGTCGATGCCCAGGCCGTAGGTGTTCGCTTGAGCGGACCGTATCCCGCCGACACTCTTTTTCGCCGAGCCGTGGACGGCGAGTTCGACGGCGTGGTCGCGCTCTATCACGACCAAGCGCTCATTCCGGTGAAGCTGCTGGGCTTCGGCGATGCCGTCAACGTGACGCTGGGCCTTACGCATCCGCGCACGTCTCCCGACCATGGCACCGCGTACGACATCGCCGGCCAGGATACGGCGCGGCCGACGGGCATGCTCTCGGCCCTTCGACTCGCGGCGGAGCTCTGCGCAAAGCGCCCCAGCACAGCGCGCGACCCAGCCTGACCGAGCCCGAAGAAAAGGGGGAGGCGGCGCCCGGCTTTGGTTCCGGGCGCCGCTCATCAGGCAGAGGCAGGAGGGTGTCGGGTTGGCCCGACGGAAACTTGGGAGTCGCGCGAGGCGACACATGCAGAGAAAAGAAGGGTCGAACCAGGGCGTTGCCGCCCTCGACTCCCATCTATTTCAAGGCCTGTGCCACGCGGTCGGCTGCCGCTTGACCGCTCTAGAAACCCTCGCAGGACCAATACGGCGCTCCCTGGTGGAGGCGTCTGTGGTCACTGGTGCCGCCGGCCCAGGCGAAATTCGGCTGTTTCGCGCTGCCACCGACAATCTACGTCAGGCCCAGGCGCGCCTACATGTCAGGCCGCGCCACTGACGGCGGGTTCGGGCGGCATGATGAACTCGAGCTCGAGGGCGCCGTAGCCGCTCACGGCAAACCGCACACGCTCACGAGCGGTCGCAAGGTCGACCCGTGTCGTGCGTGCGAGCCGGGCCAGCTGATCTTGCTGGTGGTCGAACAGCCCCTGATAGCGGTGCGAAAACGCGTCGTAGGTGACCTGCGCATGCACTCGTCCGGCCATGCCGTTCGCGCGTGGCTCGATACTGATCCCGCTGACCTCGCCTGCCATCGGGCCGATCTCGATGAAGTCCGCGCCACGGTCGATGGGTCGGAAGTCCGCGATGATGTCATCGCGCAGGGCCTCCGGGAGCTCGGTGTGCTCGGCGAGATAGCGACGCAGTGACGAACGAATCGCCGCGTAGCGGGTACCGTCGCCGGCGCGCGCACGGGCGAGCATGTCGTCGAGGTAGTCGGTGACTCCGGCGATGCCCTCGAGGTGCTTGTACACACGGTGGGGCGCGAACGGCGCCAAGTGATCGGCGACGCGAACCAGCGCGAGCACCATCTCTTGCGCGAACGGCAGCTCTTCGGACGAGTGAGTCGCCACCGCGGAGCGTACCAAGTCGAGCTCGGCGGGCGTGAGAAGTGGGCGTAGTCTGTTGGTCTCGTCGGTGAAGATACGCGCGCCGTAAGCACGATGCAGGCGGCCACCGCGGAAACTGACGCGGGCGGCGTAGGCGGTGTGCCCGAGGTCTTGGTGCACATGGATGATGCGCATCATGACGCGATGGCGGACCGTGGCGAGTCCCTGAGGGATGAGCTGGGAGTAGAGTGACTCGCCGAGCTGAATGTTGGCGATGATGCGCCGGATGCCGCGATCGCCCATCCCACGACGTCGCGATACGAGCTCCTGATAGACGAGCTTGCGCACGAGGTCGCGCAGCAGCTCGTAGGAGAAGACCGCGTCGACGCCCATCACGGCTTGTTGGCGCATGGCGGTGTCGAGCACGGCGCGCGTCTCGTCGACGAACCGCAATAGAAGACTATAGCTGTCGGGAGCCAGGATATCCGAGAAGGTCGCCACCAACGCAGCGACGTTCTCGGCGCTGCGGCTCAGGTTGCGTGCGTCGAGGCGGCCACCGATACGGTGTGGCTCCTTGTACTCCTTACCAGCGCGCCTGAGCACCGAGTCCAGCTCGAGGCGGAAGCGCTCGGTGGCGCCGGCGCGGACCTTCTCGGCCTCGGCGAGCTCATCCCAGATCTTGTCGAGGTCCTGGCCGGGGCGGAAGGCGGCCTGCTCGGCGAGCGGCTGCATGGCGTCGCCCTCGAGCTTGTATTGCGGGTCGATGAGACCAATGGTGCGCGCTTGCCAGGCGCGTTCTTCGGTCGACGCATCGAGGGACGGCCGCGTGACCCGCTGCGCTCCGTCGTAGGTGCGGACGCGCTTGCCCTTCTTTTCGGCGTCTTCGGCCTCCCGGAGCTTCTGCTCGAGCCCCGGGTGGATCCGGGGCAGGCCGCGACCAATGACGGTCTTCTTGATGGTCACGCGAAAGACTCTAGCACGCGCGCAAGGCTCCGCTAACACTCGCCTGCGAGTCGGCGAACGCCTATGGTAAGCCGCCATGGCGCGCCACCGCCTAGCCCTCTTTCTCGCCGCGTCGGCTGCCACCGGATGCTGGCCTTCGCCTGCCGAGCGGGAGGCTCGGCTGGCTAAAGAGGTCGCTCCTGCCACCATGGAGGGGACAGCTCCGACGGCCGCGGTGCGTCAGATCTTGAAGCTCCGCGTTTATGCCGACGCGAGCCATCGTACCCGTGACCCGTCGTGGGACCTCCACGTGCGCGAGCTGGTCGAGCAGGTGAACCGTCTTCTTGCTCCCAAGTTCGCCGTTCGCCTCGAGGTGAGTAACACCCGCGTCTGGGAACGCAGCGCTGGAGACGATCTGCAAGCGGCGCTCGCCGAGCTGCAGACCGTCGATGCGGGTGAAGACACCGGTTGGATCGTTGGCTTGGTGGGCGCCTCCCGCGAGGTAACGAGCGACATGCACGCCATGGGTGCGTCGATGACCCTCGGCCGCCATATCGTCCTGCGCGGCATCAATGACCCGGCGGAGTTCGCCGCCATGGGCTCACAGCTCGAGGGCATCGCGGAGTTCGAGCGGGGCGACATGTACCGACAACGACGCGCGCACAAAGAGCTGGTGATGTTTTTGCATCACTTAGGCCACACCCTCGGAGCCCCGCACACGCGCGACCCCTTGTCCGTCATGGCTGTCACCTACGATCGCGAGACACGCGACCTTGGTGCCCTCGCGACGCGCATCTTCGCGCTCGGCTTGTCCTATCGCGACCAGCTGTTCGACAGCGGCGCAGTCGCGGGCTGGCACGGCAAGCTAAACGTGCTGCTCATTCATGACGCAGCGGCAGCAGACGCGGCCGACTTCGTGCGTGTTCGCGACGCTATCGAGCACCCATGGAAGAGCAAACAAGCGGGAGTCGCCAAGAGCAGGAAGCGCGAGTTCGACAACCTCACGAAGGAGACGTTCACCCACGCCGAGACCTATGCGAACTCGGGCCGTCTGAAAGAAGCATGGACGCTAGCGAACGTCATGATCGAGAAGCATCCGGACAACGACCGCTTGCTCGACTTCGGCTGTAACGTGCGCGCATCGCTTGCGATCGGGGCTCCAGCGGAGCACCCGAGCCGCGCCAAGGGATTCGCCGAGGAGCGTGAGCTCTGCGCTCGGGCCGCCGACGCGAGCGACCTCGTGACGAGTGAGGTGTTTCTCGCGCGCCTCGATGCTCTGGCAGGCAACACGGCGTCGGCGCTGCAGCAGGCGCGCGTTGTCGACAAGAAGCTCTCCGCAGAGGCGTCGTCATCGGTGACTTCACCATCTCCTGCGGTCGTGAAGGGCGGGCCGCCCGCTCAACCGGTCGACCCCAAGGTCGCCGAAGACGCGCGTACCGCTTGGACCAACATCGCCTCCATCTATGCCCAGCTGGGTTGCGTGGTCTCCGCAGAGAGAGCAGGCAAGCTCGCTGGCGGCGAGGGCGCCTCCGCGATCGCGACGTGGAGCCTCGCGGCGCGACGGCAACAGGGGCTCCCACCAAACCAAGACGTCGGCGTCAGCGTCAGCAACGATTGCGAATATGCCGCGCTCCTGCGCGATGCACGCGAAGGCCTCGCGGTCGGCCACTTGCGCGAAGTCCGCGCCCTCCTGAGCCGCAACCTCTCCAAGTTCCCGAACGCGCCTGGCCTTCTAGTCATCGGCTGCGAGCTCGAGGCTCGACAAGGCCACCAGAAGGAGGCGCGCGAGCAATGCACCCGCGCTCTTGCGACCTTCGACGAGCTCGTTCGCGCGCACCAGCTCCTCGGCTTCATGGACGCTCGCGCCGGCAACACCAACGCCGCCGTCCAACACCTTCTCCGCGCCGTCGAGCTCGACCCCGACCTCGAGACCGCTTGGACCGACCTCGCCAAGCTCTACATGTACGACAAGAACGGCAACGCCCTGACGGCCCTGCGCGAGGCGTACAAGAGTCGGTTCGGGCGGGACATGGCCGTGCGGTAGGACAGCCAGCACCGTGCAACGCGTGAGCGTCCTTGGCTGCGGAGCTACGCCTTCACGTTCTGGATGATCCCCTTCAGGTTGTCGTCGTAAGCCTTCATGACGTTACTGAGCGTCGTCATCGCCTGCTGATAGTCCTGAACCTGGACCTGCAGCATCTGCATCTCGATGGCGCTCATGCTGTTCAAACCCTTCGAATCGGCGTTGAGCTTGTTCTTGAGGTCTTCGGCCTGCTCTTTCGAAAGCGTGCCGCTCTTTTCGACGATGCTGTAGTTGCCGTTTTCGTCTTTGACCGCTTCGTGCCAGGTGAAGAACTGCGAGCCGCCCTCGGGCCAGTCGGCGAGCATGTCGGCGAGCTCGGCGGCATCGGTGTCGATCGTCTCGGCCATCTGCGCCTTCTTGGCGAAGCGCTCCATCGTGGCGTTGAGATCGTTCTCGACACCCGCCATGCCGTTCGTCATCGCGTCGGTCATCGCGTCGTTGAACTGCCCCTGCGATAACGCGCTCGGAGGCTTGTAGTAGATTTCGTTGGAGACCGCGGCGAGGTTTGCCTGCGCGGCGCTGTAGAGAGCGGAGGTCGCGGCTTCGAGCTGGGCGCGGCCGGTCGGCTCGCCCTTGGCCATCGCGCGATTGGCTGCGACGTACGCGAATGCTGCACGGCCGACCTCGAGGCCAACCATATGCAGGCGCTGGCGGCCAGCCTCGCTGACCTTGGCGTTGAGTGCGTTCACCTTGGCGCGCGTCTCGGCGTCGAGGGTCGGAATCTCGATTTCGTTGCCGTCACGCGTTTGCAGGATGCGGCCTTCTTGGGTGTTGTTGACCGCGTCGACCGGATTTTTGATGGCGGTAAGGTCGATTCCCGACGTGCCCTTCGCGAAGCTGCTCGACTCGTGCAGAGTCAAGCGCTTCTTGGCCTGCTCCGTGGTTTGGTGGGTCTGACCGTAGCTCTGAACCGAATCGATACGAGAGACGTCCATCAGCTCAACCCTCGAGGTTCGAGCGATCTTCAGGGCAGAAGAGCGCTTGACGCGTTTATCGTCTCTCGGGTTATCGGCAGTCGGCGGGTCTTGGTGCTGAAAAGCGGCGACTTATCTTGTCTCGCGGCATTCAGCCCGTCTACGAGAGCCAAAGTCATGCGACGCCTATTCTCTACCTTCGCTCTACTGCTCGTTTTTGGTTGCGAGCGCGTGCAAGATTCCACTGCCACGACGCCACGGCCCCCGGAAGCGCCTCCCGGGACGCCCCTCCCCACCCCGGAGCTACCAACGCCTCCCACCGGCCAACCGCAGGCCCCGCGAGAGGCCCCGGTGAGCTCTCAGACCACGGCGCAGACCCTGCCGCAGCTCGCTGACCTCGCCGAGAAGCTGGTGCCGTCGGTGGTGAGCATCCAGGTCGAGGTCGGCGCCCGTCGCACGCAGGGTCAGGCGCAAGGGCAAGACCCGTTCGATTTCTTCCGTGGCTTCGGTCGCGGCTTACCAGAGGCTGAGCCACGTGGTCGCGGGCTCGGCTCCGGCTTTCTCATCGACCAATCGGGCCTCATCCTCACCAACAACCACGTGGTCGAAGACGCGACGAACATCGAGGTCACGTTCGCGACAGCGGACGGCGTCGAGCGCACCATGAAAGCGACGCTGGTCGGTACGGCACCCGAATACGACGTCGCGTTGGTGAAGACGGTCGAGCCACCCACCGCCACCCCAATGGTCCTCGGCGACTCCGAGGCGGTCCGCATCGGTGACTGGGTGCTCGCCATCGGTAACCCATTTGGGCTCGAGCACTCCGTGTCTGTCGGCATCATCAGCGCGAAACAGCGTCGCGATGTCGCTCCGTCAGGGCGGACAGGGCTCTACGATTTCTTGCAGACCGACGCTTCTATCAACCCGGGCAACTCGGGCGGGCCGCTCATCAACATGCGCGGTGAAGTCATCGGCATCAACTCGGCCATCAACGCGCAGGGCCAGGGCATCGGCTTCGCCATCCCCATCAATATGGTGAAGGGCATGTTGCCGCAGCTTCGTGAGGGCCGCTTTACGCGCAGCTGGATAGGCGTGCGCATCCAACCGCTCACGCGCGACCTCGCAGAGAGCTTCGGCATGAAAGACGAGCAGGGCGTCTTGGTGGCCGAGGTCGTCGAGCGCGGGCCGGGGGCCGCCGCGGGTCTGCACCAAGGCGATGTCATCCTCGAGTTCGATGGCAAGAAGCTCGTCCGCTCGAGCGACCTACCGCTCTACGCGAGCATGGCGGGTGTCGGCAAAAGCGTACCGGTGGTCATCTGGCGCGGCAATGAGCGCAAGGTGCTGTCAGTGAAGCTCGAGGCGTTCCCCGAAGACGCGGCGCGCGCCAAGGCGCAAGGCAACGACGAAAGCCAAGACAGCGGCGAGTCCGCAGGCAGCGTCGGCCTCTCTGTTGTCGATCTCACCGCCGGCCTGCGCGACCAGCTCAAAGCGAAAGCCGCCCAGGGCGCAGTGGTCCAAGATATCGCGGCAGGTAGCGTCGCGGCACGCGCTGGTTTTCAGCGCGGTGATGTCATCGTCAACGTCCAGGGCAAAGCCGTAAGCAATGCCCGCGACGTGATCGCCACGGTCAAGGCAGTCAAGAGCGGTACGCCGCTACGCTTCCAGATCGAGCGGCAGGGCGTAACCATTTTCGTTGCGCTCGCGAAGCCCTGAAACCCGTGGCATGCTCGCCTCTGCAACCCGGAGGCGCCATGTCGTCGAGAGTCGTCAGTGTCGCACTGATGTTCGCTTTGGTGGTCGCGTGCGGAGGCGAAGACGGTACTGACGGCGAAGACGGCGTCAGCTGGCTCACTGCCGCTGTGCCCGCGGCGTCAGCCGATTGTCCGAGCGGTGGCACCACTGTCCAGGTCGGTCCCGACAGCAACCGCAACGGTACGCTCGACGCGAGCGAGGTCGCCTCGAGCTCCGACGTCTGCGACGGCGCTGACGGTGACCCAAGCGATCTCTGGCTCGTCGCGACCCAAGAGGCCGACACCGATCGCTGCGCTTGGGGCGGCACCATCTTGCACGTTGGCAAAGACACCGACGGCAGCGAGGTGCTCGAGCCGGCCGAGTTCCTATCGACACAGCCCATCTGCAAATCGCCGGTCGTGGGCTTCGGCCGAAACGTGTTGTTCACCGGCCGCGGTGCCAACAACAGGTTGTCCAACCCCGACAACTGGGACGATGGCACGGTTCCACTCGAGGGCGACGGGCTCATCTTCCCTCAGAACGCGGCGCAGCAGCGGCTCGAGAACGACTTCCCGCTGGTCAGCACGTTCGCGCTGCTCACCCTCCAGCCGGGCATCGAGCTGTTTGGCAAGAAGATGGCCCTGCTCGACGCCGTGCTCGCGAACAGCCAGGACGCGACGGTGACGCGCATCGAGCTCCCCTTGGTGCTCCAATCTCGCCCCGTGACCTTCACGGTTGCGCACGCGGGCACGGGCGTTGGTGGGTTGACCGTCTCCGGCGCCATCGAGGGCTTCGGCAGCATCACCAAGGCCGGAAACGGCACCCTTATTCTCTCGGGAGTCAACACGTACCGCGGGGACACGCACGTCGCGGCGGGGACACTTTCGCTGGTTGGCGGCGCTGCGGTGCCCGACAGCAGCCTCTTCACGTGTAACGCGAGCGATGTGCTGGTTGACGCCGCTGGAGAGACCCTCGCGTCGCTCGACGGCGACTGCGACGTCGATCTTGCGGGCCCGCTCACCGTCGGCGCGGACGCTATCGACTCGACGCACGAGGGTGCGATGTCCGGACCTGGGACGATCACCAAGCGAGGCTCGGGTGTTGTCGCCTTCACTGGCAACGGTGTCGCGCACACCGGCCCGCTGCTTATCGAGCAGGGCAGTGTCCTCATCAACGGCAGCTATGGTGCGACGGCGGTGGCCGTTTCTGCGGGCGCGACGCTCGCCGGCAGCGGAAACCCGGGCCCCATCACGGTGGCGCCGGGTGGCCGGGTCGTGCCGGGAGTGCCAAGCACCGCGATCTTGACGGCATCCGGAAATATCACGCTCGCGTCCGGCTCGACCCTTGCCATCAAGATCAACGGAGTCGTTTCCAGTACCGGTTACGACCGGCTCGCTGCCAACGGCGACATCGTTCTTGGGGGTGCGACCCTCACCGTCGACATGGGCTTCACCGCCGCGCTCGGCAACACGTTCACGATCGTGCAGTGCACCGGCGCGCTCACCGGGACGTTCGATGGTCTCGCCGACGGCGCCGCGGTGGTCTTCGAGGGTCAGCGCTTCGTCATCGACTACACCAGCAATGGGGTCGTGCTCACCCGGGCCGACCCGTGACGGGCCCCTGAGCAGGGCTGGCCAACGGCGACGCTTTTTGTTGTAAGATCGCGTCCATGACTCCTCCAATTGCCAAGCGCTGCGCTACTCTCAACAAGAGCCTCATTCGCCAGGTTGCCGACGCGGCCGCCAAGGGCACCATCAACCTTGGCCTCGGCCAACCGGCCATCGACCCGCACCCCTCGGTCATGGAGCGTCTTGCCAAGGCCGCCAAGGACAACAAGGCGGCCTACACCCCGAACGCCGGTGACGCCGAGCTGCGCTCCCGCATTGGCGCCGAGCTCTTCAACGGCGCACCGATGGAGTCGGTGCTCATCACGATCGGCAGCGAAGAGGCCATGTTCACCGCGCTGATGGCGTTGTGCGATCCGGGCGACGAGCTCCTCGGTCCCGAGCCAGGCTACCCGGCGTACCGCAGCATCAGCACCCTGCTCGGCGTCCAGCACAAGCCGTACATGTTGACCCCCGACTTCCGTATCGACGTCGACGCACTGCTTGCGCAGATCACCGATAAGACCCGGGTCGTCATCGTCACCTCGCCTTCGAACCCGACCGGCCGGTTCGCTGGAGCGGACAAAGACATGCAGCGCCTCGTCGAGGGCGCAGCCAAGAAGAACGTCTGGGTGATCGACGATTGCCTCTATCGCGACATCGCGTTCGTCGAGCACCACCGACCGCTCTACACCATGGGCGACAACGTCATGACCATCGACGCCATCTCGAAGAGCTATGCCTGCACCGGATTGCGCGTCGGCTGGCTCCAGGCCCCGGTCGAGCTCGAGGGCAAGCTCATCGCCATCCATCAAGCGGTGTGCACGACCGCGCCGACACCGTCGCAAGAGGCTACCAAGGCTTGTCTCGATCTGCGCAAGACCAACTACGCCAAGGAGATCAACGCCCTTTACATGGAGCGCGCCCGCGCGGCCGAGACCGCGCTTGCCAAGGAGCCGAAGCTCAAGTTCCACCCGAGCGAAGGCGCCTTCTATGTCTTCGCCGACGCCCGCGCCTTTGGTGTCGACACCAAAGAGCTGGCCTTCGACCTCGCCAAGAATGGCAAGGTGATCATCGTACCCGGCGAAGCGTTCGGCCCGTCCGCTAAAGGCTACATCCGCGTTACCTTCGCGCCAACGCCCGACAAGATCGCCGCTGGCATCGAGCAGCTCATCGAAGGGCTGCGCAACGCGAAGCGCGCCGCCTGATGGTCAATCTGATTGCGCTGCTAGCCCTCGGCGCAACCTTTGGGCCCGTCTTTACCAACGCGGAGATGCGTGGCAAGGGCGCCGCCATCCTTTCGCGTGACGTCGAGAATGTGAAGACCATGCGCGCGCGCGTGGTCGGCGTTTTGCCCGAAACCGTAGTGCGTGACTCTGTGGTGCTGGGCCTCGACGAGAACCTCCCGTCCATTCCGCTACGGCGGACGGCGCGTGATGTGCCCATCATGCTGCAGCACGCGCAGCTCGCGGGTCGCGGCACCGACACCACGGTGTTCATGGGCTATGGGCCCCAGGACGACGACGATTACGATGCCACGGCCGCTGGCGCCAAGCTCTACTACGAGGCGGGTAACAACCCCTCCGGTATCAAGCTGAACCTCACGCGCAAGTTCGCGCAGCTCTGCGACCTCGTCGTGACCCTCGAGACCACCAAGCGTGGCGGCCAGCCGCTCTACCACGGCGTCCAGGTGTCACGGCTCCTGCCGGGGCTCTTGGGCATCGTGGCCATGACCATTGGCCACGAAGCCATCCATGCCGCGCAGTACCAGTCACACCCCGCGCTCGACCCGGGCAACCACCGCACCAAGATCAAAGATGGCCAGGTCTCTGCCGACGCCCTCGAGGCACTGCATTGGCGGCGCGCTTACGAACAAGAAGCCTACACCTGGGAGTACAGCCTCGCGGTCGCCTGGAAGAGCGAGATCACCAACGCAGCCGAGGCCATGGTCGAGCTACGGCAACGCGCCCCCCAAGAGTTCGCGCGCGGCGCCCGCTACGAGTTTCTCGCCGATGGGCGTCGCAACGAGCTCGTGCAGCACTACATGCGCGACGCGTTGGCCTCAGCCGAGGCGACCATGAAGAAGTCGCAGTTCGCCTTCGCCGGCAGCTTGCATATCCTGGTGGACGGCATGCTCCAGGTGCCCGCCGCGACCAACGCCCTGATCGCCGCCAACGACGAAGCCGTCGTGGTCCGCGGCCCCAAGATCCAAGCCCTGCGGGAGGCCGCCGCCAAGGGCCAGAAGGTGTTCCAGGAGTACTTCGAAGCCGGCGAGCTCTCCGCCCTCCTGCTCGAGACGCACCCCTTCTTGAAAGACGTGAAGCCACGCCTCGAGCGCGAGATTGAGCGCGCCCGCGGGCGCCTCATGGGCGGCTAATGCCCGACGGGCTTGGGCACGGACGGTGACGCGAGACACCGTCGCACGAGCGCGACGAACGCGTGCGAGAGTGCTCCCATTGGCGAGCCTTGAGCGACGTAAGGCGTCTTGTCGGTGGCCGAGCTTGTTCGTAGTAGCGGGCAGCCAACATTGCTTGCGCGCAGGTGCTGGTAGTTCATCACCATTTCCCCTCGCGCGCGGCGCATGAGCGTCACCAAGCTCGGTGCGAGCTGCAGTCGACCGTCGGCGCCTAGGCATACGGTCTCCTTGGGAACGATCCCAAACGTGTTCATGGGGCCAACGAAAGCCAGTGGCCCCGCGGAAAGCTTGCCGATGAGCTCCTCCTTGTCGATCGCCGCGAGCAGAGCGTCAGAGTCGAGTCCGGTGGTATGACGCGCAGTGAGCACCGCAACGGAGGCTTCCAGCGCCTGGACGCCTTCGAGCAACGTGTTGGCGACCCCTTCGTGGATCGTGAAGTCGCGCAGGAGCTGGGCGTGCTCATCGGTCAGCGCGTTGGCGCGAGGGAGTAGCTCGTCGAGCACGAGCCCACGCATGATCTGCCCCGCGCTCACGATGGCCGCCGCCAATGAGACGCCTCCGTCTCCGATGACGACGCCGAGGTCGAGAGGATTGACCCCCGTGTGCAGGACTTCATCGAAGGATCGATTGAACTGGCGGAATTGAGTCGCACCCCCGACGATCGCGACATCGGGATGGGGGGCCTGCCTTACGATGAGCTGCTGGGTAAGGCGATCATGAAGTCGCGGATCGTAGCGTAAGCGCTGCGTAAACCGGACCATGCGCGGCGCCCCAAAGCCACAAACGCTCGGCTGTGCTCCTCTCCCCTGCAGCTCTGCCATAGCGGGCGACGCCAGCAGTTGCTCGACCCGGCTCGCGATATTGACGGCAAGCGGGGCGAAGACATCGGCCAGCTCGTTGCGTAAGCGCAGCGCCTCGGCTCGCTTGGCGTCGCCGGTCGAACGCGCAAACCGAACGCGTCGATCGTTCTCATCTGCGCGGGCGAGCTGCCACCCGGCTCGGGCGTGCGCGAGTTGGTGCGCCGGCAAGGTTGCGATCATCACGAATCGATCCGTGACGTCTCCGAGCGCTGCCATCACCCCTTGCCACAGAGCCGCGAGCTGGCGCGTTGCTCGCGTGAAAGGGCATGCTGAGGGGGGAAGCAGGAGCGAGGCCGGGACGATGCGCGCTTGGCAGGCGGTCCCAACGACGTCGGTCACCACCGGGTTTGGCGGCGTGGGCGTCGACATGTGCGCCGTAGCGCGCGCGTGGAGCGCACCTTGCTCGCGCGGACGCGGGGCCGAGTCGGACGTACGCCCTTCCCAACTCGGAGCGAGTCGGCCAGCTTTCAGCAGTGGCATTCGCAGCTCACGTCGTTGACCAGTCTTGGCCCTTTGTCGTTGCGCTTGTTCCCATCGGAGTATCGTCAGTCAGTCGTCGACCGTTCACTTGGGCTTGGGTGAAGCCCTGACACTGGCTGACGCATCCTCAGGCTGACACGACGACCGAGCAGTGAACCCGGGCACCGACCGTGCCGATACCCGCAGCCTATGGAAACAGTCGTCCGCCAGCCCGTCGCCTTGCCCGCCCTCGCCACGCCGGAGGCCTACGCAATCGTCCCGTGCAGGGAGGCACCGCCCGCGACCAACGCTCTCGCCATCAAGCTCGTCGATGACTACGTCGAAGCGAACCCCAAGGTCGCGCTGGCGCGCGCGCGTTTCGAGGCGATCGACGCCGTTCACGACCGCATGGTGGCCATCGGCGTCATGCCCGCCACTTTCGGGGTCATTACTGGCCTAGTTGCCGCAAGTAGCGGACCGCACTGGTGGGTCATCGGTGGCTGCGCTGCCGTCATCGCGGCCGGCAGCTACATCACGTCCTTGAGCGGTCGCATCTGGAAGAGCGCGCGCGAGCCCGCCAAAGCGGAGCTTGAGCAGGCCCGCCTCGAGGTTCGTGCCGAGCTCCAGGGGCCAGACGACCTGAAGTCGGTGGCGGAACGCCTTGCAGGCTCGCGTTCCGAAGCTGCCTGAGTTAACCCACCGTCGCGCTCGCCATGTTGGTTTCTCCGCGACGCGGCCGTTCAGTCGCGCACGCTGGTCATTGGTCGAAGACGTTAACGATGTCGTCGTTCGATGCGACCCTGCCGGTCTCGATGAGGAACTTCTTCACGATGAGTTGCTGACCGGTGAATGTTTCACCCGGAAAGCTCTCGTTCGAAAACCCCTCTAAATAGTATTCGGTCTTCATGGGGAGGGTGCTTTCAACGAGCGTCAGGTCCGCTGCGCCCTTTTCCTTGATTTTGTAGACCTTGGTTGCCGTCGCGATCAGATCGCCTGCGCCGAGCGACTTGATCGCCTGCTGTTTCTCCCAGTTGCTGCGACTCACGAACGACGTAGGACGGCCCAGGTTGTCGCGTACCTCCAGATAGAATCCCAGGGGCACCGCGGTAAACACGACTGCTGCGATGATCCCGAACGCCCAGTAGCCCCACGTCGGCGCCTTGTGCTCGCGTTTGAGCTGCTCAGCGGCTTTTCGCGTTGGTTCGTCCCAGGCCCGCTCCTTGATGGTCTTGCCGGAGTCCGCGCAGACCAAGCTCACAATCTTGCGCGGAAACAAAAAGACGGACACGCGAACGTCGCGCCTCCAGAGCTGGAGCGCCGCTTGGCCCGATTTACAGCTTGCGGAGTCGACTAGGGTCTTTCGTTCTTCGACGAGGTACTCTTCGACGGAAAACCACATGGTCACGTCCTGGTCCGAGAGAGTGAGGCCATATGTGAATGGCGCGGCTCACTTCCCTGTCAACGGAACGGCGATGCCCTTCTGGCACAAGGTGCCGCCCGTACGAGACGCTTTGGCGTCAGACCACCACGTCACGCCCATCGGCAATGATCACCGCGCGATCGCGTCCACCGTGTTTGGCGCGATAAAGCGCCTTGTCGGCACGCTGGATCCACGTCGATGCCTGGTCGCCCTCTTCGAGCATGGTGGCGCCAATCGAGACCGTGACGTCGATGGGCTCGCCGGTGAGGCTCGCGGTCGCGATGTCACGCACCGCGGCGAGCAAGCGACCGGCAACCTTCGGCAGGTGCGATGCGTCGATGTCGTGTGCAACGATGACGAGCTCTTCGCCGCCATAGCGTGCAACGAAGTCGCGCTGGCGAGGGAAGGCGCGCACGCAAGCATCGGCCACCTGGCGCAACACGAGGTCGCCGCTTTGGTGGCCGTGTTTGTCGTTGACCTGCTTGAAGTGATCGATGTCGACGAGCAGCAACGCTGTCGGTTCGGCGACGAGCGACGACAGCTGCGTGACCCTCACGATATGCCCGTCAAAGGCGCCGCGGTTGTAGAGCTTGGTGAGCCCGTCGGTCTGCGCGGCGTTGCGCGCTTGGTCGAGCTCGGTGCGCATGGTCGCGATGTGCGTGCGCAGCGAGGCAAGCTGCTCGTCGGTGCGCGACCGGCGGTCGGCGAGCGATGATGAGATGACCTCGACTGTCGCACGCGCCGCGACCTTGAGCTCCTCGACCGAGCCCTTGGCGAGCGCAGCCTTGAGCACGGCGAGCTGAGCCTCCGCTTTAGCGTCTTCGGCACTGCCCGCCGCCAAAGACGAGCTCACCTGTGAGACGAGATGCCACAAGGCATCACGCAGCGCCGTTCCGACTTTGCCGTGAAACTGCATCTCGTCTTCACGGTATTGAATCGCGAAGCGACGCGCGCCGACCACATCGCGGCCAACGAACCGCGCGCTCGTTGGGTGCGGCGCGCCGACCAGCAGGTGCCGGCGCCACGCATCGAAGGTTTGCCGGATCTGCTCTTGGGTGAGGTCCGGCAGCGCTAGCGCATGGTCGCCTAAGGCACCCAAAATCGCCCCGAGCGCGTCGATGACCGCGTCCGAGGGCGGGGTGCCAGGCACCTCCTTCACGGGCTGTGCGTGCTTGAACATCGCCATCTCGGCTTAGCGGCACATTCGCCCGTGACCCGTAGACCTGAACAGATGTCCCGGTGTAAGAGCCAAGGCCTCTCATGGATCGCATCACCGTCCGCGGCGCCCGCGAGCACAACCTCAAGAACATCAACGTGACGATCCCGCGCGATCGGCTCGTCGTGCTCACCGGAATTTCGGGCAGCGGGAAGAGCTCACTCGCCTTCGACACCATCTACGCCGAGGGTCAGCGGCGCTACGTCGAGTCGCTGTCCGCTTATGCCCGGCAGTTCCTCGAGCAAAACGCAAAGCCCGACGTCGACTCCATCGAAGGCTTGTCGCCCGCCATTGCCATCGAGCAGAAGACGAGCGGCCACAATCCGCGCTCGACGGTTGGGACGCTCACCGAGATCTCCGACTACATGCGCGTGCTCTACGCGAGCATCGGTGAAATCTACTGCCCAAAGTGCGGCAAGCGCATCGTCTCGCACACCGTTCAGCAGATGGTCGACGCCGTGCTCGCGCTCCCGGTTGGCACCAAGGCGACTCTCTTGACGTCGCTCGTGCGCGATGACGACACACCGCTCGCCGAAGCCCTCGATTCGCTTCGCAGAGACGGTTTCGTCCGTGTCCGCGTCAACGGTCACATCAAGGAAATCGACGAGGCTCTGGCCGAAGTGGCCAAGCTCAAGAAGGCAACCATCGAGGTCGTCATCGACCGCCTCGTCATCCGCACCGACCTTCGAACGCGCCTGACCGACTCGGTCGAGCTTGCGCTCAAGCGTGGCGACGGCGCGCTCGTCGTCCAGATCGTCGACGGCGAAGAGCTCCGTTTCAGCGAACGCGCCACGTGTTGCGGCATCGCCGTGCCAGAACTCAGTCCGCAACTCTTCTCGTTCAACAGTCCTCAGGGTGCCTGTGTGACCTGTGGTGGCCTTGGCCACACAGTCGAGCTCGACCCCGACCGTATCGTCCCCGACGAGACGCTGTCGATCGACGAGGGCGCCATCAAACCCTGGGAAAAGCGCGGCGGCTTTTACGGCCCACAACTCAAGGCGGTCGCCAAGCACTTCGGTTTCGCGCTGACGACGCCCTGGAAGAAGCTGCCGAAGAAAGCCCGCGATGCGGTGCTCTACGGCACCGGCGATACCGAGCTCACCTTCAAATACGAAAGCAAAAAGAGCACCTCGAAGTTTACCTTCAGCAAGGCCTTTCAAGGCGTCATCCCCATCTTGATGCGCAAGCTCACCGAGACCGGCTCCGACGTCGTGCGCGAAGAGCTCGACGCCTTCATGAGCAAGCGTCTTTGCCCGACGTGCGAAGGCACGCGCATGAAAGAGGAAGCGCGCATGGTCCGCGTTGGCGGACTGTCGATCGACAAGACCAATAATCTGTCGGTCACGCGCGCCATCGACTTCTTTGACGGTCTCGAGCTCGACGCCCGCAACACCGAGATCGCAAAGCCACTCACCAAGGAGATCAAGGCGCGTCTGTCCTTCATGCAGGCCGTGGGTCTCGAGTATCTGTCGCTCGACCGCGCGAGCATGACCCTCTCGGGTGGCGAAGCACAGCGCATCCGCCTTGCCACTCAGGTGGGCAGCGCCTTGCAAGGCGTCGTCTACGTGCTCGACGAGCCCTCGATCGGCTTGCATCAACGCGATAACGAGCGCCTTTTGCGAACGCTCCTGCAGCTCCGTGACCTCGGCAATACGGTGCTGGTCGTCGAGCACGACGAAGACACCATCCGCGCCGCCGATCATGTCATCGACATCGGGCCCGGGGCGGGTGTGCACGGGGGCCATGTCGTCTTCGCAGGCACCGCAAAAGAGATCGCCGCCTGCACCACGTCGCTTACGGGTGACTACTTGTCGGGCCGAAAAGGGGTCGCCGTCCCAAGCAAGCGCCGTCGCGGTAATGGCAACGCCCTGGTCTTGAAGAACGCGCGCGGCAACAACCTCAAGGGCGTTGACGCCGAGATCCCGCTCGGTTGCTTCGTATGCGTGACGGGCGTCTCCGGCAGCGGCAAGAGCACCCTGGTAAACGACACGTTGCGCGTCGCCCTCGCGCGCGAGCTTGGCCTCGGCCGCGACCAACCCGCGCCCTTCGACACCCTCGAAGGCCACGAGCACCTCGATAAGGTCATCGACATCGACCAATCTCCGATCGGGCGCACGCCGCGCTCGAACCCTTCGACGTACACCGGCGTGTTCGCGATTATCCGCGACCTGTTCGCGCAGCTCCCCGAGGCGCGCGCACGTGGCTACGAGCCCGGCCGCTTCTCCTTCAACGTCAAGGGCGGCCGCTGCGAGGCCTGTCAGGGCGACGGCGTCATCAAGATCGAGATGCACTTCCTCCCCGACGTCTACGTCACCTGCGAGACCTGTCACGGCGCCCGCTACAATCGCGAGACCCTCGAGATTCTCTACAAGGGTAAGAGCATCGCCGACGTCTTGAACCTCACCATCGACGAAGCCGCAGAATTTCTCGGCGCCATACCCAAGGCGGCGCGCAAGCTCGAGACCTTGAAGCAGGTGGGTCTGGGCTACCTTACGCTCGGGCAGTCCGCGACCACGCTTTCGGGTGGCGAGGCGCAGCGCATGAAGCTCGCCACCGAGCTGTCACGCGCGAGCACCGGCCGCACGCTGTACGTCCTCGACGAGCCAACGACGGGTCTTCACTTCTACGACGTCGAGCGCTTGCTCGAGGTGTTGCGCGAGCTCGTCGCTGGCGGCAACACCGTGCTCGTCATCGAGCACAACCTCGACGTCATCAAGACAGCGGACCACGTCATCGACCTGGGCCCCGAAGGCGGGTCGGGTGGCGGAGAAATCGTCGCCACCGGCACACCCGAGCAAATCGCCGACCATCCGCGATCGCATACAGGGAAATTCCTGAAGCGCGTCCTTACTCCCAGCGCAGCTTCCGTACGATCTGCGAAGTCGGCGGCCCGCTAGTGCTTGGGGGCTCGCGCCGACGATTAATGAGGTTGCCACCGCTGCGGACGCGACCCGACCGTGGGCCCCATCGTAAGGGATTGAGTCGGCTCGATGTGAGCGAGCGACTTTGGCCCCGGGTGTCATGACGGCGTATTCCGCTAGGCAACAGCGCCTGTCGAAAGCCCGATAAAGTTGAGGCAATGAGGACGATGCCTCCGACCGTGCGAGGTCTAGACCTCGCGCAGCCACTCGTTTCGCCAGGTCCCGCGATCGGCGACCACGCGACCACCACGGCCATCCAGCCCACGAGCGACATGGTTCCGGCCATCGTGACGCCCCCGGTCCAGCGAGCATTGGTAGAAGCGGCATCGAGCCAAGTCGTGGTCGCCAACCGTCCGAGCACAATGGCCGGAGCGCTGCCACAGGTTGGCGTCTCGATGGCTGGACTCACGACGATCGCTGCCCTGCTGAGCTTCGGCATGAATGGCCCGGCGCTCGTCGCCGCCGGCGTGACGGCGCTTGTCCAGGGCGTGACCCTACTCGCGCAGCGCTCCAAGACGACGCGCGACGTCGCGAAGCTGGACGACGACTCCGACGAGGCGAACCCAGACGACGACGTTGACACCATTTGTGCTCGGTTCGAGGCAGCTGCTCGGGAACCCCACGCGATCGGTACTGAAGGGGCGGAAGTTAGTACGACGACAGCGCCGGAGACCATCGAGCAGTTGCGGAAGCTACGACCGTTCTTCGATCAGCAGGTTGTGGAAGCGAGTCGTTGGGACAGCTGGGACGCAGAGGCGAGCTCTCTGCAGCGCTGCTTCTCCTTCCTGGCCGACCGCGTGAAGCCGCTCGACAGTCGGTTCGCTGCGGTCATCGCGAACTCCATCGCCGAGGCGTGCGCGGCGCCAAAAGACCGCGAGAAAGTCGAAGACATTCTTCGACCTGCGGCTGCCTACATCAGCAATAGACTCCAAGCGGGACCGGTCGAGGCGAAGAGCGATCTGCACCAGATCGGGGTCATGTTCGATACGAAGATTCGCGAAGCGATGCGCTGGGATAACTGGAGAGTGGAGGCGAAAGGGCTCCGCCGCGCCTTCTGCTACACCATTCCGCTGGTCGCCCAGCACGACCCGGCGCTCGGCGCCTTCATGCGAAAGTCGCTCGACGAGGCTGATGCCACGAACCGCTGGCAGGAAAAAGCCGAGGACGTCCTGCGACCCGCCGCTGTCTACGTGAGCGGTGCGCTCAAGGTCAGCGACTGAAATCATCATCCGCGACGATCGCCCGAGTGCTCTCTTGGGGCAGGTCGCGCTTCGCGGTCACGGCACGACTTGCACGTGCGTCGAGCTCGTTCCGCACACGAGCAACATGGCCCAGCCGATCTGCGTTGGGATCATAGTCCCGGCGGCGGGTCCAGGAATGCGGTTGATCGTGTCGGTGGAGAACTCCCTGCCTTCGCAGCTCGTGACATTGGTCGCCGCGTATTGCACGGGCTGACCGCTCGTTTGGCTCGCCGAAAGAATGAAGGCGGTCGAGGGGCCGTAGTGGGTGCCGGCGTCAGGGAGGCCGGTATCGAGGACGCCGTCCGAGCGTGTCGTCTTGTCGGTCCAGATGACCGACGCCGCGTTGTCGAGGTCTGCGCTTCCGACGTCGACACAGGGACTGGGGGGCGAAGCCACGAGGAAGAGATCGCTGCTGGCAATGAGCGGCGCTTCGAAAGGACTCGAGCCGAGGAGTGTGGCCCCGGCGAAGACCTGAGCCATGCAGGAGCTCGCTATAGCGACCGCTCCGGCGACGTCGGAGGTGGTGTCGGTACCGTCATGGACGACGTTGCCGAAGAGAGCGCTATTGCCGAAGCTCGCGAGGCCCGGCCCCGCGGTGCCGTTCAAACCTCCGCCAGCTGCCGTCGGAATGGCGCCGTTGGGGGCGCTACCGCCGTTCGGTGAGCCGACGCCGGGCGAGCCCGCGCTCGCGGCCGCTACGCCGGTGCGCGCGCTGTTGCCGAGCAGCGAGACGTGGAGGGCGGCGATGTTGCCCGCGTTGGTGAGAGTCGCAAGATCGGCGGCGCCGCCCCGCGCAAGACCCGCGTCGCCACCCGCGCCGGCATCACCGCCCAAGGCGCTGCTGGGTCCACCGTTGCCGCCGATGCCGCCAAGTGGCGCGCGGGCCGTGTTCTGCGCGAACTGGACATTCACGATGCGCAACGGGCCAGCGGCCGAGACGTGCAACGCGCCCCCGGCCACGGTCCCACCGTGTCCGCCGTTGCCGCCAGCGCCACCCCCGTCTTCGCCGTCACCTCCCGTGCCCCCGGCGCCCGCCCGGAAGTTCTCGTCCGCTCCAACCATGAATCCGGCGATGTTGCCGCGAAAGACGCTGTCCGAGATGACACCTTGAGCGACCAAGCCTTCGATCGCGAGCGCCCCGCCGAACGCGCTGCCGCTGTCGCCGCCGTGTCCACCACGAGGGGCCACGCCTCCCCCAGCCGGCAGGGCGAGCCCTACGCCTCCCGCGCCTCCCGCTCCGATCCACGCCACGTTTTCGATGAAGCGGGTGTTGGTGATGACGAGCTGCTCTACACCGGTGAAGACAGCGCCTCCCCAGGCGTCGCCGCCGCGGCCACCATCGCCGCCCGGTCCGGTGAGAGAAAAACCTCCCGCGCCTCCCGTGCCGCCGTACGCTTCGTTGAAGAGAAAGGTCGTGGTGTCGATGAAGAGGCTGCCGTTCTGGTTGTAGATCGCCGCCCCCCTCGCCGTTCCACCGTCGCCGCCAGCCTCGCCAGGGTCGCCATCCAGCCCGGTGCGGCCTTCGACCGAATTCGAAACGAAGACGCTGCGGGCGATCGTCACCGACGCAAAGTCGAGCATCGCGAGGGCGCCGCCGTTTGCCGTGTCACCGAGGGATGAAACGGTGACGAAGTTGAAGGCGAAGTCGCAATGGTCGATGGTCGCCAAACCGCCTTCTACCGCGAGACCTCCGCCGTAGCCCGCCGCCGCGCCGAGTGCCCGGGTGGAGTTGACCAGGAACCCCACGTCGGTCAGCGTAAGCTCACTGCCAAAAGCGTAGATGCCGCCGCCGGGCTCCGTCGCCTCGGCGTTCTCGATGAGAAAGCCATTGATGTCCGCTATAGCAAACCTAGTCCGCAAGACGCGATGCGCGTTCGAGCCGTTCAGGCGGGTCCATTGCGTCGGTGCGCCGCGCTCCGAGAGCACGGATTCGGTGCCGGCAAAGCTCCCGACCACGTGAAAGGCCGGCGGTGACACCGGCGGAGGCGCAGGTTGCACCAAGGTGAGCTCAGCGGCTGGCGCGAAGACGCCGCGTTTTACCCAGACTGCTTTGCCGGCTGGGCGCGCGGCGTCGAAGGCCGCTTGCAGGTCGCCCAACGCTTCGACCCAGTTTCCACCGTCACCGGTGCCTCCCGGCGCGACGAAGATGGTGTTGGCGGTGAGCATTAGGTCGACGGTGGCGCTCGCGATACCGTCGCTCACACTGAACGTCGCAAGGCAGTCGGCCCCGACCGCCGGGCACTCGCCCGCGATGCTTCCTTGGCTCGTGGTGCCGAGCGTTGCCGGGCAGGAGCCGCCGGCGCGAGTATAGACGAGAGTCTGTCCTGCGTCAGCGTCGCCGCCGTCGAGCTGGAGCGTCGGTAGCGAGAGGTGAGGCTGGCACGTGATCGTCGATTGCGCTGGTGGGGTGATCGTAGGCGCGTCGTTGCGGCCCGCGACCTGGACCCGAACGGTTGCGATAGCGGACGCTCCGGTCGCGTTGCCGACCGTGTACTGAAAGGTGTCATCGCGTGTCGCGCCCGGCGCCAGCGCATTGAACTGCGCGGCCGGGGTGTATGTAATGGTCCCATCGCTGCCGAGCACGAGGCTTGCACCCTCGGCCGAGAGGGCGTCGACAGCAGTAATCGTGAGCGGCGCCGTCTGGTCGGCATCGGAGTCGTTGGCGAGCAGGGTGGTGAACGTGGCGGGGTCGTCTTCGTCGGCCGTGACATCGTCGTCGACAGCGAGCAACGGATCATCGACAGCGATGACGGTGATGGGCACGACGATGGGTGTGGAGCTCGCGCCGCGCGCGTCAGTGGCGAGGAGCGTCACCGCGTCCGAGCCGTTGTAGTTGGGGGCGGGAGTGTAAGTCACCGTGACGCTGCCACCCTCGATCGTCGCAGCGATCTCCCCATGTTCCGCCTGCGCGACCACGGTCAGGGTGACAGCATCGCCCTCGGCGTCGTTGCTGCTGCCGGTGATGTTGCCTGATTGATCTTCGCTGGTTTGCAGGGACGGGGAGGAGAGCTGCAGCGTCGGCGCGGTGTTCGTTATGCCGTTGTCTGGCGTGTCGTCGTCGGGGCCGCCGCCGACCTTGCCCGTGCAGGCCGCGACACAGCCAACCAAGAGCGCGAAACCGATTCTATGCGTCATTCTATCCAGACTCCGCTAGGCGATGAGGTTGCCACACGTTCTCGGTTGCTACGAATTTTCCAAATACGGCGGACGTCGACTATCCGCGATCGCATACAGGGAAATTCCTGAAGCGCGTCCTTACTCCCAGCGCAGCTTCCGTACGATCTGCGAAGTCGGCAGCCCGCTGATGGTTGGACCCGGGGTCGGCGCGAGGCACTGCGCGGAAACATTCTTTCCGCCCGAACCCGCGATCGCGCGTTCGATGAAAATCGACGTGACGCTGACGTAGGTCGCCGCTGCCTCGGCTGGGACGCCCATGATTGTCACATCGTACGCTTTCGGTCCCACACGGGCGGTTTGGAGCTTCACGAAGTCGAAGTAGCGGGTCGTCGCGAGGGGCAACGCCTTGACCATGAGATCTGGCGTCGCGAACTTGAGAATCGCGCGGTAGATGCCGCTCATGTCGCGCTCATAAATGAAGGTACCGATGCTACGGCACAGCAAGGCGTGAAGCTGGCCGGTGAGCCTCGCGACCGTCTGCGTAATTTCCGTGACCGGCCGCACGTCGTACCAGATGCTGGCAATGAAGTTTTGGTCGAAGAACGCCCGAGTTTCGGGCTTGAGACACTCCATCGCCCGCTCTAAGCCTATTTCCCGCGCTACGTACTCTTTGACGCCACGCCAGGCATTGCCTTTCATATTGAAACCGGCTGTTGCCATTAGGTTCCATGATAGTCGCAAGATCCCGATACGTCGCGGAAACCTTGGCGAAATCGTTGAGCCCGCCTTAGCTTAAACCTGACTTCGTTGAACGAGGGCGTGACGATGCAGCACAAGCTCAGGGCAGCCGGGGTCGGTTCTTCCCCGACAGGCACATCAGCCGTCGAACAGGTGATTGCGATCGTCGGTGGTTGGTCCGGCATTCAGGTCGGAGAACACCGCTTTGGCGGACTCGGCTTCAAGTATCGGGGCGGCGAGCTCGGCCATTTCCACAACGAAACGATCCTCGACTTGGCGTTCCCCGCCCACATCGCCGATCGCTTGGTGGCCAAAGGTTGGGCCGATCTCAACCATCTCTTCCCCGTGAGCGGGTGGGTGACGTTTCGCCTCGAAAGCGAGGCCGATGTCGCGCACGCCGTGCGCTTGCTGCGCGTTGCCTATCGCTACCGGCGTTTGCACGTCGCGAGTTTCAAGGTGCAATGACCGCAAAAGCGGTTCTCCATTGCGCCTCGAGCTGCTAGAATGACGCTTCATGCCCAGCGTCGTGCTCGATACGACCGCCTGTATCGGCGACCGAAAGTGCCTGAAGGTTTGCCCGACGAGCGTATTCGGACTGGTCGAGCCAGCAGAGCCCATGCCCGTCCTGCAACAGCTCAAGATCACGGCGCATGGCGGAAGCCAGGCGTACGTCAAGAACGAGCTCGCGTGCATCGCTTGCATGGAGTGCGTGGTTGCTTGTCCCCAAGACGCCATCACCGTGACCCCGTAGCGCTCAGGTCCGACGGGGCATAACGCCCGACCGGCGGCCAATCGCCACACGGTAGACGAACAAGAGAATCATCGCGCCGAGGATCGAGGCGATGATGCCGGGACCTTCATCGATGCGATACCAACCCAAACTTCGGCCCAAGAGGCCGGCGATCAGCGCACCGGCGATGCCAACAAGCGCTGTGATGACGACACCACCCGGGTCACGACCCGGCATGAAGAGCTTTGCGACAGCGCCAACCACGAGGCCGACGATCAGCATCCAAAGAATTTCCATGATATTCCCTCCTGGCCTTGAGGGAAGCACGCAGCGTGCCAGCTCTACGCGGTCTTGACCCAGGCGCGTAGGACCTCGGCGACGCTCCAAGCTTGAGCGATGCAGCCGCGCTGCGTGAAGGGGGCTTGCGCGTCGAAGACCTCGCTGATCGAGCCGATGCAGCCCTCGAGCATGTGCGCGTCGAAGCCGGTAAGGAGCGCGTGTGCGCCGGCGCGGTCGTCCGGGCGAACCTTGAGCCAGGCGTCCACGAAATGGCCGATGAGGAAGGCCCAGACCGTCCCCTGGTGGTACGCGGCGTCGCGCGAGCGGAGGTCGCCGAAGTACTGCGCACGATAGTCAGGCTCACCCGGCGCGAGGGACCGCAGTCCGAGAGGGGTCAACAAGGACTCGCGAACGATCGCGAGCACGGGCGCCCAGCGCTCAGCGACGAGCACAGGATGGGAAAGCGAGACGGCGAAGATCTGGTTGGGGCGCAACGCCGCGTCGTCACCGCGCTCGCCGTCCACCACGTCGAAGAGACACTGGCGATGCGCGTTCCAGAAGCGTTCGTTGAATGACGAGCGTGCTCGCTCGGCATGCGCGTGATACGTCTGTGCCCGTGCCGTGTCGCCTTCTTCGCCGAGCCAGCGCGACAACAAGATGAGGGCATTGAACCAGAGAGCGTTGATCTCGACGGCCTTGCCGCGGCGCGGAGTGACGACCCAGTCGTCCACTTTAGCGTCCATCCAGGTGAGCTGATAGCCAGCCTCGCCTTGTACGAGGAGCCCGTCGTTGGGGTCGACATGGATGCCGAAGCGTGTGCCGCGCAGATGTGAGTCGGCGATCTCGAGCAATTTGGGCAATACGTAGCGCAATGTGCCGCGATCCTGGGTTGCGCCCACGTAACGTTCGACGGCGTGGAAGAACCACAAGCTCGCATCAGCGGTATGGTAGAGGCCGCTCTGCTCACCCTCGGGGAACATGTTCGGAATGAGGCCGTCGCGCACGGCGTTGGCGAACATCTTCAAGATCCAGCGCGCTTCGGTGTGGCGCCCGGTCACCAGGGTCAGGCCCTCGAGGCCGATCATCGTGTCCCGGCCCCAGTCAGTGAACCAGTGATAGCCAGCGATCACCGTGCGCATCTCGTCGCCGCCGGCTCGTGCGCGGGCCGCGTCCTCACTGCGCCCGACAGGAGCGATGATGAACTGGTCAGCGGCGAGGACGAGCTCCGCGGCTAGCCCCTCGCGTGCTTGAGGCTGCGCGGAGGCGATCATCTGATCGCGGCGCTCGCGCTCGAGGTGCAGCGCTTGCTCACCCGAGAGAGCCTGCATGGTCGCCCACTCTTCCGTGGACGCGACGAGGCAAGCCGGCCGGTCCGCCCTAAGCTCCAGCGTGAAGTAGCCTGGCGACCACAAGACACCGACACAGCCGTACCCACGGTCAGCTTCGGCGCGATAGAAGATCTCGCGGGTCGAGCCCCCATCGAGCGTGAGTGTGCCGGCGGGCGACTCGGGACGAAGCCGAAGCGGCGGCAAGTGCTGTGGACCACGAATCTCACAGCGATGGTCGGCGTAGGTGACGACGTATTGAGCGCCGAGCGGCGCCCCGAGCGCCTCGTCATGTCCGCGGAAATGGACTGATGGCCTCACGCTCAGGAGCACAGGCGCATCGCCTTCGACGAGACGGTACATGACATAGACCGTGTTCTGCTTGTGCGGCAGGACGATACTTCGCTCGATGACCCATTGATCGAACCGCGCCCGCCAGACGGGCAGGCCTTGGTCGAGACGGAACTCCTGCAAATACTCGAGACCGTGCGCGTCGACCTCGGAACGGCGGCGCTCTTCACCTCCAAAACGTACGCGCTTACCGCCGGGCAGCGCGATGCTCTCGGTCAAGTGGTCGAGCATCATCGTCCGCCCGAGCGGAGCCGCCATCGCCGCGACGAGCCAGCCGTGGTAACGCCGCGTCGGCACACCGGGTACGCTCCCCGATGCGTAGCCACCAAGGCCGTTCGTCACCAACCATTCGCGGTCGAGCAGGTCTTCTGCCTTCTTCTCGGGCAGCTCGGCCCACGGCATGCGACGCGTCATGTGGTTTTCCTGGGCTTTGCCGCCAGGACGACGGCTGACTGGCAAGGTATGCGGATGCCGCGCGCGTCGTCGTCGATGACAGGGGTCCCGAATCCGCCATACTGGACACTCTCGCTCGACCACAGCGTCTCCCAGCAGAGGTCCTGGTCGATACTGAGGAGCGGCTCCGGCGCCGGCGTTACGTCGAGATCCGCGTCGAGATTGACCACGAGCAGACGGTCGTCCTCGCGTTGGTCTGCGAAGAACCGCAAGACGAAGCAGTGCGGTGACAAGGGCGCGCCATCGACTTTGCGCGGCTCCTGCGCCCTGAAGACGGGCTCGTCACGGCGCAGCCTCAAGAGGTCGCGATGCAGCGCGAGCGTCGTGATGTGCGTCTCGCGCTCTGCCCAATCGATGATCGCGGTTTCATAGGTCGCCCGCGCGGTCGGGTCGGGCAGATACGCCTGAATCTCAGCGGTCGCAGAGCTCGGGAACTGCGCGTGAAACCGAGCCCGTCCGCGGCGCACAGCCTCGCGGAGCTCCCCTGTGTGACCTGCGAAGAACGGGAAGCGCGCGGACGCGCCGAACTCTTGGCCCTGAAACAACATGGGCGTGCCGGGCCCGAGCAACAAGTACGCAGTCAGAGCTCGCAATCTGCCGGGGCTCGTCAGCTCCGCGAGTCGCTTGCCGAAGGCGAGGTTTGCGACCTGATCGTGATTCTCCAGAAATGTAACGAAGCGCGCGGGCTCGAGATCGAGGCCAAAGACTCCACGCCGCTTCTTCTGCCAAGCGTAGCGCTGTCCTTGGTACAAATATCCCCACTTCACAGCGGCGACGAGCTCCGAAGCGTGGCCCCTGTAGTCGGTGAAATAGGCCTCACGGCGTCCGGTGGCAGCGACGAGCGCGCTGTGATGCATGTCGTCGTTCCAGACGGCGTCGAGCCCGTGCCCCCCCTGCGCGATCGGCCGGATCAGCGCGGTGTCCTGAGGCTCGTTTTCGGCGACGAGGATGATCGTGCGCGTCCCTGCCGCGTCACGCGCCTCCTTGGAGATCACGGTGATGATGTGCTCGTCAGACCGGTCGTGGATGTCTTGCGTCGCGTCGATGCGCAGACCGTCGAGGTGATATTCCTCGATCCAGTGGCGAACGTTCGCGCGGACGAGCTCGCGAACCGGGCCGCTGTTTTCCCCGTCATAGTTGATGCTCTGGCCCCAGTCGGTGGCGTGATTGCGCGCGAGGTAGTCGCGCGAAAAGATCGGCATGTAGTTCCCGTCGGGGCCGAGGTGGTTGTAGACCACGTCGAGAATGACGCCGATCTTGTGCGCATGCGCCGCATCGACGAAGCCGCGCAGGTCGTCGGGCTTACCGTAGAGGTGTGTCGGCGCAAACCAGTTGACCCCGTCGTAACCCCAACCATAGTCCCCCGCGAAATCATTGAGCGGCATGACTTCGATGCAGGTGACGCCGAGGTCTGCGAGCTCGGGCAGCTTCCGGCGCGCCGAAGCGAAGGACCCCTCGGGCGTGAACGTGCCCATGTGCAGCTCGTAGATGACCTGACCCTTCAGCGTGAGCCCCGGCCAGGTTGCGTCGCTCCACGCGAAGCCGCGCCAGTCGATGACGCAGGACGTACCGTGTGGGCCTTCTGGTTGAAAGCGCGATGCGGGGTCCGGGTAGAGCTTGGTTTCGCCACCCAGCCGATAAGCGTAACGCGTGCCCGCCCCGACGCCACGGACCCATGTACTGAAGTAGCCGCCCTCGTCGCGCGTCAAGACCTCGCTTTGCTCGCCATCGATGACCACGGCGACGCGCGCGTGTTCTGGGGCCCAGACGCGAAAGTGTACGCCGTCACCTACGACCTCGGCACCAACCGGCAAGCGTCTTTGCATGAGGCAGCGAATGTAATCATATGGCGCCATGTCGAAAGTGCTGGATGACCTGGTGAAGCTGTTGGCGCTCGAGCGCATCGAAGAAAATCTCTACCGAGGCCAGAGCCAGGACCTCGGCTGGGGCACCGTCTTCGGCGGGCAGGTTCTCGGCCAAGCCTTGTCGGCGGCGGTGCACACGACACCATCGGACCGCCACGTCCACTCGCTGCACGCGTACTTTCTGCGTCCCGGCAATGTGTCGATGCCGATCGTTTACGATGTCGACCGCATTCGTGACGGGAGCTCGTTCACCACGCGCCGTGTCGTGGCCATTCAAGCGGGGCGGCCGATCTTCAATCTCTCGGCGTCGTTCCAGCTCGACGAACCCGGTCTCGAACATCAGGACGAGATGCCCGAAGCCCCTCCACCAGAGTCGTGTCCGACCGAACAGGAGCGCTACGCGAAGTTCGCGCATCGGCTACCGCCGCCTCTGAGAGAGCGGGCAGTCGCCGAACGTCCCTTCGAGCTACGCACGACCGACCCCGAGGACGATCCGTTTTCACCCGCGCCCCGTCCGCCAAAGCGTATGATTTGGCTCAAGGCGACGGCGCGCCTTCCCGATGATCCAGCACTGCATCGCTATCTCTTGGCCTACGTCTCGGACTTCTCGTTCGTGACCGCGTCACTCATCCCGCACGGCATCACGTGGATCTCACCGGGCTTTCAGCTCGCGTCCATCGACCACGTCATGTGGTTCCATCGACCTTTCCGGGTCGACGAGTGGCTACTGCATGTCGTCGAGAGCCCCTCGGCCTCTGGGTCGCGTGGCCTCGTGCGCGGGCGCGTCTTTTCACGCGATGGAACTCTCGTGGCCTCGACGGCGCAGGAGGGTTTGGTTCGTCGACGTTAGGTTGCCGAACGTATCCTGTCCCCTTGCGCCGCCCGTGCGTCACTGGCTGACCGGTGTGGCCGTCGCCGGTGTTGCCACGGGCTTGGCGCTCAATGCGTACCAGTCGATCTTGCGCGTCACGAACATGATCGTCGCGAGCACCACGAAGAGCATGGTTGCGCCCGCGAGCAGCGCGAACGACTCGGCGCTCATGATGACATAGAGGATGCCGTAAGTGGCCGCGAGCTCGACGCTGACCAGCGCCGCGCGCTTCTTCGCGTGCAGTACCGCGCTGGTGTAGGCACCGACCAACGCCGTCGTCGCCGTTGCCGCTATTGCGTACGCAACGGTGAATCCGGTGTGTTCGCTTGTCGAGAGAAGTAGCAGATAGAAGAGCACCAGCGCACAGCCGACGAAGACGTATTGCACGGGGTGAACGCGTAGCTTCGCCGTAAGCTCGAACAGGATGAACACGGCGAAGGTGAGCAAGATGACGAGCGACGCGTATTTCACGCTCCGCTCGACTTGGGTGTAGTGGTCCACGGGGTCGACCAAGCGCACCCCAGCGGTCGGGACCATGAGCACCGGCGTTGGCAAACTCGTGCCGATCGAGAGCTCTGGCAGCTTCGATCCAGCATTGTCCCAGGCGGCCTCGAAGCCCGCCGGCCCGACACTCCGGCGCGTCGGTAGAACGTCACCAACGAAGCTCGGACCCGGCCACGGTGAGTGCATGGTGATCTTTCCCTTGGGTGCGGTCGGCGCCACCTCGAGGCGGCTTATCCCTTGCGCCGCGAGCTTCCAGTTCAGCTCGATGCGCTTGCCTGCGGTGAGGCCGCTGGCGTCGACGCGAGCGACCACCGCGCTGCTTTTCTCACGGACGACGTCGTCGACGCTGGCGGTGAGGGCTACCCCGTTCCAGATGAGACCGTTGCTCGAGGGCGCCGAGCCAAGCGTGAAGAGCATCACGAGCTCGCCGCGCGCGAGGTCGAGCTCGCTTTGCTCGCCAAGCGCCGCGAGCCGTGCACCGTCGAACACCGACTGAACGACAAGCTCTCCGCGATAGGTGGGGACCGTGAAGATGCCGCGATGCCGACTCTCGACCGGAAGGTTCACATCGATGCGCGTCTCGGCCGGGAGAATGTAGGCGAGCTGATTCGAATTGATGCGCGGCACCACGAGGTACGGCCCGCGTGCCTCCACTTCGGGTCCCCATTGCGTCCCCATCTCGGCGGTGACGCTGGCTGAGCGCTCCATGCGCTCCTCGACCAGGTCACGGATGCTCTCCACCGGCCACAGGAGCAACATGCCGATGATGGCGATGCCGATGAGCTTGGCGAAGAACCCTGCGCCCTTGATGTGTGCTGCGACGTTCACGATGGCCTCCATGTGAAGGACTTTCGCATCGCGTCGTGCAACCCCGATTGCCGAGGCGTGGAGGGGCTGCGGAAAGATCGTGCAAAACCCGCGCAGCCGGTAGTCCTGCGCCATGGGACGACGCATCAAAGTGCCAGACCGGCACACAACCGTGCGCGGTCGCGACCGATATCGACTCGCCCTCATGCAGGTCTCCAGGCGACAGCTTCTCAACGGCGCGGCATGCGTCGCTATTTCTGCGTCGCCCAAGGTCGCGCTCGCCTTGCAGCCCGACCGCGTCGTCGCGGCCCCGGCTCGCGTGCCGGCCCGCGGCGCGGCGAAGCGCCATGCCGATGTCATCGTCATCGGCGCTGGGGTCTCTGGCCTCAAAACAGCGCGCGAGCTCATGGCACGCGGGCATAGCGTCATCGTTCTCGAGGCTCGCGATCGCACGGGCGGTCGGCTTCACACTGTCCGCTTAGGCGGTCGCAGCGTCGAGCGAGGCGCCGGCTGGATCCACGGGATCACCGGCAACCCTGTCGCCGTTTTCGCGCGCAGCAAGGGCCAGCCAACGATCGTGACCGATTGGGATGACGTCGCACTCCACGGCCCTGACGGCAGCGTCTACGCGAAAGCGGACTATCGTATCGCGTCCGAGCGTGTCGACGCGCACATCGACGCAATCCTGGCGACGCCGAGCGCTCCTGACGCCACTCTTGGACCCGTCTTGAGCGCCGCTCTCGACGCCGACGTCCGCGCGGGCAAACTCACGACGCGGCAGCGCCAGGTCGCCGACTGGTACATCGAGGCCTCCCTCAAGAGCGACTTCGCCGAAGAGCTCGACCGTATCGGCATTCGCTCGTACGGCAGCTACAAGTCGCTGCCTGGCGATGACGTCACCTTGCCGCGCGGCTATTCGGCGATCGTCGATGAGCTCGGCAAGGGGGTCGACGTGCGGTTGTTGCAGCGTGTGCGTGCCGTGGACTATCGCGGCAGCGATGTGGTGGTCACCACGGACAACGGCAAGCTCACCGCAGCAAGCGTCGTCGTCACGACACCTCTGGGTGTGCTCAAGCACGGCACGATAGCCTTCGAGCCGGCGCTCCCAGCGGCCAAGACCGCCGCCATGCAGCGCCTCGGCGTTGGCTTACTCAATCGCGTGACCTTGTGTTTCGACCAGCCGTTCTGGCCCGACAAGGCCATCATCGGTGTGGAGCGTGACGACCAGCGCTGGTTCTTCGTCAACGCCACGAAGACGAGCGGTAAGCCGACCCTCGTCGCCCTCGTGGCCGGCGACCAGGCGCGTGCACTCGAGGAGCTTACCGACGAAGCTGCCGTCGAACGCGCCCTTGTTGCCCTGCGCGGCGCCTACGGTGAGCGCGTCACGGCGCCTCGTGCGACGCTCATCACCCGCTGGGGCAGCGACGAGTTTTCACGCGGTTCTTATTCGGCGGACACGGCGCACGTCCGCCCCGGCGACCGCAATGCGTTTGCCGCTCCCGTGTCTGAGCGCGTCTTCTTCGCGGGTGAGGCAACCCACGACGGCTTCCACGGTACCGTGCACGGCGCTTACGAATCCGGAGCACGAGTCGCGCGCGAGGTGTCGTGCGCGCTCGCCCGGACTCGGCGAGCGGTCTAGTTGTCGCCCGAGATCTCGTTGAGCATCGGGGTCAACATCACGGGCTCACCGGCCTTGTCCATCTTCTCGGCGGTCGACTTGCGGGAGCGATAGCGCCATTGCTGGTAGTGCGCGCTGCATAGCCCACGCGCCACGGCCGAGCGGCCACACACGGCGCAGGCACGCTTGGCGGGCGCTTGCTTGGGGCCCGAGCTTTCAGGCGAGAGCTGGTCGAGGCGGCGCTCGATGCGGCCAAGACGCTTCTCGAGCTCGGCTACGGACTGATCGAGCGCTGCTGCGATCTCGATACGCAGATCGTCGACGAGCGATTCGAAGAGCGCACCGTAGTTCGTGGTCTTACGTGGTGGCATTGGGCTCGCTCCTAGGCGGTGAAGTGTGCCCGACTCGGCTTCGCAACCTCACGACCGAATGCCGCGAGCTTTGCGAAGGGGCTCAGAATCGCAAACGACTCCGAGCCCCATGCGCAAAATTCTAGAACTTCTGCAAGAGCAACAGCATGAGAACCCACGTAAAGAGTACGAGGGACTCGATGAACGCGAGACCAAGGATCATCGGCACGAAGACCTTGTCCGAGGCGTTCGGGTTACGCGAGATGCCTTCGAGAGCCGCCGACGAGGCGCGGCCCTGACCGAGCGCGCCGCCCAGCGCCGCAGCACCGATACCGAAGGCCACCGCGAGGGCCATGAAGCCGACGTTGTCGCCGTAAGCCTGCGCGCCCGTCTGAGCGAACGCCGAGACCGAAACCATCATCACCGCCGCGAAAGCCGCGAGCGCCGAAAACAACTTGTTCATTTTCTTTCTCAACCTTGATGCCCGCACCGTGTCCGCGTTTGGCGTTCTCTTCTCTCTCTCCCACCCATCGCCATTGCCGCGCGCAAACTGATGCGTGCCTTTGTGATCGCGCTCCCACATGGAACGCGAAACCTCGACTCTAGAAGCGACCAGGAACCCTCTCGGCTCAGACCGCCGGCGCTGCGCGACCCTCATTCTCGGGGTGATGCGCGTGCGCATGGTCGTCGCCGTGATGCGCTTCCTGCACCGCAAGGCCGATGTAGATCATCGACAGCAAGCAGAAGACGAGCGTCTGGATGCTGCAGACCATGAGGCCCAGCACCATGAAGGGCAGCGGCACGAGGATCGGCACGAGCCCCAAGAACGCCGTCAAGACCGCGTGGTCACCCATCATGTTGGCGGCAAGACGAACACCGAGCGAGAAGGGGCGCGCCACATGTGAGACGAGCTCGATCGGGAACATGAGCGGCGCGAGAAACCACCCCCACCACATGCCGGTTGGGTTCGCCATGTGCGCGATGTGGGCCATGCCGTTCACGCGCAGGCCGTGGAAGTTGTAGTAGAGAAACACGAAGATCGAGCAAGCGAAGGTCGTGTTCCAGTTGTCCGTCGGAGACGACATACCCGGGAACAGACCAATCACGTTCGACGTGAAGATGAAGAGCGCGAGCATCGAGATGACCGGAAAGTAGCGGCGCGCCTCTTTGCCGATGATCGTCTGCATCTGGCCGTAGAGGGCCTCGAGCGCCATCTCGATGAGGTTGCGAATGCTGATGCGCGGTTCGGGGACGATACCGCCGTCTTTGGCCTTCTTGATGTCGCCCCGCGTCGTCATGCCGAGCCACAACACGATGATGGCGACCACCAGGGCCGCCGCGACATGCTGGAAGGCGGCGGCGTTGCCGAAGAGCACGCCCTTCTGCTGCGTCTGTAGGTAGTGCTGGATCTGCGCGAAGCCGGGGAGGAAATTGAGCCAGGTAGAGCCGTGTTCCATTGGAGCTTAGGTTCCTGTGTTCGCTTTAGCGGTCGAAGGTTTGACGAGCAGGGCTTGATGGGTCATCGCCATCATGGTGCCGCTGAGCAGTGAGCCGAGGCCGATGGCGAAGCCGACGGGGTCGAGCTTCAAGCCGAGCAGCAGGGCCGCCATGACGCCCATGACCAAGAAGAACTTGAACATGAGGCCGACCGCGTAGAGGGCGCGCATGCCACCAGGCTGCAGCGTGCGCGAGACGAGCAAGCGAATGGCGTAGAAGTTCGCAGCCATCACCGAGCCGCCCAGAAAGACGGCGAGCGCCAAATGCGGCGCGACGAACACCATGACGACAGCGAGCACGCCCGCGGAGACGAGCTGGTAGAGGTTGGCCAAGCGCAACAAGCGCGGGTCGTTCATGGCGCGCGGGAGCTACCCCAAAGGAATCGCCTTGTAAAGGTGAGGTAAGCGAGCACGCCAATGGAGCCGCAGGTCGCCGAGAGGGCGACGAAGGGCCACGGATTGACCCCGCGTTTGCGCGCATCGCCAACCAGCCAAACGCACGCAGCCGTGAGCGCCAGGGCGAGGTCGATGAGCATCTGCATGGCCCACGGCTCCCGCATGGCCACGGTCAAGAAGCCCAGGAGGCCGTGGCTCACGACGACGCTCAGGGTGTACACGGTAAAGGCAACGAAAACGGTAAGGTACACGAAGAATCGCATGCTCGGAGCTTGCCTGTCGAAGGTGCGGTTGCCCATGACCTCCGAGGTCATGTTCTCGCGGCGAGGCTCGGGCTAGGGTCGCCATCATGGCATTTGGCGCGATGCTTCGGGGCTGGCGGTCGGCGCGCCGCTTTACACAGGAAGACCTCGCCGACGCCGCCGAGATCTCGACCCGTCACTTGTCGTGCCTCGAGAGCGGCAAGGCCAAGCCCAGCCGCGACATGGTCCTCATCCTCGCGAGCGCCCTCGACTTGCCCTTCCGCGACCGCAACCTGTTGCTCAACGCTGCGGGCTTTGTCGCTGCGTATTCGTCGCTAGCGCTCGATGCGGAACCGATGCGACCCGTGCGCGCGGCACTCGCCACGATGCTCGCGCATCACGAGCCCAATCCGACCTTCGTCTTCGACAGCGGCTGGAATGTGCTCATGGCGAGCTCCGGTGCGGTTTCGGTGATGAGCCTTTTCCTCGGTGCGTCCATCGACCCCAAGGTGGCCGCAAACCTCGTGCATGCGCTCTTTCATCCGACAGGACTCCGAGGCAGCTTGGTCAATTGGCCAGCGGTTGCTGGGCATGCTCTGGCGCGATTGCGACGTGACGTCGCCGGCCGGCCGCACGATCAATCGGCTCGCGCAGCGCTCGATGCGGCGTTGTCCTACGGCACCGACGGGGTCGCGCCTGTCGAAGACGGTGACCCGCTCTTGCCGTTCTTACCCATCCACTTGCGGCGCGGTGAGCACGAGGCGCGCTTCTTCACCTTGCTCGCGAGCCTCGGTGCCCCCCTCGACGTGACCGCTCAAGAGCTCTTCATCGAGACCTACTACCCGGTCGACGCGGCTACTGAGCGCCTGATGCTGGAGCTTCGGGCTCGCTCCGATAGCGACGCTGCCAGCTGAACGGCTCGATGAAGATGCGTTCGTCGATGTTGCCGGTGAAGGTGACTGGCACGCCGTGCCGGCGCAGGGCTTCGCACGCTTCGGCGGCGATCGCGAGAGACGCTTGCTCGTGCCCATCGCCCTCGACGTAAGCGCCATAGGCAAGCCACAATCCCTCGCCCTTCACACCACGCTCGAGGTCCTGCCAATGGTAGAACACGGCGCCGCGCGGTGGATTCGCCAGCTGGGCGGCGATGTCGTTTGCCTCGTCCCAGCCGTCACTCATGGTGTAGCCGGCGCCCTGCAGGGCGATGATGCCCGCCTCGCCCAGCTCTTTGAAGGCGGCGTCGATCTTGTCGTTGATGGTGACCGAAGGCCAGCTGGCCTCGAGCTTTTCGCGTGCATCGACCGCCGCGCGGGCCCGATCGGCGAACTTCTGCATGGTCGGCTCGTCGACACCGCCGAGCTCGTCGTCGGTGCGGTCGTGGATCTGTTCGATGAGGTCGCCGTAGCTGACCATGCCGCTGCGGGCGGTGAGGTCGATCCACTCCGCAATGGCGTCCAGGATGTCTTTGACGTCGTCTTGTTCGTGCATGTGCCTGCTCATGGTCGTCAGGGGTAGGCCACGAGTCAACAGGCAGCCCTAGGAAAGAAGCAACGGCGGGGTGCGCGCCCCGCCGTCGCTTAGTCAACCCCGGAAGTCGGAGGGGCGCCCCCGGTCGTTGACTTGCTTGACGCCTTTCGGCGTGAAGCACATTCCTTAGCCTAGCACATCGAATCAAAGCGTCTTGCCGAAGCCCGTCCGATGTGCGTCGATGCAGTCAATTGTAGGCCACACCTGCAAGCGGTCAATTTTTGAGGACGTTTTTTTCGATGAGCCAAACCGACGACGAAAAAGCCATGGAGCGCGTCGCCGCCGACGCAGCCAGAGCAGCGGGTCACTCCGTGAAGCTAACGGGGTTCGCCCGCTATAACGCACAGCTGGCCGCGTCGCGCTTCCAGCTCGACAACGGGCTCGTCATCGTCCTGCTCCCCGACGAGCGCGCGCCGGTCTTTGCCTACCAAACGTGGTACCGGGTCGGCAGCAAAGACGAAAACCCCGACCGCACCGGCCTTGCGCACCTGTTCGAGCACCTGATGTTCAAGGGCACCACCAAACATCCGGTCGGCGAGCTCGATCGCGAGCTCGAGTCGCGCGGCTCGCAAACCAACGCCGCCACCTGGGTCGACTGGACGTATTATACGTGCGCTTTAGCGGTCAGGCCTGGCAACTTGGCGACCGTCGTCGACTTCGAGTCCGACCGCATGCGGGGGCTCGCGCTCACCCAAGACGTCTTCGCGAGCGAGCTCGACGTGGTGAAAAACGAACGCCGCATGAGCGTCGACGATTCGGTCATGGGTCGCATCAGCGAGACGTTGTTCGCGACGAGCTTCACCCGTCACGCCTATCGCTGGCCCACCATCGGTCACCTTGAACACCTCGAGACCATGCAGCTCGAGCACGCGCGTCGCTTTTACGACACGTATTACGCCCCCAATAACGCGACCGTCGTGGTGGTTGGCGCTCTCGACCCCGTCGAAGCAATCACCACGCTCGCCAAGGCATATGGGGCCATCCCAGCCTCGAAGCTCCCCGAGCGTCGTAGGAGTCCCGAGCCCGAGCAGACCGAGGCCCGCGAGGCACGTTTGAAGCTACCGGCGGTGAGCGCTCACGTCGCGATGGGCTATCGCGCGCCGGGTCAGAGCGACCCCATGCACGCGGCCCTCGAGATCGCGAGCGAAGCGTTGCTGACGGGCGACAACGCGCGCCTCTACAAGCGCCTCGTCACCGACGAAGAGTTGGCGACGGAGGTCGACGGGTTTCTTTCCCCGTTTGCAGAGCCTGGCATTTACGAAGTGCTGCTCACGTTGCGACCCGGTGCAGATGCGCAGCGCGCGATCGACATCGTGCAAGAAGAGCTGTCGCGGGTCGGCGATGGCCTCACGGACGGTGAGTGGCGTAAAGCCCAAAACGGCCTGACACTCTCGGCCCTCGATAGCCTCAAGGACGCCGAGGGGCTCGCCGAGCAGCTCGGTCACCACGAGACCAACTCCCGCGCTTTCGAGAAGACCTTCGAGGCCATCCGCCGCTGGGAGAACGTGCAGCGCGGCGACGTTGCCCAAGCCGCCAAGACCTTCTTCGACCCCCGACGCCGAACCGTCGTCGTCAATCAGCCGGAGTCCACTTGAACGCCCCCAAAGTGTCGCGCGCTACTCTGCGCGGCGCCGTTGTCCTGACCGTCGAAGAGCACAGCTTGCCGGTCGTTCGCTTCGTCATCGCGTTGCGTCGTGGCAGCGCGGTCGACCCCGAGGGCCAGTCGGGCGCGCTGCGCGCCATGATGGAGCTCATGTTGCGCGGCACCGACAGCAAGAGCCGCGAACGCTTCAATGCCGAGCTCGAGGAGCTGGGTTCGAGCTTCAATGCCGTCCCGGGTAGCGAGGCTGCTTACTTTCGCGGCGTTGCTCTCAAGCGCAACCTCGGTGCGACGGTCAACCTCATCGCCGAGGCTTTGAGCGCGCCAGCCTTCGACGCCGAGGAGCACGCGGCGCTGATCGACGAAATGGTGCAAGCGCTTGCCTCCGATCGCGATGACGACGACACGGTCGCCGAGCTGTTTCTGCGCCGCGCCTTCTACAAAGGACATCCGCTTCAGCGGAGTCCACTAGGCGAGGCTCCCCAGGTCGCCAAGCTCGATATGGAGGCGCTGCGACGCCTGCACGCGAATCGCGTGGTCGCAAGCGACATCATCGTCGCCTTCGCTGGTGACATCACGCCCGACGAGTCCCTGCAGGCCGCCAACGTCATCGTCGAGAAGCTCCCGGCTGGCACGGCACCTTCGCCGCTCGGCGCGTCTTTGCCGGCCTTGCCTGAGCCGAAGGGCCTGCGCATCGTTGTCGCCGACAAGCCAGATCGCGCTCAGGTTCAGCTCCGCGTTGCAAACCCGGGGCTTGCCGGCGTTCACCCCGACACGCTCGCGTTGTGGCTCGGCATCGTCGCCTTCGGCGGCACGTTTACGTCACCCCTCACCCAAGAGGTGCGTGACGTGCGTGGCTGGTCGTACGTGGCACACGCCGACTTCTCACGCCGTCAGGTGCTGCCGTCGCCCATCGTGCTGCGCAGCGTGCCGCCAAAAGAGAACGCCGTCGACTGCTTGGCCCTCGAGATCGAGCTCATGGACAAGCTCGCCCAGGGACAGCTGCCACAGGCGGTACTCGAGCGGTCGCGCTCGTACATGCTTGGCCGTTACCCCTTCGAGGTGGCCACCGCGGCCGACATGCTCAACCCGGTCTTGCGGTGCGAGTTGCTCGGGGAGCCGGCGACCGAGATCTTCGCGACGCCATCGCGCATCGAGGCGCTCAGTGACGCTCAGGTTCGCGCAGCGCTCATCAAGCACCTGCAGCCGGCAAACCTCACCGTGGCGATGGTCTCGACCGCAGCCGACATCCGCGACGAGCTCGCCCGCAAGCTCCCGGCCGCCACCATAGAGGTCGTGGACTTTCGTACCGAGCTTGGCGGATAGTCGGAGGCGCGATGAAATTCGAAGCCTCCCACACCTTTCGCGGCATTTCTCTCGCAGACTACGAGAAGCTGTACTTCGACGAAGCCTTCAACATCGCCCTGTGCAAGGCGGTGAACCTCGATCGCACCCTGATCAAGCGCGACGAGAAGGGCAATCACCTGTCCCGCTCGGTCAAGGTCTCGCCACGCGACCGCGAGATTCCGGGCCCACTGGTGAAAGTACTCGGCTCGTCCCGCATCGAGTACACCGAACAGGTCGAATACGACTTCGGCAGCTACAAGGGCACCTGGAAGTCCATCTCGTCCGTGATGACGGACAAGGTCGAGTCATCGGGCATCTTCCGCCTCGAGAACGCGGGTGATGGCGTCAAGCGCGTCATCGAGGGCGACATCAAGGTGAAGGTGTTTGGCGTCGGCGGTGTCATCGAGCGCTTCATCGTCGCCGACATCGAGAAGAGCTACGAACAGGCTGCTGACTTCACGCGCCGATGGATCGCCTCGGGCGGCAAGGTTTGAGCGAAGCGCCCCCACAAGGCGGCGATGATCCGCTCGCGACGGTACGCGCGCGCATCGACGAGCTGTTGAACATCGACATTCCGCTCATGGTGAGCCGCGGTCAACTCAATGACCAGCAGCTCTTCGAGACCATTGGTGTCTTGAGTCTGTGGATGCGCGCGGTCATGGGCGAGGTCGACGGTCAGACCACCGAGATCATCGGCCAGTTCGTCCAGGCGATCGAGCTCGCCTACGCCGACGACCCGCGAACGCTCGCTCAGAAACTTCACGGCCATCTGGAAGTCGCGCTACGCGAAAACCCGGCGCTGGTGCGCATGCGCGCGCATCTCGAAGACGCTCTCGCGGCGGTTCCGGACGACCCCCAGGTGGGAGCGAGTCGCGCGTTCATCGTGTATGCGACGCGCGCGGAGTCCAATGAAGAGGTCGTGGCGTACTTCGAGATCTTGCTGGGGGTGAGGTAGGGCGCGGGGAGTTGCTAGCGCCGGACAACGCGCATGCCGCCGAAGCGGACGATCCGCCGTAGCGGTGCGGGTACAGCGAGCCGAGGATGCGGCTCGACGCGGATCTATGCGGCCACGATCAGGCGGAGCATGCCTTACGCTTTCCATGTTGAGCGGGCACCTCGCAAGTGGCGTCACCGGCGAGCTTAACGCCACCCGCCCAAGGCAGGAGCTGAGCGCGGGTCGACCAAACACTCCGCAAGCGACCCGACAACCGGCATCGCCGACAGCGCGTGGACGACTTCGGCTCCAGCGCCCGTGAGGCCCTCGCCGAAACCAATCTCCAGAAAATCCAAAATGTTCAGGTAACAAGGCGACAGTGGCCGCACGTCGGCTTTCGCCTCGTCGCGGAACCAGTAGTACAGACTACGCGCCGTCCATAGGTAGCCGAAGCGGTACGCCGTCGGGTTCATGCCCCAGCTCGCGATGCGCTCGGGGTCGGCGCGGTAGACATACGCACCTGCCATCGCCAGGGCTTCGTCGAGCACGCGCCTCGCGTTCGCGAGGTGGACGTCGCCGCGACCGTCCGCAAACGCGTATAGTGAATGGACCTGCTCGGCACGAAGCGCGGTCATGCGCATGGCCCGCGCAAGCTCTGCGGCATACGGGCGCGTCGCAGCGATATCTTCGAGGTCAGCGGCGTCACGCGCGAAGGTCCGTTCCATCGCTCGCAGGAGATCGTCGATCTCGTCGACTCTTGGCGCCGCATGAAAAGGGTTCTGCATCTCGACGAGGCCAAGCTTGTCGGGCTGCGTGCGTAGGCGACTCGCGATGCCGCTGTCATCAGCGAGATCGGCCACATCATCGAACGCCTCGAATCCCTGCAGGTATGCCTGCCCGTTTCGGCGGACGACGCTCTCCGGTGCCGCGATACCGTGACGGCCCAAAATGAGAAGCTCGTGCTGGTGCTGAGCGATGCCGACGAGTGCATCGGTCAGTGGCCGATCGTCGCCAGGGAAGATGTCCCCTAAGATCCGTGCAAAGGCGTCAGCGTCGCTCAGAGCTTCGTGATGTGCGTTCCAGGCGGCGCGCGCGGCGACTACGTCGTTGAGCCAGTAGCCCCACTCCCAGCCGCTCGAGAAAATCATCTGTCCGTCGAGGTCGACGCCTGAGGCGTTCATGAGCCGCAAGTCGTGGACGCGTCGCTCGGCGTAAATGGGCAGGAAAAGCGGGACGTCGATGTCGAAGCTCACCCAGTAGGCCGTTTCCGGGTACCAGATGACCTCCCGCTGTGCGCTCGCGCGCTCGGCGAAGCGAAAGATGCCCGAGAAGTCGGTGTTCCCGTAGGTTGGCGCCGGGTCGTCGAGGCCATAATGTTGCACCGTGTGCGGCATGACCGTGAGCCGCGCATCGGCGTAGTAGGGCAAGAAGTTGATGTTGAGGTCGCCGCCGGTCACCGGGTCCACGTACCCCGGCACGTTCTGACCAGTCGAAGCGTGCACCTTGATGGACACGGGCAAACCATGCACGTCGTTCGCGTAACGCGTCAGCTCGTTCATGGTCCCGAGCATCAGCTCCGCCGCCTCGTGGGTGAACTCGCTCGTGCCGGCCTCGGTGCTGATGGCGTCGAATCCCGCGCGTGCGAGCCAGTCGACCGTCGCGCGGAGCTCGGCATATTGCGCTTCGACATCGCCGCCGCTCGGGATGAGCCGGAATGCGTGTTGCTGACGCAAGCGCAGAGCGGCGCTTGCCACCGTCGTGACGCCGTGAGCGTCCGCCATGGCGTTCAGCGAGGCGAGTCGTGTCAGGCGCTCGTCGCTACGGGAGAAGCCACGCCAGGCGTCGGCTTCGAGCAGCACCCATTCGACGGTGTTCTGACGATTCGCGAGCAACCATTCGAGATATAGCGCCCACTCGTCAGTGAGCTGGCGAAAGCCCGCGTCGTCTTGCGGCCCATCGGGTCCCCAACCGTTGAGCACGTGCGTGAGCTCGATCGGATGCATGGTGTGCAAGTGGATGCCGCGGGTCGCGAGTTGGGGCGTTTCGGTAGCAGTGAAGGCGCCGGTGTCCACGAGCTCCCGCGGAGTTTCGGGATCGAGCGGATGCAGGAAGCGGAATCCCAAGCGTTCGAGTAGGGCGTAGGCGGCGAACCCGTTGCCTAGGTTTGGACCCGCTTGGCCGCTGCGCGCGTTGCCCCAGCCTGCGAGGTAGCGCGTCCCGTCTGCGTCGTCAGCTGCGATGACGAAGCCCTCGGAGCCGAGCGCACGAACCTGCGCTTGGCGAATCAAGAGGCGGGTCGCGGCTGTGTCCCCGATCCCAATGACGATGCGCTTCCCAGTGCGTCGTGGGTCCGCATCGGGGGCGCTAAGCGTCACCGCGAGCGTCGGCACCTGGCCGAGTAGCGTCGTGATGCGTTCCCGCGTCGCTGGCGCAACATCGTTGCCAATCTGCAAGGCCACGCTGACGTCGCGCGAGGGTTCGGCGAGCGGCGCCGCGCCTGTCTGCTCGAGCGGTTCTGGAGGCTGCGCGCTACACGACGCTATTGCGAACACGAGTGTCGCAAACACAGCACTGGCGCGGCTCGGATGGATGGTGGTGGCCATCGAACGGCGCGCACTTGATCACCGTTTTTCGCATCCGTCCACACGATCATGTGACGCGTCGCATTACTGGGTGTTCTTGGCGCCTTGGGCCTGGGCGATCACCGAGGGCAGCATGCAAAGCGTGGTGCAAAGCGCCGCAACCGATGGCCCAGTGAGTAGCACGGGAACCTCGATGTTCACGGTCTCGCCTTTGACCTTCGCTGTGTAGCGAGCGACGAGCTCAAACTTGTCGTCGGTTGGCTCGTGCGCGCTGTAGCTATGGAGCGCGATGTCGGTCGCGCCAGGGGCCGCTTGCGCGACCGCCTCTCTGCACGGCCCGTCGAAGCTCTCGAGCGCCTTCGTGAGCACCGCGCCAACGACCTCACCGTGTTGCTGCATCACTTCCAGCACCCGCCGCCCATCCACCTTTTGCGTCGTCATGCCGCGGTGTATCGGCGGTCGAGCGCGGTGGTTGTGTCAGAATGTCACCCTCCGCTTCAGCCCGCACCCGCTTCGATTTCAGCGCGCCCAACCGTCGTGGTCCCAACGACGCGACTTGATCTCCTTCACCCTTGCCGCCGCTTCCCGAGCTCTCCTTCGCGCATCCATCGCTTCTCTCTCGGCCACGTCCGCCTCGGCAGACAGTCGCGCCGCTTCCTGCTCGGCCGCGGCGACCTCACGTTCGAAGCGCTCGGCCCGCTCGCGCGCGAGCTTCTCCTGCGCCGCCTTCTCGCGCTCGGCGTCTTGTTTCTCTTTCTCACGCGCAGCCCGAGCCCGCGTGAGCTCCGTGCGGTCGATCGCGGGAAGCGGGGCTTCGCGCTCGGTCTTCTTCACCTTGCTCTTGGCGGGCGTGACTCGCTCGTCCCCCTGCGGGGCCGCGCCGAAGAATCCGACCTGCACCTCGGGGACCTTCGAGAATCTCCCCGCCCGCACCTGCTTGGCGAGCGCCTCATCGACCATCGCCCCCCGAACCACACTCACGACCGTGTTCGCCTCCGCCGGGTGGACCTTCGCCCGCACGGCCTCGAGCGCCGCGCGTTGGCGCTCGAGTGCGTTCTTGAAATCTTTGCCCGACGCAAGCTCGCGACTCGCCTCGAACAGCTCGCAGAGCTCGGGTCCGGCGTCGCGCGCGAGGCGGTTCAAGGCGTGCGCCGCGACCGTCGGCTTGTGCTGGCCTTTCACAGTCGCCGCCGCCTCTTTGTGCCCGGCGGTACGTAGCTCTTTCGCGAGCGTCTCGCGGGTCGCCATGAACTCGCCAAGTGGTGCCGCAAAGAGCTTGTCGAGCGCGTCATCGAGCGGCGTTGTCATGCCTGAGCCCCATTGCGACCACCGCACTCCGCAAGCGCCAAAAAACGAGCTCGGGTCGTCAAGCGCACCGTTCTAGATGACCTTACGCGCGCGTCGATCGAGGCGCACCTGCCGCCGCGCGAGGGCGTCCTGGAAACGCCGCTTGTCCACCTCGCTCTCGGGCTCGATGGGCGGTACCGCAACGGGCTTTCCGTCCGTGCCTACCGCGACGAAGGTGAAATAGCCGGTCAGGCAGTGCTCACGCACGCCGCTCTTGCGTTCTTCGCGCTCGACGCGCACGCCGATCTCCATGCTGGTCTTGCCGGCGAAATTCACGCGCGCGCGGACGACGACGATGTCGCCCAGGCGTATGGGGCGCTCGAACGTTAGGTCGTCGACGTTGGCGGTGACGGTGGCCTGTCTGCAATGGCGGCCCGCGGCGATCGACGCGGTGATGTCCATCCACTCCATGATGCGACCACCGAACGCGGTGCCGTGCGCGTTGGTGTCGGGCGGTAAGACCAGATGGGTGGTTTCGACAGCCGAGGCTTCGGGGGTGCGACGTTCCATGCGCTATTCAAGCGCAACGGGGCGTCGCGACGCAATCACTGCGGGTTGCGATAGCGGTAGAAGACCGTGATGGTCAGGCAGTGATATTCGTTGTCGGAGCTCTGCGTGACCGTCTTGTCCACGATCTCGACGCGACCCTTGTTCTCGTTGAGCCACCGTGTCGCCGTCTCACCGAGCTCGTCGCGATCCTTCTGCTTGGTCGCACTGAAAACTTTCACGCCGTCGAATAGTGCCTGCCCACTCATGTCCCAACTACCTTCCGAGCTCGTGATCGATCAGTGACTGCATGAGAGGCAGCGGCAACAAGCCGATGAGCTTGATGCCGTTGACGAACATCGCTGGTGTCCCTTGGACACCGAGACGTCGCGCGGCCTCCTCGTCCTCTTTCACGAAACGTTCGGCGCGCCCGTCAGCAAGACACGCCTGAAACTGATCGACCTTCAAACCCACTTCTTGTGCGTACCGATTGAAATCCGAAGCTTGTAGAGCACTTTGATCTTGGAACAGCTTGTCGTGATAGGCCCAAAACTTGTCCTGCTCGTTGGCGCACTCGGCTGCGAGCGCTGCCGGTCGCGCCTGCGGGTGCTGGGGGAGCGGAAAGTCGCGATATGCGACGCGCACGTCGTCCGGGTACATCTTCTGGAGCTCACCGATGACGCGATGTGCTTCGCGGCAATACGGGCACTGGAAGTCGCTGAACTCGACGATCGTGACCTTGGCGTCCGTCTTGCCAGCGACGGGAGCTTTCCCGAGGTCGATGTCATAGCGCGGCAGCGAGGGTACCGGAATCGTGGTGGTCACCTTGGCGGCGACACGCAGCTTCTCGACGTAGGCCCGTTCGGTCTCCTCACGCGCCTGAGCCAACATCTGACGCGAGATGATCGGCGCGGCTTGCTCGTAAGGCACTTCGATCTCGGCGGCGTTGCGATCGTAGATGGCGCGAACCTCGGCCTCGGCGGGCGCCTGGGCTTTGTCGTCGATCTCTTCCTTGCGCAACGCCTCGACGCTCGTGTTGCGACGCTTGGCCTCGGCCGCGATCAATCGATTCGACAGCTCTTCTTCGAACGATAGCCAGAGCTGATGCATGTGCCGCTGCTGCATCTCGTTTTCGGCTTCGATGAGGCGCCGACGGGTCGAATTCGACAGGTCGCTTTGGCGGACGGGTTGGCCATCCACGGTGCCGAGCACCGGATCGCTCGCGGCTGTCTGCGGTCCGGCGGCGACAATGGTCGTCCCCTGATGACTCGACGACGCGCACGCCGAAGCGAGCACCGACGCGACGATCAGTGAGAGACCAAGACGAAAACCGCCGGTTCGATCGCGGCGATCAGTGAAGCGTAATTCAGGCACGCGCGGCATCCTAGCCCCACCGAGCTGAGAAGGGAAGAACCTCGAATGAAAATCGTTAGTTTCGGCCCTATCAACGGACCACTTCAGGGCGCTCGTCACTTCTTGTCTCCCTGCACGAAGGTCTTGAGCTCGCTCAGCATCGTCTGAGCTTTCGGCGGCATTGCCCCGCCGAGGTTGTTCTTTTCCTGCGGATCGCTTCCGAGGTCGAAGGCATGGACGACGTCTTTGTCGAACGACACCGAGGGGAAAAACGCCTTGTTCTTAACCTCGCGCATGAACACCTCTTCGTCGGCCGGCCGCTGCCAGATGACCTTTGTCTTGTCCGCGATGATGGCCTGTCTGTGAATGCCGAACTCGTTGTACTCGCTGATGACGCGTGCAACACCGGTCGGGGCGAGCAGCGACACTCCGGGCAGGTCCGCCTTCACCCCCGCGATGTCGAGGATGGTCGCCGAGACGTCGATCGACTGCGTCAATCGGTCGCTCACGCCTGGCGAAAAGCGCGACCCGTGCGCGATGAGCGGCACCTTGATGATCTCGTCGTAGAAGTGGTGCGCGTGCAAGAACACACCGTGTTCACCAAAGGCCTCGCCATGGTCCGCTGAAATGAACAGCGTCGTGTCGCTCCAGCGGCCCTGGGCTTTCAGCCCGTCGACGATCTGACCAATGGCGAGGTCCGCGTTCTTGATGCCGGCATCGTAGATGGCCTGCATGGAGAAGAGCTCGTCGGGCGGGTACGTGTTGTTGGTCTCCCAGAGCGCCTTGCGGCGGATCGTCCCCTTGAAGTCCTTGCCGAGGAACTGCTGTTCGAGCTCGGGCGGCGCGCCGTACGGGTCGTGTGGGTCGACCAAGAACACGAACACGAACTGCTTCTGCGCTTTGCTGCTGGCGAGATATCCGAGCACCTTGTCGGCCATGAACTGGCCATGTGGCAGACCGTTGTAGGTCGTTCCGCGCACGGCCTTGGTGTACGTGTTGGTCGGATCTTCGAAGCGCTGGAACCCCTTCTCGAGCCCCGCGAGCGAGCCGCCGTTGCCGTTGGCGGTGAAGCCAGCGGTCGCCCAGCCGGCCTTGGCGAGGCGCTGCGCGATGGTCGTCACGTCGTCGGGTAGCTTGCTCTTGGCGGTCTCGGTGCGGTGGCGTGACGCATTCAAGCCGGTCAGGAAACAGGTCGTCGACGGGCGCGTCCAAGGAGCGTTCACATAGGCGCGCGTAAAGCGCTGGCCCTCGGCCGCGAGGCCGTCCATCACCGGACTCGTCGGCTTCGTGTAGCCATAGGCGCCGAGGTGATCGGGCCGCATGGCGTCGACGAGTAGCAAGATGACGAGCTCGCGTTTGCTCTCGGCATGCGCCGGTCGGGCGGCGGCCAGAATCAGGAGCGCGAGTACACTAAAGCGGACGGTCATGCGGGTCATACCGCATCACTGCGCAAGCCAGGGGCAAAGGTCAAGAAGCTCAACGAACCAAGCGCCTATTCGTCCGCGACGCTCAGGCGAATGGCCGCGTCCATGACCTGGGTGTCGGTCATTTCTTCGTCGTAGGCCGCGGCGTACCAGAGGGTACCGGCGAACGCACCCGAGCCCGCCACATGATCGTTTCCAATGCAGAGCACATCGGTGTCGACGAGGGTCATCGAGGCGGGCACGCTTCCCGACGTCTCACGCGTCACCTCGAGGCCGTCGACGAACAAGCGCAGCGCCTCGCCCTCGCCAGCGCGACGGGCGTCGATGACTAAATGCACCACGGCGCGCGGGCCGATCGTCGTGCGCCAGGTGTCGGTCGCGGTGGGAAGACCAAACGTCCCCGTGAAGGTCACCACACCGCTTGGATCGGCCGGGTTGCGCCGCACGCCGAGCTTCGCACGCGCGAACATTGACCCAACCTCAGTGGGGCCCATGAAGATGATCGTCGAATCCGGCATGTTCGCCGCATCCGCGATGCTTACGACGACCTCGAAGGCGAGTCGTCTCTGCACCTGCGCAAAGTCCGCTATTCCGAGCGGTGCACAATAGATTGAGTCGCTCGCGGGTCCGGACCAGGCAATGCCATCGCCCACCGCACCGGTGACGCGCGCGATGCCGGTTGTTCCCGTTAGATCGAGGGGTAAGCCCACGAAGTAGTCTTCCCGGTCGGCCGCAGTCGTCGCTTCCTCGAGGAAGTAGCGGGCGCCGAGCGGCATGACGGGCAGCTTGTAGCAGGGCGCGCTTTCTCCGTTGCAGCGTCCCTCGTCTTCGCCTGCCGGCGGGGATGGGTTACACACCGCGCCGCCGTCGAGAAACGCGTCCGTCGGGCATACGCCCGCGCTGCATTTCTCTGGCTGATCACAAGCAAGCAGCGCCTCGCGGCAGACGGTCGCGTTGCTCGCGTTCACGAAGAGCGCGCAATCGGCGGAGTTAGCCGCGACACACGCTCCGAACGACGCGCAACGCTCGCCAGTCGTATCGTCATAGTCGCGATAGTCGCGGCAGATCGTGTCCAGCGCGTCGCAATCGATGTTGCCGCAGCGCGAATCGTCGACGGGGGTGTCGTCGCACAGTCCGTCGGCACCGCAGGCGATGCAGGTGCCGTTGCATCGGGATGCGCAGCAGTACCCGCTGGTGCACCAGCCGCTACGGCATTGATCGTCTTGATCGCAGGTGGAGCCGAGCGGCGCGAGATTGCAGGATGTCACCTCGGTGAACGTGCAGGCGCGATTCACGCAAGCGGCGGTGGTGCAAAGGTCGTAGCCATAGTCGCGTGGGTCGCAGTCACTTGCGTCCACGCAGTCGACGCAGCTGCCGCTATTGCAGACGCCACCCGTGCCTTCTCGGTCGCAGGGTGTCCCGTTGGGCAAAGGGTCGTAAACGCAACCGGTGTTGACGCAGCGCGCAGTCGCCGCATCTTGGCACACGCCCGCGCCGTCGCAGGTCGTCCCCGACAGGCATTCTTCCCGACATTCGGGTGCGGTCGAGCGACTGTATTCGCAGCGGCCCGTGATGCAGCGCGCACCGACCGCCGTGCGACAGGCATCCGGTGGTGTCCGGCAGTCGGCGGGTTGGCCACAGGTGCCCGTGGTAAGTGGCACGCAGAGCCCAGCCGAGCAACCGGTCCCCGCCGAGCAGTCGGTGCTGAGGTTACATGGCGATCGGCAAGCGCCGGCAAAGCAGGTGAGGCCCACCGCGCACGCGTCACTGTCGTCACAAGGCGCACCGGGCTCCTGGTTGTTCGCGCTGCACGCGAGCGTGAGCCCGAGTAACAGGGTGGCCGCTAGCCGTAGGTGGTGGGGCGTCATGAGCGTCGGATGAAGGATACCGCGTACGCGCGCAGGCGGCCTGATTTCTCGTTTCGCCGCTGTTTTCGCCCGGCTAACCCCAGTGCTCGAGGGGGGGCGGGTCGAAAGCCTTGCGTCCGGTCGCATCCCACGCAAGATGCCCCGTGTGAGTGACGAGGTGGTCATCGAGGTCGACGGACGTCCGGTCCGATGCGCCAAGGGCTCGAGCCTGTTGAATGCGCTCGTGAATGGCGGTGTGCTCATTGGCACCGCGTGCGGCGGTCGCGGCATTTGCCACTTCTGCCGCGTCACCGTGACCGGCGCGACGACGCCGGTTTCGCCTGAGGAGCAGCGCGCGCTCGGGAACCTCCTCGTAGCACGTGGGATGCGTCTTGCGTGTCGCGTGGTGGTCGAGGCGCCACTCGTCGTGAGCGTACCGCCGATTCGCGGCAAGGGAGAGGGTTGATGCGAGCGTTGTTGATGGTCACGTCGTTGTTGCTTCAACCCGCGCCCAAGCCACCGGCCACCATCGAGATCGCCAAGCTCCCGATGCGGCCCGAGGCGCCGGTCGTCGAAGAGGCGCGCGCCAAGCTCCGCCAGCTCGATGAGGCGGGAGCCCTCGCCAAGGCTTCGAGCAGCGACACCGCAGCTGCTCAGCTCATCCGCGCCCGCGTCCTGCGTACGGGTAAGGCGTACGACCTAACCAAGCCCGAAGTGGCGGCTCAGCTCGAAGAGGCGCTCGCCAAAGCGGACAAAGACCCGGTGGTTGCGCCCTGGTCGGCCATCGAGCGCGCGCACTGGATGCGCTCGCGCAATGACGAGGCCGCAGTCGTCGCGGCGCTTACGCCTCTCATCGATGGCGGAGCGAGCAAGGCGGTCTCGAGTCGTGCGGTGGTGCTCTACGTGCGCAGTCTTGCCGTGGCGCAGCCGCAAACGCTCATCGACAAGCGTGCGACCTACGAGGCGCTCTTGCCGGCCGACGATCCCGACGCGCGTAGCTTCTTTCTCGAAGCGGTCGCTTTCGCCTACGACGCGCAGAAGCAACCTGGCGAGGCGACGAGCTGGCGCCTCAAGCGTTACCTTGAAGAGCCCGTCTCCCTGCAGACCCCCGAGACGCCGCCGCCGGGCGCTACTCTCACGAGTGAGCAGGTCATCGCGCGCGCCGAAAAGCTCGCCGAAGCGCATCGCAGCGAGCGGGTGCTCGAGGCTTTACGGCCGCTCGTTGACAAGACCATCGGTCCGGTACTTGCGTGTCGAAGAGCCTTCGCCATGGGTCTCGCGGCGCGCAAGCTCCGCGCGTACGCTGAAGCGGAGACGAACCTCACGCGCGCGGTCACCATCTGCAAAGACGAAGAGCTCAAGCGCCGCGCTCACTACTTGAACGCCAAGGTCATCTCGGTGCGTGACGGACTGCGCTCTGTCCCCGTCATCGACGCCTTCGCCAAAGCCTACGGTAATCACTCGATGGTCGACGACGTGCTCTTCTGGGCGGGCGACATCTATCAGCGTCGCGATCGCATCAAAGAAGCCAAGAGCTACTACACGCGCATCGAGAAGATGACCGAAAAAGGTGACCACTGCGCCGAGGCGCGCTGGCGTCTTGCCTGGATGGACTACCGCGCCGACAAGGGCGAAGCGGCACGCGATGGGCTCAAGCGCCTCCTCGAGACAGACGGCTGTGTGCAAGAAGTCTTCGACAAGGCGCGGGCGCTCTACTGGCTTGCGCGCGAGGCGGAGAAGCGCGGCGAACAGGCCGAAGCTCTCAACCGCTATAGCGAAGTATTGGCTGTCGACCCGTTGGAGTTTTACGCGCAGGTGTCGCTAGCGCGGATGATGGCGCTCGATGCGGCGCGCGGCAAAGCGGCGGCCGCGAGCTTCACGTTGCCCGAGGGCTCCGTGCCTCCGCTACGTTTGGGTGAGCTCGAGAATGACGCGGCGTACAAGCGGGGCCTTGCGCTGCTATCCCGGGGGTTGGGGGACGAGGCCGCTGCCGAGCTGATGACCGTTGGAGTCCCGGCACGTCAGGTCCTCGGCTCCGCGCACGCTCAATCGCTGGGCGAGGCGGCGCGCAACGTCGCGGTCGGCGGCTCCGGCGCGGCTCTCCCTGAGAGCATTCATCCGCGGCTCGTCATCGCGCTGCTGCTCGACCGTGCGGGCGCCAAAGCCAAGGCCGAAGCCCAGTGGCGCTTACGCACCGAGTTCGCCGATGTCTTGTCGGCCGCGCCCACGAAAGACACCGCACCTATCTGGCGGGCCGCCTACCCCTTGGCCATGCGCGAGCACATCGAGCCAGCCGAAAAAGAAGCGAAGCTGCCGCCGTTCTTCTTGCAAGCGCTTGCCCGGGAAGAGAGCGCCTTCAACGAACAGGTCGTGAGCTGGGCTGGAGCCTACGGACTCACGCAGCTTCTCTTGTCGAGCGGTCGCGGCGCCGCGCAACTCCTCAAGCCGTCCCCCAAGGTGAGTCGGGCCGAAGATCTGCTCGACCCCCATCTCAACGCCCGCTTGGGCGGAGCACTCCTCGCTCAGCTCATGCGTAAGCTCGGTGGCAGCCCGGCCCTCGCACTCGCCGGCTACAACGCCGGTGAAGAGGTGGCCTCCACCTGGTGGTCGCGTTTTCAAGGCGGCGACTTCGATGTCTTCGCCGAGGAAATGACCATCAAGGAGACGCGCGGCTACGTGAAGCGGGTGCTGCGCACGTACGGCGTCTACCGCTGGATGTACACGGGCGCCCCCCCGACCATTCCCGTGGAGCTGACCCTGCCCGCGCGGAGCGCCGCGACCCCGTAGAAAGGGGTCGAAACCACCCTGAATTGTCCCATGTGTGCATTTCTGTCACACATGGAGGGATGCGAATCTCGACGACCCTGACCCTCGCCGTCGCGGGGGCGAGCAGCCTCGTCGTTGCCGCCTACGGCGCTTGGCAAATGCGGGATGAGGCGCTCGAGCTGAGCGAGTCGGCGCTTCATGACACGCGGCTGTTGGCGGTGGTAGTCGAAGTGGCCGTCGAGAACGCGCTACGTGACGGTCAGCGTGCCGACGTCGACGAGATCTTGAGCTCGCTCGAGGTCCGCGACGCGAACATGGACGTGCTCATCTTCGACACCGAGCGGCGACTCCTCTCGAGCTCCGAGGGAGTCGCCGGCAGCGAAGCTTTCGTTCGCAACGCTTTTGCGGACACCATCGGCAGCGAGACGACCGGCGAGCGTATCCTCGACCGTGGCGCGGGTGACCGCATCGTTGCCTGGGTGCCGTTACGCAACGAGAAAGGCTCTCGCACCGGTACGGTGGTCGTCACCAAACCCTTCGAAGAATTGCGTCGCGACCTCATCGAGACCGCGTGGTCGTCCCTGCTGTCCCTCCTCGTGTTGGTCGCTTCGATCTCGATTGTCACCTGGCTTCTCGTCGAGGCCTACGTCCGTCGTCCCGCGCGGATCTTGCAGGAGAGCATGCAGGGCATCCGAGCGGGTGACCTGCGCGGCATCGTCCGTCACAAGCGCGTCGATGAGCTCAGCTCGCTCGTCGACGAATTCAACGCTCTGCTCGTCGAGCTCGCGGCGACGCGCGAGCGTCTCGACAGCGAAGCGCGTTCTCGGCGCGCCCTCGAAGACGGGCTGCGGGGTATCGATAAGCTGGTGACGGTTGGCCAGCTCTCCGCAGGCCTCGCCCACGAAATAGGCTCACCGCTACAGATCCTCGAAGGCCGCGCGCGAGCGCTGGCCAAGCGCTCCGATGTCTCCGATGAGGTTCGCCGGGTCGCGGAGATTCTCGTGACGCAAGCCGAACGCGTCACGCGCATCGTTGACCAGCTGCTCAGCTTCTCGCGCCGAAAGCCCATCAACTTGAGCGCGATCGATCTGCCACAGGTCGCCGGCATCGTCGTCGAGTTCATGCGCAGCGAAGCGGACCGCCGGGGTGTACGTATGCAGCTCATCCCAGCACGCGACTTGCCGCCTGCGAAAGCGGACGTCGACCAAATGCAGCAAGTCGTCTTGAACCTGCTGACCAACGCTCTGCGCGCGAGTCGTCGCGGTGGGGCCGTTACGGTGCGCATCGACAGGTCGGTGCTTCGCGATCCGGCGACCGCCGATGAACGTGACGCATTGCTCCTCGAGGTCGCCGACCAAGGGCACGGCATGAGCGAAGATCAGCTCGCTCGCAGCTTCGAGCCCTTCTTCACTACATGGACCACGAGCGGTGGGTCGGGGCTTGGTCTCGCGGTGGTCAAGTCCATCGTCAACGCGCACGGCGGACAGATCGATCTCACGTCCACTCCCGACGTCGGCACGACAGTCACTGTGCGCGTCCCCGCGGCGGAGCTAAATCAATGACCCGTATTCTCGTGCTCGACGACGACAAAGGAGTTGTAGACTACCTCTCAGAGAGCCTGACCGAGCTCGGCTACGATGTCGTTGGTATGACTTCTCCAGCGGACGCCATCGCTCGTGTGAGCGCTGAATCGTTCGACCTTCTGTTGACCGACATCGAGATGCCGCAGATGCGTGGTCTCGACCTCTTGCGCGCCGTGCACCAAGCAAAGCCTCGCCAGCTCGTCATGTTGATGACCGCGTTCGGCAGCATCGAGCTCGCCGTGCAGGCCGTGCGTGCCGGGGCCTGTGACTTCATCGCTAAGCCGTTCCGCATCGAGGTGCTCCACCAGAGCATCGAGCGTGCTCTGCGTGAGCGCAACATGATGCGCGAGATTGTGCGGCTGCGGGCATCGGCGACGGTTGATTCGCCGGAGGGATTGGTGGCGCGCAGCACCGCCATGCAAAAGGTGCTCGACACGGCACGGCGCGCGGCTCTCGTCGACGCCACCGTGCTCATCACGGGCGAAACCGGGACCGGCAAGACCGCACTCGCGCGCTTCATCCACGCGAGCAGCGAACGTCGCGAGGCGCCGTTCGTCGACGTCAACTGTAGCGCTCTGCCCGAGACCCTCATCGAGGCGGAGCTCTTCGGTGCGAAGCGCGGTGCCTTCACCGATGCGCGTGAGAGTCGACCTGGTCTCTTCTTGAAGGCGGGTGGAGGGACCATCCTGCTCGATGAAGTGGGCGAGCTGCCGCTCGCTCTCCAGCCGAAGCTCCTTCACGTCCTCGAGTCGTCAACGCTGCGTCCCGTTGGTAGCGACGATTCCGAGCCGTTTCGCGCTCGCGTCCTGGCCGCCACCAATCGCTCGCTCGAAGGCAGTCTGCGCGATGGTCGCTTTCGGCCCGACCTCTACTACCGGCTCAATGTCTTGCGCATCGAGGTGCCGCCACTACGGGCGCGTCGCGACGATATCGTCGCTTTGGTCGATCACTTCCTTTCGCGCGCCAGCAGCCGCTTCGGGCGCGAGGTCATTGGTGTGTCCGCTTCGGCGATGCGACGATTGATGGCGCACGACTGGCCAGGCAATATCCGCGAGCTCGCCAACACCATCGAGCGCGCTGTCGCCCTCACCGCGAACGACACCATCACGGCTGACGACGTGACCTTCGAGGGAGACAGCAGCGCGGCTACGACTGGCAATCCACTCGAGCAGCCGCTCGAGGAGATCGAGCGCACCCACATCAAGCGTGTGGTCGACGCCCACCAGGGCAATAAGGCAGCGGCTGCGCGTATCCTGGGCATCAACCGCCGTACTCTCTACCGCAAGCTACGCGGACGGGACTGAGACAAAAGTGCACACCGGGTGGGACATTTCGTAGCGGCGCCTGCGGGCGACCCGGGCGCCTTGCGCGAATCCAGCCTCAACACGAGGTGGCGCAAACCGTGCATCCCTCCGGGGCTTATGACCCATCTTCTACGAGCTCGGCTGTTCGCGCTCTGCTCGATGACCTTCGCGTGTGCTGGTGCCGCCCCGCAACGTGTCACCGAAGAGTTCTTGGTCGCCACTCCAGAGGTCACTACCGCCACCGTCGAGCGCAAGCTCGTCGGCGAGATTCACGCTGTACGCCGCGTCGAGCTACGCGCGCGCGTCAAAGGCTACCTCGAAGCTGTCAAGGTCGACGAAGGGCAGGCCGTCAAGGCCGGTGAGCTGCTGTTCACCATCGGCGCCCGCGAGTTGCAGCACGATCTCGCCAAGGCTAAGGCCGCGGCACAGAGCGCCGCCGCCGAGCTCAAGGCGGCTGCGCTCGAGCAATCGAACACGCGCGTTCTCTTCGACAAGAAGATCGTCTCCGACGTCGAGCTGGCGATGGCCGACGCCCGCGTCGCAACCCTTCAGGCCCGGCTCGAAGAGGCAAAAGCGCACGAAGCCCAGGCGGCGACCAACTACGCGTACGCGAGCGTTCGCGCCCCGTTCGACGGTGTGGTCAACCGCATCCCGCGCAAGGTGGGAAGCCTGGTCGGCGAAGACGACCTCCTCACCACGCTCACCGACACCACCGACGTGTTCGTGTACTTCCGTCTCTCCGAAGCGGAGTACCTGCAGTTCACGGCGACTCACCCACGCGAGCGTCCGCGCACCGCGAGTCTACTTCTTGCCAACGGTGAACGGTTTCCGAACGATGGCACCATTGACGCGGTCGAGAGTGAGTTCGACGCTGGTACCGGCAACATCGCGTTCCGAGCCCGCTTCCCCAACGCGCAAGGGCTGCTCAGACACGGTGGCACCGCCAACGTTGTGCTCAAGAACGAGCTTGGTAACGCGCTGCTCATCCCCCAAAAGGCGACCTTCGAGATCCAGGATCAACTGTACGTTTTCACGGTCGATCAAGACAACACCGTGCACGCACGGCGCTTCGTGCCCAAGGCGCGCCTAAAAGACGCGTTCGTCGTCGACTCCGGGCTCGCCGCCGACGACCGCTTCATCGTCGACGGCATTCAGAGGGTTCGCGACGGCGTCCGCGTCGCCGTACGCGAGAGCCCGTTGGTCCGTCAGTCGGCTCTCTGATGCACACGCTGTTCACGCGGCGTCCGATTCTGGCGCTGGTCATCTCGATCCTGCTTGCTCTGCTCGGCGGCATCGCCCTCAAGCGCATGCCGATGGCGCTCTTCCCGAGCGTTGCGCCCCCGGAGGTGAACGTCACCGTCGAGTATACAGGCGCCAACGCCGAGACCGTCGCCAAGGCCGCCATTGTTCCGCTCGAGCGGGCAATCAACGGCGTCCCGGGCATGAAGTACATGTCGAGCGACATGGGTAACGACGGTGTCGGAGTCGTTCAGGTGCTTTTCGAGACGGGCACCGACCCAGATGTCGCCGCCATCAACGTGCAGAACCGCGTCAACGCGGTGATGGCAGAGCTACCGTCCGAGGTCATCCGTAACGGCGTGAAGATCGCGAAGGAAGAAAACGCGATGCTCATGTACTTGAGCATCTACAGCAGCGACCCCGCGCACGACGAGAAGTTCCTCTACAACTTCGCCGACATCAACGTGCTCGCCGACTTGAAGCGCGTCAAAGGCGTTGGCTACGCCGACATTCTCGGCGCCAAAGAGTACGCGATGCGCGTCTGGCTCAAGCCCGACAAGATGCTCGCCTATCAGGTGTCCGCGGCCGACGTCATCGCGGCGCTCCAGGCGCACAACCTCGAAGCCGCTCCCGGCAAGATCGGCGAGAACAGCGACCGCGCCGACGCCCCGTTGCAATACACGGTGAAGTACACCGGCAAGTTGAGTCGCCCCGAAGAGTACGCCGAGATTCCTCTGCGCGCGACGCCGCGTGGCGAGCTCCTCAAAATCAAGGACGTTGCGACGGTCGAGTTCGGCACTACGTATTTCGACGTCGAAGCCCGCTTCAACGGACAACCCGCCGCATCGATCCTCTTGAAGCAACTCCCCGGCTCCAATGCGAGCGAGGTCATTGCGGCCGTGAAGGAGCGTCTTGCAGCCCTCGAGAGCGAGGTGTTCTTGCCCGGCATGAAGTACGCCGTCAGCTTCGACGTCAGCCGCTTCCTCGATGCTGCCGTGCATGAGGTCGTCAAGACCGCCATCGAGGCCTTCTTGCTCGTCGCGCTGGTGGTCTTCCTCTTCTTGCAAGACTGGCGCTCGACGCTCATCCCCGCGATCGCGGTACCGGTCTCGTTGATCAGCACGTTCTTCTTCACGCAGTTTCTCGGCTTCTCGTTGAACCTCATCACGCTGTTCGCGCTGGTGCTCGCCATCGGCATCGTCGTCGATGACGCCATCGTCGTGGTCGAAGCGGTGCACGAGAAGATGGAACGCCATCACTTATCGCCACGCCAGGCGACAGAAGCAGCGATGGCCGACATCAGCGGAGCCATCATCGCGATCACGCTGGTCATGGCGTCGGTGTTCGTGCCCGTCGCCTTCATCAGCGGTCCATCTGGCGTTTTCTATCGCCAGTTCGCCCTCACCATGGCGTTTGCGATTTGCCTGTCAGGCGTGGTCGCGCTCACCCTCACACCAGCGCTTTGCGCGAACCTCTTACGATTGCACCAACCCGAGCCGTCGCGCGGCCTCCTCGGTCAGGTGCTCAACCGTTTCGTTTGCGCTTATTCAAGGCTTGATGTTCGCTATGGCGGCTTATCTGCACGCCTGACCTCACGCGCTCGTTTAACGCTCGCGTTGGTCGCTGTTTTCGCGGCGGGCGGTCTTGCTATCGCCCGCTTGGTGCCTACGGGCTTTATCCCCGAGGAAGACCAAGGAATGTTCTACGCGAGTGTCAGCACGCCACCCGGGGCAACGCTCGAGCGGACGAAAGAGGTGGTCAACGCCATTCAGCGAGCGGCGGCGGACATCGAAGGGGTCGAGAGCGTCGCGACGCTCGCTGGCACCAACATTCTCTCGGATGGGACCGGCGCGACCTACGGTTCGTGTTTGGTGAATCTCAAAGACTGGCGCGAGCGCGATGTGAATGTCCACGACGTCATGGCCATCTTGGCGGAGCGCACACGCGACATCAAAGCGGCGCAAATCGAGCTTTTTCCGCCGCCAGCTGTTCCGGGCTACGGCAACGCGAGTGGCTTCGAGCTACGCATCCTCGATCGTACCGGCAGCGGCGACATGAGCCGTATGAACCAAGTGGTCACGCAGTTCATCAGCGACCTCGAGTCGCGCCCGGAGATCGACAGCGCCTTCACGATCTTCAACACCGAGTTTCCTCAGCTCACCTTGTCGATTGACACGGATCGCGCGGCCAAGAGCGGCATCACCCCTGATGGCGCGCTGGGTGATCTGGGGACGCTCCTCGGCAGCACCTACGCGACCAACTTCGTGCGCTTCGGACAGATGTACAAAGTCATGGTCCAAGCGCTGCCGCAGTACCGCGCGGATCCAGCCGACATCTTGAAGACCTACGTGCGCAACGACCGCGGCGAGCTCGTATCGCTCTCGTCGTTCGCGCGCGTCGAGCGCATGCAGGGGGTCGACCAGCTCACGCGTTACAACATGTATCTCTCGGCTGAGCTCAATGGCGGCGGCAAAGAGGGCGTGAGCAGCGGCGCCGTCCTGTCGGCCGTTCAGGAGACGGCGCGCGACAAGCTCCCGCGTGGCTACGCGATCGATTGGGCCGGCATCTCGCGTGACGAGGTCAACGCGGGCAACGACGGGCTCGTGGTCTTCGCCATCTGCCTGGTGTTCGTCTACCTCGTGCTTTCGGCGCAATACGAGAGCTTCGTTTTGCCTCTTGTCGTCGTGCTGTCGCTACCGCCAGGGGTCTTCGGGGCCTTTCTTGCGCTGCGCGTCCTGGGCCTCGAGAACAATATCTACACCCACTTAGCGCTCATCATGCTCGTGGGTCTGCTCGGCAAGAACGCTATCCTCATCGTCGAGCTCGCCGAGCAACGCCGGTCGCGAGGGGCCACTCCCTACGAAGCCGCTCTCGAAGGCGCGCGCCTTCGCTTACGCCCCATTGTCATGACCTCACTCGCCTTCATCGTGGGTCTCCTGCCCCTCGTGCTCGCGACGGGCGCTGGCGCTGTCGCTAACCGAACCATCGGGACGGCCGCGGCTGCCGGCATGCTCGTCGGGACGAGCTTCGGGGTGCTTCTCGTGCCTGGTCTCTACGTGTGCATCGTCACGTTGACACGTCAGCGAGCGCCGTCCGCGGAGGCCCTGGCTGCATGAGACGAGTCGTAGTGCTCATTATAGCGGTCAGTGCCGGCTGCGCACCGAAGACGCCCAAGGTCGAGCTCGCCGAGAAGGTCTTGCCCCAGACCTTTGCTGTCGACGGCCTAGGTGCGAGCGCCGCCGAGATGGACTGGCGAGCCTACTTCGGCGACCCGGCGCTCAACGCGCTCATCGCCGAGGGTCTCGCGAACAACCCAGACCTCCTGATTGCCCTGCAGCGCGTCGAGCTGGCACGCGCCGGCGTCAAGCGTGCGACCGGCGCGCTTCTGCCACAGGTCAACCTCGCACTTGGGGCGAGCCTGCGCCGCTTCGGCCGCTATACGATGGACGGTGCCGGCAACGCGACGACCGACATCCGTCCCGGACAGGTCGTACCCGCAAACCTCCCCGACTTCCTCGTTGGCTTCACCGCATCGTGGGAGGTGGACCTGTGGGGCAAGCTTCGCAACGAGCGCAAGTCCGCGATCGCGCAGTACCTCGCGAGCCTGCAGGGCACCAATTTCGCGCTGACCTCACTCATCGCCGACATCGCGAGCACGTATTACCAACTGATTGCCTTCGACCACCTGCACGCTATCCTCGAGCAAACCGCGAGCCGGCAAGCCGATGGGCTCGAGGCAGTGCGCGCGCAGAAGGCCGCTGGTCGTGCCAACGAGCTCGCGGTCCAGCAGTTCGAGGCGCAGGTGGCCGAGACACGGGCCGCCGAGGTCGCGGCGCGTCAGCAAGTCACCGAGACCGAAAACGCGCTTAACCTGCTGCTCGGCCGCTTTCCCCAACCGATCGCGCGCTCGCGCGAGGCGTTGTTCGCCGAGATCCCCGAGCGCATCGCCGCCGGCGTGCCCTCCGATCTCTTGCGCAACCGGGCAGACGTGCGCGAGGCCGAGCTCGAGGTCGAAGCCTCACGCTTTGACGTCGCGGCTGCGCGGGCTGCGTTCTTGCCGAGTCTGAACATCACGGCCGGCATCGGCTATCAGGCCTTCAACCCGCGCTTCTTGTTCACGACGCCCGAGTCTCTTGCTTACAGCGTCATGGGCGGTCTCGTCGCTCCGCTGCTGAATCGTAGCGCGCTCGAGGCGCAGTTCATCGGCGCCAACGCTCTCCAGCTGCAGGCGATGGTCGCCTATCAAAAAGCGATCCTCGTTGCCTACGCCGACGTCGTGAACGGGCTGTCTGGCTTGCAGCGGGCACGCGAGGGCTTGGCCCTCAAGAAGGAGCAGAAAGACGCGTTGTTGCGCGCCATCGACACGGCCGATGCGCTCTTTCGGGCCGGCAAGGCCTCGTATCTCGAAGTCTTGATCGTGCAGCAAAGCTCGCTGCGTGCCGACCTAGAGCTCATCGAGACGCACCAGCGTGGCAGGCTCGCGGTCATCGACCTCTACAAAGCGCTTGGTGGGGGTTGGCACGTCGAAGGTGTCACCCCTGACGGTGACTCGTGAAGTACTCGTCGCGCACCTTGGTCGAACATGTTGTTCGCGATGTCGACGATGAACGGCGTGCGGCGCTGGAGCGCAACTACTGCAAGCTCTTGCGACGCGCGATGGCACTGGGCTGGGAGCGCGCCAAAGCGGAGTATCTGCCGCACGAGCGGGCGAGCGGTCGTGTCCTCACCGACATCATGTCCGACCTCGCGATGTTCGAGGACTTGAACCTCGCGGCGCGGCAATATGGCTTCGACCCCATCGAGATGCAGCGTCGCACCGATCTCTACCAACACATCATCCGACCGGTCGCCATCGTCGGCTCGGCGCTATCGGTCGTCGCCATGGCCGTATCGGGCACCGAGGTGACACCAGCGGTGCTCGTCGCTGTGCTGACATGCTGGTTGAGCCTGCGGACCAGCAAGTCGCTCTTGTCGATCACGTGACTAGCGATTCTCGCGCTGTGCCTTCAAGTGATCTTCGTACGTGATGCTGAAGACGTGTGCGCCCGCGCCGTCATCGCGGTCAGTCATGTAGAAGTAGCCGTGCTCTTCGGGGTGTAGCGCTGCCCGCAACGCCTCGATGCCGGGCGTCGCGATCGGTCCAGGCGGGAGGCCGGCGTTCAAATAGGTGTTGTAGGGTGATGACTGCCGTACGTCGGCGAGGGTCATCTCTTTTTTGTCCTCGCCCAAGATGTAGAGGACCGTCGCGCGCGACTCGAGGCGCATGTTGAGGTTCAAGCGGTTGTGGAAGAGGCCGGCGATGCGGCGGGCCTCGCTCTTGTCCCTGGCTTCCTTTTCGACCAGCGAGGCGAGCACGAGCACCCGATTCAACGCTTCAGCGGACAAGTTGGCTGTCTCGGGTACCGTTCCTAGTAGCGCCTTGAACCGATCGACCATGACGCTCATCGCGTCGACGGCCGAGATGCCGCGCGCCATGGCGTAAGCTCCCGGGGCGAGCCAACCCTGCGCGTCGCTGGCGACGATGCCGTGCCGCGACAAGAGCTGTGGTGCGCGCGCCGCTTCGATGAAGGCGGCCGCATCGGCGATGCCGGCGGTCTCGACACGCTTGGCCACCTCGGTGAGGCTCGCGCTCTCGGGGATGACGACGTCGAGCAGGCCGTCTTGACCGTTGCGCAGCTGTGCCGCGACCTGCCACGGCCACGAGCCCGTGGTGACGCGATAGCTACCAGCGCGCAGACCGCGGGTGCCGGTGAGCTCGCCCAGGATGGTGAACGCGATCGAGCTACGCACGAGCTTGACCTCTTTGAGGGCCGCACCGATGGTCTGCGCCGAAGCGCCGCTTGGTATCGTCACGACGCGCTCGGTACTCCCCTCGCCGCCGGGCGGTGAGAGCGCTCCCAACATGACGAGACAGACCACCAAGGTCACGATGAAGACGACCCACGGGTTTGGTCCGCTATAGCGAGATGGAAGTGGTTGAAGGATTTCCGAGTCGCTACGCGGCGGCGGAAAGGGCGCGAGCTTGACCCCGGCGAGCTCTGCCGCCTTGAAGGGGTTCAGCGAATACAGCTGCGTGTCCGAAGTGTTCGAGTCGAGGTGCTGCGTCCAGCCGTCTTCGGGTCCGACAGGGGTGGCCTTGGCGAGGTGGTGTGCGGGTTTCGGCGCGGGCGGGCGCGCAGCAGGCGTCTTCGGTTCGGGGTTGACGGGGCCGAGCGAGCGCGTGCGTTGCGGGACGGGCTTGCGCTCGGGAGCCTTCGCCGGCAGGGCTTCGACCTGCAAGTCGAGCAGTGGCCGTTCGATTGGCCGCGTCTTGCGGCGTTTGCCCCGACGAAAGCCGCGCTCGCCAGGCGCGGGCTCGGGCTCGCGTGTCCGTGCGCGTACAGCCTGTCGCGGTGGGGCTGGGGGCAACACGTACGGTGGCGGCGACGCGATCGTGTCGCGCGGTGCTGGCAGTGCGGGGGACACGAGCGTATCGCGCGGCATGGGTGGCGTATCGGACGCCGGTGGGGGTGGCGGTGGATCCTCGTCGATGACCTCGGTGAGGAAGAGCACCTGCACGTCTTGGCGTCGGCTCGCACGCGGCTTGGGCCTGCGATAGTCGCGCGAGTCGCGCCCCGACGTCGAACGAATGGAACCCTTGTCCGGTAAAGCGGACTTATCGCGCGAGGGGTTCAACAGCTTCTCGCAGGCGGAGAAGACCTCGGAGACCGAAGCGAGCGGTAGCGCCTGGTTGCCGCAATCGCCGTAAGCAAGCCCCGCGAGCTTCTTGCCCGACATCAGCGGGACGACGGCAAAGGCACGCGGCACGGCGAGCTTGAGCATCTGCGCCATGATCTCGCCCGAAGGGCTGCGGCCGGCGCCAACCACGGGTGAGGCAGCCTCGATGGCCCAGCGCAGGGGCGTTTGGTCGGCGAGCGACGTTGTTTGACCTATTAAGAGGTCAGACAGACCACGCACACCGGTGATCTTGGCGTTCGTGCCTTCGATGGCGAAGAGCACGACGCGGGTGAACACCCCGCCCAAGGTTTTGAGCCAGGTCTCGCGATCGGGTAGCTGCGCCCGCATGGACCCCTGATTTCCCGGTGCCATTTTCACCACGATAACGCCGCGTACGCGCGCACTCGAATTTCTTGTCAGACCCTTCGGGCATAGATCGACAACAGGACACTTGTTCAGTATGTTCAGTACACGGTCTTGGGGCCGCCCATCGGGGCGGCACCCAAGCTCCAACAGCGAAAGGCGCGGCTTCCCACCATGGCTAACACTCCGACCCCTGGCACCAATTCATTCGACCGCGAGAAAGCCATCGAGCTCGCCGTCGGCTCCATCGAAAAGCAGTTCGGCAAAGGCTCCATCATGCGTCTCGGCGAGGGCGAGCCCCTGGTCGCCGACATCGCGACGATCCCCACCGGCTCCATCGGCATCGACGTCGCACTGGGCGTTGGTGGTCTCGCGCGTGGCCGTATCGTCGAAATCTACGGCCCTGAGTCGAGCGGCAAGACGACGCTCGCGCTGCATGTCATCTCCGAAGCGCAGAAGCGTGGGGGCATCGCGGCCTTCGTCGACGCCGAACACGCTCTCGACGTCACCTATGCCCGCAAGCTCGGTGTGCGCACCGATGACCTTTTGATTTCGCAGCCCGACACCGGCGAGCAGGCGCTCGAAATCACCGAGATGCTAGTGCGCTCCAACGCCATCGACGTCCTCGTCATCGACTCGGTCGCCGCCCTCGTCCCGCGCGCCGAAATCGAAGGCGAAATGGGCGACGCACATGTCGGCTTGCAGGCCCGCTTGATGAGCCAGGCGCTGCGCAAGCTCACCGGTATCATCGCCAAGAGCCGCACCAGCATCATCTTCATCAATCAGATCCGCATGAAGATCGGCGTCATGTTCGGCAATCCCGAGACCACCACCGGCGGTAACGCGCTCAAGTTCTACTCGAGTGTGCGTATGGACATCCGCCGCATCGGCGCCATCAAAGACGGTGAGAAGGTCATCGGCAACCGCACCCGCGTGAAGGTGGTGAAAAACAAGCTGTCGCCGCCGTTCCGCGAGCACGAGTTCGACGTGCTCTACGGCGAGGGCATCAGCAAGGCGGGCGACTTGCTCGACCTCGCGACCGACATCGGCATCATCGACAAGTCGGGCGCCTGGTACAGCTACCGCGGTGAGCGCTTGGGCCAGGGTCGCGACCAGTCGCGCGACTTCTTGAAGGCCAACGAGCCCATCGCAAACGACATCGAAGAGCGGGTCCGCCTGCACTTCGGCATGGTCCCCAACGGCGCGCCATCCGCTAAAGCGCCCGGTGAGCCTCTCACCAAGAGCGGCGAGAAGTCCGAAGCCAAAGCCGACGCCAAGAGCGACGACATGAAGCGCAACAAGACCAAAGCCAACGGCACGGCCACCGCCTGACCCGCTCGACCGTGAAGGTGCATTAGGGAAACAACACACCGCGCGGCCCGGTGATCGACGCGCATCGATCACCGGGTCGCGTCAGGTCGCGGCCCAACGAGCGAAGTGAAACGCAGTGTCCAAAAAGGCACTAGCGTCGCTACCGGCTCACTGCGTTATGGTCCAACCTCGGTGCGGACCATCGTCATCATCTCGGTGCTCGTCATCGCCGCGACGCTCGCGACCGCCGCTGTCGTCGTGTGCCGTATGCGTCACGAGGTGACGCAGCGTATCGCGGAAGGCTACCGCCCCCGCGCTTCCGTCTATAGCTCCGCTTTCACGGACGCACTGTGGGCGCAGGTCGAGCGCCAGGTGCCCATCGAGCTCGAACGCGGCGTTGGTGTTGCTTCGTTGTTGCTTGCGGCGGCAACCGGCCGCGCTCACGACAGCAAGGGGTTTCTGGTCGCGTCGGTGGCGGCGCGCGCCCTTGCCCTCGCCGAACAGCACCCCGACGACACCGAGGCGCCGCGGGCCATCATCGTCTTCCGCGAGTTGCTGCGCACCGAAGCCCTGCTCAATCGCTACGACGTCGACACGCTCACTGCGATCTACGCCGAGTCCGCCCCCTTCGGAGGTGGCATGGTCGGACTCGACGTCGCGGCCATCCAACTCGTCGGTAAGCCCCCGGCGCTCCTCGACGCAAGCGAAGCGGCGAGCCTCCTCACGCTCGCGTGGACCACCAACCGCTGCGACCTCGACCGCCTGCGCGAACGACGCAACGGGCTGCTCGCCAAGATGCAGTCCATGCAGCTTTCTCCCCCTGCAACCCAGCCCCGCGCCTTCCTCCCCGCCGTCCTGCCGCTCATGGCCGCGTGTCAGCCCTAACCTATCGTTTCCATGAGCTTTCCCCCCTACTGGTGGTACAGTCCGCAAGAGGCCCATGAAGTCGAGGCGCGCCCTGCTTCGCTGCATTGGGTCTCCGAGACGTGTCGATGATTGCAAGCACGGTCCTCTTGCTCGCCCTGCAAGTGGTGGCAGCCGACGACGCGCCCGCTTCAGCCGGTATTCCCACCGCGCTCGTCGTGCAGGCCGGCTACGGCTTCTCGGCCTACAACCACAAGCCTGACGCGACCTCGGGTGGCGTCTACCTGCAACTCGAGCATCTTTGGCAGGTTCGAGACTGGTTCTCGCCGCGAGCCTACGGTGGGGCGCTGCTCACTTGGCCCGAGCGTGAATCCTGCGGCGGCAATCAGACCCCGTGCGATGTCTCGAACAAGATTGGCTTTGCCGGCGTGAAGGCGCGCGCCATGGCGCCGTTCCCGTATATCGGGCCGTATTTCGAGCTTGGTGGCGGCTTGTCGTTCGGAAGCATCAACACGCTCGTGCTCGACCGAGAGACCATCGACGCGCGTGGGGTCTTCGGCCACATCGCCATCGGTGCCGGTCTCGCGCTCGGCAAACACCGCGAGGTGGACCTCGGCTTCAACTACCTCGTGCATCCAGGCCAGTCCCAGATCGGCGGCGGGTTGTGCTTGGGTATGACGATTCCGCTTTCGTGGTAACTGTCGCAGACGCTCTTGCTACGTGCTGCTAGCGTGCACCCGCTACATCGCTCCGAACACCAGCTCGCGGTGCGCCGAGGCGCCAGCCATGACCCCGTCGGCGCTCGCAAACGTCGCGTTATGCATGTCGCGAATGATGTCGCCCGCGGCGAAAACGCCGGGCACCGTCGTGGCACGCATCGCGTCGGTACGCAGGTAGGGGCCGAACCGGCCCTCCTCGGTGGTGCATCCAAGCTGCGCTCCGATGGAGCTGTTTGGCTTGACGCTCGTGGCCACGTACATCGAGCTCATGCGAAGCGCCCTGCCGTCTTCGAGACAGACGGTCGCTTCGTCTTTGATAGCGGTCACGCGCGCCTGCTCGACCGTGACCCCCTTACGCGCTAGCTCGGCAAGCGTGGCCTCGTCGAAGGCCACGCCATTGGCGAACAAGGTCGTCGGCCCCCACTCGGTGATGAGCATGGCTTGGTGCGCGGACATCGGAGCCACCGCGAGAACCGATTGTGGTCCCTCAAGCTCGTAGCCGTGACAGTAGGGACAGTGCACGACCGTCTTGCCCCAGCGCTCGGCGAGGCCGGGGATCTGCGGGAGAACATCGCTGACACCGTAGGCCAGCACAACCTTGCGGGCCGTGATCGTGCCGTGCTCGCCGGTGACGACCTGAAAAGCGTTATCACCTCCTCGTGCCTCGGTCGCCGCGTCGGGCAACCAGCGCACGGTCGGGTACGCCAGCACCTTGGCGCGTCCGGTCTCGAGCATTGTTCGCGGCGCCGCGCCGTCCTGGCCGAAGAAGCCGTGCGAGTGGCTCGCGAAGCGGTTGCGTGGAGCGCGGGTGTCGAGGATGACCACGTCGCGCCGCCCGCGCGCGAGCATCATGGCCGCAGAAAGACCGGCATAGCTACCGCCGATGATAGCGACGTCACATTGCATGGTGATGCGTGCCTCCGTGTTGTTTCATGCGTCGATGAAAGTCGTGCGCCAGTTGCTCGAGGGTGACGGCGCCAAAGCGTTCGAGCAGGAGCTGCTCGGCGTCCCGGAACGCGCTCGCAAACGCGTTGTTCACCGCCTGCTCGACGAGACATCCGGGATACTCGGTGCGGTTCCCCATCGCAAAGGGTTCGGGTGCCCCGAGCGCTTCGTAGATGTCGCGCATGGCGATGCTGGCGAGCGGCGCCGCAATGACCCAGCCCTCGCCGTGACCGCGCTCTGCCGCCACCAAACAGGCGTCACTGAGTCTCGCTCTAGACCCGCTCGCGCACTTGCGTTGGGATCTCGAACACCGCCGGCGTTGGCGGCGGGAGAGCCGGGATCGCACTGACGATGCCCGACTCGACGCGGCTCACCTGCGCGTCATCTGCAAGCGCGACTGTCGCATTGCGGACCACGTCGGCCGCGAGGTCGCTGCTCCCGGAGCGCGTGAAGAAGCGCGCCATGCCAACGCTCCCGAAGAAGGTCGCTGCCGCGCCAGCCACGACTGCGCTAAGTGACGCGTCCGGAGAGATGGCGGCGACCACACCGAACGCGGCGGCAGTCACCATGCCCATCGGCGCAAGCGCACCAGCGACGAACGCGCGAAGAGTCGACACTTCACGAACCTGCGTGAGCCGGCCGGTCAGCTCGGTTGCCCCGTCGCCCGCGCGATAGACCACGGACACGTTGGGCTCGCCCTGCGCGGACGCCAAGAGATGCATGTTGCGGTCTTTGAGCGGCGCTTGCAGCAGGTAGGCCTTCTCTTCACCTGCGCTCCCGCTCTGAAACACCGCATACGACGAGCCCCTGAGCGTGCAGTTGGCCTCGAGAGCTTTGACGACGAGCGGCACGTCCTGGACATTGCGAATGCTATGAAGGCGCATACACGGACCCCAAATGGCTAAACGAGACCTCGTGTATCGTCGGGCTCCTGGCCGGGATGCTGGGCCCCGACCTGCCGCGTCGTCAGGCACCTGGCATTGCCAGCCGCGGCCCCTGGGGTCGGTGCCAGAGCGGGCCTCGAGCCAGGGCCAGCCAGCACCACGACTGACCGGGTACGTACCGCCACAGGTGGAACGCGCGCATGGCTGACCCCATCTCACCCCAGACACGACCCACCCAGGGCGGCCCGCCGGCTGACACCAGCTTTCGGCCGTTCACCAACCAGGAATACCTCGAGCGCATGGAGCGCGAGCCGTGTCGCACCTTCATCCTGCGCAGCCCGAACGAGATCTCCATCCTCTCCATGGACCACCCGGGCCGACCGGGCTTGACGCTACCGCACGGCCCCGAGGCCGACCGTTTCCTGCGCAGCGCCGAGGAGAGGGGCATCAGGGTCTACGACAACGACAAGCCCCTGCCGGATGACGTGTTCGCGTACGGGCGTGAGTCGACGCAGCTCCACGACAGCTACAGGCAACGCTTCGACCGCGAGGGCAGCCCTGCCTGCAACCTCGTTTCGTCCCTCAGGCCGCCATCGGCGACTGGGGTCGGGCTCGGCCGCCGCGTCGGTTGAGGCCGTGCGCGAGGGTTTTAGGGCTCACCAGGCGATTTCGTGCCCCTTGGCGTGAAAGAACTTGCCGGTCGCGTCCATCGTGAGGCGCTCGATGAGCGCGACGATGTTCTCTGCCGACTCATCGGGGCGAACCGGCGCGCTACGACCGCCCATGTCGGTCTGCACCCAGCCGGGGTGGACGACGACCGAGATGATGCCGCGCCCCGATAGGTCGACCGCGAGGCTCTTCGACGCCATGTTCAGCGCGGCCTTCGACATGCGGTAGGCGTAGGCGCCGCCGCTCGTGTTGTCGTCGATGGAGCCCATCTGCGAGGTGATGTGCACGAGCTTACCCGTCCGCTTGGGCACACGCGGCAACAGCGCGCGCGTCACACGCAGGCTTCCCAAAGCGTTGACGTTGAAGACCTGCAAGATGTTGTCGATCGACACGTCGGCGAGCGTGTCCCAGCCGCCCGAGATACCCGCGTTGTTGACGAGCACGTCGACGGACGTGTCACCAAGCGCCTCCGCGAAGGCCTTCACCGAGTCGTCCCGCGCGACATCGAGGGGCAAGACGCGGAGCTTGCCGTTTGCGACCATGGCGTTGAGATCGGTTGCGAGCTTCACGTCACGCGCCGTCGCGATGACCTCGGCGCCACGCGCAAGCCACGTCCCCACCAACGCAAGACCAATACCGCGATTCGCTCCCGTAACCACGACCTGCATAGCGACACTCCTCAACCCAAAATGGTCCGCAACAGCATACTCGCAAGGGGTACCGTCGCGAGGGACACGATCATGCCCACGCCGAGGATCGCCGTGGCAAGCCTCCCCTCGAGGCCTTCTTGTTCGGCGAGGAGCACTGACGAGATCATGGGCGCCATCGCGCTCTGCAGGACCGCAATGTCGAGCACCGGCGCTGCGACCCCAAGCGCAAGGCCCAACCCGAGCACCACGACCGGCGCGACCACGAGCTTCCAGCCAAGCGTCAAAAGCAACGCCAACCACTCACCCCGAATCGCGGTGAGCTGGAGTTGCACGCCCACTGCGAACACAGCGAGAGGCGTGAGCGTGAGCCCGACCCGTTCGAGCGCGAGGTCGAGGGGCGCCGGCAAGCCCACCGTTGCGCCAGCGAGCAGCCCGAGCGCAAAGCCAATGAAGCCAGGAAAGGTGAGCGCGCGTCGCGCCACCGCGCGTGCGTCGACCCGCTTGCCCGTGTAAAGCGCCGTGACCACGAGGCCCAGGCTCGCAAACACCACGAAGCTCCCCGCCTGATCGACGACGACGGCATAGGGGAGGGCAGCGCGGCCGCGCAGCGCTTCGATGAGCGGATAGCCCATGAAGGCGGTGTTGCCGAGCCCCGCGACGATGATGAGGGCGCCGGTGCGCAGTGGCGACCACGCAAGCGCGCGACCAACCGCTGCGACCAACATCCAGGCGCCCACGAACATGATCCACTGCGACGCGACGAGGAACGCAAGGCTCGGCTCGAGATGAAGACCCGCGCCGAGATGCATGGCGAGCGCGGGCAACGCGATGTTGATGGCAAACCACGTGATGCCACTCGCGAGCGCCGGCGGCGCTTTACCCGAGCGACCAATCACGACACCCGCGCCCATACAAAGGGCGAGCAGAAGAAAAGCGCTCAAGACGTCATCACCACGCGGTCGCTTCGCTGATCGCTTCGATCAAGATGGCCGCCATCGCGGTGTTGGTGGCGACGTTCGGGTGGTAGTCGCAACCGGCACCCGACTCTTGCAAGGGTGGGAGCTCCACGTAGTGCACACGCGTGTCGCCTACGGCGCGTCGCGCATTCACGACGGATTGCACACGCGTCAAGAACACACCGTTTTGCATGCCACCCGCCAAGCAGAAGATCTCGACACCTGGGTAGAGGTTTTCGAGCCGCTCGATGAAGTCGATGTACGTGGTCGTGAAGTCCTCACCGGGGTCGCCGTTCGCGAAGTCGTTGGTGCCGAGGTTGATGACGACGACGTCGGGGAGATAGCTCGCGAACGCCCATGCGGACGTCGGGTCGTTGAACAGCGTGCGTCCGTAGAGCAGCGGCATGGTGGCGCTCTGGTCGAAGTTCAAGTCGCGGTACATGCCTTTGCCCGAAAAGGCGACGACCGACAGCGCGGCGTTGAAGTGACGCGCCGTCTGGGCGGCGTACGTGTTGGCCGCGTTTTCGGTTTCCGCCGAGAAGTCGCAGAACGCGTTGTCGCCCTCGATGCCGTAACCGCAGGTGATCGAGTCACCGATCACTTCGATTCTCCGCTGGAACGGATACGGCGTTGCAACGAGCGCGCCGCTAGCGACGGTGAAGCCCAAAAACTCGGAGGGGTTCAGAAATGCCTCGGTGCGTCGCACGAGCTGCACGGTGTGCCGACCGCTTGCGAGTCCCGACGCGAGGCTCACGTCTTTCGCGCTCGCACCAGCGGTGCCCGGGGTGAAGTGAACGGTCGCGGTGCGCGCCCCGTCGATGAAGACCTCGAAGTAGTTGTCGGCGCCGTCGAGGCGGACGCTGATGCCGGTGCCCTCGAAGGTCGCATAGACGCTGGTCGCCGACCAATCGGCGCGCACACGTGCGGGGTTACTCACATCGTGGCGTCCGATGAAGTGGACGCTCGCCTTGGGGAGCTCATCGGCGTCGCCACCTCCATCGCCATCGCTGTCACCAACGACATCGCGATCACCCGGACCCGGGTCCACGTTCTTCGATGAGCCGCAAGCGACGCAGAACACCGACGCGAGCACAAGCGCTTTCCACTTCATGGCGCGTACGTGGCTGTTCACATTATCGAAGGTCAAGACTTCTCTCGCGATCCCGAGTTTCGTAATGACGATAGTCCAGTGAACACGCAGACGTCCCAGCGGGCTCACGTACAGTCCTCCACTGTCGTCGAAGTAGCTCCTACCTTGAGATTGAGCACCGAGCGCGTCATGGCGAGTGACGGCGCGGAGCACATCGTCGCCATGGCGACGCTCAAGGGCGCTCTCGACGCCGAGGCCGAGGACCGTGCGCGTCGGTTACTCGAGGGCTTTGGTCTCGTCCCCATCGACTCCCTCGAAGACTTCGCGCGCCTATCGGGGAGCGCCGACTACATCGTCGACCTCGAGGGCGACATCGACGCGTTGTGCAGTTTCAGCGCGTTGGTCGTCCCCCGTCTGCGCAAGCTCGGCTGGAACGTCGACATCGACGACCGCTATCTGTGCCACACGGTCGGTGAAGACGCGCCCTGGTACGCCACAGCGGACGCCGACGGCCCCTCGTGGTTTCAGCTCGAGCTGGGCATCGAGCTCAACGGCCAGCGCGTCAACATCTTGCCGGTGCTGGTCGACCTCATCGAGCGCGACGGTGAGCGCCTGAGCCTCAAAGCTCTCGAGCGTCATCGCCACCGCTTCCTCGCCTTGCCCCTCGGAGGCACGCGCTATCTCGCGGTGCCGCCCGAGCGTGTCGCGCAGGTCGTGAAGGTGCTCTTCGAGCTCTACAACCGCGAGCCGCTCCTCGAAGGCAAGCTGCGCCTGCCGAAGGGCCGCATGCCGGTCATCGACCAGCTCGCGAGCATCGACGACGAGCTCTCGCTCGAGGGCGCAAGCCTTGCGACCCCGCTGCCACCGTTCGAGCCCCCGAAAGGTCTACGCGCGACACTCCGCCCGTATCAGTGCGAAGGCGTCGCCTGGCTCGAAGAGGCGTGTGAGCGCGGCAACGGCGTAATCCTCGCCGACGACATGGGGCTCGGAAAGACGCTGCAGACCATCACGCACCTTCTCTTGCAGAAGGAGCGCGGCCGGCTCGACTTGCCCGTGCTCATCGTGTGCCCGACGAGCCTCGTCGGCAACTGGCAACGCGAGATCGCGCAGTTCGCTCCCAGCCTGCGCACGGCGCTCTGGCATGGAGCCAAGCGGGCGAAACAACGCCCCGAGCTCGCCATGGCCGACGTCATCATCACGAGCTACCCGCTGCTCGTACGCGACACCGAGACGTTCGGCTCCATCGCCTTCGCCGAGATGGTCCTCGACGAAGCGCAGGCCATCAAGAGCGCACGGAGCCTTGCGCACAAGGCGGTCAAGCAGGTCATCACGCGACACCGGGTGGCGCTCACTGGTACCCCGGTCGAAAACGGCCTCGATGAGCTGTGGGCGCTCTTCGACGTTTTGCAGCCGGGCTGGCTAGGGAGCGCCGAGACCTTCCGCAACACGTTTCAGTATCCCATCGAGAAGTTGCGCAGCGACACCGCTATGGCTGCGCTCCGCGAGCGCATCAGGCCGTTCATCTTGCGCCGTATGAAGAGCGAGGTCGCCAAAGACCTGCCACCCAAGACCGAGCTCGTGCGCACCGTCGAGCTCGAGGGCGCGCAGCGCGATCTCTACGAGAGCATTCGCATCGCCGCCCACGAGCAAGTCCGTAAGGCCGTCCGCGACCGCGGCGTCTCGGGTGCCGCCATCGACATCCTCGACGCGTTGCTCAAGCTGCGTCAGGTCTGCTGCGACCCGCGCCTCGTCAGCGTGCCGGCGGCGCGCGCCGTACGCGAATCGGCCAAGCTCGAACTGTTGCACGCGATGCTCGACGAGGCACGCGCCAGTAAGCAGCGCGTCCTCGTGTTCTCGCAGTTCGCCACCATGCTCGAGCTCATCAGCAAAGACTTGAAGCGCCGCGAGACCCCACACGCCATTCTCACTGGTGCGACCGTCGATCGTCAGTCGCTCGTCGAGCAGTTTCAGCGTGGTGAGCACGACGTGTTCCTCATCAGCCTGAAGGCTGGCGGCACGGGCCTGACGCTCACCGCCGCCGAGACGGTCATCCACTACGACCCGTGGTGGAACCCTGCGGTCCAGTCCCAAGCCACCGACCGCGCTTACCGCATCGGCCAGACCAAGCCAGTCTTCGCCTTCAACCTGGTGGTCGCCGGCAGCGTCGAGGAGCGCATCCTCGGCTTGCAGCGCAAGAAGAGGGAGCTTGCCGACGGCGTACTTTCCGGCAGCGCTTTGCGCTCACTTTCGGCCAACGAGGTCGAATCTTTGTTCGACCCCCTCGACGCGTGACTTGTCCCCGCCGAGTGGGTCGCATAAAAAACCGACCCACGACGTCCAACCCATGGGGAAATCACGCATGTCGTTCGTTCGCGCTTTCGCTGCCCTCGCCGCCTTCGTTCTCTTGCCCGTCGCCGCGCATGCGGCCGAACCCGCCAAGGCGCAGGCTGCCGCCAAGACGACCGATGTCGTCTTCGAGACGTCGTCGGGCAACTTCACCATCCGCGTGAACGCCGAGAAGGCGCCGGTCTCGGCCGAGAACTTTCTCAAGTACGTCGACGAGGGCTTCTACAATGGCCTCGTCTTTCACCGCGTCATCAACGGCTTCATGGTGCAGGGCGGCGGCTTCACCCCCGACATGAAGCAGAAAGCGCCCACGCGCGGCGCCATCAAGAACGAGGCGGACAACGGCCTGAAGAACCTGCGCGGCACCGTCGCCATGGCCCGCACCAGCGAGGTGAACAGCGCGACGTCGCAGTTCTTCGTGAACGTGGTCGACAACGCGCGCCTCGACTTCACCAGTGCCGACGCGCGCGGCTACGGCTACGCGGTGTTCGGTGAGGTGATCGCCGGCATGGACACGGTCGACAAGATCAAAGCGGTGCAGACCTGCCCAGGCAACGCGCCGCAGTGCGCGACCATGCAGCTGCCGGCCGGTATGCGCGACGTCCCGGCGCAGCCCGTCGTCATCACCAAAGCCTATCGCAAGAAGTAGTCAGCGATGGCGACCATCACTCCGTTGCGTGCCTTCCGACCGCGGCCCGATCTCGCGGCCGCGGTCGCCTCGGTCCCCTATGACGTGGTCGATCGCGACGAGGCGCTAGCTCTGGCCGGCGATGCGCGCTCGTTCTTGCACGTCACCAAGCCCGAGATCGACCTGCCGGCCGACACCGACCACTACGCCGACGTGGTCTACACGACGGGTCTTACGAACCTCGAGAAGCTCATCGCGCAGGGCGTGCTCGTCCGCGACAGCAAACCGTCGTTCTACGTGTACGCGCTCACCATGGGCAGCCACACGCAGACGGGCCTCGTCTTTGGTGCGTCGGTCGCCGAATACGAGCGCAACTTCGTGCGCAAACACGAGTTCACCCGCCCCGACAAAGAAAACGATCGCGTCCGCCACATCGAGACGACGCGCGCGCAGACCGGCAAGGTCTTCTTGGTGCATCCCAAGAACGACACGGTCGCCCGCGAGATCGCCAAAGCCCGCGCTCACGCTCCGCACACGTCGTTCAAAGCCCCCGACGGCGTGACCCACGCCCTCTGGACCATCGACGACCCGCAAGCCATCGCGACGCTACAAAGGGCCTTCGACGCCATCGGCCCCATCTACATCGCCGACGGCCACCACCGCAGCGCCGCCGCCGCCCGCGTCGCCCAAGCCCATCGCGCCAAGGGCACCGCTTCAGCGGACACCGAGATGTTCCTCGCTGTCTCCTTCCCAGCCGACGAAGTACGCATCATGCCGTACAACCGCGTGGTCAAGGACTTGAACGGCCTCGCCCCCGACGCCTTCATGAAGAAGGTCGCCGAGCGCTTCACGGTGCGCGAAGGTAAGCCGCCAAGCCGCCCACACCTGTTCGGTATGTACCTGCAGGGCCGCTGGCACACGCTCGAAGCGACCCAAGTGCCCACCGACCCAGTCGGCCGCCTAGACGTGAGCATCCTGCAAGACCGCCTCCTCGCCCCCATCCTCGGCATCACCGACCCCCGCCGCGACACCCGCATCGCCTTCGTCGGCGGCATCCGCGGCGACCAAGAGCTTGTGAAGCGCGTCGACGCAGGCGAGGCGGTGGCGTTCAGCTTGCACCCGACGTCAATCGACGATCTCTTCGCGATCGCGGACAGCGAAAATGTTATGCCGCCGAAGAGTACGTGGTTCGAGCCCAAGCTGCGGGATGGGTTGGTGTTGCATCGGTTCTAGATGAGCCGCAGCTCAGCGCATTCGCGAAGTCCCTCCCCGTGGCCGATTTGAATTGGTCGGTTTTTGTGTCGCGCGGCTGCGGAAAACGCGCTGGGGGCGACTGTGGATGCTGGTGTCGCGTTAAACGGAGAAGTCCGTTATGAGCGGCGCGACGCCAATAAAGACATTGGGCGCGGAGCACCGCCCGTTGCCGCGCCGCTATAGTCTAGCTGCGAGCGTCGTCCCCCAAGCCGACCGGGTCAGCGAGAACCGTGACCGCGCCCGCGAGGTAGAGATGTTACTTCTTCTTGCGAACTCGACGTGCCGCTGTCCGTCGGGCTGGTGTTTTAGCTGCCGCACTCGGCGCGACGGCGGCTTCACGTACGCAGTGCGGACAAAAGAGTTCCGAGAAGTCGTCGACGTCGATATTCTCCTCTGGGAAAACGCACGTTACGCTGCCGTGCGCTTTGCACGTTACAGTGGCGAAGGCGCCAGAGCGAACAGCCTGAAGGTTCTCGCTCCAGCCGCACCAGGCGCACTGCTGCACATCTGGAGCATCGCGTGTCGCGAAGATCTGCTGCCAATTGCACTCGGGGCAGGTGAGTTGCCAAGCCGGGTAAGCGGTCACTGGTGACGGGCCGCGAGATTCTCGCTTGGGCATGCGTTGACGGTAGGTCAACACGCGAGTTCTCTTCAAGCATCGGGGTCTATAACAGGTCTGTTGTCGTTCGCGCGACGCCCCGCGTATCGCGCCCAATCCAAGATGACCGCAACGCCTTGCGTCGATGCGCCGCGAGGTCGCCGGCTTCACTCGCGAAGTTCTCGCTCGTTGCCAACCACACCGACATAGCGCACAACTCTGCACCAGGCCGGCGACGGGCATCTTTTCACAGCGATCTGTTCGTCAACCTGTGCTCTTGCTTGCTGACGCCATGGCAGCTGGCGCCAGGCACCGCTGCTTAGGCTGCCAGCGATAAATCCGCGAATATCGTGCTGAAGATTAGGCGCGTATTTCGCGGAAGGTTGTCTTCATGGCGTCAGCGGAACTTCAGAATCTTCGTTCAGCGCGGTGGTTCCCTGAGCCCGAGTCGTCGCTCCATGAAACGGGGCACCGCTCTTTTTGCGAGAAGCCCACTGCAATGATTGCAGGAGAGGGCCCAGCGATTCGAAGCGGGATGGCCGACTTCTGCGCTGCAGTCGCGACCGGTTCCGCAGAGCCATATGTTGGCCTCGATTGCGCGCGGAGCGTCTCGAATGATTTTCGGGTACGCGGCTCGGTCTACGGCGGGTTTACTTGGCGCGTGACCGAAGAAGTTGCGCGCCACGTCGGCGACATCAACAGAGCGCGCCAACTCATGGTTGGGGTTGTAGCGACGACGGTCTCGCTCCTGCCTGTCGTCGCGCCGACAGCTGAGGACTTTGTTGATGCCTTTGGGCGGGCCACTCGGCACGTGCTGTCTAGGAACTTGGCCCCGTCCGCCGTCGAGTCGGTGGTTGCCGCTGCCAGGCTTGAAGGTTTGCGTCGCGGCTTGATTCGCTAGAAGCGGCCTGAACCTTCGAGCGTTCGTTGGATTCAGCGCTGCCGAGATCGCGCCCAATCCACGATGTCCGCAGGGCTCGCTGCTGGCGCACTTCGAGCTGCTCGAGCGGATGCATCATCACGACGTCGGCACTGGGCGAGACGATGCGCTCGGCGCTCCACTGTGCAGCGTCGAGACGACCGGCGCGCATGAACAGACGGCGAAGCGAACCGACCTCGGTCGCGCGATAGTCCGACCCGTGCGCTGGCACATGTGCTCCCTCATCTTGCGTCGGCAGGATCGATTATGGCCTACGTGTGGCCTCGAACTTTTCGTTCAGGGGTCCTCCAGGTGAAGAAGCTCGTCGTCCTGATGCTGTTGTGTTTTCCGCTGAACGCCATGGCGCAAGCGGCAACCAAAAAGCTGGTCACCATCGACGGCGGCGGTGTGTTCCGCGCCTGGCTCGGCTGCGTCTACGCTTACACGAGCCAGGGGATACCGGTCCGCATGGCGGTCGAGGAGTGCGTGCTCACGGACGAGCTCTCGATTCCGGAGAGCGACGTCGACGTCAGCGGGATCCTCGGTGAGGGCGCGTCCGTTCCGACAGGGGTGTGCGCGGCGTCAAGCGTCGATCCGACCCTTGCCAAAGAAGACGGCGGCATTCCCAAGGCCTACGAGGACCTCGCGAACAGCCTGGGTCTCGCGAACGAGTTGCAAGCCGCGTGCGCCAAGGGCAACGCGAGCGCCTGCCTCGCTGGAGAGATGGAGAAAAACGAGCAGGCTCGCGTAGTCAACGAGGCGAAGAAGAACGAGGCCGCCAAAGGCGGCGGCAAGGACGGCGGTACGCGGCGCCTCGCGGGCGACCAACTCGGCGCCTGTGAGGCAGCGACGACCACGATCGCTGAGTGCAACCGCGACGGCTGGAAAACCGAGCCGTGTCAGATGTTACTCGGCAAGCTCCAGGGCTGCGCCGACCCCTTGATCGCGCGCACCAACCCAGACGAGCCCGACGCCTGCGGCATGGAAGAGGTCGACCCGGAGACCATCAAACGGGTGACCTTTTTGGTGTGCGCCAAGGACAAGAGGCCGCTCGGTCCCGACACAAACCCCTGCGAGCCCATGGGCGCGTCCGGTATCGCGCACGTATATCGCTTGCCTGGCAAAGAAGAGAACCCGTTGTGCAGCGATCCGCAGGCGCTCGTGCTGCCGGAGGATTGCATCCACACCATCGAGGTGATCGATGTCGGCACCGACTGGGAGGAAGAGCTGCGGGAGTTCCAGGCGGTGTTCGGCGGCCCTGTCACGGTCTTTCCCGGTCACGGCGGCAATCCCGAACCGCCCGCTGGCTGCGAGGTCTGCGCGCCATAGTGTAGTCGTTAGAAGCAACAAAGGCCGCGGCATCCCACGGAGTTCGGCACTGGTCGCGGCGGCACTCTGCGGCGAGTCGCCGACTGCGCTGCGCAGCTCTATCGCGTTGCAAACCAACACCGCATAGCACACACGTTCTGCATCAGGCCGGCGACGGCCATCTTTCATCATTGGCCGCAGCCCAGCTCGCTACCGGCGCTTTGCTTTCGCGCTTGAGTGCCTGCCCTTCGAACTTCCACGAGCTAGACGCAATCTCATTGGCTTTCCCGTCTTGGTCTTTGTCGCCTCGGCGACAGTCTCGAACGATGGCGTGAACTTCAGCTCGTCCATGATGGCGTAAACGATGTCGAAGCCCGGGTTACCTCCGCGCATGAGTGCACGATGCAACGCTGGCCGTGTCTTGCCGATGGCTGCAGCCATCTTCTGAATGCCGCCGCGTGCGCGAACGACGTTGCCGAGCGCAACAAGAAACTCGTCCTTGCTGCCGCTGAACGCCTCATT
>JALHOP010000012.1 GCA_022842935.1 Myxococcota bacterium
GAGCGAACAAGCTCGATGATGCGATGACGAAACTCTGGGTCATACGGCGGTCTGCCACGGGCCATGTTGGAGTCCTTCTCTCAAATCGAGAGGGCTCCACCAAACCGGGGTAAGTCCAGTCGGCAGTCGGCAGTCGGCAATCGGCAATCGGCAATCGGCAATCGGCTATCGGCAATCGGCAATCAGGAATCGGCTATCGGCCCTCGGCTACCCTCTCACAGCCGCCCGCTCGCCTTGAGAGCCAAGTAAAAGTTCACCAACGCCGCTGGCAGCTGTGACGGCTCGACGTCCAAGCAGTCCATTCCAGCGGATCGTAGCGCTGCGTGTGCCCGCTCGCGCTCGTCGACATAGTAGTGCGTACCGGCGACGCGCACCGCGCTATCGAAGTCCACGACGCGCGTCGATAGCGCTGTTCGTAGAGCGACTTCACGCAAGCTTGCGGCCACCACGAGATGCCGTGCGCGGGCGTGCCGCATGACCCGTATCAGCTCGTCGTCCCCATCATCGCGCAGGTTCGTGAGCGCGACCACCAAGGAGCGCCGGCGAATACGCTCGACGCAGCGCTCGAGGGCGTTAGCCACGTCCGAAGCCTCTGTCGTCGTTTGCAAATCGTAGGTGCCATTCAAGAGGGTATTGAAGAAAGACACCCCGCGACCCGGCGGAATGAAGCGGTCGCGCCCACCGAAGGTGAGCAGGCCGACGCGGTCTCCTTGGCGTAGCGCCACCCAAGCGAGGAGCAGCGCCGCGTTGAGCGCGTGGTCGAAGTGAGCTTGGCCGTCGTCGACTGCGCGCAGACGGCGTCCGCAATCCAGGAGCAGGATGAGCTGCTGGTCCTGCTCATCACGGAACGCTCGCGTCGTGAGCTTGCGTCTCCTCGCAGTCGCCTTCCAGTCGATATGCCGTGGCATGTCGCCTTGCGCGTACTCGCGGAGCTCGGCGAACTCGAGTCCAGCACCGCGGCGCTGGCGCTGCTTTACGCCTGTCGTACGCGACTGGTTCTCCGCCGCGAGCAGGGCGAACCGCGCGCTGGCGCGGAAGTTCGGATAGACGCGGACCGGCGTCGGTTGTCCGCAGGCCCGGCGGTACGACCAAAGCCCAAGGGGCGATGTCGTCCAGCACTCGCTGACACCAAAGATGACGTTGCCACGTTCTCGCGGCGTCACGGTGTAGGTGATAGCGCGGTCGACCCCGGCCGCCACGTCGATGGTCATCGGGAGACCTTCACTGTCGAGCGTGCGTGGGACGTGGTCCGCGACGACCATGCCCGCGACGTCGCGCTGGCTGCTAATGACCAGGCGCACGACCGTCTTCGAGCCTAGGGCCAGCGCGTTCGGCACGAAGCGCTGCACCCGGGGTGGGCTCGCGCGTACGAGCTGTAACGCATCCGATGCCGCAACCGCCGCGAGTAGGACGCAGGAACCCACCCAGTACCAGAGCACTGCCTGGGCGAACGAAGCAGCGAGACCCAGGATGAGTACGCCCAGGCCAATGATGACGAGCAGACCGCTAGGGCGGACGAGCTTGCGAGGGCCCTTGGGCTGAGGCTCGTTCACAGACGCGGTGCCTCCACGGTCTCGAGGATCGCCGGCAGAACCATGTCGTGCGATTGGCCATCGAGCTCCAGCTCGGCCGCGAGACTCATGCGATGCCTGAGGGCGGGAAGAGCCATGGCTTTGACATCGTCAGGCGTCACGAAGTTACGGCCGTCGAGCAGGGCTGCGGCGCGTGCGGCGCGGATGAGGGCAAGGCTACCGCGCGGACCGGCGCCAACCGATACTCCTTGCCAGGCACGCGTGGCGCGGCAGATGCGCACCGCATAGTCGACGACGCGCTGATCGACATCGAACGAAGCGACTGCGTGCTGAATCGCCAAGATATCCTGAGGCGTTGCCACCGGCTCGACCGCGTCGAGCAAGAGCTGGTCGCCGATCTCGCCACGGGTCACGCGTGTGACCATCGCGACCTCTTCGTCTTGCCCGGGGTAACCGATGAGCACCTTGAGCAGGAAGCGGTCGAGCTGCGCGTCGGGCAGGGGGTAGGTGCCCTCGTGATCGAAAGGGTTTTGTGTCGCGAGGGTCATGAACGGCGGAGGCAGGGTGACGGCGGTACCATCGAGGCTCACCTGGCGCTCTTGCATGACCTCGAGCATGGCTGCCTGGGTCTTCGCGGGCGCGCGGTTGATCTCGTCGGCGATCAGCAAGTTGGTGAAGATCGGCCCCTGGCGCGTCGTGAACTTTCCGGACGTCATGTCGAACATCGTGTGCCCGGTGATGTCGCTGGGCATGAGGTCGGGCGTGAACTGGATGCGCGACGACTGTCCGCGGAAGGTCCGCGCTAGCGCACGGACGAGCAACGTTTTTCCCAAGCCTGGCAAGCCTTCGACCAGGACGTGACCAGCGGCGAACAGGGCCACCAGGACCTGGTCGACGACCTCGCGCTGACCCACCACGGCACGCGCGACTTGCTCGCGGATCGCCTGGGCGAGCCGCATTGATTGATCGAGGTTCGTGGGGGCGGCAGCTACCGTACTCATGGATTCTGACTCAGCCTTTCGAGAACACGTTGGACGGCGACGAAGTCGTTGCGCGACAGCCCGACCTGCGGACGATAGATAGCATCCACTTCGGTCGGAGACAGCTTTGCAAGTTGCGCGAGGCGTCCGCGACGTTCGCGCTCGGGCAATGCGGCGACCTGCGGGTAGCGCATCAGCAGGCGACGCTTCACGTGCTTCTGAACGCTGGCGGTCAACAGGTGGTCGCCGGCGTGGTCGACCAGAAATCGTCCGGTCGCATCGACGTGCTCGATGAGCTCGCGGCGGACGGGCTCCGCTGGCGCGATGGGAGCGCCAACCCGCGGCATGTGACGCCACAAGAGCAGGATCAGAACGATACCGAGCGCCGAAAGCGCGGGCCAGCCATGCTTGGCGATACTCGTCCAGATCGAGGGGGCGTCGTCCCCGAACACGAACCAAACGGGCCCGAGGTGGCCGCTGCTCGAGAGCAGAGCCCAGAAAAATGGCGCGTGATCGACCTCGCCAATCATCTGGTTCTGGATGAACCAGAGCGAGCCGAGTACCGTCACCGTTCCCGCGCCGTACGACTCACGCACCGCATAGGCTCCGCTGCGCCCCGCGATCTGCCAGCCTCCGGGATTTTCGCTCACGAGCTCGTGTGCCGACGGCGAAACATTGAAGATGTCGTGGGAACCCGGCACGTGCACGAGCTGACGCGGTGCCTCCTCGGCACTCTCGACGGCCTCCGAATCGATGACGATGTCCGTCTCTTGGTCATCGTCGCCTTCTTCTTCCCCTTCATCGTCGTCGGTTGCGAAGACCGCGTCGGGCGCCTCTTCACCATCCGTTTCTTCGTCGTCGACAGTGTCGTCGATGGCGACAGCCTCCGCCGTTTCGTCGTCACGCACGGCCCCGTCCAGGTCAGGCTCGAAGGTGACCCAATTCTCGGGTTCGAGCATGAAGTCGTTGGGCAAGAGCCCGGTGTCGCTCGTGTCCTGGTAGAGCCGCACACCAATGGCCTCGAGGACCGGGTCCTTGGAGACGTCGTCTCCGACCGTGACCACCAGATCGCCGCCCGACGCGACCCACTCGAGTAAGCGGCGGTGCTGGACAGGGCTCATGAGACGCCGGTCACCCGAGACGATGATCGTGCCGTTGGTCGCCGGCATAGCTGCCTCGCCGTAGAGGGTCTCGATGCCGCGCGACTCGCGACCCATCGCCACGACGAAGCGCTGCGCCGCGAGGTAGTCGTTGCGAAAGGCCTCGCCGGAATAGCCCACCCACTCCGGCACGCGTACGCGCTCGTAGTTCTCCATGACGTAGATGGAGAGCGCCTCGAGCACCGCAAGCGCCGACAGGTAGCCCAGCGCGGTCTTGAAGCCTGGACTCAAGCTGCAGACTCCTCGACGACGGGCACGACGGTGAAAGTCGCTTTGTAGGCGGTGGACAGCGATTCGAATTCGGGTGCCGATGGCAGCGTGTGCGCATAAGCGCAGCGCTGCCAGCTCTTGGCGATGGCTGCGAAGGCGTCCGTCGCGGGCGACGACGCGGCTTTGCGACGAACCAGGGCGATGCACTCTTGCTCAGTGGCTCCTTCTGGGAAGTCGACCGCGACGTGGCGCGCGAAGTGGGAGATCGCTCCGCGATAAAGGATGCTAAGAGCTAGTGCCTGCTCTCCGCGCAGCCAGGCGGCGCGTGCGATCGCGACGACGTCGCCGTCGACGACCGCTTTCTTGGTGGGCACTAGTTCATCACCGCCGCCCTGCGAGTCGATGCGCTCGATGACGGAACGGCCAACTCGGCTGCGCAAGACGATGAGGGTCAGGTGAACGACGAGCAGCAAGCCGACCCCGCCCAGAACGTAAGGCATCGCCTCGGCGATGATGGCGCCGATTGTAGCGAACGGAACGCTTGGCGCTTCGGCGACGTCGACTTCTTCTTCGTCCTCGTCTGGCTTTGCGACCGGCATCCACCGGTCCGTCGGGCGCCAGGGATCGAAATCGGGATGAGCCAAGACCTCCTTGATGACCTTCGCTGGTGGCGTTGGCGGACCCACCAGCTCGTCGCTTTGGGCGTGAGCGATGGCCGGGGCGAAAAACAAGAGCGTGGCCGCCACCATCGTCGCCACCTTGCCGCTGGTCTTGCGATGGGTCCGTGCGCGTAACGCACGGAAGGCGAGCTCGAGATCCCACCCCTCGAGCTCGACACGGCGATTGACGTAGAGCGCAAAGCCCATGGCCGCGAACACCGGTTCGATGATCAACATGGCCACGAATGTGTTGAGGACCACGATCGCGTTGGGGACGTTCTCGGGAAACATCGAGTCGCCGCCAGTCATGGGTGTCGTAGTGAACATCGCCATGGCCTGGAGGCCGGAGATGATGAGCGCGCCCTCGAAGACCATGAGGACGACGCAAGCGAGCTGGGCGCTGCCACGATGATTGACCGCCAAAGTGCCGATACGGCGGCGTGCGTCTTTCTTCGATAGGCCCTCGAGGTGGCGAACCGGCATCGTGAAAGTCCGCGATGGCGACAGGCGGCGAAGGGTGAGCGCTCCCAGTAGATGGCGCTGGATGGCCTTGGGCGCGGTGGTAAAGACGCGGCTCACCTTCGTCCGTTCGCCGATCAGTGCCCGCGCGAGCACCGAGAGGGTTACGGCGTCGAGCACGGGCTTTGCCCACCAGAGCAAGAGCCAACCATAGAGCGGTTCGGTGAGCTCCCCGAGGGCTACCGCCGCGACCGCGAGCGGTATCGCGACGACCAAAAGAGCGGTGTAGATGTCGCGGAATGCATGGCGCACTAGCGCGTAGCCAAGGTCGAGCGCCTCCCATCCCGAGCGCTGGCGCATGCCGAGAACGATCTGCTCAAGCTGCACGGCGCGCTCCGCGTTGGCGGCCCATGAGCAGCAGGTAGGCGGCCGTCGCGACCCACAAGCAGGCGCCCACCCCGTACTTGACGGTTTTCGGCGCGGCCGACGCCGACCAGAACCCTTCGAGGTACGCTGCGAGAACGAGCATGCCACCCGCTCCGTACACGAGCGGAAGGACCGCACGAGCCGCGACCTTCAGAGCCTCGGCGCGGCGCAGGCGACCCGGAGCCACCAAGGCCCAGCCGATGCGAAATCCGGCGGCTCCTGAAATCGCGATGGCGGTGAGCTCGGGAGCACCGTGCCCGATGACGAATGGGAAGAATACGTTGGCGGCGCCCACGTTGATGAGATGCCCGGAGACCACGCCCAGCACCAGGCCGTTGAAGGCAACGAAGAAGAGGCTGCCGAGCCCGAAGGCGAGGCCTGACGCGAAGGTGCGAAAGGCGATTCCGACGTTGTTGTAGATGTAGAAACCAAACATCGTCAGATCGCTGCTCGCACCGCCGGGCCTCGTGATCATCTCGTTCGCGGGATCGTACATCTGCTGCATCTGATCGATCTCGAAAGGACTCATGAAGCGGTAGGCGAGATCGGGAGAAGCGAGCACCGCCAGCATGAAGACCAGGCCGCCGCCGTAGAATAGGAGGAGCGCTGCAGTCATCGCGCGCCACTCGCTGCGCACCGCGCGTGGGAACGTGCTCGTCCAGAAGGCCGCGAAGCGGGTGAGAGTGCCGCGGCGCGTGACGTAGACCACCTGGTGCGCGCGCAGAGCCAGCGCGTTCAGACGCTCCACGAGCGAGCTATCGAAGCCGCGCGAGCGCGCCACTGCGAGGTCTTTGCTCACTTGGCGAAACAGACGCGGCAGCTCCGCTGGGTCCGGGCGCTTGCCGGCTTCGAGCTCGGTGAGCAGGCCGTCGAGCTTGCGCCAGTTCGGCTCTGCGAGCGTGCAGAAGGCGTTCTGGTTCATGACGCCTCATCCTCGTGTCCGGCGTCTCCGGACGTGTGGCCGCTTTCGCGTAGCCACGCCGCCACTGCGATCACTCGGTCACTTGGGCTCGCCGTCGAGTGGCTGCGTCCATCCAAGGTTTGCGCCGCCACCAGGGCAAGCTCATCGGCGCGGGAGGCGCCGAGCGCGGGGGCGCGCGCTGCGAAGGCAATGACCGCGCGCTGTTCGTCCAGCGTGAGCGGGACGACCGGAGCGTGGGGTGAGGCTCCCTTACCGCGTTCGGCGCGGAACGCCGGCGCGAGCTCGCTCGCGGAGTAGATGACGATGGTGCCGGCCGCGAGGTCACCCAAGCGCTTGAAACTCTTGGTTGCCATCATGCTGACGAGCGCGGCGCCGAACATGCCGGGCAAGAAGTCGGCAGTGCGCAAGAGATTGCGCAAGAAAGAAGAACCCCAGTCCACCGGAAGTCCGTCATCGCGAACAACGGTGAGTCCGAAAGCGCGCTTCCCCGGAGTGCGGCCGTGCCACAAGACCTCGAACAAGACAGGATACAGCCACTCCGCGACGAACAGGACGAGCAGAATGAGGCCCATGCTGGCGCTGCCGAACCACTGCAGCGCGGCGGCGAGGATCGCAACCGCCAACCCACGAATGACCAGGTCAACGCCCCAGGCCAAGGCGCGGGGCACAGGTCCCGCACACCGCAGAGCCAGCTCGACGCCCTCTGGAGTTTCTACATGATGGAGCGTGTCGACGCGCATGGGTTAACTGTTCGCAGCCAGGAAAAAGACGACGAGGAGCAAGCCTCCAAGACAGACACCAAGTGGGCCACAGATACGCCAGAAGCGACGCATCTCCGAGGCTACCGTGACGAACAACTCCTCGGAAGGCGCGGCGACGAAGCGCGTCGCCGCGTTCGCCTGACGCCATATCAGGTGAGCGCAAACCGAGAGCGTGATCACCGTCACGAGCGTCATCAAATGGTGGAGACGCGGCCGAACACCGCCGACGAGCACGTCGAGCAGGCTCGCGCCCTCGCGCTGCAAGAGCCAAAGCGTGACGATCACCGCCGTGACCGCGAAGAAACGCAGCCACTCGCGGATGGTACGCACGTGGGCGATGATCGCGTCGGACACGACTGCGGGTGGGCTCACACGGCCCTCAAGAAGATGCGCATGAAGAAGTTGACCGCGAGGGCGACGCCGATTGTCGCGGCCGTGATGACCCCCGCGAGTCGCCAGAAGGCCGCGAGGCGACGCGTCACCTCGGCGAGATTTTCTCCGTTGGCAGCGCCGCCGAGGCGCCCCAAGGCGCTTGCAGTACGCATGAGGGCGACGGCGGGCGCGACATAGAGCGCCGCCAAAACGAACGCGATGAGGTGCAGCCCAGCCTCCGCGCGCATACTCGCCTTGAAGGCCGAAGTCCCCATAAGCAGGCAGCTCAAGCAGAGGCCGAAGACGCCTATGCCGGTCATCCACCGCTTGGTCGCGGTGAGCTCCGCGACGACTGGTTTGCCCACACTCCCCTCCGTCACCGTGACGACCTCCGGGACGAGGTGGGCGGCGGGGGCAGCGTAAGGGTTTATGGAGTCCACGCCCGAGTTTAGAGGCAGCTGATGTGGTTTTCCACATGTGATTTAGCGCATGGCTCGCAGGGTGCGCGACGGGTTAGGCTAGATAACGTGACTCGCCCAATCGTCGTTGTCGCTATTTTCGTCGTTGCCTGTTCCACGAAACTCGACGTCCCGACCGGCGCCCGCGTCACCTGCGGCTCGGACACGGACTGCTTCAACGGGCAGCGCTGCCTGCTGGACGTGCGTTTGTGTGTCGACGCCACGCAGTCGTGCGTCATCGAACGGGAGGCGGGGTTCAGCTCGGTCATCAACGGCACGAGCTGCACGCAGCGCAGCGGTGCGAGCGGCGTCTGCCTCGACGGACAGTGCCTCACGTCGTCTTGCGGGGACGGCTACGTGGACCCGAGCGCCGCAGAAGAGTGCGATGACGGCATCTTCAATTCAGACAGCACACCGAACGCGTGCCGCACGACTTGCCGCGACGCGGGCTGCGGTGATGGTGTGGTCGACGACGGCAAAGAGGTCTGCGACGACGGCAACACGGCGAGCGGCGATGGTTGCCGAGCCGACTGCAAGAAGATCGAGGTCTGCAACGACGCCGAGGTCGACGCCAACGAAGCTTGCGATGACGCCAACGACAACCCGAACGACGGCTGCGACCGATGCGCGGCGACGACCTGGAACCCCACGGTCGTGGTCGGCGGGGGTGCGTACGGCGCCACGCCAGAGTCGGCGACGTTCGCAGGACTCGCGGGCTTGGTCGCGGATCTCGAACGTCGCGTTTATGCCTCGGACTTCATCACCTGCCGCATCGTCCTCATCGATCGGCTGAACGACACCGTGACGACGGTTGCCGGGTCGGGGAACTGCGGCGGGAGCGGCGCGCTCAATGGAGAGATTGCCCGTGGCACCGACATCGGTAACGTAAGGGCCTTGGCGCTCGACCCGGTTGGCGCGCTGTACTTCGCGGACGGTGTCTATATTCGTCGCGTCGATCCCGTGACTGGGCGATTGACCGTGATCGCGGGCAACGGAAGCGTTTGCACGAGCCCCGGCACCAATTGCCCCTCTGGCGGCATCGCGACTGGCATGCCCATGGCACCGGTTCGCGACCTGGGCTTCGACGCTGCGGGCAATCTCTTCTACAGCGACAGCTCGCACGTGCTTCGGCTGATCCCGGCTGGCCAATCTCTTTCTTACGTTGTCGTAGGCGCGCTGTTTGCGCCCGGTAACACGCTGGTCTCCGGTGAGCCAGGCGTCGACGCTCGGCTCAACGAGCCGGCTGGTATCACCGTCGACCCCGACGGCATGGTCTATGTTCTCGATAGCGGCAACCATCGTATCGTCCGCTACGACGTACAGGCGGACACCGCCCATGTTTTTGCTGGTACGGGGGCACCCGCCGTCTCCGCCGATGGTAGCATCGCAGCCGCGAGCCCGATTCAAGTTCCAGGCAACGGCGCTGATCTCGACCGACGCGTGACTGGCGAAGTCATCTTCACCGAGCAGAACAGGGTGCGCATGGTCGATCTCGCCGGGCGGCTGGTGACCCTCGCAGGTACTGGCGGAACCGGCTCGAGCGGCGACGGCGGTCCCCCGCTCGCAGCCAACATGATGCCGATCAAGCTCGCCGCGATCGACGGCGGTGGGCTTGCGTTCACCGAAGAGTCCGGAAACGGCGCTAGCGCCCGGGTCAAGATTCGCGTCATCGAAAACGGCGTCGTTTCCGAGGTTGCGGCGAGCCCTCCCTTCGCCGGACTCATTGTCGGGAAGGGCTTCACGAGCACCGCGCTCCCCGGCATGAAGAGCTTCGACCTCGCCGCCAACGGCGACATTTTCATCACGCACAGCTCGCCGAATGCGGTCTTACGAGCGAACCGGGCGACGGGCCTCATCGAGCGTGTCGCGGGTGGTGGTACGCAGACACTACCGAACGGCATCCCAGCGACCGACGCTAGCTTTACATTGTTGACGACGCTCCGTGTCCGCCCCAACGGAGACCTGGTTGTCGTCGATTCGTACGGTCACGCGATCTATCGCATCGACGGCACAACCAACGTCATCACCCGCATCGGGGGTACCGGGACGCCAGGCTTCTCCGGTGAAGGTGGGCTTGCCACCAGCGCCCAGCTGAATCAGCCGTGTGACGTCGACTTCGCGAGCGGCGGCGACATGTACATCCTCGACTGCGGCAACCGCCGCATCCGCAGGGTCGATTCAGTATCGGGGACCATCAACACGTTCGCGGGAGACGGCACCGCCTGCGCCACCGCCACATGCGGGGACGGCGCCGCGCCGACGGCAGCGCAACTCGGCACGGTCGATCCGCAGTTCCAGCGCGGCACCATCCGCGTCCTCGGCAATGGTGAGACGGTCTTGTTCAGCGATCGTGGCACCCAGCGCGTGCGCAAGATCAGCGGCGGCACCATTCAGACCATCGCAGGTGGCGGCAGTCCGCCCTCGTGCGCGACCGCCTACGAAACATGTGGTGACGGTGGAGCTGGGACCTCCGCGAGGTTTCAGGCGCTTGGTGGCATCGCGCTCGACGGTGCTGGCCTGCTCATCGCCGACCAACGGTTGCGGCGCCTCGATTCGCTCGATGCTGGCGCTACCATCCGCGCGGTCGCCGTCAACGCCTCGACGTTCCGCGGCGACGGCGGGCCGGCGCTCACGGCGGGCTCGGTTGGTAGCGCCACGGTGCAGCGCGCCACCGACGGCATCTATCTGGGCGGCAGTGGCCCGGTGAACGGCACCCAGACCATCCGCAAGATCGTCGACGGAAACATCGCCACCATCGTCGGGCTCGTTGATGCGGTGGGGGACGGCCCCGCTGCCAGCGGCGACTTCACGCACCCGGGAGGCTTGACCGCGATAGCAAACAATCTGTGGCTGGTCGCCGACGGTGAGCCAGGCCGCGTTCGTCTCTTCGACGACGCGACGCTCAGGGTCAGCACGGTCGTTGGCTACCCGAACGGATTCGTCGAGTCTCTACTGCCAAGCGCCCGCGCTCGCTATCTGCAGCTCCTCTTCAATCCGACGGGTGTCGCCTATGACGCCGCCCACCAAACGGTGTACGTCGTCGAGGAAGGTCTCGAGCGCATCCGCGCGCTCTCGGTCGCTGGCGCAAGCGACGGCTGGACGGTCAGCACTTTCGCCGGGTCCTTGGGCTTGGGCTCCGACGACGGGCCGCTCGCCAGCGCGACGTTCAACGCTCCGGTTGGCATCACATATGACGCGACCCGCGACGTACTCTGGGTGGCCGACGCCGGCAACCACGTGGTTCGGCGCATCGATATGGTACGCGGCGAGGTGTCCACGCTGGCCGGCAGGACACGCTTGAGAGGTTTCGCGGGCGACGGCCGGGCTGCAGGAGAAGCTTACTTCACCTTCCCGTCCGCTGTCGCGGTGTGCCCTGTCGACGGGAGTCTCTACATCGCCGATACCGGAAATAATCGCGTTCGTCGCGTCATCGCTGAAGCCTCCGGTGACGTATCGTCAGACTCCATCGTCGAGACAGTGCTCGGCGACGGGACACCTTCGGGCGCCGGCTCAGGCACACCAGCTCGCGCCTTCGCCGCCCAGGCGCCCCTCGGGTTGGCCTTCGACAGCTATGGCGACCTGCTTGTGACGAGCACGACTTCCGTGCGCATCGTCAACGCCGGCGCGGACGGCGTGCCGACCGGCGAGGACACTGTTCAGACCATCTACGGCATACCGCCCCGCGATACCTTCCCCGAGAACGTCACCAAATGTCTGACCGGCGTGGCGCCGCTCGCGGGGGACGCCGCGATGTACGTGCTCGATGGGTGTCTGGGGTATCTACTACGGCTCGACCGCCAAGCGCTTCCTTGACTGGGTCGGGCCCGCTGCCCGGGCGCGGGCGGCCTTCAAGACCCGCGTAAGTGAGCCGCCTGCGATGGCGCCATCGCTTCTAACTGCCCCCACGACTGCTTGGGGGATTCGGAACGGCGCGCGACGCGGGAGGCGGTTTCCTGGTATCGTAAAGGAGCGGCCGCTGTGGCGGCCACACATTCGCCTGGCATGCTCTTCTCCCTCCTCATGATCGCCACCGCTGCCGTCGGGCCAGACCTGCGCCCCGTCATGGTCGACTGGTCCGGGGTGAGCGAAAGTGCTGTGCAACGCTGCAACCTCGCGCTGCTGCAGACCCTGCTGTTGCAGGGCATGGTCGAGTCCGGCTTCGCGGTCGTCGATACGCTCGGGCCGCGCGTCATCAAGGTGACTCTACGCGAACGCAAGGGGGCGTTCCTGGTCGACGCGCAACGTGACGACGTGGTGGCCAAGAGGCGCGTGCCGATCCCGAATCGTTGCGACAGCACCATCGCCGTCGACCTGCAGGCCGCCGCACGCGCCACGGCACTCGAAGTCGAGGAGCAGACCCCGACCCCGCCGCCTACGAGCAACGCTCCGGTCGCCCCGTTTTGGGCCGATCGGCCGCCGCCCGTTGTCGAAGACGTTCGTGTTCAGGCGGCACCGGTAAGCACCTCCGCTCGTGCTTGGACGGGTCCACGCGGCCGCGTTGGCTTGGGCGCCAGCATGTCGTCGTCAGGTTCACCCTTCGCGGCGCTTACCGCACAGATTGGTGCCCGCTATGGCGGATGGTGGTTGGCCGCCTCCCTGGACGCCGCGGTACGCGACAGCCTTGGGGTCATCGTCCTCGAGCCAGCTCTTGGACCCGAGCTCTCGCGGCTCGTCTCGGTGGGGAATGTGCAGCTCGGTATTGGCCTGTCCGCGCAGCTCTTGAGCCACCGTTACTGGCGGGACGACGGCGGTGGGGGGCACTTCGATGCGCGCTTTAGCGCGCCGCTGCGCGTCGAGCATGCCACGAGTGGTGTTGGCCTAGCGCTTGTCCCCAGCGTACGCATGCGGCCGGTCGAGCACCGCATCGGCGATGAGCTTGCCTACAAGGCGAGGCTCCTGGGCTTTCTCGCTGCCATCACGTTCCGGATCCCGCCGTGATGCGATTCCTGGAAACTCTTTGGCGGTCCGAGCACCGAATTAAGGTGAGTGTCGGCTCGGCATGGGCCTGAACGCCAGCGATACCGCTTGGATAGCGGACGTGTATCGCAAACACCACGAGCGTGTGTTTCGCACCTGCTTGCGTTTCGCGGCGGGGGATCGCGCTTGGGCAATGGATCGGATGCAGGACGCCTTCGTCATGTTGACCCGCGATTTCGAGAAGGTCATGGACCGCGGCGACCCTGGTGGGTGGCTGTATCGCGCTGCCGTCAACGCATGCCTCATGGCGCTCAGGCGTGGCAGGGTCTGGGGGCGTATCGAACAGGTTCTGCGCGGAGCTGGGCGCGCCCACGGCACTGCCCCCGATCGGGCGACTGGCGCGAGACGCGACATTAGCAAGCTCGAGCGGGCATTGGCTGAGCTGCCGCCGAAGCAGCGCGCGGTGTTCGTCTTGGTCGAGATCGAAGGGCGTGAGCAGAAAGAAGCAGCCGAGCTCATGCGGCTTTCCAAGGGTCAGCTCTCGAAGCTGCACACGCGGGCGCTCGAGGCGCTACGGCGCTATGAATGGGATGTCGCCCATGACTGAGCCCTTGCAACGTGAGATTGACGAGCTGCGCCGCCGCATCGACGCGGACGGGCTCTCGCGCGCCGAGTCCGAAGAGGTCTGGGCGGCCGTTCAGGCGCGGGCCGCCAAGCCTTTGCGGCTTATGGTGCCCGCTATCGCATTCGCAACGGCGGTGGCCACAGTGGTTGTCGCGGTTCTCGTTTTTCGCTCGAGGGACGAGGGTTGGTACCGGGTGGTCGAAGGCGCTGCATGCGTTAAGGCGGGGGATGAGCTGGTCGTCGCTGACGGGTGCGGTGAACCGGTGCTTGGCATCGGCCGCGATCGCGTACAGGTCGCCGCTGGCACGCGTTTGACCGCGGAACCTCGCGGGGTGCGGCTACGGCGCGGACGAGCACGTTTTACCATCGAGCGGCGCGCACAAGGTGAGCCTGCCTTCGAAGTGGCGGTGTCGCACGGCACCGTCCGCGTGTTGGGGACGGTGTTCACGGTCGAGCAAGGCGACGCCGGCGGCGAGGTCGCGCTCGAGTCGGGTCGCATCGAGATGCGATGGGATGACGGGACGCCGACCGCGCAGCTGTCTGCCGGCGAGCGCCTCGCTTGGCCTCGGCCAGAGCCTTCCTCGGAGCCTGCGGTGGCGCCGGATGAGCTCCCGGATCGCCGGGAGCCGCCTAGACGCCTCGATAGCGATCCACGCACGGTGGACGCCATCATGCAGAAGCAGCTCCAGCTTCGAGGTCAGCGCCGCTACCAAGACGCCGTTGATTTGCTCGACCGTGCGAGCCGGCGCGCCGACCTCACGAAGGCGCAGCGTGAGCGTCTGAGCTTCGAGCTCGGCAACGTCCTCGGGCTCGATGGTCGCGATAAGGAGGCGTGCGCCCACTGGCGTCGGCACGTCGCGCGTTTTCCAGCCAGCGCGAAGAAAGCCGAGGTCGCAAAGCTCCTCGACGGGTGCAGCAGCAAATGAGCCGCGCCCTCGTGCTTGCCGCGTTCGTCCTCGCTGGTTGTGACACCGTCTACTATTTTTCCGACGCCGCGACCGACGACAGCGTCACCTTGCCGCTCGCAACGAGTTGCAACGAGCTACACGTGCGGTCGCCGTCACTGGGGGACGGCGTCTACACCATCGCTCCCGGTGGTGCTGGCGAACGCGAGGCTTATTGCGACATGAGCCGCGATGGCGGTGGCTGGACCCTCCTACGAGCGGCCGACGTCGTCGATGAGCTCGTGTATCTGGTCACGGTGACCCGGGATGTTAGCGACCGGGGCGGACTGGAGATGACGGTGGTGCCTGAAGTCGAAGGATGTGGGGAAGGCTTCGAGAACGGACAGCACCAGGTGGACTTTGACCCAGGCTTTGCCTGGACGCACTTGCGGGCGCGTTACGTGTTCGGAGGCTCGGTGAGCTGCTGGAGCATCTTTGGCGACACGTTTTACGGCGATCGTCTCAGTGGCAACCTGGTCCCGTTCGAGGCCGGGGTCGACGCCATACGGGATGAGGTCCGCATGGGGGGCTCGGCTGGCGACGATTACACGGGAGGCGGCGAAGGCCCGACCGACAACACGCGTTGCGACAATACCGTGCAGAACTTCTGGAACCGCGCCAACGGCTTCGACGAGCGCAGCGCCGTGGTCATCCTGCGACGAGCGGACCTCAGCCGCCCCGCTGGCGTCCTCGCCGGGACGCGGTGTGTCGAGCTCAACCCCGCGACCTTGTGGCGCTATAGCGAGATTTACGTGCGCTGAGAGCGACGCGAATCGCGTTGACAGGATCGATCCAAACGCGTTATCGGGCGCCGCCACTTTGCCGGCCGGCGTGTGTCGATTTTCTGCGCCCGTATGGTCTGCAAAGCAGCGAAGTCCAAATGAAGATGGCGTTTCGGTATTCGGGAGTAGCTCTGGCTCTGGCGCGCGACATGTTTCCGCGTCGCCGGAAGCAGCGGCGTGGCGTGCGCGTTCGCGTGTCGTCACTCTTGGGTGTCGGACCGCGCGCGAGCTCGTGGGATATCATCCCCGTGCTCAACGATAGCAGTGTTTGGAGCGGTGGGGCGTCGCCAAGTTGGTAAGGCACCGGGCTTTGGTCCCGGCATTCGAAGGTTCGAGTCCTTCCGCCCCAAGTTCGCCTGCGGAGTGATGCAGGCGAAAATCGAAGTGATGATGGGTGGCGAACTTGGGGCGGAACCGCCCCGTATTTCGCGGCTGACGCCGCTAGCTGTGCAGCCAGTCGGCTGCACCTGGGGTTCTCCCCCAGACCCCGTGACCTCCTTTCTACGTAGCGCTTGTGAGTGAGAAGAGATGCCGACGGAGCAGTCGATCAAGGTCTTCGGTGGCAGCTCGAATCCCGCGCTGACGAAGAGGATCTGCGAGTTCCTCGACATTCCGGTCGGGCAGATGCGGGTGGTGCGTTTCGCCGACGGTGAGATCTTCGTCGAGGTTGGCGATAACGTTCGCGGCGCCGAAGTGTTCGTCGTGCAGTCGACCTGTTCCCCGGCCAACGAGCACCTCATGGAGTTGCTCATCATGATCGATGCGCTCAAGCGCGCGTCGGCAAAGAGCATCTGCGCGGTCATTCCCTACTACGGCTACGCGCGTCAGGATCGAAAAGTTCAGCCGCGCACCCCCATCACCGCGAAGCTCGTGAGCGATCTCATCACGGCGGCCGGCGCCACACGCGTTCTTTCGGTCGACCTGCACGCTGGCCAGATCCAGGGCTTCTTCAACATCCCGTTCGATCACCTGTTCGCGATGCCGGTGCTTCTGCAGCACATGCGCACCAACTGGAATCCCGAAGAGTCCGTCATGGTCTCTCCGGACGCCGGCGGCGTCGAGCGTGCACGCGCCTACGCAAAGCGACTCGGGTCGTCGCTCGCCATCATCGACAAGCGTCGTCCGCAGGCCAACATCGCCAAGGTGATGAACATCATTGGTGACGTGCAGGGCAAAGACGCCATCCTCATCGACGACATGATCGACACCGCCGGCACGCTTTCTGAAGCAGCCAACGCCCTCATGGAGAAGGGCGCGCGTCGCGTCTGCGCCTATGCCAGCCACGCTGTTTTCTCCGGACCTGCCATTGAGCGCATCGGGTCTTCGGCCCTCGAGAGCGTCGTGGTTACCGATACGATTCCTCTGAGAGACGGGGCGCGCGAATCCAAAAAGATTCACGTGCTCACGGCAGCGCCTCTGCTCGCCAAAGCGGTCAGACGCATCCATCTCGGGGAGTCGGTTAGTAGTCTTTTCGTGTGATGTTCGTCTGACGCGTCCTTCTAGGATTTCACCTGGGTGAGCGCGTTGTTTCTGGTTCGCAACAGCGGACACCCTGTAGGTGCTGACACCGACAAGGTCCGCAAGGATTTGAGTCATGAAGGTTGATGATACGATTCGTGCTTCGAAGCGTGATGCCGGTAACAAGGGCGTCGCTCGCCGTCTGCGTGCTGCGGGAAAGGTCCCGGCGGTCATGTACGGCCCGGGCACCGATTCTCAGTTCTTGGCGCTCGACCCGAAAGAGTTCGGCATGCAGCGTCAGCAGTTCGCCTCCTCGCACTTGTTCCAGGTGCAGGTCGAAGGCGGCAAGAGCTACAAGGCGCTCATCAAAGCGGTCGATCGTGACCCGGTAAGCAGCGCCTATCTCCATGTCGACCTCTACGCCGTCGACATGAAGAAGCCGATTCGCGTCGATATCTTCGTCGAGCTCACGGGCAAGCCGAAGGGCATCATCGACGGCGGTTTGCTCACGCAGCTCATGCGCATGGTGCAGGTGCAGTGCTTGCCCGACGCCATCCCCGAGAAGCTTACGCTCGACACGTCGGACATGGGTATCGGCGACATCAAACACGTCTCCGACATCAAGTTCCCCGAAGGCGTCAAGCCGACCTCGACCCACGACGAAGCCGTCGCGGCGGTCATCGCTCCGGAAGAGATCAAGGAAGAGACTCCGGTGGCTGCTGCTGGCGCTGAAGGCGCGGCCGCTGCTGCTGGTGCTGCTCCGGCGGCCGGTGCGGCTGCTCCGGCGGCTGGTGCCAAGCCTGGCGATGCCAAAGCGGCCGCTCCAGCGGCCAAGGCTGACGCAAAGAAGAAGTAGGCTTCTTTTTGCTGACGCACATTGCAGAGCGCCTGGTTCGCTAAGGCGAACCAGACGTTCGGGCGCGGTAGGAGTGCTTCGTGTTCCTGGTCGTTGGCCTCGGCAACCCGGGCAAAGACTACGACGGCACGAAGCACAACGTCGGCTTCGAGCTCGTTGATCTTCTGGCGCGGCGTCTGAACGCTCCGCGCTGGAAGACCGAGCTCAAGGCCCAGACGGCGAAAGTCAAAGTGGGGGATGCCGACGTTCTGTTGGTCAAGCCCCAAACCTACATGAACCTGTCCGGAGAGTCGGTGCAGGCGCTGGCCCACTACTACAAGGTCTCGCCCGCCCAGGTCGTCGTCGCCCACGACGAGCTCGACTTCGACCCCGGAATCGTCAAGCTCAAGGTCGGTGGGGGGCACGGTGGCAACAATGGGCTGCGTTCCATCATCGCGCATCTCGGAGCCGACTTCGTTCGCGTTCGTATCGGCATCGGCAAGCCACCCTCTGCGGAACGTGGCGCCGATTGGGTCTTATCAGGCTTCAACAAGTCGACGCGGCCGCTTATCGACGATGCCCTCATCAAAGCCGACCAGGCCGTCGAAGCCGTCATCATGAACGGTATCGCTAAGGCGATGAACGCGGTCAATCAGTCCGCTTGATTTGATGTGCTTTAGCGGTCATCCGCTTTCCGCTTTGTCCTGCGCTGCGAGTCCATATGCGCGCATCTTGTTGTAAAGACTCTTGCGGTGGATGCCAGCGTGCTCAGCGGTACGTGCCAAGTGTCCGTCGCAGCGGGCAAGCGCGTCGATAATGTAGCGTCGCTCGAGGTCCATGATGATCGGATCGAGCGCTTCGCGCATAGGTAGATCGGCGTTGACTGCGTTCGCTGCGACCTTTACCCCTGGCGCTGCCGTGACATCGAGCAGGTCGAGCGCCTCGGAGCCGCGCGTGATGAGAGTGCGCTCGACGACGTGCAGGAGCTCGCGAACGTTGCCCGGCCACGAATATGCGAGAGCCATGCGCACCGCGTTGGTAGTGATGCGTGGTACCGGAATCGCGTTGCGCGACGCGAACGCGGCGACGGCGAACTCGAGGAACGCCGGGATGTCGTCCCGACGCTCCCGCAATGGCGGTAGGGTGATGCTGACGGCGTTCAGGCGAAAGAAGAAGTCCTCGCGGACGCGTTTGTCGGCCACCATTGCTTGCAGGTCGCGATGGGTCGCCGCGACGACGCGCACGTCGACGCGCAAGGGTTCGCTCGAGCCAACCCGCGTGAACTCGCGCGTTTCGAGCACGCGCAGTAGGCGCACCTGCGCCGATGGCGACAGCTCGCCGATCTCGTCGAGAAAGAGTGTACCCCCATCTGCAGCCTCGAAGAGGCCGACCCGACGCTCGCGAGCGTCCGTGAAGGCGCCGCGTTCGTGACCAAAGAGCGCGCTCTCCACGAGGTGCTCTGGGATGGCGCCGCAGTTGACCGCAATGAAGGGCCCAGCGGCGCGGCGGGAGGCCTCGTGAATGATGCGGGCGAAAACTTCCTTGCCCGTCCCGGTCTCTCCCAGGATGAGCGTGTTGACATCGTGCCGTGCGACCGTACGAGCGGTGGCGAGCGCGCGCTGCATCACATCGCTGCGGGCTACGACCCGGTCGAGGTACTTTTCCTCGGTAGCTTCGGAGAGCAGTCGCTTGTGCTCTCGCGCCTGCTGCATGGAACGCAAGGCACGCTCGACCCGCATCCCCAGCTCTGCTGGACGCACGGGCTTCGAGCTGAAATCGAAGGCGCCGGCTTCGAGCATCGACAGCCCGGTCTTTGGGTCGTCGCCGGTGAGGAATATGATTGGCACGTTGGGATCGCGCGCCCGCGCTGTCTGCAGCAGCGACAGCGCGTCGCCACCGGAGAGGTTCGTCGAAACGATGGCCGCGTCAGGGCTACCCGCGTCCATGATTGCTTGGGCGCTCGCCAGGTCGCGGGCTAGTGCGGTCCGCAGACCGCGCGACTGAAGGACGTCGTCGATCCCTTCGACGATGCCAGGCTCGCTATCAGCGACCAGAACCACGGGGGCGTGCGCTGTTTCCGAGCCGCGCAGGAGCTCGAGCACCGCGCTTTTGAGGGCGAGCGGCGCATAGGGCTTCAAGAAGAAACGCTCGATGATGCCGCTCTCGCAAGCTTCGATGACGTTCGGGCTATCGCCGTACGCCGTAATCAAGATGCGCCGCGTGGTCGGTGAGGTGGCACGCACGTGGTCGAGCAGAGAGGTGCCGTGCATGCCCGGCAGACGCTGGTCGGTGATGATGGCATCGACGCTGCGGCCGCTTAGGATCTCGCGTGCCTCTTCCGCCGAATAGGCGACCCACAAACGAAAGCCCACCCGGAAGGTGCGCATCAACAAGGCGATGTTGTCGTGCTCGTCGTCGACGATCAGCACGCTTGGACGCGCGATATCGGGGGTGGTCATGGGCAGCCGAGCGAGTCTCGCCGAGGTGAGATTTTTGCGCAATGGTTTGCACGTTGAGGAATAAAAGCCACGATCGCATAACGCTATGAAAAAACTATCTAAATTTGTCACTCTGCGGTGCGGGACGAAAAAACGTGCATCGACTTGCACACGCACAACTTACACCACATCCGGAATTTCAAGGACTTACAGGCCTTCACGTTGGTTTGCGCCTTGCAGGATAAGTCGCCGCAGCACCCCAAGGAGACCTCATGCAACACGAGCGAATGATAAGGCTTGCCGGATTCCTCATAGCCACGAGCGCAATGGCGGCCTGCGGCAATTCCACGGTGGCGGGCCCTGAGCCCACCGAGCCAACGGCGACCGTCGATGATGTCCTCGCGGACGACTCGCTCGATGGTCTCGACGTCGATGATGAGAATCTCCGCGGCATCGACCGCGACAAGATCATCGAGGCACTCCAAGTCCTGCGTGGCGGCCTGATCTTTCACTTCGAGAAGTTCCGCGGCAACGGCCGGACCTGCGCCACCTGTCACCGGGGCGAATCGTTCGACCTCAAGCCCGCCGACGTGCAGCGCCTTCACGCTCGTCGCCCCAATGACCCGCTCTTTCTTGCCGACGGCAGCGACGACGGCCTGGGCAACGGCGCGACGCGCATCAAAGAGGACGCGACCATCCGGATAACCTTCAACCTGCCGCCCAACATCACCATCGTCGAAGACCCGTCGATTCGACAGGTCACGATGGTTCGCGCCGTGCCGTCCCTCCTGAACATCACGAAGCTCGAAACCATCTTCATGCTCGATGGACGTCAGACGAACCTGCAGTCGCAAGCTTTGGGGGCAGTCAACGATCACGCCCAACCAGGCCGTCAGCCGACGCAGTCTGAGCTCGACGCCCTCGCGCTGTTCCAGCAGAAAGACCCTCACTTCTACACCACGCGCGAGCTCTACGAGTACTCGCGCGGTGGCCCACCGCCGACGATTCCGGCAGGCAATACCGAGAGCGAGCGTCGGGGGCGCGCCTTCTTCGAGCCCGACACCGCCTGCGGTAGCTGTCACTTCGGCCCCATGCTCAACGAGAGCACCGCCGGTCGCCTTGGCGCGGTCTTCAACTTTGGCAATGGAACGCGCATCCGTGGCATCCGCGTCCCAACCGACAATGTTGCAGGCTTGCCGATGTTGACCTACCGCTGCACCAATCCGACGACTGGCGTTGTGACCAATACCAGGACGGCTGACCCGGGTCGTGCTCTCGCGACCGGCATCTGCACCGACGTCAACCAGTTCCGCACCTCGACGCTCTGGGGCATCAATGAAAGTGCACCGTATTTCCACAACAATTCAGCCGCCACGCTCGAAGAGGTCATGGATCAATACGACCGCTTCTTCGAGTTCGTGGCGACCCAGCGTGGTGTCGACCTCCGCATCACGCCGCAAGATCGCGAAGATATCATCGCCTTCATGCGGCTGCTGTAGCTCGTACTGGCAAGGATAGTCTCCACCGCCTGCCGGCGCGGGACCCTGCACCCCGGGGTCCTCCGCCGGCAGGCGTGTTTTTGGACGGCGTCTTTTCAGAGGTCGCGCGCCGAAAACCCTTGCCGGATCGCAATTCGATCATGTATCAGGCCCGCTCCTTTTTTAGGGAAACGGTAAGACGATGTTGATGACCGAATACGAGACCACCGTCGTGGTGCGCCCCGACATCAGCGGTGACGTCATCGAAGCCACGCTGGACCGCGTGCGCGAAGCGGTGAAGAAAAGCGGTGGAAAGCTCGTTGCCCTGAATCACTGGGGCAAGAAGAAGCTCGCCTACCCGATCGCCAAGCACACGCGCGGTATCTACGTGCAGGCCCACTACCTTGGCCAGGGTGGGCTCGTCGCCGAAGTCGAGCGTAACTTGCGCATCTCCGACAGCGTCCTGCGCTTCCTCACCGTCAAGGTTGGCGAAGACGTGACCGCTGACGAGCGCCAAGAAAAAGAGTATGTGCGCCCGACCTACGAAGCGCAGGCCGACGAGCCGGAAGACGAGCCGATGTTCGGCCGTGACGACCGCCGCGACCGCGAGCGCGATCGCGACGACCGCGACGACGTCGAGATTGGTGCCGGCCGCGATGACGACGACTCTGTGGATTTCAAGGACTAAGCCATGTCAGACGACAAGTTCGAGCGTTATGGTGACCGCGATGGCGGAGATGAGCGTGGCGATGGCGGGCCTGGTTTTCGCCGTCGCAAGGTGTCGCGCCTCTACACCGAGATGGGTGGCAAGGTCGACTATCGCGATCCGCAGACCCTGAAGTACTTCGTCACCGAGCGTGGCAAGGTCGTTCCGCGACGCATCAGCAAGGTGTCGGCAAAGGACCAGCGCAAGATCACCCGCGCCGTGAAGCGCGCTCGGTCGCTCGGTCTGATGCCCTTCCAGATTACGACGTAAGTGAGCCAAGCCATGCAGGTCATCCTTCTCGAAGACATGCCCAACCTGGGCGGCATCGGTGAGCAAGTGAGCGCGCGCGACGGTTATGCGCGCAACTACTTGTTCCCCAACAAGCTCGCGGTCCCGGCCTCGGTGAACAACGCCAAGCGCCTCGCCCACGAAAAACGCGTGGCGAACTTCCGCCTCGCCAAGGCAAAGGCCGAAGCCGAAGGCGTCGCCAAGAAGCTCTCGTCGACGTCGGTGAGCATCGCCCGCAAGGTCGGTGAGCAGAACAAGCTCTTCGGCTCGGTGAGCGCTCACGACATCGAGCAGGCTTTGACGGAGAAGGGGGCCAAGGTCGATCGCCGCAAGATCGAGCTGGCCGAGCCCATCCGCGCCTTGGGCGACTATGAAGTCAAGGTGAAGCTCGTGGGCGGCGTCAGCGCCACCGTCAAGGTCAGCGTCGTCGCCGAAGCCTAAGCTTCGCGAACCTTCAATTCCTCGATAGCCTGCTGGCCGAGTCGCTTACGACTCGTGTCAGCGGGCTTGTTTGCTTTTGGTCTGTTTTCGCGGCTCGAGCGGCGATCCCTATTGTTGGTCTTCTTGCGCGCGAGGTCAGTGTCGGTCATTGTTATGCAGTGACGCGTCGTCCTCCCGCCTTCGCCGGCCACGTGTGGATCCCATGAACGGAATGCAAATTCACAAAGAGGTCTCGTTCAAGGCCGTTCTTGGGCGTGCCTTGAGTGGCAACCTCGCTGAAGACTTCGACGCCGCCGTTCTCGACCCGGGTAAGGCAAAACATCTCGTCGTGGATCTCTGGCGCATCACCGGCGTCTCCTCGTTCGGCGTGCGCGAGTGGGTACGCGCGGCGCGCAGCGCGGCAGAGAAGGCGCGCATCTGGTTCGTCGGCGCCTCGCCGCGCATGACCGACCAGTTCAACATGATCTCGGGCTTCGACGGCGGCGGCACGCTGCTGAGCTTCTACGGGAACTATCTCTGCCCGCACTGCGACAACGAAACGCCCGCGCTGTTCGACACTCAGCTCGACGCTGAGGCTTTTTTAGCGGACGAGGCGCCTGCCCGTCAGTGCCGTATCTGCGGCCATGTCGCCGCGCTCGACGATATCCCCGAGGCGCTGTTCGAATATGCGAGCTCCCACCCCGTTACGGGCGTCGACCCTGACGTGGAGGCCTTCCTGCAGAGCCCGCAAGCTTGGTTCGAGGTCGCGCCCGGCCAGCGCTACGCGTTTCGCAGAGTGTCCGGTACGAAAGACGGCTCGCTCGGCATCCATGGCATCATCGACGTCAGCTTCTCGGTCGACTCGATCGCCAGTGAGCTGGGCCCCGAAGTGGCGTTCGTTTTGCCGCACATCCAGCACATCGACGCGCCCTCGGGCGTCGCGCGCTGGACCGACGTCATGAGCAGGTTGCGCCGCAACCGCAAGGTCAAGCTGGTCGCGATACCGCCGGTCTTCTTGCAGCGCGCCATGGAATCGCCCGGCATGATCGCTGGCCTCGAAATCGCTTCCGCCGCCTATCCGACGCGGTGCGAGGCCTGCCAGCAGAAGGCGCTGCTACACGTCGACTCGCGCAATCCCCTCGATGCGAGCTCGCTGGCCCGCATCAAGTGCCGTGGCTGCAATAGCGGACCATTGGTTTCGCGCAGCGACTTCTCGGACATCGCCGAGATGCAGCAGTTCTTGATGAAGTCGCGGACGTCGTCTGCCCCACCCGAGCCGGGTCAGCGGCGCCAGGCAGCCGCGGAGCGCTCCGAGGCTGGCCTACCGCCGTTTCTCGCGCAGAGCACTCCTTCGCGCTACGAGATGCTGACGAAGATCGGCGAAGGCGGCATGGCCGACGTCTATCTCGTCCGCCAACACGGAGCGGTCGGTTTTCGCAGGCTCGTTGTCGTCAAGGTCATCCGCCCCGAATTCTTGAACGACGACCGCTTCGTGCGCATGTTCATCGACGAGGCTCGTCTTGCGGCGCGTATCGATCATCCGAACATCATTCGCGTCCATGACCTGGGTCGCGGCAACGGCGCCTTCTTCATGGTCATGGACTTCCTCCATGGCCGCAGCATCAGCGAAGCGCTTGCGCAGACGGCCAAGCAAAACGTGCAGTGGCCGCCTGGCCTCGTTGCAAGCATCGTCGCCGACCTTTGTTCGGGGCTCGCGCGCGCGCACGTGCCGGACGCTTCCGGCAAAGCGTTGGTCCACCGTGACGTCACACCGGCAAACGTCTTCTTGCGCTTCGACGGCATCGTCAAGCTCATCGACTTCGGTCTTGCGGGCTACCATCACCTTTCGAAAGACGCGAACCGCGCCGGGCAGGTCGTCGGCAACTTCTCGTACCTCGCACCCGAGGCGCTCAACAATCAGGATGCAACCCCGCAGCTCGACATCTGGGGCGCGGGAATCATCCTGGCGGCCCTCCTGACCGGCAAGCACCCCTTCCGCCGCAACACACCGGAAGAGACGATCATCGCCATGTTGCGTCAGCCGCCAAACCTCCAAGGCGTGCCCAAGAGCTTGCTACCGATTGTCGAGAAGTCGCTACAAAAGGACCCGACGCAGCGGTACTCCAGCGCGGCGCTCATGGAGCAGCACCTGCGAGAGGCCATGTTCGAGTTCAAGCGCGACCGTAAGTCGGGACAAGGCTTGTTGCGTTGGCTCGGCAAGAAGAGCGCCGACGAAGCCGAGCCCCAAATCACGCTCGAAGTGATGATGCGCCGCTTGTTCTCCCATCAGATCCGCATCGAAAATGAGTTCATGCGCAAGAGTGGCTCGCCTCATCTCGTCGACGCGTTGCTCGACGCCCAACCACGTGATGTGGCACGTCTTCTTCGCACCCTGAAGGGTGAGGTCGCGGGCGCTGCATCTGCGGAAATGCTCCGCAGCGCATCCTCGGCGTCGAGCAGTGTCGACGAAATTCTCGAAGTGTCGTAATAGGCAGGGGGGCGCAGTGTCGCTTTGTCTCGCGGGGACAGGAACAACATGGGTGTTGTGACCAGTGCGGTGAGTCCCGAGATTTTGTTTTTCTGGGGCGATAACAAAGACCGCCGCGCGCTCTTCAAGGTCCTAGCTGCCACCGGCGCCTCCGTGCGCTACGCGGAGGATGTCGCGGCCCTGGACCAGGTCGCCAACTGCCGCCTCGTGGTCCTCGACTACGACTCGGCGCGCGCACTTTCGACGGACGTCATGCGTCGTCTTGCGGTCATGCCGTTGCCGCCGCCCGTGCTTGTCGTTACGTCGAGCCGGGACAAGGGCGACCTCATCGAGCTCTTCTCCCACACCGTGATGACGAACCTCGTCGCCAAGAACCAAGATCTGCTGGCGAGCGAGCTCATCGTGACCGTCCGCAAGATCATGCACAACCACATCTTCGGGCTCGAGAAGTACCTGACGTGGGGTGTGCATACATACGAGTACTCCATCAGCGGTTCCGATGGACGGCATCAGCCGATGGCTGACCTCCGCGCCTATCTCGAACGGCTGGGGGCCAACCGGCGCCTCATCGGATTGGCTGAGGGCGTGGCTGACGAGCTCATCCAGAACGCTGTCTACAACGCTCCAGCGGACAGCGCGGGAAAGCCGAAGTACGCGAGCCGTTCGCGTACCGAGCCTGTCGTGCTGCTGCCAAACGAAGAGGTGCGCTTCTCGTTCGCCTCAGACGGCCGATTTCTGGCCATCTGCGTCGCCGATCGCTTCGGCCGTCTCGAGACCGAGACTGTGCGCAACTACCTGCGCAAGTGTTTCCTTCAGGGTGAAGACCAGATCGACAGCAAGCAGGGCGGTGCAGGTCTGGGCCTTTACTACATCTTCCAGTCGCTCAACCATTTCATCATCAATGTCGCGCCCGGTGTACGAACAGAGCTCATCGGGTTGCTGGACATCTCGGGCACCTTCAAGGACTTTGTCCAACAAGCGAAGTCTCTCCACCTCTTCTTGCAACGGAATGCCAAGTAATGGCCGGACTGGTCTGGAATTTCGCCAAGGGCAACCAGCAGACGATCATCGTCAAGCTAACGGGCTCGATCGATGAAGACTCACGCCTCGAACGGCTAGCGGCCGATCTCAAGAAAACGGCGGCGCCGCTGCGCTTCGATCTTTCTGGGGTGAAGCGCATCAATTCGTGCGGCGTGCGCGAATGGGTGAACTTCATGCGCAGCATTCCGAAGACGACCGACGTCGTCCTCGAGAATTGCGCGCCCATCGTGGTCGCGCAGATCAACATGATCAGCAACTTTGCCGGACACGCCAAGGTCGCCTCCGTGAAGGCACCGTTCGTCTGCGAGGCGTGCGGCTACGAAGAAGAAGCGACCATCAACGTCGTCCCGGGTAGCCGGCCGCAGTTCCAAAGTCGCGCTTGTCCGAAGTGCGGAAAGCCGCGCCTCATCTTCGATGACCTCGAAGAGAGCTACTTTGCTTTCATGAGCTGACGGAGTGCATGTGGAGACGACTACCGCGTCCGCCAGGGTCGTGGGGGTGCCGCAAAGCGCCATCAAGGTCGTTCTGGACCAGCTCATGGATGCGGCGGTAGTGGTCGACGAGCAGTTGCGACCCATTGCTTGGAACACCCGCTACCTGTCTCAGGTCGGTCTTCGCGCGGGTCAGTTCCAACGTCTGCACAATACCGGCGAGCTGCGATGCCACGGCCTCCTCAATCTCGACATCTGCGGCGCCAGGTGTCTTGCGACGCGCGTCCGCGAAAGCAGGCGCATGGTGCGAGAGGACGAGGTGGGCGGGCTCGCGGTGCGCGCGCCAGCCATCGATGACGGTCCAGGCAGCGAGCGTTTCACCTTCATCGTCACGGCAGCGCCCGTCGTCGATGATGACGGCAACACCGTTGGTGTTCTCGAGGTCTACCGCGATGTCACCGCCGAAGCGCGCATTCAAGCGCGCTACAAGTTGTTGCTCGAGCAAGAGCGCAGGCGCGTGGAATCCCTCGAAGAAACCGTCCGCGACCGCACACGCGACCTCGAGCGCTCGCTCGACGAGCTCAAGCGCACCCGCGAAGAGCTCGTACGCTCCGAGAAGCTGTCCGCTCTCGGGCAGCTCGTTGCTGGCGTCGCCCATGAGATCAACAACCCCATCAACTTCATCACGGGCAACCTGCCGTTTCTCAATGACCACGTCGGCAACCTCCTCAAGGGCATCGATGCAGCGCTAGCGATCGCAAGCACCGAAGAGCAGGTCGCCAAGGTCACGGCGATTCGCAAGGAGATCGATCTCGAGGAGACCCGGCGTGACATCGCCGCTATCATGGAGTCGCTGCGCGTCGGTACAGACCGCGTCACGACGATTGTTCGCGACCTACGCCGCTATGTGCACGGCGGCGATACCACGACGGCTGATATCGACGCCGCGCGTTGCCTCGATATGGCGGTGTCGCTGATGCGCATGGAGCTGCGCAGTCACCACGCGGTTGTGCGTAGCTACGACCCGAAAACCCCGAAGGTGGCGGGTAACGAAGGGCAGCTCACCCAGGTCTTCATCAATCTCATCTCCAACGCGATCGGTGCGATGAACGGACCTGGACGCATTGAGCTCGGCGTGCGGCCCGACGGCGAGGGCGTCGCCATCACGGTCACCGACAACGGCAGTGGCATCCCCGAGGCCAACTTGCTCCGCATCTTCGATCCCTTCTTCACCACCAAAGAGGTGGGCGCCGGTACGGGGATGGGTCTTGCTATCGCACACGCGATCATCGACCGCCACCGCGGCAAGATCGCAGTCAAGAGCAAGGTCGGTGAAGGCACGACGTTCACCGTGTGGTTGCCAAACGTCGCGACAGGCTACACTGCTGGTTGAGGGATATTGATGACAGATCGTCCATTCAAGGTTCTGGTCGTCGATGACGAGCCTCACAACGGTGACGCCGTTCGTCGCGCCTTCAAGAAGAACGACGAGGTTAGCGTTGAGCTGTCGCTCTCGGGCCAGGAGGGCCTCGAGGTGCTGCGCAAGCGGCAGTTCGACTTGTTCCTCGTGGACTTCTCGATGGCTGGCCTGAACGGCGTCGAGTTCGTCGAGCAGGCGCGGCGCGACGCTCCCGACTCGGTCTTCGTGATGCTGACCGGCTATCCCGAGCTACGGCAAGTCGTCGAAGCGCACGCCCGTGGCGTCGTCGACGGAATTCTCGGCAAGCCCTGGAGTATCGAAGAGCTTAATCTCGCGCTGCGCCAAGCCCGCGCGATGCGCCATATGCGCGCGATCCGAAAGGGGCCGTCCCTTGCGCGCCCGGCCCCGAAGACGAACAACGGCTAGGCGCCGGAGGCGACGGCGCCCGAACCCGGCGCTTTACCCGGCCCTTTCCCGCCAACCACCCCCGCGCTCAGAAAACCAAGCCACCGACTTCGCCGTGGGTGCCAAGCGTCGCGCCACCAAGCTTCTGCTCGAGCGAGCGAATCTCAGGGGCGTCGCGCCGGACGGCGCTACCGCGGAGCACGAGGGCGCGCAGTCGAGGGAAGGCGGCGAGAAGGGCAACGCCGTCTTGCGTGACTGCGGAATAGGCGAGGTTCAGATGGGCAAGCGTCGGCGAGAGGTCAGCGAGCGCCTCGAGCTCGAGGTCGCCGAGAGCCGTCTCCTGCAAATCGAGGTGCTCGAGGGGCAACGACGCTATAGCGCGCAAGGCGCTGGCGTCGATGCTCACGCCGCGCAAGCTCAAGTGGGTAAGCGTAGTCCGGCGCGCGAGGGCTCCGACTCCTTCGCTCGTCAGATCGGTCCAGCCAAGCGACAGACGCCGCAACGCCGTCAGCTCGCTGATGTGCCCCGACGCGGCATCGCTGATGGCCGTGCCCGACAAATCGAGCCCCGCGAGCTTGTCGAGTGGCCTGAGGGCCCCCACCACGTCATCGTTGGCGCTCGTGTTGAATAGGTCGAGATAGGTAAGGTGGTCGAGAGTCGCGATATCCGCCATCGCGGAAGGACTCACGTGGCGAAGACTCGACAACGACAGGCCTGGAATGGCTGCGCGCTTCACCTCGGCGAGCAGCTCGGGCAAGTGGGCATCGCCGAGCTCATGGTCGCAGTGGCGGACGAACCAAGACTCGCTCAACGGCACCGAGATCGGTCCGTCCAGGGTCGAGCCCAAGGGGATATCGCGCCCCTCTCCGTGAATGAAAACCTCTAGGGCTACGTCTGAAGCAAATTGGCGCGGTGCGCTCGCGAGCATGGCGAAACCATAGCATCTCGACGCGCGGCGGCTAGCAACGAGTTTGCGCGCCAATCCGATCTCGGTTAACGTCGCGCGCGGGGTGCTGTCCAAAATCGAGGCGCTGCCTCGGAGGCTGACGAGTTAGATGAAACGTATTGCACTGGCAGTAGCGATGATGGCCACCGGAGTGGTGGCATGTGGTGATGATGATCCGGAAAACGAGTTCGAGGCGTCGTCGTTCGTCGACTTCGCTTTGCAAGAGAACGTGACTTTCCCGGACGTCGACGTTCGCGCAGGGCACACACTGGCGGCCGCGATCAATCCGAACTGGCCAGACGACATGTGGATCGCCACACGTCACGTCATCCAGTCGGGTGATTCGACCAATCAGGTGGGCTACTTCGAGTTTGTCGTCATCATTCCCGACGCCGCGGCGACCGTCGCCGTCGGTCAACAGGTCTGCAAGATCGATTTCAATCGCGAAATCGAGCCTGTCGAGGGCTTCGACCCCTTCGATCGTATGCAGGTCCGTCACGCCTACACTGCTGACACCTGCTCGGCGGTCTCAGTCGGTACGGTGGGCGCTGGTATCTGGGAAACCATCGACAAGGACGCCGACAAGCGCCCGACGTTTGGTCGTCGCTGGCTGCAGGCCGAGTCGTCGACGGAGACGAGCCCGAACTGGCGCGCCAAGGGTGGCATCGCCGCTCCGTGGCGTTGGTGCCAGGAATCGGACAAGGACGCCAACGGCTTCTGCCCGTTCCTCTGCGCCAACCGCAGCAACTCGCTCGGCCTTCCCGCTGGTTACGCCGACTGCGCGACGACTCTGCCCTAATACATGAAGCAATCCCCCGGTTGTTGGCTAAGGCTTGATGTTCTAGCGCTCAGCCTGCTGGTGGCTGGGGTAAGTCTGCACGCGCGACGGGGTCTCGCTCAAAGCGAGCCCCCGTCCGCGGCAGTTGGCGACGGTGCGGCGCCTTCGGACACGACCGCGCCTGCGGCGACCGCCGAAGCTCAAGGCGAGCGTTTCGAGGTCGACGTCAACGAGGCTCTTGCCCAGCGCGGCTCCTCGAACGTTCAAGTTTCGTCGTCGATTTTGACTAGCGAGTCGACGGACTCCATCATGCGCAATGCCTATCTGACGCTTTCAGATTGGCTGCAGACGGTTCCTGGCTTCACGGTCGCGTCTGGTGGCGCCTACGATTTCCCCGGCGCGCGCGGCATTCCTGGTTCGGTGAGTTTCCTCATCGACGGTGTCAACTACACGAGCCCCATCGACTACCGTTACACCTCGGAGCTTGGCCTCTTCCTCGAAGAGTTCGATCGCATCAACGTCATCAGCGGTCCCGCCGGCGTGCCTTGGGGCGCCTACTCGTTCTTGGGCGTCATCAACGCCACCACTGGCCGCTCCAACGAGGAAGGTCTGCTCGTGCGGACTAGCCTCGGCAACCGTAATCTCCAACGCATCGCGGTCCGCTCGGACATTCGTCTGGGCAACGGCGGCCTGCGCTTGTTTGCCGGCTTCGCTTCGATGCGTAAGTCCGAGCGCACCCCCGACTTCGCGGTCACGGCTGTTCAGCCCTACGCAGCCGATACGATCGTCGCGGAGAACGACCGCAGCGTCTCCATCCAGCCTGACACCCACGTCGTGCTCTCGGCGCGCTACGCGAGCCCCGGCATCGTTGCGTATTTGCGCTTGCCGTTCAGCAACATGAACTACGGCATCTCGGATGTCGGCGCGGTGCTCGACGGCCGCACCAATGGTAACCGCAAGGTCTACGACGGCTTCGGCTTCGTTAGCTTGCAGCGCTCGTTCTTCGAGGGCCGCGTCTCGGGTCTCGCGCGGCTCGTATGGCACGGCATTCGCGACCGCTTGCAACGTGGGTTGCTGCCTCCGTCCGCCGATGTCATCGGCGGCGCCGTGTCGCTGCAGGACATTACCATGAGCCAGTTCAATCTCATTGGTGAGATGGGCTGGCGTTACCAGAGTGCTTTCTTCAGCTCCGAAGCCGGCGGCGGCGTCGAAGGCCAGATGGTCGTCGTGCACGATAGCGTGTTCGCTGCAGCGGACCCGAACCTGGGTGGCAACCTGGTTTCGCAGGGCGATGCTCTGCCGCCGACCAGCGCGAGCAACCTCTTCGACGGCAGCACTCCGCTTTCCGGGTCGGTTTACGGCTTCGACGAGATCCGTATCCTCGACCGCTTTAGCGTGTTCGGCGGCGCGCGCTACAACCGCGGCAACAACTTCCGTGGTGGCGTTCTGCTATGGCAAGCGAACGCGGGTGCTCGCTTGTTCGGTAAGACCTACGTCAAGGTCGGTCGCACGGCCGGTATGCGTCCGCCGACGTTGCTCGACCAGATCGGTCTGCGCCCGATCACGGGACGAAGCGATCTCGAGCCCGAGCGCGCCCGCGCCCTGCAGTTCGAAGCCAACACTGCGTTCTCACTGCCTGGCATCATCGATGACGGCTTCGTCCGTGCGGACTATTCGATGACCACGACGGAAAACAACATCGTCCGCGAAGGTCAACGTTTCACCGAATACGAGTTCCGACCGGTTTCCACTGAGGGTTTCGATATCCGAACGGCGGAAGCCGTAGTGGCGATGCGCTTATTCAAGCACCTCGACTTTTACGGCATGGCGCAGCGCAACACCGTGCAGCGCCCGAGCGACAGCGTTCAGGATGGTGCCGACCGAACCGTGCCGAACCGTGGCTACGACAACCGCTTCGTGGCGCGTCTTGGCTACTGGCCGCTAGAGTTCCTGCGCCTCCAGGGGGCCGCGACAATCCAGTGCGGTGGCACCCGTCTGACGTTCAACGACGCGGCCGGCGCCTTCACCAGCCCGGTCGACCTGCAGAACGCCTTGGTGTCCGAGAAGCTGGGCTGCGAGCCGTTCGTCGATTTCAACATCATGTCGGTCGTTCCCGCGTCGAATGTCAGCATCACGGCCGCGGTGACCAACATCACCGATCGCCGCCCCGCGAGCGCTTTCTTCTCTGCCACCGAGCTCCAGGGCGCCGAGCCGCCGAACCTGCGTTGGCGTAACGGTCGCACCTTCTTCGTGACCTTGCAGTGGTCGCCGGCGCAATCCGGCCTCGAGTAGAGTCGGCGATGTCCAGCTCGCGTCGTGACCTGTTGCAACTGGGAACAGTGGCGGCCGCGATGGCGGTGTTGCCGAGATCCGCACGTGCGGCGGCGGGGCCGGCATCGCCCACGGCTGCCGACAGACCCGCGCCGCCAGCCTCTGCCGCGTCGGCGGCTTCCCCCGATGACCTCGTGAGCCGTGAAGAGCGTGAGCTCAAGGTCGTCAATCTTGCGTTGCTCGAAGAGGAGGCGCGCAAGCTCATATCGCCCAAGCGTTTCTCGTTTACCGGCCCCGCTGGTGACGGGGTCACGTATCGCGAGAACACGCGCGCTTTCAACGACTACCCCGTCATGCCTCGCCGCCTGCAAGGGATTGGCAAGAACGGCATCGACATTCGTACGAAGCTCCTCGGGCACGACTTGGCGTTGCCCATCCTTACCTGCCCGATGGGAAACAATGGGCGTTTTCATGTCGAGGCCGAGGCTGCCAGCGCGCGTGGAGCTGGCGCCGCTGGGACGATCTTCACGGCCTCGCAGGCGGCCAATAAGACCCTCGAGGAGATCGCGGCCGCGACCCCGGGTCCCAAGTGGTTTCAGATCTACTTGAACCGCGATCCCGAGGTGAACAAGTTCCTGGTCGAGAAGGCGAGGGCTGCCGGCTTCAGCGCCGTGGTCTTCACTGCGGACTCGTTGGGCGCAGGTAACGCCGACGACTACGTACGCCTCGGTAGCTACAAACCGCCCGAGCTCACCTTCGCGAACCACGATCCAGCCAAGGGTGGGCGCGGCAAGTTCAACGACTTCAAGTGGGACGTTAGCTTCGACGACATCAAGTATCTGCGCGACCTCTCGGGACTCCCTGTCATCGTCAAGGGAGTTACACACCCTGCCGACGTTCAGAAGGCCGTTCGTGCGGGCGCCTCCGCCATCTGGGTTTCCAATCACGGTGGTCGACAGATCGACGGCGTACCGGCGTCCATCAGTACCCTCGAGCCAGCGGCAAAGGCGGTCGCGGGCAAGGTCCCGATCATCTTCGATAGCGGCATTCGGCGCGGCATCGATGTGCTCAAGGCGTTGGCTCTAGGCGCGAGCGTCGTGGCTATTGGGCGTCCCGTGTTGTGGGGGCTCATCAACGGCGGCTCGCTCGGGGTGAAGAGCGTCTACGATTTCCTCGGCGGCGAGCTCAAAAACGCGATGCTGCTCTCGGGCGTCGACAAGCTCGCCGACATCAAGCGGGAGCTCGTGACGCGCGCGTGAGCCGCGGTGGCGCGTACCATCGGGTCTTTGCCCGCAGTCTCAGCGCTTGATGTGGTCCTGGAAGTTCACCTGGTAGTACTCGCGCACCAGGTCCCCGATGAGGGCGGGCGGATACTTCGACGGATTGTCCGCTGAAACGCAGGTCGGCATGCTCTCGATCGTCTTGTCGATCCCGGGGCTGAAGAAGAAGGCGACCGAATAGCGGTCCGCGTCACCCTCGACGATGACTCCGTGAGGTGTCGAGAGGTAGCGGTCATTCGACCAGCGCTTCATGAAGTTGCCGAGGTTCACGAGATAGGTTCCGTCGATGAGCGGCGGCGGGACCCACTCGCCACTCGTCAGGCGAACGGCGAGACCTGGCACCTCGGTGCGGGCGAGGAACGTGATGAAGCTGTTGTCGGTGTGTGGTGCGGTTCCGAACTCGTTGTCGCCCAAACGGGTCGGCGGATAGTGCAAGCAGCGCACGTTGGCGTGCGTCTCGCCCGTGAAGTAGGACGTAAAGAAATCGAGCGGCAGGCCAAGGGAGGCCGCGATGGGCGGTAAGAGTCGCTCACCGAGCGCATGCACCGCCTTGAAGTACTCGAGCATCGTCTCGCGGAAGCCGGCGAGATTCTCCGGCCATTGGTTCATGCCTCGGAGGGGTGTCTTCTTGATGACGTCAGGGTGCTCCGGCGAGCGTTCGTGGGCAAAGAAGAACGATGCGTTCTGGTTGGGCTTGGTTGCCTTATGGACGGTCGAGCTCTTCGCGAGGCTTTGGCCGAGAGGCATGTAGCCGATGTTGTTCGCGTTGATCTTGACCTTGAGCTTCTCGTCCTCGGGGAGCGTGTGAAAGCGCCGCGATTGCTCGAAGGTGCGCGCGATCAGATCCTCGGGCACGCCGTGGTTCTTTACGTAGAAGAAGCCGACCTCTTCGCAAGCGCGTCGCAGCTCGGCCGCCAAGGTTTCGAGCGCGCCGCGCTCGCCGCGGAACGTAGGTCCGCAGTCGAGGACGGGGATGTTTGCTAGTGCTGCATCGTAGTCTTTGGCGGCGAATCGCTTGAACAGGTGCATACGTCCTCCGCGTCGACTTCCATTGTGCGCGACGCGCGACTTCTGCGCTACTCGCTAGAGGGGCAACTGCAGACCAACGAATAGCTCCCAATCATTCGCTCTGCGTGGAGCAGTGGCCGGTGAGGCCTGACCGGGCAGCGGTAAGACCGGGAAGTTCGAGCGCAAAATTCCATCACCACTACGCCAGGTGAGGGCAGTGTCGAGCTCTGCATAGGTCATCAGCTGAACCCGGTAGTCCAGACGCAAGAGCCTGGAGCCATAGGTCAGGTCCGCGATACCGGTCAGGATGAAGAGCGTATCGTCCCAGCGCGCCGGCTGTGGCACGATGATGTACGCGCCAGCGTAGTGCCGACCGTAGTCGTAGTCGACGAGCTCGTTGCGAGCGGCCAAAAAGGGCGCAATCTCGAGCGACTCGTAACCGCGCTCGTTGTAGAAGTATTCGGCGCCGAAGGTGATCTCGTCTTCGGCCGCACGGTCGCCCCCGACGGCGTAGTGGATCTTGAGCTCGAGACCCCCGAGCGCTTGCATGAAGGTACGGTTTGCCTGCGTGGACAGCGTCGGGAAGATGTCGTTCGCCTGGTCCAGCTCGCCGAAGTATTGCTGCTGCTCGAGGCCCTTAGAGACGACGAACTCGCCCTTGATGTCCAACGGTCCGAGTCCAGAGTCGAGCTCGGCGGAGAAGGTCATCGGACGCTTGCGTCGCGCCGTCGCTGATAGGGATAGCTCTGCGGGCCCCATGACGATCTCGGCGCGTGCTGCGCCTCGCATGTCGGCCGCCGAGGAGATGCCATCGAAGTCTGCTATAGCATACAGGTTCCAGCCGAGCGACTCGATCGGATAGTGGACCTTCAGGATCTTGATGCCGTTACGCGCGTCGAACGCCGCGAGCGGATCGCGCCGTTGGCGGTTCAGCCGGTCGGCTGGGTTCCAAAAGCGCCCCACGCCCCAGCGTAGAGGCTGTTTGCCGAGCGTCACGTAGACCCGGCGCTCGATGGTCCACTTGATCCACAACTGGTCCAGGGTGAAGACGTTCGAGTCGCTGAACGGCGACCCCGCGGGCGGCACGATGTTGCTGTTGTTCAGGCGCATCCTGACGAAGCCGCGGAGCTGATCGGCCGGTCGAGCGTCGAGATAGATGTCAGCAAGATTGTCATTAAAGAGCGGTGCGTCGGATATCCGCTCGTTATCGCGGAAGCCGTAGCGGAAACGCGGGTAGAGCAGCCCGCCGATCGCCAGGGCGTCGTCAGCGGCAGTAAGGCGCTCCTTTACGTCGGACGTCTGTGTCGGCGTCACGGTTCCGCCGCCGGCCGCTGCGATCTCCGTGCCGATATCGAAGGTCATGTCACCGTCGGGCGTCGTCGTACCCGTGATTTCCGGGGGCGGATCCGGTGGGGGCTCCACCTGTTGCGTCACGGCTGGGGTCTCGGGCGGCTTACTGTCGACCCAGGGTTGAGCCCGGAAAGGCGCCATGAGCTTCGCGGTTTCGGTGACGCGCACAATTAAATCACCGCCCGTAACAATCAAGCGATAGCGGTGTGTGCCTGTGTCGGTTGCGAACGCCACCAAAGAAACGAACGAATAGCCTTTGGGGCCCGAGCCCACCCGCCGCATTTGCAGAAGGTTGTGCGACTGGAAGTTGTCTTCTCGCAGGATGTCGAGGACGACGCCTTTACCTTTGGTGCGGCTACGAAGCTCGAGAAGGATATTGCGCTTCCCGCTGACATCGATGGTCAGGCCGCCTTCTTCGATCTGGTAGGCCGTACGTTCCCGTGAAAGCTCGACGGCGCGAGGCTGGCCGACCAGGCTGACGTTGTCGGCGCCCGCGATGGCTGACACCAGGCTGGCGGCACAGATGGCGAGAATCGTCATGGGGGGAGAGAGGCGTCTACCGTGCTCGGATTCTAAGCGGAGGCGGGCGGTGACACTATTATTTCGCTCAGTGGACGATGGCTGCCGTCGAGACCCACGGTGTGCTACAAGGCGCGCGTGCCGCCCAGGGCTCCTTCGACGGCGCTGTTGATCGCCATGACGACTGTGTCGTCTTTCTCGATCAGCGTGCTGATCCCATCTCTGCCGGGCATTGCGCGCGGCTTCGGCGTCGCCGCGAGCGAGGCACAGCTTGCCCATACGCTGTTCCTCGCCGGTGTCGCGGTCGGGCAGCTCTTCTACGGACCCATCTCGGACCGCTTTGGCAGACGTCCGCCCCTGTTGATTGGCCTTGCCATCACCTTCAGCGGCGCCCTTGCCGCGCTGCTCGCCTCGTCGTTCAACGTGCTGCTCTTGGCGCGCGGTGTTCAGGCCCTGGGCGCCTGCTCGGGCCTCGTCATGGGGCGCGCCATGGTCCGCGATTCGGCGACCCGGGATCGTGCCGCGAGCATGATTGGCTACATCACCATGGCGCAATCGCTGGCCGTGGTCATGGCACCCACAATAGGGGGGCAAGTCGCACAGCGCTTCGGCTGGCGTGGGGTCTTCGTCATCATGAGCACCTTCGCGCTTTTGGTCTTCGTTTGGGCGGTGGCGCGCGCCAACGAGACGCTGCTGCACCGCCACGAAACCTTTCAGCTTCGGGCTGTCGTGCGCGCGGACCTTCGTTTGCTCTGCACACGGCGTTTTCTCGGCTACGCTCTCACGGCGGCCTTCAGCTCAGCGACGTGGATGACGTTCCTCGCGGCCGCGCCCCATCTCGTCATCGACATCGTTGGCATGAGCCCGGCGCGGTTTGGCGCAGCGCTCATGCCGGTACCCTTTGCTTACATGTTCGGCGGCTTCCTCACCGGGCGGCTGACGACGCGCTACGGCATCGATCGCATGATCGCGATCGGCTTTGTCTTCGCGGGCATTGGCGCCTCCGGCTTCTTGGTTTTCGGGGCGTGGGGCGAGCTTAGCGCCTTGATTGTCATTGCACCCATGGTCCCACTGGCCCTGGCGAACGCCTTGCTCCAGACCAACAGCATCGCCGGCGCCTTGAGTGTGAATCCCAAGCTTGCGGGCGCGGCGTCCGGTCTCGTCGGTTTCATGCAGATGGCGTGCAGCGCCGGTTTCACACTCGTCTTGACTCGGACCGCGAACGTCGCGTTGATGCCGTTATCGCTGGTGCTGGCAGGGCTTGCCGCGGCGAGCTTCTCGGCATTCATCCTACGGGGACCGCGGCAGCTCTCAGAAGCATGAGCGTATGGGTGGGAACGCGATGGTAGGTCAGGTCACTTCCGCAGACGGTACGTCCATCACTTACGATGTCGATGGCAGCGGGCCGATCACGCTCTTCTTGCACGGCCTCGCAAACGACCGGACGCGATGGCGGCCCATGCTGCCCGTGCTCACCAAAGAGCTGCGGGTCGTCACCGTTGACCGGCGCGGTCGCGGTGATAGCGGAGACACCCTTCCGTATGCGCTCGAGCGTGAGGTCGAAGACCTCCAGGCCCTCCTCGCCCTCTTCAAGGAACCGGTGCATCTCGTCGGCCACGCGTTCGGCGCTGTCTGCGTGCTCGAAGCCCTCACCCGCGTGCCGAATGTCGCATCTGCAGTCCTGTGCCGCTTCCCGGCGCCGGGCGGAGATGGGTACTGCTCGTCCCACGTGCTCGAGAAGATCCTCAACGCGCTTGCGGTGGACGATTTTGCCCGCGCCACCCGTATCTATTTCGGCGAAGTCGCGCACATGCCGCGCGACCTCATTGATGAGATTTCCCGTCTTCCGACCTGGCGCAACCGCCTGCAGGCAGCTCACACCATCGGGCGTGAGCTCTTGGCCCTCGAGGCCTTCAGCTACGACAAGGAACGCCTGAGCAAAGGTTCCGTTCCGGTCATGCTTCTGCACGGCAACGACGCGGACGCGTCAACCGAAACCGCGATGGCGGCACTGGAGGCGACCCTTCCTGTCGTCGAGCGCTTCGCCATGCGTGCGGGTCAGGTCGCGGCCATGAATACCGACATCGCCGCGTTTACCGATCCCGTCGTTGCTTGGGTCAAGCGGCACCACAAGAAGACGTGAACGGTTTACTCGCGAGCGGAAAGCCAGCGTGCTAACACCGGCAAAACGATGAGCGGGGCTTCGATGGATGTCATCGCAGAGGTGACGGATTTGACGAAGGAGTACCAGCTCGGCGCGACCACCGTTCGCGCCCTTCGCGGTGCCACCTTCAAAATTCAGAAGGGGCTGTTCACGGCGCTTGCCGGGGCATCTGGTAGTGGCAAGACGACCGCGCTGAATCTCATCGGCGCCATGGACCGTCCCTCTTCGGGCACCATTAGAGTCGATCGACAGAACGTCTCGAGTCTGAGTGAAGACGGACGCACGCGCTTTCGCCTCGAGAAAGTCGGCTTCGTGTTTCAGAGCTTCAACCTCATCCAGGCGTTGACGGCTTACCAGAATGTCGAGCTGCCGCTCTTGCTCGGCAGCAAGCACACGCGCGGCGAACGTGAGCAGATGGTGTCACGGATCCTCGACGAGGTGGGTCTCGGGGACAAACGGCACCACCGACCGGCCGAGCTCTCAGGTGGCCAGCAACAGCGTGTCGCCATCGCCCGCGCCTTGGTTAAGCAGCCGCTGCTCGTTTTGGCGGATGAACCGACAGCCAACCTCGACTCCGCGACGTCGCAAGTCGTCGTCGAGCTCATGAAGCAAATGAACAAGAAGTCGAATGCGACGTTCGTGTTCTCCACGCACGACGAAGGGCTCATGCAGATGGCCGACGTCTGTATTCGCATGAAGGACGGAAAAGTCGTCGATGCGGCGCACTGAGCAGGCGAAGGTCAACGGGGGCTACGAGTGAACCGGCTGCGCTTGCTCTTCGGGCTAGCTTGGCAGTCGACGCTCGCCAATCGCGGCAAGAGCGCCGCCATCGCGGCCACCTTCTTCGTGAACGCGGCGCTGCTGACCACCATCACCTCGATCGCGATGTCCATCTCGCGCGCTCTCGAGACGAGTCTCATCGAGACGTTTGTCGGTGACTTCCAGGGCTACTCGAGCGACGCCCGCGAGAAGCTCGACATCCTCATCTCCGCGTGGACGGGGGAGCTGCGCGACATCGGCAATGTCGCGAGCTTTGTCGAAGTCGAAGAGGCCGCCAAGAGCGTACCGCACGTCATCGACGTCGTTCCCATGGGCACGGCCAACAGCTACTTTCGCGCGCCAACGACGCTGCAGGTGCGCGCTCGCGCCATGCGCGAAGCCTATCGCTCGGGCGACCTCGACAAGGCCGCGATCGAAGAGCGCAACATCCGCTTCTCGGTGCGACAGTTGCTCGAGCGCGCCGCGTCGGGCCGAGGCGCATTTTCGGAGGACCCAAAGGACGACGCCGAAGCGACCCAGCTCTTGAAGCGCGTCGCCGACGACGAATCCTTGTGGGCGATGCGTCAAAGCGATCCCGAGGCGCTTTCGGAGTTCATCGACAACAAGGTGCTCAAATGGGCTGGTGACACGCGCAACATTCGCGCTCCGGTCATCGGTACCGATCTCGACCGCTTCGTGAAGGGCTTCAAGCGCTTCCGCCTCGTGCGAGGCACAATGCTCGAGCCTGGCGAACGAGGCATCCTGGTGGAGCGTGGTAAGCGCGAAGAGCAAGCCAAACACCCGGTGGCGCTCGCGTTCGACGGTATTCGCGATGCTCTTGCCCGCAATGGCGGACGCTTGCCCGACCGGGTCTGGCGCGAGCGCGCGAGCCGTCTCGCGGAGCTATACGAGCAGATCATTCTGCAGCTCTCGGCGACGGACGGTGCGGAGCTCGAGGCGGCGCTCGCCAAACACGACCCTCGCCTGACCGGTTCGCTCATCGAGAAGTTGATCGCCTTCTTGCACGTCGATGCTTCGACCTTCGAGGCCCGCGACAAGTTCTTCTTCGATGTCATCGCCCCGAAGATCCGCCTGTACGCCATGGACGTCGGCGACACCATGACCCTTACCGGTGTCGGCAAAGACGGGTCACCCAAGGCCGTGAAGGTGAAGGTCGCCGGCGTTTACGAGTTCGAAGGCGTGCGTTTGGCGAGCCACGTCGCCTACAACTTGGTCGACTTCGCGACCTATCGAGATCTGGTCGGCGAGCCGACCCCGGAGCTCGACGCCGAACGAGAGGCGCTCCGCAAAGAGGCCGGCGGCACCGGCAATGATCTCCCTAGCGAAGACGATATGTTCGGCGCTGGCTTCATCGTCGACGAGGAAGCCACCGAGTCGACTCACTTCGTCGGCCACGTCGAAGAAACGCTCGCCGCCGCGAAGGCGGCTCGCAAGGCCCCCAAGGGTCTGTCGAGCGCCGAGATCGCGCGCGGTCTCATCCCGAGTTTTGCCGTTCTGGTCGATGGCGAGGACAACCGGGCGTCCGCAAAAGCGGGTATCGAGGCGGCCTTTGCCGACAAGAAGCTGGGGATCCGTCTCGAGAGTTGGCGGCAGGTGGCCAGCCGGTTTGCCGTCCAACTCGGCTTCTTGCAGATGCAGATGTATCTGGGGGTGGTTGCCGTATTCGTGGTGGCGCTCATCATCGCCAACATGGGCGTGGTCATCGCCATGGCGAACCGCGAGCGTGAGCTTGGAACTCTGCGCGCGCTCGGCGCCGCGCCGCGCTTCGTGCTTCGCCTGGTCTTCGTCGAGACGCTGTACCTCAGTACCGCGGCCGGTGCTCTTGGCGCCGCGGCCGGAGCGGGTATCGTCGCCTTGCTCGGGCGCTATGGTATCGCCGCGACGTCCCCCGCCATGGAGGTGATCTTCGGCGGACCGCGCGTGTACCCACGCGTCAGCGTCGACGCGGTCGTGCTGGCGATTGCCGCCACGGCGCTCGGTGCTTTGCTCGCCGCGCTTCTGCCTGCACTGCGGGCGTCGCGCATCGAGCCTTCTTCGGCCTTGAGGGCTGTCCGATGAGCGCCATGCTGGTCCTTCTCCGCCTGGGCTTTCGTAACCTCGCGCAGGCGCGTCGCCGCAACGGCCTCTTGGGCGGCGCGGTCGCTTTCACCGCCGTCTTGCTGGTCCTGTCGAACGGCATTTTCCAAGGCGTCATCACACGCGTCATCAACACCTCGGCTGCGCTTGGCTCCGGGCATGTTCACATCACCGGCATCTACAAGCCGAAGCGCGACCTCGCGATGTATCGCATCAAGCAGCTCGCGCCGGTCATGGACTTCGTGCGCAAGAATGTCCCCGCTGATGTGCGCTTTAGCGACCGCATTCACAACTTCACTCGCATCTACAGTCCGGCCGACATGGTGTTTTGTGTCTTTCACTATGGCGTAGATATCGCGGCCGAGCCCCACTTGCGCGAGACCCTGCAGCTCGCGCCGCTCCGCGAGTACACAGACACCGACTCCGATGAGCGGGTCGGTAGCCTCGATGCTCTGGCGGACAACGAGTCGATGGTCATCTTCGCCGAACAAGCCCGTAAGCTCGGTGTGCGGGTGGGAGACCCCGTGGTTCTGCAGATGTCGAACCCCGGCGGGGTCGAAGGTGTCGTGGATGCCAAGGTGGTCGCGGTTGTGCGAGACATCCCCGATTTCAGCCACTTCTTCTGTTTCTCGAACATCGAGACGGCCAAGCGCTTGAGCTCCGTGAAGCCCGAGAGCAGCACCATCGTCTCAATCCACATGGGCGACGTCGACTCTGCCAACGACTTCGCAGTGGCCTTGTCGGACGCGGCGGTCGGTGCTGGTTTCGCGACCATCCCTACGCGCCTCGCCCAGGCCAGACAGAAGTTGTGGTCGGCGCAGGAAGAGGCGTGGACTGGTCAGCGTATCGAAATCGGTCCTTGGAACCATGAGATGTGGTGGATGGACTGGCGAACCGACGCGTCGCGCCTCATTGCCACTTTGGTGGCCGCGGCGCTTGGCCTCGTCGTCGGTTTGGGCGCGGTCAGTGCGACCTTCGTTTCCGTGCGGGAGCGGACCCCAGAGATCGGGACGCTGCGCGCCATGGGCATGAGCCCCAGTCGCGTGGTGATTATGGTGGCCATCGAGACGCTGATTCTCGCCTTCGTGGCGACCGTCGCCGGCACCATCATCGGTGTCATCATCACACTCGGGCTCAACGCCGCCCACATCAAGGTCACCTCCGAGACCCTTCGTTACTTGTTGTTCGATGACGCCGTGTACCTTGCGCTGACGCCTGCAAGTCTCGTCGGCATCGTTATACTATTGCCGGCGGTGACCCTGGTGGCATCGCTGTGGCCGGCCTTCAAAGCATCACGGATCTCACCGATGGCGGCGATTCGCGACGCCCTCTAGAGCATGGAGCTGCAGATGAGTGCTTGGCGGAAGTGGTTGTGCCTGTCCCTGTTTGCCGTCTTCATCCTGGGGCGCGCTGCGGTCGCGTCCGCGGCCCCGTTGAGCGACGCCGAGATCACGACGATGCTCAAGGGCATCGATGAGCGGTTCCGGTTGCCGCCGAACTTCACGCGCCAGGTGTACGGCGAGCAGAAACGAAAGAACTATCCCGATCGTATTTACGAGGTCGTCGTGTATCGAAGCGGCGACAAGATGACGATCGTCTACACGAAGCCGAAGACCGAGGCAGGTAAGGCCTTCTTGCGCGCCGATGCGAACCTCTGGCTCTACGACCCGGCCATCGGTCAGTGGGACCGCCGCACCAAGCGTGAGTACATCCAGGTTGGCGATGTGCGAGCCCGCGACTTCGACGATTGGAATCTCGCAAAGGAGTACGACGCGACCTACGTGGGTGAGGAGACCATCGCCAAGTTTCAGGTGCATCACCTCAAGCTCAAGGCCAAGAAGGACGTCGAAGTCGGTGAGCCGATGCTCGATTTCTGGATCGACAAGGCGAGTGGCAACCCGCTCAAGATGGAGACGTTCACCGAACAGGGACGGCCGCTACGCGCTGTCTTCTACACCGGCTACGGCCGCATCAAGTACGAAGGGAAGGAGACCTTCTACATCAAGGAATTCCGAGTGGTGGACCACATCGAGGCCGACCGGCAGACGTTCCTCAAGTCGCTCGCGCTCGATTCGAGCCCGGTGGACCAGGCGGTCTTCACGAAAGCGTGGGTCGAGAGCAAGTCGCGCTGAGCGACCCTTTGGGTCACTGACCTTGCGCACCCGCTAGGTTCGCAAGGTCGATCTGCGCACGACGATGCGCTGCTTCGTCGTGCCAACGATACACGCGATGGATGATGCGCCAGTTTTCGAGGAACGGCGCGAGGTCGTAGCGCAGGTCGTGCAAGGTCTTTTCGGTAGGCGCTTCGGCGAAGCGTGCGATCACCGATCCCATCACTGCCTCTGGCTTCCAAACCTTCTTTCCAAAGGCGCCCTTGAGCATGCCGAGGACCCCCGTCTTGGCTGGCTGGGGGCTCGTGGCTGGGCCGCGCGCGTCGAGCGTCACTGTCGCGAAAGCGTACGTGTGCGACGCTTGGAGCGGTTGCCACGCGTCTGGGCCAGCTTGGGCCGCCTCGACGGCGATGGTCGCGAAGTCAGGCGGTAGGGGAGCCGTGCCCACGAGATTGTCACTGGCGGTCAGCTCGTCGTGCGAGCGGTCGTTGACGAAATAGATGGCGGCGTCGTGCTTCTTGGCCAAAAAGTCGAGCGGGTCGCGCACCGACGCCAAGAACTGGGGCAGCTGCGTCGCGTCTTCCATGAGGCTCGCGGAGCGCCGCAACTGCTCGCGCATCACGAGCAGCATTCCGATGTCTTGTGAGCTACGAAGACACGCTCGCATGACGCTGTAGAGGCTGTCTTTCGTCACCTCCGGCTTCGCCATGTAGTAGTCGATGTCGTAGTCGTTCATCACCTTTTCGATGGGGGCGTAACCAGGCTGACCGGTGCGCAGCACCAGCCGCAGCGACGGTGGCTGCGTCTCGCGGATGTGTCGGCAGAGCTCGAGGCCAGCTTCCGTCGTCTCCATCACGACGTCGACGAGCGCCACGTCGATGTCGGCGCCGTGGTCCGCGAGCTTCTCGCGCGCTTCTTTCGCGGACAACGCACTCTCGAGATGGAAGTGTCGTCCCCGCCAGCGCTCGGTACGCAACGCCACGCGCGTGATGACGTGCATGTCTTCTTCATCGTCGACGACGAGAATGTGCCACTTGCCGTCTTTGGTCACGGCCGTTTCCTCGGGCTTACTGCGCCAGCGCTACTGGACGATCCGGCTCGGACGTTTGCATCGGCAGATCAGGCAGCGGGGTGTAGCGCGCCGGGGGCATGACCACGTCGGCGTTCAAGGGAGGCGCCGCAGGCGGCGCGGGCAGCAAGCTGGACAGATCGAACGACAGGGCGGACACGTCGGCGAGGATGTAGTCACGGCGCACCGTCGGGATACGACGGCGAAGCACTTCGTTGAAGCGGCTATAGTCGCTACGCGTGGCGTTGCGCCATCCGTCGATGATCCCCGGCACGGGTGGGAGCTTGGTCTCACGCAGCTTGGTGCGCATGCGCTCCGCCGTCGCACCGTCGATGCCGCGCGTATTGAGTGCCAGGACGGGTAGCGGCACCTTGTTGAGCGCTGTGATTTCCTTGAGCGCGCCGATCTTCGGGTCGAGCCGTGCGTAGTCGGCGCGATAGGCGAGAACGCCGTCCCCTTCGCCCGCGGCGACGGTCGAAAGCGCGGCGCGCGCGTCGCGACTACCTTTGATGCGCTCGACGATGCCAGCGCTCCTCGGCTCGTCGCCGAGCAGCCAGTAGCGCAACGCCATCTTGTCTTCCTGGCCGCCGCCCGGCACGGAGATCTTGCCCTTGGACAACAACGCGAACGCCGATTCCCACGAGGCTTTCCCGTACACGGCGATCGGCGCGGCGTTGTCGCCTTGGCGGACTGCCTCGAGGAGAGCCTCGCCCGCCGGCACTCCGGCAAAGCCGGTGGCGTCGGTCACCCAGACTTGCTGCTTGCTGAGCCCGTTCGGGTCCTGCACCACCGTCGCGGTGGCGGTGCCCCCGAGCGCGGCACCAATCGCCGCTTCCACCTTGGTGATGAAGTCGGCCTTGGCGCCCGAGTCTGCGAAAAAGAGCGACGGCACGTAAACGCCAACGTTGACGTTCTCTTGAGCGGACGCCGCTGTAGCGACCAGGGTCGTCAGAAAGGCGAGAGCAACGGGCAAGGGTGGGCACCGGATCATGGATTCGAGCCCACTTCGCCGCGACCGCCATCGCGTTGTTGGATCTGCCAGAACGCCTCTGCGTCGAGTGAACGCAGGCGCGCGATATTCTCTTGTGCCAGCAAGATTCCGTAGACGAGCTGCCAGTTCTCCATGAACAATCGCAAGTCGTGGACCAGGTCGTCGTATTGGCGGCCGGCGATCTTGTCCGCCGGCATGTCGACGATGAGGCCACCCAAGACCGCCGAGCTCATGTCGTACTTCTCACGGGCGCGGAACCAGGTCGTCAGCCGTGCCCAGATGCCGCGCTCGGCATGGCTGCCGGTGACGCGCGTCGGGAGCACCAGCTGTGTCGGCTGCAGGCCAACGAGGTTGCCAGCGTGGACGCTGTCGACCGACAGCTTTTGCTCATGCGCTTTGCCGAGAGCATCGAGCGCACGCTGCGCGTCCAGCGGGCTACCCATGCTACGAAGCGTGACGCTAATGTAGGCGTTCTTGGCAGGGCGATTGATGTCGCTTACGAACGCGAAGCGCACGCCATGCTTGTGCTCGAGAAATTGCAGCGTGTTGCGCATGACGCCGAGCAGCTCGTCGACCGAGGCGACATCGCGAAGAGCAGTCGTCAAGCTGCGCAGCTGACCGCCCAGCGCGACCAAGGTACCGATGTCTTGCGCGCTGCGCAGGCAGCTGCGGATCACCGAATAGAGCAGGCGCTCGTTGACCTCTTCCTTTGAGAGGTAGAAGTCGATGTCATAGTCGTTGAGGACCTTCTCTTCAGGGGCGATGCCTGCTTGGCCCGTCCGCAAGACGATGCGCAGGGTTCGCGGAAGGTTGGCCCGGATCCATTTGCACAGCTCGAGGCCGGCGTGGTCGCTCTCCATGACGACATCGACGAGGGCAACATGGAACTGATGCTCGTCGTAGTTCTGGAGCATCGCCTGCGCTTCTTTCGCCGTGTAGCAGCTCGTCAGCGAAAATGACCGCTCGCGCCAAACGCTGCGTTTGAGCACGAGGTTGGTGATGCGGTGGATATCCTCTTCGTCGTCGACGACGAGCACCTTCCAAGGTTCCGCCATTCAAAAAGCCTCTGTGTGTGACCGTCGTCCGCGAACCGTTTTATGCGCCGCCCGAACGCCCGCCGAACTGCACGAGCGGTGGTCCAGCTTCTTGAACCGCAGGCACGACCTTCGGGATGTCGATAATCATCGTTGTCCCTTCATCGACCTTGCTGCGGCACGTAAGCTTACCCTTCAGGAGATTTTCCACGATGTTGAGACTGATTGCCAGACCTAACCCCGTACCACCTTTGGTACGGCCGCTGGTTACGAAAGGCTCGAACATCCGGGGTAGAATCTCGGCCGGCACACCCTTGCCGTAGTCTTGGAATTCGATGCGGTACGAATCGGCGCCCAGCTTGCCGGGGCCAATACGGATATCGACGCCTTTGTTGTTCTGATCGGTGTACGCGTAACGCAGCGTATTCTGGATGAAGTTGATGATGACCTGGGACAGGTGTCCCGGGTAGCCAACCCACGGCATCCGCTCGCCGTCGGGCAGGCGTACTTCGACCTTGTGCTTCTTGAGCTCGGGGCTGAGCGCCTCGGTGCAGTCGCGCAGGATGGACACAAGATCGTAGTCGCCCCGGTGGTCGGAGAGCTGCGAGGCGGACAGCTGCTTGAAGCTGCGGATGAGGGTCTGCGCCCGCTGGATGTTTTTGGTGAGCAGGTCGCAGGAAAGTTTGAGATCGTCGACGATGTCGGCGCCACCACCCGCCGCTTTATCGCTCAGCATCTTCGAGAGACTGACGATGGTGGACGACGCCGTGTTGGCGACGCCAAGCGGCGTATTCATCTCGTGCGCGACGCCGCTCACCATGGTCGCCATACTCTGCAAGCGCTCGAAGTACATGCGTTCGCGGAGCATACGCTCACGGGCGAGGCGCTCCTGAAGACGTAACGTCGAGAAGGCGATCTTCCAGTTGTCGATGAACAACAAGGCGTCAGTGAAGAGGTCGCCAGTGTTCTTTTCGACGAAGTGGCGCGGGTCGAACTGTACGAAGAGGATGCCAGAAACGTCGGACCGCGAGTGCGTGCCGTCTCCGTGATCGTCGTCGAGCTGTATGGTGAAGGGCATGACCCATGACATCTCGGGCAAGCCAAACTCACGACCAACGATGGGGCGGTTCGCTTCCCGTTTGCTATCGCGGAGCTGGCCACCGAGCTTGCGCACCGGCTCGTGGAGTGCCGCGAGCTCGGGATGGGTGATCGACGCGTCCGCATTGGCGTTGACGTCGTAGATGAAGATGCATTTGGCGAGGTACTTGAGCTCGAGGAAGCGAAGGCCCTCGCCCATGAACAAGAGCAAATCGGGCAGGGTCGACACTTCTTGAAGGACGCGGCTGAAGCTCTGCAGCTGCTTGCCGAAGGCGACGAGAGTCGAGATGTCTTGCGAGCTGCGCAAACAGGCTCGCACGACTGCGTAAAGCCGCTCGAGCGTCGCGTCGCCCTTCTCGAGGTAATAGTCGATGTCGTATTCGTTGAGCACGCGCTCTTCGGGAGCCGTACCAGGCTGGCCGGTTCGCAAGATGATGCGCAACGACGTTGGGCAATTCGCGCGCATGTATTGGCAGAGCTCGAGACCTGCGGTGTTCGACTCCATCACCACGTCGACGATGGCTGCCTGGAACCGCGTTGGGTCCTTTTCGATGATCTCGCGGGCTTCCGCGGCGCTGAAAGCGCTCGTCGTCAAGAACGGACGTTTCCGCCATTCACGATGTTTCAGCGAGAGCTTGGTGATGTTGTGAACATCGGGCTCGTCGTCAACAATCAGTATTCGCCAGCCTTCGGTCGCCGCTTCCGCGCTCATTCGTTTTTGTAGCCTCTGGTGGCGAGATGCTAACACGCAGTCCGGAGACGCGCCAACGCATTGCCGGGGGAGCCAAGCGAGAGGTCGCGGGTTTTTGGCTTGCGCCGCAGTGGCGTTGCACTCTAACGTTTCGTCGTTGGAGTTACTGAAAGGCTTGCACCGTGGGATTGGTTTCGCTGGCTGGGGTGCTCGGCAGCTTGGTGACGGCGGTGACAATCGCCCCCGAGGGTTTGTCCACCGGGCAATTCCTCTACGGAAGCGCGCGTGTAGGCGAGCAGGCTCGCTATAGCGTTCGCATGTTGGGCGACTATCAATACGGCTCGGGCGGCAGCTCGAGCGAAGATTTGGTGGGCACCACGATTTCTGGGGTGCTGGGCTTTTCCGACACTCTCCTGTTGCAAGGGCTCGTGCAGGGCGCGGCGGCGCTCGAGCGTACGGACTCTGGTATCAGCAACCGCTTCACACTACGCGCGGGCTATGCGCCCCAGCTCACCCAGGATGCCTTCAAGTTCGGCGCTTTGCTGGGCGCTTCATTTTTGACCAACGGCAGCAACGTCGAATTCCGTCAATCGGGCGGCGGCGCTCAGCTCGTAGGGTACGGCGGCACGATGATCGGCGCTATGACGCTGGCCCTCGAGGCGCGCGGTGAGGTGACGCACGTCGCTGGAGAGACGACCACCACCGTCGGCCCCGGGGTGATGGCTAGCTACGACTTCGACCCCGTGTCTGTTTTCGCGGAAGGTCAAATGCGCTTCAACGTCGAAGAAATCAGCGATCAATGGGCCGCCGTCGCCGCGCTCGGCCTCTCGACACGAATCTTCGGCACCGGCCGCTTGCTGGTCGCCGCCAACTACACCTTCGAGCCCGGTGGCAATGCCCATCCGGGAGTCTTGCTCGCCTTGTCGGGAATCATTGGCTCCGAGGACTCTGACGGCGATGGCATCCCCGATACGGAAGATGCATGCCCAGGGGTCACGGGCGATCCGCAATACGCGGGCTGCACGTTCGAAGATGACGACGCCGACGGCGTTTGGGATCGTTTCGACGCATGCCCGGGCGAAAAGGGTACCGAGGCCAACGCGGGTTGCGCTCCGAGGGCAGCAGAGTAGAGCGGTCCCCGGCGGCGGGCCTCATCTATCGGCGCGGGGAGCGGCTGAATCGGCCGTTCTTGGCTCGGTGGGCGGTCCTTGGCTATTGGCCTTGGGCTCCGGCTGTCGGCTGTCGGCTGTCGGCTGTCGGCTGTCGGCTGTCGGCTGTCGGCTGTCGGCTGTCGGCTGTCAGCTTTCAGCTTTCAGCTATCGGCTATCGGCTATCGGCTATCGGCTATCGGCTATCGGCTATCGGTGGTCGGATATCGGCTCTCGAACATCGGCTGTCGGCTATCGGCCGTCGGCGATCACTCTCGACCCCTCGCGTCGACCCTACCGACTCGCCGCGACCGGCGGTGCCGGCGGCTTCTGCTGACCCATCCGCTCGCGAGCCAGCGTGTTGACACGGCAGACCACCAACGTGATGTCGTCGGCACGCGGGGTCGCACCAAAGTAATTGTATGCGCCCTCGACGACGCGGGTTCGCACGTCGCGGACGTCTGCCGAGGCGTTGTTGCGTAGTGTCTGGATGAAGCGGCGCTGACCCCACGCCTGACCCTCGGCGTTTTCGCACTCGATGAGCCCGTCCGAGAACAAGACGACGAGGTCGTTTTCCGCGAGGTCGTGGGTCGACACCTCGAACGGCAAGCCATCGCCCAGGCGACCGCCGCGAGCGATGAGCGGCTTGACCTTGTTGCCCCGTAGCAAGAGCGGGAAATTGTGTCCTGCATTGGCGTACGTCATCGTCTTCGCTTGCGTGTCGATGAGCAGTGCGAAGAACGTCATGACGAGCTCGCCCTTACCGGCCTCTTGAATGACGTAGTCGAGCGCCTTCAGCAGTGTCACGAGGTCGATGTTCTTGTTGTCGCGCAACAGCGTGTCGCATGAAGCCTTCGCCGATGCGGTGAGCATGGCGGAGGGAATGCCGTGGCCCGTAACGTCGCCGACGCAGAGCAAAACCTTGGTGTCCGAGACGCGGTAGTGATGCCACCAGTCGCCGCCTACCTGGGCTGCGGATTCGATGAAGCCGCAGTACTGCAGCCCGGCGTGCTCGGCCACGTCGATTGAGGGCACGAGCAGCGCCTGAATCGCGCTCGCGCGCTGCAGCTCCTGCTCGATCGCTGCCTTCTTGACGGTGTCCTTCATGAGCCGATCGATCTTGTCGGTCATGTCGTTGAAGCGATTGGCGAGGACGCCAAGCTCGTCGTTGCTTGCGGCCTTGGCACGCGCCTGCATGTTCCCACGACCAACCTCGCTCGCGACCGCGGCCAAGTGACGAACAGCGCCGCTGAAGCGCAGACCGAGAAACACCGCGACGAGGATGCCCACGGCGAGGGCTACGGCGCCGATGCCAAGGCTCTTGGCGATGGACGCAGTCACCGCGGCGACACGTTCACGCTCGATGGCCGCTAGCGTGGCTTCGATCTTCGCGGTGGAGAGCTCGAGGTACATGAAGCCCAGGTTGCGGCCCGAGAGCGTGATGGGCGCGGCGTAGGCGATCGCCTTGCGGTTACCGCCATCCCAGAGGCCTTTGAGCGTGGTCGCCTTCTCGAGCTTACCAAGCTCCGCGAGAAACGGTGCACCGACCTTGTCACCGAGAGAACCCTGGCCGGCCCGGGCGATGATGCGACCGTCACTGCGCAAGGCGATACACTCGACAACGTCGGGGTTATCTTTGCTCACGGCGTCGACGTTATCGCGGACGCGGCTCACGTCGCCGTCAAGCAGAGGCGCTGCCGCGCTGCCAGCCATGTTGCGCACAGATTCGAGACCGCGCTGCGCAAGCGCGTCAATCTGGCTCGTCTTGAGTCGCTCGGCCGCTTGAGCGTACTGGTTGCGCGTCGCGAGCACGCTGCTCACGACGAAGCCCAGCACGATCAGGACGACGACCGCGCTGACCGCCAAGCTGACTTTGAGGGAGATGGGGAATCTTACTCGCGAGCCCGTGCTATTCTGAGCCGCCACTTCCGCAGAACGCGCCATTAGAACGAATATTGGCCGACGACTTGCGGCGAGGTCAAGCAAACCATCCGAGATGCACCCCTTGAAACGTGAAGCCTGCGCGGTCCTAGGATTCCGACAAAACGCGCGCTATCGTGCCCCATGACCAAGGGGCGGCCACCACCAGCTCCACCCGACGCCTCTGCCGCGCCGCCGCGGCAAAAGTCGCCCTTCGACGAGCCCACCTCCCGCCTGTCCTCACCCGGCGATACGCGAGCGCTTTTCGACTTGACTGGGGTTCACCAGGTTACCCAGATCTCCAGGATTTCCCGCGAAACCATCCCGGAGCGGCCGCTGCTTTCGCCCGAGCTAAAAGTGGTTGCGGAGAAGGGTGACCTGGTCACGGTCGAGCGGCCCGACGGTCGTTCTTTTCCCATCTACGCGATGGAGTGGAAGCTCGCGCAGCTCTTCGACGGCAGTCGTAACATCGATGACGTCGTAGCGGCTGCGCGCCGTGCCGGTCTCGACAGCAAACGAAATCACGTGACGGCTTTCGTGCGCGAGCTGCGTGGCTACCAATTCCTCGCCGACCCGCCAGAGCGGACCGTGCTGCACTATCCGCGCGTTGCTGACGCGCTCGTCGAGGCGCTCAGCGACGAAGAACGCGACCTCTTGCATGTCGCCGCCCAGCTCGAAGCGCGCAACGATGCGCGCGTCATCGACTACCTGAACGTCGTCCTCCAGGTGAACCCGCGCAACGCTGCAGCACTGCGCGCCCGTGACTACATCGCCGCGCAGCCAAGGCGAAACCAGACCGTCGTGGAGGACGACATCGCCGACGTGTTGCGTGATGCGGCACCCGGTCAGCTGCTCGGAGAGCGGACAGTCACGGTGGCGGCGAGCGAGCTGCGCTCGCGCGTGCGACGACGCACCGAGGAGCCCCCTCTGGGCGGCGACGACGATGTCGTGCACGGCGCCGTTCAACCGGGACGCTCGACCGTGGTCGAGCCGCGCGGGACCGTGATGGAACCGCGCGGGCCCCGCCTGCGCGTCGTGGTGATCGGCGTTGTCATAGCGTTCGCTATCGTCGTACCACTCGTTGCCTGGATTGCCGTTCGCATCGCGAGCCGAGCCATGCTCGCCGAGCTCCAGAATGGCCGAGTGGTTCCGAGCGCACCGGGCGGCACGCCCGCGCCCGGCGACCCGCCCACCCAGGTCGCCGCGCAGACCGAAGTTATCGTCCGTGCCGAGCTCGCAGCCGAAGCAAGCACAGATGTCACGGCACCCGTCGCCGGCATTCTCGCGGCGACGAAGGTGCGCGTCGGCGAGCGGGTCGAAGCCGACGCGCCTATTGCGGAGCTGATGAGCGCCAAGGACTACGCCACGTACGCGCGCGCACAGAAACGCCTGCAGCGCGCCGAAGCGCGGGCCAAATACGACGAGGTCTACCGCTACTTCTTGTCCGAAGCCCGCAACGACTTCGAAGCCGCGACGCGCGGCCTCAAGCGCTCGGTGGTAAGCGCTCCGAGCGCGGGTGTCGTGCTTGCCGCCGAACCCGCTCCTGGCCAGCCCGTTGAGGCCGGCGCAAGGCTTGCCACCATCGCATCCGATCGGGAGTTGTCGACGACGCTGCCGTCGAGCGACTTGCCCTTTCAAGCGAGCCTTGCCTCATGCCGCGTCGAAACGGCCCCAGGGGCAGGCTGTCGGGTCGCCGTGACCGACGCAAATGCCTTGAAGGTCATCGTCGACAACGGCCAAGGCGTGCTCGAGGCGGGCCGACCGGTGACGATTCGGATCCGGCAGGGGCGTTGACGGCTTTGGCTACCGGCGCCGGAACGTGCTAGCGTTTCTGCCGTGAACTCGACCCGGGCAATCTCTTGGTCTTGCGCGGCGCTGCTCGCGCTCGCCGCATGTACGAGCAACGATGACATTCTCGCGACGAGCGCCCAGCTGCGCATCGACGGCGAGCCCTTGACGGTAGGCACCGTCTTCACGGTGCGGCCGGTCCGCGAAGACGGTTCGACGCCGCGTGACGAAGTCGACCTGCTGCCGCTGATCACGGCGGAGCCCCCCGGCGTCGTCGAGCTCGTCGAGCCGGGAACCTTCCGCGGTATCGGCGCAGGCAACGTGACGTTCGTGCTGCGAGCACGTGGCTACGCCGTCGAACGCGCCGCCAGCATCAGCTGCCCGAGCCTCTCTTCGACGGTGGTCAGTCACACCGGCACGATTGGCTCCGATGAAACCTGGACGGCCGAAGCCGGCATTCACCGCGTCACGGGGACACTTTCGGTCGCAGGCGCGACGCTTACCATCGGTGCCTGCGCGCAAGTGCAGCTAGACGCTGGCGCGCTCATCGACGTCGGGGGGGCGGCCCCGGGCCGGCTGGTGACCCGCGGTACCCGTGAGAACCCGATCACCATGTCGCGTTCGCCTGCTGCAGCGTCGGCTTACGCGGGCATTCGTATCCACGCGATCCAGGCTGGTGGGTCCGAGGTTCGCTGGCTTACCGTTGTCGGTGCTGGTGGCGTGACCCCGTCCGATGGCGACAGCGAGCGTCCCGCTATCGAGATCATCGGCGATGGCCTCATCGAAGATCAGCCCTCGGTCATCATTCAAGGTCTGGTCGTGCGTGACTGCGCAGACGTTGGTCTACGGGTGCGCAGCCTCCACGTGATGTCGGCCCTCACGTGGGTCGACAACGCGGTCAAGGGATGCGGCGGCGCGCCGTTGTCATACGACGCCGGCTCGCTCGGCGCTTTGCCGCTTGGCGACTTCACCGGCAACGGCCGGCCGAACGTCCGCGTCACTGGCGGCTGGGCTGGGCCCAACAACCAGTACTGGCGCGCCTTGGGAATTCCTCTCGAGGTCGAGACGTCAATCATCATCGAACCGCGTGCCGGCCCCACCGGCCCGAACCTGCCGCAATACGGTGGCCTGCGCTACATCGTCGAGGCTGGTTCCGTCCTGAAGTTCCGCAGCGGCGCCGGCATCTACGTCGGTCGTGACCCCGCGCGAGTGGTCGACCCAGCGAATCCGCTTGCGCGGATCCGCTTCTTCTCCTTCGGGTCGCTCGACAAGCCGGTGCGCTTTACCTCGGCCGCAGCGACACCCGCTCCCGGTGACTGGGTCGGCATTGCTTACATGGAAAACGCCCGTACGCGCTTGCGTGAGCTCTCTGAATCTGGCGGGTCGCGTGGCTTCGACTACGCGGGCCAGTTGCGCCACAGCATCGTTGAATATGCGGGTGCTCCGAGCGGCATCCTCGACGGGGGCGGCGTGCCGCGTCGCGGCGGCGTCATTCTCCTCGGCGAAGCGCCACTGAATCAGTCGGTTCCGTGGGTCTTCGAAGGCTGTCTGTTCCGCAACAACGCGGGCTTCGGGGTGGTGTCGGCCGTATCGCAGTTCACGACGAGCCAGGCCTATACCCTGGCCCGTCGCAACGGTATGCGTTCGTGTCTGTGCGCAAACGAGCTCGGGCCGTTCAGCATCCCCGCAGGCAGCACAAACACCGTCGAGACGAGTAGCCCCTGTCCTTGCAGTGGAGTGCGCGTATGGGCCGAGTAAGCTTGATTTGCGCGCTGGCGATGGTTGCCAGCGCATGTTCGTCCACTCCCGAGGACGATCCGCCGCGTGACTTGCCGTTTTACGTCATCACGCAGCGTATCCGTATCGACCCGTCCGTGTTCGAGCCAAGACCCGGGCTTCCGGTCATCACACCGCTCGACGAGGCGGTCATCGCCTTTCAGGATCAGGTGTCCCGGGCGCCTGGTGACTGGCAGTACAGCGAGACCACCGAGAATCGTGACCGTGACGGCTTTCAGCAAAACGGTGCCGCGTTCTTCGGCATCGTGCCCTACCCGAACGCGGAGTTCACGATCACCCGACGCGCGCGCCTGCCGTCGTTCAGCTGCGTTTGGATGCTCGTGCCGACGAACTACGAGTTCGTTCGCGATCAATCCAACGTTGCCATGGCCCTATCGTCGAATTGCACGCCCATTCCGTCCTCGTTCGAGGACATCAGTGTCACCGCGGCTCTCGACGAGCTGCCTTCGCCCGACGGTACCGTGCCTGGCGTCTTCGATCTTACGATCGACACACAGGTCAATATCCTGGGCTACGCGACGCAGAGCCCGTTCAGCGACGCGGTCTATCTCAACTGACGTTCGAGGCGCGTAGCAGTGCGCGCGCTTCGTCCATAAAAAGTGTCGCCAGCCGGTCGATGGTTGTCCGGTCGAAGATGTCTGCGTACTTCATGTTGAGGGTGTAACGGTCGCCGACGCGCAGGATCCAGACGTGAAGGTCCAGGTCGCCGCCGCCGGCGTCCATCGAGATGACCTGGCCCCGGAAGGTCTTGGTCTCGACGGTTCCCATGTCCGGCAGCAGGTTGAAGAGAACCTGGTAGACGGGCGTGTGCAACGTCGTGCGCGGTGGGGCGAGCGCTTCCACCACCAACTCGATCGGCACGCTCTGATGTTCGTAAGCGGCTAGGGCGACCTCTCGCACGTGGGCGAGCGTCGCGACCGGCGAAGCTGCGGCGTCGACGTTCGCGCGCATGACGATCGTGTTGACCAATGGCCCGACGATGGTCTCACTGTTGGGGATGTGACGGTTCGCGATGGGGACGCCGACGCACAGATCGTGGCTCGACGAAAACCGCTGTAAGGCCCGGAAGAATACCGTGAGGAAAGCCATGAACGCGGTGGCGCCGTGAGCGCGGCCGGCGGCGCTGAGCGCGGTCGTCAGCTCTGGATCGAAGTCATACGTAGCGATCTGCGTGGTTTTGCCGGGGCCAGGCCTGCGAGGTCTGTCGCTCGGCAATGGCGTCGCCACCGGCGCTCCCTTCAGGCGCTCGGCGACCGCGATAACGCTCTGGCGGAGCCACGGCAACTCGATGAAGGCGCGCTGCCAGAGCGCGAAGTCACGGTAGGCTAAGGGGGCGATGCCGAGCGCGGGAGAGTTGCCAGCCGCAATCGCGTCGTATGCCGCAGCGAGCTCCCGCCGAACGAGGGCGCTGCTGGTCGCGTCCCAGACCGTATGGTGCGCCGCCAGCAGGAGAACGTGTCGTGTCTGCGATAGCGAGTAGAGACGCAGCCGCACGAGTGGCCCCGTGTCGAGCGCGTAAGCCTCCGCCGCGTCCTCATAGGCGTATTCGACGAGTGTTGACTCGTCCACGACATCGCCATCGGGGACGTCGAACGCGGCGAAGTCGACTTCACCATCGTGGCGCAGAACCGGGTGCGGCTCGCCTGACGACCAGTCAAACGTGGTGCGAAGGCTCTCGTGTCGCCCGACTACCGCGCGGAAGGCAGACTCGAGCGTCGCAGTCGCGATGGTGCCATCGATCAACATCACATTGGCGATGTTGTACGCCGCGGTTTCCGGGTCGCGCAGGGTTGCGATTAGCGTACGCTCTTGTCCCAGCGACAAACGGCTCCGCGACTCGTTGCGCAGCGCGACGATAGGCGGCAGCGCCGACTTGTTTGTCGACGACAGGCGTTCGGCGAGGACGGCGAGGCTCACCGGGTCGAAGAGATTCTCCCAGGCGACACGAGTGTGCGTGAGACGCGACAGGCGTGACGCGAGTTGCACGAGGGCGAGTGAGTCCAAACCCACGTTGGCAAGTACGGTGTCCGCGGTAACGGATACATCTCCGGCGACTTCGCGCACTGCTTCGACCATCGAAGCCACCAGATCGACGCCGCGCCTTGCTGGCGCTTCAAGCGTCACTGCGGTGAGGCGCTTGTGTAGCGCGTCGAGTCGAGAACGCGCTTCAGCATAGCCGCTCGCGGCTCCCGCGACCGTCTCGCTCGGGACCAGCGCGCCTTCGATGCCGCGTAGATCGAGCTGAGCCGCGTCCTCGGCCGTGACGAACCGGAGGTCCAGCCGGAGCTCGACGCTGTTGGGGTCGGCGTTCTCGGCAATGTCCCACGCAAGCTCGATGGCCTCGGTTCGCTCGGGCAAACGGGTGGCGCGCACCCAGGTGATTCGCCGGATGTCGAGGACGACCTCACCCGGCACGGCAGCGGCCGTCGCCAGCGCTCGCGTAACCGCGTCCCAATCGAGGCGGTCGATGAAGCTCGCGGCGGCGCGGCTACCGAGCGAGGTGACGGCGATACGAGCCTTGTGACTCCGCGTCGTTACCACGGTGTTTTCGCCGCTGCGAAGGGCGCAAATTGCCTTCTCGGCACGTCGCGACTCACGGGTCCCGACCACCAGGCGCACGTCGAGGCCGACGCCGCTCGGTGAAGGCTCGAGGTGCTGATCGACCTCGCCATCGAGCACGAGTGGCGCGCCGAAGGTTACGTCGCGCAGAATCGTCCCGGCGCCGCTCGCCGCCGTCGCGCACATGACATCCACTAGCGAGACAGGCGCGACCATGAAGCGTTCGCCTGGAAGCTTCACCCTGCCGGGGGTATCGGCCTCGCTGTCCGCAAGCTCGTCGCGGTCGCCGCGTAGCGGCACTGGAAGACCACCCAGCGCCACTGCCTCGCTGAAGCGTTCGATGGCGCCGGCGGCGCCTCGGCGCCAAACCTCGCCGGCGGATGCGGCGAAATGCATGGCGGCGTTGCTGTTTCGCTTGAGACTCGATACCCAGGCTGCGCCCGGAATGTCGACGCAACCCCGCCCGAGTGACAAGAGCGACGAATGGGGGCCTATCTCGACGAAGACGCGCGCTCCCAGGCGAGCAAGACGCTCCATGCATTTCGAGAACTGGACAGGCTCGCGCAGGTGTGTGCGCCAGTATTTCGCGTCGATGCGGGTACGTGGCTCCGCGTCGATATTCGACACCAGCGGCGCAAGAGCTTCGCTATAGCGGCAGCGCGCTGCCGCGGTCTCGAATGCGTCGAGACACGGGTCGAGCAGCGCCGAGTGTGAAGCAAAGCGCATCCGAATGCGCTCACAGCGGACTCCCGCCGCCTGCAAGACATGGATCGCTTCGTCGACCCGGGTGACGTCGCCAGAGATCGTGATGTTGCTCTCGCCGTTGATGGCCGCAATGTTGATGTTCGCGAACGAAGTGCTTCCCAAGATTTCAGCAATGCGCTCGCGCTCGCAGAAAACGACGGCGGTCGTTCCCTTGCGTTCGAGTCCATCGAGGAGCCGGCCGCGCTCGGCAACGAGCGCAAGTGTCTCGTCGATGGCCATCAAACCTGCGGCGCAGGCGGCCCCATATTCGCCGCTGCTATGGCCGACAACATAGTCGGGTACGACACCGACGCTCTCCCAAACCTTGGTGAGCGACCACTGCAGTGACAGCAAAAGCGGCTGCGCGTATCGCGCCTGATCGAGCAGCGCGTCGCGGTCGGGTTCGCCGTAAAGTAAATCAATGGGGCCAACCTCGAGGACACGCCGAACCACCTCGTGGCAGCGCTCGAGGCTGTCACGAAACACACGATTGCTCTGAAAGAGCTCGCGGGCCATGCCGACGCTTTGGCTGCCTTGACCCGAGAAGAGAAACGCGACGGTCGGGCGCGCCTCCGGACCTTCGCTGACGCGCGCGGTGCCATCGAGAACGCTGGCGACGGCCTGCTCCGCGGCATCGGCCGAGCCAAGCACCCAAGCTACCCGCAGCGGGCCCCGGCTGAAGGCGCGCGTCGCCGCGACGAGCGTGGCGCCTTTGTGGCTGACATTTGCGGCGAGTCCCCTTTGCAGACGCTGCGCTCGCTCGACGAGCTCGGCCGTGGTGCGTGCTGCGAGCGCCAACAAGAAAGGCGGTGACGCTTCCTGGGCCCCCGCGCGATGGCGTTGTGTCATCCACGCGGCAAGCTCGTCGCCTGGCCGTCCCATGGCTCGATCCGCGGCGACGAGCGCGATGACGCGGGCCTGCCAGTGTCCGGGGTCCGTGCTGACGCAGACGACGAGGGGCGAACGGGCGGTCGTAAGGTGGTCGCGTAGGATCGCAGTGCCGGCCGCCTCGTCTTCGACCACGTCGATAGCGCTGCAAGCCAGAAGCGCGGCGATACGCGACGCGCGCCGGAAGATGGCTGGGTGACTCGGTCCGGCAACGACGAGTAAACGGGCCCCCGCCGCCGCCTCCCGGGGTTGCGCATCACGGATGGCGCCACGCGCACACGCGAGCAGAGTCAGGAGCTTGTCTTGGCTGTCTGCGAGCTCTTGGCCCGCAAAGGAGGCGGGTGGCAAGGCAAGCGGACCGGGGACAGTACAGGCGCCGATGACTCCCCAGGTGGAGTGGTCTGTCAGCCGCCGTGCAGAGGCCATCACTTCACTATACGCGCGACGTCGAGCGCGGCCCAAGTTCGCGCACGCGGCCCAAACCGCCGTTCAAGAATCCCCATTATTGTGATTTTTCGCGAGTTGGGCGCACGCGTGCGTCATCTTAAATTCACGGAAGCCCAGTCGAGCCTGCGCTAAGATTGTTTGCGGCTGTTGATGGGGATTTGGAGAGAACAGGTGGGGTCGGTGCCACTGGCTTGGGCCGGAAACCAAAACTTACTCATTGCTGCGAAGATGTCGCGTCGCAACATCGACTTCTCGCAGGTTAGCGCTGAGCTGATAGCAGGCGTTATTCGCCCCGAGCGCCTCCAAGCCGCATGGCGGACCGTCTGCGCGACGCACGATTTGCTGCGTGTGCTCGAGCAGGAGACGTACACGGAGGGCCAGCTCGTGGTTACGAGCGAGCTTCCGCCGCTCGATCTCCTCACTGCGACGCCTGACGAAGCCGTCAACGCGGCGCTGTCCTATTGGCGTGCGCGCAAACCGCCGTTCGCCGTGTTGGCCGCTCTCGTTCGCCACGACGATGCTCTCCACACGATCGTCATCTCCTCGTCCGCTGCAATCTTGGACATGGGCGGACACGTCATTGTCCGGGAGGAACTCGGCGCTGCTTACGCCGCAGCAGTCGCCGGCGCGCCTTGGACGAGCCAGCTGTCGTCTTTCGCGGACGCCGTGGCACGCGAGACAGCCCGTGCCGAAGAGCACAAGCAGCTCGTTCGGGCCACGGCACAGAGCGTCGCCGACGCGGTGAAGGTCGTCGAGCTCCCCAACGAGAAGATGCGCCCGGCGTTCCCGTCGTTGCGGGCGAAGACCGTGCCCTTCGATGTGCCGAGTGACCTGTCGACCGCTGTCCACAAACTCGCGACGTCGCTCCACGTGAGCGAGGAATCCATTTACTTCAGCTGCCTCGCGACACTGGTGACCCGCTACATGTTGCGCCGACGCGGCGAGTTCCGCTTCGTCATGGGCCGCCGCTTGGTGGCGAGCGGAACACGCGTTGCCGCCGTCGGCGCTTTCGAGACGACTGCGCCCGTCGTCGTCGATACCTCGGGCGCTCCGACCCTGCGCGATCTGATCATGCGCGTCGCGCAGACCACGGCCGAAGCTGACCGCCTGGCCGGCGTACCCGTCGCTCGCATCCTCGAGGAGGAGCGGCTATCAAGCGCCGCCAATCCAGCTTGGACGCAGGTGGTATTCGGCTTCTACGAGCGTGCTGGGCTCGCAGCCGGCCTCGAGACCCAGGCTGTCGACGTATCGCGCACGATGGCGCTCGCGGACCTCGATGTCGCGCTCGTCAAATGTGGCGAGGTAGTGAGCGGCTTCATCCACTACGCCGAAGACGTCATCGAAGAGCATGTCGCGCAACAAATCGCGACGCACTACGTCTGCTTGCTATCGCGCATCGCGGAGGACGTTTCTACGCCCATCGACCTCGTCGACTATATGGCGCAGAACGAGCGCGAGCGGATCTTGTACGTGTGGAACGCCACCGATCGGCGAACCTCCGAGCCCAGACTCACGCATCGGATGTTCGAGCAGATGGTGGTGCTCCAAGGCGAGCGGCCCGCCGTGATCTCTGGCGACCGCACCATGACGTACGCCGAGCTCAACCTCGCCGCGAACAAGCTGGCGCGCTACATGCGCGGCAAAGGTGTGAACACGGGGCAGCGCGTGGCGGTCGCCGTCGATCGAGGACCACAGCTCGTCGTCGCGTTGCTTGCCGTCATGAAGACGGGCGCCGCTTATGTGCCCATCGACATGCTCTACCCGCGCGACCGCATCCGCCTCATCTTCGATGACGCGCGCATATCGCTGATACTCACCGACGCCAGCATGCGCGAACGCATTCCAGAAGTTGAAAGCCCCGTGGTCGACATCGACGCCGAGGCCGAAGCCATTGGCGAGCAAGACGGCAACAACCTTGCTGGCGGGGCAACTCCCGAACATGCGGCTTACGTGATTTACACCTCCGGCTCGACCGGTACGCCCAAGGGTGTCTCGATACCGCATGGCGCTTTGGCGGAGCACTTGGTCTCCATGGCTCACGAGCCCGGGATCGGCCCATCCGACACGTTGATGGCGGTGACGACAGTCGCCTTCGATATCGCGGCACTCGAGCTCTACCTACCTCTGACGCGCGGCGCGCGCGTCTTGATCGTGCCTCGCGAGGTCGTCGCCAACGGTGCGCAGCTGCGGGAGTTGTGCGAGCGAACGCGTCCGACCATGCTCCAAGGGACGCCTTCGATGTGGCGCATGCTCATCGAGGCCAATTGGCCCGGCGATACCAAGTTGACCGCGTTGGTCGGCGGTGAGCCGCTGCCGCGTGCTTTGGCGGACCAGCTTCTCGCCCGCTGCGGCGTAGTTTGGAACATGTACGGACCGACCGAGACCACGGTCTGGTCGACCATTTGGAGGGTTCAGGCGGGAACGCGGGTCCTCATTGGTCGCCCGATCGCCAACACGTACATCTATGTTCTCGACCGCGCAGGCCAACCCGTACCGGTTGGCGTCGCGGGCGACTTGTTCATTGGTGGCGCGACCCTCGCTCACGGCTATTTCGGCAAGCCCGAGCTTACCGCCGAGAAGTTCATCGCCAATCCCTTCGTACCCGGGACGCGCATGTACAACACCGGCGACATCGCGCGGCTGCACGCGGACGGCAGTATCGAACACCTTGGCCGTAGCGATCTGCAGGTCAAGGTTCGCGGCTACCGCATCGAGCTGGGTGAAATCGAGTCGCGCATCGACAACCATCCCGCCGTGAAGACGTGCGTTGTCGCGGTAACCCGCGACTCGCGGGGCGAAGCGCGCCTCGTCGCTTACCTCGTTCCTCGCGGTGAGCCGCCGACGCGGGAGGACGTGCAAGCCTTCATCTCGACGACCTTGCCTCCCTACATGGTGCCGAGCGCCTTCTCGTATTTGCCCGAGTTGCCTCTCACTCCCAACGGCAAGGTCGACCGTCGTGCGTTGGCGGATGCAGCGGCGACGCCTCTTCCAACCAAGGTCGTCGACGAACCGCTCGATGCCTTCGAGGAGAGCATCGCGACGATCTGGCGCTCCGTGCTCAACGTCACCACCATCGGGCCGAGCCACAACTTCTTCGAGCTTGGTGGGCACTCGTTGCTCGTCATCCGTGTGCAAGCGAAGCTTGAGGCGCTCCTTGGGCGCAAGGTGTCAATCACGACGCTGTTCGAGCAGGTTACTCTGCGCGCCCTCGGGCAGGCCCTGCGCGACGATGGTTCCGGCGCGGCCGCGAACACCACGGCCGCGGATGCTCGCGGTGCCCAACGTCGTTCAGCACGTAACCTACTCCGCCGGAGATAAGCGAGACCGTGAGCGACACGCAGCAATCGGGCCTCTCGGGTAACGAGATTGCCATCGTGGGGCTAGCTGGTCGTTTTCCACAGGCCCCCGATGTCCTCGGGCTCTGGCGCAATATCATGGCCGGTGTCGAGAGCGTTCGTGAGTTCTCGGAGGCCGAGCTGCGCGAGCGCGGCGTGCCCAACGAGCTGCTCACGCATCCCCGTCTGGTGCGCTCGGCGTCGCTACTCGAAGACATCGACAAGTTCGACGCGAAGTACTTCGGCTACAGCGCGCGCGAGGCCGCGCTACTCGACCCGCAGCAACGCGTCTTCCTGGAGGTGGCGAGCGCCGCCCTCGAAAACGCTGGCATCGACGCAGAACAGTTCGAGGGCGCCATCAGCGTTTTCGCCTGCCAGAGCTTCAATCGCTACGTTCTTGACCTCTATAGCGGACGAGAGTCACCCGTCGATCTCTACCAAATCTTCACAAGCAACGACAAAGACTTCCTCGCCACGCGCGTCTCGTTCAAGCTTGGTCTTACCGGCGCGAGCATGACGGTCCAGACCGCCTGCTCGAGCTCGCTCGTCGCCGTTCATCTGGCGTGTGAGAACCTGCTGAGCTTCCAAGCCGACGTCGCGCTCGCCGGTGGCGTTTGCATCAACGCCCGGCAGCTGCCCGCCTACATCCACCAAGAAGGCCTGATTCATTCGCCCGATGGCCATTGCCGGCCCTTCGATCACCGCGCGGCTGGCACCGTCGTAGGCAACGGATCCGCCGTGGTCGTGCTTCGGCGTCTCGAAGATGCCTTGAACGATGGTGACCATGTCTGGGCTGTCATCCGAGGCTCGGCGGTCAACAACGATGGAAGCGCCAAGAGCAGCTACACCGCTCCGAGCGCCGAGATGCAGGCGCGAGCTATTCGTGAGGCTCACTCCGTTGCCGGCGTGTCAGGACGCGACGTGACCTACGTGGAGGCACACGGGACCGCGACGACACTTGGCGACCCGATCGAGATCGCGGGTCTGACCGATGCTTTCGGCGTGAGGGCGGAGGGCGCGGGTTCGTGCGCGCTCGGTTCCATCAAGGCCAACATCGGCCATCTCGACGTCGCTGCCGGTATCGCCGGCCTGGTGAAGGCGGCGCTCGCTCTGAAGCACCGGACCTTGCCTCCGCAGATCAACTTCGAGCGCCCCAATCCTCGCATCGGCTTCGAAAGCGGTCCCTTCTACGTCAATACACAAGCTCAACCATGGGAGGCGCCGCAGCGTATCGCCGGGGTCAGCTCGTTTGGCATCGGGGGCACCAACGCCCATGTTGTGCTTGGCGAAGCGCCACACAGGCCGCGCGATGAAGAGAGCCCGCGCGCGCGCGTATTCATGCTGAGCGCCAAGACGCCGGTCGCGCTCGAGCAGCGCGCGGCCGATCTCGCCAAGACGCTGGTGGCCGACTCCGAGCGTCTCGAAGACGTCGCTTTCACCCTACGCAAGGGAAGGCGACGCCTCGAGCAGCGTCGCGCCATCGTCGCGACGAGCTCCGACGAGCTGCTGCGCGCACTCACGCTTCGCCAAGGCATCATCGGGAGTGGTACGGCAGCCCGTCGACGCATCGTCTTCATGTGTCCGGGGCAGGGCTCGCAGCACCCCGCGATGTTCAAGACGCTCTTCGAGAGCGACGAGGGCTTCCGCGCCGATGTCACGCTCGCGGCCGACGCAGCCTCCGAGACCCTGGGCATCTCCCTCTTGCCGCTCATGCGCGACCCGCGCACCGACTTGACCGGAACAGACCTCGCGCAGACATCCGTGTTCGCCGTCTCGTGGGCGTTAGCGCGCTGGTGGATGGCCCGCGGGGTCAAGCCCGAGGCGATCATCGGCCACAGCTTGGGCGAATATGTGGCGGCAACCTTGGCGGGCGTCATGCCGGTCGAGCAAGCAGCGCGCCTCGTTGGTCTTCGCGGCAAGCTCATGGCTGCGATGCAGCCGGGCGCGATGCTGGCTGTTCAAGCGACGCCCGCCGAAGTCGAATCCTTGGTGCACGGCGATATCGAGCTCGCTTGCATCAACGGTCCACGCCAAGTGGTGCTCGCTGGACCCAAGCAGAGCATCACGGGCCTGCACGAGGTGGTTTCTCGCCGTGGTTTGCAGTCGAGCGTGCTCGTGACCTCGCATGCGTTCCATACCGCGAGCATGGAGCCAGCGATGGAGGCGCTCATCCACGCTGCCTCCCAGATGAAGTTCCAGTCGCCGCGCATTCCGTATGCTTCGAATCTAACCGGTGGCTGGGCAACCTCCGCGGACGTTTCTTCGCCGATGTACTGGGCGCGCCATATGCGCGGAACCGTACGCTTCGGCGCCAACCTCGAGACCGCGGTGCAGCCCGGGACGTTGCTCCTCGAAACCGGGCCTGGCCGCGCGCTCGCGACACTTGCTCGCTTGTCGGACCAGCTCGGCGCTTCAGACGTGGTGGTTGCCTCGTGCCCGCGCTTCGATACGAACGATTTGCAGCTGCTACACACCGCGATGGCGGAGGTGTGGGCCAGCGGAGTCGACCTCGAATGGCGTGATCTCATCGGTCCTGGACGGCGTCGTCCGCTCCCCACGTATCCCTTCGCGCGCGAATCGCACTGGACCGACCCTGTCCGCAAAGACGGGCCGATGACTGCTCGCCGTAAGCCTATCCCCGAGCAGTCGACGCAGTCCTCGTCGCAAGTAAGCACCCCAGATGACCAGGTCCGCGGGACGCTCTCGCAGGTTCTGGGTGTTCCTGCCGAAGCCATGCACGCTGACCAGCTCATCACACGTGAGCTTGGCCTCACGTCGCTACTCACGATCGAGCTGCGTAATCGGCTGCAGGAGCAAATCGGCGTCGAGGTACCACCGACGTTCGTCCTCGATAACCCCACGGTCGGGGCGCTGGTCGACTACGTGCGCAAGATTGGCAACGCGCCGACACCGCAACCGGGGGGCGCGACGCGTGTCGTCATACCTGTCGCCGCCGAGTCGGTCGTGCGCGACGATGCGGTTGCGATCATCGGTGCTTCCTGCCGTCTGCCAGGCATCGCCGACGTCGAATCGTTCTGGTCCGCCCTTCGCGATGGCCGTTCGTTGGTCTCCGATCCGCCAGAGACACGGTGGCGGGTGCCCAATCAAGGCAAGGCCGTGCCGCGGCGGGGCGCCTATTTGCAGGACTACGAGGCGTTCGACGCAGGCTTCTTCGACCTCACGCCGGCGGAGGCGAAGACCCTCGACCCGCAGCAGCGCCTTTTACTCGAGCTTGCGTGGGAGGCCATCGAGCACGCCGGCATCGCGCCGACCAAGCTCGCCGGAAGCGACACGGGCGTCTTTCTTGGCCTGTTCACCAACGAGTACCAGCTTCTGAATGCGCGTTATGGCGCACCGCCCGTGGATTCACCCAAGACCTACTGGTTGGGCTTCAACGTCGCAGCTGGCCTCGTTTCGAACATCCTCGACCTGCGTGGACCCAGCGAAAACGTCAACACCGCATCGTCGTCCGCACTCGTTGCGGTGCATCGCGCGTGTCGCGCTTTGCTCATCGGAGACTGTGATACGGCGCTCGCGGGCGGCGCGAGCGCGGTCTTCGACCCGGCCGCGGCCGAGACGTTGTTCCGCATGGAACGCCTCGACCCTGCCGGGGTCACACGCTGCTTCGACGTTGGCGCGCGTGGCTACAATCGCGCCGAGGCTGGCGGCGTGGTGCTGCTCAAGCGCTTCGCTGATGCTCAGCGCGATGGTGACCTCGTTCTCGCAGTGATTCGCGGGTCCGCTGAAGCAAATAATGGACGCGCCGCGGGCTTCGGCACGCCGAGTAGTCTGAGTCAACGCCGTCTGCTTCTGCAGACGATCGCCACGAGCGACAATCGACCTGAAGAAGTGCAATTCATCGAAGCGCACGCGAGCGGCACTGTCCTCGGAGATAGTGTCGAGCTTGCTCAGTTGGCCGCCGTCTACGGACGCGGCGCGAAGCGGCCCGCTATCGGCGCCGCGCATACGAACCTTGGTCATGCCGATGCCGCGGCGGGCATCGTTGGCTTACTCAAGGCCGCCCTGACCGTCGAGCGTCGCGAAGTAGCGCCCAACCTTCACCTTAGAGAGACGCATCCCTGGTTGAACCTCAACGGCGCGGGAGTCATGATGCCGACGGAGCGGCGTCCGCTAAGGCAAACAGGGTCGCGACTTGCCGCCGTTAGCTCGTTTGGCGCTAGCGGGAGCATTGTCCATGCTATCGTTCAGGGCGTGCCGGCCACGCCTGTTTCCCGCCAGCCCCGTTCAGCCGAGTTGTTCGTTTGCTCCGCCCGCAGTGACGCCGCCTTGCGTGCGTTGCTCGACCGCTATTTGCGTGCCCTGCGGGCTCGGCCAAGCCTCGAACTCGATACGGTGTGTCACACGGCCGCGCTCGGGCGCAGTCACTTCAACCACCGGTTCGCAGTGCGCGTCAGCACCCGCGACGAGCTGCTTGCGGCCCTGCATGCGAAACCAAGCGCTGCATTTGGTCATGCCCGCCGTCGCGAGAGCTTCATGGTGCGGCTCGATATGCGGTCAGACGCCCCACAGGTCGTCGCGGACCTCGCTCGTAACTGTGAGCTCTTTCAGGGCAGCGTCGACCCACTCGAGGCCATCAGCAACGGTTTGATGAACCTCGGGTTCGGGCTCGCCCACGACGACGATCCAGGAACCCTGTTGCGAATTGGCGAAGGCGACATCGTCGATTGGGCTACGCTCCTCGATGAGCTCGCGCGCACCTACCGTGCAGGGGTGAGCATCGAGTGGTCCGCGCTCGAGCGCGGCCGCCGCCTGCGCGCTCGCCTGCCGACCTACGCGTTCCAGCGGACTCCCTATTGGTTCGACGTCAAGGCCGAGGTTAACTCTGGAGACTCCCATGTTTGATGACTTTCCCCTTCCGCCGGAAGACCGCGACATCGTCGAGCAGGTGAGAGCCCTCGCTCGTGAGAAGTTCGCTCCGCGCGCCGCCGCGCACGACGATAAGGCCGCGTTTCCCGCGGCGAACTTCGATGATCTGAAGAAAGCTGGGCTGACGGCGTTGCGGGTGCCCCGCGAGCTTGGCGGGAAGGAAATAAGCTCGCTAGCGTATCTGCATGTGTTGCGCGCCCTAGCGAACGCCTGCGGGTCGACCGCGCTTACCTTCAACATGCATTCGACAGTCGCGTTCTTCGCGACCCACCTCGGGACGGCGCAGGCCCGTCGCTACTGGGGAAAGCGCCTGTCCGAGGGAATGATCTTGGGCTCGCTTGGCTCCGAGCCGTTCAACAACCCGTTCTTGCCGGGCGCCATCGCTTCGCTCGACTCGGTACTCGTCAAGCGCGGCAACGGCTACCACTTGAAGACGCGCAAGGCGTGGTGCTCGCTCGGAAGCTACGCTGACGCCTGGGTCGTCTACGTGCTCCCCGAGGGCGCAAAGAATCTCGAGACGAGCCTGTCGCTCGCCGTGGTCGAGAAGGCCCCCACCGGCATCACATTCATCGACGACTGGGACGCCGTCGGCATGCGCGGCACGTCGAGCATTACCATCGACTTCGACGTCGACCTGTCCGCCGACCACGTCATTGGTGAGCCGGGCGAGCTCATACGGGCCAACCTTCGCGCCGAATATTCGCTGGGCTATTGCGGGACCTACTACGGCATCGCTGAAGCGGCGTACGCCTTCGCGGCGAGCAGCGCGAAGACGGCGCTGGGAATGGCGCTTGCGCCCGGACGCGATCGTATGAATCCGGATATTGGCCGGCTCATCACGGAATGTGGCTACGTCCGCGCGCAGCTCGCCACCATGTGGATCGCAGCCCAGCACGCGGCGACCAGCACGACGCCTGGAACCGAGCAGCGCCGACGCTCGCTCATCACCTGCAAAGCGGTCATTGCCGAGCGTGCCGCCGAGCTCGTCCAGCGGGCGGTCCGGGTTGCCGGCGCCAAATCCATCTATCGCAAGCACCCCATCGAACGACAGTATCGCGATGTATTGGCGGGGTTGGTCATGGCGGCGCGTCCAGAGCACGGCTATTACATGGTTGGCTTCGACGACCTGGGGGTCGCCGCCATACTGGAATCAGGAAAGTAACGACGAGTTGGAGGCGATCGCGGTCCAATGCTACGGTCTAGCGCAATGACGCGACCTTGGGGTTTTTTAGTTCTTGTTTCGGCGCTCGTCTCGAGCAGCGCTCTAGCTCAGTCCGAGCGCCTAGGCGCGGTTTCCGGCACCTGGGAAGCGTGCTGGCAGCAAATGCAGCGCACCGAAACGCGCTACAACGAAGCCAAGACGAACCCGAAGATCTCACCTGCGGCGTTGCAGTACCTCCGGCACCGCGCCGCCGTCGAGCTCGATAAGTGCACGCAGCTCGCCGACGCACCCCTGCAATACGAGGTCGAGGTCATCAATCGATACGCCGACCTCAAGATGGAAGACCGTGCCGAGGAGATCGCAAACCAAGGTCTCGTTCGCTACGGCAATGCCCCCGACCTGCGTCTGGCGATTGGCCAGGTCTATTTCCGCAAAGGCAAGGTCGACAAGGCGCTCCCTATTCTCGAGGGGCTCGTTCAGGAGCGCAACGACTCCACGGCGGCGCAGATTCTTGGCGCCCACTACTATCAGCAGGGCGACGTCAGCAAAGCGTTGCCGTTCTTGCGTATTGCGACCGATGCCCGTCCCGACCAGTTCGCTCCGAACGCAGCATTGGGCGATGCCTGCTTGAGCGCGCGCGACCTCGAATGCGCTGGTACGTATTTGGGCCGTGCTTCGCAGCTCAAGCCCGCTGATGTCCTGCTCGCTATCAAGGTCGCCGAGCTGCAGCGCTCGCGGGGTGAATACGGCCTCGCTATCGAAGCGTACGAGCGCGCCATCGCGGCCGACAACAAGCGCGTCGACGCCTATGCGGGCCTTGCACGCACCGAGCGAGCCGCCGACCTCAAAGAACAATCCCTCGCGACCTATATCACCGCGATGAACATGGCTCCGAACGAGCCAAGCTACGCGGTCGAAGGATCGCAAGTGGCTCGCCGGCTGGGCCGACCGCGCCAAGGTTTGTTCTTCCTCGAGCGCCATCTCGCCGGCAGTCGCTCGGTCGATGCGCGCGTCGAATATTTGTCAGGCTTGGTTGCCTCGAAGCAGATGGGTCGCGCCACGGAGTTCATGAACGCGACCACGGGTCTCGACACCGATGAGCGATGGCTTGCGGTCACCGGCGATGTGGCTCTTGCGAACGGCGACCTGGGTGGCGCTCTCACGCGGTATCAGGGTGCTCGTAAGGCACGCCCGCAAATCGAGGCGTACGTCGTGCGTGAGGCGCGCGTGTTGCGTCTGCAGAATCGCTACAACGACGCACAAACTCTCCTCACGTCGTTCGAGAGTGCTCCCGACAGTCCGGCGCGCAACGAGCTCGTCGCGACCCTCCTCGATGTTTCGCGTACGCAGGCGTCCGCGAAAGAGTACGCGGCCGCCGCCAAGACCGCCGACAAAGCCGCGAAGCTCGCGCCGGCGGATCCTGATGTCCAGGTCGCCGTCGCGGCGGTCGCGGCGGTCAACAACACCACGAAAGGCGACGAAGCGGCGATTACCGGCGCCGGCAAGGACGCACTCGACGCGTGGCGCGCTTACGCCAAGAACGACTTCGCGACGGCGGCGGATGCGGCCGGCCGAGCTGGTGCGACCTGGCCGCAAGTGCGCGTCCTTCAGGCCGCGGCCCTGATCGGCGCCGGTCAGGCCGACCAAGCGTTGACGGCGATCGCGGACGCCCCGCGCGATAGCGTCACGGCGCAGCGGTGGTACGCCCATACCATCGTCTCGGCCACGCTCAAGGATCTCAAGGCCGGTAAGTCGGACGCCGCCATGGCGCGCTTGTCCAGTGAAGACACCAGCAAGCTGCCGGACGCCCACAAGGGTTGGCTTGCCCGCGTTGGCCTATTGCACCGCGCCGCGACAGGCGCGCTCACTCCCGCCGACAACCGTCAGGTCGCGCAGCTCGCAGGTCGATCAGGCTCAGGCGCCTTCGAGCAGACGTTGCTCGCCATCACCGAGATTCAGAACAAGCCTGAGGCCGCGCTCAAGCGCCTGCGACAACTGCCAGCGTCACCTGCGGTCAGCGCCGTCCGCACGCGCGCGCAGCTGCAGCTTGCCACCATTCAGTATCGCAACAACAACATGCGCGCAGCTAACCAAACGCTCGCGAGTATCCAGCTGCGTGATCTCGACGAGCAGTCGCGCCTCAACGCGGCCGTCATCAAGGGTGGTAATGACACCAAGGCCCTCATGCGTGAGCTCGAGCCTTACGTAAACAAAAACGTCCCCGAGGCGCTGTTCAATCAGGCTCTTGCAATGGACCGCTCGGGGCGCGCTGGCGACGAGTCTATGCCTGTTCTTCAGAAGGTCCTGGCGGCGAACCCGTCGACCCAGGTCAAGAACCATGCTGAGGCCTTGCTAGCGCTGAAGACTAAGCTATACCGCTAGTCGGTGATCTCGAACTTCGAACAGCGTGAAGCGCCGCGGGCGTCGGGCAAGCTTCCGCCACAGGACACCGAGGCCGAGCGCAGCGTCCTCGGCGCCATGTTGCTCGAGCGCGCGGCTGTCAGCGAGTGCATCGAGCTCCTCAAGCCAGACGACTTCTATCGGCCAGCGCACGCGAACATCTTCGAGGCCATTTTGCGCCTGTTCGAGCGCAACGAGCCCATCGATGAAGTGACCGTCGGCGCCGATCTGAAGCATCAGAGTAAGCTCGACGCGGTCGGAGGCAGCGAATATATCGCACAGCTGACCGAGAGCGTCCCCACCGCCGCCAACGCTCTACACTACGCGCGTATCGTTCGCGACGCGGCTCTCTCGCGACGGCTCATCGCTGCGGCCACGACGATCGCGACGTCGGGCTACCAGGGCGGCGAGAGCGTCGACGTCTTGCTCGATCAGGCAGAGGCCAAGATCTTCGAGATCACGAGCGCCCGCGAGCACCGCAGCTACACGCCTCTCAAGGACGTCGTCAAAGACGCTTTCAAGACCATCGAGAAGCTCTACGAGCGCAAGGAGCTGGTGACGGGGGTACCCACCGGCTTCTCTGATCTCGACAAGATGACGGCCGGCTTCCAACCATCCGACCTCATCATCATCGCGGGCCGTCCCTCGATGGGAAAAACCGCTGTCGCGCTCAACATCGCGCAGTACGCTGCGGTCCACCAGAAAGTGCCTGCGCTCGTCTTCTCGCTCGAAATGAGCAAGGAAGCACTGGTCATGCGTATGCTGTGCTCGGAAGCGCGCATCGACAGTCAGCGCATGCGTGGCGGCTTCCTCAACTCGACCGACTGGCCGAAGCTTGCACGCGCGGCCGGAGCGCTCGCCGAGGCGCCGATGTACCTCGATGACACCGGCGCCATCAGCGTCCTCGAAATGCGGGCCAAAGCCCGCCGCCTGCAGGCGGAGCGCGGGCTAGGCCTCATCATGGTCGACTACCTCCAGCTCATGCGCGGCCGAACCACCAACGAAGGCCGAGAGCGCGAAATTAGCGAAATATCGCGGGGTTTGAAGGCGCTCGGCAAAGAGCTGAAAGTGCCAGTGATCGCCTTGTCCCAGCTCAACCGCTCGCTCGAACAGAGACAAGACAAGCGACCCATGCTCTCTGACCTGCGCGAGTCAGGAGCTATCGAGCAGGACGCCGACGTCATCTGCTTCGTGTACCGCGACGAGTATTACAATCAGGCGTCGCCCGACAAAGGCATCGCCGAGTTCATCATCGGCAAGCAGCGTAACGGCCCGACGGGGACCGTAAGGCTCAGGTTCTTCAACGAGTATACGAAGTTCGAGAACCTAGCCAAGGACGACTGAGCTGCGTCGGTGGCGATGTGGGATCGTGTATCGTCGCTTCGCGTGAGCACGCGTTCCCTGAGCGTGGACCCGCTCAGCATCTTCATCGCCATGCGCCGGCGTGCGCTGTGTGGGTTTTGACGCCCATCGCATCCTCCCGCGAATTGGACCGCCATCGCGGCCAGGGCTAAACTCCTTGGTGCCCTCAAGTACGCGCCAAGTCGGAGGCATTTGTGGCAGTAGCGCTGGTAGCCGACGATGACGACGCCACGCGCGAGGTCGTCGCTGAGCTGTGTCAGGGAATGGGCATGACCGTGATGGCGGCGCTCGACGGCGAGGACGCGCTCGCTCAGATGCGTGAGCGGCGGCCCGACGTCGTGCTCCTCGATCTCAATATGCCCAAGCTCGACGGCTTCGGCGTCCTCGAGCGCTTGCGGGCCGGTGATATCGCGCCCATGCCCGCGGTCATCGTGGTCACTGCATCGGCCGACGCGGCTGGTAAGATGCGCGGCACGGAGCTCGGCGCCATCGACTTCGTCGAGAAGCCGTTCCGCGTCGCGGAGCTCCGGCGTCGTATCCAGCGTGCTGTCTCTATCACCGCGCTCGAGGACGGACTGCGAGACGCAGAGACCACGTTGCTCGAAATGCGCGCCAAGGACCCGGTCACCGGAGTTGGTTCCTTCGGGATGTTGTCTGCAGCCCTCGAGGCACATTTCACCTGCGCTCGCGTCACGGGCAAAGACCTCTCTTGTATCGTGGTCTCAGACGAGACGTTTTCGCAGGTTCTCACTGGCAATGGCCGTGAGTCCGCCGATGAGCGGTTGCGGGTCATCGCGGCGACCATCGAAAAGGTGCTGCGCGGCGCTGACATGGTCTTTCGCGTCGATGCTTCCGAGTTCGTCATGCTCCTGCCGGGCACACCGCCCGCTGGGGCGCGGCGCGTCATCGAGCGTGTCGACGAAGCCCTCTCGGGCGAGGGGCTTATGCGTGGCCAGTCTCTCGCCATCGCGGCGGCGACCTATCCTCATCCCGAAATCGGGCAGGCAAGTACCCTCTATCGCGCCGTCAATGTCAGTCTCGCCCAAGCGCGTAGTCATAGCGAAAAGCGGGTGGCGATCTTCGAAGGGTTCTGATGCCACAGCCAGCGCGATGTTTGCGGCCGTGTGGTAGGGCGCGCGCGTCGGGACGCGGCGGGCACGTCGGGACCGGTAAGTTGGCGCGCGTCGTCGGAGAGGTGTAGGGTTCTCAACGAATATGGGTCTACCCGTCATCTCCTTCACGGCCAGCGCAGGCGGCGACACGCGGCTCGACTGGAACGAAGAAGACTACAACGGCCTCTTCGTGAACAAGGCACTGTAGCGCTAGGCTTTCAGTGGTAGGTGCACTGTCCGCATCAGCGGCCAGCCGGTCGGTGTACGCTCGGGCGAACGTGAGGTCGCGCTCCGCTGGTTCGCGAATGTCGCGCATCGCTATCTGTTCGACTCGAAGATCCCATCGCCCGTAGCGCTCATCCCCATCCCCAACGGTGGCGCCATCGACATCCGTGCTAGCTGTGACACCTCGGCGCAGGCCGCTGAGCTCGCGACGAGTCTCGCCAAGGACGCGTTCCTGCTCGATATCGTGCGTTGGCGGCAGCCGATCCCCCAGGGGGAGCACGCCGCCCGTCACTATTTCGAACAGGCGCTCGTGCACGACAGTCCGCTCACCGCCTCGCCTCGCAAGACCACCGTGCTCGTCGACGAGGTCTTCACCGATGGCGCTGTCATCCGTGGCGTCGCCGCCCGCCTCGCGGAGAAGGGCATCATGGTCGACATGGTGCTGTGCGCATCTTACAGCTCTACGACCCGCGTCCGTGAGGTGTTCTCGGCGCACAAACACACCATCGACGTCGGCCTCTAGCGGGTTCTTTCTAGCGCCGCACGCTTATCGTGACCGTTGTACCACGGCGCTATTTGGTGTCGCGCGAGGCGTCGACGAGCCCCCGGTAGATCGCCGCGTGTTCAGGCGCGTTCAGCACTTCGGGGTGCCACTGGACTCCCAACGCGTAGCGGTAATGTGGCCCTTCGATGGCCTCGACAACGCCATCGTCGGCGACGCCGCTCGCGGTGAGATGTTTGGCCACCACATTGACGACCTGATGGTGGGTGCTGTTAACCGCTATTGACGTTGCGCCCGTCACGCGCGCGAGCAATGACCCCGTAGCGACCTTGACGTCATGCGCGGGCTGACGCTTGTCATGAGGCTGCACGTGCACGCCGGTGCCGGGGCGCTCGCTGAGGTCCTGATGGAGTGTTCCGCCGAGCACGACGTTCAACAACTGCATACCGCCGCAGACCCCAAGGACCGGCAGGTCCCGGCGCAAGGCAAGCTCGAGCAAGCGATGCTCGAAGGCGGTACGTTCTTCGAGAAGCTTACCCAGCCCTGGCCTAGGCTCTTCGCCGTAGTAGCGGGGCGGCACATCGAAATCGCCGCCCGCGATCACGAGGCCGTCGAGGATCGCGAGGTAGGCTTCGGCGCGCTCAGGGGCGACATGTGGCAGGACGATCGGGTCCCCGCCAGCCGCGGCGACCGCGGTCACGTATGCCGCCGGCGTCACGAAGCGCGGCGATGGAGCCCCCCGGCGGTCGATCACCGTCTCGAAATCACAAGTAATTCCAATGCGTGGAGCCATGGACCCTCGAGATGGTGCCTTGACACGCGCTCTTTCCGCAAGCCATACCAAACGCGCCAATGGCCGCCCCGCGCTACAACCGCGTTCTGCTCAAGCTTTCGGGTGAGGCGCTGCAAGGCGATCGGGGCTACGGCATTGCGCCGCCAGTCATCGAAGCCATCGCGGCCGAGCTCAAGGAAGTGCACACCATGGGTGTGCAGGTCGGCATCGTCATCGGTGGCGGCAATATCTTCCGCGGCGTCGCCGCCAGCGCGCAAGGCATGGACCGCGCTTCGGCGGACTACATGGGCATGCTCGCCACGGTCATCAACGCCCTCGCACTGCAAGAGGCTCTCGAGTCGGCGGACATTCCCACTCGCGTGCAGACTGCCATCGAGATGCAAGCGCTCGCCGAGCCCTACATCCGCCGTAGAGCCGTGCGCCACCTCGAGAAGGGACGGTTCGTCATCTTTGGCGCCGGCACCGGCAATCCCTACTTCACGACCGATACCGCCGCGGCGTTGCGTGCCAACGAGATCAACGCCCAGATCATCATGAAGGCCACCAAGGTCGACGGCATCTACGACAGCGACCCCATGAAGAACCCGAACGCCAAGCGCTACGAACGCTTGAGCTACCTCGAGGTCTTGCAGCAGAACCTCAAGGTGATGGACTCGACCGCGATTTCGTTGTGCAAGGACAACAACCTCCCCATCATGGTTTTCAACATGCATGAAAAGGGGAATATCCGACGAGCCGTCTCGGGTGAGCCGATCGGCACCGTCGTTGGCGAAGTTGACCGCTAAGGCGGTCACTCGAAGAGAGCGAACATCATGGGCATGATCGAGGACGTAGTCGGCGATCTCAAGGGCAACATCGATACCGCTATCGCGGCATTCAAGTCGGAGCTAGGTAAGCTTCGAACCGGTCGCGCAAGCGTTAGTGTGCTCGACGGCATCAAGGTCGACTATTACGGGGTGCCGACGCCGCTCAATCAGGTGGCAAATCTCCAGGTTGCCGACGCTCGCTTGATCACCATCAAGCCTTGGGAACGCAATCTCATCGGCGAGATCGAGAAGGCTATCCGCAACTCGGACATCGGCATCAACCCGCAGAACGACGGTGACCTCATCCGCCTGCCGGTGCCGCCGCTCAACGAAGAGCGCCGCAAAGACCTCGTGAAGCGCGCCAAGAACCAAGGTGAAGAGACCAAGATCGGCATGCGAAACCACCGCCGCGATGCCAACGACATGCTCAAGGAGCTCGAGAAGGGCAAAGAGATCTCGGAAGACGAGCTCAAGAAAGGCCTCGAGAAGGTGCAGGCCGAGATCGATCGCGGGACGAAGATGGTCGACGAAATTCTGGCGACCAAAGAGAAAGAAATTCTCGACATCTAGAATGCGTTTCTAGATTGGAGCGTCTCCCAAGACGGCCAGCCGCGGCGCGCCAAACCCAATGAAGCAATCGTTCCCCGAGAAAAGCCGCCGGCCCAAACACGTGGCCGTCATCATGGATGGAAACGGTCGCTGGGCAGCCGACCGTGGCCTGCCCCGCATCGAAGGTCACAAGCGCGGAGCCGATGTCGTTCGCGAGATCACGACCTACGCGCGCGAGCTCGAGATCGAATATCTGACCTTGTACTCGTTCTCCGCGCAGAACTGGCGCCGGCCTCCACTCGAGGTCGCGGGTCTCATGACCCTGCTGCACGACTACTGCAACGCCGAGCTGCCGACGCTCATGAAGAACGACATACGGCTCTCGGTGATCGGCGACCTCGGGCGATTCCCCCCACGCACGCGCTCGGCCGTGCAAGCCACCATGGATGCCACGCATCGCAATCGCCACATGACGCTGACCCTGGCCCTCGATTATGGCGGCCGTGAAGAGATCGTCAAAGCCGCGCGGCTCATCGCCGCAGACGTGAAAGCGGGTCGGCTCGAGCCTTCCGCCATTGACGAAGAGTTGCTCGCGAAGAGCCTCGACACCTGCGACATGCCCGATCCCGACCTCGTGATTCGAACCTCGGGTGAGAAGCGCGTCTCGAACTTCTTGTTGTGGCAGCTCGCGTATGCCGAGCTTTGCTTCACCGACGTTCGCTGGCCGGATTTCAGCAGGGCAGACTTCGACAAGGCGCTCGTCGACTACGCGTCACGCGACCGACGATTCGGTGCCGTATCCTCGAACGACGGCAAACCAGGGCTCGGCGAGCGGTCATCGGGAATCAGTGATGGCGAATCCGCGCTCGACGACCGGCTCTCGGCCGTTGGCGCCTCTCCCCTCCGCGTTCTACCGGCTGCCAAGGGCTAGGGGTCTTGCTCAAGACGCGCGTCATTGTCGCGGTGATCTTCGCGCCGCTGCTCGCTGGACTGGTCTGGCTGGGGGGCTATTGGCTCGGCGGCCTGTGTCTTGCCATTGCCCTGGTCGGACTGTGGGAATACCTACGACTCACCCTGGGTTCGAATGAGGCGTACGCTAAAGCGTTCGCTTTCGCCGTCGGTGCGCTCGTTTGCATCAGCACCTTGGGGTGGCGCTATAGCGTACCGCTTGGCACGCTTTGGCCGCTGTCCACGATCGTGCTGCTGCTCTCGGCGCTGGTGCGGCCGGAGCCCATCGATGTCTCGATTCGCCGCACCGCGCTCATGTTCCTCGGGGTGGCCTATTGCTGTGCGCTCATCCCATATCTGTCGCTACTGCGTAACTTGCCCGGCGGGTTGGGTCTCGCGTTCGGGGCGCTGTTCTGCACGTGGGCCTCGGATACGGGTGCCTATTTCGCTGGACGCGCACTTGGCCGTCACAAACTCTATCCCAAGATCTCGCCCTCGAAGACCATCGAAGGGCTTGTCGGCGGCCTCGTCGCCGCGGTTCTGGTCGCCATCGTCGTTCGTCATCTGTTCGCGCTCCCCATCTCCCAGACCGATGCCGTCGTCATTGGTATCATTGCGGCGCTACTCGGAACCGCGGGTGACCTATGCGAATCGATGCTGAAGCGCAGCGTCGGCGCCAAGGACAGCTCGGCGCTCATCCCAGGGCACGGCGGGGTCCTCGATCGCTTCGACGCGGTGATGTTCGTCGCGCCTGCGGTTTACCTCTACCTCGTGATCTTCGTCTTCTAGCGCTTGCGTTGGTCGTAGGGGCGCCGGTCGTTGCTCGGGCGGACGACTCCGCGATTGCCGGCATCACCGTACATCCCGGGAGTCTCTACCCGCCGTTTTCGCCGGATATCGACGCCTACGACGTCGACCTGCCGCTCGGCGCCGCCGCGTTCTCTCTTTCGGTCGCGCCGCGGTCCCCCTATGCAAAGGTTCACATCGACGGCGTCGCCATGCGTCTGACGACGATCCCGCGCGACACGACCACCCGCATCGAGGTCACGGACGAGAGCGGTGCGACGACCCTCGTCACGATACGCTCGCGTCCGCCTAAGCAGACGGCTTACGTCAAGGCGACGAACCCCGATGTCGGCGATGGCTTTGGCGCCGCCGTCGCCATCTCGGCCGATGGGGCGACACTCGCGGTCGGGGCACCTGGCGAGGATAGCCGAGCGCTCGGCGCCGGTGGTCGCCAGATCGACAACCGGCGGGTCGACAGCGGCGCGGTCTATCTGTACACGCGGCTCGCGGACGCGTGGCACTTCGACGGTTATGTGAAGTCGCGGCTGCCCGCGCATGCCTTTGGTCACGCGGTCGCTCTGTCACCTGACGGTAAGCTCCTCGCGGTGGGCGAGCCTGACGAGGACACCGGGGCGGTGAGCAGTGGTGCCGTCGAGGTCTTCGAGCGCCAAGCCAAGGGCTGGCGTCCGAGAGCCTTCGTCAAGCCGCCGTCGCCGACCCGGTGCGGCAATTTCGGCGCCGCGGTCGCCTTGAGCTGGGACACCCTCGCCGTCGGAGCTCCGGGCGAGGACGCGGCGTACCTGCTCTCTGGTAAGAAGGGCTGGAGAGACGGTGAGCGGCTAACCGTCGCGCCGATCGGCGAGCGCTTCGGCGATGTCGTGAGCCTTGGTGCCGACGGGACCGTTTTGGCGGTCAGTGGCGCGACGACCACGCGGGTCTACAAAGGCACCAAGGCGGGCATGCGCGAGGTGTTGACCGTTCCCGGGCAGCGTGGCGCCGTCTCGGGCAACGGCAATGTCGTCGCTGCCGCCGAGCCCGCGCGGGGCGTCGTTCATGTCTATCGCGACGGCGAGCACGGTTGGTTTTCTGCTGCTCAGTTTCCTCACGCGGGGGAGCGCGTAGCCCTTGATTTCGCTGGGAACGCCCTGGTCATCGGCAACGTCGTCGACCGCTTCGACTATCGTGGTGGAGCCCGAGTCTTTCGCTGGGACGGCAGGAGCTGGGTGCCCGGCGAGCCTCTCACTGCGACCAACGCCGCGCCGAATGACCTCGCCGGCATCGCGATCGCTATCGACGCCCGAGGCGAGACCGTCGTCCTGGGGGCCCCGGGTGAAGATGGCGGTGGGGTGGAGCTCTCGGGCGATCCGGCAAGTGACGCACTCGAAAGCTCGGGCGCTGCCTACGTCTTCCGCTGAAGCGCGTCTCCCGAAAGCTTAACGCCGCCGCGCGCGCTCACCACAAGCGGGCACCGGGGTTAGTCTGCCCCGAACGTCAAGACGGTCATCGAGCGCAGCGTGGCACCAGGGCGCAGGAGCGTCGAAGGAAACGCCGGCTGATTGGGCGAGTCGGGATAGTGTTGGGTCTCGAGGCAGAAGCCCGCCCGCCGTCCGTACTTCACGCCGGTCTTGCCGGTCAGTGTGCCGTCGAGGAAGTTCGCGACATAGAGCTGTACTCCAGGCTCGGTGGTCGTGACCGTGAGCATCCGGCCACTCTCCGGATCGCGCACGCGAGCGGCCACGCGCAGCCCTTCGCCGTCGACTACGAAGTTGTGGTCGTAGCCGTGGCCGAGCTTCATCTGCGGATGCGAGCTCGCAATGCGCTCGCCCAGCGCGGTTGGTTCGCGGAAGTCGAATGGCGTACCCGCCACGGACTGGAGCTCGCCGGTGGGGATGAGCGCCGCGTCGACTGGCGTGTAGCGCGAGGCGGCGAGTGTGAGCACGTGGTGCTCGATGCTGCCCGAGCTTTCGCCCGCGAGATTGAAATATGCGTGGTTCGTGAGGTTCACCACGGTGGGCTTGGTGGTTGTCACCGCGTAGCTCATGTGTAGCGACGCGCCATCGAGCGTGTAGTCCAGTTTAGCGGTCAGGGTGCCGGGGAAGCCCATGTCGCCGTCCGGACTCACGAGCGTCATCTCCACGCCGCCCGGAACCTCGCGCGCCGCCCAAACTCTCCGGTCGAACCCCGTTGACCCCCCGTGCAGCGCGTGACCCTGGTTGTTTGGCGGCACCTGGTACGTCTCGCCATCGATGGTGAACCGACCCTTGGCGATGCGGTTACCGTAGCGGCCGACGATGGCGCCGAAGTAGGTGCTGCGGTCGCGCTCGTAGCTTGCCAGCTCGCGGTAGCCGAGGACGACGTCGGCTCGTTTGCCCGTGGCGTCGGGTGCGTCGATGCCCACGATGCGGGCGCCATGGGTCGCAAGACGCACGGTGAGTCTCGGAGAGGTGAGCGTGTAGATCTCGACGTGTTTACCCTCCTGGGTGATACCCCAGCTTTCTTTGCTCACTGTCGTTTGGGCGGAGAGGTTCGTCATCGCGATCGGGGCTCCAATCAGGTGGCTCACACCTTTACCTCGTGTGCGCCGCGCGACGGGACGCATACGTAGATTTCCGGCTGCGGGAAGCCTGCGGCGACGTAGCGCTCGCCCATCATCGCGGCAAAGGTGTCCGTCTTCGTAGCGTCGACGAGAGACACCGTACAGCCTCCGAACCCCCCGCCCGTCATGCGACTTCCGAGGACCCCGGGAAACTCGCGAGCAAGCTCCACCAAGACGTCGAGCTCCTTGCAGCTGACCTCGTAGTCGTCCCGCAGGCTCGCGTGCGACGCCCACATCAAAGCTCCGACGGTCGCGAGATCGCGAGCGCGAAGAGCGTCCGCCGCCGCGGTCACGCGCGCATTTTCGCGCACGACGTGCCGGCAACGTCGCAGGACGATCGGATCGAGCGCGACGCTTGCGAGCATGTGCTCGGTCACGTCACGCAGAGCCCTGACGTTCGGGTAGCGCCTGCGGACCAAGCCGACACCTTCCTCGCATTGCGCCCGCCGCGCGTTGTACGCGCTGCTGGCGAGCTCGTGTTTGACCATAGAGTTGACGACCATGACCTTGACGTCGCTCGGCAAGGGCACGCGTACGTAGGTGAGCGAGCGGCAGTCCAGCATCAACGCCGTTCCGGCCTCCCCGCAGCTCGACACGAACTGATCCATGATGCCGCACCGCATGCCGACGAAGTCGTTCTCGGCGGCCTGGCCGACACGCGCGAGCGTCGCGCTGTCGAGCGTCACGCCGCTCATCGCGCTTAGCGCAAGCCCGCTCGCCACCTCGAGCGCGGCCGACGAGGAGAGCCCAGCTCCCATGGGCACCGAACCCTGCACCAGAAGGTCGCCGCCGCGTACAGGCACTCCAATGTGCGCGAGCGCCTGCGCGACGCCGACGATGTAGTCGCTCCAGTGATGGCGGGGGCGAAGCGCGCGGGCGAGGTCGACCTCGTAGGTCTCGTCGTGGCTGCTCGAGTGCATGCGCAGGACACGGTCGTCGCGCGTCGCTATAGCGACAGTCGCTGTGAAACCGATGGCGAGCGGCATGACGAAGCCGTCGTTGTAGTCGGTATGCTCACCGATGAGGTTCACCCGCCCGGGCGCCTGGAAGACGCGCCCGGGCCGGCCGTAGCGCTCGCGAAACGCGTTGCCGATGTCGATCATCCCATCCCCCCCGGACGCGGCTTTTTGTCTGCCTTAGGCAGACGAACAGCTGCGCGAAATGACCAGGCCCGCTTCGCAAACACAATGTCCCTGAATTCCTATGGTTACACTCGGGACGCGTGGACTTTAAGAATGTTTGCTGCCAACGACGCGTCCCAGCAGTGCGCTTGACCTGCTAGACTTCAGGGTCGAGATTAATCTCTTCGAGGTCTTCCCCTTGGCGTACGTCCTCCAAAATCTCCACTGGTTCCTGCTGTTCATCACCGTGCTCGTTTTCGTGCACGAACTCGGCCACTTCCTCGTGGCCAAGTGGTGCGGTGTCCGCGTCCTCAAGTTCTCCATCGGCATGGGTCCGCGTGTGCTCTCGGTGCGCCGCGGCGACACCGAATACGCCATCAGCCTGCTGCCGATTGGTGGCTTCGTGAAGATGCTGGGCGACCTGCCGGGCGCCGACATTGCGCCAGAAGACGCTCCCCACGCTTTCAACAACAAGAAGGTCTGGCAGCGCGCTGCCATCGTCGCTGCCGGTCCGGTCTTCAACTTCGTGCTCGCGCTTTTCGTCTACTTCGGAATGTTTACGGGACAGCAGACCTTCGAGGCGACGCGCATTGGCTCGGCGACCGTCGGCGGTCCAGCCTGGACCGGCGGTCTGCGTCCCGGCGACACCATCCTCACCGTCGACGGCCAGAAGCCGCGCGACTATTTCGAGCTTCGTGAGTTGATCGGCGCGCGCCCCAACGCGACCGTGACCATCGCCTACGAGCGTGACGGCGAGCAACGCACCGCCAACGTGACGACCCGAGCTCACGACGAGGCCAACGTCTTCCAGGAGCGCGAAGCGCGCGGCCGCATCGAGGTCAACAACCGTTTCGTTCAGCCGATCGTCGCTATCGTGGACAAGCAGAGTCCCGCGGCACTTGCTGGCATCCAGACGGGTGACCGTATCGTTAGCGTCGACGGCAAAGAGGTGACCGCCTGGCACGAGGTCCGTCGCGTGCTCGCGGGTGGCGATGGACCGGTCCGCTTGAGCATCCGCCGTGACGAGCAGGTTTTCGATCTCACTCTCACCCCCGGCCCCGCCGAGGCCAACCTCGGCAACGATCTGCTTTCCGCTGCGGACCGCCAAAACGGATATACCGGGCTCGTCAGCAAAGAGAGCACCTTGGCGCGCGTCGAGGCCGACACCCCGGCCGCCGCGGCCGATCTGCAGGTCGGCGACCGCGTCATCGCGGTCACCACGCACGATAGCAAGGGCAACGCGGTCGTAAGGCCGGTCAACACCCTGACGCTCGACTTGATGATGGCAAGCGATGCCCATGACGCCATTACGCTGACCATCCAGCGCGGTCGTGAGGTCTCGACGCACGAAGTGCGATTCACCGAGCGCGAAGAGAAAGACGACTTCAAGAACGTCCGTCGGGCCCAGGTGTTCGGCGCCGGCGGCGACCCCGCGGCGACGGGCGTGTACACGATAACGCGCAAGGTCGGACCGCTCGAGGGCTTCCGGCGTGCCGTCGCGCACGTGGGCGACGACATGACCTTGATCGTCAAAGGCATCGCCAAGATCGCGAGCGGTCAACTCCCCATGGACAGTATGGGCGGGCCGATCATGCTCTTCGTGATCGCCGAGAAGAGCGCCAACAGCGGTCTCGCCGAGTTCCTCACGATGCTCGCGGTCATCAGCGTCAACCTCGGGCTCATCAACCTGGTGCCCGTTCCTGTCCTCGATGGCGGGCACTTGATGTTCCTCGCCATGGAAGCCATCCGCAGGCGGCCGCCCAGCGTGCGGGTCCGCGAGGTCGCAAACTTGGTTGGCCTCGTCATGTTGCTCATGCTCATGGTGCTGGTCTTCAAGAACGACATCGTTCGTTTCGTCTTGGGTTAGGACGTTTTGGCCCCACAGAGAACCTGCCTGACACGCTGACAGGCCGGGAGCCGTAGCCGGGTCGTGGAGGGCTACGTAAACATTACAACATGGGTGTAGCACCGGTTTCGGATGGCGTTCGTTTGCACGAAGGGACAGCCCCCGTCTTGTCCCCCGAGCTTGGCCGTTTAGTCGAATCGATTGGGTTCCCGGAAGAGTTGGGTCCGCTCGAGCAGCTCTTCGTGCGCCGAGACCTGACCCATCGGGAGGCGGGGCTGACCGCCCATGTCCGCGCCGGCGGATTCGAGCCGGACAGCGAGCTGGGCAAGGCCGTCGTTGATGCCGCTCGCGCCATGAATGGCGAGCGCGGCCCAGTGGCCGTCTTCGACCTCTCCCTGCTTGCAGGCCAGCCCATTCAGGTGCGCGCGCGTGCCTGGTCGGCGTTGCGACGCATGACCGACGCTTTGACGGCACAGGCGGCTCCGGCAGCGACCACCCCTGAGGGCTCGGCTGCGGCCGTACCCCCGAACCGCGCACCAGGCTTGACGACGCCCGGGGCTGCCGCGCGTGGTGCGCGTGCGCTTCCCAACCACAATCAGCTACGGGGCGTGCCCGTCGAGTTTCGTGAGTGGTTCGCGCGGCCGCAAAACCAGCGCCAGGTCTTCGGCATGTTGCTCGAGCGTCAGCCGAAGAGCTTGCGGGAGGGTCTCGATGCCATCGAGGCGCGCTATCCTTCGGCGTCATCGAATTTGCAGCACGTCTTGGCGCAGCTGCAGACGCAGCTCGTCCCGTTTGGTTACCAAGGCAACCAGGAGGGGATTCCGAACGAACGCATGACCACTGCGCTTGCTTTTGCGCGTGAGCAGGTGCGGCCGCACTTTGCCGGCATCGCAACGCGCACCGCTGCCCAAGCGCGCGCCCGCGAGCTTAACCTGCAGGGTTCACCCGACTTGCTCGCAGCGGTCGCTGGCGGACTCCTCGGCTGGCGCGCCGACGTCTAACCCCGTCGCGGTGGGGCTGAACGTTTCCCGCCGCCTTCTGCGTTGAATCGATACAGACAGAGCGGTGCCAGCGTTTGCTCGGCCCGCGCCGTGTGATACCCGCACGGTCGCATGTCGACCCGCCTCGAAGATCGCCTCCTCGCGCTCGCTGACACGCTCGGGGGACCGTTGCTCGCCGTCGATACGTCCGGCGCTGCGACGCTGTGCCGCGTCGGCTGGGCTCCCGGCGAGGTCGTCGAGGAGAGCTTCGCAGGCGAAGCACAGCAATCCGAAGCGATCGGCGCCGCACTCGCCAAGGCCTCGACGAACCACCCCGACGCCGTGAAGCGCTTGAAGGCCATCGTCGTGGGCCTTGGGCCAGGCTCGTTCACGGGCCTGCGCGTCGGCCTCGCGCTCGCCAAGGGGCTCGCCTACGCCGGCGGCGTACCGCTCTACGGCGTGTCGAGTCTTGCGACCCTGGCTGCGTCGCAGGAGCCCGGGACCGTGGCGCTCATGCTCGAGGCGCGTCGTGGCGAGATCTTCGCCGCGGTCTACGAGGTGACGGAGGGTGCCCTACGTGCCCTCGTCGCCGATGTGCTCACGACGCGCGAAGCCTTCGCGGCCGTACTCGGGCGCTTCCCCGCGGCGCGCGTTCTCGACGATGCCCACGTGAAGCCGATGCGCGCCTCAGCGAGTCTGCTTCTCGCCGAGGCTCGTCTGCGCGCCAACGCAAGCGACGACGTTGGTCAGCTCGTGCCGCGCTACCTGAAGGTCTCGGAGGCCGAGCGCCTGCCGACGCAGACCCCCAGCGTCTGAAGTATCTCACGGCGGCGAAATAGGCTGGCCGGTGTGACCGTCGCCGCGATCCATGCCGGCGCGAGGTGGGGCGGGGTTAGTGATGCGGCCGCATGTGCAGCAACTCGCGGGTTGTCGCCGGCCGGTAGAGCTTGGTTTGCGCGAGCTCGCTCCAATGCACCGATGGTAGTCGGCGGGCGACGACGCGGCGTGCCCGATAGTAGTTGAGGTCGAGCGAGTCGATGGCAATGCGCTTCTGGCCCGTGGACGCGTGGATCATCTTGCCGTGACCCATGGCGATGCCCACGTGGCTCACGCGCTTACTGCCCGAGCTCGTATGGAAGAAAAGCAGGTCACCCGGCTCGAGCTCGTCCCAAGCGACCTTCTGACCGACGTTGCTCATCTCGCCCGAGGTGCGTGGCAAGATGATGCCGTGCTCGGCGTAGACCTTCTGCACGAAGCCAGAGCAATCGAGGCCCAGTCCAGCGCGACTGCCGTAGACATAAGGCACGCCGAGATAACGTTGTGCGGTGTCGAGCACGGCTTTGGCTGGGACCTCGGCCGGCTTGCGAATATCCGACGCCAAGGCTGTGCCTGCCAAAATGGAGAGCCACAAGCAGGTACCAACGGCTGCGTGGGCCACCCGCAAGTCCGTGATAGCGATGAGACGCAAGATCGCGCGTTCGCATCTGGCCCACAGTCCCAACATCATTGCAGCCCGCTGTCGTCCTCTTCGAAGATGGGCTTGAGCGTCTGTTTGGCCGGAGTCGGCTCGGTCCCCGCAACGAAGACCTCTTCGATGCTCCCGATGTCCTCGCTGGGCTCGCCGCTGTCGGCGTCCACTTTGACGAACACGACGTCTGGGGGAGCCGCGAAATCACGCCGCGGCACGCCGTCCAGGGCGCGTCCCATGAACCGTATCCAGATTGGCAACGCGGCGCTGCCACCGGTAGCCCTGCCGAGCGGCGCGTTGTCGTCGAAGCCCACCCAGACCATGGCGGCGAGCTCAGGGGAAAAGCCGCCGAACCATACATTCCGGGACTCGTTGGAGGTTCCGGTCTTGCCGGCCACTGGCCGGTCGAGCACCAGGGCCCGCGTTGCGGTTCCGCCTTCGACGACCGAGCGCATCATCTGGGTAATCACGTAAGCGACCGACGGACGCATGACTTCCGTGAGCTCGGCGCGTGTCTCTTCGAGGGTTGCGTTGCTCGCGTCGACGACTTTGCGAATGAAGATCGGCGGCGCGTAGTAGCCGCCCGAGGCGATGGTCGCGTACGCGTTCGACATTTCGAGAGGCGTCACGTCGCCGGAGCCAAGCGCGAGCGTCAGGTTCTTCGGCAGATCGCTCATGACACCGATGGCGTGTGCCATGGCGATCACCTTGTCGGGGCCGACCTTCTCGATGAGCTTGACCGAGCAGGTGTTCTTCGAGCGCATGAGCGCCGTTCGATATGTGATGTTGCCGTCGAATTTTCCGTCTTCGTAGTTCTCTGGCTTCCACACCTTGCCGGTGTGCTCATCGCGGATCATGACGGGACTGTCGGGGCAGACCGTAGCGGGTGTGATGATGCCAGCGTCCAAGCCGGCGGCGTAGACGATCGGCTTGAACGACGAGCCTGGCTGGCGTCGCGATTGCACCGCGCGGATCAAGTTGCCGCGCTCTTGGTCGTAGCCGCCGACCATGGCTCGCACCAAGCGCGTTTGCGGGTCGACGGCGACGATAGCGCCTTCCACGGCGGGCTCGGGGACGAGCTCGCAGTCGAGGACGGGGAGCTTGGCGGTGTCCGAGGCAAGACGCACCGGCACCTTGTTGATTTGCACGTTGACGAGGTCGCCCTTGCGCAGAACGTCAGCGGGATCTTTGGGCGGCGGCGTGAAGCTCGTCGGCGAAAATCGCCGTGCCCAGGTCATGGTCTTGAAGGGGATGCGGCCGCGCTGGGTACCGAGGTCGAGCCAAACCACGTCCTCATTCGAGTCGACGCTCGAGACCACGGCGGTGACGCGGGCGCCGTCCGTTAAAGTCGACAAGCGCAAGGCGCGACTCGCCTGCGCCTTGTCGCCCACGTTGTCGCTACTGAGCTTACGCAAGTCCCAGATGACGCGCTTGTTGTCGGTGCGCCTCGCGACCTCGGTGTCGAGCTCGGCGTGCAGAGCCCCGACGAGGTCGTCGTAGCGATCGACCTCGATGCGCACCGCGGGCTCTTTGAAGCCCTGCGAGCGCGCCAGGTCTTCGAGACCGCTGCGCAAGGCGTCTTGAGCCGCGACCTGCGCTGCGGCGGACATACCGGTGTACACGGTGAGCCCGCCATGCTGGACGCGCTCCTCACCATAGCGGTCGACGAGCAAGCGACGCACCTGCTCGACGTAATGTGGCGTTCGCCCAAGATACGGCGGGGGGGGGGGGGGGGGCCCGGCATCGGCCGAGCAAGGGCGCTCTTCACGTCTGCCTCGGGAGCCCAGCCGTGCTCGAGCATCTGGCCCAGGACGTAGCGTTGGCGGTCCTTTGCTGCTTCGCGGTCGGCCTTGGGCGTGTAGCGACTCGGGTTCTTGGGAATGGCAGCGAGTAGGGCGGCCTCGGCGAGGTCGACCTCCCGCACCGACTTGCCGAAATACGTGCGCGAGGCCTCCTCGATGCCGTACGCGCTCGACCCGAAGTAGATCTGATTGAGGTAGAGCGTGAGGATGTCTTCTTTGCTGAGCAGTTGCTCGAGCTCGCGCGCCAGGATGATCTCGCGAAACTTACGAGTCAGCGAGCGCTCGGGTCCGAGCACGAAGGTCTTCACCGTTTGCTGCGTGATGGTCGATGCGCCTTGCATGTGCGCCCCTGGCCGCAGGTTCTTGAGGAACGCCCGCAACATACCAAGGTAGTCGAGCCCGCCGTGGGTGAAGAAGCTCGCATCTTCCGCGGCCATGAACGCATGGACCACGTGTTTGGGGATGACGTCGTAGGGAACTACGGTGCGCTTCTCGGTGAAGAGCTCGCCGACGAGCTCACCGTCGTCAGCGTAGATGCGCGAGACCTGGGTTGGGTCGTAGTCCGACAGGTTGCGGATCGCCGGCACGCCGGCTTTGAGCACCAAGAAGCCTACGACGGCGACGACCAAGCCGATTGCGCACAGGACGGTGCCCGCGAGCAGTACGACCTTCAGTTTCTTCAAGCGTTAGCCCCGCGAGGTGAGGGTACGGCTACGCGTCTGTTCCATGGCTGAGAACGAACGGCAAGCCGCGAGAAATCCCGCGTAGAAGTTCTTCGATGAGAAGCCCCAGTTCTCCTTGGAGTAGCTGGTGACCAGGAAGACGAGATCGTTCGTCCCAGCCTCGGCGACCGCGCGCTTCAGACCATTGTGGCCGTGGTTGTACGCGGTGATGGCGAGCGGCCACGAGCCTAACATCTCGTAGTTTTTGCGCAGGAGCCTTGCGGCAGCGCGGGTCGATTTGACGACGTCCAGGCGATCGTCCTGCTTCTTGTTCACTGTAAGCCCGAGCCACTTCGCCGTGCTCGGCATCAGCTGCCACAACCCGAGCGCTCCCACCGACGAGCGCGCCTGAGGATTGAACATCGATTCGATGAAGGGGAGCATGGCGAGCTCTTTGGGCACCTTCTCTTCGATGAGCGTCTTTTCGATCTCGGCCTTGAGCTTGCGCGCTCGCCCGTGCGCTATCGCAAACTTGTCGGCGACACCGCGCTGGGTGCGCAGGCGTTCATGGGCGCCGTCGAGGTGCTTTATGGTGCCGTCGCCGGCGAGCATGAGCAGGGTCTTGTCCTCGTCGTCCTGCGCCGTGAGGGTCAGGGCGAGGCGTGCGAGGCGCTCCTTCAAGTCGTCGACCTCGGCCGCGAGCTGAATTTTCGCCGCTTTCTCGTCGACGTCGCCGTTCGCGAGCTTGGGCAGCTCGACGACGCGCCACACCACACTCTGTGCCTCGCGGTCGTGGATGACCACCCGGTCGCTCCCGTGGCGTAGGTAGATGGTCTCCCAGAACTGAATCTTGTCTTCGAGCGCGTCGGGCTCGGGCAAGAGCCCCGGGTGCTCTTCGGCGACGAGTGCGCGGGGTGGCGTCGATGGCTCACGCGCAAGCGACCAGGGACCAACGTCGAAGCTTGCTTGATGGAAGCTCGACGCGATGGTGATGTCATCGTCGCGCGCGGTGTCCGCCTGTGCATCGAGGGGGCTACAAAGCGACGGTTCGGTGCAGACTTCGCCAGCGGGAGCGGGCAGGGGCTCGGCGACGCGCTCGAGGGGCACCGCTACGGCGGAGCGACCCGTGAGGAGGAGAAGAGCAAGAGGGGCCGCGCGGCCAAGCAGTCTCATGGTTCCTGACGTGGTGCGCTCGTACGCAACACCTCCCCAGTGTAGCCCCCACAACCGCACCCGGCAAACCTAGGGTGAGCCAAACCCCTGATTTCCCGTACCCCTGGCAGCGTGTCAGGTTGCGGAGCTAGGCCTGCTACTCCATCACCCCGGCATGAAGCGTCCTCTTGCTCGCTTGCTGGTCGTCGCCTGTGCGCTTGCCTTCGTGGGCTGCGGGGAGGACCTGGAGTCCGGCCTCGATGGCTGCAACCTCGACTACTTGACCGTCTGCAACGGCTCGGTCGACTGCGCCGATCAGAGCGACGAGGTCGGTTGTGGCTGGGAGATCTTCTCGTGCGGCGATGGCTTCCAAGGCATCCGAACGGAGTGGGTCTGTGACGGCTTTGCCAACTGCGCCAACCAGAGTGACGAGGCCGATTGCGGCTGGACCGAGCTTCGCGCGTGCGCGAGCGGCGTCGGGGCCGTGCAGCCAGCGCTTTGGTGCAATGGGTTCGTCAACTGTGGCGACCGCAGCGACGAGACCGACTGCAACTGGCCGGGGCTCTACGAATGTGGTGAAGGCGACGCGGTCATCCGCAGCGACTGGGTTTGCGACGGCTCGGTCAACTGCATCAGTGACAGCGATGAGCTCGGCTGCGGCTACGCTCTGTTTGCTTGTGCGGACGGGAGTCGCAGGTTCCGCGACGACTGGGCGTGTGATGGCTTCTGGAACTGCGCTGACAAGAGCGACGAGCTAGGGTGTGGCTATGAGATCTTCGCCTGCGCGAACGGGTCCGTCATCCGAGCCGATGGACGCTGCAATGGGATCGCGGTCTGCGAGGATCTGAGCGACGAGCAAGGCTGTGGGTATGAGCTGTTTCGCTGCGTCGACGGGCGCGGCGCCATCCGTGCTGACTGGCGTTGCGACCTGACCGCCTCGTGCTCGGACCTGAGCGACGAAGAGGATTGCGGCTACGAGATCTTCACCTGCGCGAATGGCACCCAAGTGGTGAACGCGGATGCGCGCTGCAATGGCTTCACCAGCTGCTCCGACGACAGTGACGAGCTCGGTTGCGGCTGGGAGCTGTTCGCTTGTACCGACGGCGTGTACAAAGTTCGCGCTGATTGGACCTGTGACACCACAGCCAACTGCCAAGACCAGAGCGACGAAACCACCTGCGGCTATGAGGTCTATTCCTGCAGCAATGAGCTCACGGTGATTCGTGAGACCTGGCGCTGCGACTACTTCTTGAATTGCCCTGACGATGACGACGAGACCAACTGCGGCTACGAGCTCTTTCGCTGCGCCGACAACTTCCAGGTAACCCGCCAGGAGTGGCGCTGCGACGGTTCGACGACGTGCAATGACCGCAGCGACGAGCTGGGTTGTGGCTACAGCTTGTTCGATTGCGTGAGCGGCGGGGTCTCGATTCGCTCCGATTGGGTATGCGACGGCACGCCTAACTGCCTCGACGGCTCGGACGAGCAAGATTGCCCTTGAAGTCTGCGCTGCCTTTGCTTGGTCTCTGTCTCATCGGTTGCGGCGGCGGTGGGGACGCGTTACTCCGGCGTTTCGAGGCGGACAGACCAGACGTCACGGACTTGCCGCAGGTGCACGTCATCTACGCGCTCGCCAGTGACTCGGTCGACCGCCAGCTCGACCAACGCGGTGTTCTTGCTGGTTCGGTCGCGAGCTGGGACCGTTGGCTGTTCGAGCGGACTGGTGTCGCGCTCAGACTCGACACGTACGAGGGCGAGCTCGATGTGACCTTCGTGCGCATGCGTCCCAGCGAGGAGCGCTTCGCGTCGCGCGGGAACCGCATCCGTGACGCCATCGAAGTAGAGCTGCGCGAGCTCGGTGCACTCGCTGCCAACAAGATCTACAGCGTCTACTACGAGGGCGCCGCGAGTCACGCCTGCGCCGATGCCCCGGTGCCGCCGGATCTTCTGGGGCAAGTGACCATCTTCTACCTCAACTCCGCCATTCCGAACGTGCGTCCGTGCGGTGACAACCCCATCGCCGCCGCCGACGAAGAAGCCGGCTACGTCGAGCTCGCGATGCTGCACGAGCTCTTCCACGTTCAGGGCGCTGTGCCGCGCTGCGCGCCTCACTTCGGCGGTGGCCACGTTGGCGACGACGCGACCGACCTTATGTACGCAGGCGCGGACCCCTGGCGACCTGCTACCGTTGATGTCGGCAACGACGACTACTGGGGGCACGGGCGTGCCAACTGTGTCGATTTGTTGCGCAGCGCTTTTCTCACGCCAACGCCAGAAGACGCCGTGCTCCCCCCGGGTTGGTAGCATTCCCAAGCGGCGCAGCCGGACGTATGATGAATGGTGTGGGCGCCGACCGCGTCGTAGACGCGGGCCACCGCCCGAGGCTGTAAGGAGCGCGCGATGAGCACAACCCGCATGGGGCGTTTGGGGTCCAGCCTGTTCGCGGCCGCGCTCGCCCTGGCAGCGCCTGCAGCGAGCCGCGCCGACGCATACGTGTCTACGAGCGTCGGGCCGCGCCCAGTGAGCTTCGACATCTTCTACGAGGAACTATCTCCCTACGGTGCCTGGGTGCAGTGTGAGCCGTACGGATGGATCTGGATGCCCGCTGGCGTAGGGGTCGGTTGGCAGCCTTACACGACGGGGTACTGGAGCTATACGTCTGCGTGGGGGTACACCTGGTACGCGGACGAGGTTTGGGGCTGGGCTCCGTTCCACTACGGCAATTGGATCTTCGCGCCCGCCTACGGCTGGGCTTGGGTGCCTGGCTACGCGTGGGGACCCGCTTGGGTGAGCTGGCGCTACGGCGCGGGGTTCGTTGGCTGGGCACCGCTGCCTCCCCGCTACTACGGGGGCTACGGGTACGGGTACGGGCGAAACGGTCGTCAGGCGCCGGTGCAGTCTGATGTCCGCAATGACGTTGCATCGACGGTCGACCCCAAACACTACGTCGTGGTGCCCGAGGGGCGCTTCCCGGACACCCACGTGTCGACCGCCATGCGCCGTGAAGTGGGTGACACGGACATCAATCGCATGCAGCAGGTCGAGCGGTTGCCCCAGCTGCGTGTCGCCAGGGACGACAGTGGCGGCAACGTGGTCACCGACCGACTCGGCGAGCAAGGTCCAGGGGCCCGCGACCTCGCGCGCGTCGATCGCGGCGATCTTGGCGGCAACACGCAGGTCCTCGATAATGAACGTGTCCGCGATATCGGACGATCAGGCGAGCTCGATACAGGGCGCGGTCGCGAGGTTGGCCGCATCGACGCGACGCGCACGCCGCTCCCACGCTTGGCGCCGACGCCTCGGCTGCCATCTGCGGGCGTCAATGAGCGCGTCTACGAGACCAGAGCTCGGAACCCCGCCGACCAGAATCCCAATTTTCATGGCATCCCGCGCAGCGAGCCTTCAAGCGTCCCGCAGCCGCGCCTCGCGCCTTCGAGCCGCATGCCCAGTCAGCCGTATGTGGGGCCGAGCCGATCGGGCTTTCCCAGCGCGCCGCGCGTGATGCCGGCGCCACGCTCCGGCCCCCCGGTGATGCGCGCCGCTCCGGCTCCGCGTTCGAACTTCCGCGCCGCGCCCGCGTCGGGACCGCGCGCGATGCCCCGTTCGATGCCGCGCGGGCGGCGCTAGGGGCGCCACCGTGCGCCGGCCGCCAAACCGTGCGCCCTGTCACTCCGCTCCGCGCAACAACACGCGCGAAATCCCGACAACTTATCCCTGGGAGCGGTGGGTCGTTGGTGAGCTTGCCCGTGTCACGGAGAGCGCGATGATCACGAGTTCGTACCCTGCCGCCGGGCAAATGAGCTCTCTTGCCTGTTCTCCGGCCCAGGATGCCGCCTGCGGGCTCACGTATGCGTCTCAGGTCCTGGAGCGGGGCGGACTGCCCGACGCTTTGACTGTGGACGAAGCACCCAGGCTCGTTCAGGCCGCCGGTAGTCCGTTGGTATCGCACGCGATCTTGCAGGCCCAGGTCGATGACGCAGCGCGCGTCGTCGCTGCTGCCGACCCAGCGTCTGCACCGGTGGTCCAGCGGGTGCGCGCCTCCATGGCCGCGCTCGTCGAGCCCCCGAAGGAGCCCATCTCGAACCAGTTGTTGAACGGGGTGGCTATCCTCGGCAGCATCCTTGGTGTGGTGCTCGGCATCCTGCCGGCGTTCGGGATCCTGGTGAGCCCTTGGCTCGTGCTTGGCGTCCTGGGCGTGAGTCTTGCGGCCTACGGTGCGCAGCTCTTCAACAATAGCGCGATCACCCGAACGCAAGTGCGGCGGGCTGCAGAGCACGAGGAAGCGATTCTCGCGTTGCTGCGGCGCGCTGATGCGTTGCGAGCGCAAATGGCACAGCAGGCGCGACAAACCGCACACCTCTCGCTCGATACGCCGGCGATGCTCGCGCCTGGGCAAGTGCCCGCCGCGGTGCCTGTGCAAATGCCAGCGCCAGTGCCCGTGCAGATGCCGCCCCTGCAATAGGTCATGCGGCGCTCATCAACGTGCGATGAGCGCCAAACTACAACGGCGCCACGCGACACGTGATGTGCATACGGTTCGCGTGGGCCGCTGACTTGCAGCGGTGTAGCGCCCGCTGGTGCACCCGGCGACACGCCTGACCGATTGGCAGGTGGCGCCAGGGCACCCCCATGCGGCGCCGGGCCGATAAGACGCGCATGAACCAGGTTGCGGAAACTCGGGGTGGATTCTGCGTATCGCCCGTCGCTTTGCCGATACTGGAGCCGCCCAGCGCAAGTGCGCTCCCGGCCGTAATCCCGGAACGCGCCACCGTCCTTCAGACTGCCCTCTCCAACATCACCAAGCTCGACGATGCGATCGAATTGGCCGCAAAGGAGCGCTTCGCACGTCGCGCGAACCCAGCCAATCGCTGGCTCGTCAACAACAGCAAGAAGGCAACAGCCATCCTCTGGGCTCTTCCACCTCTCGTCGGAGCGGGCGCTGGCTTCATGAGCGAGCCGGGCAACTGGTTCTTTCCTGCTGCACTCGGCGCGCTAGCGGCCACGGTATGCTCACTCGCGGCGTCTCTCCACTTGGAACAACTCAAAGAGGCGCAGGTCGGCAAGGGCGAGCCGCTCACGCAGTCGGACGTGGCGTCCGCGGCAGCGATGCTACGGGAGATGCCAGCAGCCGAGCGCGCCATGCTCAAGGCCCAGGCCGACCTATCGCTCGACAATCTTGTGGTGTCGGCGCGCGTGACGCCGGCTGCGGCGGAGCTGTTGCGAAGCGCGCTTGACGCGGGGACCGAGGGACTTGCGACCGAGCTACGGACCGGCAAAGTCGCCCTCTTGATCCATGATACGCAGGTCGGCAACGTCCGCGACGAGAACCTCTGCAGCTCTCTACGTGGCCTTCTTGACAAGCATCCGGTGACCGAGCGCCGCGCGATCGCCGATATGCTCCTGGCGTGCTGTTTCGCGCATGAGGTCTGCACGTTACCCGTCCACGCCCGCACGGCCGACCAGCTGTACCGCTTGCTGCGTAGCACCCAGGGCGCTTGAAGCGCCTCGAACGCGACCGTTCCCAGGTGCCAGTACTCCGTTGGGGGGCCCCGTTAGTGCGCGCTCAACGCAACGACCGTCCGCTCTGGTAGACTCCACGGTGACTTCATGAATCGACCGACGCGACATCTTCGGATAGCGGCCTTGGCGGCGATGCTGCTCTGTGGGGTTGCCGTCGCCTGCGCCATCTTCGAGAGCGCCGGCGCCCCGTGCATCACCGACGCCAACTGTCCCGAGGGACAGTACTGCTGCGGTGGGGCATGTCAGCAGGCGTGCGCGAGCGGCACCGCGTTCGTGACGCTGGTCGCTGTCGCGACCGACTACGTGCCGGGCTACGAGGTCGATCGCATCAGCGTGAGTCTCGACGGCGTATCGCGTGGAGTCGACCTGGCTGTCACCAACGAGCTGCTCACGCCGGTCCCAGTTGGCGAGTTCCCTGAGATCGCGCCCGAGCGCCAGCACGAGGTTGTTACGACGCTCTGGCTCGATGGAGTGGTCCGCGCAGAACGGCGTCTCGTCTTTAGTGCCTTCTCCGATGTCACCGTACCTGTGTTCATGACGCGCGATTGCGACGGTCGAAGCTGCTCGGGGGGCGATCAGTGCGAGGGCGGCCGATGTGTAAGCATCCTCTGCTCGGCGCTTCGGCCCGATGCTTGTCCACCGCGCGAGTGTTCGTCCGACCTGCAGTGCGAGGCCATGAGCCCCTGCGCAGCGGGAGCCTGCGTTAGCGGCTTATGCCTGCAACGGCGGGATGACCAGGCCTGCGAGAGCGACGAGCGCTGCATCCCCGGTACAGGGTGCGTCGCGCGCGACATCGAATGCACGGTCGCTGACGATTGCGCCGATGGCCTGCAATGCACGCGCGAGATCTGTGACCTCGGTCGATGCGTCTTGCAACGCGACGACAGCGTCTGTGGCGTCAGTCGTTGCGATCCCGCGTCACCCGAGGCTGACCGCGAAACCGGCTGTACCCCCGAGCCTTGTACCGTCGACAACTGCGCGCCCGAGCCATGCGGTACGGCCGCGTGCGTCGAGAACCGTTGCGTACGCACGCGCTTGTGTGCCGACGCTGAACAGTGCTGCACCGGAAACGTGTGCTCGGTTTCGTGCAGCGACCTTCGCCCGTGCGCGAGCAAGGGGGCTGGTACCTTATGCCGAGCGAGCGTTGGCGGCTGCGATGTCGCAGAGCTTTGCGATGGCGTGAGCGATACGTGTCCGCCCGACACGTTCGTCGCGCAAGGATCGGTCTGCCGGCCAGCCGCCGGCGTCTGCGACGTCGCCGAGACGTGTACCGGGGACGCGCCCACGTGTCCCGCGAACGTCTTGCTCGATAGCGCCACCGAGTGCCGCGCCGCGAACGGTGTGTGCGATACCGCCGAGCTTTGCACGGGCGCGTCGCCCGTGTGTCCGAGCGACGGTTACGCGACCGGCTTGGTTTGCCGTGCAAGCAGTGGTGTCTGCGACGTCGCCGAGGTGTGCCTGGGTAGTGGCCCTGCGTGCCCAGCCGATAGCCTCGCCCCGCCGTCCACCCAGTGTCGCGGCGCTGCGGGCCCATGCGACCTCGTCGAGTTCTGCACCGGCGCATCGCCTGCATGTCCCGGCGACGTCTACGCGGGCGGCGCAACCTGCCGCGCGTCGAGTGGTGGATGTGACCCAGCCGAGGTCTGCACCGGCGCGTCGCCTGACTGCCCGGCCAACGTCATTTCGGGCGCCGGCGCTGTATGCCGAGCGGCCGCTGGCGGATGCGACCTCGCGGAGACCTGCGATGGCGTGAGCGTCTCGTGTCCCGGCGATGTGAAGCGCGCAGTCGGCTTTGTGTGCCGGGCGTCCGCTGGAGCGTGCGATCCGCAAGAAGTCTGCACTGGCGGAGACGACTGCCCCGCGAACACCCTCGCGAGTGGCAATCTTTGTAGGGCCTCAGCTGGAGGTTGTGACCTCGACGATTACTGCGACGGCGCCTCACCCGGCTGCGGGGACACACGGCGTCCTGCGGGCTTTGTCTGTCGCGCTTCGGCTGGCGTCTGCGACGCGGCAGAAACGTGCGATGGCGGCGTTGCGTGTCCGGGGGATGTCTACGCGTCCGGCAATCTCTGTCGCGCAAGCCAGGGCGCGTGTGACAACGCCGACTATTGTCCTGGCAACAACCCAGATTGCCCAGACAGCCGCGTGGCTGTTGGCACGCAGTGCCGCGCCGCAAGCGACTGCTTGCTCGCCGCGACGTGCGATGGCGGTACCATCTGTCCGGCAAGTGCCAGTCGTCCGAACGGCACATCGTGCGAGGGTGTCGGCTGCTATCAGTCGGCGTCGTGCCAATCTGGCGTTTGCATCACGACGAACTGCCCAAGCAATCGTCCCTATTGCTGCGATATTGGCTATTGTGTGACGAACGCGAGCGTCTGCTTCCAATAACGCGCTCGGCTCAAGGCGCCGGCCACTTCGATTGCATGAGAGCCGCGCCCTGAGGGTCCCAGGACGTCAGCTCTGAGCGGACGAAGGGCGTGAAGTCATTGCGCCAAAACCAAGCCTCGCTGAGCTCGGCGAAATATTCTCTCTCGTTGGTGAGTGCGTATGCCTCTCGCGTGCCGCCGCCCGCGTAGAAGACCGTCTCGTAGCTGCCGCTCGTCACTGCTTGGTCGTACACTTGCTTGACGTCGACGTCGTCGAAGCCAAGTTGCTGGTCGTGCCAGGCGTGTGCGAGCTCGTGGAGCACGATGGCGGGCTGAACGCGGGTCCAATCGAGGTAGTTCGCGGCATTGCCGAGCATGATGCCGCGTGCCCAGGCAGCCGGATAGCCGTGCTCGGTGAGCCAGTCCGCTGACGGATGGTAGGCGCCCCCGGGGAAGTCGGGCTGCGCTAGCTCGACCCAGATGGGCACCTCACGCAATGTCGCGACCCCGCTCGGCGGCAGGGCGTCGGTGATGACGTCGAGGTCCGCCTGCAGGTGCTCGACGACCGCGGCGCCGAGGAGCCGCCTGTCTTCGACGAGTGCTTGCCCGAGGTGCACCGTCCAGCCCGCGACGGCGAGGTGAGCATAGCCGTCGCTGACGGTGTACGGTGGCCATACGAAGTCCGACGGGCTTGGCGTATCGTCGTCCGATGCATCGCCGGGTCCGCTGTCGGCTCCACCACATGCCGCTTGCACGAGGCAAAGCAAACTCAGGACGAGTTTCGTAGCGTTCGAGCGGCTAGTGACGCGCGTCATGCGGAAGGGCCTCACTCTGCGTCTCACACCCCCTGCGATCATACAGGATCTCTCCTGCTCGCCCCACCCGAGCCGTCGTGCACCACGCCGCCTGGGTGGGCGCTTCGGCGCTCATGGAGGCGGAGCGATATACACCGATGCCGTCGTGTTCGCAGGTCCGCCAGTCGAGCGATACACGACCCCGTGAGCGCCGCACGACAGCTGATCTGGCGTTAGCCAGCCGTCGACGATGACGGACGCGCCCGTCGGGCCAATCGTTCGCAGACGATTCTGTGTATCGACGTAGTAGATTGCGCTCGACGCGATGCACGACCCACCCGGTCGCGTTGCAATCGACACCACCGCGTCGCCGTTGGGCTCGTAAACCGCAAGGCCCGAATCGGAGCCGTTCACCACTGCGAGGCGCGAACCCACGTAAGCGACGGCGCTCGTGCTCCCGGTGCTAAGGAGTGCTCCGACGCTCGGGCCGGTCAGAGGGATAAAGAAGTCCGTCTCGGTGCCAGTCGTCACGAGTTGCAGGAACAAGCTCGAGCCGTCGGGAGCAACGGTTGCGCTGCGCGTCACTAGGGAGACGACTCCGGCGGACGTAAGGCAAGGCCCAGCGCTCGTGAGGTCACAGATCTCGAGCGTCTGCGTGCCGTCTTCGATGACCAAGGCGTAGCGTCCATCACCGGAGAGCTCAAAGCCCGTCGATGCGTTATCGCGAACAAGGACGTTGGTTCCGCCCGCGAGGTCGAACGCACGAACCTCTGGGTTTGTTGCCGTGTTACGCGCGTAGAGCAGCGTATTTCCCCGCGATATATAGGTGCCGACGGTGTCGCCATCGATGACCGACACGCCCTGCGTCGATGTGTCGTAGCGACGCAGCGTCCGGTTACCACCCGAGATCTCCGTGAACACCAAGTCGTTCTGCGGTGTCAGGCTGAAGTCGAGCGCATCAGAGCCGAGTAGGACAGTCCCGGTGACCGGCGGCGTGAGGATCTCGGCGCTTCCGTCGTTGAACGCGTACACGAACGCCGGCAGACCAGGAAACGACCGCACGCTGGCGACGAACGGTGGCAACACGTCCGTCGCTGTGCCCGTCGTGCGGTCCCACAAGCGGACTTCGTCCGTGCGAATATAGGTCACGAAGCGGCCATCGTCCGTGGCGGCTGGCCGCGCCGTCAGGCCGGTGTCGATGAGCCGAAGCTCGAGGGTTGCGTAGTCGAGGTACGTGGCTGAATACGTCGAGACCGCGCTGTCCTCGCGAAGCAAGACGGCGAATGGCACGCCGGTGCGTTGTGCGAGCGACAGCGATACGCTCACGTTCGACCCCAACGTCCTCCGCTCGCCTGTCGACAAGCGGAGAAGCTCTGCAACGGCCCCCGCGCGGTTCGTGAACAGAAGATAGTCGGGGTCGCCGAGTTGCGTGACGCCGACGACACCTTCGGCGACCAGCGTCACTTCGCGCGTTGCGACGGTCGCGCGCCAGATCTCAAACGTGCCGTCGAAGGCGGGCGACTGGACGACCAGGGCAGCGTGTGTCGCGCCCGGCCCCACGAAATCCAGAGCCCCATCACGCCGCGCCGTCACCAGCGAGCCGCGGCCCAGGTAGAGCGTCGGCAGCCGGTACACTCCGGGGAGCACCAGCACGTTGGTGACGACGATGTTGCCTCGTCCAGGGCTCGTCGCCTGAACGACGTAGGCCCCGACCGGGACGCTGCTGAAGCTGAATTCGCCGTTCGCGGACGTGGTGGTCGTCCGTGAGCTCGGCCCCGTGAGTGTCACGGTCACCACCCCGCTGGTCTCGCCGACGAGCGCGACCTCTCCGGCGATGTCGCCTGTTTGCGACGCCGTATCCGATGGCAAGTCAATCGTGCTTCCATCGGGACAGGTGAGAACGCTCCCGGCGAGCGTACACGACGCCCCGTCTGTTGCGTCGGGGATGTTTACCGACGAGCCATCCTCGCAGACGATGCGGCGACCGCCTCCGTCTTGCGTGACCGTGCACGAGCTTCCAGGCCGTCCGTCGTCACCGGCGCAACGAATGGCAGAGAGGGCGCAGAGAACTACCAACGATCTGTGCATCGCCAAATCTCCAAATGACGAGCTTTGTCACGGCCTGCGTGACGCATCGTCTCGGGTCAAACCACGGGCCGGACTGCGCGGGGTTCGTGAGGGTCTTGTGTCGACGATCGACTTCCGCGAGGTCCTTCACGGGGTCGCATTCTGGCGCCGTCGATGTCTTGCAAGCAAGCGGATCTGTCGCGCAGCGGGGGCGCCCGGGCTGAATCCGCTCAGCGAACGAACCGAACCTGCCGCAAGCTGTCGTGCTCATCGAGGGAGCGTTTGGTTTCCTCGACGCTCAGCTCCGGCTCTGCTGGTGAAATAGCGTGGCGGGCCCCAGTCGATAGCTGGCGCGCCAAGCGTACGGCGCGCACGGGGTCGATGGCGCCGCCGCCATCGCGGACATCGTGATCGATGGCGTTGGTAAGGGCCCCCGGCTCGGTGATGAGACGCGCGAGGTCATGGGCTGTAAGGGAGGGGTTGGCCTCGACCATCAGTCCCACGGCGCCGACGGTAACGGGCGTGGCAAACGACGTACCCGAGTCGGGGACGGACTCCGATGGCAGCTCGACGCCGGGGGCGGCGATGACGCCCGCTCCCGAAAAGGACGCGAGTGCATCGTCGTGATCCACGTCGGGGTCGTTCAGGTCTGTTGCAGCGACGAACACGATGCCGGTCCCAAAACCCAGCTCACGCTCGGTGTCGCGCAGGGACGCAGCCACGTCGCCAGCGTTACCAGCCGCCGCAAAAACTAGGATGTTCCGATCGCGAGCACGCTGGACAGCCGCGGCGAGGAGCTGCGTCTCGCGCTCGATGAGCGCGTGGTGGTCCCTGAAACCCGCGTCGACCCAGCGTACCGCGGCTTGCGTCTTCACCATGTCCGCGGGCGCGTGTGGGAGCGTCATCGCGTGCTCCGCGATGAGCTGCTGCAGGTCCTCAGGCGCACTCGCGAGGTCACCGGCTGCGTATCTTTCGACGAGACCCGCACGACTGATGCCCCAGGACATGTTGACGAGGCTCACGCGACCGTCGTCGGGGACAACCGCCATGAGCCTTTCGATCTCGAGGCGACGGCGCTGCAGTGCCTCGAGCGCAACCCGCACCCCGCGGTGCGCAACGTCGCTCCAGGCACGCTCATCGGGGGTCTCGGGCTCGCGGATGAAATGCAGCTCGGCGCCCCGGGCAAGCCCGTGCTCGCCAGCGATCAGCTGACTCACGACACGGCCGTGGGCGCCAGGTCCTTCTATCTCGGGGGGCACTTCGCCGCTCACATAGACGCGGGCATGCGGCGCGTGGGTGGGCAAGCCCTCGCGGACCAAGGCAGCTCGCAAGCGCGCGATGTAACGAAGATAGGCGCCTTCGGGCTCAGCCTTGAGCGGCCGACTGAGCGCAAGCGCACCCATGGCCCTGGTCGAGGGTCTCGGCAGGGCGGCCAGGGTCGAGGCAGGTGCCACGTCTCGGGGCAGGCTGGGCCGCACGGGCGGGTCGACATTCGCCTGCACCCGAGGGGGCGGCGTCCTCAAAAAATCGCTGACCGTGATACTCGCGACCCGGTCGTGTTTGGGGCCAACGCCATCCATCGTTAACGGCCCAATCTACCCGATGGGATCGACGTGGTCAGCGTGCCCACGACCGACACCGCGTCGTGCCGACCCCCGCTTGCTTGCGGCACAAGGCCTGGTGACGCGAGGCCCCCTTTGGCCCGCCCTAGACAGGATTGCCGGAAGGTCAGGTTCCCGTTCGGCAACCAAGACCGAGCCTTCGCGATACCTCTCGCTGCCCAGATGCGGCCTTGGTGGCCCCATCGTCTCGAGGAGCGACGTCGATGAAGCCTACCCGCTTGAAGCAGCCGACGCGGACGACCGAAGCAACGCGCGAGGTCACGCCTGGCGCGGTGCGCCGTAACGACGCGGGCGCCTCGGCAAGGACAGCCGGGCTGGCTCTGCCCGCCGACAACTTTGCAACTCCGCCAGTGCGCGACCGCGTGGCCGATGCGATCAAAGCGCCGCAACGGTTCAGCGCGCGCTCGAGCAGCCGCCCAGGGGCGGCGACGCGCCAGGCGACGCTCCAGGGCAAAGATGTCGAGAGAACCTCCGCGCCGCTTGCCACGACCAAACGGACCATCGATCTCCCGGATGCATGGTTGCGCGCCGCGACCGAGTCCATGCACGCCATGCCGCCGCTCGAGAGCACGTATGACCTGCGCGTTGCTCTGCACGGCGCGCCAGCGCGAGCCCTCATCAAGGCAGCGGGCTTCGCGGGTGGCTTTGATTCGGCCCGCGAGCTCGTGCTGATGAACTTCACCGACGCCTGGGATCTGCAAGCGAACATTTTCGCTTTCGACGTCGAGCGAAACACCTTGCGCGCCCTTGGCACCACCGAGAGCGGCGAGCTCGATGCGGTGCTCGGCTGGGACGGCACGAATACCCCCAAGCGCTTCGCGAACGCAGCCTTGCTACCCGTAGGCCCCGACGCCTGGGACTCGGGTAAGCGCCTCGCTGGGTTCGATGACATTGCCGAATACATGCCCAAGGAGCCGATCGATTTCGCTGCGATCGACGCCAAACCCCTGGGACCTGATCGCCGTCCCGCCATGCGCGAGCTCGCGCCCGTTCTTGCCGCGGTGCCAGCAAGCCTCGACTTCTATCGCGTCGGCGGTAACGCTGGCGGCTCCTCGGTGAGCATCGCGAGCGCGACCGTGACCCACACCATCGAGGCCAGCCCGGGGACGTCTTTCGTCAGCGCTGGCTGGTCGACGGACGCGAGCATCGACGCCGCCATTCTGGGTTTGGTCAACCCGCGTGGCGCGGGCGAAGCCTGGACCGAAGCGAACGACGCGATAGCCGACAGCCGCTTCGGCGCGAGCAACCCTCGCCCGCTTCTGTGGCTTGCCCAAAGCGACGGCGCCGTACGGTTCGTGGCGTTCTCGGCCCAGCCGACGACGCCCGCTGTTCTCGAGGTGGGCACCAACCCGCTTGCCGTGCGTCTGCATGGAGCAGGCTAAGCGTTGATGCCTGCAAGACAGCTTGGTTTGATTGCCGCGCTTACGCCAGCTGCCGAGCCCGGCTGAGATCGACGAGCTGGAGCGGCGACGGATCGAGCACGAGGTCGAGCTTGTCACGCTCGCCACTCGCGTCGCCGGAGTGTTGAAACGGCAACGCGCGTGAGAGCTCGACGCGGATATGTGTACCCAGGAAGTCGAAGATGCGCTTGCTGTCGCGGTGGGTGCCACCCCAAAGGCCGCGGAGGTTTGCGAGCGTGCGGAACGGTCCCATGTTCGAGACCCGCAGCTGCATCATGTTCGGCATCATGCGGGCGAACGGGAAGATACGAAAACCGTAGCCGTAATACGGGGTGCTACCGGCCCCGATGTAGCTTGCTGGTCCCTCGAAGAGCGTGCTGCCTGGCTCGATGCGCTCGGAGAAGTCGCCGCGCGCGGGATCGACGTAGTAGGCCTCGCCGACCGTGGTGACCTTGCACTCGACGGTCTTGTTATCCGCCATAATGGACGGGATGGTCCGCCCGAAGAGCGCCACGAAGTAGCCAGCGACGCTGTGCATGATGGGCTTCAAGAGCTTGTTGTGCGTGTGCGCCTTGAGCCAGTTGTAGTCATTCAAGAGCTGCGAGTCGTAGCCGATGCCGGCGAAGAAAAAGCGGTCGTCACCTTCGCGGATGAGAGGAATGGGCTGGGTGCGGCGAGGCAGATAGTCGACGATGCGGCGAAGGTCCTTGGCGGCCTGTGTGGCACCGACCAGACGACCGATGGCGTTGCCGGTGCCCAAGCGCAGGAACGCAAAGCGCGGCTCGCCTAGCAGCGTTTGCTTCTCGCCGAAGCGCAGGTAGCGCTGGACACGCCACTGATTGGCCTCGTCGATGTAGCGCTGCACCATGTTGATGGCCTGGACGAAGGTGCCGTCGCCACCGCCGCAGACGACGGTGCCGTAGCCACGCTGGACGATCTCGCGCGCGAAGGCCTCGGCCTCTTCGAGCGAGCGCGAATAATAAAGGTTGTCGGTGCCGACGAGCCGCCCGAGCTTCTTTGCGAGGGCATCGGTGACGCGACGGGCGTTGCGATTCAACAGCACCGCGACTTTGTCGGGGTCGGTTGGGGCGACAGGGAGGCCAGCGGTTTCTGCTGCGAGCGACTCTTGTGTCCGCTCGTGCGGGGCGACCACAGGGGTAAGCATTTCGACCACGACTCCTGCGTTGCGACGCCGCGCGCTTCGGACCGGTTCTCCCAAACCGCGCTGCCCCGAAGAGCAGCGAGCCCTAGCGAGCGGGTGTGTCAGGATTAGCCTGACGACCTGCTTTAAACGTGACGGTAGCGTAACGTTCCTGACGCGATTCGCCAAGCGAAACGTTTTTCGCACCCCGTAGGAGCGCTAACCGGCCGTCAAATCTTGAAGTTCGCTTTGTTCTTCTCGAAGTCGGCCATGAAGCTCTTCAGACCCTGGTCGGTCAGCGGGTGCTTCACCAGTTGTTCGATGACCTTGAACGGAATCGTCGCGACGTGGGCGCCCGCCAGAGCACACTTCACGACGTGCAGAGGGGAGCGGATGCTTGCCGCCAAAACCTCTGTCTTGAATCCGTAGTTCCGGTAGATGTCGACGATGTCGTGGATGAGCTGCATACCGTCCTCGGCGACATCGTCCAAACGGCCGATGAAGGGCGAAATGAAGCTCGCACCCGCTTTGGCAGCCAGGATGGCCTGGGCGGCGCTGAAGCAGAGAGTGACATTGAACTTGATGCCGTCGGGTGCGAGGGCCTTGACCGTCTTGAGGCCAGCGATCGTGAGCGGCACTTTGACCACCACGTTCTTGTGGATCTTGGCCAAGGTGCGGGCCTGCTCGAGCATCTCTTTTTCATCGACGACCACGACCTCGGCGCTCACTGGGCCATCGACGATGTCGCAGATCTCCTTGATGACCTCGGTGAAGTTACGGCCGCTCTTGGCGACCAGCGAGGGGTTGGTCGTGACTCCGTCGAGCACGCCCATGGCATGGGCTTCTCGGATCTCCTTCACTTCGGCGCTGTCGATGAAGAACTTCATGAGGTCCTCGTGTAGCCCGGCCCCCCGTGGGCCGAATGACGCGGCTTGGCCGCTGGTGAGCCCGCATCCGGCGCGGGGCGAAGCATGAAATCGACCGGCTGGGACCGTTTGTCAACGTGCGGCTGAAACCTGTATACGCGGTACGCGAAAGGCGCGCGGTTTGAAAGTCGTCCGCAATAGACCCGAGATCATCAGCTCGCCAAGCGACGCGCGTGCGCGTGGCTTCGACGCGGCGCAGGTGATCGCAGACGCTCGGGCGGTCATCGAAGCCGAAGGCCAAGCAGTGAGCGCGCTCGCCGGCCGCGTTGGCGACGAGCTCGCCCAGGTTGCGCGCCGCATCCTGGATTGCAACGGGAGCGTGATCGTGACCGGCCTGGGAAAGAGCGGGCTGGTTGGGCAGAAGATCTCGGCGACCCTCGCCTCGACGGGAACGCCGTCGCATTTCGTCCATGCCGCCGAAGCGGCACACGGAGATCTCGGGCGACTCACGAAGACCGATGTCGTTCTTGCGTTGTCGAACAGCGGCGAGTCCGAGGAGCTGCTCCGCATCGTGCGGCCAGTCAAGGCGCTCGGCTCGTTGCTGGTCGCCATGACTGGCGATGCCGGCTCATCGCTCGCGCGACATGCGGACATCGTCCTCGATATCGGTGATGTTGCCGAGGCATGTCCGATGGGCCTTGTGCCCACGGCGAGCACGACTGCGATGATGGTGCTGGGCGACGCGCTCGCGATGAGCATCTTCAATTGCCGCGGCTTTGGTCGCGAGGAGTACGCGCGCTTCCATCCCGGTGGACAGCTCGGCCGTAAGCTCATGAAGGTGCGCGAGGTGATGCGCACCGGCGCCGACAATCCGATCGCCCGCCAAACCGCGTCGTTGCGGGAGGTGATCAAGGTGATGACCCGCACGACGGGCCGTCCGGGCGCTGCGTCGATCGTCGATGGTGCTGGCAAGCTCGTTGGCTTCTTCACCGACGGTGATCTCCGGCGCATGCTCGAGACCGAAGACTTCGAAGGCAACGCACCAATCGAGCGCGTCATGATCCGCTCACCGAAGTCCGTCACAGCGGAGCAGCTCGTCGCGGAGGCCGCACGAATCATGCGTGAGCACAAGATTGATCAGTTGCCAGTGGTTGACGACGGGCACACGCCTGTCGGTTTCATCGATATTCAAGACGTCTTGAGCACGCGGCCGGTTTGAGCCAGGCTCGCTCCCACATGCAGCCACGCGCACCTCGCTATCGCTTCGGCTCGTTGAACTTCATCTACGACACAGGGGAGTCGTTCTGGGCGGCCCCCGTGCTCGACGTGTCGGAGTCGGGGGTCTTTCTCGAGACTGCGCATCAGCTTGCGATTGGCACCCGGGTCACGCTGGTGCCTGACGTCGCAGACGACGAAAAGCTGCCGTTCGAGCTGACCGCCGAAGTGGTCCGCGTCAACGAGTTCGATAGCGAGCAGAACTTCAAACGGCCGCCAGGAATCGCCTTCAAGCTCCTGAACCTGACCGCCACGCAGCTCGCTGACCTTCGCGCTTTTCTGGAGCAACGCGGGGTCCTGGTTCGCTGAGCCGAGTAGCGCCGGCAAGCCCCGCGCTGCCGCCCACCTACGATACCGAAGCAACGTCGGGTACGCGGCGCGCAATGAAGACCATCATCACCGCAGTGATCGCGATCGCGGCTACAACGACGTAGCCCAAGAGGTCGAACCGCTGCAGCGGACCCTGGTCGGGCGCGATGACGATCCAGCCCGCTAGGGCCGCTGCGATGCCGCCCGAGAGCTGCTGTACACATGAGCTCACCGCCATGAATGCGCCGCGCGCGGAAGGCGCCGGAATTCCCGACATCAGAGCCTGCGAGGGGATCATGCGGCTCTGAATACCCACGAACATGACGGTGAAGATGAGCACCGCGGACGCGACGGGAGTCGGCCCGAGGTGTGTGTAGTAGATGACCACGGCCGCGGTGACGACGGACCCCGCGACGAAGGTCGGAAGCTTTCCCAGCTTGTCGCTCAAGCGGCCGATGATTGGACCCGTCGCGATGCTCGCGAGCCCCGTCAGCAAGTAGACCATCGGGAGCTGCTCGAGGCCGATCTGCAGGTTTCGTACGCTAAAGGCGCTGCCGAACGGCATCAACATGAAACCGCCGGTCGCGAGAAGGGCCGTGGTCGCGAAGGCTTGAAGGTAGAGGGGGTTCGAAACCGTCGCGACCAGATGTCCAAAGGCCTGTCCGGGGCTGCGCGCTGTCGCGCTATTCAAGTGTCCAACGATGGGCTCGAGCGTTACGGCGATGACGACACCCGCCAGCGCACCGACGGCGACGATAAGGAAGAAGGGCGCGTGCCAGTCCCACTTGGCCGCGAGGAACAGACCCGTTGGTATGCCGAGAATCTGACTTGCCGCGAAAGCGGTCTGGATGATCCCCATCACGCGGCCGCGCAGCTGCATAGGGAAGACGTCGGTGACGATCGCGAAGGCAGCCGAGCCTACGACTCCGCCAAAGCAGCCTGTGACGATACGCGCGGCCAGCAGGAGCTCGTAGGTCGGCGCCAAGCCGCAGAACAGGGTTCCGATGATGAAGCCACAGTAGAAGAACATCAGAAGCTTCTTGCGGTCGAAACTATCGGCGAACCCAGCCGCGACGAACCCGGCCGCGCCTGCGCTGAATGCATAAGCGGACACGACGAGGCCAAACTGCTGCGGCGTGATACCAAGCGAGGGCATGAGCATGGCGCCGAGCGGCGACAGAATCATGAAGTCGAGGATGACAGTGAATTGAAGAAAGGCCAGCACGGCAACGACCAGCCTTTGGTAGCTGGTGAAGGTTTGCGGCTGTGCGCTTTGACTGGCTGAGGCGCTCAAGACACACGTCCTCGGGGCGATTGCGTGATGCCACCACGTTCGTCGCGACGGCGCTACCTGCTCAAACGACCGTGACGGTCGTCGATGCCTCGCGCTTCAGATGTCCGACGCCGACGAGCGGGAGCGGGTCGGCTGGGATCGGGTTCCATGGCCGGGGCTCACGCCGCAGGAAGCGAGCGAAGGCCTCGGGTCCGCCTTCGCCGGTCTCGAGCACATGGATGAGGTAGTGGAAATCCGCGAGGAAGATACGCGCGTACTGCATGTCGAGCTCGTTATCGACGGGTCCTGTGTCCGCCATGACGGTGCGACCTATTGCCGCTGCCTCGAGCTCGTGATCGTAGATCATCTGGACTTCTGCGGCGGTGAACACGCGCTTGTTCTTGTAGACAGCCGGGTCGAGCACGATGCTCAAGATGGCGTTGGCGCGCTTGGTGCGCTCGGAGTCGCGTACCAGCTGCACCATGTGACCGTAGAGGTGCGCCACGGTGAAGTAGAGAGCGAAGTTGCTGTCGTACTTCGGATACAGCGTCAGCAGGTTGCCGGTGAAGGTGCCGACGAAGCGAGCGCCTTCCGGCTCGACGAGGTTCTCCTCGACGACGACGCCGAGCGCGCTCACCCTTGTGATGAGCGCATCCAGCATCGACCTATCCACCTCGTATTCGCCGTTCACAGCTTGAGGTCGTGAGCCACCTGGGCCACGGCGTCGACGTTCTTGACGTGGGTGAGCTGTTGCAAGAGGTGCTCCTTCACGCTGTTCTCAATGAGCAGGAGCTGGTCACGTGAATAGCCCAGCGCATCCGAGAACCGCTCGATGAGTTGGCGCTCGGCTTTGGCGCATTCGTTGTCCGCGTAAGCGACCAGAAACGCGCTCTTCAAGAAGACCGTCGCGACTTCTCCTTTGCCCATCCCCTGGGCCAGCATGGCCGGGTCGATCGGGGTCTCGCGCTCGAGATTCGCGACGCTCGCGATGCCCCCATCGCCCGCGTCCGCATAGAACATTCGAATCATCATGGCCTCGCGCTCGAGAAGCTTTCCGTCGGCGCGCGCCACGGCCATCAGGCCTTTGGCAATCAGCTCGGCATCGAGTGGGGTGATGTGAACTTCTGGATTGAGCTCCATGGTCATCTCCGTGAGCCGACCGTAAGGCGCAGCTCGTTCAGGCGCGCTTGCAGCGCGTCGTTGCTCATCTCTGCGTACTTCTTCGGTAGCATCTTGCGATTCGAGGCCTCGAAGACCGCGATCAACTCCATGTATTCGAGCATCGCTTCGTCGCGGCTGGGGAGATAGTCACGCAGTGCCTGCGCGAGGTGACTCTCCTCGACGGGCTTGTCTCCGGCGTATTCGTTCGCCAAGAGCACGACCGCCTCGATCTCGGCGTTCGAGTACCCGACCAGCGGTGTCGACACTGCGGGGTTTGGCAGCTTCAGGGTGTGCGTGATGCGATGCTTGCGGAGTAGCGCCCCGAGTACCGCCTCGACCTCCAACGGCTCCTGCGGGTAGACGAAGGGGATCTTCTTGTCGAGGCGGCCTGCACGCTTGATGTCGATGTCGAGCTTGTCGGGGCGGTTGGTCATGAGGATGAACATGACGCGGCCGCGATTCGACGTGTCGCTCATGAACTCTTTGATGCGAGCAATGACGCGTGAGCTAGTCCCGCCGTCGCTCTCTCCCTCGCCGCTTCCGAACGACCGATCGCCCTCGTCGATGATGACGATGATCTGGCCGATGGCGCGGATGACCGAAAGAACCCGGTCCAGGTTTCCTTCGGTCGCGCCCACCCATTTGCTACGGAAGTTGCCGAGCTTGACGGCGGTGAGACCGGTTTCGCGGACAAAGGCCTCGGCGACGAAGGTCTTGCCAGTGCCCATCGGGCCCGTGAACAAGAGACCCATGGGGCAGCGGGCACGCTTGCCCTGACGCATATTCGAAGCGATCGCGAGCAGCTCGCGCTTGACCTCTTCGATGCCGCCAACCACCGAGAAGTCGTGGTTCGACTGTACGAACTCGATGAGGCCGAAACACTCCCGCTCGATGATCTCGCGCTTGCGCTTGTAGATGAGGCGCAGCAGTTGCTCTTGCTCGTCGTTGTCCACTTTGGCCGTGGCGCCGGGCGCCACGAGCTCGCGAATCTCATCGTGGCTCATACCCGCTGTGAGCTGGGCCATCTTCTTGGCGCGCCCTGCGGCGTTCGCCGCGTCGCCGAGCAATGTGACGATGTACTTCTCACGGGCCTCGAGGGCCTTGGGGTCGTCTGGCATCTCGCCATGTGGCTCGAGCAGCGCCTTGAGCTGCACGGCCTTCAGGCCCGCCGTGACCTCGGCGAGCCGCTGGCGCCAGGTCGCGTCGGTCGACGGCGACACATGGGCGATGACTGCGGCGCGCGCTGCCTCGTCGGGCATGCCGATCTCGAGCGCCGCGGTTCGCGGGTTACCGACGAGCTTGGCATGCAGCTCCGAGAGGTTTTCGGTGAGGAGCACGACGACGTTGTCGCTCTTCTCGAGAATGGGCGAGAGCGACCAGCGGTGCAGCGTGATGACGCTCTGGCGGTCTGCTTCGGTAGAGAAGGAGACGTCGGCAGCGGGCGCTACCATCTCGGCGTAGCTCACGATCACCGCGACACGATTGGTGGTCAGCAGGAGCTTCTCGAGCGCTGGAAGCACCTTGTCGGGAGAGCGCGGGAGGAATAGCTCTTCGAGCCCGTCGATCTGTGCGTCCTTCTTGAGGAAGCGCACACCCGAGGAAAGGTTGTACTCGAGCACCACGTCTTTGGATGGAGCGAGCAGCTCGCGCCCCAAGTAGTCGACGATGTCGTGCAGCTTGCCGCCGTGCAGTACCAGGTCATGCACGTTGCCGTGCAAGACGAACTGGCTGGACTCCCCGCGCAAGTAGCGACGCTTCAGCTCATCTGCCCAGACTGGGTTCATCGTGCCACCGCTTCGAGGAGGTGCTCTGTCTCACGCGCCGTCGACTTCACCGCTTCGACGCCATCCATGAGCTCGTCGAGCTGGGTGTCGAGGTCCTGCGGCGAGCGCATCGTGACGATCTGGTCGGCAAGGAGGTCGAAGGTGTTCTCGATGAGCTGCATCTGCGAGCGGGCGCGTGCGACGAACGTCATGATCTCGCCGAGTTTCTCGCGCCGCTTCATGAGAATGCCGAGGTTCTTCTGCGCCATCTCGCGCGCAGTGCCTTCGGCCTTCTCGACCTGGCGCTCGTTCTCGCGAATCTGCTTCTCGAGCTTGTCCACGTTCGTGCCTTGCAAGTGACTTTCGTAGCGCTCGACCGAAATGAGCAAGTCGAGGAACGAATCCATCAAGGTGTCGAGCTTTGCGACTTCCGCCTTGAGGAGCTTGGTTGTGAGCGCCTGATTTTCACCCGCGAGAGCGACGATCCTGTGACGCCTCGCTTGGAGCTGAGCGACGCGCATGTGGTGGTCACGTGACAGGCGGCGAAGCTTCTCTTGCCACTTGGCGTTTTCTTTGGCCGCGAGCTCTTCCTTGTGTCGCTTGTCGAACCAGGCGTGGCGCAGCAGCTTCGAATCCGGAGCGAACAACATCCACAAGACCTCGGCGCCGGCGCCAGCGATCCCTAGCCACCAGTTCTGGGTGAGGACCGCAGCGCTCGCGAAGCCTCCCAGCATCGTCAGATTGTAGACGTTCGCAAAAGCGTACTTGAAGTACGGAGGTTTCTCATCGTCTTCGTCGCTCATGACACGCGCACGTTCCCTTGGCCGTGCAAGAGCGTCAGCAGCTCCGCCTCGAGGTCGCGAAACTCCTTGGTCGACTTCAAGGCCATGTCGCGCGTCGCGAAGTGGGGCATGTCCATGCGCTTGATGATCTTGGCGGGACGCGCCGAAAGAACGAACACGCTATCGGCGAGATAGACCGCTTCTGCGACGTCGTGAGTGACGAAGACGATGGTGTTGTCGAGTGTCTTCGAGATGTCGAGGAGCAGCGACTGCATCCCCCAGCGCGTCTGTGGGTCCAAGGCGCCAAAGGGCTCGTCCATCAGCACGAGCGACGGGCGGTTCACCAGCGTGCGCGCTATCGCGACACGTTGTTTCATGCCGCCGGAGAGCTCCTTGGGATAACGCGTCGCGAAGTCCTTGAGGCCGACCTTCTCGAGCGTCTCGAGCGCTCGGGTCTTGCGCTCCTCGGCAGGGACGCCCGCGAGACGCATGCCGTACTCGACGTTTTCGCGGACCGTCAGCCACGAAAACGACGTGTACTGCTGGAAGACCATACCGCGATCGCGGCTCGTCCCCTGGACGACCTTGCCGTCGATCTGCACGCTACCTTTGACGGGCGCGACGAGGCCAGCGAGCGCCTTCAAGATCGTAGATTTGCCGCAGCCGGAAGGGCCCAAGAAAACGATGATCTCACCGGCGCCCGGCTTGTTCGTGATCTCGAACGAGATGTCATCGACTGCGTGCACGGGTACGCCCGTACGCGACATGTACGACATGGATAAGTTCTTGACGTCGATTTTGAGCGCGTCAGCCACGGGTGTCCTCCCGCCAGCGGAAGACCACCGCGGACAAGCCGCGTAGCACCGCGTCAGTGAGCAAGCCGACGCCACCGATGACCACGAGTCCCGCGAAGCTCCATTCGGGCTTGGAATGCGAATAGGCGAGCTGGATGAGATAACCCAGAGAGGTCCCGGGGTTCACCGCTTCGGCGAGGATCACGTAGGTCCACGCAATGGCGTTCATGACGCGGAACGAGTCGACAATCTCCGGGAAAGCGGACGGCAAAAGCACTGTCCTTATCACCTGCCAACGCGTGGCTCCGAGGGTGTACGCCGTGTCGACGTATTCCTGCGGTACCGCTCGGATGGCGGTGACCACGACGGGGAGCAGGTAGACGAAAACGCCGAGGAACAAGAAGGCGATCTTCTGCGACTCGTCGATGCCGAACCAAACGATGAGCAAGGGAATGAACGCCGAGATCGGCATGAAGCGGAGCGGGGCGAGCACGGGGTCGAAGAAGCGGTTCACCGGCTCGAACGCGCCCATGGCCACGCCCAACGGGAGCGCGACGGCGGCTGCGAGCAAGAACGCGATGACGATACGCTTCGTCGATGTGGCGATCGCGAGCCCGAGCTGCTTCTCGAAAAAGAGCTGCAGAAGCCCCCGGACCACCTCCGTCGGCGACGGCAAGAACGCCGACGAAACCATGTCGGTATAGCTGAGCAAGCACCAGACGCCGAGCAAGAGCAGCGGCGCCGCTAAAGCGAGCGGCGTGCGCCAGGCCCTAGGCAATGGCGCGCGCAATGCGAACGCGTCGTAGGCCACGTGGAGCTTATCTCACAACCCGCGCTGGAGTAGTTCGAGGCGTGTCGCGGGTCGCAAGACACGCTCTCGGCCCTTTCGGGCCTGGTTGCTTCGCTTCGCTGGTTCCGTCTGCCTCCGGCAGACAAAGCCCCCCTTACTGCGTTGCCAAGATCACCTTGATGTCGGTGCGCCGGTTGAGCTGGCGACCTGCCTCCGTCGTGTTCGAGGCGACTGGGTTGTCTGGGCCGTGGCCCTGCGTTTGGAATCGCTCTTTGGGGATGTTGAAGGTCTTCTCGAGGTAACCCTGCACTGCGGCGGCGCGCTTCTGCGAGAGCGCGATGTTCGATTGCCGGTTGCCAGTCGAGTCCGTGTTGCCCTCGACGCGAAGATAGGTGTTGCCGAACGACACCATCGTCTCGCCCAGTGAGTCGAGCGTGAAGAGCGAGCCCGGCATGATCTCGTCAGAGCCGGGCGTGAAGTTGATCGACAGGGTCTTGTTGATGATCGGCGTGTCTTTGGTCGACACCTTGCGGGCCGGCAGGCTCTTCTCGACGACTTGCGCTTGCGTCTTGTACTTGTCCGCCAAAGCGGCCACGAAACGCGAGTCGAACCAATCGGAAGCGTTGACCGCGCGAGTCACCACGCCCTTCTTGCGCCAGATACGGAACGCCGTATCGAACAACGTCTCGGCGTGCGCCTTGGTGCCGCCCAAGCCGAAGAACAGCGCATTGTCGGCGAAGGGCGTTAGCTTCAGCCCCGAGAGCATCCCGGACACCGTGTCGTTGTCGAGCTTGAGCGCGTCACCCACGACGGCGTTCGAGCCCGACGGGTCCTGCTTCATGTAGTCGATGCCGTCGAGCCAGCCAGCGACGAAGGCGGCGATGCTGCCCGGGGACTGGTCGATCACTTCTTGACGGGCGACCAAGCAGTCCGCGATAACGTTGGTTGCTGCGGTTGTGGACACCAGGATGTGTGCTTCGGCGCCGCGGGCCTCCACCGCTCCGGAGAGGTCGGGCTCCCAGGTGACGGCCGCGTCGACCTTGCCGCTCTTGAACATCGCAGCGGCGGCTGGCGCATCTTGCGTGATCACCAAGTTCTTCTCGATGCCACTCTTCTGCTCTGGGGTGAGCCCAGACTGCGAGAGCAGGTAGAGCAGCAGCCAGTGCGAGGGGGTGAACTCGGTGGTGGCGATCTTCTTGCCGGCGAGGTCTTCGACGCTCTTGATCGAGGCGAGCGATACCACGCCGTCACCGCCGCGCGACCAGTCCTGCATGATGATCGCTTTCGCGGACACACTCTTTTCGGCCAAGATGGAGGCCTCGCGGGCCCAGGAGTCGACCGTGTCCCACATCACGTCGATCTGGCCTGCCTGAAAGGCCGCGAACTTAGCCGCGGGGTCGTCGATGATCTTGAACTCGACGTCGAGGTTGTAATTTTTCTTGTAGATCGACTTCACGTTACCTGCGGCCAAACCCAGGTTTGCGACGACGCCGGGCGCGTGACCCGCCCAGGTGTTGATGCCGACGACCAGCGGCCTCTGCCAGCGGTTGCCTGTGATGTTGGCGCCGGCCGCGACCGGAGCGCTCCGCGACGGATCGGCCGGAGCGTTGGCGAGCCCGTTGAAGTCGTCCTTGCCGACGCGGTTCGCGTCGCCGTTCGGGGTCGGACCACCGTTGGGTGAAGGCGTCCCCTTACAGCTTTCGGGCGACGACCAGCAGCGGATCTCCGCGCCGAAGTAATGGTAGCCGGTGTAACCGACGACCGAGAGGACGATGAGAGTGACAAAGAGCTTGGCAAATGGAGTGAGCTTCATGAAGCGTTCGCTTTCCCGATGATGTCGCAAAAAACGGCGAAATTAATTTACATGGTCCGAGTGCCGGCCTTCTTGGCGGCGGCGGCGGCCTTGAGCTGCTCGAGCTGTTGGCGCGAGGTCACGTCGCCGCTCTGCTGGCGCAGCTGCGACAGGCGCTGATCGAGTGATGTCCCACTGATCTCGGCACCGAGCTTTGCTTCCGATGCGAGATTCTTGATGTGCTCGCGGACATTGTCGAGCGCTTTCACTTCGGCGTCGACCGACAGGCCCTCGAGCTGCTCCTGGATACGCAAGCGCGCCTGGGCCGAATGCATCTTGGCGAGCATGTTGTCCTTCTCGGCCTTGAGCTTCTTGATCTCGGCCTGCACCTGCATGAGCGAGGCCTTGGCCCCGTCGGCGTCTTTCACGGCGACACCGAGCTCGGCTTGCAGCTCGGCAATCGAGGCCTCGAGCGCATTCTTCTTCTGGATGAGCACGAGGGCGAGGTCGTCCTGGCTGGTTTCGACCGCGGTGTTCAAGTCGAGGTTCACCTGCGCGAGCTCTTTGCTCTCGTTCTTGTGGCGCTCCTCGATGTCCTCGCGACGTCGGATGATCGCGGCAGTAGCCCGCTTCAAGGCGGCGTACTTCTCGACCATGCCATTGATGGCGTTTTCGTAGGCGATCTCCGGGTGGTTCTTCTCCACGTCCGAGATCCACAGACTGACGAAACCGCGCCACAAGTTGGCGAGACGGGCGAAGGCGCTTGCGCTGGCCATGGTTCGCTCTCCTATCCCGCCACTGGCGGGCAAAACAAACTATGAGCTGGGCTGATGAAGCTTGGGTGATTCGTTGACGACCTTGGCGACCGCGTCGACGCCGAAGAACTCGAGGACCTGCTGGACCGCGAGCTTTTCGTGGTTCGCCTTGCCGGTGCGTACCTCTTGGTCGGTCACGGCCTGCTGCATGACCTTCTTCACCTCGGCGATCTCGCGCTCGAGGTCGGCGACGCGGGTCGTGCCGTCGGAGAGGATCTTCTGGGTGTCGGCTTGTCCGGCGCGGATGAAGGCCTCGAGGGCCTCGATCTCCGAGACCGCCGACTCGATGATCGTGTCGGTTGGGACGCCAAAGGCCTTCAAGGACGCTTCGACGATCTGTTTCTTCACCGGCGCTGGGGTTTCGGCGGGCAGCGAGCGCAGAAGCTCCTGGGCCTTCTGGACGCGGCTGCGCTCTTCGTCGTCGATGCCGGCGGCGGCGTACACCTTCTGGAAGTCGACGGTGCCGTCCACGACCTGCGGGAGCGGCCCCTTGAGCTCGACCGGCGGCGCCTGAACCTCTTGCGCGGCGTACTTTGCGATCAACGCGTCCGTGTCGGTCGCCTTATCGCCGTCCTCGTTGACGACGAACCACCCGAGAACCGTCTTGCCGAAGCCTCTCTGGCTCATGGCGGGCAGTCGTATCACGTGGCTGTTGCCAGTCAAACGCTGCTAGGCTGCCGGCCTCGCATGCAGGACTTGGTCATTACTGGGGCAACCGGCGGCATCGGCAGGGCCCTCGCGCTGGCCGCGCCCAAGACCTATCGATTGGTCGTCGTTGGTCGGGACTTGACCGCCACGGGCGAGGTCGTTCGCGACCTCGCCAAGCAAGGCAAGGCAGCCGAGGCGGTCCCGGGTGACCTATCGTCGTTGGCTTCGTCGCGATCGCTGGGCGAGCGCTTACTGAAGTCGGTGCGCCCTGGGGCGGTTCTGGTCCACAACGCTGGCATCTGGCCTTCGCGGCGGGTCCTCAACGTCGACGGTTATGAAATGAGCTACATGGTCAACATGGTGGCACCACTTGTTCTGCAAGATCCGCTTTTGCGGGCAGGTGTGATCAAGCGCATCATGGTCATCGGCGCGGGCCTCATGGTGAAGGGTCGATTCGACGCCGACCGTACCGCGCGCGGCGATGACTTCTCCGGTATCCGTACCTATTGCGACACCAAGCTCGGCCAGGCTGTCGCGATGCGCACGGTGGCAAAGGCCCACCCCGAGATCGACGTGTTGGTGGTGCATCCGGGGGTCGTGCGTACCGAGCTCGGCGCGCGGCGTGGCTTCATGGGGTGGCTCCTGCGGCAGGTGAAGCGTCGTTGGGAAGATCCATCGGTGTGTGCGGAGCGCCTGGTACGGCTCCTCGCGCGCGAGCGCTGGGAGGAAAGTCCAGGTGAAGCGCGCTGGATGGTCGAGGAGAAGGCGGAGCCTTGGCCGTCGATCGCCGATTGGGTGAACGACGCGGTGAACACCGCGATAGCAAACGTGCGTACGCGAGGCACCTGACCGGCGCACGCTTGATGCCTGGACGAAAAGCTGGCGCCAATCGCACGCAGACCTCCCCGCGTTGCTCTGGCCGACACATCATAGTTAGCCTGCGTCGGGGGAGGGTTCGTGCATGGGTCGACTATTGCTGGTGTCGAACCGGCTACCGGTGTCGATCAAGCGCCAGGAGAGCGGTCAGCCGGCGCTCGTTCGAAGTAGCGGCGGCCTCATCGCGGGTCTAGGGCCCGTCCACGACGGGGGAGATGGTGAGTGGATCGGAAGCCTCGGTGGTGGCCCGGTTCCAGGCGACGTCAAGAACGAGCTGGCCAAACAACGCCTGGTCGCCGTGGAGGTCGATGCTAACGACGCCAGGCGACACTACGAGGGATATTCGAACAACGTTCTCTGGCCGCTGTTCCACTATCTTCTCAACCACGTCACCTTCGACGCCTGTGACTTCGAGGCATACCGTCGGGTCAATGAGCGTTTCGCCGAGGTGATCGCTTCGCGGGTCAAGCCCGGCGACCGTATCTGGGTTCACGACTACCACCTCTTGCTGCTGCCGGCGATGTTGCGCGAGCGACTCCCCGACGTCCCGATTGGGTTCTTTCTGCACATTCCGTTTCCTTCGTCCGAAGTTGTTCGGATGTTGCCGCGCCGAGAAGAGATCTTGCGTGGCCTCGCTGGCGCGAACCTCATCGGCGTTCACACCTACAACTTCGCCCGCCACCTGGTGTCGAGCTTCCGGCGCATCATCGGTCTCGAGTTCAACGACGACGGGACCCGCGAAAGCGGACAGCCATCGCGCATTGGCGTGTTTCCTCTTGGTGTCGACGTCGCCATGCATCAAGGCCTTGCGAGCGCTCCCGAGCGAGCCCGCCGTGTCGACGAGCTGCGCAAGGAGTTCCGCCACCGCAAGATCGTGCTCGGTGTCGACCGCCTCGACTACACCAAGGGCATTCCGCTGAAGATCCGAGCCTTCCGGTGCTTGCTCGAGACCCGCCCCGAGTGGCGCGACAAGGCGGTGCTCGTCCAGCTCGCTGTGCCGTCCCGTGACGGCATTGCGGCGTACAAGGCGCTGCGTGAAGAGGTCGAGGGCATGGTCGGGGCCGCGAACGGCGCCCTCGAGCAGAACGGTCTCGTGCCTGTGCACTACCTCTATCGCTCGGTGTCCCCCGAAGAGCTCTCGGCGATGTACCTTGCCGCCGATGTCATGCTGGTGACGCCGGTGCGCGACGGCATGAACCTCGTCATCAAAGAATACGTGGCCTCTCGGCTCGACGACAGCGGCGTTGCGGTGCTGTCCGAGTTCGCCGGCGCCGCGTCCGGCTTTGGGGAAGCGTTGCTGCACAATCCTTGGGACGTCGAGGGGACCGCGGCGTCGATCGAGCGCGCGCTCACGATGACCAGCGATGAGGCCGCGCACCGCATGAAAAGCTTACGCCATCGGGTTGCGACCTCCGATGTTCATTGGTGGGTCGGGCGCTTTCTGGCGGCTTTCGACACCGCGACCAGCGAGCTCAATGACTTCCTTGCCGGCACCAGCGAGGCGAAGACCTACGTGTCGCGGGAATGGGTCCGCGGCTGCGTCGACCGGTGTGCCAAAGCGCGCCGTGCGGTCCTCGCGCTCGACTACGATGGCACGCTCGTCGAGCTTGCACGCACCCCGGAGGAGGCAAGACCCACGCCGCGCCTGCTCGAGGTGCTCAACGCCCTCTGCATCGACCCTGGCCTCGAGGTCGTGGTCGTGAGCGGCCGCGAGCATACCTCGCTCGGCGAGTTCTTCGCCGACGTCCCAGTGCATCTCATCGCCGAACATGGCTTGTCGTACCGAGCTGCCGGCGCGTCCGCGTGGGAGCACCTTTTCCCGGATCTCGATCTCGGATGGCGCGACGCGGTGCGCGCCATCCTCGATGACTTCGTGCTGCGATCGAAGGGAGCCTTCGTCGAGAGAAAATCGGCAAGTCTCGCCTGGCACTATCGTAACGTCGAGCCCGGCTTTGGGAGCTGGCAGGCGCGTGAGCTCGTGAATCACCTCAACGAGGCCTTCGCAAAGTCACCGCTCGAGGTCGTACGTGGGCACAAGGTCATCGAGGTGCGACCGCTCGGCGTCAACAAGGGTCGCGCGCTCAAGACCGTCATGCAGCGCTTCGGCGAGCTCGACTTCATCTTCGCCGCCGGCGACGACCGCACCGACGAAGACCTCTTCGCGACGCTGCCTGTCTCTGCCTACGCGGTAAAGATCGGGCGGGCGGTGAGCTTGGCGCCGCATCGACTCGCTACCCCGGCCCAATTGATCAACGTTCTCAAGCTCATCGCGAGAGCCAGAGCGGCACTCGGACAGTGACAACTTGTCACCCCTGCTGCCGAAAAGCTTCGCATGGCGGACGGCTTCCTGCAGCGACGTGTGCTGCAACATCCCATTTGGCGTGACGCCGACGAGCACGATGTGCGGACGCTCCTGCGGCGGTCGCAGCTCCTCGATTGCCCGGCCGGCGCGCTGATCGTTCGCGCCGGCGAACAGGCTAAACACGTCCACCTGCTGCTCGATGGTGCCGTGCGCGTCTTCTACCCGGCCACGAAAGGTCGCGACGCCAAAGGGCGCGGGGCGCTTACCGTGAAGCTCTTTGGAGCCCCAGCGAGCTTCGGCGACGCCGAGTGCGTGATGCGGACTGTCTGGACAGAAAACGTACAAGCCCTGGTGCGCAGTCAGGTGCTCGCGACGCCCGTCGAGCGCTACTTCGATCTCTTGCGCAATGACGCGCGCCTCGCCTTTCGCCAGTACCTCGCGGTGGCGCGGCAGTTCGGAATCGCCATCCAATACGAGCAGGCGTCGAGCTCGGCGACCGCGCGCATCATAGCCACCATCGCAGCGTATGCCTCGCAGTTCGGGCGTCCCGCGCCAGGTGGCTTGCTCATCGACTACACCCTCACGCAAGACCTGCTGGCGCGCGAGAGCGATTGCCGGCGGCGCAGCATCGTGCGTGCTTTAGCGGAGTTGTACGCGGCCAAGCTCATGTGGCGCGTCAAGCGTCGCTATTGCGTCGCCTCTGTCGAAGCCTTGCTCGCGCACGCAGGCGCGCGGGTGCCGAACCTTGCGGTCACGACGGCGGACGACACCTGGGTGATGCGAGCGGTCTGATGGATGTTTACGGCGTCGCACACGTCGCGTTTCGCGGCTATGGACTGCAGCGCAAGCATGGTCCGCGGGCCTACGACCTAACGACGTCGGCAGCGGGCGTTTTGCCGCCGCTCGATTCGCTTGCGCTCTCATCCAGCTCGCGGCCGGCGCGCGAGGCCAGCATGATCACCAGGGAGCCGGAGTTCTTCCGCCTGCTCGTTCCCGAGATTCACGCCGGTCTGCCGCGCGGTGTGGTTACGCGTTTCGCCGACTCACCCGCGCTCCGATTGCAGTGTGGCCGCGCGCTCGAAGAAGCACTGCGCGTCTTCTCGCCGGAAGCCTCGCTACAACGAGCGGCCCCGATCGAGCCACCCGACATGCCGCTCGTGCGAGAGGCCCTCGCGGACTTTCCCGACGATCACTTCGCGGGCCACGCGCTGATTGGCGTGCAGCATCTCTTCGTCTCGACCGTTGGTATGCTCGACACGCTTGCCTCGAAGGGCCTTGCCTACCGTCACATGACGGTCATTGGTAAGTCGTATTCGACCTGTTTCGGCGCAGCGCGCACGCTGGTCGACCGGGGTGCGCGCGTTCCATCCGTGCAGCTCGACCAATCGGCCGTCGAACATCACGACGCACTCATGGAGCGCACGGTGCGCGATGAGATCGTCCGCTATCGCGATGCAGTGGCCGCGGGGCGAGCACCCGAGAAGCTCCTCGTCCTCGACGAGGGCGGGCACATCGTCGACTTGCTGCACCGCGAGTTCTCTGACTTGTTGCCGCGAGTCACGGCGGTCGAGCAAACCACGCGCGGCATCCGGCGCGCAGAGGACCTCGCGCTGCTTTCTTTCCCACTCGTCGACGTCGCAACGGCGCCGCTCAAGATCGACAATGAGATGGTCCTGGATGCCATCTCTCTCTACAGCGAGGCGACGCGCAAGCGTTCCCACCTGCGACGCTGCGGCATCGACGTGCCGCGCGAGGTGTCGATCATGGGACTCGGTAAGCTCGGACGCCCGACCGCCGAATACTTCGCGAGCCGCGGCTATACGGTGCGCGCGTACGACAAGCGTGAGGTCACCCCCCCAGAAGGCGTGACGCTGGTCCGCGATCGCGAAGAGTTCCTCCGCGGCGCGCACATGCTGCTGCCCATCACAGGTGCCCGCCCGATGACCGCCGGCGACTACGCCCTCTTGCCGCATCGCGCGCTCGTCATGAACGGGGCATCGTCGAACGACGAGGTCGCGGCGTTCGAGGTCATCGCCAAAGCGCGCCGCGAGCAGCCGGCGCGCGCGTGGTGGCGCTCTGACGTCATCGACAAAGAAGCTTACGTTGCAGAGTTGCCTGACCTGCTCGCCGACCGTGAGTACATCCTACCGTTGACGGGCTGGATCTGGGGCGAGCTCGACCGGAAGGTCATCCCCTTGGGCCACGCCGCGCGGCGAGCCCAACGCGATCGCGTTCTGCACTTTGCGGACAAAGACGTTTATCTCGCGAAAAGTGGATTCGTGCTGAATCTCACAGACGAGGAAGACCCGATCCCCGCGAAATACATTCAAGTGACGCGTGCGGCGCTCGCATTGGCGTGCGCTCAAGCGGTCAGTTCGACGACGCCTGGTCGTCTTGCGCTGGACCCGGTGCGCTCGCGGCGGCTTCACCTACGCTTTCGTGAAATCGTGGGCGACCCGGCGAAAGCGCGCTGGATACCTGGCTGGCGCGCGGACCTGCCCGCCACCAGGACGTTTTCCGACGCTGTGAGCCGCGATCGGCTGACGCGTGAGATGCCCGCCGAAGCGGTCGGCCCGGCGCGTGGCGGGCGCATCTTTTATGACGGACGGCAACTCGGCATGCGCGTGCGCTTGTCTCCGTCGCATGTGCTCGAGGACGTGGGCGAGAGCGGTCCGGTGAAGTCTGCGCCATCAAGGCGCAGACTTCGTTTATTCGTAATTGGCTGATCCGGTACGAGCTGCCGTCGCGTTCGGCTGGGGGAGGGCTCGCGAGCGCGCCAGGAGTTTCGTCATGCGTTTTCGCATGGCGCTGTGCTGCACGTTCTTCGCGAGCGTGTCCCGCGCGGCGAGTCCCGAGCTTGAAGCCAAGTCCCCTGCGGCACAAGACGGCGTCGCCGCGATAGCGGATGATGGCGCTCTTGAGCCCATCGAGGGCGCGACGTCGCTGGACGTTGAGCTGCTGCTCAACGCACCCGTGGTGACCGGGACCGGTCGCGAGCAGTCGCGCGCGCTGTCGCCCGCAAACATCGTTACCTGGGAACGCGAGGACATCTTGCGCTACGGTTGGCGTAGCGTCGCCGAGGTGCTTTCGAACACGCCCGGGCTTTACGTGGTCGACGACCTGGTGATTCCGTCGCTGAGCGTGCGTGGTGTGAGCGGCGGTCTGCGCGCCGGCTCACGAATCGTCCGCATCATGATCAACGGCGTGCAAGTCAACTTCCGCCCCGACCTCACCGCGTTTCTCGGGCCCGAATACATTCCCATCGAAACCGTGGAGCGCATCGAGATCGCCAAGGGGCCGCTCTCCGCTCTCTACGGAGCCAACGCCTTCCTTGCGACGGTCAACGTGATTACGCGGACACCAGAGCAAGGCTTGGGGGCCGAGCTCGCCGGCCGCGGTCACTTCATCAATGGGCGGGGTGGCTACGGAGGCGCCCTGCGTCTTTCGTACGCGAGTGAAGGCTTCAGCGTCATGGCGGCTGCTTCAGCGGACCGCATCGACCGCTCGGGCCTATCGTTGCGCCGAACGTTCCCCGCGCAGAACCCCGAGCTGCCTGCGTATTCGACCTTCTTCGACAGTGAAACGCGCGACGACGTCGCACGCCCCCAATCGTTCTTCGTTGCGAGCAGGCTAAAGCTCGGCGAGGCCGACTTCTCGGCACAAGGTGGTCGTCAGGTCGTCGACTCCGTGGCCGAGCTGCAGCCAGGTTCGGTATTCACACACGCAAGTCGCACCGCCATCGCGAACAACTGGGCGAGCCTTTCGTATGTGCAACAGGTTGGCGCCAGCACCACGATTTCGGCGAGCGCGGGTTGGAGTCACGGCGCCCCCACCGGCAACGAGCTCTTGTTCGCCAACGACAGCGTGAACTTCAGCTACAGACGCAACTTCTCTTACACCGCCTTCGACTTCGCAGCCGCCGTCGAGACGCGACTCCCGTTCGACCTCGAGCTCAAAGTCGGTGCCGACTACACGCATGACCGCGAGGGCATCCTCTACTTCACGCAGATCTACGAAGTCCCGCTGCTGATGCGTCCGGCGGGATTCGAGCGCGATCGCATCGATGCAGCGACGCCGCGCAATCGGACTCTCTCCGACCTCGGTGTCTTCGCGCAGCTGGGTGGCAACCCCATCGGCGCGCTCCCCAATCTCTACGTGCTCGGTAATCTTCGCGTCGACGATCCGAACCTGTTCGATACCCAGGTGAGTTGGCGCGCGGGGCTTGCGTACACCTTCGGAGCCCACCTCATCAGCAAGATCATCGCTGGCCGCGCTTTCCAGACGCCCTCGGGTGTCCAGCTGTTCGCGCAACCAGGCTTCGGCTCCGCATACAACGTCGTCGGCTCGACGGCGCTGCCCGGACTGCCTGCGATCCAGCCGCAATCCGCCCGTAGTATCGAGTGGGCGACGACGCTCGCGGTTACCGATACCCTCGTCATCGATGGTTCGCTGTACTATCAGGACATCAGTCGCCCCATTGAGCTCACGCAAGTATCGTCGAGCTTCGCGGCGCGTAACCTGGGCAGTCGTGACTTCTGGGGTGCAGAGCTTGGCGCCCGCGTCAGCTCGGCGAGGCTCCTCGCCTTTGGCAGCTTCAGCGGGCAGTTCCTCGCCAACGACGACACCAACACCGGAGGCCTCTTCGGTAACGCGGCTCCTGCCGAGTTTCCGTCGTACACGATCTATGCGGGCTCCACTCTGCGTCTGCCCGAGGTTTATGCCGCGCTCGCCGTCACCGGCCGCATCGTTGGTGTGCGCGGCTCATCGTCGAGCAACACGCTGCTCAATGCGCGGGACAGCTACTTGCTTGCGTCCTACGCGACGCTCGACGTTGCCGCGACGTCGATGAACCTGGCGTTTCTCGGTGAAGCGCGACCCACGCAGCTTACGGCCGCGATTCACAACGTGACTGACAACGCCTTTTCGCAGCCCGGCCACGGTGGCTTCGACTTGCCTAACCTCGGGCGACAGCTCTTTCTGCGCTTGTCGCAGACCTTCTAAGGAGCCGAGACATGCGCGGTGTTTCGATATTGGTTTGGGTTGCGGTCCTCGCCTCGTGCACCGACGACGTGGTGCGCGACGGCGCCGTCATCGGCGTCGTTGTCGATCAGACGAGCGCAGAAGCGGATACCGGCTGGACACAAGCCATGGACCTCGCGGCGGCCCAGATGAACGATGCTCTCGCCGCCGAAGGCAGGCTGCGCACGCGTTTCGTGTTGCGCATCCGCGACTCTCAGGGGCTCACGAGCGTCGCCGCCGAAGAGGCGCGCCTGCTCGCCCGTGACGAGGGCGCCATCGCGCTCATTACCGATAGCACCGATACGGCTCGCGCCGCGCTTTCGCTCGTCTACGGCGGTGTTGCGGAGCTTCCCGTGCAGTGCTCGGGCTGCACGAGCACTGAGCTATCGATACCTGATTTCGTGAGCAGCGACCCGATCGAGCAAGAGGTGCGGCGCGATTCGGGCAACTGGTTGTTCCGTACGGTGGCCGATACGACCGCAATGGCGGTCGTGATGGGCCGTTTGGCCGCGTCGCTCGGGGACGTGAACCGCGACGGGCTTCGCAAGGCTGCGGTCTATGCCGCCGACGATCCGTTTGGCCGCGAGGCGAGCGACGCGATAACGGCTGCATTGCTCGCGGGAGATGGCGTCGCGGTGGCTCCTGGTGTCTTCGTGGTCGAGCAGATCATGCACCGTCCCGGCGACCCCAACCGCGTCGACTATGGCCGCGATGTTTCGCGCCTCCTCGACGGCTCCACCGAGGCCATTGACGGTGGTAGCTCCGAGGCCGACGGAGAGCCGGACGTGATCATCGTCGCAAGTCACGCCGCGACCCACGCCGCCTTCGTCGCCACCTACGACGCCACGGCATCGGTGGTCCCAGTGCTTCACTTCTATCGCTTCCGTCAGAGCGGGTCCCTCTACCAACTCGGTAGCATCGCCGAGGGCGCGCGGGGGGTTTCGTTCATCGGCACCGACGGAGCGCCTGGCGATGTCTTCGCCAGGGACTTCACCCGGGCATACGGATTTGCGCCCCCGGCGCTCGCCGCAACCTACTACGACAACGCAGTCACGTTGATGCTGGCGGCGTTAATCGCCGAGACGGGAGCCGCTTCGATGCGCGACGCTCTGGGGCGCACCAGCGAGAGGTCCGGCGGCGCCGTGCCGGTGGGTGCGGGCGAAGAGGGCCTTCGCTCGGCCGTCTCCGTCATCGCCGCTGGCTCGGCCATCGACTACACTGGCGCGTCGGGCCCCGTTGACTATGATGCTGATGGTAACGTCCGCGATCGCGTTGCCGCCTTCGAAGTGCGTGGCAGCGCCTTCGTCGAGACCGATGTCTTCGATTGCGTGAGGGTTGGACCATGCGGCGACTGATCGGGATCTTGATGTTGCTCTCGGCGGGCTGTGCCGAAGACGAGCCCTATGGCGTGCTGGCCGATGTCTTACGACGCGGTGAGCTCCGGGTCTCGACCGACGCGGCCTATCCGCCGCAGTCCGAGCTCATCGACGGCGAGTGGTTTGGTTTCGACATCGACGTCGCCCGCGCCATCGGCGCCTACCTTGGCGTGTCGGTGACCTTCGTGACGCCCCCCTTCGATGACGTCATCGCGGGCGGATGGCTCGAGGACTGGGACGTGTCGGTTGGGTCGGTGACGATCACGAACCAGCGCCTGTCGGTGCTCAATTTCTCGACTCCCTACTACTATGTGCCGGCCTATTTCGGCGCCGTGAGCGGGAGTGGTATCACCACGTCGGCTCAGCTTGCGGGCCGCACCATCTGCGTCGGCTCGGGTACCACCTATGAGGACTATCTTTCGGGACGTCTGAGTCTTTCGGCTTCCAGCATCTACGAACCTCCGCCTGCATCGATGGGCCTCGTCATCCTAGACACGGACACCGATTGCATCGACACCTTGGTCAACACCCCATCGATCGCGCAGGTGATGATGTCGTCGCAGACCACCATCGACGACGCTGGCGCTGGCATCACCCGTTTCGAGCGCGCCTCGTTTGCCGAGCAGCTCGCGGTCGCTACCGACCGTAGCCCGACAGTCGACGACGAAGACATGCTGCGCGCGGTCAACGACGCTTTGGCGGACATGCGCCGCACCGGCAAGCTCACCGAGCTTTCGATGCGGAACTACGGCCGTGACCTAACGCAAGCACCGAACGACTAGAGCACCAAGTCGGTCCGCTGGTCAGACAAGGCTGACCGTGTAGTTGTCGCACATGGCGGCGCGCAAGGCGGCATCGAATGCCGCGGCGTGGCTCGGGTCCATCCAGAACTGTCGAGTCATGTTGCTCTTGTTGGGGCCCGCCCCGATGCAATAGGCGGTGCGCGGCACGAAAGCATCCACCGCGACCGCTGAGGCTGGGAAGTCGACTGGATCGCGGACGTTGCCGTGACCGGGGAGCGCGTTGAGCTCATGAACCGTCAAGCGCACCGTGATGGGCTGCATACACGTCCCCGTATCGTCACAACTCTATACGCGTTATCGGTATGACGGGGCCGGAGGTTGCTAAGACCTAGAGGCCTCCGCGCGCTCAGTCAAAGCGCGAGCAGATAGCGGGCGAGTCCCTCGCTCACCGGGGCACCCGTTGCCGCCTCGATGGCGAGCCATCCGGGTTGCACGTTGCACTCGAGCAGGTGGAGCTTGCCCTTTTCGTCGCGCTTGAAGTCCATAGCGCCGAAATGCATACCGCACACCTCGAGGATGCGCGTGCATAGCTTCGTGAGCTTCGCGTTGACGGGTACGGGCTCGTAACGCGCGCGCCCTTCCTGATAGGCGCGCTGCGCCCGGAAGTCGGGCAGCTTGGTGTCGGCCGCATCATTGACGATACGGACCGCGGAGAGGACCTCGCCACGCACCGCGGTCACGCGGATGTCGTCGCCGCGGACACGCTTCTGGAAGATCGCTGGGGCGCGTCGCAACGTCTCGTCGTTCACCTGCGCCGCTCTGATCCCGACACAGTAGCCACCCCCGATCGCGGGCTTCATCACCGCGTCTTTGTGACCCCTTAAGAACGCGCGCGCGGTCTTTGCGTCGTTGGTGATCACGAACTCCGGCACTGGGAGGCCGGCGCGCGAAAGGGCTGTGAGCTGGGTGGGCTTGTTGTACGCTGTCGCGGAGAGCGGCGAGCTCACAAGAGTGACGCCGCCGCGCTCGAGATCGTCGAAAGTCGCCTCGAGGAGTGCGCGCCGCCCGAGCGCCTCCATCCAGTCGCGCTGCCAATCGTGGTGCAGATGATAGCTTCCGTCGGCGAGGAAAGCGCGGGGCATTGCGAGTGGCAAGACGTCGACGTAGGCCGCGCGGAATTCCATCGCGAAGGCGTCGCTTCCGAGGCTCATCGTGGCGGGCGCTTGCGAATGGCCCACGGCGACGAGCCGCGGCTCGGCGCCAAGCTTCCGCAACGCGGCCGCCAAAGCGGAGGCGTGCGGTGCACCTGGCGCCGCGATGATACCGACGATGCGACGACTGCGGCTCTGGCTTGCCATGCTCGCGGAGCGTAGCGCGTTAGCGGCTGTAGCTAATGCCGGTCACCGGGTCGACAAAGACGGCCAGCGTCGTGTGGCCCATACCGGGGTTTGGACGCACCTCGACCGAGATGCCGTTGCGCTCGAGCGCGCGAACCATGACGTTGCGCGCCGCGTTCGCGACTCGCGCGACGTTCGGTTCGAGGCCGACGAGCGTCGTCGGATGATTCTTGACGAGGTCGAGCAGCGAGACGATTTGTAGCGACGCGAGCGCTTGCGCGCCACCCGGACCGATGCCCTTGAGCACGCTGACGGGCTGCTCGAGCACGTTGATGGCGCTCACGGAGGCGATGCGGTTGGCGTCGAAGATGCCCGCCTTTTTCATCTCGGCGACGGCGACGAGCATAGGCGAGACAATGACACGGGATTTTTCGGATACACGGCGGCTCTGGATGTTCAACATGACATCTAACTCGTGGGTACGGACTGTATGGTGGTTTGGTGGGTGAAACTTGAGAGTACTACTGGCGGCCGTTATCGCAGGGGTCGCCAACACGTTTCGTCAAAAATGTGAGACAAGGCCGCAGGCAAGGCCTGCTCGCGCTTTCCACTGACTTCAGTACTCGCGGCCGCAGCCCATGATCGACCAGGTGATGTCACTCTTCTCGAGCGTCGCGATGGTCGTTCGTTGCAGGGTCTCGCCGTTCCAGACGTAGCTGCGGATCTCGTCCTGGTCGTCCGCAGCGACGTACAGCTCGGCGAGACCGTCGCTGTCGGTGTCGTAGGCTTGCGCCGCGTGTTCGAAGCCTGTCGACTCCGCGTCGATCTGGAACGTGTTCCAGGGCCCCGTCGCCGTCGGGATCAAACGCCAGATACCATCCTTCATGGTGGTGACCACGAGATCGGGATGACCCTGTCGCGACAAATCTGCGGCGAGCAAGACGCGCGCTTGAATGGCGCGCTCGAGCTTGGCGATTGGCTTCATGATCCAGCGCCCGGCGGCGCCCTTCACGTACTGGCGGATCTCGACAGGCTGGGTCGGTCCGCCAGCAGTTGGCGCGAGCTCGGCCTCGACGGCGGCATAAAGCTCGACGCCTGGTGCCTCGCTGTCGATGTCGGCCACCAAGATCTCCTTTGCATGGCTTCCTTGGAACGCCGCGACCTGGCTCATCGTCCAGTCGGGGGGCGTGAAGGTCACGATGCTACCGCCTTGCGAGGTCTTCACCTTGTTGGGGTCGGAAGGGGTGGCGTAGATCTCGGTCTTGCCGTCGCGGTCGACGTCGCCAACCTCGATTTCGTGCACGAAGGTGTCGGCCTTGCGGGACAGCTCCTTGGCGACCCAGCCTTCATTCGTCCGCGTGAGTAGAGCGACGACGCCCTGATCGTGCGTTGCGATGGCGAGGTTGTCCGCGTCCACGAACTCGAAGTCGCGCAGGCGATCCCACTTGCCACCGAAGCTCACGGTCCAGAGTGTCTGGCTCGTCGCGAGGTCGGGCGCCCAAAGCTTGAGCTTCGCCTCGGTCGCGCCGATGGTAAGGACGCCACCGTCGACGCAGGCCGCCTTGTGAAACACGCGACTCTCCGCATCTTCGACGACGCGCTTCTTGAAGCCTCCTTCGCCGCGCGTGAGTACGACGAGCTTTGCGGCGCCGGGCTTGGCGCGTCGCTCGCCATTCTCTTCGACCCATTCGAACTGTGCCTGGGCGAACAGCAGGCTCTTCTTGCCCACCTTGAAGGGTGGCGCCGTGACTGGCTGAGGCGTGGGATCGGCGACCGGCTGCTCGATGGGCTTGGGTTTCTCGGCACACGCGGAGGCCAAAAGAGCGATGGCGAGTAAGCGCTTCATTGCAGTCCGAGGACCTCAGCGTCGCGCTGCGAGAGCAAACCGCCGTCGGAGCGTTGCTTGACCGTACCGTCCCGTTTCCAGGAACGCTGGCAACGCGGCTCGTTGCGTAAGTCGTCGATACCGATGTGCTCCTCGCCATTGTACGCCACGAGAGTGAAGCGGCTGACACCGCAAAGATCGGCGAGCTCCGCGCCATAGGGCGCCAGAATCGCATGCGCTTTAGCGGGCAGCTTGACGGTGATGCCAGCGTCGAGCGGGTTGGCAATCCCGATGCCTGCCTTGGCGTCTTCGAGCGCCTTCATCGCGCGATGCCGCAACGCCATCACATCGTCCCATCCGGTATTGCGTTGCCAGCCGAGTGGTTCGGGCAGCACCAAGGTGTGGACACACGCGGTCGCGTGTTCGGTCGGCATGCGGATGAGCTCGAGGTAAGCCTCGTCGGCCGTATGGACCAGAATTGGCGCGAGGATGCGTACCAATGCGTCGACGATGTCGTAGATCACGGTCTGCGTGCGGCGACGCTTCGGTGAGTCTTTGGCTTCGCAGTAGAGACGGTCCTTGATTGCGGCCAGATAGACCGCCGAGAGGGTGTCATTGCAGAAGTTGAAGACTGCTTCACGCACCTTCTTGAACTGATAGGTGTCGTAGCCGTCCTGGACCGCTGTGATCAGCGCGTCGAGCTCCTGAAGCGCCCAAGCGTCGATGCTGTGCATGTCGGCATCGCCGACCGGTAGGCGATGCGCTGGGTCGAAGCCGTCGAGGTTTGCGAGCAAGAAGCGTAGGGTGTTGCGTACCTTGCGATACTCTTCACTCGCCGCCTTGAAGTACTCGAGATCGACTTTGATGTCGTGTGCGTAGTTCAGGCTCGACACCCACCAGCGGCAGATGTCGGCGCCGAACTGCGCGAGCAACTTGTCGACCTCGAGCGCGTTGCCGGCCGACTTGCTCATCTTGTGGCCGGAGCCATCCACCATGAAGCCATGTGTGAGCAGGGCCTGGAAGGGCGGGCGGCCCGTGGCGCCGAGCGCTGGGAGCAACGAAGTTTGGAACCAGCCGCGATGCTGGTCTGACCCCTCCAGGTAGAGCGCGGCTGGATACCCGATCTGTCGCTGGCGCAGCACGGCGTTCCACGACGAGCCCGACTCGAACCAGACATCGAAGATGTCGTTGCCCTTGAAGAGCTCTTGGGTGCCGCTCTTCATCCAGTCGGGCGCGTGTGGGTCGGTCTTCGCGTCGTAGCCGGCGAGGAGCTCGGCCGGCGAGCGCGAGAACCACATATCCGACCCGTTTTCGCGGATCTTTGCGGCGACGGCGCGCACGCTGGCCGGGGTGAGCAACACCTTGCCGTCTTGGGTCATGAAGGCTGGGATGGGGAGACCCCAAGCGCGCTGGCGGCTAATGCACCAATCGGGGCGGGCCTCGAGCATGCCACGCAGCCGGTTCTTCCCCCAGTCGGGCACGAAGGTGATGATGCTCTCCGTGGCGGCGAGGGCACGCTCGCGTAGCGATGCGCTCTTGCCGTCGGCGTCGAAGGGCTTGTCGACACCGATGAACCACTGCTCGGTGGCGCGGAAGATGACCGGCGTCTTGCTGCGCCAGTCATGCGGATAGCTGTGCGTGAACTCGAGGTGATGGAAAAGGTGACCCGACGTCGCGAGGCGCTCGATGATCTGCGGGTTTGCCTTCCAGATGTCGATGCCGCGCAGCCATTCGGGAACAGTGGCGTCGTATTTTCCGTCGGGGCCCACCGGACAATAAATGTCGAGCCCGTTCTTCAGGCCTGTCTGGTAGTCCTCGACGCCATGGCCCGGCGCAGTGTGAACAAGACCTGTGCCGTCTTCGAAGGTCACGTACTCCGCCGGCAGCACCTTGCTACGCCGCTCGATGAACGGGTGCCTGTACTCCGTGCCGACCAGCTCTTCGCCTGTCAGCGTGCCGACCTTCGTGTGTTTGGCCTGACGCAGAGCGAACACCTTCTCGGCGAGCTCCTCGACCACAACGACTTTGCGGCGCTTGGCACCTTCTTCGACGTCGTAGACGCCGTATTTGCCTCTTGGGTGCACAGCCACGGCAAGGTTCGCTGGTAGCGTCCACGGCGTGGTCGTCCAGATCATGAGCTCCACAGCGCCGTGTTTGGGCAGGGTCGCCTCGAAGAGCACGTAGATGCTCGGATCCTTGCGATCCATGTATTCGAGCTCTGCGTCCGCCAAAGCGGTGCGGTTCGCGATCGACCAGTGGACCGGCTTGAGATCCCGATAGACGAGGCCACGCTCGATGAGCGTCGCGAAGACGTCGAGCACGCCAGCCTCGTAGCCCGGCGCCATGGTGAGGTAGGGCTGCGCATAGTTCGCCAGCGTCCCGAGCCGCTGCATCTGCTGGCCTTGGGTCTGGACGTAACCCGCCGCGTACTCCTGACAGCGCTTGCGTACGTCGATGGTCGAGAGGTTTCGCGCCTCGGCCCCGAGCTCCTTGAGGACTTTGTGCTCGATAGGTAGGCCGTGGCAGTCCCAGCCGGGCACATAGTCGACGCAGTGGCCGCGCATCACGCGGCTGCGCACGACGATGTCTTTCAAGATCTTGTTGAGCAGATGGCCGATGTGGATGGGGCCGTTGGCGTACGGCGGACCGTCGTGAAAGACGAAGGGGCCGCGAGGGCTCTCGCGCTGCACCAGAGTCTCGTAGAGACCGAGCTGCTGCCAGCGCGCCTGAATTTGCGGCTCTTTGGTCGCGAGGTTTGCCTTCATCGCGAACGTAGTGGTCGGCAGGTTCAGTGTAGCGCGATACGGATCCGACTTGGTCGACTGTGCATCCGACATAGGGCCGACCCTATGCGCACTTGCGCCGGGTGAGGTCAACGATGGCGTGGTCTGCGATACCCATGGCGTTTGGTCACGCACGTGCTACCCAATGCTGCCTCCCATGTCTGAGCTCGGCGTCGAGTCGCGCTTCTGGATCCAGCGCGAGCTGGGCCGGGGCAGTAAGTCCATCGTCCTCGACGTCTGGGACGCGCTGCACGACGTTCGCCGCGCGCTGAAGATCGCGGGTACCCGATCCGGGCGCCGAGCGCTCGAGGCCGAATACCGCCTGCTCACCGAGCTACGGCATCCTCATGTCGCGCGTGCCTACGATTTCGGCATCAGCCGCACCGGCCTTCCTTACTACACCCTCGAGTTGGTCGATGGAGTCAGCTTCGACGTCTTCGCCCGTCGCCAGCCACCGGAGGTGATCGCCGTCGTCGCCATGCAGGTGCTCGAGGCCCTGTCGACCCTCCACCTGCGCGGCATCGTGCACCGTGACTTGAAGCCGCGGAACGTTTTGGTCGCAGGCGAGGGGGCTGCGGCCGTCGCGCGGCTCATCGACTTTGGTCTCGCGACGCGCGGCGCGGCCGCGGGAACCACGGGCGGAACCTTGCCTTACATGGCTCCGGAAGTTGCCCGCGGGGAAGTCGTCGATGGCCGCGCCGACCTCTACGGGTTGGGCGTCATGCTCTACGAGGCGCTCGTCCCAGATGCCACCCACGATGACTTGGCGCGGGTGGCGCGACGCCACGTGGCGCTCCCGGTGTCTCCTGGTCAAGTGAACCCTCTGGTGCCGCGCGACTTCGCCGACTTCGTCATGTGTCTGATGCAGCCGGAGGCGGGCCGTCGCTACGGTAGTGCCTTCGAAGCCGCTACTGCGCTATCGCGGTGTGAAACGCTTGGCTTAACGACGCGCGACGAGCAAACCACCATCGAACGCATGCTGCGAGGTGGCGCCGTTTCGCACCGCCCACGCGACATCGGACGCCTGGTCGCGCTCGCTCGCGAGGTCAAACGTAAGCGGGCGCCCCACGCGGTCGTACTCTTGGGGCGCGAGGGTATGGGCAAGACGCCCCTCCTGCGCGAGCTCGGCGCGACGCTCTGCGTGGAGGGCTTTCGCGTGGCGCACTTTCGCACCTCGCGCGCGCCCGATGCCCCGCTCGATCGGATCCTGCGGGCGGCGCACGCCCTGCGACCCGATGTCGTCGCCGAGGTGACGCCCGACTGGACGCGTCGCCGCGATGCCCTGACCAGCCTTGCCGACCGTGACCCGTCCACCTTCGTGACGCGGCTATCGAGCTTGCTCGTCGATGCTTTCGCCGACGAGCCAACCGCTCTCTTGATGGACGACATCCAGCGCGCCGAGCCAATCGCCCTGCAGGTCGTCGAGGCCATGGCACGCGACCGCGTGGGCACCTCTTTGCTCATCGTCTGTGCTTCCGATGAGGCGGTGTCCCCCCTGGGTGACGAAGCGACCGTGATGCGTCTTTCGCAGCTCGACGAAGAAGAGGTCGCTGCGCTGGTCGCGCACCGTGTTCAAGGATTGCGACTGCCGCAGCCGGCCCTGGTGAGGCTCCTGGCCGATGGTCGGGGCGAGCCGACGCTCATCGAACGGACGCTTGCCCGTTTCTTCATCGACGGTCTCGTCACCCGAAGGCAGGGCAAGATGCTTTTCACTGGTGGTCGCTATCGCGGACGTCCCGATGCGCGCGCCACTTGGCGGCCGCGCGCCGAGGCCTTGCGCGAGCCGATCGCCAACGTCGCCTATGCTGCTGCCGTGCTCGGTGAGCGTATCGACGCCGCTTCGGTAGCCGCCCTGACTGGGTGCGATCTCGCGGAGGCGCAGAGCGCGCTCGCCGAGCTATCGCAGCGCGGGTTTCTTGCCGCCGCGCGTGCCACGCAGAGCCCGAGCTACATCTTCACTCGCCGCTTTCTGCGCGACATGCTCTACGACGTCGCGCCTGCAGATCTCTTGCGAAGACTGCACGACCGCGCTGCCACCTTCCTGGGCGGTTCGGCGAGCGAGCCAACCCCGGAGCTTATCGAACACCTGCTGCGTGGCAGCGACAACAAGCGGGCTATCACCATTGCAATCGAAGCGGGTGACCGTGCCGCTCGGGTGTTTTCCGACAAGCGAGCGGTCGAATACTACACGCACGCATACCAGCGACTCGAAGGCGCCCGCGACCCACGCGGTGCAACCATCGCCGCCCGAATCGGCCGTTCGCTGACGCGGACTGGTGATATCCAACGCGCAATCACGTGGTACCGCGCCGCGCTCATCGAAACGCGTGGGCGCGATCTGGTCACGTCGATCGAAGCGAGCTTGGGCTTGGCGCAGGCGCTCCTCGCTTCGGGCGAACCCGAAGAAGCCTCCCGCCACGCCTCCCTCGCTCTCGCTCTGGTGGACGACGAGATGCCCACCCTCACCGCCGCTGCTCTTCGTATCCAGGCATCGGTCGCGATCTCGGCGGGCGACCATGACGTCGCGGGTGACCGGCTGGCGCGGGCTCACGGCATCCTCGAGCGCCGTCTGGGCGCGAGCGACGCCTCTGATACCGATGCACACGCGCCGCTCGCTCTGTCTGTGGAGGTGATGCTCGAACAAGCCCGCCTCGCGCGTCGCATGGGCCAGCTGGCGGCTTCAGTACGCTACGCCAAGCGTGCCTTGCAGCGTGCTCGCGCTATCGGCGACCCATCGTCCGTCGCCAAGGCGAGCGCCGTGCTTGCACGTGGCTTCGCCCGCGCCGGGCGCATGAATGCGGCGCGGCGCGCGCTCTTTGCCGGCCTCAAGGGTGTCCGCGCGAGCGGCGACCGGCTCCGTGAAGCAGGGATGCTGCGAGAGATTGGCCACTTGCGCTTGCGACAGGGACATTTCGACGCTGCCATCGAGCGCTACACCTCGAGTCTCGAGCTAGTTCGGAGCTTACGCGCGCGCGCCCACGAGTCGGCATGCCTCGCCGATATTGGTTTCGTGCGAACCATGTTGGGCGACTTTCGCGCAGCCCAGATGTCTCTGACCCTTGCGATCGATACCGCGGAGGCGAGCGGCGATGTACGCGCGGGCATGGTGGCGCTTGCGTCCCTGGGACTCACGCTCGCCTGGATGGGCGATCTCACTGGCGCCTCGAGCGCTCTCGAGAACGTCCTCGCCTCACCCGTCGCCAAGACGGACGCGGTGTTGATGGCTCTCGCAGGTGCGGTGAAGGCGGGGCTCGATGCCCGGCTTGGCGTCACGGACGCGGCCGGGGCCTTCCTCGACGGTGTCGCGCCCATGCTGAAGGCTCTCGAAGATCCGGCGGACGAGTCGGTGCTGCTGCTATTGTGCGGGCAGTGCGCGATTGCGCTCGGACGCCACGGCGATGCGTTCGCTCTGCATGCGGCCCTCAGGAGCGCCGTAACCATGGGAGCGCTCGCCTTTATCGAAGCGCCCATGGAGCTGCTCGCGGCCGACGTCCTGCGCGCTCATGGCGACGACGACCGGGCAAGAGAGGCGCTCGAGCGGGCGCTTGCGAAGGCGGAGGAGCAGGGTGCCCGGTTTCTCGCGATCCAAGCGCATCTGCAGCTCGGTCGCGCCCACAAAGGCACGACCACGGGTGCCGAGCACCTGACGCGTGCGATGGAGCTGCTTCAGGTCGCGAGCGGCGAGCTCCCAGACGACATGTTGAGTGTGCTCCTCGCTTCGCCGCTCGCCACGCGCTTGCGCCGCGCCTTCAGCGCGGAGCGGTTCCGGCTGCTCGGCTCGCGCTAGCGGGACGTGACCGTCGCTAGGCGCGTCCGCCGCGATGGAGATACCCGGACCGGGCATCGCGTTCGAGCTGATGCACAGCGCTTACATGTCCCCGAGTCTGCGAATGATGCGCGGCATGTCGAAGTCGCGGGTGCCGCGGCCAGGCGCGGTCCAGACGCCGATGCGCGATTGCGGTAGCGGCGGAGGGACCGACCGCAGCTGCACGTTGCGCGTACCCGCTATGAGCTCCCCAATCGACCAGTTGCCGCGTGGAGCCGCCGTCATGGCTGGGCGCGCGGCATCGAGGCGTGCCGAGACAGACTGCAGACGCGCGGTACGTGCCGCGATGAGTGCGCGCTCGGCTTCGGCGATCGCGCGCTCCTGCGTTCGCACGCTCGCTAGCAAAGCGTCCCTTCGGGCGACGAGCGCAGGCGCGACGCCGGCGGCTTCGACACGCTCCGCGGCGACACCGCGTTGGATTGCGCCGCGAACCCAACCGCTTTCGCCAACCGCCGCGGCCGGGCGCGCGGTGAATAGACCACGAACCCGCGTGCCGACATTCTGAATGCCCGCGAGCGCCCATTGTCCGACGCGCGTACCGGCCATCAAGCGTGCAAGTCCCAACTCCGGCACGAGTGCCGTCGCGGCCACCGTGGCCACCACCGCAACCTTCCGATCGCGCGCCGCGTCGTCGGCGACGCGCCTTTCTTGCGACTCGACGACACCAGCAACACGTCGCGCCTCGAGCTCATTCTGATGGGCGCGAACCACGGCCGGCGTGTCGGCCGCTCCGTGGACGCCGCCGTAAACACGAGCGACGAGGTCGCGATCGGTCGGCGCCAAGCTTGCCCACGCGCGTGTCGTTAGGTCGCCCGCCACCTCGCGCGCGTCATGCCGTGACGCCATGCGCGCGAGCGTTTCGCCCAAGCGCGTCTCGGGGATGCTCGTTAGTAGGCGCTCGGTGAGACGGTCATAGTCAGCTGGTGCGCTCTGTCGTAGGCGCGCGAGCTCGGCCGCGCCCTCTCCGATGGCCCGTGTCGCCGACGAGCGCCGGGTCGGGTCGCCGAGGCCGCCGACGCCGGCGCTGATGCGCTGCAGCGCCGCTTCACCGGCGACGAGAGAGGCGGGCTTTGCGGTGGTACCGAGCGCATCGCGCACCGGATCCGGGCTGCCAAAGGTGGGCTGCCGAGGATGCACCTCCGCCGCTCTCCATGCCTCGTCGTCGGCGAGCGCCGGCGGCGCATCGCCGCCACGCTCCCGTCGCAAATCCGCGATGATGTCCGCGCGCACGCCGGCGGCGATATCGCCGCCAGCAAGAAGAGACGCGGTGTCGTCGACCCGGGCGTTAGCGTCGCCAGCGAGGACACTGTCGGCGACCCGCCGCACCTCGGCCGCCCTTACCTCGGTCGGTAGACCGTCGAGTTGCCCAAGGGCCGTTTGTAGGGCTGTGGAACGGTCGCGACCGGCTGGCGCACGCAGCGCCGCGAGTGCCGCGTCGGAGGCGGTCAGGCCAATCGCGCCACGCACGCGAGGATCCAACTCTCCGGCGGGCACACCGTGAAGAGCACGGCTCGCCTCGCCTGGGTCGAGTCGCATGGCGGCGAGCGTTGCGGCGCGTACCTCCGCCGTGAGCGGGCCCCCACGCACCAGCGCCGCGGCGGTGTCGACCCGGCGCTCCGCTGGAACGGTCGCGATCTGGCGCGCGGCGAGCTCGCGATCGGCAGGTGACAGCGCAGCGATGCGCCCCAAGGCCCGCTCGCGCTCCTCGACACTCGCGCCCGCGAGCGCGGCTGTGCTGTCCCGCACGGCCGCGAGCCGCGCCGCCTCCCCTGATACGGCTGGCGGAACAGGCTCGGCGCTTCTTCGGGGTGGTGCGAGCACGGCAGGCGCTGCGTCCCGGCGAGGAGGGGCAAGCGCACCGCGTGCGAGCAAGGCTTGTTCGGCAGCAGCACTGCGGGGCCGCGTCGGCTCGACCCGCACACCGGCAGGGAGCTCTGGAGAGCGCCGCGGTGTCCCGGCGAGCGCCGCGCCAAGGCGCCCATACGTGTCCTTGCCGGCGACGGCGTCTGGGGCGACGCGCGGATTGAGCTCGCGCTGGATTCCGCGCAGCGCATCGCGCGTGAAGCGGCGAAAGTCCCCATCGACCTCAACGACGCGCCGCCCATAGTAGGCGTTGATGGCGTGTTGAAGGGCCCTGACATGTTCGCCCGTTCCGCCGACCTCGGCGCGCTGCGGTAGGGGACGGCCCTGGCTGTCGCGACGTGGACTCCCGTTGGCAAGGATCGCCTGCAGGTCCTCTGCGGCGCGCGCGCGTGTCTCGGCAGCCTGGTAGTTCGTGCTACGGGCGTCGACACGACTTGCGTGGAACTGAGCCTCGGCCATCTTCGGGGGCTCTCTTGCGTTTAAGGGCTTCGAACAGGTCGCCCGCGCTGGGGTGACTTCATGTCATACCCAGGATGTGGTCGGGTGGGATGTGATGGGGGCAAAAAGGCGACCCGCTGCGGGGACGCGACAGGCGCGGGGCTCGATCCCTGTTGACAAGCGCATTTTGGTTCTTTAGAAGCGCCCCTCCTATTTTGGCCTCAGCGGCCATACGAGAAGGTTCGTGTCATGTACGCAGTCGTACGCGCCGACGGCAAACAGCATCGCGTCAGCCAGGGTGAGCGATTCACCATCAACATGCTCCTTGGTGAGCTCGGCGGTACCGTCAAGCTCGACGAGGTCCTCATGGTCGGCGGCGAGGGCGAGGCCAAGATTGGCGTCCCCATGGTCGCGGGCGCTTCGGTGACCGCGAAAGTGGTTGCTCAGGGCCGTGGCTCGAAGGTGCTCATCTACAAGAAGCGCCGCCGCAAGGGCTTCGACAAGCTCATCGGCCATCGTCAAGACTTCACCGAGCTCGAGATCACCGGCATCAGCGCCTAACGCTGACTAGAACGAGGTAATACGCCATGGCGCACAAAAAAGGCCAAGGATCGACACGCAACGGCCGCGACTCGCAACCCAAGTATCGCGGCGTAAAGTCGCACGACGGTAGCATCGTGGTTTCGGGCAACATCCTGGTTCGCCAGAAGGGCACCAAGATTCACCCGGGCCGCAACGTCGGCATGGGCCGCGACTTCACTCTGTTCGCTTTGACGGATGGCGTGGTGCATTACAAGCGCCACGGCGACAAGACCCGCGCGGTGGTTACGCCCGGTGTCGTCGTCGAGAGCGCCTAGTCGTTCGTGCGCGCACCGCTCTGGGCTGTCGCCCGACCGCGGAGCGCCGTTGACCTATCTCAGGGCGCGCGCCTAGCGCAGTAGGTGCCTCGTGCGCTCCAATTTCATCGACGAAGTGGTCATCCACGTGCGCTCCGGCCATGGTGGCGCGGGGGCGGTCTCATTCCGTCGTGAGAAATACATTCCGTTCGGGGGACCCGACGGGGGCAACGGCGGCAAAGGCGGCGACGTCATCGTTCGCGCCGACGCGCAACTCTCGACGCTCCTCGACTACAAGTTCCAGCGTAAGCATCACGCAAAGGATGGCGAGCGCGGCCAGGGACGTCAGTGCTCGGGTGCCGATGGCGACGACTCGGTCTTGAAAGTGCCGGTCGGCACGATGGTCTTCAACGCCGACACGCAGGAGCTGATCGCCGATATGTCGGAGGCGGGCGCCGAGGTGGTGCTCGCGCGCGGCGGCCGCGGCGGCAAGGGTAACGAGCACTTCGCGCGTTCGACGCAGCAAGCCCCCAAGTTTGCCCAGCCGGGTGAAGAGGGTCAGGAGCTCAACGTTCGCTTGGAGCTCAAGATGCTCGCCGACGTTGGACTCGTTGGCTTTCCCAACGTTGGCAAGTCGTCGTTTATCGCCAAGGTGTCGGCCGCGCGACCCAAGATTGCAGACTATCCGTTTACGACTCTCGAACCGCACCTTGGGGTCGTCTCGTTTGGAGCCGAACAGTCGTTCGTTTTAGCGGACGTCCCGGGCATCATCGTCGGCGCGCATACTGGTCAAGGCCTGGGCACGCGTTTCTTGAGGCATATCGAGCGCGTGCGGCGTATCGCGCACCTGGTCACCGTCGAGCCTGACACCGAGGACCGGGATCCGATCCGTGACTTCGAGGCCATCGAAAACGAAATGGCGCTGCACAACGAGCGCTTGGCGCTGGTACCGCGCGTCCTCGTGCTCAACCGAATCGACCTGCCGTTCGTCGCAGAGAAGCGCCCCGAGCTCGAGAAATACGCCAAGAAGAAGAAGCTGCCGTTCTTCGCTATCTCCGCGGCGACCGGAGCGGGCGTCGAGGAGCTCGTGAAGTTCTTGGGGCACGCGGTGTTGAGCGAGCGTCAGGCGGGCATCGCGCCGGTGGGCTTGCGAACGGATGGCGCCGAAGCCCCGGGAACCGAAGATGCCGAATAGCGGATCCCGATGTCTGGTCGCCGATAGCCGATAGCCGATAGCCGATAGCCGACAGCCGAAATCCGACGGCCGACCTCCGACAGCCGATAGCCGAAATCCGACGGCCGACCTCCGACAGCCGAAATCCGACGGCCGACCTCCGATAGCCGACAGCCGAAATCCGACGGCCGACCTTCGATAGCCGACCTCCGACCTCCGACCTCCGACCTCCGACAGCCGATAGCCGAGACCCGAGACCCGAGACCCGAGACCCGAGACCCGAGACCCGACTTCCGGTATGCGATCACCGATGCGTCTGCTCTACGGTGTCGTTGGCGAAGGCATGGGCCACGCGATTCGCTCGCGAGTCATCCTTTCGTATCTTCTCAAGCAAGGCCACGACATCGAGATCATGGCCTCCGGTCGTGCTTGCGATTTCCTCGCCAAACACTTCAGCGGCGTCAACCGCATCCACGGCTTTCACATCATCTACGAGGAGAATCGGGTCCGTTTGGGCCGTACTATTGCCAGCAACGTGGTCAAGGGTTTGGCCGCGATCCCCAGGCAGATCGGCGCCTACTTCGGTCTCATTGACGACTTCGAGCCCGAAGGCGTGATCAGCGACTTCGAGTCGTGGACCTATTGGTACGCTAAAGCGAACGGTTTGCCGATCTTGAGTATCGACAACATGCAGGTCTTGAACCGCTGCCGTCATCCCAAAGAGGTCATCCGCGGTCACGAGAAAGACTTCGAGCTAGCGCGGGCCTTCGTGAAGTCGAAGCTCCCTTTCTGCAACCACTATATCGTCAGCTCCTTCTTCCAGCCGCCGCTTGCACGCAAGAAGACGACGTTGGTGCCGCCCATCCTGCGTGACGAGATTCTGAGTGCTTCGCCCACACGGGGAGAACACCTCTTGGTCTACCAGACCGCCGAGGGCAATGACGCTCTGATCGCGACGCTCAAGCAGACGAAGCTACCGTGTCGGGTCTACGGCATGCGACGCAGCATCACGCAGGACCAGCACGACGAAAATCTGACATACCGACCATTCAGCGAGCAGGCCTTCGTCGATGACGTCGCCAGCGCTCGTGGCGTCATCGCCGGCGGCGGCTTCACGCTCATGGGCGAGTGCGTGTACCTGCGCAAGCCGATGTTGTCGGTGCCGGTCGGGGGCCAGTTCGAGCAGGTCCTCAACGCCCGCTGGCTCGAGCGTCTGGGCTTTGGTCGCTACGCGCCAAGCCTCGATGACCCCCGAGCCATTCACGACTTCGTGGCGGGCATCGACGCCCACGAGCGGGCGCTCGCGGCGTATCGGCAAGAAGGAAACCGCCTGGTGTTCGCTGCGGTCGACGAGCAGCTCGACCGCATGGCGGCCTTTGGCTGAAGCGCGCTTGCCTAAACCCTAGGGCCTGCTTACATCTGTCTTGCTCGCCCCGCAGAGGTTCCCCCGATGCCTCGCATCATCAGCTTCGTTGTGTTCATGCTCGTCGTCGTCGCGGTGATGGGCAGCATGCATTGGTATCTGTGGACCCGCTTCGTGCGTGACCTTCATCTTGCCGCCCCATGGCGCCAGATTTTCACCGGCGGCATGGTCGCGATGCTGCTCTTGCTCACGGCCACGCCGCTCATGTGGCGGCTCTTCGAGGGTGTCGTTCCCTCGGCGCTGATGACCGCCATCTACTTCTGGATGGGCTTCGTGGTGATAGCGCTGGTCGTCGTCGGTGGACTCGACCTCGGCCGCCTTGTCTACGACCAAGCGTACCGGTTCATGGTGAGCACGCCGGTCGACGAAGGCCGGCGCCTGGCGCTCGCGCGATTTTTCGGTGGTACGGCCATGCTCGGTGCGGTCGGAGCATCGGTCATGGCAGCCCGCAGCGCGTTGGGCTCACCGTCACTCCGTAAGGTCAGTATCGCGCTCAAGAAGCTGCCCAAAGAACTCGACAAAATGACCATGGTGCAGATCAGTGATCTGCATGTGGGGCCCACCATCCGGCGCGACTACGTCGACGACGTCGTCGACCGCACCAACGCGCTGAATCCCGATGTCATCGTCATCACGGGTGACCTCGTCGATGGCACCGTCGAGGAGCTCGAGCACGATGTCGCGCCTCTCGCTCGATTGAAGGCCCGCCTCGGCGTCTACTTCGTAACCGGTAACCACGAGTACTATTCGGGTGTGGGCGGCTGGATGCGACACTTGCCGACCCTGGGCATTCGCGTGCTGCGCAACGAAAACGTGCGCATCGAGAGCAGCGGCGGAGCGTTCTACCTCGCTGGCGTTGACGACTGGACCGCCGGCCAGTTTGGCGGCGGTCACGGGCCCGATCTTGCGGCTGCTCTAGCGGACATACCCGACGGTGCGTGTACCGTGCTCCTCGCGCATCAACCCAAGCAGGTGCTCGAGGCCGCAGAGCGGAAGGTCTGTGTTCAGCTCTCGGGGCACACCCACGGCGGTCAGATCTGGCCGTTCGGCATTTTCGTGCGGCTCGCGCAGCCGTATGTGGCTGGACTCGCCGACCACCAAGGCACGCAGATCTACGTGAGCCGTGGTACGGGTTTCTGGGGACCTCCGATGCGCTTCGGAGCGCCGTCGGAGCTCACGCATATCGAGCTGCGCGCCAACGCCTAGCACTTGGCTCGCCGGCTCGTTTTGGGGCGGCTCCCTGCGCTCAGCGCTGGGGCACTCCCACGATGACAGAAGCGCGACCCTGCATCTCCAACGTGTGGTGCTCGACGGCCATCCCTAGCGTGGTTGCCAGCTCGGCCAGGTGGCGCATCCATGGTTTGTAGGACATGCCGTTGTCCGAGCAGCAGGGGACGATGGCGAAGGGAACGTTGTGCTCGGCGGCGTATTCGATAATCACCCGCGTCGCGCCGTCTGGATGCATGCCCACGACCACGTCGCACGCACAGGGCTCGTCGACAGTGAAGCGGCGCTGCGCGTAGCGAACGTCGAGGTGTTTGTGCCGCTGGTCGAACGTCGTCGTCTCGCGACCTAGCTTGGTTAGCTCTTCGTTGAGACGGCCTTGGCCGCCCGCGATGTCGTAGACGCGTCGCGCAGCGCTGAAACGCTCAGCGACGAAACGGGCGAACTTCTCGAAGCGCTGTTTGTCGGCCATCGGGGTCTATCGGCCATTTGGGAGCCAGGCGCGAACCCCGGCAAACAGGGCGGCGAAGTCGAAGCCGAAAAAAGGCTCCTTGATGCCGAGCTGCCTCGCGAGCTCCATTTTTAGGGCGCCGAGATACGACCCGAAGGCCACGCGTGTAGCAGCGTCGGGATCGACCTGACCTGGGCCCACGCCCATGTGGTCCAAGGGCGAGGTGTGCTTCGCGATCGCCGTCTGGATGGTCGCGTAGTCGTCCCGCGTCGGCTTGCCGGACGCCATGCGCGCGACGAAGGCGTCGTCGATGACGCGAAAGTTGTAACCGTCCGACCGCGTTTCCCAGGCCCGCAGTTGTGTCGCCAAATCGTGGAGGCGATTGGCTGGTTTGACCGACATGAAGCCTTCCCTGATCGACGGTTCAGTTGACCCTGGCAGTATCGGCGCCCAGGGCGCGGAGTTGCGTGGACCCGTCCAAGAAAGTCGCCCCGCCCGAGCTCTGTCGCCTGCGGCCCTCGCTTTGGGGCGTCGCTCGGCCCTTGACCAGGCCCTCCGGTTCGCGTGTCGTTCGTCGATGACCGGTCGATCGGTTCGTTGGACGCGCTGGTTGGGTGCGCGCTTTGTCGGGGGACCCGCGCTCCTCGTCGTCCTGGCGTGTGGCCCAGCGCCCGCTCCCAAAGCCGGTATCGTTCCCGATGCCCTCGACGATGGTTGGAGCGTCGGCGTTCCGGCTGATGTGGGCTTGGACGTCGAAGGCCTTGCGACGCTCGAGCGCCGCATCGATGACGGCGAGACCTCGCGCCCTGACGCCATGCTCGTCGTACGGCATGGCGTACTCGTCTACGAGCGCTACTTCGATGGCAGCCGTGAAACGCGACACGACCTGCGCTCCGCCACCAAAAGCATCACCTCCTTGCTGGTTGGCATCGCCGCCGACAAAGGGATCTTGGCTCTCGACACGCGCGCCGTCGACCGCTTGCCTCGCTACGCCGACCGGCTTGGCGCCGATGGTAGGAAGGCGCGCATCACCGTTCGCGACTTGTTACGCATGCGGAGTGGTCTCGACTGCGACGATTGGGACGCGCGCTCGCCAGGCAACGAGGAGCGCATGTACGACAGCAGCGATTGGGTGCGCTTCATTTCCGACCTCGGCATGCGCGCCGAACCAGGCGTCGAGGCCCGCTACTGCACCGGTGGCGTCGTCTTGCTCGGCGCCATGCTCGGCGACGACGTCGCGACGCTCGCGCGGACGTGGCTTTTCGAGCCTCTGGGCATCGGCCCCGCCGACTGGCAGCCCGCGGCTGGAGGCCATATCGATACGGGTGGTCATCTACGCATGCGTGCGCGCGAGCTGGCGAAGCTCGGCCAGCTCGTCCTGAACCGGGGTGTCTGGAACGGTGCGCAGGTCGTCAGCAGTGCGTGGCTCGATGACGCTTTAGCGGACCATGGAGCGTTCGCCGACTCACGCTACGGCTACCTCTGGTGGCGCAACCACTATCAGGTCAACGATCAGCGCACTGACGTCGTCTTCGCGCGCGGCAATGGGGGGCAATTCCTTCTCGTGATGCCCTCGCTCGACATGGTCGTGGTCTTCACTGGCTCGCACTACAACGAGCCGGCCCAAGAGGAACCGCTGGCGTGGACCGGGCGCTATCTCGTTCCCGCCGCCCGCTGAGCTGATAGGCACCGCGAGCGTGACTAGGAACTTTGAGTAGGCGCTGCGGCGCGAAGGGCGCCAAGCTCGGACGCGGTGACCATGCTCTTCCACTGATTGGTGACCTTCTCTTCGCCCTTCTTGGTGGTGACGCGGAGCTTGACCGTGAGCTGCGCATCGGCCGTCGGACATTGTGTGCAGCGCAAGACGTTGAAGAGGAGCGCGCGTTGACCGCTGACTGGCTTGCCGTCGCGCAGGGCGCGCGCGTAGTCGCCGGTTTCCAGAACCCTCTTCGTGGCCGTGAGCTGGTCCTTTTCGCCGTCGATGGTGGCAAGCACGTCATGACCGTCGTACCAACGCCTGCAGCGCTCGCAGAAAGGCTCACGCGCGGCGACGAACGGAATGCCAGCGCCGAGACCGCCGGCCAACACGAGCTCGACCGCGACGAGTATGTGATAGCCGACGCCCTGGACTAAGAACTTCGAGCTTCCTCTGGTGATGCTCGTACCCGCAGTAGCCACGAGCTCGTACCATTCGGCGAGGCCGAGCTCCCCACCCACCATGCTTCGCGCCTCCATATAGGCGTCGCCCATGACCGTGAGCTGTCCCAAGACGCCACCGACGAGGCCGATGAGCGCGGCAATGACCGGCATGCGCACGTTGCGCGCCTTCACGATGACCGCTCCGATCGAGCCGGCCGTGATCCCGATCATGAGCGGGAACATGATGAAGAGACTGAACCACTGCGACACGAAGCCCTCGAGGAGGCCGACAGCGACGCCGCCAGCGGTGCACCCAAGGGCCAGGATCGTTAGCGCGCCGTCACCGGCCTTACCTGATGGTTCATAGCTTCTTCTTGGCACATGGATGTTTTAGCAGAGGGCGTCTCGCCACTCCCACCCGCACGCAAACGTGTGAGTACGCCGCATTGTCAGACGTCGAGCTTCAGCATGGTCGTCTGCCGGAACCATCGCCGGTAGTCGTCGATGCGCATGCGAAAGGCACCATCGAGGCCGAACGGTGAGCCGTGGTCTTCGCGCGGGACGAACGGCGGTAGCGCCGCGATGTAGGAGCTGCTCTGAAATTCGGGCGAATCGGTGGTGTTGCGCAACACGATGTAGCGCTCGCCATCTTCGACCTGTGTACTGAGCACCGCGTAGGCATGCAGTGGGACGAGGCCGGTTGCTTCGGCGGCCTCCACGTTTTCGAGCCCGATGTCCGCGACGGTCGGGCGCCGCTCGCGCACGGCCTGCTGGATGGCCGCGAAGAGCTGTGCGTCGTCGACCTCTCGGTGCGCGACGATCTCGCTATCGCGGTTCGTCAACGTGCGCAGTGCGTCCGCTGGCCAGCCGCTGTGGACCCCTTGGTAGCCGTCCTCGTGAAGGGCCGCATAGGCCTTCTCGATGAGCGGTCCCCAAAGCTCGCTGGCGTCTCGTGAGCGCAAATAGACGGGTTCGCGGATGGCCGCGTGCAGGTAGAGCTCTCCGTCGATCGCGATATCGCGGGCGCGTCCGTCCTCGTAGAGTCGAACCGTGTACGTGCCGTCCTGGTGGTCGGTGATGGCGCTTTCGATGAGCTCGGGACGGGTCGCCGCGATGGCGATGAGCGCGGCGACGAGCCAACAGTCGCCCGTCGCTCCCTGCATGATGTCGAAGGGCCGCACGCCGTCCACGATCACGCGACCACCCGGGATGGCGCGGCGAACGATGTCGCCGGTTCGCATCTCGAGGGCATGCTCGAGGAGCGGCACCGGATTGGCGACCGCGCGAATGAGTCTCCGCGCCCTCGCCTCTTCCTCCACCCGACCGCCGCTCGCGAGGCTGGCCGCACCGGTCCCCAAAGGAGACGGCTCCAGCGCGAGCGTAAAGCGCTCGCCGAGCACAACCGGCATGACAGGCATGTGTCGGTTCTCGGACGACTAAAGAGCCGGTTGCCTGACATCCTGTCGGTCTGGCTTCATGGCACCGACAGCGACAGCGACAGCCAGGGTTACGCCTGCGGCGACCACGGCCGCGCCATGGAGAAAGCCACCGAGCCTTCCAGCGGCGAGGTAGTCACCCAGCTGCAGCGCCGCCCAGGCGCAAACCGAACGGTCGACAATCGATTCCATCGACAGAAGGGTTGCTCGCAGCGAAGCGTCTGGAATCGCGTCGTTGAATACCTGACGCTGGATGGGGAACGAGATGCCGGCGATGAAGGAAAAGACCGCTAGCGCGGTCACCGCGATCCAAGCGTTACCGACCGCCATGACCGACATGGTGGCCGCCATCACCACCGTGAGCAGCGTGACAGCGTGGAAGTCGCCTACGAAGCGGCGCATCCATGCTGGTCGCGCCGAACCGACCGCCTCGAAGATCGAGGAGCCCGCCAAGATGATGCCGAAGGTTTCGACACCGAAACCCTTGGCTCCGAGGATCGGTTGAAAGAGGTTCACCTGCACCAAGCGTACGAGCGTGAATAGGCCAATGCCCTGGATCATCAGAAGGCCTAGTCGGGGCGAGCCGCGAACGACCGCGATGGCCCGCGGCAAAAGTAGCGCCGGTGATGCGCGTCGCGCGCCCGAATCCTGCGGGAGGACCATCGCGACCGCAAAAGCGCACAGAGCAGAGAAGGCGGTGAGCCAGTAGGGCAGGGTGAAGTGCCACTGCATGAGGAAGCCAATGCCGGCCCAGCAGGCGACTTTGCCGACGAGGCCGTAGGCGCGGGCGTTGCCCTCGGCCTGCTTGTAGATCTCCTTGTCGCCACGGTCTTGCAGAGCGTCGTACAGGTATGCGCTCGACGCGCCGGAGATGAGCGACCGCGATAGCGCAATCAAGAGCCAGTGAGCGACAAAGCCTGCGTATGGCCCGATGAACGTCGGGATCCCAACGACCAGGAGGTTCGCGCCGACCAGCGCGGCGGCGCCGAATCGCATGGAGCGTCGTCGCCCAATGGCGTCGGCCATCATGCCCGTCGGGATCTCGAGCACGCAGAAGGCGATGTAGTAGATGCTCTGGATCTTGAAGATCTCGGGGTCGGAGAGCCCGAGCTGCTGCTGGTAGGCGTAGAAGATCGGCACCCACAACAGCAGTGAGAAGAAGAACTGGAACGCGTAGTAGAGAAAGACGAGTCGCTTCGTCGACATCACGAAGCTCCCGGTTATTTCGCGTACGGCCGCAGCTGCAGGATCGCAATGCCTTCGTCGTTGGCGAGCCACTCGATATCGACCGGTTGCGCGAAGGTGTAGTCCGGCGAGAAGTGCGCCTGGAGTAGACGACCGGCAAGGCCGAGCTTCTGCAGCACGATTTTTCGCTCGTCGCTCAGGTCCTCTTTGGCGTCACCAATCGACAGCGTACGGCCACCGCCCTCGACGACGTTGTAGAGGTACTGCATCGGGAGCTCGGAGCCCTCGACGATGTTTTCGACGCTCTTCGGGGAGACATTGACGTAGACGTTGCGGAAGTCGTCACGCGACATCGGGTTGGTCGTGACCAAGACGCCGCCCATTCCCGACGGCACTTTCTCTTGGACGATGACTCCCATCCAGCAATCGTCCAGCGAGATACCCACGTCGTTACGGAGGCGGACCGAGCGAGGCGAGAGCAGCGAGGCCCAAACCTCCTTGATCGACAGGAAGACGTCGTCGGCGGTGCGCGCCTTGTTGATCGACTCGTAGATGCCGGCTGCGGAGAAGCCCTGCAGGTCCTCGGCGTTCGACGACGAGCGCACCACGAACGACGACACACCCGAGAGGTGCTCGGCGATCTGGTCGTCGATGGCGTTTCGCACGCGCTCGGGCATGCGCGCCTGGCGAATCATCTGTTGCAGCGACACGCACAGCGGGTCGATTTCGCGCGCCTTGAGCTCGAGGGCCATCTTGAGCTTACCGATGGCTTGCTGAATGGGCGCCGACGACTCGAGGAACTCTTGCTGCACCGCGAATGGAATGGCGATGCCGCGGGGGACCTGGAAATTCTCACGCAGGAATTCCCAGGCGGCTCGGCCGAGCGTTGCTCCTCGCCCGTCCATCGCGAAGGTCGCCGGCACATTCAGGAAGCGGGCAAGATACGGCAGGAGGTTCGCGCGCGGCGGCCGCCGTACCCGGTAAAAGCCGAGCATGCGCTCGGACCCATTTTCGAGGACGTACTTGAGCTCGCCAAGGTTTGCGGCCTTGGTGCCGTACTTGTAGCGATCGCTCATGCGCAAGCGATCGAGTGCGACGATCGGGATGTTTGCGGTCTCGGGGGCCTCGAGCTTGATGCTCTGCACGCTCCAGATCGGGCGTTTGGCGAGATCGGCGGGCTTCTCGGCAGGCTCGAGGACGGGCTCGTTGGCGTTTACTTCCACCTGGAAGCGAACCCAGTGCCCGTCGAGGCGATCCTTTTCGATACGGTCGAAGATACCGAGCTGTACGCAGTTCGGAATGCCCCAGCCGGAGGCCAACACGTTCGTATGCGATAGCGGAGTGGTGTGGTGGGCGTTGATGATGCCCGAGACGCGCGGGATGTCGTCTGGCACCCGGTGCATCACGAGAATGTCGTACCACTCGATGGTGTGCGCCTGTGATCGGTACTCGACCTCGCTGCGGAACGCGCGGAGCCGACCGCGCGACTCGCCGGCATTCAAGGCGATGAAGCGCGATGTCGCGAAAAGCTCGTGCGAGAACACGCGCGGCATCTGCTCGCGCGGGATCGTGGTGACGATCGACTCTTGCAGGTGGTTTGCGGGCTTCACGAGCAGTGGCGTGCTCGGATCCGTGTTCTCTTTCACGATGTCGAACAGCGACTGCAACATCGGACCGTCCATGGTGTCGACTTCGACGGTCTCGAGCGTAAAGAAGCGGCGGTCGGTGTTCTTGTCGCGCCGCTTGTGCAGGGCGAGGATGCCCAAGAAGAAGCGGCGGTCGCGCGTCAGGTAGAACGACTCGTTGTACTGATCGATGTTGGCGTCGATCTCGCCCGGCGACAGGCCAAGCAGGCGCTCACCGATATAGTCGGCGTGGAAGGGATACTTCGCGTTGTTGAGGAAGTGAACGGTCCGGCTCGGGCGGTCGACGACCACCTTCACGAACGGGTAGCCACCAAGGGTCCCGCACAGCTGCGCGAACGCTTGTAGCGTGAGCCGCTCGCCGACGAGCGCCGCGACGTCGCCCGGATTTTCGATGAGGGCTGTCGCCGGAGCGCCGGCAAGAGCGGGGGGCGCCTTTGGCAGAGCCGCAGGCTGCATGGGGATAGAATCGACCATCGTGCGCACTTTATCGGCGGGAGCCGCCCAGTTGTGCTCTGCTGGGCGGTCGACGACGCAGATCTGCGAAGCAAAGCGCTCGGGTAGCGCTTGCGAAAAACTGCCCAGGGAACTGGGCTCGGCGGGCTTTTCTGACTCGAACATGGCGGCTGGCTTGTAGCGTCCGCGGCCTGGTGGAAGCCGCGAGCGGGGCGGCGATGTAACCCAGCCCTTAGGGCTTGTCACGAAGAGAGTAGGGTTGGGGAGGCCTGTGTGGGTCATGTAGGCGGCGACTAGATTCCGTAGATCTTCGAGGTACTTGAAGAAACCTTTGCCGGCCGGATGCCGAAACTATTTTCGCCCAGCGGGATGACGAAGAGTCACCCCCCGTGGGGCACCGTGCTCGCCGGTCGTGTCGATACCCCCCTCGGGAACGCGACGGAGACAAACGAGAAGAGGTCATGGGACGCCGAGTCGAGCCGATTGCCAGCATCGTGAGCTTCGGGGCGCCAATGCGCGCGGTTCACGACACAAGCGGCTTTGCGAGTCCCGCCCCGGCAGGCTCCGTCCTCTCGCGGATTCAGGCTCTTGGCTTCACGCGTGGCCGAAATCTCAGCGTCCACGAGATCCGCGAGCGGCTCGACGCCATGATCGCGGAACGACGCACGAATCGCGGCAGCCGCGGCTAGGTGACGTGCAAGGCCTTTCTCCCAGCCCGGCGCGGTCAGCCGCTCGCGGCGTGCGGAGCAACAGTAGCCGCGCGCAGCGCTTCGGCGAGCTTCTTCGCGTCGTCGTGATCGATGGGCTTGGTTGGCCAGGTGATGCCGAGTCCGTCGGCGCTACTGGTCTTCGGGATGATGTGGAAGTGCACGTGCATCACCACCTGATGCGCGATGCTGCCGTTGTTCTGGAGGATGTTGTAGCCGGCGCAGCCTGTGACGTTTTTCACGGCGCGGCAGATGCGCGGCAAGACGCGACCTATAGCGGCCGCGGCCTCGTCGGAGAGCTCATCGAGGGTGACCGCCGGCTCCTTCGGGATGACCAGGGTATGACCCCGCGATAGCGGGCCGACGTCGAGGAACGCGAGCACGTGCTCGTCTTCATAGACCTTGTGCGACGGGATGCTACCCGCGATGATTTTTGCGAAGACCGTCATCTGGCGCGCATACCATCACAGCTAGGCCAGCGTAAGCGTCAGACCTGCCTGCCGGTGAAGGCTCGCAGGTAGTGGCGGAGGTCGGCGATGCTCTTCAAGGCGGTCGTCTCTGCGGCGCAGCCCACCCAGATCGCCTCGCGGTATTGGGCGCGTCCGACGAATAGTGTTCCGCGACTCACCAAGGTCGCAAGCGCCGCGGCCGCGGTCAGCGGGGCGTGTTCTGAACGGGGGTGACCATGGGCGGGGACCACATCGGCGAAGAAGCGCGTGTAGCCCTGTTTGCTGCCGAAGTGGTCCGCGGTGATGTCCTCGATGGCTTTGCGGATGGCGCCGAGCTCCTCCTGGGTTAAGGCATCGAGCTCGGCGGCGATCGCGCTGCCGACCGCCGACCTCTTGGTTTCGAGACCCGCGCGCAGCGCCTCGAGGGCGTTGCGCTCCTCTGCCAACGCGCCGCGCTCAGCCGCGATCTCCTGACGTTCCACCGCAACCAGCTGGGCCGCCTTCGTGGCGATGCGATCGTCGAGCTCTGCGCGTGCCCGCGACAGCTCCGCGCTTTCGCTCGCGAGCCGCGCTCTGTCACCCGCCATCGCCGCGCCCTGTGCGGTCAAATGCTGCTGGGCGGCGCTCAACGCCGCGCGTTCCGTCGCGAGCGCTTGGAGAAGCTGCGCCTGCGTTTTGCCGCCGCCGCCCATGAGCTTGGTTGTGAGGATGGCGACAGAGGCTGCCACCGCGGTCGCCAAGGCGACGAGCGTGGTCGGGGCGCTGCTCAGGGTTGCGATGGTCCCCGCGCCGGTCAACGTGGCCAGGGTGATGAGGCCGTGCGCCAAGGTCTCGCGGTTGATGGCACGCGGCGCAGGCGGGAGGACGGTCGGCGCCAGCGGTACGATTGCGTTCGCGGGGTGTTCAGCAACCGGCACGACCGCAAGGTCGTTCAAAACATGCGGGCGTGGCGATCTCTCGACCGTATTCAAAAAGGACTCCCGATTTCGGTCCACGGCGACGTCAGGTTTATCGGCGTAGCGAGTAGCCCGATGCGGTCGAGTCGTCAGACCGTTGGTGCATACGTGTCACCATGCTCTCGACACGTGTCATCGATGGCCTCACCGTCCACCGCGTGGGCGGCCCGTTCATGCGCGATATCCAGCTCCAGGGCGGCAGTCAGGCCGAGCGTGATCAGGTCATGCGCGATCTCGAGGCTATCCTCGCTGGCGAGCCCCACACCCGGACCTTTCGTCTGGCTTTGGCCAGAGCCGAGATGATGACCCGCCGCGGTGGCATCTCCATTGGCCTGTCGCGCGAGGCCGAGGCGGTTCTGCGCGGCAAGCTCGAGGCTGCCACGTCCGCGAGCCTGGCCGAAGTGCGATCTATGGCTCAGAAGACGTGGACATAGTGGGCATCGCCGGGTCCGCTTTGCTCTTTGCCCAGCCGTCTCCAACCATCGTGGTCGTGAAAGCCCGAAACCGTCCTTGACTCGCTAGGTTTCAAGGACATAAATCGCCGCGTGCTTACGCCAAAAGACCTCGAATCGCTGATCGCGCTGATCCCGATCTTGCCGCTCGTGGGCGCCATCATCAACGGTATGTGGGGCCACCGCCTGCCACAGCGTTTGGTGACCATCGTGGCCTGCGGCTCGGTGCTCGCATCCTTCGTACTGTCCGCCATCGTGGTCGGGCATCTTGCGCAGAGCGCCGAAGGGACGCGCTACGTCTCGACGCTCTACACGTGGATGGCGAGCGGCAACCTCAACGTCGACATCAGCTTCGTCGTCGACCGCCTATCCGCCGTGATGATCCTCGTCATCACCGGCATCGGCTTTCTGATTCACGTCTACTCGACCGGCTACATGTCGCACGAGCCGGCCTATGCTCGGTACTTCGCGTATCTCAACCTCTTCTGCTTCGCGATGTTGTGCCTCGTGCTCGGCAGCTCGCTCCCGCTCCTGTTCTTGGGCTGGGAAGGCGTTGGTCTCTGCAGCTACCTGCTCATCGGCTTCTGGTACACCGACATCGAGAAGGCTCAGGCCGGCAAGAAAGCCTTCGTGGTCAACCGCATCGGTGACTTCGGTGTGCTCATCGCCATGGCTCTTCTATTGCGGACGACTGGCTCGCTCGACTTCGAGACGCTGCGCACTGCCGCGGCCGGCGGTTTGATCACAACCACGGTTGCGACCGCAGCGGCCTTGCTGCTCTTTCTTGGCGCCACCGGCAAAAGCGCGCAGCTACCCCTCTATGTCTGGCTTCCCGACGCCATGGCCGGCCCAACTCCCGTCTCGGCCCTCATCCACGCCGCGACCATGGTCACGGCTGGCGTTTACTTGGTTGCCCGCACCGGTTTCATTTATTCGCTGGCTCCGATCGCGATGCTCACCGTCGCCGTGGTTGGAGCCGCCACCGCGCTGTTTGCTGCCACCATTGGCACCGCGCAATACGACATCAAGAAGGTCCTTGCGTACTCGACCGTTTCGCAGCTCGGCTTCATGTTCATCGCGGCGGGCGTTGGCGCGTACGCGATAGCGCTCTTTCACGTCATCACGCACGCATTCTTCAAGGCTTGCTTGTTCTTGGGTTCGGGCTCGGTCATTCACGGCATGAGCGGCGAGCAGGACATGCGCCAAATGGGCGGCCTCGCCAGGAAGATGCCCATCACGTTCGCGACCTTCTTCATCGCGACGCTCGCCATCACCGGTTTTCCGCTGCTGTCTGGCTTCGCTTCGAAGGACCTCATTCTCTGGAACGCCTTCATCTCGAGCGAAGGCCACTACGCATCGACCTTCCACGGCGTCGGCTTCTGGCTCTGGCTCATGGGCGCGATCGCCGCAGGATTCACGGCGTTTTACATGTGGCGCCTGGTGTTCATGACCTTCTTCTCGGGGCCCATTCGCGCTTCGCACGAGGTCGCACATCACGTTCACGAGTCGCCCAAGAGCATGACCTTCCCGCTGATTGTGCTGGCGACCCTGTCGGTCATTGGCGGCGCGTTGTGCTGGCCGGCGGTGCTGGGCGGTCACGAGTGGCTCGCCGAGTCCTGGCTCTTGCCGATCACCGGGCACCTGCCGACACCCGAGGGGCACCACGAGAAGCTCGAATGGACGCTCATGGCGTGCTCGACCGGTATCGCGTTCCTCGGGTTCGCTATAGCGTTCGCGCTCTACGCGCGGCGCATCCACCCGATGCTCAATCGCCTGGTTTCGGAGGCCCCGTTCCGCGACCTGTTCGTGCTCGTCAACAACAAGTGGCATATCGATGAGCTGTACGACACGCTCGTCGTGAAGCCCTTGGGTTGGGTCTCGCGCATCGTCTTCTACGAGGGGATGGATCGCCGGGTCATCGACGGTCTCGTCAACCTGGTAGGCTGGTTCGGGCGCTCGATTGGTTTCGTCGGCCAGCTCTTCCAGAGTGGCAACGTCCAGCGCTACCTCGCGATCTTCGCGCTTGCCCTCGCGCTCTTGCTGTACGGCTGGCTCTCGCCGAGCGCGCCGCAAGCCGAGCAGCCGGCTGCAGAAACGCCAACCTCGATCCAGGCGCGGTGACCACGATGGGCTTTCTCGAAACACACCTTCTGACCGCCATCGTCTTCTTGCCGCTCCTCGGCGCCTTCATTTGTCTTGCGTTCCCGCGCAGCGAAGACAGCGGCGTGCGCGGCTTCGCGTTGATGGTGACGCTCATCGACCTCGGCCTCGCCATCTGGTTGTGGTCACGCTTCTCCCCGAACGTTGCGGGCATGCAGCTCGGCGAGCGGGTCGACTGGATCCCGTCGCTCGGCATTTCCTACGCGATGGGCATCGACGGCGTGGCGATGATCCTGGTCCTGCTCACGGCGTTCCTTGCGCCCATCGTCGTGCTGTCGACTTACTCGAGCGTCGAAGAGCGCGCGCGCGAATTCATGGTCTGCTTGTTGTTCTTGCAGACCGGCATGCTCGGGGCCTTCGTCGCTACCGACCTTTTCCTCTTCTATACGTTCTACGAGATCATGCTGGTGCCGATGTACTTCCTCATCGGCATCTGGGGAGGACGTCGACGCATCTACGCGGCGCTCAAGTTCTTCCTGTACACCATGGGTGGATCGCTGCTGATGCTGGTCGCGATCATCTACACGGTGTGGGCCGTGAAAGATCAGGGCGGGCTCACCTTCGACTGGGCCGTCGTCACGCAGCGCCTGGCGAACGCCAATCTCGGGAGCACCGAAATCTGGCTCTTCCTCGCCTTCGCGGTCGCCTTCGCCATCAAGGTGCCGATGTTCCCGTTCCACACCTGGTTGCCCGACGCCCACGTCGAGGCGCCGACGGGGGCTTCGGTGATCCTGGCTGGCGTCCTGCTGAAGATCGGCACCTTCGGCTTCGTGCGCTACGCGCTCTGGATGTTCCCGAAGGCCGCTGTCGCCTTCTTGCCGACCATCGGTGTGCTCGCCGTGATCGGCATCATCTACGGCGCCCTCGTCGCCATGGTGCAGAGCGATCTGAAGCGCCTCGTCGCGTATTCGTCGGTTTCGCACTTGGGCTTCGTCATGCTCGGCCTCGTGTCGATGTCGGTCACGGGCGTTGCGGGTAGCGTCCTGCAGATGGTGAACCACGGCATCTCGTCGGGTGCGCTGTTTCTCTTGGTGGGTGTCATCTACGAGCGCCGTCACACGCGCGCGCTCGACGACTTTGGCGGGCTCGCCAAGGTGATGCCGCGCTACGCATTCTTGTTCGTGCTCCTCGCTCTCTCGTCGGCGGGGCTTCCGGGCCTCAACGGCTTCGTCGGCGAGTTCATGATCGTCATGGGAAGCTTCGGTGCGATGGGCCCGACCATGGATGTGAGCAACGGCGAGCTCGCGCGTATCGGTATCTCGGTCGCCGGTGCGGTTGGTCTTGCCGCTGTCGTGCTGATGGTCATGAAGGTCGCGGGTCTGCGGTCCGGGATGAGCCTCTGGCAACGCGTTGGTGCCGTCGTCATGGTCGTGCTCGCCGCGCTTCTCGTCGTCGCGCCGCCGATCGGTGGTTTTGGCGGTGGCCTTCTGGTGCGGCCGCTCGTTGGTCTAACGTCGGACAACGGCGACTTCCGTGAGATCTTCGCACTCCTGACCGTTTTCGCGGGCACCGGCGTCATCTTCGCGGCCGTCTATTTGCTCATCGCCGTGCAGCGCGTCTTCTTCGGCCCCATCCGTCACGCTGAAAACGAAGGCCTTCAGGACCTCTCGTTCCGTGAGCAAACGGTGCTTTGGCCTTTGGCGATCGTGGCCATCCTGATGGGTCTGTTTCCGCAGCCTTTCATCGATATGGTCAACCCCACGGTCGACGCTTACGCTCGCCAGTTCCGAGCACGCGCGAATCTCCCAGCGATCGCCATGTCGGACACTGCTGTTCAGCAGCCGCTCACGCCGGCGCAACGCGACGAGCTCAACCAGCGGCGCCGTCTACCCGCTCCGCGCGCGCACGGAAACGATCCGAACCTCCGTGTGCGCAAGGGATCGCAGGAGTAAGCCATGAATCTCGTTCAAGACCTGGGTTTACTCGCGCCCATCCTCGTCGTGACCATCGCGGCTGCGGTGGTTCTCTTGCTCACCGTCGCCCACGGCTACGGCCGGCCGGCCCCGCAGACCAGCGGCCACATGTCGTTCGTTGCTCTGGCCGCTTTGGCGGTCGCAGGCTGGCTCTTGTGGACCGCAGGCCCGGGAAGTCAGCAGGCATTTTCGGGTGCCATCGTCGTCGACGGCCTCGGGATTTCGTTCGGCCTCACCGCCATCGTCGGTGCCTTCCTCGCCGTCTTACTCGCGACGTCGTATCTGAACGAACACGAGCTCGCTCACGGTGAGTTCATCGCTCTGGTCCTCTTGTCGACAGTGGGGATGCTGGTGCTTTCGATGGCCGGCGATCTCATTACGCTCTTCATTGGCATCGAGGTCATGTCGCTCGCCGTCTACGTCTTGGCCGGCTACCGGCGCAGCTCGCGTCGTTCGCAAGAGGCGGCCCTGAAGTACTTCGTGTACGGCGCTTTCGCCTCGGCGTTCGTGCTCTTCGGCGTGGCGCTGGTTTATGGCGAAGTTGGGCGTCTCCTCGGCAAGCCCGGCATCACCATGCAGGTCGTCGCCCAGGCTTTCTCGCGCGACAATCTCTCGAGCCTTGGCTGGATCGGTGTCGCCATGGTGCTCGGTGGCCTCGGCTTCAAGGTCGCTGCGGTGCCGTTTCATATGTGGGCGCCCGACGTCTACGAGGGCGCGCCGACGCCGTCGACCGGCTTCATGGCGGTTGGCGTGAAAGCTGCCGCTTTCGCGGGCTTGTTGCGCTTCGTCGCCGCGACGCTGGTGCACGCTCCCGATGGGCGCGAGACGTTCGTCCAGATCTTCGAGTTGCTCGCCATCCTTACGATGGTCACCGGCAATTTGCTCGCCATCCGCCAGTCGCAGCTCAAGCGCATGTTGGCCTATTCGAGCATCGCGCACGCGGGCTACGTTTTCGTCGGCCTCGCAGCGTTCGTCGCTCAGCCGCAAGGGCGCGCCGTCGAGGCCATTGGCTACTACTTGCTTGGCTATACGGCGATGACGTTGGGAGCGTTCGGAGTCATCTTGGCGTTCGAGCGGCGCGGCGATCGCCGACTCGATCTTCCCATGGAGCGCCTGTCGGGCACGGGCCACAAGTACCCGGCGCTGGGCCTCGCCATGTCGCTCTTCATGCTATCGCTCGCAGGGATCCCGCCGACCGCCGGCTTCTTCGGCAAGCTCGCGATCTTCGCGGCAGCGGTCGAAGCGGGGCGCGTCCCCGTCGTCGTCGTCGCCGTTCTCGCGAGCGTAGCCGGGGCCTTTTACTACCTTCGTATCCTCGTCATGATGTACATGCGCGCTACTGGCTCGGATGAGACACGCATCCACTCGCCATGGCTTGCGGCGGGGTTGTGGGCCTGCGCGGCGCTGACTGCGGTGGCCGGCATCATCCCGGAGAGCTATCTAGGCTTTGCCAGGCGGGTTTTGGCCGGCTGGCTGACGTAGACACTAGGTAGCGGCCAGCCCCGCAATGGGCTACATCAAAGGCCATGCGCAACGGTGACGCCGGCGGTGGCAAGCCACCACCATCGCCAGGAGGCGACGGGGCCCCGCCGTCCGATCTCTTCGCCAGCTCCGATCTCCCTGACTTCGACATGCCGGGGGGACCCTCCCGGCAGGCGGTACCGCAAAGCATGAACGACGAGCCCACGAAGCGTCGCGACACCCCGGTCCCAGGAGCCTTCACCGAGGGCGCGACCACCGTCATGAACGACGAACAGCGTCGCAAGGCGCTCGCTGCGGCTGGTATTGGCTTCGAGCCAGCGGTTCCGGCAAGCGCCCCGCAGGCCTTGCACGACGAGCCGACGGTCGCGGGTGGGAGCTTCAATATCGGCCTCGACATGGATGCCGGCCAGGTTCCCGCGTCGTCGATGAGCTTCGAAAAGCCCACCTCGGAAATAACCTTCGAGGCCCCGGCGCAAGACTCACGCCCTTTCACCGCGGCCGATGCGGCGCCGCGTCACGACCCGCCTGCCAACGACGGCTTCGACCAGCCCGCCTTGGGAAGCGATGCTGGCCTGCCGTCCCACTTGCAGCTGCCGTCGATCGATTTTTCGCTCCCAGCGGGCGTCGGCGATGGGTCGTACGCGAACGTCGCCCCAGGAGCCTCGCCCGCCGAGCTCCCAGCCCACTTGCAGCTTCCCAACTTCCCCGACTTCGACCTGCCCGCCGTGCCCGGTGTCGAGCAGACCAAGCGCCGTCTCGTCGACGATGTCGGCATCGAGGGAAACCTAGGCGGCTCGTTCGGCGCCCTCGACAACGCTCCAACGGCTGGTACCCCGAACCCCGGGATGGGAGACGGTTGGGCGGTTGCACCCGCGGCCCAGGCAAAGGTGCCTCCACCTCCGCCGAAGCGGAGCATGAAGCGCCCCGCGAGTGCCTCCTCGGCAGGGCCGATGGACCTTTCGCTGCCGCAGATTAGCCTCCCCTCGGTGGGTCAGCCGGCGGCGAAGAAGGAGCCTACGCTTCTCCGCTCGGACGTCGCCGAGAAGCTCGCGACCGTGAAGAAGAAGTCGATGGCGGGCCCCATCATCGCCATCACTGTGCTGATCCTCGGTACCGGCGCCGCGTTGTATGTCTACAAAGACGTCATCATCACGCGCGTCTTCGGCAAACATCAGAGCGAAGCCGTCGAAACCAATACCGACAAAGCTCGCAAGCTCGTCGCTCTCGGAACGACGTTCTACGACAAGAACGAGATGCCGACTGCTATCGAGAACTTCACGTCGGCCTTGGCCATCGACCCGACGTACGCTAAAGCGCACCGTTCTCTCGCGATTGCCTATGCCAAGATGAATCAGCCCGACAAAGCGGTCACACACTACCGCACCTATCTGGTGCTCGCGCCGACAGCAGAGGACGCCGAGGCCGTGCGCAAGATCGTGGCGGACTACGACACGAAGGCGAAAGAGCTCGAGAAGCAGAAGGCCGAAGAGGCGAAGGCGGCGCGGGAGAAAGAGAAAGAGAAGGGCAAGAAGCACCGCTAGACGGGTCGTCCGCGACCCGGTGGCTTCGTCTTTCCGTTCGGGCCTGGTTGTTTCGTTGCGGTCGTTCGTCGCCTTCGGCGGCTGAGCACATCGCATGAGATGCGGTGTGCTCTAGCGAACCTCGACCTCGACTGTCGCTACGCGGCTGATGGTCTGCGCTCGCGCACGCACTGTCACGCTGTACGTGCCCGGCGGCGTCCCCTCCCTCGGCGGGATAGGGTTCGAAGCGTCGCCGCACCCCATGATGAGCACCAGCGCCACCCAAGCGACCCGCCACTGCCGCAGCCGACGTGTCGCCATGAGCGCTCCCGCGACGAGCGTGAGTAATCCCCATGCAGCCGGGGGGAGCTGCGGCGTCACCATGCCGCTCGCGAGGATCGGCCGCTGCGTGTTCACGAGCAGGCTAACCACCGTACCGACCGGCGCGACATCGGTAATCGCTGGCGAAAATGTGCACGAGCCGCCTGGTGGCAGGCTCTCGCACGCAAACGTCACCCGCTCGGTGAAAGACTCTGCTTCGGGTGTGAGGGTCAGCGTGAAAGGCACCGACCCCCCAGCGAAGGTCGCCGCGCCGCGCGAGCTCGCGACGAAACGAAAGCCCTCGAGATCCACCATGATCGCTATCGCGGCGGCGGCGCTCGCGTTGTAGTTCACATCGCCGTCGTACCGTGCGGCTACCGTGTGGGGGCCGCGCGTGAGCTGTTCGCTCGTGAACGTCGCCACGCCGTCGGTGAGCGTCGGATTGCCCACGTCGACGTCGTCGATGGTGACAGCGACATCGCCGCTGGGGAACGGTAGCGCCGAAGTGGGCCGAGCCACCTCGATGCTCAGGGTGACGATGCCGTCGTTGATGTCGGCGATGATGAGTGTCGTCGTCGTCTCGGCCTTGGCGACATCGTGCACGAGCGGGCCCGAGACGCTCGCCGTAAAGTCGCTGGTGGCGGGAAGATATTGGGCAACGATGATGTGGCTGCCTGCTTGCAAGTCGCTCACCGTGGTCGCGGCTAAACCGTCGGTGAGCCCCACCTCGGCCAACTGTCGAGCGCCGTCGGCGATGAAGCGCACCGAGCCAGTCGGCGTGCCGTCGTTGCTCGTGACTTCGGCGTTCAAGCCGAACGCTTCGCCGAGCGTCGTTGTCGAGCTGGTCTGGCTCATGGTCGTCGTCGTTGGCCCCACCACGGTCACTTGAATGGAGGGTGACGTGCTCGGACCGAAACGACCGTCGTCGCTTGCAAAGGCGGCGATGACGGTGTGAAGGCCAGCGCCCAATGTCGATGGGTCGAGCGTCGCGGTTGGGCCGATCAGCGGCTCCGGCGGGCGGTTCGCGCCGTCCACGTTGAAGGTGACCGCGCCGGTGGGCGTACCGGTTGCTGGCGCGACGGGCGCGACGGTGGCGACGATGGGACCGCCAGCGGCGCTCAGCCCGGTCGTCGTGCTCCCTGGGCTAACGGTGTGCGAGACGCTTCCGTCGTTTTCGAGGTGATAAGCGTTGCCGCCGTAGACGGCTCGGATGGTGTGCGGACCAACCCCGAGGGATGTGGTGGTGACTGCCGCGACACCTGTGGTGAGCGTCACAGCGTCGATGAGGGTTGTGCCGTCCAGGAAGCGAACTGAACCTGTGGCGGGGACCTCATGGCTCGTGCGGGGCGCGACCGCGGCGTTGAAGGTCGCTGCCTGCGTAATCGTCGTTGGGCTGTTGCCGCTCACCGCAACGCTCACGTCGAGTAGACTCTGTAGCGACCGCAAAAACGGACGACTGATGCCCGCGCGTATGTTCCACGTACCGCCGAAGTCGAAACCCGCGAAGTTTGCCTGTTGGCGCATTTGCGCGGTTGTCAGGGGGGTCGTACCTGCGACGTCGTCGTTGTCGACGCCACTCGTCGTTGCGTCCCAGTACACATCGCTTACCGGACCGAGAGATGTGTTGGCTCCTACCGCGCCACTCACTTGGCTACTTCCCGAAACCGCTCCGGCGGACCACGAGCTATTCAGGGTAGCTTGAACCAAGCCATTGTTCACTGCCACCGAGCCCACGATGCCACCGACGCGGTTGCCTCCGTTGACGCGCATCTTGCTCATGGCGTCGCGCATGGTAGCGGCCGCGCCGAGCACGACCGCCTCGCCATCGAGGGCGCCCACGAGGCCGCCCACATCGGTCGCGCCAGTCACGCTTCCGCTCCCGTAGACCCGGGAGACGTCACTCCCCACCACCGAGCCGAAGATGCCTCCGACCCTGTTTGCGCCAGCGACGGTGGCGTCGAGGACGGCGATGTCTGCGAGCTTTGACTTCGTCGCAATCCCGGCCAGCGCGCCAACGTCGTCACCGCTCGAGGTCACGCCGGGTCTCACCAAGACGAGGTTGGTGACCGTCGCGTCGGGGCCGAGCGTCGCGAAGACCCCCCCGCCTGAGAGCACCAGAAGATCGATGACCGCGTGACCCAACCCGTCGAGCACGCCGCTGAAGGTCGGCACGGGCACGTAGCCGCCCGCGTCGATGATGTCGCAGCCAAGCGCGAACGACCCTGTCGGCGGAAGGGCGGCAAGCTCGACCGTGCTATCGATGAGCTTGAAGTAGTTGAGAGCGCCCACGACCGTGGGGCTGACGCCGTCGTGACTGTAGGCGATGGTGCTCGCCGTGATCGTGGTCGCGCCGCTCTGCACGATGTCGCCGTCCGAGGTGCACCCCGCATCCGCGCGGAGCGTCAGCCCACCGCCATTGCTCGCGGCGATCGAGGCAGACAGAAGAATGTCGCGTGTCGCGCTGAGGGTCAGGCGGTTCCCGCTCGACCAGGTCACGTCGTTGACCAGGACGACGTCGGCGCTGGCTCCACGCGCGGCAACCGTCACACCGCCGGCCGCAAGCGCCGCCGTGAGCTCCGCCACGGCGAGGTTGCAGACACTCGGGCCGCCGCAGCTATAGGTGCCGCCGCTCTCGGTCACGCCGCTGGTCGGGCCGTTGGACAGCGTGATGGTACCGGCGAAAGCCGTTCCAGCCGTCCAAGACGCAACCACGGCCGCGAGAAATTTCGCTCCTGGCTTTATTCGTCTTCCTCTTCGAAGTCGCGCTCCGCGAAGCCGTGGCTGAGGACGATCTTTTTGCCCTGCATCTGCAGGAAGCCACGCCGTTGGAATTCGGAGAGCACGCGCGAGACGGTCTCGCGCGAAGTACCAATCATCGACGCGATGTCCTGCTGGGTCGGACGGCTCGTGATGACGATCCCTTCATCGGTGGCTTCGCCTTCTTTTTTGGCGAGGTCGATGAGCAGGCGGGCCACTCGCCCGTAAACGTCGAGGAGAGCTAAGTTACCGATGATCTCGTCGGCTTTGCGCAGGCGCCGGCTCATTTCTGCGAGAATGTTGGCGGCCACCCCCGGTTCTTCGCGCAGGTGGCGCAAGAAGTCGTCCCGCGACAGCACGAGCAGGCGCGCGTCCTCCATGGCGAGGACGTTGGCCGAGCGCGGCTGGCCGTCGAGCAGGCTCATTTCGCCGAAGAAGTCGCCGGCGCGGAACATCGTGAGGATCATCTCGCGCCCGCTCTCGCCGTAAAGCACGACCTTCACCCGCCCGCGCTCGATGATGTAGAGCGCGTCGCCCTGATCGTCTTGCCCGACGATGAGAGCGTCTTTGGCGAAGTCGAGGGGCCGTAGCGACGCCGACAGCTTGGCAACGCCCTGGTCATCGAGGCCCTTGAAGATGCTCACCTGTCGCAGCAGGTCGGTCTGCTTGTTCACGGATACGCTCGCTCTAGCCTTCGCCCGCGATGAGGGTCTGGGCGACCTCGCCGGGCACCTGGGTGCCCTCCGCAATAGCGGCGAGGAGGTTGTCTTGGTGATCGGAGACCATACGCCGGATTTCGTCCTCGTGGAGTCGATGCCGACCTGTGACCTGGATGGCTTGCTCCCGGCCAGTCTCTTTATCGCGGGCGGCGACACTGACGATACCGTCCGCGGAGATCGAAAACGAGACCTCGATATTCACGGCGCCGCGAACCTTGGGCGGTAGACCCGTCAGCGTGAACTCCCCCAGCACCTCGTTGCGTTCGATGTGCCGAGCGTCTCCCTGGTAGACGATGATGCGCACCTGCTCCTGGTTGTCGGTGACCGTCGTGAAGCTTCGGGTGAACTCGGTGGGAATGGTCGTATCTTTCGGAATCACCGTCTCGGCCAAGCCACCGAACGCCATGATGCCAAGGTTGTGGGGCGTGACGTCCATGAGCTTGACGCCCGGTGAGGATGCGACGAGGAGCGAGCCCTGGATGGCGGCGCCCACAGCCACGACGAGGTCGGCGTGAACCCCCGAGGCCGGTGTCTTGTTCATGGCGTCGCTGACCCGCCGCTGGATGCATGGGGTCCGCGTCATGCCGCCGACAAGGATGATTTCGTCAATCTCGCCGGGCTGAACGCCCGCGTGCGCGATGGTGGATAGGAACATCTCGATGGTGCGGTCGACGTAGTCGGTAACCATCGCCTCGTATTGGCCGCGATCGAGCTCGCACTGCAGATGGAGCGGCTGCCCGTCTCGGCGAGTCGCGAGGAAGGGGAGTGCGACCTTGGCGTGCAATTGGTCGGAGAGCTCAATCTTGGCGACCTCGGCTGCGTCGCGCAGCCGTTGCATGGCGTTGCGATCGCCCCCAACCGAGACACCATGCTCACGTTCGATGAGAGCGAGCAGCCACTCGAGCAAGCGGTCGTCGAAGTCACGGCCGCCCAGAAACGCGTCGCCAGCGGTCGCAAGGACCTCGACCACGTCAGAGCTAATCGCGAGCACCGAGACGTCGAAGGTGCCGCCACCTAGGTCGTAGACCGCGACCTTGCGCTGGCCACCCTTCTGCAGGGCCCCGTACGCCAAAGCAGCTGCGGTGGGCTCGTTGATGATACGCAGCACGTCGAGGCCGGCAATACGGCCAGCATCCATGGTGGCCTGACGCTGTCTGTCGGTGAAGTATGCGGGGACGGTAATGACCGCCTTCACCACTGGCTCGCCGAAGTAGCTCTCCGCTGCCCGCTTCAAGTCGCCTAGCACCAGTGCACTGATCTCTTGCACGGCATACGCATGTGGCTCGGCGTTCGGTCCCGCGGTGAGTTGGATGCGGATGTCGCCCTCGGGGCCAGCCTTGCAGTTGAAAGGCGAGCTGCCGATGGCGCGGCTCGCGAACGGATCATCGAAGTCGCGACCGATGAGCCGCTTGGCGGCGAACACGGTGTTCTCGGCGTTGACCACGGCCTGGCGCTTGGCGGCGCGACCCACGAGGTGCTTGCCGTCTGGGTCGACGGCAACAACCGAGGGCAGAGTATAGAAGCCCCGGTCGACCGGGACGACCAGCGGCGTGCCCCCTTCGACGACGGCGACGCACGAGTTGGTTGTGCCCAGGTCGATGCCTAAAACGCGTGAAGTCATGCTTTTCTAGAGCCTACCACGCCTTCAGGGGCTTGTGCGCGAAGGCTGACCACGCGAGCGGCCACGAGGCGATACAGGAGTGTTGCGACCTGGAAGGTACCGGAGCCCACGACGTCGATAATCTCCTGGACGCTGCGTCGTCCGTCGACGGCGGCGAGCACGGTGGCCTCCGTTTCGGTGAACGTTCTGTCTACGGCGCCACCCGGCGTCTGGAAGGGCACGTCGTCGAACGAGGGGATGGCCGTCTCGATGAGACCCCACTCGTCGACGCGCCGAAAACCTTCCATGAGTAGCTCATCGATGGTGAGGTCGAAGTCGAATTCGAGAACCTCGGGGGGTAGGGCTTCGGCGCGCTCGAACTCGAAGCTGCCGCGACCCCAGCGAATGAGCTCGTAGACCAGCTCGGCCGATTGCCGTCGCAAGGCATTGTGGAGCTCCTCCCGCGAGACGTAGCCCAGCCGCACCAATTGGGCGCCCAGTAAGCGGCGTGTGCCCCGGCGATTGTTGAGCAGGACTTCCAGGTCTTTGGGCTCCATCAGGCGTTCTCGGACGACGATGTTACCGAGAAGCAGCTCGTTGGGAATGTTTTCGCCGGTCACCAGGCGAACCTTGCCTTCTTTCATCGCGATCGAGACGACGACCTGGTCGCGGCGGGCGATGAGAAATCCGCTTTGGCGTTGCAATGCCAGGAGCTGCATGACCTCGGCGATGGGTACCATCGTGAAGTCTCCCGACATCGCCGGCCCGCCGGGAATGGTTAGCAGGACGTCATGAACGGCCCGGGCGACGTGGGGTAGCCGCGACAAGCGCAGCATCTCGGCTACCAAGACCTCGTGTTGAACGCTTTCGAATACACCGCTTTCACGGAGCACCCCGGCGAGACGCTCGAGCTGCGGCGTAACCAGCTGTGCGTTGAACTCGGTTGGGCGACGCTGTGTCGGCTCCCGATTCGACTTGGTTAGACGGTGCTCGACCACCGCCAGCAAAGCCGCCGGCGCGAAGGGCTTGGTGATGTGGTCGACGACGCCCATGGTGCGGACGAACTTGTCGACGACCGGATCCCCTTTCGTGCTCATAATGACGATCGGCACGCCTTCGAGAAGCGCATGCTCGCCGAGCGCGCGGCAGACGTCGTAGCCGTTGACGTCCGGCATCGCGAAATCGACGAGCACGAGGTCGGGCTGAAAACGTACCGCGTTGTCGACGACATCGGTGCCCTGATCGAGGCAATGAACGGTGTAGCCGGCCTTCACGAGGACGCCCTCGACCACCCGCAGGACGATATGCGAATCGTCGATGACCAGGACGCGGCCGAGGCTCACCTGCGACTCACTGCTGAACGGGCCGCGCGGCCGCGATCGAAGCTGCCGCTTGCTGGCATGCCTCGCGGACAGCGGCCGACTTGTCGCTCTCTGCCATCCGTGTCGTTACCTCGAACGCGTCGAGCTGCTTGCGCAGGCCGGCGAGCTCGCAGCCCGCGGCGCGCACGTCTTCGTCGCGATGACCGAGGAGGCGCGTGAGCACGTCGCCTCCGCGGCGCGCGGCGCGAAGCTCGCGTAATTCGGCAGCGTGTTGCGGCCACAGGAGGATGAGGAAGAGGGTGGCGAGCCCGACCTGGAAAGCCGCACGCGGGAAGGGGTAGCCGTTCTTTGCGACCTGGAAGTAGCGGTCGATGGCGTAGGCGGCCACGAAGATCGTGAAGGCCGCCGGAGCGGCGAGAGCGGTCCAGATCGGAAGGCTCCCGGTGCGTACGGCCGCCCAGACCTTGTCCGCCAACAGGAACGCGGCTGCAGCGCTGGTGAGGAGCAGCGCGAATACGATGAAGCGCACGATGCGCGGCATGTGACGAGGTGTGCCGTCCACGCGCCCGGTCTAGCATGCTTGCTACCGCGCCGCGAGGCAGCGCACATCATTGCCTGACGCTGTCGATGTGGGCTGTCGCGGCGGGCCACGGGGTGTGAGCCACCGTGCTCTGGGAGGGCGATAGCTGGTGGCGTCGCGCTTGCTCATCGTGCCAACGCCCGGCTACCTGGAGCGTGCCATTGGGCCGATTCGTATGGGTGCGAGGCCTGCGCCGCTACTTGCTTTGGTAGATGGCGACCATCTGATTGGCCTTCTGGTTGGCGCGATCCCAGCGGCCATCGGTCGCAAGCTCGCCGAACTCGGAGAGAAGCTTCTGGATCTGCGAGCTGCGCCCCTGGTCGAGCTTTGTGCTCGCATAGGCTCGATTGATCCGGGTCATCTTGCCCTGCACGAAGGCGCTATTGACGACGATGGCGTCGACCGTCTTATCGAGCTTGAGGAGCGCGTCTTGTGCTCCCGCGTAGTCTTTCGACTTCAGCGATGCACGCGCGCTCTGATCGAGCTCCCGAGCGGTCGGCGGTAGGTCGTCCGGCAAGAGGCCCCGATACTCCATCTTGCGCATGACCTCGCGGCGCAGCGAACCCACGCTTGCCGCGGTAGGATTTGCGGCCGCATTTGCTTGCGCGGCAGCTGCGACCACGACGGTGCGCGTGTTGCCCGCGTTCGTCAGGAGTGCCTGGGCGTCGCGCAGTGTCTTCACCACTTCGGCCTCGCGCTCGGCAACGGACTTCTCGCGATGCGCGAGGTCGGCCTCGCGCCTCGCCAGATCGCGCTCCCTCTTGGCCATGATCTCTTCGCGCTGCTGGATGGTCTGGGTGCCTTTCGGTTGCTCGAGCCGCGAGATCTTCTCGAGCAAAACGTTCTTGTCGCGCTCGAGCTTGTCGCGGTCTTCCTGGAAGCTACGTAGCCGTGCATTGAGTCGCGCTTCTTCGTCTTGGACGCGCTTCTGGTCGGCCTCGAGCTTGTCACGCTGCGATTTGTCCTTCTTGGACAGGCTCGCGAGCTTCTCGTTGATCTCGGCGCGCTCGCGCTCGATGCGCGCCTGCTCTTCTTCGACGTTGGCGCGTTCCTTCTTGAGTGACTGCTCCTCCTCGAGGATACGCGTCTTGTCGGCCTCGACGACAATCGACATCTCTTCGACCGGCGCCGTCCCCGCGCCATCTTTTTCGTGATCCTTGCAGGCGAGGAGCGGACCCGTGAGTAACGGCAGGGTCGCGCAGAGCGCTAAGGCTTGGGTATTGGTCATCGTGCGCTAAAAGGTTAGCAGCTTGGCAATTTGCCGCAACCGGGCGCCATCGCGGGGCTTCCTGTCGGAGTGTGGGTGTACGGTGCGGGCCAGGATGCATCAACTCGGCTTGTGGCGCCCAGATGGGGGGGCGGACGTTGCGGAGGAGGTCGCGCACTGGCCTCCGGACGCTGAGCGCTCGCCTGGCGTCAGTGGCAGACCCCCGAGCGCCAATGACGACACGAGCGCCGATGGCCCAATGAGCCCCGGCGACGGCTCTCTGAGTGCCGATGTCCGATGGCCGAGCACCGAGGTCCGAACCACGAATGCCGATGGCCGATTGGCGGTCACCGAGGGAGGGTTGCCAAACACCGCATCAGACACAGGGGGGGCCGGCCGGCTAAACGAGGACGCTGGCCACGACCCAGTCGCTAGGACCCCAGAAACGATGGCGCGCGCCCTGTCGCGTTACACGGGGCGCGGGGTTCGCTGCACCTTCACGCGCAACCGCTCGACGATGATTTCGTATCGCGAGCGTCACGGTGGCTTGCTCGACGTCCGCCTGCACCACATGTTTCTCGAGGCCCCCGACCCCGTCATCGCCGCGCTCGCCGTTTTTCTCACCGGCCGCGATCGACGGGCCGCCGCCGTCATCGACGGCTTCATACGAGCGCGTCAGACCGAAGCGCCGCCTGCCGAGGTGCGTTGTGTGCCCCAAGGCCGTTTTCATGACCTGCGAGAGCTCTTCGATCGTCTAAACGCGACGTTCTTCCATGGCGCTTGCGTCGCGCGCATCACCTGGGGAAATGCCGGCTCACGGCGCTATCGACGTTCCATTCAGCTCGGCTGTTACGTGCGCAGCGAGTCGCTCATTCGCATCCACCCGTGTCTCGACCAGGCTTTCGTGCCCGAGTTTTACGTTGCGTGGATTGTCTTCCACGAGATGTTGCACGAAGTGTTCGGTGTCGAGCGGCACGGCAGTCGTTACTCCGTGCATCCCCCCGAGTTCGTTGCCATCGAGCAGACGTATCCTGACTACGCGCGCTGCAAGACGTGGGAAGAGCAGAACCTGCCGCGTCTCTTGCGCTTCAGACCCGCAGCTAACCGCTCTGGTGTACGCTAGAGCGGTACGCGCTTAAGCGGACACGGGCGGAACCGCGCGAACGGACAGCGCGGCACCTAGTAGCGAACAGTTTTGATCGTGTCTAGTGCAGATTTCTCTGGCATTGACCCGCCCAGATTGACCACAATACCGGACAGGAGATTTTGCACTATGAAACCAGGTCCCACGCGTCACATCGTTGCTGAAAACCTTCGCCGCGAGCTCGAGGCCCAGTCCCTCAGCATGAATGAGTTCGCGAGCCACGCCGGCGTGTCGCGCTCACAGGTCTACGACGTCCTTGCTGCTCGCAAGGCCCCGTCGGTCGACTGGCTGCAGAAAGTTAGCGAAGCCCTCAAGATCGAGCCGTGGAGCTTGCTCAAGAAGGGCGCCAAGGCTGCCGGCAAGAGCGGTGGCAAGGCAAAGGCCAAGAAGAAGAAGAAGTAAGCGCGCGAGCGCGTTCTCGTTGTTCCCGCCACTCGAGGCGGGGAGTGCTCATCGCGAATGGCGTGCGCGCGGCCTTGGTTGCCCGCATCAATCCGCGCCCGCCATCGCAAGAGCGCCGACCGTTACGCGCCGTTCGAACCTTCTGTGCGCTCGGCTTCGGGAGTCTCGGCGATCCGCTTGGGCCAGAACGTGACGAACGGATCGCCATCCTTCATGCCTTGGCTCACGGCTTTGGCCTCAGCCAGGTCTTTCGCCGTCGCGGCCGGCAGTGTGTAAATCGCCGCGAGTGGGACCACCGAGGCGACGGCCTGCATGAGCTGTGAAAGCCCCATATTGGTGCGCGCGCGGCTCTCGGCCTCGTCTTCCGTCAACGCGCCCCAGATGCTGAAGCCGGCCGCAAAGGCAGCCGCGGCCACAGGGCCAACCGGACCCCATCCAACGACGGTCATGGCGCCGTTGATGGCTGCCTGGGTCTGTTCGTTGCGAAGCGTAGAAATGGGATCGATGACCCACGGGGCATAACACCGCACTCCGCCATCGCGGTCGACCACCTCGACGATGACTCGGGTCGCCACCATCTCGGCATTGTCGACGCGCCGGATGAGGTCGCGCCCGGCTTCGTATCGCGACGCGGCGGTCGTGGCCGCCTGGATACCGGCGTTTACGAGGCGGCCAGCCGCCAAGACGCCTTCTTTGGCGATGACGCCGCTTGCGACAACGCCGTCGCGGACGCGCGGAGGGGTGCGATCGGCGACCCAGGTACCCGCCGACCGTGCTGCTTGTTTGGCGGCGCTGCCCACCGCGTCTGCGATGCGCCAGCCGAGGCTTGGCTTCTGTTGCCCCTGGACGGCGGTCCTCACCGCATCTTCGAGGATTTCCTTGAACTGCTCCTCGGCAGCATGCGCGACCCTCACGGGATCCTTCACGTCGACGGGCTTGGTGCCACCGTTGCCGGTATTGACGCGCACGGTGACGGCCGCCCACTTCACCCCGTCCTTTTCGAGCTCTTTGACGACCGCTGCGAGGCCCCGGGCATGAACGAGATCGAGTGGACCTGAGAGCTTTGTGCGCAAGATGGCTGGACCCCGTAGACGCAAAAAGCGCCAGATCGCGCTGTTTGCGTCCGGGTTATCGGTAGGGCTGGGGTCAGGTTGCGTTGCGGCCCATGACACGCGTGGCACTAGGAAGCTGAAGTGACTTGAGGCGACTCGCCTCGTGTCCAGGTCCGTGCGGGCGTTGCTTGCGCTATCCTGGGGACGACCGTCGTTCGCACGCCGGCCGCAGCTTGCTCGAAAGCGACGGAGAAGCGCGGGAGTAGCCCTGCGGCGTGACGCGCTTCTCGCACTTGCGGTGGCTCGGGGGCGATCCAGTCGGGAAGCGCCGCGATGTCCCGAAGCAGCGCCGTGGTCGCCATGGCGAAGCGGTCGGCGTTTCGCCGACTTGCCGCCGCTTTGTCCTGGTCGAAGCCGGAGAGGGCTTTCGCCCTCCACTCGGCAGCTCGCGAGATCTTCTCGTGGGGATCGACGATTTCACGGAGGAAGAGCGTCTGGCGCCGTGCGGCTGCCTTCTGGCGCAGGGATGCGAGCTCGGTCTCGGCGGCGCGTCGCGTCGCTGCGACTCGTTCGAGTGCGGGCAACGCCGCGTGGGGCTCGAATCCTGCTTTGGTCATGCAGCCCACGTGTCGAACGGTGCGCGCGCCGCACGCGGCGAGCGCGCGCACCTTTCGAGACGCTAGAGGCGTGATACTACCTTAGGCTTTGCGAGGTTCTTCCTTGCTGGCTGGCTGACCGCCCTGCGCCACGACCTCGGCTGCTGGCTGCGCGGCGGCCTTAGCTTCGCGGGCCGAAGCAGTCTGCTGCCCGGCGGCCGGGGCCTCGGCTGGAGCTGGAGCTGGAGCTGGAGCCTGCTCGGAAGCACCCTCGGCGGGGGCCGGGGCGGTCTCGACGGGAGCGGGCGCGGGAGCCGGAGCCGGCTGGCTTGGCGGCGGGAACGGCTTGCCACCACCGGGGACGTTCACGTCCGGGATGCGCTTCTTGGCCGCCGCCGTCGCGGTCACGGTCGCGTCCATGCCTGCCTTAGCACTGAGGAACGCGCCAGGAAGCTCGCGCGCGACGCCAGCCGAGGCGACGTACGGTGCCGTGGTCGGATCGTGGGGCGCAGACTGCTCAATCATGTAAGCGGTCAAACCACCGTGGGTTTGGCGAATGGCGGTTGCGCCCTCGCCGGCGCGCTCGACAACGTCGGCCACTTGCCCGTCGATGAGCCCGCCCATGAACTCTCGGGCCTTCTCGTTGACGAAGGTGCTCGCCTCGAGAATGCCGAGCAGCGCGCTGCTCTTTGCCTGATGCGCGGCGCCGCGCGTCTCGACCTCTTGCACGACTGCTTTGCGCTGGACGCCTGCACCTTGGGCGGCGTTATTGATCAACTTCGCCGCTTCGTCTGGAGTTGGAGCGGGCGTGGGGGACTGATTAACGGACAAGCTCATAGCGAAACCCTCTTTGCGTCAGTTGCGGCGGCGTTGGTGACGAGGTTATCGAATGACACTGCGTCAGGTTGCGCTAAAGAGAGACGAAAGTAGCCGTAACGAGATTATCGCGCGGATCGTCGCGTCTGTTCGGCCCTAGACCCCTGACAACTCTGCAGGAGCAAAGGTGATTTCGATCACAGGTGGGTCGGCTCGGGCTCGATCCACCGCGTCGGCCACACGGCGTCGAGCCGTGGCACGTCCTTGCAGACGTCCGTCAGGTCGAAAATGGGTACCATCGTCGGGGCCGTCGTGCGGCGACTGAACAGAGCAGCGTCGAAGCGCGCGTCCGCGACGAGGCCGTTGCAGGTGCGCCGCATGTGGTTCCAGAACATGATGGGGTCGCAATGGACGCGCACCGAGCCGCTGGTGGGCAGCGCCTCTTCGACGACGATGCCCCGCTCTGGCGCGGTGATGAAGGCGACGTGCTCACAGCGTGAGAAGGCATCGAACATGTCGAGCGACAAGAAACGCCCCTCACCGGTCAGTGCCGAGTCGCCCGGGTAGAGCGCGGGCGTAAGCTGACAGAGCCCGAAGACCCCGACGAAGGCGTAGACGAGTCGCGACGCCCGTCCGCCGAAGAAGACGCCGAAGTCGAGCCCACGGTAAGTCCACCAGACGATCGGGAAGACGGCGAGCAGGCAGGCCATCACGCAGGGATAGAAGAAACCGACGATGTGCCACGAGAACCCGTGAAATGCGGCGAGCTGGGCGAGGGTGGCCCATCGTACCCACCCGTGCCGCGATAGCAACCCGAAGACCAAGACGAGCTCGAGGACGACGACGTACGCCAAAGCGAATCGCTCGAGTACCGTTCCGTCGAGGATGCTCGGCTGAATGAGGGCCGCGCCGGACAGCCACTCGATGTTGAGCTTGAGAGCGCCCGCACCAACGTAGAACGCAACGAGTGCCGCTTGCACGACGTCGAGTCTGCGCGGCGCCATGAAGTACGCGATCGTCGCCATGAGCGGCATGTCGTGATAGTTGCCCATGAGCCTGAAGTCCTGCGCGATCACTGCGAGCTTGACCATCGTGAGCACGGCAAGGCCCAAGAGTGCGGTTGCGCGTAGGCGCCGCGACATGAAAAGGGCTAGGACGAGCGCCGAACCGACCGCATAGATGGTTAGTCCTCCCTCGGCGAATGACCGCAAAAGCGGACGATAGCGCTCGCAGTCCGGGAGCTGTGGCCAACAGACCGCGCCATCGCGCCGGGCAATACGCGGCACCATGTTCCACCAGAAATAGGCGGTGAGCAGATGGGTAGCCGCGAGTGCCGCGCCAACGTACGCCGACGCGCAGTCCCGAAGGCTCGAGCGCGGCTCAGCCTCCATCGCCGCCGTCGCCGTCGCCGCCATCCGTGGGCGGGCAGCCATTGCAGACGCCGTTGCAGCAGGTAAAGATCCCGCTGCACGGCGTCCCGTTGGGTGCATCGCCGTCCGCTGGGCAGTTGTGGCTCATGCCGTTGCAGGTCTCGGCGGCATCGCAGGCCTGCGCTGCTGCGCGGCACACGAACGTCGTAGGCCGGACTCTGTCCGCGCAAGCGGTCGAAGATCCATCGCACGAGTCGGCGACGTCGCAGTCGCCGTTTCGGGCACGGCAAACCGTGCCCGCCGGCATGACGCCGCTTGCCGGGCAAGCAGCGCTGCTCCCCGTGCAGTTGGCGCCCATGTCGCAAGGTTGGGTTGGCGCCCGACACTGTGTCGCGGCGCTAGAATAGGTATTGCTTGGGCAAACTGGCGACGAGCCATTGCAGACCTCTTGCGGGTCGCATGCGCCAGCCGAGGCGCGGCATACCGTACCGCTCGGTGTCAGGGCGTCGGCAGGACAGATCACCGCGCTGCCACAGACCTCCGCGGGGTCGCATGCACCCGCCGACGCTCTACAAACCTCGCCGGCGCGTCGTGTATCGACGGGACAGGCTGCCTCCGTGCCCGTGCAGGACTCGGCTACATCGCACACGCCCCCGGCGGCGCGGCACACCGTGGTCGCTGGTGCTTTGCCATCGAAGGGACACTGCGGGCTTGCGCCGTTGCAGACCTCGGCGGGGTCGCAAACCCCCATCGAGGCGCGACATGTGGTCCCTGCGGCGGTAACCACGTCAGTAGGACAAAAGGCGCTCTCGCCAGTGCAGGTCTCGGCGATGTCGCACAGACCCGCGACCGCGCGGCAGACAGTCTCGCTACCGCGGACGGTGTCGACCGGGCAGGCCGCGTCAACGCCGTCGCAGAGCTCGGCGATGTCGCACGGGCCCGCCGAGGCGCGGCAGATGGTACCTGCGCCCTTGCCTGAGCACGGCATGGGTGTGCTGCAGTCGGTCGCGCAGACGCCTGCGCAGCACTGTTCGCCCGGCGCGCAGACCGGCGTGACCACGCATGCGTCATCGACGCACTCGGCGCGCTCGCAAGGTCCCGCGACACATGTATCGGGGCCACATGGTGGCGGCGTACAGCCGTCCACCGCGTCGGCGCGTTTCGCGAACGGCTCGCAGTTCCCGGCGCCGCACAAGCTCCAGTCTGGGTCGTTACGGCACGTACCGCCGACGCAAGCGTCCACTGTGCAGCCAATAGCGTCGTCGCAATCCTCGGCGCCGTCACACTCGACGGTACGAGGTACGCACCCCACCGGCAGCCGGCAGTCCATGGCGCCGCCGCACAGCACGTCGTCCGGACGTTCGACGCACGCTCCTTCGACACACGAGCTCCGGGCGCAGGCAACGCTCGGTGCACAATCGTTGTCGACGCTACAACTCGCGGGGCCGCAGGCCGCTGGGTCGAGGGAACTGCAGCCGGGTGTGACGCATTGTCCGTTATGGCAGACGATGGCGTCTGCTGCGTCGCCTGCTGCCGGACATGACATCAGCGTACATGCACGCGTCAGCACGACCGTCACGTCGGTATCGTTTCTGACGAACATCCGGACCTGGCGCTCCATCACCACGACGTCGCCCTTGGTCAGAGCGATGCGCGCCACCCACAGGCCCTCTCGCAAAGAGGTGAAGACGGCCACTGGCCGCGCTTTGTCGAAGTGTTGAGCGACCGTGAGCGGATAGGCGTACTCCGAGCCGTCCTCGAGTGCCGTTATCAGGGTATCGAAGTCGACGAGGGGCGCGAGATCGCTTACGACACTGACGGTAAGCGCTGCGTTGGTTGCGACGCGAGGGTCGTCTTCGACGTCGATGGTGGTGCATTTGGCGAGACACTTGCCGTCACAACAGGTCTGCCCCGAAGGGCAGTTGCCATCGTTTCCACACGGGTCGCCTTGGCCCGAGACGAGCTGGCCGAGACCGCAGCCCACTGCAAGCACGAGGCTTGCCGCTGCCCATGTGGCGCCTCGACGCATGTCGTCGAGTGTAGCCGCCGCGCGAAGGAGCTCCCAGTGAGAGCTCTCTTTCTTGTCTATGGCTTCGGTGTTTGCGCGCTTGTTGCTTGGGTTTCGCTTCGCTACGAGCCTTCGGCGAGCGGCCCGCGGGTCGAGCTCGTGCGCCAGCTCCCAGCTTACGAAGCACGCGCTTTGACCGAGGTCACTTCGGCTTATCGCGTCGACGCGGCGCACTCGGGCGTGACCCATGCGCGGGTGACGTTGGATCTCGTGCCGCAGGTCGTCGGGCCGGGAAACAAGGGGATTCACAGCGCCGCGAAAGGCTCACCCGCAGCCGATACGAGCGGCTTCTACGTTGGTACCGACGACGGCTATCTGCTTGCGTTCGCCCCAGACGGAAGCCGCCGCTGGCAGGTCAAGCTCGCCAACGCGGGTCAGGGCATTCACGGCACGCCAATGCTCGACGGCGAACGCGTCTACATCGGGGCGTACAATGGTCGCCTCTACGCCTTCGACAAGCGCGAAGGCCAGCCGGTTTGGCTCGCCGTTCTCGGGGATGCCATCGGCTCGTCGCCAACTCCAGACGGCGAAGATCTCCTGGTCGCGGTCGAGACCACCGCGCCGGATGGCTTCGTCGCGAAGCTCTCTCGCGCCGACGGGCACGTGGTGTGGACGTCTGATTGGCTCGGCGAGCAGTCCCATGCTTCGCCAACGGTTGCCGGCGACGCGGTCTTTCTCGGTGCCAACAACCACGAGTTCTTCGCCCTGTCGCGCGCCGACGGTCGTCTTCTATGGCGGACAAGTGTCGGTGGCGAGGTCAAAGGGACCGCTTGTGTCGCAGGCGATCTGGTCGTCGCGTTGACGAACGCGGGCGCCGTGCTGGCCTTGTCGCAGGCGGACGGCAGCCTTCGGTGGCGACGCGATCTAGGTAAGGAAGGTCGCGGCAGCGTCGCGTGTTTTTCGGACAGCGCTCGCGCCATCGTCTACGTGACAGTGGGTAGCGCCCTTGCGCGCGGCGGCTTCGGAACTGCCTATGCCCTGGATGCGTCGACTGGCGCCGTACGCTGGTCGGCACCTGAGGGCTCGCCGCGCCCCCTCATGAGTCCGCTGGTCGCGCCTGACCCCGGCGGACGCTTCTTCGTTTGGTTTCGCTGCGACGACACCGCGTTATGCGCCTACGACGCAGTCAGCGGCCTTCGGCTCGCAGAGCTACCGTTGGGGGCGCCGCTGAGCGGGTCACCGGTCGCCTTCGCGGGCGGCCTGGTGGTCAGCCTCGACCACCCAGGTGGTATCATGCGCCTGGTGCCCCAATGAGAAAGCTCCTGCTCCTCGCGGCCATGCTCGGCGGCGTCGCGGGCGTTGCCTATGCGTTCTGGGCGGGCTGGTTTCGCCTGAACACGCCGAGCGAGTCGATTTTTCCTGTGCGCGGCATCGATGTCTCCCACCATCAAGGCGCCATCGATTGGCCACGCGTCCGAGCCGCGGGTGTGACCTTTGCGTACATCAAGGCGAGCGAGGGAGCGGATTTCCTCGACCCACGCTTCGAGGTGAACTGGCGTGCGGCAAAAGCCGCCGGCATCAAGCGCGGCGCCTACCACTTCTTCACGCTTTGCACGAAGGTCGCGCCTCAGATCGACAACTTCGTCGCCGCGGTCTTTGAAGTTGGGGAGCTGCCACCGGCGCTCGACCTCGAGCTCGGCGGCAACTGCGCGAATCCGCCCGCTATCGAGGACGTGCGAGCCATGCTCGACGAGCTCGTTCCGCTCGTGACCAAGCGCTTCGGTGAGCCACCGATCGTCTATACGACCTACGAGTTTCGCGAACGCTATCTGTGCCCGACCTGCATCAATGGCTCGCTGCCGCTTCTTTGGATCCGCGACGTCATCTGGAGACCGCGTCTCACCAACGCCGAGCCATGGGTGTTCTGGCAGCACCACAACCGCGCACATGTGGATGGCATCGTCGGCCCGGTTGACCTCGATGTTTTCCGCGGTGACGTCGCAGCCTTCTCCCGCTACCTCGACGATCGCCGTCTCGACATCGTCAGGGGAAAGTAGGCACAACGGGGAGTTGAATGAGCGCGGTCGGGATCGAACCGACGACCCGCGGATTAAGAGTCCGCTGCTCTACCAGCTGAGCTACGCGCCCCGAAACAGGCGGCGTCTGTACCGAAGCGTGCCGCCGTCGTCAAGCACGACCTTCGTTTGCTAGCGGGATGCGACCAAGCCTGGGGTCCGCCTACCCCTGGGTTTCGAGCACGCTCACAGAAGGGCCAAGAAGCACCGTTCGCGCACGTTGGGGGGCAGGCTTGCTTCCTGCAAAGGACGACCACGGAGCACCCGATGACCATGCGCGCTCTGATCGCTGACGATGACCCGATGTCGCGCCGCATGCTCGAGCTGGTGCTGGGTAAGCTCGGCTACGAGGGCGTCACCGAGATCAACGGCCAGGGCGCGCTCGACCGTTTGACCTCGGCTGACCCCCCGCAGCTTGCGATTCTCGACTGGATGATGCCCCAGCTCGATGGGCTCGAAGTCGTGCGGCGCGTCCGTGCCAGGACTGGAGCCCCCTACATCTACATGCTGCTCCTGACGAGCAGGACTCAGTCTGCCGACGTGGTGAAAGGACTCGAGGCGGGCGCGGACGACTACATTCTCAAGCCGTTCAACGTAAACGAGCTCCAGGCGCGGCTCCGGGCGGGTGAACGCGTCCTCGCCGCCCAACGTGATTTGGTGGCGGCGCGTGAATCTCAGCGTGGGCTCGCGGGGGTCGACGAGGCCACGGGCGCCTTCGGTCCCGGCACGCTCCAGCCGCTGCTCTCGCGCGACCTTGCACGTGCACGCTTCGAACGCGCGTCGATGAGCATCGTGATGGCAGCGCTGGACGCTCCAGCGGATCTTCCATCGGGCGTCCGCTCAGAGATGCTGGTCGCGGTGAGCAAGCGAATTCGCGCGATGTTGCGACCGTGCGACGCATTGGTTCGCGCCGGCGAAACGAACCTGTGTATGCTCTTGCCGAACACGACCGGCAAAGAGGCTGCTAGCTTCGCTGAGCACATGCGCGCGGCCAGTCAGGCCGAGAGCGTCTCGACCGCCAGAGGCGCGATGCCCACTGGTTGCAGCTTTGGCATCGCTAGTACGGACGGGGCGTCGCTCGATGCTGCGACGCTGCTCAAGATGGCGACGTCGGCACTCGAGCAGGGGCGCGGCGGCGGTCGCGGACAAATCGTCACGTCGCGCCCGCCGCCAGGGGCGCCAACGCTCGGTGCGCATGGACCCCCACCGATGCCGCGCGGCATTCGCACGCTCGGCGCTACGGAAACCGGACGCGGGCCGTGAAGATGCGCGAGGGCTTCAACAGGATGCGCGGCGGCGCCTTCTCTCCTGGCGTCCTCGATGCGTTCGACAACCCTCAGATCGCCCGCCAGATCCTCACGCTGCTGAGCGCGCTATATCCCGCCTGGTCGCTGCTCCTCCTGTGGGCAGACCCAGCGGCGGCTGGAGGTCTCGCGCCGCGCTTGGTCGTGTGTGGCGCGCTCGTGCTGCTCACGGCCGCCACTTACCAGCCCGCATTCGTCCACCGTGCCCAGCTCGCGATGCAGATTGCGATGTGGCTCACGACTGCGCACGTCTTCTACGACTTCGTGAGTAACGGCGCGAGCGTCTCGCACATGCTCGCCTTGATCGTCTTCGTCGTCATCGCTCTGATGACGGCTGTCGCGCCGATGCCGACACTTGCTTATGTCCTCTACACGGGTGTGCTTACAACCCTGTACGGCTGGACCTGCGGCCTGGACGAGACCATCGAGCTGGTCGTCGTCGTTACCATCGGCAGCCTCTCATTGCTCACGCTGCTGCTCGTACTCACGCGAGCCTCGACGGCTGACCGGGTCAATCAGGAATTGCAGCGCACCACCCAGGCGCTTCTCGACAGCGAAACACGATTCCGGGCCCTCGCAATGAACGCGCCCGTTGGCATATTTCGCATGGACGCCCAGCGGCGCTGTTTGTTCGTCAACGATCGCTGGTGCGAGATCGCGCAGTCCCCCGCGTATCTCGCTGCTGGTCTCGGCTGGGTGAACGTTGTTCATCCGGAGGACCGGAACGCCGTGCTGACAGATCTGGACTCCGCTATTGCAAACAGTCGTGAGTTCAGTAAGGAGTTTCGCTACCTGCTCCCCGACGGCAATGCACGCTGGGTGCATCTGCGTTTGGTCGGCATCCGCAACGCGCTGGGCGAGGTGATTCAGTTCGTCGGTACCGTCATCGACCTCACCGAACGCAAGGTCGTTGAGGAGAGCCTCGTGCGTGCCAAGGAAGTCGCAGAGACAGCGACGCGCTCGAAGAGCGAATTCTTGGCAAACATGAGCCACGAGATTCGCACGCCGATGAACGGTGTCATCGGAATGACCGAACTGGCGCTGCAGACCGAGCTCACCATGGAGCAGCGGGAATACGTCAGCACCGCGCGCGACTCCGCCGAAAGCCTACTCACCATCATCAACGACATCCTCGACTTCTCGAAGATCGAAGCACACAAGCTCGAGCTCGAAAACGTTAGCTTCAGTCTGCGCGAGGTCGTTCACAACGCGGTGAAGACGCTGTCACTGCGGGCCTCTGACAAGGGTCTGACGCTGACGTGCGAGGTGCCCGCTGACATTCCCGACGTCTTGCTCGGCGATCCGGTTCGCTTGCAGCAGGTCCTGGTGAACCTTCTCAACAATGCCGTGAAGTTCACGGAGGTTGGCGGTGTGGTGATGACCATTCGCAAGGTCATGGACACGCCCGATGGCGCGGCGCTCAAGTTCAGCGTCCGCGATACCGGTATTGGTATCAATCCACAGCGACAGACGAGTATCTTCGAAGCGTTCACACAAGCCGACGGCGCCATCACACGCAAGTTCGGGGGCACCGGCCTTGGCCTGACCATCAGCTCCCAGCTCGTGAGCATGATGGGTGGCACGATGGCCGTGGAGAGCACTCCCGGTCGCGGCAGCGAGTTCCATTTCACGATTTCGTTCGTCAGTGCGCCGTCCGAAGCTTCGGTCGAACCCTATGCGTCGCCTCGCTCGGACGAACCGCGCATCGCGCCGGTCGGGCGTTCACTTTCGATCTTGGTCGCCGAAGACAACGTCATCAATCGACGACTTGCCATTCGCTTGCTCGAAAAAGGCGGCCACAACGTCGTCGCCGTCGAGAATGGGCGTCTTGCCCTCCATGCCGTCACCGAGGCGCGCTTCGACTGTGTGCTCATGGATGTGCAAATGCCGGAGATGGACGGTCTGGCCGCAACGATGGCCATCCGCGCCGAAGAGGAAATGCGCGGCGGTCACGTGCCCATCATCGCGCTGACTGCTCAAGCCATGAGCGGCGACCGTGACCGTTGCTTCGAGGCCGGCATGGACGCTTATGTCTCGAAGCCCATCGACGGCGTCGTGCTGCTCGAAACCGTGTATCGCATTGTCGGTATCGACGCGTCGGCGCCCGAGCCTTCCTTGCGAGCATCAGCGGCGCAGGTCGTGTCGTTCCCCACATTGGTTACCGAGCCAGCCACGGACACCAGACGCCGTAGCGGACCTGCGATCGACAAAGAAGAGCTGCTCGGCAGGCTCGGAGGCGACGAGCTACTGGTTGCGGAGGTCGTCGCCATGTTTCTGCATGAAGGACCCGCCATGCTCGCCGCGCTGCAGAAAGAAGTTTCGCGTGGCGAGCCCGTCGCAATCGAGCGTGCGGCCCACAAGCTCAAAGGCGCCTTGTTGAGTCTGTCGGCGGGAACGGCCGCCACCATCGCGAAACGAATGGAGTTGGCCGCGCGCGATAGTGACGTTTCGGGTGCTCCGCTGATGGTTGTCGATCTCGAGCACGAGATCGATGCCGTCTACGATGACTTGAGCAGCCTGATACCGAAAACGAGCAGTCGCCCGGGTGCCGCTGCGGTCTAATCCCGCCGCCAACACAGGCGAGCAATGGGGTTAGAAGTCGACGTTGTCGCCGTATTGCTTGCTGACGCGCTCTGGCAGCCGGAGCGTACGGCCGTAGAGCGCACTGTAGACCGCGAGGTTACTGATGACGCGACGCACGTAGCCCCGTGTTTCGCGGAAGGGGATCTCTTCGACGAATTCGTCGACCGCCAGCGTGTGCTTCTGGTCGACCCACTTGGCCACTGCGATCGGTCCCGCGTTGTAGCTGGCGATCGCCATGATCGGGTTGTCGTTGAACTTGGTCATGAGCTGGCCGAGATACCAAGTACCAAAGCGCACATTGACTGCTTTCTCGGTGACCTGTGGACCTTCGAAGTCGTCTTCGCCGAGCGCCTTTGCGATCTTGGTCGCGGTGTCGGGGATGATTTGCATCAGGCCGTTGGCGCTGGCAACCGAGCGGGCGCGATCATCGAAGGCGCTCTCTTGGCGCATGATGGCGAGCACGAGGAGCGGTGATACCGAGAACTCGCGCGATGCGCGCTCGACCAGAGTGGCGTGGGCGTCCGGATAAGCGATGCGCATGAAGGGGCGATTGGTCGCGCTTGGGGGGGCAGCGAGCTCCTTGCGGAAAACGATAGCGGCGACCCGGTAGCCGGCGTTGTAGTCACCAAGAGCGTAGAGCAGCCGGGCGCGCGCGTAAGCGACGGCGGCTTTGTCTTGGCCTGGCTTTGCGGTTAGCGACATCACGAGATCGGCGGCCGCGTCATCGTTGTGCAACGCAATGAGTCGCAGCATTCTGCGTGCTGTCGGGCTCTGCCAGTCGAACGCTGCGTTGCCCCATGGAATGACTTCATGGGGGCGGCTTGCGAGCGTACCCGGTGGCGCCAATGGCCGGTCCGCCATAGCGGATGCAGGCGTCGCGCCCGACGGTGCCGCGTCCGCAGCTGTGTCGCGTTTCGTGGCGTCGAATCCCTGGCTGTCGAGGGAAGCGAATAGGACTGGCTCGCGGCTAGCGTCGGCGACGAGGCGGCTATCTCCGGTCAGCTCGCCCAAACGCTGACGGGCGAGCACACCGTAGTAGTCGAGCGGAGCGGCTGCGAGCGCGGCCTCATACGACGCTCGGGCCTCCGCGACGCGTCCCTGGCTCGCGAGGACGCGGCCCTCCCAGTAGTAGGTGCGTGGGACCAGCGTGCTGCTTGGGAACTTGTTGCGCAGAGACGTTAGCGCCGTCAGGGTCGCAGGCAAATCACCGCTGCGATAGGTTGCCCACGCGAGGTACCAAGCGGCCTCATCCGCCTGACGGTCACGTCCATGGCGTTCGACGTAGCGCCCGAACAGCTGAATGGCGGCAGGGTACTGACCGGCGTTGAAGGCAAGCCATGCCGCCTTGTAGAGCGCTTCACGACCCTCGGTGCGAGCCTGATAGAGCTCGGCCAGCTCCTGGTAGGCACGCACGGCCGCCTCGGCGTCGTCCGCCGCCATGTAGCAGCGCGCGATCCATGACTTGTACTCGAGCTGGGTGATGCCAGTGGCGCGACTCGCGAGAGCGGCGAAGCGTCCGACCGCGGTCTTGTAGTCGCGATTTTTCATCGCGAGACGGGCGGCACGGAAGTCGACGATCTCCTGTTGGGCCTGCGTCTTGGCGCGTGCCGCCACCGTCGTCAGTGCCGCTGCCGCGTCTTCGAGCGAACGTGAGCCTAACAGGCGATCGAGGCGCGAAACGAGGTGCTGAAACGTGGGCGCTGCGGCGCGGCGTTTCGCTATCATCAAGGCAAGCCTGTCGCTGGCCGGACCGCTGAAGGCGCCGCCAGCCTCGTTGTACGCCATGGTCGCGTAGGCCTCGGCCGCCTCGGCGTAGTGTCCCGTGATCTCGAGGATACGGGCAAGGTTGAAGCGGACCGTCGCGAAGCGCTCGTGGTCGGGATGCGCTTCATTGGCTGCGATGTACGCCTCTTGCGCCTTGGCTAACTGATTGGTTGCATAGAGGGCGTCCGCTATACCAAACCGCGCGTCATCGGCGACTGGCGATTCCGGCCAGCGCTGCACGATTTTCTCCCAGGTCGCGAGCGCTTCTTTCCAGCGTCGCGCAACTCGGTAGGCGAGGGCAGTCTCGGCGAGAACGAAGTCGGCGACTTCAGGCATGCTGCGCTGGATTGCGGTCAGATGACCGAGCGCCTTCTCTGCGTCTCCTAGCCGCAAAGAGGTACGAGCGGCGAGATAATGTGCCTCGTCGCGCTCGCGCTGACTGAGGTTCTTGGCGATGGCGCTCTCGAAGAGAGTGAGCGCCTTGGTGTCGTCGCCCGCGTCGAAGGCGTCAACAGCAGCAAGGTAGTCGCGGTCGCCGAAGCTATCGGCGAGGGCAGGCGTTGCTCCGGCAAGGAGCGTGAGGAAGAGGGCCGCGCGCATCATTGAGAAAAACGTATCTCGGCCTTGCTGCGACCGCCAAAAGAACGAACGAAATTGCGTCGCAATTTGCGACATCACCCTCGGCCCAACGCGCTTGGCGTGCCGGGATTGGCAGCCGCCGAGCTGGCAGATGTTGGCCCCACCCTTGCGAGTGGATCGGCTCTCATGCGGCGTTACCCTCTGCTTGTCGCGTTTCTGGCGGCGATGGCCGGCGTTTGGTCGGTCGAGGTGTTGGCCCCACCCGTGGCGGCTGCTGGTGGGGTCGCCGTTGGTGCGGTGATCGGCTTGCTCGTCGCGGTACGCAAACGTCGCGGCGTCGTCATCGTGGGTTGGCTCGCTAGCGGGACGTTGCTTGGCTGGGCGCGGGCGGGGACCGAACCGCCACGGGCACCCCCCAGCTGCGCCCAAGCGCGCGGCGTTCGGGGGTATGCCGCAAGCACCTGGCGAGGCCAGATCGACGGTCCAATCGAGACGCGAAGGGGCGGCGCGCGGACGGTTCTGGCTCTCGAAGCCGAGCTCTGTGACGGAGCCTGGGTGGCCCGCCGGGGGCGCGTCAACGTGACGTTGTGGGACGGACCGGCTGTCGTACGGGGCGACCGAGTCGAGATACTGCTCGCAGTCGAGCCAATTGGCATGGCCGGCAATCCGACCGACGCCGACGCTGCGATTCAGGCGCGAATCGCTGGCGTCGACGCCACGGCGCGTGTCTTCTCGGTGCACCACGTGGTGGAGCACGAGCGAGGACTCCTCGCCTATGTCGATGTAGCCAGGAGCGCGGCTGCCATCGCGCTGACGGCACGACTCTCCGCGCCACACGCGGCGGTCGCGAGGGGCCTCGTGATGGGAGACCGCGGCGGTCTTGCCGCTGCCGACCGTGAAGCGTGGGCCGATGCTGGGCTTGCTCACTTGCTCGCAGTGAGCGGCATGC
>JALHOP010000013.1 GCA_022842935.1 Myxococcota bacterium
AAATGGCGCCCGTGCCGGTTGACCGCGCCGCTCGTGAAGAAGGCTTCGAAGGCGCTGCACTCGCGGTAGCCGCGGATGGGCTCGCGACGCCATGGCGAGTACCAGGGCCGATAGTAGCAGGGGGGCGGTGCGACCACGACGGGCGGACCATAAACGGGAGGGCTGATCACTATCGGCGGCGCCACAACGACGGGCGGAGCCACTACGACAGGCGGAGCCACTACGACAGGCGGCGGATAGGGATACACGGGGTGCCCTGGCGGTGTCACAATGACCCCAACGCTGGTGCCTCCGGGGCCGATGCTGATCCCGCCGACGAAGTCGCGCGTGCTTCGGTCCTCTTGCTGCCCCAAACGCGAGGGGCGTGGCTGCGAGGGGGCTGGTCGGCCGTCGGCCTGTGCGAGCTGGACGCGGGCGGCCCCGCGCTCGGCTGGGGTGACGGGGCTTGCAAGCGCGCTGCTGAGCGCGCCCCGGCCAGGCAGTTGGCCGGCGCTGGGTGCCGTACCGACGGCTGGAGACAGACGGGTGCCTTCGACTTGCTGTGCAGCGTTCGTGCTCATGTTTGCCCTCGCGCACGGCGCTCCCGTCCGTGCCAGTCGAATATCGACTCGCAGGGTGGGCCCGTTGCGTCAGACAAACGGATTTTACCTAGACTTGACGGCACGTTAGCGATCAAGTCTGTTTCGGCGTAGAGGGGGCCAGAGCGTACCCTCGGTGTCGACGTTGGTTATCGGACTCGGTGAGGCGGCGGTGCGCGAATTTGCGTCGTGCTGGGGGCGCCCAGCTACTGGTAGTGGGCCCCAGGCCCGGGGGCCCGCGCGCGAAACGAGATCCTCACGCTCCATCGCTCGAGACGACGATCTGGACACTGGCCAATCCCTCACATCGGCGCTAGCTTATTGGCCTTCGCTCAAAAGGAGCTCGCCATGGCCTTCCCCCTGAATGCAGTCATCGCCAGTGCGGTTCGCACCCCAGTCGCCCGCGCCATCAAAGGAACGCTGCGCGACACGCGCCCCGACGACCTCGCCGCCGTCGCAATCGATGCTGCGATCGCGCGGGTCAAAGGCTTGAAGAAGGAGGACGTCGACGATGTCATCCTGGGCTGCGCCATGCCGGAGGGCGCGCAGGGCATGAACATCGCCCGCAACGCGGCGCTCCTCGCCGGACTGCCCGACACCGTGAGCGGCGAGACCATCAATCGCTTCTGCTCGAGCGGACTTCAGGCGGTCGCCCATGCCGCTCAAGCCGTCCACACTGGCATGCAGCCCGTGGTCGTCGCGGGCGGTGTCGAGTCGATGTCGATGGTGCCGATGCAGACCGCGCGTCTGTCGCTCAATCCCGAGCTCGTCAACAAACACCCCGAGATCTACATCTCCATGGGCAACACGGCCGAGAACGTTGCGAAGCGCTTCGACGTGTCGCGCGAGGCCCAAGACCAGTTCGCGCTGCGCTCGCACCAGAAGGCCGTCGCCGCCATCAAGGCTGGGAAGTTCAAGGACGAGATCGTTCCGGTCAAGGCCCGTCGCTTCGAGGGCAAAGACGTCACCGAGCTGATGTTCGACACCGACGAAGCGCCACGCGCCGACACCACCCTCGAGGCGCTCAAGACCTTGAAGCCGGCGTTTGCGGCCAAAGACGGAAGCGTGACCGCGGGCAACTCGTCACCGCTCAACGACGGCGCTGCGGCTTTGGTGCTGCTCTCCGATGCCAAGGCCAAGGAGCTGGGCATCACCCCGTTCGGCCGTATGCGCGCCTTCGCGGTCGCTGGCGTTGCGCCCGACATCATGGGCATCGGCCCGGTCCCGGCCATCCAGAAGCTCCTCAAGTCGGTTGGCCTCACCGTGAACGACATCGATCTCTTCGAGATCAACGAAGCATTCGCGTCGCAGGCCATCTACTGCCAGCGTGAGCTGAAGATCCCAGACGAGAAGCTCAACGTGAACGGCGGTGGTATCGCCATTGGCCACCCCTTGGGTTGCACGGGTGCGCGTCTGACCACGACGCTGCTCCATGAGCTGCACAAGCGTAAGGGCAAGCTCGGCATCGTCTCGATGTGTGTTGGCGGCGGGATGGGTGCCGCAGGGCTGTTCGAGATCGGCCAGGGCTAAAGCCCTCTACGCCACCTGACAGCGGCACGGCGTTGCAAAGCCAGCGCCGTGCGTTTACATGGTGCCCCCATGACGGCCGAAGTTCGCGTTCGTATTGCTCCTTCGCCGACCGGCGACCCCCACGTCGGTACGGCTTACATCGCTCTGTTCAACTACGTCTTCGCAAAGAAACACGGCGGTAAGTTCATTCTCCGCATCGAAGACACCGATCAGACCCGCTCGCGTCCCGAGTGGGAGACGATGATTCAGCAGGCGCTACGATGGACTGGCGTGTCGTGGGACGAGGGCCCCGACGTCGGCGGCCCGTATGGCCCGTACCGTCAGAGTGAACGTACGGAGATCTACCGGAAGCACTGTAACGAGCTCATGGAGAAGGGCGCGGCGTACCCGTGTTTCTGCACCTCCGAGCGTCTCGAGCAGCTGCGTCGCGATCAGCTCCGCCGCAAGGTGTCGCCAGGCTATGATGGCCGCTGTCGCGGACTCACAGCGGAAGAAGTCGCCGCGAAACACGCCGAGAAGCTTCCCTACACCGTGCGCTTGAAGATTCCGAAAGAGGGCGCAACCACCTTCGTCGATCGTCTGCGCGGCGAGGTGACCATCGAGAATCACCAGGTCGACGACCAGGTGCTCTTGAAGAGCGATGGATTTCCCACCTACCACTTAGCCAACGTGGTCGACGACCACTTGATGAAGATTACGCACGTCATGCGCGCCGAGGAGTGGATCACCTCAACGCCCAAACACGTGCTGCTCTACAAGGCCTTCGGTTGGGATGCCCCCGAATGGATCCACATGCCGCTCCTGCGCAATCAGGACAAATCGAAGATCAGCAAGCGCAAGAACCCAGTGAGCATCAACTTCTACAAGCAGGCGGGCTTCCTCCCGGAGGCTCTGCTCAACTATCTCGCCATGATGGGCTGGACGATGCCCGATGCGCGCGAGAAGTTCACCGTTGCCGAGATGATCGAGAGCTTCACACTCGACCGCATGTCGCTCGGCGGCCCGGTGTTCGACGTCAAGAAGCTGACCTGGTTGAACGGTCTTTATATCCGCGAGATGACGCCCGCCGAGCTCGTGCGTCGCATCCGTGAGACCGTTTTGACGGACGAGAAGCTCCTCGCCGTGATGCCGCTCGTGCACGAGCGTATCGAAAAGCTCGAGGACTTCGTCGACCACTCGGTTTTCTTCTTCAATGGTGACGTGCCGTACGACGGCGAGATGGCTGCGGCCATGGTCCCGAAGGGCCAGAGCGCCAAGAGCACGCTGACCGCGCTCGAAGCGGTGCTCGAGCTGATCGACGCGGTTCCGGAGATCCACCCAGAGCCCATGGAAGCGTCCCTGCGGGCTACGGCGGACAAGATCGGCTGGAAAGCCAAAGATCTGTTCATGCCCGTGCGCGTCGCGGTGACGGGCCGCAAGGCAACGCCGCCCTTGTTCACCACCATGGAAGTTCTCGGCAAAGAGCGTTGCCGGCGCCGTCTTCGCAACGCCATCGCACAGCTGAAGGTGCAGGCCGAGGCCGAGCCCCAGGTGGTCGCGCCCGCCCCGGCGCCGGCGAGCTGAGACGATGCGCTGGCTCGTTTTCGGTCTGTGGTGCGTCGCCGCTTGCGGAGACGACTACCTGGGCCGTGACGTGCGCGTGCTCTACGCGCCCGAAAGCGATCGGGCGTTGCTCACCGTGACCGGGCCCATCGTGACCTCGCGCTTTCCCGACAGCGTTGCGGCGAGCACGCGGACGGACGCCTCGGTCTTCGTCATCGACCTCACGGTCGGCGCGGTCTCCTTCCGCCAGTTCGTGCCGATCGTCGCGACCTACGACGAGCCGTCGTTGACCGTCACCGGACCGTTCGCCGAGCCCGCCTGCCGGGCCGGTCGCTACGCCTTCGCCATGCTCGACAACGTACGCGACGCGGCCGCAGACGCACGCATCGGCCGCACCGGAGACTTCGACCGGGCGTTCGAAGGCTCGACCGAGTTTGGCGACCTGCGTGCGGCGCTCGTCCAAGTGGGCGTGGAGCTCGCGAGCGTCGCCGGCGCGACGTACTTCTCCGTGTCATGCCCATAAGGCTGCTCGCGATCGTCGCCGCTCTCGCTGCCGGCCCGGCAAACCCGGTTCGGCCGCTGAAGCTGAGCCGCATCCCGCACATCTCGCAAGAAGCCACGCGCATCGAGAACGAGCCGCTCGCGGCGCATCTCGCGAAGCGCCTGGGCCAGAAGGTCGTTCTCGACATCCCAAAGGACTACGACGCGGTCATCGAGCAGCTCGCGCGCGGCGAAGTCGACATCGCCATCCTCGCGCCGCTCACCTACGTGGTCGCCAAGAAGCGCATGCCCGAGCTCGTGCTGGTAGCGCAGCTCGTCGCCGAGGGTAGCGGCCAATACTGGAGCTACATCGTGACCGCCGCGGATGGTCCCATCAAGACGCTCCCCGAGCTCTCCGGCAAGAGCTTCGCGTTCGTCGACCGGCGCTCGACCAGTGGCTACCTGCTGCCACTCGGGCTGCTGCACGCTGCGGGAGTGAAGCTCGGACCAGCATCGTTTGCTGGCTCGCACCCCGATGTCGTGGACCTGGTGCTGCGCCACAAGGTCGACGCAGGGGCCATTGCCTCGACGACCTTCGGTCACATGCGCGACGCAAACTTGAAGGAGCGTCTTCGCATCCTCGCCAAGAGCGACACCGTTCCGTTCGACGCCGTCGTCGTGCAGCCGAACCTGTCCAATGATGTGGTGTCGCTATTGCGGACGGCTCTCTTGGACCTCAATACGCGGACCGATGAGGGCAGGGCGGTTCTGCAAGGGCTCACCTCGAGCAATGGTTTCGTCGAAGCCACCGACAGCGCCTATGATGGTGTGCGCCGCGCGGTCGAGAAGGTCGGGCTCGCGCCCTAGCTCGGGTGAGAGCGTCGCGGCTAGATCCACCCACCGGCGCGCAGCACTTCGCGCAGCTTCTCGCGATTGGGAGCCGTCATTTCGACGAGGGGCAAGCGCAGCGCGTCGGTGAGGCGGCCCATCATCGATAGCGCGGCCTTGGCCGGGATCGGGTTCGACTCCCAGAAGAGGGCCGTGCAGAGGTCTCTGAGCTTCGCGTGCATTTCGCGCGCCTTGGCGGCGTCGCCGCGCACCGCGTGCGCAATCATCTCCGCTGTCTCTCTCGGGACGACGTTCGAGATGACGCTGATGACGCCGTGCCCACCCATCAGCGTGAAGGCGCAGGCGGTCGCGTCTTCGCCGGAGAGCTGGGCGAACGCCTTGGCGACACCTCGGGCGGTCACGGTGACCCGGTCGAGGTCGCTGGTCGCGTCTTTGACCGCTACGATGCGCGGGTGCTGAGCGAGCTTCACGACCGTCTCGGGCTTGAGATCGATGCCCGTACGCGGGGGGACGTTATAGAGGACGCTGGGGATGTCGACAGCGTCCGCTACTGCAGTGAAGTGCCGCAGCATGCCGTCTTGGGTGGGCTTGTTGTAAAACGGCGTCACAACCAGCGCATGTGAAGCCCCCAAGTCCTTCACGCGTTTCTGATTTTCGATGGTGACGTTCGTTGCATTCGAGCCAGTGCCGGCGATGACCGGGACGCGGCCGTTGACGCGCTTGACGACGCGCGAGACGACCGTGTCGCGTTCTTCGAGCGAGAGCGTCGCGGTCTCGCCGGTGGTGCCGCACGGCACGACACCGCTAATGCCGCCTGCGAGCTGAGCGTCGACGAGCGCGTCGAGGGCGCCGAGGTCGAGCGACCCGTCGCGGTTCATGGGGGTCACGAGGGCCGTGAAGGCGCCGGTCAATGGATTGCTCATGGTGCGAACCCTTTGGGGAGCTGGTCGTCGTACGCGCGTCCGGCGGGCGAGCGTTCGCCTCGCCACAGATCGGCGATGCTCTCGCGCTCGCGCACCAGCACGGGATTGCCGCCGTCCACGAGGACCTCGGCCGCCCGCGGGCGCGCGTTGTAGTTCGAGCTCATGACGAATCCATACGCTCCGGCGCTACGAAAGACGAGTAGATCGCCCGTGACGACGCGCGGCAGCACGACATCGTGGGCGAACGTGTCGCTGCTCTCGCAGACTGGGCCGACCACCGTCGCGCTCGCCTCGTCGCTGCCGTCGACCACCTTTTCGATGGCGTGGCGCGCCTTGTAGAGGGCAGGGCGGATGAGGTCGTTCATGCCCGCGTCGACGATGACGAAGCGGCGGTCGGCGCCGTCTTTGACGCGGATGACACGGGTCACCAGCACACCGGCGTTACCGACGATCACGCGGCCCGGTTCGAGCACGACGGTGAGCCCCAGGGGCTTCAATGCCCTTGCGAGGGCGGCACCATATTCGGCGGGGGTGGGTGGATTGTCCGTTGCGGCGTACGGGATGCCGAGACCACCCCCGATACCCACGTAGGCAAGTGGCACCTTCTGCGCGAGGAGAGTCCGGGCCATGTCGGCGACCTTGCCCGCGGCGTCGACGAAAGGTCCGACGGTCGTGATCTGCGAGCCGATGTGGCACGTGACGCCGACCATCGCGACGTTCGCCATCCCCATGCCGCGCGCGTAGAGCGCCAGTGCTTCGTCGTAAGGCACGCCGAACTTGTTCTCGCGCAGCCCAGTCGAAATGTACGGGTGTGTGACCGCGTCGACCTCAGGATTGACGCGCACCGAGACGCGCGCAGTCACCCCCAAGCGCGTCGCGACCGCGCCCACCATTTCGAGCTCTGCTGGCGATTCGATGCTCACGTAGAGCACCCCAGCCCGTAGTGCGGCTTCGATCTCGTCGTCGCGCTTACCGACGCCGCTAACGATGATGCGTAGCGGGTCGACTCCCACTTTGAGCGCCCTCGCTAGCTCGCCGCCCGAGACCGCGTCGAGCCCACAGCCGGTTTGCGCCAGGGTCTCGAGCACCGCGAGGTTGCCGTTGGCCTTGATGGCGTAACACACGAGGTGAGGCACGCCCTCGAGCGCCTCGAACAACACCCGTGCGTGCCGCTCGAGCGTCGCACGCGAGTACACGTACGTCGGCGTTCCGAACTTCTCCGCGATCGCGGTTAGCGATACGTCCTCGGCGAAGAGCTCTCCGCCGCGGCGGACGAAGTGATCCATGTGGGCCTTCTACTAGAAGGTGACGTAGAGGCGATACTGCAACGTCCAGGCGAACTTCGGTCCGACGTCGTCTTCGGTGCGGAAGGCGCCGAAGGGGAAGGCGATACCGCCCATGAGGGCGCCGCGCAGGCCCGAGGTCTCGCCTTCGGGTGGGGAGCCCAAGTGCAGCTCTCCGTTGAACTCGAGCGCCATCGGCAAGGCGCCGCCCGGCGTCGTGTTGCGGAAGAAGGTCTGGGAATAGACGCCGCGCAGACGGCCTTCGACCTGGTCATTGAAGAAGTAGCGGACCTCGGGGCTTGCGTACCAGGCGTCGGTGACGGTGCCGATGACGCGGCGGAAGGTAAGCAAATCGACGTGGTAGTCGGGGCTGAAGTTCAAGTTGGTGAGCGAGCGATCGAACGAGTTGCCCTCGCGCGCGCCACGTTGTGTGCCGGCGCGGTCGAGAGCGCCCCAGCCACGAAACGAATCTCCGGAGGCGGCGCCGCCACGCAACATGAGGAGCGGTCCGCGGCGACGGTCATCGGGCCAGAACTTGAGCTCGAAGGCCCCGCCCAGCTGCATGATGGTGGTGGTTTGCAGGCTCTGGTCGATCGACGTGGTCGTGTCGCGCAGGCGGCCAGCGCGCACACCGGCTTCGGCGCTGAACTCCACCGGGCCGTTGTACAGCTTCATGTAGGCATTGCCGGTGTAGAGGATGGCGGTGCGTGTTTCACGGCTCGTCGACCCAGCCCCGTCGTCGTCAGGCGTGACGACCCGCGCGGGGTCGTATTCAGCAGCCGGGTCTGCGTAGTAGCTGTCATTGAGATCCGCCGACTGCCGACGGAAGGAGTTGTGCACTCCGTAGTCGAAGACGGTGTTGCCCTGCGCAACCTGCTCGCGAATGTCGTCGGGGTGGGTGAGGTGCTGGATACGCACGCCGTATTCGGGCACGTCGTCGTAGGTGACCGCATCGAGCGGTTGTCCGTCATAGCGATAGAACGGCTGGTAGACCGGGCCGCTCGACACCCAATCCATGAGCGGCGTGATGAGCAAGCCGCCGAGACGCAAGGTGGCCTGCACGCGGTCGACGTTCATGCCGAAGTCGCAGTCGAGGCAGTCGCCGCTATTGAACATGACGCCCATACCCCAATGGTTGGGCATGCGACCGACCTTGACCTCGAGCTGCTCGTTCAACGCGGTGATGCGCGCATACAAACGCTTGACGCGGATGCTGTCGGTCAGCGCGTTCAAATCCGTTACCGGCGAGAGCTGACGATCGTTCAAGAAGTTGTTGGGCGTGCTCGATCGCGACGAGTCGGAGCCGAAGGGGAGGGTCGCCGGGTTGCTGCCGAAGCCGACGTTGTCGAGGACGTCGATCATCGACACCAGCGACACCTTCTCGCTGACGTTGATGGTTGGCTCGAGGCGCATGCGCAGGTTCGTCTGCGTGAAGCTCGCATTGTCACTCGAGCTGTTCGGATAGCGCGAGACGAAATCGGTGCCGGCGCCGTTGGTGGAGTCGTTCACCTCTGTACCGGCTTGGTTACCGAAGTCGAGTCGCCGTAGGAGGTCGCCGCGGACGCGGAAGTAGCCGTGCAGCTCGAAGAGCTGAATAGACGGCTTCACCAAGGTCCAGTCGTCGCGATCCCAGTCATCGAGCTTGATGTCAGTGCCGGGGGCGCCGGGCGGCGGCATGATCGACGTGCCCGCAGGTGCCGAGTCGAGGGGCTTGTTGTCCTCTGCGACCGGCGGCGGGTCGGCAGGAAGGGCTTCCTGGGCGCGGGCGGAAGTCGCCAAGACGAGGGTGGCGCAGGAAAAGCTGAGGCCGAAGCGCAACATGGGGCGGACCGATACCGTTTTTGGCCCGGGTGAGCAACCAGAGTATTCTGCGGGGACCCGATGGAAACCTCGCCTCAAAGCCCGTTCGTCGAATCGATTGTCGCTGGCATCCCCGAGCCTAGTCTCGCCGACCGCGTCGGCACGACGGTGTCCATGACGCGCGCCGCGCTCGACGAGCTCAAGCGCGTCCACTTGCCCCAAGATGGCTTCGAGGAGAGCGAAGACGACAGCACGGTCGATCGTCACCTCGAGATCGCGCCCTATGCACTGTCGGCGGTCGCGAGCATCAACCGCCTGCTCGCGCACCTGGGCGAGAGCTACGTGCCGCCTGCCGAGCCAACGACGACGGGCGACGATTTCGACCTCACCTTCGACCTCGTCGACGGGCCCGTCGGTGACTCGGGCCTTACGAAGGATCAGCCGGCTGGCAAGCAACTGACGCTCGAGGAGCAGGTGGCCGACGCCGCGCATGCCTTCGGCAGCATGTTGCGCGGCCACGTGCTCAAGTTCGCGGACCGCCTGGAGGCCGCCCTCAGGCAGTCCGACACCTGGCCGCTGCTCGCCGAGATCGACGACTACAAGCGCAAGCTCACCAAGGCGCTACAGGGCCTCCTCTTCGGCGTGCTGGGGGTCTTCGCCAAAGAAGCCCGTCGCGACGAAATCTTGCCCGAGTACAAGTCGGGCGTTGCCGAAGCGGTGGCGCTTCGCTCGACGTTAGCGGACATGACGCTCGCCATCACTCGCTTCAACACGGCCATCGCACAGGCGACGCAAGAGGCGGCCGTGCCGCTGGTGGTCGCGGTTTCCGACCGCTTGCAGCGCTTCGCCACGCGACCCGAGTACAGCACGCTGCGCGCGGACGACAAGAAAGCCTTCATCGACTTCGCGAGTACGCTCCACCGCCTGCGCCGCACCAAGGGCGGCATCCCGATGACGCAGCTCAAGCTCGCGGTCGAGGGCTTCTCGAAGTTCCTCGAAGCGATGGGCGCCATCAACCACCGCGAGGTGCTGGTCATTCACGACCGCCAACGTCTCGAGCAGGCGCTCGAGCTCGTCACCTCCGCTCGCGGGCTCGCTTCGGCCGATAGCGAAGGCGCGCGTGCCCAGCTCGATAGCGCCGTCGAGCTCTTGGCGGCCGTGCACGGTCGTAACCAGGAACTCGACGATCAGCGGCGTCTGCACCGCATCGACCCGCCGCTCCCCGAAGACATGGCCGAGCGTCTCGATGAGTGGTCGTTGCTCATCGGCGGGACACTGCAGCGCGTCGGATAAGTTTTGGCAGCGACGACATCACCTATCGCGAGCACCGAGACAGCTGGATCCTACTGCTCCTAAACAACCACGAGGTCTTCGACCCGACGTGCGAGCGCCCGCTGCATGCCCGCGCGCGCAACTGCGAAGGCTTCGTTGCCGCGTCGCAAAGAGAAGGGCGTCACGCGAGGGAGGCCGGTCATGCTCACGACAGAGGTGTGCGGGCGCGTCTGTGTGGCGCGTTTCGCGCGTGACGGTAAATCATGGGCGAGGGTGAAGGTCGTTTTGTCGAGACCTTGCCAGCCCGGGCGATCACGGATGCCGCCGTCGGAGTAGGGGCGACGCTCGAGCCACACCGGCTGAAACAGCCCCGGCAGCGCGCACGAGGCGTGGATGGCCGCAGAGATGCTGCCGCGGTCGCGGACCGACGTTCGCCGGCGTAAGATGTCGTAGATCGACAGCGCTAGGGGGATCTTGGCGTCCTCCATGGCGGACACAGGGACGAGATTCTCCAGGCGCTCGCGGAACAAGCGCCCGCGCAGCAGTCCCAGGCCAAGCCCAGGGTCCCAGAAATCCCGTCGTTCGAGCGCGAAGAGGACGCGGCTCATAGTCTGGGCGCTCACCCCCGCCGCCCACAGTCCGCCAGCTAAGGCACCTGCCGACGAGCCGCTGACGAAGCGGGGGACAAGGTCATGGTCCTCGAGCACCGACAGCAGCCCCGCATGGGCGTAAAACCCGAAAAATCCAGACGAAAGAGCTAGGTTAAAGGGGCCGCCACGCAGCTTTTCGAGGAGCGACTGCATGCGGCGCTTATAAGGGAGTTAGGCGCGGCAAGCCAGGCTCCGGGAGCCGCTACGGGCCCGCTTTCGCCAGATCCCCCGTGGCAATTATCCCGACGTCTTCACTTGACAGGTAAGCGCTTGCCTCCATATTAGGCATCACTCGGGCCGGGATTGCTTAGTCAACCGGTAAACGAATCGAGTTCACAGGAGCTTTGTAAGATCATGGCGAAAGTCATCGGAATCGACCTGGGCACGACCAACAGCGTCGTCGCCATCATGGAAGGGTCGCAGCCCAAGGTGCTCACCAACGAAGAGGGCGCGCGTACGACCCCGTCGGTCGTGGCCTTCGGCAAAGACGACGAAGTCCTGGTTGGCCAGGTCGCGCGCCGCCAGGCCATCACCAATCCCGAGAACACGGTCTTCTCGATCAAGCGCTTCATGGGCCGTCGCATGGACGAAGTGCCCGACGAGACCCGTCGCGTGCCCTACAAGGTCGAGCGCGGTCAGAACGACCTCGCGTACGTCGACATCCGGGGCAAGAAGTTTGCGCCTCCGGAGATCAGCGCCAAGGTGTTGCAGAAGCTCAAGCGCGCCGCAGAGCAGTACCTCGGCGAGACCGTGACCGAAGCGGTCATCACGGTTCCGGCTTACTTCAACGACGCGCAGCGCCAGGCCACGAAAGACGCGGGCAAGATCGCGGGTCTCGAGGTCAAACGTATCGTCAATGAGCCGACAGCGGCCGCTTTGGCGTACGGCCTCGACAAGAAGAAAGATGAGGTCGTCGCGGTCTACGACTTCGGCGGCGGTACGTTCGACATCTCGATCCTCGAGGTCGGCGAAAACGTCGTCGAGGTTCTCTCGACCAATGGCGACACGCACCTCGGTGGCGATGACTTCGATCAGCGCATCATCGACTACCTGGTCGCTGAGTTCAAAAAGGACCAGGGCATCGACGTCAGCAAAGACAAGATGGTCATGCAGCGCCTCAAAGAGGCCGCTGAGAAGGCCAAGATCGAGCTGTCCTCGGTGAGTGAGACCGACATCAACCTGCCGTTCCTCACGGCGGACGCGAGCGGTCCTAAACACATGAACATGAAGCTTTCGCGTGCGAAGCTCGAGAGCCTCATTCATGACCTCATCGAGCGCTCTATCGAGCCGTGCCAGAAGGCCCTGAAAGACGCCAACAAGGCCGCGAGCGAGATCGACGAGGTCATCCTCGTGGGTGGCTCGACGCGCGTGCCGCTCGTGCAAGAGACGGTGCGCAAGGTCTTCGGCAAGGAGCCGAACCGCTCCGTGAATCCAGACGAAGTCGTCGCGGTCGGCGCGGCGGTGCAAGCGGGCGTTCTGTCGGGTGAGGTCAAGGACCTCTTGCTCCTCGATGTCACGCCCTTGTCTCTCGGTATCGAGACTCTGGGCGGCGTGATGACGACTCTCATCCCCCGGAACACCACGATTCCCACCAAGAAGAGCGAGGTCTTCTCGACCGCTGCCGACAGTCAACCATCGGTCGAGGTGCACGTCTGCCAAGGTGAGCGTCCAATGGCGGGTCAGAACCGCACGTTGGGCCGCTTCCACCTGGACGGCATCACGCCGGCCCCGCGCGGTGTTCCGCAGATCGAGGTCACCTTCGACATCGACGCGAACGGCATCGTCCACGTGACTGCCCGCGACAAGGCGACCAACAAAGAGCAGCGCATTCGTATCGAGGCTGGCACCGGGCTGTCGGACAACGACATCCAGCGCATGGTCAGCGATGCGAAGGAGCACGAGGCCGACGACAAGAAGAAGAAAGAAGAGATCGAGATCCGCAACAAGGCCGACTCTCTTGCCTATCAGGTCGAGCGCTCGCTTGCGGACCACAAAGACAAGCTCGACGAGGCGACCCGCAAGGACCTCGAAGAGAAGGTCCAGAAAGTGCGCGACGCGGTTGCCTCGGGTGACGCAGCACGCATGAAGACCGAAATGGACGCGCTCACGGCGGCGTCCCACAAGATGGCCGAGAAAATGTACGCCGCAGCATCCGATGCAGCCTCGACAGGCGCAGCGGGTGCCGAGGCGCCGCAGTCGCCGCCTCCGGGGGCGCAGGCCAACCCGAACGCGGGCGGCGGCAAGGTCGTCGATGCGGAGTTCGAAGACACGAACTAGTCGGCGCGCAGTCGTAAGCCCCCGGCGGACTGAAACGCCGGAGCTCAACGACGACCTCTTGGCGTTCGCCAGAGGCTAAACGCGACCCACGCGTAGCGCGAGTGGCCAGCGGATCTCCATCGACTGGCCGCCCATCACGGCCGTGACCTCTTCGTGAAACTTCGCGAAGGGCTCACGGCCGAGCTGTTTCTGGGCGGGGCGGATCGCGGACCAGGTCGACACATAGCCGAGCAACTCGCGCGCGCCCCAATGGGCCTGCATGACGATGGGCGGGGTTTCGACCTCCATGAACGGAAACGGAAGGTCGCGATAACCGCTCTCCACGTGTGCGCGCTCCGGTGGCCAGTAGGGGCCAACGACGTCATGGTAGAAGCGGGCAATGAGCTCACCCAGCGGACCGTCAGCCTGCGTGATGCCGTAGGTGACGAGCGCGATGAGGGCGTCCGCTTTGGCGACTCGGCGCACCTCGCCATAGAACGCCGGCAGGTCGAACCAGTGCGCGGCTTGCGCCACGGTGACCAGGTCGACGCACCCCGCCTCGAGCCCGGAACGTTCGGCGGGCGCGGTGGCGTACGTGACGTGTGGATGAGCCACCGCCTGGGCGACTTGCTCCGCGCTGGCGTCGGTGGCGTGGACACGCGTGTACCTGGTCGCGAGGAGTACGGAGAGCTGCCCGGTACCGCAGCCGGCATCCCATACCAGCGCATGGTGCCGCGTGAGGTACGCAAGATAGCTGACGAGCTCTCGCGGATACGTGGGCCGATAGGAAGCATAGTCGGCAGCGTGCGCCGAGAAGTGGTCCTTGAAGCTCACGCCCACATCCATAAGCACTTCCCCAAGTAGCTGTCTACCTGCCGGCCGCGTCGCTTTTGACGGTTTACACGGTGATGTGGGCGGGACTGGTGCCCAACCCGAAATGATCGCGCGGGAGTAGGTCATACGCGGGTTGCGAAGCCCGCACTGTGCGTCGAAACTTGCCGATAGATTGCGCCGAATGACCGGAACAGAAGAACCCGTCCGCAAACTGCGACCATTCATCGCGGTGGTCATGGGTACCGCCATCGCCGGCGGTATCGCGGCGGCCATCGTGATGCCGCGCATCGAGCAGGTCGCCGAGGCACACGAGGAGCGCTCGCGGGGGCCGCGCGCCGTCGACACGGTCGTCGTCCAATCCGCGCCGTGGACCATCAATCTCGCTCTCGACGGCACTGCTATGCCCATCGCCGCGCAGCAGCTCCACGCTCGCGCCGAAGGGGTGGTCGAGTCGGTGGCGGTGGCGCTCGGTGACCGGGTGACCCAAGGACAACCGCTCGCGACCATTGCCGTGCGTGTACCCGCTACGGCGGATATGCCGGCGGTGGGCGCGGTCGACACGTTGATCGCTCCGTTCGATGGCTTGATCACGCGCCGCAACGTCGAAGTCGGCGCCAACGTCAGTGAAACTGGCGAGCCACTGTTCGAGATCTCGGACGTGGGTATCCTCAAGGTCTACGTCGACGTGCCGCAGACCCTGGCTCCGTGGGTGAAGGTCGGAGAGTCCGTCGCTGTGACCGCGCGGGCGGTTTCGTTCGCGACCATCACTGGGCATGTTGCCCGCACAGCCGGCGCCCTCGACGCGCATAGTCACAAGTTGCGCATCGAAGTGCAGATGCCTGGGGAGCGCCTGCTCGCTGGCTCGGCCGTGACGGTCCGATTCGCGGTGAAGCGTGATGTCACGCCGCCCATGATCCCCGCGCGCGCCCTCGCGTTCGGCACGAAGTGGCCGCGGGTCGTACGCATCGTCGATGGCCGGGCGCACTACGTGACCGTCGAGCTCGGCTGGGACCGAGGCGGCGACATCGAAATCGCGGGTGGACTCGAAGTGGGCGACGTCGTCGCGTTGAGTCCACCGGACAACATTCGTGAAGGCGAGGTCTTGGTCGTTCAGGAAGCCAAGACGACGGCGGCGCGCTGACCGCCTAGGCAGCGAACGCTAAACGTGCGCCCAAGCACTGACACCCTGGCAACCATTTTCCCGGAGCGTCGATATTCCGACCGAGCCGTTCCCTGGGTTTGCTCTAGCCGCGTTGCCCCATGGCGTCCTGCGAGCGCGTTCCAGCGGCCCATTCGCGAGGTTAAGGCATGGTTTCGACAATCCGTGCTCTGGCAGCGACCAGAGTCGGCGAGAGCTCCGGCGGGGTTGCACCCGTCGACGAGCGCGGCGTCGAGACCCCGCCCGTTGTGCCGCTGGGCCCGAGAGTGCGGGCCATGCCTGCCACCCATCCAGCGCTCGTCGAGCCGACGCGCGGGGTGCAGTTGCGGGCGCAGGCCATCAGCGCACCGCCCACGGTTGCAGCCGTTAGCGATGACCATCCCGAGCTGACCTCGTCGGTCATGAATCGCTTTCTGGGGCTTGCGCGGCACGAGGTCGAGGCCGCGAGCGAGCGGGCTCTGAACGATGACGAGACTCGTCGGCTGCGCATCCTCCTCGGAGCCAACGCTCGCCTGAACCCCAAGACAGTGCCTCCTAACTTCGACGACCAACGGCTGCTGCAGCGTATGCTCAACGTCACGCTCGGAGCGGCGCTGAGTCCCCCGCTCGAAGTCGACGGCAATATCGGCGGCGCCACGCGCAATGCGCTGCAGCTCTATCGCCGCACGCGCGGGTTGCCGGCGACGACCAGTGGTGCACTCGTTGATCGCGCGATGCTTGAGCGCATGGGACGCGAAGCCATGCAGGCTCGCGCCACACCGAGCTCGCGCGTCCCCCGTCCTGGCGCGGAGGCGTCGCCGGCAGAGCGCTCGGTCGCCGAAATGCTCGACCTGCTCTCGCGCGAGGACCCTGTTCGCTATGGCGCTCTGCTGCGTAGTGTCGGGGTCACCAGCACGCGCCCCGTTACCGAGGTCGAGCTCCGGCGGGTCATCGCCGCCGGCGCGGCGCTCAATCTTAGGTTCGATGTCGACACCGCGACCCGCTTGCAGCTCTCACAGCCTGGCTTCGCGGAGCCTTTGCCCTGGAACTACGAGGCGGCGCGTGTCGTCGCAGCCTTCATTAGTGGTGAGATGTCGCCGAACCGCGGCATCGCAGGGCTCGGAACCTACAGAAGTTGGGCGCGGCGCGCCGAGCATGCCGGTCTCGTGTTGCCCCGGATCCTCGAGATCGATGCGCTGGTCGAATCGAGCTACAATCCGCGGCTGGTCAGCAGCGCCCGAGCCCGCGGTCTACATCAGCTCACCAATGATGTTACAGATCGCTATGGCGGACTCGATCCGTTCGACCCGGTTCTCAATATCGGCATGGCTCGCCGCGAGCTTGCTCGCGTCTACGACGAGCAGCTTCGTCGCCTTCGGCTCATCGACGATAGCTACGCACGTCGATACCCAGACGAAGCGTCCTTTCCGCGGCGGGACACTGAACGCAACGACGGATCAATCTGGCGCATGGCGTGGGCCGCGAACAACGCGGGACCGCGGCGACTCTTGCGCTATCAAGGAGTGCCGCCCTTCGACGAGACGCAGCGCCATGTCATGTTCATGGCCTGGTACAACGCGACGCTGCCGGGCGACGGAGCGGTGCCTCCTGTGGGCTTTGCGCCGCCGATCCCGCAAGGTCCACGTGGCCCAGAGGACTACGGCGTCAAGAGCGTGACCAAGGAGTTCTAGAGCGACCTCTCGGTGGGCGCGAAGCTCAGCTCGCCGGCGGCGTGAAGCGAGCCCGTGCGCCAAACAGCGCGATGTAGGCGCGCACCTGGTCGACGTGGTTGCGCGTCTCCGCGAAGTTTGGCGTGCCCACGTAGCGGTCGAGGCGGCCCATGCCCGCATTGTACGAGGCATGTACGGTCGACCAGATGCGGTCGTTGGTGCGGGGCCCGCCCGTCGGCAGGTTCATGGCCCGCGCGGCACGGTCGTAGAGCCACGCCAGATTGTGCGCGCCCAGGCGCAGGTTCTGGGAGTGATTATCGATGTCGATGCGCTGGCCGCCCCCGCCGTTCCAACCAACAAAGGTCATGCGACCGTCGCGAATGCGCCATCCGTCGGCGAGGCCCCGCGTGACCTGCGAGTAGCCAACCGCGCCAAAGCGATTGGCGGAAAGCCATGTGCCGTCCGATTCGACAGCGACCATCGCCTGGTAGTGATGCAGCGGGATGCCCGCCTCTTCGGCGGCGCGACGTAACATGTCGCTGCCGAAGATCGCGCGATCGAGATTGCGCGTCAGGCGTGGTGGCTCCGAAGCCGAAGGCCTTGCGCGTCCCGTCCCGATGTCGGCCGCAACGCGTGCCGATTCGTAGTTCCACTCGCCGTTGGGCAGGGGCGCCGTGTCGAAGCTCAGACGGGCGTTCGTATGGGCGTCGATTGGCAGGCCGTGACCCCGTGTCGGATTTTGGATTGCAGCGATGACCTTGTCCGCCATCGCGGGCGTAATTTCGCCGTTCGCCGGCACTTGCACTCCGGCTCGGCGCATCAGCGCCTCGAAGCGCTTCGGGTCCTGACTGTTCAAGATGGCGAGCATGTTGCCAGCCGCTTGCTGTGCTGGCGTCGCGGCCTGGAAGTCCGCCGTGAAGGTGCGCCCGCGCTCTGCTGGTCGTGTTCGCGCCCCAGCGATGAGAGCGTCCATCGTGCGCTGGTCGACACCCGTGCCGTAACCCGAGCCATCCCCGAGCCTGTTGGCTCGGCGGAAGTCGGCGAGCGCTGCACGGAACCGCGAGCCCAAGACACCATCGACCTCGAGGTTTGCGCCGTTCGCGTTGAGCAAGCGCTGCATCGCGCGGCCGGTTTCAAGACCGAGGGAGACAGGGCTTTCACCACGGGGAGGGCGCGTGCCGCTTTCGACCGCACGCGCGCGGTCGAAGTCCGTGATGCGCACCTCGGGGGGCGTTCGCACCGCGGCTGGCGCAAGCTCGGTGGTTGGCTCGGTGACGACGGGAGCGAGAGGCACCGGACGGAACCGCTCGACAGGGCTCTCGAGGCGCCGCTCGGTGTCTGGCCGTGGGGTAAAGGCGCCTGGCATGGGCTCGATGACCCGAGGCGTCGCGGGGAGGACCGGGTCGACCCGGCGCTCGTTTTCGGGAGGTGGGTCGGGGGCGACTGGCCGGCGTTCTGTGGCAGCGTCGGGCGCTCGGTAGAGCCCTCGCCACAGTGGCTGCGCGGTCGCCTCCGAAACTCCTGACACGGGCACTCCCAACGGCGCAAAGGCCTCCGCTGACTTACCCAAACGCCTCGAACACGGGTTGCGTGAACGCGCTATCTCCTTACGAATACGCGGTATTTCAACCAGGGAGAGGAGCTACCGGCAGCTCGCCGAGAGGGTCGCTGTCTTGCCGGCCACCACGTGAGCCGTGTCTTTCATCTGTTTGCCGTCGGGGCACTCGAAGCGCACGGTGTAGTCGCCTTCGTAGACGTCGAGGCGCAGTGGCGTCTCGACTGGCTGGCGCGAGCCGATGCGAACCCAGGCCCAGGGCGTCGCGTTTACAGCCAGCGACCCGCGACGCAGCTTGATGTCGATGGTCTCGACGGCTCCGGCGCTGACGCGGATCTTGCGCGTCATGCTGATGCCTTCTCGGTCGTTGACGAGGCGCAGCTTTTGCTGGCCAACCTCGAGCGCCACGCGCTTGAGAGGCGTGTCGCCGAGCAAGCGCTCACCCATGTACACCTTGAGCGGGACGGACGAGTCGATACTCACGTAGCCCTTGCCTGCGGCTTTTGGAGCTCGGGCGCCGTCGGCTTCGTCGTCGTCGTCGCGCGCCTCGCGCACCAAGGTCGGTGAGGGCTTGTTGACGAGCGCGGGACGGTCGGATTTGTCGGGAGCGCGGGCTTCCGAACGCGGTAGCGGGGCCGGGGAGGGCGTAGCCTTCGGCGATGCGTTCGGCGGTGTCGCCGTGGGCAGGGCCCCTGGGGCGACGACCTTGTCGAGGGTCGTCTCGAAGAACCGACGCTCGCCTGGTTCGACGTAGAGCTGGTCGATACGCGTCGTATGACCAGCGAGCTTGAGCTCGATCTTGTGCTGCATGGCACCGTCGACGCGCACGTCGGTCACCGGCGTCGTGCCGCGCTTCTCGCCATCAACCCAGAGCTCAGCGCCCGGCGGTGTCGTCATCACCACGAGCGTCGCCTTCTCGGTGCCCGCTTCAGCGGTCAACTCGGCGAACAGCGGCTCTGGTACGATGTCTTCTTCGACCTTGGGGAGCGCCTGCTTGACGATGACGTAACCATCCTTGATGAACTCGGCCTCAAGCATTGCGTCGACGGGGATGCCTTCGCTCACCGTAAACGGCGTTCGGGCTCCGTCATAGCGGGCGTTGAGCATGTCGGCGCCAAGGCCATAGAAGACGATATGGGCGCCGCGTGGTTCGGAGTCGATGGCAAGCGGGCCGGAGCGTGGCAGCTCTCCGGGGGCTCTACGGTGCGAGGCGTAGACGAGGATGATGGCAGCTGCGATGCCGAAGACCAGTACGACCAGGGCGATGCGCGGTAGCCAAGGTGTAGGCGGCGGCTCGGGGATGGCGCGCGCCTCGGCGAGTTGATCGTGTTTGACTTCGACCATACCCTCGGGCGCGATAGGCTGCTGCACAACGAGCTCGGGGACAGCCTGGGTCGCGGTTTGCGACTCAGAAAGACTGCCCTCCGAGTTGCCCCAATCACTGTCGGCTTCGCGTTGGAGGGCACGCGCTACCGCGCTGCTCGTGGACTCGCGGGGTCGTGATTCGCTCGGTTCCCAGCCGGGGATCTCACCACTCTGCGAATCGATCGCGATGCTCGCTTCGTTGCCCCAGGCACCGCTGCCGTCACTCTTGCCCGACTTGCTGCCGCGACTCTTCTGGCCGCTGCCTTCCATCACGGTCTCTTCGCCGCCGAGCGAAGCACGCGAGCTCTTCGATGGACGGGACGGGGAGCTCTTGGCTGCTTTCGAGGCCGCAAGGGCTGCGGCGTGCCGTTCGCTCACGCTGGTCTCCTCTTCGAGCTCCGAAACCGAGACGCTGACCTCTTCGGCTTTCGTGGACGCTTCGGTCGAACGTGAGCTTCGTGATGAGGCCCAGTCGTCCTTCGGACGCGAGCCGCTCTTCGAGCCTTTGTCTTTGTCCTTCTTCTTGCCGTTCGGCGTGAAGCTGGACGGACGCGTTGCGGGGCCGAGCAACATGTCGTCGGCGAGCTTCTCGGCGAAGAGGTCCTGCATGTACGGGCCGAGGCTTGAGGCGCCCGTCGCCTGACCCCGCTTGACCAGGAACTTCTCGAGAGCTTCGCGCAGGTCGCCGGCCGTCTGGTAGCGGTCGTCGGGATCGTGCGCCAGCGCCTTCATCAGGATGGCTTCGAACTCCCGGTCGTATTTCGGGACGATCTCGGAGGGCTTGGTGACCTTGCAGTCGATGACCGCGTGCAAGGTCTCGAGCTCGGTCTCGCGCTTGAAGAGCCGAACGCCGGTCGTGACTTCGTAAAGGGTGATGCCAAGCGCGAAAATGTCGGTGCGGGCATCGATAGGGTCGCCGGCAGCCTGCTCGGGCGACATGTACGAATATTTGCCCTTCAGGACGCCGATGCGTGTTTCGGCCAGCTTGCCTGACGCCTTGGCGACCCCGAAGTCGACGATCTTCACGTGCCCGTCGTAGGTGACGAGAATGTTCTGCGGGCTTACGTCGCGGTGGACGATGCCGAGGGGGCGGCCGTCGATCGAGGTCTGACGATGCGCAATGTCGAGTCCAGCGGCCGCACCCATGATGACCTGGGCGGCGGGCTCGAGCGGCATGGCCCGGCCGCGAGCGACCTCTTGGTTGTAGATGCGCCGCAGGTCTTCGCCGCGCACGTACTCCATGGCGATGTAGTAGGAGCCCTGGACCCGGCCGATGTCGTAAATCTGCGCAATGTTCGGGTGGACGAGGTTCGCCGCGATGCGCGCCTCGTCCTGGAACATGTTGATGAAGTCTTCTTGCTCGCCCAGGTGGGGGAGGATGCGTTTAATGCAGACCAGACGCTCGAAACCGCCAATGCCGGTCTGCTTGGCAAGGAACACCTCGGCCATGCCGCCAGCAGCGATTTTTCGCAGGATCTCGTAGTTACCGAAGCGTTCGGAGGACATCGGTGTGCTTGAGCGCGAGAGAGAGGCGTTTTTTGGCCGCTTTTTCGGCTTCTCCGCCTCCTCCTCTTGAACCTGCGACGCTCTAGTCATGTCACACCTGTCTAGGCCTCGCAAAGATGGGGAAGTGCGCCCGCTTGGCTGGGTCACCGCAGGTATGCGGTTCTATGAGCGTACACGTACCCATTGTCGTCATCTTTGAGTTATCGGCGACGCAGAAAAAGTGTTGCTAGGGCTGTCTTTCCGGCGCGCGGGCACATAAAGAGGTACACCCTCGGGGCCCTAGCCCCGGGTTTTTTAAGGGCCCCCGCGAGTCGCGGGCCGTAAGGAGATGTCGCCCAGTGAAGCTTGCTCCCCCGCACCTCGTTTTCAATGACGCCAAACTTCGCGACAAATACGCCCGCCGTCGCATGCCCATGACCACCATGTACGAGGCGTACTTCGACGGCGCCATCGACATCGTTGGTGACATGAATGCGTTTTTGCGGACGCGCAATGACGTCGTCACGTTCTCGATTACGAAGTCGCACCTGAAATGGGCGATTACCAACTTCATCCCGGAAGTCACGGTCCACACCAAGAGCCAGGACACGCGGATCGTTCGCGAGCACTACGACCGCGGCAACGACTTCTTCGGCTGGTTCTTGGGCGAGCGCATGGTCTACACCTCGGGCTTCTTCACGAACCCCGGCGAGACGCTCGAGCAGGCTCAGGACAACAAGCTCAACCTCGTTTGCCAGAAGCTGCAGCTCAAGCCGGGCGACAAGCTCCTCGACATCGGCTGCGGCTGGGGCACCATGGTGCGCCACGCGGCTCGCGAGTACGGCGCGGATGCGACAGGCGTTACGCTATCGCGGAATCAGACCGAGATGGCAATGGAGCGCATCAAGGCTGACGGCACGCAGGACCGCGCGCGCATTCTGTGCTGCGACTACCGCGACACGCCGAAGAAGACCTTCGACAAGATTGTCTCCCTCGAGATGGTCGAGCACGTTGGCGTGAAGAACCTCAAGGGGTTCTACGAGATGTGCTACGAGCTGCTCGCGGACGACGGTTTGTTCTTGCTGCAGTGGACCGGCTTGCGTCGCGGCCTGCGTCCCGAGGACCTCATCTGGGGCTTGTTCATGAACAAGTACATCTTCCCCGGTGCGGACGCCTCGCTTTGCCCGTCGCCGATGATCAAGGTGATGGAGAAGGCCGGCTTCGAGATGCACACCGCCGAAAACGTGACCATTCACTACGGCTTGACCATGAAGAAGTGGCACGAGAACTGGCTGTCGAATCGCGAGGCCATCGTCGCCAAGTACGGCGAGCGCTGGTTCCGCATCTGGAACCTGTTCCTGCCGTGGTCGATCATCGTGGCCGAGCAGGGTAACGCCGCGTGCTTCCAGATCTTGCTCAACAAGAATATCGATAGCTTCGACCGCCGCCGCTTCATTGGCGAGAAGGCGTCGCTGGGCGATCGGATGCCGGCCATCAAGGTGGCCTAAAGAGGCACTTGGGTAACGAACGCGCGGCCGCGGCGGGTGATATCCATCTGCCGCGGCCGTTCGCGTTTTTTGGCCCAAGCAAGCGGTTACCCCCCGGGCGGGGGGGGCCTGCCAGGGTGTCCGTGTGGCACACCGGATGACGCGACGGCAGAGTTGCCATCGAGTAAACAGTAACTTGGCTTGTTTCGCGTCGCGTAGACGCGGCCACCCGGGAGCTTTCCCCATGTCCACTGCCCCCGTTCGTGATCCTGCGGTGCGCGGACCCATGCCGGCCGCCGCTGATCCCCTGGCGGTCTTCGCAAACCCGGGCGGTCGTCCGTTGCCCGCCGCCCAGGCCGCAAACCTCGGCCGCGCCGTTGATGCACTGCTCGCGTCTGGACGCGATACAGCGACCGGTCTCGCGCAGCTGCTGCAGAACATGCCGGCCGGTCAACGTGCCGCCGCTCTGGCCTATCTTTCGACCAACCACCTCCAGCGCCTTGGCGGAGATCCTGCCCAGGCTGCCCAAGCCGAGAAGCTCCGGGGTGCGCTCACTTCCCTCGCTCAGTCGTCCGATCCACGCCGCGCGCAGCCTCAGCGCCCGCAGGATGGGCAGGCACAAGCGCCTGGGCAGGGCTCCGACTTTTTCAAGATCCCGATCATCGGTTGGATCGGAGCGGTCTTCGCCGCGTTCTTCGGCCAGGGTCCTCTCGCGCAACAGCGCGGCGCCCAGAGCCCTCCCGGTGACACCGGGCCGCGCGAGCCACAGGCTCCGACGCGCGCCGCGCCCGTCGCGACGCCGCCTCGCCGTGAACCGGCTCCGAGCCCGGCCCCGGTGCCGTACGTCGAACCCCCATTCGGGCCCCGCTAGTCATAAGAGCGCGAGATTTGGAACTGCGCGATCGTTCCCCTGATTGCGCAGTTGGACTCTGACCTCCTGCGTGACCGCCAAGAAAGTGGGTCCATGTAACCCAGCGGTGTAGCCTGATGGGGTAGGCGCTTCGAGCTGAGGGGCTCGCGGCGGCGTGGTCGAGGTTCATCGCTTTGCAGGCCGATCAGCGTATCGCCGTGCTCATCCACCGTCACCGCGCCGTGCGCAAGGTCTTGCACGGTCAGCTTTCGGCTTGGGGCTACGAGGTCGTCGAGCAGCACGACGCAAGCGCGTCGCCGACGTTGGGTCTCGTCGAGGCGAGTGCCTCCGAGGCGATGCGCAGCCTGGCGCACAGCTTTCCGAACCTCCCGCTGCTCGGCATCGCCAGCGTGCGGCGACCGTTCGACGTCTTCGATGCCATGCGGCACGGCGCTTGGAACTGCGTCGTGCTCCAGGACATTCACGCTGTACGTGACGCCGTGGGAGCCAATCGTCCGGGCCCGGGCGACGTCGACCCGCTCCGGCGCACGATCGATCGTTTGCTCGCAAGCCAGCGCGAACCCGCTTCCACGCCGCTCGTGACGGGGGCTAGCAACGTTCAGGATCATCTCGCGAGCATGCGCGCGCTCTCGAAGGGGGCGGGCGACCGCATCAACAACCCGCTGACCATCGTCAAGGCAGCGCTCGAGAACGCGCGTGACGTCCTCGAGGAGCTCGAGCCCAACGCGCGTGACACTGAGCGGATCGAAGAGCTCAAGGCTGCCCTGAGGGACTGCGGGCCGGCCGTCGAGCGCATGCTCGCGGTGTCGCAGGGGCTTCGTTCCTTCGCATTGCCCGGCAACGCGGTGCTCGGCAACGTGGATGTCGCCCGGATCATCCGCGAGATCGCGCCCACCTGCGAGATCGTGTGTCCGCCGGCGACGCGTGTGTTCGCGAACGAAGCCGGTGTACGCGAGGCATTCACCGCGATTGTCGCCAACGCCGTGGAGAGCTACTCCGCTGAAGCGGACGATAAGCCCATCAACGTCACCGTGACTGTCGTAAAACCGAACGTCGAAGTGGAGGTGCGTGATCGCGGCGTTGGTATGTCCGAAACGGTCCTCGGACGCGCCTTCGAGCCGTTCTTCACGCACGGTAAGGGTCTAGGTGCGCTTGGTCTCGGGCTTACTCTCGCGCGCGAGCGCATCAGGGTCATGGGGGGAGAGATCCGCTTGGCTTCGGTCGTTGATGGCGGCACCACCGTCCAAGTCCGCTTACCGTGTGGCGTGTAGACACCGCCGCTCCTTACAAGCTGCCGTCCGCGCGGCGCGACTACTTCCCAATCCATGCGAGCAGACGGGGTTAGTAGCCGGGCCCACCCGCTATGCAGCGCCCGTCGATACACATCGCGCCGCCCGCGGCGCGGAATTGACAAGCCACCGCCGGGCAGTCGGGTGGTCGCGCGCAGTCGCGCGCGTAGTCACGCGTAAGCTGCGTCACGTAGGCGCGGTTCACGGCGTGGGTGCAGCCGCATGGGTTGCCGCAGCAGCCGTCTACCTCTGGACAGAAGAGCACGCACTCGTCGTGGTCTAGACAGGCGTAGGGTGGGGGAGCTGGCGGTTGTTCGCTACGCGGCGCCGGGTCGCTATGCGGTGGGCGCGGTTCATCGGTGGGACTGCCGGCGGCCTGCTTGCGCGGGGAGGGCGCGGCGCAGGCGCAAACCAACGCGATGCTCACGGAAAGGCACGCCCGGCGTGTCGTGGAGATTCCCGTCGTCGCAGACCCGAGACGGTGGCGCGGCCAAGACCCGTCGCCCTCGGGCAGACGTGGCCCAGTCACGGCGCGCCGTTGACGAGCCAACTGGTGTCGACTCCGGCGAGCACATGGCTTCTTGCCGCGTCGACCTCTGCCTCATTGCGGCCATCGAAGGTGACTTTCACGAGGTAAGGCCCGTCATCGAATCGCGGATAGGAGCCAATGGCCACCGCTGGGTAAGCCCTCTGGGCCGTCGTCATGATGTCCGCAATCTTCGACTCAGGGACGTTGAAGTAGAGCACGCCCGCAAAGAAAACATCGCGCGTCAGCTCCTCCTCGAAGCTCGCCCAGCACCGCTTCACGAGGGCGGGTACGCCGGGCAACACGTACACGTTACGCATGCGGATAACCGGAACGAAGCCGAGACCTTTGGGGACGTTCACTGTGGCGCCGCGTGGCACCTCAGCCATCTTCAGGTGCGGTGGCGCGAGCCGATCCTTGTAGTACTGCTCGATCAGTCCCTTCAGAGTCGGGTCCTGGACCACGTCGACGTCGAAGGCTTTCGCGATACCCGCGATGGTGACGTCGTCATGAGTCGGGCCAACGCCGCCCGTGGTGAATACGTACGTGTGGGAGGCGGCGAGCTCGCTCACGGTGCGGCCGATGACCTCGACGTCGTCGCCGATGGTACGCGTCTCGCGCGTATCGATGCCACGTGCCCGCAGCGTGGCGAGCAAGAACGGTCCGTTCTCGTCCACCACTTTAGCGGACAAGACCTCTGCGCCGATGACGACGATGGCTGCGGTCGAAGCAGTCATCGCCGGAGGACCTCCAAGACGTGGTGGAGGATCTCACGGTGGACGGCCTCGATGCCTGCGTCGCCGTCGATGGTGACGCTCGGGGCAGCGAGGTGCAGAGCGTGCTCGTAACGCTGCGCGATTTGCTCTTGGTGGGTTTTCGCGTCGAAGCGCTCGGCGACACCGCCGCGGGCTTTGCGACGCTTCTCGGCGACGGGCGGATTCACCCGCACGAATATGGTGAGATCGGCGTGTCGCGCGTGCTCGTTGACGGCGCGCACGTAGTCGAGAGGCGCGATGAGCGACTGGTAAGCGAGCGACGACAAGACGTAGCGGTCCGTGATGACGTGAACCCCCGCTGCCAGCTTGGGGGCAATCTCACGCGTCACGTGATCGAGGCGATCGGCCGCGAACAACGGGACCAGGGACATGTCGTCCAGCGGTTCTTCACGCCGCAGCGCCCGCCGCAGCAGTTGACCGATCGGACCCTGCGAGGGCTCGGCGGTGGTGTAGGCTGAAATACCCTTCGCGGCGAGCGCCTTGGCGAGCAACTCGCATTGCGTGGTCGTGCCGGCGCCGTCGATGCCTTCCAGCGCGATGAGCTTCCCCGTCTCGGCCATGCTGCATGCCTAGGGCAGACGAACGGTGCGCGCAAGGTCCGCCAGGGCCTGGGGGAGGCGGGGCGTCAGGCGCAACAAGCGCGGGTCCTTCAGGCGGAGCAGCCGTGCTCGGCCGACGGGCGACACTCCCGTTTCGGTGAGGTCGAGCAGCAACTCGGGATCCTGCTTGAGCATTTCTTCGCGACCGACCTCGGGGAAGGGACCCTGTGCGATCACGTTGATGAGGCCAAGGCTTGCGACGGCCCCGTCGATGAAGCTGCCTTTGCCGGCGGCGACCAACGGCCGCTCCGCCACCAAAATGAGCGTTCGCAGCGGTTTTTCGAGCGCCGCCCGTGACCTCACGGCGGTGAGCGCCGCGTCGAAGGCTCGAGTGACTTCACGGCCACGCTCGATGTCACCGATTGCCTCCGCGATGGCGGACACAGCCGGCGAGAAGTCGGTGAGGGTATCGCTTGGGACCACGAGCACGGGTAGCCCGAGCTCCCCCAGGCGCGCGAAGGTTGCCTCGCTGCTCGTCGACCTAATCGCCACCACGAGGTCGGGCTTGGCGGCGACGACTGCCTCGAGGCTCAGATCCATGACGCCACCAAGCCTGGGCAGCGCCGTCACTTCGGGCGGATAGTCACAATAACGCGTGACAGCAACCACCCGCGGCCCCGCTCCCAGGGCGAAGAGCACCTCGGTCGTTGAGGGCGCCAGAGAAACGATACGTCGCGGTTTTGTGGCAACGGGCAGTCCGTACCAGCGCGGCCCGTGGGCGGCTCGCGGCGCGTCCATAGCCGCGCGTGTGGGAGCGGCGTGCATGGACACCGACAGGCACCCTAGGAGAAGTGCGATCGCCCAGCGACTCGCCTTGCTCACCCTACCTCGCGCCGATACACTCACCACGGTCTCTCTTCTTTCTCATGCGCGACCTCGGCATCAAACACCTCGTGACCTTCTACGGCGCGACCCTGGCTGTGGCCATGGCCTTCCTGATCGCCCGAGGTCACCTCGAGACGCTCATCCCAGCACCGCGCTTCATGAGCTGGTTTGGCAGTATCGCTGGCGGGCTTGCCGTGGGCGGTGTGATGGTGCTGCTTTCGCGGCTGTCGACCGCCAAGTTCGCATGGGCGGCGAATCTCGCCGACGAGTTTCGCAGTATCCTCGGCGGGGTCGAGCGCCGGGGTGTCTTTCCGATCGCCCTGTTCAGCGCTCTCGCCGAGGAGACGCTCTTTCGCGGTCTTCTGCAGCCTAGTTTGGGCCTTTGGCTCACAGCGGCCATCTTCGGCGTGTTGCACATCGGCCCGACGCCACGCTTTGCCCCATGGACGGTCATGGCATTCGGAGCTGGGCTTCTATTCGGTGGGCTGTTTGCCTGGAGCGGCAACCTCGTGGCCCCTTTCCTTGCCCACTTCACCGTGAACTACCTCAATCTGCGCTACCTCGTGCCAAACACCCGCCGCGCCCTGAATATGGCGCAGCTTCGCGGATTTGCGGGGCTGTAACTGGGACGCACGGGGACGGTCCTACTGCTGGTTTTTCTGGCCCTCCCAGCCCAGGCGGCAGAATGGTGGTTCTTCAAGTCCCACGCCCAGCGCTTGGTCGAAGACGCGCAAGAGGCACGGCGCGATGGCCACTACGAGCGCGCCGAAGAACTGCTCGCCGCCGCGGAGCGCGAGCTCGACAAGCCGTTGCCTGCTATAGCGTATGAGAAAGGCCTCATTGCCCGCGATCATGGTCGGCAGGACGAGGCCTTGCAGCTGCTTACTCAAGCGGCGGACGGTGATCCCCAGTCCGACGCGCGAATCGATGTGGCGAGTGTCCTCGTCGAGCTCGGGCGGTGGCCCGACGCGGTCGCAGCGCTCCGCCAGGCGGCCGACGAGCGCGGCAGTAGCTTCCCGGTCGAGGCCCTCAGTAACGATGCACGCTTCGCCAAACTCCGAAGCTTTCAGCCGTATCAGGAGCTCATCGATCAGGCGCGCATCGAGCAAGCTGGACCGATCGGTCGGATGCTGCTTCGCCTCGAGCGGCTCGAGGAGTCGGCGCGGAGCATTCGCGCGACCTTCGACGAGTTGTCCCTCGCCATCCGCTTCGTGTCGCGTATCTTCGACGCGGTATCGGCGTCGCTAGTCGCCTTCGTTCTTCTCGGCCTGCTCATCACCTTCGGCGTCAAGCAACTCGGCCTTCTGCATGCGCCGTGGACCTTGGTCCTCGGCATGTTGGTGACCAGTCTGCTTTGGTCATGGGGCGCGCGCGTGGCGACCCTTGGTGAGTCGCGCGGTGCGAGCACGATCGCCGCAGGCCTCGGCGTTGTCTTCATCCCCTGGCTTGCCGTCGCGGTTGGACGTTTCGTGGTGCAACGCTTCATCGAGCGGCGCACCGGTCCGTTCGCCTCGCACGAGCTTTCGACGACGTTAGCGCTCGTCGAAGAGGTGGCGCGGACGGGTCGACGCGTGCTCAGCGCGTCGGAAGAAGAGAAGTCGCGCGCCGAAGAAGAACTAGTCGCCGCCAAGCGCGCCCTCTACGCCCGCTTGGGGCTCGGATCATGGCCAAGATAGCGCTTGTACTGGTCCTCTTGGACTGCGTAAGACGCGCGTGTTGCTAGGTCTCACCTCATGGGCGTTGGCCCTCGTGCTTGCCCAAGGCAGCGACGACCCGGTGCTCACCGAGCCCGAGCTCGGCCTGCGGGACGAACGGCGCGTCGACCTCGACCACATCAGCGACGAGCCGAGTGCGGCTGATGTCAAGGGCGAGCCAAGCGCCGACGAGGCCCATGGGCAGAGCGTTCGCGAAGACGAAACCAACGCGGCGCTCTGGGTCCCTCGCCTCGTCTTGTTTCCTGTGCGGCTCGTCTACGAGGTCCCAGGGCAGGCGCTCAAGGGGACCTTTTGGTTGGTCGAGCGCTATCGCGTGCGAGATGTCTACGAGCAGATCTTCTTCAACGAAGATGGCACGTTCGGGGTGTTTCCGACGGCGTTGTTCGAGACCGGCTTCGGTTTGAACGTCGGCGCGAGGCTCATACACCGCAACATCTTTGGTCATGGCGAGAGCGTAAGTCTTCGCGCCGGGTATGGCGGCCAGTTCCGCCAGACGCTCCTCGGTCAGTTTCGTAGCGGATCACTTCTCGGTAGCCGCTTCAGGCTCGAGCTACTCGGTGGCAATGATGCCCGACCGCGTGCGCGGTTTTTCGGCATTGGCAACGCTTCCGACATCGACCCACCCCCGTTCGGCGATCGGCTCGATCCCGTCGACAACAGTTTCGCGGTGAACACCCGCTACTCGGAGAGCCGGACACGCGCCAACGCGGACCTACGCTTTTTCTTTACCGAACACTTGTCCGCTTCGGCGGGCCTCGGTTGGTTGGTTCAGTCGTTCGGTAGCTGCGCCGGCTGTGTGCGTGGGGCTGCGGTTGCCGATGCTAGCGAGGAGACGAGCGTCAACATCAAGGACGTGTACGAGACCAGCGAGCTCATCGGATTCGACCAAGGCCTGTCCAACCTCAGCTACACCATGGCGGTCAGCTATGACTCGCGTCGACCCGCCAACGACTTCATTCCCAAGGCGACGCCCTCGCATGGCTGGCGGGCCAACGTCTTTGGTGGCCGTACCGTCGGGTTCCATGACGACCCATCGCGCTTCACGCGGCTTGGCTGTGACGTCACCAAGGTCTTCAACATTTATCGCGGTGATCGCACGCTGACGCTGCGGGGCTACTACGAGACCGTGATGGGTCGGGTCAGCGATATCCCATTCGTGAGCTATCCGCAGCTTGGCGGTAACTTCGTGCTGCGCGCCGAGCAGATTGGCCGCTATCGCGACCGCAATGTCGCGTCGGTATCGGCGGAGTACATGTGGTCGCTCAACCAGAACCTCTCGTCGTTCGTCTTCATCGACGGCGGCCGCGTCTGGCGTAACGCGCGGGACATCGAGCTCGCGGACACGCACTGGGGCGGCGGACTTGGCGTCCAAGCCCACACCATGAAGACGTTCTTGCTTCGCATGATGGTCGCCTTCAACGGCAGCGAAGCGCGTCTGGCCGTAAGCGTTGACCCTTTGTACGACGAAGCACCGCGAGCGGAGTGGTGATGCGTCGCTGGCTCACGATTGTCGCGCTCCTTTCTTCGGCGTGTGCTCACGACGTTGTCGGGCCTATCCGCTTTCACGACCAGGAGGTCGTTACGCGCGTCGATGATCGGAGGGACACGCCTGAGCCCGAAGCTTTCGACGAGACGTTGCTGCCGTACTACTTGGACGCGTTTTTGCTGCGGCGTTTCACCCGCTGGACCGAGCTCCACGACACCCGACGCGCCATGAACGTAAATGCCATGGACGAGGTGCCTGATTCGACGTGGTACGTGAATCGCATCGCGGGACGTGACGTCACGTCCGAGGAGATTCGTAGGGGCCCAGGCGACGGTCAGACCCCCGAACGCAATAAGCCGTGGGCCGTCAAGCAATTGAAGGTCGGCGGTACCTCGGTCGGCTTCATCGTCGCTGATACGACCGGCTTCGAGTTTCTGCTCAAGTTCGACGCCAAGGGCTATCCCGAGCTCGAGACGAGCGCCGACGTCATCGTACAGCGCTTGTTCTGGACTCTGGGTTTCAACGTTCCCGACGACGAGGTGGTGACCTTCTCGCGACACGACTTGGTGCTCGCCGCGGACGCAAAGAAGCGCGATCCCTTCGGCAACGACCAACCGCTCACGGACACCGACCTGAACGATGAGCTATCTAGGGTGGATATTGGTCACGATGGTCGCTATCGCGCACAGGTAAGCGGTTTCATCCCGGGCAAGATACTCGGTGGCTGGTCTGTCGAGGGCGTCCGCTCCGACGACCCCAACGACCGCGTACCGCACGAGCACCGCCGCGAGATCCGCGCGAGCAAGCTGTTCTACGCCTGGGTGTCCGGCGTCGACGTCAAAAAGATGAATACGCTCGACGCGTGGGTCGAAGACCCCCAAGACCCGTCCATCCACTACGTGAAGCACTACTTCGTGGACTTCGGAAAGTCGCTGGGTATCTGGCGTGACGAGTTGCGCATGTCCTACGAGGGCTGGGCCACGGTCGCGGACGTCGCGCAAATCGGCCACGCGCTGGTTACCTTTGGGTTCGGAGACAGACCGTGGGAGCGTATGCGCTATCCGCACCTTCGGGGGGTGGCCTGGTTCGAGTCCGAGGTGTTCGACCCGGACGCGTTCGTGCCAGCCTATCCATATTATCCGCACACTCTGATGGACCGCGCTGACGGCTTCTGGGCGGCAAAGCTCATCATGCGTTTCTCGGAGGAGCAGGTCCGTGCCGCGGTCGAGTCGGGTCGCTATAGCGAGGCGACGGCCACCGAGTACGTCACCAAGACGCTCATCGAGCGCCAGCGAAAGATCGGCTCCGTTTGGTTTCGTCGTGTGACGCCACTCGACGGTATCCGTCTGTCGGCGGACGGGAGACAGCTCTGCTTCGACGACCTCTTGGTGCGCTACGGATTTGCTCACGGCGACAGCACCTACCGGGCGCGCGCTTTCGATACGCAGGGCAGCCCTACCGGCTGGCGCGCTGAAGCGAAGAGGAGCGCCAAGAGCGAGGTTGTCTGCATGCGCGACCTCGCTCTGTCCCCGGATGGCTACACCATCGTCGAGCTCGCGGTGAGTCGAAGCGACGAGCGTGACGGCGCGGACTTGAAGCCCATCTTGGTTCACCTCGCGGGAAGCACGGCGGACGACGCCCGTGTCATTGGCCTGCGCCGCGAGCATGAAAACTGATCGCATGCGTCAACATCGGTGAGCGTGCGGGTCTGCGCTTCCGGGCGTCGGGTGGAAGGGCGGGCCGGTGCTATCGCTTGGGAACGAGTGCGTCGGCACGGTGCAGTGCCAGTGTCACCGTCGTGCCGCGTCCAAGCTCGCTCTCGATCTTGAAGATGCCTTGCGCTCCTTCGATCAAGCGTCGGCATTGCATGACACCGAGGCCGGTGCCCTCGGCGCGGGTCGAGTAGAACGGTGTCCCGACTTTGCGGAGCTGTTCGGCGCTCATGCCAGGGCCGTCATCGATGATGGCGAAGCGGACCATGTCGTCCATTTCGTACGCACGCACGATGACCCGACCACCGACGTCCTTGCGTTCGCTAAGGGCGTGCGCGGCGTTCGCGATGACGTTGATGAGGACTTGCGTTAGCTCGACCGAGCCGATGCGCACGTTGGGCAAGCTCATCGGTCCGTCATAGCTGACGACGCCACGAGCCTGAACCGCGATATCGCGACAGACCGACATCGCATAGCGAATAACCGAAAGCGGCTCGGTGCTCTTCTGCTCGTTGGTCGACGGCTTGAGCAGGCGCCGCACGCTACTCGTCAAACCGAGGATGACGTTACAGCCTTCGAGAATGTCGTTGGCGATTTCGGGGAGCTCTTTTGCGAGATCGGCCGATTGTGCGCGTTGTGTCTCGGTCGCGTCGTGACCCGGGCCCTGGACGAAATCGCGCACGGCCGTCGCGGACTCCGCGAGTTGCTTGAGCCGCTGTGCGTTGGTCATCAAGTAAGAGAGCGGTTGGTTGATGTCGTGGATGACTGCTGCGTGGATGCTACCCAAGGTCACGAGCCGCTCGGTCTGCACCAAGCGAAGCTGCAGCGCGTGGTTGTTGCGGCCCATCATGAACGCCTGCATCGACCAAGTCAGAAGCTGCTCGAGCTCGGCGCGGTCCCACGGCTTGACGATGTACCGAGAAACCAATCCCTCGTTCACCGCGCGCAGCAGGACGTCGAGATCGCTGTAGGCAGTGATGACGATGCGGATCGTGTCAGGGTAGAGCTCTTTGACGCGAATGAGCAGCTCGTTACCGCTCATGCCTGGCATGCGCTGGTCAGTCACGAGGACGCCAACCGTCTCGGTCTTCAGAATCTCGAGTGCTTCTTGCGCCGATGTACAGACCTTCACCCGAAACGCTTTGGTGAAGGATTGCTCGAAGACCACGCGGTTCGCGCGCTCGTCGTCGACGTAGAGGATGCAGGGCGGTGCGGCGTTGGTGATTGTCGAGCTCATGAGGCTGCCTGCGAGCGCTCGAGAGGCGCTCCGTTCACTGGTACGGATCCTTGAGCTGGCCCGTTTAGGGGCAGTGTCACGCTGAAGGTGCTGCGCACCCCTTCGACCACACGCAACGTGCCTTGGTGCTGCTCGACGATGTGGCGCGAGGTCGAAAGGCCCAAGCCTGTGCCTTGGCCGGCGGACTTGGTGGTGAAGAACGGCTCGAAGATCCGTTCCCGCAGGTCCACTGGGACGCCCGAACCGCTATCGCTTACGTCGAAGACGACTTTTTCGCCGTCGAGACGCGTCACGACCTCGATCCAACCACCCGAGCCGGCGGCCTGGATGGCGTTATCCAGCAGGTTCACGAGCACTTGCAGCATGAGAGGGGCCGCACATTTCACGCGGTCGCCGTAGGCATGGCGAACGCGCACCTCTACATTACCCTGTTTCGCGTCGACCATCGACAAAGCGCGCTTCACGAGGTGTTGAACGCTTTCGTCCGTGCAGGTGAGCGCACCGTCGTTCTTGAACCCGAGCAACTGGCGGCTCAGGCGACCGATCTGATTGGCGCAATCGCGGACCACTTCGAGGAGCTGCCCAGTGCCCGATTCAGCGTCTAGAACCTCGGGCGGGAGCATACTGACTAGCGGGTCGAGCGCGTTGAGCAAGCCATTGGCGGGGTTACGAATCTCATGCGCGAGACCCGCTGACATGGTGCCCAGCGAAGCCAGCTTTTCGCTGCGGCTCAAGCGCAGAGCGAGGTCACGTATCTTGAGCTGTCCCTCGACGCGCGCGATGAGCTCTTTGGGCTCGAACGGCTTGACCATGTAGTCGATGGCGCCGGCCTCGAAGCCCGAGAGCTTGTCGCTCGTCGTGCCGAAAGCCGTGAGGAGCAGCACTGGTGCGAGGCGATTGCCGGGCAGCTCCCGGAAACGTCGCGATAGCTCGAGGCCATCCATGCCCGGCATCCCGATGTCGGACAGCAACATGTCGGGATAGTGCTCGGTTGCAAGCTTGAGCGCCGAAAACCCGTCAGGTGCCAGCAGCACCTTGTAGCCCGCGTTGAAGAGAAGGTCGCCCACCGAGCCGCGCAGACCGCTGTCGTCCTCGGCAACCAGGATGGTGGCCAGCGCCGTGTCGTTCGGTATCAGCACGCGTGGGCCATCGTCTTTGACGAGCTGGAGACCGAAGCCTGCTGGCAGGCTCGGACCCCCGAACGGTGTTGTTTCGGGGTGCGCGTCCGTCTGCTGGTCAGGAGTGACGACCGGGAAGACGATGTTGAAGATGGTGCCGCCGCCGCGATTGCTGTCGACGGTGACCGCGCCTCCGTGCGCCTCCGTGAGCTCCTTGACGATCGACAGACCGATGCCGGTGCTTCGGGCGCCGGCTCGCACAGCGGCACGCCCTTGCTCGAACCGTCCGAAGATGCGCTTTTTGAACTCGTCGTCGATACCGATGCCGGTATCGCGGACGGTGACGCGCAGCTGGTCGCCATCTTGTTTGAGCGACACCCAGATCGAGCCCGTGTCCGGGGTGTACTTGATCGAGTTGGACAAGAGGTTGGCCATGATGCGCTCGAGCGCCGCCGTGTCGACGTAGCCTTCCAACCGATCCGGGCCGTCATAGGACAGGTGAAGCTTGTGCTCCTTGGCGAGCGGGGTCCAGATGGAAACGAGGCGTCGGATCTCGACCGCGATGTCGCAGGCACGCCGATGAATCTTGAGCTTACCTTCTTGCCCCGCTGCGAGCAGCAGCATGCTGTCGACCATCGAGAGCAGGCGCTCGCACGCGGCGTCGATGCTAGCGACGCTCGCTAGCGTTTTGGGATCGTTCTTGTTGAGGTGGCGGACGCGGATCTCGCCCGCTGCGAGAAGTACGAGTGAAAGCGGCGTCCTGATCTCGTGATTGATGTTGGCGAAGATGCGACTACGGACCGCTTGGGCTTCTTCGAGATCCGCGACTGTTCGGGTTAGGCTGTCTCGTGCGTTCTCGAGCGCCTGTGTACGCTCAGTCACGCGCTCCTCGAGGGTGGCCCGGTATGCGTTCACCAACGTGAATGCGATCGATTCGTCGATCGCCATGCAGATGCCGGGTACGACGCTATCGAGCAACGACCTCTCGAACTCCTGGGTCTCGGTGCCGCTGCTCCACACCTCGAGGCGACCGAGCTGGGTACCGCGTGCGGTGAGCGGCATGGAGAACGACGGCGTCGCGACTTTGGTGTCACCGAGACTGAAGTCGCGCTCGATCGTCGACTCGGTGGAGACGAACTCGAGCTTGATGCGCGCGCGCTGGAAGCTCGCGACTTCGACCAGCGCCTCGACCACACGGTGAAGCGTCTTGTCGAGCTCGAGCTCGGCGTGAATCAAGCTGGTGATCGTATTGGCGATGCGCAGCTGTTGGGCTTGCCCATCGAGCAGCTTTTGGGCCGCTTGTAGCTCTTCGAGACGATGCTGCAGCGACATGTTCGCCTCTTTGAGCTCACGGGCGACCTGGCGCGCAGCGAACGGCCAGCGGATGATCTTTCCGAGCCGCGCCATGATGCCACTGGTCGGAGGGATGCGGATCAGGAAACTCCCGCCGCGTGCATCGAGGGCGAGCTGCACATCGGCCCGGCGCGCGCCGAAGAGCAGGGGCAGGTCGCGGAAGGCGCCGCGGGTGATGAAATAGAACTCGTTGACGACCTCGAACCCCGGCTTGACCTCGATGCGCAGCTCGACTTCGTCTCTGCCCATCTCGCGAAAGGTCGGCACCAGGGCTGTAAACCACTGCTGCGCCGCGCCCCCCTTGTCGGTGCCAATCCAGCGATAGAAGTCCTTGAGATCGAACAGCAGCAGCCCGACGAGAGCAACGGGCCTGATGAGCGGGTTGCGAAAGAAGGCGCCACCCATTTGCGTGAGCTCGTCTTCGCTCCAGATCCTGGACGCGTTGCTCATCAGACGCTTGTAGAGTGCCCACGGGATGCGGGCCTTGGAATCACGCAAGGTAGCGATCGAGCAATTGGTGCCGTCGACCAAACGCTGCGGGTCGATGCCGCGTCTGCGCAGCTCGCGCATCTTCATGTCGAACACACGACACGAAACGTCGGTCATGCCGGGTTCCAGCGCACCGCGAGTGCCGCGTTGGTCATGCCGCTACCGCCCGTCCACATGAACACATTGTCGCCCGCTTGTAGCTTACCTTCACGCTCCGCAACGGCGAGCTGATACGGTAGGCCGCAGGAAACGATGTTTCCAGTCCGGGAAAACGTCTCGAGGTGAGGCACGTTGCCGAGTCCAACGGCACTTTTGCTCTCGGCCTGCAGCCATGGGAACGCCTGGTGACTGACGTAGAGGTTCACATCCTCGCGGCGTAGTGCGTTCGTCGCAAAGAACATGTCGGCGACTTCGATGGCGCCGTCCAGCAGACCGAAAAACAGGCGGTCGCGCGCCGATGGTGACAGCGAATACAGGATCGCGGGTGCGCTTTCGTGCCAGCGCACGCCAGGCACCCCTGCGACGAGGCTCCCTTGGGTGCTGCCGTCCGTGGTGTGGGTGTGTCCCAGGAGGCCGCTACCGTCGTTGACCAGCGTGACGACCGCAGCGGTCGCCATGTCGCCGAACCATGACGCGTGATCGAGGTGAGGTGGGAGCAGACGCGAGGGCACGGTTGATTGCACCAACAGGGCAGTGCGGGCGCGTTTGCCTAGCAAGAGCCCCTCCGCGATCACGAGCTGATGCACGAACGAGTTGGACGCGGACTCGATGCCGAACGACAGGCAATTCTTGTCGAGGCCAAGGCTTTCGTGAATCGACGATGCGAGGTTCGTGCCCAACAGGTCGGGGTAAAAGCTGTGCGAGAGCACCAGATCGATCTCGGACTGCGCGATGCCAGCGCGCGTGATGGCGTCGCGGGCCGCGGCGACCTCGAGGTCGAGCGCCTGAGCTTCGGGCTCGTGAATGGGGCGTCGCACGATTCCAATGAACGGGTCTTCTGTCGCCGCGATCAGCGCGGCGACGCGCTTTTCGTTGGCTGTGCGGAGCCGAGGAATCAGCGACTCGACGTGGGCCCGGCGTGCAGGGATATGTGAGCGCCAAGCCTCGACGATGTCGGTCGGCCACCAATCGTTGGGGCGATCGATGGCGCCGGTTGCAAGGCCCACGCTGCGAATTCCCAGACGGTGCATCGGGTGACTCCGTTCAGGTTGCCTTGCTCGTGACCGCGAGGAGACTTTCGAAGCGTTTGCTCTTCGCCATCTTGCTGCTGCGGTCGATACGAATGTCGACGACCAATGGGCGGTCGGGCCGCCAGAGGTCTTGGATGGCGGCGCCGATCTCATCTGGCGCGCGAACCGTTGCAACGCTTGCCCCGAGGCCACGCGCGGTTGTGGTGATGTCGACGGGGCCAATCGGATACTCGCGCGTGCGTCCGTAGAGCGCCGCCGTGCCCAGCTCGACCATTCCGTAGCGCTCGTCGTTGAGCACCGCCACGATGATGGGCAGTCCTTCTTGCGCGGCCGTGGCGACATCCGCGACAGCCATTAGGAAGCAGCCATCGCCGCAGACCGCGACCACCTTACGCTTTGGCTGCGCGAGCTGCGCGCCGCTCGCGCCGGCGATGCTGGTCCCCATCGACGCCAGCCCCGTCATGGCGAGGAAACCGTCGGGGCGCGTCGTACGCAGGTAGTGGGTCGCGAAGATCAAATGCTCGCCGATATCCACGGTGAAGATAGTGTCGTCGGGGAGCTCGCTGCTGAGCTCGTGGAGCGCTCGTTCGGGCGTGATGAGCCCGCTATCACCGACACGATGCTCTTGCGGCGAACGCTGATGGACGACGCCGTGCACCGCTCGTGTACTCTTGGGCGGCGCGGCGGCTGCGAGGGCGGGCATGACCTGCGCGCAGTCGGCGATGAGCACGTGGGTCGGCGCATAGTTGCGACCAATGAGCATCGGGTCTACGTCGACCTGGGCGAAGACGGTAGGGCGGCGCAAGAGCTCGGTCCAGCCGTTGGTAGCGGGGTCGCTCAAACTCGAACCAACCACCAGCAGCACGTCGACTCCGGTTTCCAGATATTTCGCCGACGAGACGTGTCCGCCGTGACCATACACTCCGAGGCTCAACGGGTGGCTCTCGGGGAAGACGCCCTTGCCTTTCGGGGTGGTCATAACAGGGACCTGAAAATGCTCGGCGAGCAGCCGCAGCTTTTCGGCGCCATCTCCGCGCCTTACGCCCGAACCGGCCAGAATGAGTGGACGCGTCGCGCGGCTCAGCGCTTCCGCAATCTCGTGAATCTCATCTGCTTTAGCGGCCAACGGAGGGCGTGGCGTTGACGTCCACTTCGCTTCGCGATGAACCGCCGAGGCTACGTCGAGAGGGAAGTTGAGAACGACTGGGCCACATCGCCCGGAGGTCGCTATCGCGATTGCCTGATGCACCATGGGCATCGCGGCCCCAGCGTTGGGAACATCGAACGAGGCGAGAGAAAGGCTCGCTGTGACCGCCTTGACGTTGATGCCGTGCGAGCTACCGTCCTGCAGCGAGTGACGGCCCGCCAGATTGGTCGAGACATCGCCGGCGATGAGAAGAACCGGGGCTCCGTCAAGGTGGGCCGTGGCGAGGCCATTCAAGGCGTTGAGCAGGCCGGGGCCCGACGTGACGAACACGGCTGTGAGCCGTCCGCTGGTGCGGGCGAAGCCGGCCGCCGCGAACATGGCCCCAGCTTCGTGTTTGGGACACACCAAGCGCACACCAGGTTGATCATAGAGGGCATCGAAGAAGGGCACGACGGCCCCGCCGGGGACGCCGAACACCGTCGTGACACCAGCACGGATCAACGCGTCGATAACCTGGTCGGCGATGCGACGCGCCGCCGGAGAGGCTACCGCCTTCGCGCCGTCACTGCGTTCAGATAGGACCATCCAGCACCATGGGGACCGCGACGATCCAGTCGCAACGAACTAGCTCGCGGCGCTCACCGGAGTTTGAATGCCGAGGTCACTCAAGATGACATCGACGTGAACGGGTTTGCTCATGACGCGGCGGGCACCCGCCTCGAGAGCCTTCTTTTCCAGATCGTTCGTTAGTTGGGCCGTCGCCATGATGACGTCGATGCCTTGGGTTTCGGCGTTGGCGCGAAGCTTCCGGCAGACCTCGAGACCGTCGAGGTGGGGCATGTAGACGTCGAGGACGATCATGTGCGGACGGAACGAGCCGACCTTCACCAAGGCTTCGATTCCGTTATTGCAGAGCGCAACATCAATGCGGCTCGCGTAGGGCTTGAGCACGCGGTCGAGCGACGCGAGCTGCTTGGCGTCGTCGTCGACGATGAGTAAACGCTGACGCGAGGCTGGCGACAACGTGCGCGGTACCGGCATGTTGTGCGTGTTCAAGAACGCGACGAGATCTCCGGCGCGAATGCGACGGTGGCCGCCCGGTGTGCGGAACGCGGGGATGCGACCTTCCTTGACCCACTTGTTGATCGAGCTCGGGTTCACCTGGATGAGCGAACCGGCCTGATGAGACGTGAGAAGGCTGTCTGCGCTGATCTCTGATGGATTCATTGGTCTTCCGTTTACTGACGCTCTTCCGAGTACGACGTCAAATGCTGCCGTCGGCCCCGGTGGGCTTGAGCTATGAACTCGGATCGTGAATCGGAGGGGGAAGCTCCGAGTCGCTCGCAACGCTCCTTCAAAGCATCACCGGGGTCGGTGTGTGTGAAGTGTACGTCACGAACTTCTTTTCTATCCAGCTTAACTCGACAAAAATTGTAGCGTTTCAATACATGTGGGTGACGCAACACCCACTTTTTTCAACAACGGTCAATACTTAAGCAAGACGCAAACCAATCTTCGAAATTCCGGAAACGCCTGTATTTACGGGCCCGATGTTGATCGCGGCTTGCCAGCATTGCCCAGAATGGGCCGTTCTCCTGTTCCGCAGCGGCACACGCTGTACCGAAAACTCACGGCTCCAGACGGTCGAGAGTACGCGCAAACGGAATGGTTTCGCGGACATGGTGCAGTCCGCAGACCCACGCGACCGTGCGTTCCACCCCCAGACCAAATCCGGCATGTGGGACTGTCCCATAGCGGCGTAGGTCCAGGAACCACTCGTAGGCGGCCTTCGGTAGGTTCTCGTGGGCAATGGCACGCTCGAGGGTGTCGAGATCGTCCTCGCGTTGGCCACCGCCGATGATCTCCCCATAGCCCTCGGGGGCGAGGACGTCGACGTTACGACAGACCCTGGGGTTCGACGGATCACGCTTCATGTAGAAGGCCTTCACCTCGGAGGGATAGCCGAAGCACATGATTGGCCGGTCGTAGCGCTTGGTGAGCTCAGTCTCGTGCGGGCTGCCGAAGTCCATGCCCCAGGTGATGTCGAGAAGGGCTTTCTGCTCCGCGTCGGTTACGCTATCGCGGATCTGAGTGATCTCCTTGACGGCGTTGTCGTACGACAAGCGCACGAACGGCTTCTGGACGTTCTTCAAGTGCGTGATGTCGCGCTCCAGGGCCTCCGTGAGGTCCTTCTCGTGGACCTCGAGGACGCGTTGCACGACGCTGCACAGGAAGTCCTCGCACAGGTCCATGAGTCCCTCGAGCTCGAGGTAGGCGACTTCGGGCTCCACCATCCAGAACTCGGTGAGGTGGCGACGCGTCTTGGACTTCTCGGCTCGGAACGTCGGGCCGAAGCAATAGCTCTTGCCGAAGGCCATCGCTGCTGCCTCCTGATAGAGCTGGCCGGACTGTGTCAGGTAGGCCTTGCGTTCGAAGTAGGGCGTCGTGAACAGAGTGCTCGTGCCCTCGACGGCGTTCGGCGTGAGGATTGGTGAGTCGACCAAGGTGTAGCCATTGCCGTCGAAGTAGTCGCGAATGGCCTTGATGATGGTGTGGCGGATCTTCAGGATCACGTGCTGACGGCGCGAGCGAAGCCAGAGGTGGCGATGGTCCATCAAGAAGGCATCACCGTGCTCCTTCTTGCTGATGGGGTAGTCGACGCTCTTGCCCACGACCCTGACGGCCTTGGCGTGCAGCTCGAAGCCGATCGGACTGCGCGGATCCTCGCGTACCACGCCGTCGACGATGAGCGACGACTCCTGGGTGAGGGCGTCCGCGACAGCGAACATCTCGGCGCCGACGTCTTCGAGCGAGACGATGGCTTGGATGATGCCGCTGCCATCACGAACCTGCAGGAACTGCAGCTTCTTGGAGGAGCGCTTGTTGTAGAGCCAGCCCTGGAGACGAACCTCTTGGCCGACGTGACGGGCAATCTCGGAGATACGAGCGATGACCATAGCGGCGCGTCAGATGCCATGGGGCGGGCGCCGTGTCCACGGCCGATGCGTCTACTCTTCGTCCAGGTCGACGCGCGCAAAACGCGGGTTGACGATCGTGTTATGGGTGCTGCCAAAGGTGTAGGACACGCCCAGCTTGATCTCGAACGTGTAATCGGTCGGCTGCTGCGCCGTCCACAACAGGAGCTCGGTGTCGGTTACCTGACGACTGCGCAGATTGACCTGGTCGCGCACGAGGGCTGCCTCACCTTCGAGGTTCACCGCGAGGCCGGCGGTGACGCGTAAGCTGACGACGGCGCCGGTGCTGACGCGATAGAGATCGGGGTCGTCGAGGAAGTGATTCACCTGACCGATCCACTGCACGCTACCCCAGGGCTGATTGACGTCCGCGATGAGCGACACGGCGTGATACGGCTTCCATTCGCGGGTCTCGCCGAATGCCGTGCGCTCGATGTACCAGTTGCCCCAGCCGCCGACCTGGTACGCCAGCCGCAGCTGCTTGCTCGCGTTATCCGCGTACGGAAAGAAGTTGAATTCGCCCAGGGCCCCTAGATGGAGGTGACCCTCGATGTTCGCATATTCGTCTGCGCGACCCGTAACGACCGCGCCAGCGGCCCAATGTTCGCGGATGGTGTGTGCGTAGATGGCGCGGGTCTCCCAGCGGTCCACATCGCCGCTCACGCGTGAGCCGTCCTCCAGGAGAAATCCGCTCCAGCGGCGAGTGTAGGAACCGCGGATGCGTAGTTTGTGAAGCTCGGTCACGCGACGGGCGGTCACGGCGCCCGTGGCCTCCATGAAGTAGTAGCCACTGCCTCCGTCGCCCTCGACAGATAGCTCGGGCGCGACGGCCCAGTAGTTCCAGGGGTCGTCGAGCTCCGAAAGCGCAAGGCCCGTACGGCCAGGCATCGATAGCTTGAAGGCCGAGGCGTGGGGTGTGCCCTCGAGTAGGCCATACAGGATGTGCAGAATGGCCTGCAGCAAGCGGTCGCGAGCGACCACGTCGGCCGTCCCCGCCTCGACGTTGAAGGCGTGCGGAGGGGCGCCCGCGATCGACACCGTGAAGCGCTCGCCGTTGCTGCCGGAGGGCTGCCGTACCACCACGATATTGAAGTCGGCGAGGTAGGGGTCGCGCGAGAAGTCGAAGTAGTCGAGCTCTTGGCGCAGATAGATGTCGAAGCACTCTTGTGGACAGCTCAAGAACAGCGATGGCGGGCCGCTAGAGCCTGCTGCGCTGACGAGCAGGTGGGTGATGAGCAGATACACCTTCGACCTCGAGCCACCGACATCGAAGCCGGCGTGACGCGATTAGCTCAGGGCACCCAGAAGGTGAAGGCCGTCCCGGCCCCCGCGACAGCTCCCGAGCCCAGGCTGAGATTCCCACTGATGTCGGTTCCCACGGCCACGGGGCTGACGACGGCGATGTAGAGCCCAGTTTGCCCGAACACCTCGCGCGGGATGGTGAAGGCGGTCGGTGGGCTGTCGTTGAAGATGAGATTCACGTAGTCGCCGATGGTGCGTGGTCCGTTTTCGTAGACGGGGTTCGGCTCGCTCGGCAGACGCCAACTCGACGCCTCGAGGGCGTCATCGCCGCCGCTACCGACGTATTCGATACGAAAGACGGCGATGAAAGCCGGCTCCGAGACGCCGGCGCCGCTCCAATCGACCTTGAGAGGCATCGCGCGCGCGTGACGACGGAGCTGGACGCCGTTCACGTTGGAGAGGCCCGACAGCGGCGGGTCGAACGTCACATCCCCTGGGTCGAGCGCCGCTGGGGCGATGACGCGCACGGTATACAGGTCGGCGGCAGTCTCGACGTCGAACGTATAGAGAGTTCGCTCTTCGTAGGCGAGACGCGCGTCGCCGCAGGTCGCGGAGGCAATGCTGGTTGCGGCGTAAGTCCCCAGAACGTTGCGCTGAGCGCACAACCCGACGGTGACCCCCCCCCACGACGCGGTGATGTTGGCGTTGTTGATTGGCATGATGGTGGCCTGCGCCAGCGACTCGCGCTCGCCTAGCGCAAAGGCAACGCCGGTGGCGCCATTGCCGTCGATGTCCCGCAAAGGCAGGGCGGCAGCGAGCGGCGCCGTCATATCGGTCGCGTTAGCGAGGTTGGGGGTGCGTGTGAGCACCGCGACCCCCTGTGTCTTCGACATGAGCTGCTCGCAGCCCAGCAGCGAGGCGAGAAGGATGGGCCAAACCTGTCTGATCATGAACACCTCCCGAACAGCCAAATTCTAAGCCGGCTAGCTCTGAGGGGGAGGGGTGGTTGGCGTGCCCTCGGAGGACACGCTCTCACGGGGCGCTTGTTGCACGGGGCGGCCGTCTTTCACTTCGGCGACGGTGTCGTTCACGAGCCAGACTTCCTTCGAGGTGTACCAGGCGACGCGTGCTTCACCCTTGGGGCTCTGCTCCACGAACCACATCGTCGGGGTGCCCCAAGCGGCAGTCAACTCCTCGCGCGACATGCCTTCGACGACGTTTTTGTGCTCGATGGCGACGCGTACCGTTGGTCGACGGGTGCCGAGCCATCGCTGCACGTCGCCCTCGGGCGCGAACATGGCCGCCAAGGCATCTTCGACCTGCTGTTCGGTCTCGAGCTCGAGCGGCAACAGCACGACGAAGCCGCGACGGTTCTCGAGGGGTGCGTGCGTCTCCTCGGGGGCTGGCTTTACGTAAACCCACGGGTTGTACCGAGGCGTCGTGAGCATTCTGTGGGCAAGAGCGCTGCGGTCTGGGAACTCGATGCGCTCGATGACGAAGCGGCTCCCCGCTGGCACGATGCCTCGCTGTCCCTTGGGGTGAATGGGCGTACCGTTGAGATCGACGATGTGCGAGGTGTCGGCGAATGGGTGGGGCGACAGCAACCACAGCTCGTTCTCGTCGTAGAGCTCGCCGTAGTAGCTCGATTGGCGCAGCTCGACGACGCTGCCGGCGTGCCGCTTCTCGATCTGGGCGCGAACCTCCGGAGCGATGCGCGTTTGCGAGGCACAGCGCCAGAGCGCCGCGAACGAGAGGGCGACGATCGAAGCGCCGCAAACGGCGCGCAGCGTGGGTCGCATGGTGCAAACCTATCACGGTACACCGTCCCCGGAAAAAAAGATGAATCGATGTGCGTCCTCTGGGTTCGAGCTTCGCCCGGCCGCGGAATCGCTGTACGGTAGAGGGCGCGTGCTGAAATTTGCCAAGTATCAGGGGACCGGGAACGACTTTCTGGTCGTCGACAAGCGCGCGGGGGGTGTGCCTCTCCCCGCCGATGTGGTCGTGCGCCTGTGCGACCGGCATCGAGGCGTCGGTGGTGACGGCGTTTTGACCCTGTGGAAAGAAGCCGCGCATGACTTCCGCATGCAGGTGCAGAACGCCGACGGCTCCGAGTCGGAGATGTGTGGGAACGGCCTTCGCTGTGTCGCGCGCTTCGTGCACGACGGCACGGCCCGCGAGAGCGATCGCCTGACAGTGCGCGCTGGCAACGGCACTTACGTCATCGAGCGCGTCGACGCAGGCGTCTACCGCGTCGACATGGGCCGACCCGCACTCGATAGTGCTCAGCTGCCCCCCGAGGCCCGGGGCCGGGCACCCTTCACGCTGCTCGCGGGGGAGGCGCGCTTCGATGCCATCGCGCTCTCGTTCGGCAACCCGCACGCCGTCATCTTCACTTCGGAAGAGCCGATGCAGCTCGCCACGACATTCGGTCCGCTGCTCGAGCGTCACCCGTCGTTCCCGGCGCGGGTCAACGTGTCCTTCGCTCGCGCGGTGGCGCCGGGACGCTTCGAAACGGTGGTCTTCGAACGGGGCTCCGGTATCACTCAAGCGTGCGGCAGCGGCGCTTGTGCCGTCGCTATCGCGGCTGTTTGGAGCGGCCGCACGCAACGCGATCGGGCGATCGAGGTCTCTTTGCCCGGTGGGGTGCTGACCATCAGGGTCGATGCGAGCGATCGCGTGCTGCTGCAGGGCCCGGCCGAGTTCGTCTTTGCCGGCGAGGTCGATGAGACGCGCCTTCGCTGAGGTCGTCTTCCTGGTAGCCTTGGCCGCCTGTACGCAAAAGCGGACAGGCGCGGACGCTCTGCGCTACGACGATTGCGTGCTCGGCTCACCATCCACCAGTGTTCGCGTGCAGGCCCGCTGTGCAAGCCTCGATGGCGTGAAGGTCGCGGTGCTACCGGCCGAAGGTGGGCGCCGCGCCGCCGACCCGCTCTTCTTCATCCCTGGCGGGCCCGGACAAAGCGGCTTCGCGGCATTTGCGCAGGTGGCTAACGCTTTCGCGCTCGTGCGGCGGCATCGCGATATCGTGGTCATCGAGCCACGAGGGACGGGCTTGTCGGAGCCGCTCACATGCAAGACCGACCTGACGGACGACCTCCACTCGGCCGACGCGGTCGCGCGTCTCAGAGACTGCGCGGCTGAGCTGGGCAACGCACCGAGCCACATTGGTACGGTCAGGGCGGTGCGAGACATCGACATGGTTCGCGCCGCCTTGGGCTATGAGACCATCAACATCTACGCGGCCTCTTACGGGACGCGCGTCGCCTTACAGCTCGTCAAGACGCGACCCGACGCGGTGAGGTCAATGGTGCTCGATGGCGTGCTCGCACCGGAGACGAGCCTCGGGGTGGAGCAGGCTGAGGCCACCGCACGCGCTTTGCGTGCGCTCGAGTCGCGTCTTGCCCCGGCACTGCCAGAGCGCACGCTTGGTGGCATGGTCACTAGCCTGTCCGCACAGCTTGCCGAGAAACCGATCTCCGTGCGGCTACGACATCCGGTGAGTGGCTTGCTCACGACGATCCGCGTCGACGAGCGCGTACTCGAGGACGCGCTGCGCATGATGCTCTACCAGAGCGAGCTAGCCGCGCTCATTCCGACGATGCTCCGCAACGCCGAGCTCGGCGACGTCGTGCCTCTCGCTAGCCACGCGTTGCTCGCCCGAGCGAGCCTCGAAGAGGTCAACCCGCTCGTGTATCTCTCCGTCGTTTGCGCCGAAGACGTCCCGTTTTGGCCGCAGGGCGAGGGCAAGCGCGGTCTCTTCGGCGGGAATGTCGACGCGTTGCGTGACGTATGCGAGTTCTGGCCGGTGACCGCCGCTGACGCAGCGCTGAAGAGCCCGGTCACGGCCGAGACACCGACGTTGCTCCTGTCCGGTTCGGCGGACCCGGTCACGCCGCCGAGCGAAGCCGAGAAAGTCGCCCGCCATGCGCGTCACGCTCGCAGCTTGACCCTCGAGGGACAGGGGCACATCGGAATCGTTCGCGGGTGTGTGCCGCGTCTGGCTGCCGAGTTTCTCGACCAGCCGTGGAGCGAGCTCGATACGGCGTGTGCAGCGCTGACCGGGCCGCTTCCGTTCTTCACGGGACCGAACGGCCCATGATCGCGGTCGACCGGATCACCAAGACCTTCGGCGCGACGTGCGCCGTCGCGGACGTGAGCTTCGTAGCGCGCGATGGCGAGGTGACTGGGCTCCTTGGCCCAAACGGCGCAGGCAAGACGACGACGCTGCGTATTCTTTCCACCATCCTGCGCGCCGATGGCGGGACAGCCAAGGTCGACGGTCTCGACTGCGCGCGCGACGCGACAGCGGTGCGGCGTAGGCTTGGCGTCGTGAGCGCTGGGGCGGGCCTCTACCCCCGCCTCACGGCGCGCGAGCACGTGTTCTACTACGGACGGCTGCATGGCCTCGCCGACAGGGTGCTCGACGAGCGTTGCGTGAAGCTCGCCGACGAGCTCCAAATGCACGACATCATCGACCGCCGCGTCGCGGGCTTCTCACAAGGCGAGAAGCTCAAGGTGAACATCGCTCGCGCCTTGGTTCACGACCCGCGTCATGTCTTGCTCGATGAGCCGACGAATGGGCTCGACGTCATCGCCACGCGCGCCATGCGTGGCATCATCAAGTCGTTTCGTGACCAGGGGCGCTGCATCATCGTCTCGACACACGTGATGCAAGAAGTGGTCGCTCTCTGCGACCGCATCGTCATCGTTGCCAAGGGGCGTGTCGCCGCGGACGGCACGCGCGATGAGCTTCTTGCGCGGACTGGAGCTTCCACCGTCGAAGACGCTTTCGTGAGTTTGGTGGGGGAGGGCTCGTGAAGGCTCTCTTCGTTGTGCTTACCAAAGAGTTGCGGGACAACCTGCGCGACCGCCGCACCTTGTTCGTCGCAATGTTGTTGCCGTTGTTTACGCCCCTGACGCTCGGCCTCGTCTTGGTGTGGAACCTCCATCACCAGATCGAGCGCTACGATCGCCCGCTCGCGCTGCCGGTCGAAGGGGCGTCCGAGCTGGTCGAGAAAGCGCTGGTCGAGGCGGGTTGCGTGCTCGAGCCGTTCGACGATGGTGGCGATCATGAGGTCGCCTTGCGCATCGACCCGAGCTTCGACGAGAAGCTGCGCGCGGGAGTACCCGCAGAGCTCGAGCTCATCTTCGACTCTGGCCAGCAGGACTCCGCGCGAGCCGCGAGTCGTGTACGCGCCACGCTCGAAGGCCTCGGCAGCGTCATCGGTACGGTGCGTCTCATCGAACGCGGCGTTAGCCCACGGGTCCTTACGCCCTTCGCGATAGCGGAGCGCGATACGGCGACTCCAGAGGCACGGATGGCTTTTCTCTTCGCCGGTGTACCGTTCACGCTCATCATGCTCGCTTTCATGGGCGGCCTGTATGTCGCGATCGACACGACCGCCGGGGAGCGCGAACGCAACTCCTTCGAGGCGCTCATGACGAGCCCCGTATCGCGTGCCTCGGTCGCTTTCGGAAAGCTCTTCGCGGTGACCTTGTTTGCCTGGCTCGCCCTCGTCGTGAGCGCGGCCGGCCTCGTGTCATTGCCACACGTGTTGCCGGCCCGTGCCCTCGACGTCCCTCTCAAGCTCGACCCCGCGACCGTGATCGCCTCGTTGGTTTTGCTGGTACCGCTCACCTGTCTGGCCTCGGCCCTGCAGACGTTGGTTGCCGCGAGCGCCAAGGGCTTCAAGGAGGCCCAGGCGACTCTCACGTATGTGGTGCTCGTTCCCATGCTCCCCGCGATGGTTCAGATTTTGGTGCAGCCCGAGCCGCGCGCCGCGCTCATGTGGATCCCGGCGTTCTCCGAACAGATCATCATTGACCAGTGGCTTCGGAACCAGCCTGTGCCCGTGGAGTTGGTCGCCCTGACCGTCGTGTCGACCACGCTCGTGGCGCTCCTCTTGGCGTGGGGTGTGACGCGACGCTACGGAGACGAGCGCACATTTCTTCCCTGAGGGGGAGCGCGCGACACGACCCAGCCGTCGTGTCCTGACGTTTGTCTTGAAGTCCCCCTGGAGACGTAGAACGATAGGAGTCTGTCAGGCATAGGGCCCGACAGACTCCTCCGCCGCCAGGCGGCTCTTGTGTATCGCTTCGCTAACTGGCGACCTGAAGTCGCCGTTGGGTGCCGTGACCCCTTACCGCATCCTGTTGGTCGACGACGACGCGTTCTTCCTGCAGGTCTACGGCGACTTCCTGCGGGCCCGCGGCTTCGAGGTCGACGCAGTCGCCTCTGGCAAAGCGGCCCTCGAGCATTTTGCCAAGGGCAAATATCGGCTCATCGTCGCCGACCTCATCATGCCGGAGATGACAGGTCTCGAGCTCATCGAGCGCATCCGCGGCCTCGACGCGTTGCAAGACGTCGTCGTGGTCACTGGCGATGACGACGTGCGGACGGCGGTTCGCGCCATGCGTCTGGGCGTCTACGACTATCTCGTCAAGCCGGTCGAGCCCGAGGAGCTCGTGCACGTCATCGACCGTTTGCACGAGCGCTCGACCCTCTACGACGAGCACGCGCGACTCCTCAACGAGAACATCGAGTACGCCGAAATCCAGCGCATCTTTCTGCGGGCGCTTCGTGTCATGCAGAGTCTCGAGCTCGAGACGGTCTGCGAGCGCTTGCTCGAGACGATGGGCGAGGTCTCTGGGGCACAAGGCGCGGCGTTATGGCTCGCGCGCGACGACAGTAACGAGCTGTCGATGCACGGGTATCGTGGTCTCGTGGAACCCGGAAATCTCGCCATGACTTGGGATCCCGAGACGACGCCGGTGGCGCGGGAGCTTCTGGCGGGCTTGCCGGTGCCGACCACACGCGACCTCGCGAACATGATGGTGACCCATCTGCCGGCTCCCGCCTTGCTGGTACCCCTCGCCAAAGAGGGACGCCTCATTGGTTTGGTGCAGCTCGTGGACAAGCTCGGTGGCGGCTTTGACGGGCGTGACATTGGTCACGGGAAGATTCTCGCGGATGCCGCTGCGACCGCTATAGCGCATGCTCGACGGTTTCGGCACCTCGAGCGCGTGGGCCTGCGCGACCCGTCCACGTCGGCCTACAACATGACGTATTTCGTCGACTACCTTGGCCGCGAGCTTCACAAGGCGCGCCGATACCAGCGCAGCTTCTCGCTGGTGCAAGTGTCGGTCGACAATCTCGAGCAACTCAAATCGAGCCTGAAGATCGACGTCATTCGCGAGGCGCAGCGGCGCCTCATCATGTCCATCGCCCAGACTCTCTCCGACATCGACGTGTTGGCGCGCGTCGATGACGACCAAATGTATCTGCTCCTCCCTGAGGCCGACTTCTTGCGTGGTCTGGTCTTCGTGCGCCAGGTGCGTGACGCCATCACCAAGAACCCGTTCCTGGCTGAGATCGATCGGCAGCATCCCATTCGGGTGTCGTTCGGTCCGGCTGCATTCCCGCGTGATGGAGACGAAGTCGACCAGATCTTCGCGGCTGCAGCGCGGCGCCTCGACGAGTCGCGTCGCAGCTCGTTTAGGAAGCTGCACCTCGAGGACCTCGACTTCTGGAGCGCCGTGGATGTGCTCATTGGTCCCGACGGTCCCTACAGCGGCAGCGGCCTACGCAGCACGCGCTTGATGGCGATGACCGAAGACGAGCGTGGCTTGTCGCGACACGCGCTGTTCCCTGATGGAGCGGTCGAAGACATGCGGCGCAGCATCTTCGCCGAGGCGCACCGCCAAGGCAGACAGCACGGGTGGCTCTACGTGGGCGGCAACTTCACGGGCGCGCCTGCGGACCGTAAGTCGCTTCAGCAGCTCGGTCGTACCGCTGGCTCTGCGCTGAAGACGTACGTGCTTGGCCACAAGCGCATCGTCGACATCGAAGACAGCTCGACGCTCACCCACGTCCAAGCCCCCGGCGATATCTTCGACCGTCATGAGATCATGCTCCTCCTTCTCGAGCACGCCGCCTACGGTCTCATCGCGCGGCGCCGTGGCGACGGCCGGCTGTATGGCTTCCACACCGCCGATTGGACGCTTGTGGAGGCACTCATCGACAAGCTCCAGGACGCTTACCACTTGCAGAAAGGGTAGGGACGATGACCGCTGCGAAAAAGCGAACCATCCTCATCGCCGACCCCGACGTCGAGGTAGCGCGCTCGCTAAAGAACGCGCTGCAGGAGCAGTACGAAATCCTCGTGGCGCGTGACGGCTCGAAGGCGCTCGAGACATCGGTGCTCCGTTATCCCGACCTAATTCTCTTCTACCGGAATTGTCCGCTCATCGGGGCGACACAGTTTCTGCGCATTTTGCGTACCAACCCCCGCACCGAAGACATCCCGCTCATCGTGCTCTCCGATGAACCCGTGTCGGCCGGGAGCATGCCTGGTTTTCTCGAGGGCATTCTCGTCAAGCCCCTCAATCTCGATGAAGTACGCGCGCATATCGCTCAGGTCTTCAGGCGCTCCGACGCTGTCCGTGAAGTCGGACACGAAGCGGGGACGGTGAGTGGCAGCCTCGAGCAGATCTCGATGGCCGACCTCCTGCAGGTCTTTTCGATGAATCGGCGTACGGGCGTTCTGCAGTTGCAGAGCGCTGGCATGTCCTCCGAGGTTTTCGTCAACGAGGGCCGTATCGAGGAAGCGGTCTGCGGACAAACGCGGGGCGAAAAGGCGCTCTACCGCATCATTGGATTTCGCGATGGTCGTTTCTCGTTCGTCCCTGGACGTCAGTCGCCGGTCCGCTCGCTCGACGCGACGACCGACGCGCTCCTCATGGAGGGCATGCGCCAGACCGACGAGCTCGATCGCATGCGCGCCGAGTTGCCTCCGCCGACGGCGCGCATCGAGCAAGCGATTGCGCCCGACGAGATTCCGCCCGGGCTTCACCCGGTCAACGCCGAGATCATGGGTCTGTTGGTGAGCTCTGCTCGCGTTGGCGACGTCGTCGATCGAACGAAGGCTACGGATCTCGACGCCTACCTCGCGTTGCGTTCGCTGCTCACAGCTGGCTTCGTTCGCATCGTCGCTTCCGACAACTCCGTCGACGACAAGAGCCTTCTTACCCAAGACGAGTCGTTCGAGCTGCGCTCCCGCCTACGGCGCGTCGGTCTACCGCCGAGCTTCATGGCGGCACCCAAGCTCGTGTTGGTGATGACTGATCCGGCGGAAGTGCGTTCGGCTTTCGCCATGATGCAGCGGTGGAGCGAGTTCGAGGCTGCGGTCGGTGGCGAGCTCGCAACCTTTGGTACGCTTGGCATGCTGACCCTCGACCACGGGTTGGTGGTCGACGTCGTGGCTCTGTCGGCCGATCCCGCTCTGGCCCCGCTGGGCTACGCACTATCCGCGGGTGCCATCGCCGCCATCGTCATGGGACCGGCCGACGAGCTCAACGGAGCGCTCCGCCTCGTGGAAGTGGAGCGTCGCGCCTCGGTTGTCTTCTTGCGCTTCCCCGGACAGCCCGCGATAGCGGATGCTCCGCGTCGGACCATTTTACCCGTGGCGAGCCTCGCCGAGGCCGAGCTCAGGCAAGCAGTGCAGACGGCCCTCCGGCACGGTGCAACCGCCGACCTACGCGGGATGACGATCTAGCAGCACAGGCTAGATGGCGCGCCCCGGACTGCGCCACGGGGGCGCGGAAATCTTTACTGTCTCGCCCGCGAGTCGGGAGGCAACGCTACTGGCCAGCGCGCTGCGCGCTCAGGAACTCTGTGTAACTTTGGTTGCCGAGCACCGCCTCGAAGAGAGCGCTGAGGGCCGGACCATCCGTGAAACCGGCGCGCGCACGCGCATCGATGTGCTCGCGCAGCCCGGTGATCCCCGCAGACACCGCGTCTGGGTTCGCTGTGAGCTCGCTCTGGAATGACCTCATGATGCTCTCGTATTCGGCCCCGGTCACCTCGCTGCCGCCGGGGCTCGCGCCTGTGACCGCCGATGTGGCTGCGCGGACGGTACCGGCGATTCCCGCCGGGGGGTGGAGCGACTCCGGCTTGGCGGTTTCAGGAGCGCGCGGCGTCCTCGCTGCGTTTTGCTCGCTGATGAATTGATCGTAGCTGCTGTTGCCGAGGACCGCGTCGAACAGGGCCGTCATCTCGGGGCTACCCGGGAGGCCGGCGCGCGTCCTTGCCTCCATGTGCGTGCGAAATTCGCCAACGCCCGTCGCGACCGCTTCTGGATTCGCAGCGAGCTCGCTGCGGAAGGCCGTGAGCACCGCGTCGTATTCGGCGCGCGTTACGCGCGTGCCGCTGGCCCCGGCTGGCATGACAGCCGTGCCGGCCGCGTTCAACGTGTTGCCAAGGCCTACGGGGGGCATAAGGGGGTTACCCATGCTGTGCTCCATGCTTTGGTTTGGTCATGGGCGCCGCCGCAGCCCGATACCGCTCGCGACTGGACGCGCGAACGCCCCGCTCGTCGAGCTGTTCTCGTTTCCGAGCTGCGCGAGCTGGCGCGCTTGATCGCGAAAGTGATTGCCGTTTGCGGTGCTGCCGAGACGCTCTGCGAGAGGCATCAGCACCTGCGTGGCGAGGGTCTGTGCAGCAGCGGCGCCGTTCGTCTTGTGCAGGTAGGCCGCGAACTCGACCAAGCGACGGCAGGCCGCGTACAGCTCGGCGCCATTGCCGAGGCCGACGCTCGCACGAAGGATCGCTTGCACGTCTTCTTCGCCGTACATGAGCTCGCCAGCGGGTGTCTTGCGAAGATGGCGGGCGGCGATGTCGACGAGCTGGTCCAAAAACTACCCTCGTGGCGTAGGATAGCCTACCCGGTGAAGGTTTACACGGGCTCTCGACGCAGCGGTTGCGCGACTGCGCCATGGCGGCGCGGAGTCGGTACCGATCAGCGGATCTTGACCGCGAGCTCGCTGTTACCGATCGCGATGACGTCACCATCGGCGATGAGGGCCGACCCGACGCGCTCGGCGTTGATGAACGTGCCGTTTGTGCTCGCGAGGTCGATGATGCCAACACCGCCGCTGTCGTAAAAGAGCATGGCGTGAGCGCGTGAGATCGAGTCGTCAGCGAAGATGATGTCTGGCCCGCGCTCGAAAGCGGAGGCGTTGAAGGCGGCCATGTTGCCCACGGTGGCGGCAGGAGCGCGTTCCTTGAGATGTTTCGACAGGATGTCCGCTGCGGCGCTGTCGAGGACGCGATTGCCGTCGCGATCGATGAAGGCTGTTTCCGTCTCCGAGAGGTGGCGACCGATGAGGCGGCAGGACCCGAGATCGATGCTGACGGTGTCGCCGTCGTTGGGACCTGAGGTGACCGAAAAGACCGCGCGATGCGACGTCATGATTGCCAGTTCTGACAGACCGGCGGGAGGCGGTGCAAGACCCCGTCGCCATTGCGCGCGGCGCTCCTCCGATCGGAGCTCGAGCTTCCACATTGGCGCGGTGCGGCAAGCGACGCTATGTTGCGTACTGGAGGATCTTCGATGGCTAGCTCCGCAACGACCACTGCGCCGAACCCCTATCTCTCGACCGGCGGCTCGTTCGTCCACGTCCCCGTTCTCAGCGGCGAGATCTTCACGCCCGAGCGCTTCAGCCAAGAGCAGCGCGAGTATCGAAAGACCGCGCTCGAGTTCTCCCAGAAAGAAGTCGAGTCGCGCGTCACGGACATCGACGCAAAGAAGCCTGGGGTGATGCCAGCGATCATGAAGAAGGCGGCCGAGCTCGGGCTCTTCATGGTGGAGATCCCTGAGGCATACGGTGGTTTGGGCCTCGACAAGGTGACAGGCATGCTGGTCGCCGAGTCATTGGCGCGCGTCGGCTCCTTCGCCGTCACCTATGGCGCGCACACGAATATCGGCACGATGCCGATCGTGTTTTACGGCACGCACGAGCAGAAGCAGCGCTACTTGCCCAAGCTCGCGAGCGGCGAGTGGATCGGCGCGTATTGTCTCTCCGAGCCCGACAGTGGCAGCGACGCGCTTGCCGCCAAGACATCCGCGAAGCTCACCCCCGACGGCAAACACTACGTTCTCAATGGCACCAAGCAGTGGATCACCAACGGTGCTTTCGCGGACATCTTCACGATCTTTGCGCAGGTTGATGGCGACAAGTTTACGGCGTTCATCGTCGAGAAGACGTTCCAGGGACTCTCGCACGGCGCCGAGGAGCACAAGCTCGGCATTCGTGGCAGCTCGACGACGCAGATCATCCTCGAGGATGTGAAAGTTCCGGTCGAGAACGTTCTCGGTGAGGTCGGCCGGGGCCACAAGATCGCTTTCAATATCTTGAATGTTGGCCGCTGGAAGCTCGGCTCGGGCTCGATTGGCGGCGCCAAATACGCGCTTGGTATCGGCGTGCGCTACGCAAAGGAGCGCAAGCAGTTCAAGAAGCCGATCGCGTCGTTCGGGCTCATTCGCCAGAAGATCGCCGAGGCCGCCACGCTCATCTATGCGGGCGAAGCCATGGCGTATCGCTTGGGCGGTGTCATCGACGAGCGCATCGGGCAGCTCGACGCGAAGGCGGCCGACTACTCGAAGAAGGCGATCAAGATCATCGAGGACTTCACGATCGAGGCTTCGGTCTTGAAGATCTTCGGCAGCGAGGCGCTCTACAAGATCGCCGACGACATGCTGCAGGTGCACGGCGGCAATGGCTACGTCGAAGACTACCCCGTCGAGCGCATCCTACGTGATGCGCGTATCAACCGAATCTTCGAGGGCACCAACGAGATCAATCGCCTCATCATCCCGGCGACTCTCTTCAAGCGTGCCTTGGATGGTCAGATGCCGCTCATGGAGTACACAGCGAGCATCATCGACGAGCTCGGCCGCCCCGATACGTTACCGAAGCGCCAGCCAGGGCCGCTCGGCGCCGAAGCCTGGGCAACCGAGCTCGCTAAGCGCGCTGTCGTCTACGCCGCGAGCTACGCGGCGCAAAAGTACATGCAAGACCTGCGTGAGAAGCAGCGCCTCTTGGGCGCTTTGGCGGACTGCCTGGTCGACATCTACGGCATGGACTCGGTGGTCGGCCGTGCGAATCAAGCGGTCCAAGCGGAAGGCGAGGCCAAGGGCGAAGCGCACCGGCAGCTGGCGTCACTGTATTGCTTCGAGGCCCGTGCCAATGTGTTCCAGCGCCTTCGCCGCGTCGCCATGATGATGGCCGAGGGTGACGAGCTCGAGATGCTCTATGCGAACCTCGAGAAGCTCGACCAGCGCTACCGTGTCGACTTCATGCGACTGCAAGACGACGTGGCAGCCCGGATGATCGACGACGACGGCTACGCCATCTAGGGCCGCCTCGCGGAGGTGACGGCGGGGAGTTTGCGCTTGTCTCGGAATCCGCAGATGATGCGCGGGTGAGCCAGGTGCGCCTGCGTTTTTCCCACGCGATGCTGACTGACGTTGGTCGCGTGCGCCAACGCAACGAGGATATGGCGGACGCCAATGCTCGGAAGGGCATCTACGTGCTCGCGGACGGCATGGGCGGCCACCCCGCTGGCAACGTCGCCTCCAAGACTGCAGTCGACGCGCTCATTGCTCACCTGGTCGGCAAGGGGACGCGTGATCGCCCCACCAAGCTGCGCGAGTCCGTTCTCGTCGCGAACCGCGCCGTGTTGCAACTCGCTGAGACCGATCCCTCGATGCACGGCATGGGCACGACGGTCTGTGTCCTCTGGGTCTCACAGGCGCGGGCCTACCTTGCGCATATCGGCGACTCGCGCATTTACGTGATGCGCGACGGCGAGCTGCACCAGATCACGCGCGACCATACCGTGGTGCGTGAGCTCATCGACCGCGGCGAGCTTACTGAGGGCTCGGTGGAGGCGCAGCGTATCGGCCACATCCTCACGCAAGCCGTGGGACTCGAGGCGCACGTCGAGCCCGACCTCGGCATGATGCCGCCCAAGCCGGGTGACGTGTTCTTGATGTGCAGCGACGGTCTGTCCGACACCGTGCCCGACCCCGCCATCGCCGCGATCTTGCGCCAGCACACGGACGTGAAGGCCTGCGCGCACGCCCTGGTCGCCGCCGCCCTCGAAGCTGGCGGGCACGACAATGTCACCGTACTCATCGTGCGTTGCGAGGCGAGCAAGCCGCGCAAGAAGAAGGGCAGCTAGACTCGCAGGCGGCCGAGCTAGTCGTCTGCGATCATGCTTCGGAGCGCAGCGTCGATGCGCTCGCGAACGGCTTCATCGAGCGGGGTGTTGTGCAGAGCATCCGGTCGCGTGACCAGCGACTTTGGGCCGGCGTAAGCTTCGAACACGAGCTGTTGATATTTGGGGCGCACGACCTCGTCTTTGCTAGCGCTTACGAAGAGCGCCGGGCACTTCGAGGCGCGCGCATTGCTGACGCTGTCGAGGGTGTTGGGGATTTGACCCGCGACCTGTTTCGCCATGATCCAGAGGTTCCACCAGCCGAACTCGCCCAGAATGAGCTCGCGCAGCGCAGGCGGATTGACGAGAATCGCGCCCGCAGCAGGACGCGTCGCCGAGACATGCAGGGCCGCGGTCGTACCGAGGCTCGTCCCGATGACCACGACGGGTTTGCCGCCCGCGAGCGATTTCACGTGGTCGAAGGTGGCGGCGGCGGCACGCGCTACGCCCGCAAGCGAAGCGGGGCCGCTGCTCATGCCGAAGCCTGGGTAGTTCACGGCCCAGAGCTCGATACCGAGGTCCGCGTAGACCTTTCCCTCGCTGGTCACCCAACGATCGGCAAGGTCGGCGTTTCCGTAGAAGCGGATGGCATAGGCGCGGGGCGCTGGGTGCGGCACCTGCCAGAGCTCAACGGTTGCGTCGTTTTCGCGGACGAAGTGACGTTGGGCTGGCGGCGCGGCGCCCTCGCTGGGTTGCGGGAAGATGACGAGCTTATCGGCGAGCGACACGCAGGACGGGATGATAGCGCACAGGGCGACGTAGCCCAGCATGATGAGACCGCAGCGAAGCAACCAACGCATGATGCCGCCGCTCTAGCCGAGACGCAGGGGCCGGGTCAGCCTTTTCTCGCCGCCGTTCGCTCTGTGCAAGCCCGTTACGGCAACCTGGGCGCCCAGGGCGGCCGCCCTTCGGTTTGGCGGCCGGGGTGCTCCCGAAACGGCGGCTTGTCGATCCCGGAGCCCACGTGCTACCTCCTGCGACCGATGTACCTCGGGGTCGTCATCGGTACCGTCGTGGCCGAGCAAAAGGCCGAAGGCCTGATGGGCCGCACCTTCTTATTGGTGCAGCCAGTCGACGAGCAACGCGCGCCCAACGGGAGCGTGCAGGTGGCGGTCGATACAGTGAAGGCGGGTCCCAAAGACCTCGTGGTCCTCGTGGGGTCCCGCGAGGCGGCGCTCGCCCTCGACCCTTCATTCGTGCCGGTCGATGCCGCAATCGTCGGTATCGTGGACGACCTCAATGTCGCTGAAGCCAAGCGGAAGGCGGCTGTCCGCTGATGCGCGTTTGTGAGGTCATCGGCAACGTCGTCGCAAGCGCCCATCACCCCGCGTACGATGGCGGGACGCTCCTCGTAGTTCAGCCCCTCGACGACGCTGGCAACAAAGTCGGCGCCTCCTTGCTGGCACTCGATCGCGTACAGGCGGGCGTCGGCGATCGCGTCCTCGTGATGGCTGAAGGCAACGGTGTTCGTCAGCTCATGGGCAAAGACGCCGGCCCCATTCAGGTGCTCATCGTCGGCATCGTCGATGCCGTGGAGAGAGCGTGAACATGCATCCGACTCAGACCCGTCGCGCTCTCGAAGATCAAATCGTCGCCTACAGCCACAAGCTGCACGCCGCCGGTTGGGTCGCCAATCATGACGGCAATATCACCGTGCGCCTTGCAAGTGACCGCTTCCTGGCGACGCCAACTGGGGTTTCCAAGGCTGCGGTGTGTCGCGACCAACTGATCGTCGTCGACGGTGCTGGCAAGGTCGTGAGCGGCTCGTCCAAACCGTTTAGCGAGATCGAGCTCCACCTTTACGTCTATCGGCACCGACCCGACGTCCGCTCGGTCATGCACGCCCATCCGCCAACCGCGACTGGTTTCGCGGTGGCCGGGGTTGCAATCGCAACCACGATGATGGCCGAGCCGGTGGTGTCGTTGGGCAGCGAGATCCCGCTTGTGCCCTACGCAAGGCCCCGCACCCCCGAGGCCACCGCCAATCTCGGACCGTGCATCGAAGATGCCGACGCCGTGATGCTCGCAAACCACGGTGCGCTTTCGTACGGCCCAGACCTCGAGACCGCTTATCTGCGTATGGAGCTGGTCGAGCATCTAGCGAAGATCCAACTGGTCGCGCGCCAGATGGGCGGCGCGCGTGAGATCCCCTCGGGCGACGTCAACAAGCTACTCGAGTCGCGCACCAACGCTGGGCTTGGTCGCGCGGGTCGCAATCGCATACACAACGACGACAGAACCGTGGTCGTGCGCATTGCCGCGGGAGCGAATGCCAATGGCTGAGATGGAACAGCTGGTCGACGAGATCGTCAAGCGCGTACAGAGCCGCCTTGGTGGCGGGCCCCAGCCCAAGCTCCAACTCGCTGGTGACCGCTGCGAGAGCGGTGTTGGTTCGAGCTGCGACGCATGCCGCGGTTGCCATGTGAAGCGCCCCAATGACGTACGCAACATCGTCGACTTGGGCGCCACGCGCATCGCCGCCGGCATCGGCCACGACAGCCCGCCGTCCGATATCGCGCCTCTCATCGACCACACGCTCCTCAAGGCGGACGCAACCAAGGAGGAGCTCAAGAAGCTCTGCGAAGAAGCGAAGAAATACGGATTCGCCACCGTGTGCGTGAACCCCGCCAATGTTCGCTACTGCGCGGGCCTGCTCGAGGGTTCGACGACCAAACCTATCGCTGTCGTCGGTTTCCCGCTCGGCGCCTCTGTGCCGCAAGCCAAGGCCTTCGAGGCGCGCCAGGCTGTCCGCGATGGTGCACAGGAAATCGACATGGTCATCAACATCACGGCGCTCAAGGCGAAGGACTACGCCACCGTGCTCGACGATATCTGCGCCGTGGTCGCTGCTTCCGCGCCGAAGCCTGTGAAGGTGATCCTCGAGACAGCGATGCTCGACACCGAGCAGAAGGTGATCGCCTCGGCTCTGTCCAAGGTCGCCGGAGCCGCGTTCGTGAAAACCTCGACGGGTTTTGGTCCCGGCGGTGCCACGGCCGAAGACATCGCTCTCATGCGCCGCGTCGTCGGACCGGAGATCGGTGTAAAGGCATCGGGTGGCGTACGTACCACCGAGGACGCGGTGCAGATGATCCAAGCGGGCGCCAATCGCCTCGGTGCGTCTGCATCCGTTGGCATCGTTACCGGTAGCGCGTCGAAGACTGCGGGCAAGGCCAAGCGGGCAGGGGGCTACTAGTGCCGCGGGGCTCACTGGCGCTCGCCCTGGTGACCCTGGCCGCCTGCAAGCCCACTGCTTCTGGAGGTCCACAAATGCCGTTCAAAGCGCTCGTTGGCCCGGTCATCATCGCGCATCGCGGCGGTTCACTCGAGGTGCCCGAGAACACGATGGCCTCGCTGCGCCACGGCGTCGCGGTTGGCGCCGACTGGCAAGAGCTGGATGTCACGCTTACCAAAGACAACAAGCTGATCGTCATTCACGACGATACGCTCGAGCGGACTACCGATGGCAGCGGTCAGGTCATCACCAAGAACCTCGACGAGCTGCGCAAGCTCCATGCGGGCGAGCCCAAGTGGGCCGACTACGTCGTCGACCGCCTTGCCAAGCTTGGCATCGATGCTCCGAGCTTCGCCGGGAAATATCCCAACGAGCGTCTACCCACACTCGACGAGGTCCTGCGCATCGAAGGCGCGCAGCTCATGATCGAGATGAAGGCGCACCCCGATCCAAAGGCGTTGGCCTTCGCGACCGTCGACGCGGTGCATGCGGCGAACATGGGCGGCCGCGTCGTGCTTGCGAGCTTCGAGGCCCCCGTGCTCTTGCAGGCAAACCTCCGCGATTCGAGCTTGCCTCTGCTTGGCCTCGCCGAAGACGTGAAGGGCATCGAGACCATGCTCAGGCTTCCCATCAGCGTGCTCGGCGTCAGCGTCGAGCTCGCCGAGGAGGCGCTGCGCATGACGCCGCAGGGCATCGCCGTTTGGATCTGGACGGTTTATACGCCGCAGGAGGCTCGTCGCTTGGCCGAGCTCGGAGTGCACGGCATCATTACCGATGCTCCTACGCCCGTGCTCGCTGAGATCCGCAAAGAGCCTGTCGACTTGATGGTCGAACGGTGAACAAGAGCCCCGTCATCCTAGCGCTCGACGTGCCAGAGCGCGTACGCACGCTCGAGCTCGCAAGGCTCTTGGCCGCCGAGGTGGGCATGGTGAAGCTCGGGCTCGAGAGCTTCGTCGCGCATGGGCCCGACCTGGTTCGCGCAGTCGTCGACATGGGACTGCCGGTCTTTCTCGATCTGAAGCTGCACGACATCCCACGGACCGCGGCAGCCGCGGCAAAGATGGCGCTCGCGCTCAAGGTGAAGCTCCTCACGGTGCATGCGAGCGGCGGAGCCGAGATGGTGCGTGCTTGCCGCGAGGCGGTCGGTGACGGCCTCGATCTCATTGCGGTCACCGTCCTCACGTCGCTCGGCGACGATGACCTAGCCGGCGTCGGTTTCAACGGTCAGGCCGCGACGGTCGCCGCTCGCCTCGGCAAGCTCGCGGTCGACAGCGGCGCCCATGGTCTCGTCTGCAGTGCTCTCGATTTGCCTGCGCTTGCCGGAATCGGTGGGACGCGCGTGGTGCCTGGCGTCCGACCAGCGGCCGGGCCCGTTCACGACCAGAAGCGCGTCGCTACGCCAGCCCAGGCCATGAAGGCAGGCGCGACCTGGCTGGTCGTTGGCCGCCCGATCCTCGAAGCGGCTGATCCGGTGGCAGCCGCACGCGCCATCAACGCCGAGGTCGCCTGAGGCATGTCGCGAAGGGCACGGCATAGCGGCGGCGACGCGGGGGAGCAGGGTCCCAGAGGCGCGAGCGACACGGCGCGCTCGGCCGATTTCATCTACGGTCGGCACCCGGTTGGTGAGGCCTTACGCAGCGGCAATCGCCCCATCCAGAAGCTCTTGGTTGCCGAAGGCGCGAGCGTCGGCGATCTCGTCGAGGTCGCCAGTCAGCGCAGCATTCCCGTGCAGAAGGTGGGGCGCGGCAAGCTCGACTCGATGGTCGGCGGTGCGCAGCACCAAGGCGTCGTCGCGCTGGTGCCCGCGTTTGCATACAGCGACGTCGATGACGTTATTGAAGCAGTTATGGAGCGCGGCGAAGACCCACTCATCCTCGCCTGCGACCAGATTCAGGATCCGCACAACTTAGGGTCGCTCGCGCGCAGCGCTCTGGCGCTCGGGGCGCACGCGGTGATCTTCCCTAAAGATCGCGCCGTCGAGGTGACCGGCACGGTCGTGAAGACGTCCGCTGGAGCGACTGCTCATCTGCCCATGTGTAGGGTCACGAACCTGCGGACGACCCTCGATCAGCTCAAGGAGCGCGGCCTTTGGATCTACGGCGCTGCCGCAGACGAGGGTTCTCCGATCGCGGACACCGATTTCGCACGCCCCTGCGTGATCGTCGTCGGCTCGGAGGGTTCGGGCATGCGCCGGCTCACCACCGAGACCTGCGACGCACTCGTCCATGTGCCAATGAGCGGAAAATTGGGGTCACTGAATGCGGCGGTTGCCGGGGGCATCGTGTTATACGAAGCTTCGCGACAACGTCGCGTCCGGGGAAAGCCATGAGAGCATTGCTACGCATCTTCTTCGTCACGGTCGTCGCCGCCCTCTGCAGCCAAACCGCTGGAGCAGCCGACGCCGTTCTGGTGACCGCCCCGCGTGGCGTCTCCGCGAAGCTCGGCACGACCTTCGTCGACACCGTAAAAAGGGGAGTGCCCGGCAAGATCATCAAGGGGCCGTCGCTCAAAGTCACCAAGATGAATGACCGCGTGCAGGCGCTGACGCAGGCCTGCGCCGCCAAGCGCACCGGCTTTGCGGTCGACGCGGGGGTCGACAAGAAGAAACTGAGCGTCATCGTCATCTCGGCCAATGGCGACCTGGTGTTCGAGAAGACGAGCAGCTTTCCCAAGGCACCCGCCAAGCAGAAGGCAGCGCTCGCGAGCGCTGGGCGTGAAGCCGCCGCCGCCATCAAGGCCTCCGCGCCGGTCGCCGACCCAACCCCAGCCGCCAGTATGCCGACCGCGCCGACGGACACTGCTGCGGCCACGCCGCCCAGCGATGGTGCTGCAACCGCCGACCCGTTCGCGTCTGGTGCCGCCCCCCCGTGGATGGCGACCTCACCGACCACCCCTAAGAGTGCTCAGCCCCTGCCGAGCACGCAGACGCAAACCACGAGCGAAGTCGAGGCAGCGGCGGTGGCGAGCGAGCCCACCAAGAGCAAGTCGAAGCGTGACGGGGGCGGTCGAGGTGACTTCCGTATCGCCTTCGGAGCGATTGGAGGCGGCTCTGGCTACAAGGAGAGCATCGACACCTCGCGTGACCAAGGCGATCGCGACGTCAAAATCTCCATGGCTCCACACTTCGGAGGCCAGCTCGAGCTCGAGCACGCTGTGGGCTTCCGGCTGACGGCCCAGGTCGCCAAGCAGAAGGCGACGCTGCAGCCGGACATCACCGACCCACAAGACATCGACATCGATCAGCTGATGGCCTCCGGCCGCATGTCGCTTGCCCTCACCGACGGCGATCTGCCTGTCGCCTTGGCGATTGGAGGCGGCTACGAGAAGCTCGACGCGACCGGCCAGCCCGATATCCTCTGGGTGCCTTCGAGCAAGCTCATCGGCACCTTCGTCGGCGTAACCCTCTCGTCCGGGGACCTTACGACGGTGGGCCTCACGTTCGAAGGCGGCGCTGGCGTCGTCCCGTGGGGGAAACACACCCGCACCGCCGATACCGTCGAGCTCAGCTCGCGTGCGCTTGGCGGGCAGGGTTGGTTGCGCGGCCGCTACCAGTTCCCCAAGGCCTTGGGCTCGAGCGCCGGCGTGTTCTTCGAGCTCGGTGGCCAGCTCCGCTACTTGACGCTCTCGCCCGGGAGCGTGACTCTCCCCGCCGAGGACGGCACCGTTCGCACCACGTCGCTGCCGGTCGGCGACTCAAAAAGCAACCGCTTCGACTACGGCATCGGTGCAAGCATCGGGCTGATGTGGCGCCCTGGCGACTGACGCCGAGCAATTGGGCGCGGGCCTGTGCAACAACGTAGGGCCGAAGAGAGCACTCGGCGTGATCAGCCCGGATGGGCGAGGCTTGTGGTTCGGCGCGCTGCTGCATGAAAACACCTGCCAAGAAGACGAAGTCATCCAAGGGGAGCAAGGTCGCGACCAAGGCCCTCAAGACGACTCCAAACGATGGGTCGACGCGGGCTTTTCTCCAGGGGCTCGATGCGTCCAAGCGGGCGGACTGCGAGCGCATCGATGGCTGGATGCGAGGCGCGACCGGGGCCGTGGGCGTCATGTACGGCAAGGCCATCGTCGGCTACGGGACGTCGACCATCCGGTACGCGGACGGGCGAGAAGCTCCCTGGATGAAGATGGGCTTTGCGCCGCGTAAGCAGGCGCTCGTCCTGTACGGCGTGCTCGGCGGCGCCTCCCCGGAGCACCTCGCGCGGCTCGGTAAACACACCAAAGGCAAGGGCTGCCTCTACATCAAGCGTCTCGCCGATATCGACGCCGAGGTGCTGGCGGCCATCATCCGCGCGGCCACGCGCGCGTAACCCGCACCCAAGCGCGGCCACGAATCGCTCAATTTCCTTCTTCAGCCGCGATCGATTTCGCTGTAGCCCAAGACGCGCTCCACCCAGCGTCGTTCGAGCTGTCGATTCGCGAAAGTGACGGCTTCCGGGTCGGCGTAATCGACCAGGCGGCGCCAGCTCTGCTCATCGACCTCGGCACTCACGATACGCGCTCCGGGCAACGACACGCCGAGGAGCTCGGCGTCTTGGCTCGCTTGCGTCAGGCTCTGATCACGGAAAACTGGCACCAGCGTCCTCAGAGATGCGACCCAGTCCGGCGCCTGCAACGTGGCTGGCAACACCACGGTGATGCGGCGCTGTACGTCCTCGCCGCGGAGGGCTTGCGAGCGCGATAGGTACGACGGGGCGCCGCCGTTCAAGAGCACACGTACGTACCCCAGCAGATCGAGCTCGAACGGTGCACGCGGTTCGAGCACCAGGTCGACGGTTGCGTAGGGGTCGACGCGCAGGCGCTCGCGTACGACGCGCGAGAGCTGCTGACGCTGACCGAAGATGTCCCGACCCTGGAGCCAAAGGGCGACGTGCTGCGCGCCAGGCCGCGTCGCTCGGTTGATGGCCTCGATGTCCAAGGTGTCGAGATCGACGGTAAAGACGTCGTCGCTGCTTGCTTCAGCGTCTACGAGATGAGGGCGCGGAAACTCGTCGAGAACGCGGCCGAGACGATCTTCGACATCGAACAGCAGGTCGCGCAGGACATCTTGATCGAATTTTGGCGTCGACAAGACACGGTAGGGCGGCGCCGGGTCGTAGACGACGCCGTCCGCTTCGGCGGTTGCGCGCATGGCGGTTCCGGGGAGCAACGCGAGCGGGAAGACTTGTGCGTCCGCTGCGAGGCCGTGCTCTAGCAAGAAATCGACACCGCGACGCACGTCGTCGGGAGTGTCGCCCGGGAGACCCATGATGAGGTCGACGAGCAGCCCGATACCTTGGTCCCGCAGCATCGCCGCGGCGCCTGCGACCTTGGCTGGGGTGCCGAATCGCTTGATCCGCTTTAGCGTCTCGAGGTTCACCGACTGCAAACCGATCTCGAGGCGGGTAAAGCCAGCCCGGCGTAGACCCTCGGCGTGCCGTTGCTGTAATCCCTCGGCACGTACCTCGGCAAAGCCGCCGGCGCGCCCCTGGTTGGCATCGGCGAGAGCCTCGAGTAATTCGTCGAAATCGGGCCGGTGGTTGAACGTCGGATCGAGGAAGACGAGATCGCGTGCGCCTCGCTCGACCAGCGCCGCCACGAGCGCCGCGCTCTGCTGGGCGTCGAGCGATCGCAGACTGTTGCTGCTCTTCGGATAGAAGCAATACGTGCAGTGGGAGCGGCAGCCACGCACGGTCTCGAGGTATGTCGAACGCGCGCCGTCGACCTCGATTGCACCTTCGAGGTAGGGCGACGGGTAGTTGGTGAGCGGAAAATTCACCGTAGGCGCTTTGTTGAAGGCGCGAACATGGTCGCCATCGCGGACAGCGATGCCGGGCAGATCGCTCACGTCCTCGCCCGCGACCAAACGAGTCATCAACGTCGCGAACAAGTCTTCGGCTTCGCCGGTGACAGCGATGTCGAAGCCAGGGAGCCCCATCACATACGGATTGTCTGGATTGATCTCCGGTCCACCCACGACGACACGAGTCTTCGGCGACAACCGCTTTACTTCGCGGGCGATGTGAAGGCTTCGCTCGCTGTTCCACAGATAAAGCGACAGGCCTAGAAAGTCTGGTTCGTCCTTGGCGATATGATGAGCGAGCTGAGTGTCCCCCAAGCGGTCGGTCACAGAGGGGTCGATGACCTCGGCCTCGAGTCGGTCGCGCAGGCCGTGAGCGCGCGCCGCAACCGCGAGGCATCCGGCGGCGAGCGGGACGTTTCCAGTCGCGGCAAAGGCCGATGGCTGGGGCACGGGAAGTTGCAGGAGGGTGAGGTGCTTACGTGACATCTCGGCGTATGACTATCGGCCAGGGGACGTCGTCGTTCACGGTAAACGTCGCTAGACGCTGTCTAAAACACCCGCGCTCGTCCAGCATTTTTCGCGGCGTACAAGCGCTCGTCCGCGACGCGCAGAAGGGCGTCGGCGGTTTCCCCATCGTCAGGGAACGCCGCGACTCCCGCGCTGAAGGTGACCTGAAAAGTCCGCCCGTCCTCCGTGTCGAACGCCATCCCCGACAGCTCGTCGAGCAATCGCGTGACGACCTGCCGAGCCATCACCGCTGGTGCATTGGGCAGGGCGACGACCAGCTCCTCGCCGCCCCAGCGCCCACGGACGTCCTCGGTACGAAGCCGCGTCGCCAGCAACTGTCCGGTCGCGGCCAGCACCCGGTCGCCCACCAGGTGTCCATGGCCATCGTTGATCTTCTTGAAGTGGTCCAGATCGATCAAGCAAAGCGATAGTGGTCTTCTATAGCGACGCGACTCAGCCATACGCGCCTCGAGCTGCTCGAGGAACGCACGCCGCAGCGTCAGCCCGGTCAAGGTGTCGCGGTCCGCGCGGTCGCGGAGCAACTTCGCACGCTCGACGCGAACCTCGACGCGCGCAAGCAACTCCTCATTGACCACTGGCTTCACCAGATAGTCATCGGCGCCAGCCCGAAATGCGGCGATGCGTTGCTCGACCGCGCTCTGCGCCGTTAGGAACAGCACCGACATGTGGCGCCACTTCGCGCTCGCCCGAATCTGATTGCAGAGGTCGAGTCCAGTGACCTGCGGCATCAACATGTCCATGAGGACCAGGTCTGGGTTCACCTCCTCTAGGGTTGTGAATAACTGCGCCGGGTCGCTGATGTGACGCGCGACGATCCCGCGCGGACCCAGGATGTCCAAGACGAGCTTCCCGAAGGTCGTGTCGTCGTCGACGAGAAGGACGCGAGTCTGCTGGGGGCGCTGCTCGAGCGCGCGTCCCAACGACGCCGCGATCATCTCGGCGCTCGTGCCGGCCGCCATGCGCAACGAGGCGCCTGCATGCACGGCTTGCGCTTCTGAGACCGCCCCGATCCGTGACTCGAGCAGTGCGATGACGACGTTCTCCGCGCCTGGCACCGTTCGCAAGCCGCCGGCGATCTGGCCAAGCATCTCGGGCGGCCGGTTGGTCATGTCGACCAGCACTGCGGCCGGCATCCGCGCCCGCGCGCGCTCGACCAAATCACGCGGCTCGATGACCTGAACGACCGCGAACCCATGCGAGCGTCCATGCGTCACAAGCTCCCGCGCCATCTCTGGCGTACCGCCGACCATCACCACGAGCTCGCTTGGCATGGTTCGACTTGCGGCGGCGGCCGGCAACTTGGGCGCCGACATCGGCGTAGCGGCGCTGCTGGGTGCGGGTAGCTTGGCGACCGCTTGATCGATCGTCGTCCAGTACGCTTTAGCGACGTCCTCGGGCTGACCCTTGAGCGCGACGAGCGCGTCCTCGACCTCGGCCGCGGCGTCGCTCACCGCGTGCAAACCATGTGTTCCCGCTGTTCCGCGCATCTTGTGCGCTCGCTCGCGCGCTTGAACCCACGCAGCTACATCGTCTTGACTGCTCCGCGCTTTCGCTAGCGCGAGCACCAGGTCTGCAACTAGCACCGGCAGCCCGGCAGCGTATTCGTCGCGAATCGCCTCGAGATCGGCGGACAGACTGTCGGAAACAGTGGTTCCCGCCTTGCTGCTCAGAAGCGCATCGATCTGCGCCACGAAAGTGCCCGCTTCGAGTGGCTTGTGCGCGATGAGCGCGACACGCAGCTCGTCGTTCAAGCGCTTGAACGAGCTCATGTCGCGATAAAACGACGAGACAAAGATGACTGGCACGTCGGGTTGCGCCTGCCGCAGACGCGGGATCCACAGCATGCCGTCACCGTCGGGGAGGAGACCGTCGATGATCACCGCGTGTGGCCTATGCTTGCCAAGCGCGGCGACGCCTTCTCGGCCGCTTGCCGCTTCGATGACGGTGTGGCCTCGCTTGGTGAGCGCCGCCGTGATGATGCGCCGAAACTGCGCGTCGTCGTCTACGAGAAGCACGAGACTCATGTGTCTGCCAACGCCGCTCTGATATCGCGGTCGAGAGTCATGGGGTCGAATGGCTTGGTGAGCGCCGCGACGGCTCCGAGACGCTTGAAGCGCTCCACCTCGGACGCGATGGCCTTCGCCGTCAAAAATATCACTGGGATCGATGACGTCGCGGCGTTCTGCTTCAGTGCGGCGAGCGTCGTTGGCCCGTCCATGAGCGGCATCATGACGTCGAGCAATATCACGTCGGGCTGATGCGCGGCGGCCAGCTCGATCGCTTCCATGCCATTCTCCGCCTCGAAGAGCTCATGACCGCCAAGCTTGCGCAACGCCAAGGCTGCGATGCGTCGGATGTCGGGCTCGTCGTCGACGATGAGGATGCGCACACTCTCTCCTTATGCCGTAGAGTCGCTCCGTGGCGTCTCATTGGCGGTCGCCTCGGCGGATCGCTCGGACAGTAGCTCCTCGACCGCTCTCGTGAACGCGTCTTCGGAGACGCGCGACTTGGTCAGAAACCGTGTGGGCCCTAGCGTGAGACGGTCACGCTCGTCGGCGGCGACGTCGCGTCCGCTGTACACGAGAACGGGTAACGCCTGGGCTCCGTCCTGCTCGCGAAGGCGCGCGACGAGCTCGAAGCCGTCCGCATCAGGGAGACCGATGTCGAGCACGAGCAGGGCGGGGAGGCGTTCGCTCATCATGGCAATGGCCGCTGTGGCGGAATTGGCGATACGCGTGAAGATGCCACGCTGCGCGAGCTTGAGAGCGGTGACCTGCGCGAACGCGGCGTCGTCTTCGACGAGCAGCACGTCGGCAAGCCCGTAGTCGCGGACGGCGGTGATGACGCTTTGACCCGGTTCAGATCCACCGACGAGCGTCGCAAGGTCGCGCGAGCTCGCGTCGGAGGCGAGCAAGATGTGCTCCCCCAGGTAGAAGAGGGGTGTGCCGCGCATCGACTGCACGAAATGAGCGGCCTCGAGGAGCGAAGCCGAGGCGGCCGCGTCGGCAGCGAGGCCGAGCACCGCGATGTCCGGCGGACTCTTGCGCAAATGGTGAACGGCCTCATCGACGTTGGCTGCGACGGCGATGTCGTAGCCTCTCTCTTCGAGGCTAGACACGAAGCGTTGGCGTAGCTGAGCGTCACGCTCGAAGATCAGGCCCAGCGGTTTGACCGCGCGACGCATACGAATGCGGAAGGTGCTTCCTCGACCGACCTCGCTCGTGACTCCGATGCTGCCACCATGTTGGGTCATGATCGCTTTGCAGATCGCAAGACCCAAGCCGGTTCCCCCCTTGCGCCGCGCGTCGGAGGAGTCGACCTGACGGAAACGCTCGAAGATGATGTCCAAGGACTCTTTGGGAATGCCGCGCCCGTGATCGATGACCCGGACTTCGACCTCGTCGTTCGTGACGGACGCCTCCAGCGCGACGGTGCCGCCGTCTGGCGAGAACTTGATGGCGTTCGAGAGCAAGTTCACGAGCACTTGCACGATGCGGTCGTCGTCGACGCTGGCGACGGCGTCCGTTGACGCGACAGCGAGCGACACGTTTTCCTGGTGGGCGAACCCGCGCACCGCCTCGCTCGCGCGTTCCATGAGCGTCTGCACGCTCACCGGCGCGAACTGTATGTCGAGCTTGCCTGAAGCGAGCTTCTCGAGATCGAGAATATCGTTGATGAGGGTGATGAGCCGCACGACGTTGCGCTCGGCGATCTCGACGACCTCCTTGGCATCGTTGGGGAGCTCGCCGAGGACGCCGCCGGACAAGAGCGAGAGGGATCCTCGAATCGAAGTTAGCGGGGTACGAAGCTCGTGGCTCACCGTGGAAACGAACTCCTTCTTCAGGCGTTCGATCTCGCGACGCTCGGTACTGTCGCGCATGTCGGCGACGTAGCTCGTGCCGCCGGGCAGCTGTGCCTCGTAAAGCCAGACATCACAGGGGAAGACCCTGCCGTCGGTGCAGCGACCCGTACGCTCGCTCACTCGGCTCAGCATGCTCGGTACGACTTCCTTGAAGCTGCGTGCGTCTCCACGACTGCGTGCATCGATGAACAGGTCGGCCGGGGTCTTCCCGAGGATGGTGCCGCCGCCGAGGCCGAACATGCGTTCGCAGGCGGCATTGGCTGCCGTGATGAACCCGTTCTCGTCGAAGACCGCGATGCCGGATTGGAGCTGACCAATGAGCGAGGTTGACCACTCCTCGCTCGTGCGCAGAGCCGCCTCCATCTCGACGCGGTGAGCGAGCTCGCTCTTGAGCGCCGTGAACTGTTCGCGAATCACACGGAATGCCGGCTTGAAGACCAGCGTGCCCTGGTAGACGAGCATGAGCAGGATGGCGATGCACAGCACGACCGAGAGAGTGCGTACCCCTCGGACGTGTTCCTGCGCGGCGCGCTCAAAGTCACGGACGACCACCTCCATGTTGGCGAGAAAGGTCGACTCGTTGGTCAGGATCTGCTGGACGGGCCCTTCCATGTCGGCTGGTTTCGTGTCGGGATCGGCGAGGAGCTTCAGCAGATCTTCGGTGGCCGCGATTACCGTCTTCTGTGCGTAGTCGAGGGACTTGAGATCTGCGGCGAGAGCTCGCGCGACAGAGGTGTTGCGCGCGAGGCTGTCAGCTTTCGTCTCGAGGATCCGCGTCGCATCGACCCAGTCCGCTAAAGCGGTAGATAGCTCTGCGTGCAACCGGGTGCGCCCGAATCCATCCGTCGACCCGAGGGCCAGCACCGCCACCTTGGCGATGCGCTGGCTCAGCATGCGCTGCCGACCGGCGAGGTTGATGGTTGGCCCGACGTCGACTTCACGGCCCAAACCGGCCTGCAGCAGGAGCTGGCTCGTGACCACCAGAACGGCGAGCACGGCGATGCCAATGCTGTGCATCCGATCGAGCCGCGGCAGGAGGCGTACTCCGGCGTCGACGGCGTCTGGTCTGAGGATTTGCATGGGGCGCTGGTGGTCAGCTTAGACCCGATGCGAGGGTGTTAGGAATGCCCGATTTGCAGGTTTTTATCGTTGAGTCCGCGCGCGTACGCGCTCGGTGACGGAGCTAGCGAGCAGCCGGGGTAGGGCAGACCAACGGGTCGACAGCAGCGGAAACAGCGCGAGAAGATCGACGCGAACGTTGGTGTTGCGGTTCGCGGTATAAAACCGCCGTCTGCCACCGACGTTGAAGACCCGCCGTAGGGCCGTGAGACGAGCTTTTTCCGCCACGCTCAACGCGATGTCCGGCACGACGTTGCCGCGCCGGCGCAACATGGCGCCAAATACATGCAGCGGAATCGTCATGTGGCCACGCGCACACGTATCCTCGATGGCGCTCCAGTTGACGTCTCGCGTTTCGAGGAGCCGCTCGACGTCGGTCATGTGACGGTCGTCGAGCAGGTAGCGGTCGGCCGCGTAATGAGCCGCGGCGTGCACCACCTGGTCATCGGCCGAAAGTCCAATGACAGGGCCGTCGACGCTCTCCCAGGCGTGTGCCCGCTTTAGGAGACCAGCGACGTCGAGTGGAAACCACGGTTGCTCGGCGATGTTCAAATGAAGATCGACGATGGTGTTTTGGCGTCGAAAATGCCAGCCGCGCTGGATGTGATGTCCAAGCGCAGGAATCGACGCGTAACCGTGCGCTTCCAACTCACGCGCGAACGTCCGTCGGGCGCGAGGGTCGACCAGGATGTCGACGTCGTTGCTGAATCGCTCGCCCCGTCCGCCATAGAGTACGGGATCGGCCCACGCACCCTTCAGATAGACGACGGTCACGCCGAGCTTCGCCCCGATGGAATCGAGGAAGGCGCGCTGGTGCTTCATCTGCAGGCTACGGGCGAGCCCCGCAGCGTCCGGCGATCGTGTTTCCATGGGGTTCGGCGCCCTCGGCAGCGTTCTGTCCTGGGGTTCGTCTTGACTTCAAAAATGGCGATCCCTATAAGGCCGCGTTTCCAAAAGCGGGGGCAAGTCCGTAAAGCGGACGGGCCTTCGCCGGACGAAAGCCCTAAGCTGGCGTAGCTCAATTGGTAGAGCACCTGATTTGTAATCAGAAGGTTGCGGGTTCAAGTCCCTTCGCCAGCTCCACGTTTTTCGTGGGCGCCACCAATCGAGGCGGCGCGGCGTCGTCGAGGGAGCGAAGTGCTGAGTTCTTTGTCATTGCGGAGGGATACCCAAGTGGCCAAAGGGAGCAGACTGTAAATCTGCCGGCGTAAGCCTTCGAAGGTTCAAATCCTTCTCCCTCCATCTGGTTCTTGTTTTTTGTTTTGCCCGCCGCCGCGGCGGGTTGGTGTCTTCGGGCGGGTGTAGCTCAGTTGGTAGAGCATCAGCCTTCCAAGCTGAGGGTCGCGAGTTCGAGTCTCGTCGCCCGCTCCATGCAGTACCGGTTCTAGTGTGTTGGTGTTTGGCTCACGTAGCTCAGTCGGCAGAGCACTTCCTTGGTAAGGAAGAGGTCACCGGTTCAATTCCGGTCGTGAGCTCCATTCGAAGGCTTGCATGTGGAGCGCCAGATCGCGTAAAGGCGGGCGCCCGCTAGTGCGAGCGGATTGTTTCAAAAAGTACCTATCGGGCTGGAGGCCCTTGAGCGATGGCTAAGGAAAAGTTCAACCGCGCGAAGCCGCACGTTAACGTCGGCACGATCGGACACGTTGACCACGGTAAGACCACGACCACTGCGGCGCTGACGAAGATCTCGGCAGACCGTGGCATGGGCAAATACGTCGCGTACGACGAAGTGGCCAAGGCTTCGGCCGCTCAGGGCCGCCGTGACGAAACCAAGATCCTCACGATCGCCACCAGCCACGTCGAGTACGAGACCGACAAGCGCCACTATGCGCACGTCGATTGCCCCGGCCACGCTGACTACGTGAAGAACATGATCACGGGCGCGGCGCAGATGGACGGCGCCATCCTCGTGGTTTCGGCGGCTGACGGCCCGATGCCTCAGACCCGTGAGCACGTTCTGCTCGCGCGTCAGGTCAACGTTCCGTACATCGTCGTCTTCCTGAACAAGGTCGACGTCGTCGATGACGCCGAGCTCCTCGACCTGGTCGAGATGGAAGTTCGCGATCTTCTCAAGGCGTACAACTTCCCGGGCGACACCACCCCGGTCATCCGCGGTAGCGCACTCGGCGCCATCAAGGGCGACAAGGCCGGCGTCGACAGCATCCTGAAGCTGATGGAAGCTCTCGATAGCTTCATCCCCGAGCCGCAGCGCTTGGTGGATCGTCCGTTCCTGATGCCGGTCGAGGACGTCTTCTCGATCTCGGGTCGTGGTACGGTCGTCACCGGTCGTATCGAGCGTGGCATCATCAAGGTCGGCGAAGAAGTCGAGATCATCGGCCTCACCGAGAAGAGCACGAAGACCATCGTCACCGGCGTCGAGATGTTCCGTAAGCTCCTCGACGAAGGTCGCGCTGGCGACAACGTCGGCTGCCTCCTCCGCGGCACCAAGCGTGAAGAGATCGAGCGTGGTCAGGTTCTGGCCAAGCCCGGCAGCATCACGCCGCACAAGAAGTTCAAGGCTGAGGTCTACGTGTTGACGAAGGACGAGGGCGGCCGTCACACGCCGTTCTTCTCGAACTATCGTCCCCAGTTCTACTTCCGCACCACGGACGTCACCGGTTCGATCAAGCTCCCCGACGGGATGGAGATGGTCATGCCGGGTGACAACGTGAGCATGACGGTCGAGCTCATCACGCCCATCGCCATGGAGAAAGAAGTTCGTTTCGCCATCCGCGAAGGCGGACGCACCGTCGGCTCGGGCGTCGTGGCTGAAATCATTGAGTAGTGTGTGCGAGAGCCGGGTCTAGACAACCCGGCTCTCGACATCGACTGTACGGTCGGTGCGGTGTTCGTGGTCTAGGCGAGTAGCTCCAACGGTAGAGCGGCGGTCTCCAAAACCGCATGTTGTGGGTTCAAATCCCTCCTCGCCTGCCACGGAACGCTACGCGGTACTTCGCGAGAGCAGGCTTCGAAGCCTGCTTTCTTTTTGAGGGTTTGCAATGCAGCGAGATCGTTACGTCTTCATCGGGGTCATCGCGCTCGCCGCCATCGCGGCCATGCCGCTTGCCCACGCTCTGACGTGGCTCTTCGCCTACGTGGGCGTCGCAAACCCACGCATCTTCGGCGACTTGAGCTTGACAAATTTGGTCGCGTACTGCATTGCGCTCGCCGCAGCTTTGTTCTGCCTCCTGCATCGCCCGACGCGACAGGTTGCGGGCGAGGTGGTCGAAGAGCTCTCGAAGGTCAGCTGGCCTACGCGAGCCGAGACCGGAAGCGCAACGGTGGTGGTCATCGTTACGGTGGTCATCTGCTCGCTCTTCCTCGGTTTCTTCGATGTGATGTGGCGCGCCATTACCGACTGGATCTTGGGCTCGGCAACGAGCTGACGGAATACGAAACGACATCATGATGACCAGCACGGACAACGAGCAGACAGGCGCCCAGGCGATGGCTTCCGAAGGCACGCCCGCGGTGAATCCCAACCTCAAGTGGTACGTGGTTCACACGTATTCGGGGTACGAGAACCGCGCCAAGAAGTCTCTCGAAGAGCGCATCAAGCAGAACCATATGGAAGCCCGCTTCGGCGAGGTTCTGATCCCGACCGAAAACGTCATGGAGCTCGGCAAGGGCGGTCAGAAGAAGACCACCAAGCGCAAGTTCTTCCCTGGCTACATGCTGGTGCAAATGGAGCTGACGGACGAGAGCTGGCACCTCGTCAAGTCGACGCCCAAGATCACTGGCTTCGTCGGCGATGCGACCAAGCCACCGGCGATTCCCGAGAGCGAAGTTCGCAAGCTGACCCAGCAGATCGACGAAGGCACGCTCAAGCCCAAGCCGCGCGTGCAGTTCGAGGATGGCGAGAACGTTCGCGTCGTCGATGGCCCGTTCGCCAACTTCAACGGCGTCGTTGACGGCGTGAACAGCGACAAGGGCAAGGTTCGAGTTTTGGTGTCGATCTTCGGGCGCGCGACGCCTGTGGAGCTCGACTTCATTCAGGTCGAGAAGGCTTAAAGCGGCCTCTAGTGATTAAGGCGTAGGACTATGGCTAAGAAAGTCTCTGGTTTCATCAAGTTGCAAATCCCCGCTGGCAAGGCGAACCCCTCGCCGCCGGTTGGTCCTGCGCTCGGTCAGCACGGCGTGAACATCATGCAGTTCTGCAAAGAGTTCAACGCGCGCACCCAGAAAGACGGCGACATGATCATCCCCGTGGTGATCACCGTCTACAGCGACCGCTCGTTCACCTTCATCACGAAGACCCCGCCGGCCTCGATCCTGCTGAAGAAGGTCACCGGCATGAAGACGACCAAGAAGCCTGGCGCCGGTTCGAAGGAGCCGAACAAGACCAAGGTCGGCAAGGTCACGATGAAGCAGATCGAAGAAGTGGCCAAGATGAAGATGCCCGACATGAACGCCAAAGATCTCAAGGGCGCCATGAACAGCATCATGGGTACGGCCAAATCCATGGGCCTCGACATCGTTCAGTAACGTAGTCGGCTCACGTTTGCCCCGGGCTTCGGCGCGCGTGGCGTCGCCTCTTCGCTCGCCGAGACCGCGCGGCTAGCCACGCGATATCGTCCTCGTGGGTCTTTTTCTTTGTCTGCGGGGCAGGTGGGCGCATAACCCAGGCATGGGGCGCGCGCGCGTACGGCTCACTGCGGCGGTGATTGGCGCAATCGCTTGTGCCGCGCCGGGGTGCGTACGTGAGCACGAGGTCGCAGCTCAGCAAGAGCAGCCACCAGCTCCCGCGCCACCGGTCGTTCCCACCCCCCGGGCACCCACAGTCGATCCGCCTGCGCAGCCGGCGAGCGAGCCCGGTGATGAAAGCCCAGAGATCGCCGCGTATCCACCGCCGAAGATTGAAAACGTCTTTGTCCGCCGCCGCGGTGAGGGAGTGGAGCTCGTCGTGCGCGTTGCGAGAGTTCGTGGTGCACAGCGCTATGACCTCCAGGTTGCCCGGACGCTCCTTTTCGAACCCCTCGTAGCGCAGGGCGGCGCGAGGACTCGGGTAGTGAATCTCGGCCCGATGCCTCCCGGACTATTTTTCGTGCACGCACGCGCCGTGGGCGATGCCGGCGAAGGGCCGTTTGGTGACGTTCGAGTCGTTCATGCCAACAAGCTGGGTGTCGCGAAGGTCATGAGCGTGCCGGCTACGGCTCGAGCCCAGGTCGTGTCCGTAGCAGCGGATACCCCGCAGACACCGCCCGCCACCGCTCCCGAACGTCCCGACGCCAAACCGGACCCTGGGCGACTTGGGCCGCTGCGCGAGCACTACGAGAGGCTCGCAAGGGAGCTCGCCGAGGTCGAGACTCAGCGACGCGAACTCCAAGCTAGCGCAGCGGCTCTCGAGGCCCGGCTCGTCGGCAGCGACGCGAAGAGCGCTGGGGCACTCAGGGAGGCTCTTGCTACCCTCGAGGCCACTCGCGCGCAGCTCGATCGTGAGATTGCCGCTGGGCTTGCAGAGCTCGACCGCATGGCAGCCTCCGCTTCACCGTGAGTCTCGCTTCTTGAGCGGGTCGTAACGCACGTGGCGCCTCACCAAGTGACAGAGGATTCGATGGTGAGACGCCCCGGTTTGCCTCGGTAGCCTGCCAGCGAGTGTCGCTGCGCCGCGTGCATACGGCGGACTGCCTCGATGGCACAGCTCGCGACGAACGACATCGTGTTCCGTTGAGCCGTTCGACGACTCTCACGCGACTCCCCGCATAACTGATGGTTGGAATCCCTCACCGGCCTTGAGTGACCCATAGGTGCCCGGCACCGAACGCAACGGAGAACGACGATGAAACCGATCATTGTATGGTGTTGCTTTGCCTTGAGCTTGGCGGTGCTAGCACCGCGACCCGCGAACGCTGGTGAATGCACCTCCGGCTACTGCGGCACACCGACGCAGTCCGGCGGCGGTGGATGCGGGTGCGGGTGTGGATGCGGCTGCAGTATCCTTGTCGCTATGACGGACCGAGGTGTGACGTATCAGTTCGCTGACGACCAGGACGGCGATGGCGTCGAAGACGACTTCGACAACTGCGCCTTCGTATCGAATTTCGACCAGGCCGACGCCGATGGGGACCAGGTCGGTGACGCGTGTGACAACTGCGCGAGCGCCGCCAACACCATCCAACGCGATGTCAACTTGAACGGCATCGGCGACGCTTGTGACAGCGACGCAGACGGTGACCAGATTCTCAATGAACGCGATAACTGCGCCCTCGTGCCCAACCCCTCGCAGGCGAACAACGACGGCGACGACGAAGGCGACATCTGCGATGCAGATGATGACAACGACGGTTTGCTCGACACGCAGGACCCATGTCGTCTGGTTGCGGGTGGCGCGAGTGGCGGTGCCTGCGACGACGACCCCGACCAAGACGGCCTGGTGAACGATGCCGACAACTGCCCGGAGGTGTCGAATGCCGGGGCGCGCGATAGCGATCGGGACGGTGTCGGTGACGCTTGCGATCAGGACGCCGACGGCGATGGGCGAGAGAACTTCCGTGACAATTGCGTCTACGTAGCGAACCCCGGTCAAGTCGACGCGGACAACGATGGTGTTGGCGACGCGGGCAACTTCGGCGCCAGCGCCGGCCTCGAATCCTGCGATACCAAGGAATGCTACGTCGTCGACCGCGGTGCCTACTCCGCGATGTCGGACAGTGAGAAGAACTCTGCCTGTTTGGACCCGACGCAGTCTTTCACAACGCGGCTCGCACTCGCAGGCTCGAACGCGCTCGGCGGCCTACGTGTCGGCGACGTCATCGAGGTGCGTCTATTCAGCAACAGACTCAACGCGGTGCATGCCTGGTCGGCGACCTTCAGCGACATTCCGGACGATTCGGCAAGCACACTCGACAACGCCATCGGCTCCGCGGCGACCTATCCCGGGACCTTCCAGGTCGGCGCCGACCCGACCTTCAGCACCATTCGCTTCAAAGCCGACCGGGCAGGAGCGTATCGGGTGCGCGTGTCGACCGAGCTACAGAGCGGCGACCCGCTGGGCCTGCCCGTCAGCCTGAGTACGCAAGAAGTCGTCGCCGAGGTTGGTGAGGGCGCGGGGGATGAAGCTGGTGGATGCGCGTCGACACGTGCCCAGGCGAGCTTGCTCGCCCTCGTGGTGGGCTTAGGGCTCGCCGCAGGTGTGCGCCGACGTCGAGGCTGATGGCGCGGCGCGTGTAAGTGAAAGTGGGTTCTCGCGCCCCATCGAGACCCCTCCTGGCCAAAAGCGTAGGCCAGGAGGGGTCTTCGAGCAGGGGCGCGAAAATGTGAGCTGAAATTCGCGGCTCGGGCGACATTCTCCTCGTGGCCGTCTTACGTGACCAGAAGCACATGAACAGGTGCACTCCGATGGCGACGCGGCCGGTGGCGCTCATGGCGGCGGTGCGCGATGGCGAGCCCGGCGCAGCGGCCATGCTCTTCGACGCGCTCGCGCCTCGCATCCGGCGCATCATGCGGCGCTCGTGCGGCGCCACGCCCGACCTCGACGACCTCGTGCAGGACTGCTTCCTCAAGTTGTGGAAGAGCATCGGTAGGTTGCAGGACCCCGAACGGCTCGACGCCTTCGTGTATGCCATCGCGGTCCACACGGCGCGTTCGGCGCTGCGCAAGCGCTATGTGCGGCGCATTCTCAAGATCGATACCTCGGTGGTCGAGGAAGTGGGTGACGGCGTGGGCGGGATGGATGGGCGTGAGCGGGCGCGTGACGCCGAAGCGCTACTCGACCGTTTGACTCCGGAGCTTCGTCTCGCGTTCGTTTTGCGTCACGTCGAGGAATTGGACCTCGCCGAGGGCGCGGCGGCACTCGGGGTGTCGTTGTCGACTTTCAAGCGGCGGCTTGCGAGCGCCGAACAACGAGTCGACATCCTCGCTCGGAGCGCGGCAGCCGCGCACTCGAGCATTGCTCGCTTGCCGGAGGGCACATGAACGCGCCACACCTCGACGTGGGCCAGGCCGTGCGCGACTCGACGACCGACGATGTCCCGCCTCATCGACATCTGGTCCAGCGAAGTCGCTTCCTGAACGCGATCGGTACACCGCGGCGCACGCCTTGGGGGGCAGCTTCCCTTGCAGTGGCGCTGGTCGTCGTCGCGGTTGCTGGCTGGTTTGTTTGGCGGGACAAACACGAGGCGCTCGAGTTCGAGAGCCAGATCGACGCCACCACCGGTGAAACCCGCTGGTTGTTCTCCGACGGGAGTCAGGTGCAGCTCGCGCCCGGTGGCGCGGCGACGGTCGTCGCCATGCAGGGCGGGGGAGCGAAGATCGATCTCGCGCGCGGGCGCCTCGACGTCTACGTCAACCCAGCACCGCACGCCAAATGGGAGGTGCTCGCGGGGCCGCATACAGTGACCGTGACTGGCACCAAGTTCCTGGTGGAGCGCGGCGCCCAGGAGAGCGATGTGACCGTGGAGGTCACGAATGGTCGCGTCCTCGTCGGTGGTCCCGAGCTCGCAACGCCGGTCGTCCTCGATGAGCCCGGCGAACGCTACTCGACGGTCGCTGAGCCTGAGCCCGAGATCATCCGCCAGGCGAGTCGTCCGCCGCCCCCTCGGCGCGAGCCACCCAAACAGCTCGCCTTCGAGGACGAGCTGCTCGAAGCGGAGCGGGCGCGACTGGCGGGTGAGAAAGGTCTCGCCGAGGAGATCTTGACGCGGATGCGCGGGCGCTACCCGAACGGTCCCAAAGGCTCCCAGGTGGCGTTTCGTCTGGGGCGTCTGCTCGAGTACGACAAGCCGGTGAAGGCCGCGGCTTGGTACGCGCGCGTCATGAAAGAGCAGCCCGAAAGTCCGCTTGCGCGTTCAGCGGCGCAGGCAATCGTCGATAAGCTCTCGGAGACGCCGCAGGCCGAGGTCGCCCGACGCTTTTTGGCCGAGCCCTCCCCAAGCTCACCGTGATCGCCTCGCTCAGCGCGTCTCCCCCGTCGACCACATCCCGATGGGCAGAAGTTTGGTCGCGTCGTAGAGCGTGACCCCGGCGCAACGCGCGTGCTCGGGCGAGTGCCGCGCCGTGGAGGGTGTGCGCTCGGTGTCCTGGCCAACCGCTTCGGCGATGAGCAGGCGCTCACCACCGAGCTCGTCGATGCGCAGCGTGCGGGTGTCACGCTCGCGCGGTGCGCAGACGCTCCCGAGGGCTGGGGGAGGGTCGCGGGCGAAGCGCTGAGCGGTGGTTAAGTTCGTGCTGCTGTCCACCTGGGTCGCGGCAAAGGGACGAGCTCGAATGTACGCGAGCGGATCTTGGACCACCGCGGCGATTGTTGGGTCGAGCTCTTCGCGCACGAGCTCCGCGCCAGTCGTGCCGTCAAAGAACGCCCGGGAGTAGCCCCCGAGTGAGCGCCACTCGACCATCACCTCGCCGCCAGGCGTCCAGCCGACCACCAGAGGCCCAGTGGCTGCTACGCGCGCGAGCGCGACCTGGTACCGACGCGCACCTCCCTCCTGGGCGTAGACCGTGAGCTTGGGTTCACCGGCGCCCCAGGTGACGAGCGCCGCTGCTCCATGAGCGAGCTCGAACGAGAGCCGATCGACGTTGGCCTGGACGGGGAAGTCGAGACGGATTGCATCCGGGGTGAACGAGGTGCCTTCGAACAATCGCAAACGGGCGCCGCCGGCGACCGCGTCGACGACCGGGAAGGCGAGCGGCTCGCGCGCCGCGATGCCATGGCGCAGCGTGTAGCCGGCCGAGGTGGCCGTCCAGCGCCCGCTTGTCGACGCGTCGAAGGTGCCGCTGTGTCCCATACGCCCCTGGAAGGCACTCGTCTGATTGCGCTCGGCGTCGCCCATCCAGGGCTGCGCGCGCAGCTGGGCGGCGCGCCCATTCGCGTCCGGGGTTTCGGCCGCGACTTGGGCGGCGCGCTCCTCACCTCCTTCCCTGTGGCAAGCGACGCTCCAAACGACCAGCACCATGGTCAACCATCGTCGGCTCATGGCAGCAGCGTCCCGCAACAAGCTCCCGTGACACAAGTCGCGAGGGCTAAAAGGGGGGCGTCGGGGGAACCCGCTAGGGGCCGCATCAAAACGCCCTTGACAAGTTGCCCACCCACCGGCATTACGCCTCGCTCGAAATAGCAGGAGACCCAGTAGGCCTCACGGTCGAACAGTCGATAGTCACTGCGGAGGATTTATGGCCAAGCCAAGCAAGCGCTTCCGCGCTAACTCTGAGCTCGTCGAGATTCAGAAGCGCTACCCGATCACCGAAGCGTTCAACATCCTGAAGAAGTTCAAGGTCGCGAAGTTCGACGAGTCCGTCGACGTGGCCATCAAGCTCGGCGTCGATCCGCGACAGTCGGACCAGATGGTCCGTGGTGTCGTCAACCTCCCGAACGGGACCGGTAAGACGGTACGCGTCCTCGTGTTCGCCAAAGGCGACAAAGAAGCCGAGGCGAAGGCCGCTGGTGCGGACATCGTTGGCGCCGAGGACCTGGTCGCGAAGATCCAAGGTGGTTGGCTCGACTTCGACAAAGCCATCGCTACCCCCGATATGATGCCGAAGATCGGTCCCATCGCGAAGATCCTGGGCCCGCGCGGCCTCATGCCGAACCCCAAGGTCGGCACAGTGACCACCGACGTTACCAAGGCGGTCAAGGAGTCGAAGGCTGGCCGTATCGAGTTCCGCGTCGAGAAGGCCGGTATCGTGCAGGCCCCCATCGGCAAGATGAGCTTCGACGCCAAGGCGCTCGAGGAGAACTTCCGCGTCCTCATCGAGCAAGTCATGCGTCAGAAGCCGCCGACCTCGAAGGGCACATACGTCCAGAGCATCACGGTCAGCGCGACCATGAGCCCCGGCATCAAGATCGACCCGAGCCAGGTGGAAGTCGCCACCGCGGCCTAAACCGCGATAGCGAACACTTGAAGGATTAAATCATGTTGCGTGCAGAAAAAGAACAGTCGGTCGATACCCTGAGCAAAGAAGTACAGCGCTCGGCTGCAGTGCTCTTCGTCGACTACACCGGTCTTACGGTCGAGGAGGTCACCAACCTCCGCAAGAAGTTCCGTGGCCAAGACATCGGCTTCCGCGTGGTCAAGAACACGCTGATGAAGCGCGCCATCGCTGGCACTCCGTACGAGAGCGCGAGCAAGGTCTTGAAGGGTACGCCGACCGGCGTCGTGATGGGCTTCAAGGACCCGGTGGCCGCCGCCAAGTCGCTCTTCGAGGCGCTCAAGGAGATGCCCGAACATCTCAAGGTGAAGGGCGGAATCTTCGAGAACAAGGCGATCACGGCGAAAGAGGCCGAAGCCCTCTCGAAGATGCCGAGCCGCGAGGAGATGATCGGTCAGATCCTCGGAATGATCATGGGCCCGGGCCGCAAGGTCGTCGGTCAGATCAAGAACCCGGCTGGCCGCGTCGTTGGCGCCATCGAGACCAAAGCAAAAGAAGAGTCGAAGTAATTTTCAAATTCGCAACCTCGTGGTCTTAAGGACTGCGAGCTTGCTCAAGGTGATCGCAAAAGCGGTCATTTTTTCTAGGAGTAGGCAAATGGCAGAAGCAGCACGTAATTGGAATGCGGACATCAAGGGCCTCGGCGACAAGATCGTTGCCCTGACGCTCCTCCAAGCGAAAGAGCTCGGCGACTACCTCAAGGAAGTTCATGGCCTCGAGGCGGCGGCGGGTGGTGTGATGATGGCGGCCCCGGCGGCCGGTGGCGCCGGTGGCGCTGCTGCGGCTGAGGAGCCGAGCGCGTTCAACGTCGTCCTCGCGGACGGCGGTGCGAACAAGATCAACGTCATCAAGGAAGTCCGCGCGGCGACCGGTCTCGGCCTCAAAGAGGCGAAGGACCTGGTTGACGGCGCTCCGAAGACCGTCAAGGAAGGTCTCGAGAAGAAGGACGCCGAAGAGCTCAAGAAGAAGCTCGAAGCGGCTGGCGCTAAGGTCGAGCTGAAGAGCGCCTAAGCGACTTTCTCTGCTCCGGCAGAGAAGAAAGTGCTGCTTCGGTTCGGTCTAGGCCAAACGTCTAGTGCCGATCCGCATTCCCGATTGCACGCGGGTAGCGGTGCGAGGCCAGGGTCAACGCCCTGGGCTTTGCCACTGCCCGCGTGCTTCGGAAGCTCTATCCGACAACCGCCACCGTCGGCGCGACCGTCCCGATCCAAGGACTGTCGCTATTGCACGACGAACACGACCTCGACACGGCGGTTCTTGGCCCGGCCCTCAGCTGTGGAGTTGAGTGCGACGGGATCATCGGACCCATGACCAGCTGCCTTGACGCGCGCCGCGTCCAGCTTCTCTTGGTCGGTCAGATACTGAGCGACGACCGTCGCTCGAGCGCTCGACAGCATGAGGTCGGTGGTGTCGCTTCCAGGTGAGTCCGTCTCGGCCGCCACGACGGCGCCGCCGCGAGTGGCATGCGTAGACGCCCCTCTGTTAACTTCCCCGCCAGAAAATGCAGCAAATTCAAACGCCTCGCGACGTGTGTATTGTATGTGTACAAAAGCCTAGACATGAATTCTCCTTGCGCCGATACATAGAAAGTACACATTACGCCTACCTGGTCGACACGTGAGATTGAGCAGCTACTGAAAGCCGACGGTTGGTCGGTCGTTGAGACCAAAGGGTCACACCAGCAGTGGCAGCACTCGACGAAGTCGGGTCGCGTGACGCTAGTGACAGGCAAGAGCGACATTCCGACCGGCACCGTGCGGAGCATTTACCGCCAAGCCGGTTGGGAATGGTCGAAGCGCAAGAAGTAAGAAGCAGGAGTAGCACCATGGAGTACATCGCCTTGATCCGGAAAGAAGACGGCACCGAGCACGGCGTCGACTTTCCCGATTTCCCGGGGTGCGTCACCAGCGGTGCCACCTTAGCCGAAGCTATGTCGAACGCTCGCGAGGCTCTCGCGCTTCACGTTGAAGGCATGATCACCGACGGTGAAGAAATCCCGCCAGCCAGCACGCTCGATGCCGTTATGGCGGACGAATTCAACCGTGACGCGGTGGCTGCGGTTGTACCGCTTCCGCCTCTGAAGTCGAAGTCGATTCGCGTCGATATCACCATGGATGAGCGCCTAGTGAAAGCCGTCGACGCCAAGGCCAAGAGTATCGGCAGCAACCGTTCGCGGTTTTTGTCGGACGCTGCCCGCGTGGCCCTCGAGCGCAACCGTTAGGTTTAGCCCCATTACTCACACGCGAGCGCTTGGGGCTAGTTGGGCTTCGTCGCGACGTTGGTCGTCAGCAACCCGCTTACGAGAGGAACGTGGTAGATGGCCATGTCACGCGGCGTCGCACCGCTCGCCTTCAGACGCTCTTCGACCTTGGCGATGAGCTCGTCGCGTTGGGCTTGCGTGCAGACGTCGAAGTGCGGCCCTAGCTTGATGAACTGCAGCTCGAACGCCTCTTGCAGCGGTGAGAACGAGAAGAACATACGGCGCCCGTATTCAGAGGCGCCCGCTAGGAAGTCGGCGGCTTTGTCGATCTCGCCGTTCTTGATGGCTGCCTCGGCGTCGATGACGACCTCGTGCAAGAAGCGCTGATGCCAAATGAACGCGTAGCGGCCACCGAGGATGCGGCCGTCGATGGTCCAGTGACGCAGCAAGTTGTCGAGGACCTCGCGCTCGACCGACGGACCCATGGTGACCTTCTCGAGTCCGCCATAGCCGAAGGCACGCGCGATGTTGCCGAAGCGGTCTTGGAAGAATGAGCCTGCCGTGCCCATGGCGATGCCGACGAGGTTGAAGACCACCGCATCCAAGCCGATCATCCACTGCGGGCCGACCGCTTTCTCGAGGTAGAGCTTGCCGATGCCCGAGGCGGCGCCGACTCCGGCGAATGCGCCGAACGAAATGCCGGTGATCTTGTTTTCGATGCGCCGGCTGACATCGGTATTGAGTTGGTCTTGGACGATTCGCCACAGCTCTTCCATCGGCAATGGCTTACCGTTTTCGCCGACCCGTTCGTGGACGATGGCGAGGACTCGCTTGGTGATGCGCCGTAGCTGACGCAGGAGCTGGAAGCGCTGGAACGGATTCTTGCCGGCCATCAGCTTCTCGAAGTGCTCTTCGAGCGCTTTCTTGATCTCCTCGTCGGAGCCCTCGTCGTTTGCGGCTTGTTCGAGCCCCGGGCGGTCCGCGAGTGAAATCGTCGCGATTTCGCCAGGGGCCTGCAGCGTGAGAGGGTGGTGAAACTGCTTTTGCGGACTGCGGGTCGTAAGGCCGGTGACAATGGCCTCCGCGTATTCCGAGAGTCCCTGGCGCTTTCCGCCCGACAGACGCTCTGCCTCGGCGACCACAGCCTTGCGAAATCCCGCGAGCTCCGCTTCCCCAAGCTTGTGGAAGTAGGGGTACAGCTCCATGTAGATGCGGCCATAGGTGCGCAGGCTCTTGGGCGACTGCTCGAGCCAGATGTGATGGTCGTGGTAGATGCAGCCGGCGAGCCGCCGCGCCGCGCCAGTCAGATCGCCAGCCGCGATGCACGAGCGAACGCCAGCGCAGGTGACCTGCAACATGCTTCGATAGAGCTCGAGATTGTCGGACATGCCGCTGACGCGGCCGTTGAGCTTGTTGCGTTGGTTGCTGACCTCGAACATCGCGGCGAGCGCTTCGGGGTAGATGACCTTCGACTGGTTCGACCCGGCCAGCGCTGAGTCCGCAGGATTGCCGGGTCCAGTTGCCGCACGGAAAACCCAGGAGCGCACCGGGTTGGTCATAATCTCCTGAAAGCGCGCGCCAGCCGCTTGTGCGGTACCAGTCGCGGTGTTGACGACCGGTTCGAAGCCGCGCGCGGCCGTCTTCGGCCCCTGATTGAGGAGCCAGCTAGCGAACGCGCCAGCACCGGTGGCGGCGAAGTAGATGCCCGCCGAAATCAGGTTCGCCTTGCGGGCCGCATCGCGCTTCTTTTCTTCCTCCGTCGGTGGTGGCTTGGGAGGCTCGGGCGGGGCAGGCGGCCCCGCGGCGATACGCCCTTCGAGCTTAACCTGCATGACCAGCCTTCTCGACGACGAGGACGGCCGCTTTGTCCGCCGGGCCCGGACGTTCTGTGTCCGAGTTAGCGGACGGCTTGCGCGGATTCAGGATACGGTCGAGGAACGGGTCGTAGTAATCCTTGATGGCGGCTGGGGTCTCGGGGCGACCTTCGCTCGATACGTTTCTGCGCTCGCGCTGCACTTCGTCGAGGACGGCCTTGCGGAAAGCAGCGAGGTCGTCGGGGCTAGAGCCATTGAAGTGGGGCGAAACGACCAGGGCGAGGTTCGCGAACAACTCGAGGTTGTGCGGGTCGAAGTTGAACCAATAGAGCTCGGTGTTGATGAGGCGTCGCGCCATGAACATAGCCGCGTACTCGATGGCTTCTTGCCTGGCTTGGGGTGTCTGCGCCTTGCGGGCCTCGGCGAGCTGCTCGCCGACTTCTCGGAACGTCGGGGCCAGGTGGATCTCGAAGACGGTAAGGGCGAAGCGGCCGCCGTTGAAGCGCCCGTCAGCGGTGTTCTCGACCATGTTGGCGAAGATCATTTCTTCCCTGACCGCTTTGACGTCTTGCGCCTGGACTGGCGCGCCTTTGAAGCCGACGCGGTTGATGAAGGCGCGAACGGGGGAGCTGATCTTCTCGTTGAACAGCCCAGTGCAGGCGCCCACGAGCGCTCCGCCGACGGTGTAGAAGACTGGGTTCCAGGCCGCCTGGATGGCTGTCGCGACCCCTTCGGTAAACGCCGCTTTGAGGCCGAGGTTGATCCCATAGTTGATGCCCGCGAAGCCCAGTAGGGCGCCAAAGAAGATGCCGCCCGATACCCACCAGGCGCGCCGGTCGGTCTTCTTGGACTCCATCTTGAACTTGGCCTTGTCGACCACGCGCTCGGCCACCCGGACGTCGAGGGTGTCACCATGCAGCGCCATCAGCCGGCGCAGCTCGGGCTCGACCTCGCGCGTGAGTCTCTGCACATCCGCGTTGGCGAGGAGCCCCACGTCAGAGAGCTGACCTCGGCGCTTGAGCACGTCGCGGGTGAACATGCCGACGTCGGCGGTGAGGGCCCCCTTGTCAAAGGAGATGAAGCCGGGTGTCAGCCCCGGGAGCGGGCCCTTCAGATCGACTGAGTTTGGCATGGGTCTCAAGGTTTCGGTGACACGCTGGAAAAGATTTCGTGAAAACGCTCGTGTCACTCACGCGATAACCACGGCCGGACTGCTGTATCGGCAAGGCGGGTGGGGAAATGGACGGAGTTAAGCGGAGTTCGGGCGTTTTGGTGCCACAGGGGCACGGGCAGGTCGTGGCTCGAACCAAGATGGCCGACGGCGGGCTGCCGCTCGACCTCCTGGAGACGACGCGCCGTGTCAGTGCCGCTCCGCGTCCCCTGCGCGCCCTGGAGAGCTTTCCGCCCCTTGGCCCGCCCCGGCTCGCGAGCGATCCCGAGATCCCGCTTGTCCTGTCCGGTCTCGTCCCCGGTGTGGAGTACTCCATTGCCATGGCTCGGCCTCATCCCGAGCCAAACAAGTCGCTCGTGGCGGAGCTCGTTGCACGCGCCAACGCCGATGGCGTGATTGACCTTGGTGAGCTTGCTCTGCGTCGCGTCTTGAAGCGCGACCCCACCGCCGAGGAACTCCGCTATGGCGGCACGGTCGCGCTCAAGCTGATGACCGAGAAGCCCATGTTCGCGCTGCCGCCGGTGCAGGCCAACATGTTGCCCGCCCTGAAGAAGGGCGACCGGGTGCTCATCAGCGCGCAGCCGCTCGTCGAGAGCCCCCCATCGCCGCCCGCGGTGCTTGCCCGCCAAGAGCTCTACGCCGTGCCGGAGGGCGCCGTACGACGTGACTTCGACCCGAAGGCCGACGGCATGGTCGGCTACACGCTGCTACCAAAGAACGCGAACGGCAAGCTCCCCACCGTCGTCATCTGGGGTGGCTCGGGTGGCAACATCCCCAATGGCTGGGCCAACTATCTGGTGTCGCAGGGCTTTGCGGTCGTGGCGCTGCGTTACTTCACGTACGACGCCAAAGATCCCAACGTCGCTTCTGGCGCCATCCATCACCTCATCAACGAGTTGCCGCTCGAGCGCTTCGAGCGCGCTATCGCCTGGGCGAAGTCACAGTCGTTCTGCGACGCTGGTCGCTTGAGCGTACTTGGCGAATCACGTGGTGGGGAGGCTGCGCTTCTCGTTGCCAAACACTTCGGCAACAAGTGGGGCCTGCGCAACGTGGTTCCCCTGCGGCCGCTCGACATCGTGGTGGGCAGCAAGATCAACGGCGCCGATTTTCTGGGCGAGCCCGAGCTAAGCTCGTGGACTCTCGCCGGTGAACCCGTACCGTTCGTCGCCAAGGCCAAAGGCGTCACGCAGCCCGAAGAGGCCCTCGAGCTCGCACGCAAATCCGGTAAGCTCCGCTACGTCAATTGGGAGGGTAAGAAGCTGGCGGTCGCGGATCTGCGGGCTGGGTTCGACAGCTACCTGCCAACGCAGTCCACGATCGATGTCAGCGGCTACGAGGGGCGAATCATTTCGGTCGGTGCCAACGATGACGCGCTCTGGCCGTGCGAGCTTGCGGTGCGCCGCGTCGCCGCGCAGCGTCGTGGCCGCGATGACGTATTGGTCAACGTGCGCGGGGCCGGGCACTACACCGCGCCAGGCCAAGAGTCGACAGCCATCCCGAGCAGCATCTACCTTCCCGTCGAGCTCTCGGGGACAAACGTGGGGAAGAGTTTCCTCGCGCCCAATGGCGGTACGCCTGAGGTGAACGCGCTGTATGACGTTCTCAATCAGCTCGTCGTGGTCCGAGGTCTGCGCGGCGAAAAGGTCGACAGCTTGCCGTTCAGCGAGCTCGTCGAGCGTCCGTGATCTCGTCACCGTTCAGGTAGGTCACAGTGCGCGCGACGACGCGGCGTGAGGGCGTCGCGTTGCGTGAGCCAGGTACCAAGCGGTCGGCGGGAAACGCGAAGGTACGAAAGCCGACGACTTGGGCCTCGGGCAGCGCGCGGCTTAGCGCGATAGCCATGTCGTCGTTCCACATGGTCTCCATGAGGTCGCGGTCGGCCCCCGCGAAATACGGCAGGCTGAAATACATGATGCGTCGGGTGAGTGTGGAGAGCCCGTAGAACGCCGTCTCGGCCGGGTTGTTCGAGGCGCCTTGGGAGCCGATGCTTGCGGTGTTGCAGCCATACAAGGTGACACGCGCGTTCGGCGTGAGCTTACCATCGAGCAGGCGCGCGAGCTCACCCGCGTCGAGGCCGGCGTCGCCGATGCGCATCATTCCGGGCGCACCATGGCCGTAGAAAATGACGGACTTGATGCTGCCAGGAGGCGCGGCCGCGATGAATGCCTCCGCGTCGGCGAAGGAGCGCATTGCGGCCGGCGAGGGGCCTGCGGCCATCTGGATGGTCACGCCATAACCGTCGGGCAACGCGCGGGCGAGCAACGGGATCAGGCCCTGGGCAGCCGGCCGCAGTCCGGCAAGCGCGTTTCGCGGCGGTGGGGCAGCGACGACCTTCGTGGGGCCAGGGTGTGGACCCAGGGGCGGGGAGGGCTCCGCGGCGGCAAGTGGCGCCAGAGCATACACGTCGGCGATCCCACCGGTGCCTCCGGTGAGTCGCTCACTGCTAATTGTGAGGGACATTCAGGGTCTGTATCGGTCGACATACGGCTGCGGCGCTTGGCCTGACCCCGACACCACTTCACCCTCGGGCGAACCGCTGGTACACCGCCGGTCCATGAGCAGGATCTATCGCCAGCTTCCCCCCAAGGGCACCTCCATCGGCATCGCTTTTTCGGGCGGCCTCGACACGCGCTGTGCTGTCGCTTGGCTCAACAAGAAGGGCATGAAGGTTCACGCCTATACGGCGGACCTCGCACAGCCCGACGAGAAGGATCCTGCGGAGATCCCGCCCTCGGCGCTCAAGCACGGCGCGGTTTCGGCGCGCCTGGTCGATTGCAAGGAGCGTCTCGTCAAAGAAGGCATCCTCGCCATTCAGTGCGGCGCCTTCCATCTCTCGGTCGGCGGCAAGAAGTATTTCAACACGACTCCGCTCGGGCGGGCGGTCACGACGACTGCCATCATCAAGGCGATGCGCGAAGACAAGGTGAACGTCTTCGGCGATGGCTCGACCCACAAGGGCAACGACATCCAGCGATTTTATCGCTACGGCATCCTCACGAACCCCGACCTGAAGATCTACAAGCCCTGGCTCGACCAGCAATTCGTCAACGAGCTCGGTGGCCGCAAAGAGATGTCGGAGTTCTTGCAGGCCGAGGGCTTGCCGTATTCGATGTCGACAGAGAAGGCGTATTCGACCGACTCGAACGTGCTGGGCGCCACTCACGAAGCCAAGGACCTCGAACGTCTCGATAGCGGCATGCGCATCGTCGAGCCGATCATGGGGGTCGCCTTCTGGAAGAAAGATGTCGCGATCGAGCCCGAGACCGTCTCCATCACGTTCGAGAAGGGTGTCCCTGTCGCTTTAGCGGGTAAGCGCTTCAAGTCGACCTTCGAGCTCTTCCTCGAGGCGAACCGCATCGGCGGACGCCACGGGCTCGGCATGAGCGACCAAATCGAGAATCGTGTCATCGACGCCAAGAGCCGCGGCATCTACGAGGCGCCGGGCATGGCCTTGCTGCACATCGGCTACGAGCGGCTGGTGAGCGCCATCCACAATGAGAACACCATCGACACTTACGCAGGCCTTGGTCGTCGCCTCGGCCGTCTGCTCTATGAGGGCAAGTGGTTCGACCCCGAGGCGCTCATCCTGCGGGATGCTCTGACGCGCTGGGTGGCGACCGCCATCACGGGCGAGGTGACGCTCGAGCTGCGCCGCGGCGACGACTACACCATCTTGAACACCGTCGCTGCCTACATGGCCTACGACCCGCACAAGCTGTCGATGGAAAAGGTCGCCTCGGCTTTCACGCCCGAAGACCGTATCGGAGCTCTCGAGATGCAGAACCTCTCGGTGCTCGACAACCGCGCCTTCCTTGGACACCTGCAGCAGAGTCTCGGGAACCTCGGAATGGGCGAAGACGTCGTCAAGCTGCTCGAGGAGTAAGGTCGCGTAGCAGTCGCGAAGCGGCGTAGTACGGATCGTCCGCACTGCGACGAGCGGGCCGTTACAGCGGCAAGATGAACGTCAGCAACCCGACGCCACGTGCATTGAGTAACGTGGCGCCAACACCTTGGTGTGCGTTATAGCGAATTTCTGTGGGCGTGCCCGTTCCGGCGGATAGCTGTAAGACCATGACGGTGCCATCCATGGTGACGCCGGTGACCGTGCTGGTGGTGCCCAAGAGCGTAAAGTTGGACGCAATGCCTGTCTCCACCGTGAAGGCGGTTGCGTCGCTACGGGTCTGAACGCGGATAGCGTTAATCGCCGCATCGAACGCCGCGCTCTCGACGTCGATCGCTTCGACATCGGTGAGACTTACGCCGAATAGGTCACGACTCAGCAAGCGGCGGTAGGCGTCGCCAAGCACCTCGTAGCCACCGTTGAACTGGTAGTGACAGCCATCGTGAGCGTCCATCATGCTCGAGCTCATCGTGTGGGCATCGGCAATAGCGTTGCTCAGGGCGCGTTGGGCGTCGCGGAGCTCGAGCGTTGGGCCGCCGCATCCCGGCCGAACTTGGGTTACGTAGAGCCGCTCGATGAGCGGATGCTCTTCGCGCCAAGCCGCGTTCAGCGTCAGGAATCCGTCGCGGTGCGCCATCGCGTTGGCCCCATCCGACTCTCCCTGAAAGAACATAACCGCCCGCACGAGGTCGCTGACTCCTGCTGCGCGCGTTCGCCGCAACAGCCGGCCGTAGTTGGTGCTTACGTTTTCGGGATCTTCGTCGTCACGCTGGAAGAAGCCGATGGGCTGACCGCCGTGTGCGCCATTGAAGACCACGAGTGGCACCTGGTGCTGCACGACGAGCAGCTGCGCCATGTGCATGCCCCACTGCCCGATGCTGCCAGCCCCATTGGCGACGTTGCCGTTTGCCACGTACCAGGTGTTGTCGGCGACGCTCGTGGTCGGCTCGACGGCCGCCGAGCCAAACGTGCGTACGAAGGGGTGGGTGGGGAGGGTCACGCCCTGATAGTTCGCGGCAACCGCGTTGCTCTGCCCCTGGATGATGATGGCGTCACCAGCGACGATGTCGTCGACACTGTCGATGGGTTCGCTTCGGTCGCCCACGACAGCGCGAACGACCAGCTCGTAGCTGGTCAGCGCGACCGGAATCTCGGCGCGAACCTCGAAAGCTTCGCTCGCTGTCGAGCAGAGCGTGTCGCTGAAGGTCGAGACCACTGCGCCGTCGGCCACGACGTCGACCGCAACCGCCTCCCAGCCGGGGCTCGCCGCCGTGCCCGAAACAACGAGCGTCGCGTGCGTGTCTTGACCCCGGCGCGCCACCAGAGCGTGGGGGCGCGGAAGGTTGTCAATGCTGACGTCGACGTCTGCGGCGACGTACACGCGCGCCGTCGCCGTGGAGGACTGCCCGTCCGGACCCGTGACGGTGAGTGTCACCATGAAGCACCCAAAGCTCGCGTACGTATGACGCGTGGTCAGACCACTGGCGATCATGCCGTCACCAAAGCTCCAGTCGTAGTCCACGCCTTCCACATCGAGGAGCACTGCGGACAACGTGACGGCCCGGGTCTCGTCCGCGATGTGCTTGTCGCCGACGATGGTCGCGACAATCGGCGGTGGGGCCGGGGTGTCGTCGGTCGGGGTGTTGTCGACGCCCATCCCGTTGGGATTGCTCACCGTCCCGCCACAAGCGGCGAGAGTGAGCAGGATCACGAGACTGCGCGGACGCATCCTGGCAGAGTACCACGAGTGACCTTGGTCGCTGGAATGGTAGCGTTGGTCGTGGCGTGCGGGGTGCCGCCGACAGGCATGGCTTGCATCGCGGGTGGGCCGTTTCTTCGGGGATCGAACGACGGGCCCAAAAACGAGCGACCTGCTGCGACGGTTCACGTCGACACGTTCTACATGGACGTCTACGAGGTCGATGTCGCGCACTACGAGGCCTGTGTTGCAGCGAGAAGGTGCCGACCCGCCAAAACGAACTATAGCGACTACTCGCGACCAACCCAGCCCAAGGTGGGCGTCACCTGGTTCGACGCCGTGGGCTACTGCAGAGCGGTAGGCAAGCACCTCCCCACCGAAGCGGAGTGGGAAAAGGCCGCGCGAGGCACCGACGGTCGCAAATACCCGTGGGGTAACGAGCCGGCCACCTGCGAGCGCGCCGTCATCATGGATGACCTGGGCCGGCGCAGCTGCGGGGTCGAAAAGCAGGGCGGCCATGCGGACAAGGGACGTACTCTCGAGGTGGGCTCGCGGCCCCCGACTCCACCTGGGTTGTACGATATGGCCGGCAACTCTTGGGAATGGGTGAACGACTGGGCGTCCAAAAGCTACGCTGCTTGCGGCTCAGCTTGCGCGCGCGACAACCCCCGCGGCCCGTGCGATGGCGCTGCGAGCTGTCCCGGTCACACCGAGCGCGTCGTGCGTGGCGGCTCTTGGTATTGGCCCGCTGAGCACGCCACCACCACGTTTCGCCGCTTCCATACGCCCGCCAATCGTCCGATCTACCACCACTTCGGGTTTCGCTGCGCCGCCAGCGAGGCCGAGGCTTCAGCATTGCGCTAGCAGGTCGCCGGTCGCCCACCAACGTGCGCGTCGATACGAAAAACGCAACCCATGCCCGTGGTGCGTGATGTCGCTATAGCGGATGATGGCGTGGGGCTTAGACCCCTTCACGTACCGGCGGCACGACCTCGGGGGGCGGCAGGGCTCTGGCGGGCGGGGGCAGGGCTGGCCGCGACGTGGCGCGAGCTAGCTCGCGCAGGCGGGCGAGCCAGGCGCGACGTGGCTTCTCCGCGCAGACCGCGATGAAGCAGTTGCCGTTGGTGACGAATTGCCTGCCGACGAGCACCACCTGCAGCGACGGCAAGACGGAGAAACGCTCCGCGAGGCTGCGACTGAAGTGCTTCAAGAAGGTCTCCTCGTCCACTACAAGCCCATCGACAGCGATTTTGCGCAAGCGTTTCACGACATCGTTTACTTCGAGCACACTGACGACCGCGGCGTTGTGGACAGTGTGCAGACGCCCGCCACTCGAGCTCATCACGCGGAAGCCTGGCACAACGTCGCCGTCTAGCACGACCAAAGATGGTACGCCGAACGGTGCGGTTTGACTGGCGACGAAACTCTGGAGGTGGTCCGTCAGCTTGGCCACCGACGTGTGGCAGAGCTCGTCCACCAGCGCCCGAAGCGCGCCGACTTGCTCCGGACGACCCACAGCGGTGACGCCCATGCCTTTGTGCATTGCGGCGCCCCCAACCAGGCGGAGGGCCCTGGCTCGTTCATCGATGGCGCGTTGCACGTAAACGGGGTCGCGCACCGCGATGGCGAGCAATTCGGCGCCTCGCCCAGTTTCTTTGCCGCACAAATCGTAGCCGTGTGCTGCCAATCGCCGGGCGATAGCGTCGAGGGTCGGTGCAACCAGACTGGAAGCCTGTGGCGCCGCCGCAGAGCCTTCGAAGGCCTGGCGAACGCGCTCGGCAAGACCGGCATTTGGCAACAAGGTCACCAAAGCGGCGTAGCGGACGTCGTAGCTGCCCACGGAGACGACCTCACGATATGGGTTGCGTCCCTCAGCGAGCGCAGCCTTCAGGTGGTTGTCCACGCGTTCGAGAGCTTCGCTGGCAAGGGCTTCGATGAGTTTGCCGCAGACCGCTACTGCCGACGGATCCGCAACCCCAGGGATAGATAACTTGGCGCCTGGTGGCGCGTTGGCGACCGCAGGGTGCTCACGAACGGCGCTGGCGTTCTCCAATGACAAACCCCTCCGCAGCGGGCTCGGTAAGCAGGATCGACGAACGCTCGAGCCAGTTGCGCCGAAGAACCCCGACACGCTGGCGGCGCATGGGCTAGGTTAGTCGCCCAATCGGTCCATCGCAGAATTCGTCGCGGCCGAAGCTCGTGCGCGCATCGCCGAAGAGGTTGAGCATCGAGACGAGCAAGTCGTTGTGCGAGCGGTTGTCATAGCGCACGAACCTTCCACCCCGTAGGCCACCGCCACCGCCCGCGAGCAAGAAGGGCATGTTGCGTTTGGAGTGAGAGGGCGGCTCTTGCAGCTCGCTGCCGAAGAAGACGACGCTCTCCTGCAGCAGCGAGTGCCCGCCCATGTCGACAGCCTCCATCGACTCGAGGAGGTACGCGTGTTGCTGTGCGTACCACTGATAGATGCGCTCCAGCTCGGCCGGACGATAGCCTCCGTCGTGTTGGTAGTAGTGATGGTGTTCGCGCAGGCCGAGCCATGGGAACGTGTGTTTCGCCTCGGTGTCGGTCCATTGGAAGACGCCGACACCGGTCAAATCGCACGCCATCGCAGTCACCATCATGTCGATCATGTAGCGACCGACTTTGGGGATCGCAGCGTCGGTCGCTCCTTCGAACGTCGACCCAATGTCGTGCTTGTAGTCCGAGGTGTCGACGCGAGCCGGCGCCGCGCATTGTTCGCCGAGCGCGTCTTCTTGAACCTGGATGCCGCGCTCGATCTCGCGCACCTTGGTGAGGTGGGCGTCGAGCTTGGCACGGTCGGCGACGCCGAGGCGTTTGGCGAGGTTGTCGTAGCGACGGTCCACGTAGTCGAGGATGGAGCGCTTACGCGCGAGACGCTCGCGCTGGGCAACGAGATCCGCACCCGGCCCGCCGGCGAAGAGCGAATTGAAGATCGCCACGGGGTCGAGTCGCGGCGGGATTGGTGCGCAGCTCGCGTTGTCTTCGAAGACGGTCGCATTGATCGGTGACAGCAAGCCGCGTGAGTTACCGGTCGCCCAGCGTACCGCCATATAGAGACTCGCGTGCTGCTTGATGCCGCGCGAGATACGCGTCGCGATGACCTGATCGATAGAGGGGCCGCCGGCGTAGTTGTCGAAGTTTCCGTCCTGTGGTGTTCCCGTGAGCAGAGCGCAGATGCCGGCCTGGTGCTGCTCGCCCTGCGCGCTGCGCATCTCGACGCCGTCGAGGACGAGCAGGCGATGTTTGACGGCCTCGAGGGGTGAGAGGATAGGGCTCAGCACAAAGTCGCTCTCGGTCCCGGTTGGCAACCACCTGTCGCGCACGGTCCCACCTGGTGTGTAGACCGCGATGAAGCGCTTGGCTGGTCCAGTCGCCTGCGCCCGTGCCTCGCCCATGATCTCGAGCCACGGTAAGGCAATGGCGACACCGCCCAGCCCACGAATCATCGCGCGTCGGTCGAGCTTGAAGCCGGTCATTCGGGATCCTGGGGCAGATAGAGGAAAGTATCCGTCTGCGTGAACGCGAGGATCAGATCCTTGATGTCATAGCCGCCAGCCGCGAAAGCGCTGGTCACCGCTTGCAGGGTTCCTTTGTCGCGGGTGTCGAAGGTGCGCCCGTAGGCGAACGACAACCACTGCTTGGTGAAACAAGCGGGCCCCTCGTCGCTGGCCGCTATCGCGTTCACCAGGTCGACCGGCCCGCCGACGCCTTCTTCATAGCCGGGGAGCTTGCCCGATGCATCGATGGTCGCGCCGTTTTCCTGGTCGCGCCACATCCCGACGGCGTCGAAGTTTTCGAGCGTGAAGCCCACCGGGTCCATGAGCTGATGGCATGCAGCGCAGACCGGATCGGCGCTGTGTTGAGAGAAGCGATCGCGCGCGGTCGTCCCGGAGTAGGGTGGTGGCGGGGTCACGAGATCGGCCAGCTCGCTCGGTGGCAGCGGGATGTTCACACACATCATCTTGCGCATGACGTACGCCCCGCGAGCGACTGGACTCGTCGTGTTCGCGTGCGTCGTTCCGGTCATCACGCCGCCCTGCAACAGAATGCCGCGGCGCTTCGTGCTGTCGACCGGCATCTTTGCGAAGGCGCCGCCGCTGATGCCGCTCATGCCGTAGTAGGCCGCGAGCTGTTCGTTCACCAACGTATACGGCGCAGTCATGAGCGTCACCCAGTCGCCCTCGCCGTCGAATATGACGTGCTCCGCGAATAGCTCGGTCTCCTGCTTCATGAGCCCCGCGATGCTGGTGCTGAACCTCGGGAAGAGATCGTGGTCTCGATGCACGTCGCCCAGGGCGGCGATGGGCAACAGGCCGTTGAAGAACGTACGCACCATCGGGCGCGCTTGTGCGTCCTCGAGCATGAGCGCAGCTTGCGCGCGGACTTGCTCGGGTGTGCGCAAGCCGTCGTCACGCGCGAGCGCACGGAGCTGGGGAGGTGGTGTCGTTCCCCAGAACAGATACGACAGACGAGTTGCCATCTCGTAGGGGGTCAAGCGGCGGCGGTCGTTGCGTTCGGGGTCCGGCTCGCCGAGCTCGACGCGATAGAGAAAGTCCGGGGCTTGCAAGATCGCCTCGAGAACCGCGGCCATACTCGAAGCGTAAGTGCCGCCATCGCGGACATCTTGCTGGAGCAGCACGAGCTCGTCGATCTCGTCCGGTTCGACCGGTCGTCGAAAAGCGAGCGGCAAGAAGCTCGTGAGCGTGGCACGCGTGCAGGCTTCCTCGCTTGCTGGGCTGGCGCTGGCGACGCACGGTGCCCAGCGCTCGAGCGCCGCAGGGGTTGCCGTGGCACGCGTCGCGATGTCCTCGGCAACGGTCGCGTATTGCTCGGCGAGCAGGGTCGACATCGACAGCGAGCCAGCGTCGTTGCCGAAGCCATTGCCAAGCTCCTCACTCGGCAGCGCGCGCGCCGGCGAGGTGGTGTCCCCAAGCAGGTCGCGCACTGTGTTGTCGTATTCGCGACGCGTGAGCCGTCGGAGCGGTGCCCGGATCGTCTGGGGCAAGAGCGACGCCTCGCCAAGCAGCGACGGGCCCGTATCACCTATGGTGCCGGTGCAGCCCCACAGGCTTGCCGTCGCAAGTGCGACATAGAGAAAGCGTCGAGAACCCACGCGGTGCCGTGAGCAAATCGGGTGCCATCGCGTTTAGTCAACGAAAACAGACCATTGCATGCCTGTGTGTGGTCATGGTTGCGGCCTGCACACCACAGTCAGCGGCGACTCGAGTCATCGCGAACGTTTGGCCTCGTGCGTTGCTACGCCGTTGGACGCCCGTTCACGGCGAGGGGGCGTCGACCACCTGATTGCGTCGACGCGTCGTCACCGTGCGCGACCAGCGCTTGCCATTGCTCTCGAAGGTCAACGTATGTGCCCCAGGCGCTACGAAGCGAGCGGTGAGACCGTCACGTGGCCGCGCGGTCCAGCGCTCGCCGTTTGGTAGCTTCTGGTCATCGATGCTCACGGTCGCTGGTCCCTTGATGGTGAGCGATGGTCCTTCGGTGAAGCGTCGCGCGAGTTGTTGCCAGATCTGTCCGCTCCAGCGGATGATGGCGGCACGCCGTTTGGTGTCCTGAGTTGGCGGCCAGGTGGCGACCTCGGCAAGCAAGGCAACCGTACCGTGGGCGTGTCGATGCCAATCCTGATCGGTGCCGTCGACCTCGTACAGCTTCTTCTTCACCTGCAGCGACTTACCCTCGGGGTGCGTCGGTAGGGCCTTCACCACGTCTTCGGCGACCATGAGGGCTTCGTTGGGCGTCGGATCGGTGGCGCTGCCCACGGTGTACGGCGCCAGCAGTGCGACGGTGCCCATGTGATACGAGACCGAAGCGACGAAGCGCTCGCGCGCTGCGAGCTCCATCATGCCCTGTGTCTCGGGCTCGGAGCCGGGGCCCGGGCCGGGAAACATGCGACCTAATGGCTCCTCGCCCTTGGGGCCCATGCTTGCCGTCGTACGCCAGCCGAACGGGTAGTTGCGGTTCAGGTCGACGCCATCGTGGATGCCGCGCTGTCCGTCTCCATCTGCATCGTGTCCGTTCTTGCGGCCAGCGCGAACCGAAGTCTGGAGAAACATGTGTAAGCCGTCGGGATTGACGATGGGGACACACCAAAAAACGAGCTTGTCGCGTGCTTTTTTCAAGTGCTTGTCGGTCAAGAGAGACCGAGCCGCGTCCATGACGACGCTCGTTGCGATCAGCTCATCGCCATGGTGGCCTCCGTTGAGCAGGATGGTCGGTCGCGGGTCGTCGTCGCGCAGAGCCGTTCCGATAGCGAGGGCCTTCACCGGCCGGCCTTGCCGACTCGTCGCGATGGTGACCAGACGTGCGTCGGCTCGATTCTTTGCCGCAAGCTCCGCCAAAGCGGCCTCTACCATCTCCGGTGACCAGTAGCTCGAGCGCGTAACGCGGCCCTCCTTGGCGAATGCGCGGTCGGCCTCGAAGAAGGCGAGGTCTTCGTATTTCCAGGGCAAGTCCGCCGTTACATCCAGTGCGACCGCGTCGCGGCAGGCGAGTTGTGCGAGGGTCGCGAGCTCCAAACGTACGAGAGCGCGGCCGTCTTCCTCCTCGAAGGTGTAGAGCTTGGTTGGCGCCTCCACCGTCCCGGCGAAGTAGGCGGGGTCTCCGAAACTGGCCTTGGCGCAGAGGTTGATGTCGCGTCGTCCAGTAATCCGTGACTCGCCGCTCACCTCGATACGACCATTGGCGCGTTCGCAGCGGCCCGCGACCTTCGCGAGTAGTCTGCCCGAGCTCTTGTCGTGCAACACCGCGATGACGGACAGACCGGCCGACAGAACCTCGACCCGAGTCGCCGCTCTCCCTGGCACGTAGGCGGGGGGGCCGGCCGGGTTGTCGACGCCATTCTGGACGACGCGCCACTGTGCTGTCTGGTCGGAGATGCTGAGCACGCAGGCGCCGTCGTCGCCGCCACGAACCGATATCCGCAACTCGGGCTCGCCTTGCACGACGAGCTCAAAGCGTGAATCACCCGGAGAGCCGACGAGGCTCGCGACCAAGAATGCGGTGATCACCGCGCGCTAGCTTGCAGCGGTCGCCCTGGTCGCTTCTTCTTGGCGAGCTTTGCTGGCTTGGCCATGGGTGGTTCGCGCGGCACGTCATACAAAGCGTGTTTTGCGGTGAGAACGCGCTTGGGTGCGAGATCGCGTACGGATCGTACGTCTGCGCGCGTCAGCTGCTCGCGAAACTCACTTAGCGGCTGCACGACGTATGTGTAGTCGTGCGCCATGGGACGCGTTCGCAAGATGAGTGCCTGGGTCGAGGCCGGCCAAGCCTGCATGTTGGCGCGAAAGACTGGACCGTACGGGAAGTACTGCTCGGCGTTCGAGGTGTACATCACGTGGACGGGGAGGGCGGCTTCACCCAGGACATCGGCGAGGCTGCGCAAGGCGCCCGCCTTGGTGAGGTCGGCGCGCTTAGCGATGATACGGCCCGAGCGCGACAAGCCGCGCACGTGGTCGTAGTCCTCTTGCGCGGTGAGCATGCTCGCGACGTTACGCTTGCTGAAGTCATCGCGTAGCTTCGCGAGTCGTACGAAGACCCAAACGCGTGCGAACTTGTATAGATTCACGAGTCGCTGCGCTCGCTTCGGGTCGGGTGTGAGCTCGCGGATGGCTGCAGTCGATGCGCGCTGCGATTTACGATGCCAGAAGTCGACGAAAACGTCTGGCGTGTCCGCTTTGGCGAACGCGATGCCGTAGATTTCGTGAAGGTCGACGACCCACTGGTCGAAGTCGCACAGGAGCACGAGGTTCGAGCGCGCCCAGCCGGCAAGCAGATAGTTCTGGTCCGCGCCAACTCCAACGTAGGTGCCACCTGTGCCGGCCACGCGCGCGGCGAGCACATCGAGGCGCCACTCGTTGCCAGCAAGGTAGTGGGTGTCGCGCGTGATCTCCTCTGGCGCCGGGTCAGGCTGCACGCCAGCGAAGGCGGCGTTGAGTTGCGCGGTGAGTGGCTCGATGCCGACGAGGGCTGATACGGCGAGCGCCAGAATCATGGGCTGCGATGCTAACCTCGACTTGAACCGCTTTGCCAGGGTGGAGTAGCGTCGCGCGGTGAACCTCCCGAAACGCTTTCTTCTTGCGGCCGCGCTGGTCTGTTCGGCGAGCGTCGCGCGCGCTGGCCAGCTCCACATGGCGGACATCCAGGCGCTCGCGAAAGCGAGCGCTTGGGCCGAGCTGCTGGCAAAAGCCACCGACGTCGTGCCCAGCGAACGCGACGCAACCTGGAACGAGCTGGTCACCAAGGCAGCGGTCGCGCGCGTCAACGACGCTGCCCTTACCGACCGCAACATCACCGACGAGTGCGAGTCTCTCCTTCAGGTGTACCCAGTGCTCGCGAGCAACCGCGAGTTCATGGACGCCCGAGGGCGCCGCGGGGTGATCGCCTTCGGTGGCTGTTTCCGCGACGCCTACGACCTCGAGGTCTGTCTCACGCGTGCGCGCGCGTTCGTCAACGCCGATCCGAAGAACACGACGCTCGCCAAAGACATGGGCTTACTCGTCGCGCGCCACGCCTCACCGAAGGCTCCCGCAGTCGAGTTCTTTCACAAAGGAGTGACCGCGGCGCGCTCTGGCGGTGACCCGGGCGCCAAGGGCATGAAAGAGCTCTGCGGTAAGCCCGAGCTCGCCGACGCCACCGCGAGCGCCCTCGCGAGTTTTGACGGTGACAACGTCTTTGTCGCCAAGGCGCAGGATCTGACGGACTGGTGCTGGGACTACGTCGAGCACGACAAGTTCGTTAAAGCGGCGCTCGATAGCGAGCGTGGCTTCGCCAACGCTTGCCCCACACTGCTCGCCAAGAAGGCGGTCAGCGGGACCCGTGCCAAGAAGTGCAAAGACGCGGTGCTCAAGAAATGAAGCTCGTTGCTCTATTCGTCGCGCTCGCGGCTGGGGATGCGCCGCTCCCTGGAAAGCTGGGAAACCTCCGCTACTTCGTGTCCCCGGACGATGCGTCGCACGTCTATCTCGTCGACTGGAAGGTCGACGGCCGCGATCTAGCGCTGCTCTTGTTGTCTGACCGCGTGTCCGCGGAAGCCGACAAGGTGGTGGTGCACGAGCGCCGAGACCGTTCGGGTAGTCACGTCATCTACAGCGCTGGCCGCGACGTCTCGGCGCTCGCCTTCACTGACGGTGACGCGCGCGTCTTGTACGAGGGCACCGAGCGTAAGCAGTGGACGCTTACAGACGCGAGCGGCAACAAGGAGCAGACCACGCGTTACGTCGAGGTCCCACCTCCGCCGGGCACGCGCACCGCGTCGCAGCTAGCCGAGATCTATGTGAAGAGCGAAGGGGCCGCCCGAGACATCGAGCTAGGCGCCGCTCAGGCGGACATCGAGAAGCTCATCAACGGGGCCTGCGGCGGCAAGGTCTCGGTCAAGGCCGGCGACGCCGCCAAGGCCGGCATGGTCGGGCGCGCCAGAGTCAGCGGCCAAACCATCGCCAACCTCTGCATGTCCGACGCGGACTACAAGGCCGCGCTAGCCAAGATCGAGGTCTTAAAATTCTCCTCGTCTGGAAAAGCGGACACGGCAGTGTCCATGAAAGGTAAGAGCATCGAGATCGCGTTCGGCAATACGCCGGTGAACACTCCCGCGACCTTGAGCTTCTGGCTGAGAAACAATCTCTAAACCTAAAGTCGAGCATCTTTCATGAAGTATCTCGTCGCCGCCATCGTCGCTGTGAGCTTGGCTCCTGGTCTCGCTGCTGCTCAAACCGTGAAGGACAAGAAGGCCTGGGATGCCGTCAACGAGGCGTCGAAGAAAGCCGCCGAGACCATCAAGGGCAAGTGTGGCGTCGAGATCAGCATCATGCCCGACAAGAAGAGCTGGGACAGCGTGGAGAGTGTCGAGGGGCCAGCGCTCTGGTGCATCAGTGAGGGCGAATCAGTGATCAGCTATCTGTGTGACGACGCTGACTACAAGGCGGCCATCGCCAAGTCCTTGAAGAAGGTCCGCTGCGTGAACGACACAACGTTAGCGACGACCTCGGCCGAAAAGTACGGCAACAAGCTAGCCCTCAAGGCTGGCGTCCTCGAGTGGCGCTACAACAAGAATAGCGCGAACCTTGGCGATAACTTGCGCGACTTCCTCAAGTCTGGTCTGTAATCGCGGCTTGCGTGCGCTATCACGGACGTCTCTTGTGGGCGTCTCCATATGGCGCTAGGACAACTGGCCGAAGGAGCCAGCCCCCGGAGTGTCCGCGGGGTGCGGCTGTCACTCCCAGTCCACGAGGGTCCCCATGAAAAAGCAGCTCCTTATTGCGCTTGGCGTTTGTCTCGTTGCGGTGCCGGCGTTTGCGCAGTCCGTCAAAGAGAAGAAGGCGTGGGACGCGCTCAACGACGCGTCCAAGAAGACCTCCGAGGCCATCAAGGCCAAGTGCGGCGTCGCGGTCGAGGTGACCCCGGACAAGAAGTCGTGGAACACTGTCGAGCTCGCCGAAGGGCCGGCGACGTGGTGCGCGAGCACCGCGGCCTCCGAGATTCCCTACCTGTGTGAGAACGACGCCGACTATAAAGCCGCCGTCGCCAAGTCGCTCAAGAAGATCAGCTGCATCAACGACCCCTCGTTGCCGAAGACGGGCTCGTCCGACAAATGGGGCAACAAGTTCTCCATGAAGGGCGGCACCCTCGAGTGGCGCTACCACAAGGACAGCGCGAACCTCGGCGAATACCTGCGCGAGTTCCTCAAGGAGTCGCTCTAAGTCCGACGCGCGGCGACTTCGTCACACGACGCGGTCGCCGCGTGTGAAAACGTCGTGGCCGTTGCAGAGGCGGTGCTGCCCCCCGCCCTCAGCATTCGCGTTCAGAATGGGCGCGGGTGTAACGTGGTCGTGTCGTGGCGCTACTCCGACGCAACGTGTGGTTCAACGTCGCGCTGCTAGGCAGCGTGGCTTGCCAGGCGGACCTCCCGCCGTGGTCGCCTGACACCGTGGTCGTCTGCGGCGCCGAGGGCCGATGTCCTCGCGGGAGCACGTGCGACGTCGGCGCGGGTCGATGTGTGCAGGAGAGCGCTGCCATTGAACGCGAGCCTCCGTCGTTTCTCACGCCGTCCGACCAGTCAGTCGTTGACGTTGGCCAGGTCTTGGTCGCGTGGCGACCAGTGCGGGGCGCTTCGACTTATTTTCTCGACGTGAGCACGACCTCAGACTTCGCGACGCTCATTGGCGGCAGCCCGTTCTTGCTCGAACCCGGCCGGACCGACGTGTCCTTCGCTGCCTCGGAGCCCGTGACACATTACTTGCGCTTGCGCGCTGACATCACCGAACCAGGTCGCTACGCGACCATGACTCTGCATGCGCTCGACGACGCAGTCTATGTGGCGTGCGCCGGCGGGCTCGAGGTGTGCGCCGACGACGACACAGTCGGTAATCGATCGTCTCCAAAGCGCACGATTAACGGCGGGTTGGCCCGGGCGCTTGCTCTGGGCCGCTCGGAGGTGCGGGTGGCGGGACGCGGTCAAGAGAGGGCTTACACCGAGACGGTGCTTCTCTCGCAAGGGATATCGCTGTTTGGTGGCTACGCGGAGGACTTCGGCGCAAACGACCCGGTCGCGTACCCGACGATCATTCAAGGCACCTCCCCGGTCACGGTTGTCGCGAGCGGCGGCGTCGGGGGACCCGCACGCGTTGAGATGAAGGGCTTCACGGTCCGCGGCGCCGGCACTGAGGGGTCATCCGCGTTGTTCGTGCTGTACGGGGACGAAACCATCGAAGTGACCAACAACCGCTTCGAGAACTTCGCGATCGAGCCGCCACCCTCGGGGAACTCTACCACCGCAGCTGTGCGTATCGAGGCACGCTTCTCCGCCTCCGACTTGCCCTTCGTGCTGGAGGGCAATCAGGTGACGAGCGACCGCGCGGGTATTCGCGTACGCGAGACGAACGTTGTGTTGCGGGATAACGTGGTTACGATTGTGCCGTCGCCGATCGTTGCGAGCCGCGTCGGTATCCTCGTCGACGGCGCCGTGTCCCAGATCGCCAGCAATCAAATCTCGGTCACGACGGCGGGCGTGGGTATCCAAGTGTCAGGAAGCGCGGCCGCCGACCTCATCGACCTCGAGACCTCGACCATCGTCGACAACACCGTCGCGATGAGCAACGGCCGCGGAACCGGGATTGTCGCGGAGTGTTGCCAACGCCTGCGGTCCATCCGACGCAACGTGGTCACCGGCCACAACACACCTGGCTTTCGCGGCATGGTTCTCACTGGGGGAACGGGGGTGGTCGCTCGCAACGTGATCACCGCGTCATTGCTCCCAACCACGACGAACGACGTCTACGGACTCACACGCAACTTCAGCGCTGGGATCGTGGTCATCGATCCGACCACGCTCGTTGGCAGCGACACCTACAACCTCGAGGCAAACTTCATCTCATTGGCCGCCTTTTCCCAAGCAGAGGCTTATACCGACCTCCTCGAGCTCGTTGGCGTTGACGTCACGTACGCGAACCAGATCCCCCTGTTCGTCACCAACAACGCCGTCACGCTTGGGGTTGAGCCTTCGGGTGCCGTGGGCCTCGTCGCCGACGTCAGTTACGGAATTCGCGTGACGTCGTCACTCGAAACCGACCAGATCTCTGCGGCCGCCGTCGTCAACAACACGTCCGTTCTGCGTGCGACCCGCGACGGGACGGGGGTCGCAATCAGCGGACGACTCGCAACGATGTACGCTGTCAACAACTTGCTGGGCTTCGATGCGCTCCCAACCCCCAGTACGACTCGTGGTGTCTCCGTTGGGAGGTGGCCGCACGCCAACATCGCGGCGATCTCCTCCAACGCAGTGGCCGGGGCCCAATACGCCTTCGTGACTCCGTCGGGGTCGGCTATTAACGCTGAGCTGCTAACGTGCCCTGCCTTCGTGCAGCCTCCACCGCCGGTCGAACCCGTCGCCTGGCCGCTGTGTTCGGGCAACGTGAGCGGCCCCTCTTCGAGTGAGCTCTGGTCGTTCGACGACTTGGTACTCGATGTGACTCTGGCACCAACCAGCGCGTCGCCCTCGCCTGTTCGCGATGGCGGAGTCGATACCCGCGCTGCCCAGTTTGGTTCGGTCGTTTTCGACATCGAAGGTGCGGCGCGAACGTGCAGCGCATCTGCCTGCTACAGCATCGGAGCCACCAACCCTTGAGGTGCGGGTGGTTTCTACCGTCGTCGAAGAGCGCTGTTTAGCGTCGCGCGACGCAAAGGCCGTAGAACTTGCCGATGTGAAGCGACGGATGACGCGCCACCGGAATGGCGTAGGCCTGTTCGAGCTCATCGGCGTGGTAGTCGCGGATGACCGTGAGCCCCATGGGCTCGAGATGCTCCGTGAGTGACCCGAAGTGGATGCCAAACTGGAAGGGCTCGCCGCGCTTGGCCACCGACTTGCGTGTTCTCTTGGCCTCGCGGTCTTTCGTCGTGCCGTCCGCTGTAGCGGCGTCGATGTAGTCGAAGACGATGCTCGACCCGTGCGTGCATTCGCCAGCGACGAAGCCCAATAGGGCGTAGATGGCTGGCGGTTTGACGTAGTAGGTGAAGCCCTCGGCGATGACGCAAGTGCGTGCTTCGCGCTTGAAGCCTTGCTGCGCGAGAGCGTCGGCGAGCCTTCCGCGATTGAAGTCGAAAGAGACGTATTGGGTGCCGTGGCTCGTAGGGTCGAGCTTGGCCGCGACCAGGCGTTCGCGCTTGAAGGCCTGGGTGAGGACCTGGTCGACCTCGAAGACGGTGACGTCTGGTTTAGCCAAGCGCAGTGCGCGTGTATCGAGCCCGGCGCCGATGACGACGAGCTGCGTTGCGCCTTCGGCGATGGCTTGGCGGACGTGCTCGTCGATGACACGCGTGCGCGCGTAGATGAACCCGTAGGCGCCAGGCATGCGGCGAACCATGGACCAGCGGGCGAGCGAGCGGATGACGGGCCAAGTGCGACGCCGGGCGTAGGGCGGCAGGAGCTTGAAAACGAGCGCGTCGGGGCCAGGCTCGGGAAAACGCGCATCGATCGCCGCCGACGCGCGCGCCAAAGCCGTCAGCACAGCAGTCTCACTCGCACGCTCTGTCATGGCCAGCGACTATCTCAGCTCTACGCGCGCGAGCAAACGACCGGCCGTCTCGGGACCGCTGATGCTGGTGGACGCTTCACCTGCTGTCTTGCGTCTAGCCGTTGCGCGCGATTGCGTCCTTGTAGGCGAGGAGCATGGCGCGCACCGCTGGGTCTTCGAGAGCGTTGCCACGGCCGGTCGCGAGCATGGCGCGTGCCGCACCCAGCTCGTGACTCGAGGCATCGCTAAGGTCAGGACCTTTCTGGGCGGTGCGGTTGTCAACGTTGCCGCTGTTCTGGGTCTGGTTGGCTTGGGCGGGGAGATTCTGCGGGATGGTGGTGTTACTCATGGTGTCTTTATGTAAATCACGCCCCGCGAAAACCTGCTCAACATCCGCTGCGTCAGCCGTTCACGCGTCGCTTCCAACTTTTCTTCTTGCATCCCGCCAAATCATGTGTATCTTGCGCTCCGATTCGAAAACCAGGGGTCGCCCGCCAGGGCACCAACGCGAAGTCGATCGAAACGGGTCGACGAAGGCGGCAGGTGCATTGGCGGGCTATCCCTTTTTGCGCCCCAAAGCCCCCCAAGGCCCTAAAGCGCAGGCAATCGAGTCAGGCGGCATCGTAGTGATCGTCGAGTGAGTTACCTGTTCGTTGCCCGCTTCTCGGCGGGAGCCGGACGGGGCCGGGCGACGTTCAATCGGGTTTATAGCGACGAGACCCGTTGAATGCTCCAGTGGTGGCCCCCAGGTACGGCAGTTGGATCGGAAACGCATTTTTTACGCGAATTTCTGCTTGCGTCACCTTGCCATTGAGGCAGGTCACGCGTAGTAGGGCCCGCGCGATTAGCGTTCGAGAGCCAATTGTTTCCGTAATCGGTGGGCTCACAAAACGTTGCTGCGAATACGCCAAGCGCGGCGCCAAACCAGGCGCGCGTAACCAAGGCCGGTGGAGCGTTTCTTAGATGGCATCTCTGATTCAAGACAACTTCCGCGTTCGTAAGTCCTTCGCCAAGATCAGCAGCCTCCTAGACATTCCCAACCTCATCGAGATCCAGAAGCGCAGCTACGACAAGTTCCTGCAGCTTGGTGTGGACCCGATGAAGCGTGAGGACGTGGGCTTGCAGGCGGTCTTCAAGCGCGTCTTCCCCATCAAGGACTTCAACGACAGCGCGTCGCTCGACTTCGTGAAGTACGAAATCGATGCCCCCAAGTACGACGTCGACGAGTGCCACTCGCGCGGCATGACCTATGCGGCCCCGATGAAGGTCAGCATTCGTCTTATCGTCTGGGAGAAGGACGAAGTTACCGGTCAGCAGAGCATTCGCTCCGTAAAAGAGCAGGATGTGTACTTCGGCGAAATCCCGCTGATGACCGAGCACGGCACGTTCATCATCAACGGCACCGAACGCGTCATCGTCTCGCAGCTGCACCGCTCGCCTGGTGCCTTCTTCTTCGTCAATCAGGACAAGTCGAAGACCGCTGCGACCGGCAAGCTCCTGCACAGCGCCCGAATCATCCCGAACCGCGGTAGCTGGCTCGACTTCGAGTTCGACACCAAGGACATCTTGCATGTCCGCATCGACCGTCGCCGCAAGCTCCCCGCCACGGTGCTGCTCAAGGCCTTGGGTTACAGCACCAAGCAGTTGCTCGAGTACTACTACAACACCGAGACCATCTACTTCCTCGACGCCAAAGAGGGCGAAGCGAAGTTCGAGAAGTCGGTCGACGTCGAGCTCCTCTTGGGTCAGCGCGCTACGCGCGACATCAAAGAGCCCAAGAGCGGCGAAGCCATCGTTCGCAAGAACCGCAAGTTCACGCGCGGCGCCATCAAGCGCATGCAAGAGCTGAAGATCAGCCGCTTCCAGATCGAGGAAGAGGATGTGATCGGGGCCGTTTCAGCGGACGACGTCGTCGACGAGTCGACCGGCGAAGTCTTGCTCGCCATCAACGAGAAGATCACCGAGGACAAGCTCAAGCAGCTCATGGAGGGCGGCGTCAAATCCATCAAGACGCTGTTCATCGATGGTCTGAACGTTGGCAGCTACCTGCGCGACACTCTGGTGGTCGACAAGGTCGAGACCGAGGACGACAGCATCCTCGAAATCTACCGTCGTCTGCGCCCGGGCGATCCGCCAACTCTCGACACCGCGCGCACTTTATTCAACAACTTGTTCTTCAACGCCGAGCGCTACGACCTCTCGAAGGTCGGCCGCCTGAAGTTGAACCACAAGTTCGGTCTCGACGAGCCGGTCAGCAACACCGTCCTCACCAAGAAGGATATCCTCGAGGTCGTCCGCTACTTGCTCGACTTGAAGAACGGCAAGGGCAGTGTCGACGACATCGACCACTTGGGTAACCGCCGCGTTCGTTCGGTCGGCGAGCTCCTCGAGAACCAGTTCCGCGTCGGCCTCGTCCGCATGGAGCGCGCGATCCGCGAGCGTATGAGCTTGCAAGAGATCGAGACGCTCATGCCGCACGATCTCATCAACGCGAAGCCCGTTTCAGCGGTCATCAAAGAGTTCTTCGGCAGCTCCCAGCTGTCGCAGTTCATGGACCAGACGAACCCGCTGTCGGAAGTCACGCACAAGCGTCGTCTGTCGGCACTTGGACCGGGTGGTTTGACCCGCGAGCGCGCCGGCTTCGAAGTCCGTGACGTTCACCCGACGCACTACGGTCGTATCTGCCCCATCGAGACGCCCGAAGGTCCGAACATCGGTCTCATCGCGTCGTTGTCGACCTACGCCCGCGTCAACGAGTATGGCTTCGTCGAGACGCCGTACCGCAAGGTGCAAGACGGTAAGGTCGTCGGTAACGTCGAGTTCTACTCGGCGCTCCAGGAAGAGCAGCACTTGATCGCGCAGGCGAACGCCGAGCTCGACAAGAACGGTGCCTTCAAGCAGGCTTTGGTCGCCTGCCGTCGCGGCGGTGAGTACCTCATGGCGCGTCCTGAGGAAATCACGCTGATGGACGTCTCGCCCAAGCAGCTCGTCTCGGTCGCGACCTCGCTCATCCCGTTCCTCGAGAACGACGACGCGAACCGCGCCCTCATGGGCTCCAACATGCAACGCCAGGCCGTTCCGCTCCTGCGGACGGAGGCGCCGCTCGTTGGTACCGGTATGGAGAAGAACGTCGCGCGTGACTCGGGCGTCACCATCATCGCCAAGCGAGATGGTACCGTGGATGCCGTCGATGCCACCCGCGTCGTCATCAAGGCCGATACCGACGAAGGCTCGACCGACGTTGCCGCCGAAGTCGATATCTACAATCTGCTCAAGTACCAGCGTTCGAATCAGAACACCTGCTTGAACCAGAAGCCGATCGTCCGCCGTGGCGACCGCGTGAAGAAGGGTGACGTTATCGCGGACGGTCCTGCGACCGACCACGGTGAGTTAGCGTTGGGTCGTAACCTGCTCGTCGCGTTCATGCCGTGGCAGGGTTACAACTTCGAGGACTCGATCCTCATCTCCGAGCGCGTCGTCAAAGAGGACATGTACACCTCGGTGCACATCGAAGAGTTCGAGTGCATCGCGCGTGACACCAAGCTCGGCAAAGAGGAAATCACCCGCGACATCCCGAACGTCGGTGAAGAGGCCCTAAAGGACCTCGACGAGGCGGGCATCATCCGCATCGGCGCCGAAGTGAAGTCGGGCGACATCCTCGTCGGCAAGATCACGCCGAAGGGTGAGACCCAGCTGTCGCCGGAAGAGAAGCTCCTCCGCGCCATCTTCGGTGAGAAGGCCGGCGACGTGCGTGACACTTCGCTCCGCGTGCCGCCGGGCGTCGTGGGTACGGTCATCGGCGCTCAGGTCTTCGCGCGTAAGGGCATCGACAAGGACGAGCGTGCGCAGCAGATCGAGGACGAAGAGGAAGCGCGTCTCCTCAAGGATCAGAACGACGAGATCAAGATCGTCAAAGAGAGCGCTCGCCGCAAAATCGCCTCGATTCTGAAGGGCAAGAAGGCTGGCAATCGCTTGGTCGACGACGCCGGCACGGTGCTCGTCAACAAGGGCGACGCCATCACCGAGGATATGGTCGAGCAGCTGCGCGACAAGTATCTGGGTGAGCTCGAGACCGATAAGGGCACGCAAGAGCGCGTCCAGGCGATGCTCGCCTCGGTCGAAGAGCGCATCGCGCTCATCAAGATGACCTTTGGTGACAAGATCGCGCGCCTGAAGAAGGGTGACGAGCTGGCTCCGGGCGTCATCAAGATGGTGAAGGTCTACGTCGCCATCAAGCGCAAGCTGCAGGTCGGCGATAAGATGGCCGGTCGCCACGGCAACAAGGGTGTCATCTCGCGCATCTTGCCGATCGAGGACATGCCGTACACGGCGGATGGCTCGCCGGTCGACATCGTGCTCAATCCGCTCGGCGTTCCGTCACGTATGAACGTCGGACAGATCCTCGAGGTTCACTTGGGCTGGGGCGCGCGTACCATTGGTCGCAGGCTGCAGTCGTTCGTCGACCAGAACTGGTCGACCGACAAGCTCAAGAAGGAGCTCAAGAAGCACTTCGAGAAGACCGAGGCGGAGTCGTTCATCGACAAGCTGTCGGACGAAGAGACCCGCAAGCTCATCCACAAGGTGAAGGACGGTATCCACTTCGCCTCGCCGGTCTTCGAAGGCGCCGCGGAAACAGAGATCAAGGAAGTTCTCGAGAGCGCCGGCTTGTCGCTGCGTGGTCAGACCACGTTGTTTGACGGCCGCACCTCGGAGCCCTTCGACCAAGAAGTCACCATCGGCATCATGTACATGCTGAAGTTGCACCACTTGGTCGACGACAAGATCCACGCTCGTTCGATCGGTCCGTACTCGCTCGTCACCCAGCAGCCGTTGGGTGGTAAGGCGCAGTTCGGCGGTCAGCGTCTCGGCGAAATGGAAGTCTGGGCGATGGAAGCCTACGGCGCGGCCTACGCGCTGCAAGAGTTCCTCACCGTCAAGTCCGACGACGTCACCGGCCGTACGCGCATGTACGAAGCCATCGTGAAGGGCGAGAACGTCCTCGAAAGCGGTGTGCCGGAGTCGTTCAAGGTCTTGATGAAGGAGCTCCAGGCTCTCTGCTTGGACGTCGAGCTCGTCGAAGACGGCAACCCCATCAGCCTCGACGGCGGGGGTGGGGGCGGCGGTGGTGGCGCAGGCCCCATGAGCAACAACAACTTCAACTAAAGCGACTGGGGCGGTCTGCTCGAGCGGACCGCCCACTTTTCCCCAATCGAATCGAAACGTTTCAAAGCCTTGAGCGGAGTGTAGAACGTGAAGGATATTTTTTCGTTCTTCGAGAAGCCGAAAGACCCAGAGAATTTCAACGCCATTCGCGTGTCGATGGCGTCGCCCGAGAAGATCCGGGAGTGGTCGCACGGTGAAGTGAAGAAGCCGGAGACGATCAACTACCGTACGTTCAAGCCCGAGCGAGACGGCTTGTTCTGCGCGAAGATCTTCGGGCCCATCAAGGACTACGAGTGCTTGTGCGGCAAGTACAAGCGCATGAAGCACCGCGGCATCGTCTGCGAGAAGTGCGGCGTCGAAGTCATCCAGTCGAAGGTCCGTCGTGAGCGCCTTGGCCACATCAACCTGGCCACCCCGGTCGCTCACATCTGGTTCTTGCGCTCGCTGCCGTCGCGTATCGGCGCGCTGCTCGACATGTCGCTCAAGGAGCTCGAGAAGGTTCTCTATTGCGAAGCCTATGTGGTCCTGGACCCGATGGGCGTCGCCGAGATGAAGAAGGGCCAGCTGCTCACCGAAGACGAGTACAACGCGGCCATCGAGACCCACGGCCCCGAGACCTTCGTCGCCGCCATGGGTGGCGAGGCCATCCGCGACCTGCTCAAGGGCATCGACCTCGAGTCGACCTGCAAGACCCTCCGCGAGGAGATGGTGCAGACGTCGTCGGAGGCCAAGCGCAAGAAGTACTCGAAGCGTTTGAAGGTCGCGGAGGCTCTCCGTGATTCGACGAACCGCCCCGAGTGGCTCATGCTCGAGGTCATCCCGGTGTTGCCGCCCGACCTGCGCCCGCTCGTTCCGCTCGACGGCGGCCGCTTCGCGACGTCGGACTTGAACGACCTTTATCGTCGCGTCATCAACCGTAACAACCGTCTGAAGCGCCTGCAGGAACTCAACGCTCCCGAGATCATCATCCGTAACGAGAAGCGCATGCTTCAAGAAGCGGTCGATGCGCTCTTCGATAACGGACGTCGTGGCAAGACCATCACGGGTCCGAACAAGCGTCCACTCAAGTCGCTCTCCGACATGATCAAGGGCAAGCAGGGCCGCTTCCGCCAGAACTTGCTCGGTAAGCGCGTCGACTACTCTGGCCGTTCGGTCATCGTCGTCGGTCCGGAGCTCAAGCTCCATCAGTGCGGCTTGCCGAAGGTCATGGCCCTCGAACTCTTCAAACCGTTCATCTACAACAAGCTCGAAGAGCGCGGGTACGTCACCACCATCAAGTCCGCCAAGAAGATGGTCGAGAAGGAGAAGCCCGAGGTCTGGGACATCCTCGACGAGGTCATCCGTGAGCATCCGGTTCTGTTGAACCGCGCGCCGACGCTGCACCGTCTTGGTATCCAGGCGTTCGAGCCCGTGCTCATCGAAGGCAAGGCCATCCAGCTGCATCCGCTGGTTTGCACCGCCTTCAACGCGGACTTCGACGGTGACCAGATGGCCGTGCACGTGCCCTTGAGCGTCGAAGCTCAGCTCGAAGCGCGCGTCTTGATGATGTCGACGAACAACATCCTGTCGCCAGCGAACGGTCGCCCGATCATCGTTCCGTCGCAGGACATCGTCCTCGGCTGCTACTACATGACCCGCGAGCGTGCTTTCGCAAAGGGCGAGGGCATGAAGTTCGGCTCGATGGACGAGCTGCGCGCCGCGTACGACCATGGCGCGGTCGACCTGCAGGCCGCTGTCGAGTGCCGCATCAATGGCAAGCGCGAGAAGACCACGGTCGGTCGCGTCTTGATGTACGAGGTGGTGCCGAAGGACCTCGCGTTCTCGTACGTGAACAAGGTCATGGACAAGAAGGCCTTGGGTGCGTTGATCGACAACTGCTACCGCCGCGGCGGTCAGAAGGCGACGGTCTTGCTCGCCGACCACCTGCGCACGCTGGGTTACACCAACGCGACGAAGGCGGGCATCTCGGTCAGCATCTTCGACATGCAGATCCCGGCCAAGAAGGACGCGTTCGTCAAAGCGGCCCAGGACCAGGTTCAAGAGATCGAGAACCAGTACACCGAAGGTCTCATCACCGACGGTGAGCGCTACAACAAGGTCATCGACATCTGGTCGCGCGTTGCTGAAGACCTCGAAGGCGAGCTCATGAACGAGATCGCTTCCGAGGACGTGAAGAGCGAGTCGGGCGAGTCGCGCCGTATGCCCTCGTTCAACCCGATCTTCATCATGGCGGACTCTGGTGCTCGTGGTTCGCGCCAGCAGATCAAGCAGCTCGCCGGTATGCGCGGCCTCATGGCCAAGCCGTCGGGTGAAATCATCGAAACGCCGATCACCGCGAACTTCCGCGAGGGTCTGTCGGTTCTCGAGTACTTCACCTCGACGCACGGCGCTCGTAAGGGCCTCGCGGATACCGCGCTCAAGACCGCGAACTCGGGTTACTTGACCCGTCGTCTCGTCGACGTCGCGCAGGACACGGTCGTCACCGAGTTCGATTGCGGCACGCTGGACGGCATCGAGATCGAAGCGCTCGTCGAAGCCGGTGAGATCATCGAGCCTTTGGGTGACCGCATCTTGGGTCGCGTCGCGCTCGAGGACATCACCCACCCGCACACCGATCAAGTGATCGTGACCGCTGGTGAGGAGATCGACGAGGCCAAGGTCACCATCATCAATGACTCGCCGATCCGTAAGGTTCGCGTGCGTTCACCGATGACCTGCCAGACCAAGCGCGGCATCTGCATGGCCTGCTATGGCCGCGACCTCGCGCGTGGTCACAAGGTCAACATGGGTGAGGCTGTTGGCGTCATCGCTGCTCAGTCCATCGGTGAGCCTGGTACGCAGCTCACGATGCGTACGTTCCACATCGGTGGTATCGCGTCGGGTCGTGCTGTTCAGTCGGCTTTGGAAGCTCGCGCCGCGGGCGTCTTGAAGTACATCGGCTTGAACACGGTCAAGAAGGCCGACGGCACCATCGTCGTCATGAACCGTAACGGTGAAGTGGCGTTGGTGGACGAGGGCGGTCGCGAACGTGAGCGCTATAGCGTCAACTACGGTGCTCGCCTCGTTGGTCCGGAAGGCCACAAGGTGAAGGCCGGCGAGATGATCGCTGAGTGGGATCCCTTCGCGGTTCCGATTCTCACCGAGGTCAGCGGTGTCGTGAAGTTCGGCGACGTCATCGAAGGCGTCACGATGAACGAGACGCTCGACGAAGTGACGGGTCTGTCGCGTAAGCGCATCGTCGAGTCGAAGGACAAGGACACGCGTCCGCGTTTGACGATCAAAGATGCCAAGGGCGACACGGTTCGCTTGCCGAACTCGGACAACCAGGCGCGTTACTTCCTGCCGGTCGGCGCGAACATCGCCATCGCGGAAGGCGACAAGGTCGAGCCGGGCGACGTCATCGCGCGTATCCCGCGCGAGACCACGAAGGACAAGGACATCACGGGCGGTCTGCCCCGCGTTGCCGAGCTCTTCGAGGCCCGCAAGCCGAAAGACCACGCAGTCATCAGCGAGATCGACGGCGCCGTTCAGTTCGGTAAGGACACGAAGGGCAAGCGCAAGATCATCGTGGTGCCGGACGTCGGCGAGCCGATGGAGTACCTGGTGCCGAAGGGTCGCCACCTGACCGTTCAAGAGAACGACCGCGTCAAAGCGGGCGATGCCTTGATGGACGGTCCGGCGAACCCCCACGACATCCTGCGCGTCATGGGCGAGAAGATGCTCGGTCGCTACCTGGTCGACGAGATCCAGGAAGTTTACCGTCTGCAAGGCGTCCGCATTAACGACAAGCACATCGAGTGCATTTGCCGTCAGATGCTCCGCCGCGTGCGTGTGAAGGACGTCGGTGACACGACGTTCCTCATCGACGAGCAGGTCGAGAAGACCGAGTTCGAGCTCGAGAACGAGCGCGCCATGAACAACGGCGGCCGCCCGGCACAGGGCGAGCCGATGTTGCTCGGCATCACGAAGGCGTCGCTGTCGACCGAGTCGTTCATCTCGGCGTCGTCGTTCCAGGAGACCACGAAGGTGTTGACCGAGGCGGCGCTGGCCGGCCGCGTCGACAACCTGCGCGGCCTCAAGGAGAACGTCATCATGGGCCGCCTCATCCCGGCTGGTACGGGTATGACCGGCTACTCGATGCTGAACGCCACCGTCGATCCGGAGCTCCTCGAGGAAGACGAGGAGTACGAGATGACGCTGGAGGATCGCGAAGGACCGCTCCTCGCGAACCTGCCGGGCATCGCGGTCAACGAGTAACGAGTCCGTTTTTGCAATCGAAGCCCCGGGTCGAGCTCAGGTTCGGCCCGGGGTTTTTTTTGGACGGCGCGTCGCCAGGGGGCGGCCCTGGGACGCCTGGCCCGCCGCGCGTGCGATTTATCGCCGAGGAGTCGCTTGACGACCCGTGAGGCGGAAAACGAGGCCTCAGCCGATCCAGTCGTCGGGCGGCAAGAACGTAAGGCCAGCGATTGCGGCCTTCTCAAGCGCCTCACAGATCGTACGGTGAACCACGATGCCGTTCACGGATTCCGCGAGGCGAAAGAGCTTCAGTGCTCCCGGCTTCGTCTCGTCGATCGCGAGGCTGTCGATATCGGCATCGAGCATGCGGCGTTTCGAGCCCTTGGCTCTCTTCGTGCGCTTATTGTCCGCCGCAGCGACCAGGCCGACGATGTTGTAGGCAATGTGCGAGTCGTACGCCGTCCCAGTGTTCTGGTCATGAATGACTGCCGGAAAGGTCTCGAGGTTCTGCACACCCGCCGAGCGCAAGATCTCGACCATTTTCTTCGACATCACCGGAACAGGTACGTCGACAAAGGGCGGAAGCCTGCCGTTGCAGGCGTCACCCACATAGATCGTGAGCTGCACAGGTACCTTCGGCTGCCCGGTGAACGACTCGCCCGTATGCGGCGGGGCTAGCCTCGTGGCAGCTCTTCGTTCGAGGTGTCGGTGACCTTGAAGGTCCAACCTTGCGTGTTGACGTCGCCCTCCGCGAAGCGCTTGATGGTCGCGGCGATGGCCTTCGACACCTCCGGACGCCAGGCGCCGGCGACGCCGATGGTGAACTCGCTCCCGTTGAGCTCGATGCTCTGAAGGCGGTAGCTCGCGAGTGGGCCCTTGCTGCCGAAGAGTTGATTCACCAGCGTGATGAACGGAGCAGCCGCAGGCGACACCTGCGAGCTTGGATAGACGTTCGTACGGACGTTGCTACTGCTTGCGAGACGATTGATGTCGTTCATCGTTGGTCCTCTGGCGGTGCTCATCTATCGGCCTCCAGGCAGCGCCAGTTGTGCGGATCGTGAGCGCCAGGTGGGTCTGCTGTGTTGCACACGAGGCGATTCGCGACCTCGCCGCGGAGGCCCTCGCATGTGAGCCGTCGCACGTTCGTGTGGCGTTGCCCGCCGAGGCTTGGCAAAAGTTCCGCTTGAAATACCGCGCTCTCGCCGCGCCCTTGGGAGCTCATCACGGGCCGCGCGCGCATCGACGGCCGCCTGCACGCGAACATGCGAGGCCGACTCGAGCTGGAGACGGCGGCGAGCCTCGTTGTCATCCAGATTGCCAGCGAGGGCGTTTTTGGTTGAGCGCGGTTTTCGCCCGCACGCTAGAGTCGAGCTATGACCCGACCCACTTGGTGCATCGTCATCGCGATGCTCGTCAGCGTCACAGCCTTAGCTTCGGCTCCCGTTCCCATCGTCGGCCCCAACTCCTACAGGCGGCTCATCGGAGTCGTCGTGAAGGTCGAGCAAGTCGCTCGCGAGATCGGCACCAGCGACACAACCAGCTCACTCGAGCAGTTCGCCGAGGTCACGTTGAAGGTGATGTCCGCCGAAACGGTCGAGCTTATCGAAGAGGGCGTGGACGTCGTGGTCGTCAAAGAGCTGCCGAAGCCAGAAGCGAAAGCCAAGGACACCCTCGAGGTCTTCTACTTCAGCGCAAGCTCGCCCGTACGCGCCGGCGACAAGCTGCGTGTCCAGACGCGCACCAGGCTGGCCGTGAGCTACGGCTGGACGGGACCCGCGTTCGGGGCGAGTTGGAACAAGCTCGAACGGTGACCTCGTGCACCTAAAGCCAGCCGAGCTTTCGCCAAGCCTTGAGCTGGTTAGCGTCGGCTCCGCATTGCTTGAGGATCTTGGCGAGCTCATCGCCCTCGAGCTCCCAATCGATCGCGAAGGCAACGAACGTCGGGGCGACCGGCAGCTCGGCGCGTGCTTTCTTGGTGATGCGCAGAGCCGCGGCTCGGAGCATCTTCCCCACGGCTCCGTTGTCGCTCGCTTCAGCGCGGGCGGTGAATTCGGTGATGGCGGGTGCGAAGCTCTCGTCGTCGAGCTTTAGCCATCGACCCCCTGCGACGTTCGCTGACAGCGCGAGGGAGTCAACTTGGTCTGCCTCGGTGAGCGGCACGAGCATGGGGATGGGGCTGTCGTGCTCGCGGTAGCTTAGTTCGAGGGCCTGGAGGCGCGGCGTGGACGGTAACGTCGCAAGCCGTGTCAGCACGGCGGTGGCGATGCGCGCGCTCAGGTCTTCCGCGAGGCTCTTGGTTGTCGTCTTTGTCTTTGCGGCGAACAGCGTCCGGGTTTCGTCCGGCCAGTGCTGGACAATCCGCTGGAGCGAGCCAGCTGCATCGTACTCGTAGGTGAGCGTTGGTCTGTGCGTCTCGCCGCCGACCTCGTGATGTTCCACAGCTGCGACGGTGATTCCGCGCTGGACATCGTACTGCACCAGGTACAACGCGTAGGCCTCCGGGGTATCGAGGATGCGCCGCGGCAGGTCGGGGGACGTCCGCGATGACAAAGCACCGGCACCGCCGTTGACCAGGAAGCGTTGCTCCGACACGACGAGCCCATCCTTCAACGCGAGTCGGTTGTAGACACTTGGAACGCCCGTCTGCAGACAGACCTCGATGTACTCGACGTCGTGGGTCCCGTAGAGATAGATGCCCTGCCAGTCGAAGCCATTGACCGTGTGCGAGAAGCGGACCTGCAGTGGGCGGCCGCGCGCGTCCAGGCGAAACTTGTAGTCATCCCCGTCTTTGCTTGGAGTGCGCGAGAGACGCGCACCAGGCTTGAACTTCGTTGCGGTAAAGTTTTCGAGTGGAAAGGCCGGATACACGGTGTAGACGGTGTCGACCGCGTCGACTGGCTCGCGCATGACTTCGGCCACGCGATCGAAAGCGCGTGTCCATCGGGTGATGAGGTCAGCGCGGAGTGTGTCGAGGTCGTGCATGGTTGGCGTGGCCAGGACTCCTCGGCTCGGCTACGAGCCCACCCGCATCGGGCGCGCGAGGAGCGTCTAGGCGGCTGACGATCGGAGCCTGACGCCGCTCACGGTAGGGCGCGCGAGGCCTGCGGGCCGGGCGCTGCTCAGCAGCATCTCGCAACGGTTCGTGTTGGTCTCTTGCCCGTAGTCGAGACCATTCGGTGTAAAGCCAAGAACCCCGCGATCTCCCAGGAAACGCCTCAGATGGGACGTCATCCCTTCGCCCAGGAAAGGCGCTTTCAAGAGCTCACAGCTATGGATGTAGCCGCTGCAGTTTTCATCCAGGGCAATCGCGGCCTGCCGCACCGCGTCGCGATCAGCGTTCGGATGCTCCGCCATGTATTCGCGGATGACGCTGTCGACGGTAGCCGCGGTCGGGTCAAGGCTGCATGCGCCCATGGGTGTTCCTCGCAACGTCTACATAGCGTCGCGCCGAGAGCGCTGGTTTGGGATGGGCATGACATGGTGGCACCCGGCCGGGCCTCCAGGTGCGACGCGCCGCTCAGGAGGCTCGGGCTTGCCCCGGCGGATGCGTGTGAGCTTGCCGCGCCAGGTACTCGTCATACGTCATGGGCAAGTCGCTGAGCGTCGTCGGCGTCACCACCACCACCCGCGTCGCCAAGGTCTGCGCGAACTCGACGTCATGCGACCCGAAGATGAGCGTGCCCTGGAAGTCGACCAGCCCTTCGTTCAACGCCGTGATCGACTCGAGGTCGAGGTGGTTCGTTGGCTGGTCGAGGATGAGCACGTTCGGGCGCAACAGCATCATCTTGGCGAGCAAGCAGCGAACGCGCTCGCCACCCGACAACACCGAAACCGACTTCTGCGACTCTTCTCCCGAGAAGAGCATGCGTCCGAGGTACGTGCGGATGAAGTTCTCGCTTTGGTCTTCGGGCGAATACTGACGCAGCCAATCCACAAGGTTCAACTGCGACTTGAAGTAATTGGCGTTGTCGCTCGGCAAGTAACCGAGCGCGACGGACTGACCCCAGGCGACCTCGCCCGCGTCGGGTTTCTCTTCACCCGCGAGTGTCCGCAATAACATCGATACCGACGGGTCGTCGCCAACGACAGCGACCTTGTCGCCGCGGCCGACCATGAACGAGACGTCGGAGAAGAGCTGCGTCTCCTGGGTCTTTGCGAGGCCGCGCACGGTCAACACGTCTTTGCCGAGCTCGCGGGTGTCTCTGAAGACGATGTGCGGATACTTGCGCGACGACGGCTTGATCTCGGTGAGGTCGAGCTTCTCCAAGACCTTCTTGCGCGAGGTCGCTTGAGCGGACTTCGAGGCGTTGGCGCTGAAGCGACGCACGAACTCCTGCAACTCTTTGATCTTGTCTGCGGTCTTCTTGTTCTTGTCGTGCGCTTGCTTGAGCGCAAGCTCGCTCGACTCTTTCCAGAAGGCGTAGTTGCCGGTGTAGAGCTGCACCTTTTGGAAGTCGATGTCGGCGATGTGTGTGCAGACGTTGTTCAAGAAGTGACGGTCGTGCGAGACGACGACGACGGTGTTCTTGAACTCGGCCAAGAACTCCTCGAGCCAGAGGATGGAGCCGACGTCGAGATGGTTCGTCGGCTCGTCCATCAGCAAGATTTCGGGGTCACCGAACAGCGCTTGCGCGAGGAGGACACGCACCTTCTCGCTACCCGAGAGCTCCTTCATCTTGAGCGCGTGCTTCTCGACGGGGATGTCGAGGCTACTCAAGAGCTGCGCGGCGTTCGTCTCTGCATCCCAGCCGCCAAGGTCCGTGAACTCGGACTCGAGCTCGGAGACGCGCATGCCGTCTTCGTCGTTGAAGTCGGGCTTGGCGTAGAGAGCTTCTTTGGCGCGCATCACCTCGTAGAGGTGCTTGTGGCCAATGATGACGGTATCGAGCGCGGTGCTCTCGTCGAAGGCGAAGTGATCTTGGCGAAGGACGCTGATGCGCAGGCCTTTGGGCACGTAGACGTTGCCTGCGGTGGGCTCGATGTCGCCGGCCAGGATCTTCAGGAACGTCGACTTGCCAGCCCCGTTGGCGCCGATGAGGCCGTAACAGTTACCGGGCGTGAACTTGACGGTGACGTTCTCGAAGAGGGTGCGTTTGCCGAAGGAGAGGGCGAGATTTTCGGTGGTGATCATGAGCGTTTTGGCGCCTGCTACAGGATGGGCGGGCTTGCGGCAACGGCTCGCGACAAGGCCATGGCGACAAGGCGGAGAAACAGGCGAGGGGCGACAGCGCGTGTCGATGGCTGCCGCGGCGCCCCGCTTCGCGAATCAAGGAGCCTTGATCCATGCGAGCTGCTCGAGCCCGCCAACCCAGTATAGAAAGATGGCCGCGTAGTGCTCGAGAGCGCCACCGGCGCGCGCTGCCTGTGTGAGGTGCTCCGCGATGGAGGTGAAGCCGCCCGCCTCCAACAAGCCAGCCCCTGTCGCCCAACGGGGCTCGACGTCGAAGAGCTCGACGCGTTCTTGCGCGGAGACGTCTTGCTGGATGTCCTCGACGAAACCTTGGTCATCGGTTTGGATGGCCTTGGCGACTGCGGCCTCGAGTGAGCTCGAAGGACGAAACGTGTGCATCACCAGGTACACCGACGGTGAGGCAGGCGCGTTGCGCGCCACCGAGGTGTCGAGCCAGAGCTCCAAGACGCGTGACTCAGGGTTCGCGCTTTGTGTGAGCTTCGCGATGGTGTCGTCGATGCGCGTGAGGTTCATGGTGCTCGCTAAATTGTAGGACATCCTGCGTGCGCTGTCCTCAACGCTCGACCAGCTCTTTCGAGACGTGCCCGCCGCCGCCCGGCTCCGCCTGGGACGCGCTGTCAGCCCGCGCAGCGGTGGGCCACGCGCAACGTCGCGCTCGGCCAAGCGATAAGCTCGAAGACGCACAATCGAAGGGGTGCCCGTGTATCTCCAGTCGCTCGTGCAGGGCTTCGAACGTCTCTACAGCACGCACCTCGCCTGGCGCTCAGCCGACCTCAAGGGCGCCATCGGTGCCCTGGCCTTGTGGGGCAAGAGTATTCGCGAACAGAGCCGTGTCGCTGCGGCCGACCACCTGCGCCGCCTCATCACCATGCAGCGTGCGCCGTCCGTGAGCAGCACCGGCGCCCTCGAAAACGTCTCACTCGATCGCAGCGCCCGCGAGGTCCTCGTCCCCGCGCCGATCCAGGCCAGTTCGTGGCGGATGCACCGCGGAGCTTGGCCCAGCGACAGGTTTGGCTGAACGGGTCTTGCAGCTGGATGCCGCGTCGCAGTCCTCACCGCCGAGCGACCCGGCGGGTGCTCGTTTTTGGGGTGACATCGTGGCACCGCGAGCTGACAAACGCCGATAGTCTCCGTGCTGATGGGCGACGCGTGCGCCTATCGAAAGGATGACGACCGTGAACGCAGCACCCGTTTCGTCGGGCCCGGGATCTCTACGGAGCGCCGAGACGACCCTCTTGGGTCTACGCAATCTACCCACTGAGGCCATTCGGTACGCGGCACTCGAGCTCGCCCCAAAGGTCGCGGACCTTCGCCGCTTGTACACCGAGGCGCGCGGTAACGAGCTCGACCGCAGCCGTGACGCAGTCGCCACGAACGCCGTGGTGACCTTCGAAGACGGTGCCGCTTTCGCTCGACTGACTGTCGGCTCGCGCCACTTTCAGGACAAGAGTGGTCCGGTCGCGGAGCCCGTTGAAATTACCGTGCGTTTCGCCGACGAGAATCTCACCCGCTTGCAAGACACTGCGGCGCTCCATGCGCGAGACACCTCGCAGCCGCAACCCGTTGGGCGCGTCGCCTTACCGGAGCTCCCTGCGACGTGGGCGCACCGGAGTCTGGCTGCTGTGGGGAGTGGCGCCGCAGTCGCGGGCACGGCCTATGTGCTCGGTGGAGTAGCGCTTGCGGCGTCGAGTCCTTTGCTCGTGCCGCTCATCGTCGGCGCCGGTCTCGCTGGTGCTGTCTACGGCGCGAGGAAACCTCAGCACGGCATGGGTCTGTTCGCGGCGGCTGGTTTCGCCGGAGCCGTCGCTGCGCTGGTGAGCCCTTACCTTGCACCAGCCGGTGCCGTATTGGGCTGGCTCGCAGGGAGGTCCTTCAGCCGGGAGGTTTAGCCTCGAGCATCGCGCTTCGCACCCTGCTGGCGTAGGCCGTCGTCATCAGGGCAGGTAGGTGTAGCCCCCTATCACCGTTGCGCTCCCCGCGGGGTTCGTGACCACGACATCCACGCTCCCCGCAGCGTGAGCCGGCGTCGTCACCGTGAGGGTCGTGTCATCGACGATGTTCAGGTTAGTCGCGGGCGTTCCGTCGAACGTGACCGAAGTGACACCCAAGAAGCCTGAGCCCGTGAGCGTCACCGTGTCGCCGCCCGCGTCAGAGCCGGTGTTCGGATTCACGAGCGTCACGTTGGGTGTATCGGCGTAGGTGAAGCCACCGGCCAGGGTCACGGAGCCGCCGGCGGTGGTGATCACGACATCGACGTCACCAGCGGTATTCCCGGGTGTCGTTACGGTAATCGACGTCTCGCCGCCAATGATGAGGCCGGTCGCAGCCACGCCGCCGAAGGTGACGCCGGTCGTCGTCGCGAGGTTGGTGCCGGTCATAACGACCGTGGTTCCGCCAGCGGTCGGGCCGACGGTGACATCGAGCGCGGTGATGCCAGGGGCGTCAACGGCCGTGAAGGACCTGCTCGCGGTGCCAAAGGGCGTTGTGAGCTCGACGGTGATGCTTCCGGCGGTGGCTGCAGGCGTGACGAAGGTGACGTTTGCGTCATCGACGGCGAAGAACGCAACCGGCGTACCGTCGAATGTGACACCCGTCGTATCACTGAGGTCCGTGCCGGTGAGAGTAACCGTGGTGCCGCCGCCCGACGGACCGTTTGCCGGACTGATGTTCGTCAGTGTCGGCGCGGTGCCATAGGTATACGAGGCGGTGTTGCTCGTGCCGAACTCCGTCGTCACGCTGACGTTCCGGCTACCTTCGGTGTCCGCTGGAGCAGTCACGATGATCTCGGTAGCCGACACGACCGTCAGGCTCGCGTTCGAAATCGACGTGGTCCCAAAGAGCACCGTCGCGGTCGGGGTGAAGTTCGTGCCCGTGATGGTCACGGCATTGCCACCTGCGATGAGGCCGCGCACGGGGTTCAACCCGACGATGGTTGGCGCGTCGCCGTAACCGAACGCAAGGTTGTTGCTCGTACCGTAGCGCGTCGTCACGGTGACGTTCACCGCACCCGTTCCGGCGGGCGACACGGCAGTTACCTGCGTGTCGCTGTCGACCGTGAAGGAGGTCGCCGCGTTGCCGCCGAAGGACACGGCGGTCGCGTCGGTGAGGTCGGTGCCCGTGATGATGACGCTCGTGCCGCCGGCGAGCGGACCGACCGCTGGAGCGAGCAGGGTGATCGCAGGCACGTTGCCGTACGTGAAGGTCACGCCGCTGCTCGCGCCGAACGGTGTCGTCACGGTGATCTGTACATCGCCGGCCGTGCCCGCAGGCGCACTCACCGAGATCTGGGTCGCGCTGTCGACGACGAAGCCGGGCGCGTCGACGGCACCAAAGGTGACCGCCGTCGCACCGAGCAAGTTGGTGCCGGTGAGGACGACCGCCGTGCCGCCGGTCGCGACTCCGAAGTCTGGCGCCACAGTCGCAACGGTTGGCGCTTCGCCGTAGGTGAAGGTGAGCGCGTTGCTCGACCCATCGGGTGTGGTGGTCACCACGTCGACTGCGCCCGCGGCCCGTGCCGGTGTGACCGCGGTGATTTGCGTGTCGCTGTCGACGGTGAACGACGTGGCAGCGGTGCCGCCGAAGGTAACCGACGTTGCACCCGTGAAGTTCTCGCCCGTGATGGTGACCGACAAGCCGCCTGCAACCAGACCGCGCACGGGACTGATGCTGCTCTGCACGGGCGCGTCGCCATAGCCAAACGGCAGTCCAGGGCTCGTGCCGAACGGGGTCGTGACCGTGATGTTGACCGCGTTGGTGCCGGCGGGTGCGACCGCGGTGATCTGCGTAGCGCTGTCGATTGTGAACGAGGTTGCCGGCGTCGTGCCGAACAGAACGGCGGTCGCGCCGGTGAGATTGCTGCCGGCGAGGACGACGCTGATGCCACCCGCGGTCGGGCTCGAAGGCGGTGTCGCGGAGGCGAGGGCCGGCGCAACGCCATAGGTGAAGTCGACTGAAGTGGACGTGCCAAACGACGTCGTGATCGTGACAGACACTACGCCGGCTGCTTGTGCTGGGGTTGCGGCAGTCACGGTGGTGTCGTTCACGACGGTGACTGCCGTGGCGGCTGTGGTGCCGAAGGTGACGGCGGTCGCACCCGTGAGATTGTCACCGGTCAGCGTGACGGTGGTGCCGCCGGTCGTTGGCCCGAGGCTCGGCGCGATGCTCACGAGCTGCGGCGCTTCGCCGTACGTGAAGGCGAAGGCGTTACTCGCTCCGATTGGCGTCGTAACCACGACCGTCGCGGCGCCGGCGGCGCGCGGTGGCGTGAGTGCCGTGATCTGCGAGGCGGAGTTGACGACGAACGAGGTCGCCGGCGTGCCCCCGAAGGTGACGCGAGTTGCGTCCGTGAAAGCGGACCCGGTCACGACGACGGTCTGACCGCCCGCGATGAGACCAGCTGCCGGGGTGACTCCGGTGATGAGTGGCGCATCGCCATAAGCGTACGGCAGGGCGTTGCTCGTGCCACCCGGCGTCGTGACGCGGACGTCGACGCTCCCCGTGCCTGCTGGAGAGACGGCGGTGATCTGCGTGCTCGAGCTCACCGTGAACGACGCTGTGGCGCTCCCGAAGGTCACGCTGGTTGCGTCGCTCAAGTTGGTGCCCGTGATGACCACGGCGGTCCCACCTGTCGAAGCACCCCGCTGCGGCGCGATGCTCGTGAGCACCGGGGCTGTCGGGTTGTTGGTGTCGTCGTCGTCCGGAGGGAGCTCGACGAGCCGCTGGCCGCACCCGACCGTGAAGACACTACCTACGAGGAGAGCGAGGGTGAGCCGTTTCATTGGGTGACCTGCTGGTTCAAGATGACGAACTCGACACGACGGTTCTTCTCGCGGCCCGCCGTTGTCTTGTTGGATTCGAGTGGCTGGTCGGCGCCGTAGCCCTGCGCTGTGAGACGCTCAGGGGCGACGCCAGCCTGCAAGAGGTAATCGCGCACCGCTTCCGCGCGCTGTTGCGAGAGCTTCTTGTTGCGCTTGGCGTTACCGGCCGAGTCCGAGTGACCCTCGATGCGGATCTTCAGCGCCGGGTGATCTTTGATGACCTTCGTGACCTCGGTGAGGATCGGGAAGGACTTTGGAAGGATCCGCGCTTTGCCGTTGGCGAAGAAGATCTTCTCCGAGATCTCGATGCGCGTGTCGCTGACCGTGATGTTCTTGTAGACCGGGCAGCCCCTGTTCTCGGGCAAGCCGGCGACGTCGGGGCAGTCGTCGTGCTGGTCGTCGATGAGGTCGGCGTCGCGATCGGGGCAACCGCCGCTACTGATGGTGCCGGCCGTGGTCGGGCACTTGTCATCGGCGTCGAGTACACCGTCGGCATCGTTGTCGACTTCGGGGCAGCCATCGTCGTCTTGGAAGCCGTCCCTGTCTTCAGCCTGGAACGCGCAGCCGTCGTTCATGTCGGCGATGCCGTCCGCATCGTTGTCCGCGTCGGGGCAACCGTCGTCGTCCTCGAAGGTGTCTCTGTCTTCGGCGTCGGTTGGGCACTTGTCGGCGTTGTCGGACACGCCGTCGAGATCGTTGTCGGGGTCGGGGCAGCCATCGGCGTCCTGGAAGCCGTCCCTGTCCTCGGGCAGATCAGGACAGCCGTCGGACGCATCGATGACACCGTCGGCATCGCGGTCTTCCGGAACTATCTTGGGCGCACCACCGACCTCGAACGACAGACCGGCAATGAGGACCCTGGCGTCGGCGTTATCGAGGCCAGTCGCCTCGTCTTCGCCCTGGATGATCTGCGCGTAGCGAACGTACGGGCCCATGCGAAAGTGGCGCTTCTTGTCGACCGGGAAGTGGAGACCAGCGCCGACGGAGAAGCCCATGCGATTGCGATCGTCGGTGCGGTACCAACCGAGGTCGCCGTCGATCCAGGGCGAGACGATGCCGCTGCGGTAGGGACGCTTGAAGCGGATACCGCCACCGACGTTCCAGGCGGTGCCGAGGTCTTGATTGGGGTTCGCGTCGTCGGCGGTGAGGCCAAGGAAGCCGCCGTTCGCGTAGATGTCGAAGAAGCTCGTCGCTTCGAGCGAGAGGCGCAGCTGGCCGTCGCCCCCCAAGTCGAATAGACGCTTTTGCGGCTCGCTTAGCGGGAACGCGACGCCGCCTTCGAGGCGGAGGTTCCAGTTGACCTCGGCCCGCGCGGGGGCGGCGAGGAACAACGATGTGAGGAGGAAAACCGGAGCAAGGCGAAGTGTGCTTGGTGGAGTCACGCGCGCACTGTTTCGCACGCCTTCGGGGGATTTCAAGTTTAGTTTTGTGCGGAGGTGCGGGTTTTTTTGACCCGGGGTGGGGTGATGGCGCTGTCGTGAGCGGAGTGGTCCGCTTTAGGGGACGGGGGGCGATGGCTTCAAAACCTGCCCGCGGGCTCAGCCCTCGGACGACGGCGCGTCGTAGTCGTTTTCGTCTTCGTCGGTGATACTGCCATCGTCAGTTGTTTCGACGTCGTCCAGGTCGGCCTCGTCGTCGTATTCGGCGGGCTCATCGCCCGAGGTTGCGGTCTTGATGGCGCGCTCGGCCAGGAGCTCGCCCAGCTCGTCCTTCTCGATGGGCAGCGGGCCCTTCTCCATGGCTTCGCTGTCGACGCGTGTCAGCTTGCTCTTCATGTCGCCTCCCTCTTACAGGCTGCTCACGAGCACGCCAGCGCGCAATCCTCCACGCCACGAATGCCGGTAACGCGAGATTGCAAGCGACGAGGTTCATCGCAAGGCCGAGAAGCGCCATGGTGCCGAGCGAGCGCAAGCCCGAGTGATGCGCGACGACGAGCGCGAGAAAGCCCAGCGCGTTGCTCACGAGCGAGCCCGTCACGGCACGGCCGGTCTCTGCGAACACCGGCTCCACACCTTCGGCGGCGTTGACCCGGCTCAGGAGATGCGCGCCGCCGTCGATACCAATCCCGAAGAACATCGGGATCATGATGACGTTGATGTAATTGAGCGACATGCGCGCAAAGACCATGCAGCCGAGCGTTGCGAGCAGGGAGCCGCCCGCGATCGCCATGCAGATGAGCGCCGAGCGCAAGCTGCCGATGAAAAGCCAGAGCGTGAAGAAGACGAAGATGACTGAGAAGCCGACGACAGGCACGGCCTCGGTCGCGAGCGCGTCGGCGATGTCGGCGAGCAGCATCGACTCACCAGCAGCGGGCACGTAGGCACCGTCGGCGCCTTTGACGCCGCGGATCTCGCGCGCGAGCCGCCGATTGAACGCGCCGTCGGACAGGTCCTTGGTGGCATAGACCAGCACGAAGCCTGAGGCCTCGCCGTTCGACCGAACGCCGTCGAACTGCCGCCGCACCTCGACGGGCAGATCGTCACGGTTGAATGGCTGGGCGCGCGACATCTTGACCGCACGGTCGTATTTCTTCTGTTCGGCGTCGCCCAGGCGGCTGCGAGGAATGCGCTCGAGGGTCGTGCTGATCTGCTGGATGATGGCTCGCTTCTCCGCCTGGCCTGGTGGCGTCAGATCGGCTGACGACGCGATGAACCGGACGGTCGACGCATCGCCGCGCTGCTCGGCCCGCGCCCGCAGCTCGGCAGCGACGCGCGCCTCGTCCGCAAAAGAAGACGTGAGCATCACCACCGGCGTTTGCGAGTAACCGATGAGGCCGTCGATCTCGGCATCGAGCGCGTAGGAGCGCAGGTCGCTTGCGAGCAGCGAGCGCAGGTCGAAGTTGAAGTGCGTCTTCGGGAGCCCCACGGTGAACACCAGGAAGGCGGCCATGGTGCTGAGGAAGACCGGGCGCGCATGCCGCGTGAGCCAGCGCACGAAGGTTGGAACGCCGCTATGACGAGCCTGGCCCGGAGTCCAGCCACGGTCGACCGCGAGGCGGATGAGCGCCGGCAGCAGGAGCTGGTAGGCCAGCAAGAACAGCAGCATGCCGACGGCCGCGATGATGCCGAACTCGTGGAAGGCGCGAAACCGCGAGAGCGCGACGCCGATGAAGGCGACAACGGTCGTGAGCACGGTGATGGCAACGCCTCGGCCGGTGCTACCGAAGGTCCGCCGCACGTTCTCTTCGCGGTCACCCGACAGCCACCACTCGGTCTCGAAGCGCCCGAGCAAGTGGATGCCGTTCTCGATGCCCATGCCCGAAAGAATGGCGCCGACGAAGCTCGTGAGGATGTTGAGCACGCCAAACGACCACCCGGCAAAACCATACGACCAGAGGGTTCCGACGAGGAGCGGCGCAAGGAGCAGCGCCACTGCGGAGATGCGCCGGAAGTGAAAGGCAAGAAAGACGATGATGAGCACGAGGCTCACGAGGTTCGCCCAGCCGAGGTCGCGCTCGACGGTCGCCTGCTGATCGACCTTCTTCTGGTAGCTGCCGGCGATCTCGTAGGTGAAGTCCGGGCCGTAGCGGCGGAGGTCCATCGCGCCGAGGACGGCGTGCGTCGTCTCGATGATGGCTTTCGATGCGTTGAGGTCCAAGCCCAGAAGCGCCGGGCGCGCGAGCACGGCGATCATCTGCTTTTGCGGGTCGAGGTAGTAGTCGCCGCCGAGCTGATGCGTCATCCACGTCGTCGACGAGCCCGGCGTTGCGTAGTTGCCTTCGACATCCTCGGAGGAGAGCTCGGGCGGCCCGTCGTCTTCGAGGTCGACGTAGAGCGGATTGGCGTGGCGCTGTTCGTAGGCGCGCCGGTCCTCGAGTTTCGTCGCGAGGTCTTCGAGGTCGTCGACGCTCAAGTAGTAAAGCGCGTGGGTCTCGAAGAACTCGGTCGGTCGGCGATAGTCGACGTAGCGGAAGTCGGGCTCGCGCTCGAGACGCTGGGCGACGTCGCGGGCGAACGCGCGCAGCTGGTCGGGCTCGGCATGCTCGCCGAGGATGGTGACGTAGCCGACGGCGCCGTAGCGGCGTTCGAGATCATGGAGGGCTTGGACGCTCGGGAAGCGCTCGGGGAGGAGGGCGGCGAGGTCGGCGTTGATCTTGATGCGGGTGACGCCGAGGCCGAAGGCGATGGTGATGAGGAGGGCGCAGCCGAGCGCGACGTAGGGGCGGCGATAGGACCAGACCGCGCTGCGGGAGAGGAGATTCTCGAGGGCGCGACCGAGGCGGTGCACTGGCGGGCTCCTGCGGTGTGAGCTGCGATGGGAGTTGGGCAGCAAGGGGCGTACCAGGGGCAGAACACGTCAGGGCGGCGCGGGTGGCCGGAGCCCCTCGCTCAGTGGGGGCTTGGAAGGGAGGAGGTGGCCCAGGGCGCCACACATAATTGCTTGCGTCCTAAGCGAGTCGGGCGGCCAGCGTCTCGGCCTGCTCCGCGAACTTCCGCGGGTTGGTCTTCTGGAGCCGGACGAGGTTCTTCAGCTTCCAGCGTCATGCCCTAGGATGGGCCTGGCGCACACTTAGCGCCCGACGCCAATCACCGCCGTCAACTCCCCATATCCGCGCCCTTGATCCACCCGTACCGACGTCGCGGTCCTCGGCGCACTCGCGATGCGAGCACTCAACGCGACCGGCCCGCTACAACTCGCCCGCTGCGTCGCCGTGTTCCGGTCGACGATGGTCAACCGCAGCGCTGCTCCCGGCGCGCCCGCTTGTCGCAGCTCGTAGTTGCCGTCGCACGCGAGCCACCCGCGGTAGCTCACCACAACAGTGTCGCCCTCGCGGTGGGCTTCGAGGGCTGTTTCGCCCGGGGCAAGGTCCGGAAGAACCTCTGCCGTTTCGACGCGACGCGAACGCTTCTCTGCCGCCGCGCGCTCAGCCGCGTGACGCGCCTCGGCCTCCGCGAAGGTCTCGCCGTCGCGACGTTTGTCTTCGGGGCCCTCGAGCTCACAACCGATGGTGACGAGCAGCAGCAAGAAGCCAGCGGTACGCATGCGATCACCTTACCTGACGACGCTGCCTTCGAACGTGATGCGTTTGTCGTTGATGTTCACGAGCTCGTCGAGCTCGTAAATGTTGCGAAAGCCGTACCCATACAAGTTGAGATAGGTTGGGAGGTTTAGCGCCAGCATGAGGGGTTTTCTGTTGGCAAGGATCTGCGTCTCGCCTTTGGGCCCCGGCATCGCGACCTTCGAAGCAAAGTCGACCTGGTCGCCGTCGAAGTTGTTGTTGCAGTAAATCAAGATGCGTGTCGACTTGTCGGGAATGAGCATGTCGAGGCTCTCCTGCGTGAAGTCGGTGAAGGCGAGGTGCTTTGCGCCTTGCAGGTGTTTCCTGTCGAAGCGGAAGGTCGAGCGCGCGTCGAGGATGATGGTGTTTTCTTCCCGACTCATCCGCAAAAACGTATCGAGATCGACGAGGTGGTCGCGGCGATGTTTCTCCACCTGGGACACGAGCGACTTGAAGTCGTCGAAGCTCACCAACGCCTTGGGGTAGGGCTTCTTCGCGTGCGCTTTGCCGACGCTCGTTGAACCTGCGTTGCCGAGCCCACACACGCCCAAGACGAGAATGCTCAACAATAGAGCTTTGACCATCCGAACACGTTTGCTCAGCGCTCGGTGCGACGCAAGTCCCACGGTCTCGCGCATCACGACGAGCTTCGCCGCTAACAGATCAGATCAGCCGCGCCTCTCCTGCACGCCGCGACCGGCTGTTTGGTCAACGTTCCGTTAGCGAGCGCGGGTCACCGCAGGCGTCCCGTGGTCGCATCGAGCGTGACGTAAAACACCTCGCCGTGCGGACCACCGACGAGCATGTCATCGCCGTTGATGCTCGCGGTGAAGAGCGGCGACATCGTCGTGCTAGCTCCTGCCCACACCCCGCCCTCGTAGCTGCGGTACGCCGGCGACGCGTTGAAGACTGCTTCGCTGTGGACCACGACGAAGCTCTCGCCGGCAGCGGCGATGCGGAAGCGCTGCGTCGCGTTCGCGTCTTCGAGGAGGACGGGCGTGCCCCAAGCGTTACTGGGGTTTCCGTCCCAGTTTTTCACGTAGGGGTCTGGGCCAGCCTGACAATACGCGAGCGCCACCCCGCCGCTCGGCGTGACGGCCATTTGAGCCGGGCAATTGTTCGATAAGCCCGCGACCTGCTGTTCGTAGTTGGCCTCGTTTTCGGTGTCGTATGGCAGGCGACCTACGTGCACGTTCAACCCGCTGTCGACGCGCAGGTAGTAGAGATTGCCCGCGTTGTCGACCTCGAGCGCTCGGTTGTTGTTGCTCGAGTTGCCTAGCTGAATGACCGGGCCCAAGACGCCTGTGGCGGTGTCGAAGCGCCGCACCACCATGCCCGTTGTGCCGGCCCAGGCGAGCCCGCCGATGCCGCTCGCGTTTACCGCGCCATCGGCGATGGTCAGGATGCTGTAGGTCTGGCCGTCGTCGCAGTCCGCGGCGGCGGACCACCCCGACCCCGGAGTCCAGAAGGAGTAGTAGCAGCTCCCGTCCTGGCCGGAGTGGCTGCGGAACGCGCGGCCCTGCGCATCGAGCGCCTGCACGCCGGCGCGGTCACTGCTGTCCACTCCGCCAGACGCCCCCATGGGGATCGCGACGGGCTGTGACCAGCCTGTGCTCGGTGAGAACGTGTTGCTGTAGAGCAGGTAATTGTTGCTCGAGTCTCTGCTGACGTAGCTCACCATGGCGATACCAGCGTCCGACATGGAGATGCGTGCGTTCTGACCCCCGCCACCGGGTGGGACCGGCACGATATCGGGGTATGACCAGCCTACCCCAGGCGTGTAGCGCGTGTAGTACAGCACGCTGAGGGCGTTTGCGACGACGATGGCGCTACCGTCGCTCGAGACCGCCACGTCCGCGTTGAGACCCTTCGTAGCGCGCGCGAACCCAGCGAGAGCGTCGGCGGTCCTGAAGCTGCCAACGTACGGCACGAGAGGCTCACCCACGTTGTCCGTGACGCCCGCGGTGAGCTCCACGCGGTAGGTAAAGCCGCTGCCCACGAGCTTCTGTGTCGTGTCGAGGGAGTACGTTGCCGACTGGCCGCTGACGACCGCTTCATCTGCGTTGCCGAACTCGCTCGCTGGAGCGATGATCTTGAAGGTGTCGAAGTCGAGCGTGCTCGCGTTTACCGGCCGGCTGAAGTTGACGACGACCTCGGTGAGCGGAAGCGTCACCACCGAGCCCGCCGCGGGAACGATCGACTGCACCGTCATCGCGTCGCCAACATCACGAATCTCGATGCGGTAGCTCCCGGCCGAGCTCGGTGTCTGGCCGCTCACCTCGATGGTGTAGAGACCTGCGGTGTCGATGGTGTGGACGAAGACGGCCGCGCCGGCGCCGAAGTTCTCGTTCTCGAGCTCAACCGCCGAGGGCGACAGCAAGCGGACGCGACCGTTCAGCGGCAAGCCGACGGTGCGCTGAATGTTGACGTAGAGGTTTTGGCCTTGGGTGAGCTCGACCAGGTAGTTCTGCGGCTCCGCTCCGATGCCCGTGGTGAGCTCGAACGGCAACGTGATGGGGTCCGTCGGCGGCGGCTCGACGAAGGCGCTGAGTACGATTTGAACCGTCTCTGGGCGCGAGGTGTTCTTGACGGCCACGTAGCGGCCTCGCGTCATGCCGTCTGGGCCGTACGCCTCGATCGCCACCGAGATCCCGTTCGGGATGTCGATGCTCAGCGTCGACTCAGCCTCGATGCTCGCGGTGGGCCCATAGAGCGGGGCCTGGTAGCTGCCATTCTGATCGCAGGTGTCGTCGCTGCACGTGCGGCCGACGAGGTAACACGGCATCCCCTGATCGCAGTCACCATCGCCGTCGGTGTCCGCGCAGCAAACCGGCACGATGGGGCTGATGGGCCCCAAGAGATCATCACAGTTCCACCACGAGAAGTGGCCGACGGTCGCGCGCTGCACGAAGCCGGTGGGCGAGTTGCTCGATGCGACGATCGTGCCTTCGCCTTCGCGGATCCACTCGCCACTGTCTTCATCGAGCGACCAAAGCGGGATGACCTTGCCTAAACCCACGGGGTTCCCGTCGAGGTCGAAGGTGGGGAAGACCGGGATCTCGATGGTCGCGCTCTGCCCTGGCGCGAGGTCGAGCTTCTCGTTGTCTTTTATGAAGTTGAAGTCGACGGTGCCATAGCTTGCAATAGCGGCGCTTGCGCCGTCGGTTCCGCGTCCACTGAACAGGCCTGGGAACGCCCGGGGGGTCGTCGTGACATCGACGGGTGAAATGAACACCTGGACCTCGCCGGTTACTGGCGTGCCGGCAGCGCCGACGAGCGAGCGTGGGGCGATGGTGACCTTGGCGCCAGTGGCATCTTCGAGCGTGCCGCCGGCAGAGGCGTCAGCGAGGGTGCGCGCTGGTCCGAGCGGCTGCATGACGAGCTCGATGTAGCCAGTGGTCGCAGTGCCCAAGAGGTTTGCCACATGGGTGCGTCGAGCGTACCCCGAGGCTTCGACGCGAACCGTTTGCCGGATGCCGGTCCCGATGGTGAGGGCGGCGCTGCCACTTGTGTCCGTTGTCGCGGACGCGCCACCAATGAGGCGGACGCTTGCGCCGACGATGGGCACGCCGCTGGGACTGAGGACGCGCACCGTGGCCGACGCGCTGCCAACCGGCGACGGTCCCGCAGTCACCGCGACGGTTTGCGTGACCTCATTCGTGCCGCCGCGACCATCGCTGACCGTGAGCTTCACCGTTTGCGAACCGACACTCGAGAACACATGTGCGATGCGCTGGGTGCCGCCGCGGCCGCTTGCGCCGAAGCTCCAGCTGTAGGTGAGCGTGTCGCCGTCCGGGTCGCTCGAGCCGCTTGCATCGAAGGTCAGCGCGTTTCCGGCCTCGACTGTCGTAGCAGACGCGGTGAAAGCGGCAGTGGGCGCGGCGTTGGGACCGTCGGTGTCGTCGTCTTTGCCGCCACCGCCACCGCACGCGGTGAGCAAAGCCAATGGGAGACCGAGGAGGCGCACGCAGCACTTGAGCATGCCCGCACGTTTGCCCAGCGCGCTGCGAACGGACAAGTGAGCCAGGTCACGAAAGCACTCACCAAAGCGCTTACAGCGCTTACAACGATCCTCACGTTCGGGGCTTCCAGTTCGACGCTCACGTCTTGGGAGCCGAACGCAGCCCCTCAGCGCGGCGCCACGTCACTGAAAAACACGAAATCCGCGAGACTGGAACGCCGGAGAGCTGCGATGTCGACGGGCTGGTCGGGTCGCGCCTCGACCGGCACCACGGTCACGTAGGGCACCGCCGCACGTCGGTACGATTTCTCCGGCACGTTGAGCCGCTCGCGCACGTGCGCCTGGCCGACGATGACTAGCACCGTAGTTTCGGGATCGTCGCGGACGACGTTCGCGATGGTCTCGGCGAAAGTCTCGTCCCAGATGGCCTGCAGCTTCATGAAGCGCTCGAGCATGGGCTCAGGCAGGCCCTCGAGCGAGCCGTGCGACTCCTCGATGACGCGTCGAAGGTAGGCGCGATAGTCGGGGTTCGATAGATCCAGCTCGCGCGCGATGAGCCGCTGCTCGGCCGCCGTCAGACCCTCCCAGCCGACCTCGAGATAGCGGTGTTTCACCTCGCGCTCGACGTTCATGCCGACGATGCGGTTGCCGTTCGCCGCAGCGGTGCGAATGAGCTCGCGGTACTGGTCGTAGAGGCGGCCGAACCCGTAGCGGATCGCATCCTCGAAGGCCTGCGCGTCGATCTCTCCACGCAGGTACTGATCGATGACGGGTTGCCGTGAGCGGAAGAGAAACTCCATCGCCACGGTGACGCGCCGGTCGTCTGCGTTCAAGCTCGCGAGCACCCGTTGCTGCAGGGCGTGGTGGGCCGGGTTGTCGTGCGTCTCGGACACGTAGACGACGCTAGCGTCGCGTATGCGCCGCGTGAACGTGTCTTGGCTGATGAGCTCCCCACTGCGCGTGTCGAGGATGCGGCCGTGAAGCGCGCTGGCGAGTGGCCGGCCGGTGACCGCCCGTGGCGCATCGATCATGAGACCGATGTTGGGCACACCGCGTATGGCGTGCTCGCTCGGTCGCCGCGGCGCGCCGGCCGGTGCCCGGCAAATGTCCTGGGTCGGCAGGTCATAGTCGGTCGCGAGCTCGCAGGGTGTGCGGGGCGACGGTCCAATCGCGGAGGTGTTCATGGCGGCGGGCGGTTATCGCGCCTGCAAGCCTGGGCGTTGCGCCCTCGATAGTCGTTCGGAGGTGCCGCGACTGTCGCGCCGACTCTCGGCGGGGTGCGACAAGGTTGGCACCGCGTCGGGCGCGCGCAGGTCGCAACGGCTCCATGACGCAGGTCAGCGCGTCAGTGGAAGACGGGCTGCGGCGATGTAGCATCCCGCGTATGGGGCTCAATGTCGGCGGCATCTACGTTCGTGTCAGGCGAGGTATCACGCAGGAACGCATCGCTGCAGTTCTGACCGACCACTGGACAAAGTTGGGTGGTCAAATAAGCGGACGCGACCCACTCGACTTCGACAGCTTGAATCTGGGCAAGAGCGGCGACCTTGGCTTTGCCGTCACGCCGGCCGCGAAAGGGAAGGGCGGCGCCACCTGGGTTGGTGTCTACGATAGCGAACGTTATAGCGCCGATGCCAAGCTGGCGGCGGCGCTCGCGCGGCAGCTCGCGACCGAGGTCTGGCTCTACGAGATCACCGACACCGTCAACATGGCGTACGCAAAGCGTTACGGCCCAGAGCCTCGTGTGCTCCGCGGCTACGACGCGGTGATCTGCACCGACGAACCCGTCCATCTTCCACAACCTCGCCTGTGCTCTGGTCAAGCGCGGCGACATGGACGGCGCGCTCGCCTGTGTCGAGGGAGCCGTGCGCTACGGCTACGAGGACATCGCCAAGCTCAAAGATGATGGCGACCTGGCTGGGTTGCGCAAGCATCCGCGTTTCGTTGCTGCGCTCTCCCAGCGGCCCTCAGCGGGACCCGGCGCGCTCGACCATCTCGTCATCACGAAGAATGACAAGGTGTACCTCGTACCGACGATCGGTTTGCACCTGTACTTCGAGGGCGACCACGCGCGCACGCATGTTGCCGAGCTTCTTGCTCGCCTCCAGCGCGCACATCCAGAAATGTTCTCCCACTACTTGCCGCGCGGCCACGTCCAGCTGGAGCCTGCCAAGAAAGGACGGGTCGAGCGGACGCTCAAAGAGCTCGCTGACAGAAGTCGACATGTCGGCAAGGTCTATTTCAACGCCGCGCCCGAGGGTGCAGCTTGCGACGGGCGCGTGATCGTCGAGCTGGACAGTGGCGCCCAATACGGCGGAGAGCTCTCCTTGCATCTGCCGCTCGCGATGGCGGACGGTCCGGAGGTTATGCTCGAGCGCCTAGTCGACTATGCCTCTGCGATGCCGTTCGCGGTCGGCCAAGCGGGTTATTCGCTCGCCGCCTACTACGCAGGGAACGGTTGCCCCGTGGAAGCGGACCTTCGCCGCAGCCTCAAGAGCCACCTCGGGCTCACCACCTCGCAGGCTTGCTTGCACCTCGTGCCGGACGCGACCTTTGTCGTCCCGAACTGGATTACCTTTCTCGGCGGCGCTGCCGTGAAGCGACTTGGCGCCAAGGCGATGGCGCAACTTCGAAAAAAGAAGCTGGTTCGAGAGCTGTCAGGCGGGTCAGTGGCCGTGGTCGCGGCGCCAGCACCGTTCGTTGGCCTCGTGACGTCGCCGGGAGATCTCGGAGCGCTGCCCGATGTTGTCCGCGCGCTTTGCGCCGTTGCTGCCCAAAAGAGACGGCGAATACGATTATCAGACGCTAGAGGCCGAGCGCCTCGCCGCCATCGCGACTCTATAGGACATCGTGCTGGGTATGCGGGTCGACTTGGAGTCAACGATAGTGGCAAGGTGTGCGCTTTGGCACACTGGGCTCGCGTCGGCCCGCGTGCCTCACCGGACGAGCCGCAGCCGTACCACGTAGCGACGTAGCGCTGGGTCCCACCGCGCGCGCTCGCTAAGCCGCTCCACATCGGGCACCGCGCCTGGAGCATCGGGCTTGCAGCGAACGAAGCTGCTCCCGACGGGGCGAACGTACCAGCCAAGCTCCGCGCATAGGTCGCTCCCGGTGGAGTCACCACTCCATGGAACGCGACCCCCGTATTTTGCGACCTCGCGTGCGTAGCGTGCGCGCATCGTCGCGTTGGGGCCGCGACAATACACATCGGGGTGGTCTTCGTGCAGGCGCTCGGGGTCGAGACCCGACAGTGTGTAGACACAGGGACAGGTGATCAGCTGCTCGCCGCAAAGGGCGCAGGTCTCGACATCGCACCCGAACTGGTGAAACCGACCCGGCGGGACGTCGCAGTCGTGACATTTTTTCGGCGCGCGCTGTTTCATGCTCCAGCGCAGAGCACGCGGCGTGCCGACAGTGGAGTGCAGTTCGGAGCAGAGAATCTCACATCGCATCGGAGCGGGTTGAAGCGATCCGGGGGTCGCGACTGCCACGTGTGTCAAACCGCGACGCGATTTTTCGTACTAGCCCGACGCGTCGAGTCGTGTCGGGCGTCAATACGACACGTTTCACGAAGCCATACGCGACGCCATTGAACGTTACGCGCTAAGCGCCGACTCGACATTGCGAGCGAGCCACTCGCGTGGCTTAGGTGGCGCCGACCTGCGCTTCATCGATGACGACGGCGCGTTACGGGCGTAGGAAGCATATAAACGCCGAGGCCCAGTCGAGACGCTGCTCCCTCGCGCCGTCACCGTCGCGCCGACGACCACAGCGACGCTGTAGTGCACGGTACTCGCGGACGACCCTGCTCTACTTCACGTCCGACGCTCAGTAAGCGGCGCGGCTTTACTCGCCCCAGCCACTTCCGCTCTGCGGCGTCGCCTTCTCGAGGGCGCGGCGAACGCCCTTGCCGGTCTCATCGAGACCGTAGGTCATCGAGCTCCAGCGATACCCGTGCGGCAGGGACACGCCCTGGCGTTGGGCTTCGCTATAAAGAGCACCAACCTCGAGGGTGGTCGTTCCGGTGGTCACGCGCTCCCGATGGGCAGCCGGATCGTAGCCTATGGCGTAGGGGTCCCCAATCATGAAGTCAGGAATTCCATCGAGACGCGGCATGCACACACCACCCAGTTTGCTAGTTCTTTAGCCTTATCGGCGCGCCGTCGGTGAGGTCGCGAGCACGCGCCATGACGCTACATCAGGGCGGCATGTCAGCAGACGTTTTGCGTTGGCGCCGCGCGGCGGCGTCGCGGGACTGGCTCAGACCTTCTCCCGGCCTTCGTTGGTTACCTTTCGGAAAGCTCTGCGATGGCCGGCAGAAAGATTCTTTGCTTGTCCGCGGTGACGGGGCTCGCCTCAGCGGCCCGTCGCGCCGCGGTACAGCAGCCAGTTGAGCGCGGCGAAGTAGCTAGTGTGCGAGGGGAGGTTCGTGCCGTCTGCCGCGTTACGGTACTCGTTACCGTTAGGGGTGCCGAATCGCGCGAGCACGCCGACAACCTGAATGCTGCCGTCGGCGAGCCGGACGAAGACAGGACCGCCGCTCATGCCACCGGTAGTCGGCGGATTGACGTTGCTCACGGCCATGCCCGCGGTGCCCCGCCCGTCGCGCGTGCCGGTCGCTGAACCTGCAGCGCCAACAAGGTTCGCGCCAACGTATTCGCCGGCTGCGTTGATGTTTCCCCAGGCCGCGTAGCCGAACTCGTAGATGGGTGCGCCATAGTCTGGCGCCCCGCCGACGCGCGGGAGGCTCGCGAGCGAGACCCCCGGACGAAGAGCGTTCAAGGTTTCGGGCGACAGGGTGACCAGGTAGCCGTCCGTCGCTCCAAGCTCACGTTCCCCCATGCTCACGTGGCCCGTCGGGGTGACGACTCCTGTCGACAATGCGACTTGACCGTCGTGCGGGATCTCGATGAGTCGACCCAGGGCATCGCGCGCCATGAATGCGGTGGTCGCGCCCGGCCGCACCACGTGGTTCGCCGTGATGAGGACCGCGCGGTCGACGCCGTCGATAGTGGTGACCGCGAGCACGCCTGACCCTAGGTCTTGCGAGGGCATCCCCGCTTCGGTCCTGTGAATGGCCACCGTGGAGAGGCGACCCATGGCGGCGACGTCGGCGGGGACCGCGTCCGCGATGAGCGACTGCCCGGCGACGGCGCGCTGGGCCCAAAGCTCACTAGTTTGCATGGGGACGCCGTAGTCTCTGAGGGCGCTGACGACGACCTCTCGTGTTCTCTGCAGCTGATTTGGGTAGCTCACCGAGACGAAGTTCCCGCCCTCGTAGTTGTATTGGACCGGTGGTTGTCCCGGGCTAAGGATGAGGATCTGCTGCGCGCCCGTGCGATAGTCGTTGGTGGTGCTGACGTGCAGGTTGGGGTTCGCTCGCAGCTCGTCGGCGATGTTGCTGACCTGCTCCATCTTCGCACCGAGGCCGCTCGTGACGACGTCCAAGTTGGTACGCGTTCCTACGAGCTCGCCGTTCGCGAAGGTGTAGGTCACCTGCGTGCCGTTGGTGGTCCAGACGTCGATGATTTGGTTCCCGCGCGGCGTCTCGTTGATTTCGACCGTGAGGTTCGGGTTGTTGAAGAGCTCGGCGTACATCGCGTCGACCGGGCGTAAGCCGGGGGCTCGGGTGGAGCTCGAGCCGCTGAGGACCAGGGTGGACGGCTGCGGAACCGCTCCCTCGTCGCTCTGTGGTTCTGACTCCGCAATGACGTTAGAAACGGTACCTTCGGTGCTCTGCGTTCGACTGACCGCGTCGGTGTCTTCGCTGTTGCGTGCGCCGCTGGCCGCGCCGTTGCCGACGGTCATGAGGGCGCTCTCCCAGTCGAGCTCGCCAGTTCCAGCGAGGCTGCCAGCCTGCGTGCCGACGAGACGCGCCGTGGTGCCCGGCGCGAGGCCGAGCGAGTCGTCGACGCTGACCGCGAGGTCCGTGCCATTGAACGCAGTCGTGACGGCGCCGTTGGCACCACCAGCAAGCCCCGCCGCAACCAGGCCTTCGCCTTCGATGCGGCCGGTCGTAATGAGCTGGTTCGTTGCCGAGCTGCTTGCACCCTGCGCCGCGCCAGCGATGCCTGCGACCGCTGTAGCGGACATGCCAGAGCTTGCGAGCGACGATGTCACGACACTTTCAGCGCCGGCGCCGACAACGCTGCCGGCGTAGGCACCGGCGCCCGCGATCGCGATGTCTCGGAGTGAGCCCCCGTCGTACGCGGTGAATGACGCGCTCACGCCAGCCGCAAGCACCGGTCCGCCGATGAAGGTCGCCGCGAGGGTCACGAGGGCTCGTCCGAGGCCGCTCTCGAAGAAGCCTTGGCGACGGTTGTTGTTCATCTCCACGGCGGTTGCGATGAGGCTTCGGTTGGCGAGGACGCCGTAGTTGGGGTCGTACCGAAACAGCTGGCTGCGTACGGCTTCTTGCTTCTCCGGCGTGTCGGCGCCGAACTGAGCGAAGACGTCGGGCAAGAGCTTCGCGACGTCGTCGTTGATGGGACCCTTGTCGCCGATCTGCACCCATTCGCCGGCGAGCGCGTCGTTGGGGACCGCGTGATATGCGCGCGACAGCACCGCGTTGTCTTGGGTGAGGTCGATAGTGCGGTGCGAGGTGTCGAGAGAGGCGTCACCACCGCGCGAGCGGGAGTTGTTGAACGAAATGGTGAGGTCGCGCGGCGTGCTCGCGGACAAGCCGATGGCCTCGAGGTGGCCGGCTTCGTTGCCAAGTCGCGCGGGGGTGGAAACATCACCGCTCTCTGCGTTGAGCTCGAGGGTGGGAGCCGATACGAGGTAGGCGCGATCAGCGGCGGAGGGCGCGCGTCCCTCGGCGGCCTCGAACGCGGCGCGGGTGCCGACAGTGCCGTTCGACAGCAGATAGGCGCGGTTCGCATCGGCGTACGCGGCGATGTTGGCGCCCGATAGGCCGAGCTGGGTGACGGCCTGGAAGGTTGGGGCTGGAACCTGCCGCGGGACCCGGATGGTATGCGAGCCACCCTCACCGTAGTTGTCGTTCGCGTATTCGGTGACGAGCCTCTCGACGAAGACCAACGACTGCGCGTCGAGGTGGTCCTGCACGGTCGTGGTTTGGTCGCTGGACGCGAGCAACACGTGTCCGCCGGTGCTCGCCTGCGCTGCGGCGATGACATCGGGCGGGAGCCATTCGTAGACACCGAGGTCGTGACCGGCGGCGCGGAGCTGTTGTGGTGCGGTGCCGTAGACCGCGGGCATGATATAGTCGCCGTTTTCGCCCGAGCTGACGGTGGTCTCGGCGCTCACGCGATAGGCACGGTCTGCAGCGCTCGGCGCGCGACCGTGGGTAGCCTCGAACTCGGCGCGTGTGCCGATCGTCCCGTTGGTGATGAGGTAGGCTCCGTTCGCCTCAAGGTAGGCGGCGGTTTGCGCCGCGTCGAGGTGAAGCTCGTGTGCTGCCTCGCCAATCGAAACAGCGAACTGGCGCTCGACCTGAACGGTCGTGGCGAGGGTGCTCTCGCCCTGTTCGGTGTAGCGGACATCGTCGACGGTGCGCGTGACGAAGACGAGCGCTTGGTCCGCGAGATATTGCGCGCCCGAGGTCGACTGCCCAGCAACACTCTCTTGCCCGGTGACGCCAGCATCACCGATCGCCCAGAAGGCGTTGCCTTGCGGCGTGACCGGTGCGGCCGGTGCCGAGGGCGGGGGCGGTGCGACGCTTGCCTCTGTATTCGCGACAGCGGCAGAAGAGCGAGGCGCCACGGTTGCGGCTCTCGCGGCGGTCGCTGTTGCGTCGAGGTGCGTCCCCGCAGCGAGATGCTGCTCGGCGATACCGGCCCAGTAACTTAGCACGGGTGCGAGCTGCGCTTCGTTCGCGGCGTTGTAGTTCGCTGCGATCTGCGTGAGCGCGGTCGCGGTGATCTGCGCCCCTTGCGCGTTGACTGGCACGAAGCTCGCGGCTGTGAGCTGCGATGCGAGCGCCATAGCGTCCTGGACGGACCTCTGCGGCGCCGGGGCCTCTTCGATGAGCACCATCGCGGCCTCGACCGTCGCGGCAGCCTGGCTCGCCGCTGCCTCGCTGAGCGCGTCCGCTTCAGCGACAGCGTCTTGGGCTTGGGCAGCCGCGCTCTCGGCCATTTGAGCCACGTCTTCCGCAGACTCGCCGAGCTCGGATGCGAGCTCGCGCATCTCTTGTGCAATCGCCGCGGCCTCATTGGCACCAGCGGCCGCGTCGAATGCGTAGACGTCGTATTCTCCCGCATCAGCGCTCATGGCCATCTGCGCCATTTGCTGCGCTTCGCGGAAGCGCTCCATCGCCGCGTTGTACTGGGCGACCATGTCTTGCAGCCGCGCCGCGGCGTTGAGCGCACGCTCACGGACGTCGTCCGAGCGCTCTTGTTGGGCTTCGATGATGATGCGGTTGACGTCGAAGGTCAGTGCCGAGTCATCGACGATCGGCAGGTGGCTCGGAGCAGGGGAGGTGACGCCGTAAATGCCGGAGGCATCAACTAACCCATCGTAGACTGGTTGCTGCCTTTGATGAGCCGGCGCGTTGGTGTTTGGGTAGACGAGCGGTGCCGAGGATACAGAGCCGACGCGGATATCACCCATGAGCAGGTATCCTCCCACCGGGCCCTACACCTGCTCGTGCGACGCTGGCCGACATGGCACCATGACGCGGCGGCAGTATGGAAAGTCGGGAGGTCGGTTCCAGGGGCGCCGCTCGAACCCCGCGGATCACTCTGGCGCGAGCTCATCCCAGTCGATGCGGCCCTCGACGAACCCGGCGTCGTATTCTGGTCCGGCGGCGGCGTGCGACCAGCCGTCGCGGATGGCAAGTCGAATGGTTTGCGCCACGACGAACGGTGGCACGCGGTCGAAGCGATGCGAGAGCATCTTGCCCTGAGTGCGGTACCTCTCCACGACCGGTTCCCAGCGCACCGTGGCACGTAGCCGTGCTCCAGCGCCACCATCGCGCTGCACGACGAACGACACCGTCCGCTTCTCTCTGCGAACCATGTCGTCGGGTAGCTCGCTCATCCAGCGGTAGCGAATGGTGTCGACCACGATCGTTCGGGAGGCGCGGCGCGGGAGGGCCATACGAGACCCTAACACCCAAGCGTATCGTGTTGAGGTCCCCTAAAATCGAATTGGCTTGGACGGGCCTCGCGTCCGCTACGCGGAATGAACCATTGTCATGGGGCCAGCCAAACGTTGGTTGCAACCCCGGAACGCGACCCAACGATACGTTCCAGCAGTGCGTCGGGTTTCCTGAGCCGTGTGGGCTACGAGCGGTCGCCGCGAAAGCAGTGGGATGGAGACGGCAAACGTCAGACCAAGGCAGCTGGGTGTCGGGCAAGCGGCGGATCGCGGTCCCACGCGCACGCCATCTCCCGTGTCGATTCCGGCGTCCGGGGCCGAAGCCGCGGCGCTCCAGAACGCCGCACGCCTCCGCTATCGCGTACAAGGCCCGACGGTGCGGCTTCTCGCGCTACGTGAGCCACCACCGACCGTCGCGCGGCGCGTAGCGACCGCTTTGACGTCGCGACCACCCCGGCCTGTGGCCTTGTCGAATCAGCCTGCGAGCCTGCCGGAAGGGTTGTCGGCCGCCGATGCGGTGCGCGCCTACGGGAGCATGACTGACGCCGCGTACAGTTGCACGAGCCCCGCCCAGCGGGGCCGTGACCTCAGCGCGCTGGATATCGAGCAACTTGGTTTGGCGCTCGGCGACACAGCGGACCTCTTACGCTGTCCCAATCACCCCGTGCGATACATCGCTCGCGTCGACAAAGGCGCCGACAAGAGCTGTGGGCTCGTCGACAGCATCAGCGGACACTGGTACTTTGCGCATCAGGTCGTGACGCTCACAGATTCGAAGCGGAGCCCACGCGAGGTTGGCGTGCATGAAATCGTGCACGGTGCCTTGCAGAGTCACGACCCTCGCGACTGCACGAATCACCCAAACGGGTGGAGCCCTCTCCTGCGCGAGTGGCAAACCACCATGGGGTGGAGCGAAGACGGCAAGAAGCTCGTGAGCAAGACACCCGGGGAGGCTCCCCCGACACCGCACGCGGCGCTCACGGTCTGGGAGGACATGGCCGAGAGCTTCACCATGTACCTGCTCGAGCCCGAGAAGCTCCGCGCGAAGTCCAAGACGCGGTTTGCCTTCGCTGAGCGCGTCATACGTGAGCTGCGGGAACGGGGGCTCGCTGTCATGGCGGCTCGCCCTTAGCGTTAGGCCCTCACCACTCGCGGGTCGCAATCAGCTCTTCGCTGTCTGCATCGAAGCCGTACGCTTTAGCGATGCGGGCGAAATCTTCCGCAATGGCTTCGCGCGCACCCGTTTCGATCTCGCTGCCGTGCTCTTCGAAGAAACCCTGGAGGCCGTTGATTTCCTCGGTCGCCGCGTGGGTCAAGCGATAGAGGCCATCGAGATCGGTCGGGCGCTCGCGCTCGATGCGTTCGCACAGGGCGACGAGGACCTGCTTCGTTTTGTCGACGCAAACGCTAGGAAAGTAGCTGTCGGCGGTCATGCTTTGGAGGAACGGGTAGGTCTTCATCTCGGCGTTTGCGATCGGCATCGAGCGTTCTCCAAAGGCGAAAGAAGGAGCATCTAGAGAATCAATCAGGAACTTTCTCGACTCAAGATTCGACTAGGAAAATTTCTCGACGGAGTGGCACGAAGGTCTTCGTTTTCCCTCGCGTCGGTGTTGACGGCAGTGGCGCGACTACTCCCAAGCTCCCTCAGGCTGGCCAGCGCGCATCGAACAAGAGCTCGTTTACTTGGACGAGGTACTTTCGCAGGCACGCAGCGCGCTCTGTCTTCGCGAAGACGCGATCTTCGCGATCTCAACGCCGATCGCACCCGCTGTCGCGACATCTTTCGTGCGCGGGCGAGTTGCGAGAGCACGTCTTCTCTGGGTTTGTCGACTAGCTGGCCGCGGCTAGCGGGCTTGGTGCCAGTGGAAGCGCATCGCCACGTTGCATCGCTGATACCGCGGTCCGAATTCGCGCATGACCTCGTTGTCGCGCGTAAACCCAAGCTTCTCGTACAGATGGATTGCCGACGCGCACTTCGAGCTGGTGAGCAGGTAGAGCTTGTCGGCGCCGAGCTGCTTGGCGCGCTCGATCGTCGCCTGCAGCAAGAACTCGCCAGCCTTGCGCCCGCGCGCTGCCTCGAGCACGCCCATCTTCGTAAGCTCGAACTGGCCAGGTCCTGTCTTCTGGAGCGCACAGGTGCCGACGATGCCGAGGCCCTCGGCTTCGACGAATAAAATGTCGCCACCCGGGGCGATGATGCGTTCGTACGGGTTCTCGAGCACCTCGCGGTCCGTGGGCTCGAGCGCGAACATCGAGGCGATCCACTCCGCGTTGATGTCGTGGAACGCCTGGGCTAGCTCGCTCGCGTACGGCCGGATCTTCAAGCCGGTGAACATGACAGCGACAGTAGGAGGGTGTCGGTGAACTGGCAAGATGGGAGGACGCTACGTGCTCACGCAGCGCCTTCTCAGTGACCGCGAGCTCGCCCTCAACCCGTGGTGTTGCGGTCGTAGTCGGCGCGCGTGCAATAGTCGATACGCATGGGCGCGATCTTGCCGGCGCCGAAGGTCGCGGTGACGTGAATGTCGATGATGGTTCGCCGAAATGGTCGACCTGGAGAACGAAACAACGGCTCACAGCGCGAACGCTAGACCGACGAGAAACCTCGTTGCAAACGTCGACCGGCACGCTGTCACGGTTTCGTTGCACGTTGTCACGGGCGGGTTCGCGCGACGAGGCGGCCACGGACGCGATAAACCGGCATGGCCGACGACATCGCCGCTCTCCGCGAGCTCGCTCGCTTTTTCTCCGAGCCTCGCAATCATCTCGACCGTGACATCGCGCGCGTCTCGGACGCCGAGCTCTCGGGAGCCCGTGACCGCGTCGCTCCGTCCACCGGCGCGACCGTGGATGCGTTGGTTTATGGACGGGGAGCCTACCAAGCGCTTCGGGGTGTCGCTCGCGAAGGGTGGGCCAATGATCGTCAAGTCTCGCTCGACGACCTGCGCGGAGCGGTCGGCGCTGCCGCAGGCTCTGCGCAGAGGACGCTATTCGCGCGGCTCGCAGCAGCCCACCATGCGCTTGCGCGCGTCGACGCTCCGGCGCTCGCGCGACATCGCGCGCTCGACCGATCCGACCTTGGGCACTTCGTCAACGCAGGGCAGGTGCGCGCGCTCCTCGCGGTCGCCGACGCGCAGACGACCAGCCGCTATCGAGAGCTCGGCCGTACCCGTCGCGACTTTGGCCACTTCGAGAGCAGTAGTCTCGTGCAGCTCGTGCTCGCGCAGGGTGGCCCTCAGGCGGTCGCCCGTTTCGATGCATTGCGTGGCCAGACCCTGCCGTCCGCTTCGTTCAGGAACGACGACCTAGCGCGGGCCATGCTGGCAAATGGGCCGACCGATGCGGCAGAGCGCTACCAGCAGTTGGGCGCCTTGGGACTCGACTTTGGCAACTACCGCAATGCGGGCATCGTGCGGGCGCTCCTCGCGACTGGCCCTGCCGGTGCCGTCGACCGCTATCGCGAGCTCCAGACGCGTCCTGGCGACTTCGGCCACTTCCGCTCCGATGCACTCGTGAGAGCCATCCTGGCGACTGGCCCGGCCGACGCTCTCCATCGCTATGAAGAGCTCGTGCGCAGCGGGCTCGACTCTGGTCACTTCCGGAACGCCGCAGTCGTGCGCGCGCTGCTTGCAACTGCGCCAGCCGGAAGCATCGAACGCTATCGCGCACTCGGTGAGCTCGAGATCGAGCTTGGGCACTTCTATCAGAGCGGGGTCGCGCGTGCCGTGCTTGCTTCGGGTCGCGTGTCGCCGACGCTTCCAGCCGTCCTTTCGATGCACGACGACGACTGATGTGGTCGTGAACGTCCACCTCACGCTTCTGCTCGCGAACGTCGCCGCGACCTGGCTAATGGTCGGCGTCATCTGGGTGGTCCAGCTCGTGCACTATCCGATGTTCTCCATGGTCGATCGAGCACGCTTCGTCGCGTTTCATCGCTACCACAGCGCGCGCATTACGTTCATCGTATTCCCCGCGATGGTCATCGAGCTGGGCACGGCGCTCGTCATCGCCTACCGGCTGGGCTCCGTGCTCGCGTGGGTTGGGTTCGGCTGCGCTGCGCTCACGTGGCTTGTGACTGCGGGCTTGTCCGTGCCTGCTCATGAGCGGCTCGGCAACGTCTTCGATGCGGCCGCGCACCGTCGCTTGGTTGCCAGCAATTGGCTCCGCACCGTTGCCTTCACGGCGCATGGTGTCGTGACGCTGGCGCTCGTCGTCGCGGGCTGAGCGCCCGTGGTCAACGAAGGCGAGAACAGGGTTATCTGGAGCCCATCGGGGCGTCGAGAGAACCAGTGGTCGGGAAACACGCGGCGCAGGGCCGTGACACGTTCGGCCGAAGCGCCTGACGTTCTACCGGCGCGCTCGCCAGCTGCGTGCCACGCGGAGTAGGTTCTTCGCGGCAGGCGCAAGCTTCACGGAGGAACGAGCGATGCAACGTTTCGACCCCATCGAGTCCATGGCTAGGGCGCACCACGAGTTCGGCGAGCATGGTGGCGTCAACATGTCTGTCGAGGCCTCGACGACCTTCACGGTGCTCAAGGCCGAGACCATGCCGGAGATCTTTCACGGTCAGCGCGGTCCCGAGCAGGGCTGCTACCTTTATGGCCGCCACTTCAATCCCACAGTCTACGTGTTGGGTCGCCAGCTCGCGGCTCTCGAGGGCACCGAAGCGGCGTATGCTACCGCGAGCGGCATGAGCGCCATCGCCGCTGCTGCCTTGCAGCTCGTCCGCCATGGCGACCATGTCGTCGTCAGTGACGCGATCTACGGCGGTACCTTCGCGCTCTTTCACGACTACTTGCCGGTACGTACGGGGCTGTCTGTGTCCTTCGTCGACATGACGGACCACGCAGCCGTCGAGGCGGCCATCACACCCAAGACGCGCTTCGTTTATGTCGAGACCTTCTCGAACCCCACCCTCAAGGTTGCCGACATTCCAACGCTCGCCGACATCGCCCATCGTCACGGCGCGAAGCTCCTTGTCGACAACACGTTCTGCCCGCTCGTGGTGTCGCCCGCGCAGCTCGGGGCCGACGTCGTGCTCCACAGCCTCACCAAGTTCGTCAGCGGCGCGTCCGATGTGATCGCAGGCGCGGTCTGCGCGAGTCGAGAGTTCATCATGAGCCTGATGGATGTGACCCAGGGCGGTCTGATGCTGCTCGGCCCCACCATGGATCCGTTCGTGGCAGCGAAGCTCTCGCTACGCCTGCCTCACCTCGGGCTGCGCATGGTCGAGCACGGTCGGCGCGCCAAGTTCTTCGCGGAAAAGCTGCACGCGCGTGGCGAGCCGGTCATCTATCCAGGCCTTGCGAGCCACCCGCAGCACCACGTGCTCGAGCGCTTGGCCAATCCTGGCTTTGGGGCCGGCGGCGTCTTTGCTCTCGACCTTCGCACCAAGGCAAGGGCCGATCGCTTCATGGAGCTCCTTCAGAATCAAGATCGCTTTGGCCTCATCGCGGTGAGCCTAGGATACTTCGAGACGTTGCTGTCGTGTTCCGCGAGCTCGACGTCGAGCGAGCTACCGGTCGCCGACCAGGAGCGGGCGGGTATTTCACCGGGCCTCGTGCGCGTCTCGATAGGCTACACCGGCAACGTCGAGCAGCGCTGGGAACAGTTCGCGGCGGCGCTCGATGGGCTCGGCGACGCGGGAGACGCTTCACCGTGAGCTCGCGCTTGTCGTGAAGTTGGCGCGCGCCTCCGCGAACAGGTCGCCAATGGTGAATACCCAGCCACTGTCCACCCCTTGAACAGTCGTGCGCCCGCGGTAGTGGCGGACGCCCTCCTGCAGATCGGTGGCCTCCATCCAGCGCACCGCGAAGGCAACGAGCGCGCGGCATGCGGGACCGAGCTCGATGTTTCGCTTCATGAGTCGCCGCGACAGCAAACGGACGGCGAAGGCTACCGGAAGCACGGCCGTCTCGTGTGTGGCGACACGTGGCCAAAGGTGCGCATCCCCCGTCGGTACAAGCCCGGAGGGCACGCGGTTCGGGTCGAGGAGTGCTACGCCAAGGTCGCGCTGAGGGCCGCGCTCTGGTTACGCCCGACATCGGTGGTGGCGCCAACTCTCGACGCCGAAAAGCCGCTCGTCGAGAGCATCAGGCGGCGCGTCGCAGCGCAAAGCTCCGGACACGGCAGCGCCGAAGCGATGTCGAGAAGGGCCCACCTACGCTGGTCGTCGCTCGCGTGTTCCATCGCCCAGGGCAAAGTAGCGATCGCGTCGACCTGCTCGGCGGCCCCCGCAAGCATGGCCAAGCTCACGACGTGTGACGACTTGGTGGCCGCTGCGATGCGGGTGCCGAGGTCGGGGATGCAAGCTTGGGTGCCCAGGCGAGCGAGGGCCATCGCAGCCAAGGTCGGTTCGTCCTGCAGTGACGCGACCAAAACGTCGCGGCACGATGTGTCGGCGTGCTCGATGAGGGCCTGAAGCGCTGCGCGACGAACCGCCGGTGAAACGCCAGCGCTTGCGAGGGGGACGAGAGCGCCGCGTGCCTCCTCGGATGGGAGCTCGCGTACTGAGGCAAACGGCGCTTCGGATTTCCCACTCGGGGTCTGCCAGCAACGCGACGAGAGCGTCGATGTGCTCGAGGAGCGCGGCGTCAAACGCACGTTCCTCTTCGAGCTCGACCTCGAGGTCGAGGGTCGCCATGAGGTGCATGTCGTGTACGAGCGTAGCGCGAACGTCGGGCGCGGGGTGTGCAAGCCTCTCCGCGACCTTGGAGAGAGTCATCCCTTGCCCATGGCGTCGCCATCATCGGCTCCGCGGTCAGCGCTCCAGCACGACCGGAAGCTCTTTGCCGTTGCCGTTCCATGTGCCGGAAAGGCCGCTATTGCGTACAGTGACGACGAACTTGCCGCTCGCTTCGGCAAACGATGCGTTGGGGCCGTTGACGCTGCCGTGGAGCTCGATGGGCTTGCGGTGTTTGTCGTAGATGTATTGGCCGCGTAGCGACCCGTCCCGGTCCGGCGTCTCGAGCAGCATTGTAACCTTGGCCGTACCAACGGTTCCATGGAGGACCTGTCCGAAAGGCTTCGTAGGCTCGGGGACATCGGGGCCACCTGCGAGGAGCCACCGCCCGTAGGGCGTGAGGTCGAGCTTTGCGGCAGGTAGTTCGAGGCGAACCTCGCCCACATCGTCCAAGGCGCGCATCGCGTGGTTGCTGCAGCGACCAGCCGTGACGCGGATGGTGTCCTTCGCGCCAATGCTATAGCGGACGTCGTATGTCGAGGACTGCTCGGCGCAGTCCTCGTTCAGCGCGAGCCGGTCTTCCAAGTCCTGACGCACCGCATTGTCCGACGCCGGCGTCGCCGCGAGCGCGATTCTGTTGGCCTTCACCTCAGCGCGATAGCGGCGCTTTCGTTCTGCCTGCATCGCCGACGCAATCTTACCGAGACCCTTGGGGGTCACCAGATCGTCGATGGCGAGCAGACGACCGCTCCGCAAGTCGAAGCAGGCTTCCTTTGTGAACGATTCGCAATAGGCGCCGCAGCTCTCGCCGCTGACAGAGAGCACCAGTAGGCGCGCATCGTTGCGCTGGACCTCGAAGTCCAGCTCGGAGACTCCCTCGAGCTGTGTCTCGAAGAGAAAGAAGATGGCGTCGTTCACGCGCGCATCAACGGGGCTGTGGGCAATGGCGGGCGCTCTGCCGGCGGGTGTCGCGCGTGGTTGGACGTCGACCTGGCCAAGCAGCAGCGCGAGCGGGAGGATGACCATCACCCGTCTTGTTTAGTCGACGCCGAGTCCCAGGTCACTTGCAAGCAGACTGACGCGGTTGCGGCGGTCAATCGAAGTCGAAAGGTTGCACTGCGTTACCAGTGCGCAGGTCGTGCACCACCTGACCGTGCTCGATCATCCATATGATGTCTTCTCGTCCGGCGGTCCAGCGGGCGTAGGCCACGAGGTGCTCATCGTAGGTGCCGCGAAGGGCATTTGCGTCGCCTTGAAAGCGCTCGTTCAAGACGTCGTCGCGCAGGTAAACGTAGAGCGAATCGACAGCTGCGGAGGCATCGAGTGCGCTGTGCTGCGCACGCAGCGCTGCGAGCAGGGCAGTGCGCCAGGCCGGGTCAGCCCGATGCTCCGCCGCGACGAGAAAATAGGTGTTGCGGCCGAGTCCAGCCGGGGTCGCGAACGTGTGGATGCGAGGGCCTAGGGGCGTCAGGTGGGCCGACGCGCGCTGGCCGGCCGCGCTCTGCTCCCGGTCACAGGCCAGCGCTCCCGCGAGGACGGAGAGCAGCAGAGCCGCCAGGAACCTCGTCACCGACATCCTGACACCCCTTCGATATCAACCTGCGGCGGTCGCGCACCGATAACCATGCCCCATGCGAGTCGATTTGCGCCAGGTTACCGCCGCTCCTGCGCTCGAGAGGCCTCGCGAGCCCTCTCCGGCGCGGGTGTACGGCCACGACGGGCGAGACCTCTTGCTGCCGGCTTTGGCCCCGCGTCGCCACGTGGCCGACGACACCGTGCGTCTCGTGCGGGTCGATGCGAGCCTCGCGCGTATCGCCACCCACCTTCGGAAAATCCAAGAAGTCGACGGGCGCTGGGACACTCTCTATCGCGGTGGTAATTTTCAGCTCGCGATTTCGGCTGTTGCCCTCGCCGACGTTGGGGCATCGCCCGAGAAGGCCCGCGAGCGTGAGGTGATTGCCCACTTTGCGACAGCCCAACTCGCGGACGGTGGCTTCTCTGTGTTTCCAGGCGAGCCTGCCGACGCCGCGGCGACGCGCATGGTCGTCAGCGCGCTCGAGGTCATGGCCAAGCGGCAGCCCGCACTTGCGACGACGGCAAACGCGATTGCGGACAAGGGTCGTTCCTTCCTGGCGAGTACGCCGAAGACTCCTGGGGATGGCATCTACGCGTTGCTCGCCAACCTCGTGTCCGATCTCGTGAGCGCCAGCAGCGACTTGGTTCCAAACCCGCCGTTCTTGGCGGCGCTCATCCGACTCGCTTCGAAGCCCGTCGCGAGTACGATCTCGGGGATCGCGCGCATCTACGTGCCTGCGTTCGCGTTGCTGATGGAGGCACAAGCGCGCAAGGCAAGCTGGTCAGCGCGCGCCGCCGGGCCAATGAGCGATGCTCTGCTAAAGCGACTCGAACACGAGATTGTCCGCACGCAGGATGCTGACGGAGCCTGGGCGTGGACCGCGCTGGGCACGGCCCTCTGCATGATGGCGCTCAAGCGTCAGGGCCATACGCTCGAGAGCTCACCAGTGCTTCGGCGGGGCGCTGGTTTTCTCGAGCGCCTGCGCGGCATGGACGTGACTGGATGGACGCGGGGCGACGCCTGGGACACCGCCTACGCGACGCTCACTCTGCCAGCGATCGACCCGGAGAGTAGCGCCGTGGTCGCCAAGGGGGTGGACGCTCTCCTGCACGGCCAGCTCGAGGATGGCCGCTTCAGCTTCAGCATTCTCGGGATTCTGGGTGACGACGACACCTCGTCCGTGACGTTGCGCGCCATGTGTGCCCGCTACGCTGCCACCGATGACGTCGCCGAGCGTCAACGACTTCATTCCGCCATTGCGCACACGGCCGAAGGGCTCGTCGCTTTCCAGCGAAGCGAAGGCGGGTGGGGTGCATTCAACAAGCGCTCGCTCCCGTTCATCAGCGGCAAAAACCCACCCGGGAACCCCACCATCTCGGCGTTCAACGACGTGCAGAGTCCCGACCTGTCGGCGCGGGTACTGCGGAGCCTCATCGACGCCGAGCGCTCCGGCGCGCTCACAGGCTCTCTGGCCGACGTCGTACGCAAGTCCATCGCCAAAGCGCGCACGTACCTAGAGCGCGAGATCAATGGCGATGCGTCGTGGTGGAGTCGTTGGACGCTTGGTGGCTTGTCCTCTTTTGCGTACGTCGTCCCGGCTTTGCGGCACGCGGGCGTCGCCGCTGACGCCAAGACCCTCGAAGGGGTCTCTGGCTTGTTGCGCGCCAAGCAGAACGCCGACGGCGGCTGGGGTGAAGAGCCCGCAGCGGATCGTGCTGCGCGTCGTGCAGGAGATCGCGGCCGCTCGTCGGTAAGTCACACCGCAAGCGCCATCATTGGCCTCATTGGGACCGCGGCGCGCAACGACGACGCGCAGGTCAACACCGCTTTGGCGCACGCCGTGGACTACCTCTTGCGGCAAGACAACGACGGTCTCTTCAGCAACGGGCGCCACGTTTACACGCAGCTCACCGGTCTCGACTACTACGACTGCGACAACTGGACGACTTGCCTTGCGGCTTCCGCGCTGCAGCTCTATCGCGACTATCAGCGGGTGGGCGCGGCGGCGGCGATGGAGAGATTCGCGCTGTAGCGACGCCGGTGCTTCCAGCGCAGCCAGCGTGCAACTCTACAAGACCCGCAAGCTTTGGGGTGCCCCGGGCGCTGGGTCGCTCGGAAGCACGCCGCCCTCGGTTAGCTTGTAGAAGTGAACGTCTTCGTTGCCGTCGGTCACGACGATAAAGGCGTTGACCGAGGGGACGTAACGCCAACGACCGTAGATGCCGTTTCTCGTTGGCGTGGGCGCGCCCGCTGCCGAGTAGCCCGTCCAGGTAAGGGTGTCCGAGTCGAAGACCTGGACCGGCCCACCCGCCCAGGCGACGAAGCGGTCGGCGACGGGGTCGAAGTCCAGACCAGGCGACCCGTCGTCGATGAACGATGGCGCGCCCGCGGAGAGGTCCTGACGCGTGAGCTGCGCCGCGCGCAGGTCATACGCGAAGAGCTCTCCGAGTCCTGCGACCAAGAGGATCCCTCGCCCGGGGTCGATGGCGCCGGTCTGATCATAGAAGTAGTCGTTGTTGTGCTTCGTCCAGGTGTTCGCGTCGACGTCGTACGACCAGAGCCCCGACGACGAATTGTTGCAGGCGCCCCACCAGAGCTTGCCGGTTGCTGCGTCGTACGCTGACACACATCCGAAACCGCCACCTGGGCTCGTCTGTGGCTGCTCGTCGGTCCAAGTCAGACTGGTGAGGTCGAAGGTCCACGTGCGGTCGCAACGCGCGAAGCCAATGCCGGCGAGCGACCCCGCTTGTCCGAAGAAACGGTCGACGTGGGTGAGGTAGGCGAGGCCGTTGTAGGTGTGGCGGGAGTTGGGGGTGCCGTCGGCGTTCACCTCTTGATCCATCACCGGTCGGATGGTCGGGTCGGTGAGTCGGCGCCACGTCAAGGTCGGCACGTGAAAGGCATACAGCTCGTTGCCGTAGTAGTCGGCGTGGCCACCGCCCCACAGCACCAGCTGGTCGCGGACCGTATCGTAGGCTCCACCGCCCCAAGCGATGATCACACCGTTGGGGCCAACGGTGCCCCATGTCCCCGGGAACTCATCGTAGGCGGGTGCCACGTCGAGCATGTGCGTGTTCGGCACCGCCAGCCAGGAGTTCGCCGGCATGGCGTCGGGCGTGACGGCTGCGACCGGAAGCGCGAGACAAAGAATCAAGGGCACCATGAGCTTGTCCATCGATGCACCATGCCTCGAACCGACCCGCACCTTACGGGTCCTTGAGCGTGTCCGCCCCATCAGCTAAACAAGGCGGCCTTCAGACGGATCGGAGAGCCACGACGATGGGCTCGTTCGCGCTCCCGCTAGTTGTCGCGACAGCGATTGCTGTCTCCGCGCCTCAAGCAGCGACCCCGAGTGTCGCGCCGCCCCCCGCGGTGTTGTTCGTCAGGCACGTGGGCAACCAGCGCATTCAGGCGCTGGAACGGCAGCTCTCCGATGAGCTTGGCCTCGTGCTTGATGACTTCGCTACGTTCACCCTCGATGCACCCGGTGAGGACTTCTGGAGCTTGGCACTCGAGGCTCAGATCACACAGGCGACCCCCTTGGTCACACGTTACGATGCCGTCGCCGCGATCTGGCTCACGGGGTCCGAGGGTGCCGGCTACTACTTGCACCTCGTCGCGCTGCAAAGCGGCCGCACGCTCGTTCGTACCTTCGAGGCACGGCGTGCCGCCGCCATCGGCACCCTTGCGCTCGCAGTGCGTGAGCTCCTCGGCGCTGCCTACATGTTCGAGCCGCCGCCGCCAGCGGTTGCGACCGCGCTCGATCCTTTGGTGCAGTCGGTGGTGGAAGAGCTACGTCAGGAGCACCCTTTGGCACCCGCGCCATCGGCGACCGAGGTCGTGCCGTCCGAATCGAATCGTCCTCGATGGCGGAGTGTAGTGACCGCGACCACCGCTGGCGGGCTCGCCGGCCAGCGCGGGCCATCGACTCTCTGGGGGGCGTCGTTGGCAGCCGAACTGGCCTATCACCGGCTTTGGGTGTCGTTAGGGGCCGATCTGGGGTGGCAAAGCGGGGAGGGGGCGGGTCTTAACTTCCAACGGCAGGTGGTTCAGCCAAGGCTGGCTATCGCCTGGCAGCTCACCCGTGGCGCGCTCGCCATCGCGCCAGGCGCGGCGCTCGGTGTGGCGTTTGAGCAGTGGAGCGCCGCCGGCGAGGGACCTTCGCAGGGCTTCAGTCGAGCGCGTGTCGTGGTCGGCGCGGATCTACAGCTGCGTTATCCGCTAACGGATACACTGGCTGTCGTGATGATCCCTGGCCTTAGCGTTGCGCATCAGCAGCTTACTCTCGAGCGACGTTCAGACGGACGAACCGCCGCAACGACGCCGGAGCTCGCGTGGGGCCTCAGGCTCGGCGTCGTGCTCGGGCTGTAAGGTTTGGCTGGGTTCGAGACATCGCGCAGGAGCACCGTGTGTGCTCTGCCGGAGCAGAAGAACGAAGACGCGGAGGTCATGGCTCGTCTGCGGGCTGGCGACGCCAGCGCGCTCGCGATTTTGTACGAGCGCTATCTGCCGCTCGTTCGTGGACTTGCGGCGATGTACGTCAATGGCTGTGATCGAGCGAACCTTCTCGACGTCGTACAGGATGTGTTCATGACGCTGCTCGAGACCGCAGGGCGCTATCGCGAAGAAGGTCGGCTGCGCAGCTGGATCGCCGGCATCACGGTGCGCAAAGCGCGAGGAATGGCGCGCCGCAGGCGCATCCGCGACGCGCTTCTCTTGCGCTACGGTCAAGATGCCGCTCCAGCAGCTAGCCTTAGCGGAGTGGGTGCGTCCACCGGCATCAGCGCCGAAATGCAGGGCGTGCTCGACAAGCTCCCCCCGGCTCAACGCGACGTCCTGGTGATGCACGTGGTTCACGAGCTCTCGGGCGACGAGATCGCGAGCGCCCTCGGCATCAAGGTCAACGCGGTTTGGACGCGTTTGCATCGAGCCCGACACGCCATGCGACAAGCGCTCGAAGCCCAGCACGCGGGGGCCCAGCCATGAGCTGTGAGGCGCGCGAGCTCTATCTCGATCGGCGGCTCGAGCCCGAGGCGCGACGTGCGTTCGAAGAGCATCTGGCGGGCTGTGCCGCATGTACGCGAGAGGTCGATCATTTGGCCACCATCAAGCTCAACCTCGAGACCTGGCTCACGGCGCGTGTCGGCCCCGCAGGTCTCGTCACACCTGATTTGCCGGCCCTGCGCACGGTCGCCCGTCGTCACGCGGTCAAGCGTGTGGGGTTCGCGGTGGGCCTTGCTGTCGCGGCCGCAGTTGCATGGCTAGTCATCATGCCGCTCGCTCCGCGCGAGACACCGCTCGAGCTAGCGCGCAACGGGGGCGCGGCGCTGCCAGTCCGCGAGCCCGTCATTCTCGACGCAGGCGAAACGCCGCTTATCGCGCAGCTCGGACCTCACCGCATTGGTACTCCCCCCGGCGCAAGGCTCGTCGTGCGCCACGCGACCGAGCGGCGGACCTCGGTCGTGCTCGAGTCTGGCGCTGCCGCGTTCGAGGTGCGACGTGGAGAGGACGGTGCGTCGTTCGAGGTCGAAGCGGCCGGCGTCTCGGTGCGTGTCGTGGGAACCCGATTCGTCGTCGAGCGAACGGAAGACGAGCTCGTTCGCGTGGTCGTCTTTCGTGGCACGGTCGATGTGGCAAGCCCTAATGGCCTGCGGCGCCTGCGAGCCGGTCAGAGCTTACGTGTAGCGCATCGCGTGATGGGCGAAACGCAGCCGGTCACGCAAGAAGAAGAAGGCCGCGGCGCGAAGCTTCTCGCCGAAACGACCATCGTTGCCCCGGACAACGTCGTCTCTGCGACGAGCGACGCTCCAGAAGTGGAAGAACACGACAAAAGGCGTAGTGCGGTGCGCCCTCGCGCCGAGCCCGACTACGAACAGTGGAGCCGCTGGGTCTCCGGCAACGAGGCGCGCAGGGCCGAGCTCGCACTCCGGGAACATCTTCGGATGCGGCCCGACGACGTGCGGGCGCGCGCTTTGCTGGGTGACAGCTTGCGCAAGCAGGAACGCTTCAAGGAAGCCGCGGACGCTTACGCACAGGCTGTTCGTGAGGGACGTGGAGCCAAGGCGCAGCGCGCGCGCTTTCTCTTGGCGGTGTTGCAGCAAGACGAGCTCGACGCACCGGCGCAAGCAGCGCAGGCGCTCCGCGACTATCTACGCTTCGCGTCGAAGGACGACCCGGTCCGGCCCGCGGCGCTCCTTCGATTGGGACGCTCCCAGCTTGCGACTGGCGAGCGTCCAGGAGCCGAGTCGACGCTGCGCGAGTTGATTGGCGCCTACCCCGATTTACCCGAGAGCCGCGACGCACAGCGGTTGCTGCAAGCACCATGAAACGTCTCGTCTTCATTGGGTCGTTTCTCCTCAGCGCGCACTGCGGGCGTACCTCGCCGATGATCTACGAAGACGCCGTCGAACGGCCGATCACGAACCTCGCGCCGACGCCAGGGTGGTCTTCCATCGTGGATACACAGATATCTCCTCACTGCGCCGATCCAGCGCTTTTCCCCCACGTCGGCGCGGCCGGGTGTGAGCCGGTGGTGACCGCCTGGAGCGGCGCAATCGCGGACACGCGGCGTAATCGCCTCGTGCTCTGGGGTGGCGGCTTCACCGACTACGGCGGCAACGAGGTCTACATTTTGGATCTCGATCGGCGCCAGATGAGTCGCGCAACCGACCCCAGCCCCAGCGCGGACGGCGGTCCCGAGACCCCGGACGGACTACCCGCGGGGCGCGCAACGTACGACAAGATGGCCTACATCGAACACGCCGACGCCTGGTTCGTATTCGGCGGCGTGCTCGCCTGCGGCTCCGCTGGATGCGCCTCTGGCAGCGATACGTGGACACATGACTTCGCGACGTCGACCTGGACACGCCGTGATCCGACGGGCGGTCCCGAGCCAATCGCCGAGGTCGCGCAGCCTGTCGACTACGACCCGGTGAGCCGTCGTGTGATCGTCGTCGACAACGACAACTTCTGGGCGTACGACATTGCGACGAACCGCTATAGCGTTCTTGGCTCCTCGCGTTTCAACCGAGAGTTCGTCGGCGTCGTCGACCCCGAGCAGCGGCTCATGGTGCTAGCCGGCGGTGGCCTGCGCGCATTCTCGCTCGAGCCGCCCTTCGAGGAGCTCGAGTGGGGAGACGCGCCAGGATGCGCTGCGCTGCGCGACGCCAACTATCCTGGCCTCGCTTACGATCCGGTCCTGCGGCGGGTGGTCGGGTGGTTCGGGGGGCGGTCGGTGGTGCTGTTGGACACCGCCGCTGTGCGCTGCGACACGCTCGAGCAGGACGGGGTGGACCCCGGCCCGGCACTACAGAACGGCACGTTCGGGCGCTTCCAGTACTTCCCGAGCCTCGGCGTGTTCGCCCTGGTCAATGGATTCGACACTCCCGCCTATGTTTTGCGACTCGCGCCGTAAGGTTTTGCCGGCCTCGGGCCATTGCCTGATGTTTCGGGGGCAACGATGAGCCTTTTTCGCAGGATGACAGGGATTGCCATGGTCGCGCTCGCTGGCTGCGGCGGCGTGGTGACGGGGCCGGCGGTGGATGCGGACGATCGGGCGGGGAGCGACGCGAGCTCTGGGCCGCCGGGAGACGCGGGGCCCGGCCAGGGGGACAGCGGCACTCCGGCTGGCGGCGATTCCGGTGCCGATCTCGACCCCGCGCTCACTGCGACCTTGAGCTGGAGCGAGCCAACGACGAACGCCGACGGTTCGCCGCTCCTCGACCTCGCGGGCTACCGGGTCCATTTCGGCACGCGCTCGCGTACCGATGCCGGCTTCGTCGCCTACGATACGACGCTCGACGTGCGGGCCGATGCGCCGTCACTCCGCTGCAGCGGCCAAGCGCCGCGCACCTGCGAGGTCGAGCTCGCCCTGCCTGCCCCCGGAACTTACTACTTCGCCGTGCGCGCCTACGATAGCTCCGGCAACGTCGGTGACTACGCACCGCAAGAACCGAGCAAGACGCTGTGAAAAGGGTCGTCATCGTCGCGCTGCTTGCATGTTCGACCGCGAGGGCCCAGTCGGTCGGGGAGCTCGTGCACGACGGGCCGCCGACCCCCGAGCAGCTCTCGCTCTTCGTCCCAGTCACCGGTACGATACCCAGCGACGCGCGGGCCACCGTGCGCTACCGCGATGTCGCCAGCGCGAGCTGGTCGACGGCGCATCCCCTTCACCGCATTCGTTCGGACTTCGCGGCGGGACCAGCGGCAAACGCCTTTGCCGGTATCATCGCTGGGCTCGAGGATGGCGCGACCTACGTGGTCGAGGCATCGTTTAGCGGCACTGGGCTCGATATGCAGCGTTCGCTCGTTACGACGACGCGTTCGTTGCCACCCCCGAGTCCGGCTGCCACGATCAGCGTCGACACGACGAGCGAGCTCATCGCGGCGCTGGCGAGCCTCGGCCCTGGCGACGTACTCGAGCTCGCCTCTGGGGTCTATGACGTCGACCAGCTTGTTCTCGACCGTAGCGGCACCGAAGAGCAGCCGATCGTCATACGCGGTGCGTCCCGCGACGGTGTCGTCATCCGTGATAACGACGACCGTGTGCTCTACCTTCTCGATGCCTCGCACGTCGTGATCGAAGATCTGACGCTCGTGGGCTCCGAAAGCGACTCCGATGTCGCCTCGTCGTCAGAGGGCATTCGGTTCTGGGACGGTCAAGCTCAGCGTGACGTGGTGATCCGGCGCGTGACGATGCTGGGTGTCGACAAGGCGGTCGTCGGCGAGCATCAGCTCGAACAGATCGTGGTGTACGACTGCACCCTCACTGGCAACAACGTCTGGACACAGGATTTCTTGGAGACCAATCGCTCGTGGAACGACGACGGTGTGCGGCTCCCGGGGCAGGGCAACGTCGCTTTCAACAACACGCTGTCGGGCTTCGGTGACAGCTTCGCCATGGCGGATGGGGTCGACAACGTTGGTGTCCACTTTTATCGCAATGACATCGTCATGACGTGCGACGACGCCTACGAGGGTGACTACGGCGTACGCAACGTCAGCTTCTACGACAACCGTGTTCACAACGCGATGACGCTGACCTCGTTCGATCCCATCTACGGGGGACCAGCCTACGTGTTCCGCAACGTCGCTGTGAACCTCGGCCGTCAACCCTTCAAGCTCAACAACACGAACACCGGCTTTTTCATCTACAACAACACCGTCGTGCGAACGAACGGCTACGGCAGCGGTGCCGGCTGGGGCTGGGTGCAGTTCAACAACGGTGCTCTGCGCGCGTGGGCTTACCGGAACAACCTGCTGGTTTGGCGCGGAGACGGCGGCCTGCTCGCCATCGAGTCGGGCGGCAACACGCCGATCGACTTCGATCACAACGGTTGGTTTCCCGATGGCAGCGTGTGGTGGTCGAACAGCGGCGGCTCGTTCGCAACCATGAGCGCTGCTCGCGCCAACGTCCCGGTCACAACACCGCTGTTCGGTACGAGCACCAAGCGCCACGACGGTGATGTCATCGTCGAGGCGGATCCGTTCCAGCAGCCAGTGTCCCTCGCGACGACGTACCTGACTCGAGTGACCACTCTCGCGTCGCCGCAGGTGGCGCCTGGCTCGACGGCGCGGAACGCGGGGGTCGCGATCCCAGGGGTCACAGACGGGTTCGACGGTGCTGCGCCCGATCTCGGCGCGCTGGTGGCCGGGCGGGCGGCGATTCGGTGGGGCGACCGCGACGCTGAGCCCGACCGGATAGCGCCCGGGCAGGTCGGCGCGCTTACGGTGCGGTAAGGCGCGAGGCGGGGGATTGTCCGTTCCAGCGAAGTCGGCGCAAGGCTGGCCGTCGTCGTTAGAGCGAGTCGAAGGTCAACACCACCGCGCCCTGGTGTTAAGGGCAGCTTGGATCGTTCACCACCTCGACGTCATCGACCCAGAGCTCTTGCGGGCTCGAACTACCGCAAGACGTGAAGCGCGACAACGCAAACGAGACGGTCGCGGGTGACGTCGTCTGTGGCAGGCACACCGTGACGAGTGTCCAGTCGGCCGCTGGAGACAGGGCGTTTTGCGGCGAACCCGAGGTTCCTACGCGCGCGTTGCCGTCCACGCCGGCAGTGTACTTGTAGTACGCTCGTAAGGCCGCGCCCCAGCCGCCGACCGGCGCCGGCACTGCGATAGCGGTCGTGAGCGTCGCCGAGCCACACTGGTCGAGGACGGCGTGCCCGGCCGAGTCCGAGGCGCGACCGACACCACCGCGCGCGATCTCTGGAATGGCCTTGGGTCCGCCGGACTCCGTCGGGGTCCAGTTGAACCACCAGGTAACGAGGTCGTCTGCGTCGAGCTCGAAGTTGCCATTCACGACGTTGCTGGACGCGGCACAGCGTGCGTCGTTTGCGACGCGCAGGCTGTCGATGGTCGCGAAGGTCGAGAACGCGTCACTGCAGTCGCTGCCCGATCCAGGAAGGGAGTCTCCAGGTCCGCTTGCAAAGACTGTGAAGGGGAATGCGCTGCCGCGAGTCGCCGGAGGCAGGCAGATGCGCTGGGTGCCGGTCGCGTTCGGAGGCAATCGCAGGCCTCCGAGACCCTCGGCGAAGGTGATGTCGACCTCGCTCCCAAGCCCGCGTGTTAGCCAGAGCTCGAGGGCGGGAGCGGTAAGCGCGCTTGGTACGGAGTACCACGTGCTGGTGTTGACGGTCCCGCAGCGCGTGGCGATGGTGAAGCGGCCGGCGCGACTGCCGTCGTCGCCAAAGGGGCCCTGCGCAAAGGTATTGCCGGCGGGTGAGCTAAAGCCTGCAGCGTCGAAGTCGAAGTCCCCATTGTTGACCTCGCCTGGCGCGGGACACTTGGGCTCGGGTTCGATGCTCAGGAAGGTGAGCCGAGCTGGCCGAATCTCGGTGTCTGAGCCCGCGCCGCAGGCGGAGGCGTCTAGGGCCGCGATAGCAAGCTCACGGGCACCGCCATATTGCGCCTCTCCCAGACAAGCCTTGGTCTGGGCGCAGACCGGCGCTTGGTTTGGGAATGCGTTCACAGACCGGCCACCGATGTCCGCGCGAACAGAGGCCGGGAAACAACGGTCGCCGAAGCGGTTGAGCTCACACGCACCGTTCCAAACGCAGCCGAACGTCGACGCACATGTTGGCTCGTCGTAGGTCGCGCACAGGTTGACGCACGCAGCGCCGGTCCAAGAGCACATTGCGAGCTCGCTGCCGCACGCGACCGCGTTGAGTCCGTTACAGCGGTCAGGGCAGGGCGTCGCTGTGTCGTAGGTGTAGCCAATCGTGAGCTCCATGCCACCGGCCTGGTCGTACGTGGGCATCGCGAAAGTCTGACGCAGACCCCCGTCGCCGCAGACAACGGCGCGGTCGATGAGTGCGTAGCCCTCGACCCCCGGGGCACATGTGTCGGTGCCGTCGAGGATCGGGATCGGGCTCCCGTCCTGACTCCAGGTTCCCGTCGTGTCGAAGTCCCAGTTGGTGGGCCCATGCAGCCAGGTGCAGCCGCTGCCGCTCGCGAGGAAGCCCGTGCCACAGCCAATGTACACGGCGTGCTCAGCGCGAGGCCGAGCGACGTTGCCGGCGGCGTCACGGGCGCTCACGCGATAAAAATACGTGGCGCCGCTTGCGACAGCCGTGTCGGCGAACGTGCTTGTCGTGACCTCGTCGTAAACGGCGAACGTCTCGCAGCCGCTGCGGGTGTCCGCGCGACACACTTCGTAGACGACGTCTTCCGTGGCGGCGTCCCATGCGAGCGCGGCGCCGCCTCCGTCGTAACGCGCGGAGGCTAGACCCGCGAATACCGGAGCCGTGCTGTCCTCGACGAACGTCGCGGACGTCGTCGAGCAGGACGAGACGTTACCCACTGCGTCGACGCTTCGCACCCACAACGTGAACGTCGCATCGTCGCCGGTGGTGACGGCGACACCAGTGCTCGCAAAGCTCGCCGCGTCGCCGCTTGCAAGCAAAAGGCCGGTGCATCCGGGGTTGGCAAAGACGCGGACCAGCGCGGCGCCGGGTGCCTCGCCGAACAGCACGGTGGTGTTGCCGTTGGAGAGGGTTGGGACGGCGCCTGTGATGGTCGGTCCGTTGGGGGGCGTGCTGTCTTCGACGTAGGTGAGCGAGGTCACCGAACAAGCCGAGAGGAGTCCGTCATCCCGTTCGACCCGAGCCCGAAACGTTGTGGTCGAATCGTCGAGGACCGGCACCTGGATGCCTCCGCTACCAAACGTAGCGGCGGTTCCGCTGGCGCGGACATTGGTGCAGCTTTCGTCGTCGTAGATTCGCACGGTGAGACCTGGCGATGCACGCCCGACGAGGTACGGGCCGTTGTCGTTAGCGGCTGGTCCGGGCAGTACCTGGTCGAGCTCAGGCGCGGGTACGGTATCGCCGCACGTGGCGGCGACACATTCGGGAGTGCCGTTCTTCTCTTTGCCACACGCCGAGAGCACGACCGCAGTGAGCGCGATGGCGGTTTCGATTCGCATGCTTGAAGCATCAGCTGGAGCGATCCGAGGCGCAAGCGGTCATCGGCTCGCAAACGCGCGACGCTATAGCGTACAGACCTGCTCATTGCGCCGAGACCATTGCCAAGGGCACGGGGCGTCGCCAAGTTCGGACCTCACCAATAGCGAGACGAGAGTCTGCAACGGGGCAGCTCGTAAAGGATCAGTGTATGAATCACTCGGATAGCGCATCGAATAGCAACACGCAGACCAACAACAACGGCCAGAAGGACATCATCGACACGGCCGCCGCTGCTGGTAATTTCAAGACGCTGCACAAGGCGCTGGCAGATGCGGACCTGCTTGGCCAACTCAAGGGCAAGGGGCCGTTCACGGTCTTTGCGCCCAGCGACGAGGCTTTCGCGAAGATCCCCAAGGCTGACCTCGAGGCGTTGATGAAGGACAAAGCGAAGCTCAAGAGCTTGCTTCTGCACCACGTCATGAACGGAAAGGTCATGGCTGCCGACGTCGCAAAAATGCAAGACGGCGCGAAGGTTGCCACCGTGGGTGGCAACGACTTCGTCCTGGGCAAGAAGAACGGCAACATCACGGTCGATGACGCAACGCTGACCAAGTTCGACATTGCTGCGTCGAACGGAGTCATCCACGTCCTCGACACCGTAATTCGGGCGAACTAGCAGTAGTCGTCGGCTTCGCGGTCACGCCCGAGGCGGGCCGCGAAGCTGCGTTGGCGCGCAACGAACCGAGCTAACTGCGGGCCAGGTCGCGCGCTGTGCCGTAGGCGGAGATCACCCGCTGCGGGCGGTCGCGTAGCGGTGCTTTAGCGGCGCGGTCGAGCGCCTCATGCAGCGTGTGTCGCGCGTCTTCGGGGAGCATCTGGCAAGCGCAGTAGAGGTGCGCCTCCGTGCGCCGGCATGACGCCTCGATCGCGACGTCGTCGCCGCCTTGCTTGACGATTTGCACGACGCTCGCGAGGTGCACCTCGCCTTGTTTCAGAAAGCGTCGGACGTCGATGACCGACGCGCTCTGATAGCCTGCAAGCCAAGCGAGCGTAGCGCCCTCGACATCTTTGCCGAGGCTTGCGAGCGCGCCAGCGGTGATGAGCAGTGTTTGGCGGTCGGCCGCGGATGGAAGCCGGTTACGGATGGCCTCTGGCGCGTAGTGGTAAGCGGCGTTGAGGGGGATATCGCCGAAGGCCTCGAGGCTGAGCCGTTTGGGGTCGACCGTCGGCGACGCGCGGGGAGCGAAATTCGCCGCATCGTGCGGGATCTCGCGACAGCTGCCGCTAAATTTCAACACGTTGCCCATGCTTCGACATACACCTCAAACATTGTCGAGCTCGGAGTATCGGCGCGGTCCGCCGACCCGTTGCGCCGATCCGCGGGGCGAGGCGAGCGGCAGGGGCGCGTGGACATCACCTCCCTTGGGTCGGCATAAGGACATATGCGCAAAACCCCCGTGCTCGTCCTTCTCTTCGCTTCGTGCGCGTTTCCCTCGCGTTGGTCCATGCTCGCCTTCTGATTGGGTGACGGCATGCTCTACGCGATTGTATTCATCACCGGCGGTGCGATCCTCGCTCTCGAGTTGCTCGCCTCGCGCATCATGACGCCGTACTTCGGCGTCAGTCTCTTCATCTGGACCGGCATCCTGTCGATCACGCTCGTCGCGCTAGCAGGAGGCTATTGGTGGGGAGGGCGGCTCGCCGCTCGGGATGGGAAAACGCGTTCGCTTGGGCAGCTGACGCTTCTTTACGCAATGATGCCGGGAGCCGCCGCACTTGCCATTGTCGTGGCTTGCCTTCTCTACCCGTTCACGTTCCTACCGCTCGCACGGATGGATCTCGTCGTAGGCGCCTTCGCGGCCTGCGTGATTCTCCTCCTCGTGCCGCTTGCTACGACCTCGGCGATGAATCCGCTACTCGTGGCGATCCGGGTCGCGGGCGGTGCTGCCCCGGCTGGCGACGCCGGGGCCGGTCGTGTGTTCTTCGTCAGCACACTCGGTTCGGTCGTTGGGGTGTCGGTCACGGCGTTTGGCCTCATCCCGCACTTCAGTAACTTCACCGCGACGCTCACGGTCGCCGGGGCGCTTGCGACACTGACGCTCCTCATTGCCGCGAGCCCTCCACACCCACTCCCGTTCCGCACGGCGGTGGCCGGCCTAGGTGGCGTTGCGCTCGCCTTGTCCCTGGGCCTGCTCGTCTGTGAAGACGCATTCACTGAGGCGCAGTGGCCTGTTCGCTATGGCGGTCATGAGTGGCGGCGAGAAACCTCCTATCATTCGATGTTCGGCACTGTGCAGATCTTGAAGAGCACCCCCGAAGCCGACGGCAGCTTTCGGCGTATGTACTTCCAAGATGGCATCACCCAGAACACCGTCGGGAGCGACGGCCAGTCGCTATCGATGTACACGTGGATGCTCGACGCGCTCATCCGCGCCTACCGGCCCGAGGCGAAGCGCGCGCTGGTCCTCGGGCTTGGCGCGGGCATGGTGCCGCGACTGCTCATTGCGCGTGGCGTCGATGTGACGGTGGTGGAGATCGATCCCGCGTCTGTACGTGCGGCGCGCGAGATCTTCACGCTGCCCGATGAGGTCGCGGTCGTTGAGCAAGACGCACGCACGTTCTTGCAGAGCTGCACGCAGCCCTACGATGTCGTGGTGGTCGATCTCTTCGCGGGCGACGGCGTGCCTGAATATCTGGTCACGCAGAATTTCTTCGATGCGCTGCGGCGCTGCGCGGGTGACGATGGCGTCGCGATCCTGAACACGTTCGCGGATCGCCAGTTTCGTCGGCCCTACGCGCATTTTCTGGCCACACTACGTGCCGCTATGCCGGCGATGGTGCTGTATCGCACGAACTACGCTGGCGTCGTCCACGTGAATAGCTTCGTGGTAGCTGCCGCGCGCGGTTTGCCCGAGCCTCTGACCGTCTCGGTTCAGGAGGCGCCCGAGAGCGTCAGGCAGGCGTTGACCGACATGCTCGCGCAGCCTCGGCCACCCGACGCCCGAGTGCTCGAGCAGAGCCAGGTGATCACCGATGCGCGAAACCCGGTGTCGCTCGATATGGCGAAGGGGCAGGCGCGGCACCGCAAGGGCGTCATCGATTCGGTACCCGCCGCCTTCCTGTTCAACTGAGGCGCATCAGCGTCTCAGCGCGTCCATCCACGCTTCGAAGTCCGGGTAGGACCGATTGGCGTCACGTATCACATCGATGGCGCGGCGGCCTTTCGTGCTGGCTATCTCGCTAGCAAGCGCGCGCACCGCTGCGAGCGGCTCGCCGCTGCTCGAGCCATATTGGACCAGCTCGTAGGGACCAACTCCGTCACCGAGCAGGACGAGGAAGTCGCCAAGGTCGCGCGCGACGACACCAAGATCGCCTTCGGACTCGAGAAAGACGATGGGCTGCGCAGCCAGCGGTTTGCCGGCCTCGACGAGCCAGAAAGCGAGCAGGCCGCCACTGCCATCCGAACCGAACACGCGGAAGTGCTCTTCCGCCTCGGGGTTGCCGGTCCAGGCTCTTGGGCCGCCCGTCTCCCAATTGGCCGCGACAGAGAGGTCGACGTTGTCACCGAAGCCCTCGTCGTCGCCAATGGCCGCGAGACGCTCGAGCGTTGCAGGAAAGGCCTCCTTGGCAGCGGGGCCGAGTTGCGCGGTGGTGAGGCGCGCGCGCGGTGTCGGCTTTGGGGCCGCCGCGACAAGGCGCTCGAGTGTCTCGGCGTCAGCACGGTCGAGCTCTTCGATGGCGATACGGACGTGCATCAGTTCGTGCGGCGCGTCAGAGTCGAAGAGCATCGTCGTCGCGTGGCCGTTCGCGCGGTGGACGAGGTAAAAGCGCGCGTAAGCGTTCTTGCGCGACTCGAGCGCCCGTGCAGCCGCTTCCTTTTCGGTAAGCTTGGTGGTGACGCCGTCCGCGAAGCTCTCTGCGAACGCCGGCCCCAGCTCGAAGCCAGTGAGGTACGCCACGTATTGTCCGTTTTCGCGTCGCGGAGGGTAGAGCCCTTCGCGGCGCACCTGGGCCGCGTATTGTGCTTCGTAGTGTTTGGTCGGGTGCCTGATTGGGTAGGAGAGGCTGCGGTTGAAGACGTCCGGGGGTGGGGCCAACCCCTCTTCTTGGTGGAACTTGAGCACGGCGGGTGCGTCAGATCGCTGGCCGAGAAGCGCAGTCATGCGGTCGACGAGTTTTGGCATGCCTTCGATTCTGCACGCTGTGACGAGAGGCGCAATTGCCAACGCGGCAGGTCGGACCTGCGACGATCGCGAGTACCGACCTCCAAGAAGCACCGTGGTGGCTGGATATGGTTGCTAGTTGAGCGCAGCTCGCGTACCAGGCGTGGTCGCAACTCGTCGCCTTGTGTCCACGCCTGCGATAGCGAACGAACCCCGCGTCTGGTGTCCTTGCGTTCGCTCCCCAGAAAAAGCTCCAAGCACCAAAGGCCTCGAAGGCCGCCGGAAAGAAGTGTCCCTCGTGAACGACAAATTTTTCGTCGGTGGCGTGAATATCGAAACGACCGAGGCTGCCCTTCGCCCTAACTCAGCCCGGAAAGGTTGCTAAGCCTTGATGCCCGACCACACACCGAAGAAAGCGCGCCGCTCGAGCGGACGCGCGGCGGGTCGCTCGACACCGGTCAAAGCTCGTGAACGCGACGACGTTGGTAGCTATCTCGACCGCGTCAAGCGCGTCGCTCTGCTGACGCGCGAACAAGAGGTGGCGATCGCCAAACGCATCGAAGCCGGTGATGCCCAGGTGACGAGCACGTTGCTCGCCTCTGACGCCGTCATCGCCGAGCTCCGCGTGGTGGCCGACAAGCTCCGCTCGGGAACCCTGATGGCCCACGACATCGTCGAGATGTCCGAGGAGGCCGCAGCGGACAGCGTGGGAAGTACGACGCGCGCGCTCAAGCTGCTCACGCGCATCAGTAAGCTCCACGACCAGCGCCTGAAGGGAACCGACAAGGTCAAAGCGCGTCGTGCCACCGAGATCGAGCAGACTTACGCCGAGCTCTCGCTTTGCAGACATGAACGGCAACGACTGCGCGCGCGGGTCGAGAACATGGTTGCCAATGCGCCGCCGGGTGAGAAGCTCCTGCGCGCGACCCACAAGCGGCTCGTGGCAGGTGAACGTCTCGCGCAGCAGGCACGCGGAGAGCTCGTCGCCGCGAACTTACGTCTCGTCGTGTTCATTGCGAAGTCGTACGTGAACCGCGGCATGCAGCTGCCCGATCTCATCCAAGAGGGCAACATTGGTCTCATGCGGGCGGTCGACAAGTTCGACCACCGACGTGGGTTCAAGTTCTCGACCTATGCGACCTGGTGGATCCGCCAATCCGTCACGCGCGCTTTGTCGGACCAGTCACGCACCATCCGCGTCCCCGTGCATATGGCCGAGACGCTAAACAAGGTTCTGCGCACCAGCCGCTACCTGGTTGCCCAGCTGGGGCGTGAGCCCACCGCGGAAGAGATCGCAGACAAGCTCGGTCTTCCTCAGGCGCGGGTTCGCTATGTCCTGTCGCTCGGGCGCGAGCCGCTATCGCTCTCCAATCCTGTCGGCGACGACGGTGACGCGACGCTCGGTGACTTCGTTGCCTCGCGCGAGGCATCGTCGTCCGCCTTGGCGGAGGGAAACGATCTTGCGCGTCAGATGCGCAGTGTGCTCAAGAACTTGAGCCCGCGCGAAGACAAGATCATTCGCATGCGCTTCGGCATTGGACACGACGCCGAACATACCCTCGAGCAGGTTGGCAATGAGTTCGCCGTGACGCGCGAACGGATCCGGCAGATCGAGGCGAAGGTGCTGCACAAGCTGCGGCAGCCAGCCAGGGCGCGCGCGCTACGTGGATTCGTCGACGCCGACTAGGTCTTCGCATCGAGCTCTCGAACGGTTTCTTGCACTGCGGCAAGCCGCCGATTGTTCAGCCTGCCCGCGCGCGTGTTAGGGAGGCCCCCATGCTGGCTCTCTCTCTCTTCGTTTCGAGTGCGGTCTGCACCGCGTCCCCGAGTCTTGCCTTCACGGCGGCGCGTGCTGTCGATCTCGAGACTGGCGTATTGCGCAGCGACCCTGTCGTCCTCGTTGACGGGGAACGTATCGTGGCAGTCCGCTATGGCGGCTCTGTCCCGGATGGCGTTCGACGGGTCGACCTTGGCGACGTTACTCTCTTGCCTGGACTCATCGATGCTCATACGCATCTCCTGGGTACCGCCGGGGCGGACGGCTATGCCGCCATGCTCGTGCATCAATCGCAGGCGAAGCGGGCTCTCGGTGGCGCGGCGAACGCGCGAAAGACGCTGTTCGCCGGGTTCACGACGGTGCGCGACGTCGAAAACGAGGGTTCTGCCTACGCGGACGTCGCTCTGCGCGACGCCATCAAGGCTGGCCTCGTGCCCGGTCCCCGCATGTTGGTGGCGACGCGCGCAATCGCGGTCATCGGCCAATACTATCCCTTCGGTGTCTCCCCCGACCTCTCTGATTTTCCGCGTGGAGCGCAGATGGTGAGCGGGGTCGAAGAGGCTCGACGCGCTGCCCGCGAGCAGCTGGGCAACGGGGCCGACCTTCTCAAGGTCTACGCGGATTGGACCTACCCAACTCTCACGGTCGAAGAGCTCAGGGCCATCGTCGAGGAGGCGCGCAAGGCCAACCGTCGCGTCGCCGCGCATGCGCGTACGTCACAGGCGATCCGCAATGCGGTAACGGCTGGTGTCACTTCGATCGAACACGGCTGGCTCGCCGACAAGCCAACACTCGAGCTCATGAAGCGCGAGAAGATTTGGCTCGTGCCGACCGTTGGCGTGCTCGAGGATGCACTCGCCAGCGCCAAAGACGAGGCAGCCAAGAAGCGGGCGACCGAACGGCACGCCGCCGCGTTCGCCATGTTGCGCAACGCACGCGCCATCGGCGTGCGGATCGCGACCGGCTATGACGCGGGAGGAGACGACGAGCACGGCCACAACGCCCGCGAAATCGTCGCCATAACCGGACACGATGCGCGATTAATCGCCGTCGTAGTTCATCGGCTCGCGCGGCAGCGGTCGGGTCTCGCTCGCGCGGGGATGCAGCCGCTCGTAGGCTACGCGTAGGCGCTGATAGACCGTCGCCGAGTGCCGCGCTTCCTCGCCGCGCAGCATCACGCTCGCGTTGTTGTTGTCGACGACACAGGCGGCGCGAAAGGTCTCGTAGAACCAGCGCGTCGCACCGGTGCCAAGCCAGGCGTCGAGGTCGCGGTCGGCGCCGCCGATGACCGCGGCGTGATCGGTTGCGGCCTCGCGCTGGATACGCTCGATGGTCTCGCGTGCGCCGGGAGACGTCTGGGCAAGACGTGTCGTGACCTCCGCCTCCAACGCGTTCGCTGTGCGCTCGAACGCCGCGCGTGTGGACGTGGCAAGACGCCGTGCTTGCGCCAGCGCCTGGGGCGTTGGGCGGGCTCCCCGCGCCGTCTCGAGATCGCGCAGGGCCCCTTGGGCTCGATACATGGCTGTCCGTAGACGCTCGACGATGCGCAGCCGCGGCTCGAGCGCCGAACTGACTTGCGCGAGCGCTTCGCCGACCGGGTGGGCAGCAGCATCGAGTTGTTGTTGCGTGAGGTCGCCGCCGTGAGGGACGCGGAAATCGCCACAGATAGGCACACGCTCAGCCATAAGCTGATTATCGGCACCGCGGTGCGTGTGGTGCTGAAATCGAACCAACCCCCGCCCGGTTCAACGCGTCGCAGAGGCCAAGGCCAGCAGATCCAGGGGTTTACGCTTGGCGTTTGCCCCGTATCTGTCGGATGAAGAGACATGCTCGACAAGAACGTCGGTGTGCTCGGCTCCGGCGGCGTGGGAGAGACCCTCGCCGACGGCTTTCTCAAATATGGCTGCACGGTCATGCGCGGTTCGCGGGAGCCCACGAAGCTCGAGGATTGGCGCGCGAGGGCGGGGACGAAGGCTTCGGTTGGCGATTTCGCCGCGACAGCGGCGTTCGGTGACCTCTTGGTCTTGGCGGTAAAAGGCTCGGCGGCGCTCTCGGTCGCTGCGGGATGCGGCTCGGCACTCGACGGCAAGGTCGTTCTCGATGCGACCAACCCAATCGCCGAGAAGCCGCCAGTCGACGGTATTCTCGAGTTCTTCACCGGTCCGAACGACTCGCTCATCGAGCGTCTGCAGACCCAACACCCAAAAGCACGCTTCGTGAAGTGCTTCTCGTCAGTTGGTAGCGCCAACATGGTGAACCCACAGTTCGGCGGTTCACGGCCAACCATGTTCATCTGCGGCAACGACAAGTCTGCTAAAGAGGTCACTCGCAAGATCCTCGACGCCTTCGGATGGGAAACCGAGGACCTCGGAACGGCGCGCGGCGGTCGAGCCATCGAGCCGCTTTGCATCACCTGGTGCGCTCCCGGTTTCCTGGAGGGTCGCTGGACGCACGCCTTCAAGGTCCTGAGGCGATAGTCGGTGGCGCCTACCGGGCCAATATCGAAGCAGCGCGCTACCACTGCGCCGCAGCGTCATACCTCGACCTGCTCGACCCGGTTGCATCGGTCTTGGGCGCTGATACGATTTTAGGTGTCGACTTGGTCGACGCCGCTTCATCGCGTTGTAGACGTGGGGAGCGGGTGGAAGGAATAGAATGAGCATCACCTCGGTAAAGCCCGCGCCTCGATGGTCGGTGCTTGCCCCCGTGATGCCGCGAGCCGCGATCGAGCGTCCCGATTGGAGTGCGATCAACATTAGCGAGACGGGGATGTTCGTCTCCGGAGCTCCGCTTTTGCGCCCCGGCTCGGTGGTGGACGTCGATATCGTTCTGCCGGGTGCGTTCGGGCCATCGCTCGAGATCACGAGTCGCGTGCAAGTTGTGTGGACGCGCGCCCCGACGGACTCTACGCGCAACCGACCAGCGGGCATGGGGATGCGCTTTCTTGGCATCGACGCCCGCGTGCAGGCAGACCTCAAGGCCTATTTGGATGAGCTCTCGATGCATCAGAGCAACGCGCAGCCGCGTTGGTCGATGGTTGCTGTCGAGACGCCCCAGCCTCTGCCGGTCGCGTCGAGCTTCATTGGCCTGCCGCCGCCATCCGAGGCGTTGACCGCAAAAGCAATCACGTTGCCTGTCCCTCTGCCCGTGGCGTCAGTGGTTGCGCCAAACGCTGCTGCTGCTACTGCTCCGCCCCCTCCTCCCGAGGCGTCACGCCCGGTACAGAAGGGTGACGAGCTCGGCAGATACACCATCGTGGACCGCATCGGGTCGGGTGGCATGGGTGACGTTTTCCTCGCCCAACATACGATGCTCGGTCGCCGTGTTGCTCTGAAGCTCCTCAAAGACCAACACGTTCATGACCACGCTGCCTTGCGTCGCTTCTATGACGAAGCGCGGCTCGTGAATCAGATCTCGCATGACAATATCGTGCAGATCACCGACCTCGTGGTTGGCGAAGAACATGTGTTTATTGTCATGGAGTTGCTCGTCGGACAGACCCTCTCCGAGGACATCCGGCAGAACGGACCACTTCCGCTGTCGCGGATCGTCGTCATTGGTAAGCAGCTCTGTGGCGCCCTTGACGCTGTCCATCGCGCCGGCATCGTGCATCGCGACCTCAAACCGCAGAACGTCATGCTCGTTCAGCATGCTGGCAGCCCCGACTTCGTGAAGCTCCTCGATTTCGGTATCGCGAAGCTTCGCAAGGGGGCCGCGCTCGACGGTCCGCGCACCCTCGTCGGCGAGGTCGTCGGAACGCCTGGTTACATGGCACCCGAACAGCTGTTGGGAGAGGCGGTCGACGCGCGGTCAGACATTTACAGTCTGGGTGTCGTGTTGTTCGTGATGCTCACGGGGCAGCTTCCCTTCAAGGCTTCGGGGTGGGCAGAGATGCTCTTGCGTCAAGTCAAGGAAGCGCCACAGCCGCCGAGCGCTGCCCTAGGGAGGGCACTGCCCCGAGCGCTCGACAACATGGTCGTGCGGTGCCTCGACCGAAACCCGAACAACCGGCCAGCTAGTGCGTCCGCTGTAGCGACAGTGCTGCAGCACCTGGGGTGAGTCGGCGCGTCTCGAGGTGCACGGTGGCCCCATCGCGCGTGCGGCCGGTCACGACAAGCAGCGTTTGAGGTCACCAAAGCGACGCGACTATAGTCGCGCGATGCCTGTCACCCATCATCGAGCGCGCCGTTTGGCGCTGACGCTGCTCCTCGTTGTCCCACTGGGCTGCGCGACGACGACGACCCGGCTCGACAACATCGTGATGGCCTACGATGAGACCACCGCAGAGACCATCTCGAAGCTGCTACTCCTGAACATCGCCCGAGCACATCAGAATCTTCCGATGCACTTCACGGGGGTTTCGAGCATCCTCGCCACCTACAAGTTCACCTTTAGTGGCGGCGTAGGTCCGGCGGCGACCGGAGACTATGGGTGGCTGCCGGTACCGCAGCTCGGTGCAAGCACTGAAGAGAACCCGACAGTCAGTATCATGCCGATGCAAGGTGAGGAGTTCACCCAGCGGCTGCTGACGCCCTTCCATGAGCAGAAGCTGACGCTGCTGCTGCGTCAGGGCTACGACGTCGACGCGCTCCTGCGCTTGCTGGGCGCAGAAGCGTCTGGAGAGCAACGACACCGCGTTCGCTGGAGTCCATCGCAACCGACCCGCCGACGAAGAGGGCTACCAAGTATTCCGGCGAGTGGTCTCCCACCTCTCGGCAATTCAGGATCGACACGCCCTCTACGTCGAGCCCCTGCACTTTCAGCACACCTGGACGGTGCCAGCCGACGCTGTGACGCCGGAGGCTTTTCAGTCGACGTACAAGGATTATTCGCTCACCTATGATCCGCAGCAGCGTACATACCGTGTGACCAAACGGGTCAACGGCCGCGTCATGGTCAGCAACTATGACCCCTCGGCGCTCTCGGACGAGGAGCGCCGCCAGCTGCACGAGCAGGCCGAGGAGGCACCGTTCAACGACGTCCTGATCGACATTCGCGCTGGTGCGGACAGCGGCGATCTGCCGCTCCACGGTCGTCTGCGGCTCCGCAGCTTTCACGAGGTGCTCACATTCATCGGCCGCGCTATTGGAGAGGAGCCCGAGACGGACGTCGCGCCGGATCCCCGAACACTTTCGGTTTCGGAGAACCCGGTCGTCACTCTCGAGGTCGTCGAGGCGAGTAGCCCACCCGAGGGTGCGCGGCTCTCGGTGACCTTGAACGGCAAGCACTACGCGGTGCGCCCCCAAGACGGCTACCAGTGGAACCTAAAGGCCTTCAGCATGCTCAATCAGCTCTTCCAGATGAGCGTCGCGACGGCGGCGCAAACCGGTCCGTCTGTCGCCATTGCGAAGTGAGGCGCTGTCGGGCGAGGCTCCTCTCAGCGGCTACTGCGGGGTGGGTCTCGACAGCGCTGCTGCATGGCGACCACGCTCCGCCCGCCACTGTCGCTGCTTGCGCTTGCGTCGAGTCGCGCGGTGAACAGCGGCTGCTCGTCGTCACCGACGCAGTAAAGCTCGCTGCGTTCTTGGTGGAGTTTGTATATGGTACGTCGCCATGAAAGACGGGCAACCCATCTCCATCGCGTACGCGTTCACGTTCGCCGACGGCGCCGTCATTCGTATCACCCCGCGCCTCGATGGGCGTACGCTTTCGCTGTTGCGCACGGAGGAGCCTTCTCGACCGGCGTGGACGCGACTCGACGCCGTCGGTTGTCCAGGTTGTCCGCTCGCGCGGCAGGGGAGCAGCCATTGCCCGGTCGCCGTGAGCCTGGTCGAGCTCGTCGAGAAGTTTGGCGACCACGTCTCGCACGAGAAGGTAGCTCTCACGGTGACCACCGCGCAGCGAACCTATCAGGCAAACGCGACGCTGCAGGCGGCACTCAGCTCGCTCACTGGCATCTACATGGTCACGTCGGGCTGCCCAGTGATGGACAAGCTGCGGCCCATGGTTCGCTTTCATCTGCCTTTGGCCGAGCTGACCGAAACAACCTATCGTGCAGCGTCGATGTTTCTGCTCGCGCAGCTCATGCGCGCGAGGCGGGGTCTCTCCGCCGACTGGTCGCTGAAGGGACTCGAAGACCTGTACAAGGCGGTCCATGAGGTGAACGTCCACATCGCTCGCGCCATCCGGACGGCTTCGACCCTCGACGCCAACGCGAACGCCCTTGTGCGGCTCGACCTATTCACCGAGGGCGGCGCGTTCTCCATCGACGACGCGCTCAAAGAGCTCGAGTCATTGTTCGAAGACGCCTATCTCCGCGCTCCTGACCAGCCGACCTAGGCCTTGGCGCTTCTCGCTGTGTCCTACTTTGCGAGCTCTGACTTCGACAGCTCGATGAGTGTCGAATTGCTGGGATGTTTGCGCAGCGCCGCGCCGAGCTTGGCCTTGAACGCGCCGCAGTGCTTCTTCTGTCCCGCGGCGATCTGGGTGTTTCGTCTCGCGTCGCCGTTTCCGTCTTCGCCGGCCCAATGCTCACAAGCGTCGCGGGCGTCTTGTACGGCCTGAACGAGCTTGGCTTCCGGGGTGAGCGCGAGCTTGGGGGTGGTGACCGTCGCCGCCAGACGCTCGAAAGTTCCGCCGCGTACGCTGCCGAGGAGGGCGATGGTGTCTGTCGCCGACCGTGTTGAGTCCCTTGATATGATGAGCTCGGTCGCTCCATCCTGATTGAGATCGCCGATCACGTCGACGCGCCACATGGGCTTCACCGGCATAGGGGGGCCATCCCAAACGACCGCTATAGCGGCTGACCAGCCAATGGCTTCGAGCTTGTCGCATGCGCTCACGCGACTTCCGATCTCGGAGAACTGAAGCGTTCCATCGGGGTTACTCTTTACCGCGACGGTCTTGTTGCCGAGCGGGGCAAGCGTGACGCGCGAGGCGCCCGAGCTGGCCTCACAACCCGGCTCGGCGAACGCGGCCCTCGCGGGATCGCCGCCCAGCTTGACGCTCTTGGCGATGAGCGCCTCGTAGTGCGGGCAGCGCGAGAACACAGCTTCGCCGCGGGCCACCGTCAGGGTGCCCGACTCGAACGTCTTGGTGGTGGCGCCGAACTGCGCGGTGCGGCAGATGCCCAACCACTCGCCCGGCTCGATGCAGACGGTCGTATTCCCGCCGCACGCCACGTAGTTGGTGTGCGGCGAGGGTGACACGTTCCAGACGAGGTCGAGAGGGAGGGCAGCGGCTACGGCGAGCAGTCCGATCGTCAGCATCGTTTACAGGTCCTCGTCGAGCTCTTCTTTGCACTCGGTCGACAGCTCAGCGGCGTGCTCGTGCAGACAAGCAGCCTTGCCGCCATCGTCCGCCTTGACGCCCTTGCAATGGGCCTTCAGGTCAGCGCGACAGGCCTTGATGACCTCACGGATGCGTGCCTTGGCCGTCGCCTTTTGCGCTTTGCACGGCGCCGACAGCTTGGCCTCGTTGGCGCGCATGCACGCCGCGACGCGACCTTGCCCGGGCTGCACGTCCTTGCAGAGCGTGTCGCGGTCAGCCTGGCATGCCTCATGGAACTTCTTGGCGTCCGCTTGTTTCTTGGCGCGGTGGTCTTTGCACGACGCGGACAGCTCGGCTTCGTGGCCCTTCAAACACTCAGCGATGCGGCCCTCGCCGGCCTTGATGTCTTTGCAGTAGCGCTCGACATCTTCTCTGCATGCCTTTCCTGCGTGCGCGATAGCGGGCAGGGCGACGACTGACGCGAACACGAACGTCATGAGGGAACGGCTCATCGTGGACTCCTTGCGGCGCATGAATGCGCCGGGATGAGACGCCGATCAAGTGGGTGTTTTCGTGCCCAAGCGACTCACGCCCAAGCGCTCGCGAGCTTCTCGACCTCCGCGTTGTCGCCAGTGACGCGACCAAGCTCCCCCAGCCAACCGCACAGCCTCGTCATCCCCGGAGCCGGAAGGTGATGGGGTTGCAAGCGTTAGCGTGGACTGGGAGCGCGAACAACGGCTCCATTCGCGCGCGTCCTTTGGGTCGACACTGTTTCTTGATGCCGGCTTGCCGAACACTTCCCTGGTACAATGCACGGCGTGCGTCTCGCGAAGCGATGCTGGTGCCTCGTCGGCCTGGTTCTGTGCGCCGCCGCCTGCAATCCGCAGTTCGACTACGGCAACGGGGTTTTCGTTAGCTGTGGTGTCGATGCCGATTGCCTTGCCGGTTTCGTCTGTCTTGGGGAGCCCGCCCGTTGCGTCGACGTCGATGCCGTGGACGCCGTAGGGGTCGAGCTCACCGCGCCGCTCAACAACGCGTTGGTTACGGATGGTCGCGTCGTTTTCGTTTGGCGGGGGGTCCCCGGAGCGGCGAGCTATCGCGTCGATGTGACGATCGACGCCGCGGGTGAGCGTCCGATCGCCGGGAGTCCATTTTTCGTGGATGGCCTGCAGCAGACCCTGGTCGTCGAAGGGCTCACCGAGTCGCTAACACACTACTGGTCGGTGCGTTCAGATATTACGCTTCCGGAAGTGCCGCCCCAGCGTCGACCTTTCGACAATCTTGGCGACGTTGTGTACGTGTACTGTCCGCCAGAGCGGATGAGCTGCCTGCCTGAAGTCGCCGAGGTCCAAGCCGGCAACCTGTCGCGGCCATTCACGCGCGTGCAGGACGCCATCGATGCCGCGTCGCGATTCGAGCGTGAGACGATTCAGGTTGCGGCGCGCGGCGACGGGCTCGCCTACGCCGAGAACTTGCGGGTATCGCGAGGCATTACACTCTCCGGCGGATTCGACCCAACGTTCACGACGCGCGACCCCATGCTCCACGAGGTGTGGATTCACGAGCCCGTGACAGCGCTCAGCATTTCGCTCACCACGACCCCCACTCTCGTCGAGGACATCCATTTCTCAGCTGGGGCGAGCGATACGGCCGTCGTGGTCGGGGTGACGGTCGACAACGTTCGTGCGCCGGTCACCTTTCGCCACTGCAGTGTCGCTGCCGGGCAGGGGGCAGAGCTCGTGACTGGCGTTCGCGTAAGCTCGGCGGTTCTCGCTGGCACTGTTCGACTCGAGCACGTGAGTGTCGAGGCCGACGGCTCGCCCTCTGTCCGTGCCGTCGAAGCGCGCGATGCGGTGGTGGTCGTTGTCGACTCGCGCGTCGTCGCGACGTCGAGCACGACCCTGAGCAACGCAGTTGGGATCTCGTCCGAGGGGGCGTTAAGCGAGCTCGACGTGTCCGCGACCACGGTTATCGCCGGGGCGGTCGAATGGGCGACGGGCATCGCGAGCCAAGCGTCGAGCAACACCGTCAAAGCGGTTGCCATCGAAGTTGGTCCGGCCCCCCCGGTGAATCCCCGGTTCAGCAACGGCATCGATTTCGGCGTAGGCGTCGAGCGAGCTGTGATCGCCGGAAACCGGGTGAGCGTTCGTGGCCGTTTCTTGTCCCGAGGCGTCAGGCTCTTCCAGCTCAATGCGCTGGTTGTGAACAACTTGATTGGTACCTTCGGCTGCCCCGCCCAGCAGAGTCAGGGGATCTACTTGGAGCAAGCACAGGAGCAGCCGAGCTCCTTTTTCGCGCACAACAGCTTCGCGCTCACTTCCGGGCAGGCGGAGACGTACGTCTTTCGGATCAACGCCGGAGTTGCGTCGGTCATCCGCAACAACGTCGCCGTTCGCCTCGAAGCATGTGCTGGTACCGGGCCCGAGGGCCTCACGAGCCTCTCGGGAGGCGTGGATTGGACCGTGACAGACAACCTCGTCTCATCGGACCTCTCGCTCGGAGTGACGAGCACGGGGAACACGCAGCTTGCGCAAGTGGGCGGTGAGGTCTTCGCTTCGCTCGCAGGACCCGACGGGGACCCTCAGTCGCTTACCGACAACGACTGGCGCCTCGCGACTGTGCTTACCGCCTACGTAGCGAGCGCTCCCAATCTCGTTGATGATTGCACGGCTCTCCTTGTTGACCGTTTCGCTGGTGAAGATGTTTGCGGTTTCCTCGCCACCGATGCGGGGGGCGCGTCCCGGGCAGGGACCGTGACGCCGGGCGCCTACGAGGCTTTGCCCTGAAGTGTGCCGCGCCAAGCGGCGAGTGCTGCGATTCTGATGCAGACGCGCGGACGCGGCTGATTTCGCGCAGTCGTTCGTCGCGGGTTTGCTGACGCCGTGTCAGCGCAACCGTTTGCTGCGCTTGCGGTTCAAGGGTTCATGCGCCTCCGACCAACGTTCTGCCTGCTCGTGATGGTTGCGGCGGGCTGCTCCCCGGCCGACGACAAGGACGACTTGCCTGGGTCGGACGTACCGGAGGTCGAAGACGGTTCGGACCCCGGTGATGGTGTGCGTGACGTCGGCGACGGCGATCACGACGAAGCCGACGCTGCGACCGACGAGGCCACCGATGCGGAGCCGACGACCGCGGATCGCGTCGCGGCCGCGACGCAAACCGCCCAGGGCAATGCGGCATGCGGCAGCGAAGCCTTGCCGGAAGGGTTCTACTGGGAGATTGGCGACCGCGAGGGAATGCTCGCCTCGGGCTCCGTGACCGGCAGCAACACGCCGACCGCATCGCAGGTCATCGCGGTCGCCTCTGCGTCGAAGTGGGTCTACTCGACCTACGTGCTCGAGGCTGTTGGAAGCCTCCGCGAGAGCGACATCCCGTTTCTCAACTTCACGAGCGGAATGGTGTTCCCACTGTCCGTCGGAGCGAAGGAGGCGGTCTGCGGAGCAACCGAGACGGTCGGCGAGTGCGCGGCGGACGTCGTCGAGCAAGAGAGCTCCGTCGGGAAGTTTCACTACAGCGCGGGTCACTTTCAGTTCCACGCGACGAATGCGATGGGTCTTGGCGACCTCGGGGGCGCAGCGCTGACATCCGAGATCAGCTCTGTGCTCGGCGATCTGGATTTCACGTATCTGCAGACGAACCTCGCTGGCGCCCTCAATACGAGCGCTCGCGCCTATGCCGAATTCTTGCGACGTCTCCTACGTGGAGAGTACGTGATGGCGGATCATCTCGGTGACGACAAGGTGTGCGCGTCGAGCGCGTGTGCATCCGGGGCCGTTCTTTCACCAGCGCCCCCCAACGAGGCCTGGAACTATTCGCTTGGCCATTGGGTCGAGGACGACCCGACACTTGGTGACCATGCATTCAGCAGCGCCGGCGCACTGGGCTTCTATCCGTGGATCGACAGCAGCAAGACCTGGTACGGCGTTGTCGCCCGCAGGGCCGCAGCACCTGGCGGAAACCAGGGCGTCGTTTCGCTGCGTTGCGGTCGGCTCATTCGCCAGGCGTGGGTGACGGGGCGCGTGGTGAGCGCGACCATTCCCGAGCGCGCCTCCGCGCCGCGTCCTTGAGGTCACGCTCCGAAAGTCCATCGTCGGTAACCCATCGTTGTTCGGTTCGTCAGCCCCGCCGCTCCCGGACACGTGTCGCCGAAATCTATGGACCGACGACGGCCGCGCTTTCTTTGTCTGCTGTAGCGGTCAAACGTGAGGCAAGCACATCATGCTTGCCGCGCCTGCCGTTTCCGATCACAGATGGGACTCCCTGACTCGACGGAGCCTCCATGTCCCGTGTCGTTTCTTGTCTCGCGTTCGCTGTTGTCGCCAGCCTCGCGCGTCCCGCGCGTGCCGAGGTCTTCAGCATCTACGTGGCGGCGCGCGATTCCGCGGCCCACAAGGCGGCCGAGGGCATGGTGGACGGTCAGAAGTCGTTCTGGGTTCCGAAGCTCGCCAAGGCGTTCGAGAAGACGGTCGAGCTCATGGGGACGAGCGATCACGAAGTCCGCGTGATGGTCGCGCAAGGGCAGGAGAGCGGCCTCTACAGCTTGCCCAACGGGCTGGGCTCGCCGAAGGCGAAACTCCTGCTACTCGGAGGCTACTGCCCCGACTGGAAGAAACGTGATCCGTTCACGTGCCCGACCGAGCTGATTGCGGGCTCGGGACGGCCCCAACCGACCATCGGCTTCGGGGGCAACAAGACACAGTTCGCCGAGCTCGTGGTCAGCGGCTTCGTCTTCGACGCGGCTCCATCGAACAAATACGACGCCAAGACGAACAGTCTGCTCAAGGGTAGCTCGCGCACCATTCCGCTCTTGTCGCTGAGCCAGGCGGTGGTGCAGCACGTTGTCATTGCCGACAACGTCTTCTTGAACAGCGCCCACAAGGCCTTCGACGTCTATCACTCGCCAGCGTCCAATGACGCTGTCGCGGACATACAGAACAACTTCTTCCTCAACAACGTCATCCCGATGAAGATCTCGCCCGCTGGCTACAAGGGTTTTCTCACCAAGACGGTACGCTTGAAGAACAACACCGTTCTTCTCAACTGGCCCTTCAACCCGGACCCGACCTCATCGAACGTCGGCGCTATCGAGCTCTACCACAAGGACTGTTGTGGCGAGCTCGTCGTCGAGGGGAACCTCTTTGCTTACAACCCCGGCGGCGCCATGCAGCACGACTGGCCAACGAACCGGATGGAGAAGCTCACCATCCGCAAGAACCTCTTCTTCATGAATGGCACCCTGTTCGGTGATGGTCGTCCCGAGGCGGGAGTGTTCACGGGCAAATTCGGGCCGTCACCTACACATCAGGTCGTGCCGCTCGCGGCGCACATGGAAGATGACTTTCCCTACACCTTCGAAGGCAACGTCGCGCTCGATCCGAAAGTGCCCGTCGCGCTCGTCGATCTGCAGGCCGCCGACTCGTCGTCGGTCTCGGCGAAGAAGACGGTGATGAACGACATCCGTGGGCTGTTCGGCGTCAACAAGGATGGTGGCACCGTGGCCATCAAGAACTACGCGCCGCGTATGGGGCTCGACCTCGAGCATCTGCCGTTTCCCGCGGCGCCAGAGGCCGCGAGCTTCGGTGTCCAGCGCCAGGGTATCTACACAGTTCCGTGAAACTCGTGAGCTCGTGCTCGACGAACTTCACCATACGAGGATGCCATGACGATTCGCGACGGGTTCGTTTCGACGATTGGCAACACGCCGCTGATCAAGTTGCGCGCGGCGTCGCTCGCGACTGGTTGTGACATCTACGGCAAGGCCGAGTTCTTGAACCCTGGCGGCTCCGTGAAGGACCGTGCAGCGCTTGCCATCGTTCTCGATGCCGAGAAGCGCGGCGTTTTGCGCCCAGGCGGAGTCATCGTCGAGGGCACCGCAGGAAACACCGGTATCGGCTTGGCGCTCGTCGGCAATGCGCGGGGCTATCGGACGGTCATTGTCATCCCCAACACCCAGAGTCAGGAGAAGAAGGACGCGATTCGCGGAGCTGGCGCGACGCTCTACGAAGTACCCGCGGTACCGTACAAGAACCCGAACAACTATGTTCATGTGGCGCAGCGCCTCGCCGAGCAGCTCGCCAAGACGGAGGCGAACGGAGTGATCTGGGCCCAGCAGTTCGACAACGTCGCCAACCGAGCCGGGCATCACGCGACCACCGGTCAGGAGATCTGGAACCAGCTCGGCGGCACGATCGATGGTTTCGTCTGCGCCATCGGGACGGGTGGGACCATCGCCGGGGTCTCCGCGGCGCTCCGCGAGCGCCGACCCTCCGTGAAGATCGCGCTCGCTGATCCGCCCGGCGCCGCGCTGCACGCCTATTACACCACGGGTGAGCTCGTCGCCTCGGGCACGAGTATCACCGAAGGTATCGGTCAGGGGCGCATCACCAAGAACATCGAAGGGTTCACCCCCGATTTCTCCTTTCAGATTCCAGACAGCGAGACCATGAGCACGGTGTACGACCTCGTCGAGAAGGAGGGCCTCGTGCTCGGTAGCTCGTCGGGCATCAACGTCGCTGGCGCCATCCGGCTGGCCAAGGAGCTTGGCCCCGGCCACACCATCGTCACCATCTTGTGTGATTCCGGCAGTCGCTACGCGTCCCGGTTGTTCAACCGCGACTTCTTGCAAGCGAAGGGACTTCCCGTCGCGCCCTGGCTGCACCGCGAAGTGATGCTCCCGGATGGGCTGCTCGTTCCGGTGCCGACCTAGCGTTCCAATGGCTCGAGGCGACGTGTGTGTGTGGCTTCCGGGCTCCCTCGAGGCCCGCGCGCGGGCCGCCAAGCCCGGGACCCAGCCCCTCGGACAAAAATAATCGCAGGCGCGAACGTGTCGTTCGGTTGCTCGCGCGGGCAGCTCTGACTCGGCGAAAACTCCCAGCAGAGGCCTTCTACACGCTCACAGAGCAAAATCGGGTTCGCGTCGCGTGCACACATGCCGCTGCGGGGCGCCAAGGCCGCTGAAACGTTTTGTTTCCAAATGCCCTATCTTTGAGCGACAAGCAGCGGCTTGGCCCGTCCGTTTCGTGACGGGGCCGTGGAGATGGAAAAGCGTGAGTCAAAAGTTGTTTGTTGGCGGCCTTAGCTGGGACACCAGTGATGATACCCTTCGCAGCGCGTTCGAGCGTTTCGGAACGATCAGCGAAGCCAAGGTGATCCTTGACCGCGATACCGGACGTTCGCGTGGTTTCGGTTTCGTGACCTTCGGTAGCGCCGATGAGGCCCGCAAGGCGATCTCGGAGATGAACGGTGCCGAGCTCGATGGCCGTACGATCAAGGTGAACGAGGCAGAAGACAAGCCGCGCGGCGGTGGCGGCGGCGGCGGCCGTGGCGGCGGTGGTGGCTACGGCGGTGGTGGTGGCGGCGGGCGTGGCGGCGG
>JALHOP010000014.1 GCA_022842935.1 Myxococcota bacterium
GTGCGAGCGGGAGAACTCAGGTCGGCTTCAACTGGGAGGCGAAAAGCGACGTCGATGGATGCGTGTTGTTGTTGACAGCCGAGCCTCTATTGGCTGTGAAAGATGGCCGTCGCCGGCCTATGCAGAGTTGTGCGCTATGCCGGTGTGTTTGGCAACGCGTTAGAACTCCGCGAGTGGAGCCGGCGACTCGCGCGTTTCGCGCGAGCGTTGCGGCCATCTTGGATTGGCCGACCCTCTAAGGTGCGCGAGCGGGCAAACGCGACACGGTCACATCACCGACGATAGAAACCTCTGCTCGGCGGCTACCATCCACGGACGCCTCGAAATGCGGGATTGGCAATGACCGTTGCGCAATAGGCGGGTCGACAAAAATTTGTTCACTACGAACACCTGCGGCACGCAGCAACTCCACGAGGACCCGCGCTCGTTCGGAGGCAAGACGAAGTGGCGACTCTTCATTTGTAGCGCCATAGCCACAGACATGAAGCTCGACCTCGGGATACTCGGCCGCGATCACTTTGATTGCATCGAGCCAAGCCGGTTCCTCGGACACCGCGGTCGTTCCGAGACTAAACATTAGGCTGTAGCCGTTACGTCGACAGACAACGCCGACCTCCCGACGTTCGCAGAGCGGCGGCAGGTCGAACTCGACCGGCGGCAAGCGGTCCAACGGCACCACCAAGTACTGGGCGTCGGTCGATGCGGAAAAGTACCGATTTTGGGTACGCGGCGATGTGCTGGCACACCCAGCAAGAGTTATCGCGAGCAGCGCGTATGCAGGCGACGTGATTCGCATTCGTGAAGCTTGTGTCGGCCAATGTGTTTTTGTACGACACCGTATCTACCACGCCTTCTTGCCCCCCGCCGTTCCGCCATTGCTTCCCCGCACCCGCCGGAATGCAGCGATCACGGCATTTTGCAGCGTTTTGTAGAACTCCGGACGCGTGGCGCGGCTCGCAACGTCTGGCGGTAGCGTGGCGCGGGCAGTTGCTCAGGCTTCCTCTGGCGGTAGGTCAATGCGCAACCAGCCGGGCTGTTCTTCGACTGCCGCGATGCCTTCCAGCCGGACCGTCGCCTCTTTCGTGATGAGGAGGGCGTGCGCGACCCGGGTCGGGCCGTCGCTCGCGCCGAGGGAAGACGACGCGCAGACGAGCCGTTGGGTCGGCGGTGGGATGCGCGGGAGCCTGTGCTGCTGGCCCCCAAGGGTCGAGCGCGCCGAGTGGACTCTGCGGGTCGGAGCGAGTCGTCGTGATGTGTGTGTAGAGACGCGTCATCTCGAGATTGGCGTGGCCGGGAAAAGTCTTGGATGAGACGGAGGTCAGACGCGCGGCGTGCTACGCGTACCTGCGCCACTACTTTCACGAGGCGCTTGCCACCGCGCCGGTCGCGCAGGCGGCCATCAACCTGATTCTTGCCCTCTATCGCGTCGAGCGTGGGGCGGCGGACAAGAAGATCGCGCGTACGCCTGCGCGGTCGCCCAAGCACACTCACTCGCCCCAGACGACGAACGTTTTGGGAACTTTCGTCTGGGGACCGGTAGCGGGGAATAGGCGCCTGGTCGGGCGGTCCCGCACGTGCGGTTAGCCAGGGTTCAACATTCGCATCAGGCGACTCCGGACTACGCGCGCGATTGCGCAGAGCGCAAAGTGCGCACCGCCCTCTTGCCAGGCGAGCGCACGAGCAGGGTCTCGGCTTCGGAGGACAGCGGCGCGTCGACCAACTTGCGCAGCGCGCGGCCGTCGTAGATCGCGACTGGCAGCGCATCGCGGAAGAGAATGTGGTGGGTGGCGATTGCAGGGATGCGCTCACCCGGCACGATGCTGCCCGTGAAGTTGAGCGGGTCCGCGGCCGAAAGCGCGACGTGCACCGGTACCTCTGGACTCTCGCGATGACGCCGCAGCAAGGTGAGGGCCTCGGGCAAAGCGTATTGCTCACCGCTCATGCCGGTGACGAAGTAGCCGCCGCGCACCTCGCCGCGCGCTTCCATACGCCTGAGGACCCTTAGCAGATCGCGCCAAGGTGCGAGCAGCGACTCGCGCTCGATGACCTTGCGACTCACAACGCCATAGCGAACAAGAATAGCGCGCGCCTGTGCCTCGACCGCGGCCCAACGCTCGACCTCGGTCACATCGGTACGTTGCTCGATGCGCGACCAGCGCCCCGCTCGGTCGATGAGGCTCGCTGCGCGCGCTCGTCTCGCCTTGGTATGCGCGTTGGCGATGAGATCGCGTAGCCCGGAGAAGTTGTCGGAGCTAATGCGGCCCGCAGCGACGAGCTCGCCGAGCACGCCGTCGAGCTGTGCAGGGAGCAATCCGCATGCCTTGCCGATGCTGGCAGCGAACGACGCGCCTCTAGTTTTCAAGTGCTCGTCGACGCGCTGCGCGGACTTGGAGAGAGCGACGGAAGAAACACCGGCGAGGATGCGCCAATGCTCGACGTTGTCGCGCAAATAGAGCGCCACGGCAGAAGCACGGGTCAGGTTGCCAGCCTTGGTTTCTTCGTCGTCGAGCGGACGTAGTCGCCCCCAGCCGACGAGACCACTCGTGCACAGGGTGTCGAGCTCGTGTGGGTCGTAGCTCTCGACGCGTGCCGAAAGCACAGAGTCGTCCCAAGCTGCGCTCGGAAGGTCGATACCGTCGAGCGAGCGCACCACGGCGAGTAGTCCCTCGGGGCCACGTGCGCGATAGCTTGGATCGACGCGTTGCCACGCAAAGAGATACCGCATGTATGCTGCCGCGGACACCGGCTCGATTTCGGCGCGCATCCTACCAAGCGTCAGGCGATGCATACGGTGCAACAGTCGGCGATCACACCAAGTGACACCGTCGCCAGCCGCGAAACCGCCACGCAACACCACGCCTTCGGCCTCGAGCGCATGCAGCGCGATGAGCACGGACGACGGCTCGAGGGCAAAGCGCGCGGCGAGTGATGCGGCGGTCAGCGGGCCGTCGATCTCCATGCGGCCGCGGACGAGCTCGCGCAAAGCGCTCTCGGGCTCCCAGACTTTGTCGTAGCGTGCCGGCACGGCCAACGCGGGCTGCCAGTCGGCCGCGGGATAGATGGCCTGCGCCTCCCGCAGACGTTCGGCAGCGACCACGAGGGACACTCCCGACGCGACCTCGGCGCGAGCAGCGCGTCGCTGAGCCACGAGTTGCTCGAAGCTCTCGCGGTGGACCTCGCGGCCCTCGAGCGCACCTGCGAGCATGAGCGCGTCGTGCAGGGCATCGGGCTCGACGGTCACGGGGCGTACGTCGTCGAGAACCTTCGCGACGGCCTGCGCGTCGAGGATACTCTCGGCGCTGACCTCACTCTGACGCGCGGCGACCAAGCGGGTGCGGCGCTCTTCGAGCGGCGCGTCGTCGAGGAAAGCGTAAGGTTTGGCGTTCAAGATCTCGAACGCGGCGGGCGATGGACTTGCGCGATCGGCGGTCAGGCAGCGGATGTCGCCGCTTTCGATGCGCCCGAGCACCTGCATGAGACCGTCGAGATCCATCGCCTCGTGCAAGCAATCGTCGATGGTCTGGGTCACCAGTGGGTGATCGGGGATGCGCCGTTCACCCACCAGGTTCTCGAGGCACGCCACCTGATCGGGAAATGCCGCTCCCAAGAACTCCTCGGCGTCGACGCGCTGCACCTGAGGCGGGATGCGCTTGCTGCCACGCTGCCGCAGTACCGCAAGCGACCGGCCAGCGTTCCAGCGCCAACGCACCTGAAAAACCGGGGCGTCGAGCACGGCCTGCACGAGCACGTCGCGCACGGTCTTGGTGGTGACGAACTTGAAGACGTCGCCGAGCGGAAATGAGTGGTGTGTCGAGAGCGAGATGACGATGGCGTCTTCGGTGGCCGCCGCCTGCAACTCGACGTTGAAGGCGCGACAAAAGCGCTTGCGCAGCGCAAGACCCCAGGCGCGATTGATGCGGCTCCCGAACGGCGAATGGAGAATGAGCTGCATGCCGCCCGCGACGTCGAAGAACCGCTCGGCGATCACGGTGTCGGTGCTAGGAACCGCGGAGAGCGCATCGGCGATGGCATGCACGTAGTCGACCGCTTGTTCGGCAGCCGCTTCGCCGACACCGGTCTCGGCGGAAATCAACGCTTTCGCGGACGCTGGAGGCAAGTCGGCGAGCTCGACGCGTAGGTCAGCGACGGCGGCCGAAAGCTCATTGGTGCGCGATGGTGCCTCACCCAGCCAGAACGGGATGGTCGGCGCCGCGCCTTTCGCGTCCTCGACACGCACGGTGCCGCTCATGACTTGCAAAATGCGCCAGCTGCTCGTGCCCAGCTTGAAGACATCGCCAGCCATGCTCTCGATGGCGAAGTCTTCGTTGATGGTACCGACCACCACGCCCTCGGGCTCGAGGCGCACCGTGTAGTCGGCGTTCTCGGGGATCGTCCCGCCGCTGGTGAGCGATGCCATGCGGGCGCCGTCCCGGGCCTTCAGGCGCTTGTTGACGGCGTCGTGCTGCAAGAGGGCTCCGCGGCGGCCACGCTGAGTAGCGTAGCCCTGGGCGAGCATGTCGACGATGGCGTCGAACTCCGGGCGCGGCAAATCGCGATAGGGGTGCGCCTTGCGCACGAGGGCGAAGAGGTCGTCTTCGAGCCACTCGTCTTGTGCCGCGGCGGCGACGATCTGTTGCGCGAGAACGTCACGCGGCATACGCGGCTCGATGAGCCGATCGAGCTCGCCCGCATGGACGGCCCGCAGCAACGCGATCGCTTCGATGAGCTCGTCGCGGCTCAACGGGAAGAGCCGGCCCTTGGCCACCCCTCCGTGCCAGTGACCAGCGCGCCCAACCCGCTGCAGGAAGGTCGCGATAGCGCGAGGCGTACCCAGTTGCACGACCAGATCGACATCACCGATGTCGAGACCAAGCTCGAGCGACGAGGTCGCCACCAAGGCGCGGAGCTGGCCGTGCTTCAAGCGCTGCTCGGCGTCGAGGCGCAGCGCCGTCGACAAGCTACCGTGATGGGACGTGATACTGCCGGACGGAAGCCGATGTGCGAGCTCGTGCGCGACGCGCTCGCACAAGCGCCGCGAGTTCACGAAGACGAGCGTCGTACGGTGCGCGTTGATGAGGTTGGTGAGGCGGTCATAGACCTCGGTCCACACCTCGTTGCTCATGACGGATGCGAGCGGAGAGCGCGGGATCTCGAGCCCGAGATCGCGTGCGCGAACATGCCCCGCGTCGACGATCGCGCAGTCGGGGGAGCCGTCCGCTTTGACGTTCTTGGCACCAACCAGGAAGCGCGCGACCGCCTCGATGGGTTTCTGCGTGGCTGACAGGCCAATACGTTGCACGGGCCGCGCGAGCATGGCGTCGAGGCGCTCGAGCGACAGTGCCAGGTGTGTGCCGCGGCGGTTGGGGGCAAGGGCGTGAATCTCGTCGACGATCACCGTGCGCACGCACGCGAGCATGTCGCGGCCCGTCGCCGAGCCCAGGAGCACGTAGAGCGACTCGGGTGTCGACACGAGAATGTGCGGCGGCGCGAGCAACATGGCGCGGCGCACCTTCTGCGGAGTGTCCCCTGTGCGAACCGCGCTGCGGACGGCTTGTGCGTCGATGCCCAATTTCGTGAGCGCGCTCGCGATGCCAGCCAGTGGCTCGGCGAGGTTCTTGTCGATGTCGTTCGAGAGCGCCTTGAGCGGCGACACGTAGAGCACGCTTGGTTTGGCCTGCAAGGTCCCGCTCGCGGCTTCGCGCGTGAGCCCATCGATGGCCCAAAGAAACGCGGTCAGCGTCTTGCCGGCGCCGGTCGGGGCGGCAATGAGCGTATGGCCGCCACGGCTGATCGCCGACCAACCATGCACCTGAACTTCGGTGGGTGCAGAGAAGCGACCCTCGAACCAGGCGGCGACCGCAGGGTGGAAACCAAGAGCCTGCATGCAGACGGAGGACGTTAGCTGGTCGGCGAGAGGTTGGGCAGGTCCGCTCGACGATCGCGCGACACAAACCTGACAGACAGCCGACAGGTTGGGCGCCAGCCCCCTGCGCAGCCCGCGCCTTTGCGCGCCGCCCCGCTCAGGGTTCTTGACGCACCTCGCCGTCAGTGTTACCGACCGGTCGGTAGGTAAAATGACACCAACGACAACCAGCCAAAAAGACGAGCGAAAGTTCGAAGACGCCCGTAAAGCGATCCTCGAGCGCGCGGCCCTTCTCATCTGCGAACAAGGCTACGAGGGCACGAGCATGCAGCAGATCGCTGTCTCGTGCGGGCTCACCAAAGCGGGGCTCTACCACTACGTCGAGAGCAAAGAAGAGCTGCTTGCCGACATCATGGGGTGGGGCATGGACATCTTCGAAGAGCAGGTGCTCACGCCGGTACAGGGCATCGAAGATCCGTTGCTCCGTCTCGAAGAGTGCATGCGCCGTAACGTGCTGCTCTGCACGCGCGGTTGGAGCCGCGAGATCACGGTCATCCTCCACGAGCACCAAACACTGCGAAACGCGGCTGGCCGCACCATCAACGCGCGCAAGAAGAAATACGTCGCATTCCTCGAACAGAGCTTCCGCGAGGCCATCGCGCGCAAGCTCGTGCGCCCCGAGGTAGACCCTACAATCGCGGCCTTCTCGTTCCTCGGCACTGTGTTGTGGATCTACAAGTGGTTCCGCAAAGACGGACGCCTGACGGACGAGCAAGTCGCCGACGGCATGGTCGATACATTCTTCAACGGCATTCGTCCGCTGGAACGGAGCGCACGATGACCAAGCCATGGACCAGCCTCGAGCGCCTGGCTGCATCGATCCCCGACGGCTCACTCATCGCGACCGGGGGCTTCATGCTCGGACGGGCGCCGCTCGCGGTCGTCTTCGAGCTCATCCGCAAAGGAGCGCGTCAGCTGCGCTTGCTGTCGCTGCCGAATCCACTGCCCGCCGAGTTTCTGGTCGCCGGGGGGTGTCTCGCGCGAGTCGAAGCCGCGTTCATCGCCATCAACATCGACGGCCGTCTTCGTGCCATGCCGTGCTTGAAGCGCGCCATCGAGAGCGGCGCAGTCGGCTGGACCGAACACGACGGGTATCGGGTGGTGCAGCGCTTGCGTGCCGCCGGCATGGGCCTTCCATTTATCCCCGCACCCGACGCCGAGACGTGTGATCTCGCCGCGAGCGAGCCGCCCCCCATCGTCGTCGACCCCTTCAGCGGCAAGCCTGTCGCCGTCGAGCCGGCGGTCTATCCGGACGTCGCCATCGTGCACGCACACGCCGCCGACGAGGCAGGCAACCTCTTCATCGATGACCCAACCACCGACCTCTTGGTTTGCAACGCAGCTAAGCGCGTGCTCGCAACCGCGGAGACCAAGGTCGCAAAGCTCCCGCGCGTCACCATCCCAGGTTTCCAGGTCGAGGCCGTAGCCTTGGCGACGGGTGGTGCCCTACCGACGGGGTGCGCGGGTTACTACGGCTTCGATGAAGCGGCGTTGCTTGGGTATCTCGCGTCCGCTGAAGCGGGTAAAGCCGACGAATGGCTCGCGGCGGTGCTCCACCGCGAGACCGCGAGGGTCGCATGAAAATGACCGCCGCAGATACCCTCGTCACCTTGATGGCGAGCGCTCTCGAAGATGGCGCCGTCGTCGCGACCGGCGTCGCTTCGCCGCTTGCGATCCTTGCGATCGCCGTCGCCCAAGCGACACACGCGCCGCGCCTGCGATACCTTGCGTGTGTCGGTGCGCTCGACCCCGACCTCGCCACGCTCCATCGCTCCTCGGAAGACCTGCGCTTCCTCGATGGCCGCAGTGGTGACGTCGCCATCCCCGACCTCTTCGACCATGCACGGCGCGGTCGCATCGACACCATTTTCTTTGGGGCCGCGCAGGTCGACGGCGAGGGCCGTACGAACATGAGCGCCATCGGTACGCTCGCCAAGCCCCGGGCGAAGCTTCCTGGTGTTGCTGGCGCAGCGACACTACGGCGATGGATCAAACGTCCCATTCTGGTCGTGCCGAAACATACGCCGCGCACGTTGGTGTCCGCCGTCGATGTCATCTCGACTGCGGACCCTGAGCGCCGTGTGGTGCTGCTCACCGATCTGGCGACCTTCGAGCTCGGTGAAGGCGGCGCCGTGCTCACTTCACGTCACCCCTGGGTCTCGTACGACCAGATCGCGGAGAACACGGGCTTCTCCTACGCCATCGCGGACGACTCGGTCACCGAGCTTCCGGCCCCTTCGGTCGTCGACGCCATCAACTCCATCGACAAGCACGGCCTGCGTCACGGGCTGATTGGATAAAGTCACATGCAAGCGATCATGCTCCGCAAGTTCGGTGAACCGAACAACTTGAAGCTCGAGACCCTACCCGACCCGCGTCCCGACAGAGGTGAGGTCCTCATCAAGGTTCGCGCTTGTGGCGTCTGCTATCACGACGTCATCATGCGCCGAGGCAAGCTCCCAGGCACGTCCGTTCCAGCGGTATTGGGTCACGAAGTCGTCGGCGAGATCGTCGAGGTCGGCCACGGCGTCAAGGAGCTCGAGGTCGGTCAACGCGTCGCGACGTTGCAACGCATGTCGTGTGGCGATTGCGATCACTGCCAGGCTGGCCGCCCATCGCTATGCAAAGTCGACCGTCGGTTCTTCGGCGAAGAAATCCATGGCGGTTATGCCACCATGATGACCGCGCCGGTCCGCGGTCTTGTGCGTGTACCAGACACTCTGTCGTGGGAGGACGCGGCAATCGCTTGCTGCACCACCGGCACCGCCGTGCACGTCTGCCGCACGCGGGGGCGCGTCCGCCCCGGTGATACTGTCCTCATCACCGGCGCCTCGGGTGGCGTTGGCCTACAAGCCGTACAGCTCTGCCGGCTCGACGGCGCGCGCGTCATCGCAGTCACGTCGAACGAGGCCAAGGCGAAGGCGCTGGAAGCGGCGGGTGCGCACCACGTCGTCGTCTCGCCTGATCTGAAGTTCGCTTCGCAGGTGCGAAAAGTGGCCGGCGGGGATGGCGTCAACGTCGCACTCGAGATCGTCGGCGCCCAGACCTTCGCGCAGACCTTGAAGTGTATGGCGCCTGCCGGCCGCCTGGTTGTCGTCGGCAACCTCGACACCGGCGAGGCGCAGCTCAACCCCGGGCTCGTCATCGTCAAGGAGCTCGAGATCATCGGCGCCTACGCGACCACGCGCGAAGAGCTCGAGACCGCTTTCGCGCTCACTGCGCAAGGACTCATCCGTAGCGATGTCGCCGAGGTTTTGCCCCTCACCGAAGCCGCCAAGGCTCATTTCCGTCTCGAAAATCGCGAGGTCGTTGGACGCCTCGTATTGGTCCCGCCACAAGAGGCATCACACTAAGTTTGCCGTAGGCAAATGCGTCATACGTCCCACGACGACCCGTCGATCGGTCCAGGAGAAGCCCAATGAATCAACGTGTTGGTATCGAAGCTCTAGCAGTTGCCGTCCCCGAGCGTTTCCTGTCCCTGGAAGATCTCGCGATCGCTCGCGGTGTCGAACCCGCCAAGTTCACCGCCGGCCTCGGTGGTCGCGAGATGGCGGTCGCCGACCCCGGTGAAGACAGCGTCGCCCTCGCCGCCACTGCGGTCGCAAAACTCCTCAAGAGCTACGCCATCGATCCGAATCGCGTTGGCATGCTGGTCGTCGGCACTGAGACAGGTGTCGATCACTCGAAGGCCGTCGCTTCTTACGTTCAAGGCCTGCTCGGCTTGCCGCGCGCCATGCGGACTTACGACACGCAACACGCCTGCTATGGTGGGACTGCGGCGCTCATGGCCGCAAGCGACTGGATTGCCGCGGGTCATGCGCACGGCAAAGCCGCCATCGTCGTCTGCGCCGACATCGCGCGTTACGGTCTGCGTACCGCTGGTGAGCCAACCCAGGGTGCCGGCGCGGTAGCGCTCTTGGTGTCCGACAAACCCGACTTGTTCGAGCTCGACCGTGGCATCTGCGGCATGGCCTCGAGCCACGTCTTCGACTTCTGGCGCCCGCTCGGTTCGCGCGAAGCCGTCGTCGATGGTCACTACTCCATCAACTGCTACCTCGAAGCGTTGGGCGACGCCTATGCGGGCTATCGCAAGCTCGCTCTCGAACGCGAGATTGTCCGCCACAGCGAACAACTGCCGTCCGAGCAACTCTCGCGCATCGCCTACCACGTCCCCTTCTGCAAGATGGCCAAGAAGGCGCATCTCCACCTGCGCAAGTGCGAGCTGAAAGCGCGCCTGGGCCGCGAGCTTACGGCCGAAGAGCAGACCGCCGAAGATCGCGCGGCGGCCATCGCATTCGAGACTCAGGTGGCGCCCACCTTGGCTCTCGCGGCGCGCATCGGCAACACCTACACGGGGTCGCTCTACCTCGGGCTTGCGAGCCTATTGCACACACAAGGCGCTTCGCTCGCTGGCAAGCGCATCGGCATGTTCTCGTACGGCAGCGGCAATTCGAGCGAGTTCTTCTCGGGCGTCGTTGGCGCGCACGCGTCAGCGGCCATCGCGAAGGCAGAGTTGGATCAGCTGCTCGCAAGCCGTCGCCGCGTGACCATGGAGGAATACGAACAGGTGATGGAGATGAACGCTGCGACCCCACCCCAAGCGCAGCCGCGACCCGGCACCTTCCGCTTCGTCGGGGTCACCGATCATCGCCGACGTTACGTCGCGGGTTGAACGGACCCAGCGTTCTCGAACAGCTCGCGCAATGGAACGGGACGCCCGCGCTCGGGCCATCGCACAGTAGCGCGCAGACCAGCTTCTTCGAAGCGGTCCGTCGCATCTGCAAGCCCCTCGGAGAAATGGCTCCAGCCGTCGGCGTGCACGGGGACGATCCGCCTGGGACTGAGAGCACGAACGCAACGGATGGCGTCCCGCGCATCCATACTGAAGCGCAACCAGCGCCTGAGAAGGCGAGGGCCAAAACGCGCAGCGCCGAGGTGGAGCACCGCGAGCTCAAGGGGAGCAAAGCGGTCCTTGATGGATGCAAGTCCAGCAAAGAAGCGTGTGTCGCCGCTCAGGTAAATGGGCCCGCGACCCGGCTCGGCCACATCACGCAGGCGTTCGATCACAAAGCCGATCACGGGGCCAGCGATCCAGTTGGTGCCGAAGGGTCCGTGACGCGCGGGCGTGGCGGTGACGCGCAAGACGGGGCCCAGCGCATCGTCGATGACGTACGTGTCCCAGGGGGCAAGACCAATCACTACGGTGTGGCCGAGGTGCCGAAGTCGCTCGGCGCCAGCGACCGTGGTGATGATGCACGACGCCGTGCGCATCGCGCGTCGTCCACCTTCGTCGAGGTTATCGCCATGTTGGTCGTGGCTCAGCAAGACGACGTCAGCACCAGAAAGCATGTCCGCCGTAGCGGCTGACGGTTTCGAGCTGCGATAGCGTAGCCGTTGCCCGGACAGCGGCGAGACCAATTCGAAGGTCGTCCCGACGGCATCGACGACGGGGTCCGTGATGAGCCGTAACCCATCGAGCTCATACGAGCACGTCGCCGTGCCCCACCACGTCATCACATCCATCGGGCAGGCTTCATTCTGGTCACGCATCGAACGGCGCCCTCTCGATGAGCTTCGCGAAGCCTAGGTGAACGAGCAGCGCGATGCGGCTCTTTGGCGCCTTCTTGGCCTCTGCGCGCATCGCACGCTGCAAGCGTCGTTTGCAGTCATGGCGCGGCCATCGGGCAACGACCTCGTCGCGCAACGCGCGTTCGAGCACGCCGGCTTCACGCCCGACCACATCGAGCGCGGCGCCGCGATTGAGCAAATGCGCTTCGACCCCCTCGGTGAGCGCAACGCGGATGTCGAGATGCAGCTCGATAGCGGAAGCAACGCGTGAGCTGGTCACTGCGTCGACTCCCACCCCGCGCAGCCTTTGGTCGGCCGAGATCGCTCCGCGCACGGCGAAACATGGCTCGTCGCGGGCTGGGTCAGCACACAGCCCGAGGTCATGCAACATGGCCGCTGCGTAGAGGAGCTCGGCATCGTAGGTAAGTCCATCGCGGACGGCGAGTAGTGTCGCCCACGTGAACGTGCGCGCGCAGTGGCACGTGAGCCACTCGGGTAGGACCGCGCTCGCGATCGCGTCGGAGTGTCGCGCCAGCGCGCCGCTCGGACGAGGCAGCGACCTGAACAAGCTCGCCGGGAGCGGTTTCGATGGTCGACGTTCGAGAAGTCGGCGCGTCTGCGCCGCGATGGCGTGCGCAGCAAATGCAAATCTCTCGCTCGCGTCGAGACTACCCCGACGCCTCGGTGTCCATGCGTCGATGCCGTCGCTGCTCACCATGGTCAGGATTGAACATCAAGTCGCCTCACGCGAGAAGTGGCAGAATCGACTTGATTCGTGCATTTTTCGCCAATGCCGAAAAGTCCGTCCAGGGTTCTTCATCAGGCCTCGCATCCCACGGTCATCCTCGCCCTCGATGGCGTGCTCGATGCCTCACTTGGAGTCGCTGGCGATGTCTTGCGCGCGGCGGATCGGGTCCTCGCAGCGATGGGTCGTGCACCGGCCTTCGATGCGCGCGTCGCTTCAGTCCGCCGCAGCGTACGTCTCGCGAGCGGCATGACGCTGACGACGAGCGGCGCTCTCGCGTCGCTGAAGCGACCGTCCATCGTCGTGGTTCCTGGTCTCGACGCGTTGAGTCCAGAGGTACTCGACGCCTCGCTCGGCACGCGTGACGTCGACCGCGCCGGGCGTTGGCTCACGACGGCGCGGTCGCGCGGGGCGCTCATCGCCGCCGGCTGTTCTTCGGTGTTCCTGCTCGCGCGTCTCGGCTTTCTGAACGGCAGAAGGGCAACCACCATGTGGGCATTGGGGCCGACCTTTCGGATGCGCTTTCCGGAGGTCGAGCTCGACCTCGAGCGCAGCACCGTATGCAGCGGGGACGTCTGGACAGCGGGAGCCGCCCTGTCGATCGCCGACCTCAGCTTGGCCATCGTTCGCAGCCATGCAGGAGCAGACGTTGCCGAGCATTGCCTGCGGTATCTCGCGCTCGACACCCGACCGACGCAGGCGCGTTACTTCGTGCTCGACCATCTTGCGCGAACCTCGCCCGAGCTCAGCCGCGCTGAAGCCTGGGCGCGAAAGCACCTGGCGAGGGGCTTCTCGATCGAGGAGCTGGCACGGCAGTCGGGCTTGAGCCCACGAACGCTTGCACGACGGATGCACGCGACCTTCGGCACGAGTCCGGTTCGCTTCGTGCAGCGCCTTCGCGCTGAGCAAGCACAACATCTCTTGACGACGACGGCGTACAGCTTCGAGGAGATCTGCGAACGTGTCGGCTATAGCGACCCTGCGGCGCTCCGTCGGGTACTAAAGCGCGAGACCGGGACCACCGCACGCGCGATCCGCGAAGAATCTGCACGGCGAAGGGCCGCGCCATAGCACCTGCTGGCGCCGAGCCCGACCCCGCGCTAAGGGTTCCCTCGGGAGGTTCCCATGCGTACCCGTGCCGCCGTTGCTTACGAAGCCGGCAAACCCTTGGTCATCGAAGACGTGGAGCTCGAAGGCCCCAAGGCCGGCGAGGTCTTGATCGAGATCAAGGCGACCGGCGTCTGCCACACCGACGAGTTCACGCGTTCCGGCGCCGATCCTGAGGGGCTCTTCCCGGTCATCTTCGGTCATGAAGGCGCGGGTGTCGTCGTCGACGTCGGCCCGGGCGTGACCAGCTTGAAGAAGGGCGACCACGTCATCCCGCTCTACACACCGGAGTGCCGCGGCTGCAAATCGTGCCTCTCCCGCAAGACCAACCTCTGCACCGCGATCCGCGCGACTCAGGGCAAGGGGCTGATGCCGGATAGCACCAGTCGTTTCTCGATCGGCAAGACGAAGATTCACCACTACATGGGCTGCTCGACCTTCGCACAGCACACCGTGCTGCCAGAGATCGCGCTCGCCAAAGTCCGCGAAGACGCTCCGTTCGACAAGATTTGCTACATCGGTTGTGGCGTCACAACGGGCATCGGCGCAGTCATCTATACCGCGCAGGTCGAGCCGGGCGCGAACGTCGTGGTCTTCGGTCTCGGTGGCATTGGCCTCAATGTCGTCCAAGGCGCACGCATGGCCGGCGCCGACAAAATCATCGGCGTTGACATCAACCCCAAGCGTGAGGCGCTCGCGCGCCAGTTCGGCCTCACCCACTTCGTGAATCCCAACGACGTAAAGGGCGACCTCGTTGCCCATCTCGTCGAGCTCACGGGCGGTGGCGCCGACTACAGCTTCGAATGCGTTGGCAACGTGAAGCTCATGCGCCAAGCCCTCGAGTGTTGCCATCGCGGCTGGGGCGTGTCGGTGGTCATCGGGGTTGCCGGCTCGGGCCAGGAGATCAGCACACGACCATTTCAGTTGGTCACCGGGCGTGTTTGGAAGGGTTCGGCTTTCGGCGGCGCACGCGGTCGTACCGATGTACCGAAGATCGTCGACTGGTACATGGAGAAGAAGATCGCGATCGACCCATTGATCACGCATAAGCTACCGCTATCGCGGATCAACGAAGCCTTCGACCTCATGCACGCTGGTGAGTCGATCCGCACGGTGGTGGAGTTTGCGTCATGACCGTGCAGGTGAAAAGCGAACACCGATGCTTCAACGGCGTGCAGGGATTTTACGAGCACGAGAGCAAGCTGTGTGGTGGGCCGATGCGCTTCGGCGTGTACATGCCGCCGTGGAAGAAGCCGCCGGTCGTCTACTACTTAGCTGGCCTGGAGTGTAACGAGCAGACCTTTGCCATGAAGGCCGGGGCGCAGCGCATCGCCGCAGAGCTTGGCCTCGCTTTGGTGATGCCCGATACCTCGCCACGCGCGGCGCGGTTCCCCGGCGACGACGCATCGTGGGATTTCGGGCAGGCAGCGAGCTTCTACGTCGACGCCACGCAAGCACCCTGGTCATCAGCCTACCGCATGCGCAGCTACATCGTCGATGAGCTGCGCGCGGTCGTCGAGCAGCGCTTCAATGTCGCAACCGATCGACGGGGCATCATGGGCCACTCGATGGGGGGACACGGCGCGCTCACGCTCGGTCTGTCCGCCAACACGTACGATAGCGTGTCGGCCATCGCGCCTATCGTCGCACCGTCCCAGGTCCCTTGGGGCGTGAAGGCTTTCACGGGTTACCTTGGCGACGACAAGCGCGTCTGGGCAGACCACGACGCAACCGCGCTCGTCACGGCGGGAAAGCGCACCCGCAATCCGGTGCGCATCGACCAGGGTAGCGCCGACAAGTTTCTGACGACTCAGCTCAAGCCCGAGCTCTTCGCGGCCGCCTGCAAAGAGCGCGGCGAGGCCCTCGAGCTCGTCATGCACGACGGCTACGACCACGGGTACTACTTCGTGAGCACCGTCATCTCGCTACAGCTCCAGCATCACGCAGGATTTCTGAGGCGCTGACCAGCAGCGGTCCTGGAGGCCTTGAAGCGGCGTCGAGGCACGTTGGTCGATTTCGACGCAACCGCCGCCGTTACCCTCCCGATAAGTTCACTGTGAAGCCGATCAGGGATAGGTTCGTTTTGCAGCGTAAAGTCCTCACGCTGATGAGCGCCTGTCTCATGGCTAGCGCTGCCGCCTGCTCGACCCGCATGACGCCGCTCCAGCGTCTCGACCCGCAGACCACCGCAATCCCCTGCGAAGACACCGAAGAGGGCTGCCCCGAAGAGGAAAGCCCCTGCCCCAGCATCGAGCCCATCGTCGATCACTGCCCCGGCTGGGCGACCTCCGACGAGCGCGACAACTGCGGCGAGCTGACGCCCCTCGAAGAAGGCTGCGTAGCCGACATCCTCAACGAGCTCGCCGACAGCGGCGATGAGTGCATCAACTGGTACGAGCCGCGTGTGATTTGCATCGGCGAGCACATCGGCCTCGAGGGCTACGCCTCGTGCGCCATCCAGGACTGCTTGGGGATCACCAAGCTGGACGAGTGTGCGCTCGCCTTCGAAATCCAGTGTGGGTGGACACTATGAGCGCAGAGGCACCGAAGGCCGTTGGCGGCGAGGAGCAGACTCTGACGATGGCTCGCCACATGGCGGGCCAGGAGCCGACTGTCGTCATCCCCGTGGCGACGACCAGCTCGGCGCGTGATCTTGCGCGTCTTGCAGTCAACGACCAGAGCGACCGCGTCGATGCCCGCAAGCGGCCCGTCGTTCACCGTCCGCCGGTCGAGGGTTCACGCTTGCCGAGTCCAGACCGCGCCGGGGGGCCCACCGAGCCGGCCACCATGGACGACACGGTCGCTAAGGATGCGCTGGCCCGGGCGGCCGATCTCTTGGGTGTCGACGAGAGCGAGATGCCCCGCTTGGTCAATGGGCTGCGCGCCTCGCTCGTATCACGCAACGCAAGTCTCGACATCTTGCTCGCTGAAGCGGACAGCTTGGGACTCGCCCCTCACGAAGCACTCGCGACGCTGATCGCCACCAGCATGCCCGAACGCTTTGCTTCGGTTGCCGAGCTCACGCACCGGCCACCAACGGGTCAGGCTCAGGTGACCCTGTCGATGTATGTCACCGCGCTCTTGTCGACCGAGCTTTCTCGCACCATGCCGCCGCGCGAAGCGTTGCGTGTGGCAGCGATCGCGTCGGGGCGGCTCACCCGGCTATCGCCCGAAGACATCTTCATGGTGTCCGTCGCCGTGCCCATCCTCGTCGACGGCATGGGCCGCGCCGGTCGCGTCGAAGCGAGCACCACGGTCGCTGCGCTAGTCCATGCGGCGCCTGAGACCCTGGCGCGCGTCACCCGCGAAAACCGCGAGACGCGCCTTCTCATCGAAGCGCGCGCGATGGCCGAGCGGTGGCACGACCCAAACGATGTCGACGCTCGGGGCCTCGCCATCGCCGCTGCCTTCGTCTTGCTCGCCAACACCGACACGCCAGAGCGCGCCCGAGCGCTGTTCGAGCGGACCAACCTCGCGGTCGGCAGCGCCGCGCCACGCATCATCTTGTCGTCCGCAGCCGATGACGAACGCGATGACGCGCTCGAAGCGCGGTTGACCGCCACGCTCGACCGACTCGAGCCGTTCCTCGACAACTACGATCGGCTCCGCGCTCAGCTGGTTCAAGTGAACGCCGTACCGCGCGCCGAGCTCTGCAACGCGTTGCATGGGCAGCTCACCCGTGGCTCCGAGCAGTTCTACCTCGCGCTCTTGTCCCTGCTACGACGCCACCAAGCTTTCGCGACACGGCCTGGTACGCGCGCCCTGCGCACCGCGCTCGAAGACCGTGACACGTGGGACCGCCTCGCCGTAGCCTGAAACCCATGAGGTTGTGGTCACGTCGCGAAATGCTAGGAAGCGCAGCGCTCGCGGTAGGTGCGGCTGCTTGCCGCCACGTTGGCTTGACCGACCGACGACACGCCGAGAGCGCGAGCGAAAAGGTGTATCTCGAGGTCGCCGAGCGCGCTGAACGGCTCGCCCGCGCACCTTACGTTCCACGTCCCGACGACTTGCCGAACGCACTCCGCGACATTGGGTACCTAACGTATCAAGAGATCACGTTTCGCGAGGACGCGGCACTCCGCTTGAGCGAGCGCTTCTCCATGCAGCTCTTTCATCGCGGACACTTCCACAAGGGGCGCGCCGACATCGTCATCCAGGGACGCGATGGCTCGCAGCAGTACGTCGACTACGACCCCGCGCGCTTCCAGCTTGGTGATGATCTTGCCGGACAACACTTCGCGACGAGCATCGGCCATCCTGGCTTCCGCCTGCACGACCGGCGTGGCGAGTTCTTGGTGTTCCTCGACGCGGCGTACTTTCGCCTGCGCGGCAGCGAGCAAGAATACGGTCTTTCCGGCCGCGGGGTCGCCATCGATACGGGCCGCGGCGACGCGCCCGAGGAGTTCCCCGACTTCACCGCATTCTGGGTCGTAGAGCCCGAAGACGACGCGCGCTTCATCGACATCGTCGCCCTCCTCGATGGTCCGAGCATCACCGGCGCTTATTTGTTCCGCGCACAACCGGGTTTGTCGGCGACGCTCACGGTGCGCTGCACACTCTTCCTGCGCAAACCGGTCGAGACTCTTGGATTGGCCCCCCTCACGAGCATGTTCGTTCACGGCAGCAACGGGCCACTCGGTCACTACGACGATTTCAGACCCGAGGTTCATGACTCCGATGGTCTGTTCTTGCGCACGGTCCGCGAGCCTGCGGCGTGGCGTCCGCTCATCAACGGCAGGCCCGCACCACGCACATCGACCTTCGCGACGCCCGGGCTCGAGAGCTTCGCACTCCTGCAGCGCCAGCGTCGCTTCGACCACTACATCGATACGCGCGCCCGCTACGAAGACCGCCCTGGAGTGATCGTCGACGTTGGTGACGACTTCCCCGCCGGCGACGTGCGTCTGTACGAGATACCCTCGCCGGAAGAATACATGGACAACATCGTCGCCTATGTGTCGCCCGCGACGCAGCCACCGCCCAATACGCCGCTCGCCTTCAGCTATCGCTTGTCCACTATCGCCGACGAGCCGGTCGCAAAGCTCGGTCAAGTGGTCTGGACGCGCATCGGCTCGGCCGAGCGCATGCGCTACGTCGATCCGCCAATACCCGGCCGTCGCATGTATTTCGTGGATTGGGCGGGCGACACCCTGCCGCGCGACCCCAGTGCGAAAGTGACGGCCGAGGTCAGCGCATCGACCGGCGACATCGTCGAGCCGGTCGTCGAATACGTCGCCAAAACGCAGGGATGGCGCGTCTACTTCGAGCATCGACCTCTCGCGGATGCTGTGGCAGAGCTGCGCGCCACGTTGCATCTGGGCGGTCGCCAGATCGTCGAAACCTGGCTATACGGGACGTAAGGAGCTTTGGCATGCACGGTCTCATCTTGAGCATGGTCTTCGCCGCGAGCACCGCGGAGATGCTCGGCCTTGCACCGAAGGGCGGCGACATGCAGGTGCCTTGCGCCGCCTGGGCGAACCCCAACGCCGCGACCGCCGGCGTCATCCAGGTTGCCCTCGCGCCTGACAAGGACGGCAAGGGCCCCGAGGGCTACGACGGGTATCCAGTTGCGGTGAAGCTCGCCGACGACCGTGCCCGAACGTGCCGCTTTGGCGGACAGCTCAAGCTCGCGGATAGAATGCTCGGCATCTACGAGGTAAGACCCGAGACCCGCGTCGACAATTGTCTTTTGCTCGTCGACCTCGGCGCCAAGAAGGCGGTGCTACACGACCGCAAGGGGACCTGCGGCAAAGGTCTGTGCAACGGGCTCGTGCTCGACAACTTGAGCTTCAAGTTCGACCCGAAGACCAAGACGTGCACGGCGAAGCGGCCGGAAGGGCAGTAGCGCTTCACTGCGGCACCCAGTCAAAGCGTCAACACGAAGACCGTCCCCGAGCCGCTGGTACTGAACGTCACCGAGCCCCCGCGTCGCCGCGCGATCGCCTGCACGATGGTGAGCCCAAGCCCCGTGCCGCCGCTACCGCGTTCGGTCGTGAAGAAGCGCTCGAAGACCTTGGGCTGGTTTGCCGGGCTGATGCCGGTGCCGCGATCTTCGACCTCGATGCGCAGGCGATCGCCCTCGTGAGCAACTCGGATGTCGACGGGATGATCACCACCGTGACGAACCGCGTTGTCGACGAGGTTTCCGACCGCCGACATGAAGTGATCTTCTGAGATAGCGAGCGTCTTCGGGACACCGTCGGCACAGCTGACACGGACGCGTCCGTCGTGCCGCATGGCGATGGCGTCGAGCACCTCGCGGACCTGCGTCTCGCCACCGGCTTCACCCGCGTTTTCGATACGCGCGAGGTGCAGAAGCCGCGTCACGAGGCGCTCCATACGTTCCGCATCGAGGTCGATATTCGCAATGAAGCGGCGGCGCTGCGCGTCGCTCATGGCGCCGGATTGTTCGGCGAGAAGCTCGGCGGCGCCACGAATGGCGGTAAGCGGTGTCTTGAGCTCGTGACTGACGTTGGCAGCGAAGGCGGCGATATAGTCGGCTCGCTCGCGCAACGTGTTCGTCATCACGTCGAGCGCGTCATTGAGGACGCGAAGCTCGTGTGGTGTCCACCAGCGCAGCGTCTTGGGCTCGCGTGGCGCGTCGTTGGTGATTGCGATGGCGTCACGGGTCAACGCGCGAACGGGACGCACGACGAGGGCGGCGAACAACGCGGTGATGCCCATGGTGACGCCCAAGCTAACGATGATGGCGATCAGCAACCCTCGCCGGCTCTGCCAGAGCGACGTGAGCGCATCGAGGCTCGTCCGCGAGGCGCGCACCACGCCAATGACCTGCCCGTCTTCGAAGATCGGCAGAGCCGAGAAGATACGAACCTTGCCGCGACTGCGAACATCGCCAATCGCGGGCGTGGGCTCGTCGCTGATGCGTTCGCGAGCTACGGCGGCGTAGTGGCCTGAAAGTGCCGCCTGGACTTCCGCCAGGTCGTCCATGCAGACGTCGCCCTCGGTGCGTGAAGTCGAGATGACGCAACCGTCGGCGTCGAGCACGCGGATACCGGTGAGATTGAAGACTTGCGCGCGCTTGAGGAGCGGCTCGAGCCGCGCACCGGCTCGCCGGGCTGGTGTGTCTCCGCTTGGGCGAACGCGTAGGATCGCCTCTTTCGGTTTACCTTCGTCGCCGCTGACGTCGCCACGCTCGAGACGAAAGGTGAAGTCGAGCACAGGCTCGACGGGAATGAACACGTCGCGCTCGCGCCCACGCGGTCGAAACGACCTGCCTTCGTCTATCGGCACGCCTCGCTCTTCGTGAAGTCGCTCGCGGAAGATCTCGGCGATGACGACCGACTGCGCGATGAGCGAGCGCTCCGTCTGTCGTACGAGGTAGGTATCGTAGACACGCAACGTGATGACCGCGGCGAGCGGCAAGAGCAAGACGAGCGAGTTGACGCCAAGCAGCAGCGTCCGCAGTGACGGACCCGACCTCACGTTTGCTCGCGCATCCGGTAGCCAAGCCCGTAAACGGTCTCGATAGGGTCGGCGCCAACCGCAGCGAGCTTGCTACGGACGCGCCGGATATGGCTGTCGACGGTACGGTCGGTGATGACGTGTCCTTCGCCGTATGCCTTATCGACGAGCGCGTCGCGCGTGTGAACACGGCCGGGCGCTCGCGCCAGAGTCACCAGGAGCGAAAACTCGGTCACCGTGAAGACGAGGGGCGTCCCCCCCCAAGTCACCTGATGGCGAGCCAGGTCGATCGTGAGCTCGCCATGGCGGACGATTTCGTCGCTCTTTGGTTCGCCAGCTGGCTGCCCGCGGGCCCCGGCGCGCCGCAACATCGCTTTCACGCGAGCCAACAACTCGCGCGGGCTGAACGGCTTCACCATGTAGTCGTCGGCGCCCATCTCGAGCCCGAGCACACGGTCGAGCTCGTCGTCACGACTCGAGACGAACATGATGGGCACGTGGCTCTTCGCGCCAGCGCGAATCGTTCGACACACGGTGAGCCCGTCGGCTTCCGGCATCACGATATCGAGTACGACGAGGTCGATGGCCTTGGCGGCGAACGTCTCGAGCGCCTCGGCACCGTTGCGTGCCTCGACGACCTGATAGCCACCGTTCTCGAGCGTGAAGCGCACAACCTCACGGATGTGGGGGTCGTCATCGACGATGAGCACGAGAGGTTTCGTCATGCCGTCTCCTGTTCACGACGGAAGATACCGACGGCGCGACGCAGTGACGATCGTAGGGGAGACCAAATATCGAGCTCGGCCGCCGCAGCCATCGCGGCGAACAGTCTGTCGCACGGCTCAAAGGCGCGCAGAGCGTCGACCCGCGCCTCGTCGAGGTCGTGGACTAGCCTCTGCAAGAAGTCGAAGAGTCCGACCTCTTTGAGCGTGTCGAAGTCACCAAGCACCGCAATGAAGCCGTGCATGAAAGCATGTACGCTCGGAAAGAACCGCTCGATGGCTTCCGGTGTCAGCTCGAGCGGACCGAACCAACCGTGCTTTTCGCGCTGGTAGCCCCGCGATAGCGCCCACCAAGCGGCTGCTCGCACCTTGCCGCGATAGGGTCCGAAGACCGTCCGCAACAGAAAGGCGTGGACGACTTCGATACGACGACCCTCGAGCTGACGCTCGGCGAACAGGCAGAGGTCGAGTTTCTGCTTTTCGTCAGCGCCATCGAAGACGCGCGGTACGAAGTCGTCGGGAAAAGCGCCGCGTTTGGCCGCCTCTGGCACGCCGTACTTGTTGGGCGACAGATAGCCGCGTTTCACCAGCTCGGCGCCGACCTTGGCCATGTCCTCAGGCGACAAACCGGTATCCTCGTTCATGAGGGCCTGCACGACGTAGATCTCGCCCCGCGAGGCCGCGGCAACGCGGACGGCGGTCGCGGCGGTGGTGTCCCGAGCCAGCAAGCGCCCGGCATCGACGATGACCCGCTCGTCGTCGGTGCTCTCGAGGATCTCGAGGAGGAGCGGTGCAAGAGCACCGGCGCGACTTTTTGGCTCGCGCGCCAGTGCGTTGATGATGTCATGGCGCGCATCGTCGTCGGCACGACGTAGCCAATCTGTAAGGCTTGCGAGCTCCCCCCGCTCGGCCAGAACGGCGGCGGCCGCGCGCTGCGTGAGTGGATCGCCGTTCAGCGCGTCGCGCAGCGTCGATACCTCGGCCATCGCGAGCACCGCGGCAAAAGCAAGATCGGGGTCGCGAGAGCGCCGCGCCGTGGCGATCTGCTCGGGGTCCGCGGGGCGACCGAACCAAGCGAGTCGCACGGCGACCTGGTCTTTGAGCTCGACATGCTCGAGGGCATCGATCGGCAGTTGAAAGGGGCTCAAGCGACAGGCGACCACCGCGCGCCACCAGGTGACCGCGAGCGCGGCTTCGTGACCAACGCGGTCGCCAGCGCGCGCCATGCCTGCAACTTGGCGCAGCACGGACCAATCGCCGGTCCACAGGACCGCAATGGCGGCGAGAGCCCGTGTCGTGTCGAACGGTGTCCCGTCGATGATGGCGCGAAGGCGTTCATTCCCGCTCGCGGGCCCGCTCACATGCTGGTGCGCCGCGGCCACGTCGTCGCTCCACGGCAGGCTGGTGACGAGTCCGTCCTCGAGCTCGGCCGCAAAGCCCTTGTGCCGACAATAGCCTTCGACGAACACCATATCGTCGACATGCCGCGAGACAACGCCGCGTTGCCGCGCGTATTTGTCCGCGAAGACAGCTAGGCGCCCCGGGTCCATCTCGCGGATGAGTTTGGGGATGGAGAACATGTCGGCGCCGCTCAAGGTCAGCATGCGCGCGGCCCCGTAATGCTCGTGTCCTACCTGCTCGGCTCCGCACTGACGGCAGAAGCCACCGGTGGGCTGCCAGGTGTTGCACCAGAAACAGCGTTCCTCGCGCCGCACGGGTCCGCTACAGTGGACACAGAGATCGCCGGCTTTCCAGTCGACGGGCTGTAGCCCCTGGCAGCTCTCACATGTTGCGCGCGTGGCCATGCGTAGCCTTACGAGCGCGGGCGAAGAGCGCTTCTTTTTCGGCGACCGAGAGCGACGCTAGCCTCTTCGGAATGTCATCTTTTGCGATCCCGTCGCGCCGCAGCTGCAAAGCGAGCTCGAGCTCGCCGGCGAGTACGTGCTCGGCTCCGCACTGACGGCAGAACTTTCCGGGACCAGAGGCGCCGCACCAATAGCAGGCGACGACCGGCTCGGCTTGTTTACCGCACGACGGGCAAAGATCGCCGGGCTGGTAATCTTTCGGCTGACGCGTCTTGCAGTGCAGGCAGTAGACGATGTCGGCGCTATCAACGACCACTGTACCGCCGACGCTTTGAGTCGATGCCGAGCCTCCACCAACGGCCCACGCCATGACCGCTTTAGCGGTTGTTTCGTCGATACCTGTGAGCTCGCGCAAAGTCGCAGCGTCTCCGATGGTGGCGAACGCCGCCTTCGAGGTGATGCCGAGCTTGGGAAGCTTCTTGATTTGAGCTTCCTTCATTCCCTTGGCCTTCAAGATGTTCTGCTCGAGCACGGACAGGCTTGCTGGCATGCGGAGTTCACCTCGTGTGAGGCATGTTCGTCCACAACGGACCGCGCCGCAAGTGAGCTAGATCACTCTTTCCCAGCCGTTTCGCCGACTTGCACGAGTTCTGCACGATTTCGCCCTCGCCTTTCCGCGAGGTGGCAATCACGACTGCACAGCGGCCAGCGAAGCTCCTCATGTCGCCGCGACCTCCGCGGCGCGAACAAGGGACGTGGTCATGAGCTCGACGGTTCGCATCATAGGCATCGTATTCGTCTTCATCATCGCCAGCATCGCCTGGATGATCCTGGGCGGCACCATGGGGAGCCGCACGAGCGACGTGTCGAGCCGACTCGACGGGGCCGTCGACAACCTGTGGGGCTCGGGGCAAGACCAACGTCCGCCGGACTTCGTCTTTCACTGGACGACCGAGCGCGAAGACGTTCGCACCGAAACGACCAACGGCAAGCTCGTGAAGGTGCGTAACACGGTCGTGGAGCAGCATCAGAAGACCATGTCGATCGAGTCGACGACCATCGACGTAAAGCTCGACTCCGACCTGCGCCGTAAGGGCCTCATGTGGTTCTCGCTCTATGACGCCGCCGTTTCGGCAGACTGGACCTACACGCACAACGAGCCGATCACCGGCACCATCGCGGTCGGGTTCGCCTTCCCGACACCGTACGGCCTGTACGACGACTTCAAGTTCATCATCAACGGCACCGACTACGCGGCCTCGCTTTCGCCGACGGATGGACGCGTCGGCATGAACCTCCCCGTCCGCCCCGGCGACAAGATCGCGCTGCATGTGCAGTACAAGACGCGCGGCAGTGACTACTGGTCGTACACACCGGCGCAGGGCGTGCTCACGAACTTCAAGCTGTCGATGCACACCAACTTCGTCGACATCGACTATCCGCAGTCCGGACTGTCGCCCTCCGACAAGGCGCGCACCAAAGACGGTTGGCAGCTCAACTGGACGTTCACCCAGGTGGTGACGGGCCGCGGCATCGGCATGTTGACCCCAACACGTCTGCAGCCCGGCGAGCTCGCCGCCGAGATGTCGTTTGGAGCGCCGGTGTCACTGCTCTTCTTCTTCGTCATCATCTACGTGCTCGCGAGCCTGCGAAAGATCAGCATCCACCCTTTCAACTACCTGCTCATCGCGGCGGCCTTCTTCGCCTTTCACTTGCTGTTCGCGTACACAGCGGACCGTCTGCCGGTCGAGGGAGCCTTCGCGCTCGCAAGCGTGGTGAGCGTCGTACTCGTGGTCTCGTATCTGCGACTCGTCGTCTCGGCGCGCTTCGCTCTCGTCGAGGCGGGTCTCGCACAGCTCGTCTACTTGGTTGGCTTCTCGCTCGCGCACTTCGCGGTGGGCTTCACGGGCCTTGCGATCACGATACTTGCCATCATCACGCTCTTCCTCGTGATGCAGCTCACCGGCCGCGTCCGCTTCAAGGAGCTTGCGCCCAGAGCTCCCGGAAGCGTCTTGCAAACGCCGGCGCCGAGCCCGACTCCTCGTGCTTGAAGAACACGTAGGCGTCTTTCCATGAACGCGCGCCGACCTGCGTAAACCACGTGCGCAGGTCGGCGTCGCTGTAGTCGGTCTTGCGTAGGCGCAGGTAGCCCCACGAAGCGATGTCAGGTAGCTCCTTCGAGGACTTGAGCTTTTCGACGTCGTCGTCGGAGACGCACAGCGCCGCGTCGTGTTTACCGAGAAGCGTGAACACCTCATCGTCGAGCCATGACGGGTGACGCACCTCGAGGGCGAGCTTCATGCCCTGAGGCACGTAGGCGAGCAGTCGAGCCAGGCGCTCGGTGTCCTTTTTAGCGAACGGTGGCAGCTGGAAGAGCACGGGCCCCAAGCGTGCCTCGAGCGTGAGAGCAGTCTTGGCGAACATCGCAAACCCAGCTGCGTCTTCGCTCCATGCCTTGCCGTGCGAGAGACGACGCGGAGCCTTGAGCACGAAGCTGAACGTTTCGGGCACCTGCGCGACCCAACCCGCGAGCAACGCTGGCTGCGGCATGCGGTAGAAGGTGTTGTTGATCTCTACCGTGTCGAACCTCTCGGCATAGAACTTCAGCATGTCCTTCGCCGGAAGCTTCTCGGGATAGAAGCTGCCCTTCCACTCGGCGTAGCTGTAGCCGCTGGTGCCGACGTGGAATCGCATCACGATCGCGCGCCTGCGTCACCAAGCCGCTGAGCATCGCCAGCCGGTGGAGCTGGGCTACGGGATGGGGTTGAGATCAATGGCAAGCTCCATCGTCGTACCAACTAGAATATCGAATTCACGCTCGCTGTTCACGAACGCCGCCTTCTCGACATGCACGCTCGTGCGAACAGTCATGCCGTCGAGCGCGCGGCCGGCACACCAGGTGAAGCGGCCATTGTCGTCCGTCGTCGTTTCGCCGACCACGGTTGCCCCGCGCGCCACCGTCACCCGAGCGCGGGCGACGGGGATCTCGGCCGCCCCCGAGGTCTTGATGACGCCGCTGATGCAGGTCGGTGCCTTGGCGGTGTCGGTCTGGCGCAGCCCGCGCGACGCTGCGCGACTCGTCGTCGAAGCGAAAGCCACCCTGGCGCTCTCGGTGGATGCCTGAGCGCTGTGCGGTGGTGGTTGGCGGCTATAGCGAGGGCACCCCGCCGCGAGCCACGCCGCGACGACGATGCCGACTCTCCTCCCCAGGAGCTGCATTGCGGAAGGCTGGCACGTCCGGCGCATCTCTTCAAGCTTTGCCCGCGAGGGCCGGAAAGTCACCGTCAGCTCCGACCATGGATTTCGACCTGGCCTGACTTTGCGGCACTATGCCCGCATGTTCGTTCTTGCCAGCACCTCGCGGCATCGCCGTGACCTCCTCACGCGTGCCGGCATTCCTTTCGAAGCGATCGCGCCAGACATCGACGAAGAGGCCATGAAAGATGGGCGGCCACCCGAACAGCTCGCGGCCTACCTCGCCCACGCCAAGGCTCAAAGCATCGCCAAGCACCGCCCACGCGACATCGTCGTGGGTAGTGATCAAATCGCCGTCCACCGGGGCGAGCCGCTCGGAAAGCCCGGCACCCGTGAAGCCGCGCTCGCGCAGCTCGGTCGTCTTGCTGGCGACACACATCGGCTCGTGACCGCTATGACAGTCATGCGCGGGGGAGAGAGTCACGAGCACGTCGAGGTGGCCGAGCTCACCATGCGCGTCTTGTCACCGGCGCAGATCGCCCGTTACGTCGAGCTCGACGATCCGCTCGATTGCGCTGGCAGCTATCGACTCGAGTCACGCGGCGTCATGCTCTTCGAGAAGATCACCTCGAACGACCATAGCGCGATCGTGGGACTTCCCCTGCTCGCCCTCGTTCGCATCTTGACTCACTTCGGAGTCGTCTTGCCGTGAGTAGCCGTAGCACCGAGTGGCTCGTGACCTATGACGGCGTACGCCTGCGTTGCGGACGCTGGCAAATCGCCAAGCCCAAAGCGGTCGCTGTGATCCTCACGGGTCGCAACGAGTTCGTCGAGAAGTACGACGAGATCGCGCGTGAGCTCAACGAAAGGCAGTTCGACGTCTGGACCATGGACTGGCGCGGGCAGGGTCTATCGACACGCGCGCTACCGGAGCGCCAGCGCGGCTACGTTGCGAGCTTCGCGTGGTACCTTTCGGACTTGCGCGCCTTCTTGCAGCGCGTCGAAGAGAACGCGCCAGAGCTGCCGCTGTTCATTTTTGCGCACTCGATGGGCGGCCACATCACGTTGCGCTACCTGCACGACTTCCCCGACGCAGTCACAGCGGCGGTCGTGACCGCGCCGATGATCGACATGACCACGCGCCGCTTCCCGCCTGGCCTTGCCCGGGTGGTGGTCGAGCTCGGCATGCTGAGCCGCCTCGCCCACCGATACATCCCCGGGATGCGCGACTACAATCCCGCCGAAGATCTCTTCGACACCAACGAGAACACCAGTGACCGCGATCGCTTCGAGCGGCGCGTGCGTCTGTTGAGTGAGAACCCCGAGCTGGTCCTCGGGGGCGTGACCTTCGGTTGGCTCGATGCGGCCTTCAGGTCGATCGCGCTCTTGCAGCGGCCCGACTACCTGCGCGCCATCACCACGCCACTCCTGGTGTTCGCCGCCATGGACGACCGGGTCGTGAACACGGCGGCCATCGAGCATGCGGCCCGGGATCTCCCGAATTGCCAGCTCGTGCACCTGCACGGCTCGCGGCACGAGGTCATGCACGAAAACGACCGCGTACGGGCCGAGTTTTGGCGGCACGTCGACGCTTTTTTGACTGCGCACCTCCCGGCTCGGATTCCCAAGCAACGCCGCCGCGGCGCAGCGCGATAACCGTTATGGTTCCAACTCTCCTCTCTTAGTCTTCTCTATTTCCCTCAAAGCTGGACTTGAACATGCCTTACCGTATCGGTGGGGACGCCGCTCCACGCGCGCGTCAGCCTGAGCGTGTGACTTATTCCGAAGAGCGCGTCGTGCGTCGCGTGAGCGGTCCGGATGGTTACGTCCGCCGCTACGCCGGCTCGGCCGAGAACGACGACTGGGACCGTCCGATGAAGGTCAAGGTCGTCGAGGACCCCAAAAAGGAGCCCGGCTACCTCGAGAAAATCGGCCGTAACGGCGGCACATTGCTGGCGACCGCGGTCGGCGTCGGCGGCATGGCGACCTTCTTCTACGGCGGCTTCCTGGCCGTTGGCGGCTCGCACGCCGTTCCAGGCCTTGGCCACATCCCCACCGCAGGCGTTGCTCCGGGGGCCCTGATGCTCGGCGGCTTTGCAGCCATGGCCGTGGGCGGCGCCCTGTACCACTGGATCAAGCCGAAGAAATAAGAATCGACTGCACCACGAGCCAGGCCCGAGGGATGCCCACCACGTCCCTCGGGCCTTTTCGCGTTTGGTCAGAGCGAAGCCTTATTCTAGGGCCATGGGAAAGGCCCAGCTCGACCTGTTCACCGGTCCTGCCGCCATCGTCGACAGCGGCGTCGCGCCGGCCCACGTGTCCGCCGAGCTCGAAGAGCTGGCGGTCGCGCTACCCAGCGCGGTCCGCTTCGGCACCTCGTCGTGGTCCTTCCCTGGCTGGCGCGGGCTCGTTTACGCCGATACGCACAACGCTTCGACACTCGCGGCCCATGGGCTCTCAGCATACGCCAAACATCCGCTCCTACGGGCCGTTGGGCTCGATCGCACCTACTACGGTCCCATCGACCGCGACGTTTTTCGCGCCTATGCCTACGTGGTGCCCGATGACTTCCGGTTCCTCGTAAAGGCCCACGAGCTCTGCACCATCCACCGCTATCCGCTCCACGCCCGCTATGGCTCGCAACGCGGGCAACTCAATCCGTATTTCCTCGACGCTGCCTATGCCGGCGACGCGGTGGTCACGCCGTGTGTCGAGGGGCTCAAAGACAAGCTCGGTGCCATCCTCTTTCAGTTCTCGCCGCAGGACGTCCATGCGCTGGGCGGCTCGCCCGGCTTTGCACCCGCACTCAAGACCTTCTTGTCCTCGCTGCCACCCGGACCCTGCTACGCCGTCGAGCTGCGCAACGCCGAGCTCTTCACGCCGCGGTACATTCACGCTTTAGCGGACAGCGGCGCGGTGCACTGCGTAAACGTTCACCCGACCATGCCGCCCGTCGAAACGCAGTACCGCGCCCTCGAGGCCTTCAAGGACAAGCCGCTCGTCGTCCGGTGGTTGCTTGCGGATGGCATGACCTACGAAGGCGCAAAGGAAGCTTACGAGCCGTTCGATGCGGTGAAGGGCATCGACCCGGAAAGTCGGCAAGCGCTTGCCAACATCGTCGCGAGACACGCGGCGGGCGCGATGGTCATCGTGAACAACCAAGCGGAGGGGTCGGCGCCCCTGTCGGTAGCGGCACTTGCCGCGGCGGTCGTCGATCATCGACGCAGCGTGGGCGAGACATGACGCGAAGACGCGTCGTTCACCACGACGAGGCCCAGTGGGCGCAACGATGCGAGCGCGCACGCAGCATGCCCTCGGACGGGCGAGCCAGGCGCGGACGCCATGCCTTGAGCGCTGTCGTCGCGCTGCTGGTTACCCTACCGCAGAGCGCCGCCGCGCACGGGCCCGCCCCGGGCGACCTGCGCCCGCAATGGCTCATCGATGCCATGGGCGCCATCGACCGCTGGCGCGAACAACGTCACGCCAACCAATTCTTTGGCACCCTCTACGGCAAGCGCGCTGAAACGCTAGAGCCACTCCTCGCTCCTGGCGGCGCTTGCGGTGCGAGCTCGCTCACGTGGGCCTTCAGGGAAATGACGGCCCGCAACACGGCGGATGGAGTCGTCTTCGAGGCCCGTTCGGGTTTTGACATCTTCTTCGGCATGGAGAGCTCCACGATCGCGCGAAGCGCCATGGAGGCGTGGAGCTGGGATGCGTGCGCGCGGGGCGCCCCGCGCCGTATGGAGTGGAGAGGTCGCGATGGCGGACCACGCGTGGCCGTCGACGCAAACGGTGTGGCGGAGGTCGTTGGCGCCGACGGCCTCACGCAACGAACGTCCGACCCAGACCTGGGATTGGTCCTGGGGTTTCCGTGCCAGAGCGATAGCGACTGTGTCTTGCTGCGCGAGAGCTGCGATCCCGGACGCCAGCGATCAGCGTTCGCCAAGCGCGCACCCTATTTCGACGCTTGGCGCGCGGCGCTCGAGCGCGGCCTGAAAACGCATGGCGCCTGCACCTTCGCCGAGGCACCGCCCTACGATCGTATGGTCGCCGTGTGTCGCGAGGCGCAGTGCGACGTTCAGATCCCGCGGTAGGTTGCGTGAGCGCCGCAAACGCGCCGCGTGGGGCGCGCCACCGACATCGTTCGACAGGCCCACGGGAATAGCGTACCCAAGGACAGCCTTCTGGAGCGAATCTCGATGAATTTGCGCATCTTCGGTACCGCCGCCGTCTTGGCAACGCTTGCCTATCCGTTACCGTCTCACGCGTCGTTTCACCTCACCTCGATCAACGAGGTCTTTGCCGGCTCCCAGTACGACGGCGACGTGCAATACATCGAGATCAAGGCCTATGCGGGCGGACAGAATCTCTTCAACGGTCAGTCTCTGACCATCTCCGACCGCAACAACGTGACGACGACGGTGAGTTTCAACAAGAACCTCACGAGCGGCGCCAACCAGATGACGGTGCTCATCGCGACGCAAGCGGCGGCTGCGCGCTTGAACGTGACGCCAGACTTCACCATGCAGCCACTCATCGATCGCGAGGGCGGCAAGATCTGCTTCGCGGGTATCGACTGTTTCGCTTGGGGTACCTTCAATGGCGCGGCCGGCACGGGCGCCAACGCTTTCGGCACCAAATACGACGCGGTATCGGGCCTGCCCCTCGACCAAGCAGTCATCCGCGATGACGGAGGCAACGGACTGCAATCGACCGACGACACGAACGACAGCGCCGCAGATTTCACCGCGGGCACCCCGACCCCGCGCAACAACGCTGGTATCACAGGTGACTACCTCGAGAACTGCGGCGACGGCAGCGTAGGCGGCGGCGAAGAGTGTGACGACGCCAACAATGTGGATACCGACTCTTGCACCGGCCGCTGCCTGGACGCCGAATGCGGGGACGGGATCGTGCAAGCGGGCAGCGACGCGTGCGACGATGGCAACAGCGTCGATACCGATGGCTGCCGCAACAACTGTCAGCTTCCTGAGTGCGGCGACGGTGTTGTCTCGACGGGAGAGCAGTGCGAGCCCCCGGGCACGGCCGTATGCACCGCTGGCTGTCTCACCATCAACGTCGGCTGCGGCGACGGCAACCCTGATGCAGGCGAACAGTGCGATGACGGCAACACCGCTAGCGGCGACGGTTGCCGCAGCAACTGCACCGATGAGGTCTGCGGTGACGGCTTGGTCGATGCTGGCGAAGACTGCGACGACAACAACACGACGAGCGGCGACGGCTGCCGCGCTGACTGCAGCGATCCCGCCTGCGGCGACACCATCGTCGATGCCGGCGAGACATGCGACGACGGCAATTCAGCAGCGGGCGATGGCTGCGATTCAACCTGCATCCTCGAAGAAGATGAGCACGACCACGACCACGGCGGTGGCGGTGGCGATGGCGATGGCGGTGGCGATGGCGATGGCGATGGCGGTGGCGGTGGCGGTGGCGATGAAAACGGCAACGCCGGGGAAGATGATGGGTGCGCGAGCACGCGCCCGAATCTCGTTTGGCTAACCGCTCTGGCAGCGGTGTTGCTCGCGTCACGACGCGTCGTGCGACGCTCGAGGGGGCCTTCGCGAGGGTAGCCCCAGTGCTCGCATGCGTTTGACCAAACCAAAAAGGGACCAACTGCGCGGGCCCCCCTGACACCGTGTCGGCCCATGCCAGCACAAACGCTCAGACCACGGCCCCGGACCCACCGATACTCCCTGGATGATTCAGGGTCCCGTGCGCGACATCTCCGCCCGAGCCCTCGGCGTCGCAGCAACGACGCCCAGCCAGGGGACTGACAAGCCAGACCCTTACGTCACGCGTCGAACCGCACACCCTGAGCTCCCGCCAGAGGCCCAGCGCTTCTGGCAAAAGGTCGGGTCGCGCCCGGCCTACATCGAAGACGTCCCGTCGGACGCCACGAAAAGCGTGCTCGACCTCGTCGTGCAGGACGCCGAACGGATCGCACGTGAACAACGCGGCGAACAGTCGAATTACGCCCAGCGCTGCAAGTACTACGCTCGCCGACTTGGAACCCTGCTCGCCGAGAGTGAGCGCCGTGGTGATGATCCTGATGCTTGTTTTGCGCGCCTGACGAGCGACCCGTACATCCGAAGGGTAACCCCCGAGCTCACGCGCGAGGAGCTCGATGTCGTGCGCAAGCACCTCCCGGGGCCCGCGAGCTGGGCGGATCTCGTAGCCACCTATAGGGCGTTGCGACAAGGCGCTGCTGCCGAGCTAGCGGTTCAGCCTCTCACCGCATCGTTCCCTGGTCTGCGCGACATGGCGCGGTGTATCGCGTCAGCGCGCCACACCCCCTTTCAGGGGCAAACGACAGAAGGTGGACGGCTATTTCTGTTCGCGAGCGTCGTCCTGGTGGCGCCGCCGACCTGGGACATGAAGGCCTTGCTAGCCGCCTACAATGCCGAGGCCGCCGGTATCGAGCCCGAGGCAGGGGCCCTTCGCATGACGCGCGAAGACCTCGACCTGCTCCTCGCGCAACATCCCTGGGTGCGCGATGACTACGAGGAGATCCGTTTCGCTTTTCGTGGTCGCCTCAAGCGCGCGCTCGCGGACGCGCCAACGGGTCGCAGCCTCGGCGATATCGTGCGCGACGTGTGCAGCTACGAAACGCCCAGCAAACCTGGCTATGAGCTCGAAGTTGGGGCGGTGCTCGACTATCTGCACGGCGACGCCGAGCTGCAGCGGCTCCTCAACGCAAACCTCGGAGAGCAGCTGCTCGGAATGCACGCGGCCGTGCTTCCGCGCCTGGCCCGCTGGGTGAAGCGCATCTACGGAGAGCACCTGGGCGAATTCTCGGTGCTCGAGATCGCCGACCGCATGCAACGCGAGGACCCCGCATTCACGCCAAGTCTGATCGCCGAGCTCTTCGTACGCTGCCCGGACATCATGGGGCACGCGCCGGAAGCGCAAACGCGTCGCAACTTCCTCCTCGCCGTTACCGTCGCGACAACGATGCAGCGCATGTGGACAGGCGCAACCTATGACGACGTCGTCGCGTTTCTGAAGGCCCTCGGCCCCCATGGTGACGTACCGCCCGGCTTCGATGTGCGCCACCTCCAGCTTCTGCAAAGCTACACGTTCGTGCCGACCTGGGAGAACGGCACGAAGCCCGCGCGACCGCACCTCGTGGACCGCCACCTCGGTGAGCTCGCGGACAAAATCGCCCACCCTTTGCGACTCCTCCCTCGGAACCTCGCGATGCACGTGCGCCGCGAAATTGCCCAGCTGCTCGAGCAGGGTGGTCCCCCAGACCGCAACAGGGTCGACGGCTTGGTGTCCACGTGTTTTCGCATCATCGCGTTGAACAGCGCGGTCGCTCTGCTCGACCGCTTCAGCGGAATATGTGACCCCGCGACGAAACACTACATCTTCGACTGCATAGGGAGTGGACGCTACCGCGAGCTCATCGACGACCCTGTTTGGCGCGCGGGCTTCCAAGCGCCGAGTCGCGCCAACGACCGCCCCATGGGCTTCAAGGTTCCCGATCAACTTCTCGAGCTCGTCCGCGACTTTCACGAGGCCGAACGTGCGCTCGGAGACGCCGTCGAGCTCGCGATGTTTCGTCAGCAGGCAGCCAGCGCGGCGATGTTCAACATCGAAAAGATCCCACGCGTCATGCCGATCACTCAGGGCGTCGTCGACCACATCAAAGATGCGTATCGCGCCGCCGGTAAGCCTCTCCCCTTCAGCAAAGCGCGTGTCGTGATGGTCCAGCACGAGCTCGGTCAGGCTTATCCGCAGGTCGAGGCATACAAAGCTCTCGGCATGGACCCGGCGAAGTGCGTCTTCGTGGGCAAACCCTATCACCCCAATCCAGGGGTCGAGCAGACACTGCTACAGGTGTCCGGCGTCGGCGGGCGATTCTCGGAGCGCGGCGACCTCGCCGCCATGCGCAGAAAATCGTACGACGCGGTGGACCGGGCGATCGCGGAGCGAGCCGACGACGAAGTGGTGCTCATCGTCGGCGACGGCCCCGACATTCGTGCCTATGTGGAACGCGCGCACCTCGCGGACAGACCAGAGCTCGCGCGTTGGATTCGCTTCACCGAGCAGACCTCGATCGGTCATCGCGCGTCCGACGTGAACAACAAGAGCGAGCGCGTGGTGAGCTACGCACGCGTCTACCAGAAAATCGTCGAAGCTCCGTACATCGCGCGCTCGAGTCGCCGCGCCATCGAGGCGGTGCTCGCAAACCTCCGCGACACGCTCGAGAACAAGGTGGTGTGGGTCAACGGCCTGGCTGGAACGATTGGTCGCGCCGCAGCGGAAGCATTGATCGCGGCGGGCGCCCGTGTGGCCGGCTGGGACCCAAAGACCGATGCAGCAACGCGCGCTTGGGCGAAGGAGCGCGGCATCGCCATCTACGACGATGACAGCGCCCTGCCGCCTGACGTGTTCGCTATCGTGGGCGCAAGTGGCTCGCCGAGCATCAACGCAGCTCAGCTCGACAAGACCAAAGCCCGCAGCGACGGCGGTCCCGTCTACATCATCTCGCTCAGCTCGGAACGGGTCGAAGTCGATTATGCCCACCTGCAGGAGCGCGCGACCGACAGCAATGGGGTGGTGCGTAAGATGGTCGCCACCATGGTGAACGACCAGCCAACGTTCTATTACTGGTTCAACGACGGGAGTGTACGCGCCGTCATGGCGGACACCCTTCCTGTGAACTTCCAAGACGTCAACTCTGTCGCACCGGAGGCGATCGACGCGACCATGGCGCTGAGCGTGGCCGCCGGCGCGGAAGCCCTCGAGAGCGAGGAGCTCGGCTTTTTCTCGGCTTCTTCATACGTGGGCGTAGTGGAAGCCGGATATGCCGCGTACATCGTCCGCGCCGGCGGCGCGCCCACCACTAGCTAGCTAGTGGAGCGCGACCAGAACAAAGAGCGTCAGGGGGTGCCACACGGCCCCAACGCGCATCTCCGCGGCGACAGCGCCGGGGATCGTGAATGGTGGAATGGTGACCTCGTAGTGAATCGCGGTCGCGGGCGTGCCGTCACGCCGTGTGGCCTGCGTGGCGCGCCGTTCGACCGTAAAGATGCTGTCGCCGAGCCGCAGCGCCTCGGGGGCGCCGTCGATCTCGGAAGCGCGAAACAAGACGCGAAGTTTGCCCGCAACGATGTGGCGTGGGTCCTGACGGATGGTCTTGACGAGTGGCGCCGGCCCCGCGCTTGCTTGCTGTACCGGCGGTTTGTCGAGCGCACCCGAGAGCATGTAGCGTTCCTTTCGCTTGGAGACGTAGAGAGTTATCGAAGCGAAGAACGACGCGATCCTCGCGGAACCACTGAGGTTGGGAACTAGGTGACAGAGAAAAAAGACGGCCTGTCACCGCGTCCAGACTGGATCCTGGCCGCACTGCGCAGTCACCCCCTGCTCGCCACCCTGACCGCGCCCGCGCTCGCGATGCTCGCATCGACAGCGCGGGTCCAGACCGTGCGCGTCAAGCGCACCTTCTTGCGCGAGGGGGCGGTCGCCGACACCGTGCATTTTCTCCTCGCTGGAACCGTGCGTGTTCACCATCGCGCCGAAGACGGCAGCGAGGTGCTCCTCAAGCTGCTCAAGGCGCCAGCGATGTTCGGCGAGGTCGAAGTCATCGCGGGCAGCCCCTACGCCGAAAACGTCACGACACTCACCGAGTGCCAGCTTCTCCCGCTACCGGGCGAAGCGTTTCGTCAGTTGCTCAAGCGCGACCCTAGCTTCTCCGCTGCGGTGCTCGACGATGTAGCCACGCGCTTCTGCGTGGCGGTCGCGAACATCAAAGCGCTTGCTTTCTCCGACGTACAGCGTCGGCTCGCCGCTGTTTTGCTCGATTACGCGGCGCTGGGCAGCCAAACCGACGCGGACACCATCGCGATCGAGGCGCGCGTCTCGCAGGAGTCACTGGCGCGAGACCTCGCGGTCAGCCGTAAGGCGGTGCAGCACGCGCTTGCCGAGCTCCAGCGACAGGGGTGCGTAGAGCGCCAGAGCTCGCGCTATGTGATCACCAATTCATCGGCGCTCGAGGTCATCGCGGGCATGCGCCCGAGGCTCACTTACTCGAGTCGTGGGGGATGAGAGCCCGACCGCGCGGCTGACTCTTGACCCGATTGCCTCGACACGTGAGGACTGTCGGATATGGGCGCACAGTGGAAAGCGAAAGGTCGAGAGGCGGCGGCAAACGCGAAGGGCAAGCTCTTCGGACGGCTCGCCAAGGACATCATGATCGCGGCACGCGGCGGGGCCGACCCGCAAGCAAACTCGCGGCTACGGTTGGTACTCGAGCAGGCTCGCAAAGTCTCGATGCCGAAAGACACAGTCGAGCGCGCCATCAAGAAGGGCGCGGGCATCGGCGGTGAATCGGTGCAGCTCGATCGAGTCGTCTACGAGGGGTTCGCACCGCACCAAGTGCCCGTGATGGTGGAGTGTTTGACCGACAACCTGAATCGCACGGCTTCCGAGATCCGCGTGCTGTTCCGTAAGGGTCAGCTTGGTACCTCGGGCTCGGTCGCGTGGGACTTCGACTACCTCGGCATGATCGAAGCCGAGCCAACGACCGCTGGAGCGGACGCCGAGGCCGCGGCCATCGAAGCGGGCGCACAGGACCTCGAGCCGGGGAGTGAGCAAGGTCATACGCTGTTTCTCACGGCCCCCACCGACCTCGACCTCGTCAGTCGCGCGCTCCCCAGTCATGGCTTCACGGTGGTCTCGGCGAAGCTCGGCTACAAGTCGAAGAACCCGGTCGACCCCACGGGGTGGGACGCGCAGAAGCGCGAGGAGGTCGAGGCGTTCTTGGGCGCGCTCGATGCGCACGACGACGTGCAGACGGTCTACGCGGGACTCGAAGGTTAGCAAACCAACCGGGCGCGGCAGAGCCGGGGGTAGGCAGAACGGATCAAGGCGAGTGAAGAGCGCCAGAGCGCGCTGCCGACTTGGCGGCGCCGAAACCGGGCAGGTTGCACACGACCGGCCCGGGCGGGGCCTGCCGGCCGATTCGCTCGAGGTGTGTTGGTGGCGGGAGCGCTGGGGGAGACGCGGCGCTGCGTGGAAGTCGCTCGTTGGTGACGACCACCACGGACCCGAAACGCCGGGCGAAGTCGTCGAAGCGCATGCGAAATACGCCATCGCCTCGGCGCGCCCGTGCCCCAGCCGAAGGGGGCGCGTCGGTGTCGTACGCCCGCGACCTGAACTCTTCGCGTCCAGCCGGCTCGTAGAGCGTCACCCATGATTCATCCGCTATAGAGTACACATCGAGAACCGCGTACGAGTGTCCAGGAACGATGCCCTGCAGCGCAACCCCACAGGCATCGAGCTCGCGCTGCGAGGTCTCCGCGACCATGGGTCGTCGTTCGCGCAGAGCGAGCGCCATGGCGTCGTGGGTCGCGGCGACGCCATCGTTCGCAAGACGATAGGTCCGGGTCGCGTGACCAGTAAGCTCGCGCAAAGCGTAAGCTGCGGCGCCGCGTTTGCCGACGCGCTCATAGCCACCGTAATGGGCCGCGTATGCCTTCTCCGCGTAGGCCCCCCAGGTCGCGCCCTGGGGCTCAGCGTAGAGATGCCGCCGACTACGCTCATCGACAGGTAGCCGCGCGGAGACCGCCACGCGTACTTCGCCGCGCCCGTCGAGGTCGAAGAAGCGCGCGCTCACCTCGTCGTCGCCCGGACCTTGGGTCACCGTGTCGACCAGCCACTCGGGCCGCGCCACTGCGATCGCGGACAGTGCGGCGATGAAATAGCAATCATCGAGAGCGCCTGCGCGAACATCAGTGGGTCGCGGCGTCGCACCGAAGAGCGGCGCGCGTGAGGTACGCCAGGTGACCACCGAGCGGTGCTCGGGAAGGGCCAGCGGTGTGGTCGGTCGCAAGAGCCGGGTGCCGATGAGCCCCACCGCCGGTCGTGGGTCGGCGAGCGCTTGCGACAGCTCGCTCGACACCACGCGGCGTGGATCGACGGAGGTCCCAGGAATGGCCGAAACGAGACGCAGATGCGCCTCGCTGCGCTCGACGCGCGGCTCATTCATGGGCATGACTCCGACTGAGGTGGGATTTGATGCGCGAGACCGACGGTCCCGCGTCGTCATTCTCGGCCCGGTGCCGTCAGCGATGCCGGTCCCCATGCTGACACCGCGTCGGCAAGAGCGACCCGCGGAACGCTGGGCTTACACAGGCCGCTCTATTCTAAGCGTCCGCCGGCAACAGCTCTTCGAAGCGCTGCTTGTTGGTCGCCTTCATGTAGGCCTCTTTAGGCAATACGCGACCCTCTTTCACCAAAGCGAAGAGCGCGTCGTCCATCGCCTGCATGCCGAGGTTCTTTCCGCTCTGGATGATGGAGTGGATCATCGGCGTGTTGCCCTCGCGGATGACGTTGGGAAGACCGGGGGTGCGCACCAAGATCTCGTTCACCGCGCAGCGGCCCTTGCCGTCGGCAGTCGGTAGAAGAAGCTGCGAGACGATGCCCGCGATCGACTCGGACAAGGTCGTGCGCACCTGCGACTGCTGGTCGGCCGGGAACGCGTCGATCAAGCGATCGATGGTCTTGGCGGCGTTGTTGGTGTGGAGCGTACCGAACACGAGGACGCCCATCTCGGCCGCCGTGATGGCGAGCGAGATGGTCTCGAGGTCGCGCATTTCGCCGACCAAGATGACGTCGGCGTCCTCGCGGATCGCCGCGCGCAGCGCCGTACCGAAGCTCTCGGTGTCGGTGCCGACCTCACGCTGCGAGAAGACGCTCTTCTTGTTTTGATGCACGAACTCGACCGGGTCTTCGATGGTCACCACATGTTTGGCGTAAGTCGAATTGATGGTGTCGATGACGCCGGCGAGGGTCGTCGATTTGCCCGACCCAGTCGGACCCGTGACGAGCACGAGACCCTGCTGCAGGTGTGCGAATTTTTCGATGGCGGGTGGGAGCTTGAGCGCCGAGAGCGGCACGATCTTGTCGGGGATGATGCGGAAGACCGCGCCCGCGCCGTTCTCCTGACGGAGGAAGTTGGCGCGGAAGCGGGCAAAGCCCTCCATGCCGTACGCGAAGTCGAGGTCACCGCAGGCGTCGTATTCAGCCCACTGCTTCTCGCTGCACATCTCCTGGAGGATGGCGCGTAGCTCTTTGTCCGTCAAAACGGGCCAGCCCTCGACCTCCTCGAGCGAGCCGTGTTTACGGATACGCGGCGCAAGCCCCGCGGCCATGTGCAAGTCGGAGCCGCCCTTCTCCTTCAGATAGCGAAACAGCTGGTCGATGCGGGCTGCCATGATCATGCCCCCTTGAGCTTCGCAGGCTCTTCGGCGTGCTTCATCGCTTCGTCGAGGGTGATGGCGCCCTTCTTGACGAGGTCGCGCAGCGCGTCGTCGAGCAAGACCATGCCCTGTGAGCCGCCGGTCTGCATGGCGGAACGGATCTGGAAGGTCTTGTCTTCGCGGATCAGATTGCCGACCGCCTTGTTGACGACCAGCACCTCGAGCGCGAGTACGCGTCCTTTGCCGTCGGCGCGCGGGACCAGGCGTTGTGACACGACGGCTCGCAACGATTCGGAGACCATCGTGCGGATCTGAGCTTGCTGCTCGGGCGGGAAAACGCCGAGGACGCGGTTGATGGTGCGAATAGCGTTGTTGGTGTGCAGGGTCGCGAGCACCAAGTGACCCGTTTCTGCCGCGGTGAGCGCGAGCGAGATGGTCTCGAGGTCACGCAGCTCGCCAAGCGCGATGACGTCGGGGTCTTCGCGCAGGGCACCACGCAAAGCACGCGCAAAGCTCGCCGTATGTTTGCCGGCCTGGCGTTGGTTGACAGAGCAGCGCTTGGGGGTATGCACGTATTCGATAGGGTCTTCGACGGTGATGATGTGATCACGGCGCTCTTCGTTGATGATGTTGACGAGCGCCGCGAGCGTCGACGACTTGCCGCAGCCGGCGGGGCCGGTCAGCAAGACCATGCCCTGGTGAAAGTTCGTGAACTTGGCGAGCGACGCCGGTAACCCAAGCTGCTGCAAGGTCGGCGGCTTCTCGGAGATGGCGCGGAGCACGCAGTCAGTGCCGCGCTGCTGCCGATACGCGTTGCCGCGAAAGCGGCCGACGCCGTCGAGGGTATAGGCGAAGTCGACCTGCCCTTTCTCGTTCAAGACAGCGCGCTGCGCGTCGTCGAGCAGCTGCATGATGAGACTCTCGGCGCGCTCGCGTGTCAGCGGATCGGCCTCGACGTCGTGCAGGACCCCGTGGACGCGATAGCGGATGGGCGCGCCAGCGTGGAGGTGGATATCGCTCGCACCATCGGCCACCGCCTTCGTCAGCAGCTGAATGTGGCCGCCGCTAGCCGTCGAGCTCACGGTGGGTCGCCGCGTCGCCGCCATGGTGGCGACCGCTTGGGCAGCAGCCCCCGCGAGTGGGCCGGAGGTCGGTGCCGCAGGCGTGGGAGCAGGCTTTGGGGCCGCAGCTTGTTGCTTCGCCAGGTACTCGCGCTGCACCTTCATGAGCTGCTCGAGCTGCGCCGCGTTGATGATCCCCTTGGCAACGAGCAGCTGACCTAACGGCGGCCCGCCCCCGCGCGCTTGCTCGCGGGTAACCTGGTTGAGCTGGTCGAGGGTTACGAGCTTGTAGTGAACGGCGAGACGCCCGAGGAGGCCGTCCGTGTTGGCGTCACTCATGGGGCTATACGGTACAGAGAACCGACTCTTGCCGCCAATCTATGATGATCGATAGAGTAGGCCTTACGCTATGCCCGGAAGCCAAACGAACTCGTCGCGCCTCGAACTGCTTTGTGAGCAACGTGGCCTCCGCATGACCGATCAGCGCCGCGTCATCGCGCGGGTGCTTTCCGACGCCGAGGACCACCCCGACGTCGATCAGGTCTATCGCCGGGCCACTGAGATCGACCCTCGCATCAGCATCGCGACCGTCTATCGCACCCTGCGTTTGTTCGAAGAGGCCAACATCCTCGAGCGCCACGACTTCCGCGACGGCCGCGCCCGTTACGAAGAGACGCGCGAGACGCACCACGATCACCTAATCGACACCGAGAGCGGCAACGTCGTCGAGTTCCAGAACGCCGAGATCGAGGCCCTCCAGCACAAGATCGCGCGCGAGCTAGGGTACGAGCTGGTCGGTCATCGCCTCGAGCTTTACGCGGTGCCGCTCAACTCGAAGCGTCCGAAGAAGTCGTAGTGTTCGAGGGCATCGACCGCTGGGACCACGCGGCCATGGCCTGGATCGCCGCGAACGTGCAGGCCGGCTGGCTCGACGCACCTATGCGTTGGCTCTCGAGCTTCTGGGCCTTTTCATGGCTCATCGGTGGCATCGCGATCTGGTTGGTCTGGCGAGGCGGCGACAAGGGCCGCATCGTCGTGGTCGCGGCGCTGCTCTTGGTCGTGGTCAGCGACCAGGTGGCCGCGAGTATCGTCAAGCCTTTGGTTGCTCGGCCCCGACCTCACGGTGGCAGTAGCTTCTCGTTTCCGTCCGTCCACGCCACCAACGTCGCGGCGCAAGCGATGCTCTTTGCCCGCTTCTACCCGAAGATCACGGCCGCCTTTGCCATCATCACCGCGCTCGTCGGTCTTTCGCGCGTGTACCTCGAAAAGCACTACCCGAGTGACGTCGTGGGCGGAGCCCTTCTCGGAGTGGGACTTGGCGGCGCGGCGGCATGGGCAGCTCGGCGCTGGGGTGACACCGGTGTTGCGTGGGTGAAACGAAAGTGGCCCACCAGGGAAGGCCAACGATAAAACGTCACGAAATGGGTCCGTGACAGGCAGCGGCGGAGCTACTGCCTTGATTCGCGCGCCCGCCTCGGCCAAAAGTTCACGCATCCATGTCTAGTCGCACTCTTACGCAGCGCCGCACCAAGGTCGTCGCGACCTTGGGTCCCGCCACGGCGAGCCCGGAGATGATCCGCAAGCTCATCGACGCCGGCATGAACATGGCGCGCATCAATGGCTCGCACGGCGACCATGAAACGCACGCCCGCACCATCGCAACGATTCGCGAACAAGCTCACGAAGCGAGGCGCGCTGTTGGCATCCTCTTCGACTTGCAAGGCCCCAAGATTCGCGTCGGCAAGTTCGACGGCCAGCCGAAGCCCGTAAAGGTCGGCGACATCGTGTCGTTTGCCGTCGGCCGCGCGCCAACGGGCGACGAGCTACCCAGCGACTACGAAGGGCTCGACCGCGATGTCCAGCCGGGACAGCCGCTCCTCATCGACGACGGCAACATCATCTTGCAGATCACCCACGTCGAAAAGGGTCTCGTCCGCGCCCGCGTGTTGAACGATGGCGCCATCGCTCAGCGCAAGGGGATGAACCTGCCGCAGAGCGTCGTGTCCGCTCCAGCGATCACCGAGAAAGATCGCGCGGACGTTCTATTCGCCGTGCAGCAGAAGGTCGATTGCATCGCGATGTCGTTCGTGCGCCGGCCGCAGGACGTGCTCGAGCTCAAGGAGCTCCTGGCGTCCGTTGGCGCGCAAACGCCCATCATTTCGAAGATCGAAAAGCCACAAGCGTTGCAAAACCTGCGCGGCATCCTCGAGGTCTCTTGGGGCGTCATGGTGGCGCGCGGCGATCTCGGCGTCGAGCTATCTCCCGAAGAAGTGCCGATGGCGCAGAAGCGCATCATTCGTGAAGCGCTGCGCATTGGCCGGCCGGTCATCACTGCGACACAGATGCTCGACAGCATGACGCGCAATCCGCGTCCGACACGCGCCGAAGCGTCCGACGTCGCCAATGCGGTCCTCGACGGCACCGACGCCGTGATGCTCTCGGGCGAAACTGCCTCCGGCAAGTACCCCATCGAGTCCATCACCATGATGGACAAGATTATCGAGGCTACCGAAAAAACCCTGCAGCCGAACCCCACAGCGCGGCGTCGCGAGCGCGGTCTCGATACCTCCGACAAGGTCGTCATCGACTCGGGCTGCAACGTCGCGACGCAGCTGCACGCACACGCCATCGTCGCCTTCACCTTACGGGGCACCACTGCGGTCTTGTGCTCACAGCGTCGACCGTTGACGCCGATCATCGCCTTCACGCCGTCGCCACAAGTGCGCGACCTCATGAGCGTCGTCTGGGGGGTGCAACCGCATCTCATCGGCGACCCCGCCGACACCACTGAGAAGATCTTCGAAGAGCTCGACGCGGCGCTCTTGAACGCCCAACTCGCCGAAAAGGGCGACCGGCTCGTGGTGATGATGAGCTCGCCCAAGATGCGTCACGGCCCGACCAACGTCATGACCGTGCATCAAGTCGGCTACACCTGACCCCAATGCGCGAGCGTTGGGAAAAGGTCATTGCAATACGTCGCGCCCTCGTCCTGCTCGTGGTGTGCGGGGCCTGCTCGACGCCGCGCACGCATCGCACCGGCGAGCCGCTGGTCCTCCCCGCCGATCCTGCGCGCGGGTCGTGTGAAGAGACGCGGTGGGTGCAACTCGCGCCGACCCACGTTGGCGCCGAGGCCCAGGAGACGGTGGCGGCCACCCAGAACTGGGTCATGTACAAAAACCACGACGAATCCGCTGATGGTCTCGCCGCCTATCAGAAAGGCCTCACGCTGCGGCTCACGAGCGAGCAAACCGCCCGTCTGATCGGCAACACCCAGTTGCGCCCTGACATCGACGCGGACGTGAAGGCAATCCACAAGAAGAAGTCGGCGACCAACGGCTTTCTCATTGGTGGTCTGGTCGCCACGGGTATCGGGGGCGGTATCGCCTTGGCGGACCTCGAAAACCCGACAGCCGGCCTCGCGATCATGAGCGTTGGTCTCGTCGCCGAGCTCATCGCCCTGATGATTCGGCCCCACAACGCCGATGTCGCGTGGGCCGGGGTCCGCGACCGCATCTTCGTTGACGGCGAGACGGATGTCGACGCGCTGGTACGAGGGGTCGACCTGGTCAACGAAAAGACCCGCGCGAGCTGTAAGTTATGAGCTGGTGGCATCTCTAGGTTAGAGTCGCGCCCGAATGGTGACGTTTTTTCTGGTTGTGCTGGGCGGGTTGATGGGTGCGGCGGCCGACGAAGGCACTGGCGCATTCATTGGGATGATCATCGGCTACCTGGCCGCTCGGCTGATCGTCGATCAGGGACGACGCAAAACGCTCGATGAGCGGTTGCGAGCGCTCGAGACGCAAGTCGCGTTGCTGCAAGGCGCGCCACGCATCAATGTATCGGCCGGCACGATGGCGCCGCAGGCCGCGAGCACGCGCGCGCCGAGCGAAGACGACCTGCCCGTTTCGGAGAGAAAGACGGTCGAGCTGCCGCGCGAGCCCATGACGGGGGGCTCGCGAGCCACGGCTCCGATGCCCTACGACGGCCGAGCAACGATAGCCGACGGCCGAACGCCGATAGCCGATGACCGAACGCCGATAGCCGATGACCGAGCGCCGATAGCCGATGACCGAACGCCGATAGCCGATGGCCGAACGCCGATAACCGATGACCGAACGCCGATAGCCGATGACCGAACGCCGTCTTCCGCGTTGTTCTCCTCGGCCCCCGCCGGTCCCGACCCCGTCGAGCGCTTGAAGTCTCTCATCTTCGGCGGCAACACGGTCGTCCGCGTTGGCGTCATCATCTTGCTCTTCGGTGTCGGCTTCCTGGTGAAGTACGGCGCCGAGCACGGCATGTTCCCCATCGAGCTGCGGCTCATCGGCGCCGTCATCCTCGGCATGGGCCTGTTGGGTGTTGGCTTCCGCTTACGCAGCAAACGCCTTGCCTACGCGGTGAGTCTGCAGGGCGGCGGTATTGGCATCATTTACCTGGTCACGTTCGCTGCACTGAAGATCTACGGGCTCATCCCGCACGCCGCAGCGCTCGCGGTGTTCGTGGTGCTCGCGGTCGCTACCGCCTTTCTCGCCATCGTCCAGGATGCGCTGGCGCTCGCGGTGCTCGGGGTGCTGGGCGGCTTCTTGGCGCCGATCCTCGCGTCCAACAACAGCGGCAACTTCGTCGCGCTCTTTACCTACTACGCCGTTTTGAACGCCGGCATCCTCGTCATCGCTTGGTTCAAGGACTGGCGCGTCCTCAATCTGCTCGGCTTCACCTGTACGTTCCTCGTCGGCACGGCCTGGGGCCTATCGGCGTACAAGCCCGAGAACTACGCGTGGACGCAGTTCTTCTTGGCGCTCTTCTTCGTCTTCTACGCGACCATCGCGGTCTTCTACGCGGTGAAGCGCCCCGCGAAGAGCCGCGGCATCATCGACGGTACGCTGGTCTTCGGCCTGCCCGCTATCGCGTTTGCGTTGCAGGTGGGGTTGGTCAAGGACACCCCCTGGGGACTTGCTGTCTCGGCAGTCGTCGTCGCCGCCTTCTACATCGCGGTCGCGACCCTCGTGTGGAAGAGATCGCCCGAGCACGGACGTTCGCTCGCTGAGGCCTTCACGGCCATCGGGGTGGGTTTCGTCACGATGGCGATCCCCTTCGCGCTCAACGCGAGCTGGACAGCCGCGGCTTACGCACTCGAGGGCGCGGGCCTCGTCTGGGTCGGTCGCCGCCAGAAGAAGGTACTCGCCGAGGCGGCCGGTGTGCTTTTGCAGTTCGCCGCGGGCGTGACGTTCGACTCGCCGGGGTCGGCCGAGATCAATCAGCCGATCATCGAGGCCATCTATCCTTACGCCCTGCTCCGCGCGGTCGGCGCCCTAGCATCGGCCTATTTCCTGCGCACGCGCGTGTCAGCCGCATCGTCTCTCGTGCAAGGGTTACTGGTCGTCTGGGCGGTCGGATGGCTCACCGGTGGAACCATCTACGACGTCTTCGATCACGACCACGACAAATACTTCGCGGTCGTCACGCTCGTGGCCATTGCGGTGCACGCCTTGCTGCTCGACGTGATCGCGAAGCGACTCACCTGGCCATCCGGCCGCCTTGGCGCGATGTTGCTCGCGCCTCAGCTGGTCGTCGGCGTGGTGATTTGGGCGGTCCTCGAGGTTGGACTGCACGGACAACAGGATTGGTCGTGGGCGGGCTGGCTGTTCGCTATCGCGGCATGGCTGTTCCTCTTGCACCGCCAAGACGATGAGCAAATCCCCAAGGCACTGGCGTTGGCTTACGGGGTGACCCCGGCGCTGGTCTGCACGGCGCTAGCGGGTCTTGCTTACCTGCATGTCGATCGCAACGTGCCCGAGGGGGTGTGGTCCGCTGTAGCGGCTGCTCTCGTGCCGGCGTTCGTGCTCTTTTCTTTCCTGGCGGCTGATCTGCGAAACCGCTGGCCGATGGTCACGCACCGCGCCGCCATCATCAACGGCTTTGTGCCGGTGGTAGCTTACTTGTTGTTTTGGAGCCTCGGTGGAAGCTTCGGCAGCGACGGCGACCCCTCACCGCTCCCCTATGTGCCACTCCTGACACCGCTCGATCTCACGCAGGCCTTCATCATCCTCGCGGGCGTCGCGTGGGCGGTACGCGTGCGTGTCCGCTATCCCGCACGTTTCGAAACGCTGCGGGTCCCCTTCATCGCGGTGCTTTGCTTCGTGCTCTTTGCACACCTCTCTGCGGTGTGCGTGCGTAGTTGCCACTACTACGCCGAGGTGCCCTGGGATTGGGATGACCTCATGGACTCAACGGTCGTACAGACCTCCCTGTCGATCGCTTGGACAGTCATCGCCTTGGTGGTCACGGCGCTCGCGTCGCGCAAGAAATGGCGCGTCGTGTGGATGGTCGGCGGCGCGCTTCTCGGCGTCGTTGTGCTCAAGCTTTTTCTCGTCGATCTCTCGCATATCCAGACCGTCGCTCGCATCATCTCGTTCCTCGTCGTTGGTTTATTGCTGTTGCTGATCGGCTGGATCTCGCCGGTGCCGCCCCGCGTGGCGCGCGCCTAAACGGAGCTCTCGTGCGTTTTTGCTTGTTCACCCTCGCATTGGCGTCTTTCACAGGAACCGCGGCGGCGCAGAACCGCGTCGCCACCGAGGCGCAGAGCGATGTCCAGGTGAAGCGCGACGATTTCGCCTACGGCGCGACGCTCGATGTCGATGCCGAGCATGCGCTGCAGCGCTTCGTCGTCCCCGTGACGGTCTACGAGCAACTCACGCGACGAGACGCCGGCGACATGGCGGTGTTCAACGCCTCGGGAAGCCAGGTGCCGCACGCGCTACGGCGCGCGAGCGAATCGGTGCGTGAGAACCCCGACGTGAACCTGCCGGTCTTTCCGCTGAAGGCCGCCTCACAGGCGAGCGGAGGCAGCGTCGAGATCACAGTCGAGCGCGGCAGCACGGGAGCGGTCACCAAGGTCAGCACGAAAGACGAGGTCGCTGGCGGCAGTAGCGTTCTCACTGCTTACCTGATGGACACCTCGAGCATCGAGCAACCCATCCGGAGCCTCACATTCCGCTGGAAAGGTGAAGCAAGCTTCGTGCAGCATTTGAGCCTTGCGACCAGCGACGATCTGACGAGCTGGCACGCCATCGCGCACGACGTGACCGTCGCAAGCCTCGTGCAAGGAGGTCATCGTATCGACAAGGAGCGCGTCGAGCTGCCCCCGTTTCGGGCCAAGTATTTGCGCGTGACCTGGCCCGACGCCCCACCGGCGCGTGAGCTCGACATGGTCGTCGCGGGCTTGGCGGGTAGCATCAGCGAGCCGGCGCGCGATTGGGCAAACGCTGCCGAGGTCACGACGCCACGACCAGGTGTTTACCGCTTCCGCCTGCCGGGCTTCCGGCCCGTGGATCGCCTCCGCATCATGCTCCCCGAAGACAATACCCTCGCGGAAGCCATGCTCTCGAGCGCCGACAGCGCCGAGGGTCCGTGGAGCACACGCTATAGCGGACTTATCTATCGCCTGGACAAAAACGGCGTTGGCCCTGTGACCATCAATGTCGGCGACGTCGCGGACCCGTTCTGGCAGCTCGAAGTGAGCATGCAAGGCGGCGGCATCGGCAACGGTTCGCCGAAGTTCGAAGTCGGCTGGTTGCCGCACGAGTTGCTCTTCGCCCGCCGAGGAGACGGCCCCTTCACCCTCGCTTACGGCAATGCCAACCGCGGGGTGGCGAGCTTCAATCCGCAAGCGCTCGCCAGCATGGCGCGTATCGAGGGCGGTGAGACACTTGGCGCCGCAAAGCTGATCGATGCCAAAGTCATTCTTGGAGGGCCATCGAAGCTCGCCCCGGAACCGCCGGACACGACGCTACCCGTTCGACGGATCGTCCTGTGGACATCGCTCGCCGCGGCCGTCCTGTTGCTCGGCTGGATGAGTCTCAGACTGTTCAAACAGATGGGCTCGACCGCCTAGCTCAACTGCTCGCTTACGCGAACCGCCAAGCGACGCGGGGCGGCTCATGACGACGCCGTATGGCATGTCGCTGTCCTGTCGAACGGGCCGTTTTGTTTACCGAAGTGGTCTCCAACCTGTGGTAGAGAAACTAGCCATGTGGCTCCTGCGGCGTGCTCACGCGACCCCCCTCCTGGTCGCAGCGGTTTTTGTATCGACCGCGCTCGCTTGGACCTTGCCGCTGCTCTGGCCCAAGGGCACCACCGCGACGCCGCTGTACGCCATCCGTTCCGCTGCAGCGTGCAACACCTGCCACATCGAACCGAGCGGTTGGTACAACCCGCCCGACGACGCCGGCCGCAAGTGCACTCTCGACTGCACCGCGTGCCATATCAGCAAGACCGGTGGTGGTCTGCGCACGCCGACGGGTGACTTCTACGGCTACGAGAGCCTCGCGATGTTCGGGTCGCATCCCTCGGACGGCGTCGACCCCGGCAAGTACCGGGACCCCGATGACACCTACAGCACCAAGGGGCGCTATCGCTTCTGGGAAGGGTTTTCCGGCTGGCAGTCCGGCAAAACGCCGATGAACAAGGTGAAAGACCGCTTCGGCCCTATCGAGCCCGACCCGAAGCTCAAGTGGGGCGCCGACGTGCGCATCTTCGGCTACATCCCGCTCGGCAGCGAAGAGGCGCCGAAGGTCTTCCCGATGCAGGCCGAGCTGTATGGCTACGCAAAGCCGGCCAAACACCTCTCGCTGTACGGCACTGTCGGCATCCAAGGTGATCGCCGCGACCTCATTCAGAAGGGCGAGTGGCATGACCGCTTCGCCATACGCGAGCTGTGGATCCAGGCCGACGACTTCAAGAACAACGGCTATGTCCGTGCCGGCAGATTCACCAAGCCCTTCGGCTGGCGGCATCCAAACCACACGCTCTTCACGCGCGCCGGTCTCGACAACGATCAATACGCACAGGTCTTCGGCGCCGAGGTTGGCATCGCACCGAACTACCCTTACGCGAACCTCGCGGTGTTTTATCAGGGCATCGAGAAGTGGCCGGGCGAGCAGCAAGATACAGGCTACGGCGCGGCGCTAACCGCGGGCGTGCGTGATCTCGGCTGGCAACTCGGCGGCAGCGCCGAGGTTCTGAAAATCACGGAGGCCGGCACCACCAACATTGGCGCTGGCACGCAGGTCACGGCGGGCCCGCTTTGGGCACTCAATCTCTTCCCCTTCACCCTGTTCGGAGAAGCGGACTTCCGCGCCTACAATCCTGTCGAGCGGGCCGACACGGCCTATCAGCTCTTCATTTTCCACGAGCTCGACTACATGCCGACCCGCGGCATCAACATCTTCGGCACCTACGAGTGGCAAGACGTCAACCTGGTGAACAAAGACGATCACCGTCAGCGCTTCTCCATCGGAGCGGACTGGAACATCTACAAGGGCTGGCAAGCGACGGTGCAGTATCGACGGCTCTATCAAGCGTCGGCGTTCCTCTCGAACGATCTGCTCTTGATGCTGCACTTCTGGATCTGAGCTGAGCTACCCGGTGCGTTTGGAGCTGCTCAGTCCGCCGTAGCAAATCTCCTCAGCGCTAGCGGCCAACGACTTCTCCAACCGAGCAAATGCCTGCTGGACGTCATGGCGTTCTGACCGCGAGGGGCGTCAGGACTCGCCCTAAACGGGTCAACCCCGACATGTGTCACTCGCTGGTGTCAGCGGGCGGCGCGCCAATCTCGACCCACTTGAGGAAAGACTCGCGGTCGACCGGCGACATGGGTGGATCGGTCAGTGGGGGCATGATGCCCGCGTCGACGAGGTCGCGCGCGTCGATGCGACGCTCGAAGAGGGTCTCGTAGGTGTCGCCGTCGAACTCACCCTGCGGGTTCGAGCGATTGTGGCAGCGGATACAGTAGTTGGCGGTAATCTGCGCGATCTCGCGATAGGTGGGGCGCTCAGGCACCTCGGCGAGGACGCTCGTATTCTCGCTGCCGAAGCCCGGGCAGGCGGTGAGACCCAAGAGGACGACAGGTAAAAGCCAGCGCATACGAATGACTGGGATATAGCGCAGTCGCGCACCAAGCGCAGCAGTCAAACGCGCCTGCCGTCAACGGACCTTTGCGAAGCCCTCCCGTTGCCGCGATTTGCTCCCGGCGCGAGCCTTAGCCTCAGCCAAGCTCGCCAAAGACGCGCTGGTAAAGACCAACGTCACCCAAGACGTTGATGGGGTCCCGCCGCGTCGCGCCATTCGCGAGGCGTGCGGTGAAATTACGCGCGTCGATCAGCACCACTGCGTTGCTCTCGGCGGCGATTCCGTCCGCCATAGAAGCGGACCCGCCGCTGACCCGGCAATAGAACGGGGAGTCCCCAGCCGTCGACATGAACTGCACGACCCCGTCCACGCCAGCGATCTGGTGAGCCGGTACGGAGGCTGCGCGGTGCTCGAGTGCGTGGCGCCAGGCGAGCATCGCGCTCGCCGGGGTTAGCTCATGCGAAAGGAAGCGAACGCCCACGACCCATCCTCGCCCCAAGCAGAAAAGAGCTGCGCGGGGCCACCTCCTTCGATTTTCGGCACGTCGCGACCGCCGGGCGTCTGACGCGGCGGCAGGTCGGCTGCGTGACGCGCGTCACAGAGGGCGAAACTCGATGCCAAAGCGCCAGGCTAGGAACGAGCGACCAACTCTGGTGTCGTGCTATATGCCGGCGTGTCAGACACATGAGTATGCTCGACTTACGTTCGACCTTGGCAAACCTCGCGGGTAAGCGCGCCGCCCGGCGAGCCCGCGCGAAGCTCGAAGGCTTGCTCGCAGGCGCTCGGAACGGCCCTATCGAACCGAGCGAGACCGAGGCACGACGCGCGAGGATGCGCGAGGCGCAAGCCCTACTCGCCGCCGACGAGCCAACGCGCGCGATGGAGATCGTCGACCGCCTCATCGCAAGCGGCCACAACGACGTGGTCCTGGTCGTCCTGTGGGCCCAGGTCGCCGAGGCCCTTGGCCGCTATCGCGAAGCGCTGACCGTCAACGAAGCAGCTATCGCGCTCGCAGACGCGGGAAAGCTCACGAAGCTCGCAGCGTCGTGCCGCACGTGGCAGCGCGAGCTCGCTTTTCGGGTTGCGCGCGACGGCTGATGCCTTGCGGCTAACGCCGTGATGGCGTAGCGCCGTGCGCATGGCAAGTCTCGGTCATGTGGCGGTCGGTGCAGCCGCCGCGCGGCTCTGGTGCGAACCTGCGGATTCGTGGAGAACCCGTCTGCTCGCGGTCGTCGCCTTCGCTGGGCTTGCGCTCGCTCCCGATCTCGACGTCGTTGCCTTCGCGCTCCGCATCCCGTACGGCGATCCGTTCGGCCATCGGGGGGCCTCCCATGCGCTGCTCACCGCCCTGGTACTCGGCGCGGCGGTTGGTGGACGTACGTGGTTCGGTAAGTCACGCCGTCGCACCATGCTCTTTGCAGCCGCGGTCCTCGCAAGCCACGGGCTACTCGACACGTTGACCGACGGGGGCCTGGGCGTCGCATTGTTTTGGCCCTTCGACACAACCCGGTACTTCGCGCCGGTGCGACCCATCCCGGTCGCGCCGATCGGCGCCGGCATGCTCAGCGCCCGCGGTCTTTACGTGCTGATGGTCGAACTGATCGCGTTCGCGCCCTTCTGGCTCCTGGCGCTTTGGCCACAACGGCGTCGGGCGTGAGGCCCTATGGTCGCGCTCCTCAACGCGGAACGAGCGGGCGCGACAACGTCGCTCTCGCCAGGGACCTACGTGGTCAGCGAACCCGTAGCTCCCAGACGATGTTGCTCGTCACCACCGACGCCTCGGCCGGGTTCGGCTTGTAAACGTTCATGACGAAGTGGCGAATGGCATCTTCGACCTGCGGCACGAACGGCACGAGCTCGATGCTCAGCACTTTGCGGCGACGATCGACATGCAGCAACAGGTGCCCTTCTTCGGTGGTACCGTGAACTACGCTCCAGTCGTTTTCGCCGGCATGCACCACGCGGTGGGTGAGCGTCAGGTCGGCGGCCTTTTCGACGACGTCGACCAAGAGGTCCAGGAAATACGGCATCGCGAAGCGCAGCTCGCCGATGTCCTCGAAGGTGCCGATGAAGCTCGGGCGACGCTGAGCGAAGTCTTCGCGATAGAGATTGAGCGGTACGCTAAAGGCGTCCGCTAGAACGGTTGGCTTGGTCGTCTCGGTGAGGCGCAGCTCGACCCAATCGCTCTCGTACCAGTGCAGCTTCGCCGCGTGCGTGTAGTACCGGTTGTGGCGGGCGTGCCAGGCATCAATCGAAAGACCCAGCTCAGTCGCGACGGTCTTGAAGAGCTTGGTGGTCGGCGGGAAGACCGCCGACAGCAAACGGCCACCCGGCTTGGTGAGCGCTATCGCGCGTGAGAGGAAGAGCTCGAAGCACTCGCGGTTCGCCATCGGGTCTGTGAGAACCACGTCGTATTGGCCGAGCAAATCGGGCGGCATCGGGTCGCGCAGATCGACCTCGCGCGTCTCGATGGAGACACCCTGCTCGCGGGCGGCGTCACCCAGGAAGCGCAGCAGGAAGTCATCGATGTCGAAGACGCTCACCTCGTGACCGAGCATGGCGAGCGGCATGGCCACCAAGTCGTCGTCACCCAGGCAGAGGACCTTCTTCTTGCCGACCACCTCTGCATCGCCCACGGTGAGCGCGCGACGCACCGCTGTCTCGGGGAGCACGGGGCACTGACCAATCTGCTCGAAGAATCGCTTGCGCCGGGCATGCGCGCGCAAGGTTGCTTCGTGTGCGGCCTTGACGCGCGGCGACCAACCCGTGGCAAGCTCGCGACCGACGACGTCGTCGAGGCCACCGATGACACCCGCTAAAACGGAGTCAGAACGGGGTGGGCCTTCGGCGAGGAAGCCCGCTGCGACGAGCTTCGGCGCGAGCTGCTCAACGCCCTTCATGTCCCAACCGAGGGCTAGCTGCTCGAGCGCGTTCACGTAGCGGAAATCGACGGTGAGCTCGTCGTCGCCAGTGAGGTCTACGAGGCGCGAGTTCGTGGGACCGATCGACAAGATGATGCCATCTGCGAGGTGATAGAGCTGCGTTGCGCCCTCGGGAGGCGTCCGCGCGGGTGGGATGCGGGGCAGCTTGTCGAGTTGCAGCGAGTCGAGGACCGCAAGTCGCGAGGTGTTCATGCGAACACCGTCCGCTCTGGCGTACGCTCGGTGCGTCTTGGTCGCACCCGTGTGTCATCGTCGGCGAAGAGCTGGAAGGCAGCAGTCATGGTGGCGTGATCGAGCGCGTCGTCGTAAGGAACGAAGCTCACCAGCAAGTGGCTCATCTCGGGCGTCAGCTCGGCGACGAAGCCGTTGCCATCGCTGTCGTACCAGCACAGGATGTGCTTGTCGTCGTAGCGCTTGACGTCGCTGAGCTCCTCCTTGCGACCCGCAATTTGGCATACCCTCCTCGCGAAGCTCTCGAGGGTCGCGCCGCGCGATAGGTCGAGGCCATCCATATCGAACCAGGCGTAGGGCGGCGCATCGACGCTCACGGGTAACAGCTGTGAGAGCTCGCCGCTGCGCGGGGCTGGGAGCTCGGGCGCGTTGGTGGCGATAGCGCCTGACAACAGCACGAGGTCGCCTGCGCCGTCGGCGACGTGCCCACTCGGGAAGAGGGCGTGATCGACCTCACGCTGATAACCGATGACCTTCACACCCATGGCGCGAACGTGGTCGTAGAAGCCACGGTCGAACGGCCAGCGCAGCCTTGCGATCACCGTGCCCGACGGTCCCACCGCCGCTAGAGCGGACTCGAGTCGCGCGGCGGTGAGAGCGAGGTCAGAGGCGTCGAAGACCGCGACGTCGGCGAGCACCTTCTTGGCGGGAGGCGCGTCGGGGCGCACAACCGTGACCGACACGCCCTTGAGCTCGGCCGCGAGCCCGTCGACGTCGCCGAAGAGAACGACGCTCTTGGCTTTCAGCGCTTCGATGGCGATGGCGCGCCGCACCACCGACGACGGTAGTGTCGTCCTCTCGCCAAGCACCAGGGAGATACCTTCGCGTGCGCGCGCCTCACGGACCCGCGTGACTCGCTCGCCGTGCGCCCGCATGAACCCCGGGAGCGAGCCGCTGTACATGGTGTCCAGCGCGGCCAGGCGACGCGACAGGGTATCAGGGTGGTGCATCGGGGGTCACTAGAAGCAGGAAACGCAGTTCGGGCCAAGTGGCGGTCGCCACCCGTGAAGCAAGCCAACTAGCCGACGCGCGAGCACAAGATCTCGTCGCGACACGCGTAGGCCAGGTTGTCGCGCTTGACGACCGCATGCGGGATGTTGCGGCAGATGCTCTCGAACGCCGCGCGCGCCGCCACCTCGCCGGAACACGACGCGATATCGATGAACATCACGCCGTTCTCGGGCCAAGTATGAATGGCGATGTGGGACTCGGAGAGAATGACCGCGCCAGTGAGACCCTGCGGCGTGAAGACGTGCAGGTAGCGGTGCAGCTCGGTGAAGTTGCCGGCTGACACGGCGTCGGTGAGCACGCGGTGCATGTGCGCCGGATCATTCAGGTGCTCGAACGAACAGCCTTCGAGCGTGGCGACGACCACCGAGAGGTTCATTGCAGGGGAACGTACACGATCGCCGGCGGAAAAGGCTGTTTTGAGGCGCGAGCAGCACGAAGAGCGAAGGGCTCGAAACCGAACCGCCGCCCAAACACCGAGTCACTATTCGTCAAAGTCGAGCTCGGCTGCCTCGTCGTCATCCTCGTTTTCGTCGCCGTAGTAGGCCTCGTAGGTGTGGCGCTCCATGACGTAAGCACCTTCTTTCGTGAGATCGACGGTCGGGTGCTCTTCGATGCGGTCGAAGCCCGCCTCGACCAAGCGCGCGTCGATTTCGTCGTCGACCGGCTGGGGCACGAAGGTGTGCAACCTCTGCTCTTCCGTGAACTTGAAGAACGCGTGCACCATCAAGAGGGCCGCGTCCTGCACCAGATCGAGGTCGAGTTTGCCGTCGAACATGAAAAACGCGAAGTACGGTGGGCCGTCGTACGCGACATACAACGCGTAGCCGATCGACTTGTTCTCGCCCTCGGGGACCACATCCCACACGACCAGCGACTGGTCGACGTTGACGTCTTCGTCGAAGTCGACGCGCGTCGGAGGCTTCTTGATGCCCGTGAGATCGTAGATCTCTGGGCGTTGGAAGTCTGTGAACAGGCGCTCGAAGTCGTCGACGCGCTCGAGCGTCACCAAGTCACCCTCTAGTCGGTCGTACGGGTCGCCGCGACGCTTGCCCACGCGCCTGTATCCGCCACACTTGCGACGGCGATGCAACTAGAGATCACGAATCCGGGCGTAACCAGCGAACCTTTCGGTTGCCAGACGATCCCAACTACGGTTACTTGCAACAACCTGGCCCGTGACTCGATGTGTAAGTAGAGCCAGGGTCCGTCATTGTGCCAGCGGACGGGGTCTTAAGGAGCAGCGCTCATGAGTAGCGGCGATGGGATCAGACGCAGAGGCGCCCAGTCACAGAGCATCAACGCGGGCTCGGACGGCAGCAACGTGGTCATCGAAGGCAGCGGGAACCCAGGTAGCGCCGGGCGTGTTGGGCAAGGCGGAACCACGGGAGCGGCTCGCGCGCTCACGAACGCAGCCAACCAGGCCGGCGCGACGAACACATTGTCCCACTCCAGCGTCGCGAGCTTTCAGAATGGCGTCGTAACGACGACGGCCGGCTCGCGCTTCGATATGACGACGGCCCGCGGGGTCGTCGAGGCCCAGGCCGAGCTCGGCGCCAACTTCACGGCGCTGCAGGGCACACTCGAGGCCCAAGGGTTTCGGCTCGATACCGCCAGCGGCTCGTGGGTCGCGGCCGACGCCGTCGATCGCGGCGTCAACCCCAACAAGTTCACCGGCGCCCTGACCGCCGAGCTGCGTGAGGGCGACCAAGAAATCATCAACGCGATGGCCGAGCGGGGATTCCCCAACCTGGTCAACAAAGAAACCGCCGCCGCGACCTTCGCGAAGCTCACGAGCGCACAGTACCGCGCCGGCTTCGATCAAGCGGTCGACGCCGTGCGGGCTGCCATTGCGAACCCGAACTCGGCGATGGTTGGCCGTGCCGCCGACTACATCAACCAGTTGTCGTCGCAGGTCGGCGCGAACGCGATGGAGATCCTCTTCTTCGTGTTCCGCGAGTCCATCCAGGCGACCAACGAGGACAAGAAGTACTTCCTCGAGCGCCTGCAAGACTACAACCTCATGGCCGAGAAGCTCTCCGACTACCTCTCACAGCTGGTCGACGACTCGCAGCGTCTGTCGGCGGCGGCGGCTGGCGCCAAGTACCCTGAGAAAGTCACCATCTCGATCGATGTGCAGAAGTTCGATCTCACGACGCTTGGCAAAGACGGCAAGGTCGCCAGCATGGATGGCTACCCGAGAAGCAAGACAGTCGACCGCGCCGGTCTCAACGACACAATCAAAGACGTCGAGTCCATGCAAGAGACCGTCCGCAATAAGCGACAGATGGCTTCGACGGCCTTCCAGAACTTCGACCAGAAGGCCAATCAGCTCTACAACCTCATGGCCTCCGTCTTGAAGGTCATGAACGAAATGAGAAGCAGCACCACGCGCAATATGTTGTAGTCGGCTCGTGGCGGGACGTTGTAGCGGACTGCCGCGGTTGGTCCGCGATGGAAGCGTATTCGCGATTGGCCCACCTATCGGCGTTGCGCTATAGGGTTTAGGCAATGGCTTATACGCCGTCAGAGGAAGAGCTCGAGATTATCGGGAAGATCCCCGAGCGGACGCTCGAGGACGTGCTCGAATCCATTCGCGATGGCGCCAAAAATCCCGCCGAAGCTTTCGGCTTCAGCGAGGGCGCGCTTGTCGGCATGGAGAACGTCGCGCTCGCCTATTACAAGGCGCAGAAGTATCCATACGCGGCGGTCATCTTCGGCTTCGTGTTGCAAATGAACGTCAATCGCGCGAGCGCCTGGCGTGGTCTAGGTGCCTGTGCGCACGCCCTCAAGGAGTACGTGCGGGCCGGATATTGCTACCGCATCGCCATGGACATCGACCCGACCGATGTCCCGAGCAAAGTCTTCCTCGGTGAGTGTTTGTGCCAGGCCGGCGCTACCGAAGAGGGCGTGGCGCTACTCCAGGAAGCCATCCAACGCGGCACCCCGCGCATGGACTACCGACCCTACATTGCCCGCGCACGTGCCATCGTCAGCGCCGGCGGTGGTCGTCCGGCCAGCATCGTGCTCATGCAGGAGGGTCAGCGCATCGCCCAAGAGGCCACAGAGGCCCTCCAGCAAGAAGCGCTGGTCAACCTCCCCAGCGAAGACTGGGTCGGAGCCACCGGCGGGGTCGTCCCGATCGATGAACCCCGCGACATCACCTGGGAGGACATGAAGAAGAATCCGAAGCTCCGTGACGCCATCCAGGAGCTCAGCAAGGCCGTTGCCGAGGGTAGGCTAACGTATGCGCAGGTAGGCGGCTTCACGAAAGACGAGATGGACGGGGCCTACGCCATCGCGTGTCGCTACTGCGATATGGGCGAGGTGCTAAAATGCATCCAGATTGCGGGCTACTTGATCTTCCTCGACCCGCAGAGCGGCCGCTACTACCAGCTCGTCGCCATCTGCCTGCAGCGACTCAAGCAATACGAAGCGGCCGATTTTTACTACAAGATGGCCCTCATCCTCGACCCCGCTGACTCGATGTCATTGGTCTACCGCGGGGAGTGCAAAATCCTCTCCGGAAACGTCGACGCGGGCCTCGCGATCGTGCGAGAGGGGCTTGAAATCGCTAAGAAAGATCCAGGAGCGGCGCAAATCCACGATCGCGCCCAGGTGCTCATCAAACAGTTCGGCGCGTAGTCCTGGCAGTAACCAGTCAGACCCGAGTTTCGCAGCACCAGTGTATGTTTCGACGGCGATGCTGCACCAAGGCGTCGTCATCCTGTGTATGCTTGTTGAATAGGCTGCCGCGCCCGAGGGACTAAATGAGCTCCACTATCCGCCAACCACCGTCTGAGCGCCTTCCGACCCGCCAGGCGCGCGAGCTCGATGAACAGAGTACGGCGGTTCGCCGCCTGCAGACGCAGGAAAACGCCGTCGGCACCCGCGACCCGAACCTTACGCGCGAGACGAGCGCCCGCTTGAATCAGCTCGTCGACCGAGCGACGCAAACCACGCAGACGCCAGCGCAAAGCGACGCTGGGCGCGCAACCAGCACCATCGGCGCCAATGGGGCGGCTCCCCTCGGGCGGACGAGCGCCGTCGACGAGCTCAACGCAAATCAGCAAGTCTTCGGCACGGCCGAGACCCGCCTCGCCCCGGCAAGCGCACCCCGTGTGCAGCTCACGGAGACCCAGCGTCTCGCGGCCGAGAGCTTCGCGCACAACCTTGGCATCGCCATCGACTCAGCTGTCGTCGATGCACGACGGCGCGCCGCCAATGTCTCGTCGACAGGCGAAAACGTCATCAATCGCGATGTTCAGGGCCTCTCGGCTGACGAGTTGCTCGCGGCCTTCTTGAAGATCAACATCAACGATCCCAATGAAAACCCCGAGACCCACTACAAGCTCTACGAGGTCTCGACCAACCTGCGCCAGCAGGCCATCGACGACGCGAAGAAGAAGGCTGAAAACGCCCGCGAGATGAAGAAGGAAGCCGAGGCCTACGCCAAGCAGGCCGAGTTCATCAGCGTCGTCGTCACCGTCGTCTCGATCGTGCTGACGATATTCACCTTTGGAGCTGCTGCTCCTCTCGCAGCGGCTGCGGTGGGCGCGAGTGCCGGCGCGGGAGCTGCCGCGACCACGGCGGCGAACGCTGCGGCGCAGACCGCCATTCAGACCGCTGGTAACGTCGCCAAGGAGGCTGCGATCAAGGCGGCCGTCGAAAGCGGCAAGCAGGCGTTCACCGAGGCGGCCAAAAGCATGTCGATGGAGGGCATGAAAACGGCCCTTACCGAAGCCTCGAAGCAAGCGGCGAACACCGTCTTCAACAGCTTGAGCAGCCAGGCTCAGAACACCGCAGTGCAAACCGTCATCGACCAGGCGGCTCAGCAGGGCATGCAGCTCAGCTACGAAGCCGCGAAAGAAATGGTCATCAACGAGATGGCCCGTCAGCTCGCGCCGCAGGTCGCCATGCAGGCATTTGCCTCGGGCGCTGTCAGCATCCCCTCGCAGGGCGTGGCGACGGCGACCAGCGCGGCACTTCAAGGGGTCTCGGCAGGTGCAAACTACACTGCCGCCGACAAGGCCCTCGATGCCCGTCAGGCCCAGCTCGGCGTCACCCGGTCGCGCTTCCGCGCCGACCAGGAGCAGGAGCGCATCCAGGAAGAGGGCGAGATCATCAACGGCATCATGGAGCAGAAGAACCGCACCATCGATGCCGTCATGCAGATGACCAACGCCACGTGGGCCAGTCGCCAGCAGCTCATGGCCGCTTCGGTCGCGCGCTAAGCCCTCATCCCGCGTTCTTTAGCGTAATTGGCCGGCCATGAAGGCCCGGCCGTTTGCCTATGTCGGGCGGCGGTACACCCACGTTTGCGTTTTCGAGTGAAAGAAGAGCCCGGCTCGCTCGTCGACGTGTAAACGCGCGCGCTGCTACTTTTTGCGTTTTGACTAAGCCAAACCCGACCAGCCCCAAGCCTCGCGGTGTATGTGGAGATAAGGCGCTTTTTGGGTCCACAGACCCTGCGGCGCCGAGGGGCCGCTGATGGTTGTCATTCGTCCAGACCGCGAAGGCAGCAACAAGGCGCAAACGACCTTGAACGGTCCGAAGCGTCCGCGCGGTGCCGACACTGCCCAGGAAGCCGCCGAGACCAATCGCGCTGAAGAGACGCGCGTCGTCCGCCGACTCGACGCCCAGATCAGCGCCGAACACGAGCTTGGTGAGGCTGCGCGCTTGAGCAGTCTGCTACAGCGTGCAGGCGTCGGCAGCACGGGCCATGGCGACAGCGCGAGCAGCGTTCAGGCCGCGAGCGGGGCAGCCCGCGTCGCCCGTGCCGATGGCGTCGATAAGACCCAGGCGAAAGCCGACGAGCTCCAGCTGGGTGTGGTCAGCGCGCCGCGTGTCGAGCTCACCCAAAGCCTCTCCGAGAGCGCGCTCAGCTTCGCTCAGAACATCGACCGCGCCGTTGGCAATCACCTCGTGCAGACCGCCGCTGCCTTGAGCGCCCTCCCGGCGGGCCTGCGTTCGCAGCTCGAGAACAACATCCGAATCTCGCGTGGCGAGACTGGCGCGCAGCAGCAGGGTGACGGTCAGCAGCGGGTCTCGACCATCGAAGAAGCACGCGCCGAAGCGAACCACAACGTGCTCGTGCGCTTGCTACCCACGGTCGACCATGAGCGCGTCGCTGACAACGCTCTCGAGAGGGTCATCGACCAGAACGTTGACGCCAATGACGCCGCTCCGCGTGGCGAGCTTGCGCCGCCGGTAGTCAACGGCAACGCGAATCCCGCAGCCAATGGCGCCGCCGCGGCCGTAAACGTCGCGACCGGCGCCAACACAGCCACCGCACGCGAGCGCCAGCGTCGCACGACCGCGACGTCCGAAGACGTGGGTCGCCGTGAGCGCGGCAGCGGGGCCCTGGCCAACGCGAGCGAGCTCAGCGCTCGCCTGAACATCGTCGACATGGCCAACCTGTCGTCCGATCAGTTGCTAGCCGAGTTCTTGAAGCTCAACATCAACGACCCGAACGCCAACGTCGAGACGCAACACAAGCTCTACACGCTCGCGAGCGAGATGCGACAGCAGGCCATCGAAGAGGCCAAGAAGAAGATCGAGCGCGCCCAAGAGCTCATGCGCGAAGCGCAGAAGTACGCCGACCAGGTCGAGAAGTATGCCGAGGTGGCAAGCATCATTGGCATCTTCGCGGCGTTTCTGGGTCCGCTCGGGGCGATCTTGAGTGGTATCATGCAAATCGTCGTGGCGGTTGCGCAGTACGAGGCGCAAATGAAGATCCTCGACGCCAAAGAAGAGAAGAACAACGGCGAGCGCTGGAAGCTCATGGGCGACATGCACCAAAATCAGGTGCAAGAGACCGGCGAGATCATCAACACCATCATGGAGCTCAAGAACCAGATGGTCGAGTCCGTCATTCAGATGTTGAACGCTTCATTCTCGACACGACAGCAGCTGATGTCTGCTGCAATGGCACGCTAGATTCGATTAGGGTGGACGCATAACGCGCTGGAGAAACGACGATGGGCAGCACGACAGGTATCAATAGCAACAGAAGCAGCGTCGCAATCGATCTTCGACGCGACGGCAAACACCGTGTCTCCACGCTCGACGCCGATGGTGATGGTGTCGTCGACGGCGCTTCGCTCGCCGGAGAGAAAGGCAAGGTCACCAACGTCGTCGGTAGCGGCGCGCAAATTCAGCTCAACGCGGCCCGCGCCGAAACCGCCAGTGGCGCCACCCGCGTTCTCGCCGAGCGGGGCCTCGAGCTCACGCCGCGTGGCATCCAGTCGCGCGACGGCTTCAGCGCCCGTGACACCAACGCCAACGCGGCGCTCGACTTCGGTGGCCCGCCGACTCTGCCCGAGAATACCTCCTCGACGCTACGCGCCGGGTCAACCACGGGCGCCACGACGACGACTGCCGCATCCAACAGCAACATCAACGCCGTCAACGCGACTGCTAGCGCAAGCCGCGCGGTGCGTGCCACGAACGTTAGCACCCGCTCGCCCTCGGAGATGGAGTCACGCCTCGACGACTACATGAACCGCACCGGCGGCGAAGATGCATCGCTCATGTGGACAGCGTTGTCCGTCATGGCGCGTACTTCGATCATCGACACCAAGCTTGCCTCCGAGATCAAATCGTTGATGCAAGAGGGCAAGATCGAGTCGAAGAAGAACGAGATCAAGGCGACCGAAGAGCAGATCCAGGCCGAGCGTGAAGCCGCGGCCATGAAGCTCATGTTCGCTATCGCGGCCGCTGTCGTGCAAATCGGTCTTGCCATGGCCGGCCCCGTAGGTCAGGCCGTGGGCCCGGCGCTCGGTAACCTCATCAACAGCCTCGGCGAATACATCAACAAAACCTCGGGTCCCCAGGCGGAAGCCGACGACAAGAAGGTCGAGATCATGCGTCACCAGATGATGCAGGAGATCTTCGAGCAAGGCATCGAGAACGCCAAATCGAACTACGATGAAGCGCGCGAGCTGCTGAAGCTGGCCATCAAGATCTTGACCGAACACGCGGAACGTCAGACTCAGATCACGACGACGATCACGCGCACCTAAAGGTTGCACGTGAAGTCGCCACGCTAGCCGACACTAGCGGCGCCCCCAAGGGCGCGAGGCGAGGAGGATGGCAGACAACATCACCGTTCGTACCGGAGACGGGCCCGCCCCAACGGCAGGCACGGACGGGTCTGCCAAGAAGTCGAAGCTCGAGCAGCAGGTCGAAGCGCTTGGCGAACGCATCAAGCATCGCACGGGACGCGCGGTCGACGACGACGTGTTGCGTGCCATGGTGCTTCGTAAACAGGCGCGCGCCGAACGCGCCGAGCGCTCCGCCGAATCGCAGCAGACGTACCTCAAGACGACGGCGAATGAGACGCTGCAAGCGCAAAAAACCGACGACAAGGGCACTCTCATCGGCCGGCCGCGCGAGATGAACACGCCCGACGGGCTCAGTCGCCATCAGCGCCAGCTCGTCACCAGCGACCCCAACGCTCCGACGATCTTGCCACCGGCCACACACCCGCCGATTACGGCCGAGGCCGCAAGCAATGTGCTCGAGAAGATCTTCAGCTTCTTGAAGCCCGGCTCGGCCGACGCCGCGCCGCTTACCGTCGAGCACTACTCCGAGACCTTGGTGCCGCGTGAGCCAACGCAGCCACGCGAATCGAGTGCCGAGGGCGACGCAGGCCACCCAGGCGGTCACCTCGCCGATAGCGGACAGAATCGCGGCTTGCGATCGGCCGAAGAGAAGCCACAGCGGCCCTTGCCCGAGGGTGGGGAAGGTGCCGACGGAACGGACCCGCCAGCCGACCGACCCACGACGACGGGACGGCCGACGACCGGCGAGCGCCCCGAGCGGCCGATTCTCAATCGCCCCACTGCCGGTCAGCCCGCCAACGACGGCCGGCCCCAGAGGCCAGACCAAGAAGGTGGACGACCGGTCACGCCGGGCGGAGGCGAGCCGACCGTTCCGCGACCGCCGGCGCAAAACACTATCCACCTGCCGAAGAAGCGCGAGCCCGAGAAAGGCGAGCAACCGAAGACTCCTACGCACAGCGATGCAACTCCGCTCGGGCGGACGGTCATGGCAAACGCCAAGACGACCGACGCTTCGGGACGGACTCCGCTCGGGCAAACGACGCTGGCAACGACGCCGGGGCCAACCGGACCGACACTTCCAACGCGCCCCGTAGGTCCCAACGTCCCGACCGGCACGACGGGGCCAAACGTACCGACCGGACAGCGACCGGGTTCGTCTGGCGGGAATCTCGGTGGGCCCGTTGCGGGGCGCGGAACGCGCAGCGCGCGACCCATGCCGAACGAGACATCGAGTGGCGGCACCACGCTATCGCTGCGTGGCTCACGCTCGGGCCGCACCACACGCGCGACCGACGTCACCACCGAAGCTGCGTCACCGTTCGTCAACAACGGTGGCGGCTTCGACACGACGACATCGTGGGACGGGATGAACTTCAACTGGGAAGCCTTCTTCGTGAAGTTCATGTTCCAGTTCCAGAAGGACGAAGCCGAAGCGCGCCGCCTCATGAAAGAGCTGCGCAACGCGATGCACAAGCTCGCGCAGGAAGGCATCAAAGCGAAGATCGCCCTCGAGAAGATGAACCAGGCTTTCGAACGCGCCGAAGCGGCTTTCAAGCTTGGCGACGCCATGAAGGGGGTCATGGACTCAGCACAGCAGGCGGCGCAGCAGCAAGGACAACAACAGCAGCCGGGAGCACAGGGGCCGAACGGTCAGCAGCAACCCGGGGCGCAGCCCACTGGACAAACCGACCCGGCCGCGGCCGCCGCCGTTCCTCCCGACGCCAGTGCGGCGGGTGACGCGCCACCTGGGCAACCCCGGCCGGGACAGCCCGGCCCTGGCCAAACACGTTCCGGCCCGGCACGCCCCGGACAGACCCCCACCGGCCCGCAGCCGGCGGCCGACCCATCTTCTGAGCCCGCAGCGGCAGCGCCAGATCCCGCGAACGCACCCGGCGGTGATCAACAGCAACCCGGGCAAACCCGCGGCAATCAACGCGGCCGAGGCCAGGGACAGGGCCAGCAAGACGACCCGAAGATGCCGGGCGGCGGGTTGGTCGGTAACGTATCGGAGCACCTGCGTACGGCCATGGAGAAGGCCAACGCCGAGCTCATCTCGTCGGCGCAGCGCGGTGGCTCCGAGATGGATGCGCGCATTCGCTCGACGTACATGCAGGCGCAAGGCCTCTTCAATCAGATGGTTCAGCTGCTCGCGATGTCACGGTCCAAGTGAGCCAGATCGCCCGCCTCATCGAGCAGGCGATGCCGAAGCACACGTTGTCGACCTACGAGCTGCGTGCCGAGACGGCGGTACGTTCGCTATCGCGGATGTGCGGAGTGGACCCCGAGCGCGAGATTGCACGCTATCGACTCGTCCGCGAGCGGCTAGGCAAGCGCATTGGCGGCGGCGGCGGGACCATGGACCCGGTTGTCGGCATCGCCCAGCAGATCATGGCGGGGCTACCCGCGATCATCGAGATGGTACTCACGCTCGCGGGTGATGGTCCGCGCGGTTTCGCCTATCTCACGCAGGGCAGCGCGAGCAGCACTCTGGTCGATGCGCTCACGATGCTGCTCCGCGGCACTCTGCAGTTCCACCTCGAGTCGGGCGGCGGCGACAGCCAAGCAGAGCTCACCGCCGACATTTTTCGCACGGTCTTCCCGAACCTCGAGCGCCTCACCGAGTTTTCAACCCTAGCGCAGGGCCTCCTTGTCGGTGTTGTGCCGCGCGGAGACGACGTTGAGCTCAAGCTCTACTTCAATACGCGACTCGACACCTCGGTCCCCCACCGCGACAAGGTCATGAAGGTGCTCGAGCTTTGCGGTCTCGAAGATACCGAGCGCAACGCGCGCACTTACGATGCGCTTTATCAGAGCAACGGCGACACTCGCTTTAGCGGCCTCGGCGTCGACCTCGCCGACGATGATGGGCGCGTGAAGATGTACGTCCACACGCCGCGCGCGAGGCTCATGGAGCTGATCGAAGGATTGGTGCGACAAGGCATCGCCGAGGGACCTCTCGAACACGCCCGTGATCTGATCGACTCAACCGAGTCGGAGGCGTCGTCGAGCGACTGCGAGGTGGCCTTCGCGCTGCGCGGTAGCGGACCAACGACGCTGAAGGTGACGACCTTCTTCCACGGCAAGACCGTGCGCGCCTCTCACGGAGCACAGGTGTTGAGCCTGCTCGAACGCTGGGGATACCCGGGGGCGCCCGTTCACGAGCTATTTTCGACGCTCGACGCCCCAGACCCGGTCCTGCAGTGCTTCCCCTTGCACGGACTGGGGGTCGAGCTGGCGGATGCCGCTCGCCCCAAGGTCAACCTCTACGTTCAGCCGAACATCTGAGTTTGGTTACGGCCCGCGGCAAAGAGCCGCCCGCGGGTCGCCAAGCTAGACCGTGCGGCTGCCTAGTCGCGGACCTCTGTGCCACGCACGCGGGTGCGACGCGAGCTGCGCTCGGTGGTCTCCCGCTCGACCTGGTGTTCGCCGTGGAACCGTCCGCCATCGCGGGGTTCGGGAGCAGGCTCGTGCTCGTCGCGAGCACAGGGATCTGGGAAAGGTCCCCGCTTGAGCAGGGCGTTCAAGCCCTGCTGCACGAAGTCGACCTGCTTCTTTTGCGCGCAGCGACCGTCGGCGATGCTGTCGATGGCTGCCAGGGCCGCGCGGAAGACGGCGCCATTCGGATTGCCGAGCGCGCCCTCGTAGGCTTTGATGGCTTGGAACGCGCCCTCTTCGGCGGCCGACTGCAGGCCACCCAAGCTGACACCGTCGATGCGACCTTGCAGGTACGGCCCGAATTTCGGCGACAAGACGCCGCGCCGCCATGCATGCACGCCGAGCTCGAGCTGCCAGCGCATGTTCTGCACCGGCCCCATGGCTGCCTCCATCTCACGGTGTGCTTTAGCGGTCACTCGTTCCATGCGTTCGATACGCTCGGCGTCGCCCCTGCCATGACGCGGACGCGGGCCGGGCTCGGGGCGCGGCGCTGGACGCGGCTCCGGCCGACGTGGAGTCGGACCTGGCCGAGGTTGGGGTTCCGCATGGCGCATGCCCGTGAGTGCAGGCATTTGAATCGACAGCATCTTGTTAGCCCTTCAATTCCGCCGCGTAAGCCCTACGCCGACGGAGCCCGTAAGAAGGAAACGAACCGCATCGGTTATCGGAATGCCTCAGGCGGGGTTGTGGAATTCGGCCCGACCAGCATTCGCACAGGCCTGATCGGGCGTCGGAATCAGGGCCACTGCCAGGGTACGAGCGAAACCTGACGACCGGCGGGTCAGCCTTCGTCGTCTTCTTCGCCGTCCGGCTTCTTTCCGAGGGGCAGATTGTCGATGTAACCAGAGTGGCGCAGATACGCGCGCAGTCGGCTGCGCAGCCGTGACTCGGCGGTGCGAACCTTCATGCGGGTGCTACCAATGGCCTCCGCCGTCTCTTCTTGGCCGCGACCTTCGGCGAAGCGCAACACGAGCAAGCTACGGTCGTGCTCATCGAGGTCGCCCATGAACTTGTCGATGAGCGTCTTGAGCTCGGTCGTCTCCATCTTGGTGTCTTGTGATGGAGAGGGCTGGCCGTAGAGGAGCCCCGTGAACTCCTCGGTGACCTCGTCGTCCATGACGGTGAGGTGGCTGCGCTCATCGGAGCCCGAGATGTATTCACTGAAGGCGATTTCGCGATTGCGGAACTGGTTGATCACCATGTTGCGCGCGATCGCGAGCACCCAGTTGGTGAACGAGTAGGCGCCGTTGTACGAGTTGCGCGCCTTCGCTTCGAACGCCCGCCGGAAGACCTCTTGCACGGCGGACTTCAGCTCACTCGGGTCCTGGATACCCTTGAAGTAGAAGTTGCCGGTGGCGCTGCGGAAGCTGAAGCCCTTGCGCAAGAACGACGTCACACCCGGCGCGTAGTGCCGGTAGACCTCGTCCATCGCCTTGCGATCGCCCTTCTTGAAGGCCTCGAGGAGCTTTGGATTCTTGGCAAGAAACATGGAGCGTTAGTCCACGCTACGTAGCGCGAGATCCCTCTATGAAGCCAGGAAAACGAAAGCACCAGGAACCTTCTCGAGCCCAGCGAACGGGGATGGAGGGGAATGGAGGGAATGGAGGAACCAGGAACTTTCCCGCCGACGCGACTCCGCGTACGCGCTTGACGGTCTTTTCCATTGCTGAACATTTGACACGTGTTCAAGCGTTCAGTAATTTTGCGGAATGACCGACCGCCCCGAGCTCACCGATCGCCAGCGCGAAGTTTATGAGTTCATTCAAGATCGCATTCGGGCCTGGGGCTATCCGCCAACGATCCGCGAGATCGGCGAGCACCTCGGTATCCGCTCCACCAACGGCGTCGCCGACCACCTCAAGGCGCTAAAGCGTAAGGGTTATTTGCAGCAGCAAGACATGAAGTCGCGCACCCTCATGCTGGTCAACGAAGAGCCGACCAACAACAAGCGCTCGGAATCCGTCGGCAGCAACGTCGTGCGCGCCCTCTTCCCGTCCAGCGGTAGCGGTCGCAGCCTCGAGATCCCCATCCTGGGTCGGGTCGCCGCAGGTGAGCCCATCCTTGCCGAGGAGCACGCCGAGGGGTCGGTCGTCGTCGACTCGATGTTGGTCGGCGACGGCAAGAAGCTCTTCGCCCTCAAAGTCGTCGGCGAGTCCATGATCGACGACGGCATCTACGACGGCGACTACATCTTCGTACGCAAGCGGGCCCACGCCGAGCCCGGCGAGATCGTCGTCGTCATCATCGAGAACGAAGCCACCGTGAAGCGATTCTACCCCGAAGGCGATCGCATCCGCCTGCAGCCGGCCAACGCCAGCATGAAACCCATTTACGTCGACAAGAAAGACTTCAAGCAGGTTCAAATCATCGGACTCGTCGTTGGAGTCTATCGCCGCCTGCCCGGCTGAGTTGGCCACGGCGCGACCCTGCCGAGGTGACAGACATCGGCTCGTCACCAATCGCCGATACCCGGGACAGCCAGTCAACAAACGGGGTCCTCGTGGGTGATTTGTCTGTTCCGAAGCCGTCCACTGCCACAGCACAGTCGACCGCGACGCAGGCGACCAGTGGCGCGGCGTTGCAACTCCCTATGCCGCCAGAGCACCCCAGCTTCGCCGTCGTCGCTCTCAAGGTCCTGCGCGCGCAGAAGCCGAATGCGTTGGTTGATCAGTTCGCGACCGAGACCGGCATCGGCATGCTCCTGAATGGCAAGTCGGGCCGCATCAAAGAGGTTGCCAACATCACGGTCGGTCCCGACCGCATCAGCTGCAATGTCACGGTCGCCGAATACAGCGCATTCGATGGCGGGTTCACGCCGAATGGCCCGTCGAGGACCTACGCCGTCGTCATCCAAGGCGAGACTCTCGCGACGCTCATCGCAGCCCTGAAGGCCGAGCCGCCCATGCACTCCGGCAACGCCATCGTCTTCGGCTAAGCCGCTCATCGCGATCGATGCGCGTGGTGCGGGGGCTACTCGTCCCCGTGCCCGTTGAGACTGTCATCGCCATCGGGCGCCGCTAGGCGTGCGTCGATCTCGTCCATGAGCTCGAGGAGCTCGTCGACGCGTGACTCGAGCCGAGACAGGTCGTCTTTGGTGACCAAGCCGGGGTTCCCGGCAACAAGCCACTCCTTGAGTGTGTCGAACATCGATTCGTTCGCGGCCATGCCCGAAACCTACGGCGGGTGGCAGTCCTCGTCAAACGTTGCACCTTCGCGCCCGACATGCGACGGAACGCGCCGCCATGGCGTTTCTCCCCAGGCTTCGCGTCGTCACCGGTAAAGGTGGAGTCGGTAAGACCACCGTCGCGGCGGCCCTCGCGCTGGCAGAGGCGCGTCGCGGCAGACGCGTTTTGCTCGCCGAAGTGAACGGGCGTGACCGAGCTTCGCTTCTCCTCGGCGTCGAGCCTACCGGCAGCAAGCTCACAAGCGTGCTCCCAAACATCGCGCTCGTCGACATGAACCCACGCGACACGCTGCGCGAGTACGTACTGCTCACGTTCAAGTTCGAGACCGTCTACAAAGCGGTCTTCGAGAATCGCGTGGTGAAGAATTTCCTGCGGCTCACCCCAAGCCTCGGGGAACTGATGATGCTCGGGAAGGTCTGGTACCACGAACGCGAACGCGAGGACGACCGGCCCCGCTTCGACGTCATCGTGCTCGACGCACCAGCCACAGGGCACGCCATCGCGATGTTGCGCGCTCCTGGCGTGGTGCAAGCAACGGTACCGGCGGGCCCGCTCCGCGAAAACGCACGCTTGATCGATCAACTGCTTCGCGACACCAAACGCTCTACCGTCCACGTCGTCACGACACCGGAAGAAATGCCTGTGAACGAGGCGGTGGAAATAGAGCGTGCCGTCTGCGACGAGCTCGGCATGCGAATCGGCATCACGTTCTTGAACCAGCGCGTCACCGCGCTGCCGCCAGAGATCGTACCAACGCTAAACGTGTCCGCCAAAGAAGACAAACGGCTTACCGACGCAGCGCATGTCCTGCATGCGCGTGAAGTGCGGCGGCTTGCCGGCGAGGAGAATCTTCAGCGCCTTCCGCACAAGATGTTGCGTGACTCAGTGAGTATCCCACGCATCGTCGGTGCTGACTTCGGTCTTCAAAGTCTCGAAGCGATTGCGGACGTTGTCGCGAAAGCCCTCGCGCGCGAGGTCGAGCAATGAGTCGACCGATCTGGGAAGGTCGCAAAGTCGTCGTCAACGTCGGCACCGGGGGCGTCGGCAAGACCACGGTCTCGGCGGCGATGGCCGTTGCGGCCGCAGCGAGTGGGCGCCGAACCCTGGTGATGACCATCGACCCCGCGCGACGCCTCGCGAACGCGCTTGGTTTGCCGTCGTTCGGCAACGTGGAGCACGAGATCGAGCAGGAGCAGCTCGCGCCTTACGGCGTCCAGCTGAAGGCGCCCCTGTGGGCGATGATGCCCGACGTGAAGAGAACCTTCGACGAGCTCGTCGAGCGCTTCGCTCCGAACGACGAGAAGAAGCGCGCCATTCTAGGAAACCGCATTTATCAGCACTTCTCGACTGTCCTCGTCGGCTCGCACGAGTACGCGGCGGTCGAAAAGCTCCACGAAGTGTACGCGAGCGGCAAATACGATCTCATCGTTCTCGACACACCTCCATCGGGAAACGCGGTCGACTTTCTCGAGGCGCCGAGCCGCATCATCGACTTCCTCGAGCAAGACACGGTGCAGTGGCTCGTGAAACCCTATGCGGCTGCCGGTCGCTTCTCGCTGAAGCTCCTCGACGTCGGCAGCTCCTTCATCAGCAAGAGCGTGGGCAAGCTCGCTGGCGCCGAGACCCTCCGCGAGCTCGCCGAGTTCGTACTTGGGTTCCAGGGCATGTACGAGGGTTTCCGCGAGCGCTCGCGTCGTGTCCGCGAGCTGCTGGCATCCGACGAGGTCGCCTTCAATCTCGTATCGAGCACGCAGCGCGCGCAGCACGACGCGATGTTCCGCTTCAAAGAAGAGCTCGCTACGGAGGGCTTGAAGGTCCGGGCCCTGGTCGTCAATCGCGTGCGCAACGTGCCACCCGGCGCGGCCACCCCAAAGACGCTCGAGGCGGTACGAGCCGCCCTGCAGACCTTGGCCCCAGGCGCCGCCGAACAAGCGCTGAGCGCGCTCGCCGAGGAAGCAACGCTCGCCTCAAACGACCGCGACGCCATTCAGAACTTGTCCGAGCGCCTGGGTCACGTCAGCACGATTCTCTTGCCCGAGCTCGCCAGTGACGTGCATGACCTCGCTAGCCTCTCGGCCCTTCATTCCTATTTCCTCCAAGGCGCGACATGAGCGGCCGAAACACAACACCTGAACCAGCCGACAATCGACCACCCATGGTGTTCGTGCGTCTCGCCGCCCTTCTCGTCGCCTTTTTGGGGGCAAGTGTCGCCCACGCCGGTCCCCGTGATTTCTCGCTCATCGGCCTCGGGCGCCCCCAGAGCAACGAGCTTTCCGACCCCTCCGTGGCCCGCTATCGGGCCTTGGCGACCGAGCTCGCGTTCGTGGTCGGCCCGCGGGTACTCGCGGGCGCGGACAGTCTGGGTGCCGCCGGCTTCGAGCTCGCCTTCGCTCTCAACTACACCGGCATCAGCGGCAGCGCGGACTACTGGCAGGGCTCACCTTCGGCCCCTGTTTTCGAGAGCGCGGTCAGCGGCGGTACGACGCCGGGCGGCTTTTGGTCACCGACCTTGCAAGTTCGCAAGGGCCTTCCATTTTCGACCGACCTCGCGCTCAGCATGGCTTACCTCGGCTCGAGCTCGATGGTTGCCCTCGGGCTCGACGCCAAGGTGGGCCTCTTCGAGGCTTATTTGCCGCGTTATGTTCCGGACGTCGCCCTGCGCGCCGCAGTGGGCCATCTCGTCGGCGCGAGCGAGCTGACGCAAACGACGCTCGAGTTCGACGTGCTCGCCTCATACACCATCATATGGAAGGCGGCGGTTCGCCTCACACCATCGCTTGGCATTGGCCGCATGCTGGTTCGCACGAGCAGCGGGGTCCTCGACGCGACGCCGGCCGAGGTGGTTGACCCCGCGGATCAGACGTTCGCGCCCGGAGGCTCACTCTATCGCTTCCCGACACTTGGCTTCGGTGACAATCACATCACGCGCCTGTTCTTGGGATGCCACGCCGTGTATGGCTTCGGATTCGCGGGCTACTTTCTCGACCTCGGCTTCGTACCGTCGGGCATCGGGGCCGCCAGCACACACGTCAGCCACACCCTCAAGGTCGGTCTCAACATCTGATGCAGGTGCCTTATCTTCCAGAGCTCCTGCTCACCCTGTTCATCCTTGCGATGGTCTTCAGCGCGCACAATCTGCGACGCCTCGGCGACAACTTCGGCCGTCTTCTAGAGCGGACATTCGGCAAGCGCTAAAAGAGTTTTATTGTTCGGCGGGCTCGCTGGGAGCGTCTTCGTCGGCGTCGCGCGCCTTGCGTTTCATCTTCGTGCGCTTGGCCTTCATCTTGGCCTTGTTCTGCGAGAGGTCATGCTCGACGGCTGGCGACTTGCTCGACCCATCGTCGTTCGGCGCGACGACCTGGGGCGGCGCGGGTTGCGCGGGCTCCGCTGGCCGAGCCGGGGCGGTCACCTGAACGGCTGGCGCGGTCTGCACCAAGTGAACACGGTGGCGGCTCGAACGCAGCTCGCGGGGGGCGGGAGAGACGACCACCATGAAGGGCAAACGCTCGCCCGGCGCGATGGTGAGGGGACCGTTCTGCTTTGCGGCGAAGGCGCGACGCGCGGAGTCGGGTGTTTCGAGACGAGCCAGCTCAGCGACGCTCAAGACAACACCGAGCGCCCCACGCGCTTCGGCGAGCAAGGTGTCGTCTTGCTTGCGGACCTGGGCGACGATCTCGAGGTTCGAGACGGGCTGCGTGCTGGTGTTCTTCACCTCACCCGTGAACACGAGGATCTTGCCATACGCCGTGGGATACAAGACCGACCGCATCGAGGTGGGCTGCACGCCCAGAATTCCTGACGCGCCTTCGATGCCATCGCCGCGCACGATGCGTTCCGGATCACGTAGCACTTCGATGTCGAGCTGCCCACTGCGGACCAACGCGAAAACAGCGAGCCCAAGGAGCACGAGCGACAGCATGACGGTCGTGGCGGCGCGAACGAAACGTGTCGCCGAGGTCACCTCGGGTGGGGGTGCCGCGCGCGGGACCCCGTCCTGGGTCAACCCCTCGCCGAGCCCACCGCGGATGGGTCGTGTCTCACGACGCTGCTCGAGGCGGCCAAGCTCGAGGTTGTGAACCGCCGTCTGCCCCTCGAAGGCGTTGATCGCGGGCCGTGTGAGCTCTTGCGGGGGCGAAAAAGTGCCGTCCGACGACAAGCCACCGCTCATCAACAGCTCGGCGTCGTCCTGCTGAGGTACGGCGCGCGCCATGAGCGCGGGGTCGATGCGACCGACGAATGTCTCCATGCCACCGCCAGCGGAGAGCATCGCGCTCTGCTGATGTGCCTCGTTGGCAGGCCGGGTGAGCGACGGCACCTGGATAATCGACGTACGAGCCTGCGTGATGTGGTCTGGGAACGCAGGCACGTTCGACAGCGACTGCGCGCCAGGGCCCGATGCGGCGGAAAGCGTGATCGGCGGAGCGCTGAGCGACTCGGCGATGAGCGACGGCGTCTGACCCACTTTGGTCACGGACCGTGAGATCTCGCCCGCCATGGGCTGCGGCGCCGCAGACTCACGCATCAAGCCGCGGTGGTCGATTGTCGGCTCGTCTTCGATGGACACGACGTCATCGTCATCGATGCTGATGACATCGTCGTCGGTGACCGCAGTCGCCGTGTCGTCGCTGATGTCGATATTCATGAAGTCATTGCCGAGACTCATGCCGTGGGACGCCGGAAAGGCGACACCGCCATGCGACGCGAGCCCGGGGGCGACCGCCGCCGAGACATCATCGAGAGTCATGCTGAGTCGCGAGGGCGGATCGACGAGCGTCTCGACGTCATCGAAGGTCGTTGGGACCGGAGCACGGCTTGCAGGCCCGACCATATGCACCGCGGTCTTTGCGTCATGTGGCGACGTATCGAACGCGAAGGTCGGTGGTAGCGTCTCGTGTGCGGTGGTGTCTCCCTCGAGCGATACCGGCGCACTCAGGCTCTGCTGTTGCGGATTGTCCACTTTAGTGGACGCGAAAGGGTCGAGCGCTTCGACGTCATCGTCATCGTCGGCATGGACGACGAAGCCGTAACTACACACCGAGCAAGTCACGCGCGCGCCACGGTCGCTCAGACGGCGCGCGTCGAGGCGAAACCTAGTGGAGCACTGCGGACATTGAACGATCATCGTCGTGCACCAGGGAGACCCGTAGCCGGGTCTCACCAACGCCTGTCGAAGTTATAAATCAGCAGCCAGCTTGCGCAAACTAACTGATCAAGTATGTTTCGCAGCGTGAGCGACGGGATCGCCTACGGAGACTACTACCTGCTCGGACGTCTCGGGACCGGCGGTACGGCCGAGGTGTTCCTGGGTAAGCGGCTGGGTGACGGCGTAGGCGGAGCTCTATTCGCCGTGAAGCGTCTGTTGACGCAATTCTCGGGCAACCCCGACCTCGTGAAGACGTTTCAGGACGAGTCGCGCATCGCTAGCGTCCTATGGCACCCCAACATCGCCGAGACGGTCGATTCAGGGATCAACAACAAGCAGCACTTCCTCGTCATGGAGTTCATCCACGGCAAGGACTTGAAGAGCATCCAGCAGCGGGCACGCAAGGGCGGTTCCCGACTTCCTTACGTCGCGAGCGCTTACATCATCGCGGCCATTGCCGACGCTCTCGAATACGCGCATGAGTGTGAGCCCCCCGAAGGTCTCGGCACCTCGATTGTCCACCGCGACCTGAGCCCGCAGAAGATCTTGGTCTCATACGATGGCGTTCCGAAAGTCATCGACTTCAGCGCCCGCGACGCAAAGAGCCGCGGCATCGAGGGGCGTATTGGGTCCATCAAGGGGCGGTTTGGATACCTTGCGCCCGAACAGGCAACGAGCAACCCGGCCGACCGACGCTCGGACGTCTTTTCACTCGGGGTCATCCTCTACGAGCTGACCACTGGCATGGCTCCGTTCAGAGGCGGGAGCGACGCCGCAACCCTCGGCAAGGTCGCGCGCGCCAGCTTCTCCCCGCCCGAGCTTGTGAACGCCAGTATGCCTCGGGTGCTCGGGAAGATCATCGAACGTGCCATGCAGCGCGACCCCGACAAGCGCTACCAGACGCCAAACGAAATGGCCGAGGCCCTGCGAACCTTCATCCGTGATGACGGACAGGTCATCGACAAGGGCGAGTTAGCTCGACTCGTGCGTGAGCTCTTCGCCGACGACTACGAGCGCGAGAAGGTGCGTGTCGAACAATACCGCCGCCTGACGCCGCCGGCTGCTTCGGGGTCGGGTAACAAGCCAGTAGCGATGGGCGACAGCATCACTGCGGGTGGCCCCGAAGGCTCGCTCGCGAGCAACACGCGAGACGAACGCACGACCGCTAACGAGCACTCGTTCGCTAGTATCGACGACGACGACGACACCGGGGTGAATGACGCCGCCGGCGACCCCATCGCCGAACACTTCGAGCGGACCGATACCGGCATCGCTGACACGGGTTTGCATCAACAACTCGTGGACAGCGGCGTTCACCCCATCATCGACACGGGCGCGCATCACGCGACGCCCAAGACCGACGTGCACGACGTGGCCGGCACGAGTGTCCACGATGTCCCACCGGCCTCGGTGGTCATGGCCGCCGAGGCGGTGCAAAGTCAGGACTTCGAGGTCTCGACCGAACAGCTGTCGCTGATGCCCTTCGAGCCCACTCCCAGTGTCACCACGGCGACGGCGGTCCCCGATGCCGACACGAAGCCGGTGGCCGGTGACTTCGACTTGTCATTCGACGAGGTCATCCCGCAGTTCGACGACGAGCCAACCGGTGCCGACGACCCCGGCGCGCGCGCCCCCGCGAGCAAGGCATCGGACTTCCCTGAGAACCCGTGGGCGCAAGAGTCGGCGGCATCCACGGTGAGCTTCAACATACCGCCCGCGGCTCTAGGAGAAGGTCCGACGGTGGTGGCCGATCCGCTGTTCGGCAATCAGGGTCCGAGTGACTCTCTCTTCCAGATCAAAACGCCAACCGCCGCTTCACCGTCGATCATCTTCGAGGCGAAGACAAAGGTCTACGAAGAGAGCATCGCGGACCTCGTTCGCCGCACGCAGCCGTCGGGCTTTGGCGTAGAGATCACAAAGCAAGACAACGCGCCGGCGAAAGCGGAAAAGGCGCAGATGTCGGCGGTGATCGCCGCTGTAAGTCCGCTCGCCGCTGCCACCACCGTCGAGCCGCTCCACGCGGCCACGACCGTGCAGCCGATGCACGTCGCCACTGTGGTGGCCACGCCCCCCGAAAAGGCGATCACCGAGGTCGCGCTACCTCAACCCAAGCCCAAGAAAAAGAAGGGACGCGGACTCTCGAAGATCGAAGAAAACGAGGGCGACACCGAGACCGACAAGGTCAACGACGACGACCTCTTCCTGGACGACGAAGCCTTCGCGAAATCGGGGCCGCTCCCTGACGAGTTCGAGGCACCGAAAACCACCGCGAACGCCGTTCCCGGCGCCATGCTGGCCGAGGCGTCCGAGCCACCCGAGGACCTCGACGAATACGAAGAAGTCGGTCGCTTCTTTTCACGCAGTGATCTGATCACCCTCGTGGTCGCCGCATTCATGGGTCTTCTCATCATGACGGCGTCATATGTGTACGCCCTCAACGTGCCCCTGCCCGATCAACCCTCCACCGGCGAGCAGTTCGACGGCAGTCACTGAGCCCCACGAGCGCGTGCCTCGCGCGCCATGCAGGGCCTGCAAACGGGCCATAGCAAATCAAGGCGAGGTGAAGTGGGTCTAGCGCACGGTGATGGCAGTGGAGCGAAAGCCATCGACGCCACGGGGGTGCACGACTTCGGCCTTGGTACCAGCGACCACGAGGCGAACGTCGAGCGGGTTCTGCGCGAGGAGGGCGACCAAATCAACCAGCGTATCACCCGCGCTATGGCTTCCGCGCGTCGCAGGCCACCGATCGGCATCGACCATGATCACCAGCGTCGTATCCAGCCGGTGTGCAAGCTGCGAGAGGGCTTCGCGGATCTTGTGAGCGCTGCCGCCAAGAGCGCGTAAGAACGCCCCCTTCTCGCTGTGACCCTGGCGCACAGCGGGTACGCCGAGATCGAAGAGCGCTTCGAGAAGACCCGCAAGCGACGTCGGGTCCGCCGCGTTGCGCCCCGTCATACGCTCGTGCAGTCGCGCCAGTGTCTCGAGGCCCCAGTCTGCGTTGCGCGTCAGCGCGTGACCGATGCACTGGCTTAGGGTCCGGCAAACGGTCAGCGAGCTGCCCGAGATGGTGACGAGCGTCGTGCCGCGGCTAAGTGCTTTCGTCGCGAGGGCGATCTCGCGCGGCGAAAACACGGGCTCGTTTCCGTAACGAGCTTCACGAACGAGCTCAATGGCGCGCATCGACTATGGGGAGGATGAACGACTCCGTTCTCAGCGTCCATGCGCGGAACGCTGACAAGCCGACAGAACCCGAAGGCCTCGCAGCCGACGCGCTCAATAGCCGAGCCGAGGCCCCCACGACGGCGTCTCGACGTCGCCCTGAACGCGGGCGATGAGACGCTGATTATTGCCGTCGACGTCCATGATGTAGAGGCGTCGGCCGCCCGCGCCGGCCCGGGTCGACACGAACGCGATGTGGTGACCGTCGGGCGAGTGCGTCGGCGACTCGTTGTTGCCTTCGTCCTGGGTGAGCCGCGTGATGACGCCAGTGTCCGGGTCGACCACGAAGATGTCGTACTTCATGCGCTCGTCGCGCGCCGTGAAGGCGATTTGCCCGCCAGCGCGCGGCGACCAGTCGGGCTCTTGGTTGTAGTTGCCCTGGAAGGTCAAGCGGCGGGCATTCGAGCCATCGGCGTTCATGACGTAGATGTGCGGGTTGCCGGCCCGCGACGAGACGAACGCAATGCGTGAGCCGTCGGGGCTCCACGTCGGCGAGACGTCCTGGCCCCATGAGTCGGTGAGACGGCGGACGTTACCGCCGCCAACATCCATCACGTAAATCTCCGTGTTGCCGTCGACCGACAAGGTCAGCGCGATGCGGCGCCCGTCAGGTGAGACTTGCGCTCCAGTGTTCAGGCCACGTTGGTTGGAGAGGTTCTTGGCGTTCTGGCCGTCGAGCCCGATACGCCACAGGTCGGGATTTCCGTCGGCGTACGAGGTGTAGATGATGCCCGCGCCACCCGGGAGCCAGGCAGGCAAGAGCGACAGAATGCCCTCGGCGGTGATGCGACGCTCGGCGCCCCCGTCCATGTCGGCGACGAAGACGGCCTTACCGCCACGCGTCTTGCGCACGTAAGCGAGGTGCGACGAGAAGATGCCCTTTTCGCCTGTGAGCGTCTCGATGAGCTCATCGAGAAACTTATGGATGGCGCGTGAGCCGCGGTCGATGCTCTCGTCGTACTCGCGGGCCAGTACTTCACGCTGCGCGACGACGTCGTAAAAGCGCAGGTTGATCTTCGCGTTTTTGCCAGCCACCGCGACGGTGCCGCGGATGAGGCCCGAGGCGCCGACATTGGTCCAGTTCTGGAAGTTGGGCTTGGTGACCGGCTCCTTGTCGGGAGCGAGGTAGGTGTTCGGCGGAACAAGCTCGAGCGAGCGCGCCAGGTCGACGTCGATCTGCAGGATGGCCGAGAGCTCTTTGGCCACCTTGTTGGCGTCACCGCCAGCGGGGACGATGTCGGGAGCCGCCACTGGATAGGGACGGAAGTTCGCGCCGCCAACAGCGATTTGCATGCGTTGCGCGGACGCGGGGACCGCGACCAAGAGCGCGCCGACGACCAAGATAAGCTTACGGAACGATTTCGTCATGACGGCTCGCACTACAGCACAACTTGCGACTCACGTTGAAGTAATTCGAGGCCTCGCCACGGAGGTTCGCCTGCGGCAGGTGCATGGCCGAACACCCGGGCCCGCCGAGGTGGGCGCCCCTGTTAGGGCGTGAACGTGACTTCGAACCCATCTTTGCGCGCTTGTTCGGCGATCTCGGCGTCAGGGGGAGAGACCTTGGCGCACTTCTGCGCGGCGTTCTTCACCGCCGAGTCGAACCGCTGGTCGCCGCTCGACTTGGTGATCTCGAGGTCGGAAAGCCGGCCGTCTTTCTGGACGCTGATCGCGATCTTGGCCGACTTACCCGCAGCCTGCGCCGGCGACATCCCGAGCAGATCCCAGTGCGCCTTCATGCAAGCGTAGACCTCGCTCGCAAGCTTGTTGCCGGCGAGCGCCTTGTTGGTCGTGCCGTACTGCGAACCGTCTTCGCGACCCTCGGGCTCTTCCTGGTTCTTCAGGCGGTCGAGCGCGTTCTGCACCTTGCTCATCTGCGACAAGCGGTCCTTGGCCGATGGCGTCGCGTCTTTGGGAGGCGTGGGCTTCGCCTGCGGGGGCGGATCGGTCGGGGCTGTCTGCGGTGGCGGGTCCGCCTTTTCTGGCGGCGGTGGCGGCTCGTCCTTGCGCGGCAACAGGTCTTTGGGTCGCTCTTTGCCGAGGCGTACGAGCTCAGTGACGATGACATTCTGAGCGGGCTTACGGCTATGCGCGGACTTGATGGTGACGAGCGCGACGATGACCACGCCGACATGCGCTATCACGGACACCAAGATCGCCCGGCTTAGAGACGTCGACTTTCGGCGTCGGTTGTCGACTTGTCCGAGCTGCATCGCGCGTCGCCCCTACTTCTTCGGTTGCACCGGGTCGGTCACCATTCCGAGGTTCGTGACTCCCGCGTCCTTGATGATCGCCATGAGGTCGACCACGACTCCGTACGGCAAGTTGCGATCGGCGTGGAGGTAGAGCTGCTTGTCACGCGCGAGCTTGGTATTGCCCACCAGCTTGTCGCGCAGCTGCGCGTACGGAATCTCGGTCTCGCCAATGAAGATGTGACGATCTTTGGTGACCGTTAGCACCAGGCGGTCTTCTTGGACGTCGAGCGTCGGCGCCTTGGTCTGCGGTAGGTCGACCGGCACACCCTGCTGAATGAGCGGCGCGGTCACCATGAAGATGATGAGCAACACCAACATCACGTCGACCATCGGCGTAACGTTGATCTCGGCTAGCGCGCGGCCTGAGCCTGAAACCTGCATCGCCATGGCTTAGAGCGTTCTCGCAACCCGCAGATGAGAGCGTCGAGGCGTGTGGCGGGTCATGAGACACGCTCTCGTCCCTTTCGGGCCTGGTGGTTCGCTTGGCTAGTTTGCCTGCCTTTGGCAGACGCTGGTCCTAAAAAAAGTGACGCTTGATGATGTTGAGAAAGTCAGCCGAGAAGTTCTGCATTTCGGTGTCGAGCACTCGGATCTTGGCAATGAAGAAGTTGTACGCAATGACCGCGGGGATCGCCGCGAAGAGCCCAAAGGCCGTGGCCACCAGCGCTCCGCCGATACCCGGCGCGACCGTCGCGAGATTCGCATTTCCCATACGTCCAATGTCTTGGAACGAGGTCATGATTCCGACGACCGTCCCCAACAGGCCGATGAACGGCGAGGACGAGGCCACGGTCGCGAGGAACGGGATCATCGACTCGAGGCCAGTCAGCTCGGCGGCAGCGGTACGGCGCATCGAGCGCTCGACGCTCTCGAGGTCGCCCATGGCTGTTTCGCCGACATGCCCGGAGGCCGGGGCGGGCTCCTCTTTCTTCTTGAGCTTGGCGAGCTCCACATAGCCCGCGCGAAAGACCTGCGAGACCGGGGAGGCCGGTAGGGCGTCACTCTTCTGGTAGATGGCGTCGAGGCGCTTGCTGCTCCAGAACATATCGAGGAACGATTCGCTGTCGCCATAAGCCCGGCGAATGGTGCGCCACTTGAAGTAGATGATGGCCCAGCTCACGATCGAGAAGATGATGAGCAGCAGCATGACCGCTTTTTCCGGGAGGCCGGCGGTCATCATGGACTCGATGAAGCCGTAGCTGGGTGGCGCGACCGCCGGGGCCGGTGGCGTCTGCGCGAGCAAAAGCAGGGCAACGTACAGGGCGTTCATGACGAAGCGCGCTACCACGCCCGCGCGCGAATTAGCAAATTGGGCCCCCAGAGGTGGCCACGATTTGCCTTTGAAGGGCATGACCTAGCGCGTTGAACCCGGTTTTGCTGCCTTCGTCGCCGCAAAAGACAAGCCGGGACGGGGGCCTCGCGCGTAGGTATAATGCCGCCATGCGGTCCCGTGTCCCGGGGCTGCCAGGCGGTTCATGGTCGAAATCCGCGAAAATAAAGTGGATTTGTCGCACGTTGACGACGCGAACCGCGCCCGTCAGCGGTCAGACGACGCCGCTTACGCCCTCCTTAGCGCGATCCGCAAAGACCGGACTGTCGCGGTCGAGCTCGCCCGTCTGAACCCCGCCGACATGTCGGAGCCGGCCAAAGAGGCCATGGGCCGCATGCTGGTCGAGCAATTGCGCGGTCAGCTCCCCGAGCAGCTCGCGCAGCAGCTCCAGACCGGTTCGGCAAACGACGCGGTGCTCGCGAAGCTGATGCAGCGCTTCGCCAACGCCAACGACCCCAATCCGAACAACCGCTTTGGACAGGCCCCCTCGCCCGAAGCGGCGCGCCAAGCCGCGACCGATCAATCGACGCCACACCAAGCGCTGCAGTGGACGCAGTTCGTCCAAAAAGTAACGCACATCCCGCAGGCGCTGGTTCGCGACCGCCATGGCGTAGCGTCGCCGAAAGGCGAGGGCACGACTCTCATCGAGATCTTGGGGCAGCGTCTGTCGGCTCTCGACGGCGCGAGCCTCCGGCTGCCTCACCTCGTCGAGCGCGCACCCGGCGATCTGTCGCCGGCCCAACGCTTGGCGCTCATGAAAGCGACCTTCGGCGACGAGCTCGCCGACGTGTTCGGACGACTCGGCATCAGTGACCCTCTACAGCTCGTGCGAGCCGGCGCATTGCCTGGCGATCGGGCGAGCCTCGCCGAGGCCCTGGGGATGGGTCGCGGCGAGCTGCTGGCGTTGCTCATGCGAGCCGAGCTCCTCAAGATCGGCCCCGGCCGCAACGGCGAGCTCGGGATGCGTCCCGAATACCTGCTTGCTCTGAAAGACGCTGGCGTCGCGATGCTGGGCACGATGGCGGCGCTGCGCGCGCTCTCACACGAGGAGCTTTCAGCGCTCTACAAGAAGCTACGCGAGTCGCTCAGTGGCTTCGGCAAGACCTCGAAGGGCAGCCGGCCGCTCGTGAAGCGCGATCTCTTGCACTGGGCACGTAGCGCCGCCCGTCGCGCAAGCGACATCATGCTGGCCGATCGCGAACAGATCGGCAGGCAGCTCGGTCGCGGGGACGCACAAGAGCTCGTCCAGGCCTGGTATCTCGAAAACCTCTTCTGGACTGAGCTTGCTGCGCATCGCCGTCAGCAAGAGGCGCACGCGCGTATCTACGAGCGTGAGCGCGATCGCGAACGTCGCGAGCAACAGCAGAACCAGCAGCAACGCGACGAGCAGCAGCAGCAAGAAGAAGAGCTGCAGCAGAAGCGCGACTGGCAAGACGAGGTACCGAAGCTCGCCTACGACGAGCAACGCAGCGACCAGCTCATGTGTTTCTGGATCACCGACTTCAACGCTCACTCGGCAATGTCGGGTGTCATGCGACGTATGTACGTTTGCATCGACCCCGAGAGCGGCGCCATCATCCCGCAGGCGATTGAATCGGAGATCGTACACGGGCTCACCGGCTAATCATCGGGTTTTGCTGTTCGTTTTGGCGGTCACATGCGGCTGCTCTCGCGAACACGCGTCCGAAAAGAGCCAAGAGCGGCCACGACCGCAGCCCCCGGCGATCTACCGAGGCGATACGCTGCCGCCGATCAGCGAGCAGGGAACCCGTGTCGAAGGCGGCACCCTTCGCATCGGTATGGCCTCCGAGCCTCCGCACCTGAACCCGCAACTCGATCCGGTCGACGCGCGCGGACGCGACATCGCTTACTACATCTATGAGTCGCTGGCGCAGGCCGACCCACGTAATTGGCGTCCAGAGCCTCGACTGGCGGAGTCATGGGACATTGCCGATGACCGCCGTACGTTCCGCTTCCATTTGAGGCGCGGCGTGAAGTGGCACGACGGCAAGCCCTTCACCGCGGACGACGTGGTTTTCACCTTCGAGAAGCTACGGGATCCAAAGGTCGCCGCAACGGGGATGCGAGGTTATGTCGAGCCCATCGTGAGCGTCGTCGCCGAAGACCCGCACACCGTCGTGTTCACGACCGCGCAGCCTTACTGGTTCGCGCTCGAGGCGATCACCGACATCTATATCTATCCCAAGCATCTGTTCTCTTCCGGGGACTTCAACGAACACCCCAGAAACCGCGCCCCGGTAGGAACTGGCCGCTACAAGTTCGTCGAATGGAAGACCGGGGACCATCTGACGCTCGCGAAGAACACGAGCTACTACGGTAGGCCCGCGCACCTCGACACGCTCCAGTTCGTCTACGTTCCCGACGCGCAGATGCGTGCGCAGATGCTCAAGAACGGCGAGCTCGACGTGGTCGAGAGGCTGGCCCCGGAGCAATGGCGCGCGCTCACCGAAGACAGCGCCGTCGCGGAGAAGTTCTACCGCCTCCGTCACATCCCCGATGGCATTCAATGGATCGGCTGGAACGAAGCAAAGCCAATATTCAGCGACGCGCGCGTGCGTCGCGCTCTGACCATGCTCATTGATCGGGACGACATCGTAAGCGGGCTTCGCCTCGGACTCGACGTCCCCGCAGCCTCGTGGTTCTACCCGGGGTCGCCCGAGCACAACCCTCGGATTACGCCTTGGCCCTATGATCCCGAGGCCGCCAAGAAGATGCTCGCCGAGGCCGGTTGGAGCGACAGCAACGGCGACGGAACCCTCGACAAAGATGGAGTCGAGCTCACGTTCACGTTTCTCTATCCCACCAACAACCCGCTTTACGAACAGCTCGCGGCTCTCATCACGATGGAGATGCGCGCTGCAAAGATCGGCGTAAGCGCAGCCAAGCTCGAGTGGTCGGTCTACACCGAGCGACTGCGTCATCGCGACTTCGACGCATGCTCACTGGTATGGAAGCTCGAGCCAAAGGGTGACCCGTATCCCATCTGGCACTCGACCAGCATCAAAGAGGGCTCGAACTGGGTTGGCTTCAACGACGCAGAAGCGGACAAGTTGCTCGAAGAAGCGCGCCGCGAATTCGATCGCGACAAGCGAGCCGCAATCTACCAACGGTTCAGCGAGATCCTTCACGAGCAAGAGCCCATCACCTTACTCTTCAACCGCTATAACCTATCGATGGTGTCGAAGCGTTTCGGCGGCGTGTATTCGACGCCTTACGGGTTGTTCCGCTACGACGACATCTACACCATCGGAGCAGCTCGGTGAGGACGGCCACGCGGCTCGCCGACCTCGCGCTAACGTTCTTGATGATCACGCTGCTGACCTTCGCGTTGTCGCGGGTCGCGCCTGGAGATCCGTACGTCGGCGATACACGCGGCGGCATCGCGAGTGACGCGACAATCGCGGCATGGCAAACGCTGCGCGGGCAAGACGAACCGCTGTGGACGCAATATGGTCGATGGCTCGGCGCCAGCCTAACACTCGATTTCGGCCGCTCCTTCATCGACACACGCCCGGTGCGTGAGCTCCTGGTCGAGGCGCTCGGGACGACGCTCGCGCTAGCTGGAATGGCTGCTCTGCTTACCTACGCTCTCGCGGTGCCTCTCGGAGCGTACCTCGCGCTCTCTCGCAAGCGCCGCTTGGTGACCGTGGTCGAAAGCGCCTTATTCGTTCTGCATGGCGTACCGGTTTTTTGGGGAGCACTCGTATTGGGGCTGGCGGTCTCGGCATCTGGTCTCTTCACGGTGCGTGGGTCGTTCATTTTGCCGCTCGTGTGTCTGACGTATCCGGGTCTTGCGCGTATCGCGCGCTATCAGATGGCAGCGACACGCGAGGTCGCCACCGCCGCGCCAGTGCTCATGGCCCGCGCCAAAGGTCTTCCGGGCGGACTGGTCGCGAGGCGCTACATTTTGCGCGCTTCGTTGGCGGCGCCGCTCGCTCTTCTGGCGGCGGAGCTACCCTGGCTGCTCGGCGGCAGCGTCGTGGTCGAGCGCATCTTCACCGTGCGCGGCATGGGTATGTTGACGTTCGACGCGATCTTGCGACGCGACATCCCCGTCATCATGGGCGCGACCGCTGTCGTCGCGATCGTCGCGCTAACGAGTAGCCTGCTTGCTGACTTCGTTCACGCACGGCTCGACCCGAGGCTACGACGCGCTTGAGACCTAAGGCGGCAATCGGCATTCTAGGTATCTGGCTTCTGGTTGCCGCTTTCGCGGACGCTATCGCGAACGATTCGTCGCGAGCGGTGGTGCGTTGGGGGCCTCACACCGTCGACAAAGACGTCATGCCGACGAGCCCACCGGACTCGGTCCACTGGCTCGGCACCGACACGGCCCGCCGCGACGTCCTGGCACGGCTCGTCCACGGAACGCGTCCCACCTTGGCAGTCGGCTTCGGCGCCGCGACCATCATGGTGCTCATCGGTGTCGCCATTGGACTCGGCGCGGGTCACGGTCCGCCAGTGCTCGACCGCCTGCTCACGCGCTTCGCAGATGCAGTCCTCGCCTTGCCCATCTTCTTCGTGGCGCTCGCCGTCATGGGTGTGGTCGCACGACCAGGGACGGGTCTCGTGATCGCGGTCATCGGCGGGGCGGCGTGGCCCCCTTTGGCGCGTGTCGTGCGCGCCGAGACCAAACGCTTGAAGACACTCGACTTCGTGCGAGCGGCCGAAGCCATGGGCGCGTCGCCAATCTACATCGCACGGCGACACGTGTTGCCCCACCTACGGCCGCTCATCGCGGTGGCATTCACCTTTGGCGTGGGCACGGCGACACTCGTCGAAGCGTCGCTGACCTTTCTCGGGTTCGGTCTTCCGGACGCGGTCGCGACATGGGGCGGCCTGATGCGCGGGGCCGCGCATGATCTGGCGGCGTGGTGGCTAGTCCTTGCACCCGGCCTTGCGCTTCTCAGTCTCACCATCGCGTGCAACATGCTGGGCGAAGCCGTAGGCGCGCCTGGCAGCCGAAGGTTGTCGGATCGTCCCGGCCCCTGATAGCCTCGGGGCACACGATGGCCAGGGCATCCGACGAAACAGAGATACGCGAGAGCGAGGCCGTGGCAGAGCCCCCACGGGCGACCCCGCGTGGTCTGATATCGCCGGAGACCGAGCGTGAGCTACGGGCGGCCGCCGAAGAGCTGGCGCGCGGAGCGCCCATCGGAGCCGAGGTCGATGTCTCACTCGAGCTCGGCGCACCGCCCGTTTTTCCTGGCGCCATGACGGCGGAGCCTGCGCCGACCGCGAGTCTGCCGATCACGAGCGCGCCGGGGGACGCCGCGCTCGAAGCGATGCTCACTGACGAGGGCGACGGACAGTCCGACCTTCACGCCATGGTCGCTGGCACCAGCCCCGAGGAGATGGCCGCGATCCTTCCTGCGGTCGTCGCGCCAGCGGACGACCCCCTGGCGCCACAGTTGCCGCTTTCACTCGAAGAACCTCCAGCCGTGAGCCGCATCGCGATGGATCAGCTGATGCCGGACCCGAAGGCCCTCGAAGCCCTGCAGAAGCTCGCTGGCGCCGCGGGGCACCCAGAGCGGACCCGCAGGGCGTTGACCGGCGCGTTCAACGGCACCTCGTACGACCCGCGCCACCTGCCCGATGCGCGTGTGATGATGGTCGGTATCGCCCGCGTGCTCGTCGCGCACGGCCTCCCCGCCGAGGAGATGATCGAGGCGGTCATGGCGAGTCTCACCGATTGACGACTGTCTGCTATAGCGACAGACTCGAGACCACGCCGCTGCTCACGGTGCAGAAGCTCACCAAGAACTACCGGATGCCGGGCTTGCGGCGGCGCACCATACAGGCTCTCAAACCGATCTCGTTCGAGCTTGGCCGTGGTGAGCTCGTCGTCGTCGAGGGACCGAGCGGCGTTGGCAAAACGACCCTCCTCCGTTGCCTCGCGCGGATTCTCGAGCCCGATGGCGGCGTCTTGCTGTGGCGAGGACGCGACGTGACCCACGCGCGCGGGAGAGAACTACGTGACTATCGACGACGGGTTCGCTTGTTGTTCCAGCACCCAAGCTCGGCCCTCGACCCACGCTTCACCGTTCTCGCGAGCGTCGCCGAGCCCGTGCTACTCACCGGTTCACGTGGAGCCGAGGCGGACCAGCTGGCGCGGGACGCACTCGCTAGAACCGGCGCCGCGAGCCTCGCCGAGCGCTTTCCGGGCACACTCTCGGGTGGGGAGCGTCAACGTGTCGCACTTGCTCGGGCCTTGGTTGGCACGCCAGAGCTGGTCCTGGCCGACGAGCCCGTTTCGGCGCTCGACGAGGCCGCCCGGGACGAATCCCTACAGACGTTGGTGAGGCTCCAGGCGGAGCTGGGCTTTGCCTGCTTGCTCGTGAGCCACGCCCAGGTTGTTGCCGGGCGGCGTCTACGCCTATAGCGTCACGCCATGCATTCGCTCCTTGGACAAGCTGCGGTCTTGCTCGCGCTCCTCGCGGCTAGCTTCGGGGTTGTGGTGGGCTACATCGGCGGGGCCCGCCAAAGCCTGCGTCTGTTGAACCTCACCGAGCGCGCGGCCTACCTCTTCGCCGGGGCGATGGTCTTCGCCAACGTGGTCATGATGCGTGCCCTGCTCGCTCACGACTTCGAGGTGAAATACGTCGCGCAGGTCGGCAGTCGTGCCTCGCCCACGTGGGTCACCATCGTCTCGCTCTGGTCGTCACTCGAGGGTTCGATCTTGTTCTGGGGCGCGATCCTCGGGGTTTACGTCGCCGCCTTCACGTATTTCAACCGCCAGGCCTACCGCGAATACATGGCCTACGCGCTCGCCACCATTCTCTTCGTGGCCGCGTTTTTCACCCTCCTCGTGGCTGGCGTCGCGAATCCGTTCACCGCGATCTCGCCCATACCGCCGGACGGCCCGGGGCCGAATCCGCTATTGCAGAATCATCTTTTGATGGTCATCCACCCGCCCTCGCTCTATCTGGGCTACGTCGGCATGACGGTGCCGTTCGGTATCGCCGTGGCGGCGTTGTTGCGCGGCCGGCTCTCCGAGGGCTGGCTCAAGCCGCTGCGTCGTTGGACGATGATTCCTTGGACCTTCTTGTCGATCGGCATCGTTCTCGGCGGCTGGTGGGCCTACGAGGTACTTGGCTGGGGTGGCTACTGGGCGTGGGATCCGGTCGAGAACGCTTCGCTTCTGCCATGGCTCGCCGCGACCGGTTACCTCCACTCGACAGTCGTGCAGGAGCGTCGCCGCATCCTGAAGGCCTGGACCCTCTCCCTCGTGCTCGGCGCGTTCCTGCTGACCATCCTGGGCACATTCATGACGCGCTCGGGTGTGTTCAACTCGGTTCACTCGTTCACGCAGTCGCCAATCGGGCCCGTGTTCCTCGCGTTCCTCGCCATCGTCATGATCGGCTCGATCGGCCTCCTCGTTGGGCGCGCGCACTTGCTCGAGAGCGAAGGGCGCATCGAGGCGGTGCTGAGTCGCGAGAGCGCCTTCTTGCTCAACAATCTCATCTTCGTCGTGCTCACCTTCACGGTGCTCCTGGGCACGGTGTTTCCGCTGGTGACCGAAGCCGTGCGCGGCACCCAGGTGAGCGTGGGCGAGCCCTACTTCAACCGTATGGCCGTGCCTATCGGCCTCCTCATGGTCTTCATGATGGGCGTGGGTCCGGTCTTGCCTTGGGGAAAGCCGCAGAGCAGCGAGGTCTTCCGCAGCTTTGCGGTCCCATTGGCCGCGCTGGTTGTGGTGATGGTGGCCTGCTTCGCCTTCGGGGTGCGCGAGTGGCTCACGCTCTTCACCTTCGGACTCTGCGGATTCGCGATGGCCGTGACCCTCCGCGAGATGGTCGCTCCAGCGCGCGAGCGGCGAAAACGGCGTCAAGAAGGGTTCGTTTCCGCGCTCGCCGGCAGCATCGCGGCCAACCGCAGGCGCTTCGGGGGTTACGTCGTTCATATCGCCGTCATCGTCATCGTCGCTGCGGTGTCAGCCTCCGCCACTTACAAGGCGACGGTCGAGGCATCGCTCAGCCCAGGCGACAGCTTCCGCGTCGGCAAGTACACGCTCACCTATGATCGGGGTGGCTTGAAGAAACAGGAACACCGCGACACCGTTTTAGCGCACATGACGGTCAAAGATGGGGATAAGATCGTCGGGTACATGGCGCCCGCGCTCAACTACTATGACCGTCAACGTGAGCCCATCGGCACACCCGACGTCTTCACCATCGGACAAAACGATCTGTACCTCTCGCTTCTGTCGATGGAGCGCGACGGCAGTCGTATCGGTGTCCGCGCCTTCACCATCCCGCTCGTGGTCTGGCTCTGGTACGCGATTCCTCTCCTCGCGGCCGGCTCGCTCATCGCCCTATGGCCAAAGCGCCGGACGCAGACCGCCACGTTACCCGAAGGAGCGGCCACGACATGAAGTGGCGCAACGTCGTCATCGCGGCGCTCATCCTCTTGCCGATCATCGGTCTGCTGGCCTTCGGGTTCGGGCGCGACCCGCACGCGGTTCCCTTCGCGCTGCGCGACAAACCAGCCCCGGACTTCACCCTGCACACGCTCTCTGGCGGAACGATGAAGCTGTCCGAAATGCGCGGGAAGCCCGTGGTCATCAACTTCTGGGCGAGCTGGTGCGAGCCATGCAAGTACGAACACGACATGTTGCAGCAGGCCTCGAGCTACTACGGTGAGACCGTCCAGTTCATTGGCATCGTCTACCAGGACACCGAAGAGGCCGTGCGGGGCTATCTGCAAAAGCACGCGAGCGTCTATCCGCACCTGCTCGATCCGACGACTTCCGTCGCCATCGACTACGGCATCTCAGGCGTGCCCGAGACCTACCTCGTCGACAAAGACGGCGTCGTTCGCGAGAAGTCGCCTGGCGTCATTAGCGGCAAGGAGCTGCGCCGCTGGCTCGACAACCGCCTGGGGGGGTCATGAGCTTTCTGGTCGCCTTGTTGCTCGTCGCCGCCGATCCTGTGTCCGCCGAAGCGGAAGCACATGCGATTGGCCAACGCTTGCGCTGCCCGGTCTGTCAGGGCATGCCGATCAGCGAGTCGCCCTCCGAAATGGCGCAGGCGATGATGGGCAAAGTCCGTGAGATGCAGGCCGAGGGAAAATCCCGCGAGCAGATTATCGACTACTTCACACAGCGCTACGGCGACTGGGTGCTCCTCGACCCGCGCAAAGAAGGCGTGCTGATCTTCTTGTGGGCTCTGCCTCCGGTGGCGTTGCTGGTGGGGCTCATCGTGTTGCGGCGCTACACGAAGCGCCAGGCGCCCGCGAAGGCGACGCGAGTCGCCGCGGTTGCCGCCGATCCTTATCTCGATGCGGTTCGCCGTGAGGTCGAGCAATGACTCTGGCGGAATGGCTGCCGGGAATCATCGTCCTCGTTACAGGCGCGATCATCGGCGTGCTCGTCGCGAAGCTCGCACGGCGCGCCGGGGTGGCGACCGACCGCGACATGACGCTCCGTGACCTCGAAGAGCGCGTCGAGCACGCGGTCAATCAACTCAGGGACCTGCAGCTCCAAGAAGCTCGTATCGAGCCTGCGTTCTACGCGGAGCAACGTGCCGAGCTCGAGGGCCGCGCAGCGACTGCCTTGCGTGAACGCGACGCTGTCCTCGCCGGCAAGGACGTCATCAAGAGCGGTCCCGATCGCCCGAAGCGCGCAGCACCCGACGGCGAGGTTTCCCCCGCCGTCGCTTGGTTCGACGCCCGCCCGTGGGCGCGGACACTCGCTTGGGTTCTTGGCGTTGGCATCGTTGGGGGCATCCTCATCGCGAGCGTCGCCATCGAGCAAAAGCCGCGCGAGCAGACCGGCGGGCCGATGACCGGGGGCCCCGCGCCCGATCCGAACGACGCGCAGCAGCTCCTCGCCCACGCGCGGCAGATGCTCGCTAGCCAGCGCTTCGAAGAGGCCCAGGCCGCCATCGCGCGTGTCCGGCGGCTCGCCCCAGACAATCAGGTGGCCATGGTTTACGAGGCCGTGCTCATGGCCGCGGCTGGCGACGTCGCGGGCGCCAATAGCCAACTCGATCGCCTCACGGGCGAGAACCCGCGGCTCCCTGACGCTTGGCTCTTCCGTGGCATGCTCGCGATGCAAGCGGGCAATATGGATCGCATGCGCGAGAGCTTCACGCAGTTCGTCGCGGTTGCTCCCGAGAGCCCGCAGCGTGAGCGCATCAAGGCCATGCTCGAGCGCGCCGCACCGCCACAGTAGCGCGAAGGGCTTCGAGGGGCGGCCTTTCGCGGTTTCGGACTCGAGTCATCGGTGCAGTCGGCGAAAGTTGCGTCAATGTCGCACCCAGACGTAGCTTGGCCAGCGAAATGCCCCCAACCCCCGCCCAGCAATTTTCGCGACTGACGAGTTGGTTCGCCGCGCGCTCCCCGGCGCGCATCATTCCGATCGTTATCGTCGTCCTCGGTATCTTCATCATGTTCAACGCCTGCTACGACTACGTCGCGCCCTACGAGGCCGGCATCAAAGAGTCGCGGTACGGCAGCGGCATCCAGACGGAGATCTACGAAGGTGGCCACTGGTACTTCACGGCCCCCGGCGTCACCCTGCATCGCTTCCCGCTCGCGCTACAGGCGCTCGAGATGACCGAGAGCACGAGCAGCGAAGCCCCCTGGGCAGGAGATGTCCGTCATACCGGACTCATCGAGGTCGATACCTCCGACGGCTCGAAGGTGAAGGTCGACGCCACGGTGCTCTACAGAATCGTCGACCCCTATGCGGTGATGACGAAAATCGGCCCCGGGCGGACCTTCGAAGACGCGGCGCTCATCCCGAAATCGATGCTGTCGCTCAAGAAGAACTTGGGGCAGCTACTCGCCGAGGATTTCTATCACGAGTCACGGCGCATCCAGCGCACCATGGCAGCGCGTGACGAGATGAACCAGCTCCTCAAGGACGTCGGCATCGAGGTCGACCACGTCCTCGTGCGTCAGTACTACTACGAGGCCGGCTACCAAGAGCAGATCGAGAACCGGAAGGTGCAAGACCAGCTCGTCTTCACCAACAAGTCGAAGGGCGACGCCGCCAAAGAAGACGCCGAGCGACGCAAGGTTGAATCGGAGGGCCAGGCCTCCGTCGACGTCGAGACCCAGCGTGGCGAAGCCGAGGTCACCAAGATCCGCGCCGAGGCCGACCTCTACAAGCGCAAGAAGGAGGCCGAGGGCGACGCGCAGGTGCGCATCGCGGAAGCAAAGGGCACCGCGCTCGTCAACGAGGCGTATTCGTCGAGCGGCACCACGAACCTCGTGGCGCTCGAAATGGTGAAGGTGCTCGAGGGTATCAACCTCATCGTCGTCGGCGACGAGACCCACGGCGTCAACCCGCTCAACATCAACGCGATGATGAAAATGATTGGTGCCGAATGATGCGCACAACGATTCCGTTTCTCCGCGGCCTCGCCGCCGTTCGTACCGCGTCACTTGCGGCGTTACTGGCCTTCGCGGCCACAGGCTGCGCTCAACGCTCGACCGGCTCGACCGAGGTCGGGGTGCGCGTCAACAAGCTGACCGGCGTCGACCAGACCATTTACGCTCCGGGCGGCACCTACTTCTTCATGCCGTTCGTAAATGACTGGTACACGTTCAGCACACAGACCCAGGCGCTCGCCATGACGCGCTCGAACAACAACGGGCAGCGCGACGAACAAGACGACGTCGAGTTCAAGACGCGCGACGGCAACGACGTCGGTGTCGATGTCACGGTGCTTTACCGCATCGATCCACAGCAGGCGATCCACATCCTCAAAGCGGTCGCGGTAAGTGACGAAGACCTGCGCGAGAAAGTGGTACGTCCGCTATCGCGTGCGCTGGTGCGCGACGCCTTGAACGGGCTGACCTCGGAAGAGATCTACACCGACAAGAAGTTCAAGGCGGGCCAAGAGGCCGTCGAGACTCTGAACGCGGCGCTCAAGGCTTACGGTGTTGCCTGCGAAAACATCACGCTGGGCGATCACCGCTTCCACCCGAAATACCAGGAAGCCATCGTCAACAAGAAGGTCTACGACCAGTCGGTCAACACCAATCGGTCCGCCAAAGAGGCCGCGCTGGGAGCCTGGGTCGCGGCGCTCGAGAAGACCCGCGGCGACGTCGAGCAGCAGATCGCCCAGGAGCAGGGATCTGCGCAACGCGCCAAGCTCGCCGCCGACGCATACGCCTTCTCGAAGCAGAAGGAAGCCGAAGCGATCATGGCGCAGAAGCAAGCCGAGGCGAAGGGGGTCATCGAGCTCAACCGCGCCATGGCAAGCGCTGGCGGTCGCACCAACGTGAAGCTCGCGCTCGCGCGGGCCCTCCAGGGCAAGCGCATCGTCGTCCTCCCGGGCGGCGGCAACGCCGTCGGTCTGCAGAAGGTCGACATCAACGATCTCATCAAGAGCTCGATCGCGCGCGAAGCAACAGACAACTAAAAGCAGGCCCCACGGGGCCAAGATTTAAACGAGGCTGACATGAAAATCGTTCCCCAGCTCACGATTGCTCTTCTTGCGGCCGGCATCGGCGTTGCCGGCTGCGCGAAGTCTGAACCAACGACGACCCCGGCTGCGCAAACCACTGCGGTCATTCCGGCCGCGCCTTCAGTCGACGACGAGCTCGCCCGACTCAAAACGGTGACACCGGTCGATGCCTGTGCCCTGCTCCCGCCCGAGAAGCTCGCTGCGGCCTTTCCCGGACTGCGTTTCGAAGTGCGTCAGAAGCTCGAGCCGCGCATGAGCGGCTATACGTGGGACTCGCGATGCACCTACTGGGCCGGCGTCGGCTCGATGGAGTTTGCGAAGGATACGCCGACACATACTTTCGACATCTTCGTCAACACGGTTGTCTCCGAGGACAAGGCGAAGGCGAACCTCAAGTCGCGCCACGAAACGGCCACCACGAGCACAGGCTACCAAGCGCAAACGACGCTCGGGCCTTCGGCCTACACCATCATCAACACCGGCGTGGCGTCGCTCTTCTTCACGAAGGGCCAAGCGGAAATTCAGCTCAACACCTCGGACCTAAATTCGAAGAACGACGAAAAGGTCGCAAAGCTCATCGCGATCGCGCAGGCCCTGTGAGCGCGTCAGCACAGCCGTCGAGCCCAGCTGGCGTGTAGGTCAGGGCATGCAGAAACACGCCGACGTGCCCGAGCTTACACGCCTGCAACGCGCCAAATTCGTTCACGATATCCAGCGTTACCTGCGCCCCGTCCAAGCGACGCTGCACGCAGGAGGTATCGACATGACGCAGATGCAGTACGACGGCCGCGTGCTCTTCATCGGGGTCGACGCGAACCGTCCGCCAGACGGCAACCTCGAGATCCGCGAGCAGACCGTGCGCACGATCCTCACGACGCGCTGGCCGGTGCTCGAGGTCGGTTTCCACCCCGTCGCCATGAACCCGGCTCCCTAACGCCCAGGCCTCTTTTCCGGGCAGAGGCATTCGACCGCGTCGCGCCTGCTTGTCCCCGCACGACTAGCGCGTAATGAGCTCGGCAAAATCCGCCATCGACGCCGCGACGACCTCGAAGCTTTTTTCGCCGTAACCTGTCTCATGGGAGAGGAACACGACGGCACCGCCTTGATCGAGGTCGAGCAGGAAGTGATTGCCTTGGCCGTCTGATGCGAACGCGCGGTAGCGCTTCGGGTCGAACCCCGGCCAGTCGTTCGGGCTGTCGTGATAGGCGTCGAGCCAAGTCTCGTCTTCCCCCTCGAGATAGCTCAAGCCACGGAAGCTTCCACTCTCTGGCGCTTCGGTGAGCCACGCCTTTACCTGCTTCGCGCTCGCACGTTTACGTGCCGGAGGCGCGGCGATCGACGCAATGGGCTGTGGCAGGGCCTTGGCGTGCTCGAGCGACAACGCACGGATACGTTGGGAGAGCGGGGAGTTCTTCTTGTCCTCCGGAAAAGCACCGTAGTCATAGAGGGCAAACCACCAGATGCCACTAAAGGCCTGCGCGGCGAGAGCTTCGGCGAGGCGCATGCTCGCGATGTGGACGCGCCGAAAGCGAGCGAACTGAAAAAGCGCTCGCTGCGGGTCCGACGCCATCACGATGCGTTTGACGTCACCAATGCCCTTGCCCAAGAGGTCGGGCTTGGTCTCGCAGGCGGCGTCGTCGAGACAATCGGGCCGATCGATGCAGTTCACCATGAAGTACGGCAGACCGATGGGCGTTCCGTTCCACGTCAGCGTGAACGGCAAGTACTCGACGTGGGTCACGCCGTTGCTCGCAAGCGCTGTCTTGAGCCTTTCGGAGACGAAGAGAAGCCCGTTGGTGTTCAGTACGCAGTCCGCGATAGCGGGCTTGTTGGGGTTGCCGTCCTGCAGGGTGGCGAGTCCGCCGTCGCCCCACCGCGGCATGAGTGGCTCACCTTTGTTGAGCTCGAAGCCTTTGACCCCTGCCGGGGGGGTCACATGGTCGATATCGAAAGCGCCTTTGACGCTGGTTGGACTCCACCGGACGTAAAACTCGTCGAAGCTCATCGCTCTCTCGCCAGTTCGTGGATCGCGCGCGTTCAGTGCGCCTGCGCCTCTGCAAAACGCATCGCATGGTATGAGAAAATGTGTGTTCTAGCTCTTCTTGCGGGCGAAGGACGCGAGCTCCGACGCCAGAATGAGCGTTGGAAACGCGTTCCCTGCGACAGGAATAGCTGCCATCGCGGTGAGCGTCGACATGCGTTTGGCCGTGCAAGCGATGTCATCGCGCTTGGCGAGGCGCGCTCCGGCCGCGATGCCCGCGAACACAGCACCACCGAGGAGCGCGAAGCCGTAGCCGATGACCGCGAAATACGAACCGATCGCGAACGTCGTGCCCATGACGGCGAAACACGCCGAAGGCAGCTTTTGCACGACCTCGACGTCGCGCATCGACGACTGACCGTCCTCGCCGACGACAAGACGGCGCTCGCTGCGGTACACCCTGCTGAACGAGCGGCCCTGCGCGAGCATTTCGGCGTGCTCGAGCAGTGTCTCGGCGGCCTTCTTGCGATAGCCGGTACCGGACGTCTGTTGCTCGCGCGCCCACCCCAGCGACTTGTCGCGCTGGTTGACCGCCCAGGCTTTGAGACCGGCCCGGCGTGGCGGGACAGCAGGAACGCTTGTCGTCATGACGTTTTTTCGGGTCAAACCCAAGTACGGTTGCCGATCTGGCGCTGAACCCACGTCATCGAGAGCACCGCGCACCCCCCGAACCACGCTCAGGGTAGCAGTGAGGCCGCGAAAAGACACCGCCTAAGTCGCCGCGGGCGACTTCTAGCCGCGTTTTGTGCCGATGAGGATCAACCGCACGTTCTTTTCTTTGCGCTGAACCAGCAAGAAGCCTTCTTGCTGCACCGCCTCCACGAATTCGTCGATGGCGTCCTTGAAACTAGACCCCTGCAAAAAGAGAGACATCCGCGATTGAGGACGATCGCAGCGCATGTCGGGTGTCACTAAGATCTGCGTATCGGTGACCGATTGGTTCAGGGCCATGGCGATTTGGCAAACGGAGACGTTTGCGAAGCCGTCTTTGGGGTTGCGAGCACTCGAAGGTCCAGGTAGCCCGTCGCCGTCGATGTCGTAATGGAGCTCCGCGAGCCAGTTGCCGCGAAAGAAGCTAGCCTGCCACTCGACGAAATCCTGCGGGTGCATGTTCTCGGCCATGCCACCGATGAGCAACGCGAGGGTCGCGGCTCGGCGACCGGTACGGTCCTCGTTTTCGGGTTGGTCGAGCAGCTCGTTCCAGCGCTTACCGAACCACTCCATGAGCTCCGAAGCACCCTGCGCCTTGAAGCGCTTCATCATCACCGCAATGCGATCGATGCCTTGCTGGTTGCGCGCGCGGATGTCGGCGGGGAGCTTGCCGGCTTTGATGGGCTTCTCGGTCTCGCGGTACTGCAGCGTGCGCTCGAGGTCGGTGATGCGCTTCTGGGCGCCAGTGAGCTCTTCTTGGAGGGCCTCGCTCTTGGCGAGAATCTCAGCTGGCGTTTGGGGGGCCAATGCGAGTCCCAGCACCAACCCGAGACAGAAGCAGCCAACCAGTGAGCCGGCGAAGATGAACGCCCGTCGCCGCTCGGGCGTCATCTCACCCGGCAACGGCTTGCGCGGGTCGAGCTCGACCGGGGCGCCCGAAAAGTAAAGCTCGCGCTTCTTGCGGCTCACAGGCCCCACTCCGCGAGGTTCTGTTCGATCTTCCAACGCTTGTGCAGCCACAACCACTGCTCGGGCGTCTTGCGCACCTCGGCCTCGAGCCAGTCGTTCAGGCGCTGCATGTTGTGCCGCAGATTTTCGGCGCGGTCCTCGTGAGGCTCTTCCATGGCGATGGGGGGGTAAATGGTGCTCACGTGGCGTCCGCTATTTCCGACACGGCGAATCAACGCCGGCAGGACCACCGCCCCGGTCTTCAGGGCAAACAGAGCCGGCGCGGGCGTGGTCGAAGCGTAGCGCCCAAAGAAGCGACAAGCCACACCCCTGTGGCGTGGCATGTGCTGATCGATGACGAAGGCGACGGCCTGATTTGCCCGCAAAGCGCGCAGGATCTGCCTCTCCGACCCCTTCGGCGGGATGACCGTGACACCCGACCCTCGCCGCGCCTCAAAAAAGAAGTCGTGCGCCTGCTTCCAGCGAATCGCCTTGTAGACCACGTTGGTCGGCGTGCCACGCAGGGCGGCGGCGCAGCCCAAGAGGTCGAAGTTTCCAACGTGGGCTGAAACAACGACGACACCACGGCCCGAAGCAAAAGCCGCGTCGAGATGTTCCTGCCCCTGGAACTCGACGAGCGCGTCGACCGTCTCGCGCGTGAGGTCGGGTAGGCGCAACGCCTCGGCCGCGAACATGGTCAGATTGGCAAAACAGCCCCGGACGATGGCGTGGTGCGGTGCATCATCGCCCAGCGCGCGACGCACGTTCGCGAGGGCCACCCGGCGGCGGATGGGCACCATCCAGTACCAGACCCAGGCCACCGCGCACGCGAACGCGAGCGCCCACGCAAGAGGCACCCGACGCATGCAATAGCTGAGAAAGCGAACGACCGTGACGGTCCTCCCGAGCGCCCGGGGCTGTACTGCCGAACTCAGCAAAAACACAACTGTGCGCGCGCCGTGCCGAAACAGATCCCCACGGGGGCCGCCGCCACCGAGGAAGACGGAGAATGAGCATCGACGCACTGGTAGGCCGTGCACAGTCCATCCGAGCGAAGGCTTCGCAATTGCTGAGCGAGGCGCAAGGGCAACAACCGGCGCCCACGGGGACGAGCTACGTGACCTCGCAGAGTGGTCGGCTGCTCATTCCCGCAAACCCCGCCCCCGCGAAGGCCCCGCCGCCCAACCAGGCCCTCGAGAACGCGGTCATGGAGCTTGGCGACGTCTACGGTAAGCTGTACGCCGAAAACGAAAAGGTCGAGGCGGCAGGACGCGGCGCATGGACGCAGGCGACCCTCCTGCTCTCCGCGGAGCTGCGCGCTTGTCTGGGTGTGTTGACGGCCATCACCGCCCACTTGGGAAGCGCGAATCTCATCGCCGGTGCGGCGGCCGCCCTCGAGGGTCGCATCCCCGAAGGCTACCGGCAAAATCCGAGTGGCCTGATCGTCCCCGCCAAGACCTGATGCCGCGCCAGGCGTCGTAGTCGCAACAGCGCAAAACCCCTGCCGATACGTCCCTCCCCCCGAGGTGTATCCATGGATCCCGTCAAAACCGCTGGGGTGCCCGCGCACCCCTGGTCCCAAGAACCGTCCCGCGCAGAGGCGGCTCCGCGCCCGCGGCGGCTCGATCCGCCCAAGGTCGTCACGATCGGCGAGATCCAAGGCGCCGACTTACGTTCGCCTCTCGACGGCCAGCGCGTGACAACCACCGGGGTCGTGACCGCGGTCCGCAGCACGGGCTTCTACTTGCAGGCAGAGAAGGGCGAGAGTGCCCCGGGCTCGCGCGCGGTTTGGGTGTTCACTGGCCGCGACATGCCGAACGTCGCCATCGGCGACAAGGTCACGGTGACGGGCGATGTGAAGGAGTTCAAGTTCGATACGAGCCCCCAGGACCAACCCACGACAGAGCTCGCCGGCCGGCTAACGATGATGATCGTCGCCCGCGGGTTGAACCTCGACGCAGCCGTCGGCACACCGCGCCGCATCGGCAAAGATGGGCTCGTTCAGCCGAACATCAAGGCAGTGGACGCCATCAAGTTCTACGAGGGCATCGAAGGCGAGCGCGTGACCATCAAGGACCTGCTCGTCGTCGGCCCGACGTCGTTCGGCAAATTCGTCGTGGTGACCGACGGAGGGAGTCTCGCCACCCGCATCACCAAGCGGGGCACGCTCATCGCATCGACGGACGATGACGTTCACCCCGAGGCGATCGCGGTCAAGGTCGTGTCCGGTCGAGCGGACATCATCGACGATATCGAGGCAACCCCAAAGCTCAAGGTTGGGGACCGCATCCCTGGCGAGGTGACCGGTATCCTCACCTACGATCGCGGTCAGTTCGTGCTCGAAACGACCGCGCTGCCCGCCATCACGGAGGCACCTGCTTACGAGTTCAAGACCTCGCTGAAGGCGAGCGACACCGAGATGCTGGTCGCGAGCGTCAACTGCGAGAACCTCGACCCAACCGACGGCGTCAAGCGCTTCGACCTGCTCGCAGGTAAGATCGTCAAACGCTACGGGTCGCCCGACATCGTCGCGCTCCAAGAGATTCAAGACGACGACGGCCCTGCGGACACCGGTAACGTGAGCGGCAAGCTCACGGGCAAGATGTTGTGCGACGCCATCGAGAGGGCGGGCGGGCCGAAGTACACGTATGTCGAGATCGCTCCGGTGAACAACGCCGAGGGCGGAGAGCCCGGCGGCAATATTCGCGTCGCCTATCTGGTGCGCACAGACCGCATGGAGCTGGACGAGAAGAATCTGCGCCGTATCGGCGAGGGGGATCCGGCCTTTCAAGACACCCGCAAGTCACTCGAGCTCCACGCGACCTTCAAGCCGACCGGCAAGAAGGTCGTGCTCATCAACGACCACTTCAGTTCGAAGGGTGGCTCCGACCCCGTATACGGTGAGCGGCAGCCGCCACAGGTCCCCACGCACCCGAAGCGCGTCGGTCAGCAGCTCGCGGGGCACAAGCGCATGGTTGAGCTCGGTAAGCAGTTCCCAGACGCCGCGATTGGCTCGATCGGCGACAAGAACTGGACGCCCGGCGAAGCGGTCCGCAATACCGAGGCCAGTCTGCGTTCGAAGATCGTCAACGTCAGCGCCGAGCTGCCGGACGACGCTGGCCACTCGTACATCTTTATGGGCGGTGCCCAGAACATCGATCAGCTGCATGTGCACGTGGGCACCAAAGCGAAGCTCGAAGTCGACGACTCGAATACGCACCTTTGGTTTGGACATCCAGATCGAGACGCCGATCATGGTCACCTGCTCGCTCTCTTCGACATGCGTGTGCAGGCGAAACGCGGAAGGCGCGCTGGTGCTAGCCGCGCCGCCCGCTCGCGAGCTGCCTAACCCCAGTGATCGCCTGTGTTCGCGGGGTCAGAGCGCGGCACAAGCATCCAGAAATCCAGGCATGAAGTGGTCGGAGTCGACGTGCTCGACCGCCAGCGCGCGCGTATCATTGCCCGCTCGCGCGGAGTACTTGTCGATCTCGGCTCCAAGCTGCGACGCGAAGTGCGGATCGTCCCAGCGCAGCTTGCGTATGCCGTAGCCCGAGCAGTTGCGATCGAATGCAGCGGCGAAGCTCGCGCGGTCCACGAAACCATCCCCGCCGTTGACGCCAAGCACGACGACGTTGCGACCGCAAGCCATGGCCTCGTAAGCAGAGCGGCCACAGCCAAGCACGAGGTCGAAGTAGCCGTAGTACGCGTGCATGTCCCAGATGGGCATCCCGAAAGCGAGCTCGGCAACCGGAACCAGCTCGACACCGCGTTCCTGAAACACCGGACGGATTCGCTCGAGGTATTCGGGCGCTCGGCGGCGATCGGCTAGAAGCGCCGTTCGCGCCGCCTCACGCAGCGGCTTCTGCGATGAGAAGCGCGCCACGTCGATCACGTTGGGGAGAAAGCTGACGCGATGCCCCGGGAGGCGTGCTGCGTAGTAACGGGTCATGAACGGGCTCAACGCCACGACGTGGCGCACGTCGCGGAGGCCTTCGGGTTGGTATTCGTGCGCTAAAGGGCCCAGGCCGTGCGCGAATGCCAACACAGGAGCCCGCCATGGCCCGCACGCAGCGAGGCTCTTGCCATCCGAGACCAGCGCGACGTCGTACGCGACGTCGGGAAGGTGGGTGCCGACGGTCGTTGGAAAGTGGCGAGCGATCTGGGTCTCGACGACATCCATCGTCGACTCGCGAAAGACGATGTGTGCATGCACCTCGTGCCCATGACGGGCGAGCCATTGCGCGACGGTGAAGTTGAACGTTGTCACGCCCGTCAAGCGGTTGTGACTGAAGACGACGAGAAAGCGCAGGCTGGACCCGGTCGGTGCTGTCAGCTTCCACCTTCGGGCGGCGTCGAGGTGTCGGCAACCCGCCCGTCACGGAAGCCGCGCTCGCGCATGTCGTATTCCATCTGCTCGCGTGTCTTCATTTCTGGCCCAACGCGGTCTTGTCCGTTGAGGATGGCGAACTGGTCGGCGGTCACGTCGATCACCATGGGGCCAGCGGCCGTGTCGATCTGAACGGCGTAGTGATTCATGCCGTTCTCCTCGGACGAAGGATATTCGATGACGACAGGATTGGACTCTGGCGCGTTTTGCGCAAGCTGATCACGCAGGCGTTCCGAGTATTCGAAGCAATACAGAGGCAGGTCGCGCATCGTGTATTCGGCATAGAGATCGCCGACCGCGATCTCGATAGGTGAATACATGGGGGCGGGGCTCATCTGCTCGATCATTTCCTCGACCGTCATCGCGGACTGGCCGCTACCCGGCCGCTCGGTCGCGGCGGCTTCGCCTTCTTCGGCGTCGTACGACCCGTAGCCCAAAGACGATTGGAGGTAGCCTGCGCCGGGCGCCTGGCCAAAGCCACCGACTCGGTCGGCGGCCGCCGCCTGCAACGACGCAATGCCGCTATCCATGCGCACACCGACGATGCCCTCGACGTTCGTAGAGTTCGCGGCGAGAGTTTCTTCGGCCCAATCGAGCGCCGATCTGCCGGGCGCTGAAGCCGCCATGCGAACGTCGTCGATGTCGATGCCAATAGACGCGAACGAGGCGCGCATCCGCTCGTATTCGGCGTCGATTTGCTCAGGGCTCATGCCCAGCGCGGCATAGCTCGCGCGTCGCGCCCGCTCGGCTTCGCTCATGCCATCCGACTCGCCTGAGCTAGCCGCATCGGAGCCGGGGGATTGCGATGACGTCGGGTCGACCCAAGTGCCCGCGTCGAGGACGTGTTGCCCGACGCCCAACCAGTGATTCAAAGCGCCATCGAGCTGATCCGCGGTTTCAGGGGTGTAGGCGGTCGCGAGACCGTCGAGCGCCTGCGCCGCGATTTGCGCGAGCGTTGCATTCTCGGGAACGAACGACGGGTCGAGCAGGTCGGTCGCCATCGCAGCGGCTTGGGCACCGCCACCCTCCGGCGCTTCGAAGACGGTAGGGCTGCCAACGCTCGCGGGCTCATCGCCCACTGGCAGGACCGCGAGGCCCACTGCCTCGCTGTCGGCACCGCCTGACACGTCGTAGGAGTCCGAAAACAGGAAGCCCTGAGTCGCAAGCTCGGCAAGCGAAACCGAAGCACCGTCGTTGGCGACATAGGACCCAGAGCTGGGGTCGACGTAGCCGATGGCCGTATTGTTGGCGTCGTAGACAGTGTTGTCATCGGCGACGGTATACGTTTCGCCTGTGGGTGACCGTACTTGCATGAGCTGGATTTCCTTGTGTCACGGGCGCGAGCTCGGGACCCGACGAGCTGGTTGCGCTAACCTTCTCCCCGCGCACCCTGCTTGGATACCGACGTAGGCTGTAAGTATGGCAGCGCTGCCACCGCGACAGGTCGAACCGGGCCGCCACGCGCCCGAATGGCCAACTCCCGCGTGAGGACTCGCCTTTGGTACGGACATCCAGATAGACACGCCGACCATGGTCACCTACTCGCTCTTTTCGACATGCGCGTGCCCGCGAAACACTGGAGGCGCGCTGCCGCCTAGCCGCGCCGCACGGGCGTTTTTCTTCGGTCTTTCTATCTTCTCCTTGACCTTGGCGGCCTGCGGTGGTCGCAAAGGTGATGCACCCGCCGCCGTCGGAGCGGCGACCGCGCAGGGAGAATCGGTGAGCGAACCCAGCAAGACTGCAACGCACTACGAAAAACGCTGCGAAGAGGACCTGACCGCCGCGCGCAACGCGTTCATAGCGCTCGAGCAACGCGAGAAGGCAGGCAAGGCCACGGTCGCGAGTGTCCTCGAGCCGCTCAACGCGTTGCTGGTCATCATCGATCGCGCAAGCAACGAGGCGGGTCTCATGCGCAACGTCCATCCGGACGCTGGCGTGCGCGCCATCGCCGACAAGTGCGAGCAAGACTTCTCGAAGCTCGCTACCGATCTGTCACTGTCGCGGCCGCTTTACGACGCGCTCGCAGCAATGGATGTCGGTGCCGAAGACGCCGTCACCAAGCGCTACGTCGAGCACAGCCTGCGCGACTTCCGCCGCGCTGGTGTCGACAAAGACGAGGCCACCCGCGACCAGGTGCGCAAGCTCAACGAAGAGCTCGTCGTGACCGGCCAGCAGTTCTCGAAGAACATCAACGAAGATGTACGCAGCATCAAGCTCGACTCGGCCGCCGAGCTCGAAGGCTTACCGCAAGACTACATCGACGCGCACAAGCCAGGCGACGACGGCAAGATCACCGTCACCACCGACTATCCCGACTACTTGCCGTTCATGACGTACGCTAAAAACGACAAGCGTCGCAAAGAGCTTTACGTCGTCAATCGCCAGCGTGGTTATCCCGCCAACGACAAGGTGCTGTCCGATCTGCTCGCCAAGCGCCACCAGCTTGCCAAGCTCCTCGGCTACAAGAACTGGGCGCACTACATCACCGAAGACAAGATGATCAAAACGGCGGAGGCCGCCCAGGCCTTCATCGACAAGGTCAACAAGCTCGCCGAGCCGCGCGCCAAGAAGGAGCTCGACCAGTTACTTCAGCGTCTGCAGAAGGACGACCCAAAGCTGAAGACAGTGGGCGACTGGCAAAAGACCTACGCTGAAGAGCTGGTGCGCCGCGACAGCTACAAGTTCGACTCGCAGGAGGTGCGCAAGTATTTCCCGTACGACCGTGTCCGCACGGGCGTGCTCGAGACGATGAGCGCCATGTTCGGCGTGCAGTTCGCCAAAGTCGCGAACGCCGATGTCTGGCACCCGAGCGTCGAGGCCTACGAGATGAAAAGCGGCGACAAGCTCTTGGGCCGTTTCTTCCTCGACATGCATCCGCGCGAGAACAAGTACAAACACGCAGCCGCGTTCCCCATTCGCGGCGGCGTTCGCGACAAACAGGTGCCCGAGGCAGCGCTGGTCTGCAACTTCCCGGGTGGCGACGGTAGCGCGGGCTTGATGGAGCATGACGACGTCGAGACCTTCTTTCACGAGTTCGGCCATCTCATTCACCACTTGTTCGGTGGCGATCAGCGCTGGATCGGCGTCTCGGGCATCCGCACCGAGTGGGACTTCGTCGAGGCGCCCTCGCAGCTGCTCGAGGAGTGGGCTTGGAACCCCGAAGCGCTGAAGAAGTTCGCCATCAGCGAAGCCGGCGAGACCATTCCGGACGCGCTCGTCACCAAGATGCGGGCCGCGCGCGACTTCGGCAAAGGCACAGCGACGCGTCATCAGATGTTCTACGCGGCGCTTTCGCTCGCCTACTACAACCGCGACCCGAAGGGCCTCGACACGACCGCCCAGGTCAAGGAGCTGCAGAAGAAGTACAGCCCGTACGCGTACGTGGACGACACGTACTTCCAGTACAGCTTCGGTCATCTCGAGGGATATTCGGCGATCTACTACACGTACATGTGGTCGCTCGCGATCGCCAAAGACCTCTTCAGCGTCTTCGAAAAGCAAGGCATGTTCAACCCGGAGCCGGCCAAGCGTTACCGCAACATCATCCTCGAGAGCGGCGGCTCGCGTGACGCAGACGTCATCGTGCATGACTTCTTGCAGCGCGACCACAGCTTCGACGCCTTCGCGAGTTGGCTGAATCGATGAGAGGCTGGGCATTCACCGTGATGGCGCTGGCGCTGGCCGCCTGCGCCAAGCAAGAGCCCGGGTCGCTCGAACCGGTGCGTGTCACCATCACCGCGAGCGACGAGGGCTACACGCCGTCCGCGATCGAGGTCAAAGCGGGGCAGCCTTTGACGCTGGTGTTCACGCGTACGACCACCTCGGAGTGCCTCGAAGAGCTGCTCATCCCTTCGCAGAAGGTGAAGAAAGCTCTGCCGGTCAATCAGCCCGTCGAGGTGAGCTTCACACCCGACAAAGCAGGTGTCGTCGAGTTCACCTGCGGCATGGAAATGTTCCGGGGCACCATCGCGATCCGCTGAGCGCCGCAGCGGGTCGCCGCGAGCACCTCAGAACGAGGTCTTGAGCCCCGCGCCGTTCGGCCCGAACAACAGCGCGGTGTCGCGTTCGCGTCCCCAGTCCGTGAAGTAGCCCAAGATCGCAGTCGTCACCCCGAGCCCAATCGTCGTGCCGATCGCGACGTTGGCGCGGTCGTTCCAGCGCTTGGCGTCGTCGCCGATCTTCACCAGCACGTCGCCCGGCACACCCGCAGGATCGCCAGCGTTGACGACGTCGTTCCACTGGTCTTCGGCTTGGTTATTCTTGATGACGAAGAACGCCAAACAACCGGCACTCACTGCCGTGGCCCCAGCGGCGGTCCAGAACATCCAAGGCTTCACCGGTGGGGGCGTCCAACGTACGACGTCGTCACGGGTGACACCCGTCATCGCCCCCGAGATGATGGGGCGCTCGGGGAATAGCTCGGTCACCATCGGACCGATGGCGATGAGCATCTGTTGACCATCGCCACCTTCGATCGAGCGCGTCGATGTCTGTTCGATTTCGCCTGTGAGGATGCGCAAGCGCTTCATGGTGACGACGCTATCGCCCGCTAGGCGCGCGGTGCGGGCGAACACTACGATGTCGGCACCAACACCCTTGGCGAGCTGCGCAAGGCACGTGGGCATCTCGACGCACGACGCGTCGTTGGTCGAGGTCTCCGAGGGCGCCTTCCGTGCAACCTCGAGACCTTGATGCTTCGACAGCTCGATGCGCAGGTGTGCTTCGAACAGGCCAGCTTGACGAGCGGTGATGTCTCCACTCGGCGTGTGAACGACGAGAACACGCTCGGCTGGAGGCGTCGCCAGGACGGCAACGAGCAGGACGGCGATGGCCATGTCTGCGTGTACACCAGGCTCGACCACCCTGCTTGTGCGCTGCATCACACCGCGCGTGTTTTCGTGGAAAGCGTTCTCGGCACGCCCATCGCTCCGCGTCCGAAACCGTTTCCCGCGACCCCACCCGTCGCCTTGTGTGGCAGCGCGCTTGCGCATCGTTCGCGTCGGGCGGACACTGTGCAGCCATGCGTCTCGACAAACTGATGGTGCTGGCGATGCTCGCGGCGACGAGCTGTGGCTCCGACGATCCGCAGGCTGGTCCAGACGACGAAACGCCCAATCCCAATGGCCCCGAGGATGGCCCGCGGCTCGCCGGATGCCCCGTCCTCCCCGGCAACCACGTGTTCAACAGCCGCATCGATGGGCTGCGTGTTCACCCACGCTCCGATGCGTTCATCGCCACCATTGGTGAGCGCAGGGTCCACTTGGACCTCGGCACGCAGACCAATCAGAGCGAGGATGACTTCTACGGTATTCCCTACAACGTCGTGAACGGGAACGCCCTGACCTGGACGCAGGTCGACTACGACGACCCCGAGACCGCCGAAGAAAGTGACTGCGGCGATGCCGCGCGCGGTGTGCACTCGCCCTGTACAGGGTCCGCTTTGGCAAACGCCTCGTATCCCATTCCGCCAGACGTCATCGTCGAGGGGGGCATCGCGTCGGACACATCAATCTACGGCGACCATCACGTGTTGCTTCTGGATCGCGACAGCTGCGCGCTGTGGGAGCTCGGCAACATGTACCTCCTGCCTTCCGGATGGCGCTCGACGTGGACGGCCTATTTCGACCTTGCCTCCACGGCGCTGCGTCCCGCTGGCTGGACCTCCGCCGATGCCGCTGGCTTTCCGATCTTGCCGCTGCTCGTACGCGAAGACGAAGCGTCGAGCGGCGAAATCAAGCACGCGTTTCGTTTCACCATCAACAGCAACAAGATCCGACGTGCTTACACCTGGCCAGCGCGGCACCTCACGAACAATGGCACCACGAGCGACGCCTTGCCGCCCATGGGTCAGCTCTTTCGCTTGAAGGCGAGCTACCAGATCCCGGCGACCGCGAGCGTGCAAGCGCGTGCCATCATGGTGGCGCTGCAACGCTACGGGATGTACGTCGCGGACGGTGGCAGCGACATGTATATCACCGGCGCGCCGTCAGCGGACTGGGACGACGACATCTTCGACACGGTGCAAGACCTTAGCACCTCCGACTTCGAGGCGGTCGATCTCGAGCAGGTCGCGAGCGCCCGTTCAGGCTTCGATGTGAATGACGGAGCGTTGCCGTAGTTGAAGGTCGACTGGAAGATCTTCGGCGGCCTATGCGGGCTTGGTTTCGTGCAGATGGCGGGCTACGCGGTCGCGCGACCAGCGAGTGAGTCGTATTTCCTCGAGCACTGTGGATCCCAACGCCTGCCATGGGCCTGGATCGTCGTGGCGTTGACCGCTTTTGCGGTCACATCGATCTACAATCGCTACTCGGCGAACGTCGACCTAGGGCGGTTGTTTGCGATCTGCGCGTTCGTCTCCGTCGGCGTCCTGATGGGGCTCTTGCTGCTTGCGCGTGTCGCGCCTGGGCCGGCGGCGTTCGCCCTCTACGTTTGGAAAGACGTGTACATCGTGGTGCTAGTCGAGGTCTTCTGGACCTTCGCCAACGCGCACTACGCCCTGGAGACCGCGCGCTGGATTTACGGCATGTTCCTGGCGAGCGGGGCGTGCGGCGGACTCGTGGGCAACTTCGGGGTCGGACCTCTTGCCAAACAGATCGGCACGCTCAACGCGTTGTGGTTGGTGGTGCCGGTGCTCTTGTTAACGGGGGGCGCATCCGCGCTCGCCATGCGGGGCGCTGTGCGCCCGAGCGGACAGCGCCCCGCTGATGTCACTGAAGGCTTCCGGCGGGTCTTGGGGAGCCGCTACCTTTTGCTGATTGTCGCACTCGTTGGCGTCGTTCAGCTCGTGCTCACCCTCATCGACTACCAGTTCAACGCGAGCGTCGCCCAGGCCTACCCAAACCTCGATGAGCGCACGAACGTCGTCGGCCAGGTGTACGGCCTCATCTCGGTATTCGAGGTCATCCTGCAGCTCGCGAGCGGCTTGTTCATTCGTTACCTCGGCGTTTCGGCAACACTCATCTTGATCCCGTTGGTGTTGGGCGCGGCGTACGCGGGGGCGGTCGTGGTTCCGGTTTTTGCCACCATGGCCTGCGCCAAGGTGGCCAGCAAAGCCCTCGACTACTCCTTGCTGCGTGCCACCAAAGAGCTGCTCTACATCCCGCTGCCTTACGCGGAACGCGCCCAGGGCAAGGCGATCGTCGACGTGCTGGTCTATCGAACCGCCAAGGGGGGGGTGTCGTTGCTGCTCTTGGCTCTGGGCGCCGTCGCGGTCGTTCCCCTGATCGTTGCCTTCTTGATCACCTGGCTTGGCGTCGCCTGGAGACTTGCGATGCACTTTCGCAGCCTTACACAACGAACGCCTCCCGTGACGCGCACACCCTGAAGCGCGTGGTGACAGAACGCGGTCAGCCGTTTTCGCGGACGTATTTGGCGAAGGCTTCGGAAGCCTCGCGCGTTCCCGCGATTTGTCCAACCCAGGTCTGTACATAGCGGAAGTGACTGCCGTCGAGCGCCTCGTGGGCGAGGGCGACGGCCCAGCAGCCCACCGGGTAGGCAATGTGTTGCGAGGCGCCCGCGAGGAGAAGACGGCCGAGTTGCTCGATTTCCTGATTCACGTCTGGCGGTAGGTCGCGGCGCTCTTTGCCAAAAAGTGAGCGCCCGAACACCTTGTCACCGAAGGTCGCGACGAACTGTTCGGCCACACTCCGCGCATTTTGGGGATTCGCGCCAAGAGCGATGGCCATACCGGCGATGCTTGCAAGTCGCAGCTTACGCTCCGCGGGCGGCAGCGGGGACCCTGCGAACATGCCAGTGAAGCTGCCGATGGCCGCGACGCGCATCAATGCGAACGATACCATGAAGCGCGCGCCGTCGTCGCGCCCGCCGATCGCCGTGTCGTAGAGATCTCGCGCCAGCTCGATACGACGTGCCAACGCCACTGCGCTTCTACGAGCCGGGAAAATCGAGGGGCGGGAGGTCGCCCGCCGGGGTGCGCGACTCCAGCACGGACTGGTTGCCGGGGCCCACAGGGTCGAAGTTCGCGCGGATCTCGAGCCGCCCGTTGTTCATCACGTAGGTGAAGTTCTCGGCGTTGTTGTCGACCACGAAGCGACCCGGAGCTACGCTGTCGAGGTGCGCCTGGTACGCCTGCGCGCGCGCATTGGCGAGCGCCCATGCCTCGGTCTGCAACTCGACAGGCAGTTGCGAGAACAGCGTTCCCTGGGCGTAAGGCGTCACGAGCGTACCGGCCTGCGTACCCAGGCGAGCGGTGACGACTTCGGCGAATCCGCCCTCGCGCAGCAGCGCGTGCGCCAGCACTTGCTCGGCCGCCACCGTCGAGAGGTCGGTGCCCGCGGCGAACGCCTCGGGAAGGAGCGTCTTGGTGACACCCGTCGGCCCCATGATCGCAACGCTGAAGGAGCCCTCGAAAACGGTGCCCACTGGAGGAGGGACGTTCTCGACCAGGGTCATGGTCTTGGGCATGAGTGCCCGGACGCGATCGAGCATCGCCGCCTCGTCTGCCGCCATGCTCGCGCCCGCGCCGGTGCCAAGCATCATGTCGAGGGGAACGATCCGACCGTCTGGGGTGAGCATGAAGTCACCAGGCTGCACGTCGCCGAGATATCTGCCGGTAGCGCGCACTTGCTCGAAGAAATCGCTGACAGCCTTGAGGTGCTGCTCGGTGACGGGGAACGGCAGGGCCCCGTTGGACGCCAAGGCCCGCTCGGCGCTCAAGAGGTCGATCCCATCGACGCGCTCGAGCGTGAAGCCAATCTTCCACTGTCCGTCGACCTCGATGCGCACGAAGTCGCCGACCTTGGGACCGCCGAACGCTTCGAGCGCCTTCTGGGCATTGTAGTCGGTCATGTCCTTCACGTTGCCGAGACCCATCGGCGTCTTCACGACCGTCCCGTCGTTCGCCACCCAAATGTCGCTCGTACCACCGGTGCCCCTGTTCAAGTTCACGCCGGTGTTGGCGATGGGGGGATATCGGAAGATGGTGTCGAGATCCGCGAGCGTGTCGGTGATCGACCCGGTGCCACCTCCTGAGACGTGGGCGTTGAAGGCATCCAACTTGGCCTGGCGCAGAACGGGGTCCGTCTCGTTCGACAGACGCGCCAGCTGCTCAGGCAGTCCCATCTCCAAGGCGACGTTGTTGACGGTTGCGGCGTCGGCGTGGCGCAGCGCGGCGAGCACGTCTTCGCTCGCGCCATTGCGAGCAAGGGCGTCGATGAGCACCTGCTCGGGGGCTTTCCCGGAGCCCACCGCCCTGAGGAAGTCGGCTTCGCTGATACCGAAGGCCTCCCCACCGATCTCCATCGCCTCTCGGCCAATCGGCGACAGGCTCGACGCGTCGATCGCAGCGCGGCCCACGTCGGTGGCCACCGTTGTCGTGGCCGTGGTGGTACCGGTCGCGACACTTTCGCCGCGCGCTGTGAGGCGGGCCAACTCGTTCGCCTGTTCAGCCACCGACAGATAGAGCGGAGAGCCGCCGCTCGCGGCGCGCAACGTGGCCGCAGCTGCATCGTCCGCGAGCGGCGCAACCTCGGAGCCGACGCGGAACGCGCCCTGAATCTCGAACGCCGACTTCACCACCGCCTCGCCGAAACGTGCGAGACCCTTGGGGATCGTCGACAACGCGCCAAATGCGACCATGACGGCGGATACGCCACGATCGACGGCACTGAGCTGTGCGCCGGTGTTCGGGTCAACGCCATTCGCCAAACGGTAACTGTCGTTGAGCGGGAGAATCACCTCCTTGAACAGGAAGTTCAGAACCGGATTGTTCTTCACGGCGATGACGACGTCGGGAACCGCGGTGGTCGCCATCAGCTGACCCAGCGTGTCCAGACGTTGCAGCATCGTCATGTTCGAGCCGTCGGCATTCTTGCCGCTCTCGAGGAGCGAGAAGAGCGCCGCCGCCGTGCGATCCCTGTCGGCGATCTCCGCGGCTGTCCTCGCGCCAGCTGCGTCGAGCGACGCCTTCGCCGAGCTCAGGGCGCCCGACAGCGCACCAGCCGCGACCACGAGCTTACCCTTCAAGAGATCCCAAGCGCCCTCCTCGAGAAGAACGCCGTCGCCACCAAGCTGGTCCCTAAGGTCGGTCAGCGCCGCGTCGCCAATCGTGAGGAAGCCCAAGTTGCCATCGGCCACGAACTGCGTGACCGAGCTCAACCCCGCCTGCCCGTCGGGAGTGAGGACCGTGCCCATACGCTGGCCCGCGAACTCGTACTTACCATCGCGCAGCACGTACACGTCGGCACCGCTCGAGCCCTCGTCCAAGGCCGCGCCGTCGGGGCTAAGAATGATCGCGTTGCCGCCTGGAGCGCGCATCACGACCCCTTCAACCATGCGCCTGGTTCCGTCGGGGTCGGTGACGACCTGCACCACGGTCTCGCCGGTCGCGAGGGGCCTGTTCGCGATGCCCGCAAGAGCGTCGAGCGAGGTACCCGCGGCCGTCAGGCTCGCGGCGTTGAGCGGAATGGCCACGTAGTCGGTGCCATTTGCATCGACAGTGAGCTGTCCGTCGGCTCCAACGATCATCCCGGCGCGCAGCGAGTCGAGCGACAGGGTCACTGGGCCATTCGGCCCGTCGATCGTCACCGTGACGTTGTCGGCGGTGAGCTCCAGACTCGCGCCGTCGCTCGTCGTCAGAAGCTGCCCCGTTCCGCCGCGGAACAAGTGCATCGGCAACAGCGCGACGGCTTCGTCACCGTCAGGACCAGAAACGCGTCGCAGGCTGACTTGGCCCGACAGTGAATCTTCGCCGGCGAGCTGGACACTGACGCGGAACAGGGAGCTCTCTGCTTGCGCGAGCAAGCCATCGAGCCCTGGCACCGACGCGGTGCCCGTTGCGCCAGTGATCAACTCGCCGTCGGCACCCACGAGGGCGCGCAAGTCGCCGCCACCGCCGGTGAGTACCGGGGTGCCGTCGGCGTTGAACAACGCGACCCTGGTGTCGCTCGTGTTCGTGGTGCCGGGCCTGTGCAGCGCCGCGCCAAGGCTCGTGATGAGGCTCTCGAGGCTCGGGTCGTCGCCGGTCGCAACGCGACCCACCTGGTCACCCACCAAGCGCTCCAGGGTGCCGGCGCGGAGGCCCAGGCTATCGTTGAGCTGCGCCAAGTAGCCGCTAGAGCCCAACAGCTCGGCGCTGCCGCCGGAGACGCCACCCGAGACGAACGCCTTGAGGAGGGTATCGGCGTCGAGGTTGCCAGTGAGGAGCACCTGATTGAACGCCGAAGAGCTGGCGTTGGCGAACGCGTTGCGCACGGCCGAAGAAACCACGGCGTCCGTGCCTGCGGGCAACAACCCCACCGCCCATTGGCCGACGTTCGCGCCGATCTGGCTGCCGTAGTAACTCGCCACACCCGCGAGGAGCGCCTTCCCCAACGAGGCGCCGTCGGCAAGCGCGAAACCCGTGGCGGTCACCGCGGCGCCCATGGGGCCGGTGTAGTAGTAGGCGACGGCCGTAACGATGGCGCGACCCAGCCCGTTCTCGAAGAAGCCCTGGCGCCGTGCCTCGTTCATCTCAACGGCGGAGGCGACGATGCCCGCGTTCGCGATCACCCCGAAGCGGTCGTCGTAGCGGAACAGCGCGTTCTTGATGACGTCCTGCTGCTCGGGTGTCGTCGCGCCGTATTGCTCGTAGAACCCTTCGAGGATCTTCTCGAGCTCCTCCCCGAGTGGACCCTTGTCGCCGATCTGCACCCAGCCGCCGGCCAGCGAATCATCGACGACCGCCGCGTAGGCCTGCATCGGCATGGTCGTGGTGCTGTCGAACGTGCGGACGGTCTCGCCCTGGTAGGCATCACCGCCTCCCGACCACGACGCGTTGAAGGCGATGGTGGCGTCGCGAGCCACGTCCTTGGGCAGGCCGATGGCTTGGAGGTACCGCTCCTCGTTGCCGTAGACCTCCGGTGTCGACCAGCTACCGGACTCGGTTTCTCCGGAGCTTGCAGGTTGGACGATGAAGGCGCGGTCGGCGTCCGTGGGCACCCGGCCTTGATCCCGCATGAACGCGGCGGCGTCGCCGACCGACCCGTCCAAAAGGACATAGGCCGAGCGCGCCTCGATGTAGGTCTCGGCCACGTCACCGCTGAGGCCGAGCTCCACCATCGCCTGCGCCACCGGCACCGCGAAGTCCTTCTCGACCTCGCGCGCGATGGGCATGTCGTTGCTGGTGTCGAGCTCCGTTACCGTGCGCGTCACGAAGATGAGCGACTGCTCGTCGAGATGCTCGGCGACCGTCGAGACCTGGTCCGACGAGGCGAGCAACGGATGCCCCTGGGTGCTCGCCTGCGCGCGGTCGACGATGTCCGCGGGGAGAAAGTCATAGACGCCAGAGTCGTAGACGGCGTCGAGATGTTGTTGGCCCGTGCCATAGACCGCCGGGATGGTGGTTGTGTTGTCCACCCCGAACTCTGTCCGCTCGGGAAACACGATGTATGCGCGTTCAGCGGCGGTGGCGGGCCTGCCCGTCGCCTCGGCGTACTGCTCCGCGCTGCCGACCGCACCGTCGGGCATGAGGTACGCGGCGTTGACTGTTTCGTACGCGACGATCTCTTCAGCCGAAAGTCCGAGCGTCTCGGCCGCCTGGACGATCGTCATGGGGACCGTACGCTCAACCGGGACGACTTCCTGGCGCGCGAGCTCATCGTTGCCGACCCAGTGCGTCTCATCGACGGTCTGCGTCACGAAGACGAGCGCGGCATCGGCGAGCTCCTGCTCGGCCGTCTGTGCCACGCCGCCGACGCTCTCTGTTCCTACCGCGCCCTGATCGCCCACGCCGAAGTAGACCGGTGCCGCACTGCCGCCGCCGGCTTCGCCCGTCGCACCCCCTGCGCCCTCTTGATTACTCCCGGACGCACCTACGGGCTCGCCGTCAACGATCGGAAGGACCGCAAGCGCCTGGTCTTCGCCGTCGTGACCGACGTTGGCTCCTTGAGAGGCAACGAAAGTGTCCTCGAAGACCCACCCTTGCTGGGCGAGGTCCGATACGGCGACCGACCCGCCGTCGTTGGCGATGTACGTCCCTGAGCTGCCGTCGACGTGGCCAATCAGGTTGTTGTTCGCGTCGTAGACCTGGTTGCTATCGTCGACAGTGAAGCTGTCACCGGTGGGAGATGTTACCTGCATGGCCATGGACGCCACCTCGGGAAACGCTCGGGTCGTGCATGCTGAGCGGGCACGGCCCGTGCTCATAGGGGTGCGGCGACGCCGACCTCTATGGATGGTACAGAGCGGCTCCCGACCCTGGTGGCTGGGGTGCGCTGACAGTCTGACGGGCCGTCGCGCCATCGCATGGGCATGACGCGAGGCCATGTGGGTGTATGCCGCACTCGACTCCGGACGCGAGGGGAGTGGCTATCCGGAGAGCCTGCAATCTCTTCGCCGAGTCAGCACATCGCGCTCGAGCGGCGGCGCGAGCGCGATCGCCTTGTCGTAGAAATCTCGCGCTAGCTCGATACGCCCCGCCCGTGCATTGAGGTCGGCGTGTGTCGCCAGCCAAAGGTGCGAGCCGGTGAGCCATGTCGGCGGCTGCATCTGACGGAGGCGCGCAAGACCGGCCTCCGGTCCCTGGGCGTAAGAGGCCGCGACCGCCGCGTGGAGCGCGTGCAGTGGCGACGCGTCGAGCGCCGCAAGACGATCGTAGATCCCCACAATCACGCCCCAGCGCGTCTCCGCAAAGCTTGGAGCGAAAGCGTGCTCGGCCGCGATCGCCGCTTCGAGGTGCCACACCGACGGCAATCTGGTGTCGCCCGCGTCTGTCGTGCTCGCCTGCTGGAGTAGCGCGAGACCATGGCCCAGCTCGTCGACGTGATAGCGCGTCCGATCCTGGTCTTCGAGCAAGACCGGCCGACCGTCTTCGTCGACGCGGGCGTCTCGCCGTGCATGGTGCAAATGCATGAGCGACAAGAGTGCCAGTGCGTTGCTCGAGCAGAGCTGCGCGTGTTTCGTCACGAAAGAGGTAAGGCGAATCGCTTCCCGACAGAGCTCGAGCTTGAGTAGCTTCTCGCCACTCGACGCGAAGTAGCCCTCCGTAAACATGACATAGAGCATGCGGAGCACAGCGTCGTTTCGCTCGCGCAGCGCGTCGCCCCCGAGCTCGGCCCCGATATCGATGGTCGAGAACGCGTCACGGGCTCGTTCGAAACGCTTCTGCACGTTGTCTTCAGTGGTCACGAGGCGCACCGCGATTTCGCGCGTGGAGAAGCCAGCGAGGGTGCGCAATGCGAACACCAACTGCGATGGCAGTGGGATCGACTGGTTGGCGCACGCATAGAGCGCGCGAAGCTCGTCGTCATGGACGTCGTCACTCAGTGAAGGCTCGACCTCATGTGTTTCCGCTTCTTGCGCGAGCAGAGGTTCGTGTCGTCGCGTCCGACGAAGCTCGTCGACGACGCGGTGGTAGGCAGCCCGATGCAACCACGCACGCGGCGAAGGGGGTGGCCCGCGCGTCGTCCAAGCGCTCAGGGCCTCGAGCATCGCCTGGCTCAAAGCGTCTTCGACGATCGCAAGCCGTGCTCCACCGAACCTGCGAATCAGCGCGGCCATAACGCGCCCGTACTCGTGTCGCAGCACGAGCGTGAGCGCGCCATGGACCGTTTCAGTCACTGCTAGTACCCAGCGAGCTCCCGTAGCTCGATACTGGCTCCCGGGGCGAAGAGAATCGGACAGGCGTGGGCAACCTTGAGTGCCTCGTCGTAGCTTTGAGCGCCGACGATGGAATAGCCGGAGACGATCTCCTTCGATTCAACGTTCGGACCATCGGTCACCGCGCCGCCCGCGATGCGCCTGCCCGTCGGGAGGAGACCGTCCCCCATGTCGAGGATCTGAGGAAAACGAGCTTTCCACTTGCCCCACTCCGCGAGGATGGCCTGCATCTCGGCAGGCGATGGGGCCTTTTGCTCGGTGCTCATGGGGGTGCGGTAGATCAGGAGAAACTTCTTGCTCATGGCGATACCCATTTCAGTTCACGAGCAGCCCACCGTGGGTGCTCTGCCGGTATAGCGTACGAGCTCCATCGTTTCCGACAGTCGCTGCGCGAAAAAAACGCGCGGCCCCGAGCGGCGCGAAAGTACGGCAAGGCGTCATTCCGAAACCGGGGTTCACTTGCCACGCTCTCATATCGGTTGCTAAGTCCCGCCCGTACTCGCTTGCCAATGTCAGTTCGCACGCTAGCCATGTTTGCGGCGCTCGCCGTCACGCTCGTCGCCAACCGGGCCGCGGCGCAGATCATTCCACTCGGCGAACGCACCGCGCAAATGGGCGGTGCGGCGATCGCCGCAGGCCACGATTCGGCCATGCCCTACCTCAACCCGGCGGGTTTGGCGGCGGTGCCGGACAGCCTCGTGAGCCTCAGCGCGAGTATCTACGGCATCAACCGTTTTCGGCTCGATCCATTCTTCCTAAACTCCTATGACACCGAAGCGATCGTGACGGAGAACCGCCAGTCGGGCTCGTCGGTGCTGCAGGTGCCGAGCTCGATCATGTACGTGTTCAACCTTGGCGAGCGGGGTAGCCGCAGGCACAAGCTCGCCCTGTCGCTGAGCATCCCCTACGCTGGGCGTTACACGATCCAAGGCAGCTATCGCGCGACGTTGCCGGCGATCATCGGCGCCGATAGTGATGACCGCGGTTTCACCGCGACCACCACCGAGTACAACGCCGGAGCGAGCTACGCGACCGCTCTCAGTGACAGGCTCCGCCTCGGCGTGACGGTGTTCGCTCGCTACCACGAAGAGACCCTCGCGAGTGTCTCGACGCGTAATTACTACGGCTCGAACGGCGCTCTACAATTGAACGAGGCGCGCTCCAGCGTTGGCTCGACCAAGGCGTTGTCGGCGTGGGCGCGCTTGGGCGCCCAAGCGCAAATCATCGAACATGGCTGGGTGGGTGTAAGCCTCGCAACCCCGTCAGTGCTCCACAGCGGCTCCGTCGAAGTGACCGAGTCGGTGCGCAGCGACATCCTTGGCACAGCGAGCAGCAGAGAGGTGGCGATCTCCGGCAACGTCACCAGGCGCTCACCCCTGCGGGTCGGTGCTGGTTTGGCGTACGAGGTGCCGGGCTCGTTCTCCGTTGCCCTCGACGGCACCTACACCGCGGCCCTCGATGAAGCATCGACCGCCGACCTGCGCGCGCGCATCAACCAACGCGCCGAGGGCGAAATCGTCCGTGGCGCTGTGCGAGCGGCGACCTCGACTGCATCGACCAATGCCGTGTTCGACGTCGCGTTGGGTGGGGAGCTCTGGCTTTCGCCGACCCTTGCTTGGCGTGCCGGGATGTTCACCGCATTTTCACCCATCGAGCTCGACGTCGACAACGACGGTGAATACACCGCGACTGGAGACATCTTTGGCTTCAGCACTGGCATCGGGCTGATGTTGGGCTTGGTCGAAACGTCGCTCGGCCTGTCGTACCAATACAGCGCCGCGCGTATTCTCGTGCCCGACTCCCGCACTGACGCGGCCTCCCTCCTCGCTGAAACCGATTTCAATACCCACACCTTGCTGGTGCTGATTGGCGGCTCCATCGCCATCCCCGGCGCGCCAACAGAACCGGCCTCGGAGGAGTAACCGTGCGCAGAACCACCGCGCTGCTATTCTCATCGGTCGCGCTCATGAGCTGTGGGGAGGATCTTCCTGCGGCAACTGTCGGCTGCGAGAGCACGCGGGAGTGCGACTTCGGACAGATCTGCGATCTTCGGGTGAGCCGTTGTGTCCCCGAGGAGCGCGGCCGGGTCCAGGGCTCGTTCGGTTGTGGACGCGTGGGCACAGTCAACGACGAGCCTACGGTCACGGCTTTCTCGGAGCTGACCGGTGAGATCAACCTGGTGGGTCCTAGTGGATCCTTCCAACCGGTACGTTTCGTCGCCAATGCGCCGCCTTTTTGTTACCTGCAAAACGGAGTCCTGGCGTTGCGCTTCTATGAGTTGCAGCTCGCGACAGAGGGCATCGGCGTCGCCATGGATTTCGCGATCAACGTTAGTGACATCGTCGCAAACCAGCGGCGCGACGTCTCGACCGTCGCGGGATTGTCCGCCGCCCGAATAGAGTTCGTCGAATACGCGAACGTGCCCTATCAAAACTCGGCGACGAGCATCGAGGTCGTTGTTGATCGTGTGCCTGCGTTACGGGAACCTCTCGTAGGCTACATCGACGCGTCTTTCCCGTAGTCGACTGTCGTGCTGACGTGGCTCGTGGAGAAGCGGCGCCCTGGTGTCCTTCTCATGCTGCCGCGTCGTAGCCTGACCAGGCGGATGCCTTGCGAGGAGAGTCACCGTGTTGGAGCTGCGCCCTGGATGTGAGTGCTGCGATCGTGATCTACCACCCGAGTCGCTCGAGGCTTTTATCTGCTCGTTCGAGTGCACGTTCTGCGCCTCGTGCGCGCGCGACCGTTTGGGCAACGTTTGCCCGAACTGCGGGGGCGAGTTGACCCGCCGCCCACGTCGACCAACGAGCAAGTTGATCGGTTATCCCGCTTCGACGCAGCGGGTCTTCAAGCCTGACGGGTGCGGTGGTCTTTCAGTACAACCAGATTGAACGCTATCGCGACAAACCAGATGAGCGCGCTCTTGGCACGCGTCGACGGTGACACGCTGGTCCGACCATCCCCACAACCCATCCAGGCTGTGCCCGATAACGGCTGCATCACTGGGAGACTCCTATGGCGATCTCGAATGCAACCCATCCAGAACAACGCGTCGTCCTCGCAACTGGCCGCGTCGCCGGCCCGACACCGGAACAGGCTGCCAAGCGAGAACGCGAAATCGCGACACTCGCCGAGCCCATCGCGCAGAAACTGTCCGCACAGTTCGGTGAGAAGGGAGGGTATCTGATCCTTTACGCATTCATCGCTGCGGCGGGCGGCGGCGAAGTGCCCGGCCCGACCTACTTCGGTCCCTGGCCGAAGCTCATGGATGAGGTCATCAAGGCGGTGCGCGCATCGAAACCCGAGTATGGCGAAGCTCTATGCAAGGCCGCCGAGCGCCTCCTCGTGACGGATGCCAAAGCGCAGAAGCTGTTGCCGCCCGACTACCAGCCGCCGAAGGGGTAACCGGGCGTGAGCACCTGACGCCGGCTCGCCCGGCGTCACTCAGCGCGACGAGCGCGCCGCAGCCTCACGCACCCCGTGAAGGCGCGAAACACGTTCGCGCGCGGAAATCACGCAACGAACCCCAAAGCGCCGCCGATACACCAGCTGAACATCGACGACTCGACAACGAGGGCTACTATGTCGATTCGGGCTGTGCATCTCGCGACGATGATTGGGTTTTTGGCGGTTGTGCTGGCGGGCGACCTAGCGCAGGCGGGGAGCTACGCGGGCAACAACGGCCTGATGCCCAACTACGGCGCGGGAGCCACCGACCACACGGCGAGCCGGGTCGATACCGAGGTCTTCGGTTGGAGCGTTGACTTCAGCACGGTCGCCGCGGTCGCGACCACAGCGCAGCGCGGGCCGACTGGGGGGATCCGTGGCCACGTCTTGATGGTTGTGTGGGGCACCAATAGCGTGCGGGCCATCGAGAACATCGAGATCAACATCATGACGGCGGCCGAGCTGCCGCACGATCCCGTGGCGCTCGACGACGCGAAGTCGAAGCTCATGGACATCGACTACAACCTCGCGCGCATGTACCCGCAGCGCCCAAAAAAGAAGAGGCCGGACGGCTGGATGACCGTCGAGACGCTCTACGACCCGGTTGCGCTGAACCAGTCCGACTGTCAGGCCGCCGTGGGCTTCATCCTCGAGGCGCGCGGCCAGATTCGCTTCCAGCCGCACGAAGTCATCCCAGACGTGCGCGGCAAGTGCCGTGACCTGCGCATGAGCAACGTGCGCACTTACTGGGGCCGCCCCGACGTCGCAGTCGCCATGGCGAAGTTCGACTGGTCGCCCGACGATCACGAAATGAGCTTCCGTCAGCCCGTTTCGGCGCGCTGGAACCGCGCGCGTGAGCTGCGCATCCTGGTCCGCACCAACGATCCCAAGGGCAGCCGCACCGACCGTGCCACCCGCGCGCTCGCCAAATATGGCCGCGTCCGCCTCGAAGGCCTGGGCCGCGGGAACAAGAGCGGCGTCACCGCGACGCAAGAGCTCGCGCTGCTCGCGAACCGCCTCGGCAACGAGCTCGAGCTGCCGCGTGAACCGGGTGTGGTCGACGGCGCTGACATCGTGGTGACACTGGGCGATGACGATCCGGTACGCTCAGCCGCCCGCCACACGTATCCGCGCATCACCTATCGCTGAGTCCTCCGCGGTATGCATAACGGATATCGACGCTAACCTAACCAGTTCGGTCCGCTATTGCAGTTAAGTATCGCGCGGCACTTCGGAGATGTCGTGCGCGACGGTCATCACGTTGCTGGGGACAACGATGTCGAGGCCAACCACGGCGCTCTTAAATCAGCGTGGTGCACACACGCGCGCGCTCACGTTGTCGTGTAAGCTTGAATCCTTGAGGTGCGGCTTGACAGTGCCGCGAGCGGCCACTACGCGCTAGCGATGACCACGCGAAGTGTCCTCGGTTGCATTGTTGCTGTTGTGATCGGCGCTCCGCTTTCCCTCGCCCGCGCTCAAGCGAGCCGCATCAACTTCAGTGCTTCCGAGGGCACTCCACAATATCAGCCGCTCAACCCGCTGTTTTATCCGGACATCAAGATGCAGATGGTGATGTACTCGGACACCAGCGGCACCACGATCGTCGACCAGTACGATTGCAGCATCCTAACGAACTGCGTGCCGGGCAGGAATGGAGCTTTCGGGAGTTACCGCGCGACCTTCTCCCTCCCACCAGACACGAACGTCGAGATGGTGGCATCGACGTGCGGTGGCACGGACCCGGGCGTGACGACTTGCTTCGACGCCCCGCTGCTGGTCACGCTGCGCGTGAAGGTGGGACGCAACCGCATCGAGCTCATCGGCTCCGACAGCGGCAAACCGGCCATTGTCACGGCGGGTGTCGACCTGAAGTTCCTCATCGGCGGCAACCCCAACGCGTTTTGGCAAACCGGGAACAGTGGAGCCAATCGCTTCCCGCAAGGCACGTGGAACCCCGTGGTCACCGCAATGCCCACCGGCAACTGCCACCCCGAGCCCGTCGACCCGAACTTCTCGGTGACCGTCACCGACGATCTCGCAGCCCCCATCGTCTATTGGCCATGGCGCGGTACGGTCTGTGACTACTACGTCCTATCGTTGGATGGCGGCGGCACGGTCACCAATAGCAGCGGCACGTTTACCTGTGTGATGCCGCGCGGTGTGGAAACGCGCTGCGATTTCTCAGTGCCGTATGGCGAGGAGGCGGTGCTCACGGCGACGAGTGACACCTACAATCCGGTGTTCAAGCAGATCGGCAATACGCCTTGCAGCGCGAGCGAGCCCGACCAGGTCTGCCGTTTCACCTCGGACGAGGACAGCGAGATCTCGATTTCATTCAGCACGATCAGCAACCCGGTCTCAGTGACCGCTTCAGCGGGCGCGAGAGGTCCAGCGAGTGGCGCGGCGGCGAAGGGTGCCACCAACGTCGCGGTTCAGCAGGTGCGCGTGACCCCGAACGGCTCTCCGGCGATCACCACCATGACGCTGACCGCCGGCGGCACAGGCGCCCCCCAAGCCGACATCATCGCCGCGAAGGTTTTCATCGACGTGAACAGCAACGGCGCGGTTGATGAGGCTGACTTTCAGTTGGGCGCGGGAACCTTCGCCAGCAACGGCACGAGTGTTGTCACCTTCGATGAGCCCTACCAGTTCAATACGGCAACCGACCTTGTGGTCGCGGTCGACGTCAACAGCACCATCCAGGCAGCCATCTGGTTTCCGGGCGCGCCGTGGAGCTTGCTCCTGGTCATCGTCTTGCCAGTGGTGTTGATGCGCCGCCGGCGCGGGCTCGTTCTGGGGCTCGGTATCGTCCTGGTCGCCGTGGCGACATCAGTCGCTTGTGGCGGCGGTGGTGGCGGGGGCGATGACGACGGAGACGGCGATCAGCAGCAGGGCGACAACAACGGCAACGGCGATGGCGATGGCGACGTTGGCGCCACCGACGACGACTACATACCGCCGGCCGGCAGCAAGACCTATGCGTTCAGCATCTCGGCCATGGCCGCACAGCAGAGCTACAGCACCACGACGCCTGCCGTGGTGAATGGCCTGCCCCTCAGCGGTGCGACACTGAGCGTCGAGCCCTGAGCCAGGGGTGGCCGAGCCGAGCGGCGCCGACATCGTGGTGACACTGGGCGATGACGATCCGGTACGCTCGACCGCCCGCCACACGTATCCGCGCATCACCTATCGCTGAGCCATCCGGGCGACGGCGCGTTCGTCGACCGACAACCGCCACTTGAGCGGCAGCGCGTGACGTCGCTACTCTAGAGTGCCATGACCCCGAGCCACATCCCCCCGAGTGTCCTCGAGCAGTATGACCTCGTGGGCTGCTCGCTCACGCGCATCACCGCTGGACATATCAATGCGACCCTCGCGGTCGAACATGGCGGTCGCAAGCTCGTCATCCAGCGGCTCAGCGCGATCTTCGGCGAAGAGATTCACGAGGACATCGAAGCGGTGACGCGGCATCTCGCCATGAAGGGCATGGTGACGCCGCTCCTCGTGCCAACGCGCACGGGCGCGTCGTTCGCGCGCGACGAGGAGAACAACGTCTACCGCGTGTTCACGTGGGTGACTGGCGAGACCCACTTGCGGGCGTCGTCACCTGCCATGTGCGAGGCGGCGGCCGAGCTCCTGGGTCGCTTCCATTTCGCTTTAGCGGACTTGCGGTACACCTTCAAAAACAAGCGAGGCAACATCCACGACACGCCCAAACACGTGGCGAAGCTCGAGAAGGTGTTGAGCACTCACGCCGGGCACGATTGTTTCGCCGCGGTCGAGCCGGTGGCCATGCGCATTCTCGAGCGCTTGGCCGGCCTTGCGTCGCTTGCGAGCTTGCCGGTGCGCGTCGTACATGGCGACCCGAAGATCAGCAATGTGATGTTCACGCCTGCCGGCGACGCGATTTGCCTGGTCGACCTCGACACCCTGGGGCCAGCGAACATCGCGGTCGAGCTAGGCGACGGCCTGCGCTCCTGGTGCAACCCGCAGTCCGAGGACAGCCTCGAGAGCGGCATCGATCTCGCTTACTTCGCGGCCGCCATGCGTGGCTACCTGCGCGGCGCCAAGGGTTTGCCAACGTCCGCTGAAACAGAGCTCGTGCCGGTGGGCGTCGAGACCATTGCCTTGGAGCTTGCGGCCCGGTTCGCCGCGGACGCGCTCGAAGAGAGCTACTTCGGCTGGGACAAAACGCGCTTTGCTCGCTCGAGCGACCACAACCTCTTGCGCGCACGAGCGCAGCTCATCGTCGCCGACGCCATGCACGCCAAGCGCGACGCTGCGCTCGCGTTGCTACGCTGACATGGGCGATTGGCTACACGTCGATCACTGCGTCGTGTGCGCCGATCACGCGACGGCCGTGCGCCTCTACGAGCGCATCGAACGCGCCGGCGCGGCGGTGGACAGCACCCACGACGGCCCAAGCGGAATGCTTTGGGGCTTCTGGAGCCCAACCGTCGTCCTGCTCAGCACCACCAACAAGTGGGGCGCCTATCCTCACTTCGTCGAGCCGCTCATCGACGGCCTTGCGGCGCAGTGCTTCACCGCGAGCGACGACGCGGAGCGCGACTCCGAGCTCACCTACAATCACTTCGAGGCGGCAGTGCGGGAGCGCCTGGGCGCTCATCGCGACTTTCTGTGGTCGCACGACCCGAAGCTCATGGCGCCTTTGCTCGCTGAGCTCGAGCCGCTCGCGACCGGACTCACGACTCTCGCGCTCTTGCCTGCGGGCGTCACGCGCCCTGTCTTGCCACGGTCGGTCACTGCGGCACTCGCGCCTCAGCAGTACCGCGCCGTGGTGCACGGATTCACCACCGCTCGTGGGGCCTGCTTTGCGGTGGGTGCCTTTACGTCGTTCGATGAAGCCCGCCACGATTCGCCACTATGGACACCGCTCGCCGCCCGCCGCGGCCGGGGGCATGGCGCTTGGGCTCTGCGTGCTCTGCTCGACGGCAACGAGCTCCTCCCCGTCCACGGTCTCACAGCGCGCGACCTTTGGCGCATCGAGCGCCACGGAGGGTACGGCGCGTGGCTGCATCGACCCCTTCGTTTGGCGCGGGCGCAAACCCTGCTGCGGCGCGACAGCGCCGAGGAGCGCCAGGCCGGCTGCGCACTGGCGCGACGCTGGTGGCTCCCCGAGCTGACCACAGACGTCGCGGGTCTCGTGAACGACGCCGATGCCCACGTACGGGAAGCCGCCCTGTTCGCGCGCGACACCTTGACCGCCGATGCGGCGCGGTCAGAGGTCGAGGTTGATACCGGGAGCGACGCGCTTGCGCAGGCGCACAGTGCAGGCCTTGCGGCGCACGCAAGCGGAGCACCCGCCGCAGAGGTCGTAGCATGTTGCAGAAGCGTGGGTGAGCTCGGCGCCGCGGTGGTCGCGCGTGCTCTCCCAAACGACCAGCTTGGCCAGAGGTTGCTCACGCGTTTAGCGGAGCTTGCCTACGCAACGACACGTACCTCGTACTGGATGATCCGCTATGGCGTCCCTGAACGCGATGCGCCGGTCGGCGTCGATGCCATCGATCAGCGAACGCCGTGGCGTGGCGAGACGGGGGCAAAGGCGGCGCGCATCGCTTTCTGGGCAGCACGAACGGTCGAAGCGGCTGCGCTGCCGTTTACGCGCGCAAACGTCTTGCGTAGCTTCGTCACCTTCGACGAGTTGCTGTCGGCCTGCCGGGACAACGGAGCCTTTCTCATCCCACCCATTGGGATGATTCGCGCGGACCTCGCGGCACTGCTTGCAGAAGCGGACGACACTGAAAAAGCGGAGGCCATTCCACCAGGAAGTGACGAGCTCGCGGCACTCGAAGTGCGTTCGCGCGCGATCGGTACGCTGCTGCGCTCGAGCGACGACGAGACGTTGTCACCAGAGCTCGAGGCGAAGAGCAAAGACGCGCTCGAAGGCGTCGCACGCTCACCGCTCACGATCGACCCCTTTTCGCTTTACGGCAGCGGGGCTCCCAGACTCATCGCCTGGATCGCCAACAACCTCGCCTGGCGAATGCACCTCGCCGGCCGGTCGAACGAAGCGCTCGCCTACGCCGAGCTCGCCGTCGCCTACTGCGGCTGGGAGGACACCGCCGAGCGCGATACCCTCACTCAAATACGGGCTAGCGTCGCCGCTCGAACACCACGTGAGACAGGCTAGGCTCGCCCTCGAGTGGTTCGCGGCGTCCTGCCCGCCATAACGTCTCATCGATGAGCGGCATACGGACCACATCGACCGCGCCAATAACGTCGGGCACGTAAGTGACGTCGAGAAGATCGCAGAGGGGCATCGCCTCTTCGAAGATGCGCGCTCCACCGATGAACCACAGGTATGTGCCATGCGGCGTGCTCTCGGCGAGCGTCACCGCGTCGGCAAGGCTCCGCACCGCTTCGACCCCGGGTGCCGTAAGGCCGTTGCGCGTGACGACGATGTTGCGGCGCTCGGGGAGGGCCTTGCCGATCGACTCATAGGTGAGCCGACCCATGACGATGGTGTGACCGACGGTGAGCTTCTTGAAGCGCTTGAGGTCCGCCGGGTAGTGCCATGGCAGCTTGTTGCCAACACCGATGACACCGTTCGCCGAAACGGCGACGATGATGCCGCGGATCAAACGGCGACCTTGAAGTTGATGGCCGGGTGGGGCTCGTAGCCGTCGAGCACGAAGTGTTTCACGAGCGACTCGGTGTCCTCCTCGAGGAGCGGCTTCACGTCGTCGAGATCGCGCAGCTGCGGCGACAACGTAAGAGTAGGTAAGCGTTTGGGCGCGCGCTCGAGCTGCTGGCGCAGGCCGGGCACATGATCGTACTCGGCCATGCTCCCGTCTGCTTTAGCGGTGTAAATATGCGCATCAATGAGGGTATGCGCGAAGGTGCCCACCGGCATGTCGGCAAAGCGCGCCATCATGTGCAAAATGAGGGCGTAGCCCGCGATGTTGTACGGCAGGCCCAGCGCAACGTCGCAGGAGCGCTGCGTAAGGTGCAGGCACAGGCGGGGCTTGCCCGCTGCGTCCATTTGTACGTTGAAGACGAAGAACGCGTGACACGGAGGGAGCTTACTGGTTTGCGCGTTCCCCGGCGCCCAAGCCGACACCACCAACCGCCGACTCATGGGGTTCTTGCGCAGCTCGTCGAGCACGAAGCGAACCTGGTCGTTGTGCGCTGGTTGCCCCTGGCCGTCGTGGACCGGAAAGCTGCGCCAGAAGCTGCCGTAGGCGCTCGGGACGAACCCCTTCTCGTCTGCCCATGGGTCCCAAAACTTGCAGCCGTGCTTCTTGAGCAGGCCGATGTGCTTCTCGCCGCTCAAGAACCACAAGTTTTCGACGACGATGTTCTTCCAGCTCACGCTTTTGGTGGTGAGCAACGGAAAACCCTCGTTGAGGTCGATGGAGTAGTTCACGTTGAAGGTCGACAGCGTATCGACACCCGTGCGGTTGGGCTTGCGGGTGCCGCGCTCGAGGACCGTACGGACGACGTCGAGGTACTGCTGCATGGTGCCAATCTAAGCACCCTCCCCGACAGTTTTCTACGTCGCAGGTCCGCGGGCCTTTCGATTGCTTCGAAAACGTCGCCGGCGTCCGAGGCGCGGTTGGCTAGAGCTCGACCTGCATCCCGATCTCGACCACGCGATCGGGGGGGATACGGAAGAAGTCGGTCGCGGACCGTGAGTTCTGCGACATGAAAGCAAACAGGGACTTACGCCAGCGCATCATGCCTTTTTTGGTCGTGATGACGAGCTTCTCCCGGCCAAGGTAAAAGCTCGTGTCGCTAGGATCGGTATGTAGCCCGCGCCGCTCGCATTGCCGCAGGATCTCGGTCACGCGTGGGGTCTGCGTGAAGCCGTAGTGCGCGACCACACGGAAGAAGCCCTCCTCGAGGCGCGTCACTTCGACCAGATTGCTACGGCGGACACGCGGGATGTCTTCCGTCATGACGGACAAGAGCACGACCTGCTCGTGCAGTACCCGGTTGTGCCGGTAGTGGTGCAACAGAACAGGCGGGGCCTCGGCCGGCGACGACGTCATGAACACAGCGGTCCCCGGAACGCGGTGGGGTCGCACCGCGCGGAGCTGCTCCATGAACTCGCCAAAAGGCTGGCCCGCTTGGGCCATGAAGGCGCCGAGCCCCGCGCGCCCCTTGTGCCAGGTGACCATGGCCAAGAAAATAAGCGATGCAATGACGAGTGGGACCCAACCACCGCTCGCGATCTTGTTCGCATTGGCCGACAAGAAAGGGATGTCGAAGGACAAGAACAGTGCGCAGGCGAGTCCTGCGCGCAGGGTTCCCCACCAGGTGCGCGAGGCGAAGTAGAACAAGATCGTCGTAATGGTCATGGTGCCGATGACCGCCATACCGTACGCCGCCGCGAGCCGCGTCGAGCTGCCAAAGCCCAGGACGATGGCCACACACGCAATCATCAAGAGCCAGTTCACCGCTGGCACGTAGATCTGACCCTTGGCCTTCTCCGAGGTGTGCACCACCGCAAGGCGCGGCAGGTAACCCAGCTGAATCGCCTGTTGCGACAGCGAAAACGCGCCCGAGATCAACGCTTGCGAGGCGATAGTCGTCGCGGCCGTTGCGAGCATGACCATGGGCAACGTGAGCGACTGCGGCACCAGCGCGAAGAAGGGGTTACTCACCACGTCGGGCTGGTCGATGAGCAGGGCGCCCTGACCAAAGTAGTTCAAGATCAGCGCCGGGAAGACGATCGCCGTCCAAGCAAGGCGAATGGGCTTACGGCCGAAGTGCCCAAGGTCAGCGTAGAGCGCCTCGGCGCCTGTCACGCACAAGGCAACGCCGCCCAGCAGCCAGAAGCCGCCGGCACCGTGGTGCAGCAAGAACGAGATGCCGCGCAATGGATTGACCGCGAGCAAGATGCTGGGATGTTTGACGATCCAAGGGACCCCCGCAGCGCCGATGGCCACGAACCAGAGCAGCATGACGGGTCCGAAGATTTGGGCGACCCGCGCCGTCCCACGCGCCTGAAGCACGAAGAGCGCGACGAGAATCACGATGCTGACCGGCAACACGAACGGCTGCAGCTCGTGGGTGACGACCTCGAGGCCTTCGACCGCCGACAACACCGAGATCGCGGGCGTCAGCATGCCGTCGCTGTACAGCAGAGCCGCGCCGAACAAGCCAAGCACCACCAATGCCCTCGGAGCTTTCCGGTGCGACTGCACCAACGATAGGAGCGCGAGGATGCCACCCTCGCCGTGGTTGTCGGCGCGCACCACGTAGAGCAGGTACTTCCAGCTGACGATGATGGTGAGCGCCCAGAAGAAGAGCGACAGGATACCAATGATGTTGTCCGGGGTGACCGTCGTCCCGCGGTCGAGATGGAAACACTCGCGCAGCGCGTAGAGCGGCGAGGTCCCGATGTCGCCATAGACGACACCGAGCGCGCCCACGAAGAGCGTTCGCAAACTGTGGTGGTGATGGTGCGGCTGATGCGGCCCGGTCTGTGACGGACGCCCACCCTTCGCCGCAGGCGTGGGAGCGAGCGCGTCAACGCTCGATAAGGCGGGATGAACGTCGCTCACTAAAGCCGCGTCATCACTGGATTTTGGTTTACCCACCGTAATCTGCAATCCGGGTGGCCGGGGCGGCCCCGCGCGTGACCCGTGCTGTTAGTAATCCCTCGTGTCCCCCTCTGCAATGGAGCGACTGGGTAGAGAATACCCACCAACACATGACATGGATGTCATAGTGCGTGTGGCCCTGGCGTCCGCCTTTTCCGAGTGGCTCTCACTGTGCAATAAGGCCGCCGCTTGAATCCCTTCATTCGCGCCATTCCCGCGAGCCTCGTGCGCCTCTTCGCGCGTCCGTACGTGGCGGGCGACTCGCTCCAGCAAGCCGTCGACGCCGCCGTCGTGCTCTTGCGCCAGCGCGGCATGCTCACCACTCTCGACCTTTTGGCCGAAGACATCAGCACGCTCTCCGCCGCAGCGGACAACTGCCGCGTCTACGAGGAGATGATCGACGCCGTCGCCGACGACCCGCGCTTTGCCGGCCCCCTCGAGCGGCCAACTCTGTCGCTCAAGCAATCGAGCTACACCATCGCTCCCCTCGAGAAAGGCGGCGATGGGGCCGGCGCGCGCGAGGCGGTGTTCGCTATCGCAAACAAAGCACGCGAGAAGGGCGTACGGCTTACGGTCGATATGGAATCGAGTCACTGGACCGACTTCACGCTCGAGACCATGCGACTGCTCCACGCAGCTGGCCACACACATGTTGGCGCCGTGTTTCAGACGCGTCTGTTGCGCACTGAACAAGACCTCGACCAGCTTCCGCAAGGTACGCGTGTACGCCTCGTGATCGGCATCTACCGCGAGGATGAAACGATCGCCCTCACCGAAAAGCGCGCCATGAAGGAGCGATTGCTCAGCTTCTCCGAGAGGTTACTGCGGCGCGGGCACTACGTGGAGTTCGGTACGCACGACGACGAGTTCGTGCGCCGGTTCGTCGACGAGGTCATTCCGCGCGTGGGAGCCAAACCCGACCAGTTCGAAATCCAGATGCTCTACGGCGTGCCGCGCGACCGCCTGCAGCAAGAGCTCGTGCAACGCGGCGTGCGTGTGCGCCTCTATGTGCCCTTCGCGGTTGGCTGGTCGATGGCCATCGCCTATTTGCGGCGCCGCTTGGACGAATATCCGCAAATGATGTTCCTCGTCGCGAAGAACATGTTCAGCCGAGGTTAGGGCGCCCCATGAAACCCCTTCGCTACCGCACCGCACTCGTCACTGGCGCCTCCAGCGGCTTGGGGCGCGGCCTCGCCCTGTGGTTCGCAGGGCGCGGCGTCGAGGTTTATGCCGCGGCTCGTCGCCAGGCCGAGCTCGAAAACCTCCGCGATGCCGGACGCCGCCTCGCGGGTCGGATCGTGCCCATGGTGCTCGACGTGGGCGACGCGGAGGCGGTGCGCCACGCCGTGACCATCCTCGACGGTAAGTGTGGTGGCCTCGACCTCGTGGTCGCAAACGCTGGGGTCACCGGCGTCACCGATGGTCGCAATATCAACTGGCAGACGACCGAGACGATTATCGACGTCAACGTCAAAGGCGCTGCCTCGACGCTTTGCGCCGCGCTCCCTGGCATGGTCGCGCGCAATCGCGGACACATCGTCGGGGTTTCGTCACTCGCGCGCCACCGAGGCTTGCCGCAGTACGCTGCCTATGCCGCGTCCAAGGCGTTCTTGTCGACTTTTCTCGAGTCCCTGCGTATCGACCTACACGACAGCAAGGTCGACGTCACGTGTTTGCAGCCCGGGTTCGTCAAGACCGCGATGACGGAGCGCAACAAGTTCTACATGCCGTTTCTCATGGATCTCGAGGAGGGCGTCGAACAAATGGCCAGCGCCATCGTCCGACGCGAGCGCGAATACAGCTTCCCCTGGCAGATGGAAGGCGCGGTGAGCCTGCTGAAGACTCTCCCCAATGCGGTCTTCGATCGCATGAGTGCGAAGATGCGCTCACGTCGCGAAGACGCTAGCTGACGCGCACGCTCGCGGTGGACCGCCACCAGGTTCGTGTGGTCGTATCGAAGCCGCTCAATGGGAACCAATCCGTACGAGACCCCGCGCGCGGAGCTGCTTGCCGAGACGCCACTCGAGGGGTTCGGTGAGGCGCTCCGCGGCTACAGCGCCACCAAAGGCATCATCCGTGGACTTGCGGTGCTCGCGGTGTTGTGTGGCCTTGGGGCGGGCTTCATGGCGCTCGCGTTCAGCACCACCGCTGGCGCTTATGCACGGGGCTTCGGTGGGCTCTTCGTACCGCTCGCCATCGCATACGTCACACACGGGGTTCTGCACTGGCGGCTCGCCTCACGCATCGATGACGCTCGGCGCAAGCCTGAGTTCGCGAGCGTCATCGCGCTGCTGGTCGGTTTGCGGCACTCGTGGCTCGCGTCGCTCATGCTCTATCTCGTGTCGTTTGGCACGTCGGCGCTGTCTGGTGCCGGCGTCTTCACGGCCATGAGCTCTCTCGTCTTTGCGGATGCGGTTGCCGCTGGAGCCAAGAGTGAAGCGCAACGCCTGTTCAATGTTCTGCGTCTCGTCATCGCGGCGAGTATCGCGTTCACCGTCCTGGTGGTGTTCGAGCAAGGCATGCACGGCGCCGAGCGCGCCGTGGGCGCGGTCGTCGCGCTCGTCCCCTTCGGTGGTGCTTACACCTGGTTGCTCTGGAGGCAGGCAGCCCCGCTCCAGGCGTTCATCGCAAAGCCCAGTCCCGAGACGCTCTTGCCACTCGCGCGAGCGCACAAGTTGCTCTGGATGGTGCTGGCGGTTGGCACCGTGTTCGTTGCCGCCATCTGCGCGTTCGCGATCGTGATCGTCTTCGCTTGGTCGCCCGAACCAGATTTGCAGTAAACCGCGTGCGTCGCCTCGTCAGTTGATCGTGAGTTGCTCGATCGCGGCTAGAACCTGGGGCCGTCGTTTCTCGAAGGTAGCGACCTCGCCGCTCGACTCGACGAGCACGAGGTGTTTGTCCCGCTTGAAGACCGCCATCAGATACGTGTAGTCGCGCACGCCGTAGGGCGCTGTCACCTCGAGCACGTAACCCGCCTCGTTCGCACTCTTCGCCTCGCCCTCGCGCAAGAACACATAGCCGGCGTCGAGCATGCGCTTCTTGAGGGCTTCGCGCCAGAACGTCATGTTTGCGCTGGTCGCGTCATTCACGGTGCGCACACGATAGACGACGCCGTCGGAGCTCATGGCGCGGAAAGGCCGGCTACCCTCGTAGACCGCGAACCCCTCGGGCGCCTTTGCCTTGAACGCATCGCATCCCACGATGAGCAGCAACGAGACGAATGCGAGAAACGCTTTAGCGGACGCCATATTGAAAGTCTCCGATGAGATCAGCGAGGTTCATCGAGTTGAGCCACTGAAACGACGACGAGCCGTCGCGCGCGGGTGGCTGACGGTCGCGAAACTCGAAAGACACCTCGAGCTCGGCGTATTGCAATTGATGCATGGCCATACGCAGCGCGCCCTCGAGCTCTTCGATCTCGGCGATGAGCGAGGTCATCTCGTGCTCGACCGTGGTGACGGCCTGCGGCCGCGCGGTTTGCAACACGGTGAAGTAGCGCTGCAGGACGTCGCGTCGCGAGGCGAGCAGGGTGCGCTGCTCTTCTAGCTGGCTCGTCAGATCGTTTGCGGCGTGCGTCCGTTGCACGACGAGGCCGAGCTTTGCGACCTTCTCGAGGACCTCAGCTTGCTTCTTTGCGGGGATACGCAGCCGCATATAGTTGTCGTTGCGCGACGTGAAATACCCACCAACGGACTCGGCTGCGGCGATGACGGCGTCAGCCGCCTTGTCGCGATCGCCGACTTTGATGGTTAGGGCGTCACGCACGGCAATGCGCTGGACGGGGGCCGGCTCGACGGTTGCGAGCACAATGAGGAGAGCCGCGCTAATCACGAGTTACCTCCGGGGATAACGGCCTTCACGCCTGGCGCGTAACGTTTCTCGTGCTCGGGGGTCGGAAAATAGATCTCGATGACCTCGAGGTCGTCACCCGCTGCACGCACACCAACCAGGTAGCGATAGTGCGCGGCTCCGCCGTCCACAAAGGTCACGAAGTCGAAGCCGCCGATCTTCCCGCGCGACGTCTCCGCGAAACCATCTTGCATGCGCTCCGCGATGGCGGATGCCCAGAAATCACTGCTACCCTTCGGCGCGTTCTTGCGCTTGCTGGTCCAAACCACCGCGCCGTCGGCGCTCTCAGCCACCCAGTGGCGCGCTTCATTGAGCACGACCATCTCGGCTGGGGCCTCGAGCTTGAGGAGCGAGCCACGCTGCGCGGTATCGCGGCGGAAGGGTGACAGATCGTCGATCCAGCGAAAGGCCGCCAAGGCATCGGCTTTCGTGGTGCCACGCGTCTCACGCGGCTGCACCTGCAAGGTAAGACGCGAGAAGGCCGCGAGCTTCGCCAGGGTCTTCACGCGCATGTCCAGGGCGTCGATCTCTTCGGTGAGGCGACGGATCTCGCGCAAGATCTCGAGACGTTCTTCTTCGTCTTTTACGTTCGCGAGAAGGACAATCAAGCGGTCGCGGCTCGTGCGCATGGTCTTCAAGCGCAGCTCGGTCGCGGTGAACGCGTCGGTGATATCGGCGGCCGACAACGACTTCGAGAGCACGTCACCCATGCCGAGGAGCTTCGCGAAGGCGTCGCGGATGTGCTCAACCGGTACGCGCAACATCACCATGGTCTGGTCCTGCTGCTCGACGAAGCCACCCATGCTGATCGCCATCAGGGCCGCCTCTTCGAGGGTCTTGCGGGGGTCCGTGACGCGCAGCATCACCGACCCGTCGTAGTGGACCATGCGCCGCTCCTTGGCGGGCGCCTCGTCTTCCTTCTGATCGAGCTCGGAGAGCGGGTCTTCCTCTTTCGCCTTCTTGCTGATCGTCGAGGTGCCCGACGGCGCGCCGCGTCCACCACCGCCCTTGCCGCCGATGCCGCCGATGCCGTCCATCGGCCGATCCTCCATGGGCGCAGCTGCGGGCGAAACAGCGCGTGACGGTGGCGGAGGCGCGTATTCGCTGTCGGGGCTCTCCCTGCTGCGGGCGCAGGCGAAGGCCAGCATCAAGGCAATACAGCTTCCGGCGATAAAGGTGCGCAACCGTGTCGCGCGAGGCCAGGCCATGCTCTCGTCTCCCTGGGTGGGTCCCGATTGGTACGACGTTCGTCGGGGGAGAGCCAGGAAATGGGAAGGGCTAACCAACCCGGGTGATCCCGTGTAGGTTGTTGGTTATGCCAAACCAGACCGCGCCAGTTCAGCCCAGCGCCGAAAACACCGTCACACCCGCCGCCCGTCCGGTGACCACCGCAGAAGGGCGCGCTGCGCTCCGAGCCTTCGACGACACGAGCCTCATGGCGCAGGCGACCGTCTATGGCCGGGGTAACGGCATCGGCAGCCCCAACACCGATTCGTTCTGGCGCAACCTACCTCCCGAAGTCGCGCAAGCCGTGCTCAATGGCCGCTACGAAGCGACGAAGACGTTCTTCGAGACCTGGGGGCGGAGCATCGCCGAGAACGCCCGCGAAGGAAAACGCGTCAGCAAGCAGGCCATGGAGCGCGCCCAAGAGCGTGCACTGACCGCCTTCAACGCCGCCCTCGCCAACGAGGGGCAGCGCGCGCGTGCCTGAGAGGCGAACCGGCTTCGAACGACGTTTGCACCTGCTTTGAGGTGCCGAGCTCTGACCGGCCAAATCGGGCCTGCGCCGGCAGCCTATCTTGCGCGCGACGACACGGCTGAGAGAGGGTCGCGGCATGCAAATCCACGTGCCTGTCCCCCCGGAGATGGAGAGCCGGCTGCCGCAGATGTTCCCGGTCTTCGATGCCCGCCAGATCGAAGCGGCGCGTCGCTTCGGGGGCGAGCCCCGGCACTTCGAGGCCGGTGAGCAGGTCGCCGCGCTCGGCTCGCACGGCGAGGGGATGTTCCTGGTCCTCGACGGCAGCCTCGACGTCGTGCGCCATGACGCACTTGGCACCGAGTCCCTCGTCATCAGCCACGGCCCGGGTCACTTCAGCGGTGAGCTCAATCACCTCTCGGGCCGGGCAGCGCTCGCGGCCCTGCGAGCCGGGCCCGAGGGTTGCCATGCGATACCCTTCACCTCCGCCCAGGCACGCGCCCTCATCATTGGCAGCGCCCAGCTCGGCGAGATCATCATGCGCGCCTTCATCTTGCGGCGCGTCGCACTCATCCAGGGCACAGCCGGTGGCACCGTCCTGATTGGTCACGCGCGCGACCCCGAGCTCGCCAAGCTCGAGACGTTTTTCAGGCGCAACGGCTATCCACACATTCACCTCGACCCCGACAACCACGACGCCGACCAGTTCGTGCAGCAGTTTCACGTCCAAGAAGGCGACCTGCCGATGGTCATTACCCCCAACGGCATGGTGCTCAAGAAGCCAACCGAAGAGAACGTCGCCTGCGAGGTCGGACTCGCCGACGACCTCGACGAAACCAAGCTCTATGATGTCGCCATCGTCGGTACGGGCCCGGCAGGACTTGCCACCGCGGTCTACGCGGCATCCGAGGGTCTATCGGTGATCACCTTCGACGCCCGCTACTTCGGCGGTCAGGCCGGGGCCTCGGCGCGCATCGAGAACTATCTGGGCTTTCCCACCGGCATCACCGGCCAAGCCCTCATGGGCCGCGCCTTCGCGCAGGCAACCAAGTTCGGAGCAGAGACCGCCATTCCGTTCCGCGTCGAGAGTATGCGCTGCGGTGGCGAAGACCGCGCGCTCTCGACCCCCATCGAGCTCGATGTCCGCTACGGCGGCGAACGCAAGTTCGCCATCAAGAGCCGAACCCTGGTCATCGCGAGCGGTGCCCGCTACCGCAGACTCGACGACGAGCGCATCGCCCAGTTCGACGGGCGTGGCGTCTACTACTGGGCGTCACCAGTCGAAGCGAGCCAGTGCGCAAAGCAAGAGGTGGTGCTGGTTGGCGGTGGCAACTCGGCCGGGCAAGCGGCCGTGTATCTCGCCGATCACGTCGAGCATCTGCACATGCTCGTGCGTCGACCGCTCGCGGACACCATGTCGCGCTACCTCATCGACCGCATCCAAGCGCAAGGGAACATCACCCTACATGTTGGCTGCCAAGTAAGCCGTCTCGAAGGCAGTCCCAGCACCGGGCTCGAAGCGGTCGGCTGGCGCTCGAAGGCCAGAGACGGCGAGACGGTGAAGGCCACACGCCACCTCTTCTCGTTCATCGGAGCCGATCCGAACGCCGACTGGCTGGCAGGTTGCGACGTCGCGCGCGACGCCCACGGCTTCGTCCGCACGGGTAACGGCAAGAACCCCGCGTGGACGCTCCAGACCAATATCCCCGGCGTGTTTGCCATCGGTGACGTACGCGCCGGGTCGGTAAAGCGTGTCGCGGCGGCGGTCGGTGAAGGGGCGGCCGTCGTCTCGCAGATTCATCAGGTGCTCGCCGCCCGGTGAAAGTGCGGCACCGCACGAATTTCCGACAACACACAGCTTAGCTTGCCGATTCTGTGACCAGGCTCCGGTCCCTTTCCTGACCGGCGGCCTACCCTTCCATGAATACAGCTAAGCTTCCTGTGGCGTCCCCGCAGGCTAAGGCGGATTCCTACGTCCGCTTGAGCCGCGCGACTCTCCTCGGCCAGTCCTCCGTCGCCTCCCTCCGTGCCGCCCAAGGCGACCCGCCGCCCGCCCCCGCAAGCATGCAGCGCGGCAAGCCCGTCTTTCCACTCGACTATGCCGATATCGCAGGCAGCAACGTCGCGCTCCTACGCAACGACGGCGCAAGAAGGAAGTCGACGCTCGAGCTCGTAGAGGAGGCGCGACAGACTCTCACCATCAACTGGTCGCTCATGCAGAGCAAGAACGACCTTGCCCTGGCCGCCATCGCGAAGCGCCCAACCAGCGAACAGACCGTCATCCGCAGCGCCAGCATCAACCTCGGCCAGCTCGACATCGCAGGTATCATCAAGGTCAAGCACGCGACCCAGCGTCGCGAGTTCTACAACACCGTTTTGGCGGAGCTTCTCCACGGCCGCGCGGGCCGCGCCGATCAGCGCGGCGGCGTCATGGCACCGTCCGGACCACCAGACGTCATCCAGTGTCAGGAAGTCTGGATCCCCGCAGCGCAGGTCGCGCTCCGTAAGGCGGCCGAAGACAATGGTTACATCTGCGTGTTCCCCGACAAGCAGATGACGTCGTACGGATTACAGCTCCTCATCCGCAAACGCCCGGACTTCAAGCGTATCGTCGAGCAGGGGATCATCGAGCTCAAGGACGAAGACGGCTGGAGCCTGCGCGCCTCGTTCGATCGCATCTGGGGCAGCCATCGGGGTCTCGCCTACGCCATCATCGAGCTCAAGAATGGCGAAAAGGTGCTCGTCAGCACCACGCACTTGAATCCGCTCTCTGACTACGAGCCGCTGCGCGCCCGTCAGTTCGAAGCGATGACGAAAATCTTCAACGCACTATCAGCGCGAGTGAGTTACTCGTTGCACGGCTCGGATCTGAACACGGTCGAGACCACCGAGGGCGTCGACCCGGGTGGGGTGCACAACGCCGCCGCCGGTGTCATCGCGATGCACAAGTTCATGCGCGCAATCGGGCACTCCGATGCGTGGGCCGCGGTCGACTCCAAAGACAAGGGCGGCACCATGAACCATCACTTCCGCCAGGCGCTCGGGAAGGAATACGACCTGCGCGGACGGCGTATCGACTACCAGCTCGCCGGCGCGATGCAGCAAGGTAAGCTCCTCGGCGCTCTCGCCTACCGCACCCTGCTGGGCGACCTTTATCCCTTGGGTGACGGTACAACGAAGGCCTTCTCGGACCATCTCATGGTCGAGACCACGTACGTGCTCGCCTAACTGCGCCGCGAGCACTTAGAACACGTTGCGCTCGCATTGATCGCGACGGCCGTTCACGACCTACTGAACCTGCGTGCCACCCGCCGCGGGATCTCCCACCTGGGTTTCGACCGGACCCTTGCCGACCTTCCCGCGTGAGAAGAACTCTTCGGGGTCGGTGAGCTCGAGCGCGTAACGCAAGACCTGATCGATGTGGTCGACGACGTGGATGCGCAGGGCTTTGCGGACGCTGCTCGGGATCTCGTCGAGGTCTTTTTCGTTTTCTTTCGGAACGATGATCTCGCGGATCTCGGCGCGATGCGCCGCGAGTGCCTTCTCTTTCAAGCCACCGATCGGCAAGACGCGGCCGCGCAGCGTGATCTCACCGGTCATGGCGATGTCGTGCCGCACGGGGATCTTGGTGAGTGCCGAGACCAGCGCAGTTGCCATGGTGATGCCAGCGGATGGCCCGTCCTTGGGCATCGCGCCCTCGGGCACGTGGATGTGAATGTCGAGCGACGCGTAGAAGTCAGGCGTTAGACCCCACGAGTTGGCCCGCGCGCGCACGTAGCTCATGGCCGCTTGAGCGGACTCTTGCATGACGTCACCGAGCTTACCAGTGATGGTGAGCTTGCCCTTGCCGGGCATGGTGGTGACTTCGATTTGCAGGATCTCGCCCCCCATCTGGGTCCACGCGAGCCCCGTGGCCATGCCCACCTCTGCCGTATCCTCACGGCGATTGGCCCGGAACTTCGGCACGCCGAGGTACTTCTTGGTGACCGACGGGGTGACACGGAACTTCTGGTCTTTGCCGTTCTTGACCACCTCTTTCGCGATCTTGCGCGACACCGCGGCGATCTCGCGCTCGAGCGTACGCACACCCGCCTCGCGGGTGTAGAGCTGGATGATGGTCTTGGTAGCGGTCTCGTTCCAATCGACGCTCACGTCGCCGATGCCGTTCTCCTTGAGCTGCTTCGGCACCAGATACTTCTCCGCGATAGCGAGCTTCTCCATCTCCGTGTAGCCCGCGAGCCGGATGATCTCGAGGCGGTCCTCGAGAGGCAGCGGGATGTTCTGCAGCGAGTTCGCCGTGCAGATGAACATGATCCGCGACAAATCGTAGTCCATGTCGAGGTAGTGATCGTTGAACGTCTCGTTCTGGGCGGGGTCGAGCACTTCGAGCAGCGCGGCCGACGGGTCGCCACGAAAGTCCATCGACATCTTGTCGATCTCGTCGAGCAAGAAGACAGGGTTGGACGAGCCCGCCTTACGCAACGACTGGATGATCTTGCCGGGCAAGGCGCCGATGTACGTGCGGCGGTGGCCGCGGATCTCGGCTTCGTCACGCACGCCGCCGAGCGACAAACGCACGAAGTTGCGACCGGTAGCCCGCGCGATCGAGCGCGCGAGCGATGTCTTGCCCACGCCTGGCGGACCGACGAGGCACAAGATCGGCCCCTTCATCTTCTCGACCAGCTTGTGGACCGCGAGGTACTCGAGAATGCGCTCTTTGGGCTTCTTCAGGCCGTAGTGATCTTCGTCGAGGATCTCTTCGGCTTGCGTGATGTCGAGCTTCTCTTCGGTGTACTCGGCCCAGGGCAGCGCGATGCACCAGTCGATGTAGTTGCGCACGACTGTCGCTTCAGCGGACATCGGCGACATCATCTTGAGCTTCTTGACTTCTTTTTCGACCTTGGCGCGGGCCTCGGCAGGCATCTTCTTGCCCTTGAGCTTTTCCTCGAGCTCTTGAATCTCGTTCTTGAACTCGTCGCGCTCGCCCAGCTCCTTCTGGATCGCCCGCATCTGCTCGTTGAGGTAGTACTCCTTCTCGGTGCGCTCCATCTGCTTCTTGACGCGCGAGCGGATCTTGCGCTCGACCTGCAAGATCTCGATCTCGCCCTGCATGAGCTCGTAGAGCTTCTCGAGACGCTCCTTGGCGAGCTCCATCTCGAGCATCGCCTGCTTGTCGGGATGCTTGATGGGCAGGTGGGCGACGATGGTGTCGGCGAGGCGGCCCGCGTCCTCGATGGCCTTGATGGACATCAAGACATCGGGCTGCAAGCGGCGCGAGAGCCGCGCGTAGTTGTCGAACGTGTCTTGAACGGTGCGAACGAGAGCGTCGAGCTCGACCGAGGCATCGCTGCGCTCGGCGACGTCCTCGACCTCGGCGAGAAAGAACGACTCGTTGGCGATGAAGCGACGAATACGACAGCGGCGGCGCCCCTCGACCAGTACTTTGACGGTGCCGTCAGGGCGCTTGATGTGCTGCATCACCTGGCCGACGGTGCCGACCATGAAGATGTCTTCGGGCGTCGGCTCGTTGGTCTTTGCTTTCTTCTGGGCGGCGAGCAAAATCTCGCGGTTGCCGCGCATCGCCTCTTCGACTGCGTTGATCGAGCGCGTCCGGCCCACGTAAAGCGGCACCATCATGTGCGGAAAAACGACGATGTCGCGGAGCGGAAGAAGAGGTAACAGCCGAGGCTCGGACGGCTTCATGGTCATAGCCCTACCATAGGCCCGTCCGTCCCCCACTGCCAAGCCACCCTCGGTCAACGTCGCGACGTCAGCGCCCGCAAAAGAAAAATTTTGCTCCGCACCCGATGCCAAGGCAAATTGCGCGTGCGATGCGGGAATCCCCCACAGCATCGCGGAGGAACGTCCTACGTGAAGCGTTTGCTTGCGTCTGCCCTATTTGCTTCTGCCTTTGTGATCACATCCTGCGGTACCGACGTCGAGCTCGGCGAGCGTCCGCAATTCAGGTTCGGGTCGAACAACTTGACCCTGTTCGTCTTCGACGCTCAAACAGGCGGCGTCCTCGACAGCGCGACCGTGACTGTGCAGGTCGCCCAAGAGACCCTGACTGCCGAGTTCACGGGTAACGCCTACGTCGTGAACGGCATTCCCAACGGCTCGTTCCCGGTGACCATCGCAGCCAACGGTTTCCTCCCGGTCACTGGCGTGCAGGCCTTCAACGGCGGCGGCGACGTGACCAACGTCAACACCCAGCCCACTTTCGCGACCTTCACCGTCGCGATGTTCCCCGTGCTGAGCGTCGCCGACGACGTGGTCGTCAAGGTGTACGACGGCAACACCGGCACCCTGATCGCGAGCGGTGAAGTCAGCGCCAAGCTCGACCTCAGCGCCACCATCGGCTCGCTCGCCGGCAACGGTACCTCGCCGTTCGGCGGCAGCGTAGGCTTCACGCCGAGCACCGTCCGCGCCACCATCACTGGCGGCACGGCGACCTTGCCGCGCGCCCAGCTCGTGTACGGCGCGACCTACGACATCACGGTCACCTCGGCGCGCAACGCGCAGAATCAGTACCTAGCGCCCGCCGACGTCGCGAACTTCAAGGCCGGCACCAACTTCTCGCAGGTGGTCGTCTTCATGGGTCCGCCCGCGGTCGAGCCGGTCGCGCTCTCGGTCAACAACGAGAACGGCGGCACCCAGTCGAACCTGACCGTGACCTTCCCCTACCCCGTGGTGCTCTGCAGCACGGCAGCGGACTGGTCCTGGACGAACACCGCGGGCACCGCCATCAACCCAGCGCCGACCAACCCGGTCACCGCGACGCTGGGCTCGGGTGGGACGCAGCTGACGCTCGTCTACAACATCGACGGCGCCGACAACACGGCCCTCGACCTGAGCGTGGGCTTCTCAGGCGTGGATGTTCGCGTCGCCGGCGGCTCGACCTGCGAGTCCCTGGACAACGTCGAGATCCGCGACACTGGCGACTTCGTCGACACCGAGATCGTGGTCCGCGACGTCCCGTAAGCGACCGATAGATCTTTTGTTCGACAAAACGACTTACCCCACGTGAGGATTCGATGTTCAAGCAGCTAGCGTTGACCGCCGTGCTCGGGAGCTCGCTCCTGGCCACAGCGGCTCGATCTCAAGAGGACCCGACAGCGCCGCCGGTAAACACCGACAGCACCGTCACAACAACGACGACGACGACGAACAGTGACTACGAAGTCGACAAGCGTCGTGACCAGGGCTGGAACGCGCCCTGGGGGCTCATTTTTCAGTTCAACAACATCCTGGTGAACGGCAGCTTCCTGTCGGCCTATCAAGGCCTCGGAGTGGCTGGCGCCTTCATGTTGAGTGAAGAGTTCCAGATCCGCGGCGGCGTTTCGCTATCGCGGTCGCACTCTCCCGCGCAGACCACGGAGACGACGGTCGAGACCGCCGGCAACGCGGTGAAGACCTATGCGTATAGCGCTGGCCAGACGAGCAGCGGCTCCCTCACCTTGCGTTCAGACGCGCTGTACCGTCTGACGCGCAACAAGGTGGCCCCGTACGTCGGCGCTGGCGCTTACCTGGCGTTTTCGCATGCGCGGCAGACCACCGATGACGACGTCACGGTGCAAGACGTGGTAACGAGCATCCGCAACCGCGCGAACGCGCTGACCTTCGGCCTCCGTGGCCTGGTCGGCGCCGAGTGGCGCTTGCACCCGAACTTCGCGGTGTTCGCCGAGTACAACGTGACGCTCGACGTCATTCAGTATTCGGACTTCGACAACCGCACCACCGTCACCAGCACCACCACGGGTGAGACGACCGCGACCAGCACCCGCGCCGAGCGTAACACGCCGGCGTGGATGAACCTGAACTCGGCGCTCAACCAAGGTGCCTCGCTCGGTTTGATGGTTCTGTTTTAATGCGCTGCAGGGGCGGCGCTAGGGTTTGGTTTCCGCAGAGGCAAACGCGGAACCCGAAGCCCAGCCGCTCCTGCGCGTCATCCGCTATCGCGTTGCGGCTACGAGACGTGAGGGTTCTCGCTCTCTCGTCAGTAGCCGCAACCTCGTCGCCTGCCCGCTGCTTGCGACCACGACTTCGACCTAGCCGCGTTTAGCTGGCTGCCTTCTCTTCCTGATAGACGACGAGAGGCTTCTCGCGACGCTCGATGACCTCTTCGCTGACGACGACCTCGCGAATGTTCGGCTGGCTCGGGATTTCGTACATGATGTCGAGCATCGCCTGCTCGAGGATGGCGCGCAGGCCGCGGGCGCCGGTCTTGCGCTTGATGGCCTGACGAGCGATCGCGGTGAGCGCTGCGTCAGTGAACGTGAGCTCGACGCCGTCCATACCGAAGAGCTTCTTGTATTGTTTGGTGAGCGCGTTCTTGGGCTCGATGAGCACGCGCATGAGCGACGGTTCGTCGAGCTCGGTGAGCGTCGCAACCACCGGGAGGCGGCCGACGAACTCGGGGATGAGGCCGTACTTGAGCAGATCTTCGTTACGCACCTTGGCCAAGATGTCGCCAAGGTTCTTCTGCTCTTTACCGACGATAGGCGCTGAGAAACCCATGCCCTGGCGGCCCATACGGCGCTCGATGATCTGGTCGAGTCCGCTGAAGGCGCCACCGCAGATGAAAAGGATGTTCGAAGTATCGACCTGCAAGAACTCTTGCTGCGGATGCTTGCGACCGCCCTTCGGCGGGACGTTCGCAACCGTGCCCTCGATGATCTTGAGAAGCGCCTGCTGCACGCCCTCGCCAGAGACGTCGCGGGTAATCGACGGGTTTTCGCTCTTGCGCGAGATCTTGTCGATCTCGTCGATGTAGACGATGCCACGTTGCGCGCGCTCGATGTCACCATCAGCCGCCTGCAACAGGTTGACGATGATGTTCTCGACGTCTTCGCCCACGTAACCCGCCTCGGTGAGCGAGGTGGCATCGGCGATGCAGAAGGGGACGTTGAGGATGCGCGCAAGTGTCTGCGCGAGCAGCGTCTTGCCCGAGCCGGTGGGGCCAAGCAGGAGGATGTTCGATTTACCGAGCTCGACGTCGTCCATGCCGACGCGCGACTCGATACGCTTGTAGTGGTTGTGGACCGCGACGCTCAGGACCTTTTTCGCGTGGTCTTGGCCGATCACGTATTCGTCGAGGATCGACTTGATCTCGGACGGCTTCGGGATCTTGAGGCCCGTCTTGCCGGCGCTGTCTTCGTTCTCGAACTCTTCGGCGATGATGTCGTTGCAGAGCGAGATGCACTCATCGCAGATGTAGACGTTGGGGCCGGCGATCAGCTTTTTGACCTCCTTTTGGCTCTTGCCGCAGAAGGAGCAAATCAATGACCCGGTGTGTTCGCGCTTGGTTGCCACGCTCGATGGACCCTTCGATGATCGCCAGATGCGACCATCACCCCGCAAACCCATTGAGTCAAGAACCGGCGTAACACGCGTGCGGGGCTGCTCGTATCTCTTTAGGGTAAGCCGTGCGTCGCCTGCCCGCCACAGATTAACCGCGCGAACCGTCTACTAATTTGTGACTTCTCGGGCATCTCGGCTAGGCTTGACGCCGTGCAGCTCGTTCCCCTCGCGCTTGCCTTTGTCCTCGCCGCCGAACCTGAAGCCGAGAAGGTCGACATAAGTACCCTCGACCTCGAGGCTCTGCTCGCCTTCGAGACCGACGTTGCCTCGTTGACCGCTCAGACTCTGCGCGACTCGCCCGCAATCATCACGGTGATCTCGCGCGAAGAAATTACGCGTGTCGGCGCCCGCGACCTGATGGACGTCCTCGCGTTGGTGCCCGGCGTGGGCTTCGGCGTCGACGTTCAAGGTGTCGTCGGCATCGGATTCCGCGGCCTGTGGGGCCACGAGGGCAAGGTGTTGTTGCTCATCGACGGGCAACCCATGAACGAGTTGCTCTATGGCAGTCTGCAGTTCGGCGGCCACCTCCCGGTCGAGCTCATCGAGCGCGTCGAGATCATTCGGGGTCCAGGCTCGGTGGTCTACGGCGGCTTCGCGGAGCTCGCAGTCATCGACGTGATCACGCGCAGCGCGGCGTCCCTCGATGGTGGCGCGGTCGGCGCGTCGTACGGCCGCATGCGAGATACGACGGGACGCTGGCAAGCGAGCGCGGGGTTCGGCACGCGCGTTGGCGAGCTCGAGGTGGTGGGTCAGGCGGCGTACGGCCAGGGCATCCGCAGCGATCGCATCTACGTGGACCCGAACGGCAACCGCTTCGATATGCAAGACGCAAGCGACACGAACCCTGGCTTCGTCAATGTCGGAGTTCGTTATCGCGGACTCGAAGCGCGCTTTATCTACGACGACTATCGGACGACGCAGCAAAGCGAATTCGGCGAGGTCGTGGTTGCACCGGTTACACAGACTTTTCGTACCGCGCGCGCCGAGGCCAAATATGCGTGGCATCTCACCGACACGCTCACGTTGACGCCGCGCGTTTCGTTGACCTGGCAAAAGCCGTGGAACACGATGGATCAGGCCGACAGCAGCTTCTACAACAAGAGTGCGCGACGCATCACGGCGGGAGCGACCGCCCTGTGGAACGCCCACGAAACGCTGTCCTTCGCCGTTGGTGCCGATACTTGGCTCGACCGCGCCAGTATCAACGCCGACGAGGCGGGTATTGGCTTGAACACCACGTTCGATGGCAACAACAGCGTAGAATATCAGAACTACGTTGGCTTCGCTGAAGCGCTATGGCGGACGTCGATCGTCAACGTCGAGGGTGGCGCCCGTTTCGAGCACCACTCACAGTTCGGCGGCTCGTTCGTACCACGTCTCGCGTTGACGCGCGTCTTCGGAGACTTCCACATCAAGGGCCTCGCTTCGCGCGCTTTCCGCGCTCCGGTGATCGAGAACATCGCGACCAATCCCGACATCGTCCCAGAGCGCACGACCGCGTTCGAGATCGAGGGTGGCTACCGGATCGCCTCGAGCCTGTTCCTAACCGCAAACCTCTTCGACCTGACCATCACTGATCCCATCGTGTACGGAGTCGACGCGACATCGGGCCAAGAGCTCTACGTCAACGCGGGGAACATCGGCAGCCGCGGCATCGAGTCGGTGCTTCGCTACGCACACGCGGGTAGCTACGCGACGCTGGGCTATTCGTTTTACACGACCGCCGGAAAAGACACGACGCAGACCTACGAAGTACCGGGCCGCGACGACGAGCTGCTCGCGTGGCCAACCCACAAGCTAACGCTAGCGACGAGCTTCGCGCTCACCGATTGGCTGTCGGTTGGAGGCACTGCGATAGGGATGAGCCGTCGCTACGCGATAGCGGGCGTCGATGACGCTGGTGACCCGGTAGTCTCGAGCTTCAAGCCCGTCGTGTTCTTGTCAGCGACGGTGTTCGTCCACGACCTGGGGTGGAAGGGCCTCGAGGGGTCTCTAAGCCTGCATAATATTGGTGACGCGCGGAATCCGCTGATCCAGCCCTACGACGGTGGACACCCACCGTATATCGGTCCGGGCCGTGAGGTGTTCGTGCGCGTTGCTTACGCGCTTTAGACGTTTCTTCGCAGCGCGAAGATTCTAAAGGCTGACGATTCGCCGGCTGCCAAAACGGCAGGGCATGCGCAGTCCGACAAGGTGTCTGCCCGGCGAGCGCTCGCGCCCATGGAGAATGGCCGCGTGTCCGCTGTAAGATACAGGGCATGCATCACCTCCGGCGCCTCTCGGTTCACCTCCTCCTTACATCTCTCGCTGCAATCGGCTGCTCGTCAGAGACCGACGACTCCGAGTCAACCGACGTCTCGTGCACGACGAACACTGAGTGCGGTCCTGGCAAAGCGTGCAACGCTGGCGCCTGCATCGTCGTGACGTCAGAGACAGAGTCGGCGACGTACACAGCGTGGAGCGAGTGGTCGGCGTGTGAGCCCGGCTGCGGCACTAGCTTCCGCCAGCGTCAGCGCGACTGTCAGGGGGCAAGCGGCGCACTCAGCTGCAACGCCTGCGGAGGTGCTTGCCTCGAGGCGGAGCCCTGCGAAAGTACAGAGGCTTGCACATACAGCTATGGTCCCTGGTCGTTCTTCAGTGACTGCTCACTCGCGTGCGATGGCGCCGAGGTGCGCACGCGATCGTGCTCGCGCAGCGATGGGCTGAGCGTCGACTGTTCGTTTTGCGGCGGCGCTTGCGCGGAATCGCGCGCTTGCAACGACGTGCCCGACTGCACGCATCGCTACGGGACGTGGCAAAGCCCATCGGAGTGTTCGACGACCTGTGGCACGGGCACGCGCGAGCGAACGCGTGAGTGCTTCGATACGAGCGAGGCGTCAGCCGATTGCGCGAGCTGCGGCGGCAACTGCGTCGACACCGTTGGGTGCAGCGATACCAGCAGTTGCACTTATGCGTACACGGAGTGGAGCGACTTCGGGGACTGCTCGGCGAGCTGCGGCGAAGGCACGCGACGGCGGAACCGCGATTGCGAGCGAAGTGATGGCGCGACGGTTGGCTGCAACGCGTGTGGTGGCGAATGTGAAGAGACCCAAGCTTGCCTCGAGACGGCGGGCTGCGATCGGCCGGTGGCCTGGACGTTCACCGTCTCGAGCGTCTACAGCAACTATACCGGCCACCTCGGCACGCACGGGACCACGACCGGCGGCCTGAGCGACACGCTGACGAACGGCACGACCTCGGTGTGGGGGTCGAACGCGAGCCCCAATGAGAACATCGTCGCCGACTTCGGTCGCGTCGTGACCGTCAATGAGGTGCTGGTGGCGCCCATCGACTCAGGCTTCGGTGGCTGGGGCCCAAGTTACGCAGACGGAGTGCGCATCGAGTCGTCGACCAACGGTACGGATTGGACGCCGGGCGCGACCATCTCGGGTACGCAAAACGGGGTGACCACCCCGTTCGCAATCAACACGCAAGCGCGCTACGTGAGGCTCATTCGAAACAGCAGCTACATTGGTCTCGGAGAGCTGTGGTTCAGGTGAGGCACCCGCGCCGTCGGGAGCGGCGCGGCGGGGCTCACTTCGCTTCTTTCTCTTTTTCTTTTTCGGTGGGGATGACGCGCTTCTCCATGACCCCGTCGATGAGGCCGTATTCTTTGGCCTGCATGGCGTCCATGAAATAGTCGCGATCGCCGTCGCGCTCGATTTTCTCCACCGGCTGCCCGGTATGCTTGGCGAGCATCTCGTTCAAGAGCTTCTTCATCTTGAGGATCTCGCGCGCCTGAATCTCGAGATCGGACGCCTGACCCTGCGCACCGCCGAGCGGCTGATGGATCATGATGCGCGAGCGTGGCAACGCGTAGCGCTTGCCTTTGGCGCCCGCCGCGAGGAGTACCGCACCCATCGAGGCTGCCTGCCCCATGCACAATGTCGACACCGGCGACTTGATGAACTGCATGCAGTCGTAGATGGCGAGACCCGCGGTGACCGAGCCACCAGGCGAGTTGATGTACATGTGAATGTCTTTGTCGGCGTCTTCGCTCTCGAGGAAGAGGAGCTGAGCGACGATGAGATTCGCGATGTCGTCGTTGATGGGCGAGCCGATGAAGACGATGCGATCTTTGAGCAGACGGCTCCAGATATCGTAGCTGCGCTCGCCACGATGCGTCTGCTCTAGAACCATTGGGATGTAGTAGGTCACGGGGGCTTCCTCCAAAGGTTCATAATGTCGAGCCGTTGCGGGTGCGTGTCAACCAGTGGGCACGACGTTCATCGCTGCTCGTCGGCTCGTTGTGTCGAGCCGACGTAGAGAGTTGCGGCTAACGTGCGTACGCGACAGCCGTGAGGTCGGCGCCGTAGATGAAGCCACCATTGTTGGCGGGGAAGGTATTGCACTGGATGGCGAGGTCGTAAGTGCCAGCGTCGACATCGATACCAGTCGTCAAACTCAAGGTGGCAGGACCGGTCATATAGTCCCCCGACTCGAAGGTTAGCGTCCTGGCCGGCAACCCGTCTGGACGCAGGACAACCCGGCACCCAGTGCGAGCTGATATCGTGACGCTGTTGGCGAGGGCCGCGGAAGCCGTGACGATGAGGCGCGCCTCGCGCGGCAACACCAACGCACCGGTCGATCGGACTCCAGTGCTCAGGGTTGCGACGTCGATGTAGCTCTCGTCTGCCGGAAGGTTGACCGTAAAGTTGTCTGGCGGTTCGAAACGCGGCGCAGCGAAAGCAACTGCCACGGTTCCCTGCGCGCCCGGCGGTCCAACCGCGCCGTCCGCACCCGCGGGACCCTGGGGTCCTGAGGGGCCTGAGGGGCCTGAGGGGCCAGCCGGGCCGGTAGCACCGGTTGAGCCGGCCGGGCCGCTCGGGCCCGCATCACCGGTTTTTGACGCGCAGGCGACGAGAACGGGCAATGCCAGCGCGACGCACAGAGAGGCGAGCACACGATTGGCAGACACAGGCGACAAATCGTTCGACGTCATGTGATTCCTGCGGCGGCGCCGTGCCAACCCGCGAGACTGGCGCCAACGCCACCAACGAGCCCAACTCTATTTTTCTTCCTTGGCCGCGCGCGGCTTCTCAACGGCTTCCTTGAGAAGGAGCTCGACGACCTTGTCCTCGAGTACGCGATAGCGAAGCTGTTGGCGGACGTTCGGGTCGTTGTAGGCGGCGCGCACGCGCTCGGCTTGATCGCCGGCTGGCGCAACCATCTTCTCGATCTCGGCATCGACCTCGGCGTCGCTCGCCTCGAGCTTCTCCGCTTTAGCGACTTCGAGGAGCAAGAGACCGCTGCGGACCATGAGCTCGGCCTCAGCGTGATTGCTTGCGTGCAGGCCCTGGATCTCTTCCGGCGACAGGTTAACGCGACGACCGGTGTACTGCATGAGCCGCTGCGTCGCGTTCTCGATCATGCGCTCCGACTGATTGCGAATCATCGAGGGTGGCATGTCGAACGGATTGGCGTCGGCGAGCGCCTTCATGAGGCCCTGACGCTTCTCTTCTTTGGCCTGCTCAGCGCGCTGGTCTTCGAGCTGCTTGCGGATCTTGCCCCGCAAGGCGAGCAAGGACTCTTCGCCCACGTCTTTCGCAAACTCATCGTCGAGCTCGGGGATCTGCTTGGTCTTGAGCTCTTTCGTCGTGATGTCGAAGGTCACCGGCTTACCGGCGAGGTCAGCGACGCTGTAGTCCGCTGGAAAGGACAAGTTGAGCGTCGTCTTGCCAGGAACTTCGACACCCTCGAGGCCTTCGGCGAAACCCGGAATGTAGTTCTCGCCACCGATCTCGACGAGGGCGTTCTCGGCCTGACCACCCGCGAGTGGCTTGCCGTCCATGGTGCCGAAGAAGTCGACAACGACCGTGTCACCACGCTGAGCCTTGGAGCGCCCGCTTACCGGGACGAGCTGCGACTGCTGCTTGCGCATGCTCTCGAGCTGCTCGTCGACGGCGCTGTTTTCGATCGCGGAGTCGACGGCGGTGATCTCGAGGCCCTTGTACTTGGTGAGCTTGACCTCGGGTTGCACCTCGAACTCGGCCGAATACGAGAAGTCAGAGCCCTGCTTGAGCGCGCCCGGTTCGACCTTGGGCATGTCGATGGGGTTCTCGTTCTTCTCGCCGAGAGCCTTGAAGAGCGTGTCTTGAACGAGGCGACTCTGAACTTCGGACTGGACGCGCCCACCAAAGTGCTTGTCGAGGAGGCTCTTTGGAGCCTTACCCGGGCGGAAGCCGGGAATGGCGGCCTGTTTGCCGAGCTCGCGATAGATACGCTCGTAGGCTTGGTCGACGAGGGCCGACGGGAGGGTCACGTAGACCTTGCGAAGGTAGGCGGAAGGCTTCTCGAGCGTAACGTCCATGGGACCCTGACCTCTTGGGTGCTGAAACGGCTTGGCGGGCGGGCTCTAGCATCGGGCGGCGGCGATCGTCAAACGGGCTTAGCTGGGCCTCGTGGGGGCGTGACAGCCTCTATCCGCCTGGCTGCGGTCACGGCGCGAATCGCAGGTCCATTGAAGGCGCGTCTCGGCTGGTGTGGAGGCGCCGAAGCAATCGGTCACGGTTAGGCTACGCAGTGTCCGTGCGGGAAATGACGGCCCAGGGCGCTTCGAGCGGAAAAACCCACTCGACCTCATGCGTGGAGACTGCGACGAGTGTCGCGTTCTCTCCAAGCCGCAGCTTGTAAAACGGGTTGGACGTTACGAAAAACGCCGACCACCAGAGTAAGCCAGTAGAAAGCACTGCGACAAAACCTTCATTCCCCATAGCCCCTTCGCCACAGACTGCCTGGATGTTCTCGCCAAGGTCGAGGATGGACACCAGCGGCTCAACGTCTACGTCCCTACCGGAGAACGAATCAAAGCTGTCTACTGTCGACTCGCAGATGGGAGTGACATGGTGCACTGGCCGACCGTCCGCCATGAGGAGAACTTCATCCATCACGACGATCCGTCCGTCACCGATCAGGATCCCCGAGAAGTGCGGTACTTTGCCTTGACGCCAGCTTGCTTGGACACGCGGATTCGGTCGACTCAAAGACCTTGTTAGTTGCAGCATGAGATCCCTTGTCGGGCGTTCGGCGACAGCCAGCCTAAACAATGGCCGACTGCAATTCACGTGGCGTCTTTAAGCCAGGCCAAGATCGCTTCTTGGCATACGGGTTCTTGCGGGCCTTCGAGAAGTCCATTGGCGGGATCTCCTCGAGCGACTGCTCAGCAGGATGTCTGCCAAAGCGTACAATGCACGAACGAAGAGGCGGCGGCGACCGCGCCCAATCGCCGAGACAAGAACGACCCTATGAAGAAAGTCGTCACCCAGACCGTGCCGGCCGAGTCTCGGTGCCAAGTGGTCACCGGGCAAGGCTCCGTCGCAAAGCCATCCGCGCGCACTCCGCGGCCCAGGGCGTCGATAAGGCAGTCGTACCGTGCCCGGGTTTGCGGGCGTGAGAGGAGCAACGCGATGGAGAATTCTTATCCCGCAGGGCGAAGTCTGATGGCTGGAACGCCGGCAGGCGCACTGGCTTTGGCGTACACGCGCCGTCTTCTTCCAGCAAAGCACGAACTTGAAGTAGCTAAAGCAAGCGGCGACCCAGCTGCGATCGCTCGGGCTCAAGCGCAACTGGAAACGACGACAAAGCTCTTCGAGCAGGTGCGTGACGAGTTCGGCACCGCCAAAAGCCGCGGCGAAGAATGGAAGCGCTATTCGAACGGGGGCGGTCTCGAGAAGGCGTAGCGAGGTCGATGCCGCACAAGAGCAGCTGAGCGGTAGGCCGACGAGTCCGTCACTCGACGATATCCAGAGGGCTCGCGGCGAAGCGTCGCGAGTCGCTGGCCTAACTTGCTCTGAGCTCGAGCCAACGTCGGCCATGCCGTTCGACTCGCCTCGTCGTGTAGAGTCGGCGCGATGAATCGTTCCAAGCTCGTTCATTCGATAAACGTCCTGGTCGGTGGAGGGTGCGGCCACGCTGACGTTATCGCGGACGCTGAACACCATGCGTACGCGACCGCACTCCTCACAGAGGGCTCGGCGGTGCTCCTTGGGAGAAACACGTTCGACATCTTCAATGCATTCTGGCCGCATGCTGCAGCGCGCAGCGACTTGCCAGACCTCATGCGTGCATTCGCGCGCAGACTCGCATCCGTGACCAAGTTCGTCGCAACCCGACGCGACGTGGATCTTTCTTGGCCAGGGTCCGAACGGGTTGGCGGGGAGCTCCGGGACATCGTGGCGCGGCTGCGCGAACGAGTGGCCGGACCGATCGTGGTCTTTGGCAGTCCTGGACTCGGCAGAGCGCTTCGGCGCATCGACGCCGTCGATGAGCTCCACGTCGTGCTTCAACCCCTCTCCGGGCCCTCTGAACCGAAGTTCTCAGACGATGGTGACCCGGTGCGGCGTCTGCGTCGCATCGCATGCACACCCTTCGCTTCTGGCGCGGTACTCCTCCGGTACCAGCGCGGTGACGGCCACGGGCAGTGACGTCAAGCGGCGAGGTCGCGGCGGCCACTTGACCGCTGTAGCAGACAGAGTGCGCGTTGCATGAGCGCTTGACGCCCCTATCGAATCGCCTTCCGAAAGAGCTCCACGAAGCTCGCTGCCGCGTCCTTGCGTGCCGCGAGGGCCTCGCTCACCGAGCGCGGGTGCGCCTGCGGGAAGTGTTTCTTGAGAAGCGCCGCGACCTTGGGAAGACCTCGCAGGCCCCCGGGTGGAGGAGCATCGCCGAGCTCGCGCACGTCCATTGGGCCGAGGTTTGCGGCGACGAGCACGAAAAAATCGGCGAGGTCGCGCGCGATGACGTCGAGCTCGCCCTCAGAGCCCAAGTACACGACGGCGTCGTCTTCGATGGGCCCCGCTGTAGACGGACGAAAAAAGCCAACCTTCCCGCCGGCGCCGTCTTGACCGAAGATGCGCAGCACGGAGCTCGGCGGCTTGTCATTGCCCGTCCAGGGCACGAGCCACTCGAGCGTTTCGGTCTCCGACTCGAGGTGTGCGTAGAGCTCGAAGTCCATCTCGTCCCAGGAGCCTTCAGTGGCCTTCAATGCCACCAGAGCTTTTGGCAGCACGCGTTCGCGCTGCGCGGCTATCAGGTCTGGGTCACTGAACGACGCGATGAAACGCGAGTCGTGTCGTAGCTCTCCAAAACCGGTATCGTTTCGCATCTGCTCGAGCTGGTCGTATCCGAAGCGTATGGCATCGCGGACGTAGGCGAGGGCCTTCTCGTCATCGCCGAGCTCGTGACAGAGGCACGCCGCATTGTAGAAGACCGCAGGCTTGCGAGGGCCATGCGGCAGGCATCGCGGCAGATAGACCGCACTCCGCTCGGTCATCACACCACGGTGATGGTTGTCGTCGAGGAGCGCCCACAGCGCGTTGACGTAGAGCATGGCGTCTACGTGATTGGGCACTGTGGTCGCCGCGTCGTATAGGCGCCAAGCCGCCTCGAAGTCCGACGCTAAGGAACGCTGATAGGCAAGCTGCGACATGATGCCCACGATGCGATGGTCCGACAGTTGCCGGCCCTTGGTGGGCGGGATGAGTTGCGTCAGCTCGTCGACGCTCAGGGCCAAGAGCGTGCCAACGTGTGCTTCGTTGTCGAGCACGAACATGCGCTGGGTGGCGTAGCTCGAAGCCGTCCCCGCGACGATGGCGTCGCGTACTGCGTCGACGGAGTCCCAGATCGCCTTTTTCATGGCTCGAACACAGCGCAGATTGGGGTTTCGAGGCAACTGTTGCGCCTCGTCCGTGACGGGGCGACATCGCGTGTCGCCGTTGGTTGAGTGACGCGGGCGGGCGACATCCATCCTCCCTTTCAAACAACCCCGCACCAGGCCTCGCGATAACCGCTCCGAGCCCAGGGGCGTTCATGCAATCAACCGGCCGTTACACAGCAAGCGCGCTCGACGCCACCGCAGCCACTCTCGAGGCCCGGCTCCAAGGCGCTGAGGAAAGCGTGCCCTTGTGCGCGGAGATTGCGGCCGCGACGCACGAGGTGGCGCAGGAGATCGAGCGTGATTCCGCAGATCTCGAAGCAGCCAAGCGCGCCCACGACGCGCAGTTCTCTAGGTGGTCCGTAACCCCCGCCGCACGCGAGAGCTGGGCTCGGGGTGTTGCGCCGCTTGAGCGCGAGGTGAGCGCGGGGCGAACGACCTTGCAGCGTCTTGCGAGCGCGGGGGCCGTCTGTCGGACGCGTGACCCACAGCTTGCCAGCGCCGCGGCATTCGACGCCGAGCTGGTGCGGCTCTCGCGAGCTCTGCCTGGGTACACCTACGACACGACCACCGCCGCGGCGGGGCGGCTCGCTGGCCGTCGACCCGTCGAGGTGGCGAATTTCGATGCCGCCTTGCTCGCGCTCTCACGGCGCCGCGAGGTTGGCTACACCTACGACAAGCACACCGCCGCGGCGGGGCAGCTGTCGGGCCTCTCGCCACAAGAGGTCGCGCAGTTCGACGCTGCGTTGCTCGCGCTTTCGAGGCGTCGTGACGAGCCCTACGTTTACGACACCCGCACCGCCGCCGCAGGGCTCCTCTCGGGTCGTACGCCACGCGAGGTGGCGCAGTTCGACGGCGAGCTACTCGCGCTTTCGAGGCGCCGCGGCGAGCCCTACAGATACGACGTGAGCACTGCTGCAGCGGGGCTCCTCTCGGGTCGCACACCACGTGAGGTTGCGGACTTTGACGCTGAGCTGGTCGCGCTCTCGCGCAGCGGTATTGGCTACACCTACGATGTTCGTACCGCCGCAGCGGGCTTGCTCTCTGGTAAGTCACCGCGACAAGTCGCTGAGTTCGACGCCGAGCTCGTGCGCCTTACGCGTGCAGGGACTGGCTACACCTACGACACGCGCACCGCCGCCGCGGGGCTGCTCTCGGGTCTTTCGCCCGCCGAGGTCGCGCAACGCGATGCGGCGATGGTTCGCGTCGCCCGGGCAAACCGCTCGTACACGTACGACACGCGCACCGCAGCTGCCGCGCTGTTGCAACAAGGTGATCGCCGAGGCCTCATCGCCTTGTTCGACTAGCCAGGTGCGCTGCACCCAGACACGAAAACGCCCCGAGCCGATTCGTCCGCTATAGCGTTTCGTTCAAGAGTTCTGTAAGGCGCGCGCGCTCAGCCGTGTCGAACTTACGGACGATACCAGCTTCGGGTAGCTCGCGGATGCCCCCCGGCCAGTTGCGATGCTCGAAGTAGAAGTACAAGCTACGACGCTCTGCTGGCGACGCGCTCTCCCAGACCGCAAGCGCGGCGCGACGCTCTTCTTGCGTCATGTCGCCGGACGCCAGTCTGCGAATCATGCGAAAGCGCCAGGCTTCTGACATGGTTCGCATGCTCTCCGAGGTCTCGGTGCGGACGGCGCGCATCGCCTTTTCGTCCTGGCCGTCGAACGGCCGATAGCGATGCATCGCGTCGAGTGACGATTCGTCGTAGCTCAGCACGGCGCCGCGTGGTGTCGAGCGTACGATGGCGACGGTGCCTTCGAGACCCGGGGGGAGGCGCTGCGGCACGGTGCCGGCCCGTACCTCGACGCCCCAAAGTGTCGCCAACTGAGCCAGCAGACGGGCGCCGTTGGGCCCGTCACCAACGTCGCAGCCCTCGAGCTCAACGACAGCGCCGCGCGTGAAGTGGCCACGCAGTCGCGCGAGCTCGGCGCGATGGGTCTCGAAGTTGTCGCTGGTCAGCGCCAAGTCGGGGCCGATCTGTTGTCCGCCGCGAAAGCCATGGCCAATGATGCGCAGTCGGCTGATGGGCGCACGATCGGCATCCTCGAGAATGGCATCGACCATCGCACCGGTGCCCTCCGCGGAGCTCGTGTCGCCAAACGTGACGACGCCGCTCAGAACCGTAGCCGCGTCCCACCCAGGGGCGACGTACGCCACCGACACCGGTCTGCGTGCCATGAAGGGCGCAGAAAGTGCGTCAGCGGTCGTGCGCGTCGGCGCAGCTCGGGGCGCTCGCGGCCTGCCCATCTCAACCCTTTGCGGCGGGTCGGAAGACGACTCATGGCGCTCCGCAGGGGCGATTAAAGGCCCTGCGGGTGGCGGCGTCGATGGGGTGCGTGCGGTCGGATGGACTGCCATACGGATCGCTTCGACCATCCGGCAGATGCCTGCCGGCGGGTCCAAAGCCTTGCTATCGTAGACTATTCGGCCGCACGACGCTTGTCAGCAGGGATCGTCGACCCCGGTTTTCTTGCCCTTGGCCAATAGCGTCCTCCGCTTGTACGGTCTGTGCCGTTGGGCCCCTTCGGATGGGTAAGCGCGCTGTGGTTCGTATGGCATCACGATTTCTGCTCTTGCTGAGCATCACGGCGTGCACCGTCGATCTCGCGTTGCCCGACGAGGCTAGGGTGAGCTGCGCGCGCAACGGTGACTGCCCGCAAGGGACCGTCTGCAAACGCAACGTCGGTCTATGTGTCAGCCAAGATTCAGACGACGGGCGGGCTCCTGGCGTCGTCTCGGTCGCCTTGACTCCATCGATCGCCACCATCGGCGCCGAGCTGACGTTGAACCTCACCGTCGATGAGCCGCTCGGGGCCGAGCCTGACGTTGTTTTCGGAGCGAACAGTCGGTTTTCCGTTTTGGCGGTCGACGCAACGACCAATACCTACACTCTCCGCTACGCGATTCGCGGGACGGAAGAGCAAGGCACGCAGGCGGTCAGCGCCACACTCGTCGACGACTTTGGCAACGAAGCTCAGCTCCTGGTCGCCAATGCAACGGTCGACTTCATCGCGCCCCGCATCGGAAATGCGCGCTGGATTCTTCCTGGTGACAAGGTGGTTGTGAAGCCACTCGACCTCGTCACGCTGGTGGCGAGCGTCGACCTCGATGCGACGCTTGTCGGTGCGACCCTGTTTTCGGATTCCGAAGAGATCGCCGACATCACAGGCGCTTTTCGGGCCGGCGCTGGCGATGAGCTCGGGAGACTCGAGCTTCGGGGCGAGCTCGCTGTGCCGAGCGACGTCGCTGACGGGGCGTTTCTCGCGGTAGGCTTTGCCCTCACCGATCCCGCGGGCAACACGACCAACCCGTTCGCGGCGCTCAGTCCTGGGTTGCTGGTCGATGCGTTGGCACCGCAAGGCGCATTGTCATTGCCGGCCACCTCGACCAGCGCGACGGTGAACGCCTTGCTGACCAGCACCGACGCAGTGAGCGTACGCTTCGTGGGAGATGTGCGTAGCCCCGTGGGTCGGCAGTCACCGGTACCGACCGTGGTTGCGATCGTCTTGAGCGACGGCAACGGCGTGAAGTCCGTTTCCGCGGTGTTCGAAGACGCGGCCGCAAACGTCCTGACAACGGCTCCGGCGTTCGTTGACGTTGATGTTCCGCCAGGCCCAGGCTCCCCCGGGGTCGCCTGCAACAACGACATCGATTGCAATTCCCTCACATGCAGTTGTGCCGACCCGAACTGTGCGGGTCGCCGCTGTGCTGCCGACCCTGCCTGCGGAACGTGCAAGTACGTAAACGCAGCAGGTGTTTGCCAAGGCGACATCAATCCCGAGACCGCCGACCCGCGCGGTTGCACCACACCGCAAACCTGCTCGCGCGGTACTTGCTTTACTGCCCGCGGCAGACCCTGCGTTCAGCGATCGGAGTGCGTCACGGGCTTCTGCGAGTGCAAAGATGCCAGTTGCTCGGGGCGGATCTGCACGAACGCCGACTGCGACGCGTGCGCTGCCGGCCTTGACTGCGAGATCGCGCGTGATGACGACACCACGTGCGACACCGACCAGGTCTGCCGACTCGGTCAATGTGTTGTGCGCGACCCCGGCAGGTGCATTGCGTCGTGCGGGGACAATCGGACGTGTGACGGCCCCTCTATTGCCATCGACAATTGCAACGCCGCACAGGGCTTTGCTGCCAACTTCACGGGGTTTTGCCCAACACAGCCGCCCTGCGATGGCGCCCCGGATTGCACCTGTCTCTGACAGCGCAACGACGGGCCGCGCGTCGCGTCGGCTAGTCACCACCCCATGCGGCGACCATGAGTGCTCAGCTCAGAGCGGCTCGACTTTGACGTCCGAGAAGCGAACGACGTTGCCCGCGAAGTGGGTCGCAAAGAGCGGCGGGCCAAAGGGCAAAGAAGCATCGCTGAACTTGAAGATCTCGGTGCCGTTGACGGTGATCTTGTGTTCGCTACCGCGGACTTCGATGACCACGCGATTCTTGTCTTGCTTGATGAGCGGCGAGATTGCCCATTTGGGCTCGTTCGAGCTCACCGCAAACCAGTTCCCGCCCGAGCCGCGAAACACGCGCCATATACCCGAGAACGCGAAGTTGAAGCCGTAGCACTGCAGGCCGGAGGTACCATTGCGCAGGGTCTTCGGGCCGCCTGGGAACACCATGGAGCGCCAACCAACACCAAGGGTCGCACCGGGGTCGCCGTTCACGTACTGAACGGTGACGCTCAAGCGGTAGTCGCGCGGCGCGTCCTTCAGCATCAGGTGGCCGCCACTGTCACCGGCGGTGCCATAGATCGCGCCGTCGGCGACGTACCAGGTGCCGTTCAAGACTTCCCAGGCCGCGAGGGGATCTTTGGCGTCGGGTGCAGCGACCGTTGGTGTCGCTGCTGGCACCGCAGGCGCACCCGCAGGCGCGGCGGTCTTGGTAAGCGCCGCTACCGCACGACTCACCCCGGGCGCGAGCTCCTCGTCACTTGCGGCGAAGGTCTCGGAGTGCCGATTGAGCACCGAAGCATCGCCCTGACGAATCCATGAGAGTGTGAGCACGTAGCTTTTACCGAGCTTGGAGAGGGTGCCGTACAGCAAGCTCTCGACGCCCAGCGCGCCGCCAATCTCGACCGCACAGCTCACCGAGTCGCAGCCGAGAGAGTCTTTGGTTTTCTCGAAGCCGAGCATCGCGTCCATGTCGGTTTGCCCGAGCACGCGCGTGGACCCGCCAAGCGCCCGCTGCAAGCTCGAGAGCAGCAGGTCGTCGAGGACGTTCGCAAGCTCACGATCGATCTTGCCCTTGGAGCGCAGCGGCAAGACCGCGACGCTCTTGGGCGGCTCCGCGGAGTGTGCGTTCGACGAGAAGACACTGACGACGAGCGTGGCGAGCATGAACCACATGCGCATCGCTCTATGGTCGGTCAGAAACGGCGGTCGCCGCAACAGGGACCGACACTGAACGCCGGGTCACGGCATGTCTCAGCTTTGCAGATGAGCGCGCAGGTCTGCTCCGGCGTCCGCGAACGCATCGTCGGCGTGGCTGCACAGATCGTTTGCGAGTTGCTCGAGAGCAGGGCGAACCTGCTGATACCGGTCGTGCAGTTTCACGTACGGAAACGCCGATTCGATGTGCGCGAGAACCTCGTGTCGCATGAGGTCACTCTTGGTGCTGCGGTACACGGCGAGCAGCTCGGTCACGGTCTTCGGCGTCGACGGGTCGCGACCACCGAACTTCGCGGCGAGCGCCGAGGCCTTCGCGAACACCTTCGCCAACGGGTGCCCTTTGGGAAATTCGGGTGGGTCGTACAGTGGCGCGGCAACCTGCATCATCAGCAGCGCGGCTTCGGCTGGCTGTGTCGCGCTGATCGCGTCGACGAACGCCGTCACCGGTCCAGACAGCGCACTCAATATGTTCCGAGCGCGTCGAGCGTCGTCATAGTCCGCGAAAACGGCACGCAAGGCGCCCCGAATCGCCGAGATGGGAAGACGCTTGACCGGTTTTCCGGGCACCTCGAGCTCGAGGGTCGCGTCTCGAAGTCGAAACGCGAGACCCTTGGGGAGCCGTCGCGCGAGCTGTTTGGCCGCAGTGTCCAGCACGACCTGCAACGCTGCCTCGGGTGTCGCAACGTTAGGTGGCGTCTTGGCGGCGGCGCTGTCGATGCTCTTCTTCCACCGCGTGCGCATCAACTTCTGCAGACGCGCGATGGCCTTGGCGAGCGCGGCCTCGTCGGGAGGAACGAGGATTCGCTCGTACGCGAGGTTGTTGACGTAGCTGCCTGTCACACCCAGCGCGTCCTGAAGACCGAGGCCGATATCGACGTGTTGACCGTTCTTTGCGACGAAGACGCTCAGGGTGCCGATGGGGATCGCCCGCGTGAGGTCATTCCACTTCCCGGTGAAACCCATCGCAGCGACGAGTGGCACCACGTCGGCCTTGTAGCGCGCAGAAAAAGCGCTCATGCGTTTCAGGCTATGGGAACGCGTTGGCGACAGCGCGGCTCGTTTCACTCCGACAATGTGCCATCGCGAGCGCGTTCCCAGAAATCTGTCACGTTGTCCGCGCCGCCGAACCAACTACCACTTGGCTCGGAGCATCGCCGCGGCATCGTCGAGCTGCTGGCTCGTCTTGCGCAAGAAGCCTTCAAAGCCAGTGTCGAGGTTACGGTAGACGCCCGCGTGCCACTGCAGCACGCCAGCCAAGTGGCCGAGCAAGACCGCAAGGTTGTCCGCCCCAACCGGCGCCTTGTCGGCGTGCAAGGCCGCCGCGGCGCTGCCCAAGCGCTGCATGATCTGGCTGATGTTCGAGGCCAGGACGACGTCGTTTGCGAGCTTGATCTTGGCGTTGCCAAGCTGACCAGGGCGAAACCAATCGATGGCGCGCTCGAGCTGCCCGGCGAGCTCCGAGCGGGCAGCGCGGTTGTTTGCGGCGGCCGAGACGGCGACGTTGGCGGACGGGGCAGGTGTACGACCAGTGTTCATGTTGCGACCTCTTTGGTGGAATCGGTGATCGATGGCCGCAGGGTTATCGACCCGTGGTCATGCCGATTGCGCGAACCCCGAGCGCTTGCGACCTGCCGCCGAGTCAGGGTGGGGAAGAGGTCGTTGGGGCTCGCCGCGTTTGCGAATTTCTGGTCGCGCATGAGCGGGGGACCGCACGCACCGCGCACGTGACTCGAATCACATCGACAGGGGCGATTTCCGTGGGATAGGGCGCATCCAACGTAAGGGGAGTCGAGCCGTGCGCCTATTGGTAGCTGCTCTGTTGTCACTTCTGTGGAGCGGTCTTGCCTATGCCACAGCCCCAGGCACGTTGAACTGTAACGGGACCGGGACGCGTGGTGCCTTCGTTCCGCATCAAGACGCGCTCAACCCGACAGGACGAATCACCATCGAGGCATGGGTACGGCCGACTGGCCACCAACCGCTGGTTGAAATCGTCGACAAGGGTCGCACCGACGGCGGCTGGGCGCTGGTCCTTGCCAACGGCCGCGTGCGGTTTGTCAACGCAGGGATCGGAAACGCCTCGCACGATAGCGCGAGCACGCTCACGATCGGCGAATGGACACACGTGGCTGTCTCATTCGATGGCTTTACCCGACGGACCTACCTCAATGGCGTCCTTGACTATCAGGGAACCACGGTCGGACCGGTGGGCATCAGCGACGATCCGTTGTCGTTCTGCGGGAGCGCCTCGGGGCCGCGCTTCACCGGGAGCATCGCCAACGTGCGTCTGTGGAGTGCCGCGCGTTCGCAAGCCTCGTTGAGGCGCGACATCATGCAGCAGTTTCAAGCGGGCCGACCATCCCTCATCGGCGCTTGGAGTTTCGAAGGCTCGCCGAGCGACATTCTCGGTGAACTGCCAGCAACGCGCGATGGAGGCGTCTTCAACGGCCCCGCGGCGCCACCTGTCGAGCATTTCCCCGTGGTCATTCCGCGCTCGGGCGCGAGCGTCACAGTCGACGGACGTTGTTCGCTCGGTGAGTATGGCGTCAATCGTTTGCCCATCTACTACGATGCCGCAGGTCAAGATCTCGCCTGGGCCTACATCGTTGCAACCGACACTGATGTTTTCGTTTGTCTGGGAGACGTCGGCCGCGCCGACAACACGCCATTCGCAGCGCTTTACCTTGATCAACTGGGGACCGGCGGCGCTCTTCAAGCCACGCACCATCGTGTCCGCGTGTTCGAGTCGGGGACGACCGATCAACAGACCGGAAACGGCTCCGGCGCCTGGACGACCGGTACGCTCGATGTTGCAGACTGGGACGCCGCAACGGAGACAAGCGATGAGTTTACGTGGACCGCTGAGTTCCGCATCGCCCGCAGTCTCATGATCGGCACCGACGGGGCGTTTCGTTTAGCGCTTGGGCATCACCTGACCGGCGCGAACATCGAGGGCTGGCCAACGACGTTCGTCCAGACCAACCCTGACAGCTGGGAGGCTCTGCTCATCGACGATACCGTGACCGTGATCGCGGACGGTGGACCACCGGTGGTCGACATTTCGACGCGAGCAACCGCGCCACGGTTTGGCGAGGCGTTTACACTGCGCGCGACGGCTCGGGATGATGTCGATTTGGCGAGCGTGACCGTCTATCTCGACTTCGTGCCGATCGGCACCTGTGACTTCCCCGCCGCCAGCGATACCCTTCTGCAGTCCTGTCTGCGCGACGTCACACCGCCGCTGGGCCTGCATCGATTTTACGCCATCGCCACCGACCATCGTGGGCGAACCGCTGTGAGCCCAGTTCGTCAGATCCGAGTCGTCGTGGACGGAGTCCCTCCGACCATTGTCGTCGTGGCAACCCCACCCGAGCCCGAGGCAGGCGAAGAAGTCACCCTCACGGCTGTAGCGCGGGATGCGGGGGGAATCAGCGCCATCGCCATTTCGGCGTCCGGGGCGCCGTTCAATCACCGTTGCCGATACACAACCGACCATAACGCGCAGGTCTGCACGATGCGTATCAACGCACCCGCGAACGTCGGCTATCTGCGGTTCAGTGCGACGACGACCGATCGCGAAGGGTTCAGCGCCGAAAGCGGGCAGCGCTACATCGCAGTCGATGACGTCTTGCCCGACGCCGACGGCGATGGGCTCTCTGATAATTTCGAGCGTTTCTTCTGCACCGACGAGAATGAGAGCGATACCGATCGCGACGGTCTGCGTGATGACTGGGAATTGTTCGGGGTGCGTTACGACGACGGCTACTTCACCGACTTGCCGGGCATGGGAGCAAACCCATGTCGACGTGACGTCTTCGTTCAGTTCGACTGGGAAGTTGGCGCAGCGCTCGAGCCGGACGCCCTAACGCTGGCCATCAACACGATGCGCAACATCGGCGTGGAGCTGCACGTGAGTGGCAGTGAGCGTCCGCGCGTTCCACGCGAACGCTCCGCGGCCTTTGGTGCTGTTGAATCGGCGTATGCCACACAGGCCGGGCAATATCGCTTTGATCCCCATCTGAGCATGACCCACATCTACGCGTACGCGCGTCTCGTGCCGGGACGAAGTGGGGCGTGGGGTCGTTACTTCACTTACGACTCGTTGTTTGGCGGCACGTGCGAATGCCCAGCGGCAGTCGATGGGTCGACGTGTCGCGACGGGCTTCCAGAAGCCACACCTTGTTTTCGTGAGGGGGCCGACGCTCAAGCGCGTCGCTTTCTCCATGAGCTCACGCACTCGTTGGGATTTGGTCACGGCGGACGGGTCGACCGCGGCATCGTCGAGACGGAAGACTATCTCTACTACGACGGCGATTGGGATTCCGCGAACCAGAAGCCGCACTACTTCAGCGTCATGAACTATCTCTACAATGGCGGACTGCTGTGTATGTTCGAGCCCGAGGCGGACGACACCTGGCCCAACGCCGTCAGCTTCAACGGCCACTCGAGGCAGAGCTTAGGAACGCTGGTCGAGAGCGCCTTGGACGAGCGCCCAACCACGACGACGAGTGTTGGGTTGCGCGCAATCGATTGTAGCGCCGCATTACCGGGAGCTTTCCCGATCTTGCTGTACACCTGCACCGATCCAGACGAAGGCGACCGCCGCTACGTGATGGTCACCGATGGCCAACGCACGGTTGCGCGCGTGCCATTGGGCGGCGCGTGGCAGTTCAGCGGACTGCCGACACACGCCCCCGGGATCGACTGGAACTGCGACGGCGTCATCAACTCAAGCGTGTCGGAGAACATCAACGGTGATGGCGTCGACTACCAGCTGCCGGGCGAAGCCTGTGACGGCGTGGACAACAACGATCAAGATGGAATCGACGAGGGCTGCGATTGGAGCGCGCTGGAGGTTTTGGCGAGCCGCGACGACACACCGTTCGTTCCGTCGCCACCGAGCTGCAACACTCCGTATCTTTCCGACTGTTACGCCCAGCCGATGGCGTACATCAGCTCGGTGACGGGGCCAGATTGTCGCCCGGGTGGCGCTCCGAACGTCTCATGCAGCTTCGTACCCGTTGCTCCGGGGCCACCACCGCGCGCGACAGAAACGGAACACAAGGGTCCGCGTTTACCAACTCTCGAGGCCTGCAACGGCATCAACGACGACGACGACGACGAGGTCGACGAGGGTTGCCGCGATAGCGACGCGGACGGCGCGGTCGATGTGATGGACAACTGCCCGCAAACGCCAAACGCCGATCAGGCAGATCGCGACCACGATGCGATCGGCGAGGAATGCCAGTACCCGAAGGCCGTCGATGACCTCGCGGTAACCATCAGCGCGAGCACCGTGGGGCTTGCCTGGGCACCTCAGAGCGATGTTCTTGGCTACAACGTTTATCGCGACCCGTTGACCTATCTTGGTAGCGACCATCCGAGTGCTCGTGCTGCAGCCTTCGCAGACACGAGTCTCGTTCTAACACCGGGGATCTACCGCTATAGCGTTCGCGCAGTCAACTTGCGCGGCATCGAGGGACCCGACCGTTGGGTCAGCTTCACGGTCGACGCGAGCCTGCAGATCGGCGGAGTCACCTACGGTTCAGACGCGCTCGACAACCCCGGCGTCGAGGAGGTTGACCCTGTCCAACCCATCGTGCCCGATGGTGTGGACCCAGGCGACGACGCACCGAAGCCACCCAAAGACGATGAAGGCTGTGCTGCAGCCAACGGGAGCGCACTCGCTCTCATCGCGGTGGTCATGATCCTCACGCGCAGGCGCGGCTACGGCCACCGGGCGCAGTATGAGCGCAGTCTCGTCTAGAGCGTATTCGCGTATCGCATGGCCCGCCTCGAGATAGGCCAAGGCGTTCACACCTATTCGGTCTTCAGCCGCCCCTTGGCGAGCGACAGCTTCTTGGTCTCGATCTCTTTGACGCCTTCGCACGTGCGGTTGATGGCGATGACCCGGCCGGTCTGCTTGAGCTCGGACTTGCAAGCCTCGCCGCCTAGCACGGTGCCGGCACGCTGCGACCAGTTCTCGACGATGGTGCCGTCTTTGTCGCGGACGTGCGCGATAGCGACCTGAGTGGTCTCGCCCTTGTCCCAGGTGCCCTCGAAAAGCGCGACTGTGAGCGTGGCGCTTGCCTGCTTGTCGACGTGTTTCATCGCGACCTTGGTTGGCACCGACGTGAGCTTTGGGCAGCCGCCCGCCGCGTTCTCGACGCTCTTGCCACTTGCGGTCGGGTAGAGCGCCTGAATGACCGGGAGCACCTGAGCAGCGTCGCCGTCATCGCAGACACCGAGCACGAGCGCGGTCTGACCAGCCCCGAGCCCCTTCATGGTCTCGGCGCTCACCACCTCGGGTGTACCCGCCGTGAAGAGCTTGTCGCCGACTTGTTTCTCGTTCTTCCAGTCTTCGAGCATGAGCTGAGCGACGTCGGCCGATTTGTTCGAGACCAGGACGATAGCGGTGGTGGCGTTCGCGCGAGCGGACACGGCCGAGAGCGCAAGAATGGCAAGCAGGAGCTTCATGGACTTCCCCCTAATTGAGCTGCCTCTACTGTAAGCACGCTAGTAAAGCAAAGCGGCTTTGCGGCCCTGGTGATACGCCTCGGCACCCCGCAAGGCCGCGTGCATGACGTCGTCGAACGGCGCTGACGCCTCGATGAGCTCACGTACTTTGGCGAACCCCGTGAGGAGGTCGAACGCGGGGACATCGTCGCGGAACTCGTAGGCGTCGTCGCGCCAGGCGAAGTCGCTGGGATACATTTTGCGGAGCGCATGCGTGATGGCGAGCCCGGTGCGGTAGCTCTGGAAGCTCTGGCGGTCAGTGATGTGCATCTGTGCGCCATAGCAAACTTTGCCGGTGTGCTTGTCGAAGGTTGGGCGGAACGCGCAGGTTCGGAAGGTGACGCCCGGCAGCGCGTAGGTCTCGAGCTCCTTCACGAGCTTCACGCTATCGACGAAGGGGGCCCCGAAATATTCGAACGGTCGCGTGGTACCGCGCCCTTCAGAGATGTTGGTGCCTTCGAAGAGGCACATACCCGAATAGACCAGCGCCGTATCGACGGTCGGCATGTTGGGCGAGGGCATCACCCAAGGTAGACCCGTTGCCTCGTAGTAGCTGTCGCGCTTCCAGCCGTCGCACTTCACCACCTCGAGCTCGCAATCGATGCCGAAGCGCGCCTTGTAGAGGGTCGCGAGCTCACCCACGGTCATGCCGTGACGCTGGGGGACTGCGAACAAACCCACGAAGCTCTTCAGGTGCTCATCGAGCCCGCCCCCTTCGACGATCGTGCCTCCGATGGGGTTCGGCCGGTCGAGCACGATCATCTTCTTGCCGGCCTTGCCAGCGGCCTGCATGCACAAAGCCATGGTCGCGGCGTAGGTGTAATAGCGGACACCAATGTCCTGGACGTCGAACACCAAGACGTCGATGCGGTCGAGTTCACGCTTGCTGGGCGTCAGCGAAGCGAAGGTCTTGCCGTAGAGCGACGCGACCGGGATCTTCGTGCGGTCATCGACCTCGTCATCGACGTCGACCATGTATTGAACATCGCCGCGGATGCCGTGCTCAGGGCCGAAGAGCTGCGCGAGCTTCACGTCAGCGCTGGCGGCCAAGACATCGGCGGCGTGTCGGAGCTTGCCATCCACGGTGGTCGGGTTGCACACCAAGCCGACGCGGGCATTTCCCAGAAAGCGCTTCGGATCGTCCAGCAACCGCATGAGACCAGTCTTCATGGCGGCGACCATAGTTTTTTCTCGTCGAGCTGTCCAAGCTCGTGAGCCGCTCAGTACGGCTTCAAGGACGTGGTGAGAAACTGCACGCGCTCGCGGCGAGCGTCGGCGTCGGCTTTGCCATCTTGCACTAGCACCTTGCCGCCACTGGGCGTCGGGGCCTCGGGCGATCCACCGTGCAAAACATACGACTTTACGCGCGTGTCCGCTGTAGCGAGCGGCGCCGCCAGGGCGCGACCTTCGCCGCAGCCAACGAACGCGAGCCGTGTGACCGCCGCGCCGTGCTCGACAGCCAAGTCGAGCGCACGCTGGACTACAGCAATACGCTGCGCCTCATCGGCTGCTTTGGGCAGGGTGATGATGACCGAGACGGTGCCGCGGCTCGCCAAGACGAGCGCCTCGTTGGCGAAGATCTGACCAGCATCGGCGGCGTCGTTCGCATAGACGACGCCAGCTAGCTTGCCGCTCTTGTTACGTGGCTCGATGACCGTGGCCTGCACGCGGTGGCCTGATGCATCGAAGGCGACTTCGCTGACTTGCGCACCGTTTTGCTCCCGCTGACTGACGACCTGGGCGTTCACGGACGCTCCGGTCATGGTCGCAAGCAGCAGGAACACGAGGAAGTTCATGATCTTCATCAACGCTCTACGCGCGGGCTTGCTGCGTATTTCAGCGTCCGGGCGTTTTTGCGCTCCTTTACCATCGTCGTCAACCCGTGGCAGGCTGCGCGCCCTAACAGCGCGAGATCCCGTCGTTGAACGTAACCCAGCAGCAGGACACGGCTTCGGCCTTGTCGCCGAAAGAACGAACCGTCCTCGCCGAGGAGCTCCGGCTCCTCATGAACGTCCACGACGCCATCGCGAAGGCGCGTGGTGACGCCCTCGCTGCCCGGGACACCGAAGACCGCTCGCTGACTGGCTTGAAAGAGCTACGCGAGCAGGCTGGCGAGACTTCGGCGGACGACCTCCCCACCGTGCTCCTCGACATGAGCGTCCGGCACCGTCTCCTCGAACGGGGCGGCCGCCATGATCTGCCCGACCCGGCGAGCCCGTATCTTGCGCATCTGAGACTCCGCGAGGGCAACGTCGAGCGCGACTATCTGCTGGGGAGCCTCACCTTCATCGAAACTCGCGCGAACGTTCGCGTCGTTGATTGGCGGGTCGCGCCCATCGCGCAGGTCTTCTACCGCCATCGCGAGGGCGACGCCTTCGAGCACGAGCTGCCCGAGCGCGTCATCGAAGGTCAGGTGGTGGCGCGACGCATCGTCGTCATCGAGAAGGGTGAGCTGCGGCGCGTCGTCGGCAGTGACGTCGCCATCGAGTGCGATGCGAGCGGCGTTTGGCGCTCGTTGTCGCGTGGCGCCCTCGAGCTTTCGGGTGGAGGCGCACAGACCTCGGCCCGACCCGGCATCTTGGGGGTTGGGGCTGGTCTCAAAGATCGGGTGGGCCCCGCCGACATCACCGCTTTGCTCGACGCGGAGCAATACGCCGCGGTGAGCGCTCCGCCCGAAGACGCGTTGCTGGTGTTGGGAAGCGCCGGCAGCGGCAAGACCACGGTCGCCCTGCATCGCCTCGCCCGCATCTGCGCCGCACAGCCGCACAAGTATCCGCTGCAGCATACGAAGGTCGTCGTCCCCGAAGAGGGGCTCGCGCGCTTGTCGCGACGCCTCTTGTCGCCGCTGGGGGCGGGCTCGGCGCAGGTGCAGACCCTCGATGCCTGGTCGGCCGACCTTGCTCAGCGCATCTTCGAACGCGAGCTCAAGCTCTACTACGACGCGCCCGGCCTCGTGGTGTCGTTCAAGCGCCACCCCTGCACGTACCGCGCTTTTCGCGCGCGCTTTGCAAACCTCGATGGTGAGCGCACCACCTGGCAGCGTTTGCGCCGTCTCATCGCCGAGCAGTTCAGTAACCGCGACTTTCTCACCAAGATCGTGAGCGACGCGGCCGGAGACCTCTCGGGGCGGTGCATCGACGCGGTCATCCAGCACACCATGCGTCAGCTCGCCGATGATCCCCGGCGCGAGCTCTCCTTCATCACCGACGCAGACCGTCGCGAAGCGCTCGACGGCAAACCCATCTACGAAGGCTCGCCCGAAGAGATCGCGCGCACTCTCGACATCGAAGACTTGCCGGTGATGCTGTTTCTCAAGATCTGGCGGGCCGGCACCGGTGGCCGTCAATACTCACAGCTCGTTCTCGACGAAGCCGAAGACTTCTCACTCTTCGAGCTCGCGGTGTTCGGTGACCTTGTCGGCAAGAAGGGGAGCGTTACCCTCGCTGGTGACGAGGCCCAGCAAACCGCGTCGAGCTTTGCGGGCTGGGACACGTCGCTCGCGACGCTCTCGACCCGCAAGGTCGCCACCTGCAAGCTCACCACCTCGTATCGCTGTCCGAAACCGATCGCCGAGCTCGCGCGCCACGTGCTGGGACCCATGGCTCCTGAGACGCCGCTCCTCACCGCTCGCGATGGCGTCCCCGTGGGTGACACCCACTATCCAACCACTGAGCAGGCGCTCCTCAGCTGCGTCGACGCTGTTGCCGACCTGGTCGAGCGCGAGCCCAAAGCGAGCATCGCGGTCATTGCCGCCGACGCCGAAGGGGCCAAGCGCTGCTACGATCTGATGCAGCACATTCCGGCCGCGCGCCTGGTCGTCAACGGCGACTTCAGCTTCGAGCCTGGCATCGACGTTACCGATGTCGACAACGTGAAGGGCCTCGAGTTCGACTATGTCGTCGTTCCCGACGCCACGGGGTCGGCGTATCCCCTCACCAACGACGCGCGTCGTCGTTTGCATGTCGCGGTGACCCGCGCATCGCATCAGCTCTGGGTAGTCTCCGGTGGCGTTCGCTCGCCCATCTTGCGTGACGCCCCGGGCGGCGCGCTCACTCGATGAGCGACCACGACTGCACGTCGGACGCAGGTCGATGTCCTTGATTGCGCAGGAGGTAGCCACAATCGACGCTGGACGTCGGCGCTTCGACCTCATCGAGCACTTGGGGCGGGTCGTCGAGCGTCGCTGACCTGCAGAAGCGCGCTCCATCGACCATGCACTCGTACTGGACAATCGGCTCACCGCGCTGGTCGTAGGCCATGTAGCCCATCCGGACACGCCCGCATGCCTTGAGCTTGTCGGGCGCGACCGCCTTCTTCACGACCTCGCCGTTCGCCGAATAGCGGATGTAGCTGAAATCGTCGGTGGTAGACCCATCCCAGCAGTCGATGCCGGGAAAACGGTCCGGGGCGAGTGCGGTGCCACTGCAGGCGAGGTCGGTTTCGGTACCGTCACGCCTCACCATGATGACGCCTCGATGGCCGTCGTCGCGTAGGGCAACCGCATCGTTGAAGTTGAGATAATAGAGGCGCGGAGCACTGATGATGGTGCGACCGCGATAGCGAACGGTGGTATCCGGGCCGAGCAGCTGAATCATACCGCTCGGCGGCTTCTTTACCGTCGCCTCGAGAGAATCGTTCAGATAGACGCTGTGCTCGGTGCGGCAGGCGCCGAGGCAAAGCAACAGGGTGGGTAATGAAAGCTTAAGCAAGCAATAGAGGTACGACGCCAGCGGCGATGACTGCAATCGCGGCCAGTAAGAATCGCCATCCCAGGTCGCGGCCGCCAATCCAGGTCGCGATGCCGACCTTCGAGAGGGTGTTGACCATGGCCGCGATCGCCACCGCGGTGGTCGCGATGTCGGCCGTCATCCCTTCGCGATGCATGGTGGCGGCGCTCAGCAAGATGCCGTCGACATCGGCAACCCCGGTGAGAGCGGCTGTGACGTAAAAGCCTTGGGCGCCGAACGCTTCACTTGCCCAGCGTGTGAGCAACAGCACGGCGGTGACGACCAGGCCGACCGTGACCGCCGAGCGCAAGGCAAAGGGGTTGCTGAGCTTGAGCTCCTTCCCGTTCGCGGGCTTGCTGCGGGAGCGGCGGTAGAGAAGGACCGCGATGACGGTACTCACCACGGCCATGGCTACGAACGGCGGCCAGACGTTCGGTAAGAGGCCCACGTCCATGACCGCGATGACCACGATGACGCGGATGAACATGATGCCGCCCGCTGCAACCACGGCGGCGAGCGCTGGGAAAAGCGCCTGCTGGTTTTCGCGGACTCGCCCCGCGAGGCTCACGGTGACTGCCGTCGACGAGGTGAGCCCCCCAAAGACGCCGGTCACGACCAAGGCGCGCTCCGCGTCGATGAAGCGCGTTGCGATATAGCCCAGAAAGCTGATGCCGGCGATGAGCGCCACCATCAACCCAATCTTGAACGGGTTGATGGCGTGAAACGGGCCGAGACCCTCGTTTGGCAAGAGCGGCAAGACGATGAGCGCCAGCAAGACGAACTTCGCCGTCGCGTACATATCGTCGAGCGACAGCTTGCGGACCGCGTCGTGCAGCGGCTCCTTGACCGACAAGAGCGCCATCATGCCGCCGGCTATTGCGGCGACGAGCAGAAACCGGTGGTGCAGTGCGAGGTTTGCCACCTGCAACGTCGCGAGCACCCCGAGAAAGTAGGTGACCACGGCGGCGATCTCGCTCGTGATGCCGAAGCCGTCGCCCGCTTGGACCGCGTGGTGATGGCTGATGGCAAGCAGCCCCCCAATGACCACGACGCCTGCGACGACGACCCACGGACCCAGCGCCGGGGCCAGCATGCCAGACAGCGCGCCCGCGAGGCAGATCGCCGGATAGGTACGGACACCCCCGAACCCTTTGCGGCTCCCGCCCCGCGCTTGTTCGCGCTCGATGCCGACGACGGCGCCTGCGGCGACCGCGATGAGCATGCCAAGCATGGCCTGAGAGAAAGGCGTTTCGAACATCGCGTAAGCGATCGACCTATCCCGAGGGTCCAAAAAGACACACAGGCGCCCAGCGGGTCCTTCTCCGCCCGGGCGCCGAGGTTTTGGTGTCACGTCCGCTAGAGCGGACGGGTCACTAGCTCAGGTGCTTGCTGATGAGCTTGGTCATTTCGAACATCGACACCTGAGCCTTCTTGAAGATCGGCTTCAGCTTGGCGTCGGCGTTGATCATGGTCTTCTTCGCCGCGTCCTGGAGCTTGTTCTTCTTGATGTAAGCCCAGAGCTTCTTGGTGACCTCGGTGCGCGGCACCGGGGACGATCCAATCACTGCGGAGAGGAGCTCGCTCGGAGTCATCGGCTTCATGAAAGCGCTGTTCGCCTTCTTACCGCCAGCCTTCTTCTTCGGAGCAGCCTTCGCCTTCTTCGCAGCTTTTTTCTTGGTTGCCATGGCGCGCTTTTACAACAAGGTCACAGGCGCATGCCATAAGAGATCGCGCGATTCGTACGCGCGCGCACCTACATTGAGCTAGCCTGCCATCATGTTCGTCCTCGCACTCGTCCTCGTAGCCGCCCCTCCACTCGCCCCCGGCACGCATCGCTGCGGCGTCCAATGGAGCAGTTACAGCGAAGTCTGCACCGTGACCGTCGATGGTGACACCGTGACCATCACGAGCGAGGGCCCGTCCGCCAGGCTCAACGGCAAGCTCGCGCCCGTCGATGAAAAGAGCTTCACGCTCGAGGGTGAGCTCGAGGTGGTGGGCATTCCCGTGGGCTACGGGAGCCTCACCACCTGCCACACGAAAGGGCCGTACCGATTCCGCCAGACCGGCAAGCGCAAATTCTTCCGCCACACGCAGACGTGCCCCGACATGACGACGAGCTACTTCGACGTCTTCATCGACACCATCACGGGTCCGGCCACCGAGACCACCAAGAAGCTGTCCGCTTTGATGGGCAAGAGTGTGCATGACAGCCGGGGCGAGGGCTGCGCGCCACTGTCGCAGCAGCTCATTAGCGAGACGAAAGATCCGACGTGTGCCCGCTGGAATGACTCTGGGCTGGGTACGCCCTATTTCGAATGCCCAATCACAGGGGCGGCCGGCCGGCTATACGTCTTCGACAAACCGAAGGCATGTGAAGAGATAGCCGACCGGCTGAACAACCCGTGATTTTGTGAGGGACGCGCCGCGTTGCACGGCGCGCCCTGATGACTGCACTGACTAAGCGATCTTGCTGCCCGCCTTGGCGACGCTCGCGCGCACTGCGGTAGCCGAGAGACTACCCGCCGCTTTCCAGACCGCCTTGGCTGGGCCCCAGTTGCCTTCGCTATCCTGGGCACGCACGTAGATGAGCTCTTTGGCCTTGGCGAGCGGAGAGGTCTTCAGACCCTCGCCGACGAAGGCGCCGTCGCTGCCGGTGAGGCGCTTGCCGCTACCGGGCTTAGCGAACGGGCTCGACACGACCTCGACCGCCACAGCGGACTTGCCGGTGAGCGCGTCTTTGGCGACCGCGGTGAGCTTGCCGTTGGCGCTCATGCGGACGCTTGCGACCTCGGGGCCTGCCGACAGCTTACGCCAATCGGGCGAGATGGCCGCCGCGTACTGCAAGACCGGGAAGTTCTTCTTGTAGGTCTCTTCGAACTGCGCGTCCGTCTGATGGAAGGCGCGGCCCGTCTCGACCACGAAGCTCGGGATCTTCCAGCGCTCGTACGGGAGCTGGCTGGTGCCGCTCGTCGGGTAGAGCTCGATCGACGCTTGCGGCGTGTAGCCGTTGAAGCTCGCCATCTTCTTGCCGACGCGAACGAAGTGTTCCTGGTCGGGCGTGACGTTCTTGCGATCGTCCTCTGGCGGATACAGCACGAGCTCGGAGTACGAGTGCCAGTCCATGAAGAACGCGGGCTTGGTGCTCTCGAGGTGGGCAACGATCGCCTTGTTCTCGAGCTCGCTGCCGGCCGACGGGCCACGGTAGGTGTCGTTCGAGGGCGAGCTGCTCGCGCCCACGGTGCCCCAGTTCTTCTCGGGCCAGTTGCGGTTGAGGTCGGTGCCAGCGCCGTTGTTGCCCGAGGTGTTCTTGCGCTTCATCAGGTCGCCGCCGCGCTCGCCCGTGTAAGCCTTCTCGACCACGGCGTGGCCGTCGGGGTTCATCATGGGCACGAGGTCGATGATGTGGTTGTCGAGGAGGGCGGTCGCCTCGGCGTCCTTGCCGTAGTTCTCGAGGGCCCACAGAGCGTAACGCATGAGCACTTCAGGGTTTGCAATCTCGCGAGCGTGCTGGCCGGCGATGTGCAAGACGCGCGTCTTCTGGCCCTCCTTCGGACTGGTGAGGGTCATCGACAAGATGTCGCGGTCCGCTTTGCCGGTCGACTTCTCGAAAGTGTCGCCGATATCGGTGACCTTGACGAAGTCGGGGAAGCGCTTGGCGAGCTCGAACATAGCCGCCTTCACCTGCTCGTAGGTGCGGAAGTACTTGGGCGCCTCGCGCGCCGCCTCGACACCCTCTTTGCCGTGCAGAGCCTCGCGGCCCAGCTTCAAACGACGCTCGATGACTTCTGGGCGCAGGCCCGGCAACTCCGGGGCCTTCTGCATCTGCGGACCCTTGGCCGCTTTCGCGGTGGAGGATGGGGCTTGGGCCGGGGATTGGGCGCCGAGCGAACGTACGCCGGCCTTCGAAGCCTTGATCGTAGCCATCGAACTAACTCCTGGATGTGTTGGGGCAACCGGCCTGCGAGGGACCGCGGCGGTTCTGGGGACGTCCACTCATCGGCAGGGGCACGCTGGGTGTTGCGCCGAGATGCGAAGAACCGTGACCACGACGCAGCTTCAGGCGTGACAGCCCGGCGCAGGCGCAACCCGCCCAAAGTGGCCGCGATAACCGTCCCCACGCGCCAGACCCTCGGGAGCTCGACTATGGCTGACAACGATATCGCGATCGCACGCCTGGCTCGGACCGGCACTCCGCAATTCACCGCCCTGCAGGCGCTCGACCAAGGCGGCGACAGCAACGGACAGATCAGCGCCGCGGAAATCCAGCAGCTGTCCTGCTCGGCACCCCCAGCGGGGCTCACCTCGGCACAGGTTCGGGCGCTGCAGACCACCTTCGTCAACGTCGTCGACCCGAGTGTCGGTTCTGGCGTCCGCTTGAACGGATGCGCTCCCAGTCGTGTTCTGCCGCAGAACGGTGAGATCCGCGAAAGTGGGGGTACCGCCGTGCGCAAGTACTTTGGCGTTGGCGCGGCCTTCCCCAACCTCTACGTGACCGACGCGACCGGCGAGGACCTCAACACCATGTCGCGGCGCTGGGCGAGCAATGGTGCCCGCGACTTTTTCCAGAACGTCTTCGGTGTGACCCTCACGCTGCGCGAGGGGTCGGATACCAGCAATCCCAACGCAGTCATCGCCGAGGCCCACCCGCGCATCATCGACACCAAGAATCTCGGCAACAACTTCCGCACCCTCATCGACATCCAGGACGGCAGCGGCCAGCGCATCGGGACCATCCGTCAGACCTGGGAGAGCCTCGGTGGCTCGATCCTCCAGAACATGGTGCTGGGTCGCAGCATCTGGACCACCTACGAGATCCTCGACGCCAACGAGCAGGTCATCGCGCGTTCCGCCAAGACAGAGTTCTTCGGCGCCACGATGAACGTGACCGGCAACGACGGCCAACCTGCCGCCGCTTTGCAGCGCCGCTTCTGGCAGTCGCTCGTACGTGACCGCTGGCACTTCGTGGCCAACGACGGTCAGCAAATCGACCGCCGTGTGCTCGCGTTCATGGCCGCCTATAAGACGATGGCGGACATTCAGCGCACCGACGCAGCGGCGCGCGACTTCTGGGGCTCGGTGATCAGAGGCCTGGCGGACTAGCCGGGCAAGAGCGCGAGCGAGTCGACCCCGCTCGGCCATCGACGCAACAGCGGTCCCCTGGGTGCCGATATCGGACGCGTCTCGGGGTTCATCCTTTCTCGGGGCCAAACCCAAAACACCTGGCCACCATCCATGAGCGATCTCAGCGTTCGTGCAACCTCCGGCACGTCTGTCCCGCCCCGACCGGCCGAGGCGCGCGCGGGGACCGGCCCTTCGGCCGAGGTGCGCTCAAGCGACACCATCGACACGAGCGCGCGTGATTACATCGTGTTTGGCGATGTCTCGAAGCTCACCCTTCGCGCTCCGGCCATGCAGGGTGTGCAGATGCGTGGGGCCTTGCCTGGCGACGACGCCTGGCGCACCGCGCGCATGACACCCACCGAAGCGGCCGAGCTCATCGCGCAGGGCTATCGCGTGCACGAAGATAGCCCCACAGCGGCGTCACCGACCACGCCCGCGACCACCCCGGTCAGCGATGCCCTTGCGAACATTCACGAGGCCCAGAGCCTCAACGCGCTTGGCCCCGAGTGGCAAGGAGAGGGCGGTCTGTTCATCAGTCTCGACAGCGGCGTCGCTCCCCATCGCGATTTGCCGCCCATCGAGCGCTCGGACAACGTGTTCACCGAGGCCCCCGAAGATCCGCCGGCCGACCCCACGAGCCACGGCACCCATACGACCGGCTCCGCTGTAGGACGCGGCGACCCAGCCGAAGGTGGCGTGCGTGGCGCAGCGCCTCGTGCTCGTCTGATGGCAGTCCAGGTGCTCGACGCGACCGGCCGTGGCACCGAGTCATCGACCCTGCGTGGTCTCGAGCGCGCCGTCGAGTGGGCAAGGCAACACGACGGCTTCGTGGTCATCAACGTGTCGCTAAGTGGCTCGTCCACGGTGCATCGCGATCGTGATCCCCTGGTGCAGTTCATCGAGCGAGCGACGCGCGAGCACGGCATCTTGTTCTCGATCGCGGCCGGCAACGAAGGCCCTTTTCCTGGTTACTTGGGGCGACTGGGTCTTGCGCCGAGCGCCATCACTGTCGCCGCGATGGATCACAAGGGCACCGTCGACACCAACGATGACCGCATCGCGCCCTTCACGTCGCGCGGCAACGGCTGGGAGAACAAACCGAATATCTCCGCCCGCGGTGTCGCGGTGCGATCCACCATCCCGGGTGACGGCTATAGCGCACTGAACGGGACGTCGATGGCGGCCGGCATCAACGGCGGCGGCGTGCTCGCGCTCGGCCAAGGGCTGCTCGCCATGCACCGACGTGGGGAGCTGCGGGAAGATCCCCGTGATCTGGTGCGGCGCGGCGAGTTCCAGCGCATCGTCGCCGAGGCGTCGTATGACAACCCGCGCATCGGCGATGAACGCGAGGGGTCGGGCGACCTGCGCTTGATGAGCGCCCGTGAGATGTTCGTCCAGCGCTTCGGGACCAAGCACACCCAGGGACCAGCGCCTTACTTTCCTCGGCACCGTCTGCCGACCGGCGTTCTGCCACCAGCGGGCTACCAGCCGCCGTTTTGACGCGGGCAGCCACGGCTTTCGGGCCGCGCGCATCCATTTTCGAGAATCGACGATACCCATTCAATGCGCGTGGTTGGGCGTCCAGCGTCAATTCCTGTCCCCGCGGGTTTACCGCCGCCGGGCCCTTCTGGGGGGACCGGCCGTGCCAGCGTGCGCAGCTTGCGCCCCGAGCCCCCGGGCCTTGCGTCCCCCGCCGCGCCGTCGCCGAGCCACGTGCCCGCCCACCCCGCGCCCGCTGCTCTGGGGAGCTCCGACGCGTTCGTCGCCGATGCATTTCTGGCGCTTTGGCACCACTCCTCTGACGCACAGCGGTGCATCGAGTTGGTCCGCGAGCTGCGGCCTCACTTGAGCGCCGCACAAGCCTCTTGGTTGCTCGACGCGATCGTCCTCGACGGGCCGCCTGCAATGAGTGGCGTTGCTCCCCCAACCGCCCCCATGACGCTCGCGACATGCCTGGCATTGCTCGAGCGCTGCGACCCGCGTCCTGTTCGCGCGCCGTTTCATTGGCTGCTCGCCGCAAACCTCGAGACCTCACCGCTCCTCGAGCAAGCCATAGAGGCGTTGCCAACCCTGCCCATCGACGTGTTGCTACGGCTCTCGCACCATCTGCGGCCGACCCATGCATTGCGCCGGGATGTCTCTGCCGAATGGCAACGACGCTGTGTGGCGATCGCAGAAGCGCCGAATGCGAGCCACCCCGCGTGGTTCACCGAGCGTCTCCTGCCAAACACGGACCTCAGAGGGATTCGGGTTGGCGCTCCCCCCTCGGTCGATGGCGAAACTCTCGCGCGCGGCTTTCTCGCACGTGGTCGCCTCGTCGTGGGACCCGACGCTCTCGCTAAAGCAGACACGCTGCGGCGCCTTTCGCTCGCGTCGGCTGCGGGCGAGAATCACCCCGAGCTTGCCGCGTTACGTTCAGAGCTCGCGACGATATTCGCGAGCATCATGGCGACCAAGCTTGCGAGCTCACCGATTCGCCGCGATGCGGCGTTGGTTGCGGCCTCGCACGTACCGGTCTCGGCCGGCGATGCGTACGGCCGAGGTCGCCTCCATGAGCAGCTCGCGACTGCCATCCAGCTCACGCATGGCGAGGTCGCACGCGTCGTCATCGAGGTCCGCGATCGCGACGCCAATGCCCGCCCCGAGCTGCGTAAGCGGTTGGAGCGCGCCGAGGGTCTTCCACCCGAGCCCATCTTTCCATTGCGGCAAGGCGACGGCTTCAGCGCCTCGACCCACTCGAACCCGATCTTGCCGTCCGAGACCTACCATGAGCTAGGCCATGCCTACGAAGGAGCGCGCCCCGATGTGCTGTCCGCCGCCATCGCACTGCGCGGCATGCTTGCCTTGGGCCCAGCGCGCCCTCTCAACGACCTCGCGGTGATTCACACGGTGGCGACAGCGAGCGGTGTCGCCGGGATGCACGAGAAACTGCTGCGTGAGCTCGCGAAGGTCGAGGTCTGGCCCACGCTCGATTCCGCTGAAGCGGTGCGCTCGTTACTCGCAGGTCACGGTCTCGAGGCGACGATCGACAAGGTGCTCGCGCCGCAGGACTGGGTGCGCCTGCGACCTTACGGCGCGAGAGAGCTCGCCTTACCCATCGCCGCGCATCCCTATCTGGGTAAGCTCTGCAGCGATGGCTCGACCGAGATCGTCTCGGTGGGCTTCGAGAAGCTGGACGACGGCGAGGCGCTGGTCAGCGCGTATCTCGACAGCCCAGAGCACGTGCTGTTCACGCTGGGTTGCTTGCCGGGTTGAGCGCCTGGGTTAGCGCCCGCGTCGTGGCGGACCGCCTCGTGCATCACGGTGCTGCGGGTTTCTCTGCGGATCGCGTGGACCTTGATTGGCCTGGCCGCGCCCGTCCGAGCGTTGCGGACCGCCCGACCCCTGCCCGGAGCCGCGTTGCCCTTGGGGATGGCGCTGCCCGCCGGGGCGGTTTCCGCTTTGCTCTTGATAGGGACCTGGGCGTCGATCGGGCCCTGGACCCGACCGTCGGTCTGGTGGTGGACCCTGGCGATGATCCGGGTGCGGGCCGGGGCGACGATCATGCGGCGGACCCTGGCGATGATCCGGGCGCGAGCCGGGGCGCCGATCGGGATGGGGCCCGGGACGACGATCTTGAGGTGGACCCTGACGCCGGTCTTGGGGGGCGCCCGGACGGCCATCGAACTGGCGGCCTGTCTGCTCTTGCGGACGGCGTCCATCCCGACCCGGCGGAATAGCCTCGGGGGGGCGTCTGCCGCGCTGACCGTGTTGCATGGGCGCGCCACTTCTCTGCCGACGTTGCTGTTCGTCGCGTCTGGCGTCTTGAATGAGGTCCATGACCCCCTCGACGTGGGCGCGCTTGCCCGAGCGAACGTATTTTCCGGTCAGGCGTGAATCCGCCTTGAGCTCGCCGCGCTCGTAGAGGTCCCACAGCTCCTCGGCGTACGGGGCAAAAGGCCAGCCGCGCACGAAGCGCGACGCGAAGCGGTGCAGGTTGTCGACGTCGCGCATGAGTAGCTTGCGTGCGTTCTGGTTACCGGCTGCATCGATGGACTGCGGAAAATCGATGATGACCGGCCCGTCCCCAGCCATCAGAACGTTGAACTCGGAGAGGTCACCGTGCACGACGCCAGCGTGCAACATGCGAACGACATCGGCGAGCAGGACTTCGAAGATGAGCGTTGCGTCTTCGGGCGTGAACTGGAGCTCGCCCAAGCGTTTCGCCGGGGTTCCGTCGGCGTCACACACCAGCTCCATGAGGAGGACGCCCTCGATGAACCAATAGGGCTCGGGCACCCGTACGCCGGCCGCGCTGAGCCGGTAGATCATGTCGACCTCGGTCGACTTCCATGCAGCCTCGTCGCGGGCGCGTCCGTATGCGGTGCGCTTACTCATGGCGCGCTGGTCACGCGAGTTCCGCACCCGCCGGCCCTCGGTGTATTCGGACTTGTTCTTGAAGCTGCGTTCTTTGGCGTCCTTGTAGACCTTGGCGACGCACTCGCGACCTTCCGAGATCACGAGATAGACCATGGCCTCTTTGCCGCTCATCAGCGGCCTGACGACCTCATCCAAGACACCGTGATCGACGAGAGGCTCAAAGACCTCTGGCAAACGCATGGCGCCGCTCTAGCCTGTCGCGCGCCCGATGCAAAGCCGTCGTTGCACGACCCAGCCGTCCACGTTCGTCGTGGGCCCTGGCGATCGTCCCGCCGCCCTCTGGATCTCGAGCATTTTCGCTAAACCGCCAGCAGCGCACGCAGCGCCACGATGCGCTCGGCGAGCTTCGGCGACTTGATGGCCCGCTGGATGAGAAACGCCGCGTCAACACGGGCTTCGGACGCCAGCGGGGCGAGCTTTGCGACCCATTCGGCTTCGAGCGCCTCGAGGGTCGCCCGTTGCGGCCCGGGGTGCTCTGCCAGCCACCGCTCGAGCGTCTCGACGACCGGGTCACGCGTGGCAGCCGCGACGGCGAGCTTGGAGCGCGGCGGCACCAGGGGCGGTAGGCGTCGAAAGATGCTCTTCCCGCTCCCCAGCGCGGCTTGCATGACCGTGGTCTCGAGCACGACCGGGTCTCCGTCGGCCCGCTCTTCATAGAACTCTTCGGCGAGCGGGTTGGTCCCGCGCACGTAGTCCCAGCTCGGATTCAGCTCGCCGCCGAAGTGCTGGATGTAGTCGGCTTTGACCAGGTCTTTGTCGATGAGATCGCGGAGCGCGAGCTGCACGTGATGCACCACCCGCGCCCGAATGCGCGTAACCGCCAAGGTGGGGGCCTTGCCCGTTGGGTCGCGGTCGACCTCGAGGACGTTGGTGGCGAGCTCGTGGCAGCCAACGAAGGCGTCATTCTCGAGCGACATTCCAAGACACTGAAGATTGCCGGTGCACTCGAAGCGTCCGCCACCGCGGACTGTCACCCATCCATTCACGAAGACGTTGCCCGTGAACGTTTGGCGCTTGCCACTGTCGACGGTGATATCGCGTGCAATGACGCTCTCGGAGCTCATGAGAGCATCATACCGTAGCGCGGCGGTGCCTGTGGATACGGCTGGACAGCGCGCCGCGGTTTCCGCCGCCACGTGTCCATGCGTGCAACGGTAGCGCCCAGGCTTATTTTTTGAGAAGTGAGAAGTCTGGTGGTGCAACCCGGAACGGGTGCGTCAGGTTTTCTTCTACAAACGTCACGACATCACGAAGCCGCTCTGGGAGCTTTGGGCAGTTGTGCGAGCGGTAGCTGAAGAACCGAAATCCATGGGCATAAAGCAGGCGGACCTTCTCCCACTGCTCGACATCCTTCGCTGGCGGCGCGCGAAATGATCGCCCCATTGCGAAAAGCTTTTCACCACACGAAGGGCACCGCGTGACTTCGTGCTCACGACGTTTGATCTTCAAAGAGCGCCTGCACTGGAAGCACGCGTGTGCGATCACGGACACTACTTCGGTGTAGGGAGATTCGCGCGTCGTACGCCAACCTCGGTTCCCGAGCTTGCGTCGCTTCTCCATGCGTTCGGCTTTCTTGTCGCCTTTGGTCGTCATCGCGCGCTTGCCGGTTCACTCTGCGAGTGTCGGCCAGTGAAAGATGGCCGCCGCCGGCCTGGTGTACAGTTGTACGCTATGCCGGGGTGGTGAGCTACGCGTTAGAACCGCGCGAGTGAAGCCGGCGACCTCACCGCGCTTCGACGCGAGGCTTTGCGGCCATCTTGATTAGGCGGCTAATCCGGCGCAGCAAGCTCGCGATGGCGCAGATACGCCCCACACTACTGCGATTACCGGGCAGCACATGCACGCAGGACTGTCATTCGCTGCTGCCCGTCTGCAAGAAGCTGCCGCAGCAGCATGCCGCGGGCACAGCCGAGCAACGAAGCAGCGCACGCAGCGTCATTCGAACAGAATTGCTTCGCTTCGGTTTCGAGTTGGTCGTTCAGCGTGGTCCACGCGTAGCGAGCCATCCCTCCGGCGATTGCTGCCCCGACAAGAATCAGCAGAGGAACTGCACGTACCAGCAGGCCACGTTGGGTCGGTTCAGTGCGCGTTCGCCAATACGCGCGAATGGCGATGAGAACCACGGCGAGCGAACCAACGAAGAACGAAATCCCGGTGAACGAGACGAATTGCGGAAGGGGCGCGCCGGAGATCAGACCGATGACGAAGATTCCCGCGCACCACAACGTGATTGCGACACAAGCCGGCAAGGCGACCGCCGTCAGCAGGCTCCCTTCCGCGTATGCTTGTGTTGTCGCGAGCCGTTTCATGCTTCGAAAGTCACTGGTCAGTGACGTGGTTAAGAACAGGCCGCAAGGAAGCGACTCGCAACGGCTAGCGATGACGCGTGGGTGCCAAGGCACGAGGCATCACGGCCTTGTCCGGGTGCACTGCTCAGACACGCGAAGAAAGCGCCCTCATCTCTGCTCACGTCGTTGCGACTGCGCGACCAACCCAACGAAGCGCTGCGAGGAGTCGACGGCCGATGATGAAAGATGAGATGGCTGTCGACGCTCGCGCGCCGGGAAGGCGAGCGGATGCGCCAAGCGTAGTAGCTCTCTGAGACACCGCGCGTGCTGCACATCAAAGCCACTGAACGCGAGGCCTGGTTGGCTCTCAGGAATCGGAAGACTTCGTCAGCACCGTCTCTCTCCTCAAACATCCCCCCTTGCGCCAGCATGTGCACCGAACAGGACAACGCCCGGCAGAGCGACAAGTGCGCCCGCGAAGGCCGCCAGGACTGCGGTAAACGCTGTCCGAACCACGCCGTGGTCGTTCCTGGAGCTTTGCTCGAACGTTCCCGCGACAGCCATGCAAGCTCCCGCGCCTACGATCAACAGCGATCCGATTGCCGCGACGCTGACGCCAATCGTGACGCCGGCCAGCGTACTCACTGAAGTCGCCAGGACATGACGGCCTCGCTGATTGGCGGTCGCTCCCGCTGGTGCTTTGAACGCCTGACGGATTTCGGAACAGACCTGGCCAACCTCTTTTGCGATGGACGATATGACGCCATCTTGTGGCCTGAGATGTGCGTCGTAGCGCGAAGCCTGCGACATCTTCATCGGTAAAAAATCTCCAATTTTCGCTAACTGAGTCATGTATCGGGCCTGTTCGTTTGTGGGTGTGTGGTTTCACGAAAGTTGGCACATGACGATTTGGCAGGAAGCGGCACTTGGAAGGACACTACGTCTACCCAAGCAGAGCGCTCTTCGGCGAGGACGTTGGTTTCGAGCAGGTCGACGACACGCACAGGGAAGTGCACTTCGGCCCGAGCAAATCACTGGTGGCAAGAGCGACATTCCATCGCTCTAGAAGGTCGGCTGTGAAAGATGCCCGTCGCCGGCCTGGTGCAGAGTTGTGCGCTATGTCGGTGTGGTTGGCAACGAGCGAGAACTTCGCGAGTGAAGCCGGATCAGAGCCCCGGTTACCGAGTCTACTTCGGCAACGACGGCAAGGAGCTCGTCATTCGTCTATGCGGCGGCGACAAGTTGACTCAGGCTGTAGACATCGAGACGACGAAAGCGTTTTGGGCGGACACAAGGCGAGGAGCAAATGAGCAAAGCGGCAGCATCAAACGACGACTGGCTCGACACCGAGCTTGCCAATCCTGAGTTCGCCGCGCACTACCTCAATGAGGCGTTCAGCGGCAGCAAGGACGAGTTTCTTGTTGCGCTCGGCAACGTCGTTCGCGCACGCGGCGGCATTCAGAAGATGG
>JALHOP010000015.1 GCA_022842935.1 Myxococcota bacterium
GCCCCCCGGCTACTATCGGCCCTGGTACTCGCCATGGCGTCGCGAGCCCATCCGCGGCTACCGCGAGTGCAGCGCCTTCGAAGCCTTCTTCACGAGCGGCGCGGTCAACCGGCACGGGCGCCATTTCTGCCCGATTCGCTGACCCGAGGTCGCTATCACTTGTCTGCAATAACGTACTCGTCGGAGGTCACGTGTTCATCAACGAAATGAGTCAGCTCGTTGAGGCGTATCTGGCGAACGATGGCGTCGTTCAAAACGACGAGTACGTTCAGCTCCTGACCGCCGCTTTGGCGGATGGCGTGCAGGACTACGAGCTATCGGCGGCACGGACCCTCTTGCAGCAGGCCGAGGGTATCAATCAGCAGGCGGCCGCCATCTATCAGCAAGAGGCCCAGCAGCTTGCTTACATTCGTGCGTCGGCGCCGACGGCAAGCGCCGTCATCGACAGTCGCAATCCCCTTCCTGGGGTCATTGGGCTTGCCATCGGGGGCATCGGCATCGCACAGCACCGGGACCAAGTGCGCCAGGCCGAGCAGCGTGTCGCCCAAGCGACGCGGCAGTACCAGGCTACGCAGGCACGCGTCACCGCCTATCAAACCATCCAGCTCGAGCTCAACAACCGCGCCTCGCCGTGGACCAAGTTCATGGCCTGGCTGAGCGGTTAGCCGCGGCCGCTACTTCTTGCGACGTGGGCCGACGCCCGACGTCGGTGGGGCAAGCCCCGCGACGCCTCGGTGCTTGGGCTCTGCCTTCCAGCCGGTGAGCTTTTTTGCCTGACTGAGCTCGACACCGGCGGCAGTCGCGATACTCGCGGCCGCTGCGGCGTTGAACGCTATCATCGCGATGCTCACGAGCTGAGAGGCGGCGCGACTCGCGCCCTGCTTGCCCAAGCGCATCGCGAGGACCGCGAGGTGTGTCGCGATCTCCTCGCCGTCCGGGTGTTGCGACAGCCGCGTGATCCAGGCCTCGGCCCTATCTTGCGGCATGTCGAGGTCGTCGCCGAGGTCCTCGGCGAGCTCGTGAATCAACGGATGGAACGGGGTCGACATCACGGCTCCGCAAGTAGCGGTCAGTTACGCAACGGCTTACCGGACATCAGGATGCTCTGGATGCGAGCCTGCGTCTTCTCCTCGCCGCAGAGCGAGACGAACGCTTCACGCTCGAGGTCGAGATAGTCTTGCTCGGTGCGCTCGGCGCCGAGCGCCACATGTCCGCCACAGAGGACATGGGCGACCTTTCGCGCGACCAGCGCGTCATGCTCGGTCGCGTGACCCGCCTGCACCATGTTGTAGACGCTGGCGCCGATGGTCTTCTCGAGATCGTAGCCCGCCGCCCTGAGCACCCTCGGACGCGGCGGCCGGTATCCGGCCCGCGCCATACCGAGCGCGCGTTGCTTGGCGTCGTAGGTCAGATAGTCACGATTGAGCGTAATGCCATCGGTCGGTGCCAGGTAGCGCAGCCGCTTACCTTCTTCGGCGCCGGTCGCCACCTTGGCGGTCGCGATGTTCAGCGACGCCTGAGCGATGAACGGCAAGATATCGACACCGGGGGTGTTCATCTCGCGCTCGGTCCAGCGCTCGACGCAGCGGAGTGAGCCCGTGCCCGCCGGGATGACGCCAACGCCCACCTCGACGAGGCCAATGTAGGTCTCTGCGTGCGCCACCGCAGCGTCGCACGACATCACCATCTCGCAAGCTCCGCCAAAGGTGTACTGGAACGGGGCCGCTACCGTAGGAATGCTGCTATAGCGGAGACGCTGGTAGACGTTCTGGAGCTCGCGCACCATGGTCTCGATCTGCGCCCAGTCTTTGTTTTGCGCGGCCATGTAAACGAGCATGAGGTTTGCGCCGGCGCCAAAGTGCTGGCCCTCATTGGTGACCACGAGACCTTGGAAGTCTTTCTCGGCGATATCGATGGCCTCGTTGAGCAACGTGATCACGTCGCCATCGAGGGTGTTCATCTTGGTGTGCACCTCCATGCAGAGGACACCGTCACCGAGGTCGAGCAATGAAGCGCCTAGGTTCTCCTTGACGACCTTCTTCGGATCTTCGTGCAGCGCCGCGAGCCGGATGTGCTTGGCGTCGAACGGCACCTTCACTGCCTTCTTCGCCTTGTGATCGAAGTACGACTTCGAGGCCTCACCGTCGCCGTAGAACGACTTGCGACCCGACGCGAGCATCTGCTCGACCCACTCGGGCACCTTCATGCCGTCCTTCTTCATGCGCGCGACCGACTCTTCGACACCGATCGCGTCCCAGGCCTCGAAGGGTCCCAAGTCCCAGTTGAAGCCCCAGCGCATGGCGCGGTCGATATTGACGAGATCGTCGGAGATCTCGCCCACCAGCATAGCGCTGTACTGCAGTGTCCGCGCGAGCAGACGCCAAGCGAAATGCGCCGCCTTGTCGTCGGCGGCCACGAGCGCCTTAAGACGTGGGCCTACCTCTTCGATATTCTTGACCGCGCCCAGCGAATCGAAGCGAACCTTGTTCTGCGGGCGGTACTCGAGCGTCTTGGGGTCGAGGACCATGATGTCCTTGCCCTCTTTCTTGTAGAAGCCGGCGCCCGTCTTCTGACCATGCCGGCCGCTCGCGACGAGCTTCTCGACCCAGGCTGGCGCCTTGAACATCTCGCGCTCGGGGTCCTTCACACCCTGCTCGTACGAGGTCTTGGCGACGTGCCCGATGACATCGATACCGACGAAGTCACCAAGACGGAACGCGCCGGTCGAGGGGCGGCCCATAGGCGTCGACGCGATCTTGTCGACCTCTTCGATGGTAAGGCCCATCTCGTCGTGCAAGTGCATCGCCACCATGGCGTCGTGGATGCCGATGCGGTTGGCGATGAAATTCGGCGTGTCCTTGCCGTGCACCACACCTTTGCCGAGCATCTCGCCAATGGCGACCGCGCGCTCGAGCACTTTCGGGTCTGTTTTCGGCCCGCCAATGATCTCGAGCAGTCGCATGTAACGTACGGGGCTGAAGAAGTGCAGGATAACGAAACGCTTCTGCACGTCGGCCGGCAGGTCCTCGATCATCGAAGCGAGCGAGAGACCGCTCGTGTTCGAGGCGACGATTGCGTTCGGGCCGATGTTCTTGGCGACATTGGCAAACAGCTTATTTTTGATGTCGAGACGCTCGACGACAGCCTCGATGACGAGGTCGCAGCCCTTGAGCACGCCCATGTCGTCTTCGAAGTTGCCGGGCGTGATGAGGCGCGCGATGTCGGCGTCGAAGAAGACCGCGGGCTTGGCTTTCAACCCCTTCTCGATGGCGCCGATGGCGAACTTGTTGCGGGCGGCCTTGTTCTTCGCGTCCTTCTCGGACAGGTCGGGCGGCACGATGTCGAGCAGATGCACGCGAACACCAAGGGCGGCGATATGCGCGGCAATCGCCGTTCCCATGAAGCCAGCGCCGAGGACAGCAGCGGTTTGAAGTCGTTCAGCCATGGTGAGCTCCCTTGCGATTCCGTCGTGTGGACACTGACAAGATCGAAGCCGCAAGAACTTAGTCTCGATGCGGCTGCCGGGCAATGGCCGGGCCGTCGGTCGAAGCCGATGACAACCCTTGCGCCTTCGCGGCATACTTGGCGCTTACGCATGTGGTGGAGAAACCGAAAGAACGTCGCGGTGATGGCGACGGCGATGGCGATCTGGGCGGCGAGCTGTCAGCGCGACCGGGTCGACCTGAACCGGCCCTGTGTAACGGACGGCGACTGCGTCGACGGTACTGTCTGCAATAGCGGCCGCTGCGGTGACCTCCCGGATCCTACCTGCACGCCGCAGGGCGAGATTTGCGACGGGCGCGACAACGATTGCGACGGCAACCCAGACGACGGCTTCGAGTGTTTGCTCGGAAGCAGCGTCGGTTGCGGCGATGGCACCAGCAGGCTGTGCAAGAGCGACTGCACCTTCAGCGAGTGCGTGCAAGACTGGTTCGATGGGGCGTGGCCACATCGCATTCCAATCACCCTGAACGGCAGCTTGGTGACGAGCGCGGTGGGCGACGTCGTGGTTCCCTTGCGCATCCCAGCGTCGACTTTTGACAGCGCAGGCCTTTCGACCACGACCTTGGACGGCCGCGACGTTCGCGTCACGGACGTAGCGAACCGCGAGCTGAAGCATCAGGTCGAGACATGGGACCCGGTTCGCGGTTACGTCGTCTGGGTATTCGTCCCGGACCTCGAAGCTGGAGAGTCGCGCAAGCTCCTTCTCTATGTTGGCAACGTCTTCGCCGAGTCAGCATCGACCCAAGAGATCTGGGACGAAGGCTACGTGGGCGTCTGGCATCTCGGCGACAACATCACGAGGGAACCTCTGCGTGACGCGACTGCCGAAGAAAACCACGCGAACCGTGCCGTCGTGAGCGCGAGCTCCGGCGTATTCGGAAGCGGGCAGTACTACAACGGAGGTCAGGGCGCCTTCGCTCCGACTGCCGAGGTCGCACCCGATAGCGACTTCACGATCGAGGGTTGGTTCATCCCCGCCCTCCCCGCCCAGCCCTACCGCCGTGCGCTCTCCGTCAACGTCCCAGCAAGCGACACGCAAGCCTTGTGGATGGTGCCAAACGATATCGGCTTCAGGGCGCGCACCGACACGTATACGCTCGTTCGCGTCATCGAGGGCGAAGACGAGCGAACGTATGCGGTCCTCAAGACCGACGCCGGATACGAGCTATGGATTCGTTCCCCCGCGTCGGGTGTGCGTCCATTCACGCTCGTCTACGGCCAGAGCGGAATGAGCGACGACTCGAACCCGTCGGCGACTTTTCACTTCTGGGCCAACGCGGACCTTTGGGCGACCCAGTTTTCGCCGCAGCCTAGCGCCGTCACCAGCGGCACGCTGACGGTCGACGCTGGCCGTATGGGCACAACGCTCCCCTTCGACCTACGGCAAGGCTTCTTCGTGCAGACGTACGCCAACTACAACCCGACGGTCCCCTATATCGAGACGTCCGGTGGGCTGCCGCACATCAGCTCCGCACTGCAACCCTCGACGGACTTGTCCACACCGACAGCGGGCGTGTGGGTACGTCGCGCAGCCGAGCCCAGCAGCGGCGGTCTCATGCGCACGTCCGCGGGCGTCAATCCCGGCTTCGACCAAGGCTTCGACCTCGAGCTCCCCTTTCTTACTAACGATATTGGTATTGGCCTATACGACAACCAGGTGTCCGTTTTCGTGGACCAAGAGCTCGCGCGGAGCACGGATTGCGCCTGGTCCCAGCCTCTCAACCACCTGCTCCTCGGCGCCTACGACGGCGTACTGGGTATGTACCGCACCAACTACATCGCTATGTTCGTGCGGCGCTGGCCGGGGTCGACGCCTACGGTCGTCGCGAGCCCGGAGCGGGCGGGCGGCATCGGCCTTGGCGACTTCGCGGTGGGTGTCCAACCGGGCGCGGTCTACGCCAGCACCAACGTCGCGACCGACTTCGCCTTCACACCGAGTGCTCGCCTAGCGGCGCGCCACATCGCGCTGGTCGTCCGTGGCACCACGGCGGCTGTCTACGTCGATGGCCAGCCAACCTTGAGCCTGACCGTCGCGGCGCACGGCACCTTCACCGGCTTCTCGTTGGCGGACGCTTTCGCGGTCAATGGTGTCGTCGACGAGGTGCGGCTGTCGCGGGTGGCGCGGTCGCAAGAGCAGCTCGCTTTCCATGTCACCTCGGCACGCGCCGACTTCATCAGCCTGGGCGCCGCCGAGACGCTCGAGTAGCCGTCGGGCGACGGCCAACGGCGTGTCGTCACCTGCTTGCTGGCATCAGAAGCGATGCGTGAAGACGCCAGAGAAATCCAAGCCAACGCTCAAGATCCAGCTGCCACCGAACTGGCGATTCGAGATCGTCGTGCCATCGGCGAGCAACACGTCGTCCGATTTTCCCCGCACCAGGACGATATCCGCCGAGACGAAAAACGACAGCTTCTGCTGCCAAAACGGAAAGAGCAGACGCGTGACGTCGAGTGCGTAGAAGCCGAGGTCGGACGGCAGATCGTTCTGATCGGGAAACAAATAGCGGAGATCGAGCGTACTCTCGAGGCGAAGCTGCTGGTAGATGGGCACCACCAGAGTGTAGCCAGCCCCGATACCGTAGCTAAGGTCGTAGGGCGACGGCTGCGCAAAGTCCTCCTGCACCAAGAAGCCGGCCCGGACCTCCCGCAGGCGCGGTCCGGGAAAGAAGACGAGGCCCACAATCGCGCGTGCAAGCTGCTGCCGCTTGTCGTTTTCGGTCGCAGCGGTGAGCTCGGTGTCGTAGGCAGCTTGCACGAACGGAACCACGCGCAACACGTCACCAATGGTGCCGAACTGCAGGGCGTTCAAGCGAAGCTCCGTCGAGACGACGACGTCGTCGAGGGTCTCTTGGGAGATACGCTCGTCGGGCACGCCATCGTCGTTGGTGTCGTTGCGCGCGATGAGCTTTGCGTAGTCGAGCCTGAGCCTCGTGTCCCAAGCGAAAGCCGCCGAGTCGTACACGGCCGCGACGTTGCTTCGGATGCCGAACTGGGTGTTCGCAGACTGCGTGACCCTACTCTCGCGCGTATCCTTGAAGCGCCTTATGTTCTCGCTGTTGCTGTAAGACGACGCCGAGAGCGAGAGCTGGTTCACGATGAGCTTCCAACGCGGCACGACCTTGGTGCTCTCGTCTTCGAGCATTGCTTCGACGTAGTCGACAGCGCCGCTAGGCCCTTGCTTCTCACGCTCGAGCGCATCGAGCACCATACCTCGTAATAGCGGACGGCCAGGCTCGGTCTTCTTGTTGGCGAAAGCGTCGGCGAGCTCACGCCCCGTGAGCACCGATTCACTCACAGCGACGCGGTAAGGCTCGCGCGGGTCGAGAGCGCGACCGCGGACGATTCCAGTAACGGGATCCATGCCAGAGACGAACAAGACCTGCGATGCAGGCCAGTCTTCTGCTTTGAATTGGCGCGCCAAGCGTTGCACCACGGGCTGCAGCTCGAGCCCGGTGAGCGTCACGACCTGCACCGAGTCGCCGGTACGTAGCCAGCTTCCTACCGTCTCGCGCGAGATTGGGCCTACGATCTCCCACTCGCGCGGCACGTTGTAGCTGATAGCGATGTCGGCCCGTGTCTCGCGATTGATGATGTTGGTGACCAGCCGCATCCAGAGCGGGTCCGAATAACGGGCTGGCTGGCTCCGAGGGGCGCGACGGTAGCCGCGTCGATGCAGGATGTGCTCGCCCCAGACGAGGCCTGCGAGCTCGGGCTTCCCCTCGACCATCAACCGAGCTTCCGGAACCAAGATGGTGGCGTCGGTGATGAGGCTCTTCTCCTCAGCGAGACGAAAGCTGCGCTCGACCTCGGTGTCGGTGGGGCCATCTTCGAGGACCGGTTGGCGCTCCTCGACGATTCGCACGGGGCGCGCACGACGGCGTCCCTTCAGACGCACGAGATCGGCGCTGATGCGGGTCACGGCGCGCCACGGCGGCTGCATGGCGACGAGGGCGCCGCTGCCATACGTCACCTCGAGCTCACTCGGAGCCTCCGGCACATCCGTGACTCGGCGCATGGGGTCGATGTTCGCGTTCACGGGCGGCCCGATCACGAGGTCGACACCTTCGATGCGCGTGAGCGGCGCTGGGTCCCGCGACGCGACCAGAACGACGGTAAGGTCCGGGCGGCGCTTGAGATAGGCGCGTAGCTCTTCGACGACACGCCCGACGGCGATGGTCATGTCCTCGAAGCGCCACGTCTTTCGCACCGAGGTCGGCAAGCTGTCGAGCTCCGCGGGGTCGACTACACCGACGAACGCGACGGTTAGCCCATCGCGTTCTTGCAGGATGAAGCGAGGGAAAGGCCGCGCCGTGAAATCGTTGACGGTGGTCTCTCGCCGGAACAGGTTCGCAGCCAGGTAAGGAAGACCGAACTTGTTCGCTAACGCGTACAGCTGTTCGGGGCCGAGTCCAAGCTCGGAGGCGACTGGAACCATGGCGGTGTAGCCCAAGTTCTTCGCGGTGCCGCCGCAATGCTCGAGGATCTGCGGCGCCATGCGTGTGCCGAGCACGTCGCCCATCGACACCAACATCGCAGGGTTCTTCACGCGGGTGCGATCAGGTTCTGTCTCGGCCCACACACGACTGATGCGACCGAGTCGGCGGCCCAGGCTGTAGAACGTCGTCTTGAAGTCTGCGGTGGTCACCTGCGTGATCCCGGCGAACTCGGGGACGTAGTCGATGACATCGCTCGAGAGCTTGACGCGTTCGTTGGTCTCGAGCTCGAGGACCAAGATGGCGCTGTCACCCTTGCGGTAACGCGTTAGTCGTCCATAGCGACGCGTCGTGAGGGGAAAGCGCTCTCCGGGAGCGAGCGACTCCTCGATGCCCGCAAGGGTGTCGAAAAGAGCATCGTAAGGGTACTGAAACGCGACCTCCTGGACGTTTACGAGCACGGGCAAACGCTCGGCCAGCAGCTCGCGCTCGTAACCCAACGGGTCGGCGATGAAGCGACGAGCATCCATCACGTCGGTACTGTCCCGTTCGGGAAAAACGTAGATGGGCCCCCGGCGGAGGGCTGGAAACCCAGCGGAGGTGACGTTCACCGATCCGGGCCGGTCGGCGAAGTTCTCGTAGAGGACAGAAAGGAGCTGCACGGTCGTGTCGCCCGAATCGAGGCATCCGTGGGTTGGCAACACGATGTCGATGGTACTGCGCGGAGGGGGAGGCTTGACTGGGAGCGCCGGCAGTTGCTCGACGCTCGTCGGCGGCGGCTCGACTACCGGGGTTGGGGACGGCGCGGGCTCGGCCGGCGGATCGGGCATCCCACCCTGCTCGGCCACGGGGCTCTCCGGGGTCTCGGGCGGCTGGTCGGGCAGCACGAGGCCTGGCCCCATCGAACCGCTCGTCCCCTGTGCCGAGGCGGGGCGTCCGGCCGCAACGATGAGGCCAAGAACGGCGATACGAAGGGTTCCACGTAGCACGTTGGCAGGGGGTTATGCCGATGGGTGTCGATGAGCACAACGCCGTCACGCGCGCGCCGGGTACGTTTTCCCTCTGTTGTGCCGCGCCTGCTCGAGCACTACAATTAGAGCATCCGCTTGGATCCGGACTTCGCGACGCCTTTGGGCCCGCGATGGACCGAGACGGAGGTTTGTATGCCTGGTCCCTTGACGGCGCTCGAGCTGCGAGCGCGAAAGTCGTCTCCCGAAAAAATCGTTATGGTCACGGCCTACGACGCGACGTTTGCCGCGTTGTTCGATCAGGGCGGTGTCGACGCCCTGCTGGTTGGTGACTCCTTGGGCATGGTCGTCCAGGGCCATGACACGACCCTACCGGTCACCGTGGACCACATGGTCTATCACGCCCAGGCCGTCCGCCGCGGCGCACGGCGCGCGCACATGACGGTCGACTTGCCGTTCATGAGCTATCAGGTATCCATCGAAGATGCGCTGCGCGCAGCAGGCCGACTCGTGCAAGAAGGCGGCGCGCAGTCGGTCAAGCTCGAAGGTGGTCGCGACTACGCGGCGCACATCACGCGCCTCGTGCGCGCCGGTATTCCGGTCATGGGTCACGTAGGCCTCACTCCACAGAGCGTGAACACCTTGGGTGGGTTCAAGGTTCAAGGGCGCACCAACAAGGAAGCCCGCAACATCGTCGACGACGCCCAGGCGCTCGAGGACGCTGGGTGTTTTTCGGTGGTGCTCGAGGCAATCCCTGCTGACCTCGCGGTGGAGATCACGGGCCGCTTGAGTATCCCGACCATCGGTATCGGCGCCGGCGCCGCATGTGATGGGCAGGTGCTCGTCGGATACGACCTCGTCGGGCTAAATCCAGCCTTCAAGCCGAAGTTCGTCAAGCGATATGACAACCTCGGCGAATCCGTCATCGCGGCCACGAAGGCCTATGTAAGCGAGGTCCGCTCTGGCGCCTTCCCGGGCCCAGAACACGAGTTCGCTGGCGGCCTGCGTGTCGTCCCCGAGGCGACGCCGTACGCTGCGAACAAGTGAGGCCGGAGGTCCTACGCGACGCCACGGCCATGCGTACGTGGCGCCGATCGCATGGTGGCGCACGCATCGCGCTGGTTCCCACCATGGGGTTCCTGCACGATGGTCATCTCAGCCTCGTGAAGCGGGCGCGTGAGCTTGCCGACCATGTCGTCGCGTCCATCTTCGTGAATCCGACTCAGTTCGGACCAAACGAAGACTTCTCGCGCTACCCGCGCGACGAAGAGGGCGACTTGGCCAAGCTCGCATCCGCGGGCGTCGATGCGGTGTTCTTGCCGGCGCGTGAGGTGCTCTACCCTGAGGGCTTCGACACGTACGTGGTGCCGAATGAGCTCGCCATGGGGCTTTGCGGCGCATCGCGGCCGGGTCACTTTCGCGGCGTTTGTACCGTGGTTTACCTTCTCTTTCGCCTCACCGGGTGCGACGTCGCGGTCTTCGGCGAGAAGGACTACCAGCAACTCACCGTCATCCGACGCATGGCGCGCGACCTGTTGCTAGATGTCGACGTCGTGGGGCACCCCGTCGTCCGCGAGCCGGACGGGCTGGCCATGAGCTCTCGCAACGTCTATTTGAGCGCCGACGAGCGTCGAAGAGCCCTTGCGCTATCGCGGGCACTTTTCAAGATGGCCGAAGCGGCCACCCACGAGAAGGGCGTCCGCGAGCTGGTCCAGAAGGGCCGGGCAGTCTTGGGAGAGGTCGAAGTCGACTATCTCGAGGTCGTGGGCGCCCACGACCTACGCCCGCTCGAACGCATCGCTGGCCCTGCTCGCGCGATGGTCGCGGGCTTCGTTGGGAAGACGCGTCTCATCGACAACCTCGCTATCTAGCGTCGCCCCTCACGGCTCGCGGTAGCGCGACCAGCTGCGTACGAAGTCCTCGTGTTTGGCGTGTTCGCTAAAACGGCTCGACTGGCTCCCCGCGAAGATCCAGTAAGCCCGCCTGTCGACCTCGTTCACCGGCGAAACGTCACCATCGTACATGTGGGCGCCGATCCTCGGGCCAACCAATAGGTCGGTGGAGCCACGCTGCGCTGCGCGATGGGTGGTCTCGACGGCGAAGATCGCTGGTCTCCCAGACAGGATATTGCTGCCAACGGCGTCCACGATAGCGGGATCGAGCCGATCACGGACCGTCGTGGTACCGCGCGCCATGACGTAGTTGTTGTTGACGAACGCCCAGGCCCGGGGCTCGGAGGCGTTGCTCGTCGGACGCTCGACGACCACCGAAGCGGCATGGGTGTCGAGGAGGACCCAGTAGGTTTGAAAGCGTGGCTGGCCGTCGGCGCGGCGAAGGCCGCCAAAGACATGCGTCGTGATCGCCGCGAAGAACTCGCAGTCGAGGAGGCGCTGGCCGGTACGCGCTGGCAGCAGATCGTTCACCAAGCCCTGCGTGTCGTGGGTGAGGCGGCCGATATCGAAATCTTGCATACCACCGACTTGAACCGCCCCCTGAATGTCGAGCGAATGACCGTGCAGATAGAACGCTGTGAGGTACTGCTGCCAACGGGTGAACACCTCTGCTGTCGGCATGCCGCCATCGAGGAGCTGCTGCACGTGTGTACGCACCTGGCGCAAGTCGTGCGGATTACCGGTCCGCGGCCAGCCGGCGCTATGTTGCCAGTCGTGTTGCGCTTTCAGCGTGCGCGCGTACGCGGCAGCGGACACCGTACGGGTATCGGCATCGAAGTTGTAAACGAGGTCGACCTGGCGTGGCAGCCAATAAGCCGAGCCCGTGCCCACGTCGCGCAAGTCGCTACGGTAGTAGCCATCGAAGGCGCGCATTCCGACAACGAGGCCCGCGTTGGTGGTACCGATGACGCGACCGTCGTTGACGGCGATGCTCCAGCCGTCACGGAACTCGACGGGGAGGTTACTCACCTGGATGTCGAGGCGCTGCAAGCGAGCGATGAAGGCCTCGAGCTGCGTCCGGTCGCCGGCCGCGATCAGTCTACGCGTCGCGCCTTCGACGATGTTCTGTGCCTCGGCGGCGCGTTGCGGCGTCGCGGGTGATGAAGCAAGGCGTTGCAAAGCCGCGATGGCGGAGTCGGGCGCGCCTGTAAAGGCAGGCGCTTCATCGATCTGTTGGGGTGGTACGCCGGGCGCGCCGGTGCGGGCGTTGGCAGAGACGCGGGGGTCACGCGCGGCCACCCTCGAGGCGTTGCGCTCCTCGGCCCCTTCGAGCTGCAAGCGCACGGCGTAGCCCACGAGACGGCGACCATCGGCGTCGCTCGCCCGAAGACGATTCTCCGCAATCAACGCATTGGCGACCCCATCGACGAGTTGCTCGCGCTCGGCGGGCGAGAGCGCCGCGAGTTCGCGGCTCATCGAGCGCCACTGGGTTTCGAGAGCCGCGACCAGCGCTAGGTCCCAGGCGCGACCAGAAAGCGCACGTAGGGGCAGCGTGGCGTTTCCGGAGACCGCGCGTACAGCGCGCGTCAATGTCTGTGATGGCGGACGCAGCGTCCCCGCCCGCGGCGCCACCAGTCGCTCGAGCGGCCGGCGCTCGCGACGCCTGGCACGCGGCGCGGGGGCATTGAGGACCGGGTCACGACCAACCGCGACCCCGTCGTCGCCCTCGCTGACGGCGAGGCTCCGCGAAGGGGCCGATGCGAGTGAGACCGCCGGTAATGTCACGTTGTCATTATCTCTGCCAAACGCCGGGGAGTTGCTTCACGGAGCGAGGCGAAAGCGTCGCAATTACCAGTAACTTTCGATGTGGAGCTGGCCGGGGTCATGGCGTTTGTGGAGTTTAAACCCGCGAGATTCGAGCAAAGCCTGCATGCTGGTGATCATGTCGGGGTTGCCGCAGAGGTAGACGTGCGACGTTTGTGGGCTGACCTGACGTTGTGTCATCGCCTCGATCGCGCCGCTCTCGAAGAGGCTCTGGACGCGGCCCGTCTGTCCGCTCCAAGGGGCCTCCGGGCGCGTCACTGCCGGTAGGTAAGACAGCCACGGTCGAGACGCCGCGAGCGCCATGAGTTGGTCGTGGTAGCCGAGGTCGGCGATGTAGCGCGTACCGTGCACGACCACCCAACGACGACCAAGCGGTGTCTCGCCTTGGGACCCAATCATGGAGACGAACGGCGCAAGCCCGGTTCCTGTCGCGATCAAGACGACATCGTCGGCGGGGCCAACCCCCTCGAGGGTGAATGTGCCGACCGCTTTGCTGCTCATCCAGACCCGGCCGCCCATTGGCAAGGCGAACAAGCGTGGCGTGAAGGCGCCGTCGTCGACGATGTTGAGGTAGAACTCGACCGAGTCACGTTGAGTCGAGGGCGAAGCGATCGAATAGGCGCGCTTGATCAATTTTTCGCTACTAGCGAGCCCCGGCTCTCGCTCTGCTTTAGCGTCCTCTAGGCGGGCGTGGGTTCCCGGTAAGCCGAGCGTCGCGTATTGGCCTGGAAGGAAGTCGAAGGTTGGTCCGTCGGGGCGGACGCCGAGCACGATGAGGCCAGGGCCGACCTCGTCGCGCCGTACGATGGTTGCATTGAGCGTTGGGCTGGCCATCCGTCGAACAAAATGCGTAGCATGACGCTCATGGGCCAGTCAGCAACCCCATTGGCCGCGGCCGGCGTCCGACCGCTGCAAGAGCGCTTCACCAGCATGCGTAACGCGGTGCGAGTGCAGGGTTTTCCGCAATATCAGCAGCGCCGTGAGCGGCTCGACCGTTTGCTCGATCTAACGCTCGCCTATCGCACACGCTTTCTCGAAGCAGTGTCGGCTGACTTCGGCCACCGCTCGAAGCACGAGACCCAGATGGCGGAGATCTTCCCGGCCGTCGCAAACTTGAGACACGCGCGGCGCAAGCTCAAGAGCTGGATGAAGCCCAAACACGCGCCCTTGTCCTTTGTTTTCCTGCCAGCCCGCGCGAGCATCGTCTACGAGCCACTCGGCGTCGTCGGCATCTTGACGCCCTGGAACTACCCGCTGCTCTTGGCGCTCATCCCAGCCGCCGAGGCGATGGCCGCCGGCAACCGCGTCATGATCAAGCCGTCGGAGCTCACCCCAGCCACCTCCGAGGTGCTGCGCGAGCTGTTCGCAAATGGCTTCGACGAAGATGAGGCGACCGTCGTCACCGGCGGCGTCGAGGTCGCGCAAGAATTCGCAAAGCTCCCCTTCGATCACCTCTTCTTCACCGGCTCGACCAGCGTCGGGCGGCACGTCATGCGCGCAGCCGCGGAGAACCTGACACCGGTAACCCTCGAGCTCGGCGGCAAGTCGCCGGCGCTCGTCCACGATGACTACGACCTCGCACGCGCCGCCGAGCGCATCACGTTCGGCAAGCTCTTGAACGCCGGCCAGACCTGCATTGCGCCCGACTACGCGCTCGTACCAGAGCGTAAAGTCGATGCGTTCGTCAGCGCCGTTCAAGCCGCGGCGGGGCGCTTGTACGGCCGCTACGAAGGCAACTCGAACTACAGCAGCATCATCAGTGACCGCCATCGCGAACGCTTGCAGAAGCTACTCGACGAAGCTGAGCGAGGCGGCGCCAAACTGGTGCGCTTGGGTGACCCAGCCGTCGAGGCCGAGGAGAAGAACGAAGGCTCTCGCAAGCTCGCACCGACACTGGTCGTGGGCGGGACGCCCGACATGACCCTCCTCAAGGAGGAGATCTTCGGGCCCATCTTGCCAGTCGTGCCCTATACCGACCTCGAGCAAGCGCTGCGCTACATTAACGACCGCGACAAGCCGCTCGCGCTCTACTACTTCGACGACGACGGCAAGCGAGTCGAGGCCGTACGCGCTCGCACCAGTTCAGGCGGTATGGTCGTCAACGATACGCTACTGCACATTGCTCAAGAAGAGCTGAGCTTCGGGGGCGTGGGGCCGTCGGGGATGGGCCGCTATCACGGATTCGAAGGGTTCAAGACCTTCTCGAATCAGCGGGCGGTCTACTATCAGTCCCGATGGGCCCAGACCTGGCGGTTTCAGCCGCCGTATCTGGGGTTCGTCGACAAGATGTTGCGCTGGCTCATCGGGTATTGAACGCTGGCGTCAACCGACGCTCGCCCAGACTACTTCGACAGCGTCACAACCAGCGCGTTGCCGCGCGGTTCGACGCGGGCGTCCTGAACGTTGGCCGCAACCTCGAGGACGTAACGGGTCTTGTCCTCGTAGCTGCCAACCCGGACCTTGCTAACGAGGGCGCCCTTGGGCTCGGGGGTCGTGGCGGCGCGCTTGCCGGGTACGTCGACGACGTAGCGGCGCGGATTGTCGAGCCAGAACGCGTGCGGTTTGGCGGCGGCGCTGCCGCTCGCCAGGGTCACCTCGGTGGAGCCTGCGCTCGCCTTGCGAGGCAGCAGGTCGCTCGCGGGCTTTGCGGGTGCGGGTGCCGGCTTGGTGACAACCTGCGAGATCTTGGTCGCTGCAGGCTCGCTCGTCTTGGCGACGGGCGCGGCTTCTTCGGCCTTGGCTGCGACCGTGGGGACCGGGGCCTCGAGGGCAGGTAGCGGCGGCTCGGGCGCCTTGGCAACGACAGGCTCACTGCCTCCTTGCGCGCCGATCGTCACCGGCGTCGAGAGCGGCGGCAGCGCGGCGGCGTCGGGCGCTTCGGCAATGGTCGCCGTCGGAAGCGGCAGGTCTTCGTCGACGTCCTGCGTCCCTGCGCCGAAAACATGCGGCAACGCCGAGAGCACGAGCGCGAGGCCCATGCCGCCGATCATCCCGAAGGCGGCGCTGCTCCACGAGCTCTGCTGACGGCGTGGTGTCGGACGTGCTTGCTCGGGCGTGGGCATCATTGGAAGTGGCCAGTCCCCTGCCCGACCTTCGAGTCGCTCGCGCACCGTGCCGGAAATGCGCTGCGACTCATCGTCGGTGAGGCTCGTGAACTGTACGCCATAGAGGACATGCTGCGGGTCGTGGTCGCGCCGCCAAACAACGGCGCAGAGTAGCGAGAGCGGATCTTCCGCGAGGCCAAGCTTGAAACGCACCCAGATACGCTGGCCAGGTGCGAGCTCGAGCGGCAGCGCGCAGGCGATGCCGGTGGTCGAGAGATTCAAGACGGCGCCGCGATAAAGGTCGGAGTCGCCTTCGACCATGACGTCGAGCGGGACGGCAAAGCGCACACGCTCAGGTGGGATGGCGCCGGCCGCGAGGATCGGCATCTCGATGTCGAAGGCCGCCTCCGCGATGGCGTTAGGATCGCTTGGCTCTGCGTCCATGGTCGGCTCGTCCTCGAGCACGACCGACGCGACGTCGACCTCGATGGCGTCTTCGATCTCGGCGGCGAGGTCTACGTTGGGCCCGCCCGTGGGCTCGGCGGGGGCTTCCTGAAAGCGCGCGTCGCCGATGGCGATGGGCATGGAGAAGAGGTCCGAGGAGAAGCCCTCCGCGTCTCCGGTGGGCTCATTCGCGTCAAAATCGCTTCCGAACTTCGTTTCAGCCATGGCCGAACCCTAAAGCTCGCCGATCAAACCCTCAAATTTTCGGCGTGCCACCAGCCGCTGGGTCACCGTTTGGCGAGCTCGGGGGGTCGAGGCGCATCCCCTTGGCCAAAAAGCTCCCCCGGGGTGTCGAGCTGGCACGTCACAGTGATGGGCCTGCAAGCGCGCAACCCCAAAACCCTGCTGCCGATATCGCAGTCGCATGCAAAGGGTGACACCGTCTTTAGGGACCCGCTTGGCCGCGCAGCGCCCGGTCGAGGCGGCATCGAACGAACCGCCACCGCGACCGAGCGCGGCTCCTCCCGCCGGGCCTGCGTCTCGCTTCGCATGTACTCCCCAGCCAGCCAACGTGATGGGCCTACGCGAGCACCCCAACGCGGGCGTCGCGGCTTGTGCTTGCGGCGTACACGCTTCGTTGGTGACGCCAAAGCGCCTGCCAGTTGCCGCCGCGCCGCTCGATGCGGTGCGCTACGAGGTCGCCATCCCCAACCCCTCGTCGGGTTACGTCGAAGTCACTGCCCACTTTCCGACGGATGGCAAGAAGACCCTCGAGCTCGCCATGCCACGGTGGACACCGGGGTCGTATCGCATTCGCGACTTCGAGAAGGGTATCGACGATAACCTGACGGCGGCGAGCGAGCGTGGCGAGCCGCTCGTCATCGCCAAGCCCGACATCTCCCGTTGGACCATCGACACGGCTGGCGCCACGACAGTCACCGTCCGCTATCGCGTCTACTCCCATTCGGAGCTTTCGGTGCGGACCAACTGGGTCGAGCCCGATTTCGCGTTGCTCAACGGCGCCGCGACCTTCATGACGATCGCTGGCGAGGCCTTCGAGCGCCGTCACGAGGTGAGCGTCACTGCACCGAGCTACTCCGCCGGAGCTGTTTCGGCGATGCCAAGCGAGCGGCCAAATCACTTCACCGCGCCAAGCTTCGATGCGCTCGTCGATTCGCCCATCGCCCTCGGCGCCGACAACCGTCGCGAGATCGTCGTCGATGGCGTCACGTACGTGCTGGCAACCCACGGAGCCGACGCGGTGTGGGACGCGGGCAAGGCGGCGGCGGCGCTCGAGCGGGTCGTCAAGGAGATGCACGCGCTCTGGGGAAGACCTCCCTTCGACCGCTATGTGTTTCTGAACCTCTTGTCGGAAGCGCGTGGTGGTCTCGAGCACAAAGACTCGACGGTGCTCATGCACTCGCGCTTCAGCACCCGCGACCGAGCCGACTTTCTCACCTGGATACGCCTCGCGACGCACGAGCTCTTCCACGCCTGGAACGTCAAGCGGTTGCGACCTCGCGAGCTCGGCCCATTCGACTACATGCGCGAGAACGTCACCTCGGGCCTTTGGGTCGCCGAAGGCTTCACACGCTACTACGATCGTCTGCTGTGCCGTCGCAGCGGGGTTTTCACTCTGCAGGAAGGGTTGGCGAGTATCAGTCAGCTCCTCGCGTCGCTACAGAACGTGCCGGGGCGGCAGGTGCAGACCCTCGAGCAGAGCTCGCGCGATGCCTGGACCAACTACTATCAGCCCGACGAGAACAGTCCGAACGCCACCATCAGCTACTACGACAAAGGCGGCGTCGTAGCCCTGTTGCTCGACGCCGAGATCCGCAAAGGCACCGGCGGCAAGAAGAGCCTCGATGACGTCATGCGTTTAGCCTACGCGCGCTACGCAGGCGACACGGGTTACACCTCCGAGCAGTTCGAGGCCGTTGTGAGCGAGGTCGCAGGGAGCGATATGCGTCCCTGGCTCGACCGTGCCCTCCGCAGCACCGATGAGTTGCCCATCGCCGATGGCATCAAGGCGCTCGGACTGCGCTTCAAGGACGCAAAGGTAGCCGATGGGGCCGCCTTGGGCGTCGAGACGCGTGTGGATGGCTACCGACTCGTCGTCACCGGTGTGACGCCTGGTGGGGCCGGCGCGCGCGCGGGTGTCATGCCGGGTGACGAGCTCATTGGCATCGGCGGCTATCGCGTACCGCCGGCCGAGCTCGAAGCACGCCTGGGTCGCTATGCGCCTGGTGAGGCGAGCGATCTGCTTGTTGCGCGGCGGGGCAAGCTCGCAACGCTCCCCGTCACCTTCGCCAAGCGTGAGAACAAAGGCTTCGAGGTCGAGCTCGACCCCGACGCAGACGCGGATGCCCTAGCCCGTCGTATGGCCTGGTTGGGGGGCTGAGTCTCGAAAAGCATCGCGACGCAGCGCCCGCCTCGGCAGCTAGCGACCCGCCACGCTTTCCCCCTCCCGATCTGTCGGACCCGCGCTGTATAGGGGTGCAATCAACGAAGCCGACCATCTCGCGAAACGAGACGGTTCGAATACGGAGGATTGTATGGCCGGCGTAAACAAAGTGATTCTCGTAGGTAATCTCGGAGCTGACCCGGAAGTGCGCTACACGCCCAGCGGGCAGCCCGTCGCCAACTTCCGCATCGCCACGTCCGAGAGCTGGATGGACAAGGCGGGCCAAAAGCAAGAGCGCACCGAGTGGCACCGCATCGTCGCCTGGGGAAAGCTCGCCGAGCTTTGCGGCGAGTACCTCGCCAAGGGTCGTCAGGTGTATGTCGAGGGTAAGCTGCAGACACGGCAGTGGGACGATCGCGACGGCAACAAGAAGTTCTCGACCGAGATCCAGGCGCAGCAAATCACCTTCCTCGGCGGTCGCGATGGCGCGCCCCGCGGCGAAGGAGGCTACGCGCGCGACAATGGCGGCCAAAACGGCCGGCGCGCCAATGGTCACGAAGGTGGCGCCCCTGCTGGTGGGGGCCCTGCTAGCGGCGGCGAAGACAACTTCGACTACGGCCCTCCGCCGATGACGGACGACGACGTTCCGTTCTGAGCCGCTTGGCACCTGAAGGTTCACGCCGGTGACACTCCGCGTGTCATCGGCGCCTTCGCGCACGTGACAACTGCAACAGCAGACAGCGTCTACGGGGCCTGGCTGGCTGGCACGTCACTCGCACAGGACTGCTCCTGAACCCCCAACAAGGGAGCAACCATGAGCCACATGCACATCACATCGAGCCCCGTTTTCCCGCCCACTGGCAGCCAGACGTCGCCGCGTCCTTCCCCCAGCGCCGATCGCGTTGGTGAAAGCGATCGGCTGAAGTCGCGCGATCCAAGTAGCCCAGTCGAGGCCAAGCCCAACGACGAAAACGAACCCGCGGGCGTCTTCGAGCCTGCCCAGCCTCGGAGCCAAATCCGCACGACGCCGATGGCGCCGACCGCGGAGCCACCGGCACCGCGTGGACGTTCGGGTGTGAGCATCCGGTGATTGAGTCGGGCCCGCGGCGAGCGTGTTACTTGTCCCAGCTCTCGCGCGCGGGCACCCTATCGTCATGACCAACGGCTCGCGCAGCGAGTTAAAGCGGCGTCCCTGGTCGGGCATCGTCGAAGCGGTCGACCGTTTCCTCGCGAGCGACATGCGTAGCGCCCCGCGCTGGCGGCGCTTGGCGATCCACTACCTGCGCGTGCTCATCTTCGTGTCCCGGCCCGAGGTGCTCACCCGTCTACGCCTTCGTGCCCAGGCGCTCTCCTTCCAGACCGTCTTCGCCATCGTGCCGCTGTTTGCGGTCTTCTTCGTCATCTTCAAGGGCTTCGGCGGCATGGACGCGGTGCAAGGCCGGCTCGAGAAGCTCATTGTCGAAAACCTGGCTGGCGGCTCGGAGCTGTCATCTCAGGTCACGACATACATTCAACACGCAGTCGCCAACGTGAGCGGCAAGACGCTCGGCATCGTCTCTATCGTGCTGCTCATCTATTCGGTGCTCGGCCTCATGCAGAACATCGAGGACTCCTTCAACGACATCTTCGGCGTCAAGAAGGGCCGCAGCTGGGACATCCGCATCGTTCTGTACTGGACGGCGCTCACCCTGGGGCCGCTACTCATCGGTGCATCGCTTGCGCTCACCGCGTTTCTGCAAAACGACGCAGTAATGAGCGTGGTCGAAAGCTTGGGGGTCGTCAGCGCCCTGCTCATCCGAGCGACGCCGCTGATGGTGACCTGGGTCGCCTTTGGTGCCCTCTACCTCGTGGTGCCGAATAGCCGCGTCAACTTCAAGGCAGCGGCGGCAGCGGCCGTCGTCGCCGGCTCGGCGTGGAGTCTCGCCAAGTTTGGCTACGCTATCTACGCCAAGAAGAGCGTCACGACCCTTTCCATCTACGGCACGATGGCGGCTTTGCCGCTCTTCTTCTTTTGGATCTACGTGTCGTGGGTCATCGTTCTCTTCGGGGCCCAAGTGGCCTTCGCCTTCCAGAACGCCGCGACGTACCGCGAAGAAGACCAGGCTGCGCGCGCCAATCAACACGCCCGCGAACGGGCTGCGGTGCGCCTATACCTCGAGGTCGCTCGCGACTTCTTCGCGGGGCGCCCCTCGACCGATCCGGCCTATGTTGCTGCTGCGCTCGGTCTGCCGCGACGGCTTCTCGAGCATCTCGTGCAAGCGCTGCAGGAGGGTCGTTTCTTGCGGACCGTGGACGGCGAGGCTGGCCTCGTCCCCGCCAAGGACCTGGGCACCGTCACCATTTCGGATCTCGTCACCTACCTGCGGAGCGGGGTTGGCACGTCACCGCAGCTCGCCGACGACGACGTCCTTCGCTTCATCGATGACGTGTTTGGAAACCTTGCGCGCGAGCAACACCGCATCACCGGCGACCTCGACTTTCGCACCCTGGCCCAGAAGTTCGCAGCCGCGCGCCGTCCCGACAGCGAGGATCCGGTCGAGCTCGCTGTCGCGCACGAAGCGAGTGCCAAGGTTGATTGAGCAGATTCAGCCGAATTCGTTGACATCCACCCCCCTACACCAGACAATTCGCGGGTGTTGCCGGCGAACTTCGCGCGCCGTATGGGTCCGCTCGTGTGCGTTGCGGGAGCAATGCTCGTGTCGCCGCGCCTTGCCGCTGCGAATGACGCAGACACCCTGAGTCTGGTGCCAGGACAGCGGAAAAATCTGCAGGCACCCGGGGTGACGCGCATCGCTATCGACAACCCGAGTGTGGCGGATGTGAAAGAGAGCGACTTCACCGGCACGGTGAGCGCGCCCGTTTCCTTGGGCCTCGCCCCGATCATCGGGGAGCTGTTCAAGAGCAGGCAGTTTCGCGACAGCCAGACGGAGCTGGTAGTGTTCGTCGCACCGCGCTTGGTCGACCCACTCGCCAAGAGCCTACGAGAGCTCTCGACGCAGATTCTCAACAAATACAAAGACGCTGAAGACGACGTCGGTTTCGGCCTACTCGATTAGGGACTTGCTATGGTCACGATGACGATCACCGAAAAGGGTGGCAAAGCGGCCACTCGGGAATTCGACAAGCCCGAGATCACGATCGGCCGCATTCAGGGCAACGATATCGTCCTGCCCAAGAGCAACATCTCGAAGAGGCACGCGCGCATCATCCAGAACGGTGACGGCTTCGTCATCATCGACAGCAAGAGCACCAACGGAACGTACATCAACGGCAAGCGCATCGACGCCCCGTACGATCTGCAGGCAGGCGACAAGATCTTCGTCGGCGATTTCACAATCGAGATCGAGCTCGACGAAAGCGACGACGACGCTAGCGTGTCGAGCGCGCGGGACCGAGACGAAGACGAAGACGATCTCGACGAAGAAGAGGCGCCGCCACCGAAGCGCCGCGAGGAACGTCGTGACGCGAAGGCGCGTGACGATTCCAGCAGCCGCGCGGAGGCCCCAAAGACAAAGGGCAAAGATAAGGACAAAGACAAAGACAAGCAGCGCGACGACGTGCTCCCCGACGAGGATTGGGACGCGAACGAGGGCCTCGACGCCGACTGGGCCGACGACTGGGACGCAAGCCAGAGCAAGGCGAAACCCGCGGCGCGTGAAGAGAGCCGGCGCCTCGAGAAACCCAAACGCCGCGAAGAATCCGCTATCGAAGAGAAGCCCAAGAAGCGCGAGGAGCCCAAGGTCGCGCCCAAGCGTGAAGAGCCTCGCCGCGAGGGCGCCTCGCCAGCCAAGCCAACGCGTCGGGATCGTGAGACCAGCTCGGCAGGTGTCATGGGCGATGACGCTTCGCAGGCTCTTCGTGTCGTCCATGAGCGTCTGTTGCGCTCGCTCGACTTGCGTCGACTCGGCGTCGAGAGCATGGACGAAGAAGAGTTGCGTACTCGCACGCGCACCTCGGTCGAAGAGATCGTCAGCTCGATGCAGGAAGCCGGTGAGTTGCCCCCATCGGTCGAGCCGCGCACCCTCATCGACGACGTGCTCGACGAGGCCCTGGGGCTCGGACCGCTCGAGGACCTGCTCCACGACGAATCGGTCAACGAGATCATGGTGAACGGTAGCTCGCATATCTATGTCGAGCGCGACGGGAAGATTGCCCGTGTCGACAGGGGCTTCTCGAGCGACCAGGCGGTGCTCGGCGTTATCGAGCGTATCGTCGCGCCGCTCGGCCGCCGCATCGACGAGTCGTCGCCGATGGTGGACGCGCGCCTGAAGAATGGTTCACGTGTCAACGCAATCATCCCGCCGCTGGCACTCAACGGCCCTACCCTCACCATCCGCAAGTTCACCAAAGAGCCTCTGCTCATCGACGACCTGGTCGCCTTCGGAACGCTCACCGCTGCGATGGCGAGCTTCCTCGAGACCTGCGTAAGAGCGCGCAAGAACGTCGTCATCAGTGGAGGCACGGGCTCGGGCAAGACGACGACCCTCAATGTGCTGTCGGCGTTCATCCCCGAGGGGGAGCGCATCGTGACCATTGAAGACGCTGCCGAGCTCAAGCTCGAAGGACACGTCGTGCGTCTCGAAGCGAGGCCCGCCAACATCGAGGGGCGTGGCGCCGTCACGATTCGCGACCTCGTACGCAACGCGCTCCGTATGTTCCCTCAGCGCATTATCGTAGGCGACTGTCGTGGTGGCGAAGCACTCGACATGCTGCAGGCCATGAACACCGGCCACGAGGGCGCCCTTACGACAATCCATGCCAACTCGCCCCGCGATGCGCTGTCGCGTCTCGAGACCATGGTGTTGATGAGCGGGATGGACCTACCCGTTCGAGCCATCCGCGAGCAGATCGCAAGTTCAGTGGACATCATCGTACAGCAAGCGCGGCTTTCCGACGGTTCGCGGCGCGTCACCCACATCTCCGAGGTGACAGGCATGGAGTCCGACGTCATCAGCATGCACGACATCTTCGTCTTCGAGCAGCAGGGTTTGTCGGCGGATGGGCGTGTCATGGGCGTGTCCAAACCGACCGGTTTCGTGCCGAAGTTCTACGAAGAGCTCCCGGCACGCGGCATCAAGACGGATTTCGATATCTTCCAAACGTAGGTAAGCGATGCCGCAGCTGGTGATCACGCATCCGAGCCACGAGGAGCGTCGCGTCGACCTCGTCGACGACGAATACGTGCTCGGACGGGATCCGCAGGTCGCGATACCCCTTCGCGATCGCAAGGTATCGCGGCGCCATGCGCGCGTCTTTCGCCGCGGCGGCTCGTATTACATCGAAGACTTGGGCAGCGTGAACGGTGTCCTCCTTGGCGGACAGCCGATCTCGGGCGCGCGCAAGATGAACCCAGGCGTCGAGCTCGACGTCGGTGGTTTCGGGGTGAAGCTGCTCTCCGACAATGCGCGCGAGGCGGTCACTTTCACCCTGACCGGGCGCGTACCGCCGGTGCGGGATCAGGTCTTCATGTTGCCTGTCGGCGAGCTAGAGGTTGGACGCGTCGAAGGCGCCGCCATCGTCATCCCCGACGTCTCTGTGTCGCGGACGCACGCGCTTCTGACGGTCGAGCCCGGCTCCGTGATCGTCGAGGACCTCTCCAGCAGCAACGGCACCTTCGTCAACGGTGTCAAAGTGGGCCGCCGCGAGCTCAAGGCGGGCGATACGGTCCGCTTCGGAAACATCGACTTCAAGTTCGGGCGCGCTGGGCGTGTGTCGTTTGCCCGCGCGAAACAAGTCTGGACGGGCTTCGCGCATAGCGACAGCACCGTCAAGCTTGCCGCCGGTATCGGCGGACTCTCGCTCGTCTTGTTGATCGTCGTCGTCGTCATCGCGGCGTCGCACGCAGGACCGCGGGCGCCCGAGGGGATGAGCCCAGCCGAGGCGGCGTATGGTCGTATGGTCGAAGACGGCCTGTTGCGCGGGCGTGAAGAGCTCGACCGCGGCCACTGGGAAGAGGCGACCAAAGCCTTCACGCAGGTGCTGGACGGCGACCCCGTCAACCTCGCGGCGCACGATGGGCTATCGTCCGTCGATCAAGGTCGGGAGTCGAGTCGCGCGCTCGAGCAGGCGCGCACCGCGCTCAATCAGAACCGGCCTAGACTGGCGCTCGACCTCGCCGATTCGATCCCCTTGCGCTCGGCCATTGGCAAAGACGCGGCGGGAGTGGCTGCGAGCGCGCGTACCCTGCTGGCGACAGACGCCTACAACGCCGCGCAGGCCCTGTGCCGCGACCGACAATGGCTACGCTGTCGCGAAAAGGTCATCGAGCACCTGCGCTACAAGCCGGAATCGGTGAGTGGCAAGGCTCTCCTCGGCGAGGTCGAAGAGTCGATGCGCGGCGCCAAGATGCGTTTCTCGCCCTGGCAGCCTCCGCAAACCCCCGAAGAGCTGGCCCTGCAGGCGCGCTATCCCGACGGCGAGGTCCGCGAGATCGTATTGGCGTACATGAGCGGCGACGTTAGCACCGCCATCGAGAAGGCGCGCGGGCAGTCTGGACGTGAAGCCGTGTCGCGCCTCTTGTCCGCGCTCGTCGAGATTCAGCGCACCCGCGACGCGGCAGAGCAGGCCGCCGCCGCTGGCGAATCACAGAGGGTCGTGCGCTTGCTCGAGCGCGCCCTCGCGATCGACGCGACCATCATGCCAGCGTCGCAGAGCAGCACCGTGAGTAGCAACTTGCAACGCAAGATCGCGAGCGAGCTCTTCGACCTCGGAGAAAACGCTCAGCTCCGTGGCGACAACCAGGAGGCTTTCGTCCACTGGTTCAAGGCGCAGAGCTTCGCCCCCGACAACGAGACCATCTTGAGGGCGTTGAACAAGCTCGAGACCCAAGCAGCCGAAATGCTGGCCAGAGCCGATGGCAGCGACCCGCTCTCGTGTTCGCGATTGCAGACCGCCATGTCGATCACCAAGCCGGACAGCAGTGTCCACTTGGCAGCCAAGAGCAAGCACAACGAGTGTCGATAAGCTCGGGTTAGACGGCGCTGCCGTGGCCCTTGAGCATCACCAAGGTAAGGATCTGTTCACTCACGTTACCGGGGGCGCGAGCAGCGTCTCGGTCGAAGAGACGGGCACGATAAGCATCCGCGATAGCGGTCGCCGACTGGTCCTTGATGGCGGCCAAGCTTGTCTCGGCCCAGTAACGTTCTTTGGGGTTTGACGCGTCGAAGTGGTCGATAGCGAACCCGAGCAGCGCGCCGGGTGACGCTGTGTTGGCGTCACGCCCCAATGCCACCCACGTCTCGGCATCGGCTGCCACCCCGATGCTCAGCTCGCCGCGACGCGTGCTGAGGAGCTCCTCGAGGATGGGCTTTGCAACCCCAGCAACCTGTTTACGCAAGTTAGAGTCCTTGACGCTCTCGAGCACCTTGCGAATCGGGTCGAGGTGGACGGCGGTGATGCTGTTCGCGCGGAGATCGGCGGCGGCGGCGTTACCCGCTACCCACGCATCGAGATCGGCTTGCTGCTGCTTGATCGCGGCGGCGTTGGCCTCACGCGCGGCGTTGTACGCTTCGATTTGCAAATCTTCCGTTGCCTCAATCGCGGCGTTCGCCTTGGCGACCGAGCGGCGCTCGAAGACGTTAGTCACCGCGTTCCACATGACGGGGAGTGCGATGACGACGCCCGCCACGAGAGCGCTCGCGGCAAGCGCAATCGCGGTCTCACGCCCCTGCGTGGACAGATACAGGTAGGGCCCTACTCCCAACAGAACCCCTGCCGGGATGGCCTTGTAGATGCCGCGCTCCCAGGCGACGACGTCGGGGTAGCGCCGACGCAGCCGCGGCGGGTTCTGCTCGAGCAAGTCGGTCGCAGGCTTCGGCGGTGCTTGGTAGGCCGCCGGCAAGGATAGCCGCACCTCTCTGACCGCCTGCTCGACCGCCGCACGAGCGGCCCGGGCCGCGATGAAGTCGCGCATGAGGGGCGTCTTCGGGAGCGGGCCAGTAGCCGCACCCTTCGAGCGCAAATAATGGACAGCGACGTCGAGGGATAGCCCGGAGCGCGCAGCCAGGGCAGCTGGCGTCACCATATGCCCTCGATATTCCAGTTCTTTTCGCGCCGAATCGAGCCTAACGGTTTGCGCGCTGCCGAGAACGTCGCGCGCTCCGCTGGCAACGGAGGTTGAGCCTTTGATGCCGCCAACCGAATCCATCGAATAGTCCTCGCCCTGTCGTGCGTGGGGGTCGTCGGGTTATCGCGCTGGAGGCGGGGGCAGTTGTCAGCTGCTGCATGTCTTGCTGGCGCGGTCCTCCCCAGGAGGTCTCAAGCCTGCAACTCGGGAATGGCACCGCTGACGTCACCAAGCGTCGTACCGCCAACGCCGACCGCGTTCATGGCGGTGATGAGGACACTTGCGGGGTGACGTGGCACTCCGCCCACGGCGGCGGGCCTGATGTGCTGGCCCATCTTCAAGCGGCCGCCCGCGCTTCCGGCGACGAGCATGATCATGTTGTCGGTCGAGTGAGCATTCAGGGCTGTGCCGGTGGCCGCAGCATCGCGGCCGTGACCCGCCTCGAGCGCGAAGATGAGCGCCGTGCTATCGAGCACGGAACCGTTCCCCTCAGGCGTTGCCTTGAGCGCCCGAAGCATCCGCCCGAACAGACCCACGTGCCACTGTTGCGACGCGACGAAGTCCGCGTGGGTGTTCGACTGATGACTCTCCTCGTGCACGTCGATGTCGTGCCCGGGGAGTCTAAACATGGGCATGCTAAACGAGATGAGCAGCGTCGCAACGCGGGTCAGGTCGCACGCGAGCGCCATGGCGATGAGATCGACTAGCACGTCGCCCCGCTTGATCTCGTCGTTGTACTGCGTGCCGGTTGCGAAGGTGCCGGGCTTCGTCGGCTTCACGCAGGTGGTGAGCGCTCCGCTACCGCCGGGATCGGTTCGGGCCGCGAGCTGCGCGACGCGGCGCTCGAGGTCGCGTACCTGGTCGAGGTGATCACTCAAGCGTGACCTGTCGGCGAGGCCGAGCCGCGACGACAACGATGCGGAGCTTTGCAAGACCGCGTCGAGAACGCTGCGCCGTCGCAGGCTCGCGCGCGCAATGGTGGGGTCGACTGGGGCGGGCGAGCTCGATGGCGGCACGAAGCTCTCGAATAGCGTCGCCCACGCGACGGCCGGGTCGGCGACCGAGTTGTTCACGGGGCGGTTCGCCGCTGAATACGAGATCTCGGCGTAGTGGCCGTTGATCTCGTCTTGCTGCACTCGGTAGTTGATTTGCCGGAAGGTGGTCGCCGAACCGATGCCTTGCGCGACGAGGTAGTCGGACGTCGGACCCGCAGCGCCATAGGCTCCATCGGTCGGCTGCGCCTTACCCGACAGCAAAGGAGAGAGCGTCTTGTCGTGCGTGGCGCGAGGCTTGCCCCCCGCGGGGATGCCCGAGTGACCATCGAGTCCCTGCGAAGGTATCTGCAGGCCCGAGACCAGCGTGAAGTCGCCGAGAACATCCGAGAGACCAGCGAGCGCGGGGCGCATCGTCTGCCCCGCGAGCGCGCCCACGTTCGGAGTGAAGTAGTTGTCGCTGGCACCGTCACGCCCAGTCGCCTGGCCCGAGGTCATGAGAAGGTAACGCTTCACCTGGCCCGCCTGCGCCAAAGCCTCGCGCGAGGGGAGCATCGCTTCGAGCAGCGGCAGCCCGAGCACCGCACCGCCCGCGCCGCGAAGCAGCGCGCGACGACTTAGCGCGAACCGTTTCATGGCATCACCTCACGGCGCAAAATGAAGGTCGGGTCAGCGACGAGGGTCCGCAAGACCGAGGCGAAGCGCCTGCCGCTCCCCGCGAGAGCCTCTCCCAGGGCTCTGGCGAGCGGACGGTCTTCGGCCCGCAGGGGGCGACCCAGCGCGTAGCCGTAGACCTTTGTCCCGACGCAGCTCTCGAACAAGCCCGAGCTCAGAACCAAAGCACCGAGCTCGGCGGGGCCGCTAAACGTGCCAATGTCGGCGACCTCGCCCTTCCCTGCGATGACGCACTCGGGGCGACCGTCGTCGTGGGTGCGATAGCGACCAAGCGCATCAAAGTTCTCGAGGCCGAAGCCGACCGGGTCCGTGTAGCGATGGCACGTGGCGCATGCCCCCGACCCGTGCGCTGCATAGCGGTCGACTTTGCACGCGTCAGGCGTCTCACCCTGCGGCTCCTGGTCGATGTTCACATCGTCGGGTAGCGGCTGATTGGCCTCGCAGAACAAGCGCGTGCGAATGAAAATGCCTCGACGCGTCGGGCTCGTGTCGTCGCTCTTGGTGCCATAGCCGAGCACCGAGCCGTGCGCGAGGATGCCACGTCGATTCGCCACCGGGTAGTCGACCCACCCGCCACTCGCTTGAGGCGGCGCGGGGAATCCGTAGTGCGCCGCGAGCGGCGCGTCGACCCACGTGCGGGCGCTGGAAAACAGCTCAGCGTAGTCGCGAGCGCCACCAAAGATTGAAGCGGCAACCAAAGCGTTCGATTCCGCGCGCATGGAACGGCTTAGCGGGTCGGCGTCAGCCAGGCGACTGTATCCGAGCCACATAGCGTGAAAACGTTGCCAGTGATCCTGCGCCCGCGTCGTGGCGAGCAGCCGGTCGGCTTGCGCCGCTCGTACCTCGCTATCAAGCAGCGCTCCGCTGGCCGCGAGCTCGAGAAGCGTGTCATCGGGAGTGGTCCCCGCCAGAAGAAACGACAAGCGGGTCGCCACTTCGAAGGCAGACAAGGTGACCGTGCCGTCCGGCTGGGTCGCGACTCCCGGCTCGAAGCGATAAAGTAGGACCGGGTGACTCAAGAGCACGCGCAAGACCAGCTCGGCGCCAGAGTCGAACGCACCCTCATCGACGCTAAAAGCGTGCAGGCCCAAGAGCACCGCGCGTTCGTCGTCGGTGAGCGGACGGCGAAACGCACGCCGACCAAAGCTGTCGACGAAGGACGTGAAGCATGCGAGGTCGCTGGGATCGCGCGGCGCACATCCATAGATGCGCGCCTTGACGGCGGGACGCGCCATGACCCAGGCGGCAGCGGACTCCGCTATGACGTCGGCGCCCTCGATCACCACCGGCGTCACATGCTGCAGGGCGACGTCGTTATCGAAGGGGACGCCCTCGTCCACCGCGAGATATTCGATCGGAACGGGTACCTCGGGATCGAGGAGATCGCGGAGCGTCTGGACGTATTCGGCACGCGTCAGCCGGCGGGGTTCGACCCGGGCGACCTTGATGATGCCGGTGTCCACGTCGTCGAGGTCGAGCGCGACGTCGTCGGAGGCTTCTCCGATGACGCCAACACAGCCGACGGCACAAGCAGCCCAGCAGGCCGCGAGCAGCCTCATCGAAACCTCCGCGCTCCCGCTCTGCAACAAGTGCGCTAGCAGCCCACACCCACGAAAATCTCAGAGCGTTCGAGGGCTTATCGCCTTCCGCGCGGGAGGTCTCTCGGGACCGCGCTGGGGTTCGCTGCCCACAGTTTTGTGGTGACAAGCCGTCTTCGCCGGTCAGCGCGCCATCACGGCGGCGATCGGCTCGACGATGACCTTCACGAGCTCGCCCATGAGGCTCGCGAGCTTGGGCGAGCCCGCAAGCTCTGGGGCCCCGATTGCTCGCTGCGCTTCCTTGTCGATTCGCTCGCAGACGCCGCGCAAAGCGCCGCCAGTCGCGAAACGTTCGATGACCTCGTCGACCATCGCTTGGGTGGTCTGCTCGCGCGGCGTCTTCAAGATACCGACCAACCAGTCACGCTCGTTCGGGTAGCGGGTCACGTGGTCGACGACCAAGGCGCTGACCTTACCCTCGCGGACATCGGAGCCACGGCTCTCGCGGCCCTTGTCAGCAAAGAGGTCGAGCACGTCGTCCTGCATTTGGAAGAGCATGCCAAGCACGCGGAAGGGGCTCACGAGACGAGCTGCCTCGGCGTCGGTCGCACCGCATAGCACAGCGGCGCCTTCGACGGGCAGCTCGAACAGCGCGCTGGTCTTGCCGATGATCGCTTGGTCGTAGGCAGGCCAGGTCGTCTCCATGCGCTTCGTCATCTCGAGCTCGTCGATCTGACCACGGATCACCTGCGAAGCCTGCCGGCATAGGAGGCTCGCGAGGCGCCACTTGACCGCGTCGTTTACCGCCAGCGCGCCGATGGCGGCATACGGCAGCTGAAAGAGGAGGTCGCCACCATTGATGGCCTGGGCCGAGCCGAAGGTCACCCAGGTCGTTGGCCGCCCGCGGCGCACGCGGTCGCCGTCTTGCAGATCGTCGTGGACGAGCGTCGCGTTGTGCAAGAGCTCGCACGCTGCGGCCCACCCACTGGCTTCGCTGGCAGGTTTGCCGAGAGCTTCGGCTGCAGAGAGTGCAAGACGCGCGCGGAGGCGTTTGCCACCGCTCGCCAGATGGTCGAGGACGATCGTCGCGGCGTGGTCGTGCGCATTGCCGACCGCGAGGCGTTGCATGAGAGCTTCGACGTCGGCGAGGCCTTGGTCGCCTGCGAGCATGGAGGTCATGGCGGGCTCCTAAATCAGGCGGCCTTGGCCAAGACAAGCGGGACCGCGCGAATGCGTGTCGCAGATTGCGACGCGCGTCACGTTGAAGCGGCGCGATCGAGGTCGCGGAGCCCTTCTGAGGGGGGCGCGCGCGGCACGCTGTTTGAAAATACCCCTCCGGTAACCACAGCCCTTCGCAACCAGGCGAAGCAGGAGCCCACCCGATGCATCGTGTGACCTGGAGCATGGGTCCGCAGTCCCTAGCCGTGCTCTACCCCAACGGCGCGCATGTCTTGCCCGAACCCATCGTCGCGGCGACTCGCGCTTACGCGATTGTCCTCGTCGACAACTTCGCCTACCTCGCCTTCGACGACGGCCTGCGTGACATTCCGCCCGACCAACCATTCGTCGGCGCTGGTTGGTCGCTCACCTGGATGCGTGAGCCAACGCTACGGCCGAGTGCCTTGATGGGTGAACGTACGCGCAGCGACGAAGCAATACCGAGCAGCGCGGTAGTGACCATCTTCGACCCAGAAGGACGCGAGCACCAGGTCGACCGCCGCCCGATTCTCGTGGGTCGGCATCCCGCCTGCGACATCCCGACCGTCGACCGCAGAGTGTCGCTCTTCCACTGTGCGCTATTGAGGTCCGGTCAGGCAATTCGTGTCGTCGATCTTGGCAGTCGCAACGGCACATACGTCGACGGCACGCGGGTTGGCGAAGCGACCGTCGCGCGTCACGCCGCGCTGCGCGTCGGCCGCAAACGCCTCGAGGTACGCGCCGTCCTTCCCGACCGGGGCCCGGCGCCTGCACGCTCCTCCGCCATGCGCCTGGTCGAAAGTCAGGTCGCGCGCATCGCGCCCAGCAGTGCGACGGTCATGATCGAAGGTGAGAGCGGGGCCGGCAAAGAGCTGGTCGCGCGCCAGCTCCACCAGCTGAGCGGACGCGGCGGCGCATTCGTGGCCATCAACGCGGCCGTGTTGTCATCGACACTCGCAAGCAGCGAGCTCTTCGGCCACGTGCGCGGCGCATTCACTGGCGCCGAAACCGACCGTCTCGGTGCTTTCGCGGCGGCCGACGGCGGCACCTTGTTCTTGGACGAGGTGGCCGAGCTTTCACCGAGCGTCCAAGCCGAGCTGCTCCGTGCCGTCGAGCTACGCCTCATTCGCCGACTTGGCGAAAACGTCGAGCGCCCCGTCGACGTGCGCCTGGTCGTCGCCAGCCATCGCAACTTGGCCGAGATGGTGCGCGCCGATCGCTTTCGCGAAGACCTCTTTCATCGCTTGAGCGTCATCACGCTGAAGGTGCCGCCCCTGCGCGAGCGACACGAAGACCTGGTCGAGATCACCGAGCGATTCATGCGATCGCAGCAGCCGCCGCGCAGCCTCACACCCGCCGCGTGGGAGAAGCTGCGCTTACACGGTTGGCCGGGTAACGTGCGCGAGCTCATCAACACACTGACACGCGCATGTGTCATGAGCGATGCAAGCGAGCTAACAGCGGCCGACTTGCTGCTTGCCCCGCGCGCCGCGGTCTCGAGCATCGACCACCTCATCACGGACGCTGTGATGAGCATGTATTCGGCGAGCGGGCAGAACACCGCGCGTACAGCCCGGGAGCTCGGAATCGCGCGACGCACCGTTCACCGCTTGGTGCGCGCCAGTCAGGCGAGGCGCAAAGCGTGATCGGCTCAGAGAAACGGCCGTGGCTCGAGGTGGACTGGCAACCTCATGTCGCCCACCACCAACTCGGCTGGCCCGCCTTCGCTCCCGTCACGCTTGACCACGGCGAGTCCCTTGCCGCCGACCAACGAGGTCACGCGACCGAACGGCTTGTTGTCGCGCGTCAGCTTGCGCTCACCTTCGGGCAACGCAGCGACACGCGGCGCCGCTTGCTCGTCGACCGCGAAGCCCACCAGGAGGCGTGCCACCTTGTCGTAGCTATCGAGGCGCGAAATGACTTCTTGTCCGATATAGCAGCCTTTACGGAAGCTGACAGCAACCGGCCCCAGACGCAGCTCGAGCGGGTTGACCTCGTCCGGGTACTCTGTCGCGGGGCCCGGAACACCGGCATCGATACGCAGCCGCTCGAAGATGCTCGGGTCGGCGGCGAGCGCACCCACGGCGTGCAATCGCTGAAGGGTTGCCGAGGCTTGCGAGGCTTCGACGAGCAACTCGAAGCGGGATCCGTACGCGGCAAGCCCTCTCCAGAGCCAGGCGTCCGGCGTCTGGCGGGCCTCTTCGGTCGTGAGCGCCCCGACGTCGCCGAAGACGGTGCTCACGACGCTCTCGGCGTCCGGACCATCGACGACAAGGTGTGCTTTAACGGAAGAAACCACCTTGCTCTGGACGTCTTCCATGATCGTATAGGTGTCCACCCAGTCCGCGATGCGCTGACCGCGGCCAGGCGATGCAACCAGGAGCAGCACGTCGGGCGCGGCAACGACGCTCACCCAATCGATGAGCCGCCCCTGGGACGTCGTGAAAAGTGTCGAGCGCACCTGCCCAGTGGTTGCGAGGGGTGTGAGATCGTTGGTCGACAGGCGATGCAAGAGGTCGACGCGGTCTCTACCCGCGACCTGGACGATGTCGTTCGGAAGCTGGCCAGCGAAGGTCTTTCGGGGGGTCATTTGTTTCTCCGCAGCAGCCATAGAGTAATCACGGAGGCGGCGACAACCACCCCGAGACCCGCGAGTTGCTCGCGAAGGTCGAAGGGGCGCGCGACAGGGGGCGGCTCGTTCGGGGGCATACCAACGTCGACTCGACGCCCCCCATCGAGGGTCGCCGGTGGGTCATCGTCGCCCGGAGACCGATCATCGGCGCTTGGCTCGCGGCTCTTGGCAATCGACGCGCTGCCATCGAACCCCGACGGTCGCTCTTCGGCGCTCGCGAGCTCCGCTAACCGCCGCGCGTCGTCCAGCGCCGCGTCGACCACGTCGCGGAAGCTCCTGGCGCTCGCCGGCACCGCGAACGCCAGGGGCGTCTCGAGTCGCGTCCCACGTAGCCTGTCGATGAGCACCACCCGCAGAAGCTCGTCGAAGCCCATGATATCACCTCGATCTCGCAGGCCCGTCAGCAGTTGCTCTGCGCGCTCGCCTCCCAGGACCCCCGCGGCGCGCACCGCGAACAACCGCTCGTGGAGCTCGGTTGCAGATGGCCGCTGCGGTACAGGCGCGCCGAGGCGTGGTGCAAGCTCGGCAAGCCACCGCGGCGCATCGAGGCGAGCTCGCGCAGCGGCACGCTCTTGGGCACTACCAGTGAGGGAGAAAAAGTCGACTGCCGCGCGCTCATCGGCAGCGGCGCTGCCGCTCAGCAGACGAAGGAGAAGGGGCACGTTTGCATCCGCTAAAGCGTACCCCAAGATATGGGTTCGGTAGACTTGAGGAATGGACCCGACCAGGGGAACCACGAAGCTCGCGGGTGCACTGGCATGCGCTTTGACGGCAACGCCAACCACCTTGCGCAGCACCACGACCCCTGCGGGGGGCATCGCGTGTTTCGGGTCGTCTTTCGCAAGGTAAAGCGCACCCGGGTCGGTCACGGCCCCCAGAGCCTCGGCGCTTGGAGCCAAAAGCCAGCCGACGTCCACTGCCGTAAGGGGAACGTCGAGATGATTCTGGATCGTGACTTCGACAGTGAGGTCGCCCTCGGCAGCGTCGAGGGCGACCCGCTGCCCCACAAGTGTGACCGCGGCTGCGACGGGTTCGGCTTCGGCGCGCTGCGCGGCGGTGAGCACGACCAAAAGCCAGAGGCACTGCGCCATGAGCGAACGGTTCTTCACGCGTGATTTGATCGGGGCCGCCGTGCTACGGCGTTCGCCCATGCGCTCTTACCTCAGCTTGGCCGTCCTGTGCACGTTCGCCTGCGCGGGCTCGAACGCGAATCGTGATGGGAAGCGGACCGCGCTCCCCCCCGTCACTACTCCAACGCCTCCAGGCGACATGGAGCAAAAAAAGCCGGCCGCGCCGCCCGTGCTCATCAAGAACGCCACCGTCATGACGGCGACCGGTGCCATTCACACGCCGGGGCATGTCCTCGTTCGCGATGGACGCATTGCTGCTGTCGGCGCGGGAGACTTCCCTGCGCCATCCGGTGCACGGGTCGTCGACGCCCAGGGTATGTTCGTGACACCCGGCATCATCGACACCCACTCGCATATGGGCGTCTACGCCGTCCCGTACATGAGCGCGCATCAGGACGGCAACGAAGCGACCTCCCCGACCACCCCCGAGGTATGGGCAGAACACGCGATCTGGCCGCAAGACCCGGCCATTGCCCGTGCCGCAAGCTACGGGGTCACCACGGTCCAGGTTCTGCCTGGCTCAGCGAATCTCATCGGCGGCCGTTCCGCAGTCATCAAGCTCAAGCCCGCCACCAACGCGCGCAGCATGCGCTTTCCGGGCGCGCCCCAGGGTCTCAAAATGGCCTGCGGCGAGAACCCCAAGCGCGTCTACGGCGAAAAAGGTCGCGCGCCGCAGACACGCATGGGAGACATCGCCGGTTTCCGCGCTGCGTTCCAGAGTGCCACGGAATACCGCCGCAAGTGGCAGGTGTATGACCGCGACCTTGCGACCTACAACGAAAAGAACAGTGCCGAAGAGGACCCGCCAACCCCGCCGGAGCGTGACCTCGGCCTCGACACCCTGACCGCCATGATGGACGGGAAGATCCTCCTCCACGTGCACTGCTACCGCGCCGACGACATGCAGAACATGCTCGACGTCGCGCAAGAGTTCGGCTTTCGCATTCGGTCCTTCCATCACGCGGTCGAGGCCTACAAGCTTTCGCATCGGCTCGCCGAGACCGGCGTGTCCGTGTCCACATGGGCGGACTGGTGGGGCTTCAAGATGGAGGCCTTCGACGGTATCCCGCACAACGTCGCGTTGCTTGCGGCCGCAAAGGCGCGCCCCATCATGCACAGCGACTCTTCCACCGAAGTTCGCTTCTTGAATCAGCAGGCCGCCAAGGCCCGCGCGGCCGGCGAGCAGCTCGGCCTCAAGTTCACCGACGACGAGGTGCTGCGCTGGGTCACGGTGAACCCCGCCTGGGCCCTTGGTATCGAGGACAAAACGGGCTCTCTCGAGGTTGGCAAGATGGGTGATGTGGTGGTGTGGAGTGCCAACCCGTTCAGCATCTACGCGCGCGCCAAGCTCGTCCTCATCGACGGCGAGACCATCTACGACGATGGTAAGCCCATGCGACCCACCGACTTCGAGCTGGGCACGTCGGCGGTCGATCGCAGCGGCGCACGCCGCGAGGTCGAGGTGAAACTATGAACGCCGCACTCATCCTAGCGATGGCGTTGTCCGCTACGACGGTCATTGAGAACGTACGCATCGAGAGTGGCTCGGCGCCAATCGAGTCCGCAACCGTGGTCATCGACCAGGGCCGCATCGTTTCGGTCACACCCGGCAAAAGCGTGGCCATCATGCCCACCCAAGCCCTGCGCGTCGACGGCACGGGCAAGGTCCTCACCGCCGGCCTCATCGAGACACGCTCGCAAATCGGCGTCGCCGAGGTGCTGCTCGAGGGTGATACGGTCGACGACGCATTGGGAGACCAACCGCTCGCGCCGGGCTTGCGGGTCTGCGACGGCTTCAACCCGTTATCGGTCCGCATTCCCATTACCCGCGCGGCTGGTGTCACGAGCGTCATCGTGAGTCCGCACGGCGAGATCATCGGCGGCACCGGCTGTTGGGTCGATCTCACCGGAACCTTGGCCACGCGCCCCGATCCGAGTCGCGCGGTCGCGATGTTCGGCAGCTTGAAGCCCCAGGAGGGCAGCGGCGGAAGTCGCGGCGGTGTCTGGCTCGCCATCCGCCAGGCCATCGATGACGCGCGCCTGCACAAGCGCAGCGTCAATCGTCCCCTAGAGCGCGAGCTTTCGTTGTCGAGCCAGCATCTCGAGGCGCTCTACCCTGTCATCGAGGGTCGGCTACCGTTGGTGCTCGAGGCCAACCGCGCGAGCGATATCCTGACCGCTATCGAGTTCGCCAAAGCGGAGAAGATTAGGCTCGTCATCGCAGGGGCAAGTGAGTCATGGCTCGTCGCGCGGCAGCTCAAAGAGGCGCGCGTGCCAGTGATCATTCAGCCAACCGAGCAGCTCCCCTACGGTTTCGACCTGCTCAACGCCCGCGACGACCTTCCCGCCCTACTCGAGCAAGCCGGCGTGAGCGTGATCATCACGAGCGGGATCGCCGACGATCAAAACGCCCGGCGCCTGCGCTTTGAAGCAGGCTTCGCGGTCGCCAACGGGATGAGCCGTGAGGCTGCTATGCGCGCCATCACCACAACGCCAGCCGAGGTCTTCGACCGAGGCGCGAGCTACGGCCATATCGCAGCCGGAAAACGCGCGGACCTGGTCTTGTGGTCCGGCGACCCATTCGAGCTTTCGACCCAGGTCGAGCGCGTCTGGATCGAAGGTCATTCCGTGCCTCTAGGCGATCGCCAGCGCCAACTCGCCGAGCGATATTTGCGAGAGCACGACTAAACGCGGCTCTGGTGGGAGTCGCCCTGATTTTTCGGCCGAACCCATCCACGGGCATGTAGCAAAAAACGAAGCACTGCTTATAATTGACGTAATGGCCGACGCCAAAGATCCATACTCCGTCCTCGGCGTCTCGCGCACCGCGAGTGAAGACGAGATCCGCAAGGCGTACCGTAAGCTCGCGCGCAAGTTCCACCCGGACGTCAACGCGGGGAACAAGCAAGCCGAGGAACGCTTCAAGGAAGTATCGGCAGCCAACGACATTCTCTCCGATCCGGAAAAGCGCAAACTTTACGACGAGTTCGGCGATGCAGCTCTACGCAGCGGCTTCGACGCCGAGCAGGCGCGTCACTACCAGCGCTGGGCCGGAGGGATGGGCGGCGCCAGTGGCCAGCGCCCATCGCCATTCGGAGGTGCAGCCTCAGGCGGGGGTGTCGAATTCGAGTTCGGCGATATCTTCGGGGATCTCTTCGAGCGCGGACAACGGCGCAGCCGCGGCCCTCAGAAAGGTCGTGACGTCGTCGCCACCGTCGACATCGACCTCATGCAGGCGATTCGCGGCACGGAAGTGCAGCTGCGCATCCCGGGTCGCGCCGAGCCAGTCACCGTCCGCATTCCTCCCGGTGCTGATGACGGCTCGAAGCTCAAGGTCGCAGGTCAGGGCAGCCCAGGCCCCGCGGGTGCTGGCGATCTGCTCATCGAAACGCGCGTCCGTCCGCATCCGTACTTCCAGCGCCACGGGCTCGACCTGCACCTCAAGCTGCCGGTGAGCATCGACGAGGCGTACAACGGTGCCTCTATCGACGTGCCCACGCCCGACGGTCATGTCAGCCTGCGCGTGCCACCGCAAAGCCAGCAAAGCGATAAGTTACGCCTGCGCGGCAAGGGGATTCAGCGCGGCAGCGATCGCGGTGATCTCTATGTCGAGCTCGACGTGCGCCTACCCGACAAGGCAAACGACGCTCTCGCCGAAGCCCTTAAGTCCGCTAAAGCATCCTATTCCACTCCCCTCCGCGACGGTATCCGGCTGTAGCGACGCATTGCGGCGTCCCTGTCAGCTCGTCACAGGCCGGCATGAGAACACTGGATGTTCGAGCGCCGAACATTTGGCTAGGTCTGCGGTTTGCGGCACGCGACGGGAGCGGCATGGGTAACTTCGGCCACAGCGACGACTTCCCCCCCGCGCCCCGCTCGCTCGAGGACGCGCTCATGAAGGGTGCGCTCGATGCGATGGTCGCTGGTGACTTCAAGCGTGGCCGCCAACTGTTCGCGCACCTGCGCGGCTTGGGTGTTCGTAGCCAAGGTGTGCTCCTGGGGCTCGCGGTGTGCGCCGATCAAAGCGGTGATGACGTCACTGCGAAGAGCACACTCGACGAGGCAGCGACCCTCGCGGCATCAGGTGACCCGCTATGCAGGGAGATCCACGACGCGGTACGCCCCTGGTTGCCGGGAGGTCAGCGCTCGCATGTCAGCGCCTCGGAGCTGTCCGCGGTGGCGTGTCGCTTCATCGCGACCCTCTAACCCCGCCGCTCCCGCCGCTCGGTTGTGTCGATCCGACGCAGAGAGCGGCGGGCACGTTAGATGTAAGCGACGTTGGCCTGCTTCTCTGCGCGGCGGTTGAGCAGATGCCCGATGGTGTCGACGATACGCGCTAGCGGCACCGGCTTGACGAACGTAGCGTCAGCGACGAGGCTTGCGTGGCGCAGCAGATCGGAGTCGTCACCGCTCGCGAGGGCGACCACGACACCCTTCCCCGCGACGCCATCGCTACGAACGAACGACAGGGCCTCTTTGCTGTCCCGATACTTCGGATGCAGGCCAAGGATGATCATGTCCGCTGGCGCTGCTTCGAGTTGCTCACGCGTTTCGTTCCAACCGCGCGTCATCGTGAGTTCGAGGTGCGCGCCGGTCACTGGGTGCAGGTCGTCCAGCGCGATGCGATGGGTAAGCGCCGCTAGCGGGTCAGTCTCCATGATGATGATGCGATAGGGGCGAACCATCCGTGATTGCGGACGTACCGCTAGACCCGCAAGATGCGCCAGGCGCTCACGATCGAGGCTCGACCAGACGCGCACGCCAACTCCGCCTGCAACGGACAGGGTCTTCTGCGCCCAGACCACGTCACCCAAGACCTCGAGAGGGTCGAGAAGCCCGGGGAACGACAACGACATGCGAACGATCTGCCCACGCACGAGCGCGCGTGCTCCACGCAGTGAGACACCGCCGGCAGATACATCAGCCGTCCACGCAGAGGCGAGCGCGCGGTCGTCTCCACCCTCGCGGACGTCGACGCGCAACATCAGCGTTCGTCGCGGATCGCGCCTTAGCTCGCGCGGCGCTTGCCGGTCGTCGTTCATCATGAGGGAGCCGAGGTCATCGCGACAACCTAGGTCCTGGAGTGGCAATCGGCAAATAGCTTGGCGTCGCGGCCTGGTGTGACCTGGTGACACCCGCTCAACGGTCGTGAAACTTCGTCTCCGCCGCGGCGTGCCGCGCGAGACCCTCCGCGGGCTTGAAGCGCTCACCCAGCGAAGCGGCATAGTGCGTTAGCCGCTCGACCACGGCGCGGGCTCCCAGGCGGTCAACGTAGCGGAACGGGCCACCCAAGAACGGTGGGAAGCCCAGACCGAAGACGGCGCCGATATCGCCATCGCGCGCCGAGCGAAGAATGCCGTCATCGAGACAACGTACCGCTTCGTTCACCATCTGCAGGGACACACGCTCGCGGATCTCATCGCGTGGGATACGGCTACGCCCGCGAGACTTTCCACCCAGCAGGTCGTAGACGGAACCATCGGGGCCACGCTTCTTACCCTTCTCGTAGAGGTACAGGCCACGACCGTTCTTGCGACCTTGTCTGCCATCGCGGATGAGGCTGTCCATCGCGTCGGGCGCGCTCATGCGGTTGCCGAACGCCTTCGCCATGATGTGGGCGACTTTATTGCCCACGTCGATACCAACCTCATCGAGCAAGGTGAGGGGCCCCACTGGAAACCCCATCTCGACCAACGCACTGTCGACTTCATCGATCGAAGCGCCCTCGACGAGAAGCCACGCCGCTTCGTTCATGTACGGGGCCAAGATCCGCGATGTGTAGAAGCCAGGTCCATCGCGCACGACGATGACGGTCTTGCCCTGCGCCTTGCCAACTTTCACGGCGGTGGCGACCGCCCAGTCTGCGGTCTTTGCGGTGGTCACCACCTCGAGGAGCGGCATCTTCTCGACCGGCGAGAAGTAGTGCATCCCGAGCACCGCCTCGGGACGACTTGCGACCTCGGCGATGCTGCTGATGGGGATGGATGACGTATTCGATGCGAAGACGCAGGTCGCGGGCACGCGCTTCTCGATCTCGAGCAAGACGCGTCGCTTGAGATCGAGATCCTCGAAGACCGCTTCGACCACCAAGTCGGCGTTGCCGAAGCCCTCATAGCTCGACGCCCCGGAGACCCGGCTCATGGTGCGCTCGGCCTCGAAGCGGGTGAGGCGACGACGCTCGACATCCTTGTCGACGAGGCGTCGGACATGCGCGAGGCCCCGTCCAATCCCGCTGTCGTCGATTTCGTTGAAGCGTACGGGGATGTGCATCCTCGTCGCGGTCACGTAGGCGATGCCGCCCCCCATGAGACCGCCGCCAACGATGCCAAGCTTGCGCACCTCGTGCGGCTCTGCGGCCGACGACGTGCCGCCGTCCTTCTTTGCTGCTTGCTGCGCGAAGAAAATCGCAATGAGGGCGCGCGCCTCGGGGCTGACGACGAGCTTGCCAAAATGAGAGGCCTCGGCAGCGTATCCCGCCTCACGCCCTTCGAGCACGCCGACACGAATCGCGTCGAGAGCGGCCTCGGGAGCGGGATAGAGACCGTGCGTCCGTTCGAGAAGACGCTCTTTGGCCTTCTTGAAAAGGAGACGTTGCCCGACGGGATTCTCCTCCAAGGCAACCTCTTGGAGAAACTCGGGGTCGGCGATGTCGCGCAGGACTTTGGCGAGTGGCGAACGCAGCCGTGTGAAACCGCGAGCAGGCCGCAGCGGCTTGCCCTGCAAGGCTTTGCGCACGGCGCGCCTAGCCGCTTCGAGCAGCACCGGTCGCGGCACGACCTCGTCGACGAGGCCGAGCTTCAAGGCCTTCTTGGCACGCACATCGTTGCCCGAGAGGATCAAATCGAGGGCGTTTGCGATACCGATGAGCCGTGGCAAGCGCTGCGTGCCACCGGCCCCCGGAATGACCCCGAGCTTCACTTCGGGAAGGCCGAGCTTCGTGACGTCGGCATCAGATGCGACGCGTCCCGAACACGCGAGCGCGAGCTCGAGACCACCGCCGAGCGCAGCGCCATGAATCGCCGCGATGATCGGCTTTTCACGCCCGAGCGTCTCGAGCCGCGCGAAGCCTTTCTGACCGCGCGTCGACAGCTCTTGTGCTTGCGCGGCGGTCGTGTAGCCGGCGAGCTCGGTGACGTCAGCGCCAGCAACGAATGTGTCATCTTTGCCCGACACGATGATGGCGGCGACGATGCTTGCCTCGCGCTCGATCACGTCGACCACTGCTTCCATCTCGCGGATGATCGGCGTGCCCAGCGAGTTCACCTTGTCGCCTTGTCGGTCAAAGGTGACGAGGGCGATTCCCTCTTCGACGCTGACCTTGAAGTGCGACAGGTTGAGATGCGCGAACATATTGCTCATGGAGCCCGCCTCGAGACCCGTTTCATCCGCAATAGGGGAAAACTTCGTCATCGTTCCAACACCAACGCGGCCCCAAGACCACCAGCGGCGCATTGTGTGATGAGTGCCGATCCTCTTCCGCGACGCGAAAGTTCGCGCGACATGGTGAGAGCCTGACGTGCTCCCGTCGCCCCAAACGGGTGACCGAGGCTCACCGAGCCGCCGTAGATATTGAGTTTCTCGTCCGGCACCTTGCCCAGGGGCTTTAAGCCTCCGCGATAACGGTCGCTGAAGTCCTTCGATGCGAAGCCGAGAAGATTGGAAAGAACCTGAGCGGCGAAGGCCTCGTGCATGTCGACGAGCGTCAGGTCATCGAGACTCAAGCCCGCGCGTGCGAGCGCTTTCGGCGCCGCGAACGCTGGACCTTGCAGGAGCTGCCAGGACGGGTCGAGCGCAGTAAACGCCCAGGAACGCACGTAGGCGAGCGGTTCGACGCCCAGCTCGCGGGCGCGTTCTTCGCTCATGACCAGGAGCGCCGCGGCCCCGTCGGTGAGTGGCGAGCTCGAGCCGGCGGTGACGCTGCCGTAGTTTCGGTCGAAGACAGGAGGCAAGCTTGCCAGCTTCTCGAGCGAAGAGTCCGGACGAACGATTCCGTCTTTTACGACCGCCTGCCCATAGTCGCGGCCCAGTAAGACGTGCATGACCTCGTCGTCATAAACGCCTTTTTCCCATGCCGCAGCGGCCTTCTTGTGCGAGTTGTACGCGAAAGCGTCCTGCGCGGCGCGGGTGATGCCGTTCTCCTTGGCCATCTTCTCGGCGGACTCACCCATGGACATTCCCGTCGACACCTCCTTGATGGCTGGAGCCTTCGGAAGCAGATCGCGGGCGCCCAGGTCGAGGAAGGCCTTGGCCTTGGCGATTGGGTCCTTGGCGGCGTTCGCGGTCATGAGCGCATCGGCGAGGTTGTCACTCACGGTGATCGGTACGCGCGACAAGGATTCGGCGCCGCCGACGACGGCGACGTCGATGTCACCTGCAATGATGCCCTGCGCCGCGTCGACCAAGGCCTGCGTGCTGGTCGCGCAGGCGCGCGAGACCGAGTAGGCATCGATACTGCGCGGCAGCCCGGCGGCGAGGACGATCTCGCGCGCGATGTTGGGCGCCTGGGGGTCGGCGATGACGGCGCCAAAAACCAAGCGCTCGATGTGTACAGGGTCGATCGCAGCCCGCTGCACCAACTCGGCAACCGCAGCCTTGCCCAGCTCGAGCGCCGAGAGGTGCTTGAAGACCGTCCCTGACTTCACGAACGGTGTACGGATGCCATGAACGATCGCAGCACGCCCGCGCGGCCCGACATGATTGAAGCCCGGCTTTGCCATGAAGCTCACCTTCGACCGCGGTCTAGACACTGTCAAGACTCGGACGCGTACACCCTTGCCGCCAGGCTAACGTGCTTTTCGAGCGCGTCCAGCCCGTCGGTCAATGCCGCCGGACCAGGCTGCAGAATGATTGGGCTTTTGACCTCGTGGACCAGGTCGTGACGCACGGCACTGGTGCCCGCGAAGCCGGCCCGGGCGAGAACGACCTCTTTTTTCATTTTCTTGCCGCACCACGACCCGAGGATGAGCTGCGGGTCACGGCGCACGACCTCCTCGGGCGTGACGATGCGGTCCTTGGCGAGCTTGGCCGTGCGTCGCTCGGGGAACAAGTCGTCACCACCGGCTGCCTCGATGAGCTCGCTCACCCAGCGTATGCCGGAGATCAGTGGGTCCGGCCACTCCTCGAAGAAGACCCGTGGCCGCAATGGCAGATGCTTCGCTCTCTCGCGGGCCGCATCGACACGCGCAGCGAGAGTGTCGGCGAGCCTTTCCGCCGCGACTTGCTGGCCGACGATGCTCCCGAGCATCACGACCATGCGCAGGATTTCGTCGATGCTACGGTGATTGAGCGCCAACACCTCGATGCCCCTTTGAATCAAGGCTCGCACGATGTCGGCCTGGAGATCGGAAAAGGCGATCACCAGATCGGGCTCGAGCTTTTCGATGGCGGGGATATCGGCCTCGAGAAAGACGCTGACCTTGGGCTTCTCCTTGCGCGCGCGCGGCGGACGCACCGTGAAGCCCGAGATGCCGACGATGCGCTCCTCTTCACCAAGAAGATAAAGCGTCTCCGTGGTTTCCTCGGTGAGACAGACGATGCGTCGGGGATAGAGCGAGCGAGCCATCAGCTGCCGACGTTGTCGCGCTCCGTCGAGCCGTCCATGGCGGCCACCACCACGCGGTTACGGCCTTGGTGTTTGGCCTGGTACATCGCCGCGTCGGCACGACGAACCAATGCGTCGAGATTCGTCAGCTCGGGCGCGAGCTCGGCGACCCCAAAGCTTGCGGTGAGCCTGATGCGCTCACCCTGGGCGTTTAGCTGGTACTCCTCGAGACGCTTGCGGTAGCGCTCCGCCACGACGCGCGCGCCGTCGCCGACGGTCTCGGGTAGCAGCAAGGAAAACTCTTCTCCGCCATAGCGACCAATGACGTCATTGCGGCGCAAGTCTTGGCGCAAGACACTCGCGACCGCCGTAAGGGCTTCGTCACCGACTTGATGGCCGTAGCGATCGTTGATGGCCTTGAAGTGATCGATGTCGACCATGACGAATGAGAGTGCGTTGTTGTAGCGGCGGGCGCGCGTGAATTCGAGGTCCAAGAGCTCCATCAAGTGTCGGCGGTTGACGACTCGAGTCAGGCCGTCGGTGTTCGAGAGCTCCTCGAGCCGCTGGTTCTTCTCTCGCAGCTCGTCTTGGAGGCCCTTGATCTTGAGGTGCACCTTCACGCGCGCGACGAGCTCTTCGTCGTCGAATGGTTTGGTGAGGTAGTCGGACGCACCCGCTTCGAGGCCGCGCACCTTCGCATGAACGTCGCTCGCGGTCCCTGCGAGCATGATCACGGGCACCTCGACGAGCTCGCTGCGCGCCTTCTTCAGCGACAAAAATTTGAAGCCGTCGATGCCCGGCATCACCACGTCACAGAGCACGAGATCGATGCGATTGTTCAACAACAGCTTGAAGCCTTCGAGGCCGTCTTTGGCAAACAACACGTTGGTGGCGACATGGCCGTCGAGCAACACGTGTTGAACGCGTTGCCGTACCGTTTCTGAGTCATCGATGATGAGAACAGTCGTGCTCACGCCGTCACCAAATGTAACCGCTGCATGCGTCGCGCGCCACGCACGTTATAGCGGAGTGTCGGCAGAGAAAATGCTGTCCTGTCCGGCGTTGACCACGTTCTTGTCTGGCGCGACCTCACGCGGCTCACTGCCCGCGCGGAAATACTCGGAATACGCACGACCGCCAGGGCGAGCACGCATGCCACTCTCGGGATCAATCGACACCTGCACGATACCGGAGGGCATGTTGAAGGGGCCCGATGGCTTTTTGCTAGGCGGTTCCGTCGTGTAGTCGGTGAGCGCTTGCATCATGAACTCGAGCCAGATCGGGAGCGCGGTGCGGCCACCCTGCTCGTTCGGGCCGAGCGGGCGCTCTTTCTTGTCGTGACCGACCCATACGCCCGTGACCAGGTTCTTGGTGAACGCCATGAACCAGGCGTCGTACGAGTCGTTTGTGGTTCCGGTCTTGCCTGCTGTCGGCACGCCAAGACGCGACGCCGCAGCCCCTGTACCACCCTCGACGACCCCCTTGAGCATGTTGGTGATGAGGAACGCCGTCTGCCGGTCGAGCGCCATGCGCGACGGCGTGACGATACGATTGTAGGCGCGCGTCAGACGCGACCCGAGATCGAGCGTGGGGTCCCAAGCCACGGTGTGGTCTTCGAGGACGTTGCCGTAGCGGTCGACGACACGCCGTACGAAGGTCATGTCGCGGCGCTCGCCGAGCTGATTGAACGCGAGATAGACGTTCATCAAGTCGTACAATGTCGTGCACGACGAGCCGAGCGCAGTACCGAGCTCCGCTTTGAGCGGGGTGGTGATACCGAGGCGCCTCGCGTTCTTGTTGACGTCGTGAATGCCGACCATGTCGGCGAGCCGCACTGCAACTGAGTTGATGGAGTCACGCAGAGCAGCACGCAACAGGATCTGGCCGCGAAATTCCTCCTCGAAGTTGTCCGGCTTCCAGCGCGTTCCCGCGTCTGCGTCGTCGAAGACGATTGGCTTGTCGTCGATCATGGTGCCGGGCCCCATGTCGAGCTTGTCGATGGCGGCGGAGTAGACGATGGGCTTGAAGGCGCTGCCAGGCTCGCGGCAAGCCTGCACAGCGCGGTTGTAGCTCGAGTCGACGAAGTTGTAGCCGCCGATCTGGGCCAACACGTAGCCCGAGCGCGGCTCGGTGGAGAACAAGGCGCCCTGCGCGAGCGGCTCCTGCTCGAGGCGCACGAGTGGCGAGTCGGCGGGCACGTTGGCGCTCACGTCGCTGCCGTACTTCCACTCGGACAGCCAATCGCGGGTGGTGGGCTTGACCTGGACGATGTCGCCAACCTGCAGCACGTTCTTGACGTCAGTGACGAGGAAGGAGTCCATCCGGAAAAGCGGATTGGGCTTACGGGCCCAGCGCACCGCCGCGAGCGGCATGTAGACCTGTGTGCCGGCGACATCGAGCGTCGCGTGCGTGCTCTCAACCTTGGTGACGAGACCCACGTAGGTCTTGCCGTCTCTCATCTGGAGCTTGGCGTTGTCCTTTAGGCCCAGATACGCGCGGTACTTGGTCTTGAAGAGGTCACGTTTACCCTTCTCGACATTACCGAGCGGGCCGCGGAAACCCTGGCGCTTGTCCAAGTCGCGCAAACCGTGGTCGAGCGCGTTCTGACCGTTAGCTTGCAGCTCGAGACTGACGGCCGTGTAGACCTCGAGACCCTCTTCGAGGACCTCGCGCTCGCCGTAACGCTCGATGATGTCGCGACGAACCTGTTCGGTGTAATACGGCGCGACTGCCAAATAGAGCTCTTCACGTGGATACGTGACGAGCACCTCCGCGACGGCTTGGTCATGCTGCGCCTGAGTGATGGCGCCGTCCTCGAGCATGCGACGCAGGACGTATTTCCGACGTGCCAGCGCCTTGTCGGGGTTCGACACGGGCGAATAGTCGCTCGGTCGCTGTGGCAATCCCGCGAAGGTCGCCATCTCGGCGAGCGACAGCTCCCAAACGTTCTTGCGGAAGTAGTGCTCCGCGGCGGCCTGCACGCCGTAGGCCTGGTAGCCGAGGAAAATCTGATTGCTATAGATGTAGAGGATCTCTTTTTTCGTGAGCGCTTGCTCGAGCCTGATGGCGAGGAGCGCCTCGCGGATCTTGCGCTCGAAGGAGCGCTCCGTGGCCGTCTCGTAGCTTTCGTTGATGGCGAGCAACGACTTGGCCGCCTGCTGCGTGATGGTCGAAGCACCACGGAGCTTCCCACCTTTGCGGATCTTGTCGAAAGCCGCCTGCATGATGCCGAGCACGTCGACACCACCGTGCTCCCAGAAGCGCTTGTCCTCGGCTGAGATGAAGGCCTGGAAAAGAAGCGGCGGCACCTGGTCGTAGTCGACCAAGACGCGACGCTCGGCAGCGAACTCACCGATGAGCTGGTTGTCGCTCGAGTAGATGCGCGTGCCGATTTTCGGATGGTAGTCCTGCAGCGAGTGAAACTCCGGCAGGGTCGGCGCGTAGTAAAAGTAGACGCCGAGCAGCAGCGTGCTCGCGGCGACTGTGCAGGTGAGCGTGAAGAAGATGGCCAGGCGGACCATGGTCGACAACCAGCCACGTCGTGGCGGGTCGCCGGAATTGGCCGCGGCTTTGGCCTTTACGCTTTTGGGCTTGGTCACGCGCTCTCTCGATTAGGGAACGGAGGTAACACAATCCCCGGAAGGCCCTCAATTTTCAACCCAATGCGGTTGTCTCGAGCACCAATTGCTGCGGCTCGCTCCGCCATACAACATCTCCGGGCAGGTCTAGACGCGGATCGCGGCTTCCCACGAGGGTTAGTCGTCGAACCCCGGTCGAGCGCGCAAGCTCCTCGACTGTGGCGCGACCGGCGTACCAATGCAGGGGTACGCGCTGCGCTCCACTGCCCTTCAAGCGCCGCAGTCCTGAGTCGACGTCGATGCTACGCCCGACCCTTGCATGCGCAAGGCGGCCAAGGCCGACGCTCACTCGCCCCGGCACCGCCTGTGGCGCCTCGAGATGACGCACGAGACCGCGGCCGCTACAGACGACACCACGCGCATGCAAAGCGGTGATGAGAGCGTAAGCAACCTCGATACTTTCCACGCGTACGCTACAACGGTCACGGTGGGCGGCCTTCGCTACGACACCGGCGACAGCGTCGAGATCGTCTCCGCGGTGACCTAGCGCGGGGACGTGCGCCACGATGTGGTCGGCTCGTGGCCAATCAACGGCCGCGGCGCGAAGCGGGCCGGTGACGAGGACGATCTCGTCTGCGAGGGTTACCTGAGCGCCCGCGGCGAGACCGTGCGGCCCCGCTTCGACGAGCTGCAAGCGCTCGCCGCCGACGCCAACCCAGCGGTCGCGAGGCGTCGGCAACACTGTGCTCGCGTGTCCCGCGGCCTTGAGCAGACGCGCGAGCTCCGCTGTCGCAAGCAGGCGCGTGTGCGCCGGAGGTAAGCGGTCGACGATGGTCGTCACCACGCACAGTGGGCGCTTGGTCGCGGCGTCGATCCACAGGGGCGTGCCGCGAACGTGAACGCCGAACGCGGTGGTGACGCGAGGAGGGACGCGGCTCACAGTTTGAATTCGAGCTGCGACCCGGCGACACGCACCAAATCGATGCTCGCGAGCTCCTTGACTCGACGCGCCAGCTCGAAGACGCGCGCTTGCAGATCGCTGCCGCTACAAGCACAGGCGACGTCGACGACGAGCACGCCGCCATCGAACGAGCGCTGTGTGGCGTTGTTGACGCCGGGCGCGCCCTTCAGGCCGTCGACCAGGCCCATGCCCTGTGCGCGATAGCTGGTGATGTTGGAGACCCGCAGCACATAGCGCTGACCTTGCTCGGCCGCCTTGTTGAGGGCTGCCTTCAGACCGGGCACCAGCTCGTCGAGCGTCTTCTGCACGACGTTGGCGCCGCGACCAACGAACGCGCGCTGGATGGCGCGCTCGACGTCGATGCCGAACGACGTCGTCTTGATGGGCGAGGCGGAAGTTACCTCCGCGGTCGCGACCTGGATCCCGCGAATGACCGCGTCGATCTCGATCTTGTGCTGGCCCTTTAGCGACTCGAACTCGCCGTCCTTGATGACGCCCAGGTCGGTGACCTCGACATGGCCAGCGACGACGATGTCCGCTCCAGCGTCCCGAGCCGCGGCGGCGAGCTTCTCGGCGTCGTCGACATCGACTTTGCTGCCCGCCTTTGCCTTGCCGACGATCTTCGCAGTCACTTCCGGAGCGAGGACGATGAATCCGCGCGAGGCGAGCCCCTTTTCGATCTGGGCGCCGAGGCTCGAGCCCTTGTGTGGCTTACCAGCGTGATTTTCAGTGACGACGACCGCAACGCGCGGATTTCCCGCTTTGGCGAGCAGTTTGGTCATGGCGTCGAGCTCCGCCGCTATCTTCGACTCGACGATCTTTGCGCGCACGGTGACGCGCAGAACGTTGCCGTCGCGCTTCTCCTCGGTGACGTCATAGCTCTCGACGAAGCCTTCGGACTTCTGGACGATCTTGTCGCGCACGGCGGAGTCGAACGTCGTTTTGTCCCCCGCCGTCACCTCACGCTGTTCAGCCGTGAAGTTGTTGACGACCTGGAAGCCAACGGCCTGCTCAACGGCGTGCCGCAGAGCGTCGGCAACCGCGCTCTTCTTGGCGCTCACGGTATCGCTTCCCGTGATCGTCGCCTCGCCCCGCGCCTCGATGGTTTCAGCCGCCAGTGCCGAAGCAGCCCAGAAACAGCCAAGAAGGCTCAAGAAACAAGCTTTTGCCATTTGCGCGACACGCTATCACGCCTTGCGACTTTGGGGCATGCGCGTGTTACATTCTGTCGTCGGGGTCGGATCATGTCGCGCTCGGGTGAGATGAAAGACAAGTACGACAAGATCCGCGAGCTCCAAGAGCAGCGCGACCGACAAGAACGCCAAGCGCGCGACCAAGCCGCCGAGCTCGAGGAGATTCTCGAGGCCAGTCGCCGGGCGCACTCCGAGGAGACCGGCATGCCGCTGGTATCGTCCTCGAAGTTGTCGGGCCCAGGCTTCCCCGAGACCAGAAAACGGGCGAGCACGAATCCCGAAGACGCCTACAGCTCGAACATGGCCAAGGCTCGCTTTGCGTCACCGGAGGCCTTTAGCCGCAACCGCGCGGCGCCGTCGGGCGTGCCCGACGGTAGCGTCGCTGGCATGGTGGCGCGCGTCGCGAGCAGCATCAGTGCGTCGGCGAGCGGCACGAGCAGTACACGCGAGCCGGGCGATGAGCCCCGTTCCGAACACACCCAGACGATGACGGTCAAAGGGTTTCCGCCATCGCCGACAGAGGTCACGCAGGTCGTCCGGCGCCGTGCTCCGGTGCCGGGCAAGGTGCGCCGCGAGCCGCCACCAGTCGCGCCCGCAAACCTCGCCACCACCCTCTCTGCGGACGGGCCGGCCATCGTCATCAAGGACGAGACGTCGCCCCCTGCGCCGCTCAAGGCGCCGAGCGACGACACACCCATCGTGGTCCCTCAAGTTCAGCGCGTGACGTTCCAGCGGCCGAAGGCGCAGCCAGGCGCCCATCGCATGGTCACGAACCGACCGGCGGACTACGGGTCGTTCAAGTCGATGACCACACTAACGAACGACACCGCCCCATTCGGGCCGGACACGCGGCGCTTCACGCGCGGGCAGCTCATGAAGGAGATGGACACCGCGCCGGGTGCCCCTCCGGGTGACGAGCGTGAAATCACCGCGCCTGGCGCCGAGCACGACACCTCACCAGGCATGGGTGAAGGTATCGACCCGACCTCGCCGGGCGAGGCAGGTATTGAATCGACGTCGCCAGGCGTCGTCGAAGTGACACCGAGGCCCGATACGTTTCCGGGCACGGTTGTCGAGCGCATCACCAATGACCCGACGGCAGCCGATGACCAGCGTTACAAGCGCGTCCGCGAAATCGACGCCCTCATCGCGCGCTTCGCTGCCGACGTCGAGGTCAAGGTCGGCCAGGGCCGGGAGAACACTTTCTTGCGCAAGCGCTCGGACATCCTTCGCGGGGCAGACGTCGACGACTCCGACCCTGGGTTCCCGGAGGAAAGCACGCAGCCTCGCCACCGCAACATCGAAATTCGCTCCGAGAACACCGAGATCATCCCCCGCCGCCTGCCACCTCGAAAACGTAAGTAGGGTTCGTGTTTCCACATTCTGGCTTGCACTCGCGTTCACCTGGTACATGTAGGCCCATGTCGTCTCGTTTGGCCGGGATGCTGACAGCTGCCTTCGCGGTCCTGGCCTCCCGACCCGCTGCCGCCGATCCACTCGCCTACGTGCGCACATCCTCCCAGAAGGACCGTGCGCAGGCGCCCTCGCAGTTTCATCCGCTGAATCTTCTCGACGAGGACCCGGCCACGGTCTGGTGTGAAGACGCGACCGGCATGGGCGAGAAAGAGGAGGTGCGGTTCTACTTCAAGGGCCGCACGCGCATCGACCGCATCGTCGTGACGCCGGCGGCGACCACCGGCCGCCTCGTGCAAGAGATCCGCCTCAGCGACGACACCAACAACGTCAAGGTCGTGCTCGGCGACGCGACAACCGACCAGATGCTCTCGAAACCGCTCGTCGGGACCACCATCACGCTGACCATTCAGCGCGTCGGCGGTCCCAACAAGTCCTCGACGCTCGGCTCCGATACAGCCTGCCTCTCGGACGTGCTTCTCTACGAGCGCAATCTGTTGTTTGGCGGCAAGATTGAGCCCGCCAAGCTCCGCTTCGACCCAATGCGCGAGAAAGTGCTCGGGCGCTGGGCCGGGGAGCCCTTCGGAGCCCCCGAGAAGTACATCCTCTTCGCGCTCGACGGCACGTGGGAGTGGCACTACGAAGGCATCATCGACAACAAGAAGGAGCGTCTTGCGGGCGAGTATCGCTTCCGTGGGGATCGCTTGTTGATGCGACGCGGCGAAACGGGACGCTGGGCTGATATGCGCTTTGCTTACAAACGCGTCGCAGTCGATCCGAGCGAGCCCGGCGCACCGAAGGGAGATTACGACCTCATCAGCCTGAACGAGGCTATCGAAGATAAGGTCAAGGGCGAGTACAACAACGCCGACTTCTAGCGGGGCGCTGCGCGAACGGCGGCCTGCCTCCTACGGGGTGGCGCCGGTCGGCGCGCACCTCGTGACCTCAAGACTTGAGCATTTTGCTGAGCGAGTCGCGTTGCTTGGTTACTGCGTCCGTCAGGATCTGCGCAGCCGCGGCTTTGTCAGTGGCCGCGCTCGCCGCAGTGAGAGCCGCTTCCAAAGCCGTCAGGTTGGATTGGTCGCGGTTGCGGAGCTGGTTCACGGCCTCTTCGAACGTCGTGAAGAACTCTTGGAGCTCGTCGCGCTTACGCAGCGGGCGCATGTCGGGGTACTGGCCGCCGCCCAGAATGCCGAGGTAGCGGGCCACGAGATACAGCGGACCGCTTATGCGGTGCGTCACGATGATGCCCCAGATCGAAAGCACGAACGCCATACCGACCACCAGGAGCACCAGGTAGAGGAGGAACAGCTGGTCGTTTCGCGCGACCTGTAGGCGCAGCTCTTCGTTGGCGAGCTCAAGCACGCGGGTGTTGGTGACGTGGGCGCGGTAAAGAAAGCCGCCCATGATGGCGGTCACGCCGACGCCAAGAGCCGCAATCAGCAGTGTGTACTTCCACTGGAAGCGCGCGTCGACGATAGGGACGAGGCGCCGACGACGGCGTTCGAGGCCCGGGTCATTCGCGGGTTCGTTACTTCCAACCGCCGGTGCGGCCGACGAGCTCATAAGTGCGCTCCCAAGCGTGAGAAACTACGCGGAGAAATGTAACACGCGAACGGAACGCAGGCGAAACGTAAAAGAGCTGCCGATCGGGCACGGCGCACGGCCCCCTCTTCGGAGGGTCGCCGATCCCGGGGGTCAGCCGCGCATGGGGCCGGAGGAGGAGGAATGGCGATGAGTGGAGTCGAACCACCGACACCGCGGTTATGAGCCGCGTGCTCTAACCAACTGAGCTACATCGCCGGACCAGAGGGCGCAGCGTCTACGGTATGGTGTACAAGCTGTCAAGCGCTGCATGATTCCCTCCGAGGTACGTTTGAGCCTGACCCTGGTCGCTGGCCGCTATCGCGTGAAGCGTGAGCTCGGTAGGGGCGGCATGGCGATCGTTCTCGAAGCCGAGGACACCTGGCTCTCGAATCGCCCGGTCGCCCTCAAGCTCGGTCGAGCCGAGGTGGCGGGCGCACGGCAACGACTCGCTCACGAGCTCGCGCTCGTCGAAGGCCTCACCCACCCGCACCTCATGCGTGTCATCGGGAGCGTCGAGCTCGTCGAGCCGCCACCTGAAGTGACGTCGTTGGCGCTCGTGCTCGAGATGTATCCGTTCGCGAATGCGATCGCGTGGGCCAAGGGACGCTCACCCGAGCAGATCGCGGGAGTGGGAGCGCGCATCGCGGCTGGACTCGCGGCGCTTCACGCCCTGGGCGTTCGGCACGGGGATGTAAGTCCGCCCAACCTGCGCATCGCATCCGACCAAGACTGCAAGCTCATCGACTTCGGGCTTGCCGGCCGCGGCGTCGGCAACGCCGCCGCAGGCACATTGCGCGTCATGGCGCCGGAAGCCATGGCGGGTCGGCCCTCGCCCGCATCCGACATCTACGCGCTAGCCGCGACGCTCGCCGACATGCTGGAGCCACAAGCAAGCCGAGCGCCGGGCGAATCCGTCGCGATCGACGGGCCGCTCCGCGACGCGTTGCAGGCGATGAGCCATCCACAGGAGCAGCGCCGCGCCGACGCGACGACTGCGGCCGAGCTTTTGGCGCACATTGCGGGCGAGGTCACGCTCACCGCCGTCCGCGCCCTGCGCGACGGCCCCCCTCTGCTCTCGCGCGCGGTTGGGCGTGACAGGGAGATCGCGCGCATGGTTCCGCCGCCGGGAAAACGTGTCGTGCGGCACGTCGTCAGCGGCACGAGCGGCAGCGGCAAGACTGCGTTTCTCAGGGCCTGCGCCTCGGCCGCGCTCGAGAATGGTTATCGCGTGCCCGGCGGAGTGCATGGCGGCGCGAGTGACCTCGACGGAGTGCTCTCGGCTCTGCGCGAGCTCGGCATCGAGTTGCGCCTCTCGACCAGCGCGGACGACCCAGTTGCTGGTCGCTATGCGCAATTCACCGCCATCGCGGACGCGCTCGCCCGCGCGACAGAACCCGTTGCGCTGCTGCTCGACGACGTCGAAGGCGGTTCTCCTACGAACGAGCTCGGTAAGTTCCTCGAACGCTTTGGCGGTGCGCCACTGCTTTGGGTCGAGGCCGGACAAGCAGGTGAGCCCCTCGCACCCTTGTCCGCTGAGGCGATGCGCGACCTTCTGCGGGTCGCGCGGCCGTTACGCGCAGTGGATGTCGAAGCGGTGCAAGCCCTACACGCGGCGAGCGCGGGACACCCCGCCACCGCTGTCGCGCTGCTGAGTGCGTATCCAGGTCCACGCCTGCTCGAGGCGACGAGCCGTGGCGCCCTGCAACGACCCGAGGGCGACCACCTCGACGCGCAGAGCAAGGGGCTCGTGAGCGCGGTCGCATTGTTCGGCCGAGCGGCGCCGATGGAGCTTCTGCGCCGGCACATCCCACCGGGTCTCTTGGACGCGCTCATCGATCGCGGGTTGGCGGTGCCGCGGGTCGTCGACGGCGCCGCAGTCCTCGAGGCCACGCGCCGGGGTGTCCTCAAGGATTTGCCGCTCGACCTCGCGAAGGATCTTGCCGCGAGCCTCGACGCCACCCAATACCCGCTCGAGGTCGCCTTGCTGTCGCTTCGACTTGGCGACGCGGGTCGCGCTGAGGAGCTCGCGCTCGAGGGCGGCATGCGCGCCGAGCGCGAAGGCCATCTCGCACGCGCGCTCGACGTCTACACCGCCGTCGCCGACTCGACACCTTCGTCCTCTTTAGCGGTCGCTGCGGCCCGGACATTGGCGAGTCTGGGGAGGCCCGGTGAGGCGCTCGAGCGTTTGCAAGCAGCCGATAGCCACCTGGAACGGCGCGTGCTCGAAGCCGACGCGCTGGTGAGCCTTGGCCGTTACGCCGACGCCGCAGAGCTTTTGACGACGCCGCCTCGACAGGGAGAGCCCGCCGCGCGCATCGAGGCGCTGCGAGCCCGAGCGCTCATGCTCGCAGGACGTTACAACGACGCACGCCGCGCAAGCGAAGAGCTGCTTCAGAACGTCCCGGAGCACGCCCGTGGCGCCGACCTCTTGAACGTCGCGGGTGTGTGTCACTTCTACCTTGGAGATACGCCGCGTGCGCGTACGCTACTGCAGCAAGCCGTCAGCGTCGCCCCTGACCCTCGCTCGGCCGAAGCCGGGCGAGCCAACCTCGCCCTCGTCTTGCACAAGTCGGGAGAGCTGCGCGCCGCCGAAGAGAGCTACACCCAATGCATCGCCGACCTCGAGGCTCGCAGGGATCTGCCGCGCAAGCTCCTGCGCGTCACCAACCTTGCGATCTTGCGGCAAGAGATGGGGAACTTCGGTCAAGCCCTGACGAGCTTCGCCGAAGCAGCGGAGCTCGCTAGGCTCACTGCAAACGACCGGGCGGCCGCGCGCGCCCTCCTAAACCGCGCGAACCTCCTCGCCTGGCTCGGGGTTGCGGGCGAGGCTCGCGTCGTGATGGCCGAAGCGGCGGCGGCGTGTGAGCGCACTGGACTCGCGGTCGAGCGCGCCTATTTGCGACTCATCGCCGCTGAGCTCGCCATCGATGGCGACGCGTTCGCCGAAGCAGGTGGCGAGCTGGACCTCGCGCGCAAGGCGTTCGCGGCGGCCGGTGACCGCGCCGGTAGCGCCGAAGCCGCGATCGTCGAGGCGCTGCTGCTCGGTAAGCGAAGAGAACGCGACGCCGCCGCAGCGAACGCCAAGAGCGCGGCCGAAGAGGCTCGTACTCTGCAGCGACAGCGTCTCGAGCTACGAGCGCGCGTCGTCAGTGGCATCGTCGCGGTCGCGCCCATGCCTGATGAGCGTCGGCGAGAGCTCGCCGAGCTCTGCGGAGACCCCGATCTCGCCTGGATGGCTTTTGCACTCGAAGGACGAGCCGAACATGCGTTGGGCCGGGCCGTGCGAGCCCAGGAGCACCTCGCGACGGCGCGGCGTCACCTCGGAGCCGTTCGCACCGCCCTGCCCGCCCACTACGAGAAGGCGTACAGTGCGAGCTGGTGGCGCGGCGACCTGCTTGCGCTCTTGAGCGGTCCGCCGCGGGAGGACGAAAGCAACGTCATGAATCGCGACGTCGAGCGACTCCTGGCCATCAACCGCGAGCTCGCCCGAGACCACGACCCAGAGCGCCTGCTCGAGCGCATCCTCGACGCCGCCATCGCCCTGTCTGGAGCAGAGCGTGGCTTTCTCTTGCTCCTCGCTGGTGAGCCCGGCGCCGAGCTCGAGGTACGCACCGCCCGCGGCCTCGAAGCCCGGCATCTGGCGCCCGATGACCTGCAAATCAGTCGATCCATTGCCCGCCAGGTCATCGACAGCAACGCCCCGCTATCGGCGATTGACGCCCAGCAGGACCAGCGCTTTCGCGACTACCAATCCGTGCACTCGCTCAAGTTGCGCAGCGTCCTGTGTCTGCCATTGCGGGCGGGTAGCGCCTCGCTGGGTGCGATCTATCTCGACCACCGGTACCGGGCGAGCGCCTTCACCGAGACGGACGTGGCCTTGCTTGCCGCTTTTGGCGATCAGGCCGCCATCGCTATCGCCAACGCCCGATTGCTGGCGGAGCTCACACGCCGGGCGGCGGAGCTCGAGAGCTCGCGGTCTGCCATCGACGAGCTCAACCAGCGCCTCGAACGCGAGCTGGCAGCACGCGAGGCAGAGCTAGCCGCGCGCAAGCCGCGCGACATCGACGAGCCCGAGGGCAAACACGGCATGATCGGCCGCAGCCCGGCAATGCGCGATATCTTTCGGGTCATCGATCGTGTCGCGGACAAAGACGTTCCCGTAACCATCGCTGGCGAATCGGGCACTGGAAAGGAGCTGGTCGCTCGCGCGTTGCACGCCGCTAGCTCGCGGCGTGGGCCGTTCGTGCCAGTGAATTGCGGCGCCATCCCCGAGGCTCTGCTCGAAAGCGAGCTGTTCGGTCACGAGCGGGGCGCCTTCACCGGGGCGGTTCGTGCCAAGCCTGGCCTTTTCGAGATCGCGCGCGGCGGCACGATCTTCCTCGACGAGATTGGCGACATGCCGCTTGGCATGCAGGTGAAGCTCCTACGGGTCCTGCAGACGCGCGAGTTCCGGCGTGTCGGCGGGACGGTCGATTTGGCAAGCGACGCGCGCGTGGTCTCCGCGACGAACCGCAGTCTCGAGGAGCTGGTGCGCAAAGGCGTCTTCCGAGAGGACCTCTGGTACCGCCTGAACGTCGTGGAGATGCTCCTGCCACCTCTGCGCGAGCGTCGCGACGACCTGCCTTTGCTCATCGAGCACATGCTCGCGAGCCACGCCCGGGGCACGCCAGTCCGCCTGTCGAAGCGCGCCCTCGCCCTGCTGCTCGACTACGCCTGGCCTGGCAATGTCCGAGAGCTCGACAACGAGCTTCAACGCGCCATTGCGCTCGCCGACGGCGTCATCGAACCCGACGTGCTCTCCAGCAAGGTCGCCGGTCGAGCCGGGGCTGCCGAACCCGGGCACGACTCCGCCGACGGCGCCCTGAAGCGTAGCCTCGACCGCCACGAGCGCGATGTCATCCGCGCGACGCTCGCCGAGCACGGCGGCCGGGTGGCTGCTGCAGCACGCGCCCTGGGACTGACCCGCGCCGGCCTCTATAAGAAGATGCATAAGTTGGGTCTCGCCGCGGCAGACCGTGACTGACCCGGAAACCAATTGCGGCCTCTGTCAACGCACGTTGACAAAAGAACGCCCGCATCCCAGCGCAAACCCTTGAAGTCATTGATTGGTAGGGTTGGCACTGGGTATGCTTTCGTTCTGGGGTTCGAGCACGCCTGGAGACAAGTTCGCATGATGCGCGCCAGTACGATGATTGTCGCAATGGCCTTCGCCCCTTGGGCATGCGTCATCGACGGCGTGCCTCTCCCCGACCAGACAGACGACCGCGCCGGCGAAGACGCCGAATCGCCGACCGGCTTCGAGGGCGGGATCGGTTTGTTCGCGACGCGAGCCTCCGGGGTTACCGTGGTTTTCGGATTGCCGGCAGCCGTCGACGGCGGAGCGACTGTGGTCGCAAACTCGGGCTCGAGCCAGGCTCGCACGACCGCCGACGCGGACGGGTCCTTCAACGTGGCGCTTATCGGCGAGCTCGCGAGCACCATTCAGGTTGCAATCCTCGTTGGCGGACGCCAGGTCGCCGCGACCGCGATCGACACGCCGCGCGCGAGCGACATACTCGTTCCCGATGGCACGACCGCTGCCGGCGACAAGCCCCCCGTCTTCACTGCGGCCAATACGACACGTGTCGATGCGGTGAGCACCGACGTCGTCTTCCCCGCAGGCTCGTTCGCGGGCGGTGTTCAGGTCGCCATTGCCAACCTCGATCGCGGAAACACGAGCAGCGCGTTGGCGGCCCTCGACGGCAGCCTCGCTGTCGCCGTGATAGCCGAGAGCGGCGACACGCTCTACGTCGTTGCCCTCGCCAGCACGGGCGCTTCTTCCCCCTACATCATCACCGCGCCGTAGCGTCCCAGGGGTCCGGCACACCCGGCCAATCGACATCGTCTCATCGCGATACGGGGCAATCCACACCCGTTTCACGACGGCACAGGAGGTGAATGTGCTCGAGCCAGACGCTCGGGGGTGGACATGCGTTTCATGGGACTCGCGATCATCATCGGTGTGAGCACCGGTTGCGCCACCAGCAACAGCGGCACAGCCGCGAACGGCTACCGTCCGCCATCGCTGACCATCGCTGCGGTGACGCCTGTGGTTTGCGACGCGATCACCCGTCTGGCACGCTCGGAGGGCTGGGAGCTCGTCACGGTGGCGCCTGACCGTGGCGTTGTCGAAGCCCTCTCGCGCACCGAAACGACCCTTGGCGTCGGCATGCGTGAGCGTTGGCGCTTCACCATGGGAGACTACGACGTCACCGTGACGCGCATGTTCGAGGTTCAGTTCGAGCCCGGCAGTGGATGGCGAAGTGAAGACAGGGTTGCGGCCGGCTACGGGTACGAGCGCGAACGCCAAGTCCTCGCCTCGCTGAGCGCGCAGTTCGACACCGTCATTCCCGGCCCCTGAGCCGAGTCGAAGTCCGGCGCGTGCGCTTGGCGGGCGGCCCGGCGCGATCGCCGTGCGACCCGCGTATCAGTCGATCCGCTGCGTCGCTTTGGGGACGTTACAGACGTCGACCTTGCCCGCCGGGTGCTTGGTCCAGGGGTCACGCCGGTTGCGCCGTGATTCGACGAGGTCGGCGAAGCTCGAGCTGTCGCTGCGCAGCGTGCGATATCGCGGACGTTCTGATTCCGGCAGATCGGCAACGATGCGCACACGCTCGAGCGGCGTTCGCTCGGCGGGTGTCGCATAGAACCCCATCTCAGCGGTGCCGCGTGGCAAGGTCGAGATGATCTCCATACCTTCGACGACGCGACCGATGAGCGTTACGTTGCGATCGAGATGCCGCGGCGCGTGGCCGATCACCATGTAGAGCTCGCTGCCACTGCCACTGTCGGCGGCCTCGTCACGGCCAACGCCAACCATGCCGTAGCAGTGAACTAGCCAGGCCTCGGCGTGACCACGTGCGGCGGGAAAGCCTCGAATGAAGCCGGTCTCGGGCGCGTAGGTGTCCACCTCGGGTAGTTTATAGAACTGCAGACCAGCAGGGGTACGCGAGAACTCCGCTTTGACGGTCTTCTCCGCGTCGACGATGGGCTTGGTCCCGTCGGCGTCGCCCCACTGCGCGACGTAGTCTTCCTGAGCCCTTATGAAGGCGAGTCCGTCATAGAAATGCGCGCGCGCAAGCTTACGAACGTTGTCGACCGTGTGAATAGCCATCTCGGGCACGAGAGCGATCACAATGCGCCCACGTGGCGTGTCAGCGAGTAAGAGGTCTTCGGCGGGGATCTCTTCCCAGTCGTAGTCGGGAGCTTGGGCTAGCACTTCGGCCGAGGTGAGTCCGCGCGGATTCGCGCGCAACGGGGCACAAGCTACCGAGGCGAGGAGAAACGGAATCACGATCTTCTGCATGGCTCGACAGCCACTACGCGCGTGGGCTACGGCCTGCAAGCTCCCATGATCACTGTCCACCACCTCGAGGCCTCACGTTCGATCCGTATTCTTTGGCTCCTCGAGGAGCTCGGGCGCGAATACGTCGTCAAGCACTACAACCGCAACCGCTCGACGTTCCGGGCGCCGCCCGAGCTCCGCGCCATCCACCCGCTCGGTAAGTCACCCATCGTCACGGACGGGGACCGCGTCCTTGCCGAATCCGCCGTCATCATCGAAGATCTCATCGACCGCTACGGCGGAGGGCAATGGCGGCCGCCCCAAGGCTCCCCGGACTACGCGAGCTATCGCTACTGGCTGCATTACGCTGAAGGGTCGCTCATGCCCAACCTCGTCATGAAGCTCGTCTTCGACAAGATCCCGCAAGCTGCTCCATCGCTCGTAAGGCCCGTCGTCAAGGCGATCGCGCAACAGATCGCGGCGGTGGTCGTCGACCCCGAGGTCGCACTGCACCTAGCCTTCATCGAGCGCGCGCTCGAGGGCCGTAACTGGTTCGCTGGCGACCTGCCCACTGGCGCCGACGTGCAGATGAGCTTTCCGCTCGAGCAGTCATCACTTCGCCACGACGCCGTCGGTCCCAACATCATGGCGTTCGTCGAGCGCGTCCGCGCGAGACCGGCCTATCAACGCGCGCTTGCGCGAGTAAAAGCGTGACCTTCACGTTGCTCGTGGTCATGAGCGCGCTTTCCCTCCCCGAGCGCGACGCAAATGGGAACCCACACCTGCGCTCGGAGACGGTCCTCGTGCGCCTCGCTGACACCGGCGAGGTCGTACTCAAGAAGAACCCCGCGGTAGTACGGCCCATCGCGAGCGTGACGAAGCTCCTTACCGGTCTTGTGCTCGCGTCCATGCAAGTCGACCGCGCGCGTACCGTCGTCATCCTCGAGGATGACAAGGACCGTTTGAAGTGGTCGAAGTCACGACTGCCGGTGAGCGTCTCGATGAGCTGGGGCGATCTGCTGCGCGCGGGTCTAGGCGCATCTGACAACAGGGCCATCTACGCAGCGGTGCGGGCAGTGATGGACCGACAGGCCTTTGTCGCTCTCATGAACGCAAAAGCGGCCGAGATCGGTATGGCGAACAGCCGGTTCGTCGACCCGGCAGGGATCGACCCGGGGAACGTGTCGACAGCGCTCGATCTCACGCGCCTCCTCGATGCGGCTTCACCGCTCGATGACCTGCGCACCATGCTCAACGCGCCCGTCATCGAGCTCGAGACCAGCCGCGGTCCAATTACCCTGCGTAATCCGGACCGGCTGGTTCATTCCACGAACTGGGATATCGTGCTCGGCAAGACGGGCTACACGGTGGAGGCTGGTCGCACCCTGGTCGTCCGCATGCATCTGGCCAATCGGCCGATCGACATGGTGTTTCTCGGGTCGCGCGAGATGCAGTCCGTCTTCGGCGACGCTGGCCGTATCCGCCGCTGGCTCGAGCCCCGACTGCAGACGACGCCGACCCCGGTGCCCACCGGGAATCCCGCGCCGAAACCGGCTCCTTCGGCGCAACCGTAAGCGCCCCTCGCCGATACTGGGAATCAGGAACGCCGAGACTGGCCCGGTCTACGCGTCACCGGATACCTATGAGCATCAACATTCCGAATAGCGGTAGCCCAAATGCGGTGCCGCCTGGTCGAGACAGCCCGCTCATCCTGCGGGAGGGTGAAACGCGACGGCTCAGCTTCGCCGACACCGCGAAGCTCGAGATTCGCCCAGACTTCTCCTCGGACCTCGCAACGTATCGTGGCTCACGCTTGGTCGCCGAGAGAATCGGCGGCTCCTACGACGTCACCCGCGTACGCGATGTTCGCCCGGAACCAGGCGTCGAAATCGCTCTGAGCCGCCACGAGATGCTCGCCCTTCTCATCCATGCGGCCAGCATGACCTCGGCGCGCCCTGAGTTCGTCGACTCGACCTTCGCCGTCAGGCAGCCGAGCCCAAACGAATACCGAGTGACGCGCATTCTCCGGGGAACTTGATCATCATGCTCCGTCCGATCCGGGTCGCCGTGCTCTTTGGCGTAGCGGCGACCTTCGCGCCGCCACGCACCGCATCAGCGTATGTCGACGAGGTCCAGGCGTCGACGCGCATCGAGCAGTACAAACCCATCTATGCGCTCTTTGGTAACCCCGACACGAAGCTGCAGATGTCGTTTCGGGTGAAAATGTTGCCGCTCACGGGTCTCTATGCCGGGTACTCGCAGGTGATGATGTGGCGGCTCTGGGAGGAATCGAAGCCATTCCGGGACCTCAACTACAACCCGGAGATCTTCTACCGCTTCGAGCTGGGTGACGCTCCGAGCTGGTATGTCGACCTCGGCCTCTACGAGCACGAATCGAACGGACGCAGCGAGCGTGCGTCACGTTCTTGGGACCGCAGCTACATCCGCTATAGCATGACACATGCTCTCTCGAGCACGAGCCGGGCGCGCATTCACTGGAACGTGAAAGCCTGGGTTCCATACAACTACGACTACGACAATACCGACATTGCGCGACGGCGCGGCCTCTACGAAGCGCAGATCTCCCTCGTGGACGCGTTCGGTTCGTGGCTCGACCGCAGCGACATCACGCTTCGCTTCTTTGGCGGCGGTCCGTCACATGTGAACCCCCTCCAGGGTGGCCAGGAGATCACGGTCCGCTTCGCGCCGCGCTTGTTGTCGTCGTCAGCCGCGCAGATCGTCGTTCAGTATTTCCACGGCTACGGCGAGAACCTCTTGGACTATGACGTCAAGAAGAGTGTTTTTCGCGCTGGCTTGGGTTTCTGAGACTCACGGTCAAGCTGGTGCCAGGCGCGCGATCCAGGCGTCGAAGGCGTCGATGAGCTTCTGTACGCTAGAGCGGACTCTCTCATCGGTGATGGCACCACTGGCATCGAAGAGACCTTCCTTCGCAGTGATGTAGACTTCTGGGGACTGCATGGGAAGCGCGCCCGACGGACCCAAGATGCTGCGCAGGTGAGCTTGCGCGACGGCGGTCCCGATCGCACCGACAGAGGCACCGAGGCACGCCACCGGCTTGTGCTTGAACGAGCTCTTGCCGCCTGGGCGTGATGCCCAGTCGAGCGCGTTCTTGAGCACTCCCGGGATCGAGCGGTTGTACTCGGGGGTTACCACGAGCAGGCCGTCGCTGCTCTCGATGAGCTTCTTGAGAAGGCTCACCGCCGCAGGTGGTTCAGGCCAGAGGTCTTCGTTGTAGAGCGGCAGGCTACCGATGTCTGCATAGCTGCACGTCCAAAGATCCCTGGCGAGCGTCTCGACCGCCGTCGCGAGCTTCTTGTTCAATGAATCCCTTCGGAGACTTCCGACAATCACAGCAATCGTTTTCATTGAGGCCCTCGGCTGGAACCGTGCACGGCGGTCCGCAAGACACGCCCTACCCCGCAATCGCCTTCACAGCCACGGACAATCGTCCACGCCCCAATCACTGCAAGCGTCGCAATCGCTCCCCTCGCCCTCAGGAGCCCACATGCATCACCCTCCGCGCGGTGTGGGGAAGGCGACAGAGAAAGAGCGGTGGTACGATGGAGTAAAGGCAAGGGACGGACGGGTGAGACGACTGCTCGTGGTCGCGACGATCGGGCTTGTGGCGTGCGGGTCCGACGACGACGGGTCGGACCCGCTCGAGTTCGACCACCCTGGAACGCGGCCACTTGCCGCCTGCGCCGACGCGAGCAGCGAGGACGCTTTCGTGCTCGCGCTTCGCTATCAGACCGGGATCCGCTACAACGAACGCTTGGCGAGCGACTACGCCTGGGCCTTGAATAGCGCTCGCGCAGCCTACCCGACGCTTTGCGAGCCGCGCGCCTTCGCCGATGTGTCACCAGACGTCGTCAGAGTCCGCGCTAACCATCCGCGCGTGCTCGACGCGTGGCGCAACGGACGCATCGCCACCGGTGTATGGGCGGTCGACGCGGTGCTCGAGTCCGTGGATGTCGCACGCATCGAGCCCGAGTCGCAGGCCCGCACGTTCGTGCTTACGCTGGCGCAGCCGGTGAATGCTCGGGCCCTCGCGCAAGCCCTCGACGACACCCGCGCCGTCGACGCAACCGCCGAGCGCATTGACGCTAGCAACGACTTCTTCTTCGACGGTCACGCGTACGTCTCACGCGCACCCTCCGACATTATCGTCCGATCTGGTGAACGGGCGACGGGCTTCACCTTCAAGCTCGCGAACGGTGGCGGGCGGGTCGCGGTCGTCGTCCATCACAATGGAGTGGTCGGCCAGCTCGCAAACGACCAGGGCTTGCCACATCCCGCGCCGTGAAGTGGCAGTTAGTCGCCTGAGCTACCCCTAGGCCGCTGGTGCGTCGCCACCTGGCGTCAGCCGACGCCAGCAATGACCGCAGAGTGTCGCCGCGCGCATGATCACCATGCCGCAGGTTGGACAGTTGCGGAGCTCGGGCGCCGGGCCGAGATCTAAGCGTAAGACGAGCTGGCGCCAAGCGTCTCGTAGCGGGGTAAGGCTGTCGTCCGATCCGTCGGTCCGCGAAGGCAGACGCTCCATGGCGTGCTCGACAGCTTCGACGCACACACGAACGGCGTCTTTACGAGCGTCCGGAGTAGCGAGGCTATTCATCGGACACGCGTGTCGAATACATCGTGGTGTTCACGAGTCTTCCCTTTCCGCTCCGCAAAGCGGGTTACGCACGCTCGTTCATCGAGCGCGCGTCATTGGCCTGAGGGAAGGATCGGAAAACGAAGCGAACGAAGAAGTCGTCCGGCTCTTTGACAGAAAGACCCCAAAGACCTTCACACCATACAGGCCTGAGCCCCGTTTAGCAACGCACCGCGACCGGCTCGGGCGCTTCGCCCATCCGACGCAACCAGCGCCAATGCGAAGCAATAGCACCACGCAAAGTCGAATGCTCGTTAAAGCGGACGCCACGCTCTCGACAGACGTTCTTCACGATCACCGAAAGTGCCGGATAGTGGACGTGGCAGATGCGCGGAAACAAGTGGTGCTCGACCTGATAGTTCAGGCCGCCGACGTACCAGGTAAGGACGCGGTTGCGCGGCGCAAAATCGACAGTGGAAGCGACCTGATGCTCGGCCCAGCCGAGCGGCAGCCGACCGTTCGAGTCCGCCGACGCAAATCCAGCCTCTTCGACACAGTGGGCGAGCTGAAACACGACCGCCAACATGACGCTCGTCGCGAATGAGATGGCGAAGTAGCAGGCGACGACCGTCCACAGCGGGTGCGTGATCGCCGGAATGATGAACGCAAGCCCAAAGAAGGCAAGCTTGCCGAGGACGACCTCGACGAGGTCCCATCCCCTCGGGCGCTTGAAACGCGTGCCAGCGACCCGCCCGCGAGCGAGGTTCTTGAAGTCGTAGGTGAAGTGCCATTTGAGCAGCAAGAAGCCGTACAGCGGCCACAAGTAGAGGTGCTGGAGCTTGTGCGCCGCGAAGTGACGTTGCTCTGGCGCTAGGCGCGCAAGCACGCCGACGCTCATGTCATCGTCGGAGCCATCGACGTTCGTGTACGTGTGATGCGCGATGTTGTGCTTGACGCGCCAGATGAACGAGCACGCGCCGAGCATATCGAGGGTGAAGCCAAGGAGTCGATTCGCGAGCGCGCTCTTCGTGTAGGCGCCGTGGTTAGCGTCGTGCTGGACGCTGAAGCCGATGCCCGCGGTCGCGAGCACCAGCGACGCGCATAGAGCGACCACGGCCCACACCGAGCTCACGACGAACACGAGCAAGACGTAGGTAGCAGCAAACCAGGTAAGAAGGGTGATGGTCTTCACGACCATCGCGGTGTTGGCGCCGCGTGAGCGCCCCGTGCTCGCGAAGTACGCGTTGACCTGCCGCGTCAACTCGCGGTGAAAGCCATCGTCCCTGGGGAAGCGGGCCTGGCGGTCGGGTTGGCACGCCATTGGTGAGTCGGTCGTCACGTTGGATGGTCTTTCACGGCAGAGGGCCGCATCTTGGGGTTACCCGGATGAGTCTATGGCATTGGGCGCGGGTTTACGACCGCGGCGGCGATAATGTGTTCGCTTTGACGGAACCAATACAGAAGTCAGACAAGCCCGTGACTCACGCCGGCTCCAATCGGGACTTTCTGCGGTGGCGGGACCGAAGATTTTCGAACCGCTGCTTTAGCGGGCATGTGAAGCACCGGTATTGACGCCCTACCCAACCCACGGCAAGTCAGGCGGTGAGCGCTTCTTTCCCGGCTTGAGGAGGCGGGATTCCCAAACCGACACACCTGGCGTGTGCCGACCAGAGAGACGACCAGCGTGACACGAGCAAGCGTGGAAAACCGCATCGACGAAGCGTTCGCAGATGCATCGATACCTGAAAACGAGGCAGAGCTCGCGCCACCAAGCATCGATGCACCTTACGTCGTCGAGCATTTCCTCGGGCGCTCGCGTGCCGACATCGATCGGTCGACCTTCCGTCCAAGCCTCCACATGGAGGACTTCACGTACATGACGCAGCAAGCGGTCGAGTATTACCTCCCGCCCGTCTTGAAGCTGATGTTGACCGCACCCCACGACGACGAGCTCTGGGTCTACTTGAGCGGTTTCCTCGGCGGCGCCCGTCATGCATACGCTGGCAACCTGCGCGCTCTCAGTCGCGAGCAACACGAAGCAATCGCAGATTGGTTCGACTGCATTCGCGACACGCTCGTCGGGACGACGGGCTTCGATCCGAGCCACGCCGCAAAGCTCGCGGAGCTCTATCGGCAACTCGCTCGAGCCCCGTAAGGCTCTGCGGGCTTGCGAGGCGAATAAGTGCAGCGGCATGCGCTTCGCAGCTTACGTTGTCTTTGTTTCGCTTTATCGAACCATGCGAACAAAAAAGCGAATCACGCGCGACCGCACGCGAACATACGTCCGCTACGGCGGAATTGACGACATCGGTCGACGGTTGTATGCGCCAGACCATGATCTCATCGCGGAAGTCCAAAATGCAGCGCCCCCCCTTTGTAGCCGTGGTCGCCTTCAGCGTGTCCTTCTTGCTCGGAGGGTGCGCAACAATCATCAATCAGGGCGAGGTAGGCGTTCGTGACACGCTTGGTAGCCTTTCCGACAGTCCAAGCCCTGCAGGGCTGAAGATCTTCTTCTGGCCCATCTTCGACATCACGCGCTTGCCCACTCGCACGGTGAATCTGCAGGTCAATGCGGACTTGCCCTCACGTGAGGGCCTCACCATTGCGAGTGAGATCTCGATTCTGTACCGGATGCTGCCGGATGCAGCGCCTCGGGTACTCGGCGACATCGGGCCAGACTTCGAGACAGCTCTCATTCTGCCCGTCTTTCGCTCTGCGATCGCGGATGTATCGTCGCGATTCGACGCCAAGGACATGCACACGAGTAGGCGCGCCGAGATTGAGGAGGCGGTCCGCGAGCAGATGCGAGGCGTGCTTGCACCTCGGGGGTTCGAGGTGGAAGCGGTGTTGCTGAAATCGGTGAGGCTGCCTCCTGGGCTCGCGAGCTCCATCGAAGAGCGATTGCGCGCCGAGCAAGACGCCGAACGACTGCGCTTCGTCCTTGCCCAAGAGCAACGCGAAGCAGAGCGCAAGCTCATCGAGGCCAAGGGCGTGCGTGACGCTCAGCTCACCCTGGCCGAGGGCCTCACTCCCGAGATCTTGAAGTACAGAGCCATCGAGGCCCTTCAGAAGCTCTATGAGTCGTCCAACGCGAAGGTCATCATCACCGATGGCCGGGGAAACCTCATCGTCGACACGAAGTAGCCGCGAGGAGACACTGGTGGCCGCCGTCGTTCGGCGTCTTGGCGCCGCCCCTTGGGTCTTCTTGAACAACGCCTCGAGCTTCGCGCTTCGTGCGCGAGCGTCGCGGCGCTAGCGAGCATTTCGTGGCCATGGGCCAGGAGCTGGAGGCCTAGCTAAGCTAGCTGCTCGAGATCGGCGCGGTGGCCGTGCAGCTTGCCTGTGTCGGGCTGCGCATGGCCGAACGACGATTCTTAGCAGACGCAACGTCGTCTGCCGCATTGTGCCGCGAACATAGCCCGCTCAAAGCCGCTGCGCGTCCGGAACCGCTCCGAGGCCTCGGTCGAAAGTACCCAACGGGACGTGACCCGCCTGCCGAGCGATCGCAAGTATCAGCGCGTCTGAGAAGTCTACTCGGGCGGTCGACGCCATCAAGAGCAGCGCCTCCTCCACGCACCTGCGGTCTTCGAGCACCAGGGTTGCGTGAGCAAGGAGCATTTCGATCGCCGACGTGAGCTGTGCCCGAGAACGCGCGTAGACTGCCTCAAGAACCCAAACAGTCTCGCAAAGGACGACGTGCGAAATCCAGGCCCCGGAAGCCACGAAGGCCTCTGCCTTCGCGAGCTGAACCGCGTCATCGCCGGTGAGCAGACGCACCAGTACGTTGGTATCAACGGCGCGCATGCTTGCGCTTCATTCGCGTACGAATCGCGTTCTTGATCTCGACGTTGCTTCGCTTTCCAGGCGGCTCGTCGCCGAAAAGAGCAAGGCGAATGTCAGCTGAGGTGAAAACACCTGATCGCCGCACCACGACCTCGTTGCCTCGTTCCTCCCATACCAACGTGCTACCCGGCGCCAGGCCCAGCTTTCGTCTCACTTCTGCAGGCACTGAAAGCTGGCCCTGTGCCGTTAGGCGCGACTCCGCGAGCTTCATGAGCTTACATTACCATGGTAATGAGCTCGTGGCAACGCGCAACATTCGACCCAGCCTGCGGGATACTCCCAACAAGCGGAGGCGGCCGGACGCCAGGACCTCCTGCTCGCCCTGACCGGCAACCTCCAGCCCGGGGTTACTGCAAAGCCCGAATCGCTTTGCGGGCGACATCAACGAGGCAGTTGTGCTTGATCTCGAGCGCGAGAGCGAGCTGGCGGCCGAGTTCGCCCAAGCTCGAGGAGCAGGCGACCCGTCGATATTCAGCGTTTCCGACATTCGAAGAAGTCCTAATTCTTCTTGAACAAGGCGTCGAGCTTCGCTTTCGCGGACGCGACCTCGGCCGCCGCATCGATGCGTTTGCCGCCGGGCTCGAAGTAGCCACAAAAATTCCCCCGCTCCTTGTCCGCTACCCACTCCGCCGTCGGCTCTCGGCAGTCATGATGCGCCGTCACGTCGTAGAACGTGCAGTTCTTGCACGAGCGCATGTCAGCGCGGCACGTCGGACACGCATCGCCGCGGTTCACCCTGCCATCGAGCTCGCGCGCCGTGCGACAGGACCAGCATACGAACGTGGACTTGGCCATTCGCTCTTCCTAGGCCATGGTCCGCCGAGCGGACACGAAAAAAGCAATGCAAGCCAGAACCGTTGGACCCAATCGCGGCGCAAGAGTCGGGGTCGTCCTCATCACGGGCGCTCTTTTAGCCTGTCGTAGCGCGAGCTACTACGGACCGGCCCCGGGCCCAGCCCTGCAAGCCAGAGCGGCGCTCTCCGGCGACGCGGTCAACAACGATCCCAAGAGCAAGTTCCGCATCGGACGGGTCGACAAGAAGCTCCAGCCCGTACGCGGCAAAGCTACGGCGACATCGCCTTACACCACAACGGCCCTCACCTACCGCGGCTTGCGCGATGGCAGGGTGTGTTTCGCGTTCGAGTACGGCGCGCAATACTACCGTTCGAGCGGTTCGCAGCAGCAGGCGGAGGCGGAACGCGCGGCGGGCGCCAAGCTCAATGTCTTCACCTTCGAGCTGCGCGACGCCCTCGACGATCTCGACGACAGCTGGCCGAATCCACCGAAGACGCAGATCGTGTCGGCGCGCGTGATCGACAGTCGGCTCGAGGACCGTACCAAAGAGACAGCCAAGGGCTCCGTGACACACACAGAGTGGCTCGAGACGACGATCGAAGTGTGCGGGGCAAAGCCAGCCGGCGATGCTCCGAAGTACCTCACCGTCACGCGCTATCCCCCCGAGGCAACCCGCGCGCCGACGTTTTTCATCTGGTCGGTGGACGGCTAGCGCTTACTGCAGGTCCGCGCAGCAGCGGAAGCCTAGCGTATCGGAGTGCGCGCTCGACGACTCACTCGCTCGCGCCGAGCACCGCGCCGTGAATGCGGCCTGCTCGACCGAGCCGCCCTTGATGACCTTGCCATCACCCATGCGACTCGCAGTCCACTCGGCGACGTTGCCCGACATGTCAGCGACACCGTAACCGCTTCGGCAACGACCGAACTCACCGGCCGCGGCCGGACGACCACCTTCGCCGACGTTACAAATGCCCGGCTCGAAGCTGCCGCCAAAGGGGAACTTGGCACCGTTCGGTCCCTTGCAGGCACGCTCCCACTCGTCTTCGCTGCACAGGCGCTTGCCCAACCCCTCGCAAGCCTTCTTGGCGCGCGCCCACGTATACCCGCCCACGGGCTCGCGACCACGCTGGTTCGGGTACTCGTACAAGTCGATGCAGTAGCTCGCCGTGCTTTCGGTGTGCGCCGATTGGTCGCCAAACGCGCGCATGGGGTCGTTGGCGTCGCTGCCCGAGACGAAACGGCCAGCTTTGATCGTGGCCATTCCCGCAGGGCAGCTCGCATGAACGACCGCGGGAGCGGACTCCTCGCTAGGCGAGCTGGACAGACTTGGTGGCTTCGGCGGCACTGGCATCGCGAGTGGCGGCGGTTCAGAAACCAGCCCCCCATCATCGACGGGATTCGCGAGTGCCGCAGCCCGGCGCAGCGCGTCGGCAGTGCTCTGACCGTCGTTGGTCGGCTGGGTGAGACGGGGGGGCGCACCCATACTTGCGACCGGCGCGCTGGGGACGGCGTTCACTCCAGCAGGAACTGGTGCTTGCTCGGGCGGCGTCGGGGCCTGACCCGCATCCGCGATAGCGGCCGGGGCCGGTTGTGGCGTGGCTGCGAGAGGCTGAGGCTGAGGCTGAGCCGCCTGCAGCGACCCGTACCAGCGCGTCGCGGCGATGCCAGCGATTGCAAGCAACACGGTGATGGTGATGACCATGATGCCCGACACGCGCTGACGGCGCGCGCGGAGGTGGCGGTCACGCGGGCGGGCTGCAATGCGCGCCGTGTCCTGCTTGATGGAGCCGCGCGGCTTACCGAACGCGCGGGAGGGGCCGGCGTGGGAAGGCTCGTCGACCACTGGCGCGGGACGGGGTCGGGCGTCGGCCATCGGCCGTGATGGCGGACGGTCGGCAAGCTCCTGTGGAGGCGGAGCGGGAGGTACGACCCGTTTCGGGGGCCGACGCGGCACTTCGGCGGCGGGCAAGCTCACTGACACGGAGGAGGCAAGCGGCTCAGCGCTCACTTCGGTCGGCGTGTCGTCGAGCGGCTTTGGCGCCGGCGCTTCGGAGACGCCGGACGTCGACAGCTCCTTCATCGGAACGAGCTCGACCGGCGGGGGCTCGTCAGCGATGGTCGCCGGCTCGCTGACGTCGTCGAACAGCTCGTTGGCGAACGCGGGAAGCGCCGTCATCCCTGGCACCGCGAGGTCTGGCGTCGCACTGCTCATGGCGCCTGCGAGCTCCTGAAACAACGCGGCGCCGGATGTGTAGCGATCCGCGGCAAGCTCGGAGGCCCCCTTGCGCAGAACCTCGACGACACCGGTGGGGAGCTTGCTCGCCGCATCCAGCCAAGCCGCCGGGTCAGGGCTCTGCAAGCGGCCGACGAGCATCTCACCCAGCATGATGGCGAGCGCGTACGTATCCGCCGCCGCGGTCAGCTCACGCTCCTCAGCACGAACCTCGGGCGCGATGTAATCGATCGTGCGTTGCTGCTGATGCAGCGCCAGGAGAGGACGGCTTGGAATGCCACGCTGGTGCGCGACCCCGGTCACCTTCAAGACGTCCGGCAGAACGACCACGTTGTGCGGACGGAGTGCACCGTGCACGCCGACCCTCTGCCAGCCATCGATAGCGCTCGCGAGCTGCGCGGCGATTGGCAGTACCTCGGCGAAGCCGAAAATCTGACCGCGCTCGACGCGCAGGTCGATGATCTTGCGCAGCGTCAGCCCTTCGAGGAAAGGCATCGTGTAGTAGAGCGTCGAGCCCTGCTCACCCTCGTCGTAAATGCGCACCACATTCGGGTGATGAAGCTTCTTGGCGGTGCGGATGAGCTTCAAGAAGCGGGCGCGCTCGTCGTCGGCCTGCAAGAGGTTCGGCGCGACCAGCTTCAGCGCGACGTCGACATCCACCTCTTCATCGCGTGCACGCACCACCCAACCAGCAGCGCCGTTTGCGACTCCATCGACGACCCGGTAGCGCCCACCCACGATGGTGCCCGGCTCGACCGGGAGTTTTCCGCGCGCGGCACGGCGACTGGTCGGTGCGCCCTTACCCGGGCGACGCGGAGCGGCAAGCGCGGCGGAGCACACCGTGCACTTTTTGCTCCCGTCCGAGTTGTAGCTACCGCACCGATAGCAGAGCACCGCTTAGTCTCCGTACAAGCTAATGCCCCCCACTCGTCCGGAAAAACCCCACGGACACAAGAAGGCGGGAAGGCGGGTAACACACGCGCAAAAGCGCGGCAATGGATCAGTTTCGACGTTGTCCTGACAAGGGTTGCGGGCCTCTTTGCTAAGCTCGCGCCTGGGTGACACTGACAGTCCCGTCAAGACGGGCGCGAGGCCGGCGGGAGGCAGATGAAAACGTGCTCTCGGGAGCCCTGACGCGCAACCCAAATCAGTGCCAAAACCCAATCGAAACACCGAAGTTGCGATAGTCGCGGGCGTAGTCGAAGACGCCGGTAAGCCGCCAGACCCAGATGAGCTCGAAAAGGCGGAGATCGAAGCCAACCGTCCCGTGGATACGGCCATCGGAGGCGTCGAAGCGCGATGGCTCGTAATAGCTGCCGACCCGCCCGCGCATCTGGTTGGGCCAGAATTCGCTCTCCGCGCCGAGACGCACCGAGACGCTGGGCCTACGGCCCGCGAGCTGCTCGGTACGCTCGATCCAGGCACCGCGGCCTGTAGCGCCATTGCCGGTACCGATGAGAACCACGTCCGCCGCGACGGTCAGATAGGAGCGACGCAGCTGATCGAGGTCCTCGTTGGCGATGCGCGGGTCGCCGTACGAGTTTCTCAAATTCAGCGGCTTGTCGCCGAAACTATAGGCAACGCCGCCCGCTACTTGCCAGGGCGCGCCGAGAGCGTCCGGGATGAAGCGGTCTTCGATCTGATCGTTGTCGCCACCGCCGTCGCGCGTCGCGTCGACCGGGAGTCTTACGGACAAACCCAGGCGAATAGGCTGGCCATGCGGACGCACCACGACACCGAGCGCGAGGGCGCTTCCGCTATAGCGTGGATTCTGCTCTTCGTCGTTCCCTGCCGTGAAGCTCGCCGAGGGCACGATGAGCGCGACCCCACCGGTCACTTCACCGTCGAGAAACGCGTACGACGCCGCGAGCGTGCCGAGCAGCGTGTTGATGCGTAGTCGGTTGCTGACATCGCACGTCGCGACCGCCGCTGGGCAGAACCGCGTCTGTTGCGAGTCGAACGCGAGCGCAACGCCAAGGCGTCCGAAGTTGAAGCCGAGAGACGCCGCGAGCAACTCGGCGCTTTCGTTCTCCGGGTCGCGCCCCGAGTTCTCGATGTCGCTGCTGCCGGCCGACGCAAGGTAATCGAGCGAGAAGTCCCAATCGAACCAAGCGGCTCCGTTGTAGTCGTACCGCACCGCCATCGACGCCGGGTTCATCAGCGTCGCTCCCGACCCGGTGGCGAGCGCCTGAGCCGCGCCGCCCATTCCGAGAATGTTCGAGGGCGCAACGATTGGCGCGACGTAGACCTCGACCGGCGTGCTGGGTCGATAGTCTTGTGTGATCACCAGGCTGGTGAGCACGAGGGCGAGGCTCATCGCGCGCCACGCTCGCACAATGGGAGCTGGTGCTCAAATTGCCGGAGAGTCGCGGTCGCTAGCTACTGACCCCAGTCGAGCCGAACCCGCCCGTTCCCCGCGCCGTGGACGCAACCGAGGTGACGACCTCGATGGCGGACATGTCGACCTTCGCCACCACCATTTGCGCGATGCGCATGCCAGGCTCGACGACGAACGGTTCTTCGCCATGGTTGATGAGGATGCACTTCACCTCGCCGCGATAGTCGGCGTCGATGGTGCCGGGGCTATTGAGCACCGTGACGCCGTGTTTGGCGGCGAGCCCGCTACGCGGACGCACCTGCGCCTCGTAGCCTTCGGGGATCGCCATCGCGAAACCACACGGAATCAGGGCGCGACGCCCGGGCGCTAAGGTGACTGGTGCGTCGAGCGCGGCCGCCAAGTCGAGACCCGCCGATGACGCCGTCCCCCTAGACGGCAACGGCACTTCTTTGCCGAGCTTTGCGTGCAGGGGTTGGATTTTCACGGTGACGCTCATGAGGCACTCCCAGGGGTTGCGGCGGCCCAGGCCCCGCCGCCTAGCAAGTGGAAACCAGAATCTACGAAGATGGTTTCGCCAGTCATCGCCGAGCCGATCGCCGAAAGCGGAGCCAACGCCGCGCGGCCAACGTCATCGATGTCGATGTTGCGTCGCATGGGCGACTCGCGCTCGACACAGGCAAGCATCTCACGCAGGCCGTGGATGCCAGCGGCGGACAGCGTGCGCACAGGCCCCGCGCTCAGCGCGTTGACGCGCACACCGCGCGGACCGAGATCGACGGCCAGGTAGCGGACCGTTGCTTCGAGGGCTGCCTTTGCGACACCCATCACGTTGTACGAGGGCACCACCACCTTGGCGCCGAGGTAGCTCAGGGTGAGGATGCTCGGGTTGTTCTTCGAGGCCTCAAGCAAGGGGGCCGCGTGCCGCGCTAGGGCGATAAGCGAATAACACGAGACGTCCATCGCCATCGCGAAGCCGTCGCGCGAGGTTTGCAGGAAGCTACCCGAGAGTTCTTCGCGCTTGGCCGATGCGACCGCATGCACCACGAAGTCGAGCCCACCTGGCTCGAGCGCTTGCATGACGGCTGCGATCTCGGCGTCGTTCCCGAGGTCACACGGCGCGACATGAAAAGCCCCAAGCTCGCGCGCAATGGGCTCGACGCGCTTCTTCATGAGCTCGTTCTGATACGTGACCGCAAGCTCGGCGCCTTCGGCCTTGGCGCTCCTCGCAATGCCGTAGGCGAGGCTGCGCTCATTGGCGATGCCGACGATGAGACCTCGGTGGCCGCTCAAGAGACCCATGCTCAAGACTTCTAGCAGGCCGATCTGACAAGCCACCCGGCACGCGACGCTGCTAGGCGTTAGCCTGCGATACCGACCGTACCCTTGTGGTTCATCCCAGCAACGCGGTTGCGGCCGTTTTCCTTGGCTGCGTACAGCGCTTTGTCGGCCTGTTGCAGCAAGGTGCGCCCATCAACCGACTCGCACTCGCCGAGCGCCGCGACGCCGATTGAGATGGTGAGCTGGTAAGGCGACTCTTCGTCGCCCACATTGGCGCGGCCGATGCTCGCGCGCAGACGTTCGGCGACCGCGATGGCCCCAGCGAGGTTCGTTTGCGGCAGGACCACGCAAAACTCATCGCCGCCATAGCGGACGGCGACGTCGATACCGCGGACGCCTTGGCGCAGCAGGTCGCCGACGCGACGCAACACGGCACTTCCGAAAATGTGATCGTGTGAGTCGTTGACGCGCTTGAAGTGGTCGACGTCGAGCATGAGCACCGCAAGCGTCGTCTCGTGGCGCTGCGCACGGGCATATTCTTCTTCGAGACGGGTGTGCAGCCAGCGCTGGTTGTACAGACCGGTGATCTCGTCGGTCATGCTGAGCTCTTGCAGACGCGCGTTGGCCTCGGTGAGCTGTTGCGTGCGCTCCGCGACGTGCGCCTCGAGCTCCTGGTTCATTTGCTCGATGCGCCGGTTCGCCGCCTCGAGCTGATCGACCTGTTTGGCGCGCTCGGAAATGAGGCGCGCAAGCTCCTGGTTCATGGCGTCGATCTGATGATTGGCCTGAGCAAGATACTCGAGCTGCTTCACGCGCTGTTGCACCAAACGATCGACGTCCTGATTGACCGCGTCGATCTGCGCGTCGGCCTGCGTGAGGTATGACGTCAATCGTTCGTTGGCGCGAACGACGCTACGCTTGGAGGCGGCGCGGCGCATGGTCTGCACGGCTTCGTCCATCGACTCGAGAGGCAGGCTCAAGAAATCGTAAGCGCCGGCTTGTTCGGCATCGATGGCGCGTTGGGGCTGGTTGTGGCTCGCAACCACGACGACTTCGATCTCGGGCAGCGTCTGGCGCGCCCACCACAACACTGCTTGCGCGTCGATCTCTGGCGGTGCGTCTTCGACCAGCAACACATCGCAAACTGACCGCGATAGCGACGCACACGCTTCCTCGAGGTTCTTCGCACGTTCGATGTCGAAGCCACGCGCGGGCAATAGCTCAGCGAAAAGTTCGGTGACGAGCTCGTCGGCGGCAACCAGCAAAATGCGCGGACGCTCGTTCACCGTGCGCGGCCCTCGAAAGACAAAGAAGCGTAGTGCCGTTGATGATGCCGTGGCCCACGTCACTTGGCAAACCGTCTGCCCCGTACGTCGTCCCACACAGCCGGAAAAACGTGACTTTTCTCACTGGGCGTAGCGCCTACATGTGCTCTTGCAGGCTGGGTGTGCCGGGGTGTAAGTGGCCTCGGCCTAGCACCGCTGTTTCGCACTCGCTGTTTCGCAACCTCGCGACCGGGTCGCGAGCTCGCTCAAGGTTCAGAAGTCATGACGTATCTAAAGCTCAAAGCCCCCACGACCGGCAGCAAGATCACCGTCGACGCCAGCGGCAAGCTCAACGTTCCTGACCATCCGATCATCCCCTTCATCGAAGGTGACGGCACCGGTCCCGACATCTGGAAGGCCTCGCAGCCCGTCTTCGACGCAGCGGTCGAGAAGGCCTACGGCGGCAAGCGCAAGATCGTCTGGTTCGAGGTCTTCGCGGGCGAAAAGTCAGTGAAAATGTACGGCGAAAACCAGTGGTTGCCCGAAGACACCCTGACCGCCATCAAGGAATACATCGTCTCCATCAAGGGCCCGCTGACCACACCGGTCGGCGGCGGCATCCGCTCGATCAACGTTGGTCTGCGCCAAGAGCTCGACCTGTACGCCTGTGTCCGCCCGGTGCGCTGGTTCGAAGGCGTGCCCTGCCCGGTCAAGGAGCCGCAGAAGCTCAACGTCGTGATCTTTCGCGAGAACATCGAAGACGTCTACGCGGGCATCGAGTGGAAAGAGGGCTCGAAGGAAGCCGGGGACATCATCCGTTGGCTCAACGCGGGCCCCGTCAAGGCGCTCGGCAAGTCCATTCGAGCGGACAGTGGCATCGGCATCAAGCCGATGAGCGTCACTGGCAGCAAGCGCCTGGTGCGCGCGGCCATCCGCTACGCCATCGCCCAGAAGGCCCCTTCGGTGACCCTGGTCCACAAGGGCAATATCATGAAGTTCACCGAAGGCGCTTTCGCCGAGTGGGGCTACGAGGTCGCGCGCGACGAGTTCGCCGACTACGTGGTCACCGAGAAAGATGTCACGGAGAAGCACGGCGGCAAGGCACCGGCCGGCAAGGTCATCCTCAAGGACCGCATCGCAGACAGCATGTTCCAGCAAGTGCTGTTGCGCCCCGAAGAGTACAGCGTCATCGCGACGCCGAACCTGAACGGTGACTACCTCTCGGACGCCTGCGCCGCACAGATTGGCGGCTTGGGTCTCGCTCCAGGCGGGAACATCGGCGAGAAGGCCTCGGTGTTCGAGGCAACGCACGGCACCGCGCCCAAATACGCAGGCCAGGACAAGATGAACCCCTCGTCGGTCATCCTCTCGGGTGTCATGATGTTCCGCCACATGGGTTGGAACGAGGCAGCCGATCTGATCGAGAAGGGCATCGAGAAGGCTATCGCGAAGAAGACCGTGACCTATGACCTCGAGCGCCAGATGCAGGGCGCGACGTTGGTCGGCTCGTCGGGCTTCGGCAAGGCAATCATTCAGAACATGTAATTCACAGGGGCGCGTCATGCGCCCCGCGTCATATTGAGGCACTCAATGGCTCGCACGTTCACTCGTCCCAAAATAGCACTCATCGGCGCCGGTCAGATCGGCGGCAACCTCGCCTTCATGGCTGCGCAGAAGCAGCTCGGCGACATCGTCCTCTTCGACATTCCCCAGAACGAGTCTGTGGCGCAGGGCAAGGCCCTCGACATCTGCCAGTCGTCGTGGGTGTACGGGTACGACGCAAAGATCAAAGGTTCCGCGAACTACGACGATGTCGCAGGAGCGGACGTCGTGATCGTCACCGCCGGTCTGCCCCGCAAGCCGGGTATGAGCCGCGATGACCTGCTCGACACCAACGTCAAGATCATGAAGGACGTGGCGTCGAACCTCAAGAAGCACACGCCCGACGCGTTCGTAATCGTCATCTCGAACCCGCTCGACGCGATGGTCTACACGATGGCGAAGGTGAGCGGCATCAAGCCCTCGCACGTCGTCGGCATGGCAGGCGTCTTGGACAGCTCGCGCTTCAACCACTTCGTGGCCGAGAAGCTCGGCGTGTCCATCGAAGACGTGCAATCGTTCGTCCTCGGCGGCCACGGCGACGACATGGTGCCGGTCGTCGACTACTGCAGCGTCGGCGGCGTGCCGCTCGCGCAGCTGATGGCGAAGGCCGATATCGACGCCATCGTCGAGCGGACCCGCAAGGGTGGTGGCGAGATCGTTGCCCTGCTCAAGACCGGCAGCGCCTATTACGCCCCTGCGGCTAGTGCCATCGCCATGGCGGAGGCCTATATTCACGACAAGAAGCGCGTACTCCCCTGCGCCGCCATGTGTACCGGCCAATATGGCCTGAAGGACCTCTACGTCGGCGTCCCTGCCCTCATCGGCAAGGGCGGCGTCGAGAAGGTCATCGAGGTGAAGCTCTCGGACGCCGACAAGAAGGCGCTCGACGTCAGCGCAAGCCACGTCAAAGAGCTAGTCGACGAAGCAAACAAGCGCCTCGCCCTCTAAGAAATCAAGGAGTTGGTGTCATGGCATCGACGGTAGCGAACGACGCAAACCTCGCGAAAGTGGCCAAGCAGAATCACGCCATGGGTTGGGTCCGTGGGTTCGTCACGTCGTCGATCGGCGCCAAATACGTGATGGCGGCGTCGGGCCTGGCGCTCGTCGGTTTCGTGCTCGTGCACATGGTCGGCAATCTCCAGGTCTTTCTCGGGTGGGAGAAACTCAACGCCTACGCCGCCTTCTTGAAGTCGACGGGCTCGCTCTTATGGGTGGCCCGTATCGGTCTCCTGGTGGCGGTCCTTGCGCACATCGTCTCGGGCCTGCGCCTTGCTTACCTCAACAAGCAGGCGCGTCCCGTCCGTTATCGCAAGCAGACGTCGATGCACACGAACGTCTTCGCGCGCACAATGGCGGTGAGCGGCCTCATCGTGGTGGCGTTCATCGTCTATCATCTGCTGCACTTCACTCTGGGGGTCACGAACCCGGCAGACTACGCGCTCGAAGATCCACTGGGGCGCCACGACGTCTATTCGATGGTCGTGCGCGGCTTCCAGCAACCCCTGGTCTCGGCGTCTTATATCGTGGCCATGGCGCTCGTCGGCATGCACCTGTCGCACGGCGCGACCAGCATGTTTCAGTCGCTGGGCCTCAATCACCCCAAATACAATAGTTTGTTCAGCAAGGTTGGCCCCGCGATCGGCGTGCTCGTCTTTCTCGGCAACATCTCGATGCCGGTAGCCGTGCTGCTCGGGTTCATCCAGCCGCGTTGATGTAAGGAGCGATGGTCGCGATGAAGCTCGATGCCAAGATCCCCTCTGGACCGATCGCCGAAAAGTGGGACCGCCACCGCTTCGAAGTGAAGCTCGTCAATCCCGCCAACAAGCGCAAGTTCAGCGTCATCGTCGTTGGAACAGGCCTTGCCGGCGCGTCAGCAGCCGCGACGCTCGCGGAGCTCGGCTACAAGGTCGACGCGTTTTGTTTCCACGACAGCCCACGGCGGGCGCATAGCATCGCGGCACAGGGTGGCATCAACGCCGCGAAGAACTACCAGAACGACGGCGACAGTGTTTACCGCTTGTTCTACGACACGGTGAAGGGCGGCGACTTCCGCGCCCGCGAAGCAAACGTGCATCGCTTGGCCGAGGTGTCGCGCAACATCATCGATCAGTGCGTCGCCCAGGGCGTCCCCTTTGCCCGCGAATACGGCGGCTACCTCGCCAATCGTTCGTTTGGCGGCGCTCAGGTTTCACGCACGTTTTACGCCGCCGGCCAGACTGGGCAGCAGCTGTTGCTTGGCGCCTACGGTGCTTTGTCGCGCCAGATCGGCAGCGGCAACGTCAAGATGCACACCTACACCGAGATGCTCGACGTCGTCGTCATCGACGGCAAGGCGCGCGGCATCGTCACGCGCAACCTGCGCAGCGGAGCCATCGAGTCGTGGGCAGCCGACGCGGTGCTTCTGTGCACCGGTGGCTACTCGAACGTCTTCTATCTGTCGACCAACGCCAAGGGCTCGAACGTGACGGCCACTTGGCGCGCCCACAAGCGCGGGGCTGGGTTCGCCAACCCCTGCTACACGCAGATTCACCCAACCTGTATTCCGCAGAGCGGCGATCATCAGTCGAAGCTCACGCTCATGTCGGAGTCGCTACGCAATGACGGACGCGTCTGGGTGCCTAAGCAGAAAGGCGACAAGCGCGCCTCGCAAGACATCCCCGAAAGCGAGCGCGACTACTACCTCGAACGCAAGTACCCCTCGTTCGGCAATCTGTCCCCACGCGACATCGCGTCACGCGCCGCCAAAGAGGTTTGTGACGAGGGCCGCGGCGTCGGCCCAACGGGGCTCGGCGTCTATTTGGATTTCGCGGACGCCATCAAGCGCGTCGGCGAGTCCACTGTCGCGGAGCGCTACGGCAACCTCTTCGACATGTACGAGCGCATCACCGGCGAAAACCCGTACAAGCAGCCGATGCGCATCTTCCCGGCGCCCCACTACACCATGGGCGGGCTCTGGGTGGACTACAACTTGATGAGCACCATCCCCGGGTTGCATGTGCTCGGCGAAGCGAACTTCTCGGACCATGGCGCGAACCGCCTTGGCGCCTCGGCGCTCATGCAGGGCCTCGCCGATGGCTACTTCGTCATCCCCATCACCTTGGGCCACTACCTCGCGTCGAACCCGCTGGAGAAGGTCGACACGTCGCACGAGAGCTTCAAGGCGGTCGAGAACGAGGTGCGCGAGAAGACCAAGAAGCTCATGTCCATGAAGGGCAAGCGCACACCCGACTCCTTCCACCGCGAGCTCGGACGCATCATGTGGGACAACTGCGGCATGGCGCGTAGCACCGAGTCGCTCAAGAAGGCGCTGCAGCGCATTCCCGCCTTGCGCGCCGAGTTCTGGGAGAACCTCAACGTACCCGGGGCCGACGGTGACACCAATCAAGTCCTCGAGAACGCCGGCCGCGTCGCTGACTTCCTAGAGTTTGCCGAGCTCATGTGCATGGACGCTCTCACCCGCGAGGAGTCTTGCGGCGGCCACTTCCGCGTCGAGCACCAGACGCCCGACGGTGAGGCCAAGCGTAATGACGAGGATTTCTGCCACTCGTCGGTGTGGGAACACCAAGGCGTCGGCAAGCCCGCCACCCTCCACAAAGAAGCCCTGGTCTTCGAGAACGTGAAGCTCACACAGAGGTCGTACAAGTGAACATCACCCTGCATGTTTGGCGTCAGAAGTCCGCACGCGAGCCGGGCAAGCTCGTGACCTACAAGCGCGGCGACGTGTCCCCCGACATGTCTTTCCTCGAGATGATCGACGTCTTGAACGAAGAGCTGGCGGCCAAAGGTGAAGAGCCGATCGCGTTCGCTCACGATTGCCGCGAGGGTATCTGTGGCTCGTGCTCGATGATGATCGACGGCATGCCACATGGCCCTCAAGATTTGACCACCACCTGCCAGCTGCACATGCGCACGTTCAAAGACGGGGCCGAGATCACGGTCGAGCCCTGGCGGGCAGCGGCCTTCCCGGTGGTGAAAGACCTGATTGTCGACCGCGAGGCCTTCGATCGCATCATTCAGCAGGGTGGCTTCGTGTCGGTGAACACCGGCAACGCGCAAGACGCAAACGCCATCCCCATCAGCAAGGAAGCGGCGGACAAGGCGTTCGAAGCGGCGGCTTGCATCGGTTGCGGCGCATGTGTCGCGGCCTGCCCGAATGCGTCGGCGATGTTGTTCGTGTCCGCGAAGGTTGCACAGATGGCCGAGCTACCGCAGGGCCAGCCGGAGCGCTACCGGCGCGCGAAGAAGATGGTGGACCAGCACGATGCAGAAGGATTCGGCGCGTGCCGCAACCACTATGAATGTGAAGCGGCCTGCCCCAAGGGCATCAGCGTCCGCTATATCGCGCAGCTCAATCGCGACTATCTGAAAGCCAGCGTCGCGGTGGCTGAGCACGCCGGTCGGTCCAGCGGACCAGGATGAGCCGACGCGCGGCGCGAACCGCGCGGCAACGCGACACGAGTGTCGGCCGCACGGTCTTCTGTTGTGGCGTCGCGCTAGCCAGCATCGCGCTCCTCGTCGTGGCGTGTAGTCCAGAAAGTTCTGCACCTCGGGATCGTGGCGACACCGACCAGGGTGACACCCAAGACACGGACGGTGACGACGATTCGGGCGGCAACGACGACGACGGTGCAATCCCGCCGCTCGTCACGGTCGACTGGCGAACCGTACGAGGTCCGCCGCTCGCATACATCGTCACTGCAGAGGTGGCGGGCGAGCCGTTTGCGCTAACCAGCACGGGGTTTGCGACCCGTGGCCCGTGCGTCGGCGACCTATGCACACTCACATGGTACGACGACGCTGGCAACGTTCTGCGGCAGCACACAGACCTCGTGCCGGGTGCGACCGATTGGGTCTCGACCGATGGGGAGTTGTTCGCGGCTGTCGAGGTGACTGCCAGCTCGGTTTGCGACCCAACGGGCATAGCCCTCCCCACCTTCGAGGGAACCTGGGGGCTCTATAGCGTTGCGACCGGTGAGCGTCTGGTCGAAGTCTCACCGGTTAGCGTCGACCCCAGCTTCCCGGAGTCGACCTTTACGCGGCACGGCACCATTGTGCGGGTGGACCGCGTCGAACCGACGTCGTGTGCGGTCGATGTGCGCGAGGCGCGACGTACGGTGGCCCCGTACGCCTCTCCGACCGGATTGTCTGGTCTCGACTCACCCTACGTAGAAGACGACACCGCCGATGGTCAGCTCATCGTTAGCTCGCGCTCCGGGCTGAGAATGGAGCTTGGCGTGGTACGCAGCGACGTCGGCGACAGCTACGTCGTCATCGAGCCCGACTTCCGCGAGTGGGCAAGCGCGCATGGCTACGTGCACGCGGTCGCCGAGTATCCGTTTCAGCGGATTGCTACTTTCACTGTCGCTACGCGCGGGGTCGACACGCTAGCTGTCGCGTTCGACGAGGAGGATTTCACGCGGAGCACGGCATCGTTGCACTGGGTCGCGGTCTGTAGTGACGACGCCACGCCACGCTGTGACTTACATGACACGCGAACGCGTGCCGTCCGCCGAGTCGACCTTGGGCCACGGCGTGTCGCCGTGCTCGCGGGTGCAAGCGATCTGTTGATGCTCGATGTCGAGGGCGGACACCTCACGCTTTTGGACCTTCGCAACGGAGCAGGCACGCAACTAGCGGGAATCGATACGGCGTATGCCGTGGGCGAGCGAGCCTTCGTGGCCACGAACAGCGACACCGCTTTCGCGGTCACACGCGACGTGGTCGCGTCCATCGCCGAACGCCCGCGCGATGTTCTGCGCGGCGCCACTCAGGTCGTCCAGCCGCAGTCCGACGTGGTCTTCGTGGTCTCGTCCAACCCAAGTGGCAGCCAGACGCGACTGCATGCATGGAACGTCAAGACCAACGTCCTCGCGCACCTCACCGACGATCTCAACTACAACCCGCCCTTTGGTCGTCCATTCACCGCGGACACGATGTGCGCCGCTCCTGGCTTCGTGCGCAGCGCCGGACCACCGCAAGCCTCCGCCGCCCAACCCGGCCGCTGGCTGCACTTCACCGAGTTCGTTCCCGACGTCGAGCCGAAGCTTAGGCTCTACATCGTGCCCGCCGACCTTTCGGCGTCACCGCGGCTCTTCGCCGAGCTGGTACCGGACGGTTGCGCCCCGCCCCTCGTAGACGCCAGCGACACGCGCTTCTGGGTCCCGGTGCCAAGCTCGACCGCGGGCGTGCGCGCAATCTTCGCGAGCTGGGATTGAGCCGCAAGCGGGGGGCTCTGCCCCCGGTCACTTGGCCACAGCGTCGCGCTGGGCGGCCCGGCACACTGCCAGGCCGCGCGTGCGCTGCCGCTAGATCGCCGCCGGTTGGACCACTTCGGTGATGGCGCTCGTCGCGCCGGTGGTTCCAAACTCGATGACCTCGTAGGTCACCTTGTCGTCCTTGCTCTTGGACTTGGCCATGCCGGTCACCGGAACGGCGTCGTGGATCCAGACCGTGCTCTCGAAGGTACCGACCGCGCTCTCGGTCTTGCTGTCGATCTTCATGGCGTCGGTGAACACACCAGCGGGAGTCGTCACGGTGTCGCGGGCGACCTCGGTGGTGCTCACGTTCATCTTGAGCATGCCCATCTGATTCTTCGACATCATGCCGAGAACCATCGAGGGAGCTTCTTGGGCCGGCTCGTCGTTGTGCTTGGTGATGAAGCGCTTCACTTCCCAGGTTTCCGGCTTGTCCCACGCCGCCGCGACGACCAGCATCTTGCCGATGTTGCGACCGTAGTAGTCGACGCGGTCGACTTCGATCCAGCGTCCTCCACCCTCCTCGCCGAGAACGCTATAGCGGATGCGAGCTGGCTCACCTTTCTCGTTTACCTCGAGATACTCGACCCACTGGCCTTCCGCGTAAGGCATGCGGGATTGCTGAGCGGCGGGGAACTGTTGTGAACGCGCGGTGAAGTTGGCACGCCAGCTGTCGAGGTCGGTCTTGCGGGCGGGGTCGACAGAGGCACAACCGACGAAGATGAGTGCTGCAGCAACAACGAGTGAACGAAACATCAGGAAATTCTCCCTTGAAGGTCCCGCTGGTGTTTCACGTGTCGCGGGGTGGTAGCAAATCAATCAGCGGAGGCTGAAGATTTGGACCGGCTGCGCCTTGCCCTTCACCTTGGCGGGCTCGAGCCGCGTCGCGGTCGGGGGCGAGCCTGCGCGCATGAAGGTCGTCTCGTCGCTGATGACGCGTCCGGGCCCTGCGGCTCCAGCAAGGCGGCTCGCGAGGTTCACGCAGTCGCCGATGACCGTGAAGTCGAGGCGGCGGCGCGCGCCGATTGCCCCCGCGACGCAAGCACCGCTCGCTATGCCTACGCCAATAGCGATGGGATCTTCACCGCGGTCTTTGCGCATCGCATTGAGGGTGGCCAAAGTCTCGTGCATTTCGAGAGCCGCGGCGACAGCATGTTTGGCGTCGTCAGGGCTATGCACCGGCGATCCCCAGACCGCCATCAACGCGTCACCGATGAACTTATCGAGAGTTCCGCCATGGCGGAAGACGATCTCGACCATCAAGTCGAAATATTCGTTCAGGAGCGCGACGACCTTCGCTGGGGCCGTCTGTTCGGAGAGCGATGTGAAGCCACGAATGTCCGCGAAGAGCACGGTGACCTGAGCCTCGGCGCCCCCGCGGTCGAGCTCGACGTCGTTGCTCATGACGCGCTCGACGACGAGTGGCGACAAGAAGCGCCCCAACGATTCGCGCGCCCTGCCCTCGTCTTCGAGCCGTCGCACCAGCAGTGCGTTGCCCACTGCGACACTCGCGCCGGAGCCCAACCCCGACAACATGTCCAGGTCGTCATTCGTGAAAGCGGACGCGTGCGAGGTGTTACCGACGTGCAACATGCCGAGCAGCCGGCCCTTGTCGATGAGTGGCACACACATGACCGAGCGCATGTTGGCGCGAACGATCGACATGGCCGCCGAGAAGCGCTCGTCCACCAAAGCGTCATTGGCGAGGATGGCCTCGCGCCCCTTGACGACACGGTCGATGACAGTTCGGCTCACCATGACGCGCTGGGCGCTGTCCCCGTGAACGGAGCGCGTGGCGATGGGCTGCGGTTCGTCGTTCTCGTCCATGAGCAAGACGACGCCGGTATCCGCGCGCACGAGCTCGAAGGTCACCTCGAGCATCCGCTGACACAGCGCCCGCACGTCCGTGATCGCCGTGAGCTCGCGCACGGCGGCGAAGGCCGCGCGCAGACGCTCGTAGTCAGTACGCAAACGCTGGGCGTCGTCGATACGCTTGACCGGCTCGAACGTCTGTACGGCGCGTGTCGCAAGGACGCTGGTCTTGCCCTCACGGCTCTCTGGCACGATCTGCAGGATGGTCGCGGCCGAGCCCGAGCCAGTCTGGAACGTGTACCTGCAGCCACCGAGCTCGAGCTCGTCACCTGGGACCAGGCGGTGCTTGAGGACACGCGTACCATTAACAAAGGTGCCATTCGAGCTGCCCAGGTCGTGCACCACCCAGTGACCGTCGATACGACGCAGGACTGCGTGATTTTTCGAGACCTGGACGTCGTCGAGGACGACCGTGTTACCCAAGCCTCGGCCGAAGGTGAGGCTCTGGCCGTCGAGCACCACGTCTTGGTGGACCAAGTTCTCTGGGTCGGCGACGGGGACGAGCCGCGAGATCATATGGCGGCGAGCATCGCTCCACGCCGGCCGCTCTGACAAGCAGTTGCGACGGGGGCGCTAATCAACCTCGGAGAGGCTGCTCTTGGTCCGAGCGGCGTCCCCCGCGACCCGCCAAGCCGATTCGCGCTGATCGCCCAACGGGCGCTTGAACCAGTCCACGAACTCACGCCCCGTGGACAAGCCCTGACCAGTGACACCGGCTGCGACGGCGCTAACGACCTGCGGGAATGTGCGGCTGACATACGAAAACAGATAGGCAACGACGCCGGCCTGGAAGCTACTCGAAATGCCCCACTCGGGGGGCAGGGACACACCCGATGCGGCGAGGCCCGCACCAACGACCGACGCGAGGCCTGCGAACGCTAATGTGTGAAGGATTGGCGAGCTCGTGACGTAGTCGAAGAAGTTCCGTCCTCGGCCTTTGCCAAGCGACTTGTCGTAGTACTCGAAGGCGGCGACCCCGACGGTCTTCGGCACGCTCCACGCAGTGCCGACGACGCCGCCGATGGCGCCCCCAGCGCCAACGAGGGGTTTCTCGAGCACGGGGCTCGAGCGGAGATCGACAACGCCTTTGTCCCAGAGGGGACGCATGCGGGTCCCCAAGGAGTCGGAGCTTTCGAAAAATGGCATGGAGTGCTGATTGTCGTCGGGAAGCCCGCTCGGGTTGCGACCCTAACCGGCGCTCTCAGGGCGATCTGGAAGCTCGTTTACGTCGTCAGAGCGCCTCGGAAAGTCTTTCGCGAGCAAAGTACCAATGTCGCGAACGACAGCTGCCACGCCGTCACCCGCGACACCCCGGTGAATGGCATGAACGATGGTGTCGACGTGTTTGTCCCAGGCGTCGGGCGCGACGCGTGCGTTGATCCCCGAGTCCGCGAGGATGACGACGCGCCGTTCGGTCTCGGAGAGCATGACGAGAACGCCGGTCCGCTCCCGCGTCATGTGGACACCGCGTTCCGAAAAGAGAGCCGCCGCTCGCGCTCGCGCCGCTGCATCCATGCGCGGGCGACCAGCGAGCAACCGCTGCATGCGTGAGGTCGAAACGAGCAGCCACATCATTCCGAAGAAGGGCACCTGCGCGAGCAAGTAATATGGGGCAGGTAAGTGCGGGACGATGAGGACCAGAGCCGTCGCACACGCAGCAGCCAAGAGCGCCGCGGCAAGAGCGCGCTCAGTGCCGTAAGTGGCGCTGCGCTCGACGTCGACGACTACGACTTCGCCGGACGTCGCCGCTTCGGCGTCACGAATCGCCGCTTCGATGGTCGCGCGCTCTCGATCCGTGAAGAGCATCACCATCCCCCGCTGGCGCCGCCGCCGCTCGAACGTCCGCCGCCGCCACCGCCGAAGCCGCCGCCGCCGCCGCCGCCGAAGAAACCACCCCCGGAGCGTCCAGACAGCAGGGCATTCCCAGCTCCCCAGAGTAGCCATCCGCCATAGCGGCGACGCCGTCCGAGGCTCGAGATGATGACGAAGAGAATGAAAAAGACAATGAGCGCCGGGGAGCTCGTGCGGCGCGCCCGGTGATGCTCCTGCGTAAGCTCGCGCGGCAACTCCGACGCGTTACCGGTCGCGGCGGTCATCAGGGCATCGAAGGCGCGGTCGAAGCCTCCGATGTAGTCGCGGTTACGAAAAGCAGGTCCGATGATGTTGCGGATGACGCGGCCCGTGAGCACGTCGGTGATGTTGCCCTCGAGCCCATCACCAACCTCGATCCTGACGCGGCGGTCATCGGTGACGACGAGCATGAGCAGTCCGTCGTCTTTACCCTTCTTGCCGAGCTTCCAGGTGTTGAAGGTGCGGAACGCGACGTCTTCGATCGCGTCGCCGTCGAGCGTCGGCAAGATGAGCAATGCCATCTGCGGCCCGTTGCCGTGTTGGTAGCTCGCAAGCTTCTCATCGAGACGCGCGCGATCTCCGGGCTCGAGCAAGCCCGCCAGATCAGTGACGTGCGCGTTGAATGGCGGCACCGCGTACGCGGACGCTCGTGACGCGCAGAGCAGCGCGGCACAGGCGATCCCCAAGGCGATGCCGCTGCGTTTCAGAACTTCACCTCGGGCGCGTTCGCGTCAGCTGGGTTCCCCGTGAAGGTCGGCCGCACGGCCTTGCCCCGCATTTTTGCGCCAATCATGCTCGGGAACGTCTGCACGGTCGTGTTGTAGACCGCAACGGAGTCGATGAAGCGGCGCCGGGCGACCGTAATGCGGTTCTCGGTGCCTTCGAGCTGCACTTGAAGATCGCGGAAGGCTTCAGTCGCCTTGAGCTCGGGGTAGCGTTCGGAGACGACGAGCAAGCGCGACAGCGCACTCGACAGCTCGCCTTGAGCCTGCTCGAAGGCCTGGAGCTTGGCCGGGTCGTCGATGGTAGAGCCGTCGATTTGGACGCTCCCGACCTTGGAGCGGGCCTGGACGACTTTCTCGAGAGTCTCTTGCTCGAAGTTCGCGGCTCCCTTCACCGTGTTCACGAGGTTTGGTACCAAGTCTGCGCGACGCTTGTACTGGCTCTCGACTTCGGCCCAGGCGGCCTTGACCTCTTCGTCTCTCTGGATAACTTCGTTGAAGCCGCAAGCCGTTCCGCTAAAGAGGACGGCGAGCAAAGCTGCTTGGGCGGCAATCTTATCGAGCTTCATGTGGACGCGCTCCTTGCACAGGCATAGAGCGCACTCGGTGGAGGGGGCGCAAGCGCTCAGCGATCAGAAGCTGGTGCCGATGCGGAACATGGCCGCCGTCCCGCCGCCCGGGGTGTGCGATACCGAGCCCGTCGCGAAGAGGTCACCGCGCTGGTAGCTCAGCGACGCGTGACCGCCGACGCGGGCAGGCTCATGGAGCCACTCGTTTCGCACGAGACCGCCCAGCGCCGCGTGAGCACCGGCACGCAGCGTCCAGGTCGAGTTATCTGCGTTGGTGTGCCGATACTGGAAACCACCCGCCGCGGTCGCCGGAAGAGTCATATCGTTCGGCAACGGCAGGGTATTGAACACGCGCCAGTCACCTTGCAAGCGGGCGTTGACCTGGGCGCCGTCGACGAGGCCCCCGTACAGACCAACGCCGCGTGTCACCCCGCTTGCATCGGTGCCCTGGATGCCCGCGTGGACGAGCGCGCTCCAGGATTCGGTCGGCACGAGCGGCTGCTGCACACCTGACAGCGGCTCTGCGTGGGGGTTGAAGCTCCGTGGCGGCGCCACCGTGAGACCTCCCCAGAACAGGCTGTCGCGACCCAGCGAACCCACGGTGAATGCGCCGTTGGGGTTCACCTCGAAGTGGTCACCGAGCCGGTAGCCGCCGGCCATGAGCCCCATGCCGTCGGTGAAACGCATGGCGTCGAACGGGCGGTACGTGACGACGGCACCAACGTGGCTGCCGGAGGCCGAAAGAGGACCCGCTTCCAAACGGAGCCGCCCCTGCCCCGTCGTGTCCTGGACGTGGAATTGCGCCTGGTTGACCTGCACCATCGCGAGGGCTTCGAGCTGACGCGCGTTGTCGATGCGGAGGCTGAAGGGGATGCCAGCGTAGCTCGTGCTGATGTGCGCGGTGATGCGTGAGTTGTCGGCGGTCGGAGTCAGCGTGATCATGGCGCCACGCGCAAGGCCCGAGATGCCGCTGACACGCGCCAGGACGTTGTCGACTTGCTGCATGTCGACGTTGACGTTGAGGTCGCCGTTGCGGACCCGAACATTCGTCGCGGTAATGTTGTTGATGTGGAGGGCGCCGTCCACGAGCGAAATGTCGACGTTGCGACCGCCAGTCTCGACCGAGACATCGCGCCAGGTGCCGAGGGCCTGGAAATCCTGCGCACGGCCGCGCCAGGCTCCAGTCGCCGGGTCGTAGCCCAAGCTGTAGATGCCACGGCGGATATCGGCTGTGACATCGCCCTGGTTGACGAGGAGTTGGCCACCATCCGGGACGCGCAAGACCGCTTCACGGAACAAGCCATCGGTGAAGCGCGTACGCAGCGACAGGCTCTCACCCGGTGTGTTGTTCACGCGAATGGTCGTGTCGCGATAGCGCGCATCGAGCGTTCCTACGTCGATGCCAGCGTTGGTGAGCCGTCCTTGCGCATCGACGTCGAAGCCCGCGCGCAGGTTGGCGCTGCTGGCGACGAGGCCCAAGCTGCGGATGTCGATCTGGCCGCGGTCGAAGCCGATACGCAGCGCCTCACCTGTCGCGTTCCGAACATATCGCGCGTCGAGGCCCTCGACACCGATGTTCACGTCGCTGTCACGGCTCGTGAGCGTCGAGCGTCCTGGCAAGAGCATGTCGATGTTGGCGACTGTGCCGTCCGGCATCGTACGCACGTTGACATGGTCGGCGTTGGCGACCGTGACACGGTGCCCATCGAGCGTCATGCCGATGTTGCGGCCCGACAGTCCAAGCGACAGCGCGCCGTTCGCATCACGACGAACCTCCGCGATGGCGTTGTCGACCGAGAGGTGCGTGAGCTGACTGGTCGCCGTGTTGCCGTCGAAGCGGATATTGTCGCCGGCGAACCGCAACGCGTCGCCATCTGGCCCGAAGCTCGCGTCGACGGTACCGTTGACGAAGCGCAGGGTGCCACGGCGGTTGGCATAGGAGAAAGCCTCAGCCGTGCCACGAAGAGTCGTCGTCGTGCCGTCGGTGCGCAGCTCGAGTGCGCCGTTGCGGCCGACCTCGTAGGTGCCGTGCCCGCTCGTGTAACTTGCGGAGAGCGCGTTGCCGCGCATGATGACGGTGTTGCCCTCGCGAATGAAATCGAGGGAGCCCTGGCGCGCCACCAGCGTGGTCCCGTTTTGCTGCAGCTCGAAGCCACGGCTGCCGCCTGACAGGCGAGAGAGCAAGCCGTTCTCGTCGAAGCTAGCATGCAGGCTGGCGCCGGTCGCCACCATGTGCGTGCTCGGGTCCGTGAAGCGTACGTTGTCGCCCTCGCCGACGATGCTCGTGAGCTGCCCGCGCTGGTCGTAGTTGATCTGGAAGCTCGAGGTTCCGGTCGCCCGCCAGTTGCGGTCGCCCATCGCGAGGTTCACGTCACGCCCACGCAAAGCGAAGGCCGACGAGCCATCTGGACGGCGTATGAAGTCGACGGCAGCGACGTTGGCCTGAAAGCTGTTGCGGCCGTCGTCAAAACGAACGCCGTTCGCCGTCCATCCGAGGTTACCCGCTCCCGTACGGCCGTCGCGGTGCAGTGTCATTGTGAGGGTTTCGGCCCGGAAGCCGGCCGTCCGTGTGGCAACTGCGACGTTGGCGGCATCGGCGGTCCAGCGCGCCACATCACCCTCGGTCGTCGCTGTGATGCCGGCGCGCCCGCTGGTGACGCTCACACCAGGCGTACGGAGCGCTAGCGCGTCAAAACCCGCGCGCATGGACTCGGGTGACCCGCTCGCGAACTCGGCACCGGTCAGACGGATGGTCGTCTGCGATCGACGCAGGTCGATGTTGGCGGAATCGGCGCGCATCAAGAACGAGCCGTCGGTAGCAAGCCGCGTCTGCAAGCCCTGGAGGTCAATGGAGGTCGAGCGTGTATCGACGCGGAAGCGCTCGAGCACCGACGACTGGCTTTGCGGACCGATGTTGAGGTCGAGCCCGCCCAGGTGCGCGGTTGTGCCGTTGGCGGTGAGGAAGGCGCCCGGGCTCTGCAGCCGGAGATTGCCATCGCGCGCGACGAGGCGCGCGCCAGGGGGCACTGCGATGCGGGTCCCCCTACCGTCGTCGTAGAACACCGGGAACCGCAGCACGCGAGTAAAGTTTGCGTCGCGTGGAATGACACTGCCCAAGGTGGTCGATAAATCCGCGATCGCGGATCGCATGCCCGTCGGGGCGCCGGTTGGCGTATTGCGGATGATGGCGCGGTTGGCGGCCCCGGCAAGCTCCAGCGCTGTCGTGGCACCAGGGGTCACGCGATCGAGTCGGTCGCGGCCGCGCAGCAGATCGTCGCCGGCACCAACCACTGAACGACGGGCTTGACTGAGCTCTCGGTCGAGATCACCCGTGACGTTTCGAATCTCGCGGGTCAGCTCTTCGGTGGGTACCCGCGCCACACCGCTCGGCGCAGCCGGCTGTGGAATGGTCACGTCAGTGACGACGATCCCCGTGCGATCGACCACAGACCGCAGGTCGCTCGACAGAGCAAGCCGCGCGCGAGCGGGCGCGAGCGCGTCGGCACCGAACGGAGAACCAGAAAGCGAGGGGCGCGGGCCAACGCCGGACTCCGGTTCGACGTCGACCTCGGTCGCCGCATCGGTCGTCAGCGGGCGCGGTTGCGGAAGCCGTTGGATGCGATGCTCGTTACCGTCGGCCATCTGAGCGCAACCTTCCCATCTTCGCGGGTCTGTCTCTAGTATCGGCGGAGATTGGTTGCCGATGCCTCTAAAGCACCATGACAACGCGGCACTTCAGGTAGTCGGTCTCGGGGACCCCGCCCAGGATGGGGTGGTCCGGCCCAGCGGCACGTTTCTCGACGAAATGGATATAACGCTGCGCGTCACGCGCTGCTGCGACGATCATCGCGTCGAAGGCCTCGGGGCTGATACGCCCGGAACACGAGCAGGACACGAGGATGCCGTTCGGCGCGACGAGCTTCATCGCCCGGAGGTTCACCTCGTTGTAGGCGCGCAGGGCATTTTGCTCGGTGTCCTTGCCCGCCGCGAAGGCAGGCGGATCGAGAATCACGGTGTCGAAGCGGTCGCCTGCCTTCACCAGTTCAGGGAGAAGCTCGAACACATCGCGCGCCTGGGCGTCGACGACAGATGCGAGGCCTGCACGTTCGGCATTGGCTCGCACCTTCTCGACCGCTTGAGCAGACACGTCGACCGCCGTCACACTAGAGCATCCGGCGGCTGCCAGCTGCAGCGCAAAGCCACCGTGATATGTGAAGCAGTCGAGCGCGCGACCACGGGCATAACGCGCCACGTGGACATGGTTCACCGCCTGGTCGAGGAACGAACCGGTCTTCTGATCGGTGAGAGGGTCGATGCGATAGGCAATCTTGCCTTCGTGGTAGAGCGCCTCGACCGGCTCCTTGCCATGCACTACGCGAACGTCTTCGCCAAGTCCCTCGCGGCTGCGCGCGCGCGCGTCATTCTTCACGACAAGCGCGCGCGGCTTGTAGAGATCGAGCAGGGCCTCAACGACGGCCGGCTGGAGCATGTCCGCTGAAGCGGTCGTCGACTGGGCGACGAGCACATCGTCGTAGCGATCGACGAAGAGGCCAGGAAGGCGATCGGCTTCGCCGTGCACGGCGCGGTAGGCGTCGAACCCCGGCATCAAGCGCTCGCGACGCTCGCGGGCCTCTGCGAGGCGCGTCTTGATCACAGCCGCGTCGAACGGCTCCTTGCCTTTCCCAACCATACGCAACGTGATGGCCGAGCGCGGCGAATACATGGCTGTGCCGTACACGCGCCCGTCTTTACCGGCGACCTCGACGAGCCCAGGCGTTTTGCCGGGCATGTCGCTGATGTCGCTCGCGTAAACCCACGGGTGTCCCTGACGCAGCCGCTTCAGGCCCTTTTCGTGCACCACGGCACGTCCGCGAATGGTGAAGGTGTCGGTCACGTGGGAAGCGCCTCGAGCCCGCTACGCGATGATGTCGGTCCAACGCAGACAGCGGCGTAAGACGACAAGGACCTCGCGAGCACTTTGGTTAGAACACCATTCGAACGCCAGCGACGGCGCGAAAGGCGGCATAGATGTCGAGCACCTTCTCGGCGCTCTCCACCGGGATGGAGATGGTGAGGGCTTGGTGCTTTCCACCCGCGCTCTCACGGACGCTAACGGTGGGCTCGGCCTGGGGCCCGGCGATCACCGTCGCGGCCTGAAGAACCCGCGCCGCGAAGTCAGGCGTGTTGTCACCGATCACCTTGAACATGTACGGGCCCGGGAACGTGTGGCTCTCGTTCAGGACTCTCAACGTGTCATCGCGCTCGGACATGTTCGGCGGGGCCTATAGCGGACGCGGCCAAGGCTGGGAAGGCCCCTCTTTCCTTTCGCGTGGCCGTTGGCATCGAGACGCTACGCGGGCCACTGGGCAAAGTTGACCTGCGATGTTGGCGGCGCTCGAGCATTTGGTGGAGTCGAAGGGGATCGAACCCTCGACCTCCGCATTGCGAACGCGGCGCTCTCCCAGCTGAGCTACGACCCCAACCTGTCCCGCCGCAGGCTGCTTTTGGCGACCTTTGACGAGAGGCGCGCGCAATAACACGCGCGAAAAACAGGGTCAACGGGATACGGTCAACTGCGCTTGACGACCGCTGTACCCTGTTTTGCGGGCCCGTCGATGCGAAACCGGCTCACCTGGTCGCGCAGACGCCCCGCAAGGTCACTCATATCGCCGGCCGCCCGGGTGACCTCCTGCGCCGACACCAGGCCCTGGTTGGAGACGGCCGCGACCTCTCCCATCGCGGCCACCATCTGCTGCGTGCTGGACAGCTGTTGGTGGGTGCTCACGGTGATCTTCCGCGCGGACTCGGTCGCCTGCTCGATGAGGCCAAAGATGCTACCCATCGACTCCGCCATCTTGGCCATCTCCTCGACGCCCTGGCGGCTGGTCGCGGTGCCCTGCTGACTCGCCTCGAGTGACGCCTGGATGAAACGGTGGATCTCCTCGATCGTCTCCTTGATCTCCTTGGTCGAGCCCACAACGTTCTCGGCGAGCCGACGCATCTCCTGCGCAACTAGGGAGAAGCCCTTGCCAACCTCACCGACGCGCGACCCCTCGAGGGCGGCGTTTAGGGCCAAGAGGTCGAGGCGGTCCGAGATGTCATCGATGATGTCGACGACATTGATGATGGCCTGCGACTTTTCGTAGAGCTTGTTGATGCGGTCGGCGATGAGGTCGTTCTGTTCGGCGATCTCACCGATGGCGTTGCGAGCGATGCGCAGCGCGTCTTGGCCCACACGAACCGTCGTCGACATCTCCTCGGAGACCTGGCTCATCGAGCCAGCGTTGGTCGCGATGACTCGCGCGGTGTCCGACAACGCGGACATGCTGCTCGAGACCTCCTCGAGACTGGAGGACTGCTCGCGGGCGCCCTGCTCCTGTTGCCGCGCGTTCTCGGAGAACTCGCCAGCGACGCCGTTGAGCTGCACCGCCGTGTCGTTGATTTGCTTCACCAGGTTGCGCTGACTGATGAGCATGCGGTTGAAGGCGCTCGCCATGCGGCCGATGTCGTCCTCGGCGCCAACCACGAGCGGGGGATGAGAGAGGTCACCGTGAGCCACTTTTTCGGCGACCTGGGCCATGACGGTCAGCCGGGTGGCAATGAAGCGCGCCAGCACGATGGCAAGGAGAAGTGCGCCGGCGAGGATGACGACACCGAGCAGGAAGGTCGCACTCTGCACGGCGAGGATCTCGTTCTGCACCCTGTTGGTCGACAGGCCCAGGACGATGCTGCCATGCGTGCCGCTCTCGGACGTTGCGGAGCCGTAAATCAGCAAAACGTTGCCGATAGTCTCGACGTTGAGCTCGGCCAGACGCTGTGGCGCCAACAAGCGATCAAAAATGAAGCGGTCGACGCGCAACGCTGAGAGGCGACGTTCATCGGCATACTCCGCGACACGCTTGCCGTCCTCGGTGAAGGCGATTGCGAAGGCAAAGTCGGGATCACGCGACGCGCCGCGAAAGCTCTCGGAGATCGCCTTACCGTCACCAAAGTCGATGGCAGGCCCCGCTTGGTACGAAAGCAGGCGCACCAGCGCTTCGCCCTTGTCGCGCAACGCTGCGTTGAGGCCGTTGATCTGCCGAGCCGAGAAATACAGCAGCTGCAGAACGACAACCGCGAGAACGACCGCGGCGATGGCGGAGAATATCTTCCAGAAGATGGAGAGGTTACGCAGGAAAGCCATCATCGGCCAACGTCGTTGATGACCTTCGCCAAACGAATCAGGTCGCTGCTGAACGAAGCCCCCTCCTTCTGACTCTGGCCCCAGTTGATCAGGATGCTCGGCTTACCCTCCATCACGAAGACGCCGATCGTTAGAGACTTGGTGACGTAGTCCTCGCGTGCACCCATGGTGATGATCTTGCGCTCCTGAGCGAGCGCCGCGATTCCGTCGACTTCGTTGTCGAGCCCATTGCATGCGTACAGGGCATCGACGCCCTCGTTGCGGATGAGGTCCTTCATGGACCCGCCCGTGTCATAGGCGACCCGCATCGCTTTGAAGGGTAACCCGTGGACCGCGAACTTCTCGAGGCCTTTGAACGCCTGGAGAATCTCGTTGGCGCAGTTCTCGGAGGCCGCATTACCGGCGCGGTAGAGGACTCCGACAGAAACGCCATCGCCCGCCCGCTCCTTCATGTTGCGGTCGTAAGCAAGCGCGCGCGTGAGAATGGAAGCTTGCCGCAAAGCGGGCACGCCCCCTTCGGCTTTGGCGACCTGCAACCCCAACACCAAGCCTGCCAGAGCGAGGAAGACTGCTGTGACCTTGAGCAGCAACGCGCGTGGAAACAGGGTCATCGAGTGGAGTTCCGTTGGCATCGTCCCTGCCGGCGGCCTGCCAGTCAAGAAATGATCAAGCCCCCGCCCGCCCGCATAATGACGCTCAGCGTTGCGGGACTGTGGCAAGTGAGCGGACCACGCGGGCCACGTCTCCGGTCAGCCGCTCACGCATGGCATGGGTCACCAGACGTTCCCGTACCTGCGCCCGATCGCGCAGGAAGACCAGGCGCGCACGAATGGGCCCGTCGATGCCACATAGACGGGCAACGGCCATGGCATAAGCATCGAGCTGGGTGGCGTAGGCGTCTTCTGCGGTCGCTTTGGCGTGCGCATGCTTGAAGTCGACAATCACCGGCTCGTTTCCGTCCCAATAGAGAAGGTCGATCTGGCCGCTCACGGTCGCCGTGTAGCCTTCGACGCGGAACGGCACCACAAAGGGCATCTCGTGACGACGCTGGGCCGGGGACAAGGCAGCGACATGCAGCCCGAGCGGCGAGGTGAGAAAGGTCAGGAGGTCGTCGCGAACGGCATCAAGTCGCGGATCTTCGGGGTCGTAGCCGCACAAGCGCAGCTCGGCATGGATGAACGCGTCGCGGCTACCATGCGCTGCCGCCCGATGGAGGTTGGCGAGGACCATGTGGCTCACGCGACCACGGGTGAGCGGATCGAGGGTCGCATCGCCCGCGCGACCGTTGGCGGTCGCCAAGCCCTGCCGGTGCCACGCGGGGCCTGCGCTTTCGGAGAGCGCGGACTCGAGATCTGTCACGGTAAGGGCAAAGCGCGTGCCTGCAGGGAGCTCCCTGACACGATGGTCGACATACGGTTTGGCGAGCGCGGCCGTCGCGGAGCCGAACAGGCTCAGCTGTCCTACGGGTACTGTTGCATCGCGCCCCACCGGCGCCACGACCGCGGGTCGCGCCGCCGCATCGTCGCGCTGGCGAATGGGTGGTAGCTCGTCTTCACCACGCGACACCATGACCCCGTCGTCGATGGCCCGGTCTTTCCAGGGCGCAAGCCCCCGCTCTTCATCGGCCTTGAGCAGCACCCGCGCGAAGCCACCCAGCTGCGCGTCGTCGGTCGCAACGAAGGTCACCTGCTTCTTGGCGCGCGTGACGGCCACGTAGAGCAAGCGCCGCTGCTCGGCGAGACTCTCGTCGCGTTGCGCGACGAGGGCGGCGCGATAGGCGCGACTGCGCAAGCTCTTTCCCTTGGCCGCGCCCGTGGCTCCACGGCGCTCGGCGGCAACTACGAATCCAACGCCTGGCGCGTGCCAGAGGCTACTGCCGCGTTCGTTACGGTCATGCGAGAGGTCGGCGAGAATGACGTGATCGAACTCCAAGCCCTTTGCCTGGTGAACCGTCATGATGGACACAGCGCGATCGCGCGCGGCACCCACTGGACGCAATGGCTCCATGACGCGGCGCTGAGCGAAGTCGCGCTGCTCGAAGACGAAGTGCGAGGTGCCGCGACCCGAGCCGCGTTCGTGCGCCCACGCGAGCTCGCCAAAGCGCTCGATGTTGGCGACCTTCTGCTCGCCAAAGGGCAGCGCAAGGAGCGCCGCGCGGACGTCGAGCCGGTCGACAACCCTCGCGATCGCCCTCCCCGCGCCAAGCGTAGCGACGTCATCGACGAGATCTCTGAGCGCCGGGGCGACCAACCTTGCCGTCGCGATGTCAGGTGCGTACGTCGATAGGAATCCGCTCGCATCGCCGCGCCGCAGCGCGTGAAGCGCCGCCCGGTCACGCGTCCCGAAGAGGTGCAACATCGCAGAATCGGAAAATCCGATGAGCGGTGAGCGCATGGCGACAGCCGCCTCGAGATACGCCTCACCGTCGACGAGCCAGGTGAGCAGTGCCATCAGGTCGACGATCTCGGTCTGGTCGTAGAAGCCGCTGCCGCCGCTGATGACGGATGGGATACCCAGGGCCGCAAGAGAGCGCGTGAACTTCTGCGACTTGCCCATGGCGCGCAGCAAAATGGCGAAGCTCGACGGCTCGGCGCCAGCGTCGACCGCACCTCGGATGAGGCGGGCCACGGCACGGGCCTCGGCCTCGGCCCGCGCATGGCGATTGGCGTCAGGGGCAACGTCGGCCGTGAGCCAGACGAGCGCTGGCCCGTCGGCTGCAGCCTTGCCCGGCAACGCCTCAAGCTGCTCGTAAGGGGTCAGCATGGTGGCGCCCAGGTGATTGACGCCCGCTACGACACCGGCGCTCGAACGACGACTGACCTTGAGCTCGTCCATCTGGCAGCCGAGCGCCGCGAGATCGTCGGCGAAGCGATTGAACGCCTCGGGATCAGCGCCACGGAACGTGTAGATGGCCTGCTTACGATCACCCACGACGAACAAGGTCGCCGGTTCGCCATCGCGGACAGCACCATCGAGCCCCGCCAGGAGACGAACGAAACGACGTTGGCTTGCGTTGGTATCTTGAGCCTCGTCGACGAGGATGACCTTGTAACGGTCGCGGACGCGCGCGTGCAGCTCGGCGTCGTGCAGCAGTGCATGACTCGTTTGCTCGATGAGGTCAGGGAAATCGGCCGAGCGCGTCTCGCGTTTCAGCGCGGCATAGCGTTCGCACGCGGAGCGCATGAGCTCTTGCAAGGGAGGCACGAGCGCTGCCGCGGCTTGTTCGGCCAGCGGCTCGTCGATGAGCTCGGCGAGCTCCTTGCGCTCGGCAGCTTCGTCGTTGAGCCGAGCGCCCTTGAGCTCGTCGTTGGCCGCATGCCACGCGGCCGCCCAAGCGCCGAGGTCGTCTCCCAAGGCGGGCACCTTGTGGAGGAGAAAGTCGCCTACTTGCGTCTGCGTCTTTTTGCCGTAGGTAAGACGGTTGGCGTTTAGCGCGTCGCGCAAACGGAGCCAGCGCTGGTGAACATCGCGCTGCGCGGCCCGCGCATCGTGCGCGGCGAAGCGCTCCCAGAGGGGGCGCGGATCATCGTCTTCCCTCGCTTTGGCGACCGCCCCCCACATGGCGTCGACAAGGCCCTCGCCCTGTGGCCCCCGCGCCGAAAAGCGGATGTCCTTGCTCACCGCGGTCAAGGCCTCGCGGCTCTCGGAGCGGGCGCCGAACCATGCCTCTTCGCACGCAATGCGGAACATGCGCTCGTCTTCGCCGAGCTCGCCCATGATGGTCGGCACATCGGTGAAGCCACCGTGAATGCCAAACCCCTGCAACATCTGCAGGGCTAGGCCGTGAAAGTTCGCGATGGGCGCACGACCGAGCTCGTCGAGCACCTTGCGATCGACACCCTTCTCGATGAGTCGCACGCGAATGCGCGCGCGCAGCTCGGCCGCCGCTTTCTTCGTGAAGGTGATGGCAACCACCTGTGTGGGCGACAGGTTGCGGTCGATGATGTGGCCAACGTAGGCCTCGACCAGTTGATACGTTTTGCCTGTCCCGGCGCTCGCGCGCAGGAAGCGATGGGTCATGCCGCTCATGCGCTTTCGCCTTCGACGTCGTCGAGGTCTTCGGTGTCGAGCTCACGCGCGCGACACAAGCGCCGCATCTCACAGACATCACAGATCGTCGCTGGGGCTGGATCCGGCTCGAGGCGGCCAGCCAGGAGTCGATCGACGCGCGGCCAAAGGGTCGCGTCGAGCGTCGCCTGAAACGTCGCCACGTCGCACGCATCGGCGCCCCCGAACACCGCCGCGTCGCGCTTCTCTTCGCCGTCGCCGAGCTGGCGCCAAGCGGCGGTAAGGCGCTCGCCTCTCGCGAAGTCGCGCGCGACGACCGCCCCATACATCGCGAGCTGAAAATGTCGCCCTGGCTCGAACTTTGGCGCGGTGCTCTTGTAGTCGAGCGTCACCAAGAGCTGTGGTGCACGGTCGACCCGGTCGATGCTGCCGACAACCGTCAGCTCGCGGTCGCTATTCGGGTCTTTGAGTTGAAGCGCTTTATCGTCGCGAAAAGCGTACTCGAGCTCGAGCGGCTCGTGCTCGCGACGGGGATCGAGGTCTTTATTGAGCTGGACGACGACGCTACGCCAGGCTTGCGCCAGCGCCGTTTCGACCATCGCCGGATGGATTGGCACTTCGCGGAGAATTTCGACACGTTTAGCAGCGAAGACGCGTGCAGCGCGCTGCATGGTCGCGTCAACGTCACGGCGCGCAGCCGCGAGCCCGCCGTTCGCGACGATGTCGGCGTAGACGTAGCGAAGCGCTTCGTGAGCGGCGAGGCCGTCTTCACGCCCGTCAGGAGCAAGACCTGGGGGCTGGTCATCGGAGAGTCTCAATAAGTGCTTGCCGAAGTGACGATAGACGCAGCGCCCGAGTGCGTCGAGGCTGGAGACGGAGAGCGGCCTCTCGAACACGAGAGACGCAAGGCGTGCGCGGTCGTCGGCGGCGAGCGCCGCCGGCAAACGGCCAGTGCTCGCCGCACCCTCGTGCGCTGCGCGGCGAGCAACCCAGCTCACGCTCTCGCTATCGCAGACGTCGCGGGCTGCCCGCGCTGCGACGGTCGGTGCCGGCGCAATGCCGGGTCCGGGTGCAACCGAGCCGAAGGCGACGAGCTCGAGGACCTGGGCAGGCGCTATCAGCGCCGCCTCAGCGTACGTAGGAACCGGGGTCTCGGGCGAAAGACCGCGCATCTTGAGCAGGTCATTGACCATGTCGCAGCGACCGTCTTTTTCGGCACCCTCGCGTACGCCGTAAGTCACGACGACCTGACGGCGCGCGGTAGCCAACGCTTCGCGCCACAGCCAGCGATCGCGCGCATCGTTCTCGAGGGCCGGCCGGCCGTCGATGGGGGCGCTTTGCAACAAACGGACACCGAAGGTGCGGTTGAGCTCATCGCGCATGGCGTCGGTGAGAATGACGTCTGGGCGCACACGGCGTGGAAAGGCCTCTCCGTCGACCCCGGCAATGACCACACATTGATAGGCGGCACCCACGAGGTCATCGAGAGTGCCGATGGTCACACTACCGGCGCGATTGCCGAGAGCGGGCAAGCGCCGCTCGGCGGCCAGCGCCATGAGCCAAGCGTGCAACTCATCGGCAGCGAACGCGGGGGCATCGTCGCCCAGCAGTCGCGCGCCAGCCGCAAGATCGCCTAGGACATCGGCGAGGGCGGTCAAACCCTCATCGTCGTCGAGATCGGCGCGCTGCGGAGGACGCCGACGGACGTCTTCGACGAGGGCAACGAGGCTTGCGAGCTGCCGCCGCAAGGACGGCGCCTTCGCAGGCTCGCTCCAACGCAGCATGAAGGCCTCGATGGCCGAGGCGTAGGCTTCGGCGCGCTCCGCGCCAGCACCAGCGCCACCGAAACGTGTATGCGCTTTAGCGGTGAGAGCGTCACGGTAGTCGCGCACGGCGGGCGAGCGAGCCCCGGCCGCGCGTACCTCGCGGGCGACCCGCTGTGGCGAGTGGCCGTTTACCGCTTCGCCCAGCGCGAGCCAGGCGTCGATGAGCTCTTCACGTCGGTAGCCACCAACACCCAGCCCGACCGCAGCGATGACCGCCGAGACACGCCGTACCCGCCCCGCCGGGAGCCCACGACGCGTGTGCGCGGGTGCCCCAAAGCGCTGCATGGCCTCGGCGATGAGCTCGCCCAGCCCGTCGGGATCTGGAGTCGCGACCGCAATGCCGTCCGCTGGAACTCCCTCGGCAAGCCACGCGGCAACCGTCGCAGCGACGCGCCGGGCTTGCTCTGCTGGCTCTGGCACATGCAGGACACGCGGCGTGGCGACGAGCGGTCGGGGGTCATGAACGACCTCGAGGTGAGCGCTCTGCTGCGCGGTCTTCTCGATGACCGCGAGCGAGGCCTCGCTCCAGCTGAAGTCAGCGGGCAGATCGGAGTCGTAGGGAATGCGCACGGTGACCTCGTGGCCACGCGCGGCAAACGCCCTCAGCAGATCTCCGCGGCTCCCGAACAGATCGGCATCGCCCTCGACGATGACCTCGCGGACCTCGGCGAGCGGGGGCGGCAAGTCACCCTTGGCGACTGCGAGCACGGCGTCGCGCCATTTGTCGGCGTCGTCGATGAGGCGCTTCTGGGCGAGCAGCGCCTCGTAGGCGATGAGCACGTCGACGAGCTCATCCAGCTCGCCCGAGAGCTTTTTCTTCGCCTTCGAAAGGACCGAGCCGGTCAAGCCGCACGTCCGCAGCTCGAGGAGAGCACCATGCACCGCCCGCACCGCAATGGGGTCGTGCGCAAAGCGCTGGAAGTGCTCGGGGCCACGCAACATGACCTCTCGCACGAGCATGCGAATGACGACGCTACCGGCGGCTAGACGCGCCCCACCGGCCAAGAGGTCGGCGAGACCAGAAAACGTAACGAAGCCCTCGGCGACGAGCGCGTCGGCTCCCGCAGCGTCGACCAAGGCGTGCTCGAGCGCTGCCCGGGACGGAAAGATGCGCAGCGTCGTTGTGCGGGCGGGCAACCCCATGCATTCAGCCTAGCACGGGGCCCCGACATGAATCGCCGCGTCAGATCAGGGCTTGAACGACTTCATGATGTCGCCGAGCGTCGAGTCGAGCTCGCTGATACGCGGCTCGTCCACCGTGGCGACGAGCTGAGTAAGGACCTCGTCATCGATACGGAACACGTGTTTCTGCACCAGGCGCACCTGAGGCGTGGCGTGGAAGCTGACAGTCAAGGCAATGCCCTCGCCGCCATCGACGAACTTGAAGTTTTCTTGGTTCATCCGCTTGAGGCCAGGAACAGCCTGGGCGGTCTGCTGATAAAATTCGTTCATCGCGGCTTCGGGGCTTGGGCTCGTGGCCGGCACACGCGAGACGACGATATTGGCACGCGGCTTGGCTTGGGTCGTCTGAAGGGCAAGCGGCACCTTCAGCGTGTCGGCTGGCTCGATGTACGTGAGCTGCACCCGCATTTCCCAGTTCTTCGGAACTGCAACCTGTCCCTGTCCGACCTGCTTCATCGCGCCCATCCTTTTCCGCACCCTATATGGTGGATATGCGGCGCGGATCAACTGCCGCGCCGCCTCCTCGCATCGCCTCGACTTAGCGGCCCTTCATGGCGTCGTCGATCTTGGCGCCGACCTTGTTGACGAGCTCGTTGCCGAGCTGCCGCACCACACGACGCTCTGCTTCTTCGCGCGAGCGATGGCCTTCCTTGCGGCTCTCGTTCATCGCGGCGATCGACTTCTTCTTCGCGACGTTCTTGACATCCAGCTGTACGACGCCGCGCGCGAAGGAGATGGCGGCCGCGCTACCGGTGCCCTTGCCACCATCTTCGATGCGGATGTTGGCCGTGATCATGACGTCGAGCCCGGTCGAGTCACCGTCAGGCTCGCTGACCTCGTAGCCACGTTGTGTGAGCCCTTGGACGAGAGCGGTGCGGAAATCAGAAGCGTAGGGACCGTCCGCAGCGACGCCGACCTTGAGCGCGGTCTGTACGTCTTCGAGGGCCGCCGCGACGTCGACGTGCGAATATTCGCCCGCGATGCCGACACCGTCGCTGTCAACGATACGCAGCTCGCCGTTCAACGACTCGCGCTGCACCATGGCGTCGAGCGCGCGTGAGAGCTCCTTGAGTTGCACCTGCTTGTCGTTCGTCTTGGCGGAGTCCATGTGTTTGCCGATGGCTTGGTCGAGCTGCGCGATCTGGTCGCGCAGCGAAGCAGAAGCCTTCGCGCGCTCCATGCAGGCCAAAGCGTACGTCGTGCCCTTGCCCTCCCAGACCTCATAGAGCTTCACGTCGCTGAAGACCTTGCCCGTTGAGATCTTGGTGGTCTGCTCGCTGGATTGCGTCTCGAGGGGCTTTGCACCGGTCGAGCTATAGGCACCCATGAAGTCTTTGCTGACAGCCTGCACACGCGCCACGAAGATGCGCGACAGCGAGGCGTACGAGCCGTTCTCGGCGATCGGACGGGTCGGCCCCGTACCGACGCCGCAGAGGTACTCGCGATACGAGAAGCGTGGGTCTTCACCGTCGACCCAAGCCGGAGCATCGCCGCCACGACGCGCCTTCACGTCGCTCGAGGTTTGCGCAGGCGCGTTGTCAGGCTTGCCGCTCTGCTCCGTGGCCGCGACCTTCGGCGGCGGCTTGGGTGCGTCCGCCTTTTTGCCGTGTTTGTCGAAGATGTCGTCGGTGTCGACCTTGGTGACGTAGCTCTTCACCGCGCCCGACATCTCCGCCGCCTGGATGAGCTCGGCTGCCTTCTTGAGATCCAAGGCCGCCAAAGCGTACATGGTGCCGTCGTTGCCGATGTAGCGGTCGACGATCTCGACGCCTTTCAACGACGCCGAGGCCGACGTCTTGATGGCCTGCTCGACGGCTTGTTCGTCTTTGCCGTTCGTGGACGCCTGGTAGTCCTTCATCAGCGAGGCGCTGAACACCTCGATGACCTTGGCGATCTCGGCACGCGCACGATTGTCGGTGGTCGAGCGCAAGAGCGATGGGTTTTTGATGCCCGACGCGGAGCCTACCCCGTAAAATACGCGCTTGCCGTCGGCGTTGATCGCCGCGCTGCCGCGGTTCACCCAGCCTGGCTCGCCATCGTCCTTGGCGCGATCTCCGAAAGCCGCGACGTCACGGTCGGAGTTGACTCCATCCGCTTTGGCAGACCCTTTGCTGGCACCTTTGGATCCGCCACACGCAATGGCGGCGCTGCAGAGAAGAACGACGGCGAGACGCTTCATGTAGGGGTGGCTCCGTATCGACCCGTTTGACGAGGCGCGACGCTACCCCATTCTGCGAGATGGACTCAAACCGAACGCAACCAAGGTGGGTGCAGCCCCACGGCGGAGGCTATTTCACCTGAAACGTGCTCTCACCAAAGCCCTCGTTTTCGGCCTCGTCGATCACGCGGACCGTGAAGGTGTGGGGGCCCTTGTCGAGGCTGTCGAGCTTCACCTCGAAGACCTCGTTTGCACCGTCGAGGACGCCGTCGGTCGGCGCCATGGGCCGGAACTCGCCACCGTCCACCGCGTATTCAGCGCCAACGATTGGGCCCACGTTGTCCGTGACGCTCACCTTTGCTGACGCTTTCTTGCCGTCGACCGCCACCTTCACGCTCTCGACCTTCGGCTGACTGTTGTCGATGAGGACCGACGTGCTCTCACGACGATCTTCGAGCTCGGCGCCGCGTGGATTCGAGGGCTCGTCGGTTGCGCGCACGCGGAATTGATAGTGCCCATCGGGCAGCTGCGCGGACTGCACCGTGTAAAACGGATCCTCGAGGTCCTTGTTGAGCGTGCGCCATTCGGCGCGGCCCTCGGGGCGGAACTCGAGGTCGTACTTCAGGTCGTCGCCGTTGGGGTCCTCGGCGACCCAGCGCACGGTCAAAGCGCCCCGCTGCTCGATCTGACGCGCGCGCGAGGCCTGGTTGCGGCTCTCGTTCTGCTCGCCACGGCGCATCTCTTCCGAGGCCTTCTCCGCGAGCGAGACCGTCTTCGATTTCTGCTCCTCGCGCGGCACGCCAATCAAGGCGACCCCCTTCCGCAGAGCCACCACCTCGCGCACGAACGGCCGCAGGTTCTGGCGCAGATATGCGATGCGCATGCGATTCACCCGCGGCGCTTCTTTCCCGTCGCTCGACAACGTGAGGCGGAGCTGCACGAATCGACCATTGGGAACGTCCGCGCGCTGGCCCCCTGGATACGGTATCTCGGCGCTCCACGCCGACCACGTCGCGTCGGGCGTCGCTGTCTGCCCTGTACGCGCCGCGACGGTCGCCCGGGTCTTGTCCGGAACGATCCCGAAGAGCTGCACGGTCCCAAAGCTCGAGTTGATTCCAGCATCGTAGGCGACAGTGAAGAACTCGCCTTTCGTCGCTGTCGGACCCGTGACCTGAATGACGCGGCCACCCGCGCTCGCCACCGCGGCGATGCTTCCCTTACCAAGGTCGACGAGGTGCGTGATGCGACGCGACTTCGCCTGGTAAATCATGCTGATCTCACGATTCTTCGGCGCCACCGAATAAAGGCGGCCGCGCGGGTCATCGCGCCCCGAAGCGCCCGTCGCCACGATGACGTTCCCCTGCCCGTCGATGGCCAATGCGAAGATCGCCTCGTCGTTGGAGCCTGCGAGCGTCTCGGAGGCACCGTTCATCCCAACACGCACGAGCTGACTTCGCACCGTGGGACCTTTGCCCTTTCGTGGGCCGTCGCCATCGTCCGAGGCCAGGGCTTCGGCTCCGCTCACCGCAGCGGCGTACACATACCCATCGCGCACGACGACCGAGGTGATCTCCGGATGCCCGCTGTCGAAGAGCGCACGGAAGTCCTTCTCGCCGTCAGCGCTGCGGAAGAGAATGCCTCGCTCGCCGCCACCCACGAAGATACCGAGCCCCTTTTGGAAAGCGATGGAACGTAGATGCGTCTGTTCCGAGGCGAAGAGCTCTGTTGCTTTGCCGTCTTTGACCTTGAGAACTTTGCCGGGGTCCCCGGTCGCGACGTAGAGCCCGCCGCCTGGGGCCTCTGTCATCGACCAGACGTAGCCGACCTCTCCGCTATAATAGACCGTCGACTTACCCTTGCCGTCTAGCTTGTGAATCTTCGCTCCGGGGCCAGTCGCGGCGAACAAACCATCGTCGGTCGACAGGAGCGCCGTGACCACACCGCCCTCGAGCTTTGCGATCTCGCGGGATTTGCCGGCCTTGTCGATGGCGAGGACAATCCCGCCGCCCGACTTGGCGACGATGACGTCATCGCCTTTGGCAGTCGCGGCCGTAAAGCTTACCGAAGCATCGGAGAAACGCTCACGCGCGATGGGCGGCAAGGTAATGAGGCCGTCCTCGGTGACCGCGGTGCTCTCGGGATTGCCATCGAGGAAGCTTCCGAATCCTTCGAGGTTGTAGAATCGGGTGCCCTCGGCACGAGCACTGCCGGTGTACGTAATAGCGGCAACGACCGCCAAGACCTTCAATTTCATCGGGGATGCCTCTTCGCGCCCGCTTGATGGAGCGGGGCGACTAACACTGCTTCAGGGTGCAACGACTTTGAGCTGGGTGATGGCGCCGCCGCTGACGGTACCAGGGCGGGAGCGGCGCTCCTCCCAGGCGAGACCGCGTGAGCGACGCTGAACGTTGGAGTCGCCTGACAAGGTGGCAACGGCCGACGGGGGGATGAACGGCATGACCTCGACGTCGGCACGAAGGCCGGCGCCGTCGCGTACGGCCATCAAGTAGAGGTTCCCGTCGGTGCGTCGTGCGTTCAAGGCCTTGGCGATGTCCTGCAAACGATTGGGCCGCGGATCACCCGAGACCTCGTCGCTCACCCTCTCCGCGAGGTCCGCGCCACAAGCGATGATATCGACCTCGTCGCCGACCCACGAACGCGGCACATTGACGACGAACTTCTCGTAGGTCACGGGTCCGTTGTAGCGACGCAGACGCACCGCGATCTCGACGGGCTTGCCCGCTTCGATCGACTGCTGCCCGAGGCTCACGTCTTCGATGGTCTCTTCGATGGGCTCGGGGTTGAGCTGCGCGTCGATGGAGAGCTTCATCTTCGGAGGCGGGCCGAAAGGGGTCTGCCACATGCTGGCAAAGGCGATGGCCATGTCGATGGCTGGTGAGGTCATGAGCGAGCCGTCGCGCTGCGCGGAATACACGTTCTTCACGACGATGGGCTGCATGCCTTCGATGTCGATCGTTCCGTTGAAGCGCATGGTGCCGCGCTCGCTGGCATCGACGCGCCCTCCAAGCGCCGCGGCGATGCCCATGGCTACGAAGCGTGGCGTGAGCTCGATGTCTCGCGCTACTTCGAGATCGAACTTCGCTGGGCCCTGCGGGGTCGCGATAGCGCCGGTGACAGGTACCATCGAGGGCACTCCCCCCATGTAGCCACCAATCGCCGTCAGCCGGTCCTGCGTGACCTCGCCGAGGGTCGCGCCTGGGATCGCCATTTTGAAGGACCGTTGCTGCGACGCCATGGTGTTGACGATGAAGGCATTTGCCATCGGGATCGAGACCGCGCCGGCACCGAAGAACGGATGCCCGAACGCCAACACCTCGTTGCCTTCGACCGAGGTCACCGTACCGGTTGCGGCGATGTTCACGGCGCCCCGCACGAGGATCGCCGCGACCGCGCCGCCGGGAACGAGAGGCACGGCTTTCGTGTTTTTTCCAGCGGAGCCGCCCGCCATCGCCATGAAGCCGTTGCTCGCAAGCCAGGGCTCGAAATGATCGATCACTGCTTGCGGCGCGCCCGAAATGGACAACGGGGTCGCGATGGGCGCGAGCTCCGTCGTTCTGTTCGTTTTGGCGGCCACCGTCGTACCGTCACGCATCGCCTTCCACTCGGTGGAGCGCACGGGCTCACCTTCGAGCCGCCACGGCCTGTCTTGAGCCTTGAGCTTCATCACGTTGAGCATGTCGCCGATGGGCGTAATGCCGGCGATGGGCTCCTTGGCGAAGGTCGAGAACGAATACGCCAGCGCGCCGACCAGCTTGCCGTCAATCGAGCAGGGGCTGCCGCTCATGCCGGCGACGACACCGGTGAACTCGGCTTTTTCGCCCTCGAGCCTGATGAGCACGACGTCGCGGTCGGGGCCGAGGAAATTCGTCATGGTGCCACGCACCGTGAACGGGAACGGCTCGACCTGATCGCCTTGGAAGACGGTGAGGCAGACACCTTTTTGACCCGCTTTCACATCGGCGACCGGCATGACAGGCGGGAGGGAGACCGTCTGCGAAACGGCCAAGAACGCGAATGTTGCTAGCACAGCGAAACTCTACTCGGGGCGGCTCTGAGTTTCCATGATGTGGGAGGATACAGGTCGATTCTTTTCGGTCGACCTCGCCCAAGCAGCGCGAGCCCGCGAAAGCTCCACTCCGACCGCTGTTTGAACCGCAGCGAGTTGCTCGTTGAGGCCCTCTGGCGTCCAGGCGACGGTCGAAATGGGCTCTCCAATCGAGATCTGAACTGTCCCAGGCGACGGCAGCCAACGCGGCCACCAGCCCGGCGTGCTAGTCAGCTCGCGAACACCGTGTACGGCCATGGGCACGATCGGATAGCGGGTCGCGAGCGCGACGTGGATGCAGCCCTTCTTGAACGCCTTGAGCTCCCCGGTCTTCGAACGGGTGCCCTCCGGGAAAATGACGACCGACCAGTCCTTCGGGAGTGTCGCGACGGCCTCCCTGATACTCGCGATGGCGCCCCGCGGATTACGGCGGTCGATCATCACACCGCCGCTCGTCGCAAACGCGATTCCAAACACGGGCACCCGGCGGATCTCGCGCTTGGCGACGAACACCGCCTCTGGGGGCAAGATGGCCGGTAGCAGCACGATGTCGAGGAAGCTCTGATGGTTCGATACGAACACGGCCGGGTTCCGCAAGCGCTCGGCGTTCTGAATCTCCCAATCGATACCCAGCGCGGCCATGACTGTCTTGCCCCAACGCGTCCGCGTGATGAGCCAAGCGCGGCGCGGCCCGAAGGGACAGAGCAGCAGCGTGAGGCTACTCCAGAAGAAGGTCAGGAAGGCCGCGAGGGCGAAGCGCAGATGCGCGACAAACATGGCGCTGGACTCACGCAACAATCGCGCTGGGTTGTCAATCTCGCAGACGGTGCCGAGGGGGCCCTTACTCGGAATTCGTGCCGGGTTACAGCCGGTTACTCGCGAACCGACGATCGCTCCTGCTAAGGTCGAACGATGCTGGTTGCTTTCCTCGCCTATGCCACCGTCTCTGCGGCCATCCCCCCGCCGACAAGCATTACGATGACGGTCGAAGGTTCCATCGAAGCCACGCTCCAGCGCGCGCTTCCCAGCAAGGACGCCTCCGAGCTCGCCGCCCAGATCGCCCGCCTCATGCGCTGGCGCGGCGACTTCATCCGCCACGCGCAGCGCGGCGATCGCATGACGCTCCTCTACGAGCAGGGCGAGACCCAACAAGAGCTGGTTGCGCTCGCCTATCGCGGACAAGAGCTCGCGCTCACCGCATACCGTTACGCCGACGAGAACGGCGTGCAGCGCTTCTATGACGAGAACGGCACGCTCATCGAGCCGGGCATCAAGAATAGCCCGGTGTCACGTTACACGCAGATCACCGAGCGCGTCGATCCAGGCCGCGGCAATCGCCGCCACGCCGGCATGGACTTCAAGGCACCGACAGGCTCGCCGGTTCGCCTCCCCTTCGCTGGACGTGTGACGCGAGTGAACTGGAATCGCGTCAACGGCCGCTGCGTGGAGGTCGCTGTCTCTGGTGGACGCCTCGTGCGCTTCCTGCACCTCGACACCATCAACAAGAACGTCAAGGCCGGCGCGCAGCTCGCGCTGGGCGCTGCCATCGGTACGGTCGGCAACACTGGCCGTTCGAGCGCGCCTCACCTCCACTACGAGATCCGCGACTCGGGCGATCATCCGCTCGAGCCAGACAAGGTGCACGGCACCTTCGTCGTGCGACTCAACAAGGACCTGCATCCGCAGTTTGCCAAGACCCGTGCACGTATCGACAAGCGGTTTGCCGAAGCGGACGGCGCCGTCGCGACGCTGAGCGTTACGAAGACGAATTAGCGGCGCGCGCCGCTTCGCAGATGCGGCTCGCCGCCAGGCGCAATGACGGCGACAAGGCCTCGTCATCTCGAAGCTTGCCGATGGACTTCGTCGGCAACGTGACGAGCAAAGGCACCGCCGCGTGAACGGCGAGGTGAGGGTTGTGCGCAAGAGCGATGCGTACCGGCAGCCTGCGGCTCCACGCTGCAGCGTCGATGACCGCCTCGAGCGCCGTGGTCACGGTCGGCCGCTTGCTGCACATGGCGAGGACGTTCGCCTCGGTGACACGCGGGTTATTGAGCACGTGCGTCACGACCACCGCGTCTGGGTCACCGACCAGCCGCATGATCTGGTCACGGGTCGCCCGGCGCGCCAGGGCCCGCCGTTCCCCGAGAGTCATCGACGCGAGCGTCCGATCCACGAGCCCCTGTGTGTCGGCACTCTCGCGCCTCTTGGCGGCTGCCCGGGCTTCGTTGGCGGACCAGAGCCACTGCAGCGCCACGACGGCCTGGCTCTCGCGAGCCAAATCGGCGAGCAACGAGCAGCGCACCTCGTCGACGAGGACGCTGGCGGGCCGCATGAGACTGAGGACGATCTCACTGGCGACCGGCTCGCGCCCCAAAGCAGCACGGCCGATGTCTTCGAGAACGCTGACCGCGACGTCCGCTGAAGCGGTTGCAGCGAGCTCGGCAAGCAAGGCAACGCGCGCCGCCGGTTCAGAGACGGCGCGCAATTTCCGAACGACGTCTGACGCTTGGGTCAAATGCGAATGTTGTTCTGTCTCCGCAGCAGGTCCGCTGTGGTCAGGTTCCTCCGGTCCTCATCTTGGCCTTCGGCGCGGTTCCTGTCGACGTTGTCGAAGCGATTGGTCTCGCCGATAGTGCGCAGCGCTCTGTCATCGCTGCGCGTGCGCCTGACTACCGAATCTTGGTCGCGGCCGTCATCCGGAGGACGCTTGATGTTGGCGGCATTGGCGGTGGTCTGCGCCCCTGTGGCGGCTGCTCCCGCTCCTTGGGCTCGCATACCCTGAGGCTTGGCATGGATGGCGGTCATGGCGGTGACTCCGTTGGCCCCCCTGTTTCAATGGTGGTGGGGGTCTTCGTTTTGCTTCGGCAAGCGGCGTCCACCCTTCGGTGGACACGCCCCACGCGGGCGTGCAGCCTACAGCGATGATTTTCATACGCGTTGGTGCCCTCGCTGGCTTACTCGCCGTCACTTTTGGTGCATTTGGAGCGCATGCCCTGCGCGAGCGCTTGGCACCAGACATGCTATCGGTCTACCAAACCGGCGTGCTCTACCACCTGGTGCACGCTTTGGCCGTGTTGGGGGTCGGCATCTTGGCCGATCGCAATCCAAGCGGTGCCCTGAGCTTCTCTGGCTGGGCCTTCGTTGCTGGACTACTTCTCTTTTCGGGGAGCCTGTACGCGCTCGCGCTCTCGGGAGTGCGGGTACTCGGCGCCGTGACACCCGTCGGTGGTGTGGCGTTTCTTGCGGGCTGGGTAGCGCTCGCCTGGTCGACGGTGCGCTAGCCGCGAACGAGACCGGAGCGTCGCAACATGTCAGCCTGTATGTCGGCGATGGTCATTTGCTGCTCGGCCTGCCGGCGGACTGCTTCGCGCTGCGCCTCATGTCGCGCTGAGTTGCTCTCGGATGCCTCACCGACCCGCTCGACGTTGGTATCCTGCTCGGCACGCGTCGCCTGCTGGGCAGCAAGCTGCGCGACACTGACCGGCACGGCCTGCGCATTGCGCTCCGCGTAGTCTTGCCATTCGGCGCCGCGCTGCGCGTTGTGGCGGCTTGCGTCGTCAACGGCTTGCGTGGTGCGCGCCTCGCCCGACTGGGCTTCGCGGCTTTCCGTCATGCGGCGAACGGCCAGCTCGCGGGTCTCCTTGCTTTCGAACGCGAGCAGCTCGTGCCGATCTTCCGTCGACAGTCGACGGTCGGTTTGCTCTTGCTCGGGTCGACCAACGCGCTCCACTGCCATCGTGCTGCTCCTCGACCGATGAATTATGCCCGAACTTTGCCCTCGAGGGCAGCGACAGAATATTGCTCACCGGTCGTCGCGTGCTCGATGGGGACGGTCGGGGCACGCGTCACGTGGCTCGCCACGGCGGCCTTGCCACGACGCGCCTGGTCGTCTGCCGCGGCAATGCGAGCGTTCTCGGCGCCGACCTTATCGCGGGCAAGCATGGCCTTCTCGCCATCAGAAACGCCGAACTCATCGACAGCGGCGCTGCGAACGTTTTTGCCAATAGTCTTCGATGCTTCGTCAGCCTGGCCGATTGCTGTCACTGTCATGGGTCGTTGCCTTCACGGTCGCTGGCGGGAAGCTAAACCGCATTCGGACCTACACGCGCCCTGACCCGCTGGCTAAGCCATTAGAAGCGAAGCGCTTGCCCAATCGGTGACCCAATGACAGCCCCATCACGCATCACCTCCCGGCCCCGGATAATGGTCGCAACTGGCCATCCGACAACACGTTTTCCGTCGTAGGGGGTCCAACCGGAGCGGCTCGCGATGGCGTTGCTCTCGATGGTGCGCTTGACCTTCAGGTCGACCAGCGTGAAGTCGGCGTCGTAACCCCGCGCGATCCGCCCCTTGCTCATGAGTCCTAAGGCGCGAGCGGGGCCCTCACAGGCGAGGTCGACGAAACGCTGCAACGTCAGGCGACCGGCCGCCACGTGATCGAGCATCACGGGAACCAGGGTCTGGACGCCGGTCATGCCGGAGGGACTCTCCGGATAGGGCTTGGCTTTTTCTTCCTTCGTGTGCGGGGCATGATCGGAGCCCAGCACGTCGACGAGGCCGCTATTGACGGCGTGCCACAAGGCCTCACGATGCCGAAGCTCGCGAATCGGCGGATTCATCTGCGCGTAGGTCCCGAGCGCCTCGTAGGCCTCGGGTGCGGTGAACGTGAGGTGCTGCGGGGTGACCTCGACCGTCGCGAGGTCGCGCCGCTGCGCCAAGAGCTCCATCTCTTCGGCGCTCGTGACATGCAACACGTGGACGCGGCGATGATGCTGGACGGCGAGTCGCATGAGGCGCTCGACCGCGAGGCGTCCCGTTTCGACATCGCGAACGTTGCAGTGCTCGCGCACGTGCGTTCCCGCTTTGACTCCCGCCTTGCGGGCAGTGAGCCGCGGCTCGTCCTCGGCGTGGATGGCGACGCGGCGATGACCGTTTTGCAAAATGCGTCCGAGCGTCTCGTCATCCGGAACCAGGAGATCACCGGTCGAGCTCCCCATGAACACCTTGACGCCGGCGCAACCGGGTAACACCTCGAGCCGCCCGAGCTGCTCGACGTTCGCCGCCGAGCCCCCGATGAAGAACGCGTAGTCGCACCAGGCTCGCCCTTGGGCGCGCGCGAGCTTGTCGGCGAGATCGGCCTCTGTGAGCGTCAGCGGCTTGGTGTTCGGCATCTCGCAAATCGCGGTGACGCCACCCAAGATGGCTCCGCGGGTACCTGTCTCGAGATCCTCTTTGTGTGTGAGACCCGGCTCGCGAAAGTGGACCTGCGAGTCGATGACCCCGGGCAGAACGTGCAGGCCCCGCGCTTCGACGACAACGCTCGCCGCTGCGGCCTTGAACTCGCCGATAGCCGCGATCTTGCCGTCGCGAATGCCGATTGTCGCTATGGCGGACCCACTGGGAGTCACGCAGGTCCCCCCGCGGATCAGCATGTCGAAGATCATCGCAGCAAACATGCGGGAGAAACCTCGCGTGACGCAAGTGAGCGGACATGCGAGCCGGCAAGGAAGGCAAAGGCAGCGGAACCAGGGTGACACATGAAGCGCCGGACAGCCGATCGGAGAAACGGTTCGCGTCTTTGCAAAGCCGACGCCTCGCGGTAATGACGCGTCCATGATTGAGCCTTACGGTGGAAAACTCGTCTCGCTTCTGACTTCCGACGCCAAAGACACGCGCCGCATGAAGCGCCTTACCCTGGGCGAGCGTGCCGCCTGCGACCTCGAGCTGCTTGCGACCGGGGGCTTTTCCCCGCTGACGACCTTCATGGGGAAGAGAGATTACGAGCGGGTCTGCGCCGAGATGCGCCTTGCGGACGGGACGCTTTGGCCGATTCCGGTCACCCTCCCCGTGAGCCGCGACTTCGCACTCGTCGAAGGCGAAGACGTGGCCCTCTGCGACACCGTCGGTAACGCGCTCGCCGTCATTAACGTGCGCGAGATCTACGACTACGACCCAGTGGCCGAAGCGCGGGCAGTGCTCGGCACCACCGACGAGAAGCACCCTGGCGTGCAAGCACTTGGGCGGCAAGGTAGCCGCTATGTCAGCGGTCCGCTCACGGTCATGCAAACCCCGGCGCACTTCGACTTTACTGACTTGCGCTTGACCCCCAAGGACGTTCGCGCCGCCATCGCGCAGCGCGGCTGGACCAAGACTGTCGCCTTTCAGACGCGCAATCCGCTGCACCGCGCCCACGAAGAAATCACCAAGCGCGCAGCTCGCGAGCTTGGCGCGGGCCTGCTGCTGCATCCAACGGTCGGACTCACGAAGCCCGGCGACGTCGACCACTACACCCGCGTCCGCTGCTACCAGGCGCTCGCTCAGCATCACTACGCGGCGCGTGAGATCGTCCTCGGGCTCTTACCGCTCGCCATGCGTATGGCCGGACCGCGCGAAGCGCTCTGGCATGCCATCATCCGGCGCAACCACGGCGCAACCCACTTCATCGTCGGCCGCGACCATGCGGGCCCGGGCAACGATAGCAATGGCAAGCCGTTCTACGGTCCATATGCCGCGCAGGAGCTGGCTCTCGAGCACGCCAAAGAGCTCGGAGTTGGGATCGTCCCGTTCCAGATGATGGTGTACTTGCCCAACAAGGATACCTACGTTCCCGTGAACGAAGTGCCAGCTGGGGAGCCGACCGCCGACATCAGCGGCACACAGGTCCGCGACGACTATCTGGCCAAGGGCCGGCCACTACCGACCTGGTTTACGCGTCCCGAGGTCGCGGCCGTTCTAGCGGAGACGAGCCCGCCCAAGTACGCGCAGGGGGTCACCATCTGGCTCACGGGCCTGTCGGGCGCCGGGAAGAGCACGATCACGCATGGCCTCGAGCAGCGTCTGCTCGCGGTGGGCCGGGACGTCACCATCCTCGACGGCGACGAGATCCGCACCCACCTGTCCAAGGGTCTCGGCTTCAGCAAGGAAGACCGCGACGCCAACATTCGCCGCGTGGGCTACGTCGCTTCGCAGATTACCCGCCACGGCGGAACGGTCATCGCGGCCGTCATCTCCCCGTACAAAGCGGTGCGTGATGAGGTCCGCAAAACGGTCGGCAATTTCATCGAGGTGTTCGTCGACGCCCCCCTCGAGGTCTGCGAAGCACGCGATGTCAAAGGCCTCTACAAGAAGGCTCGCGCTGGCGAGCTGAAGGGTTTCACGGGGATCGATGACCCCTACGAGGCGCCGGTGAATCCCGAGGTCGTGGTGCATACCGGGCAAGAAACGGTGCGCCAGAGCATCGACAAGATCGTCGACAAGCTCACCGCGCTTGGCTACTTGAAGAAGGCAAGCGACGGCTAGCTTCCGTGGTCGACGGAGCTGCCCACAAAAGCGAAGCTTTTTGGGCATGTCTAGACCACGAGCCACGCGCTCCACCGGTGACGCGACCGCGCTCACCGAGCGTGGTCACCCATGTTCGGTACTCGCAGTTTCAGTCCGATTTCCACACGCTCGGCGTTGAAGTTCCGCCATCGGCTTGAGACCCGCCCCTTGCAACCGCGCCGGAAGTCGTGCTCAACGGGTTGTCCTAAATGGCGGTAAGTCTGAAGCTCGTAATCGTCGAATCGCCCACGAAGGCGAAAACCATCCGCAAGTTCCTCGGCAAAGAATACCGTGTCGAGGCGTCGATGGGTCACGTGCGCGACCTCCCCGCGTCGGCTGACCAGATACCCAAAGAGGTCAAATCGAAGCCGTGGGCCCGTATCGGCGTCGACGTCGATAACGGCTACGCGCCGGTCTACATCATCCAGCCTGAAAAGAAGAAGGTCGTCGCCGACCTCAAGAAAGCTCTCGAAGACTCCGACGAGCTCTTCGTCGCGACCGACGAAGACCGCGAGGGTGAATCAATCGGGTGGCACCTCGTGCAGGTGCTCAAGCCAAAGGTGCCCATCCGGCGCATGGTGTTCCACGAGATCACCCAAGAGGCGATCCAGAAAGCCCTGGCTTCGCCGCGCGCCATCGACGAGCAGCTGGTGCAGGCGCAGGAGACCCGCCGCATCCTCGACCGGCTGGTGGGCTACACGGTCAGTCCGCTCTTGTGGAAGAAGGTAAAGCCGAAGCTTTCGGCGGGCCGCGTCCAGTCGGTAGCGGTGCGCTTGCTCGTGTTGCGCGAGCGCGAGCGTATGGCGTTCGTCTCGGGAACCTACTGGGACGTAAAGGCGATGCTCGAGAAGAGCAAGACGCCCTTCGAATCGCAGCTCATCTCGCTGGGTGGTGTCCGCCTCGCCACGGGCAAAGACTTCGACGAGTCGACCGGTAAGATCACAGCGGGAGCCAACGTGCTTCTGCTCTCCGAGACGCAGGCGCGCGAGCTCGAAGCGAAGCTCCGCGGCCGCGACTTCAAGGTCGTGAGCGTCGAGACGCGCTCGCAGACACGATCGCCGTCACCGCCGTTCACCACCTCGACCCTGCAGCAAGAGTCGAACCGCAAGCTGGGCCTTTCGGCGCGCCGCACCATGCAGGTGGCGCAGCGCCTCTACGAGAACGGCTTCATCACCTATATGCGTACCGACTCGACCAACCTTTCCGAAGAGGCGATCACCGCTTCGCGGTCTCTGGTCGAGCGCAAATATGGGCGCGAGTACCTCTCCGAGAAGCCACGCCAGTACAGCACCAAGAGCAAGGGCGCGCAGGAAGCGCACGAAGCGATCCGCCCCGCCGGCTCGTCGATGGCGACGGCCGAGGAGCTCAAGCTCGACGGTCCCGAGGCCAAGCTCTACGAGATGATCTGGAAGCGCACCGTCGCCACCCAGATGGCCGAGGCCAAGCTCTCGTTCACCACGGTCAAGCTCGAAGTCACCGTGCCCGCGCCCTATCAGCGCCCACAGGGCACCCAAAGCGACGTCGCCGAGTTCCGCGCCAGTGGCAAAGAGGTGGTCTTCCCCGGCTTCTTCCGCGCTTATGTCGAGGGCTCCGACGACCCCGACGAAGCGCTCGATGATCAAGGCTCGCAGCTCCCGGCCATGAAAGAGGGGGACGGCGCCAGCTGCCAGTCACTCGAAGCTCTGGGCCACGAGACCAAGCCGCCCGCTCGCTACACCGAAGCGACCCTGGTGAAGGCCCTCGAGAAGGAAGGCATCGGTCGCCCTTCGACCTATGCGTCCATCATCGACACCATCCAGTACCGCGGCTACGTCCTCGCCAAAAACAAGCAGCTCATCCCGACGTTCATCGGTGTGGCGGTGACGCGCTTGCTCGAGGAAGCGCTCAAGCACGTCGTCGATCTCACCTTTACCGCCGACATGGAGGCGCGCCTCGACGAGATCGCCGAGGGGAAGAGCGCGCTCGACTACCTCGACTCGTTCTACCGCAAGGAGCTGCTCGGTGGCGTCGAAGGCGGCGCGGCGCTCGACGCGCGCGAGATGTGCACCATCGACTCGCCACGGGCCGCCCCGTACCTGATCCGTGTTGGCCGCTACGGCGCCTACGTGGACTACGGCTCGACCGAGACCGAAAAGAAGACTGTCTCGCTCCCCGACGACACCGCTCCGGCGGACGTCACCAAGGAGATGATCGACGACCTCATCGGTCGTGCTTCCTTGAACAACAAGCCGCTCGGCACGTTCCCGGAGACTGGCGAGCAGATCTACGTGATGCACGGCCGCTTCGGTCACTACATGCAGCTCGGCGAGTTCGTCGACGGCAAGAAGAAGCCCAAGCGCGTATCGATCCCGAAGAACATGGACCCGCGCACCATCGATCTCGTGGTCGCGCAGCAACTGCTCGCGCTGCCCCGCGCTCTCGGTAACCACCCGGAGAGCGGCAAGGTCGTGCGCGCCGGCATCGGCATGTTCGGACCCTACGTCTTGCACGAAGGGAAATACGCCTCGCTCAAACCAGAAGACGACGTGCTTACCGTATCGCTCGACCGGGCGGTGCAGCTCATCAAGGAAAAGAAAGACCGCTTTGGCGGAGGTCAAGAGACCCTCCGCGACATGGGCGAGCACCCCGAGGACAAGAAGGCGGTTCTCGTCGTGAAGGGCAAATACGGGCCCTATATCAAATGGAACAAGGTGAACGCCTCGCTGCCCGAGGGCCTAGCGCCCGAGGAGCTCACCATGGAGCGCGCCATCGAGTTGCTCGCCGAGCGCGCCGCCAAGAAGGGCATCAAAGGCCGTCGCGGTGGTGGTGGCGCAAAGACCGCCGCGGCCGAGACAGCGGACGACGCCAAGCCCGCGAAGAAGAAGGCGCCGGCGAAAAAGAAGGCCGCTCCCAAGAAGAAGAGCGCCAAGGCCGAAGAGCCGGTCGCCGACTGAAACGCTCGGGTTCGCTGCGGTCGCCCGGACCGCTGCAAAGCAACGCAGGGCCTTGCTCCTGCGCCCCTCTCGAACGGTAGGTCTGCGCTCGGAACGAAGGGCTTCACGCTCGCCGGTCACCGAGGGGCCCGTCGAGCCACGGACCGCCAGTGACCTCTAGTCCGCTTTTACGGGCAAGCACCGCGCGTTCGACGGCCACGCGACTCGCCGGCAGCAATCCATCGGGAAGCTCTGTCGGCTCGAAGAACGCCGCGCCTTTAGTCTCGAGGCTCGGCGCGCCTGGCACACCCGAGCAACGGCCAACGAGCACGACAGTGCAACGGCTCTGGAAGCCGGACTCGAAAGCGAGCAAGCCTGCGACCTCGCAGGTAAGGCCAGTCTCCTCGCGAACCTCGCGCACCAACGCCTCCGCCGCGGTCTCGCCCGGCTCGATCCAGCCGGAGGGCAGACCCCAGGGATACGTCTGACGAAAGACGTGGTCGACGAGCAGCACCCTGCCCACTCCGTCGAACAGGACGCCCGCGACGCCAACGTTGAACTTCGGCGACTTGAGCCAGACAGCACGCCAGACCAGGCGCTTGGGTAAAGCCTTGTAGCCCCACGAGAGCGCAGCGCGGATCACAGGCGCAGCAGCTGGCCGATGCAGCAGTGGTAAGCGCCGTCCTTGAGCGTCATGTGGAACGGCGAGAGGATGACGACGATGCCACGCCGCGCGAGGAAGTCGGCGGTGGCGGCGCAGTGCTCGTTGTCCGCGACGAAGACCTCGCCGGGATTGGGACAAGCGATGTTGGCGCCCGCGTGCAGCATGGCGTCGGGCGGAATGACGAGCGTGCCCCCATCGGGTACACCGAAGATCCACTGCATGCGCTCGATGTCGTTTTGGTTCGCGATGGCGTGCGGGGCGATCAACATCGAACGCGTTGCGCCTTGACCTGCATAGTTCGCGGCGTAGTCGAGGTGGAGGGTCTTATCGCCAGCGAGCTGGATTGGCACGTGAACGATATTGGCGCCGTCTTGGTTGAGCCGGTGCACCAGGCGACCGAGCCGCTCGACAGACTCGAGGGTGCCCCGCATGCTGCTGAAGCCTTGCAGCAAGTAGTGTTTGCCATTGCGGACGGCTTGCAGAGTATCACCCCACTCGATCGAGCCCTTGCCGGGAACATCGCGGTCGAGCTGGACACCCCCAGAATAAGCCGCTTGTTCGAAACGTCGCTGCTGCCAGCGCAGACTCGAGACAACGGCCTTATCCGCTATACCGGTCACAACGTCGGTATTATAGACGGCTTCGGTGGCGCCCCCGGGCTGCACCATCAGGTAGACTTCGCAGCCGCGCTCGAGCAAGTCCCGAACGAGCTTCGCGTGATGCGTAAACGCGAGGTGCGTATCGATGCGCACGTCACCCTCGGAAGTGAGCGGCGAGCCGAAGAAGTCACCGGACAAGGCGTGGGGGATTGCGAGCGCAGCCTTGGTGAGCTTGCCCACCTCGTCACGGCGACCAACGCGGCCAATCGCATCGAGATTCAGAGTACGGCAGACCCGCAAGCGGGCATCACCGACCGGGTAGTAGTGACGCAACAGCGCGTCGAGGGCAGCTTGTCGCTCGGCTTTCGCGGTCCGCGGCAAGCGCACGACACCGTCGCTCGCGACGATCTTGGGCTGCTGCATGACCGCCTGCTTGACCTTGGCGGCTCGTGGCTCGGGGGCAGCTCCGGGTGCCCGTACCTGCGTACGGTCAACGACGTGCAGAGCTACCCCAATGTCGAGGCCCATCACTTCTGAGCATCGGCGCGGCGTTCAAAAAAGTTGCGTCGCGGCGCCTCGATGAGCCAGCCGCATTGCCCAACACATCGGGTCATGGGCGGGTGTGCGCGGCTAGACTGCGACGTCCCCGCGCGACGTTTCTGTGCCGGCCCCGCCCGCCGCCGTCGTCAGCAGGTCATGGAGGCGATTGCGGTCGGCATAGTCCGTCGAGGCGATACGGCCGCGATCCGCAAAAGCAAGGTCCAGGAGCGCCGCTGCGGCGACGGGTCGCTCGGCTGGCGACAACGCATCGAGAGCGTCGCTGGCCGCGCGAATACTCGACTGAGTCAGGGGTTCGGCAATGAGCCGAGCGAGCGTCGCGAACACGCGGGTCCGCTTCCCGTGCTCTGACCGGAGAGGCGTGGCCTCGGCGGCCCCCGCCCGCAGTGCCGCCAGCGCCTCGGGAGAGAGCAACTTCCGCTGGTCGAGCTTGGTGCGGAGGTCATCGAGGCCATCGGCGACGTGGACCTTCGCCGCGCCCTGACTAGCCTGCAGGCGGGCCAGCGGCTCACGTAGGCGAGGCAGCTCGACCATCGCCTTGTGGGCCGCCGCAGCCTGGCGTCCGGCCAAAAAATTCGTGAGACGCGCGAGCGGCCACGCGCCGCACGCCATCGCCGCTCCGGTCAGCCCGACCGTCCAACCGACGGCATCAACTCCGCTGAAGGCAGCCGCGGTGGCCCCTGCGATACCGCTGAGGAAGGAGCCGGCGAGAACCAGCACGACCGCATCGCCCCTTTCCAATCCATGGCGTTGAACGAAGGCACGCGCCTTTTGCAGGGAGCCGCGACTCACCACCTCCCAGGAGCCAGCCAAGGCGCGCTGGAGGTCGCGCTGCTGGAGGCGGAGCTCCGTCACCATAGCGGCAAGCTCTCGCTTGATGCTCGCGAGGTCCGCGCCCGACGCAACGGGCACCAACGCGCCTGGCTCAGTCGAGCCAAGGAAGGTAAGGGGCAAACGGGTGGCGGTTTTCTCGGCGATTTCGTTCATTCGCCTGAAATCATCGCGCGGGGGGTACCGACGTTGCCGCGCCGCCGCTGCCAGTCCGGCACTCGATTCAGCCCAGGCGCGGCATGAGGTCGACCAGGTTGCAGGGCCGATAGCGGCTATCGAGCTGGAGCTTGAGGATCTTCTCCCAGCCGTCGCGACACGCGGAGGGCGACCCTGGGAGGCCGAACACGAAGGTGCCCTGGACGATGCCCCCAACCGCCCGCGATTGCAGCGTGGAGACCCCGACACTCTCGTAGCTAAGCATCCTGAAGAGCTCGCCGAAGCCCTCGATACGCTTGTCGAAGAGCTCGTGCAGGGCCTCTGGCGTCACGTCGCGCGCGGTCAGGCCAGTCCCGCCGGTGGTGATGACCACCTGAATGACGGGGTCTGCCGCCCACTTGCGCACGCTTTCGCGGATGGAGGTGATGTCGTCGGTGACAATGGCGCGAGCGCCCACCCGATGCCCGTCGCGCTCAATGAGCTCCACCAACGTCTGGCCAGAACGATCGTCGGAGAGCGTCCGAGTATCGGAAATCGTCAATACCGCGATAGTCACTGGCTGAAACTGCCTGCTTGCGTCGATCCCAGCCATCCCGACTCCCCTGCACGTAGGTCCACGTAGGTGTATCAACGGGTCCACGAGGCATGGAAGTAGGCCCTGCGGTATGCTTCCATTTCGAATAGCCCGCTACGAGGTGATGTCCTCCATGACCGATGGCGCGTCCGACTATCTCACCCGTCTGCGTCAGCTGACACACATCGGCGTCGCACTATCGACCGAGAAGAACCACGCGAAGCTCCTCGAGCTGATCCTCCTCGAGGCCAAAGAGATCGCTAACGCGGACGGCGGAACCATCTATCTGCGCACGAAGGACGACCACCTCGAGTTCGCCATCATGCGCACGACCTCGCTCGGCATCGCCCTCGGCGGCACCACGGGTAAAGAAATCAAGCTGCCCCGCCTGCCCCTCTACGATCCGGTAACGCGCGAGCCCAACCACCACAACGTCGCGACTTACGCGGCGCTCCAAGGCGTGTCGCTGAACATCCCCGACGCGTATCACGCCGCCGGTTTCGACTTCTCGGGCACCAAGAAGTTCGACCAGGCGAACGGCTATCGGTCGATGTCGTTCCTCACGGTGCCCATGAAGAACAACAAGGGCGAAGTCATCGGCGTCCTCCAGCTCTTGAACGCCCGCGCCAGTACGCACGCCGATCCGGTGCCGTTCAACACCGAGGTGCAAGAGGTCGTCGAGTCGCTTGCCTCTCAGGCCGCGGTGGCTCTCGACAACCAGCGCTTGATTGCCGCGCAGCGCGACTTGCTCGACGCGTTCATCCGGCTCATCGCCGACGCCATCGACAAGAAGTCGCCCTACACCGGCGGTCACTGCAAACGAGTGCCGCTCCTCACCGAGATGCTGGCGCGAGCGGCGTGCGCGGCCAAGGAGGGGCCCTTCGCCGAGTTCAACCTCGACGAAGAGGAGTGGTACGAGCTGCACATCGCTTGCTTCTTGCACGACTGCGGCAAGATCGTGACGCCGGTCCACGTGATGGACAAGGCCACCAAGCTCGAGACCATCTACGACCGCATCAACGAGGTGGCGATGCGCGTCGAGGTCGCCAAGCGTGACCTCGAGCTCGCGTGGCGCAAGACACGTGGCAAAGCCAAGGTGAAGCGCGAGGTCCTCGACGCGCAGCTCGCCGAGCTCGATGCGGACATGGAGTTCCTGCGCAAAGCCAACATCGGCGGCGAATTCATGGACGACGCTAGCATCGCGCGCGTCGAAAAGGTCGGTAGCCGCGAGATCACGGTCGGCGGGGTTCGCCGGCCACTGCTCTCGAAAGAAGAGGTCTACAACCTGTCGATTCGCCGCGGCACGCTCAACAACGAAGAGCGCAAGATCATCAACGACCACATCGTCATCACCATCGAGATGCTCGAGAAGCTGCCCTTCCCCAAGCACCTCGAGCGCGTCCCTGAATACGCGGGCGGCCACCACGAGAAGATGGATGGCACCGGCTACCCGCGCGGCCTCACACGCGAGCAGATGTCGACCCCAGCACGCATGATGGCTATCGCGGACATCTTCGAAGCGCTTACCGCGCAAGACCGGCCCTACAAGAGCGGCAAGAAGCTCTCCGACGCCATGAAGATCATGGGGATGATGAAGGCCGACAATCACATCGATCCCGAGCTCTTCGACCTCTTCGTGAAGTCTGGCGTCTACCGCGAGTACGCGAGCAAGTTCTTGCCGCCCGAGCTCATCGACAACGTCGACGAGGAAGGCTTGGTGAAGATTGTACCGAAGCCCCGTCTCATGAAGCAGCCGACGCAGGCTCCACGTGAGGCGGCTCGGGCGTGATGCCCGCTTTAGCGGTCCGTATTGTGTCAGCCTGACCGGGCGATGCTAGTTCGTCTTGGTCGGCGCGACTACCGGCCTTGGCTCGTCCCACTTGCCTTTGAAGTAGCGCTGTTTGCGGATCTCTCTGCACGTTGGCTCCCATGCGCCGCCCGCTTCACGGCTGTAGCAGTCCCAGTAGTAGTCGGTGGCGCCATCCGAGATGATGACGAAATGATTCTTGTCAGTCTCGCTGCCGTGGATGGCGACCATGGGGGTCGTCGCACAACCAACGAGTGTCATGATGCACGCAATCGCAGACAAAGTACGCATGAAGAGCTCCTTTGCCTTCCCCATGAGCAGAATCCATGCCACGCGAGAGAAGGGACGTAGCGGCTCTTTGCGCGTCGGTAGCCGCACAGCGCGTGTCATTATGCGATACGCGCACGAATCTGCGACGAGTGGTTGAACGCGCGTGCGCAGGAACACGGCAGCGCGGCGCCGCGAGCGTTGCGAGCTTAGCCGAAAGGCCGAACGCCGATGAGGACGCCGTGCGCCCAGAACGCGAACCCCGCCCAGGCCAGCAAGCCAACGGTGACGGTCGCGAGGGTTGGACCAAGCCGGCCTCGCGCCTGGACGACTCCGTTCGAGCGGTCGCGTTGCCTCGCCGCACGAAAGCAGAGCACCGACCAGAGCAGGAAACCGCCGAACAGCACCGCATCCGCAGTTGTGCTGTTGGCCAGTAGATGGGCTAGCGCCCACAACTTCACCCCCAAGACCATCGGGTGCTTGAGCGTCGCCTTGATGGCGTTGCCCGGCACATAGGCTGCTACCAAGAAGACGAACGCAGGCACCGTGAGAAGCGCGGCTAAGTGCCGTGACCAAAGCGGCGGACTCCACAGCAAAGTGGGAGCCTGGCGGGCCACGGAAAATCCCCACACGACCATGACGAAGCTCGCGACCGACACCAGCGAGTAGACGAGCTTCCAGGGGCCCTCGCCTATCCTTGCGATGACGCGGCCACGCCAGCCATCGGCGACGATGCGGGTGGAGTGAATGCCGAGGAAAACGACGAGCCCGAAGATAAGTAAGAACATGGACTGCCCTGTTGCGTGGAGCGGACATGCGCACCCACGAATCGAGCGTTGTCATACAATGCGCGTGGCGGCGAAGCGACTCTCCTCGGTCGAGCGAACCCGGTTCCGCGTTGGCTCAGAACCTCTAGGTCCGCAGCGGGCGCGGTGGCTGTCACTCAGTCAGGGCGCGCAACGCCCCCCCCCGCGCCGACACGCCGATATCCTCGCAGCACGACCAAGCTGAGTTGGTGGTCGTGTACGAACGCGGAGCTCCGATGCGTGTGAGCGAACTCATCACCAAGCAAGTCCGTGCCTACTATGATCTCGGCGGGACCGTGGCCGAGAAAGCCGCACCCCAGCTTGGCACGAACGATTTCCTCACGCTTCAAGCCGGAGAGATCCCGAAGACTCCCGAGGGCATCCCCAACTTGCGCGCCTTGCGACTCGTCGCAGAAGGCGCGGCAGGCACGCAGCTCGGCGTACAACTCGACTTGCAGCGGCAATCGCTGGAGAACGCACTACGTGGCGTATCTGCGGCGTTGGCTACCCAGCTCAAACGTAAAGTCCCCTTCAGGGACGGCGTGCTCCAAACTGACAAGCTCGGCGTCGCAATCCAGCGCGGTAGCCTGAGCGCCGACGAAGCGGCGATCGCTTTGACGGCCTACTTCACCGAGCGACTGAAGGCCGGACGCTACGACGAGGCCCATGACCTGCTTGTTGGCGCTGGGCACCTGTTCGCCGTCGACAAAGACATCGCTCGAGCGGCAGCCATCGCAGGGAGCAAGCATCCGGTCCAGCATGCGAACACGCCGTCGGCACTCAAGGCCTTGCACAATGCCGGCATCTTTACGGACGCGGAGCACGCTTCAGCGCTCAAGCGCGCCTACCTCGAAACGTTGGCATCGCTCCCGGCCGGACCAATCGCGTCGACGCTGAAAACACGTGAGGCACGACTTGCAAGCTTCGCGCACCAGGGTGTCGTCTGCACGGGCGATGAAAAACTCGCTGCGCAGCAAGCCGCGGGTCGCAAGGCCGCAACGTGGCAAACCGGTCTTGGCGTCGATGACCTACGGGCGCGGCTCGACTTCATCAAGGCGGCTCAGCTCGAGACCAACGACATGATAGCCGCGCTCGTGGACGGAGCGGCGTACTTTGCCACCGCGGGTGACAAAGCGAGCTACGAGACGCTGACGGCCAGCATCGAGGCGCTGGTGCCAGCCGACCATGTCTATCCGGCTGAAAAACGCGTCCGCATCAGCGGTGTAACGGTTCGCAACGTGATCGAGACGCTCACGCGCACTACGGACATCGATGCGCCCGACTACCGCGCCTACGTCAACGATTTCGTCGCCAAGCTCCCCCCGGTGACCACCGCATTGAAGCTCGTCAACGCCCTTGCGTCTTACGTCAACGACAACGAGCTGCAAGCCAAAGACGGCGCGCTATACCACCCTCTGTTCGCGGTGGCGCTCACCAACGCCGTCGCCGCCACGATCGGCGCGCCGGTCACACTACGAAGCGGCAACGGCTTCGCGGTGCTTCGCGTCGCGTACGGCGACAGCCTGTTCTAGCCAAAGTGCGGGTCTAGCCACAGGCACTACTCGCTGCGCGGCAACGTGACCGCAGGCGCGGTCATACCCGGCTGCGTTTGCTGATCCGCTCGCGCCCGACCCAGGCATTTCGCCAACAGATGCGAGCCCAACAAGCCGACAGGCAGAGAGAACATCATCGTGACGAGCAAATCGGGGCCGCGGTCCATGCCGCACGCCGCAGCTGCGCCCGCGAAAAGCGCCGCGGCTGCCGGGATTGGGAGCGACAAGAAAGCGAAGTCGTACAGCGCCCGCGCGTACTCTGAACGCTGCAGCTTGGGCGGGGCCGCCGCGACCACTGCCGGCAAGGAGCTCGGCTCCTGGACGATGACGGGCGCGAGCCCCGAGGTGAGTGGAGCGACGGGCGAGGGAGACGTCGAAGGTGCGCGACTGAGCATCGGCACTGTTTCGCCGGGTCGAGGCCACTGTTTCGCGCGCTCGCCATGGCACGATGGCAGGGGGGTGGCGCTGTCGCGCTCTGTGGTCGTAGAGTGTGGGCCGTGAGCTTCTACGGAAAATTCCCCCGCACTCGGATGCGTCGCAATCGGCGCGACGGCTGGTCGCGAGCGCTCGTTGCCGAGCATGGCTTGCGCGTCGACGACCTCATCTGGCCGGTCTTCGTGACCGAGGGAAAGAGCCAGCGAACCGAAATACCGTCGATGCCGGGAGTATTTCGCCTCTCGGTCGATCTCGCGGTGGAAGAAGCGCAGGCCGCGCGCGAGCTCGGCATCCCCGCCCTCGCCCTCTTCCCCGTAACAGATGCGAAGCTCAAGACCGACGATGCACGCGAGGCGCTCAATCCCGAGAACCTGATGTGCCGCGCGATGCGCGCCATCAAGAAGTTGACGCCTGACATCGGCATCGTCGGCGATGTCGCGCTCGACCCGTACACGAGTCACGGGCATGACGGGCTCATCAAGGACGGCCACATCGTGAACGACGAAACCGTCGACGTCCTCACCCAACAAGCGGTGTTGCAGGCACGCGCTGGCTGCGACATCGTCGCCCCGTCCGACATGATGGATGGTCGCATCGGCGCAATCCGAGACGCGCTCGACGCAGCCCAGCTCACGCACACGCGCATCTTGAGCTACGCCGCCAAGTACGCGAGCGCCTTCTATGGGCCTTTCCGCGATGCGATCGGCTCCAAGGCAAACCTCGGACAGGGCGACAAGCGCACCTATCAGATGGATCCCGCCAACACCAACGAAGCGCTCCGCGAGGTCGCGCTCGACCTCGATGAGGGCGCCGACATGGTGATGGTGAAGCCCGGCATGCCCTATCTCGATATCGTGCGGCGCGTGCACGAAGCCTTTGGCGTGCCGACGCTCGTTTACCAAGTCAGCGGCGAATACGCGATGCTCAAGGGTGCCGCCGAGCGAGGCTGGCTCGATGGCGAGCGCGCCATTCTCGAGAGCTTGCTCGCGTTCAAGCGCGCGGGTGCGTGCGCCGTGCTCACCTACGCAGCCGTCGAAGTCGCCAAGGCGTTGAGGCGTGGGTGAAGCTGTACGCTAAAGCGGCGTTTTTGGTTTGCATTCTTGCAAGCAGCCACGTGGCGGCCCAAGCGGCAATGCCCGCCGAGCCACGTGACACAGACTTCCAGTTCGCGTTGCTCAAGTACCCCGGCGATTGGAATCCGCGCCCGCACGGCCTGCCTCGCTTGGCGTGGGAAGTGCGCCGACGCACGAGCATCGCGGTGGACCTCGCCACAGCTCAGGTGGATGCGGAGGGAGAAGACCTCTTCGATTTCCCGTTCATAGTTTGGCAGGGCACACGATCGTTCGCAGGTCTTTCGGAGACCGCGCTAAACAACCTTCGTCACCATTTGAGCTCGGGCGGAACCCTGCTCATCGACGTTTCCGACGGGGGCGAAGGTGGCGGATTCGAGCAGGCAGTGCGCCGCGAGCTGCGTCGAATCTTCCCTGATCAGGCGCTCGAGCGCGTCGCTCCCGATCACGTCATCTACAAATCGTTCTACCTCGTCGACCGTCATGGCGGACGCTCGTCGGTTCGCCCCTATCTCGAGGGTATTTTCGTGGAAGGACGCCTCGCGGTCATCTTCTCGAGCAATGACCTCGCTGGCGCCATGGCGCGTGATGAATACGGAGAGTGGGACTACGACGTCGGCATCGGTGGCGATGCCGTGCGTGAGGTGAGCTTTCGTTTGGGCGTGAACCTGGTGATGTACGCCCTCTGCCTCGACTACAAGGAAGACCAAGTCCACATCCCTTTCATCCTCGAGCGCCGGCGCTAGACCACCATGCAAGAGACCTACAACGCATGGAGCCTCGTCTCGCTTTCGCCTCTCCCCCTGGCGTGGCGAGTGATCGCGAGCCTCGCGGTCGTCGCGGCCGTCGCGGTCTTATTGCTCAGCTATCGCGGCTCGAGCCGTCGGGCGTGGCTCATCACGACACGCTTGCTCGCTGCGGTCTGCGTGCTGGGCGTTCTTCTCGAACCTGCGATCCAACTGCGCGCGGTCCGCAAGATCAAGAATCGTCTGGCGGTCATCGTCGACCGCTCGGTGAGCATGACGCTGCCCTCGGCGTCAGGCACCTCGCGCTATGATCAGTTGCTCGGCCTCCTTGACCGGAGCGCCTCAAAGCTAAAGGCGCTGGGCGAGCAGCACACCCTCGAGTGGTACGACCTGAGCGGTCCGCTGAGCGACGCTTCGCTGACCACCCCACCACGCGGCGAGCGGACCGACCTGTTGGGCGGTATCGAAGCGGCGGTTGGCCGGGGCAACGGGCGCCCACTGGCAGGGATGGTGTTGTTCTCCGACGGCGCTGACAATGCGGCGCTCGAAGGCGAGCCTGGAACGCTGGCCCAAGCGGCGCGCGACCGGCTCGGGACCATCGGCGTTCCGGTGAACACCGTGAATGTCGCTGCGGGGGGGACGTTCGTCGACATCGCCATCGTCGACGTGGTCGCCGACGAGTTCGCCTTCGTCCACAACACCATCAGCATCGAGGTCCAGGTCGAGGTGACCGGCATCCCAGGCACCACCTTGCCGCTCACCTTGAAGCGCGAGGGCGACATCCTCGCCACGCAAGAGGTCGTGTTGACCGCGGGCAAACCTCAGGTCGCGACCTTCAAGACCAAGCCGGACAAGATCGGTGAGTTCGTCTACTCGGTGAGCGTTCCGGTGATCGCTGGCGAGTCGGTGACCGCAAACAACGAGCGTTCCTTCGTGCTGCAGGTCATCCGCGACAAAATCCGCGTCCTGCAGGTTGCCGGTCGGCCAAGCTGGGACGAGCGTTTTCTGCGTCAGCACCTCAAGGAAAACCCCAATGTCGATCTGATCTCGTTCTTCATCTTGCGCACGCCCACTGACGTCCCCATGGCCGACGAGAGCGAGATGTCGCTCATCCCGTTCCCAGTCGAGCGGCTGTTCACGAGCGAGCTATCCTCGTTCGACGTCGTCATCTTCCAGAACTTCGATTATCGGCCGTACCAGATGGAGCGGTATCTGCCGAACATCGCAGCCGCCGTGAAGAACGGGCTTGGTTTCGTCATGATCGGCGGAGAACAGAGCTTCGGCAACGGTGGTTACGCACGCACGCCAATCGAGAGCATCGTACCGGTCCGACTCGACACCCAAGCCACGATCGTTCACGAACGCGCTCAGGCGGCTCTCACCGAAGCTGGGCGCCGGCACCCCATCACCGACCTCGGCCGCGGCGGGGCCTCGAACGAACGCATCTGGGCCGCGCTGCCGCCGTGGCTCAGCATCAACCGCGTCAGCGGCATCGTGCAGACGGCGACGACGCTGGTGACAACCGACGGCACGAAGAACGGCCCGCAGCCGGTGGTGGCGGTCATGGAGGTCGGCGAAGGCAGAAGCATGGCCATCGCAACCGATGCCATGTGGCGTTGGCGCCTATCGAGCCTCCGCGATGGTGGATCATCGCAGCGGGCTTTCCATCGTTTCTGGTCGAATGCGCTTCGCTGGCTGGTGCGCGACCCTGAGCACTCTCGAGTTCAAGTACTCCCCGAGAAGCGACGGTTCGAGGTCGGTGACGACGTCAGCGTCTCGTTCACGGTCCGCGAAAGCGACTATCAGCCCGTTCCTTACGGCGACCTCGATGTCACCCTCGAGAACGACCGTGGGCAAGCGCAAGCCGAGCGCCTGCTTACAAACGAACAAGGTGCGGCACGCTTCACGTTCAAGAATTTGCCGGGTGGTGCTTACCGCGTCCGTGCCAAGGCAACGCAGCAAGGACGCGACCTCGGGAGCGGACAGGCGGTCTTCGTCATCGAGTCGCGCTCGCTCGAGCTGACGCGTGCAGCGCCCCGACCCGACCTTTTGAAGGCCGTGGCCGACGCAACCTCAGGTAAAGCCATGGAAGCCTCGGCAAACATCTTCGAGCAACTCGCGACCATCGACCCCGAGGTCGTCGAGGTGGACCGGCGCCGGAACATCGAGCTCTGGGACAACGCGTGGGCGCTCATCGCCCTGATCGCCATCTTCGCGGCCGACTGGGCGCTGCGACGGCGTAGTGGCTACCTGTAGCTTAGGCGCATCTCGCACAGCCTCGAATTCTGGCGACTAGCGCAGAGTCACGATGCCGCCATGCACGAGCTTGCGCAGCATCTTCAGCGTGTCGCGCTCGTTCAAGGAGCTCACCATGATGAGCCCGCCGACGTCCATATTGGCGCCCAAGCGGTCAACGACGAACCGCTCCTCTGGTCGCAGCCGCATACGTCGCAAGCGCGCCTCATCGACGACGTGCGGGACCTTCAGCGGCGGCATGGCGGCATAGAGGTCCTTGAGCTGGTCCTCGAGCGTCTCCTTCAGCGCGGCTCGCGCAGCCTCGCTGTCGGGCCGCATGCGCACGGCGACCTCGAGGATGGCGACCGCTTCATCGAACTGCTGCGCCGCCTTGAGCGTCATCGCCTGACGAAGCAGGTCGTCGAACCGGTCCCGTTCTGGCGGTCGTGCGTCATCGGCGCCGAGAATCTGCACAGCTCCATCGGCCTCGAGCTGCGCCAGCGTTCTGAGCACCGAGGGTACGGGGGCCCGTAGCTCGAGGCATATGTCACTCACCGACTGCCCTGCTGACAGCGACGCAAGGACACGTCGCTCGCGTACTCCCAGGGCGTCGAGGGGCGGCAGGTGCTCGTGGACGATACGGACACGAACGTCATCACGCGGAAAGCGCTCGCGGATGTGCGTCCACTCGTCCTGGCGGCGAGCGCCCTCCATGAGCAGGTGGTTGATGTCGACGTCGAGTGGCAAGCGCTCCTCGTCTTCGGCGAGATCGATGCCGATGGCGCGATCGGCGGCGTCGCTGAACACGAAGGTACCCGGGAGATCGAGAAACAAGTCGTACAGTGACTCGGTCGCAAGCTCCGTCAAGCACTCGTTGAGCTGGCGCGGCGCGATGATGGCAAGGTCTGCAAAAGCGCGTTGGAGAGGGACACCCCGCTCTTTCGCGTAAGCGATGGCAGTGCGGAGGTCGGCCTCGGTGGTAAGACCACTCATGACCGCGATCTGACCCAAATTCTCACGCAGCTCGGGGCCGGCGTAACCCGTGACCCTGCCGAGAGCGACCGCGAGCTCCCACTCGGCGCCATCCCGCCGCACCGACAGGGTTCCCGTCCGCGAGGAGCTCCGCAGGTACGACAGGAGGTCCGCTAGGGGGAACGTCTTGAGGTCACCATGAATCGCCATGCGCGGTCAGGAGTATAGACCCGGAGCGGACCGGCGGCTTGCCGAATGCGGGCAGCCTGCGGCATGGTCCGCGCCTACATGCACGCACCCGCCAAAGTCACCGTAGTAGGCGCTGGCCTCGCCGGCTGCGAGGCCGCCTGGCAACTGGCCCGCTCGGGCGTACAGGTGCGCCTGGTCGAGATGAAACCGCTGCGACGGACACCGGCCCAGGTCACCGACTCGACCGCCGAGCTCGTATGCTCGAACTCGTTTCGTTCCGCGAATCCACAAAATGCCGTCGGCCTCATCAAGGAAGAGATGCGCCGCCTCGGGTCGCTCATCATGGAGTGCGCGCTCGCGACCCGCGTTCCTGCCGGTGATGCGCTCGCGGTCGACCGCGTTGCCTTTGCGGCTGCGATCGACGCGAAGCTTGGGGGCGAGTCGAATATCGAACGCGTGAGCGAGGTGGTAACGAAGCTTCCCGCGTCAGGGGATACCATCATCGCCACCGGACCGCTCACTGCCGACGAGCTGGCTTCGGACATCGTCAAAGAGCTCGGCGAGCGCATGTACTTCTACGATGCCATCGCGCCGATCATTAGCGGTGAGAGCATCGACCGCGATATCGTCTTCGCCGCTTCGCGCTACGACAAAGGCGACGGAGACGACTACTTGAATTGCCCGCTCGACAAAGAGCAGTACGAGGCGTTCGTCACGGCGTTGCTTGGCGCCGAGTGCATGCCGCTCCACGACTTCGAGGAGCCAAAGTACTTCCAGGGGTGCCTGCCCATCGAAGTCCTCGCGGCGAGCGGCCCGGACACGCTGCGCTACGGCACCATGAAGCCGGTCGGCCTCACCAATCCGAAGACCGGCCGCTGGCCCTACGCTGTCGTGCAGCTTCGCAAGGAGGATAGCGAGGGGCGCGCCTACAATATCGTCGGGTTTCAGACCAAGATGAAGTACGGGGAGCAGCAACGCGTGCTCCGCGCCATTCCTGGTCTTGCGAACGCCGAGTTCTATCGCCTTGGCGCCATTCACCGGAACACCTATCTCGACAGCCCACGCCTACTCGACGGCCGTATGCGGGTGCGTGGCCGCGAACACATCCGCTTTAGCGGACAAATCACCGGTGTCGAGGGCTATGTCGAGAGCTCTGCCCACGGGCTCTTGGTTGGGCGTTTGGTCGCCGCGGACCTGGGGGCGCGCCGCTTCCACGTGCCGCCCGAGACAACGGCGCTCGGCGCTTTGTTCGGCCATGTCACGGGCGCGCACCGCATCGCGGGACGACCCCATGAGCCACAAAACGTCAATTGGGGCATGTTCCCGGGACTCAACGAGCGCGTGAAGAAGAGAGACAGCAAGCCGGCGCGGGTGGCCCGTGCGATCGCCGACTTCGAACGCTGGGCCGGCTTGCACGGTGAGACCCTAGCACCCGGAAACTACCCTGAGCCCGCTCCGGCGAGCTAAGATCCACATCGCGTGGATACCTTGATCGATGGGTTCGCAGCCTATTTGCGCGGCGAGCGCCGCTTCTCCGAGAATACGGCGCGGGCCTACGTCGCCGACCTGCGCGCAGTCCGTGCCTTTGCTGTTGAGCGCACGAGCGAACATCCCATCCAGTGGACGCACGACCTGCTGCGCTCGCACCTCGCACGCTGCCAGGGCGACACTGGCCGCGCCAGCGCCGCAACCCTCGCCCGTAAGCAGAGCGCGCTGCGCGCGTTCTTCGCCTGGCTCAAGCGCGAACGCATTGTCGACACAGACCCAACGGAAAAGCTCGTCACTCCCAAGTTGCCAAAGCGCCTCCCCCGCGCCCTCGACGCCGACAGCGCCATGGCGATGGCACGCGAAACCTCGACACACGACAGCCAGCGCGACCTCTGTGCAGTGCTCCTCATGTACGGGATGGGCTTGCGCGTAAGTGAGGTCGCATCACTCAAGGACACAGACCTCGACCTCGAAAACCGAACCGCGCTCGTCCACGGCAAAGGCGGCAAACAACGCATCGTGCCGGTGCCCGAGCAGTGCGTCGCGTCCCTCGCCGCATACCGAAGTGTACGCCCCGCTGCCGCAGACGGAGTTTTCATCGTCGGGCGCGCCGGGAAAGCCATCTCGACGCGTACGCTCACCCGCATCATCGACCGCAAAGCCCTGGCCGCCTTCGGCCGCCACGTCTCTCCTCACCAGCTCCGCCACAGCTTCGCGACCCACATGCTGGCCGGCGGCGCAAACCTCCGTGAAATCCAGGCGCTGCTCGGTCACAGCAACCTCTCGACCACCCAGCGCTACACCGACGTCGCCGTGGAGCGCCTATTTGCTGTCTACGACCAAGCGCATCCTCGCCGTTGAACGTCGAGCGATTGACCACAAGCCCCACCGGTCTCTATTTTCGATGGACGTGTCGACACCTCGCGAGGCGCACGCGTGAACGCCGCCCTCATCCTCACCACCGCGCTCGACGCAAAGAGCTTCGAGCACTTCGACGAACTACGGGAACGCTACTATCCCAAGGAGCGCAACCTGGTTCCCGCACACGTCATCATGTTCCACGCGCTGCCGACCAACCACGAGCCGCGTATCCGCGACATCGTCATTCACTGGTGCGACCGCACCCCGGTGCTGGCCGGGAAGGTGACGCGCCCCCGCAAGCTCAGTGAAGGCGTAGCATTCGAAATCGAAGCGACCGAGCTCACGCTCCTCCAGTTCAAGCTCAAAGAAGCCTTCGGCGGCTGGTGCACCGCTCAAGACCGCTTACCCTTCAAGCCCCAAGTCACCATCGCGAACCGGGTCCCGCCCGCCGAGGCGCGCTTGCTCTTCGAAACCATGCAGCTCAGGCACCAGCCATTCGAGGTTCGCTTCGAGGGTATCGAGATCTGGCGCTACACGGGCGGCCCTTGGCAACCAGTCGAGCGTATTGACTTCGTCGCGCCCCCAAGTCCTCCACACGATTGACTCCCCTCGCCGCCCTTCCTATGTCAGCGCCGTGGCCAAGCCATGCGTCGTATTGCTCTCGGGTGGACTGGACTCAGCAACAGTCCTCGCCATGGCCCAAAGCCAGGGATTCGATGCCCATTGCCTGACTGTGGCCTATGGCCAGCGCCATGGGGTCGAGACCAAAGCGGCGCGGCGCGTCGCAGAGGCCTTGAAGGTTGCCGACCATCGCGTGGTCAACATCGACCTGCGAGCCTTTGGCGGCTCCGCGCTCACCGATGACATTGCGGTGCCCAAAGACCGGAGTGACGCAGAGATGGCGGAGGGCGTGCCCGTCACGTATGTCCCGGCGCGCAACACCATCTTCCTTTCCTACGCTTTGGGCTTCGCCGAAGTTGTCGGTGCCTATGACGTATTCACCGGCGTCAACGCCGTTGATTATAGCGGCTACCCCGACTGCCGGCCGGAATTCATCGCTGCCTTCGAGGCGTTGGCAAACATCGCAACCGCTGCGAGCGCTCGCGGCCGGTTCACCATGCACGCCCCGCTCATCTCCATGAAGAAGGCCGAGATCATTCGCTGCGGGGTGCGCCTGGGCGTCGACTACGCGCTCACCCACTCGTGTTACGATCCGGTCGATGACCTCGCCTGTGGCCATTGCGACTCCTGTCGCATCAGGGCCGCGGGCTTTGCTGCGGCGGGGGTGCCCGACCCGACCCGCTACGTGAAAACCCAATGACTACCGTCCTTGCTGTCCGCAGAAACGGTCAACTGGTAATGGCCGCCGACGGCCAAGTCACCATGGCCAACACCGTCGTGAAGCACTCGGCAAAAAAGCTTCGGCGCATGTACAACGACCAGGTGCTCGCGGGCTTCGCCGGCGCCACGGCCGACGCCTTCACGCTCTTCGAGCGCTTCGAAGCCAAGCTCAAGGACTACAGTGGCAATGTGACACGCGCCGCGGTCGAGCTCACCAAGGACTGGCGTACCGACCGTATGTTGCGCCGCCTCGAGGCGCTCCTGGTGGTTGCGGACCGCGAGCGTATTTTCGTGCTGTCGGGCACTGGCGACGTCATCGAGCCCGACCAGAGTGCCTCTGTGAAGGGCTCCGCCATCGCAGTCGGAAGCGGGGGGAACTTCGCTCTGTCGGCGGCGCGCGCCCTGCTCGAGCACACCCAGCTCGACGCCCGCGCCATCGCCGAGTCCGCCATGAAGATCGCTTCGGACCTCTGCATCTATACCAACTCCACCATCGCCTACGAGGAGCTTAAATGAGTACCGCCCCCGGAGAGCGCTCCTTCACGCCGCGCGAGATCGTCAGCGAGCTCGACAAGTACATTGTCGGCCAACACAAGGCCAAGCGCGCCGTCGCCATCGCACTGCGCAATCGATGGCGCCGCAAGCGCGTCCCCGAGAACCTCCGCGACGAGATCGCCCCAAAGAACATCATCCTCATTGGCTCGACCGGCGTCGGTAAGACAGAGATCGCCCGCCGCCTCGCGAAGCTCTCACAAGCCCCTTTCATCAAGATCGAGGCCAGTAAGTTCACCGAAGTAGGCTACGTGGGGCGCGACGTCGACTCGATGATCCGCGATCTCATCGAAAGCGCCGTGCAACTCGTTCGCGAGGAAGAAAAGGAGCGCGTCATGGTGCAAGCACGCGCCCACGCCGAGGACCGCGTCCTCGATGTGCTCCTACCCAAGCCCAAGTACGAAAATGTTGGCTTCAGCGTGAGCCCCGCCGCCCCGCAGACCGCCGACGACTCCTCACGTGACCGCCTGCGGGCCATGTTACGGGCGGGAGAGCTCAACGAGCGCGAAGTCCAGATCGACGCCGAGGAGAAGCGCATCCCAACGATGCAGGTCTTTTCGAACGCCGGCCTCGAAGAGATGGGCCTCAATCTCCAAGACATGATGGGTCAGCTCACCGGCAAGGGCCGAACGCGAAAGCGCCGCGTGAAGGTGCCGGAGGCTATCGAGATCTTCGCGGCTGAAGAGGCGAACAAGCTCATCGACCAGGACACAGTCGTGAAGGAGAGCATCAGCCGCTGCGAGAACCACGGCATCGTCTTCCTCGACGAGATCGACAAGATCGCTCGCCGCGAGGGTGGCGCGTCACACGGCCCCGACGTCTCGCGCGAAGGCGTGCAGCGCGACATTTTGCCCATCGTCGAGGGCTCCGCTGTCACGACGAAATACGGAATCGTTCGCACCGATCACATTCTCTTCATCGCGGCCGGCGCTTTTCACGTAAGCAAGGTGAGCGACCTCATCCCCGAGCTGCAGGGCCGCTTCCCCATTCGCGTGGAGCTCGACTCGCTCGGCGAGCCCGAGCTCTTGCGCATCTTGCAGGAACCCAAGAACGCCCTGCCGGTTCAGTACTCGGCGCTCTTGCAGACCGAAGGCGTCGAGCTCTCGTTCACTGAAGACGGCCTGCAGGAGCTCGCGCGAATCGCTGCGTTCGTCAACGGTCGCGCGGAGAACATCGGTGCGCGACGCTTGCACACGGTCTTCGAGCGCTTGCTCGAAGATGTGTCCTTTAGCGCCCCAGAGAAAAATGGCTCCCGCGTGGTCGTCGATAAGGCATTCGTGCAGAAGCAGCTCGCCGAGTTCCTGACGCAAGAAGACCTGAGCCGCTACATCTTGTAGCGCCGAGTAAGCTCGAATCGCCTTGCCGCTGGCGCAACCTTGATGCCAGGAGACGCTTCATCAAGGGAGTCCGCGATGAAGTACGCTGTAACGTTACTGGTCATTGGTCTCTCCGCTCTTTCATGCAGCGGCGACGATGGGAGCAACGGCGCCAACGGCAACGACGGCACCAACGGCGCCAGCGCCATGATCGCGACCACGCCAGAACCGCCAGGCGGCAATTGCCGAGCTGGCGGGACACGCGTGACCTTCGGTGTCGACGACGACGGCGACGGGGTCTTGGGCGATGGCGAGGTCGACTACACGACCTACGAGTGCCAGGAGTCGACATGTCTGGTCGTGGCCGGTGGCCGCTGCGCCGGTGCCGACCTACGCAACCTCACTATCGTTGGCTTGGCAGACTACGCGGGCGACCTCATCGGCCTCGGTACGGGTGACCTCACCGGCATCGACCTGTCTGGCGCCGACTTGTCGAACGCAGTTCTCATCGGGGTGAGCTTCGTCAACGCAAACCTCGCTGGCGCACGGCTCGACGGCGCAATCATCCAACGAGCGACCTTCGTGAGCAGCGATCTCACTGGAGCATCCATGCGTGGCACCTACATGGCCCAAGTGACCATGTCGGACGTCGACGCTGCCGGCCTCGACCTCAGCGCCTCCGCGATCATCGCGCAGGCGCGCCTGCTCAACAGCAACTTCACGAATGCCCGCTTCGAAGGGACGGTCTTCCCACCGAACACCGAGCTGCAGCGGTCGGACTTCACCGGCGCCCGCTTCGTCGATACCACCTTTGCAGCAACGGGAGTCGTCGATGCCGGGGGTGCGATCTTCACCAACGCCGACTTCACCGACGCGAACTTCGGGGAGACCAACTGGGCGTCGTCCACGCCATCGCCAACTTTCACCGGCGCGGTCTTCGACTACGCGAGCTTCTTCGCCGCGAACCTCACGAACCTTACCATCGGCGAGGCAGCAAGCTTCACCAATGCCTACTTCAACAGCCCCGGCACCATCCTGCCTGTCGGCTTCGTCCCTCTTGCCCGCGGGGCGCTCGTCGTTTCGGCTGGCGCCAATCTCGTTGGCGCGGACTTCACCCATGCCCAGTTCAGCGCGGCCGTGAGCTTCGATGGGCTAAACCTCACCAACGCCGACTTCAGCGGACGCGCGCTCGGCGCGTCGACGTTCGTGAATGCAAACATGTCGGGAGCGAAGCTCGTCGGCACCTCACGGTTCGGAAGTCTCGCTGGGGCAAACGCGACTGGCGCCGACTTTACCGATGCAGACCTCTCGGGTGCCAATCTAGCGGGCACTGATCTCGGCAACGCAAAGCTCGTACGCGCGAACGTCAATGTGTCCACCATCGACGACAATATTGGCGGCGCGGACTTCACGCACGCGACCTTATTCAACGTCGACGCGAGCGACGCCACCGGTGGGGCGAGCGCCGTGTGGACTGGCGCTTTCCGCACACCGACGACCATGCTTCCACCCATCCTGCCGGCCGGCACCAACGTGCGGATCATCCCCAACGGGGTCGTGAGCGGCGCCGATTTGAGCGGGTTGTGGCTACCCGTCAACAGCACCGCGCTCGCATCGGTCGTCAACCTCAGCAACGTCGACTTCACGGGCGCTCACCTCGTGGGAGTCGACCTCACTGGACGCAATTTGACCAACGCAAACTTCACGGACGCCGACCTGACCGAAGCAGACTTCGAGTACGCGATTCTCGTCGGCGCAAGCTTCACCCGGGCAAGGCTCCTGAACGCGAGCTTGGCGGGCGCCAACGCAACTGGCGCGAACTTCACCAGCGCCCTCGCGCTACAGGCCACCCTCGTCGCCACCAACGCGACCAACGCCAACTTCACGAACGCCGACCTGAGCTGTGCGAACATGCTCATTGGCGCGGATGCCATCGTCATTCCCGCGACGCTCACGGGCGCGACCCTTTCCAACACCACGTGCCCGGATTTGACCGTCATCGCTAGCGGCGCGGCCACGGCCTGCGACAATCACGTCATCGTGCCGCCAGTGGTCGGAGCTCCCGTCATCAACCACTGGTCGAATCTGAAGTGCTCGGTGATCTCCCTGCCGCTCATTCTCGCGACGGAGCTTTGACATCCGCGCGTTTAAGTCGGCCCGCTGCCGCCATACATCCACTGAATGTAATACGGATACACCTGTCGCTTGAAGGTGAGCGGCAGAGCCTCGAGCATCTTGGCAACCGGCCGCGCCCGTAAGAGCGTGACCGACTTGCCGCCGAGGTGCGCGCCCACGAGATGGCAACCGTAGACGCCACCGTCCTCGTTGAACGACGAGCCGAACAGCCGCGCATAGAGCTCACGCCCGGGATAGGCTTCGCAAGCGCCGTCGTCACCCAAGACGGGGCAAACGAACTTCAGTCTTGCCGCGATGACATCATGCTCGGGCGTGTGTTCTCCATCGAGCGCATCGATGAGACCCTTGTGCTCTTGGTAGAGCGCCAGCCCCTTCGCGATAATGCTACCGAGAAGCGCGTCGGTCGCGTTGGTCTGCAACCAGTCCCAGGCGAAGAAAAACTCGAGCGGCGTCAGGAAGACGGATTCTTTGCAGCAGTGCGAGCAACCACGGTGGCACGGCAGGTCGAGGTCCCGCGTGTTCCCCGCGTTGCGCTCGTCGACGTAGGCGTACAAGCCGCGCAACTTCTCGAACGCCTCGTCGAGCTCGACCCCGACGGCGCGCGCCATGACCCGTAGATCGAAGCGGCGCACGGTCATTTCGCGCTGGGGCTCACGATTTCCCGCGTCTTGCCGTCGCGCGTGCGCACCGTGATGACGTTCACCTGCATGTCCACTGGGGCGGACTGCCGCTTCGTGACCGCCTTGCCGAGGCGCTCGGCGACCTCTTCCCGCTGGAAGTCTTTCAAGAACAGCGTGACCTTCTCACCGGCATGCACGAGGTCACGCTTCACCTGGAAGCCACCGTCGATCTCGAACACCACGTCATACCAGTGCGCCCGTCCCTCGTTCTGCACCACCACGTAGCGTCCGACGACCATATCGCCCTCGAGCACCATGATGCGTGCTTCGATCTGATTGGTCTTGTCATCCGCTGGGGCGGCCACCACCACGGTCGCCATGCACAAGAAGACATAGATGCCGACGACGACGACCTTGAGCTGCCCGTAGATGGAGAGGTGGCGGAAGCGCTCGATGAGCTCCTCCAACCAGCGTTTGAGTTGATCACTTCTCGAAGACATCGCTCAGCTGCCGCACGATATCGAGGAAGCTCGAACGCTCGTTCACCCCACGTTCTGCGCGCCGCAGCTCGAGCTCGGCCGCAGCCGTCGCCGCCGACTCGGGGTCGTTCGCGAGCTCGGTGTCGTAGAGCGTCTTCGCTGGTGTGTAGACATTGTCGACGTAGTCCTGTGCGTCCTGCACCGCCAACGCTCCAAGGTTCTGCGGCGGATTTTCTCCGGGCGCCGGCTGCGTCACTGTGATCGGCGCGATGTAGCGGTAGCGTGTCAGCGGATCTTCGTACGTCTCCGTTGCCACGCCGAAGGTGAGGCAATCCTCGTAGCCTTCGAGACAAACACGGCTGTAGTTCAAGAAGTCCTCGGTGTAATCGAACATCGAGTCGTAGCGCGCCATGGGGAGCACCACGCTGTAATAGCGGAGTGTCCAGCTGGTCGACGGCTGAATCGCGGGAAGCCCGGGGGCCGGCGGAGTCTGGTACGCGTCGACCAACGGCATCGGCTGGAAGCGATTCTCTTCCGGCGCAGCCCCGTCGTAGCGCCAAGCGACCCCGTTGAAATCCTGCTTGAAGGCGCTCGTAAACAGCTGGATGAGCTCGGGGTGCAAGCCACGCCAGTAGGACAGAGAGAAGGCCCCTGAGTCGAGATAGTCGTTGAAGTTGCGGTAGAAGAAGCCCTCGTTACTAGTGATGGCAGAGATAGCGGCGTACTTGTCCCAGAAGGCGCCGACGCGCGTGGGCTCATAGTCGTATTCTTGGGACCACGTCGTGTTGAGATAGCGCCCAACGCCCGGGTCGACCGCCATGGTGGTTCCCGACGCACACGTGCCGCCGACCGCGAGCGGCTTGTAGAGATTCGCTACTGTATCGAGACAGTAGTCGCCCGGCTCAGGCATCATGAGCACCGAGACGAGGTCATTGAGACCGTCGATGCTCGCGGCCTGCCAGTCGTTGCCGAGCGGGAAGTCGTTGAGGGTCACCCACTGGCCATCGCGGTCGTAACCGAGACCATCATTGCCGTAGAGGTAGTAGCGGTACACCGACGACATCGGTCCGAAGTAAGCGCGAATGAGCGTCGCAGCGTAGCGCCGCAGGTTGGTGCCCCGAAAGGCAAAGTTCGCGCGGTCACGCTTGAACGCCTGGAAGACGTAGTATTGCGAGTAACGCTCCCACCGGTCGGCGACGAGCTCTCGGTAATTGGCACCCTTGTCGTACGGCTGGCAGGTGACGTTGGAGTCGAAAACGTAGTCGTCAGGACAAAACTTGTAGGGCACCTCGTCGTAGTCGAAGAGCTCGAAGTCGCGGTTCTGATAGTAGTTGGTCGTCGCCTCGTACAAGCGGTCGAACGTGATGTAGCGACGGGCCTTGATGTTCTGTACGCGAGGCGTCTGCCCAACGAGCGCTTGTTTGAGGTACGTCAGCAGGCCGCGATTGTAGAGCTCGTATTCGCGTTGACGTTCCGCAGGATCGGTCGCGTTTTGGTAAGCGTCGAAGTGATCGATCGCCTCGAGCAACGCCGGGTCACAGTTGATGGTTGTGGTGCACGACAGACCACCACCCAAGATCTTGGGGATCTGCGTGTAGTCGTAAAGGTAGAACAAATCGCCCTGGTCGAACGGCGAGACACCTGGGTTCCAGAGCTGCACCAGTCCGGCATACCCGAACGCAATAGCGGCTTCATCGTAGAGCCCGATGCCTGCGACGTCGTCGAAAGCGCGAGCCGAGTAGTCCATAATCGATGAATACATGTAGCGCTCGGCCTTGGTGCTATTGCCAGCCGCATCGGTACGCTTGACGGTCTCGGTCGTCGGGTCGTAGTTCTGCCAAAATTCTTCGTGATAGTTCAACGCGTCGAACGAACCCTCGAAGTTGTGGCGCAACCCCAAGGTGTGACCGATCTCGTGGAGCGCGATGGCCTCGAAGACCATGGCGCGAGTGCGCTTGTAGACTTCTTCATAGGGCAATCCGCGCAACTCCTCGGCGATGTGAAGCAGGCTTTCGTCCGCGAAGGCGGCCTCCATGGCGCAGCCACCGCGCGCGAGCTTCATGTGCGCCTCTTGCGCGTCCATGGTCATGTCGCGAAGCGCCGCGAGCGGCGAGGTGTCCGGCTCTTCTTGCTCGAGCGCGCCGAGGACGGTGCCTGTCGAGGAGATCATGGTTTGACGCGTGAGTGAGCCCGAGAGCGCAGGCAAGTTGGATGCGTCGCCCAACAGACCGCGCTGGATTTCGTCGTTAGCGAGCAGCTCGCGATCAAGCGGCGAGCCCGCCAACTTGTTCAAGCGCGCGTTGGCGCGTTGGGTGGCGTATTGCTTGGCCTGCGGATGCCCCAAGCCGGTGAGCGAGCCGCGCGCGGTGGCGAGGTCACTACGCGACGCCGGCGACGGGGTCTGGCGTAGCATCGTCTCGAAGCTCGAGGTGCGCCCGCGCAGAGCCTGGAGCTTGCCGGGAGCGTGCGCGCCGGCAACGTTGGCCTGAGCGCCAAAGCCACGATTCGCCTGAATGCGCGAGCGAGCGAACTCGCCAGAGCTCACCGCCCCCACCGAGAGGTCGCCATTCATAAGCGCCACTGCGTCCGCGGCCGAGGCGGCGTAGAGCGAAAGGAATGCGCCGTAGACGTTGGCGTTAGCGGCGATGATCTCGCCTGTCTCGGGGTCGGCAACAGAGGGCCCGTAGCCGAGGATACCGCCATAGTTGTTGGGCGTGTCGTGCCATGACATCGAGCTCCAGCGCAGGTCACCCGGCTTTTGCCAGACGAACTTGTCGTCCCCGCTACGGTCCGCTGTCACAGCCTCGAGCACGGCGCATGCTCGCTTGAGATTCGCGCGCGTGATGTCTCCAATGCCGTAGGATTGCAGCGTCTCAACGAGGTCATGCGCCTGAGCGAAGGTCGTCGCGTTGTCGACGTTGCAGCCATTGCGCGCGACGGCGAACATCGTCGAGATGCTCGATGGCTGGATGTTCAGGTTTTGGCCTTGCGTGTTCTTGAGCACCGCGACGGACTTGCGCATCGCGAGATCCCACTCGCCAAACAAGCGATACGTCGCATCCCAGATCTCCTGGTCATCGGGGAAGTCGACGTTGGTGTAATAGGTCAGCTGACGCGCCTTGCGTGACGCGATGGGGATGAGCCCACCCTGCGCGTCGTAGTTCTGCTCCCAGATGTTCCAGCGGTTCGCGAGATAGATACGGCCATCGCGCGTCCATTGGTACTCGTTGTCGTAAGCCAAGCGCTCGGTGCGGAAGAGGCCGAAGCGCTCGAACATGGGCACGCCGATGCGCTGGCATGAGCCATCGATTTGACCGTCGTTGTCACCGTCGCAATCGCTGATGGCGACGCCACTCGCGTCGTAAACGATGGCCTCGTCCGGGTAGTACAGTGGCTCGTAGTCACGGCGCTGGGCACGCATGAACGAGAGCTTCACCTTAACTTCGGCCTTGCCGCAGAAGTAGTCCTGCAGGGCGGCGCAGACGCGCGCGTCGGTCCACATGCTGTAGTTGCCGACAACGTTGATGGCGTCACGCGTGACCTCGGCGCGGTTCGGGTTATCGATCTCGTGTTCCTGCGTGTAGTACGGCGTCGACGGGTAGAGCCAAACCGCATAGTCGATGCCCTGCCAGCCGTCCTTGACCAGATTCACCGACCAGTCGACACGCATGTACTCGCGCGCAAACCACGGTCGATCGGTAGTGTTCTCGACGAGAACGTTATTCTGATCACCAGTCGCTGGGTTGTACTCGCGACGCACGTCGAAGTGGCTCGTGACGCGGAACGCCGCTACCGGCGAACCTTTGAACGGGTTGCCGGCACCGTTGTTCGACTGCTCTTGCCCCTCGAGATACGCGTAGGTGCGGTAGGCGATGAGCTGGTTCTCTTGAATCTCCCAGCGGACTTTTTCTCCGTCACCCTGCACGCCCTGAAACAAGATGCCCTGGTTGTATTGGGCCTCGACGACCGTCGGCACGTAGTACCAGTCGCCATCGAAGAGCGCTTTCTCGACCTTGTTGGCTTGCGTACGGTCGATGTCCTTTACGTTGCCGTCGCAGGCCGCGATAGCGGCCGCGAGAAACGTCAGGGCAAGTGCCTTGGGAAGGTGTCTCATAGCGCCCCTCATAGCTCCACCCCGTGCTCGTAGAGCGAGTGGACGAGCCGCACGTACTGGAGCATCTGCGCCGCAGCACCGAGGTTGATTTCGGCGATGTCGACCTGCCTCTGCGCGTCGTCGATGACGCGGGGGTCAGGAGTTGGTGCGTTCAAGGCATCTTCGAGATCTTGTTGCGCGGTCTCGAGCTCGGTCTTGCGGGTGGCGCAGTCATTGACCAGCTGCCAGCCGATGTCGTGGTCTCCAGCACCAACGCCTACCGAAGCGCGCAGGGCGCGATAGGTCACCGCGCTGCTCTCTGGCTGACACTCCGCGCGATCCCCCGCTGGGAACGCGGTCCATTGAGTTTCACTAAAGAGGTCGTCGACCGCGCCGCGCACCCAAACACGTGAGTACTTACCGAAGTCGAGCTCCTGATCGAGTGGCGACGACAAACGCGCGAGACCGAAGAGCAACGCTTCGCGCTGAAGGTTGCGTGCAACCGACGGCAAAACAGCCTGACCCGGTGGTGACCCCGGGCCGCCCCCCGGATAGCCAACGTCGTCGAGCGGACGCGTGGGGTCGACGATGGCGAGCGGCGAAAGCGTCGCCACACCAGCGTTGTCCGTGATGCGGCTTGCGATCTGCGGATAGCTGTAACGGATGAGGCCCTCGAGCAATCCCAAGACCTCTGGACGATAGACACGGAAGAGGCTCACCGAGAAGTTACGGAAGTCCTCTGCACCGTTGACGCGGATGTAGCGAACACTTGGCTGTGTGAGCAGGAAGATGGCGTTCTCTTTGTCCCAGTAGGTGCCCATGAACGAGAACGTCCAGTCGGTGTAGTCTTCGGTGAAACCGAGGAAGAGAGGCTGGCTATCTCCGAGACCCAAGGCCGTCGGTGATGTCATCGCACAGGTCTCACCGTTCGGACCGCGACCGTTGTTCACGTCGATGATCGGGTCATAGATGATGAAGCCCGGTGGGTAATACATGGTCGGGCCAACGGTCGGGGTGCACGGATAATACGTAGCAGGCTCAGGGGTTGCGATGAGCTCCGCGATAGCGTTCAAGCCGCGCGCCGTCGCCGAAGCCATGTCGACTCCACGGTCGGTGCTGAAGAAGTTCGGGTCGCGACTGCGATAGAGAACCATGTACTGATACGTGTTCAGGACGTCGTAATAGATTTGGTAGCCGCGATTGATGATGGCGCGTGTGTTCAAGAACAGGCGATTACGCAGATAGTTGTTGAACAAGAAGTAGTTCTTGTAGCGAATGTAGCCCGCTTCGATCTGCTCCCCTGCGGACGCCCCGAAGTCGAAGCGACGGCACGTCGGCATCCAGCCGGCGAACTCGTCCGAGCAGAACGCGTAGGGCACCTCGACCTGGTGCAGTGACGCTAACGCGGCTGGTGTGCGCTGCGCCGGGTCACGCCAGTCCCATGCACGCGTGCCTCGATCGTACATCGCATTGACCGAGCCGAGGTGGGTAGGCAAGTCGCGGTAGTCGTTCGCCTCACGGAAGGTCTTGAGCGCGGGACCGCCAGCCGCAGCCGAGCTATTGAACGTCTCGACCAACTGCCCGTAACCGAACTTCACGGCCGCCTTGTCGTAAAGGCCGAGCCCGGCGAAGTCCGCGTTGACCTTGCCATGGTAGTCCATGATCGAGCTGTATTTGTATTCCGGCTGCTTGGCTTCGAGCTTCTGTTGCTCGTCCGCTATCGTGGTCTCGAGGTCCCAGAAGGTGCGATTGTAGTTCAGCGCATCGTACGAGCCTTCGAAGTTGTGGCGCAGACCGATGTTGTGGCCAATCTCATGCAGCGCGACAGCGGTGAAGATGCGCTCGCGCAGACGCGCTCGCCGCTCGTCGCGCGGCAGATCGCGCAGCTCGCGGGCAAGTCCAACCAGGCCGTCGTCGAGCGCCGCGTCCAGGTTACACTGCATATGCTCGGAGAACAGCTGCTCCTGGTAACGGAGACGCTCGATACCGTCGCGCGTCCGCGTGATCACCGACGCGTCATGGTAGAGCTGGTCGGTCGCCACGTCGCCAGGCTTCCAGGTGCCCTGCCCTGCCACCATCAAGTCCTCGACACGGGTGAGCCAGTTCTTCTCGATGTCGGTGTCTTGAACGCGCGCGAGCCGCTCGTCGAAGTATGACGGGTTGTCGAGAGGCGTCAGCAAGGGCTTGGCGGACTCGGCAATCGAAAAGCGTCCCTCGAGGCTTGCCACGTGCTCGCTCGTCGCGCGGTGTTCGATGGCGCGGGCCTGGGCGTTGGCAACGGACACTGTGCGCTCACGCGGGTTGTAGGTGCGCGTATTCTGGTTGATGAGCGAGGGTACGTCGGCGCCGAGCAAGAGCTCTTCGAGCGTCAACTCGTCATTCATGTAGTCGATGTATTGCAGCGCGCGCGTGGCGGCGGACTCGATAGTCCAGCCCGAGATATACGACGTCGATAGCATGATGCGGCCACTCACCGGGTCGGCGAGCATCGGCCCATAGCCCGACCAGCCGGTTTGGATGACCTCGGTCAGCCAGACCAACATGTTGTAGCGAGGGTCGCCGTTCTGCTGCCAATGGAAGTCGCCGTCCGAGTGGTATTCGGTGGCGGCACAATAGTTGTCGAGTGTCCCGGCATCGAGGTCGGCGTTGACGCCAGCGCGAACCTTGTCGGCGACGTCGTCGTGCGCGTCGAGGTAGGCGGCGACGTTCGCCTGAGAACAATCGTTTTCGCGGAGCTCGAAGACGGTCCCTACATCGGCCAAGGCGCGTCCTTGAAGAGCTGCGACGGTTTCGCGGAACGAGTCGTTCCACTGCGCGGCGACGTTGAATGCGGCGGTTTTGAGGTCTTCTGGAAAGTCGTAGTTCAAATAGTAGACGATGGGGCGGACGGTGCGATCTGCATACGGGATCACAGCACCGCCCTCATCGACGCTGCGATCCCAGATGTCGAAGCGCATGATGCGATAGAGACGGCCGCTCTCGGTGAGGCCCCGCTCGTCGTCGTAGGTGAGACGCTCGAGGCGGTAGTAACCGAAACGATCGAAGATGTTTTCGCGCTGCACCTCACCGGTGACCGGGTCGGGGATCTCGTTCCCGCTGGCGTCGACCACTGGCAAGCTGTCCGGATAGTAAAGTGGATCGTAGCCAGCGTTGAGCTGTGGATCGATCTCCATGAAAGCATGGCGGACACGCACCTCACCCGAGCCGCAGCCGATGCCATCATAGGCATAGTAGCAAGCGTAGTAGTGCGGCATCAGCCGATGCAGGACGACGAAGTCGAAGTAGCCGCTCGTCGGCTTGATACGCGCCCGCCACGGGTTGGTCGCGTCATTCTCGTGGTAGTAGAGCTCTCCGCCATCGCGTCCGTCATTGTCGAGGTAGTCGACGGCGATGAGGTAGTAGTCCTGAGACGATAGCTCGGTGCGCGCCCAGTCGACGCGTATGAAGTCGCGCTCGTACCAGGCGCGGTCGGTGGTGTTCTCTTCCGTGACGTTGGTCTGCTCGCCGGTCGTCGGGTTGTAGCGGCGTACGATGTCGAAGTGGCTGGTGATTGGGAACGCGACGACGGGGCCCCCAAGATACTTCTCGTCGTCGGGGCGCACCCCTTCGCTACCCTCGATGTATTCGTAGTCGCGGTAGGCGATGAGGTAGTTCTCTTGCACCTCGAACTTCACGCGCTCCATCGTGTAGATGTCGCCGGAGCCGACGGTCGCCCAGCCGATGTCCTGATTGCCTTCGGGTGTGTCGACTACGGTGCGACGGTAGTACCAGCTCTTGCCGAGCAGCTCCGATTTGCGGACGTAACCAGGCTGGACGTAGTTGATGTCACCCTGATCGCCGGCGCAGGCCGCGAGCGTACTGACCGCTATGGCGGTCAGGAGCAATTGGGCGATGGTGCGTGTAGCTGGCATGTCAACCCTCAGTAGATGCCTGTCAGATCCAAGTAGACGGTGCCGTAGTTGTTCGCGGCGCGGTCGAAGAACGTGTTGAACACGATCGGGGCGATCCAGCCGCTGTTGTCCGGCTGCTGTACGGGGTGAAAGGAGCTAGCCCCGACCGAAGCGGTGAGACGAAACGGCAGGTCCTTCACGAAGTGACCAACGTCGTACGAGACGTTCAGGCCGCTCTGAAAGAGCTGGGCGGTGCCGTAGCCCGAGTCGCCGAAGGGACTCGTGAACGCGTCGCGATCGCCCGCGACCGTGTAACGAATGAAGTTAAGGAGACCAACGCTGTAGCTCACCGCCAGGTAGTCGCTCGCAAGATAGGTAGCGCTGAACGACGTCGAAAAGAGCCAATTGTTGTTGGCGTAGCCGGCGTTGATGTCGACAGGGTCGCTGACCCCGCCCGGCCGCGCCGTGTCAGTCGTGTCGGTGTCGCTTCCGCGCGGATTGTCGAGACGGCGCTGTGCGGTCTTGGTGCCGTTCACGTATTTGGTGGCGCCGGCGAAAAGACCGAGCTGCACCGGCCCGAACAAGCGGCGCGCGCCGCCGCTCAAGGTCGCCGCGAGCCACTGCTGACGAATGTTGATGCTCTCGTACGACGTTGGCAGAGCCAGGCGGAAGGCAGCATTGAAGAGGATCTCGCGGAAATCCCAGAGCGTGTCGTCGGCAAACGTGATGCTGGTGTCGAACGGTTTGAAGCGGCGCGCCGGGTTGGTGTTCGGCTGCGTGTACTCCGTCTCGAAGGCGACACGGCCCTGGAGACGCATGCGATGACCGCCCAGGTTGAAGCCAAAGGTCGGCCTCAAGTCGAAAATCTGCCCGACATAGTCAGACTGACGACGAACGAAGTCGTTCGCCATAAAGGTGCCCGAGCCCGCGAACGTCGAGATCGTCGCGATGAGACCGAACTTCTTCGACTGCGTGGCCTGTTGATTGAAGAGCAAGACATTCTGGGTGAGCGTCGACACTGCGGCGTCCGGCGCCTTGCCCGGCGCGTTCGCGCTCTGACGATCGACGGTCCCCGAGCCCTCGGGGGCGACCCCCGGTTCGGTGCTCGACGGCGTCGTCTGACCTTCGCCCTCACCTTCTTCGGAGGGAAAGGTGAGCAGCTCTTCTGACGCTGCGGCCGGTTGCTGCTCTTGCGCCGCCGCGTCTTCCGTCTGCGCCTCGGCGGCCCGAGCGGGCAAGGCGACAAACCACGCGGCTAGCACAAGCCTGACGAACAACTTCTGCACGCGCACGCCTCGGCGTCTTCAAATCGCCGCTACTTTGATGAGCAGCAGGGGTACCTCAAGAGGTAGCCGAGGACACATCCACTTTCAAATCAGAGTGTGGGCGTCGCGCTCCCTGAACGTGTGCCTACCAGGGACATCCTGTAGACGAACGACAACGCCGCGCTCGCCAGGACGAGACCTGGCGAGCGGCGGTTTGAACGTACAAAAACGCCCCGATCGAGGTCTAGGCGCCGCGCAGGCGGGTGCGCTCGAGCGTCGGCTTCATGCCCGTGTAGGTGCGGCGCACACGCTGAATGGCCTCGATGCGCTGCATCGCGAGATCGTCGGCGGCGCGGAAGGTCGGGATATTCTCCCGCTTGGCCACCACGAAGACGTTCTTCAAGATGTCGTAGATGCCCTCGGCCTGCTGGAGCGCGTACTCCTGGTTGTAGCCCTGGAGCTCGTTGGAGACGTTGATGAGCCCGCCCGCGTTGATCACGTAGTCGGGTGCGTAGAGGATGCCCTTCGTCGCCAACATCGCGGCGTCCGTCTTCTCGTTGAGCAGCTGATTATTCGCGGCGCCCGCGATGATCGAGCACTTCAGGCGCGGGATCGTACCCTCGTTGATGGACGCGCCCATGGCGCACGGCGCGAAGATGTCGCACTCGACGTCGTAGATCTTGTCGACTGCGACCGACTCCACCTTGTGGTCGGTGCAGGTCTTCTTGAGCGAGTCTTGATCGACGTCGGCGACGATGACTTTGCAACCCGCGCGAACCAGGTGACCGACCAGGTGGTAGCCGACGTGGCCGACGCCTTGCACGGCGACGCGCAAACCCGCGAGGCTGCTCTTGCCGAGGTGCTCTTCCACCGCGGCCTGGATGCCCGAGAAGACGCCGAGCGCGGTGACTGGCGACGGATCGCCCGAGCCACCGAAGGAGCGCGAGATGCCAACGACGTGGCTCGTCTCCTTACGCATGAACTCCATGTCCTGCATGGTCGTGCCTGAGTCTTCGGCGGTGATGTAGCGGCCGCCAAGGCCCTCGATGAAGCGGCCAAGCGCGCGGAAGAGCAGCTCGGACTTCTGCTTCTTGGGATCGCCAATGATGACCGACTTACCGCCGCCAAGATCGAGACCGCTGACGGCCGCCTTGTAGGTCATGCCGCGCGACAGACGGAGCACGTCGGTGAGCGCCTCTTTCTCGGAGGCGTACGGGAACATGCGGCAACCGCCGAGCGCCGGTCCGAGGATCGTGTCGTGGATGGCGATGATGGCCTTCAATCCTGAGGCTTCATCGGAGCAGAAGACGACCTGCTCGTGACCGCGTTTGGAGAGCTCTTCGAAAACGGCGTAGGTGGTGTCGCTCATGGGCCGGGCCGTGTAGCGATGAACTTCGACTTCGTCAACGCGCGCTGCGTTAGATCGTGTCGATTTAGGCAGTGTCCAGTCGGCGCGATCGTTCGTTGCGATTTGTGAACGAACGCCTCGTTTCTCAGGAAGCGAGTGCCACGCTGGCAACACGCGCGCGGCCAAGCCGATAAGCCCTGCACACTGCAGCGTCGCACGGGGCGGCGGGCGAGGGATGAGGGCGATGGAACCAACGACGAAGGTCGGCGCGCAGACGCGCGCCGTGGATACAACTGCACCTGCATTGCGGCCACTCGAGGCGGCTTGGGCGGCGCTCACGCCGCACGAGCAGTTCGTGGTCAACCGCATGTACGCGTGTTTTCCGCCGAACCGCGTCGGCAACTGCAAGACGTCGGACGCTTACGCGGACGTCATCAAGAATCGCGGTGGCACCTTGCCCGCGAACCCGGACGCAAACTTCAGCTTCCTCACCTATCAGGAGCAGAAGATCGTCGAGTGGTCAGCGTGGCGTCAGCACACGCGACGCATCGTTGGCGAGGGCGACTACGTGAAGCTCTACCGGGACATCGTCGCCTGGCGAAATCCTTGATCGTTCGAGCGCAGGGCAACCGGGCGCTGTGGGCCAACGTCGTTGGCGCTCAGCCGCCCGGCTGCGGACAACCGTAGACGATGACAGGCTTCTCGTCGCCGGCACGAACACGGTCGCAGACCGGGCCAAAGAGCTGAACGCGTAAGCCAACCAGGGTGTAGTAGCCGTCCGGATTGCTGGTGTTGCTCGAGACCGGCTCATACGGCCCGGTCGGTACGCCACCCACCAAGTCTCGGGTGAAGACGTAAAGCCGCTCGACGTCGGGCGGCGACTGGTCCATGTCGAAGGTGCAACCCGAGATCTGCTCGCTGATCTGCGAGAGCGCCGTGACGAGCGCCGCCGGGGTGTTGGCGTTGTAGTAGCAGGCGCTCGTTGTATAGTCGCGGCAGTTCTCGCGCGTGACCGACGCATCGCACAGCGACGTGCCACCGTAGACGGCGTTGCAGTTCAGGTTCGACTTGATGTTCGAGAATGCGAACCCAACGGTATAGGTCTTGATAGTCGGCGACAGCGATAGGAGCTGATCGAGCGCCGTGTTCACGATGCAGTTGCTGCTGCAGTTGCCATCACTGTTCTTGCAACTCTGCAAACAATTGGTACCTCCCGATTCGCAGTTCGGGTCACCGTCGGTGATGAGCAACACGTAGTTGTCACGCACCACGGGGTCGTTGGTGAAAGGCAGCCCGTAGGTGTTACGGTTCTCCGCGACCCGACGAAGAGCACGCGCGGTCGGAGTACGACCGCCCGGACCGTTGGCATCGAGGAAGCTGTTGATATCCGCTGCGGGCGCGCCCACCGGCTCATCGACGTAACCGGGCTCGCAGTTGTCTTCTTCGTTGCTGCCTGGAGGCGGGTCGTCCACCGGGCAACCATTTTGGCAACTGTAGTTGCAGCCGCTGTCGCAGGTGCCGACCCCTCCGCAATTGTTGGCGCTGGGGTACGTCGACAGGCCGAAGCGAATCGAGCTGCCGATGTCCGCCAAAACAGCCTCGATGGCATTCACCGCGACGTTCCAGCGCTTGTTGCTCGTGCTGCAACTGCTACCGACGCTGTCGTTCATGCTGCCCGAGCGGTCGAGCAAGATGAGCATGTTCGGCGCCACCTCGGTGGTCGCAAACTCCTCGCCACCACACGCCTCGGCGAGCTCGCACTTGAACTGCGCGTTGCAGATCTGACCTGCGGGGCAATCGATTGGCGTCGTGCAGTCGACGTTGCGCGTACCCGTGGCGCAAGCACCGTACGAGGTGCAGAACTTGCCAGCGCCGCAATCAGCCGCTTCGGTGGCGCGTGTGCACGCAGTGCCGATGCTACAGGTGCCCTCGCTCACGTTGCAGGTCACGCCAAGACCGCAATCGCTGTTGAAGCGGCAACGTCCCACAGGCAAGCAGAGGTCGGTCGCGAGCTCGGAGGTGCAACGCTGATCGCTCGCGCCGCAACAGTCATTGCCGCCCGTGCATGAGCTCGGTGGGTTGGCGTTACACGTTTCGATGGGGAGGCAAACACCCGACCCGCAGCGCTCGCCTAGGCCGCAGTCGGCGTTGACGGCACAACCATTGGCGTCGATACAGGTGTTGACCGCGCTGCAGCGGCAGCTTGGATAGTCACAACGGTCGCCAACGCAGTCGGCGTTATCGAAGCACTGGTTGGTGCTCGCGCACTCGCCGATGGCGCTGCAGTAGGCCGGGGCCTCGCAGTCGCTTGCGTCGTAACAGGCGAACAGCGGCTGGCATTGGCCGCCGGCTGGGAAGTTCAAGCAATGCTCGCCCGAGGGGCAATCGCCGTCGTCTGTGCACGACAGGTCGCGCACGCACGTACCGCCGTTACACGTCGAGAACTCACCGCAGTCGCCCGGATCAACACATGTGCCGGTCTCGCGGCAAACTCCAGCGCTGCCGCAATATTGTCCTTCGTCGCAGTCGAGATTGCTCGCGCAGGTGCCGTTGGGAATGCAGGCGCCGGTGCTGCTGCAGTAGGTCGTTAGGTCTGGACAGGGGCCGTTCACGTTCGCCGGGCTGCACGGAATGGTGACGCACACACCGTCATCGCAGTACGTGCCCAACACACTGCATGCGCCACTGGGGGTCGAAGGCGCGCACGGAACCAGCTCACACTGACCCGCGGAGGTGCAGCGCGCGCCGGACTGGCAAAGGCCATCGGTGTTGGTGGGTCCGCAGGGATCTTCGGCGATCGGAACGCACTGGCCGCGTACACAACCTGCCCCAGACGGGCAAAGCCCGTTCAAGCGGTTGGCGCTGCAAATGTTGCCCGGCGTGATCTCGACACAGGTGCCGCCAACGCAAACCGAGCCATCGATACAGGCTCCGTTCGGGCGGACATCGGAGCAAAGAGTGTCTTCAGAGAGCTCGACGCATTGCCCGTTCAAGCAGCCTTTGGTCGGGTCGCAGTCGCACCAGCCACCCAAGTTAGTCCCGGCGCAAATACCGTCGATACAGCTCTTTCCACTCGGACACGCACCCTGGTCGTTGTAGACCCAACAATTGCCGTTGTTGCCGAACGAGCACGTCCCGCTGATGCAAAGGTCACCCGTGTCGCATTCGGCTGACGTCGTACATGCACGCTGGCCGTTGCCGGGGCTCAGGTTGAGTAGGCCATTGCAACCAACGAGCGCTCCAAAGAAAAGCGCTACGGCGGCCATCCGTAAGCATGCATCACAGCGTTCCATGTGCAGGCATGGTAGCGCGGCGGCGCCGACTTTGCTACGTCCATCGCCTTCCGATCGGCGCGTGGCGGCCCCATGTTGACAGCGGGCGTCGGTTTGATGATTTTGCGCGCCGTTGACGCTCGGTACCGCGGCTTTTCGCTGCCTTACGGCGCAATTCGAAGGACGATACGCTCATGACCACCGCCGATGTTGCGGGTCTGTCGCCGGCTCCCACAAAGCACGCGAAGCTTGTCGAGTGGGTGCGAAGCATCGCCGCCCTCACCAAGCCCGACAGAGTTCACTGGTGCGACGGCTCCGCGGCCGAGAACGCCCACCTCATCAAGACCATGGTGACAGCCGGGACGGCGCGGCAGCTCAACCCCGAGAAGCGACCCAACAGCTACTACATTCTGTCGGACCCACGGGACGTCGCTCGCGTCGAGAGCCGTACCTTCATTTGCTCCGAGAAAGAGTCGGACGCCGGCCCAACCAACAACTGGATGGCGCCGAACGATATGCGTACGACGCTCAAGCCCCTGTTCGACGGCTGCATGCGCGGGCGGACGATGTACGTCGTCCCCTTCTGCATGGGCCCGCTCGGCTCGCGCATCAGCGCCTTGGGCGTCGAGCTCACCGACTCGCCGTACGTCGCTGCCTCGATGCGCATCATGACGCGCATGGGCAAGGCCGCTCTCGATCAGCTGGGCACCGACGGGTTCTTCGTGCCCTGCGTCCACACCGTGGGCGCGCCGCTCGGCCCCGGCCAGCAAGACGTCCCGTGGCCATGCAACGAGACCAAATACATCGTCCACTATCCCGAGACGCGCGAGATCTGGTCGTACGGCTCGGGCTACGGCGGCAACGCGCTCCTCGGCAAGAAGTGCTTCGCGCTGCGCATCGCTTCGGTGATGGCGCGCGACGAGGGTTGGCTCGCGGAGCACATGCTCATCTTGAAGCTGACGCCGCCCAAGGGAGAGCCCCGCTTCATTGCCGCCGCCTTCCCGAGCGCCTGCGGCAAGACCAACCTCGCGATGCTGCAGCCGACCATCCCGGGTTGGAAAGCCGAGACCATCGGCGACGACATCGCATGGATGCGCTTCGGCGAGGACGGCCGCCTGTACGCCATCAACCCGGAGTTCGGTTTCTTCGGGGTGGCGCCGGGTACGAACCCGCAGAGCAACAGAAACGCCATCGCAACGCTCCAGCACGACACCGTGTTCACCAACGTCGCTTTAACGGACGACGGTGACATCTGGTGGGAGGGTCTCAGCGACACCCCGCCAGCGCATCTGAAGGACTGGAAGGGCCGCGATTGGACTCCGGGGTCACGCGAGCCCGCCGCGCATCCGAACGCGCGCTTCACGGCGCCTGCGTCCCAGTGCCCCACCATGGCGCCCGAGTGGCAAGATCCGAAAGGTGTTCCGCTCTCGGCGATCTTGTTTGGCGGACGACGCGCGAGCGCGGTGCCGCTCGTCACTGAGGCCTTCGACTGGCAGCACGGGGTCTTTCTGGCGTCGAACATCGCCTCCGAAGGCACGGCGGCGGCTGAAAACAAGGTCGGCGCGCTCCGTCGCGATCCATTCGCGATGTTGCCCTTCTGTGGCTACAACATGGCGGACTACTTCGCGCACTGGTTGAAGATCGGCCGTGAGCACGACGCCAAGAAGCTGCCGAAGATTTACTTCGTGAACTGGTTCCGCAAAGACGGACGCGGGAAATACGTGTGGCCGGGGTTTGGGGACAACAGCCGCGTGCTCAAATGGATCGTCGGCCGTCTCGAGGGCAGCGCCGAGGCGCAGAAGACCGCGATTGGTCTCGTGCCCACGAAGACGGCTCTCGATCTCGACGGGCTCACCATCACCCCAGAGCAGCTCGACATCTTGCTCTCGGTGGATACCGAGGTGTGGAAAGAAGAAGCCGCGCAAATTGGCCCCGCCTACGAGGAGTTCGGTGATCGCCTTCCGAAGGAGCTCTGGGACGAGCACGACAAGTTGCTCGACCGCTTGGGCGCGACGTGAAGCCCACTCTCTTCATCGGCAACAAGAACTACTCGTCTTGGTCGCTGCGGCCCTGGCTCGCGCTGACATGGGGCGGCATCGACTTCGACGAGAAGGTCATTCCGCTTGGCGGCGATGGCTATGGCTCGGCCAAGAAGCCAGAGATACTGGCCGTGAGCCCGAGCGGACGCGTGCCAGCCCTGCACGTTGGCGGCACGGTGATTTGGGACTCGCTCGCCATTTGTGAGTGGGCGGCCGAGCAAAATCCCGCTCTCTGGCCAAGCGATGCAGCCGCGCGCGCGGTCTGTCGGTCCGCCGCAGCGGAGATGCATTCGGGTTTCGGCGCTCTGCGACGTGACCTCTCGATGAACATCAGGCGACGGGCCGAGCCGCGCGTTTTCGCCGCCGATACCTCACATGACATCACCCTAGTCGTGTCGCGCTGGGATGAGCTGCTAGCCAGGTTCGCGGCGAGCGGTCCCTATCTGTTTGGCGCCCGCAGCATCGCCGACGCCATGTACGCGCCAGTCTGCACGCGCTTTCGCACCTATGGTGTAAAGCTCGAGGGTCGCCCCCGCGCTTACGCCGACCTGATGCTGGCCGATCCCGCCTTCCGCGCGTGGGAACAAGCGGCGATCGCGGAGACCTGGTCGATTCCCTCGACCGACGCGCTTTGATCTCCGGAGCTCGTCGCCGTTGCCGAAAAGCCAGGGACTGGCGACCCTGAAGAACGCTTAGCGGACGAGCTTGCTCACGGTCTTGAACTCCGGCGTCCCCGCGCGCTCGAGGAGCCAGAACAAGATCGTCTCGGTAGGCGCGAGCTTGGCCCCTGCGTCGTGCATGAGGCCGAGACCGGCCTCCATGTTCGCTCGTGTGCGCGAAGCGACCGCGTCGCGGGCAACCCAGACGTCGTAACCGCGCGCAAGCAGCGAGGCTGCCGTCTGCACGACACAGATGTGCGTCTCGATGCCCGCCAAGATGACCGCCTTCGCCTTGGTGGCGCCGAGCCGCGTGGCGAACCCGGCGTTTTTCATGGCGTCGAATTCGACCTTCGGCAAGCGAGGCACGTCGTCGAGCTCCTCGGCGATGGCAGGCACGGTCGGTCCAAGGCCCTCGGGGTATTGCTCGCTCACAAGTACCGGCAGCTGCAGGAGCTTCGCCGTTTTCAGTAGCCGGCCGATGTTCGCGAGAGCCTGCGGCATGAGTGCTGCGTCCATCGCTGGCGCGAGCTTCTCTTGTACGTCGATGACAGCGAGCGCGGTGGTTGCACGATCGAGTCCGAGAGCAGTCTGCATCATGTTTTTCGGTTCACGCCTTCAGGCCGCGAATGTTTTGGCGTGCGCCCGATGCCCCTTCGAAGCCCCTGTAATCAATACAACTTTGCCAGTAAGTGTGGTCATTACTTCTGATCTCCGGTTCTCTCGTAGTCCCGAATTACTGCACTCAGGTGTCGGACTGCACAACGCAAGGTTTGCAGTTGACAAAGCGACCGGGGCCATGACATTCACGCCCCTCGCTGAGCGGGACTAACTCAGTGGTAGAGTGCAACCTTGCCAAGGTTGAAGTCGCGAGTTCGAATCTCGTGTCCCGCTCCATCTTCGAATGTTCTGATGCCCGGTCGGCGCTCGCGTTGGCCGGGCATTTTCGTTTTGGTCGATGGCCCGCACGCTTGTGCCGAGGCCAGGTGATTGTTCGATGTCGCCCATCATGCGAGAACGCTACTCGCCATGAGCTCACCGCTGCTACGATCGACGCGCGAACTGCTCGGAAAGCACGCGCCCTTCGACGATAACGAAGCCCGGCACCTCCAAGCCATGCATCGCCTGGCGGCCGCAGGTCCAGAGATCTTCACGCGCTCGCACTACGAGCCCGGTCATTTCACGGCGAGCGCGTTCGTCGTGTCTCCGACCGGCGACGCTGTGCTGCTCGTCCATCACCCCAAGCTCGAGCGCTGGCTGCAGCCGGGTGGTCACGTCGAGGCCCACGACGAAAACCTGCTGAAAGCAGCACGCCGCGAAGCCGTCGAGGAGACGGGCATCACCAACATGGCACTCATTGGCGATGGGATCTTCGACGTCGACGTTCACGTCATCCCCGCCCGCAAAGACGAGCCAGAACACCGGCACTTCGACGTGCGGTTTTTGTTCCGGGCTGGAACACGCGAGCTCAACCTCGAAGAAGGTATCCAGGGAGCTCATTGGGTGCCGCTCTACGAGGTCACCGTCGAGAACAGTGATAGCTCTGTTGCCCGGGCGGTGGCGAAGCTCCTGCACGAGGACAGCGCGATGGCGCGGCTACTCGACCCCGCCTAGCTTGCGTGTGCGCAAGTCGACGAAGGGAGGAACAACGTCTCGACAGCGCGTAGGCGAGCGGCCAAACTCTCTTGCGAGGTGTCATGGCTATCTCGACTCCGCTCCGTCCCGTCGCGCAAGAGCCAGAAAACAGTGAAGCGCGCGCCGCCAGTGTCCGAAGCGGGAGCAAGGCATCGCGCTCGCCGGAATGGGCGCAGGTTCGAAGTCGCGTCACCGCCGCCATCGAAGCGGTCGGCACGGTGCTCAAGGGCAACAATCAAGCAATCGAGCTCACCATCGCTGCCCTATTGGCACGCGGCCACGTACTCCTCGAGGACGTCCCGGGGGTCGGCAAGACAACGCTCGCGCGCGCAATCGCCAAGGTCTTGGGCTCGTCGTTCTCACGCATTCAGTTCACCTCCGATTTGCTCCCGAGCGACGTGCTCGGGGTTCAAGTACTCGACCAAGCGCGAGGCACATTCAACTTCAAGCGCGGACCTGTGTTCGCACAGGTCGTTTTAGCGGACGAAATCAATCGGGCATCTCCTAAGACGCAGTCGGCGATGCTCGAAGCCATGGCCGACCGCCAGGTCACCATCGACGACCAGAGCTACCAACTCGAGGCGCCGTTCATTGTCCTGGCCACGCAGAATCCGACCGAGCACCACGGCGCCTATCCGCTCCCCGAAAGTCAGCTCGACCGATTCCTCGTCTGCACCGGACTTGGCTATCCCCCGGCGGCGGATGAGCGCGCGCTGCTGTTGGCGCCGCGCGCACCAGAGACCGCCATGCAGCAACTACAACCGCTCTTCGACCCAGTCCGCGTGTTGCAGGCACAAGAGTGCGTCGATAGCGTCGTCCTGTCACCCGCCATAGCGGACTACATCTTGGCTCTCGTACAAACGACGCGGGTCCACCCCGACATCGTGCTCGGCTGCTCGCCGCGCGGCGCCTTGGCGTTCGCGGCTGCCTCGCGTGCCTGGGCATTCGTGCGCGGCCGTGACTACGTCATCCCCGACGACGTGAAGGTCTTGGCCCCAGCGGTGCTCGCACACCGCATCATGGTCTCGGGGGCACGAGGAGCTTCGCGAACAAGGCATCAAGCGGTCGCCGTGGTCGACGAGCTCGTCTCGCAGGTACCCGTCCCCCGGTGAAACTCGCGGCCCTGTGGCGACGTCTTTGGCGCAACGCGCCCAGGCAGCTGCGCTTCACGCGCGCTGGGCGGGTGGTCGTCGGTCTAGCCTTGGCCACTGGCTTTGCGGCCATCAACACCGGCAACAATCTCTTGTTCCTCGCCTGGGGGCTCGTCCTATCGGGTATCGTGGTCTCCGGGGTACTCTCCGAGCTAGCGCTGCGCGGTCTGTCGGTGGATGCGTTGCTGCCCAAAGACGCGCGCTCTCACGTTCCGTTCGCCCTACCAGTACGTCTCACCAATGGTGCGCGGCGCTTCGCGGCACTGGGTCTCGATGTGCGAGCGCGCCTCGTCGCGCCCGACGGCAGCCACGAAGTAGCCAACGCGCCTTTCGTCTTGCGCTTGTCGGCGGGTGCCTCGCAGGAAGCCCTCGCACGAGCAACTCTCGCGCGACGAGGGAAATACACGGTCGACGAAATCGTGGTCGAGACCATGTATCCGTTCGGCTTCTTCGTGAAGGCGCGTCCGTTCAAGCGGATCCCTCCTCCCGCATTCTGGGTGGCTCCGCGCGCGGTCGATGTCCGAGAGCTCGCGGTCGAGGTAGCGGGCCGCCGGGGCAGCGCAGCGGCCAACGTCCCAGGCGCGGGTGAAGACTACTTCGCCATGCGCGCGTTTCGTGTTGGCGACGACCTCCGCCGTATCAAGTGGCGACGGTCTGCAAAGGCTGGTCGCTGGCTGGTCGCCGAAAACGAGGCCATCGCCGGTCACGACGTGGTCATCGACCTGGTGCTCGGCCGCCGCGCCGACAGCGATGAGGTAGAGCTCGCCATTGCGACCGCGGGGAGCCTCGCGGAAGCCCTGCTCGAGTTGGGTACTCGCGTGGGCCTACGCGGACCGGGCACGACCATCGCAAGCGACGTTGGCCCTGGTCACGCCTGGACGATCCTGCGCTCCTTGGCGGCGCTCGACCCCCAACAGCCCGGCATGGGCGGTGTCGTCAGCCGCTCGACCACGCTGATCGCTGTCTGTGCGGGTGATGTGGCGGTCAGCGCCGACCACGTTGTGCGCGTTGGCGGAGCGCTCGAGGACCAGGTGGCATGAGCCTGGGCTTTGCTTACGTGATCGGGTTCGTCCTCGCGACGACCACCGCGCTCCTGACCCTGCTTGCAGCCAACCAGCTCCCGTTGTGGATGTGGCTTGCGGTCTTCGTACCTGCGGTCTCGGCGACATTGCAGCTGCGCGGCCGCAGCGCGCCTACCTGGGCTGGCACGCTGGTCGGTGGTCTCGCCATCGTCTACGCGGCCGTCACTTTGCAGAGCCTTGGCCTCGAGGCGCTGCTCCCTGCGTCCTCGGGCGCTCTCGTCGGTATCTTCCTCGCGCGCATCATCACGCGGCGGACCTTGAAGCACGACCTGCAGGCGCTGCTTGTTTCGCTGCTCGTGGTGATCGCAGGGGCCGGCATGAACAACGGTGTAAGCTATGGAGCGTCATTCGTTGCCTACGCCGTCAGTATCGTCTGGGCGCTCGTCACCCGACAGCTCGTCGAAGGCGCAGAGCGCGAGGCCGCTCTTCCATTCGGCGCCAAACTCGAGGTGACGCTTGCGCGCCGCGACATCGTGACGCCCGTTTTTTTCGGCGCGAGCGCCATGGTGAGTCTCGTCGTCCTGCTCTCGACGACCCTGCTCTTCGTTCTGTTTCCCCGTGTCGGTCTCGGCAGCTTCAGGCTCGGGCAACAGGGAGGCTTACCCGCAGCGGTATCGCTACGCGGCTCGCCCATGGCGCGCGGTACCGGTGCCGTGGTCGCACGGGTGAAGGGCATCTCGTTCGCGCAATTTGAACAGGGTTTGTATCTGCGCGCGGCCACCTACGACCGAATGAACCGTGACGGTTTCGCCCGCAACGAGGGTTTGGTGGTGATGGGAGCGCCACCCGTTACCCAGATCGCGCATCGCACCGACTCGCGCCTCTACGAGGTCTTCATGCAGCCCGTCGCAGACAATCGCTTGCTGGTACTCGGGCCGGTGCAGAGTCTGACGCTACTGGGCGGTGGCGGCGCCAACCCGTCGATGAGCACGCGCGTCATCAGCTTGCGACCGAATGGCGAGGTTGACGCCGTGACGAGCGGCCCCATCCGCTACGCCGTCGCCGGCCCCACCAGCTTGAGCGCACTCGACGCTAACGACCTGCCGACCGCACCGCTCGACGTCGACGCCATGGCGCCGTGGCTCATGTTGCCGGACGATCTCGACCCCCGCGTCGTCGATCTCGCCCGCGCGACAGTCGGCAACGCGACCACACCGTCCGCTAAAGCGGCATCCCTGCGCAGTTTCCTACGGGGCTTCGCTTACACGCTGGACTTGCCCAATGGTCGAGCTAATGACCCCCTGAGTGCGTTTCTTTTCGACGACCGACGTGGTCATTGTGAGTACTTCGCGACGGCCCTCGCGGCCTTGTTGCGCGCGAGTGGCGTGCCAGCGCGCGTCGTAGGCGGCTTTCAGGGCGGCGCATGGGACTGGGATAGCCAGGTCGCCGTGTTCACGGCCGACAATGCGCACGCTTGGGTCGAGTGGTACGCAGAGGGCGCCGGCTGGATCCTCGACGACGCAACTCCCCCTGGTGATCGCGGTCAAGCGCAGCTCTCGGGCCTCGCCGCGATGCTCGAGCGCGTCCGCCGCAACTGGGACGACTACGTTCTCGACTACGGCCTTTCGCAGCAGTTCCAGATCTTCTCGCAGGTCACCCAAAGCGTACGCAGCTTGCCGGTCGAGCTCCCCCGACTTGCCGACAAAAAGACGCTCGCCGGCATCGTCGCCTGCTGCGTGGGAGTCGTCGCCGCGGCTTGGCTATGGCAGCGACGCCGACGAAGCGACCGCCGCCGTGTCCACCCGCTAGCCGTTGCGCTGCAGCGGACGATCGCCCAGGTCATCGGCGAGCCGCTCCCGGTCACGCGTACCTTGCGCGATGGCGTCGACCAAGCGACTCACGAGCTCGGTGCCGACCACGAGCTAGCTCGCGCGCTCGCCATGGCGCTCGTTGTCTACGAGCGCCAGCGATTCGGCCTCGTAAGGGGTGGACTCGACGATACGCCCCGCGCCATTCGCGCGCTGCGCTCGGCACGTCGCCGCGCTCCCCTCAAAGGTTCGGAACGACCAAGCGCACGGTGACACTGGCATCGCCGCCAAAGCTGTCGGTCGGGCGCCCAGCGGGCTGCAGATCGTCGACCGGGTCGTCCGGTCCGACGAGCGTATCGCGGAACGGCTCACGGCTCACGTCGATGGTCGGGTCGGTTTCGGCAAGGAGGTTCGTCACGCCACCGCCGACCTTCGCCCGCATCGCGGCGAGCGCCCCCGAGCCAAGCGAGCTCGTCGGCGATAACGTACCGTTCTGGAAGCTGCCAGCCGCACCCGAGCCGTCGAGGTCGAGCGAACCACCACCGCCTTGGATGGTGATGGCGCCGTGATCGACCACGAACTGGTCCTGTTTGCCATCGGTCTCCACGAAGAACGCCGTGCCACGTACGCCAGCGACGGCGTTGTCGGTCTGCACCTCGAAGCGGGCGTCATCGCCAAACAGCTTGGTGACCTTGGCCCAGAGTCGGCCCACCGTGACCTTGATGGTCTCCTTACGGGCGGCAGCCGGATCGCCACGGGTGAGCGAGGCGACCTCGACCCTCGTGTTGGCGCCGAGCCGGATAAGCGTGCCGCTGGGCAAGCGCAGGCTACAACGGCCGTCGTCGCCAGTCGCGATGACGGTCCCCAGGGGGACTTCGGTGAAGCGGTCGAGGGGGGCCACGGCCTGCCCCGAGACGAGCTCGACCTTGCCAACGACCTGGATGACGCGAGCGGTGACTGGCGTCTGAGCGAAGAGGAGGTGCGTGATGAGTACTAGCGTCGTCATGTCGTCGGTCCTTACAGGTACCAGAAGCGCACGCCGGCGCTCACCACATGGCGGTTGAACGTGCGGGCGTCACGATCTGAGACGTTGCGCGTGAACCCGTATTCGGCGTGCAGCTCGAAAACATCGAAGCCGTAGCGTGCGCCAATCTCGGTGCGGAAGGTTTTCTCGCCGATGTCACCCGCGTCGAAAGAGCGCCAAGCAGCCTCGCCGAGCCCAAAGGCCGACAGACTTCCAGCCACAGGCACCCAGGCGTAAGCGAAACCCGCGAGCTCCTTGAAGTCGACCAGGGCTTGCGCGTCGTTGTCGCTCGCCTTGTTGATCGAGCCGCGTACGTCGACGATGAGCTGCACGGGAGCAAGGCGCATGGTGTCCCGCAGCGCGAGCTCGTAGGTCACGTTGTCCGGGCCAGCGACAGTCACGCCGTCGGCGGTGTCGCGGTACTCGACGCCGCCCAGGAAGCGGAACACGTGACGCCCCGTGGCCCGGGCGGCCCAGACGCTTGGTGCGAGTAAGCGCTGGACGTGCTGGCTGAAGCTATCGACGAAGATCTCGGTGTAGCGCATATCGAGTGCGAGCTGGAACGCGCCAAGCCGGTGCTGACCCTGAGCAATCAACCCGATGGTCGAAGGCACCACACCGTGCAAGGCGTCGTCTCCGTCGGTGCTGGTCTGGTTGGTGACACGTGCAAGCAGCGTGAACGGCCGCGCGCCCTGCATCTGGGTGGCGCGTCCGTAGGTGATGCCGCCTACCGCTTCGACATCGATAGTCGGCGTGCTGCGATCAACCGCCGCCGGCACCTGGCTCGACGCAAGCTGCACGTTCGAGTTGTAGGTCATGCCGAGACCAAGACGTGCAAGAGGTCGTAAGCCTCCAGTGTCGGTACCGCGAATGTCGTCTCCAGCGGACAAGCGAGCGCGCGCATCGAGCGCCTCGGCGCGCTGCGGGTCGCGGGCAACCAAGGCGTTGAGCGTTGCGCTAGCGGCGTCGCGCTGGCCAATCTCCGCTTGTGCCAAAGCGAGCTCGTAGCGTGCATCGTCGTCATCGGGATCGAGCCCCAAGAGTCGCGCAAGGTGCGTTGCAGCCACCTCGGGCTCACCCGCCTTGCGTGCCAGCCGCGCCGCAGCGAGGAGCGCGTCTGGGTTGTCCCCGTCGACGGACAATGCAGAGTCAACCTCGGCGCGCGCTTTCGCGATGTCACCTTTGGCGTAGGCGATCTGCGCGGCGTCGAGCCGTGCTTGCGCATCGTCGGCTGGGGCCGAAAGCAACGAGGAAAGAACGAGGGTGAGCAAGGACATGGGGCGCAGAGCTATTACACGACGGGTACGTCTTCTCAAAGCCCGCCCATCGACGTACGCTCTGCTCGAGGACACGTGAGCTTCGACCCAAAAATCACCAAAATCGGGCCTCACCTGCCCACCGTGAGGGTCGGCGAGGAGCGCGCCGATGTCTCCAGCACACCCAAGGAAAGACCGTCGCCACAGCTCACGACACCCGACCTCGAAGCCGCTCGCGCCGCCACCAAGCAGAAGGAGGCGGTAGAGCGTCAGATGCCGCGTCTCGAGCGTGGGGGCGCATCGAAGCTCGAGCAGCGCTTCGCGGAGCTCGAGCTCGCCTTGGCAAGGAAGAACCTGGCTCGAGCGGAGGCAGCAAAGTCTGCTTTGGCGTTTTGCGTCAGCTACGCGGTGCGCGCCTCGCGGGGTGGCCGCTCGCGAGCCCTGGGCCTATGCTCCCAGCTCGCAGAAATCGCAGAACACGAGGCCGACGCCGCAGGCCTTCGCGCTGGTGTTACGCTCGATGAGGCCATGCAAGAGGCCAATCTCGACGGACTTCTCGCGGGACTGACCTCAGCAGCTCAGGTCGACGAGAGCGCGGATCCTGGTGTCCGCGCGTTCGTGCTTGCGCAGGGGTCGCAGGCGCTCGCGATGCTCGCCGAGCACTTCCCCTCTTCGCTCGACCCAAACGACGCCCCGCTCGAGCGAGCCTTCGCACTTGCTGAAGAGGCGCTCGCGCTGTCACCGGAGCTGGCCGAGGCGCATGTAGCCCTCGCACAGCTGATACTGCTTCACGGCGATCACGAGGCCATGCGCGACGCGGAGACGCTCGCCCGGCGCGCCCTCGAGCTCGAGCCTCACCACGGTGGGGCGACCCATACACTCGCGACCCTCGCTTACTGCCGCCATGACCCGGCTCGCGCTCTCGAGTTACTTGCCGAGGTCCAGGCGCACGGCACACCCCGTCCGCAGGTTCACCTGTTGATGGCGAGAGCGCAGCGAGCGGCGAAGGACTACTCCGAAGCAGCCGCCACTCTAGGGCGGGCCATCGCGGCTTTTCCCGACCTGCCCGCTTTGCACATCGAAGCCCACGTCATCGCCAAACTTTCGAAGGACGACGAACGAGCCGCGCAGCACCGCGAACGCGCCGCGAGCCTTCTTGGTGACGCAATCGACGTGGACGACGCCATCGCGCTTTGCTTCAAGGGCCACAGCGGCTAAGGTGCGCCGCCATGAAAAAGCTCATCATCATGACGGCGCTCTTGACCGCCGCCGCATGCACCAAAGACAGCTCGACCACCGACACCAAGCCAACCACCAGCGAAAGCAAGCCAGTCATGCCCGCTAACGATCCCAACGCCATCCCCGCTCCCTCCGATGTCGCTGCCGCTCCAGCGGACGCAGAGAAGACCGCGTCAGGGCTCGCATCGAAAGTCCTCACTCCTGGCGGCGGCGTCGAAAAGCCGGGAGAGAAAGACACCGTGCGCGTCCACTACACCGGCTGGACGACAGACGGGCACATGTTCGACAGCTCGGTCGCGCGCAACGACCCGGCGGTGTTCCCCCTCGACCGCGTCATCAAGGGCTGGACCGAAGGCCTGCAGCTGATGAGCGTCGGTGAGAAGCGCCGCTTCTGGATCCCCGCCGAGCTCGCCTACGGCACGACCCCTCGCCGCCCCGGCGCCCCCGCAGGTATGCTGGTGTTCGACGTCGAGCTCCTCGGCATCTTGAAGGCCCCGACCGCCCCAGCGGACGTCGCGGCAGCCCCGAAGGACGCCAAGAAGACCGCCTCGGGCTTGGCCTACAAGGTCGTGACCGCCGGCACCGGCACCCGTAAGCCGCAGGCCACCGACCAGGTCCAGGTCCACTACACGGGCTGGACCACCGACGGAAAGATGTTCGACAGCTCGGTCACCCGCGGCAAACCCGCGACTTTCCCGCTCAACGGCGTCATCAAGGGCTGGACCGAAGGCGTGCAGCTCATGGTCGAGGGCGAAAAGACCCGCTTCTGGATCCCCGCGGCGATGGCCTACGGCGAAAACGCCGGCGGCGGCCGTCCAAGCGGCATGCTCGTGTTCGACATCGAGCTGCTCAAGATTCTGTAGCTTGCGAAAGCCCTCGATGAGCAGGCGCGCCCGGCCCTAGCCTGTGGAACGGGGGCGCCTCGCTCAGCTATCCGGCTCGTCGAGCTTGCGATAGATGGTGCGCGTCGCGATACCGAGAAGGCGGGCTGCGGTGCTCTTGTCGCCGCCGCAGCGCTCGAGGGTCTCCTTGATGAGTCGCCGCTCGATGTCCTCGAGTGGTGTCCCGAAGGGGACGTACATGCCCTTCGAATCGTCACGTCGCGTGGTGCTGACCGCGCTACGGACGCTTTCTGGCAAATCATCGACGCCGATGACCTCGCTCCGGGCCAGCACCACCGCGCGCTCGATGGTGTTCTCGAGCTCGCGCACGTTGCCCGGCCAAGCGTGCGCATCGAGCGCTTTCAGCGCGGCCTCGGAGAATCCGCGTAGCGACTTCTTGTTCTTGGTGGCGAACTTGGTGAGGAAGTGCTGCGCGAGCAAGGGCACATCGCCATAGCGGCGACGCAGGGGCGGAACGGCGACGCGGATGACGTTCAGTCGGTAGTAGAGATCTTCTCGAAAGCGCCCCTCGCGCACATCGTCTTCGAGGTTGCGGTTCGTCGCGGCGATGACACGCACGTCGACCTTCAGGGTGTCGTTCCCACCAACGCGCTCGATCTCGCCCTCTTGCAATACCCGCAGGAGACGAACCTGCACGGCCGGCGTCGTCTCACCGATCTCGTCCAAGATGATGGTGCCGCCGCTCGCGCGCTCGAAGCGGCCCTCCCGACGAGCCGCCGCGCCGGTAAAGGCCCCTTTCTCGTGGCCGAAGAGCTCGCTCTCGAGAAGCCCCTCGGGCAGCGCGCCGCAATTGACAGCCACGTAGGGTCCGCTGGAGCGGTCAGAGAGCTTGTGAACGCGACGGGCGAGCAGCTCTTTGCCAGTGCCACTCTCGCCGACCAGCAAGATGGTGGCCTGTGACGGCGCAGCCTGCGCGAGCATCTCGAGGGTCGCCTTCAAGGCTACTGAAGAGCCGACGATCTCGGAGTCGGCGCTCGCCTGCACCGCCTCGCGAAGCACTCTGTTCTCGCGAACCAAGCCTTGACGCTCCAAAGCGCGCTGTACCGAGCTCACAACCACCGCGCGCTTGAGCGGCTTCGGGATGAAGTCGTAGGCGCCCTCGCGCATGCACTCGACGGCATTCTCGACCGTGCCGAAGGCGGTCATCATGACCATCTCGATAGCGGGCGAGATCGCCTTCACGGCGCGCAGAAGCTCGATGCCGCTCATCTTGGGCATCATCACGTCCGAGAGGATGAGGTCGATGCGTTCGGTGCGGACCTTGTCGAGAGCCACGGCGCCGCTGTCGGTGACCGTGACCACAAAGCCCTCGCGCTCCAGGATCTTCTGCAGCGAGTCACGAATGCCCGGCTCGTCGTCGACGACTAAAATGTGCTCGGCCGCCACATACATTGTTTACCGCCGAGTCACCGGGCGCGTACAGGCTTGCGTCGGTAAACCCTTCCGGGCAGGTCTTCGTTCCCCATGGCGCTCCTACGCGGCGCTGACGCGCTCGAGCGCGCCCGCTCCCTTTTTCACGATCCCAAGGCGATCGTCGCCGTCGAAGCCGACCGCGACGGCCGGGGCGCGCCCCCGCGGGTGCTCGCCCTCGGGACCCCGAGCGAGGCAGTCGTCATCGACGTGGCGGCGACACCGGGGATCGCGGCCCTGCTCGGCTCCCACGATCGGCCGTTCGGCGCCGTGAATGCCAAGAACCTGCATCGCGTCTTGTTGCGCCTCGGCGAATCGTCTCTGCCGGCGCGCTGGGCCGACGCTGTCATTACCGAGCAGCTACTTCTTGGCGGTCGTGAGGGCGCGACCGAACCCGACGCCATCGCCATGCGGCACCTTGGCGCTCCCCTCCCATCAGCCGAGACCGGGCTCGACTCGCTCACCGCGCGTGCGTCCGCTATCGCGCGCCTGGTGGCGGCTCAGATCCCACGCCTGCGCGAAGATGAGCTGGTCGCGGTGTCGCGCCTAGAAGCCGCAGCGGTCGCTCCCATCGCGGAGATGGAAGCGAACGGCATGCCCTTCGACGCCGAACGTTGGCGAGGCATCGACGCCACCGTGCGTGCCGAGCAGAAGGAGCTGCGCGCCAGCATCTTGCCGCACTTCGCCAAGGTCACCGGAAACGATCTTTTCGGTGGCGCAACCCTCAATCTCGACAACGACAACGAGCTGAAGAGGGCACTCGCGGCGATTGGTCACCCCGTCGAGAACGCCAAGCGCGACACGTTGCAGCGCTTGCCAGAACCTTTGGGGCCCCTCCTTGCCCGCTATCGCGAAGTCATGAAGCTGGTCTCGGCCTACGGCGAGAGCTTCCTCGAGTTCGTCGGACCAGACGGTCGCCTGCATCCGACCTTCACGCAGATCGGCGCCAATACGGGCCGCATGGCCTGCCACTCTCCGAACCTGCAGTCGATGGTGAAGGATTCCCCCCACCGCACGTGCTTTCGCGTCGGCGCTGGTCGCGCGCTCGTCACCGCAGACTACGGGGCGTGCGAGCTGCGAATTATCGCCGAGCTGTCGGGCGACCCTGTCTTCGCCGAGGCGTTCGCGCGCGGTGAGGACCTGCACGCGCGCGTCGCTACCGCGGTCTTCGGCAAGCCCGTCTCGAAGAGCGAAAACGCCGACCTCAGGCAGCGCGCCAAAGCGGTCAACTTCGGCCTTGCGTACGGGATGGGCGCGCAGGGTCTCGCGCGCGCCATCGACACCGACGTCAACCAAGCGCGCCAGCTCCTCGAGCGCTACTTCAAGAGCTTCCCGCGCATCCGGGTCTTCCTCGAACGCAGCGCAGAGGAGGGTTTGGCGCGCGGCTTCGCGCGTACGATGACGGGCCGCCGCTTGTACCTCGAAGGCGAACGCTCCCAGCTCGAGCGCATCGCCAAGAACATGCCCATCCAGGGCACCAACGCCGACATCACGAAGATCGCGCTAGCGCGCCTCCGGAATCGTTTAGGAACGAAGCGTCTCGTTAATGTCGTACACGACGAAATCGTCTGTGAATGCGAGCAAGTCGACGCCGGGGAGGTCGCCTCCGCGATGCGCGCGGAGATGGTGGCAGCTGGCAGCCAAGTGCTCAAGACGATTCCCCTCACCGTCGACGTCAGCGTCGGGGACGTTTGGGGGAAGTGACGAGGTTGTCAGAGAAAGCGCGACTCCTATAAGGAGCGACGCGGATGGCCGACCAACTCAGCAACGACCTCACCTCCCTGCGAATCGACCGCTCGGGGCTCGCCGACGCCCCGAAGCCTGGCCGGCGATGGGTAGTCATCGCGTTGGTGGCCAGTCTCGCGGTTGGCGCGGCCGCGGTTGGCTACAGCAAGCTGCAGAGCGCCATATTCAAGACGGAAGTGTCGCTCACCGAGGTGGCGCTGGTCTCGCCAATGAGCGCCGCGACGCTCGTCACCGCCACTGGCTATGTTCAAGCGCTCAACCGGACGGAAATCGGAGCCAAGGCCATGGGCGTCGTGGCGAAGCTCCATGTTGCCGAGGGCAGCACCGTCAAAGCTGGCGACGTGCTGGTCGAGCTCGAGTCGGCTGACAAGCGTCGCGAGCTTGCCGCTGACAAGGCGCGCGTCGCTATGGCCATGGCCAAGCTCGAGGCGGCAAAAGCGAACGCAACCGACCTCGAGACACAGCTCAAGCGCAACCGTGTTCTCGTCGAGACCGGCGCCGTGAACCAATCCGTCGTCGACGAGCTCGAGCAACGGGCGACCTCTGCGAGGCAGCTCGCAAACGCCGCAGCCGCCGAGATCGATGCGGCCAAGGCGACCGCTGAAGCCACAGCCATGAGCCTGAGCTACCTCACAGTCACGGCACCCATCTCTGGCAAGGTGATCACGCGGCCCGTGCAGGTCGGCGAACGCGTCATCGAGCAAGCCATCTTGGAGCTCGCCGACATGAATTCGCTGGTCATCGAGGTTGACGTCCCGGAAGCCCGCCTCGGCCAGGTGAAGCTCGGTGCGCCCGCCGAGATCGTGCTCGATGCTTACGCCGGGCAGCGTCGGCGCGGCGAGGTCGTCGAGATCGGCTCGAAGGTAAATCGGGCCAAGGCCACCGTGATGGTGCGGGTCAAGTTCATCGACGACACGGCAGGCGTGTTGCCCGAGATGGCCGGCCGCGTCTCCTTCCTTTCGCAGATGCCAGATCCCGAGAGCATGAAGCAGCTTGCGAAGCTCGTCGTCCCCAAGGCCGCGGTCGTCAAGCGCGATGGCGCCGACGTGGTGTTCACCGTCCAGGATCAGGTCGTGCGCATGCAGACCGTCAATCTGGGTGCACCCTTCGGCGACGGTTATGAGGTTGCTGGCGGCTTGTCGGCCGGCACAAAGCTCGTGCGCAACCCCGCATCCGACTTAGCGGACGGCCAGAAGATCAAGACGAAGTAGTCGTAACCCGAAAGAACCAGCGTTCGCCCCAAAGCAGAGGACACCATGAGTACCGCAGCTTCCAGCGCCCACGCCTCCGCCGGCATCACCGTGCGTGACGTCACCAAGGTCTTCTATCGCGGCAAGGAGCCGCTCACCGTCCTCGACAAGCTCAACCTCGAGGTGACCCCCGGCCAGTTCGTGGCGCTCATGGGTCCGTCGGGCTCGGGTAAATCCACGCTGCTGAACCTCATCGCGGGACTCGACCGTCCCTCACAGGGATCGGTGCAGGTCGGCCAATCATCGGTATCCAACATGGCGGACAGCGAGCTCGCCAAGTGGCGCTCGCAGAACGTTGGATTCATCTTCCAGACCTACAACTTGATGCCGGTTCTCACCGCGCTCGAGAACGTCGAGCTCCCCTTGCTCCTTACTAAGCTGTCTGGCGCCGAGCGCAAGAAGCGCGCGCAGACCGCGTTGCGCGTGGTGGGCCTCGAGGACCGCAGCACGCACTATCCCCGTCAGCTCTCGGGTGGCCAAGAGCAACGCGTCGCCATCGCGCGCGCGATCGTCAACGACCCGAGTCTTATCGTCGCCGACGAGCCGACCGGTGATCTCGACCGCCAGAGCGCCGACGACATTCTGACACTGCTCACCAAGCTCAACACCGACTTCGGCAAGACCATCGTCATGGTGACGCACGATCCCGCCGCCGCCGAGCGGGCCAACGTGACGCGCCGCCTCAACAAGGGCCAGCTGTCGTGAACATCCCGCTTCTCGCCGCGCGCAACGTCACGCGCAACAAGCTGCGCACGGTGCTGACGACGCTCGGCGTCGCGGTGACCGTGCTCACCTTCGTGCTCATCCGCACGGTGGTCGCGGCCTGGTACGTCGGTGTCGAAGCAGCCTCGAAGGACCGCATCGCGACGCGGCACAAAGTCTCATTCATCATGCAGGTGCCGAAGAACTACGCCGACACCATCCGGCAAGTCCCCGGCGTCCAGGCGGCGACCTGGGCGCAGTGGTTCGGTGGCAAGGAGCCGAATCACGAGGGCGAGTTCTTTGCGACGCTCGCTGTCGATCCCAAGACAACCCTCGAGGTCTACGACGAGCTCGTGGTTCCGGAAGAGCAGAAGAAGGCGTGGCTCGAGAACCGCCAGGGTATCCTCGCCGGCGATGTCATCGCCAAGAAGTTCGGGTGGAAGGTCGGCGATCGCGTCAACCTGGTCGGCACCATCTATCCGGGCGACTGGCAATTCGAGGTCAGCGCCATCTACACGGCAGCGCGCAAGTCGATCGACCGCTCGACTGTGTACTTTCACTGGGACTACTTGAATGAGTCGCTGCCCGAGCAGCGGCGTGACAAGGTCGGCTGGATCGTGAGCCGTATCGACGACCCCGGCAAGAGCGCCACCATCCAAGCATCGATCGATCAGACCTTCGACGCGCGCGACATTCAGACGCTCAGCCAATCAGAGCGCGACCTGAACAACTCGTTCCTCGGCATGATGTCGGCGGTGCTCGGGGCGCTCGATATCGTCTCGGTCGTCATCTTGATCATCATGGGCCTCATCCTGGGTAACACCATCGCCATGGGAGTCCGCGAGCGCACCACCGAATACGGTGTCATGCGCGCGCTTGGCTTCTCGCCGCGGCACATCGCGACCTTCGTGCTCGGCGAAGCCTTCACGCTCGGCATCGCCGGAGGCGCGGTCGGGCTTGCCATCGCGTACCCCTTCGTCAATCAAGGGGTCGGGCTCGCCATTGAAGAAAACATGGGCGCCTTCTTCCCCTACTTCCGCATCCTGCCCGACACGGCGATCGCGGCGATGGTCATGGCGCTCGTCCTCGCGCTGGTGGCCGCCGTCATCCCGGCGTGGCAAGCGAGCCGTCTACGTACCATCGACGCACTACGGCAGGTGGGTTAGTCATGATTCCTCTCCGCTATAACGCACGAAGCCTCGTACGCAGACGCACGACGACCATCGCGGCGGCGCTCGGCATGGCTCTCGTCGTCTTCGTGCTCGCAGCGTCTCTCATGCTCTCGTCGGGCATCAAGAAGACCCTGACCCAGTCGGGGCGCCCCAATGTCGCCATCGTCCTGCGCAAGGGCAGCGATGCTGAGCTCGCGAGCGGCGTCGAGAAAGCACACGTGGCGCTCGTCTCCGCGCGCGAAGAAGTTGCGCGTGACGGCAGCGGAGCCCCGCTGAGCGTGGGCGAGGTCGTGGTCGTCATCACGCAAGAGAAGATCGACGGCAACGGTATTTCGAATCTCAGCATTCGTGGCGTCCCTGAAAACGTCTACGCCTTCCGCCCAACCGTGAAGGTGACCGAGGGCCGCCCGGCACGCCCGGGCACCGATGAGGTCGTGGTGGGCAAACGAGCCCGCGGTCGCTTCAAGGGCGTCGACCTGAACAAGGCGTTCGAGCTCAAGAAGAACTTGCCCGTCCAGGTCGTCGGCGTCTTCGAGGACGACGGCTCCTCATACGAGTCGGAGGTGTGGGGCGATCTCGAGACCGTGCGACGCGGTTTCGGACGCGAAGATGGCGTCTCGTCGGTGCGCGTGCAGCTCACAAGCCCCGAGAAGATGGACGCCTTCAAGACAGCGATTGAGGGCGACAAACAGCTGCAGCTCGAGGTGTTCCCCGAGACCACCTACTTCGAGAAGATGTCGGAAGGCACCTCCGCTTTCGTCAACGGCCTCGGGATCACCATCGCCGTGTTCTTCTCGATTGGCGCCATGATCGGCGCGCTCATCACCATGTACGCATCGGTCGCGCAACGCCGCAAAGAGATCGGGACCTTGCGCGCCTTGGGTTTCTCCAGGTCGAGCATCCTCTTTTCCTTTCTGATGGAATCGCTGATGCTCGCGGTGGCTGGTGGGGTCTTGGGCGTCCTCGCGGCCTTGGGGCTCGGCTTCGTGAAGTTCTCGATGATGAACTTCGCAAGCTGGGCCGAGGTGACCTTCTCGTTCAACCCAACCCCGGAGATACTCGTTTTCGCCGTCGTCTTCGGCGGTATCATGGGTGTCATCGGGGGCTTCTTCCCTGCCGTCCGCGCTGCACGGGTGCCGCCAATCGCCGCAATGCGGGGCGCTTGACCAATAGTTTGGCTTGCGCGCCGCGTCGCTGCTAGCGGACGGCCGCGAGCGTGACAGCCGCTTGCGACCGGCCCGCACGCGAGCCGGTGCCAGGCGGCCACTGCACCTGAGGGCAACTCCCGGCTCGGTCACGCCGATCGGAAGGCATGCTTCCCATCACTTCATTTCCGTCGGCGGGCGTTCAGCGTTCCCCCACTGCCCCCGCCATCAACCTGAGCACTGCCGCTGAGCACCTCGGCGCGATGATCCGCTTCAAGACTGTCTGGCCCGGCCCTCAGGGACCCGCCCCGAGCGCCGAGCTCGCTGGTCTTCGCGACTACGTCGCGAAGACTTACCCGCTGGTTCACAAAGCACTTGTGGTCGAGCAGGTCGGCGACAGCCTGCTCTACACCTGGTCCCCCACGACGCCCTCCAGGAAGGACCCCATCCTGTTGATGTCACATTTGGACGTGGTCCCGGTGGAACCTGGAACCGAAGGAAACTGGAAGCACCCGCCCTTCGGCGGTGTTGTCGCCGACGGCAAAGTCTATGGTCGTGGCGCCATCGACACAAAGGGTACGTTATGCGCCATCCTCGAGGCCCTCGAGGGCCTTCTGGCCGCAGGCGGTGAGCCGACGCGCACCGTCTACGTGGCGTTTGGCGCGGACGAAGAAGTGAACGGCACCGGGGGCGCCGGTCGCATCGCAAAGACGCTCAAAGCGCGGGGCATCAAGGTCGAATTCGCCATCGACGAAGGTACGCCCATCATCGACGGCGACCGGGTCGGCATCCCCAAGCGTGCCGCGATCATCGGCCTTGGCGAGAAGGGATATGTCTCGGTCGAGCTCACAGCCACCGGCCCAGCGGGACACTCATCCATCCCCGTCCCCAACACCGCGATCGAAGTCGTGTCGCGGGTCATCACGCGCCTGCAAACGAATCAGCCGTCGCCGCGGGTGACCGAGCCAGTCCGGTACATGCTGCAGGCCATCGCCAAGGAGATGCCTCTCGCTAAGCGCCTGGCGCTGCAGGCCGGAAAACTAGGTGAGTGGTTGTTCACGCGCGAGCTCATGAAGAATGCAGCGACGTCGGCGCTGGTCCGCACCATCAGCACACCGACAATCATCAATGCGGGCGTCAAGGACAACGTCGTACCAGAGGCCGCTAAAGCGGTCATCAACTTCCGCATGTTGCCAGGCGACACCGTCGACTCTGTCATCGCGCGCGTTAAGGAGGCGATCGGCGACGATAAGGTTAGCGTCGCTGTGATGGACAACGCACACGGCGCTTCTCCCGTATCCTCGCCAACCAGCTCCGGTTTCGTGGCCATGGCGACAGCCATCCGAGCGGCCTTTGGCGATGACGTGGTCATGGTCCCGACCCTTGCGGTCGGCGCAACCGACGCCCGCTACTTCGACGAGGTCGCAACGGATGCCTATCGGTTCTCGCCCTATCACCTCGATGCCGAAGACATCGGCACCATCCACGCGACCAACGAGAAGCTGTCAGTCCGGAACCTCGAGGGGGCTATTCGTTTCTTCCAGACGGTGCTCACGGAAACGGCAGTGCTTCTGCGCTAACCCCGGCACTCGAGCGGAGGGGGGCTCAGAGACGACCGAAAATCGCCCCCTGAGGCTCCGAAATCCGCGACCGGGCGAGGGATCTTGCCGAATCTGGCGCTGACAGGTATGAGGCCTCGCTGTATCCCGGTTCCCCTTGAAGAGGTTTGAATGGCGCGCGTAACCGTCGAAGATTGCTTGGATAACGTCGACAACCGCTTTGCTCTGGTGTTGCTCTCGGCGCAACGTGCGCGGCAGCTCCTGAAGGGCGCGAAGCCCACCGTCGAGCACTCGAAGAACAAGGCAGCCGTGCTGTCGCTGCGCGAGATCGCCGCCGGCAATGTTTACGCCGACCGCGACCTCATCGACGTGCTGGCCGAACAAGCAGCCAAGAACGCAGCCTCAAAGAGCTAAGCTTCGATGCGCGGCCTCCTCAGGCCGCGCGCAGCTTCTCCGCCAGCCCCTGACGATAGTAGCGGCGAACGTCGGTGGTCAATCTACCCCGTCCGCTATCGCGGGCATATCGTTTGACGAGCTTCGTGCAGTAGCCACGCGCGGCGCGGCTTGCAGTGTGATAGCGGTCGACCTCGTCATGCGCGACCTCGGGTCGCAATACGTATTCGTCGAAGATTCGTTTGGCCAGCTGATTGGCACCAGCCTCGCGAGCGAGGCCTTGCTCTTCGAGAAGCAGCCACGAGCTCACGAACTTGTCGACCTCGGCCTGCAGCTCGAGCTCGAGCGCGCTCACCGATAGATCGTGGGAAGCGCGAAACGCGTAAAGCACGAAGTGACTCACACCTTCGAGAGCGATGCAGTACGCCTCGAAGTTCTCAGGTGTTAGTCCATGGGACGGCGGATGTTTCTCGAGCGTCTCTGTGACACTTGGCGCGATGTAGAGGGCGAGGTCGACGTCGTTGTCGCTCTCGCGAATGAAGAGCTGCTCCGGGATACCTTCTCGGCTGCCAGGGATCTCGCGCCGCGTATCGTCGTCGACCAAATAGTGACTGACGTCGAGCCCAGTGTCGACCGCATGCAGTCCTTCGATACTGCGCTGCAGCTCCGCGATTGCAGACTTCGCTCTAGAGATGGGGACCTCACTTCTCTCGAGTTTGATTGGTGCTTCCACGCCTTCTCGGCTCGACCCTATTGGTTGTAGTCCTTTGGTTTACGACCAACCGGAAACAAGCCGACATCGGCGAGCTTCTTCTGGATGCGGTGATTGCCGGTACGCGTCCAGCGGTCGTACATTTTCAGCAGGTCTTGATCGCGCAGGCCGTCCGCTTTAACGCCTTTGCTGGCGACCTCGTTCAAGAGATCGACGAGCTCGTTGAACTTCTTGCCGAGCTTTGCGTAGAGCTCAGCCACGGTCTCGCCGTTCTTGTGACCACCGATGGTCTCCGAGAGCGAGCCGTAAGCGTTGCCGCCCATGGCGATGTAGTAGTCGATGTCAACGAGTGACTTCTCGATGAACTCGACGAAGAACCCCGACACATACAAAGCGCCGTCGCCAAGGTTCTTCAAGATTTGCACGCGCTCCCCAGGAGGCGCGTCCATAGCGCGCTTGTACATCAGCGCGAGTGGCTCTTCGCCATTGGGGGGTGGAGTGCCGGGGCGGGAGTAGTCGCAAAGGAGACGCACCAAGTAGTACTCGATGATCTCATCGAGTTGCATACCCAGCTCATCCCGCGCACTCGTTACTTCACCGCGGAAGAACTCAGTCAGGTCGCCGCTCAGAATCACGCTTGACTGCCGCATGCCCGATCCTACGACTCCCTTCATAGAACGGTTGAACTCAACCCTCTATGATCGTGCATCGGCAGAGCAACCCAGAAGGTTGCTCGGCGCGACACACGCGGGTGTGACACGCACCTTCATTGAGTGTAACCAGCTGAAAACATGTCGCAAGATTCTTTCCCGCAAACACAGCTCGACGTCGCCCAGCTCCGCGACCTGCTGATTACGCTGTACAACGGAAATGACGCGTCCGAACGCTGGGATCAGGCACTCCGGGTCACCCGCATCGCCCTATCGTTCGTTCAGGCGGACTCTCCGGAGACCAAAGACGCGGATATCCAGATGATTGCGGGACTCGCATTGGTCTACGGCGTTCGCCAGAAGGTGGTCCCAACGACCCGCGTCCGGGCCTCGATCGAGGGCTACTTCGTCAGTCAGGGATGGACGGCGGTTCGCTCGCGCGAGCTCATGCGCGGCCTGGAGCGCTTGCCCGACAAGCCGCAGACCATCGAGGAGAAAATCGTGTCCGACGCCGAGACGATGACGCGACTTGGGGTCATCGGTTTTGCGCGATCCGCTATGGCGGCGGGGGCAAGCGGGCAGACGTTGGCTTCGATAGCGGATGTTGCGCAGAAGAACGTGCATAGGAGGCTGTTCACTCGCGTGGGGAGTAACCAGGCTGCGGCGGCGCGGGACAGGCTACGTGAGATTGCGGCGGAGTTGAGGAAGGCGGTGGAGGAGGAGGGAGAAACGAGCTGAGGGGCGACCGAGAGCCGATGACCGACAGCCGATGACCGACAGCCGATGACCGAGAGCCGAGGACCGACAGCCGATGACCGAGAGCCGATGACCGAGAGCCGATGACCGAGAGCCGATGACCGAGAGCCGATGACCGAGAGCCGATGACCGAGAGCCGATGACCGAGAGCCGATGACCGACTGCCGCTTCGCGGCGGACCGCTGAGGCGGTCTTGGGGACCCTTCGCGGCGACCTCCGCCGCGGCCTCGCCGTGAGGCCCATTCGCCTTCGGCCACCGGGGGTGTGGGCCTCACGACGAGGCCGCGACGGAGGTAGGCGAAGTATGAGGTTCTTGGACACACGTATTTATGCGGTGGCGCTCGAGGTGGCGCGCGGCAGCAATCAACTCGCGGGGGCCT
>JALHOP010000016.1 GCA_022842935.1 Myxococcota bacterium
GTCGCTCGCGTCCAGGATCACCCCGCTCAGAGGCTCGATGAACTGCTGCCCGGCAACTGGCTGCGGGCTCGCGCCGCCTAGCTCAAGACATCGACGGCCGGACGGTTACGATGAAGCCGCAGATTGGTATGAGGACAAGCAGGCTGGCTTGGGGCTGGATTTCATCGATGAGATGCAGTCGTCTATCGCATCGAACCCGATGCGATCCGCGTGTTCGCGTTCGCGCATCTGCATCGCAAGCCTGGGTTTTGGATGAAGCGTTAGAGGTCGCGGCCGCCCAATCCACGACGACGATCTCGTGCGCTAGGGCATATGGCGCTGTCATCGACATCGAAAGGCGGGCGGCTCGCCTAGCAGACTTGTAACGAATCTCGCGTTCCACCTTTTCGTCGTTTAGTAAGGATTCGCCCTCGCCTACAATGCGGCCCGTTGGGACATCGAAGGAGAGGAAATGGCGGGGATTCGCATCATCCTGGTTGCGATTGTGTGTCTTGCAGCGCGTGAGGCGCTCGCGGTTGGCCCGCCAACCGGAGTTGCGGCTCAAGGGCAGACCTCGCAGATCGTGCTCAACTGGAGCGCCTGCGTTGGTTGTGCCAAGTACCGCGTGAAGCGCGCAACGGTGAGCGGCGGGCCGTACACGGTTCTCAACTCGAACGTCACCCAGACCTCGTTCACCAACGTGGTCGGCAACGGCACCACCTACTACTACGTGATCTCGGGCGTCAGTAGCGCCAACGTGGAGGGAGGAAACTCCACGCAGGTGAACGCCATGGCGCTGGCGGCGCCGACCGGCGTGACCGCTACAGCGGGCAATGACTCTGTAGCCTTGAGCTGGCAAACCGTACTCAACGCGACTGGCTACAAGGTCAAGCGCGGCGTCACCAGCGGCGGGCCCTACACCGATGTCGGCACGCCGAACCTCCCGTCGTTCACCGACAACAACGTCGACACCTACAAGACGTACTACTACGTGGTCACGGCGATCCGCGGCTCCAACAACCAGAGCAGCAACTCGGCGCAAGTGAGCGCGACGCCGTTCGGCACGCCGATGAAGCCGGCGAGCGTCTCCGCGTTCGCGACCGACCACTCCATCTGGTTCAACTGGTCGGCCTCGGGCGGCGCCACGTCTTACAAGGTCAGTCGCTCGACGCAAAGTGGCGGGCCGTACTCCGCGCTCGCGACCGTTAGCAACACCGTGCAGTATCTCGACGAGTCGATCGAGAACGACACCACGTATTACTACGTGGTGAGCGCCAGCAATCAGTACGGCACGAGCCCTATCTCGACGCAGGCCTCGGCGAAATTCGCTCCCGGCAGCTTCGGCGGCTCACCGACCCCCGCGGTCGCCGGCTCGGTTGGTGCGATCGACGCACAGTTCGACGTCAACAGCTCGGGCGCCGCGACCTACACCATCCCCATCAAGGTGCCGCCGGGGACCAGTGGAATGCAGCCGCGGCTGAACATCGCTTACTCGAGCCAGGCTGGATACGACGGCCTGGCCGGCGTCGGCTTCAATCTCGCCGGGGTGTCGAGCATCGAGCGCTGTCCGCCGACGAAGGCGCACGACGACGTCTTCGGTGGGACCGTGAAGCTCGAATCAGGTGATCGCTTTTGCCTCGACGGCATGCGGCTCATCGGGGTGTCCGGCGGGACCTACGGCACGAGTGGCGCGGTCTACCACACCGAGGCCGAGACCTGGACCAAGGTGGTATCCGAAGGCGTGTGCTCGTCGACCGCGCCCGTCGAGGGGTTGCCGGGCGCGCATCCGACCACTGGCCCCTGTTCCTTCACCGCGACGCTCAAGAACGGCACGGTCGCGAAGTTCGGCGAGAGCAGTCGCGCCATGACCTCGTGCGCCAACGTCGACCGCAACGATCCGAACAGCACCCGATTCGACTGGCCGCTCACGAGCATCACCGATCTCAACGGCAACAGCATGACGATCGCCTACGAGTCGGGTGGCGACAATCGCTGCGTGCCGTCACGCATCGACTACACCATCAACAACGGCGCCGGCATCACGGCGCAGCGTTACGTGCGCTTCATCTACCAGGCTCGCAACAACGCTCCTGCGCATTTCGTGGCCGGCTATCGCCGACGCTTGTCGCAACGCCTCGCCGAGATCGAAACCCACGTCCTCGGCGCGCAGTATGGCGGCGACAAGCTCGTCAAAGAGTACGTCTTTGGCTACACCGCCGGCGGCTTTAGCGGACGCGACCGCCTGACCAGCATCAAGGAGTGCGAGGCGCCGGGCAACTGTTTACCGGCCACCACCTTCGAGTGGGCACCCGACCAACCGAGCGCCGGCCCCAGCATCTATAGCCCCCAGATCCCGAGCCCCTACGCACATCTCTATCAGGGTGACTTCAACGGTGACGGACTCGCCGACTTTTTCTCGGCCGACTTCATCAACCCTTACACCGAGCGCAGTCTTTACCTCGCCGACGGTAACGGTGGGTTCATCTACGAGGAAGACGGCTGGGAGACGGACCCCAGCATCGACTGGAGTCACGGCGAGCACTACTACACGCTCGACTACAACGGCGATGGCTACACTGACCTCCTGCATGTCGACGGTGACTCCGAGTACGGGAATGTTTGGGAGCTGCATCACGGCAGTATTCTCGGCCTTTCCTCCGTGCCCACCCACACCGCCGAAGAGAGTGAGATGAACATCGGTGACCTCATCTACCCGGGCGACTACGACGGCGATGGGAAGACCGAGCTCCTCACCATGAAGAACCCAGCGGTTGGCGGCCCGGTCTACACCGGCTGGAAGCTATTCCGTTGGGATGGCAGCACCTTCTACAAGGCCGCCGAGGGCTCGTTCGGCGACGACCCCGAGTGGAACGACACCAACCTCGGCGTCAACACCGCCCAACTCCATCCCGGTGACTTCAACGGCGATGGGCGCGTCGACTTCTTCGTCACCAAGCGCTTCTCGCAGAGCGGGCCCGCCGGCTACAGCAAGTGGAAGGTCTTCACCTTCGACCCCACGACGCTCACCTTCGAGACCTCGTCGTTCTTCAACCCAGCCGCTCCGGCGGACATCTGGCCGCACGAATTCTATACCATCACCATCGGCGACTATAACGGCGATGGCTACCACGACGTGTTGGTCACCGGCTCGCGCGATCCGGCAGACAACGCACCCGAAGGTTACCTGGTCATGTATTCGACCGGGAAAACCTTCGTCCGCTTGTTGACCACCCAGTTCAACGTCGTCCGCAACATCGCCAATCAGTCGATCAATATTCCCTGGGGAAAGACCGGCGACGGTCCGACGTTCCGCGATAGCGTGCAGGTTGCGAACTTGAACGATGACGGCATGGACGACCTCCTGGTCTCTTATAATCATGAGGCCGGACTCGGGAGTGCCTACAACGGCGTCTACTTCATGGTGTCCACGCAGGTTGCTGGCAACCTGAACGGCTTCGTCGCCGCGGGGATGGGGCAGCGGCCAGCGAACCAACGGCACATCGTCGGTGATTTCGATCGCGACGGCCTCACCGACTACATCTATTTGTCGGTCTCTGGCGCCGTCGTCTTCCAGAGCGACAAGCCCGACTGGCTCCAGCACGTGGTCGACGGGGTCGGAGCCGAGACCTGGATCGAAAACGAGGTCATGTACCGCGGCGCGCACACGAAGAGCGCTGGCGCCGTCTACCCCACGCGCGATTACGTAGGACCGCGCTACCTGACGACCGCCGCGACGCACAACAACGAGCGCAATCTGTACCGCTATTTCGGCGCTCGCACCGATGTATGGGGACGCGGCTTCCTGGGCTTCGAACGCATACGCGCCCAGCGCGTCTACGGCGACAATCCAGCGCTCGAGTACTTCGTGGACACGACCTACAGCCGCGCCTATCCGACCGCTGGCGCGGTCACCGAGCAGAAGCGTTGCATCAACGTCTCGACATGCATCAACCGCGTCTACGTCACCACCGAGGCAGTCGAGCGGTCTCCGGGCGTGCACTCTGTGCGCGTGCAAAAAGAGCGCACCCAAGAGCTCGACATCGCTACTGGCGCAGTCGTTTTCGAGCGCGAGCGCACGTTCACCTACGACGCCTACGACAATGTCGAGACGCTCAACGACCGCGCCGATACAGGGTCGTCCGACCCCGACATGCGCACGATCACTTCGCGTGTGTTCAGCAATGAGCCATCGATGTGGAAGCTCGGCTATCTCACCGAAGAGACCACGACGAATGGCGCGGGAGCGTTGCTCGGCTCGCGCCGATGGCAGCGTAACGCGACCACCAAGAATATCGAGCTCGACGCCGCCTGGGACGCAGACCACGGGGTCTGGTTGGGCACCGCGAAAACGTACACGCCGTATGGTGCACCCGAGAAGCTCACCGACCCGCGCGGCAACATCACAACGCTCGAATACGATGGCTATCAGTTCCTGGAACGTACGGTGAACCAGCTGGGGCACGTGATCGAGAAGACGACGGATGCGCGCTTCGGGAACGAGACCAGTCGTACCGACGAGAACGGCCAAGAGGTCCGCAGCTATGCCGACGGATATGGACGCACGACGCGCATCGACGGTCCCGACGGGAACGGCAATCTGGTGACATTGAAGAAGCTCTCGCTCACCACGGCAGGCGCGGGCTTCATCACGCAGACCTTGGTGCGCCGCCATTTCGCGACCAGCGCCAATCAAGAATGGGACTGGTCCGAAGATTGGAAAGATCCGTGGGGCCGGACGGTGAAGACCCGTCAGCGCGGTGGCTACGAAAATCTGCCGATCGTCACCGAGAAGAGGTACTGGCAGCGCGGCGTCGTGTCGATGACGAGCGACCCCTACTTCGAAGGCGCAACGCCGCTGTGGACCACGTATACCTACGACGGCAAGGCGCGCCCCACCACCGCGAGTCTTCCCGACGGCCGTCAGATTCAGGTCATTTACAACGACGCGGCGCGCGAAGTGCACCGCGTCGACGCGACGGGGACGAACACGTACGAGAGCGTCAACGCGCGAGGGAACGTCGTGCTCCGCCGTGACGCGGCGAACCAATCTTATCACTACGATTACGACGCCCTGGGCCGCCTCACCGAGGTGAACCAACCTGGAGGTTTGTGGACCACAAATCGCTATGACTCACTCGGCCGCAAGACGATGATCGACGACAGCGTCCTCGGGACGCGCGAGCTCGAATACGACGCCACCGGCCACCTGGAGCGTGAGAGCGACTCCAACGGCAACATCATCGAGCGCATGTACGACGACCTCGACCGTACCTTGATGAAGTCGTACTACGAGCAAGGTCTCCTGCGGAAAATCGTCAGCTTCGACTACGACGACCCTGCTCTCGATAACTCCATCGGCCGCTTGTCCCACGTGACCATCGACGTCGATGCGCAGGTGGAGTCGACGTACGAGCTCGCCTACGACGCGTTCGGTCACCAAAGCAACGTCGCGATGCGTATCGATGGCTACGACTTCCATTGGGGTCGCACCTACGACCCCGCGGGCAAGGTCGTGGCGCACCTCTATCCCGACGGCTCCGAGCAGAAGGTCGAGTACACGCCGGACAATCGCCTCGGCCGTCTGCGCCTGCGCGAGTTCGACGCCGCAGGGTATCAGACGTATGCCCGCTATCGCGAATATGATGCCGCCGGACGACCAGGTCGTTTGCGTCACAAGAACAACGTGGTGAGTTGCTACTACTACGGTGGCTTGAACGGTCGGCTCGAAAGCACGCTCACCATTCACGACCCCGACCCCACCGACGCGGCGCAGCTCGTCTGTCAGGACCTCGCGCTCACTGCCAACGCGGTGACGTTGCTAGACTACGACTATACGTGGACCGACGACAATAACATCCAGAGGATCAACGACAACGTCGATAGTCTGCGATCGCAGACGTTCAGCTACAACGGTCGCAACGAGCTGACGTCTGCCTCTGGTATCTACGGCGCGCGCATCTACGATTACGACGACAACGGCCGGCTTACCGACAAAGACGGGGTCAGCTTCGCCTTCAGCAGCGCGCCCGGAAAGAGCACACAAATCGAGGGCTCCTCGGCGGGCCTATCCGGCGTCGTCTACGACGCGAACGGCAACATGGTCGAGAAGACGTTGAACGGCGCGACCACCACACTCGTGTGGGACGGGGACGATCAGCTCACCCACGTGAGTAGCCCCAACGGTGAGACCTCCTTCGCCTATGAGTTCACCGGTCAGCGGGTGAGGAAGATCGACGCCAATGGCGACACGACCTACTACGCTGGAGCGGACTATGAAGTGGTGCGCTCCTCGACCGGCGAGCGCCATACCAAATACGTGCATGGTCCCGACGGGGTGGTGTCGCAGATCACGCGTACCGGAATCGTGCTCGCGGCCACCCACGCGCAGCGCGAACGCGCCCTCGCCTCGATGTACGACGCCAGCACCCTGTCGGGCGCGGCGCGGAGCCTGGGGCACCTTGCAACTTCGGTGATCGTGGACCCGGCTTCGGTTCGTGCGGTGCGGCTCGCGCTCATGACGGTCGCCTTGATCGTGGCATGTGTCGTCAGCGCCCGCGCCCTGCGGCGCCGTGTTGGCTGGGCAAAGCTCGGAACGACGTGGGTGGCACTGGCTCTCGTGGTGCAGTTCGTGGCCCCGGCGTCAGTCGCCCAAGCTGCCCTCGCGGTCGGCCCGAACGGACGCGGGGTACCGATCGTCGGCATCTTCCACTTCACGCGTAACCAGGTCGCGTCGACGACGCTCTATATGAACGAGGCCGGCGCCGTCGTTACCCGCGTCGAGCACACGCCCTTCGGTGAGATCGCGCAGAACGCGAGTAGCGGCTCGGACGAGTTTCGCCCGAAGTTCACTGGTAAGGAGCTCGACGACGACACGCAGCTCTACTACTACGGGGCGCGCTACTACGATCCGGCTCTCGGTCGCTTCATCAGCGCCGACGACCGGATGGGCGGCGACCCGGAACGCCATCAGTCGCTCAATCGCTACGCCTACGCCTCGAACAATCCAATCATCTACAATGACCCATCCGGGCATTTCGCGTGGCTCGCGCTCGTCGCGGTCACGGTGGTTGCCATGGGGGTGGCGTTCGTCACCTGGGGCACCGAGGGCCGCATCTTCACCGACCCGACCAACGCCTTCGACTCGTTCTCGTTCGAACGCGCGATTGTGGGCGCTTGGGTCGCCCTGGTGTCATCGATGGTGACCTTCGGCCTCAACACGTTCGGTGCCGATGCGGCCGTGAGTGGCGCGATGGCGACGAAGTTCTCGGTACAGTTCGGTGAGAAAGTCGTCGGTGCGCTGGCGCAAGGGGCAACCAGCGTCGCCTCTGCATACTTCGGGGGTGAGCGCGATGGCGGAAAGCTCGGCATGAAGTTCGGCCTTGGCGTCCTCGCCTCACTGCTGAAAAGCCTAGGGAGCTTGGTGAAGGGCGACACCTATGGTCACTTCGCGGCCCGCATGATCGTCAAGCGCGTGGGCGAGTTCGCCGCCAACGGCATCAAGGCGGCCGCCGATAGCACCATGAGCTTCGACCTGATGGTGGTGAACCTCGCCTACACCCCCGGTGGAGAGGTCGAGGTCGCGGGACCGTCCATGTCGTTCTTGAAGTTCTTCAGCATGTCGAACGAGCCGGCGCCTCCGGCGGAGGGTCCGAGTGCGATCGAGCAGTTCGCGCCGGACCTCTACTGGCAGGCGAAGAGCATCGCGGCGACCGTCAAGAAGAACGTGAACTTCGATTGGGCCGCGGTACTTGGGCAAGTCATCGTCGCGCCGGCCTCCTATACCGAGCAGGTGAAGGTCGCGCCCGAGCATGATGCGCGATCCTCCTTCTCCCGCCCGAGCGCCGACACCGCTGGCGAGCTCATCGGCACATCGCGGCTCATCGAGGAATACGGGGCGCCGTGAGCCGCTAGCTGGCTAGAGACGCACGCTCGATCAGGGTCGTCTGGTCGAGCGTCGACGCCATGGTTAAGAATTAGCTCTACGGTCAACTAACCGATCAGCAAAACAACACCCGGTGAGCGTCTTGTCGATCGCTCCGAAGTAAGCAAAGCCGAGGCAGCAGGCTTCGGGCGGCCGCTGGTCCCAACCGAACGGGTGCCGATCGACGCCCTCGACGAGCGGCGTGGTGTCGGGACACGCGTTCCGTCCAGTCTTTCCGGGCCGCCACAACCGGGGGTCTGCCGCGGCACGTCGCGCGAGAGCTCGCCCACCGGGAAGGTCCGACCTCGGGGCGCTGACAGTCCTTCAGGTCCCGCCATCGCAACGGCGGAAGGGGGCCACCGATATTGATGGCGAACGCGACACGACAGCCGTTCGGGAGTTCTATTTCCACATGGGCCAGATCAGCAAAGGTGCAACCGGCGTGAGCCTTTTGGTTGGGGTCGCCACCGGCGGCATTCTCGGGACACTTGCCGGCAAGTGCTCGCCGCCAGAGAGCCCAATCGGCTCAAAGCTCTTGCACGTGAGCCTCGCGACCGCGGTGACCGCAGCAATCGCATGGGGCGGCTTCTTTGGTTTCGGTTCCTTCTTCGTGCTCAGCGGTGGCCTGGCTGGGGCGACACTCGGAACCGTCGCCTCGTTCGCCATCGAAGAGGCAGGCCAGTACATCCAGAAGTTCGTGGACGCGCGGGCCACCAAGGTCAACAAGCGGTATTAGCGCATGCAACGGCCCGAGATTCACGACGACGTCAAAAAGGCCGTCCTCGCCTGGGGAAACGGCGGCACCGCAAGCGGCTGTGCAAAGGCGTTAGCTGCGGCGCGCGCCAAGCTTGCGCCGCAACACCTGGGTCAACTCGTGAGTGAGGTGGCCGAGGTCACCGCCGAGTGCGCAGTCGATATCTTGAACGGCGATCGCAGCGGGGGACCGAAGACGCAGATCGGCGCCATGCAGCTGAGCCGTCAGGCCCAAGGGTTGCTGTACGCGTGGGTGATGGATCTGAAGACGACTGCCAAAGCGCTTGGCCTCTCGTTCGAGCAGTGGATGCGCGAGCTCGATGCAACCATGCAACGCATGATCGCCCGAGCGGTCGTGGCCGAAAACGCAGGCGATAGCGTGCAACGTGTCAGCGGCGCGGGAACACGCGCACTCCCCCCGAGCGCAGATGCGCCGACAGGCATCGCGTCGCAGCTCGCGGCCCGATTCGGTACGTCGTAGCGCTGCCCTTCTAGCGTCCGTCCTCCGACCTCGAATTGGCCACGCCGCGAGCAGGCCGCGGTCGAGCCAGACTTCGCCCAGAGAACCGCGCCTAGTCTGTCTGCTGCGGCGGACTTGGCAACATCGATGGGGCATCGCTCGTCCCTGATGGCGCCGCTTGTGGCGCGACGTCGCCTGGCTTGCGATTTCTCATGAAGCGACACCAGCGCCCGATGAGGTTACGCTCCTCTTCGGTCATCTTGGTGATGTTGCCCTGAGGCATGGCCTCGGTCTCCACGACCTGCTTGTAGATGCGTTCGTGGTTTGCTTCGATGGTCGCAGCGTCCTCGAAGGCGAGCCCCTGTGGCGCCACCATGAGGCCGGGGAAGCTCGGCTTCTTCGCGTGGCAGCGCGTGCAGCGCAGACCGATGACGGAGTGAACCTCTTCGAGGGTCGGCGGCGGCCCAACGTCGGCCTCCGCGTTCTGGCTCGGCGCCATGGCAATGATGAGCGCAAGGAACATGGCGGTCGCGGCGAGCGGCAACGCGATGACGACCTTACCCTTGTGCCGAAGATTGAAGAAATGCCGGATGAGCACCGCCGCAACCATGATGACGGCGAGCACGAGCCAAGCGCGCGGGTGCTGATACGTCATGGGGAAGTGATTGCTCACCATGATGAAGAGCACCGGCAGCGTCAGGTAGTTGTTGTGAACCGACCGCTGCTTGCCGCGTCGACCGTCCTCGGGGTTCGGCTTCTCACCCCGCTTCATGGCTTCGACCACGCGGCGCTGTCCTGGGATGATCACCATCAGAACATTTGCCGCCATCATGGTGCCAATCATGGCGCCGACGTGGAGATAAGCGGCGCGCGCGTTGAACACCTTGGTCAATGCCCATGAGGCCACGATGAGGAGCACGAAGCCAACGATGGCGAGGGGCTTGTCCGCTTTACCGAACACGCGGCACATGACGTCGTAGACGACCCAGCCTCCCGCGAGGACGCCGAGCGAGGTACCAATCGCTGCGCCGGGCGAAATATCGAGGACGGCCTGGTCCACGAGATAGGCGGTCGCGTTGAAGTAGTACACCCACACGAGGAGAAGGAAACCGCTGATCCAGGTGGTGTAAGCCTCCCACTTGAACCAGTGGAGGTCGGCGGGCAGCGACGCTGGGGCCACCATGTACTTCTGCGGATTGTAGAACCCGCCGCCATGCACCGCCCAGAGCTCGCCCGATACCCCCTTCTTCTGCAGGTCGGGGTCGGTCGGCGCCTTCAGGCTGTTGTCGAGCCAGATGAAATAGAACGAAGCGCCTATCCACGCCACGCCAGCAATGAAGTGCAGCCACCGCGTGAGCATCGCCGCCCAATCGAGCAGATAGGCCCCCATCTCTCAGCTCCCCCGATAGGTTGTGTAGCTCCAGGGAGAAACCAGCAGCGGTACGTGATAGTGGCCAGCCACATCCGCGATACCGAACGTAAGAGTCACGACATCGACGAACCGCGGTTCCGGCAGGCGCACACCCTGCGACGCGAAGTAGTTACCGGCATGAAAAACCAGCTCGTAGCGGCCGATGGCCATGGCATCGCCTTCGAGCAATGGCTGTTCACAGCGACCATCGGCGTTGGTGCGCGTCTTCTTGAGCAGACGGCGGCCACTGTCGACCGCATAAAGCTCGACCTCGATGTCCGCGCCGGGCTTGCCGTGCGCGGTATCCAACACGTGTGTCGTCAGGCGTCCCATCGTAGCTCCGGGTATTTGCGTGAGGGGCTTGGTGTTTGCAATAGAAGAGAATCAAGAGCGTCATGACGTACCCCCGCGACCTCAAAGGCTACGGCCGCCGCCCTCCTTTTGCCGATTGGCCGGACCGGGCCCGCATTGCGGTGCAGTTTGTGCTCAACTACGAGGAGGGAGGCGAAAACAACGTCCTCCACGGTGACCCTGCGTCCGAGACCTTCCTGTCGGAGATCATCGGCGCGCAGGCATTCCCCATGCGCCACATGAGCATGGAAAGCATGTACGAATACGGCAGTCGCGCGGGTGTCTGGCGCATCCTCGCCGAGTTCGAGCGCCGCAAGCTTCCGCTCACTGTCTTCGGCGTCACCATGGCGATGGAGCGCCACCCCGAGGTGGTGCAAGCTTTGCTGGAAGCCAAACACGAAATTGCAAGCCATGGGCTGCGCTGGATCAGCTACCAGACGATGGACGAGGCCACCGAACGCCGACACCTGCACGAGGCAGTCGCGGCCATGAAGAGAATGACCGGTGCCGCGCCGCTCGGCTGGTACACCGGGCGCGACAGCCCACAAACGCGCAAGCTCGTGGTCGAGCACGGTGGCTTCCTTTACGACTCCGACTCCTACGCCGACGACCTCCCCTATTGGACGACCGTCGACGGCAAAGCACACTTGGTCGTGCCCTACACGCTCGACACCAACGACATGCGTTTCGCCACCGCGCAGGGATTCAACTCGGGCGACCAGTTCTTTGCGTACCTGCGCGACGCCTTCGACGTGCTCTACGCCGAGGGCGACGAGACGCCGAAGATGCTTTCTGTCGGACTCCACTGCCGAATCGTCGGGCGACCCGCTCGCTTCAGAGCACTGCAGCGCTTCCTCGATCACATCGAAGCCCACGACCGCGTCTGGGTGTGTCGACGCGCCGACATCGCGCGTCACTGGACAGCACGTCATCCCGCGGGGAGCGGCACATGAAGCGCTACGGTCTGCGAGAGCTATCGAGCATGTCCGAAGACGACTTCGTGGCCGTCCTCGGTGGCATCTTCGAACACTCACCGTGGGTTGCGAGGTCCGCTTTCGCGAAGCGGCCGTTCCCGTCAACCGCCGCTCTCCACTCCGCCATGGAAGACGTCGTCGACAACGCAGGCCTCGAAGCACAGCTCACTCTCATTCGCGCCCACCCCGAGCTTGCGAGCAAAGCAGCGGTGCGCAAGGAGCTCACGGAGCATTCCAATCGCGAACAAGCCGGCGCGGGACTCACCGAGTGTAGCCCCGAAGAGCTCGCGCGTTTGCAGCAGCTCAACCGCGCCTACAACGCCAAGTTCGGGTTCCCCTTCATCCTCGCGGTCAAGGGTCACAACCGTCAAAGCATCATCGACAACTTCGCGCGGCGGCTCGATTCGGACCGCGCCACCGAGATACGCGAGTGCATTCGCCAGATCGCTCGGATCGCAAGCTTCCGTCTCCAAGATCTCGTCGACGAAAGTCGCTAGGAACTCCCATGCAACCAGACCCATCGCTGCCCAGCTTCACCCGCCTGACAAACCTTGCGCAGGCCCGCCTTGGAGCCAAAGCCCTCGCCTGCTCCGACGACTTTTTCGCCGAGATGAGCCGGATGCTCCAGAACGAGCCGGCGGTCTTCATCCCTGGAAAATACGACGACAACGGCAAGTGGATGGACGGTTGGGAGTCGCGTCGCAAGCGCGTCGCTGGTCACGACTGGTGCGTAGTGAAGCTTGGCGTGGCGGGACGCATCCGCGGAGTGGATGTCGACACCAGCTACTTCACCGGCAACTACCCACCAGCGGCGTCACTCGAGGCGGCGAACATCAGCGGCGACCCCGACGCGAGCACGGTGTGGACCGAGGTGCTCCCCGCGACCCCCCTGAAGGGCACGTCGCACAACTATGCGCCTGTCGATAATAGCGGTGTATGGACACACGTCCGACTGAACATCTTTCCGGACGGCGGTGTCGCCCGTTTGCGCGTCTATGGCGACGTCCACAAGGACTGGTCCAAGAACGACAGAAGCGCCGTCTACGATCTCGTCGCCCTGGAAAACGGGGGACGCGCGGTCGGCTGGAATGACGCGCACTACAACATGCCAGAGCAGCTCCTGCTGCCCGGGCGTGGCGTGAACATGGGCGACGGCTGGGAGACGCGCCGGCGTCGCGAACCTGGCAACGACTGGTGCGTTCTTGCGCTTGGTCACCCTGGCGTCGTCGAGAAGGTCGAAGTCGATACCGCCTTCTACAAGGGCAACTTCCCCGACCGGTGCAGCATCCAGGCCGCCCACATCGCGAGCGGCACCGACCAATCCATCATCACGCAAAGCATGTTCTGGCCCATACTCTTGCCCGAGCAGAAGCTCGCCGCCGACAAGCAGCTCTACTTCGCCAGAGAAGTCGAAAAGCACGGTCCCATCACCCACGTTCGCTTCAACATCATCCCCGACGGCGGCGTCTCTCGGCTGCGTCTCTTCGGACGCTTGGCGTGAGCGAGCTCGCCGTCGAGCCTCTGACCCGCTCCGCTTTCGCGGCTTTCGGCGACGTCATCGAGCTGGACGGAGCGCACCATTACCCCATCAACGGGGGCACCTGTGAGCGATACCACGATCTCGCGCGGGTCGATGTGGGTGATGGCCGAGCTCTGCTCAATGTCTTCCGGGGGCAGGCACGCGCACTCCCGATCACGGTGACCATGCTCGAGCGCCACCCGCTCGGCAGCCAAGCGTTCGTACCGCTCTCCGAGCGCGACTACCTAGTCGTGGTCGCGCCGGCGGGTGAGCTCGACCCACGTGGGGTTCGCGCATTTCTCGCACGCGCCCGCCAAGGGGTGAACTACGCCAAAGGTGTTTGGCATCACCCGCTGCTCGCGCTCGACGTCACCAGCGATTTCCTGGTGGTCGACCGTGGTGGCCCCGGCAACAACTGCGATGAGCAGGCCATTCCAGCCCGCTCGATCTCCGCAACGGCCGTGGCGGCCGCGCGCGCGCGTTAGAACACCACGCGACAGGCTCTCACGGCGTCGCGCCTCTAGTCGTCGCGCATGTCGCGATTGCGCAGCGCGATCGTCGTCATGAGACCCGCCCCAGCCCGCCCGCGCATCGCCCACCCCGCCGTGAGCATCGCAGCCTCCGATTCCTGGACGCCACCTTGGCGCAGAAAAAAGTCGTAGGCCGAGGCCATCTCGGCGCTCGAGTGCCCGCTAGCGACGCCTGCCGCGACCAGCGACGCGCGCTGCGAGGCGGCAACACCGCGGTTCTTGAGGTCGACGTTGTGGCGCCACGCAACCATCGGGTCCGACGCGCCATGGCGAAGCATAGCGGCCGCGATGACTGCGTCGTCATCGGGAGCGAAGCCGGCGTTGCGCAAACGCTGACTAAGTGCATCGAAGCTATCGCGGGCGCCGCTCGCGAGCTCGGCGGTCGCGAGCGCCGAAGCCGCGACATCTGAACGTCCGCTGTCGAGGAAGCCGCGAAAGCGCTGATAGATGAGTTCGATGTCCATGCCAGTGCCAGCGTGCGCGTTAGCGAGCATGGCCGCCGCGTTCGGCGAAACTCTGTCATAGCGGACAAAGGAGCGGTAAGCCGCAAGGGTAGTTCCGATGTCGGCGTTACGCTCGACACCGGCGACCGCCAGCAACGCAGCCTGCGGCACATCGACGCGCTGGCCTTCGAGGTAGCGGCTGTATTCCGCGGTGGAGCGCGCGGGGTCGGCGCTCGATGCCGCCATCATCGCAGCCGGAGTGCCTTCGTCGAGGTCGTGAGCGATTGCGCGGTAGCGGGCAAGCACCGCGCGCAGAGCGGTGGTCTCGGGGCCGTCGACAGCCTCGGCGAGCCGAGCGCCCATGACTGGAGTTCCTGCCTCGGGCGTGGCGCCGGTTAGAGCAAGGAAGCGCCCGCCGGGACCTTCAATACCGTCCCCGTCAACAACTCGCACCGATGTGATGGCCGGCGGAGCGGACGCCTCGTGTTCGACGCCGTGGAGAGCCGCTGTCCGACCATCAACCTCGCGAACCGCCCATGTGCCAAGCATGATAGACCTCACCCGGAGCCGGTTTATCGGCGCCTCGTCGGGAGAGACGGCCTCACCCATGGATGACATCGAGTCAGAGTTCAAAGCCCGCGGGCTCATCTACGCGCACAAAAACATCTTCGACACTCCGGAGCTCGAGGCCGCGATTCTCCATCAGTCGCGCAACAACGCGCCGGCGCCGTTCGCGATGCTCCACTACAAACCGCTGTCGCGCATCGACCTCATCACCGGCGTCATGCGCGACCTTCCCGTCCGGCGCCATCCGCCCGTCGCGATCCGATCGGCGGGCAGCGCCGGCGATGGCCTGTTCGCGACGAGCGCAATCGCACCGGGGACCTTCCTGGGCGAATACACGGGTCGGATCTGCGTCGTGCCTCACACCGAAGTGCAGGCGGTGGGCAACCGTAACGGGTACTTGTTCTTACTGGGGCTCTTGGGACCCTTTATGCACGACGGCGTCATGGCTCATGTACTCATCGACGCCGAGCCGGCTGGCAATCACACCCGCTTCGCCAACCACTCATTCGCGCCCAACTGCGCGTCGGGGTCCGTGTTGCTCGATGATGGATGGCATGTCTTTCTCGCAACCAACCGAGCGGTCATGCCCGGCGAGCAGCTGGTGTACGACTATGGCAAGGCCTACTGGACCAACCGGCCGCATCCTCTCGCGCTTTAGGTCCCCGCGAGCACGACACGTCGAAGTGCGGTACGGCACCCTGCAGTGGCAGCCGCATGCAGCGTCGAGCCTCATCGATTGGTGGCGGGCGCCTCGTCCGTTTTGGCGGACGAGGCGACCGACACCAACGTGGATGCGGCGCGTCTAGATTTGGCGGCAACCGCCGTGACTTCCCCCGTGGCCTGCCGAGGGGCACGGGGCGTGGAGAAATGGACTGAGACAGTCGAGACGAGCGCAGTCGTGTGCTCTGGCAGCAACGCAAGCCAGTGGCCGCACACGGGTGGTCGGCGCGACGCGGGCGAGGCGCGCAGCTCGGCGGAAAAGCGCGGCTACGCCCGGGCCATGGCCCGCAATGGCGCTCACCTGAGACGTCATCGGCTCATCCTTCGCTGGCCTGCAGCGAAGGATCGGGGGCGGCCCTACCCGCGCAGGCTTGGGCCTCCGTTATCGATGCCGACGGCGAGCGGTTGCGCGGAAATACCAGGAGGGCCAGGTCGACCCGCGTTTCGTCGTCGAACATGCAGGTGGCCATCGGACTCACCCGCGAAAACGCTGAACGCCGAGCCGGGCGATTTCTTCGCCCTGGACCCGCGCCTGGATCGTCGAGCCACCGACGTGTTTGGCTGCTTCTGCGGCCACCGCGCGCCAGGCCTGCTGCGACTCTTCCCGCGTGACGAGCCCCAAGTGCGCGGCGTCATCGAGCGCGATTTGGAAAGCGCGTAGCTCGCCGAGCGACATGGCGCCGTTCTGCAAAGCTGAGTCGATGAGCGCGGACCGCTGGCTCGCGGTCACTTTGGTACGCCCCGTGAGCGCATGCACGAACTGCTGCGCGAGGGCCGGATCGTGAAAATCGAAAGCGGTTCGGCGGGTGCTCTCGGCCTCGGTCGCGGCGGAACGGGCAGCGGCGGGACGCGGCGCGTTGTCGATGGCACGCGCCGCAATACTCACAGCGGCCTGCGACGCCGAGACCGTCACGGGCGCGACGTTGCGCGAGCGCGCCTCGCGCGACACCGACTCGGTCATTGCGCCACTGCCATCCTCGAGGGCCTGTGGGCGCAGGGTTGCCCCGAGCGTGCGCTGCACCACACCGCCGGGATGAACGGCGGCGAGCGCTGTATTGCGCGGGACAGAAGCGGCGGGGTCAATGACGCCAGCGGCGTTCTTTACGCCCGCATCGATGGCGCTATCGATGGCGCGGCGCCCTGCATTCGAGAGCGAGCCGCGGCGCTGTGCTTCGCCCGCCTCAGCGGACAAGCGACCCAGCTCGCCGAGTGCTATGTCCCCGCTCCGCAAGCTCGCCCGCAACGTCGGTTCGAACTGCTCGGGCTTGAGCAAGACATCGCGCGGCTGAACCGCGACGGCCCGGTTCGACATATTGCGCGCCGATTCGGCCTGAGCTTGCGAATCGATGAAGGCGCTCCAAACCGGAGGGGGAGGCGCGATGCCGAGCTTACCGTCGGACACCATCTCGGCGAGCCGGGCATCGATGCTCTGCCGAAGCGCCGCTGCGCCGATGGGGTCGATGCCGCCGCGCGCCTCGAGCTCATCGAGATGCTGGCGGGCACCAAGCAACTCACTTGGGGCGCCCTCGAAGCCACGAAGGTTGAGCACCGCCGTTTGCATCTGGCGACCCATACGCGCCGAGCTCTGCGCCTGGGCACGACCGTCGGCGGCCTCGTCGACCAGCGTGTTGAGATTGCCGCGGGCGTTCTTCTCGTTGAAATACTCGTCGAAGCGCTGCAGTGCCTCGGTGGTCAGCTGCCGGCGGACCTCGGCAGCGATCAGGAACGCCTTCTCGGGAGCAAGCTTGCCGGACTTCACGTCGGCCATCACCTGACGCTCGAGCTGCTTTAGGTCGTTGTAGCGCGTCCCCTCGCTGTCAGTACCGATGCCGGTCTGCAGCATCGTGATGACGCGGTTGATGTTGTCATTGAGCTCAGGGCTTCCGTAACGCGAAACCCGCTGATTGTTGGCCGTCGTGGTGGTCATGGTGGAACCGTCCCATGAGAAGTACACGACCGTAGCCCTGCGGGTTAGTGGCGTTTTTCGGCCCACCAGCACCCACAGAGGCAGGCTGCGGTGTATGTTCAGCCTATGTCGGGTATCGCGCCGATCGAACCGCCCCGGGTCACGTTTTCGGCCGCTCGGTTTTCCGCGCAGAGTCGCGACGATCACGCTCCCCTTACGGACGAGAGCACGCCCATCACCGCGGGCCTTTACAAGGTCGCCGGCAACCCGCGCCCTGAGCTCGTAGAGCCTGCTCGGGCGCTCACCCGGGTTTCGACGTTGCCACCGGCGTCCCACGCTCGCCCACCCAAGCCTCACTACGACGGTCGCGCGTGGACCCCCCAGCGCGCCCACGCCGCTTGTAAGGCGTTCTCGGACGACGCGGCGACGCGAGGAGTCAACACACTCTTGATGGGCTTCGAGGGTCTCGTCTCCTACGACGAAGACGGCACCGCCCAGGCATACGCTTGGGCCATAGGTGACCGCCGCGAACCACCCCAGGCCGCCTTGGCCAGCGGGTATGTGCTGCACGGACTCGTGAGGCCTCTCGTTCAACGTCACGGCCCCCGTATGGAGTTTCTCGTCTTCCCGCACGGGGCCGAGAGCGGCGATCCCGACGGTTTGCCAGCGACCTGCGCCCGCATCTGGCAACAGCACTCGCCTGAACGTCGCCTGGTTGTCGCCGGTCACAGCATGGGTGGCGCCTCGGCGAGCTCGCTCGCACGCACCTTGGCTGCCAGTGACACGCGCCTCGACTTGATGGTCACCATCGACGCCGTGTCCACACCACGCACCCCACTGCAGCGCTGGGCCTCGACGTCACGCGTGTTCAACTTCCCGCGTCGCATCCGCCTGCCTGGCTTCGGGACAATCGACAAAGCTGACTTGGAGTTACGCGTACCCGATTGGCACACAGGCGTTCCGGGACACCCCATCGTCGTCGACGCGGTGAGCCGCGAGCTCGGGGCACTCATCGATCCGCAACAGCGAACGCGCTAATGCGCCAACCTAGGGCTTGTGATCGAGCAATCCGACGCGTCCGGTCACTATGCCAACCTCATCGCCGTCCGCGGCTCACCTCTCGAATGACATCCGGTGACTCGAGCACGTCTGAATTCGTCATGCTCGGTGGGCGCGTGATGCGGGACGCAGCAACCCTGGCGGCAGAGGGTCGATAAAGCCGGTCTTATGCGCAAGATCCATCGGGACCGGGTTGCCACCCAACGCCAAGCCAGTGTTCAGACCCCCACTTCCAGTGCGCCCTCGGCGGCCCTGGGCGGGCCGGTCATGCAATCGGCAAAACGCCCCCCCGGCCCGCAAGACGGGCTCGCGGCCAGCGCCGCTGCGACGAAGCCGCTCGCGACAACCAAAACCAGCAGGAGCGTCCCAGACGGCGCTGAGGCGATGACCGAGCGCGATATCAAGCGTCTCATTCCGCGCGTCGTACAACTCGAGACGACCAGGGCACCTCTACCAGCAAAGATCCCGGTGAGTCGCTCGCAAGTCGCCGACGTGTTGCCCTTTCTGCTCTCGAAGGAAGCGCGCTACCAAGCAGCATTCGAGCGCACCGATGGACGTGACTATTTGCTGATCGCCGGCAAGTTGGGCGACCCGGTGAGCAAAGTAGAGCTCGCGAGCGAACCCCACGGTCCCCGCGCCGGGTCACCAGTGGCACGCATCGCCGCTATCGCCCGCATCGCGCCTCCTCACAAGCCACTGCTCGGACTCCGCGTCGCGCTCGACCCGGGCCACTTTGGCGACATCGAGGACCTACGCGAGGGGAAGTTCGTCACCTCCGGTCCGCCACCCCAAAACCCCGAGACGATTCCTCCAGACGGGCTCACCGAGGGTGACCTCAACGCCATCTCGGCGCGCAACCTCGCGCGCCGTCTGACGAGCCTCGGAGCCGAGGTCATCATCACACGCCAGGGCCGCGTTACTCGCACCGAGAACCGCGCCTACGTAAATGCACTCCTCGACGCTGATCCGGAGCTCGCCAAGCGGGTCGGCAACCGAGGCCTCTTCCTGAGCGCGCTCGATCTCGAGCGTCGCGCTGAGCGCATGGGGGCCCATCACCCCGACATCAGCATCATCATGCACTTCGACGCCGAGGTGAATCAGGTGTCGGCGGACGCGCGCCACGAAGTGAAAATCTACGTGCCCGGCTGCTTTTCACGCGACTCCATCGACTCGAAGCTGGGCCGCGCCCGCTTCGTGCAGCAATGCGCCAGCACCAGCTGGAACGCATCGGCCGAGCTCGCCGCAACCCTGGTGAAAAGCATCTGCAAAACGACGGGGGCAGTGCCGCAGGTACCCGGCAAGACCGGGGCGGTCGACCCCAAGTTCCTGCTGCCCGTTGGCAATGACACCGGCGTCTTCGCACGCAGCTTGCGCTTGCCCCACGCCGTCCCGGGCGAACCCTTGAGCGTCTATCTCGAGGGCGCGACCTACAATCATCCGGACATTTTCCCCTTGGTCTTCCGTGACCGAGGTACCACCTACGGCGCGCCGGGGGGCTTTCTCGACAGCTACGCCAAGTCCCTCGCCGACGGCCTGGTGGCGTACGTGCGCAGCAAACGCTGACGCGCCGCATTCACTGGCACACAACTCGACCGGCATCGCGGCCGATAGCCTAGACATATGGACAGCACCGTTCTCCAGCGAGGTCTGCAGGATCTCGCGACCCACTTCTCCGCCCCGGCGAGCCACCGTGACCGTGACCACCAGCACGTCTCCCTGGACGAGCTGCGCCAAACGGGCGCGGGCCTCTCGGCGGAGGCGCGTTCCGTCATCGACCTCGTCGCGAACGAGCGCACGGCATACGACACGATGCGCGGCGCGGTTCGCGAGGGCCGTTTCTTCGGGGCGAACCAGCTCTCTCTGCGTGACCTGGGAGCTCTCGCGCGCCCCACTGAGCAGGGTCAGCGCACCATCGTCGAGAACCTCCGCGCCATGGGGACGCGCTTGGACGCGCGCCGCGCGGAACACGAACGCGCGGTCGGCAACATCGTCGAGAACGCCCGTGACCTGTACGAGAACCACAACTTCAAGGTCCAGCTACGCATGGCGCGCAGCGATGTTTCGCTCGACTTCGAGCAGCATCTGAAGAACGCGGTCTCGGCCCAGTATCGCGACATCACCGTGGACGGCCGTACGTTCGCGAGCTGGCGCGAAGGACAAACCCTCTCGTCGCGCTTCGACACACTCAACTTGCTCTTTGGCGACAGCTGGAACAGCTATCGCGTCAGCGTCAATCGAAAGACACAGTCCACGGAGTACGCATGGCGCGACGCCGGTGGCTCGTCGCACCCGGTCGCCGACGCGTCCGTTTTCGCGGAAGCGCAACGCCGCCTGCGCGCCGCGGGTCGCCTCACGACGGTCGAGACGCCGGACTTTCGCGCAAGCTACGTGGTGGACACGCCACTGCGCCGTGAGGACGTCGCCAGCCATGCACAACTCACGCGACGCTTCGTGACCATGGAGATCGCCAACCACTCCTTCTCGCTGAATTTGCTCGACCACGCGCGCGACGCCACGACCTCGCACCGCATCGAGTTCGAGGTGCCACCGGCGCTGCGAGGGAGTGACCAGTTCAATACTGGCCTGAACGTCCCGAGCGCGCTGCTCGGAGGACGACTCACCGCGCTTACGGGGCGCGTCGTGAGTCAACGCACCGAGCTCGACCCAAGTATGCTTGAGCTGACCCTACGCGATGGTCGCAAGATCATCATGACGCGCGACGAAGCGACCCAGCGCGGACTTATTTAGCCTTCTTCTTGGCGCCTTTTTTCGGGACGCGCGGCTGGGCCACGATAGTGGCGATCTCAGGCATATCGCCCGGCGTGATGTCTGGTGCAGCGGCTTGGCTCTCGCTGTCAACGACGGTGTAACCCATCTTTCGCAGGAACAAGACACCCTTCCAGATCTCTTCCGGACCCGACTTGGCGTTGAGCTCGGGTTTCACGTAGCGCCGGGCCAGCTCGCCCCAAACCGCGACGATCGATGGTTGCGGGGGGGTCGCTTTGCGCGAGTTGTAAGTACCGTGGAATGGCATGGGTGGCATCATAAGGCATTGAGGCGGACGAAAGCAGCACCATTTTCCAGGACGCGGTGGCGCAGCGGGCAACGGTGGACGGCTGGCTTGGCAGTGTGACGGTCGCTCGTTATGGTCTCCGCGGCATGCGTCTTCCCGCCATACTCGTTCTCTTGGTCACGGCTTGCAGCAACGGCGGTGGCGCTTCGGTCACGCTCGCCATTCCGGCGTCGACGAAGCAGTCACTCACCGGCTTCGACGCTGGCGGCCGCGCCGTGCTCTCGCTCGCGGTGGTCTGCGATGACGGTCGCGGCGGCACCTACGAACAGGAGCTGTCGACACGTGTAGAGAGCGCCGGCTTCTTCGTGCCAGCATGCGGACCCGCGACACTGAACCTCACCATCATCGCCGAGTACGGGAGCCAGGACCCGGTGGTCGCCTTCGAGGCTACGAACACCGCCATCCTCGAGAGCGGAGTCAACGCCGACGTCGAGTTCACGGGAGTAGCTTATGGCGAGCTCATCCTCGACCCGCTGGGCCAGCCGATCTTGAGCTGCACCTACGAGGACAGCGGCGGTCTGTATGGGCTGCGGACAGTCGCGATGGACGGTAGCGTCTTCACGTTCCGCGTGCCGGCCGCGGCCTACGACGTCTATTGCTTCGACGCGGTCAACCCGCTCCCAACTACCAACCGACACGTGTCGGAGCTGGTCAGCGTGCCGGGCCGAACCTCACCATTAACACTGACAGCGCCACGCCACCGCCGCCGCCAGAGCTCAACAACTTGAGCTTCTTTGCCATCACCGAGACGAGCGCGTCGGTGACCTGGGGCTTCCGTACCTATGCGGTCAGCACCATCACATTCACGCTCGAGGTCGCCCTGGATGCGAGCTTCACCGAGCAAGCCCGCGCGCCGGTGGTGACGGCGCAGGGCAACCAGACACTCGACGACCTGACGCCGGACACACACTACTTCGTTCGCGTCACCGGCACGGACGCTTGGGGCACGAGCAACACCTTGGTCGGCGAGTTCGACACGCTGGCACCGCCTGGGTCGCCATATCTGTCGGAGATCCGCGTCAACGGCGCGATCCTCACTCCGTTTTCGCCGACGATGTTTGGCTACTCTTATTCCGCGCAGTCGTCCGATGCGACCCTCACGTTCCAAGCCACTACGTTGGACCCGACGTCGTTCGTCCGCGTCGAGAGCGACAGTGAAAGCCTCGGCAGCACCACATCCGTCCAGCCGATTCCTTTCGGCAACACACAGGTCGACATCTTCGTACGCAACGCCGACAGCAGCTCCACACAGAGCTACGCCATCTCTGTCTTCAGGCCACCGACGTGAAGTGACTTACGCGCTGAAAGTGGAGCTCGGCTGGCCCCTCACGGGCTCGGCAGACAGGTCATCGGCGGGCTGCGCTCAAAGCGCGGTGTCACACGCTTCGACGAGATTTCGTACGCGCTCGATGTGCACCGAGTCGTCGGGATACTTGCGCGCGTGGTTGCGCCAATGCGTGCAGGCCGCCGCCTTATCGCTGGTCTCCTGGATGAACAAGCCGACCTCCCAGGAGAGGCGCGCCATCTGCGCCGGCGTGATGTCTCCGCGTTGACTCTGTGACACGAGCAAGTCCACCGCAGCGCGCAATCGCTTTTGCTGACGCAACGACGCTATGCGTTGCAGGATCTCTTCCATCGTCAAGGTGGTGCGCGGCGGCTCGACTTCTTCTTCCGCCTCCCCTCCCTCATCGGCCTCCTCGGCCGCCGCAAGCGGAGCTCGCGTGGGCTTCGTGGTGCGGCTGGTTGCTTGCTTGCGTGAGGGAGCCGTCTGGCGCTTCGGCGGCGGCACGGCGGTCAACGGTGGCTGGGACGCGGGCCGTTGCGCCGCGACGTCGTCATGCTCGAGCGGCCAGACGAGGACCGCGCCAGCAGACAGCGTGACGTCGTCACCGTCGTCATCGTGAAACACGATGGTGCCCTCGGTGAGCTCGACGCGCCCCCCACTCTCGCCTTGCTCGACCGTGAAGCGTGTGCCGGTGACCTCGATGACGCCGTGCGAGACGTGGACACGCAACGTGCTCCCGTCCGTGCGCTTGTGCGCGATGAAGCTTGCCTTGCCGCGTCGCACGCGCAGTGAGTCCCGCAGACGCTCGAGCGAAGCGCCGGGATAGACCACCACCTGGTCACCGCGCTCTTCCAGAATCACAGGCTCGGTGCACGAAGCTTTCACGTCCACGAGGCCGGCATAGTCGTACCTGCAACGTGTCGAGTCACCCGGCCCCGTTGGCACCCGCAAGACCACGAACAAGAAGGCCGCGATAACGCACAACCCGGTCGCAATCGCGAGGCCGATGAGTGTGCCATGGCGCGCTCCATATCGGGCCGCCTTCTCCTCGCGCCGCGCCACGCGGACCACGTCTGGGCGCGGCGATACCTCGGTGACTTCATCGGGAGGCGCGTAGGGCATACGTAACCCTACAAAGGAGCCTCCGGTTCCGGTGGATTTGCCGACACCGACAGCCTGTCATCGTGTCAGCCCGAGCTTGGAGCCCGGCTTACGGATCACCACGACGTGGTGCTCGCGAGGTGGCGTCACGCTCGCGGCGGCAGCTCCTCGAAACCCGATCGCCGCTTCCGGCGAGCCGCCGAACCAAGCTCCCGCGTCGACTCGCTCTTTGCTCATGTTGGATACCACGCGCCCGACGTAACCCCTCTTTGGGTCTTCGTTGTCGAAGCTGAGGTCGACACGCCAGCGAATGGTACCGATCGGAACCTTCATGTCGATGAGGATAATGCCTTGCTCCATGTCGGCGGCGTGCACTCGGCTGTCGCGCCAGTTCTCGCTTGCCTGCAGCGTGCCATCGGCGTGCAAGATGATGGAGTTGCGACCGGAGCTCAGCTCGAACCCTCCGTCACGGTTCGGTCCGCCGACGCGGACGCGACGGCCACCAAAGGTGAGATCTGTCGCTTTGGCATTGAACTCGGATCGATAAAGGCCGCGCGCAAGGTCGTCGATCGCGGCCTGGATGCTCTTGGCGCCGTAGCTGCTGCTGCCGCCACTGTCCAACCACGTGACGTCGACGGCCACGAATGGATCGCCCGGTCGAGGCTGGATGCTCTGTGCTTCCCCCAAGGTTGCGATGGCGAAAGTGCCCTGCTGGCACGAGCGGCACTCGCAGCGGTTCCATCAATCGAGGGTCGCGAGACGCCGGGCGAGTGGCAGCAACCACGTCGACGCGCCCGGAAAACGGGGTACGCCGGTTTCCAGAAGCATCAGGAAGACCTTCGGACCACGGACGTGAAGTGACTCACGGGCTGAAGGCGTAGCCCAGCTGCACCATGAACCAGCGGCCTTCCTGCGGATACGGGAAGCGCGTGGTACCGCCCTGGCCGTAGGTGTGGTTGAGCACGTTGTGAACGTTGGCGGACAACGAGAGGCCCTTCACGTAGAGGTCGCCGCTTCGGATCTGGGCGTCGAGAATGATGCGCGCTTTGTTCTTGTTGAGCAGGTTCGCGTCAGCGTTTGGCTTATTGTTCGAGACGCCCTGAATCGGCGCCTGTTGATCGCCGACATAGCGGACAATGACGTCGAGCCAGGTGCTTGGCGCCATGTCGAGCAGCGGACGTCCGCTGGCGACGAACGTGCCGTAGAACATCGGGACGTGCCAAACGCGGTTCGAAGTGGCGCGGCGCGGATCGATGGAGGCGCTCACGTCGTCAAAAGCGGTGTAGTTCTCGACATCGAGGACATAGAAAAAAGTGCCGTTAGCGCGAAGGCGGAGATCTTCGGTATTGAAGGCGATCTCTTCCTCGACGGTCGCCGTCCTCAGATCACCAGCGTTGTTGTAGTAGACGACGTTTGCCGGATCGATGTTGGCGTCGGGTACGCGGTAGATGCCGTTCGACAGGCGGTTGTACGAGAAGTTCGTCGTCGAAATGACCAGACCCTCGAACAGACGTACCGTGGGGGTCAGCTGAAGCGACCGCTGCTTCTCGGCGTCGAGATCGACGGCGCCCTGATAACTCGGAATGTTGTTGTAGCGGTACCAGTATGGTCCGTCGACGAACGACTCGGCGTACGACAGCTTCATGTCGAACTCGTCCGCCGGGTTGAAGATGAGGGCGGCGCGCGGAGAGACGTCGGTGATATCGTCGACGTCTGGGAGCGGGAAGGGAGCGCCCACCGGGCCGCGGCGCTTCTTGTAGTCGACACGCGCGCCCACGTTGAGCAGAAACATGCCGCCGAGGTGCTGCTTCACCTGGGCGAAGGCCGAGTAGATGCCCTCGCTGCCGGTCCGCAGTAGCTCACGGCCACGCACGTCGGGCACGGTCTCGATGGCGCCAGCGGTACCCTGTGGGTTCATGCTGTCGACGAGCTGGAAGACGTCCGCCGCGACGCCCACGAACGCATCACCGCGCCCCAGACCCGGGACGATGTAGTCGTATTTGACCTGGACGAAGCCATTCAGACCGCGCTCGTTCCACGACAGGATCGAGCGGTTGTTGGTGGAGGTCGAGACACCGCCCATGCGGATCGTCGCGGCGTCGAAACCGACCTGACCCGTGATCGACCAGCTCTCGTTGAACACGTGGTTGTAGTCGATCGCGACGTGGGTGTTGCTGTTGTAGAGACCGTTCTTGATGCCCTCGAAGCTGCGCAGAACGGAGTAGTCGTAGATTTCGCCCATGCGGCCGACGTCGGTGTACGGCGCTCTGGTGCCCTCGCGGTTGAGCTGCGCGTAGAGCGACCAGTCGTGGATACGGTAGCGCATCCCGACGTCATAGTTCTCCGGCTGCCGGGCACCGCTGATGACGACCTCGCCGCCGCGGGGCACGGTCGAATAGTCGTCGTCGATGTCAACGCTTCGGCTCTCGCCCTTGGCGCGATAGACGGTGGCCCACATGGTGAGGTCGTGTTCGGGCGCGAACTCTTTGCCGTAAGCAACGTCCAGGCGAACCTGGCCGTAGTTGCCGCCACCGATAACCGCCCGGACGCCGTCGAGCTCCTTGCCGGCCTTGGTGACGATGTTGATGACGGCAGTGAGGGCGACATTGCCGTAGACCGACGAGCCGGGGCCTCGGAGCACCTCGATGCGTGCGACCTTGTCCGGATTGATGCTGATTCCGTAGTCGGGCGCAGCCGCGAGATAGGCGCGCTGGTTCAAGCGGTGCCCATCGACCATGATCAGGATCTTCTGTTGAGCCGAGGCGTAAACGCCGCGCATTGCGATGTTCGCCTCATTGGCGTCCGCCACGAGAGTCATGCCGGGCACGTAGGCCGTGAGCACGTCCATGAGGTGGCGGGAGGCGGATGCTCGGATCATCTCCGACGTAATGACCGTGATGGGCACAGGCGCCTCACGTAGCGGCTCGGCCCGGCGGGAGGCGGTGACGACCGTAGGATTCAAGAGCTCTTCCATCGAGAACTCCTCGATGCTGCCGCTACCGACGTCCTCGATGTTGATCGGGCGCGTGTCGGCCCCCTCGAGTGGGATCAGCGGTTCGGCCTCGGGTTGCGTGTCTTGAGCTTTCGCAGGAGTGACCGCGATAGCAAACAATGCAGCCGCGATAGCAGCTGGTCGAAGCTCGATGAGCACGGCTCACCTCCTGGGGAGGTTGAACTCATAGCGACAAAGTGCCAACGCACTCCAAAGAAACTTGTAGGGGATTGTGTTGACGCGGCGCAGCGATTGACGGGATGCGCCGGGACACCCCCGAGGCCGTCCTGTTTCGAGACGGTCGTCTTGAAGAGATCTGCGTGACCTCGTCGGGCACCCTTCGTGGGCCTTCCGCCGATAATCGACACATATGGTTGGGCTCGCGACAGGTGCTGGGGCGGTCGGCCGAGGGGTCGAGATCGGGCCGCTCCGAACGAGTCTACCCACCAACGGTGGCCCCGTGCTCGACCGCCTCATCAACGCACTCGCCGCGCGCGTCGCCCGGGGAGAGCCTTGTGCGATTGTATGGGACATCGACGGGACCATCGTCGACACGCGTAGGCGTATGCTCGCGGCGATCCACGCCTACGGCCGGACCGACATATCCCTCGAACAGCTTTGCGATACGGCGCCGCACACGGACGACGTCGTGCGCGACTTCGGGCTCGATGCGCAACGTTTCATGAAGGTGTGGGAGCGCGTCTTTTGGGACGCCAGCACGTTTGGCACTGACCGCCCAATCCCTGAGGTCGTCGACCGCATGCGCCGCGCGGCGAGCCTCGGTATTCGCAACATCGTGCTGACCGGCCGCAACGCCGAGCTGCGCGCCGCAAGCGCCAGCTACCTGCAGAGGAACGGCATTCCGTTCACCACGTTGCTATGCAAAGAGCGCGGACAAGGCACGGTGGCGCACAAGGTCGAGCAGCTTGGTCGCCTCGCAGCCAACGGTTTGCACCTCGGCGCGTTCGTCACCGACGCGGGTCGTGAAATCGCTGGCATCCAGGCCGTACGCGGCGCGAGCGCCCTCCCCTGCGTCATCGTCGCCGGACGCGGGCGCCCTATCGCCGACGGCGCTGGCATCACCGCGCACGTGTTACCCGTGGCGCTTTGTCTCTCCGCCATCGCGGGCAAGAGGCGGGCTTAGCCCCAGCGGCTGGTAGGGGCGAGCATTGGGGTTACGCGTCGTGCTCGCGCTCACGGGTTCTTGACGGTCTTCAGCTCGGTCCAAGTGCCATCGAAGACCTGACCCGGACGAAAACCCGCGCTGTCCGTGAAAACATACTCACCATTCCCGCTGGACCAAACGTGGTCGTAGCCGCTGGTAAGCTTCATCTGCTCGCCGGTACTTGGGTCCTGGTAGCGCTGCACATCACGGATATAGTCGGTGAAGTTCTCGTGGTTGCGATCCTGGCTGCGCTGACGCGCCTCGTAGCCCTCGGTGATCGTGCGACTCACTTCGGCGTTGGCATCGGCGATGATCTTCGCGCGATCGGCGGCGCCCTTGGCATTGGTCCGCTGAATGTTCTGACTGACCTGATTGACGCGGGCCTGCCATTGCCAGTCCACGGCCACCGTCGACAGGATCATCTGAAACAACTTGTCCTTTTCGGCGAGCTCTCCCACTGGGGCTTTGAAGGCGAAGATGTACTGCGCGACGGAAACGTAGCTCTTCCCCATCCCGAGGCCGAAGTCGTTCGTCGTGGTGTAGACTGCGGCGGTCAGCCACTCTTCGGCGCTGCCATGCCGCAAGCGGGCGCGCGCGTGCTCTGCGCGCAGGCTCATCGGGTAACCCACCTGCTGAGCAGCCTGCACCTGCATCTTCACCTGCTGTTGCAGCGCCTCGTCCACCCCTGGGACCTTGTCGAGGCCAAGCACCGTCGAGCCCGGCCTCAGGTTCGGTACCGCGAGCTTGGTGAGGAATTCGCCGGCCGGCATCGGCGGCATGGCGGGCGCGCCACCGTTCTGCGCCGCCATCTGCATCGTCTGCTGCATCATCGGGTCATCGGACCAACCCCAGCTGTAAACCGGAAAGAGCTCGAGACCGTAGCGGCCATCGGCCGAAGCAGCGCGAAACGTGACTTGGACGATTGAGACGGCGCCTGGCTGAGTCGCCCATTGCACCTGGTCCTGCATGGTCCAGTCGCTAGGGATGAGCAACGACGCCGCGCGCATCGGCTTCTCGAAACCGTGGCGGTCGATCACTTCGACCCGCTTCAGGCGCACGTAGCTCCCCGGCGCGGGCGAAACATCCGGTTTAGCGGCAACCAGACGCCCATCGGCGCCGGGCGACGAACCGGCTCTGCTAGTCGCTGGCGCCTCGCTACAGGCGAGCAGAGTGACCGCGACCATCCACATCGGCGTCCGCATCATCGACGCACCAATCGGACCGTCACCGCCGCCAAAGCGGACTTCACCAGCGTCCCAAGGAAAAACGGCACCGCGCCCACAAAAAACGCGCCCGTGAGGCCCAAGCGCGGTGCAAGCCAGCCGACGCCCGACGTGATGATGACGACATGCGCGAGGATCATCAGCGCGAACGATCCCGCCAAACCGAGACGTCGGGTCGCTGCGGCATGCAGGCTCCCAACCAGCAGCGCCGCACCTGGGAAGGCGAGGAGATAGCCACCCGTCGGTCCGGCGAGAACCAACGGACCAGCCGAGCCGGCAGCGAAGACTGGCAGGCCCACCAACCCTTCACCGAGATACACGATCGCCATCGCCGCAGCGTGTCGCGGCCCGAAAACCGCCGCGAGCACCAGGAGCGCGTAGGTCTGCAGGGTGGTGGGCACGGTCATGAATGGCGTAGCAATGCGCGCGGACGCAGCGATCACCAAGCTTCCAGCGATGACATAGACGACGGACAACCAACGGGCGGCTGGCGCCGCGACGACTCGACTCTCAAGGCTCACGCTTTGCGCTCCTCGTGCGTGCGCCCCAAATAGAAGACCACCGCCAGCCAGGCAACGGCCAAGACGATATTGGCCATCACGAAGGCCCGTGTGCCCAGAGCCAGCTTGGTGCCGATCCATACGACCCCTGCGGCAAAGACGTCCCCGAGCCGGACCATCACCGTGTCGGTGATCTGCTTGGCTTTGTATTTGGCTTCGCGCGGTACCACGAGCCAAAGAGCGTTCCGGGCAGTGTTTTGCAACGAGTAGTCGAGGCTATTCTCCGCAACCTTCACCACCAAGGTAAGCGCGAGAATCGGAGCCAGTGCGAGTCCGCTATACCCAACAACGGAAACCAGCGGCATGACGAACAAGGCTCGTTTGATCCCCACGTATTTGATGACGCGAGACACAGCAAAGAGCTGCAACAGCGAGCCGAGCACATTGACCCAGAGAAAATAGGTCGACTTGACGCTCTCGATGTAAGCACCGACCGCGAGGCCCGACGCCGACGCCTTCTGCTCCGCAGTGGCAAGCAACGTGCGGTCGAAGATGTACTCACCGTTGGTATTGACGCAGTTGATGATCAGGGCGAGCGCGCCGATGAACAACAGGTAGTTGTCCGCGAAGAGCAGCTTCCAGCCGTTGGCTCCAGAGAGCGGCAGGTCGTGGTGCTCCTCCTCATCCTCTTTGCCAAGCTCACGCTCGCGGCGGTGGATCACGAAGGTGACGACCAGCGCCGCGCCGAGTAGACCCGCCGCGAGGAGCATCAAGACGAACGGTCCAAGCTCGACCATCAGTTTGGGCAAGAACGCGCCAAACACCGACCCGACCGAAGCGCCGATGCCGATGATGGGGAAGAGCCGCTTGCCTTGCGCCTCGGTGTAGATGTCGGCGGCGAAGGCCCAGAACTGGGTGAGGATGGTGAGGCTGTAGACACCGACCCAAAGATAGAAAGCGACACCTAGCGACACGCCGCCTTCGCCAAGCGCGAAAAACAGCACCAGGTTGCCCACGAAGAAGAGCGACACGATTGCGATCAACTTCATGCGCCCGACGTGGTGCGCGAGCCAGCTGTAGGCCCACGCGACGAAGACGAGCGTGACCGCCTGGCCCGCCGACGCGTAGGTCTTCACCTCGGCCTTGCCGCCCTCGAGGGTCAAGGGTTCTCGCGCGACCTTCAGCAAGTAATACGCGGTGAGCAGCAAGAAGACGTTGAGGGAAAGCAAGAGCACCGTCGTCGCCTCGCCAGCACGAACGTCGGCGAAGAGACGCAACACGAACTCTATGGGATGCTTGCGAAAACTAGCGGGGTCCGGATCGCGGCGCTTGGATGATTTCTCCGTCACTCAGTCACGCGTCCTATTGCGGTGTGCCGCTCCGCGCTTACGGACAACTCTCGACGCCAGCAATCCAGTCGTAGACGAGGTCGGTGGCGAGCTCGTCCTCGACGCTGCGCGCGAGCGGGGGCATCCGAATGGCCGCATCGACGCTTTTCATGCGGGCCCAGATCACCGAGCGGTCGGGCGCGCCAGGCGCGAAGATCCGAGGGTCGTTCTCGATGTCGACGTCGCTGATTGTCGGCACCACATCGCAAATACCCATTGCGTCGAGTGGCACGTCATAGCGGAAGTCGGGCTCGGTAAAGGTCGTGCCCCCTTCGCGATGGCAGCTTGCGCAGTTCGCATGCAAATAGGAACGCGCGCGTTCTTCGACCGATGCACTGCTATCGCGGATTCCGTGCAACTGCGGATAGGGAAGCGTTGTATAGGCGTTCATCGCGAGCAGCCCGATGTGTTCGAGAGTGGCCATCTGGTTCGCGCGCTGCCCGGTGGCATCGTAGGTCAAGGCGTGATTGAGCTGCGCCACCTCGGGTCCGAGCGTGTCACCAGCTGCCTTGGTGTGGCAGCGCGAGCACTGCGCGCGGGCCGGATAGAGCCAGGTCTGTGAACCGAAAGTCTCCAACGCGCCGCTCTCTCCCACTAGGAGGGCATCGCTCTCGTCGGCGTTCCAAGCATACGTGTAGCCGGCCCAGCTGTCCTCTTCGGTCTCGTGGACGAGGAAACGCGTCTCGACGCGTTTACCATCCAGGCTGAATTCCTTCACCAGCACGCTACCGGGGGGAAAGGAGAAATCTCCATCCGCGTTGACCGTGACGACCTCGGCGTCGGGAACGACCATCCAGCGGCGCTTGCTCGCACCGTCCGACCACAGCTCGGCGACCGGAGCGAAGGGGATGAGGTCGCTTGCGGGGCGCGTCGGGTCCAAGGGATCGAAACAACCCGTTTCCGAGAGTCGCTGGGGCGGACCACCCGTTCCCGGCTGTGGCGGCGGTGGTTGCAACGCCAGCACCTTGCCAGCAGGGAAGGCAGCGGTCGGATAAAGGATGACCGCGAAGAGCTCGCCCTCCTGATCGACCGCGAAAGCGGACACAGGGACTTCGCTCGCAAGCAACTCCTTGGTGGGCATTGGACTCGAGGCGAGCGCGTCGACGTCTCGAATTGCCCAGATGCGCGCCCCCGACGAGTCACCGAAGATGTACGAGCCTGTCAGCGAGGGAACACCATCGCCTCGATAAACCAGGCCCCCAGTGACTGCCCGGCCCTCTTGCTCGAGGTCGCCGTGCGCATATTCGAGCAGCGGTGGAATGGTGTCGGTGACCGCCGCGCACTCGGCCGGTGTCCATTCGTTCTCGAGGCAGCAGTGTGTGCCTTCGAAGTAGCCCCAGCCGTAGTTGCCGCCCTTGACGATCCCGCGATTGACCTCTTCCCAGTACATGTTGCCAACGTCGCCGAGCCAGATCGCGCCAGTCTGACCATCGAAGTGCCACTGCCAAGGATTGCGGAACCCGTAGGCATAGACCGACGGGTGGCCGCCGCCCGCGGCGAATGGGTTGTCCGCGGGATAGGTCGCCGCAACACGTTGGCGGCCTGCGATGTAGCCGTCATTCGGCAGCGATAGGTCGGTGTCGGAGACGTCGATGCGCAAGAGCTTCCCACGGAGGTCATACGTGTCCTGTGCCTGTTCGCCGCCGATGCGAACCATGGGACCACCATCGCCGAGCGCGATGTAGAGATAGCCGTCGGGACCAAACCGCGCGACGTCCGCGGAGTGGAGCCCGGGCGCGTCGTGGATGGCGTCGAGCGGCATGTCGAGCGCCACGATCAGCTCTTCCGTTTCGCGCGGGAACGTATTGCCGCCGTCGGGGGTCGAGAAGCGCGAGTAGCGTACCTGGGTCTGCCATCCCGCGTCCGGGTTCTGGTAGCAGTAGCCCACGTAGACGACGTGTGAGGTCGCGAAGTCTGGCGGGAAAGCGAGTGACCCCATGCTGCAATCGACCAGCGGGAAGCTGATGTCGGAGATATCGAGGGCCACGTGCAGGTCGGAGGACTGCGCATTGGGGTCGTTGGGAAACCAGACGATGCGCCCCGCACGTTCGGTCACGTACCATCGCGTGTTGTCCCCAGGACGCTGAAACAGTCCTGTCGGTGTATCGAGCTCGATGTTCGGGAACCTGTCGACAAAGACGAAGCCATCCGTCACAGGCGGGGGCGAGAAGGCCCGGCAGTTGGCTTGAGGCGGCCGCGACGCGAGACCAAACGCAGGCGGGGGGTCGTCGTCGGGCGAGCCGTCGGCGAACGTGCCGTCACCGTCGCCTTGCCCGAGCACGTCGTCTCCCCCGAGCCCATCCGCATCCCCATCGTTCGGGTCCTGCCACCCGCCCTGCCCACCGCACGCGGCCAAACAAGCGACCGCGAGACAAACGACGACGGCGCGCGGCGCCATGGAGGAAGAAAGCAACGTCGAACTCCCCGATGAACCAGTGGTGAATATAGTCAGCACGGCGCGCTCTAGCATTTTCGAGCGCGTACTTTCAGAGCCGCGTTGAAGTTGCGGTGACCTCTCGTTTTGCACGCACCGCGTCATGGCATTGCGCAACCTCGGCGACTGCGTGCCGATAACAACGGTGACCATGATGAGCCGTACGTGTGCCGCCGTGACGCTTGTAGCGGCGGTCGTCCTCCACGCAAGCGCCGTGAACGCCGTCTGCGACCCCGCATTGGTGTCGCAGGCAGTCGTCGCGCGCATTCAAAAGGAGAGCATCGAGCAGGTCTTGAGGCCTCTTGGCGCTCTGGTGCCGCAGCAAGCGGGCCTCGACCAGTTCGACGTGGTGCTGGGCGAATGCGGGCTCTGGTTCGACGACACCATCATCCATTTCCAGCGCGGAACCGTGCGGCTCGCCAACACGTCGTTTGCAGTGACCCTCGCGGAAGGCGGCTTAGACGTCGACATCCGCGGCGACATCGACGCCACCGGCCACATGGACCTCGAGGTTTGCGCGCTGCCCGACGACAGCTGTGATGCGCACGTCGTCGCGCCTGGGGTCGCCGCCCGCGCGCGCGTCAACATCGCTGTCGACCAGTGCGTACCAACGCTCGTCGTCGACGCTTTCACGTTCGAGGTCGACCACGCAGCCGTGAGCATCGAGCTGAGCGGCTGCTCAGCTTACGCGACTGCCTTCGATGTCAGCGAGGAGTGGCTACGTGATGACCTTGTCGCCCTCGCTGCGGCCGAGATCGAGGCGTTCATACCCGGTTTGGTCGAGGCGCAGGTTGCCGCCCTCACCTCTGACCTCATCAAGCCGACCACCATCGAGGGGATCGCCGTCACCGCCCAGCCCGAGTCCTTGGCAATCGATGCAAACGGCATCACCATGAGCTTTGGCGTCAAGACGGATGCGCTCGTCATAGCGGACTGCGCCTATGGACTTGATTCGCGCCTGGCGCCAGCGCGTGCGGCGGCGCCCATCCTCATGCCGCAAGCGACGAGTGTCGCCATCTCGAGTCGCCTCGCGCAGAACGTCGTCGAGAGCGCGTGGCGGGCCGGTTGGCTTTGCCTCGAGGTCGCGAGCGCGGCACCAGTGATCGACGACCTGCTGGCGACCATCGTCGAGGGTACGAGCACCCGCGTCACGTTGAACGCTCTCGCGCCCCCCAGGGTCACCTTCGTGGCCAGTGAGACCGGCAGCGCCACAGTCGAGCTCTCCAACCTCTCCGGTCACATCGCCGTCACTGTTCCAAACGACCGCGACTACACAGCGGACTTCCTCGGCAGCCTGTCCATCTCCGCCGACACGCGCTTGCGACCGGCAACGCGCGACCTGGTGCTCGCGACCACTCAGGCGACGGTTACGCCCACGCAGATCAGCCTGGGCACATCGAGTCTTGGCTTCACACGCGAGGGCGTCGACCGCTTCGTTCGCAATGGTGTCATGCCGTTCGTCACCAAACAGATTGGCGAACTGCCCATCATCAGCGGCTTGTTCGACGCGGCTTACGTCGCCGTCACCATCGGCACGATCCGTACGACAAATGATGCAGTTGTCGCCGAAATCGCGCTCGTCGACATCGACGCAAGTGACGCGGTGCCGCCGACAACCAACGTTGACGAGACACCGATTTGTCCATGTCCTCCGAACGTCGCGATCCGAGTCGCATCGACAGACAACAGCACCATCGCCGAGTTGCTGCGGCACCAGGTCACCGTGGACGGCAGTCCCGCCGACAGCGAGCTGCGCGCAGGCGGGGTGGTACGGATCGACGGCCTAGACGACGGAGCGCACGTCATACACCTCGCGGCGGTCGACCTCATGGGGAACCTCGACCCCAAAGGTATCGACGTCCAACTTGATGTCGACGCACAGCCGCCCGCGGTCCGCTTCAGCGGCCCTCCTCGTGGCATCGTGCCGACCCACGGCCTGCGTCTGCGTATAGAGGCGAGTGACGACACCGCGTTGGCGGACCGCATCGCGTATCACGTCGGCATCGTCAGCGCGCTTGCCGAGCCCGACACCGTGATTCGCTCCGGGTCCATTCAGCATGGCGAGGTCCTCGCCCTCGACGACCTACCCGACGGCACCACCATTCGTGTCCGCGCCACCGCGACCGACAGTGCCGGCAACAGCGCGGAGGCGAGCGTTAGTATGGCAGTGCTCGACCAGCCAACGATGGGGTGCAGTGCGGTTCCGGGATCATGGCTGGGGATTTTTGCCGTGGTCCTGTTGCGACGACGACGCGTCTGATTGTTCAAGGCGCTCGCCATTCCGCGCAACATGAGGCCGCGCGGGCTCTTGCTTGGCTAACCAGCACACTTCGCGCCGCCTCGGTACGACCGAGCGTTGGCTCAGCGCCGTCCCGCGTGCGGGGGCAGCGGTTGCTGGTTCTCGAGCTTGTCAGCGAAACCCTCGAGCCTCTGCGCCGCCTGTTCGGCGTTGCCAGCCTCGCTGTCGAGGGTGCCGAGACGCTTGCCGCAATCGACCGCGACGCGCACCCCCTCGAGCGCTGCGTCGGCAGCGCTTGCGTCGCCCCGTACCAACTCTCGGATCTTCAAGAATGCGGCCTTGAGGCCTGGCACAGTGTCGGGCCTCTTCACGCGCCGCACCGCCCGCTCGACCCGCTGCTCATGGTCTTGCTCGACACCCGATGCCTTGACGCGCGCGCGCGTCGCGACTCCCCGGTGCGCGGCGCTCTGCTCGCGCGCCACCGCGGCGGCGGCCTCGCCGGGAGTGCGCTTCTTGACCGAGCTAGCCATCGCTACGCTCGCACCTCGCGCGCGATGTCACGCGCGGCTGCCACTTGCAACAGACCGGGCTCGGCTCTCGCGTCGATGACAACCTCGGCGAGCGCGCTGGCATCGGCGAGAACACGGTCACCTCGATGACGGACGAGCGCCCTCGGAGCCTTGGCGCCTTCCTTGAAGCTTTCGTACATCGCCTTGTTGGGCTGGACTGCGTCGAGGGCGCCCGTAAAGAAGTCGCCAGTGCCCCCAGGGTAGAGCCCTTGCCAAGCGGCGACCGCCCGCGTCGCGCCTACGAGGGCCGCATGCACCGACGCAAACGCCTGCTCCTCCGCTTTGGCGTACGCGGCGAGCGCGCGCGTCGGTTCCGCGTTGCGGTCGCACCAGAAGCACAAGGAGTGGCCAAGCCACGACCAAAACGCGATGCGTTGAGCGCGGTTGACGAGCTTGCCCATGCTGTCAGCGACCTGCGAGCTGGCGGCGACGGCGGCATTCAAACTGTGGGTCAACGCCCGTGGCACGTTGGGGATCGGGAGCGACCTGCGGTCATCACTACGGTAGCTGCCGGTGGGTTCGTCGGCACCGCGCTGTTTGATCATGTTGCGCGCTGCGTCGCAGGTGAGGTCGAACTGCAAGCCCCGCGGGCCGTTGACGAGAATCGCGGTGTACACGCCCTGCCACATCGGCGAGTCATCGCCGTAGAGACACGACAGAGCGAGCAACTCACGCGACGCCTGAGCAATAAGCTCCTCGGCGTCCTTCTGCGCCCGCTTCACCGTGGCGTCGAACCGAGCGAGGGAGCCGTTGACGCGCGCCTCACTGTAAGAGGCAAGCCAGCCACGCGCGTTGAGGTCGCGCAACTTGGCCCGCAGCTCCGCGTAAGACCGCACCGGTGCGTTGCCAGGCACGCGCTCGCGAATCGGCATGTTGCGCTGGCTCTTCGGAACCCAGGCGCGATCGATGCGACGAAGCTTTTCCGTCTGCTGCTCGGCGACGCTCACGACGTCGCTCAAGATGCGGGCGACCTTACGTTGCGCGTCGGCGGCGATACGTTGACCCACGGCCACCGCATGGGCCTGCGAGCGCACCTTCGGCGGCCGCACCGGCAGGACCTGGTTGGCCAACCCACCCATCACACGTTTCCCGAGACAGTTGGAGCCGTTGGAACGCGCTCGACCGCGCTCGCGAGCTCGGCGGTCGCAGCGTGAATGCCCGCCGCGACCTTGTCGTACGCAGGGCGCTGCGCCAAGGCCGCGTCGGTACCCGCGCGCACCACGCCGGGCAGAAACGTGCCCGCCACGATGCGAAGAAGGACGCGCGTTGCATGCGCGAAGATCAGTGCCGCCCGCGCGAGGGCCCCGCGACCTTCGCCGTCGATACGAGCATGTTCGCTGCCGTGAAAGCCGCGCACGTCCTCGAGAGTCGATTGGTCGTAGAAGCCGCCGAGCTCGAGGATGGTCGCCATGGCGCCGACCTTTCCGGTGGCAAGCTTGGCGTCGGCGACCACTGGCTCGCCGAGGCTTGCGACACGCAGTTGGGCATGACGAGCGACCGAGGCAACGGCCGCAACGCCCTCGGCTTCGCCTTGGAGCACAATGAGCGCTTCGCTGCCGAGCTTGGTCGTCTGCGCAACAGAAGCGACGCTTGGGCGTGGCGACAGAGGCGCGATGGTCGCGATGCGGTCAGCGATGGAGGCGCGTTGCATTGCCATGGCCCTGTGTCGAGGGAGTGATTCTGATCACTTGGCGAACGTATCGGCGTCACCCCCTGACACGTTGCCAGTATTCGGGCGGCGGTACGCCCCGCTCCTCCGATGCGCTTAAGGTGACTGCTAGCCTATCGGGCGCTGCCTGCTTGGAGGTCCCGCGTTGATGAAGTGCGCTAGCGCAGTTCGACCAGGCCGCCACCCAGGGGGTGCTCTTCGCTCGGAGTCACGACACGGCAGACGCCGAGCGGAGGATACTGCGGGCCGTTGGCCATGAGGGCCGACGCAATGACGAAATCATCCGCAGCGAGGTCGTTGATGGTGTAGGCGCCCAGGTCCTTCAATGACGCGACCGTTACAGCGGACATGGGGAGGCTGGGCTCCATGCCACTGATCGAAGGACTCATCAGCTCGTTGCGGAAGATCGACTCACGCCAGTGCGAGTCTGCTGAGCCAGCTGTGCCACTGTTCTCGACTGGTACCGTGCCCGTGAATCCGGTGCCACCGACGTCGACGAACGCCTGCGCGGCATTTTCGCCGGTGAAGCGGGTGTTCGCGCCCGGCGCGCCCAGGGAAGGCGAAAGAATGAGTCCGTTCATGGACCACAACGAGCCGATGCCAATGACGTGGCCCATCTCATGGAGGATGGTGCCCTCGAGCACGTTGTTGCTCTCGAGGAACTCGAGGTCTTCGACGTCGAACGACATGACCCCAACGGCGATGCCGCCCGCATCGTGCTGCGCGCACGGCGCCGCTTGGGCAAGGACGCCGCCCCGGCCGTCGATCTCCTGCACGCTGGCGAAGATGATGGTGTCGTCGACCATGATCGGTGTGGAGTCGCTAGCGTCGCGCGCGCAGCCGTTTGGGAGCTGCGACCGGCTGACCTGGAAATCCTCGAGGTCGCCAACGATCACGGCGGACCAACGGGAGGCGGCGTTCTCGAAAGCGGCCCGCTGCGTGGCGGTGACCGTTGTGAGGAAGCGCACGGTGACCGTGTAGGCGGTGGTGATGGTGGCATCGAACGTGACGGGCGCGATCCCTGGCGTTGCGTCGAGACGGGCCCGCACCTGGTTGGGAGCAACACGTTTGCCCAATGACCACGCCGTCAGAGTCGCCTTGCCTTCCGCGTCCGTGGTGACGAACGAAGGGTCGATGCCTCCCCCCCCTGCCTCGAGCGTGAAATGGACTGATTGTCCGGCCATCGGATTGCCGAACTGATCGCGCACGACGACCGATGGCGGCTCGGCAACCTCGTCGCCCGCGAAAGCGGACTGGGCCACGGCGCTGGCCGCGACTAGCGCAGTGACGATGGGCGCTGGCGGCGGACCCGAATCGCCAGGGTCACCACCGGCGTCGGCGTCGCCATCGTCCGCCACGGTCACGCGTCGGTCATAGAGCCCAGGCGCCGCGATCTCGTTGCCGCAAGCGGCCATACCGAGGAGGCCGAGGACGCTGAGGAGGTGGGACCGCACGTCTTTCGTACATGCAATCCCCACACCGCGGCTGGACTTATCGGAAGACCCTCGATTGCGGGGGTCTGACGATTGGACATCGCGTTTGTTAGCCACATTGAGTGTGGGCTCACACCCACAGAGGGGGGCCCGAACTCGCCAGGTCGAGCCCCCAAAGCGACGGGCACGCACCGCACCCGATGGTTAACTTCGAGTCACATCGAGGGGGTTTCGCATGCAGGGTACATGGGTTGTCATCGCTGACGGCAGCCGCGCCAGGATTTGCGCGAAGAAGGCACATTCCGGCCTGGTCGAGATGCAGACCATCGAGCATCCTGCGGGGCGGGCCAAGGCGCGCGACCTGGTCACCGATGGCCAGACCACCGTCTTCGCGAGCGTCGGCGGGGCACGTCACGGAGTTGGCGCGGACTCAGCCCCGAAGGACCACGAACAAGAGAACTTCGCGCGCGAGATCGCCCGCCGCCTCGAGGACGGGCGCACCGCCAACCGCTTCGTTCAACTCGTCCTGGTCGCCCCCCCGGCGTTTCTTGGCCTGCTCCGTGACCAGCTCTCGGCGCCCCTCGCCAAGTGCGTCACGCAGTCGCTCGCCAAGGACCTCACCCTCGCGAAGCTCGAGGACATCCAGCGTCAGCTCGACTGATTCTCCGGAGCCAACTACCCCATAAGCACATCCATAAGCCTCCCCCCAAGGCCAGCCGATAGGCTCAGGGTGTGGGTATGTAGTCCTCATGGCAGACGGCTCTAGGTCGATAGCTCGGCTGCGATCGGCAGGGCTCGAGGTTGCACGAAGCAACCCAGAGCGGGGCTTCTATCGTGACGTCGACAGCCTCACGGCCAATCCGGCCGAGCTGCGCAAAGAGCTCGAAGGCGTCTACGCGAGCGGCGACCGCCTAGTGCTCACGCACGTTCGGCTCGATCGATTTCGAGGCGCTCCAATTCCTCAAGCGACACTTCAGGCCATCGAAGCGGGGCTCGGCGAGGTTCGTCGCGCGGGACTCAAGGCTGTCGTCCGAGCAAGCTACAACCAACCGCAAGGCGAGACCGGCTACAGCGGAGCACCCGATGCGCCCGGCGAGCGGGTGCTCGAGCATATCGCGCAGCTCGCTCCGGTATTGCAGCGGAACCGCGATACGATCGCTTTCACGCAAGCGGGCTTCATTGGCGCGTGGGGTGAATGGCACTCGAGTAGCAATGGGCTCACGTCGCCGCAGTGGCGGGCGCGGATCGGCGAGGCGCTGCTTGCGAACCTCCCCGGCCCCGTCCAGTTCCGCTATCCGCGCGACGTCGAGCGGCACGCGGCAGGCGACCGAACGGGCCGCGTCGGCGTCCACAACGATTGCTTCATGTCGAGCCCAACCGACGTCGGCACATACGCCGAAGACCCCGGCGAGCGCGGGCGCCAACGCGCGGCCATCGCCAATCGTAGCGCTGCGGCGCCGTTCGGCGGCGAAACCTGCAATCCTGACGACGATCGCGAGCCAGTTCCACGCCTCTCCTGCGACGCCGTGCGCGACGAAGGGCCTCGCTTTCACGTCACCTACCTCAACCGCAGCTACAACACCGCCTTCCACGAGAGCTGGAAGCGCAACGGGTGTTTTCCGGAGGTCGAGTCGCGCATGGGCTACCGTATGCGCATCGACCAGATAGAGGCGCCGGCGCAGCTCACCCCGGGAGCCGAAGCCACCATCGGCTTGCGGGTGGCCAACGATGGCTGGGCGCGCATGTACAACCAGCGTGACGCCGTCGCGCACCTTCACAACCCTGCGACCGGGGAGCGACGCACGCTCCCCCTCACGCTCGACGTCGGCATGCGTGACTGGTTGCCTGGGCGACTGACGAACGCTCAGGCGCGTGTGCGCGTGCCGGCGGATTTGGGTGTTGGACGCTGGAACCTCGCCATCGGCTTCCCCGATACGAGCCCCCGCTTGGCACGCGACGCGCGTTTTTCGGTACGCCCAGCAAACTCTGACGATACACAACGCGGTCAGTTCTGGGACCAAGCGCACGGCGTGTTCTTCACTGGACATGCTTTCGAGGTGCGCCGGTAAGTGGGGGGCGCGTAGGCGCCTGGGTGGGGGAAGTATGGCGGCGTTGGTGATGGGTTGGCTCGTGGGAGCCTTGATTGGGGCAGATCCGCCCGCGCCGACGACGCAGCGGCCGTCGGTGACGCCCCCCGAGGGGCCAAGGCGCGAGCTCATCCGCTATGGTGAGCGCCTCGTCTCGGACACGCGGCGCACCGGCCGGGCGTTCGCCAAAGCGGACATGAATTGCACGAGCTGCCACCTCGAGCTGGGCCGTACCGCGAACGCCGCGTCGTGGGTCGGCCTTTGGAGTGTGTTCCCCGAGTACCGCGCCCGCACCGGCCGCTTCGTAAGCATCGAAGACCGCGTGGTTGAGTGCTTCGAGCGTTCGCTGAACGGCCACCCGCCGCCGCGGGGTAGCCATGCGATGCAAGCCATCCTCGCCTACCTGCAGTGGCTCTCGGAAGACGTACCACCAGCCAGCGGGGTCGGCCGGGGTCTCGTGCACGTGACCCTCCCCGAGGGTGCGACTGCCAGCGCCGAGCGCGGTGAGCGCATCTACGCGACCCGCTGCGCTCACTGCCATGGCAGAGACGGCAGTGGCATGCAGGGCGACGGATTTTTCTACCCGCCGCTCTGGGGTCCGCGCTCCTTCACGATTGCCGCCGGTATGGCCCGCCTTTCGACCGCAGCCGCGTTCGTCAAAGCGAACATGCCATACGGTCAAGGGAATACGCTGCGCGACCTCGAGGCCTACGATGTCGCGCTCTACTTCACCAGCAAGCCGCGCCCCGACTTCGCGGGAAAAACACGCGACTGGCCCAACGGCGACAGACCTGGCGACGCCCGCTACTAACGGCTCGCCCGAGCAAGTCACACCGCTATAGCGGCCGTTATGCCGAGGTCGCTTCGGCCTTCATCTTCGCATCCATCGCGTCTAGCTCTTTCTGCGTCGCGTCGAGCTCTTTCTGCAGCTCCTCGATCTCTTGGCGATTGGCCTTGTCCTTGTCCGTCTCGAGTGCCTTGCGTGTCCGCTCACGAAGACCTTCGAAGCGCTCGTGGAGGCGTTGCGTTTCAGCCTCGAGACGGCCACGGAACGTGTTCGGGTCGGCGGCGCTCTTGCTGTCCGCGATCGACGCGGTGGCCTTGCCGATGTCTTTGCCGAGCTGACGCAAACTCGAGCGAACATCGTCGAGGTTCGCGGTGCCGGCCTTGGGATCGGTGTGGTGGTGGCAAGCTGCGACGAGCGCGAATAGCGCGATAGTGAGCCAACGCATGGGGGATGCTCCTCTTTGTCTACACGGGGTCCATTGGAGCCATCGCACGCCGGAACCGGGTAAGCAAAGCCGCTTCAGCGGAGAACGCCGTCGATGACCTTGCCGTGAACGTTGGGCTCGACTGGCAGTCCGGTCAAGACGCGCAACGTGACACCAATGTCTTCGGCTCGAGCGACCTCCACGTGTCCGCGCTTGCGCACGCCGGCACCCGCGAGCACCCAGGGAACACGCAGCTGATCAGCCCTGATGCCTCCGTGCCCTCCCCGATACGAGCCGACGACCATTTCGTAGTCAGCGACCAGATCGTAACCTGGGATCGCGGTGACGACGACGTCGCCCGTGTTGACGTCCGCGAAGAGCGTCGCGATTCGGTGCAAGGCATCAGGAAAGCTTCCAGACACCGAGGCATCGAGCCACTGCGCCGCCGAGTGCGCCTGTCCGTCCATCAAGGCGGACGTCGATGGAGCATCAGCATAACCGAGCGGGTCGATACCGCGGGCCGAGTAGGCATAGCTATCGTCGCTGCCGATGCGGATGCTGCCTTCGCCTTCCGCGGTAAACAGCTCGACGGTTCCCGGAATACCGCGAGCCATCACCAGCTCGATGCCATGCAGACGGCGTAGCCCTTCGATGACATCAACAGTGTCGTCCGTAGTGCCGGTGGCCAAACGTGTCGGCGGTGCGTAGGCGCGCAGCTCGCCCGCCATGAACGGCCGCGCGAATCCGTCCCCACCGCGGCGCAGATAGACATGGCACATGGTGTTGCCATTGGTGGCGATGACGCCGTCGACCTCTGCGAAGTCGGCGATCGTGGTGTCGAGTGAGCTCCACATCTCGGTGGCGTCGCCGCGGAACATCTCGAGGCGCAGGCTCTCCGCCATCGCGGTGCGCAAGTCGAGGTTCACGTTAATCTGCGCGAGACCATGGTCGGTGAGCACAGCGTAGACGCGGTCTGCCTCGAGGTCTTTTTTTCGACTCGCCTCCCGATAGCGGCCGATGAGGGCGTCGACCTCGCGAAGTCGGTCGGCGTAGCCATCGCCCAAGCCTTGGACGTGGGCGTGTCCATCCGGCGCCGTGAAGGTGATCCATTGCACTTTTGGCTTTCTGTCGAGTGCCGCGATCGCGAGATCCACGAGCTCAGTCTCGACGTCTGCGAACGTCGGTGAGACCGAGGGGGGCATTCCCGACAACAGGCGCCCGAGCCACCAGGCGTTGCGGTACTTGGCGAGCGAGAAGCGCACGCCAGCCATGGTCTTCTCGGACGCGCCTCGGTTCATGTAGCTGTTGAAGGTCTGCGTCACGCCGCCAGCCACTTCGAAGATTGTGCGTGGCTCGGCCTTCAAGTCCTCATTCATCAAGGTGTACGTGCGTCCAACGTAGTTGCGAAAGATGCCGTTCGCGCGTCCCCGATCGAGCCAACGCAACCCGAGAACACCGCTCGCAGCGGCGTCCTCGCCGGTGATGAATGGGTAGAAGCCGTAGCCCGTCATGCTTGGGAAGCTGGAGATACCGTTCTCGATGACCGTTCCCTCGCGCACCATGGCGTCGACGTTCGGTAGCCGTCCGGCGGCGAGCTCGCGCACGAACACATCCTGCACCATGCCATCGACCAAAAAGACCGTGAGATACGGAGGGACGCTTTCGGCTGGCGACGGTGTTGCATCCTTGGACGCGCAAGCGGCCATGATGACGAGCAAAAATGGCAACCCGCCGCGATTGACGGCAGTAGCGAGACGAACCATAACGCGCTGGCTTGAGCCGATGACGCCGACCCCTGTCAACACAAACGCCTTCTGGACGTTCGCGGTGGTGTGCTTGCTGACGATTCCCAGCTCGGGCGCCGCAGCGTCTCTTCTCGAGCCACAACTCGACGACGATGACAACTACTCCGAGACCCTGACGGCGATAGCCGATCTCGACGACGGCACGTACGTGCAGCTGCAGCTCAATGTGTCGAACCTCGGTGTGGGCGACGCGAACGGCGCCTGCCGCATCCTGGTGGTCGAGCCCAATCAAAAGCCCTGGACCGCGAGCGATCGGGTGGGCCGGGACGACTGGAAGGCGAGCGCCGGACAGCTCGCGATTACGACCTGCTCGGCGACGACGGCCGAAGGCGCCACCACGATGCAGGCGAAGCTCGAGAGGGGCGCGGTGAAGATCGCTTTTGCCGCTGGCATCCAAGCGCGCTCGCCGCCCGACTCAAAGGTCGCGGTGGAGGGGAAGACATTTGCCTATGCGATCGCGATTCCGTGGGCGAAAGTCGACGCAACATTCACCGTGCCCGGCCGAGGGGAGCGCAAGCTCGCGGGCTTCGGCTACATGGATCACTCGCGCAGCACCACTCTGCCTGCGCAGCTCGCAACACGATGGGTTCGCTATCGGGGGCTTGGCGCCGGCGACTCGGTGCTTCTCTTGGCTCGAAACCTACCGGACGGGACCCTGCGCGGGTGGTTGTGGCGGGAGAAAGAGCCGTTCGCGCGCCCGCTCGCCAAGCTTAAGCTCAGTCGTGTCGACGCCAAGGACCAAGCCAAGGGCTACACCATCGAAGGCGCCGCGGGCGACCTCACCTTCACCATCAACTCCGAGTCACAGCTCTACCGCTACGCCCCCGTCGAAGAGTACGGCGTCCTCGGCGTTCTGGCCCGATCCGTCGTGGGCAATCCGGTGACGCGTACCTATCGTGCCAAGCTCGACGCGCAGCCAACGACGACGCCGAACGCCCAGCGCGGCATCCTCGAGGTTCAACATGTCCAGTGAGGGCGGGTTCTTGAAAGGCTTGGGTGGCCTTGCGGATGCATTCGAAAAGCTCCTGGGCAATGTAGCCGTCTGGGCCTATCGCAAGCCCTGGCTCGCGCTCGCTATCGCGGCGTGCCTCACGGCCGTTTTCGGCGCCGGCACGACCCGGCTGAAGGTGAATGCCGACCTCGCCGAGCTGTTGCCGTCGAGCTTCCCAAGCGTCCGCGCTCTTCACGAGCTCGAGGCACGCTTCGGCGGCATTGGATATGTGACGGTACTGGGGGAAAACGCGGAGCCGGAGCAGCTCCGCAAGTTCGCGGACGACCTCGCTCCACGCCTCGCCGCGCTCGAAGACTTTCGCTACGTGGACTACCGGCGGCCCACGACGTTCTTCGAAGAGCACGCCCTCTACTTCTTGAGCAACGAAGACCTCGAGGAGCTACTCGCCAAGCTCCGCGACCGCGAGGCTTACGAGAAGCGCAAGGCGAACCCGCTCTATCTAGACCTCGAAGACGACGGGCCACCAGAGATCACGCTCGACGATCTCAACGCAAAGTACAGTAAACATGGAGGCAAGACGAGCTGGATGGCCTCGCAGATCGGCGAGAGCTACTACATGAGTCCGCAGAAGCGGATGATCGCCATACTCGCAAAGCCCGCACGTGCGGGGATGAACCTCCAGGTTTCGCAGGAGATCATTGCCAAGACCGAAGCGCTGCTGAAGGCTATGGATCTGTCGCAATACGGACCCAACTTCACCTACGAAATCGGCGGCAACTACAAGAAGAAGGTCGACCAGCAAGAGCTCATCCAGCGCGACCTCGGCTGGGCAAACCTCGCGAGCTTCGTGCTCATCTTCGTGTTCCTCGCCTTCCATTTCCGGCGGGTGTCGGCGATCGGCCTCGTGATGGTACCGCTGGTCATCGGGATGGTCTGGTCGTACGGCTTCGCCGCCTACGCCTTCGGCATCTTGAACATCCTCACCGGATTCGTCGGCGCCATCCTCTCGGGCATGGGCATCGAGAACGGCATCCATCTCCTCGCCCGCTTCGAGACAGAGTGGTGGGTTACGAACGACCGCGAAGAAAACGTTCGCCGTACCTTCGGAAACACCGGCCGCGGCGTCGCCATCACCGCTCTCACAACGATGGTCGCCTTCGGCGGACTTGCCTTGTCGGAGTTCCGCGCTTTCCGCGAGTTTGGCGTCATAGCCGCCGCCGGCATGTTCCTCTTCGTCGTGTCCTACCAGCTCATCTTGCCGGCGCTCATCAGCGTCGCAATGCGTCTGGGTTGGAAGCCTCGTCACGTCCGCCATGACGAGGTGCCACGCTACGTCCACTGGATTATGCGCAAGGCGCGTCCGGTGTTCGTATGCTCCGTGCTCGTCTTGGCCGTCTTCTGCGTCACGCTACCGAAACTTCGCTTCAACTACGACCTGCGCTCACTGCTCGCGAGCAACCTGCGCTCCTACGAGCTCGACCGCGAGATCGACGCCCTGGTCGGCTACTCACAGACCCCCGTCGTCATGCTCACTGGGTCAGCCGCCGACGAGACCAAGGTGGCGAGCGAGGTGCGTGAGCGCATGGAGCGAAGCGGCGAGACATCGACCGTCCGTTTCGTCGCCGCATCGGCCGACCTCGTGCCGCTCGGACAAACCGAGAAGCTCCAGATCATCCAGAACATGGAACGCATCGTTCGCCGCATCGACCGCGAGAAGTTATCGGAGAAGGACAAGAAGGACTTCGACCGCGTCGACAAGATGGTTCGCGCTCAGCCCTTCGTCCGCGATGACCTGCCAGCCGAGGTCCGGCGCCAGTTCCAGGGTCTCGACGACAAGCGTGACTCTGGCTTCGTCTTGGTATTCGCGGCGCGCGATCTGTCCGACGGGGCCTTTACCCGCTCGTTCGCCAAGGAAATCCGCGGCATCAAGCTCACGGACGGCACCGACGTGCTCGCGGCTGGCGAGGCGCTGATGTTGGCCGACGTCATCGAGATGGTCGCGAGCGAGTCGGTCCCCGTTATGGCGTTTGCAATCGGCCTTGTGTTCTTGTCGTTGTGGCTGTTCATTGGCAGCTTCAAGTCAGCCATCGCCTGCATCTTGCCGGCGGCGGCGACCCTGCTCGCGACGTTGGGCTGCATGCCGCTCGCCGGGCTCTCGCTCAACTACATCAATGTGGTGATGATCCCGCTCTTCTTCGGCATCGGTATCGACGGGGGTGCGCACCTGACGGCGCGCATCGACGCAGGCGAGCCGTTCGCCCCGGTCTTCAGCGAGACAGGTCGCGCGGTGACGGGCTCGCTGCTCACCAATGCACTCGGTTTCCTCGCCTTGGTAATCGCCGATCACACGGGCTTGAACTCGCTCGGCAAGATGGCTTTGTTGGGGCTCGCGATGAACTTGCTTGCCTGCAACGTCGCCTTGCCCTCTTACGTAGCGTGGCGCCTGGCCAAGAGTTCACCGCCAAAGCGGAGCGAGAGCGACGCCGCACCTCCAGCACCGCTATCGAAGGTGCAAGGCGCATGATGGTAGCAGCGCTGACGCTCGTGGCCCTGGTGGCATCGCCGCTAGCCGCTCCGGTTTCGACGCTCGCTAGCGCCGTGCTCGCCGCGCCCAAGGCCGCGAGCAAAAGGGCGACCAAGAAGAAAGACCCAGCCGCAGAAGAAGACGTCGTGGCGGGGCCGCTCGATGCGCCGGCACCCACGCCTCAGCCAGCACCACCCCAGACGACGCCGGTGGTCATCAACGACGTCACCCACCGACTGGGCGTCGAGGACTGCGTGCGCATCGCGCTCGACAGTAACGGACGCATCATGGAGGCGGAGGGCCGCGTCCACGAGTACCAGGCGCGTCTTGCCCAGGTGGAAGCGCTCTTCTATCCACGCATCGCGGGTATGGGCTTCCTCGCGCCGATGTATACGGTTCGCGGTGACATCAATGGTCACACCAACGAGTGGAAGAGCCTCTCTGACTGGGGTCCTTACGCACATCTCGAGGCGACGCTCGCGCAACCCATCTACACCTTCGGACGCGCCGACGCCGCAAAAGAGGCCGCCTCCGAGCGGGCCGAGGTCGAGAAGGCGCGGCTGCGCGAGACGCAAAACACCATCGCGTGGGAGGTGCGCAAGTTCTACTACACGCACCTTTACGCGCGCAGTCTCATCCCAACCCTCGAACAAGCGCAGGGTTACGTCGAACAAGCGCTCAAGCGAGCGCAGGAGCTGTATGACACGGGCGAAGGCGAAGTGTCGCAGTCCGACCTATCGCGTTTGGGATTTTCTTCGGTTCAGGTGCGGCGCTTCTTGGTGAACGCGCGAAATGCGCAAGCGGTGACGCTGGTCGCGCTCAAGCACACGATGGGTATGGCGGCGACCGCGAACCTCGAGCTCGTCGACGAGAAGCTCGCCCCCATCCCGGACGAGCCACCACGCGACCTCGCGAACTACATCGCCGAGGCCGCGGCGAATCGCCCCGAGTGGCAACAGCTTGCGCATGGCAAGAGCGCCGCAAAGGCCCTCTCCGTCGCCGAGATCAAGGCCAATCTCCCTGTGCTCGCTATTGCGGGCCAGTTCGAGGCCGACTGGGCGCCAACCCGCGACAACGCCCGGAATCCCTACTGGAACGATCCGTACAACCGTGTCGCCGGCGGACTTGCGCTCGCGCTCCTCTTCGACCTGAATCCTTGGGCGGCTCAGGCGAAATCGGACGCGGCCGAGGCCACTTACGAACAGCTCGACGCACTCGAGCGTTTCGCTTCCACTGGGATTCCGCTGCAGGTGCAAATGGCCTACACGGACCTCAGGCAAGCACGCGAGATCTTCGAATACTCGAGCGAAGCCATTCAAGCGACGCGCAAGTGGGTCACCTTCTCCGCTAACGCGTACGACACGGGGACCGGTGAGCCACGTGACCTCCTCGAAGGCTTGGCTGCGCTCGTCGAGTCGCGACGCATGATGTACGACGCCCTCCGCGACTACTACCTGGCCCGCGCTGGCCTGCTGTACGCGACCGGCACCCATTGAAGACGCATCCATGGTGGACCGGCACCCACATCACATCGATCGCAGCGCGTTCGGACGCGATCAATTGCGCTTGCTGTCGCTCACGACAGCGTGTTAGGCGCGCAAAAGATGGTGATGAGCGGGTTCGAGTCCCGTTCCAACGCTTTCAGCCGAGGTTCCGATGAACCGTCGCGACCGTCGAGTCGCCGATCGTCGTAAAGACTCATCTTCGGTGTCGACTGACCGCCGCGGTAACGACCGGCGTCAGCGGGACCGTCGAGCGGACCAGCGCTTCCCGCTCGAGCTATGGATGGAAGAGATCTCTGGGGACGACATTTACTTCCGGCGCAGCGGCAATATCGCGGCCGGCGGTGTCTTCTTCGACCGCGCCATCCCCCACCCGCTCGGCACTCAGGTGACGCTGAAGTTTGCGCTACCGGGCGACCGCGAAATGGTGGTCGCACGGGGTGAAGTTGTCAGCAGCGCACCCAACGCCGACGGCCTCGGCATGGGCGTGAAGTTCGTGCACGTCGAAGGTGACGGGGCGCTGCGCATCCGCGCGTTCCTCCGCAGCGCCTAGGCAACCGACGACAACGGAGTGTACCCGTGTCGTCCTATGACGCTGGGTACACCACGAGATCGACGTTCGCCGTCTCACCACCCTTGATGTCGATGCCGGCCTCGCAACCCTCGCCGATGACCTGGTCACTGGCGTTACGGGCATCGACGTAGATGACCGCGCCGTCTTTCGCGTCAACGTCCGACACCACGAAGCTCGCCCCCGCGGCTGGCGGGTAGTCGAACTCGGCCGATTGCAGCAGCTCGTACCGATCGTCGAGTACGTTTCCAGACAACAGGCTCGTGCACGTCACGATGACGTTTTGGCGGTCACGGGCGGCAAAGACGCGCACGGTGACCTTTCGGGTGGACGACTCGAGCTGGGACTGCAGGTGGATTGCCGCCGTCGTGCCGCGCGTGGGCTCGAGCTCAGAGCCGCCGCAGGCGAAAGCGCTCAGGGTCAGCATGAGGAGGATGGGCTTCATTGAAAGGTAAGCCCCACGCGGACGGCACCGGGCTCGTCGCCCCCACCCCGCGTCAATGCATAGATGAGCACCCCCGTCACCACGGCGGCCCCGCCGCCAACGACGGTCCAGAAAGCCCATGGCGGCAGGCCCGCGATCTTGTCACCGTCGTCGCGGCGCCGTGTCGCGGCAAGGGCGTTTGGCTGGGCGTGCTGAGGCTCCAAGGGGTCATAGCCGATAGGGTCGAGCGGCGCCGCGCTCACCACGACCGCTTTGGCGGTCGCGGCGTCTCCGACATTGACGTTGACGCCGGAGGTCAAGGTTGCGACCAAGTAGTAACGGGGCGCGGAAGGCTCGGTCGGTGGCTCGTACATGCCGATCCACACCCCGTCCTGAGAGCGCAACGTGACCTCGCTATAGCGCGACGTACTCGCCGTCGCGATGTGGACATGCAGGGCGTCGACTTCGACATCGCCCGGAACGCGCACCGTGAGGGGCCATGGCGCGCTGACGCCACTGCCACTCGCAACGCCCGGCGAAACGGGCTCGAGCTGCAAGCTCATGACCTGCGCGATCTCGCGCTTGGCGGAGCTGAACAGCGACTGAAGTTTGGGCGAGACGTCGGCACCGAGGTCAGCGTCGGGGTTCGCAACAATGAGCCGGTCAAAGGCGGCGCGTGCCTCAGCCTCGCGTCCGAGCGCCACCAGGGCGAATGCTCGCACTTTTTCGCAGGCGGCCTGCTCGCTTTCGCGGATGGTGGCGCCCTGGCAAGAACGGCCGAGGGCTTTCAGGGCATCGTCGTAGCGCGCCTGGTTGTACAGCTGCTCGGCGCGCTGCACCGGCGAGACTGCGGCAACGATCGCGATGGCAAAAAAGGACAACATCGTGCGTAAAAGCTTTCCAGTTCGTCATGAAGCAAGTCAAGCTGCCGGTGCGTCCTAACCTAATTGCTCGCCTGTGTTGACGGATCGACACAAGCGATCGGCGCGGTTCTGCGAGGGTATGCTTGCCTGGCCGCCCGTGACGGGGTTGGATATCTCGGCCTCATGAGCGACGACGTTCCCAGCGATCTCGATGCAGAAGCGCTCATCGAGCTCTATTTCGAGCTCGAGGACGACGACGAGCGTGAAGTCGTCCTCGACAAGCTAGAGGCCTTCGACTCGCCCATGGTCGCCGAGTTCTGGCGCGCCGCGGCACACGAAGACGACGATGAGCTGGTCCGCGTGCGCGCCCTGTCCGTCTTGGCAAAGCGCGGCGATCACGAGGCACTCGCGGGTCTCATGGCGACCATCGAGGACCCAGACGATATCATCGTGTTCGAGGAGGCTTTGCAAGCCGTCGCCGCCATCCAAGGTGCGGGGTTTTTTCCAGCCGTGGAGGCCATCTGGCGCGACGAGAGCCGCGATGCCGACGAACGACGCGCTGCCATGACCGTCATGGAGTTGGTCGATTCCGAGAGGACCGTTAGCGCTTTCGATGCGTTCGTGGCGAGCCTCGGCGACGCCGCAACCTTCCCCGACGACCAGATGGAAATCGTATTGCTGGCGTATCTGAGGACCGACCACGAGGCTGCTCTGCCGCTGCTCGAAGCGATGCTAGAGCGCCTCACAGCGAGCTCGCGCGGCATGGACGAAGACGAACGCGACGAGCTCCTCGGCATGGTTCGCGAGGGAATCGACCTACTGCGATCCCCAGCGTAGCTTCGCGCGCAGAGTCTGAAAGTAGCTTCCGCCCGGCAGCGACAGCAGGCGGGTCGGCACGGGGGCGACGTTGATGGTCATCACGTCCCCGGTGCCGAACGGACAGCTCGCTTGACCATCGAAGGTGGCGACGGCGTCCCCCTGCCCGACGAGACGGACCTCGAGCTCGCCACTTGGATCGAGGACCAACGGACGCTGGGTAAGTGAGTGCGGACAGATGGGGGTGACCGCCACCGCATGCAGGCCCGGCCAAACGATCGATCCGCCAGCCGCCATCGAATAGGCCGTCGAGCCGGTCGGTGTCGAGACGATGAGGCCGTCGCCTCGCATCGAGGTGACGAGCTCGCCACCCAGCATGATGCGATATTCGGCAAGGCGCGCCATGCGTCCGGGCGTGAGCGTCGCGTCATTGAGGACGCGCTTCTCCATCACCTGATCACCCATCATCGTGTTGACGCGGACGTCGAGGCGCATGCGGTCGAGCTGCGGCAAGCGGCTCTCGAGCGCGAGAGGCACCGCGCGCTCGATCTCGTCCATGGCGATGTCAGTGAGGAAGCCGACATGCCCCAGGTTGACACCAATCATCGGGACCACGCGGTCGCGGAGCAGCGAGGCAGCATGAATGAGGGTGCCGTCCCCCCCCAAAACGATCACCAGGTCGGAGACCTTGGCGAACTCGCCACCCGGGACGATACGAACCCCTTCGGGCATGTCGGCAGCAATGACGGCGCCGTTGTCCTCGACGAGAATCGGTATGCCTTGCGCGACCGTATGAATACGACGGAGCGCCGCGAGCGCTTCCTTGGCGTTTTTCTTGAGAACAACTCCCAACCGCATGCGGAGAGGCTCCTAACACGAGCGAAGTCTGCTTTGCACTCTCGTCGGTCGTTGGCTAGACATTCTGCGTGCCAAACGAGCCAAAGCTATCCGGTGATTTGCGCGACCAGCCCTTCGCAAAGCTCGTCGGTCAGCTGTCGCGTAGCAAGGCAACCGGCGTCGTGGAGATTCACGACCCGATCGGCGTCTCGCGCGCCTTCTTCGTGCAGGGCGCACCGCAGGGGGCACGCCTCTCCCGTCTGAAGCATCCGATCGGCCGCATCTTGGTCGAGGAGAACGTACTCTCCGAAGAGAAGCTCAACGAGGCGCTGGCGGTCCACAACCGTACCGACAAGCTGCTCGGACAGATCCTCCTCGAGATGAAGCTCCTCACCGACGAGCAACTCGGGGCCGTCATGGCGCGCCAGTCGCAGCTCAATTTCCTTTCACTCTTCGCTGCTCGCGAAGGTCGTTTCGAGTTCTTGAGCGGTCTCGTACACCTCACCGACTTCGCGCCCGCGCCTATGCAACCCCTCGCGACGATCTACATCGGGGTTCGCGACCACGCGCGTATCGAGGTGACCAGCGACACCATCGCGGATCTCGCCTTCAGCGCCATCGTCGCGAAACCGGCCCTCGAAAGCGAAGCCACGCAGCTCCCGCCCGCCGAGCAGATGGCCGCATCGCTGCTACGGTCGCCGAAACAGACGGGTGAGCTCGCGCGCGCGGTACCTCTGCCGCCAAAGTCGCTACGTGCGTTCGTCTACGCGTTGGCGCAGCTCGAGCTGATCGAGACCGTGGGGCCCGCCCAGGTGGCCCGCGCGTGAGCGTGATTCCACCGCGCGAAGCGCCGACCGTGCGCGACGGAGCGGACGAGGAGCGCTATACGCTCGGTGACGCGAGCATTGCCGACCTGCCCCAGAAGCCATCGAAGGCGCGCGTCGCCGAGAGGGGCGGAGGCGCCCTGCCGTGGATGCTGCTTGCGGTCGTCGTCGGCGCGGTGATCGCTGGCGTGTTGTACGTTGGCCTTCCCATGCATGCGCGCCTGCGCGACCTCGAGGCCGAGCACGCAAAGACCCTCGGCGAGATCGCGACGATGCGCAACATCGTCGACATCCTCAAGAACGACCGCGACAACAGCGAGGCCGAGCGTGACCGCCTTTCCTCGGTGTTGAGCCAGAAACAGGCCGAGCTCGAGGCGGTATCCAAGGCTCAAGAAGAGCTCGGCAAGAAGTTGCAGGCAGAGATCAAGAAGGGCGAGGTGCTCGTTTCGGCGATCAACGGCCACCTGACGGTCGACGTCAGCGACAAGATCCTCTTCAACTCCGGGGAGGCCGAGCTCAACGAGCGAGGCAAAGAGGTATTGAAGAGCGTTGGCGAGACTCTCATCAAGCTAGACGACAAGGTTCTCCAAGTGGGCGGCCACACTGACGCACTGCCGATAACCGGCAAGCTCACCGAGGTCTTCGCGAGCAACTGGGAGCTGTCAGCCGCGCGTGCGACCAACGTCGTACGCTTCCTGCAAGACGAGGTGAAAGTGCCCGGTGAGCGTTTGGTTGCCGCCGGCTTCTCGCAGTTTCGCCCCGCCGCAAGCAACGCGACCCCTGCCGGGCGACACAAGAACCGGCGTATCGAGATCGCGCTCCTACCCATCCCCGCCAAGCGAAAATGACCGCAATAGTGGACGAGGCTACGTGTCCGAGGGCTCGTCAGCCGGCGTCGCCGGAGCAACCGCCGGCACTCGTGTCGCCTTGGCCCAGCTCTCTTCGCCTTCGCCCGGACTCCAGGCCTCGACACGGTTGCCTCCCCGTCCGCGCGCCTTGTCGAGGCTAGCCTCCGCGGCGTTGAGTAGCTCGTCGACCGTCTCGAGTGCCCCAGTCGGATAGGTTGCGACGCCTACGGAGACGGAGAGCTCGGCACGCACGCTACCCGGGAACGTGTAGCTCGCGACCGCGGCGCGCAAGCGCTCGCCCGCTGCTCTGCCCTGCGCCCCGTCGGTATGCGGCAACAAGACGCCGAACTTGTGCGGGCCCATGCGCGCGAGAATGTCAGCCGTTCGCAGGTTGCGCGTGAGGATGGTGGCGAGATCGCTGATGATGGCATCGCCCGCGAGGTGACTGACGCGCTGCTCGACCGTCCGCACGTCGTCGAGTTCGAGGACGCCAACCGACATGGCGAGCTTGTGCCGTCGCGACCGAGATAACTCCCGACGCGTGAGGTCGAGGAGATGCCGACGGTTGGCAAGGCCGGTGAGCTCGTCGTGCGTCCCGAGGCGTCGGTGGCGTTCGTCGGCGCGCTTGAGCTCGTCGTGCAGGCTACGCAGACGCAACTGAACCTTGATGCGCCCCAACAAGTCCTCGGCATCGAACGGTCGGGTCAGATAGTCGTTGGCTCCAGCCTCGAAGCTGACGTTGCGCGTGTCGTCTTCAGCTTGCGAGGTCACGAGGATGACCGGCAGGCTATCCCAATCGCGGTGAGCTCGAATGCCGCGCACGAGTTGAATCCCGTCGAGGCGCGGCATGACGATGTCGCTGACGACGATGGCGACTTGACCAGAGAGCGCGATCGGGAGGGCCTCCGCGCCATCCGCCGCCTCGAGGACTCTCAGCGACAGCGAGGACTGTTCGAGCATACGCCGCGTCGCGGTGCGAAGCGCCTCACTGTCGTCCACCACCAGGACCGTGCTCACGAGGTGGCTCGCTCCGGGCGGTAGAGATAGTTCATGTGCTGGTGCAGGCAGATGCGATTACGGCCTTCACGTTTCGCCTGGTAGAGCGCCTGGTCCGCGAAAGCGACCAGCTGTTCGGCCGTCGCGATGTTCTTGTTGGGATAGAACGAAATACCAATGGATACTGTGATGGGGTGCTGGACGTTGTTGTCGTTGAACTCGTGGCGCCCCACGGTGCGCCAGATGCGCTCTGCGACCGCGAGCGACCCCGAGAAGTGGGTCTGAGGCAAGATGACCAAGAACTCTTCTCCGCCATAGCGAGCGAGCAAATCGATCTCGCGAACGCAACGCGTGAGTACCTGCGCAAGCTCGCCCAACACGTAGTCGCCGAACAGATGGCCGAAGCGGTCGTTCACTTTCTTGAAGTGATCGACGTCGATCATGAGAAGCGAGAGCGGATCGTTGTAGCGCTGCGCGCGCATGAACTCGTCTTTGAGACGCTGCTGCATGGCGCGGTGATTGAACAGCCCGGTGAGATCGTCGGTCATCGACAACGCTTCGAGCTCGCGGCGCTTGGTGTTGATCTTGTCCTGCAGCGCTTTGATGCGAAGCATCGACGCGACGCGGGCGCGCAGCTCGAGCGGATTGTAGGGCTTGGCGAGATAGTCATCGGCCCCGAGCTTGAGGCCAGTGACCTTGCTATCGACGTCGCCCTTCACGGTCACGAGGATGATCGGGATGAAGGCGTCCGCGGAAAGCGACTTCACGATCCGGCAAACCTCGAGCCCGTTCATCTTCGGCATCATGACGTCGAGGATGAGGAGGTCCGGCGCCGACTCTCGCACGCGCTCGATCGCCTGCACACCGTCCGTCGCGGTCTCCAAGGCGTAGCCCAGCCCATCGAGAGTCTCAGCGACCAAACGCAGGTTGTTGGGGTCGTCGTCGACCACGAGGATGCGCGGTTTCTGTGGCGGCTCCGCCACCTTCTGGCCTTCCTCGAGGCGCCGTCCAATTCGCGACATCGCTGGCTGAATCGTACCACAGAAAGGTATCGGTGCTGTCGGACCTTGGTGATAGGAGAGGATTCGTATGTTCACGACCCGCCAAGCCGCCCGGTTGGTGAAGCTCTCCGAGCAGCGCGTCCGCACGGTGGCGCGCGTCGCCCTGCCCTCTGGCGACCAATCGCTTTCGTCGAACCCAGATCAGCCCACATTCGCCTTCCAAGATCTGGCAGTGCTGCGTACTGCGGCTCGCCTCATCTCCGAAGGTCTGTCGGCCTCGCGGGTCGAGCGCGCCCTCGCGGCCCTGCGTCGTCAGCTCGGCGCCCAATCGCTCTCGTCGCTCCAGCTTCGGGTCGACGCGGGCGTGCTCGTAGCGAGCGACGGAAGCCACGCTTGGGAGCCGGTGAGCGGTCAGGCCTGCTTTGCGTTCGGCTCGCCCAAGGCCGCCGAGGTCACGCAAACGCGCAACGCCGCGAAGCTCGTCGATACACTCGGCGCGATCTTCGACGGCCCCAGCGACATGACGGCTGCCGACCACTGGTTCGACATGGCCATGACGCTCGAAGAGAGCGACGCGTCAGGCGCTTACGACGCCTATCTGCGCGCCCTCACCTGTAACCCCGAGCACGTCGAAGCGACCATCAATATTGGCCGCATGTGCTCCGATGGCGGTGACCTCAAGCGCGCGGCCGCCTACTTTCGAAACGCGGTTCGCATCGACCCGACACACCCGGTGGCCCACTTCAATCTCGCCGTCACCCTCCACGATCTCGGCGACTGGGCGGGCGCCGAAGCAGCGTATCGCGCCTCGCTGGCCCACGACCCAGGCTTCGCCGACGCCCACTTCAACCTGGCCGCGCTCCTCGAGCAGCGCGGTCAACGCGACGAGGCATTGAAGCATCTCAAGGCCTACGATGACGCGCGCCGCGACGCGTAGGCGCTAGGGGTTCGCGTTCGCGCGCAACTGACCCACCGCGAACTGGCCGTTTCCGAAGAAGCCGACCACATAGATGTCGCGGGTCGCCGGGTCTTGCCGGAGCCAGTACTCGAGCGGCACCCAGCGCGGGTCGCTCGTGCGTGGGTTGGCGTCGACATAGAGGTGATCGCCTCTCTGCTGCACCGCCAAGGGACGGCTCGCCCAGTTTCGACGCGCTTCCTCGAGCGTCGTGTTCGCGTAAGGATTGCCCGGACCGAAAAACGTCCAGCGTCCGTTGAACGTCAGCGCCCCGTCGCTCTGCCGATCGAGGAGCACGCCCCCGAAGTGCGCTTGGTTCGGATTGTACGAGCTGTGTTTCCAGTAGACGTTCCCCGAGAAGACGCGCGGGACATCGGCCAGGTCGACGGGACCGGCCGCATTGAAGGCGTTCCAGATGCGCTCCATCTCGACGCCGCAGTCGCCGCGATAACAGAGGTTGCGGGGGAAACGCGGCGTCGGCGCTTCAGGCGCTGCGCCGGGTGGCTGCAGCGCCAAGGTCGGGTTGCTGGGTGCGAGCATGCTTGGCCGCGGGCCGTCACGGCCATCCACGTGTGCAGGCGCGCGGGCAGCGGGCACCGCCACGTCCACTTCGATGGGGAGTTCCGCGGTCAGGGCCGAAGGATTCAGCGCAACAGCTTCGATAGGCATGGCGGGTCATATCGGACCGGTCGAGCGTCGGTTGCGGGATTGGATCGTGACGGCGAGGTCTTGGTAACGACAACGGCGCAATCGCCTTGACACTAAAAAGACGTTTCAGTAGACGTCGCCCCCTCGTTGACGCCGGGAAACCGGTGCAGCGCGATTGGTTCGGGGCGGTAGTTAAGTTGGTTATAACGCCGGCCTGTCACGCCGGAGGCCGCGGGTTCAAGTCCCGTCCGCCCCGCCATTCCTCCCCCGCCGGGAGATGGCAACTCGGACCATCGTCGCAAAAGCTGCTGGCGGCACTTGACGAGGCGCGCAGCGACGGGGCGTCTCCCCGAGAATCCCGATGATGCATGCGCGGCCCTTCACTTCGGCGTTCCAGACGCGCTTCGACGGCGCGCCGAACGACATCCACGAGCATCTCTTGACGCACTTCGACAGTCGCGAGGTCGGCTCGGTATTCGTAACCCAGGAAACGACGCGCGACGCGGCCTTTGCCGACCGTCAGAGCGCCATCAAGTTCGCGGAGGGTCTCCTGCGTGAGGCCCTCGAGACCGGCAGCCTGAGCGAGCGCCCCGGCTGGAAGGTTCGATTGCTACGCTGGAAGCCCGACGGCTCGGTCGACATCGAGGCCCGCACGTCGCGCGTGGTTGGCCTAAACGCACTCGTCGAGATCACCGATCAGAATCGTCACCGCGTTCGCCGCATGCAGCGCAACAGCGGGGGCCGTAACAGCATCGTCCCCGTCATCGACGGAGTCAGCAAACGGCCTGTCACCGTCATGCAAGTGAGCGGCGGACCAAGGGACGACGGCTCCGTCGGGCTCTATACGATGTACCCTGGCGAACATGCCCCGACGCATCGGGATGTCTTCGACCCCATCGTGGGAATGTCTGGTCCGCAATGGTGGAGCACCCGCGCCTTCGCGGCCCCCGAGAACGGAAAAGCGGGCCGACGGTCGCGTCCCCAGCGAAAGTGGCAACAAGAAAGGCGGCGGCCGTCGACGTCGACCGCAAGGCCACCCGCATCGCCGCCCTCGCGCTCGACCACCCAGGGCGTCTAGAACGCATCCAGACCCGTCAGGGGCGAAGCGCGCGTCTCGTTACGGCCACACCCCTCGAGCGACCTGAGGGCGGACGGTGAGATTCGCTCTAGCGCGGCACGAGCACCGTGAAAGTACCTCGGTGCTTGAACCGCCCGGCGACCTCCGCGGCGGCGTCGCCAACGCCCCAATAGATGTCCGCGCGAGCGGGTCCGACAATCGCTGAGCCCGTGTCCATCGCGACCATCAGGTGGCGAAACGGGGTTGTCGGCTCCGCACTGTCGATGGGCAGCGTCGCCGAGATGAAGAAGAGCGTGCCATAGGGGTGCAACTTGTTGTCGACGGCGATGGAACGCTGCGGCACCAGCGTAAAGCCTTGGGCGCCATGACCCTGCTCATCCCCGACTGCCGGGCTCGCAGCAAAGAACACGAAGGGTTTGTTCTGTCGGCGCACTTCGACCGCCGCCTCCGGATTGGCTGCCATCCAGGCACGAATGGCCTGCATGCTCATCTCCTCCTTGGCGATGATGCCCCGGTCGATGAGGATGCGACCTATCGACGTGTACGGGTGGTCCGTTTTAGCGGCATATTCGAGTTTATGGACGCTGCCGTCGTCGAGCCGCAGGCGCGCCGACCCCTGAATCTGCGCGAAGAACGCGTCGATCGGGTCAGCCCAGAAGATCTCGAGCCCCTTGCCGGCGAGGGCACCCTCCTCGACTTCGGCGCGGGTTAGAGTGAGGTCCGCAGGGTTCTTCGGCTTGGCATAGAGCGCTGCGGAGTGACGTTCGGTTCGCGCGCGCGAGGCATCGAATACCGGCACGTAGTAGGCCGTGATGAGGCCGTCTTCTTCGCCCACGGCTGCGATCCGCGCAGGCGTGAAGTGGTCCTCGAAAAAGAGCCGAGCCTCTTGCCGCCGGAGCGGACCGCGGGCGAGGGCGAGGCGGCAGATCGGGTGCAGCGCGCCTTGCGTTACCGAGCGACAACTGCTCGCGAAGGTTGCGTAAGCAACGTCGTGGGCGTCTTCGCTCCAGCCGTCGAGCTCGCCCCAACCAACGACCCGGAGCTGGGCGCCAGCGACCGCCGGTGGGGGGGTGACCCCGGACGACGTGCAGGCAAGCGCCGCGGACAGGACCGCCAAAACCAGGACTTTTGAGAGCTTCACAGACCCACCAGATCGCGATTCGGTCTCCCAAGCAAGACACCCGACGCGGTGTCGGCACGTGCCCGCGCAACCCTTGTCCTGTTTGCTCGGATAACCTCCACGAACTATCGACAGGCAGGCCCATGACCTCAGAGCTCGCAACCCAAGCGGTGCAAGCTGGTGCCGGGGTGTCTACCGACGCCGTCTCCGCCCCTGCGGGCGAGCCGTTCCGCCGTGACACGCGCCCTCGCCTTCCCGTGGAGGCCCCACGCGCACCGATGGGCGCGGCCGCGCTGCTTGGCCTGGGTCAAAGTGAGCATCCCACGGGTTTTGCCGCCGTGTTGCGGCCGTCCCGCGTTCGGCCACCGTCGGCCCCGACATACCTCGCGAACCCAACGAGCCTGCGTGAGGCGTTCGACGCGATTCCCGGTGGAGGTCCCGCCCGAACGCGTCAGCTTACCGGCAACGTCGAGTCGTGGGCGTCGACCTGGGATATGTTGACCCGCGCAGGCAGCACCATCGATGCGACCTACTTCATCATCGAGCGCGACATTTACGGCTTCGCGTTCCTGGGTCACCTCCTGCGCAAGCAACGGCGCGAGGTTCGTGTGCGCCTGATGACGGATGCAACGGCGGACTTCAATGGAGTGAACGGTTTCACGCAGCAGGTAGCCATCGCGTGGCCACCACAAGCGGGAGGCAAAGATTACCTCGAGGAGCTCGCTGCTGCGGGTAGCGAGGTCGCCGTCTACCACCGCCACATGCAGCGTCTCTTGCGCACTCCAGAGGCGCTGTTCCTCGGCACCTCGACCATCGCCTCCGTGAATCACGACAAGATCCTCGTGACCGACGGACGCGTGGGAAAGACGGGTGGACGCAACATCGGACGCGAATACTTCGTCGATCCGGCGGACCTCCCGTCGGCATGGCGCGACGGTGACTCCGAGGTTCGTGGTGAAGAGCAGGCCCGCGACTTCACGGCCGCCTTCGAGCGCGAGCTCCACAGCAGCGCCGCCTCCCGCGTCACACCCGATATGTTTGGCAACCTGGCCGAGCGCGACATCGAGCTCCTTGGCGCCTACCACCTGATGAACCTGTGGATGAACGATCCTCCTCTCGCAGAGGCGGAGCAGCAAGCAGTGCGGGGCGACGCCCAAAGGCGATCCGCGCTGGCGGACAACCTCGTGCGCCGTGCCATCGCAGCCTTGCCCGGCGACGGCGTCCTGCGTGCTCCGTCGCGGCGCGACCGCGAAGCCCTTACGCGTCTCGCGAACGAGCTGGTTCGCTACACCCGCACGCGGGGCTCGGCGCGCACCTACAACCGTGATGAGCGCTTCTTCGAAGCCGAAGTTAAGGTCATCGACCAGACCTCGATTGCTGCCGGACGCTACAACGAGATCGCTCCATCGCTCACGACGCTGGTGCGCGGTGCACAGAATCGCATCGTCATCCAGAACCCGTACGTCGTCCTGACCCGCGAAGAAATCGATGAGCTCGCGCGCGCCTCGTCACGCGGAGTCGAAATCTGGTTCGGCACCAACAGCCCCATGTCGACCGATAGCACCGTGACCCAGGCGTACTTCCTCGAGGACTGGGCCTACATTCTGGCGCGCGTCCCGACAGCGCGCTTCTTCGTGGCGACGGGCACCAACAAGTTCCACGGCAAGATGGCGATCATCGACGACCAGGTGTCGATCGTGTCGAGCTACAACGCTGACTGGTTGTCCGCTTACGTGAACAGTGAGATCGGAGAGGTCACCTGGTCCGCCGCGCGTGCCGCCGACCTGATGGCGCGCTTCATGCGAGACTACAACGACCCCTCGAACGGCGTGCGCGAATACACGATCCGCAAGAATCCCGACGGTTCCGCCGTCCTGGTCGATCGCAACGCCGGCACCGGGCGACCACCGGACTGGCAACCCGTCGTCGTGTTCGGGCCGGAGAATCACTTGTCAGCAGAGATCCTCGCCGACTACGCCAAGCGGCGTCGTGACTGGGACCGACGCAGAGGCTACCTCGCCCAGCTCGCGCCACTGCAGCATCCGCCACTCACCTATCCCGCGCCTCTCCCTGGGCGACGTCCGACGCAGCCATGAGGCGACGCGGGGGGGCTAGGCGACTCGCCGCGGTGGCCTAGGTCGACCTCTCGAGGCACTCGCAACGCCGCTCGGTACGCCTGTGGAGGCTGGGATGTCCGTTGGCAGGCAAGGCCGCCATGGTCCAGTTGCTGTCTTCGCTCACATAGACGCGGACCCCGAGATGCACCGCCGCAAGCGGCTAGGCACGTACCAACACCAGTGGGGCTATCCCATGAGCACGCGGAGCGGCCGCTAACAAGCATCGCCGGTCCCTGTCGAGGCCCGCACGCAACCGGAGATGGGTGAATGTGGGTACGCTGATCCATGAGAGCCGCCTTCATCGGCGTCGTCGCGGTCACCACCATGGCCTTCGACGCGCAAGCCGCCGATGTGTCAGAAAGTTTCGATGCAGTCGTTCCACCTGCCCTGCCCGCCGGCTGGACCGCCAGCGGCGGCTTCACCACCGCGGGGAGCGAGGCGGTATCGCAGCCGAATCGCGCCTTCTGCCCCGCGCCAGCGACGACCAGCAACAGCTTCCTCAACTCGCCGACGTACGAGGTAGCGAACCCGTTCCAGGTGCGTTTCCAGCATCGCTTCGCCACGGAAGCGACGTTCGACGGCGGCATTCTCGAGGTCTCCTACGACGGGGGCGCCTTCGTGGACGTGTTGACCGCCGGCGGCACCTTCGTCGAAGGCGGCTATAGCGACAGGCTGGTCACAGCGGGATCGAATCCTCTGGCGGGCAAGCGCGCCTGGACCGGCAGCTCCGGTGGCTTTATCCGCACCGTCGTCAATTTGCCCGCCCCGCCAGGAGGCGAAGTGCGCATTGCCTTCCACTTCGGCACCGACGGGGGGCAGGGCGGCGACGGTTGGAGCATCGACGACTTCCAGCTGTTCGATTCCTGTCAGCTCACCTGCCCAAGCGCCGTCACGGCCGCGGCCGAAGCCGGTGTGTGCGGCGCGGTCGCTACGTTTGCTAAAGCGGACGCAACCAACTGTGGTGTCGTCCTCATGTATCCGCCGAGCGGCTCGTTCTTCGATGTCGGTTCGACGACCGTTACGGCGGTCTCCGAGGCTGGGCCGTTCTGCGAGACCACCGTCACCGTCGCCGACTCCCAGGCTCCCGCGATTCTCTGCCCCGCAACGCTCGTCATCGACGCCGAGCCGGGTGCCTGCGCCGCGCCGGCACTCTTCGTGCCGCCCTCCGGCATCGACAACTGCAGCAGCACAAGCGCGTGCTCAATAACGCCTGGCGAGATCTTACCACCGGGCGACACCGTCGTGACGTGCACCGTCACGGACCCCGGGGCGCGCAGCGCGTCGTGCGACTTTGTCATCACCGTCGCAGTCCCCGAAGGGGAGGCCGGAGGTATCTGCGAAGACAAAGCGCAGAACGAAGGCTGTGCTGCGGCCGCAGACGTCTCCCCGCTTCTCGTCCTCATCTGCGCGCTCGCAGTCTACTGCCGAATCTCGCGCTCTGGTCGGGGACGCGATGGGTGACGCCTAGGACTTGCCGACGAAAAGCTTCGCGTATTCGCCGTAGCCTTCTTTCTCGAGGTCGCCCGCGGGGATGAAGCGCATGGACGCTGCGTTCATGCAGTAGCGCAGGCGCGTGGGGGCCGGTCCGTCATCGAAGACATGGCCAAGATGTGAATCAGCGTGTTTCGAGCGCACCTCGACTCGCACCATGCCATGCGACTTGTCGGTCACCTCGACGATGTTGCTGCTCTCGAGCGGCCGCGTGAAGCTCGGCCAACCGGTCCCCGAGTCGAACTTGTCGAGGGACGAAAAGAGCGGCTCACCGGAAACGACATCCACATAGATGCCCGGCGCGTGATTGTCCCAGAGGGCATTCCTGAACGGAGGCTCCGTCCCCTGCTCCTGGGTCACGCGATACTGCTCTGGGGTGAGCTTCTTCTTGAGATCGGCCGAGCTCGGCTTCATCCAGCTGTCCATGGTCGTCCATCGTTTGGAGTGAGGTGGATTGTGAGGCGATGCCGCGTGCACGCTGGTGGCGATCACAGCGTTCTGAACGAACAGACTCACCAATCCCGCGAGGCTTGCGACAATCGCCATGAGGGCCAACTTGCGCATACCCAAAAGGTAGCTACGCGCACGCGGATGGGCCAGGGCATGAGCCAAAAGCTTTTTCATGCACGCAATACGCGGCTGCTTGTCTTTGGTTTCTTGCTTGACCCCAAGCCCCGCCGCTCGCTAACGCTTTGCGTCAGATGAACGACGCAGCCCCGACAATCGACGCCGGCATCACCGCGTGGATGCTCACCTCCACGGCCTTGGTCCTGTTGATGGTCCCCGGGCTCGCGATGTTCTACGGGGGCCTCGTACGGACCAAAAACGTGCTGGGCACCATGATGCACGCCTTTGCGGCGATGGCGATCATTGGCGTGCTCTGGGTGGTGTGCGGCTACGGCATGTCGTTTGGCCCCAACGCGCTCGGCGGCTGGATTGGCTGGGACAGCTCGTTGGTTTTGCTCGCGCGACTCGACACCGACGCGCCCATGCAGGGCTACCGCATCCCCGAATACGTGTACGCGATGTTCCAAGGGAAGTTCGCGATCATCACACCCGCGCTCATCGCCGGCGCTTTCGCGGAGCGCGTTAATTTCCGCGGCTACTGCGTGTTCATCGCCCTGTGGGGCATTCTCATCTACAACCCTCTATGTCACTGGGTCTGGGCACCCGATGGCTTTCTCTTCACGCTCGGCGCCATCGACTTCGCGGGCGGTACCGTCGTGCATATCAGCGCTGGTGTGTCCGCTTTGGTGTGCGCGCTCTATCTCGGCGGGCGCAAGGGCTACCCCAACACAGCCATGCGCCCGAACAACCTCGTCATGACCATGATGGGGGCAGGACTGCTATGGGTTGGCTGGTTCGGCTTCAACGCAGGTAGCTCCGTCAACAGCAACATCGACACCGCGCGTGCGCTCACCGTGACGCAGGTGGCGGCCGCGGGGGGCGCGCTTGCGTGGATGTTGATTGAGGCGCTCCACCATCGAAAGGCCACGAGCCTGGGGTTGTGCTCGGGGATCCTCGCTGGCCTGGTCGTGATCACCCCGGCGGCTGGCGTCGTCAATGTCGCCGGCGCCCTCGTCCTCAGCATGCTTGCCTCGCTGGTGTGTTATCTGGCCGTGCTGCTGAAATCGAAGCTCGGCTACGACGATTCTCTCGACGTCTTCGGCATCCACGGTGTCGCCGCCATGCTAGGCGCCATCGGCTTGGCGTTTTTCCTGCGTGCGCCCACCGTCGCCGACTTCGTCGCCAAGGACCCCGGGTGGACGCTGTGGAAACAGCTCGGTGTCCAGTCGGCAAGCGTCGCCATCGCGGCGGGCTACGCGGCGCTCGCGTCGATCATCTTGCTGGTGCTCGTCGACAAGCTGATTGGCTTCAGGCTCGACACCACGCGCGAGATGGCGGGCATGGACCACGCGCTGCACGGCGAGAGCGGCTACGGCCTGCTTAGCTTGGACTGAGGCTCGATGAAGCTCATCACCGCAATCATCCAACCCGACAAACTCGACGAAGTCCGCGAGGCGCTCATTCGCGCCGAGATTACGCGTATCACGGTCAGCCGCTGTAGCGGACATGGGCGACGCCAGGACGAAGAGCTCTACCGCGGTCAGGTTCACATCCCGAACTTGCAAAACAAGGTTCGCCTCGACATCGCGGTCAACGACGCCTTCGTTGACGTCACCATCGACACCATCCTTGCCGCCGCGCGTCATGGGGCGGGACAGATCGGTGATGGAAAGATCTTCATCACCCATCTCGAGGAGTGCATCCGGATTCGCACCGGCGAGCGCGGCGGCGGCGCCATCTAGTCAGGCGCTTGCGGGCAACACTCGGCTTTGGCGTCCGATACCCAAGACGATCCAACAGTCGATAGGCCATGCCTCATGCCGCGTTCGAGTCCCGTTCACCCCCGCGCCGTTCAAGCCGCTCCAACGCCCGGCGAGGTCGCGCGCGCAAGGCAAGCCGAGCGGGCCCCCTTGCCGAGCTTCGTGCAGCAGCGCGGCAACGCACTCGTCGCGGAAACGGCGAACCAGCGCTTTGCGCGTCTCGCCACGCAAGGCCGCCCGGTCCCCGACAACTTCGGTGTGCCTTCGGGAACCCCAATCGCCAACAAGGACACGATCTTGGGCGACTTGTGGAAGGCTCTGGGTAGTAACACGCCACCAGCGGTCGTCTACATCCTGGTGAAGGGTCAGACGAGCTGGGGGCACGCGGCCATCGCCTACCGCCATGGCAACGAGCTCACGTGCATGAACATCGTTGGCCGCCGCGGCCAGTCGCTCGCCAACTTCATGAAGCTCGAGGAGTACCTCTTCGGCGTCGACGAGCTCGACCATCATGATGCGAATGGCCAGCTCGTCCAGCGTCCGGCCGAGCTAGGTGGTCCCTGGGGCAACCCCGAGGGCGGCGCCTATCACCGCGACTTCGACATGGTCGTGATCTGGGATTGGCCCCAGCACAAGCTCGACGCAATGCACGCCTTCTACGAGGCGATCAATCAGGACCAAGAAGCTCACGCCGCGCGATTTCGCCTGATGCCAGGCTTTTTGCGCGACACCTTCGACGCCATTGTCCGCGGTGACGCCCGCGAGAGCGGAAACTGTGCCATGTGGACCTCGCGTGGCATGCAAGTCGCCGGTCTCGTCGAAGGCTCCAGCACCTTCCCAAAACGGGTCGCCGTCAACTTGTTACGCGGCATCGGCCGGACCAACGCGAGCAATCTCGATATCGTCTGCGTGCCGTGGATCCCGCACGCACGCCGTACGCACAAGTCCTGCGGCTCTGCGGCGCCCCTGACGCAGCAGGTCGGAATCCGCAAGACGCCCACGCTGTTCAGCCCAAATTCGCTCATCTTTTCCGGGCCGATCCCCACCTTCGACGCGCGCTATTGGAACCTTGGCCACCGCGCGGCCGCGACGCTCCATTACGAGGGCGAGGTGGCGCGCGTGATTCGTAGTCCCCGCGAGCTCTCCCGCCTCTAGCCATGGCGACGCGCGAACGCTTCGGACCGCTAGAAAAATCGCCCTGCGGCGAAATAGCCGCCCGGGATCCTCGTATTTGTTGTGTCTCAAGGCGATTCGGTGGAACCAGTCGCCTCGCTCAACGAGGAACTCGTCATGTTGTCCTACGTCAAAGAAACAGCGCTGGTTACAAGCTTCCTTGGCGGGCTCTTTTTGGGCGTCATCTCTCTCTTCGCGCCTGGGACGGTTGGTGACGCGGCGCCCACATGGGCCGTGAAGAGCTGCCCGCCCGTCGTTTGCGATCACGACGATCTTGGCGCCTCGACCGGCAACTTCTCAGGCTGCGTCGACTATCTCGTCTCGAACTGCTGAGAACCGGCGGCGATAGCCGCCCAAAGTCCCTGGAAAGCGCTCGTCATGACCGCGATGACGGTCATCAGCACGAGGACTCCGGTTGGGGCCGTTGCGCGCATCCCCAACGCTGCGGCGAAGGCGACCCCGGCGAGCGCCGCCACTGCCACCACCAACCCACCAGCCCAAGCGCCTTCCATATCGGCATCGCTCGGCGTGCAATGCGAGGCGACGCAGATGCCGAGGTAAACCTGCAGTGGGAGCCACCAGGTGCGGTGCTTCCAAATCGCCTGAAGCAACCGCCAGGCCATAGCGACAGCGTCGCTCGCCACCAGTCGGAGATCCGCGAGGTCATGGAGCGCCCGTGGCGGCGGAGTCAGCAGACGTCGGAGCTCGTGCGGGCCGACCATCCAGGCCAAGAGCGCCGCGACCGCGATCCCACCAAACACCAATGGCGCCACGCCAATGACAGCGTTGCCCACGAGTTGCCAGACCGTCCGCTTGCTGTGGGCATGACGCACGTAGCCGAGTGTGCCCGTTGAAGGATCCGGGTCGAAGAACGCGACGCCAACGATGCGATGGCCAAAGAGCTTGGCGGTGACCAAGTGTGCGAGCTCATGGAGCGGTACGCCAAGCCAGCCAGTCACCAGAACGCCGCGCCAGCCGAAGTGGTGTGAGACGACGCGGCTGCTGGCCCTCTCGACGGCATGGAGAGCCATCGCGATGGCCGCCACTCCCGCGAGGAGAATGCCGAGCTGCAAGAGATTGTGCATGAACAGGCGCTGCACGCGCCCAGGCTGCCGGACGGCGGCGACGATGTCGAAAAACCCGCGCGGCGGGTAAACCTCAGCAACCCGTACGCTGCCGGGCCCAGACGAGAATGGGATGCAGGCGCGGCACGGTCATGCGGGCCGCTTCGACGAAGCTCGTCCAGCGGAAGCCGTGATGCTCCGGCCGACCAAGCACGGGGTTGACCCCGAGGGTGACCTCTTCCGTCGCGGTCTCGGCGATGTAGTAGCGGGCAACCTTGCCGCGCGCGTAAGGAGGCGTGTCACGATAGTCCTCACCCCAAGCGAACTTGAGGTCGACGATGCCGGTCTCCTCTCGGACCTCACGGATGGCGGCCTCGAGCGACGACTCCCCCGCTTCGACACCACCCTTTGGAAAGTCCCAATAGTTGTAGGCTCGCAAGAGCAAGACCTTGCAGTCGGGGTCGCGCCGCACCACGACCACGCCCGCCGACAACATCGCCATGCGTTGCTGACGCGTCATCGTCGTTTCTACAACGGCTCCACGTCGAACAACGTGAGGCCCGGGACCTTCTCTTGCGCGTAGCGAAGAACGTATGGCGTCTCGACCAGAACCACCGGGGCGCCGTTGCGATCTTCGAGCACGGTGTAGTCACGCCTTGCTTTCATGAACGCGAGTCCCTCGGGATCGCCGCCAATCCAGCGGGCAATGCGGAACGGCGCGTTGATGAACTTGACCTCTGTTCGGTATTCGTTCTTGAGCCGCTCCTTGAGGACCTCGAACTGCATTTGACCGACGGCGCCGAGAAACGGGTCCTGGTGTGAAAGGCCCGGGCGATAGAACATCTGCACGACGCCCTCATGCGCGAGCTGCTCGAGACCGGTATCGAGCTGCTTGCGCTTGAGAGGATCCTTCAAGACGATCTGCACGAAGAACTCTGGCGCAAAGCGCGGAATGCCGTCGAACTTCATGACGCCGGCCTCAGCCAGAGTATCGCCTACACGCAGCGAGCCGGGATCGTACAAGCCGACGATATCGCCCGGATAGGCCTCGTCGACGATCGAGCGCTCTTGCGCCAGGAAGGAGTGCGGCTTCGACAAGCGCAGAGTCTCGGCGTTACGCCCGATGGTCACATCCATGCCGCGGGTGAACTTGCCGCTGACGACCCGCAGGAACGCGATACGATCGCGGTGGCGCGGGTTCATGTTCGCCTGGATCTTGAAGATGAATCCGCTGAAGCGTTCATCCTCCGGCTCGACAATCTGATCACCGTTGGCGATCCGCGCGGCCGGTTTCGCAGCGCGCTCGGCCATGAAGTTCAGAAGTGTCTCGACCCCGAAGTTCGTCATGGCGGAGCCCCAGAACACCGGGCTAACGTTGCCGGACAAGAAGCCCTGATCGCTGTAGCCATCGCCAGCGGTGGCGAGCAGCTCGAGATCCTCGAGGACCTTGGCATAAGCGAGGTCGCCTAAGCGCTCTTTGGCGTGCTCGAGCGGCATCGTCTCGGTGTCGAGGATCTCAGTACCATGTGCCTTGGCCGTGAAGAGCGTCACCTGCCGCGTCTTGATGTCGACGACACCCTTGAAGTCACGGCCCATACCGATGGGCCAGTTCACCGGCGCCACCTTCAGGTTGAGCGTGCTCGAGACCTCATCGATGAGCTCGAGCGGATCGCGCCCATCGCGATCGAGCTTGTTCATGAACGTGACGACCGGGAGCTGCCGCATCCGGCAGACCTCGAAAAGACGGCGGGTACGGTCCTCCACACCCTTGGCGTGGTCGATGAGCATGACCGCCGAGTCGACGGCAGCCAGCGTCCGATACGTATCTTCGCTGAAGTCAGCGTGACCCGGCGTGTCGAGGAGGTTCAAAGCGCTGCCGTGGTAGGTGAACTGCAGCACCGACGAGGTGATCGAGATGCCGCGCTCTTGCTCCATTTGCATCCAGTCGGAGACGGCGTGACGCGAGGCCTTCCGGGACTTGACCGAGCCCGCGAGGTGAATCGCCCCAGCGTAGAGCAGAAGCTTCTCGGTGAGGGTCGTCTTGCCGGCGTCTGGATGCGAAATGATGGCGAAGGTGCGTCGCCGGGCGGCTTCGGCTGCGAGGCTCATGAGGCGGGCGGCACAAGACACCCTGAAAACGCGCAAGTCAACGCTTGGATGGCTAAAGCCGGCGACCGAGGGCCTATCGGCAGTGCCGTCGCCGCCGCTAGTTGTCCCAAACCACCTCGCGCTTCTTCTCCTCGTAGGCATTGCGATCGCGCACCCCGCGCACCAGGTCGGAGAGTATGACCCCGCTCGCTGGAACCCCGGTGAAGATCGCGCGCGCGTCGCCAAGCACGTAGACCATCGCCAGATCATGGACGGCATTGAGTAGCCAGAGCGTCCATTCGCGGCGGAACTCGGGCGAATACGACGCAAGCTCGCTCGCATCGACGAAGAGGGTCATGCGCACGGCGTCAAAGCGCCACGCGCGCAGATGCTCGACGGTGAGGGGGACAAGCTCTGCCTCGCCGTAGCCCGAGATCGTGACCTCGGCAGCGGCGCGCGCAAGACGCCGCAGCCGCGCTGCGCCACGCTCCGAAACCACGGTGATGGTGCTACCCTCGCGATCGACTCTGACGCCGGACATGAAGCTCCCCGGAAGCGTTCGTCGAGTTGGGAGCAACGCGCGTGCCATGGCACGAAATCGCTCGATTCGTCTTAGCGGACACCCGTGCGTTCCGTCGTGTGCCGCTTGTGTTCCGCGTCGTTGTTCCGAAACGAAACGGCGGCGGGACGGGGACTCACACCAAGATGAAGCGGAACCCGAGGTAGAAAATACCCGCGAGGAGTGTCACGACGGGCAAGGTGAGGATCCAAGCGGCCGCGATGCTGCCGACCGTGCCGCCTTGTACACCCGCGCCCCCGACAACCATGGTGCCCGCGACGCCCGAAGACAAAACGTGCGTCGTGCTCACGGGCAGGCCAAGGCCGCCCGATAAGCCGATGGTCGCGGCAGCGACGATGCCCGCGCTCGCCCCTTGCGCGTAGCTCAGGTGTTGCTTGCCAATCTTCTCGCCGACGGTAACGACGATACGCTTCCAGCCGATCATCGTGCCGATACCGAGACACAACGCGATAGCCACCAGGACCCATCGCGGCGAGTAGTCGGTGAGCGCGCGCATAGCCTTGCGATCGTCTTTGAGGTTGCCGCCGTCGAGAGCGCCCCTCTTGCTAAGGTCGTCGATGGCCTTGTCAGCGACGAGGATCGCTTGGCGCGCGAGAAAACGATGCTCGCGCCCAATATCCGTCATCGCGGTTTTCCCAGCCAGCATCTCCGTGAGCTGGGTGAGCTGCGACTGCGCTAGCGTCGCGAGCGCCAAGACCTCGTCGCGCTCTTCGTCCTGAACATGCTCGAGGTCGATAGCCTCGACGTGAACCGCCAAGCGATTGGCCGCCACCGAGGCTCGCTCGATGGCCGTCTTGTCGGCGGACATGTCGAGCGCGAAACCGGCCGGCGCGAGCGCCATCAAGATGAGCATGACGAGGCCGACGCCCTTCTGTCCGTCGTTCGACCCGTGCGCAAACGACAGGCCCGCGCATGTGGCGATGAGCAACGAGCGTACCGACCATGCCGGCGGCTTGCCGGGCGTGGGCTCAGCATCGAGCGCCGGGTGCTTCATGCGCCGCATCACCCAGCGGATCCCCGCCATCAGAAGCCCCGCAGCAGTAAACCCGAACAGGGGTGAGATGACGAGCGCAAGACCAGTCTCACCCGCCTTGGCCCAGTTCACGCCTTCGCCAAAGTGATGGCCCGCGACCAGTGAGTTCGCGAGTCCGACGCCGAGAATTGCACCAATGAGCGTGTGCGAGCTCGAGGCGGGCAGCCCCATCGCCCAGGTGCCAAGGTTCCAGACGATGGCAGAGGCGAGCAGTGCGAGGACCATGGCGAGGCCAGCGCCGACCCCGCTCGAGACCACGAGCTCAACCGGCAGGAGCTTGATGATGCCCATGGCCACCGCGATGCCGCCCAGAAAGACGCCGAGGAAGTTGCAGATGCCCGAGAGCACGACGGCGATGCCCGGTCGCAAGCTGTGCGTGTAGATAACCGTGGCGACGGCGTTGGCGGTGTCGTGGAAGCCGTTGACGAACTCGAAGCCGAAGGCGAGCAGCAGGCAAAGGGCGATGAGGACGTGGTGTCCCAGGCCGACTGCTGGATCGAAGATGGCTTCCAAGACGCGGACTCCAAGCCTCGCACGAGGCCATGGCCACTCGGCGGGGCGCCATTGACCAAAAAGCGGATGCCCTAAGCAAGCGCCTTTTCGGTCCGCGGCGTCTCAAGTCGCGCTTCGGACGTAGATTTCACCGGACTGTCACTTTGGCTTGGCCTCACTGCCAAAGAGCGCCAGCGCGTCACTCACGACGCGGCGTAGGCGCGGCACGTCCCATGGCTTTGTCATCACCACATCGACGGGGGTGTCAGCGACAGTCGCCGCGACATCGAGATCTCCACTCAAGACCATGCGGCGGGACCGGGGCGCGAGCGTCACCATGGCGTGCAGGACGTCGAGACCAGTCCCGTCGGTCATCGTCATGTCAGTGACGATGAGTGCGTACGCGTGGGCCTTCATGGCTTCGATGGCCTCGGTGACGCCGGACACGCAATCAATTGCGACATCGAGGCCGTGCAAGGAACGCACGAAAGCGCGCTGCACTGCAGTCTCATCGTCGACGAAAAGGAGGCGTGGGGTGCCGCTCATACTCACTGACTCAGCAAGCAGCTTGCCAAACCTCGAATCGCTGCCGGCTCAACGTGTTAGGTTGTACCCGGGCTGGGTGCGTGAGACACGTGTTTCGTTTCGCGACGCGCAAGCGTGCCGCGCCATGCGCCAAATCCGCACACGCGGACAACACGGGGCGGATTGCCCACCCCGTCACACGCGAGCGTCAGGCGCGCATGCCCGCATTTGCGAGCAACGCGACGATTTCGGCCTCGGCCTCGAGCCAGTCAGTCTCTGGTGACCCATTCGCAAAGCCCCGTCGCATAGCGCGGAAATACGCCGCCTCGGCGATCATGCGCCTGCGTTCGTCGTCCGCGGCGCCGACCGCGTGCTGGCCGCGAATGATGTGACCGTTGATGCGATGGTCGCCGCTCATCGCATGCGTACCGTGTTCACGGCTGGTCGTGAAGCGGCCGTTCGTCACGAGATCGCTGCGATCGGCCCCGTTGGTCGGCGTCGCCGCCATGCTCTGAAGCGCGTCATTCGCGGCGCGCAATGGTTCTTTTCTCTTACGTCCCTTGGTCGACTTCGTATCTGCCATGGTCATCTCCCCCTAGCCCTCTACGGAGCGCGCAACTCCTTGCGACGCTTGCACGCCCAGTTGTCGCCGCCGCTACAGCCGCGCTCGAGCAATGCCATGCCTCGCGCACGGTCGACCGCGACGCCCGTCCCAGTAAAGTAAGCTTCCCCCAATTGGCTGCATCCGAACGCGTCGCCTGCGTCGCAGGCTAACGTGAGAAGTGTCGCGGCTTGGTCCAGATTCCGCGGTACCCCTCTCCCCTCTTGCCGTTGCAGCGCCAGGGCGAGACATGCCTGAGTGACTTCGTTTACGCAAGCACGCTGGTAGAGCTCTGCGGAGCGTGCCGCGTCCTGGGTACCGCCACGGCCTGTATCCAATGCTTTCCCCAGCAGGAAACACGCGCGCGGCTCGCCCAGGTCGCACCCACGCTCGAGCGGCTGGATGGAAAGCGCCGGATCACGAACCTCATCGGGTCCGTCTTGGCGGAGTGCTCCTTGCCGATAGCAGGCATACGGGTTCCCTAGTGCGCAGGCGCGATCGAAGGCGCCCACGGCGGCGGCCACGTCTTTGCCAACGCCCACCCCGGCAAGTAGGACGAGACCACGGCGCACACAACTCGTGGGGTCACCTTCGGCGCAACCGCCATCGTAGATCTGCGCCCCACGCCCCAGCTGCGGCGGCACACCGTAAGCGTCGATGTAGCCTCGCTCGACTCCAGCGAGCCCTTCGCTCACTTGTCCGCGAGCAGTCACGAGCTCTTGACGCACCTCGAGGATCCTCGCGGAGAGTTTCTCGAGCGCTTCCTTCACTTGCGCGGCCTTGAGTTTTCCCTGCTCCTTGACGAGCTGGGTTACCGCGGTATCGAGATCGGCGAGCTCGCCCTCGGCCGTGGCGATGCGGCTCGCAGCCAGCTCGGCTTGCCAGAGTGGCTGCAGCGCGCGCCGCAGGTCGGCGGCGTTGCGCTCGAGAGCCTGACGTGCCTCCGTGTTCGCCTGCTCGATGCTCTCGCAGCTGGGCGCGGGCGCCGTGACGGGCGGCGGCGCGGCTTTCGCTGCTGGGACTGGATCTGGAGAAGACGGGGCCGCTCCGCAAGCAAGCAAGCCCGCGAGCACGACGACGCAACGGGGAGTCTGGTGCCTCATGCCAGTAGCGCTATAAGCCTCTCGAGAGAGGCGCAAGCATGGTGACGCATCTTCTGGTGCATGGCTTTGCGGGCACACCACTCGCCTGGGCCGAGATCGTGCCGCGCCTATCGGGAAACGCAACAGCGCCCGCGGTTCCGGGCCACAACGCCCCCGCCCGCAACACCTTCGCGGACTACGTCGATTGGCTCGTCGCGGAGGTGAGCCTCGTCGCCCCCCCTGTCCACCTCGTCGGCTATTCTGCGGGGGGCCGCATCGTCGCTGGCGCCCTGGCGAGGGGTATTGAATGCGCTGCCGCGACCCTCATCTCCACGAACCTTGGGTTAGGTTCCGAGCGCGAACGCGCCGAGCGCGCGGTCATCGATGCCGCCTGGTCAAAGCTCCTGCGCGACGAGGGCATCGACGCATTCACCGATGCCTGGGAGGCGCAACCTATCTTCGCGAGCCAATCTCAAGCGTCTGAGTCGCGACGAGTCTGGCAGCGCATGTCTCGCACCAGCCTCGCTCCGGACGTTTTAGCGGACGCGATGGACGCTCTGAGCCTGTCGCGCATGCCAGACCTTCGCGCGGCGATGCGGGCAATCCGTGTCCCTTGGCAGCTCGTCGTCGGCGCGCTCGACACGAAGTTCGTGGCCCTCGCGAAGGGCACGGGCGCCACGCGCGTCACCGAGCTGGCTGGCTGCGGCCACAATCCGCTCATCGAGGCCCCAGAGGCCCTGGCCGTTACCCTCAACAATTTCGTCAACGCAGCGCCCTGAGCCCTTCACACTGAACAAGTGTTACGTTAAAGCACGCGGCTCCATGGCTTCACCCGTGCAGCTCGGGCCGGACTCGGCCGAAAGTCCTGAAAGCATTCGCATTCGCGGCGCTCGCCAGAACAACCTGCGCGGCTTCGACCTCGACATTCCTCACGGGTCCTTGACGGTCATCACCGGAGTGTCTGGCTCGGGAAAATCGTCACTCGCTTTCCAGACCCTCTACGCCGAAGGCCAGCGCCGCTACGTCGAGTCGTTCTCGGCGTATGCGCGCCAGTTCCTCGATCGCATGGGTCGACCGCAGGTCGATTCGATTAGCGGCATCCCACCAGCTATCGCCATCGAGCAGTCGAACCCGGTCCGCACGACACGCTCGACCGTCGGCACCATGACCGAAATCGCGGACTACATGAAGCTGCTGTTCGCTCGCGTGGCGACCCTCACGTGTCCGACCTGCGGCCGGCTCGTGCGGCGCGACGATGCGCAATCCATCGTTCGTGAGCTCGAGCATTCCCTCACCGCGATGTCCGGCAAAGAGAACACCGGCGCCATTGCGCTCGTGCTGTTCGACTACCACTGTCCGCCCGAGCGAACGACGGGCGAAGTCGTCGAAACGCTGGTGAAGCGGGGGTTCCAACGTGCCTGGCTGCGTGACTCTGTCGTGCGACTCGAGGACTGCGATGCGCTACCGCAGCATTTCGCCGTCGTGGTGGACCGCGTCAAGCTACCGCATGACACTTCGCGGCTTCGCGAGAGCGTCGAGCAAGCGTTAGAGCTGGGCCTCGGACGTATGGAGGTGCGTTGCTTCGACGCCCAAGGGAGCTCGAGCGGCGCCTACAAGTTCTCCGCGCATTTGCATTGTCCGTACGACGACCTCGAATTCAAGGACCCCACGCCCAACGCCTTCTCCTTCAACAGCCCGGTTGGCGCCTGCGATGCGTGCAGCGGCTTCGGTCGCGTCATCACTATCGACCGCGATCGCGTCGTACCCGACACGCGTAAGTCCATTGGAGAAGGCGCGGTGAAGCCATGGCTCACCGACGGCCGCGTCTGGGAGATGCAGGAGCTACTGGCGTTCTGCAAGCGCAAGAAGATCCCGCTCGACGTGCCGTGGAACGAGCTCACCGAAGCGCAACGCGATCTGGTCTGGAACGGCGAGGTCCCCTGGGAGGAATGGAGCGAGGGCCGATTCCCGGGAGTCCTGGGCTGGTTCGGGTGGCTGGAGACCAAAACATACAAGATGCACGTCCGCATCTTGCTTGCCCGCTATCGCGGCTACATCACTTGCGACTCCTGTGCGGGGCGTCGCTTGAAGGATAGCTCACTGCTCTGGCGCATCGGCAGCAGACCCGGTGAGCCGGGCAAGACGATCGCCGAGGTCTACGCGATGGCGGTCAGCGACGCCTCTGCCTTCTTCGACAAGCTGGAGATCCCAGGCAAAGATGAGGTCGTCGCCGAGCCAGTGCTGCGCGAGATCCGCTCCCGCCTGCGCTACCTCATCGAAGTTGGCCTCGAGTATCTGCAGCTGGACCGGGCCTCGCGCACCTTGTCGGGCGGCGAGGTCCAGCGCGTGAATCTTACGACTGCGCTAGGCGCCTCACTCGTCAACACGCTGTACGTCCTGGACGAGCCTTCGGTGGGTCTACACCCGCGCGACAACGAACGTCTGGTGAAGATCTTGAAGGGTCTGCGTGACCAGGGAAACACGCTCGTCGTCGTCGAGCACGACCCAGAGATCATTCGCGAGGCGGATCGCGTCGTCGACCTAGGCCCTGGCGCTGGCGCCCTGGGTGGGGAGCTCATCTTCGAAGGCACATACTCGGCGCTCTTGGACCACCCGCGCTCGCGGACGGCAGCGTACATGAGCGGCCGTGAAACCATCGGGATGCCACCTGAGCGACAGGCAGCGTCGCAGCCGCGACAGGCGGTCCCTCAGGCATCGAGCGGTCCAGTGCCGCGCGAACGAAAGAAAGGCATCGGCAAGTTCCTGAGCGTCACCAACGCTCGCGAGAACAACCTACGCGGCATCGACGTTCGTATTCCGCTCGGCGTCATGACCGGCATCACGGGTATCTCCGGATCGGGCAAGTCATCGCTCATCCACGATGTCATCTACGGTAACTTGATGCGAGCCCGCGGCGAAGCCGTCGAACGTGTCGGGCTTTGCGACTGCGTCTCTGGCGCGGAACACGTTGGAGACATCGTGCTCGTCGATCAGAGCCCAGCGGGCTCGACGCCGCGTGCGAACCCCGCGACCTACGTCGGCGCCTGGAATGGTATCCGCTCCCTCCTTGCAAACTCGCCGCTGGCGAAGGAACGCGGCTACGACGCAGGCACGTTCTCGTTTAACAGCGGAGACGGACGCTGCACGACCTGTCAGGGCGAAGGCTTCCAGAAGATCGAGATGCAGTTTCTCTCGGACGTCTACGTGCCCTGCCCCGACTGCGACGGACAACGCTTCAACGACGACGTGCTCGAGGTCACCTACCGAGGCAAGACCGTCGCCGACATCCTCGCCATGACCGTTCGCGAGGGTCGTGCATTTTTCGACAACCGGCGCGACATCCACGAAGCGCTGGGCGCAGTCGACGACGTCGGACTTGGCTATCTGCGCATGGGCCAGGCGGTGAACACCCTATCCGGCGGGGAAGCCCAGCGCTTGAAGCTCGCCTCCTTTCTCGTCCCGTCCGCGCAGGGCCGCGACAAACCTCGCCTGTTCTTCTTCGACGAACCGACCACCGGCCTGCACTTCGACGACATCAAAACGTTGCTGCACGTGTTTGGGCGTCTCACGAGCACCGGCAACACGGTCGTCGTGATCGAGCACAACATCGATGTCATCAAGGCGTGCGACTGGGTGATCGACCTCGGTCCAGAGGGTGGCGCCGGTGGAGGCCAGGTCGTCGCGAGCGGTACCCCTGAAGATGTAAGCCGTGTGTCGGCTTCGCACACTGGGCGCTTCTTGCGCGAGGCCTTGCGTGGCGGTGAGCGCATCGGCGGACGCTTGCCTTCAACCGTCGCCGAGCCGCGCTCAACCTACGCCGTCCGCCACGGGCTCATCGACATAAGAGGCGCGAGAGAGCACAACCTTCGAGACATCGACGTCGCCATCCCGCGTGACCGCATGATCGTGGTCACAGGCCCGTCTGGGTCGGGCAAGTCGACGCTCGCCTTCGACATCGTTCACAGCGAAGGCCAGCGCCGCTATCTGGAATCGCTCTCCGCTTACGCGCGTCAGTTCGTCGGCACGCTATCGCGGCCCGATGTCGACAGCGTCACTGGCATTCCGCCCACGGTTGCAGTGGAGCAACGCACGACGCGAGGCGGGCGCAACTCGACGGTAGCAACGCTCACCGAGATCTATCATTTCGCGCGTCTCCTCTATTCCAAGCTCGGGAAGCGCCATGATGGTTTGGGCGTCGAGACACAGGCGATGAACATCGACGCAGCGGTCGCAGAGACCATGCGTGAGCATGTCGGCAAGACAGTGCGCGTGCTCGCTCCAATGGTGCGCGGCCGCAAGGGGTGGCACAAAGACGTGTTCGCCAAAGCGTTGCGACTTGGTCTGCGTAGCGCACGCGTCGACGGCGAGATTGTCAGCCTGAAGAAAGGCGAGCTGCCATCACTCGCCCGTCACAACGAGCACGATATCGAGCTTGTCGTCGGTAAGACGACACTCACCTCCGACAACCGTGGTCAGCTTCGCGACGCACTCGAGCTCGCCTTCGAGCTTACCCGTGGAGAGGCGCAGATCCTTGCCGAGGGGGCCAAGAAGCCGCGGGACCTTCTTCTGAGCCGCTCACCGGTCGGCAACATGATGGCGAACGAGATCGACCCACGACTCTTCTCGTTCAACTCGAAGCGCGGTGCGTGCGAAACCTGCGGCGGGCTGGGCGTGGTCACGCGCATCGAGCCCGAGCTCTTCACGGACGACGCTGAGAAGTCCATCGCCGACGGCGCCTTCGAGTTCGCGAAGAAGGGTGCGCTCAAGCGTCTCATCACGCACGCGGAGCTCACGAAGAAGGCGGCAGCCGCCAAAATCCCGACCGACAAACCCATCGGCTCGCTATCGGACGCCCAACTCCAGCGACTTTTTCACGGCGGCAACGGCTTCGAAGGCCTCGTTCCTTGGCTCAGCCGTGTGCGCGACAACGCCACAGCGTCGCACGGAGTGCAGTCGCAGGTTGAAAGCTATCTTGCCGACCACACCTGCGATGCATGCAAGGGCAAGCGCTTGAAGCCCGAGGCGCTGACCGTGACCGTCCACGGCGTCACCATCGACACGGTCGTCGGGATGAGCGTCGATGAGGCGCTGCAACACTTCGAGGGCATGCGCATCTCCGACGACGAGAAGGTGCTCGGCGAGCGTATCGTCGCTGAAATCGTCAGCAAGCTACGCTTCCTACGCGAAGTCGGTCTAGGCTATCTCGCGCTCGAGCGACGCGCCGACACGCTTTCGGGTGGCGAGGCCCAGCGAATCCGCCTAGCGGCTCAGCTGGGATCGTCGCTTACTGGCGCCTGTTACGTGCTAGACGAGCCCACCATCGGCTTGCACCCGCGCGACAACGTGCGCCTGGTTTCAACGCTGCGGTCCCTGCGCGACCGCGGCAACACTCTCGTCGTGGTCGAGCACGACGAAGAGACCATGCGCGCCGCTGATCACCTCGTCGATCTCGGGCCTGGTGGTGGAGCGCGCGGCGGCACCATCGTCTTCAACGGAGATGCTGCACACATAGCCAAGCAGGCACCGCAATCGCGGACGGCGCAGTTCCTTGCGAACGGCGCTATCCCCGAGTTCATGCCACGGCGACGTCCCGGTCGCGGCGAGGAGTCCCTTAAAGTGTTGGGCGCCCGGGCCAACAACCTGCGCGGCATCGATGTCGAAGTGCCGCGCCGCGCTTTCACCTGCGTCACCGGTGTCTCTGGCTCAGGCAAGTCGACCTTCGTGCGCGACGTTCTCTTCAAGGGCATGCGACGCAAGCTTGGCAGCACCGTGGTTCGGGCTGCCGAGCACGACGATATCCGCGACATCGGTGAGATCCGACGGGTTGTCGAGGTCGACCAATCGCCCATCGGCAAAACGCCGCGGTCGATTCCGGCCTCATATGCCGGTTTCTGGGACGACGTGCGGGGCTTGTTTGCAGGCCTTCCCGAGTCGCGCGCCCGGGGTTGGGGTCCCTCGCGCTTCTCGTTCAATGTTGCGGGTGGTCGTTGTGACGGCTGCGGCGGACAGGGACGCGTGCGCGTCGAGATGAGCTTCTTGCCCGATGTGCATGTCGACTGTGATGTCTGCTTGGGCAGACGCTACAACGACGAGACCCTCGCGGTGAAATACAAGGGCAAGTCGATCGCGGAGGTCCTCGCGATGACGTTCGAGGAGGCAGAGACGTTCTTCGCGGCGGTTCCACACATCCACAGCTACGCCGCGTTTTTCGTCGCCATCGGCCTCGGGTATCTGACGCTGGGGCAGCCTTCACCAACGCTATCCGGCGGCGAAGCGCAGCGCGTGAAGCTAGCTCGCGAAATGGGATCCGGCACGCAAACTCCGACGCTCTACATTCTCGATGAGCCGACAACTGGCCTGCACCCTTCGGACGTCGCCGGCTTGCTGCGCTTGCTTCATGGTCTCGTCGACAAGGGTCATACCGTCGTGGTCATCGAGCACAACCTCGCAGTCATCGCCTCCTGCGATTGGGTCATCGACCTGGGCCCTGAAGGAGGACGTGATGGGGGCAAGGTCGTCGCCTGCGGCCACCCCAAAGAGCTCGCGCAGCGTAAGCGCTCGCACACTGGCGCATTCCTGAAGGCCTTCATCGACCAGCACGGAGGCTGACGCTTTCCCTGCCCCCCGGGCGCTTTTAGTCGGCGAGAGTGCGTGCACGGCGCGAGCCCCAGAGCGCGCCCAGCAGGATGAGGCCAGCCCCGAAGACTCCGGTGACTTCTTGTTTCAAGAGGCCCGCTTGGTGGGCGAGGTTCAGCGCGACACCGAACACCATCAACAGAGTCGGGCCACCAAGCGTCGCGTAGACCATCACCGTCGCCCCCGTCATCAACACGATGAAGCCGAAAACGCGGACGCCGACTCGAAGGCCATCGGGAATCAATGCGCGCTCATGCTCTGCGGTCGCAAAGCCCAGTACGGCGAGTACCCAACCAGCCAACACGATCGCCGTTCCGACGAAGGCGGCGCGCTTCGAACCTGGCTTCACGTCTCGTCAGATGGTGGTGGTGGCAATGGCGGGTTGTCGTCGCTCGCATGCGGCTCACGTTCGCGGGCGCGCTTGAGCAGCTCAGAGAAGCTAACCGCTTCACCTTTGTAGCCCGCAGGGCGTGGTGGCGGCGCCAGGCCAAAGGTAGCCGCCATGGCCGCATCCTCGGCGTTGCCGCCGCCTGCGCTATCGTCACCCCAGTTGTCGTCACCCAAGCGGTCGAGCTCCCAACCGGGCGGCGGCGCATGGCGCAGCGCTTCGACGACAGCCTTTGGGATCTCTGGCACGGCGGGCTCGGAGCGCTGTTCAACGGAGCGCCCCTGGGGTCGCAGCGCCTCGCGTATGCCGAGGGGGTCGCGGCCATGGCCGCTATCACGACCAGGCCGACGCGCGGGCTCGGCAGGAACTTCTTCGACCTCTTCGTCGAGCTGCGCGGCGATGGCGCGGGCACGCGACACCATGTGCCCATGGTCGTCGTCTGGCGGCGTGGCCCTTGGCACCACCGCCCTCAATTCGTCGGCGAGAACGCCATGGCCAGCCGCGGCGAGCTCATCGATGAACGATGGCGCAGCGAGCGGCACGAGCGCGTAAGGAGACGGGGCCATGCCGGTCGCAAACAACAGTTGCGGCCGGTAGCCATCGGCGGCCATCGTGATCTCGGCAAGCTCGCGAACACGCGGCGGCCCTCCGCCCTGCAACACGACCACGAGATCGACGCCGGCCACGACTTGCAGAGGCGCCTGAGCCCTCGGCGCGCGGACGTCGATAGACGCTTCGTAGCGGACGAGGACACGATCGAGCCTGCGCGCGTCGAGCCAGCCAACCACGCCAGAGCTCACCGTCATGAGGCGTGCGAGCGCGTCGACGTCGTGGGACCAGTAGCCGATGCGCTCTGCCCCATAGGCGACCGCATCCGCTGCAGCGGACGCTCGCAGCCACGACGCGGGGAGCGGGACAGCGTCAGCTCCGACGACTGCGGGCCGAGCGGTGGCGCCGACCAGGGCGCCGATGAGGTCGACAGACGGCAACCAAGGGCCCGCCACGATGATGTTGCGGCCCGTGGCGACCGCCGCGTCCAGCAAGCGGGCAGCGAGGCTCGAGAGCATCCCGTCGCGCGCAAGGTCGTCAGCGCGGCGATTGGCATCGGGTCCGCGCAGAAGGACGAGCGCATCCCCGACGAGAGCGCACGCAACACCGTCAACACTCGGCGTCCCGTCGGCAACTCCCCGCTCACCAACCGCCCCGCGCACTGCGGCGACGGCCTTCGCGTGTTGCTCGGCGGACCAACTCACGTCGAGCGCCCGCGCGCCCTCGAGATGGTCGAGGACGACCCTCCCCGGACGCGCCGTCAAACGCCAAGCCTTGGCCTCCCGCAACACCCCGAGCAGCGCCCCCAGGGCGTCGGTAAGATCCGCGTGCTTCATGCCTCTCGACCTTGCCCAAGGACTCCCCCGCCAGCAAGTCCAAGGGGTCGCCCCAGATGGGCTTTTCTCGAGTAACCCTGACAACTTGGCGCGTTAACGCGCCATTTGCGCAACGATCCGGGACGGCACCCGAGAATAGCGCCACGATCATTCGCGCGCTCGTCGTAGCGGTTTGATGGTGCCATCCGCTCGACCGATGGTCGGGTCGATGGCAAACAGCCCAAACGTGACCATCTTTGATGGCGACACGCGTGGCATACGCTGTCCCTGCGCTTCGGTGCAGGGGGAATAACACTCTGCGTCCAATGCCTTGAGGATCGGCTCCTGCGCTCCGTCGCCTGAAGTAACCATGACCCCGATGTTGAACAAAAAGCTCAATTTTTTCCTCCGCCTGCAGTATCCCGTGCGCATCGTGGCGGGCGAGGACGGCTTGGTCGGCTCGCTCCCCGACCTCCCGGGCTGCAGCGTCACCGCCGACTCCGCGCCTGCGGTCTATGCCGCACTCGAGATGGCTCGCCGCCGCTGGCTTGCCGAGCGCGTTAACGCCGGTGACGACATTCCGATGCCGAACTCCTTCCTGGCGACCGACGACACCGACAGCCGTGAGCAGGTGCGCCCAGAGGTCTATTCGCAGCGGGAAGCTACGCCGTTCTGACGGCAGCAATGTGACCTTCGACTGGGACGGGCCCCCGTTGGCCGTCCGAACTGTACGGGTCCGCGGTGACGCGCCCAACGTTGTCGGCGCTCGTCTCGCAGTGCGCGTTCCGTCGTAGCATCCGGAGAAGGTCGTAGTGAGCGTGTGGTCCGCTTGGCTCCACCGCGGGGGCGGCAGACCTGCGGACCCTCTTGCGCTATGGTGCCACGCATGACCGTGGAGCTATCGAGCGGAACCCTGGCGAGCATCGTCTCGATGACGGTCGCTATCGCGATCTTGTTCCGACGGCCACGCCGTCAGCTCTACATCGTCTTCGCCGTCTTTTCGGTAGCGCTCTTCTTCTGGCACGCCGCGTCGGTGACCCGCTCGTTCGGACTCCCCTGGGAGGTCGTCGACACGGCTCGACGCGCGACCGCCTTGCTCATCCCCCCGACAGCCTCGCTATTCTTCAACGAGCTGTTGCGCGACCAAACCATGGCACGCCGCAACTTCACGCGTGTCTATTTCGTCCTGTCCTTCCTGCTCATCGCACTCGACGTGTCACCATGGGGCGACCTCTTGGTGTCGCGCATCGTCATCGCGTCGTACGTGTTCGCTGCCATGGCGCTCCTCATGCATGCGCTGTGGCTCCGCGCCCGTAGCGGCCGATCGGAACCCGAGCGCAAGCGCCTCTCGTACGTCTTTTATGGCGGAGTCATCACCTTGGGTTTGGCGGTGGGTGAAGCCGTGCCGCGCGCGGAGCTTCTCGCGGCGATGAGTCACATCGCTGCCACCATCTATCTCTACTTTCTTTATCAGTCGATCATCGCGCGCCGCCTCATCGACATCGTCGAGTTCCTCGGCAAGGCAGCGGTGTTCGCCGTCCTCACCATCGTACTGGCTTCGGTCTACGCCCTGCTCGTCTTGTGGGTCGGCAAGGACAAGCAGAGCCTTGGTCTCTTCAACACGGTGGTCGCGAGCTTCGTCATCCTGATCATCTATGACCAGGTACGACCCTGGGTCGAGGAGCTAACCGTAAAGCTGCTCTTCCGGGAGCGCTACGAGCTTCAACAGACCGTGCAGCGTCTCGCACGCGGTCTACGTACCACCATCCGTCTCGAGCAAATGCGCGAGCGCGTCCTCGACACTCTGCACGACTCAGGACGAGCCGGTATGGTCGCGCTCTATCTCGCCGACGAAGGCGAGCTCGCCTTTCAGCTCTACGGCTACCGTGGAGAGCATCCCCCTCGCTTCTTGAGCCTCACGCAGCAACCGACACTCCTCCAAGAGCTACGCCGCGAGCGTAAGCCCGTGTTGCTCGAGCAGCTCACCGAGCGCTACGACGAGCTCCCCGCCTTGCTCACCGGAGGCGACGCCAGTGTCCAGCGCGAGATCGAACGAACCGCCGAAGCCATTCACTCCATGCACGTCATGGGCGCCAATGCCGTCTTCCCGATGCTCGTCGAAGACCGCATCGTTGGCTTGTTGGTCATCGGTAGCGAGCAAGTCACCGCGCCTTACTCGACCGAAGAATTGGCCTCGCTCATCTCGATCGCGGAGGCCTGCGCTGTCGTTATCGAGAGCTCGCAGGAGTTCGAAAAGCGCCAGCAGCGCGACCGCCTCGTCGCTATCGGTGAAATGGCAGCCGGCATGGCGCACGAGATCCGCAACCCGCTCGGCGCCATCAAGGGCGCCGCCCAATGCCTCGACCCGGCACAACTCCCCAAAGACGCGATCGAGTTTGTCGACGTCATCGTCGAGGAGGTCGACCGACTCAACAATGTCCTCGCGCAGTTCCTCGAGTACGCAAAGCCCTATCGCGGTAACCCCGTGCCCACGGATGTGAACAAGGTAGTTGCGGCGACGGTGCGACTCCTGGCGCGGGATGAGGTCCCCGTAAGCGTAAGTGTCCAGCAGGATCTCGCGCACGACCTCCCACAGGTGCTGCTCGATCCCGAGCAGCTCAAGCAGGTGCTCATCAACCTCATTCAGAACGCCATCCAGGCCATGCCCCAAGGTGGTCAGATCTTCATCACCACGGGTGCGTCCGGCGGCGTCGGTGCCGGCGACCCATCGCTCAATGGCACCGAAGGACGCAAGGCCATCTACGTCCGTGTGCGCGATACCGGTTCGGGCATCGCGAGCGAGGATATTGCCCGCGTCTTCGTGCCCTTCTTCACGACCAAGGCAAGCGGGACGGGCTTGGGTCTCGCGATCTCGCAGCGCATCATCGAGAACGCGGGCGGCCGCATCGAGGTCGCGTCGCGCAAGGGTGAGGGAACCTCGTTCACCGTGCGCTTGCCGCTCATGGGTGATGCGCCAGTGCCAAGGGACTTCGAGAACGAAGCGTCGAGCCCGGAGCTTGCGACCGCCTGAGCCACCGAGGCGCTGCACTCCCGAGGCGTCGCTCGAGCTCATCGCTGCACCGCGAGCGTCAGCGCCCCCACAAAGTGCATCGCCTCGCTCCGCGTATCGGCATCCCAGCGCTGCTCACCGCGTAACGTCAGCTCGAGACTCGCCCAGTCGCGCCAGCGCACGGCAGCGGTCAATGCTAGCAATCGCTTGGCACCGTCGACCTCCGCGGCGCGCGGGGTGATGCGCTCACTCGCAACGATGCTGCCAATGAAGCCTTCGACAGGCTGTACGGTGATGTGCGCTGTCGCGCGCGATTCGGCCGCAACACCCCCGTCAACATCGAGTCGAGAGTGCCGTACACCGAGCGCTACGCGACTACGCCACACGCGTTCGGTGATGAGCCTTGCTGTCCCAGAGGCCCGCGCTCCACGGGCGCATTCAGAGGAGAGCAGGCCGCAGCCCGGCCCCACGTAGGAGCCAACGCGCTGCACGTCTTTGTCGACACAATCCCCCTCCAGGACGAGCGCCTCGCTGGCCGTGAGATGCCAGGTGGTTCGCGCTCGCGCCTGGCCGTTCACTACCGCAGGCGCCGTGAGCGCCGTCCATACGTCCACCGTTGCGGCGACACGCAAAAACCGGCCGAGCGAGAGGGCCGTCGACAGCTCGACTCCCCGCTCATTGCGGGCCCGGGCGCCGTCCATCTGATCGGGGGCAGCGACACTGCGCGAGAAGGGATTGTCGAATGTGACTCCGTAGTAGCGCGCCGCGAGTCCGACATCACAGTCGCGAGCCAAAGTGATATCGAGACGTGCGACGCCGCCTGGACCGCCCGAATGGGTTCGCGCCGCCTCGAGCCGACCCCGCAGGGCTCCGACTTGCATGACAGCGTGGACACCAACCGCACCGAAGCTCGAGTCAGCAGGATAAGATGACGACGGACTCCACGTACCTTCGGTGTCGACCAGGCGCGCAGCCCCAACATACGCCGTCGCACCGAGCACCTGTTCGCCGAAGCGTAGATCGATGTTGCCGCCCGCCAGGGTCTCCCGCGCAGCGCCCGCGAGCGTCGCGTAACGCAGCGCCTCACCACTGCCGCGTAGGATGATAGGCGGGCTCTCACCGCCACGTTGCCACTCGCCGTACTGATAGAGATCGAGCGCGCGGTATGACACGAACGCGGTAAACTCATGCCTGTCGCTCGCGCCCTGCACGGCGAGACCCCGCAGAGCACCAGCCGCGCCCAGCGCCCGCGCATCCGCCGCGCGTACCATAGCATCTGCGGATTGGAGTGACGGCGCGTACAGACGACGCGCGCTGCTGAACGTGACGCTTTCGCCGAAGCCACAGTTGAAGTTTCCGGCGATGAGCCGCCAGGTTCCGATGTTTGCTTCGACGTACCAGCGTTCGAGCCCGAGCTCTCGCTGCGGCCCGTTGCTCGAGAGCGTGTCACCAAGCGCCTCGAAACGGGTGCGTTGACGGAAGAGCGCGAGCATCGCGCCCTTGAGCAGCGGGGCGGGCGCGAGTCGCAAGCGCGCGAACCCTTCGGGCGAGGCATGTTGATGAACGCGCGTGCCCAGGTCGGCGCGGGCGAGCGGCGTGACCGCTTCGACTCGCGTGTCAGGCACCTCGGCAAGTCGGCGCGCTTCGGCCCGCCCCACGCCTGGGAGGAGAGCCAGCTCCTCAGGCGTTGCCCTGGACGGGTCGGGAGGCTCGTCGTGCAGGGAAAGCAGCGCCGCGAACGCCTCTTCGTCGAGCTCGCCCGCGGCAGCGAGCGCGGCAAGCTCGTCGGCCGTTACGCTTTGAGTTTCGCCGCCGTACTCGACCGCGTGCGCGCGTGACAGCGCGCCAACGTGAAACGACAGGGCCACGATGATGACACGCCTCATCGGCAAGCGCCCCAAAGGCCACGCCCGCCCGCACGCGCAGCAGCAGCGAGCTCGCGATACAGATCGGCGCGTGCGTCATTCGGGGGAACGATGGCCACACGCGCGAAGCCACGAGCCAGGAGCGCGGCCCCGATGTCATCACCGGCGACACTTACGTAAGCGAGCCGCCGTTCATAAACATCGCGGCAGAGAATATCGTCGGTGAGCTCCACCACAGCGCCACCCACGAATGCCGCGTTAGCCGTACGTGCGGCTTCGCCAAAACAGTCACCGTGCTCGGGGGTGTCGACCCCCAGATAGCGCACGACCTCACCACTTTCGAGCACGACGGTATCGCCATCGCGTACGACCGCGACACGACCGCCGTGTGGACCACAGGGCGACTCGGCGCCACAGGCCGTAAGGACGAGGAGGACTGCGCTAAGGCGCACAGTGGTTCTCCTTGCCAGGGGTGGGGTTCGTGGTCTCGCACCACGTATCATCGACCCAAGCGCAGCTTGTCCCAGCGCGCCCGCAGGTGATGTCGGCGCGGTCGATCAAGGCACCATCGACGCGGAGAGTCAGCACGGCATCGTCGTTGAATAAGCCGCTGCCGCGAACCAAGCGCGGCTCCTCCTCGCCCCCCAGAGGCAAGACGACCAGCGTCCGCGGCTCGACCTCGAAACACGGTGGCGCCACGAGTGAGAATCGACGGGTGCTACTTGCGACCTCCTCGACCACGAGACCATCGAGTGTGACCGACGCGTCCGCTGCGACGTACAACTCGACCCATTCACCGTCCGCGTCCGCCCCCACGGGGTCTCGCATCACTTCGTTGACGAGTAGCTCACCGCGCCGTGGCTTCGCCGCGCCATCACAGACTCTGTTGCCGCACGGCGCGTTGCCCCCCCCTGCAGTACCAGGTTGCCCACACCAGTTGTCGACGATGTCGTTGGCAGCGGCATCGGGCGGGTTCGCTCCATCGAGCGCCCAGACGTCGCTTTCGGCGGCGCTGTAGCGTACCTCGTCGAGCATGCGATCATCGCATGCGAGCGCAACCACTCCTCCCGCATCCGCGAGCGCCGCGACCGGCACAACCCGATAGTCGCCGGCGGCGACCTCACCGGATGTCTCGACCCGGCGCGGCGCGCCAGATCCAGCAACCGAAAGCGCGACGTCGTCGAGTGAAAGGACACGTGCGGTTGTGTTGTAGACCTCGACGTAGCTGACGCCACGAATGGCGAGCTCGGTGATGACGAGGTCGCCGAGGGCTGGACATACTCTGCCGTCGCTCTCGAAAGCACCGCCAGAGGGAGCGCCGCACGCGGCGGTCGCTGCGGCGAAACAAAGCACGCGTCGCATGTCCGCGAGGAGAGCAATGCGCGTGCCGGCGACACTTGGCCTCGCAAGTCCTCACCAACGCGGCCGGTGACTTAGGCCGTCTGGGCTGTCGCAGATTGCGACACGAATTTCGCGAGCGACCTGCCTCAGATCTCCTTGCGCTGAAAGGCGCCAGCCAGCGCCTCGCCGATACGCAGCGCGTTTGCCATGATGGTGAGAGTTGGCGGCCAACCACCCGAGCTCGCGAACGTCGCCCCATCCGAAACGAAGACGTTCTTCACGTTGTGCAAGCGACCATTCTTATCGGTCGCGCTGGTCTTGGGGTCGGTGCCCATGCGTGCCGTGCCGGCGGGCAAGTGCCAGGTGCTCCCGCCAACATTCGAGATCCACGTCTCGCGAGCGCCAGCAGCCTGCAAAATCGCAAGGCCCTTCTCGGCAAGATACTTCGACACGGCAAGGTCATGCGGGTGCCGCGCGACGTTGATCTGGGCGGCTGCGAGTCCGAGCGCATCGGTGACCGAGTCATCGAGCGCGACACGGCTTCCCTGTGTAGGCAAGAACTCACCAAAGGTCTCGCAGATCGCTTGTCGTTGCTCGTGCCAGTACCAGGCGAGCTTCTTTTTGAGCGCCTCGCCCCAGATGGCCTTACGGGCACCATCGGCTGTCGCAGCGAGCTCCGACTGCACGACGGGTCCGCCTGCGGGGAACAGGAAGTTCAAGCCGCCCGCCTTGGCGATCGGGCCGCCGCCCTTGAGCCCATTGGGACCGAAGTAGTAGTCCGCCACCGAGCGTCCCAGGAACTGCGAGCCTGGCTCCTTCATCTCGGGGGAGCTCGCGAAATCGAACGACGCGTGCGCCTTCGACAAGGTGGAGAACATCAGGTTGGCACCGACCTGACCTTCTGCGTTTCCCAAGCCTTGAGGATGCGCCTTACCCGTCGACAGCAAAAGCAAGCGCGCGGTCTCGACGGCCGAACAGGCCACAACGACGGCACGTGCTGAAACCTCGTGGTCCGCTCCCGCGGAGTCACGATAGACGACTCCCGTCGCACGCCCGTCGTCGCCGGACAGGATGCGCAGCACCCGAGATTCGGCACGCAGCTCACATTTGCCGGTCGCCAGCGCCTTCGGAAGCCACGTCTCCAGCGACGAGCTCTTGGCGCCAACATGACAACCGAAGCTCCCGCATAGGGGGTGAAGGTGACACGCCGACCTGCCGTCGTAGTCTCTCGAAATCACGCCACGCGGCGTAATGAACGAAAACGCGCCGACTTTCTGAGCACCGCGGTCGATGAGGGCCCCACCGGGGTGTGTCATCACGGGAGGCAGAGGATAAGGCGTGCTACGGGGCGAGACGTGAGAGCCCTCGTTGGGTGAGCCAGAGACCCCGATAATGGTCTCGACGCGCGCATAGTAGGGCTCGAGCTCCTCATAGGTGATGGGCCAGTTGGCGATCGTCGCGCCCGGCACCGGCCCCAAATGATCGCGCAGCCGGAAATCTTCGGGTCGGAGGCGATAGAAGAATCCGCTCATGTGAACGGTTCCGCCACCGACGCACGTTGCGATCCAACCGTCATCGGTACGCTCGGCGGTACCGCCCTCATGAATCAGGATGTGTGGATCGGTCACGGCGGACGGGACGAAAACGCTACGTTTAGCGATACCGATCTCGTCGTAGACGAAATCCTCGCGCTTCAAGTGTTTGCCGCGTTCGAGCACCAAGACGCGCGCGCCGGCTGAAGCCAAAGCAAACGCAACGGGTCCGCCGCCCGCCCCCGAGCCAACAACTACGACATCGACACTCTCGCTCACGGTGTTCTCGGCCTCGGGTTCTGCATGACGTAACCGATCGACTTCCAGCCTACCTCGCCGGCATTGCCGCGATAGACCGGGTCGCAAAACATCCCTTCGATGGTCATGGCGACGGCGGCGGCGACGAAGTCCTCGCCGTTGAAGCTCTTTGGCGCTCCCTCGCCACTTTGCACGGCCTCAATGATGACGTCCTGCTCGTCAGGGGTGAGTGAAACGAACCCCTTCTTGAGCTGACCCAAGCTCACACGGTCGAGCGTCACCGCGCCGTTCATCAAGAGACGCCGCGTGTTCTGCATGTTGGAGCGCCTCAGCTCGCTCTCGATATAATCGTACGCTTTGGCGGTTACTGCGCCGTCGCCGGCTGTGCCGTCGGGATAGAGCCTGGCGACCATGGCGCGCAGTACATCGCGATAGCGGTCAGGAAGCACGGCCTGGCCCTCAGGCACCGCCATACCAGGCTCGAGCTTCGGCTTCTCGGGAGGAGTGACAACTGGTTCGACGGGCTTCTTCTTGAAGACATAGAAGGCCGCGCCTGCCGCTGCTGCGAGCGAGGAGCCGATAAGAAACGCTCGCCGTCTGAGATCCAACGCCACGACTAACGCGTCCTTCGTCTGCCGGAAGCAGACACAATCTCTGCCGGAGGCAGACAGGTCATGCAATACGCTCTAGCCAAACGTGCGACGCGTACACCGATGGTACCCAAGGGCGCCGCCACCACTCAATTGGCAGCCTTGGCTTGCGATGAGCCAGGCGCCACGCGCTCGAGCGCAAGTGCAGCCTCGGTGTGATTGGGCTCCGCCTTGATGGCAGCACGATAGGCATTGGCGGCTTCGTCCTTCTTGCCCATACGCTCGAGAACACGGCCAACGTTGAAGTGAGCATCCGCATAGCGGGGGTCCGACGCGGCGGCGGCGCGGAACGCCGCGAGTGCTTGCTCAAACTTGCCCTGCTTGTAGTTGGCGAAGCCCAGGTAGTAGTGCGCCTTGGCCAGATCCGGGTCGAGCTCCAACGCGCGATTATAGCGACCGGTCGCTTCGTCGACCTTGCCCTCGGCGAACAGCTGCACGCCAAGCTCCATATGAGCCTCGGCGAGATCATCGCGGGTGGCGATCGCCTGCCGGAACGCCTTGACCGCCTCGTCGCGCTGTCCCTTGGCGGCATAGGCGCGCCCGAGCCCCAAGAAGGCGGGAGCGTAGTCGGGGCGCACTTTCAGCGCCTGCGAGAAGTTGCTTATCGCGTCGTCGGCGCGGCCACGCCGGAAGTTCAAGCCGCCAAGGCCTGCCCACGCTTCCGGCGAGTCGGGCGCAGTCTTCACGGCCTTTTCGTATTCGGTGACGGCCCGCTGAGTGAAATTGTAAGCCATCAACGCGTCCGCCAGCTGCACGCGCACCGCAGCGTCTTTGGGATCGATCTCGAGCGCCGCGTCGAAGTTTTGAATCGCCGCCTCCCACATGCGCTGCGCGACGTAAACCTGAGCAAGATAGGCTCGCGCGTCCGCATCTTTGGGGTTCAGAGCGATGGCTCGGTTCAGCTCTTCGATGGCTTTGTCATACTGACGCTGGCGAAAGAGCGTGTAGCCGTAGGCACGGTGAGCTTGCGATGAGTCCTGATTGTCGTTCATCGCGGTCTTGACCGCTTCGACGGACTTCTTCACGTCGCCCTGCTGATAGTAGATCTCTGCGATGCGAAGACGCGAGTCGAGGTGGTTTGGTTCGGCCTTGAGCGCCTGCTCGAACGCCTTGCGGGCGTTCGCTAGGTCGTTCCCCTTGTAGTACGTCAGACCGAGGTTGAAGATCGCGTCGGCGAAGTCCGGCTTCTTGTCGACCGCCTGCTTGAAATAAGAGAGCGTCTTCTCCTTGTCGCCGAGCTTCTCGAAGATGACGCCCAGATTGTTGTACGCCTCAGCACGGCTGGGGTCCGCTTTGACGGCCTCTGTGTAGTAGTCGATGGCCTTCTGCGTGTCGCGGCGGTTGTGATAGATGACGCCAAGGTTGTAGAGCGCTTCGCTCTCCTTCGGATTCACCTTGAGCGCGCGGTTGAAGGTCTCGATGGCCTTGTCGTTCTGATTGCGCTCGGCATACACCTTCCCGAGATTGACCATGGCGGGGGTGTAGGTCGGATCGAGACGGAGCGTCGCATTGAACTGCGTGATCGCTTCTTCGGTCTTACCATCGCGCTCGTAAGCCACGCCCAAATTGAACTGGGCGGCCGTGAAAGCCGGCGACAGCTTGATGGCGGTGCGAAACGCTTCGGCCGCACGGTCGTAGCGACCGGTCGCAAGGTAGGTCAGACCCAAGTCGAACCAAATGTCGGGCGCGTTGTCGTTGAGCTCGGTAGCGCGCTGCAGAGCGTTCGCGGCGTTCTGGTTGTCTCCGAAGCGACGAAGGGTCAAACCGAGCGCGTAAAAGCCATCGTCATCGGTAGGTGCGAGCTCGGTCACCCGCTTGAACGACTCGATCGACTTCTTGAGGTCACCCTTCTTGAAGTACGCAAGCCCCAAGACGTACGCGACGTGCGGATCGTCCGGCTTACTCCGCAATTGCGCATTGTATTCCTGGATGACCTGGTCGGGATTGGAGATCTGAATGCGCTCGGGCGGCGCGTTGTTCGGCGTCGAGCTCTGCGTAGCGGTGGTACCGCTGGTTGCGGCCTCCTGGGCCCACGCCGTCCCACAAATGAGCGACGCGCCAACCACGACCGCAGAAACCGTGAGCCAAGGGCGAAAAGTCCCGCGCAGCGGGACAACGAAAACGCCCCCAGCGGGTGTACTGGGTGATGCGGCCACAGGCCTTCGAGCTGCAATGGGCGTCGTCCGCATCGCTCAGTACCCCCAGATCGAGCCGTCTTCGACCCATGAGGAGCCGAGACCGCCGCCGCTGGCTGTCTGCAGCTTCTCTCGCTCTGCCAGCCACTCCTGCTGCGCGGCCTGCAGGGCCTCCTCGTCTTGCTTCAAGGCTTCCGTGTCTTCTTTGGCGAGCTCCACGAACTTGTCGACCTGCTCCTCGAAGTCGGCGATCTCGACGTCGTTAGCGCCTCGCACGTTGTTCTTCTTCACGAGCTTCGCTTTGGCGAGCTCGTAGCGCGACCACGCCACGTAGATGAGCCGCTCTTGCGCCTCGAGGCGACGCTTCAAGAACCCGATACGCTCGTTGAGGTAGTCGATCTTCTTGTCATAGGCTTCTTCGGCCAGGTCACCGACCGATTGAGCGTTGGCATCGCCCTTCTCGGCGGCCCGCTCGGCGTCCGATTTTGCCTCTTTGATCTTCGCCTTAGCGTCGACGATATCCTGGCGCGCCTCACTCACCTGCTTCTTGAGCGACTCGCGCTCGTCGAGAGCGATGCTGACGTCGTTCTCCGCGTCAAAGAGCACCAACTTGTTCTCGATGCTCACGTCCTTGAGCAGGTCGCGGTCGACCGTATAGCTCAGGCCGCCGCACGCGGTCGCGGACAGGCCGAGAACAGAGAGCAAGAGCGCCGAGCGCATCACGAGCTGCCTCCCTCTTGCATCATGGTACGGACACTCGGGTGATAGTCGGGCGCCGACAGGTCGGCGCTGTTCAGATCACCGGCGCGGCCGATGTAGGCCGTCGCCTCCTTGCTGTAGCCGAATTCGCGGAAGAGCGCCGCCAGATTTGCCGCAGCCTCAATCGACCTCCCCTTGTAGGCTCGCGTCAAGGCGTCGTAGGCCTCTTGGGTCTCTCCGAGCTCCCACGACGCGACGCCCAGGAGATTCTGGATGCGCATGTTACGCGGATCGATCTCGGCGGCCTTCGACAACGTCAGCTTTGCCAGCCGGTAGTCGCCCACCTGCATCGCGCGACGCGCGATCTTCTCGATGATTTCGACACTGTTGGGCTTGGCGACGAGCTCGGCGCGATACTGCGCAAGCTCTTTCTGGAAGGCGTCGTCACCCGACACAGCGCCGCGGACACGCTTGGTCGCCGGAGCCGCCGTCGTCATCTGTCCGCGCAAGCAGGCAGTCGCGAACGGCGACATGATTTTGAGCTCTTGTGCCTTCTGGGCGCAAGCCGCGAGCGTCTCGTTGGCCTTGGCCGTGTACGGCTGGGCCTGCTGGGCGAGCGCAGCCTGGTACTGCTTGGCGTCAGCGGCGCTTGTACCCTCGGGGACTGGCGCGTTGGCGATGAAGTTTCCGAACTCCTGGTAGAGCCGGGAAAGCGCCTGCGCGCTCGCCAGCACCCACTCGCCTTGCCCCGTGCCGATGCCACGCACGTAAAGATCTTCGATGGCCTGCAACAGCCGCAGCTTATCGTTCAAGATCTGCTCTTGATTGGCACTGCCCTTGAACTGCAGTTGTTCGAAGCGCTTCTGCTGAATCTGACCGAGCTCGTAGTAACCCTGCGCGAGCAGAGGCGCCTCGTCCTCCGCGCGCGGCGACATGCGCACGGCGGCGGCGAGCTCTTTCTCGGCGAGCTGATCTTTGCCCTGGCGCGCATACGCGAGTCCCAGGTTGAACGTGGGGACAATCCAACCGCGCGACTCTTGCGCCGCCGTCTGGGCAACGCGGGAGAGCTGCTCCCAGTCCTGCGAGTCGCGGTAGATGGTCATGAGCTTCTTGTGCGACTCGAGCTGTGCGTCCGAGCCACCCGCCGCGCGCAGCGACCGGTAGTCTTTTGCGGCGTTTTCGTAGTCACCGAGCAAGAAGCGAATGTTGGCCGCGGAGAGAAGCACTTCGTTGGCGTTCTTCTCGTTCGGGAAGCGCTTGTTGAACTCCTCGAACAAGAACGCCGCGCGCTCGAAGTCCGCGGCGCGCACCGCGAAGTTACCCATCGTGGCGACGACGTCGACCAGCTTGTTCGACTGAGGATAAGCGCCAATCAAGCGCCCACCGAAGTCGAAGACGCCAGCGACATTGCCCTCGCTCTTGTATTTGACGAACGCGGTGTAAAGAAACTCTTCGCCCTCGGCCGTGCCTTTGTTCTTCTCCCACTCGGAGAGCATCTTCTCGGAGAAGTCGCCCTCGCTCGACGCGAGCACGGTGAACTCGACCTTACGCTTGCGCGCGGCCTCGCCGAGCTTGGCCATCTCGTTCTTGAACTTGGTATCGGTGATGGCGGCGTTGTTGACGAACTCTTGGGCGAGCTTCCCCATGCCGTCGAAGTCGTCGCTCTTCGCCAAGGCGTCCATCGCGAGATTGCCCGCGGTCGGTACGTCTTTGGAGGTCGGGTACTCTTTGATGAACAAGCCAAAGAGCTCGACGGCGCGGTCGTATTCGCCTTGCTGGTAGTACATGCGCGCGATGTTGAACTTCACTTGCGGCGTCTTGTCGGTCTTCGGCCACACCTTCACGTAGTAGGCGCCGAGCTGCTTCAAGCCTTCACGCGCACGGACCAGCTGCAACTTGTTCAAGAGACCAGCGGAGGTCGGGTTTTTGTCGCGGTACTGCGAGTCCTCATCGATGGCCTCGAAGTACGACTGAATCGCGCTGTACATGATGTCGCGGCGCTCGGGGCTGTCTTGGAGCTCCTTGGCGACGTCTTCGTATTGGAGACCGGCGTTCAAGTAGTTCTTGGCCTGATACAGCGCGTCGGCGCGGTTCTGCATCATGGTCTTGTGCTCGTTGGCCGTCTCGAAGATCGTGAGGTACTTGCGATAGGCCTCGGCTGCGATACGCGCGCTCTCGACGTCTTTTTTGTTCTGCGCCTCGAGCTGCAGGCGCGTGGACAAGTCACGGGCGCGGAGCTCGAAATCGGTAGCGAGCCGACCCTTGTCCTCTTCCGAGAACTTCTGATTGTTCTGGAAGCGGGCGAGTGTCTTGACGATGCCGTCGACGTCCTGGGCCGCGAAAGCGTACCGGGCCGGGTCTTTGGCCGACATGTTCTTCACGCTGTCGTAGACGCGCTGGACGTATTCGATGTTCTCTTCGGTGTCCGCCGACAGACGCACGATCTCGCGGTAGAGGAACGCTGAGCTCGTGTAGTCGGTCTTGATGAAGTAGCGGTTGGCGAGCTTCTTCAAGACCAGCACGTAGGTGGTCTTCGAGTCCGCAAGGCCTCTGAAATAGTCGGTCGCGTCTTTGGCCTTACGCACTTCGGAGAACGGCCAGACCATCGCAGTGATGGCCTCTTTCTTCACGTCGAGCTTGCGCTGATCACCCACCGCGCCACGCTTCTGCTTGCGCACACTGGTGACCGCCTTCTCGAAGAAAGAGAGTGCCTCCTTGAAGTTGTCCTGGTTGATGCGAATCCAGCCCATCTTGTAGCGGGCCATGTCGTGCAGGTGCGACTCGGGGAGCGCGATGATGCCTTTGTAGAACTCTTCGGCGGTGAGGAGCTCACCTTTATCGAAGTGGAAGTCAGCAATGATGAGGCGTGCCTCGATGGCCCAATCGCTCTTCGGGTGCTTCTCGATGAGCTCCTTGTACTCGGTGATCATGGTGTCCCATTGACCGAGCTCGCGGAACTCGTGCGCTTTGAAGAATCGCACCTGATCGTTGTTGGGGTAGTCGGGAAAGTCGCCCAGGATCTTCGAATACGTTTCGATCGCGAGCTTCTTGTTGAGCTGAACCTCGAGCGATTGCTCACCGGAGAGCGAGCGCTCGTTCTCGGGCCGCTGCTCCATGATGCGCGCGTAGGTGTAACGCGATTTCTCCACGTAGAGCTCGGCCAAGCGGAAGTAGAGGTCCGCGAGGTACGGCGCGTCAGGTGAGCGCTTGATGAGCTCCTTGGTGACCTCGATGGAGTGGTCGACCTTGTTGATGTCGCTCGTCAGCTTGACGACCAGGTCGGCCTTTTCTTGCTGGAGATCGACGGTACCGGGAAGTTGCCCGACCGACACTGCTACCGCTAAAGCGTACCACATCATTTCGCAGTGCCTCCCGCCGAGGCCGCCTCGAAGCAACGGCTATTGACGAAAAACTCGTACGAATGGAGCTCGTCGTTCCAGAACTCGGTGTCGAACTCGTAGTAGACGTTCTCCGAATCGAACGGGATGACGAGCGGCTTCTCGGAGCCGAGACGGGCTTCCTCGGCCTTCAAGCGCTTGAAAATATCGAGACCGACTTCGTAGTCGAGGAGGTTCATCTGCTCCTCGGACTCGAGTAGCTCGAGCCCCGATGCATCGGACGCCACCTTGAAGTCGATGCGCCAAAGACGGGCCTGCTCGCGCAGCTCGAGCTCGTAGAGTCGTCGCAGGTGCTTGTCGAGCTCGACCTCGCCCCAATCCGAGTCGTGCTTGTCGATGACCTCGACTTCTTTCTCGAGGGCGCGCAGCAGCTCGGTGCGACGGGCAATGCTCCCATCCTGGGTCGCGCCGCGGGAAACGACGCGGATGTTCTCGAGCGGTACCCGCCGGCGAAGATCCTGCAGCGGCCGCCCGAAGGTCGAGCGGAACTCACGAACCGAGCGCTTGGCGGGAATGAAGTGACAAAGCTGCTTGAAGATGATGCCGCGCAACGTGAAGGCGTCCGGCAAGAAGAAGCGCGAGTAAGACGGCGCGCGCAGCGCGTGCAAGAGACCCATGGCCTTGCGGTACTCACCCAAGTGGTACTGCGTCCAAGCCTTCTCGAGCAACAGTTGCGCCTGGTTGAATGACAGGTCGATCTGCTTGACCGAGTCGTACTCGGCGAGCGCCTTCTTCCACTCCTGCATGTCGTAGAGCAGGCGTGCCATGGCGAGGTGCGCCTGGTTCTTCGCGTCTTGCGCGAAGATGTCGGTGCCCTCTTTGTCGACCTCGGCGTGCACGATGCTGTCGAACAAGGCGAGCGCCTCGTCGTCCTTGCGCTTCTTCAGGGCGTAGACGCCTTTTACGTAGAGCGCCTTCAAGAAGTACGGGCTGTCGGTCTTGACCTGATCGAAGTGGCGGTTGCCCCACTCGATGAAATCGTTGCGGTAGTCGTAGTAGCCCTGGACGTACTGAACCCAGTTCGAGAGTGCTTCAGGGAGGAAGCCGAACTCGGAGTCATAGAGCAGGTCTTCGAAGACCAGATTCTCGTCGAAGGGACGCGTCCTCGAGATCTCCTCGAGACGCTCGAGCGCCATCGGCAAAATTTCTGGCCGGGAGCGCGTCTTGGCCACCAGGTAGTAGTACTGGACGGCGGCGTGCGTGAGTCCCAGGCCTTTGAAGCACTCGGCCAAGAAGAACTGCGCCCACTCGAAGCGTTCGTCGGTCGCGTTCGCCGTGCGCACGAACGCGTAGAAGCCCTTCGCGGCATCAGCGTAGCTCTTGGCGTAGAAGTCCTCGAGAGCGTTGTCGAAGACCGCAGGGTCGAGCTCGAGCTCGACGACGGCGTCCACTTGCGCCTCTTCGGTGCTCTCGGCCTGCTTTTGCGCCTCCTCTTGCGCTTGCTGAGCCGCAGCGGCTGGCGGCTCCTGAGCCATTGCCAAGTTCTCGAAAGCGAGGAGCGCGAACAATGCGATGAGGCGTTTCATTGGAACGATCCTCCGCGCTCGCCTACGGGCTTCTTCTCGTCGCCGTTCCAGTAGTTGAACGAAGCGCCGATCATGAACATGAGCTGATTCGTCGGCAGGGCATCATTGAAGATGAGGTAGTCGCGCACGTCGAAGCGTAGCGAAAACGCCTTGGCGACCCAAAAACGGATGCCAACCCCAATTTGAGCCGTGAAGTAGAACGTCCCCCGCCCTTCACGTTCGAGGCGAATCGGTCCGCCGCCTGCGGTGAAGTACGTTTCGGCGAACACTTTCGACAAGTTGAACGCGGAGAACTTACCAAACAGAGGTTTGACGATGAGGCTCGTCGTGCCGATGAGCGTCACTTCGCCGCCAGCGGCGTCGACGGGTCGTACGCCGTAGCGGTCGAGGAGCTCGCCCTCGAGACCCGTATCGATGTTGAGGGAGTAGTTGATGTTGGCCATCTCCCACGCCCAGAAATCCGAGAAGTGATAGGTGTAAGAGGCCCCGATGACCGCGCCCTTGTAGAACGCGTCGAGCGGCAAGATGCCGAGGCCCAGCGAGAACTCGTGGCCCAAGCGATAAGGCCGAGGCTGGATCGAGAAAACGCGGGGTGCATCGGTCTCGATGTCGGGTTGCGCCTCGGCGCGTGCCAGCGTGGGCACCACCAACGACAACGCCAAAACGAAAAGGAGGCGACGCATCACTCGTCACCTCCGAAGGCAAACCCGAGTCCCGCGTGCAGGTGCAAGGCCGTCTCGATATTGCTGGTATTGGTTGCGAAAAAAATCAGCTCTTGGATGTCGATGCGCAGAGAGGTGTGCTCAGACAACCAGAAGCGCAGCCCAGCCCCGACGTTCGCGCCGATGCTGAACTCCGTCTCGGGAGTGGACCGATTGACGATGGCTGGGCCGCCGAGCACGTACGCCTCGACGTGGATCACGGTGCGATTGAAGATCGCCTGCTTGCCGTACACCGGCTTCAAGACGAGGTTCGACGTGACGAACCAGTTGATCTCCGGCAGCTCGGGGGTGCCAAGACCATACAGGTTCACGACGCGCACCAGCTTCTCTTTGAGCCCGGAGTCGATGTTGAACGAGTAGGTGAAGGTGCCGACCTCCCAGGCGACGAAATCGGAGAAGTGGAGCGCGTAGCCGCCCGTGACGGTCAGGCCCTTGTTGTAAGGGTCCGCCGGCAGGCCGCCCACCGCGATGATGAGCTCGTTGAGCAGATTGTATTTTCGGTTCTGCAAGACCTCGAGCTGCCCGTGCTCGCGCTGGCCAAGCTCATCGAGAAACGGGACGCCGGTCTTTTGTTGCGCTCGTGCCGCCGGCGCACTCACCGTGAGCGCCACGGCGCACGCGACGATGGGCATGATGCGCAAAACGAGCCTGTGCAGACCAGGCTCTCGGAAGGTTCGCATAGGGGGTTCGTCCTCTAAGTCCGGCTAGACTGCCACGAACCCCGAGGTCGTGCCCACGTTTTTAGTGACGTCGATTGGTCAGGTCTGGATCTCGAGGTGCGCGGTGCCGTCGCGACACTGAACGACGAGATGATCGCCCATGACCGCGTGCTCGCCCGGGACCCGTCTGCCGCGCTCGGCTTTGAGCCCGCGACGCACGAAGTAGTTATCTCCGCCAAGGGTAAGCCAAGGCGTACGAAAATAGGGCGCGCCACAAGCGAAGCGAACGAGGGCCTCGCAGGTCCACTCGTGCGGCCGGACCAGAGCATCTTCCGGCTTCGGCCGGGGGGCGCGCGTCGCGCGACGATGATCTTGCGGCGTCCCGACGAGATCATGGTCCACCGCTTTAGCAAGCAAACCAACGAGCATCTTGCCGGCGAGCTTCCCCGCGGCCCGGAAGATCGTGTCCCCCGTCGCGAGTGACGATGGGGCAAACCACTCCTGCGCGAAGATCGGACCATGGTCCTCGCGCGGATCGAGCGCGTGCAGACTGAGCGCCATGCGCGTTCTCCCCTCCTTCAAGGCCCAGAAAATGGGAGCTGGACCGCGGAGTCTCGGCAGATCGGAAGGATGCGCGTTGATGCCGCCGCGGCGGGCCGTTGCCAGAAGAACTGACGAGAAAAGGCGGTCGAAGCCGACACATACGATGAGGTCGACTTGGTGGTCACCGACGATCGCGATCGCCTTCGGGTCGTTGACGTCGGTGCTAATGAGCGCGGGGACACCGTGGGCCGCCGCGAGCTCGGCGAGTGTCGTTCCGGTGATCGGCCTCCTCGGGTCGCGCAGCCGGTGCTCGGGCCTTGCGCTCTTTTTGCCCTCGACCACCAACGCGAGCGTGTAAGGCCGCGGGTCTCGCATGAGCTCGGTGAAGGCATGCGGCGCGTAGGGGCCAGTCTGGCCGAAAAAAGCGACCCTCACGACGGGAACAGTCCTCGCAACAAGCCGGAGAGAGCCGCGTCGGATGCGCTCTCGTGGTCGTACGCGAGCTCGAGGTCAATCGCGAAATGGGCAGCGGTCGCATAGCGAACCAAGCGCTGGCCGGGAAAGACGCGGCGTACGCGGTCGGTGAGGGTCGGCTCCTTCCCGGGGCGGTCGACAGCGAGCGAGCGGGCCACGACTGCATCAATCTTCTCCGGAACGCTATCACGGACTGACCGCACGCGCGGCACTTCGCCCGCGCAGATCTTCTTGAGCAATTCTTGGGTGTTCTTGCCCACGAAGGCACGCCTGCCGCAGAGCATCTCGAAAAGGACGGCGCCGAGCGCAAACACGTCGGTCGCAGGTGACAAGCGCTCCTCGCGGATCTGCTCGGGCGACAGATACGCTGCCTTGCCGGCGATGCCTTTCTCGGTGAGCGCGGTGGTGACAAGGCGGGAATGGGCGACCCCGAAGTCGCCCAGGCGGACCTGCCCGTTGTTGCCGATGAAGATGTTGGCTGGCGAAACGTCGCAGTGCACGAGCCCCATGGGCTCGCCGCTCTTGCTGCGGAGTCGGTGGGCGTAGTCGAGCGCGAGCGCCACGACGTGCGCCACGTAACAGCACAGGGTCGGTGGCAGCGTCGCTCCCTTTTCAGCGGCCGCCTGGATCACCTGCGCGAGGTCATGGCCGTCGATGAGCTCCATGACGATGAACGTGGTGTCACCCTGAATACCGGTCTCGATCGCGCCAATGATGCCGGGGTGCCGGAGGGCGCGCGAGACGTCAGCCTCGCTAGCGAAGGCATCGACGAAGATCGGATCAGCGGCGAGCTGGGGAAGAAGTCGCTTGATGGCGACGACCCGCCCTTTGTTCGGACCCGCGACGCCCACAGCGCGATGGACCTCGGCCATGCCGCCGCGACCCACGAGGTATTCGAGACGATAGTCTCCGAGGCGTTCCGCCATGGCCGTCATTGAGGCTGCGCGAGATCGGACGCACCGTCAACGATAGGTGGCGATGAAACTCGCGATCGCCGCGTACGGGATGTGGTCGTAGAGGGTCGTCGGAAGGCGTGCCATCGGCCGCGGTGACAGCGAAATCGGGCGCGTGACCACCAACGCGTAGCCTCATCGTCCTGCCCATCGTCACCGGCTATGGCGGCGTGCCACAACCTTGGATATCCTCGAAGGGTGTCTACAGCTGCATTGCATACCGACGCCACTCTCGATCGCGCCACATTCGACCGTATCCTTCAGTTCGGAGTGGAGCGCGGCATCAGCGACCTGCACTTCGAGGTCGGTCACCCTCCCCACCTGCGCCTGCAAGGCGACCTGCTTCCAGCCAAATACGCGGCGCTCAAGCCTGAAGACACCGAGGCCATCGCCAAGATCTTGCTGGGCGGCGACTTCAATACCTTCCGCGAGACCCACGTCGAGCGCGACATCACGTATGCCATCGAGAACGTCAGCCGTTTTCGTGCCACCGTCTTCTGGCAGCGTGGCTGTGTCGGCGTGGTGTTGCGCGTCATTCCGCTGACCATTCGGTCGTTCGAGCAGCTCAACCTGCCGCCCGGTTTAGCGGACATTTGCGTTATCCGACGAGGGCTCATCCTGGTGTCCGGCGCCACCGGCAATGGCAAATCGACGACGCTCGCGGCCATGCTCCAGCGCATCAACCAGACACGACGCGCGCACATCGTCACAATCGAAGATCCGATCGAATTTCTCTACCCGAAGGAGAAAAGCCTCTTCATCCAGCGCGAGGTCGGCAGCGACACCAAGACCTACAAGGACGCCCTACGCGCGGCGCTGCGTCAGGACCCCGACGTCATCATGCTCGGCGAGATCCGTGATTACGAGACCGCCGAAATTTGCCTGAAGGGTTCGGAGACGGGTCACCTCGTCTTGAGCGCGATTCACACGCCCGACGCCATGAAGACGGTGCAACGCTTCGTCGGGTTGTTCCCTCCCGAAGATCACGACGCGGCCCGCGTGCGGCTCGCCGAGTCACTCAAGGCGACCGTGTCGCTACGCTTGCTTCCCACCGCAGACGGTCAGTCGCGTGTACCTGCGGTCGAGGTCATGCGCGTCACGCGCACCATCCAGGAGTGCATTCGCAACCCCGAGAAGCTCAACGAGATCCCCCATCACATGGCGAACGGACGCGACCTCTACGGTATGCAGACCTTCGACCAGCACCTCATCGACCTTTTCCAGCAAAAGAAGGTCGCTTTCGAGGTCGCGAAGATGGCGTCGACGAATCCCGAAGAGTTCCAACGCGCGTTGACCATCGAATGAGGCGCGCTACCGTTATCCTTACCTTGCTCGTAGGCAGCGCCTGCGGGGGTAGCGACGAGGAGTTGCGGACCGCGCTGTCCATCGACGCCGAGTTGTCCCTCGCATCCTCGCTCGGTGGCGACGTCGGGCTTGCGGTCGATATCGACGACTGCTCGCGTATCGCCGGGCCAGCAACTGCATCAGCCGAGGGTCGGACTCTTGCTACGGTGGACGCGCCAGAGCCGCTCACCTTCGCTGGCGGTAGTCGCTTCATCATCAACGTGCCCGCGTCTGCATTGACCGCCCAGGCGTTCGGCCTGCCCGTGGCCGTCGAGATCACGGTCGAGGCGGTGTGCGACGGCGAGCGCGTGAAGTCGACGCCCTACCCGCTCACTTACATACCGACACTGCGGGGCTTTCCCACCGCGCCAGGGGTTAGCAGGTTCTGGCCGTCCGACGTCGAAGGCGAGCTACTCTCGTGCGAGGGCACCTCCCTGCAGCGTCACGACAGCGCTGGTAGCTTGTTGTCCGAGATCAACCTGGGCTTCTCTTGCACGTTGGGCGAGCTACGAGGCGGCATCGGACAACGCCGTTACCTGACGGTCGACGCGGGTGGCATGGCAGCAATCGATCCCGGTCCGGTCCTCGTTTGGACGCGCCACAGCATTGCCGGTTCGTCCAATCCCGAGGACCGCTTCGTCTTCGACGCAGCCTGGACGAGCGCAACCGAAGACATTGTCGTGCAATACAAGCAGGTCGCTGGCGGCAACAATTTCGTCGCGCTGGTCGACCGCGATACCGGGCTGAACCTCTCGCCAACCATGCCCCTCGCGCACATCCCGTTGGGAGCCGTGACGCGCAATCCCGACGGCAACATCGCCGTGCTGACGGCCGAGAAGGAGTCCATCGAAAACGTCTACTACATCGAGTTGTTCACGCCATCGGGCGTCGAGGTGCGACCTCCCGTTCAGGCGTCGCGTTATCCTGTGGGTACCCCATACGCCGAGTTCTCTTTCGAAGGTGACCGTTTGTATGTATCGGCGGACGATGGTGAGCAGAACCGCTGGATTCAATCGGTCGCCGTCACAGACGGTGCCATCACGCAGCTCACCTTGCCCGCAGACGGTTTTCGTTTCGTCGTTGGAGAAGCGTACTTCCGCTTGTTGGCGGCCTCCGAGAACGGATTCGTCTGGTTGAACCGCGATACCGGAGCCGCAGAGTCTGCGGTGTTCGCGCCCGAGTCGGGAAACGACTTCTATCGCCTGCGGGTCGAGCCGGACGGCAGCGTCATTATGCTCGCGGACGAGACTGGCCCATCCAGTGCCTCGGGATTCTACGTCTTCGCGCCCGACGGGGGAGACGTCATCAGGCTGCTTAGCAGCGACCAGGCCTATGGCTGGCTCGCCGAGAGCTGGACGGGCGGCTCACTCATCAGCGTCCTCGATGCGAGCGCCGCTGACGTACAGGTCATTCCGACACGCGCCGAGTATACTGACCTCGCGAACTAGCTACGCACCGAGACGCCTGCTCTGTCCGCTGCCGCGTACGTGGCGGGCACCTTTTTCTCGGCCGATTTTTTTACAACACGGCGCGCATGGGCGAGGTTCTCCTTGGAGGACTCCGCCATGTCGTCTGCCCTGCGCTACCTAGCTGACAGCAGCCCGTCGCCGACTCCAGTGCTCGAGCTGCCCATCACCGCACCGTACACCGGCGCCGGCAATCGACGGTTCGTACCACGGGCGCAGGCAGGGTTTACCGTTGAGGTCGACGGCGAGGTCTCGAACGGCATCGACATCTCCTTCGGGGGCTGCATGTGCGTTGCCACTCCCGTATGGCCCGGCAATGAAGTCGACGTGGTCGTGACCCTCGACGGCGAAGTCGACAGCATCGCGGCCCGCGCTACCGTGGTCGAGCTTGTTTCTCAGGGTCCCGCTATCGCCATGCGCCTGCGGTTCGACTCCCTGAGCAACGCCCGGCGCAAACAGATCGCTCTGTGGATGGCGCGGCGCGCTTCCAGTAGCCCTACGAAGATGTGATACGCACCCCCGCATGCGTAAGCTGCGCGGGTTACTTCTTTCGACGCTCGTCCTGTCGTGCTCGTCCAGCGTGGGTGGTGATCCGCAGAGTCGCGGCGACGCCGACCGCGACATTGAGGCCGACGACGGTCCCCAACCGAGCGACGATATCGGTGACACACCTGGCGATGAAGGCATGCCCGGCGACGAGGGAGACCCGGCGCCTCCCGTAGACCGGTTCGCGTACGTCAGTGGTCGTGGCGGTTTGCAGCGCTTTCGCTTCGACGTAGCAGCAGGGACTCTGACGCTCGAGAGCACCACACCCGCCGGGACGAACCCGTCGTTCCTTGCCATCTCCCAGACGCGCAGAGTCACTTACGTGTCGGACGAAGCCGGTCAGGAGGTGCGCGCCTTCGCGATGGCGGGCGACGCGTCGCTAACTCCGCTGGGGCAGACACGGCCGACAGGCGGAGGCACGGCGCACATTAGCCTCGACCGGAGCGAACGCTACGTTTTCCTCGCGAACTATGGGGAGGGCACCGTGCGCGTATATCCGCTCAACACCGACGGCTCGCTGCAGTCCACTCAACAGACGCTCGACGCGGGGCAGAACGCCCACGCCATCGTGGAGGGCCCCGTCAACCACGTCGTCTACGTGCCCTGCCTTGGAGACGACAAGGTCGCTCAGTTCAGCTTCGCGTCGCAGAGCCTCACACCGATCTCGGACGTTTCGCTCGATGTCGGCGCGGGCAACGAGGGGCCCCGCCACATCGCCATCCATCCATCCAAACCACTTGCATATGTGCTTAACGAGCTCAACTCGACGCTGGTCGCGTTCCGCATCGCGGCCGATGGAACGCTCACCGACGCCGACGAGCCGGTGAGCACGTTGCCACCGAGCTTCACTGCTGCGAACAGCGGCGCCGAGGTGCAGGTCGCACCGAGCGGCGATTTCGTCTACACGTCGAATCGCGGCCGCAACAGCATCGCTATCTTCAGGGTCGCAAGCGACGGCGCTGTGACCCTGATAGGCGACGAAGACACGCGTGGTGCGAGACCGCGTCACTTCTCGCTCGATGCATCTGGAGCTTGGCTCTTCGTGGCGAACCAGGACAGCGACAACGTCAGCGTGTTCTCGGTCGATGTCGCGACGGGGCTTTTGACCCACCGGAGCACGGTCACAACGGGCGACGCGCCGCAGTTCGTGGCGCTGGTACCCGTGCCCTGAGATCTGTGGCTAACAACCCACGAAAACCTGAGGGGTGGCCACCCCGAAGAAGGTTCCCGGTCACCGTCAGGCTGCCGTCAGACGCGCCCGTAAGTCTTTGATTTTCTGTTGGCGCCGCGGCCCAAGAAGGTTCCTGGTCGCTTCTTGCGCGGTCTAAGTGGCTGATTTTGCGTTTGTGCACGGTTGTTGCTTCGCCTGGTGGGTTAACATGCGGTCACGCTTTCCCATGCTCGTGGTTCTGGCCGGCTTCGCCTGCAGCGATGGCACCATTGGCGACACGTTGGGGGCGCCCGTGGCGGCACCCATCGTATTCGAGAGCGTCGCGCGGCGTCTGAGCCTGGTTGAGCTCGACCGAACCATCGAGGCTCTCGTCGGCGACACCACCTCGCCAGCGACGCGCTTCCTCACCCCCGACCTCTTCACCCCGTACGACAACGACTACGTGCAACAGCAGCCGTCACGTGCCCTCATCGAGGCTCTCGATCAGATGGCCGCGGACGTCGCCGCGCGCGCGATGACGGACCACCGTGACGCCATCGTTGGCTGCACACCCACGGGCGCGGGCGACACGGTCTGCATGCGCGACTTCATCGCACGCTTCGGCAAGCGCGCATTGCGGCGCCCGCTAAGCACGGACGAGATCGACGACTACGCTGCGCTGCAGAGTTACGCGACCGAGTCCGTGTCTGGGGTCACAAACGACTTCTACACCGGGGTCGCACTCGTGATCCGCGCCATGCTGCAGGACCCCGAAATGCTCTACCGGGTCGAGGTCGGCGTGCCGACCGACAAGCCACGCGTGACGCAGCTCGGCGACCACGAAATCATGACACGACTTGCGTTTCTCTTGTGGGGGGAAGCGCCCGACGACGCGCTGCTCGCGATTGCGGACGCCGGCGGCCTCGCGAACGCACAGACGCGTCGTTCGGTAGCGAGCGGTATGCTGGCCGACTCCCGCGCACGCGCCCAAGTTCAGCGCTTCCACTCCATGTGGCTCGGTTATCGCGCCATTCCCCACCCGCCGGCGCTAGCGCAGGCGTTCGCGCGTGAGACAACCGCCCTCATCGATGATGTCGTCTTCGACAATGCACGCGACTACCGCGAGCTCTTCACATCGTCACGGACGTTCATCGATGCAACGCTCGCGACCAACTACGCCCTCCCCCTTCCGGGCGGCACCCCCGCCTGGGTCGAGTACGGCGCTGGCGGCCGGGCTGGCATCCTCTCGCACGGCAGCGTGCTATCGACCTTCGGGAAGTTCAGCGACACGAGCCCCACACAGCGTGGAATCTTCGTGCGCACACGCTTGTTCTGCGAAGAGGTGTTGCCGCCACCACCCGACGCAAACGTCGATGCACCGCCCTCATCGACGGACGGCAGTCCCTGCAAAGCCAACCGCTACGCCCAGCACCGAGAGAGCGCGAGCTGCGCCGCATGTCACGGACGCCTCGACCCTATCGGCTTCGGGCTCGAGAACTACGACATGGCGGGCCGTTACCGCACGCATGATGACGGCTACGAAGAGTGTACGATCGACGGCCGCGGCGAAATCATCGGCATCGGTAGCTTCTCTGGCCCCAAGGAGCTCGCGGACATGCTCATCAGCTCGCATACTCTCGATGCTTGCGTGACGCAGCAGATGTACAGCTTCGCCATCGGTCGGCCGCTCACTGGCGATGAGCTGCCGCAGGTCGAGCGCGCGACGCAACGGTTCGCGGCAAGCGGCTACGATTTTCGCGGCATGCTACTCGACTTCGTGAGCGATGACCTTTTCGCGCAGAAGCGCGAGCCGGCGCAGTGAGGCTGACATGAGCATCCGCTTAAACAGACGCGCTTTCTTGCGCAGTAGCGGCGGCCTGATGTTGGGCCTTCCGCTGCTCGACATCATGCTCAACAACAACGGGACGGCGTTCGCCCAAACCGGTGGTGCACTACCCAAACGGTATGCGTTCGTTTTCGCCGGTCAGTCGATCGGCGGCGACAACTGGGCCAAGAATCAGCAGCGCATCAACGGCGCCAACGTGACCGCTGAACATTTCGTTGAACCAGCGGCGACGGGTGCAGGCTACGCACTCACCACACCGCTTCAACCGCTCGCCGCGCTCCAGTCGGACTTCAGCGTCGTTTCGCGCCTGCGTATTCCGTACAACACGACCTCGTCCGCTTCCGCAGACGTTCCCGCGGGTGGCGCCTATCGCGATTTCCACGGCGGCGCCGCTGGACCGTTCCTCTCCGGCATGCGCTCGAACGCGGCGAACTTCCGGGCCCGCGGCAAGACCCCCGACCAGCACATCGCCGACCTCTATCGCGCCGAGACACCGATCGACACGCTGACCTATCGCTGTCAGCCGGTCTTCTACATCTCGGGCTACGACTTCTCGGGTCGACAGTACATCTCATACCGTGGCGACAATCAGCCCGTCGGCGCCCAGACCCAACCGTCGGTAGCCTTCAACGCGATGATAGGCGCCGTGCCCACAGGCGACCCAGGCGAAAACGCCGCCATTGCCTTCAACAATCGCGCCCGCAAGAGCGTTCTCGATCTCGTCGCCGATCGCCGGCAGCGTCTTCTCACCCGCGTTGGCCTTGCCGACCGCCGTCGCCTCGAAGCGCACTTCGACGAGGTCGTGGCGCTCGAAAAACGTATCGCTGACCTGTCCACATCCGGCATCGACGCCTGCGAGCCACCGAGGACCGTTCCCACCGATCCGCCCATCGGCGGCGACAACGCGGGCTCGGGTTCCGGCACGATCGGCACCAACACGGGCTACAGCGGCGAAGAAGAGCGCGCCACGGCCTTCGCCGATCTCATCCACTTCGCATTCAAGTGCGACCTGACGCGCTCGGCATCACTCCAGCTCACGACCTTCCAGTCACACATGAACGTCTTCGGCATCACGACGAGCCTCGGCTATCCGATCCGCGCCGACCTTCACGAGGTCGGTCACAACGGCGACGACGACACGCGGGGACAGTTCGCCGTCAGCCTCGTCCTGCAGTGGCACATCGCGCGCTATGCGTATCTGTTGAACAAGCTCAAAGAAACCGACGAGGGGGGCGGCAAGCTCATCGACAACTGCGCCATCGTCTTTGCACCCGAGGGCGGCCACGGCCGTCAGCTCAATGACGGCGTTACCGACAACCAAACGCATTCCACCGAAAACATGGTCGCGCTGGTCGCGGGACGCGCCGGAGGTCTCATGCCAGGCAAGCACATCCGCACGAGCGGAGCCCACCCGGCGCAGGTCTTTCTCTCCGCGATGCAGGCGGCCGGCTATACCGGCAACACGCTGGGAGAAGTCACCGGCAACATCCCTGAGCTTTTCACCACCTAGCCCCGGCTCTCGCCACTCCGTCTCGCGTGTTCACGGCCAAAACTAGGCTAGGTGGTGTGCCTAGTGTAAGGGACCTCGGCGGCGGACCCTGACACCGTGGCTCGATGGGCAACTTCGAGGCTCGACGACCGAAAACCGAGCCATGCGCGTCGCGTTGCAGACCAGCGGCCAGCCTCATCTGCTGGCCTCTGCCGAGGTGTATTCGGAGACCAACGCGCCGGCGTCGGGACCCGACCCCCGAACACTTAGCCCCGAGGCGCGCGCTGCCCTGGCAAGACTCACAGGCACGACTCCTAACGTCGGTGTCGAGCTCGTATCTCCAGGTGCACCCGTCCAGCTCGACTCCACGCTTCGCGAGATCGGCGAGAGGCTGGCCGTCCCCGGACGGTCGCTGACGGACCCCAACGAAACGCGGCTGTCGCGCGGTGTCTTCACTGTTCACGGAGTCGCCCTCGAGATTCCCATGGTCCCGAGCGACGCCGCGACCGGCGCGCGACGGGTCGTACGTCTGGACCTGAACAACGCCCTCATGCCGGACGGCACCGAGGTAGCCCGCGGCTCCGGACGCGTCACCCTCCTCGTCAGCGACGGCGTCATCACCGGCATGCTCGATGGGTCGCTCGCCTACGATGCATCGACGACCTACCTGCAGCGCAACAACGATGAGCCCCTCTTGGGTCACCGGGGGGAGCCGGGTCACTTGCTCGCCGGTGCCGCGGTCGTCCGCGATGGCAAAGTCGTAGGGCTCGCTCCGAACAGCCTCATCGACATCGATGGCATTCGCATTCGTAGCGGCGCCGACGCCATCGGCTACAAGTTCGAGGCACCCGACCTCTATACGCTGGGCGCCGGCGCAACAGTTCTCGCGACACCGGCCGACCGGACCGTCCACGTGAGAGGAGACGACGTTTCCATCGTGCAGGGCAACTTGACCACGCGTCTCGGTGCGGGCGCGAGCGCGCGCGTGCCACCAGCCGCACCCATCGAGGTCGACGGACCCTCGGAGACCACGCGACAGATCCCGGACCCAGCGCCGACACCCGATCACGCGCAGGAGCTAGCACGTGGCACGTTGGTCCTGCGCCGCATTCCCGGGGCACGACTCTATATCGATGGCATCAAGTCGAGCGCACTCGACCAAATTGGAGCCGGAGACTGCTACTTCATCGGGCCGATCCTTTCGATCGCCGAGATGCGTCCCGAGATGATCGAGCGGCTCATCACCGACAACCGCGATGGCACCTATACTGTACGCTTCATCGGGAACGACGGGCCGGTCGACATCACGGTCGACGACGAGTTCTACATGGCGGCGAGTGGCGAGCGCGCATGGTACCGCGAGAAGGTCGGTGACCTCGCGCAATACGCGAGCACGCTGACATCAATGGCATACGCCGCCAACCCCGCCGAGCCGCGCGAGATTTGGGGTGCCGTCCTCGAGAAGGCGTACGCGCAATGGAAGGGAGGCTACGGCGCCATCTACAGCGGCTACCCTGACATCGCGATGCGCGAGCTCACCGGGCACTTGAGCGACACGACCAGCCACGCAAAGAGCACCGCTGAAGCGGTCTTCGCCGACGTGCAGCGCGCCGTGGCCAATCGTGTGCCGACCGTGGCGATCACCGATCAGCCGGCGACCCGCGAGACGCAGCAGGCGGTCGACGCTGCGTTCCGCCGCGACTACGGCATGCGCAACAACCATGTGTACGCGGTCATGGATACCGTCGTCGAAAACGGCATCCCCTATGTCGTCTTGCGCAACACCGAGCGCCTCATCGAGGGTCGTTCGTCCGAATACCAAGCGGACGTCGACCGCGACGGCGACGGCACACTGGACGGCCCAGACGGCTACTTCCGTCTGCGCTATGATGACTACTTCCGGCGCTTCGCCATGACGACCACGATGAATCTGTCGCGCACGTTCGTTCCCGGCACGAAGCAAATACCTTACAGCTCGCACCCTATCGGCGTGCGTTAGGCCCAAGAGCGTCGCTCTTGGTCACGCACGTCAACGCGGCTTGGACGATCGCCCGAGCGTGCGTCCTGCCGTGAGCAACTTCAGGGCACGGGAGAGGTCGAGCTTGCCGACTCCCCAACCGGCAGGAGCCAGGCGGCGACCAGGAACAAGGCTGTCCGCTTCGCCTCAGCGAAGCCTTGCGTCGTTCCCTTACCGACCACGGCACCATCCGAAGCGACCATCGTCAGGGTGCCGTCGTCGGCGATGGACAGGCGCCCGCCGTTTGCGATCGTGAGGCTATCCTGCGCGAAGGAACCCACGGCTGCTCCACCCGCGGTGACTGACAAACCGTCCGCCGTGAGACTCATCACCGGTTTGCCGGCGACGAGAAGAGTCGGTCCGCTGAGCCGCGCGAGCTCGCGACCGCCGGAAGACACCGTCCCGTCAGGCCCAAGCTCGAGAACGAGGGACTGACCGCCGCCCGAATCAAGCGTGACGGTCGCGGGCGCGGCAGGCAGAGCAAGCTCGGCCCCACGTGCTCCCGCGCCAGCTTGCGCCGGCTTGTCGGGGTTTGAGCAAGCAACCACCTGGGCCATCAAGGCGAGCACGAACAGGCATATCGTTTTCATCGGCGTCCATCATAACCAAGCCGCGTAACCGGTGCGCGCTTTTCGCCGGCTGGTTTAGAGGTGGCGAGCCAGCGCGCGCAGCGCAGCGAGGTCGTGAATCTCCTCGACCTCGCGAGGTACGACCCCAACGTAGCCTTCCCATCGGGCGTCACGACGGAGCCGATTGACGGCCGCGGCGTCTTCGCGGGCGCGGGCGTTCATCTCGAGCGCGGTCGCGGCCAGTTTCTTCGCGAGCGCATCACCAATGACATTCTCGACCAGCTTCGCGACCGCTTCGGGGCTCTCGACGCCGGACCCCACGTTCGCGCGATTCACCACGAACCCCGTGAAGCTCAAGGCCCGCTTGCCAAGCTCGTTGCGCAGGAACACGGCGTCAGCGAGCACGAACGGATCGGGCGTCGTCACCACCACGAAGCCGCTTTCGGTCGACCGCAAGAGCAACTGGATGCTGGCGGCGCGTTTGCGCAGCTCGGCTGTCATACCCTCGAGGTCGCGAACGAAAGCGTTGAAGTCGTTCACGAAGGCGTCACCGAAGACCTTGCCGAGAACATCTCCGACCGCACGCGCGGTACGCTGCAAGACCAACCGGGCAACGCCGCCCTTGTCGCCACCACCGAGCAGCGTGAACCACTTGAAGATCCGCTCGTCGAGGAAACGCAGCAACCACTCGGGTGCCTCGATGAAATCGACGACGTTCTTCGACGGCGGCGTGTCGACGATGACGAGGTCGAAGCCGTGACGCTCGCGAAGATCATAGAGCTTCTCGATCGCCGTGTACTCGAGGGTTCCAGCGAGGGCGCGCGACATTTGTCGATAGATCACGTTCCCCAGCAGGCGGTCCGCTGTCGCGGGCGTCGGCGCGATGCGCTTGATGAGATCGTCCAGAGTACTCGACTGGTCGAGCATCACCGCCCACAGCTCCCCCTTCACCTCGGAGCCGAGGTCGACACGGCTCGGGGTGTTGCCGACGACAACCCCCAGTGCGTCGGCAAGCCGGCGAGCGGGGTCGATCGTGAGCACCACAACGCGTCGGCCCGACTCCGCCGCCGCCAGCGCAAGAGCCGCGCTCGTCGTGGTCTTGCCTACCCCCCCGGGTCCGACACAAAGGATGACGTGCCGCCCAGCCGCCAGCTCGACCAGAGAAGAGCTCACGCGCGTGTCAGAGCGTCAGCAATGGAATCGATGAGACCGACGCCACGCGCCCGGGTCCAGGCGATGTGATGAAAGCGGGCTTGTAGGCGTTCCTTGAGCTCACCAATCCGTCTCGCCTGCTGAGAAACCATGGACATGCGTCGACGCGCTGCCACGAACAGGCGTCGCGCTGTGCTGTCCTCTTCGGCCAGGCGCTCGATGGTCGCACGCTCCCCCTCGTCGAACACGTCCGCCGCGACGCCATTGATGAGCACATGCGTCGAGCTCAGCTCGAGCTCGCGCTGCAAGCGGTCGGCGAGCTGCACTGCTTCGTTGACAGGAAGCTCCTCTGGCAACGTCACGATGCAAATCGCGGTTCGGTTCGTGTCATGCAGCATGGCGTCGATGTCACGCGCACGCGCCGCGAGGGACGAACCGCGGATCATGGCCAACGCCCCCCGAGGTACGCCCAACATCGACAAGGCATGCCCCGTGGACGGCATATCGACGACGATGAGGTCGAACCGCGGCCGGCCCCCTGGGTCGCGTTCGGTCTCGAACCGCCATAACGCATTCAAAATCGACATCTCGTCGACTGAAGGCGCTGCTTGCCACAAGCGCGCGAGCACGCGGTTCTCGGTCGCGAGCTTGACTAGTCCTTTGAGCTTCAGTGTCTCGAGCAAGTACTCTTGCAGGGCGCGACGCTCATCGAGGCGGCAAGCCCAGAGCGAGGGGAAACGTGCCGCTGCGATGATCGTTGGCTCGTGGTCCGGAGGGACGCCGTCGAGTAGCTCCCCAGCGACCGGGCGCGCACCTAGCTCGACGAGCAGCACACGCTTGCCTCCGCGCGCAGCGGCCACCGCAATAGCGGCCGCGCACGTCGACTTGCCGACACCGCCTTTGCCGGTGACCAGCACCAAGCGTTTGCCGGCCAGCACCGCCGCCATCGACTCAGTCACCGCGCCCCCTTGAATGTCGAAGCTAACGCGTGGCGGTTAAGAGAACAACCGGCGTTTCTTCGACACGATACCCGCGAACTCTTCGAGAAGCTCTCGCTGACGCGCGGTCAGGTTTTTCGGGATCTCGACGCGAAACACGACATGCAGGTCGCCGCGGCCATTGCCGCGCAAATGCGGCACGCCTTTGCGCTTGATGGTGACGACGTCGCCAAACTGGGTGCCCTTGGGGACCTCGACCGTCTCCTCGCCGTCGATGCCCTTGACGGTGATCTCACCGCCAAGCGCGGCGAGCGCCATGTTGATGGGCGTCTCAGCGATGAGCTCGTTGCCTTCACGACGCAACGTGGCGTGCGGCTTAACCTGCACGGCAACATACAAATCGCCGGGCGCGCCGCCGCGCGGGCCGGCTTCGCCTTCGCCCGCGTAACGCAGACTCATGCCGTCATCGAAGCCCGCCGGGATGCGGACCTTCACCTCACGACGGGCGCGGGTGCGGCCCGAGCCGGCGCAATCGGCGCACGGATCGGACTGGGTCGCACCACGCCCTTGGCAGGCAGGACACGTGGTGCTGATGAGAAACAAGCCCTGACCGTGGACGATCTGACCGCGCCCCTGACAGGTCGCGCAGGTGGTGAGCTTCGAGCCCGGCGCGGCGCCGGTGCCGGTGCAGGTTTCGCAAGCGACGAGCTGGTCGACGTGGATGGTCTTCTCGGTGCCGAAGACCGCTTCTTCGAAGTCGATCGTAAGGTCGTAGCGCAGGTCCGAGCCACGTTGAGCGCCACCGCGCCGCCCGCGCTGACCAAAGCCGAAGAGGTCACCGAAGATGTCGCCGAACGAGGAGAAAATATCCTCGACGCCAACCCCCTGGAAGCCGCTGAAGCCAGAGCCCCGCAATCCGTCGAAGCCAGAGCGATCGTAGATAGACCGCTTTTGCGGATCGGAAAGGACTTCGTAAGCCTCCGAAGCCTCCTTGAACTTCTCTTCCGCATCCGGACTGGGGTTGCGGTCGGGATGGAAGTCCATGGCGAGCTTGCGGTAAGCCCGTTTGATGTCTTTGTCGCTCGCCGAGCGCTCGACACCCAAAACTTCGTAATAGTCGCGTCGCATGAGCGGTGTTCAAAAACCTCATCAAATTAGAGATTCGCTAAGCAGCTTGTCAAGGATCTGTAATTGCGGCTGTCGCCGGGCAGGGTATACACATCGCTACTTGGCTTGTCGCTGCCCGAGACCTGGAGAATCGACGTGAAAGCGGAATCGCCCGGCCGGGTTTCAGGAAACGACCGTCGCGAGCTCGAGCGCGTAACCCTCGCCGGGGACCATTTCGTGCTTGTCGCCCTGCCCTCTGGCGAAGAGCGCCTCGAGCCGCTGCTCGACCTCGGTCCCCACGGCGTCGCGATCCTCCTGCGCACCCAACGCGCAGATATCGCGCCGGGAGCGTTCTTGCCGCGGGTCCGCTTCTTCGTGAAGGGCGAATGCACCCTCCAATGTCAGGCCACGGTCCGCGATGTCAGCCAGATGCCGCTGGAAGACGGCGGCTTCGGCCTCAAGGTCGGCATGCGACTCGAGCTGCTCGACAGCCCCGAGCCGTCGCAGCCGGTCGTCGACACCTACAGCGACGCCGCGATCGTCGCCGACACGGTGACGAACCTCGTCCGCGCCAAGGCGACGCTGCGGGTGCATGCCACAGGCGACAACAATCCGCGTGGCCTCGCGACTGTCGAGATCACCCGATTCTCCCGTGAGCTCGGTGAGCTCTCGGTGCGCGTCACCGAAGGCGAGTCGACCGCGCTCGAGACCGGCGCCACCTGCGAGCTGCGTGGCGAGTCATATGGCACGCGTTTGTCCCTCGTCGCCAAGCTCACCGAAAACGGCGGTGTATCGCTGCGCTTCGACTTGCCGACGCGACTCGCGGTTTGGCGTCATCGCGTCGGCGGCCGAGTGCGCACCTTGCCGCCGAATCTCGAGGTAAGCTTCGAGTCGCCGTTCACCAAAACCATGCGTCAGCGCCCGCTCGTCGACCTGTCCGCGCGAGGCCTTGCTTTCTCTGGCGCTGCTGATGACGGCCTCATCGTCGGCATGTTGCTTCCAACGGTCGTCGTGAGCCTGCCCTCTGGAACCGTCCACGCGCGTGGCGTCGTGCGCAATGTTCGCCCAAGCGGATCGACCGTCATGGTGGGTATCGAGTTCGTTTCGATGCCCGACGCGAGCGGCAAGGTGCTCGAGGCGTTCGTCGACAGCAACCTGCATCCTCAGGTCCGCCCGGCGACCGTCGGGGACATCCCCCGCCTTTGGCCGGTTTTCGAGAAATGCGGCATGTTCGCGCGCTCTCACGCGGCGATGACGCCGACGATCGCCAAGATCGAGCCGGTGCGGCGCAACTTGCTCAGCCGAGCGCGCGACCTCGTCATCCATGTGGTGGGCGGCGGCGACGACACCATCTACGGAACCGCCGAGCTCCTCCGTACCTACAACGCGACGTGGAGCATGCAACACGTCTGTGTTGGTGAGACCAGCCAGTCTCTCACCGCCGATCAGCTGGTGGTGCCACTCGTCGAAGCGGCCTTGCGTCGCAAGGACTTCGCCCATCTGCACGCGCTCGTCGATCCGGAGCGTTCGCGCATGGGTCTTGCGCGCCTGCGCGCCATGCCGCCTGACGAAAACGGAATCTACTGGGTAGAACGTGTTCTCTTTGGTGAGCCGCAACGACCCACAAGCTCCGTGCATGACGTGCAAGATGCGGCCACCGGCGACCTCGAATGGATCGCCGAGCGAGCCCGCGAAGTCGTTCGTCCGCTTGAGCGGAGTGCATTCGACATGGGAAATCCCGATGATCTCCGCCTGAACAAGGTCCACCGTCTCTACGGCAACGTCGGCATCGTCCGTCAGCGCCTGGTGCGCATGTCATTTAGCCCGAGTGGCCCCAATGGCTTCGCGCTGGTCGAGGTGACGACCCAGGGCGTTTCTTTCCCTGGCTACACCGAGCTCGCCCGGCTCTACCCGACGCGCAAAGACGCGCCGGCTCGACGCGACGCTTTGGTCGCTCTCGCTCACGATGCCATCCGCGTTCATCGCGAACACCGCGTCGATCGAACACAGATCTTGGTCGATACAAAGGACGCGCCTGTCCTCGAAGAGGCCGGTTTCGTGAGAGTCGGGACGCGCATCGAGATGATCGCCTCGCGCAACGGTGCATCGCAGATTGTGAACTTCATCAATCTGCTCGCCTAGGCGAGGTGCGCGAATCGCTCTAGCCGCTCGCACCCTGCTTGGGCGGCACTTTCGGAGGGTCCTGGGTGCGCTGCCCGAGCATCCAGCCAGCGTAGAGCGCGAGCGCCACGAGGACCGCCATGAGCATCGGCACGACCATGCGCCGACGGCGCGCGATTTCGATGCGCTGCGTAAGGGACATCCCAACCGGTGACTCGTAGGCCGGGGCATTGAAGGTCTTGGTGGTCGGACCGATGCGCGGCGACGCCATGCTGACGCTCATCCCAGTGACCGCGCGCGCGAAGCGACCGAGCGCGTCGGCGTCAACACGAATGCCCGACTCCACCATGTAGGTTTTGAGGTCGCGGTACAGCGCCACTGCATCTCGAGGTCGCTTGCGCTGCTTCATGTGCAGAGCGCGCGAAAGAAGCGCCGACAGTCCCGCGTCGACCTCGGGGTTGACCTTGTGCGCCGGCACGATGCGCGGCGGGATGGCCCCGTAGGCAAGGTCCGCCTCCGAAATCCCATCGTAGACGCGCCGGCCCGTGATCATCTCGTAGAGTGAGCAGCCGAGGCCCCAGAGATCGACGCGCTGGTCGAGCGGCGCCCCCGCGATGACCTCGGGCGGCATGTAGCCAATCTTGCCCTTCAGCATGCGCTGCTCTTCGTGCGCCTCGAGAAACTTGACGCGCGCCACGCCAAAGTCGCCGAGCTTCACCTTGCCGTCGAAGGTCACATAGATGTTCGATGGCGTGACGTCGCGGTGGATCATCTCCATGCTCTCGCCGCCGGGCGAGCGCGCCCGGTGGACGTAGTCGAGCCCGCGAAGGACCTGCAACCCGACGAAGACCGCGAGGTCGGTCGGAAATCGCAAGCGTCGCGCGCGAAGACGCGTGAGGAGCTGCGCGAGATCCAGCCCCCAGACGTACTCCATGGCGATGTAGGCCTGCTCGTCGACGATCCCTGATTCGTAGACGCGCACGAGGTTCGGATGCCGAAGGAACTTCGCGATGTCCGCCTCGGTCATGAACATGTCGACCTGCTGCGTGTCGCGGGTAAGCGCGGAGTGAAGACGCTTCACGGCCAGGTCGAAGGCGTAGGTCTGCGGATCGGGCCCGATGGTGGCGCGAAAAATCTCCGCCATGCCTCCTTGTCCGATTTTTTCGTGGAGCCAGAAGCGGCCGAAGCGCTGGGCCATCGCGCGGTCGAAAGTAGCACCTCCACTCGGGTAACAGCCAATTATCCCGCCGAGGCCGTTGACGAGCCCGGCGTCGCCCGCGACGGGCTGCGGGAAAGGCCCACTCTTGAACCCTCACGTGGCAAAAGGCCCTTGACCTGCCGCCCCCCGCCGATGAATCTCGCGCCCGATGAAACCGCCGGTTCTGCAAACGCAGTGGTACAATCGCGCAAACTTCGATCCCAACGGCTCGCACGACCAAGTCGAAGCCTACTACTTCCAGGCTCATGACCCAGCCACCGGACGGGCGCTGTGGGTTCGCCTGTCACTTGCTGGCGACAACGATCGCCGCGGTGGGTGTGTCGCCGCAGTGTTCATCGACCCGGTGACGGGCAAGCACTACATGGCGAGTAACCGTTTCGATCGCAGCCGCCTGTTGCTCGACCCGGAGCGTCCGGGCGCCGGCATCGGCGAGAGCAGCATCGAGGACGGCTGGGTGAACGGCATCGTCCGCGGGAACGGATTCATCCTCAACTGGAACCTGCAACTCACCGAGCTGATGCCAGCGTACATGCCCCTGCCCTCTCGCCGCCTCTACCAAGGCGCGATTTTGCCGGCAAAGTGGGTGAGCTCGATGCCGCTCGCCAAGGCGTCCGGCACCATCGAGGCGTGGACCGACGCAACCCACGAGTACGGTCACACCCGCGATGCCCGTGAAAACGAGATCCGTGTCGACGGCTGGAACGCAACCGTGGGGCACGTCTGGGGCACGCAGTACCCCGATCGGTTCGCGTGGCTGCATTGCAGCCACTTCTATGACGAGCACGAGCCAGCGACGTTCGAGCTCTATGGAGCCGACTTCAAGCTCGGCGGCGCGCTGCACGTCCCAACGACCCTCGGCCGACTTCAGATCGGCGAACAGTTCTATCGCTTCGACACCTTCCGCTCGCTGCTCGGCGCCGAGTCGTCGTTCGGCCCCGACCGCTGGGTCTTCGAGCTCGACGGTCCCGACGGCTCATTGCGTGGCCGCGCGACCGCGCATCGTGCCTACGGAATGGTGCTCGACGGTCCCAAAGGCAAAAACACGCATGCGGCCATCTCACCGGTCGCAGACCTCGAGCTCACGCTGCGTCCGCGCGTCGGCATTCAGCGCCAGCTCTCGAGCCACGCAGCCGTGCTAGAGGTTGGCCAGTTCGGTGACCGCGGTGGCATCGACGTCGTGCTTTAGCCCGAAAGCGGTGAGTCAGCCCGCGTCGCGCGGTAGCTCGAAAGGTTTCACGCTCACGCGACCGCTCGCCACGAGGTCACAATAGAGAAGCGTGCCCCCGACCGTCGCGAAGGGCAGCACGAAAAAACCTGCTCCTGGAATGACGAGCAGCAACAAGGTCGTAGCCCCGAAGCCGAGCGCTATCGCACCATTTTGGCGAACCACGCGCCAGCGTCCGCCATAGTTGACGAATCTACGTGTGAGCGGCAGGCCCACGAACTCGTGCGCCGCAAGCATGGCCGCGAACGTGTAGCTCAAGACACTGGCCGGGATGGTCCCGACGCCAGGAATGAGCCCGAGCAAGAAGAGCGGGACGTATACGCTCACCGAAGTGAGCACCCCCCAGAAGAGGTCGGAGAGCCCCATCAAGATGGCGCGCGTGATCCGCGATGCGCTGAGCGGTAGCTCGGGTGTACCGACGACGATGCTCTCGACCTTCTCCGAGAGCGTGTCGAGGAAGGGGCTCGCGAGCGCCTGGCCCACCAGCACGAGCGCGACACCAGACAACCCCACGGCGATCAGGATCATCACGGTCCACATGATCCAGGTCAAAAGCGTCACGAGCCCAGCAGCGAACTCCGACTGCACCGCAAACGTACTCGCGAGATAGGTGCCAGCGGTCGCGAGCAGTGGTTTGACCAGCGCGACCGCGCCAGCGGCGAGCAACACGAAGACAACGATATCGACCAGCACGATCCACAAGCAAACACGCCACAGCTTGTGGGCGCGGATGAATGCGAAACCCTCGAAAGGATAGGAAAGGCCGGCAATAAATCGCCCGACGATGCCCGTTGGTAACTGGCGGGGACGGCGCGGCTCAAGCATGCTGTGGTTCCATCGTGAAACGACCTTTCATGCAAGCTGTAGAGGCCGGCGGCCTCACCGCTGACGGCGCCATCGGGAGCCTCCTTTACGAGCGCGGTGTCTTCGCCAACCGGAACTTCGAAGAAGTCAACCTCGCCCAGCCCGAGCTGGTGAAGAAGGTGCACCGCGACTACCTCGCGGCAGGCGCGGACATCATCGAGACGAACACCTACGGCGCCAATCGTCTGCGCCTGTCGCGCTCGAGCCTCGCTGCCCAGACGGCTCGCATCAACCGCGCGGGTGTGGCCCTTGCGCGCGAGGTTGCCGGCAATGAAGCCTACGTCGCGGGCTCCATCGGTCCGTCCGGGCTCGCGGCCGGCGAGCTGCGTCGCGGAGAAAAAGAGGTACGAACCGCTTTCGCGGAACAGGCCTACTTGTTGTCCCAGGAAGGGGTCGACCTCATCGTCATCGAGACCTTCGGTTCCGTCGCCGAGTTGCGGATGGCCATCGAAGCGGCGCGCGGACAAACCTCACTACCCATCGTGGCGCAGGTCGCGGTCACCGATGAAGGCACGGTGAGCGACGGTACTGCCCCAGACGATCTCGCGCGCGAGATGCAGCAATGGGGTGCGTCCATCGTTGGGGCCAACTGTAATGGCCCCGACCTCGTGTTCGAGCTGGTCGAGAAGATGGTCGCCACCGGCATCCCCGTGTGCGCCATGCCGAACGCGGGTCGACCACGAAAAATCGAGGACCGACTCATTTACTTTGCGACACCGGAGAACTTTGGCGTCTATGCCCGCCGCATGTTCAAGGCCGGAGTGAAGATCGTCGGTGGCTGCTGCGGAACCAATCCCGATCACGTCGCCCGCATCGCTTCAGCCGCCCGCATGGTTGTGCCGCGCAGCGAATCGCGCTCGGTCATCGAGGTCGCCCCGGTGGTCAAGCCCGACACGACGCCGGTGGCTGCGCGCAGCCAGTTTGGCGGCATGCTTGGCAAGCGTTTCGTTTTCAGCGTCGAAGTCAATCCCAACCCCGGCCTGTCGGTCGATGCCTCACTCGAAGCCGCTCGCATGCTGGTTTCCGCCGGAGCAGACGTCATCAACATCGCGGACGGCCCTCGCGCCACCGCGCGTATGAGCAACATGGCGCTCGCGGTGCGCATGCAAGAGACCGTCGGGGTCGAGACCCTCATGCACGTCTGCGCCCGTGACCGGAATCTGCTCGGCCTGCAGGCTCATCTCTTGGGTGCGCACACACTGGGTGTGCGCAATCTCGTGCTCATCACTGGCGATCCACCCAAGCTCGGCGACTACCCAGACGCGACCGCCGTCTACGACGTCGATTCGATTGGCCTCATCCGCATGGCCGACGGCTTCAATCGTGGGCTCGACCCTTCCGGCAAGGAGCTGGGCGAACGCACGCGCTTCGTCATTGCAACTGGCGCCGAACCCGCCGCCGCGGACTTCGAGCGCGAGATGAACCGCTTGAAGCGCAAGGTGGCCGCTGGAGCCGACCTCGTGATGACCCAGCCCGTGTACGACCCTCGGCACTTGGACCGCCTACTCGCGGCTATGGTGGGTCTCGACGTGCCGGTGCTCGTGGGTATCCTTCCGTTGTCGAGCTCACGCAACGCCGAGTTCCTCCACAAAGAGGTTCCGGGCATGCAAATCCCGGATGCCATCCGTGAGCGCATGCGCAAAGCGGGCAAGGGTGACGACGCGAGACGCGAAGGTATCGCCATCGCGTGCGAGGCCCTCGAAGCGCTGCGTGAGCGCGTGGCTGGGGCCTACATCATGCCCCCGCTCGGCCGCTATGACATGGCCGCAGAGATCATCAATCGCTTCACGACCGATCGCCACATCGGCGTGGCCGCATCCGCTCGAGCGGGTTAGGCGCGTCGCCGCTTCGATAACGCCGTTATTGAAGCGAGCGCGACGCGCTTTCCTTGGCCAAGATGACCTTGGCGTTCAGGTCCTGCGGCCAGGGTGTACAAACGAAGCCCAGCTCCCGAAGCTCGGATGCCTGCAACGCGGTATAGGCATCGCGGAGCAACGCTTCGAATGGCCGCGCAACCTGCTCGTCAGGCTTCGACTCACCCTGCGACGTCCAGAGTCCACGTCGTTTGTCGAGGAAACGATAGATGCTCAACTCGGTACCCTTCGACAGTCTGCAAAAACGCAGTCCCAGCGTGACCGACCCAGGCTCTTCGCCGGGCGCATCCCCCAGGGTTGCTACCTGGGCGCCGACCTTAAGCAACTCGCGCGTACCTGGCAACCGAAACGAGAGATCGAGATAGGTTCCAGGGAAGACCAACGATCGGGACACCGCCTTGAGACCCCCGAGGCCAATGTCGATTGCCCAGATCGGCTCGGGGAGCCGCCCGGCCAGCACCTTCATGTGGAGACGACCACGCGCCGAAGTGCGGCGACCCTCTGGGCTCAATACGTCCGTCATAAAGGGCAAACTGTCACCGCCGATCGCATCCGTCAAAATTGCCGCGCGCTTCGCGGCGGATTGCTACAAACCGCGCTTTCTGCCACGAATTCGGCCTGATGCGTTCCCCGGCGCGTGACGTCTTCATGCAGGCGGCTCTAGCCAACGCCCAGCGCGCCGTCGGCCGGACGCGTCCTAACCCCAATGTCGGCTGTGTCGTCGTGCAAGGCGACACGATCGTTGGGCAGGGTTTTACGGCACCGGCTGGTGGGCCACATGCCGAGATCGTGGCGCTGCGCGAGGCGGGCGAGGCCGCGCGCGGAGCCGACCTCTACGTCACTCTCGAGCCCTGTAGCCACCACGGTCGCACCCCGCCCTGCGTCGATGCTCTCGTCGCCGCCGGGGTCGCACGCGTCATCGTCGGCATGCGCGACCCGAACCCCCTGGTCGACGGCACGGGCATTGCCCGCCTGCGTGAAGCGGGCATCACCGTCGAAGTTGGCCTGCTCGCCGAGGCCTGCGCCGAAATGCATCGAGGCTTTGCGCATTTCATCGTCACCAAGATGCCCTGGGTGGTCGCCAAGATGGCCCAGTCACTCGACGGCCGCGTGTCGACGCGACTGGGCGCCTCGCGTTGGATCACCAGCGAGGCCTCACGCGACTACGCGCACGTCTTGCGCGACACCTGCGACGCCATCCTCGTCGGCATAGGCACTGTCTTGGCGGACGACCCGCAGCTCACCACTCGCCGTCCCGGCGGCCGTGACCCCGTGCGGGTGGTGCTGGATACCCAAGCGCGCACGCCACCGGAGTCGAAACTCATGGCCCTCGCGGCCAAGTCGAGCGCACCGACCTGGCTGTTCGTCGGCGAAGACGCTCCGGCGAACCGGGTATCTGCTTTAGAGGACAGGGGCGCGCGGGTCGAGCGCTTGCCCCTCCGCGCGGGTAAGCTCGACTTGCTCCATGCGACCACGCGGTTGGCGGCCCTGGACATCGTAACTGTACTGGTCGAAGGCGGCCCGCGGGTGCTCGGCGCCTTCATGGACGCTCGACTCGTCAACGAAGTCGTCGCCTTCATCGCGCCGCGCATCATCGGTGGCGATGACGCTCGTAGTACCGTCGGTGGTCTCGGTGCTGGCACCCTTTCGGAGGCCATCGAGCTCGAGGCGCTGCGCGTCGAGCGCGCTGGCATCGACGTTGTGGTCCATGCGCGCGTGCGCAAGTAGGCAATGGCGAACGTATTCCCCGACCCGAGCACTGCTGATGCCAATGGACTGGTAGCGGTGTCGGACACGATGACGCCCGAGCTGGTGCTCGAGGCCTACCGTCACGGCATCTTTCCGTGGTCGACCGCTCCGGTGCGCTGGTACTCACCCGACCCCCGCGCCATCTTCGCGTACGACAAGATTCATCTGTCGAAGCGCTTGCTGCGCGAGCTGCGTGCCAACCGCTATCGTGTCACCTTCGATACCTGCTTTGCCGACGTGATCCGCGCCTGCGCCGAAAGCCACGCGCACACGGGCGTATGGATCAGCGATCTCTTCGTCGCGACGTACCGAAAGCTGCACGAGCGCGGCTACGCCCACAGCGTCGAGGTCTGGCGGGACGACGCCCTGGTCGGAGGACTCTACGGCGTGCAGGTGAACGGGCTCTACGCCGGCGAGTCGATGTTCTATCGCGTGCCAAACGCCTCGAAGATCGCCTTCGCCTACCTCGCGCGACACCTCCAGTCCATCGGCGTCGCCCTCTTCGACGCACAGGTCGCAAACGACCACACGGAGCGCTTGGGTGCGGTCATTGTGCGGCGGACCGAATACCTGCGCCGCCTCGCACGCGCGTTGCTGGTCGCGACACCGTTCGACGCCAAAAAGTGGGCATTGGACGTGCCGCCCTGGGAGCGCTAGACCTAGCGCCCATGGCGAAGAAGTCCGTCGACGCGTTACGCATCCGCCCCGGCGACACGGTGCGCTTGTCCAAATACGACCCGAACGACGACATGGGTTGGGATCGCGATGCAGCCGACCTGCGCACGAGGCAAAACCGTGTGCGTATGGCCGAGCTCCACGACCTGCTCTTCGCGGCGAACAGCCATGCCCTACTGGTCGTACTGCAAGGGATGGATACCTGCGGCAAGGACGGTACCGTCCGCCACGTTCTCACTGGCCTGAACCCGCAGGGCTGCAGGGTCCGTCCGTTCAAGCAGCCGACCTCGACCGAGCTCGACCACGACTACCTCTGGCGCATCCATCAAGCGCTTCCGGCTCGGGGCGAGATCGGGGTGTTCAACCGCTCGCACTACGAAGACGTGCTGGTCACCCGTGTGCTGGGCTTGGTCTCAGACAAGGTGGCGGAGGAGCGCTTCGAGCAGATCAACGCCTGGGAACGCTACCTCACCGAAAACAACGTCGTCGTGCTCAAGCTCTTCTTGCACATCAGCAAGGACGAGCAGCGCGAGCGCTTGCAGGCTCGACTCGATGACCCGTCGAAGAATTGGAAGTTCTCGGAGAGCGACCTCGAGGCGCGCGCCAAGTGGAATGACTACCAGGCCGCTTACGCGGACCTGCTGGCGGCCTGCAGCACCAAACAGGCGCCCTGGTACGTCGTGCCCGCCAACCGCAAGTGGGTGCGCAACCTCGTGGTGTCCGAGCTCATCGTCGACGTCTTGAGGAGCTTGAAGCTGAAGTATCCCAAGCCCAAGCTCGACGTCTCGAAGATCGTGATTCCGAAGTAGCGCATGCCGGTAAGCTTACTGATCACGCTCATGCTCGTGCAGACCGGGGAAGATGAGTCGGTTGCGGAGGCACGCACGCCGGCCGTCGAGGAAAGCGAGACACCGTCGGAGAGCAAAGACGAGCCACGCGGCGCCATCGCGGCGGAGGTCACTTGGCGCGACGGCTTCGGCTTCCGCTCACCGAGCGGCGACCTCCAGCTTCTCATCGGCGGGCGTGTCCACAACGACTGGCTGGTGAGCGGCGCCAGCGGGAGCCTCGACGCGCGCGGCCGCGCCTTGGATGACGGGCTCGCTTTCGGCTCCGGGACGCGCTTTCGCCGCGCCCGTATCAATCTGCAGGGCCAGCTCTACCGGCGCATCGGCTTTCGCAGCGAGTTCGAGTTCGCTCAGGGTAGCCAGGTGGAGTCGACCGACACGTATCTCGAGATCGAGGACCTCCCCATCGTCGGCGACCTGCGCGTCGGCAATTTCAAAGAGCAGTTCAGCTTCGCGTTCCTCGAGAGCTCGAACATCATCACCTTCCAAGAGTTCTCGCTAGCGCACGCATTTTCACCCGACCGCAATAGCGGTATCGGCTTTAGTAACACGCTCTTCGATCGCGTCTTCTATGCCACGGGCCTGTTCGTCGAGACCCGTGGTTTTCGCGACTCCCGCATCCGCGGCGACCTCGTAAGCACGAGTCGCATCGCCGCCATCCTCTTCGAAAACAAGCGCGAGCGGCTGCTCGCGCAAGCTGGAGTGTCCTTTCGCTACGAGCGACTCGGCCGCAGCACGCAGCGCTATTCCGTGGTTTCGGGCAGTACGCTCGCGCCGGTGGTCTTCGACACCGGTGAGCTCGAAGGAAAAGAAGCGTATGCGGTGGACGGCCAAGTCGCGCTGGTTGCCGGACCGTTCGATCTCGTCGCCGAGCTCACCGGCGTGCGCGCCGTGCTGACCGGCGACCGAACCCCGAGCTACTGGGGCTACTATGTAAGCGTTGGCTGGTTCATCACCGGAGAGTCGAGACCCTTCAATCCCGGCACGATGCTGTTCGCGCGCATCCGCCCCAACACGAACCTCTTCGAAGGCGGTCCGGGGGCCTTCCAGCTGGCATTCCGCTGGTCCGAGCTCGACCTCGACGCCGGCGGCCGCGGCAACGAAGCCACCGCGGCCCTTAACTGGTGGCTCAACGCGCACGCCCGTATCGCGACATCGTTCATCACGACCAACCTCTACGGCTTTGGCCGGGCCAACCTCGGGCAACTACGCATTGCCTTCGACTTCTGAACGCTTGACCGCCGTGTGCAGTTTCATTTAGGTAGCCGCGAGCATTCCCCAATAGCTCAGTTGGTAGAGCAAGTGACTGTTAATCACTGGGTCCCTGGTTCGAGTCCGGGTTGGGGAGCCATTCACGCGGGGTCGCGGAAACGCGACCCCGCACTTTTTAACAGCGGCCTCGGAGAGCGATCTCCGGGGCCGTTGCCTTTTCTCCCCTGATTCCCCGAGGGTTTGCGCGTTCGCGAGCGTCGCGTGCGCCGGGATCGCGATCGCGCTGAGAGCGCCGCGAGCGTGACGACGAGCGCGTCGAGCGCGCGCGGGACGGCGTTCGCGCTCTCATCTCGGTCCCGTGGGGAGAGAGAAGCCGAGACGCGGTTAACAGCCGACCCTCGGTTTCCGGGACCGTGACCCGGCGATCAACTGTCCCGCGCGGGGTGGGACTGTTGACCATCGGGGCGCTGTCCCGCGCGAGCTGTGCGTCAGCTCTCAAGCAGCGCCTCCAGCGCCGACGACGTTCTCGGGTCCACGGCGACAGGTTCCTGTTCGAGCCACAGCCCGCGGCTCGCAAGCTCTCGTACGAGAGCCGGAGCCTCGGCGAGATCGAGGTCCTCGGGCCACACGCCCGGTAGACCCTTCGTCGCCACGAGCTCAGTCCAGAACTCCGGCACGAACCACCGCAGGTCGGAACGGAGCGCACGGAGATGCCGAAGGATGCGCACGCCGTTGGGGTCGAGGTCGCCGAAGTGGATCAGCGGCACATGGACCAGGCGCTCGAGAAGCCGAGCGACCGTCGCCGTGTCCCATCCAGGCACGTGCACCAGCAGCCAGCCATCGCTGGCGCGTAGATCGCAGAAGGCGCCGAGGTTCTCGACGAGCAGTGCCGCGCGGATCGGTCCTTCGAGAGCGAGGCCTGCGCTGAGGGCACGTTCCGGGATCGAGACCTCGCCGAGGACAGCCGCAACTGCCGCGAGGTCGACTCTCCCCTGCGGCGTGATCGCGACGAGACCTCGCGGCGGTCGGAGCCGCACCGAACCGTCATGCGTGGCCTCCGCATCGCCGAGCGCGGCCAGGCGGCGATCCGTGAGCGTCGCCTTCGAGTGCGGCGCGACGAGTGCGGCCGCCGTTCGCCGGTTGAGCTGGTCTGGAAGCTGCGGCAGCCCCTCGGCGCGCTGCGCGTCTTCGAGCTCGCTCCAGCCGTCGGGGGTGGGCGCGAGCCCGCGCGCCGTCAGCGCTGCGAGCACCTCGCCCCATTCCGGCCAGACTCGCCCGAGGAGCGCGACAAGCTCGTGTCGCCGCTGCTCGACAAGGGCGACTTCGTCACGTCGCCCCGTGCGTCGAGTCCAAGGTAGTTCGTCGAGGGCTTCCCAGGCGGATGCTTGCGCGCGTCGTCGCTTGAGCGAGCCGAGAACGAGCAGCTCCAAGAGGGCGAGACGGGCCGCTTCGGATCGCCAGTTCACGCGTCAGCCCTCGTCCGACGGCCGCTGACGAGCACCTCCTCGCGCCCGTCGGCGGTCGTCTTGCGGACGAGACGATAGGTGGTGTTGCCCTCTGCGCGCGCGACCTCTGGCGCGGCGATGAGGAGCTGCAGATCGAGCGCTTGGCACAGGTCGAAGAGCACGCCCAGGTTGTCGTGCGAAAGGCGGTTGGCCTCGTCGAGGAACAGGAAACGGAGCGAGCCGTGCGACTTCTTGCCCCGAAGGAGCATTGCATCGCGTTCCCACTCCGTGAGGACGACCATCATGAGCGCTGCGCCGACGCCGATCGCCTCGCCGGTCGAGAGTCGGCCGGGGTTCGCGATCTCCCAATCGGCGCCCGCCTTCCGACGCACCTCGACCTGCAGGTGGACGTACTCACGGTAGTCGAGCAGCTTCTGACCGCCCGTACGTCCGCCACCGAAGCGCTGGAAGATCTGATCGAGCGCGTCCTCGATCGGCAGGTCAGCCTGAAAGAGGAGCGCCTGCGCCGCACCGTCGCGTAGCGCTCGGAGTACCTGCTCCATCTTCTCGACCGGGTTCTGACGAACCCGAATCCCCTGGATGCTGCCGAAGCTGACGCCCTCGAGGTTCTTGTTGAGGCGGTTGACCTGCGTGCGCGCCTTGCGAATCTGCACGTCGATGCCTCGCGCGACGTCCTCGCTCGCGCCACGGAGGACGGTCTCCTGGCTCTTGAGCCGCTCCTCCAACGAAGAGAGCTGATCCCGCAAACGCAGGAGCGCCTCACGCGGATCGTCCACCTCGGCGACCTGCGCCGGCAGACGGCGACGAAGCCAGTCGCGCACCGTGAGCCACAGGTCGAGGACGCCCGCGGCGAACTCGCCCTCCGAGGGGGCGCGCAGCGTCTGCAGTTCCGCCAAGAGCTGCCCGCCACCTTGGGCTCCGCGCAGTCGCTCAACGAGGAGCTCACGCCAGGTGTTGGCCTTCTGCACGAGGTTCACGTGGCCGCGGACATCAGCGAGGTCTCTCGGTGCTTCGGTGAGGAGGACGCCAACGACCCCGAACTTCGCCGCGCGCTCGCGAAGGTCGTCCCAGCGCTTCACTGCAGGCTCGGCCTCGCCGCGCTCCTTGGTGAGCTTCTCCTCGACCTCCTCGAGACGGCGTGCAGTCTCGCTGACGTTGCCTTCCTGCCGGCCTTTCGTGGTCAGCAGCTCCCGGTGTCTGGTGTCGTGACTCCGATGTTCTTCGTCGAGCCGCGCGACCTCCTTCTCTGCTGCCGCAACCGCTTCCTCGCTCGGATCAGGAATGCCGAGCCGGTCGAATCGCTCCACCGCCTGCGTGTGCGTGTGCGTCGCGGCAAGCCGCTTCCCGTCGGCGTCCTGGAATGCGGTGAGCGCCGCATTGAAACTCGTCTCCGAGGCCTTCGCTTCGCGCTCGACCGCAGCTCGGTGCAGCTCGGCCTCGTGAAGCTGCTCCTTGATGGCAGGGACGAGAGCCTGTTCGTTGGCCAGCCGCGCGGGCGCGTCCTCCCAGGCCAGGGCCTCGACATTCGCCTGGACGTACTCGAGCGCGTCGATGCCCTCCTTCAGTCGTTCACGCCGATTCGTGAGCTGCTGAAGCCGCTCACGCAGGCGGACCACGTCCTCGTCCGAAAGCGGCACCTGTCGCAGAACGGTCTGATGACGGTCGACGAGCTCGGCGTTCGCCTTCTGGCGAGCCACCAGCTCCTTGGCCGCCCGAGCTGCCTGAAGATCGTGCTCCAGCGACCGGGCGCGTTCTGCGAAGTCAGGAGGATCGAGCAGCAGCGCTTCGCCGAGCAGCACACGCAGGCCGGTCACGCGAGGGCGCACCGTTCGCGCCGCCTCCGCGTGACGCAGGCTGGCGGCACGATGAATCCCGAGCTGGGCCTCGCCCTCGACGATCGAGCGCTTCACCTCTGCCAGCTCAGGAGCAGGATCCCCAGCGAGCCACACAGCATGGCCCGCCAACAGCGCCTCGCCGTCGGCGACAAGGCGTTCGAGATGTCGGCGTCCGACCCTCACTTCTTCGAGCTCGCGAGCCTTCCGATCAGCTTCACGATTGAGCTCGGCGGCACGTGCCTCACGAGCTCGGCGTCCGAGCCGAGGATGCGAGGGGATGCGCGAGACGCGGAGGGCGATCCCATCCTCCACGGCGACGTCGCGGTCGCCAACGTCGATCGGGCTGGTTGCCGAGGCGAGTTGCTCAAGGTCCGCGTCTCGCGAGACGAGCAGTACGTTCACAAGCGCGTCCGACCTCACGTCGAGGGTACGGGCTGTCGCTTTCGGATCGTCGACCACGAGCGCCTGGGCCAGCGGGCCCAAGCGCGCCTCCAGGCGTCCCGCTTCGTCCAACCCGACATCCTCGAAGCTGCCAGCCACCAACTCCGCGCCAAGCTGATCCTTCAGCTTCAGCAGCTCGGGCGCGAAAGGACCACCTTGAGCCAGGAGGTCACGTGCCTGCCGAAGAAGCGCCTCGTGCTCGTCGCGCGCGACGTCCTCGGCCTTCCGCGCTGTCACGAGTCGGTCGCTGAGTGTGGCACGCGCGGCATCCAGCGTGGCCCGGTTGTCCACCGGAGTACCGAGATGCTCGGCGAGGCGGGCTGCGCGCTCCGCGAGAGCGCGGAACACTGGCTCGCGTTCGACGAGGGAACGGCGGCGCGACTCCAGGTCCTTCAGTTCTCGTTCGAGCTGCTGGGCGGACGCCTTCGCGGCGCGCTCTCGATCTTCGTGGTCCTTCAGCTCGGTCTCGGCTTCGCTGAGAAGTCGTTCGACAAGCGGGCCCGCAGGCTCTTCGCCGACGATGATCCCAAGCGCCTTCGCGCGTTCGCGCACGCCCGACTGTCGGGTGGCTTGCCTGCGTGCCTCCGCGAGATCGCGCTCGATCGAAGGAAGCCGGCCACCGAGATCCGAGCGCGCTCGGTGCTCCTGGAGGGCTGAGAGGGCCGCCTCGTACGCCGCGTCCAGCGCGACATCGCCATCGACGAGGGCTCGCAGTGCGGCCATCACCTTGGCGTGTTGCGCCCGATGTGCCTCGGCGTCGTCGAGGCGCGTCCTTGAATCTCGGCGCTCGTCGTCGACGAGAGCCAGCTCGTCACGAGCGCCGGCGACGCGCTCACCGAACGAGTGCACCGGGATGTGCACACCGCCAAGGCTCTCCTCGGCCTCGCGCAGCCGCCGGGTCGACTGACGATAGGCGTCGGCGCGGCGGTGCAGTTCCTCGAGCCCCTGCTGGAGGTCTGCGAGACCTCCCGCCGTGCGCGTGTAGTCCTCCTCTGCACGTCGAAGCGCCTCGCGCTTGGCACCGCGCTCGGCCTCGGCCGAGTCGCGCGTCGCGCCAGTCGTCCTCGCGAGCTCCTCTGCCCGCGTGAGTTGGGCGACGCACTCGGCGAGATGCTTCGCTGCAGCGAGCGCTTCGCGCAATCTTCCGTGCCAAGCACGAGCCGATTCGAGGACTTGGCCGATCTCGCCTCTGCGGCGCTCGAGGGCCTCGATCGCGCTGAGGGTCTGAGCGAGGGCATCCTTGGCGGTGTCGTGCGCCTCGGCGGCGGCGGCCCGCGCAGCTTCGGCCTCTTCGACGCGGCGGGTGAGCTCCTCTGCTCGCTCTCGAGTGGCGATCAGCGCCGCAGCGAACATCGTCTGGCCCGCCTCGAACACTCCACCGATCTCCTGTTCGAGGCGACGCGCCTCCTGGACCTCGGTCCGCGTGCGCCGGCATGCGTCGAGGTTGGCGCGCATGCGTTGGAGCGTGTCGGCGAGCCCGCCCTCTTCCTTGAGGAGGAACGAGCGCAGCTCCGAGGTGAGCGCTCGGGAGATGCCGCCAGTCATGCTCGTGCGGAGCATCTCGTTCAGCTTGTTGCGCTCCTCGTCGGTGCCGAGACGAAGCGGCGTGACCCCCTGATCGAAGAGCGCCGCGAAGTAATCTCGCGCAGACGTGAAGGACTGCAGTCGGCCGCCGAGGCGCACCGCGTTCTCACGAAGCTCCTGCATCTCGGGAACGGCCTCGTTCTCGCCCTGCTTTACGAGCAGCAAGTCTTGGAGTCGAACGTCGGCTTCCAGCCCGGAGACGATGAACGGTGTCGGCTCGACGGAGGGCTCGCCCTTCCTCTCGAGATGAACGCCCGCGACGAGTCGACGCTTGCCCGGCAGCGCAAACTCGACGACGGCGTACGAGGGACGTCCCGACTCTCCCAGTCGGCCCCAGATGCCCTTGTCGCCCCCGGTGGCGCCGGTCTCGCCGAGGTTGGTGAACCGCAGTCGCGACATGTCGGGCAACAGCACGACGTAGGCCGCGATCATCACCGTCGTCTTGCCGGCGCCGTTCGCGCCTTCGAGCGCGGTCACATGTCGATCGAGTCCGTAGCGGGCGTAGAACACGCCCTTCCAGTTCACCAACGCCAAAGCCTCGGCAGTCGTTCGGCTCATGGCGCCGGCTCCTCATCGAGGCTCGCATCGTCCTCGGACGCCTGTTCGCCGTCGTCGAGGACGACCTCGCCGACGCGTACGAGCCGCTCGAGCGCGGCGCTCCTGTCGCCAAGACCGCGCACGGGCTCAGCGAAGCGCATGAGCGCGGGGCGAAGGCGCAGGCGCGTGTCATCGAGGACGTCGACGAAGCCCAGTTCGGCGAGGCGGCGCAGGGCGTCTCCGACCTTCGTCCGCACGGCCTCCGCTGCAATGCGCTCATCGTACTTGCCCCGGCGCGCCCGTCGCGGGTCGAGGGTGCGCACCAGGACGTCGGTGCCGAGCAGAGCCGACAGGCGTTGGAGGAGCGCCTCTCGCCCGACGATGCCGCCGTGCTGGAGCGTCGCCGGATCGAGGTAGAGCAGTGCGAGCGTCTGCCCGACCAGCATCTCGCCGGCCGAAAGCTGGCGTCGCCCGAGCCGGTCACCCGACGGCAACAGGTAGAAGTACCCGTCACTCTGCTGGATCAGCTCGCAACCGAAACGCCGGTAGAACGCCTCGAGCAGCGCCTGGGCGTCGACGAGGTACTCGTACATCGTGCCATCGTCGCGTCCGATGTGTCGCCCACGCCGGAGCGCGAGGTCGACCTCCGGGTAGTGCTCGTCACCCAGCGCCTCCTCGAGCGTGTGAAAGGTCGTGGCGCTCAAGGCATATCCCTCCCATCGACCGTCCAGTCCTCGACCTCGAGCCGCGAGAGTACGGGTGCCCAAGGACGCTCGTGCTCGCCATGAACGCGGGCAAGGCGACCGACAGCGTCAGCGACACGGCCGGCCGCGGCGTAGTGCAGCGCCTCTGGAAGTTTGGGCAGCACGCGCGAGGACACCTCCGCGAGGGTCGATGCACCTCCATCGATGGCCTGCGCGACCAGCGCCTCGATGTCAGCGTGAACGTTCTCGGGCTCGACCCACTCGGGATCGGCTTCGCGCTCCGTGCGCGGCCTCGCAACCGGCGGACGCTCGACGCGTGCCTCGAGCGCACGCAACAGCCGAATCGACGGCGCGTGCGCGACGAGCAGGAAGAACGGCGAAGTCGGCCATGCGGCGGCCTGATCACGCAACCGTTGGCTGAGCGCGCGGTCGGGGTCGAGCCGCACGACGTCGCGCAGGTACCGGTGGACGTACTGATAGTACTCCGACCACGCCTGCTGCCGCGCGCTACCCCACGCCGCAATCCGATCGACGTGCTCGATGACGCGCTGGACGGTCTCCTCGGCTTCGCGGTTTTCCGCCGCCGTGGCGAGCCCCTGGATCTCTAGCAGGAGCGCGACGAACAGGTGCGTGTCGCGCAGGAGGATTTCATTCAGCTCATTGAGCGTGCTCGTCGTCGTGTCCAGCAGGAGCTGGCAGCGATCGACGGCACTGAACCAGTCCGACTGGAGCAGCTTGGCGATCTCGGCCTGCACTTCTTCCTGCTGCGCATCGAGCCCGCGCTGCCGGCGCTCGATCCCGGAGACCAGCTCGGAGACCGTGACCCGCAGCGGTCCAGACACCTTGCTCTTCCAGGTCTCCGTGTCCGTGGCCTTCTTCGCGGCCGCGAGCACCTCCGCGAGCTGCGCGCTCAACGTGCCCGTCAGTAGGGTCAGGCTCTCACGGGTGAGGGCCTCGTCCGTCAGGAAGTACTGGACGACTGCCGCCGCGAGTGTCGTGAGCGCGTAGTCGCCGGCGCGCACGATGCCGGCCCCATCGACGCGCGCGAGCATGCGCTGCTCGCGGAGCCGCTGGATCGCGTGCGTCGCCCGCTTGCGCGGGTTCTCGGCACCGGGCTCCACCACGTCGCAGACCTGCTCGAACATGTCGATGAGCACGTCCTCCTCGAAGGAGGCCAACGCCGCCTTGTCGGCGCGCAGGTACAGTCCCGCGAGGAAGCAGAGGTCGACCGTCTTGAGGTCGAGGTTCACCTGGTCGCGAGCGAGCGACGCGATGACGCGGTTCGGGTCGTTGGAGGGGGGCGCGGAGGTCACGAGGCTGCTCCCGTCGCCGCTACGGTTGGGCAGCTCACGCGGCACCTTCTGCCTGCGGGATGAAGCCACGCCGGCCCTGATCGTTGCCGGTGAACAGCTCTACCTTCACGCCGTCGAGCGTCCCGTCACCGGGAAGCTGGTGGCTGTTCTCGATGATGATGACCTGCGCGTCGGTGAAGGATGCCTTCACGCTCTCCCAGAAGTGCTTCTTGATGTCCTGCGGAAACGTCGACTCCCCAGCGTCCGGCTCCTCGTAGACAAGCAGCGGCGAGTCGATCAGAACGAAGTTCGGGAAGGGACGCTCGTCCTCGATGCAGAGGCGAAGCAGTGCGAGGTTGAACGCCGCTCGTGTGATGGCCCGTACGCCCTTGCCGTGGCTCTTCCGCGCGCGGCCCGAGATCACGATGTCCTGGTCGTTCTCGCTGAACGAGACGCGATCGAGGTCAGGGAAGTGCCACGCCTTCAGGAGCGCTTCGACCTCGCGGCTGAACGGGTCGGCCTGCGCGGTGCTCACCGCTGCGCCAGCGACGTCCGTCTTCTGCTTCTTCTTCGGCTTGTTCGCCTCCTCGAGCAGCTCTTCGAGTTCCTGAGTTCGCTCGAGGTGCTCGATCGCCTTGCGGCAAATCTCCGCGCGTGTGCGAAGGTCGTCGACCTTCTTGGAGGCGACGTCGACGAGCTGCCCCATCAGCCCCTTCAGCTCCGACGAGATCGCATCGAGCTCGGCTTGGCGAGTGTCGCGGGTAGCTTGAAGCTGCTCGATTTCGGAGGCGTTGGCGGCTCGCGTGGTCTGAAGGTCCTGGAGCAGCTTCGAGGTCTTGGCCGCCTCGGCTTTGCACGCCTGTGAGACGTCCGCCGGTGCCGGGCTCGCGTTCGGGTGTTCGTGATGCTGGTGTTCGGCGAGCGCGCCACACATCGGGCACCGCTCCTCCTTGAGCTGGTCGAGTCGAACCCCGGCCTCGGCGATCGCCTCCAGCCGTCGCAGGTCGGACTCGTACTGCTGCTCCAGCAAGTCGAACCGCGTCTGAAGCTCCGACAGAACCGCGAGCTTCGACTCGGCCGCCTTCAGCGCCGTCCACGCCGTGCTGCGCTTTGTTTGCAGGGGCACCACGCTCGCCTGCGCGGCGTTGCGCTCGACGAGAGCCGTCTGAATCGAAGCTTCGATCAGGGTCAGGCGGTTGCGCTCCTCGGCGAGCGAGCTCACCTCGCCAAGCTCGGCGAGGCGTTCCCGCGTCGCCGTCAGCAGACTTTCGAGCAGTTCAACCTTGCCAGCCTGACGCCCCTTCTCGACCTTCGGATCTTCCTTCGCGATGATCGAGGAGTCGTCGGTACCCGTGAGCAGGAGGCGAAACACGCCGCTCTCCACGGTCTTCGACGTGAACTGCCCACTGAGAACCGGCGAGTCCTCCTTGATGACCGTCTCCTCGTCGATGATGACGAGCCGGGCGATGTCGCGGAAGCTGAGTGGCCGCGTCTTGCCCTGTTCGTTGGTGCGGACCTTCTTCGTGCCCAGTCCCGAGAGGTCGAGGAGGAACTGCGAGACGGTGTCCTCCTTGCCCCCTTGGTGCTTCGCCGCGAGCACGCGGTCGGGCTGCCCGTCGGTCTTACAGAGTACCTCACCGCCACGGAGGCTCCGCTCCAGCGAGTAGACGCGCCCGTCGCTGTTGGCCTCGATGTCGATGACGACGGAGCTGTAGCCCTGCGCTTCGGGGATCTCCTTCGGCGCGGCGCCGCCGCCGAGCGCGTAGTCGAGGCACTGAGCGATGAAGCTCTTGCCCGAATCGGAGGGGCCCGCGATGACGTTCAGTCCGCGCGTGAACGTGACCTCGGCCGGCGCGTTCCCCGGTCCGATGAGCGCGAGACGCCGAAGAGCGAAGCCGAACTTCATGACGCCTCCTCGGTCCAGAGAACGGATTCCATCGAGAACTCGGCGCCCCACGTGCCGATGCGCTCGCGGACCATCGAATCGAGCTCTGTGTCGTCGAGGGCTCCGAAGCTGTCGACGACCCAGTCCGCGCGATTACGCAGGCCCGCGAGGTACTCGGTGCTGAGCGTGTCGAGGAAATCAGCAGACTTGTCGGTTGCGGCGAAGAAGATGCCGCCGTCCTTGTAGACGCGCTCGATGAGCCCACGGCTCTCGTAGAGCGTGAGCCCGTCTTGAATCACGCCGCGACGAACGAGTATCTCGCCGCCGCGATGGGGAGTTCTCGGATGCAGCCCCTCGGGTCCACCCTCGATGTCGTCGGAGTGGACGAGGAAGTAGTCGAACACCACGAGCCGCTGCAGCGCGTACGCAGCGGGGAACGCCGTGGTCAGCACGCAGAGGGCACGCAGGCCGATCTCCACGGGCCCGTTGAACGGCGAGACGAAGTGGGTGGGCGTCTCGGGTGTCATTTGACCCACCGGACCTTTCCGTCGTTCGCGAGCTGGTGGCAGATGCCTCCACGGTCACGGGTATGGATGCGCGTGGTGAGCGGGTTGCTCGTGAGCTGCAGCGCGCGGGCCGTCTTCACCACCGCGAGGACACGCTGATAGCCGTCGGCATGGGCACCACGCACGTCGTCCTTGATGCCGGAGTGGACCTCGTCCTGCAGCTTCTCGAACTCGCCCTGAGGCAGCGTGTCGCGCGAGAAGGTTCTCAGCCCCTCGGCGCTGTAGAACTCGACGCGCGCGTCATGGAAGTGCTCGCGGAGATCGTCGCGGGCTGCGAGCCCCGCGTCGAGGTCCTTCACGTCCTGCTTGAGATGCTGCGCGTACGCGAGTCGAAGCTCGCCGACGAAGACCGCTTCGTTGGCGCCTGGAACGTTGGGAGGCGCGAGGGGTTCAGGGCGCTGCGGAAGCCCGCCTCCGAACCGCGCCGCGTACCAGCGCGTCTTGGCGTGCCCCTCGATGATGCGGAGGAGCGGCTTCGTCTGGAAGATGGAGAAGTCGAGCTTCGCGATGTGTGCCTTCATCGCCGCGTCGCACTCGACGAGTTCGGTCTTCGTGATCTCGGTGCGGCACGCCTTGTCCCAGTTGGTGAGGAGCCCGTCGCGCAGCGCGTGCGGCTTCTTCAAGAGGTTCGACAGCGTCGGACCAACGCCTTGCGGTGCGACGAAGAAGTAGGCGCGCGGGTACGAGTACTCGGCCTTCAGCGTGTAGTAGGCGAGCTTGCCCAGCTCGATCCAGACGTCGCCGGGTGCGAGCGCCCTCTGGTAGTGCTTGCACTGGTAGTTGTCCCAAGCGCCGTTGCCGCCCTTCACCGTCGCGATGACGTCGCGGCCCATGTCGCCCGCACCACCGCACCGCTCGACCAGCTCGTACTCGTCGCGCAGCGAGTCGACCCACTCCTGAACGAAGCGCTCCCACTGGTCGGCGCTGAAGAGCCTGACCCGATCCTCGGGATGTACCGGGAGTCCCGACGCCACGACGTCCGCAGCCAGGCCGGGCGGCGGCGCCGGCGGCAGAGGGATCGCAACTGGCGGCGGGACCTTCTTCACGCCGTGACCTCCGAGTCGTCGATGTGCAGCACCTCGATGAAGCGGGCGATGTGCTTGGTGGTCTCCTCGTCGTCAGGCGTGAGCAGGATCGGCTTGAACTTCTTGTCACGGCTCACGGGTGAGAGGCGCGCGCCTGCCTCGGTGCGCTCCCAGCGCTTGAAGGTGAAGCCGCCGAAGTGTGGATCGTCCGGGTCCTCACGGCGCACGATCACGTACTCGCCCGACGCGGCGGCGGGCACGCCGGTCGCGTCCATGTGCTGCCAGAGGCACCACGCGCCGTCCGGCGCGACGCGGTTCATCGAGTTGCCGACGACCTTCGCCACGAAGAGGCCGGGGCGCTTCGCCTTCCTCGACTCGAGGTAGACGTGCCCGAGCTTCGCCGGGTCCTGCCCCTCGGAGAACGCGGTGGCAGCGGCCGTGAGGTCGTAGACCACGACGGCGACGCCCGCCGGATCCTTGGCGATGGCGAGCTTCTTCTGCTTCGCAGCCCCGCGCGACTGCCAGTACTTGTCGACCTGCGGGCTGACGAAGCGGTAGTCGATGCCGAGCGTGGCGAAGTAGCGCTCGGCGAGCACGAGCTTGCGCCCCTCGTTGAGGAAGCGGAGCTTGTCGAGGTCGTCGCCGCCCTTGGTCTCGCGCACCAGCTCGAGCGAGACGGGCTCGCCCTTCTCGTGCCGGAGCACGCCCCAGTCCGGGTTGTAGTTGCCGATGATGCGCGGCAGCCCGATGCGGAAGCGCGGCGGGAACTTGAAGTAGACGACGAGGTTGTCTTCGTCGGGGCGCAGGTGCTCGTTGACGAACTTGCGCTCGACGTCGGAGTCGACCTGCACCTTGTCGTAGAGCGAGGTCGGGCCGCCGTCGATCAGCTCGCGCTGCACCTGGTCTTGCTCCTCGGGGAAGGCCAACTCGATGGGGCCGATGTCGTCGTCGCGCGTGCCGGTGTCGCGGAAGCGCAGGCGGTCGACGATGTGGTCCTTCACCACGTCGCCGACGATGCGCACGAAGGTGTTGGCCCAGCCCTCCGGGTGCGCGTGCAGCGTCTCCTTCTGCTGCTTGCTGACGCCGTGGAAGATCTTCCAGAGCGTCGCGCGCGTCAGGAACGTCTCCTCGGCGGCGCGCCCGAAGAAGTCGGGGATGGGCTGGTCGACGTGGGCGGCGGCAACCTCGCGCGTCGGGTTGTTGTCGAGGCGCGTGCCCGAGAAGTGGTGGGTCTCACTCTCGGAGATCGTCACCTCGTTGGTGAAGCGGACGCGCATCTCGCCGAGGTGCCGACCGATCTCCATCACCTTGAAGCCGCGCAGGTGCGGGTTCCCCGAGTCCCTCCCGAGGTCGGTGTCGACCGCGACGTTGACGAGGCGCTCGGAGGCGGGCACCAGCCCTAGGTTCAGCTCCTCGCCGTCGGACGACAGCTCGCGGAGACGGAGCTGGGCGCGGTCGTTGCCGAGCGCCTTCACGAACTCCAGCGTGTACTCGACGACGACGAAGCGGCCCTTGGTGACAGCCAGCATCGGCTTCGGAAACGGCGTCTTCTCCGGGTCGTTGAGCTTGGCCGTCGCCTCCTTGATGAGCGCGTCGGTGTCGACGTCGATCGTGTACTCGAGGCGCTGGCAGAGCTTGTCCCAGAACTGCTTGAACTCGGGGTTCTGGGCGAGCGTGTCGCGCCGCTTGGCGATGGCCTTGCCGGGCCTCGTGGGCGCGGGCGGGGCCTGGTCGCCCGCCTCGCGGTACTCGGTCTGCAGCGTGCGGACGTAGTTCTCGTAGCTCTCGTTGGCGATGACCGTGAGCACGTTGAGCGACGGGTCGGTGAGCCGCTCGCCCTTCTGGTTCACGCAGAGACGCAGTCCGCGCCCGATCTCCTGGCGCTTCTTCATGACGCTCACCGTCTGGTTGAGCGTGCAGATCTGGAAGACGTTCGGGTTGTCCCAGCCCTCGCGCAGCGCCGAGTGCGCGAAGATGAATGCGACCTTGCTGCCCGGGTCCTTCTCGTTGGGGAACGAGAGCAGGACCTCCTTCTTGCGCATGATGAGCTCGAAGGCCTCCTTGGCCTCCTTCGAGTCCTCGCCGACCTCGTCGAGGAAGATCTCCTCCTCGCCGCCGCCCTTCTTCTTCTTGGTCGACTTGGCGAAGTACGCCTCGCGCACCTCCTCGGCGTCGAAGTGCTTGAAGTCCGGCTCCTTCCTCTTGAGCGCGTTGAAGCACTCGTCGAAGAGGTTCTTGATGCGCGGGGTGTCGCCCGCGTAGTTGGCCACGCGGTCGATGAAGAAGAGCGAGAGCACCTTCACGCCGTGCTTCTTCAGCTCGCGCTGTCGCGCGAAGTGGCTCTTGATCGTCTCCTCGATCTGGAGCTTCCACGCCTGCTCGGACGAGCCCTGAAGATCGTCCTCGGTGGTGAGCATGCGCCCGCCGTCGCCACCGCCGTCGAGTTCGATGGCGGCCGGGAGCCCTTCGCCCGCCAAGCGGATATTGGCGACCTTGAGCCCCTCGTGCTCGGGGAGCTTGGTCTGCTTGAAGATGCTCTCGCCCTGCTTGAACGTAAGTTCCTTCGCTCGGGTCTCGTTGTTCCTCTCCAGGCAGAGCGCGCGCATCTTGGCGACGGGCTTGGCCCCGCTGCGCGTCACTTCGAGCAAACGCAGCGTCGACTTGCCGGTGATGCCCAGCTCGGCGATGCCCGTGACCTGCACGTGCTTCACGAGCCCGAGGCGGAAGGCCTGCACCGGCGTAAGTCGGTAGACCGGGTTCGGCTGGTCGTCCTGCTTGTGTGTCGCCGAGTAGCGCAGGACGAAGAGCGGGCGCAGCGTGCGGATCGCCTCCTTCGACTTCTCGGACCCCATGTTCTGCGGCTCGTCGAGGATGACGACGGGGCGCGTGCGCTGAATCCACTGGTACGGCTTCAGCTCGCTGATGACGCTGTCGTTGGCCTTGTAGAGGTTGTTGCTCGCGCGGTTGAACGACTGCTGCGTCATGATGAGCAGCGACGGGAACACATCGCGCGCGAAGGCAGGGACGATGCCGGGCTTGCTGCCGTCGTAGACGCGGCGCGAAAAGTTGGTCGTGCCGAAGAGCGCCTTGAAGTGGTCGCGCATGTCGTCGAAGGCCTTCTTCACGCCTTCGAGGATGGCCACCGAGGGCACGACGACGATGAACTTGGTGAAGCCGTAGCGCCGGTGCAGCTCCAGCATCGAGCGCAGGTAGACGTAGGTCTTTCCGGTGCCCGTCTCCATCTCGATGGTGAAGTGCGGGCACGAGTGCGCGTCGATGCTGACGCCTTCAAGCATCGCGCCATCGTCACGCGCGAGGCGACCGACGACGAGCGATGCCTCGGGCTGCTCGGCGTTGTGGGCGTTTTGGATGCGTTGAAGATTCTCCTCCACGAGGTCGTCGGCGAGGTCGTCCCACTCGTCGGCGTTGCCGATGATGTCCTCGACGTTGAGGAACGACGCAGCAGCGCGCTTGTCGAGCCCGTCGAAGAGCTCGGCGACGTTGTTCACCGCAGCGAGCTGGTGCGGGAGGTCCGCTGAGAAGGTGAAGAAGCTCATGCGCGCGCCACCTCAGAGGACCTTGAACGTGGAGTCAGCGAGCTTCAGCGCGTCGTAGAACCGAGCCTTGCTGACGTCGGTGAGCGCTTCGTCGCGGCAGACGAAGATGTGGTTCTTTTTGCCCTTGAGCGCGTCGAGCAGGTCGTCGTCGATCTTCTGGTCGAGGCAGAGCAGAAGCGGCTGCGGCACGCGCGGGTGCTCGAAGCGCCAGAGGGTGTTCGATGCACCTTCGGTAGGAACGGGCTCGCGCTTGGTGTCGAGCGGAAAGCCGAGGAGAAGCAAGACCTCGGTGAAGAGGTCGGCGGGCTGCACGTGCGCCAGCTTCTCCTTGAACATCGCGAGCTGCCCCTTCTCGAGCTGCTCGGCGGCGAGGTGCAGCGGACGCGCGAGCGCGGGCGAGTCCTCCTTGAAGACCCGGAAGCCGATGTCACCCTTCACGCCTTCAGCCTTCATCGCCTTCGACACGCGGCGTAGGCGCTCGCAGGTGATCTTGTCGATGGTGTCGAGGCCCGCGTCCAGGATGGCCTTGGCGCTCGCCGACTTCTCATCGATCGGCGCATCGAGCTGCACGAGGATGAATCGCCTGTTGGAGGACTGCGCCTGGTTCTGAAGCCAGACGCCATGTCCGGTGGTCCCGGAGCCCGCGAAGAAGTCGAGAACCAGGTCACCATCCTCGGTGGTCTGTTCAACGAAGCGGCGGATGAGGTCCGCGGGCTTAGGGAAGTCGAACGCCTGAAAACCGAAGATCTCGCGGATCTCCTTTGTGCCGTCCGACGTATGCACGTCGGTGACGATCGAGGGGATCGCTCGAAGCTCGCTCGTGAGGTCGGACCTAAACTTCTTCTCGCGAGGACGTCCATCGGCCTTCTTCGGGAAGAGGACGCATCCCTCTGCGATCAGCCGAGTCATCTTCTCGGGCGCGTACCTCCAACCAGTCGCCTCGGGCGGCTCGAACTTGTTGCCCGTCTTCGGATCTTTGATCGGGTAGTGAAGATTGGGACGCTGCTCGCGAGTCGCGAGACCCAACATGCTCCGGCTCATCCACGGGCCACGTGGATCGTTGTCCGGGTTCGAGAATTTCGTCTCGTCCCTCTCGACGCCACGGAACGCCGTGCCCGTGGTCCGCGAGTAGACGAGGAAGTACTCGTGGTCGACGGAGATGTGGGTTACGGCTCGTTCGTCCGGGAAGTGCCTCGCCTTCCACACGAACTCTGCGACGAAATTCTCCTCGCCGAAGATTTGGTTCATCAGTAGGCGCAGGTTGGCGACCTCGCCATCATCGATGCTCACGACGATGAAGCCGTCCTCGCGCAGGAGCCGCTGGGCCACCGCGAGGCGTGGGTACATGAACGAGAGCCAGTTCGAGTGGAAGCGCCCGCTCGTCTGCGGGTTCGACACGAGACGCCCGTGCAGGTCTGCCTGCCGCGTCTCCTGCAGGTAGAGTTCTTCGTCGATCGCGAAGGTGTCCTTGTAGACAAAGTCGTTGCCGGTGTTGTACGGCGGGTCGATGTAGATGAGCTTGATCAAGCTCGCGTAGCTCTTCTGCAACGCGAGGAGCACCTGCAGGTTGTCGCCGACGATCACCATGTTGCCGGTGGTCTCTTCGTCGACGCCCGCCTTCGGCACTGGGCGCAGCGTCACGTGCGGCGGCTGGTTCGCGAGCCTGCGCGCCTGCTGCTTGCCGGGCCAGTTGAGCGCGTAGTGCTCGTCGACGGGACCGTCGCTCGCGACGTCTTCGAGCAGCTCCTTCAGCCGATCGAGCGCAACGCGGCCGTCCGTGAACACTTCGGGAAACAGGTCACGGAGCACCTCGAGGCGCTCTTCGCTGCTCGGACGACGTTCGATCTTCTCAGGCTTCATGCGCTCGTTCCCTCATCTTCCACGTCGATGCGCGCGGTTGCGGTCACACCGCTGTCGCGCCAATCTTGCTTCTCTGCGTCGCCGCCGAAGTCGGCGCTCGCGTCGCGCAGCGCCTGGTCGGCCCGCCCCGGCGACTGCGCGCGCACGAGCTGGCGGTACGAGGCGCAGCCGAAGCGCGCGTCGCAGTTCAGGCACACGTCCTGTGCGAAGGGCACCTTGCCGTCGGGGCGCGACGGCGCCTTCAGCACCTCGAGCCCCGGCGGGCTGAACCTACGGTCCTCGATGAGGTCCACAACGCGCCCGAAGCTCTCCATCACCTCGGCGACCACGTTTCCGTCGACCGGCACCTCGAGTACGGGGTTCCAGGCTTCCATCGCGGCCTGGATCTTCGTGGCCTCGCCCGCGCGCAGCGCGCGGTAGAGCGGGCGCGTGGGTCGCGTCGCGATCACCGCGACCTTGTCGAGCTGTCTACCGCGCAGGCCCTTCCAGATGTGCGCGTAGACGTTGAGCTGACGGTAGTGCGGCTCGACGTGATCGCGCGCGGCATCGGCGTCGAGGTACGTCTTCAAGTCGTACATCACGGTCGACGAGCCGTCCTCGACGATGTCGACCACGCCCTCGAGCGTGTACTGGCGGCCCGCGGGGCTCGTCTGCTCGGGGAGCACGAGGCGCACCTCAGTCTCCTCGACCTGCGCCGCCAGCTCGCGGAGGCGCCGGTAGTAGAGCAGCACCTGCTGGCGCGCTGATTCCTTGATGAACGGCGCGAGCGAGCGGCCGCTCTCTTCGCGCAGGCGTTCGAAGTTCGCCTCGAATGCCTCCATCAGGAAGCGCTCGTCGTCGGTCAGCGGCGTCTCCCAGCTCATGCCGCGCCTCCCGCCTGTTGCGCGACCTTCTTCGCCTTGCGCCCCGCGATCATCCGGTGGTGCAGGTCTTCGAGCGTCGCGTGAACGAGGCTACCGAAGAACATCGTCTGCGTGCGGCTCGCCGCGAAGCCGTAGCGCTCGAAGAGCATGTACTGGCGCGGGCAGCGCTGGTACGCGAGGTAGTCGCTCGTGTAGCTGAAGCGGCGCACGGCGGCGTCGGGCTCCTGCTTCGCCTTCGGCACGGAGCGCACATCGAAGCCCGCGATGGGCGCGGCTCTTGCCATCAGCTCGTGGAACTCGGCGTCGACCTTCTGCCCCTGGCCCTTGGGGTGCGCGAGCACGAGGAGGTTCTGCGCGCGCGAGAGCGCCACGTAGAACATCCGCATCGCGTCAAAGCCGGGCATGCGGTCGAGCGGCTCGCCACCGGGCGGAAGGAACGGACGCACCAGCTCCTCGACTTTCCGTGCGCGACGCTGTGTGCGCGCGCTGCCGAGGACGACGACTGGGAACTCCAGCCCCTTGCTCTGGTGGATGGTGAGGAACGGGATGCGCCCGCGCGGGAACGGATCCTCGGCGTCCTCGTACTCGCCTTCGCCCATGCGGAAGAGCGCGAAGAGGAAGGCCTGGTAGAAGCCGCGCTGGAGCATCTCGGTCGCGAGGCCCTGGCCGGTGATGAGCGGCGGGAAGGTGTCGACATAGCGCGCCAGGAGTTGGCTCGTCAGCGCCAGGTTGCAGACCGGCGCCTCGTCGACGCCACCGTCGGCGAGGTCGATCATCTCGCGGAAGCGTTGGAAGCCGAGGAAGCGGTAGAAGAGGTCGAGCAAGCCCCAGTCGGCCGTCGTCGCGCGGTTGATGACGTTCCTGAGGCTGAGCGGGTTCTCTTCGGCGAGGCGCTCCCGATAGAGTTTCTCGAGCCCCGCGCCGCCGAGGGCGCGGCGCGCGTCCGCCGAGAGCCCCGCCGCGTTGAGGAGCGGGCGCTTGTGCGTGCTCGGATCGTAGGCCGCGTCCTCGCTCCAGCCGCCAGTGTCGAGCACGGTCTTGAGCGCGGCGTAGTCGCGCTTGATGGCGGAAAGCTCAGCGACGCGCTGGTCGACGAAGGCGCGCAGCGTCGGATCGCTCTCCATGAGCGCGTCGGCCACGGTGGTGGCGCTGTCGAGCCACGAGTGGAACTCGCCGTACTCGCCTCGATCGAATGCATCGTTGCGCGGCGGGCGGCCGAGCACGCGCGTGAGCAGCCCGACGATGAGCGTCGGCTCGTCGGCTTCGAGGAAGCGCTTGGCGCGCGGCGCGTAGACGCGCAGCCCCACGCGGCCGAGCGCCTCCTCGAACCTCTCGACGACGGTGCTCTTGAGCGTCGGGAAGAGGAACGCGATCTGGTTCGGATCGGCGACCACCTTCTCGTCGATGAGGCGGCGGCAGAGGGTGGCGATCTCGTCGACGAGGTCGACCGGCTTACTCGGCGCGGTACACACCACGGAGACGCCGTCGTCCTGGCTGTGCGCGCGCACGCCCTTGTCGTGCAGGCGGAACTGGCCACCACCCGGACGGTTCCAGTCGTGCTGCGCGACGAACGAGGTGTACGCCTGCACGATGCCGCGTCGCGACCGGTAGTTGATGCCGAGCTCGATGCGGCGCGGCTCGACGCCGAGCGCGCCCTGACAGCGCTTGGGGAACTCGACGAAGTTCTCGACCGTCGCGCCTCGAAAGCGATAGAGGGCCTGGTCGTCGTCGCCGACGACGCAGACGTTCTTCGAGCCACCCGCGAGGCGGAAGAAGATGCGCTCCTGGATGGCGTTGGTGTCCTGGTACTCGTCGACGATGACGTGCTTGAAGCGGTGCATCGTGCCGTCGTTCGCGAGGAGCGCGCGGTAGGCGGCGCGCTGGAGCAGCGAGAGGTCGACGCGGTGCTTGCCGAGGCGCTCGCGGTACAGCTCGTAGAGGCGGAACAGCGGCGCGTACTCCTCGGGCGCCTTCTCCAAGATGACCTTCGGGTCGAGGTCTTCCTCCGAGAGCCGGTTGAAGAGTGACTGGAGGTTCACCACCGCCTTGTGGCGGCTCGCTGAGGCGGGCGGCTCGAAGTTGGCGCTCAACATCTCGCGGAAGGCGGGCAACTCGCCTTCGAACGCTAGGAGCGACTTCGCCGCCGTCCAGAACGAGCCCTGCGCCAGCGTGAAGTACTGGTCCAGCTCGTCGAGCACGGCGGGCGCGGTGGAGCGCTCTCGATCGACGACGAGCGAGCGATCTTGCAGGAGACGGTGGCAAAGCGCGTGGACGGTGCCGACGTACATGCCCGAGAGGTCGTAGGGCTTGCCGGTCTGCTCGCTCGCGAGACCGAGCAGCGAGACGAGGCCGTCCTGGAGTTGCTTCGCGGCCTTCTCGGTGAAGGTGCTGAGGAAGATCGACTCGGGCGCGATGCCGTGGAACACGATCATGTTCACGACGCGCCAGAGCAGGACGCGCGTCTTGCCCGATCCAGGACCGGCCACGAGGAAGAGCGGGCCGTCGAGATGCTCGATGGCGGCGCGCTGGCTGTCGTTCGGCGAGAAGCCGACGCGGGCAAAGAGCGACTCGATCACTTCCGGGCCCCCTTAGGTCGGCGAGTCGCCTCGGTCTTCTTCGTGGTTCGCGCGACCTGCGAGGCCATCCACGCGTCGATGTCCGCGCGACGGAACCTCCACTGCCCACGCACCTTGAACGCTGGTAGCTCCCCTTGCTGAGCCATCGTGTACACGGTCTTGTCCGCGACCTTCAGCAAGGCCGCGACTTCTATGACCGTCAGTATCTCGTCGCTCATCAGCTCGGGCTCCGGGAGGCGGAAGGGACAGGCTTCCAGCCGTTTCCAGAGTACGGCAGAGGATGGGCTAGCATCAAGCCGCCCGTGTTCGTTCCGGTGCTTCAGCTCGATTGACGCGCCCACGCCGCCCGCTGCTCGGCCCACGTCCCGGCGTGGGCCACCGCCCGGAGGGTCCGCTCGGCCATCGGCTCGGCGCCGTCGACGGCCTCCATCGCCAAGACGGCTGCTTGGAGATCGGGCGCCAGGAGCAAGAGGTCGAGGAGCTGGGTGACCCTCGCCCGCGTGAGCCCCAGCTTCCGCGCCACGTCGGCCCGATCGGCGATGGCGCCCCGGTCGATGGCGGCCTGCAGGTGGTGCGCAAGCGCGAGCTGCTGGGCGACCTTGGCGGGCCGCCGCACGGGCTCGGGCTTGGGGGGCGGCGGCGTCTCGGCGAGCGTGACGGCCCGGCTCTTATGGCGGAAGAGCGGCCTCTCGATGACGCGGAAGGCGTCGTCCTCGGCGTCCGTGTTCTTCCTCGCGCCCACCTCGCTGCTCTCGGCGCTTCTCATGCGGCCTCCTTCGCGCTCGTGACGGCGTCGAAGTTCACGAGCTCGACGCGGCACATCCCGGTCTTCTCGTCGACGCTGACCTTGGCGACGAGCGCGCGCAGCAGGCGCCCCTGGTTCTCCGGCGTCATCTCGCCCCAGACCCTCCCGAAGTTGCGGAGCGCAGAGGCGAACCACTCCCGCTGGCTCTCGACCAGCTCGAGGTCGAGGGCGTCGTCCTCGAGCGCGCGAAGCCTGCGCTCGGCGTCGTCGAGCCGGGCGGCCTCGGCGCGGAGCTTCGCTTCCACGAGCTCACGTGCGCGGCCCTCGAGCCGCACCACCTCGTCGGTCAGCTTCGCGGTGGTGGCCGAGGCCTCTGCGATCTGCGCGGCCAGCGCTCTACGCACCTCGACGAACGTCGCGCGCTCCTTCGCGACCCGCGCCGAGAGCTTGGCCTCGATGCGCGTGGCGAGCGTGCCGTCGGCGGTCGCCTCCATGAGTCGTTCGACGACGAAGTCCTCGAGAGCGCCCGCAGGGAGCGGCCTCCCGGAGCACCGGTCCGTGCCGAACTTGTCGCGGGTCGAACACCTGTAGAAACGGTACGTCTTCCCGCTCTTCTTCGTGGTCGACGCCGGGCACATCGCCTCGCCGCACCCCCCGCAGCGCAGCAGCCCGCGGAGCACGTACTCGGGGTTCGTGCCGGTGACGCGCAGCTCCCGGCCTGCCGCCCCGAGGAGCCGCTGCGCCTGGCGGTAGGTGACGTCGTCGATCAGCCGAGGGTGCTCGCCGTCGTACAGCTCGTCGCCGTACATCATGTGCCCTGCGTAGAGCGGGCTCCGCAGCACGCGCGAGATGCCGTCCTTGGTCCAGAGCGGTCCGCCCTTGCGCCCGTGCTTCGAGGCGCGCGGCAGGAGCCCGCGTCGGTTCAGCTCGCGGGCGACGATCGCCATCTGCCGATGGGCGAGGAAGAGCGCGAAGGCCTCACGCACGACGTGGGCCTCGGCGTCGTTGACGAGCAGCTTCTTGTCCTTCGCCGAGTAGCCGAAGGGCACCGGCCCGCCCGTCCACTTCCCCTTGCGGCGCGCGCCGGCGATCTTGTCCCGCGTCCGCTCGCTGATCATTTCGCGCTCAAATTCCGCGAAACTCATCAACATGTTCATCGTCAGCCGCCCCATCGCGTCGGCCGTCGAGAAGTTCTGCGTGATGGAGACGAAGGACGCGCCCGCGGTGCTGAGGCGCTCCATCACCTTCACGAAGTCGAGGAGCGAGCGCGAGAGGCGGTCGACCTTGTAGACGACGATGACGTCGACCTTGCCGGCCTCGACGTCGGCCATCAGCCGCTGGAACGCGGGGCGGTCGATGTTCGCGCCCGTGAAGCCTCCGTCGTCGTAGCGCTCGTCGACGAGCGTCCAGCCCTGCTGCCGCTCGATGTACGCCAGGCACGACTCGCGCTGGGCGTCGAGGGAGTTGAACTCCTGCTCGAGCCCCATCGTCGTCGACTTGCGCGTGTAGATCGCGCAGCGCTTCGTCTCCGGCGGCGACGCGCTCGC
>JALHOP010000017.1 GCA_022842935.1 Myxococcota bacterium
TCTTCGATGGCCCGGAATTCATCGCCCGGCTTGCCGCGCTGGTGCCGCCACCGCGCGTCCATCAAGTCTGCTATCACGGCGTCTTTGCGCCACGGGCGAAGCTCGTTCGAGCGGTCGTTGCCGACAGCCATGAAGCTCACGGGTGCACAGAGGCTCACGCGTCCGCCAAACGCGGCCACTTGCCGTGGGCCAAGCTGTTGGCGTGCCCCGTGCGAGCGCGTCACAGCAAATCGAGCTCAACTGGATGGACGCGGCTTGGACCCTGACTCACCCAAGCCTCGCGAACGTCTGCCCCGCTGCGTCGAGTCTTGCCCGCGTGGACCTCGCCTGCGGCAACTTTTTGCTTTGCCTTCGCTGGCGCACGGCTAGGTCGCAGCTACGCTGCGACGACGGGTTCGGTTTGCCCGTTGTCGTCATGCCGGCGATGTCACGGCGCACCAACCGTGGGTGACCCGCGGCCCGTAGATCACAGGCACGTCCGCTGAGCTAGAAGCGTAAACGCCAAGGGAGTAGATGCGGCGAGCTGCTCGCTGGTTGGCTCGTGCCGCCCGGCGCGGCTGCCATGAGGTCGCGATACAAAGCGTTTACGTCGTGTCGATTGCGCGATCCATTGCGGAGCCGGGCGCTCGGTTCCCCATCTTGGAAAAGACGTTCGAGTAAGACCTGCGCGCACGGTTCACGGTGGGAGGTTGGCATCTCCAAAAGCACGCGGACGATCGGCCGCCCGCTACGCTCGCCTTTGTGGTCCTGTTCGAAATTGATGGAGAACGTCGCGAGCTGCTCCAGCAGCGTGTGAGCCACACTTCCGGGGAGGATGGCGTCGAGCTCGTGAATGAGGTTGCGAACGCGATTTTCATCGGCGGGTCTGAAGTAGGGTTGAGCCCGCCTGCCGCTAGCGTCGAGATGACTCTGAAGGCCATGGCGCACAGCGGCCAGGTAGCCAGGTTTCGTTTCCGCAAGCAGGGCCCGAATGCCGCGGTCTACCTCTTTCCCCGCGACGGGGGCTTTGTCGCGAGCGTGGTGGAGAGATTGCTCAGTGGCAAAACAGGCGAAAACAGCCGGGAAAAACGCGGCAGGCACGGCGATGAAGACAGGCTCGGGCGGCGGGAGGATGCCGAGCAAGGCACTCGTGCTGCCGAGGAAAACAAATGCGCCTGCCAGGGCGGCCCCACTCAACGGGCTCAGCTTCTCCTGTATGGGAACGAAGTGCTTTGCAATCACAGCGTAGGCATGGTCGGCGCCAGCCATGAGCTCGGTGAGGTAGCTTTTGGCCTCGTCGGGGGTGATGGCGTCCCACGCGGCGTCGCTAACGCTCGCGGCCGTGTTGACCGCCACGGGGAGGGTGGGCGCTGCGACTATCGTGTCGACGACTGGGGTCTCGGCCCTCTGCATGACGGCGAGGCGTGTATCGAGGAAGTCGCGCGCGCGATCCAAGTCGCGGGAGTCGACCCGCTGGCGAGGCGCTGCGGCGCGCACCAGGCTTTGTGGCGTCACCGTTTGACCCCGACGGATGAGCCGGTCATACGCGCCCGCGAAATCCAGCTCTGTTGAAGACAGTCCAGCCATTTGGCTTCTCCTCTTTCTCGCTGATCCGAGCTCTGCAACTTGGCTGCCATTCATGGCTGGCTGGTGGCTTCGCACGGGGAAGGGGCCGCTACGGACGCTCTCGGGGCAGGCCTGCTGGAGGCGGCGAGTGATTGCTGGTGCGGATGCTGATCACCGCGGAGACCGCAAAGCCCCCTAGACCTGATCTCGAGAGAACCCAGGATTGGCTCACAGCACGACAGCGCCGCCGGACGTGCTCACCTGCCTCCAGCCGACTATGCGTCTCTCGCGCACGACCCAACAACAGCACGCTAGAATTTCCTATCCTCCAGCGGTGACATCCTTCGCGCTCACGGCGCTGGGCGTCGCCGTCGCTTGGTGGCCCGATAACCTGCAGGCGTTCCATGCCATCCAGATGACGGTGCTGGTACCGCTGTGGCTGGTGTCGGGCGCCATGTTCCCAGCTGGGGACAGCGCAGTATTCGCCGCGATCATGCGCGTGAACCCTATGTCGTACGCCGTGTCGGCGGCTCGACATGCATTTTATAGCGGACAGGTGGCGGTGGGTGTGACGCCCGTCGGCCCGCTCGCGGATCTGGCGGTGCTCGTTGTCTGCGCCGTTGTCTGTCTCGCCATCGCCGTCACGGTCTGCGCGCGAAGATCATGAACCTCGCCGAGCTGCTCCCCCACAGTAACGCCGTCTTGAACGCCACCTCGACGCTCGCGTTGTGCGCCGGATTCGTCGCCATCCGCGGCAAGCGCATCGCACTCCATCGTGCCTGCATGATCAGCGCGGTCATTGCGAGTGCGGTGTTTCTCGCTGGCTACCTCACGCGCTTCGCGCTCACGGGCACACACCGTTTCCCAGACGTCGGCGTCATCAAGAGCGTTTACCTTGCGATCTTGTTCTCGCACATGCTCCTCGACGTCGCCGTGGTTCCCATCGTGTTCCGGCTGTTGTTCCTCGCGCGGCGTGGCCGCTTCGAGGAGCACAAGAAGCTCGCGCGCTATGGCTGTCGCTGCTGTTTGCGTGGCTGGCTAGCTGCGCCAGCGAGCCTTTGCCTGTGGGGCCGCCAAAGCCAGCCGACTATGCGTCTCTCGCGCACTACCCAACAACAGCACGCTAGAATTTCCTATCCTCCCCCGTCCGCGCCGCCACCCGACACCAGCCATCCTGACTCGTCGTCAGATGCGACGCTGACACCCGCGTCGCGCGCGCGGCGATAAGGACAGCAACACGCAACCGCAAATTGGAGAGCGATTAGCCATGGTGGGTGAAGTCAGACACGGACGGGATACCGGAGCGGTACGGAATCGCGGCAGTGCGGACGGCGCGGGAGACCGCACGACACGAACGGCGCAGGCCGGCGGGTCTGCGGTCATGCAGAAAGCACCTGGAACCTTCCCCGACCACATCGCAACTCTGGTGAGCAGCACCGCCGGTCTCGCGCGTCAGCGGCAAGACGCGGCCGCGGCGATCACGGCCTCGAACCGCAAGTGGGACGGCGAGGTAGATCGAGAGATCGCGCTCATCAATCAATGCGCCGATACCGAGGGTGTGAAGTTCGTCGCGTCGCAGAGCCCGCGAGGTCAGCTCGCCGTGCTGCTCGCCTGGGAAGACATGTCGCGCCTACTGGTCCTCGGCGTCCGCGATGGCAAGATGACGCTGGCCCAAGCGACGCACTTCGGCCAGCACGCAGCCGACGGCAAGAAGATCTATCTCACGCACTTCACGGATCTCGCACCGGCCAGCGTGCGGCCACGCACGGAGCAGGGCCAGATTACCTTCGAAGGGTCGCTCGTGAAGTTCGACAACGTCACGGCCGAGGTCGTGCTCAAGGGCGTCGAGCGCATCCTGCGCGACAACGTGCGGCCGACCTCGCTCGCGGTAGCGGACAGCTGGAACCTGGCGGATCATGACGTGGGACAGCTCACGTCGCGTTTTCGCCGGCCCGCTTAGAGCTCGCGACGCGGCGCGCGAGCGATCAGCCGCCGATCTTGATCGGAATCGTGACCGGGCAGTTGGTGCCATCGGTCTCGGGGAAGCTGCGTTCGATGTCGATGCCGCGGTCCGTGTGCATGGCGCGGACCGCGCGCGCCTCGAGCGGCTTTGTCGGTACATCTTGCGGCCGCCGATTGCCAACGACCGCTTGGTCAAACGTTCCGATGGGCGCTTCGAGCTACGTTTGAAACGTGCATGGTCGGACGGTACGACACACCTCGTTCTTCGATGGCCCGGAATTCATCGCCCGGCTTGCCGCGCTGGTGCCGCCACCGCGCGTCCATCAAGTCTGCTATCACGGCGTCTTTGCGCCACGGGCGAAGCTCGTTCGAGCGGTCGTTTCCGACAGCCATGAAGCTCACGGGTGCACAGAGGCTCACGCGTCAGCCAAACGCGTCCACTTGCCGTGGGCCAAGCTGTTGGCGTGCCCGTGCGAGTCGCGTCACAGCAAATCGAGCTCAACTGGATGGAAGCGGCTTGGACCCTGACTCACCCAAGCCTCGCGAACGTCTGCCCCGCTGCGTCGAGTCTTGCCCGCGTGGACCACCAAAAAACCGGCAAAACACCTTTCACAGCACGACAGCGCCGCCGGACGTGCTCACCTGCCTCCAGCCGACTATGCGTCTCTCGCGCACGACCCAACAACAGCACGCTAGAATTTCCTATCCTCGCGGCCGCCAGCTCGTCAGGAGTGATGCAAGGTGTCGCATGCTAAGCTGGCGCCGAGCGAATCGGAGTCTTGGCATGCGTCACGCCGTTCTTGGGGTCCTGGTCTGTGGCCTGGTCATGTTGGGTTGTGAGTCGCGGGTGAGCGGCCCGGGTCAGGCCAACGACGACGATCAGCGCTACACATGGTCGCTCGGTGACTACGGAGCATGCGTGAGCGCATCAGGTTGCGGTACCGGCGTGCGTGCCCGCGAGATGATTTGCCAAAACGCACTGGGCACCGCGGTCGCGGACACGTTCTGCGGTGACCGGCCTCAACCCGACCTCGTGGATTGCATCGACACCGCCTTGTGCCAGTGGCGCACGACGGCGACGAGCGCTTGCAATGCGCCCACCGACTGCAGCTCCGGCTCCTACACCCAGGTCTCGGATTGCCGAGACGGCGACGGCAACGAAGTCGACGCCTCATGGTGTACCGCTCCTCGCCCCCCGGAGCAGGGCACGTGCGCCCGCACATCGGCATGCGTCGTCGAGCTCTCCGATAGCGCCTGCAGCGCCAGCGCGACTGGGTGCGGTCAAGGTACGATCACGCGAACCCGGACGTGCAAGGACCCGAGCGGTGGGGTCGTGCCCATCTCGTTCTGCGGAACCGAGCCGACGCAATCCATCCCGTGCCTCGACTATTCGCTGTGCTATGCCGACGTCGTGGGGCCCTGGGGCGCCTGCGGCACGACCTGTGGCGTCGCGACACGTTCGCGGACCGTCGTCTGCCGAGCCCCCGATGGCGCGCAAGTGAACGCATCGTGGTGCACGGTTGCGACGTCGGAGGCGTGCTCGGAGACGACGAGCTGCTGCGACGCGGCGGCGACGGCAGCAAGCCCGTTCGCGGGCGGAAGCGGCACGACCAGCGACCCCTATATCGTCTGCAGCGCCGCCCAGCTCGATAACGTTCGCACCGGTAAAAACCTTGCATACCTGCTTGGCGCGGACCTCGACCTCGCCACGGTCCCGTTCGTGCCGCTCACGACGGGAGACGAGAAATTTTCCGGGATCTTCGACGGCGACGGCCACACCATCGACCGACTCACCATCGACACGCCGGCGAGCGACGACGTCGGGATGTTCGGGCGCCTCCAGGTGCTGAGCGACGTGCGAGATCTGCATCTGACTAACGTCGACGTCACCGGCAACACCTTCGTAGGCGGTTTAGCCGGGCGCGCCGAAGCGGGGGCGCACGTCCAGGACGTCACTGTGACCGGCTCGATGTTGGGGAACGACTACGTGGGCGGCCTCGCCGGCACCGTCGACGGGGTCGCCGAGCGCGTTGCGACCAATGTGGTCGTGGTCGCGAACGACTATGCGGGGGCCATCACCGGCGCGATGGGCAGCCTCGGCACGCTGGCTCGCGCATCCGCGCTGGGCGAAGTTAGCGGGCGCGACTACGTCGGCGGCGCCGTCGGGCACACACGAGGACACCTCTGGCGCGTCAGCGCCGACGCGGTCGCGGAAGGTCGGAACTTCGTTGGCGGCGCGGTCGGGGGTGCCGAAGACTACGCTATCGTGGAGTGCGAAGCGCGTGGGTCGGCGACCGGCACATCGTACGTCGGCGGCCTCGTGGGCTCGGTGCGCGGCATCGTCGTCGAATCGCGGAGCACCGCGAGTGCTTCTGGCACCACCTACGTCGGCGGTCTCGTCGGTTTCCTCGACGGTTTCGCCGGCCATGTCTTCAGCACCGGGGCGAGCTCCGGAGGCGGCCTCGTCGGTGCCGTGACACCAGACGCCGAGGTGAAAGGCTCGTTCTGGGACACGCAGTCGTCCGGGCAATCGAGCAGCGCCGATGGCACGGCGGTCGGCAAGACGAGCACCCAGATGCGCACGCCCGCGACGTACGCGGGTTGGCAGACCTACACCATGTGGCAGCTCACCGACGGGGAGTTGCCAGTCTTCCGCGATAGCGATGCGCCATGCCCGAAAGGCCCAGCGGCGTTCTCGGGTGGTGCTGGAACCCCCCTCGATCCGTACCTCATCGATCGCCCAGACCAAGTGTACGCCATGGCGTGCAATCCGGGCGCCAAATACGCCATCGCCGCAGACCTCGACTTCACGTCGACGACCTCGACACCAGCCGTCGACCGCGGTGCGATGTTCGAAGCCCTGGGCGTGCGATCGGCGTATGTGAGTCGCTACGTGCCCTTCACGGGCACACTCGATGGTCGTGGCCATCGCATCATCGGGTGGACCGGCTACGATCTCTTCGGCGGCTTTTTCGCGAGCTTGAGTACGAACGTCACGAATGTGACGTTCGACAACGTCGACGTCGCTGGCGGGCTCCGGGCGGGCGGGGTCGTCGCGCTCCTTGGCGGCTCGATGAGCCGGGTCTCCGCGAGCGGCAGAGTGCGTGCGGGCATGGTCGCAGGCGGCGTCGTCGGAGCCGCCCAAAACCCCAACGCGAGCCAAGGCATCACGCGTTCGTTCGCTGATGTCGACGTCATCACCCATGCGGGCGTCGCCGTTAGCGGCGGGTTCGTCGGCTCCTTGTCTGTCAACGCGCGCGTCAGGGACAGCTACTCCACCGGCAGCGTCGCCGGCAGCGTCCCCGGAACCGGCGGGTTCGCGGGTAGTGGCGACGCCGGTTCGACCATCGAGCGCTGCTATTCGACTGGGGTCGTCACCGGCTACTATGTCTCGGGTTTTTCGGGGCAGAACACGACGGTGACAAACTCGTACTGGGACACCGAGGCGAGCGGCGTCGCAATAAGTTTCGGCGGCGCTGGTAGGACCACGGCGCAGATGCAGACGCAGAGCACCTTCCAGACCTGGGATTTCGACACCGTCTGGACGATCGCGCCTGGGAGCTACCCAACGCTACGGTGACGCGCTCGCGCTTCGGGCGCGGCGGAGGTGAACAGCCACGACGTTGGCCGGCGCGAAGCGGGCGCGCTGACCCTAGCCCTCAGAGCACGAAACAGTAGCCAAAGCTCACGGCCGCACCCGGCGCGAGCGAGGCATCCCAGGCAGCGCCGGTGAAGGTCACACGACCGCTATCGCGGTCGCGACTGCTTTTCCAGGCGTTGTTGATGGTGCCCGGGACTTCGAGGGTCACCATCCACGCCATGGTATCCGTGCCGTTGTTGGTGACGACGACGTCATGGCAACCACCCGTGGCGGTAGCAAACGTCTACGCCAACAAGCCCACGCGCCGACGCAAGGACGAAGAGGGTGACGACGAGGTCGTCGAAGGGCCGCGCCGTCAGGTATCGGAAGTCGGCTCGACCTGATACGCTCTGCAGTAACGTGGTTCGAATCACTGGCATAGGCGCGGGGGGCCGACCGGCCCCCGACGACAGCTCCGCTGGCGGAGTGCCTCGTTCCAGCACAGACCAGCCACGCACCACCCGGCCACACCCGCGGCACACGCGTGGGGTCCAGACCGTTCAGCTCAGCCTAACGGCTCCGACAACGTCCGCTTTATCGGACGACCGTCCTTTCGAGGTCCGCGAAGCGGAGGAGGGCCTTGCGCGCGCAGTGGGTTTGGCACCGGCGGCGCGGGGGCCAGCGGTGCTCGGCCGCGTCGGCCGTCAGCTCGACGTCCTGCGCGAGCAGGCGCTCGCAGTGCGCCACGATATCGAACGCATTCAGACCGTGCTCGCCGCCGAACCGGGGCTCGCGGAGCGTTATCACCACGCGAGGCTCCTACGTGTCCCGCTGCGCGACGCCGTGACCCGTGCCGAAGAGGAGCTGCGGCGCACCAACGCCGATGCTTGGCTTCGCGAACGGTACGGCGCCGAGCGCCAAGCCGCCCTCGACAACGCGCGTGGCGACTTGCGCAACGCAGAAGCGACGGTCGCCGCTGTTCGGCCACGCTTCGGCTCTCTCGATCCTGACGCCGTGATCGCCCGCGCCGACGCAGTGATGCAACGCTACGAACACCTCGGGCGCGGCCTCACCCACGCCCTGCGCCTGCACGCGAGCACCCGCGAGGCGCGCCGGCTGGTCTTCGACGAAAACCTCTTCGGCCGAGCTCTCGACGCCTTCGACGCTGGCCGCGACCTCGCCCGCATGGCACGCGCCAACGACATCTACTTGCGCGCGAGAACCGGCGCGCAGGCGATGCCACTCGGCGGCGTCGGCGAAGCCATCCGGGCCTTCGGCGCCGAGACCTGGCCGCTCGTCACGCAGCACCGCCTCATTGAGCGACTTGCTTCGGTCCAACGGGACCTCGTCGGCAACTGGGAGGGGCTTTACCAGCATCGCCTCGAGCTGACGCCCGACCAAAGTGCCCTTACCGAGGCGAGCGTGCGTGCGTTCAATCGCCTGGTGGGCGCCGAGGACCCGACGTTCTACGTCGAGGGCAACGCTGGCGTACTCGCTCCACTACGAGCCTTGCTGCAACTCCCCGAGGGCTCAGCGCGCCAAGCCATGCTGCAGCAACTTCGCGACACCGACCTGACGCACATTCTCTTTCAGCGCCTGGCAACACGCATGAGCGACGGCGGCGGGGCAGGCATCCAAACCTCTGGCTCGTCCCAGTTTCTACCGGTGGGCGAGGCATTGAACGAGCTCTTCACGAACGCGCCCGAGCTGCGCGACATGTTTTACGAGCCCAGGTACACGATACGACTCCCCGAAGAGCGCGACCGCTTGCCGGCGCGTTGGAGCATCGCAGACTGGGTCCGCGCAAACCACGACTGGAATGCGCCATTCTGGACCTACGACGGTTTACAGAAGGGGGCGAACATTCGCGCCTTCCAACAGCTAGCCCCGCGCCTGTAAGGTCAGGGCGTGAGCCACCAAATCTCCCACGCGCGGCGGGTCGCCCACGAGGTCCTCCTTCGTGTTCTTCGCGACCAAGCCTTCGCCGACCGCGCGCTGGATGCGGCGCTCGATCGCTCTGGCATGGATGAGCGCGACCGTGGCCTCGCGACCGAGCTAGTCTATGGGACCCTGCGCCAGCAGCAGCGGCTCGACTTCTACCTCGGCCAGCTTGCCGAGCGACCGCTGCGCAAGCTTCACCCCGCCGTCCTCGTGGCCTTGCGCCTCGGTGCCTATCAGGTTCTCGAGACGCGCATTCCCGGGCCAGTCGCGGTCAACGAGACCGTGAGCCTCATTCGCCATAGTCACAAGTTCGCCACTGGCTTCACCAACGCGCTTTTGCGCAAGCTCGCCACCTTGCACGAGCGAGGCGAGCTGCCACGTATCGAGGACATCTACGACGACCCCATCGACCAGCTCGCAGTCTCGGGCTCGCATCCACACTGGTTTTTGAAGCGCGTCGTCGACGAAGTCGGCATCGACGAAGCTCGCGAGCTCGTGGCCGCGAACAATCGACCGCCCCCTCTCTCGGTACGCGTCAACCGCCTACGCGCGAGTCGCGACGATGTCGCGCGCGCGTTGACCGACGCCGGCGCCGAGGTCGACCGTCCAATTCACTTTCCGGAGGGCCTGCTCGCGCGCGGGCTGGGCTTCGTGCGGAACGTCGCCGCCTTCAACGACGGGCACTTCACGGTGCAAGACCTCGCGGCTCAATTGATCGGCGAGCTTTGCGGCCCAGCACCCGGCAGCGTCGTGCTCGACGTCTGCGCCGCGCCCGGCGGTAAAGCGACACACCTGGCCGAGCTCATGGACGACGAGGGTACGGTCCTCGCGGTCGACATTCACCCAGGACGCACGCGCTTGATCGCCGATGCCGCCGCCCGTCTGGGCTTGAAGTCGGTGGTGACCGCTGCGGCGGACGCGTCCGACCGGGCTGTCCTCGTCGAGAAGCTGCAGGCGGCAGCCAAGACCCGCGAGGTCGACCTCGCGCTCGTCGACGCCCCGTGCAGCGGCATGGGGACCCTGCGCCGCAATCCCGAGCTTCGCGGCCGCCAGGAGAGCACTATTCCCATGATGACGCGGCTCCAGGACGCCATTCTCGAAAGCGTCGCTGGCCTCGTGAAGGTCGGAGGTGCTCTCGTCTACTCGGTGTGCACCATCACGCACGAAGAAGGCGTCGAACGTATCGCCGCCTTCCTCGAGAGGCACCCCGAGTTCGTACCGGACTGGCCGCTTCACAACCCCGCGCTCGCCCCATTCAAGAACGTCCACGATGGACCCCGGCAATTTCCGTACTTTCGTAGCTGGCCCCAGCGCCATGACGTCGATGGGTTCTTTGCGGCCCGCCTAGTGAAGAAGTAAGTTCGAGGACGATGGTCCGAACCGCGCTCATAGGCCTCGCAGCGCTCGTCTGCTTGCCCGCTGCGGCCCAGGAAGACGGGTCTCGCTCGCCAGTGCGCGGGACCATCCCGATGCTCATCAACGCCACCGAGGAGTCCGCCGAGCCAGACGCAATCTCGGGCGAGGCACCAGGCTCCGTCACGGAGCTCCTCGCGACCGGCGCCCTGCAAGACAGCGAGCACGACGTCTCCGACAGCCGAGGCCGCTGGGCGCTGCGCGAGCTCTTGGCGCTGGGATTCGCGCAGAGCGAAGGACTGGAGTTGCGAGTCGCCGCGGCGCTCGCGGCGCGCGACGATCGTTTGCTCCACGACCAGATCGTCTTGATGCAAGAGGACGCCTGGCTCGAAGGCTTCGAGCGAGCGCAAGCGCTGGCGTCGCTGCGCCCGTTTACGAGCCACCAGGTCGCGCGCGTTTCCGCGCAGGGCTACGACATTCCGATCGTCGACCACGAGCTCGTCGATGCATGGATCGACTACTTCACAGGCAAAGGTCGCTGGTTCTTCGAGCGCTGGCTGGGTCGCAGTGAGCGCTACATCCCCATGATGCGGCCCATCCTCGAGCAATACGGAATCCCCCAGGACCTCGTCTACCTGGCGATGATCGAGAGCGGCTTTTCCGCGAAAGCGTACTCACCTGCCGCGGCCGCGGGCTTCTGGCAGTTCATCCCCGGCACAGCAAAGATTTACGGTATGCGCATGAACGCTTGGGCGGACGAACGCCGCGACTTCGTGCTCGCGACGCATGCCGCCGCCAAGTACCTGTCGATGCTCCACAAGCACTTCGGCGACTGGCACCTCGCGTGGGCGGGTTACAACGCCGGCGAAGGCCGTATTGGACGCTCCCTCGCCAAGACCGGCGCGAAGACGTTCTGGGAGCTGGTCGAACAGAACGCGCTGCCGCGTGAGACGCAACACTACGTGCCCAAGATCATCGCCGCCGCGATCGTGGCCAAGAACAAGGAGCACTTTGGCTTTGGCCGCTACGACGCAATGCGGCCGCTCGTCTACGAAGAGATCGAGGTGAGCGAAGCGCTCGACCTCAAGCTCGTCGCCAAAGAGCTGAAGGTCGAGCCCGAGACGTTGCGTGAGCTCAACCCCATGTTGATCTACGACATCACGCCACCGGGCAAGCCGTACACGTTGCGCCTACCGGTGGGCACCGGGGCTCACGTGAAGACCTGGGCGGCCTCACTGCCGCCGTCGCAACGTCTGACCTACGCAACCCACAAAGTCGCCAAGGGCGACACGCTCTCGTCCATCGCCAAGATCTTCAACACGACGTCGCAGATGGTGCAGGACTTCAATCACATCAAGAGCGCGAAGTCGCTGCGCGTGGGTCAAGAGCTCATCATTCCGAGCTTGCGAGGCATCGCCAACAAGGACGCTGGCCCCAAAGGCATCGTGAGTCCGGCGACTTCGGACCTCGCGAAGCTCGCTGCGGCGACACCAACTGCGGCGGAGGCATCCGCTACAACGGCCAGCTTGCCAAGCGGGGCCACCATCACGACAACCGCGCAATCCGCTGCCACAGCGACCGCGCCACAACAGAAGCCTGCGGCTGTACCTGCATCCAAGGATCCCAACGACATCATCGTTGCCGCGATCCTCGCACGTAGCCGCGAGCCTGGTGGCGTTCCAACATCACCGTCACCGGCGCGACCGCAGAAACCAGTCGCTCCGCAGCCACCGCCAAAGGGCAAGGCTTCGACGCACGTTGTTGAGGCCGGCGACACGCTTTGGTCGATCTCACAGAAGTACGGCGCCACCGTCGCGGACGTGAAGCGCTGGAACGGCATCCGCGGCAGCAGCATCAAAGCCGGCGACAAGCTCAAGATCTATAGCGAGTGATGACCTTTGGCCCGAGGGCCAGGACCGCATTCGCGATCGATAGCTTATAGCGGAGGGCGAAGCACCATCACGCGCTGTTCGTACGCGATCGCCTGCGTAGCGAGGCGAACGCTCTGGGACATCGCGCGGTGATCGCTATTGCTATTGATGCGGTCGCGAAGAGCAGTGGGCAACGACCAGCAGCTCGCGGGCGATCTTCAAGCGTGACTCCATTCCAGAACGGCCGAGCACGCGGCGCATCTCGACGTCGACGTCCCGGACCGTGGGGTGCGTCTTGAGAAAACCACCGATGGCGAGGTTCACCACTGAGGCCCCCATGGCCACCAAGCGCGAGCGGACCGCGACGTGAACGACCTCATAAGAAGCGCGGTGCTCGAACATCCAGCGCGACAAGGGCAAGCGCGCTTTGCTCTCGTAGCCCGTCACTTCGAGCCAATCATGGAACACCAGGAGCTTCGCGCTTTGCTCGACGATCCTCTGCTCGGTGTAGTCGATCAACGCTTCGACGGCCGCCATGCCCACGTGACCGTGGCCTCGCGTGCAAAAGATCCCATCCCCCAAGGTCCACATGTGCAGCGCGCCCTGCGAATTCACGCACGAGCGCTTGGCGCGCCCGTAACCTTCGAGGAGAGCCCGAGTCATGACCGCGGGAGATAGGCAGCGACATCAAGTCCGGGCAAGGGGCCAAGAAGCGATTGCTCCGGGAAGGAAGCCCAGTCGGACGCGCTCGACGCTGATGCACGCACCCTCCCCCGGCATCTTTGGAGCTCGAGAAGCACATCGCGGCCAAGTTGAGGGGAATCCTGCGCACCTACAGCGGAGGACGAAGCACCATCGCACGCTGTTCGTACGCGATCACATGCGTATCGAGGCGAACACTCTGGGGCATCGCGCGGTGATCGCTATTGCTATTGATGACGGTCATGGTCTGGCCATCACTGTGGAGCAGGATCGCGGCATGCTCGTTATTGGGCCAGAACACGATCGAGCCGGGCGGCGGGAGTGCCCCCATCGGTACCGGGGTGAAGCCGCGGGCCAGGAGAGCCGCGCGTAACACGTCCGGGAACCCATTCATCGGCTGGATGGTCAAACTCAGCTCGGGGAACCCACACTGGCTCAAGATGCTTGCGACGAAGGTCGCACAGAGGCCGCCCTGATTGGCGGGGTTTGCTGCGAAAGCCATGGGGATTCCCAGCTCGAGCGCACGCGTGAACGTGACGGCCCCGAGGAAGTTGCTCGCGCGCTGCACAGTGGCCTGACCAATGAACGAGCCGCTGGGAGCCGCAACGCCCCCAGCCGAGCCATAGCCCAGTGGGGCAACAAGAAACGTCATCACAAGCCTCGGTCAGTCACAGTGAGAGAGCGAATATCGGCCGCGCCCAGGTGCTGATGCGAAGCGCCTGTACCGAAAGCGGCTGCCTGATGTTCAGGGACTCTCGTGCTTCTAGGAGACTTGCAAGCGACCGGTCTCAGCTGTGGGAACCCGTGAGAGCCCGCGCTAGTCGTTGGCCTGCGACCCTGCGTTGCGCTGGGTGCATCCGCCCTGAAGACGCATGACGCACTCGAGGAAGGTCACGTTCTTGCGCGAGAGGAGCACGGCGGCCAGGCACCGCATGTAAGCGCTCATTCCGAACTCGTGAATGATGGTTGGCGCGTTCACAACCAGATTCCGCGTCGTAATGAGACCGTGCATGATACACCTCAGCTACAAGAGAGTATCGGCGGAAACCTCAATTAGGTTGCGACAGTACAAAGCCTTACAGCTCCGTACATAGCGCCCGACACCCTTCTATCCCGAAACGGCACGATCGTCGAATTTTGTGACAATAAATCCGCGAAGTAGCCTTCGGGGCAGGTACGTAGATCGATCGGGGTCGTCCTGACAAGAGAGTTTTACGCGGTGTGTCATGATCGCCGCATGTCCAAATGTCGCTGGCCGGGCAGACCGGTGCTACATCTTCACCGGTGTCCTACGCACGCTCACTCCCCCTCATTGTGACCTTTCCCCTCTTTCTTGCCAGCGCTCCCGGGCACGCCGACGGTCGCGCTGCGGTGAAGCAGGCGGAGGCCCTGCTTGCCGAGGAGCAGAAGGACATATCCGGGGCGCTGACTCTGCTGCGCGAGGCTGCGAAGCTCGACGCCGCCGACCTCGACGTTGCCTTCGACCGCGCCCGCCTAGCTCTCGAGCATGCCGATCTCGCCCAGCCGGCCGACTTCGACGACTACCTCGCGCTCGAACCAGTCACCGCCGATCAGCGCCTGCTGCGCGCCTACATCCTGGCGGCGCGTGGCCGAACCGACGAAGCGCATGCCGAGGCGCAGAGTGCCGCTAAAGCGGATCCAGCGAACGAAGAGGCACAGGGTTTGGTTCAAGCCCTCGCCCCGGCCACCCCTGACGAGGGTGCGCAAGCGCAGCCCGCGATTGCCGGGCGTGTGCGGCTCTACGGTCAATACGACACGAACGTGAGTGTGCTCCCTGACCGCACCGCGACGACGGTGGGCTCGACGACCACGATAAGCGACGCCACCGCTCTTCAGCGCTCGGCGGCGGCGATTGGCGTGCAGGGCGACGTGCGCTGGACCCCTGTGCGCGGGCTCACAGAGCTCTCGTTCCTCGCTGGCGTATCCTACTTGGGACACGTGAACGGACGCAGTGACCAGCTCGATGTAAACACTGGCATCGTCAAGCCAGGCTCGAAGACCTACGACTTCGGCACGGTCGACCTGCAGGCGCGCGTCGCGTTCCCACGTGAGCGCTGGTACAGCGCCATCGAGGTGTACGGGTCGAGCGTCTTCATCGACTCTTTCGCCGAACGGTACCTCACCGAAGGCACTTTGCTGGGTAGCACCAACGTGGCGGTAAACGAGGCGAAGAACATCCGGCTCGGAGCCTACGGCCTCGGAGGCGTGCGCAGCTTCGGTGAAGACTTCAGTGTCCGCGATGGCACACGCGCCGAAGGTGGCATCACGTTCGACTACATCGGCAGGCACATGGGGGTGGGTCTTCGCGGCGGCTACCAGGCGGAGCTCACCGACAGCGAGCTTTTCACCGAAAAAGGTCCGCAGGGTATGTTTTATGCGCGCGGCTCAATCGACCGTTTCGACGCCCTGGTGTCGTTCGTCTATCAGAAGCGTGGCTACGACAGCGCCGTAAACCCCGACCCGACCGCGCCGGCCTTCGAGCGCAGCGACGACCGATTCGGACCACAACTCCAGCTCGCCTACGGACTCAGTGATATCTTGAGTGTCGTAGGCACCTATCAATACCTGCGCAACGTCTCGAGCACCGAGGGCTACGCAATCGACTTCGATTACTCACGCCATCTGGCGACCATCGGGCTCGAAGCCCGGCTTTAGGAGGCGATGATGATCAGCGCTCTCGTTCTGGGTGTCCTCCTGAGCCAGACCGCCGGCCCCTCGGACGGACGGGTCGTGCTCGCACGAGGAGATGTCGTCATCCGCACCGTCGACAGCAGCGTCAAGGCAATCCCTGGGGCGATGGTGCGACAAGGCGACCAGATTCGTACCGGGCAGGACAGTGGCGTACGCTTGTTGCTCGGGGGGAGTGCGGTCATCGACCTCGGCGCCAACACCTCCATGGTCGTAACGCGCGCTGGCACATCGAGCTCGGAGACCAAGCTCAAGGTATGGAGCGGTCGACTCTGGGCGCGTGTCTCATCGCTCTTCGGCAGCAGCGCCAAGTTCGAAGTGGAGAGTCCGAACGCGGTTGCAGGGGTCCGCGGCACCGAGTTCATTTTCGATGTCGCTCCCGATGGAGGCACCGAGATCACGGTGCTTGACGGGGCCGTCGCCGTCACCGCTCGTGATGGCGGACCGGCGCGCCTCCTCGAAGTTGGCGACCGCATCAGCGCCAAGGACGCAAAGAACCTTGCACCGAGCCGAGCCTCGGAGAACGAGCGACGGGGCATGCGTTCGGCGGTCTCTTCGGGCGGACGCCTCTCCCCCACGGGGGCACCCGCGCGCTTCCAGAGTATTGGCGCCGTGAAGCCAAACGACGGCGCCAAGATGCAAAAGCGACCGGGCAACAACCTGCCCAAGTTCGACAGCCGCCAGGGGATCCCGCCGATCGACCTCGATCCGGCACAGGGTCGCACCCGCATCCGCGGCAACATTCAGCTCATCGACTAGACAGTGGCTGGACGCAACGATGTCACATCGCCCGCGCAACGCATGCGTCCCCAGGGCGGCGTCGCTCGCTTCCGGGCTAACCTCGGACCAGCATGACGCAACTCATCCTCGTGTGCCTCGCGGGTGGCCTGGGGTCCGGCGCCCGTTACCTCACCGGGCTTGCCGCCAAACGCTGGCTCGGTGACGCGCTTCCTTACGGCACCTTCGCGGTCAATCTACTCGGCTGCTTTCTCATCGCGCTCGTCTTGCAGTCCGCTACAACGTCTCTGACGCCAGCCCACCGCCTCGTGCTCACGAGCGGGTTTCTCGGAGGCTTCACCACGTATTCAGCGTTCAACCACGAGCTGCTGCGGCTCGCGACCGAGGGCGCACCGGGCAAGGCGGTCGCCTATTTCGCTGTGACGTCCATTGGCTGTGCGGCGGCTGGGCTTGTGGGTCTGTGGCTCGCGCGCTGAGCGCGTCCGAGTCACGAACCGGTGGCCAGACGCGTAGCGAACGACATCATCACGCAGGCGCCGCGGGAGCTGACCGCTAATACAGACAGTTGTTGATGCCGCGAGTGGAATCGTACGCGCACTCGCCGCCGTAGAAGGCGCACGGCAGAGCGTAGAGCTCGCCGCTCTCGCACCAGGTCACGGTGCCCGAGCTGTCGCACACACCCTTGTAGGTGATGCCACCGCAGGGGTCGTTCACGGGCGGCTGGATCTCGGCGCAGCCGTAGTAGCCTTCGACCGACGAGTAAACGCACTTCTTGTTACGAACCAGGCAGTCGACTTGGTAGAGCTGGTTGTTCTCGCACCAGATGACCGTGTCGAGAACGCACTTGCCAACGAAGGTCACGTTGCCGCACGGCGCAGCAGGGTCCGGATTCGGCGTCGGATCGGGATCGGGAGTTGGATCAGGATCTGGGGTCGGATCGGGGTCTGGAGTCGGGTCTGGCGTCGGCGTGGTCGAGGGTGCGGTGCCGGTGGCGCCAAGGAACGACAAGTAGGCCGGAACGATGGTATTGACGCCGTATTGCGTGCAGTAGCTGTCCCCGTACGACGTCGTTCCCGCGAGCAAGTAGTTGCCGGCTGGGTCGATGAAGAAGGCGGGGCCGCCCGAGTCGCCGTTGCATGTATTCTTGCCAGCGGTCTCGTAGGCAAACTGTGAGGAGCCGACCTCGGAGATTGGCATGATGACCGAGCGCTTGACGCCGTTGCCGCTTTGCCGCTGGCCGTCGTCGATGCCGTAGCCAACGAAGGTGAGGTTCGCGCCGACCCACTGACTGTCGAGATTGTTCAGGATCTTGAGGGGCGTTTCGGTCGCGTCCCGGTCGAGGGTCACGTATGCGATGTCACCAACCAAGGTGTCGCGGTTCCAAGCGGGGCTCTTGGCGCCACCAGTGATGTTGTAGACCTTGCTCGGCGAGCTCGCGTTCGGGCCAATGGCGAACTTGTACTGGGTGGGCGAATAGTCATCGAGGCAGTGCGCCGCCGTGACGACCTTGCGCGGGCTGATCAACGTTCCCGTGCACCAGTTGCTGCCGTTGATGGTGAGCGAGCCAACCCCGGGGAGCCCTGCGAAGGCAGCCCCACCGATGATGCGATCTTGAGCGACGCTGCCCTCGATCACCGGAGTGCCGGGCGGCACATCGGCGCCACCACATGCGAAGACAAAACCGAGGACGCTGAGTAAAGACAATCGAAGCAGCATCGTCATCGCACCCCTCACGTCGAGAGCCAGGGCCCGGGCTGCGCGAGACGCAATCCAAACCGTTATCTGAGTTATCGGGTGAAAGGCCGAAACGTTGCCGGATTCTCAGGTGTTTTCGCGGCGGGAAGCTGCCAGGCTGTCAGCCATGCCTGTTGCCCTCGAACCGCCTAATACGTGCAGTTGTTGATGCCGCGCGTGCTGTCGTAGGTGCAGGCGCCGCCGTTTGCGCCGCAGTCGATGCGCTGCACCGCATTGCCCTCACACCAAACGACCGTCTCGCCGCTGCAACGCCCCTTGTAGGTTTCGCCGCCGCAGGGGTCGTTCGAGCGCGGCCGCGCCATGCACCCCGTGAAGCCGTCGAGCTCGGAGAAGCCGCAGACCTTACCCCTGATGGAGCAGTCCACTTCGTAGACGCGTTCCTCTTCGCACCAGGTCACCGTGTTACCCGTGCAGCGCCCCTCGAAGGTCTCGCCACCACACGGGTCGACGGGCTCGGGTGGGGGTGCGCTATTCGGCGCCGTGCCCGTGACGCCAATCCACGCAGCGTATGCAGGGACAATGGTGTCGACGCCATACTGTGTGCAGTAGGTGTCGCCGTACGACGTGACGCCGGCGAGCAAGAACGTGCCCTGCTGGTCAACGAAGAAGGCTGGGCCGCCCGAGTCGCCGCTGCAGGTGTTCTTACCCGCGGTCTCGTAGGCGAACTGCGAAGGGCCGACCTCGGAGATGGGCATGCTCACCGCGCGCTTGATACCGAGTCCACTTTGGCGCTGGCCGTTGTCGACACCGTAGCCCACGAAGAAGAGCTCGGCTCCGACCCAAGACGAGTCGAGGTTGTCGAGCACCTTCATGGGCGCTTCGGTCGCGGTGGTCGAGAGCGTGACGACGGCGATGTCATGAACCACGGTCGACATGCTGAAGCTCGGATGCACGCGAATGCTCGCCACCGCATAGGTTTTATCCGGCGCCTTCGCGTTCGAGCCGACAACGAACCTCCAGGACGCCGGATTTGCGTTGTTGTAGAAGCAATGGGCCGCCGTAACCACCCGCCGGTTGTCGACGAGGGTCCCTGTGCAATGCGGAGTGCCGTTGCGCAGCAAGGCGCCGACGCCAGGCGCGCCACTGAAGGCCGCCCCGCCGACGATGCGGTCCTCGGAGATGCTGCCCTCGAGCTCAGGGGTGCCAGTGGGCGCGTTGCCAGCGCAGGCGAGCGCAGCTGACAGCAGGCCGAGGGACGACCACCGGAGGGTTGGCGACATCAGACGTGCATACACGCGCAGCCATGCCCACGGCTTTGCGCGTGCGACGGTTCCGGTGACCGCCACGGCATGCCCACGAGCGTGCTCAGCGACCCGTGCCCAAGAAATCCTTGATGGACCGGTAGATGGCGTCTTTGTTGGGGATTTCGCTGGTCAGCACGCGCTCGTTCTCACGCAGCGCGTCACGCAGGTCCTTGATGAACTGCCCGGATCCGTAGGGCGATTCGACCTGGCCGTAGCAGAAGACGTTGCAGACCGGTAGGAGCCGATTCTGCAGGATATCCATGCACAGGCGGGTGTCATCGGCCGACCAATTGTCGCCGTCCGAGAAGTGGAATGGATAGATGTTGTAGTCACTCGCGGGATAATCCGCGTCGATGATCTCGGCACAAAGCTTGTACGCCGACGAGATCATGGTGCCGCCGGACTCACGCGTATGGAAGAAGGTTTCGCGATCGACCTCCTTCGCCATGGCGTCGTGGATGATGAAGCGGGTCTCGAGGCCTTTGTACTGGGACCGCAGCCACGTATCGATCCAGAAGGACTCGATACGCACGATCTCTTTCTGCTCGTCGCCCATCGAGCCCGACACATCCATCATGTAGACGATGACGGCGTTGGTCTCGGGCTCGCTCTTGATGTTCCACGAGCGATACCGGCGGTCATCCCGCGTGGGCACGATGATGGGGTTCTTGTCGTTGTAGGTGCCGGTGATCACCTGGCGCCGAAGCGCCTCGCGAAAGGTCCTCTTGAAGTGGCGCAAGGACTCGGGGCCGACGCGGCGAACGCCCGTGTAGCGAGTTTTCTGGGCGACGATGCGCTCGCTCCCCTTGGGCTCGATTTTCGGGAGCTCGAGCACCTCACCAAGCATTTGAGCCAGCTCTTCGAAGGTGATGTCGACCTCGAGAGAGTGCTCGCCCGCGCCCTCGCCCGCTTCGTGGCCATCGCCGGGCTCTTGGATGTTGCCGGGCTGCAAGACGTCGCCCACACCCCCGTCGCCTTGTCCAACGCCTCCGCTATCGCGGTGATCGAACGTGAAGTGTGGCAGATCGATCTGCGGCACCGGGATGGAGATGATGTCTTTACCCTGCTTGCCGATCATCTCGCCCTGCGAGATGTACTTCTTCAGGTTCTGCTTGATGCGGCCGCGCACGATCTGACGAAAGCGCGCGTGATCTTGCTTGATTTTGAGGGCCATTGGCTCGCACCCACCCTAAAGCTCTGCCGCGAGGATAACCACGCGCCGCAGGTGAGAAATTCTCCCCTGTGACCGCGTGCAGTCACTCTAGCGCTGGAGGGCGGCGTTGGCTACCAATACAGTGTGGTACGCGGTTCGGTCTTGACCAGCGCTTTGCTCATCTCGGTGAGCTGCCTTCGCGCGAGCGTCGACCTGGAGAATCGCTCCTGCAGCGGCAACGATTGTGCGGCCGGCTACGTCTGCAACCCGTTGACCACGGAGTGTGCGCCGCCGGTCAGCCTCGATCCGAACGACGTGAACGACGGTGATAGCTGCGAGTTTCTTGGGAGCTTCGTACCGTGTGCGAGCGGCACCAGCGGCTGCGAAAGCGGCTGCCGCATCTGCACGACAGAGGCCACCTGGAGCGCTTGCAGCTGCACCGGGCTGAACTGCGCGTGTTTCCCGTCGAACGGTGGCCAAGAAGTCTGCGACGGCTTCGATAATGACTGCGACGGCCAGGTCGACGGCGAGGGCACGTCCGGATGCATTCAATCGTGGGTCGATGCTGACGACGATGGCTTCGGGGTTGGCGACCCAATCTGCATCTGCGGACTCCCCGAAGGCCGCGCGCTATTGCCGGGTGACCCCGACGACGCGGACCCCACGGTCAATCCCGACGAGGGTGAGGTCTGCGACGGGGTCGACAACAACGGGGACGGCAACATCGCGCGCGAATCCGACGACGACGGAGACGGCTACGTCGAGTGCGCACCATGGCTTGGTAACGTGCTGGGGGTGCTTGGCGGCGGCGACTGCAACGATAGCGACGCAACCATTCATCCTGGTGCCGCCGAAGTCTGCGACGGTATCGAAAATGCGTGCCTCGGACTGCCTGACGAGGAGACCGACGAGGATGGCGACGGCTTCATCGTCTGCCCCCCCGTCGCCGGCTCGGTGCCGGGGATCCTTGGTGGGGGTGACTGCGATCCGTCTCGCCCCGACGTTTTCCCGGGCGCGCCTGAAGTGTTCGACGACGCCGACAACGACTGCGACGAAAAAAACAACGAGTGCCTCATCGACTGCGACTGCGGCGACGCGCTGGTTTCGTGTTACCGGCTCGACACGTTGCCGACCGCGATCGACGAGGGCAAGGCCAGCGTCAACGGCGATATCGAAGTTGGAACGGGCGCCCTCGCGCCCGCGATCGTGGACATGGGCTACTCCATGCGCACGAGCTACTACGTCGAAGGCGAGAGTAGTGCCGCCCACGATTTGCGACAGTTCGCGTTGAGCGTCTGGGTGAACCCAGAGAGCGAGCCGACCTCGGCCGCGGCGCGACGCTTCATCGTCGACGTCCAGAGTCAGTATGGTTTGTGGCACAAGAAGGGTAACGAGCTCAGTTGTTTCTTCGCGAGCAGCGACGGCGGCTTCCACAGCGTCACGGCCTCGGGGGCATTGCCCATCGGTAGGTTCGCACACGTCGGCTGCACCTACGATGGCTCCGTCCTACGCCTCTATCTCGAAGGCAGACTCGCGGCCTCGCAAGCCGTCTCGGCGGAAGTCGACACCAGCGAGTCGAACAAGTTGCGCATCGGTTCACGAAGCACGGGCGGCGACGCGTTCCTTGGCGTCCTCGATCACCTCAAGATATTCGACATCGCCCTGAGCAATCGACGCATGTGCTCAGAAGCACGCCAGATCGACTGTAAGTCGCTTTAGCGGACAAGCCAATTGCCAAGGGTGCTGAGCACCTCGGCTAGGGCGTCGTCGTCTTTGCCGAGCTTCTCGCCTTTGGAGAGCCAACGCACGAGCAACGAAACTTCGCTGCGACCGAGCGCGCCGTCGCCGATGAGCTTTGCGAAAAGGCGGTCACGCTCTTCGGGAAACAAGGCGCGAACCAGGTCGGCCACGTCTTCGGCCTTGATGGTCTTGTCCTTCTTCTTGCTCTTGAGCTCGGCTGCCCGCTTCTTGATGATCTCGAGCGACTGACCGGGCGACGTCGTATCCGAAAGGTCCATCACCGGCGCGCCGGGCGCGTCGACTCCGAGCGGTAGGCCGTCCCAGCCCGGCAGCGGCGGCACCTCGAGAGCGCGTCCCACCTGATCGAGATCACGCACGAACGCCCGACCCGCTTGTTCGCGAACCGAGGGGTTCCCCGCGGTCGCCATGCGCGCAAACAACATCCACATACGGCCACATTGCTGAGCCGCGCCTAGCTCGGGTGGCACCAACGCGGAGCAGAGAATGCCCAAGCGCTTGGTAATCTCGTTCGCCTCGTCCGGCTTCTGCACGATGACGCGCGCCGCGATAGCGTACATCAGCAGGACCTCGGAGACGTCCGCAGGCATCTGCGGGCGGAACACGCCCGAGATATCCATCTTCGAAGCTTTACTCTTGGCGGCGCTCAAGGGTTTGCTAACTGCTCTCTGGGGTGGACGCCGCTCGACGGAGGCGCTCGAAGCGCTCCCGACGAACGGGCAAGGTCAGTCTTTGGCGTCACCGCGCGCGAAGATACTGGCGACGAAGTTCAAAACGTCGGTCGCCGATACCTCGTCGTAACCATAGTTACGAATCATGCGCTGCTTGACGATGTCGATCTTCTCTTGCGTCTCGCGGTCGACGACGTTCGAGACCAGCGTCGTGAGCTTGATCGAGTCCTTCTGGTCCTCGAAGAGCTTGAGCTCGAGCGCCTTGTGCAACCGTTCGTTGGTGCGGAAGTCGAACTTCTTGCCCTCGACCGCGAGCGCGCCAATGTAGTTCATGATCTCGCGACGGAAGTCGTCTTTGCGCGACTCGGGGATGTCGATCTTCTCTTCGATGGACCGCATCAGGCGCTCATCGGGCTCTTCGAACTGCCCGGTGTACTTGTTCTTCACCCGCTCTTTCTGGGTGTAAGCCTTGATGTTGTCGATGTAGTTCGAGACGAGCTTCGTGAGGGCTTCTTCGTCGGCGCTGATTGCCCGCTGTACTTCACTCTTCACGATGTCTTCGTACTCTTGCTTCACCATCGCGATGAGCTCGCGATAGCGTTTGCGATCGTCTTCCTTGTTGATGAGGGAGTGGCTCGATAGACCACTCTCGAGCTCGTTGAGGACGAGGAAGGGGTTGATGGATCCTTCCGCTTTGTCGGACACGAGGGCATTCGAGATCTTGTCTTGGATGTAGCGCGGCGAGATACCACTCATGCCCTCACGCTCGGTCTCTTTGCGTAGCTCTTTGACGCTCTCTTCCGTGAAGCCCGGAAGCATCTTGCCGTTGTAGAGCTTGAGCTTCTGCAGCGTCGTGAGGTTTGCCTTCTTCGGGTCCTCGAGGCGAGTTGCCACCGCCCACATTGCTGCCATCTCGAGGGTGTGCGGCGCGATATGGACGCCCTTGATCTTCTCTTTGTTGAAGTCTTTCTCGTAGATTTTTATCTCTTCGCCGAGCCGCGTGATGTACGGGATATCGATCTTCACCGTACGGTCGCGAAGCGCTTCCATGAACTCGTTGTTGAGGAGCTTCTTGTATTCGGCTTCGTTGGTGTGACCGATGATGACTTCGTCGATGTCCGTCTGAGCGAACTTCTTCGGCTTGATTTTGTGCTCTTGCGAAGCGCCGAGCAGGTCGTAAAGGAAGGCGACGTCGAGCTTCAAGACCTCGATGAACTCGATGATGCCGCGGTTGGCGACGTGGAACTCACCGTCGAAGTTGAACGCACGGGGGTCGGAGTCTGAGCCGTAGACCGCGATCTTGCGGTAGTTGATGTCGCCAGTGAGCTCGGTCGAGTCCTGGTTTTTCTCGTCTTTGGGCTGGAAGGTGCCAATACCGACGCGGTCTTTCTCCGAGAGCACGAAGCGGCGGACCTTGATGTGGCCGAACACCTTGCCAATGTCGCCTTTGTTCTTGCTCATCAGGTCCTGGAACACGAACCGGCAGGCCGGGCAGAGCTCGCCCTCGAGGTTGACCTGGGCGGGATCGATGCCGACGTCTTTCAAGGCGCGGGCCCGCACGTCGTAAGGAATGAGGTGAAGCGGATCCTCATTCATTGGGCAGCGCATGGTCTCGCCTGCGTTGCCTTCGCCGAGATCTTTCCATTCGTAGGTGTAAAGCGCGCCCTCGGGAGTGCGCGAGTAGGCCTCGACGCCGCGCTTCAACCTGCGCGCGATCGTGGACTTGGCGCTACCAACCGGACCGTGCAGGAGGATGACGCGCTTTTCGGTCCCGTAGCCCATGGCGGCGCTCTTGAAGACGTTCACCAAGCGCATGAGCGGAATGTCGAGACCGTAGACGGCCTCTGAACCGCCGTTATCCGGGTCCTCGAAGAACTTGTACTTCACCAGCTTCTTCTTGGAGTCGATGTACTCTTCGCGACCGTACGACAGGATCATGTCGTAGACGCGCTGGAAGGCGTTCCGCGTGACCTTGGGGTTCTTGCGCACGACCTCGAGGTAGTCTTCGAACGTCCCTTCCCAGTGCAGCTCTCGATACTCTTCGAGGTTCTGCAGGGCGGCGATTTTGGCGAGCAAACCAGCCATCGGTTGCAATCCTTCGAGCGGGTGCGGTGCGGTTACAGTGTCCTACTCATGGTTACACAGCAGGACGAGACACTCAACTTGCACTCGGGCTGTGGAGAGAGCAAGTAACCCTAGATGCGTCGTTGGAAAATCGCGGCTCTGGTGGTCGTGTTTGCCCTTCCTGGGGCTCTTGCAGCCGCGAAGCCAACCGTCGAGACACCCGAAGCCACGAGCGCACCGCCTGGACCGCCCAGTGCTCCGCCGCCTGGCGCCGAGGCGCCTGCTCCTGCTGCTCCATCAGCCAAGGTCGTAAGCGACACGCGTGCCGGAATGGGCACGCGCATGCAAATTCTCGTCTACACCGCCGACGAAGCTGGTGCCCGCACGGCGATCGCAGACTGCTTCAACGAGCTGTCGCGACTCGAACAGGTGCTCTCGGAGTGGCTTGGTACCTCTGAGGTGAGCCGCATCAACCTCGGCGCAGGAGCGGCCCCCGTGAGGGTCGGGCCCGACACGCTGGCAGTCGTTACGGCGGGCAAGCAGGCGGCCGAGCTCACGGGAGGCGCGTTCGCCATGACGTGGCTTGCGCTCTCCGGCTTGTGGAAGATCCCGCCCCCGCAAGGCGAAGCTCCCCGCGTGCCCGCAAAAGCGGACGTCGAGCGTGCCTTGCCGCTTGTTGGTGACGCAGCGATCGTCGTCGACGCAACCGCGAGCACGGTGCAGCTGCCGCGTGGTGGCATGGCCATCGGCGTCGGTGCAATCGGCAAGGGTTACGCCATGGACCGCGTCGCCGATCTGCTCGCGGGCCGCGGCTTCAGGAACGTCTTGGTCTCGGCTGGCGGTGATGTGGTGGCGCGAGGCAGCAAGGGCGCTCGGCCCTGGGTGGTCGGCATCCAGGATCCGCGAGGGCCAGGATACTTCGCCGTGCTCCCCCTTCTCGATCAGGCGGTGTCCACGGCTGGCGACTACGAGCGCTACTTCGAAGTCGGCGGAATGCGCTACCACCACATCCTCGATCCGCGAACCGGTTTCCCGGCCCGAGGCGTGCGCTCTGTAACCGTCATAGCGGACAAGGGCGTTCTCACTGACGGACTCGACACGGGCATCTTCGTGATGGGCCAACAAGCGGGCATGAAGCTCATCGAAGATGACCCGCGCCTCGAAGGTGTGATTATCGACGACCAGAACACCCTGACGGTCTCGAGCGGCCTCGGTAAAACTCTGCGCATTTTGCGCCAACCAACCCCCTGAGCGAGCCCGTGAGACGTGTGGACCGGCGCCTCAGGCGAGCTCGAAGAGCAAGACCTCGGACGCCTCATCGCTAGCGATCTCGATAGCGCCCGGCACGCTTCCATGCGCGGCGTCGCCGCCCTCGAGTAGCTCGCCGTTGACGGTGACGAGGCCGCGCGCGACTTGCAGCCAAACATGCCTACCCGGCCGCAACACGAAACTTGCGCCATCTCCTTTGGCAAGCGTCGCCGCGAAGACCCGGCAGTTCTGACCGATGGTCACGCTCTTGTGAGCACCGTCCGGCGACGCGATGAGCCTGAAGTCGTTCGATCGCGCCGCGATGGGCCTCTGCTCGTAGCTCGGCGCGTAACCCGTGCGCTCGGGCAACAACCAGATCTGCAGGAGATGCACCGACTCACTGAGTGAAGCGTTGAGCTCGCTATGACGTATGCCCGTTCCAGCGGACATGCGTTGTACTTCCCCGGGCACGATGACGCCGCCATTGCCCAACGAGTCCTTGTGCGTGAGGGCCCCTTCCATCACGTAGGTGATGATCTCCATGTCGCGGTGCGGGTGCATCGGGAAACCCGAGTCGGCCTTGATGCGGTCCTCGTTGATCACGCGAAGAGCCCGAAAGCCCATATTGTTCGGGTCGTAATAGTCGGCGAACGAAAAGGTGTGATGCGTGTCGAGCCAGCCTTGGTTTGCGTGACCGCGGTCGATGGCTCGGCGGATGGTTAGGGCCGCGCGCCCGGGTGGGGTTCGCGCTCGCAGGCGCCGCACGAAGCTCGCGGTGGTGAGCCCTAGGCCCAGGGACAGCAAAGAACGTCGCGAGATTGCCATGCCTCGATTATCCCGCGTCGCAATGCCCGGTGTAAGTAGTTTCGAGCCTCCACGCACCCACCGGCGTGAAGTCTTTGGGGTCGCCGCCATGCCTCAGAAAAGCCGAGAACTTACCGCGAGAAACGCGTCGTACCCGAGCCGCGAGCTCGTGCGACTCGTCGAACAGAGCAGTGAAGACGCCTCCGAAGGGAGCCTCGATGTCGCAGAGCTCATGGAGCCAGTCTCCATGAGCTACGCGCCCCACCTGCACCGCGCCGACGTCCGGGCTTTGGTGGACAGGTTGGCATTCGCATGATGACGACGACGCCCGAGTCGATCGCCGAGCATATCTTGCGTAGCGATCTCGAAGGTAAACGCCGCTACGACAGCGCGTCCGTGCGGCACGTACTCCCCCTCATCGTACTCCAAGGCGGCTACCCGCCGGGCGTCAATCCACGCGTCGACACCATCATGCGCGACTTCGCGGAGGCGGCGGGTATCACCCCGAAGATGTCCGCTCGAGCGATGGCCAAGGCCATCAACACATTTTACCGCGAGCACCCCGTCGACCCCGAGCTCATGGCCGAAGTCAGCGAGGGCGTGCAGGCAATCGTCATGACCCGGATCGGCGCCGAGTCCGCGCGCCACCTGCGGACGCACGCACTTGCGGCGCGCGTACCTGGCAGCGCGTCTGCCTTGGCGATGCAGAGCGCCGACAGCGACTAGCAAGGGCTCTCTACCATGCCCAGCCTGGGGTAACTCGCGGCTCGTGCCGGGTGGGACACCCTCTCGGTCGGCCCCCCTGGTTAGAGTGCCGCGACAGCACTCAACAACCTGTCGCACAATCCGCGCAGAGGCGATAGCGTCAGGTATGGCGTTCCGAGGGCTTTCGGAGCGGCCGTACCAAGCGCATGGAAGTACGCCTCCAGGATATTCCGAACCTCATTGCGGCGACCACGGCGCAGTCGACGCCGCGTGAGCGCGAGCGTGCACGCGGGGAGGCGCTGCGCGGCCTCGTCAGCGTTTACCTCGCCGGTGAGCTCTACCCGCGCGCGGTCGCCTACGACATCAACGAGCTGATCTCCCGGGCCGGGATGGTCGATGGCGCCGCCGGCCGCGAGCAGACCATTTCGCAGGTGCGAGCGTTTCTCGCCGAGATGACGTTGCCGCAGCTCCGCGCGCTGTTGCTCGAGGTGCAAGCGGAGAGCTCTCTTCAGTTGCTGCTGCGCGAGGCCATCGACGCCAAGCAGAACCTCATTCCGACCTGGGGCGCGCCCGCACCAGCGCCCGCACCAGCCGAGCCGCCGGGAGTCCGCGTCGTGCCCCCCGCGCCGAGCGCGGACACCGCGGAGGTCGCACCCCGAACGGCGCCTGCGGACACGACATTCCGCGGCGACGTCAGCATCGAAGCCGAGGCACAGCGCGCCGCGAGCTTTCTCCTCGACGGTGGAGACGCGGCGACACTCACCGACATCTTCTACGGCGCGAGCAAGGCCGACCAGACCGCGCTGGCCCGACGCATCGGCGAGCTCCTCATCGCCCGAGCGGGGGCGGCGGGCGAACGTCTGCCAATCAATCCCGAGCGTGCCTTCACGACCGTCATGGAACGTCGCCTAAGCGACGGGGAGCGCCGTTTGTTCACGGCGTTGCGCGAGAATCCCGACAGCCGCTACGCGCTCCACGACGATATCTTCCGGTCCGTGCGCGGTTGGGGCACGCACATGCCTGGGCTCGTTGAGGCTTTCAGTCGCCTCACCATGACCGAACAGACCGCGCTCGCCGAGGCGTATCAGCGACGCTACGGCGAGAGCCTCCCCGACCGCCTGTTCAGCGGCTGGGCCGAGGTGGGCGACGCGAACGACCGCGCTCGCCTGTACATGCTCCAAAATCAGGAGCGGCTCGGCGATGGCGATCTCGCGTACGCCATCTATGCCCAGAGCGCAGGCCGCCGAGGCGTCGACCATGCTGCGCTCTTCCAGGCGCTCGAAGCAGCCGCAGGCCGGTTCGGCAACATCGACAACCTCTACGCGCGTTCGCTGCCCGGCCAGGAGATGCTCCGCGACGTCATGACGAAGCTCAGCGGCTCCCGTGAGTCGCCGCATTGGTACCAGCGCTTGACGGCGCTCACCGAGGGGCGTTGGGACGCGTATCTCGCGGCCACGGGCCAGCTCTACCTCGCGGGCGCAGTGGACACCCAAGAGATGGTCCGGGTGCTTGAACGCTATGGCGGACAAGGCGGCATCAGCTCGGACCAGATGCAGGCGGCGTTCGCGAGCCTCGGAGGCAGCGGAAATCTGGCCGAGCAGCTACGGGCCCGCGACCCGCAGCTCGGCGGGGTCCTCGCTGGTCCCCTCAATGGCGAGCTCGCCTCGCTAGCTCTCGAGCTGCGCCAAGCCTTGCAGGGGCGCGGCACGGAGCGCGGGCGTCCAGTATCCGAGCTACTCGCTCGCGTCCCCCCCGATCAACGCGCCGCTTTCGCGGAAACTTACGCGCGGGTAAACGGAGTTTCACTCGAAGAAGCGATCCGCAGCGGCTTCATCGAAAGGCCGGCCGTACGGGGCATGCCGAACACAGCGGAGCTTCGCTGGCGCGAGCGCCTGCTCCGCGAGGTTCGCGATGGTCCATTGTCGGCCATCGACATGTTCGACGCCTTCGAACGCCAGTCCGCAACAGCGGAGGAGGTCTTGGCGGCTATCGCCCGTACGCCGCTCGACCAGCGTAGTGGCCTCGCAGCCCAATACGACAGCTCACGGGGCGAAGGCGCCTTCCAGCGACTCCTCGATTCGATGGAGGCACCCCAGCGGCGATCCGTTCAGCTACAGCTCGGCCTGGGTGCCGACGACGTGCGCGCGCTGTGGGAGGGCCAGCGACGACCAGATGGAACCTGGGACGGCGCCTCGCGCTACCTGATGGACCGCTTCGGGTTCACGGGTGACTTCCTCGATACAGCCGTCCGCGACTTTTTTATCGAATCGCAGGCGCTCAGCCGCCGCATCGAGCAAGACGGCGAGGTATCCGTCGGCGAGCTCGCACGCTATCGCCGGGCCTACGAGCGCATGGTGCAGCGTTTCGGCGAGTATGACGGCGAGAAACGGGAGCTCGCCCAGAGTCTGAGCAACTCGGCTGCCGCCATCGCGGGAGTGACCGTGGCGCTGGCCAGCGGTGGCTCGCTGTCACCGCTACTACTTCTTGCCGGTGCGGGCGCCGCGGGAACCACATCCGCCGTCACGACCGCCGCAGTGCTGGGCTCGGACGCCACACCCGAAGAGCTCGCGCGGGCGGCCTTCACCGGCGCTGCCTTCGAGGCTGGTGGCCAGCTCGTCGCGGGCAGCGTGATTCGCGTCGGTGGGCGGCTCGTACGTATCGTTGGCGGCGCGAGCGCCGAGCCGGTCGCTGGCCTCGTAAGCGCCACCACGCGCGACCAGGTCGCTCTCGCAGACGCGGTATCGCGGCTCGCGAGGACGTCATACTGGCACGCTGACGACGTCGCGCCGATGCTCGCTAACCTCGGCCAGCTCAGCCGCCGTGACGCGACCCTGGTTCGCGATGTGAGTCGTCGCCTCGATGCTGGCGAGGTGGTGGGACGCGACGAGCTCGCGCGGGTGCAACAGATCCTCCAGACCTTGAGCCGCGCACCGCGTCGCGAAACTGGGGCCGCGCTGACCGCGACTGACATCGCCAACATGCCCGAGCTACTCGCCGGACGAACGCCGGGCGAGCTCCAGCAAATGATGCGACTCGAAGGAAGCCCATGGCGCGTGTCTTACCAAGAGCCCTGGAGCTACGATGATGCTGCTACGGGCTTGAGACTGTCGTGGGACGAGGGGCGCTGGACGGTGCGGACGCCAAACGGCGCGACACGTACCATCGATCCCGTCGCTCCCCCCGCGTTCCGCCCCAGCGGACAGGTACCACCCCAGTACGAGACTCTCGTGCGGGACTCAGGCCTTCCGGTCATCGACGGTGGCCAGCTTGCGACCCATGGCTCACGTACGGCTTATCAGACGTTCGACACGCAGCTCGCGGGTTACGCGCGCTTCACGATGCCGGATGGTCGGCGGGTGTTTTCAATGGCGCCGATCGACGGAACCGTCTCCGACGCCCTCGCTGCCATCCGCGCCTTCGAGGCGAGGACTGGCCGAACCGACATCATGGCGAGACCGCTCGGCATCCACTTCTTCAACGGCCAGCCACGCCTCATCTTCGAGGACTTGGGCGCAACCCGTGTCGCGCGCCTCGGCGACTTGCCCGCAGATGAGCAGGCGGTCATGCGCAGCCTGCTGACCGATCCTGCGTTCCAGCAAGTCGAGGCGCGTGGCTTCGACTCGTTTGGCGGGCGTTACTTCGAGTCCGACTACATCTTTCTCTCTGATGGGCGTGTCCGCCTGGGTCTACCCGTACGGAGTCGCCTTTTCGGGGCTCACGTCGACGAGCTGTTCCGATCGCCAGGGGGATGAAGCCCCCGTGAGGGCGTGAGTGAGCGGAGCAGCGCCGGCCGCGTTGACATTTGAGTACGACAGCGCTCGTGGGCTACAAGCGCGCCTACTTTGATGACTTCGCCCGAAAATCCCGGTGTCGTTCAAGTCGGTCGTGACGCGGGTCTCGTCCGCTCGGTCGGCCTCTTCGCGTTCCTTACCACCATCATCAACTGTGTGATCGGCGCTGGCATCTACCGACTTCCCGCGGAGATGGCGCACCTGTCGGGGGCTTATTCACCGTTCGCGTATCTCGCCTGTGCGATCGCCATGGGCGCCGTCGCCTTGTGTTACGGCGAGGCGGGTTCCCGCGTCCCAACGAGCGGTGGACCGTACGGCTTCATCGACGCAGCGATGGGCGGCTCGCTTGGCTTCGTGTCTGGCGTCATGGTGTGGCTCGCGGGCGCTCTCGCCGCTGGCGGTATCTCGGTGGCCTTCGCCGAGACCATGGGCGTGCTGGTACCCGCCCTGTCTGGTCCGCTATGGCGAAACATTCTCGTCGTTCTGGTGACGGTCGTGTTCACGGCCGTGAATCTCACGAGCGTTGCGACGGCGGCGCGTATCATCTCGTGGGCAACGCTGGTCAAGCTGATGCCGCTCATCGTGTTTCTCGCGGTCGGCGCGTTCGCCGTGCACGGCGAGAATTTCGCGACGCCCGAAACTTTCGACGTCGGCGCCTTTGGCCGCGCGAGTGTCCTTGGCTTGTTCGCGTTCACCGGCATGGAGACGGCGCTCGGCGCGAGTGGGGAAGTTCGCGATCCCGCCCGCACGGTCCCGCGCGCCTTGATGTGGGCGATGGGCATCGTCGCAGTGGCGTACGTCGCCATCCAGGTGGTCGCCCAGGGCCTGCTCGGCCCGGCCCTCGGGGGCTCGCCGGCGCCAATCGCCGACGGCCTCGCGACCGTGAGCCCGGCACTGCGCAACCTGGTGCTCGCCGGCATGCTGGTTTCGATGCTCGGGTGGCTTACCGGCAACGCGCTCGGGTCGCCACGTGTGCTCTTCGCGTTCGCACGCGACGGCCTGCTGCCCAAGGCCATGGGCAAGGTACATCCGAAGACGCGTGTGCCTCACGTCGCCATCATCGTGAACTCCTGCATCACCATGTCGCTTGCGCTCAGCGGTACGTTCAACAAGCTGGTCGTCTTGTCGACGCTGGCCGCGGCCATCGTCTATTTCATGGGCTGCATCGCCTGCCTCATCCTGCGTCGGCGTGACGTGAAGAACGTCGGTGAGCCCTTGAAGCTGCGTATCACCCCCGCGGTCGCGGTCGTCGGTATGGTCGGCATGGCGGCTATCGTCTCGCAGGCTACCCACGACGAGATCATCGCCTCGATCGGCACCATCCTGTTCTGCCTGGGGTATCACTTCGTGCTCCGTAAGCTCGGCCGCGTTGGGCCAGCCGGCAAGGCCGCCCCAGCCGGCTGAACTGGCGTCACCCCACCTCGCGCATCAGCAGCCCGGCAGCAGCGATAACGAGCGCCATGGCAACATCCGCGGCGACAAAGCCAGTCACTAGCCCTCTTCTGACCACCGATATCGTGGCTCCGGTTTCTACCCTTCCAGCGCTTCCGACCCCCGCCGAGGTCCAAGCACCCGAGCCGCAACCTTCGAAGCTCTCAGCCGCCTGGAGCCGGTTCCTCGCGAGTCCTCATGGCCGGGCGATGCAGACGGTCGTTGGTGGCATGCGTGGATTTGCCGCAGGCACCGCGCCCGCAATCGTGCTGGGCGGCGTCGGGTATGCCATTGGCGACCATAACGCGTACGAATACTCAGCGAACTTCGGCGCAACCTTCGGGGTGATTGGCGGCTTCATTACCAACGCGCTCCAGTTCGGCAATCGCGACGAGCTGATTCCGACCTTCAAGCGTTTGAACCACAAGCATCCGTATTTCGCGAGCTGCCTCAACGTGACGCTGTGCGCGGGACTTCCCGCTACGATTGCCGGTTTCGCGGCCTCGCACTACGGAAACGGCGGCTGGGGAGTTGCCGCCGGAGTCCTCGCGGGCGTCCTAGGCATGGTCTACTGCACGATGGCGCAAGACGAACGGGTCAAGGACGCTGAGCAGCAAACGTCCCGCGTCATCAGCTCCTCGAACTAAGGCTCACGGCAATTGGGTTTCGCCCGCCCACGGCAGACGGAGCCCAAGCGACGCAGTCAGCAGTTTCAATACGCTGCGATGGCCTCGATGGCAGCCAGCACATCTTCGTTCTGCGGCAAAATCGAGTCCTCGAGATCCGGATGGTAGCCGACGAAGGTGTCCTTCGACGCCACGCGGCGGACCGGAGCGTCGAGGTGCTCGAATAGCTCGTCGCTGATACGCGCGACGATCTCGGCACCAGAGCCCCACGAGAGCGAGTCCTCGTGAACGATCAACGCGCGGTTCGTCTTTTTGACCGACACGGCGATTGCTTCCCAGTCGTAGGGGCTGATGGTGCGCAGATCGAGGATCTCGACGTCGATGCCCTTCTCTGCCGCCATTTTGGCCGCGTCGATCGAGCGCTTCACCAAGGCACCGTAGGTGATGATGGTGACGTCTTTACCCTCGCGGACCTTGTTGGCCTTACCAAAGGGGATCATGAAATCCGGACCGGGATACGGTGCGCGATTGTAGGTCTGACGATAAAGGTGCTTGTGCTCGAGGAAGAGCACCGGGTCATCGCAGCGGATCGCCGTACGCAACAGGCCGTTCGCGTCGAGCGCGTTCGACGGCAGCACGACACGCAGACCGGGGATGTGCGCGAAAATGGACTCACCGGTTTGTGAGTGGAAGACCGCGCCGCCCTTCAAGTAGCCACCGTACGTACTGCGAATGACGAACGAGCTCGAGTAGGCGTTGTTCGAACGCCAGCGGAGCTGGGCCATCTCGCTGCGGATTTGCATCATCGCGGGCCAGATGTAGTCGAAGAACTGGATCTCGACGACCGGCTTCATGCCGCGCATCGCCATACCCACGGCGCGACCAACGATGTTCGCCTCGGCGAGCGGTGAGTTGAAGACGCGCTCACCACCGTAGCGACGCTGTAGGCCGTGCGTCACCTTGAAGACGCCGCCCTTGCCCTTGACCTCTTCGAGCGCCTCTTGCCGCGACGCATCGGCGACGTCTTCGCCGAACACTACGATGCGGGCGTTACGCGCCATCTCGTCGCGCATGCAGGCGTTGATGAGATCGACGAGGGTCTTGTCGTCCCCGACGCTCTGCGGCTCTGACGAGAACTGATCGCTCGTCGCCGGCTTGTCGGGCGAGAACACGAACGTGGACGCGGACTCGGGGGTCGGCGTTGGCGCGGCGAGAGCCTTCTCTTTGGCCTCTTCGAGCTCGCGCTCGATGTCGGCCTCGACCTCTTTGATCTTCTTGTCGGAGATGCCGAACTCGTCGATGAGCCGCTTGCGGTAGGTCGGCACGGGATCGCGCTTGGCGTCTTTGTCGCGCTCCGCCTTGGAGCGGTAAAACGACTCGTCGTCCGAAAGTGAGTGCGAATAGGGCCGCACCACGTGCGAGTGCATGAGCACCGGGCCCTTGCGGTTGCGCGCATGCGCGACGCCCCGCTCCCAAGCGAGGTAACTCTCTTCGGGATCGCAGCCATCAAACTCGATGCGCAGCAGGTTCGGATAGCCGGACAGGAGCTTCGAGATGGAGGCGCCGGCCGTCTGAACCTCGACCGGCACACTGATGGCGTAACCGTTGTCTTCGATGTGGAAGATGACGGGGAGCTTCAAGTTGCAGGCGGTGTTGAGCGCTTCGTAGAACTCGCCTTCGCTCGTAGTGCCATCGCCAGACGAGACGTAAACGACCTCGTCATCGTGGAACTTCACGCCTTCGAGTGCCTGGCGAACGGTGGCCTTCGGCACGCCGAAGCCCGTGTTCTCACCCACCGCGTCGTCGCCGCGCGCTTCGCCGCCGGTCGCAGTGGCACCATCGGACTGCGTGCGCTTCTTGTCGACCGCCGTCTCGTCCTTCTTTGCTTCTGCTTTAGCGGACTTCTTCGAGATGTCGCGGACGCGCTTCTCGGTGCGGGTGTCGAGGCAATCGGCGAGCTTCCCGTAGTAGATGCCAGCCTCTGCACAGCCGACCGCGTTCAGGAACTGCGTTCCAGTTGGCGACGACTGCGAGGGGATGTTGTGCTCGGCGTGGCCCCAGTGCGACGGCATCTGACGGCCACCGCTCGATGGGTCATCGGCGGCGCCGACGGCCTCGAGGAGCATCTCGTAGGGTGTGACACCGAGCCCCAGACAAAGAGCGCGGTCGCGGTAGTATGGGAAAAACCAGTCGTACCCCGACTTGAGGTGCATGGTCGCCGCAGTGAGCGTCGCTTCGTGACCCGCGCCCGAGATCTGGAAGTAGATCTTGTTTTGGCGCTTGAGCTGGATCTCAAGGTCATCGATGCGGCGGCTGGTCAGCATCGTCTTGTAGATCTGTAAGCGTTGAGCAGCCGTCAGCTTCACGCCTTCGCCCTTGATATCGAGTTGCTTCACCGACGCGGTCATGGCGGCGGAACTTAGCTGCGCGACTCGGTTTTGGGAAGCCTTGTCAGCAAGTGACGGGAGCGACGCTCTTGTGCGATGATCGCGGGGTCGTGACTGCCGAGATCGTGCGCGAATACGTCGGAAACATGCGTGCGCTGCTCACGACCAATGCGGCGCGTTATGGTTTGCTGGTCGAGCGGCAGGTGCAATTCGCCCTTTTGCCCAAGGTCGCAGGTCCCCGACACGCCCTCGAACCTGCCCTATGGGAGCTCCTGGCCCTGCTCCTGGACGGTCACGAGACCGCCCCGCCCGCTCTCGACGATGCCGCCTTCACCAAGGCCGCCGAGGCCGCCAAAGCCGGCAAAGGGCTCGCTTCCCCTGGCCCGGCGCGCTTTCCCAAGGCCGCAGCAGCAGTCCTGGTCGCTCTAACCGAGCTGCGTGAGATAGGGGTGTATCCCAAGCCGAAGTTGATGCAGGCTGGGTAATCATGCTGCGGCAGCCGTGCGGCACTCTCCTTGTCATCATCGCCCTGCTTGCGGGTTGCCAGAAAGCTCCGGCACCCGAAGTCCTTGTGGTGCGCGCTTCCGAGCTGGTTGACGGCACGGGCGGTCCTCCGCGCCAGAACGTCCGTATCCTCATCCGTCGGGGTCTCGTCGAGGCCATCGAAGAGGACAACGACCTCGTTCCAACCCTCAAGGGTGCTGGTGTGGTCGACGGACGTGGCCTCACGGTGACACCGGGGTTCGTGGCGACCCTGTCGGAATGCGAGCTCGAGTCGCTGCGCGACGGTACCGCCGTGCATCGCGCCATGCGTCTTGGCATCACCACCGCCGAAGTCGTGTCGACCGACCCCGGGCGAGCTGGGGCCCTGCGCCTATACACCGGCGTTGCGCGCCATCGCGGACCACGCATCGTGGTAGGAGCCACCCTGAATCCCGGAAACAGCGGCGTGCAAACGCTGCGGTCTCTCGTGCGGCAAGCAGCCGACCGGGGCGCAGAGATCATTCACGTCCCCTTGGTGGGTGCGACCGAAACAGCCCGCGAGCCTCTGTGCGCATTGGTGGACGAGGCCCACGCGCAAGAGATGCGCACCATGGTGGAGGTCGACAGCGCGGTCCGCTTCGAAGCGGCGCGTGCCTGCATCGCCGAGACCCTGGTCTGGCGCGGTAACCTTCCCCCGGCCATCGAGCCCGAGCCTCTGCGTGAGCTCCCCGAGGTCGTGGTCAACGCGGCCGCGACCACTCCGGCAGCCGCCCTGGCCTGGGAAAAGGCTGGCGCGTTGATGGCAATGAGCTATGGCGAGCCGATGTGCGCCCTAAACGGGGTGGCCCTGGGCGAGGTCATGGAGCGCCTGACGAAGGGGGGCATGACGCGTGAGCGGGTCATCGCGGCCTTTACTTCTGGCGCCGCGCGGACGCTCGGCTTGGGCGACGCGCTGGGAAAAATCGTACCGGGTTATCGTGCCGATCTCCTGCTCAGCGAGGGAAAGGGCTTCGGCGCCGTTCGCCATGTGGTGATCGACGGCATCGAGCAATCACTCGAAGAGCCACCCACTCTGCAGCGGTGGTCCGCGTGGTGGGCGCTGCGCTAGAACACATCGCGTGTCATGAGACGAAGGCGAGCGGTTCAGCCGTCGACGAGACCACAGCGACGCAGCAACTCGCGCATGTGACGGCGCGTGAGATCGGCGCGGCGTGCCGCTTCGGAGATGTTGCCTGCACACTCCTCGAAGAGCCGCGTCAGGTAGACCGCGTCGAAATGGGCAAGGAACTTCTCCTTGGCGTCTTTGTAGGTGAGTGCGGTGTCCACATCGCCAGCGACCGGCGGTCGCGATGGTTCGCCGATCTGAAACGACAAGCTTGCGAACGGCTGCGGACGGCTACCTGCGAAGACCCAAGCGCGCTCGAGCACGTTGCGCAGCTCGCGGACGTTGCCGGGCCAATCGTAGCGCAGGAGCGGCGCTGCATTTTCGGCCTGCCAGTCCGCCGCGAGGCCCCGCTCTTCGCAGAAGGCTTCGACGAGCGCCCGCGTATCCTCGGGACGCTCGCGCAGTGCGGGCATCAAGACCTGGACGACGGCCAGGCGATAGTAGAGATCGAAGCGAAAGCGCCCGTCGCGCACCCACTGGTTGAGGTCGCGATGCGTTGCCGCGACCACCCGGACGTCGACGGCCCGCGTGTCGTCGCTGCCGACCGCTTGGACCGTACGGCTCTCGAGAGCACGCAAGAGGCGAGGCTGGAGGTCGAGCGGCAGCTCGCCGATCTCGTCGAGAAAAAGTGTTCCCCCGTCGGCCTTGACGAACGCGCCATCACGCTGGCCGACCGCGCCGGTGAAAGCACCTTTGGTGTGACCGAACAACGCGGACTCGGCGAGCCCCGTGGGGATGGACGCACAATCGACGACAACGAACGGACCACCTGCGCGGCTCGAGTGATCGTGAAGCTCGCGCGCCGCGAGCTCCTTGCCGGTGCCGGACTCGCCCTGGATGAGAACCGTCGAGTTACTCGCGGCCGCCAGCTCGAGCAGCGCAAACAGCTCGCGTATGGCGGCGCTGGTACCGATGAGTCGGCCGAAACGCGTCCGCGTGCTCGGCGGCAAAACGACCAGGCGCTCGGTGGAAAGGCGAAGAGTCGAGTTGCCAATACGAAAGCTCGAACCGACACCCAGGAGAACGTCGGTGACGCGCGTCGCTCCCACGAACGTCCCGTTCTTGCTCCCGGTATCGATGAGGCGTACCCCGTCGCCATTGCGGACGATGCTTGCATGTTTGCGCGAGACCCGCGGGTCGTCCACGACCAGCGCGCAAGCGGGGTCACTGCCGATCTCAACGGGAATGCCCAAACGCAGAGTCACGCGCCGACTCGAGGTGGCGCCGCTTATCACCTCACACGTCAGAGGAGCGCGCGGCGACTCATTGGCCAACTTTGTCGCGGCGACTCCGACATCGAGCGCCGTTTCCCGGTCAAGCGCGTTCACGTGGGCGGAGAATAGCACACCGATGCCGGGAGACCGAGGGCACGCGGGCGCAGCGATTCGGCGCCTACTCGTGACCGAACGTCAGCAGCGCAGCCTCGACGTCCTCGAGAGCGATGAAGCGCTCGAGCAGCACCCTGCGCCGGCTCAGCTCGTCGTAGGTGTAGGTCACGCCGTTCGAGGTAAACTGGGCGCCGCCAGTCAGGAAGCGTGCAAGCGGCGCGTCTTCGTCCGCGAGGCGTGGGCCGATGACGAAGCCCTGGGTGTCTGTCTCAGCCGCGTGGCAGCCCGTGCAAGTGCCAATCGCGAAGGCGTGACGCTTGGGTTCGTCGAGGAGCGTCCGCCAAACCTCGCCTAGCGAGAAACGCACGAACTTCGCGCGGAGCTGATACGGCGGTCCACCGTCGGCCTCCCCTTGCCCGTATGGCATTTCGCCGCCGCAGAGCCCCGCGATCTCTCCGATCTCCGGGTCGTCCAAGTTACGATCGCCCAAGAGATAGTCGTACACCAGCTGCCCAGCCTCCTCATCCCAGTCGGCCTCGACACGGTCCGCCAGAACGGACGACATCTCCGCGCACCGGAATGGCTCGCGCCGCACCTTACGGTTTGCGAGCATCCAGTTGTCGTTCATGTAGTGTTCTCGATATTCGAACTCGTCCGTGACAACGCCCGCTTCTGTCTGCACACGTTCGCCCGAGCGGACACCGACGCTGTGAGCTCCAATGGCAAACAGAGCAACGATGTCGCGCAGCTTCTCGCGATACTCCGGTGTCGAACGTTCGAACCGCGAGAGCTCTGCCCATAGGTCGGCCCACAACTTGCGACCCTCCATCCATGCCGTCTTGCTGGACGGGCCCGCGACGTAGTCGAAGTCTTGGTCGATGACCACGCGACCGTCGGCGTCCTTGGTTAGCGCCGGTAGTCGGTATTCGGCGATGAAGGTCATCGGATAGGGCTTGTCGCCGATGTCGCGGGTGAGCCCGTACACCAGTCGACCCTCACCGAACCAACGACGCTCCTCGCCCGCGAAGTGGCCGCCTGTACGGCGATCCCAGTCGCCCGCGAGATCGAGTCGATTGACCACCGCCAGCATGCGAAATGGTCCGCGCGGGTCCACCGTCGGCAGCCACTTCTTTTCGCCCTTGGGGTTCAGGACCATTTCGTAGTTCGAGTCCCGAATGACCTCCGTTACGCCGTGTTTCACCCCGGCGTACGCGTTGTGGCGCTCGGTGTCGCGCGAGCCCCCATTCCACGGATGGAGCGCGAACTCGTCACGGTCGTGGAGCTCGCGCTGCTCGAGATGCGTCGCGTTCCAGAGCACGGTCTGCTCCTCGACGAACACGGCGATGTCGAGCATGAGCTTGCCGATAGGGAAGTCATCCTCGACGCGCGCGAAGGCAAAACGGTCGTTAACGATAAGGCTGCTGTAAGGGTCGATCACCAGGGGCTGTGGGACGTCACCATCGCTATCGGGCAGGTCATCTCCCGCTTTAGGGTCGCCGTCGCTCGCCGGCGGGTCGCTGTCCGTGACCTCGTCCACGCTGAAGGGGTCGCCACCAACCCGCGTCCCGCAGCCCACGAGAAAGACCAGAGCGAAGAGGCTGCGATAGACCATTGGCGACGCAACAGCATGTTGCGCGCCAACCCAGGTACGGCTCTGGCGACGTCAAACGGCGCCTGGGTGATCTCGGCCGGGACCAGGAGGCCGTCCATCGCAGGTCTCGCAAGAGACCAGGCCACCGGTACGGCCCGTGTCCTGAGCTGCATGAGGGGTTGGCCCCAGGCTTGCTCAGGTCGATACACATGAAGCGCATCGCGTTGCTCATCTGCTTGCTTGTCTCTGCCTGTGGCGAACCGTCTGCGGCGTCGCGGGACGACCAGGTGATCGACGACCCGGGTCCGGGCGACGACGCGGCTAGCGACGACAACGATAACGAACAACCGGCTGACCTCTGCGGCAATGGCGTCCGCGATGGCGACGAGCTGTGCGACGGGCCGCCAGTTGTTTGCACGCAGCTCGCGGCAGTGTGGGCGAGCGGCGAAGCACCGTGCCGCGCCGACTGCACCGGATACGACGTCGCGGACTGCGTTCGGTCCGCGCAAGGCACCGAGTCCGTTCGTCCCGCCGAGCGCGACGCGCGCTGGGGAGAGGCTCGCTGCAACGATGGAACGACTTTCCAGATGGAAGTCGCAATGGCGGACCCACCGAGTAGCGTGTGGGTCATCTATCTCGAGGGCGGAGGCCGCTGCGATGGCGTTATCCAGAGCTGCCGTGGTCGGCCTGCCAGGCTGGTCTCGTCTTCAGGTGAACCGTCGGACCGAGCTCCCCTGCAACGCGTCCGTGATGGCACCCTCTTTAGTCGCGACCCGCTCGTGAACCCGGAGTTTCACGCCGCAAACCTAGCCGTCGGCAACTATTGCTCGAGCGACCTGTGGAGCGGAACCAACACGACGCCGCAACCGATTCAGTGGAGCAAGGAGGGAGGGTCGACTGCCTGGGTCTTCGCCGGCCATTACAACGTGCAGGCGATGTTCGAGGTCCTGCTCACTGCGTACGGGCTCGACGACGCGACCAGCGAGGTGCTGTTCGCGGGCGGGTCAGCAGGCGCGGCTGGAGCACAGCTCAACATCGACCAGCTCGCGTCGCGGCTTCCGACCGCTGTGACGGAGGCCCGCGTCGCGATGCTCGCAAACGCCGCCTTCGGCGGTGAGTTCGACTATCCTGGCTACAGCTATGGCGGCCTGGGCCTACCTGATGCGCAGGTATTCGACGCTATCGCGGGCATCTATGGCACAGCGCTGGACCCCAAGTGCCTCGCGCTGGCCGACGCGCGGGGACTCGGCCTCGGTGGCTGCACACCTGGCGCCTTGAGCTACCTTGCCACGACCGCCGCTCCGCCGGTCGGCTGGGGAGTGCGGACTCTCATAGCCAAGAACCGCCTCGACCAGGGCCCAATGGATGACTATCTCATACCCATCGTCGCTGAGTGCACAGAGACCGACCTTGGCGCACGGGCGGCGTGGCTCGAGAGCGTCGATGAGGCGCTCGTCAATGTGCCTTGGCTGTACGCGCCAGCGGACCCCCAAGAGACGGAGGAAGACACCAATTTGCATGGACTGCTCGACCCCTTGGTGTGGGCCTACACGCCGCCTGGCTTCGGCGGAGCGACGCTGCGCGACCTCGTAAGTGCGTTCTGGCACGCCCGCCTGCCCAGTGCCCGGACATATCGCATGGTCTTCGAGGGGCCGGTCCCCCACGGGCAAAGCCCCGATTGACTGAAATAAGGCGACCGCCCCGGCCGTAGAGGGAGTTGAGGAGAGAATCCATGTCGTTCGACAACCCGACCACCCGCCTCTATCGTCGCGACGGCGTCATTGCCGGTGTCTGTGAGGGGCTCGCCGATCGCTTCGGCATCTCGGCTATCTGGCTGCGTTTAGCGCTCATCGCATTGTCATTGTTTGGCGGCACCGGTGTCGTGCTTTATCTCGTGTACTGGGCCATTGTGCCGCGTCAGGACGACATCGTGCTCGAGCCGGCGGTCACAGACGCTGCCGGCCGTCGTACGTTCCGTCGCACCGTCAGCGACAAGAAGCTCTCTGGCGTATGTGCTGGCCTTGCGCGCGGCTGGGACGCGGACCCGAGTCTCATCCGCTTCGCGACGCTCGCCCTCTTCTGCGCGAGTGCCGGCAGCATGTTGCTCGTCTATCTGGTGGCGGTCTTGGTCATGCCTGGAGCCCCCGGCGTGGCGCGTCCGCTGGTGGTGTGAGGCTGCTCGGGGGTCGCGTCGAGACCATCAACCGGCGCGGCCTTGTCACTCGCGCTCTCTGCGACATACGGCAATTTGAGAGTGAAGGTGCTACCGGCGCCGACGGAGCTCGTCACCGTGAGCGAGCCGCGGTGCGCGGCAGCGAAGTTGCGGGCGATGGATAGCCCGAGGCCGGTCCCGCCAAACTGCCGGGTCGAGCTGTTGTCGACCTGGAAGAAGGAGTCGAAGATTCGCTCGAGCTTGTCCTCGGGGATGCCGATACCTGTGTCGATGACGTCGATGCGCAGGTATTTGTTGCGCTCGGGCTCGAAGAGGTCGAAGCGATCACTCCCAACGGGCTTGGACTCTTCGATGTTCGCCTTGATGGTGATCTTGCCGCCCTCGGGCGTGAACTTGACGGCGTTGCCGAGCAGGTTCACCAGGATACGCCGAATCTTGTCGGTATCGACCGAGATGGGCTCGACGCCATCCGCGATAGCGGTCTCGAGGGCGATGTTGCGCTTCTTGGCCTGAGGCAACACGTCCGACAACGCGAGCTTGACGAGCTCGGCGGGCTCGGCCTGGGACTTCATGATGAGCACGTTGCCCGACTCGATGCGCGACAAGTCGAGTACCTGTCCGATGAGCACGAGCAGACTCTCGCCCTTCTCGAGGATGGTCTTCACGTAGTCGCGCTGCTCGGGAACGAGCTCACCGGCCATACCTTCGAGGAGCATCTCGGAGTAACCGATGACGCTGGTCAGCGGCGTACGCAACTCGTGCGAAACGGTGGCGATGAAATTCGACTTCAAGCGGTCGAGCTCCTTGAGCTGACCGTTGGCGTCTTGCAGCGTCCTGTTGACGCGCTCGAGATCCTCGAAGGCACCATTGATGCTCGCGATATGGACGCGACTCGTCATCAGCTGCTTGTAGGAGCTGTGGATGACCACATCGAGCGTGCTCAAGAGATGCGCAAGAATGCGATCGACTTGCTTCTCGCTCGCGACGGGGATGGTGCGCAGCAAGCCCTGCAGGCGGTAGAGGTCGAGCTCTTTGTGTTTGGCGAGCTCGGCAGGGACTTTGATGTCACCGGGCGCGTAAGGACCGAAGATGACGCGGCCAGCGAGCGACCCCTCATTGACGATCGGCGCTATCTTGTAACGGAGGCCGACGAAATCGTCGACGATCACGGCGGGCTCGCCAGCGCGAATCTCCTGGTTGCGAAGTTGGTTCACCAAGCTCGTGAGCTGCACCTGGGTCTCGTGGATGCCGAACAAGTAGCTCGACAGGTGCGCATCACCAGCTCGAACGTCGACGAGCTTGCCGCCCTCGGCGTCGAAGAGCTTGATGCCGATGCCGTAGAGCTCACCAAAGCTCTTGCAGATCTCACGGAAGCCCTCGACATCGAGCAGCTCCGAGAGTGGTGGGACGTCGTCGAGGATCGAAGCGGTCACGGGCGCGTCCCTCGGGGTGTGCGAGCGGCCGCCTTGCTCGCGATATCAGCACGCTGGGACAGCGAAGGCTCGCCTTTGAAGTCGCCGAAGACGGCGGTCAGCAGCTCTTCTGCGGTGATCTGAAAGCGTTCCACGAAGTTGTATCGCTTGTTCAAGTCCACGAACAGCAGCTCGATGAGTCCGTAGAGAGTGTCGAGCACACCTTCACCGCGCACCGCAACTGCGGGGTAAACCGGTTCACGTCCCTTCCGCGCCACCTCGATGAGCTCATCGTTACTGCGAGCGTTCGGGAGGTCACGCTTGTTGAACTGGATGACGACCGGGATGCTGTCGGCGTCGAGACCGTTTTCGGTGAGGAAGCGGCGCATGCCGCGCCAGAACTCGTTGTTGTTTTGCGATTCACTACGCTGGCTGTCGGCGACGAAGACCACGGCGTCGGCCCCTGAAAGCACGATGCGCCGGGTCGCGGCGTGGATAACCTGGCCCGGCACGGTGAACAGCTTGAGCTTGAGGCGATAGCCCGAACGAGTATTCATGGTGACGGGCAGAACGTCGAAGAAAAGGGTGCGATCGTTGGCGGTATCGAGCGTGGTAAGGCGACCACACGCATCTGGCTTGAGCGCGCGGTGGAGGGCCTGCAGGTTCGAGGTCTTCCCGCTCAGCGGAGGGCCGTAATAGACGACCTTGAGCACGATCTCGCGCTGAGCGGTGTTGAATTGCACACGAAGAGAATACCCAACTTGCAGCTCAGCTCATAACTCGCTTTGCGCAAAACCGCCTCAGTCGAGACGACCGTCCGCGATCTGTCCGGCCACGTCGTAGTCGCTGGCCTCTTCGATGATGATATCGACGAGCTGCCCCGGCGAGGCGGTACCGCTGGTGATGTAGGTGACCCCATCGATTTCCGGGGCCTGGCCCTTGTGGCGGCCCTCGAGGAGCAATTCCGTTTCAGAGGACACGCCTTGGACCAGCACCTTCAGCCGTGTACCGATCATCGCCTCGTGTTGCTCGCGCGAGATACCGCGCTGTAGCTCCATGAGGATCTCTTGGCGCTCCTTGGCGAGCTCGGGCGGCACCTGGCCTTCCATCGTGGCGGCCGGGGTGTCCTCTTCGGGCGAAAACGTAAAGACGCCCATGCGCTCGAAGCGGATCTCTTCGACCAGCTCGCAGAGCTCCTTGAAGTCGGCGTCCGTCTCGCCCGGCAGGCCGGTGATGAAGGTGGTCCGCAAGACGAGACCGGGGACGGTCGCGCGAAGCTTGCGCAACAGGTCTTTGGTGGACTCGCCACCTTTGCCGCGACGCATGCGGCGCAACATGTCGTCGCTGATGTGCTGAAGCGGCATGTCGAGATACGGAACGATGTGCGAGCTCTCGGCGATGGTCGCCATGACCTCGTCGGTGAGGCCACGTGGGTAGGCGTAGAGGCAGCGAATCCACTCGGCGCCGGTCTTGTCGAGGGCCTTGAGGAGCTTGGCGAGGTCTTCGTCGCCGTCGCGGTCCTTGCCGTAAGCGCAAAGGTCTTGAGCGATGAGATTGAGCTCGACGGTGCCCTGATCGACGAGGCGCTTTGCTTCATCGACGATGTCAGCGATGGGGCGCGAGCGCTGGGGGCCGCGCAGCTTCGGGATGATGCAGAAGGAGCAGGTGTTCGAGCAGCCCTCGCTCACCTTCAGGTACTGGCTAAAGAGCGCCTGCGAAGCGACGCGCGGCGAGCGCGAGGTGATGGTGAAGTCCGGATCAGGGATGCCATCGCGGAGGTTGCCATCAGCGCTATGACGATACGGGACGAGCGCATTGCGGCCGACCAAACGGGCATGCGGCTTGGGCTTTGTGGCGCCCAAAATGGGGAGCGAGGCGCGCGTCTTGGGCCCGGCGTGATCGTGCTGCGCGCTATTGCGGAGGACCTGCGCAATCCCTTCGAAGTTGCCCGTGCCGAGGAAGTGATCGACCTCTGGGATTTCATCGGCAAGCTGCGGCGCGTAGCGCTGCGACAAACAGCCGGTGACCACGACCTTGCCCGCCTGACCCGCAGTCTTGAGCTTGACCATGTCGAGGATAGCGTCAACAGACTCTTCCTTGGCCGCGTCGATAAACGCGCAGGTGTTGACGACGATGACGTCCGCACCCTCGGGTGCTTCGGCGTGGACGTACCCATCGGCCGCCATGTGGCCAAGCATCACTTCACTGTCGACCCGGTTTTTGGGGCAGCCCAGGGACAGGAAATGGACCGTCTTCTTCGGAGGAGTGCTACTCATCGACTCCGCGGGGCTCCTACAGATACCAGACCGAATCCGTCAAGCTTGGAGCGTCATGGGGCGGCCGACCCGTCGTTTCGGCGCCGATTTTCGACCCGTCCAAACCAAGCGGAAACAGCCTGGCCGTCATGTCACGGCGGCACCGTAGTACTCACGCACCGCCGCAGCCTCCGCGCCTAGCTCGGCTATCCAATAGGTCGTCTGGCCCGCATCCATGTCACTCCCCTTGAGCCGGGACATCACCTGCTCGGCCCCTTTGCGGGTGTCGCAGAGGGCCCGCGTTAGCGGTTTTCCGCGGGTCTCCGAGCATACTGCGTAGGCGACACGTATCATGCCGCAAGCTCCGGCAGGCGAATGCTGGGGGTCGTGTCCGCGTCTTGGAGACCCTCGAACCCGACAAGCCTGCGATCATGGCCCCAGCCGGGGCCGAAAAAAGCCACTCGCAGGTCGGTAAGCGGCTCGTGCCAGGCGGGATCGCTCACGTAGCGGGTCATCGAGGGTCGCAGCGTCACCACCACGAAGCCGTGCGGAGTGTCCGTCTTCAAGGTGCGGCCCGCGCACACCATGACCTCGAAGGCGAGAGTGCGCGTGAAGGCCTGCAGGAAGCCGGCGGCGACGGCACGCTGCACGAAACAAATGCCCTGGCCGTGGGTGAAGAGCACCCCGGCCTTGTTGCCGTTGTAGCCCTCGGTGCCGGCGTAGCGCATGCGCTGGCGAGCCGCGAGGCGCGAGACGAGCCGCTCTTGCTGGGCTTTGACCGCGTCAGGGTGAGCCGTGAAGTCCGCCGTCTCGATCTCGGGCGCGAGGTCGACGAAGGCCGCGCAGATCTGTGCCTTCATGAGCGGCTCGTTGTAGTCGATATGGACGTTCGCGAGCACACCGCCTGACGAGGGTACGCCGCGTGGCTCGTTCCACGCGTAGATGTCCGTTTTAGCGACACGCAACAACGCCGGGGCGCCTTCGAGCTCGAGCACGAAGCGGTCATCGTCTTCGCCGAGCAGACGCGCGCGATGCGTGAAGCCCAGCTCGCTGTCAGCGCGATATTCGCCGACCGGCCGCTGGGGGTCGCGGACCCGGTGATTGACGTGGGACTGCACGAAGAGCTCGCGGCCGAAGACGTATTTGGGCTCTTGCATGACCTCGGAGAGGCCACGCGGGAGTTTCGCAAGGAGGCCGGTGTCGAGAAGCTCCCCGGGGCTCGTTGCCCCGGTGATCGCGGGCAGTGCCGCGAATAAGGCGCGGGACTCGGTGTTCGTGAGCTCGCCGCTGACGGGGTCGACGGCGGTCGCCCGCTGGAAACCGCCACTCTGGACGAGCTCCCGAAGGCGGGTGACGGCTCGGCGGCTCATGTCGCCATGCCAGGTTTGCGGGAGGCTCATCGTTCGGGGATTCTAATAGAGGGCATTGTCATGCCCAAGTTCTTGACTTGGACCTGCCGTGCCCGGCTTATGGCGTCGTGCCACGCGAGCGTGGCGGAATTGGCAGACGCGCTGGATTTAGGTTCCAGTGAGGAAACTCGTGAGGGTTCGAGTCCCTCCGCTCGCACTTGCCAGTGCCGCCGGCGACTCCGATGTTGATGTTCATGACCCGCACCGCTCTCCTTCTCGCCTTGTTCGCGCTATCATCTTGCTGGTGCGGCGCCGATGGCCCGCCCCGCCCCCCGCGAGCCGAGAGCCACCCAACGGATGACGACTTGAAGGACCGCACCCCCAGAAACGAGACTGGCGAAGGCGTAGGGCCCGCGCCGTTCGGAGGTCCCCCGTGAGAGACTTGGCGATCGGCCCCGCGACCCGTGCGATCATGATCGCAACGGCCGTCCTGACGATCGTGTTCCAGCTCACCGAGGCGCGGTTCCACGGCTTGAGCCTTGTTCTCTACAGCGTCCCGGAGATCCTGCACCTGCAGCTCTGGCGCATCGTGACCTACCCGTTCTTCTTCATGGGCGGGCTGAACCTCATCTTCGGGCTGCTCTTCTTTTTCTTCATGGCCCGCTGGTTCGAAGCGACCTACGGCACGCGCGACTTCGTGCGCTTCTTTGGGTGGTCGTCACTGGGCGCCGGTGTCCTCGCGCTGCCGCTGCACCTGCTCATTCAAGGCAGTGGCATTCTGCAGGACCTCACACTGGGCGTCGGCTTGGGGCCTGCCTCCGACGCCATGCTCATGGCTCTCGCGCTCAACAACCCAAACTCCAACATCCTGCTGGGCTTCGTGCTGCCCGTGCGGGTGCGCACGGCGATCATCGCGTTTCTCTGCTTCCGTCTCATCGTGGGCGTGCTCGACAACGCGGCGGTGTCGCTTTCGATGTCACTCGCAGGCCTCGCCATGGGCTACCTGTTGGTGACCGGCAAGTGGCGGCCCAACCGTTGGTTCGGGCGTGGCTTCACACGGCGCAATCGGCCGCGCATCCGGAGTGGCTTATACATCGTGCCGCCCAAGCACGACGACACGCTGCACTAGTCTCGCTCCCCGCCTCACTGCTGCAACAACCATTCGAGCGAGCGCTCACGGTTGTCGCGGTTGGTAATGTACTCCCCGGGGTCGAGCTCCGCGGTGGGCAGCGTTGGTATGTCCGCGAAAGCGCGCTCCTCCCATGCGACGGCTGGCGACGCCGGGGCAAGCTCGAGCTCTGTCCCGCACGGCGAGCGAAAGACGAGCTCCTCGCCCTCACGGGTCAGCGTGTAGCCACCCTCGTGAAGCGCGCGGTGATGTTTCGAGCAGACAAGCACGAGGTTTGAAAGCCGCGTTTTGCCGCCCTTCGACCAATGCGTCACGTGATGGGCGTGGAGAAAGCGCCGGTGCGTGCATCCCGGGAATGCACAAGCGCCGCCCTGGATGCGTTTGAGCATTCGGGTCTGCTTTGCGCTCGCCTTGCGTCGGTGCGGGTTCTGACAAATGAGCCGCTCAGCGGTCGCGCGCGCACAGGCGTGGCCATCCACGGTGCAGACATGGTCGCTCGTCTCCACGTGGAGAACGGCCTCGTCGCCGGTCGCGAGTTTCTCGACGGCCGCGGTGGCGACCTCGGTAAGAGCGAGGCAATCGTCATCGGCGCCGGCCGTGCGCGCTGCACCCAAGGCTTTCTTCAAGATGGCGGCTTCATCGGGAGCAAGCCGCGCGCGCACGACCACCATGCCCGCATCGTCGGTATGCATGGATACATAACGCTGTCGCTCGCGGCTCTGTGTCTCCGCATGGAGAATCGTCCCGTGGACCCGGACGACGTCTTCGAGGAAGTGCACCGGCCCGTGCAGGCAGAGACTTGCGTACTTGGCGTCGGTCTCGGGCGTTGCGACGCGCGTGACGATACGCACCTTCGAGTAGCCGATGCGTCCCGCCTCGAACTCTTTAGCGATAGCAGGCAAGGTGGCGAGCGCTCGCGCGACCCGCACGCGCTCGTAAGCGGTCTTAAGGCTCATGCCACACCGCCATGCGAGGTAGCGCGGGTAGCTGTCGAAGCCGAGCACGATGACGTCTTCGAGCTCACGCACGAGCTTTAAGAACTGGTACTCGGCGGCGGCCAAGCGTGCGTTCATGGTGACCAAAGCATCAACGAGCTCACGCTCGCGTTTCTCGCGCTCGGTGTTTTCTTGGTTGGTCGGTAGGTTCATTGGGCAAACCTACCATGCGAAAATTCGCTCGATTCTGAGGCCCCGCCACGCGCGTGGAACTGTGCCAGACCCCATCTGGTGGCCCTCGGGCGAGAAGTCCTCTCCAGTGCAATCTCTGTGCGTTTCACGGCGGTTTCACGGGGAGGCGTGCGTTGCGGTCGGTCGCTATAGCGGAAGCGCGTCAAGACTTTTTCCAAAGAATCGACATGACGCGCGCCTTGCGCGTACGTCATGCGGAGACGAAAACCACAACGTTTTCGTCGTCTCCGCCCCTGGCTTTCTGAGCCGCGCGGCGACTGGTCGCCCAAGGACACTCATTCGCCCCAGACGACGAAAGTTTTGGGAACTTTCGTCTGGGGACCGGTGGTTAGGAGGGTGTGCGCACGATAGGGGCAGGTGCACGTCGTAAGTTTGAGTCGTGGTGCCTCGCGCGTTGAGCGTCACTTCGCGCGGCGCAGGGCGATTCCGAGCGCTTCGCGCAGCTTGAAGTAGTTGTTCGACAGCGAGAAGCGGAAGAGGTCGAGGGCCTCGGGGCTCTCGAGTAGCACCGACGCGCGGTGGTCGTCGCCCACGTCGTCGAAGCCGCGCAGTCGCAAGACGGCTGCGATTGCATCGTCGACGTCGCACGAAAGCAACAGCGCGACGCGGCCAGCGGTCGCAAGGCAGGCCCGACGCCACTTGCCGAGGTCGAGCTCACCGTAGCGGTTCATGTACGTCTTCGCCCGCTCACGAAGGGCCGTGCGGATCTGCTCGGTCATCGGCTGACCCATGGTGTTTGCCCAAGCGGCGCTCGCGGGGCCGCTGCCAGGCGGGGTGGCACCCGGTATCAGCGCCATGCACAGTGCGGCGGCAAGGGCCTCGAGCTCCATGGGTGGGAGCTTCTCGCAGAGGGTGTGACCACTGCGGTAGAGCTCGGCGGCGCGTGCGACGAGGAAGGCGCGCTGGCGCTGCGACGCGTCGCTCGCGAGCGTCGAACCCAAGAGGATGCTTGGCGCGGCGACGAGCTCGGCCTCACACGCAAAGCCACCACCACGCCACAGGTAGAGGCTCACCTGTTGCAGACCGAGCGGCTCGAGCACCTTGGTGAGCCACTTCACGCGCTCATCGGTCGGCGCGAGGAGATCACGCTCATCGACGCCACGCAGACGGAGGTTCCCCGGGTGCGTCAGCTCGGCGAAGCGCGCGAGCGGCGCAAAAAGCTCCTCGACCGTCCCAAGCTGTTCGGGATGGACGAGCCCCATGGCACGGTCGGCATCGGTAAGCGCGCGCTGCGGACCCGGTGGCATCGCGTTACGGCACGCGGTGACGAAACGCTTGCCCTCTGCATCGCTCGGCGCGAGCACGAGTAGCGCGGCGTAGTAGCCGTAGGCGCGATCGGTGTCGCCGATCTGGCCCGAGAGGCGCGCCAAGATCTTCAGCAAGTCGAGGTTCAAGGGGTCGGCGTCGAGGAGCGTCGCGTACAGCTCCGCGGCCTGCCCGTACGTCGACGCGTCGAGAGCGTAGGTATCCGCTAGCCGTCGCGTCATGGTCGCGTCGTTCGGGTCGAGCTCGCGCGCCTTGAGCATCAGGGCCGCGGCCTTGGCCGGGGTCTTGAGCTCACGACCGACGATGTCCGCGAGGATTTGGTAGCGGCGGGCGCGTTCGGTGGCGTCGGCGATCTGCTCGATGTTCTGCTCTTCGAGCGGCGCCCAGTTGGCATAGTCGCCAGTCGCGAGCGCCAAGCGCAGATAGGCTTCGCGAAGCTCGCGCGACCCCGGGGCCAGCTCGACCGCTTTGGCGGTCAGAGCTTTGGCGCGCTCCGCATCACCGACGTCTTCTTCGTAGGCACGCGCAAGACGCCCATAAAACGCGGCGTCGAGCGTCCCTTCCGGGGCGTTCGTGAGTAAGCGCTCACCAATGAGCGCGAGCTTCGTGCCTTGGTTCGACACATCGTAGATGGCAAACAGCTCGCGCGACAGACCAATGTCTTGCGGGTCGAGCTCGTGCGCCTTCTCGAGATGTTTGGCGGCGCGCGTCGGATCGTTCAAGTGGTCGCGATAGGTCGAGGCCAGGGCGAGGTGCTGCTCGAGCTGCTGCGGCAAGTCTTCGGCGAGCGCGAGCTCGCGGGTCCTGAGCGCCACCGCGTCGGCGAAGCTACCGTCGGCCTCGTGCAGCGCCCGCATGCCGCGGATGACGGTCAACGATTCTGGAGTGAGCTGATAGGCCGCCTCGTAGTGCGCCATCGCCTGACGACGGTCCAGATGGCGTAGCGCGTGGCGCGCGAGTTTCTCATGCACCGAGGAGATCATGGTCGGGTCGGCGTCGCTGCTGACGCTGTCGAGATAGCGGTGCCACTCGTCCGCCGCAGCCTCGAGGTCACCCGTCTTCTCGAGCAGCTCGGCGCGCGCGACGCGGACATCCACGCGTGTGGGGTCACGGTCGGCGATGCGTGAAGCGACGACGAGCGCACCTTGATCGTCGCCAGTCTCTTTCAGGGTTTCGAGCAGCGCGATCCAGTGCTCGACCGGTGCATTGTCGCCGCGCGCTTCGAGCTGGGTCTTCAGAAGCGGCAACGCCCGAGCGAACTTGCGGCGGGCATAAGCGAGCAGGCCCAACTCGAGCTGCGCACCCGGATGTTCGGGGTCTTCGGCGAGGGCTTGTTCGAGCGACGCCTCGGCACCGTCTTCGTCGAAGAGGTACTCCTTCCAGATGCGCGCCTTGCGATACAGGCTGTCTGCTTTATCGGACGAGTCTTTTGCCCGGCGGGCGCGCTCGTCGTGCATGTCGGCGACGAGCTGCCACTCGCCGCGTTTGCGATAGAGGTGTTCGAGGGCCTCGAAGGCTCGCTCGTGGACGGGGCCGTCGCCGCCGTTCACGGCTTGACGATAGGCCTCGATGGCCGGGTCGGGCTCTCCTGCCGCCTCGTGCGCTTGGCCGAGCAAGTAAAGCCAGTCGAGGCGTTCGCCGCCGCGGGCCGACGTCGCGCGTGTGAGGATCTGCTCACGTACGTTCGCGGCCGACTGAATGACGAAGACCGCGCGGTTGTCGTCACCAAGCTCGAACGCTAGCTGATGGGCGCGACGCAACGCTTCTGGCGAAGGGTCCGGGGTGTCGATGGCACTGATGAAGTGACGGAGCGCTTTCTGCGGATCGCCCAGGGCGATGGCCGCCTCGCCCGCCTCGGCGTGCAGCGCGAGCCACTCTTTACCCTGGAAGTCGTGGACGTTCGCGAGACGCGCCTCGACCTCACGAAGCACGGTCTCGCGGTCACCCTCGGCGCGGGCTTTCGCAAGTCGCACGGCCGCCGCGAAAGTCGTGTCTGGATGACGTTGCGCAAGCCACTGTGAGAGCTCGTCGGCCTCGCCGACGCTTCCAACACCTTGCAGAGCATCAAGGAGCTTCTGGCCGGCCCGCATCTCTGCATCAGGCTCCCAGCCTTCCCCTTTGAGGGTCGCGATTGCCTGGTCGAGCTCGATGCGCTTCAAGCGGAGCTCGAAGAGGCGCTCAGTCACCACCGTGTTGCCCGGCGTCGCGCCCAGGGCCATATCGAGAAGCTGAACCTCGAGGCCCTCGTCTCGCAAGTTGTCACGCGCGGTGTCGGCGGCGCGCAGAAGGAAGTCGAAAGCTTGGTCGGCATCGGGGGCAGCCGCAGCGCTGGCTCGCAGGATGGGTACGAGCTCGTCGTACTTTGCGTTGTCAGTGGCGTAGCCGATGACGAAATCACGCGCCGTCTCATCGTCCGGATAGCGGCTGTGCAGCTCGCGACTGATGGCGTAGTTGAGCGCGGGGTCTTCGTCGCGGGCGATCTCGATCGCTAGCTGCAATAGAGGACGGTCGTCCGGAGCTGGCAAGGCCTTGCCGCGCGCGTGGAGTGTTTGGGCGAGCTCCGCGCCTCGGTCGTGACGGCTCATGAGCGTGCGCAGGAGGCGAGCAACCTCGAGCGAGGGCACCTCATCGAAGGCCGCGAGCGCAAGCGCTATGGCGCGGTCGCCACGCGCGAAACGCTCGTCGAGAACGCCTGCGTAGCGCATCACGATCTCGGCGCGAGCGCCCGGCGAGCTCGCCACGGCCAGCTGCTGCTCGACACGGCGAATGAAGTCATCGACGTCGCCGAGTCTCGCGATGACCTCCATGAGGCGCTCGCGAAGAGCGTCGTCATCGGGGGTGAAGCGCGACAACAGCTCGAGTGCCCGATACTCACCAGCGTCGTCGTGGGCGTCGTGATAGATGCTGGCGGCGCGCTGCACGCGTGCGTTTCGCTCGAGCACCGACCAGTCCGCCGCCTCGCCAGGCGCCTCGTCGAGCCATAGCTCTGCGAGAGCGAGCTCATTACCCTGCTGCTCAAGGACGCTTTCGAGGGCGTGGACCCAGCCAGCCGGCTTGCCGTGGCGCGCGGCGTCGATGAGCGCGACGCGTGCCTCTTCGAGGGCGCCGCTGCCAGCATACCACCGCGCGAGCTCGAGGCGCGCCTGAGCCCGCTTGCTGCTCAACCATTCGACGTCCGCGTTCGCGCCGATGAGACGCGCGAGCGAGCGGAGGCGCACTTCACCCCCCAAGAGCTCGACCGCCAGCGTGTGCGTCTCGACCGTGTCGACGCCGCGCTCGAGGGCTTCGCTAACGAGCGGTCGCGCGTCGTTGCTCTCGCCAATTCGATGAAAGAGCGTTGCCGACCTGACGAGCAGCTCGGGCTGGTCGATGAGCTCCGGGTCGAGCGCCGCAGACCGCAAGTGCCTCGCAGCGAGCGCTGGGTCCGTCGGTTCCAAAAGACGCGCGAGCACCAGATGATCGCCAACAGCAGCCTGCCCACCTTCGACGAGTCGTCGTCGCAACGCGGCGGTCTCGTCTTCGCGGCCCAGCGCGTCGAGCGCTGTAACGCGCAGACGCGCGAGCACCAAGGTGTCGGAAGCGCTTGGTCCCACGACGGCATCGAGTCGTTCCGCGAGGTCGACGACGACGGCCTGCCGGTCGAGCGCGCTCGCAAGCGCAAGAGCCTTGCGCAGCGTGGCCTCGCTTGCGTCGAGCGTCGCCGCCATCTGCAGAAACTGAAGCGCGCGTGGTGCGTCAGCCAGACGCTCGATCACGAGGTCAGCAGCGTCAACGTAGCGGCGCGCAGCCTCGAGCCCGCCGAGCTCTTCAGCGCGACCTTGCAAGACAACGACCGCCTTCTCCCAGTGTTGGGCACGGAGGAGTGCCGCGAGGTAGGCGTCTTCGTATTGGCCGTCGAGGCGCATCGCCTTGGCCAGAGCCGCGAGCGCAAGCTCAGATGCGGCCACCCGCTCGGCGCGCTCGGCGATCGAAAGCAGGAGCTGCGTGTCGTCTGGCGCAACCTGCGTTGCCCGCTCGAGCGCACGCTGCGCCTCACCGCGATTGCCGCTCTCTTCCTCGACGTCCGCAAGACGCAGCCATAGCTCGACGGTGGCTTCACCAGAGTGGACCACGAGCCCTTCGAGCAAGTCCCGCCGCGCCTGCGTGATGTTCCGGGCAGCGATGCTCGTGTTGGCGCGGTCGAGCGCGACCTGGGCCTCTTCGGGTGAGGCGAGCTGGGCTTCCTTGAGCGCGGCATGGCCCATCGCCTCATCGCCCGTCTCCCACCACGCAAGACGCGCCGTGGTACGCAACCAATCGGCGCGCTGCTCTTCGTCGGACGTGAAGCGCGCGATCGTGCGGGCACTGTCGACACGACGGGGGACATCACCCAAGCCCGTGGCGACGTCGTACATGAGCCGCCCCCAGCCGAGGTCGCGCTCATCGTCATGGACGCGCTCGAGTGCGATGAGCGCAGCGGCGGCGTCGTGGCGCTCGACCTCGATGCGGGCGATACGGCTCCAAAGGCTCGCGGCATCGTGGGGTGATTTGCTGTCCGCGCGGGCAGTCAGCGTGGCCACGAGGCCATCGATGTCGCCGCTCCTCTCCAGGGCATCGTCGAGCAGTCGCTCCCCGCGCTGATCGCCGAGGTCGACGAGCTTGCGCGCGTGAATGACCGCTTCAGCGGCCTCGCCGCTAGCAAGTGCGATGCGAGCCCGCGCGTTGACGACATCGGGAAGCCGCTCGTCGTCCCTGTCGAAGAGAGCGTCGAGGGCTGCGGCGGCACGGGCTTCCCACTGACGGTCCTGAATCGCACGCGACAGCTGAAAAGCCCCCCAGGTCACGCGCGCATCACTGAGGTCTACGCCCTCGAAGGCCCGCCGTACGTCGTCGTCGTCGACTTGTTCGTGCGCGGCGATGAGGGTCGTATAGGCCTCGACCCGAAGCGCGGCGGCCACGTTGGCGCGTGCATCGCGGTCGGCGGCCTCGAGCCTCCACTTGGCAAGCTCGATGCGCGCGCTCGGGAAAGTCCACAACGCGTCGGCGAGCGCCCAGGCTTCTGTGTCGTCACCACGGTCGATGGCGACATCGATGAGGATGCGGGCGGTCGCGCGGTCGTCAGCGTCCGCGAGATGGCGTGCGGCGGTGAGCACCTGTTTGGTGGAGAGCGTCTTGACGATATCGAAGGCGCGCTTGATACCGGCAACGTCGCCGGTTTGGATCCAAAGCTCGGCGAGGTGCTTGTCTTCGTCGTCGCTGCGCTGCGAGAGCGCGAGCAAGGCGCGGATGGCGACCTCAGCGTCGTCTGCGTAGTCAGTCGCGACTTCGATGAGGCGTCGCAAATGAAGGTCGCGCGCGATGGTGTCATCGACGGCGAGCGCGAGCTTCTCGAGCCAGTGAGCGGCGCGCGGCCAGTTACTCGCGGCGGTGGTCCGGTCGACCAAGCGTCGCAGGAGCTCGAGGTTTCGCGGAGCATACTCGGCTGCGGCTTCGAGTACGGTCAGTGCGTCGCTCTCTTTGCCCTGTGAACGCAGGTATTCAGCGAGGCGGCCAAGGACCGGCGCACGCTGCTCACCCTCACGCTCCCGGGCCCAGCGCTCGAGCCAAGCACGCAGGTCGCCCAGATGCTCATGACGCTGTAAGAGATCGGCGACGAGGCCGCGCGGGGCGTCGGAGGCCGGGAAGAAACCGACATAGCGCTCTGCCCACTCGAGCGCGGCATCCGCTTGGTCGAGGGGTCCTTCGATCATCTCGACGAGCTCGGCAAGACGGCCATCGTCGGGGTTCGGCGTCTTCTCGAGCGACATCGACAAGACGTGGGCGAGCTCGGCGTGAAGGTCGAGCTCGCGCAAGAGACGAATGAGCGTCGTGTTGTCGGGGTCGAGCCCGGTCGCTCCGATGAGGGTGCGCAGGACCTGCGCGCCCGTCTCTTTATCGTGTAGCTTGTCGGCATACACCTGCACGCCGCGCAAGCCGTAGTCCATGGCCTGTCCGCTATCGAGTACAATCTGACTCAACGCGAAAAGCGTGTTGGCGAGGTCGCCCCAACGACCCAGCTTCTCGAACACCTCGACGACCGCGTCGCGCGAGCGCATGTCATCGGGCTCGCTGGCGATGACGTCTTGGTAGAAGGGAATGGCCGCGTCACTGCGTCCCAGGCGCTCGTGCAGAACCGTTGCGACCTCGCGTTTGAGCGCGACGGCGCGGGCACCGTCGGCGCGCTCGAGTTGTACGCGACGAAGCGCAAGGAGCCTGTCCCATTCGCTTGCTTCCGAGAGCATCGCGGCGAACGGCGTCGTGAGCGCGGTTGGTGGGTCGTCGGGGAACTCTTCGGCGAACGCCTTGTGCAACTCGGGCAGCTGCGATTCGTCGATTTCGAGCGCGAGCGCCGCGGCGAGCACGTATGCGCCTTTGCGCATCGCCTCGTGTTGCGTGTCGCGGGCGCCTTCGAGGACGAGCATCTGCAGGTTGAAGAGCGCCTCGTGGAAGTTCTCGACGCGCAGCAGGCATTGCGCGAGGTACCAGCGCCCCGGCACCGAGCGGTCATCGAGCGCGACGAGCTTCTCGGAGACGCGCTCGAGCTGCACCCAATCGTGACGCTGCGCTTGCGCGTGCGCCATGCGTGTCAGCAACGCGACCTGCTGGTCGCCCTTTTCGACCTCGAGCTGATAGGCGAGCGTCGTCGCGACGGTGTCCCAGTCAGCGCGGGTCTCAGCGATCTTCTCGAGCGCGCGCGCCGAGGGCAAGGCGGCCTCGCCACGCTTGTCGAGCAAGCCCCGATAGAGGGCGCCCGCTCGCTCGGTTTCGCCCAGGCTTCGACGAAGCTCCGCCGACTTGAAGAGGAACATCTCCGCATCGCGCGCCGGTAGGTTGTCTTCGCTCGCCCAGTCTTCGAGGAGAGTCGCCGCTTCTTTGATGCGGCCGAGGTGGGCGAGGACGGTGACCAGACGGTCACTGATCTTCTGACCGCGAAGGCCCGACTCGACGGCGAGCAAGAGCTCTCGAGCTTCGTCTTCCGGGTCGTCGCGCGTGCGCGCCAGCTCGGCGAGCCGCTCGTGCAACGGACCACGACTGACACTTCGCCGCTCGGCCTCGATGAGCGCTTGCGCCATGACAGCGCGGGCTTCTTCCATCTTGCCGATGCTCTCGAGCAAGCGCGAGAGCGCCGTCCAGGTCGCGAAGTTACCAGGCTCGAGACGGACGGCTTCGCGGAGCGCGGCCTCGGCGTCTTGGGGGCGCTTGAGCTGTTGCCAGAGCAGTCTGCCTTGGCGCAGGAGCGCGTCGGCACGCACATCGGGTGAGCTCGTCGCGACGGCGATGCGGCCCAGGGCTCGCACCAAACGCTCGTAGTCGTCGAAGTCCTCGAGCAACTGCACGAGGGTCTCGGCGGCCTCGAGCAAATACGGATTGGCATCGAGGGCGTCTTCGAGCGCGCGACGGCGCGACTCGGGGTCCATACCGAGGGCGTCGCGGGCCCGAGCGAGATCGAGAAGGTAGGCGCCGCGTCGCGCTGGCTCGAGCGTCGCTTCGGCAGCGTGGGTGACGCGCTCCATGATGCCCGCGTAGTCGTTCTGCTCGCGCAAGATCGGCAGCAGCAAATCGAGTGTCTCGGCATCATCGGGGGTGTCGTCGAGGATGGTTTCGAGGAAATGCTGCGCCGCATGCGGGTCGTTGCGCTTGCCGATCTCGAGGCGCGCCGCTTCGAGTCGGGCGCGCTTGGCTTCTTGGGTGTCGTCGGTGACACGCGCGGCAGCGGCGTGCAGCTCGATGAGCTTGTGCCACTCCCCGCGCTCACGCAGGACGATGGCGAGCTGGTCGCGCGCTTCACGTAGGTTCGGGTCGAGCTCAACGGCGCGTTCGAGGCTGGTGATGGCCTCGGCGGTCATACCCTCGCCATGGATCACGAGGCGGGCGAGGCGCGTGTAGGCGAGGGCAATCTCGCGCACCAGCGTCGGGTCGGTCGCCTCGTCTTCGAGGGCGACGATCTCTTCGAGCATGAGACGCGCTTTGGGGACGTCGCCAGTGCGCTCGGCGAGCTCTGCGAGACGTAGGCGCGCGACGCGGTCGCGGGGCTTGGCGTCGAGGACACGCAGGTAGCGGGCCGCTGCGCTTTCGGTGTCTCCGAGCCACTTCTCCCAGATCTCACCGAGCCGCAGGTTGAGCGTAACGATGCGATTGAGGTCGCCAGATTGCTCGGCTTGCTCGGCGAGACGCGCGAGGTAGCTCGCCGCGCGGGCTGGCTCGCCCCGTGCGGCATACGTCTCGGCGAGGCCTTCGAGTGCTTCGGGATCGTCGGCGCCCAGCTTGAGCGCACGCTCGAAGTAGATGCGGGCCTTCTTTAGGTCGTTCAGGTGCGAGCGGGCGAGGTGGCCAAGCTGCTTGAAGATGATGGCGCGACGTTTGGGGTCACGCTCGAGCCGCGTCAGCCGGTCGCCCGCTTTGGCGGCTTTGTCCCAGTCACCAGCGGCGCTGCGCAACTCGAATAGGGCTCTGTATGCTACAACGGAGTCGCGCGCTTTGGCAGCGGCGCGCTCGTAACCAGCGATGGCGGCTTCACGATCGATGGGCGCAGCAGCGCCCGCGCTCGCGAGCTCGGCGGCCACGGCGTCGAAGCGCTCTTTGCCGTCCCGCGATTGCTCGCTGAGCTTATCGAAGCGACTTGCAGCCTCACCGAATGCGCGGTCGCGCAGAGCGATGGCGCCTAAGGCCAAGAGCGACTGCACGTCGAGCGGGTTCTTGGCGAGGATCTCGTCGGCGAGCTGCTTGGTCTCGAGCGCGAGGTCGGGGATAGCGGCGCCAATCTGCAGCAGCCGATCACGCACGAACTTGCCGCCGCGATCATCGTCGAGAGCGGCGCGGTAGAGCTCGTAGCTCTCCATGAGCTGCCCTTCGGAGAGCAGAAGCTCGGCTTCGTCGAAGAGCGAGGCGCCTTCGTGCACGAGCGCGGCCTCGGCCGGCGGCATGTGCTCATGGACTTGCTTCTGCGACGGCTCACCTTGCGGGCCGATGGCAACGATGAGCTGCCCGCGATTGAGCTGCGCCTCGGCGATAGCGACCTTGCTGGTGTCGGGCACCTTCCAGCCGAGCTGCGGCATGATGTTGCGTACGAATTGCTCGGCGGGTTTGACGATCCAGGTGCTGGCCCGCTCGCCGCCGGTCGTTGGCGCGAGGAACGGTACGTCGAGCGCCCGTCGTAACATGGTCGGAATCAGCGCCGATGGGATCGGCAGGTAACCGTAGACGCGCGTGTCGTAGAAAACGAGGGCGAGCTCATCGAGCGCTCGCGGGAGAATCGCGGCGCGCATGGTGAAGTCGGCGGCGTGTTCACCGCCCTGGATGCGCCCAGTTAGCTCGATGTGCCCGTCGCGCATCGCCGACTTGAGCTCATGAAAACCATGTGCGGTCGCGTCGGCCGCGTGGATGAGCTCGGCGATAGCCTCGCCCGAGAGCGCCACCGTCAGCAGCTTGAGCTCGCACCTGCGCGTTTTGAACTTCTCGGCCCCGCCAGTGACGTCGAAGGGGAACTTGATGTGCGGGATCTCGAGCTCGAGCACCTTGATGTCGAACGGCCCGAGCTTGAGGTCGCGCGTGGTGAGCAGACCCTTGCCGGCCACGAACGAGAGCGTGAACCCGAGCTGCGCCGCATCGATCGGAGTTCGATCGGCGCGCGGATCATGCGTCCGGGTAATCTGGCTCAACGCTATCCTCGGAGACCTAAGGTGGGGCGAGTGTAGCAGGAGGTGGGCGAACCAACGAATTTCTGTCCTTTGTGGCGCGGGTCGATCGTCTGTTGGCTACGGGCCACGACGGCCCAAGCGGAGATGATGATGCAGCAGCAGACCATGCAAGCAGCCCAAGTGACGCGACAGGGACCACCAAAGTTCGCGGTCGTGAGCCTCCCCGTACCCACGCCGGGTCCGGGGCAGTTGTTGATTCGCGTCGAGGCCTGCGGTGTGAACTTTTCGGACGTGAAGCGTCGGCGAGGCGACTTGTACCCCTTCATGACCTCTTTCCCCTTCATTCCCGGAGGCGAAATCGCGGGAGAGGTCGTCGCCCATGGACCTGGCGTCCATGCGCCCCCCATCGGTTCGCGTGTCTTCGCGCTGGCTGGCGACAACGGTTCTGGCGGCTATGCCCAGTTCGCACTGAGCTACGCGCAAACCGCGGTGCCTTTTCCCAAAGAGCTGCCGATCGACGCGGCAAGCGTGCTGCTCATCGCCGGGAGTACCGCCAAGCTCATGCTGCGCGACGTTGCGCACCTGCGGCGTGGCGAGAGCGTGCTGATTCAGGCAGCGACGGGCGGGGTTGGCAGTTTCGCGGTGCAAATGGCCAAACGCCTAGGCGCGAGGGTCATCGCAGCGGTCGGGCACGCGTCGAAGAAGGAGAAAGCCATTGCTTTGGGCGCCGATGCGGCCGTCGTTTACGAGAACGCCTCCTGGCCTGACGAGGTGCGCGAACTGACCGCCGGTAAGGGCGTCGATGTCGCGTTGGAATCGAGAGGCGAAGACTCTCTCGAACACACGTTCAGGTGTCTCGCACCTTTCGGCAGGCTGATCGTCTACGGTGCCGCGGCCGGGCGTGCGGCCGCGTTGTCAGCGCGAGCAAGCGAGCAACTTCTGTACGCTCCAGCAGCCAACCAGACGCTCACCGGTTTCAACGTCGGCAGCTGGTTCATGGACCGACCGTCCGTCGCAGCGGACGCACTCAAGGAAGTCATTGGCGAAGTCTTGAGCGGGGCAATCCACGTGCCCACCATCACGACTTTCGGTCTCGGCGAAGCTGGACGAGCGCACGAGCAACTCGAGAGCCGAGCGACGGCAGGCAAGCTCGTCATTAAACCCTGGTCATGAGAACACTCAGTAAAACCTGGTCACGAGAACACTTAGCAAGGAGCGGATACCCATGGAGTACATGATTCTCTTCAACCAGCCGGCCGCAGAGCTCGAGCGCAAGCGGAACGATCCGGCGGCGAGCCCGTACTGGGAGTCGTGGCGGGCTTACATGAGCGCGGTCTATGCGGCTGGCATCGTCAAGAGCGGCAACGCTTTGCAGCCGCCCTATACGGCAACAACCGTTCGCATCCGTGACGGCAAACGCGCGGTGCTCGACGGCCCCTACGCCGATACCAAAGAGATGTTGGGCGGCTACCTGGTCATCGACGTGCCGTCGCTCGATGATGCCTTGCATTGGGCCGCGCTCAGCCCGAGCAGCGTAACGGGGTCGACAGAGGTAAGGCCGGTGCTGTCGATGCGCGATAGCGGTTAGCCGTGCAGAGGGACGCGCGGCAAAGCGAGAGTGCCCACGCGACCGCTGAGCGCGTGGCGCGCGCGTCGTACGGGAAGCTTTTGGCTCACCTGGCGACGCGTTGGCGCGACGTCGCCGCGGCAGAAGACGCCCTCTCCGAGGCCTTCGCCGCCGCCCTCGAACGCTGGCCTCGGGAAGGTGTTCCGCAGAAGCCGGAAGCGTGGATGTTGGCAGTGGCGCGCAACAAGCTCACCGATGCCGCTCGCGCCACGGCCGTCCGGAAGCGGCCGGACATCGTTGCGCAGGTGGCGGGTGACGCGATGGAGTGGAATGTGATGTCCGCCGACGACGTGCCCGATGAGCGACTCCGGCTGATGCTGGCGTGCGCGCACCCCGCGATCGACGCCGCGGTACGTCCCGCCCTCATCTTGCAGGTCGCTCTCGGCCTCGAGGTCCGGCAGATGGCGAGCGCGTTTTTGCTCTCGACCGACACCTTGAACAAGCGGCTCGTGCGCGCCAAGGCAAAGATCAAGGCGACGAACCTCCGCTTCGAGGAGCCCGCGCCAGAGGACCTCGGCCCCCGACTCCACGCGCTGCTCGAGGCGAACTACGCGGCCTATTTCATCGGCCGCGAGGGCGCCCTCATCGACGGAGATTTCAACGACGAGCTCGCCGCCGAGGCCGTCTATCTCTCGGGTGTGATCGCATCGTTGTTGCCAAGCAACCCCGAAGCCAAAGGCTTGCGCGCCCTGCTCCTGTTCTGCGAGGCGCGACGCACCGCGCAGCGCGATGCCGCGGGCGAGTTCGTGCCACTGCTCGACCAAGACACGCGCCTTTGGGACGGCGCGCTCCTGCAAAACGCATATGAGCTCGTCGGTGAAGCCGCGAGGCTCGGCACCATCGGCCCTTTCCAGCTCGAGGCAGCGATTCAAGCGGCGCACTGCTACCGCGCCCGTGCAGGCTCGACCCCGTGGCGCGACATCGCGGCCCTCTACCAGTCGCTTGTCGCCCTACATCCAACCGTGGGTGCGATGGTTGGGATGGCGGTCGCGACTGGTGAGGCACACGGCGCGACGGCAGGCCTTACGGTGCTCGACACGCTCGAGGAGTCGCTCGTTCGCAGCTATCAGCCGTATTGGGTCGCGCGGAGCCACCTGCTCGACAAGCTGGGGGAGACCTCTGCGGCCATCCAGTGCCTTAGCCGCGCCTTGGGCCTCACCAGCCACCCACGCCTGCGCAGCTACTTGCAACGACGCCTTGCCACGATCAAAACCGCACTCGTCTAGCACGGCGTCCCGCCGACAGTTCTTGACACTGTCCCAGCGCCGGACTACACGAGCGCCCACTTCGTTGCGGGGTGGAGCAGCCTGGTAGCTCGTCGGGCTCATAACCCGAAGGTCCCTGGTTCAAATCCAGGCCCCGCTACCTAAAACAATCCGGGGAGTTACTTGCGTTGGCGGTAACTCCCCGTTTTGCGTTTTACGTACCTGTTGCCGTCAGGTTGCCGTAACTGCGCCCCACCGCCTGGGGGCCGAGAAGCTCGACCGCTTGCCGCGTGACCATCGGAGCGAGATGCGCATAACGCATCGTCATCTCCATCGTCGCGTGGCCAAGCAGCTCCTGCACTGCCTTCAGTGGCACGCCACGCATCACGAGATGACTCGCGAAGCTGTGACGTAGCGCGTGCCAACCAAAGTGGCGCAGACCTGCTCGCTTTCGCGTGCGAGCAAGGGCTGAGCGCATTTGGTCGTCGCTGAGTGCAGTGCCATCGTCGTTGCACCAGACAAGTCGCCCACGCTGTCCAACAGCGCTGGTGCCGTCCGTCGGGGACGGCTCCGGAAAATTGCCACCGAATATGCGTCGAGATTGCACCACAGCGATCTGAGCGTATTCGGGAAGGTACGCAGGCGGGTTCAACCTCGATTCGCTACCGCGGACGGTTGCCACGGTGCGGGCCTTGCCCTCGGCGTTCATCAACGTGAGCTCGACGCGGTCGCCAGCGCGCAAATTTCGTCGACCAACGTCGAAGGGCGGCGGATGCGGAGACGAGAACGCACGCAGCGCTTCGATGAGCGTGGACTTGCCCGCGTTGTTCCGGGGTTGCGGACATCGTGCCTCCTGGCTAGATATTCATTATTCGTATTGCGAATAATGAATAGCTGACGCATGCTCTCGGTGTGCTCAACGGACAAGACATCGTTGTTCTCGCCAAGCTCGTTCTTTCCTCTCAGCCAGACGTGTCTTCGGTTCAGCTTGCCAAAGACCTTGGCTTACCCCAGCCCCAAGTCTTTCGGGCACTCCGACGGGCTGTGGACAGCCGCGTTATCGCCGTGACATCGCCTCCCCGGGGAAGCAAATCGGGCATCAAACGCGTCAATCATCAGAACCTATACGAGTTGCTGGCCTTCGGCGTGCCTTACATCTTCCCGGCCCACGTCGGACGCTTGGAACGAGGCGTGCCAACCGCCGGCAGCGCGCCAATTCTGCATGCACATTTTGCGAAGGATCCCGAGCCCGTCGTTTGGCCGCATCCCGAAGGCACCGTAAGAGGGATGAGCATCGAGCCGCTCCATCCTTGCGTCCCCGGCGTTGCTCTGCAGGACCGCCCCTTCTACGATCTTCTAGCGTTGATCGACGCTGTCAGAGGCGGGAAAGCAAGAGAGCGAAAACTCGCCCGCGAGGCGCTGAAGAGCCTGCTTCTATGACGGACATCAATAGAGCGTTGCTGGTAGCCGTGGTCGACGAGATCGGCGACCTTCGGAACGACGTCGTCTTCTGCGGCGGCGCGATCGCTGGTCTGCTCGTCACCGATACGGCCGGTGACCCCATCCGTGAGACGGACGATGTCGATTGCATAGTCGAGATCGGATCGTCAGTTCTCAGCTACCAAGAGATCGAAGCGAGACTTCGCGCATTAGGCTGGCAACCAGGGTCAATGACCGTCGAGGGTGACCCGCTCTGTCGGTTCCGCAAGAAGCAGCTCGTGTTCGACGTCATGCCGACACAACGCGAGGTTCTGGGGTTCGCCGCGGAGTGGGCACGAGAAGCGATCAAGCACTCCGTCCCGCGGGTCATCGAGAACGGAAGCATCAAGATCGTCGCCGCACCGTATTTTCTAGCCATGAAACTCGAAGCATTTAACGGACGCGGCAAGAACGACTACTACGGCAGCCACGATCTCGAAGATTTGGTCGCAGTCGTCGAAGGCCGACGCGAGATCGTCGATGACGTCCGCAACGCCGCCGCCTCTGTTCAACGCTTCTTGAGCGAGCAGCTCGCTGCAAAATGGGATCGACTCGTGAGCGAATCGATCCCCGGAGCGATGCGCGGAGACCCCGCCCGCTTTGGCCTAGTCGAGCGACGCCTGAACGCCATCCGCAGCCTTCATCGCGAGCCAAAGTGAGTGCCGTCAGGTTGCCGCGACCACGTTCAACCAAGCATCTTTAACTTCAACCAACCTCCACCAAACGACTCTTCGAACTCCGCGCCAGTCTTGAACAAAGTGGGTAGCGCCGCGTCGCGCTTCTTGTTTTCTGTTTCCGCTTAAGCGGGCTCATAACCCGAAGGTCCCTGGTTCAAATCCAGGCCCCGCGACCTAAAACAATCCGGGGAGTTACTTGCGTTGGCGGTAACTCCCCGGTTGTGCTTTTGGGCTCCTGTTGCCGTAGCTGCGCACCACCGCCTGGGGGCCGAGAAGCTCAACCGCCTGCCGCGTGACCGTCGGAGCGTGGCTGATGCGGCGACCTCGACAATCGGTAAGAGAAACCGTTCCATCATTGCGCGCGTGACAGACGGTGTTCGTGCAGCGCATACAAACGTTCGGTTAGGCCAACTCGCAGACCACTGGATACTGCGCGATGATCGGATCCCGCGTCACGAGGGTAAGCCCTTCGATCTTGGCCTGAGCGATGAGCATGCGGTCGAATGGATCCCTATGGAGAGGCGGAAGCGCCTGAACCTCGTGCGCGTGAGCGAGACTTATCGGGAGTTTTTCGAACCCTTGGTCTTCGAGGACTGCGGCGAAGTCTGGGGGCACATTGAGTTTTCCAACGCCTTGCTTGACGCGCGCTTCCCAGACGACCACTGCGCTCAAGAAGACTGTGTTGGCGGGCGACGCAATGATCTCGCGCGCTCGATCGCCGAGCTCAGGGCCATCCATCAACCACCACAAAACGACGTGCGTATCGAGGAGTACGTTCACTTGGCGCCCATCGCCTCGGCGATATCATCAGGCAAGACGTCGAAATCCTCAGCGATGGTGATGCGACCGGCAAGAGCTCCCGGTTGCCGTGGCTTCGTCGGCCCGCGATAACGGATGATTTTTGCCACCGGAACGCCTGCTTTGCCGATCAAGACTTCTTCGCCTCGCCCCACCGCCTCAATGAGCGCGGACAGCTCCGCCTTGGCCTCCGAAATGTTGCGTATGATCATCTCCTCAATGTGGTCTGGTCGGATCTGGTCTGTCAAGTCAACGCCGTTCCGTTCCGAGGTTCCACCTCATCGTGGGCGCGATCAAGGAGTTTGCGGGCCGTTGTAGCTGCGTGGAGGTCGCACTACGCCACGGCAGCAGCATAGGCCGCGAACAAATCCCCCGGCAGGCGGTGCTTCAACCGCCACGTGATCTGCATCGGCATCTCCCCGGTATGCGACACGTAGGTCGCCGGCCCGAGAAACGTGAACGCGCGACCATCGACGCTCTCGCGCGCGAACAACATGATGGACCAGTTCTGGGCCTCGTGTCGCTGATAGCGCTGCCCCGTCGCGCTGGCTTCACGCACGACCGACTGTGATTCCCAATGCACGAGCTCGGGACTTATCGCGTAGTCCCGGTAACGCGTCGTTGGTGAGAACCGCCCCGAGGTCTTGTCCAGCGTAAACGCCGCGAGCTCCGCTTTGGCGTCCTTTGCGGAGTAGACGCCGGTTTGCCACGGCGCGACCTTCGCGCCCTCGCCTATCCCGAACGCCGCGAGGATTTCGAGACGTGTGTACTGCGCGTGCACCTGCAGCGGCGTGTCCGGCCGGTCGTCGAGCGGCTTCGTCAGGTGCTTCACGCGGTCGCTCAACGCATCCATCAACTCGCGAAGCTCCGCGCGCACCTGAGGATGCGCCCATAGAACGGCAATCGTCATTCTGGGGCGCGGACTCGGCGGAGCAACTTGCGGCAACCGCGACAAGCCAAAGCAGGATAGATGCTTTGCCCTCGCTCAACGAAGCAATATTCATCATTTCGCATTCCAAGGGTTAGCGCGCAAGGAACCCTAACCACGCTTTAGCGGAAACCAAGAGGAATGTTCGCTCAGAGGGATGTAAACGAGCAACGGGACGAATAACGTCCGACTGCACACACGGCGACGCACCAAAACCCTGGATCGCGCAGCCGCGATAGCGCATCGTGCAACGCACCGCCGCGGTGTCCCTCCATCCCGAGGTCAGACGTGTCTGAACATCGAAGCAACCGTTACCTAGGCCCCCTACTCGACGCGCTGCGCTCGAGTGACCCGAAACCCATGCGGCCCGCCGAGGCTGCGGCATGGATTCGCTCTCGGGTGCTGATTCCAGAGGAAGAACTGACGAGGACCGTAAAGAATGGTAGCCAAACCATCTTCGAGAACGACGTCGCGTTCGCACGCATGACGCTGGTGCCGCTCGGTTTGGTCGACGCCAGTCAGAGGGGCCTGTGGTCGCTCACTCCGAAGGGCCGCGAGACGCACATCGATGAGTCGAATGCGGAAAAGCTCCTGCAGGAATCGCGCGCACACTTCAAGAAGCGCCGGGACGAGCAGAGTGACGAGAACGTGGATTTCCAGGATGACGGCGTCGCCTATTGGTTCGTGGGCACGAAATGGAACGAGCGAGGTGACCAACTCCCGAGGTTTCGAGAGGAAGGCATTTGGGAGAACGGCTACCGCGACCAGTATCTCGAGCACGTGAGGCGAATGCGCCCCGGCGACCGCGTTGCTGCGAAAGCAACCTTCACGACAAAGCGCGTGCCGTTCAACGTCGGCGGCAAGCTCGTTAGCGCGATGGCCATCCGCGCGACGGGCACCGTGCTCGAGAACCTAAACGACGGACGCCGGGTCAAAGTAGCGTGGGATCCTCCGAAGCCGCAGCGGCTCTGGTACTTCTACACCTATCGCGTGACCATCGTGGAAGCCGACAAGGACTCCGACGACGGTCGCGCTCTCATCGCGTTCACCTTTGAGGGGGCAACGCAGGACCACAGTCTGTGGCTTCAACGGCCCTATTGGATTGCGAAGTACGGCGTCCGCGAAGGGACCGAAGGACCGGGTAACAACGGCATCTCAGAGCCCGATGGGACCGAGGTTGAGGTCGATGATCCAACGTACACGATAAAGGACATCGTGGAAGACGGCTGCTTCATGTCCGAGGCGGAGCTGGAGGGCATCCTGGCGAGGTGGCGGACAAAGAAGAACCTGATCCTACAAGGGCCGCCGGGAACCGGCAAAACATGGCTGGCCAAACGCCTAGGACTCGCGCTGCTAGGTACACGCGACAACGAAACCTCGCGCTCACGCTTGCGCGTCGTTCAGTTCCACCCGTCGCTGGCTTACGAAGATTTCGTACGCGGGCTGCGCCCTAACAACGACGGCCGTCTAGAACTGGTCGACGGTATCTTCATGGAGTCAATCAGCGCCGCCACAATGGAACCTGACAGGCCGTTCATCTTGGTCGTCGAAGAAATCAACCGTGGGAACCCAGCACAGATCTTCGGCGAGATGCTCACACTGCTCGAAGCTTCGAAGCGCACGTCCGCTGAAGCGGTCGAGCTGGCGTATCGTCGCACACCGGGCGAGCGGGTGCACGTTCCTGACAATCTGTACGTCATCGGCACGATGAACATCGCCGACCGCTCGCTTGCCATCGTCGACCTCGCGCTACGAAGGCGCTTCGCCTTCGTCGACCTCGAGCCGCGCTTCGGCGAGGCCTGGCGGAGCTGGTGCGTCGGGCGAGGAATTCCGCATGCGATGACCCACGAGATTGAACGGCGTGTGCACGCTCTCAACGAGACCATCGCGACGGCGCCAACGCTGGGCTCACAGTTCAGAATCGGTCACTCGTACGTGACCCCGGACCAGCCAGTCACCGGGGATGCGACCGCGTGGTTCCGGCAACTGGTGCACACCGAAATCGGGCCGCTTCTCGATGAGTATTGGTTCGACGCACCATTAACGGCCAGGGCCGCTCGCGAGGATCTGCTGAGGGGCCTCTAGTGGTCACCGCCGTCGCAGAGGCATCGTCACCAGCCGAGCGTCGAATCGGTCGCGTCCCCGTGCGGAACATTTGGCTCCTCATGCTCTACGCTTCTGAGCTGACGCGCACGAACGGCCTTCTGAACAGTCTCGTGGACGACGACCTCAACGACGTCGCGAACCTGGTCGCGCGACTCCTCGCAACAGCTGTCACAGATAGACTCCGCAAGAATCTGACGCGTGGCTATCGACGCAACGAGAAGAGCATGAGTCGGGTGCGCGGCCGCATCGACATGTTGCGGACCGAGTCGGGACGTCTGCTCGACAGAGGCGAGGTCTACTGCCGCTTCGACGACCACACCGCCAATACGCCGCGCAACCGACTCGCGCGCACCGCACTTGAGCGACTTGCGCGCCTCGTAAGCCATCACGATGTCGCAGCGTCTTGTCGTGCACTCGCCGGATCGCTCGGCCAAGCCGGAGTGTCCGCGGTGCGGCCGTCGCGCGCTGAGCTCGCCGCCGAACAGTTTGGTCGCAACGACGCCTCGGACCGCACGATGGTGTCGCTAGCTCAGCTTGCATTCGACATGGGGCTGCCAACCGAGGAAGCTGGCGGTCACGCCCTGCTGGCTCCCGAGCGCGAAGAGACTTGGGTGCGGCGTCTCTTCGAGAAGGCGGTGCTTGGGTTTGCTCGAGTGTCTTTGGAGCCCGCTGGGTACACCGTCCGCGGCGGACACCATTTGCGGTGGCAAGCCGCGGAGCTTTCGAGCGGCATGCAGGACATTCTCCCGGCGATGATCACCGACATCGTGCTCGACGGGCCTGGTGGGCGACTGGTGGTCGACACGAAGTTCACCGCAATCCTGACGGAACGCCAGCGCGGCGGACTCAGCCTGAAGAGCGGTTACATCTATCAGATGTACGCATATCTGCGGTCGCAGGAAGGGCGCGAAAGTGCATGGGACGATGCGGGTGGCATGTTGCTGCACCCTGCTGTCGGTGAACAGGTCGATGAAGAGATGGCGCTGCAAGGTCATCGCATGCGGTTTGCGACGGTCGATCTCTCCAGGCCTCCACGGGACATCGGCGAGCGCTTGAAGCTGTTGTTGACCGATGGACGGGACCTCTAGTGCGATTCTCTGCGAGTCCGTGGAAGCGCGCTGCTCAGGGTGCTTCAGCGTCGCGTCTATGCGCAAGACGCCGGCTACCTCTATAAAAAGGAACTGATGCGATGGCTGACTGGCTGCAACGTGAACGCGACACGGCCCGTCTAGTGCGTGCTTGCTACGACATCTACGTCGCCAACCAATCGCCGAGCGCAGACAAACTCTACGCGCTTTGCAAGCTTACGTGGATCACCAGAGCAGGCAGTGAGGTCGCCGACAATACCGCGTCTGTGGTCACGCCTGCACTCACCACGCTAACGGGGCAACATTTTGCAGCGCGCAACCAGAAACAACTTGCCAAAGAGTTGCCGCAACGGCGCCTACCGCGGGATTTGGTTTCTCTCGCGTCAAGGCCCGTTGGGTTTACTAACCTCTACCCCGCATTTCGCAACGTCGCGCTTTCTTGGGTCGACAAACATCGGCGCGCAGTTGAGCACCTGTTCAAGCTGGTCGCGAGTGATGGAGGTGTAGCTGCCGTGCGACAGGCGTACGCGGAGCTCGGTGAGATGTCGGCCATCGCGAGCACAAAGGCCTCACTCCCGGCCCACGCTTTGTTGTCCCCCGTGTTTGCGTGTCTGGAGCCGCAGCAACGCGCTCCGATCATCAACAGTCGAGCAACCGTACAAGCAAGGCTTCGGCACCTCGGACTCAGGCACGCCTCGCTTGTGCAACAGTTTGATGGCCTTCGCGGCTTGATCGGACAGGCCGGCATCTCGGACGCGTTCGCGCTCGACACAGCAGATACTGTCAATCTCAAGCGATTGCCGCTGACAACGCCACAACGTGCGGCGAAGAATAACGCGAAACCGCTGAGTGAACGCCCAGACGAGGATATCGAATACCTGCGTTCGACCAACGAGGTCACCATGCGGCTCACACACAACCGCATGTTGAAGAGCCTGAAGACCTTCTGCGATAGCCGCTCGCTCGTGGCGCAAGAAGGCACCAAAAGCTCTTGTCTCTACGACGCTCTCATCAGGAACTACCTCGGCACGGAGCGGCACCTCCTCATCGAAATGAAGACCGGCTGCGCACCCGCAATGACTAGGCTAGGCTAGCAGTGGGGCAGCTGTTCGACTACCGACGCCAGTTGGCCGAGCGTGTCGCAGTAGACATGGCGGTACTCTACCCCAGCCGACCCACCAACGATGCCGTCGCTCTGCTTCGCGACCTCGATATTCGGGTGCTTTGGTTTGACACGGAGCTGGTCAATCTTGGCGGTGACGTCGACTTCCCTTCGCGACCGGCGCCCTGATGGATGCGTCGCCGATGTTTCGGGCGTGGGTTGCCTTGGAAAATTCTGGCGCCGTCGAGTGACTGGTCGCTGGTTTAAGGGCGGACTTTCGCTTCACATGCTGGGGAACAGACTGCATGGCCTATACCGTGGCTGCTTATCCAACGTGCCTTTCAATCACGTCTTGCATGCGAGCCATCTCGTAAACGACATCGCAGGACCAGACTCCGAACCCACCCTTGCTATTCACACCATTCACCCACGCCACCATGGCCGCCGACTTCGCGCGAGTCTGCTCTGAGTCTTCACCCTTTATCTCGAGAACGAGGGTCTTCCCGGTGGTCAGGCGCACAAGGAAGTCGGGGACGTAGCGCCGGCGCGCACCGTTCCACATGTAGTAAACGTGAAAACCAAGGTGATCGTTCTTCGCGTACGCGTCGACGTGGGGGCTGGTTTCGAAGATGTTCGCGGCGTGCTGTTCCCAGGCGCTGTCGGCGACCATGTGACTAATCTGCGAGCGCTGCGTGGGGTGGCAAACCTTGGTCGTGTACCACGTGCGCATGCCGCGCGTGCTGCCGATGGGAAACTCCTCGTCGAAGATCGGTTCGAGACGCTCGACGTTCTGCGGGTCGGTCACGTAGCGCAGCAGGTGCTGCACGATGCGGTCGATGCTCAGCGCGTACAGGATGCGCTTGCGCAGCGGGTCGCTGTGAAACCTGCTCGGGATGTGGAGGAGGCCGGAGTCGAACAGCTCCTCGATGAGACGGATGAGCTGAACGACCAAGTAGTCCGTCTGTCCGCCAAAGCGACCAGCGAGTGAATCGAAGCCCTTGCGTGCAGCCCAAAACATGAGGCGCTGCAAGCGGAAGGTCTCGGGGATGCGCTCGAGATCGATGGTTTCGACCTTAGAAAGATCCGCCGCGCCTCCGAGCGCTGGCGCAAGCTCGGCCGCGATTGGGATCTGCGCCGGGTCGAGGGTCAACGGCTCGACCTTCTTCCAGTCGACGACCAGCATCGGCCGCACGACGGTCTCGATGCGCACGACGTTTGGCCAGCGGATCTCTAGGTGATTGCGGGTCGCGAGCGCCTCGATCTGCGTGCTCGGTTTGGGCGGTGGTGGCGCATCACCGCCTTCGCCCACGTCTTGGAAGATCGAGAGGGGCACGCCGAACACGTTCACGTACTCAGGCCGAAACAGCTCGCGTTCGACGCCATCGGGGCCGGTGACGCACTCGAGGTCATGACCGACGCGGCGCAACCCGCGACCGATCACCTGTTCGCACAGGAGCTGGCTCGTGAAGGCGCGCAGCCCGAGGATGTGCGTGACGTTCTTTGCGTCCCAGCCCTCGGAGAGCATGGCGACCGAGATCACATTCTGCAGGTCCTGTCCTGCCCTCCCGGGCTTACCCACGTTGTCGACGATCTCGCGGAGCAGCTCTTCCTTCTTGAGCGCGACCAAGTCGCGCTTGCGGTCTTCGGGCAGGTCCGTCGCCTCGAGGATCTCGTGCAGGCGCGCTTCGTAGTCCTTGTCCGCTGAAGCGGCTTCGCCTTTCTCGGCCTTCTCCAGCACCTTCGAGTCAACGCGCAAGGTCCGTGCAGGAGCGTGTAGCTCAGGAAGGAGTGCATCGCCCTTCACGAAGTAGCGCTCGGCGCGCGCCGCGGTCTCTGTGCGGTTACACACCGTGAGCATGACCGGCGGAACCGTGTGGCCAGCGTCCCGCCACTGCTTCGCGGTCTCGCGCCAATCGGCGCCGAGCAAGGTGTACGCTTGCTGAACCAGCTCCGGCAGCGGCTCGTGCGGCTCGGCTCCGCGTCGATTGAGATCCTCGGAGACCTGCGGGTCGCGATACAAGTGATAGAGTTTCGGCCGCAGCGTCTTCGTGTCGGGCACGACGCCATCGCGGACGACGACGCGCGGCGTTTTCACGAGACCCGCTTCGATGGCATCGTTTAAGCCGAAGTCGGAGACGACCCAGTCGAATAGGCCTTGTTCGGTGTTGGTCTTGCCGGTCGGCGCGAACGGCGTCGCGGATAGGTCAAAGCAGCGGGCGATGCGTAGCTCGCCGTGAATGCGGTCGAGGCCCTCGATCCAGCGCGTCGCTTCTTCGAGGTCCAAGCCCTGCTCTTCGGCGACCTTCTTGCTCACCTTCACATCGGCGGGGATGCGATATGCGTGGTGCGCCTCGTCGTTCAGGACGACGATGTCCTTATGGACGGCGAGCTTACCGACTACGCGTCGCACGAACGCCTTGTCACTCTCAGCGCCCCTCTTGACGACGCTCCGATCCGGCTCCTTGAGCGGCATCAAGCTGTGCCAGTTCTCGACGAGCACCTCTGCCTGATTGAGCTTCTGCCGCAGAGCCTCGGATGGGCACAACACGAACTCGTCGTAGGCGTTGGCAAGGTTGCCAGGATAGAGCACCTGCAAGCGCTCTTTGACGGTGATGCCTGGCGCGACGATGAAAACCGCACGCGAGAAGTGCTTCGCGCGCTTGGGGTAAGTGACGGCGTTCAGCACCTGCCAGGTGATGATCATCGCCATCAGTGCGGTCTTGCCCGACCCGGTGGCCATTTTAGCGCACAGCCGCTCCCAGGGGCCGCCATCGGTCGGCACGAAGATGCCTTGCTTGAAATCCGCTGGAGCCTCAACACACCAGATGAGCGTCTCGATGGCCTCGAGCTGACAGAAGTAGAACGGCAAGGGCCGTGCACCGCGATCGTGCCAGTGCTCGAGGAGGCCGCGCGTTACGGTAGTGACGCCGGGCCACTGAGCCTCACGCCACGCATCGACGCGCTCGCGGATGCTGTTCACGAGGTGAAGCGGCTCGGTGCGTCGCGTGTTGTGGCGCGTGTCGAAGATTTCATAGCCCGCCGGACGCCGCCCATGCGCGAGCGTGAGTGTGCCCTGCTCTTCACGCCAGTGAAGCGCCGGCCGCTCGAATGGCGAGTTGATGATGAGCGACTTCGGGCTACCCATTGGCGCGTTGGTCGAGCCAGATGACCTTGAGGGACTCGATGCCGCGGTCGTCGACCACCTTCACGGCGATCTTGCGATGCTCACCCGCGGCAAACGGCAGCGATACGGTGCCATGAAACTCCGCGAGGCGTGACTCGTCGAGCTCGGCGCGAATGTCCTTGCGCAGCTTGTACCAACCGTCTTTCGCGCCGGCCATCGGGAAGAAGACCTGATGCGGGAACAGCGAGCGCTCGTCGTAGTCGGTATCGAGGAGCCAAACCGCAATCTTTCCCTTGCCGCCCGAGACCAGCTCGCCCTTCACGGTGTCGAAGTAGTCGAATCCGTTCACCTCGACCTCGAACAGTCCGTCCTTGCGCTTGCGCACCTCGATGTCGGGCTGGCCCATTAGCCAAAAGCTCTGGTTGCTCGAGCGCGCCTTCTTCAGATCCTCGGTGAGGAGGTCGGTGTTCATCTGCGCCTTGAGCGCGACGATGCCCTTGGTTTGGTCAATGTCCTTGGCTGCTTCGGGGTCGAAGGCGAAGGCGGCGAAGACGATCATCTTCGGCCTCGGGAAAAGCTCGCCCGCCTCGCGCATTGCCATCTCGACTTGTCGTTGCTCGAGCGCGCCGTGCTCGGGGCCGAAGCTCACGACGACGCGCTCGCAGGTGTCGGCGAGAGTGCCGCTCGTGTGCAGGTAACGCATAGAGGGGATGGTCTCGAGCGTCGCAAACTTCATGAGCTGGCCGCCCTTGCCGCGAATGCCGGTGCGCAGGAGCTCATCGCGCCACTGATGCTGGCGCGAGGTCTCACCGGAACGCGCGATGGCGACGTCGGCCTCCGCAGCGGGCTTGGTCTCGTCGAGCGCGAGCACCGAGGGGAACGGCACCGCTTCGACGGTGAAGGGCCCGGTGATGCGAAGCTTGTCTTTCGCAACAGCGGGCTGGTCGTAGAGGACTTCTTGCTCGGCGTGGGCGGCGATCGAGGCGTCCATCTGGCGTTGCATCGTCTGGCGGGCCCCGTGAAACGCGTCGAAGGCGGCGCCCGCGCTCGCGGGCCAGGTTTCTGGGAAGTCGAAGGGGACTTCCCATTCGAGGAGCGCGCCGGCAGGCACTATTTCGCCCGAGGGCAATGTGTCTGTTTTAGAGGATGCAGATCGGAAGTCGATAGTCTTTCCCTTCCGACCGCCTTCAGTGACAACAAAGGCCTCGGGCGGCTTGGCGCGCAGGGACTCGTTGAGTTTCCCCAACGCGGTCATGATCGCCGGGTGCAAGCGCTTGTGGATCTCGTCGATCTCGGGATTGTTGGCGATCGACTTTAGCGTGACGTGCGGGACCGTCTTGTAGACGAAGCCTCCCTTCAAGCCTTCGTGCGGGTACTTCAAGTCGTAGTAGTCGAAGCTCGCGGTCATGAGCCGCTGCTTCGCGAGTGTGGTGGCGACACGGGAGGTGTCGCATGTGATCCAGCGGCGGCCCCACTTCTCGGCAACGAAGGCAGTGGTGCCGGAGCCGCAGGTTGGGTCCAGGACCAAGTCACCGGGGTCCGTGGTCATTAGGAGGCAACGTTCGATCACCTTCGTGCTTGTCTCGACCACATACTTCTTGTCTGAGGCGAAGCCCGCAGTCACCGTGTCGGTCCAGTTGTTGGTGATTGGAAACGTGGGGAAGTCTTCGATAAAGCGAACGTAGTACAGTCCCCCTGCATCTGTCGCTTCTAGGCGCTCGTTCAACAGAAGACGCGCCATGCCTTCTTCATTCGTCTTCCATCGACCCTTGATGCTTGGCCGATACTCCCGCCCGGCCAGGCGAACCGGAAACCAGCACGCCGCGCCCTCCCCTTTTTCACGGCCCTCGCTCTGGCTTGTCAGATTGTCGATTCGATAGATCGCCGCGCCGCCAGGAAGCGTGCCAGCGTCAGCTCGTTCGCTTGCGGCCATACTCCGCCGCTCGCCGTTGGGTAGTCGTAGCTTGGTGTAAGCCGATGCCCCCTCGCCGCCGACGCTTTTTTCCTTGAACAGGGCGCGATAACGGACCTTGCTTCGGTCCTTCGCGTACCAGAGCAGGTAATCAGCGGTGCCCGGAAGGAAGTTATTCGTCGACCCGGTCGTCTTCGAAAATGTTATCTGCGAGACGAAGTTCTCGCTGCCAAATACCTCGTCGAGTAGCTCACGGACGTGATGAAGATTCTCATCGGAGATCTGGACGAACAAGCTGCCCGTTTCGGCCAACAACTGCTGGCTCAGGAGCAGCCGATCGCGGAGATACGCTAGGTAGGAGTGAATACCGAGTTCCCACGTATCGCGAAATGCCTTTAGGGTCTCTGGCTCTTGCGTAAGATCTTCATCCTTGCCGTCGCGGACCTCTCGCTTGTTCGTGAACGGCTGGAAGTTCGACCCGTACTTGATGCCGTAAGGCGGGTCGAAAAACATCGTTTGCACCTGACCAGCCATGCCCTCCTTCTGCAGCAACGAGTTCATCACCAGCAGCGAATCACCCGCGATCAACCGATTCGACCAGCCCTTGTCGTGCTTGTAGAAGTCGATCGCATCCCGCAGCGGTAAGTTCTCGAACGGCGCGCTGAACAGTCCGAGCTGGGCCGTTGGCTGCGCGCTCTTCTCGCCGCGGATGCGCTTACGCACCGCGTTCAAGATGCTCGCTGGGTCGATGCGCTCATGAACGTGCAGCGATACCGTGTCGACCTCGAAGCTCGTGCGCTCCGCTTTACCGGTCCAGTTGAGATATGGCTCCGCTTGCTTCTTGAGTTGCTCGAGCGCGGTGCGCATCACCTCGGCGTCGCCGCTCGCGAGTGCATCGTCGATGAGATTCTCGATGCCGGCGCGGCCAACGTCGAACTGCAACGCCGGGTCGATGTGCGGATCGTAGGCCCACTTGGTCTTTGGCTCAACCGGGTCGGTGTCTGGGTCGACCATGCCGACCTCGGGGTTGTTCTTGCGGCGGTCGGGGTGGCGATAGCTGACGACCAGCGCGTCGTTAGACGCAGCGGTTTTCTTCTTCTCCACAACGTAGGCGACGCCCGGGTCAGCAGTTGTTGACTGCTTGCGCGCTTTCACCTCCGACGGGGCAAGCTTGAAGGAATTCCCCGCGGGTTCGAGCGCGGAATCGTTGGAGGAGTTCTTCTTTTTGCTCATCGACGGTTCTGAGGCTCCGGGCGGAGGATGCGCATCGCCCCCAATTGCGGGCAGACAAAGCGATGCCCCATGGGCTTTCCTTGCCGCAACAGCAAAAACGTCCGATTGGCGGCCTCGTGCGTCCGTCGGCTGCGGTTCGCGATCGCGGCGCCATGTATACCAACCGCCCGACCGCCCTCGCGAGGCGCCTATTCACGCTCGGCAAGGGGGGCCCGAACCTCGGCCTTTCGCCTTCCAGATCGCGGCTCTATCGCAGAGACTGAATCCTCAATCATCGGCCGTAAAAACGGGCTGTGCATTCCGAGCCGGTAGGTGATACGCCATAGCGTTGCCCCATGAGTAGGACCCGTGCTCTTTGCCGAATGGCGTTTCGTCGATGCGACATTCTCCGTCCGATTCAAAGGCTATCCTGGGGCAATAGCATGACCACCGTCTTACGCCCCTCATGAGCATACAGAAGCAAGAGTTCTACGAAGGAGCCGCCCTGCACCGGCTCGTCTGCAGTGCACAACGCACGCTAAGAATCGCACTCGAGTCACCGCTGCTGGTCTTCGACGAGCGCCTACAGGTGCACTTCAAGCACTCGACGAAGAAGACCAGCCCCTGGGGCTTTACGTTTACACCCGATGAGCAGGCCATGCTGGAACAGCGCGCTCGCCGACTGCCGCTCGTGATCGGCTTGATATGCGGGTCCGACGGTATCGCCGCGCTCGCGCACGCCGATTACGTTCGCGTTGCACCGCGACAGAGCACAGCACTTCGCATCGCATGCTGGCGCAGGCATCGAGAGCACTTCGAGATCAGTGGCCCAAGCGGTGCGTTGCCCAGCAAAGTCGCGCCCTCCGATTGGGACAGGCTTCTTACTTGGGAGACCCCACAATGAGCGGCAAGCATACGAACGAAATTCTGACCCTATTGAGGCAACAGCTTGGTAACGACGCTGAGGTAGGCGACATTGCCGCGACAGCGCGCGAGGTCATGGGCAAGTGGGTAAATCCGGTTAGCGGCGGGAGCGAACAAACCAACGGCCTCATCTACGGTCTCGTACAAAGCGGAAAAACCGGAGTGCTCACCGTCACGGGAGCCATGGGCGCCGACGAAGGATATCGGACGCTGGTTGTGCTCACCTCTGACATCGACCCGTTGTACGAGCAGACACGTGGACGAATACAAGAGGCATTCCCGGGCATGGATGTGCTGGGAAAGGTAGATCTTCGTGATCCGGAGTCATTCCTCCGGCGGATCAAGCTCGGCACGTGCGTTATCGTAGTCACCAAGAACGGAAAAATTCTCGAAGCGCTGATCGACAATCTAAAGCGCGGCAACGTGCGGGGCCTTGCCTGCTTGATCATCGATGACGAGGCAGATCAGGCTAGCCTGAACACGAAAGCCCGAAAGAACGACGGCAGCCAAAGCAAGATCAACGAGCAGATCGAAGTATTGCGTGGTTTCTTTCAGAAGAACACCTATCTGCAAGTGACCGCGACACCAGGCGCCCTCTTCCTACAAGAGGGCACGCACGCGTTTCGACCAAAGTTCACGGTATTGAGCCATCCCGGCGGAGACTATGTTGGTGGAGACGATTTCTTCTCCCAAGGGTCGGCGAATCTTGTTCGCGAGTTCCCGTTGGCCGATCTGACTGCGCTATCGGCCGGGACGCAGCCTACGCCGGGAACGCAGACACCAGCATCACTCCTTGCAGCGCTTGACACGTTCATCATCGGCGCCACGTTCAGACGAGAGACGCAGCCCGATCAAAAGAGTGCCTTCCTGTGTCACGTCAGTACGCGAACCGCCGATCACAAGCACATCATCGACCTGCTGCGTAAATACAAATCAGACGTAGTTGAGGGGCTCAACGCGAAGGACGTTCGGCTGGTCAATCGCTTACGAGCTGCGTTTGATGACCTCGCGAGCACTCACGACGAGTTGGGGAAATTCGACTTCACGCGGCTCCTCGCGCGGATAGCGTTCATGGCACCAGGAATACAAGTCAAGTTGATCAACGGCGAGACGGATGAAGATGTCGCGCTTCATGCGCCTTACAACCTATTTGTCGGAGGTAATAAGCTGGGGCGCGGCGTAACGATTAGAAATCTACTAGTCAGCTATTACGGACGTCACCCAAGAACCCCTCAAGCCGACACGGTGTTGCAACACGCTCGCATGTACGGCTACCGCAGAAAAGACATTGGTCTGTTGCGTCTCTGGCTGCCTCCGGAACTCCGCAGTGTCTTTGTCGCCATCAATGAAATGGAGCGCAGCCTGCGCCAGCTTATCGAGCAAAGCCCTGACGAGGAGTTTCGGGGCGTCTACCTCAAGAACACGCTTCAAGCGACTCGAAAAACGGTACTCGTGCCAGGCGCTGTCGGTGTGTACACGGGCGGTGGCAGCTACAACCCTGCGCAGGTTCTTCGGAATAGCGCTGTGGCCAAGAACACGGCGAAGCTGGACGACCTTCTTGCCGATATTGCGGACAAGGACTTCGCGAAGCGAACAATCGACGATCTACAGGAGCTGGTTCAGTTGACGATGCCGGATCCCGAGGAGTCGGATCATGTCTGGAACTCTGTGGCGGTCGCAGAATCGCTCAAGCAGTGCGCCGAGATCTTAAACCAAGCCGAAGGATACGTTTACGTAGACCGAGGTCGTGAAGTTCGTGGGCGCCGCCGCGAAACACAGGGAATTCTGACCGGCGGTGAGGCGGATGCCGTACCGCACGACCGCGTAACGCTGTTCCTACTTCGTATCGAACCACGCGGTGGGGAATCTGCAGCTTGGTGGCCCCAAGTCCGCTTTCCCTCGGGGCGATATGCCTTAGCGTTTGCAATTTGATTGGCGACGAGCGGTCGCCCAACCAGTGTTGATGTCAGAAGCAAACTGCCGCTCGAGCATCTTTCTTCGTCGGGGTCGCCGACACGGCGAACCCCCCAAGGGCGATCGACAAGGATGTCGCTGGATGCTAGAGGAACGACACCATGACCCGACGTAGCGGGCGTGCGCCCTCACCTCCCCGCGGACGCAAAGGGCCGCCTACCGCGATTGACCTCTTCTCTGGAGCTGGCGGGCTATCACAGGGGCTGAAGAGTGCCGGCTTCCGGGTCATTGGAGCCGTCGAACTCGACGCGACAGCCGCAGAGACGTATCGGCTCAATCATCCCCGCGTTCAGCTATGGGAGAAAGACGTCAAGCGGGTTGCTGCGACCGAAGTCAAAAAAGCGCTCCGTCTGAAGCCTGGTCGCTTGGACGTGCTGGCTGGCTGCCCACCCTGCCAAGGCTTCTCAAGTATGCGGACACTGAACGGACGACGGCGCATTGTAGATGACGCAAACGATCTCTTGTTCGAGTTCGTCCGCTTCGTACGCGCATTAAGACCCAAGATCGTAATGATGGAGAATGTACCAGCTCTGGCACGCAACCATCGCCTGGTAACGTTTCAGAAGAAGCTCGAACGGCTCGGGTACCGTTGCACGCACGCAGTCGTCGATGCCGCAGACTACGGCGTACCTCAACACCGACGCCGACTCATATTTCTAGCTTCGCGAGTTGGAAGAGTCGGTCTGCCAAAAAAGGCCAAACGCACGAGAACGGTGCGCGTTGCAATTTCGCGATTGGAAGCACCGGGGGCTAGCAAGGATCCTTTGCACGCAGTGCCCGAAAGTCGACAACCGCGAATTCGCGAGCTCATTCGGCACATCCCGGCAGACGGCGGAAGCCGAAAAGACGCGCCAGCGAAGTTCCGCCTCGATTGCCATCGGGGCTTCGACGGATTCTCGGACGTCTATGGCCGTATGAAGTGGGATGCCCCATCTCCGACAATCACCGGCGGCTGCCACAACCCGTCGAAGGGTCGCTTCCTGCATCCGACACACGATCGGGCGATCACACTTCGAGAGGCCGCTCTCCTTCAATCATTTCCCAAGGGTTATCGCTTTTCGCTAATACGCGGCAAAGAACACGCAGCGCTCCTCATAGGGAACGCCCTCCCACCAGCCTTGATCCGCCGTGTGGCAGTCTCTTTATCGAAAGCGCTGGACGCCCACGTCCAAGGCCAGTCACAGAAGAAGAGGAAGAAGAGGTCGTGACCGACAATCTTCGATCGCTGGATCGCCAGCGCTGCATGGCGGGCGAGAGAACAGAGGGTACTGCGCTGGAACTGGCCGTACCGGCCGCTGCGCAAGACGCTTGATGCGGGCAATCCAACAACACGCGCGACGCGCCGCTAGCGGCGCGGCACGCGTACGGGTCGACGCACTCCGCAGCTTTCTAACGTCTGCTGGAAGTCCTCCTGCCAATTTCCCTTGTGGTGCGTTCTTTTGGTGATGCTCGTCTGCCTCAGCGTCTCTGCATCGAAGGTCTTGATCTCATTCCGTACGATGCGGGGCATCCACTCCTTGGCGAACACCTCGTTCTTGAAGAAGTAGCAAGCGTGCCCGGTGTCGGAAAACTCGACCGCAGTGACAGTCGCGAACTGGAGACAAAATGCCGACACCATTTCCTGCCGGCGATTGTTGGCCACATAGACGCGCTCAAGCGGTGACCTGGCCTTAGCGTCTGCGGTGGACAGACGGCGCTCCAACTGCTCCTTCTTGAGCAGGGCAAGCACACATAGCGACCGATGAACCTGCGGGATGTAGGACTCCCAAAAGGCACGACGCTCGCGATTGGTCATCGCCTTTTCGAAGAAGAACTCCAGGTCCTCGCGCACGAGTGACTGCAAGAATGCCGTGTACGCCGTGGGCTCTCTTTCTTTCACGAGCTCCCACCCCGGACTCAACTGGACACCCCGAGGATCGCCAAACGAGCCTCTCAACAAGCTCGATTCAAATCGCACGAACGCATCGGTCTGCGCATAGCTGCTTTGGCTGAGGGAAGCGTTCAAGAGCGATGCGACAACCGAGGCCTGCGCGACCACAGAGAACCCGGCACTAGCTCCGGGCTGCTCCGGATACGGCAACAAGCGACGCAATTCTTCGTCCTCGAGCAGCTCGGTAATGAGGGACGACGGATTCGTCCGCGTCCTGAGACGCGCAACAACCTGCGCCATTGCATGCCCCATCAGAGACCAATTTCGGCGCATGCCCCACTGGCGGAATGCCGCGTAGCACTCCCGAGCTGTCTTGGCTCGCGTACCGTCGGCGAGCGCCGCTGGTCCTGAGCTCGACGCGAGCGTCATCATGCTGATGTCGCAACGCAGTGGATACAGCGACGACGGAATGCTCGCGGCCAACTGCATCCACGCAGGTCGATTCGAGCCATAGTCCTCCCATCGTCTGAGCAGGCCCTCGGCAAATCGACGCCAAAGGAACGGGCGGTCTGCCAGCAGTCGTTTGAGATTGGTGGGATCGAACTGGGCAAACTCTCGTACAACCCACTTTGCCTCAGGAGCTGTCAGGGCTTGAACGGTCCCCTTCTCCAAGATGGTCCGAACGCGGGCCGGGTCGATTCCCACAGCTCTTTTCGTAGCGCCGGAGACAGTCTGTCCCTCAATCCGAGCTTCAATTCGCGGGAGTTGCTTGCGGAGTGCCTCGAAGCTACTAACGACCTCGTCGCCTCGAGCTTGCATTGCCGCGGCGATCGAACGCGCTTTGTTCGTCAACTGCGCAAGGCCGGTAGCGTCGTCGAGACGTCCGGTCACAGACTCGTTCCCCCGAAGTCGGGCAGCGCCTGGATCTTCATTACGACTTTCCGCTGCTTGCTGTCCTCGGCAACAGTCGTCTCCCAGTCTTTCGTTGCTGCCGGCCCGCGACCCGATACAACGAAAAGATGGTCGAGACACTGCGCCAAACCCAGGCCCCCCGGAGCCGGGGGAGCGTCGCCAATTGCCTCGCGGAGCGCGAAAAACACTTCCTGAGCTCTTGCTCCGCTGAGGCGGACATTGTTGTAGAGCTTTTCCGCCGTCTTTGCCTGCACCCCCCTCGCGAGCTCTTCTCGATTCGCAATGGCTGCAGTGCCACATCGAGCGGACGTACCAGCCCGCACCGCATCCGTGTGCCCTTCGAGTGTGATTGAGAGCTTGGCTGAGGGTGCGTTGTGGCTGGGCGCCGACATCCCCAGGCTGGTCGGGTCATTCTCAAGCGCGAACTGGCAGACGTTGCGAAGCACAGGGTCTGCAACCTGCTGGACGTTTGAGCGGCGCTTAGAGCGCGGGTGATCAACTAAAGCGCAGGCGCCCTTTTCGAAAGTTGCCGCAGTGAACTCGATCTCCAACCCAAATGCACCGTCACGCTCGACGGTAGCGATCTCTTTGGGCAACTCCGCGCTAAGCGTCGAGAACAAGCGTTCGACTGCATCCCGCGTCGACACGATCTTGTTCTCGTAAAGCATGGCTCGTTTGGAAGCAGCTTCCTTTTCACGCAGCGCGCGCTTCTCGCTCTGCTGCGCACGCACCATAAAAATGACAGCGATAACGAGAAAGATGGCAGCGATTCCCGCCATCAGGTCCGTCAGCGAGTGCGAGAAGCGGTCAGATGGGCGAGCGGCGGCCATCTCCTACGCCACGTTTTCAGGGCGGCTTGTAAGATCCTTCGACAGGGACTGCATCGTGTGACTGAGTTCCTCCATGTTCTCCGCGAGCCCACCGGTACTCAACTCAAGGACACGCTGAACATCCTCCGCAAGCCGCTTCCAACCTAACTCGAGCTGTCGCTGCTGACCCGCAAGCGTCTCGCCGTATTGATCAAACACGCCGCGGACAACCGGCATCAAGCGTTCTTGGACCAAGGTCGCGAGCTCCTTGTGGTCCGCTAGAAGAGACGCCTCTTCTTGGATACGTCTTTCGAGCTGCTCAACGACGACTTTCGAGTTGGAGGCAAACGTCGCCATAGTCTGACTCGCTCTTGCGGCGCCCTCTACGACCGCATGCGCAGCCTCAATCCCCTGCCGAGCACCGCCCAGTGTGGCCCTTAACTCATCGGCGAGGCCACGAAATCCTTCGAGACTCGCCTTGAGCTGTCGCTGAACTTCAGACACAGCTTGGTGAGCTGCCGCGATCTCATTTGAAAACCTCGCGACGTTGCCACCCGCCAACGCGTTAAGTTGCTGCAATTGCTGGCTGACTTGTTGAAGACCGCCAGAGGAAACGCGCATGAGATCATCGACGAGCTGTTTCCCCGATGACGAGATGCTTGTTTGCAAGGAAGTCGCAGACTCGGCCGCGATCGAGGTCACAGCTCGCAGAGCTTGCTGCGAGGACTCTTGGACCTCTCGGTTGGAGTCAACAAGGGCCTGAATCTGACTATTCAGCTGAGCCTTAGCCGAAGCGCTCTCCTCTGCCTGCGTACGGAAGCTCATTTCAAGGTCAACCCCGACACGTTGCAGTCGTTCCGCTAGACTCGGCAACACGTCCCTGAGTTCCGCCATCGCGGCCACCATGTTTGCAGATTCCGATTGAAACCCGCCGGAGAGCGTATCGCGGAGCACTTCCGCGTCTTGCCGAGCTCGCCCAGCCAACGTTGCGTTAACGGCGTTGAAGCCCTCAGCCGCCGCGGAGCCAATTGCTGAAAACTGATCGACAAGCTTAGCCGTAAGCCTGTCCTCGATCTTGACTGCGAGCGCTCCCAATTCGGCCAACTTGCTTGAGATCCGGTCGCCAAGTTCGTTGCGCATGAGCTGGCTCAAATGGGCCTGCACATCCTGACCAATCGTCGCGACCGAAACGTTGACGCTTTCGAGTGCCTTCAGTTTGCTCTCGAGCCTTGTCACTGCAGCGGTGGCAATCTGCTCAAACATCAACCGGTTCTCGGCAGCGATCTTCGTGCTCAAGGCGCGGTCAGCCGCGTGGCGGGCCTCGGCCAGACCCTCACGATAGACAGCGCCGCTAACAAACGCCTCGCGATGAGGCCAAAGCACGCGACGAGCCTCGCTCTCCAGCCGTGCGGACTGAGCCCGGTCAGTCTCGTGGAACACAAGGCTCAACACCAAGCCAGCCGCGGACACAAAAAACTTCGCGCCCATGGTGCCCACCGCGAGAGCAAGTTCCTCATTGGCAGCGTGTCCAGTGTCCGCCCCAAGCAGAGCCGTCGTAACATTCGTAACGAGAACGAGGGCAATGAGTCCGAACGTAAGCACCAGCGCGATTGCCGTCAGATTCTCAGCCAAGGCCATGCAGACGCGACCGGGAAGGCTCGCGCGTTGGCGGTAGCTTTTTGCCGATTCGAGAAAGGCGGTCGACGGGTCTTGCTCCGCAACCCAGCGTTGCGTCCCGCGAGCATTCGGATTTGGTCGAAGCGCACTTGCGAGCGCGTGAAGTGGCACTGTCGCGTCCACGGCGCTGAGTTGGGAACTCACGAGCTGAGTGAGCTTCTCGAGGAATCCGTCATCGGCGCTACTCAGCAATTTCATCTGGGCTGTGTACGCTCGTCGCGCGGCGACCTGGCCCGAGACAAAAACCAGGAAGATGATCGCGACAAGAATCTCTGGTCTTTGGAGGGCCCACGACAGGATGGAAATCAAGCTCACCTCACGGACTCGCAGTGCTCGGTTGATCGCCAATTAGGTCAGCAGCGGTGATCTCGAGATCCTCCACAGGTGTGAGGAAATCGCGAGCCACAGCGCGTTTCGCTTGAATCCGCGCGTTCAGCTGCGCATCGAATCCACTCTCGGGCGCCCCAGGATGGTGCAAGAGCGGGTAGTAGACATGCACTGGACGCGTTTGCCGCATCCGGTAAGCGCGTCCTGTTGCCTGGTCTTCCTTCGCAGGATTCCACCATCGCCCGTAGTGAATGACGTGGTTCGCGGCTTGAATATTGAGACCCGCACCAGCCGACCGCGGGCTCAGGATGAGCACATTGAATCCCGGGTGGCTGCTAAAGCGGTCAATGATTTCATTTGCTCGGTCGCGCGCCCCAGGACTTCCGTTGATGACGTCGACACGAGGGAGCTTGAACTCCCGCATGCAGAGTGAAGCCAAGATCCACTGCATGTCCCGCCAGAACGTGAAGATCAGTGCCTTCTCATCCTTAGCGGCAATGGTTTGGAGGATAGCGAGCGTGGCCCTCACTTTGGGGTTGGCGCCCGTTGTTGGTGTGAGGGCCGCTTCTCCGTCGAGCAACTGCGGGTGCTGATAGAGCTTCTGAAGTCGGTCGATGACAGCGAAGGGTCCGCGACCCGCCATCTCGCGTCGCACCACCGTCTCTAGAGCAGCCTCGTGGGGCGTCATTTCCACTGGCACAAACTGAGGCTCCACCATCTTGGGCACATCGCGCAGAACGTCTTTTTCTCTTCGCAAAACGACCGAACGCTGGGTCGGGTAACCGAGACGGCGTCGCACGTCGGCGATGCCCGCCTCACCGCGCTTCTCGTACGCAGCCTCGAACTCCGTACGCGTCCCGAATGCTCGCCGATCACTGCGCTGCTGCAGGGCTTCGAAAATGGCCCAAAGATCTGAGAGACGATTTTCTACCGGCGTGCCGGTGAGGCCGATGGCGAATTTGCGCTTGAGTCCCTGTGCGGCCCGAGCGCGTTTCGTTGTCTCGTTTTTGATCTCTTGAGCTTCATCAAATACGACGTGCTCAAAGTCGAGTCGGAGAAGCGAGAGCTGATATGCCGAAAGCGTGTCGTAGTTGGTAAGGATGAGGCGATGGCGTGCTAGCGCGTCGATTGCAAGCGAGTTGCCCCGACGAAAGGCGTCGAGCCCTGGCCCGTGTAGGATGACTGTGTTCGCGAACACCTCGTCTCGAAAAAATTCGTTTAACTGCGTGCGCCACCCCTCGAGCAGGATGACTGGCGCTACAACCAGGTCGGTCCCTCGCCGCTGTTCGGCAAAACGAAGCGCGAGAAACGCTGCCACTTGTAACGTCTTGCCGAGCCCCATGTCGTCAGCCAGGAGGACGCCAGGTTCGTTCCGTCTCGCGTGCTGGCAGAGCCACGCTATTCCGCGTCGCTGATGTGGCTGTAGACTAATCGAAGGGCGAAGCAGCTCGCCAAGACGGTCCCAGGGCACGATACTCTCGTCGATCAAGGGGCCGTTGACATCGAAATTGGTCTGGGAGAGTTCTTCGATGATGGCGGTGTAGCGCTTCCCCGGCTGCTCAAGCGCGCGTGGATCCCCCTCCTTCGAAGCGTCTTCATGCAGACGCACTGCTCGACGGACCGTATCCACGAGCTCGGACGTCGCTGCGATACGACGTCCTTCGTAGGTCACCGTTTGGGAGCGGCCGGCGAGTGGGGGCTCGCGAGTCACTGCGAGCGCCGCCTCACTTAGAAATCCTCTAGCGTCTTCGGCCGTTGGCATCGTGACTGAGGTTCGAGGACCTCCAGCGCCCTCGGTCATCGTGAGCTCGAGGAACGGCGCCGACGGATCAGTATCCCGGCCGACCCAGCTCCGACTCTCGGCGACAAAGACGAGAGCACGCTGGGAGCGCGCAACCTCAAAGCCAAGAACACGGTCCGCATAGGCACTCAGGTCGATCGACGGATCCGGGTCCCACCCTTCCGGAATGACTAGCGAGGGGTCTGCGACTTCGGCGCGCGCTCTGCTTACGGGCACACGCTGTCGCTTCTTCGCTTCGCCCGCTAGCTTCACCACTTCGGACGGCAAGAGCATTGGACGAGATGCGTCGGCAGCGAGAATTCCAGTTGCGGGGTCCAGAGCATCGAGCGGAACAGGTTGGGTCTCACCTCCCTCGGTGATCGCCTCGAGCTGCAGAGAGACCGTTGGCTGCGCAGTGTCGCCTGGAACCCACCCCAGTTTGAACCGCGTAGGTGTCTGCACTTCGAGCTTCGCTAGGTGCGCGTCGAAGGTAACGACGAGACGGCCTTCAAGCAGAATCGCGGCGCGGTCGAGTATCGCTCGTACTCGCGCCCAGCGAGCTAGCTGTTCCTGGCGGCTCGAGCCCGGGTGAATTCGCGACTCGCGAATCGCAAATGCTACAACCGGTAGCCACGGGCGATTACCGGGCCACCGGGGTTCCGCGCCGACGGCGACCTCTTGGTCGTCGACGACAAAGACGAGCTGAGACTGAGCTGCTCCGACAAAGCCGACAACAGAAACGTGTACCCGCTGCGTCGGGAGGCTGAACACATCCGCAAGACAATGATGCAGCGCGACCCACTCCTGCGTGGTCTCGACGTCGCCAGTTGCGGGGAGCTCACCAAGCGTGCACCACCGGTCAAAGGTGGTGACGATGAAGTCTCCATCGACTACGGCCGCGCCCTCAGTCTGCGAAAAAATCCAACGAACGCGCTCGCGCGCGAGGTCACTAAGGCGACTAATTTCTAGACGTAGGTCCACAGGTGTCCCGACAGCACATCCCCGCATTTGCAGTTGCGACGTGCAGAGGGGGTATTCCGCGCTGGCGCGAAAGCGCGAGCTATCCACAATACCGGACTTTCTGGCAAGTCACGCCCAACGCGTGGGTTTACCCGCTCAAACCCGTACCCGCCGGGATCAACCGCCCCATGATGACGTTCACCCTGTGCTGGCCGGCAACCGCTGTTCATCGCGCGCTCATTCTCGAGCTAGAACTCGGTCTTCTCCACCTGCTCGTCGATGAGGAACGTGGTGTCACCAACGTCCTTCACGCGAACGCGGCCCAGCATCTGACGGCAACTGCACTCAATGTGCTTGTCGTTAATGCGGACGCCTTGCAGACGGTAAACTCCCTGGATCCCATCGACCAGGTAGCGACCGAGCATCTTCTCGCCCATGACGCGGAGGATGTCGTGCTGTCCCGGTCAGACGTAGCTCTCCGTCAACAACATGCATGACTCACGACCTGGATGTGGATCCGCTAAACCGGTGTAGCACGACGGAGACAGCCAGCAACATCACAACGACTCGTTGAGCGAGGTGTTGTCGACGCTGGGCGCTGAACGGACGCGCATGGAGAGCGCCCAATGCTCGAGCTCGATGCTGTGACGCTTGATGTGGACGGCGTGGGTCTTGTCGTCGTTGAACATGGAGACCTCGAGACGCGTCTGCCCGACGATCCAAGCCACCCGTTCGCCGACGATAAAGGGGTCACCAAGTTGCTTCTCGAAGCTCTTCAAGACCTTCGAGAAGAGATTGAAGGCGTCCTCAGTCGACGTCGCATGAACAGCAACGTCGATTGCAACGAGTCGGTCGGCCATGACCATGTAGGACGTGGTGGCCTCGCGACCGTATTGTGCGCCGACCGAGGCTAGGCCAACGCCGCTGGGCTGGACGTTGCGAACGCGCGCGCGGATCTCACTCTCCGACATTCCCCAGCGCAACGCCCCGAAGCCATCCCGGGAACGATAGCGACGGAGTGCCCGAAGTGCTTTGGCTTCGAGCTCGACGCGCGCACGTGCAACGCGCTCGTGCAACGCCCGCTCGAGTCGCGCCTTGCACTCCTGTGTCTCGCGAGCGCTGCGCGCCGCTTCCCAGAGTTGCTGGTGGCAAACGCGCCAGTAGCGTTTGTCGAACTCCAGGCCGGGGATCGGTGCGGCGAGCAACTCTGGCGCGTACGAGTACGGGTCAACACCTGGGTAGCTCTCGAGCCGCGGCCTTCCGTGGCGCGCGTTCATGAAGTCGAGCTCGACGAGAGCTTGGGCGCAGTTGTTCTCTTCGAGCTGGGCGGCCTCGAAGCACTGGTGCGTTGGCGCGGCGAGGACCATGAACATGAGCAGAAAGAGCATCGATGAGCCCCCTTGGACGACTCCTGGACCGTACGCCGCGCATCGGACGTAGAATGTCGCTCTCAACGGGGCTCGCGGTTGATTGCCAAGGTCGTTCGGTGGCTCGGCGGCGACCGATGCGACGTCACATGTGCAACGTGATGGTCCGTCCCTGGAAGGTTGTGTAGGGCCCGAGTGCCCGCACCATCTCGCTCGCGCGCAGGTCCGCTTGAATCGCGGCGATGGCCTCTTACGCGCGAAGGCGTCCCACTCGGCATCAGGGTGCCTGAGGAGAAATGCTCGGGTCTCCCTGACGGCCTCTTTGAAGCCCTTCGCGGTCGGACCGGAACCCAGAGCTGCACGAGCTTGTCGAGCCCCGGGTCGCTACCTCGGCGTGCCTGGTGGCTCGTTTCGCGGCCCTGCCCTCCGTGGCAACGAACACCAGCGATTCGGCAGTCATAGGCTCTCCGACTCGACCACCCGTTCGAGATAGCGAAACGACCCGTCCGCGAGCTTCATCTGCCCCGGCGTCCGGCATTCCCAGTGGCCGCCGTCAACGCCGCCCCGGCCGCGTCCAGGTCACGCTGCGTCATCCGCCGCGATTCTCTCACCGCCAAGGTCCACCAGCACCCCAGTGTTTCTTAAACGTGCCCCTCTCCGACAACGGCTCCTCGACGAAGCGAGCCACGCCTTCGACGACTGAGGCGAGGTCGCCGATATCACTGCCCTCCACCGCCCGCGAAAACGCAGCCCACTGCGTCTTCTTGACCGCGTCGTCCGCGAACTCGCGCGTGAGCGCCATAGGCAGCGACGTGCGGAGCGGTGTGCCCCGGCGCGCGAAGGTTGCACGGATCGCACGCGCGAGGGTCTCGCCGTCAAAGTCGAACATTCTGGACAGCACGAACAGGTCGTAGAAGTCCTTCATGCGACTGTTCGCGAGGCCGAGCTTCACCATCGCCTCGAGCTTCTCGGCCACCACCGTCTCGCGTGGGTAAGCTCGGAGCTTCGGCGCCGGGAACTCGAGCAGTGCAGGGAACTCGACGACGCGTGCCTCCGGCGTAATCGCATCGCCGAAGCCAATGTCGACCTGGAGCCGAACCTTCGCCGTGGCCACATGACCGATGAGGACGACGCGAATGCCGCCATATTGTTGCTCTTCGCGGATCGGCCCGAGCTCGAGCGAGGCAGCGTCGAAGCGGACGCCGTCGTCCTCGACATCGAGGGCGAGGACGTCGGCAAAGACGGATCTGATGCGCTCCACACTGGGCTCGCCAAAGCCTAGTAGATCGACATCGCGCGTCGCGCGGTGTGGATGGCCGGTCCACAGCGTGAACAATGCCGCGCCTTTCAGGACGAACTGGGGACCGTGCGCCGAGCTTGCGAGGCGATAGAGCAGTCTTTCGTTGGCGTAACGTGTCAGGAGGAGCTGAAAGTCCTCACCGCGCCGACGTGCGAGCTGGAGCAAGCGGTCACGAACGGAGGCTCCGATGTTCTTGGGCGCCTTCGTCATGAAAGCGCCTCGAGGTACGGCCGCATCAGCACGCCGACGCGGTCCGCGTGCGCCGCGTCGATCAGTGCATCCGTTCCACCTCGGTGCCGCTGGAGGTAGTCGCGCAGGGCAGCAAGGGCAACGTCGAGCCCAATATGCCGTCGGTAACGGAAGCAATCGGCGACGGTCTTCGCCGCGGTGGTGATACGTACCGTGACGGCTTCAATCACGCGCGTCTCGACACCGTGGGTGAGCGCGTTGCCGCTCGCCCGCACAACCTCGAGCTTGGGATAGGAGAGCGACGGCATGCGGGCGTGGCGATCGATCATGACCCAGACCGCGTGGGGCACCTCGGTCGTCAGCTCGTGCACTTGCAGGGCGCTCGCAAGACAAATGACGGCGTGGGGCACACGCACAGCGACCTCGGCGAGGGAGTGAAACTCGGTGACGGGTGCATCGGGAACCCTATAGAGCCCTCGGTCGACCTGCTCGATGAGACCCCGCTCCCGGAGCCGACTGAGGTAGGCACGGGGGACGCCGGCCGCGGCAAGGTCACGAGCCCGAATGGGGCCCTTGCGCGCAAGCCGAAGGACAACGTCCGCTTTGGTCGATCGAGCCATGATGCTTAATGTAGGTCCAAACAAATTCCGACATACGTTTTGTATCACATGGTTTTCGCGATGCCTACCCCTAGCGTCACCGCAGTGAGGCCCAGGTTGACCGCAGGCCGAGTGCGTGTGCGAATCGGCGGCCCATGCTCCTGCGCTGCACCACCAAGCTTGCCACCGCCCTCCGCTTGGGCGCACTCCCCCGCATCGAGCTCGCCGAAGCACAGGCGCCCCTCTCCGAGTGGTACGCGAACATCGTCCGCACGAGCGCAGGACGCCTGGTGGTGCTCATGGAGGCGCAGACGCGTCTCGTCGTCCTCTCCCCACACGCGCACGCCGTGCGCCTCATGAACGACCTCGAAGGCCGCATCGCGAGCCTGCTACGCTCCCTCGCGTTCCCCGACGCGATCGTAAGCGACGTCGTCCAAGGTCTTGGCACCACGCAATTTGCGAAGACCGCTGATCGCAAGCTCATCGGCGCGCTCAACGAGGCATGCAGCTGTGTAGCCGTAGCGGACGAGCGACGCGGCCTTGCGCGACCCGGCGCCCTCGATGACCTCCAGGGCTTCCTCGCGCACTTCGTGCACCGCATGCCCGGCACCTTCCCCGACCAGGTCGCACGAGAGATCCTGTGGCCAGACCGCGCGGGCGTGACAAGGGCATCCGCGCCACTCGAGCTCGTCGTGCACACATGCGCGGATCACACGATGCGTTGTCACGCACTCGGGACGACGCGCGAGGTCGTGCTGCACGCTCGAGCGTACACAGAGGTACCCGGCGAGATCCTCGTCGTGCAGTCTGCCGAGACGTGGGAGGCGGGTGGAGAAACGCATGTCGAAGGTAAGGTCGTCGACCATCGCTGCGACGCCAAGCTGCTGGGACTTTCGCCGCTTGCTCTCGAAGACCGCGGCGCCTGGGATCCCGACGACGCATACTGGGGCGAAGAAGGCGATCCCCTCCCCGCGTGGGCCACGGCGATCGTCGCGCGAGGTCCGCGGTCATGCTTCGAGATGGAGCAGGTGCTCCCGGGCGTCGACGCCGATGACTTCGACGCCGACCCCATCCTCGCGTCCATCGACCTCGCGGACGCAGGCGACACCATCGCGGCGCGCGCGGTCCTGATGGGCCTCCTCGCGCAGGATCTGCGCTGCCTCGACGCGCACGCACACTTGGGGAACCTCGCCTTCGACCACACACCCGAGCGCGCGCTGCGCCACTACACCGTCGGCACGCGCATCGGCGAGCTCTCTTTGGGGGCTCGCTTCGACGGCGTCTTGCCCTGGCGCCTCATCGACAATCGTCCGTTTTTGCGGTGCATGAACGGACGCGCCCTGTGCCTCTGGCGCCTGAACCAAGTAACCGAAGCGGCGGAGATCTTCCGCGACCTGTTGTGGAAGAACCCAGATGACAATCAAGGCGCGCGCTTCAACCTTGCGGCGATCGAAGCGGGCAAGAGTTGGACACCCGACTAGCCGCGACGCTTCACGCGCCGACGAGCGTCCGCCACCGCGGTAGTCGCGCAGCCCGTATTTCGCTTCGTAGGTAGGATCCGCGTGCCGGGGGGCGGTAGTTGTCTCGAAGGGCGCTGTCGTCCTTCCAGCGATCGCCCTCGGCCGTGCTTGACGTCTACCTCTAGCTCTACCATTCCATGCCTATGGCGTTGAGCATCAAAGATCCCGCCACCGAAGAACTTGCGCGCGAGCTCGCGCGCGAGACCGGCGACAGCATCACCGGCTCGATCGCGACGGCGCTGCGGGAGCGTTTGGCCCGCGTCCGACAGGCCAAGCGAAAGCGCTCGTTCGCTGATGAGGTGCGCGATTTGTCGGCGCGCTACCGCGCGTACCCGCTGTCTGACCCACGTCAGCCCGACGCCCTCGTCGGCTACGACGAGCACGGGCTTCCGCGCTGATGGCCATCGACACCTCCGCCATCGTCGCGCCATGCTCTTCGAGGAACCCGAATCGGCGACACTCCTCCAGGCGCCCGAGGGCGCCGACGAGCCTACGCGCTTGCCTCAGTCCGCAATGACGTACTTCTCTTCGTTGGCGATGACTTCCGACGCACGGACGTCAGGGCGGCGTTGACCTAGCGACAACCGTCGGAGCGCAGCAGCGCGTGAGTCCTGGTAGCCCAATGATTCTGTCCAGCATGAGCTGAGAAACCCGCTGGAGCCCATTGGTAGGACTCGGGTCGACGGTCATGCGCGTAAAAAGGCGGTGGTCGTCCCTCGAGTTGCGAGGTGAACGGCACGACGATGACCATCGGATACGGGAGAAGGTGATCCGATTGCACCCTTACGCGCGAAGGCGTCCCACTCGCCATCAGGGTGCTTGAGGAGGAACGCTCGAGTATCCCTGACGGCGTCTTTGAAGCCCTTCGCGGTCGGATCAGGAACCCAGAGCTGCACGAGCTTGAAGCCGCGATGGCGCATTTCGGCTCGATGCTTTTGCAATCGCGTCCCGGCGTTCTTCGCCGGCTTTTCTGGTCGACGCTTCACTGGCTTCATGACCCGAGTGTTGCATGAAGTGTTTCATGTAACAAAGCTCTCCGACGCGACCACCCGTTCGAGATAGCGAAACAACCCATCCGCGAGCCTCATCTGCCGCGGCGTCCGGCATTCCATGTCGAACAGAGTCGCGCTCGTCACCAGCACGCACGCACACTTCGCCCGCGACGTCGCAACGTTGAGCCGATTCGCGCTGAGCAGAAACTCCGCGCCGCGCGGTGCATCCGCAATGGTCGAGCTCGTCATCGAGACGATCACTACCGGCGCCTCTTGGCCTTGGAACTTGTCCACGGTCCCAACGCGGGCGCCGTCGGGCAACGCCGCGCGCAGTCGATCGACCTGGGCGTTGTACGGCGCAACGACCAAGATGTCGGCGATGCCCAGCGCTGCGTCTTCGCCGTTGGCGTTGCGCCACGTGGCGCCGTGGGCGGTGAGCTTGGCGTAGAGTTGCCGAATCGTCTCGACCTCGGCACGTGATTCGTTGCGCGAGCCCTCGTGGTCAACCGGCAAGTGGTAGAGCCCTGGGAGCACCAAGGGTGCGGCATGGATGCCTTGCTTCTCGAGACCTGCCACCGACTTCAGGCGCTCCTCGTAGAAGGTGGTCGTGAACGCAGTGACGTCGGGATGAAGCCGCCATGTCTCTTCGAGGAACAACCCAGCGTCGTCCTTCACCGTCACAGCGTCGCCGAGCAGATGCTCGAGCGCCGAAACACCCGCACCGTCGGGATGCGAGCCACGCTGCGGTTGCTCGAGCTGTCGCGGGTCGCCAAGCAGAACCACGTTGTTTGCTGCCGTCGCGACCGCGAGCGCATTCGCCAGCGAGAACTGTCCGGCCTCGTCGATGAACAGATAGTCGACCTTCTTCACGCGCGCGTTGGGGGACGACCACAACCAAGACGTGCCGCCGACCACGTTGAACGACTTGTCCGCGATGGCAGCGTAGGCTTCGTCGTTGTCATCCGTCTCGATGACATCCTCGCGATGCTCGTCGAAATCCTTGATCTTCTGCAGGCAACGAACCTTGAGACGGAGCTTGCCTGCGGTGGTCGCGACGCGGTCCATGAGGTTCGAAATGACCTTGTGACTCACGGCCGTCACGCCGACCGAAAATCCAGCGTCCGCCAATGCCGCGATCATGTGAGCGCCCGTGAAGGTCTTTCCCGTGCCGGGTGGGCCTTGGATGGGCAGCACACCGCAGCTCAATGACTTGGCTAGCCGTGTCGCCCGCGCAAGTGTGTTTTCACCCTCGCGGCGCGCAAGCTCTGACGGTCCGCCACGAAGCCGCGGCTGCCGGCGCTGCAGAAGATCGATGGCGGCGCTCTGCCCCTGCAGCGCTGCGCGTGCACCATCGGCGACAGCAGTTGCGAGCTCGAGAAGTGCATCACGCATCGGGGCCGCGCTGATGAATTCGTGAAAATACGCGTCGGTGAGCGGCAGGTCGGAGCGCGTCTTCACGCGGTGCAAGACGAGCACGCAGTTGTCGCGATCGATTGCGACCACGTTGCCAATATCCTTCTCGTCCTCGGGCGCGTTGACACGGTACGCATCGTCTCCCACCCGAACATCGACAACCTGCGGTGGATACGCGTAGCGCCGCCACAGCGGATTGTCGTCTGGTTCGGCGGGTAGTGGCGTGAGCCCCGCAAGCGCATGCGGCTCGTCCTCGACCTCCTTGGCCGGCAGGTCACGCAGGCGGAACAACTCCCACCACACGACCTTCTCCTCGCGGATGTGGAACTCGACCAGGTTTGCGAGAAGTCGAAGCGCCGCAGATTCTTCTCCGGTCGTCTTGTCTGCCATCGCCGCCAAGCGCTCGCGCAGCTCACGCGCACGCTTCTTGGCAGCTTCGCGCTTTTCGTCCGCCGGCGGTTTCACCACAACCTGCGGCCGCGCAAAGCTCGTGTTCGCCCTCCTCTCCTCTTCGCTACGCAACCCCTCGAGCCAATCGCGTAGTTCCCACGTGGCAAAGCAATCGTCGCGATTGTAATCGCGGACAACGTCCATCCACTGCGGATGGATGTCGGTCTTGCCGCCCTCGGCGAGCTCGAGCTCCGCTTCGAGACGACGCTTGTGCTCGCCGAGCTCATCGAGCTTCACCGCGCGCACGTAACCGAAACACGGCTCGAGCTTCTTGATGGAGTAGCTCTCGACGCCGATCCGCACGCCCTCGCGCACGACGGCGAGCAGGTCGATGAACACGCCTTTGCGCAGCATGTCGTCAATCTGTTCCGCGCGGCTCGCGTGGCGCAGCATGAGGCGCTTGAGAGCCGCCGGCTCGTACGGGGCAAAGTGGTAGACGTGCATGTCTGGATAGCGACGTCGCCGCTCCTCCAGCCAATCGACGAACGTCTCGAACGCGGCTTTTTCGGTGACGTGATCGAGCGCCCAGAGATGGTCGAACCGCCGCTCGCCGGCGTCGCGATACGCGTAGCCGAACAGGTACTCGAGACCACCGCCGCGGACGAACGGGTCGCCTTCGAAGTCGAAGAAGATGTCGCCCTCGGACGGCTTGGGGAGGCGCAGCAGTCCCTTACCTTCCGCCATGGGTAGCAGCTCATGCTTCGGTACCGCGGCGCCGCGTGACGCGAGCTGCACGCGCGCCTGATCGCAGGCGCGTTCGATCGACTCCTTCGAGCCGCGCGATGGCTTCCATGTGAGCGGCAGCTCTTCGCGCGCAAGCCGCGTGAGCGTCTCGATGCCCTGCTCGCCGAGCACGTCGCGCTGCTGACGGGACAGGCGCGCGACGAACGACAGGTGATCGACCGCACGCAGATCGCTCTCGCACTGGCGGAACCACTCGCAGGTATCGCACTTCGGTACGGGCTCGGGCTTGGTCGTCGCGAGAATGTCCGGCGACGACACCGCCTCCTCGAAGCGCTTGCGGACGGCCCGGTAGTACGCCCGGTAATCGGCGAACAGCATGCTGTCGAGGACGAAGGTCCCTGCGTCGACACCAGGCGCAACGACGGTCATCGCGCGCGGCCGAACGCCCTGCATCTCTTCGAGGATGTCGGAGTACAGCGCGAGCTGCAGGACCGCGGTCGCCTTGGTCTCACGCGAAAGTTTCGTGTCGTAGGCTTCGTACGACCACGTAATGTCGTTGCCACTCTCCTCGCGGTCGTCGCGCGGATGCTTCACCTTCACGAGGAAGTCCGCATAGCCAAGCCAGGTGCCGCTGGTCATCGTCGCCTGCGGGATGACGTCGTAGCCCTCGCGCATCAGGGCGATGACGCGTTCGCGGCTGTGAGCCTTCTGGCCCGGCAGGAGCTCTGCGATCACCTTCCCGTCAGCGCGCAGCTTCTCGAGGTAGGCCGCCTCGTGCCGCAGACCGCGTTCTTTCAGCGTCTCGCTCGTCGGGTCGACGTAGCCGGAGGGCGGACGCTTCTTTTCTGCCACCTCGCGACTGAGCCGCGTGAGGTGCCGGCACCCGAGGGAATTCGCAAGGTCTGTCGCCGACAGACGCAGCGCTGCGTCAACGACCTTCATGGGTCACGACCTGGATGGGGATCCGCTAAAGGATCACCAAATTCCTTCTCGAAGGTCTCGACCAGCCTATCGATGCACCTGTTCTCTTCCAGCTGCCGGGCCTCGAAGCACGGACTCGGGGAAGCTGTGAGCACGATCACGGGGAACAGAGCGAGCATCGAGCGGCCTCCTTGGATGGCAGGCTAACCCTACCCGGCGAATCGGACGTGTAATGTCGCGTTCGGCAGCGCAAGCACTAGCCCCGACGCTCCGCCAGCTTCGCCGCCAGCATGTCCGGTGCAACGACGGAAGCGCTCTTGCCGTACCCACAGATCCAATGCAGCAGCTCTTCGGTGACCCCCACGCGCAGCGACACCTCGATGGCTCCATCATCCACGTCGCGCACGCGCATCGACGGATGCCACAAGCGGCTGCGCACATAGGGCGCGACCTTCGCGTCGAACCGCACCACCACCTCGCACGGATCCTCACCAACGATGATGCCGAACGCGCCTGAGAAGAACTGACTCGGGTCATAGTCGGCCGGGACGATGAAGGTCTCCTGGCCGAGGTCCGTCGTCGCGATGCGCTCGAGCGCGAAGGTCCGCACCGCATTGGCGTACTGCGAGCGACCGACCACGAAGAGCGCGTGGTTGTGCAACACGAGCGTGTACGGGTCGAGGGTGTCCACATAGGATTTCTTGCCTGGGCGCTTGTATGTCATCGCGATCCGCCGCTCGCTGACGATGCCCTCCACGACGTCGTCGAGCACACCGTCAGCGCTCGCGTAGCTACGTGGACTGCCGACAGTGCAGTGAAACTTCTTGGGCAGCGCCGCGCGGACGTTGTCGCGGCGAGAAGCAAGGCGCAGCGAGAGCTTGTCGTAGAGCGAATCGATCGAGCGCTTGAGATCGGTGCCCTCGGTGAACGCGAAGACGTTGCGCCCCATGTACAGCGCGATCATCTCGCCCATGGTGATGCGGAACATCTCGACCTTGCGCGTCGATGCCGGGCGGAAGCGCTTCTCGTTCTCCGGGGTGCGCCCGTCTTCTTCGACTGCGACGATGTCTTGCAGCACGTTGAGGTCGCGCTGGATGGTGCGGCGATCGACGCTGAAGAGCTCCATGAGCTGCGGGATGGTCACGTACTGCCGATGATGCAGCAGCTCGTACATGCGCAGCAGCCGTGAAGCTTGGGAGTACTCTGCCTTGGGGCGACCGACCTTCTTGGGAGCGAGTCTGGTAGTCACGTGCTCGATTGTAGCGGACAACGGAGTGAGCGGGTGACGTAATCGGACATATCCTGTCCACCGACCACCGTAGGACACCACGAGGTGCTCCTATGGATTCACGGCGCTTTGTCTCCAGCTTCGACGCAACCCACTACAAACACCCGGTGATCCGCGATGAGGCGCACGCCCGTAGCGCCGTGTTCGCGCACTTCCAAGCCATGCGAGCGATGCTCGCGCAGTCCGAGGCGGAGGGCGTGCTCATCGCCGTGATTGGGCCGGCGGGTGACCTCGAAGCCTTGCGTCTCCTCACGTCTCGAGAATCGGGCGGCGCGATGTGGTGCATTGGCCGCCACGCTATTGCGGACATCCGCCTCCAGGCGAGCGAGGACGCACCGCTGCGCGCGCTCGCAGTTCACGTCGTCAGCACTGAGATGCCGCACGTGCGCATCATCGATCTGCAGACACCGAGTGGGTTCTTCGTGCGTGGCCAGGGACCGTGCCGGGACATCACGCTCATCGGTCCGGCGCTGCTCGAGCTCGCGGGATACCTTCTCATTGTCGCTCCCACAGCAGGCGGGAAGGCACTGCGGGCCAATAGCGCGTCGGCGTTCTGGGACGTTCTTGCGCACCCGCTCGTCCGCGATGTCGTCGCCATGGGCGGGCCCATCGCAGAGGAAGACGAAGAGCCAGTGACCTCGATGCGGTCGTTCCCCCACATCGGGAGGGACACCACCGCGCGCGCCGTCTTCGACATCGTCTTCGCCGACGCACACATCATGAGCGCCGTCTCGCCGGTAGAGCTGCGCCGCGGTGTGCTCTGCGGCCGTTATGCTCGTTGCGAGCTGGGCGGCCGAGCGCTTCACGCAATGCAAAGGGTTTCGCGCGTTCACTTGCTCGTGAGGCTGGCCGGCGAGCGTTTGTATGGCTTTGACCTCGGAAGTTCCTGCGGAACGACGCTCAACGGGGTCACACGGCGCTATTTCGAGATCGCGCCTGGTGACATCGTCGAGCTCGGCGGCGAAGTGCGGTTGCGGCTGATCACCTGACGAGCGCGTAAGCTGTCCGACGATTCGCGTAAACTGCAGTTCAATACGGCGCCCCTGCAAGACCGGGCTAGGAGCTCGTCAGCGACCACTGTTACCCGCGGCTCACACCCCGCATGCCAGCTGGAAACTCGAGCTCACGGTCGACGACGCGCCTCGTGGATCCCTGCGTCTTCGCGCGCGGCACGACGATTGCTCTCACCATCGCGAAAGGCTGGGACACTATCGCGCTCAGTCGCAAGCAATTCTCGGAGAGACCATGTCAAACGCAGTATCGAGTGGCCGCACTATTCCGCAACAGCAGGTGGGTGGATCCCACATCAACGAGCCGCAACACGGGAGCAACCAAGGAACGCCGTGCGCCTCAGCAGGTCCAGTGACTGGCCACGGCAGCGTAGGCGGTAACGGTGTCGACCGGGGCGCCGGCCCCCTGCCGAGGGCGCCACGGCCAGTTCCGAATGGCGGCAGCGCCGCGTTGTGCGAAGCAATCCGCCCGACTGACCGCCAGTAGCACGAGAGGCGCGGGGCGACCTCCTGAGCCGCCGGCTTTGTCCCACGACAGAAGCCGGTGGCCGGCAGGTTACGCAGCCGATTGTAGCGTGAACAACGTCGCCACTTGGCGCGTGCGGCACGTACGAGAACACCGAATCCAGTAATTCGTACTCTCGAGCACGCGTGCGCCCGTCGCAGGTTGAGCGACGAGATCGTTGACGAATCGTTTGGCGCTCCCCCGACGAGCCGCGCCGTGTGACGTAAAATTGGTTGACCAACCGCTCTCATAGGCGCATCCGTAGGTGCGCTCTGTGGACCTTCTTCGTCGCGTCTGAGGCCCATCCGCTTTTACGCCCATCGCATGCGCGCCCATGTGCCGGGCACCTGAGGCCTCATGCGAAGAAGCAAACGTGATGTACGTCCCTCGTTTCCCATCGTGGGTGTCGGTGCCTCGGCTGGCGGACTCGACGCGCTCACGCAGCTCTTTAGCGCGCTGCCAGATGATCTGGGGATGGCGTTCGTGGTGGTGCAGCACCTCGACCCCGCGCACCCGAGCTTACTCGCCGAAGCTCTGGCCAAGGTGACCGCGATGGCGGTCACACAGGCCAAAGACGGTGACGTCGTGGCGTCCAACTGTGTCTACGTCGGGCCTCCAAACACTCAGCTCACCATCGCCGCAGGTGTCTTGCACCTGGCCCCACGGACGAACCAGCGGCGAAAAAACACCTTGCCGATCGACGCCTTTTTGCGGTCCCTCGCCGAAACGCATGGCAGTCACTCCATCGGCGTCATCTTGTCGGGAAACGCTTCGGACGGTACCGACGGATTGCGAGCAATCAAGGGCAGCGATGGCATCACATTCGCTCAGGACCCTCAATCGGCGAAATTCGACGGAATGCCACGCAGCGCGGTGGACGCGGGTGTCGTCGACTACGTCTTGCCCATCGCCGAGCTGGCCACCGAGCTCGCGCGACTCAGCCATCATCCCTACATCGCGAACGAAGGTTCGGCGTTTGACCCCGAGACGCGGGAATCGGTGATCGCGCTCTTGCGCACGACCGTGGGCGTCGACTTCAGCAACTACAAGGTCGCGACGTTCGATCGGCGCCTGGCGAGGCGCATGGCGCTACGGAACACCGACACCTTGTCGGCTTACCTTGCGCTGCTGACGGCAGAGCCGCGCGAAGCCACCCAGCTCTACGAAGATATCCTCGTGCATGTGACGTCGTTTTTTCGGGACGCAGAAGCCTACGACTGTCTACGCACGCGCGTCTTTCCGGAGATCATCAAGTCACGAGGCGAGGGCCAGCCCATTCGCGTCTGGGTCGCAGGCTGCTCTTCCGGCGAAGAAGTCTACTCGATGGCAATCTTGCTGCTCGAGGTCCTTGGTAGCGAGGCGCGCGAATGCCCCATCCAGATCTTCGGCTCCGACATCAGCGAGGCGATTATCCAGAAGGCGCGCCAGGGCATCTTTCCAGAGAGCGCCTTGGAAGACGTCGACGACGAGCGCCGCCGGCGTCACTTCACGAAAGTCGAGACCGGTTATCGCATCAACAAGAATGTTCGGGATCTATGCGTCTTCGTACGCCATGACCTGACGTCCGACCCGCCGTTCTCGAAGCTCGATCTCGTCACCTGTCGCAATGTGCTCATCTACTTCGACCAGGCCCTGCAGAAGCGCGTCTTGCCGATTCTCCACTATGCGCTCAACCCCAAGGGTTTCCTTCTGCTTGGGCGGACCGAGAGCATCTCGGGATTCGCGTCGCTATTCACTCCGATCGACAAGGCCAACAAGGTGTTTTCGCGGACTGCGACCCCAAGCGTGTTGCGCTTTGCTCCGCGCCCAGAAGCACCGCCAATGGCGTCGCCCGCGTCGCGTATTCCGCGCGGCGAGCTCGCGCAACGCTTCGGAAGCCTAACAAGTCAGCTCGACCGACTACTCCTTGGTCGCTACTCGCCGCCTGGCGTGGTCATCAACGAGCGCATGGATATCTTGCAGTTTCGTGGTGAGACCGGCGCTTACTTGCAGCCTGCGCCCGGCAAACCCCAGAACAACCTCATGAAGATGGCGCGCCCCGGCCTCGCAGTGGCGTTGCGCGCCGCGGTTACCAAGGCCCGGGCCGAGTCCATCTCGGTGCGCACGGCTGACGTGGAGATCGAGCCGGGTGGCGACCTGTGTGATGTCGTCGTCGTGTCGGTACCGGGCTCGGCAGACGACGTCGAGCCGTTGTTGCTCGTGCTCTTCGAGCAGTCCACCGTCTCACGCGGGGTAAAACCAGCGGGCGCGGCAGGCGAAGATGTCGTGGCACTCCTGCCGGCGGACCCGACGCAGCGCTCACGCAAGCTCGAGATCGAGCTCGCTGCGACACGCGACTACCTGCAGTCCCTCGTCGACGCTCAAGATCAAGCCAACGAGGAGCTCAATGTCGCAAACGAAGAGCTCCTCTCTGGCAACGAAGAGTTGCAGAGCCTCAATGAAGAGCTCGAAACCGCTAAAGAGGAATTGCAGTCGACGAACGAAGAGCTGATCACGGTCAACGACGAGCTTCAGAGTCGCAATCAAGAAGCGGCGGAAGCCAACAGCGACTTGGTCAACTTGCTGTCGACCGTCGATGTGCCGATCCTCATCCTCGACATGAAGCGCCGCATTCGCCGCTTCACACCCAAAGCGCGCAGCATCTTCAACATCGTATCCGCCGACGTCGGGCGACCCATTGAAGACCTCAACTTGCATCTGAACGTCATCGGGCTCGACACGCGCATCGCGGAGGTGATCGCGAGCAACACCATGCACGAGTCCGAGGTGCAGGACCGCAGCGGCCGTTGGCATCGTATGCAGATCCGTCCGTACAAGACCGTCGATGACAAAATCGACGGTGCTACCCTATCGCTCGTCGACATCGATACCTTGAAGCAACTGCTGATGGACGCGCAACGCGCAACGCTCGAGGCCGAGAAGGCCAATCGCGCCAAGGACGAGTTCCTGGCCACCCTGTCGCACGAGATCCGTACGCCACTCTTCTCGATGCTGATGCATGCTCAGCACTTGAGTCACGGCGACATGTTGGCGACCAGCGTGAAGCAAGCGGGCGAGGCGATCGAGCGTGGCATCATGACACAGGTCAAGCTCATCGATGACATGCTCGATGTGTCGCGAATCGTCACCGGAAAGTTCCGTATGGAGCTCAAGACGGTTGACCTTCAGGCCGTCATACGCGGAGCGCTCGAGAGCGTCGCGGCACCGGCGCGAAACAAAGAAGTGACCATCGAGTTCAAGTACGAGGGCGAGGTTGCTCGAGTGCGTGGCGACCAAGTGCGGCTCCAGCAAGTCGTTACTAATTTGCTCGCCAACGCCATCAAGTTCAGCCCCGCCAAGAGCAAGGTGTTGGGCCTGGTCGACTCGCTACCTGGATTCGCTCGGATCCGCATCCAGGACTCGGGCTGCGGGATCGAACCTGATTTCTTGCCGCACGTCTTCAGCCGATTCTCACAGGAAGACGGAACCACGGTACGCCGCCATGGCGGACTCGGCTTGGGGCTTGCCATCGTTCGGCATCTCGTCGAGGCGCACGGTGGAGTCGTGCGGGCCGAGAGCCTGGGGCGCAACAAGGGCGCCACCTTTTCAGTGTTGTTGCCGATCGAGACCGAGCCTGGCCTAGGCGACTCGTCCATCGACAGCAACGGCTCATCGCAGGTTTCTAGCAAAGGTGCGGCCGGGAATCGGTCGCTCGAGGGCATCCGCATCGTCCTCGTCGACGACGATCAAGAGACGAGCGAGGTCGTGGCCGCCATGCTGACCGCGATGGGCGCGTTAGTGCGGGTCGCGGCGTCGGCAAGCCAAGGGGTCATCGCCGTGGAGAGTTTTCGGCCTGACGTTTTGCTCTCCGACATCGCCATGCAGGGTGAAGACGGCTACTCGCTCATGCGCCGCGTCAAGGGGCTCGGGGCGGCGCGCGGTGGCGGTGACCTCCCTGCTATCGCTCTAACCGCTTTCGCGGGCGAAGAAGCGCGCCAGAAGTCCCTCGCCGCTGGCTTCCGTCTCCACATCGCGAAGCCCGTCGACATCGAGCGCTTGCAGGAGTCCGTAGCCAGTCTGTGCGCGCGCGACGAGAGTCGCCGCCACAACCCCAAGAAGCACTCAGAGCTTTGATGAAGCACGAACGGTGAGGTACACCGAGGCCAGTGCCTGCACTCATACCGAGGCTCCCGCCAGTGCGCTTCACGTGGTCCCGTGCGTTTCTTGCCCCGCTGTTCTGTCTGTCCCTCGTGACCGCCTGTGGCGACGACCAGGACGACAACGACGTCGATGAGGACCCGGGAGAAAACCTCATCGTCAACTGCGCCCGTTCGCTCGACGGCACGCCCTGCGGCAGCTCAGCGCAGACGGATTGCGACGCGCCAGATACCTGCCTGGCCGGACAGTGTCAGCATAACTTCATGCCCCCGGGCACAGCCTGCGGCGATGCGTCGTCCGGTGCCTGCGACGTCGCCGACACCTGCAACGGCGCCGGCGATTGTCTGCCGAATCACTTCCCCGACGGCACGGCGTGCGGCGAGATCGTCAACACCACGTGCAATCCACTCGATGTCTGCTCGGGCGGATTGTGCGAAACCCGATACGCGGCGGCCGGCACCCCCTGCGGCAGCGCGACGCAAACCGAGTGCGACGCGGCGGACAGTTGCGACGGCTCCGGCACCTGCCTCATCAACCACGTGCTTGACGGCAGCGCCTGCGGAGACGCGACCGACACCCCGTGCAACCCAGCCGACACCTGCTTCGGGGGCGCGTGCCAGGAGCGGTTGACCCCGGTAGGCACGGCGTGCGGTGACCCGAGCGTGACGGAGTGTGATCTCGCCGACACGTGCAACGCCGTCGGAGACTGCCTCGTGAACCACGTCGCCGCGAACACCCCGTGCGGCGACGCGACGACGACGGAATGCGACTTGGCCGACACCTGCGATGGAGATGGCGTCTGCGCGTCCAACTACGTCGCTGCCGGAACACCGTGCGGCAGCGCGACCGACACCCAATGCAACGCGGCCGACACCTGCAACGTCGGTACCTGCGCGCCCAACACGGCGGACGACGGCTTCGCTTGTTATGACTGTTCCGCTGGCGCGGGTAGCTGCGATGTTTGCAACGCGGCGGTCTGCGATAGCCGCCCGCAACGCGTGTGCGAAGCGAGCGCTCTATCGACGACCGCAGCGAGCGGGAACAATCAGCGCGGTAACATGTTCACGATCATCGCAAAGGAGCACGTGGTCATCCGCAGCTTCGACGCGTATCCAATGTCCAATACGACCATCGAGATCTACACGCGCGCCGGGGGCTACGCGGGATTTGCCTCGGATTCGGCGGGGTGGACGCTGCTCGGTCGCGCGGCCGTGACAGCAACCGGCGGGATTATCCCAGTACCGGTCCCGGTCAACGTGGAGATCCGCGCAGGGGAGACGCAGGCCTTCTACATCACGAGCAACACGCAAACGGTGTCCATCAACTACAGCAACGGCTCGAGCGAAGGCGCCGTCTACGCCGAGGACGCAAACCTCCAGTTCACCGAGGGCATCGGTCTCGATTACCCGTTTACCGCCGGCACCGGAGGGGTGTTCACGCCGCGCGTCTTCAACGGAGCAATCCACTACGACACGGTTGCACCGCTCGACAGCACCGGCGCCGCCTACGACGGCGTCAACGCTCAGGGGGTGATGTTCGATCTCCAGGCAGTCGCGAAAACGGACATCGGCGGCGTCAGCGTAGAGCTTGAAGCAGGCACCCACGACGTCAACGTGTATTTCCGTCGCGGCACCTTCGTCGGCCACGAATCGTCGCCCACCGGCTGGGAGCTCATCGGCTCCGTCAACGCGGCAAGCTCGGCGGGCGGCGGCGCTTTGACGCGCGTGAGCTTCGCCGACCGCATCGAGCTGGACGTGGGCGAAACCGTCGGACTTTACGTCGATACCCTGCAGGCCGCTCAGCTCCGTACGACTGCGGGTGGGACGGTGGGTGACATCGCAACGACCGCGAGTCTTGCGATAACGCGCGTGGGCAGAAGCGTGGGCGCGACCTTCGCCAGTAGCGGCGACTCACCCGCGGCGGTTCGTGCGGTGGTCGATACATCGCCTTGCGTGATCACGCCGTAGCGTTGGCACAGAGCCCATATGCGCGCGGTCCGAATTGTTGTGCGCTTCGAGCGGTCGGTCTTGCTCGGCCGCCGCTTCAGCTCGACAGGGAGATTGGTTCGTGAGACGCAACATGGTCGTACCTCATGCGCCCCATCAATGACGTCGCCCAAGAGCTGGGCATCGACCTCGCGGATGTCCTCCCTTACGGCCGCGACAAGGCCAAGATCGACCTCGCGGCGCTTGGCCGCGGCAAGAGTGGTAAGGGAAAGCTGGTTTTGGTTTCAGCGATCACGCCGACGCCACCCGGTGAAGGCAAGACGACCACCAGCATCGCCCTGGCCATGGGACTGCGCCGTCTCGGGCACAGGGCCGTACCCGCTCTGCGTGAGCCATCACTCGGACCCGTCTTCGGAGTCAAAGGGGGCGGCACCGGCGGCGGCAAATCTCAGCTCGTACCGAGTAACGACATCAACCTGCACTTTACGGGAGATCTGCACGCCATCACCTCGGCGCACAACCTTCTGTCCGCTTTAGTCGACAACGAGTTGCACTTCGACGACGGTGCGGCCGGGGGCAAGCGTCTCGATCCGCGCCGTGTCAGCTGGCGGCGCGCCATCGACATGAACGACCGCGCCCTGCGCAGCGTGATGGTGGGTATGGGTGGACGCAACGGAGGCGTGCCACGGGCGACCGGCTTCGACATCACGGCGGCGAGCGAGGTCATGGCGATTCTCTGTCTCGCGACTTCACACGAAGACCTGCGCAAACGCCTCGGACGCATCGTGGTTGGACGCACTTACGACCAACGGCCCATCACGGCAGCCGACGTTGGCGCCGATGCCGCGATGACCGCGCTCCTCAAGGACGCCCTCCTCCCCAACCTGGTCCAGACCGCCGAAGGCGGGCCGGCGTTCGTGCATGGCGGTCCGTTCGCCAACATCGCGCACGGCTGCTCATCGATCGTGGCCACCCGCTTGGCCCAACACGTCGCCGACGTCGTCGTGACCGAGGGGGGCTTTGGCTTCGATCTCGGCGGCGAGAAGTTCCTCGACATCAAATGCCGGACGGCCGGAATTTGGCCTGACGCAACGGTGGTCGTAGCGACCCTCCGTGCCCTCAAGTTCCACGGCGGCGTCGACGCGAAGAACGCGGGCGCGCCCAACCGTGAGGCGCTCGAGAGAGGCATCACAAACCTCGAGCGTCATCTGGAGTCCGTGCGCTACTTCGGCCTGCGCGCCGTCGTCGCAATCAACGCCTTCGACAACGATCCCGAAGATGAGCTGACCGTGGTGCGGCGACGCTGCGAAGAGCTGGGTGTGCCGGTCGAGCTATCACGTGGCTTCACGCTCGGCGGAGAGGGAACCATCGATCTCGCCCGCACCGTTGCAGCCGTGCTCGCGGACGCCTCACAGGCGAGCGCGCCCAAGTTCTGCTACGCACTCGAACAAAGCTACGCCGCGAAGCTCGAAGCGATCGCACGCAATGTTTACGGCGCGGACGGCGTCGACCTCGACCCAGTCGCGCGCGACGACCTCGACGCCATCGTCAAGGACGGCTTCGCGGGCCTTCCTATTTGTATGGCCAAGACGCATTTGAGCCTGTCCGATGACCCGAAGAGGCAGGGCCGCCCGAGCGGCTTTCGCGTCACGGTACGCTCGGCGCGCCTGAGCGCGGGCGCTGGGTTCGTCGTAGCGCTCTTGGGCGACATCATGACGATGCCCGGCCTTCCCAAGGTTCCGGCCGCGCGCGCCGTGCGCGTCGACGCCGATGGTCAGATTCGCGGACTCATGCAGAACGAGTGACCAGCCTGGTCGCGACGATGCGCGGGTAGAATCAGTAGCGGCGTCTAGCTCACTCGGCCATACGCGTGCGGTCCGATTCGAGCGACGCGTCGTCGCGTTCGACACGGACGCCGGTCGGACGCGTCCAGTAGTCGCGTTGGCGTCGGAACGGCATGGCCAGCGCCCGCAGGATCCCGTTGTCTTCGGGGAGGGAGTAGCCTGCGACACCGACCACGACCTGCGACTGCGGTACGTTCAACCGCAACGTCCGATGCATCCAGTCCCACCAGGGGAAAACCACTCCGTAGTTCGAGCGGCTCTCGCGCATGACCTGCGAGTGGTGGATGCCATGCATGCGCGGAGTCACCAGCACCCAATTGACGATGCGCTCGACTGCCAGCGGCAACTTCACGTTGCTATGGTGAAAAAGCGTGCCGCACTGCAGCGCGAGGTCATAGACGAGGTAGGTCGAAAGCGAGGGTCCGATGACCGCAATCTGCACGACGCGAAAAGCCGTCGAGAGCGCGATCTCGCCGAAGTGAAAACGGAACGTCGTGCTGACGTCGAGCACCGGGTCGGCGTGGTGCACGTTGTGAAAGCGCCAGAGTAGCGGCACGCGATGATTGAGCTGATGCCAGTAGTAGAACGACAGGTCCATCAACACGAAGGCGACACAGGCGCGTAAGAGGTCGGGGAGAGCGCCGAGGTGCAAGACGCCGACGTGCGACTGTTCCGTCCACCCCAGCGTCTTCAACGCTACAGGCTGCACGACCGCCATTGCGGCGACGAACGTCAGCGCAGCGATGGCAACGTTGACGAGCAGTCGTCGAAAGAAGGGCGCACGACCGAGGCGCAGCGGCGCGAAGCGCTCGAGCAGGAGCAGCATGACCGCCAGCGCGACCACTCCGATGATCGCTTCCATCATGAGATCCCCAACTGTGGCCGTGGATGCATCTGGGGCGACGTCGTCGATCGCGAACGGTCCCATGACATGTATTTACATGTACAGCCAAGATGCCAACGTGGAGCAACCCCTACTCGTGTACCATTGCAGCAGCCGTGGGCCGAAGCGCCCTCACTCCGGTCTATGCAAGGGACCGTCCGCGCGAACGGTCAGCGTGAAACGTGAGCCCTCGGCGGCCGCCTCCCCCGCGTGCATCCGCGCGATGTCGCGGACGATGGCAAGGCCGAGTCCCGCACCGGCGCTGCTCCTGCCACGATAGAAGGGCTCGAAGACACGTTCGCGCTCTTCGGGGGCAACACCTTCGCCTTGATCGCGAACGGTGATGCGCCAGTGCGTTGCGTCGCGCGTCAGGCCGACTTCGATGGTCGACGATGGCGGTGCGTGCCGGCAGGCGTTGGCGAGAAGATTGTCGACGGCTTGCCGCAATGCTGTTTGATCGAACGTCGCGGTGGCCTGCCCTGGAGCCACGAGCGATAAGGTAAGTGAACCTTGCTCGGCGGTCGCACGGTAGGCGGCTATGGATTCATTGAGGAGCTCAACCAGGTCGCCCGAGCGCAGCTCGCGCTCCACCTTGCTCGCCGCCGCGAGCTCCAGCAGTCGTGCTGCGAGATACGCCAACCGATCGACCTCGGCGCGTGAGGCAGCGAGAGCCGCGCGCAGCTCTTCGGCCGAGCGCTCGCGCCGGAGCGCAAGATCCATCTGCGTGCGCATGATGGTGAGCGGCGTGCGCAACTCATGCGCCGCGTTGGCAAGCAGACGTTCCTGAGCGACACGAGCGCGTTGCAGACGCACAGCCGCATCCGCCAAAGCATCCCGCTGCTCGGCGATCTCGTCACCGGCTCGATCTTCGGGCAACGCCGCCAGGTCAAGCACACCGTCGCGTAGCTTCGGCAGATAGTCCGTCATCGCACGCAGACGGCGGACCAGGGTATGTGCCTGCCAAGCCTGAGCGAGCAACAACAGCAAGGCGACGATGACGGCTACCGACGAGGTTGCTCGATAGAAGGTGCGCACCGTGGTCTCGATGGAGCTCATGGGCGAGGCCAACCGCAGCAAGTAGTCGTTGCCATTCGTCGAGTGGACGACCATGCGTAGCTCACGCACCGGACGCCCGGTGGCGTCGTCGCGTGTCGTGCCAAGCTCCGTGATGTCTGACGTTGACCAGGCGAGCCGCGGAGGCGAGTGGCTGCCGTGTGGGAACTGGATGAGGGCGCTACCTGAGCGGTCGTACACCGCCACGACACTGGGGTGGTCGGCGGTGTCCACGACGCGACCGTCGTCGCGCTCGACCAAATGCGGCTCCCCACTGGGCCCATCGAACAGGCTCACCCGCTCGACCGATGCTTGGGCGCGCATCGCTTCATCGAGGTTACGGATGAGAGAAAGTCGAAACAGCTCCCCAGCCACAACGATGGTGATGGCAAGACCAACCGCGGGAAGGACGACACCGAACAGCCAGAGCCGAGGCCGAAGTTTCACGTCGCTTCCGTGATGACCAGCCGGTAGCCCGTGCCCCGAACCGACTTGATGGTGATCTCTTGATCGACACCAAGACGCCTCAGCTTCGCGCGTACGTAGCCGACATACACGTCGACCACGTTCGGTGTCCCGTCGAAGCCAGCGCCCCAAATTGACGTGAGCAGCTCCGAGCGTGTGAGGGTCTCGCCCGCGTGCCCAGCGAGCTCAGAGAGGAGCATGAACTCGCGGGCGGTAAGCGATTCTTCGAGATCGCCGACCGCCAAGGTTCGTCGATTCGCGTCCAGGCGCGCTCGCCCCAAGCGCCGTCGTGCCTCGTGCCCTCCACCGCGTCGATGTAGCGCTTCGAGCCGCGCCAAGAGCTCGTCGAAATCGAACGGCTTCGTCAGGTAGTCGTCCGCTCCAGCGCGCAGGCCTGTCACCCGCTCGCCCACCGAGCCACGAGCCGTCAGCATCAACACCGGTGTGCGAAGACCCGCGTCACGCCAGCGTCGGAGCAAGGCGATCCCATCGAAGTCGGGCAACGACCAATCGAGCAGCACGACGTCGTAAGGCACCGCTGCTGCCTGATCGAGCGCATCCGCGCCGCGCGTGCACAGATCGACCTCGTGGCCTTCCTCGCGAAGACCACGTTGCAGCAAGGCCACCATCTTCGCTTCGTCTTCGACGACGAGAACTCTCATCGCACACGCTTCTCCACGAACAACGGATACAGCGCAGGCAAGATGAACAACGTCAACAGGGTCGAGGTCACGAGCCCCCCAACGACGACCGTGGCGAGTGGTCGCTGCACCTCGGCGCCTACGCCGCTCGCGAGCATCATGGGTACGAAGCCGAGACCGGCAACGAGCGCGGTCATGAGGACCGGACGCGCACGCGAGCGGGCCGCCGTAATGGCAGCCTCGGACGGCTGCGCACCGTCACGCTGGTTCTCGAGGATACGCGACATCAGAACGACGCCATTCAGCACGGCAACGCCGCTCAAGGCGATGAACCCAATGGCGGCGGAGATCGATACCGGCATGGCGCGCACGACGAGCGCGATGATGCCACCAACGCACGCAAACGGCACGTTGGCGAAAACCAAGAGGGTCGCGCGCAAGTTGCGAAACGCAACATAGAGTAGCGCCAGGATGGCAACCATGACGATGGGAATGACGACGCGCAGCCGGCCAACGGCAGCTTCGAGCTGCTCGTATTGACCGCCCCAGACGACCCGATATCCGTCGCGAAGCTCGAGCTTGGCAATTGCCTCCTGCCCTTTTGCTACCACCTCACCGAGGTCGACGCCGCGCACATTGAAGCCCACGAGCAGGCGACGCGCGCCATCTTGATGGGCGACGAGGCTCGCCGTGCGTGTCTGACGGATGTCGGCAAGCCGTGATAGCGGAACAAGACCTCCACCCGCATGCGCGAGAGGCAAGCGCTCGATATCGAAGGTGGTCGGCGACCAGTCGAGACGCAACATGATCGGCACACGCACCACCCCCGCGTAGGTGTAGCCAACCTCGATCCCTTGACGCAGAGCTTGGACGGCGTCGAGCACATCCTGAACGCTGTAGCCGAAAGCAGCGACATCGAGGGGCCGTGGTCGCACCTCGACGAGCGCGACATCCGGTGGCGCAAGGACGCGAACGTCGACCGCGCCTGGCACGGAACGCAGCGCCTCACGCACCCCCTCGGCGAGCTCACGCAAGACGGCGAGGTCGTCGCCGTAAACAGCGACCGAGACATCGGTTACGGACCCCCCCAAGAGCTCATTGAAGCGCATCTGGATGGGCTGCGTGTACGACGGGTCGGAGCCAGGCGCCTTGGCGGCGACGACGCGGTCGATGTCGGCGATGAGCGCCGCCCGGTCGAGACCGGCGCGCCACTGAGAGCGTGGCGCCAAGCGAACGAAGACATCGGCTTGATCGAGGCCCATGATGTCGGTCGCCACCGCCGGGCTTCCGACCCGAGAGGTGATGCTCAGCACCTCGGGCACCTCAGCACGAAGTACGCGCTCGAGATGCGTGGCGTCGCGAATCGCGCCTTCGATGCTCGCGTCGGGCGAGCGCGTCGTTTGAATGACCAGGTCACCTTCGTCGAGCTGGGGTACGAACTCGCTTCCTGCCTGCCAGTACAGGCCAACGCCGAGAGCGAGCAGAGCGGCGCTGGCCACAATCACGATACGCGGGTAGCGCACGACGCGCCCCAGCAACGGGTCATAGAAGCGCTGGAGAAGTCGCGGCAGCCACGGGGTCGTCCGAGGTACGTGCGCCGGTGCAAGAGTTGCGGCAAGCGCCGCGGGCACGAAGGTCAACGACAAGACCAGCGAGCAGACGAGGGCCAACACGACAGTGAGGGCCATGGGGCGAAACATCTTGCCATCGACGCCAGTGAGCGACAGCACCGGAATGTAGACGACCAAGATGATGAGGACCGAGTAGAACACCGGCCGCGCCACGGCCGCGAGTAACGCGTCGACCTTCTTGCCAAGCCGCTCGCGCGGACGCGGTTCAGGCGTCGCTTGTAGCGTGTGAAAGACGTGCTCGACCATGACCACCGCGCCATCGACCACGAGCCCGAAGTCGATGGCGCCGAACGACATGAGGTTTCCCGGGATACCGAAGAGCACCATCCCAGCGAGCGCGCCCAACATCGAAAGAGGAATGACTGACGCAACGAGGAGTCCGGCGCGCACGCTACCGAGCATGAGCAGCAGGACGGCGATCACCAGGACGCCTCCTTCGAGCAGGCTCTTGCCGACCGTTTGCATGGTCTTCTCGACGAGGTCGCTGCGCTCGTAGACGTGATCGACGATCACATCATTGGGCAGAGCGGCGCGGACGTCGTGCATGCGCTTCTGGATGTCGCGCACGACACGTAGCGCATTGGCTCCACGGAGCATCTGCACCATGAGATAGACGGTCTCGCCGTTGCCATCGCGCGTTGCTCCCCCGATGCGCTGGAGGGCGCCTTCGCGCAAGTTGGCGACGTCAGCGAGACGCACGGAGCCGCTATCGCTATGGCGAACGATGGCGAGACCCAACTCGGTCGGCGTCCGCGGCAAGGAGACCACCCTGAGTAGCGCCTGTCGACTTCCAGCAGAGAGGGTCGCAGCGGGTGCCGTTCCCACCGCGTTCTCGACCGCTGTGCGCAGGTCTTGAAGCGTCAGGCCACGCTCGGCGAGCCGGAGCGGGTCAGCGACGACATCGATGGTTCGCCGCTCCCCGCCCCACGTGTTGACCTCGACCACGCCCGAGACCGATCGCAACAACGGCGCGACGCGCAACATGGCAAGCTCGTAGAGCTCGGCGGTCGTACGGGTCGGCGACCGTAACGTGAAATGAACGATCTCGCCCAAGCCTCCTGTGACGGGGCCGAGCTCCGGCGCTTCGACGCCTTGGGGCAGTTGTCCAACCACCGTATTGATACGTTCCTGCACGAGCTGACGGGCGCGATAGGTATCGACATCGTCCGCGAAGACGGTCGTCACGGACGAGATGCCGTAGCGCGACAAGCTGCGTTGAAGCTCGAGACCAGGCATGCCACCAAGCGCGACCTCGAGCGGCCGGGTCACGCGCACCTCGACCTCTTCGGGAGTAAGCCCTGGCGCGCGCGTCAAAACGAGGACCTGATTGGTGGTCACGTCGGGTAGCGCATCGAGATCGAGCCGCGTCGCGGTGACTGCGGCGGCGACGGTGAGCACCGCCACGAGGGCCAGTGTCACACGCCAGTGCGCGACCGACAGCGCGACGACCCGCTCAATCATGGAGCTGCCTCGCCGATGTCGTTCGCTCGTTCGTCGTCGAGCACGCGCTGGCCGTCCATGGCGACGGCATCTCCGACCGCGAGCGCGCCGCGCACGAGCGCATCGGCGCCGGACGCCGCGATGACCTCGACCTCCAGCCAGTCGTTCTTTCGGCGAATGCGCGCTCCGTCGGGTCCCACGACGAGGGCGCTTGCCGGTACCAGGACGACGTCGGGGCCGAGCTGAATACGCACGCGTTCCTTAGAGCCCACCGCGAGCTCCGCCTCTTCGGGAGCATCGAACCAGGCCATACGGGCGCCGTCGATGGGATCGACAGCTGGCGACACGGCGACCAGACGCAGGGGGATCGTCGTACCGTTGCGCGCCGCGAGGCTGAAGCTCGCGTCGCTCGGGGGCAGGCGCGCAAGGTGAGCCTCGACGCGCCGGCTACTGCGACCAACGATGCGGGCGAGCGCTGGGGCGCTAGGGTCGCGCGTCTCGCCGACAACGGCGTTCACCTGGGTGACGACACCTGCGATCGGGCTACGCAAGACGATCGAGCCATCGCGTTCCACGAGTGTCCCTGCGATGCTTGGGTCGACACCCGCGGCGCGCAGCATGGCGAGAGCGGTGGCGATCTCCGCTTTGGCGTCGGCGATGCGGCCTTGGTTCTCGATCGTGTCCGCGGCGCGCATGAGTCCCTCTTGTTGCAGCGAGACGAGGCGTGCCCGGCGCGTCTCCTCGGCCGCAAGACGCGTCGTCGCGGCAACGTAGGCGCCGGCTGCCGACAGCACCTGGGGCACGATGACCAGCGCGATGCGGTCACCCCGCGCCACGTTGTCGCCAGGCCTCACGAACAGGCTCGTCACCCGACCGATGAACGGCAGACCTACGGCTGCGCTGCTGTCGACGTCGCCACGAACCTCGGCCGGGACCTCGAGCATCGAAACGCCAGCCGTGTCGCGTACCGGCACCCAACGTGTCACGGCGCTCGCTTTGCTGGGCGGCGCGGGCGCCTCGGGGGTCGAGCGCTCGGAGCAACTATAAAGAGCGAGACAGACCAACAGCAGCAGTTTCATGACGTATCCGCCATCGCCGACAAGAACAACCAAAGCTTCACCCTCGCCCAGGTGTACGCCGCACGCGCGGATTCGAGGCGCCGTTGTGCGACGACCAGCGTGCGCCTTGCGAGGAGCGCTTCGATCACAGTCGCCTCACCCCCGCGCATCAGACGTTCGCGTAGGCGCGCCGCCTCCCGAGCGGCGGGGACCAGGTGGGCTTCGAGCTCGTTGAGGATCTCCCGCATGTGCTCGACTTCATGAATGGCAAGACGCACGTCGTGTGTGGCCTGAAGGCGAGCCTCGACTACGGCCCCTTCGCTACGCGTCGCAGCGACGATGAGGTCCGCCCGCTCACGCTCGGCTCGATCGAAGAGCGGCAGCGAGAAGCGCGCGATGCCAGATACGATCGCCCCTCCGGTCGACGAGTCGCGGGCCGCGACCACCCCAAACTGGCCGACCACACCGCGCGCCGCATGCTCCTCGATGTCGCGGGCACGACGTGCGCGGGCCTCGAGCGCGAGGCGGCGCGCATCGGGGAGCTGGTCGACGCCCGCGACGAAGGTCTCGGGGTCGTCGAGGTCGGGCAGCTGAGGAGTAGGTAGTGCGCCATCCGCGCTCGTGGGAACCGAGGGCGTGGTCCCCAAGGCGCGTGACAACGCCAACCCGAGCTCGAATAGGCGTCCTTCGGCGTCGAGCTCCGCGAGGCGAACTTCCGAGAGATACGAGCGGGCATCTTCGACATCGGCGACCGTCGCCTCACCAAGCTCGCTGGAGCGCAGCACCAAATGCTCGAGCTCAACCGCGAGCCCGACCTCTTGCGCAACGACGTCGCGGACTCGGAGCGTCTCCCAGGCATCGAGCCAAGCGCGCGCCACGCCGAGTCGCTCGAAAAGTGCTGCCGCCCGCACCTCGGCCGTGAGCACATCCTCCTCGAGACGCATCGACGCCTTCCGCGCCCTGCTGTGTCCCGAGAAGTTCCACCCTTGGGAGACCTCGACCACGAGATCGGGGTTGCGCTCACCGGTGGCGTCGAAGCGCAGACCCGGCTGCACCGCGACCTGCGGATTGAGCGTCAGGGTGCCAACCTCCTTATCTGCTTTGCGCTTGGCGGCCTCGGCCTCGGCTGCGGTACGTACGCGTGGGGTTGCGGCGGCGAGCATGAGCGCCTCATCGAAGGTCACCCCCGGAGCCAGAACCAGCGCGAGCGCTACGACGATCATGAGAGAGTGTAATCATGCGGCCATCTGGACGGGGGATTCTTGAGAGAAAAATGAGAGAACTCTCAGACTCGTTATGGATTGGCCTCGGTTGGGGGGACCGCGACCCCAAAACCTGCGTTGCCCGCTTCACCAAGACTGTTCATCTCGCACATATGTCGCGATAGCGGACACAGGCGACGGCGTGGTTCACTTCTCGGACATCTTGTTGGCGGTGGGCAGAGCGACCAGGGACAGCAACAGATGTCGACACCGCGGGTACTCCTCACACGCTTCGGCGTAGACCGCTCGCTTGCCGCAACCATCGATCACGTGGCGCGGCTGCGCGACGTTCGCGTAGTCACGGTTGAACGTAAGCACCACGTCGACGTCGGAACAGTCCAAGTCGAGCTTGGCTGCTCGAGTCACCGCGCCCAAGCGGGAGTCCTCGCTGTCCTCGTCTAACGCCTCGGCGTTGCTCACCGTTGGATGCACGGGTGTACCGACGATCGTACAAGCAGACAGGGTGAACGCGAAAAGCAGAAACGGACGCGAAGCGTGCATTGCCAGTCCTCCGAGGTAGGAGTCTCGAACCCGCAGTTCCACCACTACTCGACGAACCCTAGCGCCGGAAGGTCGATGAGCACCTCAGGTGGCCTTGTGGCGCTACAGCGAATGGGGACCACTGCGTTCGGCTGGACGCTACCCACTGCGACGCTTGGCACGACCGCGACAACCGAATGGGCGAAGGGCGCGATTGGCGCGGCGTTTTCTTGCGTGGCCAAGATCTCCAAGCTGAGCTCGAGCTCGAGCGCACGGCCGTGAGGCCTCGACGCGAGCTGGCGAATCTGTTTGATGCGGGCCCGCCCGCGCGTGCCCGAGCGCAGCAGCGCACGCTTGCGCTCGGTTTCGATGGCGTTGCGCTTGCTCGCACGCAAGATGCCGATGACGACGAACAGCGTGAACGCGAGCGGCAAGCTACCCATGACAAGCGCGACGATCATCCGATAGGCCTAGCAGAACGGATGTTCCGAGGCATCACGCACGTCTCGCGCTGCGCCTCGCACAAACCGCGGGTTGTCCCCGACACTCCGCTCATCACGACGGAATCGCGACGGGCTATTGACCCGAGGTGCGGGATGAACATCGTGGTCGAAGACGACAGACCGCCGTTGCGGCACGGAGGCGTCAGTTGCTATCTCTGCTGTAGGCTCCGCGCGCGGACCTTCGAAAGCGAATCTCGGAAGCTCACCAAGCAATGAGGAGAAGCGAAATGCTCGAGCTGCACTCTCGGCGGGAAGTCATCAAGACGTTAGCCGCTGGCGCCCTGGCGCTGCCGCTCCTCGACTGCGCGACCTCTGCTCCGTCCTCTCTTGCGGAGTCCAAGACATCGACGCAGCCTATGTCCGCTGGAGCGTATCCCTACGAGCTTCCGGCGCTCCCGTACGCCGTCGATGCCCTCGAGCCGCACGTGGATGCGCGCACCATGACCATCCACCATGACGCTCACCATGCCGCGTACGTGAAGGGCCTGAATGCCGCGCTCGCCAAGCACCCCGAGATCCAGACCGTGCCTCTCGGCGAGTTGCTCGGCGATCTCGAGCGTGTCCCCGCCGACATCCGAGATGCCGTCCGCAACCATGGAGGCGGATTCGTGAATCACGCGCTCTTCTGGACGATGATGAGCCCCAAAGGCGGCGGCGCACCGCCCGCTGAGCTGTTGTCCGCTATCGAGCGCAGTTTCGGAACACTCGACGCGTTCAAAGCGAAATACAAAGCGAGCGCCCTGGGAGTCTTCGGAAGCGGCTGGGCGTGGCTCACCGCCGACGCGACGGGAACGCTGCGCATCGAGCAATTCGCCAATCAAGACACGCCCGCCATGCGTGGTTTAACGCCCATCCTTGGCATCGATGTCTGGGAGCACGCCTACTATCTGAAACACGAGAACCGACGGGCCGACTGGGTCGATGCCTTTTGGAATGTCGTCGACTGGGATGCGGGGTTCGCCGCCTATCGTCGAACCGCCTAGCGCAAATGAGCTCCTGCGGCGGGCCGTTCTGCGCTTGTGGGTTGGCAACGCTACTGGGCTTGTGCAGATTCTCGCCATGGCCAAGAAAAAGACTGGAGTCGGAGCGAGCGCCAAAGGCGACTTACTAAGCACCTTGCGTTCGCGCTTCGAAGCGAACGGGCATCGCCATCGCGGACTTGCGTGGGACAAGGTCGCCATACGGCTCGACGCCGCCGCGCTCGAGAAGCTGCAAGCGATGGAGGCGAGCGGAGGCGAGCCCGATGTCGTGCTCGTCGAGGGGCCAAAGGTCATCACCTTCGTCGATTGCGCAGCCGAGAGTCCGGCCGGACGACGCAGCCTTTGCTACGACCGCGAAGCATGGCAGGCACGCAAAGAAGCGCGGCCCTCCAACAACGTGCTCGATGTCGCGTCGTCGATGGGGGTCGAGCTGTTGACCGAAGACGAGTACCGCGTCCTCCAGCAGTCCGAAGCCTTCGACACCAAGACCTCGAGCTGGGTAAGCACACCAGACGCGATTCGCGCGCTTGGCGGCGCACTCTTCTGCGACCGGCGCTACGACCAAGTCTTCGTCTATCACAACGGCGCGCAATCGTATTACGCCGCGCGAGGGTTTCGCGCCAAAGTACGCCTGTAACCGGCGCGTAGGTCGACCTGGACTCGACGCCGCCGGCGGGGGGCTCTACTTTGTCGCTTACTTTCCGCGTTCGGACGTCGGCTTGTAATTCTCATGCAAGAAGGCCGCGATGTCGGCGAGTTGGCGAACCGTCATGACGCGCGTGAAGTCCGGCATGCGCGAGCCGCCGGTCGGGTCCGCCGTGGAGTCGGGTGAACGGTACCGCGCAATGTGCCGCGACGGGTCGAGGATGGAAGAGAGAATCTTGTTCTCCTCGGGCGCGACCGGCCAGATGCCGCCGAGCACCGGCCCGGGCGGGTCGACCGTGGGAGAAGGCAGGTCGACGCCATTCACCGCGTGACAGCTGTTGCAACCAAGCGCCACGAAGGCCTCTTTGCCCGCCGCGATGTCACCGTTGGGGAGCCGAACGCGGACGGTGTGGTGCTCGTTGTCAGCGCCGACCGCGCGCCCAGACATCCCGACCCGCGTCTCGCCATCGGCCGACTTCGGGGGTTGTGAATCACAAGCGCTCGACACAAGGCCAAGGAGCAAAGCCCAACATGACGGTTTCATGGCCAGAGCTTCTCTCAACCGACGGCTTGAGCTCAATGCCAGGCGACCTCAAAAAAATTAGAGGCCAACCCGCGCAAGGCGCACCAGAAAGCCTGCGCACACATCGACGACCGACAGCTCAGCATCCCCTGGCTCGAGGGCAAGTCCCGATAGGCACGACGTAGCGGACATGGGCGGCCTCAGGCGGGCGTTACCATAGACGGTCATGAGCTCATCATCGCCGGTCGCAAGTCCGTCCGCTCCAGCGAGCACTTGCCGGACGGTGAAGCCGCTCGCGATGAACAGGTTTCCGAAGCTGTCGACCGCGAGGCTCCGCGGCTGTGTCATGGCGACGAAGCGAGCGGTTCCGGAGCCTGCGAGTCCAGGGCTGCCATCGCCAGCGACCACGTACACGAGCCCCGCAACGCGATCGACGCGACGAACTTGATGATTGCCTGTATCCGCAACGAGTAGGTTGGCAGGGCCTGCGCCCCGTGGTTCGATCAGAACGCCCTCGGGCAACTGCAGGTGAGCCTCGGCGATCGGAACCCCCGCCGTCACGTCGAAGTCGGGCAAACCGAGGTGCGCGATACCGACCACGGTGCTGGTACCGGCGTCGGTGACCGCACGCACGACGTGATTGTTGCGGTCGGCCACGTAGAGCGTTCCGTCTGCCGGGTCGAAGGCGAGTCCCATCGGCGTATCGAACCGACTCGCGAGTCGAGCGCCGTCTGCGTAGCCGTTCCCCCCACCACCAGCGTACCGGTTGACGATCCACGTGCGCGAGTCGGTTGGCACGACGAGCTCGATCCGATAGATGAGCCTCGGCGTCGGAGACGAATAGCCGCGCAGGCAAGGTTCGGGCGTCCACGTGCGCGCTTCGGAGCCTACGGGTGCCCGCACGGTTGCCGTGGCCGCTCGAGATTCGCGGCCTCGAAGGCCCCTGTGCCGAAGGGATCGACGCGGCCCAGAGCTGTCGTCAGCTCGCCGTCAGGGTCGACGCCCGGCCTCGCCTGCGTCGGTCGTGCACGCGTTACCGTCCGCTGCGGCGAGCAGGTCGGTACCCACGGCTTGCACGCACGGACGACCAGGTGATGCGCAGATGCCGAGATCGACGACGCAGCTGGTGCCATCGGGACATTGCGCGCTCGTCGAGCAGGTCACCTGCGAGCCGCTGGGGATCGGCAGGTTCACACCACAAGCCATCACCAGCGGCGCTAACCAGGGAGCTCCCCAGACGAGCACGTCGAGTCTTGGACGCATCGGTCAGGGATTATTCGGGCGCCGGCGCCGACGTGCAACCGTTTCCGACCGGACAGGAGCTTTGAGCGACGGCCCTTTCACACCTCGTGACACAACGTCACACCCTCTGACGGCGATAGTTCCTCCTGGTCCCACCGGCCGAAACAACCAGAATATTCAGGAGATCTCACGATGGCATTGGTAATTTCCGCAGATGCGCCGGTCCGCGAAAGCAGCGTCGCGGTAGGTGGCTCGTCGAGCAATGCGCCTCGAAGCGGTAGCACTCTCGTCGCAGCGGCCCTCGCGCAGCCCATTCAGACCGCAGAGCTGAATGCGACCATGCAGTGGTTTGGGCCCGGTCCACGCTTTCCGCGCCCAGACCGCGACTGGGATGGTATCCCGGACCATCGCGACCGTGACCGCGATAACGATGGCATTCCGAATCGTTGGGACCCGAATCCCAACCGCCCGAACTATCCCTATCGGATTCCGCCGTACCACCGCTTCGACCGGCCCTGCCGACCCTACGAAAGGCCGGACTTCTACAACCGGTTTTGGCAGCCGCGCTGCTACGGGCGGTACTAGAGCCGAATCGCCGTCGCCCGCCGTCAGGGAGCGGGCGACAACCGGCTTCTCGCCTTCGGAGCTCAGGGCTCGGCGAGTCCGGGCTCACTGACGAGCCCGCCGATCTTGTGGCGCACCAGCTCGAGGTGCCGCCGCAACAAGTAGATTTGCTCGGCATGCGCGCCAGCCACCTTGCGACTTACGATCGCTTGCTCGATTTCATCGAGCTTCTCGAGGAGCTCGGTGCGACGCGCCTCCGTCAGCACCGCGCGTAGCGTCGCGCGCTCGACCTCGGCGATCTCACCATACCGCTTGTTGATGCGGCGCTGGACCCGCCAGGCGAACACCTGTGGAAGCAGTCGAAACGCCGGGATGAGGAGCACCAAGATCGGGATAATCGACAGGGCAATCCGGTTGACGAAGCTCGCCACCCAGAAGGGCAGGTAGCGGTACGTTAGGCTCCTATCGCCCGACTTGTAGTAGCGCGCTGCATCCGCGCTAATCGGCAACTTGAAGGTCGATGGGTTGGGGAACTGACCTGCGGCTTGCAGCAGAGAGGCGCGCCGGTGTGCTTGAAAAGCGGCCTCGAGAAGCAAATCTGACAGAGCTGGATGCAAGTCCGCTCGCGCGACCAACTCGACGGTGGGCGCCAAGAGGTGCGTGTCTTCCCTCGGCAATCCCTCGCCCAGATCGAACGCCCCCGCTGGGATGTCGAGCTTACTCAAGTACGGGAACCGGCGCACGTAGCCATCTGCTTGTATGAACTCGAAGAGCCGAATGCCCTCTTGGCGCAACAGCCCGCGCATCGACTTGAGCGAGGCCGAGTCACCCGACAGAACGATCGCGTCGACGCGTCCCTCGATGAGCGCCTTCGACGCGTCTTCGCCTTCGAGGCTCAGCAAGGTCGTCTCGCCTTTGGGCTCGATGCCATTCGCCTTGAGGAGCGCGAGCGCGAGCCACTCGGTACCACTCCCCTCGGGGCCAATGGCGATCCGCTGCTTCTCGAGCTCGGAGAGGCGCTCGATGCGCTTCTGTCCGCGATAGAAAATCATCAGCGGCTCGTAAAACATGCTGCCGAGCGAGCTCAGGGACGCATGGTCGTCGCCTGGAGTAAGTCCAGACTGGACGAACGCGATGTCGACCTTCGACGCCGGGTCTTCGACACGCTTCAAGTTGTCGAGCGAGCCGTCGGTCTCGAGGACGATGAGCTCAATGCCGTTGCGCGCCAGGATGGGTTGATAGCGTTTGGCCATCCTCTCGAAGGTGCTGCCCTTGGGGCCAGCCGCAAGCGTAAGCACCTGCGGTGGCGCGGAGCGCACGAAATAGGTCGCCGCCCAAACAGTCGCGACGGCGCTCAGCACGACGATAGCCGCGACCTGGATCCAGCTTCGCTTCGATGGCGCAGTGCCATCTGCCCGTGACTCTTCGGCGATTGTCATGGAGGCCTTATCGGGCACGGGCGGGCGCGAGGGAAGAATCGAGGCGATTGTTCCTTGATTCAGCCGGGTTGGCGCGAGCCGGGCTCAGCGCGCGGGTGACCGGGCCGCCGCAAGAACCACGAAACACGCACCCACCCCTCCCCGATACTCGCGCTCATGGATACCTCTTCGATCGGACGCCTCGGGGCCCGCGCGTTCGCCTCGGCCAAGGCCGCGCCTTCCCAAGGTCAGCTCTTGAGCGAGCTGCTCATCGCCATGGCGGCCGCCGTGCCTGCGACAGGCACCAAGAAGTTCTCCGCCAAGGAGATTGGCGAGGTCTTGAAGCTCGCAGGCGATGACTTGAAGCGCTTCATGCCACTCGTCGTCGAAGCCTCGCTTACGAGCGCCGGAGCGGTGACCCTGGTCCTGCGCGACGAGTTTCGCTTTCGCCCCACCCCTGAAGCGCGCGACCTGGTCATCCGCATCGCGTTCCGCGGCGTCATCGCGCCGGGCAAGCTGACGATCGACGAAGGGCTCGCCGCAGTGGTTGGCTTCGTGAAAACGAACATCAAGCGCATCGAAGAAGCAGCCGAAGAGGGCGTGCGGGGCGTGCGCGTCGTCGCTGGGCTCGGCACTGAGTTCTATCCCATCTAATCGCTACGCGGCTCGCGCCTACCGCCCGCGCTCGTGCGCCTCATGGGCTCGTCAAGTCAGCGGACAATAGTGTTCGCAAGATGTCCCGCGCCTGCGTTCGCGCGCGTTCGGCCCGAGCCGTCGGCTGCGGGTTGGCGAGCACGGTTTCGAACGCGGTAACGGCCGCCGCACGGTCGTTGGCCTGCAGATAGAGCGCGCCGAGACGCAGTTGGGGCGTAACGAGCCCCGGAAAGCGCGACGCGAGCTCTTCCCAGAGCTCGATGGCTTCTTTGCGCTCGAGAGAGCGAGCCTGCAGATCGCGCCTGAAGAGCTCATCGTCGAAGTCGAAACGCAGCGCGGCGGCCTCGGTCGACGCTTCGATCGCGGCATCCATACGGCCAGCCTTAGCCAGCGCAAGGGCGTGCTGCGATGCGCTACGGCCGTGCTCGGGCAAGAAGAAGCGAGCGCGCTCGAGATACGTCGCTGCAGGTCGGCCGGCGCGCAGCGCGTCACGCCCGAGGGTCCAGTAGGCGTTGCCAACGAAGAAACGCACGCCCTGCAAGGCGCCAACAACCACGACCGCGGCGATCAGAATGCGATGCCCGCTGGAGCGCACAGCAGTAGGTGAGAGCCAGCCCAGCAAGAAGAACAACAGAACGAACGTCGATGGCACGCGCAATGGCGAGTCCGCGAAGCCGTTCACGACGATCGCCGCGATGGCCGCCCCGGCGGCGACCGAAAGTGGTTCGGCGCGCCGACAGGCGTACGCCAAAGCGGACACAACCAGAACCAGGAATGCGATGACGGTGGGCAACCCACCCTCGGCCGCCAGTTGCAGAAGGTCGTTGTGCACGAAATCGACGCTCGACAGCGGCATGAACACCAACGGGTCGCCGTGAATCACAGAGGCCGCCGCGCGCCCGTATTCTGACACGTAACCGCCGAGCCCCACCCCGGTGAGCGGTCTTTCACTCACCAAGAAAAGCGCAGCCCGCCACAGAAAAAGTCTCCCACGCAACCATGGCGCGGTCGCGAAGGGCTCCTGCCGCCACACGAACGCCACCAGGAGGACGATACCCGCCGCCGCGCTCGCAGCGAGCCCCAGGCGCCACCGTCGCGTGACGCCCCTGCTCATGAGCACGAACATCAGCACACCCGCGGCGAGCGTCAGCACCCCGCCCTTCGAGAGTGTGGCCACCGTGGCTACCGCGAGCAGCAGCGCGATTGCATAGTGCGGCCAGCGCCGCTTCGCAGTGACGGCGAGGGCGAGCGACATGGGCACGAGCGGCGCGATGAACGCTGCCGCCCAGTTCGGGTTGCCGAGCGTTCCGGGCGCGCGAAACTCGAGTCCGGTGTAGACGTCGCTCGTGAGCCAACGGAGCCCCGCGGCCTGGAGCAGCACGATGACAGCGCCCATGGCTCCGCTTGCGGTCAACACGATGGTGCTCATTCGCCGCGCGCGGTCGTCATCGTCGAGCGCTACGCCGGTCACGACGAACAGCGCGAGCCCAGAAAGTAGGCCAAGTGCGGTAGGCCAGTGTGCCCGGGCAAGCGACGGGGACAACGCAGGCAGCAAGGTTGCCAACGCGACGAACAGGCCGACGGGCCACGAGCGCACAGGAAAACGCAGGGGGGCTCGGCGCACGACGAGGGCGGTGCCGACAAGAGCCAAGGCCAGCCCGAACACACCCCACTTCGCGAGCCGGAAGCCACCAGCCTGCTGCGGCAACGCGAAGAGCGCCGTGAGCGCGACAATGAAGGCGGGAGTGAGCGCGACGACTCCGTACACGCCCACGCTGCTGTGCACGCCGTGGTTAGGCGTCTCCGAGACTACTCGTTGTGGCACGGATCATTGGTCGTAACCTCATAGTAGAGCACCGTCAGCGGCGCGTTGCCCTGACCGCCCGTGTTGGGATTGAGAAAGGTCACGATGGTCTCAACCGTGCTCCACCCCGGCAGCAAACCACTCACGACCGCCTCAGTCGCGCCGACCGCGTCGCGCTGCTTGTCGAAGACCTGACAGGCTTGCGGGATCTCATCTCGAAACGTCCGCCAAGTAGCGACCGCTCTGCCGAACTCGTCGGTCGACGGTTGGGTGACGTCGAATGAGCCTTGTGACTCGAGCGCGCTCGAAACGCTCCACTCGATCCCTTTACCTTCGATGGGCCCCTTACGCGGAAAAGCACAGCCTGTCAGGTCCGTTACAGCGGACCCAAGCACTGCCCGCGCCCAGCCGTCGTAGTAATCGTCTTCGAAGGTGAGCGTCAGATCAATCTGCGTGAAATTCGGGGTCAATGGAGCTCGCCAGAGTAAGTCCGGCGTGTTGGTCATGGAGATCTTGTGGCCATACAAGATAAGGGAGCCACAGACGCTCACCTTCGCGGCGTCCTTCTTGTCGAGCGGTACTTCGACGAGTTCCTGTACCGCGCTCGTGATCTCACCTTCGACCTTGTCTTTGATCTGATCCTTGATCTTGTCCTTGATGAAGTCGGCCGCAGGGTTGGTCTGGAAGGTCACGAACGTGTCCAGTCCCGATGCGCCAGGGAGAAGCGACGTGCGCGCGGGGGCCGCCGGCTTTCCGAATATCGTAAACGAGAGCAACGTGAACTGCAGCGGGTCGAGGCGGCCGTCGCCCCAGGTTGGGTCGACGAAGTTGGGGTTGATGCGGCGGGCCCGCTCTTGTCCCAGCGTCCAAACGAGTGCTGGAAGGACGTACCCATCGTTGAGCGGAACATCGGGCTCGGTGGGCCCTGCGATGTTGTAGACGTAGAGCAGCCCGCCCAAAAAGTCCTCGTCGAGGTCCTGGCCACCCTGGTTGTAGGGGAACGCAAGGCCGACGTTCTGCTCGACAAGACCCTCAGCGAAACCCTTCGCGTCCACAAGGCTCCCCCCGGCGTAAGCCTCCGCCATCCGCGTCACGACCAGCGTCGTCACGAAGGGAAGCCCCGCATCGATACGAGCCTGCGCGCCGGCAACGTCGTCCAATGCCAGCACCGGAACGCCGAACGCTTCGAGCACCGCCTCGATGTGAGGCGAGACGTCTTCGCTGGCCTCGACAGCGTCGTAGATCATCTTGGCGACGTCATCGACCTGAGCGTAGGTGCTTGCGACTCCCCCGCCGTTGTCATTGTCGTCGTCGTCGTCGTTGTTCTCACCCGGTGAGCCGGATGAGTCGCAACCAACGGCAATCGCGACCAAAAGAAACGCTGCCAATAGGGGGTGTCTGGACATCTGCACGCCTCGTCGTAGCGGGTGGCAGGGTACTAAAGACACGCACCGGCGCAGTCAAGGGCCACGCGCGGGTCGGCAGCCAAGCAAGCGAAAGTGGCCAAATACGCGTTCGGCCGGGCAAAAGCCGCTGAAGCTGAACTGGAGAAGGTTCAAGCCCACCGCCACAGCGAGTGCCACCCAGTAAGGATGCACCGCAAAGCTCAAGACGACGGACAGAACGACGAGCATACCAGCCAAACGGTAGATGATCTTCGGGTCACACACGGCACGTCTCCTTGTCGGTCATGGCGGTCATTGCTGCTGGGCGATGCTGCGCCGCACTTCATCCATGTCGAGGGCACGTACCTTGGCGACCAGCGTGTCAATCGCGGCGGCCGGGAGGACGCCAGGCTGGCTTGCGAGCAGTACTCCGTCTCGCAACACCAGAAGAGTCGGTATCGATTGCACGTGAAAAGCAGCGGCGAGCCCTGGTTCGGCTTGCGTGTCGACCTTGCCGAAGATGACGTCGGGATGGCGCGTCGCGGCGGCTTCGAAGATGGGGGCGAACATGCGGCACGGGCCGCACCACGACGCCCAGAAGTCGAGCAGGACGATTCCGTTCTCGACTGTTGCCTCGAACGTATCCTCTGTTACGTGCACGGTCGCCATTTTTGGGCCTCCATGCAGGTAGAGCCAGCGAGCACGAAAAGGATTCAGGTCGTCTCTGCAAGCAAGTTGCGCAAAGCAACCTTTACCGACTTCTGTACCGCCACGGGCACTTGCACCTCGGGTCCGCTCCGGCGGCAGAGCGCGAGGGTGCTCTTGAGGGAGTCGCAGGCGCCGCGGCAGCGCTCGCAGCCGCGCAGGTGCGCCTCCATCTCGGCGCAGACGTCCGAGCTGATCTCACCCTCGAGGTGGCGCGAAAAGAGCGTGAGCACGTCGGGGCACGTCGCGGCGGCGGGAGGCGCGGCGACAGGCACACCGAGGAGCGGCGCAACCCGTGCCCGCACCGCGAGCCGCGCCCGGTGAAGGCGGCTCTTGACCGCTTGGACGCTGACTCCGAGCACCTCGGCGACCTCGGCCGCCGAAAGCCCTTCCACGTCACGCAGCAGGAGCACCTCGCGATACATGGGCTCGAGGTCGCGGATGGCCTTCTCTAGCGCTTGCTCGACCCGTTTGCTCGCCAGCGCCTCGTCGGGGGTGCGCCCAGCATCGACGAACTGTCTGCCTTGCTCCTCGAGCTCCGTGTCGAGCGATTGCTCCGGGTGAGGCGCGAATTTACTGCGTCGGCGCTTCTTGATGCAGAAACTCCGCGCGATCGTATAGAGCCAGGTCGATACCGACGAGGCGCCGCGAAAATCACGTACCCCGCGTGCCATCGACAATAACGTGTCTTGGAGCACGTCCTTTGCGTCTTCGGGGTCACGGCACATCTTCATGCCGAACCGATAGACGCGTGCTTGATGCTTCTCGATGAGCGCTTCGATGGCTCGTGAGTCACCCGCGCGAGCTTGCTCGAGGAGGATGTGGTCGGGAGCGTCGTGCATGGTCGCCACCGGTTTAGACCGAGCCCGACTGCTCGTACAGCCCCGAGCCTCGCGACACCTCGGTTCCTCTCGACGTTCAACGCCCTCTGAGGGACGCAAACATCTTCGCGAGGGTCTTGGCTGCGCTGCGCTCCTTGCGCTCGCACGTGCAGCGCCGCGCGACGGGGACGTCTTTCATGACGTCGTCGACATGGCGGCCACAGCCTGCCCAGGTTGTCTTGCCACATTGAGTGCACTGGATCGCTCTACACACGCTAGGCCTCCTGTTTCGTCTGAGCCTGCCCAAGACCAAAGGATTCAAAGAAACGTAGACGCCGAAAAGAATCCTTTCGCGCGAGCGACGCTCCTACTGGCATGCGAGCGCTATTCGCCATCGTTCTGGGAACCATGTTCATTGCCTGCCACGACAAGGCGTCCATGTCGTCGCCGACACGTACGCCCCGGACTGTCCGTACCGACACCGCGCGGGCGGTCAAACGTACGCTCGACGACGAGGTCATCGGCACGCTCCGCGCACGGACCTCCGCGACCATCGCCGCGTCGGTGACTGGCCGTATCGGCAAGCTCAACGTCACGGTCGGTAGTCGGGTACGCACAGGGCAGGTGCTCTTGACGCTTAGCGCGAGTGAGATCGACGCAAAAGCGGAGCACGCAAGCGCCGCGCTCGCCCAAGCGAGCATCGAGCTTCACCGAGCCGAGCAGCTGCGTTCGAGCCAGGCAATCCCCGCCTCCGCTTACGACGCCGCGGTCGCCCAGCACCGCATGGCACAAGCTCAGCTCGCCGAAGCCAACGCGATGCGAGCCTACACCTCGCTGCGCGCCCCGTTCGACGGCGTCATCACCGGCAAGGAGTGCGATGTCGGTGACCTAGCGGTCATGGGCAAGACCCTCTTGGTCCTCGAGAGCCCTGGCGCCCTCCGGCTCGAGGCGGCGGTGCCTGAGGCCATGGCGAGTCTCGTACACATGGGTGATGTCTTGACGGCGCACATCGACGCCATCGCGACGCCGCTCGCGGCCACCGTAAGTGAGCTCGGTGCTGCCGCGGACCCGCGCAGCCGCACCGTCCTCATCAAGCTCGACATACCCGACTTGCCCAACCTCCGCGCCGGCATGTTCGGCCGCCTCGCGGTACCCACGGGGGAAGAGCGCGTCATCATCGTGCCGACGGCGGCCATCGTGCGGCGCGGCCAGATGGAGACTGTGTTCGTGGTCGAGGGCGACAGCGCGCGTCTACGGCTCGTGCGTACCGGTCGCACAGAGGGTCAAACGACCGAAGTACGTGGCGGCCTCGATGACGGCGAACGCATCGTCATCGACGACGTCACGGCTCTCACGGACGGCCAGACGGTCGAGGTCGAGTCATGAGCACACACGAGCCGCATGGCCACACCGGCATCGCGGGAGCAATGGCACGAGCCTTCGTCGACTCCAAGCTCACGCCGCTCATCATCGTGACATCGGTCCTCCTTGGTCTCGGCGCCATCGTCTTGCTACCGCGCGAAGAAGAACCGCAAATCAAAGTGCCGATGGCAGACGTGCTCATCGCCATGGAGGGCGCGAGCGCCGAAGAGGTCGTAAGCCGCGTGTCCGCTCCGATGGAGCGGCTGCTTTGGGAGATCCCTGGCGTCGAATACGTCTATACGACGAGCCAGCCAGGTCAGTCGCTTGCGGTCGTCCGCTTTCGCGTCGGTGAAGACGTCGAGCGCTCGCTCGTGAAGCTCAACCAGAAGTTGCAGTCGAACTTCGATCGCATCCCATCGGGCGTCACGCCGCCGCTCATCAAAGTACGCTCAATCGACGATGTACCGATTCTCGCGCTTACCCTTCACAGCGCCCGCTATGACCATCTTACCTTACGAAGGCTAGCCGCAGAGATCGACGCGCGCATCAAGCGCGTCCCCGAGGTCGCCGAGACAACTCTGATCGGCGGTGCGCGACGCTGGCTGCGCGTCCAGCTCGACCCGGCTCGCGTCGCCGCGCACGGCGCCAGCCTCGTCGAGATCGCCGCCATGCTGGGGCAGGCCAATCGTCAGCGGGTCGCCGGCGCGCTTACTTCGAACGACCGAGACGTCATTGTCGAAACTGGCGGATTCTTTCGCGATGCCAGCGACGTGGCTGCGGCCGTCGTCGGCGTCTCGAGTGGTCGCCCCGTGTACGTTCGCGATGTCGCCACGGTCGTCGACGGCGCCGAGGAGTTGACCCAATACGTGCTCCACGGGGTCGGCGGGTCGATGCCAGGCGCCGCGGGCGAGGAGGCCGCCATGACGCTGGCCGTCGCCAAACGCCCAAACACCAACGCCATCGACGTCGCCGAAGCCGTGCTCGCGCAGGTGCACGCGCTCGAAGGTGTCGTCATCCCAGCGGACGTGGGCGTGACCATCACGCGTCACTACGGAGAGACCGCCGCGGAGAAGTCGAACGAGCTGCTCTTCCACATGGCCATCGCTGTGGTCAGCGTGTCGCTGCTCGTCTTCTTCATGCTGGGCTTTCGCGAGTCCGCAGTCGTCGCGGTGGCGATCCCCTCGACGCTCGCTCTCACCCTCCTGGTGTTCCACTTGGTTGGCTACACGCTCAATCGCATCACCCTCTTCGCGCTGATCTTCTCGATTGGCATTCTGGTCGACGATGCCATCGTCATCGTGGAGAACATCGTCCGCCATCGCGACCTGCCGGAAAACGATGGTCGCCCGCTCGTCCGTGTCGCCATCGACGCCGTCGCCGAGGTCGGCAACCCCACCATCTTGGCGACCCTCGCCGTGATCGCGGCGATCCTGCCGATGGCGTTCGTCGGTGGTCTCATGGGCCCGTACATGCGCCCAATCCCGGTAGGTGCCACCGCGGCGATGGTCTTCTCGCTCCTCGTCGCCTTCGTGGTCACGCCCTGGGCCGCCGCTCGCATCCTTCGCGCAAAAAAGAGTCACAACGCTTCGCATGGGGCGCACGGCGCGACCGACGATGCGATGACGCGCGCCTACAAGTGGCTGGTCTCTCGCCTGCTGCATCGCGTCACCTGGCGATGGACGTTCTTGTCCGCTATCGCGGCGCTGCTTTTGGCGGCGATGGCGTTGGTGCCGCTGGGAGCGGTGCAGGTAAAGATGCTCCCCTTCGACAACAAGAGCGAGCTGCAGCTCATCTTGAATATGCCGGAGGACAGCTCGCTCGAGCGCACCGCGCGCGTCGCCCGGGAGATGGCATCCATCGTCAGGGACGCTCCCGAGGTCACGGACTACCAGATCTACGTCGGTACCGCGGCCCCGTTCAACTTCAACGGCTTGGTCCGGCACTACTACCTTCGGCGCGGCGCCGCCGTCGCCGACATTCAGGTCAACCTCAGGCCTAAACACGATCGCTCAGCTCAGAGTCACGCTATCGCGGAGAGACTGCGGCCGCGGCTCGCTACCATCGCTGCGAAATACGGCGCTCGCCTCACGGTCGCGGAAGTCCCGCCAGGCCCACCGGTCCTGCAGACCTTGGTCGCCGAGGCGTACGCACCGGACGACGCATCGCGACAGCGACTCGCCGCCGCGATGCGTGACATCTTCCGGCGTACACCAGGCGTCGTCGACGTCGATTGGTATGTCGAAGACCCGCATCCGAAAGACCGCTTCGTCGTCGACAAGGAGAAAGCGGCCCTGCATGGCATCAGCAGCCAGGCGGTTGCTGCGACCCTGCAGATCGCGGTTGGCGGCGAACGACTCGGGTTGCTCCACGTCGCTGGTGAGCAAGAGGACGTCGACCTGCGGCTCGAGGTCGAGCGCGGCTTCCGCGGCACGAGCGACGCGCTCTTGGGGCTACGGGTGCGCGCTGACGACGGGACGCTCGTGCCACTGCGCGAGCTCGTGCGCCTCGAGCACACGACGCAAGACACGAGCATCTATCACAAGAACTTGATGCCGGTGATCTACGTGACGGGTGACGTCGCCGGGTCGATAGAGAGCTCGGCCTACGCGGTGCTCGCGATGAATCGCGAGATCGCCAAGCTCGACGCCAAGGAATTCGGTGGCACCGCTGCGGCGGTCGAGGTGTTCAATGCCTCTCAGCCGCCAACCGACGCCTCCCCCGCGGTGAAATGGGACGGAGAGTGGCACATCACCCTCGAGGTATTTCGTGACCTCGGCGCGGCCTTCGCGGTGGTGCTCGTGCTCATCTATGTGTTGCTGGTCGGTTGGTTCCGCTCATTCGTTGTCCCGCTCGTGGTCATGGCGGCGATCCCGTTTTCGCTGGTCGGCATCCTGCCAGCACACGCCGGGATGGGTGCGTTCTTCACGGCGACTTCGATGATCGGATTCATGGCAGGCGCAGGCATCGTGGTGCGTAACTCGATCATCCTCGTCGACTTCGCTCAGGCGCGCATACGCGAAGGCATGAACGTGGCGGACGCGGTGCTGGACGCTGGCGCGGTCCGCTTCCGCCCCATGTTGCTGACCGCGATGGCGGTCGTCGCCGGCGCCGCTGTGATCTTGTTCGACCCCATCTTTCAGGGTCTGGCGCTTTCCTTGATGGCGGGTGAGATCGCCTCGTTGCTCATCAGCCGTATCGCCGTCCCAGTCCTGTACGTCATGGCCTCGCGTCAAGGTACCGCTTTGACGGACACCCGCTGTGACGCGACCTCACGAGGCTTGGAGTTGGGGGCTTCCACGACAACCTTCACGTCGTAGTCACCAGGCGGCAGCGGCACCAGTGTCTCGATTCCCGAGCCACACATGCAGCGGCATGGGCTGCCGGTGAGCTGCTCGCGCACGGTGACGACGTTTCCTTCTACGCTGGTCGAGACCGCGCCCTTCAAGCAGCACGCGTGACGCACCTTATGACTGACGCTGACTCCCGCCGTGGTTACGCCGACGTGAACCGCCTCGGTCAGGTCGTGCCCGTCGTCTTGCGGAGCACGCGAGCGCGTCGCGCTGGCGCAGCCTTGAATCGTGAAGGATGGATTAGCGGAAGCAGGACGCATCGACACTGTCTGCGGCAGCTGGGGCCGAGGCGCGACATCGGGCCGCACGCTTGCATCGGTGGGACTCGGAGTATCCGCCTCGGTCACTTCGACGGTCGCCGGCGCATCAGACGCGGGCGCGTCCACGGTGGCGGACTTCGAGCACGCCATGCCCAAGAGCACGACGAGGCACGCACCTAGGTTCTTCATAGCTGTGGCCAGTCCCGCTCGAGCGACGACACGGCATCACCATCGCCGGTCGCACCCGTTGCGTAGAGGAGAATGAAGCTCTCCCACTCGGCGCTCCCCAGCACGAGATCATAGCCAATCGACAGGCTCGCCGTCGGATCGAAGGCAACCGAATCGACAACGATGAACTCGATGCCACTGTCGGTGAGGAGGCCTTGAGCCGCATAAAGCGCCGAGCCGACCTCGGGGGTAAGCTCCGCGTACCCCGCCTCGCTGTAATGATACAGCGTCTGCTGCTGCGGAACGTTGTTGGTATCGTAGGTGACCACGTAGATTGCCGAATTGACCGTCGATTGCCCGGGTCGCTGGTAGTAGAGCGGGATGGCCGCGAGCGTCGTGCCGTCCCCCGCTTCCTGGAAGCTCAAGTAGCCGTAGACGCTTTGGGCGCCTTGCGTGATGGTCAAGACGTACCCGTCCCATGCGCCGATGACGAAGCGCTCGGTGTCGAGAACGCCGAACGAATCACCGAGCACGAAGATGTTGTCGCCTTGCGCAACGCCATAGTAGAGGCCCGTCTCGACGACGTTGATCTCGGTACCGGCTTCGAGCTGCGCGCCATACAGATAGGCACCACCACTGCTCGCAACCTGCACCTGGACCGGCGCGTTGGTGAACCGCGGAACGACGTCGCCGCCGGTATGCTCGTCACTCTGCGCGGTCTCGAGGAAGTCACGCCAGGCAGTGACCCCGGGGAGGTTTTCGTAGTCCGGATTGTATGCGCGGCGAAAAGGCGGCCAGTAGACCGCGATGCCTGTGGCCCTAGCAGTGGTGCGACCCGTGGTTTGGTCGAGCACCGCGGCGTCAATGGCGGCGGTGAGTTGATTGGCGCCGGTGGCGAGCGACGGGACGGTGCGTGAGATGGCGGTCGCGATGTTGCCAAGGTCGAGCATGTGCGCTGAAGCGGACCCAGAGGGGTCGCGTCCGAACTCCAGGGCCGCGTCACGCGCACGCACGACGGCGGGCGTCACCGAGTTGTTGTCCACCAGGGCATTGTCCATGGCGTGCAAGGCGCGCTCGATGGCCTTCAGGTTGTACATGTCGACGAGAGAAAGCGTGATGGCGTCATCGGTGTTTTGCGCCTGTGCTTGCGCGGCGAAGCCGTCAATCAAGGCTCCTGCCATCTCGACCGCCGTGGAGGTTCCAATGAGATTTTCAAGCACGCGGTAGTCCCAGCCGTGCCCCGGCTCGAGCTCTTCCGAGGCGAGCAGGTACTCGGCGTACGGGCGCAAGGCGAGCCCGGTCTCGAGCGCGCCCATCAAACAGGCGTCGAAGCCCAAGAGGTTGAAGCTCGTGCGACCAAGCGTCGAAAGCGCAACCTCGAGACCCAGCGCCATCTCTGGCATCGTCAAGGCGTCGTAGCCGTCGGAGAAGTCGGCGCCAAAGCCGGGCCAGGCGCTACCGTGGTCCCACAAGATGACGGCGACCTTGTCAGCAGGGTAGGTCTGTACACCCCACGCGATGAAGTCGCTGAGTTGCTGACTCACACCGTGGTTCTGCTCACCGAGATCATCGAGCTCAGTAAGCCCGCCGTCGTTGACGAGCAGGCGCTTCGTCGAGGTGAAGCTCAACCCAGCGACCGGAGCGTCAGAGAAGCCAACCGCGCGGTCGACTTGAACCACGATATTGAAGTTGGGCCGCGAGCCGCCGACCATCATCTCTTCGAGATCTTGAAGCGCGAACGGCTCGAGGTCGTTGTCGGCCACCATGTAAACGAGGAATGTCCACGAGGTGCCACCGGTCGAGTGGACACGCTCGGGCTCGTTGATTCCGGGAGGTGGGGCATGGGGCGTGCCCTTGTTCGTTCCACCGTCGCCACCGTCATTGTCGCCGGTGTTGTCATTGTCGCTATCGCCAGGACCGCGGTTGTCGTCATCATCGGCGTTGTCACTACCGCCGCAAGCGACGAGAGACGTGGCAAACGCCAACATCAGCAATCCAGACCAACGGCGAAATGACATCATGCTGCCTCCAGACTCGGCGAGTCCGGGGGGCGTGTAGCAGACGCTGCCCCGACTCGTCCAAGCCTTCATTGAGCGGGACTCGACGCCCGCCAGGCCGGAGTTATTCAGAGGTTCTCGCGCGAGCTCTTTGGTGCGGTCGCCCTGCCACAGGAGCGCATGCCATGAATGCCCTGACGAGAGCATCGCTCGACAGCGCTGTGGTTGTGGTCATGGCATCGACGGTGAAGGTGCGCCCGCCCATGGGGCGCGATAGGTCGAGCACTCCCAAGCCGCGTCCCCGAATATCGCGCGCCGTCAGCGCCGGGACGATGCTGAAGCCGCAGCCGGCCTGAACGAGAGACAACGCGGTGCTCGCGCTGTCGACCATGGCGGCAGTTCGGGGGGCGAGCTTCAGCCGGGAGAGAGCGGCGCGCTGTAGGGCGTGACCTTCGAGATCCGAGCGATAGGCCACGAACGGCTGATCAGCCAGCGACGCGACGCGCGGAACCTTCCGTGTGGGCGTCACCAGATAGGGGCGCAAGACGCAAACCGGTGTGCGCGTGACGCCATGGTCATCGCGACCCCCGTAGTGAGCGATCAACACATCGGCGATCCCTTCCTGCAAGAGCTCGAGCGAGGGTGAGCGCAGCTCGTGCAAGGACAGCACCATGCGAGGATGACGCTCGGAGCAGCGACGAATCCAGGCTGGCAACACCGAGTCGAGTACCAGGCGCGACGCGTGGATACGTAGCTCACCGTCGAGCTCGTTGCGAAGGCGCCCCAACCCGTCCGACAGACGCGTAAATAATGGCGTCAGCCACCGGTAGAGCTGCCGCCCCGCGTGTGTCGGAACGACGTTGCGCCCGCCCCCGCGGACGAAGAGCTCGACCCTGAGCGCCCCCTCGAGCGCACTCACTTGCCGGTGCAAGCCGGGCTGCGTGATCGGGTAGGGAAACACCCGGGCGGCCTGGGCATAACCGCCAGCGCGGTAGACCCAGACGAAGCCCAAAAACGCGCCGAGCACTGGGGCAAGCTCGGCGGCAGCGGTGCTCGGAACCTCGTGACGTTGGAGGTCACGCCACATGCCGAACTGATCAATGCGTTCCACGCATACATAACATCACGTTTAATGCTGTTTCGCTATTTGAACGGCTGGGAGACGATGGACGCATCAGGAGGTGTTGCGTGTCCAAGTCCGTACCTACCGCTCCGATGAAACATAGTCCTGCGTGGATCGCCCAGACATGGATCTCCTTTGCGATGTCGACTGGCTTGACCATCGTCGGCATCTACGGACTGCCGGTCGACATCTGGATCAAGGGGTTCTTGCTCATGGGGCTCGTCTTCAGCGTCGGCTCGGCGGTCTCGCTCTCGAAGACCATGCGCGACCAATACGAGGCCGACCAGCTCGCCGCGCGTATCGACGAGGCGCGGGTGTCGAAGCTCATCAGCGAGCACGACCCGCTACGCGTGAGTGGCAACAAGGCCTAACGTGATGGAGCGCCCGACCGTGCGCCTCAAGACGCGAGCGACCTTGGCAAGACGGGGCCGGCATGGCTATCTTCTGCCCCCGTCATGGTCCGCCTTGTCTTGATCAGCACGGTCGTCGCCGCCTGCGCATGCGAGGTTTCGCGGCCATCTCTTCCTCGCCCGGCGCTGGCGAGCTCGCCGACCGCGCGCGTGGCAAGCAAAGGCGCTGTCGGCCTCGAGTACACAGAAGCGCTTCACGTTTGCGCGCGCGACAACCTCGAAATCGATGGCAAGAAGCTCCCCGATGGCGTCGCCGCCGTGGGATTCGTGGTGCGCGGCGGTCGCTTCGTCGACCCTCATCTCGTGCGTGCTTCAGGGTCTCCCGATTTCGATCGTGCCGTGCTCGCCGCCGTGAAGGCCTGCGACGCGCGCATCGCGACGCCCGCGGAGCTCCGTGAGCAACTTGCTTCGGAAGGCATCGAGGTAAGCTTCCATGGCAAGAACGAGAGCTACGTTAGGCACTCCACGCGACAGCCCACCGTGGTTGTCCGCGAGCCCTGACGCTCGTGCCGGTTCAGGCGCGTCCGCGCTTGGCGTAGCGTGAAAGAATCTCAGGCCTGGCTTCAATGAAGGCCATGACGCGTGGCTCGGTCAAACGAGCGGCGGCGGCGAGGTCGTGACGTCCGAGCGCGACGCGAAAGTCGGTCGACGACATTTCGGGGATCGGCAGCCCGACCGTGTCGGTACTGTCGTAGCCCGCGCGCGAGAGGAACTGCACGTAAGCGAGGTTTCGCAGGGCGTCGGAACCGTGCCACGTCGCGACATCGCGGCGAAGATCGGCCCCTAAGTAGACGACGAAATCGCAGTCCGGATGCCGCGCCTGCAACATCGCGAGCATGGTGTTGGTCCGTGAAATGCCGCCGATCTCGGATTCTATGGTGGAGATGCGCAGGCCTGCCTTCGAGCTGGTCGCGGGACCGAGATGCTCACCGAGGCCAAGCTCGAGCATCTTCACGCGGTCGGGGAAAGGCGTCATCCCCGTGCGTTTGGCAGGGTTTGCGTGCTGAAACACCGGGACCACCCAGAGCTCGTCGAGACGCGCTTGGGTCGGTTTGCCATCGACGCCAATCACGTTCTGCCTGAAGCTCGTGACCAGCTCACGAATACGCTGCAGATGGCTGCGCGTCGGCGGATCGAAGCTGCCGCCGAAGACGCCGATCAAGCGGCGCCCGGTACGAAGCCGCGGCGGGAGAGTAACCGCGACGGGTGGGGCGGCTGCGCGAATGCGCTGCGCGGAGGAAACGGTGCGAAGCGGGAACACAAAGAGCCTGGGGAATTTGTTGCCGGAGGCCTTATCGGAGTGACTTCACCGGAGTTGTTGGTCGGGCGACTGCTGCGCTGGCATCGCTTGACCGGGTGACGAAGCTCGGAGATGCAGACCGGCGCATGAAGAGAGTGCTGGGAATCGTCGCGGGGTTGGTCATGACATACGCTTGCGGCCACGGTCATCAGGGGCACGGTCATGGTGGCCATCACATGGAGAAGCGCTTCGAAGGCGCCGAAGGTTGGGCGCAGGTCTTCGATGACCCCAAGCGTGACGAATGGCAGCGGCCCCAAGCGGTGGTGGATGCGTTGGAGCTCACGCCGGCCATGAAGGTCGCCGACATCGGCGCCGGCACCGGTTACTTCACCATGCGAATCGCGCGCGCCGTACCACAAGGCGAGGTCTACGGCATCGATCTCGAACCAGACATGATCCGCTATCTCGGAGAGCGCGCGAAGCGAGAAGAGCTCACCAACGTTCGTCCGGTGTTGGGAACCGAAGCCGACCCACGGTTGCCCGCTGAAGTGGACCGCGTGCTGGTCGTCGATACGTATCATCACATCGCCAATCGCGAAGCTTACTTCGCCGCACTGCGTGCGAACCTTCGCGCCAATAGCAGAGTCGTGATCATCGACTTCACGGAAGAGTCGCCGATGGGACCGCCGCCCGAACATCGCTTGTCCCAGGCGAGCGTCGAGAGTGAGATGATGAGCGCGGGCTACAAGCTGGTATCCGCGCCGGCCTTGTTGCCCAATCAGTACTTCTTGGTGTTCGCGGTGCGCTAAGCGCGCGTGGCGCTGCTTGCGTGATCGCGCTCGACCAGTACCCGCGCAACGCCTTCCGCGGAACCGCGCGCATGTTCGCGACCGACCCAAAGGCACGCGTGATCGCCGACAAGGCTATCGCGCTCGGTCACGACGACGTCGTGGCGGAAGAGCTCCGTGTTTTTCTCTATCTGCCGTTCGAGCACTCCGAGGAGCTCGCCGACCAGGAGCGAAGCGTGCGCCTGCACCAGCGGCTCGACGAACACTACCGGTCGTATGCCGAGCTGCACTACGACGTCATCAAGCGCTTCGGACGGTTCCCGCATCGCAACGCCGTGCTGGGCAGAGCGATGCGCCCCGAGGAACAAGATTTTCTCGACGCTGGGGGCTTTAGCGGCTGATTAGTTTCGCAGTGCGGCGGTTTCCCGACGCTTCGAGGCGAACTCCGCGTCGGGATTCCACTCGACCCATTTCGCATCTTGCGCGACGGTATGGCCGAGCCTGAAACCGAGTCGCAGATCCTCGACGCCCCCGGAGAGATCCCAGTCCGCTCGAACCACGTCCGACGGCTTGTGATAGTCCGTCGAGAAGAACTTGGCGGACTGGGCATCACCGAAGCCCTTCGCTTTTCCGATGTAGTCGTTGCCCTTGTACAGCCAGAGCGCGGGAACGCCCGCTTTGGCGAACTCGAAGCTGTCGCCCCGGTAAGTCGTGCCACGCTCCGGGTGAGCGTCAGGCACCAAAACACGTCCAGACTGCTTCACGATGCGCTCGAGCTCTGTATCCAAAGACGAGACGCGGTCACCTACGAGTTGGAGGTCCTTCGTGCGCCCCCATGGGTTGACGCCATCGAGGTTGATGTTGGCTATCGTCCGCGCCAGCGGATAAAGCGGATTCTCGACGTAGTATCTCGCCCCTAGCAGGCCTCGCTCCTCTCCCGTCGTCGCTACGAACACAACGGTGGCTCTGGCCGGAGTCTTCATGGCTTTGAAGGCCTCGGCGATCTCGAGCATCCCCGAGGTTCCAGAGGCGTTGTCCAGCGCGCCGTGAAACACCTTGTCGCCCTCGCGCTTGTCATCTCGACCAAAGTGGTCCCAGTGGGCCGAGTAAACCAAATAGCGCGCCGCATCCCCTGCGTCAGTGCCGCTTACCTTGCCGACGACGTTGTGTGAACTGACGGAACGCTCGGTGCGCTCGAGCGTCATGCTGAGCTTCTGACGCAAGGGGACTGGCTTGAAGTCGCGCAGCGCGGCGGCCTTGGTGAGGGCGTCGAGGTCAAGACCGGAATCTTTGAAGATCTTGCGCGCCGCTTCATCCGAGAGCCATGACTCGACGGCTGGCCTTCCCATGTTCTTGTCCGCTGCAACGGTCGCGAAGTTCTCTCGCCCCCAGCTATCGACGACGACGCTCCATGGATACGCGGCGCGCTCAGTGTTGTGGATGATGAGCGCGGCCGCAGCGCCCTTCTTCGCTGCGATTTCGAACTTGTAAGTCCAGCGCCCGTAATACGTCATGCCCGCGCCCTTGAAGAGCTTCGTGTCCAGTTTGGTCGCGTCGCTGGGATCGGCGACTTGCGGGTCGTTCACCAGCATCACCACGGTCTTGCCGCGAACGTCGACGTCCTTGAAGTCGTCCCAGCCGTATTCGGGAGCGATGACGCCGTAGCCAACGAACACCATGTCACTCTTCTCGATCGACACCCTCGGCACTTGCCGCTGGGTGACCGCGACGAGGTCACGGTTGGCAACTAGCTCCTCACGCTTGCCCTGGGTGTCGAGCTCGGCATGGTACGTCGACACCGCCCCGACGAGCGGGACGCGCTGCAGGTAGGTGCCGTCCGGGTTCCCGGGCGTAAGGCCGATCGCTTTCATCTGATCGACGAGGTAGGCGACCGTAACGTCTTCGCCCTTGGTTCCGGGGGAGCGCCCCTCGAAGGCGTCTGAAGCGAGCGTCTGGATACGGTCGAGGAGGCCCTTGGCTTCGATGGCCTTCTCGGCGCTCCTCAAGGCGGCTTCTGGGGCTGCTGCGATGAACAGGGCGACGATGACTGCGCTCACGAGATCTCCGAGGTAAGGCGAGACCGGTTATCACCCAACGAGGCGCGTCAACAACCCGCCATTCGACCTACTGCTGGCTCATCCACTCGGCAATGGCGACGAGCCACGCGACGCGCTCGCCCGCTCGTCCGCTATGGCGTTGCGCCAAAGGGAGAATGGAGTGGCGTTTCAAGATCGGCTCCATTTGGCCTGGCTTACTGCGAGTAAAGTTCGCGTAGGCTGCCTTCACGGCCACCGCGTCGCGGAACGGGGCGATCGCCTGCAACTGGCGCATCGTCGGGTGATTCCATGTGACGAGCACGTCACTCGGACGCACGAAGTCACAGATGGCTTCCATGACCTCACGCTGCGACATGCCCGCTTCGACACGCGCTCGTGTAAGACCCATGTAGGCAAAGCGCCTGTCATCGACGTCGGCCTCCGGCCGAATGAACCACTCGCGGTGCTCACCGTCGGCGATCCGCTGCAGGCATATCTGCACGAGCGCTTCGTGCTCGACACCGTCGACCTCGAACGCGACGTATTCGGTGTAGCCAGCGACCAAGGCGTCGTAGTCCCGCAAGAGGGGATGCGGGCGGAGCTGTCGCATTGGCGGACGGCGGTGCCTGTAGGATCCCGTTGGGGGCCGTTCGGTGTAGGCGATCTGCTGATCGATCATGCGTGCGAAGCGACCAAGGAGGTCATCCCATCCACTCGTGTCGGGCTCGAGCGCCCGCAGCGCGTGCACCAGCGCCTCGAGCGTCGAGACATAGGTGTCTTTCGGCTCGCGCCGGATGCGGTAGTTGCTGGGTGGAGGCTGCGCGAGTTTCACGTGCGGCAGGTCCGCAAGCCAGGGATTGTCGCGATAGAGGACCTTCGCCTGCGACCATGTGCCGTCGATCGCGACGAGCGCGGTCGGTCGCGTCGACGCGTCGAGCTCCGCGACGTCGCGCGCCTTACTCGAGGGATAGAGCAAGGCGGCACCTGAAGGGATCATCGCCGGCACGACCTTCAGATCCCATGCAACGTGAACCTGGCAGTGCTGCAAGCCAAGGCGCGCGAGACGCTCGGTACCGAGCGCGTGCCTTACCTCGCGGGGATGCTGGATGATGACCGCGTGTGTGCGATTGCGAACCGCTGCCCCCCCGCAAACGCACACGACCGCCGGCTTGAAACACCGATAGCAATAGGGTCGCGGCGTCGAAAGGTCGTTCATCCGAGCGGCACCGTGCAGGCTCGGCGCCGGGTTCGTCAACACAAGCGCTGCGCGACGACCGCGAGCGGGTCACGGTCGCTAGGCCCAACAACCTCGTCGCAATGAGCGCGAAGAGTGGATAAAGTCGGCGTGTGGACTACGCAAAGCTTATCCTTTCCCTCACTCTAATCGTATGCGCATGCGGCGGCGGCTCATCCGCAACCTTCGACACAGTCTACGATGGCGGACAGTACCACCTCGGTCCGGTCGACTACGACGAGACCCGTTTTCACAACGCCTGCGCCCCCGCCGGCAAATACTCGCAGCAGGTCCGACAGGCGCAGGGCGATATGCTCGCCGGACTCTGGAACGGGCTCGATGACGTCGGCGGCCTCTGCGATACCTGCATCCTGGTCAAAACCGCGCGCGGTAAGGAGGCGCTACTGCGCGTTGTCACTTACGGCGACACCACGAAGAACAGCATCGACGTCAGCCAGAACGCCTTCGACATCCTCGACAGTGGCGAGTTCCCGCGTGAGATGACATGGCAGTTCGCCAAGTGCCCCGACACCGGCGGCGTCATCTACGAGTTCCAGACTGCCGCGAACGAAGATTGGACCAGCCTATGGGTACGAAACGCGCGCGTACCGCTCGAGAAGGTCGAAGTGAAGAGCGTGAAACATGCGTCGTTCACGCGACTCCAGCGAGGCGCCGACGGGACCCTCACCGACAACCAGGGCTTCGGACGGGGTAAGTTCACCATCAAGCTCACCGGCATCGATGGTGCCACCTACAGCGACACCTTCGAGTGGCCGGCGAACGGCCTAGGCGGCGCGACCCTCGTGGGCCAAGGCAACTTCGACTAGCGAGGCGACAGAGTCGAAGAGCTGACCCAAGGGAGCCGTCATGCGCTCACGCCGAGCCTCGTGGGTGCTAGACGGACTGCCTGCGCTGCGGCTGCGGCGACTACGTCGTAACCGCACCGGGCGCGCCCAAGGTGATCGAGAAAGGCCGCTATGGCGCAAGCTTCCTCGCGCACCTCGCGGTCGCCAAGTGCGCCGACCACACGCCGCTCTATCGCATCGAGAAGGATTTCGCGCGCCAGGGCTTTCCGCTCAAGCGCTCGACGATGAACGAGTTGCTGCAGCGCGCGTTTGAGATCACACGCCCGCTCTCCGCACGGTTACTCGATCAGATTCGTGAGCGGTCAGTAGTCTAGGCCGACGAGACGCGACTACGCATGCAGAACGACGGCACGGGTAAAGCCAAGAACGGTTTCATGTGGACGTTCGTTGCGGCGGACGACGCGGGCGAAACCGACGTCCGAAGCGCGAGGGCGCTCGCCGTCTGGAGCTCTCCGCACCGCTGGTCATCGAACGGACCGGGTTCCAGCGCAATCATAGACTTGTCGCGAAGGACATCGGGAGGCAGTTTCCGTTTCCCGATGTTATGGTGCTCGAATCGCGACCGGGCGCCGCCGCCGACGCGGAGCGCACCAGGGACAAGTCGGCTATGCCGTCCACTGGGTTCAGCGGGGCCGGCCTGTTGATGCGACAGCGCCTGGAGAAAAGTCGCGACGCTGGTGCAACATACGTTCCCGCCTATGACCGCTATAGCGCCGCGCTCGCGCGTCTCGAGGGGCTTGGACGTTCATCGCGTCGAAGCAGCCGCACCAGCTCATGATGCAGTGCACGCAACGTACGAGCGAGGCGGTATTTCGAGGAGTCGCTCAGTATGGCTACTCTTGTCATGGGGGGCGGGGACACCTCGCGATTGGCGCCGGGCCTGCACCACATCGCAGGTCTGTCGCTGGCAAGCGGAGAGCTCGTCGCTTTCGACACCGTCGCACGGACGATGTTTCTAACTCCGGAGGGTGGCGAGCCCCAGGCAACGACCGTCGTCTTCAACGCGCCGAGCGAGCACGCGATGACGCGGATGCTCCATGGTTTCTACGGAAGTCCCTGTAGGCGTTTCGAGGTCGGAGGACACACCGTACGATCGGCACGTCGCTTCTCTGCGGCAGTAGTCGACTTCGTCAGTCTTTAGATCCTCGATGGCCGCCGCCTGGCGCTCGCTCACGGTGCCGAGATCGCAAGCGCGTCCGAACAAAATCTGTCGTGGCTTGTGACGAGTCAGACGTGAAGCGACGAAGCGAGGCAGTGCTGGAAACCAATGTATGCGTCAGCGGACTCGCACGACCGAGAATGGACAAGACTTTCCACTTGACGGACCGCCTCTACTGGCGATTGGCCGACATTCTCGCATTGCCAGCGTACACCTTCTGGGTGTACATTGAGGCGTGATTCGAACGGTCGTCGTTTCGCGCCGAGCAGCGCGGCAGCTCCGCGATGTGCCAAAGCACGTGGCGACGAAGTTCGGGTTGTGGGTCGAAGGCGTCGAAACCGAGGGGCTTGAGGAGTTCCAAGATCCCTGGTTTTCACGACGAGCCGCTGCAAGGCCAGAGAGCCGGGCAACGTTCGATTCGCCTCAGCCGCTCGTATCGAGCAATCTACGCGTTACGCAAAGACGGAAGCGTCGAGTTCGTGAGTGTCGAGGAGGTCAACAAACATGACTATTAGGGCACGGCGGAAGAGCTCCGCGATGCGTTTGATCGAGGACATCACGGGCGGCCCACTCACGCTTGGCGGCATGATCGAAGCGATCCGTCTCGGCGAAGAGATGAGCCAGGCGGAGTTCGCGCGTCAGCTCCGGCTTTCGCGCTCGCACCTCTGCGACATTGAAAAGGGTCGCAAGACGGTCAGTCCGGAGCGCGCGGCAAAGTTTGCGAAGATCCTTGGCTACAGCGAAGCGCAGTTCGTGAGGTTCGCGCTGCAAGACCAAGTTCGGCAAGCCGGTCTCAAGTACAGGGTCAGCGTCGACGCCGCGTAGTTGAGTCGGCCAATGAAAGATGGCCATCGCCGGCCTGGTGCAGAGTTGTGCGCTATGCCGGTGTGGCGCGCAACGGCCTAGAACTTCGCGAGTGAGGCCGGCGACCTCGCGGCGTTTTGCCGGTCAGCGCCGCCTGCGGCCATCTTGGGTTGGGCGCGGCGAAGGTCAACAACCAGCTATGCGGCCCAGTTCCGACGCGATGTACGCCTTGTCAGCCCGACCCTCTGCAGCCGCCAACGTCAGTTCGTAGAGGTCATCTGTTGGCTTGTCGATGGCAATCCCATTCACCTCGAGGAAGACCAGGGCGGAGAGAAGCCCGGTTCGTTTGTTGCCGTCGACGAACGGGTGGTTCTTCACGATGTGGAACAGATAGGCAGCGGCCATGCTCAGCAGGCCATCGTGCACGAAGCTCCCATCAAAGGTTGCGGAGGGCTGCGCGACGGCGGACTCAAGCAAGCCGCGGTCGCGGAGCCCTGCGCCACCGCCGACGGCGGCAAGCTGGTCCGCGTGAATCTGCAGCACGTCATCGACGGTGAGAAACGTCGGATCGCGCTGACTCACTTCGCGAGTTTTCGCAGCGTCGAGTCGTGGGTGGCGATCATTCGGGCGGCGGACTCGCGGATCGCGGTGGCGCGTGCCGCGTCTCTCAGCACTGCCTCCATCTCAGCGGGCGTAAGCCGAACCTTCTCAAGCAGCCGGTTGACGTCTGTGTCCGACAGGCCGTCGATGAAATCGTGAAGCTTTTTGCGTTGTTCCGCGGCACCCATGCAGCACATGGTGCCTCCGACGGCTCGAAATCGCAAGTGCCGTCAGGTAGGCACTGGGCAAGCGCCCAATGATGATCCTTAGAGGCGCTGGCCTCAAGGTTTAGCACAGTCCATCGCCGAAGTGCCGCCGCACCTATCTGCGGCGTCGCAACCACGGAGCTCGCGATGGACCTAT
>JALHOP010000018.1 GCA_022842935.1 Myxococcota bacterium
GAGGAGGAACGCTTGTTCGGCACAGCTTAAGTTGGCGGCGGCGACCGACGAACCCGGATCTTTCACTGGGTCGACCCCGTCCTAATGATTGGGCTCGGTCGCCGTCGCCTCTCTTTGCGTGTGCCGATGCACCGCTTTGGCAGACCGCCGATCTGACGCCCTCAAAGGGTTGGCAGCCCTTCTGTACTCTTCGCTTTGCACTTCCATCGTCGAAGGAATGCGGAAGCGTGCGAGGCCGGAGCGACGACTTCCTCCCATGAGGGTTCGCGAATGTCCGTGGTGCCTATTGCTGTCGTGTGCTTAGGCCGCGATGTTGCGTGCGGCGTTACCGCGCTGGCGACTAGAGGGTGTCTACCCCCGCGCTCGGTCTTGGCGTGCGGCGGCGACGTACGCCTCCCAAAGTTTGGGGTCTTCGACCGCCGCCTGGTAAGCGGGTGAGTTGCGTTCGGCGCGGACTTTCTGTTGTGCGGCGTTGCGGTAGATCTGCTGCTCGGCGTTAATCGTGTCGATGTAATAGTCGGCGGTCACTCTCGAGCGCCAGACGGCTGTGATGCAGGCGAGCGCACCGGCGCCCACAAGAGTGGTGCCGAGCTGGACCTGGCCATGGGCGATGCAGACGGCCCCGCCAACGACGCTTGCGGTGCCGGCCGCGAGCAAGAAGAACCTGCCTTCGGAGGTGGCAGGGCTCGCGAACTCGTTCACTGCCTCTCTCAGGGTCAAGCGCGTAAAGACCGTCTCCTCGGCAGCGGCGCGGTAGACGGCGGCTGGCAGCGCCGTTCGGGCGGGAACAGCGCCGAGTGAATATGTTACGCTGTGGCCTCGCTCGTGATGGGAGCAGAACAGGGGGTCAAGGTTGAGCCGGCGAAACACCTGGTCGGGGGTGAGCTTCAAGGCGAGACTCCTGCAGGCAAAGAACGACCCAATCATCAAAGACGATGTGCATTATCGTCCGCTGTCCGACTCCGGTGCGACGTCGCGACTGTCAGTGTGACACCGCTGTTCAAGCGAGCGCGGCTCGCCCTGCCTTGCGGCGTTGGCTGAGGCGCGAACTTATCCGCGGGAGGGCGGGACCTCTTTTTCAGTCGCCTCGCGCGCGATCGCGTTCTTGATGAGGTCGTTGCGTCACCGGAAGGCAACAGTGGGTGGTGGAGAAACCCCGACCGCTCGCTAGGCGGTGACGGCGAGCGATTCACCACGGCCATCGTGTCGCGGTACGGTGTCGCCATGAACGTCAGTACGCGAGACGACCTGGTTGCGTTCGTGAAGTCGTTGGCGGTCGACTTTCGCAAGCGTCCGGAAGCCTGGGACAATGCAACGAAAGTTTCAACTATCAGCGCTTACCCTTCTTTGTCGAAGCGACGGCGTCGAAGAGCAGGTTCGCCTGTTTCCAGATGGTTCCACACTCTCCGCAACCATAGAAAGGCGTTCGCCCTTTGAGCGTCACGCACGAGACCCAGCCGCCGCAAGCCTTCACGGGACACCGAATCGGTTTATCTGGCTCCGTCTGATCGGTGAGCTCTAGTCCAAAGTCGAAGAAGCACTGTGTACACTCCACCATCGCGAGGGCAGCGCCCTTCGCTTTGAGCGATGTGATGAGACGCGCCTGCGCAGGCGATGCGTCGAAGTTTGCTTTGCATCGAGGGCAGGCGATTTTCATTCAGGCTCGACCCTCTGCTCGAGGCAAGTGAGTATTCAGGCACTTCCCGAACACAGCCGGCGAATCGAAAGGCTCAGTTTTGGGCAGCCGTGGATTGGTCGCGGCGCGCACGTGCAAATCGACCCTTCGCGATGGTCGCACGCTGACAGAAGATGAGACCATGAAGCGGATGTGTTCCCTTCGCGGGCGGCCAATGGGAAAGATGGCCGTCGCCGGCCCGATGCAGAGTTGTGCGCTATGCCGGTGTGGTGCGCAACGAGTTAGAACTCCGCGAGTGACGGCCGGCGAGTCGCGGCGCTTCGACGCGACCCCTGCGGCCATCTTGAGATAATCCAAAGAGGCGGTCCCCGTACCCGACGCGAATTCGCCGGGTACCCTCATTCGAGTGTGTTCGCACAACGAAAGGGAGACCGCCTCATGAGGTTTTACTGTGGGATCGACTTGGGTTCGAGGGCCGCGCAGCTATGCGTCGTCGACGAGACGGACCGTGTCTGCTTGCAGAGGAACGTGCCAAAAGGTTGTCGTTGACCACCCCAGCGGTCCGAAGCGTCTTGGCAGCAGCTAAAATGGTGATCGTGCGGTTGGCGCCGCTCTTGCTCTTCATGGGCTCGCCGTTCTTGTCACGTGCGAACAGAACATCGAGCTGGTCGTCGTTGTCGAGAAGAATGCGCGCCTTCAGCAGGAGTTCCCAGGCATTGGTCATTAGCGCGGCGAAATTCTCAGCTCGATATCTAAAGTCGGGTTTGTTGTAGACCTCGATCGCAGAGATAGCGGCCGCGATCGACTTTTCGACAAGGGCGTCGTACAGCCGCTCGAGCCCGGCGCTTGTCTGCGAGTGGTGAGCCCGGAAGGCTTCACGGGTTAAGCGCAGAAACTTCGTTCCGACTAACCACTTGTCGTCCGCTCTTGTGGTGAAAGCTCGCCAGCGTTCGGTCAAGTACGTCCGAACTGACGATTCGGTCCATCCCGTCGCTTCGATGATCTCATCCAACGAGAATGGTGCTGCCGCCTTCGCTTTTGCCGATAGAAACGCGAACGCGGCGTCGACGCGCTGCCACTTCCGTTCCTCGGCCATCGCTTCTCCTCGTCGATTTGAATGACCGACTAACGTGCTGCAGACAGAACTGGTTGACTCGAGGGTCGTCGGCCAATGTGAAAAATGGCCGTCGCCGGCCTGATGCAGGGTTGTGCGCTATTCCGGTGTGGTTGGCAACGTGCAAGAACTTCGTGAGTGATGCCGGCGACCTCGCGGCGCATCGACGCGAGGCGTTGCGGCCATTTTGGATTGGGCGCGGCTCCCAGCACACGCGCCGCGCGGAAATGCTACGATGACTGAACGCGAGACGCGGAGGTCCCATGACGACGCTCGTTTGTTTGCTCTTGCTGGCGTCTAGCGACGGTCGGGTGGACACGGTGCGAACCGCCGATAACGCGGCGCCGCGAGAGTACGGATTTTCGATCGGCGTCCTTGCGGGCGGAGGCGCTCTTCTGCAGCGCGGCGAAGCCGCAGGGACGACAAGCGCGACGATATCGGTCAAGCCCTGGCGACACGTTGCACTCGAAGCAGCGTACCAACACGTCTTCGATGCGCCGCGACAGTTCACCGGCGGCGCAGCGGATTTGAATCTCGTCTTGGCCGGTGTGGCGGGTAGCTGGGGCGATGTTCTTGGCCCGATCCTACTCGGCCGCGCGGGATTCGCAGACGGCAAAGGCGGCGTGTCGCCAGCATTCAGTCTCGCTGCAGGCTTGCAGTTGCAGCACGGTGCGTTGCTCGCTCGAGTATTGATGCAAAGCACCCTTGCGGACGCCTGCTTCAGCAATCTGCTTGATTCCTTCGGCTGCACGAAGCTGACGCCTACACCAGGTGTCGTTGCCGAGCTCGGCGCTCGATTCTAGCAATCGCGGTAGCGCCCAATGTGTTTTTGTACGCCACCAACTCTACTACGCCTTTTTGCCCCCCGCCGCTCCTCACTTGTTTTCTTCCCACCCTCCGAAAAACCGCGGTCGCCGCGTTTTGTAGCCTTTTGTAAAACTCGGGACTCGTCGCGCGACGAGCAACTTCGGGTGGCAGTGAGTCGCGGGCGGGGGCCCACGCTTCCTCCGGAGGTAGGTCGATGCGCAGACGTGCGCCGAGCTCTGCGGGGGCGGCGTGCTGCGCTGGGTCGAGCGCTTCGAGTGGGTTTTGCGGGTCGGCGCGTGACGCCTGGGCTCAAAGGCTACGCGTTCGATGCCGCGGTCCGCGTCCGCGGCGCGGCCCGAGCGCCGTTGTCGGTACATCGTGCGGCCGCCGCTTGCGGGCGACCGCTTGGTCAAACGTTCCGATGGGCGAGGGTGACGACTCCTGATGCGCGGCGGGGTAAGGCTGTGGTCACGTGTCGACGTGCAGCCCCGCGAACCATGCACGTAGCTCCTCGCTCGCGTACTTTGATAGCGGTGCCTGTTGCCACTGGGCAATGAATTCCTCGGTTTCGGGCACGGCGAGCTCTCGAGCGGCTTGAAGAAGAGCGAGTCCGAGACCACACTCGCGCTCCTTGCTTGGCCGCAGGCGCGACAACACCGCCGCGAAACGCTTTCGCGTGTCGGCGTTCGTTGGGGCCAGCTGCAAGAGACCCGCGACCGTCGCTGCCTCGACGACCACTTGCTCGCTCACGTTTTGTCGCGCGAAGTACGACCGCGCGCGCTCTGGATGGAAGCTGGCGAAGACGCGGGAGAGACGAACCGGCTCGCCCTTTTCTTGCTCACCGAATGCGTCCGCAATAACAGCCTCGAACGCTCCCGCGAGCAATGGTTCGGCTGCGGCGATCACGATCGCCTTGACGATCTGGACGGTGGCGCGCGCGTTCTTGGCGCCGCGAATCGCCTGCTCGAGGGCCGCACAGGTTGGTGCGTCCCGCGCCTTCAACAGCTCGAATAGCGCGAGCTCCGCAGTGTCCGTGACTGACGCGGGCAATGCCTTCAAGTAGCGGAGGGCTTCGCCGCGCAGGAAGGCCCGCGCAGCCGCTTGCGGAAGTCGCGTCGCCGCTGCCGCTACCGCAAGTCGTCGGTAGCGACCAAGGCGCTCGGGCTCACCGATCTCCGCCACGAAGGAGCCCCAGTCGCCCAACGCTACGCCGAGCGCGGTTATCGCTCCAAGATGGCAGCGTGGGTGCGTGTCAGCGAAGGGCGCGCCGCGCCTTACGCCGACTCGCGCCGCGTCGAGCCAGCGCGCGTCGACCTTCTCTGCCAAGCTCATGAGCAGCCAACCGAGCGCCGGCGCGTTTCCGCGCTTGACCAGTAGCATCATCGCGAGCTGTTCGTCGGGATCTTTCACCAGCGCTCTGAGCCCGTTCTTGTCGGCTTCCTCGAGGTCACCCGCGGACGCCGTGAGGAGATCCCATAAATCGTTGCCAGGTAGGTCCGCTATGGTGGCTCGAGCGTCGCTGAAGGCCTTGTCGAGGTCCGCCAAGGGCGTCGTTGCGCGGGCTCGCGTCGCTGGCTCGAGGACGCGCGCGTATCTGGTTGCTGCTGTGGCTCGCAGGCCGTGTACCGCCCCCATGTCGGGCAGCGACGACTCGCCGCGGCAAATGGCCGCGATGTCGGCCGCCGGCGCGTAGCGCGTATCGACCAGCGGCATGACTTTGGCGAGCGCCTCTTGGTTGTCGAATACGAAGTGATGCAGAAGCCAATAGGCTTGGAGGTTGGGCCACGCGGCGATGAGCGCAAGCTCACGCTCGAACACCTCGTAGTCGGGCGCCGCCACCATGCCGTCGCCGATGCCGTACCAGTCGCCTTCGGGAAATAGCAGCGCGACGATCCAGTGGGTTCGTGGAAACAGCCGCGCAATCTCGAGGTTGCTGGGCAGTTCGGACCTCGTCGCGATCGGCGGGACGTCCCGCAACGCAGGTGGCAGCGTGAGCTCGTCCGCGAACTGAGAGTCTTCGACGTACTGCGCGAGCACGAAATCGCGCAGCGAGTGTTTCGCCAGCCATATGTCGCGCTCGTCTTGGTGGGACGCCCAGACCTGACTCGTGCCGAAGTCGGTCCCTGCCCAGGTCGCAAACCACAACTCCTCGCGGTCGTAGAGGATCGGGCTCATGCCAAGGAAGAGCCCGCGAATGCGCGCCGCGCGCGAAGCAGCTTCCTCTTCTGCCGAAATCACATCGGAGAGAGTCTGTGTTAGCGCTGGGAAGAGCGCGTTACGGTAGCCCGGGCGTACCGCATGGGTTCGTAGCGCGAGGTTGAATTCGCGTAACTCGGGGTTCGCATGTGCCTCGAGCCAGGGACAAAAGCGGCGCGACGCTTCGTTTTCGGATGGCGCACGAGCGTCCGCGAGGATTGGGGCGAGCAGCTCGACGAAGCTCATGAATGATCTGTACTAGCGTGCTACCTGCCCGTGAAGCGCGCTTGGGCTGACCTGGATTCAGAGCGCGGCATCGGAGTTGTGGCTGGGGCGAGCCTCTGCGACGCACGTAGGGGCTCGATGCGTGCTTCAATCCACGCAGACCGCCCTGGCGGCTTCGGTGAGTCGATCCGCCGCGTGGAAAACGCGCTGTTGCGTTGGGACGTCGTAGAGGCTCGCGCAGCTCGTCAGGGCGCCCCACATGTCAACGAAGATCCCCGCCAGGCTCTTCGGGATTGAGGTCGCCGGCGCCAGGCGCTCCGCGATGTTGGCCAGGAGCCCGAGGAGGTGAGCCTCCATGCGCTCATCGAGACCGCGTCCCTCGCGGAGGCGCAGGTCGAACGCGAGCCATGTTTCGATGAATGTGGCGATGAGCTGCTCCGTGCTTGCGATGTCCCGCATGCGGACCCCGTTGTTCGTCGACCGCCGCCGCGTCTAGCTCCGCCGCAGACCGAACCCGCCCGTGGTGGCCGGAGCGCGCAGCTGCGGCAGCAAGTTCGTGCAGGGCTCGACGTGTCGTAGGGCTCGAACCACATGGTCGCCCACGCGGGAGCACGCGGCGAATCCATGGACGCTCGGGGCCGTCTGCGAGCCGAACTTGGCGACCAGGGCGGCAACGTTAGCTGCCGCTTCGTCTTCGGTGAATGGGATCGAGCCGCTATCGAAGATTCGCCCGGTGGGTCCGCGGACGAGGACGTTCTGCATGCTGCGGCGCTGGCTGCCGTCGGGGCTCATTTGATGGATCCACTGACTGATGCGGTGATTGCCGTCGGCCTGCAGCTGCCAGCTCTCGGAGACTAGAGAGACCATGCCGGTGTGCCAAACGCCGTCCTGCGTCCGGCCGCCCCAGAGATTCATGTAGTCAGCCTGGTGCGTACCATCGCGGGGACCCTGGATGTCGGCCACGCCCAAGGTGTCGCCGAGGGGTGTACCGCCCATGAAGGTGCCGTGACGCTCGACATTCGCGATAGCGGTGTCCCAGCCAGCCGGTGCGGCAGTCTGGATGTCGGTTGGACGGATGCAGTTGATGGCCGATAGAGGTGCGATGGCGCTGCTCATGTGGCGGTTCCCAAAGAGGGGGTTGCTCGGCGGTCCCCGTACGGGAGCGCACGGTCGCAATCATCGACGGCGTCGTGGCGGCAGTTGCGAGCAAACGCGCTGCTTGCTGCTCCCGGTGCGACCTAACCGACCTTGCCGTCGCGTCCCCAGGTGTCGCGCACGAGGGCCTCTTCGGCGTCGCCTAGCTCCTTCACCACCCGGCGTCCGAGCTGGGCACGCTCGCGAACGCTTAGGAATGCGCCATCGACCGAGTTCTGGACGAGCTTTTCGACGTCGCCCAAGGTGACGTCCTTGAACGTATCGACGAGGCGCTCGAACTCGCGGCTCAGGGTGACTCCGGAGACCGCCGGGTTGTCGGTGCAAAGCGCGACGAGGACGCCGAGTCGCAACAAAGTGATGACGGGGTGATGGGCGATCGCCTCGATCGCGCCCACCTGCCAGTTCGCCGTGACGCAGGCTTCGACGAAAGTGCCGTTGGTGCGTAGGAGGTCGACAACCTCGGAATTTTCGAGGATGCGCGTCGCGTGCCCAATGCGCTGTGCCCGCAAGAGACGCACGGCGTCTTCGATGCTCTCCGCTCCGGCGGACTCGCCGGCGTGAACGGTTGCGCAGAGGGCCTTCTTGCGAGCGCCGCGAAAAACGTCCGCGTACGGACCCGGGGGGAAGTCGGTCTCGCTGGCGCTCGCGAGGTCCAAGGCGACGACACCGAAGTCGCGATACTTCTCGGCGAGCTTCGCGACGACGGCGCCTTCGTCGACGCCTTTCTGCCGCGCGATGATGATGATGAGGCGCGCGGTCGTGCCAGACGCGTCGACCCCCTTTTTGACGCCGGCGCACACCGCCTTGACCACGTCGTCCAAGTCGAGACCGTGCGCGGCAGCCATGTACTGCGGGGCGAAGCGTATCTCGACGTGCGCGAGGTTGTCGCGAGCCGCATCTTCGATACAGGCCGCCGCCAGGGTCTCGATGACAGTGGGCGACTTGAGCACCGTGCCGATGAGATCGAACTTGCCGAGGTACCCGGGGAAGGTGCGCTTTTCATCGGCGCCCATTTGCACGTGGGGACGCAGTCCTTCGACGTCGCTCGCGGGCAGGGGAATGCCGAGCCTCTGCGCGGTCTCGAACAGCCGCTCGATGGGGATCGAGCCGTTGAGATGGCGATGGAGGTCGATCTTCGGCATGCGCTCGAAGAACGCGCGCACCGCTTCCTTGGGGAGGTCTTTCAGCGGGGTAAGGCGTAGCTCGGTGATGGCGCCGTCGATGACGTCCATGACCGCTTTTGTCCCCGGCGTCGCTTTGTTCTGACGCGCGACGTCAAGGGCATCGGCCAGCCACTCAGGCCCGCGATTCTGAGCGACCCCGACCTCGGGACGGCGCGGCGCTGCGCTCTCGGCCGTGGGCGAGCGTCCCGGAGCTACACGACTCTCCGTTATCGCCATCCTCGATGTCACTCCCCCAATATCGGCATCTACCGCGCCGCGTTGCTCAAATCGGGCTGCTCACCTCGGCGCCCTTAGCGACAGCGTCAAACCTGCGTATCCGTTCAGCACGATCCGCGTGTTATGGAGAGCGCGATGCACGCGCCGCGAGCCGTCGATCATCCTCCCATCGCCTGGCTCCCCGAGATCGAAGCGGCTCTCGTGTGCGTGGCCGAAGTGCTGGTCGTGCTCATGTTGCTCAGGCAGCAGACGCTCGAGCTCACCGGCATCGCGCTGCACTGGTGGGCCCTCGTCGCCCCGGCCCTCATCGCGTCTGTCCTCGCCTCATTCTCCGCGCGTGCGAGCGGTGCGACGGCGCTGCCCTTTGGACCCAACGCGGTGTTCGTTCTGGCGTTCGCTCGTGGCCTCGGACCTGCAAGCCTCGGCATGTGTACGCAGGCCGGCGGCGCGGAGTGTGGTCGCGAGCTCGGCGGTCTTTTCACTGCTGCTCTCCTCGTCTACGCGGCCATGGTTGCTGGCTTGACGCTCCTCATCTTGAAGCTGCGGCTCGAACGCTACCGGCGCGTGCTGCTCATGCCCCTGGCCGCGATCTGCTGGACCTACTTGGTCGTCGCGCCCGCGCTGAAGGTCGCGGCGGAGAGCATCGCCGTCATCGTTCCGACCGTGGCGCTGCTCGTGCTCCTGCTTGCTGGCGTTCGCAGGTTTGCCCCCTGGCTCGTTGCTCTTGGCCTGTGGTTCGTCATCGCCTGGCTTACGCATGACTTCCCACAGCCGAGCGCAGCACACGCCGTGGCGAGCCTTCCGGGTTTTTCGCCCCGGGTGGTGTGGATGTGGCTTTCCCGGTGGACGTTCTGGATGGACGCCTTGCCGCTGGTCGCGCCAATCGCTATCGCCAACGCCTTCGGCATCATCGAGAACCTGGCGGCTGCGCGCGAGGTCGGTGATCACGCCTCGCCATCCCACACGCTTGGCATCGTCACCATTGGCACGTTGACCGGCGCGGCGTTGGGAGCAACGGCTCCGACCACCGTTTACGTTGGCCATACCGCGTTCCGTCGCCGCGGAGCCCGTTGGGCATACGGCCTATGCATGGTCCCTCCACTTTGTGCGATGGGCATGTTCGGTCACAGGCTTGCTGACCTCTTGCCCGCCACCATCTTCTTCGGCGCCACGGCTTACGTTGGCGTGACGGTCGGTCTCTTGCCGCGGCGTCACCTGAAGAACGTCGGCGATGTCGCGCGCGTGCTTCTTGTGGCACTCCCCGTGCTCACTGCGGCGTTTGTACCAACGTCCCATCCGGCCATCGCTTGGCTTGCCCGCGGTGGCGGACTCACCGCCGTTGGTTGGGCGTTTCTGTGTTTCGCCGAGCGCGACAGTCGAGCCCGAGAGGCCGCCGCCTGGGCGATGGCAGTCGCGAGCCTACTCGGAATCGTTCACGCGCCGCCGCTTGGGGTTGTCAGCTTCATGACCGCTCTGGCGTACACGGGCGTCGCTTTGGCCGCGCGCCGCGTCGCATCGGCCTACTCGGCGACGACGCTCGGATAAGTGGGGTTCCACATCGTACGGTCGAGCTCGGCTTCGAGCTGTTCTTCGGACATGGGTCGGCCGAGGCCCGAGCGTCCTGCCTCGAGCGCTACGGCGCGCGCCACCGCTCGAGCGACCTCGCGCAGTCGAGTGAGGCGGGGAAGAAGGGCTCCACGCGCGAAGTCGGTGGTGTCGACCATGTTGGCAACGGCGCTCGCGGCGACGCTGAACATGGCGTCGCTCACTTCACGGACCTCGGCCACCATGGCGCCCAAACCGACGCCGGGGAAGATGTAGACGTTGTTCGCTTGCGCGGCCTCGATGCGATGTCCGTCATGGACGACGGGCGCGAACGGACTACCTGTCGCCACGAGGGCCCGGCCGCCGCTCCAGGTCACCAAGTCGGCGACGGTGGCTTCGCTCTTGCTGGTGGGGTTCGACAACGGGAAGATCGCCGGCCGCGTCACGTGTCGCGCCATGGTGCGAACGACCTCGGCATCGAATGCGCCTGGTTGCCCGGTGGTTCCGATGAGCACTGTTGGCTTCATCGACGCGACCACCTCGGCCAGCCCGATGGACTTCTTTGGGTCGAGCGCAAAGCTGGTGGCGAGCTCGCGTGACCAGGCGAAGGCCTGCTTGTGCGCGTCGCGATGCGGGTCGTCACCGACCAAGAGACCACGGCTATCGAGGACGGCGATGCTCGCCTTGATCTGCGCCTCGCTCCTGCCGGCGCGACGCAGCGCATCGGCGAGCAGCTGCGCGATGCCAACGCCAGCCGCCCCAGCTCCCATGATGACCACACGCTGGTCGATGAGGGATGTGTTGCTCGCTCGGCCGGCTGCGATGACCGCCGCGAGGCCGACGGCGGCCGTGCCCTGGATGTCGTCGTTGAACGAAGCAAGGCGGCTCCGATAGCGCTCGTGCAGGGCGATTGCGTTGTTCTTCTTGAAGTCTTCCCATTGCAGGATCGCGCGGGGGAAACACTGCTTGACCGCGATGACGAACTCTTCGACGAGCGCGTCGTATTCGGGTCCACGCAAGCGGGGTGCGCGGTGGCCAACATAAAGCGGATCCGCCAGCAGCTCGGCGTTGTCTGTGCCGACGTCGAGGCTCACGGGTAGAACCTGCGACGGGTGGATGCCCGCACATGCCACGTAGAGCGCGAGCTTGCCGATGGGGATACCCATGCCGCCGGCACCCTGGTCGCCGAGTCCGAGGATGCGCTCGTTGTCAGTGACCACGATGAGCCGGGTGTCTCCCGCCGACGCATTGGCCAGCACCTGCGCGATGCGTCCGCGATGCAGCGGCGTCACCCATACGCCGCGCGCGCGCCGGAAGATGTGGCTGAAGCGGCGGCACGCGTCGCCGACCGTTGGTGTGTACACGATTGGCATGAGCTCTTCGACATGGTCGAGGAGCACGCGATAGAAGAGCACCTCGTTGCGCTCTTGCAAGGCGCCCATGCCGATATAGCGCTCGAGGGCGTCCGTCTTGCGGGCGATATTGTGGTAAGCGCGATCGGCTTGCTGCTCGATGGTCGAGACAACCGGCGGCAAAAGGCCGTCGAGACCGAGCTCTTGGCGCTCGGCCTGGGTGAAGGCGGTACTCTTGTTGATCAAGGGTGCGTTTAGCAGCTCGTGTCTGCGAATGCGGACGCGTACGCTCCACTCACCACGGTCATCACGTTCGAATCGATAGCTATCCACGACGGCCATGGCCTAAACCACGAAGGGCCATGGGTGGCCAAGCCTATTGGTGGACGATAGCGGCGGCTTGCAGCGTCAGGAGTCACTTCCACGCCAGCCGTGGCACGTAGCGGTAGAGGCCATCGCCCGGCTCGACCTTGGCGTCGCTCCATTTCGTATCAACGAAAACGTTCATGGCGTTGGGGTAGCCGGCAACGAAGGCCATGACATTGGCCGGCTCGTTATCGATGGTAGCGACCACGGTTCCGAGCTTGTCGACCTCGGGTTTGATGTCACGCTTGAAGTCCGCGTCAGCGTACTTCGAGCCATCGGGGCGCTTAGCCATCGGCTTCAGGAAGAGAAAGTAGCGTTCATTGTCGGGAGCGAAGCCGTCACGGGTCAGAGCTTCGAGTGTGCCCGCGCCCTGGTCGCTCGCGACGCGGCCCGTCAAGAATACGACCCGCGCGCCAGCATCCGCGAGGCGACGCGTCAGGTCTGCGACCTCGGGGATGACCGGGTCGATGGCCGTGTGCGCGTTGTCGAGAAACGTCTTCAAGAAGAACGGTAGCAACACCTTCATGACCGCGTCGGTCTCGTCGGCGCTCAGGCCGGCCGCGCGTACCGTGTCCGCAGCGGCGTAGCGAACCTGCTCCTCGCGGAGCATCGCTAGCGCTTTCTTGGCTTTGGGAAAGGCATCGGCGTCTTTGGTAGCGGCCCACTCGCGAAGGACTGCGACCATACGCGGGTCGTTGTTGTACAGAGCGTAGTCGAGATCGAGGACGACCACGGGTTGGTCTCCATCGCGCACATGGCGTCGTACCGTGGCGATGAGCTTCGTTACCACCTCGGCGCTCATGAGGGGTACAAACCGAGTGGCCGCGACCCAAGCGGCGCCACCGACGGGTTCGCGCGACGACGGCGCTAGCCGACTCAGGACGACGCCGAGTGTTGGCCCCAAGGGGTATCGGACCGGGTTTTGCGGAGAGCCTTGAAGCGCCGGGGCTGTCCGCGCCAGCGGTCTCCGAGCGGGGGCCCACGTTGGAGTCGTATCCTTACGTGCCGTGGCTTGGATGACGCGACGTGGTCGTTGGGTCCGCAATCGAAAGGGCCTCCTGGTTGCGTTATCGGTTCGACCACGCGACGAGGTTGCCTGCGCCTATGTCAGCCCCCGAACCTCACATTGCAGCCGATGACGAGCTTCTGCGCCCAGACCGTGTAGTCACCCCGAGCGGACGGCAGCGCGAATCCAGAAAGGGTGTCGGCCCGGGGGTTGAATATCGAGGCCTCGACCCGCACGGGCACGCCGAGCACGGCTCCGTACGTCGCTTCGAGTGTGATGTCTTCGGTGACGGGAAGGCGGGCGCCGAGGTTGAGCTCGAACAAGGTGAAGTCGATATTGAGCGGGCTGATTGCCTCGCGAGGGGTGTTTCGCGGGGTGACGTCGAAGCGCGACGCCAGCTCGATTCCCGAATCGAGCTTGTAGCTGCCGCGTAGCCCCACCGTGTATTCGTTCCGCGACTCGCGCACCGAGACTTGGTCGCCACGGAGAAGGGCGCTGTCGGAGGTAATCACGCGGCCAAGGATGAGACGCTGCCGACTCTTTCCCTGAATTTGTCCGAGCAGCGCGAAGGTCATGCGTCCCGTGGTGAACTCCGCTTCGGCGTTCACCGCCCAAGGAATCGGGTAGGTCAGGCGGAAGTCGGCGGTAGGGTTAGCGATCTGCGCAGGTACAGCCCCGGCGAGGGACGATGGCGCGACGAGCGCCAGGCGTCCGCCCAGGCGCGGCGTTTGAGGGAGAAAGCCGCTGACCGCGATTGCGAGGTTGTCGGTTGGCTTGGCGTAGACGCTCGCAAGCACCAGGGTCGACCAACCGTGCAAGTCGAGCTCGAGACGACCTTCGAGCTCCGGATCTTCGAAGGGGAAGAGCTGGGCGCCGGACGGCAGGGCGCGATTCGCATAAGCGCCGAAGTCGTAGGAGGCCTGCTGGTCGAGAGACACCAACATGGGGCCGCCACCGAGGGCGAGCGCGATGTTTGGAGTTGCCCTCCAGACCGCACCAAGCGGAGCCGCGTAGGCAAACGCGGTGCTGTCGGTGACGTGATAGCGGGTCGGGCCATCTGAGCGCCATCGCGTACCTGCGGTGGTTGGGCTGAAGACGCCGGCGAAGACGCGCAGCTCCGGCCACGGGGTGCTCGCCACCGCGGTCAAGGCGCCGACCGGCGAGATGATGCCGAATTGCTCGCGCGGATAGAGCGGCTCCGCACTCGCATCCTCTGGTTCGCGCTGGTAGCCCACGCGGATGTAGCTCGCGCGAGCCTCGATGAAGACGGCGTGTGGCGTCTTCAGCATGCCGAGCACCGCAGGACCCCAATACATCGTGGAGCCATTCGCCTGCGTTGGGCCGGCAAAGACGCCACCAGCCGGAGATGCGACGAGGACCGCAACGAGGGCCGTCGTTAGCACGTCGACCTTCGGCGCAGGCACACGACCACGCCAGCGATGGCGAATACGACGAGCGGCATAACGTCACCGGCTGCGTTGCATCCCATTCCGGGCTCGTCGACGACCGCATAACTCTGGACGAAGGTCGCGGCGTTGCCTGCCTGGTCCGTGGCGGTCAGACGCACGCGAACCGTGGAGAGGTCGGGTAGACCTCCGAGCTCCAGGACGCCGGCAGACGTCAGTCTGCCACGCGCGAGCTCCCGATCGTCCTCGGCGCGACGGCCGACGGCGGAGATCACATAGTCGACGACGATGTCCTCGGCTTTGCTCAGGTTGTCGTCAGCATCGACGCGCAAGATCGTGCCGCCCGTCGCGATGATGCCGCGGGGGCTGTCGCGCACGACGACAACTGGGGGCGTGGTGTCAATCTCCACGATGACCGTCTCAGGGGACGGGTCGGTGTTTCCGGAGAGATCTCGCGCGTAGATCGTCAACTCGTGTCGGCCGCCGATGAGGCCGCTCAAGCTGATGGTATTGCCGACGTGAACGTCTGTCTGTTCGACCCCATCGATCGCGACCAGGTGATGGATGAAACCTGGTGGCGTCTTGTCGTCGGCCGACTCGGCCAGCAGCTCGAGCTCGGGGCCACACGGGCAGCGGGGCGCGTCGGCGAGGGCCGTGCGCGGCGGGTTGTCGTCCGGACCAGCACTAAACAGCGAGAACGAAGCGACGATTCCGGCGGCGCTCGTACGAACCTCGTCGATGGCCACAGCGAGCGGGGTCGACGTGAACACGTTCGCCGCAACAGGCATCTCGCGCAGAGAGCTCAAGAAGCGCGGCATCACGGCCGCCTCGACGAAGCCCGCCATGGTGGCCCGCGAGAGGTTGAGGTCTGCGCGCCCAATTTGGACCGCGAGAGCGTCCATCCCCATGCTCTTTGGTGCCACTACGATACGGCGCTTGCTATCGCGCACGGCGACGTCCGCGCCAACGAACACGCCGGTGTCGAAGCTCGCCGAGTACTGTTCGTTCGATGGCATACGGATCGCGACTTCGCCGTGCAGATCCTCGACCTGAAGTACGACGCCGCCACCATCGTCGCCCGTCACGAAGCGGGGTGGCCGGCGCGCGACGACCAGTGCATCGACGCGGGAGCCGGGTAGGGTGCCGTCGAGGACGTCGCCGATGCCGACATCGGTCGTCCGGGTGTCGAAGCATAGCCAGCCAGCCGCCCACGCGGAGTCCATGACCCGCTGAACGAAATGGTCGGCCACACCGATCGCCGTCGTGCCCCTAGGTAGCGCGATTGGGGTCGCGCTGGGAGTCGGGCGTGCCTCGAGTGCGCTCGCGTCGACGCAGCTACTGCGTGTAGCTGGCTGCACATCCAGGTCGAAATCGAGGATGAGCGCGTCGTCTTCGACGCTGATGACGCGGGGCTGCGCCCGGAACTGCAGGCGCGCTAACGAGATGTCGCGATCGACGAGGCCAGTGGTGGTGTCGGCGATCCGTTGATTCAACATCGACGGAAGATTGGCCGCGAGGTCATCGCGGACGTAGTCGAGGAGGGCGTTGCGTACGGTGTCATGGACGGCCGCGAGGATAGAGCCGTAGAGCCCGCAGGTCGCGAGGTCGAGAGTCACGGCGTTGTTCTCGATGGAGAGCTCGACCGAGTCGACGACGACCTCGGGCACGCAGTCGGTTACACCGAGACGCGCTTGGGCGTTCACCGCGAAGTGGTCGATGTCGAGGGCGACGTTACAGGCGGTGTTCGGCAGCGCGCACACGGTTAGCTCGAGGAACGCGGAAACGTTGATGGCGCCGGCGATGCGCAGGTTGATGGTGCCAGGGCGAAGATCGACCTCGACCTCGTCGAGCGATGCGCGCACCTCCGCGCCACTCGCGTGAATCGCCACATCGTCGAACCACCCACCGCATTCGAAGACCGTGCGGTCGATCGCCGGCAAAGCGATGGCGTCTGGGAGCAAGGCATCGGCTGCATGGAGCGCCGTATCGATCGATTCCTGGGTAATCTGCGCACGGACCGCCGAGCGAGCGTAGGTGGGTTCGCAGGTGGCAAATGCCAACCGCGGCAGCAACACGACCAAGCTCAAGAAGAACGCACGCATGTAAGGAAATGCCCCGAACGGGCTTATCGACCGTTAGACGTCATTTGATGTGTCCACACGGGTGTCCGGAGGGCTCGCGCCGTTTGCCGACGCATCGTTGCGTGCGGCGCGGCGTGTGGCCGAGCCTCGCAAGACCGCTCATTCTTCCGTGTTTTCAGACACCTGCGCGACACTGGCGGGGGCCGACGGGTCGCGTGTCGCCTACCGCATGTCCTTGAGTATGCTGCCCAACAGCGCGTGGCTCGACTTTAGGACGCGGAGCGCCTCGCGCATGCTCGCTTCCCACTCGTCATCGCGTAGCCGTCCCTTGAGAAGGTCGGCGATGCATCGACCCGCCAGGGACACCGACTGAGCTAGCTCTTCGACATCTCCCACGGTCAGGAGCGGCGGCGGCGGGGGCGTGCCCTTTTCACGCTCGATCGCTTCGCGTTCCGCGCGTTCGGCACGCTCGAGCCTCTCTTCGAGCTCGCGCTCGCGACGCGCGCGTTCGCTGGCGACGCGTTGTTCGCGGCGGGTGTGCTCCTCGAGCGCCTCGCGCTCACGGCGCGCGTGATCCTCCAACGCTTCTTGCTCGCGCCGGGCTGCTTCTCGGCGCGCTTCGGCCTCGCGTCGGTCGGCTTCCTGTCGCGCCTGCGCCTCGCGTCGGTCGGCGTCCTCGCGCGCCTGTTGCTCTCGCCTCGCTGCCTCCTGCAGCGCTTCTTGGTCGCGGCGCATCTGTTCGCGCAGCGCTTCCTGGACCCTACCGTGATAGGCCTCGACCTCTTGCTTCTTGGCTTGCAGGAAGGCGTTGAGCTTCTTCACGCTTGCTTCCGCTTCCTCGCGCAGCTCTTTTTCGCGCAGCGCTTCTTGGCGGGCCTCGTCGAGCTCGTTTTCTTTGGCGGTCCACCCTTCGCGGACGGACTGCATCCTGTCCTCTAGAGCACGGACCTTCTTGCGCAGGATCGCGATCTTCTCTTCGCTGGTGGTACGCCCGAGCTGGTCTTCGCCGTCGACGCGCACCGGGTCGAAAAGACTGCCCGGAAGGGGCTTGTCTGGTGTCTTGGGGCGAGGACGCGGGGGCGGCTCAGGGGCCGTTTTGGCGGACGCGGAGGCCTGCTGAACTTCGTTCAGCAAATCCAGGACGCCCTCGAGCTCCTGTGTGGCTGTCCGCTCACGCGCCATGGTTCGAATGTACCGGCGCAGCGGCGCGGTACCAAGCCGATCTCAGGCTCACGTCACGTTCTTGCGAGCCTCGCCCTTGTGCGCCCGAATGTTGAGGATCTCGACGCCTAGCGAGAAGGCGATAGCGAAATAGATGTACCCGCGGTTGATGTGTTGGCCGAGGGCCTCGGCGACCAGCATGACCCCAATGAGCAACAGGAAGGCCAGAGCAAGGATCTTCATGCTCGGATGTCGGTCGACGAAGCGCGACACGGCTCCGGAGAACGCCACCATCACGATGACCGCGATGACCACCGCAGCCATCATGACTTCGATGCGCTGCGCCATACCGACCGCGGTGATGACGGAGTCGAGGGAGAACACGAGGTCGAGCGCGAGGATCTGGATGATGACGCTGGCGAAGCCGCTCGAGCGCTCCTTGGGTTCACCGTGATCGGTCTCGGTGCGCGCGAAGATCTCGTGCGTCGACTTGGCGAGTAAGAATAGGCCGCCCCCGAGGAGAATGAAGTCGCGTCCCGAGAAGGCGTGCCCCATGACCTCTGGCGTCAACGGTTTGGTCAGAGCCATCAAGGCGCTCACCGCGCCGAGCAGCGCAAGGCGCCCTACCAGTGCCGCGCCGAGACCAATGAAGCGAGCACTCTTCTGCTGCGCCTGCGGTAAGCGGCCGACGAGAATGGCGACAAAGACGATGTTGTCGATGCCGAGAACGATCTCGAGCGCGGTCAGCGCAGCGAGGCTGACCCAGGTTTGTGGGTCGGTAAAGAGCTCTTGCACGGCGGTAATGTGATTCGCGCGAACGTCGTCGGCTAGTCAATGCGTTTTTCGGCGCGCTGCGAATGCTCGAGCGTCATTCCGCCCACCAGCATATGCGTCACCTTGCCGGCCGCGTCGCGCAGAAAAAAGAACTCCTCGTCATTGTCCCCGGTGCGCGCGTCGCCGCTCGCGACGAATGTGTCCTTCTTGCCCGGCACGGGCGTGAGGAGCGGGCCGCCTCTGATGACGAGGTCGCCGTTCGCATTGGTCGTGACCATGCGCTTGTTGCCGCCACTGCGCTGATAGAGGCCGATGAGCTGGGCCCATGCTGGGTCACGAGGCTCGGCACCCGGTGCGGGCGCGGCGCGCGGTACGTCGACGAGCTCGGCTAAGACCATGTCGACGGCGCGGTTTTGCTGCAGGCTCCAATCGTTCGTGAGCGCGACGACACCAAACGATCCGTCGGTGGTCATCCGCATGACACTTGCGAAGCCGAGGCCGCTCCCTGTGTGTCCGAAAGCGCGGGTACCGATCTTGAGCGAGAGGGAAATGAGTCCATAGCCGAACTGTGAGTCGGAGGTGTCGTCGACGGCGGAGGTCCTGCGCATGGTGGCGACGCTTGTTGGCGCCAACACTCCCGGAGTACGCGCAGGGTCGCGCAAAAACGCGAGCCAGCGTGCGACATCGGTCGCGGTCGAGCGACAGCCAGAGGCCGGGCCCATTGCTCCAGGACTCCGCAAGAGCGGTACGAGCCCGCGCTCCGTCGTGTCCCCTTTCACGAACGGTTGTTCGTAGCCCATGGCGCAACGTGCGAGCTGGGCGTCGTCGAGGGTGAACGCCGTGTCGTGCATACCGAGCGGCTTCAGGATGTTGGCGGCGATGTAGCTCTCGTACGCCTCGCCCGCGACGCGGCTGACGACTTCGCCGAGCAGCATGAAACTCAAGTTCGAGTACTTCACCTGTTTGTCGGGGTTCGCCAGAACGCGCGCCTTCGGGAGCTGCTCTGCGACCTCGGCCCAGGTCGGCCACGAGCCGCGTTCCCAGAACTCGCCAGGTTGCCAGTAGGCGAGGGCGGCGTCGCGGCTCAGCCGCCCCGTGTGCGACAGGAGCTGGTGGACGGTGATGCTCGCGACGAGGTTCTTCTTGCCGCCGACAGACGCAAACTCGGGCACGATGTCGATGACTTTGCTGTCGAGAGAGAGCTTGCCGCGCTCGACCAGCTGCATGATGGCGGCCGCAGTCAGCGACTTGCTCATCGAGTTGATGCTATAGAGCGTGTCGTTCGAGGTGGCTTCACCCGTCTCGAGGTTCTTCTTGCCGAGCGCGGCGCTGTGGACCAGGCGGCCCTCGAAGAGCACCGCGTACTGAACGCTGGGCGGTGCCGATGACGTGTTCAGCCACGCCTCTAGCCTGTCTTCGGCTCGTCGCATGGCTTCGCGGAGGCTTGGACGCACGGCTTGCGGACGAGGATCGCGAATGACGCGTGTCTCGCTGGCGCTGCGCGGGACGTCGTGATTGCGAGCCGGTCCCGATGGAGCAAGCGGGGCCGGGAGGGCGACAGGGAGAACGGGACGTTGACGCTCGAGCTTCATGAGCGCGCGTTTATCGGCGTCGCTAGCCGAATGGTCTCTGGGCGGGCGATGGCACATTGTCACCCGGGACGCCGGGGCACGCGACCGACGGACTCACTTGGTTTCGGGTGTCGCCGCCAAGCCGACGAGCGTCAACATCGCTGCCGCCGAAAGGTAGTAGCCGACGAAGGCCAGTCCGTACTCGCGCGCGAGCCACGTCGCCACATACGGCGCGAGCGACGCGCCGAAGATACCGGCAAGGTTGAACGTGAGCGAGCTTCCGGTATAGCGTACAGTGGGAGGGAACATCTCCGAGAGGACGGTCCCGAGTGGTCCATATGTCGCCCCCATGAGCGCCAAGCCGACGACCATGGTGAGTAGGGCGCCGATGGTTCCGGCGGCGAACAGTGGGGCGAAGACCAACCCGAACGCGGCGATGGCGAGCGACGCCCCCATCAGCACCCGCTTGCGGCCACGTTCGGCAAGGTGAGCCGAGAGAGGAATGGTGAGGGCAAAGAAGACCATCCCGGCAAGCTGCATCAGCAAGAATGAATCGCGCGAGTGGCCGAGCACTGTGGTTCCGTACGCGAGGCAGAAAACGGTCATCAGGTAGAAGATGACGAAGGTCGCGAGCGACGCGAGAACCCCTGCCGCGACCAATCGTGCATGGTCACGCAACACGGCGACGATTGGCACCCGCACCCGCTCCCCGCGCTCCATCGCCTCGCGAAAGACCGGCGTCTCGCCCAGGGTCATACGCACGTAGAGACCCACGAGCACGAGCACGCTGCTCGCCACGAACGGGATGCGCCAACCGAACGCGAAGAACTCGTCATTGCTGAGCAGGCGTGACAGCAGCAAAAACGAGCCTCCCGACAAGACGAAGCCCAGCGGGGCGCCGAGCTGCGGGAACATCCCGTACCAGGCGCGCTTCCCCGGCGGTGCGTTCTCGACGGCAAGCAGCACCGCGCCGCCCCATTCGCCGCCGAGGCCTATGCCCTGGCCGAAGCGACACAGGGCAAGCAGCGCGGGTGCAGCGATGCCAATCGACGCGTAAGAGGGGAGCAGTCCAATGACCACCGTCGAGACGCCCATCGTCAGGAGCGCCGCCACCAGGGTCGCCTTGCGCCCGATACGGTCACCGAAGTGCCCGAACAAGGCCGAGCCGATCGGCCTGGCAAAGAACGCTATAGCGAACGTGGCAAGCGACGCGAGGGTCGCGGTTGTCGGCTCCGATGCGGGAAAGAACAGGGTCGGGAAGACGAGGACCGCGGCCGTTGCGTAGATGTAGAAGTCGAAGAACTCGATGGTGGTGCCCGCGAGACTCGCGAAGAGCACCTGATGCGGGCGATTGGTCGGTTGGTTCAGAGAGTTCCTCGATCGCGCCGCGAAGGCGAAGCCCAACGACGCGGGCCCGCCGGCGCATCGCGGAGCCTATCCGACTCGCTGCCTGACATCGAGTCGCCTCGCAGAGGCGACTTGCGGGTGCCGGACCGTCACTGCGACAGGGCAACCTGAGCGACCGTCGTCGCGATAACGCACGCACCATGGCCGCATCCACGCTCGCACCGCTCGATTTCGCCAAGGCAGCCGCGATCGTTCACGTTCACGAGCGCATGCAGAGCGGAGCGATCCCGGCCGGAGAGATCGTCGCGGTTGGTGACCTTCCGGTCGGCGGGCGCCTTGCCGAAGCAGTCGCTTTGACGGCATCCGTTGTTGCAGACTTCAAGCGCCAGCACAGTGGCCCCAGCGCCCCGTCGCCAGCGCAGGCGTTGCCCGTCCAGGGGGCGTGGGCTCGCCGCGTCGCGGGGGTCGCCCAGGCCGTCGAGCGCTACTTGCCGACGACGGAAGTCCACGAGCGCGTCGATGTGCGCGTCCAGCATGCCAAGGGCGACGCGGTCTATCCCGTCGACGTTACTGACCCTGTCGCCACGAACGTCGCGCGACAGGCAGCCCAGACCACTCTGTTTGCCGGCGCCGCGCCGTTTGTCGGACCGGGCGCCCTGTTCGCGGGAGCCGCGATGTGCTGGAAACGTGCGAAGGACGAGCCGGACGCGAGCACACGGGCCGGTCTTCGTCGCGCGGCCACCAAGCTAGGCGTGGTAAGCGTGCTTCGCTTGGTCCCAGTGACCGAGCCGCTGTGCTTGCTGCTCGGTAGCTCCGAGCTGTCTGCCAAGCGCGCCTTGCACCAGCGCTCGAGCTACACGGCCGACGGGGCCTGACCCCGCGGCTCGCTAAGGCTTGGTTGCGTCGATCCGACGGATGCCGGCGGGTAAGGCATGTGTGCGCGTCAGACTGCACACATCGGAGAACACGACACGCCCTGCGCGCGTTGCCGATAGTCACAGCTCCATCGGGAGCATGAATGTCGGTTCGCCTACACAGCTTTCGCGCCCCTCTTGCGCCACCAGCCGGACCACGCGTCCCCAGGGCGGCCGTACTTCGCGCGACGCAGCGAACGCTTGCCTCCTCGACCCCAGCTCTCACGCGAGCGGCGCCTGCGCGTCGCGCGGCCGTTCTTCCGTTCTCGACCCCCGAGCAAATGCTCACCGCGCATCTTGCGGGCAGGCCGGTCTTCGACCTCGCCGGTATGACGGACGCCGGCACACGCCTGCGTCGCTCGGGAGTCGGGCCGGGTACTACTGCCTCGATTGGCTTCGAGGCGCCGGCGCGCAAGCTATCTGCCCCCGAGCTCGTCGAGGCACTGCGCCGCATCGACGTTGGGCCGCTCGTTCGCGCGCGCATCAAGCCAACGGCGGTATTCGATTTCGACAACACGCTCGCCGCCGGGGATGTCTTGGGCGACTTCGTCGAAGTCGCGCTGGCGATGGCCAAATTCCCCGACGCGAACGCGCCTGGGCTCGCGAGCATCCTGGCGCGTGGCACGGGGCAACGGGAGAGCGACTTCGGTGGGAAGAGCAGCAACGCCATCATGGAGCTCGCTGCGACCAAGGTCCACGCCGGAGAGTTACCGCCCCCCGTATTCTTCTTCATGGTCCTCGCCGCGATGCGCGGCATGCCGGTGACCCAGTTGGACGCTTGTGCGGAGCACCTCTTCGCGCACGGCGCCCCTGGCAAGGCACCCTACGCGACGCGGTTCTTCGGCACCCCCGACGCGGGCTCAGCCGCCATCGTGACCACGCTGCGCGAGCGCGGCGTCGAGCCGCACATCATTACGCTCGGGCTCGCGTTCGTCGCCAAGGTCGGCGCGCGTTATCTGGGCATCAAGTCGGAGCACGTCCACGGCTACGAGCTCGAAGTTGTCGACGGTCGTGCCACAGGACGCGCCGTCGACGTCAAGCTCTACGGCAAGCACCTCGCGTGTGACACCTACGTTAGTCGCTCACCGCTGTTCGTCTTTGGTGACTCCCAGTCGACCGACACTCCCATGCTCGCGCGCGCAACCGCGCGCGCTTTTGTCGTCGACCCCAAGCCCGAGTTCCACGCCTTCATCGCAGCGCGCGGCTCCGACCTCACCTGGCTCTCCTACCGCTGAGGCCGCCTTAGGCGGTCGGCGTGTCGTCGCGCTTGGCCGTTGCGATGGTGTCGCGCAACGTCGCGACGGCTGGGTCGCGTGCGCTGTTCAGCGATGGGCCGAGTAAGCCCTCGAGTCGAGCGGCGATGACGCAGCGCTCGCCAGGACCTGCCGCTTCGGCGAGCACGCGCTTCACGCGTGCAATCAGGCTTGGGGTTGGCGGCTCGCTCACGAGAGCCATGGCCAGACGGGCAACCTCTGCCACGCGGGCCTCGGAGTGTACGTACGATTCGCCTGCAAGTATGGAGTCGAGTCGCGTTTGAGCTTCAGCCTCCATGAGCCTGCGGAGCGGAGCCATCTGCGCTGCGATGGCGTGGCGCGTGACCGCCTGCAGGGTTGCAGGAGCCTTCTGGAAGCTCGCGAGCATGGCGTCGATGTCGCTCACGCTGAATCGCTCGCTCGCGACACGGGCCTCGTGTTTGGCGATGCGGACATCGGCGCGGCGCATATAGATTCCCGCGCAGAACGCAACGAACGACAGACCACCGAGCGCCCAGTAGACAGCGGCGGGGATCGGGTTTGTCCAGGGGCCGCTGTGCAACCAGACCGCCGGCAACAACATCAAGCTGCCCAAGCCGCCGGCAGCGATCGATTGGGGCATGATCTCTTGTCGGACAAGAGCGCTATCCATCCAGCGATCCAGTCGTGAGGCTGGCACGAGCGGTCCCCGCCGCGCGGTCACCAGCGCGATGTCGCGGACGACAGCTTGGGCAAGCGCGATGGCGTTGCCATACGACTCGTAGGTCTCGACCGGCACGACAGCATGCGCGGACTGAAACAGCGAGGCCACTGGCAGGGCGACCTTGGGTCGAGCGGTCGACACTGGCGCTAGCATGGTGACGATTATCGTCCTGCCGTGCGTGACAGCCGCACAGCCTTGGCGACGGCCTGTCAGGTTGGCGCCGCCGGCACGGCGTCAGCTAGCGGGGCCCGAGTCCGACATGGGGCGTACGCTACCGCTGCGCATGAACGGCCGCCCCGCGAAGGCCTGCGCGAGAGTCCCGATACAGAGCGCGCTGGTCCCGAAAACGACGCTCGAGAGGACGCCCCAGCGCACCCACGACGCAAAGGCGAGCCGCGACAGGAGCCACGCGACGAGGGGCATGATCTGAAGGGCGTGGAGCGCGAAGAAATGCGCGACGCGAAGGTCCCCATGCTTTGTGCTCCAGTTGACGAATGGCAGACCGCTCCCCCCGTCGACGCCGCCGACAGAGTGCTGAAGTCGACCTCCCATGGCGAAGCCGGACACCGGGGTTAGGAGCAGCAACCAAAGACCAGCGCGCCAGGCGTACATCATGAGCCGCTCCATCGGTTCGCCGTCGCGTGCGACGAGCGGGCGCAACGTCGCGACGAAGGTGACCGACGCCATGGCGATGGTCGCGACGACGATCGCCAGCATCATCAATCGCCAGCTCGCTGCGTCGAGCGAGCCCCGCGTGTTGAAGTGCGAGGTCGTGCCGCGAATGCTCTGGCCGACGATCGGCACGATCTCAGCCACCATGGTGAGCACGAACAACCAGCTCAGCGCTGTGCGCATCGTGGGGGAGATGGAAAGGCTTGGGAGCAACACGCCGAGGGTGCCAAGAAAGATCGCGATCGATACCGCAAACTTGAGCGGCTTGAGAGCCGGGTGGACTCCCGTGATCGGCGCGGCAGCCAAGCCCAGCGCGGCAAGACACAGAAGCGCAAGGCAGGCGTGTCCCAAGGTCGCCCACAGCAGCGGTCGCGGCATGCGCTCGACGATCAGCTGGATCGCGCTCATGGGTTTGCCGGAGGAACATCGACGAGACGTTTCCACACCGTCGTGCGCCCAAACAGCGAGATGCCGACGTAGCCGCGGATGCGCAGGCTGTCGCCATCGAGTTTCATCTTGCACGCGTAGGTCTTGCCGTTGTCGGGGTCGTAGATGTGACCTGCGCTCCATGATGTGCCGTCGTCGTCGTCGCGGCGAAATCCCCAGAGGATGCGAGCGCCCGCAAGGGAGCGCTGGCGCAGCGCGGGGTCTGGGTTGTTCGGATCGCGACGCTCGGGGTCTGCGCCTTTTCCCGGCGCTCCCACACCCTCGAGAGTGCCGTCGCTCGCGATACGCATCTGGATCACCCCTTTGCCGTCTTCGGTTTGCCATGTGCCGAGGATCGGCGGGGCGCCTTCAGCTCGAGCGAGGCGCGCAGCGCCGAAACACAGCGACCACGACAACACCAACCAGCCAGCACATTTCGCGCGCGTCATGATGGATCCCTTGAATGTGGTAGACAGTGTCAACCATATCGCGCGTGTTTGTCAACCGAGGGCGAGGACTGGCGCACATGTGTCGCTTGCTGCAGCCCGGGGCTGCGAGCTCGCGGCGCGTTGCGCTTATTTGAATGGGCGCAACTGTGACATGGCGTCACCGATAACCGTGATGGTTCCCGCGGCCGGCGACGAGCCGGGCGCCATGCCTAGAGGTTTCTGCCATGAACGCGACGCATCGGGTTGCTGCTGGAGAGTATCACGCGCGGGATGTTCACGATTTGGTGAAGCCTGGACCGCTACGGGAGCTCATCGGACTACCCGACGCGCGCGACCGCTATAGCGTCGACCAGCTCGAAAGGCTTCCCCCCGAAGCCGCTGAACGCATCATCAGTTTTCTCGATACCCGAAAGGGGCTTGGTTTCGGCGCCACTGCTGCGGGAGCATTTGCGGCGGTGAGTCTGTTGGGTCCAGCGAGCGCCGCCGGCGCAGCCGCTGGGTTGCTCTGCCTGGGCCTATGGGGCGTCAGGGGCATTCATTCGGCCTTCAGGCCCGACCCGATCGGCTAGTTGCTGCTCTTGTCCGCAAAAACGGATCAATGTGGCCTTGGGGGTCAATGAGCCAAGCTCCGAGAGGGCTTTGAAAGGCGCGCGATGCAGGATTTGAACCTGCGGCCTGTAGCTCCGGAGGCGGTTCGCTAAAGCGTCCACCCAGTGGTAGCGGTTCGCAAGTCGTTGGAAAGATTGGAAGCGGGCAGGGCGCGGAAGTCCAACGTGTCCATGCGGTAGTCAGGAATGGGCGACGGTTTGCTGCATCCTTGCTGCAGGGTGGGCTGCAGCAAAAAGGCCCTTTCCAGGACCTCGCTTTGGCGAGGCTGTATTACGCCGTGGCTGTGCGCGCGCCTCTTGATCGCGCCCTTCGCGCCCAGCCGGGGTAGGGTACCCCGGGGGTTGGAGAAGGAGCCGAGAGGTCCTGATAACGGTGGTTCCGTAAACTCCAGCGTCTGACAATGGACAGGGGCTTTCGGCTGCGGCCGGGGTTGGTGCCGGCGCCGGGGGGCTACCGAGCGGACGAAATCTTGGGTGCCCTGTAACGCTTCGTCAACTTAGCGGCCTCGCAATCCGCCATGCCGGACAAGCATGGCAGAGCGGTTTCTATGCAACAATCCTAACGACAAGACGGGCAACACGAGTCACCATCCCGGATGCCGCTTGCGCCGCGTACCTACTCGCGTAGCCGCCGCCGGCCCCTGTCCAGTGTCGGGCGCCGGAGTGTACGGAACCCGCGTTATCAGCGGAGGTACCTGCCACCGGCTAGCGATGTGTACGTTTTGTGTGATTTTGTGTACACGTCTCGTTGATATGTACACGCTATAGGCATATCTTTCAAACATGTCGACAAACGACGATTATTTAAACATGTGGGTGCCAGAACGTCCATACGGCGCGCTTCCGCCCCTCCCGCCACAAGCCGACTGTGAAACACGCGCTGTCCTCAAGGCATGCATCGAGGCACGCGCCGCTGTCGCTGAGCTGAAACAGGCGTCTGCTCTTGTGCCAAACACCGCGCTCCTCACCAACACGATCCCACTTCTCGAAGCGCAGGCGAGCTCGGAGATCGAGAACATCGTAACGACCGCGGACGCGCTCTTTCAGCATCCCGATCCGGCCGACGCGGCCGCCGACTCTGCGACCAAGGAAGCTCAACGCTACCGAGCCGCGCTTTACGAGGGCTTCAAGTCCCTTTCGCATCGACCTCTCACGACCGCCACGGCCCTCGACGTTTGCTCTCAGATCAAGCTGGTCGACGCGCAGATCCGTCGCGTGCCAGGCACCAATCTCAAGGACAACGTAACGGGGCGCATCATCTACACGCCGCCCGAGGGCGAAGCGCTCCTCAAGGACCTACTCAGCAACTGGGAAGTGTTCTTGCACGACCCGACGCTCACCCTCGACCCCATCGTGAAGATGGCAATTGCCCATTACCAATTCGAAGCGATCCATCCATTTGGCGACGGCAATGGCCGGACGGGTCGTATTCTCAACATCCTCTATCTCGTAGAGCAGGGATTGTTGACGCTACCAGTGCTCTATCTTAGCAGATACGTTATAGCGAACAAAGCCAGCTACTATCACTTGCTGCTCGAGGTGACCCGGTCTCGGGCATGGGAGCAATGGATTCTTTTCATGGTCGACGCGACAGCACAGACGGCCCGCTGGACCACAGCCAAGATCACGGCAATGCGCGGCCTCTATGAAGAGGCTGTACGATACGTCCGCGACCGCCTTCCGAAGATCTACTCACGCGAACTCATCGACGTGATCTTCGAGAAGCCCTACGCGCGCATCTCCGACCTCGTCGATCGAGAAATCGCCGCGCGGCAGACAGCGTCGCGCTATCTCGCCGAGCTCGAGACCATCGGCGTCTTGCGCTCGTTCACTCTGGGGCGCGAGAAACTCTTCGTACATCCGCGTCTGATGAGCTTACTCAAGAGCGATACCAATGACATCGTGCCGTACGCTATAGAACTTTGATCAACGACGAAGCTCCAAATGCGAGCAAACGGTTTCGTGGCCCCTGTGCGCGCGTCGGCCCATCGTGCTCACGAAGATCGGCGCATCGTGATCACCTAGATCGGTCATCTATCCAGTGGGTTGGGCCGCTTGTGCCTTGAGACACGCCGGTCCGCTGTCGACCTCCCAACCGACGTTGAAGCCAAAGTCCCTGCTGGTCTCACCGAAGTTCGGTAGATTGCCGTCCGAGCTATCGACGCTGTAGCGGTTGACCAAGTAACCAACGTGACCCGCCACGAAAACCGGCAAGACCGGAATGCTGACGCGCGCGCCGAACATGATCGGCCAGAGTGTTTGCGTTGCCGATACGCCACCTTCCTCTTGGCTGAAACGGTGAAAACCGAGCTGAATTTCTGGGTCGATGATCGGTAAAGGCAGGGGCCGAAGATAAAGGTCGCCGCCGAAGCCGCTCCCGTCCTTCCCGTCTTCGATGAGGATGCGGCTGTAGCCGCGATCGGCACGCGTAGCTTGCCGACATCGGGCTGTTGCGCGCCCCGGCGACTTCCCAACGAACCAGATTGCTTGCCGTAAGGTGTGCCGCGTGAGGCGCGCTTCTTCCGCGTCGATTGCTGCCGGGACCGCGGCGTCGGGCAAGTCCGAACTTTGTCCGCCATTAAGCAAGAGCGAGCATTCCCAGGGTGCGGGCGTCGACGAAAGCGGCGAGCTTGGTGATGGCGGCGCGGTCGCTCTCGCCGTGCACTCCGGTTTCGGCCGGTGCGTTAGGCCTGCCTTTTGCGCGCGGGTCGCTCGACCCATTAGAGCGTCCAGGCCGGGCCGTTGCGAAAAATGATACGGTGTCCTCTCCCCAAAAAGGCCTCCATGAGCACTGACGAACCGAATCCATATCGCGCGCCCGAGACACGTACGGAGCGCGACGGCGCACCGACCGACGAGCCGCCGTCTGCTCGCGAGCTTACTGCGCGCAAACGGACGAGTATCGGTGGTGGCATCTTCGGCGTCGCGTATGGCCTCGCGTGCCGGATCGCTTTCGCGGACGGCAACGATTCGTCGCATGACTGGCTAACGGTGATGAGCATCGGCTTCATCTTCGTGGTTCCGTTCGCGATCGGCTTCATCAGCGTTGCGCTGGGCGGGCGTCGAAAGCGCTTCCGGGCCTCTCAGGCCATGGTGCCAGCGTTCGCGACCCTCGGCGCCGCGCTCGCCCTCGCTTGGGAGGGTCTAATCTGTGTGTGGTTGTGGCTGCCGATCTTCGCCGTGCTTGCGCTCATTGGTGGCGCCGTCGGGCATTTGGTGAACCGTATGCGCGCGCCGGCTGCGATGGCGGTCGCGGCTTTACCATTCATGGTAGCGGTATTCGAGTCGAAGCTCCCGGCTCCTCACGAGACACGTACCGTGGCGAATGAAATCGTGGTTGACGCTCCATTGGACAAAGTCTGGTCCGCTATCGCGAGTGTTCCGGCCATAACCGACGACGAGCACTCGTTCGCGTTCGTGCACTTCATCGGGTTCCCGAGACCCATCGCTGCTACGCTCGACGGCGTAGGTGTCGGCGCCGTGCGACGTGCGACGTTCGAGCGTGACGTCGTCTTCGTCGAGACCGTGACACAATGGGAAGAGCATCACCTGCTGGCGTTCGATATCTCACCACCGCCCGAGGGCCTGCCACGGGCGGGTCTCGATGAGCATGTCACCGTGGGCGGGCCTTACTTCGACGTCTTGCAGGGCACCTACGAACTGTCGGCAATGGACGAAGGTAGGACGTTGCTGAGGCTCTCGAGTCGGCACCGCCTCTCGACGCGGTTTAACGCCTACGCGCGCTGGTGGACGGATTGGATCATGTCGAGCACGCAGGCGTATATTTTGGACGTCATCGCACGTCGCTGTGAAGCTACTGCGCCGGGCTTGCAGGGCTGAGCTTCGCGCCGGAAGCGCTTCTCGCAACCTGGGGCGGTCGGCTTATAGCCGCGATGCCGATCGCTTTACTGGCCGCGTTTGCCAAGAACGAAGCGGTCGACCTGACCGATGCGCACCGGCGTCCCACACGAACGCGGTTCCTCGAAGCGCTCGACGGGCAACGCCGCCAAAGTGACGTACGCGAGAATCAACGACGCCATCGACGTACTCGGTGCGGCGTTGCGACGCGGGTCGACGGCCGCCGTGACCTTGGTGAACGTCGAAAGCGCCCGCCTCACGGCGGCGTATTTCGAGGCCAAAGGCATGCGCGCAAGTCTCTACGAGCGCCACTGTGTGACGTGTATCGGCGTCTGCGACCGGGGAAGGGTACCCCGGGGGTTGGAGAAGGAGCCGAGGGCAGTTGCCTGATAACGCGGGTTACGTGAAACTCGCGAGCCCAAGCCTGAGATGGGTCTTGGTGCCATCTAGGTCTGGGGGTCAAAGAGCCATGCCCCGAGAGGGCTTTGAAAGGCGCGCGATGCAGGATTTGAACCTGCGGCCTATAGCTCCGGAGGCTATCGCTCTATCCAGCTGAGCTAATCGCGCGTGCGCCGTCATGTAGTCGACGACCGCGCCGCTGTCTAGGGCGAGGGTGAGCTCAGGCGACCCGTTGGTGGGGTGGCTGGTCCCACTGTGCCTGGAAGGCAGCGAGCCGGGGGGCGATGTTCGTGCGCCACGCCTTGCCGCTGAAGACGCCATAGTGTCCTGCTTCAGGCTCGACGTAGTGGCCGCGCATCGACTCGGGCAAGCCAGTGCAGAGCGTGTGCGCCGCGTAGGTCTGGCCGACGCCGCAGATGTCGTCCTTGCCTCCTTCGACGATCAGCAAGGGGACGTCCGTGATAGCCGCCAGGTTCACGCGACGGCCGTCGAGTACGAGCTCTCCCTTCGGCAACAGATGCCTCTGGAAGATCATGTCGATGGTCTCGGTGTAGTAGGTTGCGTGCATGTCGAGCAGCGCGTTGTACTCGTCATAGAACTCGCGGTGCTTCTGCGTCGCTTCCTGCGCTCCGCTCACAAGGGCCCAGAAGTAGTCGTTGTACGCGGTGGCGTGTTTGGCGAAGTTCTGGCCCACGAACCCGGCCTGTTGCAGGAATCCCGGCATGACGAGGCGCCCCCACCCGTCGTGGCCAGGCGGGACCAGATGCAACATGTTCGCCTTGAAGAGCGAAAGCGGATGTTTGAGAGCGAAGGTGTTGCACTCCTGCGGATTCACGCGGGTGTCGATGGGGCCGGCCATGAGGGTCAGGGAGCGCGGCTTGCAGGGGTCGCGGTCCTCGCTCATGAAAGCCACGGCGCAGAGCGCGGCGGGGGAGGGCTGGCAGACAGCGGTGAGATGACAACCGGGGCCCGCCACGGCGAGGGCGCGGCGGATGTGTGCTACGTTGGCCGCGATGCCGAATTCACCCGCCGACGCCGGCACGGTCGAGGCGCACTTCCATTCCGTGACGTAGACGTCACCGCTCTTGAGCATTTCGCGCGCGGTGCCGCGCAGCAGAGTTGCATGGTGCCCGGAGATTGGCGTCACCAGCAGACCACGAGGTTGTGTCGCTAATCGCTGCTTCAGGCTGTCGGCCGCTACAGCGGACGCGTTGTCACTTCGGATGCCATTCGTGTCACGGGTGAAGCGAACCAAGCGGTAGAATGGTGTCTCGTCGACCACGTCGGCGCGGACCGGAACATCGTGGCCACCGATGGTGACGGACGGGATGTTCCATTCGGGCTTCGGATAGACCCGGGTAAGCCGCTCGAAGAGGTCCGCGCTGGCCACCATCATCCTCGCGCCTGGTGTCTGAGATAGCGGATTCGCGGCATTGCCCCAGAACGCGCCCGTCATGGCCGCCGCGGCGCGGGCCGGGGCTAGCGCTGTCTGACTCGCGTCGTGCACGTATTTGAGCAGCATCAAAGCATCCGAATGCGCCAGGGCATTATCGCGGGTCTGTCGATTCGTATCGGCTGCACCCGCGACGAGTTGCGTCCCCAGCCACAAGACTGCCCCGACCTGGGAATGACTGCACGTCAATCACAGGCAATCCCTCGAGATTCAGGGAACGCTCGTTCAGAGGTTCTGGTTCTTGAAGCGGAACGGGAAGGTCACGAGCGCCGGGCCACCTTTGGGCTGCGGAAACATCCACTTCCCGATTGCCTCACGCACACAGCGCGTCATCTCCTGGGAGCGCAACTCATCGAGCACGACACGGACGCTACCGGGGCGAACGCTGCCGTTCTCTTCGACGGTCCATTGCATGTCGAGCCGGCCATCAGCATCGGGCTCGGATGCCTGACAGCGCTGGATGTCACGGGCATGGCGATTGATGGCGATCTTCACCTCGGCGCCGTCCAAGCGTCCTGGCGGCGCGACGTTGAAACCGGCGAAACCGCTCTTGTCGACGATGCTCGCGCTGTTACCGGCTCGGTCGCTACGTAACATCGCGGCGGCGCTCGAGACTGGCGGACCTTTGCCTTTTTCGATCATCGGCTCCGGGACGCCGCGCAAGAGCCCAGACACGCGGAAGTCGCCGATCGAGACCTGCTTGGGCGTCTGCGCAGCTTGTATCGTGGTAACGCCGGCATTCGGATCTGCCTTTTGTTTTTTTTGCGGCCGTATCGGGACCGGCGGCGCCTCGGTGACCGGCTCGTCCGCCGCGGCGGACGGTGTCGGCGCGACGAGCTCGGGGTTCGTGGTCGTGGCGATCGCGTCTTTTGGGATCTCGGCGGTGAGCTCTGGAACAGGTATCTCCGGCGGCCGGTCACGGAAGCCGACCTCGCGCACGACGTATTCCTCGTTGGGGATCGGCGTGGTCCAGAACTCGCGGCGGTTACCAGGCATCGCCAGAACGACGATGTTCACCACCATCGCTAGCACGGCGGCGAGGGCAGCCTCGGGCTTGGGGATCCAGCGCCGTAGGTCGAAGCGCTTCACGAGCGGCTCGGGCGCCGAAACGCAGCGCACATAGATGGTGTACGGACCGTAGCTCAGCTCGGCGAACTCGCGAGCCGCGACCCGCATGCCGACCAGGGGGCCACTGCGGTAGGTCGGGGCGCGCTGATCGCCGCGGTGGAACATTTTCCAGGTCGAATCTTGCGGCACCTGCACATCGTAGATGCCGGGGTCGCGGTGGCTTACGAGCGGGAAACGGTCCACCGCCGGCACCGTCCACAACGATTCTGGGAAGGACGGCTCGTTACCCCACCAAAAGGTGTCTCCAGGTTTGACCAACGCCACGTCGTGCAACCTTGCGCCGACCGAGACGAGGACCTCGACCACGACGCCACGGCGGTTGATGCGCGACGTCTCGAGTTGGGCCTCGGCGTTTCGCATGACGCTGATGATTGCGGGGACGTCATCGGGCACGCGTTCGGCGTCGACGTCGTCCGGATCGAAGTCTGGGTCCTCTGGTGCGGGCGAGGCCACGACCTCGTACGCGTCGTCGAGCCCACGATTGGTGTCGTCGTCCGCCTCGTCGTTTCCGGCGTCCGCCTCGTCCTCGATGTCGGTGTCCGGCCGAAACGATGGCTCATGGACGACGTCCTCGAGCCGCAAACTCACTGACGGCAAACTGTTCTCTGTCGCAGGCAAGGGAGCCTCGCCCACGTGCGTGTTGGGCGCCTTTTGGCCTGCGTTGGTGTCGTCGTCGTCGTCGTCTTCGTCGTCGGCTTCGTCCCAGCCCTCCGGAAGCGAGCCTTGTTCCTGCATCTCGGCGTCTGCGATGGAGCGGGCCCGGATTGCGAAGTCACAAATGGTGACGGTGTGGCTGGGCTCGAGATCGGCACGCGCCTGCTGAACACCGTCGACGCGAATCCCGTTGGTGCTGCCGGCATCTACGATGCGGATGCTGTTTTCGTCGAAGAATAGACGTGCGTGGACGCGCGAGACATGTGTCGAGTCGAGAAAGACATCAGCCTCGGGATCGCGGCCGATGGTCGCTGGCGACGCGCGCAGCCGTACGCGAAGATACGGCTTACCTTGCTGTCGGACGCGAACCTCGATTTCCGTCATGGCCAATGATGTTTCCTACGGCGACGCGTTCGGGTTTGGCTCCCTGGTGGCTTTTGACTATGTAGTCCTAACGTGAAACGCGTCGTTTGCACATTCTTTGCGCTGTTCTTGCTGGATTGTGGGATTGGTCCTCGACTCTTCCCCCCACCGGTCATTCCGAGCAGCCCTGCGGCGTCCGATTGGCCTGATGCGGGGGCGGCCATCCTCGAAGACGAGGCCACCCTCGACTATCGTACCACCTCGGGTGTGGGTGAGCCGGCACGCGCCATCGCGGTGTTAACGCACCGGCGCCGCATCAAGATCCTCGACAAGGAGGGCCTGGCGTACGGCGTCATCGACCTCCCCGTGGACGCATACTCGACCGTGACGCGCATCGACGCGCAATCGGTGAGCCCCGATGGGGACATCGAGGCCTTCGACCGCGACGAGCTCGATATCGGCACGTGGCCGAATCTTCCGCAGCACCCCGAGCTCAAAATCCTCCGAGTGAAGGTTCCTAATGTGAAGGTGGGCGGGCTCGTCGATATTGCCTACGAGCGCGTCTACGTGGACGTCGACATGGTGCCCCCGTGGGTGTTTGCGCAACGCCTCCCCGTGTTGCGTTCGACCTTTTCGGTCGTCACGAGCCCCGCCATGAAGGTCGATCTGCGCACTGGCGTTGGCAACAAAGTCGTCGAGCGCGATCCACTGCGGCGGACAGCGGCGGACGGCCGCGACCGCCTGGTTTTCGTCGAGAACAATGTTCCGCCGATCCACTTCGAGCCCTCGGCGCCCCATGATGCGCGTATCGGTCCCTGGGTTGCGACCGTCACGGTCTCCTCCGAGGTTGGTGGTGAGCGTCAGCGCATGGCGAGCTGGGAGGACGTTCGCCGCAAGGTCGAAGGTATGTTTGCGCTCGTCGATGCCCCGGCCGAGTCGGGTCCGGCCGAGTCACGGTATGCGCGTATCCGCGACGCCTTGCGTGGTGTCGACCTGCGGGGCCTTGCGACCATTGAGCTCGCTGGCTCGAGCCCTCAGCCCGCCGATGCGTTGATCTCGGGGGCGAGCCCCGCCTGCACCCGCGACGCCGCGGCGATGCTCTCCGGAGCCATGGCGGGCGGTGACTTGCCGGCCTACGTCGCCCTCATCACCTCGCCGGTGGGACCGCCGTTGCTCGAGGGCTTTCCGGCGCTCTATCCGTTCGTGCGCGCCGTCATCGCGGTCGATGTCGGTGCCCGGGTTGCGGCAGACCCGACCTGTACCGAGGATCCCGAGAGTCGCGGTCTTTTGTGTAGCGTGGCGCGCGAGAGCTACGCCTTCGTCGACCCGCTCTGTAAATATTGCCGCTTCGGTGAGCTGCCGAGCGAGCTGACCGGTGGTCGAGCCCTCGTGTTCTTGCCGGACAAGTCACGGTGGGTCGACGTGCCCATCGACGAGCCCGAGCGCAACCGAACGCTCACAGAGTTTCGCTACGTGTTCGAGGTCGATGGCCGCGTCCACGGCAACATGGCGGGTGAGGTCGTAGGGGCCGTCGCGCGCAACTTCCGCCAGCAGATCGTCGACGGTATGACCGGCGAACAAACGCGCGAGCTGGTGTCCAAGGTGCTCAACGGCAACGAGGGAGAGCTCAAGTACGCGAAAGCGTCCATTTCCGACATCGCTGACGCGGACAAACCCTTGAAGCTCCGGGGTAGTGTGGAGACCAAGGCGCAAAAAGAAGACGACGAGCTCTACACCACCCGCATTATCGACTTCGCGGGACCCGCTCTGCCGGGACGTTTTCGCTCACTGCGCCGTTACGACGTTCTGCTCGAGGCGCCGGCGTGGCTCGACACCAACGTCCAGATCGAGCTGCCACTCGGGTATGCCGTGGGTGAGATGTTGCCCGAGGTACGTATCTCCAAACCTTTCGCGGAATACGCATCGGGCTTCGTGATGCGGGACAAGTCGCTTCTTTTTTCGCGACGGTTGGTCATCCGTGCGCACCAGCTCGACGCCGCCCAATACGAGGAGTTCCGTGAATTCCTCGACGAGATCGCCACCGCCGAGGGGGCGGCCATTCGCGTGGGGTTGGTCGAGGCGCCAGTCGCGCCGCCTCCGGAGCCGAAAGCCAAGGGTAAGGGCCGCCGAAGACCGCGGTGACGCGGTTGTGGTAAGCTCGGAGGTACGATGCGGTGGGTGTCGGCCATCCTTGTGGCCTTGTATGTGAATCTCTTGATCGCGCCGGACGTGCTCGCGGCCAAGGGGTCTGCTCCGAAGAAGACCTCCAAGTCGAAGACTGCTGACAAATCGTTCCTCGAAGTCACCAGCTCGGTTGCGGGCGCGACGGTGCTCTTCGACGACCAGGTGCTGGGCGAGACGCCACTCAAGAGCAAGCCTGTGCAGGCCAAGAGCGGCACGGTTACGGTGCGCAAGCTGGGTTTTCTCGAGTTCAGACAGAGAGTGACCGTGAAGGCTGGCGAGACGGAGAGGGTTGTCGCCGACCTCTTGCCTTTCGCGGGTGTCATTCACGTGACCTCGAACGTTAGCAACGCGCAGGTCGCTGTCGACGGCAAGGTCGTCGGCAACGCGCCGCTCGACTACGAGGTGAAGATCGGGACACGCCAGATCACGGTTGCCGTCGCAGGCTACCCGCCGTTTCAGCAGACGGTACGCGCAAACCCCGGGGAGACCTACGACATGCGGGCGGCCTTTGGGAACAAGCCCGGACAGATCGCAGCGCTGCCCCTCGAGGTCGAGGGAGCGCCTCCCGCGTTCCAATCGAGCAAGAGTGACAACCTCGCGCTGGTGCCCCTCGAAGCGCCGCCGCGCGAGCCGAGCTTCGAGCTTCCTCTCGAACCGGTGGCGCAACCGAATCTCGTGCCCTCATTGGTCCCCCCGGGCGGCATCGGCACTGGCGGCACCAATGAGCTTGCGCTCGAAGGTCTGACGACGGGCGATCCGATGGAGCCAGGCTTGGCGTCGTTGACCACCAACGCGCGCATGAGCCGCGCCAAGCCTTGGTACAAGGAGTGGTGGGCCATCGGCGGCGCGAGTGCGCTCGCCGTCGTCGGAGTGGTCGCAATCATCCTGGTCGCCAAGGGCGGTGGCGGTCCGGAAGAGATTCTCCCGGACGCCAACTGGCAGCCTCTAGATTAGCGCGCGACGTGCCGAGCTTACAAAAGGCTCGCCTTGACACCGCGCGAGCCACTGGGTAGGCAGCGTTGCCCCCACGGGCATGAAGGACGCCAAGATAGCTCAGGGGTAGAGCAGCTGATTCGTAATCAGCAGGTCGTGGGTTCAATTCCCATTCTTGGCTCCATCACTTCTTCCAGCAGCATCCAAATTTGTCCGATGTCCCCTGTAAGATCTGGGAGATCGGCAAGCTGACGGTCCGAGAGAGTCCGGCGCGGTTCGGTGAAATCCGACCGCTCGTGACGGTATCGCGAACGGTATCGGCGTCCGGTGAGGAGGCGATACCGTCATGCTGACTGAAACTCAGGTCAAAAACGCGAAGCCGGCTAGCAAGCCCTTCAAGCTCGCTGACGGACGCGGCCTGTATCTGTTCGTCACCCCCAGCGGGGCGAAGAGCTGGCGCCTGGACTACCGGTTCAACCTCAAGCGCAAGACTCTCGCGCTGGGCTTGCATCCTGAAGTCTCGCTCAAGCAAGCGCGCGACCGCCGGGAAGATGCTCGCAGGCAGCTCGCCAATGGCGTCGACCCCGGCGAGCTCCGGCAGCAGACGAAGACCACGCGCGAAGGGCTGAGCGTCCACAGCTTCGAAACCGTAGCGCGAGAGTGGATCGTGAAGTTCACGCCCTCATGGTCTGAGGCTCACGCTGAGCGGCTGAGAGTGCGCTTCGAGCAGAACGTGTTTCCGTGGATCGGGACGAAGCACGTCGGCGAAGTGACGGCCACTGATCTCCTCGCCATCGCTCGGCGCATCGAGAGCCGCGGCGCGAACGACACCGCACATCGTACCGTGCAGAACTGTGGCCAGGTGTTCCGGTACGCTATCGCGACAGGTCGAGCCGAGCGAAATCCGGCGAGCGACCTTCGGGGCGCGCTCACTCCGGTGCGTGTGAAGCATCACGCGTCGCTGACGGACCCGGTCGCGGTCGGGAACCTGCTCCGCGCCGTTGATGGCTACTCGGGCGGCTTCGTCACCCGATGCGCGCTCAAGCTTGCGCCGCTCGTGTTCGTGCGACCGGGCGAGCTTCGGCGCGCCGAGTGGTCCGAGTTCAATCTCGAGCGCGCGGAGTGGCGCATCCCTGGTCCGAAGATGAAGATGCGCGATCCGCATATCGTTCCGCTATCGCGGCAGGCGGTCGCCATCCTCGAGGAGATCAAGCCCCTCACCGGTGACGGTCGGTACGTGTTCCCCGGGGAGCGCACACGCGAGCGCCCGATGAGCGAGAACACAATCCTCGCCGCACTCCGCCGCATGGGCTTCACGAAGGCGGAGATGACGCCCCACGGGTTCCGCTCGATGGCCAGCACGCTCCTCAATGAGCAGGGCTGGAACCGCGACGCCATCGAGCGTCAGCTCGCGCACCATGAGCGCAACGCGGTTCGGGCAGCCTACAACTACGCCGAGTTCCTGCCCGAGCGTCGCAAGATGATGCAGGCCTGGGCGGACCACCTCGACGAGCTCAAGGCAGGAGGCGAGGGCGTCGTATCTTTGGCGAAGGCTTCCGGGAAGGCTTTGGCGAAGGGTGGAAGCGTAGCGGGCGGAGCTGTCGGACCTCTTTCGTAAGATGGAACAGATCGGGCGCGTCTGATCCACGCGCTCGCCGGCTCGAGGCCTGGCGGTAGTTCGCGCTCCCGCCTCCTCGGGTCGGCACCCTAAGGGAGCGCGAAATGGCAACGAAGCGGCGCAGCCGTCGCCGAGTCTTGTCGGCAAAGCCGACCAGGTCGCGGCTCTGTTGGAGGGCGATAGCGGACCCGGCCCACGTGTGCGAACCGCTTTGCAAGAGGCAGGGTTGCTGGAGAGCGAACCTCGACGCGGCTCATACGTGCGAACCTTTCTGGGCTGACGCGGACGAGTATCCGTGCCCACCTCGTGCGGCGCTCGCGATTATCGAGCGAGATCGAGGTCGCGCGTTGACGAAGGAAGAGTACAAAAAGGCGTGCGTACTGGAGAGCAGGATCTCCAGCAGGTTGGCGGTTCTCCGCGAACAGCTTTCGCACGAGCCTGCCACCAAGATTGAGAAGGTTGAGGACTGGCTGTCCGTTATCGAGAACAGGCGCAAGCGACTACTGAGCAGCCTGGCCGAGTTTGCCGATGAGATGGAACTTATCGTGCGCGCCGGACGCGATAGCATCGATGGACCAGCGGTGCCCGCGAAGAACATGCCGGCGCTGCTATGCTCGTACATTCGCGGCCTTGAGGAAACGGTGCATGAGCTATTCGAGGACGAGCGATGGGCGGACCAGAGGCAGCTTGCCAAGAGCCGCGAGGCGGGCAGGCCGCCTGATGACGAGACGCTGATGCTTGCGGAAGCCGTTCCCTTCGCCCAGGCCGGTCTTGCGCTCGATGAGGCAGCGGCTCGGCGGTTTTGTGTGGAGTGCGCGTACCCAGGCCGCACCAAAGAGTTTCGCAAAGCGCGCACGGGGAACCTAAAGAGTCTTCTCGAGCGGACTGCGAATGGCACAGCGCGCGGAGGCACGCCGCTGCGGCAGTAGGGAAACCTCCCCCTTTTGCGCCTCGACCGAACAAAGTGAGTTCGCCCAAAGTCTCCTCAACGCCAAGCCCAAGGGCTAGGCCGAGGAGCAACCCCGGTGAACGAACTACAACGACGAAGAGAGGAACGAGGGTGGAGCAAAGCTGAGCTTGCTCGGCGGGCTCGCCTACACCCATCGGACGTCGGCCGCATCGAGTCTGGTCGCATCGTTCCATACGACGGCCAACTCAAGAAGATTGCCCGTGCCCTGAGCGTACCGTCCGCGGAAGCCGCGACGCTGCTCGAAGCGGTTGCAGGCCGATGACAGCCATCCCGGTTCCAGAGCCGGCGCCCGCACTCCCTCCGGCCGGCTTCCTCCGACTGTCCCAGGTCCGCGAACTCGTCCCGGTCTCAAAGTCGACGATCTACGCCTGGATCAGTGAGGGCTCATTCCCGAAGCCCGTCAGCCTGTCGCCGCGCACGGTCGCGTGGATCGCGAGCGAGGTCCACGAGTGGTGCGCCAGGCGCGCTGCGCAAGCTCGAGGTGGCGCATGAGCGCTACCGCGGACACCCACCACCGCAGTCGTTTCATCAGCATCCATTGCCCGAACCATGAAGACCGCAACCCGTCGGCTTGGCGGAACCTCGACACCGGCGCCGAGGGTTGCCGCAAGCCTTCGTGCGGCTATCGATTGCCCGGCGACCCCGGGCCTGTAGCTCGCGCGACCCTCGCGAAAGTTCCCGATAGTGTCGCGAATCCTCGCGAGTGTCTCGACGAGATCACCATCGCCGAGGTCACCACCCCGTGCGACCAAAACACCCTCGTCGAGCTGATGCTCGCGCAGCGTGGTATCGACACTGGCACGGCGTTCGAGCTCGGCCTCCGCGCTCGTCGCATCCGCGGCGAGGACTGGCTCGTTTTCGTGTACCGCGACTCCCTCGGCCGTCCGCTCTACCTGAAGCACCGAAAGGCCGACGGCTCGAAGCGCTCGATGTTCCGCTATCCGAGCCGCGTGGAGAGCGCTCTGTTCAATCTCCCCGAGCTGGCTGCGCTCGCAGACAATGACGAGCCGATGGTCGTCGAGGGTGAGTGCGACGTGGCGGCGCTGTACCAGGTGAACGTTCGCGGCGTGGTCAGCGTCCCCGATGGTGCGGGGTCGCGGATCACCGATGCGCTTCTCGCGCCACTGTTTCGCTTCCCTCGCATCCTCATCGGAACCGACTGCGACGAGGACGGTGAACGCCTCGCCTGCGCACTTGTGGCTCGCCTGCCGCACGCGCAGTGCCGCCGGGTGAACTGGAGGTCCGCTTGAGCGCACCGACCGCCAAGGCAAGCAAGGATGCGGGCGACATCGTGAAGCGTCTCGCCACACAGCCAGCGGAGGCACGCCGCGCGATCACGCACCTCGTCGAACTCGCTGAGCCGATTGCTGCGGCATCGCCGAAGGCGCCTTTCGCGATCAAGGTTTTCACTGGAACGCCCGCGCCAGCACGGTGGGTCTTTCCGGGGCTTATCGAGCAAGGCACGTGCGCCGCACTGGTTGCCGAGCCGAAGGCCTGCAAGACGTGGTTCGTCTACGATCTCGGCATCGCGCTAGCGACGGGGCAAGCGTTCCTCGGCTGCGCGCCAGCAGTGCGTGGCCCGACGCTGTTTGTCTCGCCTGAAGGCTCCGACCGCTCGCGACACGCGCGCATCGTCGGCCTTTGTTGGGGCAGGGGGGTCGAGCCCGCGGACGTCCTGCCGTCGATGTTCTTCCTGGACGAGCGTCTGGACCTGGCGATTGCCGACCACGCCGAGCGCCTCGGCGCGACCATCGACGCGACCGGCGCCTTGCTCGTGGTGGTGGACCCGCTCGCGAACGCGGCGACGGGCATCGATGAGAACAGCGCCGGCGACGTGATGCGGGTCCTCGGGCCCCTGCGGGATGTCATCGCGGCGCGGCCGCACTGCGCGTTGATCCTGGTCCACCACACGCACAAGGGTGCGAAGGATGGCTCTCGGAGTCTGAGCATCCGCGGCTCGAGCGCCATCAACGGATGGCAGGACACGCTGATCACGATCCGCCGAGCCGACGATGACTCCGCCGGCCCGCGGCGCGTGGACATCGCCCACCGCGATGCCGCAGCACCCGAGCCGGTTGGCTTCGAGCTCCACCACGGACCGTCGGACATTGGTCCCGAAATCGAATGGTTTCGACTCAGCCGCTGTGAGGTTCCGTCAATCGGAACGACGCGGAACGCGAAACCCAGGGATGAGAAGAGCATTCTCGATGCGGTTGCCGAGGTGCTCAGCGACGAGCCGCAAGCCCAGGCGACCATCAGCCGGCGCGTGGGCAAGGGGAACGCGAAGGTCGGCGAGGCTCTGAAAGAACTCGAGCTGGTCGGTCGCGCGTTCCACGAGAAGCGCGGTTGGCGTTCGGCGCTCGTTCCCACCGAGCCGGAACGACCGGAACGACAGAACTCCGCCCAATCATCCCCGAATCGTTCCGGCGTTCTCCCCCCTTTAGGGGGAACGCAGAACGGAACGATGGGGACCGGAACGCTCGAAACCACCCCCGAGGAGAGGAACCAGTGAGCTTGTCTCAGCTTCAAACCGTCGGCGTCCGGCCTCATCGCCAGGACCCCAAGTCGGAGCCGCGGAGTCGCTACGTCATCGGTCTCGTCACCCAGCCGCTCAATAAGGTCGGCCTCCGCGTTGTTGCCCATGGCGCGCAACGCCCCGACGACCCGGTCACCTGGATCATGCACTTCATCACAGACGCCGACACGCAGCTCGCAACGTTCCTCCGCAGGAAGCGGAGCGAGGGCGTCATTGCCAAGGACGCCGTCGGCGAGGTGCATCGCTTCGAGACCTACGCCGAAGCCGTCGAGGCCCTGTGCCCATGGACGCGCGCACGTCGAGGCGGCGGGCAGTGAACACCGAGCAGCACACCACCCCAGCAGCGCAGGAGCAGACCATCAAAGCCTCGAGCTACACCGTCGTCGTTGCACCTAACGCCATGGCTGTCGGCGGCAAGCGGACCAGGCACATCCCGCAGCGCACCCCTGGTCGAGACCTCGTGCTCGTGATCGCGGACCATGGGTCCGAGGAAAACCAGCACCTCGAACGCATGGCTGTCGGTCGACTTCGCCGAGCGGGGCTCCTCGCCTGGCACGCGAGCGCCACGACACGCGTCACATTGCCCGACTCACCGGACTGGGAGGCGATGCTCGAGGCGGTCATCGAGAAGCACTCACTCTCGAAAGGGCTGCGGTGATGGCGACGACACCGCAAGCAACCCACCCAGAACGCACGGAGAACGACGCGGCGACGTCGGGCCGACACGCGGAGACCCCGAGAGCGCGAACGCAACAGAGCGCGTCGGTGCGCAAAGGGCGGGGCGTCCGCGATGGCGGGGAGGGTGATTTTTTTCCGAGGGGGGGCACCTCGCGAGGCGCTGGGGTGCCCTCCCGCGAATGGCGTGGCGGATCGGATTTTGCCCCTCGCCTCCGCGGTCGGGGAAAGAAGGTCCGTTTTCCCGTTCCGGATTTGCTTGAGCGTCACGCCGCGCTCACTGCGCGCTACCAGGCCGACTCGCCGTTCGCTGACGGGCTGTTGAAGGAGATTCTGGCAAGCGGGCTGGCGACCCTGGTCCTTCTGTTCAACGTCCTTCGGTGTAAGAAGGCCGCGGGCGTGCTCAAGGCGGACGAGCGCCGCGCAGCGCCAGGCATCATCGCCGAGCTCTGGCGTCACGCCGAAGCTCTAGAGGTCCACGACCCTCGCGAATCACCGTCGGACGAGCACCTGCCGCGCGCTCGCGGCCGGAGGCGGCGATGATCCGCAGCGCCAAGGAAGCCCTCGAGATCCTGAAGCGCGAGGATGCGTTCGCTGCGCGCTGTCGCAACGAGTCTCCAGGTGCGGACGGCATCGCGAAAGACATCTTCGCGTCGCTTCTGGCCGGCGAGTTCACCCGCCTCCAGCTACTTCGCGAGGACATTGCCGAGGGGACAAGCACTGCCGAGGGCGCCCGGTTTGTCCTGCAAGCCGCGGCCAACGTCCGGCGCTCAGCGGCATCCCTCAGGCTCACGCTGTCCAAGAGGCCCATCACGGACGAGGAGCTCCTCGGATGAAGTCGCGCCCTCACCGCCGATGGCCGCGCCTCGTGCGCCAGCTCGTGATCGGCCTCGCATTGATTCGAAGCGCTATCGGCATCGGCCGGGGCGCGTCGGTGGAAGCACAACCAACAAGGAGAAAGTCATGACGGACGTAGCAAGTAACGAAGTCGAAGCTCGCCTCGAGAAGCAACGCGTCGAAGCGCAGGCACGCTACCAGCGGAGCGCCGGCCAGGCTGCTCACGCCGCGGAGAAGGACGTTCAGGAGCGCCGCGAGACCATCGAGCGCGCGCGTCGGCGGCTCGTGCCAGGTCTCACGCCGGACGAAGCGAACGCAGACCTCACCGAGCTCAACGCACGCACCCCGCGCGAAGTCTCGGCGCTCGAGCTGCATACCGCGATGGGCCGAGGCGCCGAAGCGCGCGCGGAGTACGAGGCCGCTCTGGCACACGAGGCGGAGTGTGCGGAGGCAGTTCACAAGGCGGAGCTTATGGTCGCCGAATGCCCGCCGGGCGATCGAGTCGGCGCGACCGTACGGCTGTCGCAGGCACACACGACGCACGACAGCGCCGTCTACCGCGTTCGCACCGCCGGCGCGCAGCTCGAGCAGGCAAAGCAGCAGCTGCGCGTTGCCCGCGACAACGACGCGAAGGCCCTCGCCGCTATCGCGAACAAATAGTCTTTTCGGGCGCGTCGCCTTCGTCATGGTGACGGGGGCGTCGCATCCGAACCCAGGGAACGGAGCAGATGCAGATGACACGGAATCTCGACGACGGTCAGCGCGCAGCGAACAAAGTGATGGGTATCAACGACGATGCCTTCAAGGTCATGGAACAAGTCCGCGGCGCCCTCAGCAACGGAAGCTTCATCTTGAAGGACGGCACCACCGTCACCTCGGCGGAGCTCCGCGCGATGATCGAGGAAGCGCGACGGCGCGGCTCGTGAGGCTCAAGCTCAGCGCTACCCGGCGCACTCAAAGCGAACCGACGAAACGCAACGAGGAGAATTCAATGCCGTACCTTCCGACCAGACGAGAGCTCGCCAACATCAGCGCCCACGTTAGCGCGCCAACCATTCGCATCGAGCGGGACCCGCGGCTGCAACGCATCCTGCCCGACCTCCGCGCTGCCGAGGTTGCGCTGTCGAAGACCTGAGCCAAGGAACCGCGCGGCGTTTCGGCGTTGTCCGCTGAAGCGTCGCGCGGCTCGATGCTCGGCACAACAACAGAGAGATCGACAACCGAAGGGTAGCACAGCGGCACGACCGCGCGCACCCCACAGGAACGAACGAACATGCTCACGCTCCCAGCGGCACTCACAGCGGCGCTCCAGCAAGGGACGATCGACGTCGTCCACTACGTGAAGATCCAGGTCAAGGGCGGCGGAACCTACGAAGCCTCGACGCGCAACTGGGCGGGCTACCTTCCAAGCATTGACGACGTCACCCCGTTCTCGACGTCGGTGGACCCGATGACGCGTGAAAGCAAAGTCGGCAACTTCGCGATCACGTCGGCGCCTGACGGTTGGCTCCTCGACATCGCGTGCGCGAACCAGCTCAAGGGAGCTGAGATCACTGTTCTCTGGGGCGACATGTCAGCGGGCAGCGTCGCAGACCTCGCCCCAAAGTTCCTCGGTACGATCGAGAACGTCCTACCCGACGCGGTCAGCAACACTGTGGTTCTGTCCTGCAAGGACTACCTCTCATCGATCCTGGACGTCGAAATCGTCGGGCGATGGCTGAACATGCACCCGCTTGAGATCATCGAGCAGATTCTGACGACGCCGACCGCCGGCGGCGGACTAGGTATCGACGCATCGCGGATCGATCTCACGAGCCTGGACCCCGCGTCGCACGATGCGATCAGGCACTTCGTTGTGTCGCGCGGCACGATTTCCGACCTGTACAAAGACACGTCGGTATCGTCCCCGACCTCGGCGAAGCAGCTGATCGACGACTTGGCGAAGCTGATGGACGGGCAGCTCATGTGCCGCGAAGACGGTCTGATCCGCTTCCACCGCTTCGAGGCGGGTGCCGCTGTCGTCGACAACTGGACAGACGACGACTTTATCGACCCGCCGCGCCTCGAAGACCTCGACGGCAATACGCGAAACCGCATTACGCTGGAGTTCAATCAGCTCTCGGAGGTGGGTGGCCTCAATCGCTACAACAACGAAGTGATCACGCCGACGGCGATGGTCTACCGGCGCACGAACGTCGATGCAGCCGATGACATTGCATCACCAAACCAGACCCAGCGCATCATCGATGAGAACTTCACGACGCCGTGGATCGAGGGCGACGCGACGATCAGCGAGTACTACTTCGAGATCGGCGGCGACCAGGTCGCAAGGCCAGAGGGCATCCCCGCGAGCCTAGGGCCTGGCGATGAGTTCGGCCTCGATGGGGGGATGTTCCACGCGTTCTGCGGAACACGCGTGCCGAACTTTACGACAGGCCTCGGACTCTTCGAGCCCACGCTGAAGCTCGATGATGATCACTGGGCATACATCCGCCTCAATCAGGAGATCATCGCGGTCGATCGGTGCGTCATCGACGGGCGCTTCGTTCTTCATGTCTTCGACTCGGAGTCGACGAGCACGGTCGTGGACCTAATCGGGTACGCGAAGAGCGCGCTCCCGGGCGGCGCAACCTTCCGCATTGCGCAGCGGGGATGCTTCGGCACCCCGATACAAGATCACGAAGGGCCTCCGGCGCGCGCTGACCTCGACTACCGCACCATGGGCACCATCGCGCGAGACGTAACCATCCCGGTGTTCTTCGTGAATGCCAAGATCGCGCGCTTTGCGAGGGGGGCACCAAAAATAACGGTCAGCACGCCGCATACGAAATACGCGGTGCAGGTAGGCGACATCGTCACCCTGACGACAACTGACGTGAAGTACTACGGCCGCTTGAGCGGACTCGACACCACCGACAAGTGGGAGATCGTCGGCAAGGAAGACAACATCTTCGCCGACGAGCCGCACATCAAGTGGACGCTCGTTAAAGCGTACGAGGGCGACGGGACCGCAGAGCCAATCGACACATACAACGACCGCATTGGGAGTCGGGACAACGACACGAGCTATCGCCGCAGGACCACCGACGCGACGAACGAGAACGTCCGTCAGCCGAAGTTCAACGGCGGCGAGATCGCCCACTCCGATACGCTCGAGATCGAAGTTGACGAGCACATCATGACGAGCGGCAGCGGTGGCCGCTACGTCCCCGCCCGCACAATCCCGGTTGAGGCCGACAAGGACACCTACGTCTATCGCAACGAGCTGACCAACACGATCAACACCGTGGCGGTCGACCACGGTGATCCCGAACCGGCGGTGCCGCCCGGAAACGCGCGGATCGCGACCGTCATCGCGGATGGTACTGACGTCACGGGGATCCAGGATAGCCGCAACATCAATGAGCCCGTGACCAACGATGCGGTGACGTCGTTGGCCAACCGCGGGCTTCAGCCGAACCGCGCGTTTGGAGGGAGATAGCCATGCCGCAACTTAGACCACCGCCGGGCTGGCGTGCGGCCGACCCCGCAACACCGAACACACCCACGACGTGGTGGGGCACGAAGATCGACACCGACGAGAACGTCGCCAAGACCGGCTGGCGTAGCGTCGTCTTCTACCCGGACACATCGGGAACCTACTACCTCATTTCAGACAAGCTGATCCCGGTGGACCCTGGCCAGCGCCTTCTCGCCAGGTCGACGTTCCTCAACGACGACATGGATGTAGCAGAGTCGCTGTTCATCACCGGCGTCGCTCTTTACGAGGCCGATGGCGACTACATCGGCATCGCGAAAACGGACAACTACGGCATGGCGATCGACGCCGCGATCGCCGCAGCGACAAACAACAAGTGGATGAACATGACCGCCCACGCGAACGTCAACGACTTCGCGAACGCGGTCTACGCGCGCACGGTCATCGGTGTTGCCCACACGGGGGGCGACACGAACACGATCTGGGTCGACAGCGCGGACATCGTCATCGAGCCGCCGTTGCAGATCATGACGCGAGAGGCGTCGGCCTCGTTCGGTGCGGGTGGAACCCAGGAGATCGGACTCACCGCCGCCCTCATTAACGCCGATGGGTTCTTCATCGCGAGCTCGGGCTTCGCTGTCTGCCTCGTTGGTGGAACCTACGTCATGACAGGGCAGGTCGAGGTCACCCTCGCAGACGCTATTTCGGCGCACGCCATTTTGCGCAAGGGCGTCTATACGGCGGGGTCTCCCACGTTCACGACGTTCGCGCGCGGCGACGAACTCCATTTCCGCACAGGAAACCTCTCCCGCTGGGCGTCTGTCACCGGGGTCGAGCGCTTCAACCCCGGCGACATCTTGATTCTCGGCCTCTCCACAACTGGCTCCGGGTCGCTCGCGGACGCCAAGCTCAGCGCGGTGCGGGTGGGCGCATGAACACGCAGGACAAACCGGCTTTCTTCGAGGCCTACGGCGACGGGTTCTCAGCGGCAATCGTCGTCAAGGCAACATCCACCAGCGCGCTCGCACTCAGGCGCCTTGCGGCGAGCGGCAAGGCCTCTCGTTTCTCGATGCCATATGGCGGAAATCTCGCATTCCACCCCGCGGCACAGGTGAGGGAGATCTCCGAAGAGCGGTATCGAGAGCTCATCGCCGACACCAAGGGTCTCAACTGAGGAGTCACCCGTCGCACGCACACCCTGGCGGCTGGTGACATTCGTAGTCCCGAGAGATGCACGAATCCCCGCACGCCTTGCCTTGTCTGCAAACGCGGCAGCAGGCGGCGGGCGCGACGCTGGGCTCGTCGACCTCAAAGCACGCATTAGCGGACTGGGCATCTAGCGAGCTGCTACCCAAAAGAAAACTCAGGACAAGACCCAGCATCATCGAAACGACTCCGCTCTCCCCGGTGAGGAGCGTAGCTGGTCGGCGTTAGCTGTCGAGCACGGCGGATTCAGTTAACGGCAGACGCAGTCGGGCACGGCGCGGAAACGAAGCTTGCCCGCCAGGCCGGTTGTCCACCACTGTGGAGCGTCGTCTGACCCGTTCGTCGTCGGCAATGAGGCCCCATGGAAGAACTTCAGGCTTACGCTCTCGCTCTGGAAATCGTCGAGAAGACTCGCGACTCCTACGAGGCCGCGTGGACGCATCTCGTTTGGCTGCTCTCCATTCTGGGCTTCGTGGTTGGCATCGCCTTCCCTACGATGCTCGAGATACTGCGGCGCGTGTCCACGAAGGCGGACATCGAGAAGGCGAAGGCTGAGGTCAGGCAAGAGGCTTTCGGGGCGACGATGAAAGCGCTGGAAGAAGGGATGAAGCAGTTTGGCGAGGTGAATCGCGAGATACAGAAGTTCGTGTTCGAACAGAACGATCGCATTTCGTATCGCCTCTACTTGCTGGAGAACGAACCGCAGCTCGCCGCAAGCGTAGCGCTCAACATGCTCAAGAGGCGCGAGCCTCCGAAGGATTCGCGAGAAGCAGAGGGCGCCCTGCGGGAGCTTGGGGAGGCCCTACGACGCTCCGCTCCTGGTGGGTATCTGTCGTGGCTGCACGCCGGAGACTTCATCGCTGAAGTCAGAAAAACGCTCGGGTCGCCGCCGTACGCCGGCCCGGTTGCGAACCTCATCCTCCAGGAACTCGATCGCATCACGAAGCCCAGCTACGTGACGAAGCAGGAGCCCTCGGGGGGAGGGTAGGCGCCGCTGTCAGCGGCTACGATGGTGCGCGCGTTTGCCAGCGTTCTTGTTCACCCACGTCCGCCCCTCGCGCCCGAGCTGGGCCCATTCGTGCTCAAGCTGCTCCTGGAGGACCTCGACCTCGGCGGCGACGTTCGGCTGACCCTCGAGCTCGGCCAGGCGCTGGCGTAGCTCGAGGCACTTTTGGGCGCGCGTGTCCTGCGCCTGCTGCTGTACCGACAGCGGCGTTTCCTTCGCGTCGCGCTCGAGGCGCTCGTATTCGGCGCGGAGCTCACCCAGACGCACGAACGCGCGTTGCTTGTCGTCGGCGGAGGCGCTGGGGTCGCCCTGGAGGTGGCGAGCGCGCTCCTCGGCTTTCACGATCAGATCGGCGAGCTCGGGGCGGCGGTCGGTCATTCGCCCGGAAAGCGGTGCGTGTAGTGCACGATGAGGCCCTCGTCGACCAGCTTGTCTCGCTCCGCGAGGACCGCCTCGACATCCTTTGGGAGTGCATCAAGGGTCGCGTGCATCCCATGCGCGATGTTGTTGGGGTCGCTTGGCATGACCTGGACCGCTCCGGCCTTCGTCAGTCGTGCAACCGCTTCCGGCCAACGCTTTACGTCGGCGACTCTTATGCCCCAGGTAGCCATTCCGGTGACCTCAGCCGAAGCGAGAGTGCTCGTCAAGGCATGCCCGGCGACAGCCCAGCGGTGAACTGTCGGGCCGGCGTGTTAACGGGCCGTCATGCTCACCAAGGTCGTTCTGCCGCTGCTCTTGCTGGCAACCGGTCTGTGCCTGACCATCGCCGAACATGACGGGCTCTTTCCGAACGAAGACCGACTCACGTTCGTTCTCGAACTGAGGGCGACCTACCGCGCTACCGCCGACACCGTGGGCGCCAAAGAGTTCATCGAGCGGTTCTATACCCCGAAGCGAGGCCGGCCTGCCGCCGCGCCACAGCGCTTCGCTTTGTCGGGAACCGTGGTGGGCGATGTCGTGCACGGCACTGCGGTGCTCGCGGACGGAGCACCACTGTGTACAATGGCGGACGTTGAGGCGTGGGCTCACGAGTCGCCGGATTGGATCTTCCGGCTAGGCGTCGCGCTTGCATTGATCGGCGGCGCGCTCGGCCCGGTGGAAGAGCTGCGCGCTGCGGTACGGTCACGGATTCGAGCGCGGCGTCGTGACGACGTGGGGTCCGCACCAGCTTCCCCGGAGGGTGTCGCGACGGGGTGACCCGACTCCATCGACCAGCAGAGCGCGCGGGTGCTTTCCTAGGGTCAGTGAATGGCAATCAACTACGAAATGCGTCTCCTGAAGTGGATCCATCCGCACGGCGCCGAGTTCCATGAGCTGCACAAGAAGCTGATTCTCGAGCTGCACGCGGACCCGAATGTCGACAATTCCGAGCTGCGCGAGGAAGACGCGCGCGTCGCGATCTGGCGCCTGATTTCCAGGGGCTTGGTGGTCCTGAACACGGACTATCAGTCTCACTACAATTGGACCGTCTTTCCGTCGAGCTCGGGGCGGGCACTGCTGGATGGACTCACGCAAGATCCGGAGGATCCGCTAGGCTACCTCGAAGGTGTACGACGAGCGGTGCCGGACCTCTCGAGTGACGTCGTCGGCTATCTGCGAGAAGCCGCGATGGCGTACAGCCACGCGCTCTACACGGCCGCTGCAGTCATGACCGGCGTTGCGATGGAAGCCGCAGTGAAAGATGTTACGGCTCCGTTTGTTCGTTGGCTCAAGTTGCACCTTCCGAAAGCGCGTCTCATCAAGTCCCACGAGGAGGAGCGCACCAGCTACGAGAGTAAGCTCGCGGACTTTCGCAAAGCGCTCGAGGAAGTCCGCACTCAACTGCCTCACCCGATCGACAAGAGCCTGGACATCCAGCTCGGCGCGTCAGCCGACATTATACGGCTGACTCGAAACGACGCCGGGCACCCGAACGGAGTCACGATTCCCCGAGCCGACTGCATGAACGTGCTTCTGATCGCATCAACGGCCTTGACCCATCTCTACGGCTTGAAACGGTTCTGCTATCAGTCGGCGGCAAGCTCGGAGTGAGACGTGCGAGATCTCGACGCGGCGGCGTGGCTGCCAGCAATAGCGGACTCGGACCCATCGGCACTCCAGGCGTTGTCGGAGGCCGAGGTCACCCTGCTCGAAGCGCGTAAGGCACCGCCTTTGTTCCTCAATGAGGGCATGGGTGCCGCTGCCGGCGTCCGACCTTCGGATTTGGTGCGCGTTCTTCGTGAAGTCTCGGCAACACACGGCTCAGCCTATGCTCTCGATTGCTGGAACGAGATTCGTCGCGGACGTCGACCCGGCCGACTCGTTCTCCTTTTTAGCGGCATCGCCGTGGCCGCCGCTGTCGAGCTCGCGCCGGGCGTATCGCTTGTGCCGTTGTCTGCCCTTGACTCGGCGTACTTCACCCGAATGTACGGGCGACCACGCGGCCGTGTCACCACGGTCAACGGAGCGACTGCAGATGCTGCCCTCGTGTCGACGCTGGAGATTGACTCGTTTGTGGTGTCGGAAGTCGCTCCCAAAGCCGAGACTGACTGCCTCGAGAAGCTGATGACGATGATGTCGCTGCTTGTCCTATGCTGGCCCGCTACCCCGGTCGCCGCCGGCTATTGGTGGGAGCCAGAGCGACCCTTTTCGCTCTCGGGCGTCGGGTACACGCTAGGTCATTCGGTCGACGTCCCTGCGAAATGGGAGCCCACGTTTCTAGGCGACGACGCCCTCGCCGACCTTCGGACGCTGTTGGGGCAATGGGAGCACGTCTCGCACGATGCTCGCGTGGCGTTCTCTGTACCGTTGACGAGACTAAGTCTTGCCGGCCGTCGCTACGGCTACGTTGACATGGCTATCGAACTCGGCATCGCGATGGAGAGTCTGTTGCTTGAAGACGACGACAAGGCCGAGCTGTCGTTTCGGCTCGCGGTGCATGCCGCTTGGTTGCTGGGAAAGGATCGCGACGAGCGCCGGGAGTTCTTCAAGATCTTCAGGTTCCTTTATGGCCTGCGGTCATCGGCGGTGCACCGTGGAGAGCTGAGGGGGCGATGCGATGCGCGGGAGAGCACGCCGCCCTTGTTTCGTGAGAAGTTCATGCACGAGGTGCTCAGCGAAGGGCGCCGCTTGCTCGTCCTGGTGGCGAAGGCTCGGATCAGTAGCCCGGGGAAATTGGACGAGAAAATTTTCGGCGAGCCCGAGTTTCGTCGCGGTGAAGGGGCTGGCCCAAGTGCGTCGTGACCACTGCGACGTTATATGCAAACTGATTTGTGTTGCACGGAAAGTTATGGGCTGGCATAACGTCGAGCCGTGGGGCAACGCGGACCAAAGAAGGGGAGCGGGGGTAGGCCGAAGGGCCTGACCGAGCCCACGCAGCACGTCGCGTTCCGTTTGCCAACTGCCCTCATCGAGCGCCTCGACGCTCACGTAGTGTCGATGCGCGAGGAACAGCCGGGCCAGACCGTAACGCGGGCGGATGCGGTTCGCAGCCTGCTTTACAAAGCGCTCGGCGCCGGCAAGTCGAGCACGAAGCAAAAGAAGTAGCGCGGACCGTCGTGGTTGCACCCACGGCGATCCGCTTGGACCCAAACCTGTATGAGAGGATTGAATCCCATGGAAGCACAGCAGCAAACGTCAGAGCGCGTCAACGATGGCGGCTACACGGAGAACCTGGAGCGTCTTCGCGCGGCCGCGCAGATGCTCTCCACCGCGCTCACGGGCGCCGACCTGGAAGAGCTCGCCGAGTACGGCGATGGCGCTATCGACCTCGTGCAGGAGGCCATCCAGCACGGCATCACGCTAAAGGAAGCAATGGCTTGGCCGAACGAGCGCGAGCTCGTCGCCCTGATGAGCCGCGTCTGGGACAAGAGCGTCGCGGTCGAGGACTGGACGATCGCGCACCTGGTGCGCCTCATCGACGGCCGGAAGGTTGAGACCTGGGTCGCTGAGTACACGCCGCCGCCAGGACCGCGGGATGTGCTCCTCCACTGCAGGTGCGAGCGCATCGAGGTGGACGCGAAGAGCTTCGACATCACGCTCACCACTGATGTCCCGCCGCCGGCGGTATTGCTGCGCGCCCTCCGCGCCGCTCTCGGCGGTGCGTCATGATGGCGACCAGCTACGTCGTTGCGGTGGTCCCCGGCTCGCGACCTGGAAGGGGCACCGTGCTCCCGGGATACGACGGGACGGAGACCTGGCTGGTGGTTTCTCCAGAGGCGGCGGACGCCGACGAGCGCGCGTTGCTTCGGCTGGCGCAGGAGCGGCTCCACCTCACGGAGTCGGCGGTCCGCGCCGAGCGGCTGTTCTACCGCCAAGCAGCTGGCGGTCAGCTCAAGCTCGAGCGCGCCGAGCGCTGCCAGCCAAACACGTGATCACTTGTCCGCTTCCGTGGAATCCGGCATCGAACCCGAGAAGCGGACATCCGGAGACGGTATCGGCGACGGTATCGGACTTCGAGAGACTTAGAAGCCTTAACAATCAGGAGGGGTTAGCCGAATGTTTTGTTCCCATTCTTGGCTCCATCTCCCCCGCCTTTGCGTAGCAGATGATGCGGCTCGTAATCGTTGGCATCGTCGCTTGCGCCGCACTTGGGTTGGCGGTGGTCAGTTATCGCCGGGCACGCGCGGTCGAGGCGGATATCGCTGGCTTGCGCGACGAGCTCAGGGCGCTGTCCGCTGAAGCGGCATTGCAGCGCGGCACGGAGCGCGTGGTACGAACGGTCATCGACCAGCGGCTGGTACCCAGCGCCGAGGTCGTCGCATCAGTCACTGCGCCCCCGCCGGAAAGCTCAGCCGCGGAGCGTTTCGAACGCGATGCCGCACGCGATCCACGGCGGCGCGCCGACGTCATGAGCGTCATGGACGAGGCGCGTCTCGAGGTCGACAGTGTCGAGTGCAACGCCACCATGTGCGCCATCGAGGCGACGACGAGCCGCGTCGATGCCGCACAGTTCGTCGATGCGGTCTCGGAGGCACTGGGGCCAGGCTTCGTCCTGGAGATGGTTTACAACGACGCAGGGCCGGAGCACCGCCGCATCATCATCTACGCTCGTTAAGAAAAGGAGCTTACGCAGCGCTTTTGAGCGCTCCATGCGTCGATGCTCTTCGTGTAAAGGAGCGCATGATGAAAGCTCTCCTCGTGCTACTGGGCGTCTCGATTGTCGCAACAACGGCGCAGGCCGACACGTTCCGCCGTCCCGGCTCGGCGTGCCAGACCAAAGCAACCACGTATTCGTGGTACTCGTTCGGTCTCGGTCTCAAGAACACCGGCACCGCTTCGTTCTCGGTTGCGTGTCCGCTCGACGCCCTTGGTGTCGACGCTTCGAACCTCACGAACGTTCGCATTCAGTTCGCCGCCGTCGCCGGCAGCCCGCGTCCCCAGTGCACTTTTTCGGTGCACGACGTCGAGGGTAGCGCCATCTGGAAATACACGCTCAACGCTCCCGTCGGGCTCGACGGGTTTCCACTCCTCAACTTTGGTGCCGAGCACGGGCCCGTGACGCCCCCGACGACAACGGGCGCGTTGATCTGCAACATCCCGCCGGGCGCCGCGCTGTTGTACTACACGTACGAAGACCAGTAATTGAGCGGGCCATGCGCCTACTCGTTCTCGTCGTCGTTCTAGCTGCCGCCGATTCGCAATACGGTTTCTCCAACGAGCGTCTCACAGAGGCCTCGTTCGAAGCCGTTACGTCAGGTTTGCGTCTCCCGGGGCCAACCAAAGATCTCCGAGCGCTATCGGTGGAGGCGCGAGGCACCGCAGTGACGGTGCTCGGCAAGGCGGTGCGCGGTATCGTCGAGTCGCTGGCGTTCAAGGAACGCTACCGCGCGCACGTCGCCCAGCTCAGACCGAAGGCGCCGCAACCGAAACGCACGCACGAGCAAGTGCTCGCCGAGGTAAAGAAGCAGGTCGCCGAGCAGAGGGCCGCCGCCGAAAAAGGCCTCGCGCAGCTCGACCCGGCGCAGCGCAAGCAGATCCAGGCGACCATGGATGAGGCCTACGCGGCTCAGCTCGAGCTGTACAAGGACAAAGACATGGTCGAGATGATGGAGACCCAGCGCGTAGCTAGCGAACAGATGGCCTATGACGAAGCGATGAAGCGCTACCCGGACGACGTCAATGTAAAGGTCAGGGAACTCTTGGTTTCGTTTCTCGCAGAGACCGAAGGCGTGGACCACTCCGCTAAAACGGTTTCAAAAAACGGCAAAGAGGTCTTCACCAACGCCGTCAACGAACGCAAGAGTGACCTTTGGAAGCGTGCCTACCGCGCGGGTAAACCGGCGACCGAGGCGGCCCGGAGTTTTGCGCGCGATTGGCTCGCCGCCCTAGGCAAATAACCTGCGGGTGAATAGCTTGTGACCGAACCTCAGGGGGAGAGGTCACATGAACGTGCACGGAGTGACACTCGACTCCGATCAGAGGCGTGTATTCGGCGAGGCGCCTCTCATCGGTTCGCATTCGCTTCATGAGCTCGAGCTCTTCTCGGACGACTGTCTTGCCGCGCTTCTCGACCGGCATCCACGTGAGCACCTCTACGCGTTAACCATGGGGAACGACCCTACGCGTTGGGACGAGAATCGTCTCGCGCTGCACGACGGCCTGTCGGGGCGGGAGCTCCTGACCGCGGTCAAGCGCGGTCGGCTGTGGCTCAATGTGAAGCGCGTCGATGAGCATGAACCTGAATACGCTCGTATCGTGCGTGAGCTCTACGAGCAGCTAATGACGCTCGTACCGGGCTTTACCGTCGATGCGGTGAAGACGACTCTACTCATCTCGTCGCCGCGGGCCCTGGTCTACTACCACGTTGACGGAGCACCCTCGCTGCTCTGGCATTTGCGTGGCGAGAAGCGTGTCTGGATGTATCCGGCGCTCGACGAACGGTTCATCGCGCGCGAGCTGCTCGAGGATATTCACGCTGGCGTAGCGCACGAATACGTACCCTACGAGCCACACTTCGATCGGCACGCGCAAGCGCGGGTGCTAGTGCCAGGGCAGTTCGCTAGCTGGCCGCAGAACGCTCCACATCGGGTCACGAATCTCGACTCGTTGAACGTCTCGCTAAACACCGAGCACTACACACCTGCAAGTCGTCGCCGCGCGCGCGTCTACAGCGCCAATCGCTTCTTGCGCACGAAGTTGAAGATCTTCGATCTATCGACGAACGAACGTGGTCTTCGCGCCTACGCGAAGTCGGTCCTGCACCGGGGCGCAAGCCTTGCCGGGCTCGACGAGCGGACGATGAAGCGCCACGTCCCGACGATGCGAATCGATCTCACAGCGGAGCTCTGCGTGCGACCGCTACGCGGGACCAGCAAGTCGAGCCAAAAGCGGCGTCGCAAGCCATCGAGCGCGGGCGCGACGGCGACGCGGAGGAGCACGTGACCGACCAGATCACGACGGAGACCGTTGCACCGTCGAGTTCTCGGCGGCGCAAGCATGCCCCGACGCCGCCCAACGTCGTCGTGCTTGGCAGCTCGGTGTGGGGCGTGCGCGTCGTCAACACGGTCAACGAGTTGCGCATCCTCGCGCCGCAGCTTCGCAGTCTTCATGCGATGTCCGCCGCGCGCTCGCCCTTTAGCACGTTCGACTTCCTCGAGACGTACGTGCGCTACAACGAGTACTTTCCGAAGCCGGGGAGCCTCGATCTCTGTGTCGCCTGCGCATTCGCCGGCAACGAGCTTGTTGGCTACCTGCCGCTCAAGCGGGTCCGCGAGCACGTGGGCCCGGTCCCGTACACCAAGCTCGAGTTCTTGTGTACGCACGACAGCGAGCTCCCCGAGGTCGTTGCGCCGGCTGGCGACGAGGCGCGGGTCAGCGCCGTGCTTGTCGAGTATCTGCTCGAACACGAACCGGGCTTCGCGATGCTCGAGCTCAAGGAACAACCTGCCGGGTCACCCCTCTTGCGCGACGCGATGCCGAGCTCGTTCACGGGCTTCTATTCGCGCAAGTTTCCGAGCGTCGACGTGGCGACGATTCCAGTTCGTTGGAGAACACTCGATGAATACTTCGGGGCATTCAACAAGAAGTTTCGCTCGAACGTAAGCCGCCAGGTTCGCAAGCTCGTGGCCCTCGCCGACGTCGAGCTCGTTTCGGCGCGACATCCCGCCGACCTCGCGCCAATCTTTGAGCTCTATCTGAACCTCGAGCTCCGCAGCTGGAAGGCCGAGGCTCATGGCACGATAGGTCGCCACCCTCGGCGCATCGCTTTCTTCCGTGACCTGATCGGCAAAGCTGCGCCCTTCGAGATGTCGTTCGACATTCTCTGTGTGGCCGGGGAGCCGATTGCAGGCATCGTCAATGGGCGCAACGGCAATCGACTTTACGCCCTGCAGATCGTTTATGACGAAGACTTCCGCGATAGCGGCCCGGGCGTGCTGATGCTTCTGTGGTCGATGAAGCGCGCCATCGAAGACGGACTTTCGGCATACCATCTGCTTCACGGCTCGGCGTACTACAAGACGCGGTGGCTCGCAGAAGTGACGCCTACGCAAAGTATGCAGTACTTCCGTTTCGGAAGCGTTGCACATCTGCGCGCGCGCCTCGGCGAAGCGCGGCGCCGGATGCCGGCGCTGGAGCCTGGGGCGCTCGCCGTCCTCAAATACAACCTCGACAAGCGGCGCGTTCTGGCGATGAGCCGACCAGCGCTGTCCGCCCCAGCGCACGTCGCGTCGCGTGCATTGCTCGAGCGGGCAAGGAGCAGCTCTGGGGTCGTAGTGACCAACGCTGCGGCGATAGTCGCCGCAATGCCATTCGCGATCTGACGGGACCACGTGACTGCCGCGTACCGCCACTTACCGTCTGTCGCCGTGTTCGATGCCGATGCGCCGCCAGCGCTTGCGTTCGTTCGCTCTGTGGGGCGACTTGGCGTGCCAGTGCACGTCTATGGCGCTGGACTGTTCGCGGTCGCGAGCTTGTCGCGCTACGCGACCGAATATCGTCCGGCGCCGCCGCTCGACGATGCGTCGCGGTTTCTGCCGTTCTTGGTCGAGCAACTCGAGCGCGGGGCCATCGACCTCATCGCACCCACGTCCGATCTCTTGGCGTTCTATCTCACATGCGTTCATGACCTGCTCGACACGCGTATGCGCGCGGTGTTGCCAACCCGCGCTGCGATCCTCGATGTGCTCTTGAAGGACCGCTTTCACGCGCGCTGCCGCGCCCTGGGGCAGCCGACGCCGAAGACCTTGTGCCCGACATCGCTCGCGGAGGCGCTCGACACGAGCGGGGAGCTCCGGTGGCCCGTCATCTTGAAGCCGCGCTCTCACGTCGGAGTGGGCCTTGCTCGGGGTGTCTTGGTGAACAACCGCGACGAGCTGGCTCGCGAGTTCAGACCCTACGCCATTGCGCGTGGCAACATGCCGATCCTCGAGCACGCTCCCGATATTCGTTGGCCCATGATGCAAGAGTACGTGCCCGACGCCCTACAGAACCTCTATTCGGTAAGCGGAGTGCTTGATAGCGAAGGGCGAGTCGTGGCTTGCGCCAGCTCACGAAAGAGCACGCAGTGGCCGCCGAATCTCGGTGTGGGTACCTCGTTCAACGCGCATGACGACGCTCGAGTCGTCGAGCTCGGTGTGACGCTCGCCCGCGCCATCTTGGGGCGCGGGATCTTCGAGATCGAGCTCATCTACGACCGGCGGCACGACGCCTACATCGCCATCGATCTCAATCCGCGAGCCTTCGGGCAGATCGCCCTCGATATCGCTCGCGGCAACGATTTGCCGAGCCTATGGTACCGGCTCGCGAACGGAGAAGAAGTGGCGACCTGTGCGTCACCCCACGACGACGTTCGGTGGGTGCACGCCATACCGTATCACTTGGGACAGTGGATTGGGGTGGTTACGGGCCCGGCTCGGTTGCAGCGACTGTCGGCCTATGTCGATACGCTCAAGCACCGGCACATCGACGTCGTCATCGACAGCAGCGACCCATTACCCGCTATCGCGTTCACCGCGAAGATGCTTCGCCATCCCGGTGGGTTGGTTCGGCCGTTCCTCGGCTCGCGGAGCTGAATTCTGGAATGGCACCGCGCGCATCGGGTATTCATCTGCAGTGCATCTACGCGCTTGTTTCGTTGCTGTTCTGATGGTGGCTAGCGACGCCGCCGCGGCCAAGGAGGCCACCGGTCCGCTGACGCCGCGCGAGCGCCGCATCTACGATGGCGCGCCGTGCGAGACCTTCCGCAACGTGCTCGCCGACGCTACGAAAGGCGAGCCGCCCGAGGCTATCGACCAGGCGATCAACACGATCCGCCGACCCGATGCCGAGTCTCCGTCACAGTGGCAAGTCTGCATGACGATGGTGCTGCGCGACCGCGCTGCCTATAGAGCGCGGTTGGTCGAGAGTGAGGCCGTCAAACAAATCGAGACCTTCGGTGAGGCGATGGCGCGGGTTTACGCGAGCACCGGTAAACTCTGCGGCTCGACGACGGCCGCCCCGGTTAGCGTAACGTTGCTGGCAAAGGGCCCGTACGGCGTCAAAGACGGTGACTGGGATACGACCTGGGAGTGCGTCGGGGCGCCGCTCCTGAACGCGCACCGCTTCCAGTACCAGATCGTCGTCGACCAGAAGAGGCGCAGCTTTACCATCACGGCGCGCGGATATCCCGCTGGCGATGGCAAGGTGCGTACGCTGACGCGGACCGGCAAGGTCGACGGCAACGAGGTGAAGCTCGGCGAGCTTCAGCGCAAGTAAGCTCGTCGTCAGCGGAAGGACAAAGCCTCGATGGCCGCGACGATGTCGCTGCGCTTCTGCCCGAGCAGCGCGCCTTCGCCAGCGGCCTCGACGATGACGATCGCGTCACCCGCGACGAAGACCGCGACCGCGTAAGAGTAGTCTCTGTTACCCAGCGGTGCCGCGAGCTCGAGCAGGTGACCGTCGACGCCGCCGGCCTTCATCGCTTGTCCGCCGATGACGACATAGCCTGCCTCGCGCATGCGCTTGTCGAGCGCCTCGCGCCAGAACGCGAGGTCCGCCTTGGGCTCATTGTCTTCGCTCCGTACCCGATAGACGACGCCGTCAGGGCTTACAGCCCTGTAGTCGTCGCCATCGCCATACTCGGCAAAGCCTTTGGGAGGTTCGGCTCGGAAGCTGCCGCAAGCGGCGAGAGCCAGCAAAGCCACCACGAGACTAGTCTTCATGCTGAAAGGCCTCGATGAGGTCAGCGAGATTGACGGTATTCAACCACTTGAACGACGAGCGACCGTCTCGTGCCGGGGCCTGCCTGTCGCGGATCACGAAGCTTACGGTGAGGCGCGCGAAGGCGAGCTGATGCTCCGCGAGCTTGAGCGCACCTTTCATCGCCTCGATCTCTTGCACGAGCCGCGTCGCTTCGCGCTCGATCGAGACGACCCCATCGGTGCTCGCGCGCACCAAAGCGTCGACGTAGCGTTGCAGTAGCTGTTCGCGGGTGACGATGATCGCCCGGGAGTTTTCGACCTGGGCGCCAAGGTCTTGGGTCGTGATCTGTCGGCTTACCAACATACCAACCCCGAGGGCGAAGGCTTCGAGCTCGGCGAGCTTCGCCTGGGGTACGCGGAGGTCGACGGCATCGTCGCTCCGCGACGTGAAGTAACCGCCCAGCTCGTCCGCTTTGGCGGCGATTGCGTCGGATGCTTTGGTGCGGTCGAGCACCTTTACGACGATGACGTTGTGACGCGCTACTTGCGGGGATTGCTCCTGAGTCACGAGCAGGGCAGCGATCAGCATCGGCATCATGTCTCACCTCGCTCGACGACCGCCTTGACCGCGGCGCCATGGCGTTCTTCGTGCTCCGGGCTCGGGTAGTAGATCTCGACGACCTGTACGTCATCGCCGTCAGCCATGACGCCCACGAGGTAGCGATACTTCTCGTCGCTCAATCGCACGAACGCGAAGTTGCCGATGCGGAGCTCGTCGATGCTCGGATACTCTCTCGCGAGACGGGCTTTGAGAGCGCTGAGCCAGAAGGCGGTGTCGCCGCGCGGTTCGTTGGTGCGTTTGCTCGTCCACATCACTGCGCCGTCCGCGCTCTCGGCGGACCAGACGTCGTTCACGTCGTCCTCGAGAACCACCATGTCTTTCGGAGCCTCGAGCTCGAGCGTGTCGCCGCGGATAGCGACCGAACGGCTGAATGGTGAGAGCTCATGAATCCAGCGAAAGGCGGCGAGCTCGTCGACCGGCGACGTCGTGCGAGGCTGGCGCGGCTCGGCCTCGACGGTCATGCGTGAAAAGACAGCGAGCTGTTGCAGCGTGCGAACCTGCACCTCGAGGGCTACGACTTGCTCTGACAGCCGCTGAATTTCGCGCAGAAGACTCATCTTCTGCTGCTCGTTCGCTGTGGCGAGGAGCTCGACCAGGCGGTCCCGGCTCGCCCGCAAGGTTTTCAAGCGGAGCTCTGCGGCGAGATAAGCGTCGGTGATGTCCGCAGCACTGAGTGAACGCGCGATGACGTCGCCAAGCGTTTGAATCTTGGTGAATACATCGCGAATGGAGGCGACCGGGACCCGCAAGCTGACGGTGTTGCCAGAGCGTGACTCGACGTAGCCCTTGACGTCCTCTGCGATGCGTACCGCGGCGTCGAGGGTGTCCTCTGGCGAGGTCACCTTCAGCTTCGTGTAGCCGTCATAGTGGACGAGTCGCTGCTGCCGAGGGGCTGCCGGCTTTTGCTGTGCTGGCGCGAGCACCGTGGTGCTGGGTTCGGGCGGGGCAGGTGGATCGGGGGAGGCGGGGGCTACCAAGACTGCTGAGCTTTCCGCGTACGCGTCTTGGGCCGATCGCTCGACTGGCGCGGCGTACGATCGGGCTGCGTAGCCCTTGTACGCGCAAGCGGTACTTCCGAGGAGTATGCCCAAGAGGCCAGCGAGAGCCCGAAGCTTTCCATGTATGGTCATGTCGCTCCTCACGCGGCAGCAGCCGGCGCCACCGTGTCCCATGTCTGCGTCGGTTTCAACCATCGTCTATGCCGTCCGCGATGACGGCCTTGACGATGCGATGCAGCTTGAGTTGCCGGTCGGCTTTTTTTTCGAGGTCGACGACGTTGAGCAGGGTCTCGGCGCGGTCCATGACGATCGAGCGGATGCGGATGGCTCGTCGGGTCTCGGTATTGTCGTGCAGATACGTGATGTGCACGGGCTGCTGCTCGATCCAGGCGCGCTCGATACACGCGCGGACTTCGGGTTTGGGCGCGTGGGCTGGGACGCCGGTGAACATGAGCGACTCCGAAAGGCGTGCAAGCTCCCGCTGGCCCTCAGTGGGGAGCGCGGCGCGTACCTTATCGAGGGCCGCGCTCAGCGTGTCGAAGAAAGGGAGAATGCGCAGACGAATGAGGAGCGTTCCTGCCGCGACGAGTACGGCTGCCTCGCGCGCCGTGAAGTTCACGGGTGGCAGGCTGTACGTTTTGTCGAGCGCGTAGCCACCGCCTCGGCCACGCTCCGCGTGCAATGGCAGCGAGGCGTCGCGAAGACTATCGAGGTCCCTGTAGACCGTGCGGATGGTAACCCCGAAGCGCTCCGCGAGTTGTTCGGCGGTTACGCCGGTACGCCTGCCGCGCAGGTATTCGGCCATCGCGAAGAGACGCTCCGTTCGCCGCACGTGCCTGCTCCCATCGCAGAAATCGAAAGGGGGTCAAACAAACCTGACATAGTCCTGACAGTCGGACAAGCGATGATGACTGCGGTGGAGGACGACGATGTTGGATACCGAAGAAGTGCTGCTGGTCGAAGCGAGCGGCCCAATCGACGCTGGACTCGAAAGCAGCTCGGCAGCGGGTCTGAAGGTGCACCGAGCACTCAAGCTCTTGGGCGTTCGTTATGTGACCCAGCGGTTGTCGGGCGCGAGCGAACCCCACCTCGAGGTCGGTGGTGAGGTGGTACGTGGCGCGACACGGATCCTCGAAACCTTGAATCGCAAGAGCGATCGGGGGCTGGTCCCCAGATGCTCGGACCAACGAGGCGAAGCCTGGTTGTGGGCGGAGCTCGGTGAGACCTCTCTCGTGCAGTTCCTCGAGGCTGCGCGCTGGGCCGATCCTGACAACTGGCGGCGCGCCCGCCCGTCGCTGTGGTCCATCATCAACAGAAGGCGCGTCGTCGCTGGGCTCACGGTATGGCGCGAAGGGCGTCAAGCCTGCTGGATGCGTTTCCAGCGGCTCCTGAATCGCCTCGAAGCGCGGACGCCAGCGAACGGCTTCTGGCTGGGCCCTGACGTGACCGTCGCGGATCTCGCGATCTTCGCGCCGCTCAGGCTCATGCAGACAAACGCGACCCCCTGGCAAGCCGCGCGGCTTGCAGAACGCTCGCACCTCGCCGCCTACCTGCGGCGCGTCGACGTCGCGACCCTGCTCGGCCCGTTCGCGCTAGAGATTCAGCGCCCGCTCTTCTTGAGCAAGTCGCCCAGGGTTCCCAGGCTGCGCGGTGCTCCGCTCGAGCGGTTATACGCGTCGACCATACCGCGTTCTTCAGCTTCGTCGTGCGAGCGTTTCGAGACGCGTGGGCGACCCTTGCCGCCGGCGTCCATGACGCGGACCGTGACTTTCGAGCCAGGCGGGAAGGCACGCGCAAGCTCGGTACCAGGGGGCGTACCGGTCTCTGCGGCGGGGAGGAAACCCTCTGCCCCGCTGGGCATCGTGACGACGACACCGCCGCGCTCGGCGCTTGCGACCGTGACCTCGATGGTCTGACCGCTCGTCACCTTTTCGCTGGTGGCACCCGCGTCTTTCATGGTGAGCGCAATACGCCGCTTCGCTTCGTCGATTGAGAGGACGCGCACCTGGACGTCGTCGCCAACACCCACCACGTCACCGGGTACGCGTACGCGCTTGTGCGACAGCTCGCTTACGTGGGCGAGGCCTTGCACGCCGGGCTCGATCTCGACGAACGCACCGAAGGTCTCGAGCTTGACGACCTTGCCATTGAAGGTCTGACCAACCGGCTTGCGCGCGACGAAGCCGTCGACGGGGTCGGCCTGGGTCGACTTCATCGACAGACCGATGCGCTGCTGGCCCGGTCGCTTCGGATCCTCCTCGATGCGCATGACATCGACCTCGACTGCGTCGCCTTCCTTGACGACGTCGTGGGCGTCCTTGATGCGCGTGTGCGACAGCGATGCCAGCGGGATCATTCCGTCGACACCCCCGAGGTCGACGAAGACCCCGAAGTCGGTGATACGACTCACCGTACCCTTGATACGCTGGCCGACCGCGAGCGACTTACGTAGCTCGTCGCCCTTGGCCCGCCGCTCCGCCTCCATCAAGGCGCGACGCGATAGTACGACGTTGCGTCCTCCTTCGCGGATCTCGCGAACCAGGAACTGCATGGTCTTGCCAACGAGGGTCTGAGGGTCGTCGCTGAAGTTGATGTCGATCTGTCCGAGCGGACAGAAAGCGCGCGCGCCGCCGACGGTGACCTCGATTCCACCTTTGTTGACCCCGGTCACGGTCCCCTCGATAGGCATCCCGGCCGCGCGGGCCTGCTCGAGCATCTCGCCGTTCATGCGATCGCGGCCGAGCTTCAGGCCGAGCTCGATGCCGTCGCGGGTCGAAATGACCATCGCGTCGATGCTGTCGCCAATCGCGAGGTTGCGCTCACCCAGCGCCGCGCGCGGCATGTGGGCCTCCTGGGCGTGGCCCAAGGCGAAGAATACGTTCTCCTTGCCCACGTGAATGACCTTGGCGCTTACACGGTCACCGACCTGCAAGCGCTTCTGCTTACCGGCGTCGTATTCTTCGAGGAGGGCTGCGAAATCGTTGTCGTCGCTCATGCGGCCGAGGGGCTTAGCACGCTGGTGGCGGCCAACGTAAGACCAACACGCCTACCGGTGACCCATGCCCACAGGAAGTTGAACCCCCCAATTCGGCCTTTGACGTCGAGCATCTCGCCGCAAATGAACAGCCCCGGGACAACGCGACTCTCCAGCGTCTTGAGGGAGAGCTCCTCGAGAGGGATGCCTCCGGCGGTTACCTCGGCGGTGCGATAGCCTTCGCTGCCTGTGACCGCGAGCGGGCAACTCGTGAGCTCGGTTAGGAGCCGCTTGCGTTCTTCGCGCGACAGATCGCTTGCCATACGCTCTAAGGGCACCCCGCATCGTTCGAACAATGTGTCGGCGAGGCGGCGCGGTAGATATTCGCGCACCAAAGTGACGACGGCGCGCTTTTGAGGCGTCGTGAATAGGCGCTCCCAGTCCACGCCGGGTGCCCAGCTTGCCGCCAGCACCTCCGCGGGCACCGGCTGCGTAAAGTGGCGGCTGACATCCAGCGTTGAGGGGCCGGAGAAGCCCGTGTGCGTGAAGAGAAAATCTTCGCGGCGCTTTGCGAGGCTCTTGCCTCCGCTCGCGCGCACGTCGAGCTCGACGTTGAGCGACAAGCCGGCGAGGTCGTGCCAGCGTCTGTCGTCCGTAAGCAACGGGACAAGCGCCGCGTAGGTCGGAAGCACCGTGTGTCCGAGCTTCTTCGCCATCGCCCAGGTGCCGCCGTCGCTACCGGTGCGCGGCATCGACAGGCCGCCACCCGAGAGCACGACACGCGTCGCGCGTAACGTCTCGCCGCTCTCGAGAGTGATGGCGAAGATATCGCCATCGCGGACGAGGTCGATAACCCGCGCTTCACCGCGTAGCGTGACGTGGGCTCTCGAGAGCCCCGCGAGCAAGGCGTCGACGACGTCTTTCGATCGATCGCTCACCGGGAACATCTTGCCGGTGGACTCGACCTTCATTGGGATGCCGAGGTCGCTGCTGAAGAAGCGCTTAACCTCTTCGAGCGGCCACGACATCAACACGTTGCGCATGGCATTGAGAGAGCCGCTGGTGTGATAGTCGGCGAGCGTCATGATCGACGGTAGGATGTTGCAACGCCCACCTCCGCTGACGCGGATCTTGGCGCCGGGCACACGGCGCGACTCGAGTAGCAAGACTGGGACGCCTGCGTTGCCCGCGAAGATAGCGGCCATCATGCCCGCGGCGCCGCTGCCAATAATCACCACAGGATGAATCACGTGGCTCACGGCGCGCCCGCGATGTCGGACACCAACTGTTTGAGGCGCGCGATGTCGACGGGCTTCGTCAAGTGAGCGTCGAAGCCAGCATCTCGCGACCGCTCGCGATCACGCGCCTGGCCGTACCCTGACACGGCGACGACGCGCGTCGCCGCGGTGCGAGGGTCACTCGCGCGTAGAGCGGCAGCGACCTGGTAGCCGTCCATGCCGGGTAGCCCGATATCGAGAAGCACGAGCTGGGGTTCCATGCTGTCGGCGATGCGGAGCGCCGAAGGTCCGTCGCCGGCAACCTCGACCTTGTGACCCCAAAGCGTGAGCAGTTGCGCCAACGACTCGGCCGCGTCGATGTTGTCGTCCACCACCAGCACCTTGAGCGAGGCCTGCACTGTCTGCCTCGGCGTAGCCGGTGTCGAAGCGACCTCGCTTGGCGGGGCCTGCGTGAGAGGGAGGCGAACCGTGAACTCGCTGCCGCGGCCCACGCCCTCGCTATGCACCGCCACCTGGCCGCCGTGCATCTCGGCGATGCGCTGGACCATAGTGAGGCCGATTCCGAGGCCTCCTTGGGCACGGTCGAGGGCGCGCGACGCTTGCATGAATGGCTCGAAGACGTGCGGCAAGATGTCTGGGGCGATCCCGATGCCCGTATCGCGGACACGCACCACGATCTCGTCGCCGTGGCCTTGCACCGTTAGGCGAACATGGCCGCCAGGCTCGGTGTACTTCGCGGCGTTGTTCAAGAGGTTGGTGAAAACCTGGTCGAGGCGGACCGGATCTGCTTCGACCCACAACCCATCGGCGATCTCACACGTGAGCTCGTGACGGCGAGCCGTCATGATGTGACTAGCTGTGTCCGCGGCGGCGCGCGCGACGGGGCCGATCTCGATGGGGCTTCTACGCAGCTCGATCTTGCCGCTGGTGACGCGCGAGACGTCCAGTAAGTCGTCGACCAGCCGAGCGAGGTGATGCACCTGGCGCTCGATGGTGTCGAGGAGCCGCTCGGCTTGCACCGGAGATTTGGTCTCGCGGATGAGCTGGATGCCGGTCAACATTGGCGCGAGTGGGTTACGGAGCTCGTGCGAGAGCATCGCCAGAAACTCATCCTTCCGACGGTCAGAGTCGCGTGCGTCACGGTGCAGGCGAGCGCGTTCGATGGCCTGAGCGCCTTGGCGGGCGAGGGCGTAAAGGAAGCTCTGGTCTTCAGGCGTGAAATGTTGGGTCGCGTGGAAGGAGAGGCCGAACACGGCGGTCGGACGGTCGTGAGTGACGAGGGGAACGGCGCACAACGCGGCGGTGCCTGGCGCGAGCCGCGACAGTTGAGGGAACTCCCGTGCGTAGTCTTCAGGCGTGGGGACCCAGACGGGTCGCCCAGAACGAAAAGCAACCGCCGCGGGGGTTGGGCTATCGATGGCGATGGAGCGGTACGCGTCGACCAGCGCGCTGTCGTAGCCGTGGTGCTGAAGGACCGTGAGGTGCGCTCCGTCGGGCGTCGGCAGCATGATCATGCCTGCGTAGGCACGCATGGCGGCGACCGCTTGACCCACGATGATGGTACCGATGGTTTCGACGTCGAGCGCGCCCACGAGCTGCGCGGTGATCGCTTGCAGGCGCGTGGTTCGCTCGGCCGAACGCTCGGCGACTTTGCGCGCGCGCTGCTCGGCCCGGTAGAGCCGCGCGTTACTCGCGGCGAGTCCGAAACGTCGGGATAGGTCTTCGGCGAGCACCAAGGCCTCGGTGCTGATCTTACGAGCGCTGTCGTTCGCCGCCAAGGTCAACGCCGCGATTCCGCCATCGCGGCCAATGAGCGGCACGACGATCGCCGCCTTGCAGGGCGAATCGCGGTCGCCGAAAGGACTGGTGTCTTCGCCGACGATACGCGCCGGACGTCCTTGCAGCACCTCGTCGATCGCGGAGCCTGGGGCGACGACGCGCTCGCCAATGCGCGAAACGCGTCGGGCTCCGGCCTCTCGGTAAGCGATCGTCGCGAGACCGTTGGGAGCATCGGATGGACGCAGGTGAACAGAGCACCAGTCGGCGTAGGTGACGACCGCAAGCTCAGCCATGCGCGACCAGATGTGCGGACTGTCTCCATCGGTTTCGAGCAGCACCATGGCGTCACTGAAGAAACGGCGTGCCTCCAGGGCCCGCTGCTCGCTGGAGACATCGGCCAAGGCGAGTGTCACTCCGCGCACCGGCTCGCCATCAGGCATCGCGGTGGCACAAAGATAGCGACGCCCGTTCGGGAAGGTCGCGAGGGCAGTGTCTTCCACGCGCTGCCCGGCGAGACCGTTGCATACCAGCCGAGCGATGACGTCGAGACCGCCGCCCAGGTGGGTCGAGACCGCCTGGCCAACCGGTGAGCCCTCGAAGAGGCGACGGTAGGCGGGGTTCGCGAGCCGGCAAATGCCAGCGACGTCGTAGTAGGCGACCGCCAAAGGCAACGCATCAACGACGCTTGCGAGCGGCGCTTCGTCCTCCCCCAACCCGGCCATGGCTCATCTCATGACGGGGGGCGCTCCGCCTCGTCAAGCCGCATTCGAGTTGGGGGTGGGGTAGGGCGCACGCGTGTATGGGTAGCGAGAGCCCGTCACTGCCGCATGGCATGCGAAGGGGAAGCGGTACGCGAATACACGGACCGCTACGATTTGTCCTTGCGTAAACCCATCGGTGTCGGCGAGCTGGTGCAGGCAGTGCACGCACTGATCGGAGACCAAGGAACGTGAGGAAAGTTGGGCTCATGCTTGTGCTGCTCGCAGCATGTGGGAGCTCACCACTGCCGGCGCCGGATTTCCCAAAGGTCCCCTCCGCGCTCGCCGAACAAGCGCGTTATGGAGTCGTCACCCTGCGCGAGGCGTCGATTTCGATGATCGCCGCCGGTGATGGGGCAACGGTGCCTGCGGTGCGTATCGAGGAGCTTACGCGTATTCTGGTGACGGGTGAGCTGCAGCCGTCCATGCACGCGCGCACGATCGTTCCGAGCGATGGCTGCTTCGTTACGCGGGCGCAAGCTCGCCTCGCGAGCAAGGGCAAGCGCAGCATCGACATCGACGGTCTTGTCGGTGCTCCGCCGGTGCCTGCCGATGTCGCGCAGCTCCCACGTTGGGGTGGGGCACGACCGGTGGTCGAGCTGGCGCTCCCAGCTCCAGCGGTCAACGATCTACTCGACTTCTTCGTCGAGCAGACCTGCATTCGCGGCTTCGACATGGTGCCCCCAGTGATCTTCGGTTCGGCCATGCCGACGATCGATAGCAAGCTGACCATCCGTGCCGACGCGAGCTTTCAGGTCAGGGTGGTGGCATCGAAAGGTGGCGACCAGGTGACGAACCTACCGTCCCAAAAGCAGGGCTCGAAGACGATCTGGGCGCTGAGCGAGCGCGACCTGCCTGCCTATTCTGACGACGACTTCTCGATTGACCCGCAACATCTCGGGCCATGGGCGCAGGTGGTCATTGGCTCGGTGATGGGACCCGGGGGCGAGAAGAGCTATGCCGATGGCTGGAGCTCCGTCGCCGCGCACGTCCGCGAGGCTGCTGAGGCGGCGTCACCCGTGGGCACCCCCGATGGCGAGCTGAAGGGTTCAGCGACGGCGCGCCTGCGCAAGCTGCGTGACCGGCTTGCCCCTCGGGTCGCACGCGCTCGCTTTGCGCCGGCCCGCCGCTATTCCGACATCCCCGCGAATGGCGCGACTCCATTCGAGGCGGCGGCCGCTATCGTTCTCGCCAGCAAAGACGCACCCGACCGCGGTCACCTGGCGCTCGCGACGTTGGCAGATGGTCCGCTCCTCGTGGACAGCGTGCCGACCTTGTATCCGTTCCGAGCCGTTCTGGTCGCGACGCGCGCCAACGGGGGCTGGCAGTTCGACGATCCCACCTGTCTCAACTGCGCACCAGGTCACCTGCCCAGCGATCTAGCGGGTGGCAGGGCGCTCGTGATCACCGACGACGGCTATGAAATCACCGAGGTGCCGTTCGGCGCCACCGAGACCTCGCGCTCGCGCTTGCAGATCGCTTGGCAACTGTCGGGTGACGAATTGTCTGGGTCCGTTTTGGCGGACTTCGAGGGTAGTGGTGCCCGCAAGCTCGCTTCGCTGATGGACGCGGCGACGGTTCAGGCGAGCCCCGAGTGGTTGGCCTCGGTGCGGGGCGCGCTGTTCGGGAGCGCCACGGGCCTCGACCTCGTCAGCGTCGGCGAAACGTCACCTGCCAACGCCCGCGTCTTCGAGATGCGGTTTCAGATCGCAGCGCGCGCTGACTCGACCGGCGCACTCCTGCGTCTGCCGCTTTACCGCGTCGCTGGTCCATGGGTGCCATGGCTTACACCGCTCAACGAGCCGCGCGATGTCGTGCTGCCCGGGCCGCTGCGCGCGGAGACCACCGTGACCATCACCGTGCCAAAATCGTTCAGCATGGCGCGCATCGCCGATATTGCCTTGCGAAAGACGGTTGGCGAGTACCAGCTTCATGTCGAGCAGCGCGATGACGTGGTCACGATAAGCCGCCGAGTCGGCCTGTTCACGCGTCATGTACCCAAAGAACGCTACGGCGAGCTTCGCGAGCTCGTGCTCGCCGCGGCGGATGCTGACGCCCAGGTCATCGAGCTCACAGTCGGTAGGTGATGTCATGGCCACGATCATCGATGGGAAGGCGCTGGCCCAGCGCGTGCGCGAAGGCCTAAAGGCCGACATCGCCCGCGTGGTGGCTGCCCGGGGGCGGCCGCCGGGGCTTGCGGTCGTGCTCGTTGGCGACGATCCCGCCTCGGCGGTTTATGTCCGCAACAAGGAGACCGCGGCGAACGGTATCGGGATGTTCTCCGAGGTCATCCGGCGTCCGGCGGGGACGGGGCAGCAGGAACTCATGGATATCGTCGCGCGGCTCAATCAGCGTGACGATGTTGACGGGTACCTCGTGCAGTTGCCTCTGCCGAAGGGTCTCGATGTCGCCGCAGTCACAAACGCGATCGATGCCAACAAGGACGCGGATGGATTGCACCCCTTGAATCTCGGCCGTCTGGTGACAGGTGAGCCAGGTCCGCGGCCGTGCACCGCGGCGGGGTGTCTTGCGCTCATCGACGACGTTGGTGTGAAGCTCGAGGGCAAACACGCGGTGGTCATCGGCCGCAGCACAATCGTCGGCAAGCCCACGGCGCTCATGCTTCTCGAGCGCAACGCGACGGTCACCATGTGCCACTCCCGCACGCACGATCTCGCCTCGGAAGTGCGCCGCGCCGATATCGTGGTAGCGGCGGTTGGTAGGCCTGGGCTCGTGCGGGGTGAATGGCTAAAGCCGGGCGCCGTCGTCATCGACGTCGGGACTACGCGCGACCAGGCGGGCAAGCTTCGCGGCGACGTCGACTTCGACTCGGCGGTCGCGGTCGCGTCGGCGATCACGCCCGTCCCTGGCGGGGTTGGACCCATGACCATTGCCATGTTGTTGACCAACGCGGTTCACGCCGCAGTTCGTCGCTCGCGCGGTTGACCGCGACTGCGTTGGTTGAGGATAAGCGCGTCGTGACCGAACTTCGACGTACACCGTTTCATTCCATGCACGCTGCCGCCGGAGCGCGCTTCGTGCCTTTTGCCGGCTACGAGATGCCGGTCCAGTTCGCCGGCCTCATCGCCGAGCATCAAGCAGTCCGCACTGCCTGCGGCGTTTTCGACGTATCGCACATGGGCGAGGTCGAGGTCTTTGGACCCGAGGCGCTGGCTGGCTTGCAGTGGCTCGTGACCAACGACATCAGCAAGCTGGTCGATGGTAAAGCTCTGTACACCGTCATGTGCGTCGCCAACGGCGGAATCGTCGACGACCTCATCGTCTATCGTGAAAAAGCCGACCGCTATTTCATCTGCATCAACGCGAGTCGGCGCCACGACGACGTGGCCCACATGAAGTCGGAGCTGTCGCGCTTCGCATGTACGGTGACCGACGTCTCCGATGCGTGGGGCCAGCTTGCCGTTCAAGGACCCAACGCCGACGACGTCATTGCATCCATGACCACGGCCGAAGTTCGCGACATGGCCCCGTTCACCTGGCTCGATGCTACGGTCGGTGGGGCCCCGGTACGCATCGCCCGCACCGGCTACACTGGTGAGCCTGGCTTCGAAATCTACGTGCGTCCGCGCGATGCCGCGACGTTCTGGGACGCGTTGATGAAGGCCGGCAAGCCGCATGGCCTCGTGCCCTGCGGTCTCGGCGCGCGCGACACGCTGCGACTCGAGATGAAGTACGCACTCTACGGCAACGACATCGACCTCGAGCACACGCCTCTCGAAGCAGGTCTGGGTTGGGTCGTGAAGCTCGACAAAGGCGACTTTCTCGGTCGCGCGGCGCTGGTTCGCCAAAAGGAAGACGGCATTGCGCGCAAGCTCGTGGGTTTCACCATGCGTGACCGCGGCATCCCACGCCAGGGCTACGTCATCCGCCATGGCGGAAAAGACGTCGGCGTCGTCACTAGCGGTACGCATAGCCCGTCCCTGAACGCCCCCATCGGCGTCGGCTACGTGCCAGCTAATCTCGCAGCCGTGGGCAGCACCTTCGACGTCGTCATTCGCGACCGCGCGGTTCCCGCGGAGGTCGCGAAGACGCCCTTTTACAGAAGAGACGAGCGATGAGCCTTCCGAAGGACCTCAAGTACACGAAAGATCACGAGTGGCTGAAGCTGGCCGGCGACGTGGCGACCATTGGCATCACCAAGTACGCCGGTGAACAGCTCGGCGATGTCGTCTTCGTGGAGCTACCAAAGATCGGGACCAAGGTGAACGCAGGTGCCAGCTTCGGCACCGTGGAGTCCGTCAAGGCGGTCAGCGACTTGTTCGCGCCAGTGGGCGGTGAAGTGATCGAAGTCAACGAGGCGCTCATCAAGGCGCCAGAGACCGTCAACGCGGACCCATACGGCGCTGCCTGGATGGTGAAGCTCAAGCTCGCCTCAGCGAGCGATGCCAGCGGTTTGCTTTCGGCGGATGACTACCAGGCGTTGATTGGTTGAATGTCCGATGGCTGATGGAGAAAAAGCAGCGCGCCGTGAAGCCAAAGAGTTGTGGGACGCCTCGCGGGCGGCCTTCAGCGCTGGCAACTACCGCGAGGTTCGCCGACTCGATCGGCTCACGGCCGAACGGGCGCCGGGCAGTGACGTTGCTGCCGACGCGAAGCGAGAGCTGGAAGGACTGGGTCACGACCGCAATGTGTTCTACATCGCTGGTGCCGTGACTCTCATGTATGTGTTCGCGTGGGTCTACGCGCTATCTTAGGGCTCGCGCAGCCAAGCTAGCGTATTGAAACGCGCGCCGAAGGCGACGACAAAGCTCACAGCCCTCGAGCCTTCTGCCAGATCCCAAGTGGGTTGTGAGACGTGTTGTGGCTATGGCTCGCTTCGAAGTCCTCATACCGCGTTCGGAGGTCCAGGCAGACCTGACCCTGGTCGTCGAGGTCCGCAAAGAAGGTCTCGTGGTCAGTGATCCCACGAGCGGGCGCGTCTTCACCGTGCGCGAGCGTAGAGTCGATACGCCGCCGCCGTCGCCTCTTCCGCCACCTGCGCCACCCAAGCCAGACGTGATGAGCGAGGTGTTCCATGAGGCGGGCCGCGTCTACGAGCATAAGTCCGCTAAAGCGGCCGCCGAATTCATCTTGGGGCTCGCCATGAAAGCCATCAAGGCGGAGTCGGGAGCGGTCTACATCTCGAGCATCAATCGCCAAGATCTGCACGTCGTCGCGGCGCGAGGACCCGCCGCGGCATCGCTCGCGAACGCGCGGGTGCCGATGGGGAAGGGGACAGTGGGGCTCGCCGCACAAGAAGGTGTCGCCATCGCCGGTGGCAACGGCGATGCCTGCTCGCCGGCGCAACACGATGGTCGCGTCTATGGCGCCATTCAGCTCCTGCACAAGAGCCAAGCCTTCAAAGCAGAAGATATGGGCGCCCTGGACTACCTGGCGGGGCAATTCGCGGAATATCTCGTCAACACGAACCAAACCGACGCGTGATGAATTACTCTATGAGCATGCGCTGGTTCTTGGTGCTCACACTCTTCACGCTCGGTACGGCGCGGCCTGCTTTGGCCGACGACGTACTCTTCTACTGGGTGGACAAGAAAGGCGCCGTTCACGCAACGCAGAACCTCGACGAGGTCCCAGAGCCCTATAACGCGATGTATCGCGCGCGGCTCAAAGAGCTCGAAGAGGAGAAACAGAGGCAAAAAGCCGCGCCTGCGCCGGTCGCGACGCCGCCTACGCCGACCCCGGCGCCACCGCCTCGGCCCACGTCCATCGCCGAGAAGGAGCTCGCCCGTCAGAAGAGCTGGCGTGCCGAGATGGCCAAGTGGCGTACTGAGCTGCGCGTCGCGACAGAGGACTTGAACCGCGTTCAGACGCAGCTCGATCAGGCGACCTTTAATCCGATATTGCGGACGACGCCACAGGCGCAGGCTCAGGTTGGGCCACTCGAGGAGCAGCGGGAGCGCGCTCTTCGGAGAGTCGAGGTCGCACGCAAGATGCTCGCCGAAGAGCTTCCGGCGCGTGCCAAGCGCGAGAGTGTGCCGCCGCGCTGGCTCGACTAACTCCACGGCGGGTTGTGTCGCTACGGCGCAGAGAGCGGCGGTCAACCCAAACCGGTGCAGTCACTTCAGGACGTCGTCAATGACGGCTCTCTCGCGTTCTTCGCTGTCGTAAGCGTTCGCGAGCTCGACGGCACGACGAACGAGGGCGCTTTTCGCATTTACCTTGACCGCGCGCATGACACCCTCGGCGTCGCGTTGGCGCGCCCCGACAATCGCGAAGTCCGGCGCCTTCCCGAGCGCGATAGCGACCTCCTGGTCTCCTTCGCTGCCGTAGACCACGTAGCCCAGCCGGTCCTTGGGAGAGAGCGACCGCTTGGTGACGCGGTCAGCGGGCTCGATCCGCGTCGGTGGACCCTTGGGCGGGGTACCGCTGTAGACCACGAAAACCAGGCCTTCAGCCGAGCTCGCCGGCAGACCCGCCATGACCTTGAGCCGCGCGATCCCGTCGCTATCGAGGGCTCGGCGCTCGGGAACGTAAGCTACGGCGCTCGGAAAGAGGTCACGCACGCGGATGAACTGGCCGCGCACATAGGCCAAGAGGTCGTTACGGTCGAGCTCGCGAAGCCCGGCGGCGTTGGGCGCCACCACCCCGAGCAAGACGTCGTCGGCAAGGCCCTCCGCGATCTCGGACGACAACCGCTCGGGCATCTTCGCGCAGTCCCTCGCGCACACGAGTTTGCCGTGCGTGACGTCGCCCACCGCGGGGGCTGGCAGAACCGCGGGCAATGTGTCGGGGGCGATCCCTTCGAGCATCGGCCATATTCCAACCGAAACGAGCACGGCGTGCGCGAGGACGATGCCATCGGGCGCCGAACCCGCCAGATGTGCGCTGTAGATACCGTCGCGTGGCACCGTGAAGCTGGCCGCAAACTTACCGTCGTCGCCATCGCGTGATGCGACTCGGGCGTCGATGACGGCTCCTTTGGGGTCCGTCAGATAGACCGTGAGCTCTGCGCCAGCTAGCAAGCGCCGCCGCCCGAAGCTCGGGTCAGGCGTCTTGCGTAGCTCCTCGAGGGTGATGGCGAGCTCGAAGGTCTGGCGGGCCCTGGCGACGCCGGGAGTCTGCACTACGGTGTATCCGACGCGGGTCCCGTCGTAGCGGCGCACCTCGCGGCTCGGCGGACCTGACGCCGCCATGACCAAGGCGGCGAAGAGTACAATCACTGACAGACGCCGCTATTGCGGTCGAGCTCCATCTCGAAACGGTCAGCGAAGGTGTAAAGCTCGGGATCGGGCTGCAACTCGCGGCCGTTGACATAGAAGGTCGGCGTCGCTTCGATGCCAACACTCACCGCCGCTTGCTTGAGGGTCGCGACGCGATCGCGGACGGCCTGTGATGTGAGGTCGGCGTTGAATCGCTTGAGGTCCAGGCCGATCTTGGCCGCGAGGGTCATGAGCAGTGGCGGCTCGAATTCGGTCGAGGTCGAGCTGAACAGCGCCGCGTGCATTTGCCAGAGCTTGTTCTGATTTCCAGCGGCGAGGAGCGCCGCGGCGGCATTCACGGACTGCGCATTGTTCTGAAGCGGGTAGGGGACGAAGACGAAGCGCACCTTCTTGCCGTAGCGGTGAAGTGCCTCTTCGACGCGAGGCGCTGCGTCGCGACAATGTGGACAGCGAAAGTCTGCGAACTCGACAACCGTGATCGGTGCGTCCTTCGCGCCGCGTTGTGGCGCGTCGTCCAGCTTGAGCGCTTTGGGCTTGCCACAGAAGGGCCCGCTGACCCTGCTGCTCATGAAGGTGCTGATTTCGTCGACAGAAAGGCCCGTCTGGGCCACGCGCGCGAGGATGGTGGAGAGGTGCTCGGCGGTCTTGCATTTCGGCTTGCTGTCGTTACAAGCGGCGAGCGTGAGGGAGCTGGTGCAAGAGCAGAACTCGTCGGCGGCGACGCGGGCGTAAACCTCGCGCTGCTTGGCGCTGAGCGCCGAGAGGTCGGGCATAGCGACCGTAAGGGCCAGAGAGAGCAACGGCGAAACCATGGCCGGCCTCTACGCCACCGCGTCACGGCGGGGCAAGCGTCAAGAAGTCGATGAAACGCGGGTGCTTGCGCACCCCGTCGAAATCGTCGTGGCGCACGGCGCGGTCGCGGTAGCGGCTGTCCAGGGCGGTTGCCTTTTCGAGCTCGACGACGCAGCCGCTGACATCACGCGCCCGCGCGGCGATGCGGGCTCGGGTAAACGCGACAACGGCCACGAGAGGGTCGCCGGGCGACAGCCTCTCGGCCGCGAAATCGAGCCGCTCACTGGCTTCTCCGTCAGCGCGACGGTCCAGGGCCTGCTCCGCGCGCACGAGGCCAAGTTGAGCATCGATGCGACGCGTTTCGAACACCCGCAGGTCACGGACGCGGGGTACGCCAGGGTAGGTGAGCTCGAGCGCGACCATGTCTCCATCGGGCGAGGTTAGCCAAAGCTCGGATTCGGGCAGCACGGCGTCGCCCAGTTCCGCGAGGGTCGCCTGTGTCGCGTCGTCGGCTCGCGCGATCACGTGCTCGCCACGTCTCTCGATGGTACCGAGCACGCTCGTTACCGGGGGCGGACGCGGCGTCACCCATCGCATGCCGGTGGCTTCGAGTCGGCCACCCATGCTCGAAGCCGCCAACCTGTCGATGATGACCTGGCGGTTGGCTGTTTCGTCGGCCACGAAGCCCGCAAGCGAGGGGTCGACCTCGAGCACGTCGTGCTCTTCGAGCCGGTCGAGCCGATGCTGGCGCACGCGCGGTGGCATGCCATCGCGCAGCTCGAGAAAGACCACCGATGGTGGTGATTGCTGAAAGCCGAGGGCAATACGTTCGTAACGGACCCCCTGGACGCGGTTCGTCACTGGATTGACACGCGATGGCGGACAACCAGCCAGGATGCCGAAAGAGGCAATAAACAGGGTACCCCGGATGATTGAAACAGAGTGACGCATCCATTACCCTTTGAATCTGAGCCGCCCTTCGTTCACGTAGCCCCCATGGAATTCGAAGACAAGACACAGATCCTCAAGGCCGCGAGCATTCCGCAACGCGGTGAGCGTCGCTCCGCTTGTCTCGTCGTGATTTCGGGCGCCGAGCTGGGGCGAATCTACAAGGTCGAAGGGCCAGAGATCATCCTGGGGCGGGGAGACAGCGTCGATATTCGTATCGTCGATGACGGCGTCTCGCGTCGGCACGCAAAGCTTGCTCAGAAGGGCGACTCCGTCACGCTCCTCGACCTCGACAGCACCAACGGCACGTTCTGTAATGGCGAGCGTGTGGGCGAACGCGTTCTGCGCGACGGTGACAAGATTCGGATCGGCACGACCACCATTCTCAAATTCAGCCTGCAGGATGCGCTTGAAGAAGACTTCAGCCGCCGGCAATACGAGTGGGCGACGCGCGATTCGCTGACGGGCTGCTTCAACAAGAAGTACTTCGTCGAACGCCTACCCGCTGAGATCGCCTACGCCAAGCGCCACAACAAAGCATTGTCGCTTGCCCTGTGTGACATCGACCACTTCAAGCGCATCAACGATACCTACGGCCACACCGCTGGCGACGCTGTTCTGCGCAACGTCGCGCGCGCCTTGCTCGAATCGGTGCGTCAGGAAGACACCGTCTCACGTTGGGGCGGCGAAGAGTTTGCCGTCGTGATGCGCGACACCAAGGGCGATGCGGCGTTCGTCGCGGCGGAGCGCATTCGTCGCCGTCTCGAGGGGATGCCCATCGAACACGATAGCGAGCGCATCCTCGTCACCATCAGTATCGGCATCGCGTCGTTCGGAGAGACAGACGCCGTACAGACGCCCGAGGCGCTGGTGCAACGTGCGGACGCTTACCTCTACCGTGCTAAACACCAGGGTCGCAATCGCACGGAGAGCCTGGCGCTGGGTGAGTTGGGATGAGCATCCCCTGGCGCCTACCCGACGCGGTTAAGCCGGGCGACGTCGTGCGGGTCATCGCGCCCAGCGGCGCCTTCGACCGTGAGCGCTTCGATGCGGGGCTTGCCATCATCGAACGGGCTGGCTTCACGGTCCGCTATGACGATGTCGTCTTCAGTCGTCACCGGTACCTCGCGGGCAACGACGAACGGCGACTCGCCGAGCTTCGGCACGCGCTTGCAGAAGACGATTCCCGAGTGCTTTGGGTCGCGCGCGGCGGCTACGGCGCAACGCGACTCCTTCCGCACGTCCCAGTGGACGCAGTGCGTCGGGCCGGCAAGTGGTTGGTGGGCTTCTCCGACACGACGGCTCTCCACATGTTGTGGGCGCGGGCCGGCCTCGCGTCGCTTCACGGCGCCAACGTGACGACCTTGGCGCAATGGAGCGACGGAGCCAGGGACGAGCTGATGAGCTGGCTTACATCACCCGCGCCGCGCCTGTTCAGGGGCCGCGTGATGCGACGCGGTGAGCTGGTGAGCGGGCGCCTGCTGGGCGGGAACCTGACCGTGCTTGCGGCCATGGCGGGTACAGGGCTTCTACCGTCGCTGCGGGGCGCGATCGTGTTGCTCGAAGACGTCGGCGAACGTCCATACCGTCTCGACCGCGTGGCGACGCAGCTCGTGCACGCGGGCGTGCTCGACGGAGCCGCCGGGGTCGCCATCGGCCAGCTCACCGATTGCGCCGAGCCCAATGCCGACTACACGGCCCTCGACGTGCTCACCGACGTGTTGGCACCACTCGGCGTGCCGGTTCTCGCGGAGCTGCCGATTGGTCACGAACCTTCCTCCCGGGCCATCCTCTCCGGAGCCTTGGCGACGCTCGATACCCACGAGGGCGTGTTGACGTTGCGCGGCCCCGATGCTTCCGTGAGCGTGTGAAGCCGAAACAGGGCGCACCCCTTCCGCAAGTGCAAGTGCCCGATATCGATCGGTGCATCCAGACGCTCGTCGCCGAGAAGACCTGTTCGGCTGCCGCTTGTATTGCCTCGGTTGGGGGGCGCATCTTCCACCGCGGCATTTATGGCTGTGCGGTGGCGCCGCCACCGGTGCGACGGGTCGCGCTCGACACCTACTTCGATCTCGGCGCCTTGACCCAGCCCTTGGCGACTGGCCTCGCCGCCATGGAGCTCGCGAGCCGGGGCCGCATCGATTTGGGCGCAAGTCTCGCCACCACCCTGCCCGAATTCCGCGATCCGAAGTTCGCGCCCATCACCATCGACATGCTCCTTGACCACACCAGCGGCTTCCCCGCGTCGCGCGACTTTTGGAAAGACATCGCCGCCGAGGAAGCAAAGCTCCGGCCAGAGCTCAAGACGATGGGTACGCGTAAATCCGTCGCGAAGGTTCGCAAGCGCATCGCCGAGCTTCGCTTCGACGCCGAGGCGGGTACCAAGGTCATCCCGAGCGACATCGGCTTCATGGTGCTAGGCTGGATCATCGAAAGCATCATCGAGACGCCGCTCGACGTGTTCCTCCAACGCGAAGTGTACCGCGAGCTGGGCCTCGACCAGACCCTTCTCTTCGTCCGCCATGACGAACCGCCCCCCAAGGTTGGACCTAGGCGTGTCTTCGCTGCGACCGAGCAGAGTGACTGGCGCGAGAAGCTCTTGCAAGGCCATGTCCAGGATAGCAACGCCTGGGCCATGGGAGGCGTCGCCGGCCATGCGGGACTCTTTGGCAACGTCGATGCCGTCTGGCGGCTCGTGCACGCGCTCTGGGAGACTTACAGCGGGAGCGGACGTAGTTTTCTCGCCGGGCCGGTACGGCGCTTCTGGACGCGCTCGAAGCGTTTTCGCGGCACCACCCGCACCCTCGCGTGGGACACGCCACCCGCGCATCATGCGCAGGCAGGCAAACGGTTCTCGCTGAACTCGGTGGGTCTCGCGGCGAGCAACGGTTGCACCATCTGGGTCGACCTCGCGACCGACATCATTGGCGTCGTGTTGACCAACGCCGCGCATCCCACGCTCGATGGCAAAGAGGACGCGCTCAATAAATTCCGTCCGCGGGTCTACGAGCTCATTGCGAAACACGGGGAGGCTTTGCCGCCAGACCCAGCCAAGGCCGTGGGCGCGGCGGCGTTCTACACGCCACCGCTTGCCGGCAGCGGAGGCAACATCGCGACGATCCGAAAACCCGGACGCTAAGGCCAAGGGCCATCGACGCGTCGTCAGCAGCCGCTTGCTATTTGGAACTTCGAATACGGGGTGGTAGCGATTCCAACCGTGGGCAAGAACATCTACCTCATCGGTATCTGTGGGACCGGAGTCGGCGCTCTCGCCGGCCTCCTGAAGGCTCAAGGCCACGACGTTCGCGGCAGCGACGTTCACGCCTACCCGCCGATGAGCGACAAGCTGCGTGAGTGGGGCGTTCCGGTGCTCGAAGGCTTCGACGCCACCCATCTGGCTCCGAGGCCCGACCTCGTGATCATCGGCAACGTCGTGCGCGCGAGCAACGTCGAGGCGGTGGCGGTGCGCGAGCAGGGCATCCCGCACATGTCGATGCCGCAAGCCATCGCCGAGTTCGGCATTGGTCAGAAACACAGCATCGTGATTGCTGGCACCCACGGCAAGACGACGACGAGCGCTCTGACCGCGCACGTGCTCATGCACGCCGGCCGCGATCCCGGATACCTCGTCGGCGGAGCTCTTGTCGGCTATAGCGAATCGTTTCGCGCGGGAACCGGGGATTTCTTCGTCATCGAAGGCGATGAATACGACACCGCGTATTTCGACAAGGGCCCGAAGTTTCTTCACTACCGGGCTCGCACTGCGGTGATTACGAGCCTCGAGTTCGACCACGCCGACATCTTCGCGGACATCGCGGCAGTCGAGAAGGCTTTCGCCGGATTGGTGAGCACCGTTCCAGCGGACGGCCATTTCGTGGTCTGGCACGGAGCGGAGCGAGCCAGACGCCTCATTCGCGAAGGTGCCAAGACCACACGTGTTACGACCTACGCCACCCGCAAGTCTGAGGGCGCGAATCTCTGGCTCGAGAGTTTCACGAGCGGGCCGCGGGGCCTGACGTTCACGCCAGTCTACGAGGGTAAATCGCTCGGCGAAATGACGCTGCCTCTTTGGGGGGAGTTCAGCGCCGCGAACGTCTTGGCCGTCATCGGCGCGCTGCGTGACGCGGGCCTCACCGCCGACGAGCTGCGCGCCGGATTCGCGAGCTTTGCTGGAGTCCGCCGCCGTCTCGAGTTGCGCGCCGAGCCTGGTGGTGTCGCCATCGTCGACGACTTCGCACACCATCCAACCGCCGTCGATGTGACCTTGGAGGCCGCTCGCACGCGCTGGCCGGGGCGCCGAATTTGGGCACTCTTCGAACCCCGTAGCGCAACGAGTCGCCGCAATGTGTTTCAGCGAGAGTTCGTACCCGCGTTCGCCAAGGCAGACCGAGTGATCATCGGGTCGCACGAACGTTTGTCGGAGATCGCGGCGGCGGAACGCTTCGACCCGCAGCAGCTCGCGCACGACATCATGGCGAGGGGCGTGGCGGCCCGTTTCGTCGAAGATGTCGACGCCATCGCCGACATCGTGGCCGCGGAGGCCAAGGCGGGGGATGTCGTCATGGTCTTTTCGAACGGCGCCTTCGGCGGCTTGCACGAGAAGCTCATCGCGCGGCTCTCGAAGTGAACCTCGCCGCGTTCGCCGTGGCACGCGCACGCGCGGCCGGTGAAGTACTGCGTCGCTATTTCGCGAACGGCGTTGGCGTACGGCACAAGGGCGACATCGATCTCGTTACCGATGCGGACCTCGCCGCTGAAGCCGACATCATCGGCGGAATCCGTGAGCGTTTCCCCGAGCACGGGGTGCTCGCCGAGGAGTCCGGCGAAGCCGGGCAGGGTGACATGCGCTGGATCATCGACCCGCTCGACGGCACGGTGAACTTCGCACACGGCATCCCTCACTTCAGCGTCCTTTTGGCGCTGCAGGAGCGCAGCGGCGGCGGCTTCCGAACCGTCATCGGCGTGGTCTACGATCCGATGCGCGACGAGCTCTTCGTCGCCGAGCGTGGTCGAGGTGCGACGCTCAACGGCCAGCCTCTCGGCGTCTCGGCACACGCTCGGCTCATCGATGCCATGGGTGTCACCGGCTTCTCGTACGACCGCCTGCGCGCGACCCGTGACAATCACGCCGAGTTTTGTGCGCTGAACCTCGTCACCCAGGGGGTGCGCCGCTTCGGTTCGGCGGGCCTCGACCTCGCCTACGTCGCCTGCGGACGCTTCGACCTCTACTGGGAGTATGGCTTGAAGCCATGGGACCTTTGCGCTGGCGCCTTGCTCGTCGAGGAGGCCGGCGGCCGTGTGACCGATCTTGCGGGATCTCCAAAAGACGCGAGCCTCGGCGGCGAGGTCGTAGCAACCAACGGGCGCACGCACGCGGCGACGATCGCCGCTCTCGCGGAGGCCAGGAAGCACCCCGTGAACGACCGGGCGGCGGTGGTCGACCACCTGCCGCCGGCGATGGCCGATGAGCTGCGTAAGACCCTCGGATAGGCTTTGCGTTGCGTGACGTGGCCACTTTGCGCTACGGGTGCCCCCGTGGACCTGACTACCGTGGCGGGCAAGGTTCTCGCCTTTGCCAACCGCGCGAGCGAGCAGATCGGCGAAATCATCTCGAGTCCCGAGCTCGAGGCACGTCTCGATCGAATTCCGACGCGGCTGTCTGACTACGGCGTCGACGCGTTCGGCTTCGACCCCCAATACGTCAAGAGGGTCATCGGGCTCGGCGCCTGGGTCTATCGCCACTATCATCGTTGCGAAGCCTTCGGCATCGAGAACATCCCCGATGGCCGCTGCATGCTCGTTTCGAACCACTCGGGCCAGCTCCCGATGGACGGGGCGATGATCGCGATGGCCATGTTCCTCGAGCGTGAGCCTCCACGCTTCTGCCGTAGCGCTATCGAGCGCTTCGTGCCGGAGACCCCCTTCGTCTCGACCTTCATGGCTCGGGTTGGCCAGTTCCTCGGCACTCCAGAGAACGCCAAGCGCTTGCTCGAGGCGGAGGAGTCGTTGCTCGTCTTCCCCGAGGGCGTGCGCGGGCTCAACAAGGTGTGGAGCGAACGCTATCGCCTGCAAGCCTTCGGGACAGGTTTCATGCGGCTTGCGATCGACGCCGCGACCCCCATCGTGCCGACCGTGGTCATCGGCGCAGAAGAGCAGTCACCGTCCATCTTCGCCTCGCGCACCTTGGGGAAGATCTTCGGCGTTCCGGCGCTGCCAATCACTCCGACGCTGGTGCCGTTTCCGGCGCCGACCCGCTATCGCATCTATTTCGGCAAGCCGATGGTCTTCAGCGGCGACTCGAATGACGAGGATGATGTCATTCGCGCCAAGGTCGACACGCTGCGCTCAGCGATGCAGAGCATGATCGACGAAGGCTTGAAGGCGCGAGAGCACGTCTTCTGGTGAGGGATTGAGTGCGTATCTGTGTGACGGGGATTTCTGGGCGCTTGGGACGGCGTGTCGCGCAGTTGTTGCGGCGCAAACACGAGGTCGTCGGCATCGATCAGCGTGCTTCGCCGGGCCTCCCCGCCAACATCGTTCACCACCAGGTCGACATCCGCCGGCGGCCAGCCGAAGACATCCTGCGTAACGGCAAGTTCGACGCGGTGGTGCACCTCGGCGTCGTCCACAATTTTCGCATCCCGAGCGAAAAGCTCTACGCGCGCAACGTCATCGGCACCGAGACGCTGCTGCGTTACGTCAGCAAGTACAAGATCAAGAAGCTCGTGTTGCTCTCATCGGGTGACGTCTACGGTCCGATGCCGACCAACTCGCACTTCATCGGCGAAGATGCGCCTCTCATGGCGTCGCAGCGATTCCCCGAGGTACGCACACTGGTCGCGGTCGATCGCGCCGTGCAGTCGTTCTTCTGGCGTCATGTCGATATCGAGACGGTCATTTTGCGGCCAGCTCACATCGTCGGCCCCCACGTGCGCAACGCACCCTCGAACTACTTCCGCCTTCGCATCATTCCGAAGATCATGGGCTTCGACCCCATCGTGCAGCTCATTGCCGAGGATGATCTGCTTCGTTACATCGAGGCATCCATCGAGCCCGGCGTCCGCGGCGTTTTCAATCTCGCGAGTACCGACCCTGTGCCGCTATCGCGGATTTTGAAGGCGCTCGGGAAGCCCACCTTGCCCGTGCCGTATCCGCTGTTTCGGGGCTTCCTCGAGCGCGCATGGAAGTACCGCCTCACGTCGTTCCCGGCTCCCGAGCTCGATCACATCCGCTTCAACGCGGTGCTCGACACTGCGCGTGCTCGCGACGAGCTCAAGACACTTCCGGAGCGGAGCCTCTACGAGATCCTCGAACCGTTCCGCGCCGAGACCGTCGACGACTAGGTCCGGGCTCACCGCTGCCGCGCCGCCGCTGTTGGGCGCGCGGCAAGCGAGCGGAGTGCGCGTGCTCAACCGGCTTGGTATCGAGCCTCGACCGCGTGCGCGAGGTCGTGGTGCTCGGCACAGCCGATGATGTGTTTGGTGTCGGCATAGGGCCGTGGCGGCTTGTACCAGCGGTCGCGCCAGGCGCGGATACGCTTGTCGGCAGCCATGAGCTCGAGCTGCGGGAACGTATCGTTCTCGACCTGCTGGACGATGCCTCGGAAGAGCTCGAGCGTCGACTCGTAGCGCTTGCACGACAAGAACACGTCGATGCCTGCCGCAAGGCCAAGCTGCGCCATTTCGGTTGGCGTGTGGTGATCGGCGACCGCCTTCATCTCGATGTCGTCGCTGATGATGATGCCGGAGAAGCCAAGCTCGTGGCGGAGGCTGTCGAGTGCCTTCTTCGAGAAGGTCGCTGGGACGCGCTCGTCGAGCGCTGCGACGATGACATGCGCGGTCATGATGGAGTCGAGTCCCGCCTCGATGGCCTTCTTGAAGGGCGGCCATTCGATCTCGCGAAGACGCGGCATCTCGTGCTCGACCTTCGGCAAGGCGAGGTGGCTATCGAGGTCGGTGTCGCCGTGACCTGGGAAGTGTTTTCCGCAGCCGCCGACGCCGGCGCCGTTCAGCCCCATGAGCAGGGCGGTGGCGTGTTTGATGACCGCTTGAGCGGTTGCTCCGAACGAGCGATCGCCGATGACCGGATTCTTCGGGTTGGTGTCGACGTCGAGCACCGGGGTGTAGTCGACGTCGAAGTTCATGGCGCGGACCTCGCGTCCGAGCGCGAGCCCGACCCTCCGCGTGAGCTCCGCGTCGTCGATGGCCCCGAGCTTGCGCATGGCTGGCCATTCAGTGGCTGGCTTGCGCACGCGCTGCACGCGGCCGCCTTCCTGGTCCACGCTGATGAAGAGCGGCTCGTCCTTGCGCAACATCTTGAGCTCACGGACGAGCTCGGTGACGTGCTCGACCGACTCGATGTTGCGGGCGAAAAGAATCAACCCGAGCGGCTGGACTTCGCGGAGGATCTCTCTGAGCTCCTGGGTGACGCTCGTGCCCTCGAAGCCGCAGATGATCATGCGCCCGGCCGCGGCCCGCACATCGGCTCGCTGAAGCGGTTTAGAGCCGGGAATCTCGGTTTTGGCAGCCATGGCGGGGTCTTATAGCCCACCAGAACCCCCACGTGCTAACATTCACAGGCCATGTCGGGTCGCGACCTTCTCTACAAACCGCCTGTGCCGCAGGTCATCGCTGAAGAGGGCAGCGGTACAGGCACCAAGAGCCAGCAGGGCAAGTACGGGGGCAAGGTCCCCGGTGGGCGCGAGCTCGGCAACGTCGGCGACAACATCCGAGCGAGGCTCGAAGCCAAGCTCGCCGACGCCGGCAACACCACCATCGGCACGCCCGGTGCCGGCGTCGTTCCCGCCTACAAGGCTGAGTACTTCAACCGCGATGTCTCGGGCGTCAACCAGGTCAACCTGCGCGCGCGCAACGCCGCCGCGCTGCGCGGTTCCGAAGGCGCGACAGACCTTCGCAAGATCGTCATCCCGCCCGCCTACGGTATCGAAAACCCGGACCCGGCGATCATCCGGTCGGCCGTCGACCTGATGGGGCTCGAACCCGGCATTACCTACGACCTCGCGAGCATGCTCACGCGCCAGGGCGCCATCGTGCGTAACCCGAACGTGACCAAAGAAATGATCGAAGCGCGCCTCGCCATGCTCAACGCCATGGTGCAAGCGCGCAAGGCAGCGCTTGCACGCATGGCCAAGCGACGAGCTGCCAAAGACGTGAACAATCGCACCCTCGTGCTTGCCCGTGGCGCCCAGGGCAAGGCGCTCGACAAGACCATCGATGTCGCAACCGAGGGCACCCAGCTCATCGAAGAGGTCCGGGGCGACGCCGAGGGTATGCACAAGCGGCTGGCGAAGATGCTCGGCATCAAGCGCTAGCCCGGTCAGGACGACCGAGGCATCGACGATGTCGCTGAGCCGAACTAACCCCGGGCATGTCCGACGGGCAGGCCCCAATCGGTGGGCTTGCGCACGCGGCCAGGGTGTTCGCGTGTTGGTTGCACGGGCTCGACCGCACCGCGCGCGGCATCCGGAAACGCATCTCCATTGAGGGGCGCGCGATTGTTATACGGGTTCTCGCGGTAGTCCCGCGCGAGCCTGTCGCCGGCGTCCTGTGTGAGCACCGACCATGCGGCGGCTGGGTCCTTCGAGCTCGCCTCCGGTGCCTTGCCCTCCCACACCTGACGCCAGGTGCTTTGGCCTCTGTCATCGATGTGTTGCCGATCGATGCTCAGGATGCCGCCTTCGCCCCTATTCAACCGCAGGTTGTCGCGATCGGCGTTCGCCAGGCCATCCAGGGCTCGAAGCCCGGCGTTGTCGATCTTGCTGCGGTCGCCGGCTCCCCGCTGGTCGATACCGCGCATGATGGCAGTGGTGTCCCTGTCCTTGTCGAAGCTCTGGGGGCCCCGTGAGGCGCCTCGCATGCTGACTCCCCCGAGTTCACTGCCGGGCTCGAGGCCGCGGAGCAAAGGACTGCCACCGGTGAGCGCCGGCGGGCGCTGGCCGCCGCCCAGCGCGTCCTGAACCAGCCCATCTTGCGCCTTCTTGCGCGCAGCCTCGGTATTCGGCGCCCCGGGCTCGCCAAAACGCGAAAGCGATGCCGGCGAGTAGGGACCGGGCAGAGTGGTGCTACGTGTAACAGCCTCGCTCACGCGGGTCTGCTCCCGCCGCCGCTACGACTCTAGACGAACACTCTCCATCGATTTTGCTCGGCGATGGTGGTCACCCAGCGAAACGCGATGGCCCACTGGTCGGCGACAGACCGTGGTTCAACGAGCGACATACACGCGAGTCGCTCGTGCGGCTGGCCGACCGGCGCCAGCACACGACCAGGGACAAACGTGGGGCGCTCTGTCAGCGCTGCAGCCTGATCGTCCACTCGAAGAGATAGTCGTTGCCGGCGCTGGCTTGCGCGAAACGAAGATGAAACTGGTCCGAAATCGCGGTTGGGTCGAGCTCGGGGGTGAGGAGTTGCGCCTGGCCCGCGTTGACCAGCCGCTGCCCTGGAGCGGCCCAGTTGCGAAAGTGGATGCCATCCGTCGAAACATAGAGGCTGAAATCGTAGAAGCCCGACGGGGTGCCATCGAGGGTATTGCCGACCATGTAGAACATACCGTTCGCGTACTTCACGTCGACGTTGGTGAGCACCGGGAGCCCGGCAGTGAAGGCGACCGCGTCGACACCCAAGAAGCTCACGCCATCGGCGGCGAAGCGGGTGCGAATCAACTGGGGCGGGCGAACGACGGCGAGGTTCTGAAAGGACTGGGTGGTCGAGTACACCCAGATCTCGTTGCCGACGACGATCGCGGATGGCGACCAAGCCCCACCGTGGTTGAAGTGATTGTCGTCGCCGATGAGCTCACCCAGAAAGCTCCATGTCTTGGCATTGTCGCTGCTCGTGATCAGGCAGACGCGGTTGTGCTCGGCGCTCTCTGGGTACTGGAAGTACTGGTCAGGCAAACACGTCAGGTAGACCAGCCACCAAGAGCTGCGGTCGACGCCGTTGCTGCTGATCGGCCGCACGAGCGAGGGATCGTTCAGGTGATAGCCGTCGCGTAAGCCAAGCTGGCCATCAGTAAATCGCAGAGGCGAGAATGTCCTGGTGGTGCGGTCGAGGGTGTACAGGCGGTCTTGGCCAGTAACGCGGACCTGCCGCGAGTAGTCGCGGGAGCAGTTTGCGCCGTTCGCGTCGCAGACCACGACGTAGGGAACGACCGTCGACGCCGGCCGCGTGAAGTCAGCGGAGTCGTACCAACCTCCTACCAAGAGTCGCGCACCGTCGAGCTCGCAGGTGCTGTAAAGCGCGAGTGAGCTGCCGAGAAATGAATTGGCGGTGAACGGAGCCACCTCCGTGGAGCGGTCGGCCGCGTCGAGCGCCAGGCCGTCACTGCGCGCTGTGGAGTTGTGAAACGGTCCACGAACGCGCGAACAAAATTGGGCGGTCAGGTCCGGGGAAGGGAACCTCAGGGTCGGTGGCAGACAGAGCGGTCGGTAAACTCACGTCTCAGGCCCGACGGCGCTTTATGCTGCCGATGTACGCGTGCCTCGGCACCTGGTGGTAGCCCGCCAAGGCGTGCGACGGTCGAATGATGCGCTACGCCCCGCTTATCCTCGCGTCGTTCTTTCTCCCGTCGCTTGCCCACGCCGCAACGCTAACGGTCGGTCCGGCTTGTTCGCTACCGAACGCAATCGCCTCGACGAATTCGAACACGTCCGTCGGTGGCTGCACGGCCGGCGAGAATGCAGTCGCCGATCGCATCAACCTGCCGGCTGGCACGTTTAGCCTGAGTGATGCGGGAGGCGATGGAACCGCCTTCGATCTATTCGGCCCAGTCGAGATTGCCGGCGCAGGCATCGGCGTGACGACCATCGACGGTGGGGCGACCGACCGCCTATTCAACGTCTTTACGTTCGGAATCATCATTCGCGACCTCACCATCGCCGATGGCTTAGCGGCCCCCACAGGGGTTGGGGATGGTGGCAATGGTGGCGCGGTCTTGGTGCTGGGTTCGGTCACCGTGAAGCGCGTCGAATTTCTCGGCAACAGCGCTGGGAACGGTGGCGATGGCTCGGCGGGCGGTGACGGTGGGGCGATCCGCGTCGAGAACGATGGGCGTGCCAACGTTGTCGACTGCAGCTTCCGAGAGAACACAGCGGGAGAACCAGGGTCGGGTTCGGCCGTCTTCGGCGAGGGTGGCGCTATCTCGGCAGGGCCTGCCGCCCGGCTGGTGATCGTGAGCAGCACGTTTAGCTTCAACGGGGTCGTCGACCCCACCGCGGTTGCTGGCGCGGTGTTCGCCTCTGGTGCCGAGGTCGAGGTCGTGGGCTCTCACTTCGAAGGCAACCGCGGCAGCGGCGGAGCCCTGATGTGCTCCGGTGGATCTACGCTGATCGAGGGTAGCTCCTTCATCGGCAACAACGATGTCGCCGTCTCCGTCGAGGACAACGGAGCACTGACTGTCCGCAACTCGACCTTTCAGGGCAACTACGTTGGGATCAGGTTTGCATCGACCACCGCCAAGGCGGCGTTGACCAACCTCACCGTCGTTCTCAACTCCTACGGAGTTTCGACGCTCCTCACGGGAAGCGGGGCGCTCGACATCCGCAATAGCATCGTCGCAGGCAGCGCGTTCGGCGATTGCTTTGGCTCGCCGGTCACGACGTCCAACACCATCGCAAGCAGCTGTGTTGCAGACTATGCAATCCTACCGAGCGAGCTATTCACACGCGTGCTCTCGGACACGCCCGTCGTAGCCGAGACAACGTACTACCCACTCCTCGCCAACAGCATCGCCCAAAACGCCGCGACGTGCAGCGGCGGCGACGAGCTACCCGTTCTGCTCGATCAACGCGGGGTGCCACGCCCCGCACTGCGTTGCGACATCGGCGCCTACGAAGTGCGTGATGACGGCATCGTCATCACCGACGAGCCTAGCGGCGCCAATTGCCCCCACGGCGGCAAGAAGGTCGACGTCGTCGCGGATGAGGACGGCGATGGTGTCGCGGTCATCCTCGATACCGAATATGTCTGCAATGGCGCACCCGGGGCTGACGCCAACAATGGCGCAGATGGCGCCGTCGGGCCTGCCGGACCTCAGGGGCCCGCCGGGGCTCGCGGCGACGACGGATCGGCCGGCGAATCAGGCGGCTGCGCCTCGACGACTCCGGACCTCTCGCTTGCGCTCGGCGCGCTAGCCTTGCTGCTGTCCGGCGCCCGCAAGCGTGCTTGTTCCGGGGCCCGAGGGGACCTCGGCTGACTCCCGCCGCGGCAGTTCGACCGGTGGTATGAGCAGAGCCTGTGGCTGCCTCTCGGGCGCCGGAAGCGCGGGGGGCGCTGGCGCCTGCCTTGATGATCGCATCAAGAGGCGGTCGAGCAAGTGACGCAAGAACGCACGCCCCTGCGCTGCGGCCGCCGACGGCGGCGGGTCGTCCACGCAGAACACCGTGAGGGCGACGGCTTCGACCCCGTTGAAGTTCTCCTTCGCCGGCGCGACGAGGGCAGCGCGCAGCTCGGGATGCTGCATGAGGCGTTGGCCCACCGCCACGGCGACGTATTGAAGGAAGTTCTCACTGCGGACCGTGACGTCATCACCGAACGTTCGCTCGAAGCGGTTCATGATGGCGTCGTTGCGCTCGATGACCACGGTCGCCGACTTCAGGGCGCGGACGTCGTTGTCTGAGTGCTCGAAGACTCGGGACTGGTCGACCACGAAGCACCGACCAGGCCGGTGCCAGCCGGAGTCGGTGGTGAACGGGGACAGCCCGGCGGTGATCATGGCCTGTAGGTGGGCTCTCGTGGTCTCGACCGCGCGCACCGCCATCTCGTCCACGAAAGCGAGTACCTCCGGGAGCTTCTCGGCGGATTTCAACGATTGAATACCGAGATCCGCCTTGGCGGACGAGCTCGGTAGCGTGCGCAGACGTTGAAGGCCTGCTTCGAGGTCTTGTGCGGGCGGGAGGCCACGAACGTTGGCGGCCTCGACTGCGTAGACGGGGTCGCGCACCGCGACGCGCGCCAGGGTCCCGTCGTCGTGGTGCTCGCAGGCCGCGAGCTCGAAGCCATGCGCTTGGAGAGCTTTGCGAATCTCGCTCTCGACCTTGCTCATGAAGATCGGCAGCTTGGGGCGGGGTAGTCCCGTCGACTCGCTGAAAGCGCGGTCGAAGCGCTGGGCCATGGCGTCGCTCGCGGAAATCTCGACGACCGTGACGAAGCGCAGATCCTGACCGTCGAGGCGGCAGCGATCGCGATAGGGGTTCTGTCCCATCGCCTTCATTTCTCCGAAGTGCCTGTCGATGGCGTGAATCGCGTCATCTGTGATGCCCTTGCACAGGCCGCGAGCTGCCTCGAGGGCTTCGGCGTTAGCAATCGTGAAGCCGTGCTCCGCCACGTGGTCCGTCGCGTCGAACGCCGCGACGACCGCTTGGCTACGAATGCTGGCTGCGTTTTCCACGACTTTTCCTTTCTCGAGCTCTGGTGGAGTCGAGACGTTCGCACAACCGTAGCCAATCTGGTGCTCGGGCTTTATCGGAGAGCCGAGACTCGGGTTGCGTCCGCAAGCACGGCCGCTCTGGCACATGAACCGACCGAAAACGAGAGCTCGACTTCCGGAGTCATCGCAGATCGCCGCATCCGGGGCAGGTGCGCATCGATAACCGGTGCATGCTCGACCCCCTAACGATGCCGATACAGCCCGCGACGGCTGCGGATGTGCCCTCAGTCGCCCAGCCCGCCTTCCTTCTGGCCGCGGCCTCCCGCGAGGAGTTGGCCGCCGCGCAGCACCTGCTTCGGGCCACCGGGCCCCTCCCGGCCGCCGCGCGTGGGCAAACCGACGCTCTTGATCGCTACGAGGCCCTGGGCAGGGAACGTCTTCAATTCGGATGGGTGGATAACGCCGCCCAGGTTCGAGCCCTCCTCGCGATCTCCGACGACACGGTGGTCGAGCGTTTTCGCCGTCTCCAGCCGACCCGCAATGACCTCGGCTGGGTGGACAACGCCGGGCTCGTTCGCTTCATCTTGGCCCACGGCGGTGACGACGCCGTTGCCCGCCACCGCGCCCTCGAGCGCGGTTCTCGCGAATTCGGTTGGGTCGACGCCAACACGCTCGTGCGCGCGATGATTGCCGTGGGTCCGCCGGGCACGATCGAGCGTTACCGCGCCCTGGGCCGGAGCCGACTCGATTTCGGCTACGTCGACAACGCCGCTGTCGCGCGAGCCGTGCTCGCCCTCGCGCCGCCGGAGGCCGTTGACCGCTATCGCGAACTCCCGCGCCGCGAATTCGGCTACATCGACGGAGCCGCCTTGGCGCAGGCGATCGTGGCCGCGGGGCCACCTGATGCCATGGAACGCTATCGGGAACTCGGCCGCGCTCGCCTCGACTTCGGCTACGTCGACAACGCCTCGATCGTTCGCGCTATCCTTGCTACCGGCCCCGAGGGATCGGTCAATCGCTATCGCGAGCTCTCACGCTCGTCTGGTCGCTTCGGATGGCCCGAGCAGAATGCGGTTACCCGCGCTTGGCTCGCCACGGGCCGCGTGCCTCCGTACTTGCTCGCGGTACCGGCCGCCGACGACGAATGAAACCTGCGTCGACCATGCCGATCTAGGCCACCATGCGGGAAAGAGTGCCTGAAGGTCTCTGGCGCACCCGCTGGTTCAGGCTCGTGCCCATGCCACTCGATGTTTGGCGAGTCCGCAGTAACGGCTACTCTCAGTTGAGACGGTCCACCGCTGCTTCGGCGGCGCGCAGGATATCGCCGCGCTGCTCGACGGCGAGGACGGCCTCGAGGTCACGTGCCATCAGGCGGTCGGCGTCCATGTGCGGGATCACCGCGCGTAGAGCCTTGTGCGCGGCGGTGGTCCCTGGTCCCGCGGTGAGCGGCGCCCGGAAGTCCATCGCCTGTGCGGCGCACAACATCTCGACCGCCAAGACGACGCGCGTGTTGCCGACGATCTCGCGAAGCTTGCGCGCCGAGGTCATGCCCATCGAAACGTGGTCCTCGCGTGAGGCGCTGCCTGGGATGGAGTCAACGGAGGCGGGTGTCGCCAGAACCTTGTTCTCGTTGACCAGCGAGGCGGCGGTCACCTGGGCGATCATGTAGCCCGAGTGAATGCCGCTCTCCGGAACGAGGAAGGGCGGCAGGCCTGACAGCGAAGGATTGACGAGCTGTTCGACACGGCGCTCGCTGATGTTTGCGAGCTCGGCGACGGCGATGGCCACGAAGTCGAGGGCAAGAGCCAGCGGCTGACCGTGGAAATTGCCGCCGGAGATGATCTCGTCTTCAGCCGCGAAGACGAGTGGGTTGTCGGTAGCGCTGTTGATCTCGCGCTCGAAGACCTGGCGCGCGTAGGCGAGCGCATCACGTGTGGCGCCGTGCACCTGCGGCATGCAGCGCAGCGAGTAGCAATCTTGCGTTTTCTTGGCCTGGCTTGCGGATAGCATGTTGCTGCCGCGGGTGAGGCGGCGGAGATTCTCGGCGCAGAGGGCCTGACCCGGGTGTGGACGCGCGGCTTGAATGCGGGGGTCGAAGGCGCTCGCAAGGCCGGCTAGACCTTCGAGGGTCATGGCGCCAGCGATGTCGGCCACCTTGCAGCAGCGCTCTGCCGTGAGAATGGCGAGCGATCCGAGCGCCGCCATGCACTGCGTGCCGTTCACGAGCGAAAGGCCTTCTTTCGCTTCGAGCACCACCGGCGCGAGACCAACCTGCTGCAAGGCCTCGCGTGCTGGCATGACGCGGCCCTCGAGCTCGGCGTCGCCTTCGCCAATCATGGTGAGCGTCAGATGGGCGAGCGGGGCGAGGTCACCCGAGGCGCCAACGGATCCCTTCTCGGGGATGACGGGGTGAACCCCCCGGTTCAATAGCTCGATGAGCAGCTCGGCTACTTGGACGCGCACGCCGCTGTAGCCTTCGGAGAGCACCTGGGCACGCAGCAACATCATGGCGCGCGTCTCTGCCCGCGAGAGCGGACGACCGACGCCGGCAGCGTGTGACAGGATGAGGTTGCGCTGCAGCGCGCGCAGCTGATCGGGTGGAACCTTGATCTCGGCGAGGGCACCGAAACCCGTGGTGACGCCGTAAACCGGAGCGGTACCTGCGGCCTTACGCTCGACCACAGCGCGCGAGGCCTGCATGCGTTGACGGGCGTCGGATGAGAGGGCGACCTTGTCGCCGTCGGCGACTTGGGCGACAGACTCGAGGGTTAAGGGAGTGGCTCCGAGGGCGATGGACATGGGCGGCCCATATAGGAACCCCGGCTCTGGCTCGTCAATCGCCTTTCTGTGCATACGAGCCCGCGACGAAGCGTCGAAATGCGGGGATACTGGGCGCGCTCATGCTCGATTTGCATTGCCACATGCTCCCGGGGGTCGACGATGGGGCCCCTGACCTCGAGTCGGCGCTCGCCATAGCGCGGGCGATGGTAGCCCTGGGTTACACGCATGTGGCGCCGTCGCCGCATACCGGTGGCGGCGTCGGTGGCGACGTGTCGACCGCCACGAACGAGACGACGCGCGAGCTCCTCGGTCGGGCGCTCGTCGATGCTGGCATCGGACTCACGCTCCTAGCCAACGCCGAGCATTGCGTCGGACCGATTCTTTTCGACCGCTTGCCCCGAGGCGCCACCTGCATCGGGCGGGACAGTCGCTGGCTGCTCGTGGAGCTACCCTGGGAGCGCGTGCCACAGCCCGAACAGCTCCTTTTCCGCCTGCAGACGAAGGGATACCGGCTCCTGCTCGCTCATCCCGAACGCTACAGCTATATCGACCTGGCGACAGTCGAACGGTTGGTCGAGCGGGGCGTGCGCATGCAAGTCGAGCTTGGCAGCTTCGTCGACGTCTATGGCGATCGGGCACGGGGGCGGGCCGAGAAGATGGTCGAGAAGGGCTTGGTTCATGTGCTCGCAAGCGATATCCACCGCCCGAAGCAAGCCTTGGAGTGGCTCGGGCCGGCCCTCGCCGCTGTCCGTGACCTCTACGGCGAGGCGGCGCTTCGGCGCGCAACACATGAAAATCCCAACGCAATCGTGAAGGATGCAACCGCGACGGCCTTGGAGCCGATGACATCGTCGTAGCCGCCATGACCCCAATCCAGCCAAAACCCCTCGCGCCAAGTAAGGCAGCCCCGGCGCAGCAGAAGACCTGGACGGCGAAGAACATCCTGCGCTTCGTGTTGAGCCTCGCGGTGAGCGTGACCTGCCTCTACTTCGTGTTCCGTCACGTCGACTTCAAGCTGATGATGGAGCAAGTGAAGAAGGCCGACCACCGTTACACCGTGGCGTTCGCCATAGCGACAGCCGCCATCCAGGTGTGCCGCATTTATCGCTGGGGCATTCTCATACGTCCGTTCGCTACGATCTCGAAGCGCGCGCTGTTTCGCATCAGCAGCGTGGGCTTCATGCTCATCTTGGCCTTGCCGTTGCGCCTGGGCGAGTTCGCGAGGCCTTACATGCTCAAGAAGGAGGCTGGCGTATCCATGACCAGCGGCCTTGGCTCCATCGTGGTGGAGCGTGTGGTCGACGGCCTGCTCGTGGTGCTGCTCTTCTTCGTGACGACGTTCTATCTGGACTCGCGCTACACCATCCCAGCTGCGGTGAAAACGAGCGGCTTCGTCGCCTTCGCGATCTTCGGCGGGGCCGCGGTTGTCATTGTCACAGCGCTGCTCACCCACGGTTGGGTGCCCCGGCTCATCGAGCGGGTCGGCAATCCGATCTCCGAGAAGCTGACAGCTCGGGTGGTGCAGATGCTTGCTTCCTTCATCGATGGTTTGCGCTCGTTGCCGAATGCGCGGGCGCTCGCCGCGGTCATCGCTTGGACGCTGGTCTATTGGGTGATCAACGGGCTTGGTCTCTACTGGATGATGCGCGCCTTCGGTTGGCAGGTCCCCATCGCGGCGGGCTTCATGCTCGTGTCCATCATCGTGGTTGGGATCATGATCCCGGCGGGCCCAGGCTTCTTAGGGACCTTCCATGCGGCTCTGCTCGCGGGGCTCTCCATCTTCGGCATTGGCGAGACCGGCGCGGCCGCTTACGGCCTCGTCGTTTATCCGATCACCGTGGGCATCACCTGTGCCTTTGGCCTTCCCTACCTTTTCGCCGGCAAGGGCACGCACGTCACCACCGAGATGATCGAAGAGAGTAATCTCGAAGCTGTCTGAGGCGACTCGGCCCGAGCTATGATGGGACGACGCTGCGCAACCTACCGATGATGAGGTCGAGCGCGACGCGATTGTTGCCGCCCTCGGGAATGATGAGATCGGCCCAACGCTTCGAGGGTTCGACGAACTGCAGGTGCATGGGTCGAACGGTGGTGTAGTAGTGCTCGCGAACCTGCTGGAAGGTACGACCGCGCTTCTCCATGTCGCGCCGGATGCGGCGAAAAACGCGGATGTCGGCGTCGGTGTCGACGAAGATCTTCACGTCGAGGGCCTCACGTACCTCGCGTTCGACGAATGTGAGGATGCCCTCCACGATGATCACTGGCGTTGGAGATACCCGTCGGCTTTCGCCATGCCGTGAATAGGTCACGAAGTCGTATTGCGGCACATCGACGGTCTCGCCGCGCTTGAGCGCCCGTAAGTGCGTGGCGAGCAGGGCGTTGTCGAGAGAGTCTGGGTGGTCGTAGTTGACCAGCTGCCGCTCCTCGAAGGGCATGTCGGGGAGATCTTTGTAGTAGGCATCGTGGTCGATCACCGACACGGCGCTTTCGGGAAGGGCCGCCGCGATGTTGGCAGCGACCGTGCTTTTGCCCGAGCCCGTGCCGCCGGCAATGCCGATGAACAGTGGTGTGATCACGGACGGCAGACTACGCGCGGCTAATGCAACATGGCAATGCGGCTCTTCAGCTCGCTGATGGCTTGCTCGACGGTGGCGGAATCTTCGAGTCCGGGGCCGGTGGCGAGGTAGCGGGTGAAGTCGTCCAGCGCTAAGCTGTAAAGATCGAGCTGCATGTGCAGGACACCCCGGTCGCGGTATTCGCTTGCCACATTTGGGTTGAGCAACAGCAGCCGGTCGATCGCGGCGATCGCCTTCTCTGGTTCACCCGTACGTGCGTAGATCAACTTCAGGTTCGTGAGCATGCGCGCGAGGATCTGGCGGTGCGTCGCCGCGGCCAGCAGCTCGGTGCGGAAGGTGGCCTCGGCACCGCCCATGCGCGCCCAGAACGCCTTGCAATCCTCGATGTTCATGAGCTGCGTCGGCGCGAAAGGGTCGACGAACCAGTCGGGCAATCGTGAGCGGTCGATGCCACCAGCGTACACGCCGATGAGAAAGTGGGCAGGGAGCCCGACGCCTACGAGATGAAGGCCGGCGGCGCGTCCGACAGCGATGTAGATCACCGCGAGCGTTATCGGAATGCCCATTTTCCTCGTCAATACTTCATGAACGAAACTATTCTTCGGGTCGTAGTAACTTTTTTTGTTTCCGGCTAGTCCGATATGGACGTGCAGATACTCCGCTAAAGCATTCATCTGGCGTCGCGGGTCGTCGATCTCTCCAATGCGATGCCGCGCTTCGTCACCCATTTTCGCGAGGGTCGCGAGTACCGACTCCACGTCGGCGCTCTCGTCGTCTTCGGCCGCGATCAGCACGGCCCCTCGAACGACATCGAGAGCCTCGTCGTGCTCCAAGGCCAGTCGCGAGAATTGCTCGCGCACGCGTCGCTTGCGCATCGTCATGCTCGAGATTGCCTTTCGCGCGCGTGACTTATTGCGCTCATCGCGAGCGATGAGCGCTGTAGCGGGCCGACGTCCCAGAACGCGCGCCGTACACCTGCAACGGCTCCGCCCCACTATAGTAGTGGCTCAAGATGCGGCTGTAAGCCTGCCCGGCTTCGGCGCGGCCGATAGCGCCCATCTGACACAAGCCAACGCCATGACCCCAGCCTGCCCCTCGAAACGTGGCGCGTGCGATGCGGCCTGCGTCGTCGTGCATGACATCCAGGGCGAAGGCGCCAGAGCTCAGGTTGTCGAACAACTTGCGGACCGGTAGCTCGAAAGAAACCGTTGCCCGTCCGCTGTCGCCGACGATGCCCAACGCTGTGACGCGGCCCCCCGGGCCGCGGCCCTGGATCTCGAGATCGAGGACGCGACCGACGCCAGGATAGCTAGCCGCCACAAGCCTTTCGACGTCGGCGCCATCGAAGCTTCTCTCCCACCGGAAGCGATCGGCCCGCGCTTGGGTCGCGCGGGAGCAGTAGGTCGCTTCCTTGACGCCCAGCCACAAGAGCAGGTCTCCGTCGCGGATACCGCGCATGAATCGAGCGAGCACCGAGCCAGCATCGCTGTCGAAGTCGGGGCGGCCGCGCAGGGCAGGGTCGGGTGCGTTGCCCCACACCACGTCGTTGTCTTCGGTGTGGCCACCACAGGTCGACGAATAGACGGTGTCGACGAGCTTCGCTTCACGAAAGAGGACCTCGCCGCGGGTCGCCTCGACCGCAGCGGTCGCCCGTGGATCCCGTTTCATGAGCCCGGCGTACACCTGGCAGTGCTGCTCGCTGCAAAGGTGAAACGGATCGTCATGGTGGCGACGGCCAAGCTTTGCGAACAGCTGGTTACGTGCCGCGACCGCTTGGCTCTTGAGCGCTTCGAGTGGAGCGCTTGCGAACATCTCCGCGGGGACGACGCCGGTGAGCACGCTCTCGGCCCCCAAGACGTTGACCGCTGCGAGATGACCGTCCGGATCGACGACGGCGTAGATCTCCCCGGCGTACACGCGGTCCTCGCGACCGGCCCATGCATAGCCCTTGGCGTAGTCGACACCGGCGACCTCGATACCAGCGTCGCTGTCGCCGGGGATGAAGCGGACAAAGCTCACCGCGTGCCCGACCGGCATGCCGTTGATGCGAACGTCGAGCTCGGCCCAGGGGTGCTCGGCAAGGCGCGCTTGCACGGTCGCCCGCTCTCCGAATCGCAGCGCCAACGACTGCGCGAGAGCCTGGGCCTCGCCGCGCGAGCCAGCGGGGATCCACAGCCGCCACTCGCGATTGTCAATCATGCGTCCCGCGAGCCCCAACGCCGTGCCTTCCTCGATGACGTGGACCTCGCCGACCTCGCGGGCCCTCCACTTGGCGAGTGCGGCGTCGAGCTCCCGACGTGCGCCATAGGGTACCCCGCCGAGGTCGACGTTGAAGCTGCGTTTGGCGGCCTTGGCGCGTTTCACCTGGACGGTGACCTCGGTACCCGCAGCGGCGCTCGCGCGCTTGAAGACGTCGCCTTCGTAGAAGTCGATAGTCATCGCCCCGCGTCCACGTACGACGACGCGGTTCTGGCTGCTCGCGATGCCGACGGCGATCACCGGCTCGCCGTTTGGCAAGATGGGAATGCGGTCGCTGTAGAGGAGCTCCATGCCACTCGGGATGGGCGCGACGTCGGTTTGCGGCAGCGGGGCCGGCTCATGTGCCAGCTCAGGCGCAGGTGGCTCGACTGCCTTGACTATCGGAACGACGGCCGGCCGCTCGGTGGCGGGCGCGCTGTCCGGCAGGCGCACGTAGGGCCGGGTGCATGCGAGAGTGAAGAGGAGGGCGAGCGGCGCCTTACGGACCATGGCGCATTTTACGTATGCCGAGGGTCATGGCGCAAAGTTCAGGTTTGCGTCTTTGCGGCGAAATCGGCAGATTTTACGCTCCTCACCCTATGAGCGCCGTCGGTAAGAGCTTTGCGCCCCGAGCCCGTGTCGTGAGTGACGCGGACGTCGCCGCCTATGCGGAGGCGACGGGTGACCGCGTCCGCGATGGCATTGCCCCGCCGATGGTGGTGGTGCTCGCGAGCATCATCGATGGCGTCTTGCCGACGGTGGTGCTGCCCGAGGTCATCGGTGACCGCGACCGGTTGCTTCGCCTGCTGCACGGCGAGGAAGAGATCAACTGGTCGGCGCCGATCCGCGGTGGGGACACTCTGACCACGGTGGCCACGGTCGAAGCCGCCGAAGAGAAGGGCACCGGCGAGCTCTTGGTCATCGGGACGCGCATCAGCAATCAACGCTCGGAAGAGGTCGCTAGAACGCGCTCGTGCCTGATGATCCGCGATGGCAAACCCACCTCGATCCGTGCTCTCCGCGAGGAGCTTGGCGGTCGGCGGGAGCGGACCGCCCCGGAGACCTTCAGCGCCAACTGGCGCGTTGCGGCTGACCAGCCCGAGCGCTACGCGCGTGCCTCGGGCGACCACAACCCAATTCACCTCGACGACGCGGTCGCGCGTAGAGCAGGGCTACGCGGACGTATTTTGCACGGCACGTGCACCATGGCGTTCGCGCAGCGCGCCGTGATCGACGCAGTTGCCGACGGCGACCCACGTCGCCTCGCTAGCCTAAAGGTTCGCTTCACCAAGCCGGTCTATCCCGGTGACATGTTGACTTGTGCTGGAGGGCGTCTTCAAGGCGGCGACGATTTAGGAGTGGAAGTCCGAAATCAAGATGGCCTCGTCGTCTTGCGCGACGCGATAGCAAGACTTCGTTAGAGAAAAACAAAGTGTGCGTGTGACTTTGATGGTCGAGAATTCGCGTCCGCCCACGACTGAATGTTCGTTCTGAAAACTCTGGACTTTCCAGACGCTAAGTGGGAATTGCACGGCAACTTTTGCCCCCAAAGTTGCAGGGAGAATTCATGGCATCCGCCGACATGAGCCAGACTCTTCGCGCGGCGCTCGAGCAGCTTCGCGAAGAAAAGCGTCGCATCGATACCGCAATCGTCGAGCTCGAGAACCTCGTGAACTCGCTCGCTGGCGTTCGTCGTCGCGGTCGCCCGCCGGGCAGTGGCAAGCGTGGTCCGGGGCGCCCGCCGAGCATCGGCGCGGGCGGAAAGCCAAAGCGCAAAGGCTGGAGCGCCGCTGCGCGCGCGGCAGCCGCGCAACGCATGAAGCGATATTGGGCTGAACGTCGCAAAGCAAAGGACAACAAATAATGGCTACCGATCGTGAAGCGCTGGTGAAAAAGGCGCAGGGTTTGAAGGGTAAGGCGAAGAAAGCTCGTGGCGAGAACAAGAAGGCTATCGCCAAGGCTTTTCGTAACGGCGCGCGTCGCCTGGCCCGCAAGGTCAAGCAAATGCCGAAGCCAGTTGCCGCCCCGAAAGACGCCGCCGAGGCTCCGGCTGGCTAAGCTCGCGAGGGGCGCTGAAACGTGTCGACGTTCAGCGCCCCTTCGGTGAGTTGCGAGACTTCTGGCGCACGGCGCGCTCCATGCTCTTTGCCGCCCGCTTGCTCTCCGCCGCTGACCTTGGATCTTCCCGTCGCTGATTCGCGGCGATTTCCTTTTGCAGGGTGACGTAGGCGGCGAAGCGCTCGGCGTCTAGGCCGCCCGTGTTGACCGCCGCTTCTACGGCGCATCCGGCATCTCCCCGGTGCGCGCAGTCGCCGAATCGACATTGCCGAGCGAGCTCGGTGATGTCTGCGAAAGCGGCGTCGAGACCTTCCTCGGCGTCCATGACGCCGAGCTCACGCATGCCCGGTGTGTCGATGAGTATGGCGCCATTTTCGAGGACGAAGAGCTCGCGCCTCGTCGTGGTGTGCCGTCCGCGTTCGCGGCCAATGAGGCCGCCAATTGCTTGAGCTTCGCGACCGAGCAAGCGGTTGACGAGGGACGACTTGCCTACCCCGGATGACCCCACCAGCGCCGCGGTGCAGCGGGGACGCAGGTGATCGAGGATGACGTCGGCGCCGGCCGCGGCTTTGGCTATGGTGGCGATGACGGGCGCGCCGTTGGTTACGCGCGCCACCTCGCGCACCATGGCTTCGAGGTCGACCGCGAGGTCCGCCTTGTTGAGGACGACGACGGGCTCGGCGCCACCTTCCCAGACAGTGGTCAAGTAGCGCTCGAGCCGACGGGGGTTCAGGTCGTCGCCGACGGCCGTGACGATGAACACGATGTCGAGGTTCGCGGCGATGACCTGGGCCTCTGCGCGCTTGCCCGCGGCGCGTCGTACGAGCTGGGTGCGGCGGGGCAGGAGGGCGTTGATGGTGGCGCGCTCGTTGCCATCGCGGACCAGGACCCAGTCACCGATGACGGGGCGCTGCGTCTTCTCGTCACGCAGTTTGCCCGTGAGGTGGCCAAGCTTGGCACCGCAACCGGCTAGCCACATTTCGGCTTTTCCGTCGGCGATGATTCGGGCCGGGACGAGCTCCGGGAGATTCGCGCTCTTCACCGCTTGGGCGAAGTGCGCGTCGAATCCGAGCTCCTCGAGAGTCAGTCGTCAGCCTTATGAATCTGCTGAGCCAGATAGTTCTGCTCGCCGACCTGCTTGACCAGCTCGATCTGCGCCTCGAGCCAATCGATGTGCTCTTCTTCCGCGTGGAGGATTTTCTCGAGCAGATCGCGGCTACCGTGATCGTTCTCCTCGCCGCAGGCCTTGATGCCAGCTTGCAGGCGGTCGATCGCTTCGTACTCGAGGGCGAGGTCAGAACGGAACTGCTCGACGACCGTCTCGCCGATGTTGAGCTTGTTGAGCTTCTGAAGGTTCGGAATGCCGTTCAGGTAAAGCACGCGCTCCATGAGCCACTCCGCGTGCTTCATCTCGTCAATCGATTCTTTACGGATGTACTTATAGAGGTGGTCATAGCCCCAGTTGCGGCACATCTCGGCGTGCAAGAAGTACTGATTGATCGCTGTGAGCTCCCCGGTCAGTACATCGTTGAGCAGATCGATCACACGCTTGTTTGTATCGCGGGCCATAGCCTCTCTCCTCCGTGAACGCCGCGACGTGGATAGCGGAGCGCGCCCGTTTCAGCAAGCGCCAAGAGCGCTGCTAAGTTGGCGCAAACAAAGAGAAAGCGAATGCGAACCATTCGCGCGATCGGTTCCGGAGGGCGCCTGGGCCGAAGGACATCTTTAGACTGCGGAGAGCGGTGTGTCGCCAACCGACTGCGTCGACTTGCGCGCCTCGAGCAGCTCAACCGCAGGGCAGCCTCCGCAAGCGAGGCGCTCTTTGATCTGGCAATGGCAGGCGCCGCACCCCATGCCGGCGCCGGACATGAGGCCGACCTCTTCGACTGAACGCGCCCCGGCGTCGACGCAGCTATCGACCGCTCGCTCGGAAACTCCGTGGCAGAGGCAAACGATCATCGGGGGGACCTTCCTGCGAATCGTTCTCAATCGCAGTGTGCTGCGAACAGTTCGCAAAGTCAAGCGTCTTTGGACGTAACCAAGAGGGGAGGAATCTGGCTGAGGGAGAGGGCGGAAATGGAACGACCGGCCAATTCGGCTTATCGGCCAGTCGGCTTATCGGCCATCGGCCCATTGGACCTGCCCCGCTTCGGTGGAGCTGTCAGGGTTTAGTTTCTTAGGCTGCCTTCATCTTCTGCTCGTACCTCATCGGCGAGTTGTACCCGATCCCCGAGTGCCTGCGGTGCGGGTTGT
>JALHOP010000019.1 GCA_022842935.1 Myxococcota bacterium
GGCGGGCGTGGCGGCGGCGGTGGTGGCCGCGGCGGCGATCGCTGGTAGTGGCGATGCGAGCAGCTTCGGCTGCTCGCTTTCCATAGGCGGGTCTGCCCGTCACGACGCTCGCGTCGGTCGGAGGGGATCGACGCAGGTCAAACATTCGCGATGGCGCGGGATCGGGGAGCCTTCGCTAGAGTCGTGTCGTCCGTAGACGCGCGAGCGATAGCGCCATGCTTACCTGCGACTTCAGGTGCGCGGCATCGAAAGGCTTGGCCGAGATCCAAAGTACGTCGTCGGCGCCTACCGCGTTCTTGAGCCCCTCTTCCTCGGGGTAGGCCGTGAGAAAGACGACAGGGCTTTTGATGCCCGAGGCCCTAAGCGCCGCGAGCAGCTCGGCTCCCGTGCGCCCGGGCATCCGGTAGTCCAGCAAGAACAGATCGGGTGGGCTCGCCTTGGCGGCGGCGAAGGCGGCGTCGGTGTTCGAGAACGTCTCGAGACGACACACGCCCTTTAACACGCGTTGCAGCAGAGCCAGGATTGCCTCCTCGTCATCGACTGCGAAGACAACCGCATCAGAGAGAGGTTTCGTCACCGCCTTGACCTTCCTGACCGCTGTTGTACCACCACGCAGAAAGTTTACACGCTGGCGACCGCTCGTCGAGGAGGTCGTCGTACCCGCCCCACACCGCGAGGCCGCCGATCGATGCGGTCGCGGAATCTGTGATAAGCGACCATCAACATGTTGGTAAAGAAGTACGGGAACCGCCGCCTCTACGACACCGAGGCCAGCCGCTATGTCCGGCTCGACGAGATCGCCGAGCGCATTCGCGCCGGTGCGGACGTCCGCGTCGAAGACGCGAAGAGCGGCGCGGATCTCACCGCGCCGACGCTCGCGCAGATCATCTTCGAGGACCGCAACGCCGCGCGTCTGCTACCCGTGCCGCTTCTCTTGCAGCTCATTCGCATGGGCGATGCGCCGCTCGCGGACTTTCTCGGCCGATACCTTGGGTGGGCTTTCGACCTCTACATGCAGACGCGCAACGGCTTCGGCGGGTTCTACAACCCGTTTGCCGGGCTGCGGCCGCCACCCATGCCAGAACCTGTCGAGGTGCCACGCGCTTCGGAAGCTTCCGCAGCGCCGGCCCGCGACGAGATCAAAGAGCTGCGGGCGGAGTTGGCTGAGCTGCGCCGCAGCATCAAGGGCAAGCGCTCACGACGCGGCTAGATTGTTGCGCTGCAGCATCGACGCTTGACTCCTTAGGCCTCCCGGTGCGACAGGGACGACGCACTCAAACGCCTTGGGAGGCCTCGCAATGGCTCGTAGGAACAGCTCCGGACAGATTCAGGCAGGAACGGCAGCCGGACGGCCAGTGCTGCCCGCTGCTGATGTAATGGTTGTTAATGCTGCGTCGCAGCAAAAAGTCATTGACCCCGTGCCTGCGGCTGTCGTACGAGGGGGACACCCGAGAGAACGGGAGGAGAAAAAGATGGATCAAAAGGCGATGTTTTCGCAGATGCAGCAATTCGGTGCGGATTGGCTCAAGGTGATGACCGATAGCGCGACCCGCATGGTTGAGCTTGCCGGTGTCGAGAAGCTCGAGAAGCAGGGCGTTGCCCGCGCGGTATCGGCCGTTGACGAGGCCAGCCGTCTCGCCAAGGAGGCGATCACCTCGTTCGAGCAGCTCAACCACCAGTGGCGCAAGGCCGCCACCGAGCTCACCCAGCGCACGCTTGACCTCATCACCCCAGCGCACTAAGTCGGCTCGTCGTACCGGCCGACACGCGGCGGGGGCCTTGGCTCTAAGCAAGCCTTGGCCGACCCGCCGTTTTCGTTCCAACCCATCCGCGCCGGTCGCCGCAAGGGAGCCCGGGGTGGCATCGACGTCGGTGAGCAAGGTCGCGAGCCTCGATGAGGCAGTCGCGTTGGTCCAGCCGGGCAATACCCTGGCGACATCGGGGTTCGTAGGTATTGGCACGCCGGATGGCCTGCTTGACGCGCTAGCGCGTGCCTACGCGAAACACGGACGTCCCGGCGGGCTGTCGCTCGTCTTCGCGGCGGGGCAGGGCGACGGAAAGACGCGCGGCCTCAATCGCCTGGCTCTTCCAGGTTTGCTCAAGCGGGCGGTCGGCGGTCATTGGGGACTCATTCCCAAGATCGGCGCCATGGCGCTCGCCGGCGAAATCGAAGCCTACAATTTGCCCCAGGGAAGCATCTCACACCTTTATCGCGACATCGCCGCAGGCAAGCCCGGCACCCTGTCGCGCGTCGGCCTTGGTACGTTCGTCGATCCACGCAACGGCGGCGGCAAGGTCAACGCGCGCTCTACCGAGGACCTCGTCGAGCTCGTGCAGATTCACGGCAAGGAGTGGTTGCTTTACAGGGCATTCCCAATCGACGTCGTGTTTCTGCGTGGCACCACCGCCGACCCGCACGGCAACATCACCATGGAGCGCGAAGCTCTCACGCTCGACAACCTCGCCATGGCCATGGCTGCCAAGAACAGCGGTGGCGTCGTCATCGTCCAGGTTGAACGTCTCGCGCAGGCCGGGTCGCTGCCGGCTCGCAGCGTGAAGATCCCAGGAGCGCTGGTCGACTGCGTGGCGGTCGCCGAAGCCGAGTACCACGCCCAGACGTACTCGACGCCTTACAGTCCGGCCTTCTCGGGCGAGCTGCGTTTGCCGCTCGAGCGCGTCCCACCGCCCGCCATGGACGTACGCAAGGTCGTTGGGCGCCGCGCCGCCTACGAGCTCGTTCCCGGATCGCTCATCAACCTTGGCATTGGCATGCCCGAGTCGGTGGCGGGCGTGGCTGCCGAGGAAGGGCTTCTGCCAGTTCTAACGCTCACCGCCGAACCCGGCATCATCGGAGGCTTGCCAGCGTCGGGCCTCGACTTTGGGGCTGCGGTAAACACCGAGGCGCTCGTGGACCAGAGCCAGCAGTTCGACTTCTACGATGGCGGAGGCCTCGACCAAGCCTACCTCGGCATGGCCCAGGTGGACGCGCTCGGAAACGTCAACGTCAGCCGCTTCGGCTCGACCTTCGCCGGATGCGGCGGGTTCATCAACATCAGCCAGAACGCTCGCAAGGTGGTGTTCGTGGGCACCTTCACCTGTGGCGGTTTGCGACTCGCGATCGGTGACGGCTGCCTACGCATTCTCGAAGAAGGCCGCACGCGCAAGTTCGTCAAAGCGGTGGAGCAGATCACCTTCAGTGGCAAGCAGGCGCGCGAGAGCGGTCACGAGACGATGGTCGTCACCGAGCGCGCGGTCTTTCGCCTCACGGACACGGGGCTGCGCCTCGAAGAGATTGCGCCCGGCGTCGATCTCGAGCGTGACGTCTTGGGGCAGATGGACTTCCGGCCGGAGATCAAGGAGCCGCTTCGCTTGATGGACGCGCGCATCTTTCACGCCGCGCCGATGGGGTTGCGCGCCTCGCTCGACGAGCGACCCATCGCGTCGCGGCTCGAGTTCGACACGCAGCAAGAGGTCCTCTTCATCAACTTCGCGGGCCTTACCCTACGTAACGAAGACGACCTCAAGCGCATCGGCGAGGCCGTAGCCCAGGTCTGCGAGCCGCTCGGCCGACGTGTCCGTGCCGTCGTCGACTACGACGGCTTCAGCGTGCCGGCGCACCTCGCAGATGCCTATGCGATGCTCGTGGGTGAGCTAACCGAGCGCTACTACGAGCGCGTCACACGGTACACCTCGAGCGCTTTTCTTCGTCTGAAACTCGGCTCCTCGCTGCAAGCGCACCACGTGGCGCCCGAGCTGTTCGACACCCAGCGCCATGCGTTGGAATCTCTAAAGCGCCGACGTGAGTCGCGCCAGACACCTACGGGAAGCGAGTGAAAAAGATGATGCGGGATGGATTGCGACGCGTAGCGGATGAAGTCCTCGATCGCGTGGACCCTGTTGGTTTCGGTAAGGCCCTCGCGAGTGAAGCAGCGGGGCTCGCCAAGCATCCGCTATCGACGACACGCGCGCTCATGCGCTGGACCAAGGGATCCGTGGCCGCTGCTCGCGTCAGCGCGGTGCGTGTGGTCGGCGCAAAAAAAGAAGGCCCAATGCGCGCGCCAGCAAAAGACCGTCGGTTCAACGACACCGCCTGGGAAGAGAACCCGTTTCTCTTCTGGCTTCTGCAACAGCACTTGTTGCGCGAGCGGCTCGCCCATGAGCTGCTCGACGCGGCCGACCTCGACGACGTGGCTGCGCGTAAGGCACGCCTCGCTGGGCAGCTCCTGGTCGACGCCGTCGCTCCCACGAATTTTCTGCTGACGAATCCCGCGGCGTTGCGACGTGCGTTCGATACGGGGGGCGTGAGTGCCCTCAGGGGCTTTCGTAAGTGGATGCAAGACGTTCGGATGCGCGATGGGTGGCCGCGTCTCGTGGACGCATCCGGCTTCGAGGTTGGCAAGAACCTCGCCGCGACGCCTGGAAAGGTCGTCTATCAGAATCGTGTGATGGAGCTCATCCAGTACAGCCCGAAGACTGAGTCGACTTTCGCGGTGCCTCTGCTGTGTAGTCCTCCGTTCATCAACAAGTACTACATCATGGATCTCGCTCCTGGACGCAGCTTCGTCGAGTGGGCGGTCGAGCATGGCCACACGACGTTCTGTATCAGCTACAAGAACCCCGACCTCGCCATGCGTGACGTGAGCTTCACGGACTATCTCTTCGAAGGTCCGCTCGAGGCGCTGCGCGTCGTCAAGGAGATCACTGGCGCGCCCAAGGTGAACGTGGCTGCGTTGTGTGCCGGTGGCACCCTTGCGTCGATGATGGCGGCGTATCTCGCCGCTACCGGGGACGACTCTCTGAACTCGCTGACGCTCATGAATACGCTCGTCGACTTCAGTGAGCCCGGCCCGCTGGGCGCGTTCACCGATCGTCCAACGGTCGAACGTATGTTGCGGCGCGTGCGCCGTCGTGGCTTGCTCGAGGCTCACGAGATGGCGCGGACCTTCAACCTGCTGCGCGCCAATGATCTCCACTTCAACTACGTGAGCTCGACCTGGATGATGGGCGACGAACCGCCTGCATTCGACCTGCTCGCGTGGAATGCCGATGGCACACGCATCCCATCAGCGGCGATCGACGAGTATCTGCGCAGCTGCTATCTGGACAATCTCCTCGCGCGTGATGCCATGGAGGTGCGCGGCAAGAAGCTGCGCCTCGAGGCCGCTCGACCCGACGCGTTCGTGGTGGGAGCGGTCGAAGACCACATCACGCCCTGGACGTCCGTGTTCAAGACGGCGCACCGGCTGGGCGGCGAGACCCAGTTCGTTCTGAGCAGCTCGGGGCATATCGCCGGGGTGGTCAACCCGCCTAGCAAGAGCGCCGCGTACTGGATTCGTGAGGAGCTCGACGCGGCGCCCGAAGCCTGGCGTGCGGCCGCGACGCGTCACTCGGACACCTGGTGGAACGCGTGGGCCCAATGGATCGCCACACGCGCAGGCGATCGAACGACCGCGCCGGCCAAGATCGGCAGCAAGAAGCATCAGCCACTTGCCGATGCTCCAGGACCGTACGTCATGGAGCGCTGAGTCTAGGAACGGCTGGGTCTTGGCGCTGGTCGCTTGGTTGATGAGAGCGGGCAGAACGACTTTAGTCCAGGTGCGGTCAGGGAAGGGCGCCCCGGACGGAGCTGGCAGCCAAACTCGCCTCGAGCCTGGTCGTCGCCTTACAATGCAGCAATGCTCGCGGTGGCCCTCGTTGTCTCCATCGTTGGGGTGCACTACGAGCATCCTCAGCACCACTTCGTCGTGGAGCTGCCGAATGCTTGGCAGCCGGTCGACCAGCAGGAGGACCAAGCCGGTGTCGTCTTTCAGCGCAACACGAACGATCGGCTTACCCTTTGCACGATCCGCGCGGTGCCGGTTGCGGGCGCCACCTTGCAGGACTTCGTGCTGGCAATCGCAGCGGCGAGCCAGGGCGAGCCCGGCTATCGGAGCGTCGCGTCCGGTCCGACGACGCTCGGTGGCGCGGCCGGATACCGACGACGTTTTACCCTGTTCATTGACCCCGATGGGCAGTTCTCCAAGACCGTCGAAGAACGAGTCGCCGTCGTCGACGGCATTGGCTACGTTGTGCGGGTCGAGGGGTTCACGCTCTGGTTCAATCGACGCGCGCGCGACGTCGCCCAGATCTTCGAGACGTTCTCAATCCGCCGACCTGGGGCCTCGACTTCGCGTCGTACGCAGCCATGTCCGTTCTAGCGGTTAAACGCGCTTGAATCAGATCATCGAGGCATTACCCTGTCTGCTTGACAGACAGAACCGTAGACCCCGTCATCCCGGCATGAGGCCGTCGCGCTCAGTCTTAACGAAAATCGTGGCACTGCACGTGACCACGCCGCGGTGCCGGCTTTGACCACATCACCTCGCTACATCGACCAGCTCCGCGGCCTTGCCAGGCTCGCGGTAACCGCTACGTCCGGGGTCACGAGCGTCGTGGAAGACGTGCACGCGGCCATCGCGGGCGGTCCGTTGGTCTTGGGGCAGCCGCTCGCGCGACCAGTTCGCGCGCTCTTGCCCTTGATCTATGGGCGCGTCCGCGGAGTCGCTGGTGTCGTGGGGACGAGCATCGACGTGGTCCTCGCGTCGCTTGACCAACTGGTGGGCGAGAACGCGCCGAGCGCCGAAGTCGATGCCGTCGTTTCGGCGTTGAATGGCGTCGTGGGTGACTATCTCGAGAGCACAGGCAATCCGCTAGCCATCGCGATGGGTCTCGTCTACCGCGGGCGCGTCTTGAAGCTCGACGACCTGGCGCCCGAATTGCCCGCGGCTACCGACAAGGCACTCGTGCTCGTCCACGGCTCCTCCATGAACGACCGCCAGTGGCACCGCGGCGGCCACGACCATGGCGCCGCGCTCGCGCGCGACCTCGGCTACACGCCGATCTACGTGCGCTACAATAGCGGACTTCACATCTCAGTGAATGGGCGCGTCTTGTCATCTTTGCTCGAGAAGCTTGTTCTTGCGTGGCCGGGTCCGCTTCGCGAGCTCGCCTTGCTCGGGCATAGCATGGGCGGTCTCGTCGCCCGGAGCGCCTGTCATGTGGGGTCTAGCGAAGGGAGTCGCTGGATGAAGGCGCTCTGTCGCTTGGCGTGCCTTGGCTCACCGCATCACGGCGCGCCGCTCGAGCGTGGCGGCAATCTCGTCGACCTTCTCCTGCGGGTGAGCCACTACAGCGCGCCACTCGCGCGTCTTGGACAGATCCGTAGCGCGGGTGTCACCGATCTGCGTTACGGCAACGTGGTGGACGAAGATTGGAGCCGGCACGAGCGCTTTGGGTTCCCCGGCGACGTGCGACGGCCGGTCGAGCTGCCGGCAGACGTCGCTTGTTTCGCCGTCGCCGGGAGCCTGTCCAAAGTCATGGCGCGGACCCTACGTAGCGACGGCATCGTGCCCGTTGCGAGCGCGCTCGGGCGCCATGCCCGCGACGACATGACGCTGAAGTTTCCGTTGGAACATCAATGGGTCGCGTTGGGAACTGGCCATGTCGAGTTGCTCAGTAGCCAGAGCGTCTATGAGCGCCTACGCGGCTGGTTCTAGGCGACTGCGGTCAATCGCGCGCCGAGCGGCGACGTGTCCCAGCGCAGTCCTGACACGAGCGCCCGTTGCCGTGATTGTGCACCAGACGCGCTGCAACAGGCTCGCGACCACCATCGACGAAACCATACACAGCAAGAGCGCGGCGCGTGCGTGCCGTGAGATCGGTGACGATGAGGTCGAAGTGGTGTTCTTCGCCGGTCGCGTGGTGTTGCTGTAGGCCGAAGCTGCGCGAGTTGGCGACCACCCAGCGGCGGGTACCTGTGCCATAGTCGGGCAGGTCGACGGCACGCCCGTTCTGGTGATTCGAGTATCCGGCAGGTGCCGCCAAGCGCCCTTTGCTGCGACGCAGGCTCGCTTGCTCTCGGTGCGAGCGAAAGCCGGAGCCGGGAAGGGGAAGCGCCGGGTTCGTTAGTCGCATCGCTGTGTAAGTGAGGGCGGCGCGCGTCTCGAGGAAACGCTCGCGTGGGCGACCCGTGTCGGCGTCGGGAGATTCACCCATCGAGCGCACCACCATCGCGAAACGTTGGCCAGAGTTGTAGCCGTGCACGACGAGGCCACCACGCAGGTTCTCGGGCAAGCGTTGAATCATTGCCGCAGCTTGCGGCGAGCGAAGAGCCGCGAGGGTCTGTGCGTTGATCTGGCCGTTCGCGGGTAGGCCCGGACCCCGCACCATCCAGTTGTGCAGGCGTTGGAAGTCCGCGATCGCGGCTTCGGTCATTGGACCGAGCTTGCCGTCGGCGGGGTTGTCGACGCGGCTGCGTGGGTCAGCGCCTTGGGTGAACGTGTAGCCTAGCTCCATGAGGCGGGTCTGCACCTCACGGATGACCTCTTCGTCGCCCGGCTGCGTCGGTCCGTCAGCGCGTATAGCGCGCTGGCCGAGGGGGTTAGCTGCGATGGCGGACTCGACGTTCTGGCGCCAGGGCTCCTGCATGGCCTCGGCGGAGCGTCGCGCGTTCCGCAACGCGTCGCCGATGCGTGGTCCGAGCGCCGCGGGGTCGCCGAGGTCGGCGCCGGTGTGGCGCTCGTAGGTCTCGCTAAACCGCCGCATGGCCTCCATGGTGCCAGCGTCAAAGTCGGGCCCTTCGCTCACGTCGTAGCCCAAGCCACGGAGGATGTCTTTGGCGCGCGTCCGGTGCTCGCGGTCGGCGTCTGTCCCACGGCCAGCTCGGAGCGTGGGGCGACCGAGCTGCTCGTCGCTCACACCTGGTTCGATGAGGGTTTCGGCGGCGCGCGCCGCGCTCGCGATTGCATCGAGCGTGCGCTGGTCGAGCTCGCCGTCCTGCGGCATCGGAGCAAACGTTCGGTCGTTGTGGGCCTGCCCCTGGAAGTCGAGCACCGCACGGTACGTGGTGTCGTCGAAGGTACCCGGGGTCACGTTCGGTGCGGGCTTGCCCGGGCGGGCTTCGAAGAAGCCGAGGCGTCGCAGGTCGGCCTGCAGCGAAGCGATGCGCGGGCCCGCGGCGCCGATGCGGATCCCAGTGCCAGCCGGACGCGCAACCACTTCGGCGGCAACTGGCTCGGCGGCAGCGACGACAGCCATGGGGCTGAACACGGGAGCGCGGGGCTCGACCCGCGCCGGTGCGACGGGGACGACCTCGGCGCGCCTCGGGGTGTCTCGCCACTTCCAATCCCACGGTAGGATGGAGTCGTTGAAGAAGTTGGCGAGGCCACTGCGGGCTGGCTGACGCCGGGGTGTAGCGACGGGCTCGTCGGCATCGCGGACCGGCTGACCGCGCGGAGCGGCTCCAGGGGCAGTACGCAGCTCTTCACCCATGACAACTCGGCCTCTTTCGGGTGGACGGGGGCGGCAAGGGTCGCCGCTGGGCGCAAACTGCCCAGTTATCTGAAGTTATCGGCGTCGCTCTGGCAGTGTTGCGTGAAAAAGTGCAGCTCGTTGAGCGTGATCGGGGTGCTGGGCTCAAGAAGGCATGATGGGGTGGGGCGACCGATAGACGTCAGAACGACGGCGCCGACGCAGCATTTGGTGACCCGAAACCGCGCTGTTCGACGTGTTCGCGTGAAGCGATCATGGGGCCCGCCGGATGAAAGAACGTGTCAACGAGGAGCTCGCGGCCATCCAGAGTGACCAGGTTGTAGGCGTGCCCGAATGGCTCGATGAGGGTCTCGATGCGCACTTCGATACCGGCGCTCGCGATGAGTTTGCGCGTCAGTTCTGACGCGTGACGACAGACGAGTCCGCGCTCTCGACCTTCTTCGGAATGCGTGTAAGCGTGAACGAGCCGTGCGGCGCCCTCGACCAACGCACGCGGGTCGGTCGTGCTCGCACGCAACGCATCGAACTCTGCCTGCATCGGCTGGGGTACCAGCACCTGGTCTTCGAGGACGTCCATCGCCGAGCTCAATCCATCGACGGGGAAGGTCTCGAGCACGAACCCAGTTGTTCCGTTCTTGAGGCGGTCCCAGCCGTTCGTGTCGGAATCGGTGGTCGAACGATGGCCCTTGAGCGCGGCGTATTCGCGGGCGTACTGCGCATACCGCGTCGCGACGTCCTCCGGGCTGCGATTCGGAAACGTGAGATCGCGTTCGATCTCGCCGACGTGAAGACGCGCGGCATCGATCAACGGCAGCGCTCGCGGCGACACAGCACGACCATCGAGCGCGGCCAGCTGATCCTTGAGGCGGTTGAGCTGCGCGACCACGTCGTCGTTGCGCCCTCCCGCAAGGGCCTCGAGCGCCTGGTCGGTGACGCCGAGCATCGCAGCGATAGACGCCTCGTTTTCGCTCCCGCTACTTCGGAGTCGAGCTTGCGCGAGAACCCACTGGATCGCGGTGAGCCGCGAGGCAATCGCATCGCGCACCCGCGGATGGGCGTCGAGCACCTGCGTCGGCGAAAGCGTCGTGGGGGCGAGCGTCACCTCACGGGAAACACCGAGCCCAACACGCTGCCCGCTCGGTTTGGCGAGCTCGAGCCCCGGTTTGCCGACGTCGCGCACTGCCGCGCCGAGCGGTGCAGTGGCGATCGATGACGACTCGCCGCTGCGCGGGTTGGTTGGCGCGAAAGGCGCCGTATCGTCGGCGCTCGGAGCTGGGCTGACAGCGGACGCTCCCTTGACGCCTTGAACCATCGAGGGAGACGTTACGTTGCGGCAGTCCAGTTGACAAGCCGTGGCTGTCGACGGGAGCGCGTCGCTAGCGACGGCTGTCAAGGGTTCCCCCGACGTGACCATCGCGCGCGCTCCGTCCACGGTCGCTTAACGCGAGCGACCGGTGGAGACCCCGCCGGCCGCTGGGGCGAGGCCCTCGGTCACCTGTCGCGTCACCACGCGGGCTCGTGCGCTGCCGCGCGGCTCGGAGCCGTCGATCATCCTCGAGCCGTCGACACCCCGTGGGGCGGACCCGCCGCTTGCGGGGCACGACTCGAAGGCCGGCATGCAGGGGATAGACGGCGGGAAAAATGAATCGAGTGTTGGGCCCATGGGACGTTACCTTTCCGTGTGTGGCGGCAATGGAGAAGGTTCGGTACGCGGTGCACGAGAGTTGTCCCTTCGTCCGTTGGGCGCGGTGCACGCCTGGCGCTCGAAGAACGATCCTTGTCACTCTGCGCATGCCGGTCGCGTCGCACGACACGGAGCTGCGAAGGCGACGCTTCAGGGAGGAATCCCGTCAGCATCTGTCGCGTCGCGATAGCGGACGCAGGGAGAGCTTTGTGCTGGCGAGCATGAACCGCTACGGTACAGCCATGGACTCATCGAATCCTTACGAGGCGCCGCAGGCCGAGCTCCGAGGCGTGAGCGCCGGCAGCGAGGGGGAGCTCGCCAACGCCGTCGCTCCGTTCGTTGCTTCCTATCGTCATCTGCGCATCTTGGCCGTGCTGTGCGGCTTGGGCGCGCTCGCGAGTAGCTGTGGCATGGTCGCGACACGTGCGAGTACGCCCGTGCCCACAGGACAACTCGTCGCGATGTTTGCAGTCATCACTGGTGGGTACTTGGTGGCGGCAGTCCTCTTCTTTCGGATGGCTGGCATCATGCGCGCCCTCGTCAAGGAGCCGACCCTGGTGAAGGTCGCAGCCGTGCTTAATCGCCTGACGCAGACGTGGGTGGTTGGTCTCGGCGTTCTCATCTTCATGTTCGCTGGCTCGTGGGCGCAGCGGCTCACCACGGCGAGCGCGGTCACGCCGGCGCTCTGGACGCTCGATCCACAGGAGGGCGTCGTGGGCGCTGCCGTGAGACTTCGGCGCGTCCTGGTCGTTGTCGTCGTCGCTGCCGTGCTCATCATGATCGCGGGGGTCGGTGGCGTATTCCTGACGTCGGCGCCGCCGACGCCGGGGGTGAGCCAGGGCATGTTGAGAGCCATCACGCTAGGGAGCGGCATCGTGCAACTTGCGCTGCTCTGGCTCGTCTGGAGGCAAGTCCCAGCGCTCGAGGGCTTCATCGCGCGTCCGAGTGCTGCGAGCTTGAAGGCGGTCGCGACAGCCCACGCCGTGATCTGGCGCGTCGTGGTTTGGGGAATCGGCCTGATCTTCTTGCTCGGCGTGGTGGCCGCGGTAGCCCTGCCAATTCTCTTCACCGGACCAAGGCTCGCACCTTAGCACGCGGCACCGCTGCTACGCGTGGCGGCCGCCGCTCACGCGGGGAAGATCGCCGGGCAGAGCCTCGAACAACGCCGCTTCGATGTCGCTATAGCGGTCCGTGTACGCTGTGTACTGGGTCACGAGATCGTTTACCACGTGTCGGCACGTCTCTTCGGAGTTGCCCGGCAATCGTGTGCGCAGCGTCCGCATGAGTGAGGTCGAGGAGGCTCCGAGGCGTTCGAGAGCCGCGCGGGCCAGGCGCAGGGCGTCGTGGATACTCTCTGTGGTCGCGCAGATGGCGCCGTAGAGTTGGGACTTGCGTTCGATCACCAGCAAGTGGGCATCGACGTCGAGCAGGCGTTTACCGTCCATGTCGGCCGGGGCTGCACGCTCACTCACGAGGCCGCGAAGGAACAGCAGGCCGGCAGCGGCGCGTTGGAGCTCCGCGTCACATCGCGCCGCATGCCGGCGCGCCTCGAATGCAACATCAGCGGCTCGCGGCAACGCACGAGCAAGAGCAGTCAGGGAGGGGGGAGCCGATGCCATCGAACGCTCTCCGTAGTCCAGAGAAAGGCCGAATTTCCGTCTCGAGGTTGTTATCGGCAGACGAACGGTTCTGTGTGCGTTGGGCCAACCTGACGTTACGGCAGGCCGACCCATCCGCGCGTCGACGTCGGCCAGATTCGGAAAGGGTTGGGCGCCGGACCGGGCCGACACCGCGGGCTGGGGTCCGACCAACCGGCCCGTGCCGTCCCGCCGGTACATTTACCAGCGACCACCCGGCATCCTGGCTATAACTCGGGGGATGCCCCAGGACCTGCGCATTGACCGCAGCGATGCCGGAACGTTTTTGAGGGTGGAGGTGTCTGGCACGCTCAATGAGGCGCTCGCCCCGGAGCACCTCGCCGACCTCGGGGATGGACGTCCGATCCGCATCGACCTCGAGAAGGTTTCGCGCATCACGTCCTTTGGAGTACGGCAGTGGGTGCGCGGCCTTGAAGCGCTGCGTCAACGGTGCGGTGGGGTCGTCCTCGAGCGCTGCTCCTACGCCTGCGTTTCGCAGCTCAATCTCATCGCCACGTTCTCTGCCGATGCGTTGGTCGCGTCGGTCATGGCGCCACTTCGGTGTGAGGCGTGCGAGCACGAAAAGCTGATCGTCGTCGATGTGACCAAGGGCCCGCCGGGTTCGCTCGAGCAGCCCTGCGCAAAGTGCGGTGCCAAGGCCGACCTCGAGGAAGACCCCGAAACGTACTTCGCTTTCGCGAAGGGCCAGCTCGCCAACGGCCGCTCCGCGCTTTTCCAGAAGCTTCAGGCCGAGCAGAGCAACGACGGACAAGCCTCAGTCCATGTGGACGGCGATACCAAGGCCAAGCAGGACGCGGCAGCCCTTGCTCAGCACGATGCCGAGGCTCGCGCAAAGGTGGAGGCGGACGCTAGGGCCAAGCAGGACGCGGCAGCCCTTGCTCAGCGCGATGCCGAGGCTCGCGCAAAGGTGGAGGCGGACGCCAAGGAGATGCAGGACGCCGCAGCCCGTGCTCAGCGCGATGCCGAGGCTCGCGAGAAGGTCGAGGCGGAGGCCAAAGCCAAGCGGGAAGCGGACGCCGAAGCGAGTGCCAAGCGTGATGAGGAGAAGAAGGCCAAGGCAGCGTCCGAAACCCAACAGAAGACGCAAGGCGGTGGGCTCGCGATTCCCCCACCCCCGCCCGCGGATGGTGGCTTCGATCAGTTCGAGGCGACGACCGTCCACTTCATCGAGGACGTCGCGGAGTACATGGCGCTGCCCGAGGCGCCGGCTAACGTCGAGGTAGTGGCAAGCTCCGAGACGGGCGTCGCAGCCGAGGATACGACGGCACCACGCCCCATCGCGGGCTGGTGGGCACCACGCGAAGGGGAGGGGTGGTGGAGTCGGCGCACCATCGCAATTGCCGTGGCGTCGTTCGTGCTCGGGATCCTCGTTGGCTTCTTGGTTGCTCGCCTTTAGGCGCCCGCGACTCTCAGCCCGTGCGCTCGTGAATCACGAAACTTGGCGCTGAACGCGTGAACTCGCGGCGCGACTGGGTCAGATCGCGGGCGACGATGACCTCGGTCGACCGACCCTTGGCTATGTTGAGCGCGACGAAGCTCGCCTTCTGCAACATCATGAACATACCGACGCCCGCGCCCCCGCCACTCTCTGCGAGCTGAGGACCTCCCTCGCCAAAACTGCGCCCGATGGACTCGACGATGCGCTCGGCGGAGAGAGTTCCGTATTCGTCGCGGACTGCGAGCACCAAGGTCGTGGCATCGGCGCCGAACGTCATCGTGACCGCGCGTCGCGACCGAACATCGATCGAGCGGTCCTTGTCGCTGTTGGGGCGCACACCGTTTTCGACAGGCGCGTGATAGAGGGCGTTGGTGAAGAGCTCGTCGAAGATCTCAGCGATCTCATCGATGATGTGCTCTCTTACTCCGGCGCTTGCGCAGAAGTCGTCGAGCAAACCGATGAACTCTGCTTTTTGCGACGACTCCGTAGTGGCGTGGACGCTGTGCCGTGCGCCATGGAGCAGGAAATCGTGGACTGTCAGCGCTCTACCAGACAACGCCTTGATCAGGGTGGGCATGATCGAGGCGCGGGGTGTCTCAGCGTTGCCGATGACGAAGCGCGCCCCATCGACGAGCGGATTGACGGCGAGGCTCTTCCGCGACCCGGCCCACAGACGAAGGCGCGGTATGCCCGCGCGATTGGGTTCGGTATCTGGCAGCAAGAGCTCCGCCTGTTTTGGCCAGTGCTTGCGGACGAAGGCAATCGTGCTTGTGTCCGCGATGGCGAGCTGACTCGGGAGGACCAACGACACCTGCGTGGGCTCGACCGCAGACTCCGCTTCCACCTCTCGTCGTTTGGCGTCATCTGCGAACTCGCGTTCCCGCGCGACGATGGCCTCTTGCTGACGGGCCGCCGCCTCCTCGCGTTCGCGCAGCTCCGCGAGCATCTGGGTTCGCTTCTCGTCGAGCTCTCTGGCGACCTCTTGGCGCTTGGCCTCGAGGTCGCGCTCGCCAAGGAGCAGACGCTCGTGTTCGTCCCGCAGACGCTCCTCCTCGTTGGCAATGCGCGTCCTGCGCGCCTCGAACTGCTCGGCGAGCTCTGCTTCGCGACTCGCGAACTCGGCCTCGCGCGCCCTCTGCTCGGCCTCGAGCTTAGCGTGTGCGGCCTCGATTTCCCGACGTAGGGCCTCGCGCTCGCGCTCGTATTCCTCTTCGCGTCGGGCCTGCTCTTCGTCGAGCTTCTTGGCGGCTGCCTCGGTCTCGGCAAGACGTGCCTGCGCCTTCTCTTCGAGTCGACGGTACTCGGCGCGTCGCTCCTCTGTCTCCCTGTCGAGCTCGCTACGCTTCTCCTGCAAGACCTCTTCTTTGCTGCGTGCGTCGTCTTCGAAGTCCGCGCGCATCCGATCGAGCTCTTCGCGGAGCGAGCGCTCCCGCTGCTCGATGCTAGCTTCGCGCTCCTGCAGACGCTGCTCGCCCTCTTGAATCGTGTCGCGAAGCTCGTCGAGACGACGGTGCTCGCGCTCGAGGGCATCACGCACCTCGGCCTCACGCATCGCCATTTCGCGCTGCTTGGCCTGCGTGTCGTCGGCGAGGCGTCGTTGAGCCGTGGCGAGCTCGCCACGGACTTTGGCCTGCTCTTCGGCTAGCTCAGCCTCACGCTGTCGGAAGCCCGCGAGCAGCTCGTATTGGGCTTTTTCGAACTCGCGCTGCAGAGCCGATTCCCTGGCCTTCTGATCGGCTTGCCATGCCTTACGCTCTTCTTCGCTCGCGGCACTGCGGGCGCTGAACTCGCGTTGGAGCTCGGCGTTCTTGCGTTCGAGCTCATCGCGCAGCGCCTTGTCGCGCTCAGCGAGCTGCTGCTCGCGTGCCTTTGACTCGGTGGACTGCTGCTGTTCGTCCGCGCGGAGCTTCCGGACACGTTCTTGCAACTCGGTTTCTTGGGCGGACAGCTGGGCTTCGATGGTGGCGCGTTCGCGCTGTAGCTCGTCTTCGACTTCTTTCCGTCGCTGCGCGATGGTTCCCTCGGCGCGCGACAGCTCTTCCTGTTGGGCTTCTAGCTCGCGGCGTCGTTCTTCGATGGCACGCGCTGCCTCTTCTTCGGTGCGTCGCAGCTCGGCCTCTTTACTGGCGAGCTCGGCGTTGGCTTTGGCGTGCTGAACCTCGAGCTCTTTCTGTCCCGCCTCGAGGACACGTTTGAGCTCGGCCTCGCGTCGCTGCAGCTCCGCCTCGGCGCTTTTGCGCTCCTGCTCGATGCGTCGGGTGGCCTCTTGAGCCGCCTTACGCTTGAGCTCCATCGCCGCCTGCTTTTCCTCGTACTCTCGTTCTTGCGCCGCAGCGGCTTCGCTCAAGCGCTGCTTGTCTGCCTCGAGTTGCTGCTCTCGCGCCTTGACCTCGGCGTCGAACTGTCTGCGTTTCTCGTTTAGCTCGCGTACGGCAGCTTGTTGTTGTGTCTCGAGCTCTTTTCGACTTCTGCGTAGCTCCTTCTCGCTGTCGGCGATAGCGGCTTCTCGAGCCTCGAGCTTGTTTTGCTGCGTTGCTAGATCTTGCCTTGCTTTTGCGAGCTCAGCTTCACGCTTCTTGAACTCCTGTTCGCGTTTCTGTTGTTGCGCCTCGATGCGTTGTTGGGCCTTCTTGGCGGCTTCCCAGCGCTCGCGCGACTTCTCCGCGCGTTCCAGCTGCTCTTGCTCGAGCTTCTGCGCGCGCGCCTCGAGGGCTGCGGACGTCGCTTTGGCGGCGGCTTCCTGCTCTTCGTTGCGCTTTTCGACCTCGACCTCGCGCTCGAGGAGCCTAGCTTCCCGCTCGGCTCCAATCTGTTCGAGCTCAGCGAGCTGCGCCTTGTGCGCTGCGACCAAAGAACGGGTGCGCTCACGCTCAGCCTCGAGCTGTTTCTGCAGCTGTTCGACCTTTGCTTGGGCGGCGCTCGCCAATCCATCGGCCTCGACGCGCATCGCCTGGAGGGCCTCTTCGAAGTCGTTACGCTCGGTGTCTAGTCGCTTCTGGGCTGCCTTGAGGGCTTTACCGAGCTCGGCCTCGCGCTCGCCGTGCTCGGCAATCAGCTTCGCGCGCGCAGCTTCGGCGGCGGTGGCGGCCGCGCTTGCGGACTTCTTCTCGGCAACGCGTTCGTCCTCGAGGCGCTTTCGCTCTGCGATGAGCTCCTTTTCGCGCTTCTTGTTGGCTTCGAGGGACGCCGAAGCGGCGCTCATCTTTGCTGCATGCTCGCGCTCGAGCCTTTCACGCGCCTCTTCGATCTCGTCTTCCGCTTTGCGCTGCTTGGCCTGCTGAGCGGCGACCTGCTCCTTGTGCTTGGCTTGCTCGCTCTCGAGCTTTGCACGCCCCTCGGCGACACGCTCTAGCGCGGCGTCTGCGGTCGATTGAGCCCGTCGTGCCGCGGCTTCGCGCTCCGCGAAAGTGGCTTCGGTTTCCGCTTGTTCACGCTTGAGCTTGCGGCGCTCGATTGCGAGGGCTTTCTTCTCCTCCTCGGCCGCGGCCTCTTGAGCATCGGCGAGACGCTTTATCTCCGACCGCTCGAGCTCGGCCCTCTCCTCGAGGGCCCGGTGGCTCTCCTCGAGAGCCTGCTCGCGCTCAGCGACTGCCTCTTCTGCCGCCTCGAGCTTCCGGGCGCGTTGCTCGAGCTTCTTCTTCTCGGCGTCAACGGCGGCGAGCGCTTCCCGTAAGGTCTCCTCGGCATCCTTGGCGCGTTTGACGAGCTCACGGCGTTCGGCCTCGGCGGCCTTTTGCTGACGCTCGAGCTCCTCGGCCTGGGCGCGGGCGATTTCGTCGACGGCCCGCTTGCTCTCGATGAGGAACTTCTTCCACGGCTCGCTTCGTTCGGACAGACCCGAGCGCTCGAGGTGTTCGATCGCTTGCTCGTACAGATCGACGTCGTTTCGCGCCCGCGCTTGATCGACCAGATGTTCCGCGATCCTCCCGTGGGCCATTGGGTGCTCGGGCTCCACCTTGAGGATGCGCTGGTAGCAGTCGACTGCCGCGGTGAGCTTTCCACGACTCACAGCGATGTCGGCGAGCTCCTCGAGAGCACGGACGTTCGTCGCTCGCACCTTCAGGTTGGCGGTGACTCGGTTCTCCAGCTCGTCGAGTACGAGCGACGCAATCGCGGCGCGGCGCTCGACGTCGTTGGCGTCGAACTCGATCCCGTAACCTTTGTCACTTCCCCGCGTGTCGACGCGAACGATCGTGCCCCGGACCGGCAGCGGCTGCTTGCCGGTGGCTTCGATGGTCAGGTCAAGCACATCCCCTTTCTTGAAAGGATCGCTGGCTCTCAAGAAAAGGCCATGAGGGCCGAGGTCCTTCGTGAAGGCCCAACGTGGCTTGCCGCCAGCGGTGTAGTTGACGCGGCGGGTTGCGCGCAGGCGGGGATGTTGGCGCTTATCGTCCCCGGTCGCGTCGACGCGCGGCCTCCCCATGAAGGCTTGCTTGCCGGAGCCTCCACGCGGCTTCGCATCGCCACCCTCCGCAGCCGCGGGGCTCGCGCTAGACTTCGCGTTTTTCGTCGTCGGAGCGGTCGTCGTGGACATCGCAGGTCCTTACGGCCCCTGAGGATGGCACGCCTTGTCCCGGGATGCGACGAAAACCGCCTCCCCGGTCGCGCTTGTCCGACCCCGACCGGGTCATCCCAGAGATTGCACAACTGTGACGAAAGGCCAGTCAGTCTTGCTTCACATTGGCCGCATGAATCTCCCCGCCGTTCGCAAGGTCAAGCCGCGTTTGCGCGGGGTTTCACACCAGATCGCATTCGTTGCGTCGCTCTTCGCTGGCGCCATGCTCATTGCCGCCACGCCCGCAGGGCTGATGCGCTTCTCTGTGTCGGTGTTTGCCACGTCGCTCGCCTGGCTACTGGGCGTGAGCGCGCTCTACCACCGACCCATGTGGCGCCAGGACATCCGGGCCTGGCTCAAACGACTCGACCACGCGTCGATCTTCTTGCTCATCGCTGGCACCTACACGCCGTTTTGTTTGCTGGTATTGCCACCGGCTTCGGGCCACGTGCTTTTGACCTTCGTCTGGAGCGGGGCGGCGCTTGGCATCATCATGGCACTGCTCTGGCCACATCGGCCGCGGGCCTTCTCTGCGGCGGTCTACGTTGGCCTTGGCGTGTCTGCTTTAGCCTACATAGGGCCGATTTTCCGGGCACTCGACGGCACGAGCTTCGCCTTCTTTGCGCTGGGCGGGGTGTTCTACATTGTTGGGGCAGTCATCTACGCGCGTCGCTGGCCCAACCCGAACCCCGAAGTCTTTGGCTACCACGAGCTATTCCACGCCTTCGTCGTCGTCGCCTGCGCGATGCACTTCGCAGCCATCGTTCGCGTGGTGTACGGCGTGTCGCCCTGACGCTGGACGCTGGAGCTCCCGCCCGGCGCGGTGTTTCACCTTTTTTGGCGGCGCCCGGACACACAGCCGGGCCTTTCGCCGCCGCCGAATTCACGCTATCGCTCCGGCCCTGTGATGTTCGCTACACTTTCGCTCGCCGCCTACCTGGGCTCGACCCTTACCTTTCCGGATGGCCGTGTCCTTGACGTGGACGTGAGCTGCGATCCGGCATCGGTGATCGTACTCGAGGATATCGCTTATGCCGCTTGCGACGCGGAGGGCGTGCTAGCCGTTGACGTCAAGGAGGCGCCGCGAGTTCTCGGCCTGCATCGGCTCGAAGGGCGCGTCAGCGGTCTGCATGTGAGCGGGGGCCGGGTCTGGGCAGAGGTGACGCGCGTCGAAGCGTATCCGCTCGAACGAACACTCGCGCTTGCGCCCGCCCCAAGTGAGGTGCCAACACAACCGCGCGAGACCGCAGCCGCCGATGTCGCCGCTCCCGCCACGCCAAGCCGGTTTTTCCCGCCCCGCCAGGGTGGGGTCGGCTCCGTGGCCCTGACCGCCCGTCCGCTCTTGCCGCTCGGCACGATCGGCGCTGGCGTGATCGCGCACGCAAGCACGTCGTATCACTTCGAGCGTCCCATCGAAGTCGGCCTCGTCGTCGAGCCACTCGCGGGCGCCCTCACCAACGACCGCAACGTTGGCAGTGTCGGCGTCACTGGGTTCGTCGCCTACGACCACGCCTATTTCGCGCTCGGCCTCGGTCTCGGTGTCACCTCGCTCAGCGAGGTCGTCTTCGACGGAGACGGTCTTCCCACGAGCCAGGACCGGGCGCTCTTGATTGCACAACTCGCCCGCATTGGGGCTCTCGACGGTCTGCACCTCGTCGTGCGCAACAGCTTCGCCGTCATCGAGGACGAGTTCGACTACAACGGCACGGTTGTGCGCCTGCAAGTGCCCGTTAGCGACAGCATCAGCGTGTTTGGGGGCGGCGGTGGCGCTCAAGGCTTCGCCTTCGGTGAGCTGGGCGTGCGCTTCCGCGCCCTTGGCTCCGGCGCGGCGGACACACTTTTCGTCGACCTCAGCGCCGGCGGTGGCCGTGTGGACGGCACCATTGATGTCGATGACTGCGGCTTGGGGGTCCCCTGCCGGTCGACAGACAGCTATGGCGGACCGCTAGTTGGCGTCGGGCTGGAGTACCGCCTCTGAGGCTCGAAATCTGGCGATCTGTTGTCGCGCGCTCGCGGATGAACCCGCGATTGACTGCCCGAGCTGGACCACGCCCGCGGAATCCACTATCGAGCGGCGTGCGCTCTTGGTGTCAAGTCTGCTCGCTCGTCGTCGCCTGTGCCGTGCTCGCCGCGTGCGCCTCGGCGGGTCAGACGCTCGGCTACAAGAGGGCGACCTCGGCACGCGAGAAAGCAGCCTCGGTGCTTGCCAAGGCCGAGGAGCCGTACGGCCATCACGCAGACGCGGTTCTCGACCTCATCAACGAGGTCGACGCGGGCTATTCGCAGGCGCAATCGCATAGCAACAACCGGGCTTCGAAGCAGTGGTTGCAGGTCAAGGACGAGCTACAAAAGTTTGCTGCCGACTGGCACCAACGCGAAGCGCTGAGCGGACCGTACCTCCAGCAGCGCGTCAAGATCATCCTCGGACACCTCGACGCCATCATCGCCGACGAAGCCGCCAAGAAGGCCCCCTAACCCCAGTGCTCGGAGCGGCGGGGTTAGAGCGGCTTCTGCTAGGGGGGCTTTGTCAGGCACGCGTCGCCGCGATCCAGTCGTCAACGAGCCGCTCGAGGACCGATAGCGGCATCGCGCCGTTGCTCAGCACGACGTCATGGAATTTTTTGATGTCGAAGCGGTCACCGAGCTCGGCCTGCGCTTTTGCGCGCAGTGTTCGGATGACCTCGCGGCCGAGCATGTATGCCGTTGCCTGACCAGGCCATACGCAATACCGGTCCACTTCGGTGACGACACTTGCTCGGTCACTCCCCAGCGTGTCGGTCATGTATTTGATGGCTTGGTCGCGCGTCCATCCCTTCGCGTGAATTCCCGTGTCGACCACGAGCCGCGCGGCCCGAAACGTCGCTGCCTTCAAGTACCCGAGGCGACCAGTGGGGTCATCGTTGTAGAGACCAAGCTCGTCCGCGACTCCCTCTGCGTAGAGCGCCCAGCCTTCGATGTAACCGGAGAAGCCAAGCAGCGCGGAGCGGGCGAAGGGCAGGCTGCTGCTCTCCTGAGCGACCGCGATCTGGAAGTGGTGGCCCGGGTTCCCCTCGTGATGCGTGAGCGTTGGCAGGTCGAACTTCGGCCAGCTCTTGGTGTCGCGAAGGTTGATGTAGTAGGCGCCCGGCCGCGACCCGTCGAGGGCTGGCGATTGATAGTAGCCGCCGGGCGAACCCTGTTCGATCTCCAACGGCACCCGCTTGATCTGCAACGCCGCCCTCGGGAGCGTACTAAAGACATTGGGCAAGAGTGCGTTCACCTTCGTGACGTGGGCATTGAGGTCGGCAATGAGCTGCGCTTTGCCTTCGTCGGTGTTCGGATAGAGCTGCGCCTTTTCTTGCCCGAGCGCGCGGATTCGCTGTGCAACGCTTCCTTTTCGTTTTCCGAGCGAGGCGAGGAGAGCGTCCATTTCAGCGGTGTTCTTGGCCACGAGGTCGAGTCCGATTTGGTGGATCTCATCGGGGGTTCGCGTCGTGGTATTCCACGAACGCAGCGCCGCGGCGTAGAGCTCCGGACCCTTGGGGAGCTTTCCGACACCAGCGTCGGGCTTCGCTAGCTTACGCAACTTGGTGAGCGCGTCGATCTGGCGCTTGTAGGCAGGCACGATGTCGTCCGCCGCGATGGTCTCCGCGCGCGCCGTCACTGCAGCCACATCGACACCTTCGACCAAGGCGGCGCGCCGTTTCAGGGACTGTACGACTGATTGATCGGCTGGCTTCTTCGCCGCGACAGGCTCGAGCTGCGCGAGGATGCCATCAACGACGAACCTTGGCGGCACGACGCCAGAGCGGGCGTCATCGCCGAGGCGTGTCGTCTCCTCATCGAGCATTCGCGCGAAGCCCTTCAGGCGTGCCAAATAGTCTTCGACGTCCCGCGCGCTTCGGATTGGGTGCTGACTGTCGAGAAAGTCGGGCATTTGGGCCCATGCGCCGCTCAGTTGTGTGATGGCGTAGGGGATGAGGATACCCATGCCGTAGTAACCGTAACCGAACGCACTGTTGGCGACGTCCGCTGAGGCAGACGTTTTGATGACGTCATATGTGACGCGCTCGCTAGGTGTGAGTTGCTCGCGGTCGATGCTCTCGAACGATTGTAGGAGACTACGCGAAATAGCGACGACACGATCCATGCCGGCGCGGGATAAATCGGAAACGCGGTCGCTATAGCGGCCGCCGGCGCGCTCTTCGGCTACCGCAAGGCTCGTCGCGGTCTCGGGTGACTCTCGCAGCACCGCCGTCGTCCACTCTTCGACCAAGCGATTGAAGCGCTCGCTCGTGGAGCTCGTGGCAGGCGCCTTCGTGGTGGGTGGCGTCTCGGCGGTCGGCGTGGTCGCGGGCGCTTTGCCTTCGTTGGGGTGACCGCAGCCTGACACCAGAAGCAAAAGGAACCACGCTCGATTTCGCATGCGGCGTCCTTAGCATGGACAGGCGGAGGCGTCAGGGGCGTACCCCCTCATGGCGACCGACGCCGCGTCGACCCCGAACCGCGCGAGCGTGCGACTAGCTTAGCTAGCTTGACCCGTCGCGCCTAGCGCGTTTAGGGCCCGCCGGTCGACCTCGTGTTCGAGCCGCGCCTCGTCCGCGAAGTCCATTTGTGCGGCGCCAAGCGCGAAGATGTCCAGGGCCTCTAGGACACGCACGCCCGCGAACTCGTTGTGGGCTGACGCAATCGCCGCGTTGGCGACGACGGACGCCTCGACCGGACGCGCGATGGCTGGAAGAATCCGCTTTAGGGGACGTAGGAGGCCAAGCGCGGCGCTCTCGGTAAGGCGGCGCTCCGCGCGTTCACCGTCGAGCAGGCTGGGCCGCAGGAAACGCGCGCGGGGAAAGTCGAGCGCCGCGATCTCGCGCTCGAGCTGACCCTTCATGCGGGGGTAGAACAGGCGGCTGTCGGGATTGGCCCCGGCCGAGGAGATGAGGACGAAGGTTGGGACGCGATGTTTGCGGGCGGCCGTCGCGAACGCGAGCTGATAGTCGTGGTCGACCTCCCACTGTGCGGTTTTGGCCCCGGCTGCTCGGCGTGTCGTACCAAGCGCGCTGAACGCGACGTCGCCGTGTACCAAGTGTGTCCACGTTGTCGGGTCCCATAGGTCGACGACATGTTCGACGAGCTTGCGATGGGGCCGGCCCGTGCGGCGCCGGCCTAGGCAGAGGACACGCGTCCACAGGGGGTCCGCGAGCAAGGCGTCGACAATCCCAGAGCCGACGAGGCCCGTAGCGCCGAGAATGACAGCTTGGTGGTTCATTGACGGGATCGTTGTCGACGGAGGAAACCGATTCGTTGCGTTGGGGCAGGCGATCCGCGCGAGACACCGCGTCGGTCCGCACGTCGGACCCGGGGAGCCGCGGGTCAGTTGACGCGTTACAGCATGCCTCGAACGCTTCCGAAACGTGACCAGAGAGGGCGGTGCGAGGCCATAACTGGACGCACCCACATGTGCTCTCCGGAGCCAAGGCCTTGAAAACTCAACTGGCGGTGCTGTCGCATCGTTCTTGCAACGACGTCTTCGGTTGGTTCACGCCCGAGGAGTCAGCCCGTGCATCTCATGGTCGATACCGCCACACACCGCCGCGCCTACCAACAGCGACGCCTCATCTTCTCATGGGGGTCGTTCTACGCCGGGGTTGGCGTCGCGCTTGGCATGATGCTGATCGCCTACAAGGCGCTACCGCACGAGAGTCTAACGGCACGTTCGCACGACACGCAGCACGCATCGAGCCGAGCGGGCGAGGGCGCGCGCGGCGGATACGAGCAGGTCCCACTAACGGGTGCGCTAACCGCGTCGTCACTCGTCCTCGCCATCGAGGCCACGTCGCCAAAAGCAAGCCATCGGGGCGCAAGCGTTGCTCTCGAACACCTGCGGTGGCGTGGCGCTGCGCCGACCAACGGTCTTGACCGGGAGTATGCCGCTCTCGCCGTCATGGAACTCATGGACAAGACGCGCGCTGAAGCTGAATCGATGGTTGCGTCGTGGGCCGCTATGGCGGACAAGGGCGCGCCTTACCCTCGCGTCAATCGCTAGTCGAATCATGCACAAATCATGCACAGCTGGGACGCTGGCCGGCGCGAGACGTCACATTCCACCCAGGAACGCACGATTCAGCCACCCGAGTATTCCGCGTGGCCGATAGCGCGGGCTTGCTAGTAAGCCTCGAAGATTCTCGCGCGCTTGCTCTTCGTATCGGTTGATGAAGTGCTGGGTTTGGAAGATGTTTGGGCGCTTCAACATGCTTTCGATGAAACGCGTTCGGCCGAACACATAGCGACTCCATGGAATCGCGGCGTACTCTTCCGCGATAGCGTAGTCGTAGTCCATGAAGCGAAGGGGCTCGCGGCCGAGGATGGCCAGGTCGATATCGGCCACCAGCGCGGCTGTGCTGGTTGTGTGCATCGTGCCACTCGTATGTGCTGTAGCGCTCACGCATTCTGCTGCTTCCTCGGCAGCGGTTCCAAGCCCAAGAAGCCGCCCGTCGGCGCGCAGCAGCTCGGCGCTACGCTCTTCGTTGTCGCTTGCGCCGGGGACGTAAACAGCGTCGTGGTACCAGAGTGCGAGCTCCGCGACGTCCGCTGTGCCTCGGGGTGCGCCGGCGGCGTCGACCTCGCGGAGGCAATCGTTGAGGTGCTCGAGGTTGTGGTAGCTGCGCTCGCCGCTCGACCAAGCTCCGACGAGTCGCGTGAAGACCTCGCTTACCGGTTTTCCGCCCAGTCGCGCGACGAGCGCGGAGAAGCGCGCCGCCTCGCGGACCTGGTCCCATGGCGCTTGGCCAGCCCGCCAAATGCGGAAGATGCGCTCCGTCGTCGAGCCCATGGCAGCGATCACCTTGAGGTTATCGAATCCCGGCATCGCGCCCTGCATGGTTATTAGGTCTTGCGCGTTGACCAGTGAGCCTGGGAGCTCGACCACGCTCGCCCTGGCGGCGAAGACCCAGAACAGGTCGTCCTGGAAGGGGCCATCCGAGGTGGTGCGAATCGCGACCTCTCGAACGTCGTTCCAGGGAATCAGTGTCTCGCCCGTACGAATGCCCGTGTCATCAATGAGGTTCATCATGAGACGATGGTGCGCGCCATAAATTGGGTATACAACCAATCTATGGGACGACCGAACCTTAGGGAGCAGCGACGAGCGGAAATTGTCGAAGGTTTCGCGCGGGTGCTCGCGCAACACGGGTACGCGGGGTCTACGATTAACGCGATCGCGGACGAGACAGGTGTTGCACCAGGCCTTGTTCATCACTATTTCGCGAACAAAGCGGAGCTCCTCGATGGCTTGATCGCCATGCTCAGTGAGCGCTTCGCAAGGCGTGTGCGCGACAGTAACAGCCTCGACCCTTTGACCGCTTACATCGACGCCGCGCTGCGCCTCGATGGCGGTCCCGATACGGTGGCCGCGCGGTGTTGGGTTGGGGTACTCGCAGAAGCCGTGCGCGAACCGGCGTTGTTCGCACGCGTCCGCAAGCTTGTGGACGCAGAGCTCGACGTCCTTCAGCGGCGCTCGGGCGGCAGGCTGTCAGAGAAAGATGCGGGAGCGGTCCTCGCGTTCATCGTCGGCGCCCTGGTTCTAGGTGCCTTCGCGCCTCGCAAGACGGCGGGCTTTGCGGCGCCCGCGCTGCGTACTTTGGTTGATGCTCTTCACAAAACTTGAGCGGCCAACTGGGTCGGCGGTCAAGCAGTGCCGCGTGGTTGCGCCACCGATGGGAGCAGCGCGCCAGGCACGCCGTGGCGCGCGGTGTAATCCTCGATGGCCTCCTGCACCGCGCGCCTGAACGCCAAGGGAGCGCCGATGGAAGGGAACGACTCACGCGTTCCTCCGCTGCCGATGAGTGTAATCGTGCCGCTGTTGAACATACGGCCCAGCAGGGACTGATCGACGCCGACAGACTCGACCTTGACGAGGTTGAGCTCGAGGGTCTTCCGGGTCAGCACGCCGGTCTTCATGATGACGCGACGGTCCGTTACGGCGAACTCGGATGTGGCGCGTCGGATCCAAGGCGCCACGAACAGCGTCAACAAACCCGCAAGCGACAGAAACACCGACCAGTGCAAGCGGGCTCGGTGGGTGACCTTCTCATCGCGGAGCAGAACTTCGTCGACGTAGCTCATGGGCCTCTATTTGAACTACGCCGTGATCGCGAGCGCAATGGGCGACTGGTCATTCCGCGATGGCGGCGGTTGTCCCTTTGGCCCGGTATTCACGGACCAGCTCGAGGAATGCCCGGGCCTGATCATTGCCCCCATAACCCTCCTCTTGCTCGAGGAAGTCGATGACGGCCCGCGGTGGAATGGGAGGCAGGCCGAAGTGCGCGAGAAAGCCGACCATGCCTTTGTTGCCGCGCTTGGCGTAAACTCCGAGGAACTGAACCGACGTGGCTCCCATGGCGATGGCACGCATGCGATCGAGCTCCGTCAGCCTGCCGCTCTTCTGGCGGATGATCTCCATCACCACGTGAGCGGTGAGAATGCCCGCGTACTCTTCGTCGCGCCGGTTGGTGTAAGCGGGGTTGAATTGGACGTGCCAGTGCGTGGGGGTCTTGCCATCGACGCTCGGGTTGCCGTTGGGTATGACGCGCACCACCTCGCCGGGACGCGGGTCGGGGATAGGGCCTGAGGCGACGATGTGATCCGCGAACTTGCGCCCGAGGTGGGACCTGCTTCTGCCCAGATCGACCTCGTGGTCGTGGTGGTAGAAGAGCGCGGTGTTTGCGCTCTCCACAGCGTTCAAAACCTTACTGGCATTGCGGCGGTGATAAACGTCGAAGTGTACGTCCGCGTGATCGCCTTCGTCGTTGTCGGCGCGGTTGTCGTTATCGAGATCTGCGTGCTGGCGGAGCTTACGGAACTCGCTACGCGAGAAGTAGGCGGCCTTGCCGACGCGCGAACGCACCCAAGCGAGTGACTCGCCGCGAACGATTCCTTCGAAGATCACGTCCAAAATCGGCTTGGCGTTGACGAAGATCGGTAGCAGCGAGCCAATGACCATGGCGTCGCGATGGCGATCGATGAGCTCATCGTAGTTCTGGATGGTTCGGCAGCCGTCCTGCACGATGAGCTTCGGAACACGCGGTCGCGCCTTGGGACTATTGGTGATGGACTGCGTTCCGTTGCCCCCGAGCTGCCAGTGCCCGTCGTAGACGAGGACGTGGAGCTTCGGATCATTGATCTTGGCGTAGAGGTTGTCCTCGCCTTGGGTGACCTCGACTTGAACCTTTAGCGGTGCCTTGGCGCCGCTCGGGTCCTTGATGACGCGCTCATAAACGCGGCGCGTGTCCTTGTCGTTCTTCGAGAGTAGGCGGAAGCCGCGGCTTCGGTAGTAGCCGACCACGCGACGCCAGAACTCCGGGTGAACGATCTCGCTGACACGAAGTGGCTTCGTGCGGTTTTCCGTCCAGGCGTCGACGGGGAAGCGCGAGCGGACCGTGACCTCGATGAGCTCGAGCAAAGCGTACCGCTGCGGTGCATCGAGGACCGCCTCGAAGCGGTCGGCGGCCAGGGCGATGTAGAACTCACGCATGGCGTCGTTCTGGAGCCGCGACAGGCCCCAGAGCACACGGTCGACGACCAAGCTCTTCAGGCTGGAATCGCACACCCGCCCAAGGGCAATCATGAGGGCCATCGCTCCGGAGAACAACGCGTCCTTGTCGCGTGTCGGATTGCCCGTCGTGGCCGTATCGAGAGCTGCGGTGAGCTCCGAGCAGAGTCGCTTCTGCTGGCCCTTGGGAATGGCTTTTTTATTGAGCGCGGAGCTTAGCTCGCCTGCGAGGTCCATGGCGCGCGCGCTGGCTTCGAGACCCTCCGGACGCGCCCCGTCCAACGTGATCGAGCCCCGTGGCGAGATTGCTACCTGCCGGCCCTTGGCATCCTGGCCGAGGACGATCGGGCGAGCGCCGGCAACGGGTGTTTCAGCGACGAGCTCCCTCGGCTCGAGCCGAAAGATTCGCGTCTCGGCCACTTGGCGCGGTGGAGCCTCAACGAAGCGCAGGAGCTCCTTTCCCGAGCGTGGCACCAATCCGAAGACGTCACGCACGGTCTCCCGGAGCACGGGATTGCGACCCAGACGCCTCGCTGTCTTGACGGCCTCGCTCGAGCTGATGCCGCCACTGCCATCGCGGTCGATGCGGACGTAGAGATCGGTAGCGCGCTGGTTGAGAACGGTTCGCGAATAGGCAACCATGGTTTTCGCTGGGATGGGGTCGACGGCCGAAGCTTGCTGTTCCGCGCGTGGATGCGCAGGCAAACTGGTGACCGCTTTTGGGGGGACTGCGATATTTCGGCGAAAGCGCCCCTGCGGTTGTCCTCAAAACGCCGTGACTCAGCGTCATGAAATGCCTGGCGCGGAACGGGGCCAGTGTGGAGGTGCCGGAGATCGTGGCCCAATTTGGGCAATTGACCGTCATCGCGGTCACGCCCAGGTTGTTCCTCAGGGGGAACATCATGGCGATGCAGCCACAAAATCCGCAGAAGCAGGGAAGTAAAGAGGACAATCAGGGCAACCGTGACCAGGCTCAAAGGAGCCCAGGCCGTGACCAGTCGGCCGGCGACACACGGACGCAGGGCCGGCAGCCTACGACGCGTGAGGAGGACGAGCAGCGTCGCGACGAGGAGCGCATCGGCTCGAAGGATGACGAGTAGCTCAATGGAGCCACGGGGAGCGCGCGCCGCTTGGGTGAGTGCGCGCTCCCCTGTGCTGCTCGGCTGGTGTCCGGCCGACGTCGCGTGTGCCACGAGGTCGCCGCAACACGCGGTCACTCGCCTCGATAACTGCACGGCACCAATCCGGTCCTGGAGTTGCCGCCAATGACAGTCGAATCCACCGCGCGCCTTGCTCTCGTGTCGACTCGGGGCAGCAGGGGTGTGACCGGCTTGGCCCGTATCGCGGGAGCGACCAGCCGCGACCCCGGTCAGGCCGTGACGCTGACCCTCGAGCGCACGAGTGCCACTGAAGCGATTCTCGCGGGCGGGGTCAGCAAGTGGGACAACGGACGTACGGCCCTGAAGATGACGCGCAGCGGGCGTCAGGTCACGATCACCGGCACCATCGGATTCGAGCCGATGTTCAGGACCGTTGAGCTACGCATCGAACAGCAGACCTTCGACCGGTCAATCGTCACGGGTCAGCTCTGCGGCCGGGATTTGAACCTAACCATCGCGCGAGCCGCTGGGCTGACCACCATCGTAGGCAAGCTCGGCGCCTACGAGCAGTCGTCGATTGGCAGCGTCAATCTCTCTGTCCGCGATCATGGTGACATTCGGCTCATCGAGGGCTCGACGAGTCGACAGTCGGAGGGACGCGTGAAGCTCGAGCAAGTGCGCGACGGCGATACGTGGAAGACGACGGGCAGGCTTGGTGGCTGGGACGTCACTGAGCTATCCCACCCCGCGACCATGCGCGATCTCGAGCTCTTCGACACGACGTTGCTCATTGTGTTGACCCAGGCAGTGCGGCGGTGGATTCAGAAGATCTAGAGCATGACGCACGCGGCGGAGTTCCCCAGCTTCCACATCGACGAGTCAGCAGCGCCCTTAATCCTCGTCACTTTCCCGGACGTCGCGACGGTCGAGGAAATCCCCGCGCTCTTCGAGGCATACCGACGCATCGCCGCACAACATCCGCGCGTCGCTTGGGTCGTCGATCTGCGCCGGTTCAATCCAATCCTGGCCCCGGCCAAGGCGCGACGTGCCTTTGCCGACAACTTCGAGCAGAGCCGCGCCATCATCGAGTCGTCCGCAGTGTGCGAGGCGCGCGTCATCGAATCCGCGATTATGCGCGGCGTCGTGACGGCGCTCGATTGGCTCATCGGGCACAAGTATCCACGCCGCACCTTCGCCACCCTTATCGCGGCGAAGGACTGGGCGCGGACGATGTTGGGCCCCTCCGCGCGCTGACGTTCAGCTCTTGGCGCACGAAGCTGGCGCGGTACCCTTGGCCTTTAGCAAGTCGCACAGACCCTTGCGCTGGTCAGGCTGTGCCTTGTCCGCTGCGGCGGCCACGGCGGGCTGGAGGTCGGCCCCGCACGTGTCGTTGACGAGCTTGGTCAGCTCATCTCTCCACACGTCCCCTTCGCCAGCGGTTTCGATGACCGCGTTGTGCAGTGCTCCGTCCTTGCATGCGACCCCTGGCTGGCGCTGCGCTGCTTCGACGTAAAGCGGGATCGTCGTCGACTCGACCAAAAGATTGCTCACCATCTTCGCCGCTGCCAGCGGAAGCTCCGCGGTCTCGGGATCGTCGGCGACGAACTTCTTCAGAGACTGCAGCCACGGATCATCGTATCCGCTATGGCGGTAGTCGCTGTAGGTAGCCTTGTACGCTTTGATGCCCACCTCCATGCGCTTCTCGCGGTAGACCTTGGACTTGCCGATGGTCGGGTACTGCTGCTTCACGCCGTCTAGCGTCGCCAGGGTGCCGTCGAGCCGGTACTCCTCAGGCTTGATGGCGTCCATGAGGTGAACGACAGCCTTCTCGCCAAGCGCTTGCCACTCTTCGTCGCGCTCTGTGGGCTCGACGGTGCCGAGACGCGTGTAGAGCTCTTGCCAAGCCTCTTGCTTCTCGAGGGCCTTGAGCTGAGCCATTTCTTTGGACGACTGCTTTTGCGTGCCGGCGCAACCGGCCGCGAGGGTGAAAGCTACGACACACGAAATCTTACGCATGCGCCACCGTACAACGTGATCGGGAGTCGATGCCAAGCCCTGCGCGCGATCAAGGGCTAGGGTACGGCCGAGCGCGTGTCGCATGGCTCGCTAGACGCCTCGACAATACCTCGGCGCGGACAGCGAGGTACCTGGGTACGCTCTAGCGTCGGAACCATCCGGCGACGGTTCTTCTCACCTCCGCGCTGAGGTTGCGAACCGCCTTGACCAGTGGAAACGCCTTCACTGCGTCCATGATCGCGGTCTTCCACGGCACCCACCAAGCGTACAGGCGGCTGAACCACGGGATCTGTAGGAGCTGGGGTTTCGTCACGTGGAAGAGGCGGGCGACGACTGCGGTTCCGACGAGCTTGGCGCCGACGATGACGCCGACGCCGGCGATTGGATGCCCGAGCGCTATGAGCTTCAGTGCGCCAAGCTTCACTGGCAAGAGCGCTGCTGCTGGTGTCGCGTAGGTGAAGAGAGCGCCGTAGGGGGGCAGGCCCGCGATGAATCGTTCGATGGCCTTGAGCGGACTGTGCCGGACAAGCCAACCAAGCGCGCGCTGCAGCGGCTCCCAGCCCCACTCTTCGAAGAGAACGATGGGCGCGAGGAGGACCTGAGCAAGAATACGAAACGGCGTGGTCCATCGTCGCTTTCGCGGAGTGCTTTCATGCCTGCCCATGAATGCCGATGGTATGCGGAACGCTAGGCTCGAGCCAGGAAGGCCGCAAGAATCGGTGCGGTCTTGCTGGCGCGTGAGCACGCCCCACTCGGAGTGTTCGGCGAGAACGCTTCGGCCTCGAGCGATGGAGCGCCGTGGTGATACTCGAGAGGTACAGTGCTACTCGACCGCGATGATGGCGAGGTCTTCTTCTCGGTCGCCTCTTTGGACGGCAAGTTCGTCCCCTGCGTAGGCGCCAACGAGGGCTTCCCCGAGGGGCGATGACGGCGTCACGATATCGATGGTCTCGGCATCGACCGTGACGCGCTGGCCACCCCCACCCGGAGCGATGAACACCCGACGCCTCCCGCGCGCGTCCGCGATGCTTACGAGCGCGGACAGCGCGACGGCGTCGGTGGGGGCAAAGGCCATAAGGGACATGGCGGCGACGTGTGCGCGCTCGGTCTCGAGGGCCTGGACACGCATGGCCTGACCGCGGGCGATGTACGACATCTCCGTCGAGCGCATGTCCTTGTCACTCTCCGCGCGATTTTCCTCGTGCGTGGCCGCCTCTTGCGAGGACTTCTGGGCATCGACGAGCGTCGCATGGGTTCTGTCCAACGCCGCGAGAATGCGCCTCTTGATCTCGGCCTTGTCGACCATGGGACCTCATTTGCTACAAGCGCCCCCCGATGTCGACATTTGCCCGAGCCGCCACCACGGCGCCATCGCTCCCGCTGTCATGCGAGCGAGCTCGTTCTCTGACTCTCGTTGCCACCCTTGCCGCGACCGTGCTGCCGCTGTGGACGGTCCGCTACATCCCAGGGACTGACCTTCCGAGCCACCTCGCCATCGCGAACATCCTCGCCAAGCTCGTGACGGGCGACCCGCTGGCGGCGCAGTACTACGCCATCAACATTCAGCCGTTTCCTTGCTACCTCGTGTACGTCGTGCTCTCGCCCCTCGTCGCGCTCTGTGGTCCGTTCATCGCGGCGAAGCTCTTCTGTAGCGGAGTCGCTGCGGCGACGGTCGTTGCGTCCGACCGCCTCTTTCGCGCGCTTGCGGCACCTTGGTGGGCCGGTTCGGCAGGTGTCTTTCTGGCCTACGGAATGATCTTCTTCTGGGGCTTTCTTCCGACTCTCGTCGGTGTACCGGTCTTTCTGTTTGGGCTCGCGCAGTTGGTGGCCGTCGCCCGCGGTGACAAGCAGTCCGCGGCTCCAGGGGCGCTTCTCGGTCTGCTACTCATGCTCACGCACATCGCGTTGGCCATCCCCTGGGCGTGCGCGCTCGTCGCTATGTTGATGACTGGGGAGCGACGCGTGTTGCGAGCAAGTCTCGTAGTTGGCGCCACGAGTTTACTGCCGGCGGTCCCCATGCTCGTGACCCGCATGCTCGCGCAGCCCGCAGCCTACGCCTTCAGCGTGCAGTACGAGGACCTCGCGACCTTCGGGCGGCAGCTGGTGGCACAGTTCGGAGTCTTCGATCGCGGTCTTGGCCTTGCCTCCCATGTCGCTTTTGTCGTGGGGGCGGCGCTCTTCGCGCTCTTGCAGACACGTCGCGGCGCCGTCGGAGCTCCAGTACTCCGCATGATGACTGCCTTCGCGGTGCTGAGCATCCTTGCTTACGTCGCCACGCCCATGGCGATGGAAGCTGGCGGTGACTTCATCTGGGCCTTCAACGTCCGTCTCTTCTTCGTGGCCGAGGTTGGTGTGCTTGCGCTCTGCACCGTGGACCGGGACCGGGCGCCGCGCCGACGCGACCTCGTGCAGCCGCTGCTCATCTGCGCCCACGTTGTCGCGATGCTCACGTTCTTCGCGCGATATGATCGCGAGGTACGTACCGCCGAGCCCGTACTCGCGGCCATCCCCGAGGGCGCCCGGCTCGCGGTCGCTTCGAGAGACGGCCGCTTTGGCGAGGCTTGGCCGCCTCAGCTCCTGCATATCCATGGCTATTATCTCGCCGCGCGCGCTGGTTACGATGGCGCCGTTTTCTCGGGTCAACACATCCCAATTCGTGCCCGCAACCCGTCTTGCCGCGGCAATATGGAAGCGCCGCAAAGAACCGGCTGCGAGTATCTCTTCGCAGAGGGTCGCTCGGTGGAGAAGGCGGTGGCGATGTGTGTCCCGGTGGTGGTTTCCGGGGCTTTTGCGCTTGTCCGCGATTGCGTTGAACCTCGCGGTGGTCCGCAAGAGCAGGCCCACGACGTCGACACGACGGCCGCGGTCATCGACGCCGTTGGGTTATGACCTACCGTGCATCTCCTCGGCGGCTAGCGACTCGGCGAGGGCCATGGCGCTCGCGGGTAGACGCGTGCCGACCACGCTGCCAATCATGGTGAGCTCGGGTGAGCTCGTCATGACTTCGAGCAGCTCCATGGCATAGTAGAAAAGACCATCGGGGGTGCGGCCGTAGTGCCGCCCTCGCCGAGCTTGTCCCCGAGAGAGCGCGAGTGTCGCGACCCCGACGCGAATGTTTCGCTCGTGCTCCGCGTCGTGAAAAGGGAAGAGCGGTCCTTCTTGCCTTGGCTTTTCCCATCTTCTTCTGCTGCAGCTCGGTGGCGCGACGACGCGACCGTACAAGGGCGCGGGCGGGTCCACCGAAGGTTCTGCAGGTGGTATGCCAGTGACGCTACGGCCAGGTCGCGCGGAGCATCATCGCGTTCGTCACGAAGCCGTCGAGGTCATGAACCTTCAAGCGCCGAGGGTGTTCGATCAACACCTGGTCGCCGACGCTCTCGACCGTGAACCGCTGGTCCTTCAAGCGAACGAGCGCGTCGCGTAGCTTTGGGTTCATGAAGCGACGCAGCGCGCCTTCGTCGGCTGCGGTTTGCAGCACGTAGGCCTCGGAGAACGCGCGGTCTTCGGGGAAGTTGATGTCTTGGCCGCCGAAGAGCTTACCCAGACCATCGAAGAGTGCGAGCTGGCGGCGCAAGAAGAAAGGCGGCGCGCCGCGCCCCGGTGTCCGCAGCAGACACAGCGAGCAGCGGTGGACACGCTTGTGCTTGCCGCTACCAATCACGTAGCGGAAGTCACAGAGGACGATCTCAACGTCGTTGAGCATGCCGCGGATGACGTTGGTAACGCTCTGGCCGCGTCCGCGCGACCAGATTTTGAACGCAACTCCCCCCAACACCGTCGTGTCCGCTTCGGCGAACTCGAAGCGGCGGCCCCCTGCGTAGGCCCGCATGGCTTCCGTTCGCTTCTTCTCCCAGACACGTCCGAGAGCGACGAAGCCAACGGCGATTGCCACGAACAGTACGATGACGGTGCCAGGGCTCAAAACCGCGTCGAGCATGACGCTTCCGTTGCCTGGGCGTGCGCGCCCGAGTCAAGCGTGGTGGTTGCGTTGGGTCGGGTCTCGGAGCGCCAGCGCCTGGGACGTGGGTCCCCGGCGTTCGTGCTTTCCTTCGGTGGTCACTCCGCGGAGTGGACGGTCTCGTCGACGCCTGCCGTTTCGACCGCGACCGACGCGGTGATGTCCACGAGCGTCATGGGGACTTCGGTGCGCGCCACATTGGGGGTCACCGTCGCGCTTACTAGCGGCACATCGAGGGAGATCCCGCTCGTCGAGCTTATGGCTGCGGGTGGCACCAAATCGACGTCCCCGGTGCGCGTGAGCTTCGACACCCAGACACGCTGCGATGCGCCGAAGCCGCCACTCGTTACGGTGACGGCATAGCCGCCATCGCGCGTCGCAATCAGCGGACGCCCTCCGGCTACGGTCGACAGCTCGTAGACGTTGTCGTCCCCGGAGGTGCGCATCGTGTTGGTGGTGGTGCCGCGCAAGAGAAGAAGGTCGCTATCGCTTGCCCCGAGCGCTTCGGTAACTTCGCCCAGGAAAATGGGAATGCCACCCGTGCTCATCGCCGCTGCGTTCAGAGTGTTGTACTCAGCGACGGCGCTCGAACGGTAGATCGTACTATTGATCGCGGAGCCGTCGGCGTTCAGGTTGGCACGCCACGCCGCGAAGAAGCCCACTGCGTTGTCGGTAGGAAGCTCGTAGCCGCCGTACGACACGCCGACAACCACGAAGCCCGCGGGTGACTCGACGAGATCGTACGCGTCGGTACTTGCGTCGAGAATGACACCACCCTCGTCGTCGCCGTTGTCGTCGTATCGTTGGGTGATTGCGCTCGCCCAAAGTGGAACCCCGTCCGCGCCGACGCGTACGATGCGCGCGGTGTTCGCGTCCCCGCCGACGAGCATGACGTCCCCGGCCGAAAGTCGCCGTACCGTACGGACCTCATCTCCTCCGTAGGTCGATGACCAGAGCACGGCACCTTGGGGGCTCACCCGCATTGCCCAGCTCAAGGGGGTCGCGATCGGTCCTCCAATCCCACCGACGACGACGGAGCCATCCGCTAAAGCGTCCATCCCCAGCGCTCCCGCGGTGAGCCCTTCACTCGTATCGAAACGGCGTGCGGACGTCAGGTTCCCCGCGAGGTCGACGCGTAAGAGCGCGCCGCGTGTCGCGATCATGAAGCCGCCAGGAACTTCGGCGGCGGAGACCAAAGAGCCGGATGCTGAGGCGTAGGCGCGTTGCCACAGGAGCGTCCCCTCAGCGTCCAGGCGCAGCAGCCAGAACGCGGCGTTCGATGCCGTGACGCCTGCGAAGGTCGCACTCGCGGCGGCCAGGAGATAGCCGCCGCTCGATACCTCGACAATGGCGCGGCTTTCCTCGCCAGCGCTGCCGGAGCGTCCGAAACTCTTGGACCAAGTCTGCACGTTCTGCGGTGGCAGAGACGCGTCGGCGCAGCTGTCGTAGGAGGTGAGGACGGTTGAGTCGTCGAAGAGGTTTGCCTCGATGTCGCCGAAGAGCTGGAGACCCACGTCGACCTCCGCCCCGCCACGAAGCTCCCAGTCCACACACAGCGGAGGGCCGCCGAGAGCGGCATCGAGCTTTAGTGTTCCTTGAGCTTCCGCATATGGGCCGACGGCTCCATAGAGCAACACTTCAAAGCGAGGACCCGCGGCGGCTTCAAGCGCGATGTTACCTTGAAAGCTCGGCGTGTCCGCTGTCGCGTTGCCTTCTTCGGTCGCCTCGCCGCCCAGCTTGCCGTCGATATAGCCAGCGCGGGCCCTAACGCTTGCATCTTGAAGAACCGATGCGGCGAAGCCCGCGGTGACCGAACCACCGAGCTCGACCTCGATGACGACCTGAGGCGTCAGGACGACAGGGACGCTACCCACGGTGATGATGATCGGCGTGAACGGGATGGTGGCGACCGTGAAGTCCTCCCGCTCGGAGACCGAACCTTCCCCGACGATTTCGGCGCGGAAACTCTCGCTGGCCCCAACCTCCAAGCTGAGCTCCTCGAGGGTGAAGCTCGCGAGGTCGAAATCGAGATTGAAGTCGAGCTCGGGTGCCACGGCAACCTCGCCACTAATGTTGATGCGGCCCGCATCGCCTGAGAGCTCGAAGTCGAATGGGAAGCTCACGCCGGACGTCACCTGGGGCTGGGCGGAGAGTAGCGCTCCGGGGTTCTGTGGCATGACGAGGTCACGCCGGACCTCGAAGTGCAGCTCTTGGAATGCCTCGTTGATGGTTGCCGCGCGCGTCGCGACCCTTACGCCGGCGTTCTCCGCCGCAACGGACAAGACGTAGCGCATGGCCCCAAGCGGAGTTTGAGGCCCCACGGTGAACACGAGCACGGACTGCGCGTCGACCGACTCGAGCTGAGCGGTCATACCGCTGAAGACGAGGTCGCCAGCGTCGGTGACTTCAGAGAGGAGGGCGTGTGTGGCGCCGTCGACCAACATTGCGTTGGGCGCGAGCTTGGCGTCGTCCTCGGAGCAGGCGAGAGCGCTGAGCAGCGCGGCAACGACCAAAGACCTTTGCATGCAGCGCACATGCCATGCGTCACGTCCAAGGTCGAGCAGAGAGGATGCGGGCGAGCGCGTCAGGCCACGCGCGCGCTTTGGGCGCGTCGACGCACTTGGCTCGGGTCATTCATCGTGCGAGGCTCGTAGGCGCTAATGTTGGGCCACGCCTATGACGAAGCCGGTCTGTCGCTGGTCGCGATGTTGCTAGGCCGTGCCGAGCAGGTCGATTACGCCAAGCTCGTTTCGGTCATTCATGCGTTCGGCGACCTGGCGCAACGCCGCACCGACCGCGACGCACATATCCTCATGTACGTTGGGAACAGCGGTCCGCCGAGCAGCAACCACCGGCGAGCCATCGCGGGCGGCGCCGACCGTTTCTCGCGCGTGCGCTTCGCCTTTGTGTCTGAGTCGACGATTGCGCGTGGAGTCAACATGGCCATTCAGCTGCTCGCTCCGGCGCGCGCGGGCGTCGTCCGTACGACTCACGCGAGCATTGACGATGCGCTGTTGTGGTTCGAGTCGCAGGTGACTGGTAGCAGCGCCTTGATGCGCTCGCTCGTCGAGCGGGCGCGCGCGGGAGGCGCCGGTTGAGGCGACTTCGCCTTCGGTCGCGCCGAGAGACCACGGAGTCCAGCTGGATAGCTCGTTGCGCGTTAGGCGGCCGGATGCGCGTACATCGACTCGATCAACACTGCGTGCTTCTGCGCAACGACGTGTCGTTTGACCTTCAGCGACGCTGTAAGCTCGCCGCCGTCCACCGTGAACGGACTCGGCGATACCCGAAACGTCTTGATGTGCTCGAATGACGCGAGGCCCGCGTTGGTCTCCGCGACCAGCGCTCGCAAGATGTCGGTGATGCGTGGGTGCGTCGGATCCGCCGGAACACCTTCGCGTTCGGCTAGCTCGGCGAGCATCTCCGCATCGAGAGCAAACAGCGCGGTACAGTAGTTGCGTCCCTCTCCCAGCACGACCGCCTCCTGGACGATCGGATGTCGCTTGAGCTGCGCTTCGATCTTGAGCGGCGCGACGAATTTTCCTCCACTCGTCTTGAGCAGCTCTTTCTTTCTCCCGGTGATGCGGACGAAGCCCGCCGAGTCAATCGAGCCGAGGTCTCCCGTATGAAACCACCCGTCGTCATCGAAGGCCGCCGCCGTTGCGTCCGGGCGATTGAGGTAGCCCCGCGAGATATTCGGGCCGCGTGCGAGCAACTCGCCGTCAGGCGCCACTTTCAGCTCGCATCGGCGGAACGGGCGTCCAACCGTGCCCGCTCGCGCGTTGTCTTTACGATTGACCGTCAAGCCGGGGCACGTCTCCGTCAGCCCGTAGGCCTCAAGAAGGGGCAGGCCCAGAGCCAAGAAGAAATCCTGAACATCGGTGCGAAGCGCCGCAGCTCCCGAGAGCAAAGTGGACGCCCGATCGAGACCCAGCCGTGCGCGCAGCTTTGCCAGAACAAGACGGTCTGCGAGTCGACGCTGAGCCTTCAATGACAGAGGCACGGCGCGACCAGCCGCGCGGCATGAGGCGACGCGATGACCGACGTCCAACGCCCACTTCAGAATCCTTCGTCGAACGCCTTGCTCGCTCTCGATTGCGCTCGTGATCTTCGCCATCATTTTTTCGAAGACACGTGGGGCAGCCGGGAAGAACCCGGGCCGGGATGCAAGTAGATCCGCGGCGAGCGTTGGAACCGATGACATGACCAAGGGCGCCCCAAAGAACGGGCCCGCAAGCTCCACCATGCGTCCGAACGAGTGCGCGGCGGGGAGGAACAGAAACAACCCGTGCCTGAGGACGTCGTCATCCATGAGCCCTGCGTCACTGACGTCTTCGAGCATCGCCAGCATGTTGTCGTGCGTCTGGATGACTGCCTTGGGTGCACCGGTGGTTCCCGACGTATACGTGAAGGTCGCCACGTGCTCGCGTCGCACGAGGGACGCGCGCCGGCGCGCCTCGTGTTCCACGTTCGCTTGTTCGTCCCGCCCTCGGGCCATGAGCGTTTCGAGGCTCTCCCAGTCGTCATCGGGAGCAAGACCCGCCGGATGGATGACCACGACCTTCGCCCGGACGCGGAGCTGACTCGGCGCGTAATGCCGATCGAAAAACGTAAAACCCCGGCGAAAGGCGCGCACTTTGTCGAGCTGATTACCATCGTCGACGACGATGAGTTGCGTCTCTGTATCGACGTGCATGTAGCCAACTTCTTCTGCGAGCAAGCTTGCGTAAATCGGGACAGTCTTCAGGCCGACGCCGAGCGCCGCGAAGTCGACGAGGCAAGACTCCATGGTGGTGCCCCCGACGATTGAAATACAGGCGCCATCATCGAGTGGGGCGGAGGTGAGCAGTCCTGCGGCGATAGCTTCGATGCGCGGGAGTATCTCCGCCCACGTGACGTCGACGTACGCATCGTGGCGTCGCACGCGGAACGCGACGCGCTGCGGCGACCGACGCGCACGGTCGACGACCATCTGGGAGAGAGACGGGTGTTGATCAGTCACGGTGATTTCCCTTTCGCGCCCCGGGGGAGGCGCGTCGAGCAAATCTACGTGCGGGTGGCGGCCGCATGCTTGTATGTTTCTGCACATGCAGAGCCACTTGATGCTGGGCGGAGGGAGAGCACTCTACGTGGGTCGCTTTCAGCGGTTGCCCATGCATCGTTTCGCTGCCAATGCGGTTCTCGTGGGTCTCGATGACGGGTTCGAGCTCCTCGACGTCAACGGTGGTCTCGAATATCACGAAGCGGCTTTCGTGCGTGGCTGGCAGTGGCATGCCCTCGACTTTCATGGCGGACGGGCAGCCGTGCTGTTTCTCGAGCCTGGCGCAGCGCTCAGCGGTCGCGTCGACGCTTCAAGGCTTCGCGCCGCAGTCGGGAGCGCGCTTGCCTCGGGACGACGCGAACCGTGGCATGAGCTATTCCACAACGCCCTTAACCTTGGGCCAAGCCCGCTCGTGCTCAGCGCTCGCGTCGCGCGCATCGCAGCGCTGCTCTCCGGAGCGGAGGACGTACCCTCCGATGCGGCGGGGGTGGCACGGCGGCTGAGGGTCTCCACCTCACTCGTCGAACATCGATTCAGTGAACAAGTCGGCGTGCCGATCGGCGCCTTCCGCGCGTGGCATCGCATGCTCGGAGCGACTGCGCTGGCTGTCAGGGGGCAAAGCCTGACCCAGGTCGCGCATGCGGCGGGGTTCTGTGACTCTGCCCATTTCTCGCGACAGTTTCACAGAATGTTCGGGTTGCCGCCGTCCAAGGTCTTCACCCACGGCCTCGTAGGGAATGTCGTTCACATCGCGAGCCGCTAAAGTAGATCGTGCGGAAGCCTATTGCGCGAGCGAACGGACGACCTCTCTAGCTCCTGCGTCCGGACATGGCTTCATATTCGGCCGCGACGCGTCCAGGCGTGCGGACGTCCATCACCATCGTGAGGATGATGACCCCGGCAACCGCGATGCCGCGCAAGGGTACTCCGCCAAAATGGACATAGAAGGCCGCCATGAACACACCGGCTTCGCGGATGGCGAGGCTTACCAGGACTGGTGTCAGCGACTGTCGCAGGTAGTTCTCGAGTGTGTCGGGCCGCGACATCTTGGCTCGCATGAGCCGACCCATCGCAGGGCCGACGATGCCGAGCACCGCCGCACCGCCGAGGAACATGAAGACCATATCGGGCTGCATGGGCTGGACGGGAATCATGTAGACCAAGAGCGCGAAGGCCATGGCGGCGCCCAAGGGCAGGGCGAGCGAAACGATGAGTTGCGTCGAGGCGACGGGGGGTGTGTTTTGCATCGTCACTCCATTGCTACACGGAGTCAGCGGGTCGTGCTAACTCCTCCATATGGCAAAACCATGGCCGCCCCCAGGATACCCTGTCCTCGAAGGCTTTCAGGAGCTAACCGAAGAGTGGGCTCTGACGCTCCCCGAGCCCATGGCGCGACGGGTCGAAGATGAGAACCTCGTGTTCTGGCGCCCAGGCTTCACCGTCTGGATCGCCGCTTGGGGTGAAGGCGAAGAGGGGCAGTCCCGCCAGCGCCGCCTCAAAGGCTTGAAGCGCGAAATGGATCCCGATGGACGCGTCGTGCTGAACAAAGACGATGGCGATGTTGCGTACTTCGCCTATCGCCTCCGGGACGTTGGTCCGGAGGGACACGTCGAGAGCCTGAACGCTTTCGCCGTCAGTGATGTCGGACACTTGCAGATGAGCATCTACTTCGATGACACCGGCGACGAGGCGAAGGCTCTTGCGCTCGTCGACAGCGTGCGTTTCGCCGGCAGCGAGCCCGGCGCGTAGACTCGGGTCGCTGGCATCGCGGCGAAGACCGTCTGTCTGTCGCGACATGGACGACGGCCATGTGGGCACAGCCGTCGTCCGCCAGAGCGGTCTACAGTTGCGATTCGCCTAAGTCTTCACTCGAATGCGATTGTGCCCAGCGCGTACTCAGGTCTCCCGAGTGCGCGCGGACACGTTCGCCGAAGTTGCGGACTTGCTCGACGACATTGCTTTGTACGGCGCGGCCTCGTTCGGTCTGCAAGAACCGATAGGCCGCGTAGCCAATCCCCGCGAGGCCGAGCACGCTGCCGATTTTGCTTCCGCCCATCATGCCGGTGGCGGCGCGACGGCGGAGAAGACGACGTCTACCGCGGAAAAGTGGATCAAAAGCTCCCATGTAACCCTCCAGTTTGCGAAGGGCTCTGCAAACATCGCGCCGACCCGAAGACTCGCGAGCCCGCGATTTGGCTGTCACCATGATGCGGTGTGCCACACTCGCGTGGACGGGTGCGCGTTTTGCCTCGCTCGCGTCGGATCTCGGTCACTGCGTCCCTGCCAGCGCGACTAGCCAGGCCGCCGCGACAAGTAGCGCGTTGCCGGCGACCATGAGCCGCGGCGAGAGCAACAGGTCGCGTGCGTAGACCAGCTCGAGCGTATTCATCGTGACGAGGAGAACCGTCTGAGCCGCCGCGCAAGCGACAGGCGCTATGGCGGACGCGACCCAGATGCCCATGGCCACTTCGCCGGCGCCGATCAGGAATGTGAGCGGCGCGGTTCGCGGTCCCAAGATGCGCTCGACGATTCTCTCGTGCCGCGGAACCAGCCTCAGCAGCTTGAAGGCAAGCCCGAAGGTCGCCCAGACGGCCGCGATACCGTAGCGCAGCACGTCCGTCATGTCTGGCTGGCGTCGCCTAGGTCGAAGCGACCCTCACCCGCCGCTGCGCCGTCGAAGGTCACCCGGTAGTCGAGCGGCGCGTCGGGTGGCGCGGAAAGGATGAGGCGCACCGGTCCGGTGAACCAATCGTCCTGGCCGCGTGCGAAGTGGACGCTGCCGACGAGCTCCACCGCGTCGGGCTCGAGCAGACGAGCGCTTTCGAGGGCGATGCCGTCGAACCAATACTTCGAAGCGGGCCACTCAGGCTCGCGCGTGAGCAGAGCACCGAGGAAGCGCGAGCAGAGCTCGCCAAAAGACTCCTGGGCGCCATCGAGAGTGGCTTCAGTGCCGCGAAACGCGCGTACTTGTTCCCAGCAGCGGTGCGCGAGCCAGTCCTTGTCGTGTCCATGTCGCATGGCGTGCGCTCCGCTATTGACGACGATCGGTGAGGATCTTGTCGATGAGTCTGAGGATGCCTTGCTCGTGCCACTGGCGCGCCGCGTGGCCCCGATCTGAGCCAAGCTCCGTCGTTTTTATTATGCGTTGCTCGACGCTCGCTTCAAGCTCGACTTTCAGGGCTCGCAGCTCGTCGGAGGGCAGAGACTTCAAAGTTTCGACGTTCGGGAGACTCTTGTGCGCCTTGCCTGTGTCATCGACTGCGACTTGGACACTGCCGAGCGGGTCGCGCCGAATGCTGCGCGACTCGATGGGGCGCACCGCGTTCGCTGTCGCGGCCGTCGCTATAGCGGCGCCGGCAGCTGCGCTGGCGACCGCGGTAGATTGTGTGGCAGCCGCTACTCCTCCCCGTAGCGCCGCGAGACTGCCAACGCCGAGGCGTGCGACACCAACTCCAGAGAGCAGCCCGACGACGGCAACCTCGATACGAGCGGCGGTGCGGGCGTTGACGTATTCCGCCTCGTATCCGAACATGGGACCAGCGTTGATGCCGATGGCGCCGTGCAACGCTCCGGCGACGATGTTCAGGTGTGCGCGGAAGGCGTCGTGGAGTGGACTACGCGCTTGTCGCTCCCGCGCGCGAAGCTCGTCGAGGCTGGTCGGCGTGTGCAACGAGCTCGATGCAGGTGGCGCCGCTGGAGGTGGAACGTCGAGGCAGACACGCGGGAGGGGGAGGGAAGCCACGGCGGGTTTCGCGAGGGTCACGCTTTTCATGAGCGCCTGGTTCTGCAGCGCGCGTGCCACCCCCGTTCATGCCGAAAGTCCTCGTGAATGCGGCTGGCCTCGCGGGTTCGCCATGCACTCTGCGACATGTCTGTAGCAACTCGCGACGCTCTCTCTCTCGCCTCGCATGCGGAGTGAGGCAAGCGGTCAGTGCGAGCAGTACCTCAGAACTTCCGCGACAATACCCAGACGACCACCGTGCTTAGCACTGCCAGCATCGCTGGCATCGCGAGGCCGATGCGATCTTTGCCGCGCACGCGCGCGCGATAGAACAGCACCATCGCGACTGCAAAGCCGCCATTCACCGCCAGGGAGAACACCAGGTCTGCGCCGCCGGGCGCGGCGGTCATGAAGAGGATCACCGTCGTCGCGATAAAGCCTACGAGCGTCAGCATGAACCACAGCTTGCGCTGGGCTTCTTGCCGCATGATGTGACCGACCATTTCGTCGGTGTCGCGGCGTTCGGCGATTGCCATGGGACCCTCCTCTTGCCGCAAGGGTTACACCATGGCGCCTGAACGCAACAGCGGAATCAACCCGCCGCGCGGTCAGGGGTAAGACGGATGACTGCTCCATCGTCGTCATCGTCGGTCAGCAGGATGATGGACCCGTCGGGCGCCTGGGCGACCGCGCGGACACGTGCGTCCAGTCCGATGCGCTCCTCGGCTGTGATCTTGTCACCGTCTAGCGTCAGTCGGATCACCGCTTCAGCGGACAAACCGCCAATCAAGAGATTGCCGCGCCATTTCGGGAACAGGTCCCCGGTGTAAAACATCATGCCGGAGGGCGAAATCACGGGGTTCCAATACCTGGCTGGCTGCTCGAATTCGGGCCGTGTGGGCGGGTCGGGGATGTCGCGGAAGTCGTAGTGCCGGCCCCAACTCACCAGGGGCCAACCGTAGTTCTTTCCGGCCTTGATGATGTTGAGCTCATCGCCGCCACGGGGGCCGAACTCGTGCGCCCACAGCACGCCCGTGCCGGGCTGAAAAGCCGCGCCCTGAACATTGCGATGGCCATAGGTCCAGATCTCGGGCCGCGCGTCCTTCTTGCCGACGAAGGGGTTGTCGCGCGGAACGGAGCCGTCCGGTTCGATACGAACGATGGCGCCAAAGGTCGTGCGCACGTCTTGGGCGGGGTCGAACTTGAAACGCTCACCAAGCGTGACGAAGAGCTTGCCGTCGCGGTCGAACAGTAGACGCGAACCCCAGTGATTCGGACCGTCGACCTTGGGCGTTTGGCGAAAAATCACGGCGAGGTTCTCGAGTGCGTCGCCCTCTACGGAGAGCCTGGCGCGCGCAACAGCGGTCGAGGCGCCGCCCTCGCCGGCTTCGGAGAAGGAAAGATAGACGAGACGGTCCGTTTTGAAAGACGGACTGAGAGCCACGTCAAGAAGACCTGCTTGGCCAGAGACCACGACCGTCGGAACCCCGCGCAGAGGCGGGCTGACCCGGCCTGCGGCATCGATGAGGCGTAGCCGTCCGGGGCGCTCGGTGACCAGCATCCGGCCGTCTGGTAGAAAAGCGACTCCCCACGGATGCGCGAGCTTTTCAGCGACGCGTGTCGCGCGAATTGGACCTGCCTCGGTCTTGATGGTGCGCTCGGTCGCTGCTGAAAGAGGCGTGCACCAAAGCGCGCTGGCGAGCGCGTAGGTGGTCCATGTTCGCCGAGCTCGCGGTAAACGCTTCATCATGCGTCGCTCCTGTCGTCTTGAGCTAGGGCAGCGCCCGGCCGTGAGCAAGGGGCGAAAGCAAGACGTCTGTCGCGCGCTCGGTCTCGCCCCTCGGACTCAAGCCTTGAGGAGGTAGCGACGCGCAGGAATCTCGACGTGGCGATAGGCAACGAGCGAAGCGACGACCGCAGTCAGGAGAAATGCGAGGGTGAACCAACCGCTGTTGTCTCCGTTGTCCGTGAGGCGTCGTGCCAGCGCGCCCGCAGCCATGAAGAGCGGGATATGCAAGATGTAGAGCGAATAACTCGCCTCACCCAACGTAACGAGCCGCCGCCGCTGTAAGGGCCTCGACACTGGTGTCGTCGTCGCGAGGCCAAGCACGAGCGCGGCGAACGCTGGTGCAAGCAACCCATTGTGCAAGAGCACGTAGGGGATGTGGTCCGCAAAAGCGAGCATGGCTCCGAGGGCGGCGAGTGCGCCCGTCGTGAGCAAGACGCCCGCCCGCGTCGTGCGCAACGCTGGTACATCGAGGTACGCTCGCGCCATGCACATGCCGAGTAGGAACTCGGCGAAACGCGCGACCGGGTGGTAGCGCAAGAGATTCACCCAGGTGGCGCTTGCTTCGAAGTCTGGGCTGCCCAGGCCGTCGGGATTGAGCCGCAGGTAAGCCAGGGGCAGGGCAATCGCGACGATAATCGCGCTTGCTGCGGTTAGCCAGGCGCGCACCATCGAACCGCGCAGCAAGACAGGTAACAGCAGCGGAAAGCAGAAGTAGAAGAACGCCTCCGTCGATAGGGACCAAGCAGGCGGATTCCAGGTCAACGCTGCTGCGGGGACGTGCGCCTGCAGTAGACTCACTGTGAGGATTGCGTCGCGCACCCCTCGGGCCGCCCCTCCGTGTCCGCTCATGACCGCTTTGGCGTAGAAAGGCAGCGCCACCAGCAGCGCCACCATGTACATGGGATAGATGCGGGCAAAGCGCGCCTTGTAGAACACACCAAGACGCAGACCGGCACGCATCGGCGACCAGTAGGTGTAGGTAAGAATGAACCCCGACAGGATGAAGAAGAACGCTACAGCGATGTAGCCAGTCGACGCGAAGGTTCGCAGCGGGGAGGGGAGCCAGGTCGACCAGCTCGTGCAGTGGAACAGAAGCACCTGGAAGGCGGCGAAGAAACGCGCAGCCGTAAGGGCAGGCAGGTGGGCGCGCGATGTCCGTGGGGCGTCGACGGCCAGCCGCTCGACGGTATCGAGTCGGATCGGCGCGGAAGTCATGGCGGTCTTTTACCAGACCAGCGACGGAAGACGAGATGTCCGGGCCGCCCGCGTCAGAAAATGTCGCGGGCGGCGCCAGCGATGTGTCGTCAGTATCTCTTGTTGGCAACGCCCCAGCGCATATGAGGGTGAACCCGCGGTGGCGCGGCGCAGCGGTGTGTGTCAGACCTTCATCGAGGGCCGTGCACATCGTTTCACCCGCGTTGCTCATCGCTGGCTTGGCAGTGGCAGGACACATCGATGGCCGTGGTCCGCAGCCGCATTTCGTCTTCGGGGTGGGGGCGGGCTACGGGGTTGTCGATACGACGATTCCCTGCCAGCGCGTGCAGCTGACCGTGGACGGACGCCTCGTAGAGAACGACTGCAGCTCTGGCTTCTCCGGCGTCTCCTTGGGCCTTGGCGCTGCGCTCATGTGGGGACGGACGCACCGCATGGGCCTGCGGCTCGATGGTGTGATGATCAATACCTCGACCGGCGGCCGCGGCGGGCTCGCCGATGCGTTGCTCGTCTATCGCTGGCATGGGCCTGTGATCCTCGAGGGGGGGGCGGGCGCTGGTTACACCGTCGCGCAGAACGTCGACGGCGATCGACGCGGCTTGAACGTGGCGTTACATGGTCTCGTCGGCTTACCGATTAGTCGGCACGTGGCCGCGACGCTCCGGCTTGCCGGCGCGATCGGTGGCATGAACACCTTCGTCTCGGGTATCGGGCTCGAATGGTCGTTCTAATGCGTCGGTGGTGTCTCTTCGTTTTTTCGTTAGTCGCCTGCACGCCTGCCCCGAAGGCACCCGTGGTCGCTGCTCCGCCTGGCGAAAGTATCGCCCTGCGCGGCGAAGGCGTGGGTCCTGAGTCCGTTTTAGCGGCGGCGCTGAGGTCTCGCTTCGTGCTCCTCGGAGAGCTTCATGACAACCCCCGGCACCACGCTTTGCAGGTCGAAGTCTTGGCGGCGCTGGTCGCTTCCGGACGCCGGCCCGCGCTCGTCTTCGAGATGCTCGATGTCGACCAGACGCCCACGGTTCTCCAGCAGCGCGACCCCGTGAGCTTCGGTGAGGCGGTGGCCTGGGAGAAGCGCGGCTGGCCCAGCTACGCCATGTACGAGCCCCTGGTCCGCATCGCCATGGCAAACGGGCTTCCTATCGTCGCCGGCAATATCGGGCGCGAGGCCCTGATGGCGGCGAGTAAGCAGCAAAAGACCGCTGCAGCCTTCGGCTTTAGTGTGTCGCTCGATGTGGAGGGCCGCTCCATCATCGAGGACAACGTGCGCAAGGGTCACTGCGGTTACGCGGACGAAGACTCGGTGAAGGTCATGGCGCTCGCTCAGGAGCTGCGTGACGCGCATCTCGCCCAACGCCTGCTCGCCTCGGCGACGCGTCACGGTGCCGTGCTCATCGCGGGAGGCGAACATGCCAATCGGGTGCACGGCGCTGGCTTCCACGCCGCGCATGCCCCGGGCGTGTCGTCGGACCAGGTGCTCTCCATCGGTTTCGTCGAGCCGGGCGGCTCGACGGCCGGCTATGACGTCGTATGGACGACCCCAGCAATCGAGCGCCCCGATCCGTGTATAGCCTTTAAAGAGAAGCTCGAGCGGCTGCGCTAGCGCTCAGCGCGCGGTACTCGGGACGATCCGCAAGATCTGATCGTCGCCGCGGCCAGGCTCGCCGCGGCCATCATGGTTACTCGTCGTGACGTACAGATAGCCATCGGGGCCCTGCACGACGTTGCGAATGCGCCCGTAGACGTCGCGAAACAACACAGTCTGGTTGCGGACGCGATTGTGCTCGTCGAGCTCGAACATCTGGATGCCGCGGGCTGCGCCCGGGCCGAAGCCGAGCATCGCCATGAAGTAACGGTCGCGCCACTGCGGGATCTTGCCGCTGCTCGAGAAGGCGCCGCCGGAGGGTGCCCAGCTCGGGGTGCGGCCCGCGTGTGCGAGTGGCGCGGTGTACGGCGGACGGTGGGAGTCTCCCTGCACCTCGGGCCACCCGTAGTTGCTGCCGGGCCGAATCAGATTGATCTCGTCTTGTGACGACCCGCCGAGCTCGCTCGCGATGAGCTCGCCCCGGCTGTTCCACGCCAAGCCCTGGGGATTGCGGTGGCCGTAGCTCCAGATGCGCGCATCGGCATCGGACCGGCCGACGAAAGGATTGTCTGTCGGCGCCGTGCCGTCCGTGTTGACGCGCAAGATCTTGCCGCCCAGCGAGCGCAGGTCCTGGGCGCTCGCCGAACGCGCGGCGTCGCCGGTTGTGATGTAGAGCTTGCCGTCGGGGCCGAAAGCGATGCGTCCGCCATTGTGGATGCCCGAGGCGGGGATACCCGAGACGATGGCGGTCTCTCGGCCCGCGTTGGGGCCGGAGAGTGGCACGCGCACGACGCGGTTTTCAGTCGCGCCAGGTGTTGTGTAATAGAGGTAGGCGAGGTTGTTGCTGGCGAAGCCCGGGTCGAGTGCGATGCCTAACAGCCCGCCCTCACCGCCGCCGACGGGGATCGTCAGCACTGGCTGCGCTTGCACGACCCCGTCGCGGATCACCCGCACGCGGCCGCCTCTCTCGGTGAAATAGACGTCTCCGTTGGGCGCGAAGGCCATACCCCAGGGCACGCGCAGATCGGTCGCGAGGGTTTGCACGGTGACCCCGAGCTGGTTCATGCGCTCGGAGCTCTGGACGTTGATCGGGAGGGCGTCGGCCGGCCAAGCATTGACCGGCGGGTCGAACGAGGAGCCCGACATATAGGCCTCGTAGTCCGCCGCGTTCGTGGCGCGCATGCGCAGCAAGGCGTCGGTGCGCTCGTGAACCCGGTCGCCTGGCGCTGCGTGATGGTGGTGGTGGTGGCCGGTGGCTTGCCGCCAGGCGTGGCCCTCGGGTGTCCTCGCCCAGGCGCGGCCGTTTTCGCTGGTCAGCCACGTCTCGACGATGTTGTCGATGTGACGGTGCCACAGCCAGAAGACGGGATCTTCGGGGGCTCGGCGGCTCCACATGAGGCCACCCACCGCAGCGTGCCCCGCGCCATGGTAGCCGAGATTGTCGGGCGGGCCGCTGCCGAAGGCACGGCCCAGCTCGTCGAGGCTCTTGAAGTCGCCGAGGCGCGTGTAGCCGAAGATCGGAGCGCGCTCGGTCCCGCCCTCTGTCGTGAGCCAGGAGGGTGTGCGCACGTTCGGTGACGTCGAGAAGCGCTCGACATTGCCGAGCTGCGGCGGAACGACCTCGTTTGGCCGCCATTCGGCGAGTGGCACGAGGTCGAGATCGCGCCCAGAAGCACGGATGAAGCGCTCCATGTCGACGATCATTTCGTGATGCATTTGTAGAAACGCCGTGCCGGAGCCCGGGCCCCGCGTCCCGCCGGCGCCGTTCACTTCGTGCCAGGCTGCGTGATGCGCGAGCAGCGTGTCGTTCTGCTGCAGGTACTCGCGGACCCGCGCCGCGAAGCGCTCATACTGTCGCGGCGTCCATGTTGGACGCGATGGCGGAGCGTCTGGGCGCCCCGACGATGTAGCGACGGTCGGCGCCAGGCTCTGCGATCGGGCACGCGCCGGGGCGATCGCTTCTTGCGCAACGAGCCGAGGCCGCGCTTCACCGAGAAAGGTCGGCGGAACGCGGCGCTCGGGATCGGAGGTGCATATGTCTTCCGGACGAAACGGCGGCAACGCCGGTTCGCTCGGACTGCTGGTGAGGCCGAGGCGGGCAAAGAGACGGTTGACCGCCTCGACCATCGGGTTACTGCCCCGGAGTCGCGGCCGGCGCGGGCGCGTCGGCGTTGATGGACATCACACGGTTGGTACCGTCGGTGTTACGCTGCATGTAGACCACGCGCAGCGTGCCGTCCGGGTCGCTGGCGAACGACGGGAACCAGGCGAGGTTGCCCGGGCCAGCGTTGGTGGCGCGACGAACCGTGTTGTCACGGATGTTGTAGAGATAAATGTCGGCGGTGCCTCGGCGCAGGAGCTCCTGGAACGCCGGGTCGTCCGCCGAAGCGAACCCGTAATGAGCAAAGTCCGCTGGGGTCGCAGCATGGTGATAGGCGAGGTAGTCGCCGCCCATCTTTGGCTTGCCGCCGCGCAGACCTGACACGAGACGCACCGGGCTGAGCTCGACCGCGCCGCTGTCGCTGCGGCGGACGCTGTAGATGCCATAGCCGAGCTGGCTGTTGGGATTCGCGGGATCGACGAGCTGCGACACCATGTGCCGGCCGTCGTGCGAGGTCTGCCATCCGCTGTGGAACGGCGTCGCGATGGTTTGGGTGTTGCGGTCGCCGCCGGTCGCGAGACCCTGGAGCGAGTGCACACGAACGCTCGCGGTGGGCGAGCCGCTGACGCGGGGGTCACGCGTGCTGGGCGCTGGATCGCCGGTCCAGAGATGGCCGTCGACCGCGATACCGTCACGGTCGCTGCCCGCGACGTCTTGGTAGAGCGCAAGCGAGGTGACGCGCTGCACGCCGCCGGGGATTTCGCCGGTCACGTTCTCCGGGGGATTGTTGCGCAGCCAGTCCATGCCGACGCGCCACGTGCCGCCGCCCTGGAAGTAGAGCGCGTCATCGCCAAACGTTGGGTCGTAGGAGCCCTGGCGAAAGTGGACCGCGTTGGTCTGACCGGGGCGCAAGTCGACGAGCGAGACGCCGCGGTTGCTGCCCACGGCGAACATCTCGCCATTCGGCGACACGCGACCCCAATACGAGGTGCTGGTGATGCCATTGGTCGCCAGATTTCGCAGCTCGGTGCCGGGCTGCGCGGCGCCGAAGACGGGCTGCGCAGGCTGCGCCGTCGCGATGATGTCGGCGGTGAGGCCGGGGAGGGTGGTCGCGAGCGCCGCGTCACGGCGGGTCTGCTCGAGGTTGCGGTCGATGATCTGGGTGGTCGAGGGCAGCGACAAGCCCGGACCGAAGGCGGGGCGGCGGGGCAGCGACATGTCGCGACGGCGGTCGCCGACTGCCTGCTCGAGCATACCGAGATCGATCTCGCTGAAGCGGTCCCGGTCGCCGTCGATGACGTTGGCGCGACCGAGGGCCTCGTCGAACTCGCCCGGCTCGACACCGGCGCCGACTGCTTCGTCGCGCATGGCGCGAACGCGATCACGGACTACATTGCTGTCGAAGGACAATTGGTCAATGGCCGACACGGGACACTCCTGTGGATTCTATTGAATGGAATTAGTTGGAACGCTCGAGAGGCACGATGCGGAGGATGCGGTCGCCTTCTGGAATGCGCGGCCCACGCCCGTCGTAGTTGCTCGTGGTCATGTAGAGATATCCGTCTGGACCCTGGCTCACGCTGCGCACGCGACCGAAGTCGTCGCGGAAGAGCACTTGCTGGCGGCGCACGACGTTGTTTTCGTCGATCTCGAAACGCTGGACGCCGCGGGCGGCGCCGGCGCCGAAGCCGAGCATCGACATGAAGTAGTTGCCGCGCCACTGGGGGATGCGGTCGCTCGTCAAAAATGTGCTGCCAGAGGGCGCCCAGCTCGGGTTACGGCCAGCGTGCGCGAGTGGCGCCGTGAACGGCGGCCGGTGATTGTCGCCCTCGGCGGTCGGCCAACCATAGTTGGCACCCGGCCGGATGAGGTTGATCTCGTCGTTCGACGACGCGCCGAATTCGCTCGCCACCAGGTCGCCGCGCTCGTTCCAACCAAGGCCCTGGGGGTTGCGGTGACCGTACGACCAGATGCGCGCGTCGGCATCGGGTTGGCCCGCGAACGGGTTGTCGCTTGGCGCCGTGCCGTCGGGATTGACGCGGAGGATTTTGCCCGAGAGCGCCGTCAGGCTCTGCGAGTTCTGGGCACGAGCCGCGTCACCAGTCGTAATGTACAGCTTGCCGTCGGGCCCAAAGGCGATGCGTCCGCCGTTGTGATTGCTCGACGCGGGGATGCCGCCGACGATGACGGTCTCGGGGCCAGCGGTGCGGCCGTCGGCGCCGAGCGTCACGCGAACCACGCGGTTTTCACGGTTACCCGGCAACGTGTAGTAAAGGTAGGCGTTGCGGTTCTGCGCGAAGTTCGGGTCGAGCGCCATGCCGAGGAGGCCACCTTCGCCGCCGCCGACCTGGATGTTCATCACCGGCTCGGGTTGCACCACGCCATCGCGGATCAAGCGGACGCGGCCGGGACGCTCTGTGAAGTACACGTCGCCGTTGGGGGCGTAAGCCATGCTCCACACGGTGTTGAGGCCGCTCGCGAGCGTCTGAACGCTGACGCCAAGCTCGGGGTATGCCCGACTGCTCTGCACGTTGATTGGCAAGGCGCCCTGTGGTGTCGTCGCATCGGCCGCGATTGTTTGATTGCTATCGCGGACGCTGCGGCTTGGCGGTTCCTGCAGACCAAGCGAGGCGGCCGGACGCTGCATCACGGGCAGCCACTTGGGAGCCGGGGCACTGGCGACCGAACCGGGGGCGTAGGGCGGAGTCGGCAGGTAGGGGCCAGGTCCACCGGGGACCTGGTCGTCCGAGAAACGGGATAGGGCGACGCTGCTGGTCGTTGGATCAATGGCAGAGGTCATCAGTTCACCGGAGCCGACATGACGCGGCGCGAGCCGTCGGCGTTGAGTTGCAGGTAGTGGACGCGGTAGTTGCCTTGCGCGTCCTGGCTAAACGACGGGAACCACGCGAGGTTGCCGGCGCCGGCGTTGGTCGCCCGTCGCACGGTGTTGTCGCGCATGTTGTAGACGTAGATGTCGGCGGTTCCTTGGCGCAGGAGGTCCTGGAATGCCGGGTCGTCCGCCGAAGCGAACCCGTACGATGCGAAGTCTTCCGCCGTCACAGCATGATGAAACGCGACGTAGTCGCCCGCCATCTTGGGCTTGCCGCCGCGCAGGCCTGAAACGACCCGCACGGGGGTGAGGTCGACCTCTCCGCTATCGCGGCGTGACACGCTATAGATGGCGTAGCCGACCTGCTCGTTCGTTGCGTCGGGGTTTGCGATCTGGGCCACGACATGGCGACCGTCGTTGGAAAGCTGGAACCCACTGTGGAACGGCGTCGACACTGTCTGCACGTTTTGAGTGCCGACTCCCTGGAGCGCGTCCAAGTGGTGGAAACGCACGCTCGCGGTCTTCGAGCCCGTGACGCGTGGGTCGCGTCTGCTCGGCCCCGAATCGCCAGTCCACAGGTGACCATCGAGCGCGATTCCGCGAGCGCCATCGCTGGCAACGTCCTGATAGAGCGCGAGCGAGCCGATGCGTTGGACGTGACCAGGCACCTCGCCCGTTACTTCTTCCGGAGGGTTGTTGCGCAGCCAGTCGAGTGAAGCCCGCCACGTGCCGCCGCCCTGGAAAATCAGTGCGTCGCTGGTGAACGTCGGGTCAAACGAGCCCTGGCGGAAGTGGACGGCATTGGCCTGGCCTGGGCGAATGTCGAAGGCGCTGACGCCTCGGTTGCTGCCGATCGCGAACACCGTTCCATCGGGAGAAACGCGTCCCCAGTAGGTCGTTCGCGTGACGCCGTTTGTCGCGAGCAGCCGGTGTTCGGTCGCTGCGGGCGGCGCACTGTGGACGGGCTCGGCGGGGAGCGCCCCGCGCACGAGATCGGGCGACAGGCCACTGCCGGACTGCTGCGCGGTGGCGGCTGCTCGCCGCTCCGTCTCGAGATTTTCCTCGAGCTTCTGCGCCACGCTCGGACGGGGCGCCTGCGGGGCAAATCCGGCGCGCGGCGGGCGCAGGGCGATGGCGTGGCGGGTGTCGTGCACCGCCTGCTCGAGCTGACCCAGGTCGGCGTCGCTGAAGACATCACGGTCGCCGTCGAGCTGATTGGCGCGGCCGAGGGCCTCCTCGAATTCCCCCTCCGTGACACCGGCTTGCAGGGCTTCCTCGCGCATGGCCGCTACGCGGGCCCGAACGCCAGGATTGTCGAAACCAACCTGAAGCTGTGAAGACACGTGAACCTCTCGGGGTCAGAGCTTGCTGCGGCGTGGAACTGAACTGAGGGCCAACGGCGGATGGGGATGAGCCACTAGCGGGTCAAGTCATCGGCAGGCGTTACGCGTTCGTCGCGCAATTGTGACGATTCCTGGGTGTGCCTCGGGCGGCGCGGCGAGCAGGCCAGCCGGGGGGCAGGGATCGCGCTTCCGGCGCACCAGCAGGCGTCGCCAAGCCGATGATAGGGGCCGGTGCCATTTCTTCAACCTTGGCGCCATTTCTCGCGGAGTCCGCTCATGCAGCCAGTCGAATGTATCCAGAGCACCGCTGTCTCGGTCGCGCAGGCGACCCCCGCCACGGGTTCAGCCTCGGCCGGACGCACGCCTGGGTTCGCGCGCGTCAAAGAGATTCTCGACGGCGCGATCGCGACCTGGCGTAAGGACCAGCAGCGTGAGCCCCACCTCGAGGTCCACGGACCTCGCTTTCGCTGGAACACCCGTGACGAGCTCGTGAATGGGGTTGTCGAGCTGGGAGACATGCGCTTCCCGCTCATCGACGAAACGCTCCGCGGTAACGGACGCGCCGAAGAGACTTTCCTCATCCAGTATCTGCGACGCGATGGCGACATGTTCGTACGTATGCCGTCGGGTGGTCCCTATCTGCCTGACGATCAGATCGACGAGATCGCGCGCTGGATCGACGCGGGCTGCCCCGAGCTCGCCCCAGGTCAGCAGAGCTCGTTGCGCGCGCCGGACGTAAGCCGCGCTCTCGCTTTCGCGCAGCGTTACGGGCGCCCGGCGAACGGCGCCGCTTTGCAACTTGCCGCGCCGCGCGTCTAGACGGGATCTCCGGAAGGTCTCGAAACTCTAAGGATTTCGCAGACCCCCCGGCCGGGTCGCGCGGCGTGCCCGGGTGCACGATCAAATTGGGGCTCTGGCGCGAAGCTCGCGCGAGGTCTTTCCTTGCGAGTTCCTTGGATTGGGCGCTCTTGTGCGACCGCGAGGCTTTCGCTCCGGGCACGGCGGAGCCCGAGCGACCGGCGTTACCGATGGCCCTACCAGACCTGCAAGCGCTGCTCGGGCGGCAAATACATCGCGTCACCCGGCTCGACACCGAAGGCGCCGTACCAGGCGTCGATGTTGCGGACAGCGCCCGCCCGCACCATGCCCGGTGAGTGCGGGTCGGTCGCGAGCAAGTTGCGTAGCGCCTTCTCGCGGTACTTGGTGCGCCACACCTGTGCAAAGCCCAGGAAAAATCGTTGGCCGCCCGTCGTGCCGTCGACGATCGGCGCCGGCTTCCCCTTGAGCGACGCGCGGTAGGCGTCGTACGCCAAGCTGATGCCAGCAATGTCGCCGATGTTCTCGCCGAGGGTCAGCTCGCCGTTCACCTTCACGCCTGGGAGCGGCTCGAACTGGCTGTACTGCGCAACGATCTTGTCGGTGATCGCCTTGAAGTTCTTCACGTCGGACGGCAACCACCAGTCGACGAGCCGGCCCTCCGCATCGTATTTGCGCCCTTGATCGTCGAAGTGGTGGCCGATCTCGTGCCCGATGACCGCGCCGATGGCGCCGTAGTTGACCGCCTCGTCGGCGTTTGGGTCGAAGAAGGGCGGCTGTAGAATCGCTGCCGGGAAGCAGATGACGTTCACGCTCGGGTCCGCGTAAGCGTTGACCGTCATCGGGGTCATGAACCACTCGTTGCGGTCGATGGGCGAGCCGAGCTTTGCGAGGTTGCGCTGATGCTCGAACTCTGCAGCACGATGAAGGTTCGCGTAGGCTTGGCCGGGCTCGATTGCGAGCGCGCTGTAGTCGCGCCACTTGTCTGGATAGCCGATCATCGCTTGGAACGATGCGAGCTTCTCCTTCGCCTTCTTCTTAGTCTCGGCCGCCATCCATGGCACCTCGTCGATGCGGGCATCCATGGCGCTGGTGACATTTTTTACTAGCTGCTCCATCCGAGCCTTGGTCTCTGGCGGGAAGTACTTCGCCACGTAGACCTTGGCGATGACGTCAGCGAGCGCACCGCTCGTCAGGGCGACGCCGCGTTTCCAGCGCTCACCCTGCTCAGGCTTGCCGGCGAGCGTCTTTCCGGAGAACGCGAAGTCCTCGTCGACGAAGGCTTTGGAGAGGAGCGGCGCTGCACCCTTGATGACGTGGAACGTGAGGTAGTCACGCCAGATCTCGGGTGATTCGCTGCCGATGAGTTTCGCCATGCCCGTGATGGCGGACGGTTGGCCAACGATGAAGCTTCTCTCTTTGCCGACACCGACGCCGCCAAGGAACGCATCCCAGTCGACGCCTGGCGCGAGCTTGTCGAAGTCGGCGCGTGACCACTTGTTGTACGTCTTCTCAGCGTCGCGCGAGTCGACGTTGGTCCAGTGCACCTCGGCCATCTTGTGTTCGAGGGCGTAGATGCGCTCCGCCTTTTCCTTCGCGTCGGGGACGCCAGCTAGCTCGAGCATGGCGGCGATGTGCTGCTTGTATTTGCCCTGCAGCTCGGCGCTGCGTTCGTCCTTCTGCAGATAGAAATCACGGTCCGGGAGGCCCAGGCCCCCCTGCGAGAAGGCTGCAATGTACGCCTGTGGGTTCTTGCTGTCGGGGCCGATGTACATGCCGAACGGCTGCGTCGTGCCCGTGCGGGCGAGCTGAGCCATGACGCGGGAGACGTCGGCCGCGCTCTTCACGCCGGCGACGAGCTCGAGCGCCGGTTGAACGGGCTTCACACCCAAGGCTTCGATGGCCTTGGTGTCCATGAAGCTGGTGTAGAGGTCGCGCACTTTGCGCTGCTCGCTGCCCTCGGGCGCCTCGCCAGTCGCCATCGCTTCGACGATCTCGCGGGTGCGCTTGCTCGATAGGTCCCGTAGCTTGATGAACGCGCCGTAGGAGTTCGCGTCAGCGGGGATCTGGGTGTTGTCGAGAGCGACACCGTTGGCGTGGCGATTGAAGTCGTCACCGGCCTTTACGGCGAGGTCCATCCCGTCGGTATCGAAGCCCCACTTGCCGATGGCGGGCTTCTTGGGCGGGTCGGCGGTCAAGGCGACGCGTGCGCCTAGAAGCGCGAGCTGACCGGCCTGCGGGCGCCCAAGCGCGGCGTCGACACCAGGGGCTGGGTGACTCGCTTCGTGCGCGAACGTGGGGTCAGGAAACCAGCGGCTGTGCGAGCTCTGCTTGGCGGCGCTGTGGTCGTAGAAGTGGCGGCTCACAGCCTGCTGGAGGCCGCCGCCCTGGATAGGGGCTTCGGGTGCGTAGTGACGATGGGGATGGCGTGTCGAGGAAAGGCGAGCGTCCATGGGAGATCTCCTCGCCGGAGTACGTCGGCGCCGGGCGCTGAAAGTTTCGTGAAACCCGCCGTGGTGAGCGTTTGCCCTCTGCCGCTGCTGCGCTGCGACGTACGCAACGCCCCAGCCTATCCGTCGGACAATCTAGATCAGTGCTCATCCCCAAGCGCGACCCGATCCTTCCTGGACTCCAACGCAAGGTCGCTCTTTGCCTGGACTCGCTCGTCGGCCTCATCCAGCCGCACAAGCACGAAAGTGGTCCCTTCGCATCGAGCCGCGTCACCCATGAGCGGCCCTTCCTCGACGGTAGTGCCCGCCTCGGCGGCCTTACGGTGGGGGTGACGTTCTCTGAGCTCCACACCATTCGACCCAACAATGGTATCGAGCTGATTCAGGTCGTCGACTTCCACGGCAACTCGAATATCGAGAGCGTGCTCTGGCGCAAGCCGCTGATGCGTGGTGCGCGTATCGAGCTGCAGGGGCCTGCTTTGAACACGCGGGTCACTGGCGGCGGGTTACCCATCGACCTGCGTCTCGTAGGAGTGGCGGTCACGGGGGACGCGGTCGACCGCAAAGCGCATGAGGCGGTTTCGTACACGGCTGAGGCGAAGATTCATGCCTCGGACCTCGTGTTCCTGGTCGGTAGCGGCACAGCCGCGACCATCGCGGGAATGATGGGCACGGGCCTGACCGGAACGGTCGCGCACTACGTGGTGCTCGGCTGTTCGTACGCGATACCGGTCGTGGACTAAGGTGCCCAGCGCGCTTCGCCAGGCGCTAGGCGATTTCGAACGCCGCCTCGTGGACGGTCCATGCGTCTTGCTTGGGGTCCTTCACCTCGTCCGAGACGAACCGGACGCGCAGCTTCCACTTGCCCACGTCGCCGGCTGCTGGCTGCCACTCACGCTTACCGGCGAGCTCGGGGCGCGCCTTACCGGCGGGGTCGATCCATTCGACCTGCAAGCGGTCATCAGCAAGGACGAGCTTCGCACTCACCATGCTGCCGTTGCGCTCGACCGCATCGATGAGGCTCACCTCCTTGAGGAAGTTGCGCCACATGTTCTCCTGGCAGGCGGGGCAGAAGTGCGTGAGCTGCATGTCGCGCATCAGGCAGTCGGACTCGGTGGGCCGGAAGCCGCCACTACCGCCGTTCTGGCTGTAGCTCTGAAAAGCTCCGACGACGCTCTTGTCGCTCGGAAAGCTCGGCGGCAAGCCATAGACGGCGAGGCGCGACAGGATGTTGTTGCCATCACCCGCGCGGTCTTTGAACGTGATGGTGTGGCGACCAGGCGTAAGCTCGAGCTTCACCTTGTAGAAGTTGCGGTCATAGTTGAACTTGCCGTCGTAGGCGACCGACTTGCCGTCGACGAGGAGCTCGACGTCCTCTTTCTTGTCGAAGCCGAGGCTCGAGAAGTCGAGCAGAGTGCTCTTGGCGTTTTCTGGCACGGTGACGCTGGTCTGCCATTCGCCGCCCCCGAGGTTCTTCCACGGCGCAGAGATGTGCAGAAGCTTGGCCGCGTGCACTGGGGTCTGGCCCTTGACGAAGTGTTGCCAGGGTAGGTTGGTCGACGAGCTGCTGTGGTTGGCGCCGTCGTAGACCTGGCCGCCGTCGTACTCTTCGCCGACGCGGCCGAAGTTGTGGCCTAGCTCGTGGCGCAGCACCGTGGTGATGTTGAGGGGCGCCGAGGTGGTAATCGCGAAGGTGCCGCCAAGGCCGCCGTAGAACTTATCGTTGCCAACGAGGATCGGATAGTCGCTGTCGGGCGCGAGCTCGGTCGCGCGCTTGGCCGCCGCCGAGTTCCCGGGCATGACCGCCTGGCGGTGTTGTGGGTGGCGGTAGAGGCCGAGCGCTGTATTCTTCGAGCGGCCGTCGCCGATGCCGCTCTCCTTGGAGGGCACAAAGACAGCGTGCACGTTGAAGAGCGGCAAGTAGGACTTGAAGGTGTCGTTGCCAAAAAGCTCGTCGGTGATGCGTTTGGCGTCGAGGAAGAACTTGTCCTTCTCTGCCTCGGTGTAGCCGTCGCCAACGATCGTGAGGTCGATGCGGTTCTTCGATGGACCTTGCGCGACCAGCGTGCGCACCTCCGAGCCTGGCCACGAAGGCGCTACGATCGCGTCGGTGCGGGGCGTCTCATCGAGGTAGATGCGCTGCAGCGGGGCGCCGGGCGCGAAGTCGATGATGCGATCGAAGCCAGTCGTCTGGCCGAGAAGGGCGCGATCACGCACCTGGCGGTGGCCGACCACCTCGCCCTTGCCGTCGACGATGTCCGTTTTGACGGGCAGCCAGCTCGAGGGGTCCGCGACAACACTGAAACCCTTGCCGGCCTGCATGGGAGCAGTCGTCTTGACGGTGGGCTTCTTCGATGGGCGTAAGGCTTCGCCCGAGGGAGTGCCTCGAACGCCGGTGGCGCGGCGGGTCGAACGGGTCGTGGATGTCATGGGGGTCCGGGGGATGGGTGGCCCCGTGTATCGGCTATCCAGAACGGGTGTTGCTTGGCGCCGTTGCGCCGACTTTCCACCCGCGCCAGGATTGGGCTAAGCTCGCGTCGCTTTGGTCAAGTCTCCTCCAAATCCAAAGGCACCGCCGCCGCTCAGCGACGACGATCTGCAGGCGTTGCAGGAGATCATCGAAGGCGACGGCCTGCCGCGTGAGCTAGGGCGTCGCGCCATCCGCGCCTGGCAAGGTGTGACCGGTGTGAAGGGCCGCGTAAACGAGCTGAGCGTGCTCAAGCAGGTGCCGCCGCAGCTCGCGCGCGTGATCCGAAGTGGTCAGTGGGGCACGCTCGCCACAGTGCTCGAGAAGCTCGTCCCGAACCAAGGCGACTCCGAGGCCATGGACGATGCCACCAAGCAGGGACTCGAGCTCGTGCGTATGGCCGCGGAAGATTCGCGCAGCTCCGCGGTCGTCGTGCAGTCACACTACGCGCGTGTGAGCGAGACGCGGCGTGAAGAGGTCGTCCGCAAGACCGGACGGCCGATCCCGAAGATCCGCGACATGGATCAGAAGAGCCTGACCAGCGCGCCCGATGCCCTGCAGGCGGGCCTTGCTGGTCTTGCCAAGCCAAGCGGCGGCAAGAAATCGCGCTGAGGTGGCCGCGCTGGCGAGGCGCCGCCCTAAATGACACGATAGAGGCATGTTCAAGCTCGACTCCGAGGACGAACTGCTCGCCGCCTTCCGCCCCAAAGACAGGGGCCAGGTCGAGCTCGGCCACGGGATGGTTTTTCCCCTCATCGTGCGCGGCTACACTGCCTGGGTGCACCCTTCGGGCGGCAAGGTCTTTCTGATCTTCGCTGCGGCTGGTGATGCTCCGACAGGCATCGTCTTCTCCACGAACGGCGCGGGACCGCAGGTGCCCAACATGTGCGACTGGTGCCACTCGAGCGGACCGGGTGTGCAGGCGGGGATGCTCACAGCAACCGTGAACGCCAAGAAGCTCGCTGGTGTTCACGTCTGTTACGACCTGAGCTGTCGCGACAAACTCGAAGAAGAGGCCAACCGGCTGGGCAAGAGCGCCAAGCCTGCAATCGACCGGGTGGTCGCGCGCATGGGAAAGTTTGCGAGCGACGTCCTCAAGATCGACCTGTCGGGCGTCGGTCGTTGAGGCAACTTTCGCCGTCACGCTGACGAAAACGCGGCCATGGACGTCTCACGCCCCGGCCGCGCTGCGGCTATCAGTCCCCCCTCGGGCCAACTCTCGACCACGGTCACCGATAACCCCGCCCGAAGTCGGTTCGAGCTTGCGACCGGCGGCGAGCCCGCCATCGCGGGCTATGCTCGTCGCGGCAAGGTGCTCGAGCTCAATCACACCGTCGTGCCCGAGCGTTTTCGGGGCCAAGGTATCGCCGAGAAGCTCATTACCGGCGCGCTCCAGATCGTCCGCGAACGCGGCGAGAAGTTCATCCCGACGTGTTCATACGTGCGTGCGTACGTCGCCAAACATCCCGAGGTTCGCGACCTCTTGGCCTGACTCCCCACAGTTCAGGAGCGTGGGCGCATCCAGCAGGGCTCAGCACGTTCGTACAGACGTGGGCTTTCGTCGCGACGGCGGGGCAAGGTCAAGCGTTCGGCGGACTGTCCGCCTTCAAGGTCTCGACGAAGCCGTCGGCGTGCTGGATGGCTGCTTCCATCTCTTCGATCAGCTTGGCGACGTCGGTCTCGATCCGTTGATGCTCGGTCTTTAGCGAACCGACCGCTTTAGCGTTCAGGTTGTGCTTCAAGAAAAGCACCTGGTCGTGGAACTTCGCAAGCACCGGATGCATGACCTTCTCTGCCTCGCGCATCTGCTTCATGAAGGCGTCGTAGCGCTGGCGCGTCGCCTTCATCTGCTTTCCGCTCGCGGCGCGTAGCTCGGGGCTCTGGTACTGGCCGAGCTCGTCTTGCCACTCTTTGAAGAGGTCTTCGGCCACGCCTTGAACGTCGTTGATGCGCTTGGTCACCGCTTGGGCGCGTTCGCTGCTCTTGTCGTATTGGCCCTGCAGCTCGTCGTAGCGCTTCTCGAGCTCGCCGCCCTCGATGGTGACGACCGCGCGGAAGTGATCGAGCGCGCTCTTGAACTGCTCCTGCGCTTGCTTTTCCGCGTCGCGGGCGGATTCGACGCGCTTCACCATGATGTCGCGCTTCTGGACGCCGAGCTTGTCCCAGAAGCCGTAGTACGCGGTGTCGCAGCCAGTGACCGCGAGGTATGCGATGACGAGTAAGATGTAGCGCACACGCATCCTCACCGAAAAACTGTCAGACCCCTTGCTTACACTATGATGGAGGAGGTCTCGAGATGACGCGACATTCCGCTCTAGCTCATCGGCAAGAGGCGCGGACCCCGAGGCCACACCTGCGGGCATTCAAGCTGGTCCCCGGTGGGGCGGGTCGCCCTTTAGGATGCGACGTCACCGTCGTCTATGCAGATGCCTGCGTGCGCTTCGAAGTGCATCGGGAAACCATGCCCAACGGGCGTTGCTGCTGGTACGCCGTCGCGATTCATGGGGGCGAGCTCCACGATGTGCGACGTGCGACGCGGCGCTGGGAGGCACAGGCAATCTGCGAGGCGTGGCTCCCTCGGTAGCTTATTTAAGTGTTTCGATAGGCGCAGCCCGCGCATCGGAGCGACCGGGCTGCTGACGCCACCGCTAGGCGGCGAGCTTGCGGCAGCTCTGCTCACAGGCCACGCAGGCCTCGTAGCAGGCCTTGCACGCCAAGTGCATGCCGTGGCCCCAATGGTCCTTGTGCTCGAGGCAGGCCGCCGCGCAGGCTTTGCAGGCATCAGCGCAGATCGCTGCATGGCGCTTGGCAAGTTCGGATTTGCTCGCGGCGAGCGTCTGCATGGCGCGCGTCATCGCCAGCATCTCGTGCACCCGCCTGTTGCAGTTGGCCATCGATGTGTTGCCCTTGGCGAGCTCGTCCGTGCAATGGGCGACGCAAGCTTCACCAGTCCGCACGCACGCTGATGCTGTGTCGGCGACCTCTGCGAATGGATCTTTGGTGTCCTTGGGGGGCGCGGCCGCCGGAGCGGACTGCGCTTCGCGCATTGCGAACAAAGAAGCGGCAGCTACGGCTGCGCCGGTCGTGGTGATGAAGTCGCGACGCGTGCTCATCAAGGTCTCCTCGTTAGTCCACAAACCCATACTACTAGGGACGTGACTCCGCCCGTTTTTTCGCGCCGGTCGGGTCGCGGCCGCAGCTGTCGTCAGGGCGAAGGACTTTGCGTCGGGCCACGCAGGTGCCGGGCATAGTCGACAATGGGCTGGACGTGGGCGGCGTAGCTCGTCTGGTTGACGCGAACGCGCTTGCTCTTGGCGTCGAGGATGCGGATGGGCTGCTCGGCCTCGTAGTAGACCCGGGCCTCCTCGGAGCCGCTCCGGCGCAGGCTGAACAAGAGGTCTTCTCCTGCGTAGTAGAAGTCGATTTGAGCCCCACCGACCTTTATGGAAGCGAGACGAAGCTCGCCCGTGGGGCTACTGTACGAGTTGCCGCTCATGTCCCAACCGGTGTTGCTTACGTCGCGTTTTCTGTAGGCGGGCCGCTCTTTCTGCGTGCGGTCGACCTCTCGCTTGATGAGCGCGATGCGCGGATCGCTATCGAAGGGTTGGGTGTCGCGCAGCGGATCGACGCACTCGCAGCCAGGAATGGCGCCTTTGGCTCTGGCGATGCAAACGATGATCGGCTTCGTTACGCCGTGCACCAGCTTGGCGAGAGCGTCGGCGTCTGTCGCGAGCAGCGGCTTGCCGTCGCCGTCGAACGCCGCGACCAGCTTTTCGCCGCCGAAGTAGAGGCGTTCCGTCGTGGTATGTGTGACTTCGGTGTCCGCAAGCCCACCTCGATAGCGAGCGGTCCGTCGCTCAGCGAGAAAGGGTTCGCCATCGCGGACATAGACCGCGAGCTCGGCGCGATAGGTCTCTCCGTAGAACGTCATTGCGATCTTGCGAACGCGGCCGTCCTTTTCCGCGAAGGCCTCGCCGGAGCTGCCCTCGAGAGAATACTCCTGCCCGGCGCTGACGCCGTACACCACGAGCTTGCCGTCCATGCGGTCGATGGCCTTCGCGGTAGCGTCACTGGCCGCCAAAGCGGGGTCCGTGGCGGCGAGCAGGGCAACGATGAGGGCGTACATGCGCCAGAGTCTAACATTGCGGGAGCTCCAATGGGCGGGTAACACGTCGAGGTTGGAAGAGAGTGACGATGCCGAAGCTCGCAATGGCCGTCGCGGCCACGGTTGTCCTCGCCGCGATCCTCGTGTTCGCGCTCACGCGTCGTCGGCGTGGTCGCGGGGTGGTCTTGGCGGGCGATGGTGCGTGCACGGTCGCGGCGGTCGGTGAAGCGCAACACCTTGCCGCGTTCGAGGAACTCTTCGGCAAACGCAACACGAAGGGCTTCGACATCGCGACCAAGGTTCGCCTCGAGTACGCGCCCAAAGAGCGAGCCATCGCCATTTTCTCGGACGATCGTCGACTCGGCTTCCTCGGCGAGTCCGACGCGGCAGCGCTAGCACCAGTGCTGGGCAAGCTCTGGCGACAGGGCAAGACGGTTCAGTGCAATGCCCGCGTACGCGGCGGTTATGACGACGGCCATGGTGCGGCGACGGACTTTCAGCTCAAGCTCGACATCGCAAAAAAGTAGTCGCTTGGGGCGAGACGTAAGAACCGCTCACCCGCGTGCTGGCGGGCTCCCGAGGCAAAGCGCGGCGGCCTTGCGCGCGCGCGTCATCAAGGCATCCGAGCCAAGCTTTGCAGCAGTACGAGAGAACGCCGGGGTCGGTCCGTTCCAGCGGAGTTGTTCGATGTCGTCGAAGAGCTTTGCGTCTGTACGCAGTGTGGCGAGCTTTTTGAAGAGTAGCGCATCGGCGAGACGACCCTTGAGGACGGTCGCGGGGAAGTCCTCGATTGCGCCGTGCTGGTTGATGAGACGGGCCGCGGTCTTTGCGCCAATGCCGGGAATTCCGGGGTAGCCGTCGGCCGCATCACCGACCAACGCGAGATAGTCGGGCATGTGAACGGGGTCGACACCGAACTTGGCTCGGACGCCTGCGGCATCGCGAATGTCTTTCGACTTTCTGTCCACCTGAACCACTCTGCTATCGCGAACGCATTGGGCGAGGTCCTTATCAGGCGTCCAGATGCAGACCTTCTCTACACGCGAGTCGCCGTTCGCCACATGCGCGGCAGAGGCGAGGCCGTCATCTGCTTCGAGGTCCCGCATGGGCCAGACGGCGACGCCCATGTCCGCCAACGCGTCTTCAAGTGGGTGAAACTGCGCCCAGAGTGCGCGGTCGATACCAGCGCCTGTCTTGTAACCTGCCCACAAATCGTTCCGGAAAGACTCAATGACATGGTCGGTCGCGACGCCAACATAGCGCTCCCCTTGCTCGACCATGCCGAGCACCGTGTTGAGCACGCCGGCGACGGCGCCGAACGGCTGATCTTCTCCTTTCCTGAAGCTGCGCAACCCGTAGAAGTGACGAAAGAGCTCGTACGTTCCATCGATGAGGTGAACGATCACGTCGCGACTCCTTCGAGGAGCCCAAAGATGCCGAGGTCGAAGGCGCGACCAGGTTGAAAGCCGCTATCGCGAACGAGCGCTCGGAGCTCGTCGATGCCTCGCTCGCGGCCCTCCGCGCAAACCAGCATCATCTGCATGTCCGAGGGTGAGCGCAGCGGGTCGGGCCTGCGCCGGTCGATGAATCCCTCGATAATGAGCACCCGCTGCCCAGGCCGTGTCGCGCGGCGCACGTTAGCCAAGATGGCCCGGCACGCAACGTCGTCCCAGTCGTGCAGGATGTTCTTGAGCATGTAGAGGTCGGCGCCTTCGGGAACGCTCGTGAAGAAGCTCGACGGTTCGAGCCGCACACGGTGGGCGACGCCGCGGTGCGCGAGGAGGGCTCGCGCCGCATCCAGTACGCTGGCGTTGTCGGCGAGGATGCCACGCAGCGCTGGATGACGTAGCAAAACCTCCGACAGCAAGGCGCCGTGACCGCCCCCAACGTCACAGACGGTGAGCACCTCGTCGAACGGGTAGGTGCTCGCGACGAAAGGGGCGAGGTCTAGCGTCATGCCCGTCATGGCCGCCGCGAAGTTGTCGCGCTCATTGGGATGCTCTTCGAAGTAGTCCCAGATGTTTTTCCCATGCACGCGCTCGAAAGCGTTCTTGCCGGTGTCGAGGGTCCGTCCGAGATCGAGCCACGCTTCGACGTTCGACCGACTAGCGAAGTATTCGGCGAACGCGCGTGCGCGATTGGGATGGTCGGTACGCAGAGCTCGCAGCGTGGAGTTCGTCGCGAAGCGACCATCGTGGGTCATGCGGACGAAGCCAAGTGCCGCAAGCGCGTGCAGGAAGCGAAAGGTCGCGTCAGGCGTACGACCCGTGTGTGTCGCGATCTCGGCCGCGGTGAGCGGGCCAGCGTCGAGGACCTCCGCATAACCACGGCGCGCGAGCTCGGCGATCGCCGCCGTTCGCGCAAGGCCCGTGGCATGTTCGACGACGCGGATGTGGGGCGGCGCCAGGGCGTCGGCGAGGCGCAACAAGAACCCGCGAAGCGCGAGCACGAGCTTGATTGCCCAGGTTGGTGGAGGCCTAGGCCGCGGCCCTTGGGGAATGCCGGCGAGCCCCGGCTCATTCGTCAGTTGCACGTCTCGCAACCCGTGGAACCGCAATCGCAGAGATCGTCCTGCCGATACGCATCGGTGCAGACACACATGACGAGGCAACAGACCTCGTCTGCATCGGCTATAGCAGACGTTGCGGGAGGGCCCAGCTCGCCGTACGCGACTGCAGCGCCGTCGGCGTCGCGCGCGGTGAGGAACAAGCGGAGCTCGGGGCCATCCTTGTCGATGTCGTCGAGACCGATGACCGCGCCGGGTGAATATTCAGCACTGGTGAAGGCGATGCGGGTGCTCGATCGCGTCGCCCAGAGATCGACGGTAGCGCTACCGGACAGGGCGGCGCCGCCCTCAGGTAGCAAGAAGCCGAGACGCAAGGACACGTCGCCGCCGCAAGCGGCGCAGCATATGGCGTAGAGTAGAAGATGGCGCCCAGCCCGCCGTGGGTCTAGAACCATGGCGTGCGTTCTAGCACGCTTTCCCTCGCGGTTCTCATGCTCACCGCTGCGCCCGCGCCCGCTGCCGACGAGCCGGGGACCGTTGCGGTCGTACAAACCTGCGTCGACAGCGGTTTGGCTAGTGTCGCGAGTCGTCTGGTGCCCGAGCTCTCGAACCTCGGTGTTGCTTCTTGGCGACTCATTGCCGATGCGCCCCCATGTAACGCGGACGAAGGCTCGCAGCGGCGTGCTACTTTGCTCGCCGGCCGCGCGGCCTTCGATGCCCTCGATGTCGATGGGGCGGTACAGGTCTTGCGCACGTTGATGGGCGACATCGAGGCGTCGCCACGTACCGAACGAGACCTACCGACAGCCGTCGAAGCGCAGATGCTGCTCGCCTGGGTCGCGGTCGAACGTCACGACTCCGCTGCGGCGCGCGGCTATTTCGCGGCCGTCTGCGCGCTCGATCCCAAGTGGCATCCCAAGGCCACGGCGTATCCACCACATGTTGTCGAAGAGCTTCGACGTACCTGCGCAGGTGCCGAGCCTACGGCAACCATTCGGGTCGAGGCCAAGGCGAAGGTCCGTGTCGACAAACGCTCTTGCGAGGGTCCGTGCGAGTTGCGTGTGCCACCTGGGCGACACTTCGTAACGGCCGAGGCGAACGGCATCCGTCGCGACGTCGTGATCACCGCCAAAGCGCGTGACATCACGGACGTCGACCTCAGCCTCGTGCCAACGACAGCTGAGCGGTTGCGCGCGTCCTGGCGTGAGGGTCAGCTCGGCGACGTCCGCCTCGTCATGACTTTGCAAGATGCCGACGACGTTGTCCTCGTCGACCGCGACGGCGCCGTCATGCAGGCGATGGTAAGTCGCAAGCCGTTCAAGGACGTGCGTGGCCCGTTCGTCCTCGAAGTGGCGAGCCCCCAGCTCGGTAGCGAGCGCGTGCGCTCCGAGCTCATCGAGCTCCATCGCCTCGAGGAAGCCGCCCAGCCGCCGCCACCCGTATGGAAGCGCTGGTGGTTCTGGACGGCTGCGGGTGTCGTCGTCACCGGCGCTGTCATCGGCATTGTGGTGGTCGGCAACGACACGGACAAGGTCGAAGTGAACGCTACGTTACCCTAGTCGCTGTCCTAGAACACATCTCACAACATGAGATGTGTTCTGTCTGCCCGGAGGCAGACGAACTAGCGAAGCGAAATAACCAGGCCCGTAAGGGCCGAGAGCGTGTCTCGTAACCCGCAACACGCCTCGAACCATCTCAGCGCGGGTTATGAGATACGCTCTAGTGGCGTCGCGAGGGCTCAAGGCTGCCGGACGATGTCGTGCACGATGAAGTCGTAGGGAGAGTAGAGGACCAGCACCGGCTCTTGGCGGCCGCCCCTCTGATTGGCCTGACGGGCGGGCTCCGCGTCGAGCGGCCCGACCACGACCGAGCCCTGGAGACCGTTGGCGCCGAGCAGGACCGAACCGCCAGGCATTGCGAAGGGCCGGCTCGTGCGCGTTGTGCCGAGGAAGGGGCTCGACCAGCGAACGCCTCCATTGTTGTCGAGCTCGGCGACTAGACCGACGGTGTCCGACTGCGCGTCGTTCATGTCGAAGGCCATGTGCAGCGAGTCGACGATGGTGAGGTCGTCCGATGCTTGTACGGAGACGACGATGCGGTCTCCGTTGACGGACAACCCCTGTGCCTGGGCGGACGTCGTCGACGACCCAAGGCGACGGTACCAGACGACCTCGGCATCTGAGCGGTCAAGACGCCCTACGTACATGCTCGCGCCGGCGCCGGCGAGGCCGACCGTCCCACCTCCGAACGGCAGGCTCGAGGTGAAGTCGCCAATCATCACGATGTCGCCGAGAAAGTGGTCGGCGTCCAAGAGACGGTCGGTGGTATCTCCGTTGCTGTGCCAGATGAGGTGCATGGTTTCACCCGACACCAGGTGGTTGGTCGGAGTGTCGACTCGCAATAGCGTACTGTCGAGTCCGGCTGTATCCACGATAGCGGTGCCGCCGATCTGGATGTCGTTGGTCCCGTTGCTGCACGCATTACCGCCGAGGATGAGGCCTTGGCCGTCGGTGTCTCTGAAGAGTACGGTCGGGTCGAACGCGATCCCCGTGGTGGCGGTGTTCCACGCGTTGTCGAGAGCGCCGTTGGTCAACGGAACGACGGATGCGACACCGGCCGAACATCCGCTCTCGAGCGCTGGCACCGTCAGCAGCACGCGCTCGCCCGCGGCGGGCCCGTCGACCTTCTTGATGGGTTGGGCGCCATCGGCAACGACGCCCGAGTATACCCCGAAGCTTGCGACCACACGCACGGCGACGTAATGCGCGCCGTCGATGGTCGCAACCGCGCCCGCCCGTACGTCCGACACGGTCTCGGTCGCGAGGTCCGGGTCATGAAGCCCTGCGCACCAGGTGACATCGCCCGTCGTTTCGTCGATACGCGCCACGGTTGTCGTCCACGCGGAGTCGACCGTGGGCGTGCCCACGGTGCACTGCCTTGGGCGACCGTTGGGAAACGCGCCGGTGGCTGGGCCGTCGAAGCGCCAGCCCGCGGCGACACCGTTGAACTCGGCGAGCGCCGTGATGGCACCGCCGTCCACCTCGACGTCTTTGATGCTGACGTTGACACCGCGATTGTTCGACGCTTGGGCGTAGTAGACGACGACCCAGCGAACCTCGCTTCCCGAGGGATCGAGCCGAGCGATGAAGCCCTCGAGTCCGGTCGTAATGACGGCGTTGACGAGTGCGAGGCTCCCGTCGGGTCGCTCGCCCAAGACCATGTCGAACAAGAAGGTGCCGACGACGAGCAGGTCGCCGTTGGCAAGGCGCCTTAGGTCAAAGATGTTCACCTGTGAACCCGCCCGCTGCGACGGGATGAACGAGGTACGCGTGGTACCGAGCTTGGTGACCTCCACGTCGAGGGCAGGCGCTGTCATCTCCGGCCGAATACGGATGTGCGTCAAGTCGCTCAGCTCGCCGGTGAAGCTCGGGTAGAAGAGCTGCGGCGACGCGACTTGGGTGGGCGCGGCGCCGCTCTCGAACAACGACACGGGCACCGCAGGAGTTACCGTCCACTCGAGGGTTACGGGTGAGCTCGGTGATGCGCTGAGGACGGCGGCGTTGCTCGGCGAGATGCGCGGCGCCGTGATATCGAAGTCGTTGGACTGCGAGGCCGCGAGGACGGGTTCGGCGCTCGCGTCGAAAGCGGTCAGTCGAAGTCCGTGCGACACGAGGTTCACGTAGAGGCCCTCCACCTGCACGCTGGGCTGCGAGAGCACGAAGCGGCGGTTCTCTTGACCGAGTGGGGCCCGGCCGGCGTCCGCGAGTACCAAGCCGGCTGGATTGGCGTCGAGCTGAATCTCCACCACGGTCGGTCCGCGATCGACCTCCGGTAGCGCGCCGGGATTGCCGAAAGCATCGCGTCGCGTCACCGCGACGCCTCCAAGCGGGGAGTCCACACGTGTGTCTGTGATGGCGTTCGTGAACCCGACGCTGACAGCGACATCAGGCACAACATCGATCGTGGTGACCGGAGATGCTGCATTTTCGACGAACAGACGCAGCCCCTTGGCGCCAGCGCCAGTCGACCGGAACACGGCCGTGATGTTCCCGTTCGCATCGGTCCGCCAGCTGTTGCTCGAGATCGTATCGCAGCCAAGACAGTCGCTCTCGACCAGGACCTCGGCCGCCGCTTTGGCGATGGGACGCCCATGAATGTCGCGGACCGTGATGCGGACGTCTGCCTCGGCTCCGGCGATGACGGTGGACGGTGTCACGGAAAGGCTGCTGTTGGCTATGTCGGCTGTCTCGCAACTCCCGACCACCCCTGGGTCGATGCAGGCCCCCTGAACGCAACACTGCTCGAACGGACACTCGTCATCCTCGTCGCAGGTCACGGGTACGAGCCCGTTCGCGCTGCAGGCCGTAAGCGCGGCTGCGATCACCATGAGAGCGCGCCCGATCATTCGAGACGTACCACGCGCCGGACGACCTCACCGGGCTGCAGGTTGAGCGATAGACTCTGCGTTTTGCCATTCGCGGCGCGCAACTGAATCGTGTGCGGACCCGGCTCGAGAGCGTAGTCGAAGAGAGGTGTCGGTTTTGGCAGACGTTGCCCGTCGAGCACGACGTACGCCCAGGGCACGGAATTCAATGTGAGGAGGGCAGGTTTCTGCGCGCTCGGTTTAGTGACGGGCTTCGCGCCCCGGCGTGGACGTCCTCGGCTCTGGGCACTGTCGTCGGCGGCTTCTTCCCCGGACGGCGCAGCGAGCGCCACATCTGGCAAAGGCAACGGCTCCGGGGGCACGCGTTCGAGGGAGGGCGCGCTCGGCTCCGTATCGGCATCACCGCGCATCACCACCGAGCCGGCGACGACGATGGTTATCGCGAACACGGCTGCGGCGACGACGGCTGGCTTTCGCCACTTGCTTTTGCGGAGTCGTTCAATGGCGTCGTCGTTTGCAGTGCGCGCGGTCGGTTGGCTGCTGTGTGTGCTTTCGTGGACAGACTCCTTGCCGACGAGATCCGCGACCAGGTCACTTAGCCATTGCCGTGAGTCTTCGATCGATTCGGTGCCAGCTGCATCGAGTAGAGCGCGGCGCATCGCCGCGGCGCTGTGAAAACGCATCGTCGGATCGGCAGCGCAGGCGCGCTCGATGACCGCCGCGACTTCGACAGGAGTGTCGGTCGCCACCGAGTAGAACGACGGTCGATCGCCGCGTACGACCGCGCGCGCGAGCTCCGAAGCGTTGTTCGCCGAGAAGACGCGCTGCCCGCTGATCGCCTCGAACATCATGATGGCGACGGCGTAGATGTCCGAGCGGGCATCGAGGCCAGTGTCGTTGATCGCCTCGGGGGCCATGTACGCGAGCTTGCCCCAGCGCTCGCGCTGCGTCGCTTCTTGGTTCGCGGAACGCAGGAGTTTCGCCACGCCGAAGTCGCAGAGCTTGGCGCGACCTTGTGGCGTGAGCATGACGTTTTGCGGCGACACGTCAGCGTGGACCACGCCTCGGATGCCCAGGCCCGCGTCGTTGTACTCGTGGGCATAAGCGAGCGCTTCGAGCAGATCGTTGGCGATGGTGACGGCCATCTGGAACGGCAGCTTGCGGCCTTCCTCGCCGAAGCGCCGCAGCACCTGCGACAGGGTGATACCGGCCACGAACTCCATGGCCATGAACAGATCGTTGCCGTCGGTGCCGAGCTCGAGCACCTGGACGATGTTCGGGTGGCTGAGCTGCGCGACGATCTTCGCTTCACGGACGAAGAGCTGCCGGTGCTTTTGACTTCCGGCGAGGTGGGGATAGATCCGCTTGAGAGCGACGTCCTTGACGAACCCCTCCGCGCCGAGGATGCGCGCGGCAAAGACCTCGCCCATGCCGCCCCCCGCGAGGCGCCGCACGAGCTCGTATCGGCCGACTGTCGTCAAAGGGGTTGCCACCGTAGCTGAAGGCTACCATGACGATATACAGTGTGCCCCGCATGTCCCGCGGCCCTGACCAAACCAGCGATTGGGTGACCGAAAGGCAGGACACCGAGCCCAACACGGCCCCGGTCGGCTGTCGTCTTCGGGTTTTGCACGGCGACGCCAAAGATCTGGGCAAGAACGTCGAGCTGCCGCGAGGTACGGCTCTGGTAGGCACGTCGTCGAGCTGCGATCTCCAGCTCGCCGACAAGCGGGTTTCGCGACGTCACCTCGAGATCCGCGTCGTACCCCATGGCATCGGCGTCAAGGACTTGGGCAGCAGTAACGGTTCGTTCGTCATGGGCAATCGTGTCGTTGAGGCGGTGCTGCCTTACGGCGCACAAGTCCAGGTCGGCAATACGACGCTCGAGCTCTTGCCGTTGACCGCTGCGGCGGATCTCGCGGTCAAGAGCTACGGCGGTCTTATTGGCAGCAGCGAGAGCATGCGCCACATGTTCGCGCTTTTGCGACGCATCGAAAGCAGCGATGTCACGGTGCTCATCCTCGCGGAGACAGGCACGGGCAAGGAGCTCGTGGCGCGGGCCATTCATGAGCACGGCCAGCGGCGTGCCAAGCCTTTCGTCGTCTTCGATTGTGCTTCGGTTCCACGCGAGTTGGTCGAGAGCGAGCTGTTCGGCCACTTGCGAGGGGCCTTCACCGGCGCGCACACCGATCGTCAGGGTGTCTTCGAGGATGCCGACGGGGGCACGCTTTTCCTCGACGAGATTGGTGAGCTGCCTCCCGACACGCAGACGCGTTTGCTGCGTGTCCTCGAGCGGAGTGAGGTGAAGCGCGTTGGGAGCAACGCGTACCGGCCCGTCGATGTTCGTGTCATCGCCGCGACCCACAGGGATCTGCAGGAAAGTATTCAGCGCGGTAGCTTCAGGGCCGACCTCTACTATCGCCTCGCCATCGTCCCGTTGACCATTCCGCCACTGCGCGAGCGCGCCGACGATGTGCCGGCGTTGGCCCGTCACTTCGCCGCTGCCTTCGGCGCCCCCAACGCGTTGTCCGAGACGACCATGCGCAGCCTCGTTGCGAACCCATGGCCGGGTAACGTCCGCGAGTTGCGCAACGCTGTCCATCGCATCGTCGTGCTCGGTGAAGCAGGGGAACCAACGAGCACGCGGTCGGTGCCTGATGGTGGCGATGGGCTTCCATACAAAGAGGCCAAAGAGAAGCTGGTCGACGCTTTCGAGGTTGGCTACGTGCGTGACCTCATGGCCAAACACGACGGCAACATCTCGGCCGCGGCGCGCGAGGCAGGATTGTCGCGACGCCATTTGCACGAGCTCCTGAAAAAGCACGGGCTCGCGAAGCCTTGATACACGACTAGGTGGCGATGGCGGCTCGGATGACCCGACCACCGTTGATGCGCGCATCGATTCGCGTGGAGGAGAGGCCCACGGCCGCCGCCAGAGTTTTCGCTGCCCCCTGCAGCGTCTCCTCTGCCGGTATGTCGGCCGTGGACCTCGAACCGCCGGTCTCCGAGTCTATGGCTGTCGCGCCGAAGTCTCGCCCGTCCAGCGCGACCCCACCATAGACCCCCCCTTTTGCTCGGCGACCAATGATCGTCATCACGTGGTGCTCTTGATTGTGCGAGCGGCCGACGCCCACCTTTTTTAGCGAGCGCCCGAATGTGTTGAGGTTGGCGTATGTGACCCGGTCCGCCATTCCGTACTCGCTGATCTTCGTCCACATGTATTTCAGCGCGTCAACGCCCGCGATGGTTTGGTTCATCTCGTTCGCAAGGTCGGGATCGGTGTGATTGTCTCCGCCATACGGAATCGTGATGGTCACGGCCGGTGTGACGTTGAGCTTGAAGAGCGCGATAGCGGTCAGTACTTGGTCGGCGGCTCCGTCGGTCTGCCCCGCGACAACAGGGAGCTCGTCGAGGAGTGAGCCGAGGCAATCGCCGAGAGCCCGTGCTTGCGTCCGGCCGAGCAAGTAGCGGTCGAGGAATCGCTTCTGGGCCGGGGTTCCGCCAGCTTTCAAGCGAGCGTGTAGAATGTCGACCGTCTGATCGCGAAGACCGGCGAGGTCACCGATGGTCGAGGTCTGCGGCTGGAAGAGCGCGAGGAGGCCGCTCGGTTTGAACATCTGCACTGGCACGCCACGCACCGAGACTGGCGCATTCGAGAGCGCGACGGGCTCTGCTTGGATGGTGCCGAGCGCAGCTGCGTTCTCCAGCGCGAGCGCCGAAGGCAAACACTCCTCGCCGCGGCTATCGGCGTTCTTGACTGCTCCGAACAGGCGCGTAACCGCCATGAACTGGTTGTGCCCGATGGCGCCGGTGCGGTTGTGAATGAACGCTGTTCGCGCCGCCATCGCGGCCGGTAGCGTTGCCCATGGCGCCGCGGCGCGAGTCTGGAACGACCCGAGGTTGAAGTTGGTCGGTGCCATCGCCGTATTCGGATTGTTGTCGACGCCTCCGACGTAAGCCCCAGGGCAGTTGGCGTTCAGGGGGTCGCCGTTCGGCCCAAGTGACATGATGAGGAAGTCTGGCGCTCCGGGGTCGGTAAGCATCGCGGGAGCACATGCGTCAGCCGCGAAAGCGGTTGGTTGCCTCACGAACGACAGCGGCAGGCCGACCGCCGCCGCGCGCAGCGCCCAGATCCCGGAGCCAGCCAGAGCGCTCTTCAATAAATCACGACGGTGCATGCTCGCCTCACATTCCTAGAGCTACGATATCGGTCGACATACAGGCCGCGACGAACGCAGAACGGACCGCGTCTTGGTTGGTTGCGCCTTCGGCGACCGCGGCTGCTACGTGATCCTCGAGCGCGATCACCGAGAGGTCATGGCGGCTGTGACCCACCGGCAGCCCCATGAAGTCCGTCACAATCTTCTCGATGACCGCGCCGTCGGTTGGTTTGAAACGCGAGCTCGCGGTGACCGCGAGCGGTGCGACCGCGTTGCAGAGACGCTCCGCCGCCGCCATGTGGAACGACGACGTGTCGGAGGCGAGCACGAAATCTACCTCTCCGCGAGCGAAGCTGTCGGCGGAGACTTGTGTGAGGGCTCGGCTGACGCTGCCATTGGTGCAAATGGTTGGTACGCCGGTGCGTGTCTTCAACAGGAGACAGAGTTGTGCGCGACGCATGACACTGATGAGGGGCTCGGCGGTCTCGAAGGTCTGGACGGGCGCAGCGCGCGTGACGATTGGGGAAGTAAAGAGCTCGACGACGAGCTGCTTGAAGTCGTGGTCGCTGTCCTTGAATGCGGCGGCGACGCGCTTGACCTCGGGGTCGGACTCGTCGCAGCGCTGCGCGGTCGCGAACATGCACAGTTTCTGCGTCCATGCGAGCGCGAAGCGGGGATGGGTAGCGATACTGTCGGCGAACACTTCGATGCCGCCGCCGTTCCGGCGCTTGCCGAAGAAGGCGAAGGCCGCGGGTGTCGGTTCGTTCTGATAGGCGTAGCTGGTGGCAGTGGTGGACGCGAAGTACCCGCGCATCGGGTCCATGAGCCGGTGGCAACCATAACACTGGGTACCGGGCGCCGCGTGGTCCTTGTCCACCTGCGACCCGAGCAAGGCCTCGGTCGGATCGGCCGCGGAGAACGTTGCGTCGAGCGCGGCGATGAGCGTCTGATTGATGAGGACGCGGTACTTGTTGTCGTCGCTGGTCAGCCAGTTGGCGAGGAACGCAGGCTGTGTGAAGAAGCCGACGCGCGGGTTGCGGACCGTCCACGTGGTCGCCGCGCGCACCTTGGGCACGTCATACCAAGGCACCGAGCTCGTCCCGGTCTGAAAGGTGACGTAGCGCCAGTCGGTGAAGTCTGTCGGTTTCAGCGGAGCGTTCGCTTCGTTGAGGTTGATCACCGGGTTGCAGAAGAGCGAGCCCATGAAGACCTGCAGCAGCATCTCTTCGGTCAAGGTCGTGACGGTGCAGTCAGCTGGCTGCTGCGGAAACACCCAGTTCTTGGTGGCGACCGACGTCGCGATGGGCAAGGCCGTGGTGCCGCGCGTCACCGTGTGGCGGTTGGCGACGGCGGTGCGCTCCGCAAGCGTGCGGTCGAAATAGGCGATGACGGTGAGTAGGGCGGTGTTCACGTACCAGCGGTTGGTGGTGACCACCTCGGTGAAGGGTCTGCCCTCGTCGATGATGTCGCGCGCGGTGGTGACGACCGAGTCGTTGACGGCCGCAACGAGCTTCGTGCCGTTTGCGCGGATAACGCGATTTCCGCGAGCGCCAAAAAGCTCTTGCAGTCGACGCGTATCGAGGTGTGATTGCAATGAGTTCGAGAGGAACTCGCCGAGGGTTGCGGCGAAGCCTTCGCTCTCCATCCATGTCGACACCAGCGTACGGAGGTTTGCTGGGTCTTCAGTAACGTCGGCGACCTCCGTGGCGGTGAGCACCTCGCCATTGAGCAACGTCTTGACCATCGCGGCGTAGGACTCCGGCGGCGTTGCAACGAACGGCGCGATCGGGGGGCCGCCCCAGTCCGCGACCGCGCTCAAGACCCACGCATTGAGACAGGCGAGGTCGTCGGCCGACATGGGGTCGCGCTCCATCGGCATGAGCTCGGTGCATGCCGTCCCCGTCGCGTGTGCCGCGGGGTTCGTCGCCTTCAGAATGAGGCTGTTTTCGGGCGCGGCAGGGTCGATGAGGAGCTCGCCGGCGCACGCTGCGGTCTGCGAGCGGACATCGACGAGACGCTCGGCCAGCCCGGGCGAGGCGAGGTCGAGATTGCCCTCGTAGCTGCGGCCGTGGCAGCCCGATTGCGTGCAGCCGTTTCGCGCCAGCGTGACGCCGATATCGCAGCCGTCTGGCAGGGGCTCCTCATCGAAGCCGCCGTCATCCTCGGGAGGAGTCAAATGCGAATCGCCGATGAGGCCGCTGCACCCGACCGGCGCGAGGCTGACTCCAATGAGTACGGCGAGGACGAGGGTGCGCATGGAGCCTCCCGGCATGAACCAGGGAGAGCAGAGCAACGGTCGTGCCTGAGAAAAACGGGCGACAGTCGGCGGTTCTCGGCTGCGCGTGTGACCTCGGGCTCTCACCCGCGCCTTCCTGCGTGACCTCGAGGTAACAGTTGCCGCTACGACCGTGTCGGAATACTGTGTCGGCCGTTTCCTCGGGGGCTTAGAAAGAGGTCGTTCGCATGATGATGGTCGAGACCGAGCTGAAGATGAGCTCGATTCACGGAATCGGTGTCTTCCTGCTCGAGCCTGTGCGCAAAGGCCAGCTCGTTTGGCGCTTCGACTCGCGGATCGATCGCATCTACGCCGAGGACGAGTTCCGGAGTCTCCCAGAGCGAACCCAGCGGTTCCTGCGCATGTATTCGACCTACAGTGACGCCTCGAAGTTATGGGTGCTTTGCGGAGATAACGCGCGGCACTTCAACCACGCCGACCGGCCATCGACGATTTCGGACGCCATCGCTTTCGGGCACGACCATGCCGCCTACGACCTTGCGGCAGGGACCGAGCTGACCTCGGACTACAACACCATCTGCGATGACGTGCGCGCCAAGGGCGTCCGCTTCGTGTGACGAATTGGCACCTCTGGGGCCCCGGTGGCGACAACAAGCGGCCTCTTTCTGCCGATGACCGAGCGTGTCTCACGACCGTCCGCTGTGGTCCGGATTGTATCGCCATCCGGAAGGCACCCCTGCGCCCAGCCTCCGGGCTCCGGCGAGGGTACCCTTGCGCGTGGTCGAGCCGGAGACGGTTCCGGCGCCGGTAGACGCCCGAGCACCCAGCCCGCCGCGTGAGACGGAACGAGCGGCTCGCGGGGTAGCGCCTCCCGCGGCCTTCGGTCTTGCCCCCCCGCCCGCGCAGCCGCCGCCGCGCAGCTCCATTGCCCGTGCCTTCGATGCGTTGCCCGGTCGGAGCGTCCAGGCGCGCGTACGCGCGCTTCATGACAACACCGAGGCCTGGGTTGCCACCTGGTACGTGCTGGGCTCGGCGCGCGAGCGCGTCGACATCAGCTACTTCATTCTCGACCGGGACGTCTTTGGCCACGCCCTTTTGGGGCAGCTCTTGCGCCACCGCCGCGCCAACGTCCCAGTGAACCTCTTGCTCGACGCGAGCGGCGACACGCTGGGCCGGACGGGCTTCACGGTCACCGCGCGCGGGCAAGACTACTTGCAGGAGCTAGCGGCCGCGGGCGCCAACGTGTCCGTCTACAACCCGCACTACCGAAAGGTACCGCGTGCCTTCAGCCAACGCGACCTCAGGCTCGCCGCCGCCAATCACGACAAGATTGTAGCCACAGAGCGGTACGGCATTACCGGCGGCCGCAACATCGGGCACCAGTACTACAGCTCCCGCCGCGACTTCGCGATGCCGTTCCGCGATAGCGATGTGGTTGTCGACGGGGCCGAGGCCGCGACACAGCTACGCCGAGCCGTTACCGTCGAGATGCGCCGTGACGACCTGAACCACCGCATCATGCCCGACGCCTTCGGGAACTTGGTGTCGCGGGAAGCCGAGCTCCTCGGCGCGGCTGCCATGATGGATCACTGGCTCAATCGCGAACCGTTATCGGAGGCGGTGCGGCGGCGTGTTCGCGCGGAGCCAGGTGCGCGGGAGCGCTACGCGGGCGAGTTAATGCGAGCGGCGCGGGCCGATCTGCGACGGCGCGGTGTGGCAGTGCCCGAGGTCGCGCTCCCTGGCCTCTACAGCCGTGCGCTTGAGCTCGCGAGCAACCCGGATCTTGCGGGCGCCAATCGCGGCTTCCGCATCGACGCACAGATGGAGGACGCGCGCGTCAAGACGCTCGATCGCACCTCGCAGGCCGCTTCTCCCCAGGCCTTCGATCAGATCGAGCCCGGTATCGAACGGCTGCTCGCTGGCGCCCGCGACCGCGTCATCATTACCAACCCGTATATCGTCATTAGCGAGCGCGTGCGCCGTGCGCTCGAGGCGGCTGGCCGCCGCGGGGTTCGCATCACTCTGCTCACGGACAGCCCAACCACCGCCGACAACCCTGTGACGGCAGCGTTTTTCATGCGCGAGTGGCCACGCCTGATGGCGCGTGTGCCCAACTTGCGCGTCTTTGTGCTCAACGGGGATCAACGCATGCACGCCAAGACGCTGGTGGCTGATGGCGAGGTTGGCCTCATTGGCTCCTCGAACATGGACCTGCTCTCGAGCGAGGTGAACGGCGAGGTTATGGAAGCCATCCACTCACCAGCCGCGGCGCGTCGACTCGAGGAGCAGTTCGAGCGTGACAGGACGGACCCGAGAAACGCAGTCGTCGAGTACACGATTCGCCGCGACCAAGAGGGCCGGCCGGTGCTGCGCGACGGCCAGCCGATCGTCACCTTTGGCCCCGAACATCACGTGGCGCGTCGCCGCTTGCGGGCCCACGAAACGATCTGGAAGCCGCTCACCCGCTGGCTCGAGGGCTTCCCGGAGGCAGAGTCGCTGCGCTGGCCCGACTCCCGACGCCCCTAAAGGCTGCGCAAACCATTGCGGCGGCGGTGGATCTTGGCGTCGAAAGGCTACACCGATGGGCGTCCGCCAGTGGCCGCCGCGCGTCGAATGACATTGAGAACGCGCGCGTACGTGGCCGGTGAGTGGACCGCATGCGCGTTCTTGATGAGGTCGCCGCCGCCTGAGAACTCTGGTGAGACCACGAAGAGTCGCGTCGTTGCGCCTTGCATGGCGCGTTGGAAATCTGGGTCGCGGAGCATCGACTTGGTGCCGTTCATTTGGTGGGACGGCATACTGAGATCGAGGTCGTACGAAACGAAGTCCGCTGGAGCGTTGCGCAGTCCTTCGGCGACGCGTTGCCACTGTCGCTCGCGCGGCGGGATTGGCGACGAGCGGCCGAAGTTGAGGACGCGGTCCTCGCGCTCGTCCTGGCGCGGGCTCAAGTACGTCACGAATGCGACGTCTCGCGTTGGGTTCGCGAGAGGGTCGCCATCGGCGCGTTGGATGACGTCGAGCAAGGACCACCACGCGGCCGCTTGCGGAGCGCCGGCCAGGTAGCGTCGGCCGGTCGTCCCTGCGTCGGCCTCCGTGATGTAGTCGGAGTGGCGGTCGAAGTGGAGGACCTTGGTCGGCATCGGCCGACCAAGTGCCCAGGCGGCGAGAAGCACGTCGAGGGTGTTGTGCTCGCGCGCCACGAAGTCGAGCTGCTTGCTGTGCGGATTCTCCATGATGAGAACCTCGCCATGGAGGACGCGCTTCATATCATCGGTGTCGAGCTTGTCCTTCCATGGCAAGCGCGTGAACGTCCGCTGTTGCGCACAGCGCGTCGTGCTTTGGTCGCCAGGGCCGCCTACGGGATAGCCTCCCCAGCTGCGCCAAAGCGTTATGAAGTCGAGCGCTCGGCTCGCTCCGAACGCCTCGCGAGCGATATCGACGACATGCTTCGACTCTCCGACGTTCCATGTGAGGCGCGAGGCTGCCGGCAGTTGCAGCGGCTGGGCGCGCTGGCGCTGGATTGCGCAAAGCTGTGCTTTCGCGATTGGGCCGCCGAGTCCGAGGACCCGGGCACCGAGAAAGCGCCAAGGTTGTGACCCGAGCTCGACTTTCTTGTCACCGCGCGGCTCGGTGTCGACCCCGAAGGAAGCGCGAGCCGCGAGCCACGCGTCGCTCACCGCACGGGCGTCGATGAGGTCGCCCTGGGTTGCCCGCTCGTGCAAAGCGTCAACGAGGAGGCTGCGCGCAACGTCGGGCAAGGGGCGCTGCCGGGCGGTCTGACGCCCTTGCTCGAGGCCTTGCACGGTCGTCTGAATGTGGCCGCGCGCCGCGGGTGCCGCGCCGCTACGCGGAGTGCGAGAGTCGAACGGTACCCTGCTCATCGCCATCGTTCTTGTCGGTTATCGGCGCGGCGGCGGGCGGGGTTGCTTCGACGTTGCGGCTCAGTAGGACCGTAAGGAACGGCAGATAGTAACGCCGGACTTCACCGTCGTCGGCACCGGATTGGCGCAGGTGGTAAAGCACGCGCTCGTGCAGCCCCGCGAGGTCGTTCGTGCCATCGAAGTGCGGACCCAGCTTCATGCACACGAGCTCGAAGCTTCGCGTGAGCGGCGAAAACTCGAAGTGCGTCTGCCGCAAGTACTGCATGGCCCCGGAGAGGAATTCGGCTGCGCCGTCGCGATCGCCCGCGCGCAGGCGTTCCTCGGCATCCATGACGCTGAGGTGTAGGAAGCGTTCGAGCTGCATCAGAGCCAGGCGGGCCGGCTGAATGCGCCCATCGTTCGTGAGGACGCGCAGGAAGTGGTCGAGGAGGTCGCGCTCGACTGCTTTGCCCAGGCTGAGCTTGTCGGGCGTGCTATAGCTAACCGCGCGGCCGTAGGCGTCGAGGCGATCCTTGAAGAACTTCCCGGTGGCACCCATGAAGAAGCCAACGACAGTGAAGACGACGGGGTCGATGGCGGCGGCGACGGCCGGGTCGAGCTTGCCGAGCGCGGTCTTGGGAATGGCAGCGAGCGCGCCCACGGCGACGAATGAGCCCACTGAAGCGGCGGTGGCCTGCCACTCGACGCGTGAGCTCGCTCCCGTCTCGATAGCGACGGTGACGAGACTCCAGATCTCTTGCAGGGTCGCAGGGCGGCCGACTTTCTCTTCGAAGGCGGTGAGCGACGCCGTCACTGCCGCGCTCAAGCGGACACGGGCGCGCTGCGCGCCGAGCCTGCCGAACACGCCGGGCTCGGCTGCCTTGGCAAAGAGACCATCGACGTAAGATCGCAGGGCAAGGGCTTTGCTACCATTACCGGCGAGGACAACGGCGAGCTCTTCGCGGCTCGCGTGTCGGGCAACCTCGACGAGGGGGCCGCTGCCGACCGCGAGCTTGGGCGCGTGGGTCGTCGCGGTTCGCGTGAGGCCTTCGGCGATTGGACGCGCGTGTTCGATGGTCGCTGCCCGTTCGCTCTCGGTCGCGAGCGCTCCGGCCTCATGGAGCGTCAGCTCAACGAAGCGCTTGCGCTCGGGGATCGAGAGCTTCTCGAAGAAGGGGTGCAAGCGCGCGTAGGCGAGCTCGTAGACGCTCTCCAGGCTTGGTGTGAGCTCGTAGCGCAGGAGCCGGTCGCGGACGATCGCAGCCGCGAGGCGCCGGGCGGCTCCGCGCGTGTCGCCGGCCTCGAGCCGGTCGCGGACGCTATCGCAGACCAGCTGCATCATGCGCAGGTAGCCGGTGAAGAAGCCGTCGGTCTGGCCGCGCACACGGTCGTCGACCTGACTCCGGCGGACGAACGACGCCACGCACTCTTGGGCGAGCTGGGCGTCGAAGACTTCGAGGGTCGCGTCCGTTTTCTTCTGTGGGGCGATCCAGCGGGCTACCGCAGCCTTCACCGGGTTGCTCCACGCGTCGTTGAAGCGCGCGCCAAGACTCTCTTGTGCCGTGTTGTTGACCCGCCAGATCAGGGGGTCGAAGGACGTGCGAATGTGCGGGGCGAGCGCGGCTTTGAGGCCAACGTTGAGCAGGCCGCTGAAGAGGCCGACACCCGCCCAGGCGCCGAACGAGCGCCAGAAGCCCACGCGGTTCGTCGCTGACTTGGCGGCGACAGCCGGGGGCTCATCTCCAGGCAACGTGAGGAGCACCGGCTCCGGCGGGACGCTCGGGGTGACGCGCCGTTCAAGCCGCACGCGGCGCTCGCGTGAAGAGCTGATCGACGACGGGTGCGTAGTACTCGCTCAACGCGTCGTCGATGCCGAGCCTTGCGGGGTCAGCGATTTCGCGTCTGTTTTTGCGGACATAGGCGAGCGTCGCTTCTTTCAGGCGCACAAGATCGGCGTCGCTTACGTCGCGCAGGTAGGGCGCGATGGGCTTGCGCACGAGGTCGAAGATCGCGTCGCTCGAAGGCACGACCCAGAACCACAACGTTTCGGACGCGATGAGGTCGCCACCCAGGAACGCCGCAGCGCCCTCGATGTCGCCCGCGCGCATGGCGCGCGCCACCTCGCGGAAGGTTAGCTTCCACGCCATGCACATCTCGGTGACATTCCAGCGGCCGGCAAGGACGCGGGCGTCGACCGTTTGCTCGGCTTGCCAGCTATGGATGAGCTCGCGCTGCACGTCTTTGTCGAGCTTCACCTTCTCTGGGCTCGCGCTCATCACCCAGCGCGTTGTGAGTGGCCGGAGCGGGCCGGTGATGTTCTCGTTGAAAAACGACGCGACACCAGCGGTGAACATGCCGACCACCGCGAACAGCGTGGGGTCGAAGACGCGCTTCAACGTCTCGTGGAACTTCGGATCGTTGATGACTCCGGTGGCGTTTAGCCAGCCGGAGACGCCGCTAAACGCAAGGCCAAGGCCGTAGCCCACGAGGCCACTCGCGACCATGGCGCCCAGCCAGACGACCGCAGAGCGACGAAAAGCCTGGCGCCGCGAGGCGTTGACCTCGTTGTCGTGGGTCGCACGCTGCTCGAGGATATCGACTTTGGCTGGCGGAAGGTAGGCAAGCTTGGGCTCGGGCGCAGGTGCTGCGGCATGGTGCGCTACGGGGGGCGTCCGCTTCGGGACTGTGAGACCAGGCAATGCCGACACGGCGATACGTATCGGCAATGCCGGGGCGACCTTGCGCTAAAAAGAGTGATGGGGAGACATCGCGCTGACGATCAAGCGACCTTGTCGACTGCGCGGTCGAGCTTGACGTCGAGCGTCATGGCCTGGTCGTACGCCTCGACCTTCACCTGGACGACCTTCGTCACGTGCCCCTTGGCGCGGATCTCGACGTCCCAGGTTCCTTTGGGCAGCCAGAGGCTAAAGAGACCATCGCTCTTTCGCGAGCCCGTGTGCTCGCCATGGCTGAACAGCGGCTGCTTGACCTGGATGTGCGCGTGGAGCGGTGTGCCGTCGGCGCTAGTCACGCGGCCGCGAGCGGCGGGGGCCCATGTGGTGAGCGCCTGTGACAACCCTTTCCACACCTTCTTCTCGTCCTCGACCGTCTCTTCGAAGCGCGGCTGGAAGGCCGTGCCGACCTCGACGAGGTACGCGAAGGTGCCTTCGCTCCAGTAGTAGTGCGGCGCCTCGCCCGAGGCGGACGGCGGTCGCGACTGAAAGCCCATGGGCTTGGCGAGTCGCTCGATGTAGTGGTCGTCCATCGCCTTCATCGCGGGGTCCACTTTGGCGCACGGCGGGTAGAGGGTGAGGACCTCGTTACCGTGGTTGTGAAAGTCGATGTAGAGCTCGGGGCGCAGCTCGTGCTGGAGCGCCATCATCGTGCGAGCTTCGGGCTCACTTGCGGCGGCCGGGCCCTTGTAGACTTCGGACGAGCCTTGGTCCGACGTGCCACAAGCGCCGAACAGGAACGGGTAGTTGCGGTTGATATCGACGCCGCGCGAGCCGTCGGCGTTCATCGCCCGGTTCTTGCGCCAGAAGCGCTCCTCGGTGAACACGGTGTTGACGCCGTCGGGGTTGACGATCGGCACGATGTAGACTTCGCGCTCGTCGAGGAGCTTCGTGAGCGCCGGGTCTTTGCCGTACGCCGATGCGATGCGCTCCATGGCGGCCTGCGCGACGTAACCCGAGTTCAGCTCGCGCGCGTGGTGCTGCGCGACGATGACGACCGCCGGCTTGCCGCCAGCGACGGGCTTACCCGAGAGCTTCAGCGCGAAGATGGACCGGCCTTCATGGGTCTTGGCGGCGCCAGGCAGCGCCGATAGGTCGATCTTGGTCGCGATGGCGGGGTACTTGGCTACCATCTCGTCGATGCGCGCGTTCATCCGCGTGACGTCGAAGTAGCGCGGATCGATCGCGGGGGCGTCGACACCACGCTCGGCGACCAGCGCCGCGCGCAGGGCAAGTACGGTCTGCCTCTTGTGCAGCTCGGCAGGAGGGGCGCGCCGGAGGTCACGCGGGGCGAAGTCGTTCCGTGCCGTCGCCAGCGCGACGATATCGAGAGACCCATACCCCTTGCTGGCTTTCGCCGGAGCCGACGTCTTCGTGGCATCCGCCGAAGCGGACGCGCGCTGCTCGCCTTCCTGCCGAGTGACTTTCATGTTGGGCTAAACCTTCCGTCCGCCAGCGGCGACCAGCGCGAAGGGCACCTCGAGAGCGCCGCCATCTTTCAGGGGCTGGTTGATCGCGGTCGCGATGACCTCGATCTTCCACTGGCCGGCTTGCGGCTTCTCGACGAAGACGTTTTCGACCGTGTCGAGACGGTCCGGCTCGCCACCGGGCTTACTGTACATGCCGTCGAGCAAACCGTTGTTGCCCCAGTAGACCGTGCCGTCGGGCGCGGTCACCTTGACGTCGATGTCGTTGACCTGCGCCTTGCCCGCGGACACCAAACCGGGCGGGTCCTTGTAGACCATGGCGATCTTCAGCTCGGGCTCGCCCTCGGCGACCGCGACGGTGAAGCTTGCGGTCTCTTGTGGCTTCAAGGCGATGTCTTCGTTGACGATGAGCATCTTGCCGCGCATGTCGTAGACCTTCTGCAGGTCGACCATGCCCCAGCCCTGTTGGTAGCGGTTGTTTTCCGCCGTCCGGCTCGCGAAGGGCATCTGGCGCGCCGTTGCGATGGCTAGCGCCGCAGTCGTCGCGGCGCGCGCTCGCTTGCCCATCTGGAACGTCGACGGGTTCAAGAGCGCGTCCTTGAAGACACCCTCCTTGTACATCTGCATCATCGACTGCAGGAGGCCCTGGGTCATCGGGGTTGCGCCCGAGGTGCCGCCGAAGTCAGGGCGGTAGGTACCACCGACGGTCGTGGTGCCAATCTTGTCGTAGACGCCACGCAGCGTGCGGCCGATTCGCTTGTCGGCGCCGTCGCGGGTGCTCGAACCGCCGTTCCAGCGGTCATCCTCGAACTGGTCGTTGTCAAAGTGATAGAGCGCCGTCACCGGGATGACGTTCTTCGCCCACGCCTGTGGACGCGATTGCGGACTTCCGGTGTTGCTCTGACTCTGGGTTACCACGAGATCGAAGTCGGCCATGATGCCGTCGAGCTCGCGCGAGCGCTCGTCATACTTGGAGTTGGTGGCGTAGCCCCAAGACGCCGTCTGGCCGTCGATGTCATGCTTTTCGACGAGCTCCTTGGTGATCGCCCAGCGGCTACCTGGCTCGCGGCTGCCGGGAGGCGCGTTCATGACGTAGCTCGCGTTGGTGTAGAGCGCTTGGGCGTGAGGAACGACGCCTTTCCACTCGGGCTTGCCGAAGCCGTTTCCGAAGACTTCACCAGCGGTAGCGGTCCCGTGGCTCGTGCTCTCCTCGGCGCCGGCGCCGCCGACGACGATGGGCGCCTCGCGATGTTCGCCGGCCGCGAAGCCGGGGTGGCCCTTCTCGATGCCCTCGAGGATGTGCGCCTTCATGCCCTGGCCCTGAAAGCCGCTGGTGTTGGGCAGGCTCGCGACGTAGTCGGCGCCGCCGAGCTTACGGATGTTGTTGAGGTCGAAGCCGGCCTCGGTGTTGGGCCCAATCCAGAGGACGTCGTCATGCTGCGACGCCTTGTCGATCATGCTGCGGGTGCCTTCAGCGACGATGGTGTCCTGACCCATGCGGATCTTGGTGAAGCCGAGCGAGCGCATATCGGTCGCGACCTTGGCAAGCGCCTGGCTGCCGGTGGTCGAGATGACGACGGACTTCGGCGTTGTGTCGGGTGCGATACCGACGCGGGCCCGGAACTCGCCGTCGAGCTTGTACTGGGGCGGCATGGCCATGGTGGCGCGGACGAACGGCAGGGCCTTCACCGTCTTGACCGTGTCTCCGCTCATGCGCACGAGGTACGCGTTGTCCGGGAAGTAGCCGACGATGCGGCCGCCGGCCCTTTCGATCTGCGCCTTGAACTGCGGTGCGGTTGCCGTGTTCAGCTGAACGATGTGCTGGCCCGAAGCAGCGTCCGGTGGTGCAAAGCCCGGCTTTCCCGCGACCTTGAGTGGGTCGACTGACGCACCGTTCAGGTGAACGAGCGTGGAGGACGGAACACTGCTGCCCCCTCCGGGGATTCCGGAGCGGTCGGTACCAGATGTTTTCATGATGTTCTCTGAAGGTCCGAGTTCGGACTAACCCGGACTTTAGGGTAGGGTAGGACTCGCGAGATATCGGACAGTGAGGAGGAAAGTTGTGTCAACCCGCAGCCCAGCGGGACACCTGATAGCGATCGTTTCGTTCCTGGCTCTCCAGATCGCCGCGTGCATGAGCCGCAGCGGCTTCGATGGGCAGCCGGTGGTGCCCGATGTTGACCCTTGTCTGGCCGAGGAGGCTTGCGACAACGGTGTTGACGACGACTGTGACGGTTTGCTCGACGAAGGTTGCATCAGCGGCTGCGGGGCGCTCACGAGCCTTCGGGACGACTTCGATGACGCAACTCCAGGCTCCGGGTGGGAGGTCCGCACGACCGGCGCGACCGCCACCGAGGCCGACGGCGTGCTCACACTCCGGCCCACCGCAGCAAACGGTAGCGCCACGTACTACTCGAGTGAGGTGCTTGCCATCGCGGGGGGCGTCGTCACCCTCCAGGTCGTCGAGATGGTCGACACCGCGAGCAGCGCCCGCTTCATGCTCACGCTTGTACGCAACGGGGCTGGGTACCTAAACCTTCGCCAGACGCAGGGCGCGCTGATCGTCGAGCAGGGGACCTTTGCGGGAGACTACATTGCGCTTGCGACCCTGCCGTACGACCCCGAGGCCCACCGCTGGTGGCGCTTCGTCTTCGATACGTCCCAGGGTGCCGCCGAGGTGAGCCCCGACGGCCTGACGTGGACCCAGCTCGCGGTATTCTCGCTGACCTTTCCGGCCGACGTCGTGCACGTCGGATTGGTGGCGGAGGCCGCCGATGCGGTGTCGCCGGGCCAGGCGCGGGTTGCCGACTTCAACGGCGCGGGCAGCGGCGCACTTTCGAACTGTCCCATCGACGCGCTCGCCGACGACTTCGACGATGGCGTGATCGGGCCCCTCTGGGACCGCAGCTTCACGAGCGGCGGCGCGATTCTGGTCGAATCTGCCGGGGACGTCGTGCTGACCCCCGCCGCAGGCCTCACCGGCGGCGCCGGGCTCTTTTCGAGCAATCGCTACGACCTGCGCGGTCGCTCCATCACGGCGCGCGTCACCCAGGTGCTGGCCCCGAGCACCTCCACCGACAGTGTCCTTCGCGTCACTTCGGGGGCCAGCGAAGCCTTTTTTCTTGTACGCAATAACAGACTCGTCGCCTTGGTGGCACAAAACGGCTCAAACGTCCTGGCGGATGTCGCCTACAGCGCGGCCCAGCATCGATGCTGGCGCTTCCGCGAGAGCGGCGGCACCCTTTTCTGGGAGACGGCGGGCGGGACCTGTACGACCTTTGCGACGCTTGCAAGCACCCCGGCGGGCTTCGACCTAGGCTCGGTTGCAGTCGTCATCTTCGCGCAGGCCCTTGCTGGCGTTCCAAACCCCGGCAGCATGCATGTCGAGAGCCTCACCATCCCGTAGCTTCGAGCGCACCCAATCGTGTCCTGCGGCCGATATTTCGGGTGATGCGCGTCGACGCCCAGGATCGAGCCCACCGCCATGCGCTGTCGCCCGATCAGTGCGACGCGGTCGTGGGTGCGGTTCAGTCGGCCGCGCCGACCTACCGCTGGCTCGACGCAACCATCATCCACGACGAGTCCAAGCGGCCCGGTCTCTTGCGCGAAGCATTCGGATCGAGCCGTCACCCCGAGCGGGTCTTCCAATACAGCTTCCTGATTCCACCGGGCGCCGAGGGCAAGACGGGGCTCCTCGCGCACCTTCAAGGCAAGCTCGCTGCGCTGGGCGTCAATGTTTGCGACGCGGGCGGCGCCGTCCTCATCGGTGAGGGGAACGTCGACAAGAGACACGCGCTCCATGAATACGCGGCGCACCTAGGGGTGCCGGCGGCCGCTATCGCGAAGTTCGGTGACAAGGCTGGGCCAGACGGCAATGACAAGCACCTGGTGGGGCCTAACGCCTACAACGTCGGCAAAGACGACCCTGCGTGTCCGCACGTCGACAACCGTGGCCGTGGGCGGTTTGCCGCTGGGACCGTCGAGATCGCCAACGGCATCGTCGATGGCATCGTGGCGGCTAAGGCGGCAGGACGAGTGCCAAGCACCCGCGCCCTGATGTTCGACTTCGACGGCACGCTGACCATGCACGGCGAGGGCCTGCATGCCGACGCCATGGCTCTCTTGTTGCGCTTGCTCGATCACGGCATCGACTTTGCGATTTGTACCGGACGTGGGCCTGCCATCTTTCCCATGCTCATCGAGCAAATGGCCGATGCCGGCGCTAGCGAGGCGGCGATGTGTAGGACCATGACGCTGTTCATGTTCAACGGCGCGCGCTGGGTCGAGAGCCAGGAGCTTGCGGAAATATTGGGGAAACGTCGTAAGCAACTCGAGGCGTCTTCCGGCCGATGAGTCTCCCTCTCGGGAGGCGTGTGCGTGGCCGACCCCATCTCCGACATCATGGTCTCGAGGACGGCTGCGGGCTCTACCGCAGCTTCGCCCAGCGATCCGTCGAGCGACGTGGGAACCGATGTCGGCTCGCACGTTGGTTCCCCGTTCCATACCGGCGCCGACGTGGTTGAGGTTCGGCGACCGCCCAGGACGGCCGTCGACATCCACAATCCGTTGACGGCTGCATTGGCCCACTCGCACGCGCCCGCCACCATGTGCAGGACCTCCGCGTGCCGCGACCTGCGCGCCGAAATCCACCGGTTCCTCGATGGCGCCGATGTGATTGCAGAGGGTACCGGAGTCGAGGCGAAGCGTGCGCTGCGCTCCGCCGAGCTGGAAGCGGCGGGCATCGATCCTGGATGGGCACGACGATTCGTCAACGAGGCCAACGTCGAAGAAGCCGACCTGCGCCATCAGCTCGAGCTATGGCGCGCGGCTTGCGGCGAGTATCGCCGCCGTGAGCTCGAGTCGACGGCCGACCCGGCAGAGGTCCCCAGCACTGGTCCCCGGATTGCACCGACTCCGCTGCAGCGGAGCCGCATCGCAAGCCCCGGTAAGCTCTCGACCGCGGATGCGACGTCCGTGCGCCGCGACCTGCGGGCGCTCGGTTTCGCCACGGGTGCTCGAGGCTCTTCGGGTGCCTGGGATGCGGACGCCTTCGAGGGCTACAAAGACTTCGTCGAGCGCGCCGTTCGCGCCAAGCAGTTGACGCCCGAGCAGGCCCACTCAGGACGTGCCGTGGACCGCGCTGCGGTGCGTACTCTATTGCGGAATGCCGCGCGAGCCCCGGAGGCCGAGCCGGCACTGCGCGCAACCCCAGCTCAAGCCACCATCGCGAGCACCGTTGCTCCGGAGTTCACGATGGTGCGTGAGCGCAACCGCTCGGTGCGTCGCGCCACAGGCCATCGCAACAGCCCCGAAGACGTCGAACGCGTGCAGCGGGCTTTGCTCGCGCGTGGTTTTTACATCGACGAAACGCAGCTGCGCACTTACGACGCAACAACGCAGGCCGCCGTGCAGCTCTACAACGCCGCCTATCGCGGGCTGCATGAACGCGCGGGTGGCTCGGCGACCCTGGTGCCTGGCGCGATGATGACGCGTTCGCTGTTCGGCACGCCCGAAGAGACTCCCCATCTCGTCGACGGTCCGCGCTGGGGCGAGCTGCAGTCCGACCCCTCGATCGGCCTGCGCAACTACCACACGCCGACGCCGGGCGCGTACGTGACCAGCTGGGGTACGCAGCGCGCGCGCCAGTTCGTCATCGACTTCGCGCGTAATCTACGCACCATTCGCGCCGACTCCGAGGTGCTCGCCAACGACAACAGTCTTCGTGAGGGCGGGCCGCACCCGTTTCACGCGGGGCATGAGGTCGGCATGGAGCTCGATTTCACCCACCCGGATCAGGCCGAAGGGCAGACGCGCGCGGAGTGGCTCGAGGAGCGCAAGCAAGAGCTTCTCGCCATGCAGCCGTTCGCGAGTAGCGTCGCTTTCATCTATTCGTCGAACCCAGAGCTCGTGACCTACGGCCGCAGTCTTGGCTTTACGATGTTCCAGATCGGCGGACACCGCATGCACTACCACGTCGGCATCAGGAGCTGGACGGGCGATTTGGCGCGCCGCTAGGCTCACGGCTTGGGGCTACGCCACGCCTAGCGCTTACGCGGCGTAGAAAAGCTGGAAGTTGACGCCCGTCGACCGGACGGATTCTAGAACGTCGACGAATGTCCGCAATTCTTCGGTTGCGTCGGATTGATGCGATGGCCAGTCGCTGAATTCCTGAGGGTGGTCGGCAATGTAGGCGATGAGGCGACGCCCCCACGCGATCCCATCATCGCAGGAAAACCATGGTGACTTGTCGGGCGACCAGTGCTCGTGCAGGTGCGGCGGCATGGCGTCGAGCACATCGGACCACTCGCCTTCGCTGACGCCGACCATGTCATCTAGTGTGCAAAGGCCAAGGCTGGTCGCGACCCTGTTAATTCGATCGTCCAGAACGACATTGAATTCAACGGCACCCGCGGCTTCCATCAGTTCACGTTCATGCGAGGAATCGAAACGCAAATAGATCGCGGGCATGGCAACCTTCGCGCACGTGTACAGCGAAGAGGTAAACGGAACACCAACCGACGCCGTTGCCTTTCGCCGCGTGTGCTAGCTACGACATCAGGCCTGGCGCCGTGCCGGTGTATTTCTCGTCGCCGAAGTGGTTCACCTCGATGCCGAACATCTGTGCGATCGAGGTGAGCACCTGGTTGTGTGCTGTCTGGTCGCGGAAGGGGTCGGTGGTCGGGCAATTGCCATAGACGCCAGAGCAACGTGGCTCGGCGCTGGTGCTATAGCGGATATGCCGCCCGGTGACGAAGGCGCCGGCGCCGCCGCCCGCCATGATCATCGGGATGTTGATCGAGCTGTGCATCGACGGATCGCCGAGCTCGTTGCCCCAGAGGACGACGGTGTTGTCGAGCACCGTGCCGCCCTGCGGATCCTGGATGGCGTCGAGCCGCGCGAAGAGCTCGGCCACCTTGGTGGTGTACCAGCGCTGCAGCTGGATGAGCTTCATTGCCGCCGCGTTGGTGCCGCTCGCCAGGTGCGCGAGCCCGTCGTGCATATCGCCGGTGAGGCCGATCCAGGGCATGGGCGCTGGGTCGCCGCCCTGCAAGAACTGGAAGCTGATGACGCGCGTCAGATCGCACGCGAACGTTTGCGCGATGATGTCGAACTGCAGGTCGACGAGCGCAGGGATGTTGTCCACGGCGCGCGGGTCCAGGCTACCTCCGCTGATGAGACCGGGGTCGCAGCTCGCGCCAGCGCTACTGCCGCTCTTGGGCCCGCCGAGTCGGCGCTCGATAGCCGCGAGCGCCTCGATGTGGTGTTCGAGCTTTTGGCGCTCGAGACCCGCGAGGCGCGGGCGGAGTCGGTTCGCTTCACCGTTCAGATAGGTGACCAGGGCGAGCTTGCGTCTACTCTCCGCTGTCGCGGCTGGGTCTGGGGGAGTGGTGCCGCCTCCGGGGGGAACGACGCCGTCGAAGAGCATCGGATAGATGGCAGCGGGATCGATGAGGCTCTGCACGCGCCCGCCCGACGCATTGAAGATCATCGAGTTGGCGTTCGTTGTCCCACCCAACCGAAAGACGCCGAGGGAGAGGGTGTCGCGCGGGCAAATTCCAGCCAGGTGCTCGCCTACTACCTGATCGATCGACGGGCCGGTGGGGTAGACTTCACTTCCGCGCGGTGCGGGTGCCGTGCCCGTGAGAAAGGTGCAGTGGCCGTAGTCGTGGCCAGTCGTCGCTTTCTCGTAGAGCACCTTGTAGTCGACCCCGTCGAGGACGACGATCTTGTTCTTGAAGGGCTGCAGCGGCCCCAACATCGAGTTGGCGTAGTCGATGTTGAAATCGGTCCCGACTGCCTGAGGGCGCCAGAAGTTGATGAGGTTGCCGTGCGGCGACATGAGAATGAGCAGACGACGCGGTCGCGCGCTCTGCGCATGCACAATCGAGCTCTCGAGCAGACGCGCGAAAGGCAGCGCGAGGCTCACCGAGCCCATGGTCTTCAAGAACGAGCGGCGTGACGGCTTGCGTCGCATTTACTGCCCCTGCGCCGCGCGACGGCGGATGAAGTTGTCGGAGCTGACCATGTTGAGGACGAGCTCACGGATGTTGGTGTCGTTGGCCTTGAAGGTCTCCGTCGACTGATTGATGCCGCAGACGTCGTCCACGGTCTCGGTGTGACCCTGCGAAAAACGGGTGAACTGTGTGACGAAGCAGTTCTTGGCCTCTTCGCTCGAGGTGAGCAGGCGGGCGAGCTCGGCTCCGCCGTTGAAGTCGCGTGAAACGCCGTCGGCGCCGTCGAGGTAGCCTGAGCTATCGACGGGGCGACCGTTTTCGACCTCGCGGGCACGGCCGATCCCGTCGTAGCGTTCGAAGCCGAAGCCGATCGGGTCAATGAGCGCGTGGCACGAAGCGCACGCCGGCTGGCTCGTGTGCGCCGCAAACCGCTCGCGCGTCGTCTGGGCGGGGTCGGCGGGCGGCACCACGATGACGTTGACGTTGGGCGGTGGCGGCAACTGCTGGCAGAGGATGTTTTGGCGGACGAACTTACCACGGAAAACAGGACCACTCTGGTCGGCGTGAGCATAGAGCGCAAGCACCGACGCCTGCGTGATGATGCCTGCGCGGTCAGCGGCAGGCAGGTCCGCGCGCACTAGGGCTGGGCCGCCGGGCGCGCTGACACCGTAGAGGTTTGCGAGCTCATCGTTCACGTACGAATACGGCGCGCTCATCAGGGCCGTGTAGGTGCCCTCGTTGTCGAAAACGACGCTCTCGACGAAGGTCTCGGTCTCCGCCTGCATGGCGTCGCGCAACGTGTCAGTGAACTGCGGGTAGGCCGTCGTGTCCTTTTCGAGGTGAGAAAGCTCGGTGAGACCCAGCCACTCGATCACGAAGCGCACCATGCGACGGCGACCACCCGGACTGTCGATGAGGCGTTCGGCTTCGGCGCGCCGTACGTCCGCTTTCGCGAGCTCGGCGCCATCGGCTGCGACCGCACGGAGCTGCTCATCGGGTGGTGCCCCGGTGAGCGTGTAGGCGAGGCTGGTCGCGATCTCGTCGGTCGTGAGGGTCGATACACCGACGTCTTCGGAGCCCAGCTCAGAACGATAGAGCGTCTGCGGCGCTTGCACGATGCCCTGGGCGAGCAGCGAAATGCCGTCCGCATAAGCCCCCGTGTCGCGTCCAATGTCGTAGAGGGTCATGAGGCTCGTGACCTCGGCGTCGGTCGGTGGCCTGCGAAACATCTTCTCGGCGAAGCTCCGAGCGAAGCGTCTCGCGCAGTCACGTTCCTGACAGCCATTCTGGGGGGCGAGCTCGGCGAGACGGGCGACCACCCTGGCACCGACGGTCTCGCCGACGGCCATGTACTGCTCGGTGGTCACATCGCTCACGTCGAGGACTGCCGAGTTATTCGAGAAACCATAGACGCGTTCGTCCGCGCTAATGCGGCTCGCGACGTCGACGGGCTCACCCAACGCCGCTTCGATGCTCGTCTGATACTCGCTCGGGGTGAGGCGCCAGAGGCGAGCGGGTAAGACGGCGACCTCGTCGCAGCGCTTGGTCTCGGAGCAGATGGTGGGGTCGGCAAGGATGGCCGCCATGCGCTCCAAGGCTCGGACGCCAACCGAGCCGCGCTCGAGGACAACGCCGCCGCCGTGGTTGAGCTCACCGATGGGCTTCGCCAAGAGCAGCGATTTCCCCTTGTAGTCGATCTTGGCGACCTGACGGACGAGCTCGAGGTTGTAGGCGAGATCTTCTTGGCTAATCGTTTCGTTCTCTTTGGGGGTGCGCAGCTTCATGCGCGTCGAAGCCGCGATGCCGTCGGAGTAGTGGCAGGTGGCACAGGTGTCGGCCATGACCGGCGTCCAGACCTGCTCTTCGAAGAACTGCTGCGGGGAGGTGCAGCGGTCGAGTCCCGTCTCCGAGATTTTGCCGTCGCAGGCGGCCATGCCGACGAGCGCGATGATGCCGAGCGCGGCTGGGGTCCGTTTGAACATCATGGGTGCGAGGCCACTAAGCCAATACGGTACGTTTCACAACCCTTGGCAGGATCGTTCGACGTTTTGCCTTAGCGGGCCCGAAACGACCGCCAGCGCTTGCATTGGCCTCCGAGCTGCCAGTCGTAACCGATGGAACCATCATCCGCCAGGCAGGTTGGCTTGCCTGGACGCTGCTTCGCCTTAGCCCGCTCGAGAAAGCCGGCGAAAAACTTCAGGACCGCACGAACACTCACGTGGGGTAGCAGGGCGGGGCAGTGACGCTTCAGGGGTCAGGTGCCCTCGTCTCGCAGCGCCATCCAAACGGCCTTCATCTCGGCCGGCGTGAAGTTCTTCGTCGTGCCCCAAGGCATTTCATTGGGGTTCATGATGCCGCCACTCTTGCGCTTGCCTTGGCGAAGGGCCGCTTCGAGCTCATCGAAGGTCCACGACGCCATGGCGGACGGAGAGATGTCGGCCGAGATTGGCGCGCCCGGATGGGTAGCAATGCCGCCCTTGAGCGCGGGGCCATGACAGCCGTGACAGACAGCGACGAGATAGGCGCCGTACGCCTTGGTCTCGCCGGGCTCTGGGGTCGTCTCCGGTGCCTTCCGGTCAGCTGCAAGCTCGGCGGCGAAGATTGGCGCTCCCATGAGACCAAGCACGACGCTCCCCAGCGCCGTGAGACGGGTTGGCTGGACGTCGCGGTCGATGGCGGGGACTTGGGATAGATAGCTGACCACGGCCGCCAGATCGTCGTCGGAGATCTTGCCGAGCTCTTCGGACGGCATGGCGAGAAGCGAGCGGCCGTCGCGATGCACGCCGTACGCGATGGCGCGCATCCAATCGTCACCATGGTAGTCCCGCACGACGCCGCCTTTCCCCGAGGTGATGTTGGGCGGAGCCATGACGAACATGGGATCCTCCTCCATGACCTGGCCCCCGAAGTCGCTGCCGTGGCATTCGGCGCAGCCACCGATCGTCCGGGCGATGTGCTCGCCACGGGCGAGGGTGTCTGGGTCATCAGCGGTCTTGACCACGAAGGAGGGAGGGCTGTGCTTTTTGTCGCGCCGCGCCGCGAAACGCATGTAGCCAGTCATCGCGGTCGCGGCGACCATGATGGCAAGACCCAGAACGGTGAAACCGACGACGCGCGATGCCCGCATGCGCGGCGTGTTTTAGCGCACTTGTCTGCGCGCGGCATCCTCGAAATCGTGTAAGCGGACTTGTCCGGAGACGCCGTGGTTGGCCGCGCCGAAAACATCCGCCGGGTCGAGCGCTTTCTTCACTTCGCGACTGACGGTCATGGCGGCCTCGGAGTAGATGGACGGCAGGAAGTCCTGTCGGATTTTCCCGATGCCGTGGTGATGCGACAATGACCCACCGGCTGCAAGAATCTCCTCGCGGGCCGCGTGCTCGATCTCGGTGTACATGCGCACCGGGTCGTCGACGCCCTTCGCGTAAAAGCCCATGTAGAAGTACATGGCGACGCCGGTTGGGTACACCTGCGTGATGCGCCCGGTGAAGAACGGCTTACCCGGAAGCTTGCGGGCAGCATGTTCCTTCCGTATGCGATCGCGGACGCGTTCGTAGAGCTCCATCGCGCGACTCCAGGGCACGCTCGTCTCGAAGCTCTCGGCGATTGCCCAGTGCTCGAACGTGAGGTCGCGGATGTACGCAATGCCGAAGGTGAGCTGATAGCCGCGCTCCCCGTTGGTGGCGCCGGCCTTCATCCCTCCGTGTTTCTTGGCAATCGGGTAAAGGAGCTTCTCCTGATAGGCAACCTCAGCCGCCGTGCCCTCGAAGACGATGGTCGCGACCGACAGCTTGTCGACCTCGTAGCCCTTGAGCTTCAAGACGATGAGCTTCTCGAGCGCGCTCTTGGCTCGGGCGAAGGTGCTGTGGTTGGCGGGCTTCAGGGCCTGGCCGAACTGGAACTGCACGGCGTCCATGACGCGCACGCTCGCTGGCACCACACCTGCGGCCTGCAAGTCGTAGAGGAACGCGAGGCCGGCCTCGAGGCTGGGAAACAGGACGCTGCCATAACGTTGCACCGCGGGCTTCGCGAAGACCTTCACGACCGCGGTGGTGATGATGCCGAGATTGCCCTCGCTGCCGAAGGCGAGGTTCTTGGGGGCGACGCCGATGCTTTCGCGTGGTCCGACCTGGGGGCGCTCGATGACGCCGTGGCTCGTGACCATCTGCACGTCGAGCACGAGGTCTTCGATGTTGCCGTAGCGGTTCTTCTTCATGCCGCTAGCGTTGGTGGCGATCCAGCCGCCGAGCGTCGAAAACTCCAGGCTGTCGGGCTCGTGGCCCATGGTGAAGCCATGGCGCGCAAGCTCATTCACGATGTGGCGGCCCGTGGCCCCCGCTTCGATGCAGGCGGTGTGGTTGACGGGGTCAATCCACAACACGCGGTGCATGCGGCGCATGTCGACCGCGATCACGAAGCGTTTCTCGTCTTCGGAGAGGCGGAGCGCTTCTGTCACGTTGGTTCCGCCGCCGAAAGGCAGTAGCACCGCACCGTGCTTTTTCGCGGCGCGTACGAGCGCGACGACCTGATCGTGGCCGGTCGGGAAAACGACGAGGTCGGGCACCCGCGTTAGTTTGTTATAGCGTATCGCCCAGATCTCGCCGCCGGTGTGCCCGTGGCCGTGACGCAAGCGAACCTCGGGCTCCGTCGACATCTGCTCGGGGGCGAAGGTCTGCCGGAGCTCGGTGAGAAGAGCGGGGGCCTCGAGTGCCCGCGGGATCGCTGGCGGGTACTGTGCCGGGTGCCGGTTCTCGTAGGAGAGCGGCGCCTCCAGCATCTTGGAGAACCACGGCATGAGCGTCGGCAGCTCGTCACCGCACAATGCATAGCGCTTGCCAGTGAGAACGACCGCTTGGTTGGGTTGTACGACGAAGCGCGTGTCCGCGAACCCCCAGCCGTCCCGCGCCTCGGCGTCGCCGTCGACGGGGGTCGGGCTGGGGTAGATTCGCGTGTCGCCGCGCTGTACGTCCGCCATGGCGTTATGCCTCGCTCTTGGACTCTGATCCCTGCGCCTGGGGCCCGACTGGTGCCGGTGCCGGCCCCTCGCCACCCTGTGCTTGCTGGGGCGGACGCTGGCCGTTTTCGCCTGGCGCGTGGGCGCTTGCCTGCCCGTTCTGTGGTGGACGGGGACCACGACCGCGGCCGCCGCGGCGACGGCGACGACGGGGTTGACCATCGGGCCCAAGCGCCGGCCCTTGCTGACCAGGAGCGCCACCCGGGGCGGCCTGCGCGGCCAGCAAGGGGTTTGGAACGGTGCCGGGCGCCGTCTGCTGTCGAGGGCCGGCGGCAGGACCACGTCCGCGACCGC
>JALHOP010000020.1 GCA_022842935.1 Myxococcota bacterium
CTCGACGGGCCAGCCGTTTTCGGCGCGCAGCGGCTGGCCATCGGGGCCGAGGGCTTGCGGCGGCGGGCTGCCTGGACCCTGGTGCGGGCGCGGGCCGCCTGGGCCGCCTGGGCGACCTCCAGGCCGACCACCGGGCCGCCCTCCCGGCCGCCCCCCTCCGGGACGGCCGCCAGCGGGGCGACCGCGACCGCCCCCCGGGCCGCCTCGACCGCGATTACGGCGCTCCTCGAAGGCTTCACGGCGGCGATCCTCCTTCACGGCATCCATCGAGAAGGGACCCGAGAGATCGATGACGCCGTCTTTGGTCTCGGCCGGCTTGTTGCCTCCAGGCCGACCAGCACCAGCACCAGCACCAGGACCACGGCCACCACCGCCGCCGGGCCCGCCGAAGCCGCGACCTCCTCCTCCGCCGTCACGGCCACGTCCGCCGTCGCGACCGCCCGGTTTGCCACCGCGTCCGCCGCGGCGGTCGCTACGCGCGACCGGATCGATCTTGTAGTCGACGATGTAAGCGAAGTCGCCTTCCTTCACGGCGTTGGCGGGCGCGTCTTTCTGCTCGATGACGCGCACGGCGCGCACGCGGTCGAGAACGCGACCCGAGATGCGCACGGCGTCGAGTAGGATCTTCGCCTTCTTCTCGTCGTACGAGAACTTCTCCATCAGCTTGGCAATGAGCTCGGCGTCGGCTTTGGCCTTGGCGGTGGCAGGATCTTCCGCCTCGGCTCCGCCGGAGCCAGACTCGGCGTGCGCTTGCTCGGCGCCGGCGGCTTCGGGGCTCTCCTGCTCCGCGCTCGGCGCGGCCGCCACTGCCTCTTGCTGAGCTGCCTGAGCGTTCACTGCTTCGTCGGCAGGAGCCGCGCTGGGCGCGCCTTGCTCGCTCGGCTGGTCGGGGCCGGTCTCGCCGGCCGCTGCCTCGGCGGCAGCGGTCTCGGTGTTGGCCGGCTGTTCGGCGCCGGGCTGTTCCGCGGCCTGCGCGCCATTTTTCGGGCGCCGGTCCTGCTTCTGCTTGCCCTTGCCTTTACCCGCCGTCGACGGCGGGATGAGCTCGCGAGCAGTGATGAGCTGGGTGACATTGAACTGGGTAACCGTGATCATGCGCGCCCTCGTATCACAAGGCGCGTAGAGGTCTAGACCCTCCTAGACATCAAGCTCGGTCCAGGCTGGCGCATGGTCACTTGCGTTTGGCTGGCCGCGCACCTCGCGGTCGACCCCAGCGGCCAATAGCCGCGGCAAAAGTGCAGGACAAACCAGGAGATGGTCGATCCGCAGGCCGGCGTCCCGTCCCCAGCGGTTTCGTTCGTAGTGCCAGAACGTGTACATGCGTTGGCCGGGATTCAGGTCCGCCACAGCGTCTGTCCAGCCTTGCCGCAACAGGCGCGCATAGGCCTTACGTGGCGCTGGTTGCACCAACGCGTTGTCGAGATACGCATGCAGCGAATAGATGTCGAAGTCAGTCGGAACGACGTTGTAGTCCCCAGCGAGGACCGCCGGGATCGCTTGCCGAACGAGCTCCTCCGCGTGGGCGTTGAAGTGCTCGAACCAACGTAGCTTGGAGTCGAACTTCGGCCCCGGCTGGGGATTGCCGTTCGGGAGGTAGAGGCATCCTACGAGCAGGCCGCTCACCGCGGCTTCGATGTAACGGGCTTCGTTGTCATCTTCGTTGCCAGGGAGACTTCGGCGCGTCTCGAGTGGCGTCCCTCCGCGCGACAGGATGGCGACTCCGTGATGAGGTCCCTGCGCCCTAAAGACCGCTCCGTAGCCCGCCTTCTCGAGTGCGTCCTTCGGAAACGCCGCGGCGGAGCACTTGATCTCTTGCAGGCAGACGATGTCCGGGCGCGTGCTCGCTAGCCACGCCAGAAGGTTCTTAAGGCGCTTATTGATGTCGTTGATGTTGAAGGTCGCGATCTTCAACGCGTCCGGTGGGCCTCGTAGGCCTGCAGATGCGCGCTGACGATGCGCAGAATGGGAGTCGAAATCCCTAGCGCGTTGGCGCGCACCAGCATGTCGTCAATCACATGGGCGTGTTCGGTGGGCGCACCCCGCAAGACATCGCGCAACATCGACGACGTCGCCGGCGAGCCCTTTTCTGTCATCGTACGCAGCGAGCGTCGCACGAAGTCCGCGCGGGGCGGGTGTCCCGAGGCGGTGGCCACCGCCGCGGTTTCGGCCATGAGCTCCGCCGCCAGGCGCTCGCCATCCCGCGTGGCCATGATGACGCCGATAGGCGCTCGCATGAGGCAGGTGAGGCCAGCGTAGGCGGCGATGAAGTAAAACTTCTCCCACATCTCCTGCAGGATGACCTCGCTGTAGAGCGGCGTGAAGCCACCACGGGCGAGCACGACGTGTAGAGCTTGTGCGGCTTGGGCCTGGGTCGGCAGTCGTGGCCCGACCGCGAAGAACGCTGGCGCGGATAGATGACGAATCGTCCCATCGGCCTCCATGGTGACTCCGATATGGCAAAGTCCACCCAAGACGCGGGGCTCGCCGAAGCGATGGTCGAGAGCCTCGAGATGACGCATGCCATTGAGTAGCGGCAGGACGAGCGTCGAGGGTCCAACGGCCGGCGCAACGGCACCGATGGCGTCCTCCAGGTCGTACGACTTGCACGTGAGGATGACCGCGTCGTAGTTGCCCTCTGCGCGCGTGAGAGCTCTAGCGGAGAGGATGGCATTCCCAACCGGGCTCTCGATGACCAGACCGCGCTCGCGGAGCTGCTTGGCCCGTCCCTCACGCACGAGGAAGGTCACGTCGACGCCTGCCTCGAGAAGGCGGCCGCCAAAGTAGCCGCCGATAGCGCCAGCGCCAAGAACGAGGAGTCGCATCATCAATAGGGGCGTTGGCCCACGAAGTTACCCGGCGGGTCGTAGTTGCATACCCAGTTGTTCCAGGGATTGTCGTTACCGAAGGGGGAGTTACTCGTACAACGCGCCCGGCCACAACCGACGCGTCGTGTGTCGCTCCAGACGATCTGTGTGTAGTGGCCACATTGCTCGCGGGGCGCGCAGCTATTGGCCGCATAGTCGTAGAACGCAATCTCGGACGCCCACGAAGCCACCACCTCCGCCGGGCTCGCCGTCTGGCCTGATTCAACGTAGAGGTTTTCGCCCAGGTCGCCATCCGAATGCTCGAAACGACAGCGCTCGGCATAGCTTTGAGCGACATCCGCTATGGTGGACGACCACGCGAGCGGCGTCAGAGGCGACCCGGGCGAGGGCAGGGCATTCGCGCGAGCTTGGTTGTGGGCCGCGACCATGCCGCGCATCTCGGCGGGTTCTTCACTGTCGCCGTAATCTCCCCCGTCGAATGCGGGAGTCGTGCAAGCGGCAAGCAGCGCAAGGCTCAAGGCAATGGGTCTATCGAGGCGCATGAAACAAGCCTACTGCGCTCGGCTCAATCGCACCAGAACACCAGCGCAGGCATCGGCCGCGAGAATGGTGGATCCGTCTTCCGCGAGTGCTGCGATGCAGGCCGTGATGCTTTCGGGCGGAGCGCTTCGATCGGCGCCGTAGATGAGGGCAGGCAGCCCGCCGGTCGGTGATTGGTCTCCGTCTCCACCGAGGACGAGCACATAGGCCCCCGCTGCGATCCAGAGGTTGCTACGGCTGTCGACCATCAAACCGCGGACGTCGGTGATGTCGACGCGCGTACCGTCGTCGCCGAGCACGCGGACGGGGTCGCCGTAGTCGAAGACAGTCGTGATGACGTTGTCGTTCCCGACGCGACGGATGCGACGGTTTCCGGAGTCGGCGATATAGAGCGCTCCGTCGCCCGCGACAGCGAGTCGGCGCGGGTTCGACAGCCTTGCCTGGACGGCCGGGCCGTCGTCGCCGCTGTCACCTTCGAAGGCCGGTGTCCCCGCCACGGTGGTGACCGTGTGCGCTGGGTCGTCCACCGCGATCGCACGGACCACCTGGTTCGAGGTGTCGGCGACATACAAGCGGCGTGCGGCCGGATCGAAGGCAAGGCCGGCGGGATGGCTAAAGCGCGCGATGACGCCGGGACCGTCGACGAAGCCGTAGTCGAGGCGCCCTGCATAAAGAACGTTGGTCCATTCCGCAGGCTCGGCGCTGGTCGCGTCGATGGCGCGGATGAGGTTGTTGGTCTCGTCGCTTACGAAAAAGTCTCGCCCCGTCGCGTCAAACGCAATCCCGGCGGCGTTGCCGAAGAGCTCGCTATAGCGGGCGTTTACAGGCGTACTGCTCGACGCCGTACCGCCTTGGTAGCCTGCAACAACAGCCACGCGCTGGTCCGCAAAGCTGGCCCGACGGACGCGTCCCATGCTGCCGCTGGCGACCAACAATGCGCCGTCCAGTATCGTGGCCTCGACCGCGTTGCCGAGCGTTGCAAGCTCGAACGAGCCCGTGGTGCCGAGATCGGCGCCTACGATCGTCGTGATGATGCTCGAGCTCGCGTCGATGCGCCGAACCCTTCCACTGCGACCACCGAACGTCGCGACGTAGGTGTTGCCATGCGGGTCGTGCGAAACGTTCTGGACCGAATTGAACGTCGCGCTGGTGAACGGACCGAGGTCGCCAGCGTCGTGATCGAGATTGTCGTTGAATGTCTGCGGAGCAGGGAAGTAGTTGGTTAGGGCACCCGCTGCGGTCCGCCGCAGCGTTGCGATGCGCGCGTAGTCGCGGATGTAAAGTGTTCCGTCGCTCGCGTAGCGCACACTGAACGGAATGACGAACGGCAGAGCCGGTGGAGTGCCGAGGCCCTGCACCCATTCCCCGCACCCGCCCTGCGGGGTACTTCCGTCGGGCTCGGTCGGCGGGCGTGTACAGTCACTGTTGGTACCGGTCACGAGCGTGGTCATGTTGCCCGCCGCGACGCGGCGTACCTTGCAGTTGTCGAGGTCCGCGATGACGAAGTTGCTGTCGTTCATGGGATCGACCGCAACGTCACTGGGACATGCCAATAGGCGTGTCGTCGCCGAGCCGTTTTCGGTGCCCAGACCCCAGTCGCCGGTTCCGGCGACCGACGTCACGGCGCTTGGCGTGGTGCAAGCGTTGGTCACGAGGCCAATCGTGTTACCGTTCGTCAGGTAGAGCTTGCAGCCAGCCGAGACGTCGATGCCCGTCACACCGACTCCGGTGGCGACGTTGCGTATGATGCCGTCAGCGTCGATGCGCCGTACGCGCGAGATAACACTCTCGGCGATGAACACCTGACCGCTATCGAGGACTGCGATGTCACTGATGAAGCCGAGAAACGCCTGCACAGCGGGGCCGTCGGTGCCGCAGCTCCCTGCGTCACAGGCAAACCCATCCGAGCCGACGCCGATGCCGGCGATGTGGTCGATGAGCCCGGTCACCGCGTCGACACGAAAGATGAAGCCGGAGACCAAGACGTAGAGGTTGCCCGCACTGTCGGCCGCCGTCATGCTCACCGCGAGGTTCGCCCCGATGGCCTCGCGTCCCTCGGGGTTGGTGAGTGGGGTGCGATTGCCGATCTCCGTCGTGACTGTGTCGCCGTCGATGACGCGGACGATGCGGTTGAGCTCGTCGATGAGGTGTAAGCGGCCGGTCGGGTCGAAGCTCAGGGCTTCGAGACGAAAGAACTGCGTCGTAAGCCTGGGGCCATCCGCGCTCAGGCAGTTGCCGTCTACGAAACAGCTCACGGTTTGCCCTGCGTGGGTTGCGATCGTTCCGTTGCGCAAGACGCGCACGCGTCCCCCCGCCTCGGAGTCTGCGATGTAGAGGGCACCGTCGGTGCCTGCAACGATGCCGGCGGGTGAGTTGAGCCGTGCCTCGATTCCAGGGGCCCCATCGCCACACGCTTGCGGGAATGGGTCGGTTGCGCACAACGCACCGGTGCCAACCACTGTTTGCAGGTTGCCGGTGACCGGGTCGACACGACGCACGCGGTGCATTGCGGCGTCGGAGTAGTAGAGCGCTCCGTCCGGGTCGACGGCCACGTGGGAGATACGCATCACCGGCGCATCCGTAGCAGGGGCACCATCACCACAAGCGGCGGAGACCTGGCCTATGCCATCGCGCGGACAGTCGGGACAACTCCCGCCCAGGCAGTCTCGACCATCACCAACCACGTGATAGACGTAGCCCCCCGCAACAACGCGAACGGTGCGACCATCGACGAAGTAGAGGCGCTGGCTGGGTTCGTCCCAGGCCAGCGCGCCTGGGCCTAAGAGTGCAGCGTATGCCGCGAGGCCGTCGTTGCCGCAGGTTGGATCGCTTGCGACATTGCAGCGCGGCCCACTCCCCGCGAAGACTTCGAAGTCGCCGTTGGGGCGGATGCGGTAGATCCGCGCCCTCGCGGCCGAGCTCTCCGAGAAGAACAACGTGCCGTCGGCGGCGGCTGCGACTCCGGAGGTGCTCGCCAAGGAGAGCTGCGTTGGGGCGATGCCGGGGTAGAAGGCGCCGGCGCGTGTGTCGCCGGTGCCCGCGATTGCGGTGATGAGAGAGGTGGCGACATCGCGCTTGTAGATGACGCGCCGATCAGCGTCGGCGAAGTAGAGATTGCCAGCACCATCGTGTGCGAGGCCCACGGGCCGGCTGAGACCAAGTGACAGAGGACTGCCTGGAAGCTCGTTGGCCTCAACTACGAGCGTCGCATCCCACACCGCCAGAGCGCACTGGTGGCAACCGTCGTTTGGGTCGTCGTTGCCGTCGTCGCACTCCTCGACGCCCGCGTTCACGAAGCGGTCGCCGCAGACGTTGAGTGCGCACGTGTTGGTGCATGCGTCCGCGTTGTTGCTATTCCCGTCGTCGCAGGGCTCAACGCCCGGGTCGAGGAACCCGTCGCCGCAGATGTTGAGGCATAGACCGCCCCGGCAAGTCCCCTGTCCACCGCTCCCGCGGTCGCAGACGTTGCCGTCAGCAGCAGGGACGAACCGCCCACCGACGTCGGCGACGCAAGCCGTTCCTGGAGTAACGCAGCGGTTGAGTCCGCTTACACAGACGAGACCGCTGGGGCACTCCGACCTTTCGCCGCAGGTCACGATGACGTTGGTTGGCAAGCCGAGGTTGGTCCCGCACGCCGTGGCGGCGAGGAAGAGGAACGAGCCGAGACGGCGCATGGGAACAACCTCTTTAGAGAACGACGATATCGTCAGGATCGATGACCACGTCGTCGCCGACCAGATCACGCGATGCAGCGATGCGCTTGTCGCTCAGGTTGTCGAGGAACTTGTGTACCTCGGGAAAGTCGTTGAGCACCTTCTGGAAGTCGGCAGCCGGGAGCACGATGGCGCCGAGCGTATCGGTGGCGATGACGTCCGCCGTAGCGGGGCGGCGCTTGACGAGTGAGATCTCACCGAAGACGTCACCCGGCCCGAGCGTCGCGAGAAGTACCGCTTTGCCCGCTGCGTCGCGCGCTTGAACCTGTGCCTTGCCAGTTGCGATGACGTAAAGACCTTCACCTTGCTGACCAGCCGTGATGACCTGGTCGCCAGGCTGGATGGTCGTGGTGCGGAAGCGCTGCAACAGCGACATGCGCGTCGGTTCGTCGAAGTGGCTGAAGACCGGCGAGGTGCGGAGGAGGTTCATGAGCAAACGACCGCGGCAATACGCGGCGAGCTCTTGCATGACCTTCGGCTGCGTCTGCGTCAGGGCGGCAACGTCGGAGCGGCTCAACTCGAAATACTCGACCGGCTCGGAGACCGTGACAGTCGCGCTGCGCGGCGCGCGGGTAATGAGCGCCATCTCGCCGATGACGGCGCCCGATTGAAGTTGCCCGACTACGGTCTGGCCTTTCGAGACGGCGACATGGCCGCTGATGAGGATGATCAGCGAGTCCCCGATGGCCCCTTCCTCGAGGAGCTTCGTGCCCGGGGTCGCTCGCTTGTAGTGGAGCTGCTTGACGGTGGCCTTGAAGGCCTCAGCGTCGAGCTCGCCAAAGAGGGGTAGCGGCACCGGCTTTGCGGCGGGTCCTGCGGTTGGCATCTCGCAGCCGATTTCGGTCGCTTTCGCGACACGCTCCTCGACTGGCATGCGCAGCAGCTCCGCTGCGTTGGCGGCCCCTGCGTCCTTCTTTTTGGGAGGAAGCGGTGGCGGAACAGCGAGTGTTCCGGCCTTGGCGTGGGCCCCACGAACGTGCAGGCGGTCGAGCAGCGTGGTGAGCCCTTTCTCTCCGGGCGATCGTGCTAGGCCTTGTTGAATGACCGCGATAGCGGGCAAAAGGTAGCCTTCGTGAACCAGACGCTCGGCCTGAACCCGCATGATCTTCAGAGCGCCGGCGGGACTACCCGCGTCACCGAGCGCCATTGCCAGAGACATGCGCGCGTTGCGATCGGCTGGCGCGGTGCTGACGAGCTCCGCGAGGTAGCAGATCGCCTCTTTGGGCTTGTTGTCCGTGATACAACGCTGTGCTTGGGCCCAGAGATCGGGCGAGCTTGTTGCCATTCTCCAAGGCTCTCCGGGATGCTGGGTGGCGTCAAGTCGGAGTTGTAACGCTTACGCGCCGCCCTGACGCGGGCCGAAGGCGCGAACCTGCATGCTTCCATCGGGGTCACGCTCTTCAGGTAAAAGCGTCGTAGGCGGTCTTCACGATCAAGGCGGTCACCACGACGATGAAAACACGCCGAATGAGCTCGCTGCCGTAACGCACCGCCAGATGTGAGCCGACGATCGACCCTACGATGTTGGTCAGGGCGATGACGACGCTGATGTGCCACCAGACCTGCCCTCCGAGCGCAAGGAGCAGGATGGCCGCTGCGTTGGTTGCGAGATTCACCAGCTTACTCGAGGCGTTGGCGTGCAAGAAGTCGTAGCCGAAGCCGCGCACGAACAAGAGCAAAAGGAACGAGCCAGCGCCTGGGCCGAAGAAACCATCGTACATGCCGATGATGGCACCTCCGCCGATGCCGAGGAGTCGCTCGTGATGGCCAAGCTGGCGCGGCGCGTGGACGAGGCCAAGCGACTTGTTCAGGATCATGTAGAGCAGCAAGGCAAGCAGCACGAAGGGTAGTGCGCGGCGAAGAGGCTCGGCCGGGACTTCCTTGAGGAGCTGCGCGCCCGCAATGGCGAACAGGAAGGCGGAGACCATCGTCGGAAGCGTCGAGGACCAGTAGACCCGCACCTGTCGGACATAGCGGTATGCCGCCGCGCCCGTGCCGAAGATGACCCCTGCCTTATTGGTCCCGACGAGCGCCGCCGGCGCCGCGTCAGGATAGAGGCTAAAGAGCGTTGGCACCGTGACCAGGCCACCCCCACCTGCCACAGCGTCAATAAGGCCGGCGAAGAACGAAGCGACCGCGAGCAGGGCGAGGGTCAACATCTACGATGTCCGCGGCCCCTCGACACGCGGCAATACGCCATCCTCGAAGTGGGCGAAGCTGTTCGCATAGTAGCGCAGGATGGGCTCGCTGCCGGCGACCACCGTCAGGATGCCCTCGTCGTCAGCAGTGACGAGTCTGCGAAAGCGGAAGCGTTCGATCGCTCCATCCACCATCCAGACGGTGCCCCGCTCGAGATCGACAACCTCGACTCCGCGCTCCCGCAAGCCGGCGGCAAGGACATCGACGCGCTCTTGCAGCGCTAGCCGCGACATCGGTGGGCCTTCGACGAGCGCTTTGGCGACGAGGCATAGAGGCGTCACGGGCATTAGGGCGGCGATTCGCGCCATGAGTGTTTCGGTGAGCTCCGCGATGTGCCCTCGTCTTTCTTCTTTCGAGAGATTGAATATGTCGACCCCGCGACCGGTGTGCCACGCGTCGAAGGAGATCGGCTCGCCAAAGCGGACGGCTGCGATGCCGTGCCGGCGCAACTGGCCGCGCCGGAGCTTCGCGACGTTGCCAAAGAAAATGTCGACCACCTGTCGCGCCATATCGGTTTTGCGCCGTTTCGGCGCGGGGCCGCTCTCGAGACCGAGCTCGTTGGTCAGAGCGCGGTCTTCGAGCACGCGATCGTAGTTGATGGCCACTGGTACGAACAGCAGCTCACGCTCGAAGGTGCGGTCGGCCTTCGAACCGATGATGTTGTCGAGCAAGCCGATCTTGGGTGCCCGAAACCGTCCGTCGCGGCTCAAGCCGCCTTCGGGAAAGAGCGCTTGGGTGACGGCGTTCTTGGTGATGAGCTGAACGTAGCGACGCAGCACCGTGTGATAGAGCGGGTCGCGAAATCCCCGCCGCAGAAAATACGAACCGAAGCTCTTGAAGACGTATTCGAGCGGCCAGACCCGTGCCCATTCGCCAACCGCGAATGACAAGGCGATGCGGTCGGCCAGAACGTAAGCGGCAATGACGTAGTCAGCGTTCGAGCGGTGATTCATGACGTAGACGACGCTCGTGGGTTTCGCGCTCGTCTGTTGCTTGATGCGCGCGACGTCTTCGGGCCGGAAATCGACACGGTAGAGGGCCGAGAGCAACCAGCGGGCGAGGCGTTGCCCGACCGTGTAATAGGAGAGCGGCGTGAAGAAGGGGACGATCTCGTGAACGTAGCGATGCACGTCGACACGCAGCTTCTCGGCGTGACGCGTACTGTCGGCGAGCTGCTCGACATGTGTCCAGATGGCGTGGTCGTAGTTCAATAGGTCACGCACGGCGCGCTTACGGGCGAGCTTGAAGCGGTCAATCTCGACTTTGAAGCGGGCGAGGGTCCGCTCGAACCGACGCTCGAGAGCGCGGACCTCGCCCTCGTCCAAGCGCCGGCGCACGGCTCGCAGCAAGAGGGCGACCACCAGGAGTCCCAAGACGGCGTACAGCGCGTAAGGCCACGCGAGGTCGAGCACGGCACCAGCATACAGCCGCCCCGGCCGAGGCTCCTAGTCCGGCGTTGCGGGTGCGCTCGGCCGCGGTGATCATCCGGCACCGGCCGGCCAGCAACGTGCCGGCGTTGCCTCCGATACATGGGATCCGTGCGCAACACGCGCGCGAGCTATCTGGGGCAGTTCATGTCGTCTTCCCAAGCAGTGCCTTCCGCTCAACGTTCTGCATTTGCGCTCGATCTGAACACGCTCCAGCCAGCTCCTCCGACGCAACTCCCCGCGACGGTCGAGCCCCCGAAGGCCGCGCCCGTGCCCATGGGGACGAGGGCCAAGGCGAAGCTCGCTGCGTTCCAGGCCACCGCGTTAGGTGAAGGCCTCGGCATTTGGCTGAACAAGGTCGGCTCGGTCGCGGGCTACGTGCTTCCCGCAGCTGTCGCTGCAGGTGCGGCCTACGCGGTCGGCGGTATGGACGGTTCGCGAAACTCCGCCGTGCTCGGGGCGGTAACTTGGGGCCTGGGTGGGTTCGCGGCGACCATCTTCACGAACACGTTGATGAAAAACGTGAACCAGTACCGCAAGGAGGGCCACACCCATCCGCGACTCGCGAGCTTTCGGGACACCATGAGCTACTTCATCGTACCGACCGCTGTTGCAGGCTGGGGTATCTCGCAGTACCTCACAAGCGCCGACGCTGCTCTCTGGCTCGGACCGGCCGTAGGCGCCGTAAGCGCGAGCGTTGGGATCCAGGTGCTTAGCGTGCGCGCGAAGCGTGTTCGCTAGCCGTCACGCTTCCACTGACACGTTGCGAGGTCCACGGCCGTCGCTGTCTTGAAGCGGACGCCTTCGGCGCGCAACAGGGCCCGCTGTTGGGCGAAGGCTCGACTCCCCCGGTCGAAGGCAATCTCGCCCTTGCTGTTGATGACGCGCTGCCAGGGCAGATCGCGCTTGCGCGACGACGACGAGAGCAGCCACGCGACGCGTCTCGCGGCGCGTGGGTTGCCTGCGACGGCTGCCACCTGCCCATAGGTCGCGACCTTGCCACGCGGGATCGCGCGGATCGTCTCGAGGATCGCGCGCGAAAACGGACTGAGCTCACTTTCATCGCTCACCGCGTTCACCTCCACCCCGGGTCGCCTCGCTGGAAGACGGGGAAGCGTCCCTCGGTCATGTAGTCGAGGTACGCCGCCGACTCGCGACGTGAAAGCGTGAGCCTTGCGCGTTGCGACGCGTCCAGGCTCGCGTCCTTGAGCGCCACATTGGTCTGCATCCAGCGCAGGTAAGTGTCTTCGATGTTGTAGGCGAGGGTGCGGTGCAATCGCTGGACGTCCGCCCAGCCACGGTCGGTTGAGCTGCGGGAGCGCAAGATGTCGGAGAGGTCCCACAAGACGAGCACAGTCCAGACATCGCGATAGGGTGCGGCGACGCCGACGCGGTGGTCGGGGCTGCCGCCAGCGATCGTGCGATCGAAGAACGTCGTTAGCGCTTCACCGTCCCGGTAGGCGACCGAAGCGCGAACCAACGGCAAGAGGCCTTGCAGGCGAGCATCGTCACGCCGCGCCGCGATCTTGCCCCCGTCGAGTTGGTGCTTGCGTAGCGCTGCGTCGATGACGGTCGCGAGCGGCGCCTCGCGCTCGAGCTCCGCCAGGAAAGTTCCGGACGATGGCTCGCGCCTCTCGTCGACGCGCTTCCATAGGGTGTTGCCTGCCCATACGGTCGTATCCGCAAACGTCGCGAGGTCGTCGACGAGTACCAAGCCGATAGCGCTCTGGGTGCGCCGCCGGAACTCGTGCTCGAAGGTTTCGCCTCCGTCATGCGATACGTAAATGTCGTCAGGGGTCACCACCATGACGTGCTCATCGCGGTCCCCTTGGGTCTGGAAGTAGTAGATCTCGTTGAGCGCCATCGTCTCGCCCTGATAGTGCTTGACGCGACCGCTATCGCAGACTGTGACGCCCCCGATGCCGGTGGCGAAGATCGGGCCCAGCCGATTCCAGACCCAGTTGACCTTGGGTTCGATCATGTCGACCTGTGTCTCGCAGGTAGGCTCGAAGCCGCGTCCGTCCTCGCGCTCGCGGTAGATACGCCCCTGCGCGAGCAACATGATACGGCCCTCGAAGAAGATGGCGAAGCTGATGCGGCTGTTGCGGTCGAAAACGGCCGTGTACGGGTGCCACGTTTCACCGAAGTCGTCGGACTCGAGCATGGTGCCGATGGGCGTGGTCACCACGAGGTGTCCCGATCGCTTGGCGTCGCAGGAGACCCAGACCGCATCGCCGTCGCCGAGGTCGCCGCCGACGCCGAGGAGGTCGAAGCGCCAGGGCGCGCCCGACGAGCCGCGCCAGACTCCGTTCTTGGCGGTCACGTAGACGTAGTCGAAGCACTTCACGACCTGGAAGACGTCACCGGGGTCGCGGATGTCTTGCGCGACGATGGCCCCCAACACCTGGGCGCCGGTTTCACGCTGGCGCGAGCGAGCCTGACCGGCGAGATCGAGGACGCGTCGGGTGTTGCCACCGCGATCGCGTACGGGGACGTCGGTGCGTGCATCGCGTAGGAGGTCGAGGTTGAGCGTAGGTACGCGCAGAGTCCGCAAGCGCAGGTCGATGAAGTTGTCCAAGGACCGTGGACTAAACACCAGCTCCCAGGTGGCGCCATCATCGGTCGTTCGGTAGACCTCACCGGCATTGGTGCCGATCCAGAGTTTCCCAGGACCTTCCGGGTAGCCCGCGTAGGTTAGGTCGTCTGTCGCGGGCTGTCCGGTGCGGATCTCGACCCACGCCGAGGCGCTCGCCGTGAGCGCTATGGCGAGGAGAGCGCCCGTCATGGCGGACACCATCGAGGAGAAAGCACCTTGGAAGACCTCGCGCCGTCCCACGCGGCATGAAGGAGACACCATGCGGCCCCATCGTGGACGAGGCCGGTGTGGCAGGTCTTCGGACTGGTGAGCGAGCACCGTTGCCGGTGCGCCTACTATCCGCCGCTTCCCGGGTGTTTAGGCCCAGTGCGCGATGGCGGAGGTCGTTCTCATTTACCGCTGCGGGGCAGTCCCGGAGTCACACCGGGTTCCCTTTCGAAGCTTCCAGCGAACGCCGGAAGCACCACACGGCGCGGCACGTGCCATAGGCGCCTGGTTTAGGCAATCGAAACCGTCGAGGCGCCGTGAGCCGCTTCACTCCGCCTTGGGGAAAACGATGGCGGCTTTGACGCTGCGGTCGGTGACGGCGCTGACCGTGACGGTGACCCCGTCTTCGCACGTGGTCGTCTGAACGAGCTCGGCGATCTCGGCGGCGACCATCGTCGTATCGACCTCGAGGACCGCGCGGTTACGAGCAAAGCTCTGTTGGCGAACTTCCGAGACGCGGCGGTCGGCGCGCAAGGTCGCGCCGATGGCCCGTAAGTCGCGGGCTCTACGAGCGTTTTCGACGTGGAGCTCGAGTGTCTGTCCCGTCGGGGCGTTCCCGACCCGTGCGCTGATGTCGGCGCGAATCAGCTGTGTATCGATGTCGGCCTCGAGGTCGAGCTTGTAGTTGCCGTCGTCGGTCGCGCCTTCGCGGATGATTTTGTAGCGCGTGACGTACTTGCGGAACTTGGCCATCAGGTCGGCTGGAATGGAGCCAACGCCGTCCGCCTGAGACCTCTTGGCGACGGCGTCCTTTAGAGCAGCCGCCAACGCCTGTTCGCGTCCCTTGACGATGTCGTTGCGCACGAGCTGCACGAGGCCGGTGCCTTGAGTCCCCGTGAAGGAAGGTGCTGCGCTCGTGCCACCGGCCCCCGCCTCGACATCGTCGATGCTCTGGCCGGCTCCGGCGCCTTGCGCGGGCACGCCGCCGCCGCCGCCGGTTGGGTAACTGCCTACGCTTTCGCCGCCAATGCGCTCGGGCTGATCACGGTAGTCAATGTCATCGCCAACTTGGTCGCTGTGGTGGGCGTTCGGACCTGGATCGACGAACGGCGGCGGCTCTTGCCGTTTGAGACAAGCGGTGGCGAAGACCGCGACAGCGGTCACGAGTAGCCAAGAATCGCGCATCATTCGATGAGGGCCAGGAGCTCTTCTTTGGTGATCTCGGAGGCCGCTGCTTTGCCTTTGCCGATCGCGGCTTCGGCAAGCTCACGCTTCTTGAGCTGCAGGGCGATGATGCGTTCCTCGACCGTGTCCTCGGCGACCAGGCGATGCACGATGACCGGGCGTAGCTGGCCAATGCGATGGGCGCGGTCGGCGGCTTGGTCCTCGACGGCCGGGTTCCACCACGGGTCGAGCATGAAAACGTTGTCTGCCGCGGTCAAATTCAGGCCGGTGCCGCCCGCCTTCAGCGAGATGAGCATGACGTTCGGACCGTTGTCGGCTTGGAAGCTGTCGACGACGCCTTTGCGGTCGGTGGTCGATCCGTCGAGGCGGACGAACTTGATGTTGGCGGCGTTCAACTGCTTCTCGACCAGGTCGAGAAGCGACGTCCACTGCGAGAAAACAAGCGCCTTGTGGCCCTCGGCGATGACCTCTTCGAGGGTTTCGCGTAGCAGGTCGAGCTTTGCCGACGAGCCGTCCTTCAAGGCGCCCTGGCCAGGGAGGAGTCCCGGGTGGCAAGCCGCCTGGCGCAGTCGCAGCAGCGCTTCGAGTACCGCAAGAGTGCCGGCGCCAGCCGCGAGCTTCTTGACTACATCTTTCTTGGTGGCGGCGCGGACGGCGTCGTACACCTCGCGCTCGGCCTGGCCGAGCTCACACTTGAGCACGACTTCGGTGCGCGGCGGCAGCTCTTTGGCGACCTCGCTCTTCATGCGGCGCAAGACGAAAGGCCGCACCCGGTCACGCAAACGCTTGCCGGCTTCTTCGTCGCCTGCCGAGATCGGCTTCACATAGCGTTCGTAGAAGTCCTGCCTTCCGCCGAGCAGACCTCGGTTGATGAAGTGGAACTGGCTCCACAGGTCTTCGAGTCGGTTTTCGACCGGCGTGCCGGTGAGCGCAACGCGCCATTTGGCTTGCAGCGCATAGGCGGCCTTGGCGACCTGGCTCGTTGGGTTCTTGATGGCTTGTGCCTCGTCCAGCACCGCCATGTCCCACTCGACCTGCTCGAGCTTTTCTTGGTCGAGGCGCAGGATGGCGTAGGTCGTCAGCGTGACGTCGGCATCTGCATCGAGCTTGCGGTCGGGTCCGTGATAGCGGTCGACCTTGAGCTTGGGGCGGAAGCGCTTGAGCTCTGCTTCCCAGTTGTGGAGCACCGACGTCGGCGCGACCACGATGACGCGACCCTCGAAAGTACAGAGGGTCTGCAACGTCTTGCCGAGACCCATGTCGTCGGCGAGCAGGGCGCCCAGCTCGGCCTCGCGCAAGAAGGACAACCAGTCGACACCTTGACGCTGGTAGTCGCGCAGCTTGCCTTCGCCGGCGAGCTTCGGGAGCTTCGCCTTGGGGATGCCATCGAAGTCCTCGACGATGACGCGCAGGCGGTCGAACTTGGGCGGTACCGGTCGGTCGAGCGACTTGAGAAGCGCCGCCGACAACGCGTAGCGCATCTCTTTCGGTGCCTTGGTGCCTTCGGCGTCCATGGCCTCGCGCGCCGCGATGAAGTCGCGAACGCGATGACCGTAGCGGGCGAGCCAATCGGCGGGGATGCGGCCAAAGCCGCCGTCGGTCAGCGGCACCATGGTCGCGCCGCTCTGCCAGGCGCGCAGGAGCACCGCGGCGTCTACACCCCGGCCGGCGCCCATGCGTCCGCCGTCGCGGTCTTTGACCTCGAACCAAATATCGACGTCACCGTTCTTCTTCATCTCGATCTCGGGATCGAGCGTGCCAACATCGAAGAAGCGATGGTGTGCATCACCGACGATGGTGACCTCTTCCGGAGGCGAATGCATCAGGCGGGCAGCGAGCGAGATCGCGCGCATCTCGCTGAAAATGCGCTTCTCGCCAGGGTTGACCTCGAAGGTCGCCGCGATCTCACGCGCCAAGCGCTTCTCGGCGGGCACGTCACGAACGGGGCCAGATGCGTCCCCGATGAGGGTAAGGCGGTCCCCATCCACGCGGGCTTTGGGCGGATCGCCATAGACGATTTCCGCAAGCACGCCCAAACGGTCACCGTCTTCGTTGGTTGTGACCACGTGGACCCGCGGGCGTAGCGCGGTCGAGCGTGTCGGCAGCTTCTTGGTGTCGATGTGAACCGGGATCTTGAGCTCGAGCTCCGGCAAGATCTCGCCCACCAAGGTGCCGATCTCGTCCTTCTCGTAAATTTTCCCGGTACGCAGCTGATAGAACATGCGCTCGCCGAGATTGTGCGGCGTGAGCGCCACGAACTTCACGCCACGACGCAATGCTCCGTTCTGAAAGACCTCGTTGACGAGCGGATCTTGCTCGAGACGCATCCTGAAGCCGAGCCCGCACTCTTCGACTCGTACACAGATGCCGGGTGAAGGCTTGCCGATCTTCGCGGGGCGACCGCCGTACGAAAGGTCGGGCACCGTCGATAGGGCGTCGAGTGCCTTTGCCATCATGTTCTGCGGAATCGGTCCACCCGCCGCGCCGAGCAGCAACTCGAGCTGCCGGTCCTGCTGGGTCGCGATGAACTCTGGGATACCGTCTTGCTGTTGGGCCTCGCCCATTGGGCCCGTCAGGGGAGTCTCGCGGCGACCCTGGACGATGACCCGCTTCAGGGCGAGGCGGCCCTCGACACGTGAGAGGCGATAGCCGACGTGGCCCGGGGCCCGCTGCTTGTTGGCGTCCGGCCGATTGGCGCTGTTCCAGAAGATGCCCGCTGCGGCCACGTGCGTGCACACATCTTCGGAGCTCGGGCACTCGCATGCCCAGTCGCCGCGTTGGAAGAAGAGGGTCGCGGTCGACGTGTCGCGGCCCCCGCGGGCGCGGACCTCGTAAGCGGCGCTCTCTTCGTCGCTCTTGACGGGCTCGACGGCCCCTTTGCGGACCAGCTGGGAAGCGCGCGACCAGTTTGCATGTGAGCAACGGCGGCGAATGTTCTGGAACAACTCGTGCATCGTTTTGAAGGAAGCCGTGTGGGCGCTATTCAACAAGGCGGCGTTACCGTGGCCACGCGACTAAGGGGAGCGCCCTCGCCCTAGCGTGGGGAATTCAACGGCCGTGCGGCGGCGCACCTACCAGACCGCTCACCTGCACAGCAAGACCAAGACGTTATCAGTTTCGGCAAAGATTGTCGCTAGTGCTTTTTTCTTCGATCGTGGCCAGATGTCACGCCGCCGCGGGGCAAGCTATCTACCACGGCGCGCATGGGCTCGCGCGCGAGGGCCTCCCTGCCGGCGAGTAACGAAATCAGCCTGACAGGTCCCGTCCGCTCGGGAGGTCCCGACACGATGGCAGGCCTCCAAGCGTCGCGAGGACGCCTCCCTGCGCGTAGGGTGCAACGCTTGCCGTAAGCGCTCGGAGGCACGTCATGAGTCACGGTGGAAAGCTCAGCACTGCGGGGGTCATGGGAGAGCCGCGCTTCATCGCCCGACTCGGCGAGAAGATCGCTGAAGATCCGACGGTGCCAATCCCGCGGGTGCGTGAGGCGCTCCGTGAGGTCGAGGCCGCGCGCGACACCATCGCCGCCGAGGTCCAGGCGGACTCCGCCGCGCTTGCCGAGGCGCAGACTCTACGGCGCGACGCTACTGCACGGGGTCCGCTCGCGTGGGCTCGCGGCCGCGTCTACCTGTCCTCGACGCTCGACAGCGACGTGCGTGCGCGCGACGGTGAGCTGGCCGCGACGAAGGCGACGCACGAGTCGCTCTTGCGGTCATTTCAGAGTCTGACGAATCGGCTCAAGTAGCACTCTGCGCCAGCGGGTGGGCCTCTGGGTCGCGGTGTTTGGGCAAGATGAGCAGCATGATGCCCGGCAGCACGATGAGGCTCGTCACTGCGCCGACCGCAACGCCGATGGCGACTGCAGTAGCGAGGGGCTGCTGCACCTCCGAGCCCGCACCTGTCGAGAGCGCCATCGGCATGAAGCCAAGAGCTGCCACGGCCGCGGTGGTGAGGACCGCGCGGGCTACTGCGACAGTTCCGTCGACAATTGCGCGGCTGGTTTCGGCGCCTTCGGCGAGCCGCCGCTGGACCTCCTGGCCGATCACGACGCCGTTCAAGACGGCGATACCACCGAGCGCGATGAATCCAACGGCAGCGGACAAGGAGAAAGGCATGCCCCGCATGAGCAGCCCCGCAAGGCCGCCGGTAAGTGACAGCGGCACGGTCGCAAACACCGCGATGGTCATGCGCACGCTCTGAAACATGAGCAAGAGCATGCCGAAGATGATGCCGACGACAATCGGAATCACGATACGCAGTCTGGCTTGGGCACGCTCGAAGTTCTCGAACTGCCCACCCCACTCGATATGATATTTGCTCGGGAGTGGGACGCCCTCGCGGATTTTCTGCTGGGCTTCGTTGACCCACGACAGCAGGTCGCGACCTCTCAGGTTTACGTCGACGCGGACTGCGCGCTCGCGATTTACACGACGAACCGCGGCAGGGCCGTCACTTTCACTTAGCGTTGTTACGTCGGAGAGCCTGACGGCCTCTCCTCGCATGTTCTCGACACGCAGTTGCCCAAGCGCTTCGAGGCTTGGTTCGACGAGAGGTTGTACGACGCGCAGGTCGAAGCGACGGGGACCCTCGTAAACTCGCCCGACGTCGATTCCTTCGCGGGTCGACGCCAAAACGGCGAAGACGTCTTCGACTTTGACGCCGAAGCTTGCCATGCGGAGCCGGTCCGCTAGCGCGCTCATCGTCGGCTGACCCAAGATTCGCTCGACGCGAACGTCGCCGGTGCCCTTGATGCCTCGGACGACGCCCTTGACGCGGTTTGCGAGGTCGGCGAGCTCCTCGAGCTCGGTGCCGTAGATTTGGATGGAGACGTCCGCGCGCGAGCCACTGATGAGCTCGTTCGTCTTGTCTTCGATAGGCTGCGATACCGACACGAAAGTCCCGGGCACGCGGTTTTCGATCGCCGACTTGAACAACTCTGAGAGCTCATCGAAGGTCTCAGCGCTCGTCCATTGGTCCACGGGCTTGAGTCGCACGAACACGTCGGTGTTGCTCGGGCCGACTATGTCGACTGCGACCTCGGCGCGTCCTGTCATGCCAAGACTCGTCACGACCTCGGGAAACTCGTGAAGTACTTTCTCCGTCTCGATATCGAGCTCGCGCGCTTTATCGATCGAGATGCTGGGTGCCCGTCGAATCGTAACGACCGCATCACCTTCGAAGATGCGTGGCACGAACTCCGCGCCAGAGCCCGCGAAGAGATAGCCAGTCACCACCAATATGAGCGCCGACGCCCCGATGATCATGCGGTGCTGGCGAATGAAGACTGGGGCTGCTCGTTCGTAACTCGCCACGAGGGCGTCCATCCACTTGGGTCCGTGATGTTCGCGCGGCGGCACCAGATAGACCATCACGGCTGGGAAGAAGACCACGGCGTAGACCAACGCGCCGAAGAGCGCGAGCGCCATCGTCAGGGCCATGGGTCGGAACATCTTGCCTTCGACGCCCTCGAGAGAGAGGAGAGGCAAATAGACGAGCATGATGATGGCGACCGCGAACGCGACAGGGCGCGCGACGTGCTTAGCGACTTCCGCATAAGTTTGCGCGCGGCCGACCTTGGTGAGTTGCTTGCCGGTGGTCGCCGCGATGACGGCCTCCAAGATTACAATCGGGCCGTCCACTAAAAATCCGAAGTCGATGGCGCCGAGAGACATAATGTCGCCTGTGACTTTGAACAGGTTCATCCCGATCAACGCGATCGACATCGCGGCTGGGATGCCGAGCACGACGGCGAAGGCGCCGCGCATTGACCCCGTGAACAGCGCCAGGACGATGACCACGATCAATACGCCTTCGATCAGGTTCTTCATGACCGTCGTGAGGGTGCGGCCGACGAAATCCGAGCGGTCATAGATGGTCTCGATGGTTACGCCTGGCGGAAGCTCGGCTCGGATCTCCTCAACTTTGTCTCTAACCGCGTGTACGACATCGCGACTGTTCGAGCCGAGGAGCATCATCACCGTGCCGGCCACCGCCTCGCCCTCGCCGTTGTGGGTGATGACGCCATAGCGGAGCGCTGGCGACACCATCACGTCCGCCACGTGGCGCACGAGCAACGGCGCATCCTGCGCTTCGGCTTTCAGAACCACGTTGCCGATGTCGCGCTCGTCTCTTAGTAGGCCTTCACCGCGAACGATGTACGACTCGGCGCCACGTACGACGTAGCCGGCGCCAGCGTTCACGTTCGCAGCGCGCAGCGCAGCTGTCACGTCTTGCAAGGTAAGGTGATGGGCGGCCAGGCGCTGCGAATCGACACGAACGTGATACTGCTTGAACTCACCTCCTTGGGTGTTGACTTCGATGACGCCCGGCACCGTGCGTAGCTTCGGCACGATCTCCCAATCGAGAAGTGTGCGAAGTTGCATGGGGGCGTGATGATCGGAGTGCACGACGAACATGTAGATCTCGCCAAGCCCGCTCGATATTGGCGCAAGCTCGGGCGTCTCCGCGTTCGGCGGCAGCACATCTCCGAGCCCACGCAGTCGCTCGAGGATGAGTTGACGCGCGAACCACGGGTCCATCGTGTCATCGAAAACGACAGTGACAGACGACACACCGCTATCGGCCATGCTGCGCAGCTCGACCGTTCCGGGCACGCCGTTCAGCTCGTTCTCGACGGGAATACTCACCGTGCGTTCCGTTTCGACCGCCGATAGGCCGCCGACTTTGGTGAGCACCGAGACCTGCACCGTGGACACGTCGGGCATCGCGTCGATAGGCAACTGTGTCGCGGCGTATCCGCCGGCGACGAAGAGCATCAACAGTAGAGCGACGATGGCGCCGCGAATCTTGATGGAATGAAGGACAAGTCGTTCCAGCACCGCGCCACACTTCCTACCGGTAGATTTCCGATTTCAGGGCGAACATCCCGCCGACAACGACGCGGTCTCCTTCCTTGAGGCCCGACTTTACTGCGACACGCTCCGGATCAGATGCCCCAATCTCGATGACCCTCGGTTCGACGACGTTCTTGTCGAGTAGGACGAACACGGTGGGCTGACCATCAACGCGGGTGATCGCGCGCTTACTGACCGACAAGGAACGCGTAGCCGGGCTCGTTGTCTGAATGCGCGCGACGACCGATTCACCTGGGCGGAGCGACGCTTTGCTGTTGTCGACGATCACACGGACCTCGGCCGTACGACTCTGGGCATCGACGACGTCGCCGACGTGGTCGACCTTACCGACGATGGCGCGGTGATCGTCGTTCATCGGCGATATCGAAACCTCGTCTCCCACTCGGACCTTCGCGATGTCGCGCTCGAAAATGTGCAGCTCGAGCCACAGCGTCGACAGGTCGGCGACCTCGAACATGGTGTCGGAGGGTTCGACCACCTGGCCACGCGCCGCTTTTGCGGTCACAACGCGGCCTGCGATGGGACTTCTGACCGCAAGCACCCCGATGTGTCCGCTGTCGCCACCACCTAACGCCGCCACCGCCTGTTCTGCCGCCATGCGCTCGGCACGCGCTGCTTCGTAGTTCGCGTGGGCGACTTCGGCGTCTCTCTCCGGGGAGATATCTGCGTCTGCGAGGTGCCGCTCGCGCTTCATGTCCGCCTCGGCGACCTTCTCCTTGGCGCGCGCGGCGAGTACCTGTGATTCCGCGCGGCCGAGCTCGGCGCTCTCGATCTCGGCCAAGAGCTCGCCTTGCTTGACCGTGTCGCCTTGAACGCGTGTGAGCTTACGCACGCGGCCACTGATGCGGGCACCCAACATGACGAACTGCCGCGGGTCGAAAGTCATGGTGCCATTGACTGCGATCACGGGAGAAACCAGCTCGACGCTGACTTCTTCGTCGGTGAGTCCAGCGCGTTTGGCGAACGCGTCTGAGAAGCGGATGTTCTCGCCATCGAGCACCGGCGCGTCGTTTGCGCCCTCACCAGGCGCGACGTCTTTCTCGGAGGTGCTGGCCCGCAGCACTACGCCAGCCACGAACACGACGACGATGGCGCCGAGCGTAATGGCTATGCGCGTCGTACGTGCCTCAAGACTCTTCATCGGGGAACCCTCCAACCAGGCGCTCGAGCGCCAGACGCTCGCGCCACAAACGCTGCAAGACGTCGATACGGAGCGCCTTGAGGCGCACGACATCATCGGCGGCTGTAGTCACCTTGAAGACGTCGAACCGGCCAGACCGCCAGCCTTCCTCCACCAAAGCGAGCCGGCGTTCGGCGACAGGGATCCCCTCGTCGACCAGCACTGCCAGCTCGGCGCGGGCAGATTCATGGGCGCTCCGCCGGTGTAGCAGCTCGAGGTCGATGCGCCGGAGGAGGATCTCCGCCACCTCGAGCTCGGTCCTCGCCTCGGCTTGAGCGACGGCGCGTGGACCCTGGTTACGCTGCGCGATTGGGATCTCGACGGCCAAGCCGGTGAAGGCGAAGGTCGGCGAGGCCGGGGCTGCGTCGAGGCCAGCGTAAACACCGAGACGGGGATGAGCCTCTTTGCGCAGACGCTCGTCGGAGGCGCGTAGCAGGGCGACCCGAGCGTCGATGAGGGCGAGATCTGGTCGCATCTTCCGGGCCTGGTCCGCCATCGCGGCGACTTCTGGGGGCGCGGCCACCGAATCGACGCTCGAAGCAAGCGTAAGGCTGCCAGCGACCGGCAAATCGGCGAGCAAACGCAGGGTCATCTGCTGCAGAGACTCGTTCGACTCAGCGGCGTGGACATCGGCGCGGCGCTCGGCGAGCTCGGCGAGCGCGGTCGACAGCTCGACCTGACTGCCGGCGCCGACGGCGAGACGCTCGCGGGCGACAAGCGCAAGACGCTCCGCGATGGCGAGAGCGTCCAGAGAGTAAGCGAGCTGCTTGCGCGCGACGGCGGTCGCAACGTACGCCTCGGTGGTCGCGAGCTTTGCCTCGAGCGTCGTGAGTAGGCTCTGAGCCTTGGCCAGCGCAGTGCGCATTTCCGACTCGCGGACACGAGCGCTGCCGGCGCCGGTCACCTCGAAGAGAAGGTCGAGCATGGTGCCGTAGCCGAGCTCACCACCGGTGCCTTGATTCAAGCCGGGTCGCACATCGAACTGCAGGCGTGGATTGACGGGGAGGATGATGCCGGCCCCCGCGCGACTCGCCTCGGCTTCACGAATGCGCAGCATCGCAGTGCGCACCTCTGGCGCGCGCGAAGCAGCCCGCGCCCGCGCTTGTGCAAGGCTCAGGGCCGGCTCCTCGGCCGTGGCCGGAGCCGAGCAAAGTAGGGCGCCGAGAAGGATCGACGACCGCAGTGAGAAGGTTACGCGCGTCATGGAAAGTCCGGAAACAGCTTAGATACCCAGAATATTTCGCAAGCGATTAGATTTTCTCGTCATTTGTGCGTGGGACGTCAAACGTGCGAATGCGTTTGAGAATCATTTGCAGATGAGGGCGTTCAAGGGTATTGAAATGGAGCCGCGCGCAGGCAGTCGTGTCCGATGGCGACCCATCCCTCACTGAGCCTGTGACGGTGCGATTGTGACGACGATGGTTTTGTACGTGGGCGTGTTGCTGCCAGGGACGACGCTGTCCACTGGCACCAAGACGTTGGCTTCGGGGAAGTAGGCGGCGGCGCAGCGTTCGGGGATCTCGTAAGGGACGACCATGAAGCGGTCGGCCCGCCGCGTGGAGGTGCCGAAATGGCTGACGATGTCGACGTGTTGGCCGCTTGTCAGGCCGCGTGCGCGGATGTCGGCTTGGTTGAGGAAGATGACACGACGGCCGTTCTTTATGCCGCGATAGCGGTCATCGAGGCCGTAGATCGTCGTATTGAACTGATCGTGGCTACGCAGGGTCATCAATACGAGCTGGTCTGAAGCTAAGTTCGTACGCGGGAGCGGACAGACCACGAATTGGGCTCGACCGCTCGGAGTCGCGAAGGTCTGACTGTCACGGACAGCGTTCGGTAGGTAAAAGCCGGAGGGTTGGCGCAGCCTCTCGTTGTACTGTGCGAAGCCCGGGACCACCCGCTCGATGCTATCCCTGATGCGATCGTAGCTCGCCCGCCAGCCGGCCCAGTCGACCGAGCCGCGCTTGGCTGGTGGCAACGCCGCCAGGGCGAGCTCGCAAACGATGGCAACCTCGCTCTTGACGTGCTCGGAAGGAGGCGAGAGCTTGCCGCGTGACGGTTGAACGACGCTCATCGAGTTCTCGGTGCTCACGATCTGTTCGCCGGTGGACTGCTCGTCGCGGTCGGAGCGGGCAAGGCAGGGCAGAATCAGAGCGGCGCGGCCGGGTACCAGGTGCGAGCGGTTTAGCTTCGTCGAAACGTGTGCGGTGAGACGCGTTCGCCGCAGTGCTTCGGCCGTGAAGCGCGTGTCCGGCGTCGCCGAAAGAAAGTTCCCGCCCATCGCGAAGAAAACCTTGGCGCGGCCATCGTGCATGGCGCGGATCGCTTCGACGGTATCGTAGCCATGTGCGTCGGGGAGCTGTGCCGAAACCTCGCGGCTGAGAGCTTGTAAAAAATCAGGGGAGGGCTTTTCGTAGATGCCCATGGTGCGATCGCCCTGGACATTGCTGTGGCCGCGTACCGGACATGCTCCGGCGCCAGGTCTCCCTAGATGCCCTCCAAGCAAGAGCAGGTTCGTGACGTATTGGATTGCCGCGACTCCGTGCGTCTGCTGGGTTAGGCCCATGGCCCAGCAGCAAATAGTCGCCTTCGAGCGCGCAAGGATCGCTGCCGCCTCCTGAATGTGTTCGCGCGTGACACCGCTTTCACGGACGATGTCTTCCCAGCTGGTGTCGGCGAGGCTAGCGGCCAGCTGTTCGAATCCACTCGTTTTTGCGGCGATGAAGGCGTGGTCGACCGCGTTCATGCCGATCAACTCTTTGAGCAGCCCCGACAGCAAGGCGATATCCCCGCCAACTCGTACCGGGAGGTGAAGTCGCGCGATGGGAGTACCCGCGCCCATCCAACGCCAGAACTGTTGCGGGTGCGTGAAGGCTTTCAGACCGGTTTCGAACAACGGATTGACGCTGATGATGGCCGCTCCGCGGGCAGCGGCGCGTTGCAAGGTCGTCAACATGCGAGGGTGGTTGGTGCCGGGATTCTGCCCAATGACGACGATGCAGTCGGCATGGTCGAAGTCCTCGAGCTTGACCGTACCTTTCGCCACTCCGATGGTCTGTTTTAGCGCAACGCCGCTTGATTCGTGACACATGTTGGAGCAATCGGGCAGGTTGTTCGTGCCGAACAGGCGGACGAAGGCCTGATACGCGAATGCCGCTTCGTTGCTGGTGCGCCCGGAGGTGTAGAACACGGCTTCGTCGGGAGAGGCGAGGCTCTTGAGCTCGCTCGCGATCAACGCGAAAGCCTCGTCCCATGCGATGGGCGCGTAGTGCGTCGCTCCCTCCCGCAAGACCATGGGGTGGGTGAGTCGGCCGAGCTTGCCGATGTCGTGATCGCTCATCGCCGCGAGGTCGGCGACGCTTTGGCGCGCGAAGGTGTCTGGCGTCACGCGCTTGGTGGTCGTTTCTTCGGCCACGGCCTTGGCGCCGTTCTCGCAGAACTCGGTGAGCTCGCGGCGGTCGTCTGGGTCGGGCCAGGCGCAGCCGGGGCAGTCGAAGCCGTGCCTCTGATTCACGGCGAGAAGCTGCCCGGTTCCACGGAGCAGGCCGCTTTCGCGGACGATATGCTCGAAGCTGTGCCTTATGGCGGCAATGCCACCGGCTACCGAAGACGGTTCAGAGACGTCTGGAACATTGGGCTCGGGAGGCGTCAGCTCCGGCGTGCGGGTCACGCTGCGGCTCCCAGCGCGTTGATCTCGTGGGTCTCGACAACGCGCTTCTCGGTCCCCGTGCGCGCGACGTTCAGCATGGCGCGTCCCAGACTGCGCGTGGTTGTCACGCTCGCGGGCCAAAGCCTGCGGACCAGTGGGTAGAGGGGGCGGGCGACGAGAATGCCCAGGCGGTAGGCCAAAGTTCGCGACGCGATGCCGTCCATCGGGTGAATGTAGCCAGGCCTGAACATGTAGGCACCGCGAAACGGCAGTGCCATGAGCGCGTTCTCCGTTGTGCCCTTGATGCGGGCCCACATCGTGCTGCCTTGTTCGCTGCCATCGGTGCCCTTGCCGGACACGTAGACGAAGACCATGGGCGGGCTCTGACGGGCGAGGAGGTTCGCCACTGTCATCGTCAAGTCGAACGTGACCCTTCTGTATGCGTCTTCCGACATTCCGACCGAGCTCACCCCGGCGCAGAAAAAGCACGCGTCGTAGGTGCGCAGCGCTCCGACGACGCTCGCGAAGTCGAAGAGGTCGGGCACCACGAGCTCGCGCACCTTCGGGTGAGCCTCAGCGCCCGGCCGTCGAACGACGACGAGCACCTCGGTGACGTCGTCGGCGCGGATGCACTCGAAGAGCGCGGCCTGACCAACCATTCCAGTCGAGCCGAAGATCATCACTTTCATGTGCAGCCCTGGTTATCCCTGCCGCCCGGTGAAGGTCACATAAGGCTGGGCTTTGTTGAGACGCGCGAGGCCGTCACGAACGAACCACGCCGCGATCAATAGCCAAAGCATATAGATGCTCTCCACTGTCGTTCAGGCGACGATCGAAAGCCGTTTCAAGCGCACTGCTGGGGAAGGTCTGCCGCTTGGCGATCAGAGCCTCGAGCTCCTTTTCGGCCTGCTCGGTGTCCAAGAGGTCAAAGCCTGCGCGATAGCGCTCGAATGCCGAGCGTGTCCTAGCCAAGGTAGCCGTGAACGTCGCGTTGGCAACGACCGGAATGCAATCGACCAGGCAGAATAACGCGAGCTTCATGCCGGTGAGTAACGTCGCGGTCCCAGCCGTGCCATCGCCTTCTGCGTAGCGTAGGCACGCTCTGGCACCTGCTAGGAGGACGCCTGGGATCAGGAAGAGGTTGCCCGCAGCGGGAATGAAGGCCGCCGCCGCGCCCAGCGTGAAGGCTGACGACATATCGATGAGGGACATCGTCTCTTGGCGACGAATAAAGGGGACGTCGATGACTGCTTTCTGACCATCTGTCGACGCAATCTCGATCGTTACGCTATCGCGGACATGTTCTGGCAGCCACGTGGTGCGCGGGGGCGGCAACGCGAGTGTCGTTTTCTTGTCCCCCTTCCACCAACTCACGACGCGGTCGTGGAGTCGCCCAAGGGGCTTGTAGATTTTGCCGAGAAGGTGCTCTTTGCGCGGTTCCGCGAGCCACTCGCCACGCAGTGACGCTGCCTTGGCCTCCGGCTCCTCGCAACGCACACCGTTGGCAGCGACGTGTGCGACGGCGACGCCGCGTTCACGCAGATGCTTCGATGCCCATGCTGCGGCAATGACGTGCTCGGGGCGCTGGGCGGTGATCCGCATCGATCACGGTTATCGCTTCTTGCGGCGCTCTGGTGCCCCTCAATTCATGAGTGAAATCATGGCCCTGTGGCGTTGGGAAAGACGCCGATCAGCGCGTCGGTGAAACGCCCAAGGGCGCCCCACATCCCTTCACCCGCGAGCTTGCCGAGTCGCACGATCACCAGGTCTTTCGATGGCACCACGACGATGAGCTGGCCGCGGTGGCCTTCGGCCACAAACGTGTCGCGCCACGGGCCCAGTGTGAGGGCGTCGTACGGCCTACCTCGTCCTTCCGCAGCGGCGATCCACCAGCCGGCACCGTAGGTGTCGATGTTGGCCGCTGGCGCCTTGGTGCGCGCGAAGTCGACCCAGCCTTCCGGCAAGATGCGCCTCCCCGCCCAGACACCATCTCGCAAATACAACAGTCCGAACCGCGCGAAGTCCCGCGCTGTCGCGTAGACGAGCGAGCCTCCGATGAACGTCCCTTGCGGATCGAACTCGGGCTGCGCCGAGGTCATGCCGATGACATCGAAGAGCCGCGTCTTCATGAAGTCGAGCATCGCGCTGCGCCGCTCGCTCGGCGTTTTCGCGCTGGGCGCCACGACGCGACTGAGCGCGTCAGCAACCAAGTTGGTACCAGCCGAGTTGTAGTTCCACACCTCGCCCGGCGGGTGCGCGAGCGGCAATGCCGTTGCGTACGCGATGATGTCGTGGCGCCCCTCGCCAAACGTCATCTTCGCAGCGTCGTTGGTCGTCGGCCCGGCGCGCATCTCGCGGTAGGCGAGGCCATCGGTCATGTTGAGCCATTGTCTCCACGTGATCGCTGCCCGCGCGTCGTTCGCCGGCCAGCGTGGATTGCCCATCGGCTTGTCGATGTCGATCGAGCCGTCCCCCACCGCGATGCCGACCAATCCCTGGGTGATCGATTTCGCCATCGACCACGAGACCAGCGGAGTGTCCGCCGTAACGTCGGATGCGTAGCGCTCTGCCACGATGATGCCGTGCTGGACCACCACGAGGGCGCGTGTCTCACCGAGCTCCGGGTCGTAGACGCCGGTCAGGTCCATGAGCCGGCCGAGGGTCGCCTCGTCGGCGCCGCGAGGCCTACCCGTGGGCCATTCGTGGGTTGGGTAGGGGACCGCCAGATCTTGGGGGGGCAAGGGTGCCAGCGTGGCAGCAAGTGCGATCGCGGCGAAGGCGGCGAGCGGGGTCATGCTTGGCCTCGCGCGGTGGTGGCAGCTAAAAGGGGCAAACGGATGCGGAAAACACTGGTCATGGTTGGCATCGTCGTTCTTCTGGCGGGCGTTGGCTTGATCGCTGGTCCGCGGCTCGTCACCCTCGTGACGGTTGGCGCGGGTTATACCGCAAAGCAGGTTTGCTCGTGCCTCTATGTCTCGCGCCGCAGCCTCGAAAGCTGCACACGAGAGCCCGAGAGTCCTGCGGATATCCTCGTGAAATGGACTGCTAGCGAAGGGCGCGTCCGCGCCAGCACGCTAGGGCTCGCGCACGCCACGGCCCGATACGACGCGGGCTTTGGCTGCGTTCTCGAGGAGTAGCGTCCTCACCGGTCGCCTCGCGGGCAACCAATTTTTGGTTTTGACGATACCTCGGATTCACCCGAGGTTTCCGATGCGAATGACGGGGCGCTCCCACGCCACGGATGGATACGTGTGTCTTGCTGCCGCCATCGCGGTCTTGGCCACGGGTGTATCCGCGCGCGCCGCCGAAACAGTCGGCAGCATCATGGTGGGTGGCAAGGCCTGGAGCACCGCTTCGACCTTCGTTGAAGCGACGCCGACCTCGATCATCGACGACGTGCTCGCACGCGTGAAGGCCCAGGCTGCTGCTGGCGCGCGCCCGGTCGTCATCTTCGACCTCGACTCGACGCTCTTCGATAACGGTCCTCGCCAAGAACGCATCGCGCATGAGTTCGCGCGCGACATGGCGAGCCACCCGGTGCTCGCCGCAGAGGCCGCCAAGCTGACGGCGTTCGTCTCGAAGAACACTTCGTTCTCTATGCCCGGGATGCTTGCGTCGGTCGGGGTCGATGTCGAGAGCGATACAGGCAAGGCGGTGCTCGCGTCGTACGCTTCGTATTGGCGTGAACGCTTTTTTTCGAACGAATACGTGTTGTCCGACAAAGCGTACACGAACGCAGCGGCCGTCGTGAGTCGCGTCTACCATGCCACCGACGCGTTTCCCGAGGGTCGTCGTGTGGTCATCGTCTACTTGAGTGGTCGGCACGGCGAGATGGAAGAGGGCACACGCAAAGCCATCGCGCGCGACCGAATGCCGGCGGGCGATCGCACCGCGCTGATTCTTAAGCACGCTTTCGCGGAGCGCGACGAAGATTTCAAGCGTCGCGCGGCGAAGTCGATTCGCGCGATGGGGCGGGTCGTCGCGGCATTCGACAACGAGCCTGCCAATATTGCCGTGTTCGTTTCTGAGTTCCCTGATGCCGTGAGCGTTTGGGTGCGCACGATCGATTCTGGTCGCGCGACGCACCCAGTGAAGGGCGTCTACACCATTGGCGACGGCGAGAACGATCTCGCTGGTTGGCCGTCTGCACACCGAGGGTAATGACCATGAAGAGCGATGGCGTTGGTTCGATTCGGGTTCGTGTAGCCGCTAAAGCAGACGCGCCGACGGAAGTCACGAAGGCGACCAAGGCTGCGAAGGCCCAGAGCGCTGACAAGGTCGAGACGAAGGCCGCTAAGCCCAAGGGTGAAGGCATCCGTACCGTCGTTTTCCCGCCGCTCAAGGGTGAATGGAAGGCGCCTACCAAGGCGAAGGTGCTCACCGACGAGAAGGCCGTCTACGACGGCGACACCTTCAAGATTGACGGCTTTAGCGTCCGCGTCGGTGAGGTCAACGCCCCCGAGCGCAAGCCAGCCGAAGCGGGCTGGGAAGAGGCCCAGCAGGTCCTCGAGAAGCTCGTTAAGGGCAAAGAGGTCACGCTCGACTACGGCAAGCGTACCGATCCGCGTGATGACTACGGTCGTCTGGTGGCGCGTGTCTCGGTCGGTGGAAAGCTCGTCCCCGAGATGATGCTCGCCGAGGGCGTCGCACACGCCTACTTCATCCTCGATGGCGATGACGGCGTTGACCGTTCGAACCTGATCGCCGCGCAAGAGAAGGCGAAGGCTGCCAAGAAGGGTATCTGGGCTCAGGAGCGCTTCCAGAAACCGTTCGTGCTCACGTCGTTTCACCCGAACGGCCGCGGCGACGACGTTTGGAACCCCAACGTCGAGTACTTCCGCATCTGCAACGTCGCCTCCGAGCCGCTCAACCTGGCGGGTTACACCATCACCAACGCGTCAGGTCAGAAGTGGACGTTGCCCGATGTGACCGTGCCCATTGGGCACACGGTGCAGATCTTCTCCGGCCGCGGCGAAAGTCAGCTGACGCCGCCCAAGGCGATCAAGATCTTCCTCGGTGAAAAGGGCCCTATCTGGGACAACTACCTCGACAAGATGACGCTGCGCGACGCGAAGGGCGGGGTGATCCTCGACCGCGCGCAGAACCAGGATCCTCCCAATCTCGAGAAGCTCGCCGGAGAGCTCTCCATCACGCAGAAGCAGATTGGCCGCCTGGGCTCGGACGTCGACGTGACCTACCAGGGGCCCGCGAAGATCGTCGTGAAGGACTTCGTGCCAGACGACGGCGACACCATCTACATTACGCAGCCGAAGACCGGCACCTTCAAGGCGAGCATCGGTAAGTTCACCTGGGACCTCGCCATGAGCGACAGCGACCACGCCCCGAAAGACGGCACCATGGGCGTACGCTTCAAGGGCGTCGATACGCTCGAGACGCGCGTCCTCAAGGTCATGCCTGGCGGTGAGCGCGTTCACGCAAGCCAGGGGATGTCAGGTGAGATCGCCAAGAACGCGATGCTCAAGCTGCTCGCTAAAGCAGACAAGATCTATGTGGTGCCCGACAGCCACCGGCCCTTCGACGTCTACGACCGCTTGCTTGGTAACGTGTTCGTCGAGATTGGTGCCGGCGCCAAGAAGAAGGTGATCGACGTCAACAAGTGGCTCATCGAGCAGGGCCATGGCGAGATGGTCTCGTACTACGGCAAGGACTTCGATCCGGCTCGACACGAGGAGTACGCGAAAGCGTCCAAGGACGCGTTCGAGGCGAAACGCGGCATCTACGGCGACGGCGACGAAAAGATGCACGAGCGGCCCGCCGATTTCCGCCGGCGAATGGCTGACCGCCCGCCGAGCCGCGACTACGTGGCCGACTGGGAGACCAAGCTGGTCTATCCGAGCACCCACATCGACATGGTGCCGCCGCATCGTCGTGTCTTCATCTTGCACGATGACTTGAGCCCCGCGCTGCTCGACGAGCGTTTCGGGTTCAAGCGCGCGACTGTCGACTCGAAAACCTCGACCCCTCCTTCGGTCAGCGGCGGAACCGCGAGAGGCAAGGCCAAGTCGATGCGGGCTCTGGACGTGCGGATCAGCCAAAAGCCTGGACGGCGAAGCGCTTGAGGTACCTTCGCGGGAAGAGGAACTGAGGCGAGCGCTGGGAGGCGAAACCGGAGCAAGCCCACACGCAAGTGGCCCTCGAATCAGCCCTCCGGAAGCACGACCCCATCGCGCCTCATTCGCACGGGGTCTGCTCGGGACGCCACGGTCCCCGGTGGATTCACGTACCACCCGTTGGGGTCCGCGTCCTCGGGCCGCTCGCGAACCTTCATGACGGTGAACATCCCGCCCATGTCGATATAGCTGAATGGGCCGCTGCCGCCGCGCATGGGGAGCGCGTTGGGCGGCATCTCCATGGTCATCTCGCCCATTCCTCCCATACCCGAGGTCCCCATGGTCATGTACTCGGGGAGGACGCGACTCATCCTGCGGTCGAGCGAGCTCGTGTCGGCGCCGACCATGTTCGGGAAACCGTGGCCCATCTGCATCATCACGTGGTGAGTCATGTGGCAGTGCATCGCCCAGTCGCCAGCGACAGTGGGTGTGAACTCGATGACGCGCGTCGCGCCAACGGGCACGATGACGGTATTCTCTGGCCATTGTGCGCTTTCGCGGATGTAGCCGCCGTCGGTGGCGGTCACGTTGAAATGGACACCGTGGATGTGGATCGGATGGTGATCCATCGGCGACAGGTTCCCCAGACGAATGCGCACGCGCTCGCCGACGCCAACGACGAGCGGCTCCGTCGCCGGGAATGCCTTGCCGTTGAAGGTGAGGACATTGAAGTCGGTCATTTCGAGCGGATTCGGACGCCGTGCACCAGCGTCGATCCGCCACTCGTGCGTCATCATCACGAAGTCCCGATCGACACGCGGTCCGCGCGGGGTCTTGGGGTGCACGACGAACATGCCCACGAGACCAAGGCCCACCTGTGTCATCTCATCGTAGTGCGAGTGATACATGTAAGTCCCCGGCTCGCGGACCGTGATCTCGTACATGAATGTGTCGCCGGGTGGGATTGGGGACTGGTTCAGACCGGAGACGCCGTCCATCCCCGACGGCACGATGACGCCGTGCCAATGGACTGTCGTTGGCTCTGGGAGTCGATTCGTCACGTAGATGCGTAGGCGGTCACCCTCGACCGCCTCGATGGTCGGGCCAGGTGTTGCCCCGTTGTAGCCCCACACCTCAGCGCGCAGGCCTGGCGCGAACTCGTTCAGACACGCAGCCGCGATGAGGTGACCGACCTTCACACCGTCGACGACGCTCCACTTCAGCGTACTTCCGTTGGGCGTGACGACCGGCATCTGGCCGCCAGGGAAAGTTCGTTGTGGAGCAGGGCGCTTATCGAAACGCAGGGGTTGCGTGGCGTCATTGCCTGTGTCCGCGTGCGGCGGGGTCTCCACGGCGTGGAGTACAGGCGCGCGCATCATGGCGGCCAAGGCGCCCCCCATGGCGATGAACGATCGTCGGTCCACGCTAGTCTCCTCCTGGGGCGTGGCCAGCCAGCAGAGCCTCGAAGCCTGCTCGAGCGGACCAGTAATCTCGAAGCGTGTCGACGTAGGCAAGCTCACTCTCGAGCTCTTGGCCTCGTGCGTGGAGAACGGCGAACACACCAACTTGCATCGCGTTGTATTGCAGCATGGTTTGCTTCATGACCTCAGCGCGCGCCGGCACGATGATTCGCTCGTATTGTTTCGCGCGCGTGAACGCCGATAGCAATCGGTTGCGAGAGCGTCGTGCAGCGGAGCGCACTCCCACTGCGAGGCCCTGATAGCGCTCCATAAGCCCGTCGAACTCCGCCTCGTGGCGGGCAACCGTGCCTTGATTGCGGTCGAAGATCGGGACACGGATGCTTGCCCCCGCGCCTTTCTCCCACAACCTCTGGTCTTGCTCGATGTGTCCGTCGATCGTGATGTCGGGCCACCAGCCCTCGGCTCGCGCAAGACCCGTGCGCTTGGCCACCGCGTCGAGTCGGCTGCGCAACTCGGCAAGCTGAAAACTCGCCGTGATGGCTCGGCGTTCCACGTCGTCGGTGTCAACTGCTTCCTCCGGTAGACTCGGAAAGCCATCGGCGGTCGTCCATTGTGTCTCAGCGCCATGCAGGCCGAGCAGCTCTTGCAGCCCCTCGCGTTGCTCGAGCATCTCAAGCTCGAGCTCGGCGGCGCGGGCGCGCGCGTCCTCGAAGGTCGCGATTTGGCTGGCGAGGTCGATAGCCGGGATGTTTCCCGCCGCGTGCAGGGCCCGGGCCGCGTCGCGCGCGGCCGCCAGGGCCTCCAGGCTTCGCTCGACGATACGTAACCGTCGCTCTGCGGCCACGAGCGCGAAGAAGGCGAGACGCGCGCGATAGCTCGCTGCGACCACGGCGGCCGCCACGCGGTACCGTGCAGCCTCGAGGTCCGCTTTGGCGACAGCGGTCCGCATAGGCGTCAGCAGCGCGCGTGTCAGCTCGTATTCGACGTAATAGTCTTGCTGCAGCGGGAGTCCAGCGGCGCCTGGGTCGCGGATGTCGAAGGCGACGGTCGGGTTCGGCAGCAAGCCGGCCTGCACCAGCTCGCCGCGTTCGATGCCGAGGTCACGCATGGTGGCGCGTAGCTCGCGATTGTTGAGCAAGGCGATGCGCACCGCCTTCTCGGCTGTCATGGGCTCCTTCAAGAGCTCCGCCACGTCGCGCGATGTCGCCACCTCTACATCGGCGGCGGTCACCGAGAGCGGCAGCTCGGCCTTGGTCAGCGCCGCGACCCTGTCGACGTCGTCCTGGATCGAGGTCGAGGCGCAGCTCGTGGCAAGGACCGCGAGGGTCAGGAGTCGTCTAGCGCGCACGGTGACCCTCGGAGTGCTCCTCTAGGCCAGACCAGTTGCCCGTGGGATCCCCCGGTAGTGGCGGCTCCTCTCGAACAAAGCGGCCAACGTCGGGTAGCCCAGCCTCTACCGCAGCCTCCGACGCGGGTGCGTTCTCGGGAAAGCTGGCCGGAACCCGGCGGGTCGCGCAGCCGCCGAGGAGGGACATGGCCACAACCTTTATGACCGTTCCTTGCATAGTCGATCCTCCTATTCGAGCGTCACGCGCAAAAGACGACGCACGGGCGGCGCTTGTATTGCACCTGAACGCGACGGGTAATAGTCCCAAGACCAGACCTGCGCCTATCGGCGGTCCGCGACGTGAATCATGGCCACCGCGCATCACAACCTGGATATCGGCGGTATGAGCTGTGCGTCGTGCGTGCGTCGCGTCGAGAAGGCCCTGACCGGTGTCGCCGGCGTCACGACCGCGCGGGTGAACCTGGTTACGCGTCAAGCGCGCGTCGAAGGCGACAGCGTGCGCGCTGCCTCACTTCTTCAGGCCGTCAAGGATGCGGGCTACGACGCCCGATTGGCTCGGCAGGTGAGTCACCCCGAGGTGGGCGCTCCCGGCCGTGCTCTCGTCATCGCCGCTATTCTTGGCTTACCAGTGCTCATCGGCGGTATGGCGCATGGAGCTTTTCCTTGGATGGAGACGCAAGCCGGACGGTGGCTGCAGCTCCTCGTCGCAGGCGTGGTCGTATTTGGTTCCGGCGCGCGCTTCTTCGTGGGGGCGTTCGGCGCGTTGCGACACCGTTCCGCCGACATGAATACGCTCGTTGCGCTTGGTAGCGTAGCGGCGTGGTCCTACTCCGCTGTCGCGGTCATCGCGCCCCGCGTGTTTCCGCATGGCGAGCACGGTGTCTTGCCGCACGTCTACTTCGAGGCTGCGGTTGCCATCGTCGGCTTCGTCCTCCTGGGACGTTACCTCGAGGCGCGCACTTTGCGCCGACTGAACGTCGCGGTGAGTAGCCTCGTCGCGCTGCAGCCAAAGACCGCTCGGCGCGTCCGCTCCGAAGGCGACACCGATGTCGCTGCCGAGTCGCTCCTGCCCGGTGACGTCATTCGTGTGCGTCCCGGAGAGAGCGTCGCAGCTGATGGTGAGGTCATCGAGGGTCGTGGCGTGGTCGACGACGCCATGCTGACGGGAGAAAGTTTGCCTGTGGTCAAGGAGCCCGGCGCGTCGGTCTTCGCCGGTTCGGTAAATCGCGGCGGTCCGTTCACCGTCCGCGTCACCCACCCGGCAAGCGGGTCCACTGTGGCGCGCATTGCGGCTGCTGTTGCCGACGCGCAGAGCTCACGTGCGCCGATCGCTCGTGTGGCCGACGTGGTCGCCGGCTATTTCGTTCCGATCGTCCTCGGCATCGCGCTGTTGACTCTCGTCGTCTGGCTATTCGTCGAACCAACGGTCGCTCTCGAACGTTTTGTCGCTGTCCTCATCATCGCATGTCCGTGCGCTCTTGGCCTTGCGACACCCGCCGCGGTCGCAGCAGCGACGGGCCGTGGCGCCGAGCTTGGCGTCCTCATCAAGGGCGGCGCGCCCCTCGAAATGTTGAGCCGCGTCGACACCGTGCTCCTCGACAAGACGGGGACGCTCACCGTGGGACGACCGCTGCTCACGGAGATCGTCGCGCTGTCAGGTGGAGACGACGCGTTGTTGCGGCTCGTCGCCTCCGTCGAGCGGGACAGCGAGCATCCTGTCGCGGCCGCCGTTGTTGGCGCCGCGAAAGAGCGTGGGCTCGACCTCGAAGACCCTGTTGGGGTCGTCGTCGAGGGCGGCGCTGGTGTCGCCGCGAGCATCGGGGGCCGCGAGGTTCGCGTTGGGACTGCTGCGTGGCTCACGTCTGCCGGCATCGACCCGGGCGCGCTCATCGCTGATGCGGACCGCTTGGCCTCGCTCGGTCGTACCGTCGTGCTCGTCGCGGTTGGGGGCCGTGCTGCTGGGGTTCTTGCGGTCGCTGACAGACCGCGACCATCCAGCCTCACCGCCCTTCGGAGTCTTGCGCGTCAGCGGCTCGAGCTGGTGATGCTCAGCGGAGATCGCGAAGCGACCGCGATGGCGGTCGCCAGCCAGCTCGGTCTGACGCGCGTGATTGCTGGTGTTCGTCCAGAGCAGAAAGCAGAGGTCGTCAAGGCCGAGCGCGCCCGTGGCAGACGCGTCGCCATGGTCGGCGACGGCATCAACGACGCGCCCGCGCTCGCCGCCGCCGATGTCGGCGTCGCCATTGCGACCGCAACCGATATCGCCGCCGCCACAGCCGAGGTGACCCTCACGCGTGAAGGCATCTCTTCGCTTCCGACCGCCATCGCGCTCGCCCGAGCCGCCATGCGGACCATCCGTCAGAACCTCTTCTGGGCGTTCGTCTATAACGTCGTGGGTATCCCCATCGCCGCCGGGGCGCTGTATGCATGGAACGGATGGGTGCTCTCCCCAGTCGTCGCGAGTGCCGCCATGTCGCTCTCGAGCGTCTCGGTTGTTCTCAACTCGCTGCGCCTCAAACGCTTCACTTGCAAAGAAGGGGTCCTATGAAGACTTTCGCGCTCTCGCTGACTCTCTTGCTTGGTCTCTCGGCGTACGCGGGGTCACCCACAGTGCGAGAAATTCACGTCGTCGTCGACAAGGGCGCGTACTCTCCGAACCGCATCGATATTGCGCCGGGTGAGGCTGTGCGTCTCAAGTTCACGCGCAGGGAATACACGCCCTGCACGAAGGAGATCGTATTCCCCTCATTGGGCATCACCCGCGAGCTGCCGGTCGGCAAAGAGGTCGTCATCGACGTTCCGGCGCAGGCGACGGGAGAGGTCCCGTTTCGCTGCGGAATGAACATGGTGAAGGGAAGCTTGGTCGTCTCGCAATGACGTTTGCCATGAGCCCGCGACCAGCGACCGAATGCGGCTCAGGGCGGACATGAACCCGCGCGGTGTCATACGTGAGCGCCGTACCATTGGCCGCGATACGACGCTGTGCATGTCGCTCTCGGCGCGTCCTGGTGTCTTCGGCTCGCGCTTCCACAACCACCTCTACGACGCTCTCGGGCTCGACTGGGTGTACAAGGCATTCACCACCCGCGACTTGGCTAGCGCCATCGCTGGGGTCCGCGCGCTTGGTGTCCGAGGCTGCGCTGTCTCGATGCCCTTCAAAGAGGCGTGCATTCCGATGCTCGACGCTTTGGATGCGTCCGCTGAAGCAATCGCTTCCGTCAACACCATCGTCAACGCGGACGGTCGGCTCACTGGTCACAACACCGACTACGGCGCCATCGCACCTCTGCTCGCGAAGCACAGTGTAGCGCCAGACGTGGACTTCGTACTGCGTGGTAGTGGCGGCATGGCCAAGGCGGTGACTGCGGCGCTACGCGACGGCGGCTTCACGCGTGGCATCATCGTGGCTCGCAACCGTGATACCGGCCAAGCCTTGGCGTCGCGTTTCGGTTACCGCTGGCAGGCGGAGCTTGGATCCGCACGCCCTCACATGCTGATCAACGTGACGCCCATCGGCATGCAGGGGGGCGCGGAGGCGGAAACGCTCGCCTTCCCCGACGAGGCCGTCGCTGAAGCTGACGTCGTCTTCGATGTCGTCGCGGTGCCTGTCGAGACGCCTCTCGTGCGCTTGGGGCGCGCTCGAGGCAAGACCGTCATCACGGGTGACGAGGTCATTGTTCTGCAAGCCCTCGAACAGTTCGTGCTCTATACTGGTATCCGGCCGACGCCAGAAGAGGTGTCCGCGGCGGCGGACTATGCGTTACGTGGTCAGAGCCCGGCAAGTTGAGACGCGTGGGTCCACGATTCGACTATGGCGTGATCACGGTGTCGACGATGTAGATCAAGCCATTGTCCGCAGGAATGTCGGACTTCAAGACCTTGATGTCGTCGTTGACCATGATGCGCCCATTCTTGGTCGTGAGAGTCAGGTGCCGACCCTGGGCGGTTGGCCACCGCTTTCCCGTGACTCCTTTCTTGTCAGGAAGCTGGAGATCCGAGCTCGGCCGCGCGGCGTCGACGAGATGCAAGGTCATGATGACCTTGAGCTTGTCGGGTTTTGCCTTGAGTGCATCGTAGCCGCCGGGAAAGCGTCCAATGGCGGCGTTGGTCGGCGCCATGACCGTCCAGGGGCCGCCAGACTTCAATGTCTTCGTCAGGCCAACGTAGTCGACGAGGGACAGGAACTTGCTGAAGCGTTTGTCCGCTGCGAGCACGTCGTAGAGCGTGTTGGTCTTCGCGTCCGCGACGGCGGTCGCCGCGAGAGAGCCCGCCGCCGGAACCGTCTTGGCGGGCTGCGGGTCGCTCGAGATTGTCGCGGTAGTCGCGGCGGGGCCGCTCCCGCTCGTCATCCCGCGCGTCGCGCTTATGGTTACGGGAGCTTCATTGAAGGTCGCATCGACGCAAGACTCGGGGATCTCGAATTGAGCGCTGCTGCCGCCGTTCTGGCGCCATGAGTCACGCTCCTTCTTGGCGCACGCAATCTGCGCCGGAGTGTACTGATGCGCCTTGGTCAGCCCCTCGGCGAAGCGGGGCTCGTAGCGTTTGTCGTGCAGATCTTTTGCGATGGCGATCTCGCCGGATGTGTATTGCGTGCAGTACGCTTCCGCGGAATCTTTCGAGGCCCTGCCGCTGACGTAGCCGCGGTCCATCAGATCTTTGGCGCACGCTGAGGGGGGCCCGGCGCTCACGGCAGTGTTGCTGGTGGCGCAGCCCACGACGAGCAGGGACATCACGATGAACCCAAGCGTTGCTCTCATTGGGTGCCTCCTGGGCTTGTCTCAAGCGTCCGCGCGAAGCGGATGGAAGGTGTTTCGCACCGGATCCAGGGACTCAACGCCGCCGCTACCGATGTCATAATACCACCCGTGCAACTCCAGTCTGCCCAAAGCGACAGCCGTCGCGACGGCCGGATAGGTGCGGGCGTTGGTCAACTGGGCGGTCACGTTGTGTTGGGTTGCCACCTTCAACATCGCGTGAGCAGGGGCTTTTTCCGCCATCTCTTGGATCATGGCACGCGCTGGGTCGTCGTAGTGGAGCCACTCGGTCACCCGCGGAACTGTCGCATCGTCATGGGGGTCGAGAAGGCTCTTGATGGCGCCACACTGGGAATGGCCACAGACCACCAGATGCTCTACCTGCAAGACCTGGACGGCGTATTCGATGAGCGCGGCGGTGCCTCGGTCGCCGCTCCCATGGGCCGGGATGAGATTGCCGATCGAGCGGGCGACGAAGATATCACCTGGCTGCGTGTTGGTGAGCAGGTGGGGATTCACGCGGGAGTCCGCGCAGGTGACGAACAGGGTGGATGGGCTTTGGCCTTTCTCGAGCGCGCGGAACGTCTCGGCCATCGCCGGGTACACGTGGCGCTGGAACTTGTGAACACCCTGGACGATTTGGTGAAAGGAGTCTCTTGGCATGGCGCGCGTCATTGTGGTGTGGGCGCGGCGGGTGTCAACTGCCAACTGACCGCGCTATAGTCATTGGATGCGCCCAATGCTTCGCGTCATCGCGCTCGCGACGTCCGTCGCTGTTGGCGGCTGCGTCGCGCTGCCTCTCGAGGTCGCGGTCGATGGTGAGCGGAGCAATAGAATCGGCGAGGTCCTCGACGTTCACTCCGCAGCGCTCGAGGGGTGTTACGCACGTGCGCTCGCGATGAACGACAGTTTGACCGGTCGCATCGTCTTGCGCGCCCTCATCATGCAAGACGGTCGCCCGTACGTGCCGGCGGCGCGTGTCAGCGACGCGCGACTGGTGCCGGTCGCGACATGTATGCTCCAGCAACTATCGCGCTGGCGTTTTCCGCAGTCGACCGACGCAGGCTACGTTTCGATACCGCTCATCTTGAAGGCGGTGCGCACCCGAAAGCCCTCGGTGCGCTTGCTTGACCCTGACCACGCCCTGCGCCTTACGACCGTGTTGGCTGGGCCGCTAGAACTTCCGCACTTTGCTCCGGAGGGAGGCGCTTAGCGGGTACCACGACCGGAGGTGGCAGTGGGCACCGCGTGCAGGGGCCGCGCAGCGGTACGACCAGACTACGGGCGATTGAAAGAAAGCTCGTCTTCATGCGGTTGGCCCGTTTGATGGCCTCGACGCTGCTGTTGTAGCGCGACGCGATGTGGCCGAGGGTGTCGCCAGAGCGGACACGGTAAATCATCATGTTGGTGTCGGGGCGCTTGGCGAGAAGGGGCTGCACGCGGCGGCCGAGCTCTTGCGACCGCGGTGCGAAGAAGCGAACGTGGAAGTGGTCGCGATGACGCCGAGCGTGCTGGATGAGTGGCTTTGGGCCGACGAACAGCGAGTAGAGCCATGCTGGGTCTTCGCCAATGCTCAACGCGTAGTCATGCAGGAACGTGCCGATGCGGCGGTCGACGAGAACGACCTGCACGTCGGCGCGGGTGACGAGCTCTCGCAAAAGCGCCCAGTTGAGAGCAGCGTCCATGACCGGTCTGCGATCGCGGATATTCGTGGGGCCGGCTTCCGCGTCATAGTAGAAGCCGAGGTCGGCGTCACGGCCGGACTGGTGGCTCTTGTGCGGGCGGACGTAGCCGCCGTCCTTTTGGCTGATGTGGTTGATGCGCAGGGGAGCCGCTCCGGGGAAGCGGGCTTGTACCGCTTTGGCGGATGACATGAGCGCGTCGATCGTCTCGCGCGTGCCCCACGCATGCGATGGCATCACCACGGTCCAGGCCGTGCCCGCCGGCATCTGCATGGCGTTGATCAGGCGCCCTTCGTCCGCGAAGCCGATGGACATCGAGCCCAGCGAGGCGAGGTCGGTGACGAAGCGCTTGGCAAGCTCGTTGTCCGTGACGTCGCTGGAATAGACCACGCCAGGGTCGAGACCAGGCGTAGCGTCACGCGACTCACCCTCACCGCTATCGATGGTCTCGTCGTCATCATCGTCTGCATCGTCGGCGTCATCGACGTCGATGGTCGGAGGGACCAGCTCCGTTGCAGTCACCGGGGGCGGCACGTCGGCTGCGCGCGAGGAGAGGGGCAGACAGGTCAAAGCCAGAACGGAGAGGCACGAAACTTTCACGGTAAAAAGCATATCCGATGCCACCGTCGCGAGCCGCAAGAGCGCACGGTCGCATTCGCCCATTTTTTTCGAAGACATGCACTTACACTGTGGGTGCGAACAGCTTCGCGCGCTTGATGGCAACCCGCGGCTCGGCGAGCGGGAGATGCGGGCCCATGGCGCGCAGCGAGGTACCTCCGAGAGCGAAGCGATACTCCGTCGCGTGTCCCAGAAAAAGACGGGCCGCCAGGGGTAAGGGTGTTCCCAGCATGCCAACCTCGAGGTCCTCGGCACGGACCACCAGGGTGCCGGGACCTCCCTTGGCGGTCATGCCGGCCGGGAGCGCAAAGCGCGTCTCGTGACTGACGAAGTGCCCGGCTTCGACGAATCCGCGCAGGATGTTTGCGCCACCAACGAAGCTTGCGACGAAGGGAGTTGCGGGGTCGTCATAAACGGCTTGTGGCGAAGCGAGCTGCTCGATGACCCCGAGGTTCATCACCGCGATACGGTTCGCAAGCGCGAGCGCTTCGCTCTGGTCGTGGGTGACATAGACCATGGTGGTGCGTACGCGCGAGCGGAGCGCCGCGATTTCGGCGCGCAGCTCTTCGCGCAGGGCGGCGTCGAGGTTCGAGAGCGGCTCGTCGAGGAGGAGCACCTCCGGCTCGCGCACCAGGGCGCGTGCGAGCGCCACTCGCTGAAGTTGGCCCCCCGAGAGCTGATGGGGCATGCGGTCACGCATGGCGGTCAGACGCACGAGGTCGAGGGCCCGCAATACGGATGTTTCGACCGCGGGCTTGGCAAGGCCCTTCCGCTCTAGCGGATAGGCCACGTTCTCTGCGACGGACTTGTGCGGCCATATCGCGTAACTCTGGAACACCATTCCCAAGGCGCGCTTCTCTGGAGCGATGAAGGTGCGGCCGTCGTCTACCAGACGATCGCCGATGTAGAGCGTACCTCCGTCAAGGCGATTGAGTCCCGCGATCATCCTCAGCGTCGTCGTCTTGCCGCAACCCGAGGGGCCGAGCAGCGCGACCATCTCGCCGGGAGCGATGTCGAGCGACAAATCGCGGACCACCTGCGTTTTGCCGTACGATTTGCGAAGGTTTTGGGCACGAACACTCACGCACGACTCCTCTGATGACTGCGTGGTCGCTGGCTCGCCACGAGCTGCGGCGTGCTTCGCGGTGACGTGCTGAAACTCATGCTTTGCTCGGTCCGCTGGCAAACGAGGTAAGGGCGAGCCCGGCGACGACGACAACGACGACGGCACACGCGAGCACCGAGGCCGAGGCTGGATCCGCGTAGCTCTGCAAGTCGAAGAGCAGTGTGCCCAACAGGTCGCGACCAGGCGGCGCAATGAGGACCGACATGGTCAGCTCGGTGACGCACAGCAAGAACGTCAGCACGAAGGTCGCCGCTAGTGGCCCGCGGAGTCGAGGCAACACGACATCGACGAAGGCACGGCGCGGTGACGCGCCGCAGAGGCGGGCGGCTTCCGCGAGAGTTGGGTCGAGCTGCCGCATGCCGTCCACGACGTTGCGCGAGCCAATCGCGAGGTACTTCGCGACGTACGCGAGCATCACCATACTCGAGCTGTTGGCGAGTGATAGAACGATGGCGATTCGGTCGGCAGCGATGAAGCGGACGTCCATGCTGTACGCTGTCAGGAGCGCCATCGCGACTACCGTGCCAGGTACCGCGTACGGCCAAAGCGCGAGCTGCTCGGCGACGCGTCCGCTGAAGCGGCTTCGCGTGATACCGATTGCCAGACCGAGCACACAGACGGCGCCCGCAGCCGCGCTTGCCAAGCCGAAGCTTCGCGCCGCGGCCCCGACGGTTCGGTGATTCCACAACACGTCGTGCCAGTGGCTGGTCGTCAGACTCTCTAGCGCGATCGGTAGCGAAGCGTTTCCGAGGAGCGACGTCACGACGACTGCCGCGAGTGGCATCACGACGATGACGACGACGAGGGCGGCCACCGCGAGAGTCAACGGCCAACGGTAGGCCCCGAGGTCGAGACGCTGCACGACGACGCCTTTGCCCGCGGTGAGACGCACGTGACCTCGCCGACCTGCGACCGCGCTGCCCGCAAGCGCCGCCATGGCGATGACCAGCAAAATGGCCGAAGCCGCGGACGCTTCAGCCAGAGCCGACGCGCCGCCCTTGAGCAGGTGTGTGTAAATTCGTGTCGTCAGGACGTGCATGGGGGTCGCCGTCGCGACGCCCAACATGTAGGGCACTCCAAAGGCCGCCGAGGCGGACAAGAAGACCAGCAGTGCGCCAGAGACAATCGCTGGCAACACGAGAGGCAGGGTGGCGTCGCGGATGGCACGCAACGGGCCTGCGCCGCTCATGCGGGCCGCCTCCTCCAGTGAGGTGTCGACGCGGGCGAGGGCGGCTTGCACGGCGAGAATTACGAGGGGGAGTCCACTCGTCCCGTTCACGAAAGCGATGCCAGGCGCGCCATAGATGTCGATCCAGCCGCCGAGGCGATTCAGGTAGCCGGCGGAGGGGCTAGCCAGCTGAATCCACCCCATGCCGAGGATGAAAGGGGGCAGGGCGATGAGGCTGGTGAACGCCAGCCCGAAAAGTCGACGTCCCGCGATGTTCGTGCGTTCGAGCAGGAACGCAACGGGTACGCCCAGCAGGACGGCGATGAAGGTGGCGCCCAGGGCGGTGCGCAAGGTCGCGCCGACCGCAGCCATTGCACCCGCACTGCGTAGCTCCCCGCCCAGTACTTCCGTATCGAGCACACCGCGCGATATCAACGCGATCACCGGGCCGACCGCGAAGGCGAGTAAGAGCGCGGCGAGTCCCCACGCGGTCCACGTCGTCGCGTCGGGGCGCCTCATCGCCCGAAGATCTCGCTGAACGCCTGTTTCATGGCCGGAATCTGCGCAACGCCTTCCGGCAGCACGGCGTCGTTCCATGGCATACCGCGCTTCAACAGCTCTTCGAGCGGCGGCTCCCCGCGCGGGCCTGCCAGACGCGGATCGGCCGCGTGCATGTCACCAACCTCGACGATGGCCTTCTGGCCCTCCGGAGAAAGCATGACGTCGATGAAGGCTCGCGCCGCGACTGGATTGCGTGCCGCCTTGAAGGTCGCGATGTGGCCCGGGATCACCACGGGACCGTCTTCGGGATAGATGATGACGATGCGCGAACCGTTGCCGCGTGCGACGAGCGCGTTTTCCATGAGTAGGACACCAGCGTCGGCTTCGCCGCTCTCGACTTTTTGCAGGACCGCCGCGTTGCCTCCCGCAACCACCGCCCGATTGGCGCGAAGGTCGCGGAAGTACTGCACCCCGTAGGCGCGCATCATGAAATACGCCCAGCTCGTCGCCGTGCCCGAGGCGAGGGGATCGCCGATTGCGATGCGTCCGCGATAGCGTTCGGACGTGAGGTCGCGGAACGACTTTGGCGGGTCCTTCATGTCGCTCTTGGCGACGATGATCATGGTGCCCACACGAGCTGCCGTGTAGTGAGCGTCCGCGTCGACCAAGCTGCGCGGCATCTTCAATGCGTGGACCGATGCGTAGGGTGCGAGCAGCCCCTCCTCTTTGAAGCGTTCGTAGAGAAACGGGTCACTGGCCATGATGACGTCGGCCTGGACGCCGCCTGCCGCGAGCTCTGCTTCGATGCGAGCTTGTAGCTTCTCGCCGCCCGCCTGAAACCACTGCACGTTCACTTCGGGCATGCGCTCCCGGAGCAACGGCTCGAGACGGTCGAGGACCGTCTTGTAAACCGAAGTGTAGACCCAAACATCGCCGCGTGGTGTGCTCTCGCAGGTCTGCTTGACCCCTTGGCTGTTCGGAGCGACGCGCTCGATGCGACAAGCGCACAAAAAGACGAGAGCCGTGATGAGCGTCGCGCGCATGCTGCTGGCGTGTTTATTGGCTCTGGCCTCCTGCAACAAGCCAAAAACCGATGGGCGCTCGTGTGGGATGAGTCTTGCGCACAGCTGGTCGGCTGGCGGTTCGAACGGCTATGGCACGCCGGCCTCGGCGCGCGCTCTCGATGAGCTCGTGGCGATTGGCATCCGTGGCGTCACCGTCGCCACCTTTGCTTTCATGGACGACGTCCAGGACTCCGGTGTGAGGGTACAGGATCTGCCGGGGACCGAGACCGAGGAGTCTGCGCGGGCTGTCGCGCGGCAGGCCCGCGAGCGCGGGCTCACCGTGATGCTCAAGCCCCAGGTCTACCTCTTGAATGGCGAGTGGTGTGGCGACATCGCGCCGCGTGACGGCTGGCAAGCATGGTTCGCCAGTTACCGCCGCTTTATCCTGGCCAATGCCCGTATGGCCGCTGAAGCGGACATCGAGACGCTGATCGTCGGCGTTGAGCTCAAGACGTCGACGCGGTTTGCTCCGGAGGCATGGCGTAGCCTCATCGCCGAGGTTCGCCGGGTCTATCCAGGGACCGTCGTTTATTCGGCCAACTGGGACGAGGTCGAGGATGTGACGTTCTGGCCCCTCGTCGATGCCATTGGTGTCTCCCTCTACGCTCCGCTCGAACAGAGCAATTGGCTCCTTCGCTACGAGACCGTCGCCGCCAAGGCGGACAGGCCGCTCATCATTACGGAAACCGGCTTCATGAACCGCATCGACGCGCGGGCGATTCCCTACGTCTGGCCAGAGTGGGTAACCGATGAGAGCCCATCTTTCGCGGGTGACATGGAGCAGGCCGACGGCTACCGCGCGATCATCGACACCTTCGGTCGCTCGCCGCGCGTCAAAGGCATCTACTGGTGGAAGTGGTTTACTGATGTCGACGCTAATCGCGATGAGGGGCCGCTTGGCTTTTCGCCGCGCGGACGCTTCGCAGAGAGCGTCTTGCGGCAGACGTGCGCTACTTCTTCACCACCTCGCCGCCCTTCATCACGAACGTCACGCGCTGCAGCTCGGTGATGTCGGCAGGCGGGTCGCCCGCGACGGCGATAATGTCGGCGAAACGGCCCGCTTGCACCGAGCCGACATCGCCGCTCCGGCCAAGCAGTGAAGCCGCGTTCTGCGTCGCCGACAAGATAGCGTCGATTGGCGAGATCCCCATCTTCACGAGCAACGCGAGCTCCTCGGCGTTGCGACCGTGCGGTACGACCAGCTGATCGGTGCCGAAAGCTATCTTAACGCCGGCCTTGTAGGCTTCGGCGATGTTCTTCTGCGATCCGTCGATGAGCTTACCGGCGTGGATGACGATCTCTCGTGCGGAACCGGCGCGGGCGGCCAGCAGCAACGCCGCGCACACGAAAAATTCTCATGGGTCGCTTCCATAGCTTGAGGCGATCAGGACGCAACACCCTTGTCGCCGTGACGGCGCGAAGCTATGCAGAGGGGAATGGCCGGTACTGCCGCAGCAAGCCCTCTCGCATTCGAATCCTTTTGGAGCTGGCTCACGGGCCACACGACCTGCATCGTCGAGGCTTCCGTTGGCGACGCCCTCATCAAGGATCACGATCTCGCGCACTGGGACGTCTTCCAGACGCGAGAGGGCGACTGCATCTGCCACGTGCTTATCGGGAAGGCGCTGATCGCCCAGATCCAGATCGACCCGAAGCAAGTGTTGCTCGTGCATGCCTCGCCTGACCCTGACGATCCGGAGGCCGCGCGCTGGGTCTTCGACTGCCTTACGGGTCCCGAAGACGACGCCTATACGTTTTGCAGTTTCACCATGGCGCACGGCATGGAGCAGACGCGTGGTCATCAAATGGTCAAGCACTGACCCGGTCGTGAGATAAGCTCAAGCGGCAAAGGGTTCGTGTCGTTCGTAGAATTTTGATGGCGTGTGGACTCCTTTTTCGGGTTCGGCGCCAAGCCTCCAAAGGGGGACGACAATGCCGGGTCGGCTTCCCGGGGTCTTCTTCAAGCTCGTCGTGAGCAACATGCTCGAGAATACGGGCACGGTACTTTTCCCGCAGGCACGTCGTCGCATCGCCGAGATGCAGCCTGATGCCCTCTATCCCTGGGACGACTTTACGGACCTGATGCAAACCGTGGCGGCGAGGCTTCCGCGCGAAACCTTGGTTTCCATTGGAGAACGCATCATCGAAGAGGCGCGCGACGATTTCGCACGGCTGGGCTTTACCGGGCTCGAGCAGATCATGAAGGACTGGGGCGCCCTGTTCAATTCCTTCATCCATGGAGCCCCTGCCCGTGATCTCGTGCGCACTGAGTCGTTTCAAGCGGGCAGGGTGGCGATCGTTGCCGGCATTGCGCAACCCGAGGCGCTGATCGAAGGCTACTTGCGCGGTGTCATCAAGGTCTATGGTGGCGCTACGCTGACGAGCCTCGAGATCAAGCCGCTGATCATTGGTGGCGCCAACTACAACCGCTTCCTGCTCACTTGGGTAGAAAACGGCGCGCTTGCGGAAAGCTCGTTGCGCAGTTGAACGGGCGAGGATACGAGGACGCCCGATGTCGTCCTCTGAGAGGGTCACCCTCGCCGAGATCCTGCAGCGCTCGACCCCGCTAGCCGTCGCGGTAAGCGGAGGAGTCGACAGCGTCACTCTTGCCGCTTTCGCGGACGAGTTGCTTGGCAGTCGGAATGTCCTGATGGTGCACGCTACGTCACCGGCGGTACCGGGCGACGCGCGGCAACGACTCGAGGAGCTTGCCCTCGCGCGTGGGTGGGATCTCCGCTGTATCGACGCTGGTGAGCTCGAAGACCCGCGTTACGTCGAGAACCCCGTCAATCGCTGCTACTTCTGCAAAGCAGACCTCTATGGCGCCATGCGGCGTGTGACGGACCGCCAGCTCGTATCGGGGACGAACCTCGACGACCTTGGTGAATATCGCCCGGGCCTCGTGGCCGCGCGCGAAGCTGGAGTCTTGCACCCGTTCGTCGAGGCTCGCATGACCAAGAGGGCGGTGCGTGACCTCGCGCGCTCCCTGGGGCTCGCTCACGTGGCGGAGTTGCCGGCTTCTCCGTGCCTATCGAGCCGAATCGAGACAGGCATCCCCATCTCGAAGTCCGCGCTGCGTTTCGTCGAGGAAGCCGAAGGGCTTCTTCGCTCCCGATTCGGACGTGACGCCGTCCTGCGTTGCCGTGTCCGCGCGAGCGGAGTGGTCGTCGAGCTCGGGGCGGGCCTCGCGGAAGATGCAGGGCTGGCGGGTGAAGTATCGGCGCTAGCTCGCGCGTTTGGCATTGCGCCCGCCGACGTGATGTTCGCGCCGTATGTGAATGGTAGTGCGTTTTTGCGGACTCGTGGATGAGCTTGATTCCGACTTACGTATGCCTGTTGTCCGCGAACCTCGCGGCCTGGGTTTGGGCGTATGTCGCTTTCGGCGACCGGCCGGCGCTCCTCGCCATGGCCTTGCTTGCGTACGTCTTCGGGCTGCGTCACGCGGTCGACGCGGACCACATCGCAGCCATCGACAATGTGGTGCGCAAGCTCGTGCAGGAGAACAAACGCGCTGAACACGTCGGTCTTTATTTCTCCTTGGGGCACTCGACCATCGTCGTGCTCGCGACCGCCGCCGTGGCCAGCACGGCGAGCCATTTCAAGGAGCTCATCGAGGAGGTGGCGCGTATCGGATCGTTCGTGGGCGCGGCGACCTCGGCGACCTTCTTGCTCATCGTTGGTGCGTTAAACCTCGTGGTGTTGCGCGGTATCTGGCGCGCATTCGTGCGCGCGCAGCGTGGCGAGCCTCTCGACGCGGGCCTTGCCCAGGGTGGCATCATGGCGCGACTCTTCGGCGGGACCTTCGGCTCGATTGGTCGCGCCGCGCACATGTATCCCCTTGGTTTTCTCTTCGGGCTGGGCTTCGACACCGCGACGGAGATTGGCTTGCTCGGTATCTCGGCGAGCAGCGCAGCCGGCGGATTGAAGGTCCTCGAGGTGATGGTGTTTCCGACGCTGTTCACCGCCGGTATGGCCCTTATCGACACGACCGACAGTGTCCTGATGGTACGTGCCTACCGCTGGGCCTTTGTCCGCCCGGCTCGCAAGCTTTGGTACAATTTGACGATGACCGGCGCCTCGGTCGCGGTCGCGTTGGTGATCGGGGGCGCCGAGGCGCTCCACCTCATCGGCGAGAAGCTCGAGCTTGCTGGGCCGTTTTGGCGGGCGGTTGAGGCGTTCAATGAGAGCCTGGCGAGCCTCGGCGCGGTCGTCGCGGCGCTCTTCATCGGGAGCTGGGTCCTCTCGGTCGCGATCTATCGGTGGAAGCGTTTCGACGACCTGTCAGCGCGCCCCCAAAGTTAGCTCTTTCACCGACCCTCCGTTTTGGTGCTACGCTGTCGCCCGGTAGTAGTTTTTCACCGCTAACAGGAGAGAACGTGGGTCTAGTCTCGGGCATTTGGCTTGCTGTCTTGGGAATTCTCGGCGCGGCGACGCTCATCGTCTCGAAGCGCCCTGACGCTAAAGAAGCCATCGACAAGCTGGTGCCATACCAGGGTTGGATCGGTGCGGTCTCGGCGTTCTGGGGTGCGTGGGGCGTGATCAACGCGATCCTCAACATGAACTGGCTCACCATCGTGCCGATCTTCTGGATCACCTTCACCGTGAGCGCCGTATTGCAGTTGGCTCTCGGTATCTTGCTCGGCGTCGGCATCTTCAAGACGTTCGTCAAGAACCCAGAAGCCAACAAGCGCATGGACCAGACGGTCGCGAAGCTCGCGCCGTACCAGACCAAGTTCGGCCTCGCTGCGATCGGCGTTGGCGTCTGGATGGTCGTGGTGTCGATTATGTGGCGCGTGGGCTAACGCCCTTGCGTTGTGGCTTGGGAGGGCGGCGCGAGTGATCGCGCTCGCCCCCCATCCGCCTGTATTAGCTGCGTAAAATAGTGCGTCGCGCCAACCTCGAGCAGCAAAAATACGCACTTCGGCCGTAGGGCCGCCGATACCGATCCCGAACACATAGCGGGGCCGGACTCGCGCGGTGCATGGGGCACCACCAGACACGGTCTCGCGGAGGAGACCGAACGATGTCTGGGTTATTCGGCCCTGGTAGTGTGCCCTTCTTGCGGGCAGGTCCGGGACAGCTGGCTCGCCCGATCCCGGTTCCGCTTGGCGGCGCACGGCTACCGATCGCTCCAAGACTTCCGCTAGCCCCACGGCTTCCTCCGGTGATGGCGCCAGGTCTCCCGCCAGGCGTGCCAAACATCGTCGCCCCCCCGCGCGTCATGCCGACGCTGCCGCGACCCAGCCTCGGAGGCCTGCCGGTTCGCGGGGTCCCGACGCCCGGCGTTGTCTCCCCCGGTGGCCTTACCGCCGTTCGCCCAGGCGGCGTGCTGGCGCCCGGCGTGGTCTCTCCCGGCGTGGTCTCTCCCGGCGGGCTTACCCCCATTCGCCCCGGCGGCGTCCCCGCGCTCGCTGGACCCGTGGCTCCGGTGGCACCGCTTGGCACCAACTTGGGTGTCAGCAATGGCCTTGGCGTGACCCGTCCTGGCATCTTGTTGCCCGGTGGCTCGCCCGCGACCCCGGGCATTCCAACCGGCCCCATCGCTCCCGCGGTGCCCGTGCGTCCCGGAGGCGTTTCCCCCGGTGTCATCGCGCCAGGTGTCATCGCCCCTGGTGTCGCTGTGCCCGGCGTGTCGCCTGGGTTGCCACCGGACCAAGGCAGCTTCCTTGACCGCATCCTTGGGCAAGGACAGCAGATCCAAATCGGTCCACAGGGCGCGCAGATCGGTCCGCAGGGCGCACCTTTGGGTGCGCAGGCGCCCGGCGCGTATCCGTATCAGCAGGGCGTGATTCCGCCGCGCGGCTTGCCCCCGACGGGGCCTGGCGGCGTGATGCCGGGGATGGCGCCCAATGGCACCTGCCGACCCTACAACAACGGCCTCATCGGCTTCTTCGACAACACCGTTGGTGCTGCCGTGAAGCGCATGATGGGCATCCGCGACACCTGCTGGGGACCGACCGGTCAAACCACGGTGCCGCCCGGCCAGGTCGACCCTGGCCGCTATATCGTGCCGCAAGGTACGGGCATTCCGCCTGGCGGGATGCGTCCACTGCCAACGGTCCCGGCGCCCACGATGGTGCCGGGCGCCGGTGTCCCACCTGGTGTCCAGCTCACTCGGCCGATGCCAGTCGGCCCGCGGGCTTTCCAGTAGCGTTCATCTCACCGCGGCGCCGCAGCCACACGGTAGGCGGCGTCGCGGTGGGGTAGGTTCGAGCCATCGCAGTGTTGTCCGTTATTGCGGAGGCAAGGCCGCAGCGCAGAGAATGGTGACGAGCGCGTGTTTGGCTAATCGTCCTTAGGCCGGCGACCCCTGGGGGACCGGCAGACGGTTGTCGGTCTGCGGTCGCCATTCGGGCATCGCCTTCGGGCTGTCGGGCTGTGCTATCGGCTATCGGCTATCGGCTATCGGGCTATCGGGCTATCGGGCTATCGCCTGTCGTCTATCGGCCGGCCCTGCGACACTCAGCCAAACGTCGGCCCACCAACTGGGCGACCTTCCGCCTCGAGGTTCGCGAGGTGCGCGCGCAAGTCGTCGCTGCGCTTCTGCTCGACCTGCACGGCGTATTCGGCGCTGGCAGCGCGTTCGGCGCGACGCATCGCTTCGGCGTGCGCAGGTTCTGTGACCAGTGGAAGTGCAGCGTGTTTCGGGGCTGTGTAGTGCGGCGGATTGAACGGCACCGCTTCGCTCAGCTGGTTCTGGGACGGAGGGTTGTACGAGCGGTAGTAGTCGGCTTCGCGGAGCGCACGGACCTCTTCGCCCCAGCCCGCCGTCGTCGTGTTGATGCTGGCGCCCAACCTTCGGAGGTACGTGTCGACTTGCTCGGGCGTCATACCGCCCTCTCCGGGCGCGGCGGCATCGATGAGATCCTGGCGAACACGGTCGCGCATGGCGATCGCCGCCTCGAGGAGCCGCGGATCCACATCCCCCCCGGCGTTCGCGATGGCGATCAACATGCCGGCGATGGTCAAAGCGCGCAGGCCATCGCTACGCTGCTCACGGCGCTGATATTGCCAGCGCGCCACGTTGCGGGCGACCCACTCGTCCGCAGCCGCTTCGGCTTCCGCGCGGGTGAGGTTGTGGTCGCGCATGAAAGCGTTGGCCACCGCGTCGCGACGCGAGAAGAAGTAGCGACGAACGGTGTCCGCGGTTGGACCGGCGCCACTCGTGACGCCGACGGCATTGAGCGGCTCGCCCTCGAGGCCGCGCAACACGCCTTGGACCTTTTGCCCGCCCGCGCGTGCGCCGACCGTCGCGTCAATACGCCCGCCACCGGAGGACGGCTGGAGCGCAGGCCCAACGTTGGGGCCGGCTTGCGTCATGATGTGCGCTGGGGGGAGGGGGACGATGGCGCCCGTGGCCGGTTCGGCGACGATGGGCTCGCCGGCCTGGATCAAGATCAGGTGACTGCCAACAGCATCCGTTCTCTCGACTTTGCCTGCCATTCGCGCACCCTCTTGTCGCGGCCCAGAAAGACGAAATTGGGCCTTATCGCGAGTATCGGCAGGGTCCCGCCCGAGTTGCGTCCCAAGGCGATGATGCGATGTCGTCTCGAACCTTTCGCGGCGACGGGCATTTAGGCTACAAGCCGTGGCCGATGCGGTTGGGCAGCCTTTGCGTTTTCGTCCTGTTCGTGGCGTCAGTTGCTTACGCCCAGACGACTTTTGTCGGCGCCAAGCGTTGCCAGACCTGCCACGCCTGGGAGTATCAGGTCTGGGCAAAGGGGCCGCACGCAGCCGCGCGGCAGTCCCTAACTGCCGAGCAGCTCAAGGACGGCAAGTGCAACAGCTGTCACACGATGGTCCCATCCGAGCTCGAGGAGCAGAAGTTTGCGGGTGTGCAGTGCGAAAGCTGCCACGGGGGCGGGCGCTACTATTCACCTACCTATGTGATGAAGGACCGCGAGCTAGCGCGGGCGGTCGGGCTCATCGACGCCACGGCCGAACAGTGTCAGCGCTGCCACAACGATACGTCGCCCTCAATCAAGCCGTTCGACTTCGCCACCATGTGGGCCAAGATCGATCACGGCCGAGCGGCGCGGGAAGCGGCGGCGAAACAAGCCGCACAAGAGCAGCACGGTGATGGCCAAGCGACCGCTGGCAGATAAGAGCTTCGGGCCGAAGCTCGACCCGCGCCTGGCTCCCCAGGGCGAGTCCGTTGCCAATCTGCCGCCAACGCGCTTCATCATCTCGGCGTCGAAGTCGTCGCAGCTCCCCGAACACGAGTTCCCCGAGTTCGCCATCATTGGCCGCTCGAACGTCGGCAAGAGCTCGCTACTTGGCACGCTACTCAAGAAACCTCAGCTCGTACGCACCTCACGTACGCCGGGGCGGACACAACTCCTCAATTTGTTCCTTTTCGAGAACGCCATCGCGCTGGTCGACTTGCCTGGCTACGGTTACGCGAAGATGTCGAAGGCCCAGGCCTCGTCGATGCAACGCATGATCGCCGACTATTTCGCTGAGCGCCGCGGTCTGCACGGTGTTCTTCAGCTCTTCGATGCCCGCCGCGACGGGCCGACAGCGGACGACCTGCGCGTCGCCGAGCACATCATGAGTCACAAGCGTCAGCTCTTGGTGGTGCTCACGAAGATCGATCTCATCCCAAAGAACGAGCTCAAGAGCCGCACGCGTGCTTTCGAAAAGGCTCTGGGCGTTCCTCAAGACGCTTCCGTGGCATTCTCGTCGAAGACCGGGGCAGGGAGGGGGGAGCTCCTGGCGACCCTGCGTGAGCTCATCTGATGCTGGCCGCGGTCCTGGTCGCTGCCTCGTGCTGCATGGCTCCAGCCGCGAGAGCGGAGAAGGACCCCGTCGCCGCCGCGAAGGGCGCCGTGACTCCCTCGCCGAAGCCGCGCGCACCCTTGGATGGTCATCTGGTCGACTGGATCGTCGCGGTGGTCGACAAGGAGGTGGTCACGCGCAGCGAGCTGGTGTCGGAAGCGCGCATCGCGCTCGCTTACCGGGGCGGCGAAACCTCGGAGGAGGCGGCCCTAGACGAGGAGTTTCTCCGCGACTTCCGAGATTATCTCATCAACCAGATTCTCATCGCCGACCAGGCGCGGCGGCTCGGCGCAGCCGAGATCTCCGAAGAGGAGGTGAGCGGCGAGCTCGAGCGCTTTGCGGGGGGCTTCCGCTCGGTTGCGGCCTACGAGGCGTTCCTGCGCCGATACGATATCGCGCTCGAGACCTTGCGGAGCGCGTTGCGGCGTGACCTGCGCAACGCTCGCTTCATCGATCAGCGCATGCGTGCGCGCTTGTTGTCTTCGGAGGACGACCCGGAGCGCGATGCCCAATACGTCAAGGCGCTCGAGCGCTGGCTCGCTGAGTTGCGCGATACCGCCGAAATCCGGCTGCCGGGCAAAAACGGTGAGCTCGAGGTGCAGGATGCACGCCGCGATCCGCAACGCGACCGACGCTGACGTCGACCGCTTGGTTGCGCTCGAGGGCGCATCGGGTATCGCCGAGCGTACCGCTGAAGCGTACAGACATGAGCTCTCGCTCACCTGGTCCCGCGTCCTGGTACTCGAGCTTCCCCACGTTGGGGTGGTCGGCGCCGCGGTCTATTGGCTCGTCGAAGACGAGGTCGAGCTGCACTGGATCACCGTTCATCCGGAGCACCGGCGACTCGGCCTCGCGCGGAGGCTCCTCGATGCCATGTGCACCGACGTGCGTTCGCGAAAAGCGCGTCGTGTGCTGCTGGAGGTCCGTCGCGGGAACGACGCCGCCAGGGCCTTCTACCGATCCTACGGTTTTGGCGAGATCGGAGTCCGCGCTGGCTACTATCAAGCGGACGGTGAAGATGCGATCGTCATGGAGAAGCTTCTCGGATGAGTTGCGGTCGCGGATAAGCGAATCGAAAGAGGTAGCCGCCAAGCGGCTTCGGACCTGGCGGGCACGTTCCCCGCCAGCTTCCCAGCGGGGAGTGCTTGAGTAAACGTCCGCCAAACAAAGGCTTGAGCCCGGGCAAGCAGCCGGGCACGGGTAACCAACCGGTAGGCGCGGAAGCCTTCGGGAAAGACCCCAAGGGCGCGCATACGGGCGCGATGGCCTTTGGCGAGGGCGACGCGCAGCATCCGCTTCGCGGCGCCTTGTTGTTTGGCAACGATCCCAAGGGCGCGCCGCGCGGCAGCGAGTCGTTTGGCGGCCCCGATGCCAAGCTTCCGCTGCGGGGCGCGCTACTCTTCGGCAACGACCCCAAAGGCAAGCCGCGCGGCAGCGAGGCCTTCGGCGGGTCCGACACCGAGATGCCCCTGCGCGGCGCACTGCTTTTCGGTAACGATCCGCAGGGCGGGCCACGCGGCAGCGACGCGTTCGGCAACGATTCCCAGCTCGCCACGGGTTCGGCCGCCTTCGGTGCTGCCCAGCTCGTCCCCGATCGGCTGTTCAAGGATGCAATCGCCTACGACTTCGCTGGCGTGCTTCTCACGGTTGACACCGAAGGCCTCGCCGGGATCCGCAAGGACCCGCGCGACCGCGTCCGCGAGCGCGTTGTGTCGGTGCTCGAGCGGCGTCTGCACATTGATCCGCAGCGCCTACGCCATGGACTCAGCGAAGACTCCGTTCCGTGGGGGCGCATGAAGCGCGATGACGCCATGGACAAAGAGCTCATCGAGCAACTGCGTGCCTGGTGGAAGGTTGCGCCGGGTCATGTGCTGGGGATCGGGCACGCGCGCGACGTTCTCGAGAGCATGGACCGTATGCATACGTTCGAGTTGCGCTGCGAGTGGGATGCACGCCCAGTCCGCTTAAGCGTACTCGGCCCGGGCGGTGAGGCGGTCGCCTACGCGGATGGGGCCATCCACAAACAGCATGAGTTCTTGGTGTTCCGCACACCCGAGAAGCTCATCTTTGCTTACGTCGACATGGTTGTGCCCCGGGAGAACGCCCAGGTCGCGCGGGTGCGTAACGCCGATGGCTCTGCGGTCGGCGCCTTCGAGCTGACTACACCTGCGGTCGCCGAGTCCGCGACCGGCAAGCGCGTTCAGCTCAAGGGCACCCTGCGCGACGCGCAGGAGCGAGTCGCCTTTCGGCTGGTCGAGGAGCGCAGCGGTCCCAAGTCGTTCCTCGCTCATTTGCTCGCACCCGACAGCGACGAAAAGGTTGGCCGTATCGAGGACAAGATGTCGGGTGGAAAGATCCGAACCGTCATCGAGGTGGACCTCGCGATTCCGCGCCTGCTCACCTGGGCGGTGGGCGCGTTGATGGCGGACCTCGCGCGCTTGCGTCGCGCTGGCTGGCCGGACGTGCCAAGCAGTGGACCCGAGGAGCAAGTCGAGTCGATCGAAGAGGCGTTGGGGCCGCGTCGGCGGCGTTGAACGTCGTCATCGGCGGTGCAGAGCCTCCAGCCAAGGCCGCAAGTCGTGTCGCCGCACCGCCGAGTGGATAATCCGCTCTAGCGGAACGTCGGGGCGACGCGTCAACCCCTTCTGCTTCAATGCGGCGTCGATAGCGCGTGGGAGCAATCCTCGCTGGTGCATGCTCGCGAGGCTCGCCGCTAGGCCATCGTCGAGACGTCCGGCAAGCACGGTCGCAAGACTCTCGCTGCCAGCTTCAGGCGCTGCGAGGCAAAGCTCGACGGCTCGCCGGAGCCAGGCACGGGTCGCATCTATGCCTGCGGGCGCTTGGCGAGGCACGGCCGGAGGTTTGAGCGGACAGGGTTGCCGCGCCTTCGGCGGGGTGCGGCTGCGACGTCGCAGAACGACTGTGATGGGGGGCAACACGACGATCGGCGCGGCGCGGGGCGCTGCATCACCCTCGCACGCTTTGCTGAACGCCACGGACCAAGCCTTATAAACCTGCATGGGGAATAGGCCTCCGGGCGGCGCGTCGGCGTCGCCCCAAAAGGCCTTGTGCAAGCGTCGATCCCACGCTGGACGGCGCTAAATCGGGCGGTTCGAGGGGCTTGCCGCAGCCAAGTGTCGCGAATTGCGACGCGCAAACGAAAAACCGGGAACCACAGACGCCTGGTTGCCGATACAGCATACGGAGCCGCGACAATGCAGGACGTCTGCGCGCCAGACTTAAACGATCGAGATGCCCAGAACTGCCGCCGCGCGCAGCAGCGCCGTTGCGGACTTGGCGTCGCTAATTTCGCCATTCACGGCCATGCGGACGGCGTCACGGAAGGGGATGCGCTTCACCTCGAGCAACTCGTCGTCCTCGAGCTGCTGCCCGACGTCGACCAAGTTGGTCGCGAGGAACAAAAAGATCCGCTCGTTGCAGAAGCCCGGTGTTGCGTAGATGAAACCGATGGGCCGCAGCGTACCAGCACGCAGTCCGACCTCCTCGACGAGCTCGCGGCTGGCGCAAAGCGCTGGGTCTTCTCCGTGGTCGAGCTTGCCGGCCGGGATCTCGACGATCCACGCGCCACCCGCCGAGTATCGGTATTGCCGGATCAACGTGACTGTTTGGTCCTCGTGCAGCGGGACAATGGCCGCGGCACCCGGATGCTCAACGTAGTCGAGGTCGACCACGCGACCATTGGGGAGCTGGACGGTGTCCACGCTGACCTTGATGGTGCGACCCTTGTGGACGTCCCGTCGGGAAACCAACCCACTTGCCATGATTCGACCCCTTCGACGCTGCGCGTGATGTGTATGCGCCGGCTTCGCGGTATCCATACCCACGTGCGGGGGTGTTCGCTACCTCCGCCGGAGCTATCCGCATGAGCACCTTGCAGACCCACGTTCCCGTCAACGCCCCATCGCGCGCCAAGCGTCGCGACCTCTTTTCGCGGCTCGCCAAGGACTTCATGGGCCTCGACCGCCACGACCCGGTCATCACCATGGACGGCGCGCTGGCGAGCAAGCGCCGCGTCTACCTCGACACCACGGCGACCGCACTGATGCCGCGTCTCATCGCCGATAGTCTCAACGACTATTACACGCATGCCTGCGCCAACAGCCACACTGACGCGCATCGAGCTGGTCGCGACACCACCGCCGCAATCGAGTACAGCCGGGACGCGATCGGTCGACTATTGGGCTACGACCCCACACGCGACGTCGTGCTCTTCACCGCGAACGGTGCCACCGGCGCCACGAACTTCCTTGCGCGCGCTCTGTTCCCTCCGGAGCTGCGCGCAATCGTCAAGCGCTTCCCGAAGGGCGTGCCGCCCGAGTTCCGCCGCATGTTGCGTGAGTCGCTCGGTGCGGCCATGCAGACCGCCCTCGACGAGCTCGAGGCGCGTCCGCTGATCGTCACCACGATTATGGAGCACCATAGTAACCTCCTCCCGTGGATCGAGGCAGTCGGTAAGCACAACGTTCGCGTCGTTGGTGTGAATGGTGCCGACGGCACCCTCGACATGGACGCTTTCGACCGCATCATGGCGAGCGAAGGCAGCCGCGTCAGACTCGTCGCGGTAACCGGAGTCTCCAACGTCACTGGCATCGTCAACCCCGTGCGTCGCATGGCGAAGGTTGCGCACCAATGTGGAGCGCAGATCCTCGTCGACGCCGCGCAATGGATTCCGCACGCGAAGGTGGACTTGCACCAAGCAGATGCGAGTGAAGACATCGACTTCGTCACGCTCAGTGGTCACAAGCTCTACGCCCCCGGGAGCCGGGGCGCTCTCATCGGCAACATGGCAACCTTCGACTGCAATCGCTGCATCAGCGACGTTGGCGGCGGCATGGTCGAATACGTGGCCATCGACGACTACGACGTGAAGAAGCAGGTCACGGCGCGCGAAGAGGCGGGCACCCCGAATATTCCTGGCACCATCGCAATGGGGCTCATCGCCGAGATGCTCGACCGAGTAGGCATGGACGTCGTCGCCGAGGCCGAAGAACAGCTCACCGCGAAGCTCATGGAGCGCCTGCTGCAAATCGACGGCGTGAAGGTTTACGGCGCCACCGACATCGGCCGCGTTCATCGCGCTGGCGTCGTGTCGTTCAATGTCTTGGGATACGAACACGGGCTCGTCGCTGCTTACCTGAACGACGTACACAACATCGCGGTGCGTGACGGTTGTTTCTGCGCCCACCCTTACGTCAAGCAGCTCATGCGATTTGGGCACGAGGAAGAGAAGTGCTTCCGGGCCCAGATGGTCCAGGGCGACCGGCGCAACATCCCCGGCATGGTGCGCGCATCCCTGGGGGTGTACTCGACAGCCGACGACGTCGCGGTTCTTGGCGACGCTCTCGAGTCGTTCAAGAAAGACGCCGATCGTATCGCTAGCCGCTATAGCGTCCACATGGACGGCACCTACCGGCTCAAAGAGATGCCGCCACTTCCGTGTACTTTCGATGTGAAGGACCTGGTCGCCAACTGGGAGAAGGGTGGAGAGCGAATCGCCCACTAGGGGCTACCGGTCGTCGGCGATCGGCCAACGGCCATCGACAGTCGGCAATCGGCAGTCGGCAGTCGGCAGTCGGCAGTCGGCAGTCGGCAATCGGCGATCGGCGATCGGCCAACGGGGCTCGGCCATGGACCGTCGACCATGGGCGCTCGGCGATCCAGCCAGTGGACTCTCAGTAATCGGTCATCAATGCGCCCCGGTCCATTCGTGATTACACTCGCCCAATGCCGACCCCCCGCGCGGCAGGCTCGTCCCTAACGGTCCATGAGAGCCTCGCCGACATCCCAGCTTCCGACTGGGATGCTCTTGTCACCTACGACTCACCCTTCGTTTCGCATGCGTTCCTGCGCTTGCTCGAAACGAGCGGCAGCGTCGGTGCCGATGCGACGGGCTGGATGCCTCAGTACATTGTCGCGCGCGAGGGCGAGCGCGTCGTGGGGGCGCTACCCGCCTACCTGCGTGGTGACAGCTACGGCGAATATATCTTCGACTGGTCGTGGGCGCAGGCTGCCCAGCGGGCGGGCCTTCCGTACTATCCGAAGGTGACCGTGGCGGTGCCGTTTACGCCGGCCACGGGGGCGCGCATCCTGCTGCATCCAGCCGTCGACCACGCTCGGACACGCGCGCTGCTACTCGATGGACTGCTCCAGTTGACCGCGAAAACAGACAGCTCGTCCGCGCATGTGCTCTTTTGCCTCGAGGACGAAGCGCAAGCGCTCGCGGACGCGGGCTTCATCCGTCGCTCGACCCACCAGTATCACTGGCGCAACGACGGTTATTCGACCTTCGACGACTTCCTTGCAACTCTCCGCCACGAGAACCGCAAGCAGATCAAGAAGGAGCGCCGCAGAGTCGCCGAGCAAGGTGTCATCATCGAGCGATTGGCAGGTGACCGGGCAAGCGAGCGCGACTGGGCTCTCATGTACGAGCTCTATCGCAGCACCACCGACCGAAAGTGGGGCAGCCCCTACCTCACGAAGCACTTCTTCACACAGGCCCGCGATGCCGTCGGCGATCGTGCGCTCCTCACGCTTGCGCGACGCGGCGACAACGTCATTGCCGGGACGCTGAGCTTCCAGGCTGGCAAGCACCTCTTCGGCCGCTACTGGGGTGCCCGCGAGCAGGTCGACAGCCTGCACTTCGAGCTCTGCTACTACCAGCTCATCGAGCACGCCATTGTCACCGGCAAGACGCTCGTCGAAGCCGGCGCGCAGGGGGATCACAAGCTCAAGCGCGGCTTCGTGCCAGTGGTCGTTCACAGCGCCCACCACATCGAAGATGCGCGTTTGCGAGCAGCCGTGGCGCGTGCCTGCGACGACGAGGCTCGGCAACTGCGCGCTCTTCTCCCTGAATGGGCGACCCACGCACCCTTTCGCGAAGGTGCGGAGCCCAAGTACCCACAAAGCGCGGGCATCGCCATCGCGGGCGGAGCAGTGCGCGAGGTGGGCGATGACGCCCCCTCGCGCGACCACGGTTAACGGATGTTCTGAGTAATGCGCGCCACGATGTCTTGCAGCATGCGGATGACAGCCGTGAAGGTCTCCATCATCTGCTTGTAGTTCTGCATCTGCACCTGGAGCTCTTGCACGATGGCCTGCGAGGGCTTCGTGGTGAAGCCAAAGTCCATCGGGTTCAACGTGACGTCCACGAAACGCGCCTCGCGTTTCACCTCGCGCTTGTTGACGAGGTCGTCGATGTGCTCGTCGCTGTGCGCCGCAGCTTGGCCCTTGAAGAGGTTGAGCTCGGTCTCATTGTGGATACCGGCGGTCTTGAGCTCATCTGCAGTAAGGCCGAGCTCCTTGAGTCCTTCCGCGTCGAGCGCGCCATCCTTGAACTGGATCTTGTCGAGTTTCGCGGACAGCTTGTCCATGCCGTCGGCGCGCAGGGTCTTGAAGGCGTTACCGCGCGCGTTGCTCTCGGCGGCTTCTTGCGCCGAGACGTGCGGCGTCCAGGTCAAGCCGGCCATCTTGTCGAGCTGCTCGCGATTGATGTTCTCGCGATGCTCGCCGAGGTCGATGCCCGCATCGTACTTCTTGACCAAGTCACGGGCGAAGTTCTGGTCGGCCTGCAGCTTGCGGTTGGTGCGCTCGAACTGCTCGGCGACGACGATCTCAGCCATCTTGAGGCGGAGCTTGTCTTCCTCGTTTTCGGTCATCATGCCCATGAACATGAGCAAGATGGACTCGATGGGCAGGCCCGAGTTGAGGAGTGCCATCATCGAGTTGAGGCGTGTCGCGCTCACCAAGTGCATCTGCTGTGTCTTGGCGTTGTACTCCTGAATCGCATGGAGCAGCTCGTGGTGGCCGTCGTTCTTGAGCTGGTCGTGGCGAACGCGCGATAGGCCGAACCAGTTGCGGTTGGCGGCGTTGAACCACTTGTCATCCTCTGCCGAGGCTGGCCCGCTCTGCGGATTCGGCGGCGTTGGGGGGCCACTTGGTCCACTTGGTCCAGCACTTGCTGAGCCGCTTGGTGGCTTGCGCGGTGGCGCACCGCCTGCGGAGGCAGCAGCTGCTGTAGCCGAGGGCGACGGCACTACAGTCAAGAGTTTACGCACGTCGTCTTCTCTGAACAGGTGACCACCGAGGACATGCATGACGACGTTGTCCAACACTGGATGTCCTGTGTTCACCTCCCCGGTTGTGAACGCCTTAGCAAAGCTCTCCGGGAATGACCGCGTGAGCTCCATGTTCGGTTCCAGCGCGGCGAGTCTCTTTCCCTCCTCTGTCTGTCGAAATTCAGCGATGCGGGCCTTGATGTCGGGCGGGAGGTTCGTCTCGCGGCCGGCCAGCTCGTCGAAGATTTGCAACGTGCGGCGACCTTCGGTCGTGTCGTCGTCGAGTGCAGGCCGATTCTTCTCGAGGCCGAACCAAGCCCCAAGCAGCCCGACATGGTTGGGCATGCCCTCGAGCTCACCGACGATCTTTCGGAAGTCACTCTCGAGCTTCTTGAGGTCAGGCGCGCCGCGAAGCTTCGTTTCGAGATCGCGCAGCTCGGCTTTTTCTTCGGTCGAGCGTTTGGCCTTGGGGATGCCCCTCAATTCCGCGTGCCGCTTACGGTAGCCGTCGAACTCCGCGCTGTCCCTCTGAAGCTTCTCTTGGATCTGCACGGCTTCGCGATGGAGCTGCGTACCGCGGGGGCTCAGGTGCTGCTTGATGAAGTCGATCGTTTGGTCGAGGGCCGCGTGAATCTCCGGGTCGACATCCGCAGGTGCGCCACTCGCGGTTGTGCTCGCAACGCTTGCAGGGGCGCCATCGACAGGGGCGACTGGCTCGCGCTCGACGGTCGCTGAGGCGGGGCCCGCACTCGCCGCAGGGGCGCCCACTTTTCTGGCCTTGGGCGCGATGCCGTCGACAGCCTGAGGACCTTCGGCGGCCCCGGGCTCATCGTGAATGATGTTGATGCGGGTCGCTTGTGGCGGACCCGCGGACGGGACGACCTCGGACTCTTCGCCGCGTCGCGGCCGACGTGTCCGGCGCGCGCTCGAGCCGGACGGCTCTTCATCGAGGCGTTCATGAATCGCCGCGACGTCGATGGTTCGGCCGTCGTTCACCTTCTCGCTCGTGCCCCTGCTGTCGCGGACGTTGCGCTCGAGCCCGTGCTGAGCGCTCATCACGTTGTCTTGCGGGCCTGGGGCGCGATCGAAGGCGTCCTTGAAGAACGCCTTGACGGTCGGCAGGCTGGGGAGCACTTCGCGCAGGGCGTCGCGCTGAGTTCCGGAGAGCTTCTCGACCAGGGCCGCTGCGGTTGCCGGGCTTGTTACGTTTCTCTCGAGCTGCTGGCGCAGCGCAAGCGCGCTAGAGAGGTTCGTGAGCGCGGCCTTACCATCGATTTCGTCGAGGAGAGTCTTGACGCGTTCGATCGCGCCGGACGAGATCGCTACGCTGCTGCCTTGGACACTGGACATCAGGTGGGTCCTCTCAAAGGGGTGCGCTCACCCCCGCGGTCACTCCGCCGGTCTCTGTTGCTGGTTCAATCTCTGAAACATCTGCAGCAGAACATCGCGAGTGAGAAACACCGGAAGTCTGGTGCGCCGTCCATCGATGGCTTCGGAGACGGCCTGTTTGTTGTGGAGGGCCTCGACCGAAACGGACCCTGCCAACCCACCGTCAATGTAAACGTTGTAGTTGGGGGCGTTGCCGACACGCTCGAAGAACCACCGCTGAAGGCCGACGTCGAGCGTGAAGCTGTTTTGGTCTTGACCGGAGCCGCTCGCGGGCGTCGTCGCCGCGACACCTCTTGCTCCCCAGGTCCATGTTGGCCAGCTCGTCATTGGGATAAATCTCTCACGAAGTCTTGTCTTCAGTCTCTCGTTGCAACTTATCGGCGCGATTCAGTAATGGTTGCGCTCAGATGTGTGACAGTGTGGCTTTTTTGTGTCGCGCGGATCGCGAACGAATCCAACCTGTTAGCTTGGCCTCCTCAAAGATAGGCCCCGATATCGGTCAGTAGCCGATCGAGCTTCTCTCCTTCATACCCCGGTGCGAGCCGCGCCGTCTTTCGTTTTCCGTCCGGAGCCAGTGAAATCACGCCACTGCCGACGAAATATGAGAGAGCCGTTTCGATGAGCGTGCGGTTAGCCGCCTCGGGGCGGGTGATCTCGCCCTCGAAGAACGCCCGCCGGGCGCGCTCGAGGGCCCGGCTCGCAAGCTCCTTGTCCCAGAGCGGGAACTCGCGCAGGTCCTGAAGGGTGCGGCACGTCACCCAATAGGCCTCAACGTAGCTATCGAGCAGGGCGGCCAAAAGGCGCATGGCGGCCGCGTTGTGGACGACGACCGTGCCGTCGTCATGGACGTCGAGGAAGCCGCGAATGGCGAGCTGAGCCAGCGAATCGTCGAAGTAGGTGGTGAAGCCGGAATCAGCGCGGTAGAGAAACTCGCGCTTGAACAGACGCGAGACGAAGCGGGTGTCGTCGTGGAGCTGGGTGTAGCGCAGGCGCGTGCCCGATTGTTTCTGGGCGGCGCGGGCGACCAAGGCGGCGGGCGCGCATTGGTTCATGACTCCGTTTTTGTAGAAGTCGAGCGCGAGGCGCCGATCTTCAGGGACGCGGTAGATGGGTTCGGCGTCGCTGCGTCCGGCGCGATCAACGGACACGAGGCCGTCTTCGACGAGGCTCTGCACCGCCTCGAGCACGGCCGCGTTACGGGCCTCGCGGGCGGGCGTGCGACCGTCGTGGTTCGAGAGCGAGTCCGACAGCCGGCCGCCGCCGGTCTCGAGGAACTCGATGATGTCGTTTGAGCGCTGCAGGAACTTGGTTTGCGCCATACCGCGGCCACGATGGCCAAGCAGCGCGGTACTGACGACCGATGTCGGGGTCACCGAGGCAACCATCGCGGCGCTATGCAGAATGCGATAGCCGAGACGCTCGACCTCGGTACGCCAGGCTTCGTCGCCGCTCGTATCCATCGAGCGCGGCAGGTTCCTGCGCTGTGCCAGCTCGGCGAGCGAAATGGGCTCGGCGAACTGAATGTGGACGCGACCGTAGCGTGAGCGCAGCACACTCGTCGCCTTGAGCACGCCGCGCATGTCTTCGGCTTTCTTCTCGCCACCGGCGAGCTCGTGCGCGTACGAGCCGGCCTCGATGAGCCGGTCGTAGTCGATGGAGATGGGCACGAACATGAGCTCGTCGGCTGCCCCCTCGCGGTAGCCGTCGACCACCATCTTGAACATGCCGAACTTCGGCATGAGCATCTTGCCGGTGCGGCTGCGCGTGCCCTCCGGAAAGAACTCGATGGAGGTGCCCGTGCGCACGAGCTCGAGCACGTAAGCCTCGAAGACCGCTTGGTAGATGGGATCGTCGCGGAACGAGCGCCGCAAGAAGAACGCGCCGGTGCGTCGGAAGAAGGCGCCGAGCGGGAAGAAGGAGAGGTTTGCGCCAGCTGCGATGTGCGGCGGGTTCACGCCGTAGCGCCACAAGGCATACGAGAGAACCAGGAAGTCGACGTAACTTCGATGGGTTGGGCAGAGCACGAGCGGGCCACGCCGCGACGCTTCGAGAGTACGCGCAAGCCCCGGCTCGTCGATGACCATGCCGTCGTAAATGCGGTTGAAGACCCACGACAAGAGGCGGCCCGCTGCTCCGACATAGCGGACATTGTATTTCGCCGCGATGCTCCGGAAGTCACGCCTTGCTTTCTTCTCGAGCTCGGCGACGGACTTGCCCGTCGCGGCTGCCTGCTTCTCGATGGCTTCTTTGAGGGCAGGTGATCGTAGAACGTGACGCTCGATGAGCTCGTGCTGGCCAAGGTCGGGCCCGGCGACGACCCGCTCTTCGTCTGAGATGCGACGCTGAAGCTCGTGTCGGAGCCGCTTGGCGATGAGGTCATCGTCGGAGTCGCCCGACTCGGCGATGAACGCCTTGAGGTCGATGGGGTCGGCGACGCGGACCACGGTTCGCTGCCACGGTGAGAGCTGCATGGCGAGCAGGCGCAAGCGCCCCGGCCGCCTTCGGTCACCGAAGATGCGATCGGCGAGCGTCCGGGTGGCAGAGCCGCTCTGACCCTTATCGATCACCGCGTGCGGAAAGAGCTGAATCGGCTGTTCGCGGCCGCGCTGTACGGCGACCAAGGTGCGGAAGTAGTCGTTCTGATCGGTGCCCGCCGGGATGATGCCGCCGGCGCCAGCAGCAGTGCGCGGCTGGCTCATGAAGATAAAGGCAGGCGCGCCCACCGTCGCGAGCTCGCCCAGCACGACCTCTTCGAGGCGCGGCTTAGCCTGGCCAAACCGGCTACGCCATGACCCGCGCGGCTCGATGCGACGATTCTTCAGCGAGCGCCAGAGGCGGTCGATGGGCTGCCAGAAGCGCATGTCATAGCCGCCGACGAACTCGGGCAAAGGCAAGCCAAGGCGCTGCAGGGCGTGGTTGAAGTACAAGGCAGCCCACGCGGTTGGGGCGCGTGCCACATAGACGACGCTGCCTTCGCTGGCTGCCTGACGCACGCGTGCAGCTCCGGCCTCGGGGTAGGGAACCGCGCCGAACAGACGTGCGAAGACCCAACGGACGAGCCTGCCATAGCGGTCGTGCATCGCGGACGCGGCGACGACGATCGCGGCGGCCTTCGAGGAGCGAAGCGGCACGGGCCGCGATTCACCTGCGGGCATCACGGTCATGATCAGCGCCGGTTTGCTTCGCGCAAGCGGCGCGTCAACACCTTGAGGATACCCTGCGCGATCTCGGGCTTTTCTGCGAGGATCTCGGCGAAGTCGTCGCGCGCGATCTTCAAGAGCGTCAGCTCGGTGAGCGCGGTGATGCTGGCCGAACGCGGCTCCGCGTCGAGGATCGACATCTCACCGAAGACCTGACGCTCGCCGAGCTCGGCGAAGACATGGTCGCCCGAGTGCACTTTTACCTTGCCGTCGACGATGAGGTACATCGCGTCGCCCTCGTCACCTTCGTTGAAGACGACCTGCGCTTGCGCGACGTCGACCTGGTCGGTGATGCGGGCAATCGAGGAGAGCTCTTCACCGGCAATGGTCTCGAACAAGTCCACGCCCTTGAGAAACAGCACTTTCTCGACGGTGCTAATCAATTTCCGGCCTCGCGTTGGCTGTGGACCATACTAAATTCGACAAAGCCAGAGGAAGAGTCGGAGAGGCACCCACGGCGCGTCCGTGTTGGCGCCGCCTCTGCACACGCCGGAGTGGATGTTGTACGCAGTGCGTCATGGATGACTGGTCGGTCGCCTTGGCGGCGCTCGCCGAGAAGTACCGCGAGTTGCTTGCCCTCGCCTGCGAGCGCGACGCGCTGACCGCGGTAGGTGTTTTCCAGCTGGCGGGAAACGAGCGCGAGGCTCGGCATGCACGTACGCGTCTCGTTGCCCAACGCTTCCCCGGTTCTCTGCGTGAGCTCGATGGGGCGACGGCGCATGCCTTGCGCGGGCGACTTGACGAGCTCGAGACGGAGCTCGCCTCGCGCCGTGCACGCGAAGCCGCTCCGCGCTGGATGCGGGTCGTGGACGACTTTCACGCTGAGCTACGAGCGCTGCTTGCCCTCAAAGGCGCGCAGAGTCGGGGAGAGTCGCTCACGGATGCGGACCTGATGCGGATCACGAACCCGCCTTACGGCCGTTTACAGGAGCTGGTATGGACGCGACTCGCGGAGAGGCACGGGCTTTCGCCCGAGGAGCTCCGCGCGATCGTTTTTGGAGGCGTGGGTTGAGCGGCGACTTGATGGGCCAGGTGCGTGAGTTCTTGCGGTTTCAGGGCGAGCTGAAGCTGCGGGGGGTGCCGCGACCTGCGCGCGGGCCGGTCGCTCAGGCGCAGCCGGTGTCCGCCGCAGCGGATTCGGTTCTCTCGCTTCAGTCCATCCGCGCCGAGATCGGCGACTGCCAGCGTTGCAAACTGTGCAAAGGCCGCCAGAACATCGTCTTCGGGGTTGGTAACGCGAAGGCGCGTTTGATGTTCGTCGGCGAAGGGCCAGGACGGGATGAGGACATCCAGGGAGAGCCTTTCGTGGGCGCCGCCGGGCAGCTACTCAATCGCATGATCGAGGCCATGGGGCTTACGCGCGCCGAGGTGTACATCGCCAACGTGGTGAAGTGCCGGCCACCGAACAACCGCGACCCCGAGCCCGATGAGGTGGCGGCGTGCGAGCCCTTTTTGCGGGCTCAGATCAAGGCGGTCAAGCCCGAAGTCATCGTCGCACTTGGTCGCCACGCGGTGCAAACCTTGCTCCGCGATAGCACACCCGTGTCGCGGCAACGCGGAAAATGGCGTGAGTATGAGGGCACGCCGCTCATGCCGACCTATCATCCTGCCTACCTGCTACGAAATCCCGCCGAGAAGCGTCCGGTGTGGCAAGATTTGCAGAACGTCATGGCGCGTTTGGGAAGCAGTAAACCGCAGGGTTCATGAGAGCAGGATGCCTCGTGGTCGTCCTATTGGTGCTGGCTGGCTGCGTGCGACACGCGCCGCCCCAGCCGAGGCCCGTCGCGAACCACCCGCGACCGCTGCCGCCTCCACCGAAGAACGCTAGCTTCGCGAGCGGCAGCGCCGCACAAGCACGCGGAGACCTGGTCGCGGCGGCGCGCATCTACGCTGCTGTTCCCGAGAGCGATCCCGACCACGCCGCAGCGCAGAGGGCGCTCGAAGGTGTGCAGCCGGACGTCACCGCAATTGCCCAGACATGGCTGCGGCAAGTCGACCGCAACATCAAACAGGAGCGCTTCCAGGCCGCCGGCAAGCGCCTCGAATACTTGTTCAACAACTTCAATCTCGACGAGGCGACACGCCACGAAGTTGAAGGGCGGCTCGTCGTCGCCGACCAAGGCGCAGCCGCGGCGCGCGCAAACCTCGAAGAGCTCGACAAACAAGCCGCGCCATTGATCGCTGCAGGTGACCACGCTGCGGCTCTCAAGACTCTGCGCCGAGCCAACGGCCTCGCGCGGGATATCGCCCCGGACAGCCTACTCGATCGCGAGCGCATCATCGCGGCCCTCGAGCAGCGACTGACGGCGGCCGCAAAAGCGGTCGAGCCGGTGGCGCCCGTGCCGGCCAAGGAGCGGCCGCGCAAGCGACGCCGTGGTGAGAAGGAGCCGACACCCGCGGTGGCACCCGCGCCGGCCGCCCCCGCGCCAGTCGAGGAGGCAGACAGTGAGGCGACTAACGAGGCCAATCGTCTGCGCGACCTTCTCGAAGAAGCCCAGACCTTCCTCGAGAACCGGGCCTACTTCAACGCCATCGTCGATTTTCTCCGTGTTCGCGAGCTCGACCGCGGCAACGAGACGGCGCGCGCCGCGCTCGCCCAGCTCGAGCCCAAGCGCCAAGAGCTCGTGCAACAGTATCTCGAAACCGCGAACCGCTATTTCTTGCAGCAAGACCTCGAGTCCGCAGTGCCGTACTTTCGCAGGGTGGTGTTGATCGATCCCGACAACGAGCAGGCCAAGAAGGGCCTCGAAATGCACTACAACCTCGAGCGCATCCGTCGCGAGCGCAATCGCAAGTAGGGTCGTGGTGATGCGAGCGCTCATTCTGCTTGTCGTTACGGCTGCGTGTGCCGACGCAGTGCAGGTCCGACCGCGCGCGTTCCCCGTAACCCCGCAGGTCGAAACGTCGGCGTCGCCGACCGAGCGTGACGACGCCTGGCTCTTCCACGCCGCGAGCGACGCAGAGCGCGCTGGGGATGCTGATGCGGCCCGTACCTACTACGAGGAGCTTCTGCGCGACGCACCAGGGAGCACGCTCGCTGACCCCGCGCGTTTCAACTTGGGACTCGTGCTCGAGCATGCGGGTGACTACGCGGCTGCTGCAGCCCTGTACGAGCCCATCATCGCGAAACCGATGCCCGCGGGCGACGACGCCTGGCGTACCTGGCTCGATGCCCACTTTCGGCGGGCTGCGTGTCTTTCGAAGGGTGGGGACTGGCTTGCGGTCAGTCGCCTCTTCGACGTCGTCTTGAACCTCCCGCGCTTGGAGCGTGCCGACCGCATCGAGGCGCTTGTCGGGCGCGGCATTGCCGACAAGGAGCGGGGAGAGGCCTCCGAAGCCGAAGTTGCCTTCAGCCAGGTCCTACACCTCGCGCGCGACGTCGATCGCGATAGCGAGCCGGGTCTTTCTCCGTTCGTCGCGGAGGCGGCGTTTCATTGGGCCGAGATCGAGCGCGAGCGCTTCGACGGGGTCGTGCTGGTCTTTCCCATCGGCTTGCTCGCGCAGCGGCTCGACGCGAAGTGCGAGCGCCTGCTCACCGCGCAACGGCGCTATTTGCGTGCCATGCAGTTCGGTGACGCCCATACCGTCGCGGCGTCGGGCAACCGTATCGGAGGGATGTACGAGCGCCTCTACGACGAAATCACCGCGCTCGCCGAGCCCGGAGATCTCGACGCAGAACAGAGCGCGGCCTATCGCGAGGAGGTTCGACGCCGCTTGCGCGTGCTGGTCGAGAAAGCCGTTCGTGTCTACGAGCGCACGGCGCTCGTCGGCAGGCGCGCTCAATCGGCAACGCAGTGGGTCGAAAAGAGCGAGGCGGCTCTCGCCCGCTTGCGCGCAATCCTCGTCGAGGAGCCTTCGCTCTAAACGCGGGGCCGAAGGATCCAGCCGACCCGGTCAGAAGTATCCGCCCACGATCGACGTCGCCCCAAAGCGGAAAACCTCGGCGGCGTCGCTCGTGATGTCGGCCCGCAGCACCGGGCCGATGCCAAGGAAGAAGTGCGAAACCGGATGGAACAAGAATGGTGCGTATGCCTCGAGGCCCAAGGTCTGCCCGTCGGCATCGCCACCCAGGGCGACGAAATATAGTGAAACCTGCGGCAACAGGCCCCAGCTCGCGTTGATCGGAACGGCGTATGCCACGGTTGGCTGAAGCCCGACGAGCGTCGTGTCGGGGCCGTCACCGCCGACGATTTCGAGCGTCACGCCGCCGCCAACCGCCCAATGATCCGTGACGAAGTAGAGGAGGGTAGGCGCCAGCTGAAAGCTGGTGGTGTCGACGCCGTTCTGCGACTCGAAGGTGAAGTTGACCTTGCCATTCGGTACCCATTGGCCGGCGCGCCCGAAGTCTTCGGCCGAGCCGGCGAGGACGCGCGTCGATGCGGAAGAGAGGGCAACGAAAAAAAACACCGCGAGCAAGTGGCGTGATTGCATGGGTCTAGTCCATTGACGGGGGCTGGCGCCAAAAGCGCGCTTGACGGCGCTTTGCCGTTTTAAGTACACTTTGCGTTTGTGGGGACATAACCTAAAAGCCCCAACAAATTCACTCTCTCTCATTCCATGAAATTTTCGCTCCAACATCGGATTCGAGTCGGGGACGACTTGAAAACCGTTGTCGACCTCGTTGCGGACATCGATCGGTATCGCGATGACCTTAGCGATCCCAGCGCCTGGGAAGGCGCTTTGGTTTGTACCCTCGATGGCGTCGAGTATTGCAACGACCTCTTCGACCCCATCTTGCGGCTGAGCGATCAGTGGATACGCAAGCTGCCCTGGATTATCGGGGGGGACACCGAGACGGTTCAGTACCGCAACAGCGAGCACTGCTTCGCGTTCGTGCCTGCCGGGGAGGGTGTCGAGTTCAGCATCTACGTTGGTGCCGAGATGGAGGTCGAGGATTACGTGCTCGAGCCCACCACGGTCCGGCTCGACCAGTTCGCCACCGAAAGCATTCGTGTGGTCGAGGGTCTCGTGAACCTCGTCCGCAAGGTCGACCCCGCGCTGACCGAGAGCAACGATGACGCCAAGGAGCTGGTAAGCAGCTTCGACGATGGCCGCAAGGCCTGGCGCGAGCACCAGCTGCGCTCGCAACGTCGCTGATCGCGGTGTACGTCATCGCGGCCCTTGCCGCGACGCCGTTCGATTCGAGCCCCGAGATGAAGGCTTTCGCGGCCAAGGCTGCGGGCGGGCGCGAGTCCGCAGCTGCGCAAGCACGCGCACTCTATGACGGGTTGCTCGGCGCCATGCGGGACGGTCGCCTGAGCCCGGACCGCGACAACACCCCGAAGGCGCGCGAGCCGCTGACCGCGCGCGAGCTGTGGGACCGGGTCGAGCGCGGTGAAGCACCTGCGGCGGGCTGTTACGAATTGACCATCCTCTACGTCGGTATGGCCCGCGCACTCGGCCTCGACGCACGCGGCGTCGAGCCTGTGGCCACCACGGATACAGGCGCGATTGGTCACGTTCTCGCGCAGGTGGGTCTTGCCACGGGGACGTCGATCCAGGTCGACTTGCAAAACCGCTCGTTCGGGCGGGGTGGGGAGGTTCGTGCGCTAACCGATGCCGAGCTCGCCGCCCACCACGTCAATCACACGGCGGTTGCAGCCATGTTGCGCGGTGACAACGAGGCCGCGCTTGCCGCCCTGTCCGCCATCCTCGATCAGGTGGAGGTCCCCCAGGTCGACAACAACGCAGCAACCCTGTTGGCGCGCGCTGGTCAATTGGAGGCGGCCGCGCGTTACGCGCGTCGGGCCGTGCGCAAATCGCCGCGCGCCGCAGTCTATCGCTACCAACTTGGCCATGTGTTGATCGACGCGGAGCAACTCTGCGCGGGACTCGGCGAGCTGGCGGAAGCTTTGCGTCTCCAGCCGGGTTATCGCGAGGTGCGAGCTCTCGCTCGCCGTACGCTCGAGGCGCATCCGACTCTCGCTTGCGCCGGTTCCGTCAACGCGCAATAGGCATGGACCCGTGAAGCCCATCATCGTTCAAAAATACGGTGGCAGCTCGGTAGCGACGGTCGAGCGCTTGCGTGAGGTGGCCCGACTGGTCGCCGAACGTCATCGCGCCGGCAATCGGCTCGTGGTCGTGGTGAGCGCCATGGGCAAGACGACCGATAGCCTCATCGCCCAGGCCCGCGAAGTTGCACCGCAGCCGCCGCGTCGCGAGCTCGACATGCTGGTCACAGCTGGCGAGCGCATCAGCATGGCGCTCTTGTCCATGGCCATCCACGAGCTGGGGCTTACGGCCATCTCGTTTACGGGAAGCCAATCCGGCATCATCACTGACGAGAGTCATCAAAACGCCCGCGTCCTCGAGGTCAAGCCGAACCGCTTGTTCGAGGAGCTCGATAGGGGGCGCATCGTCATCGTCGCTGGCTTTCAAGGCGTGTCGCGCTCTCGCGAGATCACGACGCTCGGCCGAGGTGGAAGCGACACGACCGCCGTGGCCCTCGCCGCAGCCCTCGGCGCCGAGGCTTGCGAGATCTATTCGGATGTCGACGGGGTTTACACCGCGGACCCCAACGTCGCGCCCCAGGCGAAGCTTCTCGCTGAGCTCGGCTACGTGACGATGCAGGCAATGGCAGGGGCGGGCGCCAAAGTGCTCAACGCCGACGCCGTAGAGTTCGCTCGCAAGGCCGGCATCGTTATTCACGCGCGCAAAACGAACGACTCGAGTGCTCGGGAGACGCGCGTCGCCGAGCCAGCCCGCGAGCCCGCTGGGGTGGTCGCGGTTGTCGGTGCCCAGGCGGTGAGCCTTGGGCGCTGCGATGGGGCGACAGCCGCCGCGATGGTGCCGCTCATCCGCAATTGCGGAGGCCGTATCGTTGCCATGCACGGCGACGAAAAGGCGACCTTCATCATCGATCGCACCGGTATTGCTGGCTCCTCACACGTCACGCTCGAGAAGAGCATCCCTGGATGCGCGCTCACCGACGCTGCCATGGTCACGCTGGTGGGCAACGCTTTGCTTGCGCGCGACACGGTGCCGCGAGCGGTGGCGGCACTCGTCGCGGCCGGTCTAGCGCCTTTGGCGACAGCCGCGAACGACTTGACCTCGAGCTTCGTGGTCACGAGCGGCCGTTCGCAGGACGCTGTGCGCGTCTTGCACGCGCTGTTCCTCGAGACGCCTGCAACGGTTGCCTGAGTGCGTCGAGGCAGCCCAAATCTAGAGTCTAGGGTGTGACGAAGATCTCGAGGTTCTGCCAGGCGATGCCGCCGCGTTGATCGCGCGCCACCATGTAGACCGAGACCATCACGCCATCGGCGGGTACGTCAGCGAGTCGTGGCGAACGGTACTCTGTGTCGAGCGTCTTGGTGTAGATGGGTGTCGTCAACGCGTCCTGAAGCTCTCCCGCAGTTGCAAACCAGGAGACTGAGATGTTCTCGGTGAGATCCCGCGCTAGGATGCGACCGGTCGATGGCTCGGTGACGAGCTGCTGAAACGACTCGTAAGAGTCCCCGGTCATCACGGGCAAGATGCGAATGACGGACGAGCCGCGCATGCTGAATCCCGTGCTCTGCACCTCGAAAAACTCGCCACCGGCAAGCTCCCCCAGAGACACCTGAATCCGATCGAACGTTGGATTGGTGTTTCGAACACGCGGCCGGAGCGCAACGCACCCGTTGTCCGCGTCTTCTCCGCTTTCGCAGACACGGAACCCGAAGTCGTCGCCGAGTAGTGCGGTGGCTGCACCGACATCGGCGATGTTGAACGAGAAGCGCTTCTCCGCGCTGAGGGCGTCGTCAGCGCCGGTGACGTCGAGGACGACCGAAGGCAGTGACCCCATGCCGAGCCCCAAGAGGTTGGTCGCGTAGAAGTAGCTCGCAAGACCCTGGGTCTCCTCCGGCGTCAGCGTCAGGGTGAATGGCAGAATGGCGTATGGCCAAGCGCCGCGCGCGCCAGCCTCCTCCGGCGTGAGGCTCCGCGCTTCGGCCTCACTGTTGGCGATCCCGTCCTCGCTCAACTGGCGCAACGTGTCGAGCAATGGGCGCGACGCGTCGTCCGCCTCGGCGCGGCGCCTCTCGTAGTCGAGGCAGCCCTCGTTGCTCTCGACCGGGCAGAACGAGAAGGTATAGTCGATGGGCGTCGTGGCGAGCGCCGCTTGCCGCGGGTCGAGCACGAGCGCCGAGAAGGTCACGTCGACCTGCGGGTCCTGGTCGACCAAGATCTCCGGTGGGTCGGCGCGGACTGCGAGCACGCGCAAGCCGCGCACGTCCTGGACGTCTTCGAGGTCGTCGCTGCAGGCGATGGCCATGAGCAGGCTCAGTACAAGCAAGCGTCGCATCACCAATTCACCTGGACCCCTAGATTGGGGAAAAAAGGAATGGTGCGCAAGGGGGCGACTCCGCGATAGCGGTAGTCGTAGCTGAACTGCTCGGTGTTGCGGTGGTTGTAGACGTTTAGAATGTCCAGGTAGAGACCGATCTTGACCAGCGAGTAGGTCCACGTGCGGTCGACGCGGACGTCGAGCTGATGGAAGACCGGTAGACGGCCTGAGTTACGACCAACGCCGTCGACATTGACGTAATACACGTCGCGGTCCGCGTCGAAGCCCACGCGCCCGCGGTTGAGTGGTGTGTATGGGTTGCCCGAGGTGAGACGAAAGCGGAAGCCAACCTCCCAGCCCTTGGCGAGCACCCACTGACCGACGATGGTCAAAATGTGCGTCTGGTCGAAGTCCGACAGATACGTGAAGGTCTCGCGGCGCTCGCGCAAGAGTCCGTCGTCGTTCGCTGTGTCGTTGTCCTCGAAGAAGTCGATGTTGCTGTCGGTGACGACTGACCGCGATAGCGTATACGATACCCAGCCAAAGAAGCGCCCGCCCGGTTCTAGCTCGTGCCGCAACAACATCTGTAGGCCCAGTGTGTGACCTCGGCCGCCGTTGTCGTAGATGAGGGACTGCACACCTTCTTCGGTCTCGATGACGCCGCTCGCGTCCTGCCTGAGGCGCGACCGTAGAGTGTAGAAGCCTTGAATGTCGACGTTGATGAGGTCCGTGATCTTCTGCTCGAAGCCGGCGACGTATTGCGTTGACCTCTCTGTCGTCAAAAACGGATTGCCGACGGTCTCTGTGAAGTAGCGAGGTTCAGGAAGCTTTGCGTAGAGGCCGAACGCCGCTTTGAACGCCGTGTTTTCGAGGGCCTGCCAACGCACGTTGAGCCTCGGCATGTACTCGTAGCCCTGCGAACGATAGAAATCGACGCGCTCGAAGCGAAATCCCGGCATGATCTTCAAGCCTGCACCGGGCGTGAACTGCGCTTCGACCCAGTAGCCCTGGCTGTAGTTTCCGAGTCGCGTCTTGAGCTGCGACGTATCCGCGAAGTTGAAGACCGGCGACGGGTAGGTGCGGATGCGGTTGTCGATTGGCGCGTTGAGAAAGACCTTGGCTGAGCCGAACAAGTGGTCGAGACCCAGGCTCAGGGCAATCTGCTCGGAGAGCTTGACGTCGAGCTGTTCGCGCCACTCGAAAGTGGGGTAGTCGACCTGGAGGCGGTTGTCGACGTCGAGCTCGGCGGCCTGGCCTCTGAAGAGTATCCGCGTGAAGCCGCCGGTGACTTGCGATGTGAGGTTCGCGTTCTCGCTAAACTTGTAGCGGTGCCGGAACATGGTTCGATTGAAGTACTGATCGAGTCCGAACGCGAAGTTCACATCCTCGAGCGACCCGCTCTGGGCGATCGATAGGTCATCCGCGGAGCCGAACATGAAGACCTCGAAGGTGTTGCGGCCGGAGACCTTCGAGAGCTTGAGCTGGTAGTCGAAGTAGCGCGGCGAGATCGTCGCGCTACCCTCGTCGCTGTCGGTGAGGCTGTCCTGGATGAGGGGGATGAACAGGTCGATGTATGAGCGACGGGCGGCGACGCCCAGGTTCCAGCCCCCGCCGATTGGGTTGCAGTTGAAAACAGCCGCGTCGATGAGGTCGACCTTGCCTCGGCCATGAACCCCGTCGCAGTCGAGAATGCGCGTGCCGACATCCACGATACCGGCGGTCGACCGGCCATATTTCGCGCCGAAGCCGCCGGGATAGAAATCGATGTGGTCGAGGAACTGCGCCTGGATGATCGAGGTCAGACCGCCGAAGTGATAGAGGAAGGGTACCTCGACGCCGTCGACGTAGACGCGCGTGTCGTCGGGGTTTGCGCCACGGACGATGAGCTGTCCACCGAAGCCGCCAAACGCGCGACCCATGCCAGGCAGGTTTTCGATGACACGCAAGGGGTCGCCGAAGGTGCCCGGGCTCTTTTCGACCTCGGCACGCTTGAGCTCGATCTTGGAGACCTCGCGCTTCGGCGCGCGCGTCGTCACGACGGTTTCGTACGGGTTATTCTCGAGCGGGAGCAGATAGTACTTCCCCTCGATGAGCTCGCTCTCGGCTCGTTGCTCGTCGACCCAATAGACTTTGTAGTTCTGGGCCGCGATGCGCACCTCGAAGGTGCCCGAGGGAGCGCCCCGCACTTCGAAGATGCCCTTGTCGTTGGTGATCGCGACCGGGCGGCCCCCGATCATGATCGTCGCGCCTTCGATGGGCGTTCGAGCCACTGCCTGGCGAACGAGTCCGCGATAGTTGACCGGCGCCTGTTCCGCGCGCACCTCCGACGGGGCGCCAACGATCGCGTCAGGCTCGAGCACGATGGGCTCGAAGACAAAGCGATACTCGATGCGGATGGGCCCCGGTTGGCCGTCGATCTCGGCAGGGGTAAATGTCAACTTGCGGCCTGCGGCGATCGCGGGCTCTGCGAACGCCGGATGCGAGGCGCGACTCAGGGTGACGTTGGCAACTTTGCCATCAGCGCCAATATCGATGAGGAGCACCGCGTCGCCAGCGATGCCCTCGGCGAATAGCTCGGCCGGGTACTCTGGGCTCACGTAGTCGACCAGCTCGGGTGCCTTGGTGAGCTGAGGCTGCTTCACGGGCGCCGTGGGTTTCGGCGCGCGCGGGATGTTTTGCTCGTCCGTCTGTGCGCCGGCTGTCGCGCAATACACCGAGACGGCCAGAATCGCCGCTAGCTGTTTCATCGCTTGGTCACGAGCGCGTCGCTGCGCGCGAGCGTGCGGGCAGATTCAATCAACAACGTTTCGGGAGACAACCCGACCTTGAGCTTGGCGAGCACGGCGTCGCTCCCACCAGCGCCGAGCAGCTCGGTGAGGACGCTCGGGGTCTCTGGACGCGACCACCATGTGGGTCCAAGCTTTTGAGCGAGCGCCGAGACGACATTCGCCGCGAGTAGTCGTCCGCGGAAGCGGACGATTGCCGTCATCCAGGGGTCTGCCGCCCCGAGGTCGGTGCCGGCGCCATCGTAGAGCGCCAGGGTGTCGAGACTCCTCGCTGCTTCCGCGCGAGCCGCCTCGAGCGCTAGGAATGCACGGGCGCGGACGACTTGTGTGAGGGCTGGCTCACCGAGCGAAAGGTTCGCTTCCATCCACTCGGGAGTCTGGATAGGGCTCGTCGCAACGAAGCCGAGCATAGGGGGGATGCTGGCATCGGCGTCGCCAAGCAACTGTCGACCCCGACCCGCCGCCAGCGCCTTGCCCGTGAGCTCGACGTCGAGGGCGCCCCCATTGAGCGCGGCAACGACGCGCTGCTCCGATGGAGCAACGAAGAACACCCCAGCGGCGCTCCCGGCAGCGTCGATGATGACCGAGAGCGCGGGACTGGGTGGTGGCAACACGGCGTCGACCAAGCTGCGCGCAATTTCGGACGTTTTGGCGGAGGGGAGAGCTTTCCGAGTGACGCCCTCTGCGTCTCCAGTGCTCGCGCCAACGTCGGTTCGCGCAACCAGGTAGAGCCCCTCCGAAGCGTTCAAGAGCTCCTGGGCGCTCGCGACGGTGCCGCGCACGTCGAAGCCGTAGATGGCCGACAAGAGGGCTGGCGCGTCCGCGTATCCCAACGCCTTGGCGACCGCAGTGACACCGTTCCCGTCGCTCGCATCGCGTAGCAATCGTTCGCGCGTCAGGCGGCTGCGCAAGCCGTTGACGCTCGCATCACGAGCAGCGGCGGCGGCCACTGATGCGAGCACTTGGTTCTCGAGCATCCACGCGTGTTGCGCATCGACCAGCGCGCGACGCGGCTCGGCCGCGCATGGGGGCTCTGTACGCGATGACAGCCAGGTCGCCGAGCACGATGCTTCGCTCGCGATCACGGCACCCGATAGCTGGCCGCGTAGCTTCGCAAGGGTGTCGGGCGGTGCAGGGGCGGCGGCTGGACCTGCGCCACCGGCAGAGCAGGCTGTGAACGACGCCGCGACCGACGCGGTAAACGCGGCTACCCAGACGCGGCGAACGACGCCATCGGCGCGAGCGAACCGGAGCGCCGTCGCCGGCAACCAGAAATACTTGGCGACGCGCATCTTTGAATCAGCCGGCCTGACCGACCTTGGCGTGGACGGCTTCGGGGACAAACGGCTCGGTCGCATCCAGTGCGTTACCGCCGGGGCGCGTCCGGCGCGACTCCAAGCGCTCGAGACCGATGAGCGGTGCCACTTCGAGAGCCAGCGCCTTGTAGGCAATAGCGGCTGGCGACGTCGGCGCGTGATCGAGGATAGACTCCCCAGCAAGGTGGGCCTTGTTGACCAAGCTACTCTGGGGAATGCGCGTGTCGAGGATGCGCACGCTGGTACCGTAGAGATCGGCGAAGCTCTGCTCGATGGCGGTGTTCAAGTGTGTCGTGCGCTTGTCGAACCGCGTCGCCACGATGCCGCACACTGCGAGCTTGCGACCGAGGCGCGTGCGCAGGGTGTCGACCGCGGTGAGAATGTCGGAGACGCCTTCGAGCGCGAGCACTGACATGTCGGTAGGCACGAGCAAGTGGTCAGCGGCACACAGCGCGTTGAGCGTGAGCGTCCCAAGGTTCGGCGGGCAGTCGATGACGATCAGGTCGTAACGGGTCCGCGCGACCGCGAGCGCGCCGTCGAGCAAGAGCTCCTTGCCAATCTTGGCGGCGATCATCACCTCGGTTTCGGCGAGCGTCTTCTCGCTCCCCGCAAGGTCGAGCTCGTCCCAGGCGGAAGGGTAGGTCGCCTCGCAAACATCACGGAGCTTGCCGTTGAAGACGTCCGAGATGCTCGCATTGGGGGAGACGCGCAGCGCTGCGCTTACGTGCGCTTGTGGATCGAGGTCGATGAGGAGCACCCTCGCTCCCAGACGCTGCAGAGCGATCGCGAGGGTAACCGCCGTGGTCGTTTTCCCTACACCGCCCTTGTTGGAAGCCACTGCGAGTACGGTAGCCTGCCGGTGGCCTTTCTCTGGGGCCGCCGTCATGAGGTTCCTCAAGCGGCCTGCTATCCGGTCCCGTAGGTCCAATGCCATCGCGTCATGCCTCCCTCGCGCCTTTGACCGAACGCCGAGGGCAATTAACACGAAAATGATAATGAGAGAAGTGCGCGTTTTGTCGGACGATCCTGACGAAGGGTCATCGACAAGACGGGCTAAGTGCCTGTATGTTCGATCGAATTGCCGTTGACGACGTCGCGAAACCGACGTCGGGAGGCTGCTGATGACTCAGCCCCGTATTGCCCAGAGCACCCCCCCAGAGCGAGCGCCCCTCGAAGGCCTACCCCGTCCTTATCTGCCAGCAGCAGACGTCGGCGCGGTGGGAGCCCTGCTCGACGTCAACGACCCGCGCTCCGTCGATCGCGCGACGGCGCGCTTGCAGGAGGGCGCACGGCGTGCTGGCCTTGACCAGCGTCAGATCGCGACCTTCCGCGCCATCGCGACCGACAGCCGTTACGGCAGCGTCGACGAAGCGTTCACAGCGGCGCGTCTCTACCTGCAGCTTCTTGGCGCCGGCTGTTACGCATTTCTCGCCGAGACCGACCCAAGTGCGAACCTCTCGCGCGAGCAAGCGCAGCAATCGCGCGCCCTCATGCAGCGCCTCGTGACCAGCGCCGGGGTGATCTGGCGGGGCACCGATGTTCGCCGTCCAACCTTCGACGGCATGAGCCGTGAGCAGCGCTTGTCGGCCTTCGTCGAGCAGTTCCACCGCAACACCAACGCGCGGCAGCCTTTCAGAGAGGCTCTCGACGCCGCTCGCAATGGCATGTTGACCCAGCAGGGTCAGCGCGCGTTTGCCACCGCCGACGGAGCGGGTGGGGCGCGCGCTGCGCGGCCATTGCAGGGCCTGACCTTTTCGGCGCAGCCGACGCTGGTGCGCGGAAACGGCGATGTCGCGTCTGTCCGCCATCGCGGAGCGAGTCCGCGCTCTTTCACGATGGGGCCGCCAGCCGCCGCTCGTCCGCTCGCGAGCGGTCCGCGGCCTGCAACAGCCGCCAACCCCTACGCGCCTATGGCTCCCGCGGCAGCCGCGCAGCATCGCGACCGTCCGCCCGAGCGCATCAAGGGGACCGATATCGCATGGACCCCTGACGCAGCCGCTCAGTACATCGAGCAGAACAGCAACGACGAGCGCCGTATCGATGTTCTCCACGGTCTGCGGCTACAGGACCGCGTCGCGGTCGCCGAGGCCTACGCCCGCCGTCGCGGGCAAGCGCTCCAGGGCCCAGAGGCGCTCGCGTTCTTCGCCGAGCAGATGGCTGGCCGCGGTAGCGGCACGAACGCACATATCTTCCGCGATCTGCTGCGCCCCGAGAACGTCAGCGGCATCACGTCTGAGCACATCCTCATTTATTCCGACGCAACTGGCGGCGGCTTCCTCTCGCGGCTCACCGGGATCGGCGGTCCCAACCATCAGGCCATCGAACGCATCCTGATGTTCCGTAGCCCGGCCGAGCTGCAACGCATTGATGCACAGATGCGCGAGACCTACGGCAAGTCGCTACGCGAGGTGCTCCAGCTCGTGAACGTGCGCGAGGGCCGCGAGCGTTTGCTCTTCATTCACGACCTGCCGGGTCGCGAGCAGGGGCTTGGCGAGGTGCCGCAAGCCGAGCTGCAAGCCTGGAACATGCGCGTCGCCTTGGACGAGTTCGAGCGTGGCTTCTTGGGCAACGCCGCGAACGCCATCCAGGCGTTCAGCAGCGTGCAGTGGGCGAACGTGTTTCAGCCCCTCGCCATGATGAGCAACGCCGAAGTGCGTCAGATGGCTGCCGCCTACCACCGCCAGCAAGTCGCGGCCGGCCGTCAGGTCGAAGGTGGCGACGGTCTCACGGGCAACGTCGCCGACAGCGCGTTCGGTCGAGCCGTCCTCGCTGCGCAGGCCCATGTCACGCGTCTCGCACCGTCGCGCCGCGATCACGACCTGCGCACGCGCATCGCTTTGCAGGGCTTGCGTTTCGACCCGCAGCAGCACATGCCGCCGCGCCAGGCAGGCGAAGCCGAAGAGGCCTACCAGGCCCGCGTCGCCGTGGCCATCAACGCAGCCGAAGTGCCGCATCGCACCTTGGTCGCGCAGTATGTCGCCGCGACCTTGTCTGCGGCGAGCCACGGCCATCTGACGACCGCCGACACGCAGTTCGCTCTATCGCTGATTCGCCGCATGCCACCGGCCAATCAGCCGTTCGACGCCAACGGTCGACCGTTCGTCGGCGAGGTCTCGGCTTTCTGGCAGCAGATGCGTGGCGTGCAGGAGATTCAGCCGTCCGAAGACGAGCAGCTCATCGCCATGGTGCGCTCGGCCAACCGCTCCGTGCGTGGCACCTTCGAGCAGCAGAACACCTGGAACCTGATGGCTGGCGACGGCTCCGACTCGCCGATGTCGCGCGCCGTGCAGCTGATGGCGGCGCTCCAGGGCTCGGGTGGCATGATGGGTGGCCCGTACCGCCAGCGCACCTACGCATTCCTCGACATGCGCAACATTCCCGAGTCGCAGCGCAACGACTTCATGGCGCAGATGCGCGCGGCCTACTACCAGATCAGCGGCGGCCGCATGCTGGACGCCGAGGTGCAGCAGGGCTTCGGTCCATCGATTACGCTCCCGAACGGCGCGGTGATCCCGTCACAGGCCGCGCGCCTCGTTCAACGTGGCGTGCTCAGTAACGCCGAGCGTCTGATCTATTCCCTCTACGAGCCCGGCCTCTTCGGTCTCGTGCGCGCCGACAACATGCAGGCGGTGTCGCAGATCTTGAGCGAGCTCTCACCGCTCGAGAAAGTCATCGCGCGCCAAGAGTTCATGCGCCTGACGGGCACCGACTTGCGCGCGGTCATCGACGCGTATCCCGGACGCGAAGCGCGCATGGCCTCACTCGCTACCCGAGTGTTCCCCCACGAGCGCGACCTGCTGGGCGCGCAGGCCATGGTCTATCTCAACGCTCCGACCACCGACCCGGCGCTCGCGGCCCGCCGCGCTCAGCTGCTGGGCGTCAATCAAGAAGTGCTCACCGACTTCTGGGCGCGTAACTTCTATGACCAGGCCGGTCTCGATGCGATGCGTGGCATCGTCGATCAGACGGGCGGGGCGGCGCAGTTCTCCATCAACGCCGTGGACGCGACAGCGGACCTGCACGCATCGATCGACGCGGCGACCCAGGCTGCGATGGGCAACGCCCTCACGCGCGGCATCCAGGATTTCCTCAGCAACTCCCGCGAGGGCATCCAGATCCGCCGGCGCGCTCTCGAAGAGCTGACCGCGCGCGCGCAGCGTGACATCGAAGCGACCGGAGCGGTGAGTCCCGAGACGCAGCGCGAGATGGGCTTACTCGTGCGTGACTTGCGGCAGCGCTTCATCGACCGCGGTCGCGACGTCGATCAGGCCACCGAGCTGGTCTCGAACATCACGGTCACGGCGGCGCTCGTTGGCGCCTTGGCGTTGAACCCACAGGTCGGCGCCATCTGGATGTCGGTGATCGGTGGCGGCACCGGCCTTGCGACGCGCATGGCGCTTGGCCAGGTCGACACCGGGACGCAGGCCATGGGCATCTTCATCCGCGACGCGGCCAAGGGGCTTGCGACCCAGCAGGCAGCCTTGATCGCGTCGTACATCCCGGTCGACGCTCCGCTTGCGTGGCACGCGCTCGGCGGTATGTCGGCGGGCTACAACTACGGCGCACTTACCTCGGTCGCAAACTTCGTCACCGACCCCATGTTGTGGCGCATCGACCCAGCCCAGGCGCTTGCAGACTTCGAGTACAATTTTGCCAACGCCACCAGCTCCGGCATGGCGTGGGGCGCTGCGAGCGGTCTCGTCTTCGGCTACATTCGTCGCCGGGCCTTCGAGAATTCGCGTCCGGCGGACCCCAATCCCGATCCAGGCGGTCAGCCCGTCCGTCCGGTGGACCCCGACCGCCCTGTCACCGGCGGCCCCACCCGACCCAATCCAGGCGATCGCCCCGTCGGTACCCCAGACGGCCCGACTCCCGGCCGTCCCGGTGTTCGCCCTGACGGCGGCCAAATTGGTACGCCGGGTGGCCCGACTCCCGGTCGTCCCGGTGTCCGCCCTGACGGTGGTCAAGTTGGTACCCCGGGCGGCCCGACTCCCGGCCGTCCTGGCGTTGGCCCGATTGCTCATCCCGGCGACATCACACGGCCTCCGGTCGATGGCGGCACTGCACGGCCCCCCGTCGCACGACCCCCGGTCGATGGCGGCGTGAGTCCGCCGACCGGGCCAGGGCGCGACGTGGTGGTCACCCCAGGTGCAACACCGCCCACCGGGCGTCCGCCCAGTAGCAACACCGGCATTGGCGGTGTGACGCCTGGTCGCGTCGGCGTCGGTCCGCGCTCGGCCATGGTTCCGGGCACCCCCTACAGCGCGACCTTGGCGACGACCGATCCAGGCGCCGCCTTGAATATCGGCATCATGCATTGGGGGGCGGTCGCGACCGCCGGCGTCATCAACTTTGGGACGACACTCTCGACGTCGCAGCGCGCCGCTGTGGACGAGATGGGCCGACGCATCGCCACGACGCCTATTCCGCTCGCCGAGGTGCGCAGCGCGCTCCAGTCGATGAGCCGCGAAGAAAATCGCGAGGTCATGCGCAACGCAGCCGCGGGCTTCGTGTTCTCGGCTTTCGCCTATTTGCAGGCGACTGGTAGCCTGCCTGGGCCCGAGTCCGAGTCGACCCACTTCAACACGCTGCTCGACCTAGCCTGGCAGGACGCAGGCGTCGCCAATGGTCGTGACCCGCGCTCGGTTTCGCGAGCTGGCAAAGTGCGCGAGCTGGTGGCGCACTACTACCAGCAGCCGGACGCCCAGCCCGCACCGGGTGACGCGCGTCAGCCCGGGCGAGATCCGGCACTCCCGCCGGCCGGCCCTGGGGCCGCGGTTCCGGGACGCGACGCTCGACCTGCTCCCGCCGGT
>JALHOP010000021.1 GCA_022842935.1 Myxococcota bacterium
ATCGCCTCAGCAACGCAGGAGATTGAGCATGGCCAAGATCGAAACTACGCAAATTCGGAGAACAATCCGGCGGCAGCAGTTGCGGGAGATGGTGCCGATGGCTGACAGCACTATTTATGAAATGGAGCAGCGTGGCGAGTTTCCCCGTCGGTTCGCGCTCTCGCCGCGCTGTATCGTATGGGACCTGGCTGAGGTCGAGGCTTGGCTCACGGCACGGCGGGCTGCGCCGATCCGTCGAGCACAGCATCCTGATGTCACCAAGCGCAAAACCCGCCCCGTCAAAGAGCGGGATCCAGTTCCATCAAGGGCATAGCTTGCGGCAAAAGCGTGGGGGCATACTTCCGGCCGTCGATCCAGGCGTCCACGGTATCCGCCCACTCCTGCATCATATGCCGACGCTGCACCTCATACTCGGCCTTGTTATAGACGCCGCGCGACGAACGCCCGTCCTCGTGCGCCAGGCACTTTTCGATCCAGTCGCTGTTAAAGCCCAGCTCATTTAATAGCGTCGAGCCCGTACGCCGCAGATCATGGACCGTGAATGGCTCCAGTGGCAGCCCCTCCTTCTTAGCTCGCTCGACGACGGCGTAGGTGATCCGATTGAAAGTCGCGCGAGACATTGGCGCGTCCGCGTCGTACCGGGACGGCAAAAGATATCGGGAGTTGCCGGAGCAAGTCTTGAGCGCGATCATGATGTCTAACGTTTGTCGGCACAGGTAGACGTTGTGCGGCTTCGATCGCTTCATGCGCTCCTTCGGGATGGTCCAGACAGCGTTGTCGAAATCGATCTCGTCCCAAACTGCATCCTGCAACTCGCTCTTCCGGACCATGGTGAGCAGGTAGAGCTTCATACCGAGGCGGATCGTTGGCAACGTCGCAACATGCTCGAGCTGCTTGAACATGATGCGGATCTCTGCGGGCGAGAGCGCGCGGTCCTTCGGCGTAAAGGTAGCGATCGAGGCTGGACCGACGTCATCGGCCGGATTGGCGACCTTCTCGCCGTGCAGAATGGCAAAGCCGTAGATCTGCTTCAGGATATCCCGCACATGGATAGCAGTTGCAGGCGCGCCCCGTTCGACGATCTTGCCGCAGTGAGTGCGTAGATCATCCGGTGTGATCTCCGTCAGGAGACGATTTCGCCAGACGGGCATGAGTTCGCGTTCGAAGATGGAGCGACGCATCGCGCGCGTGCTGTCGGCCATGGTCGCGTTGGTCAGCCACTTCTCGCCGAACTGGCCGAAACTCTTTGCTTCCTTGATCCGGCGCTTCTCGCGCTGCTTCTCGATGGCGGGAGACCGCCCCTCGGTGATCGCGCGCCGCGCGTCGATGCATAGCTCGCGAGCCCTGGCGAGCGATATTCCGTCACGGGCATATCTGCCGAGATAGACGGTCTCCCGCCTGCCGTTCAGCCGATAGTCGAGCCTGAACGAGATGGCGCCCGACGGTGCGACGCGCACATACATGCCGTCACGATCGGAAACCTTGTACATTTTGGCTTTTGGTTTCAAAGACTTGAGTGCTGCATCGGTCAACATTTCGGGCCTCCTCGCGGAAAAGTACCGTCACGCGGTTTTTGCAGGCCGATGGCGTCGAAAATGCTTTTATTTCAGCGCATTAGTTCGAAAAAAGTACCGTCATTGGCCTCGTTTGACCTGACGGTACTTTCGTTTTTCCGGTTGATCAATGGGGGCGAGGCCCGTCAGCGAGGCCGCCGAACGCGATCTATGCCCACCGATAGATATCGATAGGCATAGGATGGATTTATTTTTGTTTTCAGTATGTTAAGTCGTATCTTGGCGTAAATTCGGCGGCGTTCGGACGGGCCTGAATCATTCCCACTCGATCGTCGCGGGCGGCTTGCTACTTACGTCATAGACAACGCGGTTGATCCCGCGGACCTCGTTGATGATGCGACTCGACATGCGGGCGAGCACCTCATACGGGAGGCGCGACCAGTCGGCAGTCATGCCGTCCGTCGAGTCGACGCAGCGGATGGCGATGGTCTCGTCGTACGTGCGGTCGTCACCCATGACACCGACGCTGCGCACTGGCAGCAGCACCGCGAACGACTGCCAGACCTTCCGGTAGTAGTCAGCCGCGATGATTTCTTCTTCGACGATGGCATCGGCCTGGCGAAGCACATCACAGCGCGCTTGGGTCACGTCACCGATGATGCGCACCGCAAGCCCTGGGCCGGGAAAAGGCTGTCGGTAGCAAAGGTGGTCCGGTAGGCCTAGCTCCGCGCCGAGCAAGCGAACCTCGTCCTTGAAGAGCTCGCGAAGCGGCTCGACCAGCTTCATACGCATCCGCTCCGGCAGCCCGCCGACGTTGTGGTGCGACTTAATCACGGCCGATGGCCCCTTGAAGCTCACCGACTCGATGACGTCGGGATACAGCGTACCCTGCGCCAGGAAATTGGCGCCGGCGATGCTCTTCGCCTCGTGCTCGAAGACCTCGATGAACTTGCCGCCGATGATCTTTCGTTTCTTCTCGGGGTCGACTACGCCCGCTAAAGCGGTCATAAAGGTCTCGCGTGCGTCCACGACCTGCAGTGGAAGATGCAGCGCGCGACCGAAGATGTCTTTGACTTGCTCGACTTCGCCCCGACGCAGGAGTCCGTTGTCGACGAAGATGCACTGAACCTGATCGCCGATGGCCTTGCCGAGCAGCGCCGCGACCACCGACGAGTCGACACCGCCCGACAAGGCGCAGATGACCTTCTCGTTTTTGGGGATATCGGCGCGGAGCTTCTTGATCTGTCCTTCGAGAAACGAGCCCATCGTCCAGGTGGGTGTCAGGCCCGCGATGTCGAAGAGGAAGGCCTCGAGGATTTGGATGCCGCGCGGCGTGTGAGCGACCTCGGGGTGGAACTGCAAGCCGAAGATGGGCTTTGACTTGTGCGCCATGGCAGCAAACGGAGTGCTGTCGGTGCTGGCGATGGCGACGAAGTCAGGGGGCAGCGCCTCGATGCGGTCGCCGTGGCTCATCCAGACTTCGAAGGGTTCGCCGGCATTGAAGGCATGGAGCAACGTGTCTGCTTTGCCCGTGGTCGCCCGGGTGCGCGAGACGAGAGCGCGGCCGTATTCGCGTTCGCTGGCTTGAACGACTTTACCGCCAAGCTCGTGTGTGAGGAGCTGTTGGCCGTAACAGATGCCCAGGAGGGGTCCGCTGCGCTCGAGGATGGCGCGGTCGACCTTGGGAGCGTTGGTGCCGTAAACCGACGAGGGGCCTCCGCTCAGGATGATGGCCGAGGGCTGGAACTTGTCGACGTCAGCGGGTGACATCGTGTGGGGGTGAATCTCACAATAGACGCGCAGTTGGCGGACGCGCCGGGCGATGAGCTGGGTGTACTGCGAGCCGAAATCGAGAATGAGGACGCGCTGGTCGGCCATGACCCCGGGAAATCGCAGAGACGGCCCGGACTCGCAAGCGTTGAGCGAACGACCCCTCTTCGTGGTAGACAAATCGAGCAAATGACTCGTTCCTGGCTGGGCGTTTTGTCCCCTCTCCTGCTCGCTTGTGGTCTTGCCTGCGCCGGCGGTGGTGGCAGCGGCGGCAGCCGTGCCAACATGAGCGGCGACGAGCTGCGCTCGAAAGGCGATTTGAGCGGCGCCTACTCGGCCTACTTCAAGGAGGCCCAGAAGAAGCCGGACAACGAGAAGGTCCACACGAACCTGGGCGAGGTCGCCGTTGACCTCAAGCGCTACGACGAAGCCGTGGTCGCGCTCGAGAAGGCAAAGCAGCTCGGCGCTGGCAATCGCGCGACCGTCGCGCTCGCGGCCGCCAAGGCCGGCCAGGGCAAATTCGACGAGGCGTCCGCCATGATGGACGAGGTCCTCAAGGACGACGACAACGCCGAAAACTTCTACAAGGCCGGCAACATCAAGCTCGCAGCGCGTAAGCCGCGCGACGCCCAGCCGCTACTCGAGACCGCGCTCAAGAAGGACGGCAAGAAGCCCGAATACCAGGGAGCGCTCGGCCGCTGCCTATCGGCGCTCGGCCAGCACGACGAGGCCATCAAGACGCTCGAGAGCGTCCTGAAGGTCTACAAGAAGCAAGGGGCCGTCGCCGCCGAGATGGAGACCGCGCTCGGCAACTCCCTGGTCGCGACTGGCCGTATCGACGAGGCGTTCCAGAAGTACCGTCACGCCGCCGGCATGGACCCGCGCAACGGCGAAGCGCAGGCCCGCTACGCCGCCATGCTGCGTGAGCGCGGTGACGTCGAGGGCGCCATCAACGTGTTGAAGGCCGCAGAGTCGAAGCAGCCCCGCTCGGGCTTCGTGCAGTACCAGCTCGGCCTTTCGTATCGCGACTTCAAGCTGCGCGACCAGGCCGTCGCCGCGCTGCAGAAGGCCATCCAATACGACCCAGGTCTCGGTGAAGCCTACGCCCCGCTGTTGTCCATGATGGAAGAGGACAAGGTCTCGACCGACAAGCTCTATGGCACTCTCGAGGCCGCGGCCAACGGCGCGCCGGACGACTTCGACCTGCAGATGCGCTTCGCGAAGCTCGCGGAGGGCAAGAAGCAATACGCGAAGGCACTCGCGGCCTACGACCGGGCCGTTCGGGCGACACCTGGGAACGTCGAGGCGAACTTCGGCCTTGGCTCGATGCAAGTCGCGATGGGCAAGATCGAGGACGCCAAACAGTCGTACGACGCGCTGCGCACCATCGACGAGATGAAGGCCGCCGACCTTCTCGCGATCATCGAGCGCGCCCCACCGCCCCAGCAGCCGAAACAGGCACAAGCGGACACACCCAAGCCCGCCAAGGGTAAGGCGAAGCAGACGAAGAAGGCCAAGGCAAAGAAGAAAGGCCGTTAGCCCATGAGTGTCCTCGCCGTCGACATCGGTGGCAGCAATTTGAAGTTCCGTACTCAGCACCATAAGGCCCACGTCTCGGTGCCGTCGGGTCCCCACTTCACCCCCCGCCAAATGATCGCCGCTATCGCGGAGCACGCATCCGGCTGGAAGTTCGACCGTGTGACGCTCGGCTATCCCGGCCCCGTGGCGAACGACCGCCCCCTGCTCGAGCCGCACAACCTCGGCCGGGGCTGGACTCGCTTCGACTACGCCAAGGGGTTCAAGCGCCCCGTGCGCATGATCAACGACGCCGCGATGCAAGCCTTAGGCGCTTATCGCGGTGGCCGCATGCTGTTCCTCGGCCTCGGTACCGGTTTGGGATCCGCCCTCGTCCTCGACGGCGTCGTCCAGCCCATGGAGCTCGCCCACCTCACCTGGCGCAAGGGCAAGACCTACGAAGAGCACCTGGGCGAAGCGGCCCTCCTCGGCGAGGGCAAGAAGGCCTGGCGCAAGTCGGTCACCCGCGCCATCGAAGACCTCTCGGCGGCATTCCTGGTCGAATACATCGTCATCGGCGGCGGCAACGCCAAGCGCGTCAAAGACGTCCCCGACAACGTCTACATCGGCAGCAACGCGGACGCGTTCGTCGGCGCCTTCCGGGTCTGGGACGACCCCGTGGTCAGCCCGCGACGAATTTCGCCGCGGCTTGCGGGGTAGCTCTCTGAGCGGTGCCGCTGATTGAACAGCACCAGCCGTGGATGATTGATGTTTTCCGAGTGCGTGCGGGATTTGCCTTTTCGCACCGCTCGGCTCGGCCGTGGTTAGCGCGCCTCCCGCGTCGAGACCGAGAGCAGGCCAGGTACACTAGCCCAGGAATAGTCGCACGCCGTCTTCTCGCATCCGGTGGCCGGCCCTCGGGTCCATGTGCCCCAAAATTCTAGTGAAGATTTGCTCTGATCTCCAGTGGACTCCAGCCCATCGATTTCGGGAACCTCTGGGTGACCCTTGGGCGATTCACTACCTGCGAAGTGGCTGCAATGGGCGATCGTTGGACGAAAGCCGGCCACGGGCGCGCAGTCAATTCGGTACGTATTGCGGACCGGTCACGGCAGTGATGAGCACAGCTTTCTCCACGCTCAGCGGCTAGCCGAAGAAACCAGCGTCACCGCTCGAGTTCAGGATACCAGTGGGGGTAAAGACATTGTTCAAGCTCGTTGGCCAGCTCCCACACGCGGCCAAGCACAGTGGTCGCTGGGCCGCTCGGCTCACGGTAGTCGTCCCGGGCGCACTCGTCCCACGCGCGCTGAAAGTGCGCCATAATCTCGCTCACTCGAATCTCGGCGTCCTTCGCAAGCACGTTCTTCCCGTCGCGCGTCGTCTCAAAGCGGAAGAAAGTGTCGCAGTCGTCATCGGCTCTGCTGAACGCATCAACAGCGACGTCCGTGGCCTTCAGCGGGTCGTCGATGCCAACGCGCTGCAGCGCATCGGAGGCCAGCGAAAGCAGCTTGCGAAGGCTGTGCTTCCTGAGGGGCTTCAGCTCGTCTTTCGTGAATCGCGCATACAGCGGCGCTCGGTTGCATTCGAATTGGGCAAGCTGGTGCTCGTAGTTGATTACGCGGAGCACCTCGTGCACCAACTGCTTGAGAACAAGCTCAAGGGAGTGGCGCGCGAGGAACAAAGCGGGCAGCCCGATCCGATGGAGTGCTTTCGTTGCCCGTGCTCTGTCGTGCAACTCTTCCGCCGCGTCGCGATACGCCTCCGTGTACGGGCTACGCCAGCCGCGCCACGCGCGTTGCAAGTGCACAACACCGGCAGCTTCGTACGCGTTGCGCTGCTCGATTGTATCGGGCCGGCTACGGACCGGTGGCTTCGCCATTGACGTCTCGCTATTCTCGGTTGCGACCGACGCCGTTTTAGCGCACTCCGGCCGTCACCGCGAGGTCAGCAGGCCCGCGCGCGAGCTACAAGCCGCCCGCCCCGCCCTACTCCCACCTGGTGACAGAGCCTCGGTGCAGCGGGCACCGGAGGTTTGGGGGTCGCGTCCCCCAAACCGAGGAGCGCAACGCGAAGCCGAGGCGGTCTCGCACGTCGTAAAAATTCTGTCGACGCAGCCGAACCGCCACTGGCAAGGGATCCCTTGCCCCACGCAGCCGAGCCGCTTCAACTCCGATAGTTCGGCGCTTCCTTCGTCACGGTCACATCGTGCACGTGTGACTCGCGCATCCCCGCCGCCGTGATCTGCACGAACTTCGCGTTCTTCTGCAGCGATGCGAGGTCGCCCGCGCCCAGGTAACCCATGCCCGAGCGCAGCCCCCCAACCAGCTGGTAGACGCTCTGCGACAGCGGACCCTTGTAGGGGACCATGCCCTCGACGCCCTCGGGGACAAGCTTCATGGCCTCTTTGATCTCACTCTGGAAATAGCGATCGGCGCTACCCTCTTGCATGGCGCCAAGCGAGCCCATGCCGCGGTACGATTTGTACGAGCGGCCCTGGTAGAGGACGATTTCACCAGGCGCTTCGTCCGTTCCAGCAAACAGCGAGCCGATCATCACGCACGAGGCGCCCGCAGCGAGCGCCTTCACGACGTCCCCAGAGCTACGGACGCCGCCGTCGGCGATGATGTGTTTGCCCTTCGAGCGCGCGGCCTGGGCGCACTCCATGACGGCGGTGAGCTGTGGGACGCCGACACCGGCGACGACTCGGGTGGTGCAGATGGAGCCCGGGCCAATACCGATTTTCACCGCGTCCGCGCCAGCCGCGATGAGCGCAAGAGTCGCCTCGGCGGTGGCGACGTTGCCGGCGACGACGACGAGCTCGGGGTGTTCCTTCTTAGTGGCCTTGACGGCTTCGATGACCCCGCGCGAGTGACCGTGGGCGGTATCGACCACGATGACGTCGACACCAGCTTCGCGCAGCGCTGCGACGCGCTTGCTTCGATCGTCCCCGACGCCGACCGCCGCACCGACACGCAAGCGGCCGAGCTTGTCTTTGCTAGCCGTGGGGTGACGCTCGGCCTTCTCGATGTCCGCGATGGTAATGAGGCCGCGTAGTGCGCCTCGGTCGTCGACGACTGGGAGCTTTTCGATGCGGAACTTCTGCAAAAGCGCCTTCGACTCGTCGCTGCCGATGCCCTCGCGCGCCGTCTTGACGTCTTTGGTCATGACGTTGCGCACCTTCTCGGTGGCGCGGCTTTCGAAGCGCAGGTCACGGTTGGTGATGATGCCGACCAGGCGTCCGCTTTCGACGACAGGGATGCCGCTGATGCCGTGACGACGCATCAGCTCGCGCGTCTCACCGAGGGTCGCATCCGGGCCGATGGTGACCGGGTCGACGATCATCCCCGACTCGCTCTTCTTGACCCGCAACACCTCACGGGCCTGATCGTCGATGGATAAATTCTTGTGGATGAAGCCGAGCCCACCCTCGCGGGCCATCGCGATGGCCGTTGCGCTGCCCGTCACCGTGTCCATCGCCGCCGAAACCAGCGGGATGTTCAGTGTGATGTCGCCCGCGAGAGTGGTCGCGACCGTCGCGTCCTTCGGGAGCACTTCGGAGTACTGCGGGACCAGCAGAACGTCGTCGAAGGTTAGCGCTAGCGGGAGGGGGGTATTGGCCATAGCAGCGCATAGCCTCGCGACGACGAACCGTCAACGGAGCCGGACGATCACTCTCAATTTTCGAGGAGGTGCAACGCGGTGTCGGCCTCTTTCACCAGCATTTCCAGCTCATGGAGGTCGTCGTAGGTCTCGTTGAGATCGCCGTTGTCTCCGTAAGCCACCAACGCGTGGCTGTGCTCCGAGGCGATCGGCGCGAGCAAGAACGTGGCCGCAGACCCAAGTCCGAAATAGCGGGCGAGCTCAGAGGCACGCGGGTCGTTATTCGACAAGCCGTGCGCGAGTCCCTTGGCTTTGGCATGTGCGGTGACCTGCGGAAGGTCTTCGAGCGCGCCGTCGGTGCGCGACGGTGTGACTCCGCCATAGGCGACGACCTTGAAGTTCGTACCCAAGCGCTCGAACACCACGACGCGCGCGAAGTAGTTGAGCAAGGCTTGCGCCACTGCGCGTCCGACGCTGCGTACCGTCTCGGCCTCGTAGATCTTCTCGACCGCTTCGTACAGGCTGCACTTTTCGACACCCGGAAACGACGGGGGCGACGCGAGCGTGGACCGCTTTGGCGGACTCGAGGGCGCTGCGGCTTGTGCGACGCTCAGGGTTGGTGGCCTGGCTCGACCCGAGAGCGCGGGCGGTGGCATGACCCCACGGAGGCTCGGATAGAGCTTACCGAGCGTTTCTTCGATCTCGGTCTCCAGGGCGACGTAGGCGCCGATGGCCGCCTTGGCATGCATGGCGACTTCATGGAGGTGGTTGAGCACGCGCCCATCGGCGACGGCGACACCCAGCATCTCTCCGTCCCATGAATACGGCACGATGCGCAGGCGATGTGCCACCTCGGCGGGTACACGGCGTACAGCTTCTTGCGAGGCACGAATCAACAGGCCGCGGGGCAACGCCGGTACGGCCAGCTGTTTGGCGAGGATCGCGAGCAAACGATCGGCGTCGACATAACCCAGGGTCAAAAGACAGGTGCCCAGCAGGCGATTGTTCTGCCGCTGCAGCCGTAGGGCGTCATAGAGCTGCGGCCGGGTGATGAGCCCTTCGCGGACGAGGATGAGGCCCAATGTTTCGTGGGACGACACGGCGGGTATTGTGGGCCTTTTCAAGATCTCCTGCAAACGTTGACGGTTATGGCCCTTTGCGATAGTCCCGCGCCCTTGAAATGGGCTCGCGCGCCACGGCGTCCAATACGAGCTCAACCGGAGATTAGTGCGCTATGAAGCACCTCAAACTGCCGTTCCTTGCCTTGGTCGCCACCTCCCTGATTGCCGCGACCGCTGCTGCAAACGATAAGGTCGGCTATGTCGACATGGCTCGCGCCTTCAACGAGCTCGAAGATAGCAAACAGGCCAAAGATCAGCTGAAGAAGGACTTCGACGTCAAACAGAAGCAGCTCGACGAGGCCCAGAACAAGCTAAAGGCCAAGAAGGACGAATTCGACGCCAAGTCGGCCATGATGAAGCCCGAGGTCAAGCAGCAGAAGCAAGACGAGCTGCAGAAGGACTTCGCCCAGCTTCAGCAGACTTACATGCAGCTTCAGCAGGACTTGTCGAAGCGCGAAGGCGCGTTGGTGCAAGAGATCACCCGCAAGCTCCGCAAAGTGGTCGAGAAGCTCGGCGACCGCGAGAGCTACAGCATGATCCTCGATATTGGTGACGGCGTTCTCTACTACAAGCGCCATCTCGACATCACCGACCAGGTCATTCGCGAGTACAACAAAGACTACGGCACAAGCACCGCTAAAGAAGCCAACGCGGCAAACAAGAAGTAGCAAGCATGATGACGGTCGGAGCGTTGGCCGGCTTGGTCGACGGTGCCGTGTTCGGGGATGCCACACGTGAGATTCGCGGAGTCGCGGATTTGACGAGCGCGGGCCCGAGCGACATCACCTTCCTTGCCAACGCCAAGTACGCGAGCAAGGTAGCAACGACACGCGCGGGCGCCGTGATTGTGGTGCAGCGGCTCGATGCGTCGCCGTGCGCACAGGTCGTTTGCGCCAACCCCTATCTTGCGATGCAGACCATCGCCCAGCACCTGAACCCAGCGCCGACGTATTCCGCTGGAGCAGAACCCGGCGCGTTCGTTCACCCCGATGCCCGCCTCCACCCAACCGCCGTCGTCCGTGTGGGCGCCGTCGTCGACGCCTTCGCAGTCATCGGCGAGCGCACCGTCATTGAACCGCTCGCTTTCGTTGGCCGCGGCGCCAAGGTCGGAGCCGATTGTTTGCTCCACCCTGGGGCGAAGGTCATGAGTCGTTGTGAGGTCGGCGATCGGGTCATCATCCAGCCCAATGGGGTCGTTGGCTCCGACGGCTTCGGCTATGCCCCCGATGCCGCCGGCAAGCGCCACAAGATCCCGCAGGTTGGCATCGTCGTCCTCGAAGACGACGTCGAGATCGGTGCGAACTCCACTATCGATCGCGCGACCTTTGGCGTGACCCGCGTTGGCAAGGGCACCAAAATCGACAACCTGGTTCAGATTGGTCACAACGTCGTGACCGGCAGCGACTGCGTCATCGTCAGTCAGTCGGGGGTCGCCGGCAGCACGACCCTGGGAGATCGCGTCGTGATGGGAGCACAGACGGGGATCACCGGCCACGTGACGGTTGCATCCGACGTAACACTCGCCGCGCGCGCCGCGGCCGCTGGTCGCATCGCCGCCGCTGGCATTTATGGTGGCATCCCGGCTATCCCGCACACGAAGTGGGTGAAGAGCATGGCCGTCGTGGCGATGCTTCCTGAGCTGCGCAAAAGGGTGCGCGAGCTCGAACGTAAGGTCACCGGTAAGTTCTCGAGCGCAGAGGGAGTCGATGGCGATTCATCCGACAGCAATCGTTCCTAAGGGCGCCGAGATCGACCCCTCGGCCGAGATCGGGCCCTATTGTGTCATCGGCCCGCGCGTGAAGATCGGCCGCGAGACACGGCTGGTTGCGCACGTGGTCGTCGACAACGACACGACCATCGGGGCACGCAACGTGCTCTACCCTTTCGCCTCCATCGGCGGCCCGCCGCAAGACCTGAAGTTCAAGGGCGAGCCGGCCCGTGTCGTCATCGGCGACGACAACGTGATCCGCGAGGGCGTCACCATCAACATGGGGACTGCGGGCGGGCACATGGAGACGCGCCTCGGTAGCAACTGCCTGCTCATGGCGTATTCGCACATCGCGCACGACTGCATCGTCGGTAGCCGCGTCATCATGGCGAACAATGCGACGCTCGCCGGTCACGTGACCGTCGAAGATGAAGTCCGCATCAGCGGAATCGCAGCGATCCACCAATTCGTCCGCATCGGCCGCGCCGCGTTCTTGGCCGGCGGCGCCATGGTCGCGCAGGACGTTCCTCCCTGGTGTATCGCCCAGGGCGATCGGGCGGAGCTTGCCGGCCTCAACGTGGTGGGCCTCAAGCGTGGGGGCTGGAGCCGCGAGCGCCTAGGCGCGCTACGCCAGTGCTTCAAGATGATCTTCTACCCCGAAGGCACGCGAGCCCAGGGCCTCGAGCGCGCAGAGACCGAGCTCGCGCCCAAGAGCCAGGACGTGGCCGAATTCGTCGCCTTCATCCGCGCCTCGAAGCGCGGTGTCGCCTCGGCACGGCCCGTTGGTGCAAACGAGCCGGACGAGACGTGAGCGGTAACCAGCCGAGCGACCGCATCGGTCTCATCGCGGGCAACGGTTCCTTCCCCATCTTTTTCGCTCGCGCCGCCAAGAAGCGCGGTTTGAAAGTGGTCGCTGTTGGCATGAAAGGCGAGACCAAACCCGAGGTCGCCCGTGAAGTCGACGCGATGACCTGGGTGAAGGTCGGCCAGCTCAAGGCGATGATCGAAGCCTTCGTGAAAGGCGGTTGCAAACAGGCGGCCATGGCAGGTGGTGTTCGCAAGACCCGCTTGTTCGAGCGCGCCCGGCCCGACTTTCTCGCCATGAAGCTCCTGGCACGGGCCGCCATCCGTCGTGACGACGGCATGTTGCGCGCCGTGGCGGATGAATTCGAGAAGGCAGGCGTCACCATCATCGACTCAACCGTCTTCATGCCCGAGGCGCTGGCACCAGAAGGCGTGCTCACCAAACGCAAGCCCGAGCCACGTGAGTGGCAGGACCTGCGCTACGGGCTCATTGTCGCGCGCGAGATTGGGAAGCTCGATATCGGCCAGACGGTGGTGGTGAAAGATGGGGCGGTCGTCGCCCTCGAAGCCATCGAAGGCACCGACGCTTGCATCGCCCGCGCAGGCGAGCTCACCGGCAAAAGAGGCGCGGTCATCGTCAAGGTCGCTAAGCCCACGCAGGACATGCGCTTCGATGTTCCGGCTATCGGCCCGAAAACGTTGGTGTCGATGCGCGACGCGGGCGTGCGCGTGCTCGGCATCGAAGCGGGACGTACTCTCATCCTCGAGCCCGAGCAGTTCGTGAACGAAGCGGACACTGCCGGGCTCGTCATCGTGGGGCTCACGAGCAACGAGATCCTCACAGCGGCGGCATCATGAGCAGCAAAGTTCGCGTCGTGGTCGTAGGTGGCGGCCACCTCGGCACCTACCACTGTCAGAAGATTGCGGCCGATGAGCGCGCGCAGCTCGTCGCCGTCGTCGACCCGATCGAAGAGAAGCGCCAGAAGCTCGCGGCTCAACACCAGGTGGCGTCATTCGCAACGCTTGCCGAGCTGCGTGAGCCGGTCGACGCGGTCATCATCGCGACCCCAACGCGTACGCACTCCGCTATCGCGCACGAAGCGCTCGAGCGCAATTATCACGTGCTCGTCGAAAAACCCATCACCGCCACCATGGCCGAGGCAGTCGCTCTGGTCGAAGCAGCCAAGAGGCGCGGCCGCGTCTTGCAGGTGGGTCACACCGAGCGATGGAACCCAGCCGTTACCGCGGCGCTCGCGATGGTCGACAAGCCTGGCTACATCGTGGCGGAGCGCCTGGCGCCCTTCTCGGGCCGTAGCACGGACGTCGATGTCGTCCTCGACCTCATGATCCACGACCTCGACATCGTTGGCGCGCTCATCTCGGCGAAGCTCGTGGAGTCGCGCAGCGTCGGCGTTCCGGTCATCACGACAGAGATCGATATGGCCGCGGCGCGCCTTCAGTTCGAAGACGGCACCGTCGCGCAGATTTCTGCTGGGCGCGCGAGCCTCGAGCCAGTCCGCAAGATCCGCCTTTTCACCAAGGAGCGCTACGTGTCCATCGACTGCGCGGCGCGCGAGGTGAAGTCGGTGCGCCGTTTGCCGCCCGACCCGGGGAGTGCGTGGCCTCAGATCTCGGGCGAGCCGGTCGACGTGCCCGCCGGTGACGCCCTCGCCCTTCAGGACCGCGACTTCATCCGCTGCGTCATCGAAAACGCGCGCCCCAAGGTCGACGGCGTAGCCGGTATGCGCGCGCTCGAGCTTGCTGAAGCGGTCAAGCGCACCCTGACCGCCCCGCTCACTTAGGCGTCACTGCTCGCGCTGAACGCAAGGTAGCGTGTCTACTTCACCTCGGAGCTTCCACTCTCCGTCCGGTTTTCCACCGGCTGCGCCTGAACGCCATTGCGGTCAATCTCAGCCAGGCGACGGCTCATGCGGTCATTGTCGACGCGCAGAAAGCGCTGCTCTTCGCGTAGCGCCATCAGCTCGCTCGCGAGGTCCGATGCCTTGGTCTCGGCGGTGCTGCTGCCCTCGCGAACCAACCGAAGCTCGGCCTCGGAGGCATCGAGCTGTCGCTGCAGCGTCGCCACGTCGGTTTTGAGACCTTCGATCTCGCGCTTTTGCTCGTCGAGAGACTTCTGCCGGTCGGCGATCTCGAGCTTCAGTGCCTCCTGGGCACGGCCAGCGTCCTCGATGGCAAGCTCGCGCTCACGGATGGTCCCTTGCAGCTCGGCGGCGCGGGTCTCGCGCTCGTTGCGCGCTTGTGCTGCCTCGTCGCCCACCTCTTGCAAGCGCTTGTCGCGCTCGCTGACAGTCGCGCGGAGCTCTTCGAGGCCACGGGTGGCGTCGACGATCTGCGCCTCGAGCGTGCCAACCTTGCCCTCGAGCTCGCTCCGTACGCGCGCAAGCTCCGACTCGAGCTCGCCGCGCACGCGGCCAAGCTCGTCGTTCGCGGTGTTGAGCTGGGCTTCGCGCTCGCCTAGCACCTGGCGTGTGCTCTCGAGGTCGCGTGTCGCGATGGCGAGCTTGTCGATGAGCTCGACCTGCTTTGCGTCGGCGGCTGCGAGACCCGCGCTCAGCTCGTCGATCTGCTGGCGGGCGCTGGTCAAATCGTTCTGGGTGGTCGTCAGCTCGTTGGTGAGCGACGCGATACGCGCTTCACTCTCGGCGATGGTGCGGGTCGACGTTTCGCGAAGCTCGTTGAAGACCTGTTGTGCCGTCTCGATTTTGGCGCGGAAGTCCGCCATGAGCGCGTTCTTCTCGTCGCGCTCTTGCTCGAGCTTGAGGGTCCATGCCTCGTTGCTGGCGTCCATCTCCTGGCGCAAGCCCGCAAGCTCGCCCTGAAGTTGCGAATTGGCTGCGACCCCTTCGTTGATGACCGCGTTCAGGCGGGCTTCCTCGGCACGAAACGCCTGGGCGCTCCGGGTCGCCTGGTCTCGGACTGTCGCATAGCGTTCGACGGCAGAGGCGCGCTCGCTCTCCTTGGCATCGAGGAGCTGATCGACGGCGTCGACCTGGCGCTGCTTGATGCTCCAGACCCACCCAACACGCGCGAGGTCGCGCTCGAGCTCGCGTACCCGGTCGCGCAAGAACTGCATCTTCTTGTCGAGACCAGCGAGGTTCTTGCGAGGCGGGGGCGGAGGCGCCGAGCGAAAGTCGACGTCCTTGACCTGATTGAAAACGCGGTTGATGAACGCGCGGTCTTCTTCTGTGATTTCACTGATGTCTGGGAGATTGGTGCGCGCGCGCATCGCGGGAGGCGCGTTTACATCCGTAATCGCGACGATTTCCTGCGTGTCGTAGCTATCGACCTCGTCGACAGCCTCGACTGAAACGGCCGAGACTTCATCGAGTGGCAGCTCTTCAGGCGCCAGCTCCTCGGCAGGTTCGGCTGCGGCCTCTGCGGAATACTGCGCAGACGCGGCGTCGTCGGTTGGTTCCGTCGCCATCGTTCCCCTAGATCCTTTAGCGTACGAGTCTTTCGCCAGCGTACCCGGTTCTGTCTTCTATGCAAGCGCCACCTCTGCGTGCGTGCTAACCTCGCGCTGGTGCTTGCGGTCGCCGTCGTTTCCTGGGTCACACTCGCCTCGGCGCCACATGTTGCGCCATGTGCGCGGGTCACCGTCACCGCCTCCCTCGACCCCCGCTCCCACACCATCACGGGAACGGCCACCTGTATCGTCGCGCGTGACACGCAGCTCCGCGTCGCCACCTACCCGCGTCTATTTCGCACCCCCGCTGGCATCAACGATGTGACCCAGCCGTGGTTCTATCCGCAAGGCTTCGACCCTGGCGACATGGTACTCACCGACGCAGCCGGCACGGCGCTCCTCGGAGACGGTCCATGGCAGACCCTCGGCGCGCGGCGGGCAGGTGACGTCGTAACGCTCGCGTTCGTGACCCGTGTGCCGCGTCGAAACGGGGTTTTCGGCGAACGCGACGGTACGTTCTACATGCTGGGGGGCTGGCATCCCGCTTTCGCGGACGAGCACAGCCCGGTGGTCGCGACAACGGTCGAATTCCACGTGACGATGCCACCGCATACGGTGGGCTTCGCCGGCGAGACGCCGTTCGGTGCGCGGGCGCCACGCCGACTCGACGGGGTCATGGACGCGCGCTTCGTGCCATGGCTCGTGGCAGGCGCGGCTTCGGTGAAGTTACGCGACGCTGCGGTGGTCGTGACTCCCGCGCCCGCCCGGCATGGCGAGACACCTTACGACCTGCGTGACCTGTCGGCGGGTCTCGATGGACTTGCATCACGTGAGCTGTCGGAGACCCTCGAGGTTGGCGCGAACTGGGCAGACACCCAAGTGCTACCGCGGCGGCGGCTCATTGTCGTGATGGCGCCGTTGCGCGAGCGACTCGTCGAGCGCTTCGACGGTGGCTTTGCCGTTTCGGACCGGGCCTTCCACGTGGCGTCGATTCTGCAACGTTTGCATCGTTTGGCGATCTGGCGAGCCCAGCTTGCAAGCTACGCTCTACCCAAGGCGCGAAGTGTCGAAGTCGGCGCGGACGCCCTGCCGGCCGAGCTCGTCGCCGATACAGTTGGGCTCATCTTGCGCGACGCTCTCGCGCGCAGCCTCTACCGCTCAAACGAATACGCCGCCCAAATGTTCGAGCACGTCGCCATCATTCCCGAGATCGACTCGCTCATCTTCGCGCCGCAAGTGGCGTTTGCGGACGCGTACTACGAAGCCATCGACGAGACGCCGGTGGTCGCCAATCACCTCGACGATTTCGACACCTCTCTACCGCGCGGCAAGATGGTCGCGACCAAGCTTGTGGACCGTGTCGGCGACGCTGGCGCGCTCGCCATCACCCAGGCGTATCTGCCGAGCACCTCGAACTGGCTGTCGCTCATCCGTGCGAGCGCTGGCGACGAGGTCGTAAGGGGGCTGCGCGAGTGGCTGGGTCCGACGCCAAAGCTCGACTACGTGCTCGCCGAGGTCGAGTCCACGCCCTCTGGGACGCGGGTGCGTATCGACGCCGTAGGTCCCGACGCAGACAAGGTTCACGAGCCGATCATGGTGCGCCTGCGTCTGGCGGGAAAACACCGCCTCGAGGCTACTCGCATCGGACCGGGCGAGTTGTTTTTCCCCGGCCACGAAAAGCCCAAACTTGTCGAGCTCGATCCGTTCGAGCGGACCGTTCAACTCGCTACGACCCCCGGCGAAACGACGCGCTACAACGACCGAAGCACGCCACGCTGGCGTTTTCTCTTGAACGACATTACGGGGCTCTTCCAGATCACCAACCAGCAAGTCAGTGCCAGCGCGGATTTCGCGCTGCGGCGCATCCATGACCTGCGTTACGCCTTCGGCTTCAGCGCATCGTACGCGCCCGAGTCAGTCGGCGTGTCCGCGAGCGCGGTCTATAAGTTTGGCGAGGCCGTGACTCCCTTGCAGCTCGCTGACCGCATCGGCGTGGGCTTGGGCTACAACCGCCTGCGTGGCGAGTTCGACGACGCGACCCCAGGCGACCTCTTGTCGCTCTCGCTTGGCTACGGTCACGACGACCGCCTCAATCCCTACTTTAGCTTCGAGGGCTCCGGCTGGTCGCTTTCGAGCGGTGTCGCCTATGGCCGGGACGACCGCGGCGTCGACTACGTCTTCGGTCAGGTGGGCGCCGGGGTCTTGAAGATCTGGCAGCTCGCCATGGGCCACGCTCTCGTAGGCCGGCTTCGCGGTGATGTGTTGATCGGTGCGGCACCCAAGCAGAGCGAGCTACGTTTGGGCGGCCGCAATCGCGGCGGTCGAGGCTACGAAATCAACGAGGCGCGCGGGACCGAGCGGCTCGTCGCAAGCGCCGAATACCGCCACGTCCTCGAGAACGACATGCGCTCCGATTGGCTGCGCCTCTTCACCTTCACACGCGTCGAGGGGGCCTTCTTCGGCGACGTCATCGTGTTGCCGGTCGACCGCGCTGGCTGCCAACGCTCCGTCTTCACCGATGTCGGCTACAGCGTCCGCTTCATCGGCGATGTGTTCAACCTCTACACCAGCAGCCTGGGGTTCGACTTTGGCTTCCCCTTGAACCGGTGCCCAGATGAAAGCGACCGTTTTCCGGTCACCATCTATGCGTCATTCCTGCAATCGTTCGCGTCGTTCTAGCTAGAACGCTCTCTCGACGCCCCGCGTTAGCTCCGGCTCGCGGCCCGCATAGCTGCCTGTGCGCCCAAAAGAAGCGCCGGCACCAAGCTGCTTTCGAGCTTGGTGAAGTCGCCAATGGTGTAGACGCCGAGGCGCGAAAAATGCGCCGCGCGATGGGGGCCAACCTGCAGAAGCGACTGCACGCTCTCCCGCGAGAGGTTTACCAGCGGGCGAATCCCGTGCGCGCGCCGATAGGCATTCTCGGCGACCAAGGCGCCGCGAATGGGCTTGTCGAGATAGGCCGCGGTGCGGTTTGTCAGGCTGATTCTCATGGGTTCCTCCAGGGGGAGCCCGATTATCGTGCGACAGGGCCGGATGTTTCGTCTTAGCCACCCAGCCGACACCGAGCTGCCGCCACGGCCTCGAGCGCTCTCGTCGGGAACTAGAAGAAGTTGCCGATGGTGAACTCGAAGATGAGGCTGCGGTCGGTTGGGCGAACCTTGGTAATCGGGATGCCCCACTCGAAGCGCAACGGGCCGATAGGCGACAGCCAGCGAAGACCGAAGCCGAACGAATAGTAGAGACCCAACGGGGGCTTGATGGGGTCGGTGCTGCTGAAAAGGTAGGCGTTCGGCCGCAGGTCGCGCGGCGTGTTGAGGTAGAAGAAGCCCTCGTTGTCATCGTAGGCGTTGCCCGCGTCCGCAAACACGACGCCCTTGATACCGGCGGCGGTCAGGATGGGGAACTCGAGCTCGAGGTTGAAGACGACCTCCTTGTTGCCGCCGCGCACGAACTCAGTCGTCTCGCCCAGGGGCTCCCCCTTGAAGCCAACGTTGACGCGCGGGCCCAGAGAGCGCGGATTGAAACCGCGGACCGAGTAGATGCCGCCAGGGAAGAAGCGCTCCGAGATCTGGACGCCCTGCTCGCCGTTGCCAACGATGTAACCAAACTGACCGCGGAACTTCAGGGTGAAGTTCAGCGGCAGCGGGACGTAGCGCTGAATGTTGAGCGTGTAGCGTTGGTACTCGAGGCCCGTGTTCGAGCCCCACGCCTTGTTGGAGACCTCGGTCGAGAGGATGTGATAGTGCCCCGACCGCGGGAATAGACGGTTGTCGCGCGTGTCGTAGGCGATGCTGGCGTTGAACGCCGAGTTCATGCCGTCGTTGTTGAGATTTTCGAAGTCTATCTGGCGACCACCGCCGACCTCGTCGATGTTGATCCGCTCGAGCGTATAGCCGACGTTGACGCGCCAGTCCGGCGTGATGGGGTAGCCGAGCGTCGGGGAGAAGCCGGTCGCCGCTCGCGAGAAGTCTTGGAAAAAGCGCCGCGTCGTATAGGCCTTGAAGCCCAGCTGCCAGCGCGTGTCGAGGAAGTATGGTTCGATGAAGTCGAAGGTCGCGAGCTGACGCGCAAAGACACCGAACGACAACTGCGCCGATAGCGACAGCAGGTTGCCGTTCCCCAGAAAGTTGTTCTGGGAGATCTGCATCGTCGCGATGAACGACTCGACGCTCGAGAAGCCGGCGCCAATCTGGAAGGTACCGGTGGACTTCTCCTTGATCTCGACCTGGACATTCATGGTGTCCGGGCGCGAACCGCGGTTGGTCGTAATCTCGACGGTCTCGAAGTAGCCGAGCTGATAGATGCGCGCCTTCGAGCGTGCGATGCCCGTCGCGCTGTACTTTTCACCCTCGAACACGCGCATCTCACGGCGGAGCACTTTGTCGCGCGTCTTGGTGTTGCCAACGATGTCGATGCGCTCGAAGTAGACAAGGTCGCCGCGCTGGACCTGCAACTCGAGATCGACCGTCTTGGTCTTCGGGTCTGTCCGTGTTAGCGGATTGACATTGGTGTATGCGTATCCTTGGTCGCGATAGGCGTCAGTCACTGCCTGGAGGTCCGCGAAGAGCTTCGTGCGGTTGAAGAGCTCACCGCGTCCAATGGTCAGGCGCTGCCGCAGAGCCCCTTCGCTGACGACCGTGCTGCCGGTCTCATCCACGAGCTCGACGTCACCACTGAAGGTGATCTTGCCAATGTCGTATTGCTCGCCCTCGTCGATCGGGACGGAGAGATAGATGTAGCGCCGGTCCGGCGAGATGGTCGCCGAGGGCTCGCCGACCTTCACCGAAACGAAGCCGTTGTCGTAGTAGAGCGCCTGGATGCGGAACATGTCCGTTTCGAAGAACTCGCGCTTGTAGGTCCCTGACTGCGAGAGGAAGGAAAGCTCGTTGCCCTCGCGCGTCTGCAGCACACTCTTGATCTGGTCGTCGGGGATCTTCTGGTTGCCGACGAAGGCGATGTGCTTGACGATGACTTTGGCGTTTTCCTGAATTTCGAAGACGACGTTGACTTCGGCGTCGTCGCCGTCGATGGGCTCGATGCGATAGCGGACCTGCGCGAGGAAGTAGCCCTTCTCTACATAGAGGTCTTTGATCTTCTCGACGTTGCGCTTGAGCTGGTCGGTGTTGAGAATGCTGTAGGGCTTCACATCGACGACCGGTTTCATGTCGTCTGCGCCGAGGTCGTCGAGGCCGACATACTTCACCTCTTGCACCGCGGGGCGTTCGACGACCACGAACACGAGGCGAACGCCGCCCGTGGCGGGCTCCGTCTCGGCGCGCACGTCGCGGAAGAAAGTCGTACCCCAGATGGCCCGCAGGTCGGTGGTGACCACCGTTGGGTCAAGGGCCGCGCCGGCGCGCGACTTCACGACCGCGAGCACGGCTTCCGGGTCGACCCGGCGAACGCCTTCCACGCTCACGTCGACGATGCGCAGATCGTCGCCATCGGTCTTCGGCGTCGGGGGGCGCTTGCCACGCGGCGGGGATGGAGCCGGTTGGGGCTGTGGATTGACTTCGGACGCCTCGCCCTTGTCGGCCGGCGGATCGTTCTTGATGGTAGCGCCGCGGTCCGTGGTGCTCGGCGGTGGCGGCGTGGCGGACGCGGGCGCCCGTGAGGTCGATGGGTCACGCGCGGGGGGCGTCGTCTCTTGCGCGGCCGCGGTGGTGGACCAGGCGACCGCTATCGCGGCAAGCAGCAACTTCACGCCCGCTCCTCGATGAGGCCATTGTGCAACACGAGACGCCGCGACATTCGATCCGCGAGGCTCCGGTTGTGAGTGACGACGATCAGCGTGATGCCACGGGTCGAATTCAGCCGGAACAGTAACTCGTGGATCTCCTCTCCGGTGCGCTCGTCGAGGTTGCCGGTAACCTCGTCGGCCAAGAGCAGCGGCGGGTCGAGGACCAGGGCGCGGGCCAACGCGACGCGCTGCTGCTCGCCCCCGGAGAGCTCACCAGGACGGTGCTCGATGCGGTGCGACAGGCCGACGTCGTTGAGCGCCCGTGTGGCTCGGTCGTGTGCATCCTGTCGCGGGAGCCGGCGGATCAGTGCCGGCATCATGACGTTTTCGAGAGCGCTGAACTCGGGCAGCAGATGGTGGAACTGGAATACGAAGCCCAGCTCGCGGTTGCGGAAGTCGGCGAGTTCGGAGGGCGACAAGCTGGTCAGCTCGCGACCGCCATAGTGGATGGTTCCAGAATCCGGAAGGTCGAGGGTACCGAGCGTGTGAAGCAACGTGCTCTTACCCGCCCCCGACGCGCCGATGATCGAGACGACTTCGCCTTTCTTGATGACGAGTGATGCCCCGCGCAACACGTCGATGACCGCGCCTCCCTTGCGGTAGCGCTTGTTCAACGAGCGCGCTTCCAGCAGTACGGAGGCGGCCGACGTAGCGCTGGCGCCGTGGCTGCTGTCGTGTGTGGCTTCGCCACTGGTGGGCCGCGCCAATGGTGGCACGAGGGGACTATCCGTCACGCAAACCCTCGACCGGCGTCAGAGAGGAGCCGCGTAGCGCGGGAAAAACAGCAAAGTTCCAGACAATGAGAAGAGCCGAAAGCGCCACGAGGACGACGTCGGAGACCTCCAAATGCACGGGGAGCGCATCGATATAGTAGACGTCGTTGGGAAGCCAGAGCTTGCGTAGGATGGCGACCAGGCCGAGCGCAAGGGCGACCCCGACAGCGATCCCGAAGCCACCTACGAGCAGCCCCTGTGTGATGAAGATCTTCATGATGCCCGCGTCGTGGGCACCCATCGTCTTCAGGATAGCGATTTCCTTCTTCTTCTCGATGACGCTCATGGTGAGCGTGTTCACGATCGAGAAGCTAGCGACCAAGATGATGAACACGAGCACGATGAAGGCCACGACCCGTTCGAGCTTGAGGGCGGCGAACAGAGTCTGGTTGCGGACCTTCCAGTCCACCAAGGTGAGCGGTGCCAAAGCACTCTTGGCATTTTCGAGGGCGGCGTTGCCGTAGATGTCGCTCTTCTCGGGGTCGGCGGTCAGGATCTGGATGCCTGTCGCCTCGTTGGCGCCGAGCTCGTAGAAGCGCCGCGCCTCGTCGATAGCGACGAACGTGAGGTGCGCGTCGTATTCGTACATCTTGCTCGAGAATACGCCGACGACCTGAAGGCTTACCGATTTGGGGGCGACGCCAATGGGCGTCAGGACCTCGAGAAGTGGCGAGAGGACGCGCAGCTTGTCGCCGACCTTGACCTGCAAGCTGTTGGCCATCTCGACGCCAATCACGATTCCGGGGACCTTCGCCGGCGGCGCGAACTCGCCGTCGTCGTCCTGCGGTTTGCCCGCGTCGAGGGGCGCCTTGAGACCGTCGAGGCTCCCGCGCGTGACTTGGCCAAGGACGGTGAGCACCGATGGCGCTCGGAATGGGTCGATGCCGACCATGAGAGCGGTACCCGTGTAGTTGGCGCCGGGGTTTGCCACCGCGACTTCCCCTTGGACGTAAGGGGACGCCGCGACCACACCGGAAGTTGAAGCGATTTCGTCGACGAGGGTCGGTGTCAGCTGCAGCGGACGCCCGTCAGCTGCCTCGATGCTCGCGTGGGCATTCGCGCCGATGATCTTGGTACGCAGGTCGCCTTCGAAGCCCGACAGCACCGCGAGCGCGCCGATGACCGCCATCACCCCAACAGCGACGCCGATGATCGAAATGGCCGTGACGATCGAGACCGCCTGGGAGCTCTTCGACAAGAGAAAGCGGCGACCGATCATCGCCTCGTAGCCAAGCCGCATGCTCGACGGGCCGCTCGCCAGGAAGAGAAAGCCAACCGAGGCGCCGAAATACGTGCACGCCGCGAGGGCCGCGGGCGCGATGAGCAAGGCCCGCAACGGCGCAGAGGTGAGACCATGGTCCCCGGGGCCAACCACTGCCATCACCGCGGCGACGTCGAGCACCAGGAGACAACCGACGAAAAGCTCCCAGGTGGGCATGCGCTTCTGAAGCGCGGCTGCCCCGCCGCCCAGCAGAATGGAGGTTGCGCAGACCCAGATCCAAAGCAGGGTCGGCTCGCGCTCGAGTGTCATGGACGACCGCGCGTAAACAGCCCAGAGGCCAGTCCCCGAGACCAGTAACGCGGCCGTGATGCCCGCGACCGCGCGCAGAGAAAAACGACGAGATGCCAGACGTCGTCGCGCCAACCCCGTGAGTGCGAGCTGCACCAGCAGGAGAATGGCGATGACGACGAGGCCGCTCACGTCGTTCGACGTAGCTGCGGGAAGAGGATCACCTCACGAATCGACAGGGCGTTGGTGAAGAGCATCACCAAGCGGTCGATGCCGAGCCCGAAGCCACCAGTCGGCGGCATGCCGTGCTCGAGAGCGCGTACGTAGTCCTCGTCCATCTGATGCGCTTCTTGGTCGCCAGCCTCGCGCTGCGCGAGCTGACCCTCGAAGCGCGCCTTCTGATCGAGCGGGTCGTTGAGCTCCGAGAAGCCGTTGGCAAACTCCCGCCCGGCAACAAAGAGCTCGAAGCGGTCGACGAACCACGGGTTCGAAGGCTTCTTACGGGCTAGCGGCGAGACATCGAGGGGGAAGTCGTAGACGAAGGTCGGTTGAATGAGCTTCGGCTCGGCGAAGTGCTCGAACAACGCGACGACACGCGCGCCGCCCGTCATGCCCTTCTGCCAAAGCCCGAGCTTCTTCAAGATCGCCGTCGACTTGTCTTCGTCGCGCGAATCCTCGGGCGAGGGGCCGCCATGCTTATGGATTGCTTCGAGCATCGACAAACGCTCGAATGGGGCAGCCATCGAGATTTCGTGCTCGCCAAAGCGGATGTTCGTGGTGCCAAGCACGGCCTGGGCCGCACCCGACAGCAACTCCTCGATGAAGCGCATCAGCTTCTGGTAGTCGCTGTACGCCTCGTACGACTCCAGCATGGTGAACTCAGGGTTGTGGAATGTGCTGATGCCCTCGTTGCGGAAGTTGCGGTTGATCTCGAAGACCCGCTCGAGGCCGCCGACCACGAGGCGCTTCAGATAGAGCTCCGGGGCGATTCGCAGGTAGAGGTCGACGTCGAGCGTGTTGTGGTGCGTCTTGAAGGGACGCGCTGCGGCGCCGCCGGCGATGGGATGCATCATCGGCGTCTCGACCTCGAGGAAGTCGTTCTTCACGAAGTAGTCGCGGATCCAATGCACGAGTCGCGAGCGCGTACGAAAAATGCGACGTGTCTCGGCGTTCGATACGAGGTCGAGATAACGCTGGCGGTAGCGGATCTCGGTGTCGGTGACGCCATGCCATTTCTCGGGCAGCGGTCGGAGCGTCTTGGTCAGGATCCGAAACTGATCCGCCGCAATGGACAGCTCCCCTGTTTTGGTTCGCATCGGGGCACCCACGACACCGATGAAGTCACCGATGTCCATGTGCTTCAAAAGCTCGAACGCTTTCTCTCCAACGCGATCTTTCTTGAGATAGATCTGAAGTTTGCCGACGGGCTCGTTGTTTGGCCCGAGGTCGTCGGTGGTGCCGTCCTGGATGCGCAGGAATGCGGCCTTGCCCATGAGATTGACGGCCACGACCCGGCCTGCCACCGCGTGCTTTTCGGTGACCGCGTCGAGGGCGGCTGCCGATTGTTCGCTGCCGTAGCGCTTCACGAACGCGGCAACGGTGGTATCGACCGCGAAGTCGTTTGCGTAAGGGTCGATGCCAAGCTCGCGCAATTCGTTGGTCTTGCGCAGGCGCTGCTCATACTGCTCGTCGCGTTCAGTCATGGGGTCGCGCGCGGCATAGCGTGCTGAACTCGAGGGGTCAAGCGACGGTTTCGTGAGTCGAAACGCCATCGTAGAGGCCTGTCGGGGGATGTGGTAAACCCTCGAAACGATGTGCTCGCGCACCGTGGCTCTGGCCACGACCATGGTTTTCCTCGCGCTCGGCGACATTGGTCACGCTGGAGCGGCGCCCGAGCGTGTCGCCGCTGCGGGGCGACGAGCAACCGCCAAGAAGCCCAAGCCGCAAACCAAGCGCGTGGTCGAGCCCGAGCTCGAAGCCCCACCGCTCGAGGAGCCACCGAAGCCAGCCGAAGCCTCCGGGGTGCCGGGTCCACCAGCTCTGTCCAACAAGTACCGCGCGGTCGCCATCTTACCCTTCGAAGCGTCGGACGTCGGCGAATCGCTGATTCGTTCCATCGAGCAGGCATTGACGAGCGAAATCGAAGACAAGGGTGGCTTTCGTGCGGTCTCACCGCGAGACGTCGTCAGCGAGGCGTCCTCCTACAACCTCGACCCCAGCAAGTGCCCGAGCGAAGACGTCGGTTGCTGGGCACAGGTCGCGCGCCACGCACGCGCTCACCTCGCCATCGTCACCCGCGTCGCCGCGCTTGGCGGAGTGCTCAACCTATCGTTACGCTTGTTGGACGCTCAGACTGGTAGCGAAGTTGGCCGCGTAGCCGAGGCATTGTCCGACAAAGTGGACGAGCGTGCGGCGCAGATCCACCGCATGGCGGTGCAGTTGTTTGCTCCTGCGGACTACGTCGGCACTCTCATCGTGAAGAGCGACGAGGCTGGCGCCGACATCTACCTAAACGACAAGCTGGTCGGCACGACACCCCTGAAGACGCCGCTCAAGAACCTGCCGGCGGGGCCTTATATTTTGCACGTGGCCAAAGAAGGCTTTGCCGACGTCTACCAGTTCGTCGATGTCGCCTATAACCGCGTCTCCACCATCACGGTGAGCCTCGCGACCAACACCATCTCGGGGGCAATCGCTTTCGGATCCGATACGGGCTTCGGCAGCTTGTACGTCATTTCGGATTTACCTGAAGTCGAGGTGCGCATTGACGGCGAACCCAAGGGCATGACGCCCCTCGAGGGTGCCATCGCCCAAGTCCCCGCAGGAAGTCGCCGCCTATCGCTGCGTCGCGGCAACGCCGCCCCGCTGGTGCGCGAGCTCGTCATCGAGAAAGGCAAACGCACGGACGTTGGCGTCAGCGTCGCCCCCGACGGTACCCTCACCGCGATCGTCATCGTGAGCGCCATCGACAGTCCGTTACCCGTCGACCCAGGCTTGTCGACGCCAGTGGCGAGCGTCAACGCGACGGCTGCGCCGGCGCAGCGCAGCCACCCCGTATTCACCAGTGGCCTCGTCGTCGCCGGTCTCGGGGTCGTTGGTCTCGGCGTCGGAGGTTTTTTTGCGAGCCAAGTGCGTGCGGCCACCAACGATGCCACGCGGTACGAGCGCATCATTCGTACGAGTGACGACCCGGTCGAACGCAGCGATGCCAGGGAGAGGCTCGCCGAGCTCAACGCCAGCGGTCCGAACAAGGAACGCAACCAATGGGTTGCGCTCGGGGTCGGTGGTGGCCTTCTGCTCACCGGTGGACTCCTGATGGCTGCGGACCACTGGCACTGGTTCGGAATCGGAACCGCGAGCGCCGCTCGCGCTCCGGACGATGACTTCCGGGTAGGCGTCTTTCTGGGGCCTGGTGGCGGCGGCATGTTGAGTGTCGCGGCTCCGTGGTAGGCGCGCTGCGCGCAAGCGCTTGCTTGCTCGCCGCCTCCATCGCCTGCGGCGTCGACATCGAAACGCCCGCCGACTTGCGGATCCGCTGTGTCGACGGCGACGATTGCCCAACCGGGCGCTGCAGCGTCACTGTCGATGTCTGCATCGCCGCAGACGACGATGACTCACCTTTACGTGTCATCAGCGTCGAAGCGCTCGACTCGCGCCGAATCGTTGTGCTGTTCAATCGCGTCGTCGATCCGGTCTCGGCTGCGGACTACACGGTCTACGCCTTGAGCCCTGCCCTCTCGCCCGAGTCCGCCGTGGTCGCGGACGACCGGCTCAGCGTCACGGTGCAGACAACCCAGCAGAAGTTGCGCACCTACCTGCTCGACGTCGTCGATGTGTTCGACCCCATCGGCCGTCCGCTTGAGCGCACACAGCGGGAGTTCACAGGCATCGGCGAGCAGGTCAGCGGCCAGGCGCCAACCCCCCTGTCACCGCCCGACCGGACCCTCTTTGCGGAGCCGAGCGTGACGTTAACGTGGAGCGCACTCGAGGAGGCGGTGAACTACGCAGTCGAGGTCGTTCGTGAAACGCCCTCGGGCGACGTCCCGATCGAAGGGTCGCCGTTCATCCTACGTGGCACGGAGCTCACGCTGTCGGTCGCAGCAGACGCCACGTACTCTTGGCGGGTTACGGCGGACATCAGCCGCGAGCCTCCGGTGACCTCGTCTTTCGCGGTCTTCGGCGAGGCTGTGCACGTTTACTGTGCGGCCTCGGCTGACTGCGCGTCGCCGGAGAGCTGGGACGCGGGGACGAGCGCAAAACCAATGCGTCGGATCGGGCGGGCTCTCGCTCTCGGGGCCTTTCTCTCGCGCCCGGAGCTTCGTATCGCCGGTCGGGGCGGCGGCGCCGTCTACGAGGAGGCTCTCATCCTGGGCGCATCGCTTGCGCGTGTAAGCGGGGGCTATGACCCGACGTTTACGGTCGTCGACCCGGTTGCGACACCCACCGTCATCCGCGGTGACCCCGCGGCCGTGCGGGTCGTGACCAATGCTCGGCTCGAGATGGTGGACCTCGAGCTGCACGCGGGTGGTGGAGCCGCGCTGGTACTGACGGGAATCGACGATTTCACAGCGACGCGCCTTACGCTGCGCTCCACCAACGGCGCTCGGCCGCTCGACGCCCGGCGATGCACCCCTGGGCGAGTCGCTTCGTTCTTCGACCTGCGCGCGGGTGTGTTGTTGGGTTCGGGGGCTCCCGCCGCAGCGCGGGTGGCAGGCGCCTGCGAGGCTCTCTTCGACCACGCTGCGCTCGAGGGCGCCGGCATCGAGGTGACGCGTGCAAGCGCGACCTTCCTCGATTCGTCAATCGTCGCGACCGACGGACGCCCCTCGGAAAGCCAGGGATATTCGGGTATCGACATCACAGCAGTGAGGGCCGACGGTGGTGCAGTGATCATGGAGCGCAGCGTCGTCCGGGCTGGCGTGGACGACGATGCCTCGAACCGCGTCGCCTTGCTCGTCCGGGATGGGGGTAACGTTCGGGTCAACGCGAGCAATCTGGTCGCTGCCCGTGTCGGCAGCAGCGACTGTTTTCCGCAGAATTGCCAAGGCGGCGCGAGCGCACTCATCGTCAACCCGACTGGTGACCTCTTTGAAGAGCTGGCCACCGTCGAGGTCATCGTAACCAACACGGTCCTCGTCTCCAGCGCGCAGCCCAGCACACCCGACCTTACCGCGTCGACCGTGCAGGTCGGCGCCAACTCGAAAGTCTCGCTCATTCACGACATCATCTACGTACGGGATGGAACCGGTATCGTCGCCGCAGCCCAAGCTCCGAGCGGCGACTTACAACTGCTCAACAGCGCGGTGGTGTGTGAAGGGAGCAGCACGGGCGCCGACAACCTTTCCAGCGTGCCTCCGCGCTTGCTGCGTGCGAGTGCTTTCGTGGGCTGTGCGACGCCCTACCGTCGCCAAGGGGTGAGCTACACCACGGCGACCGCCATCGAGACCATCAGCGATCCCGCGCCGCACACTTTCACCGGCCTGCATGTCTTCGGCGCCCCCGTCGTCGCGACGTTTCCGTTCTATAGCGGCGCGGACGGCACGGCTGGAACCGCGGACGATGATTGGTCGTGCAGTGCCGCGTGCTCTGAGCTTGGGGAACCGAGCCAAGCCGACATTTGTGGCGCGAGCGGCGCGGGCCCGTGCGCCGCGCAGGTGACGCAGGACAGTGTCGGCGCGATGCGCACCCTGCCCGTCAGTCTCGGGCCCCGCGAGGTCGACTGATGCGCTGGCTTGCACCTGTCTTGCTCGCGCTTGCCATGGCGTGCAGCGTCTCCCTCGTCGCCGATGGCATAGCCGTCGTATGCGACGCGGACGACGACTGCCCGACGGGGCGCTGCGAGATCGCGCTACGTCGGTGCTTTGCGGCTGGGAGCGGTACCCCACTGCGTTTGACGTCCGCCGTGGCGGTCTCGTCCGTACGCGTCGACGCCGTGTTCAATCAAGCCGTCGCGCCGGGGAGCGTCGTCGACCTGGGGCAAGTCACGATCGAGCCGGCCCTTACAATCACCGGGATCGCACTCGACCCGAGCAATCAACGCTTGTCGGTGACAACCGCGCCCCAAGCCTTCGACGTCACGTACACACTTACCGTCGCGGGCTTCGTAAGCAACCTGGGAGATGCCCTCGATGCTGAGGCGCGAACGCAATCGTTCGTCAGTTACCTCGGGCTCGCGGATCGGAGCCCACCCGCTATCATCCGCCCAGCCGACGGTAGCCGCGTCGTCGGGGGTGACGTCGAATTCGCCTGGCAAGCAATTAGCAACGTGACGACCTACACGATCGAGGTGCAGCGCCGCGACGACGTCGCCGCGCCCATCGTCGTCGAGGTGCCTGGCGGCACCACGCTCACGACGATCAACCTCCCGCTCGAAGGCACCTATGACTGGCGGGTGCGGGCAGACGTTACCACTCCGGGTGTCTACAATAGCGCAGCTTTCGATGCCCTGGTCGACGCGGTGTACGTGTCCTGCCCCGATGGTGAATGCCCGGCCCGTATCGGCAACGGGAGCCGGCGCGCACCGCTGCAGCGGATCACCGAGGGTTTAGCGCTCGCCCAACAGCTCGGACTCGTCACGGTCCGCATCGCGGCGCGCTCGAACGGGGGGAGTTACGAGGAGGTCCTGGTGCTCGCGGATACCGGGGTGACCGTCGACGGGGGGTTCGACGCGAGCTTTACGCCCGGTGCTGGACGCGCCGAGATCAGCGCGGTTGGAACCGTGCTGGTCGCAAGACCCTCCGTGGAGCCCCTGCGCATCAAGGGCGTCCTGCTGTCTGCCCTACAGGCGCCGATCCTCGAGGTCGTCAGCGTCGAGGGCGCGACCAACATCACTCTCGAGGACGTCGTCATCATGGCAGAGCCAACCAACGAGAGCAGCATTGGTATCAGCGCCGATGGGCGGCCTGGGGTCGCCGACGTCCACCTCGACGGTGTCACGATGCTTCTTCCGGGCAGCCTCTTTGCGACCGAGCTTTTGGTTGGCATTCGCGCGCGCGAGACGCGCCTCGTGGTCAATGACAGTTTGGTCTCCGTTGGGGTGGAGCGAGCAGCGACAGAAGTCCTCGAAGCGCGCGGCATCGAGCTCCTTGGTTCGGCCGCCTTCAACGCCACGCGTGTGGATGTCGCGGTGGGCTACTCCATGATTTTCTCAACTGCGCTCTTCGACGACCGTTTGGCGAGACCCGTGGGCGCGGTGCCGTATGACGTGATCGACAGTTCCCGTTTTTGGGTGCCGGTCGCCAGAGAGACCATCGTGACCCTCTTCAACAGCCGCATCCGCGAGCTCGTCGTCCGCAATAGCGTCATCGTCGCGGGAGCGGCTCCACTGGCAGAGGCTGTTCGCCTCGGGCCGACCGGTGGCACTGGCGTTGGCCCCAGGTTCATTCACGACTTCATCCAGGTCACCAGTGAGCGTCCCGCGGACGCGATCAACAGCAGCAGGAAGGGCTTCGTCGTCGCCAATTCCTTCATCACGGCCGCGCCATGCACAAGCCTGGAATGTGCCACCTCGACGAATCCCTGTATCGACACCAACAACGACAGCGGGCCTTCGACGCTCGTCGGCACGGCTCTCGCGTGCCAAGTGCCGTACGTGGGGACGGGTCTCGGCGCTCCGGACTTCAACGCGCCGTCTCCGACCTGCACCGACGGCATGGGGCGTGTCATTCGCTGCGATGGAACCTTCATGGTCGCGCCCCCCATCGACGGCTTCTTTGCCGACCTCGATGGCCCCGATGGCGCCATCGCGGAGGCTCGCGACAACGACTATCATCTGGTGCCGGCCGCCCCGGCCGCCCTGCGAAGCGGAGGTGCGACCATCACGGGCAATGTCTGTGGCTACGCGGACCAAGCACTGCCGTGTGAAGCCGGGAGCGTCGATGCGGATGGTACACCCCGCAGCGCGCCTTTTTCGATTGGGCCTTACGAATACTAGACCGCTAAATCACACGCGCTCAGATAGCTCGCGGCGTGCGGCGGGTCATGCGACACGTCCTCGGCCCTGACAGAACCGCTCGCGCCGCTACTCGAGCTCCTTCTGATCGGTCGCCGTTTTGCCGAGGAGATACGCTTCGATGAAGCCATCGAGGTCGCCGTCGAGCACGGCATCGGTGTTACCCGCTTCGTGTCCCGTGCGATGGTCCTTCACCAGGCGATAGGGCTGCAGCACGTACGAGCGGATCTGCGAACCCCATTCGATTTTCTTCCGGTCGCCGGCGAGTTTCTCTCGCTCTTCCTCGCGTTTGCGAAGCTCGAGCTCGAAGAGTTTGGCGCGCAACATCTTCATCGCCTTGTCTCGGTTCTTGTGCTGACTGCGCTCGGCCTGACAGGCGACCACGATGCCCGTCGGCATATGCGTAAGTCGAATGGCGGACTCTGTCTTATTGACGTGCTGTCCACCCGCGCCACTCGAGCGGTAGGTGTCGACGCGCAGGTCTTCGTCGCGAATCTCGACTTTCACGTCATCGTCGATCTCGGGCGCCGCTGCGACCGACGCAAACGACGTGTGGCGGCGCTTGGCTGAGTCGTAGGGGCTGATGCGCACCAAGCGATGCACGCCCTGCTCTGCCTTCAGGTAGCCATAAGCGTACGGGCCCGTGATCTCGAGGGATGCGCTCTTGATGCCAGCCTCCTCGCCGTATTGAACGTCGAGCACCTCGACCGTGAAATCGTGCTGCTCTGCCCAGCGGCTCAGCATGCGCATGAGCATTTGAGCCCAGTCCTGACTCTCTGTGCCGCCGGCACCAGCGTTGATCGAAAGTAGAGCGTTGTTCTTGTCGTATTCGCCTCCGAGCATGCGCTGGAGCTCGAACTGTTCGACCGCCTTCCTCGCGGTGGCGATGTTGTTGTCGACCTCGGTGGCGATCTCGGCGTCCTGATCGGCGAGCTCGAGCAAACCTTCCGCGTCGGAGAGGAGCTTACCGACGTAGCGAAACTGCTGCACGACGCGCTCGAGACGGGTGCGTTCTTGCTGGAGCTTCGCAGCAGCCTGCGCGTCTTGCCACAGCGCGGGGTCGCCGGAGCGTTCTTCGATCTCGAGGAGCTGTTTCTCTAGGCCGGCGATGTCAAAGATGCCTCCGCAGCAAGGAGACGCGGTCTTGGAGCTGCGTGAGGAGTGGCTTGCGGTCGTCGCTCATGACGCACGCATCTGCATGCGGGAAGGCCGCGCTGTCAACCGCTCGACGCGACCTGTTCGGCGATACGCTTGGCGAACGCGTTGACGTCGGCCATGGTGCTCATCGACAGCGCCTCGTTGGCGTAAAACGTGCCGCGCTCGCCCTGGAGATTGCGAGCGCGCTCGAAGAACCTGTCGCAGCGCATGGCGTCACCGTCGACGTGGGGGAAAAACTTCCAGCGGCGGGCCTCGACGAGCTCGACCTTGGTGGCGCCGAGCTTGCCCATGTCCTCGCGGATCTTCGCCATGACCGCGTCGTCACTCAATGCCTCTGGCGCGAACAGATGGAAAACAAAGACATCGTCGTCGGCATAGCGCTTGATCCAAGCCATGGGGTGGCCAGCGCGGTCTTCGAGCATGTTCTCGCGAAGATAGCCAACCTCAGCCCTCCCTTCGGCAAGGCCCCGAACGCGGCACGCGAAGGTGCTGTAGGGCATATGCTTGATCAGCGAGAAGACCTGACGTTCTTCGCTGCTCGCATCGAGGACGCTCACTGCCTGCGACGGATCGCAGGCAACCACGACACGGTCATACGCCGTCTTGCCCGTCGCGGTCTCGACCATCGGGCGCACGCCCGAACGATCGATGCCGAGTACCGGTGTGTTCAAGCGGACATCGAGGTCCTTTGCGACTCCCTCCCAGATGGGCGTCGTGCCGTTCTCCCACATGAGAAGCTCGCCGCTGGCCGCGCCGACGATCGCCTTGGGTCCCAGCATGCGGAAGCCGAAAACAGCGGGTGTGCTGGCGGGAAAGCCGTATCCATAGCCCGTAAGATAGGTGTCGAGCGCGCTACCGACGGCGCTGAAGCCGTAACGTTCAGCGACGATTCCAAAGGGCTCGGCGAGATCCTCGTGAGGAACTTCGAGGTTGCCGTCGCTCTTCGCGCGGAACCGCATGTTGGTCGCGATGTATTGCAGCGCACCCGCATAAAACGCCGCGGTCTCCGAGAACGTCCGTGGAGCACGCTTCGTACCGGTCGTCAGGTCGTATTGCACTTGCGGAGGGAACGCCGTGGCGCGCGCGCTGCTCGCCTCACCGAGCCGTACAACGTCGTCGTACATGTACGGGACGCCCATGGTCGCACCGAGGTCATGGGGGCGGCCGGCGATGTCCACTGTGTAGCTCTTACCGCCGACCCTCTCGCTTGCTTCGAGCACAACGACGTTCGCGTAACCCCTGGCGCGGAGCTCGCTCGCGACCGACAAACCCGAGGGGCCCGCCCCGATGACGCAAATGCGCGCGCCCGGGTCCAATGCCTGCGCAGGGAGCGACGGCTTGGGCGCGGCCATGCGCGCGATGTACTTCGTTTGCTCCGTGACCGCGGCAACGCAGCGCTTGATTGCGTCGGCTTGCTCCGGGGTCGCGCGCAGCGCGTCGAGCTTGGCGCGACTGGGCAGCTCGCGCACCGATTCACGCGACGCGTCTGGTCCGCCTTTGCGGTAGACGACCTGATCGACGTTCATCCGTTCGCTGCGGAAGCCACCTGCGATGCTGAGCAGGTAGAAGTCCCACATGCGCTTGAATCGGTCGCCGTAATCGCCAGCGAGCTCTGGCCAGGCGCGGGTGAAGTTGTCGTGCCAAGCCATCAGCGTCTTGTCGTAGCTATCGGTGATGCGGTGCACGTCCTCCGCACCGCCAAACCAGTCGGCTGCGGCGGTATCGACCTGGCCCCGCGAAGGAGCGCAGCCGTCCGCGAAGATGTACTCGGAGAACCAGGCGTTGCTCCCGTAGACATCGTTTTTGTCGCAGATGGCTTGCAGCGCGAAGGTGCCGCCACGTTTGAGACATGACTGCGCGCAGTCGAAATACGCGTGCAGATTGTGGGCGCCAACGGCCTCGATCATCTCGATCGACACGACGTGGTCGAAGTGGTCCTTGGGGAAGCGCTTCGGGATGTCGCGATAGTCGCTGTACATGAAAGAAACGTCCCCGACGCCCTCGGACAAAGCCCGCGCTGCCTTGAGCTGCTCGTTCGAAATCGTCAGCCCCACCACACGGGCGCCGTAGTGTTTGGCGGCGTAGCGCGCGAAACCGCCGAAGCCGCAGCCAATGTCGAGCACGCGATCGCCTGGTTTCAGGCCCATCTTGCGGCACAACAGGTCGTGTTTGGCGTTCTGCGCGTCCTCGAGCGTGTAACCCGGCGCGAACACACCGCTCGTGTACGCCATAGTCGGCCCAAGCTGATGCGAATACAGGACGTTGCCAACGTCGTAGTGCTCTTTGGCCACCTTCGTCGAGCGCGCGATGGTCTGACGATTGGTTAGCGCGTCGCGCAGGTAACGAAACGTCTTGCGCGCGCCGGCCTCGGCGACCGCCAAGGGGGCCTGGCACAGTACGGCGGGCTCCATGAGCTTGGCGCGGACCCGCGAGCCGGTCAGCCGCTCCGTGAGCTGATCGATGGCAGCACAATCCCAAAGGCCGTCCATGTACGTGACGCCGATCTGCAGATCGGGGTCGCGCAAGATACGCCTGAAGAACGCGGGGTCGTTGACCTTGAGGTCCCAGGGATTTGCACCGTTGACCTGAACGCCCGCGCTCGCGAGGAGCTCCACGACGACCCGCTGGGCCCCGTCGGTCGCGGCGCCACTGCGGCATTTTTCGGCGCTGTCGGCTGCAAACGGGGCACGCGTGGTCTGGGCCTGTTTGGGGGGGCTGCTCCCTGGGGCTTGCACATCGGGGCGGCGTACAGCTCCCCCATTGCCGACACGCGTGTCCTTCATCGTCACTAACTTGTCGGCAGAGGCGCGCCGTTGGTGCGTCTCTACTCAACTTTCGCGCTGTGCCGCCGCAGAGCCACACGATCGATGAGGCGAATGAAGCCGAGCCCCACGGTGATGAGGGCGAGCCAGACGATGACGTCGCCGACTCGGACATACGGCGTGGTCGTGTCACGCATCCCGATGTCTCCGGTGAGTACCGTCTCCTCTCCCAACGCGGTCTCGCCGACGATGCGGCCCCGGGGGTCGATGACCGTCGAGATCCCGGTGTTGGTCGCGCGGGCCACCCAGCGGTCGGTCTCGACCGCGCGCATCACATAGGCATCGCGGTGCTGGTAGGGGCCGCTGGAGGCTCCGTACCAGGCATCGTTGGTCAGGTTTACGAGGAACCGCGCGCCACGGAGCGCGAGCCCCCGACTGATGGCGGGAAAGATCCCGTCGTAGCAAACCATGGCGCCTGCTCGCGTCGCGCCGATCGGATCCGTGTGGCGCCCGGCCCGCATCTCGCCCATCTGAGGAACGATGGCGCTGAGGGCAAGAAGACGCGCAAAAGGCACGTATTCGCCGAACGGGACGAGCGCGATCTTATCGTAGCGCCCCGCCACACTGCCGTCGGCATTGACGGCGAAAGCGGAGTTCGTGACCTGGCTGTTTCCGTCCTCGAAACGGAGCGTCGCCGCACCGATGATGGTGGGGATGGTCCCCGTCGCGAACGGAAAGAGCACGATGCGAGGGTCGGGCCGCCCGGGCCACGCTGCCTCGGGCCACACGGCGAGCTGGGCGCCTGCGTCTTGGGCGCGTTTGGTGAGGTCCTCGTAGGTTGCACGGATGGTGACCGCGTTGTCGAGGTCGCGGTTCTTGATGTCCTGGGCAATGTTGCCCTGTAACAAACCGACCCGCAGGGTCTCGACGTCTCCGCGAGAATGGACCAGCCGCAGCCCCCCCGCGAGATGGAGGAGCGCGACGAAGAGCCCGACGATGGTGCTCGACCAAGGGCGCCCACGCAGGTCGCCAATGGCCGCTCCACAGAGCGCGACAACCGCAGTCACGGCATGGCTGCCACCAACGGCGGCGAGCTGCACCAGCGGTAGGTCGCGCGCCATGGCCCAGCTCCACTCGCCCCACGGGAACGCGGCGATCACCCAACCGCGCAGCCAGTCCACCGTGAGTACCGCCGCTGCGAACGCGAGATACGGGTGAACGATCCGCACCGCCAAAGCAGCCAAGCGCGGAATGAGCGCCCAGTACGCGGCGCAATAAGCGATGAGGAGCACGAGTGCCGGCATCGCTTGCCAGGCTGGCATGCCGCCGTAGCGGAGCATTGCGATCGATAGCCACCAGAGCAATACGGCGAAGAAGCCCAGGCCCGCGGCGAACGGCTCGCGTCCGCGATAGAGGTAAGCTGCGCCGAACAGCAAGAAGACTTCGCGTGGTAGCCATTCGAACAGCGGCCCCTCGCCAAACCCGGGCACCGCGAACGGAAAGGCGAGCGCCGAAAGAGCGCCGACCATCAAGCCGAAGACGATGCGGGTCACCCGGTGTGGGTACGCCGCCTTGCCCCCGCTTTCAACACGCGCAGGAGACGCTCTTCTTCACGCTTCATTTTCCGCGCCTGCGGGCCGCCGTGGATGTGGTCGTGCCCCACCAGGTGCAAGATCCCGTGCACAAGCAGGCGCTCGAGCTCGGCGCTCAAGTCGTTACCGAACCTCGGCGCCTGGCGCGAGGCTGTCTCGACGCTGATGATGACATCACCCAGCACGCGGGTGCGCTCGAAGTCCGCCTGGGGAAAGGACAGCACGTCGGTCGGCTTATCCTTGCCCCGCCACTGCCGGTTCAGCGCGTGAATCGTCGCGTCGTCGGTGAGCACGAGCGACAGCTCGCCGTCCGAAAAGCCGATAGCAAAGAGGACCAGCCTCGCCTTTTTCGCCAGGTCGCGGACCGACACCCGTCGGTCACGCGCCTGATTGTCGACACTGACGGCCATGGCTTTACTTCGCGCCTCGTCCGCCACGACGGCGCACCTACTTGCGCTCGATGTACTCGGCTTCGTAGTAGTTGCCCTTCTTCTCGCCGATGCGGACCGCGACCTTGTCGCCTTCCTGCAGGTAGAAGGCGCCTGCGTTCAGCATCGTCTGGGGATCCTTGAGCTCGACGTTGCCGCCTGCGATCTTGAGCTTCGGTACGACGACGATCTTCTCGTTCGCCTTCATGTCCTTGCCAGCGCCTTCCTTGGCGGGCTTCTGCACGTTGAGGCGCAGGGCTACGACTGGGAAGCCCTTGGCGTTCACCTCGACAACTTTGGCCTCGAAGTTTTTCGCGTCATTGAGCCGCTGCGTGCGACCAACGTCGCCCTCCTTCTTGGCGCGGATCGAGCCACCAGCTTCCGGCTGTGCTTCGCCAACGGCGTTACCCAAGGCAGCGAGCTCAGCCAGTGGATCCGAGCCCTGCGCGAGAACACGAGCTGCTGCCAGCAGAATTACACCCATCACCAACACCTTCTTCATTTGTCATTCTCCCTTAAGGCACAGGCTGTTGTTCGCCTCTGGTCGGGTCAATGCGCGGTTTGCGCAAGACACCATACTTCGTCACCTTGAGCTCGCCCGATAGCAGCTTCGTGCCGGCAACCCAAACCTTGGCTCCTGCCATCGGCATGAGCTTGCTCAAGGTCCGCGCACCGAGGTTCAGCGGAATGGCGTCTGCTTCCCCGTCGCGCAAGGCGAGCCGGTCGCCCGTCCGCTCGAGCATACCCACGAACGGCTTCACGCCCCCGCCGACGTCGATGATGCGGTACTCCCGCACGTCCATTCCATCTTTGGCGGGGAAGCCAACGATCTCGACCTTGAGCGACTGCAGCTGCGCAACTTCTTCGCTCAGCTCGCCGGTCACGGTCATGGTCTTGCCCTCATCGAAGACCTGCACGCCACGGTCTTGCGCGGGGCCAACTACGCGCACCGTGCCGACCATGGTGATGGGATCGTTCGCCGCGAGGGCCAGAGCGAGAGCAAGAGTCGCCATCATTATCGCACCTTGACCACATCGAGGTTGATGTCGGACGCATCGTCGGCGGTGAGATTCACGGTGACCGCGCCGTCCCCACCGGTGACAAGGTAATAGCGGGCGCCCGAAGACGCGATCGAGTCGCTGACCTCGCCAAAGCCTGTGTCGTTGCTGTCGTCGACGCCGCCTGGGCCGGCGAGTGGAACGTCCGCTCCGCGCGCGTCCACGTACTCGTGGTAGGCGTTGAATCCCATCCACTGACCGTTGGCTTGCGTCGATGACGCGACGGCAAGGAACGCCGTGAACTGCGGAGCCCCTGTCGCCTCGGGGTTGCTCGTGAGATAGACGGCACGCAGCCAGTCGACGATACGTCCGTCATTGCGGGCGTCCTGCAGCAGCGCGTGCTGAAAGCCGCGTCGCTGTTGCGTATAGAGTGGCGCCAGGATCTCCCGCGCGTACTGGATCACCGACGGCGCATTGGCGCTGCTAACGCTCGCCGCGCGCGCCCGCTTGTCGATCAGGTAACGCAGCAAGGTGTAAGCGCGGCCGCGTTGCGCGACCGTGTCGTTCGGACCGGCGAACGGCGCGTTGTCCCACTGTTCGAGCGCCAGGGCGTACGCGTCGACGGTCGACCCACCCCAACCGGTGAGGTCCTCCATGAGGTGTGAGACGCCCTCGTCGAGCCAGAGAGTCTCGCGTAGCTGGCTCGGGTCGCCGAGCTTGCTGCGCAGCGCAAAGCTGACGAGGTGCTGATACTCGTGCGCAAGCGTCCCGATGAGCAGCGCGTCGGTCGTCGCACCGCTCGGTACCCGTGCCCAAAGAATGTCGGAACGGTTACCCGTGGCGCCGCTGACACCCGACGCCAGATAGTCGCCAAACACGAAGACGCCCACGGTACTCGCGGGCAGCGAGCCGAAGTTGCTGGTGAAGGCGATGGTCAGGCTCTCGCTACCGTCGACGTCGAGCTCATCGGTGTGGCCACTCTGCCCCATGACCTCGAGCACCGTGTCGGCAGCCACCGCGAATTCCTCCGCGATAGCGGTCAACGCGGCAGCACTCACGCCCACATCGCCGACGATGGTGATCTTGATGCCATCGGGCGAGGTCACCGAACCGGCGACCGTCATCTGGCGGCTCGCTCCCGCGAGCGTCAGAGTCAACGAATCGACGCACGTGCTGCTGCCGGGGGCACAGGTCTGGCTCTCTGGACAGTCACAGGCTGCGCGCAAAGCCTGGCGGTCGCCCAGCTGCAACGACTGCTTGCGCGTGGTGAGCTCGGAGGCCAGCCGATCGATACCATCGCGGCGCTGTTTCTCGACCGCGAGGCGAGCGTTCCAATACGCGTGGTCGACGGTAGCGCCCAAGGTGAGCGCTTGCGGCATGCGGTTCACCCGTAAGCCCGACGTCTGGGTGGCGGGGGCGATTTCGTACAGCACGTCGGCGGCGGGGCTCGCTTCGCTGACCCCGGGAGTGCTGAACACAGTGAGCAGAAAGACGTCGTCAGGCGAGGCGAAATTCAGCGTCGCAGTGCGCTGCTGCTCAGGAAACTCGAGGTCGCCTCCCTGCTCATCCTTGTCGGTCCCGCACGCCACGGTCAGTGCAATGACCGCCGACGCAACGAGGGTTTCTAGCTTGCGCTTCTCGAACATAGTGCCCCCAGGAATGCATCAAAGACGCATGCAGCATGGGCACTTATTCACGTCCCAGCACGGCTCACAACACCACGCGAGACGATTTCGTGTAGCGCCAAGGAGCGACCCTATCGGCAGCCCGCTAGTAGAGCGGCCGCAAGAGCTCGTACCTGCCTTCGCGTGTCGCGTAGAAGTACGGCTGCTTCCAGGGGAAGCGAATATCTTTCGGTTTTAGCAGCCCCGCGTCAACCAGTACCGCGAGCTCTTTGGGGTAGTCACCAGCCTCGGCGCGGTAGACCGCGAGGGCGCGCTCGATCTTTTGCATCTGGGTTGCCGCGACGACCGATTGGACGTCTTGTGCGACGTAACCCGTCGACTCGCGCAACGAGACCCAGCCGCGCAGGCGCCACCCATAGGTGCGTTGGCCCACCATGAACAGGACCAACAGCCCAACGACGACGGCGGCGACCTTGAACATCAATGGCGCCACACCGCCGACGCGGCGCGCCGCGATGCCGCCGCCAAGCGGAGCGGCAGCCTGAATGGCGCGTTGTTGGCGGGTGTCCGCGACCGTCTCTGTCTCGATGATGCCGGCGCCGATGAGTGTTACGAGGGCTTTGCATGTCTCGAATTCACCGAGCCGCGAGAGGTCGATGATCTTTTGCACATCGCGCCCCGGCACGATGAGCTGATAGACCGTTCGCTCCTTGCGGCCGACATCTTTGAGTCTGCCGGTACGCTCGCTCGCCTGTCCGGACTCGAACTCCGCGAACGCGTCGTCGAAGTCGAGCTCTTCCTCGCGCTGTCCTTTCTCGCCAGCGTCGAGCTTCTCGAGATCCTCGAGCTTGTGAAAGGTGATCGCGTAGCCGGGAATCGACTTACGGATGAGCGGCCACTCGTCGACCTGCCGAAACCCCTCCATCAGCACCGTTTCACTACGGATCGGCTCGACATCGGTCGGTAGCTCGACGTCGGTCTGATTGAACTCGTAGGTGCCGCTCGTCCAGAGAAACAGCTGATAGAGCGTCTCATTGAGCTGGAGCTTCACGAACATCGCCAAGCTCGGAGGTTCGACCAGGCCCGAGTTGATGAGCACGTCGCCCAGGCGGTCGCCGCTCTTCTTCTGGATGTCGAGCGCCTGCCCTAGTTGCTCGTGTGTGATGACCTCTGCTCGAACCAGTAGCCCGCCCAGCATATCGCGCTCGCGGCGCGTCGTGGACGCGGCGCTGACGACGTTGCCATCACGAAAACCGATTTTCACTTCGCGTCCGCGTTCGCGGACGATGAGATAGCCGGTCTTTCCTTGATGACCAATGAGTTGGAAAATGTCGGCGATGCCAAAGTCGCGCAGTGTTCCACGGAGGGCCATTAGGCATCCTCCGTTTGCGCATCGATGAGTGACATGAGGTAGGCGGCTGCGGCCGCGCCAGCGTAGATGATGAGGGCGAGCAGCGATGGTCCGCCCGCCAGCGGAACCGGCGAGGGAACCACGTCCATACCGATGAGCAGCATGATGAGGCTGGTCATGAACACGAGCAGGAAAGCGAGTCCCGAAAGCGCACGCCCCACCATGAGCTGACCGGCGCCAGCAACGAACACCGAGACCACCCGCCGCATGCGCAAGAGACGGATGCTGTGGCGGTGAACCTCGATCTCGTGGCGGATGCGCTGAAGGGGCTCTATCGTGCTCCTGCCCATACCCTGTTGCGCCTTTGCGGCCAGGCCGAGCGGGACCTTCGGGGCTTTCCTAAAGACACCGACGAGCCCCACCAAGAGGCACAGAGCCATCGCTATCGCCATGTACCAGATCGGGATGGTTCGCCCGGACAGCTCGCGCCATACATCGTGCGCCGCGATCGACACGAGTGGGGCGGGACTGTTGTGACTCGCGAAGGTGCGCCGCGGCACCTCAGCCGGGGCCATGTACGCGGGCCCGTGTTGCTTGGCGTCGCGATCAAAGAGCTCGACCATCTCGTAGTCCACGGCCGTCGCAGCGCGGTGCGCTTCGCCAGCCTTCTGGTGCTCGGTCATGGAAAAGTAGACACGCGAGATGTTGAACAAGGCAGGGACGTACTTGGCGTCACGCGCCAGGGCTTTCTCGTAAGCCGCGATCGCCGCCGACCGGTCTGCCGTAGCGAACTTGAGGTTACCAAGCACCGTGTAGACGCTCGGCTCTTCCATGCCGCGCTCGATGGCCTGCTCGATGAGGCGCGTGGCTTCGGAGAGTCGTCCTGCGTAGCGTTCGCGCAGGCCGAGGGCGACAAGCTCCGCAGTGGTCGGCTTTGGCTGGGCGCGCACGCGCGAAGCAGCTGCCTCGGCACCCATGTCGGTGGCCGCAAGATAGAGGTCTTGAGCTCGTGAGCCGGGATAGCCCAGGTACTCGGTCGCCTTCGGCAAGAGCAGCGGCAACACGGCGAGAAAAGCGATGATCAGGCACGCGCCGACTCGCTCATTGCGGTCGTAGTAGGCGATGGGCAGGGCGATCCAGATGAGCACCGTCCAGACTGGACCCACCGCAACCAGCAGAGGGGTTGCGATCACTGCGGTCACCAGCAGAGCGGCTTGCAGCCGCGTCGCACCGCTGGGGAGGACCTGCAACACGCCAAAGACGAGCTCGCGGCCATGCCGGTAGAGTGCGATGACCGCAAAGACGAATGCGCCGACCAGACCAGCAGCGATGGCGGCAAGCGCGAGGTTACCCAGCCGTAGACGGAACTCGATGGGATCGCTCAAGATCGCGCTCGCGGCATGCACAAGGTCGGTGGCGGCAGCGAGTGGCTGGCTTCCTTCGAAGTTGGCGCGCGCACGCGCCAGCCACGTCTCGGGTCGCGAAGGGGCAAGCTTGCTTGCGGCCTCCGCCAGACGCAGCGCCCGCGCGCCCTCCCCCGTGTTGCCGATGGCGACGCTCTCGCGCGCGATAGCCAGACCGTAAGTCGTCAGGTTTGGCCAGCCAGCGAGCTGTTTCGCCTCGACCATTGCGTTGAGCAACGCATCAGCAGCCGCGCGGTCGAAGTCGGCGAGCGCGCGACGGCGGAGGTTCCATAGGTCGGCGAAGGTCTCGGGCGGCGCCCCGCGCAACTGATCGCTACTGGGTGGTGGTGGTGCCTCGGCGACGGCTGGCGCAGGCGATGGATCTACGGTGGGCGCGCCCCCGGCCTGTGCTGCGGCGGCGCTCGCGATAACGGTCAACGAGAGAGCAACGAGCGGCCCAACGGGGAGCCAACGGAGCGAGCACCTCATCGACACTCATTGGGGGTAACACCCAACCCGTCGTGCTTCAACAATTGTGCAAGACCTTCTCCACCTGCTCCTCGCGATGCTAAAGCCCGACCGTGAGCAACGAACCTACATCGCCCGATGCCCGCTTCGAACGTGCCGCAAGCGCTGTCGAGAGACTCTGCCGCATCATGGCTCAGCTGCGAGCCCCCGGTGGCTGCCCTTGGGACCGGGAGCAGACGCTCGAGACCCTCAAGACTTACTTGCTCGAAGAGACCTACGAGACGCTCGACGCTATCGACGCCGGTGACCCCAACGGACACCGCGACGAGCTTGGTGACCTTCTCCTGCAAATCGTCTTTCAATCCGAAATTGCTCAGGAAGCGGGGACCTTCGGCCTCGCCGAGGTGGCAACCGCTATCGCCGACAAGCTCGTCCGCCGCCATCCTCACGTGTTCGCGGGCAGCTACGCCCATACGTCCGCCGACGTCAGCAAGAACTGGGAGCGCATCAAGGCGGAGGAGCGAGCCAAGAGCGGCAAGTCTAAGGCTGCCCAGGGGACGCTCGACAGCGTTCCCAAGGCACTCCCCGCTCTGCTGCGCGCCCTCCGCACAGGCGAGAAAGCGGCGGCAGTTGGCTTTGATTGGACCCGGGCGGCTGACGTTCGCGCCAAGGTCTACGAAGAGTGGTCTGAGCTCGACCAGGCCCTCAAAGAAAGAGAAGGAACGCGAGACTCACGGAATCACGCGCAAGTCACTGAAGAGATTGGGGATCTGCTCTTTTCGGTCGCCAATCTATCGCGCCACCTCGGTGTCGACCCAGAAGACGCGCTACGCCGCACCCTGGAGAAATTCCAGAGTCGATTCAGCTACATAGAGCGCGAACTGGCAGTGCGCGGGAAAGTGCCAAGCGAAGCAACTATTGACGAGCTAGAGCGATTATGGGAAGACGCCAAACTCTTTTTCCGGACCTGAGGCGTTTCTCCTGTGGCTTCTGGTGTGGATATCGCGAGCGGGGGCCGATCCGTCGGTCCAGACAGTGCCCCCCTGGTTTCTCACCCTTCCCCGATACGCCCCTGAATTCAGCTGCTTAGGCGATCGCCAGCGGACTGTCCGACATAGCGTTCCCAGCGACGGGCAAGACGCGCACAATTCACAAGCACCAACAGGTTATCCACAGGCGCGGCCTTCGACGTTGTCGCGTTTTTCACGATTCAGGGTCTCCCCGACAACCGGGTGTCAGGTCCTGCGCCTACGTCGAAGCAAGCGATTTTTCAGGGCATTGAGCTCTGGTGCGCGGAAAGCAGTCTGACAGAGGGCGTAAGCGAGCCCGCCGGTCACGCATGCGGCGGTCAGAACCACCGCGTTCCAGGCGGTAAAGCCATTCTCCCACTGGCCAAACGTCGCGACCTGCCACGCGCAGGCCCCCATGAAGCCTGCCGCAAGACAATCACGGACTGCGCGCCCCAGGATGCCCAGCATGCCGAGTCTGCCGGCGCGCCTTCCGAGCAGCCAGAGCTCAATGACGAGCTGGAGCCACGCCGAAGCGCTGATGCTCATCGGGAGCCCGCGAAAGCCATAACGCAGCGAAAAATACGGGGCCAAAGCGAGGTTTGCGACGAACCCGATGGCACCACAGACGACCGGCGTGCGCGTATCCTGCAGGGCAAAAAAGACCTGCGACGCCACCCGAATGTTGGCGACTGCGACGAGGCCCGCAGCAAGCCAGATGAGTGCCTCGGCGGTGTCGATGGACATGGCGTGCGTGAAATGTCCGTGTTGCGAGATGGTCGCCGTGATCGGGAGCGCGAGAACGATGAGCCCCACGGCTGAGGGAACCGTAATGAAGTTGTTGAGCTGCACCGACTGGCGAAACGTTGCGGTCAGCTTCTCTTTGCCTCCCGTGTTGAGGGCCTCCGTGAGCGCCGGTAACGAGGCCGTAGCGATGGCGACTGCGAAAACGCCAAGCGGGAGCTGGAAGAAGCGATCGGCGCTGTAGAGATAGGTAACGGCGCCCTCGTCGAGGTAGCTGGTGAAGAAGCGCAGCGCCGCGATATTGAGCTGATAAATGGCCAGCGACGCGACGGCCGGCGCCATGAGGTTCAAGATACGGCGCACCTCCGGGCCAAAGCGCAAGCGGGGCCGCACCCAGAGCTTGGCCTGCTTGAGCGCCACGATCTGCACGATGACCTGTGCGACGCCGCCGGTGAGGACCCCGAAGGCGACCCCGAGCATGGGCGGGTCGACGAGCCGCGCCGCGGTCACGATGAAGCAAATGTGAACGCAATTGAAAATGAGCTGCGAGGCGCTCGACGAGGCGAAATAGCCGCGCGCATTCAACGCGCCCATGGTGAGCGCGACGAAGCTCACCAGCGCGAGGTACATGAACATCCAGCGCACGAGGAGCACTGTGAGCTCGAACTTGCCGGGGACCGTCTTGAAGCCAGCGGCGAACAGATGAACCAGCGGGGTCGCAAAGACGATACAGAGAATGGAGACCAAGGCCGCGAGCAGCGGGAAGACGGCCAGCGCCTGTCCCATGAGGTTGCGGACGGCGTCGTCGCCACCCTCGCTCTCAGTCTTCTTGAAGACCGGCAGGAACGCAACCGTGAGAGCGCCCTCCGCGACGAGGTTGCGAAAGGCGTTCGGAATGGTGAACGCCATGAGGAACGCGTCGCTCGCGTTGTTCGCCCCAAAGATGTGCAGAAAGATGGTGTCGCGGGCGAGCCCAGTGATGCGGCTCAGCATCGTGTAGAAGCTAACGATGCCGGCGTTACGGGCGAGCGAGCTCATGGCGTCGCGGCCTTAAATCACATCGATCGACGGAGCCATAGGGCGCTAGAGGGCGCCATGATCGTTTTGGCTCTCGCCGCCGTACTGCTGGCGGCGCCTTCCGCGGCAGCGGACACCTACTTCACGCTCAGGTGGCGCAGAGGCGAGCCCAAGACAAGGCTCGAACTTTAGGAGAAGATCGACACCCTGCGGGCAAAGCTCGTTGCTATCGATGGCTAGCGGCGAGTTTGGTTGACACCCGCGCCCGCGCTTTGATAGACGCGCGCCCCTCGTAAGATGCCGAAAGCCCTATGGGCTAACCCGGCCGTTTGGAGTCGAGATCGTGGCAACGCATAAGTCTGCAGAGAAGCGCGCGCGTCAGTCGGTGAAGCGGGCGGCCCGTAACGTCAGCCGTCGTAGCAAGGTGCGCGGCGCCATCCGGGCTTTTCGCGAAACCCTGACCGGCGGCGACAAGAAGAAGGCCGAGAAGGCCTTGGCCGAGGCGACCCGCGAGATCCGCAAGGCTGCTTCCAAGGGTGTCGTGCACGCCCGCAACGCGAGCCGTCGGGTTTCGCGCATGGTTCTGGCGTTCAATAAGCTCGGTTAGTTGCCCCCCGCGTTGCTCGCGTTGAGCGAGCCTTGGCGCCGCGATACCAGGCGGGCGAGGTTTACCCTCCCCGCCCGGAGCCGCCAACGTCACCTGGCCGTAGCCCGGTTCATGCGCCTGTCCTGGTCATCCAGGCCACGCCCTTCGTCGTTCATCGCTGACTCGGCGTCACCTGCCGCTGATGCGCCCCAAAAGCAACCGGACCGGGCGCGTGGCGATATTTGTCGGCGATGAACACTGCGCGTGTGGAAACTGGCGTTGCCCAACCTCGGTCTGGTTTCGTGCCGCTCGACATCGTACCTCCCGAGGCGCGGCCGCTGGTGACAACGCCGGTGCGGACCTCCGCGTCGCAACTCTTCGCAGTCGCCGACAGCCTCGACCGTGCCATGTATCGCGCGACCGCAAAGATTGGCGAGCGCGGCCGGGTTGGGTTCTTGGCGGGCGAGCTCCCCAAAGCGGCCCTCCTGCTCACAGGCGTCGTCGGAACCGTGGTCAGCATCCTCGCCCTCCCCATCGGCATGGATGCCGGCTGGGGAGTGGCCGCCAAAATCTGGCTGGGTGCCGCGCTCGCGATAGGCACGCCGAGTGCGATGATCGCCGCTGGAGAGCGCGCAAAGCACCGCGTGCTCGATCCGGAGTTCATCGAACCTTTCGCCAAAGCGCGCGCCGGGGACAGTGACGACATACGCGCGCTGGTTGCGGCACTGGCGGGGCGCTGGCGCGAGACGCTGCGCAGCCGAGGGGTCGCCGGCGAAGCCTCGCGGCGAAAGCTCGCCGAGCTCGCGACCGCCCCGCAGCTCCCTTACGACCGCGCCAAGACGATCGACGCCATCGCCCAGATCCTGACCCTGGTTCGCGACGAGAACGGCAGACCGCTGACCGAGCTCACCAAAGCGCGGTGTGCAGAGCTCACGGCGCAGCTCCAGCGCCTCGATGGTCAGGACTTCCGGGATGCGGCAGACTTCGTTCGCAAGCGCCTCTTCAAGAACGAGCGTCCTCGCGTCGCAGTCGAGAGCCAGGTGAATAGTCAGGAGCTCTATAGTCTGCTCGCTTCCGACCTGCCGCCATCAGCCCCAACGAGCCCTGGGCGCTAGACTCTCGCCGCGCAACGCCCGTAGGCGCTTCGCCTAGACGTCGTCGTCGTTGACGGCAGTTTCGACGCCGTTTTCGGCGCCCGACTCGAGGCGCCGCTGAACGCGCTCGCGCTGGCGCGCCTTGTAACGTGGGTGAGCGTTTTCGCCGGCGTTGTTGGCACGCTCCGTTTCGACATCGACAAGCTGAATTTCTGCCTGGACGTACGCAATAGCGGGCGCCTCGTCGGGAGCGAGGTCGTCGATACGAATGGGAATGTCGGCGACGAAATTCACACAGCGGTACGTCTTGCCGGAGAACTCGTTCTGCGGGGTCGGGGACTGACCGTCGACTCCGGTTTGCGCCGACGCCCCACCCCAACACGACTCGACGACGTCGAGGGGAAGTTCGAGGACCCGCGCGAGGTCCGAGGGCACGATGATGCCGTTGAGGGATTGCTCCGGCACGACGTAGTTGTACGGAAACAGCTCGCGAATCATGAGCAAGAGTGCCTGCACGATGTTCTCGCGGCTCTCGAAGATGACGCGATAACGGAGGCGATCGAAGATGTGGGTGGCCAAGGTATCGCGCTTGGCAAGGAGCTTCGTGACGAGGGAGCTGCGTGTCTTCTTGCCAGCAGCAAACTCCCGCACCCCCAGTTTCTGAGCCCGCATGCGGTCGACGAGCGCAAAGACCTTCGCGTTCAGTCTGTCGAGCAGCTCGGCCTCGGAGATGGGCATGTTGAAGGCGAGCTCACGACCCGCGATATGCTGCAGGATATGCATGACCTTGAGCGTCATGCAGGCGGGCCGACGGAGACGTTGTGGCCCAAACGACGCGACCAGGAAGAGGTCGTGGATGTCAGCGGGCTCTTCGACGTCGGCTGGCAGCTTGTAGCCATGGACGTCAGCCAAGTAGGCCACGGCGTCTTCATGCAGCTCTTGAAGGCGCGCCATGTCGAGGGGATTGTCCGTGTCGTAGCCAGACAGGCGCAGGAAGTCGTCGACCGCCTCACGGGAGCGGAACCACGCCCGCCCGCCATCAATCACGGACTCGCCGGTCAGCAGGACCCGCAATGCCGCGAGATCGGCCAGCCGCGGGATGGCCGAGGCGTCGCGCAGGAGATCGCGACGAATCCCCCCGAGGAGTCTCCGGTCCGCTTTAGCGGGCGCGGCGTTCTTTGTGGGGGTTCCGAGCATGGCTTTGATGGCGGAAACGTCGACGTCGTCTTGACGCGCCGCTTCTTGCGGTTCCTTCGCACGCGAGGAGCGCGGCGTGTGATCGTTCAGCATCGGAGCCCCTCGCGATGTCCTGGGACTATAAGCAGCGCCACATAGCGGTGCAATCGAAGAACGTTGGCGTGGCGCGTCAGAACGCAGGTTTCGCGTACGTGTGGTCGTCCCTTGGCTGCCCCGTCACAAATGTCACTCTGGGGCGGCGAAACGACTGTCGCTGACGAACTCGAGATCCGTAAGGGCGTCGAGAAACGCGACGACCGCGTCGATTTCGGCGGGAGATGCGTCGAAGGGGCGGACGAGGCCGGACTTCAAAGGGCTCGCGCGGCCGTCGCCCGCGTAGGGACCGTCGGCGACGAGCCTCCCCCCGGCGACGTAGTGCTCGACCACACCACGCAGAGTCGCGATCGTTCCGTCGTGCATGTAGGGCGCCGTGAGGGCGACGTTGCGCAGGCTAGGTGGGCGGAAAAGTCCCCGGTGTTCGGGGTTACCAGTCAGGTCGTAAAGACCTTGATCGTAGCGAGGGTAGCTGCCGTCGCCCCCGACGTTGTAGAGCCCATTGTTGAAGAACGACAGGCGTGGCTCCTCGTCGCGCGCATCGCGATAGCTGCCGGTGAAAAGCGAACCATTGTGGCAATGGAAGCACTCGAAGCGCTCACCGAAGAACAGATCGGCGCCAAGCTTTTGTTCGGAGGTAAGAGCGCTCGCGTCGCCGGCGAGATAACGGTCGTAGGCGCTGCCGCGGCTCACCATGGTCCGGCAGAACGTCGCGAGGGCGAAGATGACGCGCTCCAGGGTGACGGCGCCGTCAGAGAAGGCGCTGGCGAAGGCCTGCGCGTAGGAAGGGTCCTCGCCCAGTGACGCAAGAACGCTATCGCGGACGCCGTCGGTGAGACCAAGCTCGACGGGGTTATCGTTGGTCAGCGGGATATGGATCTGCTGCTCGAGTGTCAGCAAACCGTCGCTCGCCCACGTCAAGCTCGCCGCGTAGGCGACATTGGCTAGCCCCTGGCTGTTGCGCGTCAGCGTCTCGCCCGTCGACCCGACCGGCAGAGCTTTGCCGTCGCTGAACGCGAGCGCCTGGAGATGGCAGTCGGCGCAGGCCTGCGTGCCGTTGCCAGACAGACGACGCTCGTAGAACAGTCGTCTCCCGAGCTCAATCTTGGCGGCGCTCGGCGGATTGCCAAAAGGGATGTAGGGGAGCTCTGCGCGGTCAGGAAGCCCGAGCAGCGCGCGTAGCTCAGCCTCTCTCGCCGCTGCGGCGGGGTCGTCGTCGTCGAGGCGCGTCGAGGCGTCGCCGCCACAGCAGGCAAGCGCCACGAGCATCGCCACGACTGCGAACCACCCCACCCGCGTTTGCATTAGCGTACCGAGAGGACCTCGTTGGCGGAGGCGCTGGCGAAGCCGCTCTCCATATCGACGCCCAGGCTCGCGAAGACCGCAGCGCAATCGGGCTGCGAAGGCGCCGAGTGACACTCGACCCCGGGTCCGTCACCGATGACATCGAAGGACTCGGGGTCGTAGACGGGCGCCATGAAGTCGACGCCAGCGAGCAGCGCCGCGACGTCGAGCTCGACCACGCGATCGCTTAAGTCCTCGACCTCGAGCATCGCGGTCGGCGTGTTGACGAAGCCGCATTCGGCGCGGTCGGTGAGGGCCTTCTGGCCCGCAGTACCACAAGCGCGGCTGCCCACGTGGACGTAGCCCTCGCCCCTGCCCTGGCTCGTCTCGACGGCCATGTTCATGACGAAATGACGATAGCCACTCGCCCACGACCAATACATCTCGCGCAGCGGAGAAGGCGCGCCTTCTTCGGTGTTCGCGGCAATGACCGACCGCATGACCGCTTGGGGCACGCCGACGTCGAAGCGTACGGTCCGCACCTTGTCGACCAGCGTGGCCCCATGCACGTGATCGTTGACGCGACTCGTGCCCTCGGCGAACGCGATTGCGGAAGCGTTGCAAGCACCTTCGGTGTTTCCGGTCAGGTCGATGAGCGCGACGTGACCCTCGGCGCTCGAATATTGAAACTCGTTCTCCTCGAGGGTGAGCTCGAGCTCTTCGCCGTCTTCGTCTAGCGCTCTGATGTTGCTGATGTAAAAGCGCAGGTCGGCGACGTCGACGGCCGCGTCGCCGCGCGTGCCGAGACCCTCGACGCGCGTCCCACAGCCAACCTCGGCGCCCTGCGCCATGGCGGCGAAGCGCAGCGAGAACTCCGCTGGCTCGTCTTCGCCGCAGGCGACGAAGAGCAACGAGGTGAACGATAAGACGAGGGAACGCTTCATGAGGCCTCCGGGGGCTGTGGTGTCGCGGGCCTATAGCGTACAGCCGTCGTGGAGGCCTGCGGCGAAGCGTCGCAGCGCTAGCGGACGAGCTCGTCGAGCATCGTCGAAGCGGGGTTCGGCGACCGGCGGGCAAGCTCGAGCTGCAAGCGCACGAAGAGCTGCACCGCATCGCTGGTCGCTTGGGTGACATGCCCCTGCTCGACCTGCTGACGCGCCCGCTGAATCGACTCCTTCATTCCGGCTGCGTTGCCACCGAGCGCCATGACTTGCGAGACAAGCTCGCGGACGTACTCGAGGAGACGTCGCGTCCGCGCTGCACCGCCTTGCTCGAGATCAGCGACGACGGTCATTGCATCGTCAGCGTGCTCGACCAGGGACGACACCAGAACGACGTCTTCTGGAACAGATGCAAGGTGCTCGTCGAGGCTGCGGCGGAGACGTCGAAGCGAGGCGAGCTCGAGACGCGCCTCGTCGCGCTGGAGCGCCATCGACAGGACAGTCACCACGCGTGCATCGACCACGTTCAGCACCCGATGCAATGTGGCCGTGGCCATCGCGCTCGATGGTCCAGAGAGGCGAACCCCAACCGTGGCCGGGGGCCCGACCGGCGTGTGCTCACCGGTCAAACGCATGCCGATCTGGGTGCGACCCGCACGCATGACACGCGCTGCGGGATTCGGTGACTTCTCGCCAATGAGTCGGCGAACCCGCTCCTGCACCTGGCGTGGCTCGGCTTGGCCCTGTTCGAGCTGGCCCGCGAGAAGCTCGAGCTGGCTGATGCGCTCGTCGAGATCGGCGAGCAACAGGTCGCGCCGGCCACGAAGGTCAGCGAGCGCCGCGGCAATGTCTCGACTCGCTTGCTCGGACGGGGTCGTGCTCATTTACGGGTGCTCTACATCCCCTACTCGCGCTTGAAACACCAGCGTACCAAAACGGTCTAAGTTGTGAAAATCCCCCATCAATGGGGGAGACCAGGCGCTTTCGTCGCCGGTTAGACGATCGTCTGCCCCCCCGGCCAGCCGGGCCGCGTCTTTGCCAACCCGGAAGAAGTTTACGCCCCAGCGCGTCCCCGCGGTCATGGGCACCGTGACGCCCGGGATGCTGGCAAGCCCGACCCGCCACTCACAGGACCAACCGTCGTCCTGGTCGGTGGGGTCATTGATGCTGCCCTTTGCGACGCAGGCCGCCGTGAAGTCGGCATCATAACCGACCTTCATGTTGCGACGGGCGCCGCCGGTGAACGCCGCGTCGAAGGTGACCCCGCGCGGACTCGATTGCAGCTCGATATAGTCGCCAGGCCCCCCGGTGGCGATGAACATCTCCACGGTCTCTTCGCGGTAGATAGGCTCGTCGTGTTTGGTCATGGTGGCCCGAATGTCTGGGTCGCGCGCCGTGAACGCGACGTACAGCGTCGTGTCGTCCCAACCGGCGACGACGTTGGTCTGAACGCGCGCAGGACCGTCGCCGCGGCTTTTGGTAAAGCCCTCGATACCGGGCAGGCCCTTCCACGCCTCGTCTTCGAGGAGGCCATCGATGACTGGCGGCTTGGAGACGCGCCGCGCCGCGTAGGTTGGTCGCGGCAACGCAGTGCCGGCTACCGCGAGGCGCCCAGCGCGCACCCGCCGGCTGCCGTCATCGCGAAGCGCGTCGTCGACCGAAAGGCGCTGCTCACCGGCGAACAGTCCGACACGAAGCTCGACCTGAGCTCCCGGGAGGTAGTCCGGCAGCTTCACCTCGCTGTGCGTGACGATGACGTCGCCGGGGCGCCACGCCGAAAGCGCGGGCTCCGGCTGGTGGTCACCGTTTTTCACCCAACCACTCGCCCCCTCGAGCAGAAAGTGCACGAACACCTGGTAGTCGCGGTCGAGCGCGCGCTCGCACGCCCAGTAGTGGACGATGCCGAGCTTGCCCCCTGGAGCGCCTAGCGCCGGCATGGCAACGTATCCGAGATAGCGGACAGAACCGCCACCCAAGGTCGTGTCGACGACCTGGCCATCGCGCGCAATCAGCGCTAGCGCGGCGTTCGCGTCCCCGTGGAAACGAGCGTTTTGTCGGCAGGCGCACAACGCAAGCAAGGTGGCGGCAACGGCATACTTCAAGCCCGCAGGTTTGTTCACGGACGGCGCGGGGAAGCAACCGCCAGCTCGTCGTTTTTCGACGGAGTGGCCCTGGCGCTCACCGTTGTCGGGGCGGCCACGCGTCGCGCTCTCGTCGCCACGGCCTTGGCATTGCCTTTCGTCGGTGCGACCGTCGCCGCGATGTTTGCCGCCGCCTTGGCCGACGGCTGCTCGAGGCTCGCCTGTACGGCCTGGGTGATGGCTCGGGCCAGGCGTTTCTGGTAGCCGCTGCTCACCAAGAGCTTCTCTTCGGCTGGGTTCGAAATGAAGCCTGCCTCGACGAGCACGGCCGGCATGCGGGCACCCAGGAGCACGTAAAAGAGCGAGCTCTTCACGCCATGATCTTTGGCGTCGGCGTCCGCTGCGCGAGCGCTCTCGAAAACGTTCTTCTGAACCTTCTGGGCGAGCTTCTTGGCCTCGCGCACCGCCGCCTTCGTTGCGACGTCGGCGAGCGCGAGCTCGGTATCGCTTACACGGTCTTCGCTTACACGGTTCTCGCGCGCCGCGAGGCGCAGTGCGTAGCGGTTGCTCGTGGTGTCGAGATAGTAGGTCTCGACGCCACGCGCGGTGCCGCTCTTGGTTGCGTTCAGGTGAATCGACACGAAGAAGTCGGCGTCCGCCTTGTTTGCGATTGCGGTGCGCTCCTCGAGAGAGACGAAGGTGTCATCGCCACGCGTCAGCACAACCTCGAGACCGGCGGCGCGGAGCTGCTCCGCTGCCTGCTTGGCGATGGCCAGTGCCACGTCTTTCTCGCGCGCCCCTCCGGGGCCGGTGGCCCCAACATCTTTGCCCCCGTGGCCGGGATCGATCACGACAACCGACTTGTCACGCTTAGGCGCCTTGTCGGTCGCCAAGGCTGGCCCTTTGGCAGCCTCGAGACCCGGCTCATCACCGCTGACGTCGACGACGACGCGATAGGGATTCTCGAGGATCATGATGCGCTGTTTCGCGGCACGCGACAGTGTGAGCGTGAGCCGCACCGTATCGTCGCCTCGCGCCTCGGCGCTGACCCTCGTGACCAGCGTGTCTTCGGCCGTGGGGAGCGCAAGGCCGTCCGGCAAGCGCGCCGGCGTGACGTCGACGATGAGTGCCCTCGGGGATCCAGGCGACGCGCCCGGAATCCAGCCGCTACGTGCTTGGACCGCACCTGCGAGGGTAATCGCGAGCCGCGAATACGTGGGCGTGCTCCAGCGTTTGACGTCAACGACGTCGTGGCGCTCGATCGCGTTTTCGCGCCGACCGAACACCTTGTCGGCGGTCTCTTCCTTGGCGGCAGGCTTCACCCCGAGCGCGGTGAGCTTGCCCATGAGCTCCCGCGCCTTCGGCGCCATATCGGAGGCGGCGTGTCTCGCGATGATCTGCGCCACGGCCCGGGCTGCCTTGTCGTCGTCGTGTCGGCGCGCGTGGTACAAGACAGCCGCCGCGTACAGCGCATCGTCCGCCAAGGTGCTCGCTGGGTGCTCGCTCGCAACCCGCTCGTAGTTGGCGAGCGCTTGATCGGCGTCCGACCCAAGGTGCGAAATCGCCGACAGGTCGTTCCACAGCTCGGCTGCAGTGTAGAGTGCCCTCGCCGCTTCGTCGCTCTTTGGATTGTCCTCGGCGACGCCGGTGAACGCGGCGATCGTGCGCAGCCAATTGTGCCGTAGCGTCTGGCCTCTTGGGTTGGCTTTGAGCCGGTAGTAGCTGGCACGGGCCGCCTCGTACCCCGCCCGCGCGTCACCCGGCGCTTGCGCGGACAAGGCTACGGCGAGGACCACGGCCAACATGTCGCGACCTTACGGTGGGCCTCTGTAACGCGCAAAAAACCGGTCAGCTGGCTGGTCGGATCAGAGCTCGAGCAGACGCCGCAACCGCTCGAGGTGCGCGAGGGCCTGCATGGGGGTCGTCGCCATCGGGTCGATGGCGCGCAGCTCTGCTTCGACCACCGACGGGCTAGGCCGCGGTGGCGCAAACAGGGCTAGCTGCCCGCCGAGGTCGCGCCCTTCTCGCCGACTGTAGGCAAGCACCGGCATACCCTTGCTGTCGAGCTCCCCGCTCTCGAGGTTCGTCAGGATCTCTCTTGCGCGCGCCAACACGGGCTCGGGCACCCCGGCAAGCTGCGCCACCTGGATGCCGTAGCTACGATTGGCGGCCCCGTCGACCAGTCGGCGCAAGAAGACGATGGTGCCTTGGCTCTCCTTGACCGCGACCGAGACGTTGACGATGCGCGGCCTCTCGCGCGTGAGATCGGTGAGCTCGTGATAGTGCGTGGCAAACATGGCGCGACAGCCGAGAACGTCGTGGACGTGTTCGGCCACCGCCCAGGCGATCGATACGCCGTCAAAGGTGCTGGTGCCGCGTCCGATCTCGTCGAGCAACACCAGCGACCGCGCGGACGCCTGCTTGAGGATCGTCGCGGTCTCGAGCATCTCGACCATGAAGGTCGACTGACCGCGCCCGAGATTGTCGGAGGCGCCAACCCGGGTGAAGACGCGATCGCAGAGTCCAACCAAGGCCCGCTGCGCCGGCACGAACGAGCCGACATGCGCGAGCACCGCGGTGAGCCCAACCTGACGCATGATGGTCGACTTGCCAGCCATGTTTGGGCCGGTGACCACGAGGAGCTGGCGGGTCGTGGCGTCGAGATTGACGTCGTTGGCGATGAAGCGCTCACCATTGGGCAGCAAGCGCTCGATGACGGGATGGCGGCTTTGCTTGAGCTCGAGCACGGGAGCTTCGGTGAGCTCGGGTTGCACGTAGCGGCACTCGTCGGCCACCTGCGCAAGCGATGCTAACGCATCGGTCTCCGCGACGAGGCGTGAAACGGCGCGCAGCCGCGTCGTGAAACCGCCGACCTCGGCGGCAAGCGACTCGAAAAGTAGCTGCTCACGGGTCCGGCGACGCTCGTCGGCGCCCAAGACGCGGTCTTCGTAGGTCTTGAGCTCGGGGGTAATGAACCGCTCGGCGCCCACGAGGGTCTGCTTACGGATGTAATCGGCCGGCGCCTGCGCGAGGTTCGCCTTGGTGATCTCGATGTAGTAGCCGAAGACTCTGTTGTAACGGACCTTGAGGTTCGTGATGCCGGTGCGCGCCCGCTCGCGCTTCTCGAGCTCGTCGAGAAAGCCGTGACCTTCGGTGGACGCTTCGATGAGGACGTCGAGGTCAGCGTCGAAGCCCTTGGCAAAGATGCCCCCCTCGTTCGTCGCGAAAGGTGGGTCGTCGACCAACGCCCGCGCCAGCAGATGCTGCAAGTCGTCGACAACATCGGCCTCGAGCCAAGCGGCGCCCAGATACGAGCCAAGCTTCGACGCCACGTTCTTCACGTCAGGCAAGCGAGCAAGCGAAAGGCGCAAGAGACCAAGGTCTTTCGGGGTCGCGCGGCCCACAGCGACGCGGCCGACCAAGCGTTCGATGTCGCGCACGCCCTCGAGCGCGGCTTGGGCTTTTTCGCGCGCCGAGCGCTCGCTTTTGAACGCGGCCACTGCGCCTTGGCGCCGCTCAATGGCGGCTCGCTCGCGCAGGGGGAAGAGTAGCCACTGATGCAGGGTACGCGAGCCCAGGGCGGTGCGGCAGCGGTCGAGGTGCCAGAGCAGCGAGCCGCGCCGCTCGGAGTCGCGTTGTGTGCGCGTCAACTCGAGATTGCGACGCGTCGCCTCATCGAGAACGACATAGTCGGCGATGCGATAGGTGCGCGGCGGCATGATGTGCTTTAGCGGACGCCGCTGTGTGCGTTCGGCGTAACGCACCGCCAAGCAAACGGCGAGCTCTTCTTCGGCGAGGGCCGACGGCAAAGCGCCAAAGATAGCGTGCCACGACCCCTTCTCGGGCAGCGCCTCAGCCGCGCGAACGGGAATTGTGCTGGCGACAAGGGCTGCAACCGCCGCGGCACCCTCCGGTACGGCCACGACTTCGCGAGCGCCCATGCGGCCGAGCTCGTCCGTGAGCTGCCCTTGCGGGACACGCGTCATCAACACTTCGCCGGCAAGCAGGTCGAGCAGCGCAAGCACGGCCTCGCCCCCTTTGAGTACGACCGCAGCGAGGTAGGCAGCGGCGCCGGGGTCGAGAGCCTCGAGCTCGCACACCGTGCCAGGCGTCACGACGCGCGTTATCGCGCGTTTCACGATACCCTTGGCGAGCTTGGGATCTTCGAGCTGGTCGCAGATGGCGACGGAGAAGCCGCGCTCGACCAAGCGCGCGATGTAGCCTTGTGCCGCGTGGTGCGGTACGCCGGCCATCGGGACGGGCTCGTCGGAGCTCTTGTCGCGTGAGGTCAACGTAAGGTCGAGCTCGCGCGCCGCGATCTTCGCGTCGTCGAAGAATGTCTCGTAGAAGTCGCCCATCCTGAAGAACAGGATGGCGTCACGCGGCGCATCGGCCTTGGCGTCGAGGAACTGGCGCAGCATGGGGGTGATCTTGCGCTCGCCCACCCCTCCGTCCGCGTTGCCGCTCAAGCCGTCTGTCGCGCCCATTGTCTGGGAACCCTAGCAGCAGGGTCCGACAAGCACAGGCGCCTAGCCTTCTTTGGCTTGGGACCCGTTGGCCAGACGACCGGCGTTCACGCGCTCACGCAACTCGTGCCCAACGGTGAAAAACGGGACACGTTTTTCGGGTACCGCGATCGCGTGTCCAGTCTTCGGATTGCGCCCGGTCCGCGATCGCCGATGGCGAACCGAGAAGCTCCCGAAGCCACGGATCTCGATGCGATCTCCGTTACGCAGCGCCTGCGTCATGGCGTCGAAGATCGTGTTCACCACGATTTCAACATCGGTTGCGCGAAGATGCGAAAAACGCTGAGCGACCGCCTGAATGAGGCCACTCTTGGTCATGCCCTGATTGCTGTCCACTACACGTCTCCGTGAGGACAACTACGCCCTATTGCCCGGAACCCACCGGCCACCAGCGCGCCTTCGCGAAGGTAACCCTGGAGTGCTGCACGGAAAGGACGTTAACCCCGGCGGGCCCCTGCGTGCAAGCGCAGATGACACCACGCGCGGTTTCTCCTGACGAGTCACCCGGTGTTTGCCCGCAGTGCTCCGCGATCGTGGTGCGATCGCGGGCATCTCGCGTGGCCGCTGAGAGCCATCAGCTCTGGACGTCGGTCATGGCACCAGCCGAGACGTTGGCGTCCGCTTTCGCGAATTCCTGCTGGTCCTTTGGAAGGCGAAAGACCTCTTCGGTTCTTCTATCTGGGACGAGGTGTTCATCGACCTCACTGCATACGCGCCCGGCAACGTCCGCATCGAAGTCGGCTATATGAACCAGTTCATCGACGTGTCGACGCGCAATGGAATGCGTCACGTCGCAGCGTTGAACTTTTTCGCCGATCTCTGACCCGAGCACCGGCCCAACGAAAAACGGCGCGCTCCAGGTTTCCCCGAGAGCGCGCCGTCGTTCAGACTAGCTCTGCGACCAGGACGTTATTCGCCCTTTTCGCCCTTGATGGCGCTCTGGAGCTTGCTGCCCAGAACGTCGCCGAGGCTCGAGCGTGAGGACTGGTTGTCCATGTACGCGCGATAGTCGCTGGTGCCTTCCTTGGCAGCCTTGATCGACAGCGAGATGCGGCGCTCGGCCGGATCCACGTCGAGGACCATGACGTCCACGGTGTCGCCGACCTTCACCACGTCGCCGGCCTTCTCGACGCGCTCGTCAGCAAGCTCGCTGACGTGCACGAGGCCATCGATGCCCTCTTCGATCTCCACGAAGGCGCCGTATTCGGTCACCTTCATGACCTTGCCCTTGACCTTCGTGCCACGCGGGAAGCGGCGCGGCAGAGTATCCCACGGATCGTCCGTGAGCTGCTTGATACCGAGGCTGAAGCGCTCGTTCTCGACGTCGATGTTCAAGACGACGGCTTCGACTTCGTCGCCCTTCTTGTACATCTCGGAGGGGTGCTTCACGCGGTGCGTCCAGCTCAAGTCGCTGACGTGCACGAGACCATCGATACCTTCCTCGACACCCACGAAGATGCCGAAGTCGGTGATGTTGCGGACCGCGCCCTTGATGACCGCGCCGACGGGGTACTTCTCGCCGAGCAGGGTCCACGGATTCGCTTCGGTCTGCTTCATGCCGAGCGAGATGCGCTTCTGCGCCATATCCATGTCGAGAACGACGGCGTTGACGGGGTCGCCAACGTTGACGAGCTTCGACGGGTGCTTGACGCGCTTCGTCCAGCTCATCTCGCTGACGTGCACGAGGCCTTCGACGCCCGGCTCGATCTCGATGAACGCGCCGTAGTCGGTGAGGCTGACGACCTTTCCGGTGACCTTCTTGCCAACCGGGAACTTGTCGCCCGCGTTCGCCCACGGGTCTTCAGTGATCTGCTTGTAACCAAGCGAGACGCGCTCGGTCTCGGGGTCGAACTTGAGAACCTTCACCTTCACTTCGTCGCCGATGTTGAACATCTCGGACGGGTGATTGATACGGCCCCAGCTCATATCGGTGATGTGCAACAGGCCATCGATGCCGCCCAAGTCGACGAACGCGCCGTACTCGGTGAGGTTCTTGATGACGCCGGTGAGCACTTCGCCCTCGGCCAGCTTCTTGAGCGTCTCCTTCTTGAGCTCCTCGCGCTCCTGTTCGAGCAGGACGCGACGGCTAAGAACGATGTTGCCGCGCTTCTTGTTGAACTTGATGACCTTGAACTTGAACTTCTGGCCGATCAGTTTGTCGAGGTTGCGGATGGGGCGCAGGTCGACTTGGCTGCCAGGCAAGAACGCCTTGACGCCGATGTCGACGGACAGCCCGCCTTTGACGCGCGCAACGACGATACCGTCAACCAACTCGTCGCGTTCCGCTGCAGCGGAGATGTCGTCCCACACGCGCAGCTTGTCAGCCTTCTCTTTGCTGACGATGACGAGACCGCTGTCGTCTTCGCGGCTCTCGACGTAGACGTCGATGGTGTCGCCGACAGAGACCGACAGCTTGTTTTCGATTAGCGAGAATTCACTCGTCGAGACCGAGGCCTCGCTCTTGTAACCGATGTCGACGAGAACGAAGTCCTTACCGACCTCGATGACGCGACCCTTGACGATTTCGCCTTCTTTGACTGCGTCCTGCTTCTGCAGGCTCTCCTCGAACATCTCTGCGAACGTCAGGCCGTCTTCGCGGAGGACTTCTTGCGTTACGCTCATCACTCTTTTGGACTCAACTTACCCGGACCAAACTGCGGCGCGGGGCTAAGGACCTGGCTCAAGCTCCCAGATGCACCATGCATCGGTAGCGCGGGCACACGTCCGCTTTGGGCGCCGTCCTACAGATCAAGGAACGGTTTGTCCAGTGCCGGTCGCGTCGAGGTCGCGCGAGCTCGACTTAGGTCGGCGAGGCGGCGGCTCCACGCCAGGCCTGTCGCTCGGCGTCGAAGCGGTCGAGCTGATGGCCAACCGAACGGGCACCACCATAGAGCCACGACCAGTCGCTGCCGGTTGCCCAGATCTTGTCACGGAGCGCCGCGTAGGTGCCGTCGTCCATGGTCGTAAAGAAGGGCTGACCTTCAGCCGCGACGCCATCGCGGAAGAATCGATAGCGTTGGCTCGCGGTCCCCGAACGCGGCGACGCTGGACCAACTCCCTCGGCGCCGAAGACATCGTTGAGCACTGCGTGCGTAAGTCCCCAGCGGGCGCGCGTATCGTCAGTGGCAGCGCTGGGGTTCGGCGGTAGCTCACCATGGACACGGCGCAGCAAAGCCGCTGCGTCTTGGGGCGAGAGGCGGTCGATTGCAGCGCGTAGCGCGGCGACTGCTTGGTCGCGTGGACCGCGCGTAAGCAAGCCGATGGTCGCAGGATCGTTGGCGGCGACCAACGTGTCGAAGTCACGTCGGTCAAGCGCTACACCTTCGCCCGCCTTGGCGGTCACCGCCCTCAGACGCAGAGCGCGCCAGAGGTTCGTCGCCGACGCGGCAGCGGTGGCCGCCGGCTGCTCGCCTGCGATGGCATCGAGTGTCCGCGATGAAAGACCCGACACGTCGAAACCGGGGCGGCCCGCGACGCTCCTAAGCGATTCCCACTGCTGGCTTGGGCGCAGGCCGCGAATCACGGCGTCGTTGTCCTGGCCCTCGTTGGCGCGCAAATAGTCGACGATGGTCTCGACCGTGGACCCCTGCGCCGTAAGGCTAGCGATGACGCCCTCGGCTGCCTGAGGATGGGCCCGGACCGCATCACCAATGCGCCTGAAGGCTGGAGCACGCGCATCGCCGGTGAGCGCCGAGGCCTCGACGACCGCCGCGGCAGCCGTCTGAGCGTCGGTAACCTCTGTGGGCCCGGCAACGGCAGGTTCCTGGCCAGGTGCAGCGAGCTCGGCAGGAAGCGGCGCGGCCTGGGCGAAACGATCGGGTTGCTCGCGCATCGCGTCGCGGATGGCGCGGCGGCGCGCGGAAAAGCTGCCCCCTTCGGGAGGCTGCAGGCCGGCCATCGCGTGAACATGCGACAAGGCGTAGTACTTGCCGGCGATGTAGTCCTCGCGCTCGCCTACCGCATTCTGGCCGAGCCCCACTGCGGCGCGCGTGTCGCTGCCGAAGATTCCGTCGACGGTCAACGCATCCCGGGCGTCTTCGACGCCGTCGCGAATGGCGGCCGCACGGGTGATGAGCTGAATGGCGCGGACGTCGTCGCCGCGGGCGCCGAAACCAACGACCCGACCGGCTGTGTTGGGTTGCCCGTCCCACTTCTGCAGCAGCTCTTGCGCAATGGCGTAGGCTTGTTGCTGCCCTTCGTCGGTGGAGAGGGAGCTCTCGAGCTCCCGGAGCTGGTCGGGCGTCATGCGGCCAAGTGCGTCGATCGTCAAAGTCACGGTGAGCCCCCACGGTGCGCAGGCAGCATAGACGCCGCCCTATTATCGCTGAAGAGTATCGGCCGACCGTGAACAACGTTTCGTGAAACGACGAAAAAAAACGCCCGGACATGCGTAATGCACATCCGGGCGTTCGACCCTTGCGGAGATAGGGGCTTAGCGGCGCGCGCGGTTCGCGCTGCGACGGCGGCGCTTTTCAGCGCTACGCTGCTTCTCCTTCTTGCGAATGGAGGGCTTCAGGTAGTGCTCGCGGCGGCGAACTTCCTTGAGGATGCCAGCAGCTTCAACCTTCTTCTTGAAGCGCTTCAGAGCCTTCTCGAACGGCTCGCCTTCTTTCACGACGACTTTCGTCATATGCACTCACCTCCTTCGCGATGGATTCGGCCGCGTCAACGGACGCCGAGCCGGGGGCGCGTGGATACAGGAGCCGTCACGGCACGGCAAGCTGAAACCGTGGGGCTCACAAACCTTTACCGCTCTGCCGGAGGCTTCGCGATGAAGATTCGGACGACGCGCTGGTCCACGGCAACCGTCTCGCCGGCGTGCTCGAACACGAGCTCCCCGTCCCGACCGCGGAGCAGCTGCTTGAAGGAAAGCTCGAGGGTCTGACCATTGCCCGCTCCGACCAGGGCGCGGCCCGACTGGCCAACGGCGTTATCCCCGTAGCGTCCAGCGAAAGCAGCTCGCGTCCCACCCACCAAACCCGCAGCTCTGCATTCAGCATCGAACGTGGCGATGGACTTGGGTGAGCTGTCGGACACAGCAAAGTTGTAGCCATAGTATGCAAAGAACGGCACTCCTTCGCCGCCTTGGTGGGGCCGAATTGTGAAGGCGGCACCATCGTGGTCCGCGATGGTGCCCTCGACCATGCTGCGTACCGCCCTGTCTTCATCTGCCGAGAACGCGAGCGCCCTGCGTCCATTGAGGCTCGCTCCGCCAAAGATGGCGTCGAATTCAGGCGACATGAAGCGCACCAGGCCTCGCCGCTCTGCCTCGGCGGCGAAGTCTTTGAGGGTTACCGTCGATCGGTCTTCGATAGCCAGGAACGGCGGTCTCTTGGGAATGCCCGCGAAGTAGTCGAAGCGGAGCGACACCGAGTCTTTCCCTTCGATGGGCTGGTCGAGCGCGATCGTATAGGTGGTGAAGCGAGAGCGCTCTCCCCCTACAACGGCCTCGCTCGACACTTCGGCTCCGCTTATCACCCCGCAGCCGATACGCAGTGAACCATCGGCGCCAGCAAAGACCGCGGAGGCCCGGCGACCCACCAGCACGTCTTGATTGGTAGGCGAGGTGACCGCCCAGTGTTCGTCTCCGGGAACAGCGAGGTATCCACTCGCGACGCTCTTGCGCCACGCGTTGATGGTCGCGCTTGCTTCGGCGCGCTCCGCTGCCTTGGCCAATCGGAACGGGTCGTGCGCAAGACCTGTAATTCGGGAGCCGAACGCGTCCCACAGCTTCTGGAAATCCGACGTGTCGACGACCGGCTCGAGCTCTCCACGAAACTGTCCGAGGATCCACTCCGCGACAGCGACTTTCGACGCGCTGTCGAGGTTTTCATGATGCATGTGTGCCGCGATACCCAGTGCATCCAGGACACGAAGTGCGTTCGCTACATCCTCGCGGCTGAAGTTACTCTTGCGGAGCCGCTCCATCGCTGCGCCCCCGCGCGCGACCAGCGCAGCATGCCGACTTTCGGTCGCCAGGAACGTCGCGAACGTGCTGTGGTCGACGTGGGTCAGCCCTGAGAGCTCGACCTGCACCGCGTGGCGCACCTCCGGCGTCGGACGACGCAGGAATGCTGCCACCTGGGGACCGAAATCGACTCGGCGTTCGTCGCCCCGCGCAACAGCGTCCAAGGCGAGACCACGCACGATCTCTGGCGCATCGGCTGTCGATAAACCGAGACCCTTGGCAACCCGGCCAAAGCCACCGTCCGTCTGTGCCCCCTTCTGGCCGAGCCAGTATGCGATTGCGTGGCCAGAGGTCTTCGCTGCGCTGTTCATGGGGCGCCTGCCTGCATGCGGAGAGTGATGGCGTTCGTCTGCCTCACGTAGCGATCCACGAAGCGCTTCAAGAGCGCCTCGTCGCCAGTGACGAGCCGCGTCTCTGTCTCGGCGCTTTCTGTATGAAGGCCGAGCATACGCGACGTCGAAGCAGCACTAAGCAGCACAGCGACGTCGTAGGCTTCGGGCATCTCATTGGTGACTGACGTGGTGATCGAAGCACCGGCGACGGCGACGAACCAACGCGTAGGATGCCCAATGACCCCGATCGCGACCGCGCCGCGGAACCCTGGCGGTCCACCGTCGCGTCTGACCAGCGCTTCAAGCATTTCCAAGAGCATTTCGCCTCCGCGAACACGCCCCACCATTATCGGTCGTCAGGACAATTATCCGCGTCAATGCCAAAGCCGGTGCGGGTTCTAGACGGATGGACCACTGACGCCGTTTCAGGTCTTCGCTGCGCACGGAGAGCGTGTGCTCAGCGCGCCCACTTCGCCTCGGGTCAGACGCGAACGCCGATCCCGGTCACGCGAACCAGCTCGTCGAAGGTCGTGACGCCCGTGCGCAAACGCTCGAGTGCCGAGTCACGCAGCGGGCGCATCCCGCCCGCCACTGCTTTCTCGCGCAGCCGCTCTTCTGGCACTGCAGCCTGCAGCGCCGCCGTGAGGTCTTTGCTCGCGCTCAACATTTCGAAGATCCCGACCCGGCCGTAGTAGCCGGTGCCTCGGCAGTGGACGCACCCGGTGCCTTCGCAGACGCCGTTGTAGATCGAGCGCTCGCTCTCGGGGACTCCCAGGATGAGAAGCTCGTCGCCAGAGAGCGCTGCCGGCACCTTGCAGTGTGGACAGATCCGCCGAAGCAGACGCTGCGCCATGACCCCCACCAGCGTCGAGCTGATGAGGAAGGGTTCAACGCCCAGGTCGACGAGGCGGGTCACGGCCCCCACGGTGTCGTTCGTGTGCAAGGTGCTGAAGACGAGATGCCCGGTTAGCGCGGCCTCAACGGCCATGCGCGCGGTCTCGCTGTCGCGGATCTCGCCGATCATGATGATGTCGGGATCCTGACGCAGGATGCTGCGCATAGCGGTCGCGAAGTCGACACCGATCTTCGGCTGCGCCTGCATCTGGTTGAAGGCGTCGGTGACCATCTCGATCGGGTCTTCGACAGTCGTCACGTTGACGTCGTCGCCAGAAAGTCGTCGCAGCGTCGTATAGAGCGTCGTGGTCTTACCACTGCCAGTGGGCCCGGTGATCAAGACAAGGCCGTGCGGCTCGGCGATCCAGCGCTCGAAAGTCTTCTGATCGCCTGGCTCGAAACCAAGGTCGGGAAGCTCCTGGAGCAGCACGCCAGGGTCAAAGATGCGAATGACGATTTTCTCGCCGAAGGCTACGGGAATGCAGGAGACACGCAGCTCGACTTCTTTCTCCGCCAAAACGGTCTTAATGCGCCCGTCTTGCGGTCGCCGTTTCTCGGCGATGTCCATGCGCGCAATGGTCTTCAAGCGCGACGCGATGGCTGGGTGCACCCGCTTGGGGATGGTGTGGACGTTGTGCAGGACGCCGTCGATGCGCAGGCGCACCTGCGAGTCACCCTTGCGTGGCTCGATATGGATGTCGCTCGCACGCTGATCGAAGGCATAGCGAAAGAGGAAGTCGACGGCATTGACGACCGGTTGATCGGTGCCCTCGATCTCTCCGACGTTGCGCAGCTTGACGAGCTGTTCGAAGTCGCCGGCGGCTCCTTGGCTCTGGCTCTCCTTGGCTGCAGACTCGACGCTCTTGCGAAAACCGTAGATCTCGGTGATCGACTTGAGAATGTCGCGCTTGCTCGCTACGACGCGCTTGAGCTTGCCGGGATAGATGCGCCGAAGATTCTCGACGACCTCGACGTCGAAGGGGTTGTCGACGGCGATGGTGAGCTCACCGTTGCCCTCGCTTAGCGGCAGAACAACGTGCCGCAGCGCGAAGGGCCGCGACAGCGTGCGGGCGATGAGCTCCATGTTGAGCTCGAGCGGGTCGATCTTCTTGTAAGTGAGCTGCGACTTGGCAGCGATGACCTGCGCGAGCTTGTCTTCGTCGAGCTCGCCACCACGACGATCCGCAAGCTTGAATGATGCAAGCAGCTCCGCCGGGCTCACCGTGTAGTGCGCCCCCGCCGGCAGATCTCCGCTGCCGACGACATGTTTGATCACCCGCGCGCGCTGCTCGCGCTGCTGCACCTCGACGCTCTTTCGCTGTTCTGCATCGATGATCTGGTTGCGCTCGAGCACATCGAGCAGCCATTCGACCGAATACGTCGCTTGACTGACCTTCTGAGGCGCGGCTGGCGTCGTAGAGCTCACGGCTTGCGGAGCTTAGCATGACGCCAGCCGGGGCGCTCAGAGCGATGCACCCAATATGCGTACAGTGCTCATTGGTGTTGGCCAACCAGGGACAGCCCCTAGCGGGCCACAGTCACGTAGTCGAAGCGCAACAAGATATCGTCGACCTTCGTGAGGTCGAGTCCACTCGTGACCTCGCCAGAGGCTTGGCGTCGACTCAACACCTGCGCGGGGAAGAACAACGCGTAGTCACCGTACAGACCGCGGGCCGCGAGCTGTGAACTGTCGCCGTTCTCGAAGGCGTCGTCCTCGAACTGCTCGCGCGGCACGTTCAGCGACGGTTGTATGAGCGCTTTGCTGAAACGACTGTCCGCTCCAGCGAGCTGGGCGTCGATGAAGTCCGGTGAGCCTGCAACGGGGTCGCGGAAGAGGTTGCGTTCGGGGCGCACCGAGGCCGCCTGCATGACTGTCTCCCGGTCGAGCGGATCACACCACTGGCTGAAAAAGGTGTTTGCCTTGAGCACAGTCAGATTCGTGAACGTCGCGCCAGAGCCGCGTAGCAGGTCCGTGCCCAAGAGTGACGCGTTCACCGACCACAGCTTTTCCGCGCACGCGTCCTGAGCGTAGATCTCGAGCGAGACCGCCTCGCTGGCGAAGCCGATCGGCGACACCGTGAATGGCACTTGCTGGCCGAGATATTCACCGCCTGGACCAAAGACCGCGTGTTTCGGTGAGGTGAGCGCGAGCTGCAAGCGCTCGTTGGGCGTGAGTCGATGGTCATCGACTGGCAGCCCGGTCTGGTCTGACACGCGCAAGATCGCGTCGCGCAAGCTCACGACCGCCTTCTTGTTCGTTGGCTTCGAGCCGCGCACCGTGCGCGGGCCCGTGTAGGTGCGTAGCTCGCGCAACGCGTCTTCGAGATCCGCGGGGAGCTCGGCGCGAAGCACCGTGGCTCGCGCGACCAGCGACTGTTGATACTCGTATTCGACCGCGCGCACCGCGAGGTACGTCACGCGCTTGGCGAGCCGCATCGAGGATACGAACGCGTCGACCCTCTCGTCGAGCCACAGGTCGGTGTCGAGCGGCGTAAGGGTACGATTGGTCTCGCTCGCCAAGGTCGCCTGACCATCGTCCCAGGCGCGCTGGGCCTCCGCCTTGAGGTTGCCGAGCGCGATGCCCGCGGCCTCGAGGTCGAGCATGGCGCGCTGAATGCGTAGGCCCTGCGCGCGCACACCGACCAGGTATTGCTGCGCGTCGTTGCGGCAGATGTCGTACGACGCCTGCGCATCTACGGAGTCGAGAGCACGCTCGTGTTCGTCCTCCGCGTTGTCCATCGCGAACTGCATGCCATCGGAGACGGACTTGGCGACGGCCTCGACAGCGGCGGCGCCGCACCCGACCGCCGCAGCACCCTTGTCCCAAGGGGCCGTTGCACCGGCGACCTGACCCGCGCAGTCCTTGACCGCACCCGCGGCATTGGCCGCGATGTCGGCCACGAGCTTGACGGTCCGCAACGTTTTCATCTGACGGTCGTGCGCGGCTTGCATCGACGCCTTGAGGTTGTCTGCTTGGTTGCGCCGAATGCAGCTCTGCATGGCGATGTCGTAGCTCGCGCGGAAGCCGTCGAGCTCCGCGCGGGCGATCTCGACGTCCTTGCCGATGGACGCCACGGCGACCTGCTGCTCGCCAATGGCGCCCCGGAAGCACGCGTTGGGCGGACGCGTGCCGAGGCTCGCAAAGCTCGGCGGCGCGGCGGGTGCGTCGGGGAAACGGGCCGTACAAACGTCTTTTGCCTGCGCGACAGTCGCCGGCGCGACGTTACCGTCGACCTGGATGCTCAAGAACATGCCAGGGGGGATGGGGACGTCGACCCCGCCGCCGCAACGGAAACAGGGGATGCCGCCGGCGCAGAACGGCACTGCTGCCTGCTCGGCAGGGCAAACCAGCGCCGCTGCCGTGAAGTCGGCGCCGATGAAGCGCGCTTGGCCCGGCGCCTCGCGGTCAATCTCTTGCAGGACGCAAGCGCTCTTCTGAACGTCGCCCGGGGTGACGGCAAAAGCGTAGGCAGTAAAGTCGATGCTGCAGGCCGGGTCGTCTTGGCGGATGAAGCAGTCGTTCGGATTGAACTCCGAGCCGTGCTCCGAGCTCCACTGCGTCAGCAGTTCGCTCGTGAGTGCGTCACCCGGGCGGCCGCAGAGCTCGGCCACGCGATCACCATATGTCGTGGCGACGTCGTCGAGCCGCGCGGCGCGCTCGGAGGCGTCGCGGCTGTTGCCAACCACGCGCTCTTCGCGTTCGAGCCACGCAGCGCGTGCAACCTCGAGCTTATGTTGGGCATCTTCGACAAGAGACGGCGCCCAGTTGGACTGCGACCCCGGGCTCGTACCTATGAGATAGTCCGAGATGGCGAAATAGCGCCCATCGTCGCTGATTTGCCCGCCCGTGAAGTACAGCGGCAGGTCGGCCTCGGTGATACCCAACGGGTTCTCGCCCGTCCGCAGGATGTCCATCGCGCCTTGCAAGCGCTCGCGAGCCGTGACGAAAGCAGCCTCGGCGGCGCGGTAGCGACCAGCCCAGGCAGGCTCGAGTCGTCCATTGCAGCCACCCGGTTGGTTGCAGGCGGCGAGCGCCCGGTCGAAGAGGTCGTGCGCCAGCACCTCGACGACGAGGGCATAGCGGAGCGTTTCGGCCGCCGAGGCGAACGCCGAGACATCGCGCGCGATCTGAGCGCGCTCGACGACGATGAGCGCCAGCTCGACCTGCGCAGTGATGGTTCGCAGCAACGCGACCGCGAGCGGATCGTTCGGTCCGGTCGGCGCGTTGGCAGGGACCTCGCCATAGAACTCGCGGTACTCGGGGCTCAAAATGGTGTTGTCGTTGAGGCGCCGCATCGCAACGGTGAACCGCGGGTCGAGCAGCGCGTTCCAGCCACGTAACGAAGCACTCAGCGCTTCACGCGGAGTCGGCACGATGCCCGCAGCCGCCAATCCTTCGCGCCTTACGACCTGGCCGAACTTCTCCGCTTCCGCGGACTCGCGAGCGATGAACCCGAACAGATCGGCAAAGCGCACGAGCAGGCGATGCGAAAGCTGCGAAGCACGCTCGAGACGCTGCTCACCGACGGCCACGAGCGCTGACTCGCGCAACGAGTCGCTCGCGGCACCCATCGCAAAGAGCAAGCCGCCGATCGACGCGCAGCCGTTGCTTGCGAGGGCAGCCTCGATGGGCGCACCGCTCGCCGGGGGCGTAAGCAGACGCGCGCCGTCGTCGAGGCAGGTCGCGAGCATCTCGATGGCCGTGAGCCCTGCCCCGTTGACGTCGGCGTCGAGGCCGAAGACGTGGTTGCCGCTATCGCACAGGGCATCGCCTGAATTGGTACGGAAGTCATTGATGAGCAACCCAGACTGTGGCGTCGCGCCACCACCATGGCAGGCCGCCACCTCGGCGCACACCATCGGCGTGCTGGGCATCCGGCAGACCCGCGTAACAGTCAGGCGACGGTCACTGCCGCCATCGCGGATATTCGCGAACCGGATCGTGCTGGCGGTTCCAAGCCGGTTGATGATGAAGCCGTTCGTGAAGAAGTGAACGACGTTGGTCTGTTCGCCAACCGCGAGGTCGCGGACGTCGCAGGCCACGATATCGGCGAGCTCGTCGCAACGGTCGTACACGGTCGAGCCAATGACGACGGAGCCCGCGTTTCCAACGTTCTCGAGCGTGCCCGGCTCGGCGGTCAGGGCGCAGGGGACCTCGCGGGCACGTAGCGCCGGGTTGACTGCTGCGAACGGAGTCGTGACCGAGACGATCGACCACGGCACCGTTGCGTTGTCGGCGTAGCTCACGTCCGCCGGGGTCCCGGGGGAGATGACGTCCGCGGCCTGCGCCATATCGACCAGCATCGGGTGCAAGGTGCCACCGCTCAGCGGCACGTCTTGCCGCGAGGTGCTGAGAACCGAGGGGCTGGTCGCTGCGGCGGTGGCCGCGTTGTCGTTCAACCAGAACTGGTTATAGAGCTGCCCAGCGGCAGCGGCCTCGCTAGAAATGCCGAAGTTCGCGTCGGGGAGGCGCGTCGCGTCGAGCCCTGTCGAGGCGAGCTTGCAGGCGCCGAGGTTGGCGTCGCGGCGTAGCCAGGTGCGGGCGATCGCACGCGGGTCCGCAGTCCCGAACGAAGAGGCCACCCGAGCTTCCCAAAGCGACGGTACGAGGTAACGCTCGGCGCGCAGCCCGAGGATGTCGATGGCGCTCTCTGCGGGCTCGAACGGTCGTGTTGCTCCTGGCGGCAAATCGCCAGCGAAGGTCAACGACACGTGCCAGCGCGTCTTTGGCGCCGTCTGGTGACGCTCGCCGACATCGTAGTGCGCGAGCATGTCGAAGCTGATGCGCCCGGCGTTGGCGTCATCGACAGCGATCCCCGCGACTGGCGGACCGCCAAAGAGCGTCGCTGCGTCATCGAGCACCTGGAAGCGGTAGCGCACGCGCACGTCGTTGAACTCGGGCTCGTACCCGAGCGGCCTGGCAGCGCTCTCGAAGATGGTCGTCACCCAGGGCTCGGCGTGGAAGTCGACGTTGAAGAACCCGACCGGTGATTGCCCCTTGAAGACGCCGATGAGCTCGCCGGTGGGCAACAGCGTCTGCGAGACATCGTGGAGTACGAGGGTGTAGTAGCCAACGACGCTATCCGGACTAGGGTTTGCGTAGAGCTCGGCGGTGATCGGCACATCGAAGACGCGCGACGGAGCCGACCCGGACACGGCGGGGGTCGGAACCGCGGTGGCGAGCGAAATACGCGATCCGACATCGCGAATGCGGGCACGCCCCACATAGCTCCCGACAGGGCGACTGATGCTCGGCTGCGGCACAGGTGCATCGGTCAATACGGGGCGAGCTTGGACGACGGAGATGGTCGCAACCTGGCTGCCGGCAAACAACTCGACCGTGCGCACCTCGTCAGGTGCGATGGCGGACGTCGTCCGCAGCTGGAAGACCCGGTCGTTGCCCGCCGGCAGGTACGGCAAGACGCAGCTCGGCCCGAACGTAGTGACCTCGTCGCAGTTGATCTCGAGTCCAGGGCCAGCCTCGACGCGAACGTCGAAAATGTCGTTGTCGTCGGCGCGCGCCACCACCAACGTGTCGAGAACACCGGCGGCCTCGATGAACGGTGGGCTCGCCGAGAGCACGCCAGATGCCGATGCCGAGAGTGCAGCGATGGTGCGAAGATCGGCGCTCGGCCGGCAGCGTCCGAACGTGTCGCAGCGCTCGCCTACCGCGCACTGTTCTGCCGCGGTACACGCGGCGACACACTGGCCGGCGTCGCACGCCGTTCCGCATGGGCACTGATCGTCGGCGCGACATGCCTCGCGCGCGGCGACCCGCGCTGGGTCGGGCGTGCAGTCCTCGACACGCGGAGTGCCTGGACTTGGCCCACCATCACCGCCAGGGCTGCCGTCACCACCGCCGTTGGGGCTCCCGTCGCCACCGTAGAAGTAGTTATTGACAGTCTCATCTCCGCCGCAGCGGACGTTCGCTACAGCGAACAAAGAGACGATTGCCAAGCGAACGACTGGGGACACCGATGCGAGGCGTGCCATGCGACGAGCGACTCCACTAGCCTCCCCCGAGGCGCCGGACCTGCTAGGCTCCGGCGGCGCGCACGGTACAACAGTTCGTACCGGGCGTCCCCGAAAACCATCCGTTGAAGCGTCGTTCAGGGGGTGAGACAGCAGCCGGCGTAGCCGACGCTACATCAACACCAGGCCCTCGTCTTCGCTGAACTTGAGTTGACCCTTGATGATGGCTTGCGTCGTCTTGCTGCGCTCCTCGGACAGATCGGCGATGTGCGCGAGCAGCTGGGGGTGCGTCGAGGCGATCTCGGCGAACACGCGCCGCGGAAGCTTCAGGACAATCGACTTCTTGAGCGTCTTGATGTTGGCACTGACAGGGTTGTTGGTGAGGAGCGACATCTCGCCGAACACGTCGCCCTCCTTGAGGTGGGCAAGCACCTGACGCTTCCCGTCGACCTTCTTCGAGACCTCGGCGCGGCCGGAGAGCAGTAGATACAGACCGTCTCCTTTTTCGCCCTCTTCTAGCAGCTTTTCGTTGGCACCCACCTCGCGGCTCTTGAACTGCTCGATGAGCGTTCGCCGCTGGTTGGCATCGAGCGGTCGGAAAATGGGCGATGTGGCCATCAAGTTCGACAGCAAGCGCTGGCGGTAGAAGCGCAAGAGCGCGTGTTTCACCGAAGGATAGCTCTCGACGACGCTCGAGAGAGTCTCGCGCGACACCTGGAAGAGCAAAGTCTCCTCCTCGGCGATGACGCTGGCCGTGCGCGGTGACTCGGAGAGCAAAGCCATCTCCCCGAAGAAGGCCCCGTCGGTAAGGTGCGCGAGGACGACCTCTTTGCCCTGATCGCCGGTCTTGGTGACCTTCACGCGTCCACTCGAGACGATGAACATCGAGTCGTCGACGTCCCCTTGGCGGATGATGAACTCGTCGGGAACCGCGTTGCGCATTTGCATGCGCTCGAGCAGTGCTATGAACGCGTTCTTCGGGAGCTCGGAGAACAGCGGGATGGTCGGCAGTTCTTTGACCACCGGTTCCGCGTCTTCGATCATCACGATGTCGTCGTCGCCGATCTCCTCGACCTCGCTCGACGACGCCTGCTGCTTTAGCGGAGGAGGAGTGGCAGCGACGGCGCCACCCTTGGGCGGGGGCGGCATGAACGCAGCAGGCAGAGCCGGGGGCTGACCTGCACGACCGCTCTTCTTGGCGTAGAGATCGGCGATGATCTTCTGCGTGTCGGTGTGTTGCGGGTCGATTTCGAGGATGAGCTTGCAAGCCGCGATGGCTTTGAGCAGCAAGCCATCGGCCGCGTAGACCTGTGCCACGCTTATGTACTGGGCGATTGCCTTGTCGCTCTGGTTGAGCTTGCGGAGGATATCACCGCACTTGAGCCGCGCAGTGATGTCGCCGGAGTCAGCGGCGAGCACCTCGTCGTAAACCGCGAGGGCTTTCTCGAGCTTGCCCTTCTGAACGAGCTGGGCGGCTTCATCTTTAAGCTTGCGGAGCTTTTCGCTCATCGGAGTCTCGATTCTAACGACGGGGGGGGCCTGGTCAAGCGAACGGAGACAGGCCGCGATCGGCTAGCGTCGAGGACCGCCTGGCCGACGCCCACCGGGGCGCGGCCCGGCGCCACCACCAGAGGGGCCGCGGCGGGGGCTGCGAGAGTCGGACATCGGACGACCGCGTTCGGGCCTCGCGCCTCGGCTATCGGACATCGGCCTGCCACGCTCGGGTCTCGGACCTCGGCTATCGGACATCGGTCGACCACGTTCGGGCCTCGCGCCTCGGCTATCGGACATCGGTCTGCCACGTTCGGGCCTCGCGCCTCGGCTATCGGACATCGGTCGACCACGTTCGGGCCTCGCGCCTCGGCTATCGGACATCGGTCGACCACGTTCGGGCCTCGGACCTCGGCTTTCGGACATCGGTCGACCACGTTCGGGCCTCGGACCTCGGCTTTCGGACATCGGTCTGCCGCGTTCGGGCCTCGGACCTCGGCTTTCGGACATCGGTCTGCCGCGTTCGAGCCTCGCGCCTCGGCTATCGGACATCGGACGACCGCGTTCGGGCCTCGGACCTCGGCCATCGGACATCGGTCGAGCGCGCGCGGCCTTTGGCCCCCCTGGGCCCGTCCGCTCGCGCGGAGCCCCGTACCCCCTTGCCTTCTCCTCGCGTCGATAGGTTTTCGAGGCTGCGGCACCCTTCGAGAAGAGCATCTCGCTCGTACGAGGACCTCGCCGTTTCGTGAGCAACTCGCTCGCGTTGCCCGACCGCCAGGCCCGCAACAGCTCGACCTCACCTTCGGTGAGAAACCGCCAGTGCCCAACGTCCAGGTCGCCCATCTCGATGCCACCGAACTCGGTACGGATGAGGCGAATGACCTGCGTGCCGATCGCCTCGAACATGCGCTTGACCTGGTGATGCCGGCCCTCGTGAATCACCACCTCGAGCCAGGTGTTTGCCGGGCTCTCGCGCACCACATTGACCTCTGCCGGGGCGGTCGGGCGCGACGTGGTTCCGTCCTCTTCCCGCAAGCGCACGCCGCGCCGCAGACGGTCGAGCGCGCGCTGCTCAGGACGGCCCTTGACCTTCACAACGTACGTCTTGGGCACATGATAGCGCGGATGCAGCAAGTCGTTCGACAGCGCGCCGTCATTGGTGAGCACGAGCAAGCCCTCGGCATCGAAGTCCAAACGCCCAACCGGGAAAACGCGCGGCATGTTGCCTTCGAAGCTCTTGCGCCCCGTCGCCCGACTCATCTCGATGACGTCGATGACCGTCTGGCGCTTTTCGGGGTCCTTGAGTGTCGTGACCACGTGAATCGGCTTGTGCAGTGCGAGGTAGACAAGGGGTTCCGCCGTGACCACCCCGTAGCCTTCGACCTCGATTGTGTCGCTTTGCGGATCGGCTTTGGCGCCGAGCTCGCTGACGACCTCTCCGTTAACGCGGACACGGCCCTCGGTGATGTACTTCTCGGCGGCTCGCCGCGAGGCGATACCAGATTGGGCAAGGATCTTCTGTAATCGTTCTTCCATCAGGTGCCGGTCTCCCGATCGGCGACGACTGGCTCGGCGGGATGCTCGGCGGCCGGGTCAATGCTGATGCCCTGGCTTGCAAAGGCATCGCGCGTCTTGTTCTCTGTTGCGTCAAGGCCCAACACGGCCTCGTCGAGGGCCTGCACGGCCGGTTCCTCATCGAGGCGCAGCTTCTTCGCGTTGCGGCTCAGGTCGTCGAGCGAGGGCATTTCACCCAGCGTCTGCGTCAGCTCTTCCTGCGACTCTTCCGTCAGCTCACTGAACTCGCGTAGCGACGGTAGCTGCCCGAGGGACGGCAAATTGAAGAAGCTCAGGAACTCTTTCGTGGTGCCATAGAGCATCGGACGGCCTGGCTCGTCCCGCTTGCCGACGATGCGCACGAGGTTGCGATCGAGCAGCAAGCGAATGGTACCGCCGCAGTCGACGCCGCGAATGTGGTCAATCTCGGGCTTCGTCGCGGGCTGGCGATAAGCGATGATGGCGAGCGTCTCGAGCGCGGGCCGCGAGATGCGCACCGGGCGCTGCTCGGTCGTCGAGCGCAAATAGCCCGCCCACTTCGCGTTCGAGCGGAAGGTCCAACCGTCGGCGACTTCAATGAGGTTGAAGCCCCGCGTATCAGCGTTTTCCGCCCAACGCTTCTTGAGGAGCTTCAACGCATCTTTGGCAAGCGAAAGCTTGTGAGCCTTGAGCGCTGCGTGGTCATCGGCCCAGGTGCGTTCGAGTACCTTCTTGATGTCACCGAGCGTCACCGGCTCTCCAGCAGCGAAGATGATGGCCTCGATTGGGTCGACGAAGTCTTCGACGCGAACGTCGTCGAGATTCGGCAGCTCGAGCTGGACAGCCTCGCCATGCGCTTCAGCGGATACCTCGGGGGGAACGCTCCCACCGCTGGCATCATTCGCGACGGCGACATGAGCGCCGTCTTCGACGTCAGAATGAGCCACATCGACACCCGCGTCGCCGGCCTCATGCACAGGGCTCTCACCTGCCGCGGATGCGTCGACCTCGGAGTCCCCGTTCTCAGCGATATTCTCGGAGTCATCCAGCGTATTGCGATTCATCTAGACCCTCGAGGCGCGCGAACGCCAAACTCACGTCATCGAACTTCGGGTGCACGTAGATGACACCCTCTTCGTTTTGAAAGATGCGCAGCAGCTTGAGCTTGCCCATCTCGAGCAGCGCGAGGAACGTCACGACGATGTCGATACGCCGTTTCGCGTCCTCGAGCAGGCTCTCGAAGCTCATGGGCTCCTGGCTTTCGAATCGCTGAACCAGCGTACGGATGCGCTGTCGCACCGAGACCTGCTCGAGCATGACCTGATGACGAACCTCGGGCTTCTGCCTATCGAGGCACGCTTGGAAGGCCTTCACCAGGGCGAACAAGCCGACCTCTTTCAGCGGGGCTTCGCCCTCTGGCGGCGGCGTCGGTTCCGCGTCACGACCAAATCGGTCGCGGCCAAAGCGGTCGAGCAAGCCAAAGCGCTCGGCGACGTCTTTGTACTTCTGGTACTCGAGGAGGCGACGAACGAGCTCCGCGCGCGGATCGATATCGTCCTCTTCCGGCGTCTCGCCCTCAGGGCGTGGCAACAGCATACGCGACTTGAGCTGGAGAAGCTCCGCCGCCATGAACAGGAACTCGGACGCGACGTCGATGTCCACGTCCTCCATGGCCTTCAAGTACTCGAGATACCGCTCGCAGATGAAGGCGATGGGGATATCGAAAACATCGAGGTGGTGGCGCTTGATGAGGTGCAGCAGCAAGTCAGATCGGAAGAGCG
>JALHOP010000022.1 GCA_022842935.1 Myxococcota bacterium
TGCAACGCTGGCCGTGTCTTGCCGATGGCTGCAGCCATCTTCTGAATGCCGCCGCGTGCGCGAACGACGTTGCCGAGCGCAACAAGAAACTCGTCCTTGCTGCCGCTGAACGCCTCATTGAGGTAGTGCGCGGCGAACTCGGGATTGGCTAGCTCGGTGTCGAGCCAGTCGTCATGTGATGCTGCCGCTTTGCTCATTTGCTCCTCGCTTTGTAGTCCGCCCAGAACGTTTTGGCTGTCTCGATGTCCGATGCCTGAGTCGACTTGTCGCCGCCGCATAGAAGAATGACGAGCTCTTTGCCGTCGTTGCCGAAGTAAACCCGATAGCCGGGTCCCAGATCGATCTTGAGCTCATGCACGCCGGACCCGACGTCATTCGTCTGACCCATGTTGCCGAGGCTCACACGATCGATGCGGTTCGCCACCGTCGCTCGAACCTTCGCTTCCTTCAAACCCGAGACCCATTCTCGAAACGGAAACGTACCGTCCGCTTTCCGGTAGTGAAGAACGGTCTTCTGGATAGCGGTCGGCATGCTCAACGGCACCGTAACTTTAAAGTTACTCCAACGCAAGACCGGGAGTCCCAAAGGCTGCGGCCAATCCAAGATGGCCGCAAAGCCTCGCGTCGAAGCGCCGCGAGGTCGCCGGCTTCACTCACGAAGTTCTAACCCGTTGCGCGCCACACCGGCATAGCGCACAACTCTGCATCGGGCCGGCGACGGCCATCTTTCTCATTGGCCGACTGCACTTCACGCGACGTCTTTAAGCCAGGCCAAAATCGCTTCTCGAAGCGCGGCGTGTAGAGTCATCCCGCGCTGCTGTGCTCGCTTCTCGATGCGCTTCCAAACGGCGTCGGGAAACCTAACGGATCGTGGTTGCGTCCCACCAACCTCCAGAACCTTCCTTGGTCGACCTTTGCCAACCTGAACGGTGATTCCTTGCTCGGCGATCTTCTTGGCGTACGGGTTCCTGCGGGCCTTCGAGAAGTCCATTGGCGGGATCTCCTCGAGCGACGCACGCGATGGCTCACGATGTTTGACCGATCTAGCCTTCTTCATAGTGTCTCCTCTCATGGCTCGTCGCGCGCCGAGCGCTGATGATTCGAATCTCGTCGTCGTGCATCTCAGCAAAGACCGTGACCAACAGCTTTCCCGATCCGGACTGGCCTGTAATCAGACTCCGGTCGGGGTGCACTGCATCGGGCGCAATCCAAGCCAAAGGATCAGCAAACACGGTCATAGCTTCATCGAACGTCACGCCATGCTTGGTGGCGTTCGATGCCGCTTTGTCTGGGTCCCAGGTAAACCGCACCGCATAAGTGTATTACACTTACAGCTTCCCGACAAGAGCGCAGAGGTCGGCCAATAGCCAATAGAGGCGGTCCGTCAAGCGGAAAGTCTTGTCCACTCTCGGTCGTGCGAGTCCGCTGACGCATACATTGGTTTCCAGCACTGCCTCACTTCGTCGCTTCACGTCTGACTCGTCACTTCGATGTCGGTGCTGAGCGCGCGAGGCGCTGCACCAAACTGCCAACGGGGTTGCGCCGGCATGCCGGCGTCCCAGAAGATCCTTAGGTCCGCAGCCACTCCCAGTCTTTGAAAGATGGGCGTCACGCGCTCGACATGCGCCAATTCGGGTCGGGTTCATGGTGCGGGCAGCGTTTGCGACGATGCGAAAAGCTCGGCGTGAGGAAGCTCCCAATCCACAAGATCGGAGTCGATGCTTCCAATTAGGCGGCGGGGATCACATCCCCACGCCGAGCAGCTTCACGACGCAAACAGCAAGTCCTCCTTGTATTCGACTTGGTCACGGAGAATGTGGAAGGCAGCGACGCACAGCTTGTGCGCGACGGTGTTGTAGACCACGAGCTTGCCAGCGCGGCCGACGTGCTTAGCGAGCTGCCGGTCGAAGTAGGTCCGAATGCGCGGGTAGCTACGCACCGCGTGCGTCGCAGCCTGGTTGAAGGCCCACTTGAGCGTTGGGCTACCCTGTTTGCTTTGCCGTCCGCGACGGCGGACGACACCTGATGATGCGCCGATGCCGGGAACGACACGGCAGTACGAGCTGTAGTGCCGAGCCGACGCGAAGCGTTCGACCGGCCCGGTCTCGTACAGGATCGTAAGCCCCAGCATCAGCGCGACGCCAGGCATGGTGAGCAAGCGTTGGAAGTCGGGGCGTTCCTGCACGCCGGCGAGCAGGGCGGCCTCGACGGTCCCGATCTGCTCCGTGTAGAGCCGGAGGCGTTCAATCTCTTGCTTGGCATGCAGCTTCACCGAGGGGTCGTCGAACCGAGCAACGAGCGCGTCATCGGTGAGTCCCTTGGTGCTATGGCGGTTGTGGTCAAGTACGCCATAGCGGTATAGCAATCGGCGGATTGCGCCGTACTCCGATGCCCGCAAGCGCACGAGGATCATGCGTCGACGCAGTAGGTCTCGCGCGCCCCGCTGCTCGCGCGGGTAGATGTGCGCCTTCGGGATGGCTCCGAGGCGCAGGAGGCGCGCGAGCGTGAGCGCGTCACGCTTGTCGGTTTTCACCTTGGCCGCGGTGATCACGGCGAGGCCCAGCACGTGCGCAAGCACGACATCGAAGCCTCGGTCCATGAGCCCGTCGACGAGCCAGTACCAGTTGAAGGTACTTTCGACGACGACCTCGGGCTTCGGGTCGAAGCGCTCGAGCTGCTCGAGTACCGCGCCGAGCTCGCACGGCACGTTCCTCTGCAAGCAAACACGGTCCGTCTCGTCGACGACGCATAGCTGCGCGGCCCTCGAACCCAAGTCGATCCCACAGTAAAACCTCATGAGGCGGTCTCCCTTTCGTTGTGCGAACACACTCGAATGAGGGTACCCGGCGAATTCGCGTCGGGTACGGGGACCGCCTCTTTGGATTATCTGAGGATAGCGGCAAGACCAGCGCCTTCGGCGCCGATCACCGCAGGCCTCAGTCGCGCCTTTATCTGCCTGGTGTAGATCGCAGTCCGGGGCTTCGTTACCGGCCTGCGTCGGCAGACGACCGCCATCTAACATTCGCCGACCCTGCTATTGACGCAAGCTGTTTATGGTCATAAGCTCATGACCATATGCCTCGCTCACGTCGCGAAATTGCTGCTGGTCGTTTCAAGGCCGAGTGTCTTGCGCTTCTCGATCGCGTTGAGCGCACCCGCGAGGTCATCGTTGTAACGAAGCGCGGTCGTCCCGTTGCCAAGGTCGTTCCGGTCGATGTTCCGAGTAAGAAGACCCTCCGCGGTAGCCTTGTCTTTTCGGGCGACATTGTCTCACCGCTCGACGATGCATGGGACGTTGAACGGTGATATTGCTCGATACCCACGCTTGGCTGTGGTTCAGCTCGGACGACTCGCGGCTCTCCGCCAAAGCCAAGCGCGCTATACAGAACTCGAAAAGGCGCGCGATCGCTGCGGTGAGCTGTTTCGAGTTTGCGGTGCTTGTTGAGAAGGGCCGAGTTCAAGCGGACCGCGATCCCCTCGAATGGATCGAAGGCTCGCTAGCCGAGCACGACATCGAATTGCTTCCACTGACACCCGCTGTCGCCGTGCGCGCGACGCAGCTCGGCAACGCCTTCCATCGGGATCCCGCCGACCGCCAGATCGTCGCAACGGCTTTGATTCATGGAGCAAAGATTGTGACCCGTGACGAGGCGATCCAGCGCGCTGGCATTGTAGAAACGATTTGGTAGCGGCACCGTGTCGGCCAATCCACGATGTCCGCAGGGCTCGCGGCTATGCGCCGCGAGTCGCCGGCCCCACTCACGCAGTTCTTGCGCGTTGCGAAGCACACCGGCATAGCGCACAAGGTATGCACGATGCCGGCGACGGACATCGTCCACATTGGGGGCCCATAAGGCCCACGTCGCGCCAAGCTCGCCCCCTTTGTTGATGGCATTTCTCTAGCTCACGCTCCGTCATTCCGCAGCGAGCCATCGAGTTCGCTGACGTCCTCGCACCTGGCAGAGTTCAAGCTGGCGCGATATCCGTCGGGGGAATCGCAAAGAACAGGACCCGCTGAGGCTACTTTGGCTTCCAACCTAATCTCCCTGCTGGTGAAGAGCGGCTGGCGTTTCGAGCCGCCCACGATGCGCGCGGAGACGATGGCATTGCCCCCGAACCTGCCCGCTGAGCTCGCGCGCTTCTGTCGCTCTTTCGATCTACTCGCGTCCGCGGACGACACCGCTTGGTTCTTCAGCTACCGCGACTACGCGTCCGCGTCTGAGGCGGCGTTCAGTTGGAACGAGTTCGAGATCGCAGATTTGGCGGCGGCGATGAACGAGCAGCAGCGGCAAGCGGTTGTTGAATTTTGGAAAGCTCACGTCCCCGTCGCGATGAGCGTTCGCGACGACCATGCGTTCATCGCGGTCGGTGTCGCGCAACAAAACAGCGGGGCGCTCTATTTGGGCGAGAGCTCGTATCCGGAAGACATCGAGCGGCTCTCTAGTAACCTTGACGACCTAGCACAGATGGTCGAACGCTTCTTTGCTGGGCAGCAAACGCGTGCCTTGATGCGCTTTCTTTAGCTTGCTCCCTGTATCGCCTACGGCGACGGCCATCTCCTATCGCGTCGACGTGCCGCGACCCGTCGGCTTCACTCGGCTGGCAAGAGATCTCTTGTCGGCGGCCGAGCGATGATTGGACGCTTCGGGGGCTAGGTCAGAGGCGAAGTTTTGGGATCAAGTGCCACCGCCGATGCCTGGCCTCGCGTAGTCACCGCGCCCAATAGCCGATAGAGGCGGTCCGTCAAGCGGGAAGATCTCCCCACTCTCGGTCGTGCGAGTCCCCAAGATGGCCGCAGGGGTCGAAGCGCCGCTGACTCGAGGTGCGTGAAACCGTAGGCTGGGTCTCCGCAAGCACGCAGCGCCTCGAACTCGGCCTTCACGAAGGCCGGTATGCTGGATTCGCCCAGCGCCATATGCGCGACCAGCTCCGGCAGGAACTCGCGCACAACCTCGGCGACGACGCTCGCTGGGGCCTTTCGGGGCCGGTAGTGCTTCGCAGTGGCCGCCGCGGTGTTGAGCATACCAACGCGGCCACACAAAGACCGTGGGCCTTATGGGGGCCCAATCAACGATGTCCGCAGGGCTCGCGGCTCGCCGCGAGTCGCCGGCAACACTCACGCAGTTCTTGCCTGTTGCCCAGCACACCGGCATAGCGCACAACGTCTGCACGATGCCAGCGACGGACATCGTCCAAAGCCAATAGAGGCTCGGCTGTCAACAACAACACGCATCCATCGACGTCGCTTTTCGCCTCCCAGTTGAAGCCGACCTGAGCGCCTCTAAGGGTCATCATTGGGCGCTTCCACTCGACAAACGCCGTGCCTGTAACTACAACGTAGTTACGCATGCGCTTCGAGTGGGACGAACGCAAGAACGCCATAAACAAGCGCAAGCACCGTGTTTCGTTTGAAGAGGCGGAATCGGTGTTCAGCGACGACCATGCCCTGTTGATCGCTGACCCGGACCATTCTGAGGACGAAGACCGGTTCATCGTAATGGGACTCAGCGCCACCCCGCGAGTACTGGTCGTTTGCCACTGCTATCGCGAGGATGACGATGTCGTCCGCATCATCTCGGCACGAAAAGCGAACCGACTCGAGCAACGCGATTACGAAGGGCGGCGATCTAAATGAGAAAGCACTACGATTTTTCGAAGGCGAAGCCCAACCCGTACGCCAAGAAGCTCAAGCGTCAGCTCACTATTCGACTTGATGAAGCGACGATTGAGTACTTCCGCGGCCTAGCAGAAGAGCTCGAGCTGCCGTACCAAACGTTGATCAACATGTACTTGCGCGACTGCGCCACTACGAAACGCAAGCTCGCCATCGCATGGAAGCCCATTAAGGTAGCGCGTCGCGTAAACGAACGCCGGTAGAGCGCCCAGTCGCCAATAGAGGCGGTCCGTCAAGCTGAGAGTCTTGTCCACTCTCGGTCGTGCGAGTCCGCTGACGCATACATTTGTTTCCAGCACTGCCTCGCTTCGTCGCTTCACGTCTGACTCGTCACTTCGATGTCGGTGCTGAGCGCGCGAGGCGCTGCACCAAACTGCCAACGGGGTTGCGCCGGCATGCCGGCGTCCCAGAAGATCCTTAGGTCCGCAGCCACTCCCAGTCTTTGAAACGCCAAGAAGCTGTGCCGCATCGATGCCGACGCTTGAACAGCTCAACAAACTCGTCGCCGCCGTTGCGCCTGGCCGAGATCTAGTTCTTCGAGACAGCACCGCAGCGTAGGGCGCCCAAGATGGCAGCAAAGCCTCGCGTCAATGCGCCGCGAGGTCGCCGGCATCACTCTCGGAGTTCTAACGCGTAACCATCCACACCGACATAGCGTACAACTCTGCACCAGGCTGGCGACGGCCATCTTTCCCGGCCGACTGCTCCCCTAGCATAGACGCCTCACGTCTTGCGGTGCTAAATTCAGACCCGTTAACAGGTCCGGAGGGAGGAACACCATGGCCAAGCCGATCAGCGTCGCAGAGGACATCGTTCCGCTTAACGAGTTCAAGGCGAACGCTTCGAAGATGTTGCGGCACCTTCATAACTCGCACCGCCCCTTGGTCATTACGCAGAACGGCAAGCCGTCTGCCGTCGTGCTTACACCCGCCGAATTCGATGCCCTCAGCTATCGTAGCCGGTTCATTGCGTCCGTCGAAGCAGGTCTCCGCGATGCCGATGCGGGGCGCACGATGTCGACCGACGAAGCCCGCAAGCGAATCAAGCGCGAGTTTCCCGAATGAAGGTCGAGTGGTCTGCGCTCGCGCTTGACCTCCTTCTCGAGAACGCCCGACGAATCGCGGTCGACAATCGCTCTGCCGCGGTCAAGTGGGTCCGTCGCGTTGAGTCGCGGGTCCGCACTCTTGGTCGCACGCCCCGAATAGGCCGCGTCGTCGAAGAGCTCGAACGCGACGACATTCGCGAGGTGGTCGTCGGAGCTTACCGAGTCATTTACCGCGTCGAACCGAAAAGGGTCGTCGTCCTCACCGTGTTCGAAGGACATCGCTTGCTTCGCGCCGACGACGTTGACACCTAGCCAAGTCGGCCAATTCGCCATGATGGCCGCAGGGGTCGTGTCGAAGCGCCGCGACTCGCAGGCCGTCACTCGCGGCGCTATTAGTCCGACTTCAAGCCAAGCTGCGCCTTGTGCTCCACGCATCCGGCCATGCTCGTGAAGAGTAGACCGAGATCGAAGCCCGCCGTTTTGGTCTTCTCGTAGCGGCGCTCGACCCTGCTGAGCTCCGCGTACGAGAAGCGCTTCGACTTCGCATCTTTGGCCTCGCACGCTAAAACGTACTTGGCCTCGGCGCGCGGCTCGAAGGCGCAATACATCTCGCTGGTCTCGTAGCGGCCGTCGCCATCGAAGAACCACTCGGTGCATTTCTGCGTTTTGGCGTCGTAGAGGGCGAGCGATGAGGGGTCGAGCTTCTTGAAGAGCTGATCGCAAATCTGCCGCGCCAGAAACATGGCGTCGGGGTTCACCTTGGTCACGGCGATGCGCATGTAGCAGTCGCGCAAGTTCGTTGGCGTTGCCTGCGACTCGTCGCTTGCCGGGGGGCGTGCTTCGCTGCCAGGCGTCGTGCGGCCAGCTTGTGTCTGCGCCTCCGCCTTGCAAGCCAAGAGCACCGCGAGCGCCAGGAATCCGAGAGCCGACCAACGCATACTACCCCCTTTGGCGCATGTGCGAGTTGCGCCGTCTCAAGGACTGCCACATGATGCGCGGCCATGAAACTTTCTCTTCTGGTCGTAGGAACGTTGGCTGTTGGATTGTTCGCAGGTTGTGCGAGGACGACGATGGCGGGTGCCGGTGTGCACGTCGCCAAAGATCGCGCCGAGGTGAATGGTTGCCAGCCGATCAGCGCGGTCGACGCCACGCAGGGCTCGCAAGAGAAGGCCGAGACCGAGCTACGCAACGACGCTGGCCGCATGAACGCCAACTGGGTGCTCATCACCGATACGGTCGAGAACGGTGGCTACGTGAATCTGAAGGGCACCGCGTACAACTGCCCGAAGGATATGGCGAGCACCATGAAGGCCGACAGCGACGAGGCGATGTAAAAAAAATGGCCCGGGAGTGACCGGGCCATCTTTTCGTTGACGCTACCGCGTTGGCGACCCGAAGGTCGCCCCAGGGCGGGAGTGTCTCGAATGGTTAGGCGACTGCCATGGCTGCTTCTTGCGGAAGCGCCGCGCGGCACTGGTCGATGAGCTGGCGCATGCGGGCGAGCTCTTTCACGGTCACGTAGACGGCGCCGTCCAGATGGGCGGTGAAGACCATGCGCACGACCTCGCCGAGGGTGGCAAAGGCGTTGTCGAAAGCTGCTGTCTCGGCAGAGCCGGTTGGGGCCATGTCGTCGAAGTAGGCGCGCACCTCGAGCACCATGCGGGGATCGATCGCGTAGGTGAGGCTCTTCGGACGGAAACGCCCTTCGGCCCGTCGCTTGAGGCCCGAGTCACACTCATCGACGACGGCGAACATCTTGTCGACCATCGCTACTTTGTCGCTGACGGAAAGCGCCACGGCACACACTCCTAAGTGAGCTTCGGGCGAGGTTGGCGGATCTCGACGAGCTCATAGAGAAACCGAAGGGCAGACACCCCCCAGAGGTCTATGCACTCGTTATCGTCAACGGGGATCCGGTGTTGCGTGCGTCACCGCTTCAAGAGACGCCACGGCGTCATCAAGGTGCGCAAACTTGCACGCACTTCGTGCTGCTCGAGCCCTCGACGCAGGTGAAGCCTGGATCGCAGTCCCCCGCCTGTTCGCAGGTGGCGGCGCCCGGCGGGAAGGCATCGTCCTCGGTAATACAGACGCCAACCTGGCCATCGGAGTCCGGCAACGGATCACATTTGAGGTCGCTCGGGCAGGTGAAGAACTGCTTGCAGCACTCGAGAGTGAACAGGGCGGCGCTCTGCTGGCAGAGATCGAGCATGATGTCGTCGCAGCTCAATGCGACGACCTGAGCGATCTGACGGCTCGTGAGTGGGGATCTGTCGCAATTGTCGACGAACTCTTCCTCGTCGAAGGCGCCGCCGCAGCCGTTGTCGGTCAGGCATTCGTTGCTACGGTCGTAAAGGTCTTGGCAGGTTGCGCTCGTTTGAACCTCGCGATCGCCGTCGCCGCCGTCTCCGTCGCCTTGCTGCTCGCCTGGATCACGATCCGAGCTGCACGCCATTGCCGCGACCAACATCCCCAACATCGTCCAATGGCGCATCCCGAGATCCTCCACCTTTCTCTACACATCTACCGCCTCCCTTGGGCTTACCTCACGAACCTTCTTGAGGCGAAACTCCCATCGGGCACTTCATACGTGGGGCCTTTTGACCGTGACGCGACGTCCCATGGTCATTTAAAGTCACGTCTTTTCAATGGCTTACGTCAGATCTCAAATAGGCACACCACCTGCACAGCATTACGCCAGCGCCATTCGGGAGGAAACACGCCATCGTGTCGCAACCGCGGCCGTCATCATCGCAGACCCGCTCGCGGGTCACGCTGCAGCGTTATGAACGTCTTCAGTTGCTTGGTCGCGGAACCATGGGCTCAGTTTACGCGGCGCGTGATCGACTGAACGGGAAGCGGGTCGCGGTGAAGGTGCTCCATCCGCACTTTGGCGCCGAGTCGGCCACCGCTGTGCGCTTTGCGCGCGAGGCCAAAGCGCTGCGCGGCATCAGGCATCCCAACGTCACCCGGCTCATCGACGTCATCGAAGACGGCGCCGCCCTGGCGTACGTCATGGAGCTCCTCGACGGGGAGAGCCTACGTACCCTGCTCGACCGAGCGCCCGAACCGCCCCTCGAGGTCGTGTACGCTATCGCGATGCAGATGACCGCGGCGCTCGAAGCCATCCACCGTGTTGGTGTCATCCACAGGGACGTCAAACCCGAAAACGTCTTCTGCAATCGTGGGCCGCACGGCGCGCTCAATGTGAAGCTCCTCGACTTCGGTGTCGCCAAAGTGAGCTTAAGCTCTTCGCGCGTCGATTCGACCGCCGCAGGCACGATGCTCGGAACTCCGGCTTACATGGCGCCGGAACAGGTGCGCGGCCACGCAATCGACGCGCGCACCGACGTCTACGCCTTCGGCGCCGTGCTCTACGAGATGCTCTGCGGTCGCCCCCCGCTCAGCGCGCGCAATCTCGGGGAAATGATCCTCCGGCTCATGGCGGTCACGCCCGTGCCGCCGAGCGTTGCTTCCGGGCGCAAACCTCGCCTCGCGCCCGCCTTGGAAGCCCTCGTCATGCGGTGCCTCGCCAAGGCACCCACCGACCGTCCCGAATCGATGACCAGAGTTCGCGCAGAGCTTTTGGCCTCCGCAGACGTGATGAACGCGCCCACCGCCATCATGCATGTGGATGAGATCAATGCCATACTCCGGAGAGGTCGTAGTGACCCGTCCGAGGAGGGCTGTGCGAACATGAGGTCGTGGGGGAAAGAGTGCTCGCGAGCCAGCGCTTGAGCGCGATGGCAGTCAGCGCCGACAGGCTCGGCGAGTTCGACCATGACGCGCGCCTACTCGACCTTGAGACGTTCCGCGCTCTCCACGGTGAAGCTTTCTTCGTTCACTACGGTGCGCTCGCGAACCTCCACCCGTCGAGCGCCTTGCGCGGCACGTTCAACAGCGAAGAGCTCCGCGTCGACGGCTCGTGGCTGCATCAGTATTTCGTCTTCCGCCTGCGCAAGGCGCCCGGCGAGCGGCTCGACCTGCCCATTTGCATTGGCCGCACGTCGGAGAACGACGTCATCATCCCCGACGAGTCTCTGTCGAGGCGCCACGCGCAGGTGTCTTCAATAGCATACAGTGAAAACAGCCCTTGGGTCATCCGCGACCTGGGTTCGACCAACGGTACCTACGTCGACGACGTCAGGCTGCCGCGCGACATCCCAACTGGCATCGTTACGGGATCGCGGGTGCGTCTTGGGAGCGTCGAGCTGACCTTCCTGTTGGCGCGGGAGTTCTGCACCTTGGTGCGCGGCCTGGGAACCAACGCCTGACTCCGCCGCTCGGGCCTCGTGGGTAGATCGCCGGCTGACCGTGGCGTAAGCTCGCCGTCCATGCGTTTCACAACCGAGCACCAAGAGCTGCGACGCACCGTTCGCCGGATCGTCGACAACGACATCAATCCCCACGTCGAGGAGTGGGAGGCCGCGGAGATCTTCCCCGCCCACGAGCTCTTCAAGAAGCTCGGGAGCGCCGGTCTGCTCGGCATCACGAAGCCGACCGAATACGGGGGCATGGGACTCGACTTCTCCTACAGCGTCGTCTTCGCCGAGGAGCTTGGCCATTGTTTGTGCGGCGCCATCCCCATGGCCATCGGTGTGCAGAGCGACATGGCCACTCCGGCTCTTGCGCGCTTCGGCAGTGACGCGCTCAAGAAGGAGTTTCTCGCACCGACCGTCGCTGGCGACTACGTGGTCTGCCTCGGCGTCTCCGAGGTTGGCGCCGGCAGCGATGTCGCGGGCATCAAGACCACCGCCGTGAAGGACGGCTCCGACTACGTCATCAACGGCGGCAAGATGTGGATCACCAACGGCACCCAGGCCGACTGGATCTGTCTGCTCGCCAACACCAGTGATGGGCCCTCGCACAAGAACAAGTCGCTGATCTGCGTGCCCATGAAGACGCAGGGGATCACTATCGAACGCAAGCTCAAGAAGCTCGGTATGTGGGCGAGTGACACGGCGCAGATCTTCTTCGAGAACGTGCGTGTGCCGCAGGCCAATCGCATTGGCGAAGAGGGCGCGGGCTTTCTTTACCAGATGCTCCAATTTCAAGAAGAGCGTCTCTGGGGCGCGGCCAACGCCGTGACCCCGATGGCCAACGCCATCGACTGGACCATCGAGTACACGCGCGAGCGCCGTACGTTCGGTCAGCCCGTCATTGACAATCAGGTCGTACACTTCACGCTTGCCGAGCTCGCGACCGAGATCGAAGCGCTACGCGCGCTCGTTTATCGGGCCACCGAGCTGTACGTCGGTGGGGAAGACGTCACCAAATACGCGAGCATGGCGAAGCTCAAAGCCGGCCGACTTTCGCGCGAGGTCGCCGACAAGTGCCTGCAGTTCTGGGGCGGCATGGGCTACATGTGGGAGTCGCGCATCAACCGGCTGTACCGCGATGCACGCTTGCTCTCGATTGGCGGAGGTGCCGATGAGATCATGCTCGGCATTATCTCCAAGCTGATGAACATCTTGCCGCGCGCGAGGGCCAAATGAGCACAGTCGACGTCCGTATCGAGAACGCTATTGCGACGCTCACCTTGAGCCGTCCCGAAGCGTTGAACGCCTTGAACACCGCCATGATGGACGAGCTGGGGGCGGCGGCCTCGCGCGTCGAGCATGACCCTGCGGTGCGCGCAGTGGTGCTGACCGGTGCTGGCAAACACTTCATGGCTGGTGGGGACGTGAAGTTCTTCGCCGAGACGATGGCGGCAACGCCGAACGCGACCGACCGCCGTGTGCTCTTCGAGAGATTCGTGTCCCGCTTGCACCCAGTGATGACGTCGCTACGACGGATGCCCAAGCCGGTTCTCGCGAGCGTGCGCGGCGCGGCGGCGGGCTTTGGTTTGTCTCTCATGATGGCCGCCGATCTCGCGATCGTCGCCGAAGACAGTTACTTCACACTCGCATACGCCAACATCGGTGTGAGCCCCGACGGCTCCTCGACGTACGTTTTGCCCCGTCTCGTCGGCGTCAAGCGTGCCATGGAGATCGCGTTGCTCGGCGACCGCTTCGACGCCAAACAGGCGCTCGCCATTGGGCTCGTCAATCGCGTCGTGCCCGCCGCAGAGCTGGACGCACAGACGCGCGCGCTCGCCGAACGTCTCGCCACTGGTCCGACCGCGGCGCTCGGACGCACCAAGAACCTCATCAATCGTTCGCTCGAAAACGACTACGATACGCAGCTACAACTCGAAGCCGAGTCGTTTGCAGCGTGCGCGGCCGGTGAAGATTTCCAGCGCGGTGTCACCGCGTTCGTCGACAAAAAGAAAGCGGAGTTCGTGGGACGATGAGCACTCTCAAAGGCAAGACTCTTTTCATCACTGGCGCATCACGCGGTATTGGTTACGCCATCGGTTTGCGGGCAGCACGGGACGGGGCGAACATCGTCATCGCCGCGAAGACCGCCGACCCGCATCCGAAGCTGCCAGGCACCATTCACTCCGCGGCGGCGGACTTCGAGAAGGCCGGTGGCAAGGCGTTGCCGTTGACTGTCGACGTACGCAACGAAGACAACATCCAAGCTGCGGTGGCCGAGGCCGTGAAGGTCTTCGGCGGCATCGACATCTGTGTCAACAACGCGAGCGCCATTCAGCTTACCGGAACGCTCGAGACCGAGCCGAAGCGGTTCGACCTCATGTTCGGCGTCAACGTGCGCGGAACGTACATGACGTCGCGGGCCTGCTTGCCCCACCTCGTGAAAGGCAAGAACCCGCACATCTTGAACCTCTCACCGCCACTGTCCATGCAAGCCAAGTGGTTCAAGAACCACGTCGCTTACACCATGGCGAAGTACGGCATGAGCATGTGCGTGCTCGGCATGGCGGAAGAGTTTCGTGACCAAGGCGTGGCCGTGAACGCGTTGTGGCCGCGCACCACCATCGCCACTGCGGCGGTAAACATGCTCGGCGGTGAAGACATGATGAACGCTTCACGCACTCCCGACATCATGGCGGACGCGGCGCACGTCATCTTGACGAGCGACAGCCGCAAGACGACGGGCAACTTCTTCATCGACGACCAGGTGCTCGAGGGCGCGGGGGTCAAAGACCTCGATAAGTACGCGGTCGTTAAAGGCGCCAAGCTCATCCCCGACTTCTTCATCGAGTGATGCGCTTCGTCGTCGTTGTCGTCGCGCTATCATGCGTGTCGGGCCGTGCTCTCGCCTGGGGCGAGCGCGGCCACGACGTGGTGACGCGGGTCGCCGCCCGGCTCGTCGCCGCGCGCATGATGGACGATCCGTCGCTCGCGGCGCCGCTGATCGCTCGCGAGCACATGCTCGCGCACCTGTCCAACGTACCCGACATCGTCTGGCGCGGCGGCGAGCACGCCAAGGTGAATGCGCCGACGCATTACATCGATTGGGAAAAGATCTTGCCTTCGCTCGCGTACGCGCAGGCCCCGCGCACCTACGCCGAGGCGGCTCTCCTGGCGAAGGCGCGTGGGCTCGAGCTAGCGAGCGACGTTGGTACGGCGCCGTGGCGCGTCGAGCAGCTCGCGGCCGCGATGACGGCGGCCTTGAAGAAGGTGAAGCAGCTCCCGCCGGCAGAGCTCGCTGGAGGCAAGCAGCTCGAGGAGCGCGTCAACGAGGCTCTTCTCTACGCGGGCTTACTCTCGCACTTCGTTGGTGACTTGTCGCAGCCGCACCACAACACCGATGACCATGACGGCTGGAAGACCGGACAGGGCGGCATCCACGCCTACTTCGAGAGCGAGCTGGTGAGCGCGGCACCGCTCCAGCTCGAGGCCGATGTCTTTGCCGTGGCCCTCGCGACCCAACCGGCGCGGGCCTTGAGCGCGCTGACGGGCCAAGGGAACGAGCCACTCGCTATCGCGCTCGCCGAGAGCTTCGATGCCTTGCGTTACGTCGAGGAGATCCGGGACCTCGATGCGCGCTACGCGGTCACCGTGAAAGGCGACAAGAAGAAGCCTGCGACGCGAAAGCCAGCGAGCGTCGTGCTGCCGTATCTGCAGTCGCGCATCACCGAGCGGTTGGCGACGGCGGCGGATGTGCTGGCCACCCTCTGGATCAACACCTGGGTCGCCTCTGGCAAGCCCGACATGCGTGCCTACAAGAGCTACGTCTACCCGACGCACCCTGATTTCATCGCGCCGACGTACGTTCCTGTCGCGGCAAGCGGGAAAGACAGCAACGCGCCCTGATGCAATCGCTCAGCTTCGAGGACCTCGACGCCGAAAGCGCCGCCTTCGACGCCGCAGTGGCGAAAACCCCGGAGATCGATCTCTATTGTTCGGCGAGCGATTGGATCTTGCCGGCGCACTCCGCCTTCGCGCCAGAGCAAGACCCGTTCGTTTGGCGCACGGACAACGGGTACCTCGCGTTCGCACTCGATGCGCGCGCGCAGCGCATCTTGATGCCCCTCGAGCTGTCCTGGGGCTTTCCGTCGCCGCTCATCGGCCCGTCACCCGAGAAGATGGTACTCGACCTGCGCGGCCTGCTTGGCGCCCATCGGCGCTCCTGGCAGCTCTGCGCGGTGGGCGGCATCGTTCCCGCCTCGCGCGCCTTCAACGCCCTGCTCGCCGACCTCGGGCCCTACTATCGCCTCCACCGCGGCGAGAGTACCCGCCGCTACCGCGCTTTTCTCGAGGACGGAGCCGACGGGTTCTTGTCCAGGCGGTCGAGAGACTTTCGCAAGAGCTTGCGGCGATCGCGCGACAAGGCCAAGGCCATGGGGTTGACCTTCGAGTTGGTCGCCGACGATGCGTCCGCTGAAGCGGTCTATGAACGTGTTCTCGATGTCGACCGGCGCAGCTGGAAGGGCAAAGAAGGCGTGGGACTCGCGTCGAGCGCCATGGCGCTGCACTACCGCTTGCAGACCGCGCGTTTGCTCCGACGGCGCGCCCTGCGCTTGTGGTTTGCGCGGCACGACGAGCGTGACGTCGGATACATCCTCGGCGGCCTCTTCGCCTCGACCTACCGCGGTCTTCAGTTCGCCTACGACGACGCCTATTCGGCCATTGGGCTCGGCAATCTCATGCAACTTGTGACAATCGAGGGCGTAGCCGCAGAGGGCATCGCGCTCTACGACCTGGGCTCCGACGTCGACTACAAAGCGCGCTGGGGCGATGAGTGTTTCGAAACGATGACGGTGCTCATCGCCGGCTGATATGTACGGGGTGTGAGCAACGAACGCCGGCTGGTCGCGACCTGTCCCGAAGAGACCAAAGACGCCTTGCTGCAAGAGCTCGTCGCGCTCGGCGTCCGTGACATCGAGCCGCTGTTTCGCGCCGTCGCCTTCACCGCCGACGAGCGCCAGTTTTACGAAGCGCATCTCAAGCTGCGTACTCCGAGTAGCATCCTGCGGGTTCTCAAGGTGGTCGCGGCGAAGACCCCCGTGATGTTGTATTCGCAGGCACAGCGCATCAACTGGCCGTCGCTCTTCGACGCGCAGCACAGCTTCAAGGTCGAGGTGGTGGGCGCCGATCAGCGCGGGCCACTCGGCTCGAAGGCGGTGCTCACGCAGGTGCGCGAGGCTATTCGCGAGGTCTTCCAGTTCAAGCTCGGCAAGGTTCCCAAGGTCGACGCCGACGATGGTCGCGTCACCGTCGTTGCCTTCATGGACAAAGGGCGTTGCACACTGGGCCTCGATACAACCGGCAAGTCACTGCACAAGCGCGGCTATCGCGAATCCGGCCACCCGGCGCCCATCAAGGAGACGCTCGCCGCGTCGCTCCTCGTGCTCGCAGGCTACGACGGCACGCAGGCCTTCATGGACCCGATGTGCGGCAGCGGCACCATCGCCATCGAGGCGGCCTTGATGGCGGTGAAGCGCCCGCCGCTGCTCTTGCGCAAGAAGGGCGACTTCGCCTTCGAATGGCACAAAGACTTCAATCGCGGACTGTGGCGCGAGGTTCAGGAGAGCGCCCGCGCCGCTATCGTCGAGCAGTGCGCCATGCCCCTCGTCGCCTCGGACGTCGAGGCGAAATACGTTGCGATGACTCAGAAGAGCGCGCTGACCGCCAGAGTCGAGCGCAACATGACGTTCGCTACTCAGCGCATGCAAGACGCCACACCACCCGCCGCGACCGGCCTTCTCGTGAGCAACTTGCCGTATGACGAACGCTTGAGCGAGAGCAATCTCCGTCAACTCTACGAGGAAATCGGCGACACGCTAAAGCAGCGCTTCTCGGGCTGGCGCGCGGCCTTGCTCGTCGTCGACGCGTCACCGCACAAGTTCATCGGTCTCAAGACGACGCAGCGTATCCCTATCTTGAACGGGAACATTCCCTGCAAGCTGCTCGTCTTCGATCTGTATGCGGGGTCGAAGCGCGCTTAGCTGGCGCGGCACGACCCCTCGGGGGCTAACGTCTGCGGTTGAGTAGCGGCAGAATCGCCTGAAACACCCCTGCATCCTTGAGCAAGAGCTCGTGTCGCTTGAGGGGATCGCCCTCGAACAAGAAGCTCTTGTTGACGTGGGCACCGTTCAAGCGGCCAGTCCCTTCGAATTGTTTCTCGACGAAGTCGCCTATGGCGATGAACGCGCCGTAGGTGATGGAGTTATCGTCGAGGGCCGTGACTTGATCGTAGGGTGGTGGCGGCGTGGTCGAGCCGTAGGGCGTGTCGTCGATGACGTCGCCGACTTTGTGCAGGCCCTCTTCGATGGGCGAGCCCGTGCGGAACTCGCCGGGGCCGTTTTTGCCCAGCCCGTAGTTGGCTGCTCCCAAGACGATGAGAGTCCCCACCACGTCAAAGCGCCGCTGCGCCGGATCCCATGTGCCGTCGCTCTGCAAGCCCGTGAGGTAAGCGCGCCCGAGACTCGCTCCCAACGAGTGACCGATGATGTCCACCTTGTTGGCGCCGAGGTACGCGCGGACTTGGTCGATGAATTGGCGCAGGTCGTTAACGTTCTCGGAGATGGGGTTCGGGAGCGAAGCTGCGGTGTTTCCGCGCCCAAGGTAGTCGAGAGCCCAGATCTCGCAGTCACTGTAGCCCGCACCCTTGAGTTGATCGCGGAGCGTCGTCATTCCCCAGGTCGCGTGCGTCGCGTTGCCACCATTGCCGTGCACGAGAATGACGGGATTGCGGCGTACGGCCGCCTGGTGGCCGTTGCGGTCGAGGCCTGCGTCACCGCCGAAGCCGCCGAGCGCCTGCCCTTTACCCAGGCCTCCGGAATCGATGATCGTCGGAAAGTCCTTCGGAAACCCAGTCTGTGTCGCGCCTACGGCCATTCGCGGTTGTTACCTCGATTTGATTGCGACTCATATCGAGCGCAAAGCAAACCGCGTTGCGGGCGCGTCCCTGACGTCGTGACAAAGCTGTGCACACGAGTGAGACGCTAGCGATAGCGAACAGAGCGTCAGTTCGGGTTGCGACGTGTCAAGCGCAGGACCGCGCCCGAGCACGCATCGCCCACGTCGATCGTGTCCGGCGTCGGCCCCAGAAAGGGTGCCGATAGGCATGTCGCGAGATCGCGCTGCGCGGGGCTCGCGGCGCTGGTGTAAATGGTCTCGACACTCGAGTCGCCGCAAGGCTCGCCGCATTGTCCACTGTCGGTGAAGACCAGACGCACCGAGTCCCGTCCTGTGACCACGAGGTTGTCGAAAGCATCGAAGACGAGCCCACTCGGACTGTCTACGGGCATCGCGGCGGCCGGCGCGCCATCCGCGTTGCTCGCAAGACCGGTTCCCAACACGGTCGTGATCACGCCATTGGTGTCGATACGACGAACCCGATGACTGCCGATGTCGGCGATGTAAAGTGCGCCGCTCCTCGACACTGCAAGCGCGCTCGGCTTGTCGAGAGCGGCGTCGAGCGCCTGCCCACCATCGCCATCGCTGCCGACGAAGCCGTCGCGGCCCGCGATGATGCTGGCCTGGCCATAAATGAGGAGATAGTCCCCTTCGGTCGCGACGGAGTAGACCACGGGACGCTCGCGGTCCGTGGCGTAGACCGCGTTCCCACCCGGTGCTGCGGCGACTGCACCGAGCGCTACATTCACCGAGGTCTGGTCATTCACCGGGATGAAAAGCGTACGCCAAAGGCCTGCATCGTTGCCGTCGATGTTGGTGATCAACAATGCGCTACCGTCGCTTACGATGAGCGAGGAGGTCTCTGGCGCGAAGGTGACACCTCCGACCTGAGCCATCGGCTGCCAGACACGTGAGGGGGCCGACGGGGGTTCGCTTTCACTGAGTGGCTCGGGCACGACGCCGTAGCGGTGTCCGATGACCGTCTCGACGCGCTCGCCACCGGTTGTTCGGCGCACCACGCCGTAGCCGGCATCGAGCAGAAAGGCGATGCCCGGTGACGTCGTCGTCGCCCCGACGATGGGTCCGAGCTCGACGACGCTTGGGGGCCCGGTGATACCACCGTCAACGTCACCAACGATGGTCGTCGTCCGAGCGGTCGTGCCGTCGACACGCCAAACGCGTGACGCTGAGACCGCAGTGTCCATGACGACCAAGCGATCACCGCTATCGTGCGTGAAGCGCGGCTGGTTGATCAGGAGGTCGGTCGCGAGCGAGCCTTCGAGCGCGGACAGCGAGCCGCCAGCGCGTCGCGTTCGCAGCGTAGGAGCGCTGAGCGTAAGGTCTTCCACGATGTTCTCGCAGGCGTTCGCCAACGTGAGGAGGTCGCCATGCGCTTCGATGGAGGTGGGCAGCAACATGCCCGTGCACGTCGGAGTAAAGAGTCCCTGACAGTTGGGCTCGAAGGCGAGCGCGTCACAGGTGCTCGTGTCGTCGCGGATGAGCGTCGTGACACCGGCGGCGTCGATGCGTCGTAGAGCGCAGTTCTCGAGGTCTGCGACGAGTAGCGCCCCGTCGTCAGCCACCGCGACGTCCAGCGCGCATGCAAAGAGCGCGTTGCGGGCGTCTGCGTTGTCGCTATAGCCAGAGGTCGAGCCTGCAACACGCGTCGCCGCGCCGCTGTTGCGATCCACCCGCCAGACGGTGTGATTGCTCGCGATGTAAATGCCGTTCGCGTCGACCGTGAGGCCGCGTGGTGCGGTGAGCGGCAGAGTGCGGGCGTCCGCGACATCAGCACAGGGTTCGGTCGCGCATGCATCCCCGCTGCCCGCGACGATACGTACGGTGCCTTCGGCGAGCTCGAGGACGCGCCGGGATCCCGCGTCGGCGATCAAGATTGTCTCCCCAAACGTTGCAATGTCGGCGATGGCCTCGAAGCCGACGGTCAGAGCATCGCCCTCCGCGCGGCATTTGACTCCGCGACAAATAGAGCCAGCTCCGCCGATGTGCTCGAGCGTTCCGGTCGTTGCGCGATAGCGGAAAACCAGATCGCTCGAGGCAATCGCCAAATCCCCCGCGGGCAAAGGCGCTATCGCCGTCGCGCCGATTCCCCTACTGGTCGCGAGGGCTCCGGATACGATGCTCGGCGGACGCCCACCTGCGACACCGCGCACGATACCGTCGGCGACCCGTCGGACTGACGCGAGGCCCGCGTCCGCGACCAGCACCGCGCCGTCTATCGCGGGCGCCAATGCTACGACGTTGCGTACCTCTGCGTCTCCGCCGGGGCCCGCGTCGCCGCAGGGCGTGTCCGCGCAAGCGATGCCGTTGCCAAGAAACGGGCGATCGCCGGCAGCATCGTAGATCTTCACCCCGGCACCGTCGACACCACTCGCATAGTAGATTTGGTTGCCTACGGTCGCGACCGCGCTTGCCGCGTCGACGTCACGTAAGCGTTCAACCGCAGGCGGCCTTCCGCCTGCGACGCCGCGACCGATACGCCGCAGACGGTTTTGTCCTGCATCGGTCACGTAGAGATTGTTGCCGACATCGAAGGCCAGCCCGGTGATCCGGCCAAAGCTCGCTTCGAACGGCGGGTCTCCGTCGCCGCACGCACCGCTCGTACATGTGACGCCGCCGCCCGCGAACGTCCGCAGTGTACCGTCACGAGCGATGACGCGAATCCCGGGACCATCGGCGAAATACAACTCGCCGCCTCCATCGAAGGCCAGCGGTCCCGGGTCACGGAGTCGCGCGATACGCGCGGGAGCGTCGTCGCCACAGGCGTCGTTGGTCGCGGCAGTACAGATCTCTCCGGTGCCGGCGATGATGCGCATCGTCCCATCTTCGATGGCTACGATGTGCGCAAGGCCGAGCCCAGACAGAGACAGGTAGATGACGTCACGCTCGCCAAACGCGATCCCTGTGATCGGCGGCAGGGGGACGCCTCTCGCCGACTGGGTCTCGCGAAGCGGCACGAGCGGGCCTGCGGTCTCGAGACCAGCGACACGAACGATGACCTGCGATGCCTCCGAGATGGACCAAAGCGTCCCGGAGGTGACCGAGATGGCCCCGACGACGTCTTCTGCTTGCGTCGCCACATAGACGAGGCCGGAGCGCCCGACCGCGATAGCGGTCACCTTGGGAAGACTCAAGGCTGGCAACTCGGACCGGCGGGCACCAATTCCGTAGGCGAGCTGCGCGTCCCACTCGACTCGCCGACACGCAGCGCAGCCATCGTTGTCGTTATCGTTGCCGTCGTCGCAAGCCTCCGGAGGCGATGTGAGTCGGCTATCGCCGCACACCGCGATCTCACAGCGGATCGTGCAGCCGTCTTCAGAGTCGTCGTTACCGTCGTCGCATTCCTCACCGTTTTCTGTTCTGCCGTCCCCGCAACGGGTGCATGCGCCTTGCCTGCAAGTCCCTTCACCATCGTCGCGTACGCACGTGTTCCCGTCGCTCGCCGCATAGACGCCGTCTCCGCGTTCTTCAGTGCACGGAGAGCCGCGCGGTGAGCAGCGGCCGACATCGCGCACGCAGATGAGATCTCCAGGGCAATCGTTCTGCTGCGCGCAGGTGATGACGGCGCTGTCGACCAAGGCGAGCCGCGGATCGCACCCTGCCGTAACGCTGAGCCAGACGAGCCACAAGACGCTAGGGCGGCGAGACGACATCCGTAGTAAAAGACATATACGGGAGTTCGCGGAAACGCCCGTGATCTTCATCACCTTCGGCGAGGAACAACGCGATGCGGCACGCGCCCGCAACGCCAAGAAGGTACGAAACAATGCGTGCTGCTCTGGTGCCTCACCGCGGCCGCGTCGTGACGTGAACCCCCGGTGTGTAGGGTGCGACCTGGCCGATCGGAGAGATGATATCGCCGACGCGCGTTGCGGCCACTGCAGGCCCGAAGTTGGCGCAGGGCTCGGCGCTGCCCGTTAGCATCCCCCAGGTGCGGTAAGATTGGGCCGCGCTCGGCGCGTCGTTTGTGGGGTCGAGACGTCGGTAGTAGGTTCCCGTAGCGCTATCGAACAAGGCGACGTTGGAGATGGCCGGCAAGGTGGCGAATGCCACGTAGGCGTTACCTGTGCAGTCGAGACCGTCATAAAGCACATAGAGGGCATCGATCGCCTGGGCAACATCGCCCGTACCCGCGTCCACGAATACGAGCGGGTTGTCGATGAACGGCCCGATGATGCGGTCCGCCCCGTCGACCACGTCCAACGCTCCCGCCTCGAGTGCTGACGTCCGCGATAAAAGTCCATCGACTTGCTGAGCCGCCGCCACGATAGCGGTGGCGCGCGCGGCGTCACTCGCCTGCAGCGCGGCGAGCTGGCTTTCTGTGTTGGTGATGCGCGCATCGAGCGCCGCGTCCGTGCCGGCCCGCGCGGCCGCAGACGCAGTGAGCGTCTGCACCTGTTCTTGCAAGGCGGTGACCGAAGCTTCGAGAGCGGCGACGCGCTGCTCGACCGCCGCATCAGCGGCCTTCGCCGTTTTCGAATCAGCGTCGTTGTCGTCGCAAGCCGTGGCCGCTACGGCAATCACGACAGCCATCATTGGTCTCATGCCAGAACGTTATCTCACGTGAGTCGTAAGCGCGACATCTGGTGCGACGCCCCGTCCGCTCGCGAGCCTGGCCGTGAAGGCCCAGCGTCTTGAAGGGTACTCATCCAACCCACCGGGGCCCTATGTATAGGCTTCGGTGCTTCGGGCGTGGTCGGCGACCGCGGCCGGTGCACGCCGGCAGAGCTCGTTCACTGCGGCGTCGAGATCCGCGAGGTATGTCGCCTTCTTTTCGGAGCGCCCTTTGGACTCGCTGACGACCTGTAGAGCGCTGCGTCGCAGTGAGGAGCGTTGGGCTTCGGTAACGGGGCCGAGCTTGTGCAACGCATTGAGCACGACCTCGACGTCGTACGGTGTCCAAGATGGCTGGGACCAATCACCGAGGCCGATGGACTTGAGGATCATGCTCTTCGTGATCGGTTCGCGCTTGAAGAGCTTCTTGCGCACGCCCCAATCGCGCCCGCGTGGCAAGGTCGCGAGCAGCCGCTCAGCGTCGGTCGCCGGTACGGTATCGACGGAGTGCACAAACCTGTAGGCGTGCTGGACGCGCAGATTGGCGTCGAGGGTTACGTTGGTTGCATAGCTCAAGTGGGTCTCGGCCATCTTGGCATCGACCGGTAGACTGGTGGCGTTGCGGTTGAGGAGCTCACGGCCGATGACGTACGCCGAGCTGACGCCCGCAGCAGCCACCGCCGCGAGTAGCGGCAGAGAGGCGCCCTGGGTGAGCGCCAAGCCCATACTGAGCAACCACGTCGAGCCAACCGCACCAGGCAGAATGAGACCCGCTGGCGAGAGCGACCTAGCCGCCGGTATTGCCGGCAGTTGCGGTTTGACTGGGACGAGGGCGTTCGATGGAGCGGGCGCGGCAATCGGGGCGGAGGCACCGGGTAGTGTTGGGGCGACCACCTCGGTCGCTTGGACGATAAAACCTGGTCGTGTTGGTTCGGCGTTCAAGCGCAAGCTCTCCGCTGTCTTTCGCCTGCTTATCGGCCCCGCTCTCGTCGGGTTGTGCCGACGACCGACGCCACGACGTCAGGCAGAGTTACGGCGCGGTCGCTGGTGGCGAACGTTCCTTCGCGTCGCACCTTAATCGCTAGCGACCTGCATCGAAGAACCGTTGCCGTCCATGCCCACCGGCTCGAAGCGGCCACCGAGATGTTTCGCCAAGAACTCTTCAGCGAGCGCGAAGAAGGCCAAGCGGTTTGCTGGTCGCGCAAAGCCGTGACCCTCGTCAGGGAAGACAGCGTAGGTCACCGGGATCTTCCTCGCGCGCATGGCCGCGACGATCTGCTCTGACTCGGCGAGCTTCACGCGCGGGTCGTTGGCTCCCTGCGCGATGAGCAGCGGACGCTTGATGGCGTCGATGTGAGTCAGAGGTGAGCGCTCACGCAGAAAGGCCTTACCTTCGTCGGTGCGCGGGTCGCCAACCCGCTCGTAGATCATCGACAGGTACGGCTTCCAGTAGGGCGGGAACGCCGCGATGAAGGTCTCGAGGTTCGACGGACCGACGATGTCGACGCCGCAGCGGAACAAGCTGGGTGTCTTGGTCATCCCGGTCAGCGTCGCGTAGCCGCCGTAGCTGCCCCCGAAAATGCCAACCATGTCCTCTTTGGTGACGCCCTGAGCGACCGCCCACTTCACGGCGTCCACGAGGTCGTCGTGCATGCTGCCACCCCAGCCGCGGTTGGCGAGGTTCACGAACTTCTTCCCGAAGCCGGTCGAGCCCCGGTAGTTCACCTGCAGCACCGCGTAGCCGCGATTTGCGAGCCACTGCGCGACTGGCTCATAGCCCTCGGAATCGCGCGCCCAGGGACCGCCGTGCACGTAGAGCACCATCGGCAACGGCCGCTCGGGCAGCTGGGTGTCCTCGCGGGGTGTCGCGAACGGCAAGGTGAGGTAAGACACCAGCGGTACGCCATCGCGGGCAGGAATGACGACGGCTCTGCGGTGCGCGAGCTGCGCCTTCTCGAGCACGCTGCGTGCCGAGAACAAGAAGCGTGCTTCGCGCGTGTCACGGTCGTACGTGTAGAAGCGGTAGGGCGTGTCGGTACCCGCGAAGGTCACGACCCAATGGCGGTTGTCGAGGGTGGACGTCCAGGTGATGTTGCCGGGCTCGACCGCGCGCAGGGTAGTGAGATCGGCGGCGACATCGCTGTCGAGCAGAACGGTGCTTACCGTGTCGTATTCGAATGTCACGACCTGGGGTGCATTGGTCACAGGATGCAAGATGACATCGGCTACGTCCGCTTTGGCGTCATCCGCGAGCAAGCGAAGCTTGCGGGTCGCAAGATCGAGCGCCATAAGGGCGGCGGTATCGCGATCCCGGCTGTCGATCAGATAGAGGGTCTTGGCATCGCTTGAAAACGCAAGGGTCGAGGTGGTCACTTCGTCGCCAAAGCGGACAGTTGCGATGCTCTTGGGCTTCGGCGCCTTCTTGCCGAGCTCGACCAGAACGATGTCCTTGCCGCCGTCGTCGTTCTGGTGATCTCCAACCAATAGCTTGTAGTCGTCGCTGACGCGGAGGTCGGTGAGCCTCGAACGATTCTCGAATAGGGGTTTCAAGGTCGCTTTGTCGAGATCGAGCTCGAAGAGGTCCTCCCACTCGGGGTCACGTCGGTTCAGCGCCACCACGGCGCTCGACTTCTTGAGGGGTGAAAGGGCGACCACGCTCGCCTTCACATCCTGGAACGCAGTGGCGTCGCGTGTCTCGCCGGTCACGACATCGAGCACATACAAGTGCCAGTTTTCGTCGCCGTCTTTATCCTGCTCGTAGATGATGTGACGACCATCGTAGGTCCAATGATAGACGCGGATACCGCGCTTCGAATCCGTCGTGATCGCTTTAGCGGCATCAAGCGCGGTCGCCGGAGCCACCCAGACGTTTAGGATACCGCCAACTGGCGCAAGCCAAGCGAGCATCTTGCCGTCGGGTGAAAGCCGAGGCTCGATATGGTCTGGCGCGTTGAATAGGTCGCGCCGGGCGATGATGGCGAGCTCCGCTTTGGCCGGTGCGATCGAAGCTTCAGCCGTGATGCTTCGCGGTGTCCCGTCCGTTTTGACGGGCGTCGCGTCCGTCGACCTGCCGCACGCCGAAACGAGTAGCAGCCAGCACAGCGCAAGCCTCGTTTTCATCGCGCTGCCACCGGCTTCGGCAGACCCGGGATGAGCTCGGCGCCGTTCTTGATGACGATCGATGAACCCTCGAAGTCGTCGCCTACGGGCTCGAAGCGCCCGCCCAGGTGTTTGGCGAGGAACGCCTCGGCGACCGCGTTGAACGCCATGCTGTTCTCCGGCCGCTTGAAGCCGTGACCTTCGTCGCTGAACACGACGTATGTCACCGGGATGTTCTTGGCGTTCATGGCTGTGACGATCTGGTCGGACTCGGCTTGTTTCACGCGCGGGTCGTTGGCGCCTTGACCGATCAACAGCGGCTTTACGATCTTGTCAGCCTTCGTGAGCGGTGAGCGCTCGGCGAGCTTGGCGCGCCCTTCTTCGGTCGCAATGTCGCCGACGCGGCTCGTAAACAACGCTTTAGCGGGCGCCCAGTAGGGAGGAATCGTTGCAAGCAAGGTGGCGAGGTTCGACGGACCAACGATGTCCACGCCAGCTGCGAACACCTCGGGTGTGAAAGTGAGTCCGACGAGCGTCGCGTAGCCTCCATAGCTACCGCCCATGATGGCGACGCGCTTGGGGTCGGCGATGCCCTCTTTGACCGCCCAGTCGACGGCGTCGAGGAGGTCGTCGTGCATGGTGCCCGCCCACTGCATTTTGCTGGCATTGACGAAGGCTTTCCCGAAGCCAGTCGAGCCGCGAAAGTTGACGCTCAGGACCGCATAGCCGCGGTTGGCGAGCCATTGGTGCGAGCGGTTGAAGCCCCAGCTGTCGCGCGCCCAGGGGCCGCCGTGAACCAGCAACACCATCGGCAAGGGCTTCGCGGGCTTGGTCGCCTGGAGTGCGACGGCGTCGAGGGGCAGGGTCAAGTAGCTTGGCAGATTGAGACCGTCGCGCGACCGGATGGTCACCGACTGCATGGCGGCGAGTGGCGCGCCTTCGAGCTTCGGCTGGCTGACGAAGAGGAGTTTCGAGGTCTTCGTCGCGCGGTCGTACGCATAATACGTCGTCGGGCCCTGATCGTGCACGAACGTGAGAAGCCACTTCGATTGATCGAGCGACGCGTTGGCGCCCGCGAGGTCGCCGTCATCGGTGGACCTCCATGCTGCAAAGTCGGCCTCGAGTTTCGGGTCGAGGAGTTTCCAGGTCATGCGTCCTGGGTCGAAGCCGACCGCCTGGACCGTGTGCTCGGTGGGATGGATGATGAAGGTGCTCACGTCGGCCGCGCTGCTCTCGGCGATGAGCTTCTTCTCCTTGCTCTTGAAGTCGTAGCTGTAGAGGGCGGCGGTGTCGCGCTCGCGGCTATCCAGCAAGTACATGGCCTTGCCATCTTTGCTGAAGTCGATGGGCGAGGTCGCCATGGTATCGTCGAACGGGATGTGCATGAGGCTCTTCCACGTGCCGCGCTTCTTCGCGTCGGGCTCGAGGATCTCACTCGAGCCGTCGTCGTTGATCTTGCTCGCGATACGAACGTTGAAGTCGTCGTCGGTCGTGAAGCCCGCGAGGTTGTCCCTGTTCTCAGCGACCAGCTTCATGGCGCCGGTCCCGATGTCGACACGGTAGAGGTCGTGGACGTTAGCGTCGCGCTTGTTCAAACCCACGAGGATCTCCTTGGGCCTCTTGTGCGAGATGTTGGCGATCTCGGCGCGCACACCGTCGAACGGGGTCAGATCACGGACGCCACCCTTGACGAGATCGACGGCATAGACGCGCCAGTTCTCATCACCATCTCTGTCCTGGAGATAAACGAGGTGCTTGGTGTCGTAGGCCCAGTGGTAGGCGCGGATGCCGCGCTTCACGTCATGAGTGACCGGGGTCGCTTTGGCGAAGTCATCGGCGGGGCCGACCCATACGTTCAGGACGTTGTTGACCGGCGCCAAGAAGGCGATGCGTTTGCCGTCCGGTGAGAGCTTGGGTGCGGCGCGCTCGGGATTACCAAAGAGGAGCTCGCGGCTTATCAGCTCGATGGAGGTTGCCGCTGGCGCGGCTGTGCGGGTTGTGGTCTCAACCTCGGCGGACGCGCTACCGATGGCGGCCTTTTCGGAGTCAGCCCGGTCGGCGGCGCAAGCCGCGAACAACGGGACGAGCAACAGACGTGCAAGCGTCGACGTCGTCATCTTCATGATCATTCCTCCCTCGTGCGACTGCGTCTTAGCCCATGCGAGGCAACAGTGAAACCCCGAGCCTTGCGGCACTACGTAGCCTTCGCCGTGCTCCTCGTGACAGTCACGACCGTGACGCCGCTCCCAGCGTCCTGGTCGCCGTTCGCCGATGAGGTCGACCGCACGAGCATGCAGGTCGGCCTCGCCGCTGTGTCTGGGCGCACGACGCGCGATGCCTTCATCCGCGATCTCCAGCTCATCGACCCGCTGCATCAGCTCGATCCGTATCTCGTCGTCGGGGACAGGACCGTCGCGCTCTACGCGGACGCCAAGCGTCGTGACCTCATCGCCGAGGTCGTCCTGCGGACCGATGCGAGCACTGGTCCGCGATGGCAGGCGCTCGTCGCCGACCCGGGACATTGGGGCGGCACGTGGTCGCAGCTCGAGCACCGGCATGTGACGGTCGGCGCTGGCGCACCGGTGCGCGAAGGTGACCTGACCCTGGCCACCGCGCTGCGCTTACGCGCGAAGTTGCCGAACGTCCGTTTGACGCGCACCCAGGTGGCTACCACCGCGTTTCCCACAGGGGTTCGTCTCGGTTACGACCCGGCCCACGAACGTCGCATCATTCTCGGGGAGAGCTTTTCCCCCTGGCTTGGCTGGCCAACCTTGCTCGACCACGTGCTTCTCTGGCCAGAGCGCCGTGCCCTCGCTGGCGCGCGTGCCTACGAGGCCTATACGCACTACGATCTCCGCTCGCGGCCTGCGGAAACACAGCCCGACGATGTCTTCGTGTCCATCCACTACAACGTCTCGAGCTCCGGGCAGGCGAACGGCATCATGGCGTTCGTCTACGGCGACGCTCTCGAAGGCGAGCTCGCGACGCTCTCGCAGCGCTACTGGGCGGTGCGTCGCGCACTGGACGGTCATCTCGCGACCTCGCGTGAGCTTGCCACGCGCTTTGCCTGGTCGCTGCAGCGGCGCATGAACCTGCCACCCATCGGTCCCGACCCCGACCCGCAGCGCCCGAACAAGATCACCCTCGATGAAAAGGCCGGTGTCCACGCGCGCAATCTCGCAGTGCTTCGCCGGGCACCGGGACCTGCGGTGCTGCTCGAAGGGCCGTGCATGAACGCCCCCGACGAATACCCGCGTCTGCTATCGGAGCGCGTGAATCTCGACGGCGTGATGGTTCCGGTGCGGGCCGAGGAATACGCGGACGCCATCGCGGACGTCATGCGCGAGTTTTTTGCGTCTTTGGATCCGACCCCGTAACTTCGGGTCCATGAAGAACCTGCTGGCGACGGTCTTTGGCGCATGTGTGGCGATGTTGATGACCAGCGGGGTCGTGGCCCTGGCGACGGCCCAGAGCGACAAGGCTCCTGGCGAGGAGCGGTTCGAGGGCCACGAGGTCGAAGACGCCACCTTGCCCGAGGGCGAGGCTTACGCGCTATCCGACGACGAGCTTGACCAACGGATCTCGGCGCTCATCGATGCGCAATACGACCAGGTGATCGCGAAGCGGGCGGCGCTTTAGATTCCCACTACGGGAAGTTGCGCAGAGAAAAACCACACGCGCGGGCGGCGGCGAGCTGCAAGTCCGTCGTGGCACTCAAGCTCGGTACGGCCGCGCGGATGGTGCGGCGCTCCGCCTCGGTTGCGCGTTCGCCGACTCGGCTCCATTTCGGGCCACGGAGTGTGAGCGTATCGAGGGTGCGCGTCGCGTCTCGAACGACGTGTTCCGTGACTAGCGCGGCGCTTTCGGCGGCGGCCGCGGCGGCTCCACAGCCGTAGCTTTCCCAGGTTGCGGCGCTCGTGGTGGTCGGGGGAACGGAGCTGGTTTCGGCCATGTGATCCTCGAGGCGTCGACGGACCCGTCGCGTTTTCTCGATCGAAGTTTCGGCACTCCGACGCCAATCGTCTTCAGTTTGAACGACCCGATGACCCTGCAAGGACGTCAGGGCGTTGCCTTGGGGCCGACTGGAAGCGAAAAAGCTCTTGCTCATGAACGCCTCGAGAGCCGCCGAGTGAAGATGAACCGGGTTACGCCAAGTCCCGCCACGCGCTGCGGGTCGCTGTGCGCATCGCTGTGCGGCCTCGTGGTGTTCGCCTGCGCCACGCGGCTTTTGGCCGAGCCCAGGCCGTTTCAACCCCTCGTCGTCCGTCACGCGAGGGGCCTCGACAACAAGCTCATGACGGTCGTGCTGCGCGAAGGGCGCATCGCCGAGGTCGTGCCGGACGACGCCGTGGTGCCCGGAGAGACGCCGGCGAATCGCTTCGACGCGGCAGGGCGCTGGATGCTCCCGGCCTTCATCGACAGCCACGTGCATGCTGCGTATCTGAAGACCATCGCGCGCGACCCGAGTCGCGGGGTCGCCGGCGCGGTCGACCTCGGTATGCCCCTCGACGCCATGGCGATACGGGTCCCCGGACTCGAGCTTGTGCTTGCCGGACCCTTGCTGACGGCGCCGCATGGCTATCCCACCCAGAGCTGGGGACGGGACGGCTATGGCCTCGAGGTCGCGGGGCCCGGTGAGGCAGAGGCAGCGATTGCGAAGCTCGCCGAGCGGGGTGCCAAGGTTGCAAAGCTCGCGTTTTCGGAGCCGCCGAGCCTCGACGAGGCGACCGCTCGAGCGCTCGTCGACGCGGCGCACGCGCGGGGTTTCAAAGTGGTGGCGCACGCGTTGACGAACGCTCACGCGGCGCTCGCGGCTCAGGTGGGCTGTGATGTTCTCGCACATACGCCGACCGAGCTCTTGAGCGAAACGACGCTCGCGGCGTGGAGCAACCGCGCCGTCATCAGCTCTCTTGCATCGTTCGGTAGCCAAGACGCGGCGCTCGCGAATCTGCGCGCGCTTCATGGCCGTGGTGCCACGGTCTTGTACGGCACCGACTTTGGCAACAGCACCTCGGTGGGTATTCAGAATGCGGAGACCTTCGCGCTCCTGCGTGCTGGCTTCGATATGGCCGCTATCGTGGACATGGCGACGCGCGTGCCCGCCCTCTACTGGGGCTTCGAAGGACTCGGCGCCATCGCCGTCGGCAAGCGCGCGAGCTTCTTCTTCACCGCCGACTCACCCATCGAGCGGCCCGATACGCTTGCGGTCCCCATTCGCGTCTTCATCGATGGTAGCGAACGTAGGCCCTGAGCGTCGCTACGTTCCGAGATTGCGCTCGCGCGATGACGCATCCGCGAGCTCCGCAGGAAGCCGGCCGCTCGCCTCAAAGACACGTTGAGGCGTCGCGCCCCATGGTCTTGCCAGAGTGGCACTCCCTGGCCTCGAACCTTCTGGCCGCGGCCGCCGATAAGCCAAGCGAACGATCTTGGCGGTGGTCTAACTGTGGAGAGCTCACCATGATCCAAAAGCACGCCGCCCCGCTAGCAGCCAGTCACGGCGTCACGCCGAATGAGCTCGGCACGTTGAGCTTTGCCTACACCCGGGACGTGATCCCGGCGGTCGCGACGCCCGAGGTCATTGCTCACGTCGACGCCCGCGTGAATGCGATCCCAATGGAGCGCGCCTTCGGGAATATCGCAAACCTTCCTGGTGCGAGACCCCATGGCGGTGGACTGTCCATGTTGGCGCAGCTGCCGCTTGGCACCATCGCTGGCGCGGGCCACATCATTTTTCAGGCTAATCAGGCGCAGGGCTCGATCACTGCGTTGATTCGAGGCGTCGACGGCCTCGAGCTCGCGCGAGATTTCGCTTCGCGTGACATCGGCACCATCGTTCGCGATGGCGCCCTTCTACTCGACCCCGCCCTCGAGGGCTTCCGAGCTCTGAGCAACCCGAAGGAGCTCGCAGTTCGGCGTGCATCGCTCGACCCTGCCAAGGCGCTCGAATATGCCCGCAAGTCGCTTGCACAGTTTCCAGCCGGCCATCACGTCTGGCAACGCGACGGCTACCTGCCCGCCGGCATTGACTGGGTCACGAAAAATCTCTTGAGCAAGCGACCCACTGCTGCGCAACGTCAGCAGCTCGCAGCCGAGCTCTATGGGGCAAAACCGCGCGCGCAGCTCGCGCCGGCACCCAGCGCCACGGCGCTCGAACGGCCGCTTGTCCGGCACGACTATCCGGATTGCAGCCACTTCGACCTCTTCGTGGACGCCGCTGCGCGCGGTGAGAGGGTCCTTGCGGACTTACCTCAGAGCCCGGATGCCGCCGTATACGACTTCATCGGTGTCGGCGTGGACGGGTCGCATATCGAGACATTGAAGGCTCTGACGCACAACTTGGGACGCCCGGTCCACGCCTTGGTGCTCGAGGAGAGCGTCGCGTACCTCACCGGGAACGAGCACGGTTACCGCGATGTCCGTCTCTTCGGTTGGGATCTGGGGTGGGGCGCCTATCCGATGCGCTGCCAGGATGCGCTCCTCGCTGAGCGCGCTATTGCGGACATCGAGGAAGTAGCAGGCGGACCAGCACGTTATCGCGTGACCACCGATCGCGGTGAAGTACTCTGGGCGAACGAGCTCCGCGGCCATCGCTACTCCAAAGACCCTGACTTCTGGGGGAGCGACTCGGTCGGTATCCGCAAGCTCAACGCGCTGACCGGCACGACCTGAAAGTCACCGCCGTCTATCGCTACGACCGACCGTCGGGTCGAGCTCGAAACGTCGGCAGGCGACACACAGATTCGTCGAAGAACCCCGCTGCGGGGAGTCCAAGACCTTGATTGAAGCGCGTCCAGAAGTTCACCTGGGCGATGGCGGCAGCCAGCACCACGCACTCCTTGGCGGTGAAGCGGCTCTTGAGCTCGGTGATCAGCGCGTCCGAAACGTCGATGGGCGTGCGTGAAAGCGCCTCGGCATAGCGCGCAGCGGTAGCTTCGTTTGCCCCGAGGGTATCGAACGCACTGCGCTCGAGGGTGAGCAAGGTGCACAGCTCGGCGCTGCTGAGCCCGGCGCGCTCGAAGGTCGCGGCGTTCATGTCAACGCAGAACGGACAGCCGCCGACCACGCTCGCCACGATGCGCGCGGCAGTGAGGGGGCGGGCCCCAAGGTCGACGCCTGCGGTCGGGGAGAGCGCTTCGAAGAGCCCGGCGCCGAAAGCGAGTTTGGGTGACCACGCGAGCATGCGGGCGGGAAGGGGATCTTTGCCGGTCATGCGGCGTGCGAGCCACAGGAGCGGACGCAGGTACCAAGCAACGCGGGTGGGAGTTTCGAGCCACAAGGGAGTCTCCGTATGCATGCGTCGCGCGTCAGGTGGGACGCGCGACGCCGAAGTACATTTCGCTGAAGGGACCGCCATGTTCCGTCTCGAGCCGTGTGACGTCGAAACCGGCCGCACCAACCTCGGTACGCATGTCCCTGTCCAAGTGACAACCGCCCGAAACGTGCTTCCAGATCGGCGTCAGCCCGCGCTGAACCGTGCGCACCAACGGGCGCGGCGAGATGCCATGCTCGACGAACACGAGCTGGCCCCCTGGTGCAAGGACGCGTCGTATTTCAGCGAGGCCGCGGGCGAGGTCGGGGACGCTACACATCACCCAGGTGGACACGACAGTGTCGAAGCTCGCGGTCGCAAAGGGGAGCTTCATCACGTCCGCTTGGAGGATCTCGACCGGCACGCGATGGCCGACACTACGCTTGCGCGACAGCTCGACGAGTTTGGCTGACGGATCGACACCCACGATCACCCGCGCTTCACTGCCATAGTGCGGGAGGTTCAGCCCCGACCCAACGCCCACCTCGAGGACGCGACCGCGCGCGCTCGGGATGAGCCGCGCGCGGAAACGACCGAGCTCTTCAGCGCGCATGACCCGGTCGATGAGCCAGGGGAGAACGTGCGCGTTGTAGAGGCCCATCGCAGCGCATTACAGGAGAAGGCCACTGTCTGGACAGCTCCTCGCGCCCGTTGCGCGGGCGTGAGGTCAGCCATGACGCGTCCTGTGTCACTCGGCACCCTGACCCTGTCGCGCTGGCGGTCATCGAAAGGTGAGTGGTCGCTGGGGAAGAGACGATAACCCCTCGCCGCCCTTCAAGGAGACCTTTCATGACCTCAAGCATCGCCCCCGACGGCCCCCGCGCTCCCGACCGTGGTTCGCCTCGCCCCCCGTCGCCGCTGAGCGGTACCAAGGCGGCTTTGACGGGCGCCGTTGCCGAGTATGTCGGTTGGGGCCCGCGTGGCTTTCGCCTCACCGTTGGCGACAAGGTGGTCTTCATCCCAAAGGACAAGCTGAGCGCCGCGCAGCTGGCGATCGTCGAGACAGCCGCCAAGGCTGGCCAGTCCATCTACGTCGAGGGCACCTACAACGACCTTGGGTACGTCATCCCGAAGCTCGTGCGCCTGGCCTGAGAGGCCGCTACGCGCTGACGTGACACCCGACGGCGCGGTCGCGTCCAGCTAGCGCCAGAGCCTCAAAGCGACCTTGCCGAAGTGCTCACCGCGCTCCATGAAGCGCAGCGCCTCGTGAACGGAGTCGACGGGGAACACGCGGTCGAGCACCGGTTTGAGCTGCGCGTCTTCGACCGCTTCGGCGAAGTCGGACGCGACTCGGGCGTCCCCTACGAACACTCCCTGGATGCGGATGTTTTGCATGAGTACCGGCGTCAGGTTCAGTGGCTTCTCGACGCCCGCGAGCACCCCGATGAGGCTCACCTGTCCGCCCGGGCGGACGGAGCGCAAGGACTGCTCGAGCGTCCCCACCCCCCCGACCTCGATGACCTGATCGACGCCGTCGTTACCGACCAACTTACGTACTTCCCGCGACCAGTCGGGGTTTGCGCTGGTGTCGATGACGAAGTCGGCACCTAAGGCCTTCGCTCGCGCGAGCTTGGTGGCGCTGCGTGAGGTGGCGACCACCCGCATGCCGAGGAGCTTTGCGATCTGGAGGGCGAAGATCGATACGCCGCCGGTTCCGATGGTGAGAACCGTATCGCCCGGCGCCAACTCGCCCTGCGCGACAAGCGCGTTCCAGGCTGTGACCCCCGCGCATGGCAAGGTAGCTGCTTCGTCGAACGAGAGGTGCGCTGGCATTGGCGTCACACCTGCCTCTGGTAGCAGCAACTGCTCCTGTAGCGCTCCGTCGAGGGGCCCGCCGAGGTTCTTGCCGATGGTTGCGCGCGTCGGGCGGCCTCCCTGGCGATAGGGCGAGAACAACGTGGTCACCCGGTCGCCGACCTTGACCCGCGTGACCCCTTCGCCAACTTCGAGAATCTCACCAGCGCCGTCTGAGAGCGGCACGAGAGGCAAAGGCTGCTTCGGGTTGTATTCGCCGCGGACCATGCGCAGGTCGCGATAGTTCAGTGAGCAGGAGTGAACCCGCATGACGACTTCACCGGCGCCGGGGCGTGGTACGTCGCGCTCGACCAGTCGGAGGTTGTCGATGCCGAAAGCGCCTGTGATCGCATACGCTCGCACGCGCGCATGTTTAGCGTGAGTGAAGGGCGTGCGTCACGCCCGATGTCGCGCTAATTTACTCGTCGTCGCAATGGGTTACTACAAGCTGCATGATCCAAAGCGTGGGGTCTTGGGGCCGATACGCCTCGAGCTGGTACGCGAGCTCATTGCCATGGGCACCGTTGGCCCCGACGTGCGTTTTGCGCGTAATAGCGGACCATTTTTACCGCGCCAGAGCTTTGAAGAGCTCGACGTGCCCGCCGGAAGCGTCCCGCCGCTCGAAAACTTTCAGGGCACCCTCAAGGCTCGCACCTTCTTCAACGTCTTCTATGAGCTTTTCCTGAAACGGGCGACAGGCCTACTCTCGGTCCGCCGTGGCGGACACAATAAAGACGTCTTTCTCGAGCAGGGTCACCCCGTGTTCGCCGCGTCGAACATCGAGAACGAGCGCTTCGGCTCTTACCTCGTCAACCGCGGCGAGCTCACGCCCAAAGGGCTCGAGGACGCCCTCGACACCATGACGACCAGCGGTGACAGCTTGGGGCTCACCCTCATCAAGACCAATGTCATGGAGGAAGCCGACGTGGTCGCGGCGCTGCGGGACCAGCAAATCATGCGTCTCGTGGATCTGTGTGCTTGGGATGATGGTGAGCTCACGTACTTCGCCGAGCAACGTTTCGTAGGCGAGAAGTTCGATCTACGGCTCGACGCCCCTGAGCTTCTCGTGCGTGCCGCGCGTGATTTGCCCGAGAGTATCCTCCTCGACCGCCTTGCCAAGGGCTTGCACCGACGCGTGGAGCTCTCGCCCGAGGTGTCGCTCGAAGAGACCGAGTTCAAGCTTTCACCTTCGGAACGCGGTGTACTCAATCAGCTCGATGGCACGAGCACGCTGGCCGCACTTCTCGGGCGTTTCGCGGACAATCCGCAGCGACGGCGCTCGGTCATCATGGTCGTTTACCTGCTCTGGGAAGCCGGGCTACTCACGTTCCATGCGTCTCCTTAAACGCTTCGTGCTCATGAGCCTGCTGCTGGCTTGCGGGTGTGCCAAACGTGACTTCGGCGGCATGTGCAAGCTCGCGACCGAGATTCTTACGGAGCCGCGCATTACCCCGCAGATGCGCTTCGCGCGTTTCGTGGACAACGCGCCCAATCACGCTTTCGGCGGCTCAGCCCGCAGGCTCATCGACAACCTCGCGACTGTGCCACCGCAGACGCGCTACGCGCTCGTCGTTGCCGCGGCCAAAGAAGAGGGTCTCGAAGACTGGACATGCCCCGCCTTGGAGAGCGTCCTCAACCCGCCCGTCGAAACGTCACGTTGAGCCGCCGCGCGCCCAGAAGGGGATGATGCCCAGGGGCGATACGCTTGACACCGTGATACATGCGGCGCGCTGGTCCGCCAAAAACGACAACGTCGCCGTGCTCGAGCTCGATATCGAACGTGGCGTGTTTGCGGGTCTCGCCGCCAATTGTGAAGCGCGCAGGGAGGCCAAGCGACACCGAGACGATGGGCTGCGCGAAGTCGCGTTCGTCGCGATCTTGATGCAGTCCCATCTGCGCGCCCGGCGTGTACTGGTTGATGAGACAGGCGTCGGGATAAAACTCCGGAAATCCGGCATCTTCGGCGCAGCGTCGTGCGAGCGTCGCGAGCGCGTCGGGGATAGGCGGCCAGGGCAGTTTCGTCGCCGGGTCGGCGGGCGCGTAGCGATATCCGCTCGCGTCCGAGACCCAGCCGAGCGAGCCGCAGTTGGTCATGCGCACGGACATCGGGCCACGCGGGGTAATCATCGTACGCAGCGGCGCTGCGGCGATGACCGTTTCAAGCGCTGCGATGATCGCCGGGTCGCGGGCGACGCCGCGCTGCAAGACCACACCGGGTGGTAGCTGTGCTGTAGCGAAGAGGTTCATGAAGCGCTCGTCTGACGTGTCGTCAGATCCCGAACCGAATCGACCTCGTTCCATGACTGATAAGGACACGAAAGCCAATCATGGGGCGTGTGCCTTGCGCATTCCGGACAAACATCTCGCCCCCTTCTATGAAGCTTTCAACACCGCCGTGGCCTGCCATCGCGTCTTCGAGCGCAAGGCCGCCGACACGATAGCAAGAAAACGCATGCTATCCGGCGCTCAACTCGAGCATCTCCGCCATTCGCTCACCATAGCGGACAAGCTGGTTGCCGCGACGTGCGCTAGCGCTCCAGCATCGGAAGTCGAGGCACCCGGCGCCTCGATGAACTTTGGCCCCCTCGCGCCCTGCGGAAATCTCATCGACAAGGCGATCGTCTACGAGCACGTGGTCGTGGGCTACCGCCACTGGCGACTCTTCGACCGCGTTCGCTACCAGAACGGCCATCAGTTCTGCGTCGAACGGGCTCGCTTCCATTCCTATGCAGTCGAGCGTCGCGATGCCATCGCGGCATTGTTAGCAGCCGTGGACGCAAGCGGGGTCCGCTAGCCGCTGCGGATTCGGTTGCAGAGAATTGCAGCGCAAGGATCGGAGTGTTTGCTGGGGTCCTGAAGGCGCATGGTGGGCAACACGTGGAGGCTCGCGTATGAGCTCATTTGCAATGCCCGTCGCCGAATCTAGCCGTGATGCCGACCGCTACCGGGCGATTTACGAGCGCGACCGTGGCGCGGACGGGACCTTCTTCTACGGCGTCGCGACCACGGGGGTTTTCTGCAGACCCAGCTGTGCTTCGCGGCGACCCCTCCGTGAGAACGTGCGCTACTTCGCAAGCGCGGCAGCGGCCGAGCGCGCGGGCTTCCGCGCCTGCAAACGCTGTCGTCCCACCGCCACTGTCGAGCCGCGGCAAGAGCTCGTGTCGCGCGTCTGTGCGCTCATCGACGCCAGCGAGAGCCGTTTGTCGCTTCAGGCCTTGGCGCGTGAGGTTGGCATGTCGCCGCACCATTTGCACCGCATCTTCAAGCTGGCGACGGGTGTCACGCCCAAAGCTTACGCACAGGCGAGGCGTCGCGACCGCGTCCAGGTCGCGCTCAAGAGCAGGGGCAGTGTCACGCAAGCCATGTACGATGCTGGCTTCGAATCGAGTGGCCGCTTTTACGCTGTAGCGGACGCAAGTCTCGGCATGAAGCCCAAAGCCTACAAAGACCGGGGGGCGGGTGTGCCGGTGCGCTACGCCATTGCCCGTTGCTCGTTGGGTAAGGTGCTGGTCGCCGCTGGCGACCGAGGGATCTGCGCCATCTACCTCGGCCGCGACGAGGGCAGGCTCGCCGCGTCGCTGCGTGAGAGCTTTGCCAACGCTGTATCGGTCACCAAAGACGCCCTTCTTGGCGCGTGGGTGCGTGCCGTGGTCGACCACATCGACCGTGGCACGTCCATCGAGGTGCCGCTCGAGCTACGTGGAACAGTATTCCAGGAGCGTGTGTGGAATGCCCTGCGGCGCATTCCGCCTGGCGAGACGCGGACCTATGCGGAGCTCGCGGCCGCGATTGGCAAGCCGCGCGCTGTTCGAGCCGTGGGCTCGGCGTGTGGACGTAACGCGATCTCGGTCCTGGTGCCCTGCCACCGCGTGGTCGGCTCGGACGGAAAGATGCACGGCTATCGCTGGGGCGTAGAGCTGAAGCGGCAATTGCTCGCGCTGGAAAGTGAACGAAAGACCAGCGCGACGCTATCGCGGAAGAAAACCCGCCGCAGGCTCGAGCGCGAGAAATAGGGCCGCCTTACCCGTAGTACCGCTCTTCGCGCTCAACTACCGTAGTCGCTCATCGGCGGACACGAGCACACGAAGTTACGGTCGCCGTAGGCGTTGTCGACACGCGCGACGGGCGGCCAGTATTTCGCGGCTCGTACCCACTTGGCGGGATACGCGGCCTGCTCGCGGCGGTATGCGTGGCTCCACTCGCTTGCAGTTACCTCTTCGGCAGTGTGGGGCGCGTGCTTGAGCGGATTGTCGTCGCGCGAGAGCTTGCCCTCTTCGATGGCGCGGATCTCGTCGCGAATGGCAATGAGCGCGTCGCAGAAACGATCGAGCTCGGCCTTCGTCTCGCTCTCCGTCGGCTCGACCATGATGGTACCGGCAACCGGCCACGACATCGTCGGGGCGTGGAAGCCGAAGTCCATGAGGCGCTTGGCGACGTCTTCGACGCCGACCCCCGCCGTCTGCTGGAACGGACGCATATCGAGAATGAACTCGTGCGCCACTTGACCTTGGCTGCCCCGGTACATGACGCGGTAGTGCTGCGACAGACGCTTGGCCATGTAGTTGGCGTTGAGGATAGCGACCTGGGTGGCTTTCTTGAGCCCCTGGCTCCCCATCAGCATCATGTAGACCCACGAGATGGTGAGGATAGAGGCACTGCCCCAAGGCGCCGCTGACACCGGGCCAATCGCCTTCTCACCGCCCACCTTGGCGTTGGGGTGGCCAGGCAGATATGGCGCGAGGTGTTTGGCAACCGCGATCGGACCCATGCCGGGGCCGCCGCCGCCGTGCGGGATGGCGAAGGTCTTGTGTAGATTCAGGTGGCACACGTCGGCCCCGATTTCGCCAGGCCGCGCGAGACCGACCTGCGCGTTCAGATTGGCGCCGTCCATGTAAACCTGGCCGCCGTTCGAGTGGACGATGTCGCAAACTTCACGGATGCCTTCCTCGAAGACACCGTAGGTCGATGGGTAGGTGACCATGAGCGCGGCGAGATTGCTCGCGTGCTCTTGGGCCTTGCTGCGCAGGTCGGCGAGATCGACGTTGCCGCGCTCGTCGTTCTTCACGGCCACGACCTTCATACCCGCCATGACGGCGCTTGCTGGGTTGGTGCCATGCGCCGACTCGGGAATGAGGCAGACGTTACGATGCCCCTGACCGCGCTCCTTGTGGAACTGTCGGATCACGAGGAGACCCGCATATTCCCCCTGGGAGCCAGCGTTCGGCTGCAGCGACACCGCCGCGAAGCCGGTCACGTCAGCGATCATGCGCTCGAGCGAAGTGAAAAGCTCGACATAGCCGCGTGTCTGCTCTGGCGGAGCGAACGGGTGCATGCGTGACAGCTCGGGCCACGACAACGGCATCATCTCGGAGGTGCCATTGAGCTTCATGGTGCACGAGCCGAGCGGAATCATGCTGGTGTTGAGCGCGATGTCTTTTGCCTCGAGCCGGTGCATGTAGCGCAGCAGCTCGGTCTCGGAGTGGTGGCTGTTGAAGACCTCGTGCGTCAGGTAAGCGCTCTTGCGTCGCAGGGACCCAGACAGCGCCGGTGCGGCGTTGCGGGCGAGATCTTCGACATCCAGCGAGCAGCCTTCACAGAACACGGTGAGCAACATGGCGATGTCGCTCGCGGTGACGGTCTCGTCGAACGCGATGGTCACGGCCACGGGCGAGGCCTTGGCGAGGTTGAAGCCGAGGCTGCGGGCGCGCGCCAGCACGTCGTCGGCCGGCTCCCCGGCAAGCTCGACACGCACGGTGTCGAAGTACTGATCGTGTGCAATCTTGAACTTCAAGATCTGCAGGCCCTTGGCCAGCGTGCGCGCAGCGAGGTGGACGCGCTCGCCGATGCGCTGCAAGCCTCGAGGGCCGTGGTACACGGCGTACATGCCCGCCATGTTGGCGAGCAGCACTTGCGCGGTGCAAATGTTGCTCGTCGCCTTCTCGCGGCGGATGTGCTGCTCGCGGGTCTGCATGGCGAGACGTAAGGCCTGACGGCCCTTTGCGTCCTTCGAGACGCCAACGATGCGGCCCGCTAGAACGCGCTTGAAAGCTTCGGTACACGAGATGAAGGCAGCGTGCGGTCCGCCGAAGCCGAGTGGTACGCCAAAGCGTTGCGCAGACCCGATGGCGATATCTGCGGCCATTTCACCGGGCGTCTTCATGAGAGTAAGCGCCAGGAGGTCGCTCGCGACGACTGACACGGCGCCTGCCGCTTTCGCCTTGGCGATGACGTCGCTGTAGTCGACGACGTGGCCGTCGGCGGTGGGCGTTTGAACGAGCACGCCGAAGACCTTGCTGGTGAGCTCGAAGCGCGCAGGGTCCGCAACGACGACCTTGATGCCCAAGGGCTCAGCGCGGGTCTTCAAGAGCTCGATGGTCTGCGGGAAGCAGCTTGCTGCGACGATGAACGTATCGCGGTCAGGCGCCTGGGTGCGGCACATGGCCATGGCCTCGGCGGCCGCGGTTGCTTCGTCCAGCAGCGAAGCGTTCGCGATCGGCAGCCCGGTCATGTCGCCGATCATGGTCTGAAAGTTGAGCAGTGCTTCGAGGCGGCCCTGGGAGATCTCAGGCTGGTATGGGGTGTACTGCGTATACCAACCGGGGTTCTCGAGGATGTTCCGCTGGATCACCGGCGGTACGATGGTGTCGTAGTAGCCTTGGCCGATGAAGCTGCGCAGCACCTTGTTCTTGGCTGCCATGGCGCGTAGCTCGGCAAGCAGCTCGTATTCGCCGCGTGGCGGCCCAACCTTGAGCGGTGACTGCGTGCGAATGCTCGCAGGGACGGTGGCGTCGGTAAGCGCGTCGAGAGAGCTAAAGCCGAGCGTTTCGAGCATGGCGCGCTCTTCGTCGCGGCTGGGGCCGATGTGGCGGTCGACGAAGGTATCGACAGCATCGAGGGACGGGGGAACCGAGCTCAGGGATGGCTCGTTGGCATTCATGAGGTACTCCGCGGCCGACATTCGGCGGCGCTATAGCATAGGCGCGCGCCCTTGCCATCGGGGAGGCCTGGCCAGGCGCGATCGCGCGCATCACCGGAGGCCCTGTGCCTCCAAGATACGGCAACGATGGCGTCAATCTGGCGACTCCGGGGGACTTTGGCCACATCCCGGCTTTGCCGTACGGCTGCGGGATACGGGCTGATTGGCCCGTTTCCGCCGCAAGAGTGAGCGAGCAAGCCCCACCGGGCTTTTCCCTGGCGCTGGCACGCCCCCTGCTAAATCCCGGGGGGTTGGGTTCGAGGCGTGGCGACCGTCCGTGTGGGAAGTGATGGGGGCGTCAGGTGAGCAACATCGCGGGTGTCGAGGCGGGCGAGGGGACGCGTTTCGAGACGACCAGTCGTGCGTTCGGGCACGGGACGTCGAGCGTCGTGGCTGATGTTGTGGTTGGCCCATACCGGGTGCTCGAGGTGCTCGGCGAAGGCGCGTCATCGCGCGTCTATGTCGCCGAGCACCTCGAGGATGGTCGGCGGGTGGCGCTGAAGCTCATGTTGCCCTGCCACGGTGATAGCCTCACCAAGGTCATGCGTTTTCAGCTCGAGTGCGAGTTGCTCGAGCGTCTCAGCCATCCGAACGTGGTGAAGCTCATCGAGCATGGCCACTGCGAGGAACGCTACGCCGCCATCGAGCTGCTGCATGGGGAAACCCTGAGGCAACGGCTTGTCCGTGAAAGCGTACTGACGCTGCGTGAAAGTCTCGGGATAGGTATCCAACTGGCCGACGCGTTGGAGGCCGTGCACTCGGCAGGCGTCATTCACTGCGATGTGAAGCCCGACAATCTTTTTCTAGCGCAGGCCGGCTTTGGTGCGCAGATCCTGAAGCTGTACGATTTCGATGCGGCGCGCTGGATCGACAAGAACACCGGACGGTCGACATCGATTCTGCCGCATGGCGCGGTCCTCGGAACACCGGGCTACATGGCGCCTGAGCAAGAGCAGGGAGCTCACGTCGATCACCGCGCCGACATCTATGCGTTCGGTGTGGTTTTGTACGAGATGCTGACGAACGCTTGTCCCTACGGGCAAACCACTTCCTTCTCCGACATTGTGCGCACGCGATTTTTCGGGGCTCCGAAACCGCTGCGGGCCTTCCGTCACCTCAACGAGCTCCCTCCGAGCGTCGACACGCTGGTACGTCGTTGTATCGAGCGCGTACCGGAGAGGCGGCCGTGCGATATGAGGGAGGTGAGCGGAAAACTGCGGGATGTCGCGCGGGATGTGGACGACGGGAGCGGGTGGGACCCAGGGCTTGCGGCCTAGCCTCTCGGTTCTCGGTTCTCGGTTCTCGGTTCTCGGTCATCGGTCATCGGCATCGGTCATCGGTCATCGGTCATCGGCATCGGTCATCGGTCATCGGTCGTCGGTCGTCGGTCGTCGGTCGTCGGTCATCGGTCGTCGGTCGTCGGTCGTCGGTCATCGGTCGTCGGTCATCGGTCGTCGGTCGTCGGTCGTCGGTCGTCGGTCGTCGGCTCTCGGTCATCGGACCTCGGCTCTCGGTCATCGACAGCCCGGGCCTCCTCATCCCTTCGCGACACACGCTCCAAAATTCGCTATCAATTTGGACGCCCTTCCCCGTTTAGACTACCCTGCAAGACGTACCCCGATGGCGACTCAGTTCTTCGGTCAGTTCCTCCTCACGCGCGGCCTTTTATCGCGGACACAACTCCTCGACGCGGTGGAATACCAGGAGCGCCACAATCTGCGCCTTGGCGACTACGCGGTAAAAAAAGGATACATCACCCCAGCCGACGCGGCGCGTATCCACAGCGCTCAAACCACGCGTGACATCCAATTCGGCGAGGCTGCGGTGGAGCTCGGCCTTCTCAAGCACGAACAACTCAAAGATCTGTTGCGCGCGCAGCAGGCCGACCACCTCTACCTCGGTGATTGTTTGACGAAGCTCGGCGTTTTGTCCGCCGACGCGGTCAGCAAGGCGCTCGCTGACTACCGCGAGGATCAGCGTGGTCAGGAAGGGGATAGCCTCCATATCCCAGATGACTTTCCCGACGTCGCGTTTGCGGCTGAAGCCTGCGAGCTCACTCGCAAAATGCTCCTGCGGCTCTGGGGAACACCAACCAAGTACGGCGTAGCGCGCTCGGGAGTTACCGACCTCAAGCTTCCGGGCACCGCCGCGAGTATCGACGTTCGCGGCGATGTCACTGGTCGCTACATTCTCGGCATACCCGATGAGCTTACGCTGCATGCCATGCGCCGTCTCTTTGGCAGCGTCGACATGCAGAGTCGCGAGGACCGCATCGATTTGGTGAGCGAGCTCGTGAACATCGTCATCGGGAACCTCGCCGGCACTCTGGCGAGTCTCGGCCAGACGATCGAGTTATCCTCTCCCAAGCTCGCACCCGGGCAACTTCGCCTCGAAGGCGAGCGCGCTCTTGTGCTGCCGCTCATCGCACCGCTCAATGAGCTCGCGGTGGTGATCACCTACGCTTCCGGCTTCCGCGTTTGACGGCGTCGCGCCGGGGCCAGGCAACATCATCGTTGCCGTCGCGCAGCGACAGGAGCGGATGGCGTTCGGGCGCGAACATGCCAGCCTCGAGATAGCCCTCGGCGATGAGGTCATCGCTCTCGAAATGTTGGTACGTGATGCCTCCACTCGATCCGAGGGTGACGAGCGTGGCTACTTCTCGGCGGTTCATACGACTCTCCTTGGGGCGCCGCGATAGCGGTCGCGTGAACCTGATGGTTTCAAGTGGGATGCCAACGGCAAGGCTTGGACGGTTGCGGTTTAGAGCGCGGTTGCGCGCGCATCGCGGACGCGTGTGTCATTCTGCGACGAATTTTCTCGACGGACGCTGCCCCGACGCTCGAGAAGAGCGCCATGCGCCGTAGCATCAAGGTGAGTGGACCTAACGCTGGCCGACGTGTCGATGCGTTTCTTCGCCGCGAGCTCGCGACCGTGCCGAGGCACACGCTGATGAAGTGGCTGCGGACCGGCGTGGTGCGGGTCAATGGCAAGAAGGTCAAGCCAGAGGCGCGGCTGAATGAAGGGGATGAGATTGGGCTGCCGGTCTTGGACGATGACCGGGCACCGAAGCCCGAGGACCGATCACCGAGAACCGATGGCCGATCATCGAGAGCCGACGTCCGATCACCGAGAGCCGATGACCGATCACCGAGAACCAATGACCGATCACCGAGAACCGATGACCGATCACCGAGAACCGATGACCGATCACCGAGAACCGATGGCCGATCACCGAGAACCGATGTCCGATCGCCGAGAACCGATGACCGATCGCCGAAGCCCGATCTGGTCGTGGTTTACGAGGACGCCGACCTCCTCATCGTCGACAAACCCGCGCACCTTCCTGCGCACGCCGGGACCGGCCATCGCGATTCCCTCGCTGCCCGCGTCATCTCGTACCTCGCCGCCGAACACGCACCGGTCGGCCACAAGCCCGGCCTCGCCCAGCGCCTGGACAGCGGCGTTAGCGGTCTTGTCCCTATCGGCAAACACGCGGCCGCCCTTCGCGTACTCGCCGCCGCCGTCGCCGCCGACCAGGTGCGCAAGATCTACCGTGGCATCGTTCTGGGTGAGCTCGCCTCGGCAGAGGGCGAGATCCTGCTCCCGTTGCGCATCGATGACCAGCCAATGGGCAATCGCCCTCGCGTTCACCCAGACCCCAAAGGTCTGGCCGCGCACACGACGTGGAAGCGCGTCGAGGTGCTTCTTGGCGCAAGCGTAGTCGACGTCGAGATTCACACCGGCCGCACCCACCAAATCCGGGCGCACCTCAAAGCCATCGGGCATCCCCTCATCGGCGATCCGCGTTACGGTGACACTGCGCGTGAGAACAAGCTCGGCGTCGCGAAGACAATCGATCGCCCCGCGCTACACGCCCGACGCCTTAGCTTTCGCCATCCGACGACCAGCGAAGAGCTTGCAGCGGATGCGCCATTCCCCGCCGACATCACCCGCCTTCTTGCCGTGCTTCGCCGGCGCTAGTAGGACGCGAGGTCCCATGACCGACCCGATGCACGAAGCGTCCGCCCGTCCGCCAGTGTCGCCGACGGAGCCTTCTCCGACTCCAGCCAGCGCCGCCCGTCTCGTTTACTTCGTTCTTCTCATCTCCTCCCTCATTTTGGTGTCGACCATCTTCGTGCCGGTGTGGAAGCCCGTCGTCCTTGGGGCTGTACTCGCGGCGACACTGATTCGCTACTACGAGAAATTCGTTGTCCGCCTTCGCGGACGAAAGAGCCTCGGCGCCATCTTGATGACGATTGGCGTCCTGGTGTTCGTGCTCATGCCGCTCGCCGGCGTATTGTCATTTTTGGTCGTGCAGGGCACGCAAGCGGCGAAGGTCATCAGTGACCTCCTGAATTCGAGTCATGGCTTCGAGGAGTTCATTGCCATGCTGCCGGCGTCCGTCCAGGACTCGGTTCGCACCGCCATCGAGATGGTGCCCTTCGACCTGCAGCAACTTTCCGAGCGCGCCGCCGAGAGCGGCAAATGGGCAGCCACAACCGTTGGGAGCGTGTTGTCCGTTACGTCATCGATCGTGTTCAGCCTTGGTCTTGCGCTCATCTCTTTCTACTTCTTCCTCGTCGATGGACCGGCGTTCGTTCGCTGGCTCGCGCAGGTTCTGCCGCTGAAAGACCGCCAGACCTACGAGGTGCTCGAGGACTTTCGTCAGATGGCGCGTGCCGTCATCGGCTCGAACATCATCGTAGGAGGGACCCAGGCCATCGTCGCCGGTATCGGCTATGCAATCGCTCCGATCCCACACCCTATCTTCTTCGCCATGGTCACGTTTCTGGCGTCCTTCATCCCATCGGTGGGTACGGCTATCGTCTCGGTCCCGCTCATCGCGTTGCTGCTCCTCCTCGGCAAGCCGTGGTGGGCGCTTTTTCTCGCGGTCTGGGGTCTGGGTATCGTCGGGGCGGTCGACAACATCTTGCGGCCGATCCTGCTACGCGGCGCGGGTCACGTTCACGCCGCCATCGTCTTCTTCTCGCTCATCGGTGGCATCGGCATTTTTGGTCCCATGGGCCTCATCGTTGGTCCGCTCGCGATCACATTCGTGGTGGCGATGATTCGATTGTGGCAGCGCGATTTCAATCCGCAGACGCGGCGCCCCGAGTCGGCGCTAGACGGCCGACCGCGCGAGCCGGCTGTACTTCCGTCCGCAGAAGCGGATGTCCCTGCTTGACCACGCTGCTCGGTCGCTGACGGAGCGCTCGGAAAATCGCATGCCAGCGCCATGGGCAGCCGCCCGAATCGCGACTCAGGCAACTCGCGAGGTTGGGCGCTGCGCAGGCGCCGCGTACATGGGCCCTTGCATCGGCTGCCCACCGAGGTGCCGGAAGAAGGCCTCTGGGTCGGTCACGTGATAGCCCTGCAGACCATCATTGTAGGCGCGACCGTCCGAGCGTGTACCTGGCAACCGCGTGACGGAGCGGATCCACGAGGGCACCTTCACCATGCTGACCTGGTAGCCTCCCTGCGAGAGGTAAACTGGCCCCTGGGGATTCGTGGGTGCGTAGAGAAGATTGGTTCGCGGGTCCACGTAGAAGCGGATGCGCGCGTTGGCGCGGCTCGCGGTTGCGTTGTCGTAGCCCTCATAGAACACGCGTCCGTCGCTGTCGGTGTCACGCCTGTCGATTGTCACCGAGTGGCGGATGCCGGAGCCGGCGTTGCCGCGGGCCGCCCCTGGGTCGCCACGCCGCATCACCGCGACCTGCACTGGGACCGACATGTCGAGCATGGCATCGATGGCGCGACGCCCGGCCGTGAGATGGCGCTCGTCGGCGCGAATGGCCCCGAGCACGTTGTTCGCGCTGTACGCCATGTAGTGGTTGAAGCCGCCAGCGAGCGTCGTGCGCGCCATGTTCGACGAGGCGATGGTCTCGGCCGCGCGTCGGAAGCACCCGGCGGGGTCGGAGTCACGGTAGCCCGAGAACCGCGTCGTGATCTGGACCGGACGCACATTCGTATCGCGTAGCGCAACCTCCGCATCTGGGACGCGCTGGGTATAGGCGCGGAACTGCTGCTCGAAGCCCTGCAAGACATGGCGGCGGATGAGACTCAGGACGCGTCCGGCATCGCTCTCAGTGGTCATGCCACCGCGGGTGTCGCCGAGGCTGATGGTGTTGGGCCTGAGGTCGTCCTCGCGATTGCCAGGGCGGGCGGCTAGCGTGTCGAAGAGGTAGCTACCGAGCTCGCCGGAGCTGCGGCCGCGGCGCACCACTTCTTCCGGGTCGATGCCGGCGTCGCGCAAAAGATCGGCCACTCTGCGCGGGCCACTCGGGGTCGAAACCTCGTGGTCGAGTCGCTCGCGCGAGACGAAACCTACAGCCAGCCTATCGGCGAGGTCCTGGCGGGTGAGCAACTCGTAGCGCCGCGTGTGCCGGTCGAGCACTTCGAGGACACGTCCGGCAGGGGTCCGCTCGCCGTTCGCGCGGTTCAGCCACGGGCGAATGACTCCGTTGTGTCCGCCAAAGCGGTTGCTCGCCAGCATGGCATGCAAGCGCTGCCAGGCCGCGCCTGCCGCAGCTCGGTCGGTGCCGCCGCCGATGCTATCGCCGCTCACGACGAAACGACGTAGCTCTGCGACATCGACCCCGGCGCTCCGCAAAGCCTCGGTCAAGTGTTGCCAAGCCGCGGGATCTGTTCGTTCGATCTCTCCCAGGTCGAGACGCGCGTCGCGGTGGTAGTTGGCGAAGGTGTCGAGCTCGATGACCGTACGTGCGGCCAACGGCTCGTCGCGACCGCAAATGAGCGGGCTCTCCGCGAGATCGGCCGACGGCGGTGGGATGAGGCTATCGGGGCGCGACTCTTCGCGCGAAGGGCCCTGCTGCACCCCGCGTTGCTCGAACAGTCCGCGCAAGATGAGCACCGCGCGATACGTATCGTTCTCTTGGGCGCGCTCGGGGAGACGTGGCTCGAGCGTGAATGGGGTCTCGCGTTGCACTACGGCGCCGGGACCACGTGCTGTCATCGTCCCGCCGTTGCCGTCCCGATCGACCTTGTCGTCGAGGCGGCGAAACATGCGCGACAAGGCGTCGGACGACAGCTCTTGTGGGAGCTGGGAGCGCTCGAGCCGCGTGCGGAGCTGATCGTAGACGCCGGCGCGCCGCAGCGTATCGACCTGTTCGGTGGTCAGGTTGCGGAAGCGATCGGGGTTGAAGGCGCCGTTCATGAAGCCGGCGACAAACTCTTCTTCCGTGAAGCGAACGTCGTTTTCTGTGCTCTCGAGGATGCGTTTGAACGCGCGACCGGCATGCGTGAGCGCGGCCTCACCCGTCGCTTGGTCGGCTGAAGCAAACACCCTGATCGACCGCGAGGTGCCGTTGACGTCGAAGCTGTCGAGCCAGCGGAAGACCTCGGCGGCCCTCGAGCCGCTGATGTAGCCATTGCGGTCGGCCATCGCTCGTAGCTGCTGCAAACGAGCATCGGCCATTTGTTCCGCTAACGCGTCGCGGCGTTCCGGTGTGAGATCACGCCGACGTTCGAGCTCGCCGCGAATGATGGCGACGGCGGAGGCACGCAGCTCGGCGCGCACGGTACTGTCACCGAGCAGCGTGTTGACGTTGAGCCGGGCCTGCTGGAAACGCGTGCTGAGGTCGCGAACGTCGACGGTGTTGGCGGCGGTACGCTGCGACATCCTTCATGCCCTCACTAGAGCAGATCGCCCCATCCTCGAAGTTATCGTTGCCGGGCCAATGCGGATGAGCATGATGGCTGACATGGTGGCATCCGGAATTCTCAATCAATGGAGGGCGTTAGGGGCGCTTGCTGGACTGGTCACGAGCAGCTGTTTCCTGGCTGCGCCGGGCTATCGTGGCGCCAAAGACGGCCATTTCGACGGGCACGAATTCGTGAACCTCGAGAAGCGGGAAGCTCACAGCGTCGCCAGCGCCATGGCGCTCTTCGTCTTCACCAGCCGACCTGCTTGGGAGCAGCGTCAGGTCATGCCGACCGTGCCGCCTCGCCGCGTCGCTCATGGCGAGCTGCGCATCACGTTCGTGAACCACGCCACTATGCTGGTGCAATTCGACGGACTCAACGTGCTCACCGACCCCGTGTACTCGGACATGGTGGGACCCCTCGCGTTCGCTGGTGTGCAGCGCGTCCATGGCCCGGGCGTCGCTCTGGCTGACCTTCCGCCAATCGACGCCGTTCTCGTCAGCCACAACCACTACGATCACATGGACCTGCCCACTCTTCGTTCGCTATCGCGTACACATGCTCCGCGTATATTCGCGGGCCTTGGTAGCAAGCGTCTGCTCGACGAAGAGGGTGTCCTGGGTGGCGAGGACCTGAACTGGTGGGAAACGAGTGAGCTCGCGCCGGGCATTCGCGTCACCGCGGTCCCTGTTCGCCACTGGTCACGTCGCGGGATTGGCGACACGGACAATACTCTGTGGTGCGGCTTCGTCATCGAGACCTCGCAAGGTCCCCTGTACTTCGCGGGCGATACCGGTTTTGGAGGGCACTTTCGCATGGCGCGCGAGCGCTTCGGGCCGATGCGTGCCGCGTTACTCCCCATCGGTGCCTACAAGCCCGAGAGCTTCATGCACAGCTCGCACATGAGCCCCGACGAGGCGCTCGACGCGCACCGAGAGCTCGAGTCACAGCTCAGCATCGCCATGCACTTTGGCAGCTTCCAGCTCGCCTTCGAACAGCAAGGCGAAGCCGAGGCGCGCTTGCTCGCCGAGGCCGCACGCCGCAATGTTTCTGGCTTCGTCGTGCTCGACCCTGGCGATGCGCGTACCGTCGCTCCGCTCGGCCAACAAGCCCAGAGGTAAGGCCTTACAGACGCGCGCCGCGCTCACCGCGCGGGCGAACGCCATTGTTGGCGGCGGCGAAGTCATCGCGCCAGTTGCCACCAGTCTGACCCCGTATCGAGGTCACCTGATAGCCGCCCGATCCTATCGTGTAGCGAGCATTGCTGGGCGCGAAGAGTAGACCGCTATTGCGGTCGCGATAGAGGAAGCCCACGTAGCGCAGACGACCACTTGCGTTCTCGGAATAGTGGTAGCGGACGCGGCCGGCGGAATCGACATCACGTCCGATGACCGTGAACCAGTGGTCGGTGATACCGTCGCGGTTCACGTCTGTACCACCGTTGCGAGCGACGCCCAGGATCATGCGGTGGTTATTGTTGAGGCCCCAGTTCAGGTAGTTGTTCAACGAACGGAAATCTTCAGGGTTGCCACCGATACGACCGCCTGGTTCCTCGCTCTGCGCGACCCAGTGCCCTTCCCACGGATGGGCTCTGCGGCCAGAGGAGGGCGTCGCACCCGGCGCCGCGCCGCGATATGCCACGTCGTCGAGTGAACGCAGCAAGCAGTCATCGCCCGCTCGCATGTAGTGAAGTCGGCCGGGCGTCAGGTTGATGGTTGCCATCTCATCGGGGCGCGCGAGGTCGGCATCTGAGATGTCGCGGTAAGCGCGCGGGGTGTGCGTATTCGGTCGCATGAGACGCGTGTCACGCATGAAGTCGAGGACTTGACCCGCCATCGAGCGCTCGTTTCCGCGCGTCGTCGTGTGACCCAGCGAGAGGGTGCCAGGGTGCGGATCGAGCCGGCCGTAGTCGCTCGGCAGTGCGGCGAGGCGACGGTAAAGCTCCGCAGCGGCGACGCGACCCTGGCGGCGCTGTGGGTCGCGCGCCATCCAGTCCGCAAACTCGTTGACGTTGAACTGGCCGCCGGTCAGCTGGGTGAGGCGCTCGCGAACGGTGTCGCCGGGAAGGGGATTCGGGATGACGCCCGGCACGATATCGCGCCGGGGTAGTCGGCGGTCGAGATCCGCGGCGGTCAGGTGGAAGTTGCTGTTGGCGACGTCTTCAGTGAGGCGGTCGAGCGTGCGGATGTCGTGGCGCTGCGTGTAGCGGTCGAGGATCTCGACGACACGGCCAACCCGAGTCTGATTGAACTGTCCTTCGTAGAGACCGAGCGGACGGCTTCGATCGCCACCCTGGATGCCCTGGAGGGTGGCGTACAGGCGGCTCATCTCGGAGTTTGGGCCGCCGATGGTGTTGTTGGCCTCGGGGGGACGCGCCAGGCCCTGGATAGTGGCCCACGGAAGCCCCGCCTGAGCTAGCGCCGCGCGATCTTCCGGAGTGATAGCGCCGATGTTGATACGCGCGAACTGCATGTAGTCGCGGAACGCGTCACGGTCGACGCTCGCGCGCTCCGACAACCGCTGCTGGTTCTCGGCCAAGATGTCGCCGGTATAGTTGGGGTCGGGCAGCGGCGGATCGAACGGGCTGCGTTGCGGCTGGTCGGGGTCTGCCGCCAAGCCAGAGCGAAACACCGCGTTCAAACCGGCGACGATACGGCCGGCTTCGGTGCTCTCGTCCGTGCCTCTTGGAAGATTGAACGGCAAGTCGTCGGCCGGGGTGCGCGACGCGTAGTGCGAAACGAAAGAGTCGCGACTGCCGTTGGTGTCAGGTTTGTCGGCGGCGCGGAAGAGAGCCCGTAACTGCGGCACCGTGAGCTGCGCGGAGCCGCCCGCGAGACGTTCGCGAAGCTGCGCCAAGACACCGGCCTGATCGAGAGCGCGATATGCTTCGGGGTTCGTGCGCTCGAGGTTTCGCAGGGCCTCGGCGTCGAAGGTGCCGTTGCGGAAGCCCCCGACGAAGTCACGCTCTTTGACGGTGACCGGGGTGCGGCCGCTCGTGTTGGTCAATACTTGCTGCAAAGCCTCGCCAGCTGGCGTCAACCGCGCATCCATGACTGGTTGGCCGCCCGCAGGCGCCGCGACCATGGCGATGGAGCCAGTCCGGCCGTTCGAATCGAAGCGGTCGATCCAGGAGAACACTTCGGCCGCGCGACTCGACGGAATCACGCCGTCGCGGCCCGCAAGACGGCGGATTTCACCCATGCGCTCGTCCGCTAAAGCGGTGCGAAGGGTGGCGCGCTGTTCCTCGGAGAGCGCCGCGACGCCTTGCTGCTGGAAAGCGCGACGGGTATTCGCATCGAGGTTGAGCGAGCCCATGACGGTGCGGGAAACGTGTCGATGCGCGTTGGCACCTTTGCGCTCGAGGTAGCCGTAACCGGTCTCGGCGGCGAGCGTACGCAGACGCGGGTTATCGACCAGCGCAGTGGCCTGTACGTCACTGCCGTCGACCAGCGCCTGGAAAGTCGCGGCGTCCATGCTTCGCGGCGCCGCTGGGTTGTCGACGCGGGGTGGCTCGGTCGCAGGAGCGCGCCCCAGAGGCCAAGCCGCGGGGGCGGCGCTCGGCTGAAAGCGGGTCGCGTCGGCTACGGCCCGGAAGTGGGCCTGAGCGACGAGCGCTGGTCGGTCGAATCCAGAGAAGGCCAGATCGAACCGGCTCTGCATTGGCGGACGGGTGAGAACCGAGGCGTCCAAGCGGGGCGCAGTGAACGCGCCATCGAGCGAAAGGGGCGTGCTGCTGAAAACCGACGGCGTGATGCCCAGTCGTCCAAAGACGTTGGTCGGATCTGCAGGGATGCCCGGCAGAGTGCTCCGCAGCCGGTCACCCTTGGCCGCAATGGTGTCGCCATTTGCCGGGGCCTGCTGCTCTCGGCGTCCGGTTTTTCTGCCGGTGCACGTATTCGAAGAGGCGTCGAGGTCGCCCTCTTCGACATCCGTAGCGCCGTTTGGACGCCGGGTTGCGATGCTGCAGGTTGCTGGTCCGGTGCCGGTCATGAACTACTCTCGGCCTCCCGTCATCGCACAAGTGTTTGAAATTACGAGTCTTTAGATGCGTTTTGCGCAGCGAAGCGCGTAAAACACCCAGTTATCTAGATTATCGGTGCGTGCCCGCATGTGTTGCGCGAAAAATCACCGCCTTCTCCACATAGGCATGTGGGTGTGTTCCTGGATGCCTAACCAACTGGCTTACATCGCAGTATGGTGAGTAGGCGCACCGCGCGGCGATTCCACGTGGATCTGTTCGTGCGCGTGTGTTAAGCCATTTCCTCCAGTAGTCGATCACAGCGCGTGCTCATTTGAATTCTGGTTCGAAGCTCTTGTCAGCGCCCTCTCGGCGCAGCGTGTGGTCGATGTCGAGACACGGCGTCCCTGCGCCCTCTGGTTTCCTGCGTTCAGCGCTCACCATCTCCGAGCCAGCGTCCGTCATTCCGAACGAGATCCGTTTTAGCGTTTTGCGTGCGATGCGTATCGACGGTGCCCCGTCGATGCGCGCGCATGAAGAGTTTTGGGTTCGGCGGGCCGCATAGGTTCGCCGGTATTGAAGGCGTGGGATAAGCCACGCCGCAGTGTGTGTGACCGTTCGATAGTGAGCGGCGCCAAGGAGATGGAAGCGTGGGTAACAAGTTGTTTGTTGGCGGTCTGAGCTGGAACACCAAGGATGATGGTCTGCGCGCCGCGTTTGAGCGGTTCGGAGCAATCAGCGAAGCCAAGGTGATCCTGGACCGCGACACTGGCCGTTCGCGCGGCTTTGGTTTCGTGACTTTCGGCAGCACGGACGAAGCGCGCAAGGCCATGGAAGAGATGAATGGCGCCGAGCTCGACGGTCGCACCATCAAGGTGAACGAGGCTGAAGAGAAGCAGCGCCGTCCTGGTGGCGGCGGCGGCGGTGGCTACGGCGGCGGTGGTGGCGGCTACGGCGGCGGTGGCGGTGGCTACGGCGGCG
>JALHOP010000023.1 GCA_022842935.1 Myxococcota bacterium
AACTCAGGTCGGCTTCAACTGGGAGGCGAAAAGCGACGTCGATGGATGCGTGTTGTTGTTGACAGCCGAGCCTCTATTGGCTGTGAAAGATGGCCGTCGCCGGCCTGGTGCAGAGTTGTGCGCTATGCCGGTGTGGCGCGCAACGGGCTAGAACTACGCGAGTGAAGCCGGCGAACTCGCGGCGCATCGCCGCGAGGCCTTGCGGCCATCTTGGATTGGGCGCGCTCAACGCCACTGACATCTGCGTTCACGCTTTCTGCCAAAGCAGATGCAGCTCACCGTTGTCGCCTGGACCGACCGCAAAGAACCAAACCTTCTCGAAGCGATGGTCGCGCCCGTCGAGGAGCGCTTTCGCCCGAGCCTGGCCCGTCCCAAACAGCCCGCTCACTCCCATCTCGTAGATCAACAACCACAGCTTGCCGCCGTACCCGCCATAGTGTTTGTCCAGCTTCACTTTTACGGCGTCGGGCAACGCCGCGTCGACGTCGATACCTGTCATGTTGATGCCGCTACTGAACCGCATTCTGAATGGCACCTCGGGCGCCGCGACCCGCGTTACAGTGGGCCAGAGCTGAATCTTGCTGACATCGTCGGTGATCAACTCTTCAACGCGGCTGTCGCGAGTTGGCTCTAGCTTCGCAAAGTGTCCAATGTGATCTCGCAGCCACGTCTCGAGCAGCTTGAGCACGGCTTGTCCCTCCTTGCTTTTCAAAGCTGGCAGCACGGCGCAGCTCTCCCACAAGTTCAAGTAAAGGCCAGCGAGGCGATCCGCGACGTCGTCGATCGCGTTGAGGAGTGCGGTTGTGAACAGCTCCCGTTGACGTCTGACGATCATCTCGTGCGCCAGTACAGATTCGACGACTTCGACACCTAGTTTGCTGTCATCGAGTTTCCCCTCGAGGTCTGGCCAATCATTGTGCTGATCTTTCTTCTTCAGCTCTGTGACGATTCCCTTGGCTACAAGAGCCTTTTGAAACTTTGCTACTACCCAGGTTTCAAGCTCGCCTGGGTCCGTGGGAGGCGTTTCGATGACCGTCGCCACCGAGCCGTCTGCCCCGTAGACGACATAACCAGCCTTCTTGCTCGGCTTCTTCGGTCGCTTTGTCACTCTACACCTCTCAAACGAGCCCCCGAGGCCAGCTTGGATTGGGCGCGATCCGCGGGTCTGCTATAGCAATCTGCGCGTGTAGAACGTGGTGAAGCTATTCGCGATTAGGGTGTGGCGCGAGATGACGCGCATCGTGGACCGCGTACTCTTCTCAATGAGTCGGTAGTTGTCGTGGTCGATGACGATCTCCGACTCGAGTTCGTTACGCACCAAGGCCCGGACGAGTCTCGCGCACGAGTCAATGGAACGGACCACGAGGATCCCGTTCAGAACCCCGGTGCTGAGAATCACCTGCAGCGCCAGGGGATGTTGCTCGCGGAAGAGGTGTGCGCGCTTTTCGAAGTTAACTGCGACCGCAACGAGGATGCCGACCAAGTGAGGGCGTACGTCAGTAGGAACCGCAGACGGAGCTTCGCCCTTCACCACCTTATCCAACCAGCTGCGATAGTTTGATCGCTCGGACTCCTCAGGAATCCGCGATGCCTCTCCGTAGAGATCAAAGTCGGCCCAATGCGCCACCGTTGCTTGCGCGAGCGTCGCATCGCTCGCTTTGCTCAAGCGGATAGTCAGCAGACGTGACAGCAGAGCCTGCTGATCCATGGTCTCGTCCGCCTCCCGATCCTCCTCTGTCCCTTCCTTTGAGATCTGAGTTTGCAGGTCAACGCGGGACAAGAGCCCCAGCGACTCTGTATCGACATTCGCGTCCGGGGCGAACAAGCGCGGGACGTAGACGATCACAGGCTTGCCTTGTCCCAACGCCACCGAGGCTTCGGAATCCTTGCCAAAGGTGTCGGTCTTTTGCGCCATGTACAGTGTCATGGCGGATCGACGAAGCATCAGCGCCTCGACCAAGCCCTTGGCTACTCGATCTTCAATCCACGACTGCGTTGGGTTGAAGTACCTGAGCTTCAGAGGGCGAACGTCAGAGTGCTCGAATAGCGCGCGGCAGAAGGCGTTGACCGAAACGAAGTCTGCGTCCGAGCGCATTGACGTGGCCACGTAAACGTCAAGGTGGTCGGCGGCTAGGTAGCGCGCCAGATTGCGCTGTGCAGTTTCCTGCGTATCTGCCATCCGGGTGAGGTCGGACTCCTCTTTGGGGGCGAGTCGTACCGCTTCGCGTCTTAGCGCATCGGTGTCCTTTGAGAAGAGCGGGGACAAGAAGTCGTGCGGCAGGCTTGAATTGAACTTTCGCAACAAGCTGGCCATCTTGCGTTTCCGCTTCTCGGTGAACCGCGACAAACCGGTTCCTTTCTCCTTATCTAACGCGTCGGCGACCTCGACCAAGAACGCCGCAAGCAGACGTCGCTCATCGGATTCCTGCCTCGCCTTCTGCGCAGATATGTAGCCCAAGTCGGGGAGTCGCTCGTCAGCGATGGTTTCGATCCCATCCCAATTGCTTCGCGACCGAAACGCCTCATCATCCTTGGATTGAAGGGGTGCCAACATTGCCCGGAGGTCTTCCGCTTGATTGAGCGTGCGGTAGGCGTCCTCAAAGGTGCTGAATAGGCGGATCACCTCGGCCTGGTACTTTCGCACCTGCTTGTTGAAATCCGCTGGTGACCGAAGAGCGTCTGGTCCGAGATATCTGGCAAAGAACTCGGACGAACACGGTTCCACGTCGTAGTAGACGAGCACGGAATTGAAGGCGTCGTAAGCCTGGTCCTCAGTGCGGTCGATTCGCGACAGGTTTAGAACCTCAGCCTTCGCCACGTCTGCGGTCGGCTCGTCGTGGTAGCGTAGGGATACCGGTCGACCAACGAGTTCGCCCAAAGCCTCCTCGAACGCCAGCTGGGTCTGGTACTCCGCGTCGAGGAAGTCCTTCCAGAACTTCGGCGGAATGCCCAGATACTCGCAGACTGCGGTCAGAACATCTGGCGTTGGGACTCGGCGACCCTGCTCGAGATGCGCGACGACCGAACGATTCGTACTGGCCGCTTTCGCGACGGCGTCCTGCGAATCACCGCGTTGCTCGCGAGCCGCCTTTACCTGCTCGCCTAGATCCTGCAGGTGCACCGCCATTGCGTACCTCCGAGTTTGGAGACGCGATCACATCAAAATACACCCGGCCGTCAAGAAGTAGCGCCGCCGTGATGAGGACATTGCCAATGCGGCCGCCCGGAGACGGCCGACTAGACTAGTAGCTTGTCGTCAGGGCTGCGGGCGCGGCAGTGCGGCGGGACGTTCTGGGCGTGCGGGACGAGGGTATTCCCCGTTGAGCACCTTGCGAGTTCGTTCGTCGATCAGCCGTTGAATCTCAGCGAGCTCCGCTTTGAACTTCTCGCTACCCAGGTAGGAAGCATCCGTCACGACGAGCAAACGCTCGTCGAGCGTTGATGCGGCCGCCATAAAGGCGGAAGCGTTGTAAGTGACCGCGTCGTGAAAGGCTTTGACGGAAGGAATGTACGCTTTGGACAAATCGTAGTTCTGCTGCAACGCGAGCTGGTCGTAGCTGCTTCTAAGGGTCTCAGTGATCGCGCCTGCGTGTAGGTACTCTTGCGTGAGCGCAATTGTGGCGGCGTCGAGTAGGTCAGTCGCCGTTTCGTCAGCGAGTGCGGTGTAGAGCAGGTTGAAGAACAACCCTTCCGCGGTCACCTCACGCACGCTGGTGGAGAGTTCTAGATCTCGAATCTTGGTGGCGCGCTCTAGGTTGTAGTGAACCTCCCATCTCGCAAGCTCTAGTTTCCGAATGGCGCGTTCACGAGCGTCTCTGGCGGTCTGCTGATGGGTGCGCTCCCAGACGTCTGCGGCTTGGACCTTGCCGGCCGCATAACCAACCGTCAGACCAACCATGGTGACCAAAAGTTGCACCACGATAGCGGGCCAGTTTTCCGACAGATATTTCCGCACGAGGTTGGTCTTCTGGGCGCGCGCCCAATGTGTTTTTGTACGACACCGTATCTACCACGCCTTCTTGCCCCCCGCCGCTCCGCCATTACTCCCCCCGCACCCGCCGGAATGCAGCGATCACGGCATTTTGCAGCGTTTTGTAGAACTCCGGACGCGTGGCGCGGCTCGCAACGTCTGGCGGTAGCGTGGCGCGGGCAGTTGCCCAGGCTTCCTCTGGCGGTAGGTCAATGCGCAACCAGCCGGGCCGTTCTTCGACTGCCGCGATGCCTTCCAGCCGGACCGTCGCCTCTTTCGTGATGAGGAGGGCGTGCGCGACCCGAGTCGGGCCGTCGCTCGCGCCGAAGACGACGCGCAGACGAGCCGTTGGGTTGGCGGTGGGATGCGCGGAAGCCTGTGCTGCTGAGCCCCCAGGGTCGAGCGCGTCGAGTGGACTCTGCGGGTCGGAGCGAGTCGTCGTGATGTGTGTGTAGAGACGCGTCGTCTCGAGATTGGCGTGGCCGAGAAAGTCTTGGATGAGACGGAGGTCCGTACCGCCTTCCAGCAAATGCGTTGCGAATGAGTGGCGTAGCGAATGGCACGTGACGTTCGCGCGTAGGCCAGCGAGCTCGGCGGCGCGCCGGAACATGCGTTGAGCGGTGCGCGGCGACAGGTGGCGGCGGTCGTTGGCGCTCGAGGGGAAAAGGAAACTCTCCGGGGTGGCGGCGGTGCGCAGAGCCAGCAGCCAGCGCTTCCACTTCGTTGGCATCAGCGCGCGGCGGTCTTTTGCGCCCTTGCCTCTGAAAACCCGAATGCTGCCCGACTCGAAGTCGAGATCGCGCCAGCGGACGCGGCACATCTCGCCGACGCGCATGCCGGTCGCGTACAACAGCCCCAGCAGCAGCTTGTCGCGCCGCGCCGGCGCCGCAGCAAGCAAGCGCAGGATCTCGTCGCGGCTCATCACCGTCGGTAACGACCGCGCGCGTCGCGGTGTGACGAGACCGGTTGTCGCTGTGAGACAGCACATCTTGTCGAACACGGTGCGGAGCATCGAGAGGTTACTTGCGACCCATGATGCGCTCGCGCCAGCATCCACGAGGAACTCGAGATACTCGCGCACCAGCTCGCGGTTTGTCTCGGAGGCCGGTGCTTGCGACCAGCGCAGGAACTGCATCAGCGCACCCAGGTACGTCTTCACGGAGCGCCGGCTGTAGAAGCGGATGCGCAGCTCGCGCCGGATCTTGCGCACGAACATGCTCGACGAAACATTTGCCCGCGTCAGGTCCACGACCGCATGCGATGGGCCGAGCGCGTCATCGAATGGTCGGCGCGGTCCGAACCGGCCGCGCGCGATCCGGTAGACACGACCATCGTTATAGGTGTGCGAGTCGATGCGGCGGCCCACGCGACGCTCGAGTGCCAACCCCGTGCCAACGGATGACCAGGCCAAGAGGCGTTGGCGGGTCTCGACAGCTGTCTACTGGCGTGCGTGTAGCAACATGAGACACGAATCTAGCGCGGGACTGCTCGCTCAGGGCTTGTTCGGCGGCAGCGGCTTGAGCTTATCGAGCTCGGTGGCCATTTCCTCGAGCGCCGCCGCGCGACCGCTTGCGAGCGCGTCGACACCGTCTTCGCGAGCGAGGTTGCGACCGGCCCAGTGAGAGGACCTCGGCGGCCCGTGACTGACAAAGCGCTTCCATCAACGCAAGCGTCTGACACTGGACAGGGCCTTGTGTTTCCTATGCACCGACACGCTCGTCGAAATCGACCGCGAAGCGCTGGCGTCGATCCTCGGATGTCAAAGGCGCTCCCGCCTTCCGCGTCCAGGGACGGGAAGGCCTGTTCGCCGGTTTGCACGAGGGGTGTCGCGGGCGGCCGAGCACGACAGCTGGGTGACGTTGAAGAAGCGGGACTGAGCCGGTCACCAAAGACCACGTCGATCAGTCCCGCGCTTCAGTTTCTATTCAGCTGCGCTCGCCCACCCGAATGGTAGACATGTATAGGTCACCTCTTGACCAGGCTTCGCGGCGATCGCGCGGATCTCCGCGTCATCGAGCACCGAGCCGCCATCGTCGGGCTCGAAGAAGCCATCGGGCTGCAGCTTGTAGGTGCGCGCGCGACCTTCGGTGACGAAGCGTGCGACGAGGTCGCACTCGCGCGCTCCGGCGCCCAGCACCTTCGATACGAACGGCGTCTTGGCACGCGCGACCAGCAAGTCGATGCGTGGCCCAACGCTCGCGGCGTTGTCAGCGCGCAGGGTGACCTGCTGACCAACGACCGGTGCCAAGTCAGTGTCGAAAGCGAGCAAGTATTGCTCGACGTCACGTCGCTGGGGGTCGCCGCCGGTGAAGCCCACCCGGCCGTCGTACGTCGGGTTGAAGACGACCTGCTGCAAGAACCGAAACAGCGTATCGGTACTGCCGTCGAAGGCGTATCCGGTACCGCGGACCTGGGCGCCCTGATAGCCGTTGTCGCCGAGGTTGATGTGGTCGACGGCCGGCGAGCCGAACATGCCAACCTTGTGGACCATGTTCCGCAATTGCGGAATCTTGAAGGTCTGCGGTAGCGCTTCGAAGCTCGATTGACCGTCGGTCCCGAAGAAGCCCTTCGCAGGGTCGAGGGTGTGGCAACCCTGGCAGGTGAAGCCAAACCCGGCGATGGGTAGACCGTCGGAGAAATGGCCAAGCCCGGTCGCGATGGGCTCGTTGGGCGAGCAGCGCGCAACGTTTCCAGAGACGCTCGGGGTGCCGGCGCATCCCAGATAAAACTGGCGGCCACGCTCCTGACTTGCGTTCAAGCCATTGTCCAGCGCGCGCACCGGGTTCGGTGGCATGACGACCGAAAGCGTGAACGCCGTGAATGCTTGCATCGCCTCGCGCGGCAGAGGCTCGGCGCGCCCAAGCAAGTCCTGAAAGGCGCCGATGAAGTTGTTGAACGACAGCTCGGCGTCATACGGGGGCGCCTTGCTCGTGTCCGTGCCGAAAGCGCCCGAAACCCGGTCGCCACGCCAGTGCATGGGACCGTGATTTACTAGACCGCGCAGCGTTTGCGTGGTCAGCGGCCCCTTCATGGGATGCAGGGCGTCCACTTCGCCGGTCCCGTTGATGGTGGGTTCTGCGCCGAGCCCGAGGCGCACGGGCACGGGGCTTATCACCACCTCCCCGTCTGGATTGCCGAGGTCCCAAGCCAGGTGGTCGTCATCGGCGAATATATGGCAGCTCGCGCACGCAGCTTCGCCGTTCGAAGACAGGCGCCCGTCGTAGAGCGCTGGTCGGCCGGTGGTCACCACACCCGGCTCAGGGTTTGCGAGGGTGCGATGGCCGCTTTCTTTTGCCGTTGCGAGGTCGATCACGGAGACGCCGTTGTCGAAGCGCGTCGCGACATACAGGCGTTGTCGTCCGCTATCAAGGACAACACCCGATGGGCCGCCGCCCGAGACGTCCAGGTAGCCGGCACTCGCAACGCGTGGATCGAAGCTGTCGTTCTCGAGCGCTGCAGTCGATAGCACTCCGACTTTTGCCGAGCCGAATCCCGCGACGTAGAGCGTCGCGCCATCGGGGCTGACCACGACCTCGAGGGGCGTCGACAAGCTGTGGCTGGCAGTGTCCGTGGGCGCCGGCAGGACGTCGTAGGCGATGTGCTTGTTGAGGTGACGCGGGCGCACGCTCGCCCCGTCGACGACGGTGATGCGCGATTCGGCGAGGTGACCTTGCAGGGTGGTGGCCGCGTACGTGCCCGGCCCTTCGAAGCGCAGGTCGTTGCGCGCCTCGGTGTTCGAGACATACACCACGCCGGTTACGGGGTTCACGGCGACGTTGAAGAGTGTCGTGCCAAGGCCCGCGTATGTCGCGACCGTCGCGAGATTGCCGGTGTCGATCGCGAAGAGGTCTTGGTCGGGGAGGTCGAAGGTCGCGGCCGCGGTCCAGTCGCGTCCCAACACGTCCCGCCAGACGCCATCGTTGCCGGTCTTGAGGATGACCGCGACTGGAGGTGCGGGAACGCCGTCGTGACTGGTCGCAGGGCCGGGCGGAGCACCAGGGACCTCGATGCCCAGCTTGACGCATGTCGAGGTCACTCCTGGGCCATCGAAACCGGCGCACGGTAGTGTCGGGGGCGTCACCGTGGTGCGGTTCCCCGACTTGAAGACGGCCACGTAGACCCGAGCACCGTCTGGCGAGACCGCGAGACCACGTGGGGAATCGCCGAAAAACGAAAGGATGCGCAGCGGTGTGCCGCCGAGCGTGTCGCCGAGGTTGTCGCCATCGAAGACCCAGACGTCGGCACGCCCGATGCCTGGTGTCGTCAATAGCGGATCGCCGGCGCCGGGCACGTTTGCGATCGACGGGTCGGAGCGATGCTGGCCGCGATGCGCCGTGCTGATGAATGCGCGCCGACCCTCGGGGCCAGCGAACACAATGTCTTGTGGCTCGTCGCCCACCAGCAAGGTTCGCACCACACGTGGCGGGCTTGTCGTCGTGTCCACCACGCTGACGCTATCGGAGAGGTGATTGACCACCCACACTTCGCCGTTGGCGCGCGCTGCGACAGCCACGGGCTCGAGGCCGACGTGCGTCGAGCTCACGAGCGTTAAGCCGTCAGCACTCACGTCGAGCACGTCGAGCGTGGCGTTGGGTGTGTTCGCGACGAAGAGTCGGCTACCGTCAGCGGACAGGGCGAGAGGGCGGACAGGGCCGCTTTCGAAGGTAAAGGTGGGTGTAAGTGTGCTCGACGTCGGTGTCACCACTGGCAAGTCGACCGGGTCCTTGTCGTCCGAACAGGCGCTGGAACAACAAACGAGTGCAATGAGCAGCGGTGTGGTCGTGGATATTTTCATGGGAAGGCCGCCAAGAACTTTCTCATCACTGTTGAACACCGGCGAGGCCAATTCGTTGCACCCAATTCGGCTGGGACCGCATGCGAGGCTCTGTCGAAGACTGGCGTGCCACACAGAAGCGCGGATCACGGCGCTGCACCGAGAAGCGCGGCGCGCCCGAGTCGTGACCGCGGGTCATGGCTCGAGCAAGCGCGCGAGGAAGGCGCGAACGACCCGCGGGACGCCGATAGGGCTTGCCAGGCCGAGTGCTTCGGGAGACGACCGAGCACCATGAGCGACAACCTCGAATGGTCCCGCACGTTCCGCAGAGTGCTGGCCAGCACGGTGAGCTTTTTTCTCCTCGCGATCATGGCGATCGTGCTCGGCTTCACCCGCGGTCACGGCTTCGTGCCACCCTCCTTCGAGAGCTCACCGCCCGCCGTGCTGCTCGTCTACGGAGTGGGTCTGGGCTTTCCCGCGTTCAGCGCGTTCTGCCTGCTGGTCGCTTGGGTTCGGCTGAGCGAAAAGCGCTACGGCGTGGCGCAACGCCTAGCACTCGCGCCGTGGGGTTACTTCGCCGTCTTCATGACGTTGCTAGCGCTGCTACTGCGCCGCTGACAAACAGCCTTGCTCAGACGCTTGTCGAAGACGCGCCCGGCATGTGCGAGTGGGCGTGATAGCTGCTCCGCACCAGCGGACCACTCTCGACGTGCTTGAAGCCGCGCTTCAAACCCTCTTCCTTCAGGAAGCGGAACTCGTCGGGCGTGTAGAAGCGCGCGATGGGGGCGTGCTTCTTGGTTGGGTTCAGATATTGGCCCAGCGTGAGCACGTCGCATTCGACCTGGCGCAGATCATCCATCACCAGAAGCAGCTCGTCGATGGTCTCGCCCAAGCCAACGATGACACCTGTCTTCGTGGTCATCGCCACCGGCTTGCCGCTGCCGTTGTCGCCCTTGCGATAGGCGTCCGCGCGAGCGAGCAGCTCGAGGCAACGCGCATAGATACCCTTTGAGCGCATCGCCTTGTAGAGGCGGGGAACGGTTTCGGTGTTGTGGTTCAACACCTCGGGCCGCGCGTCGAGAACCTTACGCAGAGAGGCGTGGTCACCCATGAAGTCAGGGATGAGGACTTCGATTTTGGTGCCCGGCTTGCGCTCACGAATGGCGTTGATGGTGTCGACGAAGTGATAGGCGCCGTAGTCGGGCAGGTCGTCGCGGTCGACGCTGGTGAGGACCGCGTGGGTGATGCCCAAGCGTGCCACGGCCTCGGCGACATTCGCGGGCTCTTGTGGATCGGGCAGGTTCTTTGGCCGACCGCTGATGACGCTGCAGTAGCGGCAATTGCGCGTGCAGACCTCGCCCAAGATCATGAAGGTCGCGGTCTTGTGCTGGCCCCAGCACTCCCAGATGTTCGGACAGCGCGCCTCTTCGCAGACGGTATTGAGCTTCAGGTCGCCGAGGAGCTTTTTGACGTCGTTGTAGGTCTCGGTGTTCTGGACCTTGATGCGCATCCACGGGGGTCTGCGAGCACCGGCCCCTTCGCGGGCAACAGGAGTGACGGGGGTGTCTTTGGTTGCTACGTCGGTCACGCGTGCATTCCTGCTACGTCGGAACGCACATGGCAAGGGTTGCCGGCGCGCATGTCGATTCGCCCCGAAAATCGGTGACGCGAGCCATGTTCAGGCGTAGCAACCTCCATGAGCGCGAGAGCCTTGAAGGCGACCGGGGCGAGCGCGTTGGCCCAGGTCCTCGCCGCGCGAAACGCCGTTTGCCCATCCGACTATGCCGCTGTTTCAAACAACCCATCGTCCAGGTTCGCGCGGTCCCAGGGTCGCCGCGTGAACATTCGACGAAACGCTAGAAGCGGAACCGCCATCGCGGCGTAGCTGGGCCGCGGGTTTGGCAGCCGAATGGTGACAGCTATCGGGTCAACCCATCCGCGGAGCCACGCGGAATCGAGCTGCCCTCCATCGTCGTGATGTCGGGGCACAAGTCGCGGTCCAAGACCCGGGCGCAATGCCGCGCGAGGTGCTCTTCCACCTCGGCGAGGGCGACCTTGCGGTCGAGCAGCGCCTCGAGTGAGGTCACACCGCGCCCATGGATGCCGCACGGGACGATGGTCTCGAAATGCGCGAGGTTCGTGCCGACGTTGAGGGCGAAGCCGTGCATCGTCGTCCAGCGCGCAACGCGTACCCCGATGGCCGCAACCTTGTCGTTGCCCACCCATACTCCGCGCAGACCCTCGACGCGGGTGGCGTCAACGCCGTAGTCCGCGCACGTCGCGATGAGCGCCTCTTCGAGGTTCCAGATGAAGCGGCGGATGTCCTTCTCGCCGTCACGGAGCTTCACGATAGGGTAGCCCACGACTTGGCCGGGCCCGTGATACGTCACGTCGCCGCCGCGCGATGATCGATGCAGCTCGATGCCCATCGCCGCGAGCTCCTGCGGCGTGCGCCTCAGATTGTCGAAGCCGTCGAGCCCGCTGTTCTTGCCGAGCGTGACCACGGGGTCGTGCTCGAGCAAGAACAACGTGTCAGGCTCGGTGTCCGCTAGAACAGCCGCATGCCGAGCTTCCTGCAGGGCCAGCATCGGCGCGTAACCGATGCGACCCATCCGGACGGCGTGCAGCTTCACCGGCTCAGAGCTCCGATTCGTCGAACTCTTCGATGTTCTTCTTCACCTTGGCCATGAAGTTGTCGGCCACGGCGCCGTCGATGAGACGGTGATCGAAGCTGAGCGACAAATAGGCGCGGGTGCGAATTGCGATCGCGTCGTTGATGACGACCGGACGCTTCTCGATGTTGGCGACGCCCATGATGGCGACTTGCGGCTGATTGATGATCGGCAAACTGATCATCGGACCGATCTGGCCAGGGTTCGTCACGGTGAACGTACCACCGCTGATCTCGTCGGGCATCAGCTTGCGGTTACGCGCCCGCGTCGCAAGATCGACGCTGCGCCGAGCAAGACCTAGCAGATTGAGCTCGTCGGCGGAGTGGATGACCGGCACGATAAGGCCCCAGTCGAGAGCCACTGCGATGCCGAGGTTGATGCTGCGGTGATAGATGACGTTGGTGCCATCGAGACTCGCGTTGAGCACCGGGAAGCCCTTGAGAGCATCGACCACGGCCTTCAGCACGAAGCCGTTGTAGGTCAGGTTGACGCCATGACGCTCTTCCCACAACGCTTTGTGCTTGGCGCGCAGCTGCGCGACCTTGGTGAAGTCGATGTCCCAGACCGTGTTCACATGAGCGGACACGCGGCGTGACACCACCATGTGCTCGGCGATTTTGGCGCGCATGTTCGAGAGCGGCTCGACGCGGTCACCCTCGAAGACGCGTCCACGATAAGCGTCCGGCACGGGTGCACGCACGTCATAGACATTGCCGCCGCCAGCCGATGGGGCACCTTGCGCCGGTAGCAGTTGCGACTGCGGCGCGCCCTTCGTCGCGACGCCCGCTGAGGTGCTAGCGGCGCGCTGCGCTTGTGGCGCCTGCTGCTGCGGCCCGCGCTCCATGTAGCCCATGATGTCGTCTTTGGTGACGCGGCCCGACATCCCAGAGCCCTCGATCTGCGTGATGTCGATGTCGTTCTCGGCGGCGATCTTGCGCACTAGCGGCGAGCTCTTGGTCTTGCGGCGCTCCTCGTCGCTGACGCCGTTGGTGGCGTGCACGGCCTTCGGTGGCTCAGCCTTCGGAGCCTCGGCCTTCGGCGGTCGGGTATCTGCCTTCGGCGGCTCGGCTTTCGGTTGTTCGACCTTCGGGGCAGCGGCCTTCGGAGCCTCGGCCTTCGGTGCCTCCGCTTTAGCGGCGCCGGCGCCCTTCTCTCCCGCCTCGCCGATCACGGCGACGACGCTATTGACCGCGACGGTCGCCCCGTTCTGCGCCTTGATCTCGAGCAGCACGCCCGCCGCTGGTGACGGGATCTCGGCGTCGACTTTGTCGGTCGAAATCTCGAACAACGGCTCGTCGCGGTTGACGGTATCGCCAACCTTCTTGAGCCAGTTGGTGATGGTTCCTTCGGCGATAGATTCGCCCATCTGAGGCATGATGACGTCGGTTGCCACGGTCAGATCTCCCTGGTGGTTCAGCGCGCGCGTCCTACCAGGGATCGCGCCCAAACGACAATCCGGGGGAGGCCCTGGCAGGAATTTTGACGGAATGATCCACCGCCCTCAGAGTGCGGCGCATGCGCAACAACATCGGCATCGACCTGAACTTCTCGTGCCTCTACCCCTATCCGGCCCAGCGGAAGGACCGCCGTCTGCGCGACCGTGCGGAGCCGTCGACGGACTTCACCTGGGAGATGGACGCCCCTTGGAACGAGCAGCTCAAGAGAAGCGCGGCCACCTCGCCGATGGCGCGCCGCGAGATCGAATTCGTCTATGAGCTCGAACGAAAGCTTCAGCAATGGGAACAGGCACAGAAGGACCGCCGCAAGCTTCTGCGCGCTCCGGTCATGACGCGCGTCCACATCGACGGCCAGGAACACATGTTGGCTTGCGATGTCTCGACGCGTGGCCTGCGTTGTTCGGGTCGGCCCAAGAAGGCGACTCTCGATGTCGAGTTCAAGATACCTGGCCTACCGTTCCCAATCGACGCCAAAGCCGAGGTCATTGAGTACTTCGACCGTCCGGTGATTCCGCTCGTCAACATGCGATTCATCGACCTGGACACCCCATACGAGAGCCACATCCAGGACTATGTGAACCGCAGACTTGCCCACACGTTGTAGCGGCCGCAGTCTCGGTGGGATGACGTTCGTAAACCGCGCAGCAAACCACCTGCGTGCTCTCCTCGTGGGGGTGCGTCGCGTCGCGGTGGTCGGCTGCTCGCCTAAGCCTTATCGGCAGAGTCACCAGGTCGCCGCCACGATGCAGCGGCGAGGTTTCACCATCGTGCCGGTCCATCCGGCCGGCGGGGTGATCCTGGGCGAAACCGCTTTCGCGGACATTTCACAGATGCCGGACGACTACTGCATCGACATGGTCAACGTTTTTCGACGGCCCGAGGCTACCGCCTGACTAGTCGCCGAGGCCAAGCGTCTCGGCGCGCGCGGTCTGGCTTCAACATGGCATCGAGAGCAGCGCGTGCGCGGACGCCGCCCGCGAGCACGGCATCATGTGTGTCATGAACTGTTGCTACTGCACCAGCCGCAGGTGACCGCGAACCCCCGGTGTCTTGGCGATGTGCTTGAGCTCCGAGACGTCCTCGACGATGCGCTTGATGTAAGCCATCGCGGAGCTGCCCTCGTCATGGATCTGCTCGGCGACCAAGGGGCGCTTGTCGACGTAGCGATGCACCGCCAACATCGCTTCCGGGGCGAGCCTCAGAAAGCGTAGCGACAAGCCGATGCCGCGGGGAACCTCCACGAGGTCGACGACGCGGCAGGTGCAGCGGATGGCCTGGGTGTCGCCTGGGAGAGTGAAACGAACTGCGATGATCTGACCTGGCCAGCGCGGCCGCGTGGTTGTGACCAACATGCCACCCAGGCTGACGTCGTGCGCTACCATCCAGGTGCCGTCGCCCGTGCACTCGACCTTGATGGCAATGTCGGCGCGCGGCAGTTGGCGGCGCTCGCCGCCCTCGTCTTGCGTTCTCATGCGCTCATTGTGCGAGGACCTTTCGCAAAACCGCAAAATTTCGTCCGCTTGATCGGCAGCAGGCCCGGTGCGATGCCTTAAGCGTGGTGTCTAAGGGAGCGCTCCAGTGGCAGCCAGAGACGCGCGTCGGCCCCACAACCGACGTGTTTGGCGCTGGCTGTTCCAAACATGGTTTCGAAGCGTCTCGAACGATACCCCACACGGGGCTGTACGCTTCGGCGTACGCCTCGCTCGAGCCTGAAAAGCTTGCTCAAAGGAAAACGGAAGCGACGTCTCATGGCCGAGCGGAATTGGCTCTGGCCTTGCGCCGGGACGCCTCTGGGCGGCGATGGCCTGCCTCGCCATGCTCCGAACCGGCCCGCGCGCGGGCAAGGCGGAGCAGCGGGGCTCGTCCGGCCGCCCACGCGACCCAGCCCGCCACTGTCCATGGCAGAGCCGTGAGACGTCCTTCTATCGAGGTGATGTGATGTTCAAGTCGGTACTTGTCCGCGAAAACGAACGAGGCATCGAGCGCGTCGACGGAAGGGTGCGCGCCATCTTGCAACCGGGTCGCTACACGACCTTCGGCAAGCGTACCGTCGAAGTGGTTTCGACCAAACCGACCTTCTTCGTGCATGACGACCTCGAGATGATCGCCAAGTCGGGGCTGCTGCGTGAGGAAGCCAAGGTGATCGACCTCAAGGTGCATCAACGCGCCTTACTCTGGGTGGACGGTCGCTTTCACGCGGCGCTCGTGCCCGGCCTCTGGGTGGTCTGGGCCATCAAGCGCGAGGTCAAAGTCGACATCTACGAGGCGGCGACGCTCGCGTTTTCGCACCCCGAGCTCTCGACCATCCTCGAGATGCCGAGCGGGCAGAACGCCCTCATGTCGGTCGTCGTGAACAACGGAGAAGTCGGCGTTCTGAAGAAGAACGGCGCCATCGCTGAGATCCTAGAGCCCGGTCGCTACGCCTTCTGGAAAAACGTCGCCAAGCTCGAGGTGCAGGTCGTCGACACGCGTGAGATCGTCCTCGACATCGCCGGGCAGGAGATCATGACCGCCGACAAGGTGACCCTGCGCATGAACGCCATCGTCACCTACCGCGTCGCCGACGTGAGAAAGAGCCTGAGCGAAGCGCAAGACTTCAAGCAGGCCATCTATCGCGACTCGCAGCTCGCTTTGCGGGCCATCGTCGGTACGCGCGAGCTCGACACGTTGCTTGCGGCAAAAGAAGAGGTGGCAGCGGAGCTCATGGGTAGCATGGCGCCGCGCGCGCTCGAGCTTGGTGTGCGCATCGTCAGCGTTGGTGTCCGCGATGTCGTTCTCCCGGGCGATATGCGCGAGCTGCTCAACAAGGTCACCGAAGCGCGCAAAGCCGCCGAGGCCTCGTTGATCACCCGGCGTGAAGAGACCGCCGCGATGCGCAGCCACGCCAACACCGCCAAGCTCTTCGAGAACAACCCCATGCTCATGCGCCTGCGTGAAATCGAGGCACTCGAGAAGATCGCTGACAAAGCGAAGTTGAACGTCGTGCTTGGCGAAAAGGGTCTGGCTGAACGAATCGTCAATATGCTGTGAGCAACCGCGCGGGGCCGCGAAGGGTAGCCGCCGCTCGCGACCTCAGGGCGCCGCGTAAACTCCAGGTCGCTCGCCAAACGGCCCGCCGGCGCCGACGTACGTGACCCCGTCACCAGAGCACCCTAGCGCAGTCGAAGTGACGAACGGGTCGACCACGACCGGCGCGCCAGTGGTGCCAACGCGCCAGAGGATCATCTGGCTCCCGGCTGGCTCGAGGAAGTGAAATGCGGTGCGCGCAAGGCAGACGCCCTGCGCAGCGATCGTTCCGTCGAAAAGAGGACTTCCATCCACATCGCGCACGATGAGCTCGGTGCCGCGCCCGACGACGAAGCGGCTACCCAAATAGCCTTGAATGGTTGGTGAACCCGTAAAGCCGCTTGGCAGCAAGGCGGAGGGCCCAATCAAGGGCATGTAGATGTTGGCTAAGCCACCCGATGTGAGATCGCCTACGAAGATGACGTTCGAGCCATCGCTTGGCCCGTCGAGACTCGCGGGATAAAAAGCTCCGAAATCGCTAACCGGTGTGCATGCGGGGCTGAGCTGGTCGAGGTCACATACCTCGAGCACACTACCAACCGCCGCGAAGAACGCCCAGCGACCATCGCGGGAGATACCCGTGCCGACCTTCGTGTTGGCCCGCAGCAGATCGTTCGTACCGAGCGAGAAATCGAGCACCCGCGCTTCCGCCTCGAGTGGTGTCGCCGTCGGGCTTCGCTGGTAGATGAGCCGCGTGCCGCCGAGTGAGAACCCGCCAGCGTTGGTCGCGCGGTCATCGACGAGCGAGCTCGCGCCGCTCGACAACAGAACGCGGCGGATGCTGAAGACGGAGCCGGCCCCAACCTCGTAGAAGAGGCTCGCGCTATCGTTGCTCACCAAGACCAGGCCGACGTCGATGCCGAACGACTGGTTGGCGAAGCCGGGAGAGCTCAGCAGGCCTGATGGTAGACCAGCCCCACCCTGGTAGATGAAAGCGTCCGCGTTGCCCGCACTGCGGAGGCTGCTAAACGACACTCCGGTCGGCACCGACGTTTCGCTTTGGCTGTCCCAGACGACGATCTGATTGTCGTCAGCGTTGTAAGCAACGTAGCGACCCGAGTTGGTGAGGCGGCCGCCCGCGGTACCGGTGGCGACCTGAGTGACCGCAAGTGGGCTATGGCGGACATAGCTCAGGGTTACTCTGCCGCCACCGTCACGCGACGTTTCAACGAGGGTCGCGGGAGCACCTGGGGGGGAGAACACGGCTTCGATTGCGAGACCGATCGCAACCTGGGCACCACTGGCGACATCGACCGCATCGACTTGGGCGAGCCCAGTTGAGACGATGAGCACCCCCGGCTGGGACGTTTCGATGACGATGCGAACTTTCTCGACGAGGCGCTCGCGGGCACCCGTTGCGAGGTCGTAGCGCCAGAGGTCATCGCCGTCGAGGGCAGGGCGTGGCAATTTCAGCGCAACGTAGTCACCACTAGGGCTGAACCACGCTCCGTCCGTCCGAGCGACATCAGCGAGAAGAGCGCCACGCGTGAGATAGACTTTCTCAAGCGTTTGCACCCCCGGCGCCACAAGGACCTGAAGGCTGGCGTCTTCGTATCCGGGAGTGCTTACACGCAAGGTGTAGACCCCCAGCCTGACCTCATCGAACACGAAGTCACCGTTCACGTCCGTGCTCGTGGTGAGCGGCGAGCTAGCGCCATCGAGCCTTACCTGCACACCCTCGGAACTGGCACGGGCCGCGACCACGACGCTTCCACGAATGTCTCCGGATGTTGCCCCACTGTCGATGGGCAGCGGCGCACTCGTACCGTCGGGGCACGTGATGACGCCGGCAGCGATGGTGCACGGCTCCGAGCCCGGTATCACAACCTCTGTTCCATCATCGCACACGACTTTGCGCTCGCCCCCCGCCTCGACGACCGAACACGAGGCGCCAGGCGCGCCTGCGGGCCCCGCGGGTCCGTCGCTGCCGCTGCAGGCGACGAGGAAAACAAAGGGAACGAGGTGAAAACTGGTGCGGTTGGGCATTCTGCGGAGCTCCGATTGTGCCGGGTAGCATGAAGGCTATTGGGCTGAAAAGTCGCCGACGTTCGTTGGGGCTTGGGGGCTAAACGATTGGGTGGCTGAGAGCAGCGAGGGAATGTGCCCGGGCACTTCCGCGCCGTCGTTCGTTCGCGCTATAAGCGCGACCGCCTATGAGCGACACGACCGACACCACGCCTCCGCAGGCCCCCCCACCAGGCGGCAACGACCGCCATGTCCCCGTCAACATCGAAGAGGAGATGCGCGCCTCGTTCCTCGACTACGCGATGTCGGTCATCGTCGGTCGCGCGCTTCCCGACATCCGCGACGGCTTGAAGCCGGTGCACCGCCGCGTCCTCTACGCGATGCACGAGCTGTCGAACACGTACAACCGCGCCTATAAGAAGTCGGCGCGCATCGTCGGTGATGTGATCGGTAAGTACCACCCGCATGGCGACCAGGCGGTCTACGACACCATCGTCCGCATGGCTCAAGACTTCTCGATGCGTCACGTGCTCATCGACGGTCAGGGTAACTTCGGCAGCGTCGACGGCGATCCGCCGGCGGCCATGCGTTACACCGAAATCCGCATGGCGAAGTTGACGGGCGAAATGCTCGCCGACATCGAAAAGGAAACCGTCGACTTCTCCCCCAACTACGACGGCTCACAGACCGAACCCGTCGTCTTGCCAACCCGGTTTCCGAATCTCCTGGTGAACGGCAGCACCGGTATCGCCGTCGGCATGGCGACCAACATCCCGCCGCACAACCTCTCCGAGGTCATCGACGCCTGCTTGGAGCTCATCAAGAACCCGGCCCTCACCGTCGGGCAGTTGATGCAGCACATCCCTGGCCCCGACTTCCCCACCGCGGGCATCATCTACGGCGCTGGCGGCCTGCGCGCCGCTTACGAGACCGGCCGCGGTAGCATCAAGGTGCGCGGCAAGACGCACATCGAGCAAATGAAGGGAAACCGCGAGCGCATCGTGGTCACCGAGCTTCCCTACCAAGTCAACAAGGCAACGCTCCTCGAGCGCATCGCCGAGATGGTCCGCGATAAAAAACTCGAGGGCATCAGTGACCTGCGCGACGAGTCGAACCGCGAAGGCATGCGCATGGTTATCGAGCTCAAGCGCGACGCCACCACCGAGGTCGTGCTCAACCAGCTCTACGCCAACACCGCTCTGCAATCGTCGTTCAGCTTCAACGTCGTGGCGCTCGTCGACGGCCAGCCGCGGATATTGTCGCTCAAGGAATTGCTGCAGCACTTCCTGTCGCATCGCCGCGAGGTCGTCACCCGCCGCTCGCTCTTCGAGCTACGCGAGGCCCGTAAGCGCTTCAACGTCGTCTACGGCCTGCTGTCCGCGATCGACTCCATCGACCGCGTCATCAGCATCATTCGCGCAGCGCCCGATGCCGCCGTCGCCAAAACGAACTTGATGGCCGAGAAGCTGCCGATGTCGCCGGCCTTCATCGAGCTCAGCAACCGTCTCGTCACCTTCGACTACGACACTGCGAAAGCGGCGATCGCCCGCGGCCACATGCGCCTCAACGAAGAGCAGGCGCAGGCGATCCTCGACATGCGTCTGTCGCGCCTCACCGGCCTCGAGCGCGACAAGCTCGCCGAAGAAGCGGGTCAGCTGCGTGACAGCATCGAGAAGTTGGTCGCGATCCTCGCCTCGTACGAGCGCTTGATGGAGGTCATCGCCGCCGAGCTGCGTGAAATCAAAGACGGCTACTCCGAGCCGCGTCGCACGCTGATCGAGGCGTCGGCCCTGCAGATGGACGACGAAGATCTCATCGTCGACGAAGACATGGTCGTCACGCGCTCGCACAGCGGCTATGTGAAACGCGTTCCACCCTCGACCTACCGCGCCCAGAATCGCGGCGGCCGCGGCAAGACAGCGGCGGCGACTCGCGACGACGAAGACTTCATCGAGCAAGTGTTCGTCGCCAGCATGCGCTCGTACGTGCTCGCTTTCACGGACAAGGGCCGTGTTTACTGGCTGAAGATCCACGAGCTGCCCACCGGTGCCGGTCAGGCCCGCGGTAAGCCGGTGGCAAACCTCGTGCGTCTCCAGGAAGGTGAGCGCGTGCGCGCCTTCTTGCCCGTGCGCGAGTTCAAGGAAGGCTCGAACGTCGTCTTCGTGACCAAGAAGGGTGTCATCAAGAAGACCGACATCATGCAGTACGCGAACCCGCGTCCGAGCGGCATCATCGCGCTGGGTATCGAAGAGGGCGACGAGCTGGTGTTCGTAGGCACGACGACCGGCAACGATCAAATCCTCATCGCGACGCGCGAAGGCCAAGCGGTGCGCTTCCCCGAGTCACTGGTGCGCAACATGGGCCGCGGCGCCTACGGCGTGCGTGGCGTCCGCTTCAAGAAGAAAGACGACGAGGTTATCGGCGCGGTCATTCCGCAGGAAGGCCAAGTCATCCTCACGGTCACTGACGGCGGCTTTGGAAAGCGCACGCTGCTGGCGGAGTACCGCGAAACCAACCGCGGCGTGTCCGGTGTCGTCAACTGCAAGCTCACGGAGCGCAACGGCAAGGTGGCAATGGTGCTTGGCGTCCTCGAAGACGATCACATCATGGTCGTCACCGATCGCGGCATCATGATCCGCATGGTCGTCAACCAGATCCGCCAAACCGGACGCTCGTCACAGGGCGTGCGCGTCATCGCGCTCAACCCAGGCGAGAAGGTCACGAGCGTCACGCGACTCGAGGACAAAGACGAGTCGGCTTTGACGGCGCCGCTGCAAATCGACGAGGCGGAGCTCAAGGCGATCGAGGCTGAAGACGCGGCGAGCGTGCCCGAAGAGATCGAGGACGACGCGCCAGCGGATGACGACGATGGTGGCGACGCCGTAAACTAGGCGGGCAAGGCGAGCTGAAAAGGCTCTAGAGCGTAGGTGTTCTAGAGCCCCGGCGCGAGCTGGCGCCGCAAGATATCCACGTAGTCTTCCATGCGGCCCATCCATTCCATGCGGCCATGCATGCCAACCACCCGCTGATAGTAGGGGTCGAGCTCGGTCCGGTCCATGGGCTCGGTCGGGTCCATGTCGAGGCCGTGGATGTTGGTCTCGACGGCGGCACTCGCGGCGCTCGCGACTTGGCCCTGAGGCGCGCCATCTTCGTTGTCCCGGCCCTGCACGAGTACGTTGACGTGACGGCGCTGCGCATAAGCTGGGCAGGTCGCCATTGCATCCGCTGCAGCGGACACCACCTCGCCAATCTGCGTACCGCCCATCATGCTTCGGCGAAGGGTGAGGAGACGATCAGCATACGCATTCATCTTCTCGCGGCTATCGAGGACAGCCCAGCCTTCACAAGCCGGCGTCTCACGCGCGTCGGGGCTGAAGAAGCCATTCACGGCGTAGCCCACTTGCAACGGCAAGACCGCGATACCGCCATCGGGACCGGCGAGCGCATAGTCTTGAACGATCGGGTCGCGCAGCGCGTTGGCGACCGCCAAGAGCTGAGCTGCGAACATTTGCTCACGAACCCGCGAGGCCGGAACGCCGCCGGGGCGCGGGTCGGGCCCAAAGACGTTACGCGCGTGTGCGTTCTGGTCTCCGTGGATGGAGCCGCTCCCGTCGAAGCCGAGAACGATGCAGGCGTTCAGGCGCTGGCGCGGCCCCTGGACGGAAACGCCGGCTTGCACACCGGGAGGCGATGGGGCTGCCCCGGGTGCCGGAAAGGTCGCCTGCAGGTGCGGGGGCACGGGTCGGAGCATGGCGTCGGTCGGAGCCGTCGGCGGCTGCCGCGACAGGTCTGGCGCCGCGTAGGTCCGCAACATGTCAGCGCGAAACGGCGAACGGCAAACTACGCCCAGCTCGGTCATCAGGGTCAGTATCGGGCGCAAGCGACGGAAGTTTCGTCAGGACGCCGTGTGGTCGCGGCGCCAGCGCACGACTAGCGCCAAGAGCGGCGCGCTGATGGCGACGAGCACGAGCTTGACCGCGTATTGCCCGAACAGGAGCCGCGGTAGGTCAGCGACCGTACCCGCGAAAGCGATGCCAACGAAGATCACCGTGTCGACGAACTGAGCCACCGCGGTCGCGAACGCAGCCCTGACTGCGACGCCTAAGCCCGGCTTGTGACGCCGAATGATGTCGTAAATCCAGACGTTCTCGAGCTGCGCCACAATGAACGCGACAAGGCCCGCGCCGGCGATGCGTGGGGTCACCCCGAAGACACGCGCATAGGCAGCGTCGTCATCGAAGCCCGAAGCCGGTGGCACGATCACGATCATCACGAAGCAGGCGAGCGCCACCGACAGCGCGATGAAGCCGTGGCGCACGAAGCCGCGCGCAAGGGCTGCGCCGTGCATCTCGTTCACGTAGTCCACCAACGCGAACGAGAGCTGATAGACGACCACTGTCGCCGACGCGGCAAGCGAGCCCAAGGCCATCAACTTGCCGCCGCCAGCCAAGCCGCAAACCACCAACGTCACGTAGAGAACCCGGAGGGTCTCCTCGCTCGGGAGGCGCTGTATACCGCTCGTCTCGTTCAGCGCTTCTTCGCTTTGCCCTTGGGCGTTTCGGTAACGGCAGCTGCAGCCTGCGCCTGCGCGTCAGCCACGGCTTGCGCCGCCTGAGCTTCCGCCGCCGCTTGGGCTTGCGCTTGCGCTTTGGCTTCTTTGGCTTTGGCTTCGCTCGTGGACGCTAGGGCGGACAGGCCCTTCTCGAAGTCGCTACCGACCATGGTGTCCATGTCGTTGAACAACGTGAACGCCTTCATGACGAAGTTCTTCTGGCCGCTCATCGCCCAGGTCGTCTTGGTACCCTCGCCTTCAGGGGCAAACGTGAAGACGACGTTGTTGGTGGCCTTGAAGGGCTCGAGGAACTCGAGCTTCACGTCGACGCGCTCGGGCATCTTGGTGGCGGTAATGGTCATCTGACCCGCTCCGACGTTCTTGTCCTTCGAGCTCCACGCGTAGGCCGCGCCGACTCCCGATGGGGCTCCCGAAAAGGTCTTCTCCATCGCTGGGTCGAGCTTCTCCCACGGCGACCAGTTGGGCCAGCTGTGGAAGTCATTCACCTCTGCGAAAACGATGGCCGGCGGCGCTGCCATGACCGCTGTGCGCTCCACCGTGAAATCGGCAGGCTGCATCGCGACAAAGACGCCAAATGCGGCAAGTACGACGACCAGACCACCAATGATCTTGAGTGCCATGGAGAGCTCCCGCGGAAAGTAGGCGGATGTTGTCTCCGAGAGGCAGGACGCAAAGCAAGCTAGGAGGAGTCGTATGTTCGCATCCACGTCTGCCCAGCTCCCGCCCGTAGGGTATCCAGGACGTTTGTTGGGCCTGGTAGGGCAGGATTCGCGCTTTAGCTTTGGAGGATCGTGCCTTCACGGCGGCTTCCGTGCCAGCCGCGTCTGCAAGGGCTCGACGATTCCGCAGAGGGCCTACCCGAGATGATCGGGACAGAACCGCGCGCCATCTTCAACTACTTGCGCTCGCTGCCGCCGACCCAGCACTACATCGGGCCGCCGGTGCTCAGAGCGACCGAAGACCCGAACAAGTACGCCGCGTCCAAGGCGTTGCAGTCCGGCTAGCGAAAGACACCCAGATGGATCTCGACTACCTCGAGCGCGCCGGAGTGCACCATCTCAACGTTGAAGGTGATCGTCATGCTGGTGGCGCTCGTCGCCGCTCCACGCAGCCCGACGCCTAGCGCTCGCCACGTCGGTGCCCACGTGCATCACGAAGCCATTCGCCAAGCCCGGGGTGAGGCGAGATCCTCGCTTTCGGCAGCGCTCGCCGACACCAGATGTTCGGTCATCAGCGCGAACCACGGCGAGTCCTCGATGTACGACTTGGCCGCCCAGTTGTAGAGTCGCGAGGCTGTTGGGCTACTCCCCGGGGCTGAGCAATGGGTCGAACGAGGTAGATCGCAGGAGGTCTTCACAGACCCGCCCGACCTCGGAGATGTGTCGCGAGGCGGGTCAACGCCAGCGAACCGCAGGGTTGCGCGCCAAGGCCGCACTCTGGTTACACTGCATCGGGCAAAGACACTCAGGGCGCGTAAGCCGAGCCAGGACGTGCGATGGTGATCACCTTTCGTTCCCTATGGGCACGTATCGCGTGGCTAGCGATCGCTGCCGGCTGCGGAGATAGCAGCGGCGACATTCGTTCAGTCGCCGTCACACTTGGACCCGAAGGCGGAAGTGTTGCGGGCCCTGATGGTGTCCGACTCGATGTTCCGCCTGGCGCTCTGAGTGGTGAAGTGACCTTTCGGATAACGCGAGGCGGCAGTGCAGCGCCGCCAGTACCGGGTGGCGCCGAGATCGTTGGTCACATCTATGAGCTAACGCCGCACGGCACTGAGCTCGGCGCTGGAGCGGTGGTCACCCTGCCCCTTACCGAGGGGGCGATTGCGGGGCGTCCGGCATTCCTGATGAAGGCCAGTCCAGGCGGTCGCTGGACGGTTCTTGGTCCAGCGCTCGGTGACAGCGCGACCGGTAGTCGCAACATCGCGTCTTTGTCGTACATCGCGGTGGCAGCGTGCACGAACGAAATCCCGGCGCAGCTCACCGTGTCTCAGGTGTGCCCTGCCTTGAGCTCGCTGACCTTGGAGCTACTCGACAGCAGCGGATTACCTTACGCCCCTACAACGCCGCCGCAGCCAGTACTCACGGTGGGGAGTCCGGCGACTTTGACCGTCCGTTTGACTTGGACGCGCCCTGAAGGGATCGATAGACTCGACGAACTCAGTACCGGCACCGCGAGTGCTGGTGGGTTGCTCGTTCGCACCTCGGGGTATAGCTGGGGCAGCGCAGCGCCACACGATGAAGCGGTCGACACCAGCGTCACGCGCACCTTCAGCGTCGATGTGACTCCAGGGCAGGTGGCCGAGGCGGATACACCAGGTGGCATCGTACGCGCCCTGTGGGCCGAGGCACGTTACGATTTTCTGCGCGCTGGCGCGTGGCCGGGCGCAGCCTGGCAGCACGGTGCCTACATCCCAATCCGCATCGTTGGAACAGGCTTATTGGGGGGCGTACCGTCGGTCGACAGCCAGTCGGCCCCGTCCAGTGTTGACGAAGGCAGTCAGGCGGCGCTCGTCATACGCTATCGAAGTGACGGACCGACGACGCTCCTTTTGCAACGCTTCGTCACAGGTGCTTGGAACGATGTCACCAGCGCCGACTCCATCACGTGCGGGAACCCGTGCGCCCTTTCAACGCCAGCGTTAGAGGCGACGGACAACGGTGCTCAGTTCCGCGTGCGGCTCACCAATGCGCAGGGCAGCGTGGATAGTGACGTAGTGACCATCGCGGTGAACCTTGCACGCAATCCCACGTTCGTCACCCAGCCATCCCCGCTGACCGTCGCGATTGGGCAACCAAGCTCCTTCAGCTTCGCGGCGAGCAGCGATAGCGGCAACTTTAGTTTTCAATGGCTTGTGGATGGCCAGGCCCTGGCCGACGGCACGAACATCGCGCTCAACGGCCCGCTGCAATTCGCGACGGTCAGCGGAGCCACGGGAAGCGGTACGAGTGGCGCGTTGACACTCGCCAACACGCCGCTGGCCGCCGACGGCACGTCGATCGCTGTGCGCGTAACACGCGTCGCGGGCGGCCAAACCATTGAAGCCTTGAGCGCTTCCGCGAGGCTCAGCGTAAACGAGGTCAACACCGCTCCGCTGCTAAGCATCGCACCCGGCACGGGAGGGTACATATGGAGGGGCACGGGGAACAATAGCCAGCCGGTTACGCTTCCCGTTAGTCTGGTCGACGATGCTGAGCTCTCCGATACCATCCAGCTCCGAATCGATGTCACGGACCCGTTTTCGCGGGTCGGTTCGCTAGTCGTCGGAGGGAACTCGGTGATCGGCAACTCGATCACGCTAACCAACTCCTACGTCAATATCGCGACCATCTTGAACGGCTTGATCGTCTTCACGCCAGCGTCATTTTTCGAGGGCAGTGGTGATTGCAACCAGCCGTGCCTAAGCCTCAACGTGCAGGTCAACGATCTAGGAAACCGACAAGGGGATGGTCCACTCACGCCGCTTACAACGTCGCTCGTGGTCGAAGTCTTGATCGACGATATCGATGACATCGCCGGCGGCACTTATCCACCGTGGCCGGCCGTCCCGTGATCCGTTCTAGCGGAGACCTTAGCTTGAGCTCCGACGACAAGACGCGCATCACGCGAGGTTTCGCCGTCGAGCTCAACGGCAACGCCGGCCCCTTCCGCGCGAACACTTCGACGACTTTTGCGTAAACGCGCCCCGCTACGGTTAGGCCTTCGCGCCGATGACCTGGCCGTTCACGTGGGACGCGAGGCACGGTTGGAGCGCAGCGCCTGCCTACTTGGATGCGTAGGGTCCAGTCGTCACGGGCGGCACGACCTCGGCAGCGGGTGCGGGCAACTGCTTGGGAGCCTCGGTGGGTGGTGGCAAGGCAGGCCGGTCGCGCTTGAAGGAAGGCAAGTAAGCGACGATGCGCGCGAGGAACGCGGCGAATGCCGAGGGCTGGGGGGGCGGCGGTGCGGGTGGTGGTGGCGGTTCCGGCGCACAGATGACCTGAAGGACCTGATCTTCGCTGTAGTGAAAGCCGTGGCTCGCGTCGGTCGAGCGCTCGTAACCAACCAGGGCACCCATGAGGTCGGGGCGCGCGCGCAGCCGCTCCGCGAGGTTCTGCAGGAGGAACGGCAGAAAGACAGCCTTGTCGATGCTAGCGTTCGGGCCCACGCGATCGGTGAGCCGACTCAAGAGCTGCGAGCTACGACCAATGACCACCACGGCGCCCGCCGGGACGACATTGTGGTATCCGTCTTTGACACGGCGGCTGTCCGCGATCACGGAACAGTCGCGTTGCAGGCTCGGCGAGGCTTCGCCGAACGGCGAGCCCCCCGCGACCGAGGTCGTCTGCACGTAACGCTCGACCCTGGCGAGCGCTTCACTGCAGAAGTCGTCGACCACGGCACGCGCTGCCTTCAGCTCGACGGTCGAGCACGGAGTACGAAAACCAATGTCACCACGAAGCTTGATGGCCTCGTCCGACGAAGCTGCTTGCGCCGCCAGCGCCTTGCCCACGTAAACGGGGTCACGCAGCGCGACGGCCGCGATGCCCCGACCGCGAGCGTGGCGCTCCACCGCAGCGAGCTCGAAACCGTGCTCCTCGAGGTGTTTCTTCAGCGCGACGATCGCCTGGTCGGTGAGCCGGGTGAGGTCAACGACGTTCTCACCGTGTTCGCCAAAAGCCTCGTTCACGAGCCCGTAGAGATGATTGCCTGCGAACAGACGCACGATCGCCGCGTGCTGGAGCTCACGCCCGTCGAGGATCGCGCGCTCGGCATAGGGATTTTGTGGGAGCGCTTCGAGCTTGGCGAAGTGGCTGTCGATCTGGGCATCGGCGTCTTTGACGAGCGCTGCGACGACCCCCTGGGCCTTGGCGAGCATGGCAGGCTCGCTGACCTTTAGACCGACCTCCTCGAAGACGTTGCTCGTATCGAGGGCCGCGACAACCGGCTGGCTACGGATGTTGGCAGCGTTTTCCAAAGGTACCGATCTCCCCAAAGTCGAGCTTGAGCGAGCTTATCGGCAGGTCCTTGCACGAGGTTTCGGGTGAACGTCTCTGACGACTAGCCAGCAGGCGACGGCCGAGGCAAAGTGCCGGCGATGCGTCTCCCTCTGGCAATCGCGCTTGCGGCCCTGCTTTGCGCCTGTGGCACCAGCATCGAAGAGGGCATGGATACCGCGAACGACCTGCTCTACCACAAAGAGTACGTCGAGTCGGAGCGCCTCTACCGCAAGCTCCTGCGCCGTCTCGAAGACCATGGCCGCAATCTGTCCGACGCCCAGGAAAACGAACGTCTCGCCGTCCTCGACCGCCTGGGTAAGCTCAACGCGCTCTACCTTCATGACTACGATGCGGCCATCAAGTTCTATCGGCAGCTCGTGAAGCTGTACCCGCGGACCGACCAGGCCATGGCGGCGCTCGCGACGGTCGCCGACGTCTACCAGCACAAGATTGGCAACGTGCCGGCCGCCATCGAGGTGTATCAGGAGCTGGTACGCGGGTTTCCCGAGAGCGGCGAAGCGCTGCGAGCACGCTTGAAAATCGCGCACGCCTATTTCGAGCTAAAGAACTACGACCAGGCCCGCCGCGAGGCCGAGGCGCTCATCGCCAGGGCTCCAAGCAGCACCGAGGCCGCCCAGGCACAGTTCGAAATCGCGAATTCGTTCTATTTGCAGGAGCGCTACGCCGAGGCGGTCGCAAGCTACGAGCACCTCCTTGCGGCCCAGCCCGAGCGCGAGCTCACGGCCTTGGTGCTCTTCGAGCTCGGAAATTGTTTCCAAGAGACTGGCGAGATGTCGCGAGCGCTCGCTTATTACTACGCGTGCCTCATGGATCATCCCGACCCCATGCTGGTGCAGCGGAAGATCAAACGTGTTCGCAAGCGAATCGACAACACCAAGCCTGCGGACGTCGAGTTGCCGGCCTATCTGCGCGACCGCCTCGCGGCCATCCGGGGCCTTCCTTTCGGCGTTCACGTGGCGAGCGCGCCAGACGTGCGCACTGGCATCGACGCCGAGAAGCCCATGCCGAGCGAGCCGCGCAAGCGTCGCGAGGAGTCGGTCGTGAGCCCGACGGCGCCCCCCGAGCCGCAACGCAAGAAGAAAGAGGCGGCGCCCAAGCCCGAGGCAACTCCGGGCGATCAGCCCGCGGAACAGACACCGCAGCCATCGGAGACCCCGGTGCGCGAGCCGCCGGTCGAGAAGCCGCCGGCCGAGGCGCCGACACGCCGCGATCCAGCGCCGGCAAAAGAGCCCCCCAGGGAAGCTCCACCGGCGCCTATCAAGGAACCGCAAACGCCGCCACCGGCAACAACGACGCCTTGACCCCTCCTCGGGCGCGGGCGTAGCGCCTGGATTAGGCTGCGTCCGCAGGGCGCTCTACGTCGGCCGGCGCTTCGACCTGGCCCGGAGACGGAAGGGCTCGGATCTCATTGGCGACGTTGTCGAAGCGAGCCTTGCCGCCGCTAGCCGTCTCGGCCGCGGCGATACCGGCAACAAGCATCGTCACCGCGCTCCCAATCACACCGGCCAGGAGCTGCATATCCGCAGGCACGCTCGTAAACACGGCGAGCGCACCGAGGGTCAGCGCAAGCCCCCCAGCCGCGCAACGCAAGATCATGCTCGAAGCCGCTTGCGCACGATCACGCGCGAGGACACCCGCGCGAATGATCTCGAAACGCTCGTATTCGTGCGGGGTGAGCACCCCGTAGGCATCGGCGGGCGACACACGCGAGCCTCCGTCCACGACCTCACTGAAGTCGAGCTTCGCGCGCAGCGTGTCGGAGAGCTTGCGATCGTGGCGGGCGATGTCGGCGACTTGCACCAGCGGACCAGGTTGCGAGGCAAGCACCTTGGGCTTTGCGGTCACCAACACCAACGGCTGACTTTCTTGCGGGGCCACCAGAGGCATCGCGGGGACGAAGGCACTGGGAGTCTTGACGTCAGCGGCCATGAGCGCAACCTCGTTGCCTGGGCTTATCGGCGCGGGAGCTCGGTTGAGCGCGGAAACCCAGACTGAAGACCTGTCACTATCGATGGGTAGGTGCGCCTTAGCGACGCGGTTGGCTTTCGACGAGCGCGAGCTTCTCGGCGCTGACTGGCGGTATGACCTCGGGAGCGGCGAGCGCCTTGACTGGCGTTGGGGTCAGCCGAGCACTCACGCTCAACGCAGATACTTGTGCACGAGTGGGCCAAGCTCGGCGACGCGCGTTTTCGGGATCGAGGCGCGGTCCGTAACGATGGCGACCGCGAGCGCGCTTGCACAGGCGCAGCGCACGTCGAGGCCAGCTATGGTTGGGAGGGCCCTCTCGAGTAGCTTCTGAGCGCGCGCGCTGTTTGCCTTGAGAATGGCGATGACCGCGTCGACGGTCACGGGCTCGGCGCTCACGTGCCAACAGTCGTAGTCGGTGACCAGCCCCAAGGTCACATAGTGGAGCTCGGCTTCGCGGGCGAGCTTCGCCTCAGGCATCGCCGTCATGCCAATGATGTCGAAGCCCATGGCGCGGTAGGCGAACGACTCTGCGCGCGTCGAAAACTGTGGACCATCGATAGTGACGAGTGTTCCGCCATCGTGGACGTTCAAGCCCAGCGCGCGGGCCTGTGCCACGAAGTGTTTTGCCGCCGTGACGCAGACAGGGTCCGCCATGCTGACGTGCGCGACCACGCCTTCACCGAAGAACGTGCGGTCCCTGCCTTGTGTGCGGTCGATGTACTGGTCGGGTACCACGAGGTCGCCTGGGTGAATGTGCTCTTTCAATGATCCGACCGCTGAAACGGACACAAGCCACTCGACCCCGAGCGACTTCATGGCGAAGACGTTAGCGCGGTAAGGCACCTCGGCGGGGGTCAAGCGATGACCACGTCCGTGGCGCGGCAAGAAGACCAGCTGCGTGTCACCGAGTCGGCCGGTGACCAGGGTGTCGGAAGGAGGCCCATAGGGCGTCACGACGTTGACCTCTTGCACGTCGGTGAGCCCTTCCAAGGCGTAGAGCCCGCTCCCGCCGATGATTCCGATGGTGGTCATGAAGCCTCTCTTGCTTCAGAGCGTCCCAAGGGTAAAGCTCAAGCGCGCGATGCACGACCACTACTACGACTCCAAAGACCTCGGCCGCTTCCCCGAAATCGGCAAGGCGGCCCCCGACCTCGCCAAGAAGTTCTTCGATTGGTACGGCGCTGTCTTCGCAGACGGCGCGCTCAGTGCAAGAGAGAAGTCACTCATCGCGCTCGCGGTGGCGCACACGGTGCAGTGCCCCTATTGCATCGACGCGTATTCGAACGACTGTCTCGCGAAGGGCTCGGACATCGAGCAGATGACCGAGGCCATCCACGTAGCCGCCGCTATTCGGGGCGGCTCGTCACTCGTCCACGGCACGCAGATGCGCGCTCACGTCAAAAAGGTTGGGATGTAAATGCCGTCTTTGCTGTCGCGCAGAGTACCGCTCGCCAGCAGCTCCGAGCAGCTAAAGACGCTCGAGGGTTTGCCGGTCGCGCGTGAGTTTCACGAGGCATTGAAAGACTCGGCGCTCGTGCCCTTTCGGCCAACCCGTATCGAGGTCTTCCAGCTGAACGTCGGAAAGCTCTGTAACCAGACGTGTCGGCACTGTCATGTCGACGCCGGCCCCGACCGGCGCGAGCAAATGTCGCGCGAGACCATGCAGCTCTGCCTGGACGCGATCGCTAAAACAGACATTGCCACGGTGGACATCACAGGCGGTGCTCCCGAGCTCAACCCCCACTTCGAATGGTTCGTCGCCGAAGTAAAGAAGCTCGGGCGCCATGTGATCGACAGATGCAACCTGACGATCCTCGAGACGCCCTCCCACGCGCATCTTCCCGCGTTCTTCGCCGAACACGGGGTCGAGGTGGTTTGCTCCCTGCCCCACTTCCGCGCCACCAACACGGACGCGCAGCGCGGCGAGGGCGTCTTCGACAAGTCGATCAGCGCCCTCAAAAAGCTCAACGCCGTCGGCTACGGGGTCGGCGCTGGTCTGCGCCTCGTGCTCGTGACGAACCCGGTCGGTGCTTTCCTCCCAGCCGCCCAGGCCTCACTCGAGAAGGAATGGAAGCGCGAGCTCGACCGTCTGCACGGCATCAAGTTCGACAGCCTCTTTTGCCTCACCAACATGCCCATCAGTCGCTACCTCGAGTGGCTCATGGAAACGGGCAACCTCGAGGGCTACATGGAGCGGCTGGTGAATGGCTACAACCCCGCCGCTGCCGCCAACGTCATGTGTCGCAACACCATCTCCGTGGGCTGGGACGGCAAACTCTACGATTGCGACTTCAACCAGATGCTCGACATGGAGGTCGACGCCACGGTCCCCCGCCATATCCGCGACTTCGACAAGGCGGCGCTCGAGGCGCGCACCATCGTCACGCACCGACACTGCTTTGGCTGCACTGCCGGGGCCGGCTCGAGCTGCGGCGGCACGACAACCTAGGCTAGACCCGGCTGACGCAATCGGCCGTCCGAATCCCGCGCAACATTCGCGCTCTCGGCGGGATAACTAGGGACCAAGCCCCAAAAAGGTAGCAATCCATGACGAAGGTCGGCCATCTCCGAACCCAAGGCACGCGTGTTTCCTCTCCCGGCGAAGCCCCGTCGGCGGCTCCAGGCCTTACGAAGCTTCATCCCAAGCTGCGGCGTGCGACGCGTACCCCCGACAGCACTGTCCGCGTTGGCGGACCGAAGCTCGTCTCGCGGCTTGAAGCGATCGCCAGGAACAACCCGGACGCCGATCCCATCGCGCACACCAAGTACCTCTCCTCGGTCGAGCTCCTTGGCCGCGGCAGCCCTTCTGTGGGGTTCGACAAAGCCTCGGCGTACATGGCCGACCTGATGAAGAAGTACGGCATGGAGGGACCGAATCCGAGTGACCCCTCAGGGAACCCGTACTACCAAACGTTCGACCTCTTTTCGCTTCGTCGCGACGACCACGCGCACATCGCGCCGCGCAGCTTCGGCCGTGACCTCTTCGAGGGTGGCTTCTATCTCGACCACACTGTCGACGGCGACGAGAAGGACCTCATCAAGCAGCTCTGCCGCAAACACGGCATCGGCAACTACGACGGTCGCTCGGACATCGCGCCACGCGAAGAGCTCACCGCGGACAGCCTGCGCAAAAACGGCGTCGTGGCCCAAAAGGTCCAGAACGTCATGGGCGTCATGCGGGGCACCGGTCCGCAGAAGGACGAATACATCGTCCTGATGGCGCATCTCGACCACCTGGGCGGCACGCCGGAGCGGTTCTTCCCCGGCGCTTCGGACAACGCCTCGGGCTCGGGCACCAACGCGGCCCTCCTGCCGATGCTCGCGGAGCTGCAGAAGTCGGGCAAGCTCAACCGGTCGGTCCTGGTGATCTGGACAGCGGCTGAAGAGAAGGGCCTGGTCGGCGCCAACTACTTCATCAAGCATCCACTTCCCGGCATCCCTCTGTCCGCGATCAAGGGCTCCATCAACAACGACATGATCGGGCGCTTCGAAGCGGACCGAATGTCGGTCATCGATACGACCCGCGGTCAGAAGACCTTCCTCACCGACGCGTTTGCTTACGCGCAGGAGAAACTCGGCGACCGCAAGTTCGCGGTGGTCAACCGCGACATCAACTCGTTCGAGGGACGTCAGGACAACCAGGTGTTCACACGCGCCGGCATCATCACGCTCTTCAACTTCGAGGGGCTGACGCGTCGAACGGGCGGTGGCAGCGAGAACCCCGACTACCACAAGACGACGGACACCTTCGAACGGCTCATGGCCGAGAACAAGGGCGAAAAGCTGCTTCGCTTCCGTGATCTGAACCTGCACATGCTCGAATACGCGAGCAACGCCAAGCTGTGAGCGATGGCGAGCGGCTCGATGAGGTCGAGATCAAGCTTGCGTTCACGGAGCGGCGGGTAGAAGAGCTGGACGACGTGGTGCGCAAGCTTTCGGAGACCATCGATCTCCTGGTAGTCGAAGTGGCCCGCTTGCGGCAGCTCTCGGAACCTCGGGAGTTGCCGCCTGGAAACGTGAAGCCGCCGCACTACTAGGAGCCCTTTCGGGCAGGCAGCCCGAAAGGCTCCTACGCAGCTTCGCTGCCGGGTATAACGCTCCGCAAACTGGCGACCAGAGGTCGCCCCAATGAGACACCCGATGCGCTACGACCACCCGATCCGCACCCTCGCAGGCGAACCCACGACCTTGGCCGACTACAAGGGCAAGGTGCTGCTCATCGTGAACACGGCGAGCGCCTGCGGCTTTACGCCGCAATACAAAGGGCTCGAAGATCTCTATAAGCGCTACAAAGACCGCGGCCTCGTGGTCATGGGCTTTCCGTGCAATCAGTTCGGCGGCCAGGAGCCGGGCAGTAACGACGAGATCGCGAGCTTCTGCGAGACGAACTACGGCGTCACATTCCCGATGTTCGACAAGGTCGACGTGAACGGGCCCTACGCGCATCCGCTGTTCGCCGAGCTCAAGTCGCAGGCCCCCGGCATTCTGGGCACCGAGGCCATCAAGTGGAACTTCACCAAGTTCCTGGTCGACAAGACCGGCAAGGTGGTGAAGCGCTTCGCTCCGAATGACGAGCCAAAGTCGATGGCGGACGACATCGAGAAACAGCTCGGCTGAGGTGCCAGCCTGACACCGCGTCAGGGCGCACGCCGCTCAGGCCCGTGGCGATAAGCTGGACCATGTCGGGTCCCACTACGCTGCCTGTGCAAACGCGGGTCGAAAGCTCGCTCGTCACGTTGAACATAGCGTCTTCGCTCGGCGAAGTCGTGGTGGTGTCTCCTACGCCCTCGCCGCAGGCGGCCTACGAGCGCGCCCTCGCGCTCATCGAGGCGACACGCAAGGAGATCGCTACCGTAACCCGCGTGAAAGGTCCCGACGTCGCACCAAACGCCTTGGACGTCTGGATGCAGCAGAACAAGGATCCTGCCGGCGCGGTCGCTTTGACGACCTCTATCCTTTCATGCATCGCAAGCGTCGGCTGGTTCATGGCGGGTGAGCCCACGACCGCGGTCTGCGCGGGAGCGGCCGGGGCTGCCGCTGCGCTGGCAGTCGCCCGCATCGTTGGGGCGCAGAACCGCATCTACGCCGCGCGCGAAAAACGCCGTACCGATGTCATCGACACTGCCGACCTCGACCGCATGCTCGCGAGCGTTCGCAAAGCGAAGCCCGAGGAGCGTGCCTTGGTCGAGCCCTTCGTCAGAAAAGAACTTGGCCGTGTCGACACCTCGCTCTCCGCTAAAGCGGCAGCGACGCGTGATCGCCTGTTGCAGGGACTTCCGACTCTCGACCCCGTCAGTGGCCGCGCTGCGCGGCTCGCCTTCATGGTCGATTCCCTGCGCCACGGCGGGGAGCTCCGGAGCATTCTGAGGCAGCTCCGCGCTCTTTTCGCCGAAGCCTCGGCGGAAGAACGTTCGGTCCTCGCCGCGAATCTCGAGGCCGGCGCCTTCGAGGGCGAGCGCGCCCTGGCACGGGGGGAGATAGAAGACATCCGCGCGCTCTACGCACTCATCGAAGAGGCCCAACGCCCGGGGCCAGAGGCGACTTCTGAGAAGGCAAAGCTTCCCTCATAGCCAAGCCCCCCCACGGCGTGTATAAGCCGCCGCCTTCATGCCGTACCGCACAAATCTTCGTACCGTCGCCATCATCGCTCACGTCGACCACGGCAAGACCACGCTGGTGGACGCCCTCTTCAAGCAGGGCGGCATCTACCGCGAGAACCAGCAGGTCGTCGAACGGGCCATGGACTCGAACGACCAGGAGCGCGAGCGCGGCATCACCATCCTCGCGAAGTCGACGAGCGTCCGCTTCGGCGACACGACCATTCAGATCGTCGACACCCCCGGCCACGCTGACTTCGGTGGCGAGGTCGAGCGGACGCTGCGCATGGTCGACGGCGTCCTACTGCTCGTTGACGCCGCCGAAGGCCCGCTACCGCAGACACGTTTCGTTTTGCGTAAGGCATTCGACCTCGGTCTCCCGGCAATCGTCGTCGTCAACAAGATCGATCGCCAAGACGCCCGTCCCGAAGCGGTGCTCGACGAGGTTTACTCGCTGTTCATCGACCTCGGCGCCAACGACAAGCAAATCGAGTTCCCGGTGGTCTACGCGGTCGCCCGTGAAGGTCGCGCCTCGCGCGACCTCGCAAACCTCGGCCCCGACTTGAAGCCGCTGGTCGGCGCTATCCTCGAGACCGTGCCCGCTCCCGAAGACAAGAGCGCCGAGCCGTTCTCCATGCAGGTCAACTCGCTGGGCTACGACGAATACGTCGGCCGCCTCGTCGTGGGTCGCGTCGCCACTGGCACGGTGAAGCCCAATCAGACGGTACGCGTCGCCGGAACCGACGGCACCTACACCGCCCGGGTCACCGGCCTTTTCCGCTTCCAAGGCGTCCAGCGCATCCCGCTCACCGACGCGCAGTCGGGCGACATCATCGCGCTCGCGGGCCTCGACAAGGTCACCATCGGTGACACCATCACAGCACCAGAGTCGACCCTCGTCATGGACCGCATCACGGTCGATGAGCCGACGGTCGCCATGGTCTTCCAGGTCAACGATGGTCCGCTCGCCGGCCGCTCGGGCGGCAAGTTCGTCACCAGCCGCCACATTCGCGAGCGGCTATCGCGCGAGGCGTACGCCAACGTCTCTATCCGCGTCGAGCCGGGTGAGACGCCCGAGCAGTTCCGCGTCCTGGGTCGTGGCGAGCTGCAGCTCGCGGTCCTCATCGAAGGCATGCGCCGCGAGCTCTACGAGCTTTGCGTGCGCAATCCGCAGGTCGTCACCCGCGAAGGTCCGTCGGGCAAAGAAGAGCCCACCGAGCGACTCGTCGTCGACGTCCCCGTCGAGCACGTCGGTGCAGCTACCTCGCTCATCGGTCAGCGTCGCGCTCAGCTCCTCGATCAACGCCAAGAGGGCTCACGCGTGCGCCTCGAGTACATCATCCCGACACGCGGCCTCTTCGGTCTGCGCAACATGATGATGACCGCGTCACGCGGCACCGCGCTCATGCACAGCGTCTTCGAAGGCTGGATCCCATGGACGGGCCCCATCCAGAAGCGCGTCAACGGGGCCCTCGTCGCCGACCGCGCCGGTGAGACCACCATCTACGCGCTCTTCAACCTGCAGCCGCGTGGCGTCATGTTCGTCAAAGAGCAAGTCGAAGCCTACGAAGGCATGGTCATCGGCGAGCACGCCAGAGAGAACGACCTCAACGTCAACTGCTCGCGCGAGAAGAAGCTCACCAACGTCCGCGCCAGCGGAAAAGACGAGAACATGGTGCTGGCCCCGCCGCGTGACATGACGCTCGAGCGCTCACTCGAGTGGATCCGCGACGATGAGATGGTCGAGGTGACGCCCAGCGCCATCCGCATCCGCAAGCGGGTGCTCGCGGCCAACCGTCGTCCGGTCAACGCCGAATCAGAGTAGCTCGTATTCGACGTTGAGCGCCGCCCGGTTCAAGCACGACACGATGGCGACACCCTCGACCAGCGAGACCTGGCGAACCTGACAATCGCCGAGGTAGCGCACGTCCCAGGTGTCCCCACCATCGACGCTGATCGACGTGTAGCTGCTAAACTGACACGAGGATGCCACGACCTCTGGACGGCCAGGCAGCGAGGCAATCATGCGGCCATAGGAGCAGTACTCTTCGAACGGGCCATTGGTCGGTGACGAGAAGGTCGAGCCCCCGTCCGTCGACGTCACTAGCCGGCCATAGACATCCGCGATACGCATGGTGGCACCGAATGGCCCGTCGAAAACTTCGATAGCCGTCGGGCTCATATCGGGCACCTCGACCAAGGTGCGCTCGCCGGTGAGCCAGCTCACCCGCCACAAATAGGGGCCACCCACGTTGAAGTCGTAGCCCGCGTAGTAGACGATGTCCTGCGATAGCGGACTCACCCACGCGGTGGGCGAAACATACTGAAACTCCGGCACGTCGCAGGGGCGCTCCTCGTAGGTGAGCCCACCATCGAGAGTGCGTCGGCAGGTGCCGAAGCCGAGCGCGTAAAAGACCAACGGGTCGTCGAGGCTGATGGCACCAACGCCCCACCAGGTGCTGACCCCGCCGTCGGGAGCGTAGTTGACGGTGTTGAAGCCGTCTTGGGTCGCCCAGATCTTCGTGTCGTAGGTACCGCCGAAAGCCTCGCTACGTAGGTAGACGGTTCGCGGAAACTTCGGATTGACGTGAAAGACCGGCGTGATCTGAACCGCATAGTTGCCTACGCGGTCCCAGGTTTCGCCCGCATCTTCGGTGGCGAAGATGAGCACCGGATCGCCGCTCGCCGCGTAAGCATGCACACGCGATGAGGACACGACCGCCGGCCGCAGCGCATCGAACGTCCCCGGTGTCGCGATCCGCTCGAAGGTCGTCCCCGCGTTCCTCGACAGATACAGAGAGCCACCCGTTTGCAACGCAATGGAGCTGCCATCGCTCGCGACCGACATTTGCGTCGATTCGTTGTTGAAGCCCACCGCGATGGTCCCGCCGGGCAGCGCCGTCCACACCGGCGTGCGCGCATCCGGAGCACTCTCGATCACTGTCGTGGTCGAATCGCCACTGAAGCGATACGCAAAGCCGTTACTCGCGAGACCCCACGAAAGGGACAGATTGTCGTAGCCGGTGTTCGCCGTCCAGGTGAGGCCATTGTCGATGCTCTGACGTCCCCGCTTGTAGACATAGCCAGCATTCACCGGATCGAAGCGTGGGATATCTCGGGTGTCCGCGAAATTGGGCGCCGAGGTCGCGGTGAACGACGCTCCACCATCCAAAGACTGATAGAGCCCCCCGCCCGAGTTCGCGAAGTAGAAGTCGGCGAGCTTGATGGCTGGGTCGAGCGGGCTGTGCACCATGGACGCGGTGTAAAACGTCGAGACGCCCGGCAGGGTGTAGTAGAGATTCCAAGTGCTGCCGTAGTCGTCCGAGTAGTGGAGCTGATTGGCAGCCCACGCCCAAAGTCGGCCGTTCCCGTCGACGCTGATACCGCGCGTTTCCCAGTAGCCGTAGAGCGTAGCGTTATTGAGCGGGCCCGTACGGATGCTCGGGCACGTAGCGCCCCCCCGGCTATCGATGCGGTAGTAGTTGGTGTAGTTGTCGAAGACGTAAGCTCTGCCATCAGGTGCGGGCGAAACGAAGATCGTCCCGACGCCGTCTAGGTTCGACCCTTGCCCCGTCGTGCACATGCGTTCCCACGTCACGCCGTTGTCGACCGAGCGGTGCAACATGCCATCGATGGTTTGCGCGAAGAGCGCGCCGTCGGGGCGTAACGCGACCTCTCGCGCCCAGGGCAGATCGGCGAGTGGGATACGCATGTCGTTCATGAAGAGCAAGACCTCGAATGCGACCGAGTCGGGGGTGACATCGGTGGCGCCGACGTTCACAACCTCGTTGCCAAGGCGTTCGCCACGGTAGTACGCGACAGCGGACTGCTGCCCACTCGCGATGAAGAGCTCCGTGAGCTCGTCACTCGCGCATGTCGGATCGCCGTGGATAGTGCCGTATCCGCCCGAGACGACATCGAGGTAGCGAGCGTTGGTCGGCCCCGTCGGATTGCCGAACTGGTCGAATAGTTCGACGTCGATGGCCACGCAGCTTCGCAAGTTCGCGCGGTCAGGCCCCTGCACGTCGAGCCGGGCAGGCGGACCGGCCCTGACTTGGAGTAGTCGCGCCCCGGGCACCGTGAGCGTGCCCCCTGTCGTGGTCACCGAGTAGCTGGCCACGCTTGTCGACCGCACGTAGAAGCTGACCTGGCTGCCAAGCGCGGGGATGGTGACGGTGCCCTGAGGTGCTGCGCAGTCGATGTCCGCGTAAGCGGTCAGGCTCGAAGGCGTTGGCGCAATCGATACTGACTCGGCTGCGAGGACATCGCTGACAGCTCCAGCGGCGTTGACGCTGAACAAGGTGCCCGGAACGCACTCTCCGGTGATCGCGGAGCTACCGAGTTCGAGGCGGAGCGCGCTCGCGGCGGCGATGACGTCGACGGGCTTGCTGGCGGCGGTCAAGCCACTAGAAGTAGCGCCGAGGGGGATGGCGGCGCCTAAGCTTGCGCCCCGCAGGTAGAAGCGACCAAGCGACTCGCCAGCGAGAATGCTGACTGCGGTGGTCGCGGTCGTACAGTTGCTGTCGCTGAATGTTCCAAGCGTCGACGCGAGGGTCGCCGTGATTGCGGGGCCATTCACGAGATTGCCAAAGGCGTCGGTGCGCTCGACAGCGAAGGGGTAGCAGCCGTTCTGCGACAGACGCGCAGCACCGCCCAGGCGCAGCGCCGACGCAGCGCCCGCGCTCACCTGGAGCTGGATGGTGCGGGACTGCGACTCACTGAGGCTCGCGGTGAAGCTAGCACTGCCCACTCTCGTGGCGCGCACGTACACGGTGGTGGGTGTTACACCGCTCACGCGAGCGACCGATATTGGGGGTGTGGCGCAGGCACTATCCGCGAAAACGGATGCATCGATGCCACGAACGGCGACGTCGATGGAGCTCACCTGAAGGGGCGCGCCAAGTTGGTCGACGATCGACAGCGCGAAAGACTTGCATTCACCCGCGGTGATCGGCGCGACGTCGGTCGCGGGGTTGATGGCGAGGCGATACTGTGGATCACCGGCGACATCGACGCGGGCATTGCCCTGAGCGGTGCCACCCACCGTCGCGGTCACGGTGATGTCTCCGGGGACACCGAAACGTGCGTAAGCGATGGTGCTCTCACGGCCTGCGGTAAGCGAAAACGTGCTGCGGGCCTCGGTGCAGCCTTCGGTGCCGAAAAAAGTCGTGCCTGGTGCGGCCAAGGAAACGGTGACCCCACCTCCGACGCCTGCTGGAGCACCACTCGCATCGGCAGCGGCGAGCCAAATGGGCACACACGCGCCAACGTCTGCGTAGCGAACGCCGCCGACCCGGATCGTGGTGTAGGTGCCGCTGATGGCGCGCGCCTCGAGGAGAGCTTCGCCACCAACGTCGGTACCGCGCGCTTGGGCCCTTAGGCGTCCCGCGCTCTTCGCGGAGAGATACGCAACCGCTCCGCGGGTGGCCACGCCTTGCACGACGGTCGACGCTGGGACCGAACAGCTCGCGTCGGCGTACCACGAAGCATCACCCGAGAGCGCGAGGCGCACATCACGCGTCGGGCGCACGGTGGTGCCGCCGTCGAGCTGGACGATCTGCGCAGGCGCGCACGTCGATTGAGCGAGCTGATCGGGCGCGATGACGGTCAGCCCGACGAGATTGCCATCATCACAGTTTTCTTTGCACTCATCGTCGCCGCAGCGGGCGAGGACCAAACCAAGGGATAGGCAGGAGAAAGCCAGCACCAAACGTGAGGGGGTCACGCATTCGCTCCGCGGCAAAATCGCAGCCTTCGAGCTAACGAGCTCGACGACGAGTTACAGACCTCGGAACGTAGGGGATTCCGGAGGATGATGCCAGCGCAACCGACTGATCGCGTCGCCCCACCGTCGCACGGGTGTCAGGAGCCAGTCCCTTTGCCGTCCCCGAGGGCTGGTCGCTCCTTGGTGTCTTCGGTGGCCGATGACTTGGGAGCGACCTCCGCCTGTTGCGCGGGCGCTTCGGCGACGCCCTGCGCGTCAGCTTGCGCGTCGCTCGCCGTATCCTCGTTCGATGCAACGCTGGCGATGGGACTGCCCAGCGCGATGCGCTCGGCGCGAAGCCGCCGCGTGATGGCGAAGAACAAGTCGCTCTTGGCGCCATACGTTTCGCGCGGCGAGGCTACGTTGGCGACGATGTTCATGACGTAGCCGCGATCGTCGACGTCGTCGATGAAGACGGCTGGTTTCGGGTCCTTGAGCAGCTTGTCGAGCTTTGCTGCTTCGTCGAGGATGACGTCCCGCGTGCGGTTCGGGTCTTCGCCGTAGGCGATACGCAACAAGAACTGCACCTGTCCGCGCACACCAACGCGCGTCTTGTTGACGACTGGCTTCGAGATGAGGTCCGAGTTCGGAACGACGAAGGTCGAACCGTCACCGAGCAGGATCTCGGTCGCACGCACGCTGATCTTCTTCACATCGCCCGTCGAGCCGCTGACGTTGACCAGGTCACCGACCTTGATGGGGCGTTCGACCAACAAGATGAGACCACTCACGAAGTTGCTTATGATCGCCTGCAGACCGAAGCCAACGCCGACCGACAGGGCGCTTGCGATGAGGGCGACCTTGTCCAGTGAGACGCCAAGGTAGGCGACGGACATGAGCACCGCTCCGACGAAGCCCAGGTACCCGATGCCAGTCGACAACGAGTTACGCGCGCCGGTATCGAGGCTCGTGTGTGGGAGGTAGCTGTTCTCGAGCCAGCGTCGGACGGTACGCGTCAGCAGCCACACACCAGCGAAAACCAAGAGGGCACCAACGATCGCGCCAGGCGATATCGTCACCTCACCGACCTTGAGATCGGCAAGCCCGTCCTGGATGCGACCGGCGACGCTGGTGACGTCCTCCCCGCCGAGGCGCAGCAGAACCAGACGCGCGGCGATGTACACGAGAGCAACACGAGAGACTGCCGCCAGTACCACCGCGGTCTGCTCGATATACGCTGGCGAGAACCCGATCGACCGCCGTAGCAGACGCCCGAGCGGGAAATGTTCGGACAGGATCGCGTCGAACACCTCGTCGGCGAGTCGCAGCAGTAGGAACAACGAAGCAAAGACGATGCCGACCTGCGTAAGCTCGCGGACGATGAAGATCGCAAAAGCGTTGTAGCCGAGGACGAGAGCCACCGGCGCGACGAGCACGCAGATCCACGCGACTCCAGACAGGAGCGCGGCCGGAACAGGATTGTATGGCTTGTCGGTGGTTCGCCGACGCGGCGGGTTCGCGGTGAGCTCTTGACGAATGCCACCCAGGCGGGCGAGCCCGACCGCTAACACGGACAAAATAGCCAAGGCGAAGAGCGTACGGCCAAGGATGGCGACGTGAAGGCTGGTGCCAACAGCGTCGTTGACGCGCTCTAAGACCACGCGGCAAGCAACGAGAATGGCCGCTGCGGTTGGCAGCCCGCGAAGGCGTGCGACTTGTGCGTCGCTCCACCAGACAAGACGCCATTGAGGGGCGCGCGGCTGCAGCCATGCTCGTGCAAGGCCAATCGTGAGCGCCACGATTCGAACCGCGGCAACGAAGGTCGCGACGATGCTGGCCATCAGGGGTGTCAGCGCGTCGGTCGCTTCGAGCGTGTCCGCGACGAGGCTTGCGCCGAAAACCGGAAACACCATGCAAACAATGACCGTCCAAATCGCGAAGAGTGTGCGCCGCAGGTGATTGTCGGGGAGCCAGCGCAACGCGAGCTTCTGCCCAAGGCGGAGCACCAAGGCCGGGCCGACGATCGCGATCACGAAGGCAAGCAGACAGATGAGCGCGAAGTGACTTTGCGCGTCGCCCGTCATCGCGTTCGCAAGCGCACTCGAGCTCTCGCTGTACCGCAGCTGCAGACGTTTCGCGTCGATGGGGAAATTGCCGGTGACGGCGCGCCAGTAGGTGAGCCCCAGGATGCTCGTGGTCCGCGCCGAGATCTCAGCCGAAAACATTTGACGGCGGTGCTTTGCGACCGTGGCGACGAGCTCGCGCTCGCGGATCTGCAAGATCTTGGCACGCTTGGCTGCATCGTCCCACTGTTGGCGCTTCTTGATCTCCTGCGCGCGATCCGCTGCGACGGTCGGGTCTTCGGGTGGGTCGGTTGGTCCGGGTGCTTGGCCGAGCTGCGCGAGGCGAGCGTCGATCCCCTCGATGTAGGGTTCGAGCTCACCGACAATCGCGGCCAGCTCGTCGCCAAGTGGGTTGAGCCTCTCCTTGATGGCGAGCAGCTGGTCCTGATGGAGATCCTCGAGCTTGAGCTGCTTCTCGATATCCTCGATGGCGCTATCGACGATGGCGAGGCGCTCGAATGGCGTTTTCGGAGCGGCGTCCGCCGTAGAGGACGCGGGCGTCGCGGCGACCGGCTCAGCGGTGTCTCGCGCGTTCTTCGGCGCGGCAAAGACCTGCGCGGGCACGAGGAGTCCCGCGATCAGCAAAATTGTAGGCACGACGAGTCTCAGTTCGCGGCGAGCCCAGAGGTCCCGCATTGAGGTGCGCGACCGGCCGCTTTGGCCTTGGCGCGCTCACCTTCCGCCATCGCCATAGACTCCTTGAGTCCCGCGATGCGTGACGCGTTTGCTGGGTGCGTCGACATCCACTCTGGCGGCTCCTGGCCCCCCGATGCCTTACCCATGTTTTGCCAGAGGTCCACGGACTCCTTCGGGTCGAAGCCCGCAGCGGCCATGAGCTCGAGACCAATGTGATCGGCCTCGGACTCCTGCGTACGGCCATGGGGGAGAACGACGCCGAACTGGGCGCCAACCCCGAGCGCGCCCATGATGAGGTTGCGCTGGGTCGGATTGCCTCCAACGAACGCCTCCACAACCGATAGACCTTGCTGCAACATCACGTTTTGAGAGACGCGTTCGTTGCCGTGCCGGGCGAGCACGTGCCCGACCTCGTGGCCCATGACGGTGGCCACTTGGTCCTGGTTGACTGCGACCTTGAGCAGGCCGGTGTAGACACCGATCTTCTTGCCGGGGAGCGCGAAGGCGTTCACCTGGTCGGACTCGAAGACTTTGACGTCCCAAGCGCCCTGGTACTCCTTCGGCAGTACGGTGGTGATGCTCTTTGCGATGCAGTCGACGTATTGGGTGGCCTGTGCGTTCTTGGTGACCGGAGTCTCTTTTTGGATCTCGGTGAACGCTTGAGCGCCGAGCTGATCCATCTGGTCATCTGGGACCAGAATGAGCTGTTTACGACCCGTGGGTGAGGTCGCGCATCCGGCTAGCGCCAGGGAGAAGATCGCTGTAGTCCATTTCATTCTAAGTTTCTCCGTGTCGCCCAGGGCGAACGACGTGGCCAAGAGCTAAAGTCATCCGCGCCGAGCTGGTCGGGTACGATAGGCAGACTTCGAACCGAGACAATATCCAGGAGTCATTGAGTGTCAGACATCGCGAAGCGCTTGGACGACGACTTGAAGACCGCCATGAGGGCCAAGGACCAGGCGAAGGTGGCTTGTGTGCGCCAGCTTCGCTCCAAGGCGCAAGAGGCGATGAACGCCGCCGACTTCAAAGGTCCCGCCGACGACGCCTTCTATCAGAAGGTCATCAACAGCTACGTGCGCATGCTCGAGAAGGGTATCGCCGACCTCGGGGCCGCTGGCGATCGGGGTGCCGCCCTGACCACCAGCTATCGCAACGAGATTGACTATCTCTCCCAGTTTCTGCCCAAAATGCTTTCCCCTGACGCCACCGCGACGCTGGTGAAGAACACCGTCGTCGCGCTTGGCGCCAAGGAATCGAAAGATGTGGGCCGCGTGATCGGCGCCATCATGAAAGAGCACAAAGGTCAGGTCGACCCAGCGTTGACGCGCAAGCTGGTCGAGGAGGCACTCAAAGTATGACGGTTGCCACAGCGCTGGCGTTTATCATCGCCGTAGCCCCTGCTTCCGTAGGCTCCGCTGGTGCTGTCAGCACTGTCCTTCGCGGCCTCGCCTCGCGTTTCGCGGCCTCGGATACGGGTCCCGACCGACAAGCCCAAACAGTCCCCAGGGGCGTACGCCACGCGGTCGCGGCGCGACCCGATCGGCAACGCGGTATGAGTCGCTACATCTTGGTGCGTCACTGTGAGAAGGCCGGCGGCGCTACTGATCCCGGTCTCACAGCCGAGGGTGAGGCTCGCGCCCAAGCGCTGGTGAACGCCATCGGAGAAGAGAAGGTCGACGTCATCTACTCAACACCGTTCAAGCGCACCCAGGCGACGGTGCAGCCGCTCGCAGCGGCGAAACACGTGAGCGTCTCGATCGTCGAAGGCACCAACGACAAGGCTTTCGCCAAACGGCTGTTGACCGATCACAAGGGTCAGGCCGTGGTCATCGCGTCGCACATCAACGTCATCCCCGATCTCGTCAAGTTCCTCGGCGTCCATGAGAAAGTAACGCTCGATGAGGGCGCATACGGGGACATGTTCATCGTCGACGTCGACGCCAAGGGTCGTTCCCGGCTGACCCGGGCGCGCTTCGGGGAGTGAGCGAACGACCGTTACGTAGCGTTGGCAGCATTGTACGCTATTGCGGTCGTGCGTTATCCCTCTCGTGGCAAACCAACGCGTCGCTAACTGTCGCGTTCGGGTTCTTCACCGTGGTCGCAGCGGTGTTGCCGGCCGGTATCGCTTACGTCGGCAAGTTGATCGTCGATGCGGTGGTACAGGCTCAAGGTCGCGGGGACGCGCTGCGCTGGGTGCTAGTCGAAGGCGGTTTGGTGGTCGCTTTGCTGGCCGCTCAGCGCGGACTGTCGGCGTGTGACGCTTTGCTGCGCGCTCTCCTCGCCGAGCGCGTCAACGAGATGATTCTCGAGAAGGCGGTGACTCTCGAGCTCACGCAGTTCGAGGACTCGGAGTTCTACGACAAGCTCACGCGCGCACGACGCGAGGCATCGAGTCGCCCGATGGCGATGGTACGACGCTCATTCGGCCTCATGCAGAACGTCGTGTCACTCGTCGCCTTCGGGACTCTTCTCGTCGGCTTCTCTGGCTACGCCGCCGCCGTACTGGTGCTGGCGGGGGTCCCGTCTTTCTTGGTCGAGGCCAAGTTCTCGAACGACGCGTTCCGATTGTTCCGCTGGCGCTCACCCGAGACCCGGCAGCAGAGCTACCTGGAGAGCGTGCTCGCCATCGAGAGCTACGCCAAAGAAGTAAAGCTCTACCAACTCGCGCCGCTTTTTCTCGAACGTTACAAGAATATATTCAAAAGACTTTACGCCGAAGATCGCAACCTGACGTTGAAGCGAAGTGTGTGGGGTTTCTGCGTTGGTCTGTTTGGAACCGGCGCGTTTTATGCGGCGTATGCCTGGATTGCCCTCGAAGCGGTACGCGGCAGCATTTCCCTCGGCGACATGACGATGTACCTCGCGCTGTTTCGACAAGGTCAGAGCGCCGTCGCCGCAGCACTGGGGGCTGTAGGAGGTCTTTACGAAGACAGTCTCTACTTGTCGACGTTGTACGAGTTCCTCGAGCAGCCCAGTCTCGGGGTAGCGCGGGGGACGACCACGCACGGCGTGGACCCGAAGGATGGTATCCGCTTCGAGCACGTCTCATTCACCTATCCTGGGTCGTCGGTGACCGCTTTAGAGGACATCAACCTTCACATCCGGCCGGGCCAGAAGCTCGCATTGGTCGGTGAGAACGGTTCGGGCAAGACGACGCTCATCAAACTGCTCGCGGGGCTTTACAAGCCGACGAGCGGTCGGATTTCGATTGAGGGCGTTGACCTCGCAGAATGGGATCCGGAGGTGCTGCGAGCCCGCATCGCGGTCATCTTCCAGGACTTCGTGCGTTACCAACTCCCGGTGGGCGAGAACATCGGGAGCGGGGATGTGCGTTACATTGGCGATGAAGAACGCCAGCGCGTGGCTGCAGACAAGGGGATGGCGGCACCGTTCATCGAGGGTCTGTCGAAAGGCTACGCGACACAGCTTGGGCGCTGGTTCAAGGACGGCCAGGAGCTGTCGGGCGGACAGTGGCAGAAGATCGCGCTATCGCGAGCGTTCATGCGCGAGGGCGCGGACATCGTGGTGCTAGACGAGCCGACGGCTTCGATGGATGCGGCAGCGGAATACGAGGTGTTCGAGCGAATCAAGGCGCTCACGGAGCGGCAGATTGCAATCCTCATCGCGCATCGGTTTTCGACGGTGCGGATGGCGGACAGTATTGTGGTGATTGAGCGGGGAAAGATTATCGAGCGTGGCTCGCATGGGGAGTTGATGGAGGAGGGGGGGGTGTATGCGAAGCTGTTTGGGTTGCAGGCGGAGGCTTATCGGTAGACCGAGAGCCGATGACCGAGAGCCGATGACCGAGAGCCGATGACCGAGAGCCGATGACCGAGAGCCGATGACCGAGAGCCGATGACCGAGGGCCGAGGACCGAGAGCCGAGGACCGTG
>JALHOP010000024.1 GCA_022842935.1 Myxococcota bacterium
CCCGGCCCCCGCGCCACAACCGCCGGCGCGCCCGCCCGTGGTTGTGCGCCCGCCACCACCGCCGACCCCTCATCCGCCGCCCGCGCCGCCTCCGCCGATCTGCGTACCCACGCCTCCTCCTCCGCCCTGGCGCGGCCCGTGATGCGTTGGAGAGTGAGCGCGCCTGCAACGTGCCCTGAAACGCGATCAGGTCGCCGACCGGCATCACGCTCGCGCTGCGGCCCGATACCTCTCCGAACCAAACGTGAGGGCAGCGATGAGCGCGTGTCATGTAAAAGCAGGAGGGGCTCTGGCAGCTCGGAGCGCCGCAGGATCTGAAGCGTCGCTGCTCGACCACCGTGGCGACACGATCCGCCGGATCGCGTCGCGCGTCACTGACCTCGTGCATGACTCGAGTGCACGTGGCGTCGAAGTGAAACGGCTGACGGCTGGATTGTTCATCTACGCGGGCAACCTCGACCGCGCCCACGACCTCCTTCTGGCCGCCGATGAGGCAAGGCAGCTTGCTATGGCGTTGGTCGCGCGCGGAGTCTACGCGGCGCTCCCGCTGGTCGGCGAGGTGCGCAGTGAGAGCCTCGCGCTCGCTCGCGCCACATCCAGAGGCGAGCGGTCGTTTGCCCGTGCGCTTGCGATCCTGAGGAACGCAGTTTAGCGGGGGACTTGTCCTCGACATCGACTTGAGGTGAAGCCCGATGCACGACAGGCTCGTTAGCGACATTCTCGCGTTCCAAGCCAAACATCCAAAAGTGCGGCTGGTGCTGCCGTACGTCGGCCCGATGGAGGCGCGGGCGTTGCGTTGGCTGACGCCTGACGCTGCGGCTAAAGACAAGTTCGACGAGCTAGCAGATGTCGCTGGGGAACTCGTCGACTACTTGCCGATCGGAAAAGTCGAGCGCGAGTGTGTGCTCGTCGACACCAAGGCGCCGCATCCGGTCGCGGTCTACATGGAGCAGCTCTGGCCCCTCGCGCCGTCGCTTGCCGCGTTCTTCGAGACGGTGGTGCTTCATCCGGGTGACAAGACGCCGATGCAACGTCTGACGGCTGCGGTGAAGCAGGGACGGAAGCTCGAAAAAGCCGAAAAGCCCGGTGAGGCCGCAGCGTTGGTCGAGCCGCTGCTAGCGCCATTCGCACAGGATCCCGACCCTGCGCGCGAAAACACCGAAGACCACGAGGAGCACGTCGCCGACGCTTGGAACTCACTGGGAGTCTTCCGCGAGAGCGCTGGCGACCTCACCGGAGCCCGTGCAGCCTATTTGCACGCAGCGTGGTGGGGACTTCCACTCGGTGCCGCCAATTATTGCGACACGTGCTCGAACGCCACGGACGTGGCGGCCGCAGTGGTGTTCTTGGGGACCTTCATCGACCTCAACAAAGGTGCTCTGAGTCACGAGGAGGAAGCGGACCTCAGAGCGCGGCTCGTCGCATGGCAGCTTGGAGCTGGCGCAACCGCCGACGGCGAAAAAGGAGCCGTGGCGTGGCTCGAACGCTTTAGCGTTGCGGCGCGCAAGGACCTGTGGCCTGCACAGCGCAAGGTGCTCCTCGCTCGCTTCGCAAAGCAACGCATTCAAGCGTATGACGCAGCTCGTCTCGATGCGCTCGCGGCACCCTACTTGCGTGCCATGAAGAAGTGACCCGTTGCAAAAGACGCCTAAGCGCGACGCGTAACGCCACCACGAGGCCGTGGCGCCGTTAGGGCAGTTGGACGGCACGCCGTTAGCGCCTCACGTCATGCGGGCGAGCTCGAGCATCGCGATGACTTTGCGCAGCGCAAGTCCAGGGATCTCGACGCGGTTGTAATGATCCCGCGAATAGAGCGACTCCGAGAGCAGGTCGACGCGTTTCATGATCGCATCGGCCTCGTCGCGAATCGATTGCGGCTCTGCCGCACCCGTGGCCATGACATCGTGCAAAGCGGCGCGAACTCGGAACGATGGGCCTCGCAAAGCCTCGAGCTCGCGCTGCGCCATGATGCCAAAAAGCGCGCGCTCGACGCCGCCATGCTGCGGCTCGATCGCGAAAGCTACGGCCTTGGCGACGGTGTCGGGGCCCTTCGACCTGTCACTGCGGCGACCCTCACCGCGTGACAGCCGCTCGTCGAATTCAGCGAGTGTGCCGAGGCTCTTCACGATGTCGCGCGGGGCGGTCGGCGCCGGAATCATGTCGGGCTTGGTTGCGAACGGCACCTTGAGCGTGGGCTCGATGGTCTCGAGGGCCCGATGAAGCTCCATATGTCCCTCATCGTTGTAGGCAGCGAACTGGAAGCCGTCGGCGTCGAACAATCGGTCCCGAACGAAGGGTGCTACCTCGACTTTCTGGGCGTCTGAAAGCGCCGCAAATGCCGCAGGAATCCCGCGCCCGTAGTCGTAATGCTGACCTGCGTTGAGGCACATCTCGATGAACTCGAGCACCTTCTTCTCGTCGGCCGTGAGCTCGGTGGTCGTACCGGCCAGGCGCTCGAGGACTCTGCGGAGGTCGGGGTCGTTCGTGGTCACTCCGCGTTCGGTCGCCTTCTTCAGGAGAGCTTGTGCCTTGGTCGCAACGAACGCCTGGAGCTCCGGCGCTTCGACACGTCCGCCTTCGCTCGGCGCGAAGTTGCGACTCGCAGTCTCGAGGCTAAGGACCTGCGTGCGTAGCTCGCCCTGCAGCAACGGGGGCGCGTGTTCCACGGCCTTGCTGCGCAATTTCGGATGCACGAGCGCGCCTACGGTGCTCGCCGCGGCTCCCGCGCTGGCGACGAGCCACGGCACAATCGCGGCTACCTCGGTCAAAAAGCCGAGTCCAAGGGCGCCAGCAGCGCCTGCAAGCAGCGGCACGCCCCACCAGTCGGTGATGACCTTCACCTGCTTCTGCTTGCTTGCGAGTGGTGCCAAGCGCTGGTCGATGGTCTGGGCGACCTGGTCCATGCGCTGGGCCAGCTCGACGAGCTGCGGGCGATAGACAGCGACCTCGGTGCTTGGCTGGTGCACCTCCGACGCGACGACGAACGCGGTCTTAGGGACTGCAGCGACCTCCGTCATGCGATGCCTCGCAGACGACTGCATTCTGGTAGGCCTTGCAGGCTCTCGCGCAGCCCACGCGGCGCAGGTGCGATTGGATGGAGCAATGACATCGTTGTTCGGCTCCGCGCGTTGAGCACACAGGCGTCCGATGGACGCACGCGTTTCGTGGCTGAGTATCGGCGACGCGCCCAAGACGGCCCGTGTCGTCTCCCTGTCACCACGACAGGCCCGAGCCGGAGCGGCTCTCTGCCCCAACCACGACGGGCGCGCCGATTCGCGCCGCGTCGGTGGCCATGCGCAGGCCCGTTTTTTCGCTCTTAGCGGCCGCCGCTTGCGCCCTTGCGCTCCCGGGGCGCTCCGGCGCTCGCGTCGCGGATGATGCGGGTCTGTGTGCTCTCCGTCCCCACAAGGTCGGCGCCCGCACTGCTGCTGGTGGCGCCACGCTTCTCGCGACGGCGTTCCTCGACGGCACGGAAGTAGACTTCTTCGTTCCAACTCACCACGAGGTCCTCCTGAGAAGTCCCCCGCAACTCTGATGAGCAACTTCGAGGCCACAGGTCGCTTGCGGCCCAGTCACCCCTCCCATGCGGGGAGCTCGACGTCGGGGAGGGGGCGGCGGCGCCACAGGGTCTCCCGGACCTGGTCGTCAGAGCCCCCGAGGGACTTGGACAGGCATGGTGCAGTAGCCCCGGGAGGGACGTTGCCTACATATGTGGGCCGTTGGGCCCGTCGTCGCGCTTGAGCAGGCCCAGTCGTCCGCCCATGAGCCGATCGAGCCAGCGCTGTGGCAACATCGTCGGCACCGTCCAGTTGGCGAAACGGCCTGCGACGAGTGCGACGCGGGGCTTCGGGCGTTTGGCGGTGAGCGCCGCATGGACCGCTTTAGCGACCACCGACGCTGGCAGTCCTTCCCGGCCGTGGTTGATCATGAGCTCAGCGACACCGTCGAGGATGGGGGCGTAGTCGGTATGGGCGTACTTCGAGCGGTCCGCTTTGTCCGCCTTGTCCCAGATGGGAGTCGCGATGCTGCCGGGCTCGAGCACGATGACATCGATGCCGTAGATCAACAGCTCGCGCCGAAGCGCGTCCGATAGCCCCTCGAGAGCATGCTTGGAGGCGACATAGGGGCCGAGGAAAGGAAAACCGAGGCGACCACTGACGCTGCTCATCATGACGATGCGTCCCGGCTTACCGGCGAACTTCGGTCGTGCGCCAAGAAGGGGCAAGAACGCTTGCGTGACGGCGATGGCGCCGATGACATTCACCTCGAATTGGTGGCGCACTTCGTCGAGCGCGACGTGCATCAAGGGGCCCGCGACCGCGATACCCGCATTGTTGACCAAGCCTCGCAGCGTGGCGTTGCCGAGCGTGTTGGCGACCTCGCGTGCTGCGCGGGCGAGGGCCGCGTGGTCCGTGACGTCGAAGAGGAGGGGCGTCACGTCGTTGCCGTACGCCGCCCGCATCGCGACCGCATCCGCATCTTTGCGCACGCTGCCAAACACGTGGAAGCCCTTGCTGACGAGATGATGGAGCGTCGCCGCGCCGATCCCGGTCGATGCTCCCGTGACCACCACCGCGGGCTTCAACAAATTCTACTCAGTGTATTTTGTCGACGTTTTCGTCGACCACGAGTTGGGTGGGCGAGACTCCGAGATGGCGCACAATGGCATCTTTCTCGGCGGCCAGACGCTTGGGGTTCTCGATGAGGCGCACGCGACCGCGCGCGATCTCACCTTCGTCGAGGATGTTGCGCTCCGAAAGCAAGCTTTGGAGGACGTAGACGTCTTCTTGCGAACGACGCAGCTGGGAGCGCAGCTTCTCGATGTTGGCGTTGAGCTCGCTCATTTGGGCGCGCCTGCCGAGACGATCACGAGCAAACTGGATCTCTCTGACAATCAACGCGAGCGCTAGCGATGCTCCACTGACGATCGCAAGTACGACCATGATCACCCTCGATCCGAGCCTTGAGTATAGAGAGCCCGCACCGAGTCATCAACTGACTTCGGAGGCCGCGACGTCATGGGACCGTCGCGGCCTGCCGCGTCATTTCGAGGTTCTTCTAGAAGCCTAGAGCTACGTCGAGCCCTGCGGTGAACATGTTGAAGTCCGGCGCAGTCTCGCTGTCAGCGGGAACCACGTAATACTGGAGGATGATTCCCAGCTTGACCAAGGTCAAATCGAGGAAGTGATAGCCGGCGGCCACGTTAAACCCGAAGTCCCAGCTGGTGTCCGAGATACCGGGGATGTTGCCAGCGCCGTCCGTGGAAAAGCGCGTTCCGATCACGCCGACGTGGGCGCCAACGAAGACCGGAACGACCGGGATGTAGAGCCTCGCGCCCGCAAGCAGCGGATAGAGGGTCATGTTGGCATCCCCGCCAGCGCCACCGCCATCGAAGCTAAAGCGGTGAAAGCCGAGCTGCAGCTCAGGGTCGATGATTGGGAGGGGGAGGGGGCGGATATAGAGGTCGCCGCCCCATCCATTCGAGTCGTCGCCGTCGGAGACGAGAGCACGGCTGTAACCGAGGTCAGCGCCAACGCCGAAGGCTTTGGCCTCATGGGCGACACCGACGATGATGGCAAGCACGGCGCTGAATTGAATGACACGCTGCATCGGTCTTTTGCTCCCGTTTTAGAGTCGGAAAGGCCCGCGGCCCCTTGGGGCGCGAGGTTATCGAGAATTTCATCCCTTGAAGCAGATCTCCAAGCAAGGCGCTTGTTGCGACGCCGATCGCGTGTGACTTATTCGGAGTTGCGCTGGATTGGCCCGACCCCATGACATTGGAGTCTGTCCTCACTCTTGGGTGCTGTAGTGGTACAATCGGCGACATGGGCGAGGAGCGGGAATGGCTGCACGGATGACCGATCACCTGGGTGACACCCAGGCGATTCGTCGCGACGCCGCTCTTGGCAGGGCGCTGACGACCATCCGCGTCGACGTCATCGGCGGCCCGGATGCTGGAACCTCGCAAACGTCGTCGGCCGACGCCCTGAGCGTCGGTACCGCACCCGGCAACACCTTGCAGGTCACCGATCGCACCGTGTCTCGTTACCACCTCGAGCTCCGGCGCGAAGGCGACGAGATCGTCCTCACTGATCTCGGCTCGACGAATGGCACCCGCGTCGGTGAGGTGCGCCTCGAGCGTGCCCGCGTCACCAGCGGTACCACGTTGGCGCTCGGCATGACGCGACTGCGTGTGAGCGACGGCGCCGAAACGCGCGTCGACGTGAGCGCTCGCAGTGAGCTCAAGGGCTTGAAGGGTGACACCGTCTTGATGCGTCGCCTTCTCGCGCTCGTCGAGAAAAGCGCCAAGAGCGACGTGCCGGTCTTGGTCACCGGCGAGTCGGGCACGGGCAAAGAGCTCATCGCGCGTGCGTTGCACGCCACCGGACCGCGCGCCGATCATCCTTTTGTCGTCGTCGACTGCGGTTCGCTATCGCCGACACTTATTGGCAGCGAGCTCTTCGGCCACGAGCGCGGCGCCTTTACTGGCGCGGTTGATCGCCACGCGGGCGCCTTCGAGCAAGCGGGCGAAGGGACCGTCTTCCTCGATGAGGTTGGCGAGTTACCACCGACCTCACAGGCCGCGCTACTCGGCGTGCTCGAGCGCGGCAGCTTCCGGCGCTTGGGTGGACGCGCCGAGCTACCCATGCGGGCGCGCATCGTTTCGGCGACGAACCGCGATCTCCGCTCCGATGTGAATCGCCACACCTTCCGCCTCGACCTCTACTATCGTCTCGCCATCGTGGTGCTCTTAGCGCCGCCTTTGCGCGACCGGCTCGACGACATTCCCCTGCTGGCTTCGCACTTTGCCCGGCGCGCGGGTCACGACGGCTCACTCGAGTCCCTCATCCCGCACGATGTGCTCGAGCGCATGAAGGCGTACTCATGGCCTGGCAACGTCCGCGAGCTGCGTAACGTCATCGACGCGGCGGTGACCCTGGGTGCAGATTGGATGCTCGACAATGTGCCGGAGCTCACGCGTCCCGCGTTGCCCCAGCCGCTCTCCGACGAGCTCACGTCGCCCTCGCTGTCGGGCGCTACGTCGACCTCCCAGATGCCACCGCCTCCCCCGTTGGAGGCTTCGGCTATCGAGGCCTACAACGAAGCCCGTGCAACCGTGCTCGCTGAATTCGAGCGTCGATATCTGCGGCAGCTCTACCAGGCGACCGATGGCAACGTTTCGAAAGCAGCCAGGCTCGCCAATATGGATCGCAGTCACCTCGTCGACCTCCTGCGCAAGCACGGCATCCACCCGCCGCGTCGCGAGGTGTCGGCGACCGATGGTGGCAACGACGCTTGACGCCACTTCTCCGCTTTCGTATGACGCGGACCCTTCCGCGGGCGTGGCGGAATTGGCAGACGCGCTGGACTCAAAATCCAGTTCTAGCGATAGAGTGTCGGTTCGACCCCGACCGCCCGCATCTCGATTCCCCGCGCGGAAACCATCGGTTCTGACGAGCGTATAGCTCGGCATGACCACCATCGTCGCCTTGGGATTTTTCTTGGTCGCAAGTCACCAGCCTCGGGAGCTCGGCAAGGTGGCCTTCGAGCGTGACTTCGAGGTCGCCCGTGCGCGTGCGCTTGCGTCTGGCAAGCCCATGCTCGTGTTGTTCGACGAGGTTCCGGGTTGTCACAACTGTACGTCGTTCGGGGACACGGTGCTCTCTGATGACCTCATCGTCGCGGCCGCCGATAGCGCCTTCGTTCCGGTTGCCGTCTACAACAACCACGATGGCGCCGACCGTCTGGTGCTCGAACGCTTCAAGGAGCCACCCTGGAACAACCCCGTGGTGCGCATCATGGACGCCGAGGGACGGGACCTCGCGCCGCGTCTTGCCGACACGTATGAAAAAGAAGCACTCGCGCGTCAGATGGTCGCCGCGCTTACCGGGGCGAAAAGGGAGGTTCCGGGGTACCTGCGCGCGCTCGCGGATGAAGCCGATGCCCATCAGCCCTTGTACGTGTCCATGGGTTGCTTCTGGTCGGGCGAGGCGTGCCTCGGGGCGCTCGACGGAGTCGCGAGCACGCGAACCGGATTTCTCGAGGGACATGAGGTTGTCGAGGTATTGCCGGCACACGGTCATGACGCCGCGAGTGTCGCCAAACGTGCTCTCGGCGCGGGGTGTGCTATCGCGGTCTATGCGAGCACCCCGGCTCAGCGCGAGGCGCTGGTCAACGCCGGTGTCACAGCACAGCTCACGACCGATACGTTTCGTTTCTCGGCCACAGACGACAAATATTCGTTGCGCTCTCACGTGCTCGCGCGCGTAGGGCTAACACCCGTTCAAGCAACCCGAGTCAACGCCGCGCTTGCCGCTGGTCGGGACCCCTTGCCGTGGCTTACGCCTCGTCAAGCGGCGCAGCTCAGGCGCTGAGACGAGCGAACGCGTCTTCGGCGTCGCTGACTGTGTCGAATGCCATGAACGTATCGGCTGCGTGCGCATCACGAACCGCCCGTCGAAGCTGCAGAACGCCCACGCTGCGCGGTCCAACGAGGCCACCGACGAGGTTTGCGTGGGGAAGCTCGCCCAGCCACGCGCTGAAGTCTTTCAATCCATCGGGTGCGCAGCAGACAAACTGCGTTGCATCAACGATCAAAATCATGGGGTGCGGCAGCCGAGGTAGCTCCCGTGCGACCAGCGCGCGCAGCTCGATACAATCGTTCTTGTCGAGATATCCCGCCAGGGTGAGGGTGACTTGGTTGCCCCGGACGACAAGGCGGTATTTGACGCTGATCTCCGCATCGATTTCCTGGGCGGCTTCTCCGCTCAACGCGAGAAGGTGTGCGTCGAGGACCTCGCGGGTGACGTCATCGAGCTCGAAGAAGCGCACGCCCAGATAGCCACCTCGGTCACGGCGGACAACTTGCCCGTTCAAGTGGACCGGAAGCCCATTTGGCAGGCGAAATGCGATGCGCACACCACTGCCGAGCTGTAGGGCCGGCAAGTCTGTGATGAGAGCGCCGCCGCGGCTAAGGTTCACCACGGTTGCGGTCTGGGTGGATGCTGCAATCACAACGCTCGCCGCTTGCTGCATCGCGATACGGGGGTTTGCGCGTTTCTCTTCTGGGCTCGCCATCTTCAGCGGCGCTCTGCCAGCTCCAGGTGGCCGCGCACTTTTTGCAAGAGCTCGGTTCGCCCGATTGGCTTGGTGATGAAGTCGTCACAGCCGGCTGCGTAGGCCTCGGTGATCATGCTCTGGTCGCCCTTGGTCGTCACCATGATGATCGGGATACGTTTGGTCGCTTCGTCGCCCTTCAAGGTTCGGCAACATTGCAGGCCGTCGACGTTCGGCATGACGACGTCGAGAAGGATGAGGTCGGGTGGCGGCGAACGACGCGCCGCCGTGATGGCTTCGGCCCCGTCGGTAGCCGTGAGCAGCTGGTAGTCCGTGTAACGAAACATCAGCCGCTCGAACGACAGCACCGTGGGGGAGTCGTCGACCATGAGGATACGCTTCACGTGCTGCCCGCCCCTTCCGCGCGTTTGCGTGGCGTGTAGATGGGGTAGCCCCCCCAGGGGGCACGGTCGAAAATTCGCCGAGCAGCCGAAACCGTCTCGGCCGCGCCCAGCAGAAGGTAGCCGCCCCCGAGCAAAGCTTCGTGCGCCCTTGTCAGCATGGCCGCTTTCGCGGACGCATCGAAATAGATGAGCAAGTTGCGAAGCAGTACGATGTCGTAGCCGACGAACCCGGCCCAACTCTCGGCAAGGTTGGCTCGGCGAAACTGCGCCATCGCGCGTAGCGTGCCTACGGCGCGATATTGGCCATCGTGGGGCTGGAAGTACCTCGCAGCCACGGCGGAGGGAACGCCTCGCTCGACTTCACGGCGGGTGTAGACGCCAGCGGCGGCTCGCTCGATGCGCTTGGCCGAAATATCAACACCCGTGATCTCGACACGCGAGGCGCAGAAGTTGGGGAAGTGCTCACGCAGGAGGATCGCGATGCTATAGACCTCTTGGCCGGTGGAGCAACCAGCACACAAGATGCGAAGCCGACGCGTCTCGGCACGTCTCTCCATGACGCGCGGGAGGACGAAGGCGCGGAGCGCCTCGAACGCGGGAGTGTCACGGAAGAACGACGTCTCGCAGTTCACCAGACCGTCGACGAGCTCGCTCGAAGAATCGTCGAGCGGCGGGCGCAGGTGGTCGATGAGGGGCGTAACCCCGTTCATGCCGCGGCTGCGTGCGATGTGCTCGAGCCGCGCTTCGAGGAGCTCGGCACGCCGGCGGTCGAGTGACGTCCCAGCGTAGGCGTGCAGAGCCTGGGAGAGCGTCTGGTAGTCGACGTCGCAAAGAGCCATGGCAGTTAGTCCGTCTCCATGTTTGCCGTTGTCGTGCCCCCAACGTCCGTGCGCCGCGTCACGTTCACTCCCTTGCGACCAGACGGCGTGTCAGTTCTCGGGCCACCTCCGTGATCGGCAGCACCTTGCTCGCAAGCCCGGCCTTCACGATCTCACCAGGCATGCCCCACACCACGCTGGTCGCTTCGTCTTGCGCGTAGATCTCACCGCCCGCTGCGCGGATGGTCTGCGCGCCCAAGAGGCCGTCACTTCCCATTCCAGTTAGCACCAATCCGAGCGCGCGCGGCCCGTATGCGGTCGCGACAGACTCGAATAACAAGTCTACCGAGGGCCGGCAGGAACGCACGGGAGCCTCGTCAGAAAGTAGCACGCGGGGGATGCCACTTGCGTCGCGGCGTATGCGCATGTGTTGGCCGCCGGGTGCGATGTACACATGCCCGGACAGCAGCTGGGCGTGATGGGTCGCCTCGTGAACTTGAAGGGGCGTCCGCGCCGACAGACTGGTCGCCAGCTGCTCCGTGAACAGCTTGGGCATGTGCTGTACCACGACGATCGGCACGGGCACGGTGCCCGACATGGACGCAAAGACCTCCGCGAGCGCCATGGGACCTCCGGTCGAGACGCCGATCGCGATGACCTCGATGCGCCTGTTCGACGTGGGCTGTAGGCTAGGGCGGAGCAATGGAGACGGTGGCGATAGTCCGCTTTGGCGAAGTCGTGGTGCCCGCTGCGCGAGCGCATGTAACTTGTCGACAAGAATGGCTCGTAGCTCGCGTGGCAGCTCTCCATTTGTACTGACGGTGGACGGCTTGGTCACATAGTCTGCGGCGCCTGCCGCGAGTGCCTCGATGGTGACCAGCGCCCCGCGCCGACTCAAGGAGCTGAAGACCAGGACCGGGTTGAAGTGACGGCGGCGGCGTAGCTCCCGCAAGAAGGCGATGCCGTCCATCGTCGGCATCTCGATGTCCAGGAGCACGAGGTCAGGATTAAGCTCCTCGATGCGGTCGAGCGCGACTTGGCCGTTTTCAGCCGTGCCTACCACATCGATCGAGCTGTCCGAGGCAAGTAGCCGCGTCACCATGGAGCGGCTGACCCTCGAGTCGTCGACGATGAGGAGGCGGATACTCAAACGCTGAAGCCCGACGATAGCGCCAAGAGCTCGTTCGAGACCCGCTGGACCTCGCTTGCGGCCGATTGAGTTTGGCTCGCGCCATAGGCTGTTTGCTTAGCTGCCTCTGCGACAGTGGCGATGTTGTGTGCGATACCGGACACGCCCCGCGATGCCTCGCTGACGTTGCGCGCGATGTCGCCGGTGGTCACCGACTGTTGTTCGACCGCGCTCGCGATGGTGCTCTGGATCTCACTGATCTGACTGATAATGGTGCTGATCTCGCCGATCGCGGCCGTCGCCTGACCCGTGCTCGCTTGGATCGATTCGATGCGCTGGCTGATGTCATCGGTCGCTCGCGCGGTCTCCTTGGCGAGCTCCTTCACCTCGTTGGCGACGACCGCGAAGCCCTTGCCGACCTCGCCGGCGCGGGCGGCTTCGATGGTTGCGTTGAGCGCGAGCAGATTCGTCTGTTGAGCGATACTGGTGATGACCTTGATGACGGCGCCGATCTCGTTGCTACTCGTCCCCAGGCGACCGATCGTCTCGGTGGTGCCGCGTGCCACGCTGACGGCGCGTTCGGCGACCTTCGCGGCGTCAATCGCGTTGCGGGCAATCTCGTTGATCGACGCCGAGAGCTCCTCGCTCGCGGTTGCCACGGTCTCGACCGCGCGTTGGACCTCCTCGGCGGCGGACTGGGCGAGTGTTGCAGTCGAGGCCGTCTGCTCGGAGGCAGCTGTCATCTCGGTCGAGATCAGGCCCAGCCCGTCCGAGGAGCCGGCGAGTGACGAGGCCGTGCTCACCACCTTCTTGCTCATGGTGATGACGTAGTTCTGTAGCTCCGCTACGGCTTGTTCTAGACGACCGAGCTGGTCGTCACCCTCGACGACGACCGCGGTGGTGAGGTTGCCACGGGCAAACCCCAGTAGCGCCTCATGAAGGCGCTCGATGCGCTCAGCGCCGGGGGCCTCGCGGCTATCCCCGAGCACGAGATGCGCGGCATGCCCGACCACACCTCCATGATGGCGGATTGGCGAAATGGTTGCTTGCCCCTTTACACGCTTCAGTCGCGCGCGGTTGCCTCTTGGGGCTGCATCGAAAAGCTCCTCGAGAGGCATGCCGAGGATGTCCATGCCCTTGAAGGCGCGCTCGGCGCTCACGTTTGCATACACGACGCGCATCGCGGTGTCTGCGAGCACGATTGGGGTTGGCAGCGCCTCGAGGCTCGCAACCAAGCCCTCCGCGGAGCGCAGCTCGAACGACGATGGTCCGGCCTTCGTGGGTGTCTTCTTCTTGGTCGCCATCTTCTGTCCTCAAGTCGGTGAAGCTACGCGCTTGGCGTCGAGCACCAAGAGCAAGCGGGATTCGAGCTTGTGAACCCCGACGATGAAGGCGCGGGGAGCACCGATGAGCGTCTGTGGTGGTGGTTCGAAAGAGTCTGCCGAAACAGTCAGAACATCTTCGACTGCGTCGACGACGAGGCTCACCGCTTCGTCACCGGCGCGTATGATCACGTGGGTGACGCTCGCGGCGGCTTCGCGCTCCCGCAAGTGCAAGCGGCGACGGAGGTCGACGGCTGCGATGACGTCGCCTCGCAAGTTGAGGAGGCCGCTTATCGCGGGGTCGGCCAACGGCACGGTCGTGAGGTCGCTTTCGCGCAGGACCTCTTGGACGTCGAACACCGATACGCCACAGAGGAGCCCGTCGACGACGAAAGTGCAGAGCTGGGTCTCCTTCACGTGGTGTCTCCAGACGGGCGCGCGGCTCTCGCTACAGCGTCGGCATCGATGATCTCGGCGACGCGTCCGTCGACGATGATGGTTCCCGATGAGCCACGACGAGGCGCGGGACCGACTTCGACACCGCTGACGTCGTCGATGACATCCATGATGCGCTCGACGATGATGCCGACACGCGTAATGTCGTCGTCGTAGACGATGGTGAAGAGCGCGTCGCTTGGTTCCGCTGCGCTAGCCCGCTCGCGCGGCTTTCGTCGACGCTCTTCGAAGATCTCGTTGCTGCGTACCAGGGGCAAGACACCGCCGCGATATTGAACTACGTCGCGGGCGCCGAGGCGCTCGACCTGCAAGCTGCGAAGCTCCTCGAGCCGGTCCACATGCTCGAGCGGAATGGCCATGTGTCCGCCATCGCGGAAAGAGGCGAGCAAGTAACGGCGCCTGGCGGGCTCTTCGGGGCGCTGCGCGGGACCTTTTCCTTCGCGGTTCGCGACCTCGTGCTCGAGGACATTTGCCACACGCGCGATGCCTTGCGCGTCGAGGATGATGCCGACTTTGCCGTCGCTCATCACTGTGACGCCGGAATAGACCGGGATCCCGTCGAGGTGACGCGATAGCGGCTTGACTACGATCTCTTCGGTATCCCCGATGTTGTCGACGATGAGGCCGAAGCGCTGCCGCGCTGCTTCGAGAACGACGATGTTCACTGCTTCGTCGGAGTCTGGCACCGCTTCGGGCAGTCGAGTCGGCGGCAAGCCCAGGACGGTCGCCAGGTCGACCAGCGGCAGCAGGGCGCCGCGCAGTCGCAATACGGGCGAAGCGTAGACTTTGTCGATGAGCTTGCTTACTTGCTCGGCCGGGACCCGTGTCAGCTCCGCGATGCTGACCTGGGGAAGTGCGTAGCGTCCTCCTCCACAGCGAACGATGAGCGCCTGGATGATTGCGAGGGTCAACGGTACGCGCAGACGGACAGTCATGCCGACGCCGCGCTTGGTGTCGAGATCGATGGTACCGCCGATCCGTTCGACCTGCGTCTTGACCACGTCGAGCCCAACGCCGCGTCCCGAGAGATTGGTCACCGCCTGGCGCGTCGAGAAGCCCGCGCGAAAGACGAGCTGGGCGAGGTCTCGCTCGCTCATCGTGACCGCCGCCTGTGTGTCGATGATGTTGCGGGCTACCGCCACGCCTTTGATGCGCGGCAGATCGAGCCCGGCGCCATCGTCGCTGACCTCGACCACGACCTGGCCGCCTTCATGGTAGGCGCCGAGCCGCACGAAGCCGTGTTCCGGTTTGCCAGCAGCGCGCCGCGCCTCTGGGGTTTCGACGCCATGGTCGACAGCGTTGCGTACCAAGTGGGTCAGCGGGTCCTTGATAGCCTGCAGGAGGCTACGGTCCACCTCGGTGTCCTGACCCACCATCTCAAGGTGCACTAACTTGTCGACACTCTTCGCCGTCTCACGGACCAGGCGCGGAAGCGCCGTCCACACCGAGCCGATGGGCTGGAGCCGCGCCTTCATGACCCCTTGCTGCAGCTCGCTGGTGATCGCCTTCAGGCGCTGGGTTGCCGCTGGCACCAGCGTGCTTCCGGGCTGGGCTAGACCCTGAACGATTTGGTTGCGCGCCAGCACGAGCTCGCCAACGTGATTGAGCAAGCGGTCGAGCAGATGAACGTCGACCCGCACGGTGCGATCCGTGCTCGCCGGCACATTGGGCTCGTGAAGGTCCTTTAGGGCTTCGGCCACGTTGGCGAACCCCCGGTGGACTGTTGCCGGCTCGTAGTCGGGGTTTTGTGTGTCGAGGCGCTCACGGAGGCTTGCGAAGTCGACGTCGCCCTCACTGTGAGTCGCCTCGACGGTCGGCAGCGTGCGGCGTATCGCATCGCCGACGGCGAGGAGCGCGCTCGCGATATCGGTGGTCATGCGGACGCGACCGTCTCGCAGCGACGACAAGAGGCTTTCGGCGCTGTGTGCCAGCGCCTCGAGCTGCGCGAACCCTAGCCAGGCGCAGGTTCCTTTGATGGTGTGGAAGCTTCTGAAGACGCTCGCGATCCGCTCAGGGTCACTACCGTTGGCCTCGAGGGCCATGACGTCGCTGGTGATGCGATCGAGGTGTTCACCGGTCTCGACCAGGAAATCCTTGACGATTGCGGCGATGTCCGAGGCGTCGTCCACTAGTTTGCGCTCGGGCGAGGGTTGCACAATACCCACGCGCATTCCAGTTTTGCGACCTTGCGAGACTGCCGCCTTTTCAGGCATTTGCGAGCGCCAGTGCTGCTCGCTTTGACGATCGCCATTCTCGCCGTGGTCGCGGGGGTGGCCTTGAGCCTCTTCAGCGGACGTACGTCGTCCTGGCTGCAGCCAATCTACGCGTTCGGCGTGGTCGCGGCGATCGTGGTCGTGGTTGGTCACCTCTTGCCCGAGTCGGCGGAGACGCTTGGTGTGCAGACCCTCTTCGTCTTTGGCGTTGGGGTCTTGGTGCCGAGCATCGTCGAGCGGTTAGGCGCACGCGCCGATGGCAGCGGCCATCCCCCCGTCCAGGTCGGCTTCATCGCGCTCCTCGTGCATCAGGCCGGTGACGGAGCCGCGCTGGCGGCGGCTGCGCACGCTGGCGCAGGCCTCGAGGTTGCGATGGCCGTCGCTGCGCACACTGTGCCGCTCGTCACGCTCATGACCACTCTCATGGCACGGGAGCTCGGCGTGCGACGCGCGTTGCTGCGCGCCTCGTCGATGGCGCTCGCGACCCTCGTGGGTGCTGGCTCCCTTGCGATCGTGCCCGAATCGACGTTCGAGATGGTCGAGCCGTATGCGGCGGCGCTCATCGCGGGCGTTCTCGTCCACGTCATCTTGCACGCACCGCCGTCCACGGCGACGCGCGCCTTCCGCGGGCGTTTGCTCGAGCTCTTTGCCATCGCAATGGGCGCCGCGCTCGCCCTCGTCGGCGGACCGCGCGACAGCGCTTTAGCGGCTGCTTTGTCAGCGACGCTATTGCGGATCGCCCTGGCGGTCGCTCCTGCCCTCTTGGGCGGGCTGGTACTTGCCGCCGCGGTTCAGGCGCTCGGCGCCCGTCTTCCTTCGACCTGGATGCGAACGGGGCCGCGCCTCTTGCAGGCTCTGCGGGGAGCGGTGGTTGGCGTGCCTCTGCCCGTCTGTACCTGCGGAGTCCTGCCGACCGCTCGAGCGCTACTCGAGCGTGGCGCAACTCCTGCGTTGCTCGTCGCCTTCGTCGCAGCAGCGCCGCTTCTGGGCGTCGATACGTTTTTGGTGACTGCGCGCTTCATCGATACGCCGACGGCGCTTCTGCGCGTCGCGTTCGCGGTGGTCGTGGCCATGGTCGCAGCCTTGGCGGCGAGCAGGCGGGGGCGCACCGAAGCGAGCGGGGGTATTGTCATCCGGGCGCTCGCGCGTTCCCCTCAACGCCTTGCCGATCGCTCCCCGGCGACGCGGCCAGTGCGGGGCGACGCGGGGCGAAGTTTCCTCGGGAGGGCCTTGCTCCACTTCGATGAGCTGGTCTTCCACGTCGTACCCTGGGCCGCTGCAGGTATCTTGGTTGCTGCTTACGTCGACGTCCTCGTGCCTCCTCACCGCTTCGACGACCCTATAGTCGACGTCTTCCTGGTCACCCTCGCTTCTGTACCACTCTACGTGTCTGCTGCGGCGGTCACACCAATAGCTGCCGTGTTGTTGCTCAAGGGGCTTTCACCAGGCGCGGCGCTCGCGGGCCTGGTCGTGGGCCCGGCGACCGACATCGCCACGCTGGCTTTCTTGAGGCGGTCTTTTGGCGGCCGCGCTACCGGTTTTGCCCTGCTTGGCCTCGTCGGTGGTGCGTTGATGCTCGGCTTGGTGGTCAATGTCACTGGGCTCGTAATTGCTCCGCAACTCACATCCGAGAACGATCTGTTGGCGCGCCTGTCACTTGCGACCCTCGTCGTGCTCGTGGTGCGTAGCATCTGGCAAAGTGGCGTCGTTGCATGGGCCGAAGCCTTGTCGCGCACGCCGAGCCTCGAATGGCGTGTCTCGCGCGCCTACGCGCGCATGTGAGTCCAACAACATGTCTAGCGCTCTCCTCCTGGCGTTCTGCCTCGTTGCGCAAGCCAAGCAGGGGGTGACACAGCCCTGGCTCGACTCGCATCTGTCACCCGATGCTCGTGCGGAGGGTCGCTAACCAGCTCGACGCGCGCAAGGGCGACGTCGCGACGGCCATGCCGTCTGGACTCGCCGTAGCCGCATCGTTCGACGTGCAACTTGCCTACGATGGTGGCGCCATGATCGGAAGCGAAGCACGCGCCAAGGGATACAACGTTATGCTCGCCGGTGGCGTGAACCTCACGCGTGAACCCCGCAATGGCAGAAACTTCGAGTACCTGGGCGAGGACCCCTGGCTTGCGGGCAAGCTCGGCGGGGCGCACATCCGCGGCGTCCAGTCGAACCACATTGTTTCGACCGTAAAGCATTTCGCGATCAACGCGCAGGAGACGGGCCGCATGGTGTTGTCGGCCAACATCGATGAAGCTGCGCTCCGCGAAAGCGACTTTGCTCGCGTTTGAGCTCGCCATCGAAGACGGCAAGCCTGGCTCGGTGATGTGTGCCTACAACAAGGTGAATGGCGTCTACGCGTGCGAGCATGACGTTCTGCTCAATCGCGTCCTCAAGAACGATTGGAGGTACCCAGGCTGGGTGATGTCGGACTGGGGTGCCGTCCACGGCGTCGAAGGACCGCTGGTCGCTGGCCTCGACCAGGAGTCCGGTCAAGAGCTCGACACCCAGATCTTCTGGGGCGCGCCGCTCGTCGAGGCGATCAAGGCAGGGAAGGTGAAGGAGGCGCAGAACGACGCCATGGCGCGCCGCATCCTGCGCAGCGTCTTCGCTGCCGGTGTGGTCGACCATCCCGTGCCGGCGAAGCCGCAAACCATCGACTACGCGAGCCACGCTCAAGTCGCGCAACGCGCTGCCGAGGAAGGCGCAGTCCTGCTCAAGAATGAGAACGGGCTCTTGCCTCTCGACGCGAAGTTGACCCGCGTTGTCCTCATTGCCGGACACGCTGACGTCGGCGTACTTTTGGGTGGAGGCTCGTCGCAGGTTCGGGCGGTGGCTGGAACGCCAATTGAGGTCCCTCTCACCAAGGGCGCCTCCTACGACGATGGTACCGATCGCGAGCGCGCCGTTGCCGCAGCGAAGGCCGCTGATGTCGCTATCGTTTTCGCCACGCAGTGGACGACCGAGGCGAGTGATGTCCCGAACCTCTCGCTCCCCGATGGTCAGGACGCACTCATCGAGGCTGTCGCGCGGAACAACGAACGCACCGTGGTCGTGCTCGAGACTGGCAATCCAGTCCTCATGCCGTGGCTTTCGAAGGCGAGCGCGGTCCTCGAGGTCTGGTACCCAGGTGAGCGGGGTGGTGAGGCCATCGCGAGGATTTTGTCCGGCGATGTGAACCCCTCGGGCCACTTGCCCATGACCTTTCCCGCGAGCGAGAAGCAGCTGCCTAGGCCGGTGCTCGATGGCTGGACAGCGGCCGTCAAAGCGGAGTCCGGAAGGCCCGAAGACGCCGTGAAGCCGTTCGATGTCGCGTATGTCGAGGGAGCGGACGTCGGTTACCGTTGGTTTGCGGCGAAGAGACAAAAGCCGTTGTTCCCGTTCGGTTTTGGTCTCTCGTACACCCGTTTCGCTATCGCGAACGTCGCCCAACGGGGATGGCACGTGCTCGGGGGCACGTACACGTTTACGGCGGGTCAGGATGCTGCCGAAAAGGGAACGCGTGTGACCGTGCGGCTGTCCGAGCAAAGGCTGGCACCCTAGGCTTGGCGGTCGCCGCCGAGGCTCGCAAGGTTGAAGCTACCCCACGAACCGCGCGAGGACCGACTCCAAGGCCCTCCGATCGATCGGCTTGGTCAAGTAGTCGTCCATGCCGGCCTCGAACGCCTTCACCTCATCGCCGCGCATCGCCATGGCGGTCAGCGCAACGATGGGGATGTGCTCGGTAGCTTTGTTCTTCTTCATCTCGCGCGCAGCCGCGAATCCGTCCTTCTTGGGCATTGCTAGATCCATCAACACCAAAGCCGGCTTGTGGGCGATGGCCATTGCAATGCCGGCGTCCCCGTCTTCGGCAAGCAAGACTTGATAGCCCATGTGCTCGAGGATGGACCTGGCGAGCTCGCGGTTGAGGTCGTGGTCGTCGACCACCAAGATCGCTTTTGCCGTCGGTGTTGGCGCGACGGGCTTGCGGCCGGTCGCGCGGTCGATCGCAGCAAGCAGTTCCTGGCGGGTCATGGTCCCCTTTTGTGCGATGGCGCGGACATGCTGGTTCGTACGCAAGCGTTCGGCTTCCGACGTATCGCCAGCCGTGAGCACGATGATCGGCACCTGCCTCGTCTGGGGCTCGGCCTCCATGGCTTCGATGACCTCGAAACCGGACATCTCGGGCATCAACAAGTCGACGATGAGAATCGCGGGGGTGTCCCGTAGCGCGTGCGCGAGCCCGTCTTTGCCGCGCTCGAATGTAGTAACGCGATAACCGGCGGGCTCGAGCAGTCCCCTGAGCAGCGTACCGACGTCGGGGTCGTCGTCGATGGCGAGCACCTTCGGCCTGTCCCCCGACGCGTTGACCGGCAACGTTTGCTTGATCTCGCTCAGGAAGCGCTGTGTGCCGATAGGCTTGGGAACGAAATCGTTAGCACGCGTTGCTGCCGTCACGATGGCTGGCGTGCTGCGCGTGCTCTCGCGTTGGCGCGGCTCGTCAAACAGCCGCACGTCGTCGTGGGCATCAGTCGCAGGGTTCAACATCACCTGGGCGAGCGGCATGGTGAAGCGGAAGGTCGTGCCCTCGCCCCTGATGCTGACGACCTCGATGGCACCCCCGTGTTGCTCGACCAGGCGCCTACAAATGGCGAGACCGAGGCCCGTGCCCTGGGTTGACTTGACCAGCGCGCTCTCGCCCTGCACGAACGGTTGAAAGAGGCGTGCGTGCAGTCCCTCGTCGATCCCAGGTCCGGCATCGCGGACATAGAAGCGCATCATGCCATCGGTTTTTTCCGTACCGACGGTCACTGTCGAGCCTTCTGGGCTGAACTTCAGGGCGTTGCTCAGCAGGTTGAGCAGGATCTGTCGGAGCTTTCCGACGTCCGCGCGCACCGGTGTGTCGTCTGCTATCGCGGGCAGTACCTCGATTCGGCGCGCCATCGACGTTGCGTGAACGAGCTCCCGCGCCTCTTCGATTGCGTGCGAGGGCGCAACGTTCTCGATATCCAACGTCGCATGGCCCGCCTCGATCTTGGACAAGTCGAGAATATCGTTGATGAGACTCAGGAGGTGTCGGCCGCTCTGCAACACGTCATTGAGGTAACGCACTTCGCGACCCTCGCGGCGACCCTTGCCATGCTCGAGCAGCAGCTCCGAGAAGCCGATGATGGAGTTCAGCGGCGTACGCAACTCATGTGACATGTTGGCGAGAAAATCGGTCTTGAGCTGCCCAGCGCGTTCGACCTCGTTGTTCTTGGCCTGCAGCTCGCGCTGCTGGGCTTGAAGCTCGCCACGCTGCGCGATCAGCTCTTCCTTCTGCGCATGCAACTCGTCGTTGGCACGCTCGAGACTAAGCGTTCGCTCGCGCACCCGATTCTCGAGATCCTCATGGATCGATGCGATGGCGTCGGCCATGCGATTGAAGGTCATGCCCAAGGTCCCGAACTCGTCGCGCGTATCGACCTGGACACGCGCAGTCAGGTCGCCCTCGGCGAGGGTCTCGGCCGCGATCGCCACCTTGCGCAAGGGCAACGCGATGCGCTCCGAGAACGCCCAGCCAAGGGTCAGGGCCAGCGCGATGATGACGGCACTGGCGATGAGCGTCCGCTGGACGAGCGGCCCGAGGCCGCCCAGCACGACGCGCTCGGGCACGATGGCAAAGATTGTCCAGCCGATGCTCGAGAGCCGTCGCGCCACGGCGAGGTTCTGTTCTCCGCTTTCGGGCGCGGTGAAGCGGTAGAGGCTGTCGAGACCCACGAGGCTCTTGGCCGTGGCGCGACGATACTCCTCCGGAACATCGATGCCTGACGCGAGGAGCTGTTCGGTCTCATCGCCGTAGCGTCGTGAGTCGATGATCTCGCGCACCATCGCGGGGTTCACTGGGCCGGTAGGGCGGAACACCTGGTTCTGGCGAAAGCTATGCGCGATGAGGATGCCCGCGTCGTTGAGCACGACGGTGTAGCTGCCCTCGCCGGTGCGGCCGTTCGCCGCTCGTACCGCGTCCCAGAACGCGTTGGCCCGTACGTGGATGGCGACGAGGCACGTTCGTTCGGGGGTATGCACTGGCGCGGTGTAGGACAGGACCGCCAGCTGCCCGCCCATCGAGGGCATGGTGTAGATGTTGGTGACCGCGTGCCGCGGGAAGTAGTCACGTAGGAGCGCGACCTGGCCAGGAGGGTGCTGTGCATCCTTCCCGTCGCTTGCGTAGAAGAAGTTGCCGTCCCTATCGGTCATCGAGACGCCAACGACGTTCGAGTCACTCTCGATCAACGTTTGAATCGTGTCCTGCAAACTCGCGTCGGTCGTTCCTACTCTGCACGTTTCGAAGCTTGCTCTCGCTCGCGAGAGACGTGTCGCGGTCGATGAGTAGATCAAGTGAAAGCCCTCGAGCTCGCTCACAAGCTGGTCGGCTCGAGTGCCCAAGAGGTTCGCGGCATCCTCCGCGGCGATTTCTCGCGCCGCGCGAAACGAGAGCCACGAGCTCAGCGCCACAGGGACCGTTGAGGCGATGAAGAGCATCGCGAGGGTCTTGGCGCGCAGAGGCCAGTGGTCGAAGTAGAGAAAACTCATGGCTCCGAATCTCAGCGCTGTCGCCGGAAGATGCGATGCGCGGGGTCGGTGTCCGGGAAGACCTCGAAGTGGGCTTCGAGATCGACAGGTAAAGTCTCGACCATCCCCAGCACCAACGCGCCATCATCTTCTATGACGGAGCACACGCGCTCAAGAGCTTTCTCCTGCAGGCGGCGGTCGAAGTAGATGAGGACGTTACGGAGCAGGATGATGTCGAAGCTCGCGACCACGGCTCGTGTGGGGGCGAGGGCCCGGCCTACCACATCGTGGCTCTCGAAATGCACGCGCTGCCGCAAGCCTCGAGTGACTTCGAAGAGGTCGCCGCTCTTCATTGTAAACTGCGAGCGTAAGGGTTCGGGAATACTCGTTAAAGCGGACGCAGGGTAGACCCCACGTTCGGCGACTGCAAGGGACGTTCGGTCGAGATCGGTCGCGACCACCTGATAGTCCGAGTAGCCATAGATCTGCCTACCCATGTCGAGCAGCATGGCGACGGACCAAGCTTCCTCGCCGGTCGCGGTGCCGATCGACCACACGCGTAATACGTGTTGGGGTGCGCGCACCCAGAGAAAGCTCGGCAAGACGATGGTCGCGAGCGACTGAAAGACGGTCGCATCGCGAAAGAACTCGGTGACTGGCACCAGGAAGGCGCGCGTTAGCTCGGCGACTTCGTGCGGGTTCGTGACCAAGCGCTCAAGGTAGAGGTCGATGCTCTTGAGTCGCAGCGCGGCGAGTCTTTGCATGACTCCGCGAGTCAGTGTCTCTGGACGATAGTCTCGGAAGTCGACACCATTGCTCTCGACGATTCTCGCGAGCACCTTCGCAAGCTCGACTGGGTCCATGGCCGGCAGCGGAGCCACCGACGGTCAAAAGCTCGGACGCGCCCGGACGAGCCCGTAGGCACCCGCGCCCGGTGCGTTGAATTTGCAATAGCGGCCGCGCTTCGTCGTCCACATGCGCGGGAACGCGACCATTGCGGTCGCTGAGATTGGCGGTTCGAGCGGTCGATTGCGCAGCCACGTGCGAACGACGATCATATCGATGCGATTGAACGCAGCAGGGCGGCGTTCGCGCTGCTCCGGTGCCACCGGCCTGTCGACGATGTCTTTGCCACGCGTGATCTCACGGACCTCTTTGGCGTGTGCTTCGGTGTCCGTGTTCTTGTTCTTGCCCTTCTTCTTGGGGTCGCCCTTCTTTCCGACGTCCCGTCGCTGCGCGGGGCCCTTGCCGGAAGGGGGCTTGAACAAGCCGTCGCCACGTTTGTTGGTGCTCACACCCGAATAGTAGTCACACCAGCTTCATGAGGGCGAGGAAGATCTCGAAGACGATGAGCGCGACGATGGAGGCTTCCAAACGCATCGAGTCGCGCGTCGTGACCTGGTCCATGAGGAGTGTGTTGAATTGGTGCAGAACGTTGAGCTTGTCTTCCAGGAGTCGCCGCCAGCGCGGAATGTCGAACTCCTCGACCGCAGCCCGATGGATGCGCGCAAGCCAAGTGTCACCGATCATTTGGAGCGAGTTGTCGAAGCGGTCGGTGAGCTCGGACAAGTCGACGAAGAGTCGCATGATGTCGAGCGAAAGCTGGCGGTAGCGCCGCGACAAGAATCCGCGAGCACCGCGGCCGCCGATCTCTTTGTAGAGGCGTGTCAAGGACCGCTGCACGATCTGGTCATAGGCGCGCAGGTTCAGCAGCTGCATTGACGCGAGCTCGATGACGTCCGCTACTTCGAGGCCGCCGCGCGGGTCGACGATCAAGGCGCTGTTCCAGTCGAGTACGACAAGCTCTTCGGGATTGTAGCTGAAGCTCTGGCGGAGGACGTGGGCCCGTTCGCCGCTCGCAATCCGTCCTCGCTCGCCGAGCAGCAAGCGCGCGATGTCGAGCTCGTTCTTAAGCTCTTCGCCGGTCAGCTTGGGCGTCGTGCCTTCGATGATGATGAAGGTGTAGTCCTCGACGATGTTGGAGACGTCGCTGATCTTCGACGCGCCGGCGACGGCACGCGTGATGCCCTCGGCGATCGGGCGGGCCTCGTCAGTGATGCGCTCTTCACTGTCCAATACGCGCGCCGCGAGGGAGATCAGATCCTCGCCAGACATCGGGCCTGGCAGCGGGATCTCGAAGGTCACGACGACCGCCCCGAGATCGTAAATGCGGGTCACGACGCTACGTGCGGGTACCCCCTCGACGGCCGAGAATGGTGCGTCGAGCACGACCTGGAGCGGCGGCTGCGTGTTCCGGATGCGCGAGGCCGTCCGCACGAAGCTCAGGCGATCCGAGGTCTTGCGCAGAAGAGCTTCGGCCTCCGCAAGCCTCACCTCGTCGGCGACGTCGAAGATGCGCTGAGCAAGAATGCGACCGCCGGTGACCTGCATATCGGCCGAGCCGTGCCTCGCCGTGCACCTCGAAGTCAAGCATCGTCATTCTTCACGACCGCAAAAGCAGAAAGAATCCGACCGCGTACGATTTTCACACAACGGCGCGCATGAATTCATCCGCCCACATCGGGTGCTCATTTGTATGTACGTGTGGGAGATCCACCATGATCGAGTCCACCACCCAGCGCCTGCACGTCCGGGCGTCAGGCAGCAGTGTCGTTGCCGCATCGGACGCCACCACCAATCTTGCCCGCCTTCGTGCCGTCGGTCGTCATGAAGGCGACGCCGTCGAGGCGCAACGGGGTCACGCGGCACCCGTCGTCCGCGATCGCGCAGCAGGCGCGAGCGAGAGCGCCATCGAGCAGCAAACGGCTGTCGTTCGTCGCTTGCAGGCCATGCTCACCGAGACCCGCGACGCCGTCGCTCACCTCGTCAACAATGGCACCAGCACGGCCGGTCACCGCGATGCTGACCCAGCCGTTACCGGCGCGGCTCACACCATCATGCGAGCCCCGGAAGAGCAGCGGCCGCAGCCCCTGGCCTCATCCGCGCAGACGAACGGCAACGGCACTGGTCCGGGCAGTGCGGGAGCAAACACGGTTCAGGCAGCCGCTCCTGTTGGCTACGTGATGAGTCAGGCCGAGGCGGAGGCCATCGCTGTCGAGATCTACGCGGACGCCTTTCCGGGGGTCTCGTTCACGCGCAACGAGCTCGCCGCCGCCGTTGCCCAACTACGGACCGGTCTCATCACGCGCGAGAAGCTCTGTGCCGAGGTCCACGAAGGGGCGGCGCTCATCAACAACACGCAGGGCGATGTCGCCGGTGCGCAGGAGCGCGCGCCGGGGCGCCACCCAAACCGTCAGTCGACCATCGCGCAGGAGCTTCGCTTACAGCGACTCGCAGCGCTGATGGAGGCCGGGATCCTCCCCGAGAACAAGTTCACCATCAACGGTAACTTCTCTTACAACCAAGGAGCGGCAATTCCGAAAGGGCGCTTCGTCGAGAGTATGGAAGCTCTGCAAGCGCGCAATGCGCCGCGTGGTCCAGCGATGCTCGGGCGGGAGCTGCAGAGGTCCATGGAACGCTTCAAGACAAACGTCACCAACCAGCAGGTGTCGCAAGAGGGCAACGACGGCGTTGGCGACCGCCGCATCAACCGCTCACGAGCGGCAGGGCGTGTCGCTCGCGGAATCGATCCGAACATCAACCTAAAGAACGGAAACGAGACGCTGATCCGCGGCACGATGTCGCGACCGCCGGCGCCGCCTATCACGAGCACCGCGAGCACCGGACAACCAGCCAACGGCGCCTTCAGCCTATCGAGCGCGTCGCTCTCCGATCTGTCGGAGCTCAGTGACGAAATGAATGACCGCTCGTTCGAGAATAACACGGAGCCGCCGCCCCCCCCGCCTCCGTCGGGCGATCCGATCGCACTCGACTTGAACCACGACGGCAAGATCGGCGTGACCGGCAACAGCACTGCGAAGGACCACAAAGTCGAAAACGCCACGGTGGCTTTCGACCTCGACGGCGATGGTCGCCGCGACAAGACCGAATGGATGAACGGCGATGGTGACGGCCTGCTGGTCGACGACCACGATGGCGAGATGTCGCGCATCGCCGCGTATCGAGGCGATGTGGACGTCAAGCGTCTATTTGGCGACGAAAACGGACGCTTCGCTCATGGCTACGAGAAGCTCGCCGGCTTCGACACCAACAAAGATGGCAAGATCTCGGGCGGGGAGCTCGACCAGCTGAAGGTCTGGATCGATGACGGCGATGCGCGCCTTGAGGAGGGCGAGCTCAAGACGCTAGGCGAGCTCGGTATCACCGAGCTGTCCGTTAGAATGGACCTCGTTCAGAACGAGAAGGGCGAGACCCTGATGCGTTCGACGTTCGACCAGAACGGCCAAACACACATGACCGAAGATGTTTGGTTCGGCATGGATGGACGCGCCGAGTCGGGCCAACGCGGCTTCCTCGAGCACATGAAGCAGGCGCTCACCGAGTCGACCGCAGAGCTCCGGGGCCGGATGTTGCGCCGCCTAGATGCCGCGATCGTCGAGGTCGACACCATCAACCGTGACCTTGAGGACCGCCGTAATCACGCGACGCTGGGCACGCGTGCCCAGCAGGGCTTGGTGGCGGCTCAGCTCGGTGGAATGCGGGTCTGATCCCGTCGATGGTCGCGCGGGCGTGAGGCCTGATTCTCGCCGGGTCACGCCGTGCGTGTTTCGTGTGCTTGCTAGTCGACGCGCTGTCCGGCTGCCATTTCTTGGGGCGATGCCTCCGCCGGATCGCGCGCCAGAAACCAGATGATTCCGCCGGTGATGATCGCGGCGGCACCGACACCGCCGCCGATGATTCCGACACGACCCAAGGTCCGGGCGCTGCTCTTGGCGTCGCCGCTGCTACTTGGGTCGTCGAGCACCTTCGCTTGAAGACCGGCCAGCACGAAGCCACCGATGGCGATAGCGGCTCCTGCGCCAGCAGTGATCAAGCCGACCGTACGTCGCGTGCTTCGTTGTTCGGCCTCGGTTAGGGCGACGTTTTCGCTCGCCGGTACCGTTGGTATGGTCCGTAGGATGTCGCCCGCCAGGCGCCGATCATCGCGCTCGAGGTAGGTTAGGCTCACCAGCTCAGCGATAGCGAGTACGAGTGGCTCGTCGTTGCTGCGGACACGATCGACGCTCACCTCTCCCGCCTTGTGATTGCCGACGTACGCGACGATGTCGACCTTCGCATCGCGGCCGCTTGGCAAGACCTGCGCCACGTAAACCGCCTCAGCCTCACCCATCACCTTCGCCATGCACTGCGCGTCGGCCGTGCAGCCCTCGTCGAGCGGGGCGCTTTCGCGGATATCTGTCTGGGCTACCCCGCGCAAAACCATCGCAGTCTCGCGCTTGGCGGCGCTCACTGGATCGGGCTCACCGAGCACCGCCTGTGTACCGGCCAGAACTGCCGTTGGCGCAGCCGGGAGCAGGGCGTCGATGAACGTACGCGCGAGCGGCGGCGCTGAACCCGGACGCACGCCGAGCGCGGCGTCTGCGCTGCGCAGTACGCGGTCTTTCGTTACGGAGTAGAGCTCTGCATGGACAGGCGTGAGCGCGGGCGCGCCAATGGTGTCACGCGGTGTCGTCGAAACGAGAACGATGTATTCCGAGCGGAGCACCTTGCCGAGCTCGCGTATACCTTGTTTGCGAACCTCGGGGCTCGGATCCCATGCCTTTGCTCGCGCCGCCGCGAACGCAGAGGCCTCGCGCAGAGGCGTCAACGTTGGCGCGATGCGCGTCGCCTTCTTGCCGACGACGACGCGCTGACCCCAGGGTAAGCTGCCGGCTCGACTGACGCGCACGTAGTGCTGTCCCAGCAACACGTCTTTCATCGTCAGCGGTGCAAGTCCGCGATAGCGACCGTCGACCTCGACAACGGCAGGTTCTCCCTCTGGCGCTTCGATCACCAGAGTGCCACGCCCGGCCGCGTTGTAGCGGGCTGCGATCTGCTGCCAACGCTTGATCATGGGCGGGTTGTAGATTTCAGGGTTAGGTACCGCTTCCGGGTTCAGAGCGAGGACCTCTTCGATTGCCTCGGCCGCTGCTTTGTTGTCCGAGCGCGTCAATCCAATGGCGCCCATCAGCTCGAGGGCTCGTCCGAGCGCACGCAGGTCACTCGCTTGAGCTAGGTGATCGCGATAGCCGCTTACCGCGTTCTGGGCGAGCCTTGCGGCTTCGTCGATCAATAGGTCATCGAACTTGGCTCGCGCTGCCCGCAGCTCGCGGGTTGCCTTGCGCAAGGGTTCGCGGGCGTCCGGCCCCGACACCAGAGCGCCGTCAATCTCCGCGAGGCCAAGCCATGGATGATCGAGGACGATGCCGCGTACGCTCGACACGATGGCCATGGCGGCGGGAGAGGCGTTGTCGGTCGGGCTGCCAACGACAACGATTTCGGCCGCTTGCGCGGGCCGTGCGACCACCGTGCTGAGGCAGCTGGCGAACGCCAGAACCCACATTGTCCCTGTATGCGTGCGTGTGGTCACGTCTTCCCTTGCCGTCCCTGCTATAGTGAGGATGTAATCCAAACTCGCGGTTTCTGCTCGCAAAGCGAAGGCACCGGGCCATGTCGTTCCATCAGTTCCCGATGCGATTCGGCAAATACATCATCCTTGACCGGGTGAGTGCCGGTGGCATGGCTGAAGTGTACCGAGCCAAGGAGATGCGAGAAAGCGGCTTCTCGAAGATCCTCGCGATCAAGCGCATGCTCGACGGGGTCGCGACTGATGCGACCATGGCACCGATGTTCGTGGACGAGGCCAAGCTCGCCGCGCAGCTCGTGCATCCGAACATCGCGCAGACCCTCGAGCTCGGCCGTATCGACGATGCCCTTTACATCGCGATGGAGCTTGTTTGGGGCCGCGACCTGAAGGCGATCACCAAGGCCTGCAGCGCCAAGCACACCCCGTTTCCTGTTGGCATCGCTTGCTACGTCGTCGCCAAGGCCGCCGAGGCGCTCGACTTCGCGCACAACGCTCTTGGCGCGGATGGCCGCCCGATGCGGCTCGTGCACCGCGACGTTAGCCCGCACAACATCATGATCGACTACGACGGCGAGGTGAAAGTCATCGACTTTGGTGTCGCCAAAGCGGATGCCAAGTCGAGCGAGACCGTTGCGGGTGTCATCAAGGGCAAGTTCAGCTACATGGCCCCCGAGCAAGTCACCGGCGCCGCCGTTGACGCCCGCACCGACATCTTCGCGCTGGGTATCGTGCTCTACGAGCTTCTGTCGGGTGAGCGCCTCTACGACGGCTCGAGTGCCTTTTCGATCTTCGACAAGGTCGTCAATCAGCCCGCGCCGCGTCTGTCGAGTGTGGCGCAAGTCGCGCCCGAGCTGGATGACATCGTCGCGCGTTGCCTCGCAAAGAATCCCGAGGACCGTTTCGAGAGTGCTGCGCAGCTTGCCGATGCTCTGGCGCCGTTCCGTATCCAGGAGCGCAACATCGTCGGGCCGCGCGAGACGAAGGGTCTGCTCAAGCAGCTCTTTCCGAACGACGAAGCGGAGATGCGCGAGAAGGTGCGGCGTTACCAAGAGATTCGCGAGCGTGATTGTGTGGACGCGCGCGAGTCGGTTCAGCGCGACTTCCTCGCCGGCCGCACGCAGATCTTGGCGCAGAGCGAATTCGCTTCGGCCTTCGTTGGCACCCAGGGGACCGCGGCGCCAACGGCGCTCTATGCGGCACTTACTCCTGCAAAGGTCGAGCAGCTACCCGCGCAGCAGCGTCCCACCGACGAGCTCGACCCCACGCCGCCGCCCCGTCGCGGTCTCGCGATCGGCATCGGCTTTCTCGCCCTCGCGGCGGCACTCGTGGTGGTCGCCGCGGCGATGCAGGACAAGACGCCGTTAGAGCTGCTCCGTGGCCTTGTCGCCGATCGCGGCGCGGGTCCGATGGCGGCGAGCACGGTGCCGCCCCCAGCGCCGCAACCGGTACCAGCACCCGTGCCCGCAGCGCCTCCTGCTCCCACGCCGCCGGTCATCACCACGAGCGCCGAGCCGCCCCCCAGCGTTCGCACGGTAACGCCGCCGCCGCCACCCGCCCGGCCCCACGTGGGCACCGTCGAGCCGCCGATTGCTGACAGTCCACCCGCCAATCGGCTGCCGCACCGCCCCCAGGCAAAAGCGCCGCCCGCCGTGCGCGACGTTGGCTTCGGTCTCGTCACGATCGGCGCCAAAGGGGCCCCGGCTGCGCTGGTGTTTCTCGACGGTCAGGAGCTTGGTTACGCGCCGCTGCACAAACATCGCGTCAAGTTTGGCAAGCACACGGTCAAGATCGTTCCCATCAAAGACGAGCTGCGCGGGGAGCCCAAGACAGCGACGTTCGAGGTCGGCAAGGACCACGAAAAGGACCCTCTCTTGGTGCAGGTTGAGTTCAAATAGCGGAGGCTCCGTACGTTGTTTGACGCAATACGCCCTAGAGGCGCGGTTCTCTGGGCGTTTTAACCGTTGACTAGTCGTCGGATGCTCACGTAGTCTTCCACAGCTTCCCGAGAGCTGCGCGCCCCGGTTTGCAGGTGCAACCCGTGGAAATTGTGAGCGCGCCGGCCCGGTGGAGGCGAAGAGACAGCCCGCAAATTCTACTTACGGGCTACGTGTAACAAAGGGACTTATGACAGACGTGCAACTTGGCGCGACGTCCACCGACGCGGAGACCGACTCCCTATCCGGTGATGACATCGACGCTGCGGCGCCCAGCGAGAAGAGGCCGCCAAATCTCGATACCGCTGCGGTGGATTTCGCAAAACTTCCTGAAACCGCTCCCCGTGCCTTCGAGGACTTCCCGGTGTCCGACGACATCAAGGGTGCCTTGGCGGACATGGGCTACACCTCACCAACGCCGGTTCAATGTGGCGTCGTAACCCCCGCAGCCGCTGGCTCGGACCTCGTGGTTCAGTCGAAGACCGGGTCGGGAAAGACCAGCGCGTTCGGCATCCCGCTCCTGCACCGCATCGAAGCGGGCAAGGGGGCTCCCGGTTTGCCTCGGGCTCTGGTCATCGTGCCGACGCGCGAGCTCGCGCACCAGGTCGCGGCCGAGCTACGGCAGCTGTCGATGCGCAAAGGCACGCGTGTCTTGGCGGTCTACGGCGGCGTACCCATGGGCCGGCAGATCGCCGTGCTCAAAGCGGGTGTCGACATCATCGTTGGCACTCCTGGTCGCCTGCTTGACCACGTGCGCCGCAAGAACCTCTCGCTCGCCGAGCTCGAGACCTTTGTCCTCGACGAGGCCGACGAGATGCTCTCGATGGGTTTCTGGGACGACGTTACGGCGATGCTCGGCATGGCTCCAAAGTCGCGCCAGACGATGTTGTTCTCGGCGACGTTGCCCTACGAAGTCGCCAAAGCGGCTGCGCAGTTCTTGCGTAACCCAGCGCGCGTCGACCTCTCGGGCGACACGCTCTCGGTGGACGGCATCGAGAATCACGTCTTCCACGTGGTCCCCGAGATGCCGAAGCCCCGCCAGCTTCTCTACGTGCTCGAGCGCGAGCAGCCAGAGAGCGCGATCATCTTCTGCAACACGCGCAATGAGACAGAGATGATCGCCAAGTTCCTGACCACGTCCGGCTTCATTGCCGAGCCGCTGTCGGGCAACTTGAAGCAGAAGGAGCGCGAGCGCGTGATGGGCCGCATCAAGGCCAAGGAGCTGCGCTACATGGTCGCGACTGACATCGCGGCCCGCGGCATCGACATCACGGACCTTTCGCACGTCGTCAACTACTCGTTACCCGAGTTTACCGAGGTCTTCTTGCACCGCGTCGGCCGCACCGGCCGCATCGGCAAGAGTGGCACGGCAGTCAGCTTGGTGGACGGGATGGGCTTGGGCACCTTGACCAAGCTCGAGCGGGACTTCGGGATCAAATTCACCACCCAGAAGCTTCCGCCTGAAGAAGAGGCAATCGCCTTACGGAGCAAACGCATCATGAAAGAATTGACCGAGAGGGCGTCAGTCGCCGAGGTCGGACAGCACGTTTCGGCAGCCCAGGAGATCCTCGGCAGCCCGTCGGCGTCACAGGTCGTTGCCTACCTCTTGAAGTCGTACTTCAACACGCAGGCCTCCGATGCCGAGCGCCGCAGTCGCAGCGCGCAGGATCGCGAGCCCGGTCGTGAACATGAACGTGATAGCGGACCGCGCCCACCCCGTGGCGATCGTCCCGAGCGTAGCGCGGAGCCCCGTGGTGACCGCGCCGCAGGCCCGCGTGCCGATGGCGCCGCTGGAGCGGAGGGCGAGGGAGGTCGTCGTCGCCGCCGTCGCCGTCGAGGCCGTGGCCGCGGGGAGCGCAGCGATAACGGTACGTTCATGGAGACATTGGACGCGGCCGAGCTGTTGGCTCGGGAGCCGGGTGCGCCTTCGTCGTCGCCCGCCGCCGAAGGGGGGGAGAGCGCTCACACAAACGGCAATGCCGCGGCCGCTCCAGGTATCCCGGCTATCGATGTCGTCGAAGAGGGCTTCAAGCGCATGCGCGTGAACGTTGGCTTCGATGACGGCTTCAAAGGTAAAGGCGCAGTCGCCAAGAAGATCGCCTCGCTCGCTGGCTTGAACGAAGGGATCGTTCAAGAAGTCGAGGCGCGTCGTGACCACGCGGTTCTGAAGGCCACTCCCGAGATCGCCGAGCTTGTCCTCGAGCGCGTCGACGGTGCGACCATCGGCAAGAAGGTCGTAGTCATCAACCTCGCGGGTCAGTGATGCCACGATGATGCAGCTGGCGCTCGCCTGGGATTTTCTCTCGCGGTAGCGCCACCTGTGGTTGTTCGCGACACACGGTTGGGCCGGATCTGTCGGCCCTCCGATCTATGTTTGCCTCGTCACAACGAGGTCTTTCATGGAACGTCGTCGCAGTCGTGGTGAAGCAGAAATCGAAGCTCTCTTGGCGAAGCTGCCGCCGGGCAGCGAGCGTCACGCCTGCTTGAGCGCGGCGCGTGACTTCAAGGCATCGTGGGTTGCGCTCGGCGACCGTCTCACCAAGCTCCGTGAGACAGGCCAGTACGCCCAATGGGGTTACAAGACCTTCGAGGCCTATGTGCGCAACGAGCTGCGCATGAAACCCGAGACCGCCAACAAGCTGACCCGTAGCTACTCGTTTCTACGTGACCACGAGCCGGAAGCGCTCTCGGCGCCCATCGCGCGCGAGCTACCGCCCCTCGATGTCGTCGACCTGCTTTCGCGCGCCCGTGAGAAGGCCAAGGTCAGCGACGAACAGTTCGATAATATCCGTCACGAGGCCTTCGACAACGACGAGGGTCCCATGACGCGATCCGAAGTCATGAAGCGCTTCCGCGAGATCGACCCCGACGCCTTCAAGCCGCAGCCCAAAAAGGCTGGTGCTGTTGCTGCTGACGGCAACGTGCGAAAAGCGCTACTGTTGGCGGAGCGGCTCGAGAGCCTCTTGGTCGCGATTCAAGGCCTGTCGGAGGATGCTCAACGACATGCCAAATCCGTGACCGTCGAGTTGCGAACGATTTTCTTGGAAACGCAGCAGCAGCCAGAGGCGAGCGCTGCTTAGCGGGGTGTGACGAGAGCGGATGACGACGACACTTCAGGTCTACAATACATTCAGTGGAAAGAAAGAACCGTTCGTCCCGCTCGACCCCGCGCATGTGAAAGTTTACGTCTGCGGGCCCACCGTTTACGACATGGCGCACATCGGCCATGCGCGCTCGGCAGTCGCGTTCGATGTCGTGGTTCGCTACTTGAGGCGACGTCACAAAGTCACCTACGCACGCAACTACACCGACATCGACGACAAAATCATCAAGCGCGCGAACGAGCTCGGCCAGACGCCCGAGCAAGTTAGCTCGCGTTACATCGTCGAGTATCTCGCAGACATGGACGCGCTCGGCTGCGTGCGCCCTACGGTCGAGCCCAAGGTTTCGACGCATCTCCCGCAGATCATCACGATGGTTGGCGAGCTGGTCGCAAAGGGCAACGCGTATGCCGCCGGTGGCGACGTCTATTACGCGGTGGAGAGCTTCGCGAATTACGGCAAGCTCGCCAAGCGCAACCTCGATGACATGCAAGCGGGGGCGCGCGTCGAGCCGGGTGAGCATAAGCGCAACCCCATGGACTTCGCGTTGTGGAAGGGCGCAAAGCCGGGCGAACCGCAGTGGGCGACGCCCTGGGGGCCGGGACGTCCAGGCTGGCACATCGAGTGCTCGGCCATGAGCCGAGAGCATCTGGGCGTCACGTTCGACATTCATGGCGGCGGCAAAGATCTTACCTTCCCCCACCATGAAAACGAGATCGCGCAGAGCGAAGCCGCGAATGGGGCGCAGTTCGCGCGCTACTGGCTTCACAACGGCTTCGTCAACATCGACGACGAGAAGATGTCGAAGTCGCTCGGCAACTTCTTCACGGTGCGTGAGGTGCTCAAAGCCGTTGATCCGCAGGCGATCCGCTGGTTCTTGCTGTCGACACACTATCGCTCGCCCATCAACTTCTCCGACGCGGCATTGCGCGAAGCCGAACAGCGCGTCGTCTACATCTACGCGACCCTCGACCGCATGCAAAAAGCAGTGTCCGCGATGGCGGGCAAAGGTATCGCGGCCGGTACCCTGCGTGATCCCTCCGTTGCCGACATCATCACCCGCTTCGAGCAGGCCATGGACGACGACTTCAACACAGCCAAGGCTCTCGGCGACGTCTCCGAGGTCTTCAAGCTCGTGAACGAGATCCTCGACAAGCCTTCCGACCCCGAAATGGACGCGCGGACCTTGCGCGTGGCGAGCCAGGGCTTATCGTCCATTGCTGAATGTCTGGGGATCTTCGGCGAAGATCCGCAGGTCGTGCTGGGGCGCATCGAAAGGCGCAAGCAGGGCGAGAAGGGTGTCGACCCGGCGGCGGTCCAGGCTCTCATCGACGAGCGTCTCGAGGCGCGCAAGACGAAGAACTGGAAGCGCGCCGACGAGATCCGCGACACGCTGGCCCGTATGGGTATCGCAATCAAGGATTCCGCGACGGGCACCACGTGGAACGTGCAGTAGCGGCCGGGCGGCGGCTCCTTGCAAAACTCACGTTCGCCGCCGCGTTGCTGATTTCGACGAAGTCCGCGCGAGCAGACAGCGGCGATGTTGGCTTTGGGCCGTTGATCGGCCTAGCAAGGGCGGGGGACGACGCGGAGGGATTCGCCGAGCTGAGACTCGAGCTGCGCATCGACTATGGCTTGACGCGGTTCCTCAGCCTACGCGCGAGCGGAGGAGCAGGACTCGGCGTTGCCGCCGAGGGGATCCCGGAGCTTGGCAAAGGCTTTGCTCGAGGGCTTACGTCCGCGGGTATCGTCGTCGCCTACGATGTGTGGACCTTCGTGCCTGAGGTGTTCGTCTACGGGGGGGCGGGATTCGGAAGCTTCAGCGGAGGGAGAGCCGGCGCGCTCGCGGCGATTCGCTGGTACTTGAGTCGGACCACGAGCGTTACAGTTTCGGGGGGAGGCGAATACGACTGGGGGACGGAGCTGGCGGCTTGGGTGGGAGGGATAGGGGTTTGGCTCTGAGGGTGGGGGAGCGGTGATCGGCTTTCGGTAGTCGGTAGTCGGGCTTCTCGGGCTCGGCCTTCGGTTTTCGGTAGTCGGTAGTCGGTAGTCGGTCTTCGGTGATCGGTCTTCGGTGATCGGTGATCGGTGATCGGTCTTCGGTGATCGGTCTTCGGTGATCGGTCTTCGGTGATCGGTGTTCGGTCTTCGGTGATCGGTGTTCGGCTGTCGGGCTCGGCCTTCGGCCCTCGCTCGTTTGAGGGGAGTCGGCTCTCGGGCTTTTCGGGCCCTCGGGACTTCGCCTTGCCGGTCCGCTATCGCAGTCTCCCACTGTGCGGCTGGGGTCTCCTCCGTTCCGTCCTCGCCATGAGGCCCATTCGCCTTCGGCCACCGG
>JALHOP010000025.1 GCA_022842935.1 Myxococcota bacterium
ACTGCCGATTCCCGATTGCCGATTGCCGATTGCCGATTGCCGATTGCCGATTGCCGATTGCCGATTGCCGATTGCCGATAGCCGACTGCCGATTCCCGATTGCCGACTGCCGATAACCGAATCCCAGGGGCGCGGCTTTCCGCGCCCCTGTCATTGCGACTCAGCCTTTCTTGCCCTTGGCACCCTTGGCCTTCTTGGCCTTTTTGCCCTTGGCCGGCGCCGGCGGGTACTTGTTCATGTATTCGGCGGCGTCGAACTTCCACGCGTCTCCGATCTTCACGAACGGCACATCACGCTTGTCGGCTCCGGCGGTCACGGGCACCGTCGCCTTCTCGCCCTCGACCACGCCCTCACCGCAGGTCGCGGTGGCCATCATGCCGAACATCATTTCCTTGCTGGCGGCGTCCGCCATCGCCTGGGCGGTCACGTCGGTCGCGTTGGCAAGAAACTTGGCGTCATCCTTCGCCTTCGCCGCTTCGATGAGGTTGTTGCATGCTTGCTGCGGCGTCTGCTCGACCTTGGCAACCTCGGCATCACCCATGGCGGCGGGGGCTTCCGCGTCACCCGCGGGCGCGGCGGCCGGAGCAGCGGCGTCCGCTCCAGCGGCTTCCGGCGCGGTGGCCGGTGCGGCGTCACCACCGGCGGTACCAGCACCCTGGTCACACGCGACCAATCCCAGAACGGCAAAAGAAACGACACTGCCAAGGGTCAGAAGTTTCATGAAGGGTACAAAGCTCCTTATGCGATCGAGCGCGTGGAGGTGGCCAAAGCGGACACCTCGCATTGTGCGGCCTTGGTATAGGCAGCCCGATCCGGGGTCAAGTTGCCGTTTTCCCAGCGAGATCGTTGGAGCGGCCGCGCCCTCTCGCGCGTACTGCTTGCAGCCATGAGGCCCTCGCGTGCATGACGGTCGCTGGGGCGGTGCTTTGCGCCTCGTCAAGGAGCCGAAATGATGTTGCCCAGGGTGAACCGCGTCGTTCGTTGTGGCCTGTTCCTGACACTGGTTGGCTGCGGGACGAAAGGCATCGACATCTACGAAAGCGACCCCAAGGCCGCGCTCGATGCGGCGGTGGGTCCGAATCTCAAGGCCGACTGGAACATCATGGAGCTACGGCTCGATCAGGCGCCGGGCGAAGCGCCGTTTACCGATGTCATGGCAAAGGCCTCGTTGACACGGATCGATGCCAACGAGGTCGAGAGCGCGGTGGAAGTCTCACTCGTGGACAAGACCGCCAAAGAGGTCAGCGATCCAGGTGTCGCGACGCGCAACACCATGCGCAAGATGCGAGGTGCGGCGGGGGGTGATTTCGCTGCAGGCAACTACGGCAAGGCTAGCGACATCGACTTCAGTCGCGTTCGCGCCAATCTCGAAGTCGCCGGCAACATGATCACCAAAGAAGGCTTCGACAACGCAGGCACCGATCACTACGTGATTCGCCTGAATCAGGACAAATCCAAGATCCAGCACCGCTTCACGCTCAACGCCAAGAACAAGAACGCTACCTCGCTGCAGGGTAAGCGCATCGTGACCAACTACTTCCAGGTCGACTTCGTCGCCGACCGCGAAGGCAACGTGACGATGCTCGATTCGAAATAGGCGTCCGGCGAGCAAGGCCCGCCTCGAGCTCAGCAATGCTTCGGTCGTGGTGGCGTCGGCCCCGCACGACGCGGCGACGTACGCCGTCGCGGACGCACGATTCGGCGGACTCGGCCCCGCACTCGTCGCGGCGACCGACGCTTGCGAGGCAACCGTCTGCGCAGCGGCTTACAACCACCGCGCATCGTCGGGCCGGCTTTGGTGCCACGGTCGTCGGCGACAGGCACATCGGCGCGCACAGCCGCGTCCACCTTGGGAATCGGCGCTTGAACCGTCGTTAGCGACTCGATTCGAACCTGGACCGTACTGCCATCGTCCGCTTTTGCGGTAAGTATGCCCAGCTGAGGGATCAGGGAGACGACGCGACCACTGACCTCGCGACCGCTTTCCAGGCGGATACGGACCGGCTCGTTACCAATCGGGATGGCCGGCTTGGAAAAGAACATAATGGCGACCCGTGCAGATGCGCCTGACAAGGCGCCAAAGGTGCCTCCGACAACACCCGTTACCGCGCCCCAGAGCGCGCCTTCGACGACGACACCGATGGTCTCCGAGCTTTTCCAGATTCCCGGATGAACGAGGGCGATCGCCGCTCCCGCGCCGGTGCCAATCGCGAGGCTGCGGCCCTGCTGAGCTAGTAGCCGCCTCACGAACGAGCCCGAGACAGAGGTAACCCCGAGCCGCGCGGCGATACCCGCTGTGGCGACACTTACCAAGACCGCGCCTCGGGCGCCCTCGAGGTCGTCGGCGCGAAGCTGAACCGCTTCAGCCGACCCGAGGCCGAGCCGAAAAGCATCTTGCGCGCGCAAATACGAACCGTGCTCACGCGCCGCTCGAACGCTCGCGCCGCCGGTACCCACCACCGTCGCACCAAGCGCTCCCACAACCGGGCCCGCGGCAAACGACCCGAGGATGCCAACCACGATGGCGCCGCCGAGCATCAGCCCACTCTCGACGCGCGCCGCAGTACGTTGCGTCGCCTGCCACTCCCCTAGATGGCGAACGAAGCGCTCCGCTCTGGCGTTCATCGCGACGCGCGCACGCGGTCGAGGCGGAAACTCTTCGATGCCCTCAAGTTGCAGCGCCTGGTACGCAACCGAAGCCAAATTGGGAAACTCGTTGAGAGTAAGAAATAGAGCTTCGTGCGGTCGTTGTGTCGAGGGCTGCGAAAGCTCGGCGACACGCGCCTGCCAGCGAACGCGCGTACGACTGCCATGCTGGAGAAGGTAACGGGTGACCAGGGTCGTTTCGTAAGACGCGCGCCGTAAGTCGGGGGGGTCGCCAAGAGCCGCGATGACACGGTGCACCTGCGTGATTCGCCACGGCTGGTCCCAATCGTCGACACCCAAAAGCGCCAAGACGCGTGAGACGGTGACACGCTCTGCGGCCCCGCCATCCAGACGCGCGCGTCGAAGAACGAACGCGAAGGCATCGACCAACCGTTGCGGGTCTTGTCGTTCGCTCGCCCCCAAAGCCTCGAGCGCGACGAGCCCCTGAGAGAAGTTTGTGCGCGCGGTCGAACGGAGCGCGTCCGCGATAGCGCGATAGGGCTCGACCTGACCTGCACCGCAAGGCGCCAGGGTTTGGGTCGCGCTCTGGACTGCGGCGGAATCGACTGGCGTCAGGGCGCAGGTGAGACCGCTCCGCTCGGACGGCGCCGCCGGCTTTCGAGGCGAAACCGGATTGGCGAGGAGAATGGTCGGCTGCGCTGGCGCGGCTTGGTCGGAAGGTCCGACTTTCATGGCGATCGTAAAACGGTGGGAGTGAAGAGGAAGCGACGAGCTCTGGCGACGCCGCTTCGCGATAGACGCGCGGGACGCCACAGCGCGAAACGTCAGGGGAGGAGCACCGTGTCGATGATGTCCACACCGCCGTTCGAGGCCGTGAGGTCGGCTCGGAGAACCTTCGCACGACCGATCGACACGACCTCGCCCTTGGCGCGTAGCGGGAGCCTCTTGCCCCCCATCGTCGCGACGCGTCGGGGTCGTTCCGGGGCAACCGGCGCGTCGGCGCAACTGAGCTCGTCCATGATGACGTGCATGGACAACACCTTCTTGAGTCGTGTCTTGTTGTCGGCGAGACGTGGATACTTCTCGAACGCCGCGTTCGTCGGCGCAAGCAGTGTGACGGCCTTGGCGCCGCGAACGGCCTCCGCCATACCGGAAGCGTTCAACAAGTCGACGAAGGTCGAGAGGTTGGGGTCACTCTCCGCGATCGACATGACGTCGAGCGCTTGCGGGATTTTGCCGTCGTCCGCCTTCAGCGGCTCGGGAGCCGGGGCGGGTTGAACGACCGCGGCCGACGCCAGGGTCAACGTGATCGCATCTTGAAAGGTCGCGGCCGTGCCAGCGTCGACGGCCCACCGCGCGGCCACGAGCTCTTCCTGGCTGCGCGTGCGGCAATACGTGTCCGCTAGCTGAGTGTCTTGCTCCTTCAGATAGCCGCGCTCGATGAGGCGCTGCGCACAGGTCGAAAGCGGTCGGCGCGAGCTCGAAGAGGTGGGTGCGCAACCGCTGATGAGGACGGTGCAGACAAGGCAAAACGCGTATTTCATCTTCGCTGGTCCGCGGCTACCCACGCCCACGCGGCGCCGCGCGCCCTTTATCGCTCGCTTCTCGCCGCGCGGTGCGGGCGGGTCGCCTGACATGTCGTCGTGAGCCAACAGGAGGTCCGCAATGGGCCGCACCAACGGGGCCGCAAGCGAACGAACGCGGGTCTAGCGACTCGCTTCGAAGAGCTTGTGAGCCTGGCGGGCGAGCGCGTGGGCGCGTTTACCCGCTTCGGTCGCGGCCGTGGGGTCTTCGCTCACGAGTTGCTGCAGGGTCGTCGCGGCCAAAGCCCACTGCCCCGTCGCAAGCTCGACCTGCGCGCGGGCAAGGCGTGCCTCGTAGCTCTTCGGGTGCGCGCTCAAGAGACGCTCGACCTTTGCCATGGCCTCGCTCGACCGACCAAGCGCGAGCAAGGTGTCGATGGACTTCAAGGTTGCGGCGGTGTCTTTGCGGTCGAGCTCTTCGAGCATCTCGAGCATGACCAAGGCGCGCTCGTCGTGGCCGCCATCGATGAACATCTGCGTCCGCATGCGCAGCTGTTGCAGTTGTTGCGCGTCGAGCTTCGCAAGCTCGTGAAGCTCGACCTCGCCACGAAGGTACTTCTCGATCTGCGCCTCGGAGAGATCCGCCATAACAACCTCGTTAGGAGTTCATGTTGCGAATGATCGACATGGCAACATCATGCAAAGTCTTCGAGATGTTCGACATCATCTGCAGGGTCTGCTGCTGCCTCTGCAAGCAGTTCTGCAGGTCGATGTTGGCGAGCTGGGCGTCGTCACCGACGGAGTTCATCGCGTCCTCGAGTGACTTCAGGTGCTCATCTAGCCCTTGAACGGTGTCGATGCGCTTCGGCGAGCCGGCGGTCTTGTCGCCAGCATTCGCCACCTCGGGCATCGGAAGAGCGGACTCGGATGACGACGCCCCCATCCCGGCTGCAAGCTTTGCTTTGTGGGCTTGTACCAGATCGCTCGCCTGCGCCGTGGTCAGACCTTTGCCCGAGGTGGTGACCACGTCCGCGTCCAGGGTGTGCGCCGCAGCGACAAGGAGGCCGTTGTACTCTGCGCGCTCCTCGACGCTGAACTGGTCGATCGGCGTGCTGCCGATGCGACCCGAGGACGGCCGCCAGAAGGCCGGCGAGTCCGAGCCATACCCGGCGGCGGCGACCACCATACGTTGCTCGGAGCTCATGACTCTGACGAGCTCGAGGATGCCGCCTTCGTGACCGTGCTTCTTGAGGTTGTTGAGGATCGGTAAAAGCAGGGTCTGGAGGTCTGCCGCGCTCATGCTGGGCACGAGGCTCTTGATGTCTTCGAACGTCGACTTCACATTACGAATCTTGTCGCCCGCCGTCCCGCCGAGAGTGCTGAGCCACTCCGCATCCCCGGGCGCGAGCGTGCTGCCCGTCCAGAAGTTGCTTGCGCGCTCGCCATCTTCACCGCTGACCGGGCCGTTCTTCGCGGTGATCTTGCCCCGCTGCGCCCCGTCGAGCTCATCGATTTCTTCTTGGGTATACGTGTCGGGGATGAGAGCGAGCTGAGCACTGTCCACCTTGACCGGCTCGAAATAATAGGGCGCGACCCAGCTCTCATCGCCCTTTGCCGCTGCCGCCCATTCGTTCTTGATGTCGCGGACACGCTTGGCCTCGTCGCGGATCTTCTTCTTTAGCTCGTTGAGCGACTTCACCCGCTCGCCGTAGGCCGCAAGATCGCCCTGGCCCAGCAGGTAGCACTCGCGCAGCACCTGCTGAACGAACGCATTCACATCGCCGCCCTTGTAGTAGCCGCTGACCTGGGCGCGCCATTCCTGCGCGTGGAGGATCTCTTTCGCGTCGGTCGTCGCGGGGCGCTCGACGAGCACGCGCGAGAGCTTCTCTCCGTCGTCGCGCTCGAGACGTGAGGCCGCGACGCGTTCTTCCTGGGCGTCGTAGGTGACCTGCATGTAACCGTTGCGCACCTTGGTGGGGCCCCAGGCGTCCCGTGGTGTGATGCGGCTCTCGAGCTCGGCAAGGACCGCTAGCGTCGCAAGGTTAGGCTCGCAGCTCACGCTCGTAGCCTCGGCGGCAGCGACGAGTCGGAGCTCGGCAACGGGAACGTTCACGGTGCTCGCGACAAGAGCCTCGAATGGGTTCTTGCCGGTGGCGCGAGCAGCATCGCTAACGACGGCGATTGTCGCGCTCCCATCGACAGTCACCACATCTTCTATAGAGGACACAGCAAGTGACCGCTTGGACGTGGCTTGTGCGACGGCGCTAGCGACCGCCGCGGATGAGGACTTCTCGATGTTCGGAACGTTTTGGACCTTGCTGACCATGACGGACTCCTTTGTTAGCGACCTTTGCGAACGGCTTCGGCGATGATTTTGGCGTCGAGACCCAGCTCGCGCAGGAGCGCGCTCTGCTCGGCGAAAGCAGCGGCCATCGCGGCTTCATTGGCGTCGAGCGCGCCGGGATCGAGTAGCTTCACGAAGCCCACGACCTGTTCGCGCAGTGTGGCGCGCGTCGCAGTCAGCTCTGCGTCGAGTGCCTTCTTGCGGGCCTCGATGTCTTGGCTTTTGGCGGTGAAGGCTTCGGACTTGCCGGAGAGGAAAAAGCGGATGGTGTCGCGGAGCTGCGTGGCGGTGTCGCCTGCGGGTGAGCTCGCGCGCGTTGGGGCAAGCACCGGCTGCTGGGCGAGAGGCTCACCGCGTTCGAGCGACTTCTTGACCTGCGCCGTGGTGCGACCAGCCCGGAGGGCAGGATTCACCTTCAGGATCTTGCGGACGACTTGCTCGTCGACCTTCACCTTCGCGGCATTCTCATCCGCGGGCTTGTTCATGCTCGGGGGCTGCCAACGCTGCTTCGACATTGCCTGCTCTCGCATCATGGGCCGACCTAAAGCACGGTCCGGGCCAACCTCAGGAAACCCGATAGAAAGGGCCAGAAGAGCGATTTTGTCCCGCTACGCGGACCGCCGGCGGCGCGCTTTGCGGCAGGCGCGTCGCAAAGTGAGACGCGGCCGTAGCGCACGGGCTATAGTGCCGATCAATGAGTGGTGAAGGTTCCCACAAGGTCGGACGGCGATCCGCCCAATTCCACCAGCATCAGGTCCAGAAGACCAAGGCGCACCTCGCGTTTTCGCGGGTGACGGCCAAGGTCCAGCACCTGAAGATCCACCGCGTCCACAACAAGCAGCAGCGCGAGCTGCGCATGCTCACCGAGCTCGTCGAAGAGGCGCTCGAAGAGGCGCGGCAGCGCGCCGAACAGCAGCTCCAAGACCAGCGCTACGAGGTCATGCGCGTGGTCGACGCGGTGAAGCAGCAGCTCAAGAACCTGCTCGACTCACTGCCGCCCGAGTTCTCCGAGCTCGAAGAGTGGGAACAGCTCCAGAAGAAACTGTTAAAGAGCGGTGAACGGGACGACAAGAACACGTTCGCCCGTGGCACGCAGATGAACGCCACGACCCGCAAGGAAGTGCAGCTGGGCGAAGTGAAGCGCTGGGTCGCCAAGACAGACACGAAGGTCGGAGCGATCCCGCCGAGTATCACGCTGCAGAGAAAGCAGAAGGCGAACGCCGACGATGGGAGCGTCGACGCCGACGAGAAGCGCGGCTCGGCGGGCGCCGCCGAGGTCGGCGCGGTTGCCGTGAGCGATGGTAAAGACGAGTCTGGCGAAGCCGAGCGTCTCACGTTTCACAACGTCTGCGATGGCGTACGTCGCAGGAAACGTCGCGGCGAGGAGCTCGAGCCCGACGATATCGAGCTCGTGGCCGACCGCGCCTACGTGCTCATGCGCGAGCTGCGCAACGAGCTGTCGCCCAGCTGGAAGCCCGAAGAGGTGCCTCGCTGGCTGAACGCTGGTGACAAATACGTGTTTGACCTGGCGCTCGCCACGGTGCCCAAGGAGCTATTCGAAGCGACGGCGGGGTACCAGGGCATCCAGGATCTGCGCAAACAGCAGAGCGTGTTTACGCTGCGGGCGGCAGAGCAAATGGCGCAGGGAGTGCGGCGGAGCTGAAGCGAAAGGCAGGGCTATCCACCGACTGCCGATGGCCGACCACCGA
>JALHOP010000026.1 GCA_022842935.1 Myxococcota bacterium
GCCAGGGAACGCCAAGGTCAGAAAGAGGGGTTAGGCGCTTCGCGCCCCACGGCGTGTGCCGGATGAGGCGCGGTTCGAGCTCGGGCTCGCGCACACACGCTCGTGCCCCGGATTTTCACCGCCGCAACTCGGGCTCGTGCACACACGGTCGTGCCCCGGAGGTTCGGACGCCAAGACGCCAGGGAACGCCAAGGTCAGAAAGAGGGGTTAGGCGCTTCGCGCCCCACGGCGTGTGCCGGATGAGGCGCGGTTCGAGCTCGGGCTCGCGCACACACGCTCGTGCCCCGGATTTTCACTGCCGCAACTCGGGCTCGTGCACACACGCTCGTGCCCCGGAGGTTCGGACGCTGTCAAGCGACGCTAGGAAGTGACCCAGTTACGACACTAAAACTGACCCACCCGGGTGTTCAGTGCTCGCGGCCAACGAGGCCAGCGCGCTTCTTGTTTTTCAGCCGGTAGCTCTCGCCCTTGATGACGAGCGTGTGGCTGTGGTGCAGCAGACGGTCGAGGATCGCAGCGGCGATCGTCTCGTCGCCAAAGACGTGCCCCCAGTCGGTGACCGGTTGGTTTGTGGTGAGCAGAATGCTGCCGCGCTCGTACCGACGCGCGACCAGCTGGAAGAACAGGTGAGCACTGCTGCGCTCGAGTGGCAGGTAACCAAGCTCATCGATGAGGAGGAGCTTGGGCTTCGCGTAGAACGTCAGCTGGTCGGCGAGGTGGCCTTCGGCATGGGCTTTCGCCAGCGCAGCGATGAGCGCGGTCGCCGTGACGAAGAGGACGCTATGGCCGGCTTCGATCGCTGCGCGGCCCATCGCGATGGCCAGGTGAGTCTTCCCGACGCCTGGTGGTCCGAACAGCAGGACGTTTTCGGCTTGAGCAATGAACCGCCCCGTTGCGAGCTCACGTACGAGCTTGCCGTCAACGGACGGCTGAAACTTGAAGTCGAACTCTTCGAGGGTCTTCACGACCGGGAAGTGAGCGATCTTGATGCCCATCGTGACGCGCCGCTTTTGCTTCGCGTCGAGCTCCTCGCGCAGCAGACCATCGAGGAAGTCGAGATAGGTCGGCTCTTTGCGCGCTGCATCTGAGAGCACGGCATCGAGGCGCACAGCGATCGAATGGAGCCGCAGCCGCTGAAGGTGGTCCTCGACCCGGGTCCGAATCAGCTCGCTCACGACGCACCTCCGAGGGCTTCGGCATAGTCGTCAAGCGTGCGGCCGTAGGTCTGAAGCGCCGTCCCGATCACGCGATCGGTCGTCGTGACGCGGCACAGCCCCTCGAAGTGAGAAGTGTCGACAACGCGACGGTGCGGCTCGTCGCACCGCGTATGACGTGCGACGACCTGGGTGCCGTCGAAGACGATGACCTCGTGGTCGCCAACGAGCACTTCGACCGCTTGGCGCGCGAGCCGATGCGGAACGCTGTACCGCACAGTGTCGACGTCGACGAAGCAGTCGTTCGCTACCCGCCGTGCCAGCCGACGCTGACGAACCGGCAGCGGCCGCGCCGGCAAAGCACGCAGTGCGTGTGCCTCGTCGCGCTCGAACCGTAGCCGGGGCTGCTCGCGTGTGGTCCCGTGGATCCGGTCGTCCGCCATCACCATCCACCGCTCCAAGTGCGCGTCGAGCTCGGCCCACGACTCGAACCGCCGCCCAGCCAGCGCATTGCTCTTGGCGTAGCCCACGCCACGCTCGGTCTTGCCCTTCGTGCGCGCGCGATAGGGCTGGCAGGCACGCGCCGTGATGCCCCAATCCCGACAGAACGCCTCGAATGCCGGATGCAGCCGGACGGTGCGCTTCTCGACGTCGCGCTCGACGACCAACGCCCGAGCGTTATCGACGAGGACCGTCTGCGTCGTGCCGCCGAAGTGATTGAACGCGGCGGCCAGACCCTCGCGCCAATCGTCGTGGCGCTGGCTCCTGAACGCGCGAACGAACTCCCGCCGCGAGTACGACAGGACAGCTACGAATAGGAGCACGCGAACGCGGTGCGCGCCGATCCACACCTGCTTCTCGCCAAAGTCGATCTGCAGCTGATGACCGGGTGCCGTCTCGAACCGAACCGTGGCGAGCTCCTTTGCACGCCGCTCTTTGCGGTGCGGCGCCAGAATCCGCTGCACCACACGAAGCTGCACATCAACTCCACGCTCGGCGAGCAACTGCTGCACGACGGCCGCATTGCCCTCTGCCGTCGTGTCGAACAGCCGAACAATCTCAGCACGCTGCTCGTCACTCAGGCGGCGCGCTGCGGGTCGCCGCTGGATGTCCGCGCCCTCGCCCCCGCGGAGATAGCGCCGCACCGTGCCTCGACTGATCTCGAGCTCGCGCGCGATCAGACGTATCCCCCACCTCAACTCGCGCAGTGCTCGGATCTGGCGCACGACCTCGGGATCCACCATTGCCACCTGGGTCGCTCCAGGCGGCTGCACTTGCAAACTCTCCGACTCCATCGGTCCTCCATCGCCGGCGCCCGGCCGGTGCGGGGGTGGGTCAGTTTTAGTGTCGTTTCGGGGTCAGTTTACGGATCGCCTGACAGACGCCAAGACGCCAGGGAACGCCAAGGTCAGAAAGAGGGGTTAGGCGCTTCGCGCCCCACGGCGTGTGCCCGATAGGCGCGGTTCGAACTCGGGCTCGTGCACGCACTCACGCTCGCGCCCCGGGATTGTGCCCCGAGGTGTGATCTTGAATGAGCGCTAACTGGTATCGGCCGCGAAGTCCGGACCTCTCTGGCGCGTAGCGCCGTAACGCTTCCGACCTTGGCGTCTGGGGCGTCTTGGCGTCCAAACTCCGGGGCGCGCGCTACCGAGCAAGCGGGCGAACCCGAGCCCACGCCCTGGGGCGCGGAGCGCCCGAAAACCTTCGGACCTTGGCGTCCTCCGCGCCTTGGCGGTGGACATCTCACGCGAGCGGCTTGGCGGTCGCAGTGCGGTCAGAAGCTCAGCTTGATGCCGCCGCTGATGGTGTTGCCCTTGTTGCCCATCTCCATCATCGGGGCGCCACCGAAGCGATCGTCCATCGAGCGCTTGCCGCCCTGGGCGTAGGAGAGGAACAGGCTGAGGCGCGGATCCTTGCGCGCGTCGACGAGGCCCTGGGTGTCGGCCACGCTCTTCTTGAACATGTCGTACTCGAGGCGGGCCTCGAGCTGGCCCTTGTCGTTCATGAGCGCGGCGGCGGTGAGCGCGTTCTTGTCGTTCATCATGTAGGTCATGCTGCCGCCGACCTGACCGGTGAACTGCTTGCCCTCTTCGTAGCGGGCGTTGCCCCAGGCGCCGGCGTAGAGGTTCTTGCCGAGCCGGCCGTCGATGGCGCCGTTCATCCCCACGTAGTTCTGCGTGCCCAGGCCGGCATCGACGCCGAGCGAGTGGATGAGGTTCGGCGACTTGTACCTCTCGGAGAGGCCGAGCGTGGCCTGCGTGCCGGTCGGGCCGTTCTCGAGACCGAAGCTGCCAGTGTACGACTGCCTGTCGTTCGGCGTGTACGCGCCCGACAGGTTCAGCTTGTCGGTGGTCGGCGTGTGCTCGTACGAGCCGCTGATGTTGCCCTTGTCGCCCCACTTGTGGTCGGCGCCGAGCGAGAACGTGTTGCCGTTCTTGTCGCGCTTGAAGCTGCCGTTCATCGACGTGTTGTCGTTGAACTTGTACTTGCCGTTCAGAGAGAGCGCGTCGTCGTCGGGGCCGTTGACGTAGGTGCCGTCCAGCGAGAGGCCCTTGTTCCGGTACGCACCGGCGAGCGTGGTGGTGGTGCCGTTTGCACGGTTCGCCACTTCCGCCGAGCCCGAGAGCGAGCCGCCGTCCCACGTGTGCTCGCCACCGAGCTTGCCGACGGTCGCGTTCTTGTCGTGGGTGAGCGACCCGGTCATCGAGTTGTGGTCGTTGAACTTGTAGTTGCCGTCGAGCTTGAAGGCGTCGCCGTCCTTCGAGTGATTCCAGCCGCCGTTGATCGCCCCCTTGTCGCCGAGCTTGTACGAGCCGTTCAGGCCGTACGAGTCGCCGGCGTCGGTGCGCTTGTAGTTGCCGTCGAGCGTGAAGTTGTCGTACTGGCCGCCGAGCTTGGCCGTCGTGCCGTCCTCGTCGTGCGCGACCGAGCCCTTGATCTTGCGCGTGTCGCTCCACGCGTGCGAGCCGGAGAGGCCGCCGACGAAGCCGCCGTTGCGCACGCCCGCGGTTCCGTCGAGCGCGGTCTTGCCGTCGGTGCTCTTGTAGTCACCGTAGATGCCGGTGAGCCCGCCCTGGTCGGTCTGCTGGTACCGCAGACCCGTATTGAGCTTGCCATCCTCGAGGTCCCACGCCTTGCGAACGCCGCCCTCCCAGTCGTTGCCGCTCTCGTACTTGCCGTAGAGCTCGCCCTGGTTCTTGCCGTCGCGCTCCCAGGCGAGGGCGCCTTCCTTCTTCTTCGCGTCGACGGTGCCGTGGAGCTGGTCGTCCTCGTCGAGCTTGATGCGGGTGTCGAGGCCGTCCTTGTTGACCTTGCCCGTGAAGTCGCCGTCGCTGGTCCGCCAGCGAGCGCCCTGTTCCTTCGCGGACGCGAGGAAGTAGCCGGCGTTCGGGTCGTCGGGATTGCCGGCGCGCAGCTCCTTCTTCTTCAGGTCGAGCTTGAGCTTGCCCGGATCAGCGGGGGGACCCTGGACCGGGGCCGTCGGCGCGACCGTGGGTCCGATGTCGTCGACCCACGGGAGCAGCGCCGCCGCGTCGCCTCCGCCGGGCCCGGCGGTCCAGGCGTGATGCGGCTCGTGCGGCAGGTCCTCGTCGAGAAACGGGCCCATCGGTTCGGGGGCCTGGACCTGGTCTTCCTGGGAAGCACCACGACTGGCGTACTTCATCTACGAGGAGCATTGCCGATTCCCGGGGCCGACGCGAGCAGGAACGTCGTCGAGAAAATGTTGCCGCGTGGGAAGATATTTCGACGCGTAGGCGGGTGTAGGTCTCAGTGGAACACGGGGTCGTCGTCCGCGCTGATGTCGATGGTGCCGAACCGCTCCTCGTAGCGCTCGATGTTCTTCTTCAACGCTTCGAGGATCCGCTTCGTGTGGCGGGGGGACGAGATCACGCGGGTGCGGACCTTGGCCCGCCCGTTCGTGGGCTGGATGAACGCGAAGTCGAGCACGAACTCGTTTTCGGTGTGGTTGAGGAGGACGAGGTTGGAATAGAGGCCCTGCGCGACGTCATCGTCGAGCTGCACGGAGAGCTTCGACGCGGGGGTCGCGGGATCGTCTGACATGGGCGTGCACGCTACCGCGGTGGCCACCCGTGTTGCCATGACGACAGGGGGTGACAGGGCGAGTCGCCAATTCCCCAGTCAGAGCGTCATTCAATTGACGGTAGGGGGGGCGTAACGGCCTGGATCCTCGTCCGCCCGTCGCCAATTTCGGCCGAATTCGGCTCGGTCCGAGCTGGCACCGGATGTGCTCATAGAAAAATTCATCGCCACCCCGGTGGCTGACAACTGAAAAGTCTCCCACGCGCGACGCGAAGCTAACTGTTTCGACTCGATGGTTGATCCGCGGTTCCCTCCCCCTCATCCCGTTGGTCTCCCCCCCATTTGAGGCAATAAGTGACTTCGCGCTCTGCGCTCAAGGTCCTGCATGGCCCCCCCATGCGGGACCTAATTTTTTTCGGCCGGCCTTGGCCCATACTGGCGGCCACCGTATGCGCGCCCTCGGCCTCGACGTAGGCACCAAGACCATCGGCGTCGCCATGACGGACGAAGCCAACATCGCGGCCCACCCGCTCACCGTGCTGGGCCGCGCGGGCAACCGTGTCGATGCGGCGGCAGTGTTGGATCTGGTTGTAAAGCATTCCGTCACCGACATCGTGGTCGGCTTGCCGCTCGAGCTCTCCGGAAAGGTAGGTCTGCGGGCGCGCCGGGTGCGGGAGCTCGTGAAGGTGCTCGAGTCGGTCTGTGTCGAGACGGCGACCGTCCACGAACAGGACGAGCGCTTCTCCACCGCGGAGGCCGAGCGCGTGATGGTCGACGCCGACGTCTCGCGGAGCAAGCGCAAGAGCGTCATCGACCAGCAGGCCGCGGCGATCATCCTCGACACCTGGCTCCAGCTGCAGAAGCGCCGCCAATCGATGTAGGTTCACGGGCGATGCCGAAGCGCAGTTTCCGGATCGCCCTCGGGGTCGTGTTCGGCACGATCACGTTGGTCGCGGCGATTGGCATCTACATGTTGATGAGCGCGTTCGACTACGCCGAGGCGCCCCACCGGGGCACGGGCAAGGACGTCGAGGTCGAGATCGTATCGGGCATGAGCTTCCCGTCGGTCGCCTCGAAGCTCCACGAGAAGGGGGTCATCTCCAAGCCGAGCTGGTTCCGGCTGTATGCCATGTGGGAGGGCAAGACCACCGATGTGAAGACCGGCAAGTACCTCATCAAGGACAACCTGACGCCGAAGGAGGTCCTCGCGATCATCATCGCGGGCGTCAAGGAGGTCACGGTGCAGGTCCGCCTGCCGGAGGGGCTCAACATGCTCGAGTTCTTCGAGCTCCTCGACAAGGCGAAGGTCGCCGACAAGGGCGAGCTCGAGAAGCTGGCCCGTAGCAAGGAGTTCCTCGCGAAGTACGCCATCACCACCGACACGGTCGACGGTCAGCTCTTCCCGGACACGTACCAGTTCCGGCTCGGCGAGAAGCCGCACGTCGTCCTCGAGCGCATGATCGAGCGGCATCGCAAGGTGTGGAACGAGCTCATGGGCAAGCACGGGAAGAGTGCGGCCAAGCTCAAGGAGAAGCTCGGCTGGAGCGATCGTGACCTGCTCGTGATGGCGTCGATCGTCGAGAAGGAGGCCGTCCTGGATCGCGAGCGGCCCACGATCGCGCAGGTCTTCATGAACCGCCTCCTGTCACCGAGCTTCAAGCCCAAGAAGCTGCAGACCGATCCGACCACCCGCTACGGCTGCCTCGTGC
>JALHOP010000027.1 GCA_022842935.1 Myxococcota bacterium
AGGCGTACGGCAGCTACCGATACACCAACGAGCTGCCCCCACGCCTGGCGAAGCACGCCACGCCGAAGGTGCCCGCGGACGGCAAGCACGTCGAGCTCCGCACGATGCACGCGGTCGCCTGTCTCGCGACCTACGCCCTGTGTGAGCCGCCGAAGATCACCCGCAACATGTACGACTACTACGACTGGTACACCGATGGCGTCGTCGAGGTCCTGGCCGCGCGGCGCCCCGCGTGGCTCGCGTCGTTCATCGACAGCAAGCTCGACAAGAAGGTCGAAGATCAGGTGATCCCATGGGGCGTGGTGCGGCGCCTCGTCCAGGCGCGGTGCATCCCGACGCCTACCCACGACGGCTACATTCGCCTGCTCGGCAGCCCGTGGACCCGCGTTCCCGGCGCTCGCTCACCGCGTGAGCTGCTGCTCGCCGACGCGCCGCTCCTCGAGCGCGAGGTCTGGCAGCTGTTCGAGATCGAGTCGCGCGCGTTCGACACGATCTTCGACCCGAGCTGGTCGTGGGTCAGCTCCCTGGCGAAGCTCGCGGACGAGGGCCGCCTCGACCGAGCGCGGCTCGTCGCCGCCGCGACCCACGCGACGACGCTGCCGTGGAAGGCGACCCATCGCAAGGGACTCGCCAAGTTGCTCGCCGCCCTCGGAGGCCCGGCCAAGCGAAAGCCAGCGAAGCGAACGTAAAAGCGCGCCGCGTCGCGCCGGATCTTCCGGTCGAGCGCGGACGACCAAGGCCCGGCTCGTGCGGCTAGCCGAGACCTCTCAGCCAACCCGACGAGGGTGTCGAGCCATACGCGCCGATCGCGCACATGCAGCGAGCATCAACGGCGCGACGCATTCACATGACGCGAAAGCGCTTCAGGTAGGCCCACAGCGCCAACCCGAGCACGAGCGATCCCGCGCCGAGGATCAGCACCATGGTGTTGGTGGTCGAGGGTCGCTCGTAGAGCGTGACGCCGTCCTGGATGACCCGCGCGGCCATCTCGTAGCTTTGGCCAGAGCGGGGGTTGTCGTGGTTCTCGACGTGGACCTCGAGTGGCTTCCCGACCGCGATCGCCAGCGGAGCCTTGCCATAAGGGACGTAGCATTCGTCGCTGACCTCGACGGTCAAGATCGTCCGAGCCCCATCCTGCCGGGCACCGGTCGCATGGGCCGCGTCTTCCCGGTAGCCGGCATCGGTGAACGACGTACTCAGTCCGAGGTCTTTGATCGCGATCCGCTTGGTATGTGGGGTGTTGACCGCGACCTTGCCCACGACGAGCGGCCGCGACGTGAAGTCGAGCTCCTTCAGGTCGGGATCGTCCGACGGAACCTCCCATTCGGTGGTGACCGACTTGAGACAGGGTTTATCGGCCTTGGTCGCGATGCCCTGCTCGATCCGCGTGGCGGGGCGATCTTCGCGGATTCGCCCGACGGCGTAGAACCCGCCCGCGGCGATGCCCGCCACGATGAACAACCCGGGAACGTATCGAGTACGGATCAGCATCAGGCCGAGCCTACTTCCGAGCCCCACCTCGCGTATTCAGTTTGCGAGTCCGCTCGCGCGTACGAGGCCCCCGATGATGGTCACGTGCCCGCCGGCAAAGCCGAACGCGCGAATGATGCGGGCCGCCTCGCCTTGAAGCTTCGACTTCAAGACGGGGTTGTAGTCGCTAAGGTGTCCTTCAATAGCCAAGGACTTTCTCCCGGAATAGTTGTGCGATGTCCTCTCCTCGACGCTCGTCCAACGCGTCGAGGTAGATCCGTACGAATGGAGCGAGCCGAACATGATCGCGTTCGATCGTGTTCGCGCTCCCGACCATGCCGGTGTCACGGATCAGTCGGACGTTCGACCCTCGCTCCGTTGTTTCGGCCTCGAGCGCCGCAGCGGCAGCCTCGAGAGTAAAGCGCGGCGAGATTCGGACGGACGAGACCATCACGCTTGTCGGTCCAGCGCCGAGAGCCGCTGCGGCTGACGCACCCGTCAACCCGTGGGGAATCTGGGCGCGATCGAGGCGCTGAGTGATAAGCGTCCAGACTTCGCTCGGAGTGCGCGCATAGATCGAAACCGAAACCTGGCGCTCACGACGACGCGCGACGGGTTGTGCAGCTAGCCAGTCGAGCAGCCGGGCCTTATCAACCACGTGACGTCGCGTCGCAGGCCCTTTGCCGGTCACGCGCACCAAGCCCTCGGACTCGAGCAGGCGGAGTACGGAGTGCGTTCGCGACAGCGACAGCTCCGCCACACTGGCGAGGTGGCTGACTTGTTGGTTGTCCCCATCCGACAACAAGGATTGGATGGCGCGGACTCCGTGAACACCGAGACCCGCCGCAAGGTCGGGACGGAGGCCACGATGACGAACGGCAGACGCTTCGATGTGGACGATCCCGTTCTGCCAGGGCAGATGAAGGTTCCCTTTTCGATCGAGGTAGCCGAGTCCGCGCCGCTCGAGCTCCTCCCTGAGGTTCGCGCGAATGTAGCTTCCGGTGACCAGCGGGACCGGAGCACCCGGACCGCGTTGCTGGGCCAGGCGGTTCAACAGTAGCTCGCTCTCACCCGGGCTCTCGATCCTCACTAGCTCCAGCGGAACAGACCAGCGATCCCACGCGATGAACGGTTTCTCTGCACACGCAACACGCAGCCAAGGACGGGGCTCAACCCATCCGACCATCGCTTCGGGGAGTGAGAGCGTTAGCTCCATTTTCTCTAGCAGCTCATCATCCTTCAGAAACGAAAATACGGCAAGGGAGAATAACTACGTTGCTAATACACTGTGAACACGAGAGTTTCTTCTTCATACCAATTTCGTTCCCGGCCGAAAATCTTGCCGAACGCTAACAAAGTCCGCGCACGATGACCTCGGATGCCGCGAGGGTGCGTGTCAGGTCACGCGAGGATCAGACTTGGGGTGGACCATGTCACCCCAATCGCACAACGCCTTCACCGCGGGCTTGGTGAGCGCTTGCAGGTCGCGTCGGATCACCAGCATCGCGGCCTTCGACATGATCGAGCTCGTGCCGCCAACTCCGCATGCTTCGCACAGCACCTGGGCAGCGGGCGTGCGTTCGCCAGTAGCTGTCCAGTGCCGCGGTGACATGCCCCCTGGGCCTGCCTTCGTGCGCACGCTTGAGGTCGAGAAGAGCGTGCGCGATGGCCTGCTTCCTTGGTTCTACTGCTCGAACGCCGCGACCCAGGCCTTGCCCTCGGGGCTGGCGAGAAAGCCGGCCCACTCCGGTGCGCTCGCGAGGCTCGTCGGCGTGAAGTCGAGGTCGAACCGCGTCTTCAGCTCGCGCATCGTACCCACGATGGCTTCGTAGTCCTGGGCGCGGAGCTGGGCGTCCGTGAGTGCAAGCCAACAGTTCTCGAGCGACGGTTCTGCCTGGATGCAGCGCTGGCTCGCGCTCACCGCGTCGGCGTTCCGACCGAGCTCGCCAAGCGTGGTGGCCTGCAGCGTATCGAGATAGGGGTCGCCGCCGACCTGCCGCTGGAGTTTCTCGAGCACCACCAAGGTCTGATCGAAGTCCTTGGCCACGAATGAGCGGTCAATGGACTGGAGCAACAGTGCCGGATCGTCCGGGAAGGCGCGCGCGAACCGCTCCATCGCCGCCATGTACGCCTCGTCCGACTCCTGCGACGTGATCTGTACGTCGACGACCAGCGCGGCCTTCATGGTACGCGCCTTGGCCGAGAGCTTGTCGAAGCTCGCCCGTGCCGAAGCGACGTCCTGCTGCACCAACTTCACACTCGCCAGCTTGAGCGCCTCGATGTCAGCCAGCGCCTCACTCGGGCGACCGTTCGAGCTCATCTCCTCGAGCGTGCGCCCGAGCATCTCGCTCATGCTCTCGCCGGTGGCGAAGCTGGTGTAGTCGATGGCGCGCACCTCACCGACACCCTTGACGCGACCGACCTCGAACTCGAGATAGTTGACGGCGGAACCGATGATGAGCCGGACCAACGGCCGTGGCGAGCCGGAGATTTTGCGCGAGCGCAGGTAGGTCGCCTTCGTGGTCTCCCCCGGGAGTGCCTGGCACAAGTTTTTGCCGAACCCGTTGCCAGTCGCGGCCTGCAGCATCCCGTCCTTCGCCGCCTTGGGTATCTTGCGTCCGTGGGCAGCACGGCGCGCCAGGTTCGTCACGTCTAGCAGCGCACTGACGGCGGCCGGATCGCAGGGCGCAAGCGCCTTGGCCATTGCCTGTCCAAACGCGTCGGCCTCGGCGTCCGTCGCCGGGGTGATGGGATCAGGCGGGGGACTGTCGCTCCGGCACCCAAGCACGGACGCGACGAGGGCGGCGATCAGCGGGGTCCGGGCCGCGGCGAGGATCGACATGGTTCGAGGCGTATCACGGCCGCGGATTGTCGGAGCTGCAACCCGTCGTCGATTGCCGGGCACAGCAGTCGTAGTCGACACGATACACGAGCCTTTGTTGGGACCCGTCCGTTCGCGAGCGCAGTATCAGTGGCTTCGTCGCACCGCACGGCTGCGGCCTCGCCTTCGTTCCAGCCGGGCCCGCACAGCCGGCATCGCCGGCGACGGATACGCGCGTCGTCAGGGTGTCGTGACGGTCTCGATGTAGTCGAGGTTCGGGAACCTCTCCATGAGGTACTCATTGCCGCGCGCGCGGATCTGCTGCTGGTCGGGTCGCTCGCCATACTCCTCGTTGATCATGTCGACGACGTCCATGCCGGAGGTGATCACGGCGAACGGCGCGAAGCGCATGTCGTCGAGGAACGAGTTGTCGCCGAGATTGATGAACAGCTGGGTCGTGCGCGAGTCAGGAGCGGCCGTCGCCGCATAGCTCAGGTAGCCGCGAACGTTCGTTCGACGGACCGGGTCATCCTCGATCGTGTCATCGCTCCACATCGAGTTTATCGCGGGCGTGCCATTGATACCGAACTGCACCACGAAGCCAGGCACCACGCGGAAGAAGCGTGCGTCGTCGAAGAAGTTGGCCGCGACGAGCTCCTCGAACCGGTCGACGCCATTGGGCGCCCACGACTGGTGAGTCTCGAGCGTGATCACGCCCTTGCTCGTGGTCATCGTGTAGGCGGTCACGACATCGTCGGGCGGATCCTCAGGAATGACGCGCTCGCTGTCGCTGCAGCCGATCACGCAGATGAGAGCGAGGAACCTCACGTTGCCCATGACTTCGTCCATGTCCAGACCTCGGATACCACAGCCTCGCCATCGAGGCGTTCGATCATCGCCAGCTCGCTCTCGACGCTCGGGTTGCTGTCCGACACCGCGAACCCGAGCAGGGATCCGTACGCAGCGACTCGAGCACCCGTAAGCAGGTCTCGAACAGCTCGCTCTTGAAGTCGCCGAAGCCACGCGGAGCACCATGCGCAAGGGGCTGACGCCGGCGAGCGTTCTTGCGGCTTCCGCCGTCACGCCTTCGAAGGCGAGTGCCTGCGTACGGACCTCGAGGTCGCGCCCCCCTGGATGACGCCCGAACGT
>JALHOP010000028.1 GCA_022842935.1 Myxococcota bacterium
AACGGCAAGCACACGCCGATCGACAGTATGAAGCTGCCCGACCCGCAGCTAGCGATCCGGCGGCGCGTCGAGGCGCTCGTCACCCGCGAGACCCAGTCCGAGGGCACGACCGAGCGCGGCTTTGACAACGTTGTCCGTGAGCTGACCTACACGCTGCTCAATCGGTTGGTCGGCCTCAAGGCGATGGAGGCTAGACGGCTGCTCTACCTGCCGCCACCGGGACAGCCGGAGGCGGCACCCGAGGAGACAGAGTTCATCACCCCACAGCCTGGGCAGGCGAGATCACGCTACCTGCGCGACTACCGTGCCGCCGCGGGTCACCGCTACAAGTACGAGGACGACGCCGAGGAGGCGTTGTTGCGCGACGGCCTCACGCAAGCGTTTCGCCACATCACTGCCGAGATCCGCGTGCTGTTCGATCCGGATCACGAGTACGCGAGCGTGTGGCCGACGCACGCCGCGCTAACCGATGTATTGAAGATGATCAACGAGGAGCTGGCAATCGACGCGTTCCGCGCGCCCGATTTCCTCGGCTGGGTCTACCAGTTCTTCAACCGCGACGAGAAGAAGCGCGTGCGCGACGAGAACAAGGGCACGCCACGCTCCTCCTACGAACTCGCCGTCATCAACCAGTTCTACACGCCGTCGTGGGTCGTGAAGGCGCTCGTCGACAACACCCTGGGGCGGCTCTGGGCCGAGATGCACCCGGACACAGGTCTCCACCAAGTGTCATCAGAGGGAGTTCCCAGCTATCAGGTCGTGCCCTCCACTCGAGACGCGGCAGCAGACCACAGGCCAGTGTCAGCACCGAAGCTGGCTCGCGAAATCGCTCTTCTCGACCCGGCATGCGGCGCCATGCACTTTGGCCAGTACGCGTTTTCGCTCTTCTACAAGATGTACGAAGAGGAGCTCGAGCGGTGTGGTCAGGCTGGCTGGCCTACGGAGCCCTCGGTGTCATCTCCCACTGAGATTCCTGCGGCAATTCTCGAGAACAATCTCTTTGGGATCGACATCGATCCTCGCGCAATACAGATCGCGGCGCTCTCGCTATTGCTCACCGCAAAGGAGGCGGCATTGAGCCATGGCGTCTCCTTGCAGTCGGTCAAGGTGCGCCGCAGCAACTTGGTGGTTGCGAACGGGGTGAGCCTTGGTGCGTCTTCTCTGAAGGCGCTGGTCGACCGCATCGGCGCAAAGCTCGGGTCGGACGAGCTTCGCCAACGGGTCTTCCAAACGCTCTGGGACACCGTTGGGAACGTTAGCGAGCTCGGCAGTCTCGTCCAAGTTGGTGAGGGGATGTCGGAGGTTCTCGATGAATGGGTCCAGCAACAAGCCAAGGCGCGGGGCCTGACGAAGGTCGCGCGACGTCGTCCGACCCCTCAGCTCGAGCTCGGCTCCATCATTGCCGACGCAAACCGGCTGCGCGCCCACCAACTGGAACTCGAGCGCCGAGCGCTTCACGCCGAGGCGGTCGAGCTTCAACACGAACTTCTCCAGGCAGTGGACGATGCATCTGCATCGACTGCAGCCGAACCCTCGGAACGGCTGTTTGCAGAGGACACAGGCAGGAGTCTCAAGCTAATCCAGACGCTGTCCCGCAAGTTCGACGTCGTCGTCATGAACCCTCCCTACGGTAGCCCTACGAAGGCTAGCGCCGAGTACATTGACAGCGCTTACCCTCTCGGCCGCAACGACATCTACTGCGCCTTTGTCGAGCGCGGCCTCGCACTGTTGACGGAGGACGGGTATCTCGGAGCGCTCACTTCCCGCGCGTTCTTCTCCGGGCCGAGATCGCTCGACTTCCGCACCGCACTTCTGGGCGCACCCTTCTATATGCCACTCCTCTTAGATCTGGGAAGCGGCATTCTTGACGACGCCACTGTGTCGACTGCTGCATATGTGGTCACTCGCAAGCGGTGCAATGAAGTCACCGTGCTCGATCTTGTATGCGACGCGGGTGAGCGCGAAATGCGATTGCGCCAGGTTCTCGCGGGCGACTCTCGCTCCGTCTATCGGCGCAGGAACGAGTTCTTTCTGGCGATTGCAGATCGCCGCCTCGCTTACAATCTGCTTCCTTCGCTCGAGAAAGCGTTCGCTGACTTCCCGCCCCTGTTCCCTGAGTACCTTGAAGACGCAGCGTGCGTCGGCCGCAAGAACTTTGCGCCCGAGTTCGCCGCAGTCGTGCAAGGGATCATTCCTGTCCCTCTTGAGTGGTTCGTGCGGCAATGGTGGGAAGTCGAAGGCGACGGAAGAGCGACCTGGATTCCTCTGGCGAAGGGCGGTGACTTCGGTCGTTTCTGGTACGACGAGGACCTGGTTATCGATTGGTCCTCCGGCGGCGCGCGGGTAAAGAGCGAGGCGAAACGACGTTATGGGTCAGCGTCACGCACAATCAAGAACGATAGCTATTTTGGCCGCCGTGGGCTTACGTTTCCGCGCGTCAGTAGCATCGGCTTCAGTTGCCGGCCAATGCCCGAGGGCGCTGGGTTCACGGACAAGGGGCAGCTTATCTTCCTTGCGTCGCAGGAAGACCTCAGCGCGCTAATGGCCGTGCTGAACTCCGAGCTGATTCTCGTTACGTTGCTGCTGCTAAATCCGAGCCGCTTTACTGAGGTCAACGACCTCGCGATCCTACCGGTTCCACGCAAGATGCCCCGTCGCTTGGGCGAAATCGCGGATCGAATGGTTACGCTCAAGCGCGAGTGGGCGGTGGGACTTGAATCGTCGAGAGAGTTCATCGCTCCGCACTTGACTAGGGTCAGTGGCGACACGCTGTTTGCGCGACTCGAGAACGTTCAGGTTTGGGAGCGGTCGAACGACGACGAACTCCGAGCGCTCTACTCTGAGCTCAACCAGGTCGTCGAGAGCCTGTATCAGCTCGCTCCAGACGACGTGGAATATGTGCGGAACCGATGCAGCTCGATCGTCCCAGAGCACGCATGGGCTGGAATGCAGACGAAAACTACCGCGCAGCGGCGCCTGGATCTCATCTGGCGCGTGCTGTCATTCGCTGTGAAGCGAGTGATCGATTCCGACGACGACGGTATCGTGCCCTTCAACCGAAGCTCTGGTGACTCGCCGCTCGCCGAGCGCGTTCGCGCCGAACTCGCCGCGCTCTTTCCGGGACGTGACGAGAGCCAGGTTGAGGTCGAGATTGTTAACGAACTCAAGAGGGGGGCGAAGGGCTACCGCAAGTGCTCGAGCCTCGAAGACTGGCTCGCGAATGCCTTCTTCGAGTACCACGCGAACATGTACAAGAGCCGCCCGATCTACTGGCACGTCGCCTCCGCCCAAGGGACCGCGCCGTTCGCGTTCGGCGCGCTCGTGCACTACCACCGATTCGACAAGAACCGGCTCGCCAAGCTGCGCGCAAGCTACCTCCGCGATACCATCGAGGAACTGCGGCGCGAGGCTGCGCTGGCGGACAAGGCCGGGAGGTCCGAGGATCGGATCGAGCTACAGGAGAAGCTCGAACAAGCGCAGGCGCTCGACAAGAAGCTCCAGCTGATCCAGGAAGGTCACCACGAAGGTCCTGAAGGGGGAGAGAATGACTTTCGCATCCTGACGCCCTGGAAGGATGCCGGCGCTCGCTCCGAGGGCTGGAACCCGGATCTCGATGATGGCGTCAAGGTCAACATCGCCCCGCTAGACCGCGCGGGCGTCCTGCGCGTAAGCGGAGTCGCCGAGTGATCCTCGAAGCGCTCGTGAACCAGATCGAGCAGCGCTTCCAGCACGAGAAGCGCGCGAAGGTCTGCTTGTGGTTCGACGAGAGGGCCGAGTTTGGGCGGCTGGTGCCGTTGCTCGCCACTCATATCGAGAACCTCTCTAAGCCCCCGTTCGTGCTGCTGTCATATGACGAGGACCAGCGCCATGGCCAGGTCTGGCTCAAGCACCAGGTTCACAAGATCACAACAGCGACGCCGGTCACCGAGCGCGGGTTATTGCGGTTCCTGATCTACCTTCCGCTGTCGGAGGATCGGCTCGATGTGACCGAGCGCGGCGTCGCTGCTCCGCTGGAGCTGCTCGAAGAATTCCGTTCGATCGGCGTATTCTTCAAGATAGGCGGAAAGCGCCCCACGCTATTCAGCTTCATGAAGCAAGCGGGCGTCCGGTTGCCGGAGAGCCCGTTGGAGCAACGCCGCCTCTACGATGGTGGTCGCGACTCGTTGCTCGGCAAGTACAGCGCCCGGTTCTTCGACCGTCCGCCTGCGTTTTGGGAGACCACGCTAACGCCGGACGTGGCGCAGTCTCGGCTGCTCGGCGATCTCGATCAAACGATCTTCGAAGTGGCGGCGGATCCGGGGGCGACGTGGGCCCGGCTCCGCGAACACGGCCTCGAGCGCGAGCTGGTCGCGATGGTGAAGGAGCGTTACGGTTTCGAAGCGCACGGAGAGCCGAGTGAGTGGATTAGGGAGCTCGTTGGAGCCGCCGCGGTCACCGAAACGTACCTTGCGTATAGCGAGCCCACGGACTTTCCGCTGGAGGGCAAGCTTCCTCCGCTGCCGCTGCGCGCCCACTACCTCGCACTCGTGCAGCGCTGGCTACGCGACGCCAAATATCGCCCCGCTTGGGATCACTGGGTGGAGCGTGTCGAAGCCGACATCGATCTGACGGCGTGGGCCGGGACGAAGAACGGGCGGTCAATCGCGTTCCCCCACCTTGTGCGCCAACGCTGGCGACGGACTTGGGATGAGTTCGCGGCGGCATCAGCCAAGGAATCCACAACCGAGGCATTCTTCACGAAGTCTCGCCAGCTGCTCGCCGAACAGGCGGAGTTCTTGAAGGCCAGGGAAGACGAGATCGGGCACTGGGAGTTGCTGCGCGACCTCGACGCGCTGATCGTCGCGTGTGCCACCGCTCGCAAAGAGGTCGCCGCCGCGAACACCGCGCGCGCGTTCGTCGCGCTCTTCGTGAAGCACGCGCGGACCATCGATGGCGCCCACGTGGCGATCCGCTATGCCGCCGAAGAGGCCGGGTTGCCTCCCATCGCCACTGTCGCCGATCGCAACTATGCGGCCTACACCAACGCGCTCAACACGGCATTCTTCGATCGCGTCGCCACAGCGGGCGCGCTAGATGAGCTCGGGATCCCCGGCGTTACCGAGGACCTGGAGAAGTCGTTGTGGAAGGCCCACGGCAAGCGAGCGGTGATTATCGTCGACGCGCTCCGGTATGATTGCGCGCTCGCAATCGCCGAAGAACTGCGCGGCACAGACACCAACGTCACGCCCGTGCTCGCGATGCTCCCGACAGTCACACCGATCG
>JALHOP010000029.1 GCA_022842935.1 Myxococcota bacterium
CCGGGGCCGGCACTGGAGCCGGCGGCGGAGTCACTGCAACCGGCGGCGGCGCGGGGGCCGGGGCCGGCACTGGAGCTGGGGGCGGAGTCACTGCAACCGGCGGTGGCGCGGGGGCCGGGGCCGGTGGTGTTGGCGCGGGAGTCGCCGCCGCCGGAGGTGGATTTGGCTGCGCAGGTTGCGGCGTGTCGACGGCCGGGGTGTCGGGCCGAACACGCCGCGCACGCGCCCGGACACGATGCGCATGGGCAAAGCCAGCGATGAGCACGGCCCAGTGGATCGTCCGGATGACCTTCCCGGTCACCTGGCGCTCGTCGATCACCACCGAACCGTCGCTACGCCTCTCTTGGCGGTTGAAGGTCAAGTCGAAGGTCGGTGGACTGCCCCACGCGGTCTCGGCGTGCGGCTTGGGGATCGCGCGCGGCGGTAGCAGCGTCAACACGTAGAAGTCGTCGATGTCGTTGTGTCTGCTCCCGCGCGCCCCGTGAATGGTCGAGCGCAGCTGACCGTTCGTGCGGACATCGAGCTCGAGCCGCAAGCTCGAGCGGTTGGCGTCGACTTGCGTCAAGCGCAGACGCTCGATGACCGACCGCCCCTCCTCCGAGCGGGAGCTGACGGGGCGCCCGTTGATGGAGATCTCGCGCAAGCGGCTCGTCGCTGCATCCTCGCGACCGGCTTTGACGGGCTGGCTGGGACTCAAGTCGAGCAACAAGCCGATGCGACGACCGTCTGGCTCGGTCCACTCGAGGCGCTGGACGTTGCCACGATAGTCGAGCCCCAGGGCGTGCATGACGACACGGTGTTCGCCCGGCGGCAGCGTGTGGATGACGTCGTGCGTCCCCGCAATGGAGCTCTGCAGGCGACGCAGACGACTCACATCGAGGAGATCGGTCGTGTCGCTCCAGTGATGATCGCCGATGTACGCTACAGCGGCCCAGGAGCCGAAGACCGCCCCGCCGAGGTGACTTTGCAGCTTGAGCAGCGCCGAGCTCGCCTTCGAGTCGACGAAACGCAAGTGGCGCTTGGGCTCGCCGCGCAACATCTCGAGGAATTGCCCATATTGCTGGCTGCTCACCGTCGGGCTCGGCCCGTCGAGGCTGCTCGGCACGTCATCCGTGAGCCGCTCGGCGCCGCGCAGCCATGCGATGATGAGCTGCCGCTCGCGTGGGTCGCTCGTGATCTCGGCGAGCGGCACAGTCTTGGTCACGCCCGCCAGCTGATCGACGTTCGCGGCGCGGCGTACGAGGGTCACCTCACGACCGTGAGCGGTGCGCGCCTGAACGGTCAGCTCTTTGCCAACCACGTCACCGTCCTCGGTCGACAGCGTGACGTCGCCGAGCTTCGCGCTGGTCACCTGCACCACCTCGTCGAGCCCATACGGATCGGGCAACGCGATGAAACGTCCGACAGCCCCGGCCTCGTCGCCTGTCGCGGCAAGCCTCGCGATGTCGCGCAGCGCCTGCTCTTCTCCTTCCCCGCGCTGTGGCCGTGTGAAATGCGTGACGGTCGGTGTCATGGCGATACGTACCCGCCGCGCCTCCGGGTCGTAGCCGGTCGCGATGACGGAGCCATCCGAGCGCGTCTGCGCTTCGAAGACGGTGACGGGGACGGCCGCTCCATCGGCATCGGTGAACGGCGTGTCCCGAAGGATGGGACGGGCCCCCTCGATGAAGACCGCGCGGCCGTCGGGGGTGTTGCGAGCCTCCACCACAGCATCGCCAAGGTCGCGGCCTGCTCCCTTAGCGCTAAGTGCGGCGGCGCGAGGGTCGAGCGCCCCAAAAAGCGCGCTTCGGCTCGCCTGCCCTGGCGCGGTGAGCAAGAGGCGCCGTGCCGCAGGGCTCGTGGTGAGATGACCGCTCTTGGCATCGACCGCGACCTCGGTGCCCAGCGCGCCGAGCCCCAAGACGCCAAGGAAGAGCGGTGCACCGGTCGCGGCGAGCAACGCGGGAAAGGCCTTCGCCGCGAGCCCCCAGCCGAGCCATGTCCAGCCGCTATCGAGTCGCAGGCGCGCTGCGTCCTCTGCGGCGAGTTGCTCGCGAACTCTGGGCATCATGTCTTCGGCGGCGAGCGCGGTGTACTCAGTGAGCGCCGCGACCCCGCGCATCGAGAGCGAAAGTCCCCCGACCACCGAAAATTTCGCTTTGGCCGCATTGACCACATCATCGAGCGTGGGCGCAGCGCCGAGATCGGCCATCAGCTCCTCCAGCGCATCGAGGCCATCGCGGCGGAGCAGCACGAGCTCGGCCCAGTGCTTGCCAACGCTTTCGGTCCAGACACGCCGCGCCGTCTCGGGATCCATGTCGCGCGACCACGCGAGAAACGCTGACCGATAGAAGCGCCCGATAGGACTCGACGGAGGCGGTTGTGCCTCGACCGCGCTCGCGGCCAGAGCCTGCTGGGCTCCCAGGTCGCGCACGAGCGCCGGGTCTTCCCAGGGGAAGGTGTCGAGATTACGTCGGTGCAGGTCGCGCAGCTGCCGCAGCTCCTCGCGCGTCAGCACCTGATCAGCGAAGTTCACCTCTGGCATCGCGATCGCGTTGCCGAGAACCACGTCGTTGAGATGCGTGAGGATCCGCACCAGCTCGACGCGTGTTGCAGCGGGGGCTTCGGCAAGCTCCGCATCCGCATGGATGAAGGCATCGGTCACCAGCGCTCCGACGTTGACTTGGTCGGCTTTGCGCGCCGCGAGCGAACGTTCGAGCGCCTCTTCGACCACGCCCCATGTCGCACTGCCCGCGAAGCGCTCGCGCGCCGAGGCGATGCGGGACCGCACTTCGGTGGGAGACAATCGAGCGGGGGTCGCACGCAGGTCGACCGCGTCGGCGCTGGCCAGCTGGATGGCGGCAGGATGACGGGGAGCGTCCTCGGGGGCCTCGACTGCAACAGTTGCCCCCGGCCGGGACTCGGGTCGATGCGCCGTAATCGCGTGCGTCCTCATCCGATTTGACTCCTCGACAAAGCCGGCGTGGCACGGCGTGTCTGTGGATGTCGGTGCGCGACACACCCGCGAGTTTCTCTGCCGCGGCGTCAGGGGGGGGGGCCGGGGGGCTGCGGACGCCGGCGGCACACGCTTCGCTAGTGCCTTTCGGTAGACCCCGTGGCAAAGACGCGGCCATGACGCGCACACTTGCTCGCCTGGCATTTCTGCTCTCTGGTGTCGCGGGGCTCACCTTCGAGCTGGTCTGGACGCGTTACCTTGGCCTTGCGATCGGCGCGACGTCGGTCGCCATCGCAACCATCACTGCGGCTTACATGGGCGGTCTCGCGCTCGGCAGTCACTTCGGCGGGAAGCTCGCCGATCGCTTGAAGCGGCCCCTCGCAGCCTACGGCTTGCTCGAGCTTGCCGTTGCGGTCGCGGGTCTCGTCGTCACGCATCTCGCGCTTGCGGTGCCAAACGTCGACGCGCTGCTCTTTGGCGACCTGTCGAGCGGCGTGCTCAGGGCCTTGACCCGCTTTCTGGTCGCGGTGCTCGTGCTCGGAGTCCCGACGACCCTCATGGGCGCGACGCTGCCCATCCTCGCCAAAGCGGTCACCGAGCGGATCGGCACCATTGGGCGCGAGGTTGGTACGCTCTACGCCATCAATATCGCTGGCGCGGTGCTTGGGGCGGCGCTCGCCGGCTTTTGGTGGATCCCGTCGCTCGGGCGCTCCGGGGCCAACGCCATCGCGGTCGGCATCGACATCGTGGTCGGCGCGACCGCGCTCTACTTCGGAATGCGCGTGCCCGAGGTCGTGGTGAAAGCGGCGGATCCCCTAGCCGGCAGTCGCAGCATCCGCGTCGGCGCCCGCGACATCGTCGGCGTGTTGGCTCTTACCGGCGCGTCCGCGATGGCGTTGCAGGTCTTGTGGACCCGCGCTATTTCGACGGCGCTCGGGCCGTCCACCTACGCGTTTTCGGCCATTGTCTGCGTCTACCTGACTGGTCTGGGGCTAGGTGGCGCCCTCGCCTCGCGTATCGCCGACGGGACCCGCGCTCTACGCTTTGCTCTCGCATGTGTACTCCTTGCGACCGCGCTAGCCGCCATGACGGGAATCACCATCGTCGACGACCTGCCGCCGATGTTGCGCTGGGTCATCCTCGACCAGAAGCTCACCTTGGGCGGCTTGTTCGCGACCGAGTTCGGCTTGGCGGCTCTTTGCCTCTTGCCCGCGACAATCGCGATGGGAGCTATCTTTCCGCTGAGCATCACCGCAGTCGTCGGAAGCGAGGAGAAGCTCGGCAGCGCGGTTGGCATCGCGTATGCCGTGAACACCGTCGGCGCCATCGTCGGGTCGTTCGCGAGCGTCTTCGTGCTCATCCCGGCCTTCGGAATCGAGCGCGGCATGCGCGTCGCGGCCTTGGGGTACGTGGTCGGTGCGGTGATCCTCGCGCTCCGCTCGGAAAGCTTCATCGGCAAAGAACGGCGGCGAACCCTGATCGGGGCGGCAGTGGTTGCGGCAGCGCTCATCGTCGTTTGGAAGAGCTGGGATATCGGGCGCTGGACCGCCGGCGTCTATCGGCCCTCGATGACGCGCGAGTACCTCAAGGACGACTTCGAGGTTGCAGAGGTTCTCTTTCACGCCGATGGTCTCTCCTCGACCGTGACCGTCGAAGCGGAGGACGACGTGCGTTGGATCAAGGTCGATGGAAAGGTCGACGGCTCGAGCGTCGGGGATATGCCAACGCAGATCTTGAGCGGTCTCTTGCCGATGATGTTGCACCCCAACCCGAAGAACGTGGCGGTCATTGGGTGCGGCACGGGCGTCACGGTGGGCGGCGCGCTTCAGGGAGATCCCGAACATGTCACGCTCATCGACATCGAGCGCGAGGTCATCGCGGGCGCGCACTATTTCGCGAACGAGAATCACGCGCCGTGGAGCGACCCGCGCTTGACCATCGTCGAGGACGACGGCCGCAATTTCCTGCGTCGCTCGGCGTCCGCCTTCGACGTCATCGTCTCGGAGCCCTCGAATCCCTGGATGGCGGGGGCCGCGAGCCTCTTTACTCGCGAGTTCTTCACGCTCGCGGCGAGTCGCATTCACCCTGAGCACGGTCTGTTTTTGCAGTGGCTTCAGATCTACGAGCTCGCCCCCGAGCGCATCGGCGCCATCTTGAAGACGTTCCACGCGGTCTTCAGATCGGAAGAGC
>JALHOP010000030.1 GCA_022842935.1 Myxococcota bacterium
CAGGCTTTCGCCCATTGCGCAAGATTCCCCACTGCTGCCTCCCGTAGGAGTCTGGACCGTGTCTCAGTTCCAGTGTGGCTGATCATCCTCTCAGACCAGCTACCCGTCTTAGCCTTGGTGGGCCATTACCCCGCCAACTAGCTGATGGGCCGCGGGCTCATCCTCTGGCACGAAGCTCCCGAAGGAGGCCTCCGCTTTTTCCAACTCCCTTTCGAGGTTGGCTTTATCCGGTATTAGCTCGACTTTCGTCGAGTTATTCCAGACCTAAGGGCAGATTACCCACGTGTTACTCACCCGTGCGCCGCTCTACTCATCCGAAGACTTTCGCGCGCGACTTGCATGTGTTAGGCACGCCGCCAGCGTTCGTTCTGAGCCAGGATCAAACTCTCCAATTAACTTGTGCCGAGTTACTTTCGTAACTCAGCGAAGCTTTTTAGAGTAGTCGCGAATCTCATCTAGAATCCGGCTAAGGGCTCTAGACCGCCATCGCAACGATTCTTGGCTTTGGTTGTATGCTTCAGTCCGCTTACGCAGACATCTGCACGCTGTGAACATTTTTTGCAGAGTGTTCAGCTCTGGTTACATCCACTCAATCGTTACGATTGAGCCTGTAACGGACCCGCACGCACAAACAAGAAAGCTTCACGTGACGCCCACTGACGTGTCGATTACCGCCGAAGCGGTCGCCGAGACCGTGGACCGGAAGCCCATGTTTGCTCGTACTTGCTCTTCAGTTTTCAAAGACCGGTCGCAAAGGCGCGTGCAACCAAGGCTGCAGGCCTGCGAGGGAGGTGGGGATATAGAGATCTCGAGGGACGACGTCAACGACTTTGCACGCGGAATGCTCTTTTTTTCGATCGACAGGGCGTTGAACCGCACAAACCCCGACGAAGGCGTGCCAGCCCACCGTCGTCAGGTCGACAGACCCGCGGCGTCGATGACAACCAGCGCATCGACTTCGACCGTCACCTGCGACGGCAAGGTGCCGCAACCAATCGAGGTACGGGCGTGCGCGCCGACCTTTTCACCGAACACCTTGATGAAGAGCTCGGAGGCGCCATTGACGACGCGGGGCACCTCCTCGAAGTTTTCGACCGCGTTGACGTAGCCGCGCACCATCATGATGCGGCGCACACGGTCGAGATCGCCGCCACATGCCGCCGAGAGATTGGCGAGCAACGACAGGCAGCACAAGCGAGCACCGTCGATGCCGTCTTCTATCGTTCGCTCGCGCCCGATCTTTCCCGTGTAGGCGTAGCCTTTCTCGCCCGCGCGACGCGGAGCGACGCCAGCGAGCTGCACGAGGTCGTTATGGCGGACATACGGCAAGTAGGCGCCCGCCGGTGGTGGCGATGGCGGCAGTGTGATTCCAAGCTCGAGCAAACGATCAGCGATGCGGCCCATGGAACAATCCTCGTGCAGCGCGAGGTCGCGGCGAGTTGAACAAGTTGAACAATCGGTCAGACACTCGGGAACAGCTGGCAACCATCGACGGCGACGTCGGCCCCCGATACCAGCGAGGCGCGGTCGGATGCCAGGAAAGTGACCACGTCGGCGACTTCCTCGGGCGTGCCGAAGCGGCCGCGCGGCATCGCGTCCTCAACGAACTTGGCGATACGCGCCGGGTCCTGCTTGTTGCGCCTGTCCCAACTGCCCCCGGGAAACATGATCGAGCCAGGGCTCACCGAGTTTGCGCGGATGCCGTGAGGCGCGAGATCTTTAGCAAGCGAGCGCGCGAACATGATCTCGGCGGCTTTGGCTGCGTTGTACGCGGGCTTGGCGCCACCGACGACGGTGCCCGAGATCGACGTGATGAAGAGTATGACGCCACGCTTCTTCGCGCTCATCACGGGAACCGCGGCGCGCGACAGCCGGACAGCGGCTCCGAGGTTCACGTCCAGCGTGAAGTCCCAGGCCGCATCGGAGCCGTCCTCGCGGCTCCCTCCGAGATTGTGAACCAGAACATCGAGGGTGCCGAGGTCGCGCACCGTGGCGTCGACGACGCGCTGTGCGGCGCCGCGGTCGAGCAGGTCGGCGGGATAGATGCGGACCGTCGCGCCAGCGCTGCGCAAGGTCGACGCATGCTCCTCGAGCCGGTCGGCGGTACGCGCAACCAGCGCGAGGTGTGCGCCTTCGCGGGCCAAAGATGCCGCGATAGCAGCGCCAATACCGCGCGATCCGCCGCTCACCAACACGACGCGCCCCGCAAGACCCAAGTCCATGCCCCCTCATCGCGGCAGGCCGTGGGTCGACGCAAGACCCGCTAGGAGGCCGGTTGGGTTCGCGCTAAAGTCTTGCCTCGATGATCAAGTCCCTTCTTTGCACCCTCTCCCTCGCTGTCTTTGCAACCGGCTGTTTCGCGACGCGGGTCACCGTGCCGCGCATGGCCCCCGCCGAGATCGACGTTGGCGGCCACAAGCGCCTCGCCGTCGGAGGTGTTTCGGGACGCGGCGGAGATCAGATCGCGGCGGAGCTTACGCGCGCGGTCTTCGCAACCAAGCGCTTCGAGGTTCTGGACCGTCAGAACCTGAAACAGCTCAGCAAGGAGCAGGACTTCCAGATCTCGGGTCGCGTCTCGGACGACAGCGCCGTGTCTATTGGTCAGATGATTGGCGCAGCGGCGCTCCTGGTCGGCGACGTGCTCGACTACACCTACGACGAGCAGCTGTCGCAGTCGGAGAGCGACTGCACTCCCAAGAACAGCAAGAAGAAGAAAATGTGTACGGACTACACCCGTACGGCCACGGCGCACGTCGCAGTGTCACTGAAGGTGCTCGACACCGAGAGCGGCAAGGTCCTCGCAGCCAAGACTCTCGACGCTGGCGACAGCCGCAGCAAGAGCGCGCGCGACATGTCCCCAGGCTCGTTCGGGGCGGACGGCGAGATGCTTGGCGCCGCGGTAAAGAAGATCGCCGACACATTCGCGAATGTCATCGCGCCCCATACCGTGAACGTCGAAGTCGAGCTCACCGACGACGGCGACCTGCCCGAGCTCGAGCGCGGCAACAACTACGCGAAGCTCGGTGACTGGACGAAAGCGCTTGGCGAATACAACGCCGCCGCGCAGCGTCTACCGGGCGACTTCTCGAACGGCGATCAAGCCAAGGTTCACTACAACCTTGGTGTTGCCTATGCGTATTCGGGTGACCTCGACCATGGTCTCGCCGAGCTCGAACAGTCCTTCGCGCTCGAGCCCGAAGATCGCACTGCGGCGGAGATCGCCAAGGTCAAGAAGTTCAAGCTCGACGATGCCGAGCTAGCAAGACAACAAGCAGCGGCACAAAACGCCCGCTGAGAATTCGGGGAGAAGAGATGATGCGTTCGTTGTTGCTCGTCACCGTTCTGTTGGCTTCGTCCAAGGCTTCCGCTGGCGCCTACATCGAGATGGCGCAGAAGGACTTTGACGACGCGAAGGCCGCGCCGAAGACCAATAAGCTGTGGGCCGACACCGGCAAGCTCCGCTTGGACATGGAAGAGGGCAAGAACAGCGTCATCTTCAAGGGCGAGACGATGTACGCCATCGACCACGCGAGCAAGCGTGTCTCCGTCATCGACAAGCAGACCATGGAGCAGGTCGGCGCCCAGATGAAGCAGATGCAGGCGCAGATGCAGGAACGCATGGCACAAATGCCACCCGAGCAGCGCGCTCAGGTCGAGAAGATGATGGCGCAGCACGGTGGCATGGGCGCGATGGGCAACGCCGCTCCACCGCCCCGCACGTTCAAGCAGACCAGCCGCACCGAGCAGGTGGCGGGCAAGCCATGCACGATCTGGGAAGTCTCTGAGAACGGGGCGAAGGTCGAAGAGATGTGCGTCGCACCCATGAACGCAGTGACCGGCGGCGCCGAGGTGCTGGCCGCCCTAAAGAATCTGGGCAAGATGTTCGAAGGCATCTCCCAGCAGATGGGTGGCGCGATGGGTGACCGCATGACGGAATCCTGGCGCGAGCTCGACCAGGTCAAGGGCTTCCCGGTACTCACCCGCGACTTCGAGAACGGCAAAGCCAAGAGTGAGCAGCGACTCGTCACGTCGCGTACGGAGGCCGTCCCCGCATCATCGTTCGAGCCCCCAGCGAGCTACAAGACAGAGCGTCCCGAGATGCCCGGCCAGCAGCCGAAAAAAACCAAGTAGCTCGGTCGCGGCATCGAACGTCGAGGAAGTGCAACGGCGTCGGCGGCGCAGCTGCTCGCAACTCCGTCGCGCCTGCCTAGCCCTGTACGGGCGCGTCGAGCACGATCAAGCAAACGGCAAGCGACGGGTTGCCGGCTCGGTCACGTGACCGAGGATGCGGCGCGCGCCAGTCTGGTTGTGACCCTCCTGATAGCCATCGGGGGGTACGCGGCCAGCGTTCGGGTTGTTCGCGCGCTTCGCCGCAACGCGGTCAACTTCGGCAGCGGCAACACCGACCTCTTCGAGCAGGCGCTTCACGGTGGGCAAACCAAGCCGATTGACCCAGGCGAACTCGAGAGCGCGATCGATGGCGCCGTCGCGGCGCGCTGCATCAGCCAAGCTCCCGCGATCATCCCTGAGCTGGGCGCGCAAAGCCTCGTGGCGGTCGGCCCGCACGGGCAGGCGGTTGGTGGGAAGAGGTTCCGTGGGCCAGCCTTGGCCATAGGGGCGCGTGGCGACGACTCGGTCCGTGGCGGTTTGCATGGTGGTGGCTCCCAAGACAATCGAATCGCATGTTCGATGTCAGCTGGGATTATCGGCCGCTAAACGTCGAGCGTTGCTGTCAAATCGACGCGGTTCAGGACTGTGGCTCCGTGGACCCGGCGATGCAGTCGACACACAGGCGAGCGCAAATGAAAACGCCCCGGGGATGCCGGGGCGCTCGATTGAAGGCAGCGGGTGACCGCTTGCCTACGACTCAGCCTTACCATGGAGCCGCTGGCTCGTCCGGTAGTGCCTGCGTCACCGCCAATGCTGGTGACGCCGCCGTTGACTGGTCGTTGAAAACTGAGGAGCAAGTTTGCTGGGCAATTAAGCCCACGAGGCCGTCGCACAGGTGAAAAATTCATCTGTACGATTCGTGCGTGCGAAAGACCTTGGAATGCTGAGACGTT
>JALHOP010000031.1 GCA_022842935.1 Myxococcota bacterium
CGCACGAGCGAGATGCGCACGTCGATCGGGCCGCGGCGCACGCGCAGGATGGGCTTGCCGCCGACCTCGACCCGGGGCGCGAGGTCAGCGCCGAGCTGCATCGCGGCGGCGCCGAACGCGGCCAAGGCTGCACTCGCCAGCTAACCCCTGGTAAACGAACGCGAAAGTTTCCCGCAACCGGGCCGGTACGCGGCCGAACGGCGCTCCATGTCCGAGAGTCCCGCGGCCCTGTACTGGGCGGTCCTGAGCGACAGCGTCGATGGCCCCGCAGCGAGCCTCGGACCCCGAAGCTGGCCGGGCATCTCGGAGTCCAAGCTCGACGCGATTTCTCAGTTCGACCACGTTCCGCTCGCAACGGTTGCGACCGGACTTGGACTCACCCACGCGATGCGAGATGCACTGGCGAAGCTGGTCGCGATCGCGGTGACCCCGAGCGTTACGAACCTCATGGGGGCTGCATCCCCGCGGCCCTCGATGGTCACCCTCTCTACGCTACTCGGAATTGCCCGCAGCCGCGGTGACGAGCACGCGCTCATAGCTCAACGATTCGCCCCGGACGGTGACCTCGAACGGGCGGGGTTGATCAGGCATGCACGTCAACGGGGCGAGCTGGGCGCGACACGCAAGCTCGTGGAGCTTGTCACGGGAGTGCCATGGATCTCCGGCCATGGACGCGCCGTCGAGACTCATCGGGACGCGAACCTCGGAATTCTGTCGGAGACCGAGACATCCCGACTCGGCTTGGTACTGCGCGCGATCGACCTACTTACGAAGGCTCCCGTCCACTTGTGTGGACGACGCGGCTGGGGGCGGACCCATCTCGCATCGGCCCTCGCCGCGCGGCTCGGAACCAGTGAGCTTCTTGTGCGCGCGGCACGGACGCTGATGTCCGAGCCACGAGCTGCACATGACTTCTTCGCCGACGCCTTCCTCCGCGGCGCACAACCGTTGGTCACGGACGTAGACGACACCGACGAGTCGCGCGCTCGCGACTGGATAGCGATAGCGAAGACGTTCGGAGCCCAGGTGTGGACGACGTCGGTGTCGCATGCACGGTGGTCGGGTGGTGCTTCGCGGGTCGTGATACCTGAGCCATCGAGCGATTCGCGAATTCTCTGGTGGGATTTCGAGTTGAGGCAGCGGGGCCTGAGCGCGGAAACGAGCGCTCTCCAGAAGGTGTCGAAGCTTGGCCTCGGGCGCCACGCAGTCTACGAGGCGTCCCGGATCGCCAAGAGCATGTTCTCGGGCGACGTGAGCGGAGATGCGTTGATTGGCATCGCACAGGTATTTCAAGGGGAGTGAGCGCCATGACCGAATTCGAGCAAGTCAGTTCTCCTGCGAATCGCACCACTGCGCCGGTCACCGCTCCGCTGCTGCCTGGGGGCCTGCACAAGGCCGAGCCAGCGCCGAGCCCCGACAAGGCACCGGAGCAGGATGGCGATCTCAAGAAGTCCCTCGGCCCCGCCGCGTACGAGCAACTGGTGAGGCGTCAGACCGTCGTCGACCAGTACATGCTCGCGTGTCTGGTGCCGTTCACCGCCGCGAAGGAGGGCAAAGACCTTGCGATAGCGATGATCGAAGAGTTCGATGCGGTGGAGCAATCGCGATGGCAGAACGTCGCGCAGATTCTGGTGGGCTCGTTGCTCGCATCCGTGGGATCTCTGTGCGGTGGATGGGTGGCGGGACTAGTAGGTGCAGGCGGAATCGCGGGCGGCGCGCTCACCGACGGTATCCAGCAGCTGATCACCAGTTGCTTCACGCCTGAGCCTGCGCTCTCGACGAACGCGGACATGAAGCTGGCGTTCCAAGAGATGTTCAGCAACAGCGTCGTGCAGGCGCAGAGTGAGTTTGTCGCCCAGTGGCCGAATGTCTCGGCACAGATTCACGCGATGTCCCCAGGTGACGTCGAGAAGGTTGCCCTCAAGAAAGCGGCGGATGGGGCGGCACTGATAGGTGCGGTTCGAGACCGAACTCTTGTCGCGTGGACCAACTTCGTCGCGCAGGCAAAGCACGGCCGTATGACCTACGACTACTGGGACGACGAGGGGGGCGGGCAGACAAAGATCGCAACTGCGGATGCGGACAAGACCAGGGATGTTCATGTCAAAGGTCAGAACGCAAAGGAGAACATCGACCCATCGCGGTTTGATTGGGCAATGGACAACGAGCAGGCAACGACGGAAGGCGAGCACTTCGGGTTGCTCGAGATCCACATGTGGACCGATGGTCAGCTCGTGGGTGGTGCTGGCTACGGGATGCGCCTCGACAACGTCGGGCCGCAGGTCCGTAAGCACCTGGCGAAGTTTGGTACGGTTCGCGAGCTCCCGGTCAACAAGGTGGTGCGCGTGTACGTCGACAATGCGGAGCAGATCAATCCGCCGAAGCCATCCGGTACCATTCTTCTCACAACCGACAACTTCATTCGCCGCACGTACTTCAGCAGTGAAGTGAGTCTGAAGTGGGTAGAGGTTGCCCAGAACCTGTCGTTGAGCAATTTGACGATTTGAGGAACGGACATGCTGATCGTTAGCCTTGGCGCCTTCGTCACAATCGCGTTTCTACTCCTGTACGCCACCCGCGGAACGATTCGCATCGCTGCGGTCGGTCTGTGCGTTGTCGGTGGTATCGCCGTCGCTTGGGCGTTCGCGCGACAGCGCGACGACGAGCGTGCGAAGAGCGAGAAGATTCATGATGCGTGTCACAGCCTGGCGAACTGGCTCGATACGACTGCCGAACTCTACGACCGCCATGACTCGCAGGCCGCGAAGGCTATGCTCGATGGGATTCGTCAGCTGGTACCCGCCGTGGGGGCGCTCTGCGTCCCCGATCCCTACGCCTGCAGCGTTACTGACGCGCGCGGAGAGTTTCCGAGCGGAGCTACGCGCGCGCTCGTGAAGCCGGTCTCAGATGCACTGCGCGCGGGACGCGCCTGTCCGTCGAAACTGACGAACTAGGTGCCGACGGAACAGCCGCCCGCTCCACATCGCGCCCACGCCTGTGAACGCCACGAATCGATCGCGGATGCCGACGGTGAGAGCGCCCCGCGCGATTGCACGTCCGGTCCTCGTGGTGGCGTCAGTAGTTGACCTGGACCTGCACGCGCGTGATCTGACCGGCCTGCTGCTCGTACGGGAAGCTATCCGAGGTCCGGCTCGTGATGTCGTAGGCGAGCACGACCTCGAGCGCCTTGACGATCTGGAGCTCGACGCCGAGCTCGAGCTCCTTCACGAGGTAGCGCGGCGCGTTCACGAAGAACTTCTTCCCACCGTCGTAGTACGTGCCGCGCGCGAAGGGGATCACGGCGACCATGCCGAGGACATCATCGAGCTTGAGCATGACCTGGGCGTAGCCGCCGTGGAGCCAGCGACTGCTGATGTTCGCCGGCGTCTCGCGGCCCTGCATGGGCCCGCGGCCAAACGTGTACTCCGCGATGAACCCGATCGGCTGCGGATACACGACCACTGTCCCGAAGGCGCGTGCGTCGGTGAGGTCACCGTCCTCGTCGGCCAGCACGTAGTCGAGGTCCTCGCGGTCGGTGACCGTGACGTTGTAGCGGCCGTAGTACCCGCCGCCGCCGATCTCGATGAACTGTTCGCAGAGCTTGAACGGCACCGAGACTCGGCCGATCACGTGGAGCGAGTCGGAGAGCGCGGGCTGATTCGCCGTCTGGCCGTTGTAGACGCCGACGCCGACGATGCCGTAGTCGCCGGAACCCTTGAGCCCGCTGTCGACGAGGTGCTTGAACCGCTCGCGAAACTTCGGCGGACTCCAGTAGAAGTACGCGCCCATATCGCGCTCGTCGCGCACTGCGCTGTTGAGCGCGTCGTTGCGATCGAGCGCGAGGCGGTTCTGGCTCGACTGTAGATTTTCGAAGCCGTACGGCACCTTCGATTGTCCAACCCGGAACCTGAACTCCTTCCGCTTGTCGAGGAACAGGTCCGCGTACCAGTCGCGCAGGATGCCGACGCCACCCTGATCGCCGATCGACGACGCGAAGTCGGGCTGCAGGTAGATCGAGACGTGCTCGTGCACATCGCCGAACAAGATCAGGCGCGCACGACGGATGCTGATTCCGTTGCCCTCGCCGATGGTGCGATCGCCCTGGCGATTCACGAGGAGCGGGTTGGAATCGAAGCTCGGCAGGCGGTTGTAGCGAAACTGCGTGTACCCGCGGATCTTGATCTTGTCGTACCAGGGCGTCGGCTCCTTGGCCGCGGGCTCGACTGGCGCCGGCTCCAGGGGCACGGCCGGTCCGACCGGGACCGCCACCGTCGGTGCCGGCTGCGCGATGACCTCCCCGGCGGAGAACGCGACGAGGAGGGCTACCACGTAAGGACGCATCGATGGCGACACTCCTTCTGATTCGTGACAGTCCTGCGACGAAACGGAAACGGCCCGGTCGCGACCTCGTGACCAAACTGACGCGCGTGTGGCAGCAGCGATCGCTCAGCGGTACCGTCCGAACGTGCCGGCCGCGGTCTCGGTACACCACAGGGC
>JALHOP010000032.1 GCA_022842935.1 Myxococcota bacterium
AAGATGCTCGCGATGATGATCGCTTGCGGGATCGAGGCGAGGAGGCACCAGGGCAGCGGGAAGGCGAGGGCGGTGACCGCGTGCCCGATCCACACGCACCACTCGAAGAAGTAGTTCTCTTCGAAGATCTAAGCGTCGGGAATCGTTCGAGACTCGACGGCACGTAACGGGAGAACGAGGGACGAAGTCCTCGTCGGAGGCGTGATCGTTGAGGAATGCGCTGGGTAGAACCGGTGTAGAACGAGCGCGGGTGTCAGCGGGTTGCCACAGAGCGTGTCGGAGCGTGTCTCTGCGTCGGTCAGGGCTGCTATTCGTCAGGCTTTCGGCCTGTCTTTGACATGGCCGATGATTTCTCGTGGGCTTGCTCGGGCGGTCCGAGATCAGAGGGTTAGGCTATCCATTTCGGATGCCGAAGACCGAGATGTCGCCGCGATTGTCGAAGAAACAGGGCGATGACGCGCTGAGAATGGCGGCGCTCACACGCGATGACGTGGCGAAGCGACTCGGTGTGAGCATCTCCACCGTGCGTCGCCTCGAAGGCACGCGACTGCACCCGCAGATCGATGACAAGAGCGTACGTCGCTTCAAGGCATCCGACGTCGAGCGACTCGCGAAGGAGCTCGAAGCGGAGCAGCGCTCGCCGCGCAACGCCCAGCAGGCCGTGGTGCGCGCGGCGGAGGTGCCGAAAGGCGAGCTCGCGGCGCTCGTGTTCGAGAAGCTCGAGCAGCGCCACTCGCTTTCGGAGATCGTGATCGCGCTGCGCGTTCCGCCCGAGGATGTGCGCGAGCTGTATCACACGTGGCTCGTGGGCCTGTGGGCAGGCGAGCTGCAGCGCAACGAGCCTGCGCTTCCCGCGCGGCACACCGATCAGGATGCGATCCGGCGCGTCACGCCGGTGCAGCTCGCGCAACTGCTTGCGGCATTGCCGTCGAAGCAGTCCACACGGATCAGCATCGCGCGCATGATCGCCGAGTTCGTGATCCCCGACGAAACGAGTGGGAACGGGTTCGTCGAGTATCGCAACCTCTGCGAGCTGGGCGGCTTCGACGTTTCCGGGCCAATCGCGCTCGCGGAGATCCTGGCGCGCGTGGGGGCAGGGGAGTACCGCGTGAGCGCGTACGGCTTCGAGCCGCGCGGCCTACGCTGGGAGGTGTTCGTGCGTTTGGGGGAGGAACCCACCTAGGCGGCGAGGAGTCGGAATGAGCCGAGAGACTCCAAGAGCGCTCGGGCTCGGCAATTGTGCAAGCACCGCTTGCACAATTGCCGAAGGGAACTGGCCATAGCCGCGCACTTGGGCGGTCTTCAGTAGTTGAAGTACTTTTCCCCGCGCCGCCGCCCAAGTTGGAATTGCCGTTCGGGCTGGGTACTCGGCAAGTTGAACCACCGTCTCGAGCAGACGCAACTCGCTGCCGTCATTGCCGCGAACACGGAGATGACCTGGCTCTACTGGCACTTGTGTGTGTGGCGCGTTAGCGCGACGCGTAGGCGGAGAAGCCGCGGCGGGTCGTCGAGGATGAAAGGCGATTCAGCGACTATCTGCGTCGGCTGGACCCCGAGAAGATGATCGAGGACACGATTTGCGGGAACGGGGGCGGCGTCGGTCCGCGCGGCGACGCGCACGAAGTGTATCTCGTTCGCGATCACCGCAGAGAGTGGCCACGATATCCAGTTCGTGATTTGGGGCCGCGCCTCACGACGTCGTGTGGCTAGCGTTGAACGCGACGGCTAGAGGCCACAGGGAGTGTCGATCGGCCCGCAGGGACCCGAGGTGACGATCACGTCGCCGTTGAGCGACTTGATAGTGAAGCTGCCCTTGGACTCCACGGTGATGTTCGTGGTGCGGTCCACGGCCTGGCTGAACACCTCCTGACCATCCGCGTTCGTGATCTTCACCCACGCGTAAGTAGACACGGGCCTGAGCGTGACCGGCGTCCTGTAGTCCATGCAGCTGCTGAAGGACTTCCACTGCCCCGACCCCAGCTTGTCCTGGCAAACCGCTTCGGCGTGTCCCATGAACGCAGCGAGTCCAAGAGTCACACCAAGAACCACCACCAGTGTTTTGGACATAGGGATGGCGCTGCAGCAAGGCGCAGGCCAGCCGTAAGGCACGATGACCACATAGGGGTTGCGCGAAGGTCCTGCGAGAAATGCAAAGGCATCTGCCAGATCTGCATATGTCCTGCGAGATCTGCAGGATCACCGTTGGCGCGGGGTAGGCGCGCTCTGCGATCAATCAACGAATGCGATACGCCTCGCGCAGATCGAGAGCGAGCCGCCCGGTCGGCTTTGTATTCGCTCGTCGCATCAGGGCGAATAAGGCCCTGTACCTACAGCTCGACCTTGGTGCGCTTCTCGTCGACGACCGGCAGCTGGAAGCGGCCCTGCTCGAGGCGCTTAAAGTACACGACGTAGCCGTTCTTCTCCCGGAACAGGATCTTGAGCATGTCGCGTCGCTTGCCGACGAAGACGAACAGGTGGCCGTCTTTCGGGTTCCGCTGCAGCACCTGCTCGACGATCGTGCGCAGCCCGTCCACTCCATTGCGCATGTCGACCAGGGCCGTCGCAAAGTAGATGCGCACAATTGGTGGGAGCCCCAACACCTAGGCGCCCTCGAGCACGGCGACGACGCGGGCGAACGCCTCCTCGTCGAAACCACGGCCAACCTTCACGATGTGGCCGCTCCGAAGGTACACGGCGACCGGTTCGCCGCGCTTCGGCGGCGCCGGCTCCGTCACCTGCACCGGCAGAAGCGCCATTGACGATTCCGCGCGGACCAGCGCCATGCTCTTGCCCTCGAGCTTCGCCTTCCACCACCGAATCCGCTGCGGCACGAGGCCGCGCTCCTTCGCGAATCGCTCGAGCGACTGCCCGCTCTTGCTCCACGCGACGAGGACGCCGCGCGCTTCGTGCTCAGACCACTGACCTCGGTGCGACATGCCGGGGCCGACGATCGCCGAAGTCAGATCAGAGCGGCAGGATCATCCGTCGGACAGTTACATTCCCCGCGTGCTTCCCGGCGTGGCAATCACAACGCGGCGCCGAGACGAGATTGCCACCTCGTCCCTCCTGCTAGCGCTCACGGCCCTCACGTGCTGCGACGAGACAATCAGGCACGATGGAGCGAGCGCGAAGTTGCGATGCGTGATCTGTGGCACCGCGCAGCCATGAACGCGTCAGAGGCCCGAGGGTGCGCCCTCTTGCATGAACTGCGTGATTCGCTGCAGCAGGTTCGAAGCACTCGATCCGCTGAGCTGCTCTGCCGCTTCGTCGAGGCTCAAATCAACGTGTCGGCCGATACGGGGGTTGATCAGGCCGATTCTTCCAATCACGTGTTGTCGTGACGCGGCATTCAGCGCGCAGTACGTCAGGACCTGCCTCACGTCGACAGCCCTGAAGGCGTGCCAGCCGTACTTCATCTCGTATAGCGTCTCGCCGAGCAAATAGTCACCTTCGCAGGGACTCACAATGCCGCAGCCGGCGAAGGCAGGCCGAAACACAACTCGTGCGCGGTCAATCTTCTGCGCGAGGTAGTCGAAAGCTCGCCGCAGCTCAAACTTCTCGAACGCGTTTAGCTTCTCTTCGAGACTCACGCCAAGCGCTTCGGCCGCTCTCTCGAAAGCCTCATCAAGATCGACCTCGGCTGGATCGCCACTTTCAAACAGCATCGCGGCGAGTTGCGCGACCGCCGAGCGGCGCCCCGTTTCCCCACCCCACGAGCTGTCCTGTGCCACGTGCATATCGAGTCGAGCGTTCAGGCCACGCACGAACGCCTCACCAAACGGAAGCGCATCATGCCAGAACGACAGATAGCGCCGGACGAATAGGCGCTCGCTGATCATATCAGCGCGGCCGCCCCCTCGGCGCGCTGTTCGACCCATTGCACGACAAAGCGCTCGAAGGGATCGAGATCGGTCTGTCGCGACCGAAAGTCCTTACCTCTCGCGCCGTGCGAGATGCTGCCTGCAAGCGCAGCGCGTCGCTCCCAGCGAGAAAGCCGTCCAAACGAAGCTGAGAGCTCATCAAGGAAGTGTCTCGCGCCTGTCTGCAAGCGAACCAGAATTAGGTCTCGGCGCAACAGCAGGCTATTCGTGCTCTTGAACAATTGCTCCAGTAACGGATCGTCCGCGTGTGTGGCGGAGAGCGATAGAAGACGCAACGCAAACGCCTTCTCTGAATCGAGGCCGAGCGTAAAAGTACGCTTCGTGCTTCGAAGTACCGCGCCGGAACCAATCACTTCGCGAATTCGTGTGGCAATGTGTCGCTGCGCGTCGCTGTTCAACTCGCTATAGACCTGACGGAGTAC
>JALHOP010000033.1 GCA_022842935.1 Myxococcota bacterium
CAGAAAGCGCTCGCTCTCGGCCAGGGCCAGCGCGCACGATGGTAGAGCGACGCAAGCCATCGAGTTGCGCCGGAGACCGGAGGAGGTCGCAATCGAGATGCCATGAGCGGCAAGGATGGCATCGATCTTCATTCTCGCTGCTGCGGTCGCCCCGGCGATGATGACATTCTGGTTGGCCGTGCAGATCATCTCGCCCTTGTGGATCAAGGCTACCTCACGCAACGCGGTGCGAAGGGTCTGTCCAGGGCGATCCTTGACGCGGCCGTTCTCGACGAACAGGCCAAGGTGCCACTTGCCGTCGGCGCTTTTGGACCAGCCGAGCGGGTCGCTGGTCGAGTTAAACGCGAAGGAGCGCGGTGTTCCGAGCCTAAAGCCCAGCCGCGTCTCGACCTCGCTACGAAAAGCATCGAGGCCACGGGCCTCGATTGTGTACTTGAGGCGGGCGTGCTTGCGCACCTCGCGATTGCCCCAATCCCGCTGGACGGTCATGATCTTCTCGCCGACGTCGACAGCCTGCGCGGGCGTGCAAAATCCGAGCACATCAGCGGTGCGCGGGAACGTATCAGGCTCGCCATGGGTCATGCCCATGCCGCCGCCGACCGTGACGTTGTAGCCGATGACCCGGCCCTCCTCGACGATGGCAATGAAGCCCAGGTCCTGGGCAAAAATGTCGACGTCGTTGTACGGCGGCACGGCCACCACGGTCTTGAACTTGCGCGGCAGATAGTGTTTGCCGTAGATCGGCTCTGCCTCGCTGGCACCGTCGGGTTTCGGCGCTTCGACTTTCTCGCCGTCCAGCCAGATCTCGTGATAGGCGCCCGTCTTGGGCAACAAGTGCTCACTGAGCTTGCGTGCGAGGTCGAGGGCCTCGGCGTGTGCCGATGACAAATGCGAATTGCACGTGGCGAGTACGTTGCGATTCACGTCGCCGCAGGCCGCCAGCGTGTCGAGTAGAGCCGCATCGATGGCTTGCATGGTCCGGCGCATGTTCGACTTGATGACGCCGTGATACTGGAACGTCTGCCGCGTCGTCAGACGCAACGTGCCGTTTGCAAAGTCCGTTGCGATCCGGTCGAGTGCCAGCCATTGCGTCGCCGTGACGACCCCGCCCGGAAGGCGCACACGGATCATGAAGCTGTAGGCTTTCTCGAGTCGCTTTTTGGTGCGCTCGCCGCGGACGTCCCGGTCGTCCTGAAGGTACGTGCCATGGAATCGCACCAGATACTGGTCGTCCTCGGCTATCGCGCCAGTGGCGACTTCATCGAGGCCCGCAGAGATCGTGCCACGAAGGCCCTGGCTCGCGTCCTTGATCTGCTCTTGCTTAGTGGTCTTCTTGCTCATGACGGCGTGCCTCAGTAAACATCGCGCTGATAGCGGCCGGCATTGCGCAGATCGTCCAGCGCTTCGACGCCCAGAACGTCGCCGAGCGCCTTGTCGACGTCGCGAGCCATCGCCTTCTCGTCACCACAGACGTAGATATGAGCCCCGTCGCTGACCCAGCCTCTCAGGGCGTCGGCGTTCTCCGCGATGCGGTGCTGGACATAGATCTTCTCTGGCTGGTCGCGCGAGAAGGCGACGTCCAGGTTGGTCAAGGCGCCACTCGTGAGGTGATCCTGCCATTCGAGCTGATAGAGGAAATCGGTCGTGAAGTTCCGCGCGCCGAAGAACAGCCAGCTTTTCCCTTTCGCCTCGATTGCGGCGCGCTCTTCGATGAACGCCCGAAACGGAGCGATACCCGTCCCGGCGCCGATCATGACGATGGGGCGGGTGCTGTCGGCAGGCAGGCGGAAATGCCTGTTCGGCTTGACGTAGAGCTTGACGACGTCGCCACGCTTCCTGCTGGCGAGATGCGCGGATGCGACGCCGTTTCGTGCGCGACCGTGGCTTTGCCAGCGCACGGCCCCGACCAGAAGATGCGTCTCACCCTGATGTGCGGCTAGGCTTGATGCGACGGAGTACAGCCGCGGCGGCAGCGGGCGCAGCAAATCCACGAGTTGCTGCGCGCTCAACCGCTCGCGATACTCGCAAAGCAGATCTATGACTTGCCGGTCTGCTGCGTAGCTCGCGAAGCGATCTGGTGAGGCAATGGCCTCAACATCTGCGCGCCCTGTCAGTTTCGCATAGGCTTGCACGAGCGGTCGCGTCAGGGTCGTGATTTCGCGTCCCGTCGTCAATTGCTGCGCCAGCGTAACATCTGCGCCAAGCCCCACCGTGTCCAGCAACGCCGAAACCAGTTCGGGGTCGTTCTCAGGAATCACGCCGATTGCATCGCCCGGCGCATAGGTCCATCCTGGCACATCGGTGGCAAACTCCAGGTGCCACGTCTCACTCGACGAGCCGGAGCCGTTGAGGTTTACGAGATCGCTGATCTCAGCCGCCAGCGGGTTTTCGGCATCGAGCAGGGGCCATTCTGGATCGTCTGCTTGTGGCACCGCCTTGAAGTCGATGTGGACGATATTCGCCGCGGCCGGCTCTGCCAGCTGGAACTTGGCGAGAATAGATTCTGTCCAGGCTGCCGCCTTCTGTGAGAAATCCAGATCGAGATCGATACGATCGGCAATCCGCAGCCCACCGAGAACACCAAGCCGCTCGTCGATGGCACGACCGGTGGCGCAGAAGTTGGCATAGGCAGTATCGCCGAGCGCCAGAACGGCGAAACGTACTCCGTCGAGGCGCGGCGCATTGTCGGCCATCAGGCTCTTGTAGAAGGTCGCTGCGCGCTGCGGCGGATCTCCCTCGCCCCAGGTCGCGGCGATGACAATCACGTCCTTGGCGGCGACCAACGCTTGTGGGGTCGCGTCGGCCATGTCGAGAACCTTGGCGTCAAAGCCGAGCTTCTGAGCGGTCTTGCGCGCTTTCAAGGCGAGCCCTTCGGAGTTTCCGGTCTCACTGCCATACAAAATCGTCAGCTTGGACTTCACACGCGGCGGCGCCAGTGGTTGCTGCGACGCCGTCGCTCCATTGGCAGCATCGACGCCCGCCAGAAAGCCCGACAACCAGCTACGTTGAAGTGGCGTTGCCCGCGCGACGATCGTGTTCAGGGTCTCGATCTGGTCGGCCGGAAACGGCGCAGATTTCGGCAATGCTGTCATGGGGGGTCTCATAAAGATGGCGCGAGCTGATCGACGGTGGCGAACTCGGTCGAAGCGCTCGCTGCGCATCGCAGAGTCGGCGCCGCGCTGAAGCGCTCAACGTTGGTCGGCGCATTCAAACCTGCGGCGCTCCAATCGAGGCCGACGAAGAGAATGGCGGGCCCCTCTACCTCGAGTGCGTCGACGGTGGCGCCAAGATCGCGCAGCGTGGTCGCAATCGTCCGGCACTCTGGCCGTCCTCCGTTCTCGACTATGACCGCAGGTGTCGCACTGTCCGCACCAGCATCGAGCAGATTTCGAACAATGCGAGGAGCAGTCTTTACGCCCATATAAATGGCAAACGCCTGGTGCGGACGCGCGAGTGCATCCCAATCAAGGTCCGGCTCGCCGTCGGTTGAGGCGCCTGCGACGAGCGAGATCGTGCGGACTGCGCCGCGATAGGTGAGTGGCAAGCGTGCGTCCACAGCACAGGCTTGAGCTGCCGTGAGTCCTGGAATGATTTCCACAGCGATGGCGGCCGCTTCGACAGCGGCAATTTCTTCTGCCGCGCGACCGAAAACGAAAGCGTCGCCACCCTTGAGCCGGA
>JALHOP010000034.1 GCA_022842935.1 Myxococcota bacterium
GGGCGACGAACCCGTGGCGGGACAACCAAGTACCGAACGCTGAGCGCCGAGGCGCCCTGCTCCCGCTCGACGGGCGCCGTGGGCCAGGCCTCGGGTGAGCGCCGCCGTTATGACGGCCAGGAGCAGCCTTGACCATTCCCGTGTTGCCGCGCGCCCTCTTGCAAGGCGAGGCAGGTGCCCTTCCTTCCGATGCGATCGACCTGACCGCTGCTCCGGCGCACCAGCGGTTCGCCGCCTTCGTGGCGAACCGAGCTGACCAGCTCGGTGAAGCCTCCCGCCTGGTGGAGCGGAGCGTGTTCGGCACCGAATTCGGCATGTCCATCGCTGAACATGCCGAGCGTTACGACGCCTACGACGATGCGAGCCTCTTCTTCGGCGTCGTCGACCGAAAGGTGGGTGACGTTGTCGGTGCGGCGCGTGTGGTGCTGCCGTCGACGCAGGGTTTGCTCTCTGTTCAGGACATGCGCACGACGTGGTCCATGTCGGGCAGCGCCATCACCCGGCCGCGCGGCCACGAGTTGCCACTCGATCGGCTCTGGGACATCGCCACCTTGGCCGTGCTCCCGGAGCACCGACGTGGGGTCGCAAGTTGGACGCTCTACCAGGCGGTGTGCACCTCGGCCAGGCGGTGCGCTGTCGCCGGATTCGTCGCGATCTTGGATGTGCCAGTGCATCGCATGTTGCGGTGGAGCTTGCGTGGGTTGTTTCGCACCTATGACGTCGCGCCAGCGTTGTACGCAGGATCGATCTCGGTGCCGGTGTGGTGTGACCTGTCGGACTACGAGCGCCGGATGCAGCGGGAATGCGCTCGGCTGTACGACCGCCTGTTCTTCGAGGGCGCACAGTTCGACGAAGCGGATCTACGCCCAGGAACTGCGGGCCGCGACGTCACGCTGGCGCAGCGTTGAGCGCTGGTTGTTCGATCGTGCTGGGCGCAATCGCTGACAACGCAGCGGCGTGAAGGCGGTCCACGATCGGGGCGACAGCATCGGACGGTAGGGGCCGGGAGAACAGGTACCCCTGCGCTCTCGTTGCGCCAAGCTGTTTCACCTTGAGGGCTTGCTCGACCGTCTCGACGCCTTCTGCGACGGTGCTGAGGCTGAGCGCGCCCGCCATGGCGATGATCGCCGCCACCAGAGGCTCCTCCCTACAGCCATCCTCCGCAAGGTGATCGACGAACGACTTGTCGATCTTCACCTGATCGACGGCGAAGCGGTTCAGGTAGGCCAATGACGAGTAGCCGGTGCCGAAATCGTCGAGCGACAGCCGCACACCCAAGCTGCGTATCTCTGCCAGTAGCCGTGCGGCGATGTCCGGCTCGTCGGTGAGAACCGACTCGGTGAGCTCAAGACAGAGACTCTTCGGCGCCAGCGCATTGTCTGCGATCGCGGCGGCGATGCGGGAAACCAGGTTGGGGTCGCGCAACTGTCTGGCCGAGAGGTTCACCGCCATGTACAGCCCGTGGGGGCTCGGTAGGGTCCTTTGCCACTCGGCTAGTTGCGCGGCCGCTTGCTGCAGGACCCACTCGCCAATGCGCGAGATGAGGCCGGTCTCCTCGGCGATGGGGATGAACGAGACCGGAGGGATGAGCCCCCGGGTCGGATGCACCCACCTGATCAACGCCTCGAAGCCTTCGACGACGCCGGTCTGCAAACCGACGATCGGCTGGTAATAGACGCGGAACTCGTCACGGTCGACCGCTTTGTGGAGGTCTTGTTCGAGGAGCAGCCGTTGGGTGCGCTCGTCGCGCATGGCGCTGTCGAACACGGCGACACCCCCGCCACCCGACGACTTCACCTGATACATCGCAGTGTCAGCATCTCGAACGAGCGACTCCGCCGTGCGGCCGCCCTCCCCGCGCTCGGCGACGACCAACCCAATGCTGGCGGAGGAGAAGATCTCGGCGTTTCGGACGAGAAAGGGCACTTCGAGCTCGGCTCGGATCGCCTCGGCGTGCTGCACAACCTCGCTGATGTCACCGACGCCGTCGATGACGACGACGAACTCGTCGCCGCCCAGTCTGGCGGTGAAACGCCCGTCACTTGCCGACGCATCGAGGCGCCGAGCGATCGCGATGAGCAGTTCGTCGCCCACGCTATGACCAGAGCTGTCGTTGACCAGTTTGAATCGGTCGATGTCGACGAAGAGCACCGCGACCTGACCGTCTCGATCCGTGCGCTCGAGCTTCTGGGCGACGACGCTCAAAAGCCGGCTGCGGTTGGGCAACCCCGTCAGCTCGTCGTGGGTCGCTCGGTAGCGCATGGCGGCTTCGGCCGCCGCGTGCTGGTGAAGGGCCCGCGCCACTCGAGCCACCGCCGCGGCGGTCAACGCGAACACGATCAAAGCCAACACGAGGTTCTCTTCTCGCGACGACCTTCCCCGGAACTGACTGACCAGCGCCGGCACTACGAGCGCCGCGGCGATCAGCACCAGACGCCCCCGCATCGGCTGGGTCTCGTCGCTGCTACGCCGCTCCGTCAGCGTCTTCATGGACGGATGCAGGTAGATGGCCCCCAACGAGAGGAAGGCGAGTGCGTAGGGAAGGTCAGCGATTCGCTTCGGCATCTCCACAAGGTGTGCATCGCCCAGTGTCGAGAACACATCGCCGACCACGATGGCGCACACCATGCCGAGGAAGAGTCGTTGTGCCGCCGACTGCCTCTGGCCGGCGGTGAAGCTGATCCGTACGGCCATGGCCGCCAGGAACACGGAGAGCGGCGGGTAGATGGCCAGACTGAGCCGTACGCGGACCGAGAGGTCGCTCTGGGTCAACGCCGGGTTCATCAGGTAGACCCAGGCGATGGTCAGCGCCGCGAACGCGATCACCGCGCTGTCGAGCACCGCATCGATGTCGTGTCGCCGGGCGCCGGAGCGCGAGCGCAAGAAGCCGGCCAGGGCTGCGGCGAACACGACGTAGCCCGGTAACACGACATAGTCAGGGGCCAGTGACCGCGTGGGAGAGAGGTCACCGAAGCTGCCGACGGCTTGACGGACCGCACCCCCGACGAGAAAGACGACGAGGGACAGGGTGAGAAAGCGCCATGGCCACTGCGGGGTGGGCCGGAAGCGGGCGATGCCTATCTGGCTACTGACCAAGGTGGCCAGCGCGATGAAGACGAAGGTGTACTCGGCGAGACCGCCCAGCAGCCCACCAAGATCGGCTGCGAGCCACAGCAATCCAGCGAGCACGAATCGAGTCGCGGAGCGGCCGTGAAGATCACTCCCATCACGGCGTATGAAGTTGCGTTTCATGCTCGCTCCTGCAAGTAGCGGTGCAGCTCACAGGAGGTCGACCGGCCGGCGCGGCGGCTCTATGCCCGATTCGGGGTAGTTCAGCAATGCGA
>JALHOP010000035.1 GCA_022842935.1 Myxococcota bacterium
CAACGGCCGCACCGTGCTCATGCCGGTCGCCAGCAGCGTGACGAACCTCGCCGCGATCGACGACGGTTCGCTGGCAACGGTCACGTACACGGAAGTGGTGACGATGCTGAACCTGCGCCAGAAGGGCCCGGGCTCGCAGGATGCGCGCCGCGACCAGATGAAGCCCAAGCCCGATCCCCTCGATGTGGCGACCGGCCGGTTCACGCTCACCGTCGTCGGCGTCGACCTCGCCAAGAACACCGTCTCGGTGATCAGCGGCGACGGCGGCCCGGTCCGCACCTACGCGGCCAATTCGATCGCCAAGCAGGACATGCTGAAGAAGATCAAGGTCGGCGACGTGGTGATCGGCATGACGACGCCGCTCACGATCACGTCGATCTCGAAGTAGGCTGAATTCGATTTTCGAGGGCGCGTCTCTCCTGAGGCGCGCCCTCGACTATTTGATCTCGACGTCTTCCCAGAAGCCCATCCAGTGGTCGACGGGCTTCATCCTGGGTTGTGGCGCCTCGTACGACCAAGCCGCGCGGGCGCTGCGCTTGCCGCCCTCGACGACATCGTAGAATTGCACGCCGTGCGGACATTCGAGATCGCGCGCCGTCTTGGGCGCGACCTCGAGCATGTCCATGCGCACCGTCTCGCGCGGGAAATAGCGGTACCCGCCGACGTCGAGCGTGGCGTCGCTTTCCGCGAGGGTCGTGCCGTGCCAGAGCGCCTTCATGCCGGGCCTCCTTCGGTTGCCAGCATTGCGTCGATCTTGTCGAACGATGTGGTGCCGACAGGCTCCCGGTCAAGTCAGTAGCGGTCGTGCCGTTTCACCCAGGCCATCGGGTAGGGCAAGCCGCTCTCGTCGCGGCCCTTGGAGGTGATGTCGAGCAGCTGATAGGTGCCGTTCAGCACATCAAGGCCGCGCGCGTACGTCGAATAGGTGTGATAGATCGCGCCATCGTCGCCGCGCCGGAAAGCGCTGAGGCCGGGACTCTCCTCGCCGTGCGGCTTGATTGTCTCGAAATTGTACTTGATGTCCTGCTCGCCCGGCTTGAACGATACGCCGTAGTCGAAGTTGAAATCGTTGCCGAGGGACGACACCCAGCGGAGCGTCCAGCCCATGCGCTTGCGGTAGGCTTCGAGCTTGGCAAGCGGCGCGCGCGAGACCAGGACGAACGACGTGTCGCGCTGGGCAAGATGCCCATCGATGCCATTGAAATTGTCGGCCCAGAACGAACAGCTCGGGCAACCTTCGTGCCAGTCCGGTCCGAACATGAAATGCTGGACGATGAGCTGGTCATGCTTGCCGAACAGGTCGGCCAGGGTCAGCGGACCTTCGATCCCCTCGAAGGAATAGACCTTGTCGATTCGCACCCACGGCAGCTCGCGCCGCTCGCGCGCGAGATCCTCGCGGGCTTTGGTGAATGCCTTCTCCTTCTCGAGGAAGGCCTTGCGCGCCTCGAGCCATTCCTGGCGCGAAACGATCTGGTGAGTCATACCGCCCTCCTGAGAAATACCTCGAGCTTGTCGAACGAGCCGGCCCAGCCGCGATTGTGCTCGGCATAGCCATCCGTGAAGGCGCCGTGCACCAGCGTCAGCTCGGTCCTGTCGCCCAGCGCGCGCAACTCGATACGCACCACCGTCTCGTGCCCGCGCGGCTTGGCAAAGTCGCCATCGACATGATGTGCCCAGGTGAAGACCAGCCGCTCGGGCCGTTTCACCTCGACATACTTGCCCGACGAAGCGAAGACGCGATCTCCGCCATGTCGGCCCCCGACACGCCAGGCGCCGCCCGGTCGCACGTCGATCTCGCATGTCATTACTTCCACCCCGGGCGGGCACATCCACTGCGCGAACTGGTCCTGCTTCCCCCAGGCGTCGAACACACGCTCGCGCGGGAAGTCGAAGATGCGCGTGATGCGAAGCGTGTTGGCATCAAGGCTTGCGTCGGGCACGGCGCTTTCCTTTCACGGGTTCGGGGGTGGTGCGCTTGAGGAAGGCTTCCAGCCGGTCGAGCTGGCCCTCCCAGAATTTTCGGTAGAGCTCGATCCAGTCGGCCGCGGCGCGAAAGCCCTCGCCGCGCAGCTCGCAGCGCCGCCACTGCGCTTCGGTGTGGCGCTCGATCAGTCCGGCCTCGGTCAGCACTTTCAGATGCCTGGAAACCGCCGGCAGCGACATGTCGAATGGCTCGGCGAGATCGCCCACCGTGGCCGCGCCGGTTGCCAGGCGGGCGAGGATCGCGCGGCGGGTGGGGTCGGCCAGGGCCGAGAAGGTCTGTGAGAGCTGATCCATATTTAACAAACATGTTAAATACAGACTTACGCATCGTCAAGACCCTGAGGTGGTGCCATCGAAAATCCGGACTTCCGGATGGACTATGGGTTCAGATGGGCTGGGGGCGATCGACGAGGCGGTGCGCCTTGCGGCCGCCACGCTCGACCGCCGTCGCCGGATCGGTCGCCAGAAGTCGCCTGGCAAGTTCGACGGCCCGGACGGCGAGTTGGCCTGCACCGTCATGCAGCTCCTTCGAGTCGCGCACGGAGGCCATGTTGTTCTCCATGTCTTCGGCCGTCCATCCGCGCGAATGGGCGATGTACGGAAACTGCGGAAAGTGGAAGCCCAGCTCCGCGAAGAAGCCGAGCATCTGGCCCGCCACGCCCTGCACGTTGTCCTGGCCGCCCACGATGATAAAGCTCGCGACCTTGTTGCGGATCAGCACCCGGTTGTGCGTCGTCACCTGATTCTGCACGCAGTTGAGCCGCTCCGCCATCTTGAAGTAGAGCGACGACGCCTGCCCCCAGCGAATCGGCGTGGCGACCAGCACGACATCAGCCCAATGGACGAGCGCTTCGTAGACAGCGGTCAACTCGTCCTTGTCGTCCATCTGCGTAATCGAACAGGGCCACGTACAGGCGCGCGCCGCCTTGGAGTAGAAACCCTCGCAGGCGCGGAACTTCAACTGGTCGAGCTTGATCAACTGCGTCTCGCAGCCTTGTGCTTTCGCGGCAGCGAGCGCCGACTCAAGGAGATGATCGGATCCGGAATAGCGCGGCGCCCCCTTCTGCATCGCCGTCGTCGACAGCCCGACAACCCTGACCGGGCCTTCGACGCGCTGCACGGCGCGTGCCAGTGGATGCGGGGCGTGCGGGGCTCTGCTGCGCTTGGTCGCCGCCGCAAGGTT
>JALHOP010000036.1 GCA_022842935.1 Myxococcota bacterium
TGCGGTGCGACTTCGGCGGGCCGGCATCAGGAACCGCAGAGCGAAAGAGTAGTCGCTACGCCTATGGAGCCTGGCAAACCTATCCCGACACTGGCCACTTTCGTGCTTGGGGGGGGGGCAGTCTTTTCGCTGTATCATCGTCACCGTTGGCCCACTCCGGGCTCGGGCGGCGGGGCGCGAGCTCACCGAGTCGGCCCGTTCATTTCCCGTCGAGCAGGAACCATCACATGGCCAAGCCTAGCCCCTCCCTGCTGTTGATTCCGATCGCGCTCGTCATCGGCATCGGTATCGCTTTGGCCGATGATGAGTCCGATCGAAAAGACTTGATCGACAAGGTCAACGGGAGGCTGGAGTACGCGGCCGGCGAGCTATCGGGATTGGAGTCTGACAGCAGCGCCAGCGACGTTGATGACGCACTGTCTTACATCCGCGAGGTCGAGAGCTACATCGACCAGCTCTCACGCGTGAAGGGAAGCGACTCGACCGCCAACACCATGGTTGGCTACTACCCGGGCTACATTCAGGAGTTTCGCACTGCCGCCGAGGAGCTGAAGAAGCTCAAAGGCAAGCAGGATGACGCCAAGAAGACCATCGACACCTGCGAGAAATTCGACGAGGAGATGACGCGCAGGGCGCAAGCCACGAAGGACGACCCGCGCGGTGCCGAGGAACTATCCGACCTGGCCCGATCCGTGGGTCGCAAGGGCGAAGAGATGATGAAGGAGGCCGACCGCCGGCTCTCCGAGGTCGAGCGTCATCGCGACGACGTCCGGCGCTTCTCGGCGAGTGACGGCAAGTGGAGCACGGTGCGGTCGAACATGCACTACTCCGCCGACGCGGTCGCTCGCATTCACAAGGACGACGTCGAGAAGGCCCGACGAAAGTGCGAGGAGGTCGTCAAGCGCGAGCGGCACAAGGAGGTCGAGCAGGCGCTGGGACGCCTGGCGAACTCGAGGACGGGTCGCGCCGAGCTTCGCAAGAAGCTCGACGAGCTGCTCGCGAAGCTCTCCGACCGCATCAACGACGTGCAGTCGCAGAGCGGCACCAGCTACGTCAACGGCGCCATCGAGATCAGCAAGGAGATCGAGAGCCAGCTGGAGCGGCTCAAGAGCGCGCAGGGGGACGACGAAGAGAGCAAGCGGATCGCGTCGTATTGGCCACCATGGACACGAGACCTGCGCGCATCACTCGAATCACTCAAGGAGATGAAGACGAACCAGAATCGTGCTGACGACGGCGACGAGAAGTGCGTGGCGCTGGAGAAGACGCTGCAGGAGTCGATTCGCGGCTATGTGGGCACCCCAGAGGCGCACGAGAACGCCCTCAAGACCTTGCCGGACGAGGCCGACCGCATGGGTGCGCCGATCAAGGCAGGCATCTCGAAGGCCGCTGAAGTCGACCGTCAGATGGCGGACTGGCACTCCAGAGCGAAGAACTTCAGCCAGAGCGAGGGCAACTGGTCCCGCGCCACGTCGAACCTGAAGAGCTCGGCCGACCGCGTCTACGACCACTGGAAGGCCGAGTACGCGTCGATGACCAAGGCCTGCGAGCGGCTGGTGCTCGGCCGCGAGAATCCTGACGTGAAGAAGGCCGTGGACGAGATGCTGCGGGACACGAGTGCCGCCGCCGACGGCTACAAAGGTCTGCGGGACGAGTTCAACCGCTGGAAGGCCGAGGTCGACAAGCTGCGCGACTGGAGCAACGCGGATCTCGAGGACATCCGGAAGGCGTTCTGCGCGATGCCGGATGCGGACGAGGTCGACGAGGCGACGAAGATCGCCGACCGGTGGGCGAGCCAGATCGCAAACCAGTACGGTTCTGTCACCGGCCAAGCCGATCGGATCAAGCGCGCCGCCGACGACCTGGTCGCGAAGGGCCGCGCGAAGAAGAATGGCCCCAAGGTCAAGGAGGCCGTGGACAGGATCCTGACGACCCTCGCCAAGCTCAAGGACCACCAGATGAAGGGCTCGAACGATCCGCTGTTCAAAGCGCAGGCCGAGTACGGCGTCAGGCAACACGCAGCGCTTCAGCGCTCTCTGGGCTGCGACAAGACGGAGCTGACGATCAGCAGCTCCTACTGCACCAACGCCGTGCGTAGCGGCAGCAACTGCAAGCTCGATTGTCTCAAGGGGTGCCAGGTCATCGAGATCAAGCCGGAGGGCGCAGAGGATCTCGGAAACGAGCAGGTCCGGGCGTACGTGAAGGGGCTCGAGACGATGTACGCTCGCCTCGGCGACAGCATGTTCTCCGGCGACTTCGCGACGCTCACGCAGTGCGTGTCCTCGGACAAGAAGGCGCTCAAGGTCTCGTACAAGGTGGAACCGTACCGGTTCTGCCCGACGAAGGAGGACGTCGGCTACGTGGTGCCCAGCACCAGCGTCGACGTCCCGGAGCGGGCGGAGTAGATGGCGCGGCTGGCCGTTGGCGTCAGCTTCTCGGCGCGCCGAGCCTCGCGGACCTCGCCCGAGCTGGTGCCGGCCCTGGTGGATGCGTTCACCGTGCCGAGCTGGCAGCGGCCGCCGCGGTACTTCATTGGCATCATCGAGGCGCCGAAGCCGCCCCCCCGGCGCCCGGGGATGCTCAAGCCCAAGACGCTCCGGGCGGAGCTCGGCGAGCTGCTGGTGAGCGATGCCCTGACCGATGTATCGCTGTTGACCAGCGCGCGCAACGACGAGCGATTCTCGAGGCTGGGAACGGAGACGATCTTCCGACCGCACTACGAGTTCGCACGAACCCATGGGCGCCACTACCTCGACGACACGGTCATGCCGGTCATCGACACCTGGGTCACCGACATGCTCACCTTCGCCGAGCGAGTGGGCGCAGGCTACGGCGTCGTCTGCGTGATGACCGAGGACGGCGCGTCCTCCGAGTCGAGCCTCGGAGGGATCAGTCGCAACGGCCGCGACCAGCACCCGTACCCGGAGCAGCGCGAGCAGATGGCGCTCAACGAGCGGGAGCTTGGGGTCACGTACGCGCGCTGTCCCCGGTGGGGTACGCTGGT
>JALHOP010000037.1 GCA_022842935.1 Myxococcota bacterium
ACCCAGGTCTTTCGCCGGAGCGCTGCGTGGCGCTCTACGAGCACATGGTGATGACGCGCGCGCTCGACGAGCGCCTGGTCACGTTGCAGCGCCAGGGACGCATCGGATTTCACATCGGCTCGCTCGGTGAAGAGGCCACCATCATCGGCACGGCCGCGGCGCTCGACGAGACCGACTGGCTCTTTCCCTGTTACCGCGAGTTCGGCGCGCTGCTGCTGCGGGGAATGCCGCTGCAGGCGTACATCGACAACATGTTCGGCAACGCCAACGACCCGGTGAAGGGCCGACAGATGCCCGATCACTACACGGGCAAGGCGTATCGCTTCGGCTCGGTGAGCTCGCCGATCGGAACGCAGATCACGCAGGCCGTCGGGTTCGCGTGGGCCGCCAAGCTCCGCGGCGAGAAGATCGCCGCGATCGTCTACTTCGGCGAAGGCGCGACCAGCTCCAATGAGTTTCACTGCGGCGCGAATTTCGCGGGCGTATACAAGACCCCGACCGTGCTCGTGTGCCGCAACAACGGCTGGGCCATCAGCGTTCCGGCCGAGCGCCAGAGCGCGACCGAGACGTTTGCGCAGAAGGCGTTCGCGTACGGGTTGCACCCGATCCGCGTCGACGGCAACGACCTGCTCGCCGTGTACAAAGCCACGCGCGAGGCCCTCGCGCTGTGTCGCGCGGGCAAGCCCGTGCTGCTCGAGTGCCTTACGTATCGCCTCTCGGGTCACTCGACCTCCGACGATCCGACGCGCTACCGCGGGCAAGACGAGATGGCCGCCGAGCGCCTCAAGGACCCGCTGCCCAGGATGCGGGCGTACCTCGAGAAGAAGGGGCTTTGGAGCGAGGCGCAGCAAGTCGCGCTCATCGCCAAGGTCGACGCGGACGTGAAGGCCGCCGTCGAGAAGGCCGAGCACAGCGCGGCGCCCGAGCTCGAGACGATGTTCGACGACGTGTTCGCCGAGCGCCCCTGGCACCTGCGCGAGCAGTTCGAAGAGTGCAAGAAGGCCCCGCGCGCTCCGGGCCACGGCGCGCACTGACTCTCAGCCCGCACCACTCACAGCGCTATCGAGGCAAAAGGACTCTCACAATGACGCAGATGAACATGGTGAAGGCGATCAACGACGCGCTGCGCGTCGCGATGCGCCAGGACTCTCGGGTGGTCGTGCTCGGCGAGGACGTCGGCAAGGTCGGCGGCGTGTTTCGCGTGACCGAAGGCCTCATCAACGAGTTTGGAGCCGAGCGCGTCTTCGACACGCCGCTCTCCGAGGGCGGGATCATCGGGACGGCCGTGGGCATGGCGCTCTACGGCTTGATTCCAGTCCCCGAAATTCAATTCTCGGACTTCATCTTCCCCGCCTTCGACCAGATCGTGTCCGAGGTGGCGAAGTTTCGCTACCGCTCGGGCGGCGAGTACTCGAGCAAGATGGTGATCCGAACGCCGGTCGGCGGCGGCATCCGCGGCGGTCACTATCACTCGCAGTCGCCCGAGGCGTACTTCATCCACACGCCGGGCCTGAAGGTGGTCTGCCCGTCCAACCCCTACGACGCCAAGGGGCTCTTGCTCGCGTCGCTGCGCGACCCCGACCCGGTGCTCTTCTTCGAGCCCAAGCGCATCTATCGCGCGGCGCGCTCGGACGTGCCCGAGGGCGAGGACTACACGGTTCCGCTGTCGGTCGCGAAGGTGGTTCGCCCAGGAAATCAAGTCACCGTCATCGCGTGGGGCGCCATGCTCTACGAGGCGATCGAGGCGTCGAACAAGGCCGCCGAGGCCGGGATCGACTGCGAGGTGATCGACCTTCGCACGCTCTGGCCGGTGGACATCGACACCATCGTCAACAGCGTCAAGAAGACAGGGCGCGTGGTGGTCGTTCACGAGGCGCCCAAGTCCTGCGGGTTCGGCGCGGAGCTGGTCTCGCTCATCAACGAGAAGGCGTTCGACTACCTCGAGGCGCCGCCGACGAGGGTCACCGGTTGGGACACGCCCTTTCCGTACACGCTCGAGATGGACTACCTGCCGTTGGCGGGCCGCATCCTCCCGGCGATTCAAACGGTCGCGAAGTACTGAAACCGATCGAAGCGAAGAAGGACGAAGGGTGCTGCGATGAGCCGTTACGAGTTCAAGCTCCCAGACATCGGCGAGGGCGTCACTGAGGGTGAAGTCGTCGAGTGGCACGTGAAGGTCGGAGACCCGGTGAGCGAGGATCAACCGCTCGTCGAAGTGATGACCGACAAGGCTACGGTTACGATCACCTCGCCAAAGACCGGAAGAATCGCCGAGCTCCGCGGCAACAAGGGGCAGGTGGTGAAGGTTCACTCTGTCCTCGTGGTGTTCGACCTCGGCGGCGGAGCGAGCGCCGGGGCGACGCCTGCGGCGCCTGCGGCTGCAGCCAAGAGCGAAGGACCCGCGGCGACGGCCGTGGGCGACATCAAGGACGTCCTGCCAGGAATGGGCGCGTTTACCGCGACCACCAAGCCTGGCGCGGCGCCGACGGGCGGCGCGTGGGCGATGGCGGGGACCGGCACGATCGGCCTCAACGCGTCCATCGGTGCTCGCGACACCACGGGCAAGGTCGACGCGAGCAACCTCTCGCTCGATGCGCTGCGCCAGGGCGTCGTGCCTCCCGCGACGCAAGCAGAGGAAGAGGACTACTCGGCGCCGGACGGAAAGGCCCTCGCCACGCCAGCGACGCGCAAGCTCGCGCGCGACCTCGGCGTCGATCTCGCGAAGGTGAAGCCGTCGGGACCCAACGGGCGGGTCACCAAAGAGGACGTCCGCTCGTTCGTCGCCAAGCAGCAGGGAAAGAAGAGCGCCCCTGCGACGAGCGTCGCGGGCTCCAGCGGATCGGCGTTCGCGTCGGTTCCTGCAGCTCCTTCAGCGCAGCCCGAGAGCGCGCCGCCAGCGACGAAGCCAGCGACCGAAGCCAACCCCGAGTCCCTGGTCGAGCACTTCGGAAAGCGCGAAGAGGTCTTCAAGGAGCGCACGCCCGTCGCG
>JALHOP010000038.1 GCA_022842935.1 Myxococcota bacterium
CATTTCGGGCGTTCATCGAAGAGCGCGCCGCAACCGAGGTCAAAGGAAAGAGCTGGCTGTTCTTCGGCGCGCGGAACTTCACGACCGATTTCCTCTATCAGCTCGAATGGCAGGATCACCTCGCGAGTGGCGCCTTGACCAACCTGGACGTCGCCTTCTCACGCGACCAGCCAGAGAAGATCTATGTCCAGCACCGCATCGCGGAGCGCGCCGACGCCCTGAGAGGCTGGGTCAAGGACGGGGCCCACATCTACGTCTGCGGTGATGAGAAGGCGATGGCTCGCGACGTCGACAATGCGCTCGGCGGCGTTCTTGGCCTCGAAGCGCTCGACGATCTGCGCAAGGCCGGCCGCTATCAGCGCGATGTTTACTGAGGCACGCCGTCATGAGCAAGAAGACCACAAAGCAAGAGCAGATCAAGGACGCGAGCCAGGGCCTTCGTGGCACGATCTCAGCGGGCCTCCATGAAGTCGCCACTGGCGCAATAGCCGAGGATGACCAGTATCTCGTGCGGTTCCATGGCACGTACCTTCAGGACGACCGCGACGTGCGCGGCGAGCGCACCAAAAAGCGGCTCGAGAAGGCCTACAGCTTCATGATCCGGGTGCGCATTCCGGGCGGCGTCGTTACGCCCGCGCAGTGGCTGGCGCTCGACAGGATCGCGTCGGACTATGCGAACGGCACGTTGCGTCTGACGACACGGCAGACATTCCAGTATCACGGCGTCATCAAGTCGAATATGCGCCGCACCATGCAGGCCATCGATGCGGCCCTGCTCGACACGCTGGCGGCCTGCGGCGACGTCAATCGCAACGTACTCGCCACGTGCAATCCGCATTTGTCATCGGCGCACGCCGAGGCCCTCGATCTCGCACGGAAGCTCAGTGAGCACCTGTTGCCCGAGACGGGCGCCTATCACGAGATCTGGCTCGACGGCGAAAAAGTTGAGACCCAGAAGGCCAGCGGTGCCAGCGACGCAGAGCCGATCTACGGCAAGCACTACCTGCCGCGGAAGTTCAAGACCGTGGTCGCTGTCCCGCCGCACAACGACGTCGACATCTTCGCCCAGGATCTAGGGTTCATCGCCATCGTCGAGAAGGACCGTGTCGTCGGCTACAATGTCACGGTCGGCGGCGGCATGGGCATGACCCATGGAGAGCCCGATACATTCCCGCGCACCGCTGATGTGCTCGGATTCTGCACGCCCGCGCAGGCGGTCGATGTCGGCGAGAAGATCCTGACCGTCCAGCGGGATTGGGGCAATCGCGAGGTGCGCAAGCACGCGCGCCTCAAGTACACCATCGAGGTACGCGGCCTCGATGCTTTTCGTAGCGAGGTCGAGACGCGGCTGGGCTTCAGGCTCGGCGCACCGCGCCCTTTCGCGTTCAACTCGACCAGCGACCCGCTCGGTTGGTCGAAAAGTGCCGACGGCAAGTGGCACCTGGGACTCTTCGTCGAGAACGGCCGCGTCAAGGATCGCCCTGAACACACCCTTCGCACCGCACTGCGTGAAATCGCCTTGATCCACAAAGGCGAGATGATCTGCACGGCAAACCAGAACGTCATCATCGCAGGCGCAACCGCCGCGGCGAAGAAGAAGATCGATGCAATTCTTACAGCTCACGGCGTATCGATCGCCACCTCGTCGGGGCTGCGCCGCAATTCGATGGCTTGCGTCGCGCTGCCGACCTGCGCGCTGGCCCTGGCCGAGAGCGAGCGCTTCTTGCCCGAACTCGTGACCGCCCTGGAAGACAGCATCGAACGCGCCGGCCTCCGTGACGACGACATCGTCATCCGTATGACCGGCTGTCCGAACGGCTGCGCTCGGCCCTACCTTGCCGAAATCGGTCTCGTCGGTCGCGGGCCCGGTCTCTACAATCTCTATCTCGGGGCGGCCTTCGACGGCTCGCGGCTGAACAAGCTTTACGCGCAGGACGTCGACAAGGCGCGCATCGTTTTTCTGCTCGATCCACTGCTGCTCGCGTACGCCACGGATCGCAAGGACGGCGAGTACTTCGGCGACTTCGTCGTCCGAACCGGCATCGTGAAGGCGACCACGGCCGGCAACCTGTTCCATGCCGAAGTGCAACCCGTCTCAGCGTGAACCACACACCATCAAGTCACCTTCACAGGAAGCTGCCATGACCTCGCTGTCGGCGGCCTTGGCCAGGCGACCAGTCGGGGCGGTCAGGGCCCACCATACCCTGCCTCTCGGGTCGATGAATTTCCTCAGGTAGGTCAATCGTCTGGCAACTCATCACTACTGGTCGATTGACCCGCCGAGACACCTCACGCCCGGCTGCCATCCATCGGCTACCAGCGTAGGAAGCGCGGCTTGCAGACGACTGTGGGGAGACATTCAAGCCAACCGCTATTAGTGGGAGAATGAGTGCGCCAAGGGAACAGTCTGCACACCTTGCCCACTCGTTGCTTCGAGGAGCGCTCGCACGACACGTCGAACCGAAGGCACCCATAGCCATGTGGGACGAGATCCTGCTCTACATTGCCGTTGGCTTTGCCGCGCAGATGATCGATGGCGCCATCGGCATGGCCTTCGGGATAACTGCATCGTCAGTCCTGCTTAGCGCCGGCGTCCCACCGGCCACTACGAGCGCTTGCGTTCACGCAGCCGAGGTGTTCACAACGGGCGCGTCTGGATTTGCGCACTGGCGACTCGGCAACGTTGACCGCCGACTCGTATTGCGCCTCGTGGTGCCCGGCATGATCGGCGGCGCCACCGGCGCCTATGCGCTCGTGAGTCTACCCGGCGAGAGGCTCAAGCCATGGATA
>JALHOP010000039.1 GCA_022842935.1 Myxococcota bacterium
GCCAGTGACTCCATGCGGGCTGCACCAGCAACGGGCGCGCCGACCTCAACCTCGCGAGATCACGGGCGCACCTCGTCCGGTGGTTCCGAATCTCGGACGCGACGTCCGCGGCGCGGACATGACCCGGACGCGGTGCACCTACTCGTTCACCGCTTCTCGAGCGTTTGCCACAAGGCCCGGAAGCGCAGTGGGCGGTCGGCTTGGTCGTCAGAGGTCCGCCCTCCGTCGAGGACGACCGGCGCGTCGCCACGCTCCGCGAGATCCAGGCGCAGGTAGAGGGTGCCCTCGACACCCATCTCGTCGTACGTCTCCAGCTCGCCCGTCATGCCCACGATTCCAAACGGGATCCAGGCGAAGGTCTCGACGTCGGGGATGCGCTCGACGTCGATCTGGTTGTTCATGATCTCGTCGGCAAACTCGTTCTCGTCGGCGTCGCCTTGTTGCAGCAGTTCGAACCAATCGAACAGCGCGACATCTTTCGTCTCCCCGTGGAGACGCAAGGTGGTCCGCGCCCCGGTCAGGGAAGCCAGCGCCCCGCCTGTCACCTCGGCGAACCGTGCCGCGGCCGCAGCCTGACGACCAGCGCGTACGCGTGCTTGCTCCGCCGCTGGCGTGACCTTCACCACCGCGCTGACGTCCGCGTATCTTGCGCCCGTCGTGGCGAGCCATTGCAGCACCGCCTTGTGGCTCCGTGCCTTGACCCCGTTCGCGACCAGGTGAACCAGGTACCGCACGAAGTCTGGCTTGCTGCGGACCTGGGAGAACCGTTGAATCCACTCGGCCTCCTGGTCGAGGATCGTCTCGCCGCTCGCGTCTTTCACATTGGGATTGGCGCCGTGCTGCACCAGGTAGTCGAAGGCCGCGATGAGGTCGTCGGCGCGGTGCAGGTTGCGCACGCGAAACAGCGCGGTGGTGCCGTCGTCGGCCTTGGCATTCGGATTGGCGCCAAGCGCGAAGAGGCGATCGGCACGGAGGCGCCACGGCGATGATTGCGCGAAGGCCATCACGTAGTGGAGAGGGGTCCAGTGCTCCTCGGTCTTGACGTTCACGTCGACCCCCGGATGCGCCATCACCGCGTCGAAGACGGGTTGCTCGATGCCGTAGACACACGCCAGGTGCACCGGTGCGACGTGCTGCGTGTTGGCGTGAGGCCCCCACGCTTGGTCCGTCGTGTCGACGAGGTTCGGGTTACCACCCGCCGCCAGGGCCGCCATCACGCCCGAGACGTCGTTCTTCGAGATCGCGGCCAGCAAGGCCGTCGTGGCGGGCTCGCCCCCAGGCGCGCTCGCGTCCCAGCGTTGCTTGAGCTTGCCCTTGGCGAAGTGAAGCGGTGCCTTCCCGCGTTTGTTCTTCCGCGCGGGATCCGCGCCGGCGGCCACGAGAGCGTCGACGAGCTCCGAGTCCTGACCGCGACTCGCCTTGACGGCGAGGAGCAGCGCGGTATTGCCATTGGCGTCGACGGCATCGACCTCGACCGCACCCGCGAAGTGGCCGACGAGCGCGGCCTCGCCGCTGTCCTCGGCGAGGACGTGCAAGGGCGTCCGCAACGACTTCGTGACGAGTGGAACCTTGGCGTCGAGCAGGACCCGATAGGCGGCACGGTCCTTGACCCCGTGCCGGCAGAGGTAGTGCAACGCGTAGTAGTCCTCCCAGATCAGGGTCGCCGGGGAGGCGCCGTTGGCCAGGTGCTCCGAGAGCCGCGTGGCGAGCGCGTCGCTGGTCCAGTCCATCACGGCTTTCGCGAAGCGACGGTCCTTCTCCTCCTGCGGCAGATCGCTTCCCGCGATGAACGTGACCTCGTGACCTCGTCCCTGGAAGTAGTCGATCACGTCCTTGCGCTGCTTCTCTTGCGCGAGCGAGATCGGGCTCTCCCCTTTTGCGGTCGTGAAGGTCGGCTTCGCGTGGCCACGTTCGACCAGCGCCGCGATGATCGGCAGCGGCGCATCGGAGGCGATCGCGGCCATGAGCACGCTGCGATCCGAGATCATGTTGACGGGCTCGGCGTCGGCGTCGGGCACCTTCTTCAAGGCCTTCTCGACGGCCGCGAGGTCCTTGGCGTACACCGCGTCGCGCAAGGCGATGACCTGCCTGCTGGTCTTCTTCATCCGCCCTGTAGCATACGTGCTGCACAGGGTCCCGGTCGGCGTTCAGGCGCGAGACACCGGGAGCGCCGGATGTCCGCGTGTCGGACATCAGATGCCCGAGGGTCAGTCGACGAGCGCTTCGCAGCTCGCGACGATACGACCGCCGGGGGCGGCGCCGGTCACGGTGAGCCGGAGGTGATCGATCGTCTCGGCGCAGGCCGCGGCGTCGGGCGCGATGGTGAAGCACGGCGTCGCGCCACTCGTGCAGGTCGGCAGGTTGCGGCGCGTGCCATCGGCGGACGTGAGGATGACTTCGCAGCTCGGCTGCACGCCCTCCGCGCCCCGCGAATCGGCGAGGCTCGCATCGGAGAGGCAGGTGGTGCCGAGGAGGCGCTACGCAGCTAGCGGTCGCATGCGGCGGCGATTCGAGCCCGCTGCGACGAGCGTGGCCACTTGCGGTCGAACGCGCTGAGGAGTGCGTCGTGGTCGCCGGTGCCGCCCTGGCAGTGGGCTTCGATGGCAATGGCAGCGGCGTCCTCGGCGAGTTGCCCCGCGCCGTTCGTCTCGAGGGCGTGGGTGCGGACCGCGGCGAGCGCGGCCTTCGCATCACCGCGGCGGAGGGCGGCCATCGCGAGGTCGATCAGCTCGACCTCGCGGGTGAGGTCGGCACGGCGACGCTCGGGCTTCT
>JALHOP010000040.1 GCA_022842935.1 Myxococcota bacterium
GCCCCGCCCCCGCCTGGAACGGCAGGGGCGGCGGCTTCGCATTGCGAAATCGTAGGATTCAACCAAGCAAGTTGATTGTATGGCCATTGCTCTGCAATGGCTGCACTTCGATCGATTCGTGTGCGTCGATGCTCGAGTGACCAATGCTTCGCCCTTGCAGAGCAAGGGCCATCACGATACACGTACGCTGCTTTCGCTAGCATTTTCCCAATGCGAAGCCGCCGCCCCTGCCGTTCCAGGCGGGGGCGGGGCGCGCGGCAGCGCGGGTGGGGGCTTCAGCACTGCGCCCACTGTCGTTCTGCTCATTGGGCGCGCGGCAGCGCGGGTGGGGGCTTCAGCACTGCGCCCACTGTCGTTCTGCTCATTGGGCGCGCGGCAGCGCGGGTGGGGGCCGCGCTCTGCGGCTCGAGGCCAAACGTCGTTTCGTCCCTTGATTCTCAGGCGATACGTTCTGTCTCAGACGTCGGCATTTCGGTGCCTCTGGGAGATCCGTGCACCTCCTGCGCTCGTGAGCAGGATGGGAATCACACCCTCGCGAGGTGCGCGTTGGCTCTTCGCCTGTGATGGGTGTGGGCGACAGCTTGGGCGCGTTGCTCATCGTGGCGTTGGCGTTTGGCTGGCTCTGGCTCCGTCGTCGATGACGCTTTCTGTGCAACGCACGGCGGAAGTGCTTGCGAGTCAACCGTCAACTCACCCGGTGCCTCTCTTGGTAGAAGGCTCTTTGGCAGGGCGCTTCGATGCGTGTCTTGCAGGCGTTTTCGCCGTTGTTTCGGGCGATGATTTCGTGGCGGACGACGTCGATTTCGAAGCTGTCTTCGGCTTCGTCGCGCGCGTCGTAGCTGGGTCGGCGATGGAGCGTTGGCCCATGTCGATCACCCAAAGCTCGCGTCGCTTGTGGGAGATTTCGACGAGCAGCCGACGTCCGTAGCGACTCCGCAGGGTCAGGCTCACGTGAAGGCCGCCTGCAGGGCTGCTAGCGAGCACGACGTCCTCTCGCAACGTCGCCATCGAGAACCGAACGACGTCTGTCCGAGATGCGGCAACGATGTCGTCTCCCGCCAGGGTGAGATCCAACAACTCTCCGCCGACGCCAGGAAAGATCGCGCCTCGGTCGCTCATGAACTCAGGCTTCTGCAGGGTGCTCTGCGTAGCTTGAATTTGCGCTTCGAGATCGCGCTTGTGCGCTCCCGAACGAGCCTTCGCGAGCCGATTCTTCAGTCGCTTCACGAGCGCCGCGAGAGGCTCGAGGCGCGCGTCGAGCAGAGACTCCGTAGACGGCCACGCCGCGGTGGTGCCAGGGAGAGAAGACAGCATCACCAGACCGGTCTGCGAGCCTGCGATCACGCGATCGCCGTCGACAGCGAGCGTGTACACCGCTGCTACATCGTGACCGATGATCTCGCTCTTGGCGCGGGCGACGGCGTCGATGAACTGCATTCCGTTCCACGCGCCGTGGGCGGCAATCGAGGTGGGCCCAACCGTCGCGAGTCTGGACGGATCAACGTCGACCTTGAAGTCACCGAGGTCGTTGCCGTCTCGATCGAAGATGTGCAGCGGCCACGGGCGCGAGAACCAGCTGTGTGCGATCACCAGACGCTGGCTGTCACCGGTGAACGCGATGCGCGCGTGCTGCATTTTGAGGCGCCGGTCTTCACCGAGCAGTTGCCCGCTGCGCGAGTACAGCCGCACATACGGCCGGTCGTCCCATCCCTGAACCGCGACCCGACTGCCGTCCGGTGAGACGAGAGCCTCACCGATTGTTCCAACAGAGAGCACCGAGGAGACCTCTCCGCTGGCGACGTCGATGAACGCGACCCCGCCGCGAGAGCGATCATCACCGTAGAGCGTTGCGCCGCCGTCGGTGAGACGAAACGCTTCGTATCCGCCGCTGTCATCGAAGAGCCGAACCGCCTGCGCGTCGGTAGAGACCTCGACGCTGGACTCGAGTCGACTCTTCGCGATCGCTACGACCATGTCCGTTAGTATATCCGCGATCCGCCGACGCTGTCGCGGACTACTTCGTCCGCGCTCGATCGCTCGCGACGCTGCGCGCCGAAGTCGCTGTACGCGCCAGCGCTCGGGTCAAAAACGCCCGCCGACGGCCAGCGTCGTGAGCCCGGGCGCGACCGTCGGCGCGACGGTGACGGGAGCCATTCGAAAGCGATACGCCCACGCCGAGACGCCGAGAGACGCGGCGCTCAGGGCGAGGGCGGGACCCGTCCAGCCGAGCACGCTCGCGCCGATCCAGTCGGCGTTGATCGCGATCGCGAGCGCGACACCAGCGTTGGCCGCAGTGGCGACGGACGAGACCACCAGCGACGCGACCACCAGTCCGCGTGGCATCGGTCGATCCGACGGAATCAACCCGACGACCGCCAGTCCGACGCCCGTCGCCAAGAGTGCGGTTGGCGCGACGCTGATGCTCACGAGCGAGATGTAGTTGCTGCGCACCCACTGGTCGCATCCGCCGGGTTGGATCGCCCGGCACGCCGAAGCGTCGCGCGCCTGCGTGAGCAGCGCGAGAGCGAAGAGCGCGGAGACAAACACGCATCGCATCAGACAGACGCTAGCATCGCGAGCGGGCCGTCGCACCGAAGCTGGAAACCTGAATGGGGCGCGCCCCAGCGCTGAACTGGGTGTGATTCCCATCCTGCTCCCTAGCAAATCCTCTGCCCTTCAACCGTCGTCCGTCGGGGCGTTGCGCGGCACGTGGGGGCCGCGCTCCGGGGCTCGATGCCGAAATTCGTTTCG
>JALHOP010000041.1:0-593 GCA_022842935.1 Myxococcota bacterium
AAAGACGCGCTCGGTCGTGCCCTCGGACTGGGTCTCGCGGGTGACGAGCGCCTCGACGCGCCGCCGGATCGCTAGCTGCGGGTCGGGCAGCTTCATACTGTCGATCGGCGTGTGCTTGCCGTTGCGCTTGAGGCCAAGCCGGTCGAGCTGTGCCGTGAACTCCTTATCGAGCGCAAGGCGCACCTTGGGCACCCACGACCTTACGGCTTCCTTGAGCTTGTCGGACAGCGCCTGCGCCGCGGGCGCGTCGGTCGTCGTCGCGTCGGTCGACGTCACTTCACCACCACGGTAAAGCCATCGCGGATGCGGCCCTTCAGCTCTTTCGCCACTGAATCGAGCGCGGCGTCGACTTCGTCCTCGGTGGCGAACCGCTTGCCCAGAAACGCCGCCACTGGGCGCCACTCGTGGATCTTCGTGGGCGGTGGCGGGGGCGGCTGCGAGAGCGCCGCAAGCTCGTTCTCGACCTGCGAGCGATAGGCCGGCAGCGCCACGAGGGCCTGCTCCAGCGTGGTGAGGCTCCGTTTGCCCGCTGCGTCGATCAATGCTTCGACGTTTGATAGCTTCAGTGCGGGATAGTGACACGTGCGACCGAC
>JALHOP010000041.1:603-2741 GCA_022842935.1 Myxococcota bacterium
TCCGCCGGCGCATTCTTGTAGGCATCGCTCGCGTGGATCGCTGCCAGCTCGGTCTCGGCGGCGCTGCGAACCTCGTCATAGCGCTGCGTGTATGCGTCCCGATACGCTGCGAACGCCGTGTCGAACGCTGAGCGGTAGTCTGCCCACCGCTCGATCACCGCCTTCTCCGCAATGATCGCGTCGAGATCCTTCACAGCCTGCTCGAACGCCGGCTTCTTGGCGTGCGTGTCGGGAAGCGAGTGATCCGATGCAAGCGACATGAGTCGCCGCGAACGCTCGAAGTCCTGATGTCGATTTGCGTCAAGGAAGTGGCGGAGCGCCTCGGCCGCCTGGTACAGGGCCTTCCAAACAGCCTCTTTCGCGAGAAACGCCGTAACGACCGCCGTGGGATCCTTCGCTGTCGTCGGCTCAGTCAGCGCGGCCTCAGCACCGAGGATCGCGTCGGCGACCGGAAGGCCCTGCTGCGAACGTACTCGCGCGTCGGCGATCCGCGACTTGAGGGACAGGCCGAGCGTTTTCACCGCCCCCGCGATTGCGTTTCCCGACTCCGGCGTGCCGTTGACGCCCATCGCTATCAGCGCCTTGCTCGCGCGCTTGATCTGATCGACCGACAGGCTCGTCTCAGCGATGCGGAACGTCGCCTTCTTGAAATGAGTGATCTTGGTGAATATCTCGTCAGCGCCCTTATAGTCGTAGATTGCCGTCGGACCGACAGCTGTCTGCTGCTCGATGTACACCGCACCCGCGCGCAAGCACGCGGCGAGCACGAGACGAATCAGCTCATCGGGCCACCCGAACGGCGCGCGACCAAAGCCCCTAAAGCCTTTGGCGTCCTTGGCATCGAGCAGGCGCGCGCCCTCTGCATCCGTATCCTCATCCTGCAGGTCTGCGAGCACCTCCAACACCTGCGCTACGAGCGACGATTCGCGCTGAAGGCTGCCCTGGGTGTCGAATAGGCCGAGTTCGGGCGCCACTTTGTGCAGCTCGGCCGTGGTTGGGTTGAGCAGCGCCTTGAGGTGCTTCGCGAAGTCGAACGGACGATCGGCGATCGCGAACCGCGGGTATACGTTCGGGATCACGGACGCCAGCGCGGTCTTGAGTGGTTCCTTGAGGTCGGATGCGGCTTCGAGGCTGACCTCCTGCCCACCGTAGAACATCGTCCCCGTCAGGAACGCGCGCTCCAGATCGCGCACGAGCGCAGCACGCAGCTCGTCGCGCTCCTTACGTTTCTCTGACAAGGCGTCCTGCGTGTCGGCCGAGGTGTCCTCGGTGAATCGCTTGTCGCCAGTAATCTTGACGAGGGCCTCATAGCGTTTGAACCGCGCCTCGAGCTTCTCGGGTACGTCGGCGACCCACCATGCCGTCTTGCCCTTAGCGCCGCCCGCCTGGTTCAGCCGCTGGAACTCTTCCAGGCTCTGCTTGCGCCCGGACGCCAATGGGCTCACGAACACAACCTCTAGCTCGGGTCCGGTCTCGATGGCTTCACCGTCGAGGTGTACGCCATACGAGAACGGAACCTTGGTCACACCGTGGGTAACCGCGAAGTTGCCCAGCTTCTTGCGCGTAATGACCTCGTCCTTGCACAGCTGCTGCGACGCGCGGCGGACCGCGGCGACGCTAATGCTTTTGGGTCCGTCGCGGCGAACCATCTCCTGAATGGCCTGTTCGATCGTTCGCTCGCGCTCGTTGAGGAACTTCCACTCGCCAGTGGCCTCATCGCGCGCAACGTAGCCGGCCTCTTGTAACGCGTCGAGCGTCGCCTCGACCTGCGCGCGCAGCGGCGCAACCTCCGTGGTCAGGTCACGAACAAGAAGTTTGGCCAGCGTCTCCGGCACCCGGGGGACCCACGTGACACGTTGGAGCAGCCACAGCACCTTGAGCACACGGGGCGCCGCGATCGGCACGTTCGGGACGCGCTCGTCGGACTCGTAAATAGCGCGAACGCCAGATGCTCCGAGGTACTCCTGAGAGAGAAGGTCGTTCTCCACCGCATCGAATACTTGGTCGAAGCTCACGACCACGCCGAGCTGCTGGTCGGCAAGATCTTGGAGCGCCTCCATGACCACTGAGATCATCGAGCGCACACCTCCGGAGAGACGGAAGCCAGAGAGGTGCTCGAAAATATCCTGCGCGAGTCG
>JALHOP010000042.1 GCA_022842935.1 Myxococcota bacterium
GCGGGCTCGCTCTTGGGGGGCGCTTCAGCCGCCGGAGGAATCGACGCGCGCTTCGCGATCGCCGCGAGGTGCTTGATGTCGACGATGCCCGAGCTCTCGTCCATCGCGTCGTCCGTGAGCGCCGGACCCGGCCGCAACGAAACGGGCGGCGGGGGGACGCTCGCAGACGAGCCGGTTCGGCTCGGGCGCATGAGGGCCGCGAGGCCTTCGAGATCGTCCTCGTTGTCCTGATCCTTCGACTGCGACATCGCCTGGTGCTCCGAGTGATTACGACGTGGGGTTTCTTGCTCTCGCTCGTCCGCAAACGGCGCGGCGAGCGGGTCGAATTCGTCGCGCGGGCTCTCGTCGAGCCGCGCGAGCACGCTGTCGACAAACGCGTCGACACCGCTGGGTTCTTTCACGGGCCACGCGCGAAGCGCGCGGTCTACCGCGACTAGACCATCGAGGTACGCCTTCGCTTGGGCGTCGTTCGCGACGAGCTTCTGCACCGTCGCGTCGTCGAGGCCGCGCTCGACTGCCGCCGAGAGCTCCCGCTTGCGCTTATCGTCCACGAGAACCTCCCTTCTTCGGCTCTGCTGTCGCCTGTGCATCCATTGCTGCCAACCAGTCGTCGCCCAACGCGTCCCTTAGCTTGCGCCGCGCTTCATGGACACGCCACGCGACGGTCCCTTCGCTGCATCCGAGCGCCTCGGCGATGTCCGCGTACGGCACCTGCTCGACGCACGCGAGAACGAGCGTGGTGCGAAGCGACTCGCTGAGTCCGTCCATCGCCGTGCTCAGCGCGCGATACGCCTGCGCGTTGGCGGCGCTGCTGTGCGGATCGGCGCCGACGCCATCGGCGATCGGCTCTGGAACCCGCGGATCGTTGATGTCCGCCGTCTCGCGCTTTCGTGAACGTTTGAGGTTGAGCGCCACGTTCACGCAGATGCGGTAGAGCCACGTAAACAGCTCTGCCCGACCGTCGAAGCGATCGATGGCCTTCCATGCGCGAACGAAGGTCTCTTGCGCCACGTCGTCCGCCTCGCCCCTGCTCCCCGTCAGGTGCAGCGCGAGCCGGTGAACTCTTGCGTGGTGCTTTCGCACGAGCTTGCCGAACGCGGCGCGGTCGCCCCCGCGGGCCAGCTCGAGAAGCGATGCGTCGGTGTCAGTCATGCGCGCGGCTTTTGCCCCTGGAAGCCGCAGCGCACGGGCGCGCGTTCGTCGCACGGCCGGCCGGCCGCCAGCAGGCAGCAGGTTGGTCGACCCTCGGCGAGAAGGCCGCTGAAAAGCGCGACACCTCTCGATCGATTGCGCGGGACCGTACTCCATCGTGCTCGTTTCAACAACAACACTTCATCGATCCTTGGGCGAAACATGGAGGGACGACCGCCGACCGCCGGCCACAGAATTGACGCCGCTCGGACGTCGCCCGTACGGTGCCACTGATCTCGACACGATGAGCGACGAAAGCAGCCGCGACCCCGATCCGTCCGACCGCCGAGAAGGCGGGCGGATTCCAATCGCTTTGCGGGTCGAATACAAGCGCGTCAACAGCTTCTTCGCCGACTACACCCGCAACATTTCCAAGGGCGGGACCTTCATCGCCACCTCCAAGCCGCTGCCCATCGGAACGGAGTTCGTCTTCGAGCTCTCGGTTCCAGACCTGGCCGAACCCCTTCGACTCAAGGGCGCCGTTGCGTGGCGCGTCGAAGCGGTGGACGCGACCGACGCGCAGCCGGCGGGCATGGGCATTCGGTTTCGCTACGACGATGACGAAGATCGGGCCAGCGTTCACCGCGTGGTCGAGGCGCTCGCGGTCAACAAGCTCGGGGCCGTCGTCGGCACCAAGCTGCTCACCCCGTCATCGGACAGCTAGAACAGCCCCGCCTTCGGTTGGCGACACGCATCGGTCCATTGGCGAAGTACACTGGGCCTCCCATATCCCGCAGGGAAGGCCATGACCCAAGACGACCTCGTCCAAGACATTCAGCGCCTCCGCAAGGAGCGCAACGCCATCATCCTCGCGCACTACTACGTCGACGGCGAGGTCCAGGACATCGCCGACCACGTCGGTGATTCGTTGCAGCTCGCGCAAGCCGCGCAGAAGTCCAACGCCGACGTCATCGTGTTCGCCGGCGTTCACTTCATGGCGGAGACCGCGAAGATCCTCAATCCGCGCAGCAAGGTCATCCTGCCGGACCTCGACGCAGGCTGCTCTCTCGCCGAAGGGTGCCCCGCGGATCAGTTCGGGCGCTTCGTCGCCAAGCACCCCGACCACTACGTCATCTCGTACATCAATTGCTCGGCGGGCGTGAAAGCGCACTCGCACTGCATTTGCACCTCGTCCAACGCCGAGAAGATCGTTCGCTCGGTGCCCGAAGGGCAGCCCATCTTGTTCGCGCCAGACCGCAACCTCGGCCGATACCTCATCCAGAAGACCGGTCGAGACATGACCCTCTGGCGAGGCGCCTGCGTCGTGCACGAGACGTTCAGCGAACGAAAGCTCATCGACCTCGAGGTTCGCCACCCCAAGGCCGTCGTCATCGCGCATCCAGAGTGCGAAGAGCCCATCCTTCGACGGGCGAAGTTCATCGGCTCGACGAGCGCGCTGCTCAAGTTCACCATCAGCAGCGCCGAGTCCGAGTTCATC
>JALHOP010000043.1:0-1249 GCA_022842935.1 Myxococcota bacterium
AACTGTGCTCTTCGGAGGCAGCGGCCGACTCGGCGCGAGCTCCGCGACCTGGGAATGGGACGGACGACGCTGGCGTCAAATGGCGAGCTCGGGACCCGCGGCGCGCTCGAGCGCAGCCATGGCGTACGACCCCGCCCGAAACAGAACGGTGTTGTTCGGTGGCACACCGTCACCGGATGACGATGAAGTTTGGGAGTGGGACGGGGTGACTTGGCGTCGGTTCGATCCGAGCACGGGGCTCCGCAACCGCTTCGATCACGCGATGGTCTACGACCGCGAAGCGGGCGGTGTACTGCTTGTCGGTGGGCAGCGGGGAGCCTCGTTCGAGCGAACCGTCTGGGTATGGGACGGAGCAACGTGGAGTTCGATCGGCACCTCGCCGGATATGGGTGGCGATCTCAACGCGACGCGTGACCCATCAGATCAGAGCGTGCTCTTTTGCGGAGGCGGCGCACCGGGCATTAACACTACTTTGCGAAAGTATCGCGACAACGTCTGGAGCACCCTCGATCACCCTTGGACAGTGTGCTCCGGTCCTTCCGATCGCATCGCATTCGTCGAAGGACGCGAGGACATACTCGTCTGGGCGGCGTTCGACGGCGCGTCCGCGTACCTACCGCGCTCTCGCTGCTTTTCGAAATGCACGACCGGCCTTTGGACATCACTGGCACCTGCGGTATCGCCTCCACCTCGTCGCTTTGCGGCCATGAGCAGTGCACCCGGCGGTGCGCTGCTTACAGGCGGTCGACACGTCGGCGGCAGCAGTCCCTTCGGCGATGCCTGGGGGTTTGGCGAGTAGATGACCAACCATGCGACTTTGTTGCCGCGCGACACCGTCGCGGCGGCGATAGCGCTCAATCAGCGGAAATAGAGGCGCGGCGTTCGCGCGCAACTGTCGAAGCTGCGGCTGCTCAATCAGCCGCGCGTGCAGGGCGTCGGCGCCTGCTGGCTGGGGAAGCCGTCGGCGCGGCCGCCCCGCTCGGGCGCGTTGCGCGTCGAGAGCGCGATGTGGCTTGTCGAGTCGCGGCCTGTGGCGTGGATGCGGCGTTCGCCTGCACCCGACTTTTCGCCGCCGAGCTCGCCGCGGTTGTGCGGTTGTTCCCCGCGGGCAGCGTGAACATGTTGGTGGGATCGTTGTTGTGCGGAAAGTATCCGTGGATGTGAATCCAGTGCGCCAACGTGCGATCGGGCCAGCCCGTCACGAGCTCAACTCGTTCTCCCGGTCGGAGCTGATTCGGTCCGTCGCCGT
>JALHOP010000043.1:1259-2593 GCA_022842935.1 Myxococcota bacterium
TTCCGAACCCGCGCGCGGTGGCGTGCGCGAGCGCCTCCTCGAGCAGCGCCTCGCTGGTCGAGTAGCGCGGCGCGTTGCGGTCCATCACCGTAGTCGACATCGATGGTCACGTCTTGGCTCCGGGTGTCCCAGTGTCGGTCCGCATCGCCCACCTGAATGGGCGCGGGATGACGATATCGAACGAACGGGCTGTCCGCGTGGGGCCCGATGTTTGCAACGATTTGGCGATGTGCGGCTCCGTCCGATGGAGGAAGATTGTCCGTCTTGAGCAGCACGAGCATTGCCTCGAGATGGTAGGCACCCGATCGAAGTGTCGTCCGAATTCGCGCGCCAACCACGCGGCCTCCTCGTACACGAGGCGTCACGACAGGCCGAGTGTGATGGCCAGCTTGCGCCGCGGCGTCGGAGGACAGCGCGAAACCGGCGACGATGAGAGCAAGCGTCAGGCGCAAGATCGAGATCATGTTCTGTTCTCCGAGGGTACGAAGACGACCTACGCAGAGTTCGTGCCACTGCCGTTGGCGCGGGAGTCTGGCTGGATTCTGCTCACGGTTTGGCCGTGCGATTGCGGCGCTTGCCTTACGGCATCTGACGGCAACGAACCTGCTGGCGCCGCGAACCAACAAAAAGGAGGACTGTCATCGCCACGTTGACGCCCGTCGCGAAATCTATCCGAGACTGACTTAAGTGTTGGTCGTCACTCGAGCTTCGTTTGCTAGCACGTCCGACGATTGGCGTTCGCGCCTTCCCGAAGAGGTTCTATGCAAATACATACGTTAAATAGCTTCGTACGTCGCACATCCGTCGTTCTGTTCGCGCTGTCACTTGGTTGCACAGCTAATGTCGCGAGTGACGATGACGTGCTTCGTAAGGAGCAAGAGATCATCGGTGGCTTCACCGGTGGAAACGTTCGAACGCTTGAGCCGGTTGGCTCGATCGTCGAGCTCATCTCGAACGCAAACGGCGGAGACATTCAAAACAAGTGCACCGGCACTTTGATTGGCCCGCATACGGTTCTCACCGCAGCGAACTGCATCGAGAAGTACAAAGGCAAGAACTCGTACGGATACACCGAGCAGTGGTTCCGCCTCGGAGTTGATGCGGCACATCCAACGCACAACATCCGCATCATCAGCGGTGAGGTTCACGTCGTGCGCGATGGTGGTCTTGGTGGTCGCGGCGCGGATCTGGGCATCGTTCAACTCGCCGAAGACATTATCGACGTTCAACCGATGGTCGTCTCTACGACCCCGCTCACGACCGCAGACATCCGCACGAACTTCCTTATCGCAGGCTACGGCCAACAGGGTGTGTCGGAACCGATCGGCACTCAC
>JALHOP010000044.1 GCA_022842935.1 Myxococcota bacterium
CCGAAGATGTCGAGGTTGTCCCAGCCCTCTTTGTTGTCTCCGCGCGGCGGGTAGTAGTTGATGCGAACGACGTGGTGAAAGCCCTCGTAGAGCTCGGGGTAGAGCTTGGGCTGCAGGATGTACTCGAGGGCGCCGAGCTTGGTGACCTCTTTGGCCTTGAAGCTCTCGGGGTCGTCGAGCACCTCGCCGTCGCGGTTGCCGAGGATGTTGGTGCTGTACCAGCCCTCGAGCCCGAGCATGCGCGCCTTGAGTCCGGGCGCGATGATGGTCTTCATCCAGGTCTGGCCGGTCTTGAAGTCCTTGCCGGCGATGGGGAGCTGCCGCTCTCGCGCCAGCTCGTGAATCGCCGGAAAATCCACGGACAGGTTGGGCGCGCCGTTGGCGTACGGCACGCCGGCCTTGAGGCACGCGTAGGCGTAGATGGCGCTCGGAGCGATGTCGTCGGACGACTCGCGCAGGCCCTTCTCGAAGTTGGCGAGCGAGGCGTGCGTCTCGGTGGGCTCGCGATAGACCTCGGTGGATCCGCACCAGATCGCGACGCAGCGCTCGAGGCCCTTGTCGCGCTTGAAGCGCTCGATGTCCGCGATGAGCTGCTCGGCGAGGTCCATCTTGGACGTGCCCTTCTTCACGTGCGGGCCCATCAGTCGCTTGACGTATCCGGGGTCGAACACGGCGGGCATGGGCTGGATGCCCTCGAGAAACGGCCGCACTTCGGCCAGGTGCTCTTTGCTGAGCACGCCTGCCTCGCTCGCGGCCTCGTAGGCGTTGTCGGGAAAGAGATCCCACCCCCCGAACTCGATGTCCGCGAGGCCCGCGAGCGGGACGAAGTCGGAGATCTTCGGCGAGCGACCGTCGGTGCGCTTGCCGAGGCGGATCGTCGCGAGCTGCGTGAGCGAGCCGACGGGCTTGGACAGGCCACGGCGGATGAGCTCGACGCCAGCGACGAAGGTGGTGGCGACCGCGCCCATTCCGGGCAGAAGGACGCCGAGCTTGCCGCTGGGCGGTGCGATTTCGACTGGTTTACGCATGGGTTCTCGGAGCGGGCGCGGACCCTATCACAGACGCGAACGCGCAACGCGGCACGCGCAGAGGGAGCGACGGGAACGACCGCAGCACGGGACCAACGACGCGCTTCAGCGGTGTCCAGCGCGTCTGCCACGACGCTGGGCATTGTGAGCCCGCAGGTTCCGCCTGCGCAGAACGGCTCGTCGACGGTTTGCACGGCGCGCGGGGTGTGATTGCGGTTCGTCATGTCGCGGCCCGGCCAACTGATTGCTGGATGTGGATGCGGAGAAAGACGCAGCCGCCAAACGGCGATCTCGCGGGCGACGCGGTCCTTGCCCCAACGCGACATCATCGCGCGACCCAGTTTTTCAAGAAGTTGCCAGAAGTCCCGCAGCTTCTTCACTGCGGACGCGATGTTCTCCGCCGAAAACGAACGCTCCGCGGCGTTCCAGAGCTCGTGCGCCCCGTCGCACACCACGCTCACCGCGAGCTCCGGACGCTGCGCGAGCGCCGCCTTGCAGTCGTCTCGAAGCGCGTCACACAGCTCGTCGATCGACTCGTTTGGCATTCGGTCGTAGCGGATAGCACCCAGTATTTTGCCTTGTGAATCGTGCCAGCTCATCGTCCCGCAGTACGCCATCTCGAACAGGCGCTCGATCGGTCGCTTCGCAGCGTTCTTCTTCGGTCGCACAGCAGGACGCTTGCGCGCGCACTCGACGGGTAGGCTCACGCGATCGATTGACAGCACGATTCCTGAGGTCTATCGGGCACTGAGACGGCGCGAGCACACTGCTCTTCGACGGTGTCTCGACGCTCCATGTAGGGCTTGCCGATGGCCTGCGTTTGCTTCCCCGCATAGAGTAGCAGTCGCAATTTCAAGGCGATCTCTTGTGTTTCTCACTGTGGACCATGCTCGACGAGCATGGCCATCGCAGCGCTGGTCGCAGGGACCCAGTGCTTCACGGCGCCGCATCCAGCGATCACTGGGTCGTACGTCTCGCTGTTGGGCAAGCCATCGGGCGCGTAAATTGAGCGGACGATGGTGATCGGACCGGAGCGAGAGAAGAGCGTGACGGCGCGACGACAGCGCACGCAGAGAGTGCGTCCATCCTGTATTTTCATCGGCGAAATGCGATCGCACGCGGACGCGATGGTGGTGAGGATCGCACGCTCGACGAAAGTCGAGATGTCGGCGACCAGCGATTCGACTGCGGGGAAGTACAGGGGCTCGTCGCTGCGCGGGTGCCGGGCCGCCTTCGCGATCAACGGAAGAACATCGGCGAGAACATAGCGAAGAGGCTCGACCTCTGCGCCGAGTTGAAGCATCATGGGCTTGGAACATCCGTGCATGGGTGACGTGGAAATTCCCTACTGCAACGGCTCTGCCTTGCTGTCGCGCACAATCTCGTCGGCCTTTGTCAGCGCGGGTCGGAGCTCCCGCACGACCTGCAATCACACCCCAGGTCACTTCTGTTCGCGGAATTCGGGGTGGCGTCGAGCGATTCGAAACAGACGCTTCGTGGCGGACTAATCCGAGTTGGGATCAGTTCGAAGTCGGCTGTC
>JALHOP010000045.1 GCA_022842935.1 Myxococcota bacterium
CAGGCCGCGATAGCCATCTCGAATGGGGGAGAGGTTCGTCATCAGGCCGCGATGAGCGACCGCTCCAACGGCACCCTCCGTCAGGGATAGCCGATCGGCCACGAGGTCCTCGGAGTCGCTCGCACACTCGGCGATCATGAGCTTGTCGCCGTCTTCGTTGTCTCTGAGCAAGAGCACGCAGGTCTGTGCTTCCAGCGTTCTCTTCAGAAGATCGAGCACGTAGAAACCTGTCTCTCGGACTTCCGCCACGCTCGCTCTTGCGATGCGATCTTCATCCCGGTCATCTGTGTCGCTCTTTGCGCGCACGAGGCGATAAAGCCGAGCGTCTCGTTGCTGACGCTCCCGCTCCTGGTCAAGCTCTCGCTTGGATTGCAGCCGCACGCGCGTGATCTCGGCTTGCGTAAACGCGAAATGCAGCGCACCGAACACCAGCAGCAACGCAATGCGCACCGGCAGGGTCCGCCAGTCGCCCTGTGTATCCAGCGTCATGTGGACGGTGGCTTCTAGAGCGACGCTCAAACCCAGAAAGATCATTCCCATCGGGGGACGCGCAAACGCTGTAGTGAACGCGACGACGACGTAGACGAGCGCGTATGTGGGAGTGCCGTACGGTGCAGCGTACTGGGCGACAGCGTGAGCGGCGACGAGCAGAAGGAGCCCCAGCTCCAGGTCCGTGGATTTGCGCTCTGCGACGTCGTGCTCTTTCGTCCGCGCGATCAAACGCGCCGCGAACACGCCGATCCATGCACACGCCAAGACAGCGAACTCGATCTTCTCGCTGATATCCAGCGATCGGTCGCTGCCGGGCACTCGGGTGAACGTGCGAAGGAGGACGAGCACACCGAACGACGCGGCCGCCACAAAGCCGTACGTCGCCCGCAGCGCTCGCTTCGCCTTCAGGATGGAGTGTGCCAACCGCTTCATCTGTCCAGTCATGCCGTTAGCTGATTCGGCATGTCGCGGTCCAAAAACCCGCGCGTTTTGGTAGGTGAACGTCTTACATCGGCTACCGATCGTCGAACTGGAAGACGATCTCGCCGGCCCGTACTAAACCCAAGTCCCGGCGGGCTGTTTCTTCGATTGCCGTGACATCCGTCCGTAGCCGCAGGACTTCGCGAGTGAGCTGGTCTACGCGACGCTGGCTCTCGGTGTTCTCGACCCGGACCTGTTCGAGCTCGCTCTTGAGCGCTCGGTATCGAGGTAGACCTTCGGCCTCGAGAATGCGAGTCGGCACGCCGACCATTGCCACGAGCAGCAATCCCAGAGGTGCCAGCCACCCGAGGGGTGACCTTTGCGTTGATTCCTTGGCAACCACAGACGGAGGATCGAGCCGACGGTTTTTGCGCGCAAAAAAACGGCGACTGCGCACCGCTGCGGTTGGTATCGTCCCTCTCTTCCAATGACGCGCTCTCTTTCACTCGCGATTGCCTTGTCGATGCTGCATGCCGTCTGCGGACTTTCTCTCGCAAGCGCCCAACGTCGCACGAGGCGCGAGCCTCGGACGCCCGCTCCAGTCGCGGCGACACCAGCAACGCCCAGTGCCACGCCCGAACAAGAGGCCGAGGCGAGGGCGCACTTCGGGCTCGGACGGGCCTACTACAATTCAGGACGGTTCGCCGACGCTGCACGTGAGTTCCAACTCGCGTACGAGCAAAGCCACCGCCCAGCGCTGCTACACAACATTTTCCTCGCGCGTCGAGACATGGGGGACACCGTGGCCGCACGCGATGCGCTGCAGCAGTACCTCGCTTTGGACGCGACGATTGAAGCGGAGGAGCGTCGGCGTCTGGAGGCGCGCCTAGTCGCTCTCAACGAAACGATCGCGAGGCAACCGCCCACAGCCACCGCGACGGGAACGGCGGTCGTGGCGACGCCCGTGCCGGTCGCGGCTCCTCTCGCGACGCAACCGGAGGCGCCTGCCGCGGTAACTCAGCCGTCCTCTCCGGTTCGAGATTCGATGCGGCGAGCAGACCTGACTGTGCCCGCCGTTCTCTTGGGGGTTGGCGGGGCATTCTTGATCGGGGCGCTTATCGAGAACATCGTGATGAACGATGCGGCTTCGGAGCTCGACTCCAAGTGCCGCCTTGGTCCGTTGAGCAACCAGTGCCCCGCGAGCCTTGACCAGCGACCGATCGTGGAACGCTACGAGCTCCACCGTGGCCTGGCTTGGGGCTTCGCCGCGGCCGGCGTGGTCGGGGTCGGCGTCGGTGTCACCCTCCTGATCGCAGAGCTGAGCGGAGCAAGCGCCGGCGAAACCCCTGCCGTCACAGCGTCCTGCGGTCCGAGTGGTTGCATCGCGAACGTTCGATTGCGCTTCTAGCTGGAGTACCGCACAGCTCATTTGAGCTGATCCGTGCTTATGGCCTCCTTCGGCGTCGTCACGTACCAAAGCGTACGCTCCTCCACCTCAGTCCAGGCGCGCTACGGCTCAACTCAAAGCAGCCGCGCTCTACCTAGTTAGGTAGCTACAATTAGTCGCCTACGGCTCGAGGCGTTCGGTCGTCGCAGGCAAGAATAGAATCGATGCGTGCGGCACGCCTGCACCGGAGTCGGCCAGGAAGTCC
>JALHOP010000046.1 GCA_022842935.1 Myxococcota bacterium
TTGGTGTGCATGTCGACGAGCGCGTGCGGCAAGTCATGAGCAGGGCATGTTCGCGGAGGGGACTTCATCACGGGGATGCCGTTCTCGACCTTGACGCTGTCCCGAACGAGCTCTCCTTCCCGGTCCCACGCGCCCTGCAGCTCGAGAAAATGCAGTGCGAGATCGATGAGGTTGGATTCAACGCCCTCAAGCGCCGCGAGCAGGTAGTCCGAGACAAGGATGCGACGCTGACGGTGCTCGCGCGTCTCGCCCACCGGGCGCCACCACCCGATTCCGAACGCATCGAAGTCGAGGTCGCCACGGATGGTGGCATCGAGGCGCCGGAGACTCTCGACGCGCAGACCAAGAGCCGAAGCAAAGTCGGCGACCGGTGCTCCGTCCGGTCCGGCTGGATAGCGCGCGTCGAATCGCGCGAGGTCGCTGGGGCGCATGCTGATGAGGATGGGCGATGTCAGCGTCTGGGCGCTAGCGTTGTGGGTAACGGTAAGCGACGAGTTGTTTCGCTTCGGACGGCGACGCGTGCGGCTCGCGCGCGAGTAGGGCCCGGACGATCGCCGAGGTCGCCCGCGGCCCGGACACCAACGACGTCGATGACCGGACCTCGGGTCTCGACGCCCGGGGCCGACAGGCACCCGCCTGAGTTTTCGGTGGTCAACGCTGCGGCAGCCGCACGTGGCGATCGTAGCCAGGCGCGCCCGGATGCCAGATGTCTACGATGTTCGCAGCGGGGACCGGTGCCCTATAGAAAATCTCCGCGCCCGCATCCTTAAGGCCGAGGTGGATGCCGACGAAGCACGCGCCAAGAGAGGGCGCGATGTAGTGCTCGGCGCCGAATGGACGCGCTGACAGATCGACGTCCGCGACGACGATGCTCGGCCTCCCGATCGTTCGTATCCGCTTGCCATGTTCGCTGGCCTCGCCGAACTCGGCGTCCACCCCAAAGTAGATAGCCTCCCCTCCCCACGTGCTGAGAAACGGCTCGATCCCGTGCACGTGCTCATCGAAAATCTTGCTTGAGAACACGAGGCAGACCTGCCTCTCGGTGATTCTGACGCGTTCCTCCCACCCCTTGATCACGAATTGATGCCCAGCTTCGAACGCCTGCCGCTCGCGATCAGTGATCGCATCAGCTTCATGCGCGCGCCTTATCCGCTCTGTCACCAGCTCAGCGTTGAGCGGACGTAGTCCCTGGTCCAGGATCATTGTTCGCTCGTGATCAAGCAGTCGCGTGCAGTGGTACGCGCGAAGAAGGTGGCCCTGGAGCAGGCCCAGCAGGTCTTGGTCCTCGTAGATTTTGAGATCGCTCGTGTACTCGGTCGTACCGCGGTGAGCGTCGGCCCGCTCGGTGACCCACTCTCGTACGGGCGCCGGCCACGTCGACGGGTCATCTACATCAACGGCGATCATACGTCTGACGTAGGCTCGCACCAACCTGGCGCTGTTGTCACGGATGGAGGGCGCCGCGAACGGGCGGGGTATCGCTCGTACGAGCCGAACCTGGCGGTGGGCCATCCCGCTCGCCTTATGATGCACCCGCGTCGTCGAGGTAATGCCGGATCATTCCAAGTCCGTTTGCCCGTGACGTCGATGGTCCTTCGCCGAACCGGTCCTCCCGGTGCTATGACAGCGACATGGCCGAGCCGGCAAGCTTGACGGTGGTCCTGGACTTGGAGCTCTTGTCCGCACCGGCGCCCCGACTCGCGCTGCGGCAGGTCATCCCCGGCTTCGCGCTGTTGTTGTCTGCTGCCGCGTCCCGGCGAGATCGTTAACGATTAGCTGTCAGCGCTTTCCGCGTGCCGTCCGCTTCGACCGAGGACCGTGCCGCTCGCTGCTACGCGGCGTGCTGTCGCGATGATCCCTTCACTGCACGGTCACCGACCCGCGGATCATATCCATGGCACACGAGTAGCGGACGATGCCGGGCTTCGCGAACGTCAGCGTCAGATCCACTAGCTGATTCAGCGGAAGGTCCTTCACGATCTTCTTGCCGTCGACCTCCATGACCACCTCGGTCGCGCATGTTTGCTCGACCTTCCGCTGGAATCTCAGCGTCACCAGTTTGCCGGCTGGAACGGTAACGTTGGCGGGCTCGAAGCCATTCGTCGTCACGGCAATCTGAACTACGGTAGCAGGCTGCACGCGCGCCGGCTGGCTAGGTGGGCTCGGTGGAGCCGGGTCGATCCCCGGTGCGGGAGCAACTGGCGGTTGCGTTGTCACCGGCGCCGACCTTGCGCGCTTCGCGGCTTCAGCTTCGACGAGGCTGCGCACGCTGCTGATCATGTTCTCGAGTTGCCCGGTCTCGCTGCTACGTTCAATCACCAACGTGCCCGATGTGTCGAAGACCTTCAGGTGCGGCAGGTTGAAGCCCTTCGGCGTCAGGTGACGCGCGACCGCGGCGCTATCCCAATCAACTGCGTCAATGCGTCGGATGGCCACGAGTTCTGGATGCGCTCGAGCAATGTCGACGAGCGCAGGCTCGAGCACCTTGCAGGGCTTGCACCACTCTGCCCAGAAAT